>NZ_CP107869.1 GCF_036013645.1 Streptomyces sp. NBC_00490 | reverse complement strand
GCGAACGTGACGCGCCGCCGCTACGCGGCGGTTTCCGGGCTCCGCCTGGAAGGGCCGGAACTCCGTTCTGGCATGCCGGTCCACTCCGTGGCCCGGCAGGGAATCCGACTCCGTCGGATTCCGGCAGGACTGGTGCGCTCCGCGCCCCACTCCTGCAAGTGCAGCAGCTGCAGGGAGAGGTGACGGGGCGTGAGAGGCAAGGGATCGTCCTCGCGAGTGCGGCGCGTCAGACGCCTTCTGAAAGGATGGCCACTTGATGCCCTGTCAAGTCTTGGGCTCCTGTCGGAATCGGCCACCCTCGATCACTTCTAGTCACTTTCAAAGAGATCTGATGCGTCACTCTTGTTAGCGGCTTGAGTCTGGGATGATAGCGGGGTACATCTCTCCCCGGAGTGTCCGGACTGGGAGGTCGTCATTTTGGAACTCGGATGGAATCTGGATTGACGCGGGATTCCCTCTGAATACGCCCGAGAATGCGAGGCATTGTGGCTCAGATGGAATTGCGTCCGCATCAGGCCGAGGCCGTTGATAGCGTCGTCCGTATTCTCGGCACACCGCCTGGTGGCCATATGCCGCCCGAAGGGCTGCGGACACAGGTTATCGCTGCTACCGGCTCCGGTAAAAGCCTGATCGGTGCGGAGTCCGCGCGTCGTCTTTCCGCGCGTCGTGTGCTGGTGGTGGTGCCGACACTGGATCTGCTGACGCAGATGGCCGGCGCGTGGCGTCGGGCGGGCCGGTCGGGCGCGATGATCGGGGTGTGCTCGCTGCGGGCGGAGGAGAGTCAGGGTCTGCCCTGCACGACCGATCCTGACGAGTTGGTGGCGTGGATGGAGGGGTTGGAGACCGTGACGGTCTTCGCCACCTACGCGTCGGTGGGCCTGCGGATCCTCCAGCGAGCCCACGCGGCTGGCCTCAAGGTGTGGAGCCTGATGGTGGTGGACGAGGCCCACAGGACCAGTGGGGATGGTCTTCGACCGTGGGCGGCGGTGCACGACCAGGCGCAGCTGCCCGCGGAGCGTCGGCTGTACATGACGGCCACACCCCGCGTGTGGGAAGCCGAAGGTGAGCGGCCCCGGCTGGTTGCGTCGATGGAGGACGGGTCTTCGCAGTTCGGGCCGGTGGCGTACAAGCTCACGCTGTCGGACGCGATCGGGCGAGGCATCGTCGCCCCCTACCAGGTGCTGTGCCTCGACATCCGCGATCCCGATCTGTACATGGCCTTGAGCAGCCCTGACATCGGCTCGGATGCAGTGCGCGGGGCACGGCTGGCGGCGGTGCAGACGGGGCTGATGCGGGCGGCTGTGCAGGAGCGGTTTCGTCGGGTGCTGTCGTTCCACAGTCGGGTGAGCGAGGCCGAAGCGATGGCTGCTGCTGTCCCGGTGACGGCCCGCCGGCTCGCTGAGGGCGACCCCGACGTCTATCCGCCGGCTCGGCAGGTGTGGGCGGACTGGCTCTACGGCGAGCACGCCCCCGGACACCGCCGTCAGGTGCTGGATGAGTTCGCCTCCGATTTCCTCGGAGGGCCCGCATTCGAGGGTGAGGATGTGCGGGCTGAATTGCGGGTTCTTTCCTCGGTTCGTGTTCTCGGGGAAGGTGTCGATACCGCTGAGTGTGATGCCGTGCTCTTTGCGGATGCGCGGGGTTCGATGGTCGATATTGTGCAGATGGTCGGGCGTGCGCTGCGGTTGCATCCGGGGCGCGGGAAACTCGCCACTCTGATCGTTCCGGTATTCCTCGGACCGGACGAAGATCCGGACGAAATGCTCACCTCGGATGCCTACAACAGCCTCAGTAAGATCGTTGGAGCTTTGCGGGCGCACGACGCTGTCACCATCGAGGCGCTCGCCGATCCCCGTGTGCGCAGCGGCAGTTGGGTGTCCGAGGAGGACGGCGGGGACCTGATCGAGGATGGTGACGAGGAGGACGGCCAGGAGGAGGACCTTGTCCCTGCGGTCGGGGCTGCGGCGGCGGGAGTGCTGCGGTTCACCGAGGAACGTGACCCGGCCGCCCTCGCGCAGTTCGTCAGGTTGCGGGTCATCGACCCCGAACGCGCCTACTGGCTCCGTGGCATCGAGGCTGCCACCCGGTGGCTGCGTGAGACCGGCAGCAGCGAGCTGCGCGTGCCCTACACGTACGTGACGCCGGACGACTGGCCCGGTATCGGCGGGCATCCGCTGGGAGTGTGGGTGGCCGACCAACGCCGCTACTACGCGGCCGGGACCCTGGAAGCGAAGCGGGTCACCACGCTGGAGAACCTCGGCATGGTCTGGTCCGTACACGCTTCCGCGTGGGACGCCGGCCTCGCCGTGGCCCGCGACTACGCCGCCGTACACGGCCACTGCCTGCCCGGTGCCTCCGTCGTATGGGGAGGGGATGGGTTCCCCCTGGGGACCTGGATGAAAAATCAGCGTGCGGCGGCCCGCAAGACGCGCGAGAACGCCGCACGCCGCGCGAACGGGGAGACCGGCATCTCGTATGCCGGGGAGCTCTCCGAAAGCCGTATGGAGGCCCTCAACGAGATCGACCCTGGGTGGGCGCCGGAGGGGTGGGAGATCGGCTGGCAACGCTGCTACCGGTTGTTGCTCGCGCACGTGCAGGCGGGCGGGGCGCTCCCGGCCGGGCCGGGAGACGTCGTCGTCCAGGGCGAGGACCTCGGGGTCTGGATCGCCGGACAGGTGGCCGGGTGGGACCGGCTCGTACCCGTCCAGCAGTACCTCCTCGAGACCATCGGCGTCGACCCCGAGCAGGGCCCAGAGCTCCGGCCGGTGAGGAAGTCCCAGGATGAGCTGTGGGAACGCAACATGACCGCCGCCCGCCAGTTCCACGCCCGCGAAGGGCATCTGCGTGTACCCCGCCAACACCGCGAGGACGTCGACGGTGAGCTGCTCGGGCTGGGGTCATTTGTCGCCAACGCCCGCCGGAGGGCCGCCAAGCTGAGCACAGAGCGCCGTGAAGCCCTCAACGCGTTGGGCATGCGCTGGTGATGCTGTGGCCGGGCGGAAAACTAGATACCGCAGTTCTCTAGGAAATAGTATTCTTTTCGAAGTATAGCGACCACGCTGTTTCTTCTCACCGGAGAGCGGTGAATTTTCTAATCAATGACTATATCTAGTTCCGATCCTGGGGCGGAAAAATTCGTTGCCGCTGACCAGTTCTCACACTTGCGCGTGCCATCGGATGGCATCTGCTGGTGGTGCCGAGCCAGACCAGCCACTACCGGGGAGCACAAATTCAAACGTTCTTCTCTCGCCCGACTCATGGGTGACAGTCAGTTGCTCATCTGGGGTGACGGAGAGGACCAACGCGAGCTCCGGGGTAAAAGTGGCATAACGCGAGATCGATACGGCGTCGTCAAGTTTCCTAAGTCGATGTGCGGATCATGCAACAATGATCGTTCAAAGCAGCTGGATGGTTCCTACGATGCATTTTCGGAATACGTTGGTTCATACTTGCTGCGAGTAATGCCTGGGATCGACCTGGAGTCCGTGTTCGGCGCTGATTGGCCCCAGCAGGCTAAGAATCTGGCGCGCTATCATGCGAAACACTTTGGATGTCGCATGGTCAGAAGCGGTATGCCTGTACCGCAGTCACTCCGCGACTTCCTGGACGGGGCAGACGACATGCCCGATGCACAAATGGCTATCGTTTCCACAGATTCAATACACCGAGCGTATGGTAGCGGGCTCTCCATTAGTCCAGATTTCGTATGGGCAGATCGGGAATCCACGCGTTTCGTGTCTTATGTCATGGCCGCTTATATAGGCTCCATAGGCGTACGGTACGAATGGCGTGAGGGCGGGATTCCAGATGAAGAGCGATCCCAGTTCTACCATTACCCGTACCCCGTGATTAACTACTTTCGGACTGATTTTGATATGGCTGCACGGCAGCCTCGAAAGCCGGGATGGCTTGCGCGACTTCTTCAGTGGGCGAATAAGCCCTGATACTGCTCGCGCAGCGAAGAGCTCGTGAAGAAGGGCACCAGGGACTCGCCGGACTGGTCGTCCGCCGCCCCGTGCATGGTGGCGGTGGCCCGGCCGAGGTCGGCGACGACCGCCGCGATCTCCTCCGGGTCGTCGATGTCGCCCCAGTCCAGGTCGACGGCGTACGGCGAGATCTCCGCGACCAGCTGACCGGAGCCGTCCAGCTCGGTCCAGCCCAGCCACGGGTCGGCGTGCTGCTGCAGGGCGCGCTGCGAGAGCACCGTGCGGTGGCCCTCGTGCTGGAAGTAGTCACGGATCGCCGGGTCGGTGATGTGCCGGGAGGCGGCCGGGGTCTGGGCCTGCTTGATGTAGATCACCACATCGTTCTCCAGGGCGTCGCTGTGGCCCTCCAGGAGGATGTTGTACGACGGCAGACCCGCCGAGCCGATGCCGATGCCGCGGCGGCCGACGACGTCCTTCACCCGGTACGAGTCCGGGCGGGTCAGCGAGGTCTCCGGCAGCGTCTCCAGGTAGCCGTCGAAGGCGGCGAGCACCTTGTAGCGGGTGGCCGCGTCCAGCTCGATGGAACCGCCGCCCGGCGCGAAGCGGCGCTCGAAGTCGCGGATCTCGGTCATCGAGTCCAGCAGGCTGAAGCGGGTCAGCGAGCGGGCGTCGCGCAGCGCGTCCAGGAGCGGGCCCTCGGCGGTGTCCAGCGTGAAGGGCGGCACCTCGTCGCTCTTGGCGCCGGTGGCCAGGGCGTGGACGCGCTCGCGGTAGGCGGCCGCGTAGATCGTGACGAGCTCGGTGATCTGCTCGTCGCTGAGCGCCTTGGCGTACCCGAT
The DNA here is from genome assembly GCF_036013645.1 of Streptomyces sp. NBC_00490. Taxonomy (NCBI): domain Bacteria; kingdom Bacillati; phylum Actinomycetota; class Actinomycetes; order Kitasatosporales; family Streptomycetaceae; genus Streptomyces; species Streptomyces sp. NBC_00490. Next base: position 10,563,211 of record NZ_CP107869.1, on the reverse strand, counting down.
GAGGGCGATCGACGCGGAGAAGCGCTTGAGGTCCCAGGTGAAGGGGCCGACGTACGCCTCGTCGAAGTCGTTGACGTTGAAGATCAGCCGGCCGGTGGAGTCCATGTACGTGCCGAAGTTCTCGGCGTGCAGGTCGCCGTGGATCCACACGCGCGAGGTGCGCTCGTCCAGGTACGGGCCGCCCCGCTTGTCCGAGTCGAGGTCGTGGTAGAAGAGGCACGCCGTACCCCGGTAGAACGCGAACGCCGAGGCCGCCATCTTCCGGAACTTGACCCGGAACGCGGCCGGGTCGGCGGCCAGGAGCTCGCCGAACGCGGTGTCGAAGACGGCGAGAATCTCCTCGCCGCGAGGCTCGTCGTTGAGCTGCGGAACCGACGCGATCTGCGGGTTCGAGACGCCGCACGTGCTCGCCTTGGCGACCGATGGCTTCAATCTGCCATCTGTGAGACACCAACTGGCAGGGCCTGACGGTACGCGGGGCGAACCCCTAAGTGTCAGTGTCGAGGCTTAGAGTCTGAACGGCCGAAGGCCCTTCAGACGACGAAGGGAGACCCTGCGAAGCCATGCCCTGGAAAGCCGCTTCGCGAATTGGGTCTCCCCATCGCCTGACGTCGGGCTCCCGATCCGTCGAAGGAGTACAGAAACCGATGACGCCCCTTGACCGTACCCGAACGGGTACGGAGTCCTCCGCAACCCGGTCCTACCCGTGGCTGCCCGTCCTGACGACGCTGGCGACCCTCGCCACCGTCCTCGTCCTCGCTCTGACCGGCAACGGCACCGCCGCGGCCGCCGTCGCTGCCGCAGGAGCCACCGCTGGCGGCGTACAGGTCACCGTGCACGTCCGGCGATGACTACTGCCCGGGCGCGCACTCTGCCGGCACGAAGAATCTCCGCCGCCATCACCCGCTCCTCCCTGCCGTTGCCACAGTAGGACCAGGCACTGACAACGGCGCCTTCCAGCAGATGGCCACCGCGTCCTCTGCCCTGGTCGATGGCTCTGCCCAGCACTGGTCAGGGCCATCGACCACCTCTTCCGGCTCTCCTCGGACGCGTACGCCGAGGGCTGGCTCCAGAAGTGGCCCCGGATGGACAAGGAGACCATCTCCCAGTGGTCCGAGGGCCTCATCGCCTCCACCGGCTGCCCCTCCGGCGAGCTCCAGACCCGCCTGCGCCTGGGCCAGTTCGACGAGGCGCTGAAGGCGGCCTCCGAGTACCAGGACATCTTCGGCAAGGACCGTTACTTCCTGGAGCTGATGGACCACGGCATCGAGATCGAGCGCCGGGTCCGCGACGGCCTCCTGGAGATCGGCAAGAAGCTCGGCATCCCGCCGCTGGTGACGAACGACTCGCACTACACGTACGCGCACGAGGCGACCGCGCACGACGCCCTGCTGTGCATCCAGACCGGCAAGAACCTCTCCGACCCGGACCGCTTCCGCTTCGACGGCACCGGCTACTACCTGAAGTCCACGGACGAGATGTACGCCATCGACTCCTCGGACGCCTGGCAGCAGGGCTGCGCCAACACCCTCCTGGTCGCCGAGCAGATCGACACCTCCGGCATGTTCGAGGCGAAGAACCTCATGCCGAAGTTCGACATCCCCGAGGGCTTCACCGAGGTCACCTGGTTCAAGGAGGAGGTCCGCCGGGGCATGGACCGCCGCTTCCCGGGCGGCGTCCCCGAGGACCGGCAGAAGCAGGTCGAGTACGAGATGGACGTCATCATCCAGATGGGGTTCCCGGGCTACTTCCTCGTCGTCGCCGACTTCATCATGTGGGCCAAGAAGAACGGCATCGCGGTCGGCCCGGGCCGAGGCTCCGCGGCCGGTTCGATCGTCGCCTACGCCATGGGCATCACCGACCTCGACCCGATCCCGCACGGTCTGATCTTCGAGCGGTTCCTCAACCCCGAGCGCGTCTCCATGCCCGACGTCGACATCGACTTCGACGAGCGCAGGCGCGTCGAGGTGATCCGGTACGTGACCGTGTCGTCGCAAGCGTGGTGGGGCGTCAGTCGCGGGCGGCGGTCCTCCTCTCGCGTGGACGTGGCTTTACGGGCCATCTGGCGGACGGCGTGCAAGGACATGGCTCTGCTGGTGGAAGGGGTCGGCCATGTCCTCACCGTCCTCCGCCTGGTCGCTACCCGAGCCGATGCGCGCCGTGCCGGTCAACGATCCGGTGCTGCCTGAGGGGTGGGCGGCGCAGTTGAAGTGGGATGGCTACCGTGCGCTGGTTGGCCGGTGGGCAGATGGTCGTGTCGCCGTGCGGAGTCGTCACGGCAGCGATCTGGCCGGGGCGTTCCGGGAGATCGAGGGGACCGTCGGGCGGTTGCCGGACGATACGGCCATCGACTGCGAGCTGATCGTGTGGGAGGGAGGCCGGCTCGCGTTCGAGCGTCTCCAGCAGCGCATGCACCGCCGTGGTGTGGCCGCGGCCCGCGCGGCTGTCGAGTTCCCGGCGCACCTGGTCGCGTTCGACCTGCTGCGCGTCCACGGCTCGGATCTGACCGGGCGGCCGTTCAGCGAGCGCTACGCCGCGCTGGAAGCGTTGTTCCTCGAGGAAGGGCTGGCGGCGCCGTGGTCGCTGTGCCCGACCACGACCGACCCGGAGCGGGCAGCTACGTGGCTGGCCGACTACACGGCCGTCGGCATCGAGGGGCTGGTGTTCAAGCCGCTGGCGAGCCGGTATGTGGCGGGCGGGCGCGGGTGGACCAAGTACAAGGCGCGGCACACCACGGAAGCGATCGTGGGTGCGGTCACCGGCAGCCTGCGAGCGCCCACCACAGCCCTGTTGGGCCGCTACGACGACAGCGGGCGTCTGAGGTACACCGGCCGCACCACCACCTTGGGCGCGGCCGTCCGGCACGCCCTCGCCGACCAGCTGCACGCCGGGGACCCCGGCCACCCATGGACGGGGCACACCTTCAGTGTGGGGTGGGGTTCGCGGGAGCAGCTGTCGGTGCACCTGGTCGTGCCCGACGTTGTCGCCGAAGTCGCCGTGGACGTCGCCCGGGACAGTGCCGGACGCTGGCGCCACCCGGTCCGGCTCACCCGCATCCGCACCGACATGGCGCCCGACGACGTGCCGCTGTTCGGGACGGCTTCCTAGCGGGTCAACCGGCAGGTGTTCCAGTTGCGTCCGTCGCGGACCAGGGCGCCGCTGCGTTCCAGGTTCTGCAGGTGATAGACCACCGACGCCGGACTGCGCAGCCCCAAAGCGGCTCCCAGCTCCCGCACCGACAGCGCTTCTCCGCGATCCAGGATCGCGCGGCGGATCTGGGACAGGATCTGCTCCTCGCGCACCGTGAAGTGCTCCGGCCGACGATTCACCGGGCACCTTCAAGGATCCGCAGCTGTCGGCCCTGGCGGCGCAGTTCCGCGCGGGCCGCCGGAGCTGCCACCGCCGTGCGCGTCCAGTACGGGTGCCAGCGCAGCCTCACCGACAGCGCGTACAGGCGACGGCGCAGCACCGTCGTACGGGCCGGGCGGGGTGCGGCGAGCGCGTCGTAGGTGCGGTACCAGGCTGCTTGCAGGCACACCAGGTCGTCAGGGAGGTCTACGCGTTCCATCCCCCTATTGAGACACCTGTTCGATTTTCTGTGCAAGCGACGCCCCGGGGTGAGGTGCGCCGACGAGCGCCGGGAAGCTTCACGGCACCCGACGGCCGGACCCGGTCGGGGCAGCCGGTCAGCTTCTGGAAGGTGGACGGGTGAAGAGGGCCTTGAGCAGGCCCGTCGGCTGGCGGGAGATGTCGGTGCGGCATTCCGGGCAGTGCCGGCCGTCCTCGGGCGGGGCGTACGGATAGCCGTGGCCGGGCGTGCCGGTGATCGACAGGCCGCACCGCTCGCAGGGAGCAGGCGGCGGCCCGGGAGGAGTTGCCACGACGGTCGCGGTCACCAGCTCGGGGTCATACCCCGGCCATTGGGTCTGCTGCTGGCGCTCTCGTTTCCGTTCCTCGTCACGCTGGCGACGCTGTTCCTCGTCGCGCTGACGCCAGGCCTCGATGTCGTCGGGGTTGGCCAGGGCGTCGGTGAGGGTTTCCCACTGGCGGTGCCCGCAGCGCCACCACACCTCCTCCAGCGGCCCGCCCTCCTGAAGGCGCGGCAGGGTGGTGAAGACGAGCGGGATGGCATCCTCGTACTTCTGGTAGCCGTCGATGCGGTCGCTCAGGTAGCTGCCCATGTTCTCGAAGCGCCCGGACCAGACGTCGCGGGTCAGGTCCAGGACCCGGTTCATCCGGTTCTTCAACGCCTGCTCGCCGGTACGGATGCCCGGGTTGAACACCACCGCGATCGGCGGGTGCCCCTCCCGGCCGGTCGGCGGATACAGGGTGCGCCAGGCCGGGATCTCCCGGCCCTGTGCGTCCTTGGCCTTGCGGCGGAAGTAGTCGCGGTAGCGGTCGAACTTCGCCGCCAGGCGCTCCGGGCTCTCCGTGCAGTTGTCGACCTCCACCAGCAACACCGGCACCCCGGCGTCGGGCGCGAGCAGCACCGCGTCCGTCTGCACGGTGGAACGACCGCGACCGGTGCCGGACAGGACATGCGCCACCTCCGTCGACCAGGACGCCACCGCGCCCATCCCCGCCGGCCCCGGCACAGACACGGGCGCCTCCTGTGACGGCGCAACGCCGGTCCGGGGTACGGGGCGGGTCGGCTCGGCAGGGGTGCGGGTGATGGCGATGATGGTCTCGTTGACCGCCATGGCGTGCGGGGCCCCGGAGCGGGCCGCGCCCCGCGCGGTGCCGCCCATCTCGCTGACAGGCCGGGCCAGGACCTCGGCGGCCGCGTCCAGTCCGAGCGGGGTCAGCCCCCACAGCTTGTTGCCGTCCCGCGCGTTGCCCTCCGAGACCGTCAGCCCGTGCCGGGCCAGGTCCAGACACGCGTTGCGCACCGCCTTGTTGTCCTTGTGCCCCGGACACATCAGCCGCCGGATCTGATCGGCACTGGCGACCTTCAAGACCCCCAGCGCGGCGAGCACGTGCGCACGCACCGCTCCCGTCGATCCGTACGGGTAGGCCTTCGAGCCACCCACCGCCCACCCCTCCCTACTCGTCGCGCGGCCCTCCTGGGCTGCGCAGCCACGGGCCCGGCGGCGCGGGGCCCCGACAGCCGCGCGACCCTCCCCGAGGATCTCAACGTCCGCCCCCACCCCTACCACCCACCACTGACACAAACAGAAGGGCTGAAAGGAGAGAGAAGAGGGTTGTCGGGACGCGTGGTCGGGCCTGCCCACAGGCACTGACCAGGCAAAACCGTGCGCATCCTACATCCAGCGCCGGTAGGGGAGTTGGTAGGGAACCCGGTAGGGGGATCGGTATGGGGTTTGGAGGGCTTGCCCAATGCGCACAGACGGGTGCGCGCAACGCCTGCGCTCCGTCTGTGAACTGTTGATCGGTTGCTGTGCCCAGCCCGGTGGGGAGGGGTTGCAACCAGCCGGGCGCCCCAATGGTCCTGCGGTGTATGAGTCCGAACTCGCCCCGACGCCAGGAACGGCGCGGCTTACGCCTGTGGCCCGTCGGTATCGTCCTCGCCTTGACCTTCGTCACCGCGATCGCCATCGCCGCGGGGGTGTTCTTCGCCGGGTGGGATTTGCTCGGGGCGCAGGGCCTCAAGCCCCAGCGTCAGCTCACCTCGCAGACTCTTTTCGACTTGGTCAAGCTGTCCTTCGGGGTGGTCGCCGGCGCCGGTGCGCTGGTCGCGCTGGTCGTGGCCTATCGGCGCCAGCGGGTCGACGAGGACGGCGCCCTGCGAGACGCCACCCGCCTGCACACCGAACGCTTCACCACGGCCGTCTCGCAACTCGGTGAGGAATCCGCCGCAGTACGCCTGGGCGGTGTGCACGCCCTGGCCGGCCTCGCCGACGACGCTCCCACCCGCGACCTGCGCCAAACCTGCATCGACGTGCTGTGCGCCTACCTCCGCCTGCCGTACGAGTACGTTCCCGAGGCTGGCCAACCGTCAGACGATGTGTCTGCCCGGCACGCCTACATGGCGATGCGCGAGGTGCGGCACACCACTATCCGCCTCATCCGCGACCACCTCCGCCTCCCGCCCGAACACCCCCACTCCTGGCGCGGCCACGACTTGGACTTCACTGGCGCTGTCTTCGACGGCGGGGACTTCTCCGGCGCGCACTTCTCCGGCGGCACGGTCGACTTCTCCGGCGCGCACTTCTCCGGCGGCAACGTCGACTTCTCCGACGCGCACTTCTCCGGCAGCATCGTCGACTTCAACAGCGCGCACTTCTCCGGCAGCACCATCGACTTCAGACTGTCGCGATTCTCCGGCGGCATCGTCGCCTTCAACTACGTGATGTTCACCGGCGGCATCGTCTACTTCTCCGACGCGCACTTCTCCGGCGGCATAGTCCTCTTCACCGGCGCGGAGTTCTCCGGCGGCACGGTCGTCTTCATCGGCGCGCACTTCTCCGGCACGCGCTTCACCGGCACGCACATCTCCGGCACACACATCTCCAGCGGCACCGTCCGCTTCGATCAGGCGTTGTTCTCCGGCAGCACGGTCCTCTTCACCGGTGCGTACTTCTTCGGCAGCATCGTCGACTTCAAAGGCGCGCACTTCTCCGGCAGCACCATCGACTTCAATCGGGCGCAGCTCTCTGGCGGCACCGTCCACTTCACCGACACCAACTTCTCCGGCGGCACCGTCCACTTCACCGACACCAACTTCTCCGGCAGCACCATCGACTTCATGGCCGCGCACTTCTCCGGCAGCACCGTCGACTTCGCCGGCGCACTGTTCAACGCCGGCATAGTCGACTTCGCCGAGATGCAGCTCTCGGGCGGCACCGTCGACTTCTCTACTGCGGACGGTGTCAAGCCATCTGGCTTGGTGCCTCAGGATGGGCAGCCCCCACCGACGGGACTGCACTTGCCTCCGCGCTGGTATCGGCCTACCTCCTGACGGCACGATGCACAGCCGGGGTGCGCAAGCCACTACGTGCCGCCCTCCCCGGGACCTTCGCCGCTCAGGTTCACCGCATCCGGCCGGACCGTCGCCCGCGACAGATCAGGGAGTAAGCGGCCCGCCAGGACATCCTGACTGCATCCGTACGCGGCCTGCACGGCCGCGACCGCCTCCTCGTACGTGTCGGTGCGCGTGTCGATCGTCAATTGCACACCCTCCTCTCCCCCCGTGTGCGGCCCGGCCCCGAGTCCGCTCCCGCCGTCCTGGGTGCCAAGCGGGGCGAGTCCGAGAACCAAGCGGCGGAAGTCGCGGCCGGCGGCACGTACGTCTTCTGCACCGTCCCACTCAGTGCGGTACGCCACGTCAGGCAGCTGGCGGAAGCACACCAAATGCTCAGCGACCTCGGCAATGTCCTGCGGTCTCGGGAACACGGTGCGGAACGGGGCGACGGTGTAGTGGAGGACGTCCTGGGAGTTGATTCCGGTCAGGGCGTAGAACCAGCCCAGGCGTTCCTTCCAGTGGAGGCGGATTCCGCGTTGGCCGTGGGTGCGGCTCATGTCCCAGGTGAGCCACATGTAGGTGGTGAATCCGCGCTCCCGGGTGGTGGCGTCGGCCCGCACGGACCCCGGTGGGATGCCTCGTGCGGTCAGGGCGTCGTCGACGGCCCGCACATATGGCCAGTGCGGCAGGCCTTGAGGGCTGCCCTGCCATCCGGGTGGCTCAAGCAGCACGGACCTCACCTCCATGGAGAGCGGGAGTGGTTGGGGTCATGAGGCGCGGCGGTAGACGGCGGCCGGGCCGATGACGCGGGGGCCGAACTTGTCCCGGATCTCATCGACGGCGGCTTCGGCCACGAGGCGGGTTTCGCGGGCGTCGTCGAGGCTGATCTGCTCTGCGGTCTGGTCGGCGCCGGTGAGGTCCTCGCCCTTGAGGATGAGGCCGGTCAGGCGGCCGCGCTGCAGGCCGGCGGCGTCCATCAACTGGTAGGCCAGGGTGCGCAGGTCGTCGTCGTGCGCGGACGGCTCCACCAGACGCCTCGTCTTCTCCCAGCGTCCTCCCCCGGCGAAGGTGAGGGTGAGGGTGACCGCGCGGGCCACCTGGGCGCGGCCGCGCAGCAGTGTGCCGAGCCGGACCACCAGGTCGAGCAGGGCAGCGCGGACGGCGCCGCCGTCCAGGACGTGCCGGTCGAAAGAACAGCGGACGGTGGCAGCGGCGGGCAGGGTGCGGGGGATGACGGGGCGGGGGTCGATGCCGCGGGCGCGGTCGGCGGCGATCCGGCCGGCGCGGCCACCCAGCAGCCGGTGCACCGTGGCGGGCGGGACCGCGGCGAGCAGGCCGACACAGTGGATGCCGTAGTCGCGCAGCACGGCCGCCTGGCGGGGTTCTCTGAACTACCGTCGACAGCGTGTCAGTCAGTGGCTGCTGGTAAACGAGTGGCGTCTTCGTGGGTAAGCCTCATAGCTTGTGCGCTCGTGACCGATGATCCGAAGATGCCCCCGAATCCCCACGACCTCGGCCGAGTGTTCAACGAGGTCCCGGAGCTCTACGACCGGGTTCGGCCGGGATACCCCGACGAACTGTTTGCGGACCTTGTCGCCGTCACCGGCTTGGACGAAGGATCGTCGGTGCTGGAGGTGGGCTGCGGTACTGGTCAGGCGACGCGTTCGCTGGCAACGCTCGGATGCTCAGTGACCGCCGTCGAGCCGGGCGCAGACATGGCTGCACTCGCTCGCCACCGGATCAGCTCCTTCCGTAACGTCGCAGTCGAGACGTCGACGTTCGAGGAGTGGGACGACCGCGGCCGACGCTTCGATGTTCTCGTGGCTGCGCAGTCGTGGCACTGGGTCGACCCGTCGATCGGCTGGCAGCGAGCGCACGACGTGCTCTATCCCGGGGGCTGGATGGCGCTGCTCGGCCACGTCGTTGTCCGCCGGCCGGGAGAGCCGGAGGTGTACGCCGAGACCGCCGATCTCTGCGAGCGGTTCTGCCCCGGGAACCCCGACTGGGGTCATCCTCCGCTGGAGGACGACGTGCGCACCACCGACGAGGGCTGGGGCCTGGTCGACGATCCCGGCGGTTTGTTCGGCCCAACGATCGTGCGCTGGTACCCAACCGTTCAATGGTTCAACGGGGACGGCTTTGCCGATCACCTTCGCTCGTTGTCGATATACAGGAGGCTCGACCGCGACGTCCGTGAGCCCCTGCTCGACGCCATCGCCGAGCGCATTCGCACGCGAATGGGCGACCGCGCGTCACGCCGTTATCTGAGCGTCCTGCGTGTCGGACAGCGTGCCAAGTGAGGCCAATGCCCCTTCTCCGCACTACGAGATGCGGCCCGCGATCTGTGGGAAGGCCGGCATCCCGAGATCAATCGCCGTGCTGCGGCGGGCGGCCTCGGCGTCGATCTGGGCGAGCTTGTCGCGGGCGCCGGCCAGGCTGACCTGGAGGCCCTCGATCTCGCCGAGCCAGCCTTCGCGTTCGGCCTCGGCGATCCGGGCCTGCAGGTTGTCGCTGATCTCCGCCAGCCGTGGCCGCTGGGCGGGGTCCGGCCGCAGGAGCGCGCACCGGACGCACGCGTGCTCGTGGATGCAAGACGTGCCGAAGGCGCGGGCGCAGATGCCGACGGACAGCTTGCGGCGTTCGAAGTGGCCCAGGAAGGCGTCCCACTCCGCGCTGGTGGGAGTGCGGTACTCCTCGGCGGGGCGCTGGCCCCGGCGGCGGGCGAGGAAGGCGCGGTGCGCCTCGATGGCCTCGGCGGGGTAGGCGGCCTTGTAGCCCATGGTGGTGGTGATGGTCTTGTGGCCGCAGATCACCTGGGCGATGTGCGGGGGCAGGCCGGAGAGAATGGCGTCGGTGACGAAGATCCTTCGGAAGTCGTGCGGCTGGTAGTTCAGCGGATCGCCGGCCGCGTCGGTGAGCCCGGAGGCGGCGAGCGTCTCACCGAGGGCCTTGCGGATGGTCTGGGCGGAGACGGGCCGGTTCTGTCCGGCGCTGCGCCACTGGAAGAGCAGGGGCAGGGGCGGGTTCCACCGACGTTCGCCCTGGTCGTAGGCGGCGACGAGCGAGACCGCGCCGTTGGCGTCGCGTACGCGGGTGACCATGGCGGACAGGACATCGGCGAGTTCCGGGCTGACCAGCAGCAGGCGCTCTTCATCGGTCTTGGAGGGAGCGATCTGCAGCAAAGGCACCACTTCGCTGGTGGTGGGCAGGGTGTACTGGACGATGCTGTGGTGGCTGATCTCCAGCATCTCCTCGATGCGGGCGCCGGTGTGGCGGAAGAACTCGATCGCCGCCCACACCCAGAACGCCCGGTTCTCGTCCGCCACCAGGTAACGGCGCCGCCCGCTCACGTCGGTGGCCAGGGTCGGTTCCAGTCCGGACTTGCTGGCCCGGGGTTTGGTGAAGGTCTCTCCCCCGACCGTGAACCGGGCTCCCAGCGGGGCATCCCGAAACGCCGCCAGGCGTTCCTGCGCCTGACGCAGGAGGAGTTCGGCGGTGCGCAGCACGAAGGGCAGGGTGGGCATGCGCTCGCGGGTGCGCTGGTCGGCGCGGGCCTTCACTCGCCGGTTGTGCTTGCGGGGAGTGATGTCGGAGTCCCTGACCGGGCAGGGTGCCACCCACGGGCCCCAGCGTGCGGGCTCGTCCGCAGCCCAGGTGGCGAGGTCGAGGTAGAAGGCGCGTACGGCCGTGAGCAGGGTGCCGGGGTTGAGGCGGGGTGCGGTGCTCTCCACGATCTGGCCGTCCGCAGCCCGGCGGCGGACGGTCTTGGTGCGGATGCGCTCCTTCCAGGCCGCGGCCGTCTCCGGGCTCAGGCGCAGGGAGTCGATACCCGGGTGATGGTGTTCCAGGTCGGCCCAGAACCGAGCCACCAGTGTCCGGGAGAGATCCTCGAAGGTGTTGTAATCCAGTGCGGGACGTCGCTCGTTGAGATATTCGACGAACAGATCGCGTACCGGCCGGCACTGAACGTGGTAGCGGTCCACCAGTTCCTCGGCGCTGGACTGGCCCGCGTACGTCGACACCGACCGAAGCGTCGCGGGCGCGTCCGGGGGGAAGTTTCCCAGGTCCTTCAAGAGCGTGTAGAACAGCGTCCGCGAGGTCCGGGCCTTGCGCAGGACGCTGACCTCGATGTGGCGCAACTGCAGGCAGTCGCCGGTCGTGATGTCCCGCACGCCACCACCTTTGCCGATCACCATCAACGCGATCTGGTAGGCGGCCTTGCGCCACACCGGGGTGTCCCAGAGGGTCCCGGCCGCTGTCTTGAGCGCGGCGAAGCCGTCCGGATCGCGCCGCTGGGCCACGATGTCGGTCACGAACGGCGACCAGCGGGTGGCCAACCACTCCAGCCGGGGCCGGTAGATGTCCGCGACCGCCAGGAACACGCTGCCGCACTGGATCTCGTTGCGCACCGTGCGCCTGCTCACCCCGCACTGGGCGGTGATCTCGTCCGCGACACGGTCGGCCCACGCACGCTCAAGGGCGTCCGAGCCGGAGGCCACCCACCGTTCCTGCCAGCTGTCCCCCTCGAAGGACTCCAGCCAGCGCAGCACCCGGCGCACCCCGCGCATCCGGTGCCCGGAGGTCTTGTCCGAGTCACTGAACGTCACCTGCACCAGCCGCTCGCAGGTCGCATCGAACGTCTCGGCACTGTGCTCCCAGGACACGGGCACATCCCTTGGAGGGAAGGCCGCCGTCAAAAGCCGGTGGCTGCCGCCCATCAACGACACCGTGCCAGGACGCGCCGGAGCCGGACTGCTGACTGCGGGCGGGTGCGGCGTGCTCACATCGGCCGCCGGAACAGGACGTCGAGACTGGCCGGGTTGTACCCGGAAGCTGGAGGCGCCGGAGGCGACAGACGGCGCTCGGCCTGCCGGGCATGATGCGCGCGCACCTCGTGCAGGATCTCCTCGAGCCCGGCCGCGAGATAGATCTGCGTCGTGGACAGGTGCGCATGGCCGAGAACCCACTGCACGTGAGTGAGCGGGAGCTGCGGGTCACGCGCCATCCGGTATGCCGCCGTGTGCCGCACGTCGTGCAGTGACCAGTTCGACCCCAGCAGCGCGTTGACCCGCAGCAACATCGCTCTTGCCGCGTGGTAGGTCAGCGGACGCCACTTCCGGCGCAGTGTCCACCACAGCGGCAGCCGCGGCCCCCGGGGAACACCCCGCTCCCACGCCTCCTGCTGGTACAGCCGCAGCCACACGAACGCATCCGGCGCCGCCGGGAGCTCCTGGTACTCCCGCGAGCCCTTACGGATGACGCCGATCAACTGCTGCCCCGGATCGGTATCTTCCTGGCGGCACGTCAGCAGTTCGTCGGCCCGGGCCCCGGTCGACACCCACGCCGCCAGCAGCGCCCTGTCCCGGTTGTATCTCAACGCCGCGAACAACGCGTCGAACAAGGCATCAGGGATGCGGCGCGGGATCCTGTTCGGCACCCGCGGCCGGTAACGGCCCTGCCGCTCGTGCGAGAACGCCTCCATCGGATTGTGATGGGCATGAGCCCTGCCGCCCCGCCTGGAACGGTCCAGGGGAAACGGGTTCAGCAGCGGCCCGGTTCCCTCCTCACAATGGAAGTCGTAGAAGGTGCGCAACACCGTCTCGCAGTGCGCACGGGTCGACGCCGAGTACTTCAACCCCGGTGCAGGCTTGCCAGTCACCGGGTTCGGCGAACCGGGCGCCGGAATCACTCGCAGCTCAGGGAGTGCAACCGTCTCACCCGCGGCTTCCTTCGCACGGTGACGCCAGTGCATCCGGACCGGCTTGTCCGCCACCTGCATCCACCGCACGAAGTCCCGCGCCTCAACCCGTGTCGCCCGCTCCCAGACCACGCCGAACGCCCACAGGAACCGGAACCAGCGCAGCAGATCATTACCGTACGAGCGGAGCGTCGCCTCCGGCTTGCCCGCCGCCTGGAGCTCCGAGAACCACAGGGCCACCGGCGTCACCACAGCACCCGCCTGATCCAGGAGTCGGTAGGGCTCGTACCGGTTGCCGGTCTCTTCCAGCCGCCCCGAATCGGGTAACACAAACCCTGTCAGATCCCTAGGAACTACCGGCCCGTTGAACATGCCGGGAAGCTAGCAAAAGCAGACGCTGATCTGGGGAAATTTTCCCCGTAGTTCAGTCAACAGGGGACCGCGACGCTGCTGGGCGAGTACGGCCTGCACACCGTCGGCGACGTCGCCGACATCCCTCAGCACACCCTGCAGCGCCTCCTTGGTGCCCGCGCGGGCCGCGCCCTCCACAAGCGCGCCCACGGCCGCGACACCCAGGTCGTCGACCCCATCCCGGCCCCGGCGAGCCTCAGCACGGAGCATCGCTTTGCCCGGGACGAACTCGATCCGGCCGCCCACCGGCGCGCCCTCCTCGCCCTCGCCGACAACCTCGGCGCCCGCCTCCGCGCCACCGGCCAGATCGCCACTGGCGTGACCTGCACCATCCGCTACGCCGACTTGAGCGCCACCCGCCGCAGCCGCACCCTGCCCGAAGCCACCCAGCACACCCTCCTCCTGGCCCGGACCGCGTACACGGTGTACGACTCCCTCGGCCTCCAGCGCGCCCGGGTCCGCAGCATCACGCTGCGCGCCGATGCGCTCCGGCCCGCCGCCCGGGCCACCCGGCAACTCACCCTCGACGCAGGCGACGACAAACCCCTCGCACTCGAAGCCGTCGCCGACCGTGCCCGTGCCCGCTACGGGCACCAGGTGATCTACCCGGCCGCCCTCGCCGTCAGCTCACCTCCTCTGTCAGCCCGGCAGCGGGACCGCGGCGGTCGTACAGAGGACGTGCACGGCCGTCGTGCGACATGAGCGCGACATAGGTAGGCGATGGGGGGCACCCCCTTGCCGAGGAGCGCCGATGATTCGGGACGGATATCGGGACCTGCGCGTTCCTGACGACAGCGGACGGCCGGCACGCGAGGAAGTCGCTCGGCTGATCTACGTTTTCGACGCGATCGCGGACGAGCGCCGCACCCGCGCGAACTGCCTCCAGGTCGCCGACCACGTCCTCGAAGTCCTCACCCGGCGCGGTCTCCTCAGGGCAGAGGCAGCTGACCGAGCGGCCGACCGTGGTTGGCCTGTGCCTCCAGCAGAGCGGCCACGTCCGGCCCCCTCGTGCAGACGGGGCCTTCCCAGCCCTCTGGAACGGGCGCAGGTTCAGGACGCACCCGGGTGCCATGGGCGCTGGCGGCGTCGAGGAGAGCCTGTAGCACGTTCAGTCCCTCCAGATCGAGGGCGCCAAGGCGCGCCTGCCACGTCTTCGAGGTGTCGTCGAACGATGCGATCGTGCGGAGCCGGTTCAGCTGCGCTTTCCATTGCGGATCGGCGGCTGGTGCCGCCCAGATGGTGACCTGTAACACCCATGCTTGGTCAGGGAAGTTCGGCGAACTGGTCATGACCTGACGGTAGATGCTGCCACTGACAGAGCCCCGGTCGGGTGAACCCGCGCTTGGCGCAGAACCTCCGCCGTGCCGAGCCCGTACTGACAGACGCGGATCCGATCACGGCGTGTCCGCTAGCCTTTCCGTATACCTGCGCCAAGCAGTCCTGAGAGGGACTTATGGGCGTTCGCACTGCGAGATCGGCAAGCCGTCCGAGACGGGTGATCCGTGGGAGCCGTACCGGCTGCTGGCCGGAACGCGTAGGCGGAACGCGAGGGCTGGCTCGGCGAAGTCGAAGGGCTCAACATTAGTCTCGTCGCGGCCGAGGAGAAGATTGCCCAGCTGGGCGTGAGACAAGCACGCAAGAACTCCGCCGTCCTTCGGGAATCCCTACATTCGACCAGATCGTCGCCGGCACAAGCGAAGTAAAGAGCCTCTGACCTCTGGCGGCAGCTGACGACCGAACACCAGAAGCCGTTTGACCCGGTCTATTTCCGGCTACCAAGGGTCATACTCCCTGAGCAGCATGAGTAGACCGGCACCGGCCCTCTGGGCGTCCGTGACGCCGGTAGCAGGGTCCGGGTTGTCAGTATCGTCGGTCACTCTGCCGACTGCGGACTCGGATTTGTCGTAGACCGTCGTCCCGCTAATCCTGCCGACAGGCTTATAGTACGAGGTCACCACGGTGCCATCGTCATTCACTTTCCCTATAGACCAGTCGCGCTTCTTCGCTGTATATACGACCCCTCTCCAGTCGACGTGACCCAAGGTCCTGCCGCTACTGTCTGACACAACTCCCGAGGATGAATAGTTCCCTATTGCATTGTCGCGCGCGTCTATAATTCTCCCCATGAGGTGGCACCCCCAAAGTTGGAAGAGGGAGTCGTTGGGTGCTATTGACCTTGCATCTGGCGTTACCAGCGAGGCTGGGATGCTTAACCGCCTGACCGTCAGAGTTGACTGACGTGAATATATTGCGCCCTATATTTGACGGGCTATTCCGGTTGTTAAAGGTGCCGCGAGAGCTGGAATGCTAGCGCACTTCGGGGAATGTGTGCGCAAGAGTTCTACGATTATTCTCCGACGACATGCAGTGTCCCGCAAACCCGCTGGAGGTCGACGGGCACTCAGCGACTCTCGCCAAGTTCAGAGAAGTGGCAGGTCTCGACGATGCCACCGTTCTCGCCTTCCACGCGGCGATCGCCTGCATCTGGGCAACGCCCGCCGAGCCCACCGCCCGGGTGCCGGACAGCCAGGTGTGCGGCTGCGGATGTATGCCGACCTGCGCCAGGTGTCCGACGCGCGCTTCTCACCGGAGCGGGCGACGGCACAGAGTGAGGCTGGCTCCGTCGCTACGGGGGAAAGCGACGGAGCCAGCCTGCGTCCACCGTGCCACACCCGCCTCCAGCGCGCTCGCTATCTGCGTGAACTCGCCTGCACCGCGGCGCGCAAGGGCCGGCAGGTGTCACGCGGGGTGTTCGTCGAGGAGTTGGGGCCCGTTGTTGCGGACGTTGTTGACGGCGGTGGAGACGGGCCGGGCCTGCAGGTGGCCTTCGGCCGGCTGGTCGAGCAGCGCCCGCAGCCCGTCAGGGTCCTGGTGGGTGGGGTCTAGCCAGGCGTCGTAGTGGTCGGGGGTGAGGGCGAGCGGCATACGGGGGTGGACACGGCCGGCCGCGTCGGTGGCTTCGGTGGTGATGATGGTGCAGGTCATCAGCCAGGCGGCCGGGTCGTCGTCCTGCTGGACGGCCGGGTCGCGCCAGTACTCGTATAGACCGGCCAGGGCCATCACTTGCCCGTCCTGGGGGTGGATGAAGTAGGGCTGCTTGCGGGGCTTGCCGGTGGCCGGGTCCTTGATCTGTTCCCACTCGTAGAAGCCGTCGGCGGGCAAAAGGCAGCGGCGCCGGGCGAAGGCGCGGCGGTAGGCGGGCTTCTCCTGCACCGTCTCCACCCGCGCGTTGATCATCCGTGCGCCCGCCTTCACGTCCATCGCCCACGACGGCACCAGGCCCCAGCGCAGCGGCCGCAACTCCCGCTGCACCTTGTCGCTGTCCTCTTCGCCGCGGGGCGAGCGCTCCAGGACCGCCCACACGTCGTTGGTCGGGGCGACGTTCCAGTTCGGCGCGAGCGTCTCCTTCGCCGGGACGTCGGGCACCTGGAAGAGCGGGGCCAGTTCCTGCGGGCTGCGAGTGGATGCGTATCGACCACACATACCGCCACTCTCGCACTCCCGCAGCGCTGGGCAACCGTGCGGCGCGGGGCTACAACACGCGCAGGACGCCGACGACTTTACCGAGGATGCGATCGTCGCCGGGGATAGGCTCGAAGGACGGGTTGCGCGGCATCAGCCACACCCTTCCGTCCTGCCGCCTCAACACCTTCCCTGTGGCCGAGTCGTCCAGGAGCGCGGCGAGGATGTCGCCGTGGTCGGAGCTCATCCGTTCAGGACGACGGGGCGCAGGGGTGCACCGTTTTCGAGGACGCCGGTGACCAGGTCGGCGAGACCGAGCGGATAGACCGTCTCGGTCGTGGCGCGCAGTTCGGCGAGGGTCCACCAGCGGTGCTCGCGGATGTTGTCGGGCTGTGTGGCGCCAGCCGGGTCGACGTCGGCCGCGGAGATGCGGGTGAGGAAGTACTTCTCCAACTGGCGGACCTCGCGTCCGCCGACCAGGTGATCCTTGCTGCGCTCCGCGAGCTGTGCGCCCAGCTCGACCGCCTTGTCGGCGACACCTAGTTCTTCGCGCAGCTCACGGAGTGTTGCCGTGGCGTGGTCCTCTCCGTCTTCCAGGGAGCCGCCGGGCGTGGCCCAGAAGCCGCCGTTCTCGTCGTAGCGCAGCAGCATGACGCGGTCGTCAGCGTCGAGGACGATGGCGCGGGCGGCTTCCCTCAGCGGCGGAGTGGAGGTCGTCATGTCCTCCAGTGTGGCAGCCCTCAAACGGGGTCAGGACCGCTCGACCAGGTATTCGCCAATGCACGCCGCGTCCAGGTCGCATGCCTGGAATGTGGCGAGCGCGTGGGCGGGAGTCTCGACGATGGGCTCGCGGTCGTTATAGCTGGTGTTCAGGACGACGGGCACTCCGGTGAGCTGGGAGAAGTGCTCGATCAGCGCACCGTAGGCGGGTGCGACGGCAGGATCGACGGTCTGCACGCGCGCGGTTCCGTCGACGTGCACGACTCCGGCGATCTTGTCGGCGTGGTCGGGGCGGACCGGCGGGGCGAGCAGCATGAACGGGCTGGGCACGTCCAGGTCGAACCATGTGCTCGCGTGGTCGGCGAGGACGGCCGGCGCGAATGGCCTGAACGGCTCCCGGTGCTTGATCCTCTCGTTGAGGGCGTCGGAGCTGTCGCGGGTTCGGGGATCAGCGAGGATGCTGCGCGCGCCCAGCGCGCGGGGCCCGAGCTCGCTGCCGCCCTGGAACCAGCCGATGATCTTCCCGTCGGCGATCATCTGGGCGGCCGTACGGGCGATGTCGCTCTCGCGCCGCCAGGTGAAGGGCGTCCGGCGGCGTTCGACCAGACCGGAGCGGGGATCGCGGTGCAGGGCCTGTTCAATCTCCTCACTGCTGTAGTCGCGGCCGAAGTAGTCGCTGTGCAGGGGACGTTGGGGGAGGTCGCCGGTGAGACGGTGCCAGGCGTAGAGCGCGCAGCCGAGGGCCTGGCCGCGGTCGGATGCGGCGGGCGGGGCGAAATACCCTCCGACCCCGGGCAGGCGACGGATCTTGTCGGCTGCGACGCAGTTGAGGGCGACCCCACCCGCGAAGCACAAGTCGGGCAGGCCGGTCGCAGCGATCGTCTGCGTGGCGAGCGCGCACAGGGCGCGCTCGGTCTGGTCCTGTACGTAGGCGGCCGCGCTGGCAGCGAGGTCGTCTTGGCCGAGGCTGCCGTACGGACCGAAGTCGAAGCCGGTGCGCCTGGCGAGGTCGGCGACTCCGGGAGCGTGGGTGCGGGTGAGCCGTCCGTGGACCTGGGTGTCGACGACGTCGAACAGCGGGGCGAGGTAGAGGCCCGGATCGCCGTACGAGGCGAGCGCCATGGTCTTGCCGGCTTCCTGCTCGTGCCAGCCGAAGTGGTTGGTGAAGGCCTCGTACGTCGCGCCGATCCCGCCCGCCCGGGGCCTGGCGGGCGGATTGCCGCCCAGACGCTCGATCCCGTCGGGGGTGGCGGCGTAGTAGGTCTCGGTGTCGTTGTTGTTGCCGCCGCCGTCGACGACCAGCACGGTCGCCTCCTCGTACGGGCTGAGGCAGTAGGCGGTGTAGGCGTGGCTGAGGTGGTGGTCGACCGGGAGGATCCGTGCGCGGTCGATACCGAGGTGGGCCAGGCCGGTTTCGGTCCGGGTGGGTGGGGTGCGTCCGATGCCGCTGACGGCGACCAGGTCGACGTCGGCGAGGGTGAGACCGGCCGCGCGCAGGCAGTACAGGAGGGAGGCCTCGAAGCCGGGGCTGTAGCGGGTGCGGTTGAGGCGTTCCTCGCCGATCGCGACCATCACGGTGTCGGTGATCAGGGCGGCGCCGCCGTCGTGACCGAGGTTGATGCCGACGACGCAGGGGGCGGTGCGGCTCATCAGGCGGCCCTCCTGCCGGAGGCGGCGAGCGGGTTCCACAGCCGGGTGTGTCCGGCCTCATCGCGGTGCAGGGCGCCGAGCTGGCAGAGCTGGACGGTGCCGCCGCGGTGGGCGATCGCCGGGGTGAAGGGGTGGCCGAGGGCTTCCAGTCCGCCGAGCTGGGTGTAGGCGTGGGCGAACTGCTCGTCCAGCGGCGGCCGCGGGGCGGGGACGGTTTGGGAGGTGAGTCGCCGCGCGGTCTGGTCGAGTCCTGAATCCGCGAGGACGCCGGCAACCTGGGCGAGAACCGCTGCCGGTGTGGCGCCGTCGGTGTTGATGATCGCGGGTGGGGTCGGGCACAGCGTGGGGGCGATCTCGGTGTAGAAGGTGTGCAGCCGCTCCAGCAAGCCTTCGTCGAACCACTGCTTCCACCTGGGCAGTTCGGCGACCTTCCCGCGGCGGGTCAGGCTCTGGTCGGGGCTGACCAGCAGGATCGCGGTGAGGACCGCTGCGGGGAGTTCGGGAGCGATGCGGCGGGCGTAGAAGTCACGCGCGACCGTGTAGGGCAGGGAGTCCTCGGCGTGGGTGGCGTAGCAGTAGGCCAGGGCGCCGAGGTGGTTGCGGTCGGCGATGAGCAGGCGGGTTGCCTCGTCGGTGACCAGGCGGCGCATGGCGCGGGCCTTGTCGAGTTCGTGCCGCAGGAACCACAGGGTGTGTCCGGCCGGGCTGGGGTGCACGGGCGCGGCAAGTCCGGTGGCGAGGCGGGCGTTGGGCTCGGTGATCCACATCGCGTCGTCGCCGAGGGCGCACACCATGCGGGCGAGCAGGGACGTCTTGCCCGCTCCGGGCGGGCCGTCCAGAACCAGTACGGGAGCGTCGTGGGCCACGATCAGGCGTCCTTCCGTGTGCGGGCGTGGGGGCGGGCGAGGCCTGCCAGGGCGAGGGCGAGGTCCTCCACGCGTAGCGCGAGGTCGGCGCTGGTCGGCAGGTCGGCGGGGTGCTGCCCGCACAGGCGGGCGTCGACGGCCGCCCACATGGCGGCGAACGGGTCGCTGAAGCCGCTGGTGGTGCCGTCGGTGGTGGTGAGCTGGGTGGTGGCGGCCGGCTCGTAGGGGCGGGCGAAGTCGATGGTGGCGGCCGCGTCTGCGTCGGCGAGGTGGATCTGCTCGCGGAAGACCCCGGCCGGTGTCGCGCCGATGACCAGGGTGAACGGCTCCCCCGCGGGTCCGTGCAGGAGTGCGTGGACGGATTGCCCGGCCGGATCGAGGGTGCACGTGGTGGCGGTGGTGCCGGGGACGGCCAGCACGAGTGCGGTCAGCAGGTGGTAGCCCTGCCACAGCAGAATCTGCAGGGCCCTCACCTGGTGCTCATCGAGGTGGTCGGGGACGGGCTGCGGTGGGTCGTCGGCGAACGTGTACGGCGTGAAGGAGGGCGGGAGCAGGCGGCGGCGCGCGGCTTCGTCGACGCCGTCGGCCTTGACCAGCCATCCGCCGGCGGGTTCGGGCACGCGGGCGAGGGCCGCGTGCAGCGCCGGGTCGTGGGCGCGCATCGCACCGACTTCCAGCAGCAGCCTGGCGTCCCGGGCCCGCTCGGCGAGCTTGCGGGTGCGGACGATGTCCAGGCAGACGGGTTTCTCGGTGACGACGTGGACGCCGGCGTCGAGAGCCTCCTCGATGAGGTCCTCGTGCACGCCGGTGAGGACGACCAGCACGTCGGCATCGGCCAGGAGGTCGCCCACCCGGGTTGCGGTGCGGGGAATGGCGAAGTGCTGCTGTGCGGTGCGGGCCCGTTGGGGGTCGCGGTCGGCTACGGCGATCACGTCGAACGCGGCGGAGGCCTTAAGTAGCGGGAGGTGGAGTCCGAAGGCGGCGGCGCCGCATCCGGCGACCGAGATCCGCCAGGGACGGACGGTGGTGGTGGGGGTCATCGGGATGCCTCCGCGAGGGTGAAGCAGCGGGCGGCCGCGTGGTGGGACAGGCGGACGATCGAGCCTGCGGGCAGCGCCCGCAGTTCAGGGTTGAACAGCTCCACGCTCACCGGCCCGGCGTACCCGGCCTGGTCCAGGGCGTCGGCGAGGACCGGCCAGGCCAGCCCCCCGTCGCCGGGGAACAGGCGGTGGCGGTCGGTGAGTTCGCCGATCGCGTGGTGGGCCGGGGTGTCGGCGATCTGGACGTGCGTGATGCGGTCCGGGCCGAGCATGGTGATGTGGCCGGGGTCGGCGCCGGCGGCCGCCCAGTGGAAGGAGTCCACCAGCACACCCGCGTTGTCTGCGTCGGTCTCGTCCAGCAGTTCGGCGAGCCGGGGCAGGCTGTCGAGGACCGGGTGCGGGCCGTCCAGCTCGGGCGGCAGCCCGGTGTGGATGCTGACGGCCTCGACGGCGAGCCGCACACCGTGCACGCCGGCAGCGGTGGCGAGCTCGCGGATCCGCTTCCGGGCGACGGCCCGCGCCTCGCGGGTGTCCAGCGCGGAGCGGGGGTTGAGGACGGTCGTGGCCACCGTGCAGCCAAGGGCGGCCATGGCCTCCAGCCGGCTGTCCAGGCCGTCCAGGCAGGTGCGGTAGGTGTCCGGGTCGACCAGCAGCGGGGCGGGCAGGACGGGCCCTGCGGGCAGGATGCCGCTCGCGGCCGCCACGCTCACGCCCATCTCCTGCAGCAGCTCCCGTAAGGGGGCGATGCCGTGGGCCTGGGCCTGCTGGATGGAGACCTCGACCGTGGGGAATCCGGCGCCCGCGGCCAGGGCCAGGAACTGCGGGAGCGGGATGCCGGAGAGGGTGGCCGGGTTGAGGCAGGGCGCGAACGGCCCGGCGGCATCCGTGCGGGGCGCGGTCATGCAGTGGCCAGCTTTCCGTCCAGCAACTGCTCGCGCAGCGTGCCCAGGTCCGCCATCACTTCGCCGATCACCCGCCGCACGCCGGCCCTGCCGAGGGGGTGGGGGCCAGAGGTCTGCACGATCGCCTGCCAGGGGTCGGTCAGGTCCCGGCCGGACTGGGAGACGAGCACGACCGCACAGTCCCGCCCGGTCTCCTCGTGCAGGCGGCGGGCTGCCTCGGCGGCTGCCAGGTTGTACAGCTTGCCGACGTGGTAGACGGGGTTCTTGCCGGAGACGCCCTCGGCGGACCAGGGCCTGAGCATGCTGATCAGACCGTTGGCGCGGTTGCCGCGTCCGACGACGCCTTCGTCGCCGGACTCGATCGACGAGCCCGTCGCCGTCAGATACAGCTCCGGGCGGGTGTCGTCGTCGCGGGTGTTGATGGCCACCGTCACGTGGTGCTCGGGTGCGATCGTCGACGCGAGGTGGGTGATCAGGTCGCGGGCCTGGGTTCGGCGGGCGATGTAGGTGTCCAGGTCCGCCGTCTCGCGGGCGATCTGCGGAACGCAGGCCGTCAGCTGCACGCTCGTACCGTGCCGGACGACCATGAGCTTGATGTCGGTGCCGTAGTAGGGGTGTTCGGCGCGGAACGCCTCGCTCGTCAGCTGCTCCTCGACGCCGAGGGCGAGCTGCTCGGCGATGCCCAGCGGCCAGTAGGCGACGCCGGCTGAGGTGTCGTTGGAGAACATGCGGTGGCGTTCGGCGAGGTCGTCCAGGGTGCGCGGGGCGAACCACCGCTGGCGGGAGGCCTCGCGCTGGGCGGCGCCTGCGGCGTGGACGGCGCCGGGGCTGGAGGCCTGCGTCAGCCGCGGCCGCACGTCGACCCACCGCGAGGTGTCGAGCAGCGGTAGCGCGCTCGCGAGATAGTCGCGCGCGGCGGTGGTGACGATGTCGGTGACCGGGATGGTGTGGTCGCCGAGGGCGGCGGTGATGCGCCCGTTGACCAGGACCTGGATGGGTGCGGTGAGCTCGCCGTGGCCGAAGCGCACGTCGGCGGCTCCGCCGAGCAGGGACGTCTTGTCGGTGTTGTGGTGCAGGATCGCGCCGAACTCCTCGAGGCAGTAGCGGCTGTAGGCGCGGGAGATCGCCTCGGCCACGCCGTCGGCGAGGGTGTCGGGATGACCGGCGCCCTTGCGCTCGACGACCTCGACGCCCAACGGGGTGGCGGCGGCAGGCAGGCCGATGGTGGTGATCACGTCCATGCGGGGGACTCCTTTGTCGGGGCGTGCTGGGAGAGGGCGATGGGGCGGCGGCTGAGCAGGCGCAGCCGTCCGCGTTCGAGGTGGTAGGCGCCGATCCGGGCGAGGTCGCGGGCGCCTTCGACGGCGCGGGCACGGTCCAGGAACGTCCACCCGGCGGCGAGGTTGATGACGGCGGCGTGCACCGCGTCGCGGCCGGCCTGGATCGCGGCGGGCTCAACGATCACGCTCAGGTGCATCCGGGCGACGCACACGCCGTGCCCGGCGCCCTGGCGCAGGAAGTACTTGAGGGTGGTCTCCGGGCGGTACACGGGGTGGGAGGCGACGGCGGCCGGCTCGATGAGGGTCTGGTGGCCGGCCTGGCGGGCCCGGTCGATGAACTCCAGGTCCTCGCAGTCGCCCATCCACCGCCCGCGGCGCCCGAGATCGGTACGGAACAGGCCGATGTCGAGAGCGGTCCGGCGGTGGAAGAGGAGGTTGCAGCCGGTGACCCAGTACGGCCACACGGCCGGCTCCCGTCCCTCGGGCCAGTCCACCGCGCCGTGGCACTCGCGCAGCGCCTTCGTCAACGCCGTGGCCTGGCCGCCCGGATAGGTGACATGGGTGCGGCCGCCGACCGCGAACACCTTCTCTTCCTCGATCGCGGTGACGAGAGCCTCAAGCCAGCCGGGTTCGGGGGTGATGTCGGGGTCGGTGATGGCGACGTACTGGCCGCGGGCCGCGCAGATCCCGCGGTTGCGGCCGGCACTCAGACCGGGGGTCGGCTCGTACAGCACCCGCACGGGAAACGGCCAGCCGCCGTCGCGGACCGCGTCCGCAATCGGCCGTACGGGCCCGGGCAGGTCGTTGTCCACCACGATCGCTTCCAACAGCCCTCCCGGCAGCGTCTGCTGGGCCAGGGCGTCCAGCAGGTCCCGTACGTGCCGGGTATTGCCACGGGCGCTCACGACCACGGAGACCAGCGGCGGTTTCGGATCGGACATGGGCACTCCCTCCTCGCTCGGAGATCAGGGGGGTCTGCCGTTCATGTCACCGCCCGCACCCCGCCACCGGGAAGAAAAAGGCTGTTGCGGAGGTGTTGCGGACCGTCCGCCGAAGTTCTGCACGGCACGTGCCCGACTGGCTACTGTGACGGGGCATCAGGGAGTGCGTGTGGAGGGGAACCCACGATGTCCGACCAGCTGTTACCTCATCCGCTGGCCGCTCTGCGCGCCGAACTCGGGCTGACCGGCGAGGGATACCTCGACCGCCTCGACGACGTGCACTGCGCCCTCGGCTACGGCCGGATGGCCAAGAGCCGGCAGAAGGTCTCCCGCTGGGAGAACCGCGTCAACTCCCCCGAGATGCCCGCCCAATACGCCATGGCCCGCCTCCACGGCATCCCCCGCGAGGACGTCACCGAGCTCGGCTGGCCGGATTTCCTGCTGCGCGCCTTCCCCGATGACCGTTCAGTTCTCGACAGCCCCTGGACCCTGGCGGGTACCGTGGCAGCAGTAGCCGCTGCCACCGGGGGAGGCTCCATGCAGGACCGACGGGCATTTCTCATCGCCAGCGGAGCCGCATTGACCGGCCTGGCGACGAGCTGGAGCCTCGCACTCACCGAACCAACCGAAGCCCTACCCGCTGTCTCGGCCGGCACCGCGCCCGCAAACCCCCGCCTCACCCGGGCCCTGCTGGACACCCTGGAGCAGCGCCTGGACGACCTGCGCCGCCTCGACGACGTCCTCGGTGGCGCCCGGCTTCGCCAGACAGCCGTCGCCGAGTACGACCTCCTTGAGGGGCTCGCCCAGCAGACCGGGCAGCACGGGCCGCTCGAACACCGGCTGCTGTCCCTGCTCGCCGAGTCCGCCCGGATGTGCGGCTGGCTCCAGTTCGACTCCGGGCGTCACGCCCGCGCCCAGCGCTTCTACGTCACCTCGCTGCGCGCGTCCGCGAGCGCCGGCGACCCCCAGGTCGGCGCCAACACCCTTGCCTTCATGGCGATCCAGGTCTACTCCGAGGGCAACCCCCAAGACGCCATCTCCCTGGTCCGCACCGCCCAGGACGCCACCGAGCGACGCTCCACCCCGCGCGTGAAGTCGATGCTCCACGCCCGTGCCGCCCGGGCTCTGTCCAAGACCGGCGACCGCACCGGATGCTGGCGGGAGCTGGACGCCGCACGGACCGAATACGCCCGCGGCCCCCACGACGACGACCCTTCCTGGTCGTACTGGCTCAACCCGGGCGAGATCGAGATGCTTGCCGGGTCCTGCGCGCTCGATCTCGACGACTCCCGCCGGGCCCTGACCCACTTCGAGCAGGCGCGCCATGTCCAGTACTCGGCCGACGGATACGCACGCGACCACGTCCTCTACCTCACCCGAACCGCCCGCGCCCATCTCCGGCTGGGTGACCTGGACGCCGCCTGCGCCGCTGCAACGGACGCCTTCACACAGAACGCCACCCTCAACTCCTCCCGTCCGTCGGACGCGCTCGATGACCTGCGAGACGAGTTGGCTCCTCACTGGCACGTCCGTGCTGTCCGGGACTTCCTGCAGCTGAGCGCCTAGGAGATCGTCGCGGGGCTCATCACCGATCAAGAGGCTAACCAGGCCGTCGACGCTGCGGGCCGCTGGCAGCGTCGACGAGGAGACGGCGGTGCAAATCGCGGGGTCGAGAAGGTGTTGGCCAACGTCTAGGGGTCTGCTCGAGATGCGGGTCAAAGGGGCGATGAGCTGACCTTGAAGGTCTGTCCCGGCAGCCGTTGACGGTATGCTGCCGGGGCAGGCGGCCGCGACCGCCGACGCTGAAGAGGTCTTCCGCCACGCAGGAGTCCTCGTTAGTAGGCCAAGCCGTCCTTCGACGCATCGTGCATCCGAATCTGGCTGCCTTCAGGGCGGCGTCCGCGTGGGGTGCGCCGCTATACGGAGTCAGACATGCCTACAAGCCGACCCCAGAAGTCGCGGAAGCGCACGCGTGAGATCCGTGAGCAGAGCCGGGCCACCGGCGCGCGGTACACCGCGGCGCTGCGGGCAAACGACCGTACCCGAGCTGACGGCCAGCAGTGTCACACCCCCACCCGCTTGCTGTTGCCCCTCGTCCAGGACGCCCTGCCCGGCCTGTACGAACTGGCCGACCTGCTCCTGAGGCTCCGAATGGACGTGGTCCTGGACCATGCGGGGGAGCTGATGGGCTACCGAGACAGCGGAGGAGTGCCGATCCCGGGCGCGCCGATCGAGGACGTCGAAGAGGCGTACTACCGGGTGCGCGACGCGCTGCCCCAGGGGACGGAGGAGTTCGCGGACGGGATGGTGGATGAGATCCTCCCGCCCACGCCCAACGTCCTGCTGCTGATCGGACCCGACGGAGGGAACGTGGTGCACCTGACCTCCATTGAGGTGGCCGAAGCGGACCTCGCGCTGCTCGCCAAGTTCACCGCCGCACTCGACCACGCGGCCGGCCCGCGTCCCAGCCCGAAGTTCGAAGCACTCACGGAGGCGCTGGGCGAAATTGGGCGAGTGCCCTACTACCCGTGGATGCCCAAGGGAGATGAGG
This sequence comes from Streptomyces sp. NBC_00490, assembly GCF_036013645.1. NCBI lineage: Bacteria > Bacillati > Actinomycetota > Actinomycetes > Kitasatosporales > Streptomycetaceae > Streptomyces > Streptomyces sp. NBC_00490. Next base: position 10,536,768 of record NZ_CP107869.1, on the reverse strand, counting down.
CCACCGTCGCCAACTGGGTGCGGCAGGCGCTGTCAACGGTCCTGCACTCGCCCTTCGAGGGCCCGGGTGGCGCTGCCGACCGCGAGACGCTGTCCAACGTGCTGCGGTACGCCGCAGGCTGGGAGAGCGTGGAGGTGGACCAGGACGAGGAGGAGGCCGCCGAGCGCGCGTTGGTGAGCATGATGCGCGCGGCAGGGTGGACCTGACGGCCGCCCCAGGCATCGCCCGCTCGGCGTGATCCGGAAATTGGTGGTGCGTCAATCGGTGGATGGCGCGGCATGGGAACCGGCCTTACCCGGCCCGCTGGTCCCACGCTGGCTCTGGGGCGAGGGCTGCCAGCCGGGTCGCGATGTCGCGGCGGCCCGTGCTCGTCGAAGGGCGGTGGACTGTCCATTTGCCTGCAATGGGGTGAACGCATCGTTAGCCTGTGTGGCTCGGGGTTCGCGTTCGGGGGTGGGTGCGATGGCGCGGATTGTGCTTGTCCATGGGATCGGCCAGCAGTACGAGGGGCCGGAGTTGCTGTCATTGCGGCTGGGGACAGCGCTGCGTGACGGCGTGCGCTTGGCCGCTGGGATTCGGTTGGCGCCGGACGATGTCGCGTGTGCATTTTACGGGAACGTGTTCGTCGAGTCGGGTACGCGGTCCGACGAGCTGCCGCCCTGGGATGAGCACGATGTCGAGGAAGGACTGGAAGCGGACCTGCTGGACGCGTGGTGGCAGCAGGCCGCGGCGATCGACGACGAGGTTCCTCCCGCCGACGAGGAGGACACCCGCGGTGCCGTGGCGTTCGGTGCGTCGCGGCTGCTGTTGTCGCAGCGGGTGCGGACGGCCCTGGACGCGTTGTCGGGGGCACGGTTTTTCAAGCCGGTGACGGAGCGCATGCTGATCGGTGAGCTGAAGCAGGTACGCCGCTACCTGGACGAGCCACCCGTCTGGCAGGCGGCGCGCGCCGCGGTAGCGGCGGAGATCAGCGCGGACACCAGGGTGGTGGTGGCGCATTCGCTGGGGTCCGTGGTTGCGTACGAGGCGTTGTGCGAGCATCCGCAGTGGCCGGTGACGGACCTGGTGACGGTGGGCTCGCCGCTGGGCCTGCCAGTGATCTTCCGCCGCCTCAGCCCTCTGCCCGCCCAGGGCCGCGGGGTGTGGCCGGGGAGTGTGATGCGGTGGACGAACATCGCTGATCCCGGCGACATCGTCGCCCTCGTGAACACCCTGGAACCTCACTTCGCGCCCGGGCCTGCCGGAGCAGTGGCCGACCGGACGATCACCAACGGCGTGCAGATGCATGATCTCCAGCGGTATCTGACGGCGCCGAAGACCGCGTCCGCGATCGCCGCTGGCCTGCAGGAGTAGCGATGGCCTCCGCACCACAGCCGTCCCACCAGCCGGGCCAGGAGGACGGGCGCCGTTTCCTGATCACTGCCGGGGTGGAGACCTACCAGGACTCCAGGATCACTGATCTGCCCGGTGCGGTGCGGGACGCGAAACGAGTACGGGAACTGCTGGAGCCCATGGGCTACACCCACGTGCTTCCCCGCCTCGTCCGCAACCCGACGCGAGCCATGCTCGCCGAGGACATCGAGAACTGGGCGGAGGAGGCGCTGCTCGGCCCGCAGGACATCGTGGTCATGTACTTCGCCGGCCACGGCATCCGGGCCGAGGACCGTCACTACCTCCAGTGCACCGACAGCCAGGCCGGCCGCCGAGCACGGGCCCTGCCAGCCGAGGACCTGGCACGCCCGCTGGTGATGAGCGGGGCCGGGCATCTGCTGGTCATGCTGGACACCTGCTACGCCGCGGCTGGCACGCAGGACATCAATCGGATGGCCGGGGACCTCGCCCACCTTCACCGGGACACGGCCAACCGGTGGCACCTGGCGGCTGCCCGGGCGAAAGACCGCGCCAAGGACAACGCGTTCGTGGATGCCCTCACCGATGCGTTCACCCACCCCCGCCACGGTCCGACCCAGCAGTTCATGAGCGTGCGAGAAGTCACCGACCGCATCAACGCCTACTTCGCCGAACACCGCCCGCTCCAGCAGGCCCGGCTGACCACGTCCGAGACCGACGGCAAGGACCCCTTCTTCCCCAGCCACCCCTTCATCCCCGGCTTGCCCGAAGACGGCATCGACCTCGCCGCCCTGGCCCGACTGCGCCACCAGCACGCGGGGTTCTTCGGACCGCGCAGCAAGGGCCTGGAGCATGCCGGCGAGTACGGCGACTACTTCACCGGCCGGACCCGCGCGCTGGACGAACTTGAGGCGTTCCTCACCACGCCCGCCGCTGAGCACGACCGCAAGGCCCGCGTCGTCACCGGGAAACCCGGCTCCGGCAAGTCGGCACTGCTGGGACGCCTGCTGACGCACTGCGACCCCGCACACCCGCACCCGGTTGTAGGACCCCCGCCCGCAGCGCCGCACCAGGCATCATCGGCGAACGGAGGCAGTCCGCAACGGCCTATCTCCCTGCCGGTGATCGTGCTGCACGCGCGTCGTGCGCCGTTGGAGGATCTGATAGCCGACCTCACCGCGGCCCTGGGCCTGTCCGCCGATGCTGGCCGTGACGACATCCTCACCGTCCTGGGAACCCGCACCGACCCGGTGGCTGTCGTGGTCGACTCCCTGGACGAGGCCGGCACAGCCGGCGATGCCCGCGAGAGCCTGCGCGTCGCCCGTGAACTCCTCCAGCCCCTGTCCGTGCTGCCAGCCGTGCGGCTCGTGATCGGCACACGCCACCCGCAAATCCGTGCCCTCGGCCGCGCCGTCCATCTCATCGACCTCGACAAGCCGCCCTACCTCACCACAGGCGACATCTCCGTCTACGCCCAGGCCCTCCTCGAAGACGCCCAGGACCCCCACTCCCGCTCGCCCTACCGTGACCGGCCCCATCTGGCAGCTACCGTCGCTGAAGGCATCGCCCGGCGCGCCGGTTCGTCCTTCCTGGTAGCACGGATGACCGCGCGCGCTCTCGTCCACGGCCAGATCCACATCGACACCGGCCAGCCCGGCTGGCACGAACGCCTGCCCAGTGACGCCGGGGAGGCATTCGCCGCCTACCTCGACCGCTTTGGCCCCGCGCGTCCCAAAGCCGAACGGCTCCTGCGCCCACTCGCCTACGCCCAGGGCGCCGGGCTGCCCTGGTCCACCCTCTGGGCACCGCTCGCCGAAGCCCTCTCCGGCGTGTCGTGTTCCAACGACGACCTCGACTGGCTCCACACCCACGCCGGCGCCTACATCACCGAAACCTCCTCACCTGACGGATCTGCCTACCGCCTCTTCCACGAGACCATGGCCGAACACCTGCGCCGCCCCGGTCGCGAAGCCGACGACCATGCCCTCATCGCCCGCACCCTCGCCCGCCTCGTCCCCACCGACCCAGCAACCAACCTCACCGACTGGCCCGCGGCCCACCCCTACATCCCCCGCCACCTCGCCACCCACGCCGCCGCAGGAGACATCCTCAACGACTTCGTACGAGACGCCGAGTACCTCGTCCACGCTTACCCCGCTCACCTCCTGAACGCGTTCGCCCTGCACACTCCGGCCATGCAAACGGCCGACGCCCGCCTCGCCGCCGCCATCTACCGCGCTTCCGCCAACATCCACATCACCCTCACCCTCAACCAGCGCCGTGACATCCTCGCCATCGACGCCGCCCGCTACCAGCAACGCCACCTCGCCGCCTGCCTGTCGCGAAGCCGCCCCTGGACACCACGCTGGGCCACCGGCACCCTCGTCAACCCCGCACACCATGCCACCCTCACCGGCCATACCGCACCGGTGTACGCGGTGGTGGTGGTGCAGATCGACGGCCGCCCGCACGCCGTCACCACCAGCAGAGACGGCACGATGCGGGTGTGGGATGTGGAGGCGGGAACCGAACGCGCCACCCTCACCGGCTCGGTGTACGCGATGGCGGTGGCGCAGATCGACGGCCGCCCGCACGCCGTCACCACGAGCGACGACGGCATGGTGCGGGTGTGGGACTTGGAGGCGGGAACCGAACGCGCCACCCTCACCGGTCCGGTGTACGCGGTGGTGGTGGCGCAGATCGGCGGCCGCAGCCACGCCGTCACCACCAGCAGCGACGACACGGTGCGGGTGTGGGATGTGGAGGCGGGAACCGAACGCGCCACCCTGACCGGCCACACCGACTCGGTGTACGCGGTGGTGGTGGCGCAGATCGACGGCCGCCCGCACGCTGTCAGCGCCAGCAAGGACCGTACGGTGCGGGTGTGGGACTTGGAGGCGGGAACCGAACGCGCCACCCTGACCGGCCACACCGGTCCGGTGTACGCGGTGGTGGTGGCGCAGATCGGCGGCCGCAGCCACGCCGTCACCACCAGCAGCGACGACACGGTGCGGGTGTGGGATGTGGAGGCGGGAACCGAACGCGCCACCCTGACCGGCCACACCGACTCGGTGAACGCGGTGGTGGTCGCGCAGATCGACGGCCGCCCGCACGCCGTCACCGCCAGCGACGACCGCACGGTGCGGGTGTGGGACTTGGAGGCGGGAACCGAACGCGCCACCCTGACCGGCCACACCGACTCGGTGAACGCGGTGGTGGTCGCGCAGATCGACGGCCGCCCGCACGCCGTCACCGCCAGCGACGACCGCACGGTGCGGGTGTGGGACTTGGAGGCGGGAACCGAACACGCCACCCTGACCGGCCACACCGACTCGGTGAACGCGGTGGTGGTCGCGCAGATCGACGGCCGCCCGCACGCCGTCACCGCCAGCAGCGACGACACGGTGCGGGTGTGGGACTTGGAGGTGGAAACCGAACACGCCACCCTGACCGGCCACACCGACTCGGTGAACGCGGTGGTGGTCGCGCAGATCGACGGCCGCCCGCACGCCGTCACCGCCAGCAGCGACGACACGGTGCGGGTGTGGGATGTGGAGGCGGGAACCGAACACGCCGCCCTGACCGGTCACACCGGACCCGTGAACGGGGTGGTGGTGCAGATCGACGGCCGCCCGCACGCCGTCACCGCCAGCAGCGACGACACGGTGGGGGTGTGGGATGTGGAGGCGGGAACCGAACGCGCCACCCTGACCGGCCACACCGACTCGGTGTACGCGGTGGTGGTGGCGCAGATCGACGGCCGCCCGCACGCTGTCAGCGCCAGCAAGGACCGTACGGTGCGGGTGTGGGACTTGGAGGCGGGAACCGAACGCGCCACCCTGACCGGCCACACCGGTCCGGTGTACGCGGTGGTGGTGGCGCAGATCGGCGGCCGCAGCCACGCCGTCACCGCCAGCAGCGACGACACGGTGCGGGTGTGGGATGTGGAGGCGGGGACCGAACGCGCCACCCTCACCGGCTCGGTGTACGCGGTGGTGGTGGCGCAGATCGACGGCCGCCCGCACGCCGTCACCACGAGCGACGACGGCATGGTGCGGGTGTGGGATGTGGAGGCGGGAACCGAACGCGCCGTCCTCACCGGCCACACCGGTCCGGTGTACGCGGTGGTGGTGGTGCAGATCGACGGCCGCCCGCACGCCGTCACCGCCAGCTTCGACCGCACGGTGCGGGTGTGGGACTTGGAGGCGGGAACCGAACGCGCCACCCTGACCGGCCACACCGACTCGGTGAACGCGGTGGTGGTCGCGCAGATCGACGGCCGCCCGCACGCCGTCACCACCAGCTTCGACCGCACGGTGCGGCTATGGGACCTGGTTTCAGCACGTTCCATAGCAGTGGCCTACACACCGTTGCCGGTTTCCGCGCTTGATGTGCACGACCGCACCGCTATCTTGGGGATGACAAGCGAGATTGTGGTCCTTGAGCGAGCGCAGGAGTAGTGAGAATTTCGGCGCCTGCGCCTGTCCCACACCAATCACAATGAGCCGAGTTGTCAGTGGGTGATCAGGCAGCAGGACTTGATGCCGGAACTCGCTTGGCGGAGACCGGGCTTTCCGTTGTCGATCTCCTTGAACCCGCCTGACGGTCGAAGACGTCACTGCAGGAGCAAACAGGCAGGCGTGGACTGTCCTGCGCCTGCTGCATCACGACAGCGTCCAGGGCCCTTGCCACGCTCCTCAGTAGCTCCCGCAGTGCGCTACGGTCCGCACCGCGGGTCTTGTGGCATGGCAGTTGGGGCACAGTGCGATCATGGAGCTTGGGTGGTCGCGGCTGCCCTGGGCGTGGTCTCGATGTGATCGATCTCCAGCAAGGGCCGTCCTGCTCCAGTGCGGTAGGGCAGGACGGCGAGCAGGCAGTCGGGGCTCTCGCACCCACCTTGGCTGCGCAGGAGAACCGCCTCGCGGGCGGCGCCGCTGCGGACACGGCGCTCTTATCGAGCGACTGAGTGCTGCGGTAAGGCGGAGGACGAGCAGGCCATCGCTCTCGCGGTGCCCGATGATGGCGAGAAGGGGTAGACCCGGCTGCGCTCGCGACTTCAGCTGGCGGACCAGGCGCGCAGCTGCGCGGCGATCTCCTGGACCCGGGCGCCCTTGTGCTTGGCGCGCATGACGAGCGCGAGGGCTTCTTCCGGCTCGTAGTCCAGGGTGACGCCGTTGGTGTTGAGGAACGTCTCGGCGATCAGCCAGGCGAAGAACTCGTTCTTCGCCTCGAGCGGCTCGTGCAGCGCGATGCTCTCCAGCATGGCCGCAGCCTTCAGCCAGTCGCTCGCGTACACGTCACGGCCCATGTAGTGGGCCTCGACTCGAGCGCAAGCGCCGTCGAGCACGCCCAGGTCGAGACAGGCCGGGTCGCCCGGGAGGGTCTGCGCGATCTGCAGGAGCTCTTGCGGGGTGAGGAACCGGGTCACGCGGCGTGACCGTGCCGCTGGGACTCGTGCAGGTCGCGGCTGCCCATGGGCGCGGGGTCGGGCCACGCGTCCGTGCTGGTGTCGGCGGCGGGGGTGTCCTGGGTGGCGAAGACGTCGGCGAGCTGCGGGACGCGGTCGCGGGTCTTGCCGAGGGCCTTGAGGAACGGGTCCTCGGCAGCCTTGAGCGCCGCTTCGCGGACGAAGTCCTGGGGGGATTTGCCGACGAGGTCGGCGGCTGCCGCGACGCGCGCGTACTCCTCCGGCCCGAAGGACGGCACAGGCGATCCGTTCTGGTCCATACGAGCGACGGTACCAGCGGCACCACCCCTTGGCCGAGGGTCTGCCTGCCCGGTACCCGAAGGGTTCACCGTGAGGACTCGACGTAGGGCCCCGGTCTGTCGGCCAGGCCGCTGGCGGTGCAAGGAACAGTGCCGTGACATCCCGCCGTCTACGGAAACTCCGGAGTGAGGACGATCTATCAGCCTTCCAGCTGAAGACATGCTGTTCTCCGGTCACAGGGGGCTGGCTAACGTGGCCACTGATCGTCCTACGAGGCATTGACCGGCTTCCGCCGTGCCGCTGGGCCCTGGGCGCCCGGGCCTGGCACCAGGCCAGCCGGGAGAAGGGAGAAGTTCAGTGGGCGAGCGCAGCAGTACTGACTGGGTCGGGGCATCCGGGACCTGGTTGTCCGGAGGTGTTGACGATCACCCCGGCTCCTGTCAGCTGAGTCGAAACGGCTGCCGTGGCTACGCGGTGCGGGCGCTGGTTGTGGTTGCAGCTGGGGCCCGCAGCCACAAATGGGGGTGCCCTGCTGTGGCGGAACGGGGATCATGCCCGCATGAACGACGAGGCCCCCTCGGGCGCCGAAGACAGAGCAGAAGACTTCGATCAAGAAGCGGAAGCGCGGAAAGGCTCCGCTTCCAGCATCGGTCTGCCCGGCTTCATGAAGTCGGCCGCGCGGACCGCGGCTGTCCTCAACTCCATCGATAGGAAGTGGGCGCCGCTCCTTCGCCAGACTCGCTGGCTTGAGTCCACTCGTCGCTCGATGGGACTGACCACCGGGGCGTATCAGGCTGCCCTGGATGCCCAACGCCGGTACCAGGAGATCGCCGGGCCTGTCCTCGCCCTCCCAGGCGATCTCAACGCGATCTCCGACTGGCACGGTCGCATCAACGACGTCGTGCGCAGTGTGTCGCTCCCTCGCACGCTGCTGGACCAGCTCGCGGCGGCAGCGGCGTTCTTCCTGCCGGCGAACCTCAGCGGCCTCGACACTGGGGACCTCTCCACGGTCCTGGACATGGGCGCGGATGACGGACTGTCCCTGGCATGGGCACCCCGGACCGAGATTGTGAAGGCCCTGCTACCCCTCGGCACGCGCACAGAGCGCCACGCCCTCCTCTGCGAACGCCGCGACGACGTTCTCGACGACATCGATGCCAGCCTCAAGATCATCACCCACCCCGAGCTCACCGACTTGGTCACACTCCTGAGCTCTGCCTCTCACACCGCGCGGGCCGGTTTCAGCGAGGGAGCCCAGGCCCTGGCGGGCAATGTGCTCGAGACCACGATGAAGAGGCACGGCAACGCCTGGATCCGGCGTTCCTTCCCCCAGGTCGCGTACCTGAAGGGAAGCCATCACGGCACTATCAGCAGTGCTCTGGATGACGCGGACGACTGGGGCGACCTCAAGCTCCTGCAGTTCAAGCCCTACCTCGTGCTGGCGGGCATGCGGAACGCCTTCGGGCCCGGCGCCACCCAGGACACCTTCAACCGCCACCTGGGAGCGCACGAGGCGTCGCCCGACACCTATCGTCCGGAGTTTGTTCTGCCAGCGATCCTCCTGGCTCACGCCCTGCTGCGTGTGCTGAACCAGGACCTCGAGCACCCCGACGACGAAGAAGGCGACGCGTAGCCGCTGCTCAACCTCGTTCTGTGTCACGGTTGGCGCACGCGCCCAGGAAGCGCGTGCGGACTACTGATCGTCCTGCCGTCGTGCACGCTGGCGGCCGGGGTCTTCGCCGCTGCGCGCGGCCGGATTCACTGGGGTTCGCGTGCGGCGCCGCACCCATACGCCAGCCCCAGCGATGACGACCGCGGTGATCAGCTGTGCGGGCAACTGGGTCAGCAGCCCCTCGGCGATGAGGGCGACAGCACGATCCAGGGGTTCAGGCATGGGCGGAGCCTCCAGAATATGTAGGCATTGGTGGTGCACGGTCCTGGCCAACGGATGCGTCGGGGTGACGGTGTGTGCCGTAACGCTGCATCTGCTGAGATGAGCCGGTCTACTTGTTCGCGTTCCGGTGCGGACAAGTGCGAACAAGGGCCGGTTGTCCGTGAGTTGCCGAGGAGTACACGTTGATCGAAGGGCGTCGGCGCACCCGTCCGTGGGGGCCGCTGAAGGGACCCACGCCGCAGGCCAACGATCGGGCGCGGTTGCTGCGCGGCTGGTTGAACCGCCGAGACCTGCGCCTTGACGACGTGCTTAAAGGACTGACCAGAGAGCACTTCACCAGCGGCCGCGTTCCCAGCCGCACGACAGTGTCGGCGCGGCTGGCCGGTGTTGCCCTGGACGACGAGTTCGTCGAGGCGATCGCCGATGTGTGCTCAACAGATGCTGCCGGACGGGATCGTCTGCTGCTCGAGGCCCGCGCCCTGACGTCGGGCCGCGGTAGTCCCCCGTCGGCCGACGGGGCGGCCCCGTCGCCATCTGAGCAGCTCTCCGAGCGCGGTGCACCATCCGAGAACACGGCGGGACTGGTGGCTGTGCAGCGACAGCATCTCGCCACGCAGGGCCAGCTCGTTCGCGCCCTGGAACGGGCGACCGAGCTGGAAAACGCGCGGGCCAGCGCCAATCAGCTGGTCCTGGTCCTGCTGACGATGGTGGAAAGGCTCCGGCGCGACGTCGAAACCCTGCAGGCCGAACGCGACCGGCCCCTTGCCCGTTCTGCCGCGCTGCGGCCGCTCGACCAGGTTCGGGCCGAGCTCACCCGCAGCGAGGAGCAGCGCAAGGCAGCCGAGGCGGAGCTGGAGCGGGCCCGTGCGGAACGCCACCGGGCCGACCGCCTCGCAGAGGAGGCCGCCGAACAGGTCCGCGTCCTGCAGGCGGCACTCGATCAACTCCGTGGCACATCCTCCGACACAAACGCCGGCACCCTTCCTGTACTCGAGCAGGAACAGACCACGCACGGCGGGCCGGGGGCGGGGCTGGACGATATCGACCAGGCCCTGGCCAAGGCCTCCCGGCGCCTGGACGACGGAGCCGACCGGCTCGACCGACTCGCCGGGGAAATGCACCGGGACAACTCGCCGGACAACCCCGCCACCAGCAGCGCGCTGACGGACAACTCCGCACACAGCGGCACCGCGACGAACGAACCGTACGACCGGGAGGCGCACGCTGCTGCGCTTCGCAAAGAGGTCCTGGACGTCTTCTACGCCGCACGCGAGCATCCGGACACGTTCGAGGAAATCATCCGCGCCAGCGAGCCCGAGCTCGTGGCGAACCTGGTCGAGCTGCTCTACTGGTGCGGGAAGGACGCCGACGCCGACGACCTGCTCAACCTCGTGGGCACGGTGACGAACGCCGCCGACATCCCTGCCGTCATGGACGCCTGGAACGGCCTGAGCCTGCCTCGCATGTTGCTGCAGAAGATCGCTACCCATCGCCCTGCGGAGAGCCTGCTTCAGGTCGTACAGATCCTGCGCAAGGTGTCTCCCTTCCAGGCCGATCAGCTCCTGATCGACGTGAGTTATCTGCGCCCGCCAGATCGCATTCCCCCCGTTCTCGGAGGGCTGAGCGAGCACGAGACGCTGCACGTCCTCAAGGCGGCACGCACCGTACTCGCGGTGAGTAAACGCCACGATCTGGTCCTTGCGCTGCGGCGCGCGGGCCGTCCCGAACACGAGAGCGCGCTACTCGAGACCCTCTGACTCCGTGGTAACTGCCCCCTTGGGGCGGGCTGCCCGGAACTGCGCAGCCTGCCTTCCCCTCCCCCAGACATGGGGCATACAGAGTCGAGCGGAAGTCGGCCAAGGGACAGGCGCCATGGCGGGGCGGCCGCATTTCTCGCTACCGTCGCTGTATGACAACCGATGGTGAGTTCCTGGCCGACTTACGCCTGAGCGAAGCGCCGACCGGGGTAATCGTCAACGCGTTGCGCTGGGACATCCTGAACGACTGGATCAGGTACCTCAACGACGGCAATTTCCCGGACAAGACAGCTGAGATGGCTTACCACTGGGGATTCATCAAGCGGGACTTCGGGGGCGACGCGCTGCGGTGCCTGTGGAGCAAACACCAGAGCAGTTACGGCATGTTCGCCGAGGCGGTGTGGCTGCTGCACCGCGAGTTCAGCGAAGGAGCTGGTGCAGACCATCATCCTCTCTTCGCTGGCCTGCCGCCGATCCCCGCCGACGTCCTGTTCCAGAAGATCGCGAGTGCGTCGGCGGTGGCCGTTCGGACGAATGCCGAAGACCAGATGGTCGAGATCCTTCGCCAGGCACCGCAGGACTACGCAGCGATGGGGTGACGGTAAGGCCGAAGCCCTCGCACTCGAGGTGAGCGGGGCCCCATGTCGCCCTGCCACCACTCGTCGCAGTGCGCACTCCCCGCGGAGTAGTGCCTCAAAAAACCTGCCGCCCGCGGGCCGTGGGATGAGCGGCAGTTCGTACATGGTCGAATTCTCATCCTTCTCAGCAGCCACCCGCCAGAACGAGGAGCACGCGCTGTTCTTCGTCCGGGTCTGGGCCGAAGCCGTACCGGGACGTCCGCGAGCGGGCGGCGGTGAACGACCGCAACTACGAGCGTATGGAGGAGTGGAGCCCCACGGAGGAGGACCTGGCCCGCGACTTCCGCGAGCAGTGGGCCTCCGAGCACACGCTGGTCTGGGCTGCCTTCCAGCTGGAGCAGTGGCGCGCCCGCCTACAGACGGAACGAGGGGTCGAGCCCGAAGTCGGGCATCCGCTGCTGCGCACGGTGCGCAACGCCCTGGAACATCTCGTGGACGCTGTGTTTGTTGATGAGCGAGCTGAGTCACCGGCGCCCACCGGCCAGAAGGGGAGCGCCCTGCGCCAGCTAAAGGGCCTGGACATCGCGCTCGGAGGGGAAGCCTCGTTCGGACACATCGACACGGCCGCGGTGGAAAACGCCGCATTGAACGTGGTCCGCACCATCGAGCGCGACCTGGAGCAAGAAGCCCGCGACCGGTACTTCGCGCTGCTCGGCCCATGAAACCAGCCACGGGTACCGCGCTCACGGTGAGCTCGCGGCGCATTCCGCGGGCTAACACGCGAGGACCCACCCCTTCCAGGCAACCCGCCATCCGGCACCACCGCAGGGGACCTTCACGTCCGGAACGCTGCTGCAGCCTCGAGAACAGGATCTGGACCGCCAGGATCCCGCCGACGGAGCGTTCCGGTTATGCAGCACGAGCGGCCTGCAACTGGGCCCGGGTGTACGTAGTCGTGCCGTCACGGGGAGTGCCCTGTAGCAGTTGGAACAGGCCCTGCGGTGCTGCGGGGTCCTCAGGTTTGACCGCAGGGGCGGAAATGTCGTCCAGGAGGACGTCTATCAGGCGGGCCAGAGTGTGGCAGCCGTTGCCCGAGTAACCGAAACCGATTCCCCAGCCGTCCCTCTCAGGTGCCAGCCACAGGGCGCCGTCCTGGGTGCGCACCCAGCAGATGTTGCTGCTCAAGATGAGCTCGGCGAGCGGCGAGCGGGTAGGCAGCCGCTGCAGGGTGTACGTGAACAGGCTGGCATTACGCGAACCCGGCGCGCGACTCAGGACCGGGAGAGCCGCGACAGGATCGTGGAGGAGGACGTCCGTGTCGGCGTCGCGGCCGTTGTGCAGCAGGATCTTCTCCAGCACGGTGGGAGACTGGCCGGAGTCGGCGGGGACCAGGCGCTGAGCCCACTCGCCAGCGGTGTTGCAGGACTGCGGGCGCACGCTGGCCACGGCACCGGTGTGCCAGTCCTGGCCGCCATCCCAACCCCGGGCGAACTCCGCGACCCGGTGCGCGAGGACATCCCGGCGCTCAGTGACACTCAGCCAGCCCGCGCGACGGACCACCTCCGACGGCTCCTGCGGCTCAGGCCGGAGGACCGGGGCCGGCACCGCACCGAGCACGAGGTGGGCGCCGTCCCCGCCGTCGGCGGCGTTCTTGCGCAGCTCGGCGATGTTTCGAGTGGCCGAGGTATACCCCCGGCGGCGGACCTCCCGGGCCAAGTACCAGCACACCTCCGCAGCCGGTGAGCCGTCCGGTTCGTCGGCGGCAAGCTCCGCGAGCGCCGCGACCGGGGTGACAATGTCGCGTGCGGGCACGACCGCCGGCGGGACGCCCGGGCGCCAGGCGGCAATCGCGTCGCGGTCGCGCACCGCGTGAAACCAGTACGGCGCCCGCTGCCCGAGCACCGTCGCCAGCTGAGCCCATGTCGTCTCGTACTGCTTGCCGCCCCCGTCGATGTCGTAGGCAAGGAGCTGGGGCACGTACGGTTGTGTCACCTGCGTGCTGGTCTGCGCCGCCACCACACACGCGTACCAATCCGCAAGGCGCTCGCCATGACGTCGGCGCAAGGCATGTATGACCGTCTGAGGGCTGGCGTTGCCGTCGACCAGCGAGTGCACCAGCCCGACGCCGCCCTGGCCGGTCTCCCACCGCAGCACCGCATAGCCATCGACGAACTCCGCCTGGTCGAAGTCGGCTTCCCCGATCCCAGCGGCCTGCTCAAGCCATGGCCCCCGCGCGCCCTCGTTGTCGCCGTCCGCTGTGCTCTGCGTGAACAGCCCCACGTCCGTCCCTCCCCAGGGTCCTTGGCACGGCCCCGCCCAGGCCGATCAACACCTGGGATCGCGCACCACCTTCACCTTGCCCCGCCCCGCGGGCCAGCACCCACGCTCCGCCTGAAACAAGACGGCCAACCGGTCGGCAGGCCCGCGGCGCCGCTCCTGCGGTCGACGCGTTCCTCGCTTCCGGCCACGGCGAGACCCGGTTCGTGGACCTGGAGGACGACACGTCAGGGGTCGAAGGAGATCTCGAGCGGAACCGGGCGGGCGACGGCGACGAACCCGAAGGGAGCCGGGATGGCCGACGAACGCGACGAAGCCTGAGGACATTGGCGGCGTCTGGATCGGCGCCCCCATCATGGTCATTCACGCGGTCAAGAGCCGAGCCGCACGGGGCGTCCTCAGCGCTGTCGCCCTCGCGCACCTGGGCGGCGGGGACTTCGTGCGTCCCTATGCCGAGATCGGTGCCCGCGGCTCGGGCCCTCGTACATCTTCCTGTACGAGGGCCCGAGGATGCTCTCGTCGGCGGGGTTACCCGGCGGGGTATGCAGCCTGCAGGCGGGTGAGCAAGTCGTGCACGTCGTCAGCGGAGAATGCGGTCACTTCACCCTCTTTCGCCCCCTCGACGGCGATGTTCCACTGGCCGTCGCCTGCTGCCGTTATCTGGATGGGCGGCTGTGCCATCCACATCACGTCGATGCCGCGCCGGACGACTACAGCGACCAGGCCGGGCAGCAGCACTCCCCCCGGGCCCATGAGGAGGTCGGCGAGTGCCTCGGTGGCGTTGTCACCGCGCACGCTCTCCGTGGTGACACCGACTTGTCCACCGCCGGCATGGGTGAGCATCACCGCCATATGCGTACAGTCCTCGCTCCGGTGCCACGGCGGCGTCTTCCAGTCGAAGGTCATGAGCGCATCCTGCCCACGCAGCAAGGAGGTTGATGCCCGGAGAGCCTGGTCCGGCCGAATCTTGTCCGCGCCGCCGAGGTGAGCCCGCCCGCGGCCCAGCCCTCACCCTGGGGTCGGTGGCGGCGACAGTGGCACGTCCGCGCGGGAACCGTCAGCCGCTGTCCTCATCCTCGTCGTACGGCTCGGCCAGACGCAGACCGAGGTCATCCAGCCAGTCTTGCACCCACGCCCGCAGTTCGATGATCTGCTCAGGGCTCATGCCGTACGCGGCGTACTCGCGGTCGGAGGTGAAGTCGACCGCTTCGAGCCGGCCGTGCAGTTCCTCCAGGTCGAACTCCTCGTCGTGCTGCGCACCCAGACGCTCGAGCTCCCCGATCGTGTACAGCTCGCGGGCGCTGAAGACGTCGATGACATCGCGGGGGAAGCCGCGGTCGTGCAGGGCGCGGACCTTCAGCCCGACGGCGTCGTCCCTGGACAGGGTGGGCCCGGCGTCCGTGAGTGTGGGAGGTCTGTGGAAGATCTCCTTGAGGATGTCGATTTCGCAGGCTTCGCCGGTCACCGTGTCGGAATCAGTCCTGTTGCTCTGCCGGCGGTGGCAGCGCTCCAGGGCTGTTTCGCATCCGTTCGCGCACTTGCTCCAGCCGCGCACGCTCCGACAGGACTGCCCTCTCGGCTTCACGTGCTCGAGCAAGGCCCTCACGCGTTTCCCGCAGCCGCTCAAGCGACCGTACGGTGTTCCTCATAGCGATCACATTCACCAAGTGTCGCCAGGAGATGCGCACGACCATTACGCCTCAGTCCCCTCGTCTGGCTCTTGTGCCGGCAAGTGCATCCTCATGCCCAGGAGTATGTCCATCCGTCCGATGCCGTGACGGCAGCAGGACGGCGACCTGAGTCTGACCGAGGGCCCCCTCATGATGGCGCAAGGAAGAAGAAGTGGGTCGGGTCGGGGCGCGCGGTCACTGCGACGGCGCCGAGCCGGACCGACGCTGACGGGTACGCCGGTCATACTCGTCGGCGAGCCGCTTGGCCTTGCGTCGCACCCGCTCGCCGAAGGCTCCCGGAGCGCCGGCATTAGCGTTTTTGGGAGTTCTAGCAGTTCAAGAGGGTAATGCGGGTGCAGGGACAGGCATGTATGCCGTACGTCAGGCCATAGCCCGTGAAGTTCACGGGCTATGGCCTGACGTACGTGCGGTCGGGGTGTGGGCTCAGGTGAGGTGTTCCAGGAGCCAGGTGACGACGGGGCGGACGATGCCGGAGACGGCACCGGACAGGGCTGCTCCGGCCAGGGCGAGGCGTTCACGGCGGGTCAAACGCGGGCGGGACATGAAGTCCTCCACAGACAGTGTGGTGGGCGGATGGGACAGCCGGCCGGCTTGCTGTCCACACTGAGACCCCCGAGGAGATCGCCTCCGAGTTGCGACGTGCCCTCAACAGACCCCGGGATTAGTGCTGTTCACACCGTGGCGGAGGGCCCGAGCGGCGACGATGGTGCGATGAGTGGCGACACCGGGGGCGGGCGACCGGGCCCGAAGGAGAATCCGAAGCGGCAGCGGCCGCTGAAGCGGGCGCGCGTGGGATGGCCGCCAGCGCTGCGCCAGCTCAAGGAGCTGCTGTGCGAGGTGTATCTGGCTGCGGGCGCCCCCAGCTTGGATGAGATCACCGGGGACATCGCCGACGACGACGGCCTGACGGGGTCACCTAGCCGGGACACGATCCATCGCATCATCACCGACGAACGGCCCGGGCAGCAGGCCGATGTGGCGGCCGTGGCCACGGTGCTGGCCCGCCGGGCCGCCTGGGATGCACCGGATCTGGCGGGGCGGGTACGTGAACTGTGGGTGCAAGCTGGAATGGCGAAGGGGGCGGGACGCCCGATCAGCGAACTCCGCGGCGATGTCCGGCTCGTCCTGGACGGAGGCCTGGGGATCCACCCGGCGCTGGACACCGGCGGTGCCCGCGACCGGCTCGGGGACCTGCCCGCCTATATCCCGCGGAACCACGACGCGCGCCTGAAGGAGGCGGTCGACGCGGCAAAAGCCGGGCACAGCGGGATCACGGTCCTGGTCGGAGGATCATCCACGGGCAAGACCCGCGCGTTGTGGGAGGCCGTCGGCGAGTTGCCGGACGGCTGGCGACTGTGGCATCCCCTCAGCCCCACCGCCCCTGCGGCGGCCCTGGCCGCACTGACAGACATCGCCCCGAAGACCGTGGTGTGGCTCAACGAGGCCCAGCACTACCTGGACCCGGACCCGCTCGGAGAGCAGGTCGCGGCGGGACTGCGGGAACTGCTGAACGATCCCTCACGGGCCCCCGTGCTGGTCCTGGGCACCCTGTGGACCGAGCACTGGGACACCCTCACCACCCGCGCCAGCCCCGACCGGCGCGCCAGCGCCCGCGAACTACTCAGCGGGCACAAGATCGACGTCCCGGACGCCTTCACCCCAGCCGACCTGACCGCACTCGATGCCACCGACCCCCGCCTTGCGCAGGCCGCCCAGCACGCAAAGGGCACACAGATCACTCAGTATCTGGCTGGCGTGCCCCATCTGATGGACCGCTACGACGCAGCCCGGGGAGCCACCCTGGCCCTCATCCACGCCGCGATGGACGCCCGCCGCCTGGGTGCCGGCCTTCACCTCCCGCTGGACTGGCTCGCCGACGCCGCCCCCGGCTATCTTGACGACGACGAGTACTACACGCTCGACAGCAACTGGCTGACCCAGGCCCTCGCCTACGTCACCACGCCCTGCAACGGCATCCCCGGCATCCTCACCCTCGTCACCACCAGCGGCCCACGCAACCAGCGCACCTACCGGCGGCCCGCCGCGAGCGGGATCCCCGCCGACTGGCCCGCCCCCAGTCCGCAGGGGCCTCGGTACTTGCTGGCCGACTACCTTGAGCAGCACGGCCGTCGCCACCGCGCCGAGACCGTTCCTCCCGTCGACTTTTGGACCGCGGCCGCCCACCACGCACACCCCGCCGACCTGACCGGACTCGGCAATGCTGCCTGGGACCGTGGCCTGTACCGAGACGCCGTCCAACTCCACAAACATGCCACCACCCACGGCGACTCCGACGCCGCGCTTGCCCTCGTCCGCCGTCTCCACATCCTGCACCCCACCGACCACCACCCCGCCCAATGGGTCGTCGCGCACGTCGCTCTCGACGACCCGCACACCGTCAGCCTTCTGTTGCAGGAGTTGCGGGAGGCTGGGGCGGACGAGCAGGTCACCGTGCTGCTGGCCCGCAACCCCGCCGCACACGTCGCTCTCGACGACCCGTACGACGTCTGCTCACTGTTGGGGGACCTGCGGTGGGCAAGGGCGGACGAGCAGGTCAACACCCTGTCCGAGCGGGTCGTTGCGCACGTCGCCCTCGACGACCCGCACACCGTCAGGAGGTTGCTGGAGTCCCTGCGGGAGGCCGGTGCAGATGGGCAGGTCGCCGCGCTGCTGGCCCGCGACCCCGCCGCACACGTCACCCTCGATGACCCTCATGACGTCTGGTCACTGTTGCGGGAGTTGCGGGAAACTGGGGCGGACGAGCAGGTCACTGTGCTGCTGGCCCGAGACCTCGCCGCACACGTCACCCTCGAAAACCGGCACACCGTCGCTATGCAGTTGAATGCGGTCGGCTTGCTGTTGGGGGTGTTGCGGGAAGCCGGGGCCGACGAGCAGGTCAACACCCTGACCGAGCGGGTCGTCGCGCACGTCGCCCTCGACGACCCGCACACCGCCGCCTTTCTGTTGCAGGAGTTGCGGGAGGCTGGGGCGGACGAACAGGTCACCGCGCTGCTGGCCCGCGACCCCGCCGCACACGTCAGCCTCGACAACCCGTATGCCGTCGGCCTGCTGTTGGGGGAGTTGCGCGAGGCCGCCGGGGCCGACGAGCAGGTCAACGCCCTGGCCGAGCGGGTCGTCGCGCATGTCGCCCTCGACGACCCGTACGCGGTCGGCGCCCTTTTGCAGATGCTGCGGAAGGCCGGGGCGGACGAGCAGATCACCGCGCTGCTGGCCCGCGACCCCGCGGCACACGTCACGGTCGACAACCCGGCCGGCGTGGGCGTGCTGTTGTATGTGCTGCGGGAGGCAGGTGCGGACGAGCAGGTCACCGTGCTTCTGGCCCGAGACCCCGCCATGCACCTCGCCCTTGACAACCCGCACGCCGTCGCCACGCTGCTGCGGGAGCTGCGGAAGGCCGGTGCGGACGAGCAGGTCACCGTGCTTCTGGCCCGAGACCCCGCCGCGAACGTCACCCTCAACAACTCGCACGCCGTCGGCCTGGTTCTGCGGGAGCTGCGGGAGGCCGGCGCGGACGAGCAAGTCACCGTGCTGCTGGCCCGCAACCCCGCCACACACGTCAGCCTCGACAACCCGTACGCCGTCGCCACGCTGCTGGGAGAGCTGCGGGAGGCAGGTGCGGACGAGCAGATCACCGTGCTGCTCGCCCGCAACCCCGCCGCACACGTCACCCTCAACAACTCGCACGCCGTCGGCCTGCTGTTGGGGGAGCTGCGGGAGACCGGGGCGAACGAGCAGATCACCGCGTTGATCGAGCGGCTTCCTGCTGCGGGGCACTTCGATCTGTTCATCGACCTCGGAGGAAACCGGGAGCAGTTCCGACTTGGACGTGAACCTGACGGGAGCGCTGCACCTGCGTGGACGTGGAACGACATGGACTGAACCGGCGCAGACCCCAGAAGATGGCAAATTAGTACTTTGGTGACATGTTGCTGGCGCTGGCGGGCCGCCCCAGCGACCAGGTCGTCGCGCAGCGCCTGGACCGGCTGGCGGGGCATCCTGGCGCGGGTGGCGATCTCGCGGTCGCTGCAGCCGCATCCGATCGCGGCGGGGCCCAGCTGCAGATGCTGATCCGCCAGCGGATCGCCGCTGGGGCGGGTGGTCACCCGGCTGGTGCATGCCGGGCAGTGGCGGCCGGGCGACGCGGACATCCTCGTCGTCATGGACACCGGCTACGATGTCACCCGCCTCGCCTACGTCCTGGCCGACCTGCCCGTCGAGCTGGTCGGCCGGCTCCGCTCGGACCGCGTCATGCTCCGGGACGCCGGCCCACGCCGCTCCACCCCACGCGGCGGACAGCCCCGCAAGCACGGCGGCGTCCTCACCTTCTCCAAGCCGGAGTCGTGGCACACCCCTGAACAGGCCACGATGTGCGACACCACCCGCTACGGCCAGGCCGAAGCCCTCGCCTGGGACCGGATGCACCCCCGCTTGCAGGCCCGTGGCCCCTGGCTCGACCACTGCGGTGAACTCCCTTTAATCCACGGCACGTTGATCCGGCTGAAGGTCGGGCACCTGCCCGGCGACCGCGACCCCAAGCCGGTGTGGCTGTGGTCCTCGCGCACCGGAATGACCGGACAGGACGTCGACCTGCGGTGGCAGGCGTTCCTCCGCAGATTCGATCTTGAACACACCTTCCGGCTGTTCAAACAGACCCTGGGCTGGACCGTCCCCAAGGTCCGTGATCCACACACGGCCGACCTGTGGACCTGGCTGATCATCGCCGCCCACACACAACTCCGCCTCGCCCGGCCCCTCGCCGAGGACCTCCGCCGCCCCTGGGAACGGCCCGCCGAGCCGCGCCGACTTACCCCCGCCCGGGTCCGCCGGGGGTTTCGCCACCTCCGCGTGAAGACAGCCCGTCCCGCCGACGTGCCCAGACCCTCCAAGCCCGGCCCCGGACGCCCACCCGGCTCGAAGAACCGCAGGCCAGCCCCGCGTCACGAGCCGGGGAAGACCGTGAAACGAGTCGAAACCCTCACCGAACACGTCCGCCTGAAACAGCAGCGAGGTTAATGATCAAGCTAAGCCCCAACGGCCGCACTCTGGCCGCCGAAGGCGAAGATGGCACGGTGGAACTGTGGGACATTGCCTCGGGCAAGAGGCGTGCCATCCTCGTCAGCCACACCGCCCGCCCCGCCCAACCCTCGGTGATGGTGTTCAGCCCCGACGGGCGCACCCTGGCCACCGCTAACGATGACGAGCCTATGGTGCACTTATGGGACGTGACCTCAAAAGCGGAGCGTGCCGTCCTCGTTGGACACATCCATGAGGTTGAAATGTCGAGAATGGCGTTCAGTCCGGACAGCAGCACTCTGGCCACCGGCAGCGCCGACGGCACGGTGCGACTGTGGAACGTCGCCACGGGAAAGAACCGCGCCACCCTCACCGGCCACAACAACCGTGTGTGGGCGATGGTGTTCAGTCCGGATGGCAGCACGCTGGCCACCGGCGGTGTTGACAGCACGGTGCGACTGTGGAACGTCACCACGGGAAAGAACCGCGCCACCCTCAACGGTCACACCCGCCCCGTGTCGGCGGTGGCATTCAGTCCGGACGGCCACACGCTGGCCACCGGCAGCGACGACAACACAGTGCGACTGTGGAACGTCGACGCCCAAGCGCAGCGTGCCTCCCTCGCTGGCCACACCGGGACAATATGGGCGGCGGTGTTCAGTCCGGACGGCCGCACGCTAGCCACCGGCAGCAGCGACAACACGGTGCGACTGTGGAACGTCGCGACCTCTGACCAAGCAAACACAATCAAGAAGCTATGCCTCGCTGTCCGCCGTGATCTCACCGCCGAGGAATGGGCGACCTACCTCCCCGGTGAGTCACCAAGTCCCATGTGCACCTCATAAGCGGACGTTAAGTCCGCTTCTCGTAGCGGCCTCGTCCGGTTTGAGTGAGGAAGCCTTGGCGGGTGAGGCGTCCGAGGCGGCTGCGGGTGATGTTGACGGACGCCTCGTCGGTGGGCATGCCGAGGAGTTCGTGCAGCTCACGGGCTCGGAACTCTTGGTCGGGGTGCTGAGTGAAGGCATTCACGATGGTCTGGTAGGTGGTGTTCGTCTCGGGTCGATCGGGTTCGCCTCCTACCGGTGCGAGTTCGGCGATGACCTTCCGGGCGGTGACCAGGTCCGCGAGTCGCGCTTCGGTCTCGGCCAGCGCGGCGGTCAAGTGCTCGATCTGGTCGCGTAGTTCACCGGTCCGGGCGGCGGTCTCGTCGTGCTGGGCCTGGAGGTCCGCCAGGAGCTCGGTGACGTTCACGCGGCCAGCCCGAGGGTGTCGCGCCAGGCCGGGGCGGGCGCGGTGAGGCGGCGGGTCATGTTCGCGATGGAGGCCCAGTAGACGCGCGAGGCGGAGGTGTCGGGTCGGTGGTCGTACTCGCGAGCCAGGCGGCGATGCAGCATCAACGTGCCGTTGACCTGCTCCACGATCCACCGTTTGGGCTGCGGGACGAAGCCTTTGCCCTGGTCATCGGGGTTGCGGCGGACCACCTCGACGTCGATGTCGAGCAGGGCTCCGTGGATGAGGACCTCGCCCTTGAAGCCCTGGTCCACCAGGGCCTTCTCCAGGCGCATCCCGCACCGCTCGGCCGCCTGGTCGAGCAGGGCGGTGCCGGCGGCGTTGTCGTGGGCCGAAGCGGCCAGCACGACAACGCCGATGATCAGCCCCAGAACGTCGACGGCCAGGCCCCGCTTGCGGCCCGACACCTTCTTGTTGGCGTCCAGTCCCGTCGTGGTCTTCGGGACACCCGCGGCCGCGCGCACGGACTGGGTATCGAGGATCACGAGGGACGGGTCCTCTAATCGCCGGGCCTTCTCCCGTACCTGGCAGCGCAGGAGTTCCTGAATCCGCTGGTCAAGGCCGTCCTGGCGCCACAGGCCGAAGTAGTAGAACACCGCCGACCAGGCTGGCAGGTCATGGGGCAGGTAGCGCCACTGGCAGCCCGTCCGGTTCTGGTGGAAGATCGCGTTCACGACCTCCCGCAGATCGCAGGATCCGGGATCTCCGGTCGCTGACCGTGCCACCCGGTCCAGTTTCCAGGCCGTGATCATCGGCTCGATCAACGCCCATTGCTCGTCCGCTAAGTCGCTGGGGTACGGCCCTCGCTCCATGCCCGCATCTCAGCATGCACATGCCCAGCGGATGGCCGGCCCGACGATCAGTACCTCGATCGAGCGATCACGAACCGAGAAAGATCGGACTTAACGTCCACTGAGAGTGCAGAGCGCCCTCAATCTCACGGTTACAGTAGCCGTCACCCCCTACAAGCTGAGACCATCGCTCTGTGGTCAGGTGAGCGTTGCGACACTTTGGAGCATCCATGCGCGTATTCATCGTGGGATCATTACCCAATCATGTCCCCGGCCTTGACCAACCAATCCTGTCGGACCATGCACCTCTTTTTGAGGCCGGAAGAAAATTAGGCTGGGCTCTCGCCGCCGATGGCCACAGAGCAGTCATTGGAAGTTCATCCCGCCGGACAATCGATCCTTATATTTTCGAGGGCTATTCGGAGTTTTGCCGCTCTCACCCTGATTCTCAGTGCCACATCGAGGTTCAATTTCCGGTCGATCAGGCCAATGCTGGATATGAACCCGAATTTTCGGATGCTCCAGATAACCTGCATATAATCAAGGTGGAAAACTACGCTGATGCAAGCAGTCGGCATCATTGGATTGTTTCGCACTTCGCTGCTCTCCGCACAGCAGATCTTCTCGTTGTGCTCGGCGGGGGCGTGAGCACACGCATCCTAGGGAGCTATGCTGCGTCGAATCATATTCCGACTCTCGCTATCAGAGAATATGGTGGGACTTCGGTCGAAGTCTTTCCCCTTGCACAGCACACCTATCATGAGGCAGTCCCGCGTCTGGGGAAGATACCCACTAGAGAATCCGCGCAGCGGATGGTTGCCTTCGCCACCAAACTAGCAGCACGGGGCAGCGGCAGCGTTCATTCATACTTCCTTAGTTACTCTTGGGGTGACTGCGCCACGGCAGACCACGTTGAGGTACTCCTCAGGAGGCTCGGGCGGGCTATATTCAGAGACGAAGAAAAAGTCAAGATCGGACATCGTCTACCCGATCAACTGGAAGCCTCAATACAAGAAGCGGACACCTTCGTCGCCCTCTGGAGTAGAAATTACCACACCAGCACGTGGTGCCCTTCTGAACTTCAATTCGCACTTGAATCACAGAAGTCAGGACGGCCATCACGGGTAGCTCTCATCGAACTGGACGAAATGGAAACTCCACTACAGGCAGCCACTCTGCTCCGACTCAAAGGAAACTCTCGCGAGTTTCTCGATCTCGGCATTCGGAGATTGGTCGAACAGGAATGAATGCGGTAATTGAACCCTTTTCATCCTGAATAGTCGCAGGTCAAAAGTGTGTGGATGGCTTGGACGGCGGTACCGATACACCGTGTGGAACACCGGGCTCGCCGTAAGAGTCGCCAGGACCTCAGCTGCGCAAAGGCGCGTTTGCCGGGAGCCCGTAGCCGGGCGTGGCCGACGAGGGAGACCAGGTCCGCGACATCGCCACCGTCACCGGCCGACGACTGGGCCTGCCGGTCGAGCCGGTACCCACCGGTGCCCACCCAGACCTTCGGCCCTCGGCCCGATCTTCGCAAGCGACCAGCCCGCCAGGAACTCGGCTGGAAGCCCCAACACCCCAGCCTCCTGCAGGACCTGGAGATCGTCCAGCCCTGACCGGCGACCGCGAGGATCGCGCCAGCCCCCTGCCGAAGCACCCCCTGGGCCGCTGATCCGTGCACCTCCCAGCGAGGCGCGAATGCGGATGCGGGGAGGTCGAACGATGCGTGGCCGGACAACGCCCTCTCGGGGCGCGTCCACCCGGATCACGTACCCTTCCACGACACCGGGAACTGCGCAGCCAGCCGCAGGCGGCGGCACAACCGCGCGGCAAGACGACCCCCGAGATCGCTCGCGATCGACCGCAGCCAGAGCGCCACCTCGCTGTCCTGATCGATGCACAGCCCTCAGCGACCGGTTCAAAAAAGACGACCACTTCTGGTTCACCGTCTTCCACGAGATCGGCCACACCCTCCTGCACGGCAAGAGACTGACCTTCCTCGACAACACTGACCGCGCCGACGAACGCACACCCGAAGGCGACCGCAGCGAAGAAGAAGCCGACGCCTTCGCCGCCCAGACCCTCATCCCGGCCGAGCACAACGCCGCATACCGCCGCCTCGCCCGCAGGCCCATGCCCTTCGACAACATCAAGACCTTCGCCCACAAGGCCGGCATCGCCCCCGGCATCGTCGTCGGCCGCCTCCAGCACGACGGCGCCCTGTCCTGGACCCACGCAACAACCTCAACGCCCCGTCCGCTTCCCCCACAACGGCCCCGCCGAGGACCCGCCACCGTGACCGACCACCCCCGCAAAGGCACCGTCGCAGCACCGGGCTCCCACGACTTCGCCCTGCACACCCTGGGCTGGCGCGCATTCCAGGACCTGTGCGCTGCCGTACTCCGCGAAGTGTGGGCGCAGTCCGTGCACACCTTCGCCGACTCCAACGACGGCGGACGCGACGGCGCCTTCTACGGCACCTGGCAACAGCCACCAGACCCGATCGGCGTCCAGGACCTGCCCGATGGCCCATTCGTCCTCCAGTGCAAACACACCAAGAAGGCCGATACCACCCTCGCCCCCTCGGAACTCGACGACGAATTCGCCAAAGTCCAGACTCTGGTGGAACGGGGCCTATGCGGCAGCTACGTCCTACTCACCA
Organism: Streptomyces sp. NBC_00490; assembly: GCF_036013645.1. Taxonomy (NCBI): domain Bacteria; kingdom Bacillati; phylum Actinomycetota; class Actinomycetes; order Kitasatosporales; family Streptomycetaceae; genus Streptomyces; species Streptomyces sp. NBC_00490. Next base: position 10,511,737 of record NZ_CP107869.1, on the reverse strand, counting down.
ACGCACGAGTCAGCGGCACCTCGGAAGCCACCATCCGACAACGACTGCTTGATGCCGGTGTCGGGTACCCGCTGGTCCTCGATGGCCAGTGGATCTGCGACACCATCGCCACCCGCCAGCGCCTGCGGACCCTCGTCCCCCGCGTCTACGGACTCGGCGACCTCTCCCACATCCTCGACGAACGCGCCTACACCCAAGCACAGGTCCTGCTCGGCTATCTGCGAGAGGAACTGGCCACCTTCGTGGTCACCGACGCCTACAAGCATGCCGTCCAAGCTGTACAAGACCACGGCTTCGTCCTGCTCCTCGGTGAGCCCGCCGTTGGCAAATCCGTTATTGCCGCGACCTTGGCCATGACTGCCCTCGATGCTTGGGGCTGCCTGACCGTCAACACCCACGATGCAGAGGGACTGGTGCGGCACTGGAATCCGCACGAGTCGAACCAGTTCTTCTGGATCGACGACGCCTTCGGCGCCGTGCGCCACGAACAGCAGCTCACCGACAGCTGGTCCCGCCACATGCGACACGTCATGACCGCCGTCCGCGGCGGAGCCAAAGTCGTCCTCACCTCGCGCGACTACATCTACCGCGACGCACGCCCTTACCTGAAGGAATACGCCTACCCCCTGCTGCACGAACAACAGGTCGTTGTCGACGTAGCTCAACTGCCCCTGCACGAACGGCGCCAGATCCTCTACAACCACATTAAACTCGGCGATCAGCCGCGCGAGGTCCGCGCGGAGATGAAACCGCACCTTGACGCGGCGGCCGCAACAGAGCCGTTCCACCCCGAGGTGGCACGGCGCCTCGGGCAACAGGCCTTTACACGTCATCTCGAACCGACCGAACAGGGCATCACCGACTTCATGGCCCGCCCCACGGCATTCCTCCGCGACGTCTACGCCGAACTAGGCCCCGACGAAAAAGCCGCCCTCGCCCTGACCTACCAAGCAGGCGAGCAGCTCCCTGCGCCGGTGCACTGGGATGCGTCGCAAGATGATGTCATCAACCGGGTCGGCAGCACCCCTGCAGGCGTCAACCGCGCCTTGGTGGCCCTAACTGGAACCTTCCTGCGTCTCGCCTCAACACCCGGCAGCGACTCAACAACAGGGTGGTCTTTCCGCCACCCCACCCTGCAGGAAAGCTTTGCCGAATTCATGGCAGCCGATCCCAACCTGTTGGGTATCTTCATCAACGGCTTGAACTGGCGAACGCTTCTCACTCGCATCGACTGTGGCACCGAACAACAACGCGGCACGCTTCTCCGCGTCCCTCCGGCCCTTTACTCAGATGTCATCAAACGCCTACTCACTGGCGAATCACCAGGGAGGGCTGGCCACGGCTACCCAGCAGAGTGGTACAACTTCTTCGCCACGCGCTGCTCCGACACGTTTTTGAAGCTCTATACCGAGGCCGATTCCCAATTTGTGCCCCAACTTACTAAGTTCATCTCTTTCCTGGACGTCATCCACGAGCCGAAAGCCCTCGCGCGCCTACACCAAGCCAGCCTTCTCAGTACAGAAGAGCACAGCCGGATCCGGGAGAGAGTCGCAACACTGGCCGTCGAGACCCCTGACGCCGCATGGCTACGGGAGCCTGAATGGCAGATCCTTTTCTCCGAAAGCGACCAACAGTACCTTCTTCAGCGCGTACGCGAGGATCTGATTCCCGACCTCGACTGGGTCTTGGACGTATGGAGAAACAACTACCCATCCGACGAGGAACCGGCTCAGTACTACGGCATCCTGCAAGAACAGCTGCGCACGTACCGCGAGGCATTCGAGCAGGACACCGAAGTCACAGACGCCCTCGACCAGGCCATGGCCGAAGTCAATGAAACAATCGATTTCTCACGTTCCAACGACTATGAGCCTGGTCCGGACGAGCATCCGGACATCAGAGGCCGCACAAACCTCGCAGGCCACGAGCACTCACGCGACCGAAGCATCTTCGACGACATCGACGGCTGAAAGACTCCATAGCTATCGCGAAATCAGTGCGAACGCTGCAAACACACACCACCACTCAAAGAGCAGGTCGGCAGCAACACCTACACCGCCCTGATCGGTAAACCGGACGAAGCCCACCGCACCGGCGGAGACGGCATGAGACCCTGGGCCGCCGTCAGGGGCCATTTGGCGGGCAGCGCCCGGTTCAGTGCGTCAAGTGCCACCTGGAGTAGCGCGGGTGGCAGTTCGTCGAAGCCGTCGAGCAGGGGCAGGACGCGTCCGGCGTCCAGCAGCGCCTGGGCCAGGTCACCGAGACCATGCGAAGCCGTGGCCTGCCCCAGAGCGGCACGACGCAGGCCGGGATGGGCTCATCGCAGTTGTTCGGCCAGCCATACCTTCAGCGGCTGGCGCGGATTCCAGGAGGCCATGGAGAACAGCACCGGCACCGGGGCGCCGTCAGCACGGCGGTCGATGAGGTCCAGGAGCAGCCGAATGAGAAGCACACTCTTGCCGGCTCCGGGATCACCGAGGATCACCAGGCGCCTGGTGGGTATCCGGTCAGCGAACACCTCGCCAATCTCGGCGTCCTGGCCCACCAGCCCAGCGACATCCTGCGGCCACCGCGCGGGGTCACCAGGCGGCCCGCCTGGCCAGGCCCGAGCCAGATCCTTCAGTAGCGGCCACGGCTCTCCCAGCCCTTCATGCGCAGTCCGCCAGGCCACCGGCAGCGGATAGGGGTCGTTGACCCGGCGAAAGGCAGCCTCCTGCTCCCACTGCGCCCTGACCGCCACGGCCAGCTGCCCCACGACTGCCTCCACATCAACGGCGGCCGCCTCCATCCGGTCCGCACGAAATGCCGCCCAGGCAAGATAGGCCGCTGGCAGGCCGATCAGCACCGCCACTGCCGTCGCAGCCGCCCCCGCATCGAAGTACCAGGCCAGCACCAGAGCCACGCCCACGGCCAGCACGAACAACAGCAGAACCCGCGCTCCTACAGGCTGCGTTGCCTGACCCGGCCCCCCACGTCCCATACCGGACCATCCTGCCGCTCCAGCCCTGACCAGGGGACCATTTCGCAACGATTCGAACGCTTCTGTTCGTAGTGCAGCGAGCCGGGCCGGCCCCACCGCCGCGCCTACGCTGTATCGGCCCGGCTGTGGCGTACGAGATGTTGGACTGCAAGGAGGCCGACTGGGAGGGTCTACCCGATCCTGGCCCGTTTTAGGAAGCAGGCTGGTTGGAGAGCCGCTGAGAGAACGGGCATCTCCGGGCGGGCGCCTGCGACGGCGCTTCTACTCGTGTCGACGAAGGCAAGCTCTGATTCCATGCACGCATGCGCCGATCCTCGGCAGGACGGGCCTGCCGCTCAGCCCGCCCAGCCGATGTCACGGATCTCGATCGCTCCGGCGTGCGGCATGTAGTGGATCCAGCAGCGGCGTCCGAAAGCCTCCCGGATTTCCTCGACGGAGCCTGGGTCTCGCACGTCGGGCCAGGCCCGCGGGTCCATGCGCGCGACTTCCATGAGGTCCATCACCTCTAGCCGGGCCTGGTCGTCCGGCAGTTGGGCCATGACCTCGACCGCGAGGTCTTCCACCACCACGCCGTACCGCATCCCGCATACCTCCGTGTGATCGACTCGGCAGTAGCGTACGAGGGAGGTTTCGCCCGCGTTTCGGCCTGTGGATAACTCGGGTTCTGCGGAAGGCGCAACTGTTGCTCAGGCGCGTTGAGCAGCGTGGATGGCGCTTCGGATGGCGGTGTCGGCGTGGCGATTGTCTAGTACTTCGTAGTAGTAGCGGGCGCCGTGCGGTTGGGCGCGGAGTGCGGAGGCGACGGTGGCGGCGGCGTGCCCGGTCAAGGTGACCAGCCAGTCCCGGATGCTGTTGCGCGGGTCCCACCGGTCCCAGCGGCCGTCCCAGTCGCACATCCCCTGGACTGCGGCGTCGAGCATGGTCCATTGCTCCTCCTCTGCGGCGAGGCGAGCGACCTTGAGGAGCCACCAGATGGCTCGGGTGGCCTCTTGGTCGGTGACCCAGTCGCCCCGGTCGCCGACCGAGTGTCCGGTCAGTGCAGTGATGACGGCGGTCGTCTGCTGAGGATTGGCGAGCAGGGCTGTCTCTGCCGCGCGGACATCGAGCTTGGTAACAGCGGCCAGGTAGAGCTCGTAGGAGTCGGGCTGGTCGGCGGCGAGGGAGAGGAGCTGGGCGGCTGCAGCGGTGTCGTCGCGCTCGTTGGCGTCCTCGAGCAGGCGTGCGGCGCGGATGATGGGGAGTTCGTCCTGCGACCCCGTCTCGCGTTCGACGAGGGCGAGGAAGGTGGCGATGTCCTGAGGCCGGTGCTCGGGATCGAGCTGGGTGGCTTGGCGTACGACGCCGAACCACGGTCCGGGTGGGGGCAGCAGGGGTCTGTTTGCTTGTGGCCAGGTGCCAGTGAAGATCCAGCCGATGAGTTGTCCGAGGCTGTAGATGTCGCTGGCGGGGGTGATGTCGTGGCCGTCGATGGACAGTTCGGGTGCAGCGAAGCCTTCGGTGCCGATGCCGGCGCGGGTGAGGAGGCCGGCGGTGCTGGTCTCGCCTCGGGCGCGGCGCACGATGCCCCAGTCCGCGACCGTCCAGCGGCCGTCCAGGAGCAGGATGTTGGAGGGTTTGATGTCCCGGTGGATCCAGTCGTTGCGGTGTGCGTCGGCAAGTCCGGCGGCAATGGCGCCCACGAGGGTGTGCAGTTGGGTGGGGTCCTGGAGTTCGGTGCGTCTGTCCTCGACGGTGGCTTCGGCGAGCGGCATGACGAACCAGTCGTAGGCGGGGCTGAAGTCGAGGACGGGCATGACGTGCGGGTTGCCGCCGAATCGCAGGGCGGCCTCTACTTCGCGGCGCATGCGCCGTACGTCCCGGGCGCCTTGGCCGATGCGCTTTTTGAAGGCCACGATGGTGCCGGTGTCTTTGTGTTCGGCGCGGAAGACCTCGGCTTGGCCTTCGCGGGCCAGGGGCCGTGTTTCGAGCCGGTAGGCCCGGCGTTCGCCCCGGGCTGAATGGCTGACCGCGTCGTAGCCCTCGGATGAGACGGCGGGGGCCGGGGGTGTCTGGGGTGCGGTCGGGCGGTGGCCGGTGAGCCGCATCAGGACGGGACGGACGTGGGTGTGGTCGTTGTCGGGCAGGGTGGCGAGCAGGTAGGCGGGTCCGTCGCCGGGTTCCTGGGTGAGGCCGAGGATCTCGCCGAGCTGGGTGTGCAGCAGGGCCTCGCTGGCGCGCGTGGTGAGGTCGGTTCGGTGCAGAATCACGCCGATGCCGGTGCCGTCGGGGGATGCGCTGACCACGCTGTTGGGGTCGGCGCGCAGGATGTGTCCTGGGTAGGAGACGGGGGTGGGGATCCAGTCGTCGCGCTGTCCGGCGTCCGTGGTGCGGGCGAGGTCGACGACGGCGCTGTGTCCGGAGGCGGCGAGGAAGAAGCGGCGCCGGCCGAGCCAGAGTGCCGAGCGGACAGAGGCGTTGAAGGTGATCGGATAGCTGACCTGGTCGCCGACCTGGTCGCCGGCGCGAGTGAGTGCCAGGGTTCCTTGGCCGGTGCCGAGGGTGACGCCGGAGCCGGACAGCACCCACGGCTCCCCCTCCGGCCCGGGAAGGAGGACTGCGCCGTGGTCGAAGCCTCCGGCGACGGCGTTGAGCTGCCCGTCGTGCCAGCGCAGCAGAGCCGAGCCGCAGAGCACCAGGACAGTGCCGTCCTCCCGGACGACCGGTGCGCCGTGGCAGCCGGGTAGGGCGAGGTGCCAGTGGGCGTGCCCTCGGACGGTGTCGACGGCGAGCAGACCGTCAGGAACGGTCACTAGGACTGCCCGGTCAGGTAGCAGTGCCATCCCGGTCGGCCGGTCTTGTTGTTTCTGTCCGACGAGCAGGAGCTCCGCGGTCACACCTGCCCAGGTCTGGGTCTTCACACTGGGTGGCGACGTCAACCGCGTGGCCGGCGTCATCGCGCGCGCGTCTGCGGCAGCTTCAACGGTCGTATACAGGGACGCCAGCGACAGATGCGGCTGCCGCCTGTGGAAGTGGTCACGGACGAGTTCGGCCAGGGAGCACATTCCGGCAGCGGCGGCTTCCAGATGGCTCCGGTCCAGGATCACCGCACCGCGCTCGTTGAACTCGGCCACCCAGTTCATGTCGAGCGGTTCATCGAGCCAGTGCAGGCCTGCGAATCGCTCGCCTCGCTGGCTGCCAGAGCCCGGAATCGGAGTGCCCTTCGGCGGAAACCCGAACCCGTACTTCTGCCCGCGGAGCGTGAGGAGGTAGTTCCAACCCTCGAACTCGTACATGAGCCCCAAGGCGTCCGCGTTGTCGAATCGCTGGAGGGTGTCGCCGGGTACGGTCCGACGCAGGAGCCTCGCCACGAGGTCGGCGAGCTGCTCGGTCCGGTCGTCGTACGAGGCGGTGTCGTCTCGGCGCCACTGGCCGTATCGGGTCAGCACATCCTGCACATCGTCCATGGGCTACTCCCCCGTTCGTGGGCCGGCGCCTGCCGTAGGCGCGGCTGTTCTGCACTGACTGGATGGTGGCTGGTGGCTATGGGAGAGAATGGATCTGTCGCCAGGCGCTGCACAGGGCGGTGAACTCCTTCTGTCGCTCTGTCAGAAGGTCCTGGGGCCGCTGCAGGTGGCAGTCCAGGAGGTACACGCCGGACTGGAAGGGTTCGAAGCCGATGGCCGACCACATCTGGCCCAGTTCGGCGGCGGCCTCACGATGTTGGGCCTGGCTCATCTCTCGGCCGTCGGCGGAGCCCGGTTCGCAGGCCACCGCCGTGCACCCGGAGGACAGGCGGCGGATGGCTGCGCCCGCCAAGATGAGCCCCAGCCGGAAGCCACGCCAGGCCGGTTCGAGGATGACCCGGTCCATGACGAGCAGATCGCCCACGGGGTGGGCGAGGGCTTCTTCGCATGCTGCGTCCCATTGCCCGCAGGCGACGTCGAGGACGGTCTCGCCGATGCGGCAGAGATCCTGGCTGTGAGAGTCCATCGCCTCGAACGGATCGTCCGGGCCGAACATCCTCACCCGCGCGAAGGACATCCGGCCCACGGCCACGTCCTCCACCGCATCCAGTGTCTCCTCGTCGACGTCACTGTGCGCGGCCAAGTCCTCGGCCAGGACGTCCGCGTCGATCCGCGCGGTCACCTTCCAGATCTCCAGGGCGTCGTCGAACTCGAAGGCCTGCACAGGGTGTTCGTGGCGGTAGGTAAGGCTGATCAACGACGGGTCGGCAGGCAGCCGGGAGACATCAGGCAGTACGGTGGTCACCCGGTCACCGTAGTAGCCACTGTGCCGTGTCCGCAGAGGAAAGAGCCGCGTCCACTCCGTCCGGGCGGGCCCGCTCGCGGCGTTCGGTCGACGGGTGCCTGTTCATGGCAGGATCCTTCAGAGTGAGGCGGCCAGCGAGTAGGCGATGCACTGCCCATTACCTTCGTTGTAGAGCCCGGTCCGGGCTCGTGGCCCTCGGGGCCGGTATGACTCGTTGCCCCTGTCCTTGATGATCCGGGGGGTGCTGTCGCCGGTCCTGGCGGCACCGGATGGTCGCTGATGGAAGCGTGTCCGCCGACAGGCAGGGCTGCGTAATGTGGCGGCCGATCTCCGGTGCCGGTCGGGCCACCGGCGGTGACTCCGGGGAGGGAAAGCCCGGTGACCAGCAACGACTTCACGTCGATCGATGTGTTCTGCGCCTTGGACGTGGGCAAGTCCGCCGATCACGGCACGGCCCTGCTGGCCGATGGCCGTACCGTCTTCGACAAGCCGCTGCCCAACGGCGAGCCCCAGCTGCGGGAGCTGTTCGCACGCCTGGGACGGCGGGGGAAAGTCCTGGTCGTGGTCGACCAGCCTGCGTCCGTGGGGCCCTTGGCGATGGCCGTGGCCCGCGCCAGCGGATGCGAGGTGGCCTACCTGCCCGGCCTGTCCATGCGCCGGCTGGCGGACTGCCATCCCGGCACCGGCAAGACCGACGCCCGCGACGCCTACGTCATCGCCGATGCCGCCCGCACCATGCCCCACCTGCTGCACTCCATCGACCCCGCCGAGGGCGTGCGGGCCGAACTGACCATGGTCCTGGGCTACGACGACGACCTCGCCCAGGACGCCACCCGCACCTCCAACCGGCTGCGCGGACTGCTCACCTCGATCCCTCCGGCCCTGGAGCGCGTCCTGGGACCGCGGCTGCGTCACCCGGCGGTCCTGGCCCTGCTGCAGACCTTCGGCTCGCCGGCCCAACTGGCTCAAGCCCGCACCGAGGAGCTCATCGAGGTCATGACCAACGCCGCCCCACGGATGCGGACCCCACGGGAGCTGGCCGGACAGATCCATGCCGCCCTGGCTGAGCAGAGCGCCCAGGTCCCCGGCACCGGCTCGGCCGGCGAGATCATCTCCGGTCTGGCCGAGTCCCTCGCCGTGCTCCTCAAGCGCCGCGAGATCCTGGAGACCCGCATGACGGCCCTGCTGCAGGCCCACCCTCTCGCGAAGGTCCTGATCTCCATGCCCGGGGTCGCGGTCAGGACCGGTGCCCGCATCCTGGCCGAGGTCGGCGACGCCAGCGCGTTCCCCACCGCCGCCCACCTGGCCTCCTACGCGGGACTGACCCCCACCACACGTCGTTCCGGGACCTCCATCCGCGGCGAAGGACCGCCCCGCGGCGGCAACAAGACGCTCAAACGGGCCCTGTTCCTGGCCTCGTTCGCCTCGCTGAGCAGTCCCGAATCGCGGGCCTACTACGACAGGAAACGGGCGGAAAGCAAGCGCCACAACGCCGCCCTCATCTGCCTCACCCGCCGCCGCGTCGACGTCCTGCACGCCATGCTCAAGCACCGCACCCCCTACCAGCCCGGGCACGAACAAGCAGCCTGACCAAGCCCGCAGACCTTGACCAAAGAGATAGACCCCCCCCGGGGGGAACAGTCGGGGCGACTTCGTCATCGGATTCTGAGGCCTACTCCTCCTCGGTCCAGAACCCGTCCCGCCCGACGCAGAGCGTGCCGGGGCAGTACCAGATCACGGACACGTCCGGGTTGACGCCTCCGCCCAGGTCGCCTTGGACGCGCTTGTCGACGCGGCTGCTTTTGCCGCAGTGCCTGCACGGGTGGGCGCGGAGTCGTTGGGCTTCGGACTGGCTGTAGATGGTCTTCGGAGTGCTCATGATTGGACGGTAAGTCCATTTCGGCGAAGTGTTCCCTCCGCCCTTCAGCCCGCCCCTCGTGCCACGCTGACCGGAGGCCCCGCCGAACTCCCCTGTGTCGGCGGGTCCTTGTCGTCCGAGAGAGCTGACAGTGCTCGTCACCTGGTGGCGAGGTAGGTGATGACAGCCGCCGCTAGGAGCGTGATCAGGAAGTAGAGGAGGCGTTCGAACGCCTTGAAGCGCTTGTCCAGGACGCTGCTGTTGTGCTTCGCGCCCTTCTCCATGGCCTGGACTAGGTCCCCAAGGTGCTCTTTGAGAGTGACGCCTTCGCGGTACGACTTGAAGCCGAGTGTCATCTCGCCGGGGATCTCCCAGTCGGGGACAGGATGGGCGATGTACACCGCGACGCCGAGCGAAGCTGCCAAGGTGCCAAGGAGCATCCCGATCGCCCAGGGAACGATTTCGACCCCGCGAGCCAGTACGACGCTGAACGCGATCGATTCTGCGACCAGGATGACCTGCAGCAGCTGCATAGAACGAGTGCGGATCTCGACGAGGTTGTCCGACTGGGCCTCCATGTAGCGGACGCCGTCTTCGACAGCCTTCTCGAGGACCTGGATGTCTCGCGGGCGATTCCTGCATCCTCTGGTCACCATCAGCTCCACCCTTGACGCCTTGCCGTGCGATCAGGGTGCTCTTGGCGTAGCCAGCCCGCATGCTGGGGCGCTCTGTCGGACGTAGGCTGTTCCTGCTCGAGGCTGTTGTGGAGGTCCCCCATGCCCCGAACCATCTGGTCTGGCGCGATTAGCTTCGGCCTGGTCACGGTGCCTGTTCATGTGCAGTCGGCTACCGAGAACCACAACATCCAGTTCCACCAGTACCACCTGCAGGACATGGGCCGGGTACGGGTGCGGAAGGTATGCGAGCTGGAGGACCGCGAGGTCACCCAGTCGGAGATCGGCAAAGGCTACGAGTACGCCCGCGACCAGGTCGTGCCGGTCACGGACGAGGACCTGAGCAATCTGCCGCTGCCGACGGCCAAGGCCATCGAGATCGCCGCGTTCGTGCCGCTGGCCAGCATTGATCCGATCCGGATCGGCGAGGGCTACTACCTCGCCCCGGACGGCGCCGTGGCCGGCAAGCCGTACAAGCTGCTCGGGCAGGCCCTGGGCAGGTCGTCACAGGTGGCGATCGCCAAGTACGCCTGGTCCGGCCGGGAGAGGCTCGGCCTGCTGCGCGTGAAAGACGACGTGATCGTGCTGCATGCGATGCGCTGGCCGGACGAGATCCGCGACCCGTCCGTCGTCGACCCGCCCACGGCCGAGCTGACGGACGACGAGATCGAGGGCGCGCTCGCCCTGCTGGACACCATGGCCGTCGACGACCTCACCGGCCCCGCCTTCCGCGACCACTACACCGAGGCCCTCGCCAAAGTCATCGAGGCCAAGCGCGCAGACAAACCCCTCCCCAAGGCGCCAGAGACGGAGCAGCCCGGGCAGGTACTGGACCTGATGGCCGCCCTGCAGGAGTCCGTGCAAAAAGCGCAGGCATCCCGGGGCGAGGACGCCGACGTACACCAGCTGCCGAAAAGGAGGAAGCCGGCTGCGAAGAAGACTGCGGCGAAGAAGACCGCAGCCAAAAAGGCTCCGGCGAAGAAGGCAGCCCGCAAGCCCCGAAAGAGCGCCTGATCACCCGTCGATGTAGCCGAGGTCAGTGTCGGGGCGGCAGCGCGGGCACGCATCCACGCCTTCCGCGAGCGCCCGCGACGCGGCATCCCGCGTCGCGCCTTTGGACCGCTTGCCCGCCATGTGACAGCCGCCGACATGTACGTACACCGGCGGGGCGTGATGGCCGATGCTCTGCTCGATCAGCCAGTCCGGCACCGGCGGCCGGGCCTCGATGCCGCGCCGGCGTTCGGCCTCACGGCGTTCCTCATCGACGATCCACCGCCGGGTACGGGCCAGATCCCGCTCCTGCACCCGCTCCAGGAAACGGAGCAAGACCAGCTTCGACGGACTTGAATCGTGCACACGTTCGATTATAGGCGCTAGCCTGACCCGCGCACCCCAGGCAGACCAGGAGGCACCGTGGACCGCATCAGCCTCGACGAGCTGCTCAAACAGGCCGACGCCGACGTCGGCTTGCTGCCGCCGCCCGACTCCCCCACCGACCAGCAGGTGCACGCCCGGATCACCGCCCGTCCCGCGTATCGCTGCGCCGCCTGCGGGGAGGGCAGCTCGGATGCGCGACCAGATGCGAAAACTCGTGGAAGCGAGCGAGCAGCCGAACGTCACCCTGCAGCTGCTGCCGTTCTCACTCGGCGCGCATCCCGGGCTGTACGGTCCGTTCGTCATCCTGACCTTCCCGCCCCCCACGCCGGACCTGGTGTGGCTGGAGAATCCCAAGAACTCCGTGTATCTCGAGTCCCCGTCAGACGTGGGCAACTACACGCACATCTTCGACCAGTTGAAGGGCACTGCCCTCAACCCGTCGCAGACCCGCACCCGCATAGCACGCATCAGCAAGGAGCTCGAAGAGTGAGCACGCCCAACACGGCCGCCCCGCACGACGCCACGACAACCCCTAACGGCGTCGATCTCACGCACGCGCGGTGGCGGAAGAGCTCCTACAGCGGGGGCGCCAACGACTGCGTAGAAATCGCGGAACTGGACGAACACACCGCAGTACGCGACTCGAAGAACATCAACCATCGCCCGTTGGTGTTCTCAAAGGCGGCGATACGAGCGCTGGTCAGCGGGATCGCCTACGGGGCAATTGGTGAGCGCCAAAGCTGAGCGCGGAAGGATAGCGTGTCGGTCGTCGTGGTCACCGAAGATCAGTCAATAACCGTTCATCTCCGCGGGCACGAACCCGATACCGGAGCAAACCCCGGAACCAAGTCGAATGCTGTGGTTGCCCAGTGCGGCAACGGCAAGGCCGAGTTCCTTGATCTCCTCCCATAGTTTCCAGGCGTTGGTGCCCCCAGCTCGAGGTCCTGGTGTTCACGCGCCAGCATGCAGGTAGGCGGCCCACAGTAGGGGGGCTCGTCTCCGGTCGAAGGGGGCTCGCAGGCCGTGACCGTCGCGTACCTTGCGTACGGCGCTATGGAGAGCGTGGGCCGCCTGGGCAGGATCCAGACGGGAGTCGGTCTGTAGGTCGGTATAGAACAGGTCAGCGATGGTGACGGCGATCTGGTCGTCGATCTCCCACAGGGTGCCGACCACATGGGGGAACCCGGCGAGTTGGAAGGCGGAGGTGAGGTGGATGGCCTCGTCGAGTAGGTCGGACGTGTCAATGGCCGCAGTGCGGCAGGCGGACAGGTAAGCCAGTCTGGCCCGGCCGAGTACGACGGGTGCGAGGCTGGCAACGGTCAGCGGATCGTCCCTGTGGTCGTGGAGCAACAGATGGCTCTTCGAAGGATCGGTGGGGTCGCTGGCACCGTGGCAGGCAAAGTGCACGATCGCACATTCCGGCATGTGCTCCAGCACATTGGCTTTTGTCGGCATGGACCTAGTCGGATCCAGAAACCCGTCGGTGGGGGCCGGTTCCCGGAGTAGCACTGGGGCGAGCAGGCGGGTCTGCACCATCGTGGCTTCGGCCTCAACGAAGCGCAACCGGCCGTGGTTGGGTAGCCCGGGTGTGGTCGGCATTGCGACGATCAGACTTCGCACCGCTGCGGGGGACAGGGTGCGCTCGCGGGCGTAGCGCAGCGCGCGCACGGTGGGGGTGTACGAGGAGATGACCCGGTCCATCACCGTACGCCGGTGCGGATCGTCAGCCGAGTCAGTGTGGTGGCCCGCCGCATGTAGTGGCAGCAGGCTCAGCAGTCCGCCCGGTGCCCACCACACCCGCGGCCATTTCTCCTCGCCGCTCCAGCCCCCTACTGCGGGCGCACCGTCATATCCCAACTCGATGAGCACAGGGCCTGCGGCCGCATCCCAAAGCCACTGAAGGACCTCTACGAGTGTGGCCTGAGCCTTTTCCCGCTGGGACGAGTCAGCCCCGGCCGTAGCCAGATGCAGCGCCCACCGGAAGGTGTTGATCTGGTCGATCACCTTGTCGGGGGTGAGCTGGGGCAGTTTCAGACTGGTGATGCCCTCGGTGGTGAGCAGCAGGGCATCGCTGCGGAGATCGCTGATATTGAACACCACCACCGGGCCCTGGGATGCCTGAGCAAGGAGTTCGTCCGTGGTGGGCGGCAGGGCGAAGGAGCGAAAGCCGTCCAGGCTGCGGATCTCGGTCAGGAGGACGGTGAACTCCTCCGCCAGCTGGTGCCTGTCCCGCATCAGGCGGTCCTGCTGCAGACTCAGGCCGTCAGTTTCGGTGCTTGCTTCGGTGGGGCCCACGGTGCTCGTGGACGCATCAAGCTGTTCCCTCAGCTCGGCGAACTTGAGTGCCAGCCCGGGATGGTGTTCACGCAGATCGGTCAGATCGCTGCGGGTTTCCAGTGCCTGACTGAGCAGCACAGCCCGGCCTGCCTCCAATAACGACAAAGCCCGCTCCGCCCGGCTGGAAGGGGTTCCGCCGGGGGCAGAGAGCGACAAGGCAGCGGCCTTACCGGCGAATCCCGCAAACCCGCCGACCGCATGCTGCTGATCCCCGCGCTCCAGACGGCGCGGGGCCACTTGTGGCAGCAGTCGCACTGCCGCCTCCGCCACCTCTGCTGCCCGCCCCACATCACCGGACTGCGCCAGCAGTCCAGCCGCCCTACCCCCTTCCCGGACTCGGAGCGATGGGGGTGCTGTACTCACCTCCGACGCTTCCAGCAAACGAGACACGGCTGTATCCAGGTCCTCCCGCCTGCCGGTCCGCTCGAACCTGGCGCGCAGGGCAACCCCGAGGTTAGCCAGCCACTTGGCGCATTCGGGGTGGTCGCCGGGGGTGGCGTCTACTGCCTCCTGCCCTACCGTGACGGCGATGTCCAGGTCCTCCAGCGTGCCGGTCCGCTCGAACCTGGCGCGCAGGGCGACCCCGAGGTTGGACAGCCTCATAGCGCGGTCGGGGTGATCAGCGGGGGTGGCGTCTACTGCCTCCTGCCCTACCGTGACGGCGATGTCCAGGTCCTCCAGCGTGCCGGTCCGCCCGAACCTGGCGCGCAGGGCGACCCCGAGGTTGGACAGCCTCATAGCGCGGTCGGGGTGATCAGCGGGGGTGGTGTCCACCGCCTCCCGGAGATGGACGATGGCAGCGTCCAGATCCTCCAGCACGCCGGTCCGCTCGAACCGGGCCTGCAGGGCGAGCCCGAGGGCGGCCAGCATTATGGCGTGATCGGGGGTGCCGACGGTGATGGCCACCGCCTCCCGCCCGACCTTGACGGCGGTGTCCATGTCCTCCACCATGCCGGTCCGCTCGAATCGGACCTGTAGGGCGTTCCCGAGGGTGGACAGCATCCAGGCGCGCTGGGGGTGGCCGGCTGGAGTGGTGGCCACCGCTTCCCGCCCGACCGTGACGGCGGTCTCTATGTCCTCCAGCCTGCCGGTCCGCTCGAACCTGGCCTGGAGCGCGTCCCCGAGGTTGGACAGCATCCGGGCGCGGTCCGGGTGGCCGGCTGGAGTGGTGGCCACCGCTTCCCGCCCGACCGTGACGGCGGTCTCCAGGTCCTCCAGCCTGCCGGTCCGCCCGAACCGGAGCCGCACGGCGGCTCCGAGGTTGGACAGCATGGTGGCGCGGTTGGGGTGGTCGGCGGGGGTGGTGGCCACCGCCTCCCGGAGAAGGACGATGGCAGCGTCCAAGTCCTCCAGCCTGCCGGTCTGCCTGAACCGCAACTGGAGGGCGGCTCCGAGGTTGGACAGCCTCATAGCAAGTTCGGGGTGGTCGGCGGGGGTGGTGGTTACTGCCTCCTGCCTTACCGTGACGGCGGTCTTCAGGTCCTCCAGCCTGCCGGTCCGCTCGAACCGGGCCTGTAGGTCGGCTCCAAGGTGGGACAGCATGGTGGCGCGGTTGGGGTGGTCGGCGGGGGTGGTGGCCACCGCCTCCCGGAGATGGACGATGGCAGCGTCCAAGTCCTCGAGCTTGCCGGTCCGCTCGAACCGAGCCTGCAGGGCGGCCACGAGGTTGGACAGCGTCCCGGCGTGGTCCGGGTGGCCGGCGCGCATAGTAGCCACCGCCTCCCGCCCGACCGTGATGGCGGTCTCCAGGTCCTCCAGCCTGCCGGTCCGCCCGAACCGGAACTGCAGAGAGGCTCCAAGGCCGGCCAACATCCAGGCGCGGTCGGGGTGGTCGGCGGGGGTGGTGGCCACCGCCTCCCGGAGATGGACGATGGCAGCGTCCAGATCCTCCAACCTGCCGGTCCGCCCGAACCGCAACTGCAGGGCGGATCCGAGTTTGGCCAGCCTTTGGCAGCGTCCGGGGTGGCCAGCGGGAGTGGCTTGCACGATGCGCTGCCACAGATCTGCCGCAACGGAGAGTCGGTAAACGTCAGGTGAGACCTCTGCGTACTGGAGCATCCGGAAAGCTAGCGGGACTGCGGCATCGGAGAGCACGGGCAGCAGGCGTTCCGGCAGACCAGCGACGCCAGCAATGAAACATGAGGCGAATGCTTCCGTGGCGACACTCAGGGCTGCCTGGTGGTCGCCTTCAGGTAGCGCTTGATGGCGGTACAAGTGGAACCAGCCGAGCAGGAACTGGGCTTCCAAATCTCCCTCGCCGTGGTTGTCCGCAAGTTCCTGGGCTTCGCGGACGGCTTCGGGTTCCAGCACGGGTGATAGATCATGACTCTCATTGATCCGCCGCAGTCGTGTCCACACTGCAGCCAGTCGTTGATCACGCACACAGCCCCCCCGACCATTCACTTACTGCATTGGTTGTAGCACAATCAGTGAAATGTAGGGAGTTACCCGGTTACGCTCACGATTGCCTGGGCGGTCCGAACAGCGCGAGCAGTAACGGTGGCCAGAGGGGGCCAGAGGGTGGGGTGAATGTGTGGTTGATTCTGATGAGTCGGTGCGAAGCAGCCTGGCAATCGTTTGCGCGAATGTGGAGGACATCCGTAGGCGTCTGCGCGGTTACCCGGCAGGCGACGACACCGTTCTCGAGGAAGTGCTGACCGCAGCGCTCGGCGAGGGGGAGATGGCTGGCCCTGTGGGCGAGCTGCACGCCGTGTTGCAGGCTCTCGGCGATGCCCAGGGTCTCTACGCCTACAGCGACAACGGGCGTACGGCGGATCGCGGTGTTCATAGTGTTCATCCCGCGGGCGTCGACCACGAATGCCCGGCTGAGCCGGTGTACTTGTGTCCGGCCGGGCGGTGCGCACGCTTTTGGTGGCCACAGGGACCCGTCCCCGTGCCCCACTGCGCGATCAGCGGGGACACGCTGCGCCGGGACCGGTTGTAGCCGATGGGCGGGATGCTGGCGGAACTCGGCAAGAAGCTCGCCGAACGGTGGCTGTCCCTGCTGGTCCTGCCCGGCGCCCTCTACCTGGCCGTCGCCGCCACCGCCCGCGCTCTCGGCCATAGCCACCCCTTCGACTTGCACCGGCTCACCGGCCAGATCACCGAGTGGGCCAACGCCCCCGCCGCCGGAAGCGCCGGAGGCCAGGTGGTGCTGCTGGCCTCTGTGCTGGGCGGCGCCGCCGCGGTGGGACTGGTCGCACAAGGTCTCGGTTCCCTGGCCGAACAACTCCACCTCGCCGCCGACTGGCGCACCTGGCCCGCCGGGGCCCGCAGCCTGGCACGCCAGGCCACCGCACGGCGCCAAACCCGCTGGGGGGCAGCCGCCGAAGCCTGGCGCCACCACCGGGACGAAGCCGCCCGCGCCCGCGCCCGCGGCCCGCGGGTCGACCCCGCCACACGGCACGCCGCCCGTGCGACGATGACCCGCATCTCCCTCGAACGCCCCGAACGCCCCACCTGGAGCGGCGACCGCATCCACGCCGTAGCCGTACGCCTAGAGCGCGACTACCACCTCGATCTGGCCGCCCTGTGGCCGCACCTGTGGCTGGTCATGCCCGACACCGTCCGCACTGAGATCACTGCCGCCCGCCAGGCCCTCACGCGGGCCACGACCCTGACCGCCTGGGCCCTGCTCTACCTCCCTCTAGCCGCATGGTGGTGGCCCGCCATCACCATCACGGCAGTCCTCGCAGTCACCAGCTGGCGCCGCACCTGCTGTGCCGCCGACACTTACGCCACCTTGCTGGAGGCCGCCGCCCGCCTCCACGCCCGCGACCTCGCCGACCACCTCGGCCTGGATCCTACCGGCCCCTTTACCCACGAATCCGGCGGCGCCCTTACACGCCACCTGACCCCCAGCCCGCCTCCCCTGCCACCGGATGACACCCCTGTCATCGGTGCCTGAAAAGGGTGTGTCAATTTAACGGCCCTGGCTCACTTCCGGTGGTAGCAGGCAGTGATGCTCGTTACCTGTAGCGATCTACGCAGCTCAGACTGCACGTCGACGGCGGAGCCATGGGCTCGTCACAGGCAGGGCAACGAGGTCTCGGGCTGGCATCCACGCGCTCAAACCAGGCGTTCTTCTCATGCCTTTCCGTTACCACCGAATGTGAGACAGGGCCAATTTAACGGCCCTGTCTCACATTCGGTGGTGACGGAGCGTCGTGACGCGTCGTTGACATTGGTGTGAGGGATGTCAACGAGCTTGTCCAGATGGTGTTTTCGGGCCTGTGCCCGCTGGTCATAGACGACGTGGTCGATGAGGGTGAGCGGATCGTGGTGCGAGCGCGGACGCCGCAGGACATGGCGCCGTGCCCAGTGTGCGGGGTGTCGTCGGGGCGGGTGCATGGCTACCACTGGCGGACTGTGGCTGACGTGCCGGTCGACGGGAGGCGGGTGGTGGTCCGTGTGCGGGTGCGGCGTCTGGTGTGCCCCACGCGCGGCTGCCGTCATACCTTCCGCGAGCAGGTGCCCGGAGTGCTCGACCGGTACCAGCGGCGCACCAGTCGTCTGACCAGGCAAGTCAAGGCCGTGGTCAAGGAGTTAGCGGGCCGGGCGGGGGCACGTTTGCTGGCGATACTCGCGGCGGGCGTCTCGCGTCATACGGCTCTGCGGACCCTGATGCGCATCCCGCTGCCCGCAGCGCGGACACCCCGCGTGATCGGCGTCGACGACTTCGCTCTGCGCCGGCGCCACCGCTACGCCACCGTGATCATCGACGCCGAGACCCACGAGCGGATCGCCGTGCTGCCCGATCGCACGGCCGACACCCTGGAAGCGTGGCTGCGCGAACGTCCGGGCGTCGAGGTCGTGTGCCGTGACGGCTCGGCGACCTACGCCGAGGCCATCCGCCGCGCTCTGCCCCGCGCGACGCAGGTCGGTGATCGGTGGCATTTGTGGAAGAACCTGTGTGAAGCCGCCCTCGGCGAGGTGAAGGCACACAGCACCTGCTGGGCCACCGTACTGGACGCACCTATTTACGACGGGCCCCGCGCCCAGACCACCCTGGAACGCTGGCACCAGGTTCACGGTCTGCTCGACCAGGGTGTGGGCCTGCTCAAATGCGCCCGCCGCCTGCAACTGGCCCTGAATACCGTTAAAAAACGCTACGCCCGTGCGGACCGGCCCGAGCGGATGCTCCGCGTCCCCAAGTACCGTGCGAGCCTGGTCGACCCCTACCGCGAGCACCTGCGAAAACGCCGGGCCGAGGACCCTGGTGTCCCCGTCGTGCACCTCTTCGAAGAGATCAAAGCCCTGGGCTTCACGGGTTGCCTGAACCTCCTGCACAAGTACATCAACCAAGGCCGCGCGGACGCCGACCGCAGCCATATCTCCCCGCGCCGGCTCGCCCGAGTGCTGCTGACCAGGCCCGACAACCTCAATGCCGAGCAACACCAGCTCCTGGCCAAGCTCACCGCCGCCTGCCCCGAGATGATCCAACTGGCGGCAGTTGTCAGGGATTTCGCCCCGCTCCTTGCACCTCACGCCGCCAATGCCGACGCGCTCTCACGTTGGATCGTCCAGGTCCGCGGCGCCGACCTGCCCCACCTGCATGCCTTCGCCCGAGGTCTGGAACGAGACCGCGACGCCGTAAACGCCGCCCTCACACTTCCGTACAGCAACGGCCCCACCGAGGGCGTCAACACCAAGACCAAGCGGATCGCCCGCCAGATGCACGGACGGGCAGGCTTCACCCTCCTCCGCCACCGCATCCTCCGCGGATAGCGGCACGCTCCGTCACCACCGAATGTGAGACAGGGCCGTTAGATTTACACTCCCCCTCTCGTATCAGGCGAGAGGCCCCGCCGCTGTTTCGGCTACAAACGAGGGTGCTCCGCGCCGCATGAGGTCTACCCTGGCGGCCTTGGGGGATGGGGGCTGCGCTATGGCAGAGAGATTTGTCCGTGTCCGACGAGGAATCAGTCGGGGGAGCCGCGCCGCAGTGGTCCTGCTGATGGCCGTTGCCGCACATGTGATCTGGGTGTGGGCGGTTGATCAGGCTCACATACCTGTAACTGTGGATTCTGACGAAAGCAGCCTTGTCACCGAGGCGGGGGAGTCCCCCTCTGCCTCGGAAATAGCCGATGACGCTGAAAAGCGTTACAGAGAAGCAGGTCATTTACCGCGGACGGGCATCACCCGGGTGCGGGTCACCCCACAGGCTGACGAACGGACGTGGCACGCCCGCGCGAGTCACACAGTGACCTTGGACGCCAGTGATCCAATGATTGCGGACCTCCGCACGAACGCCGAGAGCTTTGAGAACTGGAAGCCGCTGGTCCTCTGGACAGATTCAACGGAAGAAGGTGACTCGTATTCCTGTGCCGAGCAGAGCTTCGCGAACCCCGATATCCCTCTTGGCCTTGAGCAAAAGAAGAAGGCAGATCCTGTTCGTGTAACCCGTGTCGAGGAGGCGGTCTGGGGCGGCGACCCTCGGGAGTGCGGACCTCAGACGGTGCTGTACATCAGCGTCATAGATGACCGGCTGGGTCCATACGGTATCTACGGCGAGTGGACGGTCACGATCGATGCCCCTGATCACGCTCTTGTCGAGGTCAGAGGAGCCACCACTGTCATCAGTCAAGGAGCACACCAGCTATCCCTGCTGCTGACAGAGCGCGCAACAGTGGTCACCGTGGTGCTGGAGACTGACGAG
This sequence comes from Streptomyces sp. NBC_00490, assembly GCF_036013645.1. Taxonomy (NCBI): domain Bacteria; kingdom Bacillati; phylum Actinomycetota; class Actinomycetes; order Kitasatosporales; family Streptomycetaceae; genus Streptomyces; species Streptomyces sp. NBC_00490. The sequence continues at coordinate 10,491,605 of NZ_CP107869.1, read as the reverse complement.
TTTCCAGGTGGACCAGACCTCAGTGGGCCAGCCCAACTCGCCGTAATGTTGCAGGACAGTCCGGGACCTGGGTGGAACGCATTCTGGTTGATGGCAGCAGTTGCGGCGGTGACCCGGTTCTGGATCTTGCCGTTCATACAGGAATGGGCACCTTCAACCACGCGGCGACGCTGGAGAATAGCCGCCCTAGCCGGCTGTGCTGTGACAGGAATCCTGCTTCTGTACTGTCTGGCAGGAGATGCCATGGTGCCTCCTTGGTCGCAGTGGCAGTACGACGGACGCGCGACTCTTCTGGTCGTCTGGCTGTGGGTACTGCTGCCCTTCCTCGTGGCTGCCTTCACGATTCGGGCTATCGCACTCCGCCTACCCACTTGGAAGGAACTGCTGGGACTCGTGCTGCCGAGCAGCCTCCTACTGGCACCGGTCGCGGTCCTCTGTAAAACGGGTTGGACGCTGGTTCCTCTTCTGCCCATCGTTCTCGCCGTCTCTGCGGCGCTGGGCGTGCTGGTGGTCTTGTCCAAAGGAGCGTGGGGGCCTGTTGGGCGCCGATGGGCAGCCACCGTCGCTGCTGGTGTCTTACTGATGGTGCTCGCAGCTGGCCCTGGCACCGGTCTGCACGCCGACGAAGGCCGGTCCACCGGCTCCTGGCCGGTGGCAAATGCGTTGACGCTACCCGCTCTGGCCTGGGGGTGGTTGAGCATCGTGTGGGTTGTCCTTGCCGCGCTCCAGGCTCGCAGGAAACTGTTGTGGTTTGCCGTCGCTCTGGCCTCACTCGCAACACTGACTGGAGCCACAGGGTATGGGTGGGGGGACACGTGGTTCAGCGAGCCGGGAATTTGGTTCTCCGTGGACCTGGACTCGACGTCAGTCGCGGACTGGTTCCTTGTAAATGTTGTATTCCTGCTGATCGCCGGAGTTTTGACCTACTTGCAGCGGCACGGTAGGGGATTGGAGCGTCCGGTCTGGCCGCCGCACACGCGCACCGCTCTGCTCGGTCTGGGCTTAGTCGCTGCTGGGAGCGGACTAGGGGTGAGCGGTTTCACTTCCTTCGACATGGTATGGAGTAGTGGACCCTACTTCGCCCTAGTGCTTGCGGCGTTGGGATACTCCTGGCTAATGCCGGTGTCGGTCAAGGACCGGGCAGTAAAGCTGCACAGAGTGCGCTCCCGTGTGCACAACCACTTGATGCACACCTTGCTGAGAGACCAGAGCCTGCTCGCTGGCCGCCGAGAGTTCCTGACCACTGCACGCTCCGCTTTGGCTGCTGGTGAACTAACGCAGAAGGAGTGGAAGCCCCAGTGGGACAAGCTGGGGGCCCTCGGTGCTCGTAGCAACGCGCCTCAGCGCTCGGCCGCGCTCCGGCGTACGGCCCTGAGTACCTCGGGTGGTCGCAGCGGCTGGCGGAACGGGCTGGCGGGGTCGGTAGCACTGATGATTCTGACCCTGCCGTGGTCAGCGTTCACCGTTCCACCGCTGATCACCGACACCTTGGACTACGGCACTCTCGATCAAGCTCAGGCGTGGTTGTACGGCCTGCGGTGGGCGGTGCCAGGCTTCATCTACGGATACGCGTATTCCTGGCTGCGCGGAAGCAGCCCCCTCGGAAAGGCGCTGTGTCTCCTGGCGGTCGTGCTGCCCATCGAACTCTCACAGCTCCTGCAACAGGAGCTTGAACCAGGGGAGTTCGCTAGCTCCATACTACTCACGACGGGAAACTGCCTCGCTGTCCATCTCGTTCTAGGCCTCTACTGGGAAATACGGCTGGCTCGGGCAGCTGGTCTGGCCTGGGGCCAGATCCGAAACTTCCGATCGTTGTCCGCAACGGCTGTTCCGGTCACCACAGTGCTGGTCGCTGCAGCCACCGCGCTGGCCACAGCAATGGTGGGTGTGTGGATCACTCCGGAAACGGCTCCGGTACCCGAGGAGAGCCCGTCGGTCAGCGCAAGCCCGACTCCCATCCCTTGATCTGCAGGCCGCGTGCAAGGTCTGGTCGGTTTGGGCGCGTCTTGCCGGACAACGCCGACGCCTCAAGACGATGGTGTCAGGGATCCGCGACCGGCGTTGTCGCCAGGAGCATGGCGAACTGATCGGGATCCCTCGGTAAGTAGGGATGTAGTGCGCCTCTGCCGGCGAAGGCTGCTGGCAATCAACGCAGCTTCATGTGAGATCTGAGTGTGTACACGGCAGGCGGGACCGACGTAGCCGGTCAGGAGCCTGCCCGCCGTGTGGTTTGCAACGTCAGGGGCTGCGGTCGGAATCGTAGGAGAGGACACCGGCAGCGATCCGTCGGGAAGCCCGGTAGACCCGGTTGGGCACAGGCTCGTCAGTGAGGACGATCGCCGCTCGCTCCTGGCAGAGCCGCCGCAGGATCGCTTCTAACTCCTGTTCGTTTCGCGAGCCGGCCATCGCCACTTCCAGGCGTGTCGCATGGCGAAGGTTCGTATAGCGTCTCGCCGACTCCCGGTACGCCTCGGTCTTACCCCCTGGCCCGAGGAACGCCGCCGTCGCGGCGACGGCACCCGCCACTGCAGAGATTGAGCCACCGACTTGCGCAGAGTAGAGCGCCGAGACGATACCGGCCACGGCGGCCACTAGAGCGGGGAAGAACACGGCGGTTCTAGTCCAGAAGGCGGTGGCCTTCGCTGCCTCGAAATACGCCTGGGCGCTGTATGCGGCATCTCGGTCCAGCCGTTCCAGTTCCACAACTGAGGGTGGTGGAGGCATCGATCTCCTGTCCTTCTACGGCTCCGGATCCCCTGATTACCGAGGGGACTCGCGTGCATCAGCCCGGGAGGGGAGACCTGCGGCGGCATTCCCCACGCCCTGGAGGTGTCCGACGTCAGGCAGAGACGTGCTGCCCCTGAAGCTCATCAGTCCTTTCCGGTAGCAGGTGTGCACGCACAAGGTCCCGCCTGGCCATAGCGAACACCGCGCTTAGGGCGTCGTCGTGGAGAGACTGCACAGTCAGGGCAAGAGGTGGGAGCAATAGGGTCACAAGCGTGCGCAATTCGCTGAGCGCTTCAAAAATCGGGTTGTCTGGCGAGAAGGGCCGGAGGTGCATTGCACAGGTCCGTGCGGCCGGTATGACAGCGTCTTCCAGCACAGTCAGGAGGGTGTCAACCTGCTCCTCCTTGGGCGGCAGTTGGTGATTCTGCCACTGAGCCTCTTCAAGGAAATCGAGTGAGAGCTCGAGGTCATCGAAGGCTGAACGGAACGGCTCCGGGAGGTACGCCCAGGGTGTCCACCTGATAGCGGGGGGCCCCACCTCAATGTCCCCGCGGAGAAACACCTCGTTGCCATCCGCATCGTTGATCCGCCATTGCCTTCCCAGCAGAGGCCGCTGTCGCAGACTTCCGACAGTTAATTCGCTCTCTTTCCAGGCCTTCCATACAGTGTCGCTCGGATGGTCGATGAGTAGGAAGAGCCTCTGTCCTTCGGCTGGTCCTTCCCTCAAGATGCCCACAGGCTGATCGGCGTGGGTGAGCAGCGCGTTGATCTTTCCGTCTTTGGGCAGGACTTGCGTCTCCCATCCGGCGACGCGGTGGTAGAACTCGGCCATGTGGTCGATCTGATCAGTTGCGAAGTCGACTCGGGCCGGCATGACGTGCATGTTGTGCGGTAGCTGCCACAGCAGGAGCGGATGGTGCGCGGGATCCTCCACCAAGGCGCACTTGCTGCCCTCATCTGTTGGATGAAGCCATGCGGGATCGTCCACCACGGCGGACGCATTGACTTCCCACGTCTGGGACAACAGTACGCCGCCCGCCTCGATGGCAGTACTGATGCTCTCGACGAGCGAAGAAACGACGATACCCAGGCAGGATGGCGCGCGGTGGCCGGCCTCCCTGTAGAGATCAGGAAGTGTTGATGGCCAGGTCAAATCCGACCACGGAGCAGGCCAGTTACTGCGCAGAAACTGGGTGACCGTTGACGTTTCGGAGGCCAAGAGCGGCACCCACACGGGACTTCCGACAAGACTGGGGCCTGGATAGCGCGCGAGCTCAGCTTGAGCGTTGGCCCGGCCCACGGCCCTCTCAAGATCGACCACAATGCTCCGCAGTGCATCGCCCTGCTGTCCGGTGGGACCGGCCAGTCGCAACAGCAGCCCCGAAGAATCCCCTACAAGTGACAGGAAGGCGAAGCCTTCCTCTAGCTCCACCGTACGTAGCCCAATGACGCGCTCGGAAACGGAGTCAAACGATCGAACCCTGAGGTGAAGCTGCTGCATCAAGATGTCCGCGAAACGGTCGTCCAGTTCGTTGAACAGGCGGCGCTCCCACAGCGTGCCCCAGTCTGAAGCGGTTGCGTTCACGGCTGCCCGCTTTCGTCAGTGGTACCAGGGCAGGTGATGGTCCAGTCTCCGCCCTGGAAATGGGAGGACAGGTCGGCGACCTCTGCCGACAGGTCAGGTGGCCCGCAAGACTCGAAGACCGCGATGCTGACGTCACGGCGCAAGGCGTCCGACATGAGGGATGCGAAGCGCGTCACGTGGGGCATGGTGGCTTGGATCAGGTCGGAGCGGATGTAGTTGTACACGTCGTGGTGGGTTGTCTCGCGAGTGAGTACGAGTCCGACCTGCTCGGCGTACTTCTCGCATTTCGCCACAACGGCATCGCTCGACAGCTGCAGGTCATAGTCGCTTGGTACCCGGTCGATGCCCACGGTGTACATCACGTCGAACGGACGGCGAAGGGGACGCGGGCGAGATGGCCATCGTTCGTTGAAGCGGCGTTCGATCTCGCGGATCTCGAAGACTTGGGGAAGTCTGCCTCGCAGCTGTCGGAACGAATTGATGATCTCAGAGCGGGTCTCGGGCAAGGTCTTGTGTCTGCCGGCGAAGAATGCCGTGGAACTCCCCTTGAGCCGGACGTCGACCTCCCGAGGGTCGATTCCGTCGTCTCGGAGAGCCTGCCCAAGGTCATCAACGAAGGCTTCGTAACTGATGGCTGAGAAGCCAAGGGGAAGGTCACCAGAGAGCAAGCTGTCGATGGAGCCCCGGGAAATGGACAGATACTCGAGGTCCTGGGCCGTAACACGGTATCCGCTGTCGTCACGCAGCAAGGACTGCCGCAGGCCAATGGGCTCCAACTGGAGAGGTTCCCCACTGGCCTGCACAACAGCGTGACGAAACTCAACGTCGCGGGCCAGCAGTTGAGCAGGGACGAAAGTGATGGCCCGTCGATGAGTGCCGACCCCGTACATGTCACCGACGGCGATCCCGCAGACCAGATCTCCGCACGTCACCACGGCTCCCAGGGAACGTTCCATCGATGGACCAGTGCTCCCACCACCAGAAGCCATCCAAGGGCGTGGTTTGGGCGCGCGCTGATTCTCGATCAAGCCGATTCCGTGCCCCGGCAGCGGCTCGATCCCAAGTCGGATGTCCCGGGAGAAGTGATAGCCAGAGAGCTTGGCATCCACCCACGTTCCGTCCCGGCGGGGCGCCCCCCAACGAAGCGGTGCGGATCGCACTGACCACAGATCCATTTCCCATTCGGGGAAGTCGACGGACAACAGTGCGGCATCTAACTGCTGGCCTCCATGCCAGACCGCCCTTGCCCAGCAGGTGTAATTCGAGTCCCTGTGACGCACGAAGATCTGAGGTCGACTGCCGTCCTGAGGGGCGACCCGGCCGGGGACCAGCACCAGCGGTCCCGCAATCCACAGCCCGCTGCTCTCCACCCAGCCCTGTGCTGACCCAGCCTGAACCTTGACCAGGCGGGCTGGGGAGATCGCCGGTTCAGCTCCAGTTGGTGCCTCCACGGCCGCGTCCTCTGGTGGTGCCCACGGCTCACTCATGACTACGCCCCCAAGCGCCGCGCGCCATGCTCCGGCTTTCCCCGTCGCAGTGAGTGCTACGACTGTAGGGGAGCCGCCGCTGCCTGCACACGGAAACCACTCCAACTCGCCTCCTCTCCAGATGCGAGTGGCATGAAAGTCATGAGGGACGAAAAAGAGTCCACTCGCGGCAACTCCAACACTTCGGGCCTGCTGTCGGCGGCGCCCGACGGATGAAGAAGTATCGCCGAACTGGTCCGGTGTGCCCCCTCTGCCGTGAGCTCGGCTGAATTCCGCGTGATCATGAGCACTCTCCGAACCCGCCGTTCGGTGAGTAGCGGAGCTCGCGCCCAGCGGTGTCGTCATGGCACCAGTCTGCGAAGTCTGCTCTCACTGGGCCGGACTGCTCATGATCAGCAGCGGGCTCTGCGGGCAGCAGTGCTCACCTCCTCCGACACCGCAGGCCAGGCACTCGCAAGCGCTCACGACGCTGAGTCGCCGGATGGCCCCTCCGCCGCCCCGAGAACCTCACCAAGTCCGAAGAGCTCCCGCTTAAGACCGTCTCGACCAACTGCCCCGAGATACCCGCCCTCACCCGCCACGTCAGCCCCTTTGCGACCATCCTGACCGAGCCCCAGAGTGAAAGGCCTGCCGGACTGGCTCTCGACGCCGTCCGACAGAACGGCTTCCCAGCCTCCGCATCCCCTCGCCACAGGACTGGAACGAGACCTGGACACCGTCATCGCCGGCCTGACCCTGCCCCTGGAACTCGGCCGCTGAGCCCGAGATTGAAACTCCGTCAGCTGCGTGCGCAAGCTAGACTCGCCTTGGAGCTGCGCTGAGCTCGGCATTGCCGAGTCTCGCACTGTCCCTCTTCGCGGTAGCCGTTATCTGCAAGATCCTGGCATCGAAATTGAGCAACAACCAGGACATGGAGACGAACGAGCGTGAGGAGAACCGCATGGCTGATGAACCGAACTCGAGCAGGATGAAGCAGTGGGCAGGCACTACTTGCGACGTACTGGGAGACCTTGCAGTCGGCTTCGCGGGTGGGGCAGTGTCGAGCTGAGCGCAGCTCCTTTGCCATACAACAGCCGGGCGTTGTCCGCCCGCAGCCGGGCCAGCTCCCCCGCCGCGCTCACGCTGCCATCGCCGTCCTCGGGCGCGGCCTGGGTCTCGTCCTTGCGCAGCCAGGTCCGGGGCGACTGCGCGGTGATACCGAGACCCGCGGCAACCGCCGCACCCGTCCGCTTCCCGGCCGCGGCGTAGAGCGCGTCGGCGTCCTTCCTGGACTCGGGGACGGTGTTGTCGGTGTGGGCGTGCGTGCACCTGCCCGCGGTGTGCCAGGAACCGGGCCACGTCCCCGGGCCCACTGCTGCCGGGCCCCCGGGGGTTCAGGCCCGCCGACCGGGGCTCGGCGGGACGACGTCGCAGAGCGGTCTCGAGCAGGGCCGGGGGCCGGTATTCCTGGTCGAGCGCGGTGATGTACGAGGCCGACTGCACAGGGAGGAATAGTCAAGACCTGTGGATTCGGCGTGGTTCAGCGATAGCGCGGGAGTCCGCCGAGGTCCAGGAGCTCGTCCTCGAAGTCGCAGGCGGCAACGGCGTCGAGGCCGCGGTTCCAGACTGCTTTGAGCACGCGTGACACTGCTTCGACGAGGACGGGGTCGGGGTCGTCGGCTTCCGCCTCGATCGTGAACGGCCACCCGATGAAGTCGGCGGCCAGCCCGTCGTCCGGGTTGTGCCGGATCTCGAAGACCATCCGGCCTGATCGAACCGCGTAGTGATCGTCGGCGGATGCTCCGAGGGTTGCCGCGACGAGCGCGGTCACGGACTCGCGATTGCCGCCCCGCAGGTAGATCTGGCAGCTGCCGTAGTCCTTCACCGTGTTCACGCTGCCTGCTCCTGTCGCTCGATCAGGATGCCGTTCTCGAACCGGGCCCCGGTGCGGACCAGGGCGACGAGGTGGGCTCCGGTGACCGCGCGCCACCGGGCCTGGGCGGACTCGACGAGCTTGAACACCGTCGCCAGGGCAGCGGCCGGGCTGCCGGCGCCACGGGTGACCTTGGCGCGGAGCTTGACGGTGGAGAACGTCGATTCGATGGGGTTCGTGGTCCGCAGGTGGATCCAGTGCTCGGCCGGGAAGTCGTAGAACGCCAGCAGCTCCTCGGCGTCGTCGGTGATCTTCGCGACGACCATCCCACTCGCCGAATACGAGACCAACCACTACCGGTAGAATCACAAAGTCCCAGCTCACAGCCGCAACCTAGAGTCTCGATCAAAGCCGGGGCGGTTCAAACTGCCGCATACTCCACGACGAGAGGACTTGCCACCAGGCATCGGGAGGTAGTGTCAGTGCCAGGAAGAAGCCCAGTGACACGCGCATACCCGGTCATCACTGTGGCTGTGTCGATGCCGATTTCCTCCTCGTCCAGGGCATGCAGCAATGCCTGAACGCCACGCCTGTGCAGGTCGGCGGCTGTCGGCTGGCCCTCGGGCATCGGCTCACGGTGCCGGGTGAGTTCCTGGACTACCTGTCCGGCTCGGGTGACGAAGGACGCGCCCAGACTGGATGCGGAGTTCACCACCTCAAGCTCGGGGCCGTCCACCGGCGTCGGCGTCCAGCCCCGCAAATGCCGGGCCGATCCGTGCATCAGTAGCCGGCAGTCCCCGGCTGTCGCGGGGTTCGCGTGCTGCTCCCGCGCCGAGTCTACGAACAGCACGAGGTCCTGGTGGGCGCCGCTGAGCGTCACGCACCGTAGCGGGGCTTCGAACTGTACCCACTGGCCGGGACGCAGCTCTGGTGCGGTGTACCACTCCGCAACGATCTCCAAGTGTCGGTACACCTGCTGCAGGTGCCGCTGCTGCCCGAGCTCGCCGTCCGCGGTTGGCGTGTCTATGTCGATACCGCCGAGGGGTGTGGTCACGCGAAGGGCACTCGTGCGCGGTATACGTCGGGGTGCAGCCACGAACTGCCGCAGTTTTCCCTCTGATAGGTAAGCGATCTCACGCAAGGCTCGTCCCCGTCCGTGTACTGGCTTCGACAGGTCATACTGCCATTTCGCACCCTTCACCACCGGCGGTCCGTGACCAACCACCGTACATTTTAGGCCAGTTGAGCGTGCAAAGTATGCACGCACTCAATAATGAGTGAGAACGTCAGGGCCGCGATGACCATGGGGGGACGTCATGGAGGACCGGAGTGAGACGGGCTCAGCCCTGGACCGGATCACCGAACGGCTGGAGGGTGTGGGAGAAGAGCAGGTCCGTCATGGCGGAAGGTTGAATGCCTTCGAGGTCGGTCTGCACGGCGTACACGCCGACGTAGTCCAACTACGGAATGGCATCACCGAAGTCAAACAGAAGGTGGCGGGACTCGAGAGCGCGGTCAGCGACACCCGACAGGTCTTGGACACCTTCATCGAGCAGTACGGCCGCGATCGCGAGGTGGCCCGGGCGCAGGCCGAGCTGGCCCGCCTGACCACCGTTTTCCACGCGGACTTCGCCCAACGCAAGCAGACCCGCACCCTGGCCCGCGGGCTGGTACATACCCTTACCGCACACGCTGTGCGCAGGAACTTGGTCAACAAAAGCACGGTACGGTCCTGCGTCGAGGAACGGCTGCTCCTCGAACCGACCTACTGGCTGGCCCCGGCGATCATGGCGGTGGCTGCCAACTTCCGTGACGAAGCCGCGCCGGGCGAGCGCGCTCAGGCTCACGCCTGCACCCTGGACGCGGCCAAGGCCAACCTGTTCTTCGCCCTGACTGCTTCCCGCCTCGGAAATGAGGCCGAGGCAGCTGCATGGATGGACACCTATCTCCAGTCGCTCAATCCTGAGGAACTCGGTCAGGACTTTTGTGTCGTCCTGGACGCCATCGCAAGCAACGAGCTAGGGGAAGACGCGCTCAGTTACACCCGGCAGGCCATGGCGGGCTGGAACCAGAGCAAGCACCGCACGCTTGTCGGCGGCACTCAATGGGGGACCCGGCTGCGCAATCTGCGCCAACAGCTGCCCGACAAGGAGTACACGGCACTGCGCGAGACATGCGCGGACCAGTGGAACGACCTTAAGTATGGCTGGGAACTCGCTACCGTACCCGAGAGAACCCTCGCCTACCTCCGCCTGACTTTCCCCGACGGCCCGTATGGAGTCGACCGGCCTGTCAGCGATGGCCGCTACGTCGAAACCGCCCTCGAACGCCTCATCAACCAACTCGAACCCGACGAGGCGCACCTGCATGAGCAAATGCGTCAGCTCGAACGCATCATCGAACACGGGGGAGACCTGGATGCAGCCGCACAGGCACACGAGTCACCTCTGGGCCCGGAAACCGAGCCGGTGCCCTTCATGACGCTCCTCGACCAGGCCGTCTTCGCCCCGGACACCGCACCGCTGGGCACTCCGGCCCGCCGCATGGCCCTCCGCGCCATCTGGCCAAGTCTAGAGAAAGCCGCCGATCGAGTCGTCACAGAGTCACGGAATTACCTCCCCAGCCGAATCACGCTGAGCATCGCGGGCTACTCATGGACTCTGCCAACGCACCCACAGCAGACCGTGGAGCCGGGCCCGCTCGTTGACGACCTCGCCGCGCGCCTAGAGCATGATACGCAGGCTCGGTCCGACGCCGTGGTGCGTCGCTGGCCCCGTGTCTGCATCGCTCTGCTGTTCGGAATCGTCACCGGGACACTCGTGGTGCCGTTTCTCGACGGTGCATCGCAGTATCTGTTCCTCCTTCTCACCTTCATTGCCGCCATATGGGTTCTATGGGAAATATGCGGCGTTTCTATACGGAAGAGGCACGTGCGTGAGCAGGGCGACCAGATGCGTCATGCTGCCGTCGCAACGCTGGCAAGGGCACTGCAGCAACGGGAGGACTTCTTCACAGAATGGCACGAGGGCATGCAGGGCCGGGAAGCCCTCACCCGCTGGGGCGGGCACTTCGAGCAGCACTGACCACCGGCGAGGCGACCGGACAAGCAGGAGGGGCGAGGAGTGACCACTTCAACGCTGATCGGTGGCCGTTACAGGCGAAGGGGCGGGCCCACCAGTGGCGCCATGGGAGATGTGTGGCTTGCCGAGGACACGAAGCTGGACCGCATCGTGGCCATGAAGTTCCTCGCACACCGCCGTCTCATGCAACAGGGCGCCCCCACGGATTTTGCCGAGTCGACCGCGAGAATGTTCCAGCGGGAAGCCCGGGCCATGGCTCGGATAAATAGTTCACGCGTCGCCCACCTCTACGACAGTGACGAACACGAGGGCGACGTCTACATCGTCATGGAGTATGTCGAGGGAGAATCTCTCGCCGAGCACCTCAGGACCGGGCCTAAGCTTCCGCTCGAGCGCACCGTGCGCTGGACACGCCAGATCTGCGAAGGCCTCGGCGCTGCACACGACGCCAAGGTCATTCACCGCGACATCAAACCCGACAACATCATGATCACCCGGAAGGGAGACGTGAAGCTTGTCGACTTCGGGCTGGCCTACTTAGCCGGCATCACCCAGACGCACACCGTTGCCGGCACCCCCCTCTACAAGGCCCCCGAGCGGTGGCACGGCGATACCGGAAGCGAACGCAGCGACCTGTACTCCGTCGGCTGCGTTCTTTACGAGATGCTGACAGGGCACCCGCCCTTCGGCAGCCCCCACGACGACCCGATGACCGTGGGCCGGATGCACCAGGACGATACGCCAGCGCTTCCGAGCGACCACCGCCCCGGAATTCCCGCCCAGTTCGACAGCCTCGTCCGGATTCTCTTGGCAAAGGACCCAGCCGACCGTCCCAAGAACGTCCGCGCGGCCGAACGCGCAGTAATCGAACTGTCGCATCTTTTGGACGCAACAGACGACACCATCGAACGGTCCGAAGTACCCGACACGCCCGACAGCAGCACCAGCCTCTCGCAGCACATCGAGGCCCTGGACTTGCGCATCTTCGAACTAGAAATCCTTCACGACCGTGGCGACCAACCTCTGATCGACGCGCGCACCGAACACGCGGAACTCACCGGCCAGTCAGGCGACACCCGCGGAGCAGCCGCCCTATACGACCGACTCGCCCGTGACTGCCGGGAGTTGTTCGGCCCCTACGACGTCCGTACGCTAGACGCTTTCGAAGGCCTCGCCCGGTGGAACGGCGCGGTGCGAGCCAACTGAAGAGCAAGATGGTGGATCTTGGCGCCAGGTTTGGCCCAGCCGAGCGAATCTGCCCTACACGCCGGCTTCCAGTGGCTGGTGTTGATGAGCCGGTCCAGGAGGGACTCGGCGACGACGGGGTTAGAGAAGAGGGGATACCAGTCGCTGGGCGCCCGGTTGCTGGTAATGATCAAGGTCTCTCGCGCCGCCCGCCTGACCACCCCTGCTGGCCACCGCACGGAGCTGCTTTCCCCCTATAACATCCGGCCCGGAGCGCCGACAGGCCTGGTCTGCGGCGCATTGAGCCGCTCGGGCGGGAATCACCGGGCCCGAGATGGCGATAGCCCCTCCCAGTTGGCAGTAGGTTGTCTGCGTAGATCGCGAACGCACGTACTCTCGCTCGCTGGAATCCGACCGGTCAGCAGGCTCAGCGCGTCCGGCGGCGAGTGCGGGCGAGTCATTGGTGGGCTCCGGCAGGCTGCGCGTACGCGTGGTGGAGCTGCGGTCGGCGTACCGCACCATGAGGGATAGTCGGCTCGCGATCTGGCTTGCACCGCGCAGGCGTTGGCCGCTCGGGCCGGCAAGTCCCAGAACCGTACGGTGATGTTGAGCGGGGTCAACGCAGTCCGCCCCAACACGCGGTCCGCGATCAGATGCGCTGCCTGTTCTGAAGGGCTTCCGCCGTCGTGCGGCCGACCCCTGGCAGTGCGGCGACTCCAGCTGGAGCAGGCCCAGGTCTAGCTCTCCTGGATGGTCTTGAAGACGAAGACGCCGTCGTCCTCCACCGCCCGGAGACACCTTTACGCTGCCCCGCTACCCTGCCGTCATGATTCGTGCAGTGGTGTTCGATGTCGGTGAGTGCCTGGTGGACGAGACCCGGGAGTACGGGACATGGGCTGACTGGCTCGACGTGCCCCGGCACACCTTCCACGCGATGTTCGGCGCGGTCATCGCGCAGGGGCGCGACTACCGCGAGGTGTTCCAGGAGTTTCGGCCTGGCTTCGATCTGTACGAGGAACGCGAGCAGCGGGCAGCCGCTGGGCAACCGGAGACGTTCGGCGAGGACGACCTGTACGACGACGTTCGCCCGGCGCTGGCGCAGCTGCGCGCGGACGGCTTGTGGCTGGGCATCGCGGGTAACCAGACCATCCGGGCCGGCCAGCTCCTGCGGGAGCTGTTCTCGGCCGACGTCGATCTGATCGGCACCTCGGACGACTGGGGTGCCAGTAAGCCGGACCTCGAGTTCTTTCGGCGTGTTGCCAAGGTCGTGCCCTTCAGCAACGACGAGATTCTGTACGTGGGCGACCGTGTCGACAACGACTTGCGGCCGGCAGTGGCCGCGGGGATGCACACTGCTTTGGTCCACCGGGGTCCGTGGGCGACGATTCAGTGGCGGAGTGAGGAAGCCGAAAGGCTCCCGGCGTTCCGTGTCGAGAGCCTCTCGGAGCTGTCCGGTCTGATCAAGAAGTTCAACGGCTCAACGCGCTGACGGTCGTCGACCAGCCGTACAACCGGTCGTCGAGATCCCGTACACATCGTTCGTGCTGGTGCGGCGCTAGCGTGCGCCGCACCTCCCGAACCCGGTCCATGCCTGTCGCGTACCAGGTCCGCTCGAGCTGGTCGAGAGCTCGGAGCGCATACGCGCACGCCTCTTCCGGCCGGCCCGCGGCCGCCTCGACTGCAGCGAGGTCCCCGAGGACAACGGTCAGTTGCTTCTCCTCGCCCGGTTCCAGGGCCGACAGAACACCCAGCAGCGTGTCGCGCGCCTGCGGCAAGTGCCCAGCCTTCAACTGCGTGTTGCCTTTGAAAGCCGCCAGCCGGACCGGGCTGAACCAGTCCAGCCACGGTGGGCTCTGGTTCTGAGAGCCGGCGGCCAGCACGTCTTCGGCGTGCCCGATCAGATGGAGTGCGGTGCGGGTGTTGCCGCACCGGGTTTCGCACTCCGCTTCAACCGCATCCAGCCACGCCAGCAACTCGGCGGACGCGGGACCGCGCCGCGCATAGGTGCGCGCAGCCACCATGCGTTCGACAGCGTCGTCACGACGCCCTTCCCAGCCGGGCACGAACGCCGCGTGGGCGAGGGTTGCCGCACCCAGCAAGGAGTCATCGGCTTCGCCGGCGGCCTGCAGCGCGCGCAGCAGGGTTTGTCCTGCACGATCGGGCTCGCGCATGTCGAAGAACTCAATGCGCCCGGCGAGCAGGTAGGTCTCGGCCAGTGCTGCAGCCACCGACCGCCTGGTCTTGCCTACGGTTTCGGTGAGCAGTGCGCACCCGAGTGCGGCGTGGGCAACGGTGGAGGGGTGCAAGATAGCGAGGGCGACGGACCAGTAGAGATGCCGATGAGAGCGGGTGACAGCCTCAAAGTCCGCAGCCACGGTGGCGGGTTGAGTAGCGACCGACTGCGTGGGGACGGCCGCGAGCCCGACTGCTGCCGCCGTCGCAGCCAAGACGGTGCGACGACCGCGGTCGGGCTGGAGGCTGTGCGGTGCGGCGAACCCCAACGCTTCCAGCTCTTGGCCAAGTTCACGCGTGAGAGCCTGCGCCTGCTCCGGCTGCGGCCACGGCGGGTTGTCGGATTCCCAGCGCCGTACTTGGCGGACCCCGACGCCGAGTGCGTCGGCGAGGGCCTGCTGTGAACTGAAACCGGCCGCCACCCGGGCCGCCTTGAGTCGATTGTTGCCTGTGGGCCGTGGCACTGCTGCACCTCCATCTCGAACACTGCAGTCAGTGTCACCTCAGGCCCTCTATCTGGCTAGTCATCACCTCGTTAGCCCAACAAAAGTCCCATTAGAGGCACTTGAAAGACCTCTCAAAGCCCTCGTTTGCGACGCCCACGACGGCCACGCTGGAGCCCACCTACTCGTCGGCGCTTCAAGGAGCCGTGATGCCGACCAACCCTTTATCGATCGCAGCCGGATTCGCGCTGCACGACGCCGGTCAGGACTGGGATGCGATCCGCGTGCCACAGCCGCTCGGCGTCGCCGCGATGACGATCTTGGGCGGCCGCTGCGGAGCCGTCGCCGAGGACCCCCACACGAACGTCGTCTACTACTTCGTCCCCGCAGGCACCTCAGCCCAGTGGGAGGTCGAGCACACCCGCGCGATCGGCGGTGGAGGCACAGTGGCGATTCCGCCAGTGCGCTACACCAACGGCCCGGGCCCGCACTGGCGCATCTGTCCGGGGGACGGCGGCTGGCTCACCGATGCACGTGCCCTGCGCGCAGCGCTCGAGGACTGCCGCGATCTCGGCGCTCAGCCCGCCTATCGGTGGGAGGACCGGTTGAAGGGGGATGAGTTCGTCGGTTCCAACGTGCGGTTGCGGGTGCGGCCGCGGCTGACGGTGGCTCGCTGGCCGGGCAACATCGACATCGCGACCCGCGTCTGCGGCCACCTCATGGACAACGTAGTGCGGCACGCGAAGCTCTTCCCGGACCGCATGGTTCCCATCCGGCTGATCTGCCCGAGCCGACAGGGTGAGCTGATCATCGAGGTCGACGACGCCCTCCCGGACTTTCCGGGCTTTGAGGAGATCGTCAGTCAGGGCACCGACGGCTACCCGCCGGTGACGGGGCTGTGGTGGGTCGCCCACGCCAAGGGCCAGTTGGCCTGGGAGCTGCTGCGCAGCGACGCCGGCGAGGTCATCGGCAAGACCGTCAAGGCCGTACTCCCGCCATCGCCCTGACCGCCGAGACGCCTTCCGCACTGCACCGCGCTCTCGCCATTCATCCGCACTCGTTGTTGAGGATTGTCATGTCTGACGGCGTATCCCCCGCCACCGCCGCAACCCCCCGTCGGCACAGGAGGAGACGGGGCGCTCCGGTGCACCGCGGCCTGCACGGTCAGATCCGCACCGCGGTCTTACCGCCGCGGCTGGTGGACGGCGCGTTACTCGGCTCCGCCGCCCTGGCCTGGTGGACCCTGCCGGTACCGCCGGGGACCATCTTCGGCGCGATGGCCTGCGGCCTCGGAGTGAACGGTCTGATCGCTTGGGGCCGTACGAGGACAGCGGCCCGGACCGTCCAGCACCACTTCGATGGCCAGTTGGCGGGCGTGCAGGACGCCATCGCTGACGTGGAGAAGGCAACGCAGGCGGCGGTCGATGCGCTGCTGCGCGGGGAGGGGATCCCCTCCCCGTTCGTGTTCGTGCAGGCGGTGGGCGATGAGCCTGCGACGTCGGAGGTGAAACGGCTGCTGGGCGAGCTTCAGGAGCGGGTGGTGTGCTCGCTGGCTGAAGTGCATGCCAGTCGGCAGTCGGCGGTGCTGCTTGAGGTGCTGCGCCGCCTGGCGCAGCGTGAACATGCGCTGGTGGAGAAGGCCTTGGCCGCGCTGTCGGATCTGGAGGGCGCGACCGACGACGCCGAACTCCTGCACCGCATCTACCAGTTGGACCATCTGGTGACCCGGATTAGGCGGCAGGTGGAAAGCACGGGTGTGCTGGGAGGCCAGTCGCTGCGGGCCACGAGGCGGCCGGTGTCGTTGTCGGTGGTGCTGCGCGGCGCGGTCTCGGAGGTGGTGGCCTATCCCCGCGTGGACGTGGTGGCCGGCCAGGCCGGGGCTGCGATTGGGCTGGCGCAGCAGGTGGGGCCGGACCTGTCCCATCTGCTGGCCGAGCTGATCGAGAACGGCTGCCGCTTCTCCGCCCCCGAGACCCGGGTGATGGTGCGGGCGCAGCCGGTTCCGGTGGGGTTGGCCATCGAGGTGGAGGACCGCGCCCTGCGTATGCAGCCATCGGTGCGCGCGCAGCTCAACCAGCTGCTGGCCGCGCCGGACACGATCGACGTCAGCGACCAGGTACGCCGCGGCCACTTCGGCCTGCTCACCGCAGCCAAAATCGCACAACGGCACGGCCTGACCGCCACCTTGTCCGAGAACGTGCTGGGCGGCACCACGGCCCTGGTCGTCATCCCCCGCCGCCTCCTCGTCCCCATCCAGCCCAACGACGTCGAAGACCTGACAGCCGCCAGCGCGCCGGCCCCCGTGCCACCGGCCGCGTCAGGACCCGCACCAGTTCCCGCTCCACGCCGTCCCGACCCGGCTCCGGCCACGGCCGTGGGGCCGACCGGGCTGCCGCAGCGGAAGAAGGGGGCCGGTCTGCCGCCTCCAGGTACGGCCGCGGCGGTGCCCACCGGGACTGCCACGGCGGGGCTGGCGGGCGCTTTCCGCAACGCCTACCGCGCCGCTGGCCCCACCACCACCGCGCTGCCGCACCAGCCCCCGGCATCCCACTAACCCCTCCCCCACCCTCTCTTCTCTTCTTGGAGTCCTCCGCATGTTTCCGCACAGTGATCCCGTATCCACTTCTGACGGCCCCGGGGAGCACCGGGAGTCGATGGCCTGGCTGTTGCGCGAGTTCGTGAACGAGGTCGCCGGTGCCACCCATGCGGTGCTGGCCTCGCGTGACGGCGTCGCCTTACTGGACAGTGACATCGACAGAGACTGGGCGGATGAACTGGCGGCGGCCGTGTGCGGGCTGGCCTCCTTGGGCGGCAGCATCACCGGGCCCCGGCACGAGAAGCACCTGCCGCGGCAGATCATCATCGAGCGCCCGGACTCGCTAATCTTCATTCAGTTCGCCGGCCGCAGCACCGCCTTCGGCAGTCACAACGGGATCGGGCAGCAGTTCGTCGACACCGTGCTCTGCGTGGTGACCACCCCGGAGGCCGACGCCGGCACCGTGGGCTTCGAAATGGGGCGCCTGGTGACGGCGTTCGAACCCCACATGCTGACCCCGGCCCGTACCCTCCCCGCCGACACCACACGATGACACCCGCCGCGCGGCGCCCTTCGGTGGCGGCCGATCCGGACACGACGGCCTTCGTCAGACCGTATGCGCTCACTCGAGGCCGCACCCGGCCGCGATACCGGCTGCGCCTGGAGTCGGTGCTGCACCCCGGCACCGGCCGCCCGGGACCAGGCTTGCCGGAGGAGTGCGGGCGGATCACGGCCCTGTGCCGGGCCCGGCCGCGATCGGTCGCCGAACTGGCAGGCACCCTGGGCTGCGGCCTGACCCCCGCCAAGATCCTCATCAGCGACCTCCTGGCCGCCCACGTCCTCATCCCCGCCGCCGGCGGAGCGTCCGATCCCGACCAAGATCTGCTCCTGCGGCTGCGCGCCGCGCTGACGATGAAGTGGCTCGATGAATAGTCCAACCTGCCGCCCTGACGGTCCCGCAGCGCACGGGCACGCCGAGACCGGTGCAGGCCGCACGGTGTTCAAGGTGGTGATCGCTGGTGGGTTCGGGGCCGGGAAGACCACCGCGGTCGGCGCCATCAGCGACATTCCGCCGCTGACCACCGAAGAACGCCTCACCGAAGCGAGCCTGCCGGTCGACAGCCTCGACCACGTGGCCTCCAAGACGACCACGACGGTGGCGTTCGACTTCGGCCGCGTCGGCTTCCAGGACCCCCACCCATTCGAGCTGCTGTTGTTCGGCACGCCCGGCCAACAGCGGTTCTCCCACCTCTGGTACGACGTGTGCAGCGGAGCAGTAGGCGCCGTCGTGCTGATCGACACCCGCCGCCTCGAGGACAGCTTTCTGGCGGTGTCGTTCTTCGAACAGATCCGACTGCCGTTCATCATCGCGATCAATCCGTTCGACGGCGCCCGCCTTTTCCCTCACGAGGATGTCCGCCAGGCCCTCGACATCGCCCCCGACATCCCGATGGTGCGCTGCGACGCCCGCGAGGCCACCCAGGTCGCGGCGGCCCTGGTCACCCTCGTCGACCACGCCCTCACCTGCCTCACCACCCCAGACCCCTTGGACATGTGATGACCCACCATCCCCTCGTGCACTCCCCCGCAGCCGCCGGGCTCACCGGCGCTCGCCCGCTGGCTTCCCCCGGGGAGGCGGTAATGGCGCCGCCCGGCCTGCTGCCCCACCAACCCGCATCGATCAGCGCCGCTACCGCGCAGCTGCTCGCCGTGGAGCAGGCGCGGCAGGAGGTGATCGCACGCTTCGGCATCGCCCCAGCAGCGCACGATCGCATGGACCAGCTCGCGCGGGAGATGGCCGAACGGACCGGACTCGCCTACGGCTTCGTCAACATCTTCTGGCCTCAGCAGACCTTTATTGGTCTGCATCAGCCGCCCCCGGACAGCGGGCTGATCCCGGTGGGCCGCAGCATGAGCCGCCGCCACGGCTGGTGCCCGGAAGTCATCGCCCGCCAACGAGCACTGCCGTTACCCGACGTGTACGCCAGCCCCCGCTTCGCCGGCAACCACGTAACCGACGCACTCGGCATCCGCTCGTACTTCGGCGCACCCCTCATCGACCCGGACTCTGGTGTCGCGTGGGGAACGGTGTGTGTCATCGACCCCGAACCCCGCCCCCTGGCCCAGGCCCAGCACCTCCTCGACATCGTCAAGGACACCGGCACCACGGTGATGCAGGCCCTGGCTGCCAGAGCGCCCGCGCACTGAGCCGGCGCCAACCCCTCCTCAGCCTCATCCTCACCCCCCGCCGGCCGCCCGGGACGCCGGGCGCACCGTACTCGGCGACCTCGCTCAGGACAGGGAGACGACATGCCTACCACCCCACCCGCCTCACTGGTGCCCTTCCTGACGGCTGCCCACCTGGAACTGTGGGAGCAGGCCGACGCGTTCGCGACCGGCGAGGCCGCCGCGCGCGTGGAGCGCATGGAGGCCGCCCCACACCAGGTGGAGGGCAAGCTGCCCGAGCTCATGGCCAAGCTGGGCTGGTTCGGCATCACCGTCCCGGCCGAATACGGCGGCAGGGGTGCCGGGCATGTCGCACGGACGGTTCTGGTCCACCGCCTGACCGTGGTCTCCGCTGCCGCGGCCGCCATCCTGCAAGCCGGCCTGATCCCCATCGGCGCCCTGTGCCACTGGGGCACCCCCGAGCAGCAGGCGCAGTGGCTGCCCACCGCTGCCGAGGGCTCAGTGTTGCTGTCGATCGCGGTCACCGAGCCGCACATCGGCGGGCACATCGGCGGCATCGAGACGATTGCCGTCCCCGCAGGACAGGGCGAGTGGGTGATCAGCGGCGAGAAGCTGCACATCGGCAACAGTCATCTCGCCGGCCTGCACGTCGTCGTCGCCCGCACCGCCCCGGCCGACACCACCGCCTCGAAGGCGCTGACCGCGTTCCTGGTCGAGCACGACCGCAAGGGGGTGAGTCTGGCCCCGCACCGGGCCCGCCTGGGCCTGCACGGCTTCAGCGCCGGCCGCCTCATCCTCGACCGAGTGCGGGTCCCCGCTGCAGCGATGCTCGGCGAACTGGGCCAGGGCCTGCACGTGGCGCAGAGCAGCAGCATCGTCTACGGGCGTCCCAACCTCACCGCCCTCAGCCTCGGCCTGCACGAAGCCTTCGTCGCCACCACCGCAAGATGGCTGAGCACCCGCCCGCGCTACGGCGCCCACCTCGCCGACCTCCCCGTCGTCTGCGACCGCCTCGGCGCCATGCAGGCACGCCTCCAGGAAGCCACCTGCACCGCCTACCACGCCGTACACCTCCTCGACCAAGGTGTGCCATGCGACAGCGTGTTGATCGGCGCGAAACACGCCGGGCATGAGCTTGCCGCAGCCACCGGACGCGACGCCATGGAACTGCACGGGGCCCACGCACTCGACGGCGACTATGTGCTTCAGCGCCTCTTCCGCGATGTCCAGCACACCTACGCACCCGCCGGGCCCGGCGAGTTCCAGCGCATCCACCTCGCCAACACCGCCCTCGGCCTCCCCACCACCGACTGGTCCCAGCAGATGGCGGCCACCCCCAGCCCAGCGGCGAGAGGCCAGCCTGCCGCCGCATGAACTCCCGTGCGCGGCACCCCGGTCGCCACTCCCCTGCCGCGCACGGGCCCAACGCCCCTGGCGTCGATCCCGTTCCCCCACGGCCGGCGCCAGGGGCCCCACACCCTTGTCCCCCGGCCAGACGGTGACCAGGGGACAAGGGCCAACGCCCGGCGCTGGATGGCCTGTAGCCCGCCCAGCGCCGGGATCAACCCGGTGCCGGACCGTCTCCCCCCGAACGGTCCGGCACCGCGGGCGACGCTCCGGTGACCAAGGGAAACCGATATGCACGAACTCATCGCCACACCGTTCGGTAACCGGCACCTGATTCTGCGGCCGGGCAGCCCCAAGGCCTTGCAGCTGCCCGCGGCCCGGTTTGAGGAACTGCGCGCGCCTGGGGCCGTCCTCGTGCCGGCCTGGCTCGCGGATGCGGTCCGTACGCAATGGGACCTGAACCTGACCGGCCGGCACGTCGCAGATGTTGTTCTGCTGCGCGAGGCCGGGCCGTACGCGTTCAGCCGCGCCACCTGGGAGCTCAACCTGGGCTGCGACTACGACTGCGTGATGTGCTACCTGGGCCAGAAACGCTTCGAGGGCCTGGACATCGACGGCAAGCGCACGCTGTTGACCGTGATGCGCGACGCGGGCGTGGTCTGGCTGCAGATGACCGGCGGGGAGCCGCTGATCGACCCCGACTTCCCGCCGGCCTACCGACTCGCCTACGAGCTCGGCATGCAACTGGAGATCCTGTCCAACGGATCCCGGCTCCACAACGACCGCATCCTCCACCTCCTGCGCGAATACCCGCCGGCCAAGCTGACACTGAGTCTGTACGGCGCGACCGCCGCTACCTATGACCGGGTGACGCGCCGCCGCGGCGGATTCGACCGCTTCACCCGCGGCCTGGAGAAGGCGCTCGCGGCGGGCCTGAACATCGACCTGAGCCTGCTCATCGTCCGGGACAACGCACACGAAGCAGACGCCATGCGCACCTGGGCGCGCCGCCTCGGGGTGGCGTTTCGCGAGTACGCCAACATCTCGCCGACGATCCACGGCACTGCCGAGCCGTTGCCGCAGCAGTCCCCCGAGCACCTGACGAACCGGCAGCCGTTCACCGGCTGCCCCGCGGGCGTGACGTTCTTCCACGCCGACCCGTTCGGACGGGCCTCGATCTGCAAGGTCGGCCGCGAACCGAACATCGACCTGATCACCGAGGGCGTGGAAGGCCTCGCACGGCTCGGCCAAATCGCCGACTCCCTCATGCTTCGCACCGGAGGATGCAACGGCTGCACCCTGTCCGGCACCTGCCGGGTCTGCCGGCCGATGGCGAAAGTCCTCCAGGAGGCGAAGGCACCACTGAAGCACTACTGCCAACACGGAAAATGAGGTAGCCACATGCCCGCTGTCATGATCGAACTGACCCACAAACCGGAACCCGACACGCAAGACCCGGACCAGATCATCTTCGTCGCCGACGTGGAAGAACTGACCGCCCCCACCCTGCCGGGCTGCGGAGAAGACAACCCCTACAACTGAACCGCCCGCCGGGGCCACACGGCCCCGCCACCACCCCGCCCCGCCCGCCCCGCCCCGCAGAGGAGAAGCGCTTGCCCACGCAGCGGCTTACCCAACTCCCGGACACCGTGCTGCGGCTGATCGAGAAGATCAGCGGCCCCGTCATCGACACCGGGACCATCAGCGCCGGCCTCAACAGCGCCATCGCCGCCCGCGTACAAACCACCGACCGCACCCTGTTCGTCAAAGGCCTGCCCCTGGACCACCCGCGCGTGTGGACCCAACAGCGCGAAGCACACCTCAGCCCGCATCTGAAGGGCATCGCGCCGGCACTGCACTGGCACATCGAAGAAGACGGCTGGAGCCTCCTCGGCTTCGAATACGTCCAAGGCCACCACGCCGACTACACGCCCGCCTCCCCCGACCTGCCCGCCATCACGGCCACCATGACCCGGCTGGCCGCGCTACCCGCGCCGCCCCTCGAACTGAAGTCCATGACGCACCGGCTCAGGACCTACGTGGACGACCCCGCAGACCTCACCTGGTTCGCCGGCAACAGCCTCCTGCACACCGACTGGAACCCCCACAACCTCCTCATCACCACCAGCGGAGCGCTCCTGGTTGACTGGGGATGGGCCTCCACCGGCGCCCCCTGGATCGACCCCGCCCTCTGGCTACTCTGGCTCATCACCCACGGCCACACCTGCCAGCAAGCCGAAACAGCAGCCGCCACCCACCCCGCCTGGAAACACGCCCCACCTCAGGGCCTCAATGCTCTCGCCCGCGCCCAGCACCGACTGTGGGACTCCATCGCCGCCCAAAGCCCCGACGACTGGGCCACCCCCATGCAACACGCCACCACCGCCTGGCACCAACACCGCCAAACACAACCCTGACCCCACCCTCCCCCGCCCCGTGACCACCACCGCGGTTCCGGGGCTCGTGGCTGCGGGGCGCCGTGGCGGTGGCCGCGCTGGTCGGTTTCTGGCGGGTGCCTTACCTTCTGGTCGGCCGGGCCGCCACTAGGAACTACTCGACCACGTCGTCGTCCTGATCATGAGTCGCTGCCCGCGCACCGCCCAGAGAACAGCAGCGTGGCCGTTCGCGCCCGGGCGCCCCGCTCGGCCGCCGGAACCGCAACCGCTTCGCACAACCACTCACGAAAGTGGTCCTCTCCCCTTACCGCGACCACCCCTGCGCCCTCGGACAGGGGCGGGCCCAGTTCTCGCCACGCGCTGGCGGCCGCGGCCACAAGGACGCCGAGTTGTGCGGCGAAGTCATCGCCCAACACGGACGTGCCACACGCCGGGTCGTCGAGGTAGCCCCGAGGCGACCGCTACGGGGCGTAGTCATTGTGCGGTTGCGCCGTGTCGGGAGCAGCGCACAGACTCGCCAGTACTCCGTACGCCGCCTACGGAACCGCGCCATGATGCCGTATGTAGGTATGCGCACCCGGAGATGGACTTAAGTACCGCAACCGCCGGGCCCGGACACGTGCCGCTAGCTTGCTCGGCAAAGTCTGTGCGGCAGGGGGCGTGCGATGGATCCACTCGCATTGGCAGCGGGTACGGCTTTGGTGGGAGCGATGGCCACCGATGTCTGGCAGGAAGCCAGGAACACTCTGGTCAGCCTCTGGCGCAGAGCGCGTCCGGAGCAGGCCGAGGTGATCGACACGGAGCTCGTCGAGGCTCGTCCCCAGTTGCTGGCCGCCCGTCAGGCCGGAGACGATGACACCGAGCAGGTCATGGTGGCGGACTGGCAGATCCGCCTGCAGTCGCTGATGCAAGCGAACCCGGCTGTGGCGGAAGAACTGCGGGCCCTGCTGGACGACCGGCTCACCCCGGCGCTCGCCCAGGTGGAACAGACGCGAGTCGAGGCGCTGGTGATGAAGGCCAAGGCCTCCGGCAGCGGGCGGGTCTACCAGGCTGGCCGGGACCAGCACATCACGGAGCGATGACCCTGCCCCGCGACCCTCGCGCGAACGCGGGGAGTGAACAGGTTCACCTGCGTGCCGAAGCGGCCGGCGAGTCGCGGATCTATCAGGCTCGCAGGGACTTGTACGTCTCGGAACGGGATCTGCACATCCACTACGTGGACGGGGTGCGCTCGGCCCGACGTGCGGAGAGCAAAGCAGTCTCGGACGAATGCCCTTATCCGGGGTTGGTCGCATTCGGTCCGCAGCAGGCCCGGTGGTTTTTCGGACGCGACGCGCTGATCGCGGAACTGCTCGTCCGGCTGGACGAGCGGTTGCCGGGTGGTGATCCACTCGCCGTGATCGCTCCATCGGGCGCGGGTAAGTCGTCCCTGCTCAGAGCCGGACTGCTGGCCGCAATCGCCCGCGGCGCCCTACCGGGGGCGGCGCACTGGCCGCGGCTGCTCCTCACCCCCACGGCCCACCCGGTGACAGCCCTGGCGACAGCACTCACCGCGAGTACCGGTGTCCGACCTGGCCGCATGATGGAGACCCTGCGGGCCGGGCCGGCTGCATGCGGCGCGTTGCTGCACCAAGTCATGACGTCACCGCCCTGGAGCGGGCACGGGACGCCCGGACGGTTCGTGATCGTGGTCGACCAGTTGGAGGAGCTGTTCACCTTGTGCACGAGCGAGGAGGAACGCCTCTCCTTCCTCGCTCTCCTGTCGGGGCTGTCCCATGAAGGACTGATCGCCGTGCTCGTCTTCGGCCTGCGATCGGACTTCTACACACCGTGCACGAACTACCCCCAGCTACTCGCCGCGCTGCGGGACAGCCACATCGTTGTGGGGCCCATGTCGGTCACCGAGATACGCGAGGCGATCCTCTATCCGGCGCAGTCGGTGGGCCTGGAGGTCGAGCCGGGGCTGGTCGACGTACTGCTGCGGGACCTGGGAGGATCCATCGGTGGTCGGACGTCGAACGGCGCCGTGCCCTCCGAGAGCAGCACTACGAGCGCATACGAGGCCGGGCGGCTGCCTTTGCTGGCGCACGCCCTGCGGGCCACCTGGCAGCAGAGGCAGGGGGGCTTCCTCACCGTGGGGGGCTACCAGGCCACTGGGGGGATCGCCCACGCCGTCGCCACCACCGCGGAGCGCCGGTTCGCCGACCTCGACCCCGCTGGCCAGGAAGCGGCACGCTCCCTCTTCCTGCGCCTGATCAGAATCGGTGACGGCACCGACGACACCCGCCGTCGACTGTCCTACGGTGACCTGGTGGACCACGGCGCGGCGTCCCCCGCCACCGCCGCAATCATCGACATCTTCACCGATGGCCGTCTGCTGACCCAAGAAGCGGACACGATCGCGATTACCCACGAAGTACTGCTGCGGGCCTGGCCACGATTACGCCAGTGGATCGATACGGACCGCGCCACCCACCTCGTCCGCCAGGAGCTCGAAGAGGCAGCCGCTGACTGGGACCGGGCTCACCGCGATACTGGCATGCTGTATCGCGGAAGCAGGCTGGCCGCGTCGAACGCCTGGGCCGGAAGCCGCGGCCGGCCCGAACTGACCTCTGTCGCTACCGAGTTCCTCAACACCTCGCGCCGTCACGCACGTCGCGCTGTACGCCTGAAGCGTGCAGTGATCGCCGTCCTGCTGGTGATGCTCGCGGCAGCCTCCTCCGCCGCTGTCGTCGCCTTCCAACAACGGGGTACAGCACAGACGCAGCGCAATGCGGCGTTGTACAAGCAGATCACGGCCGAAGCCGACCGGATGAGGAGTACGGAGATTTCCGTCGGAGCTCAACTCGACCTGGTCGCCACGCGTATGAAGCCGGACGACCGCACCGTCGAGATGCATCTGATGAACGACGTGGGCCGCCCCTTGTACACGCCGCTCACCGGGCACACCGACATCGTCACTTCCATTGCCTACAGCCCGGACGGCAAGACGCTTGCCAGCGTCGGCAACGACAAATCCGTACGGCTGTGGGACGTGAGCGATCCGACCCGGCCGGTGACCCGCGGGCACCCTCTGACCGGCCACACCGACGAGGTCCAGTCGGTGGCCTTCAGCCCGAGTGGCCGCCTGCTGGCCACAGCCGCCTGGGACAACACGGTGCGGCTCTGGAACGTCACCGATCCGGACGCGCCGCTGGCCGTGGGAACGCTACTGGAAGACGCTGTCGGCCCGCTGTACGGGGCTGTAGCGTTCAGCCCGGACGAGCGGATCCTGGCTGTCTCGGGATTCGGCGCGGTCCAGTTGTGGCTGCTCGACGGTACTCTCGGCCCTCAGCCGATGGGGCGCCTCAAGGCTGGCGCCGAAGCCTTCGTGAAGTCGGTTGCTTTCAGCCCTGACGGAAGGACCCTGGCCTTCGGTCTGGACGACGGCCTTGATCTGTGGAACGTCGTGGACCCGCTCTCACCGCGACGGATCAAGGTGCTGGACGTCGAGGGCGACTACGCCGGCGCCCTTGCTTTCAGCCGAGACGGGCGCCGTCTGGTCGGCGCCTCCTGGGACTTCTCCACCCGCATGTGGGATGTCCGCGACCCATCCCGCCCCAAGCAGTTGGGATCATCCCTGACCGGCCACTCCGGCGTCGTTCAATCGCTGGCCTTCGCCCCCGACGGCCAGACCCTCGCAAGTGGCAGCCACGACGGAACGATCCGGTTGTGGAACCTGCTCGATCCGTCGCACGCCCGACCCCTGGGTCTGCCCCTCGCCGGGCACACCGCGCCGGTCAGCGCCGTTGCTTTCAGCCCGGACGGGCGCACGCTGACCACGGCTGGCGAGGATCACCGGATCCTGCTGTGGCAACTGCCGTCGAGCGTGGTGAGCGGTCCCCTCTCAGGGGTCACAGCAGTGGCGTTCAGCCCGGACGACAACGTGCTGGCCGAGGCGGGCCAGGGCGGTGTTCGATTGTGGCGGGTCAGCGATTCGACTCGCCCTGCGCGACTGGGCCGCCTCTTGGAAACCGGCGACAGCAACGTCAAGGCCCTGGCGTTCAACCACGACGGCAGTGTTCTGGCAACGGGCGGCACGAGCGGGACGGTGCGACTGTGGGACGTCTCGGACCCCGCTCGCATACGCGCCCTCGGCCAACCCCTCGACCTGGGAGGGCTGGTCTATTCGGTGGCGTTCAGTCCCGACGGGGACACACTCGCCGGCGGCGGCCTGAACGGCGGACTTCATCTCTGGAACGTAGCTGATCCCGTCCACCCCATCGCGCGCGAGCCGATCGACACCATCCACGCCCTGGCTTCCGTGGCCTTCAGCCCCGACGGCCTTACGCTCGTGTCCGCCGAAGGCTCGGGCATCCAGGTGTGGGATGTATCCGGTCCGTCCGAAGTGGTTGCGCGCGGCAAGCCGCTCACTGGCCACACCGGCCTGGTGGAGGAAATCGCCTTCAGCCCGGACGGACGCACCCTCGCCAGCGTCGGCCTGGATCGGACCGTGCGCCTGTGGGACCTAAAGGGCATATCCCGCCCCGTCGCCCGCGGCGGACCGCTGACCGGCCCCACCGATGCCGTCCAGAGCGTGGCCTTCAGCCCTGACGGTCACACCCTGACGAGCGGGAGCGATAATGGCGAGGTGTGGCTGTGGGACCTGTCCAATCCTGTGCATCCGGTACCTCGAGGACAACCGCTCGTCGGCCACACTGGCAGCGTCGAGTCCCTGGCCTACAGCTCCGACGGACGCACCCTCGCGAGCGCCAGCAGCGACGCCACCATGCGATTGTGGGACACGGACACCGATCGCAACGTCGAACGGATCTGCCGAGCAACCGGGAGCGCCCTGACCCGCGATCTGTGGCAAAAGCACATCGCAGGGCTCGCGTATGCCCCCCCGTGCTCCCTGAGGGCCTCACGGCCAGATTGAACGTCTTCCGCTCAACGATGTCGGGCACAACCGCACCCGGTGCCGCAGCTTGGTGGATGGTGTCCGTGTGGTCATGCGAACTGGGTACGACTGCAAGGGCCCATAGGGCCGCCAGTATCCCCGGCCGTGGACACCCTCCGACTTCGGACAACCCTTGCGGAACCGCTCACTGGTGCTGCCTGTACGCGGTACGCCAGATGGCTCGAACGGGCCGGTCCCTGCGCATTGGTTTTACCGGGGAGGCACTCCGTCCGCGTTGACGGCGTCCATCCTCCGTTCTTACGTATGCCGTGCACACCTGCGCAGTACACAGCAAGAAAACGGGGGATCCATGTCTCGCGCTGTCGAAGAACTCCAGCAAATACCCTTCTCACAACTCATCGGCGCCCCTTTGAAGGCTGCCGTCGAGGCCCAGGCACTCGCCGCACAGTCGACGATCGAGTTCATCCACAAGGTCGGCTTCAAACAGCCCGACTTCGGCGGCGACGATCAGGATCTGGTCTTCACCGACCCCGACAAGGACGCGGACGCCGGTGAACTCCGTTCGGTGACCTTCAGTTACCGGAAGAAGGGCGAAAACGACGAACTCGACGAGTTCTCACTGACCGTGCCGTTCCTGGCGATCACCCCGATCCCGTACATCCGGATCGACGAGATGACGATCGACTTCAACGCCAAGCTGACGGACTCCATCGAGCGGAAGACGAGTTCGACTTTCAACCTCGACACAGAGGTCAAGGGCAGCTACAGCTCCTTCTGGAGCCCGATCAAGATCGAAGCCCGCGTGTCGGCGACATACAACCAGAAGGCGGCCAGCACCGAGCGACAGCAGCGCGAGTACGCCATGCAGATTCACGTCAGGGCCGTGCAGGACGAGATGCCGGCGGGACTGTCCCGGATGCTCGACATCCTCGAACAGGCCATTCAGGAACAGCCGAAGCCCGGCCCGGCGTAGCCCGGGGAGACGGGCGGTGCCCAAGCTGGGAGAAGTGCTCGGTGGCCTGCTCACCGATGTGCTGCGGGCGCGGCTGGCCGCCGACGCGCTCACCGCACAGGCCGTGGAGGCTTACCGCGAGGACCCGGTGCTCGCGTCGTTCTCCGTGCCGCGGGTCACCGTGGCCGACCTGACGGTACGGCTGCGGTTCCTGGTCACGGACGTCACGGTGCCCGAGCCTGTGCGGCCGGACCGGGTCCGGGCCGGTCGGTTGTGGAACGCCGTTATCCGCGATCGCGTGCTGCCACTGTTGAGCACCGCCCACCCGGACGCCGGTCTGGAGGAGGTCGTACGGCTGCTTCAGGACGCGGTCCGCAAAAACCCGATCCCGGTCGGCGAGGCCGAACTGGACCGTGCGGTGGGCGGGGACACCACCCCCTTGGCCGATGCGACGCTGGCACAGGTAGCCGAGCGGATCGGCGCTCTGCCGCCCGCGGCGCGGGACCGGCTCGCCAAGATCCGCTGGAAGGACGAGATACGCCAGGAACTCGCCCGGCGGGCAGGCCCGTTCGCGGAGCGGGTACGCCAATGGGCCGCGGCCGAACAGGCGTTGCGTTCCCGGGTCGAGGTCGAAGTGAGCGCGGACCGGCTTCAGGAACGGCCCGTGGAGACGCTGCAGCAGCTTGAACTGACCGTCTCACTGGCCGATGTCGAGGAGTTCATCGACCTCGCCACTCGAACGGAGCCCTGAGCCATGCCCATTCGCGACCTGTCCACCCTCGGGCTTGACCAGCTTCTGGGCGCCCTTCTCTCGGCGGTCGTCAACGGCCAGCGTGAGGCGACGGCCAGCACACTGGCGCTGATCGAACAGATCGGGCTGGTGCACGGCGACGACGGGGAGGAGCGCTTCCGCACGGTGACCGTCCGGTACACCAAGCTCGACGAGAACCAGCAGCCCGCGGAGTTCGTTCTGGAGGTCCCGCTCCTCGCCATGGTGGCGATCCCGACGCTCACCGTGCGCAGCTCCAAGGTGTCCTTCCGGTACGACATCACGGAGACATCGGTCGAGAAGCCGCCGGAGGACGCGCGCGCCGTGGCTCGCCCCCTGGGCGACCTGGCGCCGCAGCAGGTCGTCCTCAAGGGCTTCGTCCCCCGGAGCCGGACGACCCGCGAGACCCGGGAGACGGCGGGCGTCGAAGTGGAGGTCACGGTAGAGAGCACACAACTGCCTCTCGGCCTTGAACGCTTGCTCGATCTCACGGAACTGACGGTCACACAGCCCGCGAAGAACAAACGGCCATGACGCCGGCGGCGGACCGGCACGACGTGGACAACATCGCGCAGAGCACCCGTGCCGCGGCACAGGCGCTAGGCCATCTCGAGCGCGCGCTGGAAACCGCCGGCTTCCCCGCCGGAACGGCGGCCTACCGGCGGATGGCCGAAGTGCTGTTCGCCCAGCGGTTGTCCGTCGAACAGCCGGCCGGTCAGTCCGCCGATCCTGCCGTTGATCCGACGGTGATGGCCGGGTTCGAACAGATCGCGCTGTGCGCGGGGCGGATCTACGCGATGCTCCAGCCGTACGTCGAGGTGATGCGGCGCCTCGCCGCACTCGCCCCCGGTGCCACGGACCCGCCCGTGCCGGGCGTGCCGGTGGCGGACGCGGTCGAACGCGATGCCGCAACGATCCGTCCACCCGGCCCCAGGCCCGCCACGCCCGCGACCGATGCAGTCCGCGCGGCCGTCCTCACCGAACTGCGCCGCCGCGGTCGCCGGGCGGCGTCCGTGTCCGTGCTGGCCCGCTCGACGCGCAGCAGCGCCGAGGCGGTGGCGGCGGTGCTGGCCGGACTCGCCGACGATGGGACCGTCCAGGTACGCAGGACCGGCCACGACAGCCGCTACCTCCTCACCCCGCCCCAGCCGACCCGGCGCCCCCCGCCCCGCACCGCCCGAGGTACCCGATGACGACAACGGCCTCTTCACTCACCGCGAGCGTCGGCATCGGCGGCACCAACGCGCCCGCCGACGTCCGTATCGTGCAGGACCTCCTCAACCGAGCGGCCCACACGAGTCTGGCCGTCGACGGCGTGTGCGGCCCGGACACACGCCAGGCCATCACCGACTACCAGGCGGGCTTCCTACGCAACCCGGACGGACGCGTGGACCCCGGCGGGCAGACCCTGCGCCGACTCGAAGCTGCGGCCCGGGACCGAGCAGGACCGCCCCGCAGCGACCCCACGACCGCCGCCGGGCCGGCCGATGGCCTCCGCCTCACCCAATTCCCCGCCCGTGGTAACGGCCACTACGCGTACTCCTCCCCGGACCGCCAGTACGGCACCGACGCCATGCTCCAGCTGCTGACGTCCACCACGGCCGCCCTGCACCGAGCGGGACTCGAGGTCGGGGTCGGCGACATCAGCTTCCAGCAGGGCGGCACCATGCCTCCGCACAGCACCCACCGCGCCGGCCGTCATGTCGACCTGCGCCCGCTGCGTACCGACAACGCCCGCGGCCCGGTGTCCATCGGCG
The DNA here is from genome assembly GCF_036013645.1 of Streptomyces sp. NBC_00490. Taxonomy (NCBI): domain Bacteria; kingdom Bacillati; phylum Actinomycetota; class Actinomycetes; order Kitasatosporales; family Streptomycetaceae; genus Streptomyces; species Streptomyces sp. NBC_00490. The sequence goes on along the minus strand of NZ_CP107869.1, from coordinate 10,460,170 downwards.
ATCCCCGCTACAGCCGGGAGAGCACCCGCACCTTGGTCGAGACCCTCCTGGCCCAGGGGTCGGTCCGCAGAATCCTGTTCAACGACGCGGAGATCACCGACGTCCGCCACTTCCCGGGCCATGACAATCACCTGCACATCGAACTCAGCCAGTAGCCCGGACTGTCCGGGGTCACCATTCGAACCGGGGACGGTCCAAAAGGCGGAAGGAGAAGGGCTGTCATGGATACAGTCGAGATCTTGACCTCGCTGGGATCAGCAGCCATAGGTGCCGCGGCCGCCGTGGGCGGCGGCTACTGGTCCTTCCGCCGAGTGGCACGCGAGAGCCGGCAGGAGCAGCTGGGCGCCGAGGTAGCGGCGCTCCGTGCAGTCGATATGGAACTGGCCGTGGCCTTGGAGATCGCGGAGGAGAGATCACCGACAGCTCTGCCGACACAAATGCTGGTCGCCGCCCTGCCGAGCATCCACCACATGACAGATGCCCAGCGGGCGAAGCTGATCGAGTACTCCCAGAGCGCGCTGCGGTACAACGGCCGTGTCGAGCGGCTCGTCGCCTACGGGGCGGGCAAGCGTGCCTTTGGAAGGACTCCCGGAGCAGAGAAGCCTGAGAGCCAGGCTGTCCGCGTACTCGCAGCCGGACCGCCAGCATCACAGGCAATCTCCGACCACCTCAGTTCCTCTCGGTTCCGAGCGCAGGAACGCACCGGCGGCGCCGCCTAATCGGTTCCGGAAGCGTCCTCTCCGCGCCAGGGGACGTAGGTCACTTGTTAGGGCATCCCCGGTGTGTCGGTACCGAGTCCTCCTCGCGCCCGCGCACGGCGCTCCGACAGGAGCGCTTCAGTACGGGCTGTCGGCCCGACAGCTCCGCCTGATGACCGTTGTGTGCCGGTCCGTATTCAGCCCCAGGCCGTGGTCTGCAGTGAGTTGGTGCTGCCGTGAGCCGATGCCATTGTTGCCGGCGGCGGGCGCATCGAGTAGGCCCACGCCCTGTTCGAGCAGACCGTGGACGTGGTGCCAGCATCCCAAGATTGTCTGGGCGCGGGGCACTCGTAGATATTGAAACAGAGTGCAGCCAGGTGCGATCTCGGCCGGGCTGGTGTCGGGCGTGGGGCTCAGGGCTCAGGGCTCAGGGCTCAGGGCTCATCAGCGTGCCACGGAGCGCCCGCCAGCACCGGTCCGATCAGGGTGCGGATGCTCTGGTTGTCGTCGGGGGTGGTCATAGAGGGCCGTTGCCGAACACGGCAGCTGCCTTCGTGTTCTCGCCCAGCCGCCACCATGCGAGCCCGAGTCCGCGCAGCGCCCGGTGCCAGGGCCGGTTGTCCAGCTCGCTCCAGGCCAGCACCCCGGCGAACGCGGGCGGCCGTGACAACTCGGCCACCGTAGCGTCAGGTCTCGGGCACCTCGATGCCGAAGTCCTCCGCGAGCGGGGCTGGCGCTCAGCATGGTCGTCGCCCGGACCGCGCCGCCTGGTACCCGCACCTCCCAGGCGCTGACGGCGTTCCTGGTCTGGGGCGACCAGCGCGGCGTGACAGTGATGCGACACACCAGCAAACGCGGGCTGCACGGCTTCAGCTTCGGCCAGATCGCCTTCGACCGCGTACGGGTCCAGCCCAGCGACGTCCTCGGGGACGTGGGACAGGGCTTCGAGGTCGCCCAGTCCAGCAGCATCTTGTACGGGCGGCCCTACCACACCGCGCTCTCCCTCGGGTTGCGCGAGGCCGCGGTATCCCTGACAACCCGATACGTCAGCAGCCGCCCTCGCTACCAGGGCACACTCGCCGACCTCAGCGTCATACGAGAACGGCTCGGCCACATGTCCGCCCGGGCGATCACGGCCAGGATCCTCACCTATCACGCCGTCGACATGCTCGACCGCGGCCTGCCCTGCGACGACGACCTCATCGCCGCCAAAGCCCTCGGCCACGACCTCGCCTCCGAAACCGGCAACGACGCGCCGCAGTTGCATGCTGCGAACGGCCTGGCCGAGGACTCTCCCATCCAGCGCATCCCCAAGGGGTAACCGCTTGGCATGTCCTCTCCTTGTGAGCCTGTCAGGTGACGAGCCCCTGACCTGCCCGGATCCGCCACCACGACGCCCTGCGCCGCCAGATCCTCAACCACGCCCTGCAGAGGATGACGCGGGAACAGGACCTCGGGCCGCACCGGCCATGGGACTCGCTCCTTGCCTTCCAGTCCATGAAGGCCCTCGCGCTGCCCTACGAACTCCACCCGGCCTGGAACGACAACTGGTACCCCTGATAGTCCGGCGACCGTCGTGGAGTGCCTGCGCCGACGAGAACCTGATGGGAAAGGTCCCTGCACGTCAGCACCCGCAGGCCAGATCCACAGCAACGACTGGCCACGGCTACCAGAATGGGTGATGAGGATTTCCGGTATTCCTCAACACCTATCCGCTCGGGCGGGAAGGGACAGTTGACGCCATGGATCATCAGGGCAGCCGGTGGACGTTTCTGACCAGCCACGGCCGCGTGCTGCGGACCATCGCGGCCGCCTGTCACCCGTCTTGGGGTAACCCCTGCGGGTGATACGTGGCGAACACCCTGGGGAAGCTGCCCCGGTCCAGCATGCTCACCTTGTGGGACGTGTACCGAGGTGGGTTGGACCGCTGCATGTGGTCCTGACAACAGTATTTTTGGCGTGGTACATCACGCGTGGGCACCAGCTCTGGGATCCGGCCACCGTGGTGTCGGCATTCACCGGTCTGCTGGCGCTGCCCGCCGCAGTGATCGCGGTGCTCCACCTCGGCAAGAGAGAACAGGCGCTAGCCCCGCTGGAAGAGCTGGCCGACCAACTCGCCCCAGTGGTACGCCAGCAGTGGGAGGCCGAGGCGCAGGTACGCCGCCTCAACGATCCTTTCCCTCTGCCGGTGGCATGGGAAGCGGCCGACGCAGAGCTGGTCGAGGCATGGCCCCACCTAAACGAGTTGGCACAGACGTGGGCGGGGCAGCCGTCCACCGGCTCCCTGTGGGCTGCCTGCCCAACGGAGCTCGCTGGTCAGGGGGTCGAGATTGCTCAGGTATTCGAGCGCGTTCCCACCCGCCGCCTAGTGATCATCGGTGAGCCCGGCACGGGCAAGACCATGCTGCTGATCCGCTTCCTTCTTGCTCTGCTCGACCACCGACAGCCCGGCGGCCCCTTACCGGTCCTGTTCCCGCTGGCGTCGTGGGACCCCGCCCACCAGGATCTGTTCCCATGGATGGCCGACCAGCTCGCGCGAGACCACCCCGCGCTGCGTACTCCCGCCCCCGCGAGTCCCCCAGGGCACAGCCCCTGGACTCAGGCACGCTCTCTGCTTGAGCAGCGGCTGATCCTGCCCGTCCTGGACGGCCTGGACGAACTCCCCGACGCGGTGCGCTCCCAGGCGCTGGATGCCATCAACCGGGTACTACCGGCCGGGCAACCTCTGGTGCTCTCCAGCCGCACCGACGAGTACCGCCACGCGCTGACGCCACCAGCGGGTACGAGCATCCTCCTCAACGGAGCTGCCGGCATCCGCCTTCTCCCGCTGGATGCCGCGAAAGCGGCTGCCTACCTGGAGCGCGACGCCGGAGGCTCCGGTACTGCAGCCGCGGCCCGCTGGAGCCGGGTCACGGCTTCGCTGGGCACTGGCAGCCCCGCAGCTCAAGCGCTCAGCACCCCGCTCGGGCTGTTCCTGGCCCGCACCATCTACAACCCCCGCCCCGACGAGAACCTGGCCGGCCTCGGCCACCCCGACGAACTCCTCGACGAAGCCTGCTTCCCCACCCGGGAGGACATCGACACCCACCTGTTCGCCGCCTTCATTGCCTCCGCCTACCGCCCCCACCCTCACGGTCCCCCGTCCCCGCTCTACAGCGCCCAGCAGGCCGAGGGCACCCTCACCCTTCTTGCCGGCCACCTGCAGCACGGCCTCAACGGCACGCCCAACCTCGCCTGGTGGCACCTCCGCACAGCTCTCCCCAGACGCCGATCCGCGTTCGCCGTGGGGCTCACAGCCGGACTCGCAGCCTGGTGCGCGTTCGAGTTCTCGTTCGGCTTCGGGTTCGGGCTCGCGAACGTGCTCGGCTTCGGGCCCATCTACATGGCAGGCGGCGGAGACAGAGTCGGGCTCACGATCGGTTTCACACGTACCGGGTTCTGGTTCGGTCTCCTCTTCGGACTCCCGTGCGCAGTAGTAGCAGCATGCATCACCCTTTTCAGAAGAGACAGAAACCCCAGTGCAGGGCTCCGCTGGAGCTGGAGAGGGACCTCCTGGCTTGTCACCGGGCTCACCGCCGGGCTTGCCTTCGGGCTGCTGTTCGGGCTCACCGCCGGGCTCGCGAACGGGCTCGCCGTCGGGCTCGCGGCGGGACTCGCGGGCGGGCTGATGGGCGGGCTCAGGTCGCTACCCCCCGACCTGGACAAGGCGGTGGGACCCTATGCGGTCCTCGCTCGGGACCGGCGCACGTTCTTGACCACGACGCTCACAAGCGGCCTCACTGGCGCACTTGCGCTCGGACTCGTGCTCGACCTCTTGAACGGAGGAAACAAGATGGGGCTCGCGGTCGCGGTCACGTTCGGACTCCCGTTCGGTCTCGCGTCAGGGCTCGTGGTCGGGCTCATCCTCGGACTCACACGGTCTGTGTGGCTGGAATTCCTGGTAGCACGGGTCGCCCTGGCACTATCGGGGCGTGTGCCCTGGCGTCTCATGAGTTTCCTGGCCGATGCCCACGAACAACGAGGCGTGCTACGACAGGTGGGAGCGGTATATCAGTTCCGCCATCTCGAACTGCAACGCCACCTCGCAGAACGCCAAGCTTGATCACCCGGCGTCGACGTAGTACTGCAGTGGAAAGCGGCGGCGAACCGCTCTGCCACTGGCGCATAGCCGCCGCGAAGGACCCGTGCACGACGGTCTCCAACCCTCGCGCGGGCGCGCGCACTTCCCGGCCGTCTGGCAGACGGCATGCAGCGCCGCAGCTGCGGTGGTGGAAGAGGTCGACTATGTCCTCACCGTCCCCCGCATGGTCGCTGCCCGAACCGATGCGCGCCGTACCGGTCAACGACCCGGCGTTGACCGCGGGCTGGGCGGCGCAGCCCAAGTGGGACGGCTACCGCGCACTGGCCGGCCGGTGGGCAGATGGCCGCGTCGCCGTCCGCAGCCGCAACGGCAGCGACCTGGCCCGGGCATTCCCGGAGATCGAGGAGGCCGTCCGCCGGCTGCCGGACGATACGGCACTCGACTGCGAGCGCATCGTGTGGGAGGCGGGCCGGCTCGCGTTCGAGCGTCACCAGCAGCGCATGCACCACCGCGGCACGGCCGCGGCCCGCGCGGCGACCGAGTTCCGGGCCCAGCTGGTCGCGTTCGACCAGCTGCGCGTGCACGGCTCGGATCTGACCAGGCGCCCGTTCAGCGAACAGCACGCCGCGCTTCAGGTGTTGTTCCTCGATGAGGGTCTGGCGGCGCCGTGGTCGCTGTGCCCGACCACGACCGACCCCGAGCAAGCGGCGGCGTGGCTCCGGAGCGGGAACAGAACGTGCCAAGCCCTGACGACGCCGACCGAAGACGGGCCGTGCCCACGGTGACTCCCAGTGAGGCGCGGCTTGTCTTCGGTCAGCCGTTTTGGCCCTGCGGTCCGACGAACTGCATATCCAGGTGAAGCTTGACGGCATCGCCGAGGAGCCCGGCGCCGAAGTCCAGTCCGAAGTCGCTGCGTCGGATCTCGCCCGATGCCTCGAACCCGGCGTGCTTCCTCTGGTCCATGGGGGAGTCCACCACCCCGCCGAACTCCACGACGAGCGTGACCGGGCGGGTGACGTCTCCGATGGTCAGGTCTCCCGCCATCGTCCAGTCCTCGCCCTCTCCGGACACCCGAGTTGAGCGGAACGTCATCGTCGGCCGCTTCTCCACGTCGAGCAGTTCGGCGGAGCGGGTGTGCGCGTCGCGGTCGGAGTTGCCGGTGTCGATGGAGGCGAGGGCGATCTCGGCGCTCACCCGCACGTCGTCGAGGCTCTCGCCGACGGACAGCCCGGTCTTGAACTCGGTGAACCGGCCGCGCACCTTGGCGATTCCGAGGTGGCGGATGGTGAAGTTGACCGCCGAGTGGAAGGGGTCGAGTTCCCAGTCGCCCGGGGAGAGGGGCAGCGCGGCGACGGAAGCGGCGGTGGTGTTCGCGGAGTTTTCATTGCTCATGGCTTCATCGTGCGAGCTTCGGGGCGGGTGAGGGAGGCCGGGCGAAGGGTAGTAGTGACGGGGCCATCCTCCGCGACGGCAGGCGTTGTACGGTTCGGCAGGTGAACGACAACGAGTTGGGCATCTTCCTGCGCGCCCGCCGTGAAGCTGTCACCCCCGCCGAGGTGGGTTTGCCCGCGGGCCTGCGCCGCCGCACGCCGGGGCTGCGCCGGGCCGAGCTGGCCACCCTCGCCGGCATCAGCATCGAGTACCTCACCCGGCTCGAACAAGGCCGCGACCGCAACCCCTCGCCCCAGGTCCTCGGCGCCCTCGGCGACGCCCTGCGCCTGTCGCACGCGGACCGTCTCCTGTTGCACCGGCTGGCCAAGGACCACGGCGACGCCAAGGTGGTGTGTCAGTCGGTCACCGTACCGCCGGTACGTACAGTGCGCCCCACCGTCCAGGCGCTGCTCGACCGCCTGGAGCCCGCACCGGCCGTCCTGCTCAACTGGATCGGTGACATCGTGGCCTGCACTCAGGGCTACGAGCGGTACGCCCGCCCGCTCGGCCTGCTCGACGGCGACCCGCCCAACATGATGCGGTACCTGTTCACCGATGCCCGGGCCCGCGCGGTGTACCCGGGATGGGACAGGCTGGCCGACGAGCAGGTCGCCCATCTGCGCAACGAAGCCTCACCGCACGACCCGTATGTAACCGCCCTCGCGGAGGAGTTGACCGCGACGGTGGGGGCGCCGTTCAGCGACCGGCTCGCCGTCCCGGCCCTGCCCACCCGATTCGGGACCGACCTCGTCGACCACCCCGAGGCGGGCCGCCTGCGCCTGTCGTACGAGACGCTCACGTTCTCGGACGAGGGCCAGCGCCTGGTGGTGCACTTCCCTGCCGACGAAGCCACGGCCACCGCGCTCGACCGCCTCAACGGCCGCAGGCCCGGAGCCCTGCGGGCGGTGAGCGGCTGACGTCACGGGGTCGCCCCGGTCGGCCCGCTGACCCCGTCGCCGTCTGCCACATGCACCGTCGTTCACCCAGCTCACAAACTTGCGGACTTGATTGACTTGCCTTGCCGCCGCCCGCACATGGCGTCGGCGTTCGCACGGACTGCGGGCCAGGCTGTAGACGGCCCTCGTTCATCCCTGTGCTGCGGAAGATACAGGTCCGCAGGCTCGTAGGCCGCCCTCCCGCCCGGCATGGCACGCTCGTCGGGGACGAGACACCCCACGCGGACCAGCCTCAAGCTGCATGGACAGAAAGATCTTGTGGAACTGTAGACGGTCAGGCGCGCTGATCGGGGACAGTGTTGGCAGTGCGGACGTCCGAGTCCCATACGATTTCGCCGGCGGCCGGGAGTTGAGGCCCTTCGCGCCTACGGCGTGGTCTGCGCGAAGGGCCTCAACAGTGTGAGGCCTGCGGACTGCTGGTCCCCCATGGGCAGTTCACCGGTTCGCCAGCCCCCACCTGCCGACCGGTTCGAGCAGGGGCAGCTCTCGGGCGTCACGAACGTTCGGAGATTCCTCGTGTGGCAAGTGGGTGTCGACGATCGTGAGTGACCTGTGCATCCTGGAGCGCCAGGACACACGCTTCGTAGTCACCGCGCTGCTGCCGGCCGCGGGCGACGACGTCGAGGCGGCGATAGCGCTGATTCGGTCGCGCACGGGCTGGCCGGTCGAGGTCGCGGGCGACGTCGCCTGGGAGGCGCCGGCAACCGAGGAGGAGCTCGAGCTGCTGAGGGTCTACAACCCCGACCTGCTGTACCTCCGGGACCGGCGCGCCTTTAGGGATTGTCTTTAGTTGTGATCAAGCCCGAGATCGGGTGTCGGTCCGGTAGGACTGTGTTGTGACGCGTGCACAACTCACTGACAGTGAATGGGAGTTCATCGGGCCGCATCTGCCGGTCGGCAGGTTCGGCCCATACCCCGAGCGGCTGCGCGAGCAGTTCGAGGGGGTGATCTGGCGGTTCCGGACCGGCAGTCAGTGGCGGGAGATGCCCGAGCGGTTCGGCGCCTGGCAGACCGTCTACAACCGCTTCATGCGTTGGCGCGACGCGGGCGTCTTTGGGGCCCTGCTGGAGGAGGCGATCGCCGAGGCCGCCCGCCGGGACGAAATCGACATGTCGCTGGTCAGCGTGGACTCCACCACCGCACGGGCTCATCATGATGCGGCCGGCATGCGGGTCAGTGAACAGACCTTGGCAGCGCTGGAGGAGGCGGCCTCGCAAAAAGGGGACCGTCCGAGGAACAAGGCGGACAGGACAGCGAAAGCGATCCGGGTCGCGCCGAACGCCGACGCGTCCGCCGCAGACGGCGAGCCCGGCTGAAGGCCGCCCTGCTCGGGCGGTCCCGCGGCGGGCTGACCAGCAAGATCCACCTGGCCGCCGACCGACACTGCCGGCCGATGGCACTCCTTCTGACCGCCGGGCAGGCCGCCGACAGCCCCCAGTTCATCCCCGTCCTGAACAAGGTGCGGGTCCGCCTGCCCGTCGGCCGTCCCCGCACCCGGCCGGCCGCCGTAGCCGGCGATAAGGCCTACTCCTCCCGCGCCAATCGCGCCCATCTGCGCAAACGCCGCATCCAGGCGGTCATTCCCGAGAAGAAGGACCAAGCCGCCAACCGAAGGAAGAAGGGCAGCCGTGGCGGCAGGCCCGTCACCCACGACACCGTTCTGTACCGCGACCGCAACACTGTCGAGCGGGCCATCAACAAGATGAAGGACTGGCGGGGTATCGCGACCCGCTACGACAAGAAGCCCGAGAGCTACCTCGCCGGGCTGCATCTCCGCGCAGCGACCATCTGGATCAGCAGTCTCCTGAAGCCGATTGATCGCAACTGAAGACAGTCCCTAGTGCCAACGTCGTGTAGTCAGCCGAAAGCCGTCGGGTTCTCACGGCGGCGGAGGCGGCGCCATGGTGGCGGGGTGGATCACCACCTCGGCGCGCCGAGTTCACCGGCCTCCGAGCAGTGTATGCGGCCAGCCCTAGGTCCATGTGCTGAGGTCGGATCGGGCCGAGGGCGGGTTTCCACGCCCGGCCACGTCGCTAGCGTGGGCGGTGAGCCACGATCACGCGCGTGACGCTCCATGTCCGACCGATGACCCCGGTGGAGCAGATGATCGCTATTTGGACGCACACGAGGAGTTCGATGCCCACCGACGGCTACGCCTATCTCTGCACGTTCGACGTATTGGAGAAGGGCGTCGCCCGGCGGTTCGAGGTGGAGGGCGTGCCGGTCTCGCTGGTCCTGACCGGGGATGAGGTGTTCGCGATCCACGACGTGTGCTCGCACAGTGCGGTCTCGCTCTCCGAAGGAGAGGTGGATGGGTGCACGGTCGAGTGCTGGCTGCACGGCTCCCGCTTCGACCTGCGCACCGGCAAGCCGCTCGACCCGCCGGCCACGCGGCCCGTCCCGGTGTATCCGGTGCGGATCGAGGGTGGATGCGTATACGTCGATGTTGTACCGCGGAGCGATAGATGACCGAGCTGTCGGGCGAGTTTCAGGGGGAGCGTGCCGACGCCGTCCGCAACCGTGCCCGGCTGTTGGAAGCGGCTGCCTGGCTGGTGGCCGAGCAGGGCGCCGAGCACGTGACGATGCACGAGGTCGCGCAGGTCGCCGGGGTGGGCAAGGGCACGCTCTTCCGCCGGTTCGGCGACCGCGACGGACTTCTGCTGGCTCTGCTCGACGACGTCGAGGCGGAGTTCTATGACGCATACACCTCAGGTCCGCCCCCTCTGGGGCCGGGAGTATCGGCGCAGGACCGGCTGACGGCCTTCGGCTGTGCTCTGATCGAGCGCGTCGCGGACGAGACGGACCTGGGCCCGGCGCTGGGCCGTCGGGTCCCCATCGAGCGCCGCCGGACGTCGCCCTACGGCCGGGCCTTCCGCCACCACGTCACCTCGCTGCTGCGGGAGGCGGGAGTCGTGGGCGACCACACCATGCTCGCCCACGCCCTGCTCGCCTTCGTGGACCTGGAGACCCTCGACCACCTGCGCAACGACGACCAGGTCACCACCGCCCGCCTACAGAGCACATGGTCGGATCTGGTACGACGGGTGACCGGCTCCGACGAACGATGAACGCTCCTCCGTTGTCACGCGAGGAGACGCGCACGGCGTTCGGCTCACCCATGGCCTCCGCCTCTTCATTGTCCTGGCTCTTCATTGTCCTGGGCGATGCGGTGGATCACGAAGGTCGCCGTGCCAGTCGGCCTGGGCGGTCGGCGGAGGTACGACGATCAGCTCCAGTACGTCCGCGGGACGCTTGGCTGTTCCCTCGACGACGGCACCGTTCACGGCCAGGTAGTCCGGTGCCGGTTCGAGGGATGCCTGTCGACCATGTCGATGACAGCGTCGCGCAGGTCTGCCAGCTGAGGTAGGGAGCCCCGGGCGAATGGCCGGGCGCGAGATGTGTGGCTGGGCCTCTGCGCCTGGGCGCGACGAGGCCGAGCGGGCCGAGCCGGAAGAGTGCCGCTTCCAGCTGGGCCGACTTCACCGCGTCGTTCTTGGACAGCTCGTCGAGAGGCAGCGGCCCCACCGCGTCGGCGCTGTGATAGCCGACGAAGGCAGTGAGCAGCGGGCCCGAGGCGCCGGGGAACAGGGCAGCCAGCGGGGATCCGAGGTTCATATTCCGTCCTCGGTGGAGGTTCTCGCCGGCTTCGCAGGCAGGTGGGCACCGACGACGAAGCCGACGAGGATCTTGGAGGCCGGGGCGCCGCTTTGAGCGGTCAGGCGCCGGAGGGCCATTCCTCCGTGAGCGCGGTCGCTGCCTCATGGAACTCCGCGAGAACGTCAAGGAATCCGGTCCTGCCCCACAGCGCCAGCCCCAGAACGACGACGCCCACGGCCGTGATGTGCACGGCCCCGGTCAGGTCCCGGCACGAAACCGCGCGTATCGCCGATTGGTCACCGCGAGCCCACGCTCGCGTCGCCTCAGACACGGCGAGTTCGTAGTGGAGCGGGGCAACTGTGGCGACATCGTCGGCCTGCCGAACCAGGTCCTCCAGCCCGAACGGCCTGCCGGTCAGCTCCATGATGCTGATGGTGGAGCGCACCAGGCTGTTCAAGATCGCGTACACCTCCAAGGAGCCGGCCGTGTCCAGACTGTCCAGCGCCTCACGGACCGCGCCGCCGTCGTGGTCCACGTAGCCCCGGACCACGTCCATCGCGCGGTCGCTGGAGGTCTTGTGCGCTGCGTCGCTCATGCAGATCACCCTAGGAGCGCCCGCACGGAAACGGATCGGTCTTTCGGCTCAGCCTGCCTCGGAACAAAGCACTAGGTACTCCAGCCGGACTTCAGCTCGACCAACGTCCTTACCGGGCCGTCCACACAGAGCAGGGCGTCACTCAGCTCGAACAAGGCGTCGGGTCGCTGGGCCAGGCAGGCATAGAACTCCATCTGGAAGCATGACAGTTCAGCAGACGCATCCTGCGGGACATCCCGCTGCAGCAGACCCATGGCTACGGCCTTCGCACTGGTCAAGTGCCTCTGTGACGGAGCACAGGATCAGGCGAAAGCGGCTCTCACGTCCGGCAGCCAGCCGAAAACGCCAGCAAGTTCGAGGCCATGTTCGACTACGGACCATAAGCGTCAAGCTAAGCGCAGACCGGAAAGCGACCGACGCCGGTCAGGCCGGCTTGCAATGCGCTCCGAACTCTCGGTACCGCCACTCCCACCGACAGCCGACACCCTCGCGGAGCTTCTCGACGCTCTCCCCTGCCTGGCCGCCCATCTCGCCGATGCCCCCGCGCAGCAGCAACGACGCCCGTTCGAAATCACCCAGCTCACCGTCCGCCTGCACGCCGACAACGACGACGTCTCCTACCGATCACCTTGCCGGAGGCTGGCCCGTGCGCCCCGACTACCTCTGGTGTGTTCGGCGTTGACCGACGCGTTCGTCCTCGTCGGGGCCGATCTCGCGGCCCGTACGCTGCTGCCGCTTCGGCCCTCCGACTGCCTACATCACCGATCCTCCAGCCATGTACGACACTGTGGTCCCAGTTTTGATTCCACCGGTGCGGATATCTGCCCTGGCTCAATAGGCCAGCGGGTCGGGAGCGGACCGCCAGGGGTGGCAGAGCACAAGGAAGCAGCACGCTGCGGCCAGCGCGAGGCCGAGAATCGATGCGGCCATGGGCAGGGCGGTGGCCTGGCCGCCGAGACCGGTCAGGGCCGGCGCGAGGGCGCCCATGAGGAACTGGGTGGTGCCGAGCAGTGCGGAGGCGCTGCCCGCCGCGTGCGGGGCCCGCTGTAGGCACAAGGCCGTGGTCGTGGGCAGGATCATGCCGACCGGGCAGGCGGTGAGAAACAGCGCGGCGGCGATCCAGGGCAGGCCCGCGTGCGTGGTGACCAGGAGGACCAAGGCGGTTCCCGCGGCGCCGAGCACGGTCAGGCCCGTCGCCAGTACGCGGTGCGAGGAGAAGCGTCCGAGCAGCAGTTTGCCGATGAGCTGGCCGGTGGCGACCATGCCGATCGAGTTGAGGGCGAAGAGCAGGCTGTAGGTCTGCGGGGAGGCGCCGTAGAGCCGTTGCAGGGTGAAGGACGAGCCTGCGATGTAGGCGAACAGGGCGGCGAAGGCGAGGCTGCCGGTGAGCAGATAGCCGGTGAAGTGGCCGTCGCGGAGCAGGTCGCGCATGGTACGCAGGGTGGTGGGGAGTCCGCCGGAGCGGCGACGTGCGGTCGGCAGGGTCTCGTTCAGCAGAGCGGCGGTGGCGGCCAGGATAGCCAGGCCCAGCAACGTGAGGGTGAGGAACACGCCGCGCCAGGAGGTTAGCCGCAGTAGCTGGGCGCCGATCACGGGGGCAAGGATCGGTGCCGTGCCGGAGATCAGCATCAGCGAGGACAGCAGGCGGACGGCGGTGAGCCCGTCGTACCGGTCGCGGACCACGGCCCGCGCGATGACGATGCCGGCGGCGCCCGCCAGGCCCTGGACCAGGCGCATGCTGATGAGCGCATCAAGGTTCGGGGCGAGGGCACATCCGGCACTCGCCGCCACGTACACCGCCAGGCCGACCAGAAGAGGCCGGCGTCGACCGAGGGTGTCGCTGAGCGGGCCAAGGACCAGCTGTCCCAGGGCGATCCCGAGCATGACGGCGGTCAAGGTGAGCTGGGTGACGGCCGCAGAGACGTGCAGGTCTGTGCTGACCTGGGGCAGGGCCGGCAGGTAGAGGTCGATGGTGAGCGGCCCGAGTGCGGTCAGGGAGCCCAGGACCAGGACGAGGGACAGACGGCTGGAGCGGTGGCCCTGCCTTGGAGTACGGGGCACGTCGTCCGTGGTGGCGGTGCTGGGCTGCGGGGTTTCGGACATGTCGGTTCCAGGGCGTCGATGGCGAGGAGAGTGTGCGGACGGCTTTCCTGCCGTTCGGCGTGCCGGTGCCGGCTCTGTCGGCACGCCACCGGCACGGGCGAGGTACGTCCCTCGGCGATGCCGCCGACGAACGCCCTGCCCAGATGGGGGGTGCTGGCCCTTCGCCGGGCCGGCAGGGTGGCCAGGACGTGCACCCTGCCGCCCGGGAGGAGTCGGACGACCTGCCGGGCGAAGGAGAAGGTCAGAAACCCCGATCCGGCGCGGTCGACGGTGACGTTCTCGGGCTGCTGTGGGCCGCCAGGTCGAAGCGGTTGGCGATGCCGGGTGCCGAGACCGGGGTGGTCGCGACGGTGGCGGTGGAGCGGGGCCCAGCTGGGGATCAGCGAGGGCCCGCTGCCGTCCGCGGGGGTTGCCGGTCGGCACGGGAGGGAAGGCGGTGTCCGCGCGGCTCAGGGGGCGGTGACGATCTTGATCGTGCTCGCCCAGCCGTGGCCGCCTTCCCGGATCTGCAGGGCCATGTGCAGCAGTTGGAAGCCCTCCAGCTCGCGCGCGTGCTTGAGCGCGCCAACGTCGACCGGGTTCAGCCCGCCGGAGGTGACGAGGTCGGCGACCTGCTTGCGGGCGTCTTCGTCGTCGCCTGCGATGAAGACGTCCAGCGGAGTGTCGGCCACCTGTCCGGCGACCAGGGTCGCGGCGAACGTGGTGTTGAACGCCTTGACGACTCGGGTCTGCGGTGCGACAGCCCCGGCGATCTGTTCGGCGGCCGAGCTGCCCGGGGTGACGACGAGCGCGTCGAGTGAGGCGTCGACGGGATTGCTGATGTCGACGAGGACTTTGCCGCTCAGCCGTGCCCCATAGGAGGCGGCGAGCTGCCTGGCCGCGTCGAAGGGCACTGCGAGGACCACGATGTCCGCGGTGTCCACCGCGGAGTCGTCGGCGGCACCGATGCGGCCATGGCCATGGTCGCGCATGCGCAGTTCGTCGACGAGTCCTATGGCCTTTCCGGGGTCCTTGGCGGTGATGGTGACCGCGTGGCCGCCCTTCAGGGCACGGGTGGCGATGCCTCGGGCCATGTTGCCCGCACCCACGATGGTGATCTTCATGCTGCTGTCGTCCTTCTTTGTGCTGTGTCCGGTCATCGGTTCGCGTGGACTCGCACCACGTTGAACGGCAGTTGTGGGTCGGCTACCTGGAACTGGAAGTTGACGATCAGCAGGTCGCGTCCGTCGAAGGCCGCCGTGGAAGGGCTGTGCATGCCGTGACCGTGGATAGTGCGCACGAGCTTGGCCCTGGTGTAGTCGTGGCTCAGTTTCAGGATCGTGATCTGGCCCTCGGGATGGTCGAGTTCGGTCACGGCGGTGAAGGTGTTGCCGCGCAGCAGCAGACCGTCGCCGGAGACACCCTTGGCACCGCCGAGGTCGATGGGAACGACCTTGTGGGTGATCGTGTCGATGCGGTAGAAGGCGTAGTCGTTGTAGTCGGCCAGCAGGACGTAGCGGCCGTCGTCCGTGACGACCAGGCCGTTGCCGTTGAAGCCGGCGTTGTAGTCGATCGGGGACTTGGCCAGGTCCGCACCGACGTGCAGAGGCTGCTGGACGTGCTTGCTCGTCAACTCCGCGGCCGTGATGTGCCACAGCACCGGGTGGACGGAGTCCGAGATATAGGCGTCGCCGTTCGGGGCGAGGGCTACGTCGTTGAGGAAGACGTCGGTGCGGCCGGTGTCGAACACGTGCAGCAGGGCGCGGGTACGGGTGTCGTAGACGAAGACCTTGCCGGTGGCGCCGCCCGCGACGATGAGGCGTCCTGCGGGGTCGGTCTTCATGCCGGCGACGGAGGTGCGCCCGTCCTGGCCGCCCGGCAGGAATACCTCGGTCGCGCTCTGGTGGACGTCACCGCGGTACACGGTGCCGTCGCTGGTGCTGCCGACGTAGAAGTAGGGCGTGCCGTGCTGGCGGGCGATGCCCTCGGGGTAGGTCCGGCTGCCGGGGATCGAGTAGCTGGCGGGCAGGTGGGCGCGGTGCTGAACAGAGGCGGCAGGCCTCCCGGTCGCGTCAGGGGTGGCGAGAGCCGGGGCTGTGGCTGCGCCTATGACGGCCAGTGAGACCACCGCGACAGCCGCGACGCGAGCATGGCGGATACGAGCTGACGGCATGGCGAGTCTTTCTGGAGGCGTGCGCTGCGGAGCAGAAGGGCGGGGTTCAGTGGTCGGCGGGGAAGAGGGACCGGTTGGCGATGTCGATGATGAACGGGCCGACATGGGAGGGGTATCGGTCCACGATCGCGTTCTTGTATGCCTCGCCGTCGTCGCCGAGCAGCTCTCGGGCGTCCGCGAGGTAGCGGCGCACCTCCGCGTAGATCTCCGGCCCGGCGGGCAGGCCGTGGCCGGCGAGGATCGTGTCGTAGCCGGATTCGGCGGCCAGCGCGTCGACCACCTGCTGCCAGCCGGCGATGTCGTTGTTGCCCAGGTAGAGGTGGACGCCGTGGTAGACGAGGTCCTGGGCTATCAGGACGCCCTGCTCGGGGAGTTTGACGAGGAGTTCGTCGGCGGCCTCGCCACCGGAGACGGCCTGGAAGACGAACGGGATCCCGTCAACGACCTCGGTGCCGGCGGTGATCTCCACGCTCGGCGTGAAGTCGGTGACCGGGATGACCAGGCCGGTGGGCAGCCGGCTGTCGCCGCGCGCGATGATCTGCTCGCGCACCTGGGCCAGCGCATGCACGGGGACGCCGAAGCGGGCGGCACCGTTGTAGTGGTCCGGGTGGGCGTGGGTGATGATGAGCCGGTCCAGCGGCTTGCCGAGCCCCTTGGCATAGGCGACCGCCTCGTCCGCGTAGGCGGGCATCAGCTGGGCGTCGACCGCGATGACCCGCGCCGGGGTCTCGATCAGCTGCGTGGTGGTGTGGAAGGTGCCCGCCGGTGACATGTAGCTGTGGATGCGGACGGCGCCCTTGTCGAGGACCGTGACCGTGCCGTTCATGCAGGTTGCCCCTTGTGGTGGGGGCGGCCGTGCGCCGCCCTGACGTCATCCACTCTGGCCACAAAAGCACAGGCAGACGAGGTAGCCTGGAGACCCGGTGTGGTAAATCGAGGACATCCAGGAGAGGCGTGATGAACTCCGCGGCTCTTGGCGAGGCTGATCCTTCCCGGGGTGGCGGCATCCTCCGGCTGGACTTCAACCCACCCGAGGAGCGGATCCCCGGCTTCGAGATCATCGATCTGGCCACCCTGCACGAGCGGCGCCGGCGCAGACGGCCGGATGCGGTGCACCGGGTGGATTTCCACACCCTCACCCTGGTCACCGAGGGCAGCGGCGAACACGCCGTGGATTTCGTGACCTACCCCTGCCGCCCGGGCACCTTGCTGTGGATCCGCCCCGGACAGGTGCAACGCTTTGTGCGACCGGGCACCGCAAACGGCACCCACCTGTTGTTCACGCCGGCCTTCCCGCCCCACTCCAGCAGCGCCGACCGGCTGGTCAACGAGTGGTACGGGCCGACCTGCTGGCAACTGGGGGCCAGCGGCGACTACGCCGTACTGGCCACCCTGCTGGGCCAGTTGCGGGCCGAGTACGGCCGGCCGCAACAGACCGTGTCAGCGGAGATCCTCCAACTCCTGCTCGCCACCGTGCTGTTGCAGATCGACCGACTCCCCCACCCCGACGCCGGCACCGACCCGCACGCCGGCGGGGAGGTCTACACCCGCTTCCGCACCGAGCTGGAACACTCCTACGCCACCACCCGCCGCGCCGCCGACTATGCCCACCGCCTCGGATACACCGTCAAAACACTCACGCGCGCCTGCACGGCCGCCACCGGACAGCCCGTGAAGCACGTCATCGACGGCCGCGTCGCCCTGGAGGCCCAACGGCTGCTCGCCCACACCGACGAACCAGTGGCGACCATCGCCCGCCACCTCGGCTTCCCCGAACCCACCAACTTCGGCAAGTTCTTCACCCGCCACACCGGTGTGACACCCGGCGCCTTCCGCCTGGCCCATCAGGGCCAGCAGTGAACCCGTGACAGCCTGCGCCGACCGGCCGGCCTGGCGCTTGAGCAGCGCGGCATGATGGACAGAGACCACCCGGCTGCTCTGCGGCTCTGGCTGCCGAGGCTGCCTGCGCACAGACCCGCCCGCCGACAAACCGGCCGTGTCAACCGATTTCGAATGACGTGTCGCTGCGTTGAGCCGCAGAATTGCGCGCGGTAAGGGTCCGTGGCACCGCCGCCACGGACCCTGGTCATGCCCGCACCGCGCCGCCTCCAGCGAAGGACTCGATGAGCGCCGCCATCTCCGGTCGGCTGGTGGCCTGCGCGATCTATCGAGCGACCAAGCCGCCTACGAAGCCTTCCTCACGGCAAAGCTCTACGAACTTCCCGGCGCGCTGCGCCTGGAATCCCGCCTGACCATCAAGGCGGACAAGGCGTACCCCTGGCCTCGGCCAACCCCTGGCACGACACCTACGCCGTTGATGCACAGAGCATGGTCATCTTGGCCCAGTACACTGCGGCAACGAGACGACGGACAACCGATCGATGTCCGCCTCACACACCACCTCACGATCCGGGACGCGCTCATTGCGTGCTGCAGACCATTCGTCGGCACCGCCCACGCCCGGACACCCCTACCCAGACCGCCTCCGGCACCCGAGGACCCTCCTGATGAACCCCACCGTCGTGCTCGTGCACGGGGCGATGCACACCCCGTGGATCTTCACCCCGCTGAGCGAGCAGCTCACCGCCCGCGGCATCGCCTCACAGGCAGTGCAACTGCCCAGCAGCAACCCCGACAGCGCGGCCGCGCAAGGACTGGCCGAGGACGTCGCCGTGGTCCGCGCCGCGATCGACGCCGTCAGCGGCCCCGTCGTACTCGCCGCCCACTCCTACGGCGGTGTCCCCGCCACCTGGGCCGCCGCCGAAGCGGACCAGGTCACCGAACTCGTGTATATCGCCGCCTTCGCACTGGAGGCCGGCACCTCGATGATGGAGTGGATGGGCGGCGACTTCCCGCCCACCTGGATCCGCTCCGCCGACGGCCTCGCCGTCAAGGCAGGCGACGCGGAAGAGTCCATCTTCAGCGGGGTCGAGCCCACCCTGACCGCCGAGGCCGTCAAGCGCCTCAACTGGCAGGGCACGCGCGCCTTCACCGAGAAGCTGGGTGCCGCGCCGACAGACATTGCGCTCACGTACATCGTGGCCACCGAGGACCCGGCGCTGCCGCCCGCCGTCCAGGAACAGTGGGCTGCCCGCGCCGCCCACAGCGCGCGCATCCCCTCCGGGCACTCCCCGCACCTGTCCCACACCGACGAGGTGACGGCCATCCTCGCCGAAGCGGTGGCTCGGGCCGGCACCGCCGGCTGACCCCGGGCGGCCCGGGACGGGCGAGCCGACTCCAGGCCTCCCCAGCACCACGCCTGCGGGGTCAGTCGTGCCGCACGGCCTCTCCTGCGGCGCCGGCCACCGCCGTGCCGGGCGTGCATCAACGACGGCCGCCGCCAAAAGCAGTTGTCCGGCTCCGCCCTCGCGAACGATGACGGCCCTCGGCCGGTTAACCGACGTGTTGGTCACGGCGCACCACTGGTGACGGGCCCGCATCCCGGCCCCTGCGCCGGGCGGAGCCAACTGATGAATGGACAAACCGCGGCGACAGATCGCCACACGGTCCTACCGGACCCGGAAGAGGAGCTGCCGGGCCAGTTGCAGCCGGGCTTCACCTGAACATGCGATACAACGACACCTGTTGCACCTGGCAGCGTCAACGGGACCAGCGCTGAGCTGTACGAATCCCCCTCGACCAGCATCGTGCCACCGTCGCCCCCTTGGGGAAGACCTGATGACCGGATAGTCGGATCAGGCGCTCGGCCACGCACTGAGCGCCTGGTCGGCGACGCGATGCAAGTCTTCTGGACTGGCGCCGCCGGCGGCCTGCACGGCGAGTCCCTGCCCGACGGTGTGCACATAGCGGGCGAGGGTCTCCGGGTCGGCGGTGGGGGGCAGGTCGCCCTCGTCCTGGGCCTGTTCGAACCGTTTACGCAGGGCGGCCACGCCGGCCTCGCGGCGTTCGGCCAGGTCGCGGCGGACCGGTTCGCTGTCGGGGCCAGCGGCCAGCGCGGACTGCACCAGCAGGCAGCCGCGCGGGCAGCCGGGGAGGGTGTGGGCGTTGACGCCTCCGTGCAGCATCGCCTCGGCCACCTGCCGGGCGGTGGGCAGCTCAAGAGCCGGGCCCACGAAGGCTCCCGGGCCCTGCACGTAGCGGTCGGCGGCCTTGCGGAACAGTTCCTCCTTGTTGCCGTAGGCGGCGTAGATGCTGCGCCGGTTGATTCCCATGGCCTCGGTCAGTGCGGCGAGCGAGGCGCCCTCGTAGCCCTCGGCCCAGAACAGCCGCATCGCCACCTCCAGTGCCTGGTCGGTGTCGAAGGACCGGGGCCGTCCCGTGCTGGGCATCGAAGCCTCCTTGAGAAACAGTGCGCCGCCGCGGAAGGACTTCCGTGGTTGCTCAGGTTAGTGTCATCATGGTTATAGTAACCGATCGATTCGGTTCGTAACTCTTCATGGGCACCAGCCCGTCCCCGACCCCGCCCAGACCGGCGCACTACTGATGGAGCCGACAGTGACGCAGTACCCGCTCTACGCGAACCCCTACGACGACCTCCAGGTTGACAGCGACACCGAGTTCGAGCTGCACGCCCTGACGCTCGGCGAGAGCGAGTTGGCGGCCTACGTGACGACCCTGTCGCCGTACGTCGCGAAGCTGCAGGCGTACTTCCGCCTCTTCGACGTCAAGCACAAGGTCGTCGCCGAGCCCGTCCCCGACGTCGGGCCGCGCGGGAAGGTGCCGTACGTCACCGTCGGGGAGACCAGGATCTCCGACTCCCAGCTCGTCATCGACTGGCTGAAGCGGACGGTCTCCGATCCCGACACGCACCTCACCGAGGAGCAGAAGGCCGTCGGCCACGCCGTGAAGCGCACGCTGGAGGACCACCTCTACTGGATCATCATCTACTTCGAGTTCTTCGACCAGCAGGGCTTCGACTTCATCGTCAGCAACACGCTCGGCGACACGTCGGCGCTGCCGGCCGAAGTCCAGGAGGCCATCCAGGTGCGCCGCGACGACTTCCGCAAGCGCTGCTACGACCAGGGCATCGCGCGGTACACGCCGGCGGAGATCATCGACAAGGCCAAGAAGGACTTCGAGGCCATCTCGGTCATCCTGGGCGAGAACCGCTTCCTCCTCGGCAACGACGCCCCGAGCTCCTACGACGCGACGCTGTTCGGCTTCACGCAGGCGTTCTTCCAGGCCCGCGGCATGCACCCGGAGATCACCGACTTCGTGCGGACGATCCCGAACCTGGGCCGCTACATCCAGAACATCCAGGAGACCTGGTACCCCGAGCTCAAGCTGGCCTTCGCCCCCGCCTGAGGCGCCACGAGCTCAACCGTCCCGGTGGGCCGACGAACACGGCGATGTGCGCGCCGGCCCACCGGAACCCCGGACACGTCCGGGTGTCCCGTGAACAGGAAGGTGCCATGCCGCTCGCCGTCGCCGTCATCTCCGAGAAGCTGGGGACCTACGCTTCGCAGGACACGACCAAGATCGCTGACGAGGCGCTCGTGCGAGGCCACACGGTCCACGAGGTCTGTCCCGCCGATGTGAGCCAGGTCGAGGGGCGCCTGATCGCCAAGGCGCGCCCGTACACGGGTGCCGACGCGGCCGACGGGCAGGAGCACATCCGTATCGACCTCGAGGACATGGACGTGATCCACTTCCGGCCCAACCCACCGGTCGACATGTCCTACCTCACGACGCTGTACCTGCTGGACCGGATAAAGGACAAGGTCCTCGTCATCAACGACCCGGAGAGCATCATCCGCTTCCCGGAGAAGATCTTCCCCCTCGAGTTCCTCGCGTTCACGCCGCCCACCTTGATCAGCCGCGACCTCGACGAGATCCGCGACTTCACCGATCGTCACCAGGACGTCGTCATCAAGCCGCTCTACGAGTACGGCGGACGCGGGATCGCGCGGGTGACGTCGGCGGCGTTCGACGAGGAGCTCGTCAGGGCCCGGCTGGCCGATGGCAGCCCCCCGCTCGTGTCCCAGGCATTCCTGCCCGGCATCACGGCGGGCGACAAGCGCATCTTCTTCATCGGTGGCGACGTGGCCGGAGCCTTCGTCCGGATCCCGAAGCACGGCAGCTACATCGCCAACATCGCGCAGGGCGGCTCGATCCACCGGACCACGATCACCCCGCGCGAGGAGGAGCTCGCACGACTGCTGGGGCCGAAGCTGGTCGAGCGAGGGATCTACATCTGCGGCATCGACGTCATCGACGGTCACGTCACCGAGATCAACATCACCTCCTCCGTGGGGTTCTCCCAGATCGAGGAGCTGTACGGCGAGAAGCCTCAGATCGCCCTCTGGGACCTCATCGAGAAGACGGCGTAGGCGCGCAGCGGTCGTCAGCAGGTCGTCACACCCGACATTCACCATGGACTCCGAAAGGAGCCGGCCATGCCGGCAGCACACCGCTCGATCACGTACGAGAAGCTGCGTGAGGTCACGGACGCCATGTTCGCCGCGACGAAGGACGATCTGCTGGGGCTCGAGACCGAATGGGCGGTCCATCCGGTGGCGGACCCGGTGACCCGCCCCGACCTGGGTCGGCTGCTGACCCTGGCCGACTCCCCGCTGCCCGAGGCAGGACGTGTCACCGTGGAGCCGGGCGGCCAGATCGAGCTGTCCTCGGCCCCTCAGCCATCCGTCTCGGACGCGATCCGCGCCGTGGACACCGACGCCGCCGTGCTCGAGCAGAGGCTGTCGCGACTCGGCCTTCGGGGTGAGAGCAGGGCCGTGGACGTCCGCGACCCCGTCCGCATTCTCGACCAGCCCCGATACCGGGCCATGAACGAGCACTTCGACCGCCAGGGGGTCGCGGGCCGCTGGATGATGACCAACACCTCGTCGGTGCAGGTCAACATCAGCAACGACCCCGCGGACCCGCTCGGCCGGTGGCGGGTCCTCAACCTGACCTCACCGGTGCTGATTGCGATGTTCGCGAACTCCCGCGCCGTCGACGCCTCCGGTGCCACGTGGGAATCGGCGCGGCAGGGCATCTGGTGGAACATCGACCCCACGCGCACCCGGCCGGTCCCGATGTCGGACGACCCCAGCGGCAGCTGGCTGCGCTACGCGCTCGACGCACTCGTGTTCTTCATCCCCACCGAGGGGCCGGGACGTCCGGGCGGCGCCGGTGTGAGCGAGTCGATGACCTTCCGTCAGTGGATGCACCGCGGACACGAGCTGGGGTGGCCGACGACCGACGACTTCCGGTACCACCTCACCACGCTCTTCCCGCCCATCCGCCCCCGAGGCTGGATGGAGCTGCGGGTCCTGGACGCGCTGCCCCGCGCCGAGCGCGCCGCCGCTGCGTTGGCGGTCGCGACCATCGGTCAGGCAGGCGTCCGCGCGGAGCTCCACGAACGACTGCCGGACACGAGCGACCTGTGGCTGGACGCGGCCCGGCACGGGTTGCGTCACCCGCGGCTCGCCGAGGCTGCGACCATCCTGTCGAGCGTCCTGTCGGCATACGCGCCGGAGGTGGCTGACACCCGCGAGCATGTCGACCTGCTCGACTCGTTCCTCGAGAGGTTCACCGCGCGGCACCTCGCCCCCGGCTCGCGCGCGTGGTTGCCGTTGCCCATCGACCTGACCGGCGCCGGCGTGCGGCGATCGCCGTCCACGCCACCGACCACGACTCTCGTCACCGCGCCCGGCCTCGCCTGCACGACCTGAACCGGCTCTTCGTAGTTGCCTGCAGATCCCGCAGCGACGCGGAAAGCCTCATCGAAAAAAGTTCGCCGCTACGGAAGGAATCCCGTGGTTGCTCAGGTTAGTGTCATCGTTGATATAGTAACCGAGCGGTTCGGTTCGTAAGTGAAGTGTTGAAGAAGTCGGAGACCTCCCTGTGAGCACCCAGCCCACCCCCGGCACCACCCGATCCGGCGTACGACCCCTCGACGGCAAAACCGCCCTGGTCACGGGCGGATCCCGGGGCATCGGTGCCGCCATCGTGCGCCGCCTGACCGCCGACGGCGCCCGGGTCGCCTTCACCTACGCCAGCGCCAAGGAACAGGCCGACACCGTGGCCGAGGCAACAGGCGCCCTGGCCATACAGGCGGACAGCGCCGACCACGAGGCCGTCCGGGCCGCGGTCAGCCGCACCACGAAGCATTTCGGCGGACTGGACATCCTCGTCAACAACGCCGGCATCTCCCACGCCGCGCCGATCGAGGACTTCCCCCTGGAGGAGTTCGACCGGCTCATCGCGGTCAACGTCCGGGGCGTGTTCAGCGCCGTCCAGGCCGCCACTCCCCACCTCGGCCAAGGGGGTCGCATCATCACCATCGGCAGCGTCATCGTCGACCGCGTCCCCTTCCCCGGCGCAACCGTCTACGCACTGACCAAGGCCGCCGTCGCCGGCCTCACCCGCGGCCTGGCCCGCGAACTCGGTCCGCACGGCATCACCGTCAACAACGTGCAGGCCGGCCCCACCGCCACGGACATGACCCCTGCCTCCGGCCCGTACGCGGAGTCCCTCAAGCAGCTCATGGCGCTCGACCACTTCGCCGAGCCCGCCGACATCGCCAGCGCCGTCGCCTATCTCGCCGGCCCCGAAGCCCACTTCATCACCGGCACCAACTGGAACGTCGACGGCGGCATCGCTGTCTGACCCCCGTCCACCCCGAGCGGCCGCACTCCCCTGAACCACCCGGCGCTCGCAATCGGCGCAGACATCTCGACCGCAGGCCACCGGCCTCCAGCCGCACCGCCACGCACGACGACACCCACCTATGACAAAGGACGCACCACCATGAACGCTTCCACCACAGCTCCCGCGACCGCCGCGGCCGTCGCGTCGGAAGAGCCGCTCAGCCCCGGCTACGACACGGCGACCAAGGACGACGCCGAGTTCAACAAGCTCTTCCGGCACGGCTTCACCACCATCGACGACGTGCAGATGCACTACGTCATCGGCGGCGACGGCCCTCAGGTCATGGTGCTGCTGCACGGCTGGCCGCAGAGCTGGTACGAGTACCGCCAGATCATGCCCTCACTGCTGCCCGGCCGCACCGTCATCGCCATCGACCTGCCCGGCCTGGGCGACTCGACCGGCAACCCGACCTCCAGGGCCAAGACGGTCCTGGCCACCTACGTCCACAAGCTGCTCAACCACCTCGGCCACCACGAGAACGTACACGTCGTCGCCCACGACTTCGGCGTCAGCGTCGCCTACCCGCTGGCCGCCCAGTACCGCGAGCAGATAGCAGGCCTGTTCCTCATGGACTACGGCCTGACCGGCAAGAACCTCAAGTTCGCCGCCATCGAGTCGATGTTCTGGCACTTCTCCTTCAACAAGCAGCGTCCCCTCGCGGAGGAACTGGTCACCGGCCGGGTCGAGACCTTCCTCACCCACTTCTTCCACGGGATGAAGACCGCCGGCGAGAACATCTCCGCCGACGAACTCGCCGAATTCGTCCGGCTGTACTCCCGCCCCCAGGTCCTGCACGCCGGCTTCGAGCTCTACCGGACCGAGACCCAGGACGAGGCCGACAACACCAAACTCCAGGAGACCCCACTGACCATCCCGGTCCGCATGATCACCCAGGCCGGCCTCGCCGACATGGTCCTGCCACCCCTCCAGGACGCCGCCCCCCACGCCACGTCCGCCGACGTCCCCGGCGCCGGACACTTCCTCCTCCACGAAGCACCCGACCGCGTCCTGGCCGAGATCAACGCCTTCTATCCAGGTAGGCCGACCGTTGCGATTCAGGGATGACGCGCCGCCAGTCCGGCTGGCTGGCTGGTGTAGGCGACCTTCGGGCAACTGAGCCCGAGGGCAGGACACCGCTGGTCCCGGGGTAGAGGGGGCGCCCACCCCAGCCGCGTCTTACTGGTGCGGAACGTGGAAACGCCGACGGAGTCCAAACCCCGGCGGAACCCGTACTGGAGCGCGGGCAGCATCCGTAGCCGCTGCCCGCGCTCCGCGGTTTCTTCAGGTCACGGGCTCCACACGTGGCCCCTTTTTACTCGTGACCCTTGTGTACGGGTCCCTGTGCTTACGGGTGCCCCTTGGCCGTGTTCAGCACGCGGGCGTAGTCCGCCAGGGTGTAGAGCGTCACCGTGACGAGGTGGCCCCAGTAGTCCGCGGTGTAGGCCCTGTCGGGATGGGAGCTGCCTCCGCGGCCGCCCAGCAGGGTGTTGAAGAGGGAGCTGAGCCGGCCCCAGTTGTTCTCCTCACCGACGAGCTGCCACGGGAGGTGGATCTCACGGTTGGGCTGGTCGGCACTGGCCTCGTTCGCCCAGCCCAGGGTGTTTGCGACGCCCCTGAAGCGGGTCGCCTCCGAGATGAACTGGGTCATCATCAGGACCGCGTGCGCCTGGAGGCGGGTCTCCGTCGCGGCGTGCCGGCCCTCGGGGTGACGGGCGTTGTAGAGGTCCCAGGCCGCGCTGCTCAAAGCCTCGCGACTGAAGCCGATCTCCGAGCGGGTGGCGCGGGCAGCGTGCTCCAAGGTGGGGTAATCCCCGGTGAACGGAGTCTGCCGGTGGGCCACGTACCGGAAGATCTCCCTGCCGTTGCGGTCGCGCATCACGCGGCCGTTCTCGTCGAGGTTGGTGGTGGGCGTCAACGACTCCGCCACCGTGTCCAGGTGGTTGTAGACCCCGTCGCTCGACCACCAGCCGATGACGTAGAGGTCCGAGCGGCGCAGCCGGATGGGGACGTAGTGCTCGTTGCCCCACATCTGGATGCGCACGTCGATGTACTCCCCGTGGTCCGCGATGGGTGTGTGGTCAATCGTGTCGTGCGATCCCGGCACCGCGTTGTTCGAGACATTGACCTGCCGACGGATCTCGTTGATGAACCCCCAGTAGCCCCAGCGGTCCATGGCTCCGACCCGGAAGAGCGGGCCATTGGTGCGGATGGGGTTCGCCGCGCTCGCGGTCGTCGCGCCGAGCGGGCCGAGAAGGGCGATGAAGAAGGACAGGACGAGTGTGGTCACGACGGAAACGGCAGTGACCTTGCGGGTGCCGTGTCCGGGTCTCGCGGTTGCGACATCGGTAGCGGACATGCGCTGTTCTCCAGTTGCTCAGTGTGCCGGGATCCGGCCTGTCGAGCCGACATTCGCAACCGGAACGTTGATTGGCACGCCCTTTCGTCAGGGCAATCAATCTCGGGATGCTTCCCGGCGGTACAGGGTCGGCGCCGTGGCACACCTGCCGAGATCTGCGTGGATCACACCGATGGAACCGGGCGCAGTGCGCCGAACGCCTGCTGGCCGCGATGGCAGGTTCGCGCCAAGATGCTGGCTGATCTACGTGGGCCCCGCCCGGCCATCCCCGCGGACGATCTCCTGCACGCGTAACTCGCCCACCATCAACCGGCCACCCATCCGCACGCCGTCCCCTGCGAGCCGGGAACCGCTCGTAGCGGCATCTCAGCCCGCAGTCCCCCCACCCGTAGACCGCTCCGCGCGAACGTCCCACACACGTCACGGTTGGTAAAGTCCGTCACCCTCACAGGCCAGAACGCCCCCTCTGGTCACGTTGGCGGTAGGCATCCTCAGGGGCAGGCATGGCTGAGGGCCCGGTGGTTCATCCATACCGCCACATCGCACACCCGCAGCGCACTCACCGTCTCGGGTAGCCCCGCGGCCTGCCTCAGTTTCAGCAGTTGGCGGTGCAACGCGGCCTCATCCTCATGCAGCGCGGCATGGAGAGCGAGCCAGAAGGACGGCGGCCAGCCGACGGCACAACGGACGATTCGGTCGTAGACCGGGAGCAGTCGGGGACGCTTGCGGGCCAGGACCTTTCCGGCGATGACCCAGTTGACCCCATATTGTTCGCAGAGCAGGTTCCAGGCCTGATCCGCTGGCGAGCCGTCGGCCACGACGACCGCGTCGGCGTCAACCATGTCGATGTCCCTGGGAATGGCGTGCAACAGACCGGACAGCTGCACGCCGAGGCGGCCCTCCAGAATGTCCAGCGCAACAGGCGCCGGAACGGTGATCGACAAAGTCTGCACCGCTACCAGGTCCTCCGCCGTGATCTGGTCAGCGACCTCCGGCCGGTCTCCCCCACCCGCTAGGTGCTCGAACCGGCTCCCGGTGAACGGCATACCGCCGGGCGACCCTCCGATGCCGAAGTAGCGCCGCAGATCACCAGCAACACGCTCGGAACTCAGCAAGACACGCAACCGCTGCCCCAACGGCGACAACACCCCATCAGAAGCACCGGACGCTGCGGTAGAAGCGGCCATGAGAACTCAGTCCTTCATCGAGATCGTGAGCGGGTGAGCGGCACCAGAATGCCCTGTCTGAGAAGCATGCGGCGAATCGGTCGATGGGTCGCGCAGAGGCACCGACCATCAGCTGGTGGAGGAGCTCTGCTGCGGCTGCGGCAGGGCGTTGACGAGTGGCTTGAGGGCACTGTCCAGCAGCGCAGCGTGCCGGGCTGGTGCGTCGGGCTGTACTCGCATGACATGCAGGATGTGGTCGCGTACGGCGGCGTTGCGCAAGCTGTCGGACTGCTTGCTGCGCAGGATGTCGAGGAGGCTGGGGCCGGAGGCTTCCTGTAGGGCTTCGACCATCTCCAGTTCTTCGATGTCGACGATTTCCACCGGATCCCTGTCCGGCTTCGTGAACAGCCCTTTCCTTCGGCCGCGTTCACGGATCCGGTCAGGGTGATGGGGCTGACGGGGAAGTCCTCCGGCAGCACGAGCAGCGGCAGGAAGCGACGGTGGCGCGCACTCGCCTCGCCGCTGCCGATCGCCTGGGTGACCGCGGATGCCGCCTACGGCCAGGAGTGGCGTTTTCGCCGCATGCTGGAAGAGACCGCCATCGGCTACGTCCTGGCCGTCCCGAAATCCCAGCAGGTGCCGCGCTTCGGCCGCATCGACCACCTCTTCACCCAAGCCCCCAACGAGGCGTGGGAGAAACGCTCGTGCGGCGACGACGCCAAGGGCCCGCGCGTCTACCACTGGGCAGCCCTCCAGCTTCCCACGATCGAGGACTTCGACGGCGACAGACCCACACACCAACGCTGGGCACCGGCCCGCCGCAGCATCAGCAGACCCGACGAGATTGCCTACTACCTCGGCTATGCCCCGGCAGACACCGACGTCAACCGACTGGTGCAGGTCGCCGGGCGGCGGTGGGCAATCGAGGAATGCTTCCAGGCCGCGAAGAACGAATGCGGCCTGGACCAGTACGAAGTCCGCCGCTACGTCGGCTGGATGCGGCACGTCACCCTGTCCATGCTCGCCCACGCCTTCCTCGCCGGCACGACAGCCCAGGCGGCCACAAAAGGGGATGCAGAAACGGTTCCGACACCCTGGTTCCGCTCACCGTGGCGGAGGTCCGCCGGCTCCTGGCAACTCACCCAACCCGGCCCCGACCACCGCTTCGCATCCACACCATGAGCTGGTCGCGGTGGCGGCGCAGACGCCAAGCAGTCGCCCGCCACTGCCACTATCGCCGACGAATCCACTCATTGGAGGGGCGGTCCGTCAAGACCACCCCTGATACAACATCAGCCAACTACACTCCCGACGACGCCTCTGACCAGGCCAGATAGCGAACCGCTGCTGGAGTACTAGTACTACAGCCGGAGATCCTGAGGATCGGTGATGGGTGGGATCGGCCGGTGGTGGGCCAAGGGCCGGAGGCGGTCCGGGAGCGCTTCTCCAACGGCGCCGGAAGTGACTGACCATCGCGTGACCTGGTCGAGGGGCCTGGTCCGGGTCCGCATGGGGCTCGGGTTCGGGTTCGAGATCGCGCACAAGGCCACTACGGCCGTGGTGTCGGTCGGAGCAGGCAGTAGTGCCAGTCCGCATCCTCGTGCGGCAGGGCCCCGAACATCCCGCAGCATGTAGGCAGCCCCGCCGATCTCCATCAGGCCTGGCGGACGGCCGACCTCGCCGGGCTCCGCCACCACTTCGCGGCCGCCTGCCGGGCCGCCTTCAACGCCGAGTCGTATCACGCGCTGATCGACGGCAGGCGGCGCGGCTACCGTGGGTGCACGGCGTAGGTCAGGTGCGTCACCCGCGACGACGGCTCCGAACGGACCGGCTCCAGCGCGACCCTGGACGCGTCCACGCCCTCGAACAGGCGGATTCCGGAGCCGAACAGCACGGGTGACAGCGCGATCGAGAACTCATCGATCAGGCCGGCGTTCACGTACTCCAGGATCGTCGCGCCGCCGCCTGCGATGCGGACGTCGCGGTCGCCGGCGGCCTCGCGGGCCTGGTCGAGCGCGGTCTCGATGCCGTCGTTGACGAAGTGGAAGGTGGTCCCGCCAGGCCGCTCCCAGGGGTCACGCTTGGTGTGCGTCACGACGAAGACCGGCGTGTGGAACGGCGCCTCCTGCGGCCACATCTGCTCGCCGGCGTCGAACATGCGCTTGCCCATGACGCTTGCGCCGGTGCGCTCGAACGTCTCCCGCGCGATGTCGTTATCGCGGCCCTCCTCGCCGCCCTCGCCCAGCTTCAGGTTCTCCCGGAAGAACCGCAGCGGGAAGGCCCACTGCTGGAGCTCCATCCATAGCTGCCCCATCAATTCCTCGGGGGACTCGGGCGCGATGAACCCGTCCAGCGACATCGACACGCTGAAGAACACCTTCCCGGCCATCAGCCCTCCGCTCCCTTCCGAACGGTCTCGGTGACGTACGCAGCCAGGTTGCTCAGGGTTTGCCGGCCGCCCTCGATCGCGTGGTACTTCTCGACCGCCTCGTCGCGCAGTTCCTTGGTGGGGAACACCGTGCGCATCACGATCCGGGTCGCCGCGCCGTCGGACTCGAAGGTCAGGACCGACTCGAAGGCGTTCGGGTCGTCGCGGGACTCACCGTGCAGCAGCGCGATCCGCTCCGGCGGGGCGATCCGCAGCCAGCGGATCCACTCGGAGTAGTCGGTCCCGTCCGGCCCGTGCAGCACGAAGTCCCACTCCCCGCCCTCGCGGAACTCGAAGGACCGCGTGGTGGTGGTGAACCCCTCCGGACCCCACCACCGCGACAGGTGCCGGACCTCGGTGAACGCCTCGAACACCAGCTCCCGCGGGGCGTCGATGACCCGGGTGATCACGATCTCCCGGTCGGCCGTCGCCGGCTCCGGCCGCGGTTCTTGCCTTGCCCCTGCCATCGGTCATTCCTCCTGTCGTGTCTGCTTGAGGTCCTGCAGGTAGGTGTCCAGCCGGTCGAAACTCTCGTTCCAGTACCGCTCGAATCCGCCGACCCACTCGTGGATCGGCCGCAGCCCGCGGGCGTCCAGGCCGTAGAGGCGCTGCTTGCCCGCAACGCGGACCCGCACCAGTCCCACCTCCCGGAGCACCCGCAGGTGCTTGGACGCCCCCGGCTGGCTCATCCCCAGCTCCTGGGCCAGGTCGGTCACCGGCCGCTCACCCGCCCGCAGCAGCGCCAGGATGTCCCGGCGCTGCGGCTCGGCGATCGCGTTGAAGACGTCCGACGTCGTCGCTGCTCGTGCCATGGCAGCCATCGTATGCCTATATCGGAATGCGTCAAGGCGGTGGGGAATCGGGCGAGTCTTGTCGGATGACGATTGCAGACCCCCCGGCCCTGCCCAGCTATGGACGCGCGGTGAACCGCCCGTCAGGGCGCTTGTGCAGCCAGCCGCGGTCGGCGAGCGTTACGCACCCTGCGCACGCAGCCCAAAGCCCCGGAGCCCTGGTGGCCTCGCAAGCGCTCCGAGTACCAGCCATCTCGGCACATGCACGTGATGTACCTGGTCAAGGCTGACGAAACCCTCCAGCACGTGGCCAAACGCTTCGGCGTGCGCCCGGCGGGCATCATCGACGGCAAGAACCTCCGGGCCCCGTACACGATCCACGAGGGGCAAACCCTGAGCATCCCCCTACAGTCCGACGGCAGACGCTTCATGCTTCCGCCGTTCCCGCGACGCCTGGCACCGGGCCGCATTGACCCGGACACCCGACGGCTGCAGAGACTCCTGAAGCAGACCGGATGCCTCGACCCGAGCATCACCGAGAGCGACCACTACGGCCCTCAAACCTGCCAAGCGGTCGCACGCCTCAACCGAGAGCACCTATTGGGGCAATCTCCCGCCCCCGACGACGATCCACGGATCACGCACAAGGCATGGGACACTCTGCACCGCCTCGCCAAAGGCACTGAGTCACCCTGAGCCTCATGAGGTTCGGCCCGCCCCGAGCTAGGGGCTGTGTCCGGCGCCCAGCGCGGAGGCCTCGCCGACGCGCCACACAGAGGACGGCGCCCCGATCCCCCGAAGCACACCCCCCACCCGTCCCCGCCCTTCCCTTGTCCCGTCGTTGTCTCGCGTGGGGTAGAGGGATGGCTACTTCCCGACCACGCGTAAGAGGCCGCTGAGCTCGGGGGTCGGCAGAGGCGGACAGGTTCTGAGGCAGTGGACTGTGCGGCACCGGTGACGGCGCGTGACGCTGAGCTCCAGTCCTCGTGGCTACTCCGACGCGATCGAATAGCCTCATAAGAGCTCGTAACAGGATCTTGTTGAGGTGTCCTGGTCGGGCGTGACCGATGTGATGATTCGACCGTTCGCGTCGTGTGACGACTCGACCGTGGATCGTGGACGACGGCTTGTGGGCGCTGATCGAACCGTTGCTGCCACCCTGGCCCGAGCGGTCACCGGGGCCGAGACCGGTGGACGACCGGCTGTGCCTGCAGGGCATCCTGTACGTCCTTCACCAGGACATCGCCTGGCAACTCCTGCCCTTGGAGCTGGGGTTCGGCTCCGGTCAGACCTGCTGGCGCCGTCTGGACCGCTGGCAGCAGGCCGGGGTCTTCGAGCAACTCCACCGGATCCTGCTCGCTGAGCTGAACGCGGCCGGCGAACTCGACTGGACCCGCGCGTGCGTGGACGGCTCCCACGTGCGCGCGAAAAGGGGGGTGCCGCGACCGGCCCGTCACCGGTCGACCGGCGGAAGACGGGCAGCAAGCACCATCTGATCTGCGACGGCAGGGGCACCCCGCTCCACGTCATCACGACCGCGGCCAACGTCAACGACATCACGCAGACCCTGCACCTGGTCGACGGCATCCCGTCGGTGGCCGGACGTCCGGGCCGTCCGCGACAGCGACCCGAATCCGTCCTGGGCGACAAGGCATACGACTCGAAGGCCGTGCGCCGTGAGCTGCGACGTCGCCGGATCCTGCCGGTGATCTCCCGCAAGGGCTCGCCGAACATCAAGGGCCTGGGCAAACTCCGCTACGTCGTCGAGCAGACCTTCGCCCTGCTCCACCAGTTCAAACGCCTGGCCGTGCGATGGGAACGACGCCTCGAACTCCACGACGCCTTCGTCTCATTGGCCTGCAGCCTCATCTGCTGGCGACGCCTCAAGAAGACCCGGCCATGATCGGGTTACGAGCTCCAAGCACCATCCGCAGAGCCTGGTCCGGCAGGAACCCGCGCCGTCGAACGCATCCGCTGGCCGGTCAGCACCCGCGCACATTTCGAACCTGCTCTACCGCCGCCTGGCCTCAAGGAAATACCAAATCTCCGTCCCCTTCCCACGGCCAGCCCCTATAGTGCGGCTGCCTGCGCGCGTTGCGGGACATGACGAAGCGGAAGGCAGCACCTTTGACTACTTTGATACTTACCTCCCTACCAGGCGCAGTGGTAGGTCTCATCCTGGCTGTGCTATTCGAAGATCTCCTCAAGGACACGGCAGCTCGCTTCGTGGGGCGAATACGTCGACCCAGTAGAGAGATTGCCGGCAAGTGGGCGACCTACTGGGGTGTTGAATCCGACCCGACGTCGTCCCCCACGGCCCGAGTGACCACTACGACGATCATGACCTTTGACCTCCAGCGGCTGCGGAGCCGAGTGACGGGCACGGACACTGAGCGCTCAGCAGCCGGGATCACCGCCAGTCTCAAAGACGAAACGTTCCTGACCGGCACGTGGTACGACCACACCGGAGAGCGGTACCAGTGGGGTTCGTTCCAACTGTGGTGGTCCCCCAATGGACAAGGATTGATCGGTAAGTTCACAGGCAAGGACTCCAGGAACCACATTAACCATGGCATCTGGCTCTGGGCGCGGAAGGAACACGACCTGTTGAAGCTCGCAGATATGGCGAGCGAACGGGGATACCAATTTGATGATCTGGATGCCTTCAAGGAAGGCATCAGAATCGCTCTGCAGCAGTCATCAGCGAACTGATCGTGCAGCCCTCTTGTCTGAGTTGACCACACCGACAGGCAGGTTCTTCATCGGCTACTGACCTTGCTGGCGTGATGTCGTGGGGATCGACGAGTTGTGCTTGTCGCAGTAGGTCGGTGACATGAGGTCCGCAAGGGGGTGGGCTGACCGCGGAACGGCAGGCGTTTCGCAAGCACATCCGGATGCAGGCGGCCGAGTTATTCGCCCTGGGACACGACAATGCCGCCATCGCCAAGCAGTTACGTGTCAGCGTGCGGTCGGTACAGCGGTGGCACCAGGCGTGGGAGTACGGCGGAACACCGGCCCTGGAGTTGAAGGGGTCGGCGTCCAGGCCAAAGCTGGGTGAGGCACAGTTCGCCGTGCTCGAGCAGGAGCTGGCCAGGGGGCCGGTCGCGCACGGCTGGCCGGATCAGACCTGGACGCTGGCGCGGATCAAGATGCTGATCGGGCGCCGGTTCCACATGAGCATGACGCTGTCGGCGATCGCGCAGATGCTGCACCGGCACGGCTTCAGCCATCAGGTCTCGGCCCGCCGGGCGATCGAGCGCGACGAGGAAGCCGTCACCGGCTGGGTGAAGGAGAGGAGGCCGCCTCCTCCGGGGTGCCCGAGCCGTAGTTCGCGGTGATGATCGGTTGCGCCCCGGCGGCACGCACGGTGCCCATGAACGTGTCGAAGCCGGTGTTGGGCGCGACGTAGCCGCCCTCGGTGGTGTGCGTCTGCCAGTGGTAAATGTCCGCGTAGGAACCCCCCGGGTAGCGGACCGCCTTCATGCCGGCAGCGCTCAACAGCCCAGGGATCGCGGGGTGGCTCATGTTGCGTCGTACACCGCGACGTTCATGCCGACGCCGGTCTCCGGAAACGTCGCCAGGGTCCGGCCCGCGTCGATCGACACGGAGGCGGTGGTGGCGGCGGAGGCTGCAGGGATGCCCAAGGCGAGCAGCGGCACCGCCACGCCTAAGGCGATCAGCTGGGCGCAGTACTTGCGGATCAGGTGGCGCACGGGCACCTCCAGGAAGGGTGACCTGCCGGGTGACTGTCTGCCGAAGCGACAGAAAGTTTCGCTACTTTGAGTGCGACAGTCTCTTCTGGGAGTTAGCGAGACCCACGGCACAGGTCAATGGCCTCTCGGGCCACTTCTTCCTCAAGTGCGGTGCGGAGACGGGTCAGTTCTTCGGCGGCGCGGTGCTGGCGCGGACGGTGAGAGTCGTCCCGATCTCCAGCCGGGCCTGCGCGGAGTTCTCGCCACGGCCGAGGGCGAGCGCCAACTCCGTGGCCGCCGAGGCCATTTCGGTGAGCGGCTGATGCACCGTGGTCAGCGGTGGGTCCACCCACGCCACCACGGGCAGATCGTCGAAGCCGACCACACTGAGGTCCTCGGGAATCCGCAGTCCCGCCTCGCGTGCCGCCTGGTAGACGCCGAGCGCCTGAAGGTCGTTGGCGGTGAAGATCGCTGTCGGCCGGTCGGGCACCGCCAGCAGGGAACGCGCGGCCGCGCTCCCGCCCTCCGGGGTGAGGAGGGCGTGCACGATGAGTTCCGCATCGGCCGGCAGGCCGGCCGCCTGGATCGCGGAGCGGTATCCGTCCAGTCTGGCGGCGCAGTACAGCTGGTCCTCGGGGCCGCTGATCATGGCGATACGGCGGTGCCCGAGGTCGGTGAGGTGACGGGTCGCCGCACGGCCGCCGGACCAGTTGGTGGCACCCACGAACGGAACGTCGTCCGGCAGTTCCGTGGCCGGGTCGAAGACGACGAACGGGATGCCCTTCGCGGTCAGTTGCTCGCGCTCTGCCTCGGAGAGCTGGGCCACGGACAGGACGCAGTTCGGGCGCCGGGCAACGGTGTCGTCCCAGGTGACCGAGGCCGTTTCGTGCAGGCCAAACTCGGACACCATGACGCCCACACCGTGCTGCCTGGCCACCCGCTCGACGCCCCGGATGATCTCGACCGCCCACATGTGCTTGAGCTCCCGGAACACCAGCTCGACGACATTGTTCCGGTTGGCACCGGCGGGCTTGCGGTAGCCGTACCTGTTGACCAGCTCCTCGACACGCGCGCGGGTGTCCGCAGACACCCCTGACTTGCCGTTGATCACCTTGGACACGGTGGGGACCGACACACCCGCCGACTCGGCGATGTACGCGATGGTGACCGGCCGAGGGCCGTCGCCGCCCCGCGGACGTTCGCGATCTGCCACTCCGTCAACTCCGCGGTCCGCCAAGGTCTGCCTTCCCCCTCACCGGCCCGCTTCCCCCGCTCGGACCGCGGGTGAAAGCCGGCCGGACAACTCACCTGCGTGTACCGCAGCATTCTGGCACTTCGCGTGAGCAGGGCGGTAGCTTCCGGCGCCACTCCTTGTTACATTCTCCGCCGCATCCCAAGAAACTTTCCTGCACCACCGGTCGGTTCAGAACCGGAACGAGAACCGCCCCGGCGTCAGTACGGCACCTCCCGCAAGCCCTTCGCTCCCCACCGTGAAAGGCCGACGCGATGACGAGACTGGCAAGACTCCTGGCCCGGCGACACCAACCTAGGCGGCCCGTACGGCGTCTGGCGGCGCTCGCCCTGGCGATCGTTCTGCTCCCCCTGACACCGATGGCCGCGCACGCGGACACGCCACCGCCATCCAGCACCCCCGCCGCACGCTCCATGGTCGCCGCCATGCAGCCGGGCTGGAACATGGGCAACACCTACGACGCCATCCCCGACGAGACCTCCTGGGGCAACCCGCCCGTGACCCAGGCGCTGCTGAAGAAGGTCAGGTCACAGGGGTTCAAGAGCATCCGGCTCCCCGTGACCTGGGGCATCCACCAAGGCGGGGCGCCGGACTACACCATCGATCCGGCCTGGATGGCGAAGGTCAAGCAGGTCGCCGACTGGGCGCAGGCAGAGGGTCTGTACGTCCTGCTCAACATGCACCACGACTCATGGATGTGGGTCAACAACCTGGCGACCGACCACGACACCGTCCTCGCCCGGTACGACGCGACGTGGGCCCAGATCGCCGCGACGTTCCGGGACGCCTCGCCGCGACTCGTGTTCGAGAGCATCAACGAGCCGACGTTCAGCGGCACTTCGGGGGACGACGAGAACTACCGTCTCCTCAAGGAGCTCAACAGCGACTTCCACCGGATCGTCCGTGCCTCGGGGGGCAAGAACGCCACGCGCCTGCTCGTGCTCCCCACCCTCTACACCAACGCCGACCAGGGGCGGCTGGACGCCCTGGCCGCCGAACTGACCGCCCTGAACGACCCCATGGTGGCCACGACCATCCACTTCTACGGATGGTGGCCGTTCAGCGTGAACATCGCCGGCTACACGCGCTTCGACGCCACCTCGGAACAGGATCTCACCGGCACCTTCGACCGCGCGTACGAGACCTTCGTCGCCCACGGCATCCCGGTCATCATCGGCGAGTACGCCCTCCTCGCCTACGACCACAACCGGCCGGGCATCATCGAGCGCGGTGAGCAGCTCAAGTACTTCGAGTTCCTGGGGAACTACGCCCGTACGCGCAAGCTCACCACAATGCTCTGGGACGCCGGCCAGTTCCTCAACCGCAACACCCTGCAATGGCGCGACCCGCAGCTCTTCGCCCAGATCAAGTCGAGCTGGACCACCCGCTCCGGAACCGCCTCCAGCGACCAGGTCTTCCTCCCCAAGTCGGGCGCCATCACCGACCGGACGCTCACCCTCAATCCGAACACGACCAATTTCCAGGGCCTTTGGTATGACGGCCATGAGCTGGCGAAAGGCTCCGACTACACCCTCTCCGGCAACGAGCTGACACTGGCGTCCTCCGCCCTCACCCGTCTGGCCGGCGACCGGGCGTACGGGGTCAGGGCGACGCTGGAGGCCAGGTTCTCCCGCGGCGTCCCGTGGCCGATCGACGTCATCTCCTCCGACACTCCGGTCCTGTCGAACGCCACCGGCACCACGGACTCGTACGCCGTCCCCACCCAGTTCCGCGGCGACCTCCTGGCCACGATGGAAGCCCGGTACGACGACGGAAGCAACGCGGGGCCGGCCAGCTGGACGTCGTACCAGCAATGGGACGCCGCCTTCTCCGCCTACACCGGCGAAGCCATCAAACTGACCCCCGCGTTCTTCGACTCGCTCAAGGACGACTCGACGGTGACGCTCACCTTCCATTTCTGGAGCGGTGCCACGGTGACGTACCAGGTCACCAAGTTCGGGAACTCGGTGACCGGTACGACCGCCTGACACGTCCGGCTGCGGACGATCAACTCAGTTGATGCGGACGATCTTCCAGAGTTGGTCGTCGATGCTCAGGTCGTTCCACTGCACGACTCCCGCGCCGTTGCTGGTGGAGGACTGGGCGACGGCGGCGTTGAAGGCACTGCCCACGTTCTTCAGTTTGTAGTAGCCGTTGCCCGCGTCGGTGAGGGTCCACTTCTGCGAGTTTGCGGCGGACGGTGTGTTCTGGACGACGGCGGCTCCGGCGGTGGTGGAGCCATTACGGATGTCCAGGTTCAGATTGCTGTTGGCGTTTTTGATGGTCCAGGCTCCACCGCCGGCGGACTGGAAGGTGAACAGCTGGCAGAAGCAGGCCGAGTTCTGCCACTGCTGGGTGGCCGTACCTGTGGCGGTGGAGCCCTGCGGGATGTCCAGGTACCTTCCGCTGTTCTTGTTGACGAGGACGTACTGCCCGGTGCCCAGCGGGGGAAGCGCGGTCTGGGTGAGGTTCCAGCGCTGGCAGGCGCAGTTGGTGCCGCTCCACTGGACGGCGGCGGTGCCGGCCACTGTGGAGGCGTTCGGGATCTCCAGGTACTTGCCGGTCACACGGTTGGTGATGCTGAACCCGCCGGCCTGGTGCGGGGAGACGGCCCACTCGTGGTCCAGAGTGCCGTTGTCGTCCCACTGGAGGACCTTGGCACCGTCGGCGGTGGACTGGTTCTCGACACCGAGGACCTTGCCGCTGGCGACGTTGAGGATCCTGAAGTAGCCGGAGGGCTGCTGCACGAACCGCCACTGCTGGTCGGTGGCGTTGTCGGCGTTCTGCTGGGTGGCGCTCGTGCCGTTGGTGGTGGAGCCGCCCGCGATGCCCAGCAGGAGATTGCTGCCCGCGTTCGACACGGTGTAGGTGGCACCGTCCGAGATGCCTCCGCCCAGGTCGATGGTGCTGTAGGTGACGGGGTTGGAGAGGTCGGGGCCTCCGTTCCCGCCGCTGAGCACGAGCAGACTGTGGCCGTCGGACAGGGGCACCATGCCGCGGCTGTAGCCGTTGGCGACGTTGGAGGTGATACGCGTCCAGGTGTTCGCGGCGCCGTTCTGGGTGTTGAGGAACAGATCACTGGTGCTGTAGGCGCCGACGACGAGCGTGCCGTTCGGACCACCGGTGGGCAGCCACGTGATGTACGGAGTACTGGTCGGGACCGCTCCGTCCGTCGACCGCAGGGGAATGCCCGTGACGGAGTCGAACGCCTCCGGGTCGGCGGAGATCTTGTAGTAGACGGCGAAATTGCCCGAGGGCGAACCGCCGTACTCGTACGTCATGACGTAGTTGCCGTTGGGCAGCTTCGCGACGGTGGCCATACCCGGGCGCTGGCTGAAGGTGGGCATCGCCACGTCGTCCACGACCGGACCCCACGTGGTGAGGTTCGTGGTGACCTGGTGCACGAGCTTCTGGCCGTGGTCGGGGTCACGCTGGTCGGAGTAGTAGACGATCAGCTTGCCGTTGGCGTAGAGGAAGAAGGGCTCCCATACGGGGGTGTTGCCGTTGCCGCTCTGGTCGTATGCCGGGCCGCCGGTGGCGATGTTGCTGACGAACGTCCAGGTCTGTCCGCGGTTGGTGCTGGCGTAGACATCGATCTTGATGGCGGAGCGGTCGGCGGGGACCGAGGCTCCGGCGGCGAGGATGGTGCCGGCCGGGAAGCCGCCCACCGCGGTGGGCAGTTCGTACAGCTCGGGCTGCCAGCGCATGCCCCAGCCGTTCTGTGTGTCGGCGACCTCGGAGATCTTCGACCAGGAGTTGCCGTTGTCCGTGCTGCGGTAGATCGGGAGGACCGGTGTGCCGGAGGTGTACTGCTCGAACGTCGCGAGGATGGTGCCGTTGGCGGAGCCGTTGTGCTGCATGCGCATCGCCCGCGGGTAGAGCGACCCGGGCGAGGGCGCACCCGACGGCGGGGTGTACATCGTCTGCGAGGGACGGGCCAGGGCGTCCGCCCGGCCGGCGGGAATGACCATGGTCATCGCCGCGACGAGCAGGACGAAGGCCAGGGAGAGGAGGGAGAGGGGACGGGAACGCGGAGCGGCGCCGGATCTGGCGCCTGTCTGCGCTGGGGACATTGCGGCTCCCGGGAGAAGGGGGAAGGTGTGTTTCGGTTCCGCCGGCTCGGAACGGCTCGGAGTGACGCGGCGGAGTTCGTGGGCGCGTCGTGCGGGGACAGTGGGGCGACGCTGCCGGGCGCGGCGCGCGAGCGCGGGGGGCTCTGCGCGCCAAGTGCGGAATGGCGGAGGTGCAGCGCTCCGGCGTGTGGGTGCGCCGGAGCGGTCGTACGGCGTGGGGTGGGTCAGGGGGAGGGCGGCGGCGCCGTCGAGCCGCGGACGATCAGTTCGACGGGTGGGTCGTTGGCCGGCGGCAAGGCGGTGTCGGGCTTCTCGATGGCGTGCAGGAGCAGCCGGATTCCTTCGCTCGAGGCGGCCTCGAAGGGCTGGCGGACGGTGGTCAGCGGCGGGGAGACGTAGGCGAAGACCGGGTTTCCGTCGAAACCGACGACGCTGATGTCCTCCGGCACCCGGCAGCCCGCTTCCCGCAGGGCATGGATCAGACCGATGGCCATCTCGTCGCCCCCGGCGAACACCGCGGTCACCGAGCCGTAGGCGGCCAGCTCGCGACCCGCGGCGTACCCGGATGCCGCCGACCAGTCGCCGTTGAGAACGGGAGGTTCGTGGGCGCCCCGGTCCGCCAGTGCCGCCCGCCATCCCTCGATGCGGTCCGTGGTGGCGTACCAGCGGCGCGGTCCGGCGAGGTGGTGGACGGTCGCGTGCCCCAGGTCCAGGAGGTGATCGGTGGCCGTGCGCGCCAGTTGGTGGGCGCCGACGCCGACGCTCAACGTCCGGGCGGCACTGAAGGCGGGTGGGGCTCCCAGGAAGAGGACCGGCACGTCGACGCCGAGCGGGACTTCACCTTCGACGATGGGTTCGGAGACCACGATGCCGTCCACGCCCTGCTCCAGGAGTGATTCCAGGGCGGCGGCGATGCTTTGCGGGTTGCCGTCGGGGGTGTTGAGCACGCGCAGGGCGTAGCCGGCGTCTCGTACGGCCTGTTCGATGCCCACGAGCAGGGAGGCCGTGCCGTATCCGGCCGTTCCCAGAGCGACCACACCGATGGAGCGGGTACGGCCGGAGGCCAGTGCCCTGGCGGCGTGGTTCAGCCGGTAGCCGAGTTCCTCGGCGGCCGCCAAGACACGTCGCC
Organism: Streptomyces sp. NBC_00490; assembly: GCF_036013645.1. Lineage (NCBI taxonomy): Bacteria > Bacillati > Actinomycetota > Actinomycetes > Kitasatosporales > Streptomycetaceae > Streptomyces > Streptomyces sp. NBC_00490. The sequence continues at coordinate 10,419,054 of NZ_CP107869.1, read as the reverse complement.
GGGACTCCTCGGAGACATACGGCTCGTTGTTGAGGACACGGGAGACCGTCTTGCGTGAGACGCCGGCCAGCCTGGCCACGTCCTCGCTGCGCGGCGCGGAGGAGCCGGCACCGCGCTCCAGGCCTGATGTCATGACGTCTCCCATGGCCGTGTGTTCTCCATCGAACGAGGTCATTTACATGACCGCGCGGTCTGACCGCGCGGTCAATGTGTACGCATCCACCGAGCGCACGTCAAGAGTTCCCGCAACGCCAATCGGCTCCGACGGGAACGGGCGTCAAGGCCGTGACCGGGCAAAGGGAGTCGCCGCAGGCGTCCGGCGAAGCGTCTCCGGAGCGCATTTCAGCAGCTCAAGTGGCATTCATTACATACGGGACGACGCGGCGGCCCACCATCTCAGCGCTGTCCGTCCACGTCGGCCGCCCGCAGGTCGGGCTTCCGATCGGACCTCATCCCCCACGAATTGCCGGACGCTCAGTCTTGACAGGGAGCACACACAGAGTTCACGCTTCCTGGCATCCACCGATCGAGCTTGTTTGATCGTGTTTGATTCTGGTCACTCAGCGGCTGTCTCTCCGCCACCCCCCTCCGGCTGACGCGCCACGCCTGGGTACCGCCAGCCCTGTCAGGAGTCAAAATGCACCATTCATCCCTTGGCCAGCCCATGCCTGCCACCAGCCGCCGCACCGTGCTCCGCGGACTCGGCGGAGCCGCGCTCCTGGGTGCCGGCATCCCCCTGCTCAGCGCCTGCGCCGGCGGCTCCACCTCGTCGGACACCAAGACCGTCACCGTGGGCTCCAACGCGTCCGACGCCGTCCCGAAGAAGGGATACGGCGACGTCTACGCGGCCTTCACCAAGCAGTCCGGGATCGCGGTCGACATCAACACCAAGGACCACAACACCTTCCAGGAGCAGATCAACACCTATCTGCAAGGCACGCCGGACGACGTGTTCCAGTGGTTCGCCGGCTACCGGATGCAGTTCTTCGCGGCCAAGGGCCTCGCCTCCCCGATCGACGACGTATGGAAGACGATCGGGGACAACTTCCCCAGTGCCATGCACGACCTCAGCAAGGGCCAGGACGGCAAGTACTACCTGGTGCCCCTCACCACGTCCCCGTGGGCGGTCTTCTACCGCAAGAGCGTCTTCCAGAAGTACGGCTACGAGGTCCCCACCACGTGGGACGCGTACGTCGCCCTGTGCAAGCAGATGAACAAGGACGGCCTCGTCCCGATCGCGTACGGCGACAAGGACGCCTGGCCGGCGATGGGCTCCTTCGACCAGATCAACTTCCGGGTCAACGGCTACGACTTCCACGTCGAGCTGATGGCGGGCAAGGCCTCCTGGACCGACGCGAAGGTCCGCAAGGTCTTCGACACCTGGGCCGAGACCCTGCCCTACCACCAGGAGGGCGCGGTCGGCCGTACCTGGCAGGACGCCGCCCAGACGCTGGTGGCCAAGAAGGCCGGTATGTACATGCTTGGCATGTTCGTGGCCCAGCAGTTCAGCAACAAGGCCGACCTGGACGACCTCGACTTCTTCCCCTTCCCCGAGATCGACCCGGCGTACGGCCAGGACACCGTCGAGGCGCCGACCGACGGCATCATGCTCAGCAAGAAGCCCAAGAACCACGCCGGTGCCGTCAAGCTGCTCGAATTCCTGGGCACCGCCCAGGCCGAGGAGATCTACCTCAAGGCCGACCCGAGCCTGATCGCCGCCTCCACGAAGGCCGACACCTCCGGCTACAGCGCCCTGCAGAAGAAGGGCTACGAAATGATCACCCAGGCGAAGCACCTCACCCAGTTCATGGACCGTGACAGCCGCCCGGACTTCACCTCCACCGTGATGCAGCCAGCGCTCCAGAAGTTCATCCGCGACCCCAAGGGCATCGACAGCCTGCTGTCCTCGATCGAGCGCCAGAAGAAGACGATCTTCGCCTCCGGCTGAGCCCGACCCCCCTTCTGAAGCGGATGAACACCAACACCATGAGCTCCGAAACGACCACGAAGATCCCGGAGGCGGCCGCGGTGCCGCCTCCGGGCACCGCGACGGCGAAGAGGCGCATCCCCAAGGGCCACCAGCGCCTGCTGACCCGCCGCGACCGGATCACACTCGGCCTGATGGCCGGCGTTCCGACGATCCTGCACGTCGCCCTCGTCTGGGTCACCGCGCTGGCCTCCATCGCCCTCGCCTTCACCACCTGGGACGGCATCGGCTTCGACTCCATCCAGTGGGTCGGGCTCCAGAACTTCAAGGAGCTCTTCGAGCAGAACCCGCAGTTCTGGCCCGCCCTCCAACACAACGTGATCTGGTTCGTCGTCCTGATCGCGATCCCCACGCCACTCGGCCTGTTCCTGGCCGTGCAACTGGACAAGAAGATCCGGTTCAGCCGGGTCTACCAGACGGCCTTCTTCCTGCCCGTCGTGCTGTCCATGGCGGTCATCGGGTTCGTCTGGCAGCTCGTCTACAACCCCGACACCGGCCTGATCAACAGCGTCATCGGGGCCAACGAACCGGGAAAGTACATCGACTGGATCGGCGACCCGGACCTCAACCTCTGGGCCATCCTCATCGCCGCGTCCTGGCGCCACACCGGCTACATGATGATCCTCTACCTGGCCGGCCTGAAGGGCGTCGACCCGTCCCTGCGCGAAGCCTCCTCGCTGGACGGCGCCAACGAGTGGCAGACGTTCAAGAACGTCATCTTCCCGACCCTGCGCCCCACCAACACCGTCGTCCTCGTCGTCACCATCATCGAGGCACTGCGCGCCTTCGACCTGGTCTTCGTCTTCAACAAGGGCGCCGAGGGCACCGAGCTGCTGTCGATCCTGGTCACCAACAACATCATCGGCGAGTCCAGCCGCATCGGCTACGGCTCCGCGATCGCGGTCGTGCTGCTGCTGATCTCGCTCGTTGTGATCATCCCGTATCTGGTGTCCACCTTCCGGAAGGAGCGGCGCGCATGAGCACCACCGTCATGACCAAGGTCCGTACGCCCGTGCGCCCCGCCCGGGTCCTGCTGCACCTCTTCCTCGCGGGCGCGGCGCTGGCCTGGCTCGCACCGCTGCTGTGGGCGATGTACTCGGCGATGCGGCCGTACGCGGAAACCAGTGAGAAGGGTTATGTCTCCTGGCCCGACAAGCTGAGCTTCGACAACTTCACGGACGCGTTCACGCAGTCGGACATGGGGCACTACTTCGTCAACACGATGATCATCGCCGTGCCGGCGGTGCTCGTGACGCTGTTCCTGTCCTCGATGGTGGCCTTCTACGTCAGCCGCTTCGACTTCCGTCTCAACCTCGCCCTGCTGCTGGTCTTCACCGCCGGCAACCTGCTCCCGCAGCAGGTCATCATCACCCCGCTGTACCGCCTGTACCTCCTGGTGGACCTGCCCGGCATCACCATGTCCGGCAAGCTCTACGACTCCGCGCTCGGCCTGGTCCTCATCCACGTCGCGTTCCAGTCCGGCTTCTGCGCCTTCGTGCTCGCCAACTACATGCGCTCGCTCCCGCACGAGCTCACCGAGGCCGCCCTCGTCGACGGCGCCTCCGTGTGGCGCATGTACTGGCAGATCGTCCTGCCCCTGTGCCGACCGGCGATGGCCGCGCTGGGCACGCTGTTGTCCATCTGGATCTACAACGACTTCTTCTGGGCCCTGGTCCTCATCTCCACCGGCGAGAACATGCCGATCACCTCCGCGCTGAACAACCTGACCGGGGCGTACTTCACCGACCCCAACCTGGTGGCCGCCGGTGCCCTGCTCACCGCGATCCCCACCCTGATCGTGTACTTCGTGCTGCAGCGCCAGTTCGTCAGCGGCCTCACTCTGGGCGCCAACAAGGGCTGACACACCCCTACTTGCCCCTCCCCTACACCCCTTCCGGAGTACCACCAGTGAGTACCGCACGCCGTCTTCGCATTCCCGGAATCGCCTACGGAGGTGACTACAACCCCGAGCAGTGGCCCGAAGAGGTCTGGGCCGAGGACATGCGTCTGATGGCCGAGGCCGGGGTGAGCATGGTCAGTGTCGGCATCTTCTCCTGGGCCCTGCTCGAACCGGCCGAGGGCGTCTACGACTTCGCCCGCATGGACAAGATCCTCGACCTGCTCCACGAGAACGGCATCGCCGCCGACCTGGCGACACCGACGGCGGCACCGCCGGCCTGGTTCTTCCGCAAGCACCCGGAGGCGCTGCCGGTCGACAAGGACGGCCGCACACTGTCGTACGGCAGCCGCCAGACCTTCTGCCCGTCCAGCCCCGCCTACCGCCGAGCAGCGCTGCGGATCGCCGGAGCGCTCGCCGAGCGCTACGCCGACCACCCGGCCGTCGCCATGTGGCACATCCACAACGAATACGGCTGCCACAACGACGCCTGCTACTGCGACACCAGCGCCGCCGCCTTCCGCACCTGGCTGCGCGCCCGCTACGGCGACGACCTGGACGCCCTCAACCATGCCTGGGGCACCACGTTCTGGAGCCAGTGGTACTACTCGTGGGACCAGATCCTGCCGCCCCGCGCCACCTCGGCTCCCCCGAACCCCACCCACCGGCTCGACTGGCGCCGCTTCTGCTCCGACGAACTGCTCTCCCTGTGCACCGCCGAACGCGAGGTACTGCTCCGGGCCGCTCCGGACACCCCCGCGACCACCAACTTCCTGGTCCTGCGCACCATCGATGCCCTCGACTACTGGCGCTGGGCACCGGAGCTGGACATCCTCTCCAACGACCACTACCTGCTGTCCGACGACGCGGAGGCCGAGGTCGACATCGCCCTGCACGGCGACCTGATGCGCTCGCTCGCGGGCGGCCCGTGGTTCCTCATGGAGCACTCGACCGGCGCCGTCAACTGGCAGCCCGTCAACCGCGCCAAGCTCCCCGGAGAGATGCGCCGCAACGCGCTCGCACACGTGGCCCACGGCGCCGACGGTATCGCGTTCTTCCAGTGGCGGGCGGCCAAGGCCGGCGCCGAGCAGTGGCACTCGGCGATGCTGCCGCACGCCGGCACCGACAGCCAGATCTGGCAGGACGTCGTCCAACTCGGCGCGGAAATGGGGGCGTTGGCCGAGGTGCGGGGTTCCACCAGCACGGCGCAGGTGGCGATCGTGTGGGACTGGGACGCCCGCTGGGCACTGGAGCTGCCCTCCCAGCCCAGCGGCGAGCTGCGCTACCAGGACCTGGTCCGGGACTGGTACACCCCCCTGTGGCGGGCCGGGGTCGCCGTCGACTTCGTACGCCCCGACGACCCCGGACTCGACCGCTACAAGCTCGTCCTGGCACCCTCGCTGTACCTGGTCGCGGAGGCCGCCGCGGCCAACCTGGCCCGGTTCGCCGAACGCGGGGGCACGCTGGCTGTCGGCTTCCACAGCGGCATGGTCGACGAGAACGCCCATGTGTACCTGGGCGGCTACCCCGGCGCATTCCGTGATGTCCTCGGCGTGGTCACCGACGAGCTCTTCCCTCTGCTGCCCGGCGAGACGACCGGCCTGACCGGCGGCGTGGCGCCGGGTGCCACCGCCGATCTGTGGTCGGAGCGCATCCGGCTGACCGGCGCGCAGGCCGTGGTCTCCCACGCCGACGGCCCGCTGGCCGGCCACCCCGCCGTCACCCGCCACCGGCACGGCGACGGCTCCGCCTGGTATCTGGCCACCCGTCCCGACCCGGACACGCTCGCCGCCCTGCTCGACCGCGTCCGCCGGGAGGCCGGCGTCACGCCGGAGCAGGACGCGCCCGCCGGGATCGAGGTCGTCCGGCGCCGGGGCGCGGAGGCCGACTTCCTGTTCCTCATCGATCACGCCGGAAAGGGCGCCGAAGTACCTGCCGCAGGGGTCGAACTCCTCACCGGCACACCGGTCAAGGGAACGGTCACCGTCCCACCGGGAGGCGTCGCCGTGGTCCGCGAGCCCCGCTGATCCACCTGCCGGTGCGCCCAGCAGGTCAGTGCCGGGCCCGCCAGGAGCAGGCCGGTGTTCCCGCGACCGGTGCGGGAACGCTCAGCACCGCGCCCGAGGCCGCGGTCGGGTTCCGCACCCCGTAGCGGGCCGTGGTGACGTAGAGGCGGTTGTCACCGGGGTGCAGACACACCGACGTGGGGTGGGGGGCGGGCACGGTCAGGGTGTGGAGCAGGTGACCGTCGGGGTGGTAGCGGCGGACTGTGCCGGCACCCCACATCGCGACCCACAGGCAGCCCTCCTCGTCGACGGTCATCCCGTCGGGGCTGCCTTCGCCGTCGCGCAGCCGGGCGAAGGTCTCCGGGTCGGCGACGAGGTCGCCGGAGGCGGGGTCGACCCGGCAGCGCAGGATGGTGCCGACGGCCGTGTCGGCGAGGTACATGGTCGTGCCGTCGGCGGTGAAGGCCGGGCCGTTGGCGATGGTCAGGCCGTCGAGAACGCGCACCACCGTGCCGTCGTGGTCCGTTCGGTACAGGGAGCCCGCGCCGGGGGTGCCGTCGTAGGCCATGCTGCCGGCCCAGAAGCGGCCTGCGGGGTCCGCGACACCGTCGTTCATGCGGCTGGGGACAGGGGTGCGGTCCTCGGGGCAGTCCAGCCATTCCAGTGCGCCGTCCGCGGTGAGCAGCGCGATGCCGGTGCCCGCGGCGGCGATCCACGCCCCGGGCCGGTCCGCCACCGGCGCGACGGCACCCAACGACACGTCGAGCCGGGCCAGTTGGTGCGGGACCGCCGGGTCGGTGCCGTCGCAGAGTTCGAAGAGCCGGCCGCTGAGGATGTCGACGTACACGTACCGGCCGTCGGCCCAGCGGCCGCCCTCGGCGAGTTCGTACGCGCCGTCCACGACGACCGCAGTCGGCGCAGTTGCAGATGTCATGAGGAGTTCTCCGGTCAGCGGATGGTCGTGCCGTCGGGCTCGTCGAACAGGCCGAGTTCGTCCCGTGTCGGCAGGCCCTCCCAGTCACCCCGGGTGGCGACGGCGAAGGCCGCGGTGGTGACAGCCCGGTCCAGCCGGGCGGAAATGTCGGTGCCGTCCAGGAGGCCGGAGAGGTATCCGGCCACGAAGGCGTCGCCCGCGCCGACCAGGTCGACGGCGTCAACTGCTCGCGCAGCACGGTCGGTTGCGCCGTCGGCGGTGAAGACGGTCGCGCCGCGGGCGCCCCGCTTGACGACCACCTCGGTGACGCCTGCCGCCAGCACGCCGTGCACGGCCTCGGACTCGCCCGCACCTCGCGCTTCCCGCACCAGCGGCAGCTCGTCCTCGGAGGCGATGAGCAGGTCGGTGTGGTCCAGGATCGGCCGCAGTGCGGTGCGGGCGCGGTCGGATGACCACAGCCGGGAGCGGTAGTTGACGTCGAGGGATACGGTGACCCCGCTTTCGCGGGCGGTCTTGGCAGCGGCCAGGACCGCCTCGGCCGCCGACGGGCCGAGCGCCGGCGTGATGCCGGTCAGGTGCAGCACGCGGGTTTCGGGGGCCAGCGCGGACAGGACGTCGTCCGGTGTGACCGCTGAACCCGCGGAACCCGTGCGGTAGTAGCTGACGCGGGTCAGCGTTCCCAGGCGAGGTTCGGTCAGCAGCAGTCCGGTGGGCCGACCGGTGTCGTCGGTGACCGCGTGGCCGGTGTCGACGCCCTCGGCGCGCAGCGTGCGCAGGACCAGCGCGCCGAGTTCGTCCGCGCCGACGCGGCCCGCCCAGCGCACCCGGTGGCCGAGCCGCGCGAGGCCGATCGCGACATTGGACTCGGCTCCGGCGACGGACAGACCGAGGCTGCCGCCCAGGCGCAGCGCGCCGTTGGCCCGGAGCGCCGCCATCGTCTCGCCGAAGGTCACGACTTCAGGTGCTGTCACGGCCGCTCCCCGGCGGCCGTCTTACGGAACTCGGCCGCGCGGGCGCGCAGTTGCTCCAGGTCGCCGCCGTCGGCCGCGTCGCCGACGAGGGGTGAGCCGACGCCGACGGCCAGGGCGCCCCGGTCGAGGTAGTCGCGGGCGGCCTGTGCGTCCACTCCTCCGACGGGTACGAAGGGCACCTCGGGGAACGGGTCGCGCAGGGCCTTCAGATAGGCGGGTCCGCCGAAGGAGCCGGGGAAGAGTTTGATCGCGTCGGCGCCTCGGGCGAGGGCGGCTTCGACCTCGCTCGGTGTCAGGGCGCCCATCAGCACGGGTACGCCGTACGCCTCGAGTCCGTCGACCAGTGCCGGGGTGACGAGGTACGCGGCGCCGGCGTCGACCGCGCGGGCGGCGTCCTCGGCCGAGCGAACGGTGCCTGCGCCGAGCAGCGCGTCGGGGCCGAGTTCGGCGCGCGCCTGCCGGATGACGGTCAGGGCGTCGGCGGTGGTCAGCGACACCTCGACGGCCGCGATGCCTTCCTCGGTGAGGGTGCGTACGGTGTTCAGGGCGGCGGCGGGGTCCTTGCCGCGGACGATCGCCAACAGGCGGTGGGCGCCGAGCGATTCCACCAGGTTCATGGGGGCGGGCTCTCCTTGCGGGTGCGGTGTGCGGGCGGCGGTCACCATTCGGTGAAGGCCCCGTCGGCGCCTCGCCAGATGGGGTTGCGCCAGCGGTGTCCGGTCTCGGCGGCGTGGCGTACCGCCTTCTCGTCGATGTCGACGCCGAGACCGGGGCGGGTGGAGGCGATGGCGTACCCGTTCTGGAACCGGAAGGGTTCGGGGTCCATCACGTACTCCAGCAGGTCGGCCTGTTGGTTGTAGTGGATGCCCATGCTCTGTTCCTGGATGAGGAAGTTGGGCACGGAGAAGGCGATCTGGAGGCTGGCGGCCAGAGCGATCGGGCCGAGGGGGCAGTGGGGTGCCATCGTGACGTCGTACGTCTCGGCCATGGCGGCGATGCGGCGCACCTCGGAGATGCCGCCGGCGTGCGACAGGTCGGGCTGGGCAACGGCGATTCCGCTGGCCAGTACCTCGCGGAAGTCCCAGCGGGAGTAGAGGCGTTCGCCGGTCGCGAGGGGAATGCTCGTGGACTCCACCAGGCTGCGCAGGTTGCCCGAGTGTTCCGGCGCGACGGGTTCCTCGACGAACAGCGGGTGCAGTGGCTCCAGTCGGGAGAGCAGTCGGCGCGACATCGCGGTGGAGGCCCGGCCGTGGAAGTCGACCGCGATGTCCCGCTCGTCGCCGAGCACCTCACGGACGGCCGCGACGCGCTCGACGACCTCGGCGGTGCGCGCCGGGGTGTCGATCGGGGCGAGTTCGGCCGAGCCGTTCATCTTGACCGCGGTGAAGCCCGCCTTCATCTGCTCCTCGGCCAGCTCCGCCACCTCGCTGGGGCGGTCGCCGCCGATCCAGGCGTACATCCGCACGCGGTCGCGTACGGGGCCGCCGAGGAGGCGGTGGACGGGGACGCCGTAGGTCTTGCCGGCGATGTCCCACAGTGCCTGGTCGACGCCGGCGACCGCGCTGGAGAGGATGGGGCCGCCACGGTAGAAGCCGCCCTTGGTGAGCACCTGCCAGTGGTCCTCGATGCGCAACGGGTCCCGGCCGATGAGGTAGTCGGCCAGTTCGTGGACGGCGGCGCGTACGGTGTCGGCGCGGCCCTCGATGACGGGTTCGCCCCAGCCGGTGACGCCCTCGTCGGTGGCGATGCGCAGGAACAGCCAGCGCGGAGCCACCAGGAACGTCTCAAGTCCGGTTATCTTCAAGGAAGTTCCTTCGGCAACGGGTCGGTCGCCCGGACGGCCGCCAGGTCGTCGGAGGCCTGCGCCAGGAGGGATTCGACGGCGGCCACTGCGGCGTCGGGATCACCCGCTTCGACCGCGTCCAGCAGTTCCTGGTGCACGGGGATGGAGTCGGAGAAGTGCCGGGCGCCGTGCACGATCCGGTCGCGTACGCGCAGGCCGGCCTCGATGACGACCTCCATCCGGCTGAGCAGTTCGTTGTGGGCGGCGTCCAGCAGGGCTCGGTGGAAGGCGAGGTCCGCTTCGACCATCGCGTCGGCGTCCGTCCCCGCCGCCGCCATCGCCTCCAGCGCCTGCCGCATCGCCTCGAGGTCGGAGGGGGTGCGGCGGGCCGCCGCGAACCGGGCTCCTGCGGGTTCGACGATCGCGCGGACCTCGGCGAGGTCCTCCAGGAAGCCGTCGGTCGGGTCGCTGCTGCCCTGCCAGCGCAGCAGGTCGCTGTCGAGGAGGTTCCAGTCGGCGCGGGGGCGGATGGTCGTGCCGCGTTTCTGCTTCGACTCGAGCAGGCCCTTGGAGGCCAGCACGCGCATGGCCTCGCGGATCACGGTCTTGCTGACGCCGAGTTCCGTCTCGAAGCTGACCGGGTCCACCACGGAGCCCGGGGGGTAGTCGCCGCGGATGATGCGTCGGCCCAGTTCCTCCACGGCCTGGCCGTGCAGCCCCTTGGGGGGATGGGTCACCACGTTCTCCGTTTCCGTATAGGTCCACAAGCGGGGTGTGCGTCGCTCACGAGGACTCCTTCATGACGCTCCATCCTCCATCGACCACGAGGCTGGCGCCGGTCACATAGGAGGCATCCTCCGATGCCAGGAACGCGACGGCGGCCGCCACCTCCTGCGGCTGTCCGAACCGCCGGGCCGCCGTGGCCGCGACACTGCGCTCGCGGTCGGACTCCGGGATGCCGTCCCAAGCGGCGGTCAGGATGGGGCCCGGCAGCACTGTGTTGACCCGGATGTCCGGACCGTACTCGACGGCCAGCTGCCGTCCCAGCGAGCACAGCGCGCCCTTCGCGGCGGCGTAGGCGGCATGGCCGGGCAGCCCGATGACCGCGTGCACCGAGGAGGTCAGCACGACGGAGCCGCGGGCCTCGCGCAGCATGGCCGCGAACGTCTTCATCGCCCGCCAGGCGGGCTTGAGCAGCACGGCCATCTGACCGTCCCACTCGGCCTCGCTCAGTTCGTCGGCGGGCTTGTTGAGCTGGGCGAAGGCGTTGCTGTGCAGCACGTCCAGGCGTCCGTGGTGCTCCTGGACGTGGCGGGCCAGGTGCTCCCAGTCGGCGGCGGAGGTGACGTCGCAGCGTACGTACTCGGCGCGGCCTCCCTGGCCGGTGATGGCGGCCGCGACCTCCTTGCCCGCGGTGTCGTCCACGTCCGTGACCACGACCTGGGCCCCCTCGGCCGCGAGTCTGTGAGCCGTGGCCGCGCCGATCCCGTGGGCGGCGCCGGTGATCACCGCCACGCGGCCGCTCATCCTGCGGCATTCCGTCATCGCGTGTGTCTCCCCTCGTGACTGTCTACGCACCCACCATAGCTGTTTCAATTAATTATGAATATATCTTGACGGGGTGGTGACACCGCTCCGAAACTGACCGGCATGCACCAGGCACCTCCCGTACGAAGCTAGGAAGGACCTCCTCCCATGAGCCGCACCACACCCCGCCACCGAAGCCGGGGCGCACTCGCCGTGACCCTTGCCGCCGCCGCCCTGATGATCTCCGCCTGCGGGGGTTCGACCGGTTCGAAGGACGACCCGGCACTCCAGGAGCCCGCCAAGCCCGGCCAGAAGGTCGACCTGCGCTTCTGGTCATGGGTCCCCGGGGTCGACAAGGCCGTCGACAAATGGAACGCCACCCACCCGGACATCCACGTCAAACTGGAGAAGATCCCGGCGGGCAGCAGCGGTGGCTACGCCAAGATGCGCGCCGCCCTCAAGAGCGGCAACGCGCCCGACCTGGCACAGGTGGAGTACCAGGAGATCCCCTCGTTCCTGCTGGAGAACGGCCTGGTGAACCTGTCCCAGTACGGCGCGGACAAGGACCGGTCGAAGTTCGTGGACTGGCAGTGGCAGCAGGGGGTCTTCGACAAGTCCGTCTACGCGATCCCCCAGGCGTCCGGTCCGATGGGCCTGTTCTACCGCGCTGACCTGTACAAGAAGTGGGGCATCGAACCGCCCGCCACCTGGGAGGAGTTCGCCCAGGCCGCGCAGAAGATCCACGATGCCGACCCGAAGGCCTACATCAGCACCTTCCCCGCCGGCAACTCCGCCTGGTTCACCGCCCTCGCCTGGCAGGCCGGCGCCAAGTGGTTCGGCGTGAACGGCGACACCTGGTCGGTGAACATCGACTCCCCGCAGACCCTCAAGGTCGCCGCCTTCTGGGACGACCTGCGCGGCAAGAAGGTCATCAAGACCGAACCCGACTTCGCCAACGGCTGGTACAAGGACCTGCAGAGCGGTGCCATCACCTCGTGGGTCAGCGCCCAGTGGGGCGACGCCATCATCAGCGGAAACGCTCCTAAGACCAGTGGCAAGTGGGCGGTCGCACCCATGCCGCAGTGGACGAAGGGCGCGAACGTGTCCGCGAACTGGGGAGGATCCTCCACGGCTGTCCTCAAGGGGGCCAAGCACATCCCCGAGGCCCTGAAGTTCGCCGAGTGGCTCAACACCGACCCGGCGAGCGTCGACCTGCTGCTGCAGGGCGGATACGGCTGGCCCGCGGCGGCCGACGGGTACGAGGGCACCTCGCTGGACAAGCCGTCACCGTTCTTCGCAGGCCAGAAGTACAACGAGGTCTTCGCCGAAGCGGACAAGAACATCGACAACTCGTGGAAGTGGATACCGACGATCGACGCCACGTACCAGCACCTCAACGACGGCTTCCAGGCCGCCCTGGCCGGCAAGGGCTCGTTCGTCTCCGCGGTCAAGCAGGCGCAGAAGCAGACCGTCGAGGACCTGAAGAAGAAGGGTCTGAAGGTTTCCACCGGCCAGTGACCGCCTCCGGAGGGCACGACACGGCCGCCGCCGTTCTCCCCTCCGGACTCCAGAAGGACCCCTGATGCCCACCCGAGCGCCCCGCCGCCGCAGAAACCTGGCGCCCGTCGTCTTCGTCGCGCCGTTCCTCCTGCTGTTCCTACTGACCTTCGCCCTCCCCATCGGCTACGCCGTCTATCAGAGCGTCATGGATGTCGAACACACCGGAGCCCTGGGGCTCGGCGGCAGCCATACCGTCTTCGCAGGGCTGCGCAACTACTCCGACGCGTTGTCCGATCACGCCTTTGTCCGCAGCATCGGCCGCGTACTGCTGTTCGCGGCCGTCCAGGTGCCGGTGATGGTCGCGTTGTCCGCCGGGCTCGCGCTGCTGCTGGACAGCGCCTCGGCCAGAGGCGTGCGGTTCTTCCGCGCCGCCTTCTTCCTGCCCTACGGCGTTCCGGGCGTCATCGCGTCCATCCTGTGGGGCTTCCTGTACGTACCGGGAGTCAGCCCCCTCGTGGACGGCATGCGCCACCTGGGGGTGTCGGTCGACCTGCTGGGCGGCGACACAGTGCTGTGGTCCATCGCGAACATCGTCACGTGGGAGTTCGCCGGCTACAACGTGCTGGTCCTCGTCGCCCAGCTGCGCACGATCCCCGCAGAACTGTACGAGGCCGCCCGCATCGACGGCGCCAGTGCGTGGATGACGGTCCGGCACGTCAAACTGCCGCTGCTGCGCCCGGCGCTCATCCTCACCACGGTCTTCACCATCATCGGCACGCTGCAACTGTTCGCGGAACCACTGGTGCTCAAGCCCGTCTCCTCGAGTATCGACAGCGCCTACACACCCAACCTCAGCGCCTACAACGAGGCGTTCACCAACGACAACTACCACCTCGCCGCCGCCGAGGCCGTGTTGCTCGCGCTCGCCGCGTTCGTGCTCTCTTTCGGTTTCCTGCGGCTGATCAACAAGAGAGGTGGGGACGCGTGAGTCTTCAGACACCGGCCCGCACAGTCCCGCCGAAGGGCGGGAAGCCGGACTCCGACGAGAACACGACGCCGCACGGCGGCATCACCGGGGTCACCCCGCGCAGCCGCATCCTGGTCACCGGCCTGCTGGTGGCCGCCGCCGGGTACTTCCTGCTCCCGGTGTACTGGCTGGTGGTGGCATCCACCAAGTCCACCGGCGACCTGTTCGGCAGCTTCGGGTTGTGGTTCTCCCATCCCCAGTTCCTGAGCAACCTGCGCAAGGTGGTCACCTACGACGACGCGATCTACCTGCGCTGGGCCGCCAACAGCATCCTGTACGCGGGCGTCGGCGCCGCCGTGGCGACGCTGCTGGCCGCGATGTGCGGCTACGCGCTGGCCAAGTTCTCCTTCGCCGGACGTGACACGATCTTCAACGTCGTGCTGGGCGGCGTCCTGATCCCCGCCACGGCGCTGGCACTGCCCATGTACCTGCTGTTCAGCGAGGCAGGCCTGGCCAACACCTACTGGGCCGTCCTGCTGCCGAGCTTCGTCAGTCCCTTCGGCGTGTACCTGTGCCGGATCTACGCCGCGGCGTCCATACCGGACGAGGTACTGGAGGCGGCCCGCATCGACGGCGCGGGAGAGATCCGCATCTTCACGGTCGTCGCTCTGCGCATCATGACGCCCGCCCTGGTGACGATCTTCCTCTTCCAGTTCGTCGGCATCTGGAACAACTACTTCCTGCCGCTGGTCATGCTGTCCGACTCCAAGCTGTACCCCATCACGCTGGGTCTGACGTCGTGGCAGTCCTTCGCCGACCGCCAACCGCAGCTCTACCAAATGACCGTCGGAGGCGCCTTGGTCTCCGTCGTCCCTCTGATGATCGCCATGGTCGTCCTGCAGCGCTTCTGGCGCAGCGGTCTGACCGAGGGCAGCGTGAAGGGCTGACGTCGCTGAGAGCCCGACGGCTGGAGGGGGGAGGGGCAGTCTGCCCCTCCCCCCTCCAGCCGTTCTCTGCTCACTCGCCGCCCGGCACCGCCGCCTTCCGGAAGGCGTCGTAGACCAGCTTGGGCCGCTCCTCCGCGAACGTCATCAGGCCCATCACGGAGATCCCGTTGTAGTCCTGGTTGTACCCGGCCCGCTCCTTGTAGTCCTTGAGTACCCAGTAGGTGAACCCGGCGACGAACGCGCTGCGCGCGGTCACTTGGGCCCAGTGCGCGCTGAAGCTCGCCGCCTGCCACTCCTCCGTGCCCTGCGTGGTGTCGGGGCCGTGGGTGCCGGCGACGGACCAGGTGCCGTTCTCGGTGATCAGGATCGGCTTGTCGGGGTACTTCGCGTGCACCGCGTCGAGCGTGGGGCCGAGGTCGGCGTCCTTGCCGTAGAAGTAGCCGAAGTACTCGTTGAACCCGATCACGTCCGCGAGGTCGAAGGCGGGGTCGTTGCTGGTGTTGGAGGCCCAGGTGACGGGACGGGCGGTGAGGTCGACCGCCTTCACTGCCGCCTTCAGGTCGGCGAGCCAGGCCCGGTAGACCGGAGCGCCGGCGGCGTCGATCTCCGACTCGTTCTGGAGGCCCCAAAGGATCACCGAAGGGTGGTTGTGCTGGTTCCACGCCATCGTCAGGGCCAGCGCCCGGGCGAGGCCGTAGCGCTCGGTCTGGAGCTTCTCCTGGGCGGTGTTGAGCCACATGGTGTCGATGTCGTCCATCACCAGTACGCCGTGTTCGTCCGCCCAGTCGTAGACGTAGGGGTGACGGTTGTAGACGCAGTTGCGGATGAAGTTGGCGCCCAGGACCTTGAGCTGCCCCAGTTCCCGGTCGTACTCGGCGGGTGTCATCGCTCTGCCGTGCGCGGCCGTCTCCTCGTGCCAGTTGAGGCCCTTCAGGAAGAGAGGATCGCCGTTCAACCGCAACTGTGCGTCGGCCACGGTCAGTTCACGCACTCCATAGCGGGTGGACAGTGTGTCCACCCGTGGGCCTGACGGCCTGCCGGCGCTCAGGGTGGCGCGGGCGGTGAGCGTGTGCGGTGCGGCCGGGCTCCATCGCGGGGCGCGGGGCACGGGCACCGAAAGGCGTACGACGCCCGCCGATCGGGCCGCGATCCGGGCGGGGACCACGGCGGGCCGGCCACCGCTCTTCCGGCCGGGATCCAGGGTGAGCCAGCCCTCGAAGTCGGACGTACCGTGGTTCTCGACGACCGCACGCGCCTCCAGGTGCCCGTCCGCGGCGGCCACGAGCAGCTTGGCGACGGTGACCTGCGGTACCGCCTCGATCCAGGCCGACCGGGTCAACCCCGCGTAGGGCCAGTAGTCGACCGGCTTGTACGGGATCTCGTGGTCGTCGGTGACCGGCTGCGGGGGCGAGGCCGTGTAGTCGGTGTAGCTCGCCCGGCGGAAGACCCGCACGGCGATCGTCTGGCGGGTGCCCGGCCGGAGCGCCCCCGCCACCGGAAGCGCGAAGGGCGAGTTGGCCCCCTCGTGCTTGCCGAGATGCACGCCGTCGAGCCAGACCTCGGCGCTGTAGCCGACGGCGAGGAACGCGATGCGGACGTGCCGGGCACGCCAGGACGCGGGTACGTCGACGGTGGTGCGGTACCAGGCGTAGCCGTCGGTGAACGCGGTGCCCTTGGCGAAGGGGGCGGTCTCCGAGCCGAATCCGGGAGTGTTCAACAGGTCCCAGGCGGCCGGCACCTCGATGCGGTCCCACGCCCGGTCGTCATGGTGCCGGGACTGCCACCCTTCGTCGGTCCCCTGGTCGGCGGGGTCGAAGCGGAAACGCCAGCGCTTGTCCAGGGACAGGTAGTCGCGGGTGGGCTCATGGGTGCGCCAGCCGTCGAAGGCGGGGAGCACGGTGCCGTACTGGAAGACGACATCGGTGCCGCCGACGTCACGCACATGGGTGCCGGAGGGCTCGGTGGCCGGGTGGGTGTCGAGCACCGGGCCGTTAGCCGCGGCCACGGCCTCGCCGTCCGCCGCTCGCGCGGTCTGCGGCCAGGCCGGCAGAGCGACGGCTGCGACGGCGCCGAGTGCCGTGACGACGGTGCGCCGGGACGGATGGATGGATGGGGTCATGGCGGGCGGCTCCTCGATGCGCATACGTGTTCGTCCGCCCCACAGCCTGGACAACCCGGTTACCCTCGTCAAGGATTATTCATAAATAATGAATTGAGTTAGCGTGGTGCCGCCGAGCCGCCGACGGCGTCCCACCGCACACGAACGACGGGTGACCTCATGACCGCACAGCAGCAGCCCACCCCGGGCGAGACCACGGGCCGACTCGCCATCACCCTGTGGGACTTCAGCTGGTACACACAGGCAGGACCCGGCGAGCCGTTCGCCGACATCGACCGCGCCTTCGCCGAGACGGTGGAGCGCGGCTTCAACACCGTGCGCATCTGCGCCATGCCCTTCCTGCTGTTCTCCGGACGCGTCCACGACCCGGACTCCATCCAGGTCCGCGGCCTGGGCGAGCAGTTCGGACAGCGCACCCGCTGGTACGACGTGCGCGGCGGCTACCCGCTGGACGGCCGCCGACGGCTCGCCGAGCTGTTCGAAGCCGCGGCCCGGCACGACTGCAAGGTGATCGTGTCCTCCTGGGAGTACCAGCAGTCCCCCAGCTTCGCCGACACCGACACCTGGCACCGCGCCCTGGCCGAAGTTCCGGGCCCGGACCGCGCCGAAGCGGTGGCCGAAGGACTCGCCGGGCTGCTCGACTTCCTCAACGAGCGCGGACTGACCGACGCCGTCGCCTACGTCGAGGTCCACAACGAGGTCGACAACTGCGACCTGGTACCGGCCGACGGCACCCCCGGCCACTACGCCCGGCTGCGCGGCCCCCTCGAACGCGCCGTGAAACTGTTGCAGGCACGCCACCCCGCCGTCCCCGTCACCTACTCGCTCGGCGAGCCGTGGCCCGACGAGCTCGAGGACCTGCCCGAGCAGGCGCAGATCGCCCACTTCCACTTCTACGTCTACGGCGTGCTCGGCGCGCTGTACGAGGCGGTCGGACTCGGCCACGGCACCGAGGCGGCGCCCGAGACGGCCGCCTGGCCGACCCCCGAACTGGCCGCCATGCTGCGCCCCGACGCGCCCGCCTTCGCCGACTACCAGCCGGACGAACCCTGGCGGCTGGCGGCCACCGGGATCCCGCGCGAACTGTTCTACGCGCACGACTGGGTGGACCCCGACCGCTGGGACCTGTGGCTCTACGAGAACTACGCGGCACACCGCCAGGCCATGCGGGACACACTGGCCTCCTGGGTCGACTCGGTGGCCGAGTTCGCCCGCCGGCGCGGTGTTCCCGCTGTCCTCGGTGAAGGCGTCGTCGGGTACACCCCGCTCCTGACCCGCTTCGAGGAGGACGCCGTCGGCAAGGACATCGCCGAGTTCGTCGTCGACCGCTGCCTCGATGCCGGTTTCCGCGGCGTCGTCCTGACCTCCAACGCGGCCCCGCACCACCCCATGTGGCACACCGACGCGGACTGGATGCGGCGCGTCAACTCCCGTATCACCGCGGGCTGAACGGGACTCGAAGGCGGCCCGCACGACAACACATCGGCAGGTCAGGGCGCGGCGGTGAGGTCAGCCGCCGCTGCGGCTCGCGCACGTGCAGGCGGGCGGGACGCTCCCGGCCGGGCCGGGGACGTCGTCGTCCAGGGCGAGGACCTCGGGGTGTGGATCGCGGGGCAGGTGGCCGGGTGGGACCGGCTCTTGCCCGGCCAGCAGTACTGCTGGAGACGATCGGGGTGGAACCCGAGAGCGAGACCGTGGCGGTGGTGCCAGTGCGGCGTTCGCAGAGCGACCGCGGCGAGCCGGCAGCATGCCAGACCACGTCGGCGCACACTGAGTGCTGATCACTCCCAGGCGTAAGGCGGTGCGCCCATTCCGGCAATCGGCGCACCGCCTCATCCACCGTCCGTGATGGCGGCCTCGCCCGAGGTCCCGAGAGTCCCATCAGAAGAGCGCGAGGCCTCCTGCGCACTCCCCCGCCCACACCGATGACCGGCTGAGCCGCCCGCGTGCACGTGGCTGCTTCGCCGGTCGTCCTGCTGTTTCATCTCGGCCTGACGCCGCGGGCCGCGGTGGAAAGGGAACTGATTGCCGATGAGGAGGCGGATATGTAGGGCGTGGCAGTGAACTCCGCTCCCCTGATGGGGGAGTGCCCGCCTTTCATCCGTGCGTGCCCGGTGGCCGCGTCTACGATCCGGCTCACCGCCACGTCCCTGGGGGAAAGCCATGAGTGACAAGCAGCCACCGCCGCCCGCCGCCCCGCCGCCCGGCCCGCTGGCCACACCCCCCAAGAGACACCGCACCAACCTGATCATCATCGGGTCGGCTGCAGCGGTCATCGCCGCGGTCATCGCCACGGGGATCATCGTGGTGCAGACTCGCGACGACAAAGACAGTCCCCGCAGCCCGGCACCGCGCGCCACAGCATCAGATGCCACGCTGAACACCGAGGAAGAACAGCAGCCGACGCCGCAGGACACGGATCCGCAGATCAAGAAACTGCAGGAGCGAGCGGTGTACGCGAATGGCACCGCAGTATCCCTGTCCGACTACCAGCGCGGCACATCGACGGCGAACGCCTCACCGGCGAACACCCCGTACGTGTCGTTCACCATTAAGATCGAAAACGGGTCCACGTCGGCCTTCGACGTCGAAACCGGCTACCTCAGCTGCTTCCACGGCGAGGAAAGCCAGCAATCCGAGCAGATCTTCGATGAACGGCTCCACGGACTGCCCGACCTGCGACTGCGACCAGGACGGACAGCGAAGGCGACCATGGCATGCGAGATGCCGAAGGACGAGAGCTACCTGCAGATCGAGTTCACACCCTCATCGGATCTACCACAGACAGTCTTCGCTGGAGATGTGAAATAGGACGGCCTGTCCACTCTTGAGGCCCGACAGTGGTTGCCTCATCGCGTGTTGCCCGGATCGACTCCGTGATGCGCGTGACGTCGACCTTGAACTGGTGTGCTGAATTGACCTTGCCGAGGAGCTCGAACACTTCCATCTGCCTGAAGTTCTGCTGCTGCGTCACCTCGTAGTACCTGAAGCGCTCGCGGAACATCGTCTCAACGTGACGGGTCTGGGGCATGACCCAGATACGCCAGAAACCCGCCACGGGATGATCTTGGAGGCCGGGGCGTTCGCTACAGGGTGTCGGTCGCGAGGGCGTTGACGCGGTTCTCGTACTCGCGGCGAGCCTTGCGCTGCGCCGGGACCGCCGAGGTCCTAGGGGCGCCATCGAGCGGTTGGCAGAGGTCAAGGAGTCGGCGGTGGATCGCGGGCGCGGCGGTGACGCGCAGGGTGTAGCCCTGGCCGCGCCGTACGGTCACGCCCTGATCGAGCGTGGCGCGCTCGGCGGCGTCGAGGTCGGACGCGCGGAGAAAGTCGGCGACCTTGCCCGGCATGTCGAGCACGACCGGTACCTCCGGGGTCAGGGCGTCCGGGGCGGCGGCGGTGTACTCGGGCAGCAGCTCGGCGACGGCGGTTCGGATGGCGCCGCGGCTGACGTGGTGGTCGCGGGCGAGGGCGGCGATGGAGCGGCCTTCCAGGTACGCGGTGCGCACAGCGTCGGTCTTGTCGGCCGCGACGGCGGGGCGGCGTCCGCCCTTGTTGCCCTTCGCCTCGGCGGCGCGCAGTCCGTCGTAGGTCAGCTCTCGCTGGAGGTCGCGCTGGAGTTCGCCGGCGGCGGCGAGGGTCTGCACCATGAACTTCACGGTGGCCAGCAACTCCCCGGTACGTGGGTGGCGGGCGGTGAGGTCCATCGCGGAGAACGCGCCGTCGTGGATGCGCAGGGCGAGGCGGTCGCGGTGCAGGACGTCGAGCACGTCGAGGATGTGGCCGGTGCCGCGCACGAGGCGGAACATCTCGGAGATGTGCACGGCGTCGCCCGGCCGCGCGTACGCCAGCAGCTCGCCGAACTTCGGCCGCTCCAGCGGGTGAAGGCGGCTGGAGGTCCCGGCCCGGATCGGCGACTACTCCGTGGAGACCGTGGAGACCTCCGGTCCTCTGCTGACCCGCCTGCTGCAGGTGTCCGGCCTGGACGCGCGCTGGGTCAGCCCGCCGGGCAAGGGAGACCTCCAGCAGGGCGAGGTCATCATGGAGTCCACCAGCAGGAACAGCTGCGGGCCGTGGCACTGCCGGGCGGTGTGACGATGACGCCGGGCTGGACATTGCAGATACGCCGCTCTGAGCTGGACCGCTCTCTGATGGAGTTGCTGCAGCCGGGCATGTGGGTCGCGGGTATCAAACACGTCCTCGCCGCACGGCAGGCCGGGCAGCCGTGGCCGCACTACCGCAACGAGCACGAGATCTGGGTCTAGGCAGCGCGCTGTTCGATTCAGCGGGCCAGGACGACCAAGTGGGCCTCAGACTAGGTCGCATGTCTGCGCTCTGGAGCCTGCTTGCCGCCCCCACCGGTGCCGTTGCGACCACGCTGATCGGTGTCTTCGCGGGAAGCACGGTCAGTAGGAGAGCGCAAGACAGACATTGGGCCCGGGAGCAGTTGGCGGCAACCTGCGCACGCCTGCTCCGCGAATCGTCAGGGTTACTGGTGAGCCTCAGTGAAGCGGAATCAGCTCGCCCCAGCTCCGTCCCTCAAGGTGTCGTCCACCGGACCACCATTGACTGGCGGCCATGGAATGAAGCCCTGAGCATGGTGAACCTTGTCGCTGACAAGGAGATCGCGGAAGCCGCCCACCTCCTGGACGAGCAGATATGGCGCCTCCACACCAAGGTCAGACGCGGCCTGCTCCCCGAGGAGAACTGGTTCGTTCTGCGTTCAAGTGTGGAGTCAGCGCAAAACGACTTCATCATCACCGCGCGCCGCCGGCTCTCGCCTGCCGGAGGTCCGCTTCGGCGTTTCTCCGGGCGCCCTGCACCCGACGACCCGATCTGGACCGCATGACCTACCCAGTGACAGCGCCGGAGTCCGGCGGACGCTCGAGATCCGTCGTCTCGCGCGACTCGGTCGGGATGCTGCCCGGTGCCCAGCCGAGTACTTCCTCGAAACGGCGGGCGGCAAAGTGGACGGGCAGGCATCCGCTCGGGCGACTTCACGTACGGCTCGAAGGTGCCCGGCTGTCACTCAGAGTGGCCGCGCCACACAAGTTGAGCCAGAACCACTTCACGTGAACGAAGCCCGCCGGGCAAGACGACCGGCAAAACAGGATGTGTCTGCTCTGCCACTACTCACTAATCGGGCAGTGCCAGCACTTCGTCCCAGACATTGCCGCCGTCTGCCCAGGTCCACAGCCACTGGCGCAGTGATGGCGCCGCGTAACGCAGGCCGTCATGAGGGTCCTGGCCCAGTCCGGTTCCCAGCCGTCGGCGTCCCAGAGCAGCACCGGGTGATCAACCGCTATCAGCGAGACGTACCACTCCATGGTGCAACCGCCACCCGTCAAGAAGAGCCATGACGTCGGCGGCCCCCATTCCGTCCGATTGGCGTGGATGGCCGTCGCGCAATGCCAGTCCGGCAGATGCCAATGCGGAATACGGCGCGGCGTCAGCGACGCAAGTCCGCCTTCCGGCCCCGAACCCCCCGTCGCCGACCTCGGTGTAGATGCGGCGGAGCAGTCCAGGCAGGGGATACCCGATGCTGCGTTCAGCAAGGTCCACTTCCGTGCTCGTGAGAGGCGGGAACGGCTGATCCGGGAGACACCCAAGAGAGGCAGGCACACCCCCCGAGCCCCACGCGAGTGCGTGCAGCCTCTCCAAAAGCGCGTCGTCGTCCGCCGCAGTGCGGTGCGCAGCATCGGTCACGAGCTGGGACTGTAGTACGCGCCATTCCCTGGTCAGCCCAGGCGGTGGCGAGCTGCGGCCGGGCTCAAGCGGCCCGGCTCTCTACGCCACTTGGCGGGACACCATCCTGGAGCTGCCAGGCGACCCATTCCGCCCACGCCCGATCCGCTGCGGCGTAGCTGATGAACCATCGCCGCTCTGACGTGCCGTCAGGTGCCTTGCCGACCCATCGATCGCGCTCATCGTGTTCCCCCGAAACCACGCTTCCGTGCTGCGCGTTCCAGCGTAGAGGGCGGAAGCCAGCCGGGATCTGGTCTTCACGTTCGTCCGTCCACGGCGGGGGCGGACTGAGCCTGTTTCTTGCAAGTGCGGGGCGCACGGTGTCGCCTGCTGGACCGATAACCCGTGTCGGCGTCGGTGGCATGGTGCGAAACTTCGGGCCATGACCTCACCCGAGCTCAGTGACCTGGACTATCTCCGGGAGATCGAGCGCCTCGCCCAGCGTGTCAGCGTGGAAGCGTCCAGCGAAGGATGGCTCTCGTTCCAGGTGGACCCGGATGATCCGACACCGCTGCAGCGCAGCGTGAAGGCGCTTGCTGGGGCTCTGCGCCACTACCACTTCGCGGGCGATGGCTGCCTGGACGAGGAACGGCCTCTGGTCCGCCTCGTCGGCGCCTCGGTGCTGAGGCCCGGGGCCATGCCAGCCGGGGTGGAGGAAGCCTATGAGGAGGTGTGTGCACGGATCGGTGTCGACCCCAGGCCGGAGGGCTGGGCGCTGTGGAACACCTGGAGCGACGGGGATCTGAAGGTGACCATGGTGGTGTCCGCGGTCGAGACGACCGAGGGGCTATTCGCGAACTGGGCACGCGGGAGGGCAGTCGACCCGGTGTCACCGCTGCCCTCCCAGATCATCCTCGTCCGCCAGGGATGGATAGGGCCGATGACTTTCTCACCTCGTGGCGTCAAACGGATGGGCCTTGGCGGTCGGCGTCTGGCCTAGGGACTGTCCGATGGGTCGTGTGAGCCGATCAGGGCTGTGACCTAGTGTTCGCTGAACGAAGGGGGAGCGCATGTCGCGCTATACAGCCGAAGCAGAGGCGGGGATGAAAGGGATCACGTTTCCTGCCTGGCGCGGAAAGCACTACGTGACCCTGGCCGAGCTGCTGGTTCGGCTCGGCAGCTTCGGCCTGGACCTGACCTGGCGCGTCGAACTTGACGAGATCGTCGATCCCCGCTGTGTCGAGATCGAGAGACGGTCCGCAGACTCCGGCATGGACACGTTGACGCTGTTGTCGTTGACGACCCCCTTCCTTCAGTTGATCGACGCTGAAGTATGTGGGTTCGCCGGGGACGAGCTGGTGCTTGTCCTGACCGAGTTCGACAGCTCCTTGTGGGATGTCAGGGCTGTCGACGAGCGCGTACTTAGCGAACTTCGCCTCCACTACCCGGGTGCCGAGGATCTCTGAACGGGGAGCTTCACTTCGGGCGGCGCCATAGGCGGATCGCGGCCACGGTGACCGTCCGGTGCTACCTCCTGGAGAGCCTCGCACAGCGCGCTCCCAGGACGAACTGTGGGAACGGAACATAGCCGCCACGGCAGTTCCATGCCCGCAAGGGGCATCTACGCGATCCGGAGTGTGCGACGGTCCCCATCCCTTGCGCGGGCGGGCGCATTTCTCGGCCGTCTGGCAGGCGGCGTGCAGCGCTGCGGCTCGGGATCTGACCGGCCGCCCCTTCAGCCGTGTCCAGACCTTCCTTCCGTGTCCTTCCGCAGAGCCTGGACCGGTAAGGGAGGAGGTGTGCTGGCGGGGCCTCACGAAGTCGTTTGGGCGAGGACGTAGAACCACACCCAGACGGACAGAAGGAGCAACTCAGCTATGCCGCCGGCTCGTTGGCTGCTGCTGACCTCTGCAGTGTCGCTCGGGCTGCTGTGCAATTGGTCGGTGAGATCTGTCATCATCTGCCGACCGAGACGCCCTTCGTGCGGATGAAGGCCTGGCAGATCCTCCGCGACTGCCGACTGAAGGGCGAGGGCGTCCACCACGCGATACTCGGCATTGCCCATCTGTACAGCCTTGTGCGCAGCGCGTGACGGCGCTCAGCCGAAGGGGCTGCCCGTTCATGATTCGGTGGGCAGGATCTGAACCAACCCGACCCAGTTTTCCTCGTCCACCTTGGTGTGGATGGCGCGGACCTTCCAGCGGCCGGCGGGCAGCGGGACTGAAGCCTGCTCGGGCATCCCACCGCCGGGATACTCGGTGTTCAGCTCGGCGCCTGCTTCGGCGGAGTCCATGAGCACGGCGGGGCCCTCCGACGTCCACGTGCCGCACTCCTCCCACTCGGTGGCGGGGTCGGCGAGGACAGCCTCTGCTGCGGCCTTCAGACCGGCCTCAGAGTCGGCCGCAAGCCACCGCAGGAATGCTCCGCGCTCGGGCAAATAGCAGCTGGTGGCTGGCTCGTCCGCCAGCACCAGTGCCTGCGCACCGTTGTCGCCAACGGTGATCACACCGGCCAGATCGTCCACCGCGCAGGCCCGGTCGTAGTCGTCTGGAGCGGTGGCGTCTCCAGCCATGACCCCGGTCTCCGTGCATCCACCCCATGCAGCCAACTCGGAGACGGGGATGACGATCAAAGGGCCGCCCATCGACTCCACCCAGACAGGGGAGGCGTGCGACGCATCGGCTGCGGTAGATGACAAGGCGCTCATGCCGTCAGTGTGCCCTCGCCCACTGACAACGCCGACCCGCGCGTGCTTCGGTGCCTGGGCCAAAAACGGCTCAGCGCCTGCCGCAACCAGCAGCTCCGGGACAGCCTCAGCCTGCACCAAAATAATCGTCCACCCTGGACTGCCAACCAGGATTTCCAATATGGGCGATCATAAGCAGATCACGCCAATCTATCTGCATCTCGCGGAGCGCCCCAAATAGGCGGTCCACGTCTCCGTCAGCGTAAATGATGACGGCAGCCGCTATCCTCTCATGGGCTGGCTTCTTAAATGTCTTCAGCTCAGCCTCCTCGACTAGCCAGATGACCGTATCCGCGTCATTCCCGTACTGTTGTGCAATCACGGACGCGATGCGCTTTGTAACCGCCATCAATTCCTCCACGCTTCAATGTTCCATTACTGCACTCCCGAGTCATCAGTCGGAGGGTGCAGACAATCGCCAAATCTTGGTCACCAGGTCTTCAGGCCGTAATGGACGGCTGCAAAGACCGGTTCTGAAAGAACACTGTCGTTGATCGCCCGACGCGGCGTCGCCCACGGCGCTACGAGCGACGCGCCGATCTCCATCAGGGCCTGCTCGAACGGCCTGCAGCCTCATATGCCTCCGCCGTCTGCGGACATCATCCTGAAGCGATCAGCTAGCAACGCTGAACCACCCCGGTCGCACCTCGGCCAGAAGCGGTTGCAGCGACCGCACTGCGGACCGCAGGTCCTCATCCGTGACGTCAACAGGCTCCGGCAGGCTCAGCCCATACCAGCGCAGCCGCCAGAGATCGAAGACTTCACTCCCGTCGGCTGCGAAGTCCACATCGACCTCAGTGCCGTTGCCGCTGACGAATCGACATCCCGCCCCATGAACCGTGTAGGAGTAGGTACCGATGTGCCCACTCCGGCTGATCCGCCGCGAACGGGCCAGGCCAAGGACATCTGCCAGTGGCTCACGCGAGGGAATCGCCACCCTCATGGCCTCGCTAATCGCGTTCAGCGCGTGGACGTAACCGAGCACGAGGTCTCGCGCAGCCCCAACCCGTTCCATACGGCGTACCCCCCTGAGCCCGTGACTGAAGGGATTGTTCCATGGGCCGCCAATGTCTCCGCGGGACGGCATTCTGAAACGATCAGTAAGTGAGCCCGGAAACGCGCCACCCTGCTCATGTACGTGAGGTCAACGAGTACCGGCCGAGGGATCTGTACTCGTCGACCTCCCGTACAGAGTGCTGGCTCTCGGGCCTGGTCAGGTTGCGCGGCGCAGGGGGGACGACGACGCCCTCGCCGGTGCCCTGCACGCTGAGCCGGTAGAAGCTGATGTGCGCGAGCCGCTCGGATTCCTCGAGCCAGCCAGCTTCCACGACCTCGCGCCAGGTGCGGGAGAACACGGTGGGGGACATGCCGACCAGCTCGGCGAGCCTGGCGCCGGTCGCCAGCCCACCGCCTCCGGCCGTCACCGGGCCCCGCCTCCAGTTACCGGTCGACGAACACCGCGTGCACTCCCCCACCCCAGTCCCCGAAAGCACTCCACGACGCGTTCGCAGCCGCCCAATTGCCCGCCACGTGTGCCTCCCTCAGCCTCCATCAGCCTCAGCCCCGCTCCCCACACACCGCCGACAGCCTCCCGCCGCCGCCGATCCTGAGGACCCCGTCGGCACACCGCAAACCCCTCAGGACCGAGGATGTCCAGACCTGTGGCGAGAAGGGGCAGACGCGTTCCGCGTATCCCTGCGCTCAATCGCAGTTACTGCTGTGACCACATAGGTTCACGGGTCGCTGTCCGATTGCTCAGGGAGTGTTCGCGGTTGCCCAGGAGCGGAACAAGGCGAGGCCTTCGGTGAGGTTGCCGGGCCCGCATCTGACCTCAAAGGTCTTCTCGGACGTCCATGCCCAGACCCAGTCGTGGGCGCTGCGGTTGACGTCCTGGCGGGGGTACTCGTGGGACTCCAGGTCCGTCTCCTCCAAATCGATGGTGACGGCCCAGCCCGGGTTGTCGACCGTCGCGATCTTCACGCCCCACTCGTGCTCCCAGTCCTCGTCGCACTGCGCGGCGTACCAGCGCTGCAGCCAGTCAAGAACATCCTCCGAATCGCCCATGACAGGGGATGTTAGTGCCACATCAGACAACTTCGGCCTCGCAGTTGGGGACATGGTTCACGCAGTGGGGTTCTGTCGGTGTCTGCCAGAATCGGCGGCCCCGTCGGCGGACCTGAGCCTCGCGGTCCAGCGATCTGTCAGCTCCTCCAGCCCGACTGAGGTGGCGTCGGCCAGCATGGCGGCAGCCTGCCGAACTGAGTGCCGGTAGCGGGTATCGCGACCATTGACCGTGCTGCTCTCCCACTCGCTGCCATTGGTCTGTCATAGGCACCTGCGATAGTGCCGTCGTGGACATCGACTCCTTCTGGAAGATCATCGAGGAATGCCGGGAGGAGGCTCATGGCAGGGCTGAGCGACTGGCGTGGTTGAAGGACGAACTCGCGCGAAGGCCCGTGAAGGAGATCGTGGGGTTCCAGGTTTGCCTTGACCGTCTGTGTGAGCAGGCATTCACCTGGGACCTTTGGGCTGCCGCCGACAGGATCTTCGGCGGCTGGTGCTCGGATGACGGCTTCTGCTACTTCCGTCTGTGGGCAGTCGGCTTGGGCCAGGCCACGTTCGAGCGAGCTGTCCAGGATCCCGACACTCTGGCCGAGGCGCCTGAGGTAGGGCGCTTGGCAGGCCGATCACGAGGTGAGTGGGGTGATCACTGGCCGGAGTGGGAGGAACTGGACTATGTCGCGGCCGAGGCCTACGAACAGGCGACCCAGGTGTCCGACGAGTTCGCCACCTTCTATGAGGCAGTGGACGCTCTGCAAAGTGACGACGAAGTGGTTCGGGACCCGCTCGGGAAGCGCTGGGACGTGCGAGATGAGGTTGAAGCCTCGCGTAGGCTGCCGCAGCTGAGTTCCAGGTTCCCGATCACAATGCAACCATGAGCTGGCGGCAGGGTCGCCCGCCGGTCGACTTCCCTTCGTTGCCTGAAGCGGGGCATGGCTGGCGGCCTGGTCTGCGGCCGCGTCGATCTTTGTGCATCGACGAACTCGGATACATGGAACTGGACCGGCACGGCACCGCGTTGCTGTTCCAGGTCCTGACCGAGCGCGAGGCGCAGCAAAGCGTCGCCATCGCCTCCAACGAATCGTTCGGCGGTTGGACGAAGACCTTCACCGACCCCCGCCTCTGCGCGGCCATCGTCGACCGCCTCACCTTCAACGCCACCATCATCGAAACCGGCACCGACTCCTACCGGCTTGCCAGCACCCTGGCACGGGCTGAACATGCCGAGGCGGGCTGAAGGCAAGGCGTCCCAGCCGCTCAAGTCGAGAGAGAATCTGCTCCGCCGTTCTGATAACACCAGGTAAGCAATGTCACCTGGCGGCCCTTAGCCTCGCGCGTGATGGGCTCGTCGTCGGTGAGCTGAAAGCCAGTTGCGTGAGCGACAGCCACACTCGCGGAGTTCCCTGTTTCAATGCGCAGCAGCACGCGCCTTGCGTCCAGCTGGCGACAGGCGTAGTCAGCCGTCAACGTGACAGCTCGTGAGGCCAGGCCCTGTCGCCGATGTTGGCTGCCGACGCCATAAGCGAGCTCGATGTCCCGCGCGTCGAGCGCGCTGCGAAAGAGGAGGACCTCACCGCGCGGCTTCTCACCGTCGGTAGTGATCACCAATTGCGCTTTCTTGCGCCCTTCCTCGCGGCCTTCGCGAGCCTTGGTCAGGTACTCACGCGCCGCCCTGGAGTCAAACGGAGAGGGCACTGGAGTCCAGCGGTCGATCTCGGGATCGTCATAGAGCTCAATCAACGCGGACAGGTCGGACTCGGCCCACTCTCTGAGCAGTATCCCGTCTCCTGATAACCGAATGCTTGGCGGCAGAACGATCTCATCTCGGCTGGGCATGCGCCCGATCTTGCCCTGCCAGGGAGTCGAACTCCAGAGCCAGAAGGCTCCCTGGCGCGCTTTCGCCGGCTACGCCTCAGCTGCGTCAGACAACGCACGGTCACTCTGGCCACCGACACACGACCCCCTCCATGCCGTCAAAGCTTCGACAGCACCTGGCCCTGGGGAGGCGTTCTCGGTTGACCAAGGACACGTGGCTGGCACGAGCCCGCAGCCGGGCGGAGGCACGCGGTGCTGGGCTACGGGTGCATCTGCCACCAACGGTCCGCCTCAGAGCGAGCCACTTCGGCGTCGTACTGACTCGCGTCGAAGTGGAGCCCGGGCGGAGGGTTGGGCACACGGGTGTGCGCCTCCGACGGAACCTCCCAGTTCGACCACTGCACGATCTCTCCGAACCGCTGCACAACCACGGTCAAGAAGCCGCAGCAGCCACCGGTGCAGTCTGGTTCCCCCAGCTCCAGGCGGCGCGCCTCGCCGGTCGCCCGGAGAGGGCTGGGGCGGCCGGCCGGCAGCGCATCAGCCGCGTACGGTCCGCGGCCGCCTTCACCGACCGCCTCTTCGACCAGATCCTCGCCGTTGACCCAGAACCGCAACTGAGCAGCGAACCGGGGTCCCGGCGGCAACACCCTGATCTCCAAACGATCGAACATGAGATCACCCTACGGGGCGCGGTGACGTCGGCGCGTGGCCCAGTCGACGCCTGCCTTCACCCGGTGGGCGGGCGGGTCCACGAGGTGTCTTCCGTTCTCGTGAACATCGACTGCGACCCGGGCGGGGCACCTCCCGAAGTAGTGCATATCTGCCGCCGTAACTCGGGTTCTGGCTCAGCTTTCGTGCTTAGTGACGCTCCGCTATGGCTGGATGTCGAAGAGAGCGATGGAAGGTGGCGGCGGAACAAGCACTGCGCGAAGGCGCGTGAGTATGGACCGCCACTGCTTCCAGTCCTCCGGGTCGACCCAGTTTGAGTCCGGCCCATCCTCGTCGCATGCGATGCGGGCGAGGGCTTCGTCGGCGAGTGCCCGAAGGTCGGAAGGGAACACGGGCATGGGTGTTTCCGGGCCGTAGGACATGTCGACGGGTTCGCCTCCGGGACATTGCGCCGCGATCAAGGCGGCGGCCACCGCCTCTTCTGCTTCCGTGAGATAGCCGGTGGCGTCGATCGTCCGAATGAGGACGCCTCGGATCAGGGCTTCGCGCGCTTCGGGCTCGGCATCGTCGAGGGCGTTGGCGAAGTCCGCGGCTGTGTCGTTGTCGAAGGGACCGGTATCCCAGGTGCCCATGCTGATCTCCTTGCGTATGGTCGCCCGGATCCTCGCATCAGGCACTGACAACACGACTACGGGGCGAGCAGGACCCGTTTGCGAAGAAGGCCGAAGCCTGCGCGGCCGAACATCTGGCGCTTGAGCATCTTGATCCGATTGACGAGGCCTTCGATGACTCCGGAGTTCCAGGGCAGCGTGAGGCCGGCGATGACCGCGTCGCGGCCTCGGTCGATGCTGGCCGCGAGAGTGTGGAGGCTGGGCAGGTCGTCCTGGCGGACGGCGTCGAGCCACTGCGGGAGTCGTTCACCCTGGCGCTCGGTGAGCATGCGGGCGAAGGACCGGACGTGACCGGTCAGGGCATCGAGTTCAGGGCAGTTGGCCAGGACGGTCTTGAGCCGGAGCTGTTCGATCTCGGTCAGCGTCTCGGGTCGGCTGAGGATCCATCTCGTCACCACGCGGGGTGCCGGCTGCTGCGCGGCGACCGGCCGTGGCGAGGTCCGCTTCTCTCGCAGGTAGGCGCTGACCCGGCCGTAGCTGCCGCGATAGCCCAAGGGAACGATCTCCTTCCAGAGCTTCCAGGCGTTGGTGCAGCCCTCGTCCCAACGTTCGTCCAGGTAGGCCTTGTACTCGTCGAGGACGGAGGTCCTGTTGTGCTTCCACTGGCCGCGAAAGAGGTCTTCCGGCTTCGCAGCGTCGGTGAGGCTCTTGACGGTGCGGTGGGTCATCTGGAGCTGACGCCCGATGGAACGGCGGCTGTGGCCGGCTTCCAGCAGCGCGTGGACCGTGGCGTGCCTGGCTCGGACACGGTTGGCGAACCGCTCGCTCCGCCATGGAGAGTCCGCCTTCTCCTCGGGCGGCGCCGGTGGTTCGGCCTTCGCCTCGCGATCGGGGACCAGGACGCGAAGGCACTGGCGGTGTCGGGCGACAGCCCGCTCGGCGGCTTCCCCGAGGTTGTGCCACAAGTGCCAACGGTCGGCGACCTGCGTCGCCTGGGGTGCCCCGGCAGTAGCGCCTTGCTCACCGCCTATCTGCTCACCATGGCCGTCTCCACCCCGATATGGAGCAAGCTCGGCGATCTGTACAGCCGCAAAGGCAGCTACCTCGCGTCCATCACGGTCTTCCTCGTCGGCTCCGTACTGTGCGGAATCGCCCAGGACATGCAGCAGTTGATCGCCTTCCGGGCGCTGCAGGGCCTCGGCGCGGGCGGCCTGTTCGTGGGAGCTCTCTCCCTCATCGGCACGCTGCTCGCTCCGGCGGAGGCCGGGCGGGCCCAGTCGCTCATCGGGGTGCTGCTGCCCGCCGCGACGATCGGCGGGCCGCTGGTCGGGGGATTCCTCACCGACCAGTGGGACTGGCGCTGGGTGTTCTACGTCAATGTGCCGGTCGGCGTCACGGCACTCGCCCTCGTCAGCTTCGGGGTGCGACTGCGCGGCGAACGCGTCAGGGCGCAGATCGACCTGGCCGGCGCGGGGCTGCTGACCGTCGCGATCCTCGCCCTGACACTGCTCGCGAGCTGGGCAGGGACCACGTACGCCTGGACATCACCGCAGATCATCGGGCTCGGCGTGGTGTTCGTGGCGACGCTCGCCGCCTTCGTGCGCGTGGAGCGGCGCGCCCCGGAGCCGGTGATCCCGCCCCGATTGTTCCGCGACCGCAACTTCACGGTGGCGCAGGTCCTGAGCTTCGTCACGGGTGAGGCCATGCTGGCGACGGCGAGCTATCTGCCGCAGTACATGCAGTTCGTGCAGGACATGTCGTCCACAGAGAGCGGCCTGCTGCTCATCCCGCTGACGCTCGGCATGATCGGCGCGCAGCTCTTCATCGGGCGGCGCGTGAGCAACGGCGGCCGCTACCGCCACTACCCGATCGCGGGCGGCGCGTTGGCCACGGTGGGTGCGCTGGCCCTGCTGACGCTCCGCACCGGCACGACCCCGGGTCTGGCCTCCGGTCTGACCCTCGTGCTCGGCGTGGGTATCGGCTGCCTGATGCAGCCGATGATGCTGATCACGATGAACAGCGCCGAACTCCGCGACATGGGCGCGGCCAGCGGCACCCAGACACTGCTGCGCACCATCGGTGGATCGCTCGGCGTCGCAGTCCTCGGTTCCGTTTATACGAAACGTCTCACCGCCACTGTCACGGACCGGCTCGGCGCTGACGGCCAGCGACTGACCGACGGGGAACTCACTCCCGCGCTGCTGCGGGACCTGCCGAGCCCAGTCCAGGACGCGTTCCGGGCCGGCGTCATCGACGGGCTGCACGGTGTCGCGCTCGGCACGGCGGCACTGTGCGTCGTGACGTTCGCGGTGTCCTGGCTGATCCGGGAGGTCCCGCTGCGGGGCAGAGACTCTTCCTGACTGATTCCTACTGATCCCTACGTTGTTCTGTGCCGGATGCGGCACTAGGTTGGGTGGTAACCGTTCCGTCCTGCCGGCTTGCGCATGGCATCCTGGCGCAGTGCTCTTGAGTGATCGTGTAAGAAGCGTCGAACTCCACCCGGTGCGCTATCAGTTCGCTGTGGTTCGGCGCGACTCGTACGACGACAACTGGCTGGTCATCGATGCCATGGTCACCACCCCCGAGGGTGATTGGTCCTTCACCGATCCGTGTCTGCTGACCGATGAAGCTCGTCAGGTGACCTCGTGGCTGCGCACGGTGGCTGCCGGGACCGTGTCTGCAACCGAGCCCGATAGCGAAGGCGATTTGTCTCCGGACATAGAGTTCATCGAACCGCTCCTGGCCTTCAGCCTCGCTGACCGAAGCGAAGACGGGGCCGCGGTCATTCGCGTTCACCTTTCCTTGGCGGCGTCACCTCCTTGGCAGCAGGACAACGACGGGGCCGACGTCTACCAGTACGTCGTGGAGGTGCACATGGATACGGCCGCGTTGCTCCACGCAGCTGACCAGTGGGATCTCGCCCTGATGTCCTTCCCTTCCCGCTGACGTCTGGTTCGGTGTCAAACGCCTTGATTGGCTGACGACGGACATCAGTGTCGCCTGAGGAAGGACGGACCCGGGCAGATGTCCCGTCTCAGTCCTGATCTGTATCAATCAGCGCACAGCACTGCCCTCAGAAGCCGTATCTCAACCGATCATGGAACGGGCGAGTCGAACAGGCTTCTCGCTGGGGTGGTCTTCTGACGGTCGGTGCATGAGGGCAGGGCCCCTTGGTAGCTCGGAGGTGCGAACCGAACCGAGCAGTACCAGGAGTTTCAATGACTGTGTCAAGCTGCCTGCGCGATCGGCGGGGCGGGGGTGAAGACCCTGTTGTCGCGCAGGAGCGCCCACAGCACGTCCACTCGTCGGCGGGCCAGGGCGATGATCGCCTGGACGTGCTTGAGTCCCTCGCCGCGCTTCTTGAGGTAGAAGGCGCGGTTGGGTCCCTCGCGGATGATGCTTGTCTGCGCCGACAGGTAGAACACTCGCCGCAGGCGGCGGCTATAGCGCTTGGGCCGGTGCAGGTTGCCGGTGCGGCGCCCGGAGTCCCGCGGGACGGGCACCAGGCCGGCTGCCGAGGCAAGGTTCCCGGCATCGGCGAACGACGCGATGTCCCCGGCGGCGACGATGAATTCGGCTCCCAGAACCGGCCCCATGCCGGGCAGCGACTCGATGATCCCGGCTTGGGGATGCGTCCGGAAGGCTTCGCGGATCTGCTTGTCGAGGTGCTTGATCCGATCGTCCAGCGCCAGGATCTGAGTCGCCAGGTCGGCGACGATCTGGCCGGCGACATCCTCGCCGGGCAATGCGGTGTGCTGGGCCTCAGCGGCTTCCAGGGCGGTGTCGGCCACGGTTTCCGCGCCGCGCACGCTGCGGTGCGCCAGCCAGGCGGTCAGCCGGGCCCGGCCCCGGCGGCGGATCGCGGCCGGGTACTGATAACCGGTCAGCAGTACGAGTGCGCCTTTCTGCGCCGAGTAGTCGAAGGCCCTCTCCAGCGCGGGGAAGATGCCGGTCAGCACGTCCCGCAGCCGGTTGATCATCCGTACTCGGTCGGCGACCAGATCGGATCGGTGGGCGGTCATCAGGGCCAGGTCTGCGGCGAGCTGAGCAGGCACCGCGATGGCGGTGAAGTCCCGTCGGTGACGGACGGTTTCGGCAATGACGTAGGCGTCGCGTGCGTCAGTCTTGGCCTCCCCCCGGTAGGCGCCGGACATGCGGTTGACGGTGCGGCCGGGCACGTAGACGGCCTGCTGGCCATGCGCGGCGAGCAGAGCGAGCAGCAGGGCGGAGGCGGTGCCCGAGATGTCCACTGCCCAGTGGACTTCCTCGGCCAGGTTCAGGATTTCGCCGATGGCTGCCAGGATCGGGGTCTCGTCGTTATCGATCTTCTGGGACCACAGCGTCGTACCGGTCTCGTCGACTACCGCAGCCCAGTGATGGCCCTTGCCCGCGTCGATGCCGGCCCACACTCGGTCGTGCCGCTGGTTCACTCGCCACTCCTCGTCCCGCGCAACATTCCGTCGGCCCGAGGGACACCCCGCCATCAGCTCCGTAAACAGCGACCAATCCGCAATTTTCAATCAGTAGCCAGGGTGCCCAAGAGAGCCGGACGGCCACTCCTGGGGAACCACTGAAGGCAAGCCCTGTTCAGCCACATCCGACCCTCCCGGGCCGCCCAACAACTTACGGAGGCCCTGTTGTCGCAGTTGTACGCGCTCACGCCCGTAGTTCTCAACTCGGGCTCTCGATCGTGTGATTGCCTCGCGCACGTGTACGGGAATGCGGCCGATCATCCCGATCGGGTGCGGCGGTATCCGTCGGACATGACGGACGCGGAGTGGGCGGCCATCCGGTCGTTGCTGCCGGTGCCGGCCTGGCTTCAGGGGCGGGGCGGGCAGCCGGAGGGCTACTGCCACCGCCAGATGTTGGACGCGATCCGGTATCTGGTCGCGGGCGGGATCGCCTGACGGGCGATGCCCGCGGACTTCCCCGATTGGGGCCGGGTCTACGCGTTCTTCCGCCGCTGGCGTGAGCACGGGCTGATCGCCGAGTTCCATGACCGGCTGCGCGGACAGGTGCGTGAGCGTGAGGGCCGGGAGGCCGAGCCCACGGCGGGGATCATCGACGCGCAGTCGGTGCGGGCCGCCGCGACAGTGCCGGCCGCCTCACGCGGCTACGACGGCGGGAAGAAGGTGCCGGGCCGCAAGCGGCACATCGTGACCGATACGCTCGGTCTGCTGCTGGTCGTCGCGGTCACCGCCGCGAACATCGGCGACCGGGACGCTGCGGCGGGCCTGCTGACCCGGCTGCGCCGTCTGCGTCGCGACATCTGCCTTGTCTGGGCCGACGGCGGCTACACAGGCGACCTGGTCGACTGGTGCCGACAGAAACTCGCCCTCACTCTGCAGATCGTCAAGCGCACCGACGACACGAAGGGCTTCGTGGTGCTCCCCAGGCGTTGGGTGGCCGAGCGCACATTCGCCTGGCTGATGAACTCCCGCCGCCTGGCGAGAGATTACGAAACCCTGCCCGCCACCAGCGAAGCGATGATCCGATGGTCGATGATCACGCGGATGAGCCGGCGTCTGGCACGGCCACCGGCCGCCGACCGGCGCTGAACGCCCCCGACGACTCCTGCACCAGCCACCCGCGCTCCGCCAGGCGCCGGGCCTTCGAGCGCACTCCCTCGACCTTCGCCGGCGTCGTCTCCAAGCCCAGTTCCACCGCGATCTCCCTGGCCTTCAGCGGGTCCCTGCCCGATGACCGCCCCTCCTCCAGCACACCCAGGAGCCGCTGATAGTCCGGTGCCAGAACCGTCTCTGGCAACCCCTCCCGCCAGGGCGGCACCGTCGAGCCCGGCACGGGTGAGGACGCGGCTCCCCGCTCCGTCCCGGCCTCGGTCACGGCAGGCGACCCGGCCGCAGAGACCGCCAGGGCCTCGACCAGCTCCTCCCTCGCGATCACCCTCCGGTCCAGCTCGATCTCCGCAGCCTCCAACACCCCGGCCAGCCGCGCGACTTCCTCCCGCAGGCCCTCCACCCGCACCCGGGCAGCAGCCTCCCGCTCCTCCAGCATTCCCAGCACCGACGCCACCGCGCACCCCTCGACCATCAAGCCGACACAAGACGCCGCATGCCTGCCTCACCCCGAGCGAGACCATGCCTGACCAGCAGGAATCACACGATCAAGTTCGGTTGAGAGACGGCTTCTCATTGCCACAGGTCAGCTCCGTCGCGGCCGATGGGGTCCATGGTCAGGAGGTCTTCGTGCAGGCCCGACAGGGCGCGCCCAGTGGGACCACCACCGTTGCCCGCCTCCATGACCACCCAGCCGGGCCCCACACTCGACACGTTGGCATCACCGCCGGTGTCCAGTTCGTCGAGCGTCGCGAACACCGCCTCATAGGCAACGGCTCGGACCAGGCGCACCAGGTCCGCCCGGTCCGCACCGGCGGCAAGAAGGCGTTGCGCGGCCGGCAGTTGTGCGAGCGCGCCCGGCTCGGCCCAGGCGTCGATCGCACCGTGCCACAGGCTCCGCAGCAGCACGAATCGCGCGAGCTGTGGAAGGCCTTCCATCACCTCCGACTTGATCAAGTCGACAGGATCGGTCACGCCGAGGGCGCTGTACTGGGCACGCAGCGACTGTGCGGCAGTCTTCCGTGGGGCGTCCAGGCTGTTCAGCCATTCCTGCCATGCTTGTTGAGGATCACTCACCGCCACAGCATGCCCTACCGTCGACAGACGAGGCGATCAGCGCATCAGTCTGTGCCGACGCACCAGGCGTCGTGGTTCACCCAACTGCGGCCAAGCCCAGTGCAGGGCTTTCGCCGCATTGCCGGCCGTACACGCACTCGACGCCGCCGTCCTCTTCCGGCTCGCCCTGGAACACGCCAAAACCCGGCACCTCCTGGCACGCTGTGGCCAACGAAGGAGACCAGGTCCGCGACATCGCCACCGTCATCGGACGACGGCTGGGCCTGCCCGTCCAGCCGGTACCCACCGAGACCTTCGGCCCCCTCGGCCCGATCTTCGCAAGCGACCAGCCCGCCACCAGCACCCACACCCGCCAAGAGCTCGGCTGGAAGCCCCAACACCCCAGCCTCCTGCAGGACCTGGAAAACATCCAGCCCTGACCGGCGACCACGAGGATCGCACAAGCCCCCTACCGAAGCCCCCCTGCGCCCCTGATCCGTGCATCTCACAGCAGGGCGAGAATGCGGAAGCGGGGAGATCGAAAGATGCGCGGCCGTACAACGCCCTCCTAGGGCGCGCCCACCCGGATCACGTACCCCTCCGCGCGGCCAGCCACAGGCGGCGGCACAATCGCGCGGCAGGACAAACGCCGCACCCACTCGACCGAGACAGGACCTAGTAGGGCTTGGTCATCTTCACTCGTGTATGCGTGTCTGATGCTGGGTGTGTGTCGTTGGAGGGGGGTGACACCTGAGGAGATGGCCTCGGTCCGGGGGGACTTAGAGGCGTTTGCGGCGGAGTTGTTCGACGGGTTCTTTCGTGCGGATCAGCGGCGGTGGGGGCAGGCGTATGTGCGCGGCCTGCTGCTGGACGGGCAGCGCAAGTCGGTGGAGCCGATGGCGGCCCGGCTGGGTGAGGACGGCAACCGGCAGGCGCTGGCGCACTTCATCACCTCCAGCCCGTGGGATCCCGCGCACGTGCGGGCCCGGCTGGCCTGGAAGATGCACGAGGCGATCAGCCCCGAGGCGCTGATCGTGGACGACACCGGCTTTTTGAAGGACGGGGATGCTTCGGCGTGTGTGTCGCGGCAGTACACCGGAACCGCAGGCAAGATCACCAACTGCCAGGTGGGCGTCTCGCTGCACCTGGCCAACGACCGCGCCTCCGCCGCGATCGACTGGCGGCTGTTCCTGCCCGCATCCTGGGATCCCGACGCGCCGGAGGCCGACCCGGACAAGATCGCCCGCCGCGGCCGGTGCGGGATTCCCGCCCAGGTGGGGCATGTGGAGAAGTGGCAGCTGGCCCTGGACATGATCGACGAGACCCGGTCGTGGGGCATCGACGTCCCCCTGGTCGTCGCGGACGCCGGATACGGCGATGCCGCCGCCTTCCGGCTGGGCCTGGAGGAACGCAAGCAGCCCTACGCGGTGGGGATTTCCTCGCGCCACACCGCCCAGCCCGCCGACGCCCAACCCGTCCAGCCCGACTATGCGGGCACCGGCCGGCCACCCACAATGCAGTACCCCGAGCCCGCACAGACCATGAAAGACCTGGTCATCGCCGCCGGCCGGGCGGCCGCACGGCCGGTGTCCTGGCGGGAAGGCTCCCGACCGGGCAAGAGCCACAGCGGCTTCAAGCGCATGTACTCGCGGTTCGTCGCCCTGCGCATCCGCCCGGCCGGCCGCGGCATCCGCCAGGCCACCGACGATCCTGAACTACCCGTGCGGTGGCTGCTGGCGGAATGGCCCGCGACCGAGCCCGAGCCGGTCCAGTTCTGGCTCTCGAACCTGCCCTCCGGCATGCCACTGGCCACACTGGTGCGGCTGGCCAATCTCCGCTGGCGCATCGAGCACGACTACCGCGAGATGAAACAGGCCCTGGGACTGGCCCACTTCGAAGGCCGCACCTTCAACGGATGGCACCACCACGTCACCCTCGTCTCCGCCGCCCACGCCTTCTGCACCCTGCAACGACTGACACCAGACCCAAAAGACGCCACGCAGGCCTGAGCCTCTACCAAGTCGTCCGCGACCTGCAGACCCTCCTCACCACCTGGACCGGCGCCTGCCCCACCTGCCACCGCGACATACCCACACCACTACGAACCTGACCAAGCCCTACTAGAACCGGTGCGGCACAGTGTGTGAGGGATGCCTGGCACCCTCACGCACCGCCGGGCCCGGCGCGCCCGTCGTGCGCCGCAACTCCTCGACCGCGCCCCTCTCGTACGAGCCGCGCGTCTCCTACCAGCCCCGCGCCAGGGCGAGATGCCGTTCCCGGGCGGTCTCCGCAAGCCGCAGCCGGGGCGCCTTGCGTCGCGCAGATGGGCAAGGACGTGCTGACCGTGTCCGGCAACACGGTCGAGGCAAAAGCCCCTGAAGGCAGTCGTGACGCTCGCGGGCCTGCCGCGACCGTGCCGTCGCAGTCCGCGCCTGGCGATCGGACTGCTTCGGGCCGGGGCGGGCACTAGACCCACCACCGCCCGTCCGGTTCCGTCCGGTCGCGCGCAACCGCTTCGGGAGTCCCTTTGCCGATCAGTCTGTTCGTCGCCCGCCGTCTCCGCAGAGCCGCGCGGGTGGCTTTCGGATGGGACGAGTTGCGTCCCGGCCAGCTCACCGCGATGAAAGCGGTCATGCGCCGCAGGGACGCCATGGTGGTGATGCCGACCGGCTCGGGCAAGTCGGCGGTATACCAGGTGCCGGGCATGCTGCTCCCCGGTCCGACGCTCGTCGTGTCACCGTTGATCGCTCTCCAGCGGGACCAGATCGCCGGACTGCAGCGCAGCAGCGGCCAGACCGCCGTCGCCGTCAACTCGTCCATGTCAAGGGCGCAGAACGAGCAGGCATGGGAGAGCGTGAGCGACCAAACGGCCCGGTTTCTCTTCCTCGCCCCGGAACAGCTCGCCAAGCAGGACGTGCTGGAGCGGCTGGCCGCGCTGAGACCGTCCCTCTTCGTCGTGGACGAGGCGCAGTGCGTGTCCTCCTGGGGCCACGACTTCCGGCCGGACTACCTCAGGCTCCGGCAGGCCGCCGAGAGCATCGGGCGCCCTCCCATCCTCGCCCTCACCGCCAGCGCCGCCGCACCGGTGCGCGCCGACATCGTCGAGCAGCTCGGCATGCGCAAGGCCCTCGAGGTGGTGGCCGGGTTCGACCGGCCCAACATCCGCCTGGAGGTCACCCACTTCCTGGACAACGCGGCCAAGCGGCGCGCCGTGGTGGAGCGGGCTGCGGCCGAGCCCAAGCCGGGCATCGTCTACGTCGCCACGCGCAAGGACGCCGATGCGTACGCCGCCGAGCTGAGCGAACTCGGCCTGAGCGCCGCCGCCTACCACGCGGGCAGCCGGTCGGCCGACCGCAGCGCGGTCCACGACCGCTTTCTGGGCGGCGAGTTGGACGTGGTGGTGGCCACCTCGGCATTCGGCATGGGTATCGACAAGCCCGACGTACGGTTCGTGCTGCACGCCTCGGTGCCCGGGTCGCTCGACGCCTACTACCAGGAGATAGGCCGGGCGGGCAGGGACGGCGAGCCGTCACGGGCCATCCTGCACTACCGCGTCGAGGACCTGGGCCTGCAGAAGTTCTTCTCCACCGGCCGCCCGGACGCGGACACCATCGCCGACGTCTCCCGCCTCGTACGGGACCGTGCGACCCCGATGACACCCACTGAACTCCAGGAGGAGACCGGCCTGTCCGCCGCCCGGCTGACCGCCGTCCTCAACCTCCTGGAGAGTGCCGGAGCCCTCACCACGGAACGCGGAAAGGTGGCCCCGGTCCCCGGGGCCGATGCGCAGGAAACCGCCACGCGGGCGGTGGAGTTGGGCACCGCGCACGACAGCATGGAACGCTCCCGGGTCGACATGATGCGCGGCCTGGCCGAGACCACCGGCTGCCGACGGCGTTTCCTGCTCGGCTACTTCGGCGAGCGCCTCAACTCCCCCTGCGGCAACTGCGACCGATGCGAACAGCGGCCCACCGGCACCGAAGCCGCAGCCGGCACCGTCCCTGGCCTGTCCCGCCCCCGGACCGCCTCACCCACGCGCCACGACCACCCGTTCCCGCCCGGCACCGCGGTCCACCACCCGCAGTGGGGTGACGGCGAGGTCCTCAGCGAGGAGGAGAACCGGATCACCGTCCTGTTCGCCTCGGTCGGCTACCGAACCCTGTCACTGCCGGTGATCCTGGAGAAGAACCTGCTCACAGCCGCTTCCTAGTGCTGTGACCGTGTTGGTTCGCCGGGTTGGTCAGGCTGCGGTGGTGAGGGGGCGCCCGCCCCAGCGGATGCCCTTCTCGCTGCGGATGCGGGCGCGTTCCTTGCGTTCGGCGGCCAGGACGCCCGGGTGGCGGGCGTTGGCGTTGCGCCAGCGCAGGTAGGCGTGCAGGGCCCGGGTCTGCACGGTGTGGTTGGGGTAGTTCGAGTTGGCGATGGTGCACTGCCGCAGCGGCCCGAAGTGGGCCTCGATCGGGTTCGCCCAGGAGGCGTAGGTCGGGGTGAAGCACAGCTCGACCTTGTGCTTCCTCGCCCAGCGGCGGATGTCGGTGCCCTTGTGGGCGGACAGGTTGTCCAGGATCACGTAGATCGGGGCACCGTCCGGGCGGGCGGCGCGGATCGACTTCAGCGCGGCCAGCGTGTTCCCGGCGCCCTTCTTGCGATGGTTGACGCCCCACAGGCGGTCGTCGCCGACCGAGTAGCAGCCGTGGAAGTACCGGACTCCATGGGTGCGGTGATAGGTCGCCGGCAGCCGGTCGGGATGTCCTTGTCCGGCCCAGCCCGAGCCCGCAGTGGGCCTAATCCCGAGCGGGCCGAACTCGTCGAAGGCGAAGACCCGGTCCGGGAAACGGTCCAGCACCTCCTCGATGCGGTCGAGCTTGGCGTCGCGCTCGGGGTCCGGGGACTCCTTCCACGTCTTGGTGCGCTGGAAGGTGATGCCGCGGCGGGCGAGCAGGCACCGTAATGCCTCGCGGCCGATGCGGATCACCCGGCCGTGGACTTTCCGCAGGTAGGCGACCAGTTTGCGCAGTGGCCAGCGGGTGAACGGCTGGCCGAGCTTGACCGGGCGGGTGGTGGCCGTCGCGATGACGAAGTCCTCATCGTCATCGCTGAGTTGGCGGGGACGGCCTCCCGCCCACTGAGGGTCCAGGCAGGCCAGGCCGATCTCGTTGAAGCGATGGATCACGTCCCGGACGGTGTCCTCGTCGGCCTGCACCAGCTGGGCGATCACCGGCGCCCGGTTCCCGCCGGCCGAG
Source organism: Streptomyces sp. NBC_00490 (assembly GCF_036013645.1). NCBI lineage: Bacteria > Bacillati > Actinomycetota > Actinomycetes > Kitasatosporales > Streptomycetaceae > Streptomyces > Streptomyces sp. NBC_00490. The sequence continues at coordinate 10,376,957 of NZ_CP107869.1, read as the reverse complement.
GCCAGCAGCATCATCGCCCGCCGGTAACGCACCGTGCTGGTGCTGCCCCGGCGCACGATCTGCTGCAGCTTCTGCCCCTCCTGGTCGGTCAGTCTGCGCACATGGACGGGCTCGGCCACCGTGCCTCCAGCGGTCGGATCGGATGTCACCGCACATCCAACCGCCACGACCACCGACCCGGCGAACCAACGCCGTCACAGCACTAGGGAGCGTATGTGGTTGCGATCACCAGGTGGTCCGGGTGAGTTCTCTGAGCCAGATCATCGAGGCGCGCAGGTGGAGGCCGGCGAGGTGGGCTGCGACGGCGCCGTCCCCAAGTCCCTGTCCTGCACGGGGCCCCCGGTCGCCCGTGCCTTCCTAGATCGTGCCGCTCCACGCCCGGCGGTTCTCCCGTCGGCGCACATGGCCGCGCCAGCCCGCGAGCAGCGTCATGCCCGTCCATGCGGCGACTCCCGTGACGAGGCCGCCGAGCCTGCCTTCGGGGTCGACGTCCACGGCGTCCTCCAGGGGGACGGCGCCTTCCGGGTCGCGGAGGATCTCGATGCGGTCGCCCACCCGGTAACCGGGGTTGCTCCCCCGGTACTCGAGGGTCTCGTCGAGTTCACCGCCCGGCCCGACCAGTGTGAACCGGTGGTTCTTGCTCGCCGTTCCCGCCGCGCTGTCCGCGGTGATCAGGACGGTCTCGCGGACGCCACGCCTGTCGAGCGCCGCCTCGGGGGCGTACTGGACGGACCCGACGAGAATGAAGAGCGCGGGGACCACGGACAGGACGGCGAGCCACCACGCCCTGTGGAGCAGCCGCAGCACGATCACGAAGACCAGGCAGCCGAGCACGCCCGCCACGATCGGGATGAAGTCCATGCCCAGCGTGACGTAGGCGAGTGCGGTGTTGCCGGCGGCGATCCCCCAGGCGACCAGCAGCACCCAGAGCGTGGCGAGTACGGACGCCCCGGCGCTCCTTCCCGTGCGCTGCCCACCTGGAGCGGGCACTCCGGCCCCGGCCGCGTCCCCGACGCCGCCCGCCACGGGCGCGTGCATCCTCTGATCGCTCATCCTCGCAGCATACGAGGCGGCCGGAACGCCGTACCCACGTGGCCCGCTGCACGACCTCAGCACGGCCCGGCGAGCCGCCGTGATCGGCCTCAGTGCCGACGACAGCGCCGAGTTGCTCTACCGGGACCTGATGCGTATCGAGCACGCGGCCGGGAACCGCTCCGGCCTGCACACCGCCATCACCCGCATCCAGCAGATCAACCAGACACTCGACTGCGATCTTGAGGCAGAGACCGAGGACCTCATCCGCGAACTCCTCAACACCCCCGGGACAACGGCGGCATCCAGCCTGCAGTAGTGCTTCGTTGGTGCCGCTAAACCGGTAGTGCCGTGCGACACCCGATGGGTAGGGTGCGGACATGGGGACAAATCTGGGCGAGGGTGATGGTTGCGAACTGCCCGCTACCGCTGTCTGCTGGCTCACCGACGCGTTCCCGGGCATCATCCTGGTGGAGTTCGCCGACGTCTACGACCGCCCCCACCAACTCGTCTGCAAAACCGCCTACTTCGGCGGAGAGCTGCACCCGACCGCGCCCTACCCCTGCCCCACCAGCATCCAGTGCACGATCGAAGAGATCGCTGACGACGTCGCCACGGTCAGCACCTGGTGGCTGGAGGGCGGCCCCAACAGCACACGCTTCGTCTTCGACGTCTGGCTCGACACCCTCACACCCATCACCGACGACACCTGACCTGCCGGCATCACTCTGATGTGGCGTGCGCCCACCGGCTGACGGTGCGATACCAGCGTCGAACCCCCGGACTGCAGGCGATTATCGTGACGGTCGCAACGGCGCTGGCCGGGAAGACCGGTTCGCGGCTGCTGCTTCACCGACTACCCGATGAGCTGTTCCGCCGCCTGGCGATACTGCTTCGAGCTGACTTCCGCCAGTTTCCACAGAACGGGCAGACCGTTCTTCCGCAGCCGGTCCTCCGCCTCCTGCTGGCAAGCCAGCTCGAAGCGGGCCATGCTGTCGAAGGAGCCGATACGGGCGGCGGACGGCCAAGCCGCCGCCGCCTGCGAGGCGAAGTCCAGCGCCTGAGCTGCCCCGAAGTTCTGCTGCTTTGCCTTGGTCAGCCCCACCGTGCCGAACACCAGAGACGACCAGTCGTTAACGAAGGCACGGCCCGCGAGCCCTGTCGGGTACCTGGCACCCAGGGACCAGCTCTCGGCAAACGCAGAGCCAAGCAAGTCGTCGTCGAGTTCCTGGCCGTCAAGAAACGCCGTGATGCTCTCCACTCCCGCCATGATCGGGATGTAGTGATCAAGCAGGCCAGATCGCTCCGTCAGTACCTGGACGGCTCCGCCCAGGCGAATGGCTGCGGCGCAACACAGTGCTTCTCCCACGGCGTCAAATGTCTCGTCCACCATCCTCGGTCCCTTCTCCACCCCGATGGAGGGTCCCCTCGGGCACGGTAGCCGGAAGGGCACCAGAAGAAGCGACCTTTGCAGCGGTGCTCTACACCGGGCGAGTGAGATCATCCGTAGATGGCCGACGCGCGACTTCCCCAGGGATGGACTCTGCAGCAGATCCGCGATGTATCGGGGGACCGAGAGGCTGTCGTCCTGGATCCCGATCGGCCAGTGAAGTGGGTCAGCGTCGGCGAGGCCCTCGAAATGCCACGTCCAGAGATCATTCTCGGGTTCCACGGCCTGTGTCTCGTGAAGCCTGTGGGTGACGACGACTGGTACATGGGCAGCCTGTACGACAACGGCAGCGTCGACTGTTGGACCGCCTACGGCGACCTGCACGAGGCGCTACGCGGCCTCTAGGAGCTCGCGCCACGGCTCCGCGTGCGAGACGCACTGAGTATCTGCCTGCGGGACAACGCAGGCAGACAGCGGCGAACGTCCACGCACACCGGCGGACCATCGCAGCAGCTCAGAGCAGCCCGGGCCCAAGGTCGAGCCCCCACCCAAGTTGCTTCGGATAAAAGATCCTGAGCTAAAGGCCGTCGCGCTCGATCAGCGAGCCATCAGGGCTCAGGGTGTAGAAGCGCAGCGCATCCATGTCCTCCACTGCTTCGCGCAGCTGCGCTTCCTGCTCTGCTGGATCGGACCGTCTCCCGTTCCACCGCGAGCGCCGGTCGCGCCGGCCACGACACACCGGACCAACCCGGCCCTGACCGCGATGCTCACCGATCCGGCCCTGACCGGCATGTCACGGACCGCTTTCGAGTATTTGGTGGCGGTCTCGGAGCCTTTCTGGGACGCCTTGGCCGAGGCAGCATTCCAGCGACGCTTCCATCGCCCGCGCAGCTACCGCCACCCACAGACCAGCAGCGTGGACCACACCCACCGGCTCCTTGCAGCCATCCTGCGCCGCCGCAGAGCGGTGACCATGACGTTCCTGGCCCAACTACTGGGCGTCAACCGCACCAACCTGTCCATCCAGTACCAGGACGCAAAACGGCTCCTGGACCTGCACCGGATCCTCGTCACGCCGATACCCGGATCGCCCGCCCGCACGTTGGAACAGCTACAGGCCCGAACAACCCCCGCAGAACCCCGTCGCTGACAGTTATTGAAATACGGGCCCCAGCGGTGCCGGTGTACTGGCGCTGCACCCCGACCGTGCTGGTGCCCTTCTTCACGGCCCCGGTCTCGTCGACCACCAGTACCGCCCGGTCGTCGTGCAGATGCTCCACCACGTACTCCCGTACGTCATCGCGTACCACATCGGCATCCCACTTGGCCCGGCCCAACAGGTGCTGCATACCGTCCGGAGTGGTCTCGCCGGCCCACTCCGCGATTGTCCAGCAGTTCTTGCGTGGCAGGTCGGCCAATAGACCGAGCACCAACCGCGCCGCCCTACGCCGGGGTTCGACCCGCGCGAAGCGCCCCGCGATCCGGCCAATCAGACCCTCGAACGCGTCCCGCCAACGGGCGGGTTCTATGCTGTGACCTGCGGCCACCGTCTCTTCGTCAGTCCACACAACTCACGATGATCAACGGTGGCCGCAGCCGTCTTATCGTCGGCCCTGACCAGCCAACATTACGATCTGTGCCTGGAGTAGGCGGCGGTCGAAGGGGCGACGCAGGCGCACCGTCCCGTATCAGGAGGACATATGCGACGTGGCGAAGTCTGGTGGGCAGATTTCAACGAGCAGCGGGCAGTCGTACTGCTGTCGGGAGAAGAGGCGTCCGGTTTCTTGGCGATGCAGGTCGTCGCTCCCGCGGGCACCGATCTCAGCGGCGTGGCCGTTGAGGTGGCAGTAGGTGCCCCCGAAGGACTGCCTCTCGAAGGCGTCCTGAGAGTCGCACTTCCACGTCCCGACCTCATCCCTTGCACTTGGCTGGTCACCCTGGCCAGGGAAGACCTGACCGGGCAGGCGGGCGTCCTGCCGTCCGCGAAGCTCAGCGAGATCGAGGATGCCCTTCGTCTCGGTGGACTCAAGTAGGCAGAGAGGGATGGACGCCGCCGATGGCGCGGCCGGTCTCGTCGAGATGGTCAATGGTGGCCGCGCCATATCAGCGGCGCCCCCACTGACAAGATCACGATCTACGAGCTCATAACACGATCTTGTTGAGATGCGCTGGTTGGGCGTGACCGGTCTGATGATTCGGCCGTTCGTCATGCTGTGAGTACTCGACCGTGGATCGTGGACGATGACTTGTGGGCGCTGATCGAACCGCTGTTGCCGCCCTGGCCCGAGCGGTCGCCGGGTCCGCGTCCGGTGGCAGATCGGCTCTGTCTCCAGAGTATCCTCTACGTCCTCTATAACGACATAGCCTGGCAACTCCTGCCGCTGGAGCTGGGGTTCGGCTCCGGACAGACCTGCTGGCGCCGCCTGGAGCGGTGGCAGCAAGCAGGAGTCTTCGACCAACTGCACCGCATCCTGCTCGCCGAGCTGCACGCGGCCGGCCAACTCGACTGGTCACGGGCCTGCGTGGACGGCTCCCATGTCCGCGCGAAAAAGGGGGTGCCGACACCGGTCCGTCGCCGGTCGACCGGCGCAAGACGGGCAGCAAACACCACCTGATCTGCGACGGACGCGGAACTCCGCTCAAGGTGATCACTACCGCGGCCAACGTGAACGACGTCACCCAGACCCTCGCCCTGGTCGACGGCATTCCACCCGTCGCCGGCCGCCCCGGCCGTCCTCGCAGGCGCCCAGAGGCCCTGCTCGGAGACAAGGGCTACGACTCCAATCCGAACCGCGAAGAGCTCCGCAAGCGGCGGATCCTGCCTGTCATCTCCCGCAAGGGCGCCCCGAACATCCAGGGCATGGGCAAGCTCCGTTACGTCGTCGAGCAGACCTTCGCCCTGCTCCACCACTTCAAACGACTCGCCGTCCGATGGGAACGCCGCACCGAACTCCACGACGCTTTCGTCGCTCTGGCCTGCAGTCTGATCTGCTGGCGACGCCTCAAAAGGACCCGCTCATGATCGTGTTACGAGCTCTTAGGGTTTTCAGGGTGGCCCCGGACGGGTGACGACGGGACCGTAGGCAACGGTCAGGGCTCCCGTGCCGCTGAGAGAGATGTCTAGAGGGGCTGTCCCGAAAATCGCTGTGCGAGAAGATGCCGCTACGGTCGGCTTTCCATGCCGTGAGCCGGTAAAAGCCCTACCAGTGCGTCTACGGCCTCGACGGCGTTCGGAGTGGCGAGTACGAGTACGGGGTCGGGCTCCCGGAGCAGGAAGCCGCTCCAGACACGGAAGGCGGGTCGGCCCTCCGTCCCGCCCGCGTCGAAGGAGATGGACCCTGCCAGCTCGTTCACGTCTTGTGTGCCAGGCATCCACAACGCCGGGCTGTCCACGAACCGAAGGTAGTTGTGGCTGGTGAACGGATACCACTGGCTCAACGCGCTCGCCCTGGCGGCCAGCACCAACTCCTCTGCGACGGGGGGGAACCCACGAGTCTGTTCCTCGCACCGTAGCGTCGTCGGACCGCGCGCATTCCTCCATCCAGTCCCAGGCATCAGCCAGCGACTGACCACGGGGCATTCGTCTCCATCCATCAAGTCTGGCTCAATGTGCGCGCGGTCACGTTGGTTGTGATGAGATGATCTTGGTGTGGTGGTGTGATCACGGCGTCGGAGCCCTCCTGGATAGCCCCGTTCACCGGGCTGAGCCCTCGCTGCTTCAGTAAGTTGATGAGCGTGGTACGCCGCGAAGTCGCGGACGAGCCGCGGCGTGGCTGGCCGCACGCGCAGCCGGACGGGCGCTGCTTGGCCATCCGTTTCTGGGTTGGGCACCTGGTTCCATGAAGGCAAGGACACACAGCAGCAGACTTCGCGCGAGGACCGCCAACCCCGAACGACTCGTGCCGGCCTGCCCGCCGAGGGGCTCCTTGTCCGCGTGGCTAGTTCCTGCCGGTCAACAACAGACGTTGCGGCAGATGGCGGGATCATCGGCAGGTGATCGACGGGAATCTACACCGGGTTCGGACCGATGTTCACTGGCGTGACCTGCCCGAACGGCTCGGGCCGTGGAAGACCGTCTACGAACGCCGTGCCCACAAAACCCGGCCGCGTTTTCCTCCGAGGGGCGACCGAGATCCTGTGGATCGCCGAGACAATCCCCGCAGGAGACCGGGGCGCCGCACCTCGTCGACGGCCTCAATCTGCGTGGTGAAGCCGACCTGCTTTAGCCGTACTGGACATGATCTACTGCCTGGCATGCCGCTGCTGATGCTCGACCTCGACAACACCCTGGTCGACCGTGATGCCGCCTTCCGGGACGCGATGACAACGTTCCTGGCCTCGCACGCACTCCCGGAAGACGACCTCGCATGGCTGATGTCCATTGACGCCAGCGGCTACGCACCCAGACAGGACGTCGCCCGGGCCATGACCAACCGCTACAGCAAGGCCCTTCCCGAGAGTGCCATCCGGACCCTTCTCGACCGGGGCGCCGCCGATCGCGTCGTCCTGCCCGAGGCCACCCGCGACGCGCTCGGCAAAGCGATCGCCGATGGATGGACGTGCGCGATTGTCACCAACGGGCGCGTTGCACAGCAGGAGGCGAAGATCCGCAACACCCGGCTCGACAGGATCGTCCACGGCTGGGTGATCTCCGAGGCGATCGGACACAAGAAACCCGCACCAGAGATCTTCCACGCGGCAGCGGCAGTCGTCGGGGCGTCCCTCCACGGGGCCTGGATGATCGGCGACTCGCCGCACGCGGACATCGGCGGCGCGAGGGGACTCAACACCCCAAGCGTGTGGGTGTCAGGCGGCCGGCCCTGGACCGAAGCGGCGTACCAGCCCACCCACGTCGCTGACGACGCCGCAACCGCCATCGATTACATCCTCAGCACCTCAAGATGACCACACCGACCCAGACGCCACCTCACTCAACGTCACACCCGCCGGCATCAACCAGCCCTCGACTGCTCACCGAACGCCGACAGCACCCACTCCCCACACGGCGCACCACCACCAACACCGCAAGCCGCAGGTCCGGCGCTGCTCACGAATCCGCGGAACCTACACCCATCTCCGATCCGCGACTCCGTGAGCAAATCCGCGCGATCATGAGCACGGTCCGAGCAACTCCGCGGCTCGGTGAGCAGCGGATCTCGCGACCAGCGGTGCCGTCATGGCACCAGTCTGCGAAGTCTGCTCCCACCGGGCCCGACTGCTCATGATCAGCGGCGGGCCTGCGGGCAGCAGTGCGCACCGCCTCCGACACCGCAGGCCAGGCGCTGACTCTGCGGAACCCACAGGCACCCAGCCTGTAGCAGTGCTTCGTGAGGTGCCGCTAATAGGGCTGTGCTGCGTCACCCTGCCTTCGCTGCCTCGCCCGACTTCGCGGTCGACAAGGCCGCCGGTACGCCCTGCCGCAACCTCTAGGAGGATCACCGCTGCGGCATCCAGGGGTCATGTCCCGCGGGGTGGTGTAGTCACGGCAGCTGTTTCGATTCCGGTTGCGGGGTGATCTGCGGCTCGGGTGGAGTGGGCTGGGTGGTGAGGAGTTCGGCCATGGAGGCTTCGGAGAGGTAGCGGCGGTCGAAGACCTGCCATTCGTCGTGGAGTTCGGCCAGGACCGCGGCGGCGAGCCGGTCCAGGGCGGCGGGGTTGGGGAAGACCTGGACGACGTCGGCCCGTCGTTTGATCTCCCGGTTCAGCCGTTCCAGCGGGTTGGTCGACCAGATCTTCTTCCAGTGCGTCGGAGGGAAGTCCGCGAACGCCGTGATGTCCGGTGCGGCGTCCAGCAGCATCTTCTTGACCTGCGGGAACTGTCGTCCGAGCATGTCGGCCACCACGTCCAGCTGGGTGCGCACCTGCTCGGCGGTGGTCTGCGCGAAGATGGTGCGTATGGTCGCTGCCACCATCTCGCCCGAGCCCTTTTCGATCACGCTGAAGACGTCCCGGACGAAGTGAACGCGGCACCTTTGCCAGGCCGCACCGAGGAAGACGGTGCGGATCGCGGCCACCAGCCCGCTGTGGCTGTCGGAGATCACCAGCTGGACGTTCTCCAGGCCGCGGGCCCGAAGCGAGCGCAGGAACTTCGTCCAGAACGGCTTCGATTCGCTGTCGCCGACCATCACGCCGAGGATCTCGCGGTGTCCGGTGGCGGAGATGCCGGTGGCGATGACCACGGCCTGCGAGGCGATCCGGTGGTTCACCCGGGCCTTGCAGTAGGTGGCGTCCAGGAAGACGTAGGGGAAGACGGTGTGATCCAGCGGCCGTTCCTTGAACGCGGTCAGCTCCTCGTCGAGTTCGCCGCAGATCCGCGAGACCTCGGACTTGGAGATCCCGGAGTCCGCACCGAGTGCTTTGACCAGGTCATCCACGCTGCGGGTGGAGACGCCGTGCACGTATGCCTCCATCACCACGGCGAACAACGCCCGGTCGATGCGCCGCCGACGTTCCAGCAGCGAGGGGAAGAACGACCCGGTCCGCACCTTCGGGATCTTCAGGTCCAGGTCGCCGGCCTGGGTGGTCAGCAGACGGTCGCGGTGTCCGTTGCGCCAGGTCGTGCGCGACTCGGAGTGCTCACGCGGGGCGGCACCGATCACCTCGGTGGCCTCGGCCTCGATGAGCTCCTGCAGGATGCGCTCGCACACCACCCTGATTGCTTCAACTCCATCTGCCCGACGTAGTGACTCCAGCAGCCGCATCAGCTCAGACTGGGACAAGGCCATCGCGTGCTCCTCCGGTTGAACTGCCCGTTCACCAGGGAGACTTACGCGATGGCCTGCCCTTGTTCAGGGAGCATGCACCGCCAGCGGATGCACGCCCCGGGCAGACACCCGCGCGTTCCGCGGCCAAGCCCGGCTACACCACTTCAAGGGACGCCATCCATCCAGGTTCTGGCAGAAAGGATTCACACCGACTGCATGGTCTACTACTGCTTCGGCGCCGGGCAGCAGGTCACGTTCAGCGGGCGGGAATGGCGCACGAGTTTCCGCGGACGCCCACTGCATGTTCGAGGTGTTCCCTGTGGTCAGGGCAGCTCCACGAACTGCTGTGGTAGGTCATCGAGGCGCTCGCCCGTGGCCCGTCCGATCCGCGCCGAGCTGGACGTGAGCAGTCCACGCCGCCTTTCTGTCGGTGGTGCCAGCCCCCGGGAGCAAGGCGGTCGACACGTCCGTCACCGCGCCGCCCAGACCACAGAACGTGATTGCCCGTCAGCGACGTGGCTGACGGGCAATCACGAGTGGTTCCCTCCGCGCCGAGGGTGGAGCGACGGTCAGTTCTCTTCCCGCCGTCGCCACCACATGACGCCCTTCACGACCAGATCGCCGATCGAATACACGAGCCAGGCGTGCTGCAGCCAGACCCAGGCCATGGCGGCCCCCTTCAGAGTGATTCCGGCGCGGCGTTCGCGCCGTCGTCAGTAGGTTTGGCAGTGCGGGGAATCCGCCCGCCAAGCGCACTGCCGCGGCGCGGGATTGTGGGACGCGGGCGCGGGAAACGGGCGTCGGGGCAGGGCATCGGGCGGGATTCCCGCACCGCGCGGAAGGAGACGAGGAAGCTGACCACCGAGGAGAGTGCGGACGTTGTGTGGGATCCGGGCAAGGTGTCCTGGCAACAGGTGATGGACCACCTCTTACCTAAAGGGAGGAGCCCTGTTGACGGCACACATGCGGGCTGGACGCTCGCCGAGATCGTCGACCGGTCCCGAAGCTCCGGCTCCGAGTTGAGCAGCACGGCCTTGTCCGCCTGGCGGACAACGGAGGGCAGGTACCCCGACCTTGAGAGGCTCCGTCTCCTGCGCGAAGTCATCGGCTGCCGGTGCGCGGGCTTTGACGAGGAGGCCGTGTCCGAAGCCCTGGAGCGCGCCCGGTCGGCGTCCAGGTCCCGGACCAAGACCGGCCGGGCAGTTAGCCGGGCCCTGGTGGCCGGGGATTCGGCGGCACTTGCAGCTCTGCCGACGGAATTGGAGGCCCTCTGGAAGAGTTCGCGGGCTGCGGCGTCCGATGCCGACGTCGTGGGCCTGCACCCTTCGGGTCACGAGTTGCGCCTGTCGGGCGGTTTGTATGTGGAACGGAGTGTGGAGCGGGACGTCCTGTCGGGCCTTGAGTCCGCGGGGTGCAGCGTTCTGGTGGGAGAGGCGGGCTTCGGCAAGACCAGCCTGTTGTGGAGCATGCACCGTCGGCTTCTGGACCGGGGACGGTATCCGCTGTTCCTGCGAGCCAGCGCGCTGCTCTTGGGCATGCGCGCCGGACAGGAGGGAGCTGCCGCTCAGGGCCAGGCCGCTCTGTCTCCCCACTCGGCCATGGCTGCCTTGGAGCAGTGCTTCCACACCGGGCGGCCCTTCGCCCTCCTGATCGACACCGTCGACCTGCTCATGCACAGCGACGACGCCATCGCTTTCGTGGTCGATGCAGTACGCGCAGCCAGTCGGCTGCAGATGCCCACACTGCTGACGTGCCGACCGGTGGAGGCTCAGCGCCTGATGGCTGCCGCGAAGGCGGCGGAGGTGACGATCAAGCGGAGAACGCTCTCCGCCTACAGCGCTCAGGAGTGGCGTGCGGCAGTCGAGAGCTACGCCCGCGCCTATTACGAGGGCTTGCCCGACGCGCCGCCACTGGAAACCGTCGTCAGAAAGGTCACCCACGCAGCCTCTCGCGGCAGAGCGTTGAGAGAAGTGTGCGCCAATCCCTTCGCCCTGCGGCTGCTGTTCGATCTTTACGCCCCCGACGTGCCAGAAGAGGACGTGGACACCCCGTACCTCTACGACATGTTCTGGAGCGACCGGATCGTCCGTGACCTGCGGTCCCGGAACTCCTCGGCGACGCATGGCTCTGTCGACCTTTCACCGCATACGAGAGCCGCCGCGCGCGTCATCCTCGCCTCCGGACAACTCGACGCCAGACGTTCCGACCTGGAGAGCGGTGTCCGGCATCAACTGGCCCGAAGGGCGGGTCCGGACGACGTGGGGCGGGAGGACGTTCACGCTGTCATGGAGATGCTTCGCTCGCGCGGTGTTCTCTCCATCCGCGAACTCACCGGCTACCTGTGGTTCTTCCACCAGACCTTCTTCGAACACGCCGCGGCCCGGGGCGTACTGGCCTGCGGAGGGGCGGCCGTAGACGCGCTGATGGAACGGGTGGCGGGCAACCCGGGGGACCTCTACTTCGGTGAAGTCGCCAGCGAAGTCCTGCTCATGGCCGGCCGAATTTCGGAGACGCGCGGGGCGTCGTACACGCTGGAAAGGGCCGACGCGGCGTTGGCCTCTTGGCTCGCATCCCCCGATTCAGCCCTCCTCGGGCTGGCCCTGCGTGTCTATGCGAAGCTCAAATGCCCCGGGCGCTTGGTGCTTGCTCATGCGCCGGCGGCGTTGAAGGGCGCGAACCCCTCGGTGATCGACCGGTTCCTCCTGCTCCTTCCCTCCGTTACCCACCCGGATCTCGGCAGACCGCTGGCGGACCTGGCCTGTGTGTGGAACATGGAACCGAGCAGCACCAGGATCAGGAAGCATGTCCTGGAGGCGCTCGTCCGTCTTGCCACCGACGACCCGACCGCCGTCGAACGCTTCCTCCGGAAGCACGGTTGCTTCGAATGGCTTAAATCCCTGGAACCGAGCGAATGGCATCACAATGACAAGCTTCCGCTTCGTGTGCTGAGCGCGGTTGCCTCGGCAGACCCTGACGGAATGCTGGAACATGCCCTGTACTTCTGGGAGAAAGCGCTGACCACAGGGCAGCTCAGCCTGCCGACGGAGCTGCTGATCGAGATGTCGACCTGGGGTCTCAGTCCCCGGACCATCCGGACGACTCTCAAGGAGTTCATGTCCGGGCTCGGCGGCCTCCACCCCGACCGGCAGGAGAGCATCGCGTTCGAGCAAGCTCTGTGCCGGCTGTTCCTCTTGAGTCGGCCCCGGGCGGAGGACTCGCTCGCGGAGATCCGCTCGGTCCTCGGACTGCCGCCAGCTCAGCAGGACGACTCCGCCGGACGGGCCGAACCGCCCCCTCTCCCAGGTGTGCTGGTGTGCCGTGCGACGCTGAGAATGCATACCGTTGCCATCATCAAGGGTCTTCCGGTCGATCCCGCGGAACTCCTCGACACCGTCATGTCCGCGCGCGCTCCCTCGCACCAGCTAGCCGTCTGCTACGCGGTCCTCGCGGAGTCGCTGGCCGGCCGGTCCTCCAATTTCCAGCGCGACCTGCAAGGAGCCCCGTCCAGGGTCCCTTCCCCGTCGGCCGCTGAACACCCTCTCACCCTCGAAGCACGGCGTCGCTGCAGGAAAGCTCTCGTCTCCCTGCCTTGCGCGGAGAGCTCTCCCGACGGCGGCAAGAACTCGGCCTGGCTCTGGCGCAAAGCGCTCCAGGAAGCCAAGCCGGCTCCCGACGTTCTACTCAGTTTGCTGCCCACCACACACAACGACCTCGACGACATGGCGAGCTCGCCGTGGCTGAACAGCTTCGGCCTGTGTGTCTTCACAGTTCCTGCGGCCCTCGCCGGCCAGCCGGAAGCAGTCGACGCATTGGACGCGTTCGTCGCCGACCGGGACACCCAACTGCGACTGCAGCAGGACGAGTCCGGGCAAGCGGCGACCAAGAACATCCTAGGAGCCATGCAGTACACGCTCTCCGACCAGCCCGAGGTAATCGAGTATTTGATCGCCTACGCCAAGAACGCGGCGGCGCCGGAAGTGCTCCACCGGACCCTGAAAGGCTCGTCGCAAAACCCTGCCGAACTTTCCCTGCCGGGATTCCAGCCGTACCGGCAGCGCCTCGTGGACTACCGCAAGGAGCTGGTCTCGCACCGGAAGCCTCACATGCGGCAACACGGGTTCATGCTGTGGAAAGTCCTCCTGGAGTTGGCGATCGACACTCTCCCGACGCTGGAGGAAATCCTCGAAGCCTGGACCAACGCCTCAGCCCAGGACCTCCGCAACGCGATTCTCGAACTGGTCGAACTGACCATCCCCAGGCGCACCTGGGATGCGGACGCTCCGGCTTCCCTGCGGGTGATCCTCGACCCCCTCGTCCTGGCGGGCCAAGAAGCACGTCGTCTGCCCCGCCGACGGGCCACCGAGCAGATCATCAATCACGAAGCCACCGCGCGGGTCCTGCTCGCCATGGCCAACGCGCACCTCGGCGCCCTCGACCGACCGGACGAGCTTGTCGCGACCGTGATCTCGCTGGCCGAAGAAGCTGGATACGAGGTGTCGTCCAAACAAGACTGCGGGCGAATCAGCCAGATCATCGAGCCCCTCGGCTTCGCCATGGAACGACTCATCCTCACGGACCCGTCAGCGGCGGCGGAACTGACCGCGAGCACCGTCAAGGCGCTGCACAGGATCCAGCCCAAGGACGTCAAATGGAAGCGCGACATCTCACGGCCCTGGGCCCCCTTTCTGGGCAGACTCTGCCTGGAGCTCACTCCTGCGCAGCAAGAGCGCTGGGTGCGCCGCATGATGTGCGAGCCGGCCTTCTGTGCTCCGGTGGTGTCGGTTGCGGCCCAGCTCCATCCCAAGCCACAGTGGCTCGATGTCATCTTCCTGGAGTCGAAGACCCCCGACGAACTGCGCGAACGCCTCCGGGGAAGCAACTGGCTGCACGGCCGAGCGCAGGGCAGGAAGGGCGGCTGGCAGCAACTGCTGGAATACGAGCCCCTGTACTGAGGCCTCCACCTTGACGTGCCCGACCCCGACAGCCAGTGGGACGTCCGCCACCGCGAGTAAGGCAGGACTGCTAGGCCAGACCTGGACCGTTGCGCTGGGTACCGCGGTGTTTTCGTCGGGTGCACGGCCAGGCTTGCGGGTACGGGATCGCTGGTGTGGGGTGATGGTTCTACATGGTGCGTTCCAGGAGCATGGCCATGCCCTGGCCGTCTGCGGCGACGACGCTGATCAGGGCGGTGTCGAGGTCGTCCTGGCGCAGAGTGGTCAGGGCGGTGGTGGTCAGTCGGGCGCCGGCCGCGCCGTAGGGCTCGCCCAGGGCGATCGAGCCGCCGTGCGGGTTCATCCGCTCGGGGTCCAGGCCCAGTTCGGTGCAGTAGGCCAGGGTCTGGGCGGCGAAGGGCTCGTTGCCGACGACGGTGCCGATGTCCGCCAGGGCCACGCCGGCGCGGGTAGCGGCGACGGGGACGGGGGCCCTCGGTCCGGGAGTGCCGGGCTGACGGCGGTGGCCCGGATGCGAGCGGGATGTGGGCGCGGGCGTAGGTCTCGGACATGACGACGACCGCTGCGGCTCCGTCGGACAGTGGGGCGCTGTTGCCGACGGTGACGCTGCCGTCGGGCCGGAACCGCGGGGGCAGGGCGGCGAGGCTCTGCTGGGTCACTCCGGTGTGCGGGCAGTCGTCGGCTGTGGTGGTGGTGCCGTCCGGGGTCTTGATCGGGACGATGTCGCCGAAGTGGAAGCCCTGGTCGATGGCCTGTTGGGTGAGGTGGTGGGAGCGGGCGGCGTAGGCGTCGATGTCGGTGCGGGTGATGCCGTACAGGTCGGCGGTGTTCTTGGCGGCCAGTCCCACCGGGATGTAAGGGTCAGGGTGGCCGCCCTGTTCGCGCGGGTCGCTCCAGGGCCTCGGGCACGCGGTCCGTGCTGGAACGCAAAGCTCGTCGAAGGCGGCACTCCGCGCTGGGCGCCGCCCACCCTGGACAACTCGTCCCGGCCCCAAATTGGCAGCTATCAGCCGGCCCCCAACGAGTGGCACCCGGCCTTTGTACGTGACCCCGTACAGAGCTCTGCGCATGACCTTGTACGCCGACATCCCAGGCCTTGCTCTGCCCGTATCCGGTGACCAGTTGGGTACTTTGAGCCGTCGACACAGGGGGCAGAGCATGAGATACGTGATCATCGAACAGCAAGCTCACGGCATCTACTGGCACGATCCCAACCCATACCTTGCCGAGTTGCCCCGATTCGCACCGGCCCTCCCGCCCGGGGCGCGCGCTTTTGCCACACACCCTGAGCACTACGATTTCTCGGCCCTGCGGTGTGTGAAAGACCTAAGACCCACCGCGCTGCCCCCGACTGCCAGCGCCGCAGATCAGTTCCAGATCCATTTCACCTGGCCAGCCAGCCAAGACCACGTGCTGACAGTTCACTACTACGGCGTCACCAGCGTCCAGGTGGAAGCCGACGGGGGCGGCGTGCCTGAACTGTCCGACTTCAACACCGTCCGCCTGGACGAACTCCTGCCCCACGAGTCCGGATGCAGCCATGAGCTAAGACTCACGACCGGCAGCATCCGCATCCTCTGCCAGGACCTGGACGCCCAATGGGCACTACCCAGCAGCGACCGAGCCCAGACCGCTTGACCGGCCCATTAGGACTCCACCGACCGCGCGGACCGGGCAAACTACTCCTGTTGGGCACTGCCGTTGCACTACCTGCGGAGTCAGGATCGAGACGATTCTTACCGGCAGGTGAAACTAACGCTGATCTGTCAACGAATACCGAAGGGCGGATGGGTAGAGAATGCAGCGAAATGAGGTAACCGCATCCGGGGACGGCTCAGTCGCGGCAGGCGGCAACATTCAGGGACCAGTATTTACTAACTCCGAGATACACATAGACCTAAATTGTGAACCTATCCTTAGCTCCACACGATGGCCCAAGGTTCATGCTGTTGATGCTCTCAAACTAGGCATCCATAGGACCCGCACGGTAGGAGATCGCTTAACTCTTCCGCCGTACATTCTTCGCGACATAGATAAAGACATCGCGAAGCGAATGAAGCATATTTCAGTCAATGGCGGAATGATCCTTCTCACTGGAGACTCCACCTCGGGAAAAAGTCGAACGGCGTATCATGCAATTCAGCGATGCATGCCGAGTCATACGATATACGCCCCGCCGCACGGAGCTAGAATCGACCAGTTGTGTGATCACCTAATGGATTCTGAGGTGAACCCTCTTGTTCTCTGGCTGGACGATCTGGAGGGGTTCCTTGGGGAGAGAGGGCTAAATACGACGACACTTCAGGTTCTGGAGAGTCTAGGCGTTGCGATCGTAGCGACTATGCGAGATGAGCTTTTTGAGGTCTACGCAAATTCACACCCTCATCCAAGCTCGGAAGCGTCTCGACGCATCGGGAATCGATTGCTCAGGACAGTGGAACCGATCTTCATATCCCGACTATGGAGTGCTAGCGAAATCAAGCGTGCCTCAGATTCTGACGATGAGAGAATCACGGAGGCCATAGCGCATAGCGCTGTGTACGGCATATCCGAGTACCTCGCGGCTGGCCCTGCCCTAATGGAGGACTGGCAGAGAGCGCATCGGGTGCACGGCCATCCACGAGGAGCAGCGCTAGTCCAGGCAGCGGTGGATCTTGCGCGAGCCGGGTTCAGTGAAGCCGTCGACATCAGCGTGCTCGAAGAGGTGCATCACAGGTATCTAAGTAGCCCAACGCTCATAACCGAAAGCTGGGATGATGCTAAGAGATGGGCAACGAAGGTTCGGTTCGGTGTAGCTGGCCTCTTGGTTCGTGGTGAATACGAAGAAACTTGGCGCGCCTTCGATTACCTACCAGACGCTGCCAAGCGAAACGAGCAGGGCGGAGGCGAAATCCCTGATTTCATCTGGCAAGAAGCATTGGAACTATGCCCAGACGAGGACGATCGATGGCTCATCGGAATGCGCGCTTACATGGCCGGGATCAACGAGTACGCCATAGCAGCCTGGGAACCACTCGCTCTAAATGGAAACGGTAGCGCCGCATCAAACCTTGCGATAATCGCGTTAGAGATGGGCGACCGAAAGAGAGCGCGCTACTGGCAATACATGGAAGCCCAAGATGAATTCCACACCAGTAGAATCACCTACAACCCCGAGGTCCCCCTATACGATCCAGAGACAGGATATATCTCCACAGGGGCATACAGGGATGGAAGGAGAGTCGGCTTCCCCCTACATAAGCCCGGCGTAGGAGCGATGCACGGGATCATCGCAGGAGCGGAAGGGGTCGGAAAGAGCAATCACCTCCTACTAATCCTTCTTGGTGCACTACAGAGCCAGAAGTACACACTCTTCCTTATTGATTGGTCCCCGGAGCAGAAGCACTTTGAGGCATTCAAGGGCAATAAGGTGGCCTATCACCTTTCAGGCAATAATTTAAATTCCTCGCTAGCTGCTTTGCGCGGCCTTGTGCGGATCATCGAAATAAGAAAAGAAAAGGGCGGGTACGAGACGCCCCAAAGTGACACTCCCGGCATTTTCTTCGCTATCGAAGAAGCGCACAGATTGCTCAACTCAAGTCGCGAAGCAGCATCGCTATGCCTTCAAATAGCAAAGGAAGGAAAATTCGTTGGAGTGAGTCTATTCCTGACACTCCCTGACGGATCCCTGCGGAGTTTCGGGGGCAACGCCGAACTCCAAACTGTAATAACTGACAGCGAAGTCAACGTTGGGTGCTACATGGGAGGTGAGGGGCTTCAAATGATGAGGGATGCCTCGGCGATGAGGAACAACGAAGATTTCAAAGACCCCTATGAATAGAATCCTCACGCACAGCAACCGCGGAGTTCAGCGCAGGGACTGCCGCTCGTCTACACGGCGCGTCGGCACACCAAGGAACACGTCGGGCATCGCAGAGCCCTAAAGGATATTGGACGTCTTCAGTCGATAGGACCAGGCCCCGTCACAACGGCCGACGAACCGGTAGTTGATCTGCCATCGCAGTCATTGAGGTCTTTCAGCGTTGCCGCTCCAGAGTGAGTACCGCTGAAAGACCTCACTGCTTGCGCAAGCACAGTCCGTGTCCACGGATACGAAAGTGCGAATTTTCTGCACCCGGAATGGGACAATGCAGCAGTGCAGTCGGCGCAGCGGTACCCGACCCCGTAAGCACGTTTCCACTATCAGAGCGAGCCCTGTAGAGCAGAAAATTCGCGCTCTGGGTTTGACCGATCATCACCCGATCGGTCAAACCCAGAGCGCGTGAATTCTACCCCACACCTGAATCCTCGCGACGAATAGTCCGGCTCCATCCTCGGACTTAGAGGTCCTAACAAAGGCGCTGTACATGCCGGTGGGTGATGAGGCAGGTGGCGAGGCCGAGGAAAGCTTCGTGGATGTCGTCGCGTCGTTCCCAGCGGATCCGCAGGCGGCGGAAGCCGTGCAGCCAGGCGATCGTTCTCTCGACGACATAGCGGAAGATGCCCAGGCCGGAGCCGTGTGGTTGGCCTCGTTCGGCGATGACCGGCCGGATGCCGCGGGCCCAGAGCAGGCGGCGGTACTTGTCGTGGTCGTAGCCGCGGTCAGCCAGGAGCGCGTCGGGCCGGTGTCTGGGCCGGCCGACGACGCCGGCCACGGCCGGAACCTTGTCCAGCAGGGGCAGCAACTGCGTGACGTCGTTGCGGTTCCCGCCGGTCAGCGACACCGCGAGCGGGATGCCCTGGCCGTCGGTGAGGACGTGGTGCTTGCTGCCCGGCCGTGCGCGGTCGACCGGGCTGGGCCCGCTTTTGGGCCGCGCCGAGCGGCCCGTACGTGCGAGGAGTCGATCACCGCCCGCGACCAGTCCAGTTTCTTCGCGGCCCGCAGCTTCTTCAGCAGCACGAGGTGCAACTCGTCCCACACACCGGCCTCGTTCCATGCGGCCAGGCGCCGCCAGCACGTCATGCCGGAGCCGAAGCCCAGCTCCTGGGGCAGGTACTCCCACTGAATGCCGGTGTGCAGCACGAACAGGATCCCGCACAACGCCTGCCGGTCCGGGACCCGCGGCCGGCCTCCACCAGCTTCGGACCCGGCTGGGGCAGCAACGGCTCGACCAGCGACCACAGTTCGTCCGAGACAATCCACGGACGCGACTCCCTCTTTCCCACGACAACAGCAACGACCGACCAGACCGACAGTCACATGATCATCGGCTTCTGTTAGGGCTTCTAAGGCCCGCGCGAAGTGGCTCACCGCCTCGGTCCAACACGACGCGGACCACGTCATTGCCGCCGCGTTCGACCAGGCCCAAGCCCGTGATCCCCAGCACCGCCGGTGCTGGGTGGTCCTGGTCGACGGCGCCGAATACCAGCTCGAATTGATCCATGCGGAGGCCGCCCGACGAGGCGTCACCATCCACGTCGTCCTCGACATCGTCCACGTGATCGAGAAACTCTGGGCGGCCTCACGCTGCTTCCACACCGCCACCGATCCGGATGCCGAGACCTGGGTCGGCGCCAAAGCCGCCCGGATCCTGGCCGGCGACACCCTCGGCGCCGTCACCGGCATCCGCGCCCAAGCCGACCGGCTGGGCCTGTCCGCAGATCAACGGGCCGCAGCCGACCGGGCCTGCCGCTACCTGGAGAACAACGCCGCCTATCTCTACTACGACCACGCCCTCGCGGCCGGATGGCCGATCGCCAGCGGCATCGTCGAAGGAGCAGCACGTCACCTCGTGGCCGACCGACTCGATATCACCGGCAGCCGATGGAGCGTTCCCGGCGCCGAAGCCGTCCTGACCCTCCGGGCCCTCATCAGCAACGGCGACTTCCCGCAGTACTGGGCCTTCCACACCCACAGAGAACGCGAACGCCTCTACCCCCAGCCCGACCAGAGCAACTACGAACCCCTGGCCTGACCAGCGATCTCACTCAGGAAGAGCCGCACCCATGGCAGATCGCCCAAGCACTCACCGGCAAAGAAATCACCGGCATCCTCAGCTGACCAACCCCCAGCCCAAACCACGCCGAAGCCCCCCTGCCACAAAGAGATTCAACGCCAGTCCTCCACCCCGACCAGGGCCCTCACCGCCCCGACCACAGAACCGCATTCGACGCCTCCGTGAAGGACCTGGAGGAGGAGCGCGAGACGGTCCGCACCCTCGGCCCCATCTCACTTCCGTTCTCGTCCGACGTTCCGCCGGGATCCCCGGCCGCCGAAGCAGTGGCCGGGTATTCCCACATTCGCGGGTCAGGGCGTGACGACCAGTTCCGCCAGATCCAGGAAGGCGTTGGTCGTCGCCACCCGCAGCTGGTCCACCTCCCAGCGGGGCGTGCGCAGCGCGCTGTCGAAGGGGACGTGCACGATCCGGTCCGACCGAATACCCAGTCGCGGGGCGAAGCTGCCGCGCGGTCGCGGAGGGTACGAACCGTCGATCTGACCGGCCACCAGGATCGCTGTGTCGGCCAGCTCTCGGCGTCCTTCCTCCCGCATTCCGTCGAGCAGGCGCAGCGCCGCGTCGAGGAACCAATCGGTGGTGCCACAGCACAGGATCAACTGGTCCGTGTGGTCCAGCACCACGTCGCCTGACCGGTCCAGACGCTGGGGCGACCAGTCGGTCAGCACCAACGGGTAGTACGGCGCCGTGTGTTCCAGCACGCGCGCGTACTCCTGGGCGTGCAGGGGGTTCGGGCCGTAGCGGCCCGCGCGGTGGGCGACCACCTCAAGACCGGACGGGAGCTTCGTGGCGAGAGCGCTCACCGAGGCGTACGACGGGTTCGGTGGCAGGTCGGCGAGATCCCGCACGGTGGCCGGGTTACGGTCAGTGAGTAACTCGTCGAGCGCCCCCTCCGAGGCGGCACCATCGAGGGCCAGCACCGGTTCGCCGCGCACCACGGCCAGCAGGGAGCCCAGCGCGACCGTCGTCGTGGCCCGCCCGCTGTAGTGGTAAGCGCCGACCAAGGTCAGCCGTCTGCTGTACCTCAGCGGGACGCGTAGCCGCTCCAGCCGGGCCTCGCCCTCCCGGCGGCCCGCGCCGAAACGGGGCAGCCGCAGCGAGGGTGGTTCGGGGGAAAGTGGTCCGGAGCGTCGGGGCGGGGTGAGGTGAACCCGGGCCGCCGCGCGCACACCGCCGTCGACGCCTGCGCCGCTCCGTGGGCCGGTCAGTCGGTTCTGGGCGATGTACCGGGCCAGCAGGTCAGCGACCTCGCTCGCCGTCGGCCGCAGTCCGGGATCGTCGTCGAGACAGCGCAGCACCAGCTTCCGCAGCGGCTCCCAGGTGGTGCCTTGCCACAGGTGCATGCCCTCGGCCAGGCCCGCCAGGCGCAACCCCGCCTTGGTGCTGACGAGCTGGAGCAGCCCGCCTAGCGAACGGACGTTGTCCGCGGCCGTCGGGACCGGTCCGGAGCCCAGGTGACGTCCGTCGACGACACAGTCCGAGAGGCCGCCGAGGACGACGGTGCGGCGCAGCACGTACACGTCGTCGGCGTTGAGGTCCGCGAGGACCAGTCCCGAGGCGTGGCACAGAGCGAGCGCGCTGGCCAGGTGGTAGGCGACGAGGAGCCCGCGGAGTGTGTCGAAGGGCGCGGCCCCGGTCGGGATCGCCTCGTTGACGAAGTCGACGAGTTGCGGAGGCCGTGCGCGCGGTGCCTCGGTGTCCGCAATCGGCGCCATCGCCAGCCAGGGTGGCGAGTCGTCGAACCGGGTGGCGAGCAGCGCGGGCACATACGGTCCCTGGAGCCGGGCCAGCGCCTCTGCCTCCACCTCCAGCAACCGGATGTTGGCTGCGGGCAGATCCGGCCGCGGCACCCGCAGCACGGCCGCCGCGCCGTCCGCGGTGACCCCGCGGTAGACCACCGTACGGCGGCCTCGGCGCCGCCCGCGCAGTTCGTACGGACCGAGCCGGACGGGGTCCTGGGCGGTCAGCGGCACCCAGTCGTCCGCGTTCCCGGCGTCCACCGCCTCAGGCCGAGGTCCGGGCAGCGGGGAGACGCGGTCGAAGGACACACCGAACCGGGCGAGCAGCCGTCGCTCGACGCTGGTGAACGGCTTTTGCGAGGCGGGCAGTTGTGCGGAGCCGTCCGGATGGGCCAGCCAGGCGGGGAAGTCGGGGGAGTTTCCGGCGAGTTCCTCAAGGCGGTGTCCGATGAGTCGCCCGGTGCGCAGGAGTTCGGCCTGCGGCACCGCGTCCAAGAGCACTGCCTTGGCCTCCTCCGAGAAGTCGAACACCCGGTGCTTGGCCGGCAGCGGGCCCGGCACGGGTGCCGGATGCGGCCGTACCAGACCGCCGAGGAAGACCTCCGCCAGATGCGAGGGCCGCGCCGCCAGCACCTCGCCCTGCACGAGCCGCATCACCGGCACCGACAGCGGGGACACGGCCGCGAGATGGGCGGCGAGCCGGTAGGCCTCCGGAGTGGCCGCGTCGCGGAAGTGCTGGGTACTGTCCGGATCGAGTGAGGCGGCGACGGCGCCAGCCCGGCCGGGGCGGGTGAGCAGCGGCAACTCCGCGGAGGTACCAGGCGAGGCGAGCAGGTCCGCCCAGGGGCGCAGTGACGCGGCCGTCGGCTCCAGTACCGCCACGGGTACGCCGTCGAACTCGCCCAGCCCCGCCGGGAGCACGGGGTCGGAGATTTCCCAGGACGTGTTGGCGCCGCCGATCCGCCGGGTGGTGACCTGCCAGTGCTCGGCGGCGATGCCGGACGCTTCCCACATCTCCGGCGGCAGGGTGTGCAGCACCGCGACGGGTCCGTGCGCCGCCCGTTCGGTCAGCAGCTCGTGCATCACGCCCGCCCGCCAGGCGGGGCCCATGCCGTCGCTGACGACAAGGACAAGTGTGCGGCCGGAGGGGTCGTTGACGGTGCTGAGCGGCAGCTCGGGGCTGTCGGGCCGGAACGGGCCCGCGTGCAGCCGAGGTCGGCGTCCCGCGCGGGTGTCGAGGCCGAGCACCCTGATCGTAGCGAAGGCGCCCAACCGCTCCAGCAGGAACCGCAGTTCGGCCCCGAGCCGGTGCCACAGCAGCATGGACAGACCGTCGTCGACGAGCAGCACCAGATGCAGCCACCGCTCCCGTGCCGGGCGCAGCACCATGTCGGGCAGCCCGGCCTCGGCGAATCGGGCGGCGGTGCGCTCCTCGTCGATCTCCAGGCGGTGCCGGCTGTCCAGACGGCGCCGGAGAGGCCGCAACGCCCGGCTGACGGCGAGTCCGTCGGCGAGGGCCTTGCTCTCGGGCACCCTGACCGACATGGCCCGGCGGTGTTCCGCGCCGGGCCACCCGGAGCGCGGTTGCGGGGCCGGGGTCTGGCGGGCTGCCGCGTACAGGGTCGGCGGGATGAGGTCGGGCAGTCCCGGGTCGTCGGGATCGGGCGGCGGTGGCTCGGGAGCAGCCGGGTCCGGTGGGGCGACTGGCGTCGGAGCGGGGTGCGGCCGCTCGGCGGACGGTTTCAGGTGCAGCGGCGCGTCCTCGCCCCCGGGCAGCCGGCGCGCCAGCCACAACACGTCGAGGACCTCATCGGCGTCCAGGTCGTGCCCGCAGGCGGCGAGCACCTGCAGCATCTCGCCGAACCGCTCGCGGGCCCCGCCCGGCATGGTTACATCGCCCCGGTGAGCCGGTGCAGTACGGCGTCGAGCAGCCCCTCCGCGTTCAGGTCGACCCCGCCGGTGCGCAGGAACACCGCGTTGAGCAACTGGTCGGTGGCGAGTTCACCCGGGGCACGGTGGCGCAGGAACGCCTCGATCAGATCGTCGGCCGCCCGCAGCGCGTCCGCTCCCAGGTGCGCCTCGACGATGGCCCGCAGCCGCCGCTCGTCCGGCACCGGCAGCTGGAGCCGGATGCACCGGCGCAGGAATGCGGGCGGGAAGTCCCGCTCGCCGTTGCTGGTGATGACGACGACGGGGAACTCCGCGCACTGGACGAGCCCTTGGTGCACCCGGATCGTGCCCCCGTGGTCGTAGGTCTGCACCTCGACGTCGGCCATGTCCTCCGGGAGTCGGGTCAGCTCCGGGATGTCGAAGACCCCTTCCTCGAAGACGGTGAGCAGGTCGTTGGGGAGGTCGACGTCGCCCTTGTCCATCTCGTCCACGAGGAGACAGCGCGGGGTGGCCGACGGGACCAGGGCGGTGCCGAGCGGGCCGAGCCGGACGAACGTGCCGATAGACGGCTCGCGTTCACCGCTGTCCCGGCTGAGTGTCGTCTCGCGCAGCCGACCGATCGCATCGTATTGGTAGAGCGCATCCTTGACGGTGGAGCGGCTGTTGACCGACCAGCGCAGAAGTTCGCCCAGGCGCAACTCGTGCGCGACCGCCCGGGCCAGCGACGACTTGCCGGTGCCAGCCGGCCCGGTGACCAGCAGGGGACGGCGCAGGTGCAGCGCGGCGTTGACGACGTCCGCGTGCTGCCGCTCAATGAGATACGGCAGTTCGGCGCGCATCGTCCGCACCGGGGTGAAGCGGCGCCACGGTGGGGCGGACGGGAGGGCGACGGCCCTCGGGACGCCGTCACCGCGGAAGAGGCGCCAGTCCGCCTCGGGAGCCGAAGTCATGCGCTCTCCTGTGGTTCGGTCAGCTGTAGTCGAGGCGTGGTGCGGTCGGCGTCGGCCCAGGCCAGGACAGGCCGCCCGGGGAACTCGGGCGGACTGGCCAGGGAGCCCGCGCGGTATCCGCGTACTCCCTCGGGCAATTCACGGGTGGCGACGTCCGCCATGTGCTTGACGGCGTGGGACCTGCCGTCTGGTCCGCGGTCCCACACCACCACCGGAATGCCCAGGACAAGGCAAGTCTGCACGATGCTGTCCCGCGGCGAACCGGGCGGTACGTCCACGGAGACGCGCACCGTGTCGAGTTGGTTGACAAGCTTGGGGTAGAGCGTGTCCGGGTCCATGGACTCGTCGATGACGAAAGTCTTCCCCGAGTCGAGCCGGTTCCACCTGATGCGCCAGTGGGGCAGGAACCGCCCGTGCCTGCGCAGGAGTTCGGGACAGTGCACGACGAGAGGGAACTCCACGCCGAGCACGCCGGGGACGAGTTCGCCCGGTACCTGTGCCTCCCATTCGTCGACGGGCAGGTTCAGGCTCTTGCGGTCCACGAGCACCTCGACGAGGGGCGGCCGGGCGTCCACGGCGTCGGGCGTCAGCGAGGTGACCACCCGCAGGACCTCCCGGGCCGCCTCGGAGGCCGAGTAGGACCCGACGCTCTCGGCCGACACCCGCCGGGGCCCGGCACCTTCGTCGCACCAGATGCCCAGCCGGTGCCGGTCGCGCTCCGCCCGGGTCACCTCTACCAGGACCCGCGCGCGCCGGGACCGGTCCCGTACCGAGCGGGCCCACACCTGTGCGTCCCAGCGCCGCTCGGCCAGCGCGGCCTGTGGGACGCCGAGCCGCGCCACGACTCTGTTCGCCCACAGGCGCAGTTCCGACTGGCGGGGCTCCACGCACAGCGCGGCGACGTACTCCATGACCCGCAGCAGTGCCGGGACCCTGGCCTCCCCGTCGGCGGAGCGGCCGTCACCCGGCAGTGCCTCCAACTGGTCGAGCAGCGCGTCCAGATCTGTGCCGTCCGGGAAAACGGCGAGGTGCGGTAGCGCGGCCCGCACCGTCTCGGGCAGCCGGGCGAGCACACCGGGGTCCAGGATCCGCAGCCGGTCGCGGAGTTCGAGGTACTCCTGCGGGGTCAGCAGCCGGGCGGCGCGGACCAGACCGGCGACGGCCAGGACGCGCCGGGAGGCGCCGCCGGGCTCGCGGCGTAGCACCGCCGTGAGGGCGGCCACGGCACGCGGGTGCGAGAGCAGGAACGCGGCGAACTCCTCGGGCGTGGGCGGAGTGACGTCGCTGCTGTACCCGACACCGCACGCCCGGGCCAGCCGGCGGCCGAAGTCGACGCGCCTGTTCCCCGATGGCAGCAGGTCCGCGACGAGGTCCGCGAGCACCCCGAACGCGGGGTCTTCGGGATCGCCGGGCTCGGGCGACCGGGCGTCCAGGACACCCAGCGGCCGCAGTTCGGCCTCGACGCGCTGCCAGGGGATGGCCCAGCCGCGCCGGTTCATCTGCTGGGGGTGGTACGGGAGCGGGGCACCGGAGTCGGGGTCTTGGCCGGGCAGCAGGAAGGCGGCGGCCACCAGTCCGACCACAGCCCGGTGGTGCGGGGACCACAAGGGGCTGCCGCTGTAACCGGGGCCCACCGCCATACCGGTCGGCGCTCCGTCGACGTAGCCGATGGGGCCGGCGAGCAGGGTGACGGTGAGGTCTGCGAACGTCGCCTCCTTCCCGCTGCCGTGCCAGGCCTGCACCTTCTGTTGCTGCGACATCGTGGTCCTGCGCGGCGGTGCGGGCAATTCACCGGATGCCGCCTGGAGCCGCAGCACCGCGAGGTCGCCGAGCCAGGTTGTGTCTCCCTCCAGTACTCTCCCGCCAGATTCGGAACGCGGTGGGATCCAGTGCTCGACGTGCGCGAAGTACTGACGGGAGCCGAGCTTCCCGTGCAGCTGGACGAGAAGCGGCCGCCGCTCCGGATCACGGGGGTCGAACAGGGGCCGGCCCAGCGCATCGTTGACGACGTGGGCGCAAGTGAGCACGGTGTCCACACCCACGACCAGGCCCGCTCCTGCGGTCAGGCCGTCGTTCGTCCGCCGTACGGTCACCACGTGGTGGGAGGGGTCGTCGTCGGGGACCGTCTCGGCCAGGAGGAACCAGCCCATGGGTCACTCCGCGCCCGGTGCAGCCGTGCCTCCGTCGGCCCGTGGCGGCTGCCAGGTCGCGGTCACTGTGAGATGCGCCTGCCCGTTGCCGCTCACGATCCCGAGCTTCAGGTCGTGCCCTACCTGCACTCCGAACGTCACACTCATCTCGCTGGGCGGCTCCGGCACGGCGTTGACGGTGCCATGCACCTCCTGGAGCAGCACGCCGAGCGGTGCCAGGGCACTGCGCAGGGCACCGGTCGCGAATTCGGCGACGCCCCGCCGCCCGGCGGCCACGGGCGTCGATGTCCCCATCCCCGCGGGGAGATCGTCGTCCCGTCCGGCGGCGCCACTGGGCGGGACGGGAGAGAGCAGGAATCTGACGGGCGTACCGTCGTTGAACTCTGACTGCAGTGCAGTGGCCACGATCACATTGTGGACCAATTCGCTTTGCAGGACAGCTAGTTCACAGTCACGGATCTGCTACTCCAGCCCCTACTTCCCCGGCGCCCAGAACGGCTTCGTCAGCACCGCCCGGCACTCCCATCCCAACTCCCGCACGAGCACCTGCCGGACCTTCTGTACGGTCCTGGCCTCATCGGCGACATAGGCGATCCCGGCCGGTGCGGGGCGAGCTGCTGCACCGCGTCGGGAGCACCACGCGCCGTGAAGCACTGGCCCGACCATCCAGACACTCGTGCCGCGCTCCTGCAACTTGCCTCCGACCCCGAAGGGGCCGCTGCGGCACGACACCGCTGAGGGGCTGGGTGAATGCTCGCGGCGAACCACGTCGCGCCAGGGGCGGACGACGTAGCGCAGGGAGTAGGGCTGTAGCTAGCGCTCGATCTGAGGCAATCCCCAGGCGTTTCAGGGGCTCGCGAGCACAGGCAGGCTGTTCCTCCAGCTGCGCCCGCTTTGGAGCGAGCGGGTCTCAGATATTCCGATCCAGGACCGGCCGAAGGCGGCGCCCCGGCGGGGCGGCCGGTAGCCCGACGGTGAGGGGCGTCTCCCGTACGACGCTCTACAAGTACGTCCCGGAGCTGGTGGCCGGTCGCGACTCGCTCGTCCCAAAGGCTCGACCGGAACAACTCCCCGCTGTCAAGTAACTCGGACCGGCCGCACACTCAGGTCAGCACGACGGGGGTGTCAATTTGACGGCCCTGGCTCGCTTCCGGTGGTGACGGATAGTCATGGAAGAAACGCCTGGTTGAGTCATGCGGCTGCTCGCCCAGGACCTCGTTTCCTGCCTGGGGCGAACTAATTGCTCAGGCGTCGACCTGCAGGCTGACGTGGGCAAATCACTACAAGTATCGAGCATCACCTTCTGTCACCACCGAAAGTGAGCCAGGGCCGCTCACTGGACACTCCGCTCCCCCTACCGAGCCCGGAACGGTTCAGCCCGAAGCTGGAGCCGTTGCTGCTGTCTGATGACGAGCGGGCGGTGTGGGAGCGGTGGACGCGGGCGTAAGTTGCTGGTCATGGGGCTGGTGTGACTGATCATGCTCGTGCTGGTCGGTGGCGTGATCGGTAGCAGGTGATCGTCTGCCGTGGGGCAGGTTGCCTCGACAGGCCACCGAGGTCATGCTGATCGCCACGTCCCCTGGAAAGTTCCGTCGATCGCTGGCGGCTGGTGAAGGAGCGAGAGGATGGGCTTGCTGGCTAGGCAGCATCTCGACGCCGAAGTCATGTTCTATGGCTTGTGGATGGAGGACGTCGGGGCGTCATTCGATGACGAGCCGAGACCTGATGAGCCCTTCGGCTCGTCTTCCGGTGGCCGAGTGGTGATTCACAGCGGAGGCCACACGCACACTGCCGATTTCTGCGCGGAGGTCTGGGATGAGAAGCCCCCTGCGGTTCCCGGGCCGTGGGAAGAGCTGACACAGACGCAGATCGACGCCCCCGCCGGGCAGGTACGCCTGTGGACCTATGCGGGGATGACCAAGGAAGACATTGTCCTGGGCCAGCCCGGCCGGACATGGGGGGTGCGGGTGCATGTGCGCGGCAGGCAAGAGGTGCGCAGGCTCGCGGAGCTCGATGTCCCGGAGGGGATCGAGCACTATCTGGTGCAGTTCTGGCCCGTGTGACGGTGCATCACCATGTGGTGCACCGTCACGTCGGGGCGTGTCAGCTGACCTCGATGAGGAATCCGTCGTTGGGGCCGTCGATGATCCGGTTGTACTTGTAGAAGAGGGACATCAAGGAGCCGCCCGCCCCGTTGTCCGTCTTCGGGATCGGCCGGGCCGAATAGTTACTCTTGGGGGCTTTGCCCTGCGGGTCGTACGTGGCGGACGCTTGCGCCGCACCTTCATAGGTGGTGGAGAACGGGAACTCGTCGCACTCGTTGCCGCCGTCGGCGTAGTTGTCGCCCCAGTACCTCTTGCAGGTGGCGATCGCGGCACGGCGGTTGGCGTTGCGTCGGGACGTGTCGCTGTACAGACGCGTGAGTGGTCTGTCGGCCGTTTGGCCGGGGATGTTCTTGCTGGCGTTGTCCGGCTTGGTCGTTCCCGGCTTCTCGTAGGCGTCCTTGATGTGCTGGGCTGCGAGCCGCTCGGGAGCGCCGGTCTTCGTGCTGAAGGGCATCGCCACCATGTAACTCATGACAGCCGCGCCGTCGTTGGCGCTGACGTACTGGGCCTTGTCCCAGCGAGGTGCCAGGAAGAAGGGCTCACCGGACAGCGCGCCGTTCATCTTCCAGCCACCGTCCACGCGTAGCTTCAGCTTGGGTTGGTAGACGGCGAAGACGGTGTCGTCGGGCGTGTCGCCCTGCCCGCTGGCGACGGTCAGATTGTGCTGGAAACCGGGGTCGGTCTGTGCTTGCAGCGCGGCGAAGCTCTGAGCTGCAGGCATGCTCCCATCCTGGGAGCTCTTGGCCGTAGCCGGCCAGATCGAAGGAATGGTCACACTAGGCGTGATCATGAACGTGGAGACGCCCGTCGTACCTATCGTCTGCATCTGGACATACCGGTACTGCACGTTCATCGTGCGGCTTCCCTTGGCGATCGTGCCGATCGCCAGGAAACCGAACGTGCTCGCGCCGACGGGCTTGTTGTCCTTGATCCATTCCTGGGTGAACGAGGCTCCGGAGCACACGGCGAAACGCGACTTGATGAAGAACTTCTTGTCGGAGCCCAGGCCGTCACGGCACTCCTGCGCCGTCATGGTGTGCGCCGGCTCGTCGTACAGGCTGTCGGCGGCGAGCGTTCGGGGGCGCTGCGCGCCGGAACCGTTCGATGCGACTGCGGCGGGCTCGTCCGACTCGGATGCCCACGCCGCCGCCGGGCCGACCGTCTCCAGCGGTGTTCTCCCAGTCGTCGGCGAGGCCTTGGGAGTGTGGTCGTCAGCGATGGTGCGGCGATGGGTCCAGTCCTGCCGCAGCTCGCTCAGGCTGGGCAACGAGGTGCCCAGAGTGCCGACAGCCGAGACGACCTGAAGTTCTTCCTCGGAGGGGCCGGTCGCACCGGCAGGCTCCAGCCCTGCTCCGACGAGCAACCCCAGGGAAACAAGAGCAGTTGCGGCCGCCTGGGCCGCAGATCTAGGGCGCACATTATCTCCATGGTTGTGGTGGATCCGTGATGGAACGTCACCGAATTGATCATGGAAAGTGCCTCCCGCGCAACGCAGATCTCAGCCAACCCACCAAGCTGGAAGCCCCGGTAACCGCAGAAACCCTCAGTGTGGGGGTTCGTTCATAGCTTCTGAGCTTGGTGAGTGCCTGTGGTCCTGGAGCAGCTTTCTATCGAACTTGACGGCGATGCCCTCGGGATCTCCGCCGTCCCTTACTCAAGGGCGCGATCTGATATCTCTGGTTCTTCCCCATGCCTGCCGCTCGCCGTAACAGAGAAGCGCCTGGCCGCCGATACGGATGGCGCAGCAGATGAGGGACTCCCCATCCGACAACCAGGGGCCCACGTTCGAGGCCGGCTGGAGTCTCGATATCATGGCGTACACGTCAGGGTCGTCCGGCGGGATCTGAGGCGAGGTCGAGGCGGCGGCCGTAGTGCTCGGCGATCAGGTCGCAGGCAGCCTTCGACAGCGAGATCTCGGAGATCAAGGAAACGGACGGCAAGCTCGCCGACGTCGTGCTGCGCGACATCTTCACCGGCACGACCCGCGACCAGGACGTGACGGGCCTGTTCATCGCCATCGGCCACAGCCCTCGTACGGAACTCTTCACCGGCCAGCTGGAGTTGGGGCGACGCCGGCTACCTGAAGGTGCAAGCGCCGTCGACCCGTACGAACATCCCGGGCGTCTTCGGCGCCGGCGACGTCGTCGACCACACCTACCGCCAGGCCATCACCGCCGCAGCCAGCGGCTGCGCGGCCGCACTGGACGCCGAGCGGTACTTGGCCGCACCGGCCGACGTGCAGGCGGAGACCCTTGCACCGGCCGGCTGACCTCCACCTCCAACGGCCCCGATCACAGAGCCACTCCGCCTGCCCGGCCTGACCGCTCTGCCGTTCACCGAATAAACGGAGGAGTTGTTCAGTGAGTGAACACGCAAGGCCGCGAAGCCAGAATCGAGCGTCGGTCTTGCCTGCTCCTTCTCGGAACGGCCATCTTGTTCCGTTACGGAACGCCCTTGTTGTTCCGTAACGGAACAAGCCTTGATGGTGATCACCGCACCTCTGTCGAGGTCGCGGCGTCTGGCACGACGAATTGACCGTGTGACTACCGTCGTCCGGCCATCGCGCGGATGTTCTCCAACAAGGCGTGCAGAAGGAACGGCGGGTCCGCAGCGGCCGTCCGCGTCGTCTCGAGATACGTCGCCGCATTCTTCCCGTCGATGCCCTCGCCGACACGGATGAGCTCCTGCCGTCGCTCCTCCCAGGTGGGCCAATGCTGATCGAGGTAGGTCTCCAGGGTGTCCTCGAAGACGGTGTAACGGCCGGTCGAGCCGTCGGCGGGCTAAGGTGTCGGCGTCGCACCCAGATACTGGAGCAGGTTCGTGTTCTTGCTCCGGTTCGTCCGCGCCTGCCGCTCGAACTCCCGCTCCTTTTCCTGCCGCTGCTCCGGGATGAAATGCCGCACCGACTCCCGCTTGCGCTCCTCCATGCCGGAGTCCCCGTCGAACACGACGTAGCAGGGCACGCCCAAAGCACTGAAGAGCGCATCGGAGATCATGACGTTGTCCTTGCCATGGACCTCGATGACGCTGATGCCCTCCGCGCCCAGGTTGATCCCGGACCGCTCGGCACAGCCAGTGATCACTCCCTCGTCCCCTCGCCCTTCGACCAGGACCACGGCGTGGGCGAAGAAGCCCTCCGCCAGCGCACCTCCTAGCGCTCCCTCAGTCCTGCTCCGGATCGACCTCTTGTCCACGAGCCCGTCGAGGGCCCTACAGAGGTCTTCCTCCGTAGCCTGCGACACCTCGGTGGCCGGATGCGCCTCACCAGCTGCACGGCACAGCCGACGGATCTGGTGGTAGCCCTTCGGGTCGATGAAGACCGGGTTGTGGGTCGCATACATGACCTGCGTACGCCCCTGCGGCGAGGTGGCGACCAGCTCGCGGAGCACCTTCGCGAAAGTGCGCGCCTGAGGCGGATGCTGGAACAGCTCGGGCTCCTCGATAGCCAGACACAGCGTCCGCATCCCATCGGCCGGACGCCGCCGGTCGGCCAAGTACTTCAGTGCCGCGATGATCAGGGCGCGTTGGAAGCCGTGTCCCTGCCGGTGCACCGAGGTATGAGCGGCACCGTCACGGATGCTCACCTGGAACGTGGTTCGGGCGGGCCTCGGAGTCTGCACTGTGGGGGTCACCACCACCTCGCGTCCTGTGGTGAACTTCGAGACCTCCAACGAGAGCGCGGCCGACACCTCGTCCAACACGGGACCGTACACTTTGGCGTGCACTTCCTGGCGGGCCAGATGCGCGTTCTCCTCGATCTCGCCGAGCTGCTCACTCGCCTGTGATCGGTCCACAGCATGGTCGAGGATGCGGCCGAGTGCGGTCGCCTTCTGGTCGTCGGCCTCCTCATACGCCCGCAGATCTGCGGAGACGAACACGAAGTCGATCAGCTGAGCCAGCCTGCTCTGCCCGGCGAAGCCGAAGAAGTGCGTGTCCTCGACCTCTGCCTCGGTGAGCCGGTCGCGGTTGTCCAACTCCCAGGTGCGCATCGCCTCCAGGGCCTTGTCCTTGGTGCCGGCAGACGGCAGCCCCAAGCTGGGATCGCTCTCCCTCAACTGGTCGTAGGCACGGCGCAGTTCCATCGCCTTGTCGTTCCGGCGCACCTCCTCGAAAGGCCCGTATGCGAGTGCCTTGCCTGTGATCTTGTCCTCGCCGTTCTGCCAGGTCCGCCAGACGCTCACGCTCGCGACACCGTCGGGGGCATACCGCCCGAGGGTCTGGCGATCATGATCGGTGAGCCCGTCGAACTCCACCTCCACGGAAATCCGGCCGTCCTCGGCCGCCGAGTGGATGTCGTCATCGCTGAGGGCGACGCCCCTTTCACCGTTGAAGAACCAGTCGAGCGCACGGAGCACAGTGGACTTACCGACGCCTGTCGGGCCGATGAAGGAGGTTATTTCCTCGAAGGACACGTCCACCTTGTGCAGACAGCAAAAGTTCTCGATGCGCACGCGCTTGATCTTCACGGTCGTCCTGAACGTTTGGTGCGGTCGAGGCATATGAGACCTCGTGTGACGTTTGTGGACGCTAGCAGCCGCGCTGACACCCCATCATTCAAATTCCCCAGATGAGTGATTCCTCGAATTTCAGGGACGCCACTCTCCTGACAACTCGCGGCGAAGGTGCCTCTGCACCACTCACCTCCGCTCCCGCGGAGAGCAGGCTGCGGCTGCGTCATTGTCCACACGCCAACACGCGATTCACCTCCGCCCGAGCGGAGGTGAGCCGTTCTTCGACTCGCCGCGCTTGCCGATGAACGCGTGCTCTCCGCGCAAGCGGAGGTGAACCGGCGAGGCGCTTCATCGGGTGGATTCCTGTGTTGCAGGTCCGTGCAGCCGCCGTCAGGACGCCCGGTTGAGACAGAGCCCACGAATCGAGATCGGATGGAATCGGCCAGACTCCGCCCCACGGCTTCGTGGGGCCTCTAGGGTCTTGTGTGCCTTCGGAGACCTCCGGGGCTGCATATCCCGTGGGGATCGGTGTCCTGCGAGGTGCACGAGTGTGGGGTGCCGTCCTTGTTCCACCGCATGGTGACGGCCTGCCGGCCGCTGCGAATTCCCCTGTTCCGACGGCACGTCACGGCGCGTGTCCTGTCGTGGACCGGCACCACCGTGTCCCCCGTGGCGCTGGCCTTCGCTGTGCTGCACATCGGCGGAGGCCCCGGAGGTCTGGGCCTGGTGCTCGCTGCCGAGATGGGGTCGCTCCTGCTCATGCTGCTGATCGGCGGGGCTGTCGCCGACCAGGTCTCCCGTACGCGCGTACTGGCGTGGGCGAACGCGGGAGCGGGGACCGGTCAGGCAATGGCGGCACTGCTCGTGGCGTCGGGGCGGGCCGAGGTGTGGCACCTGGTCGTCCTGGCCGTTGTCGGCGGTGTCACCAGCGCGTTCAGCGGGCCCGCCGCTTCCGGCGTGGTACGCGAGGTGGTGCCGGTCGAGGAACTCCAGCAGGCGAACGCCCTGCTGCGGCTCGCCCAGAACACCGTCAAGGCCGGTGGGCCCGCGCTCGGCGGCGTGCTGGTCGCCGTTCTCGGTCCGGCGTGGGCAATCGGTTGGGATGCGCTGACCTATCTGGTCGCGGCCGCGCTGTACGCGCGTCTGCGGCTGCCCGCGCAGCGGGTGAGGGTCGGCCCGCCGGGCATGCGCGGGGGGATCGCCGAGGGCTGGCGGGCGTTCGTCGCACGCCGGTGGCTGTGGCTGATGGTGGGGCAGAGCGCGCTCGTGGTGCCGTGCTGGCTGGTCTCCTACCAGACGTTCGGGCCGGTGTATGGGCAGCAGCATCTTGGCGGGGCGCCGGGGTGGGGGCTAGTGATGTCCGGCTTCACATGCGGGCTGATCGCCGGGGCGTCGGTGGCGCTGGTGTGGACACCGCGCCGGGTCGGATGGCTGGTGTGCGGAGGGACAGCGGCGATGGCGGCGCCCATGGCAGCCATGGCGGCGGGCGGCGGGCTGGCCCTGGTCGTCGCCGGGGCGGCCGTCGCCGGGTGCGGGCAGACCCTCGGGTCGACCGTGTGGATCTCCTTCGTGCAAAGGCAGGTTCCCGAGGGCCTGTACGGCAGGGTGTCGTCGATCAGCACGCTCGCCCAGCTCGCACCAGTCCCGCTCACCGCGCTGGTAGCGGGTGCCGTCGCCGGGCACACCGGCGTGCGGCCAGGACTGGCGGTGTGCGCGGTGGTCACCGTGGTGGCGGCGGGAGCGCCACTGTGTCTGCGCCGGATTCGTGCGCTCACCCTGCCGACAGCCGATGCGAAGACCCTCGCCCGCCGCTGACCTGCCGCCAAGTCCCCCGGCCCTGTTGCCGCCCGGTCAGGTCGCGGCCGCGGACACCGGCCGGGGAAGGAGGCGGCGGGCGCCGATCGCGTGGAGGTAGAACGGCCGGGCCGCCTCCACCGCGGCGTCCATGCTGGGGAACGCGCGGTCGCGGGCGGTGGCGTCGAGTTCCCCGGGTGCGTCCGGGGTCTGCCAGGTCTCGGCAAGGTGCGCGCGCAGCCGTGCGGTGTCGAGGAGGTGGACTTGGCGGCCGGGTCCGGAGCGGGCGATCGTGCCATTGAGGAGCCACGCCTCGGCTGTGTGCTGCCCGCTGTCGATGCGGGGGCTGAGCAGGCCCGCGGCTTCGTCGCGGGTGGAGGGCCAGACCAGGGTGGCGGCGTCGATGCGCGCCGAGCGGACGAGCAGGCGCAGCAACTGCTCGTGGGCGTCGTACCGTTCGGCCTCGGTTTTGGTGATCCAGTGTTGGATCTGGTCCCGGGTGAGCGTGTCGGGGGTGATGCCGCGCCCGGCCGCCGTGCGCAGGGCGGCCGCCTCGATGCCGGCGTCCCCGGCGGGCAATGCGGTGATCCAGGCCAGGACGCGGGTCCGCCACCGTCCGGGAAAGCCGGGGTCGTAGAGCTGCTGGTGCTGGAGCTCGGCGCGGAAGGGCACTGCGGCGCCCGCGATGTCGCGGACGGTGTAGGCGGTGGTCCAGTGCCGAAGGAACGATGTCCGCCAGCGCGTGTTGGCCCAGCTGCTGGTGTCCGGCGCGGGCAGGGGGCCGGTGGCAGCGTGCAGGGCGGCGACGGCGTCGCGGTGCTTGAGGTCGGTCGACCGGGATCGGCAGGCGTACCGGTCGGTGACGGCGTCGACGGCCTCGACGAGGTGCGGGTCATGCTGTGCGGCGCGGCGTACGGCGGTCCAGGAGCGACAGCTGTAGTGCAGGGACCGCGCCAGGCCGCCGAGCCGGGCCGTGTCCGCCCCGCTGATGATGCCGTCCTTGCTCGCGGTGTCGAGCGTGTGCCGGAGGTTGACCAGGGGCTCGCCGAGGGGTTGTCCGTCGGGGGTGTGTCCCGTACGGCGCTGCAGCGCCGTTCCTGGGCGCAGCTTTTGGGGCCTTCGACACGGTGAACCTGCAGGCTGGCGTCAGCCTGCGGCCTTCGCCACGGCAGCCTGCAGGTCGCGAACCCCTGCGGTCTGCGGGTGTCGCTCGGCCAGTTCGGTGACCACGCGGCGGATCGCGGGACGATCGCGTACCTCTCCGGGGCTCGCCCGGTAGGCATCGAGGAGGGCGCTGGCGGTCTGCGCGGGCCGTCCCCAGGCCCACCAGGCGCGTGCCATGTCCGTTCCCAGCCTCGCCTTTCGCTCGGCGGTCGCGAACTGATCCGGGCGCAGGTTCTTCCCGGCCTCCAGTGCGGCGCCTGCGTCGCCGAGCGCCCAGTGCACACCGACCGCATAGAGGTCGACGCCGGCCGGGCTGATCGGGAACAGGCGGCCCGCCGGGGCGATGTGCGGAAGAGCCCGGGCCGCGCGGCGGGCCTCCTCTGTCATCGCCAAGGCCTCGGCGCGTCGGCCGCCCCGGGCTGCGGTGTAGGCGAGGGTGCAGAGCATTTGTGCGTAGGCGGAGGCCAGGGCGTCGGTCCGTAGTCCCGTCGCCTCGACCTGCGCGGTGGCAGCCATCATCAGGTGCTGGGCTTCCTCGGTACGGTCTTGGTGGCGCAGCACCACGGCGAGCGCCCGGGCGGCGGACGCCGACGCGAGCGGCGAGCCGGACACTTCAGCCCAGGTCCGGGCGCGGTCGGCGGCGAGCCGGGCCTGCTCGTAGGAGCCGAGCTTGTTCAGCACGGAGGCGGCGAGGCTGTACACGGAGGAGAGCCGCGCCTGGTCGAGCTCCCGCCGGGAGGAAGCAGCCGCGTGTCCGTCCGCGATCAGTCCGGGCAGGGCGGCGAGCAGTTTCGCGTGTGTGCCGTGGTCGTACAGGTCGCGGGCGGTGGCCATGCGGGCGTCCAGCGATCCCCTGCCGGTTGGGGGCGGAGTGGCGGCCAGCGCCTGGTCCACGCCGAGCACCAGGACGACGGGCCCGGCGGTCGCCGTGGCGGTGAGCAGCGTGCGGCGGTGCATCGGGTCCTCCTGCGCGTGCGGACTGGCCGTCACTTTAGTGTCCGCAGGTGCCGACGGGGCCGGTGGCGCAAGAGAACTCACCAAAATGGGCAGCGGAATCCCCACTTCGCGCGCAGCACGGTGGACGAGGGTCAGGTCGAAGACCCGGCTGCGCCGCTCCAGCCGGGATACGGTGGCCGCCGAGCAGCCGAGCCGGTCGCCGAGGGCGGCAAGAGACCAGGAGCGGTGTTCACGGCCGAGGCGGATCAGCGCGCCGGGCAGCCGCTGTGCGGCTAATGCGCGCGCCTTGGGAGTGTTCCAGAGCGGGTCAACGGGCACTTGGTCCCTCCCACACCGCACGACCGGGGGCCTCCCACGCTACGGGCGCTGGCAGGTGCCGTCGAGGCGGCTTGCACGACGTGCAAATGCCTTGCGCAGCAGGATGGTTGACCACCACCGGGCGCGTCGGCGCGGTGTGCTGGGTGCAGCGCCCCGACCGTGCGGGGCCCGTCCCTGGGAGGCATCATGACAAGCGCAGCCGCGGCCACTTTGGCCATCAACTCGGTGCTCGGCCCGGTCCGTTCCGCCCGCGAGGTCGTCCCGCCCCAGCTGTGGGAGAAGCAGGTCCAGCTCCTCGTGCGGGACTACCCATACGACACGATCATGGCGGCCAGGGTCCTCGACCAGGGCTACGCCTACCTGCTGACCGCGATGACCCACCGGGGCGAGTGCCTGGGCCTGGCCCCGAGCAAGCTCGTGGACATCGGCGTGCACACGATCATCCTCGACACCGTGGCCTACGCCGAACTGTGCGCGCGCTTCAACGGCGGGCACTTCCTGCATCACGTGCCCAAGGTCGACATGAAGAACGACGGCTCAGTGATGAAGACGGCGCACTTCGTCGCCGCCGACGGCTGGGAGGTCGATCTGTCGCTCTGGCAGGACGCCGCCGACTGCGGCCCGTGCCACCCGGGCAGCGACTCGCACTGACCCCGCTCTTGGGCCCGGCCGGATTCCGGTCGGGCCCCAGCATCGTCCGGGTGAGATTCCCCGAACTCGGCCACACGGCCGGCCATCGCCGCCAGGATGAGCCGGTGACGAGTACCGCAGACCTCTGGCATCACTACGGTCGCGTCCGCGCCGAACGCGACCGCGCCGTCCCGCAGGCCTTCCACTGGATCTGGAGCCAAGACGGCGGTCCCGGCCCGGAGGTCCTCGGCACATTGACGGACCGCACCGTCGGCGACCTGGGTGCCGGGTCTGCCCGGCACGCCGCCCATCTGACGGTTCACCACTCCCCCGCCCGCATCGTCGCCGTCGACGGCTCACCCGCCCAGTGCGAGATGGCCGCCACGCTGTACGGCCATCTCGCACCGCGGCTGCGCATCGTCTCATCCGACGCCGTAAGCCACCTGACGGCGCATCTTGACACCTACGACGTGCTGTACAGCGTCTTCGGCGCTGTCGACTTCACCGACCCGCACTCGCTGCTGCCGGCGGCAGCAGCCGCTCTGCGGCCGGGCGGACGCTTGGTGTTCTCCACTCTGGTGCACTATCTGGGCGGCCGGCCCGCGCAGCCGGACGTCGTCGCTGCCGACATCCCAGCGCGAACCCCCCAGGGCAAGGAGACCACGATGCGCCGCTGGGTGCTTCAGGAACACGTGTGGGTGAAGCTCCTAGACGAGGCCGGATTCACCGGCATCGACATCGACCTACTGCCCTCGCCGACCGCTGGCCCTCGCTGCGCCGCCACCCTCCTGGTAACGGCCCACCGCACTGCCTGACCGCCGGCGCTCCCTGTAGAGCGACGCCTTGCGCGCGGATGCCGGACGCGGCCAGCGAGCCGCACCCGGGTGTAAACAGCCTGTCACCGGTCTGCCGTTGGGCTGCCTCCCGGCCGGTTCAAGCGTGGCCAAAACATGTGTCGCACGGGTTCGGGAACAAGAGTCGGGATGCGTGCAGTGCCTCGCTGGCGCCGAGGACGTAGTGCATCACGGCGATAAAGATTTCCCTACAGGGCCGGGCCTGGCCCAGGACCGTGGAAGCACCGGCAGCCACGGCGGCAGCACGAACTCAACAACAGGCGATCCTGGGACACCGGGTGACGTCGCATTGCCTGCTGGCGGACTCCGCCGCCCGCCCAGAGTCGTGTGCCCGTAGGTTGATCAACGTCCGCGTTCCGACGGGGACCGGCAGGAGAAGGTGCTCAGGTCCGGCGTGGCAGTCTCGCCTGCGGCCAGTCCGCCCCGAGAAGCAGGTCGAGCTTCTCGGCGTACGCGAAGAGCAGCCTCGCATCCTCCTCGAGGTCCTCAAGGGTGCAGACGATGTTGGCGCCATCCTGCTTCCTGAAGAAGCGGGAGCGCATGACGCCCACGCCGTCCCAGTTCCACCAGGAAGCGTGAACGGCATCGTCGCGGCGACGCTTGAGCTCGTGGGCCTCGCCCCACTCAAGGATCTCGGCAAGTGCGGCGGCCTGTGGAATGCTCCTGCGAGACTGCGCCACGAGCAGTTTGTGGAGGTCTGACCATGTTTTGTCGACGAGTGAGAAGCCGCCCTGCTCGTCTCTCAGTAGCAGGATGAGCCGCTTCATGGCCGCCTCGACATGCCCGCCGGCGACCACGATGGCGCCGATCAGCCCGTGGAGGCGTTCACGGAAAGCGAGGTCGGCTTCGTCCGGGCCTCCATGACGCCCGACCCTGAAGGTGGAGATGTCCACGCTCGACCGGGCTATGGGGGTGGTGATGTCCAGGTCGAAGGACGGTCCACCGTCCAGTTGGGTGCTCATCCGGTAGGAGAAGGAGTGCCCGGGCGGGGGCCATTCATCTGACATACCTGGATCCTGTCGGCTCAGGCTGCCCGGTGCCACCGCTTTCTGCTCCGCCGCAAGGGTCGGCGCGCCTGCCACGCCTGAGCGACACCACGGGCGAAAGCGACGCCATCATCGCCAACGGCAGCGCCGAAGGCCCCGCCATCGTCAAGATCAAGGACGGAGACAAAGCATTCCAGTCAGCAGGTTGTGAGCCTTGGGCGAAGATCGACTGACAGCCTCCTGCACGGTTGCTCGACACCTGCCACGACCATGGGTCCGAGGCTTCCCTGCAACGGCATAGGCTCACAGGGTGATTGAGACCATCGTGTTCGACGTCGGCGAGACGATCACCCGGGACGACCGGTACTGGCAGGCATGGGCCGATTGGCTGGACGTTCCCCGCCATACCCTCTCTGCGCTGATCGGCGCTGTGGTCGCCCGTGGCCAGGACAATGCGGAAGCGCTGCGCCTGCTTCGTCCCGGTCTTGATGTCGCTGTCGAGTACGCCGCTCGTGAGGCCGCGGGGTGCGGCGAGTATCTGGATGAGGGCGACCTGTACGGCGACGTTCGCCCGGCGTTGGCTGCACTGCGCACGCTGGGCATCCGTGTCGTCGTCGCTGGGAACCAGACGGCCCGCGCCGGTGAGCTGTTGCGCGGCCTGGATCTGCCCGCTGACCTGATTGTCACGTCCGGGGAGTGGGGGGTGGCCAAGCCGCAGCCAGGCTTTTTCGAGCGGGTGTTGGAGGTGGCGCAGTCCGCGCCGAGCGAGACTGTGTACGTAGGTGACCATCCTGCCAACGACGTGTTCCCCGCCAAGGCGGCCGGGCTGCGGGTCGCTCACATCCGGCGCGGACCGTGGGGGCACCTGTGGGCGGATGATCCCGAGGTTGTCTCGGTGGCGGACTGGCGTATCGACAGCCTTACGCAGCTGGCATCGATCGTCGAGGGCCGAGAGAGCCGATAAGGATCCACCAACTGCCGCTGGTGCGGTCGTTCGTGTCCACTCACAGTCTCCTCGCGGGTACGGTACGCAAGGGAAGCACCGAACGGGAGCCAGCATGCCCGCACCTGTCAAGGGTGGCGTCGGCGCGCGGATTGCCTATTACCGCAGCGTCGTCCGCCCGAAGATGACGCAGCAGCAGCTAGCCGATGCCGCCTGCGTCGCTCTGGGAACCATCCGCAAGATCGAGCGCGGTGAGCGCGGAGTCAGCGACGCCACCCTCGAAGCCATCGCGAACGCTATCGGCATTGACCCTGCCCGGCTGCGCGCTGACCGCGGCCCCGCACACACCGCTGTGCACGCTGCGCTGCCTGCACTGTCCGCATCGATCGCCGCCTATGACATGCCCGAGGACGGCCCGACACGGACTCTCAACGAGCTCAGCGCGGCTGTGGAGCAGGCCGCCGGCTGGCGTCTGAGCGCCCAGTACACGCGTCTCGTGCGCCAACTGCCCGACCTTCTGACTGAACTCTCGCGCGCCTACCACCAAGCCCCCGGCCACCAACGTCAGGAACTGGCCGGGCTGACGGTGCGTGCCTACCGCTCGGCCGATGCCGTCGCCTACAAATTCGGTGCCCTCGACCTGTCCGCCCGGCTGATCGAGCTCATGCGGTGGGCCACCCCCGAGACCGGCGACCCGCTGCTGGCCGCGTCCGTCGCCTACGTGCGCACCGAGACGTTCTTCGCCGCGCACGCCCACGCCACCGGACTGCGCGCCCTGGAACAGGCCTTGGACACGGCCCCCGCCCCAGCCAAGCCGTCCGAGATCGCGGCACGGGGCGCACTCCATATGCGCGCCGCAGTCATCGCCGGCCGGGACCGCAATCCCTCCGCCGCAGCCACTCACCTCGACGGGGCCCGCAGCCTGGCAGACCACGTCACCGAAGGCGTGTACTACGGCACCGCGTTCGGCCCCGACTCCGTGCGCGTCCACGAGGTGTCCGTAGCGGTGAGCCTCGGAGACGAGCATGTCGGCCGCGCCCTCGACGTCGCAGCCGAGTGGAAGCCTCCCCCCGGTCTGCCGGCCGAACGACGCTCCGGCTTCTACATCGACCTCGCCCGCGCGCAGCTGTGGTCCGGGCTCGCGGACGACGCCTTCGAATCATTGAAGGTCGCCCGGCGCATCGCCCCCCAGCACACCCGCGAGCACCCGTGGGTCCGAGAGGACACCGCAACCCTGCGCCGGCTCAAACGGTCCGATGCGGAAACCCTCACCGCTTTTGCCGAATGGTGTGCCGCTACCTGAGCGAACGGCCCAACTACCCCTGCCCGGGGTACTTGTGACGCCTACTCGCCCCCATCCTCTGTTGCACGCGTACAAAAACCAGCAGAGGGGAAGCGGAGATGCCCGACGCACACGCAGCCGCGCCGACGGTCATCGACGGACAGGTGAGCATCGCCCGCCTGCACGGTGAGGCATGCTTCGACTGCGGGGCCGTCGCCAAGGCACTGCGCGCAGCCGGGCACATCATGCTCCGCGGCAGCACCCGCGTCTGGCCCGTCGTCACGTGCGGCTGCCACAGCAAGGCGGCCGCAGCGTGAACGCCACAACCCCTGAATGCCAAAGTGCCAGGGAGCCGTGATGCTGACCAATCCTCTCTCGATCGCAGCCGGGTTCGCGCTGTACGACGCCGGCCAGGACTGGGATGCGATCCGCGTGCCGCAGCCGCTCGGCGTCGCCGCGATGACGATCTTGGGTGGCCGCTGCGGTGCCGTCGTCGAGGACCCCCACGCGAACGTCGTGTACTACTTCGTCCCTGCGGGCACCGCAGGCCAGTGGGAGGTGGAGCACACCCGCGCGATCGGCAGTGGGGGCGCGGTGGCGATTCCGCCCGTGCGCTGCACGAGCGGCCCGGGCCCGCACTGGCGGATTTGCCCGGGGGACGGCGGCTGGCTGACAGATGCGCGCGCCCTGCGCGCGGCGCTTGAGGACTGCCGCGCTCTCGGCGGTCAGCCCGCGTATCGGTGGGAGGACCGGTTGAAGGGGGATGAGTTCGTCGGTTCCAATGTTCGGTTGCGGGTGCGGCCGCGGCTGACGGTGGCGCGCTGGCCGGGCAACATCGACGTCGCCACGCGGGTCTGCGGCCACCTCATGGACAACGTGGTCCGGCACGCGAAGCTCTTCCCGGACCGCATGGTGCCCATCCGGCTGATCTGCCCGAGCCGACACGGCGAGCTGATCATCGAGGTCGACGACGCCCTCCCGGACTTTCCGGGCTTTGACGAGATCGTCGGTCAGGGCACCGACGGCTATCCGCCGGTGACGGGTCTGTGGTGGGTCGCCCACGCCAAGGGCCACTTGGCCTGGGATCTGCTGCGCAGTGACGGCGGCGAGGTCATCGGCAAGACCGTGCAGGCCGTACTCCCACCCTCGCCCTGACCGCCGAAACGCTTTCCGCACCGCACCGCCTCTCGCCATTCATCCGCACCCGTTGTTGAGGATTGTCATGTCTGACGGCGTATCCCCCGCCACCGCCGCAACCCCCCGCCGGCACAGGAGGAGACGGGGCACTCCGGTGCACCACGGCCTGCACGATCAGATCCGCGCCGCGGTCTTACCGCCACGATTGGTGGACGGCGCCTTACTCGGGTCCGCCGCCCTGGCCTGGTGGACGGCGCCCGTACCGCCGGGGACCATCTTCGGCGCGATGGCCTGCGGTCTCGGCGTGAGTGGCCTGATCGCTTGGGGCCGTACGAGGGCAGCGGCCCGGGCCGTCCAGCACCACTACGCCGGTCAGTTGGCGGGCGTGCAGGGTGCCATCGCCGACGTGGAGAAGGCGACGCAGGCGGCGGTCGATGCGCTGCTGCGCGGGGAGGGGATCCCTTCGCCGTTCGTGTTCGTGCCGGCGGTGGGCGATGAGCCTGCGACGTCGGAGGTGAAGCGGCTGCTGATCGAGTTGCAGGAGCGGGTGGTGTGCTCTCTGGCCGAGGTGCATGCCAGTCGTCAGTCGGCGGTACTGCTGGAGGTGCTGCGCCGCCTGGCGCAGCGTGAGCATGCGCTGGTGGAGAAGGCTTTGGCGGCGCTGTCGGATCTGGAGGGCGCGACCGACGACGCCGAACTCCTGCACCGGATCTACCAGTTGGACCATCTGGTGACCCGGATCCGGCGGCAGGTGGAGAGCACGGGCGTGCTGGGAGGACAGTCGCTGCGCGCCACCAGGCGGCCGGTGTCAGTGTCGGTGGTGCTGCGCGGCGCGGTCTCGGAGGTGGTGGCCTACCCTCGCGTGGACGTGGTGGCCGGCCAGGCAGGGGTTTCGATCGGGCTGGCGCAGCAGGTGGGGCCGGACCTGTCGCACCTGCTGGCCGAACTGATCGAGAACGGCTGCCGGTTCTCCGCCCCCGAAACGCGGGTGATGGTGCGGGCGCAGCCGGTTCCGGTGGGGCTGGCCATCGAGGTGGAGGACCGCGCCCTGCGCATGCAGCCACCGGTGCGCGCGCAGCTCAACCAGCTGCTGGCCGCGCCGGACACGATCGACGTCAGCGACCAGGTACGCCGCGGCCACTTCGGCCTGCTCACCGCAGCCAAGATCGCACAACGGCACGGCCTGACCGTCACCCTGTCCGAAAACGTCCTCGGCGGCACCACAGCCCTGGTCGTCATCCCCCGCCGCCTCCTCATCCCCATCCAGCCCGACGACGCCGAAGACCAGGCAGCCCCCAGCACGCCCACCCCCGTCCCCCAGGTTGTGTCGGGACCCGCACCAGTTCCCGCCGCGCCCCGTACGGAGGCGGCCGCGGCCTCAACTGCGGCCGTGGGTCCGACCGGGCTGCCGCAGCGGAAGAAGGGGGCAGGCCTGCCTGCTCCGGGTACGTCCGCGGCGGCGCCCACTGGGGCTGCC
This sequence comes from Streptomyces sp. NBC_00490, assembly GCF_036013645.1. Taxonomy (NCBI): domain Bacteria; kingdom Bacillati; phylum Actinomycetota; class Actinomycetes; order Kitasatosporales; family Streptomycetaceae; genus Streptomyces; species Streptomyces sp. NBC_00490. Next base: position 10,332,119 of record NZ_CP107869.1, on the reverse strand, counting down.
ACGGCGGGGCTGGCGGGCGCTTTCCGCAGCGCCTACCGCGCCGCCAGCCCCACCACCCCTGTGCCGCCGCACCAGCCTCCGGCATCCCACTAACCCCTCCCCCACCCCCCTCTTGATTGGAGTCCCTCGCATGCTTCCGCACAGCAATACCGCCCCCACCTCTGACGGCACCGGAGAGCACCGGGAGTCGATGGCCTGGCTGTTGCGTGAGTTCGTGAACGAGGTTGCTGGTGCCACTCATGCGGTGCTGGCTTCGCGTGACGGCGTGGCCTTACTGGACAGCGATATCGACAAGGACTGGGCGGATGAACTGGCTGCGGCTGTGTGCGGGCTGGCGTCCCTGGGCGGCAGCATCACCGGACCCCGGCACGAGAAGCACCTGCCGCGGCAGATCATCATCGAACGCCCGGACTCACTGATCTTCATTCAGTTCGCCGGCCGCAGCACCGCCTTCAACAGCCACAACGGCATCGGGCAACAGTTCGTCGACACCGTGCTGTGCGTGGTCACCACACCGGAGGCCGACGCCGGCACCGTGGGCTTCGAGATGGGGCGCCTGGTCACGGCGTTCGAACCGCACATGCTGACCCCGGCCCGTACCCGCCCCGCCGACACCACACGATGACACCGGCCCCGCGGCGCCTGTCGGTGGCGGCCGATCCGGACACGACGGCCTTCGTCAGACCGTATGCACTCACCCGGGGCCGTACCCGGCCGCAATACCGGCTGCGCCTGGAGTCGGTGCTGCACCCCGGCACCGGCCGCCCGGGCCCCGGGCTGCCGGAGGAGTGCGGGCGGATCACGGCCCTGTGCCGCGCCCGGCCGCGCTCCGTCGCCGAACTCGCCGGCACCCTGGGCTGCGGCCTCACCCCCGCCAAGATCCTCATCAGCGACCTCCTGGCCGCCCACGTCCTTGTGCCAGGCACCGCCGACGCAGCGTCCGACCCCGACCAAGATCTACTCCTGCGGCTCCGCGCCGCCCTGACGATGAAGTGGCTCGATGAATAGTCCAACCTGCCGCCCTGACGGTCCCGCAGCGCACGGGCACGCCGAGACCGGCGCAGGCCGCACCGTGTTCAAGGTGGTGATCGCCGGTGGGTTCGGGGCCGGGAAGACCACCGCAGTCGGCGCCATCAGCGACATCCCGGCACTGACCACCGAGGAACGCCTCACCGAGGCGAGCGTGCCGGTCGACCGCCTCGACCACGTGGCCTCCAAGACCACCACCACGGTGGCGTTCGACTTCGGCCGCGTCGGCTTTACCGATCCGCACCCCTTTGAACTGCTGCTGTTCGGCACGCCCGGCCAACAGCGGTTCTCCCACCTCTGGTACGACGTCTGCAGCGCAGCCATCGGCGCCATCGTCCTCGTCGACACCCGCCGACTGGAGGACAGTTTCCTGGCGGTGTCGTTCTTCGAGCAGATCCGACTGCCGTTCATCATCGCGATCAACCCGTTCGACGGCGCTGTCCGCTTCCCTCACGAGGATGTCCGCCAGGCCCTCGACCTCGCCCCCGACATCCCGATGGTGCGCTGCGACGCCCGCGAGGCCACCCAGGTCGCCGCCGCCCTGGTCACCCTCGTCGACCACGCCCTTATCTGCCTCACCACCTGAGCCCCGTTGGACATGTGATGACCCACCAGCACCCCCTTATGCCCTCCCCCGCAGCCGCCGGGCGCACCGGAGCTCGCCTACTGCCCTCCCCTAGGGAGGCGGTCATGGCCCCGCCCGGCCTGCTGCCCCACCAACCCGCGTCGATCAGCGGCGCCACCGCGCAGCTGCTCGCCGTGGAGCAGGCGCGGCAGGAGGCAATCGCACGCTTCGGCATCGCCCCAGGGCCGGACGATCGCATGGACCGGCTCGCGCGTCAGATGGCCGAACGGACCGGGCTCGCCTACGGTTTCGTCAACATCTTCTGGCCCCAGCAGACGTTCATCGGTCTGCATCAGCCGCCCCCGGACAGTGGGCTGATCCCGGTGGGCCGCAGCATGAGCCGACGGCACGGCTGGTGCCCGGAAGTCATCGCCCGCCAACGAGCCCTCCCGTTACCCGACGTGTACGCCAGCCCCCGCTTCGCCGGCAACCACGTCACCGACGCCCTCGGCATCCGCTCCTATTTCGGCGCACCCCTCATCGACCCGGAATCTGGTGTCGCGTGGGGGACGGTGTGTGTCATCGACCCCGAACCCCGCCCCCTGGCCCAGGCCCAGCACCTCCTCGACATCGTCAAGGACACCGGCACCACCGTGGTGCAGACCCTGACCGCCACAGCGCCAGCCCGCTGATCCCGTTCCAGCCGCAGCCGTCAGGTGAGCCTTCAGGGAGAGGGACCCGCCCATGTCCATGCCCGCCCCACCCCACAGCCTCGACAGGTTCCTCACGCCTGCCCACCGTGCACTCTGGGAAGCCGTCGACGACTTCGCCACCCAAGAAATCCAGCCTCGCGTGGAGCGCATGGAAAGTGCGCAGCGTGTGGACCGGAAGATCGCCCGGCTGTTGGCCGGTCGCGGCTGGTTCGGCGTCACCGTGCCCGAGGCCTTCGGCGGCATGGCGGCCGGGCACGTCGCCAAGACGATCTTGATTCATCGTCTCGCCCGTGTCTCCGGCGCGGCCGCCGCGATCCTCCAAGCCAGCCTGATCCCCGTTGCCGCTGTGCTGTACTACGCCACCGACGAGCAGCACGCTGCGCTGCTGCCAGGCGTGGCCGACGGCAGTGTGCTGATGTCGATCGCTGTGACCGAGCCGGACCAGGGCGGCCACCTCGGCGGCATGACGACGACTGCCGAGTGGGACGGGCGGGCCTGGGTGCTCACCGGGGTCAAGGCCCATGTCGGCAACAGCCACCTCGCGGATCTGCACGTCGTCGTCGCCCGCACCTGCCCCACCGGCACGCGCACCTCGCGCGCCTTGACGGCGTTCCTCGTCCAGGGCGATCAGCGTGGGGTGCACATCGTGCCGCACAGCGCCAAGCTGGGACTGCGCGGCTTCAGCTACGGTCAGATCACCTTCGACCGCGTGCGCATCTCCCCCCATGACATTCTGGGGGAAGTCGGCCAGGGCTTCGACGTCGCCCAGTCCAGCAGCATCCTGTACGGGCGGCCCAACCTGACCGCCCTCTCCCTGGGGCTGCACGAGAGGGCCGTCTGTCTGACTGCCCAGTACATAAGCCAGCGCCCCCGCTACCAGGGCACACTGGCCGACCTCAGCGTCATACAGGACCGGCTCGGCCAGATGTCCGCCCGCCTGCTCATGGCCAGGATCCTGGCGTATCACGCGGTCGACATGCTCGATCGTGGCCTGCCCTGCGATGACGAGCTCCTTGCGGCCAAGGCCCTTGGCCACGATCTCGCCTCCGAAACCGGCAACGACGCCATGCAGTTGCATGCCGCCAACGGCTTGGACGTGGACTTCCCCATCGAACGCGTCTGGCGCGACATGCAGAGCACCTACGCACCCGCCGGGACCGGCGAGGTCCAGCGCCGGCGCCTCGCCGAGAACCTCCTCCAACAGCAGGACAAGACCGGTACACGCACCCCGTGGTCCGTGGTGCACGCCCGACGCTTCCAGCCCCCCATCGTCGACCAGCCAGTCGGCGTCTAGGAACGCCCGCGCACGGTCACCCCCGTGGCTTACAAGGACCGTGCGCGGGTCCCCCGTCTCACGCCAGGCATCCCCCGTGGCCGAGCGCGAGACACCAGCCCGGCGCGGGGAAGACGGCGCGGCTTCTCCTCCCCTACGAAGACGCCGCCCCCGCCCCCGCGCCGGGCGCCACCACCATCGGCTCTCGGCTTGATCAACTCGCCACGTGTCGCAGCGACCCTGGAATTCGCCTCACGGTGGAGCCTTCGGCGTTCTCCGGGAGACAGACACCACACAGGAGGACGCCATGCCGGCCCACCGCGCTCTGACCGCCAAACAGGAGAGAGAGGTCCGCGCCCTCTACGCCCATGGCTTCAGCTCGACCGAGTTAGCCGAGCGGTACAGCGTCACGCACAAGACAATCCTCAAGGCCATCCCGCAGAACGAGCGCCGGAAGTCGGGCGGAAGCACCCTGCGGAAGGACCTGCCGATGGACGAGATCGTGCCCCGGTACGAAAACGGAGAGAGTGCAGCCGTCCTCGCCGACGAGTACGGGGTCGGCACGAACACGATGAAGAGAAGGCTGCAGGACGCGGGCGCCATGAGCCCCCTCGCCCGGATCAGCACCCCTGAAGGGATCCGCGCCCTGACTCAGGAGTACGAAAACGGGACGACACTCGACACTCTCTCTGCCCGCTACGGCCCGTCTCGACTCACGATAAAGCAGCTACTGAAAAAGAACGGAGTGACGATCCGGCGGCGTGGCCCCAGAAGCAGCCGCAACCGCTGACAGGGGTCCGGCTCGGCCCCGTCTGTCTCCCCAGGTGATTTCTAGCACGGCTACTCGCCAAGGCGTCGCCTCTCACTACGGCCTTGCCGCCACGCACGAAGTCGCGTTTCGCAACACGGCCATGACCGCCGAGGGTTCGCCCATGCCTGACGCTGCCTCGCCATGCACAAGGCCTCACGCCCGTCTCAGGGACACGCGGTTCCAGCCCCGCCTGGCAGCGAGGCCCTCCGTCAATTCGTTCCTCTCGTCCCGTGAAAGCAGCTCACGATGCCTTCTGTTGTCATACGCCACGAAGCCGGCCCCAGGTTCGACTCGCTGACGGAGCGCCTCCAATCCGGCGGGTGGGGCTCTGGAACTTCAACCAGAGTTCCTTGACGGCGTCTCGGTCGTGTTTGACGGTCCACTCCACCGGCTCGTCGCCGCAGTGAGCCAGAAGGGTCATGTCCCGCGGGGTGGTGTAGTCACGGCAGCTGTTTCGATTCCGGTTGCGGGGTGATCTGCGGCTCGGGTGGAGTGGGCTGGGTGGTGAGGAGTTCGGCCATGGAGGCTTCGGAGAGGTAGCGGCGGTCGAAGACCTGCCATTCGTCGTGGAGTTCGGCCAGGACCGCGGCGGCGAGCCGGTCCAGGGCGGCGGGGTTGGGGAAGACCTGGACGACGTCGGCCCGTCGTTTGATCTCCCGGTTCAGCCGTTCCAGCGGGTTGGTCGACCAGATCTTCTTCCAGTGCGTCGGAGGGAAGTCCGCGAACGCCGTGATGTCCGGTGCGGCGTCCAGCAGCATCTTCTTGACCTGCGGGAACTGTCGTCCGAGCATGTCGGCCACCACGTCCAGCTGGGTGCGCACCTGCTCGGCGGTGGTCTGCGCGAAGATGGTGCGTATGGTCGCTGCCACCATCTCGCCCGAGCCCTTTTCGATCACGCTGAAGACGTCCCGGACGAAGTGAACGCGGCACCTTTGCCAGGCCGCACCGAGGAAGACGGTGCGGATCGCGGCCACCAGCCCGCTGTGGCTGTCGGAGATCACCAGCTGGACGTTCTCCAGGCCGCGGGCCCGAAGCGAGCGCAGGAACTTCGTCCAGAACGGCTTCGATTCGCTGTCGCCGACCATCACGCCGAGGATCTCGCGGTGTCCGGTGGCGGAGATGCCGGTGGCGATGACCACGGCCTGCGAGGCGATCCGGTGGTTCACCCGGGCCTTGCAGTAGGTGGCGTCCAGGAAGACGTAGGGGAAGACGGTGTGATCCAGCGGCCGTTCCTTGAACGCGGTCAGTTCCTCGTCGAGTTCGCCGCAGATCCGCGAGACCTCGGACTTGGAGATCCCGGTGTCCGCACCGAGTGCTTTGACCAGGTCATCCACGCTGCGGGTGGAGACGCCGTGCACGTATGCCTCCATCACCACGGCGAACAGTGCCCGGTCGATGCGCCGCCGACGTTCCAGCAGCGAGGGGAAGAACGACCCGGTCCGCACCTTCGGGATCTTCAGGTCCAGGTCGCCGGCCTGGGTGGTCAGCAGACGGTCGCGGTGTCCGTTGCGCCAGGTCGTGCGCGACTCGGAGTGCTCACGCGGGGCGGCACCGATCACCTCGGTGGCCTCGGCCTCGATGAGCTCCTGCAGGATGCGCTCGCACACCACCCTGATTGCTTCAACTCCATCGGCCCGACGTAGTGACTCCAGCAGCCGCATCAGCTCAGACTGGGACAAGGCCATCGCGTGCTCCTCCGGTTGAACTGCCCGTTCACCAGGGAGACTTACGCGATGGCCTGCCCTTGTTCAGGGAGCATGCACGGTCAGCGGATGCACGCCCCGGGCAGACACCAGCGCGTTCCGCGGCCAAGCCCGGCTACACCACTTCAAGGGACGCCATCGCCAGAAGGCCGAGTTCACCCCAGGTCAGAGGGTTGCTGCGGTACAGAGCGTTGGAGCGTTCCGGTTCCGCGGGGTAGCGGTCCACGGCAATGCGTAAGAGGTAGCGGCTGACGGGGTCAGCGCCGTCATTGCGCAGCAATCGGCGCATCCGCAGGTGGAACGTGCTTCCGTCGAACTCCAGAGCCGCATCGTCTTCCAGTACCAGCAGTTGTGCCGTGCTGGAGGGAAGCCCGGCAGGTTCAGCCTTCGTCGAAGAGGTGTCGGTCCGCTGCCAGGCACCCCACAAGGCCCCGCCGGCTGCGAGTTTCGCATCCGCCCGGCGAGCGAGATGGGCGCTGCCATGCTCGCGACCGGCCTCGAGATGGCTGACGTACGAGGGGTCAACGTTGAGTCGAGCCGCCAAAGCCCTTTTGGACAGACCACGGGCGGTGCGCCAATGCGTGATTTCAGCGGGGAACGTACCGCGCTCCTCGCCCTCCAAGGTGCCATCCCTCTGCAGGAGTTCGGCAAAAACGGGAGTGAGTGCCCCTCACCATCGCCTCGTCCTGCCCGGCGAGAGCTCAATGACGCTAGCTGGCGGACGTTGTGTCGTGGTCGGCGCGCGCGAGCGGCCTTCCTTCACTCGTCGTCGCGGGAGGTCGGGTACTTGAAGCGCTGGGCACGCCTCGCATCAGGTCAACTTGCCACTGGCCCGGGATCCGCAGCACGCGTCGGGCTGGCAGCCTTTGCGGAGGCTGCGGGTGCCTCACGCGGCGGCGAGGGCCAACAGCTCGGGCACACCTTCGACGCCGGCGTGAGCCTCGAAACGTGGAATGAGTCCTTGCACCAGCTCGACGCACCGGGGCGCGCCGATTCGGTGGGCGACTTGGAGAGCCTCCAGGGCGGCGGCTGCCGCGGGTTCGGGCTCCTCCAGGTTGAGGTGGCTCCTGGCCTGATAGGTCAGGAAGACGCCGTGAGTTTTGGCGCGGCTGGTTGGCAGCAAGTTCTGGCCTTGCCGGATGAGCTCGTGCGCGCGGCGGGTGTCCCCGAGGTCGAGCAGGGCCTGCCCGGAATCGACAGCCAGGTCGGCTTGGGACATCCAGGCGCACCATGCCGGTACAGGGTCACGCGACGAAACATCGAGAAGGTGTTCGGCGGCGCCGAGGGCCCGCAGGGTGGCGCGCCGCTCGCCTTGTGCCGCCAGGGCCCGCGCGAGCCGGAGCTGGAGAAGGGATTGGGCGGCCGGGTGCCGGGTCCCGGAAAGCGCTCGTTCGAGGATGCCGGCGGCTGTGGGCGGGTCGTCCCGCCAGGAGGCCTGATAAGCAAGGTCGCCGAGCAGGGCGGCGCCCATGTCTCGGTCGCCTCCGGTGTGAGCGCTGTGCAGGCCGGCGATCCAGTACTGGCTCGCCTCGTCGTGCAGCCCGTGGTCGAAGCGATGCCAGCCGACGGTCTGGCTCAGGCTTGCGGCGAGTGCGTGGAGGCGGACTTTGACCGGCTGGCTGTACCGGCTGCCATCGATGAGGTCCGTGACCGTGGTGAGGAGCGCGTCGATCAAGGGTGCGGTGTGCTGGCGCTGTTCGGTTGCCTGCACAGTCAGCCGGGCGCTGGTGTCTTCGAGCAGTGCGACCAGATCCTCCCCGACCGCTTTGGTGTCGTGCAGCGACTCGCCCGTCAGGGCCTGGATATCGGTCGACGCCCAGGTGCTGGCCAGCGTGACCAGAGCAGTGCCGGAGATCGCGGTCAGGAAGGTGCGGCGGGAGCGTTCCATAGTCGTTCGCAAGGCCTCTCGGAGGGCTGGCACCGGGCTGGGACCGAGGGGGATCACCATGCCGCCGACGCCCGGCAGCCAGTGCGGCCACGAGCGAGGATCCACCGCTCCGGCAGGAACGCCGAATACTTCGGCGATGTAGGCCTGCGAGCCGGCATCGGGGATGACGCCCTCTGTCTCCCACTTGTAGACGCGTTGCTTGGTCGCACCCGATCTCAGATCGCGGCGTTCGGCGGCCCGGCGGATCTCCCGGGCAAGATCAACTCCTGTCATCCCGCGCGCGATCCGGGCCTGCGCCAGCGGGTGCCTCTTCTCGGCCACGCTGTCATCCAATCACCGGTGCCTGCACTGAGCGTAGCCGCGACCCCACCGGGATTACCGGGGGATGACCGTCAACTCCTTTTGCTGCACGAACGGTTGGCCGACACTCGGTCACCCCAGCGACCAGGTGCCGGCCCTCAAGACGATCTGGGCCAGCACCCACAAGCTCGGAATTCTCTCCATCACCAGTACGCCGGACACCGGCGTCGCGCGCATGCATCGTGAAGGGAACTCAGTGATGCAGCACTCACCACTCCTCGGCCCTGCCCCGGCCCCGATCCTCGCCGACGATTTCGCGGCCACGGGCTGCCGGTACGCGCGGACCTGGGACAACACTTCCTCCGGTCGCCCGAATCAGCCCGCCGGCTCCTGGATCGGGCGGAGATACCGAGCGGGGCCCAGGTCCTCGAGGTCGGCGCGGGCCTCGGCCCGCCGTCCGCGACGATCGCCGGGGCGGGCTACCGCATCTGGGCGGTGGAGAAGGACGCGCGGCTGCGGCGCCCGCTGGAGAAGCAGCTTGGCGAGTTCGGCGACAGCGCCCGGATCACGATCGCCGACGTCCGCCGCGTCGACCTCTCCCAAGGTCTGGAGGCCGGCAGCACTCTTGTGTCGATCATGCCGTTCGCTTCGGAGCTGGCCGCCGCTCTGGTCCGCCATGTGTTCGGCTCCCCGCTGCTGGTGCGCGGCCTGGTGGTCATGCCGAGCCTCGGCGCCGAGCAACTGGCGGACCACCCAGCCAGCGGCCGGTGGGCCTGCTTCCCGCGTACCTGGTCAACGAGTTGAAAAAAGGGCCGCCCCTGAGGGACAGTCCGGTCAGGCAGCCGCGCTGCAGGCCGGCGGCGTCCATCAACTGGTAGGCGAGGATCCGTAGGTCGTCGTCATCTCCCAGCCCGTGAGATGGTGGCCGAACCGTCGTTGAGTCGGTCCGTCAGAGGGCCGTGCGCGTCACTCTCCGGGGCAGGTCCGCTCCCAGGGCAGGCCGTCCGCATACCGGTTCCATTCCGCGTCAGTGAGTCCCTGTCCCGTTACGGCGCAGGCCGCCCTGACCGGGTCGTCGACGAGGGCCACGGCGTGCCGTATGTCCCAGTGAACGAGCTGTGCCGGGCGCACCTTCTCCGCTGTCTCGGATGAGTCGAGCTCGGTCGTCGCCTCGCCTGCGGTGATCAGCCTGTTCCGGCCGGGGGTGAAGAGAACGCGTTCCCCCATCGTCTCCCAGTCGCCCGCCACCGAGGCGAGGGAGAGCGGGCGAGCGGCGTCGGTGATGTCCCACAGCAGGGTTCTGTCGCCCTCGCCCCCTGTGGACGCGGCAAGCATCGTGCCGGTGGAGTCGAAGGCGACCGCGGTGGCCTTGCCGATGTTCCCGCCGACGGAGCCCAGCGGCCGGGGCTGCGACGTCGCGCGCGTAGGCTCGGTGATCCCGTACAACGTGATCTGTTGGCTCGCGTCCGCCAGCGCCAGGCGGCGGCCGTCAAGACTGAACTCGACTGTCACGCCGGAGACCTCGCGGGCGCCCAGGGAGGCGAGGCGCCGTGGGTGCGAAGGCCTGCTGATGTCCCACAGCGACGTGCCCTGTTCCTCGGTCGCCACGGCCAGAGTGGGGCCGACGGGGCTGAACGTCATGGCGTTGACCTGGCTGAGGGGAAGCCGGGCGAGTCGGCGCAGAGCGCCGCGACGGCCGATGTCCCATAGCTCCATCTCCTCGTAGCGGCCCTTGAAGTCGTCACTCGCCACTGCCAGGGCGTGGCCGTCGGCACTGAAAGCGAGGGTGAGGACGCCGCCCGTGGTCGTCGCCGTGTCCAATAGGTGCGGGTCATCGGCATCGGCGATGTCCCACAGCCGGATCGTTCCGGTCGAGGAGCCGGTTGCCAAGAGGCGGACGTCACGGCTGAACGCGGCCGTGGAGACGTCCTCGATGTCGAGAGACGACAACCGCCTGGGAGCAGTCGGCCGTGTCGCGTCCCAGAGTTCAGCCGGCAGCATCGGGCCGTCCAGATCGTTCTTGGCGTACGCCTGCGTGAGGGTGACCAGGCGCCGGTCGGGCGTGAACGCCGCAGCCGGCACTCGGATGTTCGGTGCGGACGTTGACGCCTCCCGGCGCAGGTTGAGGCTGTCGGCGAGCTCCCACACCGCGGCGCGATGGTCGTCGGAGGACGTAGCGATCGTACGGCCGTCTGGCGCGAAGGCGACCGACGTGGCCGTGTCCCGGTGGTCGGTGAAGCGTGTCAGCAGACGGGGGTAGAACGGCTCGTGGACGTCCCACAACTGGGCCGCTCCGTCATTGCCGACCGTGGCCAGCCGTCGGCCGTCCCAGCTGAACGCCACCCCTCGCGCGGGACCGGCGTGCTCGGAAAGCGTGGCCAGGGGTTGCTGGTCGTCGGTGTTGACGAGCTGCGCGATGCTCCACAGGCTCACGCCGTTGTCGCTGGTGGCGGCCGCGAGGGTGTCTCCGTCGGCGGCGATCGACACCGAGAACACCTCGGTCTGCGCGCTCCCGCGGATCGGTACGAAGCCCACATTGACGGGATCCGTACGGTCAGCGAGGGACCAGATCGTCGGCGCCGGTCCCGCGCCGTCCACCACGGCCGTGCGGCCGTCCGGGCTGAACGCCACCCCGTGGACCGGTCCGCTGCTTCCACCCTTCAGCACACTCAGCCGTCGCGGCGACTCTGGCTTCGTCACGTCCCACAGCACCGCGTCGGTCCCCGCCCCGCCGGTGAGCAGTGAACGGCGGTCCGGGCTGAAAACGACGGCTTCCACCTCGCGGGTGAGTCCCTGGAGTTCGGCGACGCGGCGTGGACGGCCGGGATCGGCCACGTTCCACAGTGTGACGGAGTGATCCTGGCTCCCGACGGCGAGGGTGCGTCCGTCGGTGCTGAAGTCCACGGCTGTCAACGCGGCCTGCTGCCGGGGCAGTCGGGTGATCCTGTGAGGGTCAGTCCGGCCTGCCGCGGCCCCGGCACCGACCGTCTTGGGCGCGTGCCACAGGATGACCGTGCGATCGGTGCTCGCCGTGGCGAGGACCCGTCCGTCCGGCCGGTACGCGATCGATTTCACCGCCCCCGTGTGGCCGGTGAGGAACGTGACGTGATGGCGCTCCACGAGCGTGGAGACCAGCCCGGCCCGGCCCTCACGGGTGGGGAAGAGCCGCTGGCCGGCCGCGCCGAACCGCAGGGCGTCGTCCGCCTGGGTGTCGCGCAGGGCGTTCGCCTGCAAGACGAGGCTGCGGGCGACCGACCTGCGCTGCTGCTCCTCCGCTCGTTCGCGCTGTTTCGCCGCGCTGTTCCAGAGACCGGCAAACGTCCCCGAAGCGACCAGCAGCACGCACAGCACGGCGCTGAGGTATATGCGCCTTTGCCGTGACTTCTGGTTGCTGGCCGACACGCTTGCTTCGAGGAACGCGCGGGCAGTGGTGCCGAGGGGGATGGCCGGAAGAGAGCCGGAGGTCAGCCACGGCCGGACGCTGGCGAGCCGGGCTCCCGTGTACAGATAGGCGGCGCCTTGTCCGTGGCGCAGCCAGAGGGCGGCGTCCTTGGTGAGCTGCTGGTGAACGGGGAGTTCGTGCTGTGCGTCCCGGATCCATGTGTTCAGCCGCGGCCAGGTGTCCAGCAGGGCCTCGTGGGAGATCTGGGCGCTGTCGCGGTCCACGGTGATCAGACGGGCGCGGGCCAGACGGTCCAGGACCCGGGCGTCCGGGGCGGACCGGCGTGGTGGCGTGTCCGCCCCCGATCCTGCTTCGGAAGGGGCGCCACTGTTCTCGTCGCCCCGCTGTCCTGGCGTGAGCCCGGAGGGCTCGTGCGTTGTGCCGCCCACCTCGGTGGTGCGCAGCGGACGCCGCACCACCTCGCCGCCGCTGGTGATCTCCACCATCCGCAGGAGCAAGGGGCGCAGCGCCGCCCGTTCTGGTTCATCCAGCTCGGCGTACAACCGTTCCGTGGCCGTGGCAACGGACTGCCAGATGCCGCCGGTGGCCTGATACCCGGCGAGGGTTAGGACGGCGCCGTCCCGGGCGAGCCAGGTTTCACGCAGGGCGTGGGCCAGGAAGGGCAGGGCCGTGTCGGGTGCGGTTTCCGGCGACACCGCGCCGTGCGCCCTGCCCGCGGTGTCCCGCTTCCGGAGGTCGTGCAGGAGCCGTTGGACCAGGCCGGCCTCCAGGGTGAGGCCCACACGGCGAGCGGGCTCTTCGATCGCCGTGCGCAGGGCCTCGGCGGACATGGGCGTGAGGGAGACCTGCCCGCGGGCGAGGGCCTGGGCCAGTGGAGGCTCGGCGAGACAGCTACCGTAGTGATCGGCACGGACGCCGATGACGACACGGGGACCTCGCCGTCGTCCGGTCGTCGCGGATTCAGGGTCCGGGCCACAGAGCAGGCGGATGAACTGCCGGCGCTCCTGGGGATCAGCGGCCCGGGTGAAGATCTCCTCGAACTGGTCGACCACGAGGAGCCCGCACGGCGACCGGCCGTCCCCAGGCGCAGGGAAACACCCCTTGACGAAGTCGGCGAGCACGTCGTCGAAGGGAAGACCGACGGCCTCCGACCACAGCCGTGCCAACGTCTGCAGCGGCATCGCACCGGGCGCGGGAAGCAGCAGAACGGGCCAGGGCACGGAGGGGGTGGAGCCGCCTTCGTGCCGCAGCTGCAACTCGGCCAGAAGGCCCGCCCGTAGAAGCGAGGATTTCCCAACACCCGACGGCCCCACCAGTACTACAGGGCCGGGGGCGGGTGTCCGGCACACCCGTGTCACGAGGTCCGCGATCGCGTCGTCGCGGCCGGTGAAGTGGATGTGGTCCGCTGCGGCGAAGGGCTTCATACCGGGATAGGGGCACGGCACCTTCGCGGGCGGCGTCCGGGAGGGATCGGCTGCTGCGACGTAAGCGCGGTTAGCGGCGACCATGAGGCGGCCGAGCGTGCCCTCGCTCCACTGGCGAGGGGTCACCGGCTCGTCAGCGAAGGCTCGTACGAGGGCGTCGTGCAGGTCGTCGAGGGTGAGCGCGGGTGGCCCGCCGGGATCGCCGTCGCGCAACAGCTTCAACAGTCGGCCGCTGAAGAGGGTGTGCCGTGCGCCCATGGGCGCGAAGGACGCGCCGAAGTAGGACGCGGAGGTCAACAGGAAGCTGCCGTCGGGCCGGGCGGAGGCGAAGGGGTCCGTAGTACGTCGGACTCGCGGACCGCCGGCACGGCCGGAGAAGCAACAGTCGAGGATGACGGCACTGCCGCCGACCGCTCTGCCAAGCAGGTCCTGGACAGTTCGGTAAGGCACGGCGTGAGAGATGCTGTCCGCGTTGCGGCTGCCGTGCGTGGCGAAGTAGAGATCGTCCCTCGGGCCGAGCAAACCGTGGCCGACGTAGTAGAAGAGGACGAGGCCCTCGGCGTGTTCGACGGTGTTCTCCAAGGCCGCAACGACCTCCGGCGGTGAGGCGTCGGCAGGCATCCGGAGAATGCGCTCCGGTGCCATCCGGCAGGCGTCCGCCAGAAGGGACTGGAGATCGTCGAGCGTGGTGTCGACTCCGGGCAGTCGGGACAGCTGCGAACCTTCGCAGTGGTGCCCGGTGCCGACCAGAACGGCGTACGCGCCCGGTGAAGCGAGGCCGAGCCCCGGCGGCTCCCTGTCCGCAGGCCAGTTCACGGTCACTCAGGCGGCTGGAGGCTGACGCCAGGAGTGTCGGTCGGCTCCTGCGTCGGGGTCATGAGGTCGGCGACCAACCGCCGTGCCAGATCCGCGGATTGCTCGGCGTCCATGCCCCTGACATGCGTGGACACGATGGTGACTTCCCGGCCATCACTCTGCCGGACCGTGATCGTCTGACTGCCCCTGCGGGTCTGGGCCCAGGCCACCACCGCCCCGGCGAACGCCGCCGCCACACCACCGGGTTCGAGGAGTGCGAGCAGGGCGTCGGCGGCCACTCCCATCTCACCCGGAGGGGGAATCGCGACCGTCTGCCGCCGCGTCCGGCCGCGTAACTCGGGCTGCTCGTCCAACCATTGCCGCAGCAGCACGCACGGGGCCGCTCCATCACGCCGAGCATTGTCGTCCCGCACGGTGATGATGATCCGCATGCTTCCCCCGTGTCGCACCTGTGACCAGCCGCATACATATCGTAGCTGTCAGAGCCCGGAGCGAGAGCAATGTTCCACAACGAAACGGCCGTTGGGCGACACGGCTTTCATGGTCTTCGAGGCGGGCGTGCGACCCGTCCGCAGGGGATCGTCCTTACGTGCCTCGCCCTCGGGCTGTGGACCGTGGGCAGGAGCCTCTACGAGCTCATCGCCTGCTCCGGGCAGGTCAGGAGCGGCAGGCGGTGGCCGGGTCGTCGTGGACGAGCGCGCAGATCATGTGTGCGCCGCGCCCGTGATCGGGGTACGCCGCGAGCAGTTCAGCCTTGAAGTCGTTCCACTGGCGGGTGACCTCGGCGGTGGCCCCGGCCCTCGCGCGGCGGAAGTTGTCGCCGGTCTTCGAGCGGGCGGAGGCGGAGGTGTCCTTGTTCAGGGCACGGTTGTGGGAGACACGGCCCTCGCAGTCGGCCGGTTTGACGCCGGCCGAATCGAAGTCTGGGTAGCAGCCGGTGGCGAGATCCGAGGGGATACGAGCCCGCGCGTCCCGGGTCCAATCGGCGTCGTCCATGGCGCTGTAGCGGCGGATGTCAAGGAACGGCGCGAGGCCCGTACGCTCCAGGCCGGGCGGGTTGTCGAGGCCGATCGGGCCGCGGGCGGCCCGGTCGCTCCAGTTGGAGTGCGAGTAGAAGTCCTCGATCTGGTGCCAGCCGCGGCCCAGCTGTTCGAGGACGGCGCATTTGGCTCGCCCGGCCTTCCCATCCCATGTGCAGGGGGAGGAGAGATCGCTCTGGTCGGCGCGCACCGTGCCGTCCGCGCCGACGAGGCCGTCGGCGGCTCGGACGGCGCCGCGGAAGCGGGCGACCGAGGTACGGATGCACGCAAGGAGCTCGGTGGTGGCCTCATCCCGGGTGCGCGGGTAGCCGGGGGCATGGCGGGGGTCGAGGTAGTCGGCGTTGTCGCAGTGCAGGGGACCAACGTCGAAGTAGGGGCGGTGGTCGTTGGCATTGACCGCCCCGTCGCGGGCGTCGGCCATCGCGGTCAGCGTGACGGGCTCCCAGGGCAGTGCGGCCCGAGTGATGTCCTCGTGGTTGCCGCCGGTGAAGGCGTGGGCGGGCCCGCTCGGCACGGCGCTCAGGGCCGCTGCCAGAAGGGCCGCGACAGCCGCTGAGCGGGTCCGTGACAGCGGGATGACAGCCATGCCTCCATGCTGGCCGCCCGAACCGGCTCCCGCATGCGCAAGCAGCGGTTACCGCTCCTTCGAGCGCAGCTGGGCCGACGGAATCCTCTGGGTGAAGAAGAGGGCCAGCAGCGCAGCAAAGGCCAGGATGGCGAGCGCCGCGCTCAGGCCGTCGAGCCTGGCGGCGGCGTTCGCGTCCAGTGCCGCCTGGGACACCTGCGGGCTCACGTTGGCTTCATTGAGGGCGGTCTCCAGCTGGGTGTCGGACAGGAACGGTGTACCGCTCTGGAGCTGGACAGTCGCCTGGCTCGTCATGCTGTCGGGGGCCGCCGGATTCGCCCCGATGCTGGCCAGGAAGGAAAACGTGAGCGCGGCGATCATGATCGATCCGGCGAGCTCCTCGACCCGGCGGCCGGCGAAGACGACGGTCGCACCTTCCCGTACGGCGGCCTGCACGATGCCGGCTCCGACGCCCTGGCTGCCACCGTTGACCAGAACGATCTTGCTCTGAAGAAGTGCCAAGAGTGCTGTGCCCCTTTCAGCCGCGGCGGCGCTCGGCGCCAGCCTGCAGTTCCTGGCGCAGTCGGTCGTGGGTCCAGCCCTCGGTTACGGCTTGCCAGACAGTGTGCGCCTGGGAGGGCGGTGCGAGACCGTCGACCGGGGGGTCGAGGTCCAAGTTGGTGGGGAAGGGGTAGCCCTCAGCAGTGGCGGCGACCACGCGGCGAAGCCAGTCCTGCGAAACCCCCTCGGCCTTGCGCCGCAGCAGCACCGGGAAGAGCGCGTTCGCCATCGCCTCGCGGTCCACTGTCTCCATGGCGCGGCCGAATGCGGAGGAGATCTGCAGCAGGTTGGCCATGCGCCGGATGGCGTGCGAGCGGTTGTGTCCGGCGGCATGGAAGAGCGCGGGGTTGAAGAAGGCCGCGTCGCCCTTGGCCAAGGGGAGCTGGACATGGTGGGCATCGAAGTACTCGACGAACTGCGGGAGTCGCCAGGCGAGGTAACCGGGCTCGTACTTCTGCGAGTGCGGCAGGTAGAGCGTCGGGCCGGACTCGACGGGCATGTCGCAGTGGGCGACGGCGCCCTGGAGGGTGAGCACGGGCGACAAGCGGTGGACATGCGCCGGATAGGCCGCGACGCGTTCCTGGGTGAGGAAACCGAGGTGGTAGTCGCGGTGCACGCTTTGCGCGGCCCCGCCCGGGTTGACGACGTTGACCTGGGAGGTCACCTGGTAGGCAGGGCCCAGCCAGGCCTCGGAGATCAGCGCCAGCATGTCGTTGGCGTAGTAGTCGGCGAACACCTCGGGGGACCGTACGGCCACCTTGTCCAGTGCATTCCAGACTCGGTCGTTGGCGCCCGGCTTGGCGAAGTGATCGCCGCGGGCGGTGCCGCCCGCGCGCTCCTCCTCAATCAGCGCGGTGAAGGCCTCGGAAGCCCGGTCCACGACCGTCGCGTCGGGGAAGGCGCCCTTGAAGAGCACGATGCCGGGTCCGTCGAGGAGCGCCCTGATCAGCTCGGTCTGTACCTCGCGTCGGCCGTCAGCGGTAGCCGTCAGGCTACGGAGCCGGTCGCTGTCGTAGAGGGGAACATTCTGCTCGACTCGCTCTGCCAGAGGGTGGTCGGCCGGGTCGGCGTCCTGCTCGACGAGCAAGCGGAACGCGTCGAGATCGCAGTCGTCCTCGGTCAGCCAAGTCCGTGATCGCGCAGCGGTGAGGGACATGCGGGGTCCTTTCGCAGTGCCTGCATTTCTGCCAGTCTTGAGGGATCACGCCCATCAATCAATCCTCTCGAATAAATCAAAAGTCCATCATCGTCTTCAGGGAACCGTCATGCGCCACCCCTACCCCATCAGGGAAATCGCCCGGCAGGCCGGACTGAGCACCGCGACGGTCGACCGGGTGCTCAACAACCGGGGCAGCGTCACCGAAAGCACGATCAGGGAAGTGCATCAAGCGATCAAAGACCTGGACCGTCAGCAGACCCAGGTCCGCATCGGGGGCCACACCTTCATGATCGACATCGTGATGCAGGCACCGGAGCGGTTCTCCGCCGCCGTACGCGAGGCGCTCGAGGCCGAACTGCCTGCCCTGCACCCCGCCGTCGTCCGCTCACGTTTCCACTTCCGCGAGACCTGCCCGCCCGGCGAGATGACCGGCATCCTCGACAAGATCGCCAAGCGTGGCACGCAGGGTGTGATCCTCAAGGCTCCCGACGTGCCTGAGGTCGCCGCCGCCGTAGGGCGACTGGCCGCGGCCGGCATCCCTGTGGTCACCTTGGTGACCGACCTGCCCCACAGCGCGCGCCTGGCCTACGTCGGCATCGATAACCGCGCGGCAGGCGCCACCGCCGCCTACCTTCTCGAACAGTGGCTCGGCGGCCGACCCGGCAATGTGCTCACCACCATCAGCCGGGGCTCCTTCCGAGGCGAGGAGGAACGCGACATGGGATTCCGCAGCGCGATGCGCCTCGCGCAGCCCAGACGCTCACTGGTGGAGGTCACCGACAGCGACGGCCTGGACGCCACCCAGCGCGACCTGGTGCTCGAGGCGCTCAAGCGCGACGAGGACATCGTCGCGGTCTACTCGATGGGAGGGGGCAACTTTGCCACGCTGGACGCCTTCGACGCGCTGGGCAGGCCGTGTGCCGTCTTCATCGCGCACGATCTCGATCACGACAACACCCGTCTCCTGCGCGAGCGCCGTCTCTCTGCGGTGCTCCACCACGATCTGCGCCAGGACGTGCGCCGCGCTTGCCAGACCATCATGCGCGCCAACAAGGCACTGCCGGACGGCGGCCCGCCCCTGCCCTCGGCGATCCACGTGGTCACGCCGTTCAACCTGCCGCCCGCGTGACGGGGGAATGTTCCTCGAATGAATGGGCCGGTGTTGCCGCCAGAAGTCGGCAGTCGGCTCCCAGACCGCCCTGCGGTGTTCGCGGCCTCCCGGCTGCCATGTGACAGGCCCTCCGGGGCATCGAGGGCCGTCGCAGTGGCTGTCACCCCGAAGGGCGTCCCTGCGAGCGAGCAACATGGCAGACGCTGATCCCAGGCACCGGAGGCAGGCACCGCGGAGGCCTCATCATCAAGCCGGCTCTTCTCCGACGGGGCCAGTCCGTCACGGTGACGGTCCTCGTCGATGGGGAAGAGAAGCCGGTGCGATGTGCGCAGTTTCCGCTGATCGATGTAGAGCAGTCCACCATGCCTCCCGCTTCCTTCCCCCGTGAAGTGGCGAACGCCTTTGAGGGCACGGCCCTTTACATCGGACCGTTCAGGATCCGTCTCGGTCGCTGAGAGCGGGCTTTGGGACGGTACTGAAGGGAGGCGACGTGATGTGGATTGCTCGAGGATGCAGTGCTGGCGCAGCAAAGCCGACCGGTCTCGAAGGGCAGGGCATGTAGCCAGGTGGGACGAGCTGACACCGGCCCAGCGCTACCGCCTGGAGAGCCTGGGCGTCGCCCCTGAGCGCGGACGCGAGTTCCGATCGGTGCGGCTTTCCCAAGTGGGACCGGCTCCTGCCCGGCCGGCAATACCTGCTGGAGACGCTCGGTGTGATTCCGAGAGCCAGGCCGTGGCGGTGCCAGTACGGCGTTCGCAGAGCGACCGGTGGACGGCCAACCTCGCGGCCGCCCGTCAGTTCCACGCGCGGGAACGGCACTCGCCGCCGGCGCGCGAGCACGTCGAGGTCGTCGACGGCGAGGAGATCAGGCTCGGGTCCTTCCTGGACAACACGCGGCGCCGTGCGGCCAGACTGCCGGCCGAGCGGCGTGCGGATCTCGATGCCCTCGGCATGCGCTGGTAGAAGATCACAGGCCGGGGGTAACGGGGTCAGGACTTTTCGCCCTCAGCCTGCTTCCGCTTCAGCCACTCCAGCGCACCGAATGCGTTCAGCGTGTCCGGATGGTCCGAGCCCAACGCCCGACGGCGCACCTCCAGCGTCTCCTCCCCCAACGCCACCGCCTCATCCACCCGACCCACATCCGCCAAACAGATGGCCAGGTTGTACGCCGTGAGCAGCGCGCCCGGATGCTCCGACCCCAACACCCGACGCTGCACCTCCAACGTCCCCTCCCCCAGCACCACCGCCTCATCCACCCGACCCACATCCGCCAATCGGACAACCAGTGCGGTCGACGTGAGCAGTGTGTTCGGATCCTCCGATCCCAACACCCGACTGCGCGTCTCCAGCGTCTTCTCGTCCAGGGCGAGAGCTTCCTCGTGCCGTCCCAGCGACCACAACCGGACGGCAAGGCTGTGGGCGCTGACCAGGGTGTCGGGGTGGTCGTCACCGTAGAGGCGTCGGCGGCGGGCGAGGGTGTCCTCGTCCAAAGCGAGGGCCTGTTCATGGTCTTGGGTGTCGTGGTAGGCGCGAGCCAGGTTGTGGGCGGCATGCAGGGTGTCGTCGTGGTCCGGGTCCAGCTGCTGCAGGCAGGTGTCATACAGCCGTTGCAGCCGCTCCCGGGCCGGGCGGGCCTGCCCGCGGTCCATCAGATACCAGCACGCCACCCCCACCACGTACCGTCCCCAGCTGGTGGTGAGCAGGGCGGGGTCGAGGGCCAGGGCGTGCGGGAGCAGAACCTGCCAGGCCGGCCAGGACCGCGGCTCACCGGTCCGGCCGGGGTATGCCGCGGTCAGGAGTGCTTCGGCATCCGCCACCGCCCGGTCGTGCTCCTGGCCGGTCATCTGCCCCTTCAGCATGTCCTGGGTCAGGCGGTGCAGTTGCAGAGTGCCGCCCTGGACGCGGGCCAGACCATGCCGGGCGACCACCTCCACCGCACCCACCGCCTCCAGCCGCGAACCCACCGTCTCCTTCAGTAGCGGAGAGGTCTGGTCAGGGAGGTGGCCGGCGCAGGTGGTGAGGGGGAAGGGCTCGGGTGCCAACAGGGCCAGCGCATCCACCACCGTGGCGGCACTGGGGTGGTCAGTCTTGAGGCGGGTGCGAGTGAGGTGGACCTGCGCGGCCAGCGCGGCCGGGTAGCCGAACGGATGCCCCTGCGCCATCACCTGCACCAGGTTCGCCTCCAGTTCCTCCTTAAGATCCGCCGCCGACAAACCCCGGGTCAACAGCGCGGCCGCCTGCGCCAGCGCCAGCGGGAGATCGTCGAGGGTGGCGGCGATGTGGTCGGCGTCCGCGTCGGTGAGGACGGCGCCCTGGGCGCGCAGCAAGGTCACCGATTCGGTGCGGGAGAGGGTGTCGATGTCGAGGGGGACGGCGTAGTTGTTCCAGTGGGGGTTGCGGGAGGTGATCAGGACGTGGCCCCTTCCGCCGGGCAGGAACGGGACGAGGGCGTCGGGGTTTTCGGCGTTGTCGAAGATGAGGAGCCAGCGGTCCCGGGTGCGCAGCTCGCGCAGGAGCGCGGCGATCGCCTCAGCCGCGGGTGTTGCTGCGGGTACGAGTTCTTTGTCCGCAGCAAGCCGGGCCAGCTGGTCGGGGATCAGGGCGGGGTCTTCCGCGGCGATCCACCAGGCGCATTCGTAGGCGCCGGCGAAGCGGTGCGCGTACTCGATCGCCAGCTGGGTCTTGCCGACCCCGCCCCGGCCGTGGAGGGCGTGGACGGCGACCCGACTGGCTGGTACAAGCTGCTGGTGAAGATGGGCCAGGAGGGTGTCGCGGCCGGTGAAGGCCGCGTTGCGGGCCGGCAGGTTCCATACCTCAGGCAGGCTGCCGGGCAGCCGCGGCCCACTCTCGTCGCCTGCCCGGGCGCGCATTCCCTGCGGGCGCGGTGGTGATGTGCCGGGTCTGGTGGGGCCGTTCACCGCGCGCAGCAGCGCCTGGCGGGCCTCGTGGTCGTGCAGTCCGAACAGGTCCGGGGCCAGGAGGGAACTCAGGATCGGCGGCGGGGTGGCCTCCTCGATGCGGACCGGGACGATCTTTTCCTTCCGGGCCAGGACCGCGGTCCACTCCGACGTGGTGAACCGCTCGAGCTCGAAGTAGGCCGGAGAGAACAACGCCAGCATCCGGCCCCGCTCCAGGGCGGCGTTCATCTTCAGGATGAAGTTGTCGCCCGCACCCCAGTCCCAGTCGTCCAGCTCCACCCGGTGCCCGGCCTCCGTCAGCTGCCAGGCGATCCACTCCGCCCACGCCCGGTCCGCCCCGGCGTGACTGATGAACCACACCTGGTCCGACGTGCCGTCCGACGCCCCCGTATCGCTCATCCGTGCCCCCGCACCGTGCCGCCGTACGTCACCAACCACCCTATGACCAGCAGCCCTTGACCGGCCCCGCGTTCACCAGCATCCATCCCAGGCACCGGGAGGATTCGGGCGGGCCCGCGTTGCATGCCGTCGACGCGGATCCGCCGCGTTGCTCCGCGAAAGAGAGGAGCGCCTCGACAATGCTGCGCCCGCCAGGACGGGGGAGCCTGGCGGGCGCACGAACAGTGTGGCACGCAACGGCCAACTACTCTCCCGGAACGAGCAGCGCAGCCGCGCCGAGACCAAGACCTATGACGGCGCTGCCGGATATCGAACCCGGGTGGGCCCATAGGGGTGCGAGATCGGCTGGCCACCCTCGTATCGGCTAGCGCTCGCGCATGTGCAGGTGGGCGGGGCGCTCCCGGCCGGGCCGGGGGACGTTGTCGTCCAGGGCGAGGACCTCGGGGTGTGGATCGCCGGGCAGGTGGCCGGATGGGACCGGCTCGTGCCCGTCCAGCAGTACCTGCTTGAGACGATCGGTTTGCACCCCGAGAGCGTCGGCATGCCGGTGGTGCCGACGCGGCGCTCGCAGGACGAACTGTGGGAGCGGAACATGACCGCAGCCCGACAGTTCCACGCCCGCGAAGGACACCTGCGTGTACCTCGCCAGCACCGCGAGATTGTTGAGGGCGAGCTGCTCGGGCTGGGGTCGTTCATCGCCAACGCCCGCAGGAGGGCCGCAAAGCTGAGCCCCGAACGCCGTGAAGCCCTCCACGCGTTGGGGATGCGCTGGTAGACGTCCGCAGGCCGGGACAACGAGGTCAGGACTCTTCGCCCTCGGCCTGCTGGCGCTCCAGCCACTCCAGCAGACCGACCGTGCCCAGCGTGTGCGGATGCTCCGACCCCAACACCCGACGCCGCGCCTCCAACGTCTCCTCACCCAGCACACGCGCCTCTCTCACTCGACCTGCATCCGCCAGGTCGACGGCCAGGTTCGACGCCGTGTTCAGCGTGTTCGGATGCTCCAACCCCAACACCCGACGCTGCACCTCCAGCGTCTCCTCCCCCAACACCACCGCCTCCCCCACCCGACCCACAGACGCCAACCAAATGGCCAGGTTCGACGCCGTGATCAACGTGTCCGGATGCTCCAACCCCAACACCCGACGCCGCGCCTCCAGCGTCTCCTCCCCCAACACCACCGCCTCCCCCACCCGACCCACAGCCGCTAGCCGGATGGCCAGTGCGGCTGCCGTGTTCAGCGTGTCCGGATGCTCCGACCCCAACACCTGACGGCGCGTCTCCAACGTCTTCTGGTCCAGGGCGAGGGCTTCCTCGTACCGTCCCAGCGCCCACAGCCGGACGGCAAGGTTGTGGGCGCTGGCCAGGGTGTCGGGGTGGTCCTCGCCGTAGAGGCGTCGGAGGCGGGCGAGCGTGTCTTCGTCCAGCGCGCGGGCGCGTTCGTGGTCCTGGGTGTCGTCGTAGGCGCGGGCCAGGCTGTGGGCGGCCCGCAGGGTGTCCACGTCGTCAGGGCCCAGCTGTTGCAGCCAGGTGTCATGCAGCCGTTGCAGCCGCTCCCGGGCCGGGCGGGCCTGCCCGCGGTCCATCAGATACCAGCACGCCACCCCCACCACGTCCCGGCCCCGGCTGGTGGTGAGCCGGGCAGGGTCGATGGCCAGGGCGTGCGGGAGCAGAACCTGCCAGGCCGGCCAGAACCGCGGCTCACCGGCCCAGCCGGGGTCGGCCGCGGTCAGGAGTGCTTCAGCATCGGCCACGGCCTGGTCGAGCTCCTGGCTGGCCATCTGGCCCTTGAGCATGTCCTGGGTGAAGCGGTGCAGTTGGAGGGTGCCGCCCTGGACGCGGGCCAGACCGTGCCGGGCGACCGCTTCCACCGCACCCACCACCGCCAACCGTGAATCAACCACTTCTTTCAGGAGGGTGGAGGCCTGGTCGGGGAGGTGGCTGGCGCAGGTGGTGAGGGGGAAGGGTTCGGGTGCCAGCAGGGCCAGCGCATTCACCACCGCGACCGCTCCGGGATGGTCGGTTTCCAGGCGGGTACGGGTGAGCCGAACCTGCGCGGCCAGCGCGGCCGGGTAGCCGGGCGGATGCCTCTGAGCCATCACCGCCACCAGGTTCGCCGCCAGCTCCTTCTTCAAATCCGCCGCCGACAAACCCCGAAGAAGCAGCGCGGCCGCCTGCGCCAGCGCGAGCGGCAGATCGTCCAGGGTGGCGGCGATGTCGTCCGCGTCCGCATCGGTCAGGACGGCACCCTGGGCGCGCAGCAACGCCACCGACTCGGTACGGGACAGGGTGTCGACGTCGAGGGGAACGGCGTAACTGTTCCAGTGGGGGTTGCGGGAGGTGATCAGCACATGCCCGGGGCCGCCGGGCAGGAACGGGGCCAAGGCGTCGGGGTCTTCGGCGTTGTCGAAGACCAGCAGCCAGCGCGAGCGCTCCCCCAGCTCACCCAGCAGCAGCTCGACCGCAGCGGCGGCCAGGGTGCCGACTGGGGCAGCGCCGGTCCGGGCGGCGAGAGCGGCAAGCTGGTCGGGGATCAAAGCCGGATCTTCCGCGGCAATCCACCAGGCCAGTTCGTACTCGCCAGCGAACCGGTACGCGTACTCCACCGCCAGCTGAGTTTTGCCCACCCCGCCCCGGCCGTACAAGGCCTGGACCGCCACCCGCTGCCCGGACGCCAGCGCCTCACGCAGGTGCACCAGGAGACTGTCGCGGCCAGTGAAAGCCGCGTTCCGGGCGGGCAGGTTCCGCACTCTGGGAAGACTCCCGGGCAGACGCGGGCCGCTGGCTCCGACCTGCCGCAACACCCCACCCGGGCCAGGGAAGGGCGGCTCCTCATCCGGCCGGGACGGGCCGTCGACCGCCTCCAGCAACACCCGACGAGCCTCTACCGGGCTCAGGCCGAACAGGTCCCGGCTGAGCAGCGGGCGCAGGATCGCCGGCGGCTCCACCGCGGTCACCCGGAGCGGGGTGATCTTCTCCCGCGTCGCCACCATCGCGGTCCACTCCGGCGTGGTGAACCGCTCCGGCTCAAAGTACGCCGGGGAGAACAACGCCAGCAGCCGACCGCGCTCGAGGGCGGCGTTCATCTTCATAACGAAGTTGTCGCCCGCACCCCAGTGCCAGTAGTCCAGCTCGACCTGGTGCCCGGCGTCCAGGAGCTGCCAGCCGACCCACTCCGCCCATGCCCGGTCCGCACCCGCATGACTGATGAACCATTGCCGGTCCGACGTGCCGTCAGATGCCGTGCCGGACCCATCGATCGCGCTCATCGTGTCCCCCCGAAACCACGCTCCCCGTGCTGCGTTCCAGCGTATGGCCCGCGTGCCTGCCGGGACCTGGTCTTCACGGTCCTCCGTCCACGGCGGGGTGCACTCGCCCCCGGCACCGGATCCGAGACCATCGTGGCTGGCCGTGGCAACGGACAAGGGCCGTGCTGCGTACGGCGAAGCGTGGTGTGGCTGGCCTGTCAGGTGCAGGTGATGTCGAAGACGTCGCCGGTCGTGCCGCGGTTGGCGTCTGGCGAGGTGACTTCCACGGTCATGCCGCCCTGGACGCGCTCGCCGGGCTGGGTTCCGGTCAGTTGAACCGTGAACTCCTCGTGCTGCTCGTTGGTGGTGGTGAAGGTCATCGTGCCTGTGGCGGTCCTGGACTCCGCGGGCGATCAGCTGGTCGTCGGGATGCCACGTGTACTCGACCGTGCCCGGGCGCTGGGCGGCCGCGCTGAGGGTGAAGACGATCGGCTGCGAGCAATCTGCCGCGTCCAGGCGTGGGGAGGCGTTCACGCCCCAGCCGCCCAGGACCGGGCCTTCTGCCTGGTCGGTGGTGGGATCGGTGATGGTCACGGTGGGGTCGGTGCTGGTCTGCGACTGCTGGCCCGTGTCGGTCTGGGTGGCGCCGGGACCGGTGGAAGAGTCGGCAGTTTTCGGTGCCTTCTCGCTGGGCTGAGGCTGAACGCCACCGCCGTTGCCACCTGTTGTCGTACCACCAGGGTACGGCCCAGCCTGGGGGCTGGTGGCGGCGCTGCTGGCGTCGGCCTGGGGGTCGTCGTCGCGCTACAGGGGCAGGCGCTCGAGGAGATAGCCCACCGCGAACACGACGCAGACGACCGCCAGGACCACCGACCAGATCTGCGCGTGCAGATGCCCGGCCCGCGGCGCCGGTGCTGAATCCCCAGAGGGGCCCGGAAGGGGAGGGTGCCGGCTGGGATACCCCGGCCGGTTCAGGGGGACTTGGGTCTGTTTCATCCGCGGAAACAAAGCCTTCGGACTCCAGCGGTGCGAGGTGGCGGCGCAGTGCGTGGTCGGTCTGGTCCAGCAGGGCGTCCACGGCGGGGGGCCTGCTCGCGCCGGGAGGCGGGGTGACCAGTGGCTGGGGCGGTAGCGGGATGCCGGCGCGGGCCACTTGGTGGAGCAGGGCGGCTGCGTCGTCGCGCAGTTGGACGGCATCGGGGTCGTCCTCCTCACCGTTTGCGGGTAAGGGGTGCGAGGCCCGGATCGCGACCATGGCCTGCTGCCGCTCGCGCGCGCGGGCGACGTCCCGCAGATATTGGTAGTACGGCACGTGCTCGGGGTTCTTGACGCCGACCGCGCGCAGATACAGCTGCCAGAGATGCTCCTCGGCCTTCTCCGTCAGCGGCTGGCCCACCAGATGCGGCACCAACGCCACCAGCGCGACCAACTGCTCGTACTCCGGCAGCTTTCGCCCGGACGCGATCCGGCTCAGCGTCGTCAGACTGTAATCCGCGCCCAGCCGCTGGCTGATCTCCGCGTACGTCACTCCCTCGTCCTTGAGCCGGTCGAAGAAGACGGTGCGCAGCGCTGCGACGAACGCCAGCCGCTCCGGCCCCAGATCGGCCCCGTCCAGTGCTTTCCGCGGCCGGCCCCGCCCCCGCTGCCGTCCCGGCACACCATCCGCTGACCCTGTGGTCATCCCGCTCCCCCACCACACGCCAGAGGCAACCTCTTTGTTTCACCCCTGACCTGCATCTATTTAGCCTTGTGCAAGATTTTTCGGTCTCCAACAGTGGTGCCGCACCGGGTCGAACCTCGGGTGCCCACCACGTCATGAGGAGACCAGCATGGCCAACGACGGCTACTCTCCGCGTTCAATCCGGCACATTCACCCGGCCTCTCCCACACAGGCGGAGGCCCCCCGTGGATGACTTCGCACGCGAGTTCGCCGCCAACGTCCTCTCCGGCCTCACCGTCACCACCCTGAGCCTGACCACTCAATGGCTGTGGGCCCGCATCCGACACCGCGGCCACACCCCACCCCCCGACACCGACGACAGCCCTCACCCATAGCCGGCACACCGCGCGCTGCCAGGACCTGAGCCGATCTTCCCTGTCAGGAAGGTCCTGGGACAGCGGCTGTTCCCCGCTCGGCGTTCGGGTCCGCCGGGTCCGGCCGTGGAGCCTGCGACAGATCGCGCGGCGAGACTGGTCAGCCGCCCCTTGCCTCTCTGCGGCGCAGGACGAGGTGGGAAAAGGGCAATGAACGTGGTCCATGGGTCGGGCATGCTGGCCTCACATGCGATGAACGGAGAACGGCATGCTCGATTTCGACTCCTCCCGGGCTGTGGTGGGCCTGCTCGAGCGGCAGCTCCTGATCAAGGCCGTACTGAGTGCATCGGCCGCTGATGAAACACAGTGGCTGGAGTGGAAGTCGTCGCTTGAGATGGATAAGGCACATGGGCAGTTCACAGTGGCCAAAGCGATCCTCGGTTTCGCCAATCGCATGCCGGACGTTGCCAGCAGGTGGACCGAGGGCCATGCCTATCTTCTGGTGGGCGTAGAGCCGGGCAATCTCTGCGGGACTCCCCAGCATGACGGCGCGAACCTCTTTCCCTGGCTGAGTAAATACGCAGGTGAGGCAGTGCGCTTCGACGTGACGTACGTTCCCTTTGACGCTGGATCAGGTACTGCGCACGTCATGTTCGTTGATGTAGTCCCTCCACGGTGGGGAGATCCCCTGCATACCTTGCAGAAGACCTATGCGGACTTCCAGAACGGCACGATCTTCGTCCGGCGGCCGAGTCAGACCATTCCCGCCCGCGCTGTCGACATCGAGGCACTCTCCGCGAGGCTGATACATCGCGAGCAGCAGATGGACATCGAGGTTGCCGTTGCCGACGGAGCCGTCCTCGATCTTCACGTTGACGAACGCCAACTCGAAGACACTCTGGATGCGAAGCGGCGCGTGCTGCTGTCGTCACTGCCTCCGCCGAGGCGCGTGCCTTCCACAGACGGGGTGATCAGGATCGAATCCCGTGATGGTCGCCCCCGCGCCAAGTTGAGCGGGCAGTACGGCCTGTCGGTGAAGGACCTGGAGGAAATGGAACGTCGGAGACGTGAAGGCGAGGCACTTTCCGATGAGGAGCAGCAGGCTTTCGACCGGCATCAGGAGCGCCTGGACATCGCAGCGATGGCCATGCAGTTGGTGGTGTCCAGGGACGTGCGGTCGCACGATGAATATCGGGCGGAAGTCGACGCCTACATCGAGAAGTGCCGGCAGCAGCTTCCGTCTGCACTCTGCGTCACAGCGGCGTTGCGCGGTACGCCCTTGCTGCTCCGTCTCGACAACCGAACAGACCTGATGCTTCATAAAGTGCAGGTCATCGCCACTTTGAGTCCGGACCAGATCCCCGTCATGGGCGTCGCGCGCAAGAGCACCGTGTCCGATCCTGTTGTGATTCCCTGGCCGGAGCCACCGCCCGCCTACGGCGAGAAGACCCCGATGTCGTTGGGCGCTTTCCCGAAAACGCCGGGTTTGAGCTCGCTGATGGGTACGGCCGAAGCGAGCCGCCGACCAGTGACCGAGCGACCCGAGATCCTCAAGTCTGCAGAAGGTCTGTCCATCCGCTTCCCACCAGTCGACCTGCGTGCCCACGCCTCAGAGTCTCTGCCTGCGATCACCCTGTTCGGGCGAGACATCCCGGCGGACAGCACAGCCATCCGATGGACCGCAACCTGTACCAACCTCAACGGCAGGCAGGAAAAGGCCCTCCAAGTCCCGGTCTGTCACACCACGGTGCTGCCGCCGCCGGAAGACTGAGGAGAGCGGCTGAACACCCGCGTATCGGCTGGTCTCGCGCATGTGCAGGCGGCCGGGGCGCTCCCGGCCGGGCCGGGGGACGTCGTCGTCCAGGGCGAGGACCTCGGGGTGTGGATCGCCGGGCAGGTGGCCGGGTGGGACCGGCTCGTGCCCGTCCAGCAGTACCTGCTGGAGACCATCGGTGTCGATCCGGAGGCCGAGACCGTGGCGGTGCCGGTACGGCGTTCGCAGAGCGACCGATGGGCAACCAACCTCGCGGCCGCACGCCAGCTCCACGCCCGGGAAGGGCACTTGCAGCCGGCGCGCAAGCACGTGGAGCTCGTCGACGGCGAGGAGATCAGGCTCGGGTCGTTCCTGGACAACACCCGCCGCCGCGCCGCGAAGCTGCCGGCAGAGCAGCGTGCGGATCTCGACGCCCTCGGCATGCGCTGGTAGAGGGGCTGCCCGGGCACAAGCCATGGCGTGCCCGGGCAGAGGTCTGCTGGGAGTGGCTTAGTACTGACTTGTGGCAATGTGCGAGCGTGAATCTTCAGGACGCAGCAGATCTCAGTACGACGTTGGCGGCAATAGCCACGTGTGTGTTGGTGGGTTTCGGTGTCTATCAGCTCGCCGCTCTGAAACGTCAGCTTGAAATGGGCAGGCAGGCGACAGACGCTGCCGTTACCGCTGCGGAGGCTGCCTGCAGCGCGGTAGTGGAGACCATGCGGACGAGGCTGGACGAGCAGGCCCACCGGGTAGTGGTGTTGAGTGAGGCCCCCGAGTGGCCTCCGTTGAGAAATCCGGGCTTGGCTGGCATGCCTCAAGCAGGCGATCAGCGTTTGTTCGACTCCCTCACTGTGCACGCATCATCACTGGTTGGGCCAGAGGACCTCATCTTCCCGCAGGACACACACCAGTTGATGTGGTTCGTGGTACGCGGAATTGTGACCAATGAGGGGCGCTCTAGAGCTCGGATCCGTATTGATGGAGAGGGCCGTTTCATTGGCGGTGACTCACCGCTGCTGCCAGGTGTTTCGATCAGCCGTCCGCAGTCGGTCGGTGGAGCACGCAGTAGTTACCTCCTTCGAGAGCATGTGCTGCGCCCTGGCGAGACAGCCCTATTCGAGTGGGCAGCAGGAAAACCCGTCTCTGAATGGGCCGATGACTATGGACAAGGCGCGCCTCCTGTAGGTGCCTTCATCACCCTGACCGTTTTCGGCTCAGCCGCTCACGGTGTTGTTGATCATGTGAAAGTCGAACTCCAGGGTCGTCCGTTGGAGCCGGTGCCTCAGCGACATGGGCACTGGACGCTGGCGGACAACCCCCGTGCTGTGGACGTCGCTGTCTGGCCTACTCAGCGCGAGTACCTCGGTGCTGGCCCGCCCGTGCCCTCGTAAGCGGCAGTCTGAGCGGAGATCCCGCCGCTGCGAGCACAGCCGGGCAGCGCACCGATCCCCCGAGGCGGCGCCCGCCCGTCCCCACCTTCGTTCAAGCAGGATGGCACGCCATGGACCCAGCCATCGCCATCCGGTGTCGGCGCGGACGTGGCCGACGTAGTCGATGGCGGGGTCGATCAGCTGGCGAGCGGTATCGTAGTGGCGGTTGTGTGTCATGACGGAAGTCTGAGGAGGGGCGGGGCGTGTTCTCCGCCGTTGTTGACTTCGACGAGCAGGAGACCGGGCCTTTCGCCCTGGTCCTCGATGTGGACGTGCGCGATACCAATGCGGGGGCACCACCGGACGCAGCGCATCCTGGACTCCAGGAACACCACCCCCAACTCACCTCTCTCCTCCCGCTTGGGCGGACTTCGCCCGGCCACCGCTCAGGGCTGACCCCGGCATGATCGGAACGGTTTTCCGGAGCGACGACGTGCCCAAGGAGCACCGGTTCGAGTACTGGTGCGAGTTGATGCACCGGGCGATCGCCCCCAGTCACATGAGCAGCCTGTTCGCCGATGACTTCTGGGCGCAACAGCGGCTGCTGGAGCTGGGCCCGGTGCTGGTGTGGCCGACGTCGTACCTGCCCACGGCGTTTCGGCGTACCGAGAAGCTGGTGCGGCAGTCCGATCCGGAGATGTACCACCTGTCGCTGGTCCTCGGCGGCGACTTGGGGTTCGAGCATGTGGGGCGGGCCGAGGCGTACGGGCCAAGGGATCTGTGGGTTAGTGACACGTCGCGGCCCTACGAAGTGCACGTGCCGGCCGGCCTGGGCCGTCAGGTGCTCACCGGGGTGGGCGTGGACTTCCCCAAGGCGCTGTTGCCGCTGGCCCCCTCCCGTGTCCAACAGCTGCTGGGGCGGCGGCTGTCGGGGCGGGAGGGAGTGGGCGCCCTGCTGACGGGATTCCTGACCGGGCTGGAGCAGCAGGCCGACGTCCTTACGCCGTCCGACGCGCCCCGCCTCGGCACCGCCCTGGTCGACCTGTTGTCCGCCTGGTTCGCGCAGATGCTGGAGGCGGAGGACGCGCTGCCGCCGGAGACCCGCCAACGGGCACTGACGACACGCATCCAGGCGTTCGTTCGCCAGAACCTGCACGACCCCGAGCTGTCACCGGCCGTGATAGCGGACGCGCATCACATCTCACTGAGCTACCTGCACCGGATCTTCAAAGAAGACACCCCCGGTGAGACGGTCGCGGCCTGGATCCGCGCCCAGCGCCTCGAAGGCACCCGCCGCGACCTGGCGAACCCCAACCTCAGCTCCACACCCGTCCACACCATCGCCACCCGCTGGGGCCTGGTCCGCGCCCCCGACTTCACGCGCGCGTTCCGCAGAGCGTACGGGGTCTCGCCCATCGAGTACCGCGTACAGGTACAGGCGGAGACCGGGCAGGGGCCGGAGTAGACGCAGCGACAACGCAACCGTGGACGCGTAGACAACGACAGGCCCAATACTCACCACTCACACTGGTCTGACCATCTCACCGCATCCAAGGCATAGGGATTGACATGAGGAAAAGTTCCACGTTGGCCCTCACTGGCTGCCTCCTGATGGGTGTCGTGGCCAGCACCGGCACGGCATTCGCAGGCAGTAACAGTATTTTGCTCTATCCGGCGGCGGCATCTGGCTCTAACTGCGCCTATGGCGGCTATGGCCGATTTGTCGCCAACGGGGACTCGTTTGAAACCACAGATTTGTGTGCGGATGGCCATTCAGTAACCATCTATGCCGACGTGGCGCCATTTCGATCAGATCAGAACTCCTACGACTTCAAGTACGTGAACACAAAGGGTAGCGGGAATACTTATTCAGTACCGCACGACATTACGGAGGGAACAGATGTGTCCGTGAAGGTTTGCGTAACTGAAGGCACAGTCAACCTTACTTGTGACGGTTGGGCGACTGGCACGGCATAGGGCCCACTGGCATGCAAATGCATGTTTGTCGTTAGCTAAAGGTTGTCCCGTAACCACTGGCCACGACTGTGATGATCTTGGTGTGGCTGGTGTGATCACGGCGTCGGAGCCGTCTTGGATAGGTCCGTTCACCGGGCTGAGCCCGCGCAGCTTCGGCAAGTTGGTGACCACGGTGCAGCGTGAGAGTGCAGCCGAACCACGACTGGGGCGTCCGTGGGGGCTGCCGCTTGAGGACCGCATTCTCCTGGTCGCAGCCTACTGGCGCACGAACTTGACGATGCGCCAGCTGGCCCTGCTGTTCGGGATTTCGAAGTCGGCGGCCGATCGGATCATCGGCCACATCGGCCCATTGCTGGCATTGCCGTCTCGACGCCGGTTCGCGAGAGGCACGGTGCTGATCGCCGACGGGACGTTGGTGCCCACCCGCGATCACACGGTGGCCGAGCAGTCGAAGAACTATCGATACTCCACCAACCACCAGGTCGTCATCGACGCCGACACACGCTTGGTCGTTGTGGTCGGACGGCCACTGCCGGGCAACCGGAACGACTGCAAGGCGTGGGTGGAATCGGGAGCCAAGGCTGCGGTCGGCCGGACGACCGTAATAGCTGATGGCGGCTATCCAGGGACTGGGTTGATCATGCCGCACCGCCGCACCCATGGGGAGGAACTACCCCGCTGGAAGCGGGAGCACAACCGCTCACACAAGCAGGTCCGTGCACGAGTCGAGCACGTCTTTGCCCGAATGAAGACCTGGAAGATCCTCCGCGACTGCCGTCTGAAGGGCGACGGCATTCACACCGCGATGCTCGGCATCGCCCGACTGCACAACCTCGCCCTCACCGGATGACTCACGCCCCATCGTGGGCGCTGGCTCCTCACTTCGGAGAGCACCGGAACGCCCGAACAGCGGGCCAAGGGCGAGTCAGGGCCGGATGTGTTTCAACGTGAACTCGGGCAGGGCATACGGGCCGGCCTGTGGGGCTTCAGGATCGGCAGGGACATCGGCGTCAGTGATGTGCGACGCATGTGTTTCGGCGTCGTCGATGGGCGTGTAGGCCAGTTCGGATTCCGTGGGGAGTTCCCAGAAGCGGCGGGTGTTGGCAGAGACGGCGTACGCCGTGGCAAAGCGCGTGGAGAGCGGGGCAGTAAGTGCGGCGCGGCAAAAGCCGACGGCATCACGCGGGCTGAGCCAAGTCGCCAGGTGGCGTGACTCGGTGGGCGCTTCCTCGAAGCTGCCGATACGCAGGCAGATCACGGAAACATCGAACTTGTCCGCATACAGCCGCCCCAGGGCCTCGACAGCCGCCTTACTCACCCCGTACAGGCCGTCGGGGCGCACCGGCTCCTGTGGGCCAGTGTGATGGGCCGTGGGATAAAATCCGCTCACGCGGTTGCTGCTGGCCAGCACGACCCGTGGAATCGCCGCACGTCGGGCAGCTTCCAGGACATGGTGAGTGCCCAACACATTGGCGTCCAGAAGATGCTCAAGCGGTGCCTCGTCCGGCAAGCCGCCCAGATGGAGCACAGCGTCCGCACCCGAGAGCGCAGCCTCGACGGCGGTCGCGTCCCGAAGATCGACGCTATGGACCACCT
Source organism: Streptomyces sp. NBC_00490 (assembly GCF_036013645.1). NCBI lineage: Bacteria > Bacillati > Actinomycetota > Actinomycetes > Kitasatosporales > Streptomycetaceae > Streptomyces > Streptomyces sp. NBC_00490. The sequence continues at coordinate 10,298,460 of NZ_CP107869.1, read as the reverse complement.
CGTTCGCGGCCTCGACCTGGAGCGGAACGCGGTCGAGCAAGACCAAGCGGCTCACCTCACTGCGCAACGCCCGGCGCACGACCGAGCCAATGTTCCCTGCTGCCCCGGTGACGACCACTGTTCCCAGCCCCACTGCACACCTCCACCGTTCGACCACAGCAACGTCCTGATCCGGACAGACAGTGATCATCTCATCGCTGGTCACGACGCCCAACGGGTGGGGAGCCAACAGAAGCCTTGTCTGTGCTCCAAGGGAATGACCAACTGACGTACTTGATACCGGCAGTCAGAATTTTTCCCGCGCAGTTATGTGTGCCGTTGCAGGGTTGACGCTCTGAGTAGATTGCAACGATGTCCTTGCCTGCTTGGTTGAGGAGCTTTTCTTCAGCATGAAAGTCTTTGTTGGCGGACGCAACAATGACCTCGCCACTCTTGAGGAGTGCTGCCGCGTAGTTGCCTGTCTTTTTCTTGTCGATGAGGCGCTGGAGTTGCACCGCTTGGCTCAGGCGACCTTCCCCATACGCAATCTGCCCATGCCGGGGGTTGGCTATGGCGGTTTTTGCAGCCCAGGCATCCCATTCGAGAGGAAAGGGAACCATGGTCGCATAGAGCGCGGAGTTGTAGGCCGTGGGGCAGGTGATCTGTCCGCCACTGGCATAGCTGAAGGTGCCGAAAGTCAGGCCGTCGAGGAACCCCAGGCTGGCCTGACCGGTGACCTCGATCGCGCCGTTCGTGACCTTGTCGGAGAGGTGCTTGACCGCTTGGACCGCGGGGGGCTTGGTGGCGGTGTCGCGGTCTTCCTTGTGGCAGTTGTTGTTCCAGCCCCAGTTGCCTGTGAATCTCGATGCCCTCGGCATGCGCTGGTTGAAGGTGCGGCCGCCAGTGAGCCCTTTTCAACCTGGCGTTGTTGCTGGTCAAGGGGGGGTGGGCCGACTCGTCTGTGCCAGGCAGTGGCTCGCTCACCTGTGCGTCTGTTGCCACTTGCCGACAGCGGCACACGTGTCGGCGGAACATGACGGGACAGCGGCCGCGCCCGCGGGGCAGGTTGGAATAGGCTCAACTTCGAACGTGCCCGTGGCCCGTTCGTCGCCGGAGTGAGAGTCCCTGCAGTGGGCCCCTTGGTGTGCAACACCTCGGCCGTCGGCTGACCAGAGCGCTCTCCGACACGTGAAGAACCCCTGATCGAATGTCCGAACAATCCTTGGCTTCAGCGGGAGGTAGTTGTGTCACTGCCCCGGCACACATATCAGGTTCTGCCCACTAGACGGATGCAGGGGACCGATGTGCCCTGGCCGCACGACGTGCACATCGCGCTCCCCCCGTCGTACGAGCACGGTGACCGCAGCTACCCCGTCCTCTGGGTGACAGACGCGTCCCTCAGCTTCCCGCTCGCCGTCGGCCTGATGAACTGGCTCCACACCGTGCAGGAGATCGCCGAGCTCATCGTGGTCGGCGTCGGCGCTCCCGACGAGAGCGATCCCGCCGAGTTCGGCGCGCGTCGAACACACGACTTCTATCCGATGCCGAGATGGGTCAATGCAGGGCCCGGCGGCGCGCGTATGGAAGCACTGTCCAGCGAAATGGCGACGGGCGGCGGTGGCGCCGATGCACTGCTGTCGTTCCTGGTCGACGAGTTGCGCCCGCGGTTGGCGACTGAGTTCCGGTTCAACGACGACCACGGTCTCGTGGGATTCTCCGGCGGCGGACACTTCGTCGGCTTCGCCCTGCTCACCCGGCCGGCGGCCTTCGGCCGCTATTTGGCCAGTAGCCCTGCCCTCAGCGGATGTGAGGATCTGCTGTTCACGCTGGAGGCCGACTACGCCACGACCCACGACGACCTGGCGGCGAAGGTGTTCCTCGGCGCGGGCGAGGCGGAGCTCACCGATCCCTACCTGGCCGCCGCCGACATCGTTGGGTCGATGACCCGCATGTCGCAGCTGCTACGGCTGCGCAACTACCCGTCCCTGGAGCTCACCTCCCGCCTGTACCCCAGGCAGACCCACGGGTCGGCGTTGTCGTACGCGTTGAACGAGGGCCTGCGCACGCTGTACCCCTTCACCACCCGAAGCATCGGATGAGCAGATCCACAGCAGCAGTGCGAGACGAGTCGTCTGCCGGACCGAAACCCCCTCGTAGGCCCCGGTCTCCATTCTCGCCGAGCAGCCGGACTCCACCGTCACATCGACCGTCCGCAAGACAAGGAGCCTCTTCTAACCTCACGCGTCGACTGGGCAGTTGGCCTGACAAACGGATGAAGCCCTGATAGATGGGTTTTCGACCAAGAGAACCGTCTCCGCCAGAGGCTTCGCATGCTTGTCGACCCGTCCGGCGCCGACGTGTCCAACTCTCCCCTCCGCTTCCTCGCCGCCAGCCTGAGGGAACACCGGCGAGCCCTCGGCACCCGATCGCGGCGCCTGTGCCGAGCCAGGCGCAATCTCGTCTGCCTCGGTGCTCCCCCGTCTGCCATGCGTGTCCCCTCCCCCGCTGCCTCTGCAAAGAGCATGACGGGGATGGATGCCACCCGGGAAGAGCCGGGAAGGGGAGCGGAATCGCATGGGTGGGTGGCGCAGCCCGAGTGAGATGGCTGCCGTGCGCTGGACGGACGGTGAGCAGATGGCCGTGTTGCCGTGCGAGTCGTGATGGCAGCGATCTGGCCCGGGTGCCGGCACCGCAGGGCCCCTGTCAGGGGGCACCTGATGGGGATATTTGAATCTCCCTACCCCCTGCTCGGGGTCTGACCAGAGATGCTCGCCGAAGGTCCCCACCCCGTCCACGTCGATCAGGCACGGATCCTCATGGCTTCGGATTCACCCGATGGCAGGGCAGTGGCGGCAGGCTCATTGCCCGCCGCGCGCACTGACAGTGGGCATGTGCTGCGGCAGGGGTTAGGGGATTTGCTGTGGGGTCGTGGTGGCCGCCGCGCGTTCGATGGCGGTGAGGAGCCGGTGATGCCGCAGGGCGGCCTCGAAGTCGGGGTCGGGCCGGCGTCCTTCGGTGATGGCGGCGGCGACCTCTTGGTAGAGGGCGGCGATGTTGGCGGGTGGGCCGGCGGGGATGCCGATGGGTATGGTCCCGTAGGAGTCGGGCACCGTCAGGAGTTCGCCGTCGACGCGGATCTCCCAGTCGCTCCAGTGGATGAACGGCCCCTGGTCCGCGGGGGTGGCGGTGAGGGTGCCGGTGCTACCCGCGAGCTTGAGCAGGAACCCGTCCGGAGTGCGCCCGTTGCCGCCGTGGATGGTCACCGACGCGGTGGCGCCGCCCTCGAGCAGTCCATGCACCAGTACCTGGTCGGGGGTTGTGTTGGCCTCGGTGCGGTCGGTGTCGCCGATCCGGACGCGTTCGTGTACGCGGGGCAGTCGCGCGGAGACTTCGGTGAAGCGGCCAGCCACGCGTTCCAGCGTCGCGAGGAAGTGGCCGGCCATGATCGTGAGGATTGAGTTGCCTGCGGCGGGGTCGAGGCTCCAGGCGAGTTCGGCGGGGATGCTGTCCCCTCCGAAGGGGTCGCCTGCGGCGACGAGCACGGCGGACTGGAGCGTGCCGATGCGGCCCGCGGCGAGCAGGTCGGCGACGAATCGGGCGCTCGGGGAATGGCGGCCCTGGAGGACGACCGCGTGGTGTACGCCCGACGCCGTGGCAGCCTCGGCCAGTTCGCGCGCCTCGCCTTCGTCGACGGCTAGCGGCCACTCGGACACGACGTGCTTGCCCGCGTCTAGTGCAGCGCGGATCACCGCGGCGTGCCCGGTCACCCGCACCGAGACGACGATCAGGTCGACGTCGGGGTGGGCGGCGAGCTCGGCGGCGTCCGCGAAGGCGTGCCGGACGCCGTACGCCGCGGCCACGCCGTCCGCGCTGGCCTGCTTGGTCGTCGCGACCGCGGTCACCTCGTACGCGGGCAGCCTGGTCAGCGCGGGCAGGTGCGACCCGTCAGCCCATCCACTCGCCCCGACAACTCCGACTCGGATCATGTGCCGCTCCCTAGTTGTATACCTGTCGGTATGAAACTAGGAGTGGGGCGGGGTCGGGGGCAAGGGGTACCGTACCGATAGGTAAAAAACTGTGGGGGGAAACGGAGGACACCATGCCCGGCGGACGCCCGCGCTCATTCGACGCCGACACCGCGCTCGACCGCGCCCTCGATGTCTTCTGGCGCCAGGGCTACGAAGGCACCACGCTGACCGACCTGACCACCGCCATGGGCATCAACAGACCCAGCCTCTACGCCGCCTTCGGCAACAAGGAAGAACTTTTCGGCAAAGTCCTCGCCCGCTACGTCGAAGGGCCCGGCGGCTACGCCGCCGCCGCGCTGGACGCGCCCACCGCCCACGAGGTCGTCCGGCTCCTGATCCACGGCGCCGTCGACCTCACCACAACCCACGACGCGTCGCACGGATGCCTGTGCGTCAAGACAGTCCAGGCCGGAGGAACCGACGCACAGTCGGTACGGCAAGATGCGATCGCGGTGCGCAAGGCCGGGGAGATGGCCCTGCGCCGCCGCCTGGAGCAGGCACACGACCTGCCGCCCGGCTACACGCCAGCCGACCTCGCCGCCCTCGTCCACACGATCTCCGACGGCATCGCCGTCCAGGCCGCCGCGGGGCGCACCCGCGACGAACTGAGCCAAGTCGCAGAGACGGCGCTGCACGCGCTGCTCGGCTGACCATCCCGGCCGACTGGCGACGAATCCGTGCTGGTTACCACATCAACCAAGTGCAGAAGATTAGCGGCCCTGGGGATTTTCAAGGGTCTGGTCGGAATTTCGTGACGGTCACGATCGCAGCAGGACACGCGTGCGAAGGAGCCGGAAGAAGCCTCGGCCGTACATCTGCCGCTTGATCGTCTTAAACGGTTGACGTGTCCCTCGACGACTCCGGAGCTGTAGTCGAGAGTCATGCCGGCGAGGACGGCGTCCCAGTCCTGGCGGAGGAATCCGGCGAAGCCCCGCACGGGCCCGGGCCCGGTGGTCTCGGCCTCGCGGACCCAGGTGGCCAGGAGATGTCCTCGCCGGTCGCGGACTAGGCCGGTGAAGACGCGGGCCAGGTCGCAGGCGGTGGCGATGTCCGGGCAGGCGATGCGCACCTCGTCGAGCTGGTCTTGTTCCTCACGGCTGAGCCCGTCGCGCGGTCTCATGATCCATGAGGTGATCTTGCGCGGTGTGGGGATGGGACGGGGAGGCTCGGCCGCGGCGGTGCCGCCGCGCATGGAGCGGATGCAGAGGCGGACGGCCTGATGGTTGCCGCGGTAGCCGTGCTCGTGGAGCTCGCGGTAGAGCTGGGCGGCGTTGGTGCAGCCGTCGGTGAACCGCTGCTGGATGTAGGGGCGGTAGGGGTCGAGTTCGCGGGGGCGGCGGTCGCGGTCCGAGGCGATCAGCACGTCGAGATCGGTGGTCAGGTAGCGGCGGACGGTCTCACGGCCCAGTCCGAACCGGCGGGCGATGGCGCTGATCGTCCACGTCGCCTCCCGTAATCGGTGGATTGCCGCATGCCGTTCCGTCACCCGCTGCATGAGCGGGGTGGCGGGGATGTTGTCGAGTGGCGGCGCCAGCGGCAGCAGTGCCGTTGGCGGTGCGGTCGCCGACGGGGGTGCGCCCACGTCGTCCAGGGCGTATTTGTGCAGGCAGGCGCGGTGTTGGTGGCAGGTCCTCTCGATCGCGGCCGACAGATTCTGAAGCATGTGCCAGCGGTCGGCCACCTCGGTCGCGTCCGGTGCCGCCTGTTTGATCGCACGGCTGTAACCGCTGTCGCGGTCCCGGCAGACGATCTCGGCGCCTGGGTGTGCGGTGAGCCAGGCGGCGAGCGTCTCGCTGGTGCGGTCGGCCAGCAGGTCGATGGGGGTGGAGGTCTCGACGTCGAGCAGGATGGTCCCGTAGGTGCGCGAGCGGCGAAAAGCGAAGTCGTCGACACCCAGCACCCGCGGGCTGTGGGCGGGAACGTCGGGCGCGTGCAGCTGGCCGAGCAGCCGGGCCCGGCCGGTGGGCACGGCCAGCGAGCGGCACAGCCGCATACCCGGTCGGCCGCCTGCTGTCAGCGCGACAGACCGCCACAGCGTCTTCACGCCGGGCCCGGCACGGGCATAACGCGTGGTCAGACCCTCGACCTGCTCGACGAACGTGCGCCGCCCGCAATCGGGTGCGTCGCAGAAGAACCGCCGGACCTCCAACTTCACCACCACGCGGCGCCCGCCGACTGGGTACTCGGCGAGCCGCCGCCCGTACCGGCTGTACACCCGATGTGAGGCGGTTGCGCAGTCCGGGCACCTCAACTCAGGTACGGCGCTGTGGGCTTCGGCCACAACCACCCCGCCCACCTCGGTCAACCGGTCCAGCACCATCCCCACGGAGTTCGAGAACAGTACGTCCTTCAGCACGAACAGATCCCATATGAGTAGGGCATTCCCGCCGTCACACGTGAGTTGGCCTCATCGAAGGTGGACCGCCGCTATCGGTATGCCGTCTGTCGGCACCACGTGGCGGAGGTGTCGCGCCCAGACTGCGGGTTCAGAGCGCCTGCACGGGGCATCGCCGTCGCCAGCAAGCCGCGCCATCCGTCATTCGCCAGCTTCATTGACAACGGCTGAGCAATGATGCACGCGTTCGAGCCGCGCCAACAAAAGACGAGGCCACTCCGACGGGGAGCCACTCTGGCAGGGGGTGCGAACGGATCCGCGACTTGATGACAAGTACAGGGTGAGACCGTCGTCCGGCGGTCGGAGACGGAGATACGTGAAACCGGATACCCGGCAACACGAGGAGCGCAGCGACGGCGCCCCCAACCGTGACGGCGACAGCGACGCCCAGCTGACACGGTCGGCGACGGGGGACGCGGCGGCGTTCACCCCGCTGGTCGAGGCGTACTCGCCCGCCCTGCACGGCTACTTCGCCCGGCGCATGCCCGGCGCGGCGGACGATCTGCTGGCCGAGGCGTGGTTGCAGGCGTTCGCCGCGCGGCGCACGTTCGACCCCTCGCGCGGCTCGGCGCGGGGCTGGCTGTTCGGGGTGGCCCGCAACGTACTGGCCCAACACCTGCGGCGGGCGGGGCGGCAGGAGGCCGTACCGGGAGTGGAGATCACCGATCCCTGGCAGGCGGTGGACCAGCGGCTCGACGCGGCCGCGCTGGCCCCCGCGCTGCGCCGGGCGCTGGCCGAACTGCCCGTCGAGGAGCGGGAGGTGCTGCTGCTTGTCAGCTGGGAACAGCTCACCCCCGCCGAGGCGGCCGCCGCCGTGGGCATCCCGGCGGGCACCGCCCGCTCGCGGCTGCACCGGGCACGGGGCCGGCTGCGCGACCGGCTCGCACCAACCCGCCCGGCCGGACGGCACCTGAGCGTGACGGGAGACGTGGCATGAGTACCTACGACGACGTGGAGCGGACCGGCATGAGTACGCAGGACGTGGAGGAGACCGGTATGACCGAGCGGGCGGAGTTGCTGGACTTCCCCGGCGCCGATGAACTGGTGGCCGCAGGGCGGGTCGAGCCGCCGTCGGCACAGGCGCTGGCCAGGGCGCTGGCGGGGATCGAGGCGGCGGTGGCCACGCAGGAGGCCGGGCACGCCGCCGGGCGCAAGAAGGGTGCTGTGGGGAGCGCACCGCTGCGGGGGATGTCCGGGCGCCGCCGGGCCCTCGTCGGCCTGTTCACCGCCGCCGCGGTCGCGGCCGGCGTGGTGACGTACGCGAACACTGTGACACCCACGGGCACGCGGAGCGAGGCACGCGCGAACACCGCGTCCGTCTTCCTCAACGACATTGCCACGGTGGCCGCCACCCAGTCGCTCTCCTCGGGCAAGTACTGGAAGACGCATCTGACGGTCGGCGACTCCTACCTCTCGCAGTCCATGGACTTCTACGTCGTCAACGGCGGCAAGGCCTACAAGAAGGGGCGCCAGCCCGACTGGCAGTTCGGGCCGAAGGACCTCGACTGGAAGGGCCTTGACCAGCTGACCACGGACCCGGCGAAGCTGCTCCAGCTGCTCCAGACTCCTCCGAGGCCCAAGAGCATCTCCCCCTTCGACCAGGCGGTCACCCTGCTCGGCGGGTCCCCGGCGAGCCCGAAACTACGGGCAGGGCTGTTCAAAGCGATGGCAGGGCTGAAGGGCGTCAAACTCGTCGGGACCGTCAAGGACAGCACCGGGCGCGGCGGGACCGCCCTGGAGTTCGCGGAGGCCAAGAGCGTCGGCCGGGTGATCGTCGACCCAAAGACGAGCTCCATTCTGGAGTACACCTTCACCTGGACGGCGGGAGCCAGCAAGGGCAAGGCCACCCATCAGACATACCTGTCGGTGGGCTTCACGGACAAGATCGGCTGACACCGCACTGGCGGGGAGGTCCTCGAACGACCGAAGGCGCCCGGGGCGTACAGCGCCCCAGGCGCCCTCGGTCAGTTGTTCCTGCTTGACGGCGGCGGCGTGCATGGTCGTCACGCTGAGGACAGCCCCCAAGCCCCGAGCCGGCCGGTGGCAGCGGAGTGCGCGACGGTCTCCAACCCTCGCGCGGGCGAGCGCATTTCTCGGCCGTCTGGCAGACGGCGTGCAGCGCCGCGGCCGCGGGGCGGAAGAATTCGACCATGCCCTCACCGTCACCCGGCTCGCTGCCCGAGCCGATGCACGCCGTGCCGGTCAACAACCCCGCGCTGCCTGCAGGGTGGGCGGCGCAGCCCAAGCCATCGACAGGGTTTGATGCTGTCCGTTGCCCACAGCTGAACGCTTGGGGCCCTCCATGTGGAGGGTGTGACGCTCGGTGCCTGTTCCACATTTCGTGGGTCTGGCCCACGGCTGGGCGGCCAGGCCCACGAGCCTGGTTAGGGTCGGGGCGTGTATCGCTGCAACAGACAGTCGGACGACGTCTTCGCCGGGGAAGCGCGGGGGGAGGTGTCGGCCCGGGCTGCCCGGGCCCTCTGGTGGGGGTCGGCCGGTCTGGTGCTCGCTGTCCTGGGCACCTCCGTGCTCGTCGCCGGGGCGGAGCGCGGCTGGCGACTGTTCGTGGCCGTGGCCATGGTTCTTGTGCAGGTCTGTGCGCTGCGGTGGCAGGCGTGTGCCCCGGTTGCCGTGCTGGCCGTGAACGCGGCGACGGGGCTCGCGGTGTGGGCGTTGCTGCCTGCGGTGACCTTGACAGGAGCGCTGCTCGCGGCGCAGGTCTCGTTGTGCGTGTTGTCGGCCACCAGGCCGCGGAGGGCGTCGGTGGGGGCGCTGGCGGCGCTGTGCCTGCTGGCGCCACCGGCGTTCGGGGCGGGTGGTCCCGCGGGTCTGACGGTCTATCTGCTGACGGTAATTTTGGCGTGGACCGCGGGGCAGTGGCGCAGGGCGCAGCAGGCGCGGATGAGGGCGGAGATGCGCCGGGCTGTGGCGGAGGAGCGCGCGCGGATCGCGCGCGAGGTGCATGACGTCGTGGCGCACACTCTGTCGGTGATGGTCATTCAGGCAGGCGCTGCGGACGACGTGTTCACCCAGCAGCCCGAACAGGCCCGTCAGGCGCTGCGGGCCATCGAGACGGGCGCCCGCTCGGCGCTGGGCGAGCTGCGCCTGCTGCTGCGTGCGTTCCGGCCCGACGCAGGGGAGGACGGAGCCGGGGAGCAGCGCGAGCCGGGGCCCTCGCTCGCGCGCCTTGACGAGTTGGCGGACATCGTGCGCGCGACCGGGATGACCGTGCACCTGCACCGCGAGGGCGCCACCGGCGGGCTGCCGGCCGCGGTGGATCTGGCGGCGTACCGGATCGTCCAGGAGGCCCTCACCAACACGCTGCGTCACGCGGTCGGCGCCGACAAGGTGAGCGTGCGCGTGACAGTCGAAGGGGAGTGCGTGAAGGTCACGGTGGTCGACAACGGCTGTACGCCGCAAAGCCGTTCGGCCGCAGCGGGGGCCGGACGAGGTCTGGTGGGGATGAAGGAGCGCGCACGGCTCGTGGGCGGCAGCCTGCGCGCCGGTCCGCTGCCCCAAGGCGGGTTCGAGGTGGCTGCGCGGCTGCCGGTGGAGGGCGCGTGATGACGCTGCGCGTGGTGGTGGCCGACGACCATGCCCTGGTCCGTACCGGATTCCGCATGATCATCGACGCCCGGGACGATCTTGAGGTGGTCGGTGAGGCATCCGACGGCCGGGAGGCGGTGCGGCTGACGCGGGAACTGGCGCCCGACGTGGTGCTGATGGACGTACGCATGCCCGTCGTGGACGGCATCGAGGCAACCCGGCAGATCGCGGAGTCGGGTAGTGGAGCCCGGGTGCTTGTGCTGACCACCTGGGACGTGGACGCGCACGTGGTCGCCGCGCTGCGGGCCGGGGCGAGCGGCTTCCTGCTCAAGGACATGCGCCCCACCGAACTCGTCGACGCGATCCGCCTCACCGCGCGCGGCGACGCGCTGCTGGCGCCGGCCGTGCTCAGCCGCGTCCTCGACCGGTTCCTGCGCACCACGCCCGACGCGGCGCCGCCGCCCTCCCTGCGGGACCTCTCCGGACGCGAGCGGGAGGTGCTCACCCTGATCGGCCAGGCGCTGTCGAACGCGGAGATCGCCGAGCGGCTGCGTCTGTCGGAGGCCACCGTCAAGAACCATGTCACCGCGGTGCTGCGCAAACTGGGTCTGCGCGATCGCATCCAGGCCGTCGTCGCCGCCTACGACCACGGCCTCGTGCAGCCGCGCCGCCCCTGACAACGCCGCCTCCTCACAGCCTCCTCCTCAAGGAGGAGACCGGGCCACGGTCCTCCTGCGTTCCCAGTGCCATTCCGTTCCCGTGGCCGATCCGGGGCCGGGGTGCCCGGCCATAGCGTCGAGGTGTGAACGACGACCTGGCCTGCCTCATGTATCTGCTCGCCTACGACGACGCGGCCGAAGGCCCCTACGACCGTTCCCGCACCCAGCTGCTGGTCCGGACCGCCGCCCTGATCGACCTCGCCTGGCGCGGCCGGCTGAAGGAGGATGGCGGCGGCACGGTCACGGTGTCCGGCGCACAACCGACCGGTGACCCGGTCCTGGACGGCGTGCTGCGCGATGCCGCCGCCGGGCACGGCTGGAAGCGCCTCGTGCGCCGCCACCGCAAGCAGACCCTGCCCCAGGTGGAGGACCGGCTCGCCGCGGCGGGAGTTCTCACCGTGAAGGCGCCCCGCACCCGCTTCGGCACACGCCGGCTGACCGTGAGCGACCCCGCCGTGCCCGCCGCACTGCGGGCCCGCGTCGTTGTGGCACTGCACGGGGACGGCCCCGTGACCGAGATCCCCGCCGCCGACGCCGCGCTGTTGGCACTGGCCGCGGCGGGCGGCATCCGGTCGGTTGTCTCACGGCGGGACCACAAGACCTTCCGGGCCCGTATCGACGGCTGCACAAGGCATCTCGCCACCTTCGCGCCGGGCCTGGAGCAAGCGGTACGCACTCTGCCGACGACCATGATCGCCGCGCAGGGCGGCATGGGCGGCAGCTGACCCACGGGGGGACCATGAGCATGCACCGCGTCCTGACCACCCTGGGCTGCGCCTTGACCGCCGTGCTCGCAACGGCCTGGTCCGCAGCGCCACCGACCCAGCCCGCCCGGCCACCCGCCTCGACGGTACGTATCCACGACGGCCTGGTTCGGGGCGCCGCCCACGCCGGCTACCGGACCTTCGAGGGCATCCCCTACGCGGCGCCGCCGATCGGCAGGCTGCGCTGGGAGCCCCCGCGTCGCCCGGCCCCCTGGCCCGGAACACAGGACGCGACCCGGCCCGCGAGCGCCTGCTCGCAACCGGCCGGCGAGGTGCCCGGCGGCAGCACCGACGAGGACTGCCTCCACCTGAACGTCACCACGCCCGACGACGCGGGACCCGCGCGCCCCCGGCCGGTGATCGTATGGCTGCACGGCGGCGGCTTCACCACCGGAGCGGGCAGCTCCTACGACGCCCACCGCATGGCCACCCGCAGCGACGTCGTGGTCGTCACCGTCAACTACCGCCTCGGGGCCCTGGGCTTCCTCGCGCACAGCGGGCTGCCCGGCTCCGGCACCTTCGGCCTGGCCGACCAGCAGGCGGCGCTGCGCTGGGTCCGCGCCGAGATCGGCGCCTTCGGCGGCGACGCGCACAACGTGACGCTGGCCGGCGAGTCGGCGGGCGGCTACAGCGTTTGCGCCCAACTCGCCTCGCCCGCCGCCGCGGGGCTCTTCGACCGGGCGATCATCGAGAGCGGCCCATGCACAGGCCGCCCCGACCGGCCCTTCGCCCCGTCCTCCGTTCCCCTGTCCGCGGCGCGCTCCGCAGGCGCGGGCCTCACGGCGAAAGTCGGCTGCGGCATGGCCCGCGACGTGATGGCCTGCCTGCGGCGTGTGGACGTCTCGCGTCTGCTCGCGTCTCAGGACATCGATCAACAGCCCGCGTACGCCACCCCGCTGCTGCCCCGTGACCCAGCAGCGGCGATCACGGCCGGCCGCTTTCACCGCGTCCCCGTGCTCATCGGCAACAACCACGACGAGGGCAACGGCTGGGCCGCCGGGATCATCCAGGCCGGCCATCCTGTCACTCCCGACACCTGGCCCGACGTCGCGGCCTCCTTCTTCCCCTCCCCGGGGCAGGCCAAGGCAATCGTCCGCGAGTACCCGGTACATCGCACCGACGGGGGCCCGGTGCTCGGCGCGGTCATCGGCGACGCCGACTTCGCCTGCCCGACGGCGCGCACCGACGGCCTGCTCGCCGCCCATGTGCCCGTCTGGCGCTACGAGTTCGCCGACGAGGACGCCCCGCCGCTCACCCCGGGCACACCACCGTTCCCGCTCGGTGCACCGCACGCCAGCGAACTGCCCTACCTGTTCGACCTGGGCGGCCGCCCCCGCGACCTGACCGCGGCACAGCACCGGCTGGCCGACACCATGATCGACTACTGGACCCGCTTCGCCCGCACCGCCGACCCCAACGGCCCGTCGTCCCCGCACTGGCCCCGCCAGACGGTGCTGTCCCTGGCGCCGGACCACATCGTCCCCACCCGCACGGCGCACTCCCGCCACCACTGCATGTTCTGGAACCCCCTCGAATGACCACGGACAGGTCAGGGTCCGCCGACCAGGCCGGCGGACCCTTGACTTGACTTCGTCAGGAATCCCGGATGGCCGGGCTGGCCTTCCGGCACTCCCAACTCCCCCACCAGCCGGTCGAGTTCCAAGCTCTCCTCGCCCAGGTCGAACACGAGCGTCGGATCGGACACGCGACGCTCCCCTCGGACATGGCAGCGCCGAAGAAAACAAGCAAGCATGCTTGCGTAATTGTGGCCGTTCGGTGCACGGCCCGGGGCGAGAGCTGCGCGGACCCTACGTGCTCAATACACTCGGCGATCGCGCCCACCATGGCGCACACTCGCATATCGGGGGACGAACGATGAGCAACTGGAACCCGGGCGGACAGACGCCCCAGGGACCGCAGCCCTACCAGCCGCAGCCACCTCAGCCCTATCCGCCCCAGCCCTACGTGCCGCCACAGCCCCAGCCGCCCTACCCGGGGCCGCCGGTGCCGCCACCGGACGGACCGATCACCCAGCTGCGGCGGCGGATCGGCCCCATCCACACCGCGCGCAGGGTCTTCACCCCGTCACGGCCGGGCATCGTCTCGGATCCTGAGGTGGCGCGGATGCGAAAGATCAGGACCCTGGTCGGCGTGGGCGCGTTCCTGTGGATGTCCTACGCCTACAAGCTCGCCCCCAAGCTCAGCGATGCGGCGGACGATCAGGTCGACAAGTCGTGGACCAGCGCCCTGGTGCTGGCGGCGACCCTCCCGGTCGTCGTCGGCGTCCTGTACGGCCTGGCCGCTCCGGCGGCGCGACGGGACCTGCTGCGCCGGGCGGGGCGGTGCTTCGGCGCGATCGCGGCCATGATGGCAGCGGCCTCCGTCTTCCCGATCACCGTGCTCTCAGGGTTCTTCGAGGGCCAGGAACCCCTCGTGGAGGGCCACTTCACCGTGACGAAGGGCCTCATCCTCGCGTTCACCCTCTTCGTCCTCTTCTGGGTGACACCGTTCGTCGTCTGGGGCGTGGGACTCGCCGTCCAGCACGTGTTCCGCACCGCGGACATCCACGAGACGGTACCGCCGCTGCTGATCATGGCGTTGGCGTGGGAGATGGCACTGATCGACATGTTCACCGGCGCCCACGAGGGCGTGCCGACGGTGATCCGGTACGTGTTCATCCTGGGCGCCCCGCTCTCCGTCACAGCGGTGGGCCTGTGGGAGCTGCACCGGCTGCGCGTGCACTACGGGCTGGGGATGCAGGGACTGCTGATGCGCTAGGAACGGCGCCTCTCTGCCGACACCGAGTGGCGCGGCGACCACGGTGTTGTTCCAGCCGTTCGCGCACGCCAGCCTTGCCCGACGACTGGACGGACTCGCCGACGAGTCGCGGCCCGGGGTGCCGCGGACCATCACCGATGCCCAGGTGGAAGAGGTCGTGGTCCGCACCCTGGAGCAGACGCCGAGTCGCCTCCAACGGCGCTCAGGCCAGGCCGGCGTTGCCGTGCTGGGACGTCAGGACGGCACGGGTGTCGATGGGGAACGGGCCGAGTTGCTGTCAGGCTGGCTCTGCGGCCTCCGGGTGACGGGTTCCTGTACGAGCCCCCGCAGTAGGCCTTGGAAAACGAGCCGCTTCATCGCTTTCCCCCGCGCGGCGCTCGCGGTCCCCTCGGCTGTATTCAGCGATGTCCGGTGCTGTTCGGCGAACACCACCGAGCGATCCCGAACAGCCCGGCGCGGCCAGGGCGTACCGGCGGACGGCATGCGGACGAGGGCCAGGTGATGCATGCGCTTGAGCCGAAGCACGACAGTCGTCACTGACCAGAGCGGCTGATCTGCCGATTGTCGGCGTCGAGGCACGGTGGCTATCACCAGGTCAGCAAGCTGCTTGTCACCACCGGTTCGGACAGCACGACAGTTGTCACCGGCTGCGGCTCCCTCCCGATCGGACGAGCGCGCCCTTCATCTCCACCAGGGCAGCAGACGAGGCAGCGGTGGACGGGTCACCTCCAGGTCTGGGCGGTCGCCGCGAAGAGATCCGGATCGCTGTGGACGGGGATGACGCACAGCAGGTGTCCGCCCGGTGCCCGCAGCACATGGCACTGAAGCCAACAAGACACCTCGGTGGCACCGAGCCCCACAAGGCGGTCGACTTCGGCATCAACATCGTCGGTTTCGATATCGATGTGCATACGGGGAGTATCAGCAACGGACTGGACCACCGTAGCCAGTCCGTCCACAGCACCGACCAGCGACGTGAACTGGGGCTCCGCCGAGTCGACACGGGCGGGCACGCCCAGAGCCGACGACCAGAACCGGGCTGCTGCCGAAGCTTCCCGCTCAGGAGCGTCCACGATCAGCGCGTACATTCGTGATCGATGCATGAATGCCACTGTAGTGATAGGTCAACTTACCGGAAGAGCCGGACCGCAGTGACCCAGGCCGACCAGTCCTCCGGCTTCAAACCGAGCCGGGTCGTCTCCCGACGCGCTTGCATCTTGGCGACTACATGGGACGGGTGCCCGGCAGCGAATTGGATCCTGCGGGCCGGGAGGATGCCGAGTTTTGAGGGAATTCGCGCTGCTCTGCGGTCGGCGCTGCTGGCGATCCTCACGCAAGCCAGTCATGCCGTACAGGTGGACCGCGAGAGCGGTGCCGTGCGGGTCGGGCTGCCTGCGTGACCTTGAGCGGCATCGACACCCGTGTCGCACGCCAGAGGGCGGGGGCAGTTCGACGCCGACGGACGGAGCGACATACAACCCATCCCCCGGAGTCCCGCGCCGCCCTGATGACCGTGCAGCCGATTCGGTACCCCGACGCCACCCTGCGCGCGGTCCTTTCCGAGCAGCCCGCATCAGACACTCAAGGCGCGCTCCACTCGTGGGGGCCACCTCCGCGCCATTCCACCCACCGCGGATCATCCAGCACACCCTCGGGCTCGTCGACGCCCGCGGCTTCGAGGAACACCACCAGGTCGTGATCGCTGTAAGCGGTGCCGAGGATCTCAGCCCGGCCGTGCGAGCGCACGGAGACACCACGGCCGCCGGTGCGGGACGGGCGGTGGACGACGATCGGCGCGCTGCTCACGCCTCCCAGCGTCCTCCGGCCAGGGCCGTGCGGCGAACCACGGCCACGGCCACGGCCACGAGGTGGCGGGGTCAGTGGGTGGTGAGCATGCCCGCGCGGAGCTGGGCCAGGGTGCGTGACAGCAGCCGGGAGACGTGCATCTGGGAGACGCCGAGCCGTTCGCCGATCTGGGCCTGGGTCGCTTCCCCTTGCCGGTGCCAGGCGGAGCATGGCCTACCGGTATCCGTGCGTGCGAGCGACCTGACCCAGCTGGTGGTCAGCGAGTTCATCAGCACCGCCCGCAAGTACGCTCCCGGGCGGTGCTGATGGAGTCGCGGCTGTCCGGCGTGATGGCGGAAGTGACCGTGTGGGACTTCCTCCTGCCACCAACCTCGAGTCGTCACCGGAGAGTAAGCGCAACCGCGCGTTCTACCGCACTCTGGACTTCCTAGCCTACGAGAAAAAAGAGATGGCGGGATCCGGACTGCCCAGGAACCGTCCGGATCTGCGGGACATGGCGCCATAAACGAATTCCATACGTGGCATGAACCGCCCCCGGTCTCCCTTCCGGTGACCTCTGCCACTACTCCTATCCTCGACGGCCAGCCACCCTGACGGGCGAGACTGGCCGTCTCGCCTTCCCTGCCAGAATTCCGTCATGCCCCGAAAGCCTGCTCGTTTAAGGATTCTTATGCGGGAATTCGCTCGGCGCCGCGCTGACCTGGCAGCAAGAGCCTGCGGGATGTCACAGGAACCGGCGGATGGGCTGGACGGCCACTTCACGAGCCCGCTGGAGGACAGAGCGTCTCTTCCACCGGCCCGCCCGGATCAGTTCACTGGCCGCCGCGTCAGCGTCGAAGTGCTCGTCCAGGGTCGCGGTGAACTCCGGGTCCAGGACGGCGAGCATGACCTCTTCGTCGTGGTCGAGGGAGCGGCGGTTGAAGTTCGTCGAGCCGATGAGGGCGGCGACGCGGTCGACGGTGATGACCTTGGTGTGCATCATCGTCGGCTGGTACTGGTAGATCTTCACCCCGCACGCGGTGAGGTTCTCGTAAAAGTGCTGCCCGGCGAGCTGGCAGACCCGCTTGTCAGTGTGCGGCCCGGGCAGCACGATCTCCACCTCGACGCCGCGCCGCGCGGCGGCGCACAGCAGCTCGATGAAGTACGAGTCCGGGGAGAAGTAGGCGGTGGCCAGGCGGAAGCGTTCCTCAGCCGACGCCAGCATCACGTGTATGAGGGTCTGCATGTCCTGCCAGCCGAAGCTGGCTGAGCCGCGCACCACCTGCACGATCGCATCCCCCTGCGGGCGGTGGCCGATGAACCGGTCCCTCTCGTTGAAGAGTTCGTCGTGGCACTCGGCCCAGTTCTGCGCGAACGCGGCGGCGATGCCGTCCACCGCCGGCCCGCGGACCTCGACGTGGGTGTCGCGCCACTCCTGCGGGTTGCGGGCGTTTCCGCACCACTCCTCGGCGATCCCCACCCCGCCGGTGAAGGCGGTCTCCTCGTCGACGACGAGGACCTTTCGGTGACAGCGGTGGTTCTGCTTGAGCGGAGAGAGGTAGAGCGGCCTGCGGAACCACGCCACCTGCACCCCTGCCCGCTCCATCGCCTCAAGCTGATCCGTCTCGATCAGCCGGCTGCCGAATCCGTCCAGCAGCAGTCGCACCCTGAGCCCGGCACGGGCGCGCTCGGCGAGCGCCTGGGCGAACTCGCGAGCGATGTCGCCCTTCCAGTAAACGAAGGTCATCATGTCGACTGTGTGCTCGGCGGACCGGATCGCGGTCAGCATCGCTGGGAATATCTCGTCCCCGTTGCGCAGCACAGTCAACGCATTGCCCTCGGTCGCGGCGATCCCGATGAGCCGCTCCAGACGTCTGCGTATCCGCGCCACGCGGTCCTCGGCGGAGGCTTCACCTGGCGCTCCGGTGAGGGGCACGGCCGACTCGGGCGGTTCCTGGACACTGGTCATGGCATTTCCTTGCCGGAACACGACGAGGATGCCTTCGGGCCGCGATGCCCGGTCCGGCGCGGGCTGAGCAGCGAGCCGACTGTACCCGGGGCCCCTGGCACCGGACCTGGCGCATGCGCCGTGACTGGCGGGGCAGGCGCCAGACACGTCTCACCACAGTTCCTCAGTGGCGCGGGCCAGTTGTACCCGCGCCTCCTGAGGCCGCCGCGACACATGCACCGCCCACAAGGTGTCCGGAAGAGCCGCTTCAGTTCTCCGACAATGTACGCACGGCGAAGGAGGTGAACTCGACTTCGCGGGTCAGCTCGAACCGGTCGATGGCCTTGGTCAGGCCGATCATGCCGCGTGGACGATGTCCTATATCTCCTGCGGCACGCGCCTTTCCTGATCCGCGAGTGCTTCCACGCCTGACCCAGGAGGTCGCAAGTCGCCCTGGAGCTGATCCGTGATGTTGGCTGTCCGCCGATGAACCGCGAGTCCTGGGTGGTCTCCGGGGGCGTCTTTCGGCACAGCTAACCCAGCCACGATCCGATCCTGTCCCAAGCCACCTCCAGATGGCGTGCATGTAGTTGGCCGATCTCGGCCCTCACCATGCTGTGCACATCGAGCATCTTTCGCATACCGCCCATTCGGTCCAGTTCAGCACCGATCTCCCGGGTTCGCGGGTCTCTCTCCCCTTGCGTCGTCAAGAAGTCCCTGCTCAGGCCAATCGCACACAGTTCGGACAGGAGCTGGCTGGTACGGGCGTCCAGCGAGCCGCCGGCCGTCGCGGGCGATGCGGGCGTCGACACAGCTATACCGGGACGCGATCCACCGACCGGGTACTCTCCCTGCTCGCGCGCCTGTATGCGGCGTCGGAGATGGTCTGCGTAGGCCTGCTCACGGCCACGCCATCGGCGACTGTGCACCGTGGTGACGACCCAGGCCAGCGCGATCAGAACAACGATCACCGTGACGACCATGCCTGCTGAAGCCATGACACCCCCCGTTCGCGGCGCTTCGGATCACCTAGCTTCCGGCGAGGACGGCCGACTTGTACACAGCAGTGGCCCAACTTCCCTGACAAATCATCCAGGTTCGGTGTCCGAGGACAGACGACACCGCCGACACGCTTCGCGACCTGGGCCCCCACGTCATCCCCGCCAACAAGCCGCCATCCAGGAGCTCACCGCCGCCCGGCCGGCCGCGCCCGCCCCCGCACGCCGAACAGGCCCCTGGGTCAGGGAGGTTGGATCATGCCCGTGTCCCACTGCGTGTACGCCATCTTGGTCGTGCGACCCCGGGAGCGGGAAGCGCTGGCGGACGCATTTCCCGCGCCAGCCGACTCGACATGCACCAGCCCTACCTGCAGCGGCGCATCGACAAGACCGACGGCAAGATCACCATCATCGAGTTATGCGAGGAACTCGCCGGCCGCGGGCATCCGGTGCCCACGACAGGCTTCCGGGAGGGGCCTGGTCAGAACACGGTGTCCCACGCCGTCACTCACCTGGGCGGCCACGCCGCAGACCCCTGTGCGTTGCGGAGGTGGCGGAACAGCGTCCGTCATATCTCTGTGTCGGCCGCGCTCTTGACGCCGCTCCCTCGACCACTCTGCGGGCATGAACGGAACATCGTCTATCGGGCCGCCCAGAGGCCCGCACAGGACGTGTGGGCCAGCGGCTCACGGCACGCTTCGTGCGCGGTTGGGGTGGCCGCCCTGTCCGACGGCGCGGTACGGAAGTCTCGGACGATAGCCCTCTTCGGCCAGCCAGGCGCGGGCTCGACCGAGCTGTCGCTCCTCGCTGAACCGGTGAAACCGGCGCCAGGCGAGCTCGTCACGGGCGAGGACATCCTTGAACCGCCGGAAGGCGCCTCGGCCACGCACAGCGGTCCGCAGCCGATCGGCAAGGACGGCGTCATCGAGCCCTTCGATGAACAGCTCCATGTCCCGGTAGCCGTACCGAGGCCCCAGAGTCGGCACAGACAGCCATCGGTCGGGAGCCTCTGCCTCCTCGAACCCGGTCTCCAGCTCATCGGTGAAGACAGGCCAGCATTCTCCAGTGGACAGATCGAGCCGCCCCCCGGACTCGGCCGGATCGCCCTCCAGCAGCATGGCGAGCATCTCCAGATCGACTGCGAGCGGACGAGGGACGGGGGTCACCGCGTGCCCTACCGACACCCCCAACAGGTCCGCCAGCTCCTCATCGCCCCCGAAACCGCGTTCCCGCAGTGCTCCGAGGAACGTGGCCGCCATCCGGACGGCGCCCGGTAGACCCAGAGCAGCGGCTCCAGCCACACCGTCACCGGCCAGCTGCAGCACCTCATTCACGGGTCCGTGGCGCAGTGCGGCAAGCAGCGCCGTCCCGTCCGGCCCGTGCAGCGCGCCGCGCACGGCCCGCAGCCCGTCCTCGTCCCATCCCTCGGCCATGACCTCGACGCTAACGCGCGTCCCCGATCCGCACAGCACCAAGCACCGCCAGATTCCCACTCCACACCCCCGCAGGTTCTCGTCTCTGCGCCCGCGGAACCGATCGGTGTCACCCGGTCACCGGCGCCGCTTGCGCCCGCCCCGGCCCATGGAAGGCCCGCGCCCGCGGCGAACGGGCGACGTACGCCAGGCCCGGGCACCCAGGTGCCGGAGTTCCTCAAGTCCAGGCCGATCCGGGTGCGCGGAGGCCAGCGCGGCGGCGACCGCGTCTCTGGCCTCGGGGCCCTGGGCACGCAGCGCCTCCTCGGCGCTGCCTGAGCCGCCGGACAGCTCCACGAGCTGGAGCAGGCTCTCGGCGAGCATCAGCAGATGTTCGGCGTCGGTCATGTCCGCGGGGGACAGCAGTTCACGGTGTGTCAGCGCGCTCAGCGCGAGCGGTGCCATTACGTCGTCGCCGCGCAGCGCCCGCAGCAGCCGCTCGCCGTCGCCGTCGGGTAACGCCGCCGCCAGCACATCGAGCATCGCCAGTGCACGCGTTCGGAAGGCCGTATCCGCCATGGTCCGTACGGCGTCGGTCAGTTGCCGCAGTGCGGCATCCCGCTCCCCGTGGGCCGAGATCCAGCCGCCCAGTTCGATACGGGCGGTATCCGGGTCGTAGTCCTCCGCCAGCACCCCCAGCAGACCGGCCGCTGGCGCCTGGACCAGCTCACCAACCAGCGGTGCGTCCCGGCCGGCCGCCAGCAGCCGCTGCCGTACAGCCCGGGTGCCCAGCTCGGTGAGGCGGATGAGTTCGACGGGCCCGGCCGTCAATTCCTCGCGCAACAGGCGGTTACGGTCCCGAGCCGCCGCCGGGTCCGCTGCCGTCCCCATGACTCCCAGCAACTCCCCGAGCTCCTGCGGCATGCCCGCGCTCAGTTCAGGGCCGGAATCTTCGAGATCGAAGAGATCGGCCTCCAGGAACACCGGATCGGCCATCCCCTGCTCACGCTCGACCGCACCCAGGTCCTCCAGCGCGTCCAGCACCGCGCGCAGGTCCCGGTCGGCGTGCTGGAACCACATCCGGTGCTGGAAATCCGGGCCGGCGTCCAGGCGAAAGCGTGCCCGATAACCCACGTGCACGGAGTCACGCAGACGAGGCCAGGGCATCGGGTACGGCAGGCTGTAGAGCGTGTTCAGCACGTCCTCCAGCATCTCGTCGTAGATGTCGAAGAGCATCGACTCGACGTGCCAGCCGCTGCGCGCCCCGATCAGAGCCTGCCGCAGTTCGAAGAGAGCGTCGAAGGCGCGCGACCAGAGCTGAAGCGGGTCGGCCAGCACCGGCCGGGCCTTGGCCACCGCGTGCAACCGGCCCTTGGCCACCCGGACCAGCCGCGCCTTCTTCGCCCACTCCACCAGCAGTCCCAGCCGCGGCAGGTCGCTCGAAGAGCGCACCCCCTCGGTCCTGTCGCCGGTGCCCAAACCGTCCACCAGCTCGCGGGCGTCGGCCATCCGCAGCCGCCCCGCGGCCGTCACCACCCGCCCCTCACGCCCCACCCACTCCGCAAGCCCACGCAACTGCACCACAATCGTCGACGCCTCGGCCCGTCGTCGCAGTTCACCGTCCGAAGGCAACACCACAGGCAACTGCGGCTCGGCCCGGGCCCCATCCGCCAACCCGCGGCCGTTCAACCGCCGGTCCATGATCGCGTCAAGGGTCCGCTGGTCAAAGGCGACGTCCCCACGCTGAGCGCGCTCCGCGAACCGCTGAAACGCCGCCCCGTCCATGACGTCCACCCCCTGCTCAGCACCAGTTACGGCCCAGAACTTCGCCAGACCCCAGCGGGTACGGTCCGCCATTGCCGCCGGATACCGCTCCGCGGCCGCGTCCACCGCACCCAGGGAGTCATCGAGGGCGGGACCACGTGGGTCCGCCAACCGCACGGCGTGCAGAAAGCGCAGGAGAGTACGCAACGTGCCCGGACCATCGGCTCGTTCCTCCCCGGGAAGCTCAGTGACCTGTTGAGGAAGCCAGGACAGCAGCAACTCCTCCACATGCCGCGCCTCCCACAACCCGAGCCGACCGTCGGCGGTCGCCCGGTGCCGGTAGTCCAACGCCGCCTCCACCAGGAACCCGTCCGCCGATAGACCCTGCTCCCCCGCCCACCGGACCAACCGGTCGATCAACAGCCCGCACGCCGCCTCGAACTCCTCTCCGGCCCCGGCTTCGTACCGCATCCGCATGAAAATCCACCCCGCCCGTCCGCACCTCTGCCCGCCTCGCCACGCTACCGCCGCACCGCGGCGCACCACACTCGGCTGAGGACCAGCGGCCGACCACCGGCCGGTCCCGGTGGCTGGCCGCGCTCACTCAGACCGCCCGGCGACAGATCGCTCATCGGGTCTGTCCTTCGTGGATACCCCGGCCTTCAGGCCGGGGAGGAATCGAAGCTCCTGCGGAGCAGGGCAGGGGAAGCCGGTTCGCCGCCCAGACGGACCGGCGTGCGCCGTCCACCGGACGACACCCGCTGCCCATACGGAAGTTGATAAAGTGTGAGACGTGACGCGGCAGGTCAAGCGGGCGTTCAAGTACCGCTTCTACCCCACCGGCGTGCAGGCGGCTGAGCTGTCGCGCACGTTCGGCTGTGTCCGCCTCGTCTACAACAAGGCCCTAGAGGAACGCACACGGGCCTGGTACGGCGAGCAGCGCCGCATCTCCTACGTGCAGTCCTCCGCCGCGCTGACGCAGTGGAAGAAGACCGAGGAACTCGCTTTTCTGGCGGAGGTGTCCTCGGTTCCGTTGCAGCAGGCGCTGCGCCATCTGCAGACGGCGTTCGGGAACTTCTTCGCCCAGCGTGCGAAGTACCCGCGCTACAAGTCCCGCAAGAAGTCCCGCGCGTCGGCCGAGTACACCCGCAGCGCCTTCACCTGGCGCGACGGACAGCTGACCTTGGCCAAGATGGCCGATCCTCTGGACATCCGCTGGTCGCGCCCCCTGCCCGAGGGGACGGAGCCGAGCACGGTGACGGTGTCCCGAGACGCGGCGGGGCGCTGGTTCGTGTCCCTGCTGTGCCAGGACACCATCGCCCCGGCCCCGGCCACCACGAACGCGGTGGGCCTGGACGCCGGGATCACCTCCCTGGTGACCCTGTCCACCGGGGAAAAGGTCGCCGACCCGAGGCATGAGAGGCGTGACCGTGCCCGCCTGGCGAAGGCGCAGCGGGAGTTGTCGCGCAAGGCGAAGGGCTCGGCGAACCGGGAGAAGGCCCGCCGCAAGGTGGCCCGTGTGCATGCGCGGATCGCCGACCGGCGCCGCGACGTCCTGCACAAGCTGTCGACTCGACTCGTCCGCGAGAACCAAACGGTCGTGATCGAAGACCTGAGCGTCCGGAACCTGCTGAAGAACGGCACGCTCGCACGCGCCATCAGCGATGCGGCCTGGACGCAACTGCGCTCCCTGCTGGAGTACAAGTGCGCCTGGTACGGGCGCGAGCTCGTGGTGGTCGACCGATGGTTCCCCAGCAGCAAGCTGTGCGGGGACTGCGGGACGGTCGCGGCGAAGATGCCGCTGAACGTCCGCGAATGGACGTGCGCCTGCGGCGTCGTGCATGACCGCGACATCAACGCGGCACGCAACATCCTGACCGCCGAGCTGGCGGCATCTGCCTGTGGAGATGGTGTAAGACCTCAACGGGAGTCCTCCCGGACGGGGCAGTCGTCGGTGAAACAGGAACCCCAGCGGGCGACCGCTGGAATCCCCCGCCTTTAGGCGGGGGAGGAAGTCAACGTCGTACAAGCCCGCGACACAGGACCGCACGAGAACGGCAGCCCGTCACGGCCGAGTTGGATCGGCGCGGGTCCTGCGTACCGACAGCACTCCCCTTCCCGTCGTCCCTGGCCACGTCCCCCTTCGCCCGCCCCGCCGCGGCACCGGACCGCCTGCCGGTGCCGCGCCCTGCCCGAAAGGCCCACCCCTGCATGCCCGCACACTCCCTGTCCGAACGAGCCGCACGCGCCGCGCTCGCCGCCCACTTCGCCCCCGGCCACCTCGCCGAGTACACCCTGTTGCCCGGCGTTGAAAATGCCGACGAGGGCAGCGTTCACGATGCCGACGAACTCTGGCGGCGACGGCCCCGCCGGCTGGTGTTCCGGCGAGGCCGTCGCCGGTGAGGTGTCGTTCTCTTCGGCACGGTGCCGGTGGATCAGCCTCAGCAGGCAAACACCGACCAGCAGATGTCGTTGCGCAATCGCTGGTCGTCAAGGACGAGTTCGCGAATCGCCTCCGGGAGCTGGTCGCGCTGCCACTGGCACTCGAGTCGTCCTGCGGCCTCACTCTCGTCTTGTGGCGCGGCAGCGCGTGCGGCCTTGATCGCGTAGGCGGCTGCCCCGAGTTCGTGCGCGGCGACGTGTGCGACGACTGCGGCCTGGCCGGCGGCGTAAGCGGCATGCCGCGCTGCGCCCCGCAGGTCTCGAGCGGCGCCCATTGCATGGCCGCCCGCCGTGCGGGCCTGCATCATCTTCACCTCGCCATGCACCCAGGCGCGGGCGTGCTCGATCGCCTGGCGCGGTCGTGGGTCTTCAGGCTGAGCCGACTCGAAGAGGTCAAGGACGTGCTCCGCGCAGGCTGCCGCCCACAGGGCGAGGAGGCGGTGATCCGAATCGGTGAGGGTCCCACCGCGGCGGATCGTCACGAAGCGGGGGTCTCTGACCTTCGGGAGGATCATGGTTGGCCTTCCTTCCTGCCGGTATCCGCCCCACATCCGAGGATGCGCATCCGCGACCGTGTGCACCCCGGAGCGAAGCCTGCAAACGCGGTGGCCGGTCCGCAAGTTTGGCTGCCGATTTCCGGCCGGACGAGATGAGTTCTCAGTCGCCGACCCGTCGCTCGCGAACGCGCGGGCGGCGGCCTCATCAAGGCCCTGGACCACGTCAGGGCAAGGCACGCGGCCCAGACGGCCGTCGACTTCCACCGGGCCCTGCTCGCCGCACCCGCCACCGGCGATGCCCGCTCCAGCGGCAACGCCTGCCTGCTCGATGGGCAGCTCGCCGTGAACAGCCCGCAGACCCGTCTCGCGCTCGCTGTGCCGCACGCGCGCGTCGCCCGCGCCGGCGACGTCGCGGACGGCGACCTGGTCCTGGCTGCGGTCGGGGAGCACGGAGCCGACTACTTCACCACCCCCTGCATCGCCCACCCGAACCCTTCGACCCGTCGTGCGGCTGCGGCGTGTGCTGTCTCGTCACCGCGCCCGGCGAGTTGGTGGTGCTCTCCCGGGGCGATGCCTGGTTGGCCTGCGGCCCGTGGTCCGCCGACGACCTCCTGCTCGTTGTCTCCGCCCAGCGGCTGACCGACCCGCCCCTCGAGGAGTCAGAGCCGCCGTATCCGTAGGACCTATACGCCGCCGCTGCCCGGCCTGAGCACCACCGATGGCCTGGACACCGTCGCAAGCTGCCCAGGTTGCCCGCCTGGTTCAGCCCTGGAGGGTGGCGAGCCAGTCGGTCAGCAGGCGGTTGACCTCGTCGGGGCGCTCCTGCTGGATCCAGTGGCCGCAGCCGTTCAAGAGGTGGGAGGCCGACAGGCCTGGGAGGGTGGTGGGGTAGGCCTTGATGGCGTCGGACATCCAGGTGGTGGAGGCGTCCAGGGCGCCGCCGATGAACAGGGACGGCTGCTTGATCGGGGCTCCGCGGTGCGGGGCGAGGTCTTCCCAGTCCCGGTCCATGTTGCGGTAGCGGTTGAGGGCGCCGGTGATCCCTGTGCGCTCGAACTCCCCGGCGTAGACGTCCAGGTCCTCCTCGCTCAGCCAGGCCGGGAGGACACCCGTGGGGAAGCGGTCGCGCAACCGGCCGCCGCGGGTGACGAAGTGCGGGTCGGGCTCGCCCTGGGCGGGCATGGTGTCGGCGGACAGGGCCGTGTAGAAGCCCGCGAGCCAGCCCCGGACGTCGGGCTCGATCTCCGCCTCGGCGCGGCCGGGCTCTTGGAAGTAGGAGACGTAGAACTCCTGCTCCGGGCCGCCCATCTGGCCGAAGATGTCGGTGGGGCGGGGCCCTCCGGGCGGCGCGTAGGGAACGCTCAGCAGGCCGACGGCGCGGAAGACCTCCGGGTGCAGCAGGGCGCAGGCGGCGGCGATGTTGGAGCCCCAGTCGTGGCCGACGACCACTGCGTTCTCCTCGCCGAGGGCGCGCACGACGGCGACGTTGTCCTCCACCAGGTCGAGCATCCGGTAGGCGTCGGGCGTCTGCGGCTTGGAGGAGCGGCCGTAGCCGCGCACGTCGATCGCCACCGCCCGGTGGCCGGCCGCGGCGAGGGCCGGGAGCTGGCGGCGCCAGGAGTACCAGGACTCGGGGAAGCCGTGGACGAGCAGGACCAGCGGGCCGGCGCCCTGCTCGACCAGGTGCAGGCGCCCGGCCGGGGCCTCGACGGTGCGGTGGCGGAGCTCGGCGGTCGGCTCGGGCTGCATGGGCTTCTCCTCGATTCGCGGGCGGACGCGGCTACCCATCGATCATGCGGCGCGGCACCCGCCCGTCGCGATCAGCCTTGCCATTCTGGCAAACTCGCAGGACAGAGCGGCGGAGTGGCACGGGAAGGAGCGGGAAAGGTGGCAGTCGACGACGTGGACGGCACGCTGGCCGCGATGGGGCCCCGGCTGCGGGCCGCGCGCGAGCAGCATGGCGCGACGCTCGCCGGTGTCAGCTGCGCGACCGGCATCTCGACCAGCACCCTGTCGCGGATCGAGACCGGCCGGCGCAAGCCCACGCTGGAGGTGCTGCTGCAGCTGTCGAAGGAGTACGGCGTCTCCCTGGACGAGCTGGCCGGCACCGCGCCCGCCCCCGCGGCCGAGCCGCGCGCTGCGGCGCCGCTGAGCTTCGGGGATGACAAAGCGGTGCTGCCGTTGACCCGGTACGTCGGCGGCCTGCACGCCCACAAGCACGTCCTGCCCGCCATCGAGGGTCCGCCCGCGCGGCCGCGGCGGGTCTGCCACGAGGGCTACGAGTGGTTGTGCGTCCTGTACGGGCGGCTGTGGCTCGCGCTCGGCGACCAAGACCTCGTCCTGACCCCCGGGGACGTCGCCGAGTTCGACACCCGCACCCCGCACGGGGTGGCGAACGCCAGCCCCGGCGGTCCGGTCGAGTACCTGATCATGTTCGGACCGCAGGGCGAGCGCCTGCGGCCGCGCACCCCTCCAGCCGCTGGTCGCGGGAGCCGCCATCCGAATCGCGCCCAGGCCGGCCGAGAAGAACAGTCGTAGGCTCCGGAACCCGCGCCGACACGACAGCGAAATCACGACCTGCACGGAGGTTCGCGGCCAAGGGCTGCCCAGATTCCTGGAACTCGCGCGCTACCGGCCGCACAGCACACAAGATCCGCCGCTAGGAGCAGGGCCACCGGTGCGCCGACACCCGACTCATCGCGCTCGGGCTCCGGCGCCGCGGGCCGGGCGCAACCCGGCCGTCCGGCCTCGGGAGGCCCTGGTCGCAGTCGGAGCCCGCAACGTACGACACCGCGGCGCGCACCGCTACGTATGGCGGCTCACCGAAGCCGGCGCGAGCGTGAACAGATCACGGCGTTCCTCATCGATGATCCACCGCCGGGTACGGACCAGGGCGTCGAACTGGGGGCGGGAGTCTTTGGTCCGAGCCGTCCGGTTGACTCCCGCAAGATGCTAGCCACTGGTATCAGCTGTTAGCTAGGCTGGGGCCTATGAGTAAGCAGACCAACATCCGGCTGGACGAGGCCGTGCGGGCGGCGGCCGAGGAGCGGGCCAAGCGGCGCGGGCTGAGCCTGCAGGGGTACGTCGCCGATCTGATCGAGCAGGACGTGAACGAGTCCCGGTCTGCGTTCATGGCCGGTGCCGCCGGCTTCCTGGCCTCCTACGCGGAGCGGTTCGAGGCGGAGCTTGGGGAGGACCGCTACCCAGGGCTCCCGGACGGGCTGGCGAAGGACGCGCCGCGGGACGCCGCGTGAACCTGAAGGTCGACCTCGCGTGGATCCTGGCGGTGGCGCAGCAGATCCCAGGGGATCCCCAGGTCGTCGACTACGGCGTGCCGGTCGCCGCCGAGGCCCGCCACCGTGCGGAGATCCTGGGCCAGGAGGTCTACCCCGAGCCGCACCACAAGGCCGCAGCCCTGCTGTGCGAGCTGGCGCGGCAGCCAAGCCTGGAGGTCCGCAACCTGCTGTTCGCTGCCACCGTGACCGCCGCATATCTGACCGCGTGCGGGCTGCCGGTCAGCCCCGGTCTCAACACCGTCATCCCCCTGGCCCGGGCCGCCCGAGACGGACTCCCGGCACGCGAGGTCGCGGCCCAGATCAAGACGTGGACCGGCTGAATCATCTCTGACTGAGCACAAGAGACTGCCGTCCTGGGCTGGGCCTTTGCCACGGGAGCCTTCGTCTTCTGGAACATCAGCCGGTTCGGGCGCGTCGCCAACGCCGACAGCCTCTGGGGCCCGAACGTCTCCTCCGCCCCGGACTTCCTCGCCTGGTACGAACGATGGCTCGACCAGATGGCAGACGGCCGGGACAACCGGGCTCTGGCACTGACCTCACCCGCTTCCCGGCCCGTCCTCCCCCGCCCCCGCGTCCTCCACCGAGGGTGTGTCTCCCCAGCTCAACCGGATCACCGCGTACGCCTCGCCGCTCTCGGGCGGACGCGTCCAGGAACGGGTGGTGAACGTGTGCAGCCGTCCGCTCACGAGGGCGTGACGGGGCAGAGACGCGCCGAACTCCTCGGCAACGGCTTCCAACAGTGACCGCTCCACCTCGGCACCCTCCACCTCCGCGGCTCCGAAGAACCGGGTCGGGTCCAGGAGGCGGGGTATCTCTCCGCTTTGCCGGAGTTCGCCGTCCGTGTAGGTGAACGCGTACTGCTCGGCACCGTCCTGCGCCACGGACAGGTGGAAGAACGGCTCCCGGTGCGGTTCCCTGAGGCCGCTCCACACCACCACCGCGCGGGTGCCCGAACTGGAGCACTCGGCAGGGGAGATGAACCTCTGCCGGTTGAACTGCGCGGGTTGGCCGTCGAACGCGAAGCTCCAGCCGGCGCCGGCGCGGCCGACCGCCATGAGGGCCTTGTCGTCTAAGGAGGAGAACTCCCTCTGGTCGCTGACCGACCTGCGGCGCGCTTCCCACAGGGTCATGGGCGAGTCCAGCACGCTCCTGTGCTCGTGCTCGTCTTCCTGGCCACGGTCGTGGTCGCGCCCGTCCGCCAGGCGTTTTGCCAACTCCTGCGGATCCACCCCCTCCACCAGGACGAACCGGTAGGACGTGCGGCTGTTGCCCGGGTCCGGCACGGCGAGCCATGCCATGCCGCTCGAGTCGAGGCCGTCCGTCGGACTCGGCGGGCCACCGGCCTGGCCCGCTCTCGGTGTGGACAACAGCTGGCGCCCCCGCTCCGGGGTCAGCAACGGTCCGAGCACGGGGTCGGCCACCCATCCCAGCGGTGCCAGATGATCGGGCCCCAATGGCTCCCACAGGGGCAGCGCCGCCGTCAGTGTCCGCCACGCCCCGTCGGTGTCGCCCCACCGCGCCAGCTCCCGTGCCTGCTCGACCGCCTCACCGAACGGTCCTGCCGGCGCGTACCGGTACGTGCCCTCGCGCACCTGCTCCAGGGTCGCGTACGCCGTTGCCACCAGGGTCTCGTCGGCGCCGCGGAGATGGAACATCAGCATGGAGTCGTCGCGGTACGAGTGTGCCGCGTGCTCGGCGACCAGCGACGGCAACAGCTCGGCCGCGTACCGCGGGTCCGTCGCCAGGCCGTCGAAGTACATGGAGGTCTGTCCGAGCAGGCGTCGGATCTGGTCGCCCAACCCGACAGCCCGCGGTCGGCCGTACGCCTTGGCCTCGTCCAACTGCTGCACGGCCCGTTCCCAGTTGCCGCGCAGCGCCTCCAGCCGGGCCGCGTCCACCAGGTCGTCCAGCTCGCGCGTGGTGTCGTTGACGAACACCGGCTGCCCCTCGCCGCGGTGGGACCGCAGGCGGTGGAACTCGCGGTACATCTCCTGCATGAACTCCAGGAAGCTCGCCTGCCGTTCGGGTGAGGCGGCCCGCCAGCTCGCCCATGTGTAGACGGCCCACTCGCCGTCCTCGTCCACGTCATCGGGGTCCAGGAGTACATAGGTGGAGTCGGACTCGACGTCCAGCTGGAGCCCGCGCCGCCACAGCTCCGCCTCCCGTTGCTCCTCAGGGTCCGCGTCCTCGTCCAGGTACTCCTCGAACACGTCGGCGAGCCCTGACTCGTTCTCGTGCCAGTGCACCCTTTCGGTCCCCGCCAGCCGCCACACGAACCCGCCCGCATGCCGCCACCCGTCGCTGACCTTGAGGAACTCCCGGTACGACGGGGGCATCCGTCGACCCAGGCGCTCCTCCATGGCCGCGATGCGCTCCTCGGAGGCGGGCGGGAACCCCAGCCACCGCGCCTCCCGCGCGGCCTCGTCGTCCGCGCCGCGCGTCTCGTCGTCGGAGAGGGAATCCGCCCACTCCCCGCTCCACCGGAGCAGGAAGGAGCGCCAGTCGAATACCGCGGTGTCCGTCATGCCGTCGATGCTGCCACCCACCACTGACAACCAGGGCGCCCGCTAGTGTGCTGCGGCACTAGCAACCGGCGCTGTCCACAAGCCCGTTCACGCCGGCGCGTGGTGGGACGCGGTGAGCAGGGCGCGCAGGGATCGGGTGTCGGGTGTGTCGGCGACGGCGGCGTCGATGGCGTCGTCCATGGTCTTCTCCCACGACTCGGGGAGCAACAGTCCGGGCTGCTCCGACCAGCCGACGTCCGGCTTGGCCTGCCCGGACTCGGCCAGGCGCAGGTGGATCAGGCCCGCGAGGCCGTCGAAGATCCTTGGCCGAATGAAGTTGCGCGCGGCCTGCCCGACCAGTCGGGTCGCCTGGTCCGGCTTGGGCATGCGGTCGGCGACCTCCGGCCAGAGCAGGCCGCGGTCGAACGCGTCGAGTATCTCCTCCAAGCCGGGCAAGAGGTCGCCGCTCACCTCGCCGGTCGTGCCTTCCCGGCGTACGGCATCGGTCACCGCGCCGCCCGCTCCCCGCGCCGAGGATCGAAGTGTCCTGGCCACGGCGACCCGCAGTGGTCGGGACCAGCCCTCGGCGTCGGCGATGGCGCGGGCCATGACGAGTTCGTCCCAGCTCACGCGCCGCAACTGCGCCGACTCCCCAGCCAGCGTGCGCGCCTCCAGCGCGGTGAACAGCCGGTCGGTGTCGCGCAACAGGGCGAGGCCGGTGGTCTGGTCGGTGGGGTCCTCTGACCGGTCGTCTGCCGGGAGTTGTTCGAGGCGGGCGATGCGTTCGGCTGTCGGGGGGTGCGAGTCGTACGGGTGCGGTCGCGGCGGGCGCTGTCCGGCGCGGAGGGCGGCGAGTCGTTCCCCGGTGCGTGCGGCGAGCAACCGGCAAAAACCGCCGTGCACTTCGCCCACCGGCGGGAGCGCACCCAGCGAGATGCCCCTCGCGGCGTAGGTGTCCAGGTAGTGGGTGTGGGCGTCGGCGAGCACCGGGATGGCGCGTAGCGCGGCGACCGTCGTGTCGCGACCGGCGTGCCTGGCCGCCATCCGGTCCGCGGCGAGCTCCTGGTGGCGAGCCACGGACTGGGTGGTCCGCAGATACAGCCGCGCGTAGCCGACGTACAGGGCACCGATCGCCTGATGGAACTCAGTGCTGCCCTCCTGGAACGCCTCCACCGTGTGCAGGAGCGCCGCGCGGCCGCGCATGGTGACGCCTCCGAGCCGGGTGTCGAGGTTGCCGTAGTGCCCGAACTCGTGGGCGAGGACGGCGCGCAACTGTGGGACGGTCAGTCCGGCGAGCAGCGGGAGCCCCAGATACATCCGGCGTCGTCCGTGCAGCAGTCCGAGCATGCGGCTCTGTTCGGCGACGGCCGCGTTGACCTCGGCGACGAGGTAGAGCTCGTCGGGCGGCCGCTGTCCCGTCACCTCGGCTGCCGCCCGTACCTGCTCCCACAGCGCGGGCTGGTCCTCGGGGGTGACCGGCACCCCCTCCGGGACCGGTCCCAGCCGGCCGGCTCGTAGGAACGTGAACAAGCCACGCACAATCGCCGCTGCCAGCAGCACGGTGACCGTCAGCACCGTGCCCCCGATCCACGCCGCCCTCTCGGTGACCGGGTGGGTCAGCACCAGCCAGTCGAGCACGGCCATGGCCGACAGCAGTGCCAGGCTCATGAGGAAGAAGCCGAGCAGCAGCGCGAACGCGCGGACTGCGCGCAGCCGAAACGTCATCGAGGAATTCCCCACCCACCTGGTTCACCAGCCCGAACGGGCCGGAAGCGCTCGGGATACTACCTGCAGCCCGCCGACCCGCCTGCGCCGCGTGGGCCGGGCAGACACCGTCCGGCCACAGGAGTGCGATGAGAGGCGCCCGCGGCGGGGCGGTCCCGAGGCCGCTGTGGGTCCCGCAGGCTCGGTGGACCGCGCGCGCCACCATGGTGATCCGATGGCATCGATCAAGAAGATCCAGGTCACCTTCGACTGTGCCGAGCCTGAGCGTGTGGCTCGTCTCTGGTGCGAGGTGTTGGGGTACGTCCTACCGCCGCCGCCGAAGGGCTTCGCTTCCTGGGACGACTTCGATCGCTCACTGCCACCTGAGCGTCAGGGAGCGGCGTTCGCCTGCATGGACCCGGAGGGCGCGGGTCCGCGACTGTTCTTCCAGCGCGTTCCCGAGAGCAAGGTCGTCAACCGGGTTCATATTGATGTGCGGGTCGGCACCGGGCTCGTGGGTGAGGAGCGTGTCGCCGCCCTCGAGGCCGAGTGCGCGCGCCTGGTCGCCCTCGGCGCGGTGCGTCGACGACCAGAGGGCCGTCGACCTCTACTACAGGCCGGACCAGAACCACGGCGACGCAGGCTACACGCCGTACCCCGGCGACATCTCCCGTCACGTGCGCACGCCCCTCACCCTCAACCTCGCCGACGCCTGCGCGGCGGCGAACAGCCCGGCACACTTCCACCCGACGGACCGGCCGGACGATGAGGGCCTGCCCTGCTCGACATCGCCGGCATCCTGGTGCTCGCCTACCTCGACGCCGACCGGGAGGCCGTACAGGTCTGCGTCCATCTCGACACCACCGACGAACAGTTGGTCCGGACCGACGGCACGGTCCCGATGGTGGTGAAGCCCACTCCAGGGCCCCGGCCCGACGGCTACCCGGGCATCTCCGGCAAGGACTGCTACTCCACGGAGCTGATGGCCACCGGATCGGCATCAGCAAGGACGAGTACTTCGTGGGCTCGTGGACGAGGGCATCGACATCGATGACCAGGCCCACACCGGCTACTGGCTGAAGCCCACGGACGAGATGTACGCCATCGACTCCGACGACCGAAATCACAGTTGGTCGATCGTCCAAGACGCCGGTTAGCATGGAGTGAGCATTTCACTCTTGATGAAACGGTGGACCGAATGTCTCGCATGGCAGCGAAGGATCGACGGGAAGAACTCATCGCCGCGGCGTTCCGCGTCATGGTCCGCGACGGAGTCGTCAAGACCACGACACGCGCTGTCGTCAACGAGGCGAAGATGCCGCTGGGCGTTTTCCACTACTGCTTCAACTCACGTGAGGAACTCCTCCAGGAAGTCATCACCCGTATCACGGACAGCGGCGTGGCAAAGGCCCGGAACGTGTTCGAGGGAGAGGGCGACCTCGGCGCACGCATCGCCAGGAGCCTCTTCGCCTTCTGGGAGGGAGTTGAGCTCAGCCCGGGAGAGCATCAGGTGGGGTACGAACTCGCCCATTACGCGTTGCGTCAGGAGGGCTTTGAGGATCTGGCCCGCCGGCAGTACGAGCATTACCTGGAAGTCCATGAGCAGCTCCTCGCTGAAGCTGCCGCGAGCGCGGGCATCAAGTGGACGGTGCCCCTTCCCGTTCTGGCCCGCTACCTCAACGCGGTGCTGGACGGTGTCACGCTGTGCTGGCTGGCCGACCGTAACAGCGAGAACACCCGCGCGGTGCTCCGCCTGACCGGCGAGCACCTCATGAGCCTCGCCGCCAAGGACGCGTGAGGTGAGTCGCCGGTGAGCGCACGCTCACCGGCTCTGGCCACCCCCTCGTCGCATGGCGGCCACACCAAAAAGTCGGGTGGGTGCGGCGGCCGCAGCCGCCGCACCCACCCGACTTGGCTTCCTAGGATCAGCGCGTCATGTCAGTCGAACAGGTCGGGCTGGTCTGCGGTGATCTGGTCCCACAGGGGGCGGAACTGGAACCAGCCCGGGAGGGGGCCGGAGATCTGGTCCCTCACCATCCGCGCTGTTTCCGCATCGATGAGCTTCGGTTCACCCGCGGCCATGGCCAGCAGCTGCGCCTGGCAGGAGCGTTCCATGGTGATGAAGTACCAGGCCGCCTCGGCGACGGAGGCCCCGACCGTGAGCAGCCCGTGGTTCTGCAGAACGACGGCCTTTCCCTTGCCCAGCGCCACACCGATCCGTCGGCCTTCCTCGGTGTCGTTCACCACTCCGCGGTAGTCGGAGTAGATGCCGTGGTCCTCGAAGAAGGCACAGGCGTCCTGGGTGATCGGCTCGAGCGGGACGCTGAGGCTGGAGAAGGCCTTGCCGTGCAGGGAGTGGGTGTGTGCGGCAGCGACCGTATCCGGCCTGGCCCGGTGCACCTCGGAGTGGATACAGAACGCGGCGTTGTTGACCGGGCGTTTGCCCTCCAGGAGCTTGCCGTCATGGTCGACGAGGATCAGGTCGGAGACGCGGATCTGGCTGAACGACATCCCGAAGGGGTTGACCCAGAAGGCCGAGGGGTTCTCCGGATCGCGGGCCGTGATGTGTCCGGCCACGCCCTCGGAGAAGCCGAAGCGAGCGAACAGGCGGAAGGCGGCCGCGAGTTCCTGCTTGCGGACCTGACGCTCCTCCTCGGTGCTCAGGTTCTGCTGGGGCAGCGGCAGGGTGACGCCCTCGGGCATGGCGCCGACGGACATGTGCGGGGCGGCGGGTGTCGTGGTCATCGGGATCTGGCCTTTCGTGATCTGGTGGGCGGTGGCGCGGTTACTTGCTCCGGCGGCGCAGGCGGTTGCCGTACATGAGGTCCACCAGGCGCAGGATGGACCGGTAGGCCGAGGGGTCGAACGGGATCATGTGAAGGTCGCGGCGGGTCGGGAAGCGGTTCACGCTGACGGCCTGGAGCCTGGTGTACTTGCGGATTCCTTCGGCGCCGTGCCGTACGCCGAGGCCCGACTCCTTCCAGCCGCCCATGGGCAGGCCGAAGGCCATGTAGTTGGTCTGGGCGTCGTTGATGGTGACGCAGCCTGCCTCGAGACGCTCGGCGAGGTGTCGGGCACGCTTCATGTTCGAGCTGATGATGGAGGCCTGCAGGCCGTAGGTGCTGTCGTTGACGAGCCGGACGGCCTCCTCGGCACTTGCGACCTTCATCACGGGCAGCGTGGGTCCGAAGGTCTCCTCACGCATGCATTTCATGGTGTGGTCGACGTCGACGAGCAGCGTGGGTTCGAAGAACCGGCCCGGGCCGGGGGCGGCGTGGCCCCCTACAAGGACGCGCGCTCCTCGGCTCACGGCGTCCTTGACGTGGTCCTCGACGATCGGCATCTGAGGCGGGAAGGTCATGGCGCCCACATCGGTGCTGCCCAGCCCTGCCGGCCTGCCGGAGGTGACCTCCTCGAACCGCTGGCGCAGCCTGGCGACGAACGCGTCGTACACCGGCTCCTCGACATAGACGCGCTCCACCGAGGTGCACATCTGCCCCCCGTTGCACAGAGCACCGTGCAGGGTGACGTTCACCGCCCGCTCCAGCGAGGCATCGGCCAGCACGATCAGAGCGTCCTTGCCGCCGAGTTCGAGTGAGCACGGGACGAGCCGCTCGCCCGCCCGCGCGGCGACGGCCCGGCCGGTCTTCGTGGATCCGGTGAACATCACGAAGTCGGCGGTGTCGACCAGGGCCTGGCCGGTGGCGCCGGCGCCGGTCACGACCTGGAAGACGTCCTTGGGCCAGCCGCACTCACGGGTCATCTTCTCCATGAGCAGCGCGGTCAGCGGTGTGTACTCCGAGGGTTTGAGGACGACGGCGTTGCCGGCGGCCAGGGCCGGGATGGCGTCACCGAAGGAGTTGATCAACGGGTTGTTCCAGGGGCCGATGACTCCGACGACACCGAGGGGGACCCGCCGGGTGTACATGCTGCGCCCGAGCACGAACGGCGAGAGCGAGCGGATCTTCGTCTCGGCGAGGAAGTGCCGTGCCCGCTTGGCCCAGTAAGCGAAGGCGCTGACGCAGTAGACGATCTCGACGATCGCGTCCTCTTCCGCCTTGCCGTTCTCCGCGACGATGGAGTCGATGATCTCCTGCCGGTGAGTCAGCAGCCACCGACGACCGCGTGTAAAGAATTCCGCACGGCTTCGGGCGCTCAGTTCAGCCCAGCCCGGCTGCGCCCGCCGGGCTCGTGCAACCGCTTGCGCCACCTCCTGCGCCGACGCGTCTGCGACGTGGCCGACCACTGCTCCGGTGGCCGGGTTGTCCACTGCGATGTGTGCGTCCGCCCGGGCGCCGTCGGGCGTGAGCGATCGAGTCTGAGCCACGGAAAAACTCCTGCCGGAACGTTGACTTCGGTCTGCCCAGAATGAGACGGTCACCCGTACAAGTCAAGCGTCTTGTACAGATGACCAACTTATTGTGCGGCAGAGACACCACGCCCAAGGCCCGTCACCAAGGAGCTGCTGGAATGAAGCGGACGACATCAGTCGCGTTGAGCGGCTTCGGCGTTCCCGAGTCACTGCGCTGGCATCAGGGAGCCCTGTGGTTCTCCGACCTGGCACACGGCACGGTGCACCGCTGGGACGGCACGGGAGAGGCCGAGACGGTCCTCAAGGTTCCCGGCCGGGCCGGCGGACTCGGCTGGCTTCCGGACGGGCGCATGCTCGTCGCCTCCATGGACGGAGGCGTCGTGTACCGACTGGAAGCAGACGGCGAGCTCGTCGAGCACGCGGATCTGCGGCACCTTGTCGGCGGCCCGGTCAACGACATGCTCGTCGACCCGCACGGGCGTGCATACGTGGGCAACTTCGGCTTTGACTACCACGCGTTCGCCCGCGAGCACGCGAACGCCATGCTCTACGCGCCGCCCGGCCCGACGAAGGCGCCGATCGCGTGCCTGGCTGCGGACGGGACCCTGCTCGGGGTGACCGAGCCGGTGCTCTTCCCCAACGGCTGCGTCCTGACGGGCAACGGCACCACCATGGTGGCGGCCGAAACCCTGGCCATGCGGCTCACCGCCTTCCCCGTGCTCCCCGACGGCACACTCGGGGAGCCGCGCCCCTGGGCCCCGCTGATCTCACCGTTCCTGTGGCATGCGGTGAACCATCCGGGGCTTCTCGGCCGGATCGCCCGAAGGATCTCGGCGCTCTTGGACCACCCGGCCATCGCCAAGCGCTCCGCCTCACCGATCGCCCCCGACGGCATCGCCTGGCACAGCGACGGCGAGACGATGTGGATCGCGAACGCACTGCGCGGCGAATGCGTGCGCGTGGCCGAGGGCGGCCGCGTCCTCGACCGGGTCACGACGAGCCAGAACACCCTGAGCTGCCTGGTCGCAGGTCAAGACGGGCGCACCCTGTTCGCCGCGACCGTGCCGACCGACGATCCCGTCCGTGCCGCAGAGCTGAACGGTGGCCGCATCGAGATGCTCCGGCTGTGAATCCCCAAGTAACAACCGAGGACAATCTCGTATCGGACAGTTGACTTGGACATACGACCAGGAGACTCTGTTGGCCATGAGCGAAGTGTCTGAAAACAGCCGGGTCCTTCTCGTCACCGGCGCAGCCTCCGGCATCGGGGCCGCGATCGCGCAGTCGGCGGTCGCACGCGGGCACCGCGTGATGCTGTCCGATGTCAACGAGCAGGCGGTACGGGCCAGGGCGCTCAGCCTGGGCAGCCGGGCCGCCGGCTGTGTCCTGGACATCCGGAATCCGGCGGCTTGGGTCAAAGCCTTCGAAGCAACGGAGGCCGCGTTCGGAGCCGTCGACGTGCTGGTCAACAACGCCGGCATCACCCACACCGGTCACGCAAGTGACCTCGGCCCCCAACAGCACCGCGACATCCTGGAGGTCAACCTGCTCGGCGCCATCACCGGCACCTGCACGGCGATCGAGCGGATGACCGTGCAGGGCCGCGGCCACATCATCACAGTCTGCAGCATGACGTCGTTCCTCCCGCTGCCCGGATACGCGACGTACTGCGGCTCGAAGCACGGGCTGCGGGCCTTCCATCACAGCGTGGCCCTGGAGGAACGCGACGGGCCACTGGACTTCACGATCATTCATCCCCCGTCCACGCGCACGGACATGCTTGAGCAGGAACTGGCCGACCCCGCTTGCGCCATCTCCTTCGCCGAGAAGTCCTACGCACCAGAGGAGATCGCCAAGACCGTCGTCGACGCGATCGTCTCCAAGCCGGTCGAGGTCGTGTTCCCTCCCCTGGGCGGACGCGTCCAGCGGATCGCCGGCGTCTTCCCCCGCCTGATGCGATGGGTGATCCCGCTCGCCGAGGCCAAGGGAAGAAAGCAACGAGAGCGGATCATCACCCCCACGGGCCGCCGCCGGTCCGATGCGGCGCGGCCTTCGGACCGCTCGACCATCTGACGCGGTTCCCGGCCGCCGCTTACCAGGCCGGTCCACTGAACTACCGAGAAAGGGTGCGGATGTGAGCGCACATGTGGCGTCCTGGCCGGACGTGAAATCGGCCGCCTCCACCATGGCCGGCTTCAGCGAGGTCCGGATGGCCCAACTGGAGCGGGCCACCCAGCACTTGGACCCGCCGTTCGCCGTGGTGGACCTCGACGCCTTCGACGCCAACGCCGGCGATCTCATACACCGCACGGGCGGCAGCGCCACCATCCGCCTGGCCAGCAAGTCGGTCCGCAGCCGCCACCTGATCCAGCGCGTCCTCCAGCACCAGGGCTACCGGGGCATCCTCGCCTTCACCCTGCCCGAAGCCCTGTGGCTGGCCGAGGACCACGAGGACGTGGTCATCGGCTACCCGACCGCGGACCGCACCGCGTTGCAGCAGCTGGCCAAGGACGAGCGAGCGGCCTCACGCATCACCCTCATGATCGACTCCGTCGCCCAGCTGGACTTCATCGACGAGGCCGTCGGTGCCACCCGCCCCCCTCTGCGGCTGTGCATCGATCTGGACGCCTCCCTGGAACTGGCCGACGGGCGCATCCACCTGGGCCCCTACCGCTCCCCCGTGCACACCCCG
Source organism: Streptomyces sp. NBC_00490 (assembly GCF_036013645.1). Taxonomy (NCBI): domain Bacteria; kingdom Bacillati; phylum Actinomycetota; class Actinomycetes; order Kitasatosporales; family Streptomycetaceae; genus Streptomyces; species Streptomyces sp. NBC_00490. The sequence goes on along the minus strand of NZ_CP107869.1, from coordinate 10,258,897 downwards.
CACCAGGCCGCCACGCTTGCCCGGGCGATCCAGAGCCATCAGGGGTTCCACCTGGCCGGGGTCATGTCCTACGAAGGACAGATCGCCGGCATGGGCGACAACCAGCCCGGATCCCCTCTCAAGCGCGCGGCGCTCCGTGCCATGCAGCGTCTGTCGGCACGTGAACTGGCCGACCGGCGCGCCGCCGCGATCGCCGCAGTCCAGACCGTCGCCCCCCTGGAGTTCGTCAACGGCGGCGGCACCGGCTCCGTGGAGCAGACCTCGGCCGAGCACGTCATCACCGAGATCGGCGCGGGTTCGGGCCTGTACGGACCGGGGTTGTTCGACTTCTACCGACGCTTCCGTCCCCGGCCCGCCGCCTACTTCGTCATGTCGGTCGTACGCCGTCCCACGGACAAGATCGCCACCGTACTCGGGGGCGGCTGGGTCGCCTCCGGCCCGCCCGGCCGCGACCGTCTGCCCACTCTCAGCTGGCCCCGGGGCCTGCGGATGAACCCGCTGGAAGGAGCGGGGGAAGTGCAGACACCGGTGCTCGGTCCGGCAGCTCACGGACTGCGCCTCGGCGACCACGTGTGGTTCCGGCACGCCAAAGCCGGCGAACTGTGCGAGCGGGTGAACACCCTCCACCTGGTGTCCGGCAGCGAAATCGTCGGCCAGGCCCCCACGTACCGGGGTGAAGGACACGCCTTCCTCTGACCCATCTGCCCCATCCGCGGCCCACCTTCTCCCGGAAGCCCGATGCTCCCCGACTTCAACTCCCCCGCTCCTGCCCTTGCAAGCCCCCTCGGCCCGGCCACCGGCCAAGGACCGGCCGAGCCCGTCTCGCGCCGCTGGACCAGTCTGTACGGCCTGGTGTGGTTCGGCTTCTGGATGGCAAACCTCGTCCCCCTCCAACTGCTGCTCCCCCAGCAGCTGGAGGCGATCGATCCGGCCTCGAAGGTCTACGACTTCGCCGTCGTCAACGGTGTCTCCGGGCTGGTCGCACTCGTCGCCCTGCCCCTGTGCGGCGCCCTGTGCGACCGCTCCCGCAGCCGCTTCGGCCGGCGCAGACTCTGGCTCACGGCGGGCGCTGTCGCCTTCGCCGTCGGGCTGATCGTCACCGGCGCGCAGACCACCGTGACCGGTGTGGTCGTGGCGTGGGCGGCCAGCATGATCGGTCTCAGCGCAGCCACCGCCGGGCTCACCGCCATCATCGCCGACCGCGTACCCGAAGACCAACGCGGCATGATCTCCAGCGCCATCTACGGTCCCCAGGCCCTCGGCGTGGTCGTCGGCATCGCCCTCGTATCGGCTTTCGGACTCTCCCCCATGTCCGGGTTCGCCGTCATCGCGGTCCTGCTGATCGTCTGCCTGGTGCCGTTCCTGGCCGCCCATCGCGACATCGCCTTCAACGCCGAGACGCCGCTCAGCATCGGGGAACTGCTCGCATCGATGGGCAGCTCGCTCAGGAACCGGGAATTCGCCTGGGCCTTCGGCGGACGCCTCCTGGTCAATCTGGCGAACTCACTGGGCACGTGTTACACGCTCTACTTCCTCACCGACGATCTCAACGTCACCGATCCGGCCGGCAGCCTGCTGGTCTGCACCGTTCTCTATCTCCTGGCCGGCCTTGTGGCCACCGCCGCCGCCGGTGTGCTGTCCGACCGCCTCGGCCGACGACGGATCTTCGTCGCCTTGGCGGCGCTGCTCCAGGCTGCTTCCGGCTTCCTGCTGGCGAGCGCCCCGAGCCTCACCGTCATGATGGTGGCATCCGCTCTCATGGGCGGCGGCTTCGGTGCGTACATGGCCGTCGACCAGGCTCTCATCACACAAGTGCTCCCCGACGCCGAGAGCCGGGCCAAGGACCTCGGCATCATGAACATCGGCTCGGTCGTTCCCCCGGCAATCGCCCCGTTGATCGCCGGAGCGATCATCAGTTCGCAACACGGCTACCCGCTTCTCTTCGCGCTCGTGGGTGCGGCCGCCGCCGTCGGAGCGCTTCTTGTGTACCGCATCCGTTCCGTCCGCTAGATACGCGCGTGGCACCACCGCCCAGCTCACCGAGGAGGAGTAGGACGTGGCAACGACCCGCTACAGCGCGCACACGGGCAAGAACCGCGCGAACAGGAGTGTGTGGCGGAACTGGGCCGGGAACGTCACGGCCCGCCCAGTGAGGGACGTCGCACCCACCTCGGTCGATGAGCTCTGCGCCGTTGTGCGCGAGGCGGCCGAGGACGGCCTGCCGGTGAAGCCCGTCGGCAGCGGCCACTCGTTCACCTCCGCTGCCGCGACCGAGGGCGTGCTGATACGGCCTGACCGCCTGACCGGCATTCGCGCCATCGACCGGGAGGCCGGAACCGTGACCGTGGAAGCGGGCACACGGCTCAGGGACCTGAACGTCGCCCTGGCCCGGGAAGGTCTGTCGCTCACCAACATGGGCGACATCATGGAGCAGACCGTCGCCGGCGCGACCAGTACGGGCACCCATGGCACGGGCCGCAGCTCGGCAGCGATCGCGGCCCAGATACGCGGCCTTGAACTGGTGACGGCGGACGGCTCGTTGCTCACGTGCTCCGAGAAAAAGAACCCGGACGTGTTCGCCGCTGCACGCATCGGGCTGGGCGCGCTCGGGGTTGTCAGTGCCATCACGTTCGCCGTGGAACCACTGTTCCTTCTCACCGCGCACGACGAACCGATGACGTTCGACACGGTCACCGCGACCTTCGACGAACTCCACGCGGCCAACGATCACTTCGAATTCTACTGGTTCCCGCACACCGGAAACTGCAACACCCTGCGAAACAACCGCAGCACAGGTCCGCTCGCCCCGATGGGCCGTTTCAAAGGCTGGTTCGAGGACGAATTTCTCTCCAACGGTGTTTTCCAGGCAGCCAACACGCTGGGGCGGGCCGTGCCCGCCGCCGTCCCGGCCATAGCGAGGGTGTCGAGCCGGGCTCTTTCCGCCCGCAGCTACACAGACATCCCGTACAAGGTCTTCACATCCCCCCGCCGGGTGAAGATGATCGAGATGGAGTACGCCCTCCCGCGCGAGGCACTGATCGACGCCCTGCGCGAGTTGAAGGCCATGGTTGACCGTTCGGATCTGCGGATCAGCTTTCCCGTCGAAGTGCGTACGGCACCCGCGGACGACATCACCCTCTCCACGGCGTCGGGCCGTGAGAGCGGATACATCGCCGTCCACACCTACCAGGGCATGCCCTTCCGTGAGTACTTCGCCGCGGCGGAGCGCATCTTCACCGCGCACGGCGGACGCCCGCACTGGGGCAAGCTGCACACACGTGACGCCGACTACTTCGCGGCGGCGTATCCACGCTTCGGTGAATTCACCGCACTGCGTGACCGCCTCGATCCGGATCGGCGCTTCGGCAACGCATACCTTCGACGAGTCCTGGGCGACTGACCCGGCCCTGTCCACAGCTCATTACAGAAAGGTGGTAGTCAAACCCATGTCCTCCACACAGCTGACTTCGGTGGCAGATCTTCCCGCCATTGAGGACTTCATCACATTCGACAATTTCTCACGCAACTTCGTAGAAGCGGCATGGGGGTTGCGGGGCCGAGAAGGAACCGACTTTCTCCGGGGCCCGATGAACAGTCTCGTCGTGCTCCGTAACAAAGACGCCAGAACGCTTGCGGCAAATCCGGCGTTGGGCAACGTGCCCGCGGACATCGTCTTGTGGATGGCCACCGAAGCGGATCTCGGCTCCGGGCCCGTGACCAAACCGGATCCCGAACAGACCGAGGGGTACGGCAGGTTCCTGCGGAACCAGGTGTTCACCTCCAACCCTCCGCTGCATCAGCCGTACCGTAATCTCCTGGTCCGGCAACTGCTGCCCCGGAACATCCTCCGTTTCGCTCCCGCCGCCGCACGCCTCGCACAGGAACTTGTCGAGGAGTGCGCCGGGCGCGACCGGACCGACTTCTCCCGGGAGTTCGCCGGGCGGTTCGTCACCCGCTTCTGGGCCGAGCAACTTGGGCTGAGCAGCGACCAGGCGGCGCACGTCCAGCACCTCATGGAGGAGATGAGCCTGACGTTCCTGCTCACCCGCACGCCCGAGCAGTCGCAGCGCCTGTTCTCTGCTGCGGCGACGTACATGGACGTGGTCGGAGAAGCCGTTCTAAAGGCCTGGTCGGACGGAGGCAACGCGCTTCTCGACGACATGGCGGCCGAACTCACCACGATCGACATGGAGGGCAAGCCGGAGGACATCGGCTCGTTGGTGGCCTCGAACTTCTTCGACGGCTTCCACACGATCGGTGTGGCGATCGAGAACGTGGTCTTCCGGATGCTGAGCGACGGAACGGCCCTGGAACAGGTCCGTGCCGACCCGGCGTTGGTCACCAGTGCCTTCTACGAGGGCACACGTCTGGAGTCCCCGCTGATGCTCAGTCAGCGACTGACGCTGCAGGACGTCGAGTACAACGGCGTCTTTGTCCCCGCCGGCACACCGGTCCTCATGATGTGGGCCGCGGCCAATCGCGATCCCGAGGTCTTCGACGACCCCGACAGCTACCGGCTGACCCGGCAGATCCAGCACGGCGCGACCTTCGGCGGCGGTGCCCATCTGTGCCCAGGCAGGAACGTGGCCCGGATGCTCACTGAGATCGCCGTGACCGCGCTGACCGCGCCCGATGTCGGTATCGCACTGGTCGGGGACGATCACGAATGGGCGGCCCACTCCCTGATGCGGCAGCTGACGGCGTTGCCGGTCACCATCCGACGGGTGCACCGGTGAAGACCGTCGTCATCGTCGGTGCGGGACAGGCCGGCTCGGAACTGGCTGTGGCACTGCGGCAGAACGGTTTCAGCGACCGGATCCTGCTCGTCGGGGCCGAACCCCACCTGCCCTACCAGCGCCCGCCGCTGTCCAAGGCGTTCCTGCACGGCAAAGTCGATCAGGTGGCACTGCGGATTCGCGCCCTGGACGCCTACACCAACGCCGGCATCGAGGTCGAACTCGACACTGCCGCGGTCGGGATTGACCGCCGGACACGATCCGTCGCCTTGGCCGACGGGCGCACGCTGCGCTACGACAAGCTGGCTCTCACCACCGGTGGCAGTCCGCGTCCTCTCCGATTCGGCTCCGGCCACGTCCCAGGCAGGACTCTGCATCACCTCGACGACGCGATCGCGCTGCGGCAGGAACTGCAGTCCGGTGGCACCCTGCTGATCGTCGGTGGCGGATTCATCGGCCTGGAGACGGCGGCCGCCGCGACCGACATGGGGATCGCGGTGACGCTCGTAGAGGCCCAGCCACGAGTCCTGGCCCGGACGTGCCCACCGGCCGTCTCCGCCTTCGTCGATCGCGAGCACCGCAATCACGGTGTCGATCTGCGCACAGGCGTGTCCGTGCGCAGCGTCGCCCGGCGCGACGGAGCCCTCCTTGCGGAGCTCAGCGATGACACCGTGGTCAGAGCCGACCTGATCCTGACTGGCGTGGGGATCGCTCCGAACGACACCCTCGCCGCCACCGCGGGACTGGCCGTCGACGACGGTGTCCTGGTCGACGCCGTGGCCCGGACCGCGGACCCCGACATCGTCGCTGCGGGCGACTGCACGCGACAGTGGCACGGTTTCCTCGGCCGCAGCGTACGCCTCGAATCCGTTCAGAACGCTACTGACCAGGCCAGAATCGCGGCCCGGACCTTGTGCGGAAAGCCGACCGAGCGTTTTACGGCGCCCTGGTTCTGGTCCGATCAGTACGACCACAAGATCCAGATGGCCGGCCTGCCGCAGACCGGCGACACAGATGTCGTCCGCGGCGACCCGTCATCGAACTCCTTCAGCGTGGTGTATCTGCGCAACGGCATCATCACCGGCCTGCACGCGGTCAACCGGCCGCGGGACTTCACGGCCGCCCGGCAACTCGTCACGGCGCGGGCCGCCATGACCGGGGATGAAGCCGCCTCCGAAGACCTCCCGCTGTCCGAACTGATGAAGCGACACCAATCCACCGCAGAAAGGCGTGCCTGACGTGCCAGTGATCAAGTTCATCGAGGCCGACGGAACACCGCACCCCGTGGAGGCCATCGTCGGCCAGAGCCTCAAGCAAGCGGCACTCGACCATCTCGTGCCCGGCATCATCGGCGACTGCGGCGGCTGCGCTTCCTGCGGAACCTGTCATGCCTACATCGACGAAAAGCACCTGCCGCTCCTCCCTCCGGCTGACGAAAACGAGGAGATGATCCTCGAGGGGGTACCGGCGTCACGCACCTCCAACAGCCGCCTCACCTGCCAAATCCCTGTGACAGCCGACATGGCCGGGATGGAAGTACACATTCCTGACACTCAGTTCTAAGGGACGGGCCATGTCTTGAGTGCCAGGGTGGCTCGGGCAGGCTCGGTGCCGGGCTCACCGAGCTTACTAAGCGGCTCGGTGAGCGGCACGCCGACGTCGACCAGGAGAGTCGAAGAGTCACAGGGCGAGCAAGAAGACGATACAGCCCCCGAAGAGTCCGGCGCGTACGAGCCCTCATCCCCTGCAGGCACGGACGAACCCGCCCCCGTTCCTGTACCCACCAGGGGACAACGCGCGGGTTCAGAGGTCGGCCACTGCAAGAATCGGCGAACGCGCGCGTCTCCGACCGCACAGCGCAGAAGATCCGCCGCCAGGAGCAGGGCCACCAGTACACCGAAGCCCAGCTCATCGCGCTCGGGGCTCCGGTTCCGCGGGCCGGGTGCAACCCGGCCGTCTGGCTCCGCGAGGCCCTGGTCGCGGTCGGGGCCCGCAACGTACGGCACCGCGGCGCGCACCGCCACGTATGGCGGCTCGGGCGAAGAGCGAGGACTTCGAGCGGATGGAGCGCGACGTCCACGCCGCCTTGCGCAGGCCGCCCACGTGGGACGCCAAAGCCCGTACCGAGCCTGGCAAGCTGCTGCACCGTGCCGCCGGATGCGATGGCTGCAGCTGACCGCCACACCGCCGCTCACCTCCATCCGGGAGGGATACTCGATGACCATGACGACCCAGCGCATCCTCGACCTCGCTGCAGCAGCATCGGCCAGCCACGACGAGGACCTGGTGCAGCTCCTGGGCGAGGCGAACGAGCTGTACCAGCAGGGCCTGCAGGATCTGCACCGGGAGACAGCAGAACGCCTCGGTCAACTGGCCACCGCGGACCTGCCGGCCGCTGTGCAGACGGCTGGGATGCCCTGTGATGCCTCACGGGACTGCGCCTCACGGGACCGCGCCGAGGTGATCCTGCTGCTGACCCTGGCCGAGTGGGAGAGGACGCCGGCCGCCCTGGCGTTCATGGAAATGGCCGAGGCCGCCGCGCGCCGCGGGGTCTGCCTGATCCCCGAGGAGTAGGCCGGGAGCGTTCAGCATGGCCGCCGTCGGAGCGGTGGCTTCGCGCCGCACCTACGGCCGCGCGCGACCCGCGCTGGCCGAGGGTGCGGTCGTGCGGCGACCGTACCGGCTCACCCCGATCCGTCAGTAGCCGTAGATCATCTTGTAGGCCGCCTCGGGAAGGAACTGACCGGCGCTGGAGCCGGCCCCGACGCCGCAGTTGCCGTCGGACTCCCCCGGGGTCTTGATCCACAGGAGCATCTCGGCGCCTCCGCCTGTTCGGGTGGGCGTGCCGGTGCGGCGGCCGGAGGGGTTGCACCATTGGCCGTTGGAGCCGTTGCCGTTGCGGCTGGTGTCCACGACGAAGGGCTTGGTGTAGCCGTAGCGGGCGCCGAGTTCACGATTCACGGCGTCGCCGAAGGCGGTGTTCTGGGCGGTCGTGAAGTAGTTGGAGACGTTGAGCGAGAAACCGTGGGCCTGGCGGAGACCGGCTTCGTGGAGGCGGCGAGCCATGGTCGCCGCGTTCGTCCAGCCCGGGTTGCCCGCGTCCATGTAGACCCAGGTGTTGGGCGCCTGGCGGCTGAACTCGGCGAGGGCACCGCTGAGCATGGCCTCACGTTCGTCGATCTGGGCCTGGGTCATGCAGCCGTAGTCCCCGAGGGAGTCCGGTTCCAGGATGACGACGGCCGGGCGGCTCGCGATCCCGCCGGCAAACTGGGCGATCCAGTTCGCGTAGGCGGGCGGCGAGGAGGCTCCCCCGGCGGAGTGGCCGCCGCAGTAGTCGCGGTTGTAGACGTTGTAGGCGACGAGGAGGGGCAGCTTGTCGGCCCGGTCCGCCGCGCCGACGTACGCCCCCGCGGCGGTGCCGATGGTGCCGCTCCAGGAGCCGAACCAGCGGGCCATCGGGGTGCTGGCGATGGCGGAGTTGATCGCGGAGGCCCGGCCGTCGCCGGGGTTGGCGGCCGCCCACTGCTTCGCCGTGGAGTTGGGGTCCACGTAGAACCCGCTCGTCATGGAGGTGGGGTCGGCGGCATGTGCGGACGGTGCGGCGGCGAGCGCCAGCGGCAGGGCCAAGAGCGCTGCCGCCAGGGTGCGGAGTCTGCGGCTCATCACAAGACCTCGGTTTCCTGGCAGGGGGATCTCGGGGACGGGCAACGGGAGTTGGGAGCGCTCCCACTGGAAGCGGTCCCAATCGTGAGGTGGGCTTGTTAAGGTGTCAATAGATGGCACAGCTCCGAGTACGGGAACACGCGATCCAAGCAATACTGGAAGCGCTCCCAACATTCGCGCAGGGGGCCTTCTCATCTGTGAAAGACTCTCGATCCATGGCAGAAGATGCGCCACGTCGGCAGCCGACGCTCGACGAGGTGGCCGAACGCGCCGGTGTCTCCCGCTCCGTGGCCTCCCGCGCGCTCAACAACGCCCCGCACGTCAGCCGCGCCAAGCGTGAGGCCGTCGAACGGGCCGTCCGGCACCTCGGATACGTCCCCAACCCGAGCGCCCGCGCTCTGGCCACCCGGCAGACGGGAGCGGCCGCCCTAGTGATCTCGGGAGAAGATCCGTCGATCTTCGCCGATCCCTTCTTCGCCCAGGTCATCGTCGGGGCGTCGGCCGCCCTTGAAGAGGCCGACCTGCATCTGATGCTGTGTCTGGCCGCTTCCGACCGGGGTCGCAAACGGGTTGCGGAACTGCTTCGATCCAGAGGCGCCGACGGCGTCATGCTGATGGCGCTGCGTGAGGACGACCCGCTGTTCCCCCTGACCGCGGAAGCGCAGATGCCCGTGGTGTTCGGCGGGCGCCCGGTGGGCGCGGCTCCCCGGTGGTACGTCGACGTCGACAACGTCGGCGGGGCGCGCGAGGCGACCGAGCACCTGATCACCCGGGGTCGGCGTCGTATCGCCGCGCTCTGCGGACGGCAGGACACCGAGGCCGGGCGCGCCCGTTACCGCGGCTACCGGGATGCCCTTCTGGCCGCGGGCCTCGAACCGCTCCCGCCGCAGGAGGGCGACTTCACCGAGTCCAGCGGAGCCGCCGCCATGGCCGCGTTGCTGGCGGACCATCCTGACGTGGACGCCGTGTTCGCCGCCAACGACAACATGGCGGCGGGTGCGCTGCGTACGCTGCGCGAGGCCGGCCGGACGATCCCCGCCGATGTCTCCGTGGTCGGTTTCGACGACCTGACCGTCGCACAGTTCGCCGAACCGCCGCTCACCACCGTCCATCAGCCCATACAGGCCCTGGGGCGGGAGATGGCGCGCATGCTCGTCTCGGTGGTCAATGGCCTGGACCCCACCCCCCTGATCCTGCCGACCCGCCTGGTAGTCCGCTCCAGCGCCTGACGGCCGCGGTGGCGGTGGCGGTGCGGAGGGTCGACCGCGCGCAGCCAGTCCGACCGGACAGAGGGCCGACGTGCCGGTGCAAAGACCGTCCCCCGGAGCCAGTCCGACCGAGCCGGTTGACGACCCTGTGGCTCCGTACGGTGCGCGCGGGGTGATCCGCGGCGGGCATTGCCACCGGCCTGCCGTAGGACGGCCGGCGATGGCGTCCCTTGAAGTGGTGTAGCCGGGCTTGGCCGCGGAACGCGCTGGTGTCTGCCCGGGGCGTGCATCCGCTGACCGTGCATGCTCCCTGAACAAGGGCAGGCCATCGCGTAAGTCTCCCTGGTGAACGGGCAGTTCAACCGGAGGAGCACGCGATGGCCTTGTCCCAGTCTGAGCTGATGCGGCTGCTGGAGTCACTACGTCGGGCCGATGGAGTTGAAGCAATCAGGGTGGTGTGCGAGCGCATCCTGCAGGAGCTCATCGAGGCCGAGGCCACCGAGGTGATCGGTGCCGCCCCGCGTGAGCACTCCGAGTCGCGCACGACCTGGCGCAACGGACACCGCGACCGTCTGCTGACCACCCAGGCCGGCGACCTGGACCTGAAGATCCCGAAGGTGCGGACCGGGTCGTTCTTCCCCTCGCTGCTGGAACGTCGGCGGCGCATCGACCGGGCACTGTTCGCCGTGGTGATGGAGGCATACGTGCACGGCGTCTCCACCCGCAGCGTGGATGACCTGGTCAAAGCACTCGGTGCGGACACCGGGATCTCCAAGTCCGAGGTCTCGCGGATCTGCGGCGAACTCGACGAGGAACTGACCGCGTTCAAGGAACGGCCGCTGGATCACACCGTCTTCCCCTACGTCTTCCTGGACGCCACCTACTGCAAGGCCCGGGTGAACCACCGGATCGCCTCGCAGGCCGTGGTCATCGCCACCGGCATCTCCGCCACCGGACACCGCGAGATCCTCGGCGTGATGGTCGGCGACAGCGAATCGAAGCCGTTCTGGACGAAGTTCCTGCGCTCGCTTCGGGCCCGCGGCCTGGAGAACGTCCAGCTGGTGATCTCCGACAGCCACAGCGGGCTGGTGGCCGCGATCCGCACCGTCTTCCTCGGTGCGGCCTGGCAAAGGTGCCGCGTTCACTTCGTCCGGGACGTCTTCAGCGTGATCGAAAAGGGCTCGGGCGAGATGGTGGCAGCGACCATACGCACCATCTTCGCGCAGACCACCGCCGAGCAGGTGCGCACCCAGCTGGACGTGGTGGCCGACATGCTCGGACGACAGTTCCCGCAGGTCAAGAAGATGCTGCTGGACGCCGCACCGGACATCACGGCGTTCGCGGACTTCCCTCCGACGCACTGGAAGAAGATCTGGTCGACCAACCCGCTGGAACGGCTGAACCGGGAGATCAAACGACGGGCCGACGTCGTCCAGGTCTTCCCCAACCCCGCCGCCCTGGACCGGCTCGCCGCCGCGGTCCTGGCCGAACTCCACGACGAATGGCAGGTCTTCGACCGCCGCTACCTCTCCGAAGCCTCCATGGCCGAACTCCTCACCACCCAGCCCACTCCACCCGAGCCGCAGATCACCCCGCAACCGGAATCGAAACAGCTGCCGTGACTACACCACCCCGCGGGACATGACCCGGCCGGAACTGACCGAGGCCGGCTTCCACGCCACCGGGCCCATCCTGGTCGCCTCCCTCAGCATCCTTCGCACCCATCTGACGGACCGTCACCACCCCGCGCAACAGATCATGGCCACACCGACCGACGTCAGGCCCAACCACAGGGGAGACCACGACCCCTCGAATCCACCCCTCCACCCCCGGCCACAAACCCGACCACGCAGGTCAACGCCCGGCGCAGGCGATGCGCAATGGCTGCACAACCGGCCGGCCATGGCGCATCGACCGGAGCCAGCCACCACCGCGCACAGCTGCGCAGCCTGCCCACCGCTCCTCACCGGCACGGCCCGGGCCCGGCTGGCCGGGACAGTCTGCACAGTCGTCGCAGCCGCAACTGCCGATTACGCAGTCGCCGCGGTGTCGATTGCGCAGGTCCGGCCCGTCGATTGCGCAGCCTGCGGTGAGGCAGCTGCCGGAGGCCGGACCATGCCGCACCGCCCCCCGGCCTGACGCAGTGCGCGGGCACGAACGCTGGCCACCGCCAGCGTCGGGTTTTCGCCTGCTGGCTGTGAGCTGCCGGTTCCCGAACATTCCGATGTTCGTCAGCCTCGAGGGGAGGCGAACGCCCTCAACTTTCCTGCGGGCAGCGGCTAGTCGAGGATGCCGAGGTCGGTATCGGGGCGGCAGTGCGGGCACGGATCCACGCCGTCCGCGAGCGCCCTCACCGCCTGCTTGCGCCTCGCGCCCTAGGGCCGCCTGCCCGCCATGTGACACCCGCCGACAGTACGTACACCGGCGGGGCGTCATGGCCGATGCTCTGCTCGACCAGCCAGCCCGGCACCAGCGGCCGGGCCTCGACGCTGCGCCGGCGTTCAGCCTCACGGCGCTCGTCCTCAACGATCCACCGCCGGGTACGGGCCAGATCCCGCTCCTGCACCCGCTCCAGGAAACGGAGCAGGAAGGCCTTCGGAAACGTATCCAGGGACCGCACCGTGCAGAGGGCCCCGTTCCTTAGTCGGCCGTGACGCCCCAGTAGCCGATCTGCTCGGGTCGGCCGTCACGGTAGAGCACCGTGCAGTTTCCTTGAGCGCGGCCCGGGAAGGCCAGCCGCTCGGAATCGAGGGCGTCGTCCCACTCCTCGTATGTGGGTCGGCCGTGGGGAGCCCACGCGCGTACTTCATCGTCAGTCAGCGGACGCATGAACGGACCATCGTCGGTATCCGTGGCGTCGATCATGAGGGGGAAGTCCAGCACCGTGCACGTGCCGCCAGTGAAGATGTACTCCTGCCACTCCGCATCGCGCCACAGTTCTTCGATGGATCGACCCACGAAGCCGTGGTTGTCCCGTGCCAGGGTCTCTTCCTGAGCCTGCCGGAATGCGACCGCCAGGTCTGGCTGATACGGGCCCGTGTGACTCCACGCGTTGCCGCCCATCGTCGTCCCCTCCCCATCTGAACTGCTGAACGTAACCGCAGGGTAGGAGACGGCGCCGACAGCGCACCGCTCTTGATCACTCGTGCTCGTGCAACAGCACCTTTCCCACCAGGACTTGCTCGACGCGGCAACCTCGGCCTTCAGCCAGATGGGAATTGCAGCGTCGGACTTCAGCCGTGCCGTAGCCGGGTGTAAGGGTCGGCCGGCGCACGCTCCGACGGGATGGTCGAGTGCTTGCGACGGGTCTGGCAGTCGGCATGCCATACCCATCCTGGTCGCCTCCCTCACCGACATCCTCCGCGACGGGCCCTCCGCGCCTATCTGGCGGCCCGTCACCACCCCGCGGAGCAGGTCAGCTGGACACACCGGCGGGGTGACTGACCACCCCGCCCACAGGCCAGACCATGCAGGCCAGCGGCCTGCGCAATCACCGCGACCGAAAGGCTGCGCAACCGGCCAGCCGTTGCGCAGCGACCGAAGCCACCACTGCGCAGCCTGCCCACCGCCCCCTCACGCCTGTTGTCTCAGCACGAGGTCGTGCGCTCGGACGGGCGTCGCGCGAGCTGCCGCATTATCAGGTTCGTCCGCCAGTAGGGCACGGCCCGCTTGCTGTTGGTTCTCTTGGCTCCTTACGGATGGGCCGCAGGCGCCGCGCGGGCGCGCCGTGAGGGATTGGTCCGTGATCCTTGGTAGGACGGCAGCCGTGAACTGGAACGGCAGATCAGAAGCCCAGAACCGGACCCTGGCCGAGGTGGGGGCCCTGCTCATGGAAGCCCGCCGCAAGGCCGCGGAACTTGTACGCGCTTCGGGCGCGGACCTGTCCGCCGAGGAACGCGACTGGTTCGGCCGCCCTTGCCTAGCCGAACTGGACCCCCCGCCGACCCCGCACGTCTGCGGTTGCGGCGACTACGGCGGCTCGGGCGGCGAAGCACCCTGCCTCAACACCTGGACCGACTTCACCGGCCCGGACTTCGGCACAGGGTCGCCCACCAGGACCTGCGAGCACACGGAAACCGAGCACGCCCAGATCTGACCCATCAGGAGGACGCACATGTCCGAGTCGAAGCGGAACGACAGGACCGACGCGCAGTCGCGGATGCTGGCGGAGGCCGCTGCGCTGCTCATCGAAGCGCAGGACAAGGCCGCGGCGCTGATCCGCGAGTCGGGGTTGGAGCTGAGCTCCGCGGAGCGGAACTCGCTCGACTTCAGCTGTTTCGGAGAGCTGCCGCCTCCGCCGACTCCGCACTGGTGCCGGTGTCGACGCTACAGGGGCTCGGGTGGCGACGATCCCTGCCGGACCGAGTTCCCCGACCACGGCGGTGTGGGCGGAGACCAGTTGGTGAGATGCGGGCATCCCAAGGAGACCCACGGCGCGTTCTGAGACGTTCGTCTACCGGAACGCCGGCGGCTCCGGGGACGGCTTCGCGCCGGCGCCGGATCAGCCAGCTCGAGCCGGTAGCAGGGCTCAGTTTGCTTGATGCGCGCCGCCGCTGGTCGTCGGGCCGGTCAGCCCAGGTCAAAAGAGCGATGCGAAGATCCTGCTAGCTGTGTCGTTGAATTGAACGTGCAGGGGCTCAAGGCGTCGGCTGTGCTTCGCGGCGAAGAGGTCTGCCGCCCAATCAGCTGTTCCTGGGGGCTCGAAGCGTCACCTGTTCGGCGGGCGGCTGGATCACCCCGAGCTGGGCTGCGATCTCTTGCAGGCACGCCGGTTCCAGGGCGGCCAGTGGGGCAATGACGTCCTCGGCGAAGCCGTGGGCCAGGGAGCGCTTGACCAGGTCGACGGGCGGCGGGGAGGCAACGGCCGCGGCAAGGGCCAGGCAGTCGGCGTGGTCGTCCTGGAGGTCGTCGATAAGGGGGATGGCCTCGGTCAGGAAGCCTGCGTCGAGCATCGCTTTGACCAGCTCGGTGAGGACGCCCTCGGCCAGAACCCCGGTCAGCCGAAGGGCTTCGGCGTGGTAGCGATCCCACAGGCGCAGGCGGACGACTGCTTCCAGCGGCACGGTGTTCGTCGCATAGTGGGTGCCCGTGACCAGGACGGTGTGCCGCAGCGTGTCCAGAAGGCGGGTGAAGTCCTCGGTGAGGCCGGTGGCCTGGCAGGCTGCGGTGAGCCAGGGGCGGGCCCACAGGCCGCTGTCCAGCGTCACGTCTGGGTCTGCGGTTGCGGCGAGTTGAGCCGTGACGTCGCGGCACAGGGGCTGGTGGCCGGCGTCGCACATCTCGACGATCATCGCTGCTGCCTGTTCCTGCCGGCGGGCGATGTCCTGCGGGGAACTCGCTGGCATGGTCAGGGCCGTTTCGCGGATCAGGGAGATCGCCGAGGGGATGTCGTCCGACAGTAGGTGCGCGCGGAACTCGAGTGCGCGGCCGTAGAGATCTGTCTCGTCAAGCCGGCGTGCCAGATTGAGGGCCGCGTCGGCGTGCTCGGCTCGCAGGTGGAGGTCGATGAGCTCGTGAGTGACGCGGGTGCGCCAGCCGGACACGCTCGGGTCCGTCGACTTCTCGATGCCTTCGGTCACCTGGGCGATGAGCAGGTCGAGATCGGCTGAGCGGTGGTCGCCGTGGGCTTCGAGGGCTCTCGCGGCGTCCAGGAGGATGTCGATGCGGTCGATCTGGTCTGCCTCGAACCTGGCCGCGATCTTCAGGGCGTGGTCGAGGTGGCCTAGCCACGTGGCTGCGCTTGCCACAGCCCGCGCCTCCCACGTGGCACGGGTGTCCTCGCCTGCCTGCAGCACCGTTTGCAAGGCCAGTGCCAGGGCCGATGTGGCCAGGTCCGTTCGTCCGGCGGTGCCGGCGGCCCGGGCGAAGGCCGCAAGGACGGTGGGAGGCGGCGTGTTCCTGGTCTCATCGAGGGCCGCCTCCGCCTCGCGCACGACGGGAGCGGCGTCCTGGGGTGTGTCGGAGTCGAGCAGCGCCAGGGCAATCTCCGTGAGGTGGTCCGCACGGATGCCAGGGTTGGCGATGTCCTGCGCCAGGGAGAGCGCCAATGAGAGGTGGTCGTTGGCCCGGGCAGACTCCGCAGCGTCGGCGAGCAGCTCGTCCGTGGCCCCGGGCTGTCGCGGATCGAGACCGTGGGCGGCGAGGGCGGTGTAGGCGAGCTCCACGAGATCGAGATCGGGAGAGTCCGAGGCGGGCAGGGCGAGCAGATGGCGGGCCCGGTCCCCGTCCTGGTAGGCGGCCGATTCCACGAGCTCGGAATCGGCGAACTCATCGTTAAGGGCCGTGAGAAGTGGCTCGGGAACATTTCGGCGCCCTCCCTTGGCGACGTGCTCGCTGCAGGCGGTGAGGAGGGCTCGTTTCCTGCCGTCCAGGTCCAGGTCGGCGAGGTGCTGGAGGAGGCGGTCAAGATCGCCGAGAACAGCGAACGCCGGCGCGAGGAGGCCGCAGAAGTCGGGGCGGTCCTCCGTATCGGCGCCTTCGATGGCCTCCTCGATGAGGGTCCGTGCCAGCGCGGCATCGAGCTCGGCCAGTGCGTCGGCGACGGTGGTGAGGGACCAGCCTCGCTCGTCGCCGCTCTCGGTGACGGCTCGGCGAGCAATGTCGGCTGCACCTGGTTCTCCGTGCCGCGCGAGCGCGAGGGCTGCGCGCACCGTATGTGCCATCTGCTCCAGGGGCAACCTGCCTGGTACGGCCACGGCTTCGTGGATGAGGTTCCGCGCCGCGGTCCGCTGGCTGTCCAGCAGGTGCTCGCCGACCGCCAGCAGCGCGTCGGCCTGCACGTAGTTGTTCTGCAGGGCGCGGGCGACCTGGATGCCCTCCTCGGCTCGGCCAAGGCGTACCAGCAACAGCGGATACGTGGAGGGCATGGTGACGTTGTCGTCCTCGATGCGCTTGCGGAGCAGCGACACTCGCGTCAGCAGGGTGAGGTCACAGTCGGGGGCTGCCTCAAGGAGCCTTGCCGCGTTCGACAGTTCGGACAGCGCGGCCAGGTCGCCGTCGGTCCGGCGCCGCAGCAGGGCGCGGCGCGCGGAGGAGGCCAGGGCTGCCAGCGTCCGGCCTGCGCCTTCGGTGAGCAGGAGCGTCGGGTACGCCTCGGTCAGGTAGTCCGGAGTGTCGTCGGGCCAGCCGGCCGCGGCATAGCCGAGGGCCCAGCCGTCGATAGCGGTGCGGGTGCGGGTGAACTCCTCGGGTTCCAGGTCCTCCTGGACGGCGACGGCCAGGGTGTCATGGGCGAGGGTGTACCGGGTCGGCGTACCGGGGCGCGGCTCCACGACCCGGGAAAGCCCCCGTTCCAGGGTCCGGCGGATCGCCAGCGCGGAGTCGTTGACGATCGAGGCAATGTCCCTGCTGCTCAGCGCGCCGCCGGCAACCGCCATCGTGGTCAGGACGGTACGCGGGACGGGTTCGGCGAGTACCTGATCCAGCTCTTGGCGGGCGCGCAGGAGCAGGCTCGTCGCCGCGGGGAACGGTGTCAGCACCTGGCGGCGGCAGGTGCGCAGCGGGTGGCTGCCGTCCACGTCGAGCGGCACGTCGAAATGGCGGCTCGTCACCAGGACGTGTGCCGCCGGACCGAGAGCGGTCGGGAGCTGCGCGGCGATACTGGGCTCGGCCAGCTCGCGGTAGTCGTTCTCGTCCAGGCCGTCGACGAGCAGCAGCAGGGAACGTCCGGGAATCCGCATCGCGCGCTCCCAGAGGCTGAGAAAGACGGTAGCGTCCGGTTCGGCGGGCGGGAACTCGCCCAGCAGGGCGGCGAGTTGGTCACACATGGCCCGATGGAACTGCTGGACGCGCATCTGCCCATCGCGCCGGGAGATGACGAACGACACCACGTCCAGCCCGGGGTGGGACCCTGTCGCGAAACGGGTCACCAGCGAGGTCTTTCCGGCCCAGGGGCCCGCGACGAGCAGCAGATAGGGGTCCGGCCCGGTCGCGAACGCGAGGAGGCCAGCGAGCTCCCGGTCGCGGCCGGTCAGTTCGGCGCACCGGGCTGCGTACTGGCGCAACATCGCCTCGTAGGCCGGGCGGCGCCGCTCCTGCCCGCGCAGGGGTTGCGGAACGACGCCGTGCGAGGCCAGCAGCTCACGTGCCGCGGTGGCACTCGGCTCCGGCTCCCGCTCGCCTTCCGCGCGCGGCTCGTACGCGCCGATCACAGCAGCCAGCCGCACGGCCTCCAGCCCGCCCGAGTGGGCCGACTCCACGACGACGCCGACAGCCGACCCCTCACAGATGACGCCCGCGCCCGAGAAACCGCTCCAGTCGCGCGCTTCCAGGCGGCGGCCATCCGCCCGATGCAGCAGCAGGCGGCCCCGCTTCACACTCGACCCGAGCGGGATCACCCCGTCGATCTGGTCGCTGTCGCGCCAGGTCGCCGTGCCCGTGTCCGTCCAGCTCCGATGGCGCGGAAAGCCGATCGCGGTGAACCCAAGCCGTCCGTCAGCCCCGTCCGGTACAACTCCGATAGCCATCGGAGCGACCTCGTCGAGGCGGACGTCCCGAGCGAGTTCGACAAGCGCGACGTCCAGCCGGGCACCTCGCCACACCGTCCGTCCGGTGACGACAATCTCCTCGGGACCGCCACCGGACAGCCGCACCCTGACCGAACCACCGCCCTCGACCACATGCCCGGCCGTCACCACCAAGGACGTCGACAGCCGCAGCCCCGAGCCGTACCCGGTGCCGCCGTCCTGCTCGACCAGGACCTCGGCGCACCGCCCGGCAAGCGAGTCCCCCACCACAGGCCTCAGCGCGGGAGCTCGGGCAGCCGATCAGTGACCGACAGCGGCCGGCCGGCCTCGTCGGTGGGCGTAAGGGTCATCCGCACACGCTGTGTCCGGCCGCCGCTGCGCTTGCCGTCGGCGCCTGCCTCAACCACCCACAGCTTCAACCCGCCGCGCCCGCCTGCCTCCCGCGTCATCGTGACCTCGAACTCCAGCTCCACAGACCCGACGCCGAACGTGACACCGCGGCCCGTCCCTTCCTGCTGTGCCGTCTCCAACTGATCGCGCAGGACGCGGATGTAGTCGGCCAGGGGCACGCCCTCAGGGTCACTCATCAGATGCTGCCTCCACGTACGTCGTTATCCATGAGTCTGACAGGCGGCTTCCTTGTTCGCATACGAACCGAATTCGTTTGACCTTGACGCGCCCGCGTGCCTCCTTCCATCTCGACGCGGAACCAACCCATCGAGGCGAGGGGAGGCGGAGACCGCCCGACTCATCCGGCCCGACGAACGGGTCAGACCTCACCCCGCTCCTGGCCCGTTCGCGACTACTCGGAGTTCCGCGAAGTCGCGGGCAGGGCTGGTCGGCGCCCCACGATCGCCATCGCGGGGGCCACAGAAAACTCAGGCAGGCATGACCGGTGGGCCCCCGCAGAGTGGAACAACGGCCAGCCCGATCGCCGCCCGCCCGTACACCGCTCCCCCGGCACCCCAGCCCGCCGCCACCTCCCGCCCGCCTGCCTGGTGGGAGCAGAAGCAGGCCGCCAACCGGCCCTAGCACGGCCCCTGCACCCCGACCGTCGACGGCACTCACCCCTTCTCGTCGGCCCTGGCCACGTCCCTCTTCGCCCGCCCCGGCGCGGCACCGGTTCGCCTGCCGGTGCCGCGCCCTGCCCGAAAGGCCCGCCCTCCGTGCCCGGCCCGAACGAGCCGCCGCGCCGCGCTCGCCGCCCACTTCGCCCCTGGCCAACTCGCCGCCGATCTCGGCCAGTACACCCCAGTGGAGGTGTGAGAGCGGCGTGTCCGCAACGACGCCAGCAGGCTCCTTTCCTCCTACCGGCCGCGCGAGGAACCCGCCCAAGCAGAGCTGACCTGCTCGTTCGTCATCCCTTCCGACAAGGAGTGGCCCACCGCCCTCACCGACCTGGGGCCTAACTGCCCACTGGGCCTGCGGGTCCACGGCCGCGAGCGACTGCCGGAACTGACCGGCACGGCCGTCGCCGTGACCGACAGCCGGGGCTTTCACCGAGCAGGCCGCCACCCGCGCGCACGACTTCGCCACCGCCCTCGCCGAGGCCGGTCACACGGTCACCGCCACACTCGCCTACGCCATCGACTCCACCGCCCACCGGGCAGCCGTCGAAGCGGGCCCGGCCTCCCTCGCCATCCTGCCGCGCGGCCTGGACGGCTCCCACCCCCACGCACACGCACCGCTGCCGCGCGCCGTCCTCGACGGAGGCGGCCCGGCGGTCAGCCTCTGCCGGAGTAGGGCATGCCGTGCTGGCGGACGATGTCCTCGAGGGCAGCAGTTGACGATCTTCGGGCCCGTGGAGATTCACGAGAAAGAGCAGCAACGCATGGGGCTCTTCGCCCGAGTGAGAAGGACGCGCACGGCGTGGACGGGCCGCAGGGGCATGCCGGGTCGGCGGTAGGTGTCACATGCGTTGGCCGGGCGGTGTCTTCATGCCGAACAGCCCCACAAGGACGCACACAAGGAGAGACAGCATGGCACTGCGCCTCCCGAAGGCCGAGCTCCCCGCCGAGCTCAAGGAGAACATGATCAAGCAGCTGGGCGTCGTGCCCGAGAACGTCGAGGTGCTGTGGCACAGCCCCCGGGTGACGCAGGACAACCTGGAGTTCGGTGCCAAGGTGGGGGCATGGGACGCGGTCGACCCGGGCTTGAAGTCGTTCGCGCACATGGCCGTGGCGTCGCAGGTCGGCTGCAGTTGGTGTCTGGATGTCGGCTATTTCCAGGCGCAGAACGAGAACGTGGATCTGACCAAGGCAAGTCAGGTGCCGCGCTGGCGGGAGGCGGTCGTGTTCACGCCGCTGGAGCGCGATGTCATGGGGTACGCCGAGGCGATGACGAACACGCCGCCGACTGTCAGCGACGAGCAGTATGCCGCCCTTCTGGAGCAGCTCGGGACAGAGGCGATGGTGGAGCTCACCGCGTTCGTTTCCTACGTCAACCTGGCGACCCGGGCGAATGTGGCGAACGGGGTCACCTCGCAGGGCTTCTCCGACGCCTGCGAGATCCCGCTGGCCAAGCGCCCGGCGACGTCCCACGTAGAGTCCACGGCATGACGGAGGATCCGTTCGTCGCCCACCGCAGCCTGCTGTTCACCGTCGCCTACGAGATGCTCGGCTCCGCAGCCGACGCGGAGGACGTGCTGCAGGAGACCTGGCTGCGGTGGGCCGGCGTCGACCGGTCACAGGTCCACGACCCGCGGGCGTACCTCGTCCGGGCCGTCACCCGCCAGGCACTCAACCGCATACGCACACTCTCACGCCGCCGCGAGGACTACGTGGGCCAATGGCTGCCCGAACCTCTGTTGACCCACCCCGATGTGGCCGACGACGTCGAACTCGCGGAAAGCGTCTCTATCGCAATGCTGACCGTCCTGGAATCGCTCAGACCGGTGGAACGCGCGGTGTTCGTGCTCCGCGAGGTCTTCGACATGCCGTACGACGAGGTCGCCGAGGCCGTGGGCAAGACCCCCGCCGCGGTTCGGCAGGTCGCCCGGCGGGCCCGGGACCACGTCGCGGTTCGACAGCCACGCGTGAAGGTGAGCCGGTCGGAGCACAAGATTGTGGTGGACCGTTTCGTCGCCGCGCTGCGCACCGGGCGCATCCAGGACCTCCTGGAAATCATGGCACCGGACGTGGTTCTCATCGCTGACGGCGGCGGGATCACGGCCGCCGCTCTGGCCCCCATCCACGGCGCCGAACTCGTAGCGACGATGCTCGCCGGCACCGATCGGGCTGCCTTCGAGACCAGGGTGGTATGGCTCAACGGCGCCCCCGCGATCCGGATCGAATCCGACAGTGGAGGGGCCGCGGTCAGCCTCGTGATCGAGAGCGGACGCATCACCCGGATCTACGCGACTTCCAATCCGTAGAAGCTGACACAACTCGACAAACCGGTCCATCTCATCAGGTAGCAGCGGCGCGGGTGTCGCGGGTGCTCCGGACATGTCATAGCCGGAACACCCGCGCCGCGGCGGCATCAGCCGAGCAACAGCACGGGCTGCGGTCTTCCGCGGCCAGACGGAGTTCACCGCATTGCAGACCGTGCGCCACGAGTTGCTTCATGAGGTGATCCTTTTCGTGGTGGCGGTGCTGGGTTGTCTGTGTGATGAGCGACCGTGAGGCTGAGGTCGGCTGCCATGAAGGCGCTCATTCGGTGCAGGTCGGCGCCGGTCAGCGACACGACGCGAGCTCAACGTGACGAGGCGTCAGTCAGTCGGCAGTGCCGACGACCTCGGTCTCACGCGGCGGGCGCGGCTTCGACGCCTCGAGTGGGGCCCACCCCGCAGGAACTGCGGGGATCGCACCCGCGGGCACCAGCGGTCTGCCCGCCCGGAACTCCGAGAGCAGGTCGCGGCCCAGGATCTGGCCCGCCGTCGCGATGCCGGACAGCAGCACGCCCTCGGTCGCGGGTCCGGGCCGGCAGCTCGCCCCGGCGAGGTAGAGACCGGGGATGTGAGTGGTCGGACCTGGACGGCTCATCCCGCTCTGATGCGTGTTCCACTCGATGCCGTACGAGGATCCCTCGGTCGACTGGGTGTAAACGTACCTGCTACTGACCTTTCCGTCAGCAGTGTACGAGCCGCCCAGCCCAGGAAGATCACCATCCAAGGACTGATCACCGCCGTTTGCGGCTGATGACGCGGTTCTCACCCTCAACCGGATCACCGGACGGTGTCGCCTCCCGAGGCCGGGCGGCCGGCTTCGCAGCCGCGGCACTGACGCCACGGCGTTCGCGGTCCCGCAGCACCACCTACGCAAGGTCGCCCGGTTGATGCCCAGGTCAGCGGTGATGCTCTTGTAGGTCGCCCCGGGTATGGACTCGTACAGGGCCACGGCATCGGCCTTGAACTCGTCCGAGTAGTCCTTCATCGCCGTCGGCGGTCTTCTCGCTTCCTCCGGATCAAGCAGATCCAGTGCCGGGGGAAGACCGGGCACAGCGAAGGGCGGACGCCGACAGAACGCCGGTGCCCGCCCCTGTGTGCCACGGAGTGACGGTCAGGCTCGGTGGTCTCCGTAATATCCGCCGACCTGCTCGTGGTAGCCGGGGTCGCCGACGTGCTTGTCCTTGTCGAACTCGGGGGAGTTCTTGATCTCGTCCTTGGTCCGGCCTACATGGACCGTCTGCCCCGCGACGTCGATGGACGAGATGACACCGGCAGGGAGAAGAACCGTCTTGCCGAAGATCCACACTCCGGTGTCGACGACGATGTACGCGGCCCCGACGTCCTCCGAGTGCTTGTCGACCTTGCCGATCGAGCCGTCACTCGCCTCGACCTTGAATCCGGTCAGGTCCGTCCCCGTCTGGTGGCCCGACTCGGCCGGGTAACCCCACATGTTGTCCGTCATACAAACCTCCCCTTGTAGCACGTGAATACCGAGGAAGCCTCCCGTCCGAAATTTCGGTGGGCGGCCCTCGACAGGGCGAGTGCCCACCGTTTCCCGTCCCACACAATTTCTGATTTCGAGTATGAGTAAATATCAGGCGACAAGAAGTACAAGAATCAACACAGTCGCGTCGATTCACTTTTTACTCACCTTCAGAAAATCAGCGTTACCCACCTTGCCGTATAACATGCGGGTGTTTTCCGGCCCGGCCCTGGTCCGCATGAAACGCGCCCGGCGGGCCACTCGCGGACCGTGCTGAGAACTGGATCGTCGCGGTGGTCGTGGACGCCGTCCTGGTGGTGGATGGCAGCGGTGCCTCCGGGTTCATCGGCGTGATGCGGCAGTACTCCACCGAGGGGAACTTCGACGGACGGCCCTTCGACCGGGATATCCGCAGCATCGTCTACGAGCCGGCCAAGGGCACCGCCGCGGAGGAGCCGTTCGTGACCGAGCGTGACGTCTACCAGGCAGGTTACGAGTACCTGGTCCCCTCAATGGGGCCCCGCCCGGTGGCCGAGCACCCGCCACATGTACGGATCAGCGGCAGGCGGTTTCGCGCCCGACACCGGCGAGGGCGGATTGGCGGAGTACCACCTGCGTCCGGGTGGTGACCTGGTCCGGGAGATCGGTACCGGCTGCGTCGGCTGCCGGACCAGGGACGGGGACTTCGATGCCGGGTAGTTCGACCGAAAAGGCGCCGGGCGAGAGCGTCAGGCGAGCGTCTGAGAAGTTGTCGCAGGGCGCGCCAAGCCCGGTATCGGGGGTGTGCTGCCGGGGCCACGGTGAACGTGGAGATCGCCCGGGTGCGAGACGTCCCCGAGGGACGGACGGTGGTCTCACCGCCCTGCCACCGGGCGTTTTCCACGCCTCGTGAACTGGTCCGTTTCATCGCACGCATGCGGGAGCTGTCCGGCGCCGTGGCGGCCGGTTTCAAGCTGTCCCCCGGTTCACGGCGCCAGCACCTCGCCGTGTGCACGGCGATGATCGAGGAGGGCCCGCACCCGACTGCAGCTTCGCCGACGGCGCGGAGGACGGCACGGGCACCACACCGCTCGAGTTCGCCGGCCACGTCGGCATACCGATCACGGAAGGTTTGATGACCGTGCACAACGCCTTGGTCGGCGCGGGCCTGTGGGACCGGAGCGGGATCGGTGCCAGCGGCGAGATCGTCACTGAGACGGACCTCGGCAAACGCCTGATCCAGGGCGCCGACTACGCTTCCGCGGCCCACGCCGTCACGTTCGCCGTCGGCTGCGTCCAGGCTCACTGCCATACGGACGCCTGCCCGTCGGCGTCACTACCCAGGACCCCCGCCGGGCCCGCGTGCTGGACGTCGGCGACAAGGCCGCGTGGGCACACCCTCTCCAGGAGGACACCGCCGGCAGCGCACTGCAGATCATGGCATCCATGAACGGTCGAGTGCCGGCGCGAGGAGGCGGCCGCCTTCGACGCGAAAGCCCGTCGGAGGCGGCCGCCTTCGACGCGAAAGCCCGTCCAACGCGGCCTCTACGACGCGGTCAAAAGCCGTACGTCCGTGAGGAGCCTGGCAAGGGAATCCGGGGCGGGCCGTGGTCGTGGCTGATCGCCCGGCCTCACGAGGGATGGTCAGCGACGGCGCAGAATCATGACGACAGCGATGATGACGATGATAATGACGACGGTACCCAGGCCTATGTACACGAGTTTCTCTTTCCTCTTGGAGCGGCATCCATCGATGTCGCAGAAGGCCGAGTGCCCCCATATATTCATTTCAGCCTGCTCCGGCGAGTCTGTTGCCCCGCTGTGACATGTATCTGCGGCTGCTGGCGGCGTGTCTGTACTGGACCGGTGATGGCTCTCGGGGGCCTCGCTCCAGAATCTTGGACACGGGCTATGCCGCCGGGGCCAGGGTAGTTGCTGTCGTGCCGAGTGCTGTCTCGTGGCCGGCGTCCGCCGTTGAGCCCGGCAGTTGTCAGGGCAGGCAAGAGTCGTAGTTGGGGCGTGACCGGTATAGACGCCCTGTGAGGGCTCAACCGTGCAGTGAGCGGTACGACGCGACCGCCCCAGGGTGCAGGACGATGTCCCCCGTGCCGATGAGACGCCCGACGTCGAGGAACTGGGCGCCGACGGCGTTGGGGGGAACGAGTGCGGTCGCGTGCAGGACCAGCAGGCGGGTGAGCGCTTCGGCCATGCTGCGGGGGAGGTCGGAGCGGCACACCAGCAGGTTGGACACGCCGATGGTGGCGACGCCGCCCGGTACGCGCCCTGCGGCAGGGACACCTCTTCCAGGCCCGGGCCGGCCCGACCGCCCTGGCCGCCGGGCCGGAACAGCAGGCCGGCCAACGGCAGAAACCGCAGAGCGAAACGGTCGTCGAGCTCAGACAGAGCCGGTAGCGCTACACCGCCCGCAACGAGCAAAGCGGCCACTGAGCCCGTCCGTATGGCGTCGACCGCGTCGGCCAGCGGCAGGTGGCGTACGGGAACGTCGGCGCCGGGGCACCGCTCGGCTGCTATCTGGCGTCCCTCGTCACCGACCGGTTCGAACGCAAATGGTGCCTGGTCGCCTTCGGCACGGTCATCGCGCTGTGCGGCCTGTTCTACGGGCTCACCTTCGGCCCTGTCTTCATCATCGTCTTCGGCTTCCTGGTGAACCTCTTCGAGCGCGGCTACACGGCCCTCGCCTACGCCTACTCCCCCGAGCTCTTCGACACACGCAGCCGCTCTCTGGGAACGAGCGCCTCCTACGGCCTCGGCCGGCTGTCGAACGCGGCCGGTCCGCTGATCGTCGCGGCGCTCTCCAACGGCCACGGCTACCAGAGCGTCTTCCACTTCATCGCCGGCACCTGGGTGGTCGGCGCGGTCGCCGTGGCCGCCTTCGCCCCCCCCCGGATCCGCTCGGCACGTCTTGCCGACGCGGAACGGCAACGATGGGGAGTTCCGGTCTGAGGCAGGCTGACCTACCTGGTGGCCGCCGTTGCGACGGTGGCCACCAGGAATGCTTCGAAGCCCGTGTCAGCCGGTGCCGTTCTTGTAGGCGGACAGTCATTCCGACGCCGGGTCAAACACCCGAATCCGGTGGGAGCCCGTAGACGGGGTAGCCGTCCGGCGGGTCCGCATCCAGCACTTCGGCCGTGCTGCGGGCCAGCTCTGCTCTCAGGTCCGCGGCCGACAAGCCGTGGACCGTCAGCAGGGCGGTCGCCTGCGCGAGCGCCAGTGGAAGATCGTCCAGGGTGGCGGCGATGTCGTCGGCGTCCGCGTCGGCCAGTAGCGCGCCCCGGGCACGCAGCAACGCCAGCGATTCGGTGCGGGAGAGGGTGTCGACGTCGAGCTTGACGGCGTAGCTGTTCCAGAGCGGGTTGCGGGAGGTGATCAGCACATGCCCGGGGCCGCCGGGCAGGAACGGGGCCCGGCGGTCGTGGTCTTCGGCGTTGTCGAACACCAGCAGCCAGCGCGAGCGTGTCCGCAGTTCGGCGAGCAGCGCGGAGACCGCGTCGGCGGAAGGGGTCCCCGCAGGCGCGGCACCGGTGTGGAGGGCGAGGGCGGCGAATTGGTCGGGAATGAGGGCGGGGTCTTCCGATGCCACCCACCACACCAGTTCGTGCCCGCCCGCGAACCGGTGTGTGTACTCGATCGCCAGCCGGGTCTTGCCGACCCCGCCCCGGCCGTCGAGGGCCTGGACCGCCACCCGCTGACCGGACGCGAGCGCTTCGCGGATCTTCACCAGCAGGCCGTCGCGGCCGGTGAAGGCCGCGTTGCGGTCCGGCACATTCCACTCCCCGGCAGCCGCGGACCACTACCGCCACCCACCCGCGCCAGCATCCCCGGCGGCCGCGACGGCGCCGTCACGGGCCGGGACGGACCCTCGACCGCCCGCAACAACGCCCCACGAGCGGCGTGGTCATCCAGCCCGAACACCTCCGGAGCCAGGAGGAAGCTCAGGATGGCTGGCACGGTGGTCCGCACGATACGGACCGGCGTGATCTTCTCCCGCCGAGCGATCATGGCGGCCACTCCGGGGTGGTGAACCGCTCCGGCTCGAAATACGCCGGGGAGAACAACGCCAACAACCGGCACCGCTCCAGGGCCGCATTCATCTTCAGCACGAAATTGTCGCCCGCACCCCAGTCCCAGTAATCCAGCTCGATCTCATGCCCGGCGTCCAGGAGCTGCCAGCCCACCCACTCCGCCCACGCCCGGCCCGCACCGGCGTGACTGATGAACCATCGCCGATCCGACATTCCGTCAGACGCCCCCGTACCCGCACCCATTACGCCCCCGCGCCCCGAGCCGTGCTGAATAGTCCAGCGTAGGGCCCGGTCTGCCGCACTGACCCGGTCTTCCCGGGGACGGTTCCAGGCACTACATCTCAGGTGAGGCCGGGCAAGGCGACCATGCGTGTGGGACGTGCATCGTGTAGCTCAGTACGGTGGCACGCACCGCGGCCCCGAAGGGGTCACTTCGGGGCCACGTCTGCGCTGTGTGGGAGTGAAGGGCGGTCGCCTACGCGGCGAAAGGCAATGCCAGGCTTCAGCCGAACGATCGTCCCTGCACGCGAGACGTGCGGCCGGGGACTTGTCGCAGCAAGGGTCCTGATCAGATGCCGGTGCGGCATCGCCACCGTCGCCGACTCGGTCAGCCCGCACTGCGAACGCCGCGCCCCGCGGAGGGGCACCAGATCGTGACTCCCCTATGCTACGCCGACATCAGTCCCACTCAGTGCACGAATTCAGGAGGTGGTCTCCTTCGAAAACGGCGGCCTGAACTCCCAGGTCTCGTATGCCCTTATCGGTGTCTTGCGCCGTTGTATTCCAGGTGTTACCGGTGTCTTTTCCGGAGTACCAGTGATGCCAGGACCAGTTGTGGCGGTCCCCGTTAGTGTCTCTGGTTATGAGCCGGACGGCCACATGATGACTGTCCGCGCTCGTGTCGGAGACACCAAGCTCCACATCGATGGGGGCGGTAACACCGCCTTGGTAGTCGTAGCCCATGCTGCCGGCGGCACCTGTAGTGAAGCATTGCGCAACGCCGTTCGCGTGCGCTGTTCCGGTGGCCGCCAGGATACCCATCGCCAGACAGCCGGCAAAGGTCAGTGTGGAGCGCTTTCTCATTCTCAATTCCTCTTGCCTTGCATTAAGTGAGATGGCGCAGCCAGTATGAGTGGCGGGTTCTTGGGCTGTCGTTGTCCCTGCGTGCACAGGTGAGTTGCCGCTGCGTCTACTGCGGACCCTGCGCGGCCCTTGCCAGTTCCCGGGCGCGGTACTCCGTGGGCGACAGCCCGTATGTGCTGCGGAACGCTCGCGTGAAGTCGGGGGCGCGGACCAGGCCCCAGCGGGTGGCGATGGTGTGGACGGGCGTGGAGTCGAGGTTGGGGTCGGTAAGGTCGCGGCGGGCGCCTTCGAGGCGCTGGTCGCGGATCCAGGCCGCGACCGTCTCACCGGGGGTGTCCTCTTTGAAGATCCGGTGCAGGTAGCTCAGTGAGATGTGGTGCGCGTCCGCTATCACGGCCGGTGTCAGCTCGGGGGCGTGCAGGTTCTGGCGGATGAAGGCCCGGATGCGTGTCGTCAGCGCCCGCTGGCGGGTCTCCGGCGGCAGCGCGTCCTCCGCCTCCAGCATCTGCGCGAACCAGGCGGACAACAGGTCGACCAGGGCAGTGCCGAGGCGGGGCGCGTCGGACGGCGTAAGGACGTCGGCCTGCTGCTCCAGGCCGGTCAGGAATCCCGTCAGCAGGGCGCCCACTCCCTCCCGCCCCGACAGCCGCCGCCCCAGCAGCTGTTGGACACGGGAGGGCACCAGCGGCAACAGCGCCTTGGGGAAGTCCACGCCCACCCCGGTGAGCACCTGACGGCCCAGGCCGGCCGGCACGTGCACTTCGTAGGGCCGCGACGTGTCGCTCACCCACAAATCCCTCGGCCCGTACGCCTCGGCCCGCCCCACATGCTCGAACCCCAGCCCGCCGCCGAGCACCAGCGACAGGTGGTACATCTCCGGATCCGACTGCCGCACCAGCTTCTCGGTACGCCGAAACCCCGTCGGCAGGTACGCCGTCGGCCACACCAGCACCGGCCCCAGCTCCAGCAGCCGCTGTTGCGCCCAGAAGTCATCGGCGAACGAGCTGCTCATATGGCTGGGCGCGATGGCCCGGTGCATCAACTCGCCCCAGTACTCGAACCGGTGCTCCTTGGGCACGTCGCTGCTCCGGAAGACCGTTCCGATCATGCCAGCGTCAGTCCCGAGCGGAGTACGGGCCAAGTCCGCCCACACAGTAGAGGCGAGGGGGAGCCGGGGCTCGGGTGGTGTTCATGGAGCCGCTGAGATGCCGCGCCCGGTGGGGCCCCGGCGCCGGTGTCCCGCACGGCCACATCGGCGATCAGGACGAAAGGCCCGGTCGCCTGCTCGTCGACGTCAACAACGGCGGAGAACACCACCACCCCCCTCTCTCCTTCTCGGAGTTCCGCCATGGCGCCGACCCGCCGCTACGATACCGCCCGCTGACCGAAACGCGGCGATGTCGTCCTTGCTCGTGCGGTTGCCGGCCCAGGAGACGTTGGGGGTGCCGCCGACGTGGAAGGCGACGCCGTCGGCGAACAGGTCCAGCAGGGCGGGCATGTCGGCTTCGCCGAAGCGGGCGAAGAACGCGTCGACAACGGAACGGGTGCTGGCCGGGGTGGTGATGGTGCTCATGATGGTTCCGTTCTGTGTGGTGCGTGGTGCGTTGTGCGGATGGGTCCTGCCTGACAGAGGCCGGGGAGCCTGCGGCATGGCTGGCGCAGGGCAGAAGCAGCGGGGTGGATCAGGGGGTGATGGAGAGGACGATCTTGCCGGTGGTGCGGCCGGTCTCACCCAGCGCATGGGCCCGGGCGGCTTCTTCGAGGGGGAAGACCTCGTCGGCGATCACGCGCAGGCGGCCGTCCTCGACCAGGGAAGTGATCTCGCGCAATCCCGCATGGTCGGGCTCGACGAGCATGAACACCGCCCGCACTCCGGCCGCTTCGGCATCCTTGGCGGGGAAGGTATCGTCCAGCGGCAGAATCGAGATCAGCGTGCCGCCCGGCCGCAGCGTTTGCAGAGACCGGGCCCAGTTGAGGCCGCCGAGGGCGTCCAGGACGACATCCACGTCACGGAGGGTCCCGCTGAAGTCCTGGGTACGGTAGTCGATCAGCTCGTCGGCGCCCAGCGAGCGCAGAAGCTCGTGCTTGGCGGCGCTGGCCGTGCCGATGACGTACGCGCCGCGGGCCTTGGCAATCTGCACGGCCAGGTGGCCGACGCCTCCGGCGGCCGCGTGGATCAGGACGCGCTGGCCGGGCTGAACGTTCGCGGTGTCCACCAGGGCCTGCCAGGCGGTCAGCGAGGCCAGCGGCAGGGCACCGGCCTGGATGTGGTCCAGGCCCTTGGGGCGCGGGGCGAAGTGCCGGGCCGGGGCGGCGACATACTCGGCATAGGCACCCGCCGGGTGCGGGAAGCGCGGCATCCCGAACACCTCGTCGCCCGCCTGGAAGAGAGTCACCCCGTCACCGACCGCCTCGACCCCACCGGCGACGTCGAAGCCGAGCGTGAACGGCGGCCTGGCACCATTGGCGAACACGCCCCGCTCGCGGGTCTTCCAGTCGGCTGGGTTCACGCCCGCCGCGTGCACCCGGACCAGGATCTCGCCCCGGCCCGGGACCGGACGCTGCGTCTGGACGACCTTGAGGACGTCCGGAGCTCCGGCGGCGTCCTGGGAGATCGCGCGCATGGTCGCGGGGGTCGTGGCCTGGTCCATGATGCGTGCTCTTTTCAGCAGGAGATTTCTTGTATTTTGTGCCGTTTCTCTTGGGCACCTCCCAAGACTGTCTGGGCGGACAGCCCCCCAGTAGTGGCCCGATGGTCAAGGAATGAAAGGATCGGGTCATGCACCGCGTTGGCGTTCTGGCCCTGGATGGCGTGGTCCCCTTCGAGCTCGGTATCCCCGCGCGGATCTTCGGCGCCGCCCGCGACGGCATGGGCAACCGGCTCTATTCCGTGAGCACGTGCAGCATGGACGGCCGGCCCGTCCGCGCCGAGGCGGACTACCAGCTCACCGTCTCTCACGACGCCTCCCTGCTGGCCACCGTCGACACCGTCGTCATTTCGCCCTCCCACGCGCTGGGCCCCATTCGCGAGGAGGGCCGCCTGCCCGACGCCCTGCGCGAGGCTCTGGCTGCCATCCGCCCAGGAACCCGGATCGTGGCGATCTGCACCGGCACCTATGTGCTGGCCGCCGCGGGACTGCTCGACGGCCGCCCCGCCACCACACACTGGCGCGAAGCCGACCGCCTGCAACGTATGTTCACCACCGTGCGCATCGACCCCGACGTCCTCTTCATCGACGACGGCGAAATCCTCACCTCGGCCGGGGTAGCCGCCGGCATCGACCTGTGCCTGCACATCGTCCGCCGCGACCACGGCAGCGACATCGCCAACGAGGTCGCCCGCTCCTGCGTCGTACCGCCCTGGCGCGACGGCGGCCAGGCCCAGTACATCCGGCGGCCCGTCCCCGACCCCACTGCCCCCGGCACCGCCCCCACACAGGCGTGGGTCATGGAACGCCTCTCTGAACCCGTCACCTTGGCTGACATGGCCGCCCACGCCAACATCAGCGTGCGTACTTTCACCCGCCGCTTCCGCGACGAGGTCGGCAGCAGCCCCGGCCAGTGGCTCATCCGCCAGCGCGTCGACCTGGCCCGGCACTTGCTGGAGACCACTGACTGGCCCGTCGACCTGGTCGCCGCCCGCGCTGGATTCGGCACCGGTGTATCCCTGCGCCAGCATCTTCATGCCGCCATCGGGGTCACACCCCAGGCATACCGCCGCACCTTCCGCCCCACACCCTCAACTGCCTGACAAGCCGCAGCTGGATCAGCTCTTGGCACCTTCGAGCTGGCGCGTAACGCGGACATTCCAGTCGGCTCTGCCCGAGACCGCTGCTATATCGAGTCAACGCCCACCTGGGCGTTCTCGATGCGTCCCGCGGTGCCGGTGTACTGCCTCTGCACCCCTGCCGAGGACTGGCCCTTCTTGAGGAAGCCAGTCTCGTCCACGATCAAGACACCGTCCTCGCCGCCGAGGTGGTCGGCGACGTAGGCGCGTGCGTCCCAGCGGGCGTGGCGCAGCAAACGCTGCATCGGCCCGGGCCGGGTGTGACCCGCCTGGTCGGCCAGCTGCCAGCAGTTCTTCCGTTCGACGTTCGACAGCAGCCCGAGCAGGTAGGAGCGGGCCGCGGCCCGGGGCTCAACTCGCCCGAACCGGCCCGCGATTCGGGCCATAACCTGGTCGAACATCTGCCGCCAGCGGGCAGGGCCCACGCTATGGCCTGTGGCCACCGCACGATCTTCAGAAGTCCACACACCCCCCGATGATCACGCGGTGGCGGTACCGGTTCCCGGCCGGGCCCACCACCAGATCCGGAAGTCACAACGGAAGGCGCCTGTACAGGCGCTCGGGTGTGCGCGACCGGACCAGCGCAGTCAGCCGAGGACGTCAAGCAACTCGCGCTCGCGCTGCGCGCTGAGGCCTGCGCGCCTTTCCCGGTCCAGCCCCTGCTCGCGTTCCCAGCGCAGCGTGTCGGCCAGCATCTCCGCCAGAGGCCGGTGACGCAGCCCTGCGGCGCGCGCCGAGGACCCGTCCCGGGCCGACCACCCTTCCCAGCCCGGCTCAACCAGCCACATCGCCAATGATTCGGACCCCATGTACTGGGCCACGCCGTTGTCGAGCAGCCACGCCGATTCGGCGGTGACCACCGGACCTGTGTGCCCGCCGACGGCGCGGGACAACTCGATCCACTCTTCGAACGGAACGACCGGGCCGACAGCGTTGTACGTGCCGGTAGTTCCCGTCTCCGCGGAGTCGAGCAGCCAGGAGGTGAGGTCCCGCACGTCGACCACCTGGGTGGGCATGGCTGGTGTGTCGGGGACCAGCATCGGCCCTCGCGGATCGCGTGCGGCGCGGGCGACCCAGTAGCCGGAGCGCCCGCTGTGATCGCCCGGCCCGCCGATGAGCCCGGCCCGTGCGATGAGGAGGCGGTCGCCCACAGCTGCTGTCGACGCCTGCTCGCAGGCAACCTTCGCCTCGCCGTACAACTCGCGGTCGACCTCGCTCCGGTCGGTCGGGGCGAGCAGGGCCGCGGACTCGTCCACCCCCAGCGTGGCGTGGGAGGCGTAGGCATTGCCGGACGAGACATACACCCAGTGCCCGGCCTTGCCGCCCAGCACGTCGAGCGCTCCACGAACGAAACCCGGCTGCCATGACACCTCGACGACCGCGTCCCATACGCGGTCAAGCAAGAGCTCATACGCCGACGGGTCGCGCCGGTCGGCGGCGACCAGTGTCGCTCCGTCCGCGACTTCTCCGCTCTCGCCACGCGCGAGGCAGGTCACCCGATGGCCGCGTTCGATCGCCTGCCGCGACAACTCCCGAGCCACCCATGCCGTTCCGCCCAGAACCAAGATCTCCATACCGACACACAAGCACCGGGATCACCGCCTAGCCAGGCGGATTCGCTGACAGCAGATGGTCAGCCGTCAGATCGACCTCAACCCTCGGGCAACAACATCGACCCGCCGAGGCATCCAAACACCCGATCACCAAGCCGCACTGGAGTACTAGAACAGCGCGATGGGGTTCACGGGTAGCCCCGCAATCTCTTCCCGGACCCGCTTCTCCCTGGCCTCCAGCAGACCGAGCACCGACGCCACCAGCAACCTCCACGAGCCAGACGAGCGGACGAACCACGCCCATCTCTCCCGCCACCAAGGAGAGTTCATGCCCACCCACCCGAACTAAACGATCACGTTCGGAAAGCGGCTGGGGGTCTCAGGGTGAGGATCACCCTGAGACCCCCAGCCGACGCTCCAACGTCTCCTCCCCCAGCACACGCGCCTCCCCCACCCGACCCACAGCCGCCAGCCGGATGAGCAGGTTGCTCCGCACCCACGTGTCTCCAAGGTCTTCTCGGGCGGGCTCGGCCGCCCGAAAACGGAGGATCACTTCCCTCTTCCGTTGTGTCCGCGGGAAGCGAACTCCCATACCCAGCAACATCAATCTTTGGCCACAGCCAGTGGGTTATCGTTCCGCCGATGGGCGGTGGGGCGCCCCGGAGGGGGAAGTTGTGGTAGCAAATGGCGAGAGGTCGCGGCTGGTCGCGACCGAGGGCGGCCACCGAGTGACACCGGCCGAGCTCTTCTTCGACTTGGTGTTCGTGTATGCGATCACTCAGGTCACAGCACTGATGGCCGCCGACCCGAGGTGGTTGCGGCTGCTCGGCGGGATGGTCGCGCTGGCGCTGCTGTGGTGGTGCTGGTGCTGTTTCGCCTGGCTGGGGAACGTCGTACGGGCCGACTCCGGCGCGATGTTCACCGTGCTGGTGTCCGTCATGGCCGTCGTCCTGATCGTGTCGCTGACCGTGCCAGAGATCTACGACGATGCGCCCGGCGGACTGCCCGCCCCCCTGGTCTTCGTCCTGTGCTACGGCGCCGTCCGCGTCCTTCACCTGGTCACGTACTGGCTGTCCGACCCCATCGATCAGGCACTGCACCGCGTCCTGCGCCGCACCGCCCTGCTCTCAGTGGCCCCGCCATTCGTCCTGCTCCTCATCGGTGCGGCATTCACCGGCACCACCCAGATCCTGATCTGGCTCGCCGCCGTGGTCATCGACTACCTGGGCATCTTCCTCACCGGAAAATCGGGCTGGCGGGTCGCCTCCCCCGGCCATTTCGCCGAACGCCACGGCCTGATCGTCATCATCGCCCTCGGCGAGTCGATCGTCGCCATCGGCGTCGGCGTCTCCGGCTTCGCGCTGAGCACCCCCGTCGTGGCCGGTGCCGCCCTGGGGCTGCTCGTTTCCGCAGGACTGTGGCGCCTGTACTTCCGTCAACTCGCCGAGACGGTCGAGCATCGGCTGACCACCCTGACCGGCGACGACCGCACCCGGCTGGCCCGTGACGCGTACACCTTCCTCCACCTTCCACTCGTTGCCGGAATCGTCATCACCGCCCTCGGCATGAAGAAGGCCCTCACGCAGATCGCCGACACCGGCCACTACGACCTAACCGAACCCCTCCACGGTGTCGTTGCCTGGGCCCTGCCCGGCGGCGCCGGTGTGTTCCTCCTCGCCTCGGCAGCCCTGCTCTTCCGCACCACGAACCACCGCTCCCCACTCCTCCTCACCGGCGGAGCCGTCTGCCTCATCGCAGGACCCGCCGTCACCTTCGTCCCCTCTCTCGTCGCCCTGGCCCTCCTGGCCGCGCTCGTGACCGCCCTAGTCCTCGTCCAGGACACCACCGCCCGGCCCCATATGCCCGCCGTCGGCTGAGCCCCTGACCGGAAGCCCCTGCGGCGCCAATGCCAAGCCGGGCCAGTTCGTGGTCGGCTCCTACGCTGTGAGGGTCGCCCTCCCCCTGCTTGGCTGCCCTCGAATCCCTAGGCCGGAAAGGGGCCAAAAACCGCGTCGGCCAGCGAGGCCGGCGTCCGACCGGACGGGATCCTGGTGTGCACGGCCGACGGCGCCGCCTTGCCCTCGGCCTGGTGGTCGGTCTGCCCGATCACGTGGTCCGCGAGGTTGTGACCAACCGCGAGCACCACCCAAACCGAACCGAACGTCGCCACCGTGGCGACTTGCTCAACGCTTGTCATCGGGCACCCACCAGAAGGCCGCGACCCGAGCGCTCGGTAATGTCCGAGCTCGAATCCGCCACCAGGCCAGCGGGCCACCGCCAGAGGGAGCACTCATCTGTCCTTCGTGGATACCCCGGCCTTCAGGCCGGGGAGGAAACGAAGCTCCTGCGGAGCAGGGCAGGGGAAGCCGGTTCGCCGCCCAGGCGGACCGGCGTGCGCCGTCCACCGGCCGACTCCCTTTGCCCACACGGAAATTGATACGCTGTAAGGTATGGCGGAGCAGGTCAAGCGGGCGTTCAAGTACCGCTTTTACCCCACCGGCGTCCAAGCGGCTGAGTTGTCGCGCACGTTCGGCTGTGTCCGCCTCGTCTACAACAAGGCCTTGGAGGAACGCACCCGGGCCTGGCACGGCGAGCAGCGCCGCATCTCCTACGTGCAGTCCTCCGCCGCGCTGACGCAGTGGAAGAAGACCGAGGAACTCGCTTTTCTGGCGGAGGTGTCCTCGGTCCCGCTGCAGCAGGCGCTGCGCCATCTGCAGACGGCGTTCGGGAACTTCTTCGCCCAGCGTGCGAAGTACCCGCGCTACAAGTCCCGCAAGAAGTCCCGCGCGTCGGCCGAGTACACCCGCAGTGCCTTCACCTGGCGCGACGGACAGCTGACGTTGGCCAAGATGGCCGGCCCTCTGGACATCCGTTGGTCGCGTCCGCTGCCCGAGGGTGCGCAGCCGAGCACGGTGACGGTGTCCCGAGACGCGGCTGGTCGCTGGTTCGTGTCCCTGCTGTGCCAGGACACCATCGCCCCGGCCCCGGCCACCACGAACGCGGTGGGCCTGGACGCCGGGATCACCTCCCTGGTGACACTCTCCACCGGCGAGAAGGTCGCCAACCCCCGGCACGAACGGCGTGACCGGGCCCGCCTGGCGAAGGCGCAGCGGGAGTTGTCGCGCAAGGCGAAGGGTTCGGCGAACCGGGAGAAGGCCCGCCGTAAGGTGGCCCGTGTGCATGCGCGGATTGCCGACCGGCGCCGTGACGTTCTGCATAAGCTGTCGGCTCGACTCGTCCGCGAGAACCAAACGGTCGTGATCGAAGACCTGAGCGTCCGCAACCTGCTGAAGAACGGCACGCTCGCACGCGCCATCAGCGATGCGGCGTGGACAGACCTGCGCTCCATGCTGGAGTACAAGTGCGCCTGGTACGGGCGCGAGCTGGTCGTGATCGACCGCTTCTTTCCCAGCAGCAAGCTGTGCGGGAACTGCGGGACAGTCCGCGGGAAACTGCCGCTGAACGTCCGCGTGTGGACGTGCGTCTGCGGTGCGGTGCATGACCGCGACGTGAATGCGGCACGCAACATTTTGGCCGCCGGGCTGGCGGCGTCTGCCTGTGGAGATGGTGTAAGACCTCAACGGGAGTCCTCCCGGACGGGGCGGTCGTCGGTGAAGCAGGAACCCCAGCGGGCGACCGCTGGAATCCCCCGCCTTTAGGCGGGGGAGGAAGTCAACGCGTTCGTCTCCTTGGTGCGTTGTTCCGGTTCGCCCGCCTGCCGTCACGGGCGGTGCGCGCCCGCCTGCGCTATGGGCGGCTTCCCAGCCAGCCGTTACCTCGGGCTGCGGGCGGCGGTGGCCCTGCTGGGGGTGCCTGGCAGGGCGAGGCGGGCCGTGATGCGCTTGCCGACCGGCTCCTGCTCGATGAACAGGTCCTCGGTGACAGCCTTGACGATTTCCAGGCCGTGCTGGCCGATCCTGTCGGGATCAGCGGCCCTGGGCGCGGGCATGGTGGGGTCGCTGTCCCACACGACGACGTCCACAACATGGGTGCTGATGCGCAGTTCCATCAGGACCGGGCCGGGGACGTACTTGCAGGCGTTGGTGACCAGCTCACTGACCACGAGCTGGGTCGCATCTCTCGTGCGGGCGGGTACCGACAGGGGATAATCGGCTTCGGCCTGGTCAAGGAAGGCGAGGGCATGCTGGCGGGCCTCGGCGATGCAGCCGTCCTCCCCACCAAAGGCGCAGCCGGCGCGGATCAGGTACTCATCCAGCACCGGACAGCCGTCACCGTCGTCATGGGATGCCACTGGCGTCGCCCTCATTCCCTGTTCACGAGCGTGCTCCTACCCCCTATCCCGTCATCCATGGCAGAGGCATGCGTTCGGTTCGGTTCGTCATGGTCACCTGCGTGCGTGGGATCCAGGCAGTGGGGCAGGATCGTCCGTGCACGCCCTTTCCCGGGCAGGCCTGAGCGCAGTCGAGGAGACGGTGACCGGCAACCAGAAGACAGACCGGCCAGACCGGCTCTCCGTCGAGCGCAAAGCGGTCGACGGCGTCCGTGTCGTCACCGTGCAGGGCGAGATCGACCACACCGTCAAAGACACCCTCACCAGAGCCCTGTTGAACGAGGACGGCACGGTTGCGCCGCTGCGGATCGTGGCGGATCTCAGCGGTGTGACCTTCATGGACTCCAGCGGCATCAACGTCTTCGTCGCCGTCTACCAGCAGGTGGACGGACCGCACGGATGGCTGCGCATCGCCGGCGCCCAGGAGTCCGTCCTGCGTGTTCTGGCGCTGGTCGGCGTCGAGACCTTGATCCCTTGCCATCCGACCGTCGAAGAGGCCCTCAGCGCCTGACCGCTGCACTCGCGCACGCGGATGCAGACCGGCCGGCCGTCGATGCCCCGCAGAACGCGGCCGGTAGTCCAGCAGACTCGGATGCGGAGCAGACCACCCGGTGCACGAGCCCTGCCGGTCAGCTGAACCCCGGCAGCACATCCGCAGCGGCATCCAGCAGTTCGTCTGATCAACTCTGACAGTTGTTCACGGACAGGCCCCCGGCGAGAAGCTGGCCGCTGTGCTGGTGCGCACGCTGGCGAAGGAGGTGCCGGCGCTCAACGAGCACGTCGCCGAGCTCGACAAGGCCATCGAGGCCCCGTTTCGCGACCGCCACACCTTCGACGTGATCACCAGCATGCCCGGTCTTGGCATCATTCCCGGCGCCGAGTTCCTCGCCGCCACGGGCGGCGACAAGGTTTGCGGCACTGCCGACCATCTTGCCGGCTTCGGCGGTGTCGCCCCGGCGCCCTGGCGCCCCGGGGCTCAGGGAAGATCAGGCAACCTGCGGCGCCCGCAGCTATACAAACGCCGCCTGCAACGCGTCCTACACACCTCGGCGTTCAACATCCGGCGCTGCGACGAATCGCGCCGGTTCTACGACCGCAAACGCGCCGAGGGCAGGCGCCACACCCAGGCCGTCCTCGCCCTTGCCCGCCGCCGCGTCAACGTCCTCTGTGTCCTCCAACGCGACGGCCGATGGTACGAACTGGCACCGCCCACCCCTCACGACTGCATGAGGAATCAGTGATTCCGGTGCCGCGCAATTCTCTCGTATGTCTCCCCGTTCGATCAGTCCACCGAGTTCTTACGGAGGCATGACATGAGGTCAGAGACCCGCTTTCCCGCCGATCACATCCGTAACTCTGGTCACCGAGTCGCGATCGACCGAGAGATCACCAAGCACTACCTGACTCGAGAACGCCAGAGGAGTCCCATGCGACGCAACACCCGCAAGCGGTCCAAGACAACACATCGGGCCATCGCCGCCGCGGCAGGTCTCGCTCTGGGAGCGGGAGGGCTGATAGCGGTGAATGTGTACGCCTCCGCCCACGAGAGCGCAAACAGCAGCACCACGAAGCGCGCTTCCCAGGACCGGGCGAACCAGGTCCTCGCGGCCGGTACCGTCACGATCAGCTGCCCGGATGTCGGGGCGAAGCTGACCTCGGTCCCCGACCAGGCCAGAGCACAGGTCGACAGGGAACTCGCGCTCCTGGACAAACAGGTGGCCGAGGCCTACCAGCGACTGCAGACTTCGGCCAGAGCCATCCGGCAGGACAGCAACTTCGCCGGCAACGCGATCATGGGGCCGCTGAAGGACAAGCGGGTCGCGACCATCGACCGGATCCAGATCGCCATTGGCAGGTCCGCTCCCAGGCCCCAGGGTCTTGAATCCCTGGCTCCCTGCTCGCTGCGCTCGGCCGGCGGCCAGGAACAGGGCCAAGGCCAGGAACAAGGCAACGGCGCCGGCCAGAACGGCAACGGCGGCCAGGGCGCAAACGGCCCGGTGGCGGCGGACTTCGTGGACATCACCAAGGTCCGGCCCAATGTGCAGAACCCCCCTGGGCGGCGCGGTGCTTCGCAGGGTGTGTTCACGACCCGGTGCGGCGTCAACGCGAACAAGGTGTACAACTCCGACAACATCATCGTCGCGCCCGGTGTCGGCAACGGTGCCCACCACACGCACGACTACGTCGGCAACCAGGACAACGACGCGTTCACCTCCAACGAGGAGTTCGCCGCCGCCGCGACCAGCTGCCGCAATCAGCGCGACAAATCCACGTACTACTGGCCCGTGCTCCGGCTGCAGGACGGCACCCAGGAATTCGACGCCAAGCAGCTCGGCGGCGGCGCCGAGGGCAACAGCGGCCGGATCTTGACCGCGTCCAAAGTCACCTTGAACTTCGTCGGCAACCCGCGCGGCAAGGTCGTGGCGATGCCCAAGTTCCTGCGGATCATCACCGGTGACGCCAAGGCATTCACCAACGGCACCGCCAACGCCAACGCGGCATGGAGCTGCACCGGCTTCGAGAACCGACAGCTGACGGACAAGTACCCGATCTGTCCCCAGGGCAGCAAACTGGTCCGCACGTCGAAGTTCCAGAGCTGCTGGGACGGCCGAAGTATCGACAGTGCCAACCACCGCTCGCACGTCGCCTTCGCCGACCCGAAGACCGGTGCCTGCCCGAACGGCTTCAAGGCCATCCCGCAGCTGGTCCAGCGCCTGGTCTACGCCGTAAGGGCACCGAGCCTCAACGACAACGGAAAGTCCAGCCCCTTCTACGCAGTGGACGGCTTCCCGGAGCAGATGCACAAGCCGATCACCGACCACGGCGACTTCATCAACGTCTTCGACGAGAACCTGATGAACCAGATGGTCCAGTGCATCAACACCGGCCGCAAATGCCAGTGATCACCCCTCCCGGAATCTGAGACCCGCCGAGCCAACCCGAGCCGGCCTGCGTGACACTCACTTCGCAGGCCGGCTCACCGAGCCTTGTGCCCCCCCGACGGGTAAACAAGCACATGACGACGCCTCTGGTGGAGACGGCTCACTTGGCCGAAAACCCATCCAGCAGGGGCTTCACGCCATTGCCAGCTCAACCGCCCTACCTCAAAGGCAGGTTGGAAAGAGCTCACGGGCCCACCCGTGAAAGAACGAGACGTTCGCACACGTCGGCGCCGGGGTCAGAGTGTCGAAGGCGACGGCCTGGCGCTAACCAACAGAGTCACAGCGTTGCCCCTAAGCGGACTCTGTACGGTCTCCTCTTATCCTCCCGCGACCGTCGGCCTCCTCGGTGTCGCCCTGCGCCTGTGCGTGTGAGCGCTCCGGCGCCTGCGCGCTCTGCGCCGTGGCGAGCGGGCCCAGATGCTGTGCGGCGCTGTCCAGCAGTCCGAGGTCGGCCTTGGTGTGCGCAATGGCGGCATCGATCAGGACGGCGACCAGCGGCTCGTCGGCGTGGGCGCGGCGCTGCTGTGCCAAGCCCGCGAGCTCCGACAGGTATGTCTGCCGCTGTGCATCGATCAGCGTGGTCAGGGCCTGCGGGCCCAGCGCGACGGCGCCGAGGAGCTTCAGGAACAGCTCGTCGCGGAAGCCGCCG
Source organism: Streptomyces sp. NBC_00490 (assembly GCF_036013645.1). NCBI lineage: Bacteria > Bacillati > Actinomycetota > Actinomycetes > Kitasatosporales > Streptomycetaceae > Streptomyces > Streptomyces sp. NBC_00490. Next base: position 10,217,627 of record NZ_CP107869.1, on the reverse strand, counting down.
ACGCGCACCCAGGCGGTGGTCGCCCATGAGCGCAGCTCGGCCTCGCCTGCCTCGGTGAGCGTGTAGAGGTTCTTGTCGGGCCGGTCGGTCTGCGTGACCTGCGAGCGCGAGACATAGCCGTCACGGACCAGCCGTTCGAGGATCTGGTAGAGGTGACCGATGTTCAGGCCGCCCCATTGCGGGCCGACGGCCTCCTCGAACCGGGCTTTGAGTTCGTATCCGTGATTCGGTCGCCGGGTCAGCAGCGCGAGCACGGCGTGGTGGAGCGGCATATACGTCCCTTCTACATTGTGACAACATACCGCTGAATTGCCGCAATGTATGTGGCGCGATGTACGAGGGCGAGGCTGCATCAATGGCTGTGAGCGTGGCGTTGCGCGGGGTGAGCCGCCGGTATCCCGGGCTGACCGCTCTGGACGAGGTCGACCTGGAGGTCGCGGCCGGCGAGGTGGTGATGCTGACCGGGCCGTCCGGCGCCGGCAAATCCACCGTCCTGCATGTGACGGGCGGCATGGACCAGCCCGACGAGGGGCACGTCGAGATCGACGGCACACAGCTCGTGCCCCGGGACCTGGACCGTCACCGGCGGCGCATCGGCTTCGTCTTCCAGCGCTTCCACCTGCTGCCCGCGCTGACCGTGCTGGACAACGTGCTCGCTCCCGTCCTGCCGCGCAGAGTGGACTTCGACCGGCGTGCGCGCGGCATGGAGCTGCTCGAAGCTGTCGGCCTGGCCCAGCGGGCCGACGCTCTGCCCTCGCAGTTGTCGGGCGGCCAGCAGCAACGCGTCGCCGTCGCACGCGCGTTGATCAACCGTCCGGGACTGTTATTGGCCGACGAGCCCACGGGCAACCTGGACAGCGTCATCGGTCGGGAGATCATCGACCTGCTGATGTCACTGCGTGAGCGCTACGGGATGACGATGCTGATCGCTTCCCACGACGCGGAAGTCGCCGCCAACGGCGACCGGGTGGTGCGTCTGCAGGACGGCAGGATCACCTCGGACCTGCGGGTCACACCGTCCGGCGACGTGCTGGACCGGCTGGGGGGCCTGCGCCCGTGATAGCGATGATCCTCGATCAGCTCCGGCGGCGGCGCGGGCGCGCGCTGGCCCTGGCCGCCGGAATCCTGGTGGCGGCGACCAGTTTCACCCTGCTGACCGCGACGGTGAGCACCAGCCAGGCGACCACCGTGGGCACGGTACGGAAGAACGCACGGTCCGCGTACGACGTCCTGGTACGCCCGCCCGACTCGCAGACGGACGTGGAGCGGCAGAGCGGTCTGGTCACGCCGAACTTCCTGTCCGGCACGTTCGGCGGCATCACCATGGACCAGTACCGGCGCATCGACGGCATGGCCGGGGTCGACGTGGCCGCGCCGGTCGCCAACATCGGCTACCTCATGGTGGCGAGCACCGTCACCGTGGACGTGTCCCGCTTCCTGGACGGCAAGGCGTCCCGGCAGATCCTGCGCATCAGCCCGACGCTCACCTCCGGACTGGGCACTTACCGCACCTCCGACGAGTACGTCTACCTCACCCGCTCCCCCCTGACGTCGGCGTCGGAGTCGGACGGCCTCTTCGAGTCCGACACCCTGGAAACGGGCGAGGTCGACAAGCGCACCCAGCGGTATCGGATCAAGGGGAAGTACGACGTCTGCTTCTACTTCAACTGGAACAAGACAGAGCAGACCGAGTTCAACATGGAACTGCCGTTGAAGCCGAACATCATCGCCGAGGACCTCAGGGACAGGTCGCCGTTCGACCCGGACCTGAGTTCGCGGATGAACTGCCAGTCCGGCCAGGACAAGGCCACCATCGACGTTCCGGTCAGTTACCCCGTGCTGCTGTCCGCCATCGACCCGGTGGCCGAGGACCGGCTGGTGGGCCTGGGCGACACCATCGCCTCGGGCCGGATGCTCACCGAGCAGGACAAGCCGTGGACGGTGTCGTCCGCCAAGAGCGTCCACGGACAGCGCGACTCCTACATCCCGGCGCTGCTCAGCGACAACCCGCTGACCACCGGCACACTCGACGCCACCGTCGAGCGGCTCGACGTCGGCGACCCGGCCGAGCTGCCCTCGAAACTGGGCAACCCGACAGCCAACAGCTTCGTCCGAAGCCTGCACGGCACAACAGTGGGCAGGACCCGAGTCGACCTGAACAAGGGCTACCGGAAGGCACTGACCGAGGACTCGTTCGACACCGGCAGCTACTGGACGGTCGGCCCAGTCACCTACCGCCGGACCTCCGACGGCGACCTCGCCGCACAGCCGCAGCCGCCGCAGAAGCGCAGCCTGTGGGTCACCAACTCGAACCAGCAGCCGTTCCCCAACGTCCCCGAGGAGAACCACCAGGGCACCCAGTACCGGAAAGTGACCAGCCACGCCGCCACGAACTGCATCGGACTGGGCACCTGCGACGGCGTGGACTCCGGACGCCTGCCCAATCCCTTCGTCCACCTGGTCGGGCGCTACGACACCGGCAAACTGCCCGGCTTCTCACCCCTGTCCGACGCCCCGTTGGAGACCTACCAGACGCCACAGGTCACCGGCGCGGACAGTGCGACCCGAGCGAAACTCCACGACAAGCCACTGCAGCCCGACCGCAACCTGGGCGGCTACCTCAGCCCGCCGCCCACCATGCTGACCACGATGCAGTCCATCACCGCGCTCACCAACAGCCGCCGGGTCCCGAGCCTTCAGGACAAGGCGCCGGTCAGCGCGATCAGGATCCGGGTGGCCGGAGTGACCGGCGTCGACACCGCCTCCCGGGCGCGGGTGAACGCCGTGGCCGGGGCGATCCGGGCCGCCTACCCCCGGCTCCAGGTCGACGTCACCGTCGGCAGCTCACCCGCGCCGCAGACGGTGACGCTGAGTGCCTCGGCACAGGTGACGGAGCGCTGGGTCGCCAAGGGCGTGGCACTGCGCATTCTCAGGGCGGTGGACACCAAGAGCGCGGTGCTCTTCGTACTGGTCCTCGTCGTGTGCGCGCTCTTCCTCGGCCAGGCCGCGCTGGCCTCGGTGCGCTCACGTCGCGCCGAGATCGGCACGCTGCGCTGCCTCGGCTGGAGCCGTGGCGAAGTGCTCCGCCTGATCCTCGGCGAACTGGCGGCGATCGGCCTCGCCGCCGGAGCCGCGGGCACGGTGCTCGCGTACGTGCTGGGCCGGGTGCTGGGCCAGCCCGAAGCCGGCGCCAAGTCACTCCTCGTGCTCCCGGTAGCGCTCCTCCTGGCCACGACGGCGGGACTGATCCCCGCCTGGCTCGCCACCCGGCTGGAACCGATGGATGCCGTCCGGCCCCCGGTGACGGCCGCCCGCCGCGCGCGCCCGGTGCGTTCGGTGGCCGGACTGGCCGTGCTCAACCTGCTGCGGGTGCGGGGCCGCACGCTGCTGGGTGCGGCAGGACTGGCGCTGGGAGTGGCCGCCTTCACGGTGCTGCTCGCCCTGACGCTGGCCTTCCGGGGCGAGGTGGCCGGGTCACTGCTCGGCAGCGCCGTGGTGGCGCAGGCGCGCGAGGCCGACTACCTCAGCGTCGCCCTGTCCTTGCTGCTGGGCGCCGCCGGCGCCATCGACGTCCTGGTCATCTCGCAGCGCGAACGCGCCGCCGATCTCGCGGTGCTGCGGGCGACCGGCTGGACCAACCGCGAGCTGGCGAAGCTGACCCTCTACGAAGGAATCGGACTGGCTCTGCTGGGCGGCCTGTCCGGTGCAGTGGCCGGATTGGCCGGGGTACTTGCCATCGGCCGGGGCGTGCTGCACGGGCACCTGTTCACAGTCGCCGGCGCCGCGCTGCTGGCCACGCTCGCGGCGACCGCCCTGGTGGTGGCGGCTCTGACCGTGCCGATCCGGGGGCTGTCCCGGATCGCCCCCGCCCACTTGCTCGCCGCCGACTGAGCCGACCGCCACCACCGCCGGCGGCTCCGCACAGCGGAAGACCCCCGGCCGTGTTCACGGGCCGGGGTCTTAGCAACGCACCTGGCCAGCTGATTGCGACTGGGCTACAAGGGAATCGATCAGGATGCGACGCGAAAACATCCGGCCCGTAGCCAAGGCGCGGGGCTCGACGGGGACGCGTGCGAAACTATCGGCCGCCGCACGTTTCGGGTTTCGTAGATCGGTCCCCAGCTCGTCGATGACGTGCCCTCAGTGTTCCAGGCTCTCCGCCTCCAGCGAGAAGCGGCGGCTGCGGGGCGGACTCGCCACGGCCCCCGAGTGTCCCCTGGAGCCCGTCCTTGGCATGGCCGAAGCCCGTACGCACGGACGTGGGCAGGCACCCGGTCCGGACGGTGGGGCAGGCGCTTCGTCCGGTCCGGGTGTGGGCCGGGGGCGCGAAGGAACTCGCACAGGGACACCGGCGTACGACGCCCCTGGGAGGCCGACGTGACCGACGCTCTGGACGAGGTGTTCGCCCGAGTTCGCAGGGAAGTGACCGCCAGGGCGGAGCGGCTGTGGGACGTCGCACTGACCCTGCACGACGAGCCCGAGTACGCCTTCGAGGAGCACCGGGCGGCGGCTCTGCTGAGCGGCGAACTCTCCTGGGAGGGGTTCACCGTGGAACGGGGCGTCGCCGGGCTGCCCACCGCATTCGTCGCACGCTGGGGCGCGCGGCCCAGGCCCACCGTGGCCCTCCTGCTGGAGTACGACGCCCTGCCCGGCCTCGGGCACGCCTGCGGCCACAACCTGATCGCTGCCGCCGGTCTCGGTGCCGCGCTGGCGGCTCGGGCCGTCCTGCCCGCGGACGCCGGAAGCATATGGGCCGTGGGCACGCCCGCCGAGGAGGGCGGTGGCGGAAAGGTCACCGAGGTCGACGCCGGGCTGTTCGACGGCGTCGACGCCGCGCTGATGTTTCATCCCGGTGTGTACAGCTGGCGTTGGGCGCCGCTGACCGCGCAGGCCCAGTACCGGGTGGCCTTCCACGGCCGCGCCGCGCACCCCACCGGCGACCCCACCGAGGGCATCGACGCGCTGGCGGCCCTGATCCAGCTGTTCAACACCCTCGCCGTGGTCGGGCGGCGGCTGCCCGCGGGCTCCCACGTGCAGGGCATCGTCACCCACGGCGGCCGGGCGACCAACATCATCCCCGACTACGCAGAAGGCCTGTTCGGGCTGCGCGCCGCGACGACCGCCGCCCTGGACGGCCTGGCGATGGAGCTGCTCACCTGCGCACAGGGCGTCGCCCGGGCGACGGGCACCACGGTCACCGTCGAACGCGCCACATCGCGCTACGAGCACTTCCGCGACAGCACGGTGCTGTCCGAACGGTTCGCCCGTCACCTCATCCGTACGGGCCACAGCATCACGTCCCCCGAACCGGGCGTGTACCTGGGCTCCTCGGACATCGGCAACGTCAGCGGACGCGTCCCCGCCATCCACCCCTTCGTGGCGATCATGGATCCGGACGGTTCCGACCACACCCCCGAGTTCGCAGCCGCGGCGGCGTCCGACCGCGGCCGGGAGGCGATGCTGGCAGCGGCGCAGGCGCTGGCCTGCACGGCAGTGGACGTACTCCTGCGTCCGGAGGTGCGGGAACAGGCGTGGCAGGACCTCCGGGCGGCCCCGCTGTGAGGTCGGGGTGAGGCCCCAGACGGCAACGCCGGCTCAGTCGGCGTGCAGCTGATACACGTTGAAGGCCCGCCGGATAACCGGCTGGGCCACATTGCGCACGCGTACGCCACCGGCCGTCACCCCGTGCTCGGTACCGGCGTGAGCATGGCCGTGGACCGCAAGGTCGGCACCAGCCGTGTCGATCGCCTCGGCCAACAGATAGCTGCCCAGGAACGGGTAGATCTCCAGCGGCTCACCGGCGAGGGTGTCGGCGACAGGAGAGAAGTGGGTGAGGGCGACCCGCAGCTCGCATCCCTTGTCCGCCAGTTCCTCCAGTGCGGTGTGCAGTGCGTCCGCGCTGCGCCGGGTGTAGCGCACGAACTCCTTCATCAGCGGCTCGCCGAACTCACCAGCACTGCGTCCGACGAACCCGCCGCCGAAGCCCTTGGTACCGGCGATGCCGACGCGCGTGCCGTCGCATTCGACGACCGCGCCCTCGCCCTCCAGCACCGTCACGCCCGCCTCCTGGAGGATGGCGGTGACCCTCTCGGGCTGCTCGTCGTGATGATCGTGGTTGCCGAGCACCGCCACAACCGGCACCGCAAGCCCCCGTACTTCCTGCGCCACCACCCGGGCCTCCTCCGGCGTGCCGTGACGTGTCAGATCGCCCGCCAGGAGCAGCAGGTCGGCGCAGTCGCGCAGGGTGTCGAAGGCGGGGCGCAACAAACCCTGGCTGTCGGGCCCCATATGAATGTCTCCCACCGCGGCGACACGGATCATCGGGTCTGTCCTTCGTGGATACCCCGGCCTTCAGGCCGGGGAGGAATCGAAGCTCCTGCGGAGCAGGGCAGGGGAAGCCGGTTCGCCGCCCAGGTGGACCGGCGTGCGCCGTCTGCCGGCCGACTCCCTTTGCCCACACGGGAATTGATACGCTGTGAGGTATGGCGGAGCAGGTCAAGCGGGCGTTCAAGTACCGCTTTTACCCCACCGGCGTGCAGGCGGCTGAGTTGTCGCGTACGTTCGGTTGTGTCCGCCTCGTCTATAACAAGGCGCTGGAGGAGCGCACGCGGGCCTGGTACGGCGAGCAGCGCCGCATCTCCTATGTGCAGTCCTCGGCCGCGTTGACGCAGTGGAAGAAGACCGAGGAACTCGCTTTTCTGGCGGAGGTGTCCTCGGTTCCGTTGCAGCAGGCGCTGCGCCATTTGCAGACGGCGTTCGGGAATTTCTTCGCCAAGCGTGCGAAGTACCCGCGCTACAAGTCCCGTAAGAAGTCCCGCGCGTCGGCCGAGTACACGCGTAGTGCCTTCACCTGGCGCGACGGACAGCTGACCTTGGCGAAGATGGTCGGCCCTTTGGACATCCGTTGGTCGCGTCCGCTGCCCGAGGGGACGGAGCCGAGCACGGTGACGGTGTCCCGTGACGCGGCGGGCCGCTGGTTCGTGTCCCTGCTGTGCGAGGACCGCATCGCCCCGGCCCCGGCCACCACGAATGCGGTGGGCCTGGACGCCGGGATCACCTCCCTGGTGACCCTGTCCACCGGGGAAAAGGTCGCCAACCCGAGGCATGAGCAGCGGGATCGTGCCCGCCTGGCGAAGGCGCAGCGGGAGTTGTCGCGCAAGGCGAAGGGCTCGGCGAACCGGGAGAAGGCCCGCCGTAAGGTCGCCCGGGTGCATGCGCGGATCGCCGACCGGCGCCGTGACGTCCTGCACAAGCTGTCGGCTCGACTCGTCCGCGAGAATCAAACGGTCGTGATCGAGGACCTGAGTGTGCGCAACCTGCTGAAGAACGGCACGCTCGCACGCGCCATCAGTGATGCGGCCTGGACGGACCTGCGTTCCATGCTGGAGTACAAGTGCGCCTGGTACGGGCGCGAGCTGGTCGTGATCGACCGCTTCTTTCCCAGCAGCAAGCTGTGCGGGGCCTGCGGGACGGTCGCGGCGAAGATGCCGCTGAACGTCCGCGAATGGACGTGTGTCTGTGGTGCGGTGCATGACCGCGACGTGAACGCGGCGCGCAACATCCTGGCCGCCGGGCTGGCGGCGTCTGCCTGTGGAGACGGTGTAAGACCTCAACGGGAGTCCTCCCGGACGGGGCGGTCGTCGGTGAAGCAGGAACCCCAGCGGGCGACCGCTGGAATCCCCAGCCTTTAGGCGGGGGAGGAAGTCAAGGCAGGTCCTCCGCATGGTCGGGGGAGCTGGTCTCCGCCACCACGACGTCCATGTGGACGGATATTCCGGTCAGCTCCTCGCGGACGGTCCGCAGCAGCGTCTCGCGGCACTCGCTCGAGGGCACCGTGCCCGTCACTACGACCGCTCCGGCCCGCACCTCGGCCCGTACGCCCAGTTCACCGAGTTCTCCCGCGGCAAGCCGGTCGCGCAGGTGGGCGATGCGGTACTCGACGTTCTCCGTGGCAGTGCCATGGCCCACCCCGTGGGGCCGCCCTGTCCCGGGCTCACTCATGGCCGTTCCTCCTTCGGCCTCGGCTCGATGACCTGCAGCCGCTCCAGGAAGTAGAGGAACGCGTCGGGCATCGGGTCGTCGCCGCAGGAGCGGCGTACCGCATCCCAGTCGACCTTCTCCCGCAACGTACGAGCGATCGGGAGGACCGCCCCGAAATCGCAGTGGTGCTCGGAGAAGGCAGCCATCAGGCTGTGCACCAGGTCGGTCGGTGACAGCACCGGCATGAACACCGAGTCGACCGACAACTCCCGTGCCCGCTGCAGTATGTCGGTGGTGACCGGCTGGTGCGCCAGCTCGAAGATCAGGTCGACCTGCTGTCCCAGGCAGCTGGACTTCAGCAGCCAGTCCTCGGGCGGCGTGTAGACCGGTAGTCCGGCCTCGCGCAGGGTTGCGGCGACGGCGTCCGCGTCCTCGGGCCGGAAGCAGAAGTCGACGTCGTGCTGGAGGTTCTGGGTGCTTCCGTGCGCGTATGCGGCGACGCTGCCGGCGAGGGCGAACGCGTGGCCCTTGCGCTTGAGGATCGAGCCGACCTGCTTGGCTGCCTGCAGGATTGCCTGACTGCGGTCCACGGGAAGATCGTCGGCTGCCACGTCGTTCTGCGGGATGAGTTCGGGACTGCCCGTGGCAAGACGCAGCCCGGCAATGCCTGCGCGCTGTTCCAGAGCGTCGTCGTCCGCCTGCCGCGCCATCGCTGCCCCCTTTCCTGGTCGACGGCGAGCCCCGAGTACCCGGCGCGCCGCCATCGACACGAACCGCGCACGCGCAACGGGACGGGCGGTGCCTGGCCATCCGTTTGCGGGTCGGGCACCCGGTTCCATGAAGGCAAGGACATACAGCGCCGCAGTCCAAGGCGGCAATCGGCCCGAGAAAACCCACGTTTTCCAAGCTCATGCCGCGCTGAGGACATCGGACCAGGGCCGCCGAAGCTGCCCAAGCCGTCGGATCGCCAGTCCGCCCGGTCGACGAGGCACAAGCCCGTGACCCGCAGCACCAGCGATGCTGGGTGGTGCTGGTCGACGGCGCCGCTCACCAGCTGGAGTTGATCCAGAAGGAGGCCGGCCGCCGGGCGGTCACGCCCCGGCAGACGCGGCACGCTGCCGCTCGCCCAGGCCAGCATCCCCGGCGGCCGCGACGGCGCCCGGGTAGGTCGGGACGGACCCTCCACTGCCCGCAACAACGCCTCACGCGCGGCGTGGTCGTCCAGCCCGAACACGTCCGGAGCCAGAAGGGCGCTCAGGATCGCCGGCACGGTGGTCTGGGCGATCCGGACCGGGGTGATCTTCTCCTTCATAGCGATCATCGCGGTCCACTCCGGGGTGGTGAACCGCTCCGGCTCGAAATACGCCGGGGAGAACAGCGCCAGCAACTGGCCGCGTTCCAGGGCGGCGTTCATCTTCAGCACGAAGTTGTCGCCCGCACCCCGGTGTCCCAGTAGTCCAGCTCGATCTCATACCCGGCGTCCAAGAGCTGCCAGCCGACCCCCTTCGCCCACGCCCGGTCCGCCCCGCATGGCTGATGAACCATCGCCGGTCCGCCATCCCGACATCCCGTCAGCCGCCCCCGCACCGCGCGCCATGCGGAATAGTCCAGCGTAGGTGACGACCTTTCCGCGGATGAGGTCTCCCGGACGGCGTGCAAGGCTGCCGAAGGCAGCGGCTGGGTGATCAGCTTCGGCTTCCAGCAACCCGTGATGACCTGCCCCGGATGCGCGACGGCCGAGGGCCCGCCGTCGAACGCGGCCTCTGCCGATGCTGCGGTCAGCTGGGCAGCTCGATGTGCAGGCGGATCACGGTTCCCTCATCCGGGGTGGAGCGGATCTCGACCAGGTCGCACAGCTGATGCGCAAGCCACAGGCCACGCCCGCCGATCTGGGTGGGGGTGGGCCGCAAACGCCCCGCGAGGGGATCTGCGATGTAGCCGAGATCGCGGAACTCGCACACCAGACGGTGGTCCTCACTCCAGGTGCGCAGCACGCCGATGCCTCCGCCGTGCCGGATGCTGTTGGCGGCCACTTCGGTGGCGGCCATGTGCAGCTCACGCAGCCGTCTGCTTTCCAGTCCGAGCAGTTCGGCGCAGGTAGCGATCTTCTCCCTCAGCGCGGGCAGATCCCCACTGGAGTAGACGAACTCGTCGTAAGGGTCACAGGGGTGGCTCAGCGGGGCGAAGTCGAACGGCGCCTGGGGGTCATAGTCGGGGCTCGGCTCGCTGCGTCCCCCAGCGCGCACGTGCGGGTGGCAGCGGGACATCTGCTGGAGCGCCGCCCTCTGGCCACCGGTGTCATACGGACACAGCAGCCACCAAGCCGGGCCGTCTGCGAACGCCTTGTTGAGCAGCCACTCGTGATAGCGCAGCTCTTCCAGTTCGGCCCGGCTGCGGGCCTGCTCCCAGGGCGACTCGCCGATCCCGCGCACGGGACGCCCCTGCGCGGCGTGCTCTTCGATCCATTCCTTCCAGGCCCCGATGAGTCGGCCCGGATAGTGCGCCACCTTGGTGGTGTCGACATAACGCACCGTGCAGTCATCGGGGATCTCGTCACGCAACAGCGTCACTTTCTCCTCCGGCACGGCCACGACCACAGCCTCGCCACCGTCGAGCGCTTCTCGGATGAAGCCCACGGTGCCCTCGAGGAACTCCTGCGCTCCGCGGTAGGGGTACAGCTCGTGCCGGTATCCGCTACCCGACGGTGTGGACGGAACACGGGAATCAGAGGAGGTCACGGCGCCATCACCACCGGAATCGAAGGGTCCGCGAAGCCGGAGAGCTCCCAGGCCAGACGTACGGTCTCATTCGTCCCCTCCAGCACCACCTTACGGTCCGGGAGACATCTGGCCGCATCAGAAAGGGCGCTCATCCCGGCGGCATCGAAGAAGTCCAGGGCGTGGCAGAGCAAACGCACCGTAACCGTCTGCTGCAGCAGCGTGCGCAGGATGGCGCCGAAGGCCGTGGCGCCATCGGCGTCGACGACCCCGTTCAGCGTCCAGCCGTCCTTCGCGGTCCGGTACACCTGGAACGCGGGCGACGCCGGACGGCTCCCCAGGTGGTGGGGGTGCACGCATCTGACCTTGTCCAGTGTCGAAGCGGCCCAGTCGGCACCGCTGTAGGCGCAGACCACCACAGCGCCGCTGCCAGCGGCGAACTCCTCCAGATCCAGCTCGCTGCGCAGCAGCTGTTCCGCCTCCTGTGCGGAGCCGTCGGATGTCACATGGTGGAACACGCGCAGTGAGCGGTAGCCCTCACGTTCGGCGCTGGCGGCCTCGCGCCGCACCGCGGCAAGGAGGGAATCCCGCAGCCGGGCCGGGTCGAGCACTCGCGAGGCGAGGTCACCGGGCGCCTGCGGAACCCGGCCGACGATCACCACCTTGTCGCCGAAGAGCGCCCCGTCAGCGATGAAGGCCCGGCTGCGGTCCATGACATCGTCCGAAGGATTGAGCAACTGGCAGACGTGGTCGCCAGCGCCGATCTCATCGAGTGCCGCCAAAGTGCGCGTCGCTCTCACCGCTTCCTCTCCTCACCTCGACTCGCATGCCCACCATACTGATCAGCACACCCCGCTCCCACTGACACCGTGCCGACGCTCGTAGGGGCCTCCCAGAACGCGCCTGAACATGATCAGGATCGGTCCGGTCGTGACCTGGCATCTGCACGCCGTGAAAGACACGTGCTCCGCCTTGTACTCCCCGAAACCGTCGCTGTCGTGGCCCACACTCCCGATGTCCTCGCAACGGCGCTGGACACGACCGAGGGCGGCGTGACCGAGCCGGTCCCGCTCACCCCCAAAAGCCGGGCCGGCTGCGACAGCCGCCCGGTACGCAACTGCGTTCTTCGGCGCGGATCGCCGAGCGCCACGCCTTTCTGCTCGCCGGACTGGGTGACCTGTCCCCCGTGCATCTGCCCTTCACGCCGCTGCCGGGCCACGGAACGCCGCCGCCTCGCCAGCCGAGGGAGGCCACGGGGCCGGCCGCCCTGGTGGCCTGGTCCCATCAAGCGTGCGCCCTCTCCGACCTGCGTGACACGGACACCCGCTCGGTCAACGCATGGGACTTCGCCGAACAGGATCTTCCCGAGGGCGGCAGCCGGGCCGTGTGGACGTGCATGCGTGAGTCGTCCTGGCGTGGCCCCGGTTACGTGAGGGTGACGCTACGGGTGGCCGCGGACGGGGCGAAGGCCCGTCCTGTGTCGCGGGTACGGTCGACCGCGCTGTGCAGCCGCTTCGGCCAGCACATCGTGGCCGGCACGGTGTGGCACTCCCCCTGAGGCAACTGGTACGCGCTGGCTGCCGGGAGCCGGGCCGTCACGAGCCTGACGGTCAGCGGGGCCGTCACGGCGAAGACATCCGCCCGGACTGTTGCCGTCCGTGCGCCGAAACGCCCGCGGTTCGAGGTGGGCGCCCAATTGGCGACCGGGGACCGGCTGCGGGGGGTCATGGACGAAAGTGATCACTGAGTCATGCGCATCGATTGTGCATCGGTGTCATGCGGCGCATGTGATGAGGTGCTCTTCGCGGAGACGGCAGGCGAGGCGGCGCAGGCCGCGGCGGGTGTGGCTCTTGACCGTGCCCAGCGGCCAGCCGGTGAGTTCGGCGATCTGGGTCTGGGTGAGGTCGTCGTAGAAGGCCAGGTTGAGCACCTGGCGTTGCGGTGCCGGAAGCTGCGACATCTCGTCAGCGAGCAGGACGCGGTCGACGGCGGTCTCCGGCCGCACGGCCCGGTCGGTGGCCTTCAGCAACAGCTGGGCGCCCGCGGCGGCGACGAGTTCGGTGCGGCGGGTGCGGGCCGCCAGCGCGTCGGCGACCTTGCGCCTGGTGATGCCCGTGAGCCACCCGGGCAGGGTCCCGCGGTCCGGGCTGTACCCCGCCCGCCCTCGCCACGCGGCGAGGAAGACCAGCTGGGTGACGTCCTCGGCTTCCCTGGCGTCCCCCAGCGAACGCCGGGCGAGGTTGTACACGAGGCAACCCCACCGTTCGTACATGGTCGCGAGGCAGGCCTCGTCCCCGCTGAGGAATGCGTCGGCCAACGCGCTGTCGTCGATGTCCGCGCTGGTTCGCTGTGCGGTCGTCATGGCTCCTCCTCCGCCGGGCCTCGTGGTCGCCGAGAGCGACGACTGTTCCTCTACGGTGCGCATTCGATGCAAGATGAACAACTCGCATCGTCTTTGCATCGAATTTGACACGTGCGGGTCGGGCACACGCACCAGCAGGGCGGCGCCGACCACGGCCGTGCGGCGCGCCGCAGACGGCGTACACCGACATCGGACAGCGCGGGCAACAGCACGTCGCCGGAGTACCAGCAGCAGCCGGTTGGTCCTACCGGACCACTTCGACCGGGGCGACGGTCCCCGGGCGCACCAGGCGGGCGCCGTCGGACAGGGCCGCCACGACGGCGTCCACGGCGTCCTCGACGGGCAGTCCCTGCGGCAGGTGCGGCGCCTGGCCGTGCACGGCTCGCTGGGCGAAACCCGTGTCCAGGTGCGGGAGGTTGATCTCCAGCACGCTCACACCTGTGCGCCGCTGTTCCCGCCGCACCGCCGTGAGCCAGGTGGCCAGCGCCGCTTTGGCTGCGGCGTAGTCCGCCATCCCGGCCGGAGCCGCCTCGGCGACGATCCCGGTGACAGCGGCCAGGACGCCTCCCTCGCCGATCCGGGGCGCGGCGGCGCGCAGGAATGCCATCGGGGCCAGTGCGTTGACCGCGGTGAGGTGTTCGGCTACCGCGTCGCTGATCTCGGGGGCCGGGCCGAACGCGGCGACACCCAGGCATACGACGACGCCGTCCAGGCCGCCCAGCTCGGTCTCCGCCCAGTGCACGGTCAGCGCGCAGCGGTCGAGGTCCCACGCGTCGAACGTCCGGGCGGGGGCGCCTCCACAGAGCGCCGAGACGCGGGCGAGCGTCTCGGGGCTGCGACCTGCGAGGGCGGGGCGTGCTCCGAGCGCGTGCAGGCGGGTGACGAGAGCAGCGCCGAGCCGTCCGGTGGCACCGGGGACCAGGATCCGTGCGCCGCACATGTCCATCCCGCACCTCCTGCAACGACGACGATCGCTTTCTCGTCTGCTTCGGCGGCGGGTCACCGGTCGGATGCAGGTCACAGGCCGTTGGTGCATCCGTCAAGCATCCGAAGGAGGAACAGATCATGCCGGGGAAAAGCGAGTGCAGGACCGAACAGGAGGCCATCGTGATCGGAATTCAGCGTGCCAAGTGGCGAAAAGTCTCCGTGCTCCGGGGCCACCGTAGGACCCGGACCGGGTTCGCAGGGCTCACCCGGCCGACGGGAAACGGCCGCTCACTGTGAACAGCACCAAACGACCACCCATGCCGCCGGCGATGCGCACGCACGCCCGCTCCGCCCCGGGCGTCGGAACTTCCTCATGGACGTGAGCAAACCGGAGGCAGGGACTCCCGCTGGGGCCGGGGTGACGACCGGTTCACTCGCCAGACGTCTGGGCGTGTCGCCCACGACGCTGCGCTCCTGGGACCGCAGGTACGGTCTCGGCCCGGCAGCCCGGCCCGAGGGACGCCACCGCAGGTGGACACCCGACGACGTCGCCATGGTCCTCGAGATGTGCCGGCTGACCGCCGTCGGCATTCCGCCGGAGGAAGCCGCTCGGGCCGCCAAGAACCTCATCCCCGGGCACCCCGCACGCCAGTCGTCCGCCGCACTCCCCCGTGCGGCGGACGACGAGTCCGGCTCCCCGTACGCCTCACGCTCAGGCAGCGGCCTGCCGCTCGGAACCGTGCGCCAGGAGTGCAGGGGTCTCGCGCGCGCCGCCGTGCGGCTGGACGCTGCAGCGGTACAGCAGCAGCTCATGACGTCCGTGCGCACCCACGGGCTGGTCGTGGCGTGGGAGGAGATTTTGGCTCCGGCCCTGCAGGCCGTCGGACGTAAATGGCAGTCGTCCGGCGAACGCCATGTCGAGGTCGAGCACCTCCTGTCGTGGCACATCTCAGCGACGATCCGGCACGTCTACGTGAGTGCCGCGACCACCAGGACGTCCACGTCCTCGGCTCCCGTGATCCTCGCGTGCGTGCCCGGAGAGCAGCACACGCTGCCGCTGGAGGCGCTGAACGCCGCGCTCGCCGAGCGGGGCGTCGCCACCCTCATGCTGGGCGGCGCGGTCCCGGCGCAGGCACTGCTGGCCACGGTGCAACGCGTCGGACCCAGTGCGGTCGTCCTGTGGTCCCAGTCCGCGGCGACGACAGCCATCGAGCTGGCCCAGCACATCGCCTCCACCCACTGGGGCGTCCGCGGCGCCCGCACCCGCAGCAAAGTCGTGCTCACCGGCCCCGGCTGGGGCCGCGCACCGCGACCCGGGCAGCTGCGCCCGCACAGCCTGCACGAGGCCCTGGTCATGCTCGACGCACTGGAGAGCAGCAGATCCCAGGGCGCGTGAAGCACAGGCTGCCGACGCCGCTCTTCAAGGCGGTGACACGCCACCCCTCGCACGAGGTCAGGCAAGCCGGGCAAGGCGTCGCAGCAGCGCGCTGCGGCCGCCGTCCGGGACCGTCCACAGGGTCTGGCCCCTTACCCCCCACCGTTCCAGTAGTGCGTTCGCCGCCAGGAAACCGCTGGTGGCCGCGCGTTCCATGAGTGCCACCGGCAGTTTTGTGCGGACCAGATCACCGGCGACGACCAGGCCGGGATCACTGGTGCGTACGGTCGGCCGGTCGTCGTAGCCACCGACCGGGAACAGCGGACAGTCGGCCCGCCACTCGTGCCGTACGTCGACCACCGTGGCCCTGCGGGTCTCCGGATACACCCGGTGCAGCTGCTCCACCAGATGCTTTTGTTCCACGTCCCGGGCGGCGCCGTCGGGCAGAGCGTAGGCGTGCAGTTCCACCACGGAGCCCCCGGTGCGCGAGGCCCAGTGCGCCGCCTCGCCCTCCCAGCGGTCCAGGACGCTGACGTTGTCGAGGGTGCCGTAGCCGCTGGTGCCGAGGAAGCCGGGCCGGTCCGCGGCCACCGGGCGGTCCAGCCACAGCCGGGACACCAAGAAGGGCGGCGCGGTGCGCAGCCCGGCCATCCGCTCGCGCCACGCCGCGTCGGCCAGCGACGGGGAGCGTTCCACAAGCGCGCGCAGTCCTGCCGCGTCCAGGGCCAGGACCACCGTGTCGTGGTGGCGTTCGTCCGGTCCCGCGGCGACGACGAAGCCGCCGTCCGGGTAGGACTGCACCGAATCCACGCCGGTGGCGGTGCGCAGATCGACACCGTGCCCGGCGAGATATCCGGCCAGGGGGTCCCACAAGGCGCTGGGGAAGGGTTCGCTGGGCACGTCGAACAGGAGGCCTTCGGACGAGCCGAGGAAATAGATGTGGAACATCAGCACCATCTCCGCCGCCGACAGTTCGCGTGGATCGGCGAAGAAGCTGCGGGAGAACACCTCGAACGCCAGATGGTGTGCGGCCGGCGGGAAGCGGATCGACTCCAGGAAGTCCTGGGCGCTCACGTCGTCCAGGCGGCTGTAGACGCCGGGGACGCGCACATCCAGCAGAGGCAGGGCCGCCCTGGGGTTCATCCGAACCAGGTCACGCAGGCCGAAGGCGGGGCTCAGGGCGACGAAACCGAGGGCGCTCCAGGGCGGGGTGCGCGGGACGTGCCGGAAGCTGTCCTGCATCCCGTCGGCGTGCCGCAGCGGGTAGTCGGGCAGTCCGCGCAGGCGCTCCAGCCCGGGATCGGTGCGACGCAGCAGGCCGCGCAGGTTGTAGTACTGACGGAAGAAGGCGTGGAACCCGCGGCTCATGGTCACGCGACTGCCGTCCGCCAGCACCGTCGGCCAGCCCGCGAGCCGGCCGCCCAGGGTGCGCTCGCGTTCGTAGAGGGTGACCCGAACGCCCCGTTCGGCCAGGGCCGTTGCGGCTGACAGCCCTGCGATGCCGCCGCCCACGACCGCCGTCGACACCGTGCGGTCGCTGCTGACACGGTCCGTGCCGGGCGCGGGCAGCACGACGCGGGCACGCCGGTCCCGGCCGCGCCGGATCGCCAGCCGGCGTCGCTGCGCGTTCATCGGGTCTGTCCTTCGTGGATACCCCGACCTTTGGGGCGGGGAGGAATCGAAGCTTCTGCGGAGCAGGGCAGGGGAAGCCGGTTCGCCGCCCAGGCGGACCGGCGTGCGCCGTCTGCCGGCCGACTCCCTTTGCCCACACGGAAATTGATACGCTGTGAGGTATGGCGGGGCAGGTCAAGCGGGCGTTCAAGTACCGCTTCTACCCCACCGGCGTGCAGGCGGCTGAGTTGTCGCGCACGTTCGGCTGTGTCCGCCTCGTCTACAACAAGGCGCTGGAGGAACGGACCCGGGCCTGGTACGGCGAGCAGCGCCGCATCTCCTACGTGCAGTCCTCCGCCGCGCTGACGCAGTGGAAGAAGACCGAGGAACTCGCTTTTCTGGCCGAGGTGTCCTCGGTTCCGTTGCAGCAGGCGCTGCGCCATCTGCAGACGGCGTTCGGGAACTTCTTCGCCCAGCGTGCGAAGTACCCGCGCTACAAGTCCCGCAAGAAGTCCCGCGCGTCGGCCGAGTACACGCGTAGCGCCTTCACCTGGCGCGCCGGACAGCTGACCTTGGCCAAGATGGCCGATCCTCTGGACATCCGCTGGTCGCGTCCGCTGCCGGAAGGTGCCGAGCCCACGACGCTGACGGTGTCCCGTGACGCGGCGGGCCGCTGGTTCGTGTCCCTGCTGTGCCAGGACACCATCGCCCCGGCCCCCGCCACCACGAACGCGGTGGGCCTGGACGCCGGGATCACCTCCCTGGTGACCCTGTCCACCGGCGAGAAGATCACCAACCCCAGGCACGAACGGCGTGACCGTGCCCGCCTGGCGAAGGCGCAGCGGGAGTTGTCGCGCAAGGCGAAGGGTTCGGCGAACCGGGAGAAGGCCCGCCGTAAGGTGGCCCGTGTGCATGTGCGGATTGCCGACCGGCGCCGTGACGTTCTGCACAAGCTGTCGGCTCGACTCGTCCGTGAGAATCAAACGGTCGTGATCGAAGACCTGAGCGTGCGCAACCTGCTGAAGAACGGCGCGCTCGCACGCGCCATCAGTGATGCGGCCTGGACGGACCTGCGCTCCATGCTGGAGTACAAGTGCGCCTGGTACGGGCGCGAGCTCGTGGTGATCGATCGCTTCTTTCCCAGCAGCAAGCTGTGCTGGAACTGCGGGACAGTCCGCGGGAAACTGCCGCTGAACGTCCGCGAATGGACGTGCGCCTGCGGCGTCGTGCATGACCGCGACGTGAACGCGGCACGCAACATCCTGGCCGCCGGGCTGGCGGCATCTGCCTGTGGAGACGGTGTAAGACCTCAACGGGAGTCCTCCCGGACGGGGCAGTCGTCGGTGAAACAGGAACCCCAGCGGGCGACCGCTGGAATCCCCCACCTTTAGGCGGGGGAGGAAGTCAACGGACGGCCTCGGTGTCGACGGCCGGACGGCGCGCCAGGACGGTGTGCGTGATGCCGGTCTGCCATCCCGGCAGGGGCAGCACCCGCACGTCGGCGAAGCGGGCCGCGCGCACCCGCGCGGCGAAGTCCGGCGCCGTGTCGAAGTCCACGACGCTGCGCCACAGATGGCGGTAGAGGTCACCGTCGCCGAGCACGGTCGCCACGGGCAGGACCAGACCCCGGCACACACCGGTCCACACCGCGCGGTCAACAGCCCGGCCGCTGAGGGTGTACTCGTGGACCGCCAGCCGGCCGTCGGCGGCAAGGACGTCATACACCGAGGTCAGCACCGCGTCGGCATCGGCGACGTTGCGAAAGAGGTAGGCGGCGAAGACCGCGTCGAACGGTCCCCGCACGCCCGCCTGTGCCAGCCGTTCCGCGGGGGACTGCACGAATCTCACGCCCGCCGGCCAGCGTTTGGCGGACGCGCGTTCCAGCATGCCCGCGGAGGCGTCCACCGCGATGATCTCCGCGTCGGGCAGTACCTCGGTGAGCGCCGCCGTCGAGGCGCCGGTACCGCACCCCAGGTCCAGCACCCGCAGCCCGCCGCCATGGCGCGGCAGCCCAAGGCGGCGCACGGAGCGGCGCAGATGGGCGTGGTAGCCGGGGTTCGCGGCCACCAGCATGTCGTAGCTGCGAGATGCGTGGTCGAACGCTGCGGCCAGGTCCTCGTCGCGCAGCACGCGCATGTCATCTCCTCGATCGGGGTGCACAGAACTCCTTCGTGCCGTCGTCACGGTCAGGGAAAAGGCCTGCGGGGAAGCCAGAACAGTTCCGCTGCCGAGCGGAGCATCGGCAGCACCGGTGTACGGCTGCCCAGGGCGAGGTCCTCGCCCCACCGGGTCCGGCCGTCGAGGAACCGCAGCAGCCGCTCCGCCGGCACGTGCGCGAACAATCGTGAGAAGAACGCCGCTCCGTCGACCCGCCCGCTGTCCAGGGCCCTGAGCAGGACGGCGTCCATGGCGAGTGAGCGCGCCGAGTGGGCGGGCGGTGGCTCCGGACGGCGGCCCGCGTACAGGGCCTCGGCGATCGCCCGCGCCTGGCGCTGGACGGCGGAGAAGGTGTAGCCGGTCGCCGGCCGGGTGGCGCCTCCGGCGGCCCCGATACGGAAGATGGAGGGCGCCGAGCGGCGGGCGAAGCGCGCGTCGGTCATGGGGATGACGCCGGTCTCGGTGGACACGACCTCGAAGGGCCCCAGGCGCAGGACGTCCTCGGTGTAGCTGCGCAGTTCGGCCTCGTAGGCCTGGCGCGACAGCACAGCGCGGGAGAACCCGGTGTACTCCACCAGTGCCTCGCGCGGGCTGGTGGGCAACACGTATCCGAAGGCGAGGCCACGGGCCGGCTGCGGGACCCGGAAGTCCATGAACTCCACCGTGCCGGGGTCGAACACGGGCCGCTCGGTACGCACGAACCAGCCGTGGAAGTGCTGCAACAGGGTGGTCCGGGCCGCCGGGACACTCCCCAGCGGCCGGGAGTCGAAGACCCAGCGCGCACGCACCACGAGCGGGCGCCCCCGGTCGTCCCGGGCATGGATCTCGGCTCCCTCGACGCGGGCGTCCACCGTTTCCACGGCCGCTTCCAGCCAGGAGATGTCCCGGTGGCCGGCCACCTCACGCTCGACGAGGCGCTCGAAATCGGCGGAGCGGATCATCTTGTAGGACAGCGGGGCGATGTCGTCCTCCAGCGCACGACCCGCGGGAGAGTGCACGCGCAGACGCCGCCAGGTCGCGGTGACCGCGGCATCGTAGGGTCCGGGTCCGTCCTCCCAGAAACACCAGGTCCGCTCCGGCGGCCGAAGCGGACCCGGCGGGGCGTCCAGCACCACGACGTTCACGCGCCGGGAGCCGGGGGCCGGTCGTGCGAGGCGGTGCGCGAGAGACAGTCCCGCGGCTCCCGCACCCACGATGGCCACCTCAGCCTTCAACATGTCCCCTCGTCCCTCCCCGCGCGCGTCGCCGGGCTCCCGCGGCCGACGAGCCGGGCAGCAGCCCGTCGCCATCCTTCCGCCCAAACGGCGGACGCGGATGCAGGCAGGCCCGGGAAACCTCCGGACGGCGGGCACCAGGTCGTGAAAGCAGGCCCTGGACGGGCCGGGCGCTGAGCTGCGGGACGGGTGACGCGGGGCCCGTCCGGGCCCGGCCCGCCGCGGCACCGCCCTGCCTTCGGGTCGCGTGCCGTCCCGGTTCGGGTTCGACTTCCGTGACAGATCACGGCTTTCGGCCGCGAGGCGCATCCGGGCGGGCCGCTCGTGAGGAAGGCCTTCGGTCAGGCAGATGCGCGAGCGACATGAGAGGAACCGGGATGCGCCCCAGCGAGGCGAAGGATCACCCTGTGGCCGGGAGGCCGTCAGGCCCCTGTCCCGCCCCGGCCCGCCTGGCCCCGGACGGCAGGGACCCGCGCGTCGTCGACGCGGATGTGCCCGCCGCGGTGGGCCGCGTACTGCAGTCCGTGCTGGCGGTGCGAACGGAGCGGGCCACCGCCATGGACCCGGACTTCGGCCGTGATCTCGCCGAGCGCCTGGCGCGCTTCACCCTGGGCGGGGGCAAGCGCATCCGGTCCCAGTTCACGTGGTGGGCGATGCGCGCCTGCGGGGGCGCAGCCGCCGAGGCCGACGCGGCCCTGCACGTCGGTGCCGCACTGGAACTCATCCAGAGCTGCGCCCTGGTCCACGACGACGTGATGGACGGCTCCCGACTGCGCCGCGGGCGGCTCTCGCTGCACGCGGACGTCACCGCTCAGTACGCCGACACGGTGCCCGGGGCCGCGGCCTCACGCCTGGGCGAGGCCGCGGCGATCCTCGCCGGGGACCTGGCCCTGGCCTGGGCGGACGACCTGGTCGCGGACGTCGAGGCGCCCCGGCCGCGAGCCCGCGCCGTACGCGATCTGTGGAGCCTCATGCGCACCGAGATGGTGGCCGGCCAGTATCTCGACCTCCAGGGGCAGGCCCTGTCATCGCGGTCCCTGACGCGGGCCATCCGCGCCGCCTGCCTCAAGAGCGCCCTGTATTCGGTGGAACGTCCCCTCGCGCTGGGCGCCGCCCTGGCCGGAGCGGATGCCGCGCGCACCCAGGCCCTGTGCTCGGCGGGCCGCTGCGTCGGGATCGCCTTCCAGCTCCGCGACGACCTCAGCGACGTCTTCGGCGACCCCCGGCACACCGGCAAACCCGTCGGCGGCGACATCCGGGCGGGCAAGCCGACGTACCTGGTGGCCGTGGCGCAGGCACGGGCCGAGGCGGCCGGCGACCGCCGGGGCCTTGCCGTACTGCGCCGCTCCCTCGGCCGCGCCGACCTGCCCGAGGGCCGGCTCACCGAGGTCCTCGACGTACTCGTCGCCACGGGAGCGCGCGACATCGTCGAGGCGAAGATCGACCGTCTGGCGGGCCATGCGATGCGCCATCTGGAGTCCGCCCAGCTGGAACCGGAGGGACACCTGCCGCTGCGCGACCTGCTCCTCGCCACGGCAGGCTCCTGTGCCTCTCCCCCGCCACCACCGGGCCACCCGAACGCCGAGGACGGACTGCCCGTCTCCCTGCTGCTGACCGCAGCCGTCGAAGGCGCCACCCGACGAGCCCCCGAGGAGGCCGCTCGATGACCAGAACCGTTCCGGGGCCCACCGATCACGTCGTGGTGGTCGGCGCCGGGCTCTCCGGTCTGTCCGCCACCCTGCACCTGCTGGGCGCGGGCCGCCGAGTGACGCTCGTGGAACGCGATCCGCTGCCCGGCGGCCGGGCCGGACGCCTCGACCACCACGGATACCGCATCGACACCGGCCCCACGGTCCTGACCATGCCCGACCTGGCGGACGAGGCCTTCGCCGCAGTCGGCGACAGCCTGCGCGCCCGGGTGGACCTCATCCCCCTGCACCCGGCCTACCGCGCGCAGTTCGCCGACGGCACCAGCCTCGACGTACACACCGACGCGCAGGCGATGGAGTCCGAGCTGGAGCGGTTCGCCGGCCCCCAGGAGGCCGCCGGCTACCGACGGCTGCGCCGGTGGCTCGAGGATCTGTACCAGGCCCAGATGCGGCACTTCATCGATGCCAACTTCGACTCGCCGTTCGCCCTGCTGACGCCCGATCTGGCACGACTGGCCGCGCTCGGCGGGTTCGGCCGACTCGACGCACGGATCGGCCGTCACCTGCGCGACGAGCGCGTACGCCGGGTGTTCTCGTTCCAGGCGCTGTACGCCGGCGTCCCACCGGAGCGAGCCCTCGCCGCATACGCCGTGATCGCCTACATGGACACCGTCGCAGGCGTGTACTTCCCCCGCGGCGGCATGCACGCGCTGCCCCAGGCCATGGCGGACGCCGCCGCCGACGCGGGCGCCGACCTGCGCTTCGGACGGCAGGTGACCCGGCTGGAACGAAGCGGTGACCGCGTCACCGCCGTCATCACCGACCACGAACGCATCGCCTGCGACGCCGTCGTCCTCACCCCCGACCTGCCGGTCGCCTACCGCCTCCTGGGACACACACCCCGCCGCCCCCTGTCACTCAGGTTCGCGCCGTCGGCCGTCGTCCTGCACGCCGGCACCGACCGGACCTGGCCCGCCCTCGCCCACCACACCCTGTCCTTCGGGGCCCAGTGGCGGCGCACGTTCGACGAACTGACCCGCACCGGGCAGCTGATGAGCGACCCGTCCCTGCTCATCACCCGCCCCACCGCCACCGACCCCTCCCTGGCCCCGCCCGGCCGCCATCTGCACTACATCCTCGCCCCCTGCCCGAACACCGCCATCGGCCCCGACGCCACCGCCTGGGCCGAGCTCGCGCCGCGCTACCGCGACAGCCTCCTGCGAGAACTGGAGCGGCGCGGCTTCGAGGGCATCGCAGACGCCGTACAGGAGGAAACCCTCGTCACCCCCGCCGACTGGCACCAGCAAGGCCATGCGGCGGGCACCCCCTTCTCAGCGGCCCACACCTTCCCCCAGACCGGCCCGTTCCGGCCTCGCAACCTCGTGCGCGGTACCGAGAACGCCGTCCTCGCCGGCTGCGGCACCACCCCAGGCGTCGGGGTCCCCACCGTGCTGGTGTCCGGCAAGCTCGCCGCGGCCCGGATCACCGGACGCCACCAGGCCACCCCGCTCAAGCGCCGACGGTCCGCCCCCACCACCTCGATCACCCCGAAGACACTCTCCCCGTCCAACACCTCGAAGGGAACCGCCGCATGACCGCCCGTGAACTCGACGCGGCGGGCATCACCGACCCATCGCTGCGCGAGGCCTACACCCACTGCCGTCGGCTCAACGCCCGCCACGGCCGGACCTACTTCCTCGCCACCCGGCTGCTGCCCCTCGAACGCCGCCCCGCCGTGCACGCCCTGTACGGCTTCGCCCGCTGGGCCGACGACATCGTCGACTCCCTGGACGCCGACGTTCCGCCCCACGCCCGCGCCACCGAACTGGCCCGCCTGCAGCGACAACTGGAAAAGGGACTGCGGGAGGGCACCGGCCTCGAACCCGTGGTGGTGGCCCTCGCCGACACCGCCCGGCGCTACGACATCGACCACCGTCACTTCAGCGACTTCATGGCCGCCATGCGCAGCGACCTGGAAGTCACCGACTACCAGACCTACGCGGACCTGCGGGCGTACATGCACGGTTCCGCCGCGGTCATCGGCCTCCAGATGCTCCCCGTCCTGGGCACCGTGGTCCCCCGCGACGAAGCCGCCCCCTACGCCGCCGCCCTGGGCGTCGCCTTCCAGCTGACCAACTTCCTGCGCGACGTGGGCGAAGACCTCGACCGCGGCCGCATCTACGTCCCCGCCGACCTCCTGCACGCCCACGACGTCCACCGCGACCTGCTGGCCTGGAGCCGCGCCACCGGTAAGCGCGACCCGCGCATCACCGAGGCATTCAGGTCCTTCGAGAACCTCACCCGCGGCGTCTACCGCGAAGCCGCACCCGGCCTTGCGATGCTCGACCCCATCGCGCGCCCCTGCATCCGCACGGCGTTCGTCCTGTACGGCGCCATTCTGGACGCCGTCGCCGACGACGGGTACGCGGTCCTTCACCGCCGGTCCGTGGTGTCCCGGCGGCGGCGCGCCGCGGTCGCCGCCGACGGGGCACTGCGGCTGGCGGCGGCGAGGATCGCGGCGCGCGGCCCGCGCCGGACCCAGCCGCCCGCAACGCCACCATCACCTGCCCTGGCTCCCAGCCCGTCCGACTCCGTCGACAAACCGCTGCACAAGGAGGCCGTGTGAACCCCGACCCCGTCGACGGCCAGTTCGAGGACCGCACGGATCAGCCGGATCAGCCAGGTCAGCAGGATCAGCTGCCGGATCGGCCCGCACGCCCCATCCGCCCTGTCCATTCAGTCGGCCCCGCCGAGCCCGACGGGCCTGTCCGCCCCGTCCGGCGCGCGCGGTATCCCTTGTCGCTGCGCCGGAACGCCGTCGCCTGGGAGCGCCAGCGCCCGACCTGGCGCGAAGCGCGCCCCGCCGTCATCGCCGACGCCCTGAAGCGCGCCCAGGCGCAGCCGTCCGGCAACTGGTACGTCGCAGGGGCCACCGGCGACGTACACGACGACCGCCCGCTGGCCCGGACGATCGCGGGACAGGAGGTCGTCATCTGGCGCGACGCCACGGGACAGCTGGTCGCCGGACCGGGCATCTGCCCTCACCTGGGCGCACCGCTGCGCGACAGCCCGGTGCGCTGCGGCACCCTTGTCTGCCACTGGCACGGGCTCGGCCTGCGGGGCACCGCGTTCGCGGGCTGGGAGCCCCTGCCGGTGCACGACGACGGGCTCCTGGTGTGGGTGCGCCTGGACGACGTCGGTGGCGAGCCGCCCCTGGACGCACCCGTGGTGCCCGCGCGGCCCGCACTGGCGGGAGCGGTGTCGGCGGTGTACGTCGGCTTCGGTACCTGCGAACCCGAGGACGTCGTGGCCAACCGTCTCGACCCCTGGCACGGCGCCTGGTTCCACCCGTACTCCTTCGTCGACCTGACCGTCGTGTCCTCAACACCCAGGAAGCAGGGGCACGCGGATCCCCCGAAGCGCGAGCCCGGCGCCTCGGACAAAACCGGTCCGGCGGACGAGGACGGTTTCACCGTCGACGTGTCCTTCAAGGTCGCCGGGCGACTCGTCGTACCGGTACGCGCCGTGTTCACCGCTCCCGAACCACGCACGGTCCTCATGCGGATCACCCAGGGCGAAGGCGCGGGATCAGTGGTCGAGACACACGCCACCCCACTCGGCCCCGACGAGCACGGCAGGCCCAGGACAGCGGTGGTGGAAGCCGTGGTGGCGGCGTCCGATCGCCCCGGATTCGCCATGGCCCGCCGGATGACACCGCTGCTGCGCCCCCTGATGAGAGCCGCCGCCGGGCGACTGTGGCGCGACGATCTCGCGTACGCGGAACGACGCTGGCAACTCCGCTCCACCGGCCGCTTCCCCGGCTGAGGAGTGACAGCGGGGCCGCCGCCCCAATGGTGGCGTCTGTGTAAAGCGTGCCGGAGCCGGGCGCGGTACGACGCCCGGTCCCAGGGGCACTCGGAGGTCAGGAGGCTGACGACATGACCAAGGACGACAGCCAGGGCAAGAGCCTGCGCAAAGGCGACCAGGTCACCTGGCGCAGTCACGGGAACGAAGCGACCGGCAAGGTCGAGAAGAAGATCACCGGTCGCACCAAGGCCGCCGGACGGACGGTGGACGCCTCGCCCGACGAGCCGCAGTACAAGGTGCGCAGCGACAAGTCCGGACGATCCGCCGTCCACAAGCCGTCCGCTCTCAAAAAACGGGGGAAGTGACCCGAGTCCCGACAGGCGGGTCAGCACCAGGGCGGCGGCGACTCCACTGGCCACGCCTCGGGTCGCCGCATCCTTGGCGTCCTTCGCACTCGTGGCGCCACGCCCTGATGAACTGGGGTCACGATCCCCCTCTCCACCATCAGGGGCCTGAACGCGAGCCGCTCGGTTCACGAACCTCGCGGCAGGTGCAACCGTTGACACCAAATCCAAAGAAAGGAGGACATACCCCCCAGGGAGAGGATCACCTGCCATGCAACTTCGCGACGAACTGCCGGTCGATCACAAGCTCGCCACCGTCTACCGCTACGGCGCCGCGTTCTGCGGCACGGTCCTGCTGGTCTTCGGCATCCTCGGCTTCGCCGACCAACTCAGCCCGTTCGGCACCGACGGCGACACCATCGCCGGCATGACGACCAATGGCGTCCTCAGCCTCATCTCCGTCATCGTCGGCCTCGCGCTGATCGCAGGCGGCGTCATCGGCGGCAACTTCGCGTCAACGCTCAACATGACGGTCGGGACCCTCTTCCTGCTCAGCGGTTTCTGGCACATCTTCGTCCTGGACAAGGACGCGAACTTCCTCGACTTCGGCCTGACCAACGTCATGTTCAGCTTCATCATGGGCCTGGTGATCCTGACCTTCGGCATGTACGGCCGAGTCACCAGCAGGCTGTCCCACGACAACCCGTACTGGCGCCGCCGCCACCCGCGCCAGGCCGCCGAGGAGTCCCTGGCGCGCCGGCGCCGTGCCGCAGCAGCGATCGGCTCCGCCGACATCCCGGCCGCAGCACTCCCCGGCACGACTACCGACGGCACGGGCGGCTGAAATGTGCTGGCCAGGCTGGTGCGGAGACGGTTGCCGCCGTGGTGTGCGGCGGTACGACGCTCCTGCCTCACGCCATCGATGCTGAGGGCGACGGCGCCTTGCAGAGCGGCAAACCACTGACCGTGCACACCACCCGCAGTGCTCCCGTCCTGTCCTTCGGCGCCGACCCGCAGCTCGCGGGACCGCCGGGCAAGCGCCCATGGATCCCGCCGCTCACTACGTCCTTGACCCGGCCATCCATCCGGTCAGGAATGGAGGAGCCTCGCCGGCCGTGCGGCCAGACAGCAGACGGGCAGGGAAGTGCCCGCACGGCACGGCCGCACGGGCACGCAGCCGGTGCCCTCCCGCCAACGACCGGCCACAGCCTCAGCAGCGCCGACTCCGCCGTGGCATCCCCGACAGGGCATCCCAGCACGGCAACCATCGCCTCAGGACAGCTGCCACCGCGTGTCACCCCGCCGTCCTGGCGGAGCCTGACACTCCATCAACAGCCATCCTCCTCCCCCGCAGGACAAAAGGAGCTGGCCCAACAGCCCTTCAAAAGCGGTCAGTTCACCCGCATCCCGAGACCCCGGTGGTTGCCGCCCGCCGGTTGGCGCGGAACGGTCCGAGCCGGGCAGGGCCACGGCGGCTGCACACGCTCTGGCGCCGACATCGGCATCGGCATCGGGCTGAGCCGGATGTACGGGCTGGGTCTCCTGACCCGGAACCGGGAAGTGGTGCTGTGCGCGTGGATAGTACGGATCCGGCAGGGCACTTTCGGCAGGGTCCCTACCCCACGCCAGGGCGCTGCGTCGGACAGCCGCCGCTCACCACCCGGCGAGCCAGCGCCGCAGCGCGGCATCGTCGAGGGCGGGTACGTGAGCGTGTACGTACGGTCCGCGGGTCAGGCCGCCGACGCCGAGCACGGTCATCCCGGCGGCGTGGGCCGCACGGGCGCCGACCGGGGAGTCCTCGACAGCCAGGGCGCTCGCCGGGTCGACGCCGAGTGCCGTGCAGGCGGCGAGGTAGCAGGCGGGGTGCGGCTTGGGCGAGGGAACATCGTCCGCCGAGACTGTGATCGGCAGCCATCGGGACAGACCGCCGCGGGCCAGCGACTTGTCCAGGAGAACGCGAGGCCCGTTGCTGGCCACCGCGATCGGCACCCTGCCGGTGAGCCGGCGCAGCAGGTCTGTGGCACCGGGCATCGGCTGGGCCCCGTGGGCGACCTGGGCCAGGAGTTCCTGTGCCAGTTCTCCCGCCAACTGCGCTGCATTGTGCCCGAACAGACGTGCCATCACCTCCCCGCCCTGGGCCACGGACAGACCGACAAGGCAGGCGCGGGCCGCATCGTCGTAGATGTGGCCCCGGCGGGCGAAGAGGGCTCTGCGTGCGGCGTCGGCACATGGCTCGGTGTCCATGAGAGTGCCATCGCAGTCGAACACGACGGCGGCGGGCGCAGTGGCCTTCGCCAGTGCTGCGAGGTCGGCTGTGCGTGCCGTCGCACTGTTGCCGTTCACGGCTTCACGTACAGCTCGACGGGGTTGAAGCCGGCCGGCTCCGGGACGCGCGGCGGTACCTGGCGGAAGCCCGCCGCGCGCATCGTGCTCCGGACGGTTTCGCCGTCGATGTACTTGTCGTGGACTTCCAGGACGATCCGGTCCACCTGCTCCATCCACGGCTGGACCTGGCTGAACACCTCGGCCTCACTGCCCTCGATGTCGACCTTGAGCAGGTCGACGTGGCCGATGCCGTGTTTGGCGAGCACCTCGTCCACGGTGAGCGCGGGCACCCGTACGCTCGGCCGGGCCAGCACGTTCTCCAGCCGGTAGGGACGGGTGCGGCGCAGGTCGGCCACGGCGGGCACGGCGGTGCAGGTGTCCCAGAAGGCGCTGACCGTGAACTCCGCCGTACCGGACGCCCCGGCCACGGCCGCGGGCTCGATCTTCCAGTCGAGGCCGGACAGGGCGGCGTTGTGCCGCAGGACGGCCACGTTCTGCGGGATCGGCTCCACGCTCAGCAGGGTGCGGGGGCGGTAGCGGGCGGTGAAGTAGGCCGCGGCGAGGCCGGTGTTGCCGCCGAGGTCGACGATCGTGTCGAGGGTGGTGATGTCCTCGTCGAGGCGGTAGTGCACGCCGAGTTCGTAGAAGCGTTTCAGGAACACCTGCCAAAGGATCAGCAGATCGCTCTGGTTCCTGCGGATGCGCACGCGTGCCGGCTGGCCAGGGGTGAGGAAGCTGAGCGAGAGCGGGGTGTCGTCGGCGAGCGGGCGGCCTGCCGCGCCAAGAAAGCGGCGGCCCATCCAGTAGGGCGCGGTCACCTTGCTCGTCCCCGCTGCGGTGCGCAGTGCGAGGGCCATGTCCCTGCCGCACCCGGCCGTCTCCCGCACCAGGACGCGGCCCGTGCCGACGCCCATCGCCCGGTCTGCGTCCGAGCGCAGGTATGCCAGTCCCATGTCTGTACTTTCTGGTTGTGCCGAAGCGGTAGGGGGTGCCCGGCCCGGGGGCAGGCCAAGCAGTGTGAGCGCCGATGGCGGCTGCCCCGCCAGCCGCTCGGGGCGGTGACAGGGCGAGGAGGCGCGGGGCTTGGAGAGGCTCCAGGATCAGCGCGAACGAGCGTCCCTACAGCAACGCGGCAAGTACCGCGTTGGCCGTGGATGGGTTCTGCGCGAGCGGCACGTCATGTACCAAGACCCTGTTCTCTGACACGCTGGCCATGCTCCTTGAAATGGAAAATCGCCAAAGGTGCCTGCTCAGCCACCACGTGACGGGCAGACATGATCCACAACGCCGAGGCGGGAAAAGAAGGCGTGGGCCATCTGCGCCAATCACCGGTTCGGCGTAATGGCACTGCGTCAAGCACCGCTCGTCCTGGTCGCCGCCAGCCCCGCTTGCGAAGCGGACAGCCTTCGCAGTGAGACGGGTTCACCGACTGCCTGCAGCTACGGTTCCTTGGTGAGAGTCCACCGTGGGCGACTGCCCGTGCTCCGGTTACCGGTTTCGACCACCAGGCCAAGCGGTCGCGACAACGGTCCTTCGCGGTGCGCATCGCCTGGACGGGCTGGGCGCAGAGGGCGTCCGGGCATAGCCTGCCGGGGAGCAGCTCGTGATACGTCGGCCTCAGAGGGTGTTGTATGTCTGAGCTTGTGTCGTGCCGAGAACTGGATGTGGTCGTGGACCACCGGCTGTTCGGCCTGATCGATGAGGAGGGCCAGGCGGGGGAACGGCCTGCCTCCCCACGCTCCGTCGGCAGTTTCGTCAGCGCCAACGCCACCATGGTCTACATCGGGTCGGCCGAGGACATTGTGAACGCTCGGCTGCGGCTGGAAGCCTGGGACGGTCCGGCGCCGGTGGAGGCGGACGACTGGCCGTCGACTGAGGAGTTGTTGCTGGACCTGCCCTCGGGCCGGTTTCTCGTGGATGAGATCGCGGCCGGGGGCAAGTCGGACGTGTTTCGGCTCCCGCAGGCCGGAAAGTGGCGCGCCCGCGTGGGGTGGCGGGAGAACACCCCTGTCCCGGAAGACGGGTTCGCGCGGCCGGGCGGCTGGGCGCTGGTTCAGTTCTGGCCGGACCTAGGCTGAGCGCGGCAAGCGGGGGCCCCGCTGGCGAGTGGGGCCCCACAGTGTTCCTGGTCAGTGGTCGGCGGTCAGCGGATGGGTATGTAGAAGGCGTCCTGGTCGAGCAGCCGGTCCACGTCGTACCAGCGGCCGAGTCGTCGTCCGGCTTCCTGGTTGACCTCGCTGTTGACCCACCGTGCCGAGTAGTGGCGTTCGTACTGGATGCCACCGTAGGGCTCGTCGGGGAACAGGTGCCGCCCCGCGCCTTCGTACGTCGAGGCCATCGGGTACTCGTCGCAGTCGTACGGGCCCTGGTCCACTGGCAGGGTTGCCTTGAGGTCCTGCATCGCCCTGGTCGCGCAGAAGTTGCGGACGATGCGACGGTTTTCGTCGTACCGGAAACTCTGCTTGTCCCCCTTGGCCTGGGCCAGACGGTGGATCGGGTCACCGGGTGAGCCGCCGGCCAGGTGCTTGTCTGCCTGGGTCGGCATGGTGGCCGCCGGGTTGGCGCGGGCCTCCTCGAGATGCGTGGCGACGCCGCCGACTGCCGCATCCGACTTCGTGTAGGACATGCCCGGCACCGCCCGGTCGAACACAGACCCGAGCTTGTGGGACTGCAGATACCAGGCCGAGTCGAACCGCATGCCGCCTTCGGGGCTCTCGGTGTCGATGAACTGGAAGTACCAGGGCAGATCGAAGTCGTACTCGATGTGGAAGACGCCGGTGCCGATCTGCTCCCCCATGGCTGCATCCGGGCTGGATGCCTGCGAGAGCAGGTCCAGGTGCGCGGAACCGTCCCGGCGCCATTCACCGATCGACTTCTCGACCTCGTCGTTCAGTCCGGCGAAACAGGCGTTCTCGTCGGTCTGCGGATAGTCGTCGTCCAGGTAGTTGCCCTCGCACTCGATCTCCGCGGTGAGGTCCGCACCGGACTCTGCGAAGGGTCCGGTGGCCTGGATGACGCCTACTTGCAGGCGGAAGTCCGCCCACCGCGAGGTGCTGATGTGTTCCGCGCCGCCGACCTTGCCGAAGCCCATCAGCCGGTTGCGGGACACAAAGACACCGGTGGTGGTGCATCGGGGCGGGAAGATGCCGCACCGGACAGCCGGCATCACCAGCAGATGGATCTGGCAGTAGGAGTACCGGTTCTTGATCCACCCCTGGTCGCGCGAGGCCAGGTCGTACTGGTCCTCGCACTGGTCGGAGGTCGGGTAGTCGTAGATGTCGTCCGGGATCCGGCCCGCAGGGAACCGCGAGGAATCCACCACGTACGACTCCGGCTCCGCTTGAGCGTCGACGCCCTGTGCGGCCTTGGACTTCGTGATCTTCGACGGCCCGTCCTCGGTAGCCGGAGCAACACCCAGGGCATCGAGCGACCCACCACTGCGGTTGAGCTCCTTGATCACCCTCTCCGGATGGGCCACCAGATCAGGATCCGAGATCACATACGGGATGACCTTGTACGTCACGCCGTCCCCACCGGCCGCGTTCGTTGCACCGGAGGCGGCCTGCGCAGGAAGCACTCCCACCAACAGCAAAGCTGCGGACAACGCCCCTAAAACCGTTGTCCGTAACGCGCGTGCTCTCAACTGACTCTCCCCCTTTGAGGTCACGGCCCGCGCGGGCGACGTCGTGTGCCTCGGACAACGCTCAGCGTGTGCCCCCGCCCCCGTAAGCCACTGTCAAACCACGTAACAGCAAAGGGAACTGATAGATCATCAACAAGTCGCGTATCAGCCAGCACACAGAAATCATCAGTCCTGCACAGATCGACCAGGGCGCTTCCGGATGGTCCGCGTGACACCGGGCAGCCCTCGCGAAGCGGCACGTTGAGGCAATTGACACACCCGCGATCGTTCCTGACGGCACGGGTAATGACCGTATGGCTCCCATTGCGGTCATGGTGACCGCGACCTCAAGTCGCGGTGTTTACACGGGAATCGCGGGCAACCGTAGGGTGGCCGATCCACGTCGGGATCGGGTCGGAGTGCGATCACGCGAAGGAGAGACAGATGACCACGCAGTATGGCGACCGACCGACCGGGCAGCAGCCCCACAGTGCACCGCAGGGCACGGCGACCGGCAACGTGCTGAGCATCATCGCGATGGTGCTGGGTGTGATCTCGTTGCTCTTCTTTCCGATCGTCTTCGGTGTGATCGCCTTGATACTGGCCATCATCGCCAAGACCGTCCGACACGAGCGGCTCGCCGTGCCCGCCCTCGTGGTCAGCGCTGTCGGCCTGATCGGCGGTCTGCTCCTCGGCGCTCTACTGGCTTAGTACTGCAACGGTGCTAGCACCTCCTGCATCCGGGCAGCGCGGAGAGCCGCTGGCAAGGAAGCCCGCCGGAACAAGGACATCAACCACAAGATTTCCAAGCGGATCGTGGCGGAGGCTCAACGCACCGGTCGCGGGATCGCCCTGGAGACACTCACGGGCACCCGCAAGCGGGCACGGCTGAGAAAGCCCCAACGCACCACGCTCCACTCCTGGCCCTTCGCTCAACTCGGCGCGTTCATCGCCTACAAGGCAAGGCGCGCCGAAGTCCCGGTCACGTATGTCGCTGCGGCCTACACCAGCCAGGAATGCTCCAAGTGCCACCACACCGAACGCGGAAACCGGGCCTCGCAAGCCCGGTTCACCTGCCGGTCCTGCGGCTTAGTTGAGCACGCGGACCACAACGCCTCCCACAACATCCGCCAACGCGGCTGGATGCAGTGGGTCTGCGGGGGCCCAGCCAACGGCCCCTGCACTCACCCTCATCGGGTCTGTCCTTCGTGGATACCCCGGCCTTCAGGCCGGGGAGGAATCGAAGCTCCTGCGGAGCAGGGCAGGGGAAGCCGGTTCGCCGCCCAGGCGGACCGGCGTGCACCGTCTACCGGCCGACTCCCTTTGCCCACACGGAAATTGATACGCTGTGAGGTATGGCGGAGCAGGTCAAGCGGGCGTTCAAGTACCGCTTTTACCCCACCGGCGGGCAGGCGGCTGAGTTGTCGCGCACGTTCGGCTGTGTCCGCCTCGTCTACAACAAGGCCCTGGAGGAGCGCACGCGGGCCTGGTACGGCGAGCAGCGCCGCATCTCCTATGTGCAGTCCTCGGCCGCGTTGACGCAGTGGAAGAAGACCGAGGAACTCGCTTTTCTGGCGGAGGTGTCCTCGGTTCCGTTGCAGCAGGCGCTGCGCCATTTGCAGACGGCGTTCGGGAACTTCTTCGCCCAGCGTGCGAAGTACCCGCGCTACAAGTCCCGTAAGAAGTCGCGGGCGTCGGCTGAGTACACGCGTAGTGCCTTCACCTGGCGCGACGGACAGCTGACCTTGGCGAAGATGGCCGGCCCCTTGGACATCCGCTGGTCGCGTCCGCTGCCCGAGGGGACGGAGCCGAGCACGGTGACGGTGTCCCGAGACGCGTCGGGCCGCTGGTTCGTGTCCCTGCTGTGCGAGGACACCACCGCCCCGGCCCCCGCCACCACGGCGGCCGTCGGCCTGGACGCCGGGATCACCTCCCTGGTGACCCTGTCCACCGGGGAAAAGGTCGCCAACCCCAGGCATGAGCAGCGGGATCGTGCCCGCCTGGCGAAGGCACAGCGGGAGCTGTCGCGCAAGGCGAAGGGCTCGGCGAACCGCGAGAAGGCCCGCCGCAAGGTCGCCCGGGTGCATGCGCGGATCGCCGACCGGCGCCGCGACGTCCTGCACAAGCTGTCGGCTCGACTCGTCCGCGAGAATCAAACGGTCGTGATCGAGGACCTGAGCGTGCGCAACCTGCTGAAGAACGGCACGCTCGCACGCGCCATCAGTGATGCGGCCTGGACGGACCTGCGTTCCATGCTGGAGTACAAGTGCGCCTGGTACGGGCGCGAGCTGGTCGTGATCGACCGCTTCTTTCCCAGCAGCAAGCTGTGCGGGAACTGCGGCACGGTCGCGGCGAAGATGCCGCTGAACGTCCGCGAATGGACGTGCGCCTGCGGCGCGGTGCATGACCGCGACATCAACGCGGCACGCAACATCCTGGCCGCCGGGCTGGCGGCATCTGCCTGTGGAGACGGTGTAAGACCTCAACGGGAGTCCTCCCGGACGGGGCAGTCGTCGGTGAAGCAGGAACCCCAGCGGGCGACCGCCGGAATCCCCCGCCTTTAGGCGGGGGAGGAAGTCAACGCGTGAGTACTGGACGCAGCCGTACCCATCACACCCAGTGATGACTCGAGCAGCAAGCCCGGTCGTCCACGACCGGGTAGTTGACCGTGCGGTGCTGCGTCTCGTAGCCCTCGTGGACGACGCCGAAACGCTTGGAACAGTCATAGCCCCACTCGTAGTTGTCCATCAGCGACCGGACGAAGTGCCCGATCGGCGGCAGTGGGGTGGCGACGGATGCAGTCGCCGCGCTCGGGGTCGTGGACGGCGTGGGTGCCGTTGGGACCGACGGTGACAGGGTCCTCGAAGGCCGCTCCCGTTCTCGGTGATGACGAGCGACTGCCCGGGGCACCGGGCGGGCAGGTCCAGGAGGAGCTCTTCGAGTCCGTCGTGGTCGTTGTTCCAGCCCGTCGCGGTGTGCGGCCCATCCGTCGCGTGGAGTTCGACCTGACGAAAGGCCAGTCGGTGATCTCGGCGGTGTCTCGGTGAGGTACTGCGGATGGTGGCCGCGCGACGCAGCCGGACGGTGCAGCGCAGAGGTGCCGAGCAATGCCCGGCTCCGGACACGCTGGGGCAGGCCCCGACCGCCCGGAAGCCGCCGCGGCGAGTGTTGCTGCGGCGGCTTCCAACGGGTGGGTCAGGCCCAGGGCTGAGTGATGACCCAGCTAATGTCGTCGTCCCACTCGGACGCGGCGTCCCCCACGTTCGAGCTACCGTCAATGGTGATCGGACAGGCCGGCGCGCCCTCGGAGGTCAACTCCAGAGCCTGTCCGGCGTCTGGTCAGGGCAGCCGTAGAGCGCGGCGATGCCGGACAAGTCGCGCTGGCGGCACGCTCGTTGGGTCGCCCCGGCGCATGACGGGCTCGCCGAGTCGCGGGACTCGCTTCTCGCCTCAGATCCGCCCGCCGGTCAGACGGGTGATCGGACCGTGCGTGCGGTGGCCCGCGCGGCGACCCGCCAGGTAGGACGTGGCACCCAGCACCGACAGACCCGCGCCCACACCAGCGGCGAGAACCTTGCGATGGGCGATCACCGTCCACGCCGTCTTGGCCACGGCCGCGGCCTGACCCGAGGCGTCGATGACGACCTGACGGCCGGCTTGGACACGTTCGGCCGTACTGTTCACGATCGCAGCGCCCGTTCCGGCTGTACGCTCGGCCGCGTCCACGGCTGCTGAGGCCACGTCACCTGACGCCTCGGCCGTCTTGTCCGCCGCCTTCGCAGCAGGGGCAGTCGCCTTTGCCGTGGCCTGGCGGGCCTTGGCTGAAGCGCTCTGGTTGGCCTTGGAATCTTGCTTCGCGTCACTGTTCGATTGGCTCATGTACTGCGCGTTGCCGCTCGCGCCGACGGCAAACACACGCTGCCGTTCGGCGTGGACTTTCTACAGGCGCTTGGTCGAAAGCGTCGAATCTCGTGCGCCCCTCTGTCTCCACCCACTTTCAGCTGCAGGTATCTCGCTTCGCGTCGGAAGCGTGGAATCCGTGCGCTCCTTCCCTCAGGGCTGGGCGGGCGGAGGTTGCGTCTCCCGCAAGGTGAACGCCGCCTCCGTCGTCCGGCACAGCGCCTCCACCGCGTGCCGCAGCGTGCGCCATGACGCCAGGCCCAGCAGGACGCCGACCGGTGCTGCGGGCCACCACCACGCTCCGACTAGCGTGAACGCCGCGCTCCATACGAGGGCTTCGCAGGCCGCGTCGTAGGCATCGCGGGCTCCGGCCAGGGCGGCTCGGGGCGGGTCCTGGGCGCCGAGGACGAGGGTGGTCCAGCCGGTGACGAGGTCGCCGCCCTGCTGTCTGATCGATTCCTCGGTGCGGTGGAACCGGTCGCCCGACCAGGTGGGTGACCCGGGCTCCCCGTTCTCGCGGGCGCGCGCCCCGCGTACGTCGAGCCGGGCGGCCCGCAGCGTGTTCCCGTCGGCGCTCGCCCGTAGGGATCTCCTGGCCAGCTCGTCCGGCTCCACCCAGCGGTGTCGCCGCCACCTGGTCAGGAGATCACCCACCGGCATGAGCCACCACGGCCAGGCCCCGGCGGCCAACGCCCCTATTCCGGACGCGAGATAGGGCACCGCGAACGCCGCCGCTACCACCGGCACCGCGAAGAGCACGAACGAGGCGACGGTGTCCGCGGTCAGACCGCCGCCCGTCCGCAGTGCGTCGGCGATCTCCTCCCGGGCGAGGGGGACGTCGTTCCAGTGGGCGTGCCCCAGCTCGCCGCCGCCGACGACAGCGACCACGAAGAACAGGACGGCGGGCAGCAGCCGTCGCAGGAACCAGCCGTCGGGTATGCGCTTCTGCAGCTCGATGAGAAGCCCCATCGTCGTCAGCCGCCCACCGGACGCATCTCGGCGCCGCCCAACGCACAGGTCGGGGTCTGGGTCGCGGCTCCGTTGCGCAACTCGACGCGGCCACAACGGTTCTGCTTGGGACAGACCCAGCCGGACGCCCGTGGGATCCGGCGGCCGGGCCAGTCAGCCACACCCATCACGGCGGGCAGCCCCAGTCCGTTCGGGACACCGCCCGCCTCGACGGCCTGGTGCAGCTCTCGTACGGCGTTCCGCCACGCGTCACCGGCCGGGTCCGCGTCCCGTACAACCGGGAAGGCCGACTCCCAGACGGCGTCCGGGATCAGTGCTCGCAGCTCCTCCACATGACGGCACAGGTACTCCACCGCATCCTCGTACACCCTGCGCGTATTCGCCCCGTCCCCCACGGCGGCCTCCCTCAACGTCCTGCGAACCACTGCCCTCTGACTTCCGGTCAGACTAATGTAACGATCTATGACCGAGCTTCGCGGCCGAGTGGTCGCCCGTCTCGTCACGGCTCAGAACACCGGCAATCCCGGGCCGTTGAGGGATCCGGAGGCGGTGGCCGACGCGCTCGCCCTGCTGCGGCAGGCTGCGCCCGCGCCGGAGGCGCCGGTCGACCTGGAGTCGGTCGTGCATGTCTTCTGGACCTTCTGGTTCCGGCACCTGGGCGACGAGGATCCCGAGGCGGAGCAGAATCTCTCCGTCGTCTTCGGCACCTTCATCCACCTGTGCCCGCGGTTGCCTCCGGAGGCAGGGCTCCCGGCCGTCCTTGTGGAGCGCTTCGACCCCGCAGACCCGTCCAACGAGGCGAGCTTCGCCTACCTGGTCAGCAGGGCGCACACCGACATCGCGGCCACCGGCCCGCAGGAGGAGCGGCCCGCCGCGCTCGCAGCCGCGATCGCCTGGTCGGAGGCTGCGTTGGAGTACGTGGCCGACGAAGACCACGCCGGATTCCTGGAGTTGTCGGTCCACGCCTTAGAACTCCACGTCGAGCGCTTCAAGCTCATGGTGGACCCGGACGCGCTGCTGGTGGCCCTGCGTTACGCCCGGGCGGTGTGCGCACGCCTGGGCGCCGTCGCCCCCTGCGCGCTGGACCCCGCTCTTGTACAGGCCGCCGCCGCGCCCGCCCTGCGCACCCTGGTCGACGCATGCCGGCTCCTCGGCACGCCCCCACTCGCCGTCGTCGAAGCGCTGATCGCGGCAATCCCGCAGGGCACCCTCCTGCCGGAGACCGCCGAAGGGCTGGGCCAGCTGCGCCACCTCCACACCCTGCCGGTCACCTGGCCCGGCGAGTTCGACCTGCGGGTGGGCGCGGCCATCGCCGACGCCGGTATCGCCGAGGACGACCTGGGCCGCGTCGCCTGCGCCGTACGACGGCTGCGCGCGTCCCTGGCCGCCACACCCACCGTGCACCCCGCGCACCCCCAGGTCGTCACCGCCCTCGGCCGGGCCCTCGGGGCGCTGGCCGCGGCACGCCACGACGGTGAGGCGGCCGTCGAGGCCACCGAACTCCTCGCTTCCGTCGGCGTTTTGGACGACCGGCACCAGGACATGATCGCCGCCTACCGGCAGTTGCAGGACCTGAGCAACGGCGGCGATCCGGACCTCGAGGACCTGGAGCGGATGCTCCCGCTCCTGCAGAGCCTGCCTCTGAGCGACGAGCAGCGGGAGATGTTCGCCGCCTTCCGGGAGTTGCAGGAGGCGAGCCGGAGCGTGGACCCGGCCGACCTGGAGCGGGTCGCTCCGCTCATCGGGCGGGTGGTCGAGCAGGCACGGTCGCAGGCAGAACGCGACGGCGCCCCCGCCGACATCGACATGGAACTGGCCTCCCTGGCCTCGGGGTTCGAGCCCGACGACGGCGCCGACAGGCGCATCGTCCGCTATCGCGCCGCCCTTGCCTTGCTCCCTGCCGACCGGCCGCATCGGCACGCCTACGTCGCCGTGCTGGCCGCGGTCACCGGAATGCGGGCCGAGACGCTGCGTGACATCGCGCCCGCGCGGGCCGGGCTGCTCGACGCGGAGTGCCGGGAGCTGACCGAGGAGTCGGTGGCCGCCGCTCCGGCTGGGTCCCCCGTGTCGGAGCTGCTGCGGCAGGGGCTGTTCCAGGTCGCGCTGCCCGTCGCCGTGGTCTCGACCGAGACGGGGGGCGTGCCGGACGGCGAACTGGGGCGCATGGTCGAGGTGTTGACCCGCATGGGGGGCGTCCGGCTGGAGGGCTCCGAGACCCTGAACGCCGACATCGCGGCCATCCGGGAGCTTCGCAACCTCACGTCCGCGGGCGACGAGATGCGTCCCTACCTTTCCGCCGTGCTCGGCAGCGCACTGTCCGCCCAGACTGCCCAGGCGCCGGACTACACCGTCCTCGAAGAGGTCGTGGAGCTGCTGCGCGAGAGCCGTGAGTACGGCGTCGACCTCCCGGGCGACTTCGACCGGATGCTCGCGGACGCCCTGACGGTCCTGTCGTTCCGCGGCTTCAACGCGGAGGGCGCCCGGGAAGCGGCGGCCCTGCTCGCCTCGGCGCCGGGCGCACCCCTCATGCCGGATTTCGAGGGGGAGCCACAGCCCGGCGACCCGGTGGTGACCGAGACCGACAGAGTCGTGCTGGCGGCCCGCACCGGGTTCCACAACGCCCTGCAGAACTACCTGTTCGGCCATGAACCGGCCCAGCTGGACCGGGCCCGGCAGATCGCCCGCCGGATGCGGGACGCCATCGAGGCCGCGCCCGTCACCGCCGAGCGGCCCTGGTACGACCTGATGGGCGACGCCTACGTCGACCTCGTCGAGACCGTGGGACAA
Source organism: Streptomyces sp. NBC_00490 (assembly GCF_036013645.1). Classification (NCBI taxonomy): domain Bacteria; kingdom Bacillati; phylum Actinomycetota; class Actinomycetes; order Kitasatosporales; family Streptomycetaceae; genus Streptomyces; species Streptomyces sp. NBC_00490. The sequence goes on along the minus strand of NZ_CP107869.1, from coordinate 10,177,881 downwards.
GCCGGCGGTCGCCGCCCCGACCTCGACGACGCCGTGGTCGAGCAGTGTCGGACGACTTTCGCGAAGTGCGGCCCCGGTCACCCAATGCGCCCGATGATCGCGACGACCTTCGCCCGGACCCTCGCGCAGCGCGCCGTCGCGCTGCGGGCCACCGAACCGGAGCGCTCGCAGGCGCTGTTCGCGGAGGCAGACGAGGTGAGCCGGACGCTCTCGGCGGAGGAGCTGCCGACGGGCGCCCCGTTCGACCTGGCCGACGTGATGCGTACGGCCCTCGACTTCTTCGCCCGGGGCCGGCTCCCGGAGACGACCACCGCCCCGGGCGGCGCCCCGCCAGACTTCCTCACGGCTCAGCTCGCGCCCGTCTTGGGCCGTTTCGACGGCACCGCCGGACCCGAGGTGCTGCGTCTTGGCGCCGTCCCGGTGTGGCTGCGGGCCCACGGCGAAATCGGCGCCGCGGCCGGCGCGCTGGGCCGGCAGCAGATCGGCCAGGCCCTGGACCATCTCGAAGAGGCCATCGAGGCCATGGCCACCCTTACCGACCGGGGCGCCGACCAGGCCGCGGCCGAGCACGGTCTGTCGTCGTTCGAGGGCGACATCAGGACGATCGTCGAGCTGATCCTCTGCCATGTGGAACTGCGTGATGTCGTCCCTCGCCTCCCGGGATATCTCAAGGCCGCGCAGGAGTCGGTGCGGGAATGGGAAGCGGGGCAGGTCCCGCCCGAACTCCCCACCATCGACCGCAGCCTCCAAGGCCCCGACGTCGACCGCGCCGCCGAACTCCTGGAACGGGGCCGCGGGCTGCTGCTGACCCGGCGGATCGAGGCCCGCGCCGACCTCGGCGAACTGCGCGCCCAACACCCGGCACTGGCCGCCGAGTTCGAACGGCTGACGGCACAGATCGAGGCGCGGCCGCAGACGTCCGCCCCCGGCGACGCCGAGTGGGCCCGGCTGGCGCGCCTGCGCGCCTCCCGCACGCTCGACGACCTCGTCCGGGACATCCGCACCCGGCCCGGCTTCGAGGGCTTCCTGCGGCCGCTCACCACGCAGGAGTTGAAGGCGCTCGCGGCCGACGGCCCCGTGGTCGTCCTCAACCACGGCGGCAAGCGCTACTGCCACGCCCTGGTCGTCACCGACCGGACGATCACCACCCTGCCCCTCGACGTCGCGGCCCAGGATGTCACCGACAAGTCCCGGGAGCTGCGGGAAGCGGTCGACGCCATCAACACGCAGGGCGGGTCGAGACCGTCCCCGCTCCAGCTCGTCGACCACGGCAACACGGTCCGCAAGACGCTGGACTGGACCTGGCACAGCATCGTGCGCCCAGTGCTGGAGGCGGTCGGCTGCGCGGACCCCGTCCCCGCCCACGCCCAGTGGCCGCGCATCTGGTGGGTGCCGACGGGAGCCTTCGGCGCCCTGCCGCTGCACGCGGCCGAATGCCGGTCGCCCGACTGCGCGCCCGACGGCTGCGGCGCCGCGCTCGACGCCGTGGTGTCGTCCTATGTACCGGGACTGCAGACCCTGGCGTACGTCCGGGCCCGCGCGCGGCAGCGCGGCACCGCCGAGCACGGCCGGGCCCTGCTGGTCGCCGCGGCCGAGGACGACCTGCCCGGGGTCGCGGGTGCCGCCGACTACGCCGCCGGACTCCTCGGCGCGCACCGGACACTAATCGGCCCGGAGGCCACCCGGGACGTCGTGCTCAGGGCGCTGCACGACGCCTCCTGGGCGCACTTCGGCTGCCACGCGGCGACGGACCCCTCGGAGCCCTCGGGCGCCCTGCTCCACCTGCCCAGTGGCGAGCAGGTCTCGGTCCGGGAGATCTGCCAGGTCCGCCCGCGCGTGGCCCAGCTCGCGTTCCTGGCGGCCTGTGGTACCGCACGCACCACCGAGCACCTCTCGGATGAGGCCATCCACATCACGAGCTCGTTCCTGCTCGCGGGTTTCCCCACTGCGGTCGGCACCCTGTGGAAGATCGACAGCACCCACGCGGACAAGGTGACCCGCGACTTCTACCGCCGTACGACAGCACCCGGCTCCCCCGGTCCCGCCCGCGCCCTGCACGACACGATCCGCGAACTGCGCGCCCGCGTCCCGCACCCGCACATCTGGGCGGCGTACGTCCACGCCGGGCCGTAGCGGCCGGTCCTCAGCGTGCATCGGGCAGCGAGGCCGCCAACTCCTCCCACGCTCCATGGACCTGCTCCCCGACGATCTCGAACTGCGTGAGGACCGCCACACACCGGCCGTCCCCGTCATCCAGTTCGATCGCGGACGTCGGTCCGTGCGCCGCCATGGAGCGGACCAGAGGGCAGGCCCGGACGCCCGCGGGGTCGATCTCCCCCGAGCTTCGCGACCGCCGCGAACACCCGCCCACCGACGGGCTCGGCCGGTGACGTGCACCCGGCCGGCGCAGGCCCGCATGGCAGACGGGGCGAACACCGCGACGCCGAGGGCGGAGCCTGACAGAACAGATGTGGTCGAGCACCGCGGACACCAGGTCGCAACGACTGGCACCAGACCCAAAAGGCGCCACGCAGGCCTGAGCCTCTACCGAGTGGTCCGCGAACTGCAGACCCTCCTCGCCACCTGGACCGGCGCCTGCCCCACCTGCCACCGCGACATACCCACACCCCTACAAACCTGACCAGCCCTACTAGTACTGGCAGTTGTCGAGCCAGTCTGCCCGTTCCTCACGATTGACGCCGCCATCGCCGTCCACCACGTAGGCCAACGCCTCCATGAAGGTAGAACCCAGCGACCAAAGGCAGTGCGGCCCCACGGCGATAACGCGACCGCTGGCCGCAATGTACGCAGGGAACTGGCTCGACCACATGCCCAGAGGACTGAAGTTCTCTCCGTAGTGCCGCTCCAGCGTGGCCGCTTCCGTGGCGCCGTCGATGCAGGCGTCAACGGGGTCCATGTGCAAGCGCGAACCGGGGACACGGGACGGAGAGCTCCTGATCATCAGCTCGCCGAACTCGGCCCAGACCGCTATCGCCAGGTCGTTGAGGTCGAACCCGGCATCTGTCAGTTGCCGCGTCCAGTCCGCGATGGCGATCTTGCGACCTGCTGTCCACCCAGCAGCACCAAGAGCGTCCAGCACCGACGGACTGCAAGCCGTCATCGACTCACTAATGCGTTCTATGCGCCCTCCCACTCGGCCTATGCATGTTGCCCCAGTCTGCCGCACATCCCCACCAGCGGACAGGGTCATTGATTCCGAGGGACACGAAGATCGTTTACGGGACTTCCCACATCCGATCAACTGACCAGCCGATCAAAGAGACACGCTCTAGCCGGCCTGGCCCCGCAGCCTGCTGCGGACCATGTACTTCTCGGCGATGGCCAGCCTGAAATCCTGCCCCGCGTGCAAGGCGTACTACCAGCGGAAGAAGAGCGAGGGAAAGGGACACAAACAGGCTCTGCCGGCCCTCGCCCGCCGCCGCGTCAACGTTCCGCCCGGATCGAGCCGCTGATGCCGGCCGATCCAGCCCGCGGCCGGCGGTGGGCCGATCACCGCCGAACCTTGGAGGCCATCGCGTGGAAGTACCACACCTGCTCGCCCTGGCGGGACCTGCCGGACGAACTCGGCTCGTTCCAGACAGCTCACAAAAGGCTGATCAGGTGGGCCGTGGACGGCACCTGGGAACGGATCCTCGCCGCGGTCCTGGCAGCGGCCGACGACGCTGACGACGTCGGCTGGGCCCTGTCCCTGCACTCGACCGTCTGCCGAGCTCACCAGCACGCCGCCGGAGCCAGGAAGAAAAAAGGGGCGCCAGACCGGGCCGAACCCGACGACCACGCGCTCGGACGCTCCCGTGGCGGCCTGAGCACGAAGGTCCACCTCGCCAGCGACATCCGTGCTCGGCCGCTGGCCCTCCGCGTCACGACGGGCCAGGCGGGTGACGCACCGGCCTCCGAAACTGTTTCGGCAAGCATCCGTGTTCCGCGAAGCGGTCCCGGCAGACCAAGGACCCGGCCGGTGGCCGTCCTGGCGGACCGCGCGTATTCATCCCGCGCGATCCGGATTCACCTCCGCCGACGCGGGGATCCACGCTGTCATCCCCCAGCCGTCCGACCAGGTCGGTCACCGTCTCCAACGAGGCTGTGTCGGAGGCCGACCGCCCGCCTTCGACGCCGAGGCGTACAAGCCGCGCAACGCGGTCGAACGATGCATCAACCGGCTCAAACAGTGGCGTGGTTTGGCCATGCGAACGGACAAGCTCGCCATCACCTACCAGGCTGCACTCCACCTCGCCGCCACCCTTATCTGGACCTGGCGATAGCCTCAGCGATCGACCACCCAGCACGCGTCCGCAGGCCAGGATCCCGTGCTTACGATGTGTTTTACGAGCCTGAACGCCTCACCGATGGGGACGGTGTCTTCGTCCGGGTACTCGTCATGCTGGCCGTTGCAGAGGAGGAACCCGCCGCTTGATCCCTCGGCTTCAGGGTCCACGGCATGCTCGCCGGGATCGCCCTCTTCTTCGAGCAGCATCACCATCGCGCGCTCGGTATTCGTCACGAAGGCCAATGATCGTCCGGACGAACTGGTCAGCCACGTCTCAAACTGCCCGCTGTCGATCCTTGTCCGAAGGGCCTCCGGCACGCTCTCGGACGACACCGGGACACTGCTGTCGTCATCGATCACCCAAGCCTCGATCATGAGCGCGACGATCTCACAGACGGATCTGAGAGACAGTGCCGCCCATGTCGCCGCCCGTGGCGGCGATGAACTCGGCACCCAGCCTTGCCCCCATGCCGGGCAGACTGCGGATCACCTCGGCGAGCGGATGCTGCCGAAACCGGGCAGTACGTCACCGCCTCTCGCTGCTGACGGTGATGTCGGCCGGTTGGAGGCGGGCCAGAAAGCGGTTGTGCACGCGGGAGAGGAGCAGCAGGGACACCGTGGCGCCGACGAGGCAGCAGAACATGTCCCATTGTGTGTCCCATACGTCCCCCTGGGTGCCCAGGAAGGCATCTGCGGCGTCCTTGCCAATGACCGCGGAGAGCCATTCCAGCATCTCGAAGACGGCGCTGAAAGCCAGGCAGGCGCAGACGGTGAGCGGGGCGAGCCAGCGGCTGCGCTGCAGGGGTGAGGTGCGTACGAGGAGTTCGCGCACGAGGATCGCCGGGACGAAGCCCTGGATGAGGTGGCCGAATCGGTCGTAGGGGTTACGGGACCAGTTGAGCCAGTCGCGGATCCAGTCACCCGCGGGTACGTCGGCGTAGGTGTAGTGCCCGCCGGTCATCAGGACCAGGGCGTGCACGGCGAGCAGGCAGTACAGCAGGTCGCTCAACGGGAACCGCTTGTGCAGCAGGATCAGCAGCGGCAGGCCCACGATCACCCAGACCGTCTCGAGGAACCAGGTGGTGGTGTCCTTCGGATGCCATGCCGAGACCCCGAGCGCGACGGTCACCCCGACCGCCAGCGCGGCCGGCAGCCGGCTGCGGCCAGGCGCAGGACCGGTACGGCTGGTGGACGGGGCGGCCGTCGCTGCGGGGAGGGGCGACATGGCTGGCTCCTTGGTCTCGGCGTGGGCGTCGGCCTCGGCGGATTGCCGAGGCCAGGGTGGGTTGGGTGCTCGACTAGCGCAGGGTGAAGTCGGCCGCGGTGGTGTCCAGGGTGGTGGTGCCGTTCTTGGCGGTGGCCAGGACCGCGACGTGCCAGGCACCGTGCGGGGACGCCTCGGCCTCAAAGCTGGTGACTGCCACCTTGTAGGTGCAGTGCACCTTGTCGTCCTCCGCCGGAGTGCAGGTGGCCGACTCCGCGTCGGCCATGTCCTTGGCCGTCAGGCCCTTCTTGCCCAGGGACGAGTCCTGCGGCCACGCCAGCACCTTCACGCTCTTCACACCGGAATTGGCCGTCACATCCGTCGAGAACGTCAGCGAGCCATCGCCCTTCCCTTTCGGAGCGGTGTAACGGGCGGTGCTCTTCTCCAGCGCCGGGGGCTGCTCACCGGCGTAGGCGAACGCGAAGGCACCCGCGCCGCCGAGGGCGACGACACCAGCGGACACGAGCAGGGCGACACGTCGGGACATGGCAATCTCCGTAGCGGTAGTGAGTACTCAATCGGATCGGCCCAACTCGGTTGCGCCGATGGATAGATACTCGCCGCGCGGACAGATGCCGGGCATCGGCAGACCTACTCAACCGTGCCTGAGTAGCCGGCCGAATCACCCTGGTGTTGGTGACGCAACAGCACGGGGCCAGCCGTGCGTGCGGGGGTGGTGCAGGCGGCCGTACGGCGAGGGCCCCCGACTCCAGGAACCGTCTTCTTCGAGGGCGGCGATGATTCGCTGGACCGCGCGCTCGGTGAAGCGGCAGCGCGCGGCGGGGTCGCGGATGCGGGTGGTGTTGTTCTCGGCCCACGGTGGCCGGCACTCGCGCGTGCTTCCTTCGCCGTTCCCCGAGCCCCTCTCCTCCTGCGGCCGGACCGCCTGCGTGGGCGTACCGGCCGTGCATGCAGGCCGGCGATTGACTGACTCCGGGGGCGGGGAAGCGCCCCGCTCGGTTGTTCAAGGGGCGGGGCCGTTTTGGTCAGTCCGATCCCGCTACCGCTGGCCCGGGCTGCGGGATGCCCTGGTCAGGAAGGCGAGTCGTGGCGTCCCATAAGCGGGTGAACTGCCTGAGCCGGTGTTCTACGTGGGCGGGGCGGGCGTTGAGTGTCGTTTTGGCGTTGACGTCTTTGGTGTCCTGGTCGATCTCGTAACTCAGTTCCCGGTCGAAGACGATGAAGTCGCTCTGTGTGCCGAGCCGTGCCCAGGGTGGCAGTTGGGAGACTGCCACCACGCGGGAATCGAGCCCGAGGGCTCGTTGGTTGGCGCACAGCGCCAGCAGTTCCGCGTCGATGTGTTCCTCGTCGTCGACGAGGAACAGTCGGCGGATCTCCACTCCTCGTGCCAGGGCGTCGGTCTGGGCCTCCAGATAGCGGGCGGCGGGCTCGCTGCCCCAGAAGTGCCGGTCGACGGAGGTGCTGGTCGCGTCGAGGCTGTGCTTGATGCAGCGGGTGAGGTCGATCAGCCAGTCCTGGTTCTCTCCCAGGCAGTCCGCGCTGCGGTTGCTGAGGTTCTCCAGCAGTCCGGCCAGGCGCTCGATCTCTTCGCTGGCGAAGGTCCTCACGGTCTCGTTGTTGAGCTCGCCGCACTCCGTGGCCCGGCGGGCGAGTTTGATGACCGCGTCCGAGCGCAGCACTGAGCGGTCGACGTTGCTGAACAGTTCGGTCGCCACGTTGATCTGCCGGAACCGGTCGTCGACCAGGGTGGTGAGGGCGACGTGATGGCTGAGCAGGTTGTCCTTGACGTCCCGGATCAGCTCGGCCTGGCTGCTCTCCATCTCCACCAGCCGTTTTTCGAAGTCGACCAGGTATTGCACGATGAGGGCTGCGCCGCCGATGACGATGGAGGCGGTCAGGTTCCATACGTCGCCTGCGCCCTGGTTCTCGTCGAGCGTGTTGGTGACGAGAAGGGCGATGACGAAGACCACGGAGGTCACCAGGGTCTTCATGAGTACCGGCGGGATCCGCAGTCCCCTGTTGTCGGGGCGCCGGGGTGCCGGGGCGGCCGGCGGTGGCGCCGGGTTGGCCGGCGTGGTGGTGGTCGCTGGTGCTCCGTTCATGGCGTCTCCCCCGTGGCTAAGGGCCTATGGGCTGCCTATCAAGGCGTTGAGCAGGGCAAGGCGGTCCCGGATCCGCTGGACGAGGTTGTCCCACTGCCGGGTGAATCCGGGGTTCTGCTCGAGGACGTCCCACAGTCCCCGTAGTGCGTGGTCGCTGCGGGCGGCGGGCATCCAAAGGTGGATCAGATGCTCGACGGCTGGGCGCAGTGCGGTGAGCGCGTCGGGTCCCTCGGCGGGGCCGAGTCTGCCGTCGAGGAGGCGCACGACGGTGGTGAGGAGCCAGTCGTGCAGTGCCAGGTCCTCGCAGAGGGTGGCGACGGCGGCCGGGTCGGTGCCGGCCGGTACCCGCAGCCGGACCGTGCGCAGGTCGTCCTCGGCGAGGGTGAACTTCTCGATCGCGGGTCCCTGGTCCGGCTCGGTCTGCCGGGCGGCCCAACGCAGCCTGGTGTGACGGGACTTCAGGGGGCTCTTCTGGTCGAGCAGCGGGTGCCTGAGCAAGGGGGTGAGGATGGCGTCCGCGATCAGGCCGAGGTCGAGCTCGCCGGGTCCGGCGCCGGCGAGGACGCCTTGGGCAGCCTCGCGTTCGGGAAGGCGGCCCAGTGGTTCGAGCACTCCGGGCTGTAGGAGGTAGTGGCCCCAGGGGCGGCGCCGTTCGGGGCCTCGGGCGAGGGCCCGGACGTGGGCGCTGCTCTGCAGGATGCGGCCCTCGGTGAGGGCGGCGCGGGTGGCGACCGTGCCGATCACGCGCACCTTGGCGCCGTTGGACGTGGGCATCCGGCAGTCGACGCCGGTGAGAGTCTGCGGGGAGCGCACGTAGAGGTTGGGGCGTTCGGAGACCAGGACGCGTTCGTCTGGACGCAGTCGCAGCAACTGTGTGGCGGCGCGGGCGTCCAGGGGGTTGAGCGACGGCAGGACGCAGGTGCGGATCTCCCCGCAGGCCAGGACCGGGAGGGTCCGGGGCGCGTCCGGCGGGGGCGTCACCTTGACGGCTCCGGGCAGAAGACGTAGGAGACCCGGTCGGCCACCGAGTCGGGGGGCGTGATGCCCTCCGCGTGTGCGCGGGCGGCGATCTGCTCGACGGCTCCGGTGTCGACGTCGGTCTGGTCGAGGACGATCCTCACCGCGTGTTCGACAGGGAGAAACCGTGCGGGCAGTACGGAGCAGGTGCGGTAGGCGCAGAAGGGCGCGGCGGTGGGGTTGAGCTGGGTCAGCGGCGGCAGTTCGTCCCAACTGCGTGGGTGTCCGCGGGGGTTCGCGGGGCGCGGTGACAGGACCGGTTCGCCTTCGCTGCGCAGGAGGCCGAGGCGGGCGAGCTGCCAGACGGCGGCGAGGAAGGGGCAGGACCAGGTGCGGTTGCCGTCCTTGTCGTCGTCCCAGAGTTCGACGTCCACGAAGACGGAGTGGCGGCGGGCGGCGGTCTCGCTGGGCGGCTGCCAGGGTGCCGTCCTGCGCATGGCCTGGGATCGCCCGGAGGGGCTTCGCTGGCCGTTGGCGAGCCAGCCGGACTCGCTGACCGGCGGGCGGGCGCCGTAGCTGCCCGGGGGCGGTGATTCGACGAGCCGGCGCGCGACGGACTGGGCGAGGGGGATCGTGTCGGCGACCGCGCAGGCGGATTCGCGGGCCAGGTAGTCGATGGCGAGGCCGGCCCGCTCGGCCTCGCCGAGGACGAGGGGGAGCAGTTCGGCGGGGGTGGAGAAGCGGCTGAAGTAGTCGTCGACGAGGAAGCAGGTGCTGACGCGTGGCCGGGCGGTGCCGGTGCGGGCGGCGATGTCGGCGCGGGCCGCGTCCGCCCAGGGCCGGACCCGGGTGAAGAGTTCACGCAGGCGGTCGGGGCCGCCTTCCAGATCCTCCATGTACAAGTGGCCGATTTCCAGGGAGAGATGGGACAGGGGCACCGCGGCGGTGCGGCTCTGTGCAGTGGTCTCCCGGAAGACGTCGGTCACGGCTTCCCCCAGTGGGTGTCGTCGACGAGGCGTCCGGCGATCTCCTCCAGCGCGTCCAGCGTCTCCTTGTTGGCGATCTTGGTGGCGACGACCTCTTCCTCCGTGATCAGCTGCTCCTGCCACTGGAGAATTGGCTCCAGCGGTACGGTGCCGAGCAACACCGAGTCGCCCACGCCGAGTTCGGAGGCGAGTCGGCGCAGGCGTTCGTCGTACATCTGCATCCACGCGGACTGGGCGGGCGAGACGTGCGACCACAGCGAGGAGTCGGGGTCGGGTACAGCGGCCCGGACGAAGCGGATCACACCCTGGAGCGCGTCCTTGTCGTGGCCGAGGTCGGCTCCGCCCTCCAGGAGGCCGCGGGCATCGTAGACCAGCCCGGCGGCGGCGATGACGTGCTGCCGGGTCCAGCGGTGGAAGACCACCCAGCGGTGCGGAACGTTGCGCAGTTCGGGCCGTGCGGTGGCCTCCAGGACCATGTCCATGGCGTAGCTGCGTCCGGCGCTGAGGTCGACCAGGATGAGGTCGAACTCGCCCTGCAGGCGCAGGAAGAGGTCGACGCAGCGCTGCACCGATAACTCGTCCGTGACGAACTCGCCGCCGGTGACATCGCCAGGCAGCAACACGAGCCGTCCGGCTCCGATCGTGGTGCGTCGCAGTGCGGGGTGTTCGGTGCGACGCCACACGTCGACCCTGGCCGGTTCAGGGGCGGCGCCCTCCAGATAGGAGTGCAGGCCGCCCTCACCGGTGCCGCGCAGGATGTCGGGGACGTCGAACACGGCGGGTGCGGTGGGCGAGCCGAAGTCGAAGTCGACGTAGGCCACATGGTCACCGGCGAGGGCCCGCTGGTAGGCGAGGTTCGCGCTGGTGACGGAGCGGCCGGTGCCTCCCTTGTCGGAGGCGGCGAAGACGATCACCGCCACACCTCACCGGCGGCGGCGCTGCGGGCCTGGGCGAGCGTGTCGAGTTCACCGAGCACAAACAGCGCAAGCGCGCTGGAGGTGCCGGGTTGGTCACCGACCAGCTCACGTGCCCGCCGGAGCCGGATCTCGATGGTGCGCAGGGACTTGGCGTGATCGCTGTCGGAGACCACGGCGGACCGCATCTGCTCCCGGCCGAAACGGTGAGTCGCCTCGCTGAGCAACGCGGTGGCGAAGGAGGCGAGTTCGGGACTGCCGACCGGCTTGCGGTCGTAGAAGTTGTACGCGGCGACCATGCACTCGGTGAGGCGCTCGGTCATGCTCCAGGAGGGCGAACCCTCACGTTTGGGCGCGGTGGGGAACACCGCCTGGGCGTCGTCCCACAGGTCCGTGCCCTCACCGTCGGCGATGCGCCGCTGCCAGAGATGGTCGAAGGTCTCCTCCGCCAGCGCCAGCAATTCGTCCTGGATGGAAGCGCTACGGGAGTAAGTGGCGAGTTGGACGGTGCGTTTGAGCAGGTGAGCGGAGAAGTCGGCGACCGTCCACTCCAGCGGCGGACCCAGCTGCTCGCTGCCCTGGAGGGGGAGGACGACTCCGGGGCTGTGCAGTTCCAGCGCGGAGTCATCGCGGGTGAGAGGGCTGGTGATGCGGCCCCGTTCGGCGAGCCTGGTGAGGACCTCGGCAGTGCGGGCGAAATCCTCGTCGCCGGCGCGGCTGCGCACCAGGTCGTGGACCACGAGGGACGCCACGGACAGGGAGAAGTACTCGGATTCGAGTTTCTGATGGGTGACCCGCCAGGGAATGTCCTCCAGCGGCCAGCGGTCGGCGCTGAACCGGGCGAGGGCGGACCAGTACTCGCGGGTGACGGTCCAGCGCAGTCGCAGTGCCTCGGCGAGTGTCTGCTGCTCCTCGTCCAGGAGGCCGAGGGTGAGGGTGCGGTCGGAGGACAGGTCCTGGATGCCGTCGAGGGCGACCACGGTGAAGTACAGGTAGGGAATGGGGTCCGCCACGCCGACGCTCTGGCGGCCGATGTGCTGCTCCGTGCCGTCCTTGTCGGTGCGAGTGACGGGCGGCGCGTCCTTGACCACACCCCAGGCCCAGCCGCATTCGAACATCATCCCGGGGTCCTTGAGGCCGTCCTTGACGTCCACGCCGAGCGTGATGCGGTTGTCGATGGTGGCGCGGAGAGTCTCGAAGCGCTCCTGGAACTGGCGCAGGACCGCCCGCTCGGAGAGCCTGCGCTGGCCAAGGGTTCGGCTCAGCCGCCGTCCCTGGGTGGTGTCGGCGTCGAAGACGCTGACGGTGAAGGACCGCAGCAGACCGACCATCGCCGCGGTGAGCCGCCTGCTCGTCGCCTCCCTGAGGTCCTTGACCGCCTCACGCAGGTCGGATCGGACCGCGGGGCCGGTGAACTTGTCGAGGAAGCCGAGTGTGGCGAGGCAGAGGGTGACCGACATGGAGAACGAGTCAACAACGCCGAGGTCCCGCTGCTCGGCGGTGATCTCCGCGTCGGGGTCGGGGGTGGTGAAGTAGTGGCCGCCGCCGAAGGTGGGAGTGCCGTCCTCCTCCGCGTGGTTGCGCATGAAATCGCGCAGGGCTGCGATCAGGGCCGCGGGGATCTCGGTGCGCCCTCCTGCCAGGCGGAGGGCACGCTGCACGTCCTTCTGGGTGGTGTCCGGCTCGTCCAGACGAAACTCGGGGATCTCGGTGGCCGGATACATGAGGCTCAGCAGCCGCTCGGCGTCCGCGACGCTGCTGCGCCCGCCGGAGTCACCCCAGGCGAAACGCCCGCTGTCGAAGGAGTGCCGTGCGATCGCTTCCCAGATCTGGAGCAGATGAGCTCTTGGCTTGATCTCCATTCCCAGCCCTTCACCCAGGTCGTCCCGCGAACCGCCCGTGCTCTGGCACCGAAGAGCGGAAGGAGAAATTCATTCCCCGGAACGCCGTTCTCCGTATGCGAGGATCATTCCCGTATGACCAGGTCGCACCAAGTGGCCCGCGTCGTTCAGGCGCACCATCTTCAGGTCATTCGCGTAGGGGGCGAGAGTTTTCTCGACCTGATCTTCGTCGACATCGCAGGCTGGAAAATGTTCATCGCCGACGTCATACCCACGTGAGCCTTCCATGAACGCGGCGGCGAAGGGGGCGCCAGGCGCGAGAACGGCCATAAAGCAGTCGACGGCCTGCCGGAACTCGTCGGGTGAGGTGGAGATGGATTCGGCCACGAAGAACATCGTTCCGATCTGGTACTTGCCCGCCGATCTCCGAATCCCCAGCCAATTACGCCGCCCCATCTTGAACAGGTTCCCCTGTTCTACACGGGCGACTTCACGGAATACGTTCTTCCATTTCGAGTCCAGATCGGCGTAGACCTTCTCATAACACAGCACTTTCCAGAAGGCGTCCCAGTTCTGAGCGACCTCACTGCGCTGCTGGCGCAAGTATTCGACGTTCTCCGGAGCTCGCTCAAAAAGGGTGATCTTCCTACACCAGGGAAGCATCGCCAACGCCGGATACAGGTTGCCTCCAGCGCCCATGTCAATACCCAGAACCGGACTCCTCGCACCCTCACCCCTTTCCCTGAAGTGGCGACTGAAGTACCCGCCCACCTCAGAGAGGATCTTCGCATCCACAGGCAGAAGATCAAGGTAATTCTGTGCGACGTACGCCTCGTTGTCGAATTTTTCCCATGGTGCCTGATCATTTCGGACACACGGGTCGACCGGAGCTGGGAAATGCATCGCCCTAGCGTACACGGGCCAGTACCGGGGAACAACGCACAGGCTAAGGGGCACGACCGTATCGCGCCAGCCGAATAAGCATATCGACAAGCAGACTTGGCCTTGAAGTCGCTTGTTGCCTCGGCAACGCACCGCCATCCTGATCCAACCTTGAGTCAATTCACTCTCAAGTGGTCAATCAGCACCTCATTTTTCACACCAGGAGGTGAAATGACCGCGGTACCCTCCCGTCGCACATCAAAGCGCCTCCGGCCCCGCCACGTTCGAGAAGCTGACCTCCAGGAACTGTCCCTCCTCGACAGGGAGTCGTTTCCGGAGGAGCCCTATCCCTACTTCGTGCTGCGCCAGATGTTCGACATCTACCCAGGCCACCTGCTGGTTCTCGACGACGGCACCGCTCTCCAGGGGTACGTCCTGTGCGGGACGGCACCCGATCTCAGCCGTAGCTGGGTCCTCGGCCTGGGGATCACCCCGCACCAGCGCGGTCAGGGCTTCGGCCGCCTGCTGATGGAGGAAGTGCTGCGCAGACTCCGCGACCTCGGAGTACGGGAAGTCGCCCTCACCGTCGCACCCGCGAACAAGGCGGCGATACTCCTCTACGAGAACCTGGGTTTCGTCGGCGAACCCACCCTGCGCAAGAACTACTTCGGCCCTGGGGCCGACCGCCTGCTGATGCGGTTGCGGTTGAGCGGCTGAAACGGTGTCCCTGCCCTGGCGCTCGGACGGGCTGCACAATGCGGTCGCACTGTGCAGCCCGTCGACGGTCAGCCGGCGTGGGGTGGACTTGACTTGCTCCTCGGGCTGAAGCCCGAGGATTCTGGCCTTCTCTTCCGTTGCTGTGCCGCTACGCGGCACAGGGTTCAGGAGAGAATCCGTGGCTTCCTGCTTCGCTGCGCCGTGCCAGGACGTGTCCTGGTCTTACCTGCGCTCCACAGGCTGACACCGCCAGTCCGGCGGCCGTTTTCACGTTCTTCGTGGCATTGTGGTCCCGGTCATGGACCGCTCCGCAGGCGAAACAGATCCACTCCCTGATGTGCAAGGGGAGTGCGGTGGCTGCGGGGCCAGCAGGCCCCTGGGGCCCAGCGAAGGTCCATCCATGGCACTACACACGCACTACCGGTAACCCGGGCTGGCGCTCCCGCTACCTCGACCACCTCCACCTCGCCATCAACAACGCCGGTTCGCGCGTGAGTCGGAGAGCGAAGACCCACGACATGCACCGGCGATCCGCCGCTCGGCTTTCATCCGAACGAAGGTATGGCGGACGGTGTCGGCCGAGTCGGCAGCGCTCATGTATGACCGATGGTCTAGCTTCGGCCCGTAGTTCTTTGGGCCGTTCCGCTGGTCAGAGCGGCACCCGGTACTTGACGTCGTATCCGCTGCCGGACGCACCGCTGCCTGATGTCGTTCCCGCCTGGTCGTGGACGGCTCCGGCAGTGTTCATCTGCCGAGCACCCCACCCACGGGGAATCCTCGGCCAGCCCGTTCGGCCTCGGCGCGACGGCCGTGCCGTGCACTCCTGACGCCCAATCCCGCTGCCCGGAGGTTCCCTTGTCGAAGAGTGGCGCAGACGTGCCGGACCGAGCCCCGGCGCGCGCGCCGCTCGTCCTGGCGTCCCTGATCATCGTCGCCGCGGTGGCCAACCTGAACCTGTCGGTGGCCAACGTGGCCCTGCCCGCGGTCGGGAAGGCATTCGACTCGTCACAGACCATGCTGAACCTGGTCGCCGTGGGCTATTCCCTCGGCCTGGCCGCATCGGTGCTCTACCTCGGAGCGGTCGGCGACCGATACGGGCGCAAGTTGCTCCTGATCCTCGGCGTCGCCCTCTCCATCCCCGCCTGCCTGCTCGCCGCTTACGCTCCCAACGACATCGTCCTGGTCGTGGCACGGATCATCGGGGGATTCTCCGCCGGCATGGCTTTCCCGACCACCCTGGCGCTGATCACTGCCCTGTGGACGGGGCCGGGGCGGACCAAGTCGATCGCACTGTGGTCGGCCCTGGGCGGTGGCATCTCGATGCTCGGACCGGTGATTGCGGGCGCGCTCCTCCAGCATTTCTACTGGGGGTCGGTATTCCTGGTCACCCTTCCCCTCGCCGTGGTCGCCCTGTTCATGGCGCTGGTGTTCGTCCCCGCCCACGCCAACGAGTCGACCGAACCGGTGGACAACGCCGGCGGTATCCTGTCGGTCCTCCTGGTCGCGGGACTGGTGCTTGCCATCAATTTCGCCGCCGTCCCCGACCAAGGGCTCCTGGTCCTCGTTCTCGTCCTGATCGCCCTTGCTGCCGGAACAGCGTTCATCTGGCGTCAGCGCCGGGCTCGCAATCCGTTGTACGACCTCCACATCGCCGGTCGGCGCACGTTCTGGGTGGCCGCATGCGCAGGAATCATCGTGTTCGGCGCCCTGATGGGGTCGGCGTTCGTGAGCCAGCAGTACCTGCAGAACGTGCTCAATTACGACTCTGTCGAAGCAGGCGCCGCCATCCTGCCCCTCGTCGTCATGATGGTGCTCGTGGCACCCCGATCCGCGAAGCTGGTCGAGACCCGCGGCGCCCGCACGACCTTGCTGATCGGCTATGTGTTTCTCTTCCTCGCCTTCGGCTGGATGCTGCTGTTCTGGAGCGAGAACAGCAGCTACTGGCAGATCGGCCTCGCCTACGTGTTCGCCGGCATCGGAGTCGGTTTCGCCGGAACGCCTGCCTCGCACTCGTTGACCGGATCGGTGCCCGTGCGACGGGCAGGTATGGCGTCAGGCACCGCAGACCTGCAACGGGACCTCGGTGGGGCCATCATGCAGTCGATCATGGGCGCCCTGCTCACCTCCGGCTACGCCTCGACCTTCAGTTCGGCGATCGCCTCATCCTCCGAGAGCAAGCACGTGTCGAACCAGGTTCAGGGTGAGCTGACGAAGTCGTTCGCCTCCGCCGAGCAAGTCGCCCAGCAGCACCCCACCTACGCCGACCAGATCGTCGCGGCAGCCCGCCAGTCATTCCTCAAGGGCGACGACTGGGCATACACCGCCGGCCTGGTCGCGATCGTGGTGGGCGCGCTGCTGGTCTTCTTCATGTTCCCGCGACGGGACGCCGAGCAGGAGCTCCTGCGGCGCTACCACGCCGAGGACTCCGAGTCCCCCGCCACGTAGAAGCAGCCGCGGCGCCGCGCGGTGCGGCGCCGGCGTTCGCCTCCGTCGTCGTCCTCGCGCTCGTCGGCCTGCCCGTGACTTGTGACGACGCCCGCTATGTCTGGGGAGGGTTGACCGGGGGCTGGAGTGGCGGCGGTCGTCCTGGCCGCGGTCTGCGGCCTGGCGACGGCAGTGCTGCTCGTGCGCCGCACCCACCGCTGGTCCCGCTGGACGGCGGTGGGAAGCATCGCCCTCACGGCCGTCGCCTGGGGTCTGGCCCAGCGGCCCTACGTGCTACCGACCTCGCTCACCATGACCGAAGCGGCCGGTGCCGCCCACGCCCTGCGCTGGCTGGGAATCGTCACGGTCGTCCTCGTGGGGCCGGCCCTCGTCCTGCTCTTCCGGCTCGACAACCTCGGTGACCTCGAAGGACTCACCGACGCCGACACCCGGGCCGCGCGCGCCCGGGGACGACCGGTGAGGCATGCGGCTCCCGCGTGCCCCCGGTCCGCCTCAGCCCAGGCGGGCCGCGATGCGGTCGCCGACCCGCAGGGCGTTGGCGATGGCGGTCAGGGACGGGTTCACCGCCCCGATGCTCGGGAAGAAGCTCGTGTCGACGACGTACAGGTTGTCCAGATCGTGTGCCTTGCAGTCGACGTCCAGCGCGGAGCTGTTGGGGTCGTCGCCGAACCGGATCGTGCCGGCCTGGTGGGCGGTGGCGCCGATGGGCATGCCCTTGTGCAGGTAGATGCTGTGATCCAGCAGATGGTGCTCGTGCATGCCCAGGTGTCCGAGCATGCCCTGGAGCTTGTGGCGCAGGCGCTTGAGGCCGGCGATGTTGTTCTTCTCGTCGAGGGCCAGGTGGATGCCACCGTCCTTGTCCAGGGTGACCCGGCTCTCCGGCAGCGGCAGATCCTCCCCGCAAAGCCAGAAGTCGACGGCGTGGTGCGCGAGCATCTCGAACGGCATGTCCGGCATGACGGCGCCGGCCCAGCGCGGCGCCTCGCCGTGGATCTGGTCGGCGTCCGACTTGCCCAGCATCTGGATACCGCCGAGCGGGAAGTCCCAGTCGTCCGCCCCGAGATACCAGTCGTTCAGCGCCAGCGTCTTCTGGAACCTGGTGGGGTTCGGCTCCTTCGACACCGCCATCAGCGCCAGGTTGTTGTGCCGCATGTAATGGCGGCCCACCACGTCCGAGCTGTTGGCCAGTCCGCCGGGATGCCTGTCGTTCGCCGAGCGCAGCAGCAGTGCGGCCGAGTTGACCGCTCCGCAGGCCACGACGACGATGTCGGCGCTGAACACCCGAGTGCTTGCGTCGTCGAACTCCGCCACGACTGCGGTGACAGAGCGTCCCGTGGGATCGGTCTCGAGGCGCCGCACGTTGGCGCCCGTGAGGAGGGTGACGTTGTCGTGCTTCAGCGCAGGATCGACGCAGATCACCTGGGCGTCGGACTTGGCACCCAGCAGGCAGGGGAAACCGTCGACCCGCTCGCAGCGGATACAGGCGCTGGCGTGCGTGGCCCGGCCGTTGTCGTCCTGCGTCAAGTTCACGCCGATGGGCAGGTGGAAGGGGTGCAGCCCCTGCTTCTCCAGATCGTCGCTGAGCTGCTGGATGCGCGGCTCGTGCTCCACCGGCGGGTGGGGATACTGGCCGCTCGCCGGACCGGCGGTGGGGTCCTCGCCGTGCCGTCCGTGCACCATGTACAGCTGCTCCGCCTGCGTGTAGTACGGCTCCAGGTCCTCGTAGCGGATCGGCCACGCGGGTGAGACGCCGTCGTGGTGACGCAGCTCGCCGAAGTCCTCGGGACGCAGCCGGAAGAGCGCGGCTCCGTAGAACTTGGTGTTGCCCCCGACGTAGTAGTTGACCTCCGGCGGGAACTCGTTGCCGTGCTTGTCGTACCAGAACTCCGGCGCACGGTACTTGCCCTTGACGAAGACGGCGGTGGAGTCCCAGTTGTCCCGCTCCCGCGGCAGGTAGTCGCCACGTTCCAGGATCAGGATCCGCTTGCCGGTGGGGGCCAGCCGGTGTGCGAGGGTGCCGCCGCCGGCTCCGGTGCCGATGACGATGACGTCGTAGTGCTGGTCGTCAGCCATGCGGAGATCCCGTTCTTGGAGTCGCGGGGCGTCCTGGCCGTGGCGCCCGTCCTGAGGGGCGCGGTGTGCGGCGTACAAGGAGCGCGTCCGCGTGATCGGTTCGGTGGCTCTTTTGAAGCTACCGGTCCCTCTCGGGAGCAGCGACTCGACGGCGTGCGGACAGTGCGAGGCCGCTCAGCGGGGCGCCGGGAGTGCGGTGGCCGCCTCGTCCACGATGGCCTGGGGGGTGGCGTCGGCGTTCACCGTCAGCCCCGGTTCGTCGGACCGCAGGGGTTCGAGAACGGCGTACTGGGACTGCTCCAGCCGGGCCGGCATGAAGTGGCCCGTGCGCCTTGCGACCCGCTGTTGCGCGACCGTCGGGTCGAGCGCCAGGTAGAGGAACCAGACGCCGCTACCCGCGCGCAGGAACAAGTCACGGTATGCCTGTTTGAGTGCCGAGCACGCCACGACCCCGCCGCGGCCCGATTCGGTGGCCTTGCTGACCCAGTCGGCGAGGGCCATCAGCCACGGGCGGCGGTCCTCGTCGTCGAGCGGCCGGCCCTGCGCCATCTTGGCCCGGTTCGCGGCCGGGTGCAGGTCGTCCGCCTCCAGGAAGGGCAGCGACAGCCGCTGCGCGAGCAGGGCGCCCACGGTGGACTTCCCCGTGCCCGCCACGCCCATGACCACGAGGACGGTGGGCACGGCAGGGGCTGTCTCCGTGATGCTCCTCAGAAGACGGCGATCGGATTGACCGGTGAGCCGGTGGCATGCGGCAGCCGCAGGGGTGCGATGACGCACAGGAAGGACCAACGCCCCTCCGCCTCGCAGGCCTGTTTCAGATCCTCGAACTGGAGGTAGTCCAGCAGGTGCACGCCCATGGCGTGGATGGCCAGGACGTGCACGGGGAAGTCGACGCCCTCGGTGGAGCTCGGGGCCGTGTCGTTGTTGCCGTCGCCGCCGAGCACGGCGACCCGCCGCTGGGCGAGGAACTCCATCGCGGACGGGTGGAGGCCCGCACGCCACTTCGCGGTGTGCCACGCTCCCAATTCGGCGCGACGCCGGCGGTGGCCGACGCGGACGAACAGGAGGTCGCCCTCGCTCACACGGACGCCCTGGGCGGTCTCGGCCGCGGCGAGATCGTCGGCGGTCACGTGGTCACCCGGCTCGAGCCACGGGACTCCGCGCAGCCTGGGGATGTCCAGCAGCACACCGCGTCCCACGATCCCGTTGTGAGCCGCCTCGACGGAGAGCGCCGTGGCGCCGTCAGGTGTGACGCTGCTCGCCGCCACGCCTCCGTGGAGGGTGCCGTCGTAGATCACGTGGCAGAGGGCGTCGATGTGGCTGTCGGCGTCCCCGTGCACGTTCATCGCGAAGCGGTCCATGGCGAAGTCCAGTCCGCCGTCGGATCCGCTGTTCGCGTGGCCCTTCATCTCGTGCCTGGCCGGTTCCGGGTTGTCCGGTCCTGATGACGTCTCCACCCGTGCGGCGAGCGTGACCGTGCGGCCGGTCCGTACCTCGCGGCCGGCGGCCGCTACCCGGGCGTCAGTGAGCGCGACCAGGGCACCCCGCTGGCCGCCGGCCCAGGACGCACTCGCCGAAAGCCGCCGGTAGAGCGCGGCGAACTCTGCCGAGGTCAGCGTGGGACCGTCTGTCTGACCGGATCGTGTGACCACCGCTCAGCGTCCGAGTTCGGCGTCGAGTGCCTTGTCGAGGGTAATGGCGGCCATGATCAGGGACAGGTGGGTGAACGCCTGGGGAAAATTGCCCAGCTGTTCCCCGCTGGGACCGACCTCCTCGGCGAACAGGCCCACGTGGTTGGCGTAGGTCTGCATCTTCTCGAAGGTGTACCGGGCCTGAGAGACACGGCCCGCCCGCGCGAGAGCGTCGACGTACAGGAAGGTACACAGGCTGAACGTGCCCTCCGAACCGCGCAGGCCGTCCGGTGACGCGGCAGGGTCGTAGCGGTAGACGAGGCTGTCGGAGACGAGCTTGCGGTCCATCGCGTCGAGCGTGGAGAGCCACGCCTGGTCCCGAGGAGCGATGAAGCCGACGAGAGGCATGAGAAGCAGCGAGGCGTCCAGCACGTCCCCGTCGTAGTGCTGGACGAAGGCGCCCTCCTTCTCGCTCCAGCCGCGCTCCATCACCTGCTCGAACACCGCGTCCCGGGCCGTGCGCCACCGCTCCAGGTCGGCGGGCCGGCGGAAACGCTCAGCGAGCTGCAGCCCGTGGTCGAAAGCCAGCCACGACATGACCCGGCTGTAGGTGAAGTCCTTGCGGCCGCCTCTGGTCTCCCAGATGCCCTCGTCCGGCCGGTCCCAGGCGCCGGCGAACCAGTCCAGCGTCCGGGCCAGCGCATGCCAGCCCTTGGAGCCGGCCTGCTGCGCGATCTCGGCCCCCTGGGAGACGGCGTAGAGAGCCTCGCCGTAGATGTCCAACTGGAGCTGATCGGCGGCACCGTTGCCGATGCGGACGGGCGCGGAGCCGCGGTACCCCTCGAAGTGATGGAGTGTCTCTTCCGGCAGATCGGGGTCGCCGTCGATCCGGTACATCGTCTGGAGCGGCTCCCCCTCCATACCCGCGCGCTCCTGAAGCCTGTCCACCAGCCAGTGGACGAATGCCGTGGCCTCCTCGACGAAGCCGAGTTCCAGCATCGCTCGTACAGACAGCGCGCCGTCGCGTACCCAGGTGAACCGGTAATCCCAGTTACGCTCCCCGCCCACCTGTTCAGGCAGACCCATGGTGGCTGCCGCGATCAGCGCGCCGGTGGGGGCGTAGGTGAGGAGCTTGAGGGTGATGGCCGAGCGGTGTACCAGCTCGGGCCACCGCCCCCGATATCGGGACCTGCGCAGCCAGTGCCGCCAGAACTGGCTGACCTCCTCGAACTGCTCGTGAAACCAGTCGACGGTGGGGGGTGCGGGCGCGTCGCCGCCTGACTCGCAGACGGTGAACACGACACCACCGGACTCGCCTGCTCTCAGCGTCACCTTCCCGCACACGTCCTGGCCGTCCCGCTCCAGTGGAAAGGTGCTCTGCAGGTGGCCGTCGATGCCGGGCGCCCGGAACACGGCCCCCTTCTCACCCAGTTCGAGCTTGTGCTCGGCCCTGCCGTAGTCGAAACGGGGCCGGCATTCCAGCGTGAAGTCGACGCTGCCCCGCACGGCGCGGACCATGCGGACCAAGGTGTGCCGGTCGGTGGCGGTCCGGGTCCGGTCGGGCGGCATGAAGTCGAGGACCTCGCCCACCCCGTCCGGCGACAGGAACCGGGTCACCAGGATCGCCGTGTCCGGGTAGTACAGCTGCTTGCAGGTCCCCTCCGGGCGTTCGGGCGCCAGCCGGAGGTATCCGCCGCCGTCGTGGTCGAGCAACGCGGCGAAGATGCTGGGCGAGTCGAACCTCGGCGCCGCGAACCAGTCGACGACGCCCTGCGACGACACGAGCGCCGCTGTCTGCAGGTCGCCCACCAGGCCGTGCTCGGCAATGGGAGGGTAGCGGTCCATTACGGCTCCGAATTCTCCAGAGAGCCCCCGCGTCCACTATCGGATACCTCGACCGTGCCTGCCACGCCGAGATCATCGGCGCCGGGGCGCTGACGCTCCCCGCCTGGGCGGGCGCGTGACCCGTCGATGGGGCCGAAGCGGGCACCGTCCCCCGATCATCCCCGCGGACCGTCGCTTCCGTGCGTCCGAACGAGGATGCGGCGGACGGTCCCGGTCGAGTCCACGCTCTTGTCGATACCCGATGCTTTACGTTCGGGCCGTGACTCCCCTGGACCGTCCCGCTGACCCGAGCGCCCCCCGGTTCCTGCTGCCCTACCCGGCTTCGGACGTGCGCGGTCTGCCCCACGCCCTGCCCGTCAGGGTGTGGGACGGCACCGGCAGCCCACCGGAGGCGGAGACCGTCGCCACCGTGGAGTTCTTCGTCATTCCGTACGCCCGTACAGATGCGGCCGTACCGGTCCTCGCGGGCATGCCGCGGCTGCGGGTCGTCCAGTCCCTGTCAGCCGGCGTCGACGACCTGGTGGAGCACGTTCCCGCCGGCGTCGCCCTCTGCAACGCCAGGGGAGTCCACGACACCAGCACCGCCGAACTGGCCGTGACACTGACGCTCGCGTCCCTGCGCGGCATCCCCGACTTCGTGCGCGCCCAGGACATCCAGGACTGGCGCAGCGGGTTCCGCCCCGCGCTCGCGGACCGCACGGTCCTGCTCGTCGGCTACGGCTCGATCGCCGCCGCGATCGAGGACCGGATCGCCCCCTTCGAGTGCGCGTTCCTGCGCGTCGCTCGCACAGCCCGTTCCACCCCGCGCGGACGCGTCCACGCGATCGACGAGCTGCCCGAGCTGCTGCCCCGGGCCGACGTGGTGATCCTCACCGTCCCCCTCACCGACCGGACGCGTGGCCTGGTGGACGCCCGCTTCCTCGCCGCCATGCCGGACCACTCCCTGCTGGTGAACGTCTCCAGGGGCGCCGTGGTGGACACCGGCGCACTGCTCACAGAAGTCTCCACCGGCAGACTGCACGCCGCCCTCGACGTCACGGACCCCGAGCCGCTCCCGGCCGGGCACCCGCTGTGGAACGCGCCCCACACACTCATCAGTCCTCACGTCGGAGGCAACAGCTCGGCGTTTCGCCCACGCGCTCTGCGGCTGATCCGCACCCAGATCCTCCACCACCTCGCGGGTGAGCCGCTGGAGAACGTCGTACCTCCCCACGAACCCTGACTCGCCGAAACCGACGTCGCATTCGACCGCAAAGGCCCGCCCACGTGACCGGATATCCACCCAAGCCGACCGCGGGCCGGGAACACCACGCCCCGTTCGGCGACCGCCGGTGGCCGATGGCGGGAGCCGTCGTCGCGGCCCGGACAGATCCAGCACGAAAAGGCGGCTCCCCCGCGCGATCAGCTCCGTGAACCGCCCGCGGAACCACGACTCGCGCAGATAGTCCATCTCGCCGCTGACCCGCCCCACCAAGCCGCGGCCGGAGGCGACCGTCTCGACCTCAAGACCATCCACAACACCCCTCCCAAACGTCTCACCGGGACACCGCCGTCGTATCTGCGGCCCGACCTGGAGACGCCCTCCTGCCTCGCCCTGGACGCCCTACGCAGCGCTTGACTCCACGAGTGTCAAAGAGCATGAGCTTTCCAGACGTCTTGCACACTTCCCTCATGCAGCCACTGCCGGTTCCCTGCCCCGCCCACCTCATCCCCGATGCCAGTGGCACGGAAGCGTTCCACCAGGCATACCGACGGGCCATGGCGGACGGCGCCGTGTTCGTCGCCATCGAAACGGACGGTCCGCGCTGGACCGTGAAGGCCGACACCCTCACCGCCGGCCCCGGACACCTGGTCGACGACACCGTGAACGACGCCATCCGCGCCGCGATCACCCGCCTGGTCCACCACCGTGAGGCCGGTGCCGACGCCTACATGGGGCCTGTCTACTTCATGATGCACAACGTAGCGAGCCAGGAGCGGGCCCGTGAGCTCGCGGCCGCACTCCACGCCGCCCTCCACGGCAACCTGCAACCCCTCAACCACGCCATTCCTCCCACGCCCTGACCTGGGCGTGCGTACTGGATGAACGACGACGATGGTGACTGCCCGGGGTGCCGTGAGCTTCTCGGCGCCGGCTGCGTCGTCCCCGGCCGCGACAGCCGGGGTGATCACCTGCCGGGACAGGTGGCCCGCCGACCCTGCTGGAACAGGCGCGGACGGTCATCGTGGCCGTGGCCGCGGTCACCGTGCTGGCCGCACTGCTGCTTGCGGCCGGGTGACCTGCCGCCCTCCGCCGCTGGAATCGCGGTCAACTCCCCTCACAAGGCTCGTCGTCACGCAGGACACGGGACGCCTGCGGTGAGAGGCTTTCCGGTAGCCGGGCCGCCGCATGAGCGGCGGCCCGGCACGAGGACCGGCCCAGCCTTGAGTCCTCGCGCAGAGTGCCCGCCGACGCCAGCGCGGGAGATGCCCCGTCGCCGGTGGGCAGGGCTGGAGCCGCGTAGTCGGCGATGCGGCTCCAGCCCGCGCCTACATGGCCCCCTGCCAGGTTCCGGCCAACGCGTCTTCCAAGGTGCGCACCGGGTGGAGCAGGTCGTCGAGTCCGAGCACGTGCAAGATCCGCAAGGTGAGCGGGTGAGGACAGACCAGATGGAGGCTCCCGCCGCGGGCGCGGATCCGTCGCCGGGCGCAGCACAGCAGAGCGACCCCGGAGCAGTCGAAGAACGACGTCGGGGTCAGATCGATCACGATCGAGGGTGTCGGTGAGGTGGCCAGGTCCGTCAGGTGCGGTCGGATCGCGATGGCGGCGGCGATGTCTATCTCGCCATGGAATGCGAGGACGGTGCAGCCGCGGTGCTGGTAGGCAGTCAGGTGCTCGGTGGAGCACGGGGCATCACTGACGATCACGGTGGCATCACCTCGTGGCAGCGGGCTGCCCGCTCCCGGGCAGTTGGTCGAAGGCCACCAGGGGCTGGGGTGACGATATGCGGAGGAGCGTAGAGAGATGACCTGCGGCAATGGGAGCGCAGAAACGGTTCCGGACCGTCAGATGCCCCCGTTGGGGTGAATATCGGCGCGAACGCTTGACGCGTCGGCAGGGGACTCGGCGCGGGAATGGTCGGGTCGACAGCGGGCTGCGCGCCTGCCGTGCTGCGGGTTCTGGCTGTGCATCTCTCGGTGAATGCTGAATGCCGGTCGTCGATCGTGCTCGGACCTCACACGGCGGCGAAGCGGGGGCTCGAGCGCCGGCAGGTGGGTGAACTGGCAACGGCTGAGGAGCCGTTCGGCCTGTTCCGGACCGACCGGCTCCGCTCCTTTTGCCGTGGAGGGGAGGAGGATGGCGGGCGAGGGAGTGTCGCACGCCGCCGGGACGGCGGGGTGACACGCGGCCGCAGCGCCCACAGGTTGTGGCTGCCGCGCTGGGATGCCCTGTCGGGGAAGCCGCGGCGGGATCGCGGGTGCCGCCGCGCCTTTGCCGGTCGTCGGCGGGACGCCACCGGCTGCGGGCCTGTGCGGCCGGCCCGCGCGGGCACTTCCCGGTGGCTGTCGTCTCGGGTCTGCGCAGCCTCGCGTCCGGGCAGTGAAGAGGATGTGGTCATTGCCCGGATGTGCCGTGCATGGTTAGCCCACACGGGTAGGTGAAGCGGGCACTGCGGGAACGGTTGAGTGTGGCGGCCGCCGCCCATCGGCGAGAGCAGCGGCCGCCGGCGCGAAGGCTCGCGTCGTCCCATGACGCGAGGCCTCGCGCAGGATCGTCCCCACGGCCGTGGGGCAAGCGGGAGTTCGCCCCACCGGACCGGAGGACGAGGGACCGGAGCCGCGGACCGTTCGCGGGACGTGGGCTCCGGTTTCCCTGCGGTTCGGGTATCTCTCCAGACCCGGGGGCTTGGGGTCAGAAGACAGGGCCCGCGCTAGCAGGCCAGACCGGTTCCCGAGAACGGAACCGGATCCTCTGCTGGGAATCCTAGAGCGTGCTGATGGTCTGGCAATAGCCGGTGTTTCAGCCGGTGGTGGCTTGTTCGGCCCGGGCTTTCGACCTCGACACCCTCATCGGCCCCCCTATCCGCACCGAACGCGACACGCCATGGCCACCCACCAACAAGGCGCACCTGGTCGCGTTCGACCTGCTGCGCATGCACGACCGGGACCTGACGGACCGTCCCTTCAGCGGCCGCTACGCCGCGCTTCAGGCATCGCGTCACGGAATTCCCCACCCATGCGGTCACGGTTCCCCAGGGGGATGGCGGTCGAATGTGGATCGAAAAGAGCGAAGTCGGGTCGAGCAACCGTCCGCGGCCTTGCTCCGGACGATTCCGTCTCAATCGAGCAGAGTGACGGTGCAGGAACCCGGTGGCGAACAGGACGCCGAGGATCACCCTGGTGGCGAGAGGCGGGTCACGTGCTCGACGGGGCAGCCCGCAGACCGCCGAGCAGTGCGGCGAGGTAGCGGTGTGCTGTCTCGATCCGGTCGGCAGGAGTGCCGCCGTGGACGGTGACGGCGTGGGCGATGCCGCACATCAGCGGGACGAGATCGGCAGCGGACAGATCCGGACGGACCACCGCGGCCTCGCGGGCCCGCTTGAGGAGCTCGGTGCCGGTCGTTGTCAGCGACTGCCTGAGCTCCGTGGTCCGTGGGAGAGCGTCGGTCGGTGCGGCGGTGACCAGGGCCAGGGAGGCGTCGGTGATCTGCGCGTCGAGGGTCCGAGTCAGGAAGCCTTCGAGTGCGCGCCAGGGGTCCGCGTCGGCCAGTGCCTGTTCGCCGTGGGCGGCCAGGGCTTCCAGGCAGGGGGTGGCCACGGTCTCCAGCAGCGCCTCGGGGGTGGCGAAGTGCCGGTAGACGGTGCCGACCCCGAGTCCGGCACGGCGGGCGACATCGTTGAGCTGCAGCGTGACGCCCTGGTCGACCAGGGCGCGGGCGATGGCGACGATCCGGTCCCAGTTGCGGGCAGCGTCCTTGCGTAGCTGTGTGGTCGTCATGTGTGGCCAGTCTCTGTCGCGTGTCCCGTCATGTGCGTTCGGCGTTCGATCATACGCGGGCGTTCCCGGCCGGCAGGTCGGCGCCGCGACGGGTGGGACGTGCGGCCCACCCGCGCGCGAGGTCTTTCAGCCCCCGGTCCTGCCGTCGGCCGAGGAAGCCGGTGATGATCTCCAGCCACTCCATGGGCTGCTCCAGGAAGGGCAGGCACCCGGTGGCGGGCTCGGCAGTCCGCGCGCCGCGAATGGCCTCAGGCAGGTGGTACGTGAGGGCGGCGGATATCAGGTATCGGCGGTGGTGACAACGACGAGGGTCGCGACGGTGAGCAGGGCGAGGTCTGAGCGCACGTCGGCACCGGGGCCCAGGCCGACCTGGGCCCCGGTGCGGCGGCCTGCTCGGCGGCGGCGTGCACCTGCTTTGAGATGAGGGAGTTCAGCACCGGCGAGCTCATGGTCAACTGGGTCAGATCCTGGGCGAGCAGGACGTCCTGGGCCGGCATCGTGGGGTCCAGACGGGCTGGTCCCAGGTCCACCGGCACAGGCGTAGCGCCCGCCTACCCGGCCGCGGCGGGAGCGTGGGCTTCGCTGAGCCGGCGCACTGCTTCGACGACGCGGCGGTCGGTGGCCGGGCGGAACGGGTCGACCGGACGCGCTTGGGGACCGATGACGACTCCGGTCTTGCCGATCAGCACGTCGTCGGTGGCGGCGACGATCGATGGTCTGGCTGCCGCGGACGCCGGGCCGGACGTGGACCGTTCGAACTTGCGGCGCACCAGCGGCCACAGCAGTCGCAGGGCGGGCGAGACGATCTTCGGGTCGGTCAGGGTGCCGTTGGTCATGTCGGTCGCGGCGCCTCCGGGGTCGGCGGCGAAGACCGATACGCCTGTGCCCTCAAGCCGCGCGGCAAGGTCGAGGGTGTAGGCGAGGTTGGCGAGCTTGGCGCGGCCGTACCAGTGGAAGCCGTAGTAGCCGCCGGGCGGTTCGACGGCGTCGAACACCCGCTTCGCGACCCCGACCGCACCCGAGGTCACGTTCACGATCCTGCTCGGCGAACCGGCCGTCAGCGTGGGCAGGAGCAGTTCGGTCAGCAGGTATGGCGAGAGGTGGTTGACGACAAACGACGCCTCGACACCGCCCAACTCGCGCCGGTTGGGGAACATCGCCCCGACATTGTTGACCAGCAGCGTCAGCGGATCCCCCGAGGTCTGGTGCTCGGCTGCGATCCGGTCGGCCAGTTCACGCACCTGGTCGAGCGAGGAGAGGTCGGCGGCCAGGAACCGAGCAGGCTGCGCCGGGCCCGCGGCGTTGATCCGGTCCACCGCTTGGGCACCGCGGTCGGCGCTCCTTCCCACCACGGTGACCGCGAACCCGGCGGCGGCAAGCCCCAGCGCCGTCTCCAAACCGATTCCGGCCGTCCCGGCGGTGACTACAGCTTTCCTCATGCGCTCCTCCAAAAACGGATAGGTCATCCGATTGCTGGAGGTGACGCTAGCACATATCCGGATGACCTATCCGGTTAGCTTGGAGTCAGCATGGCCGCCATGGAACGCCCTGGGATCTCAAGCACCTCGCACCCACATCGAGGGTCACCGTCTGTGCCGTCCGGCTGGTCGCTGCCCGAGCCGATGCGTGCCGAACCGGTCAACGACCCGGCACTGCCTGCAGGGTGGGCGGCACAGCCGGAATGGGACGGCTACCGCGCGCTCGCCGGCCGGTGGGCTGACGGCCGTGTCACCGTCCGCAGCCGCAACGACAGCAACCTGGCCCAGGCGTTCCCGGAGATCGAGGAGGCCGTGCGGCGGGTGCCGGACGAAACGGCCATCGACTACGAGGGCGGCCTCGCCCATCCGCTCGCGGTCCTGCGCCAGCCGTTGGGCCTGCCCCTGGCGCTCGCGTTCCGTTGCTCCTCACGTCGGCGGCGCTGGTCCTTGTCGCACTGATGCCAGGCGTCAATAACGCCCGGGTTGGTCAGGGCGGTGGTGAGGGTGTCCCACGGGCGGTGCCCGCAGCGCCACCACACCGCTCCAGCGAGCGCTGGCGCGCTGTCGTCTCTCATCGCGCCCTCTCAGTTCCTGGGGCGTGTCCCATGAAGTGGTGCAGAGATGCGGAGTTCGAGACTCCGCAGGTCATGGCCGCGGTGCCCCGGAAGCGTTGCCGCGGTCGCGTCAACCGCCGAGGGCAGCATCGGGAGCGGATCCTGGCGCTCGTGGGCCAGGCGGTGGCTAGCTGTATCCAAACTCAAACGGCCCGGCTCTCTACACCACTTGGCGGGACACCACCCTCAGTTCCACTCCTCTGGGATCAGGAACTGGCGCGGCCAGGTTCGGGAGAAGACGTTTGTTCGGGCGCGATTGGTGCACACGATGAGCTGACACAACCTTTATCTGACGAACGGAGAGGCAGCATCATGGGCATTCTCGCGTGGATCATCATCGGCCTGCTCGCCGGCGCCATCGCCAAGGCCCTGATGCCGGGCAAGGACCCCGGCGGCATCATCATCACCATGCTCATCGGGATCGCCGGCGGTCTGCTCGGCGGCTGGCTCGGCAAGGTCGCCTTCGGCGTCGACTCCATCGACGGGTTCTTCGAACTCTCCACCTGGATCGCCGCGATCGCCGGCTCCGTCATCCTGCTCGCCCTCTACCGCCTCGTCACCGGCAGCCGGCGGCATTCGCACCGCCACGCATGACCCGCGGTAGGCAAAACGCCTCCGGACACACCTGAGACGGCTCCCTCCCTGTTCGCAGGGCGGGAGCCGTCAGCGTGTACGGGTGGGCCACCCGGTGGCGGCCCACCGCCTTGTCCCCGGCGGCCAGGGTCCCCGCATCCTGCCGCCGTCCGAACAGGCTTCTCGTGGGCAGGCGACGGGCGTGTCGTGTACTCCGGCTGAACTCGTGGCGTGGGTGAGTTCTTACCTGGTCGGGGCCGGCTTTCAGGTACTGGATCAGGCCGATAGCTCGACCGGGGCTGCGGGTGACCGAGGTGTCTACGGGCGCGCTGGTCAGCTGGACGGCATCGGACGGGTTCACCGCGCTCAGCCGTGACCAGGCAGGCCATGCAGCAAGCCACGACAGCATGAGAGTGATCGTGCAGACCGCAGTAGACAGCTCTACTCAAGCGCAACGAGAACCGTCAAGCTCTCGCAGAGCACCCACTGAAATGACCAATCCCTGGCAGTCAGCCTCGCGAGCGCCGCTTTGGCCATAGACATGACCCGCCCGGGGCGACCGGCAGCAGGGAGACCAGCACCCGGGCCGAGGCATTCAGCAGGGCTGGACGCTCGGCAGCGCTGCTTCCGCGCAGCACGAGCGCCAGCGCGGCGGTGAGTACGACGGCTCGTGCGAGAGGGGCCAGGAAGGTGCGGGCCACCACGAGGCCCACGACCAAATCGATGTTGTAGAGCCCGCTCATGGGGCGCCACCTTTCGTGAACGACGTTATGTACGGCCCCAGTTATCGCGGCTGCCGCATCCGCATGACCGGGCCTTTCTGTCATTCGTGAGCGGTGAACGCCAATGAACGGGTAGTGAACGGAGGGGATTTGATGGCAGGGCCGGGGGGACGCCAGCAGCCGGGACTCAAACGCCCGGACCCAAAGAAGGCCGCGCCCGAGATGCAGCCCTGGGTGCGGCGATCACCGACAGCAGCGTCGAAGACCGCAGCTGATCACCAGTGCTGGACCGACGTCACGTCGTAGTCGGGCGAGCCACGCACCCTCAACGTGAAGTTGGGAAAGGCTCAGTGGCTCGCCACCGGTGGTGGCGACGGGGAGGCACGGACCCTCAACCGTGCGACCGGCGCCAGCACACTCGCCACCAGGCACACGCACGATGCTGGGCTGCGCAGTCCCACGGCCGCTCCCAGCTCACGCACCGCAAGGCTTCTTCGCGGTCGAGGATCGAGCGGCGGATCTGGGACAGCACCTGCTCCTCGTGCACCATGAAGTGCTCCGGCCGAGGGCTCACCGGACACCCTCCAGCACCCAAACTGGCGACGCCGCCGCCAAGCCCGCATCGGCCAGTGCAAACGACGCGGGCACAGTTCATGACAGCTGCCCAGCAATCAGAACAAGCACCGTTGCAGTACGTGGCTGCTGGCCAGTTCACTCGTTGTTGTGGGTACGGGTGGGGACCATATTCGTGCCAGAAGCCGTTGTCTTGCCAATGGTGGTGGACATCGGTGCGAGGATCGGCTGGCTGGACGGCCATGCGGGCTATTGGGGCCGTGAGAGGTCGCCGATGCGTCGTAGTTCAGGGTGATCGATGTCGTCGTTGCCGATGACGATGCTTGCTCTCGTGGCCGGGTCGACCTCGGTCAGGTACTGCCGACAGGCTGCGTGATAACGGTTGTCGAAGGCCTTCTCGGCCTGTTCAAGTCCACCGAAGAGTGCGGCGTCCCTCGTAGTGCCGCGTCGGCGGGCGACGAGGAAGCTGGTGTCGGCGAACACGACCTCATCCCACAGGTGGGCCAGTTCGCTGTGCTGGAGGAAGCTGCCGTCCACGATCAGCACCGCTTCGGCCGGCGCGGTGACTGGGGGTTCGTCGATTCGCCGGTCGCTGGCCAGGTCGATGATGCGACCGAGGTAGCGGCGGTCGCCTCCTGGGCCCATCGGTATGAGTACTGTCCGTGCGAACGTGGGAAAGTCGTAGGCGTCTTCGTAGTAGCCGGCTGCTGAGTCGCGGCCCTGCCGGTGGCGGTGGGCGCGCGGGTGGTGGAACCCGTCCATGGACAGGTGAATCGCAGGTCGGCCGCGACCGGCGACCGCAGATGCCAGTGCACGGGCCAGGGTCGTCTTCCCTGCGGCGGTGATACCGTCCACCGCGACCCGAAGCGGATGCCCGGGGTCCTGGGCCGTAAGGTGATCGGCGATCCGGCCAATGACTTGGTCGCGGGTGGGTTGGTCCGAGCAATCGTCAGGCGGGATCGCACTGTTCTTGATCAGTTCTGCCACCTTGCGGATCCTACAATGTGCTGGCGTCAGCAAGTCGATCTGGATCAGGACCTGTTCGGGTGACCAGAGCCGATTCTGACCCAACCTCGCCCATTCGCTGCGCGGGGTCATTTGCCGACGGGGTCCGGGGTGCTGCGTCGTGTGAACGCCCACAGCGCGAGCCCGAGGCAGCTGAACGCGGCACCCAGTGTGCATACGGCGCCCCAGCCGGCCACCGTGTAGAGGGAGGTCGCGGCGATGGCACCGGTAGCGCTGCCGATCGAGTAGAAGACCATGTATCCGCCGATCAGCCGGCTGCCCGCGTCCGGGCGCAACGCGTAGATCAGGGTCTGATTGGTGACGTGGACCGCCTGCACGGCGAGGTCGAGAAGGATCACCCCGACGACCAGGGCCCAGAGCGAGCTGCGGGTGAAGGCCAAGGGCAGCCACGAGGCGGCGAGCAGCGTCAGGGCGATGCCGGTGGTCCGTTGGGAGAGTCCCCGGTCGTTCAGACGGCCCGCCACGGTCGCGGCCAGGGCGCCGGCGACACCGATCAGCCCCAACACCCCGATCGCACTGTGGGGCAGGAAATACGGGCCCTCACTGAGCGGCAGCGCGATGCTGCTCCACAAGGTGCTGAAGGCAGCGAAGATCAACAGACCATACAAAGCCCGCAACCGCAGCAGTCGTTCCTCTGCGAACAGGGCGATCGTGGAGCGCAGGAGCTGTCCGTAGCGCAGAGATGCCGGCGGAGCGTCGCTGTGGGACGGCAGTACTCGGTACAGGACCAAGGCAAGCAGAGCGGTGAGCAACGCCGAGGTGAGGTAGACGGAACGCCAGCCCGCGAGATCGGCCATGAGGCCAGACGCGGTGCGGGCGAGCAGAATTCCGATGACCACGCCGCTGGTGACCACACCGACGACCCGTCCCCGCATGGCTGGAGGCGCCAGTGATGTCGCGAAGGCCACGAGCGTCTGGGTGACGACCGCGAGAAGCCCCATCACCGCCATGCCCGCCAGCAGGATCACTGCGGTGTGCGCGGCGGCTATCACGGCCAGCGCCCCTACCAGGAGCACCAATTGGGCCACGATGAGCCGTCGGCGGTCGGCCAGGTCGCCCAGCGGCACGAGGAAGAAGAGGCCCAGCCCGTATCCGACATGCGTGAGGGTGACCACGCTGCCGATAAGTGCCGGGCTCATGGCGAGGTCGTGGCCCATCGTCACCAGTAGCGGCTGGGAGAAGTAGACGTTGGCAACCGCGGCCCCACAGGCGACGGCGAACAGTATGACGGTGCCTCGGGACAGGACGAACGCGGAACCTTCCACGTTTCGGGCTTCGGTCCGTGGTGTTCCGGCCTCACCGTTACCTGACATCGGCACCCCCGCACATTCGGTTTCATCTTGCTACCAATAGTGACGGTAACTTTCTTGGTAGCATGTTGCAACCATCGTGAGAGTGAGGGACGCCGTGGTGACCAGGACGCGTTTCAACGACAGCGAATGCCCCGTCGCCCGGTCGGTGGACGCGATCGGCGACTGGTGGTCCCTGCTGATCGTGCGGGACGCCTTCGACGGAAGCCGACGCTTTGGGGAGTTCCAGCGCAGCCTCGGCGTGGCGAAGAACATCCTCTCCGCGCGACTGCGCACCCTGGTCGCTGGCGGTGTCCTCGAATCCGTCCCCGCCTCGGACGGCAGCGCCTACCGCGAATACGTGCTGACTCCGAAGGGAAAGGCGCTCTTCCCGGTCATCGTGGCCCTGCGACAGTGGGGCGAACAGAACCTCTTCGCCCCCGGCGAACCACACTCACAGCTGGTCGACCGCCGACAGGGACATCGCCTCCGCACGCTGGAAGTGCTGTCCGCGGACGGGCGACAGCTGAACCCCGACGACACCGCTGTCCACAAGATCTCCACCCCGTGATCCGAACCGTGGGTGCGCTCCCGCTACCGAGGAAGCTTGACAGTGCGGCCGCGGCGTCAAGCCGAGTGCCTGCGTCCGAGCCCCGCACGGCACGTTGTGCAGGGCTTTGGACAGGCCACGTGCACGGCGCAGGCTCCTCGCCTCGTCGGCATGCGGCTGAACGGGCGACAGGAAGGCCGCGCCCGTCTCTCAGCTTCGCCAGGGCCTGAGCGCCAGTTCCGTCGCCCGCTGTACCCGTTCACGCAACCGATCGGCGGCGAGAGCGACGGTGGCAGCATCCTCGTCGTCCATGAGCGCGTCGAGCGCGCCGTTCACCGCGCCTGTGAGTGCCCCGGCCAGAGCTGCCGCGCCCACCCGGTCCAGCTCGCCGGGGAAGGCCGCCTGCAGGGCCCGCGCGATCTCCTGTTGTGCCGACATCTGGATCTGCAGCGCCTTGCCCCGCACTGCCGGCACGGTTCGAAACAGTCTCATTCGCACGGCTGCCATCGGGCTGACCATGTCGGCATCGGTTTCGGCGACGATCTCCAGCGCCCGCACCAGCACATCCACGGGCCCCTCGGCCGGATCGCGGTTGGCGATCGCCTCGATCGTGGTCCGCGCCCGCGCGTCACTGTCGGGGAACAGGATGTCTTCCTTGCTCGCGAAATAGCTGAAAAAGGTCCGGGTGCCGATCTCTGCCGCCGCCGCGATCTCAGCGACGGTCGTCTCGTCGTATCCCTTGCGTTCGAACAGCTCCGCCGCTGCGTCGACCAGTGCCTGACGGGTACGTTCCCGCTTCCTCTCGCGCAGGGAAGGCGCCGGGGCGTGCTGCTCTCGCATGACCATGCCCCGAGAATACTGCATTGACAGCGAATCTGCACTCAATGCAAACTCGCATCGAGTGCAGATATTGTCGAGCTCCAAGGAGACCACTATGAACACCCACGACAAGACCGTTCTCGTCACCGGCTCCACCGGGAACCAGGGCGGCGCCACCGCCCGCCACCTGCTCGCCGCCGGCTGGCGGGTCCGCGCTCTGGTCCGTGACGACACCGCCCCGGCCGCAGCCGCGCTCGCCGCCTCCGGCGCCCAGGTCGTCCGCGGCGACCTGGATGACCGTGCCTCCCTCGACGCGGCGATACGCGGCACCTACGGCGTATACAGCGTTCAGTCCGCCAACGACAACGAGATCACACAGGGCAAGAACATCGCGGATGCAGCCAAGGCCGCAGGCGTGCAACACCTGGTGTATTCGTCGGTCGGCGGCATGGAGAGCCAGAACCGCTTCTACATGGAGCGCGGCTGGGGCCCCATCGACAAATGGCAGATCGAGCAGCACATCCACGAGTTGGGTGTGCCCGCGACGATCCTGCGCCCCGCCGGGTTCATGGAGGATTTCACCAGCCCGGCGCGCTTCTTCCAGAACGGCACCCTCACCGTGCCCTGGTACGACGACCTCGTCATGCAGCTGATCGCCATCGATGACATCGGCGCACTCGCCGCACTGGTCTTCGCGAAGGCGGACACCTACCTGGGCCAGGCCATGGAGATCACCGGCGATCGGCTGACCGCCCCTCAGATCGCCGCTGCGCTGAGCGCCGCGGCCGGCCGGCCGATCCCGCACACACACGTGCCGCTCGACATTCTCTGGGAACACGACCCCGAGGTTGCCAAGGTGTTCACCTGGGCGAACGAGTCCTACTACGACTCCGACCCCGAACCCCTGCGCAAGACCCACCCCGGCCTCATGGACTTCGGTACCTGGCTGCAGCAGTCGGGCCGGACGCGACTGATGGCGCAGCTGGATAGCAGCCGGCACATGAGCGGCGCACTTGAGGACTCGTAACCGCTGCCGTCGAGGGCCTGGCAGAGGTCGCGGGCTCGCATCGGCCGGCCCGCGTCGGCCAGGGCGGTGAGGATCTGCGGATAGACGGGGCGGTCCGGGATGTCGGGACGCTCCAGCTCGGAGGTGGGTGAGGGCGCGGGGAGAGTGAGGAGGGCCTTGCGGGAGATGCGCAGGTTCTCGCTCTCTGCATCGAACTCGCCGAGCTGCCCGGCGAGGTGCCGCTGTTCGGGACGGCCGGCCACGTGACACACCGGCAGGCCCTACGGGACTCTGCCGACTCCTTCCCGCACCGCGGACCAAGCAGGGGGTTCTGACAGCGCAGGCGACGACCAGCAGAGCGGCGCTCTCCAGCTGGGGTGCCGGAAGCGACGCGTGCACCCGCCGTCCACGGTACAACTGCGGTAAGGCCCGGATCCAAACGGAGCTCCCAGCCGGGCTCGCAGATGAGGTCGAAGGATCCGGCGGCCTGTCTGCCGTTGTCGACGCAACGCCGGAGGCGTCGGGGTCGGGGTCGGGGTCGGGGTCGGGGTCGGGGTCGGGGTCGGGGTCGGGGTCGGGGTCGGGGTCGGTCAGATGGTGCCGGCGAGGTTGTGGAGGCGTCCGCTGTGAGGTCACGTCCCTATCCGTTGCGGCCGACGCGGGTGGTGATCGCTTCGCCTGCGTGGATGATCGAGCCGAGCATGGCGTGGGCGGCTTGGAGCTGTTCGATGGAGCGGCTCAGGCAACCGGTGCCATCCACTCAGCCGGGCAACTGACAAACACCGTCAGAGCCACCCTTGCGAAAACCATTGGTGCCCGGCTTGCTCCGCTGATGGACTGACGTCCTGCCGTGAGTCTGCCGCGTGACGGAGGTAGTGGTTGTGACAGGCTATGACGTGCTTGCCGAGGTGTACGAATGGCTCATCTCGGATGCAAAGTTGCCTCCAGCCGAGTTCGCTGCGTCGTTCGACGACGTACTCAATCTCCTGCCGTCGAATGCTCACGTCCTTGACTGTTCGTGCGGAACCGGACAGTTGGCGGTTGGCCTCGCCGGTCGTGGCATACAGGTTGTCGCAACTGACGCCAGCGAGGCGATGGTTCGTCGGACTGCAGAGTTGTCCAAGGAGTTCGGGGCATCCGTCCGGGCCGTACGGGCGAACTGGGAAGAGTTGCCCGAACATTTCCAGGACAACACGTTCGACATGGTGTTCTGCGTTGGCAACTCGCTTCACCATGCCCCGGGCGCGACAGGCAGGGGTGCTGCTCTGGAGTCGATGTCACGGCTTCTGCGCCCCGGCGGGCGCTTGGTACTCACATCCCGCACGTGGGAACTCGTGAGGGCCAGAGGTTCCCGGCTGGAGATCAGTGACCGACTCGTCCGCCGGAACGGTCGCGATGCCGTCGTGGTCTACCGCTGGGAGATTGCGCCGCGTTGGGAGGAGGAGCACCACATCGAGATTGCGATCGCGCAAGTTGATGCGACCGGGTTGGTTCTTGTCCGCTCGGAACTGCTGTCCTGCTGGCCCTACCGGTACGAGGAACTCGAAGTCGAGCTGCACCGGGTCGGGCTCCAAACGGAACTGAGCACGTTCGATCTTGAGGCCGAGAACTACATGGTGGTCGCGAGCAAGGCATAAACACCCTCTCAGTGCCTGGCGGGACCGCGCGGTTGCTCGCAGGACGCTTGCGCCCTCTCATCGGTGCGGGTTCAAGTGGTCAACGCAATGCCTCGGACGAGGAGTGCTCGTCGATCCGACGGCGGTAGATCCGGGGTGGCGGTGTGGCGCTGTTTCCTGGTCGCGTCCAGATCATTGAGTAGGATCTCGTCGATCAGCAGCGTGAACGGATCCCGCTTCGCCGGCCGCGCCGAAGCGCTCGTCATGCGTGGCTGCGGCCAAACCGAGGTCAGGGACTTGTCGACCGTGCTCCAAGTGACGCCGTACTTGCACGGCAACGCCCGGTTCGACATGCCATCGTGGAAGTCGGGCCGCAGCTCGGCGTGCAACTCAACCTTCGACTGGCCAGGCGGCATCGGGGGTGCTCCTTTACTGAGCACATCCAGCTTGACACCGCCACCCCGATGGTGACGTCAGAATTCGCGAACATCCATCTGGGCCATCACCTGGTGCCGTCAGCTTTCACGGACAACTGACGCCACCAACTACCGAAAGAACCAACCGGGCCCGCACCCACGGACGCGCAAGTGCAGGCCTTCGTCAACGGGTCCGGCGTCACGTGCCGGTGAGCTTGTCGAGGTCGGGGGCGTAGACGGTCATCCAGTGCGGGTTCAGCCGGTAGTAGACGACCTCGCGGTTCCAGTCGAAGGTGTCGTCGCCGTAGAAGTCCTTCACGTAGGCGAGGAGTTCTGGCCAGTCGGCCGTGGTCTCGGCGTCCTGGGGGTTCATCTCCTCCACCGTGCCGTGGGTGAACACGCCGAGGTCCTCGCCGCGCAGGTGCGCGACGCTGGCGGCCGGACGGGCCGCGAGATGACGGGCCTTGGCGGCGTTGCGCGCCGTGCCGAAATGCCACCGGCCGTGCAGGAAATGCCCGTCGACGCCGCTGATCCGCGGTTCGCCCTTCGCGGTCACCGTGGACAGGGCGAGCGTGCACATGCCGGTGAGGACCCCGGTGAGCTGCGCCGCCGTGATGGTGCGGCCCTCGACAATCGAGCGGAGGTGTCCGGTCGAGCCGGAGAGGGAGGAGTCGAGGAGCAACTGGAGCTTGTCGAGTTCTTCTGGGGTTTCGCGCATACGCCCATCGTCAGCCGTAAACCCGACACCCTCTGTCGTCATTGACGAAGCAGCGGTGAGGCTGCTCCGCGCGGGTTGCGCTCGGTACTGCGTGGATGGCAACAGGTGAGGCCGTCGTAGGCACGCGGCGCGGCCTCCAGGCCGGCCCGGCCGATCCAGGCACCGCTGCCGCAGTCGCCGAGGAGATGACCCCAGCCGTCCGCACGGCGCGACCTCGTCAGATCCATCCTGGTCCTGCTGTCAGGCCGCACGACGCGGTGTTCCCTTGAACCGATTGAGCAGCCATGATGTGCCGCCGTGACGGATTTCGTGGTTCCTACCGTCAAACGGGCCGACGGTCGCGCTATTCGCCCGTCACTGCCCCGGACAGAGTCCTCGATCCGTCTCCTGGACACCTCGGACGTTTTTGACGCTTTTGACGGCCACGGCCCGCATGTCCGGAGCCGCACCGTCGCTCAACGTTGCCGACAGCAGGCAGCCGGGCCGAGTCTGATGTGCCGAATCACTACGTGATGGCAACTCGGCAGACTTTTCTACCCTGTTCAGCAACGAGGTGCAGCCCACGGGTAAGACGTGGCAGGCCGCCTCGACACGAACTGAATCGGATGGTGAGAGTCGTGGCCGGCATGTCGGACCCAGGTGTCGCCGGCGCGCACCGGCAAAACGGTGACTTGCGACCTCGTACGTCTCTACTGATTTCGCTGGCGCTCGCGCTCCTCCTGGGCTCGCTGTCGACGCTGGTGATGTTTCCAGCGGCCCAGCACCTACGCTCCCTCCAGGACGGCGAGCGGGCTCGTGCGACGTTGCATACGAGCGGCTCGTGCATGTTGGGCGGCTGTCAAGTCAGGTTCGAGGCCGATGGGCGGATCGTGGTGGCGAATCTGCCGGTAGGCAGCGGCGGCGGCAAGGACTCTGTCGGCACCTCGCTCACCGTCCGGTACCAGGCGGACGATCCACAGGTGGTCGCCCGTGAAGAGGATGTCGGGGGCGGCGGGGCGGCCGCCTCGATGGTGATGTCGGGCGCAGGTGCCCTGTTCTTCCTGATCATCTCGGTCGTCGTGGCTGTGTTCGCGGTACGGCAGCGGCGTGCAGACTCGAGTCCTGGGCCGGGATAATCCGGCTGGCCCCGCCGGTCCAGCGGCAGCCCATCCCCTGGTGGTCGGGTCACCACCCAAGAGTGCGATTCCCCCGGGGCGACCCGACTTCCAAGCCAACACGGCCGATTCTGCCCTCCGCGACGGGCTCTCCGCGCCCATCTGGTGACCCGTCACCACCCCCACGGAACAGGCCAGCTGGCCACTCTGACGGAGTGCCTGGCCGCCCAGCGCCCACCGCCCACGACGCGGTCACCGCCCGCCCATCGCCCTGAGCGCAGAGTCTGCGCAGCCCCTCCGCGCAGACCTGACCATGGCATCCGCCGACCCCGACCATGCAGGTCAAATGCCTGCGCAGCCGAGGGGAAGGCTGTGCAATCGATCGGCCGACCTGCACGCCGTGCCGAGCCCGACCGCGACCGCGACTCCACCCCGACCAGGAACCCGACAGACGCCAAGGGCTTCGTCGTTCTGCCGCGCCGCCGGGCCATGGAACGATCATGGGCCTGAGTGATGCACGCCCGGCGCCTGGTCAGAGGCCACGAACGACTGCCCGAAAGCTCCGAGGCAATGATCAACCTTGCCGCGATCAGGCTGATGACGCGGCACCTCACCCGCCCGACCATCTACCCCACCGCAGCCCGCCCGCGGCCGGGCGGAGCCCTGAAATTGGTCTGACGACACCCCTTGAGGGGACTGAGGTACCCGGACCACCGCCCATCTGCCGTGAGTGACACGAGGAGCCGCCTGGGCTGACATGGCTCGACCGCCCGACAGTGGCAGCTGTACGAGAATCAGAGTGCGGTGGATGAACGTGACGATGCCCCGCCGGCGGCTGTGGGCTGCCTGCGGGGCATCGTGGGATGAGGGTGCGGCTCAGGCCGGCACGATGTTCTCCGCCTGCGGGCCCTTCTGGCCCTGGACGACGTCGAAGGACACCTTCTGGCCCTCCTGGAGCTCGCGGAAGCCCTGGGCGACGATGTTGGAGTAGTGGGCGAAGACGTCGGCGCCACCACCGTCCTGCTCGAGGAAGCCGAAGCCCTTTTCGGCGTTGAACCACTTCACGATGCCAGTAGCCATGCTGTTCTCCTAGACGTGCGCAGCCGATGGCGCCCGCACTGCGCGACCACCGCGTCCGACCGGCGTCGCCCAAGCGCGGTCCCGGACAGCGAAACGCCCGCGATCGCGATCACGGGCGAGCAGCAGCTCGGAACCACGACTGCTCCTGATATGCACGGTATCTCCCGAGAACCGCTGCCGCACGGATAACACGCCCCCGTCAGTCCACACCGAGCATCACCGTGGCGAGATCACAAACAACCACTGACCACGACGTACATGCAGAGGGCTTCCAAATCAGGCTCTCACCGGCACACCCCGGGCACGGACCGACCGGGACAGGCTGCGCAGTGGGCGCAGCCGTGTCTGCTTGCGGTGGCGGCGCGGCCGGTAGATCAGCCGGGACGCCTCGCCCGGCCGGTAGCAGCACAGGGCGGCGATCGACCAGCGGCGGGCCAGGCCCTGCCCCGCACCCGCACCCGCACCACCGGCGTGTGTCCACGCCGGCCCCAGGTGCGGGCCCGCGGCTGCGTCATCGAGAACCCCGCCTCGTCCCCGAACACGACGAACGCCCCGAGCGCCGCCGCAGTCATTCCGCCTGCGGCCACACATCCTTCTTCCACAGCTCGACCGCATGCTCGTCGCGTTCCAGCGCGCGGCGGGCGGGAGACTGCCACGACCAGCCGTGACGATGCAGCAGCCGCCATACCGCCGCCATCGAACAGCCGATCCTGAACCTCCAGGCGATCAGGACGCCGATCCGCGCCAGGGCCCACCGCTGGTCCTCCCAGCCGCGCTCGGCGGGTCCGCGGGCCAACTCCTTCTCCAACTCCGCGAACCCGTCGGACAGCCTGGGCAGTTCCGACGGTCCGGTGAAAGCCAGCGCATCCATCCCGCCCTCCCGCCAAGCACGCCGCCAGCGTTCCACCGACCGCTCACTCACCCGCAGATCCCTCGCGACCACTGCGGTCTTCTCGCCGCGCGTGAACCGTTCGCCCGCCTGATACCGGATCCGCTCACGAAACTCCCGCCGCTCAGCGGTGAACCCGCCGCCCTGCGCGCACCGCATACGACCGGCCTACCGCAGGACCGGCACCCGCCAACAACCCGAAGAGATCAGTAGTTACACATCGACGTCGGACGACCTGGTCTCCTGTCCGCAGGTGATCCCTTGGACTCGTTCAGGGATCCGGGGCGGTGCCCACTGCGGTGACTATGCGGCGCGGTCATTTCGCAGGGCCTGGGTGAGCCAGGGGTACACCGGGATCAGGTCCGGTACTACCTGCCAGCCGTTGACGATCCACACCAGCTGCCAGTACCGGTCCACCCTGGGATCGTGCGCCTCTTCGAACTGCTGCGCCATCCAGTTACGGAATTCCGTGTCATGGGTGCGCGCGAACACCTCGGCGAAGCGGTGCACGAGGTCGTCGATGACGGGTGCGGCTCTGTCGCTGAGCGGGTCGATGCCCGACTTCCTGGCCTCAGCCACCTTCTGACGGGTGAACTCCATCAGCTCCTCGCCGGCATCGCGCTCGATGTCGAGGGGGCGCCCGGCGGCCTGGCGTACGGCCGTTTGGCGCATGCGGGCACGGAACTCCTCGTCGCCGACCAGCTCGGCGAGCTCCACCCACGCGGCGACCTGCTCGCCGGTCGGATCATCGGGGAGGTCGGGAATGGCAGCGCGAACCATGGCCACTGCGCCCGGGTCGGCATCCACTGTGCCGAAGGTGCCGTCCATGAAATCGTCGATCAAACGTCGGCGTTCCTCGCCGGACAACTGCGTGAGCCTGTGCATGAGCTTGGTCTCCTCGGGACTGGACCCGCGGCTGGCCACGACTCGCAGAACGCTCCGACGCAGTTGCAGCACCCGGATCTGGACGTCCATGGCGTCGGCGTGCGCCGCGGCGACTTCCGCCACTGACAGCTCGCGGTCCAGTACCCGTTGAATCGTGGCCAGGTCCATGCCCAGCTCGCGCAGTGTGCGCAGGAGCTCCAGACGGAGCAGTGCGTCGAGGTCGTAGAGCCGATAGCCGGCGGGACTACGGGTGGTCGGCGCTACCACCCCCGAATCGGAGTAGAACCGGATGGTCCTCACAGACAAGCCGGTCCGCCGGGAAAGCTCCCCGATCGAGTAGAGGGTCGTAACGTCCATGTCCCCCACTCTGCTGTCTCCACTCACTGGAGACTCAAGGCCATTCCTCAGCGGGGCTCCGACCGAGATGCCCTCCGAGTCACTGAAGCATGAGTCGCGTGATCTCCGCTGACCGCCCCCAGGATGAACAGACACGCCCTGCCCGCGCGGGGCGAGCGATGGCAGCGACATGCGACACCACTCTGCGCCATCGTCAGCCGGCCGCGGGCGGAGGCCGAAGCGGAGACGAAGAACAACCGACGCCTGTTCGGACGTCGCCGGTAGTGGGCCCGCCATGACTCCGCAGCGGCCAGGGGAAAAGCACGTGCCATCCGGCCCGAGCAGGGCGTCCCCGTCCCTTCACCCCCGGCCGGGCAGCCGGTGGCCACGTCAGGTCGTCACGGTGGCATATCCCTGTCGAGGTGGGGCACTTGAGGTCTGCCGATGTGCCCGGTGACGTGCCGCGGCGGCAGTGTCTGGATGCAGCCAGTTCCTCGCGGTGCGGTGGCCGCCTGCGGGAGAGGCTTTTTGAGGGAGAGGTATCACCGTGATCATTCCTGCGGAGAAGGATCTGCGCGCTGTACTGGCCC
Source organism: Streptomyces sp. NBC_00490 (assembly GCF_036013645.1). Classification (NCBI taxonomy): domain Bacteria; kingdom Bacillati; phylum Actinomycetota; class Actinomycetes; order Kitasatosporales; family Streptomycetaceae; genus Streptomyces; species Streptomyces sp. NBC_00490. Next base: position 10,134,724 of record NZ_CP107869.1, on the reverse strand, counting down.
AGTTTGCTCAGGCGAGAATCGAGCATGACGTACGTCCTACCGGCCGTACGAGCAGGGACCTTGAGGACGCCACGTACACGCTGTGCGTGATGACAGGAGCCCGCACCGCCGAACAGGCCCTGCTGGCGGCCGATGCCCTGCTGGAGCAGCTCACGAGCGCTGCGAGCATCTCCCAGCAGGATGAGACGCTGGCTGCGTAAGGGATGATTCCCTCCCGTCTGCTGCTGCATGAGGCGAGAGCACGCAGCACGGACTGCGGCGGCAACGACGTCGACCGAACTGCCGGCCGGACCCTGCCTGCGGCCGGCAGGCGCATCCATTGACCGCCGCTCTGCTCCGTCAGCCCGGAGGTGGGGGCTGCGGTCAACGCCCCGAGACCCGAAGACATGAAGGGTGGCGGAGCCGGCGAGTTCGTTGAGGGCGACCTTGACCTGCGTTAGCGGGGGTTGGCCCCCCGGACAACGCAGTCCCCTTGCTGACGAGACAGCGGTCGACACGACATCGACCACCCTGGCCCACGCCGCACAGCCCGTGTCCAGGATTCCGGATCGAGGCCCGTACGACGAGCAACCCGAGGCCCCCCTCCGCCTGAACGATCCAGCACATTGGCCGGCAGTCGTGGTGGAGAGGGGTCTTCGGGGCGTATGGCTCACTCGGTGCGCAGGCCGTCCGGGCGCATCAGCCGGAGCAGTGGTGGCAGGCTGAGCACGGTCACCAGCAGGGTGACGGCGGCGCCGATGCCGGTCATGGACAGTACGCTCGCCCAGTCGACGTCCACCGCCTTGTGCGTCCTCTTCAGCAGGACCGCGCCCAATGTCAGCCCGACCGCCGTGGCCAGCGCCAGGCCGAGCCCGATCGGGATCGCCGTCTGCCACAGCACGGACAGGGTCAGTGTGCGGCGCCGGGTGCCGAAGGCGATCAGTGACGACAGCAGCTTGCGACGCTCGCGCAGCTGCTCCAGCTGCGACACCAGCAGACTCGCGCCGATCAGCGCCAGTACGCAGGCGGCGCCGACGAACAGGCCGGTGCGGATGGAGGCGTAGGTGTCGTCGCTCTTGCTGGACACCAGCACCACCGGGTCGGAGGGCAGGCCGAGACGGTGGGCCGTGTTCCGCGCGTTGTCGGGCGCGTCCGACATGCCCGGGTCGAGCGCGAGGTAGATCTCCCCGTCGAGACCGTGTGCGGTGGCTGGGGGCAGGGCGCCCGGCGTCAGCAGCAGGCCGCCACGCTTGTTCCCTGCCGGGTCCGCGATCGACCGCGCCTGTTTCAGGTCCGCTGGCACGGGCCAGGGCGTGGGCCTGTGAACGGCAGCAGGGTCGCCGTCGAGGTAGTCGAACCAGAGCGTGCTGCCGGGCTTGGACATGCCGGGTGTCGCCTCCCCGTATGCGCCGCCCTGGACGACGAAGGAGTCACCGTCCTTGCAGGAGGGGAGGGAAGCCACCGCGCGCAGGGACGCACAGTCGGCGATGGTGACACCGGCGGTGTCCCCGGCGCCGTCGCGCCGGTCGGCAACGTAGCCCTCGTCGAACGCGTAGATCTTCGCGACACCCTCAGTCGCCTTGAAGTCGGCCGCCGCCCGGGCGAGCGGGACCTCTTTTTCCAGGCTCACCTTCATCTGGGCCCGGGTGAGGTCGTTGGTGGTGTGCTTGGTGTACTGGCCCTGCACCCCGGTGAACAGCATCTGCAGGGCGATGGCGCCCGCCACCGCGACCGCGATGCCGTTGACCGTGCGGGCGGCCGTGCCGCTGCTCAACTGAAGCCGGCGAATGGCCAGTTGCCAGGCGACCCCGCCGGAGCCGAGCCGGGCGACGGCCGTCTCCATGACCCACGGCAGCAGCGCGGTCACCCCGACGAGCAGCAGCAGGACGCCACCGGTGACCTGGTACTGGTTGAAGTCTTTGCTGTACCGGTCCTTGCCGATCATCGGGTAGAGCAGGCCGATCCCACCCACGGGCAGCAGCAGCCGCCACCACAGCCGGCGCCGCAAGGGCTTCGCGGTGCGCACCACTCCGAGCGGCTCGATCACCACGCCCCGCAGCGCGAACAGGGTGACCAGCACGGCGGCCGCCGGGACCGCGACCGCGACCAGCAGGGCGAGCAGGGGCGAGGGGATCAGATAGCTCGGGAACACGCTCACGTCGAACAGGTCCACAGACCCGGAGAGCTCCCGGATGAACAGGAAGAAGACCGTACCGAAGGCCAGACCGGCCACGGCGCCGGCGACGGCCTCGCCCGCGGCGATCCGCCGGGTCATCCGGCTGTCCGAGCCCACCAGCCGCAGGGCCGCCAGGCGCCGGTCCCGGCGCTCGCCGCCGAACCGCACGGCTGCGGCGATGAAGACGCCGACCGGCATCAGCAGCACCAGGAACACGACCAGGGAGAGCAGGACGAGGATGGGGTCTGTCTTCTGCGACTCCAGGTACCCTGCGCCGAATCGGTCGATCCGTTCGACCCCGCCGCCGTACTGATTGAACACGAGATGGTCGGCGCCGCGGTAGAAGGCGAGCTCCTGGGCACCGATCAGCCCGGGCTCGGCGATCGTGCCGACGATCCGCCCCGGCAGCCGCTCCCCCAGCTGCTTCCCCTCGCCTGACTCCAACAGCCGCTTCAGCGCCGGGGAGACCACCATCTCGCCCACCCCCGGAAGCCTTGAGACCCCCGGCGGCAGGGGCGCCTTGGGCCCTTCGGGCTGCAACGCCCGCCCCCGCACCTCCTTGTCACGGAAAACCGTCCCGGCGTCGCGGACCAGCAGTGTGTTGTCCGCCTTCCGCATCGGCGACTCGCTGAACGTGTGCGTGAGGTCGCTACGCGCCTCCTCCCGGTCGTGCCGGACGGCCAGCGCGTTCGGCACCGCGGTGGCGAGCAGCAGCAGTGCCACACCGAGCCCCACGCCGACGGCGGTGAGCAGCATCCGCACCCACCCCTCCCGCCCGCCGGCGACAGCGAATCTGACCCCCATACCCAGGTCCCTGGACCACTGACGCACCTTCATATGGCGCGCTCCATGTCCCGGGACTTGCCATCCCGTACGACGACCTCGCGGTCGGAGTAGGCGGCGACCCGTGCCTCGTGCGTGACGAGCACGACGGCGGCGTTGGTGGAGCGAGCCGCCTCGGTGAGCAGCCCCATCACACGCTCGCCGTTGAAGGAGTCGAGTGCGCCGGTCGGCTCGTCGGCGAACAGCACCCGGGGGCTCGTGACCAGCGCCCGGGCCACGGCCACCCGCTGCCCCTGACCTCCGGAGACCTCGCCGGGCCGCTTCTTGCGCAGGTCGTCGACCTCCAGCCGCTCCATCCAGGTCAGGGCCGCCTTCTCGGCCTCCTTGCGGGAAGTGCCGTTCAGCCGCAGCGGCAACGCCACGTTCTCCACACAGGTCAGTTCGGGCACCAGCTGACCGAACTGGAAGACGAAGCCGAACTCGGAGCGCCGCAGCGCGCTGCGCTGGGCGTCGTTCATGGTGGCCAGCTCACGCCCGTTGCAGGTGATGGACCCGGAGTCGGGCCGCACGATCCCGGCGAGGCAGTGCAGCAGCGTCGACTTGCCCGAGCCGGAGGGGCCCATCACGGCGACGACCTCGCCGGGGTGGATAAAGAAGTCGGCGCCGTCGAGCGCGGTGGTCGGCCCGTACGCCTTGCGCAGGTCCTGGGCGGCGAGCAGGGAACCGGGAGGATCAACTCGGGTCACGCGGTCACCGCCCCGGCGAGCTTGTCCAGACGCACGGCGGTCAGTTCCAGCCAGCGCAGGTCCGCTTCGAGGTGGAACAGGGCGTGGTCGCAGATCAGCTGGTCGGCCAGGTCTCCCTTGCGCTTGCGGTCGGTGAGGATCCGCATCATGCGCAGGTGCTCGGCGCGCTGCGTGTCAAGGACGTCGGCCGCGTTCCGTTCGGTGAGCAGCGCCAGTACGACCTTGGTGTAGAGGGTCGACTGCAGGTACGGCTCGGGCTTCTCGGGCGTCGCGAGCCAGCGCTCGACGTCGCTGATCCCGGCGTCCGTGATCGCGTACCGCCTGCGCTCGGGCCCACTGCCCGCCTCGACGCCGTCGACTTCGACGAGGCCGTTCTTCAGCAGCCGGGACATCGTCGCGTAGACCTGGCCGTAGTGCAGTGGCCGGTCATGACCGAACTTCTCGTCGAAGGCCCGCTTCAGGTCGTAACCATGGCGCGGACCGGACTCCAGGAGCCCCAGAAGGGTATTACCGATGGACATGACCAGCACTATACACACCATGTATACGCGGCGTGTATACGCGCAGTGTTGTGGGGACACCCTTGCAGGTCGCGCGCCTTTGCCACTGATACAAGTGGCCTCGGGGCGCGGCTGTTGTGGAGGCGGAGCCTGGGTCAGTACAGGGGGACGAACGGATGACGGTCGGTGACCGGCCGGCCGAGTTCCGCGCCCGGGATGCCGACGGCCATGACGTCGCAGCCGTCCGTCGCTTCTCACGCTTGCGGTCGTGTCTCCGACTGTTTCCCCAACTACCCTTGCCCGTCAGGCTGGTCGGCACCGAACCTGAGGAATGTTCACCTTTTCCGACCGAAGCCCTCCCCACCGGCAGGGCCACCAGTACGCCGAAGCCCAGCTCATCGTGCTCGGGGCTCCGGTGCCGCGGGCCGGGTGCAACCGGCCCTATGGCTTCGGGAGGCCCTGGTCGCGGTGGGGGCCCGCAACGTACGGCACCGTGGAGCGCACCGCTACGGTCGCCAGCCGACTCGAAGCCACTCACGCACCTGCGAACCCGAGTAGGGACCAGATCCGCCGCGCCTGACGGGCCAGCCAAATCGCATGGCATGCACCCGTGGACGCACCAGATCGCTGCTCGGCCACACTCCGGCCTCGGCGAGTCTGGTCAGTCGGCAGGGTCCAGGCCAGGGAAGAACGGGACGGTTCAGTCAGTCCAACACGGACGACCTCGCGACCGGGTCCCGACATGCCCACGGGCGCCGCGCCGCCCCGCGCGAATCGTCAACCGGTGTCCCACCGTCCGTCCCGGCCGGAAGTGCGGGCTCAGAGCCCTCTGCGGAAGCCCGAATAGGTTAACCGCCTACCAAATAGCATAGATGTCACATGTCAGACGATCGCGTCACGGGGTATGAGCGCTCACTCTCGCACGCACGCCCCCCGTTTTGCCCCTTCACTCCCTATAAGCCCTGGAACCACCGATGCCTCTCCCGCTTCATATCGGTGTGTCAGTGAACCAACGAACTTCGTTCGTGCTCGTGTTGAACGCGAACCTACGACGCCAGGGAGGGCCACTGATGGCTCTGCTGGTAGCCGTTCCGCTGGCCTGGATCCACGAGTACCAGGTGTACAAATGGGCGTCCTGGTCTGAGGTCCCCACCTGGACCGATATCTACGATGACTACGGCATGGGTGCCAGAGTGGTCTCCGGGGCGGTCGCCGGGCTCCTGGCGGGGTGGCAGGGAGGCGCGGAGGAACGCAACGGTGCCCGCTGGATGGAGGGAACATCTGTGCGAGGGCCCGTCTCGCACCGGCTAATGGGTCTCGCCTCGGGGGTGTTGTGGCCTTTGGCCGGGTACCTCCTGGGCATGACCGCGGTGCTGGTTTGGCCGCAACCAGTGCAACCGTCAGGCCGCATTCCGTTGGACGCGATGAGCGTCGACGCCGCGTTCATCGTCGCGATCTCATGTATCGCCTACCTATTGGGCCAGGCAATACCGCTTCGGGTGGCCCCGCTGGTCATCGGCCTCGCGGCGATGTTTCTAGGGGCAATCTGGGGGCTCCCCTTCGGGATCCACCTGACCTACACAGGGGACCCGATCCCTCGGCAGGTGGCTTCCTGGGCACCACCCGCGCCACCCGTATGGCTGCCGTGGTGCCGGGCCGTCCTGATCACCGTACTGGCGGCGGCCGCCGTACTCCTGTCCGCCCGCCGCTGGAAGTCGGCGGTGGCCTTGGCCGTGGTGTCGGTCACGGGTGGGCTCGGGCTGAGCATGACACAGCCGGGCGGCTACGAGGCATCCGCCCTCATTTCGGTCGAGGTCCGCTGCCGGGGGCACGCGCCCGCCGTCTGCATCTCGGCTCCGCACGAGAAGCAGCGTCCGCAACTGGAGCGCACTGCAGCACAGCTGTCGGAACGTCTGAAAGGCATCCACGGGATACCCACCCATTACGTATGGACGGGCAATGTCACTTTCTGGGAGGCGGGGGGTGCTGCCGATTCCTCCTGGGCAATCCCGGTCGATCAGCCTGACCTCGAGCGGCTGGCCGCCAGGATCGCCTCCGGCGGAGATTACTCCAGGTCCTATCTGCGGGAAGACTGCAGCGACTACGTGCCGGGCACGAGCGAGCACCCGTACGCAGCCGAAGAGGCCGCGGTTTTCCACTGGCTCGCCTCGTGCAACCTGAGCCCCTTCGGGTCCCAGCTGGCGGCTCTTCCCGCACCCGAGCGCACTGCATGGCTGAACCGGTATTTCGCAGCCACAAAGCGCGGAGCCTCACCGCCGCCCATCCCAGCCCCCGACGAAAGGTAGACATGCCAGTTCCATCAACTCGTCTTCCCGCATGGCTGCGAGCCGTGCCCGGACTGCGATGGCCCTGGCTGCTGTCGGTAACCGGAGTGTGCTCCGCAGCCGCAGGGGTCGGCACCATGGCGGGCGAGGAAGAATCGCTGCTCTGGCTGCTCTCGCTCGCTCCCCTGCTGCCGCTGTTGTGGGTGGCGGCCAGCTATGGCGGCAAGGCCGACCCCTTCGCTCCCGTCATCCGCAGTACGCCGGCTGGCGGCCTGCGTCTGCTGCTCCTGCGCACCGGGGCAGTACTCGTCATCAGTCTTCCGCTGCTGCTCGCCGCGGCTCTGGTCGGCGTGGGCGTCTCAGCATGGGCGGCAGCCTGGCTGGTGCCCAGCCTCACCCTGACACTCGCCGCGCTGGTCCTCGGCTCGTACATCGGCTGCCTGCCCAGCGCGAGCGCGACCAGCGCAGGGTGGGCCGTCCTGATCGCTGCACTTTGGCAGCTGGACATGCGCAAGGACGGTCAGGTCCGCTCACCCGAAATCGTCCTGCTTCACGTTCTGAAGAACCTCCTGGACGCCAGCGCGCAGCTGATCTGGGCCGTGGCCGCCAACGTGCTGGCAGTCCTGCTGCTGCTTCGCCGTCATTCTTTCAACGATGTGAGGTCCAGGTGATCAGTGCAACGGGACTGACCGTACGCCACCGTCGTACCACCGCCATTGACAGCCTCGATCTGGAACTCGGGCCAGGTGTCCACGCGCTGCTCGGTCCCAACGGCTCAGGAAAGAGTTCCCTGCTGCGTGTCCTGGCGACAGCCTCAGGCGCGGTGGAGGGTGAACTGAAGCTGTTGGACCGGGACCCGAGACGTCCTTCCGCGCGACTGGAGATCCGGCTCCGCCTGGGCTACCTGCCTCAGACATTCGGAATGTACCGCGGTTTCACCGTCAGGGAATGCGTAGGTTACGCGGCATGGCTGAAGGACATGCCCAGCCTCAGAACACCCCGGGCCGTCGAGCGCGCGGTGGAGCAGGTGGGGCTGACCGAGCGCATCGACCACAAGTACCGCACACTGTCCGGCGGTATGCAGCGCCGACTCGGTATAGCCCAGGCACTAGTCAACAGTCCCAAGCTGCTACTTCTCGACGAGCCCACCACCGGTCTCGACATCCGAGAACGTGAACGCTTTTACGCCCTCATGCAGCAGTTGGGCAACACCACCACGGTGATCTTGTCCACCCACCTGATGGAAGACGTCACTTCCTGCTGCGAAACCGCGGTCATCCTCCACTCGGCCAGCAAGCTCTTCCAAGGAAGCCTCCAACGACTACATGAAGCCGGCGGCTACTCCGCCATCGTCCCAGATACGCCTTAGCAATCGTTGCTGCAGCCAGCCCACGAGGAACCTTCCCAGTGGCTCTCCGCCCACCATGTGACCACCGAGGAGGTCTGGGACCGCACGGTCAGCGCGAGGCTGCCCAACCACTGGTGCTGCGACTCGTACACCGGCGCCAAGAACCGGCGTGGTTCCCGTCGCGGTTCGTGCTCGGCCTGCACTCTGGCCAACCACCGCGATCCGCTGCCGACCGCCGGGCGCTGGTCGAACGCATCCGCCAGGTGCCGTTCAATCCGAACATCACCATGGCCGAGCTCATCGCGCTGTCCCGTCGGCGTGACGTCCACGCCGCCGCCGAGCATGCGACGGTACGTTCTCACCGGCACGCCAGGCGCGGGCAAGACATCGATCCTGCGGTGGCTGGCAGGGCGCGCCAACGAGGAGGCCGCGACCCGGTCATCGCGCGAGCGCAGGCTCAGGTCGAGGACGAACCGTGGACACGAGCATCCTTCGACGAGGTCGTCAACCTGCAGAAACAACGGCAGTTGGGAGCCCCCGCCACAGGCTCTGCCCAGGTGTTCGACCGGTCACCGCTCTGCACACACGCGCTCGCGAACTACCTGGGGCGGCCGGTACCCCGTGCGCTGACAGCGGAGATCGAGCGGATCACTAGCGACGAGATCTACGAGCGGCAGGTGCTCTTCGTCCGCAATCTGGGGTTCGGTCAGCCCACCACTGCCCGCCGGATCAGCTTCCAGGAGTCGCTGGTCTTCGAGAAGATCCACGAACAGAGCTACCGCGTGTTCGGTTTCGAACTCATCGACATCCCTGCTGGCGACCTGGCCGCCCGTGTTACCGCGGGCAGCTCGCTCATCTCGCGGCCCGACTCATGAGCGACACCGGTCGTCACCCGCCCGGTGACGTCTCGGGACCTGGCGCCCCCGATCCAGGTTCGTCACGACAGCCATTCGTCGGGGAGATCTGCCACGGCTGGATCCTCAGCGAACCGGAAACGGCCCCCACCAACCGCACCCCGCCGACGCGTTGGCCCGGTCAGACCTCGATGACGCGGTGACCAGCAAGGTCCGATCTTCCAGCGGACCGTATCCGCACGGGCTCAGTGCGGAGAACGGCCTACCCAGGAAGACGCCGATGCCGTGCTCACACCTGCCACTGCGTGATCATTCCACTGCTTCAGGTGCCCCTGCTCGAACGCGATGCGGCAGCGTTCTACTTGATCGGCCACTTGCTCCATGAACCAGCACTTGACTTCCTCCCCCGCCTAAAGGTGGGGGATTCCAGCGGTCGCCCGCTGGGGTTCCTGTTTCACCGACGACTGCCCCGTCCGGGAGGACTCCCGTTGAGGTCTTACACCGTCTCCACAGGCAGACGCCGCCAGCCCGGCGGCCAAAATGTTGCGTGCCGCATTCACGTCACGGTCATGCACCGCACCACAGACGCACGTCCACACGCGGACGTTCAGCGGCAGTTTCCCGCGGACTGTCCCGCAGTTCCCGCACAGCTTGCTGCTGGGAAAGAAGCGGTCGATCACCACGAGCTCGCGCCCGTACCAGGCGCACTTGTACTCCAGCATGGAGCGCAGGTCCGTCCAGGCCGCATCGCTGATGGCGCGTGCGAGCGTGCCGTTCTTCAGCAGGTTGCGGACGCTCAGGTCCTCGATCACGACCGTTTGATTCTCACGGACGAGACGAGTCGACAGCTTGTGCAGGACATCGCGGCGCCGGTCGGCGATCCGCACATGCACGCGGGCCACTTTTCGGCGGGCCTTCTCGCGGTTCGCCGAGCCCTTCGCCTTGCGCGACAACTCCCGCTGCGCCTTCGCCAGGCGGGCACGGTCACGCCGTTCGTGCCGGGGATTGGTGATCTTCTCGCCGGTGGAGAGTGTCACCAGGGAGGTGATCCCGGCGTCCAGGCCGACGGCCGCCGTGGTGGCGGGGGCCGGGGCGATGCGGTCCTCGCACAGCAGGGACACGAACCAGCGGCCCGCCGCGTCTCGGGACACCGTCACCGTGGTCGGCTCCGTCCCCTCGGGCAGCGGACGCGACCAGCGGATGTCCAGAGGGCCGGCCATCTTGGCCAACGTCAGCTGTCCGTCGCGCCAGGTGAAGGCGCTACGCGTGTACTCAGCCGACGCCCGCGACTTCTTACGGGACTTGTAGCGCGGGTACTTCGCACGCTGGGCGAAGAAATTCCCGAACGCCGTCTGAAGGTGGCGCAGCGCCTGCTGCAACGGAACCGAGGACACTTCGGCCAGAAAAGCGAGTTCCTCGGTCTTCTTCCACTGCGTCAGCGCGGCGGAGGACTGCACGTAGGAGATGCGGCGCTGCTCGCCGTACCAGGCCCGCGTGCGCTCCTCCAAGGCCTTGTTGTAGACGAGGCGGACACAGCCGAACGTGCGCGACAGCTCAGCCGCCTGCTCGTTCGTGGGGTAGAAGCGGTACTTGAACGCCCGCTTGACCTGCCGCGTCACGTCTCACACTTTATCAACTTCCGTATGGGCAGCGGGTGTCAGCCGGTGGACGGCGCACACCGATCCGCCCTGGCGGCGAACCGGCTTTCCCTGCCCTGCTCCGCAGGAGCTTCGATTCCTCCCCGGCCTGAAGGCCGGGGTATCCACGAAGGACAGACCCGATGACTTCGTAGGGGACAAGGTGCTCCTCAGGGCTCCAGACGCGGACGGCCGGCTGCGGATTCGGGTCTTCGTCCGGAACAGTCGCTACCAGGAAGGCAGAACCGGGCAAGTGGGTCACCGCGTCGGCGTTCCCGGGCCCCCCGCCCGCCGCTGGCACAGCCTCGCTCAGCTCCACAGCCCAGGCATCGTCGGGCAAGGCGTAGTGGAACAGCACAGCGTAGTGCCGACCTGCGTGTTCCTTGGGTTCCCATGGCATGTCAGCAGGCTGCCACAGCTGCCGTTTCGCAGGCTCGCGGATATCCCCCGGCTCTCACCAGGGCGCAACCCGGCCAGCGTGTGCGGGAGAGTCCTTCGACGACATCTCCGAAGCACCGCCTGCGGCCAGCAGCCCCGAAAAGGTCGTACGGCTGTGCACTCCAAATGGCAGGCCGAGCGAGGCGGCAGGGGTACGCACCGGTCGGCGGGTGAGTACGCGGACCGCCGACCGGCTGGTGCGGGCCGGTGCGACGGCTGGCTAAGCGTCCACGTTCCCGACCTGTCCCACGAGCGTGGATACCCTCACATGCTCGGTGAACCGCTCGTCCGCGGGGAGTGACTGCCGGATACGTTCGGCGAAGACGGCGTGGTCGGCACTGACCGCAGTCGGCTGTCTCTCGCCGGTCCAACTTCGGTGACACACCTCAAAGGTCGGTGATGACGGGCTATGGCCGTCGATTCTCGCGGGACTCGCAAGGGATGGAAGGGCAGTTGGCTGACGGCCGCCCGGCGAGCCTCAGGACATGCTGCCCCGGCACACCGTCCCCACGGCCGGAGCGCGGCCCGTGCGCAGGTATGTGTCGACCGCCTCAGCGACGCAGCGGTTCTGCGGGTATGTGCCGTGGCCCTCTTCCTCGGCCGTCAGAAGCACGCCGACACCGTCGCCCAGGGCGCGGGCCATGTGGCGGGCGCCGGGATATGGGGTGGTCGGGTCGCCGGTGCCGCCGACCACCAGGACGGGGGCCGCGCCGTTGGCGTTCACCTGGAGCGTGGCGCGTTCACCGTCGAACGGCCAGTCGTAGCAGAGGTAGACGCCGGTGGACCAGGCCGCGCCGAAGACGGGTGAGGCGGCTTTGATGCGGGCCTCGTCCCTGTCAAGGCGTTCGAAGCCAGGACGCAGGCTGGAGTCCGCGCAGGTGATCGCGATCCGGGCGGCGCGGCTGCTGTCGCGTGGGGACGTCGCGCGGTCGGCGGAGCCGATGTCATCCGCGCCCTTGCTCAGTGGACCGCCGTCATTGTGGTCGATCAGCGCGGTGAGCGCCTTGGCGAGCGGCGACCAGCCGTCTGTGCCGATGTCGAGATAGTCACTGACGGTGAGCGCGAGGTCGTCGGCGTCGAGGTTCCTTCCGCCGCCGGCCGGAGCGGGCGTCTTCTCCAGGCGGTCGGCCAGGCGTGTCATGCGCCGCGCGGCCTCCTCGGGCCCATCGCCGGTCGGGCAGTGGCGGATACGGGCCGCGCAGTGCGCAGCGAACCGGTCGAACGCCGCCTGGACCGCCTTGACCTGCGACACCTGCTCCTCGTTGAGGTCCTCGGTCGGATCGACGGACGCTTCGAGGACGAGCCGTCCGACGTGCGACGGGTACAGGTGGGCGTAGACCGCGCCGAGCGCCGTTCCGTACGAGACGCCGAAGTAGTGCAGCCGCTCGTCGCCGAGGAGGTAACGCATCAGGTCGAGGTCGCGGGCGGTGTGCGAGGTGCCGACGTACGGGAGGAGCGCCCCAGAGCGCTCGGCGCAGGCGTCGGCCCCGTCGTAGCCGGTGTCCTCCGCGTTCTTGCCGCAGCGCACGGGGATGGTCGCGCCAACGCCGCGCGGGTCGAAGGAGACCAGGTCGTAGCGGTCGAGGAGCGGCCTGTACTGGTTGAGGCGTTCGGGTAATCCGCTCACGCCGGATACGCCGGGGCCGCCGAAGTTGAGGACGAGCGAGCCGAGGCGCTGGGCGTTTGGACCGGTGGCCTTATGGCGGATCAGGGCGACGTCGATCGTCCTGCCACCTGGTTTCCGGTAGTCGAGGGGGGCCTTCATGGCGGCACAGTCGTAGCCCGTGCGCGCGGTGGGCGGCGAGCTGCAGCGAGACCAGCGGAGGTGCTGGGCGGTGGTAAGCGCGGTGGGCAGACCGGCGGGCGGATTGTTCGCGGTGAACTCCGTACGCGGCTGCGCACTCCGGCCGGGAGCGTCGTGCTGGAGCCAGGCGCCGATGGCCCCGATCGCGGCGAGGACGACCCCGGCGATGATGAGCGCACCAGCCGAGAGGCCCGGCCTGCGGCTCCGTAACGGATGTGCGTCACGTGCGTCACTCATCGAAATCCCCGCGCTCCCGCCCCTGGACGCCCGCCCCGTGCCCGCTTGCTCGTGTCCGTGACGTCGAATGAATGCAGAGTACAAGCCGTCTCCGACAGCAGCTCAGCTCCAGCCGAGGCACCTGGAACGCACCCCCTACGCCTTCCGCCAGAACTGCGTGATGTATTGCTCCACTCCCTCCGGCACACCTCGCGCGGCGAGTTCTGCGACCCGACTGCGTCCCGCGCTCACCACGCGCACTGACCATGTGCCCGGTCTATCCGACAACTCGATGCTGCCGGGCATCGGCCCGCCGGCCATGCTTCGAGCACGCAGTTTGCCCGATGAGCAGTGGATGCTGGCCTCGGCTGTCTTCTCCCACTCCCCAGCAGGGATGTCAGGCTCAGCGTCCCAAACCTCCACAGTGAGGCCGGCGGTATGCGTGTGCCCAGCACTGGTGAAATCCAGGCGCCCCGGACGAGCAGAGAGAAAGGCACCTCGTTCGAATCCGCCGGGGAAGCGGACCGGGACCTGTGTGTCATCCCAGTCCTGCAAGGCCCAGGCGCCGTAGTCGACCGCAACGGCCACCTCCTGCCGCCTGATCAATCTCGGCACGTCAACTCCTCACCTCGGACGAACTGGCCGTCGCTGTCCAGCAGCGCTGGACCACCATGATTGGGGGTCGCCCGGAATACGGTGCGTGCCTGCCGACGAGGCTTCAGCCGACGACACCAGCGATCCGGGCCTCACGTTCGTGGTCCTCGTCATCGAGCCCAGCGAGCTTCACGCGCTCCTCTTCGGCGGAAGCATCCGGCTTGACCTCGTCGGGGATGACTTCCACGACCACGGATCCTCAGCAAACCCCAGACGAACTCCATCGGCCTCACCGTGGTGGTGCGCGGCCCGGTCAGACCTCGATGTAGGCGACGACGACCACGGTGCGCAGGGTGGTGACGAAGTACAGGACGCGGACCTGGTCGACGTCGTCGGTGTACTCGCGCAGCCGCGGGCCGGCGGACGAGCCGGACAGGGGTTCGCCGATCTCAGGGTCGACGGAGAGCACGACCAGGACGCGGTCCAGAGCGTGCAGCTCCGCCTCGGACGTGATGGCTTCCAGCTGCTTGACGGCCGCGTCGGAGAACGCGATCCGGGCGCGGCGACCGCGGGAGTGAGGGGGCATCAGGCGACGGCCGGCCTCTGCTTGGCGAGGCGAGCCAGGTGCTGCTCACGCAGCTCTTCCCACGGGGTGCACTGTTCGGGGTCGGGGAGACCGTTGGTGGCGATGTCCTCGAGGACCGCGGCGAACTGGTCGGCCCTGGCGCGGGTTTGGGCCGCCTGCTCGCGCAGCGCGTCGGCGGCCGCGGGCTCCAGCGGCTGTCGGCCGTGGTCGGCGGGGGCCGACTGGTCACTCATGGGACCTCCCGGATGCGAGCTGGTGTCCTCCGCAACGGTATCGCTCAAGGGCGTACGGCGGGGTGCCCGATGGCACATCCGCGCCCCGCAGGCTCCGCGGTCCTGCGCTGACTCGGAAAAGACTGCGCCTGTCAGGCGTCTTCTCCTACGGTGAGCAGCCTGACCATCGGGCTGTACGGGGGCCGGGCGCATGGGCCGGGGCTACTCGTTGGTGACGTAGGGGGACATGGGTGGAGATCGAGCTGACGAAGGCTGCCGCTGTGGTGCGCAAATGAGCTGTTGGAGGCGGCCGCGGCGGGTGCGGGTGCGGATCTGACGATCAAGTTCGGTCCGGTGGAGCTGGAGTTCACGGCCTGACGGCGCGCGGATGCCAAGGTCGAGGCCGGGTTCAAGGCATGGGTGGTCAGTGGTCGCGCTGAGCGAGCTCGCCGGCCAGGGCTCGCCGCCCTGGCCCCAAGGGAGTATCAGCGCCATAAGATCGCGATGAGCCGCCAGGCCCCCTCTCCGGCCTCCCGGGCCGTGGCCGAGCACCTGACCGACCACCGCGACGCCCGCAGCGTCCGGGACACGGCTGCGGCCGCGCCGCCCACTACCGTTCGGCGGGCCTGCATGCCGAAGGGTTCGACCCTCACGACGACTTCGGCTGGCCTCGCCCCGATCGGACCGGCTTCGACCTGGTCACCTCGATGTTCGTCCTCAACGTGCTGCCCGACCCGTGGCAGCGGATCCAGGCGACGCGGCGCCCTTCGCCCACCACAGCTTCTGGTCCAGCCAGAACAAGGAAACCTTCCAACGCGGCATCGACCCGGGCGAGATCACGGCCCTCGCCCGCCGGGCCGGGCTCGCCCCCGCCGCCGGTGCCTTCGTGCTGCCGCTGCCCGGGATCTGCCATGCCGTTCTGACCAAGCCCCGGACGTAAACCCCGTACCGCCCAACGTCCCCAGCCGTCGGCATCCTGGTGCACGAAGCCGCGTACCAACCAACATCCCTAGCCGCATACGCAGTTGTGCACGAAGTCGTGGACCGACTCGTCGCTGACGATGGCCTGGGTCAGCGGTTGCCCGTCCAGACGATCCGGTCGGCGAAGCCGCCCCGCTCCCCCGCCTTGGCCTCACGCATCTTCTCCAGCTGATCCGCGTCGACCCCCAGGTCCGCGGCAAGCGCGCGCACGACCTCCAGCACGTCCGCGAGCTCCTCCAGCGCCGCGTCCTCATCCGCCTCAAGGAACTCGGCGACCTCCTCGCCGAGCTTGTCCCGCAACCGGCCGCGATATTCCTCCGGGCCCGCGGTGTAGGTGACCGGCTCGGCCCCGTCCGCCCGGATGATCTGCGGAATCCGGTCCCGCACCAACTTGCCGTGCCTGCTGTAGGGCTCCACCCGCGCTCACCCGCACCTGTCTTCGTGAGGGGGTCGCCGGACGCCGCCCCTTCATGCCGCCGCAGCCTAGAGAAGTCGCCTCCTCACTCGCCACGCGTACCGCCCATCCCACGCCTTCGGAGGGACCCCGTACCGCACCACCGGCCCGCTTCCGCCGCCCCCGCCCCCGCGGCGGGAGCGGGCGCCGAGTCCGTCCGACCGAAGGGGCAGCCCGCTGCTGCGGCGGGATGGTGGGCAGGGCGGTGACGCCCAGGCCGGTGTCCCTCGCGGTGAGGGTCTCATCCCGTTCGGCCTTGGCCTCGGCCCGAGTCCTCGCCAGCTGTTCGTTCATGACCGCGCAGGTGCCCACCGGCTCCGTCAGCTGCCGCTTCTCCCTGCGGACCCGCGCCAGCTCCTCCCGGAGCTTGCCGATCTCGGCCTCGGCCTTCTTGGCCGGCTCACTCTTGTGCCAGGCGGCCTTGAACTCCGCCTGGTAGCTGGCCATGAGCTTGTTCGGATACTTGTGTGTCTCCCTCGGCCAGGTTGACGTGCACCGGCGCTCAGTTCGGGTCCAGCCGGTGGGCAAGGTCGCGGGCGGTGGTGCCGGTGAGGTCTCCGACGTAGGGTCCGACGATCTCGATACGGCCGCCAGTGATCGACGACGTCACAGAAGGGGTGCCCCAGAGCTTGCCGTCGATGACGATGGCGATTTCGTTGCGTGGGACCGGGGCCGACGCGATGGAGCCGGTCAGGGCGGCGAAACGGGTCCGGTCCGCGGAGTCGAGGGTCACCTCGATGCGCCAGGTGCCGTCGGCACCGCTCTTGTCGGCCTTCGCGGAGGCGACCTGGACGTCGGTCATGCCGGTGGCTCGGTCGGCCTGGACGCAGAACTCCGGGTGGGTCGCGCTCGCGGGCACGGGGTAGCCGCCGCTGCCCGGGGCGCAGGCGTGCTCGTTGGACGAGGTGACCGGCAGAAAGGAGATCAGGGCGGCCTTCGCGGTGTTCGTGGTGACGCCCCCCGCGGCAGGCTGGCCCCCGTGGGCGCGCCGGGTCAGGCCGTCCGCGACGGCCACCCCGGCGGTGGCGACCGCGACGGCGGCGGCGATGCCGACACCGGCACGGGCCAGCCGCTGGCGCCGCCGGGCGATCCGCAACGCGCCGTCGGCCAGGCCGACCAGATGGGCGCCGGCGGCATCCCCGCCGCTCCCCCGGACCTGGGCGTGCAGGGCGTCGTGCAACGACGTTTCGTGCAGCAGGTGTTCGGTCGAGTCGTTCATGCGACGACGCCCCTTCCGGAGGCGGTGGAGGATGTGGCCGACTGCCCCGCCTCGGCCAAGGCGGTACGGAGAGAAACCAGGGCCTTGTGGGTCTGGCTGCGGACCGTCCCCTGGGCGACACCCAAAATCGCGGCGATCTCCGCGTCCGGTCGGTCCTCGAAGTAGCGCAGCACGACCACCGCACGCTGGCGCTTGGGCAGCCGCCGCAGCGCGGCCATGATGTCCTGCCGCTGGACCACGGTGTCGGCCCAGTCGACGCCCTGCGCGGACGGCTGGTCCGGCACGGTGTCGGTGACCGTCTCCCGTCCCCAGCTGCGCAGCCGGAAGCGGTCCACCTGGGCGTTGTAAAGCGCCCGGCGCACATAAATCTCCGGCTGCTCCCGGTCGCGCAGCTTCGACCAGCGCCGAGCGGTGGCCGCAAGCGCGGTCTGCAGCAGGTCCCGGCCCTGCTCCCAGTCCCCGGTGAGCAGGTAAGCCGTGTGCAGCAGCGATCTCGACCGTGCCGCCACGAACTCGCGGAACTGGCGTTCCTCGTCGGCGTTCAATGCGCCCTCCCTCGTTCCCCTGTAAAGACGGGCGCGGAAGCAGGATCGACTGCCCCGCCGGCCAGACTTTCTCGCCCCATAGCCCGCCGGGCTCCTCACGGGAGCGACGTGACGGCCACCTACGGTCAGATCATGGAGCCGACTTGACCCGGCACGCCGACACCTGCACAGCGCCCGAGCCCAGGATCGTCGGCCCGGACAACGGCCCGGGATTCGCCACCCTGCAGCAGCAAGTCCGCGCCGGCCAAGTCTCCTTCCCCCTTTCCCGGCGGAGGCGCGTTCCGCCCACGCCTGATCGACCGGTACCTCGCGGCAATGCAGGCGGCCAGCGCCGAGGCGCCGAACTGCAAAACGACATGTTCCAGCGAACCCGTGCGAGGTGCTGCCGAAGTTCCACAGGTTCTGCCTGAGCTCGACGATCCGGTGGTGCGGTGCGGAGGACGGCTCTGGCATGCTGTGCCGATGCAGCCATTCAGAAAGGACGATGCCGCGTAGACGGCCGTCACAGCTCCCCACCGCCAGCCGTTTCTCCCGGCAGCAGTCGCATGGAGCGTCAAAGCCCGGGTTCGCACGCGGTTCCGGCAAGCTCGCAGCCGCAGCCGCGCGTCTTGAACGAGACCGTCTGTGGCCAGGAGCAGTAGCTGAAGCCCTTCGACAATGGTCACGGATAGCGCATCATCCGAGACTTGCCCTTTCCGGTGGTTGCGGCTGCCCGCTCTGTCATCCCTCCTACTCGACCGATGAACGCGCAATCCTCGAACTCGCCCTCCACGCTCTACCCCCGCGAGCTGCCCGAGAACTGCGAGACATGGTCGAACCGCTCGATGAGCGCTTTGCCGCCAGTAGTTGGCCAGACCCGACTGCCTCACCCGACGAAGGCTGGTGGGCACGACGCTGTTGGGGGTGACGTCTGGACCTCACGGGATAGCCGGGCGTTCGTCCCTGTTGGCGATGCGGAAATCGCGGTACTTGTCGCAGACGATGCCCTGGTTGACCCAGCGATCGGGGCTCACACCAGGCTCGCTGCAGCCCCGGATGAGAGATGAGCTGTACTTCCTGGCGCCACTCTGTTCGGTGCTGCTGGCCCGACCGCGGCCAGTCGGTCCCTTCCCCAGATGCGACCGTGCGATACGCGTCAGTCAGGACTGACGCGGCAATGCAGCAGACGGATCTCGCCCGTCCACTACATCAACCCACGTGACTGCAGACCGAGACAGATCAACGCCCAGCAGCAACACCGTCTCCTCTTCACGCTCCATCCCGATGACCCACGGCGTTGGGGTCCCCTCCGGAGCCGTCAGCACGTAGTTGCGGCAGATCCCGTGAAAGGGAAGGCTCGAAATAGAGTCCGCGATCGGGTCTCCCGGATGTGAGTCCCGCAGCAGGGCCGCTATCTCGCCAACAAGATCAGGGAAGACGTCAGCCAGGCGTAGCGGGCTCTTCTCGGGACTCTTCCGGGACTCCATGACCCGAAGCATGTCAGGCCTCCCAGCCCACCTGCTTAGCAAAACGGCAGTGCGCACGAGGAGCGGCAAGCTAGGGCCAGAGGGCTGCGTCATCTGCGAGGTCAGAGGTGCCTTCGGAGCTTCCTGTAGGGCGGTCACAGCCCAGAGGGGGAGTTTGGCCGGCCTGGAGACGCTGGGGGCTGGCCCAACGGACAGCACCTGCCGACCGATCCAACGCCGCGCACGAGCGCGGTGACCGCCCACGAGCGCACCGGAGCTTGTACGTCCGTGGCGGCCCCTACGGTTCCTGAAGACCCCGGCCTCATCCGTTCGTTGGTGGCTGCGATGAGGACGGCCGCCTCGTCACGGACCGCGACCGTTGTCCGATCGCCTGGCGACGGCTCGGTGCCTCCTGAGACCGGTCGCTGAGCCCTTCGGGGTGTTGTCGGGTGATGCACGGCACTCACGAGGTCGTCGAGCCACACCAATCCACGACTCCACCAGGAGCGATCTGCTGGGCAAAGGTCAGAGCAGATCGCGTTCCATCACGTCCTCTGCCTCTTCCCAGGTGATGAAGGAACAAGCTCCCGTGCTCAGGTCGACAGCTACGGGCAGGTTCCCGCCGAGTTGCATGTCCTCACGTCCGTGATCGAGGTACTCGACATGGTCGTAGGGAGCGATGAACCGGTTCCCATCCGTGAAGCAGTACTCGGGGATGATCCTCACGTTGGAGGACATGCCCCATGTTCTGCTCTCCTCCACGAGGAACGCCCGGGCCCTGCGTCCGGCTTCTTCCGGGGTGAGCATGTCTGTTGGTCCTCACTACGTGGTAGTGGCGGTACTTCTTGTGGGCCGGATTGGCCGTACCCGAGTGGAAGTCGAGGACGACGACCTCGCATCGATGTTAATGACGTCGAAGTAGTGGCCCACACCCTTCTTCGGCCATGCTCCGACGATGGCCCGCGCGCCGGGTCCCCAGCGAAGCAATGTCGCTCACGATGACGTTCAGGCCGCCAACCTTTCGAAAAGGAAGGTCCGTCATCGTGGACACCACAGCACGCGTCAGCGGGAGGTCTGCCCCGGACACCCCGTTCGGATTCCGGCCAGCCATCACCTCGTCGCCTGCGGCGGCGCACAGTCCGCAGGTCCTTGTGCCGACCCCGTGGCTGTCGTGTTGCACCTACCTTCGGCGTCGGATGTACCAACCGGCCACCAACACGATGAGGATGGCAACGACGAAGGCCCACACGGTTGTTGCGCCGTGATACGAGCGGTAGGCAATCAGAGCAAGCATGTTCAGGCGGATACCCCGGGCGTGTGCCTTCAGCCGACCCGCGTCGCCGCCCTGTGCCGAATGCGTGCCGAAGGCGCCGCACGCATCCGGCCGTCGTCCGAAGGACACGAGGTCAGAGGGCGGGCGCTGGTGATCTCGCCAGGCCTCAACGCTCGGTCAGGCGGCGGAACTTCCCGTTGAAACTGCTCCCACAGGTCCTCCGACGCCATCCCATTGGAGAGGCGCGGCAGCCTTCGCCCCAGACGGCCGCAAGATCACACCAACTGAAATGACGTCACAGCGCCCGTGCACCAGCAGACAGTCACTGAGCTTGTTCCGCTTTGACGGACACCATCGGTGTGGTGGTCAGGCTGCGAGCGCGGTCTCGTATTCGGCGGGACTGCGGTAACCGAGGCTGCTGTGCAGTCGGTGCAAGTTGTACCAGCCTTCGATGAAGTCGAAGATGGCGGTGCGGGCGGCAGCCCGGCTGGGCCAGGGGCTCGTGTCGAGCAACTCCCGTTTGATGGTGGCGAAGAACGACTCGGCGAGCGCGTTGTCCCAGCACTGACCCGTGCGGCCGACGGACAGGCGGATGCCGAACTCTCGTGCCAGCGTGGCGAATTGCTGACTGGTGTACTGACAGCCGCGATCCGAGTGAAAGATCACCGGCCGGGCGGGGCGACGCTCGCGGCAGGCCGCCGTGAGGGCGTCGGCGACCAGCTCGGTCCGCAGGTGGTCGGCGGTGGACCAGCCGACCACGCGACGGGAGGCGATGTCGATGACGGTGGCCAGATACAGCCAGCCCTCGTCAGTGGCGACGTAGGTGATGTCACCGCACCAGCGGGTGTCGAGGCCGTCCGGGTCGGGAGCGAAGTTGCGGACGATGAGGTCGGGCCTGGAGGCGGCCCGCGGGTCGGGGATCGTCGTCAGCCGTCGTCGTCTGCGGTGGCGGCCCACAAGCCCGGCATCGCGCATCAGTCTCGCGACGCGGCGCCGTCCGCAGTCCTCGCCCTGTCGTTGCAGGGCGGCATGGACCCGCGGGACACCGTAGGTTCCACGGGACCGCTCATGGACTTCCGTGATCTTCTCGGTCAGCTCGGCGTCCCGGACCGCCCGCGGTCCCGGCTTGGCGGTGCGGCGGGCGTAGAAGGCGGTTCGGGAGACCTGCAGCAGTTCACACGCACGCTTGACGCTGTGACCACCATGCTTTTCCGCCTCGATGAACGGGTGCACCGTCACCGGGTCTCCTTCGCGAAGAAAGCCGTCGCACGCTTGAGGACCTCGACGTCCTCGCGCAGTCGGCGGTTCTCCCGCCGCAGCGCGGCCAGTTCCTCGCGTTCGCTGCTGGTCAGACCGTCGCGCTCGCCCGCGTCGACCTCGGCCTGGCTGACCCACAGCCGCACCGCCGTCTCGGTCAGGTCGAAGTCCCTGGCGATCTGACCGACCGAGCGGTCACCGCGCCGGCACAGCTCGACGATCTCGGCCTTGAACTCCGGCGTGAACGAGCGGCGAGGGCGTGGCTTCTTCTTCCCCATGCTCTCCATGATGGACATCCTCCCGGGGCAGAACCCCTGATCTCGGATGTCCGTCAAAGCGGATCAAGCCCACACGCTGTATCACCCCTCGTCCGGGTAGCCCCACTCCAAGTCGATGTGAGCCTCGGGCGCAGTGGCACGGATCGACTGGGTCACGTCGGTCTCGAACTGCTCGGACCACTTTGCGAACCCGCTGATGATGATCGGTCCGTTTTCGCTGCTCGTCATGACCTTGGGCGGGTTATGAAAGACGCCCACGTACATCCATGAATGGATTCCGTGCTCCTTGAAGGCCTCTTCCACTGTCACCCCCACTGCGTCGGCTTCCTCGGCGGAGGCAAGCTTCGTGATGTCCAGGTAGAGGTGGATGTTCACAGACATGCGCCCACCCTAGCCTCGACCGAGGACGGTCCGTCACACCCAGCGGTAGGCATCCGGCAGATCCGCTGCACGCCGAAGTCAGGGCGGCTGTGGGAGACGAAGTCCCAGCGGCAGGGACCCACTTCACCTCTCGGGCGAAAGAGCCGACTGCCTGGCGCTGGATCTCGCGCTCCAGCTGCCACTCCCGCTCGGCCCTTGAGCAGCGGGCGTTCTCCGCCCGCAGTGCCGGGCCAGCTCCTGTGCCGCGCTTACGCTGCCATCGCGGTCCTCGGGCGCGTGCGCCTGCCCGCGGTGTGCCGGGGACCGGGCCACGTCTCCGGGCCCCCTGCTGCCGGGCCCCTGGGGGGTCAGGCTGCCGACCGGAGCCCGGCGGGACGACTCCACAGAGCGGTCTCGAGCAGGGCCGGGGGCCGGTATTCCTGGTCGAGCGCGGTGACGTCGGTGCCCGGCGGGACGATGTCGTCGATCCGGTCGAGGAGTTCGTCGGACAGCTCGACGTCGGCCCCGGCCAGAAGGTCGTGGAGGTGGTCCATGGTGCGCGGGCCCAGGAGCGCGGCGCTGACGCCCGGGTGGGCGCTCTGGCACAGATCTTAGGGAACGGTCGCGGAGCGTCACTGCAGCAGGATCGTCCTGCGGAGTAGTTCGAATCCGGCACGTCCGTAGAGCTGCCTTTTGATCTTCTCGATTCGGTTCACGGCACCTTCCGTGCCACTGGAGCTCCAGTTCAGTGTCGATGAATGATCACCAAGCCCCTAGAGGACGTCTCAGTTGGGGGCAAGAGAGCGCGAACGGCAAGCTGACTCGGGGGGTTGGGTCGGCAAGGAGCGGTCTTGAGCTCACCTGCTCAGCGGGCCATCCGGCAGTCCATCTCCCGCGCCCGCGTGTCCAGGGCGGTGACGACGACGGCTGACGCGGTCCGGGGACCGCCGGGAACCTGCACGTCATGCTGGGCACCATCACACACATGGCCGGGCACCGGTTCGGGCATCTCCACATCGATTCCCGCGCGCCGCGCGAGGGCGACCGCCGTCGCCACGAACCCCTCGGAGAGCGCGAGGATCACGGAGTGCCTCGTCCGGCAGTGCCAGGCGACCAGGGCGCGTGCGTACTCCGCGTATACGGCCGGATCGACCTCGAGTGTGTCCGGGTCGCCCCAATGTTTCCCCTGGCCGATTCCCGAGGGCAGCTTGAGCTCCGCCTCAAAGACCTCGATCTGCCGTAGGAAGAGGCGGCCGGCACCGTTCGACGGGTTCCACAGCGTCTCGTCACCGATGTCGAAGTACATACTCATCGCCAGTCCCCCTGCTCAGCAGCCCCCGGCACAGGATAGAAGATCGGGCGGGTGGCAGGCACCCGGGTAAAACTGTGCCTTTGAGGGCCAAGGCTCGTTGCTCTGGCATGGGCATAGTTGAGCAGCTGGTACCAGACGGACTCTGGGAGATCTTCCAGGACATGGCACCAGAGCCACCTGTGCGCGCCCAGGGCGGTGGTCGGCGACGGTGTGACGACCGAGCGAACACAGCGACGCCCTAACCGATTTGTACATATCTAATCCTGATGTACAGGCATGCGGCCACAACCTGGGCGTATGCGTATCCACCGATCCGGCTACCGGCCCATATGGCGGATTTACGGTGTGGGGGGCCGGTATGGCGGGGCCGTGAAGCCGGACGTGATGCCTACGGCTCCTACCAGGGAGATGCACGCGATCGCGAGGGCGATGGTGTTCTGTACGGCGGTGTGGCCGCTCAGTCGGACAAGGAAGTGGTCGGCGTTCCGGTCGGCTTCGGACATGCCTTCACCATTCGTGACGGCTCGGCGGTAGCGTCCGATTCTGCTGGACAGACCGGCGATGCGCTCGACGGACGCGTCGGTGAAGGCGGGTCCGTAGCTGGGCGCGGCGGTCGCGCCTCGGATCAGCCGCTGCCTCGCGGCCACCCGGCGTCACGGCCCGTCCGCACCGTGACGCCGCGGCTGCACACTGCGGACGGGCTACGTCATCAACTCGATGTGCGGATGCTCGGGCTGTGCCGGGCAGACGAACAGGTGCTGCCGGTAGCCGCTGCCTATCTGGACGCCGGTCGCGTTGTAGCCGCGGTGGCCGGGGTAGGGTCCAGCACCTGGGTGGGGGTGCGGAGACCAGCTGTTGCTGCCGTCATCGCCTTTCTCGAACGTGGCGATGGTCATCAGGACCTCCATGCGTGTGCCGCATTCGGAGCAGGGCTGCGGGCTGGGGTCGGTGGAGTTCCAGGCGGGCCAGCCGCCGACCTTCCAGCCGGGTGCGTTGGACAGCACCCAGTCGTAGTACGTGTCCGGGTCCAGGTCTCGCTCTGCTGCCTGCGGCACATTCCACTGCTTGAGCTGCTCGCGCAGTTCTTCGCTCAGCTCCAGATGGTCGGGGTACTCGGTGATCTGCTCCGGTTCGAGCACGCACGGTTCCGGCAGGTAGCCGTCGAACTGCACTGCGGGCGGCTCGGGGGGCGTGTCGAGGATGTCGGTGACGGCGGCTGCCGAACGCCAGAAGAGCAGGGTCCTGGGCATGATCGGATGATCGAAGGGGCACCACAGAACCTGCAGCAGGTCCTTGCCCTGCGGCGGGCTCAGATCGGGCACATCCCTTGCGTACAGCTGCGCGACGGTCAGCATCGCTATGGGGCCGTCGTACGCCTGGACCGCCAGCCTCACCGGATACGTCTGAGGGGGGCGGATCCGCTCGAGCGTCTCCCGTTCCTCCGCAGTCATCTCCCGGCCGTGCGAGGCGGCGAAGATCCGTCGTTCCAGCCGCAGATCCGCCGGGGACTGGGCTGGGTTGATGCCATCCACCTCATGCGGTTCCTCGCAGAACGGCCACGGCTCCTCAGCGGGCCACAGCAGCGGCCCGCCGATCGAGCTGTCGTGCCACGTCGGCGCCCCGGGGCGGGGGTGCAGGCGGGTCGCCGTGCGGGCCAGCGCAGCCAGTTGGGGAAAGACCGCGGCAACATCGATCGGCCGTGGCGGAGTGACAGGAGTGACATTCATGGCCGCAATCTTGCCAACCGCCTCTGACAACGGCCCTCGTGACCGACCCACGAGCACCTCGTCGGGGACGTCGATGCAGGAAAGGGCGGTTCACACAGGTTCGCTTAGCTGATCAGAGACGCTTTGCGGGCTTCAGCCGGACGATCGCCCCCGCAGACGATGGATGAGGTCCAGGGACACTGTGTTCTTCACTTCCACGTTCGGCCTCAACACACCCGCCCCGGCCGGCATCCCCGACGCGGAGCTCGCAGGCCGCCGCCCCGAATGACACCCGGCGCGGCAACACCGGGCATGTGGAGGAGCCCCATGGCTCCTCCACAACGGTGGCCCCGCCCCCGGCGGCCGGGAATGCGACCGCCGTGCAGCGTCGACGCCCTCCCGGCTCAGCGGAGCGTGCGCTCCAGCCGTTCCGCCACCAGCTTCACGAACCGGGCGGGCTCGTTGGGCTGTCCGCCTTCAGCGAGGACGGCAAGCCCGTGCAGGAGTTGGGCGGTCTCGGCGAGCTCTGCCCGGTCCTCCTGCTCCGCGTGGGCCTGGCGCAGGCCACGGACGAGCGCGTGAGCGGGGTTGAGTTCGAGAATCCGCTTGGTGACCGGCACCTCCTGGCCCATCGCCCGGTACATGTTCTCCAGCGCCGGAGTGAGGTCATGGGCGTCGGAGACGACACACGCCGGTGACACGGTCAGGCGGGTCGACAGCCGGACGTCCTTGACCTCCTCCCCCAGTTGCTCCTTCATCCACTCCAGCAGGCCGGCGTAGCTCTCGTCCTGCTCATCCCCTGCACTGTCTTCCTGATCGCCGCCCTGGACGTCGAGGTCGATCTCGCCCTTGGCGACGGATCGCAGTTGCTTGCCCTCGAACTCGCCCACGGCATCGACCCACACCTCGTCGACGGGGTCGGTCAGCAGCAGGACCTCGACGCCTCGGGCCTTGAACACCTCCATGTGCGGGGAGTTCTCGATGCTCTGCCGGGACTCGCCGGTCAGGTAGTAGATGTGCTCCTGGCCGTCCTTCATCCGCTCCACATACTGCTGGAGCGTCGTCGGCTCATCTGCCTCATGGGTGCTGACGAAGGACGCGACCGCGAGGATGGCGTCGCGGTTGTCCGGGGCGCCGAGCAGTCCTTCCTTCAGTACGGCGCCGAACTCACGCCAGAACGTGGCGTACTTCTCGGGGTCGCGGGCCTTCATCTCCTTGACCGACGACAGGACCTTCTTGGTCAGCCGTCGCTGGATCATCCTGATATGGCGGTCCTGCTGGAGGATCTCCCGGGAGACGTTGAGCGACAGGTCCTGCGCGTCGACGACGCCCTTGACGAAGCGCAGGTACGGCGGCAGCAGCGCCTCGCAGTCGTCCATGATCAGCACGCGTCGGACGTAGAGCTGGAGACCGCGCCGGAAGTCCCGGGTGAACAGGTCGTGCGGGGCGTGGGCCGGGAGGAACAACAGCGACTGGTACTCGAAGGTGCCCTCGGCCTGGAGCCGGATCGTCTCCAGAGGGTCACGCCAGTCGTGGCTGACGTGCTTGTACAACTCGTGGTACTCATCAGCCGAGACCTCCTCGCGAGAGCGTGCCCACAGGGCCTTACGCGAGTTCAGCGTCTCCGGCTCGGTCGTCTCCGCGCCATCACCGGCCTGGGGGACGAGGCGGATCGGCCAGGTGATGAAGTCCGAGTACCGCTTGACGATCTCCTTGATCTTCCAGGTGGAGGTGTAGTCGTGCAGCTGGTTCTCGGGGTCGGCGGGCTTGAGATGGAGGATTACGGACGTGCCCTGGGGCGCTTCCTCGACCTTCTCCAGCGAGTAGGTGCCCTCCCCGCGGGACGACCAGCGCGTGCCGCTGCTCTCGCCGAGGCGCCGGGTCACCAAAGTCATCTCGTCGGCCACCATGAATCCGGCGTAGAACCCGATGCCGAACCTGCCGATCAGCCCCTCCGCGCCGGCCTCGTCCTGGGCGTCCTCCAGTTCCTTGAGGAGGGCGGCCGTGCCGGAGTTGGCAATGGTGCCGATCAACGTGCCGACCTCGTCGTACGACATCCCGATGCCGTTGTCCCGCACAGTGAGCGTACGGGCCTTGGGATCTACATCGATCTGGATGTGCAGGTCGGACAGGTCCACGTCGAGACTGTCGTCGCGCAGGGCGGCCAGGCGCAGTTTGTCGAGCGCGTCCGAGGCGTTGGAGACGAGCTCCCGCAAGAAGACGTCCTTGTTCGAGTAGACCGAATGGATCATCAGCTCTAGGAGCTGACGGGCCTCTACCTGAAACTCAAACGTTTCGGTGGACATGGTTCGCGTGTCCCTCACAGATCCCTGAGTCGCGGAAAACGGGCGACAGTCACTTTAAAACACAACGTCAGGGCGTTTCACGTGAAACTGACAGCTCGTCACACCTCAGTCCCGGCGGGCCGTGACGTCACCGTTGACCGTGGTCAGGGTCATCGGGCGATTTCGGTCGGCATCCGGAGCGTGGACATCGGTCGTGGTGCGCCCGTTGTCGGTGGTCATGGTGACGCGGTAGGCCGGGGCATCGTGGGGGACGGTGACATCGACCGAGCCGTTGACGGTCCTCGCGTTCACACTCGCGGGTGCGGCAGCGCACTGCACCGCGACATCGCCGTTGACGGTGCTCGCGTGCAGCCGGCCGGCCTCGAGCGATGTTGCGCGCACCGATCCGTTGCGGGTGGACAGCCGCAACGGGGCGTGCTCCTGACCGGAGTGGGTCACCGTCACATCGCCGTTGACGGTCGTGACGTCCAGCGCGGCAGCGACGTCCACCACGTCGACGCCGGCATTGCGGGCGGTGACAGTGACCTTTGCACCGTCGGGGATCTCGACGTACGGCATCCGTGGACAGCCATGGTCGTCGTGGTCGGCGCAGTCCAGGTCCAGGGTCCAGCGGTCGTCGTGGTGGGACCAGTGCTCGTCGATCCGGTCGTCCACGCTGATGTGGTCGCCGCCGGTCGGGCGCAGCCGCAGTCCGTTGTCGGTACTGATCAGCACTTCTCCCCCGGACTCCGCCGCACGCAGTGCGTTGTCGGCGCGGGACGCGTCAGTGCCACCGCCGCCGCAGGAACCCGCGAACGGCAGCGCCAGCAGCAGCAACAAGGTCGGAGGCACGAGGTGCCGCGGGGGCATCACTGTCATGCCCCTACGGTTTCCCCGCATCGACGCGGCCATGGCGGCGTGCACGGTGCCGGTTGTCGACGGGGATGTCCCGACGGGTGGTCGCCCCGCTCTGGCACCCTTCGGCAACAGCGGTTCCAGCTCCGCTGCGCAGCTTCGCGCCCCAGCGGAACATTGCCCGGCCAGGAGGCCGGTCCTGCTCTGTCGGCGGGAGGAGTTCCTGTTGGCTTCCTCTCCCGCCTAAAGGCGGGGGAGGAAGCCAAGGAGCGAATCAGCCGAGGGTTTCGATCTTCATGTCGCCTGTGGTGACCGTGCGGATGTGATCGCTGGCGAGCAGGTCGTGCGGATTGCCGAGGTCGATGGCGCTGACCTCGTCGAGGCGGGCCAGCTGGAAAGGAGTGAGGTCGACCCGCAGGGCGCCCAGGTTGTCCTCCAGCTGCGCGATGGTGCGGGCGCCGATGATGGGTGCCGTCACGCCCGGGGCGTTCAGGGTCCAGGCCAGTGCGACCTGGGCGGGTGTGCGACCCAGCTCCGAGGCCACCTCCTTCACCACATCGGCAATGGCAAGGTTGCGGTCGGTGACCCACCCCAGGGCGACGTTGAGGCTCTTGCGGTTGCCGGCGGTTTCGCCGACAACAGAGCCCGCCGGGTTCTGGTCCTCCCGGCTGTACTTGCCGGTGAGCACCCCGCCGCCCAACGGGGAGAAGGGGACCACGCCGAGTCCCATCTCGCGTGCCATCGGTATCAGGTCACGCTCCGCGGTGCGCCCGATCAGGCTGTACTCGGTCTCCAGTGCGACCAGTGGCGACCAGCCGCGCAGGTCGGCGATCGCCTGCATGCGCGACACCTGCCAGGCCGGGGCGCTGGAGATCGCCACGTACAGCACCTTGCCCTGCCTCACCAGGTCGTCCAGGCCCCGCAGGATCTCCTCCACCGGCGTCCTGAAGTCCCAAACGTTCACGTAGAGCAGATCGATGTAGTCAGTGTTCAGCTGCCGCAGACTGCCTTCCACCGACGCCAGCATGCTCTTGCGGTGGGTACCCCCGGAATTCGGGTCACCGGGCTGACGCAGCGTCGAGTACTTCGTCGCCAGCACCATCTTGTCGCGGTTGGTGCGGGCGAATTCGCCGAGCAGTCGCTCGGAGCTGCCGTTGGTGTAGGTGCTGGCGGTGTCGAAGAAGTTGCCGCCGAGCTCGGTGTAGCGCTCGAAGAGCTTGCGCGCCTCGTCGCGCTCGGCGCCCCAACCCCATTCGGTGCCGAAGGTCGCCGTGCCCAGCGCCAGCGGTGAGACCCGGAGTCCGGAACGGCCCAGCAGCCGATAAGTGTCGAGAGTGAGTGCCATCGTGTTCTCCTGTGGGGTGCGGTTCGTGGCGTTCGAGAGGTGCGGACTGGTGGTTGACTCGCCCGGGTTTCAGGCGCCGAGCCCGTAGCCGCCGGCCACGGTGATGTCCTGGCCGGTGATGTAGCCGGCGGCGTCCGAGGCGAGGAAGGCGACTGCTTCCGCGACCTCCTGGCTGGATCCGAAGCGCTCGAAGGGGATCATCGAGCGCATGGCGTCCCGGCCGCTCTCGGGCACTCCCAGCTTGTTGAGCAGCGGGGTGCCGGTGGCCCCGGGGCTCACGGCGTTGACGCGCATCCTGCGCGGGGCCAGTTCGAGCGCGAGCGAGGCAGCATGGCCAGCAGCGCGCCGCGTGTCGCCGACCCCACCGTGGCGTCAGGGGTGCCGCGACGGGATCCGAAGCCGATGGTCAGCACGATCGAGCCGCCGTCGTTCATGAGGGAAGGGCCTTTTGGAGGGTGAAGTACTGGCCCTTGAAGTTGAGGTCGGCGTGCTCGTCGAACGATTCCTCCGTCACCTCGGCAACCGGTGCCCGACGGAAGATCCCGGCGTTGAGGAAGGGCAGGTCCAACGACCCGAACCGCGCCGACACCGCCGACATCAGGGCGTCGGTGTCGGCGAGGACGCGCCCGTCGGATCGGACGACGAGCACGTCGTCGGGGAGCTCGGACTGCGCCCGCGCGAGGGACTCGAGATCCTGTCCGGTGACCGCGACCTGGTAGCCGCGGGCGTGCAGCAGCTCGGCCGCCGCTCTGCCGATCCCGGTCGTCCCCCCGGTGATGAGAGCTGTAGGCATGGCAAACCTTTCGTCGCTGCAGGGTGTGAGACCACTCGCAATCGGGGACCTCCCCGGTTGTCTCACCGTACACTGAACCGGGGACATCCCCGATTCGCTCCCGAACCTCGTCCGACACTCACGATCGCGAAGGTCATGACACCTCCACGCAGCACCCTGCGCGCCGACGCGCAGCGCAACCGCGAGCAGCTGATCGCCACGGCCGCCGAAGCCTTCGCGTCCGGACGCGCGATCTCGCTGGACGCGATCGCCAAACGTGCGGGAGTGGGGAACGCCACCCTGTACCGGCACTTCCCCACCCGAGAGGATCTGGTCGAAGAGGTCTACCGGGACCAGATCCGGCCCTTGCGCGAAGATGCGCGCACCCTGCTGGCTACCAAGCCGCCCGCGCAGGCCCTCCACGCGTGGATGCTCCGATTCGCCGACTGGGCCGGTGAACGACGCGGCATCTGCGAGGCCCTGGTGGCCATGAGCGCTTCCGGCCGCTTCGGCACCGGACCGGTCTGTGACGAGGTCCAACAGGTCCTGGCGATGGTGCTCGAGGCCGGCGCCACAGCAGGAGAACTGCGCAGCGACATCGACCCGGTCGAGGTAGGCGGCATCCTCGCCGGTTTGCTCTCCGTGGCCGGCGCACCTGAGCAGCGCCCCCAGCTGAACCGAATGCTGGACGTCGTCGTCGACGGACTCAGGCCCCGCTAAGCGATACGCCAGCGGTTCGGCGAGGCGTCGGCCCATGCTGGACGGCATGGCTGCGGTCGCGGCGGTCGTGGTACCCCAGACCTTGGTGCGTTCCCGGAGACCGAACAGGCCGTCCGCCGACTGCCGGACAATACGGCGGTCGATGGCGAACTCGTCGTGTGAGGCGCAGGCCAGCGC
Organism: Streptomyces sp. NBC_00490; assembly: GCF_036013645.1. Classification (NCBI taxonomy): domain Bacteria; kingdom Bacillati; phylum Actinomycetota; class Actinomycetes; order Kitasatosporales; family Streptomycetaceae; genus Streptomyces; species Streptomyces sp. NBC_00490. The sequence continues at coordinate 10,103,582 of NZ_CP107869.1, read as the reverse complement.
GTTCGAGCGTCTTCAGCAGCGCATGCGCCACCGCGGCACGACCGCGCATCCCGACCCACCGCACCAAGGAGCGGCCCACGGGAACTCCGCTGTCTGCGACCCCGGACCGGATCACTCAGGTCCTGGTGACCTGCTCGGCAACGCACTGGCCGCGTGCGATCGGCACGGGCATGTGACGCTGTCCGTGCACAGCGAACCGTCGCCCGGGCACCACGTGATCGTCCGGGGCGTCGCCCGGGCCCACGGCGCAGACATCACCGCGGAATCCGACGGGCTGGGCAAGGGAGCAACCTTCACCTTGCGCCTACCGCAGGATGCTCAATGAGAGCCGGTGCACGAGGACGTCGGGGCGCCTGGCCGTGGTGGATCGGTCCGCCCGACCCGGTCAGGGGCGTGCCCGTCCCGCCCCGCCGGGTGGCGACGATCTCCGCCGCGATGGACAGGGCCGTCTCCTCGGGTGTGCGGGCACCGAGATCGAGTCCGATCGGCGACCGAAGCCGCGCCAACTCCCCGTCGCTCAGGCCCGCTTCACGCAGCCGTCGTTCCCGGTCGGCGTGCGTACGCCGTGAGCCCAAGGCGCCGACGAACGCGGCCGGCATCCGCAGGGCCGCCTCCAGCAGGGGTACGTCGAACTTGGCGTCGTGGGTGAGCACGCACAGCACCGTGCGCGCGTCGGTCGCGGTGCCGCGCAGGTAGCGGTGCGGCCAGTCGACCACGACCTCGTCGGCCTCCGGGAAGCGGGTTGTGGTGGCGAAGACGGGGCGGGCGTCGCACACGGTCACGTGGTAGCCGAGGAACTTGCCCACCCGCACGAGGGCCGCCGCGAAGTCGATCGCCCCGAACACGATCATGCGAGGCGGCGGCACACTCGACTCGACGAGCAAGGTCACTCCGCCGGGACAGCGCGAGCCGTCCGCCGACAGCTCGACCGTGCCGGTGCGGCCGGCGTCCAGCAGGGCACGGGCTTCACCGGCAGCCGTACGGTCCAGCTCCGCGTGCCCGCCGAGTCCGCCTTCGTACGAGCCCGCCCCGTGCCCCTGCCAGGAGGGCCCCGCTCCCGCTTCGCCCGGCCGCACCAGCAGGGCCGCGCCGAGGAGTTCGGCGGGGCCGCGTACAACGCGGGCGAGGGCTGCCGGCTCGTCCCGGGCGGCGGCTGACAGGGCCGCCCGGAGCACCGGTCGCGCGGCCGCGTCCGGGCCGACCGGGGTGACCATGATGTCGATGGTCCCGCCGCAGGTCAGTCCGACCGCGAAGGCGTCCTCGTCGCTGTAGCCGAACCGTTCGACGACCGTCTCGCCGTCCTGGAGGGCCTGGACGCACAGGTCGTAGACCGCTCCCTCCACGCAGCCGCCGGAGACCGAGCCGATGACCGTGCCCTCGCTGTCGACTGCGAGAGCGGCGCCGGGGCCGCGCGGGGCGCTGCCGCCGACGGCCACGACGGTGGCGACGGCGAACGCGCGGCCCTCCTCGATCCAGCGGTGCAGTTCCCCGGCGAGGTCAAGCACGGACGCCTGCCGTCAGGACGCGGTCGGGGCGGATCGGCAGGTCCCGGTGGCGTACGCCGGTCGCGTGCCAGACCGCGTTGGCTACGGCCGCGGCGGCGCCCACGATGCCGATCTCGCCGATGCCCTTGATGCCGACCGGGTCGTCGGGGTCCGGGTCGTCGATCCAGTCCGCCTCGATGGCCGGGACGTCGGCGTGGGCGGCGACGTGGTAGCCGGCGAGGTCGGCGCCATAGTGGCTGCCCAGGGCCCGGTCGCGGACCGCCTCCTCGTGCAGGGCCATGGAGATGCCCCAGGTCATGCCGCCGACGAGCTGGTTGCGGGCGGTGAGCGGGTTGACGATCCGGCCGGCCGCGAAGATGCCGAGCATGCGGCGCACGCGGATTTCACCGGTGGTGGGGTCGACGGCGACCTCGGCGAACTGGGCGCCGAAGGAGTGCCGTTCCTTCTGGGCGAGAGCGCCGATGGCCTCGGTGGTGTCCGACCGCACGGTGATCCCCTCCGGCGGGATGTCGGCGCCGAGGGCAAGCCGTTCCCGCAGTTCCCCGGCGGCGATCGTGACCGCCCAGGCCCAGGAGCGGGTGCCCATGGAGCCGCCGGCGATGAACGCGGGACCGAGGTCGCTGTCACCGATGTGCACGCGGACGTTTTCCGGTGCGGTCTCCAGGGCGTCGGCGGCGACGAGGGTGAGCGCGGTCCGGGCGCCGGTGCCGATGTCGGCGGCGTTGATCCCCACGGTGTAGGTGCCGTCCGCCTCCGCCGTCACCGCTGCCGTGGACGGGCCGACACCGGCCGGGAAGGACGCGGCCGCAGTGCCGGTGCCGAGCAGCCAGCGTCCCTCGCGGCGCAGGCCGGGGCGCGGGTCGCGGTCGGCCCAGCCGAACCTGCGGGCGCCTTCCCGGAAACAGGCGATGAGGTTGCGGCCGCTGAACGGCAGCCCGGACACCGGGCCCGTCTCGGGGTCGTTGCGGGCGCGCAGTTCGATCGGGTCGAGGCCGCACTTCACGGCGAGTTCGTCCATCGCCGACTCCAGCGCGAACGACCCCGGTGCCTCGCCCGGCCCGCGCATCCAGGTAGGGGTCGGCACGTCGAGTCGTACGAGCCGGTTGGCGGTGTGGTGGGCGTTGGCGCCGTACATGGTCCGGGCCGGGCCGGCGGCCGACTCGACGAACTCGTGCACGGTGGAGGTGGCGCTCAGCGAACGGTGCTCCAGCGCGCGCAGCCGGCCGTCGGCGTCGGCGCCGAGCCGCAGGCGCTGGCGGGTGGGGCTGCGGTAGCCGGTGAGGGAGAACATCTGACGGCGGGTCATGACCACGCGGACCGGGCGCTGCAGTTCGGTCGCGGCCATGACGGCGGCCACCTGGTGGGCGCGGATGCCCTTGCTGCCGAAGCCGCCGCCGACGTGTTCGGAGCGCACCCGGACAGCGGACGGGTCGAGCGAGAACATCTGGGCGAGTTCGCTCGCGACCCAGAAGGTGCCTTGGTTGGAGTCGACGACTTCGAGCCGGCCGCCGTCCCAGCGGGCGGTGGCCGCGTGCGGCTCCATCATGCTGTGGTGCTCTTCCGGGGTGGTGTACTCGGCGTCCACGACGACGGCGGAGGTGGCGAGTTCGGCCTCCAGGTCGCCCTTCTCGATCACCCCCGGCCCATGGGAGTCGATCGGGTACGCGTCGGGGTGCTCGCCGGTGAAGTCGACGTCGTGCGGCTCCTGTTCGTAGTGCACGACCAGCGCTTCGGCGGCCTCCCGGGCCTGTTCGGAGGTCTCGGCGACGACCAGCGCCACCGGCCAGCCCGCGTGCGGCACCCGGTCGTGCTGGAAGACGGTCGCGGTCGGGTCCGGGACGCCCAGCAGACCGATGTAGCCGGTCTCGACCCGCGGGGCGTTGCCGTGGTGCAGGACGGCGATGACGCCGGGCTTGGCGAGGACGTCGGCGGTGTCGATGGAGCGGATGCGGCCACGGGCGATGGTGGACAGCGCCAGCCAGCCGTATGCGAGGTCGGCGAACGGGATCTCACCGGCGTAGCGAGCGGCTCCGGTGACCTTGTCGCGGCCCTCGACGCGGGTGTGCGCGGTGCCGACGGCGTTCTCGCGTGCTGTGGGGGCGGTGGTCATCGGGAAGCCTCCTCGGCCAGTTCGGTCAGCACGGCCACGACGAGGTTGCGCATGAGGGTCACCTTGTACGCGTTGTGCAACAGCGGTTTCGCCGCGGCGAGTTCGGCGTCCGCGGCGGCGGCGAAGGTCGCGGCGTCGGCCGGCGCTCCGGTCAGGACGCGCTCGGCCTCCGATGCCCGCCAGGGCCGGGACGCGACCGCCCCGAAGGCCAGGCGCACCTCGCGTACGACGCCGTCCTGGACGTCGAGCGCGGCGGCGATCGAGCCGATGGCGAAGGCGTACGAGGCACGCTCGCGCACCTTGCGGTAGCGGGAGCGGGCGGCCACTGGAGCGGGCGGCAGGGTGACGCCGGTGATCAGTGCGCCCGGCGGCAGCGCGGTCTCGCGGTGCGGGGTGTCACCGACCGGAAGATAGAAGTCGGCGAGGGGCACTTCGCCCGAACCGTCGGCGGTTTCGTACGAGACGACCGCGTCGAAGGCGGTCAGCGCGACGCCCATGTCCGAGGGGTGGGTCGCCACGCAGTGCTCGGAGGCGCCCAGGATGGCGTGGTTGTGGTGCTCGCCCTCGATCGCGGGGCAACCGCTGCCGGGCACACGCTTGTTGCAGGGCTTGGTCACGTCGGTGAAGTAGCCGCAGCGGGTGCGCTGGAGCAGGTTGCCGCCGACGGTGGCCATGTTGCGCAGCTGACCGGAGGCGCCGGCCAGCACGGCCTGGGCCAACGCCGGGTAGCGGCGGCGGACTTCGGGGTGGGCGGCGAGGTCGCTGTTGGTGACGGTCGCGCCGATGCGCAGGCCGCCGTCCGCCGTCACCTCGATGTCGTCCAGCGGGAGTTCGCGGACGTCCACCAGGCGGGCGGGCCGCTCGACGCCGGTCTTCATCAGGTCGACGAGGTTGGTGCCGCCGGCGAGGAACCGGGCGTCGGGGTCGGCGTCCAGCAGGGCCAGGGCCCCGGAGACGTCGGGGGCCCGGTCGTAGAGGAACTCCCTCACGCTGCCGCCTCCTCGGACTTCGCTTCCGCCGCCCGGGCCACGGCCTGGACGATCGAGACGTACGCGCCGCAGCGGCACAGGTTGCCGCTCATCCGTTCCCGGATCTCCTCGGCGCTCAGGGGCGGTGGTCCGGCCTCGGGGCGGATGTCGTCGGTGGCGGCGCTGGGCCAGCCGGCCGCGTGTTCCTCGATCACCGCGATCGCCGAACAGATCTGGCCGGGGGTGCAGTAGCCGCACTGGTAGCCGTCCAGGTCGAGGAACGCCTGCTGCACCGGGTGCAGTCGGTCGCCCTCGGCCAAGCCCTCGATGGTGGTGATCTCGCGTCCTTCGGCGGCCACGGCGAGTTGCAGACAGGACACCGCCCGGCGCCCGTCGAGCAGTACCGTGCAGGCGCCGCACTGCCCCTGGTCGCAGCCCTTCTTGGTACCGGTCAGGTCGAGGCGCTCGCGCAGGGCGTCGAGCAGGGTGGTGCGATGGTCGACGGGCAGGGTGTGCTTCTCGCCGTTGATGTTCAGGGTGATGTCGCTGGACGTAGACGGTGGGGCTGGGGCCATGTTCAGCCTTCTTTCGCGTGTCCCGGACACGTCGGGGCGTCAGTCCGACGCTAGAGTGAGCTCAAGCGGACAGCTGTCCGCTATCGGTCCGAACGTAGTGGACAACTGTCCGGTTCTCAAGGACCGCTTTCGGACACGAGTCGGCGAGGAGGACGAGTGCGGCAGAAGGACGACCCGCGCATGCGCTCGGACGCGCAGCGCAACCGCGAACGCATCCTGGAAGTGGCTCTCGCCGAACTTTCCCGGGCCGCCGACACCCCGCTGAGCGCGATCGCCAAGAAGGCGGGCGTCGGCCAGGGCACGTTCTACCGGAACTTCCCCAACCGCGAGACGCTCGTCCTCGAGCTCTACCGCCACGGGGTGCAGCAGATCGCCGACTCCGCGTCCGAGCTGCTGGAGACCAGGGAGCCCGACCGCGCGCTGCGGGCGTGGATGGACCACCTCGCCGGGTTCGCGATGACCAAGGCCGGCCTGGCGGAGGCGATCCGCCAGGCCACCTCGTCCGGGAAGGCAACGAAGCCGGGCCACACGCCGGTGACCGACGCGGCGGACCTTCTGCTCCGCGCCTGCGAGGAGGCCGGCACGATCCGTCCCGGCGTCACGTCCGACGACTTCATGCTGGCCATCGCCGGCCTGTGGCAGCTCGCCCCGCACGATGACTGGCAGTCGAGGGCGACGCGCCTGCTGGACATCGTCATGGACGGGTTGCGCGCAGGGGCACCCGGACCCCAGGGCCTGCCCGGCGGATCAGACCGGCTGTAAGGGACGTGCCTCGTCGGCACGGGTGAGCGAGGCTTGGTACGTCCAGAGGCGAAACGCACCAGCGGCGCCGGCCGGTTTCACTCCTCGGGACTTCCCTGGTGTCCCGAATGGCGGCCATCGTGCCGAAGCGGGTGCCGATCCACCCGATCGTCTCAGGGAGGCCCCCCGGGGTGACAGACCTCAAGGACGTGGCGGCTGAGTCGCAGGCGGGGAGTCATGGGTGCAATGGTGTCGGCTGGATCGGCAGGAGCGATACGGCAGTTCGCTCCTGTTGGACATGCCTCGTGGCACTGGCATCGCTCCCCCAGCAGGGCCTGTACCGCGTCACCGTCACAACCCACGACCGACCTGCCCAACCGCCGCTCCGCGCAGAGTCCGACCCACTCTCTGGATGAAGATCACCACCGCATCAGTTTCGCGATCCCCCTGATCGTCAACTTCCGGGCGGAGGCACGGGCCAGGGATTTCCATCTGGTGAGCTGTATGCCGCCGTCCACCCACCACGAAGTCGTGTCCAGGCAAAGCGCGCTGTTCTTTCGCAGTCCGGCCACAGCCAGTGGTCGTACACGGCGGCGTGCTTGGCATCCCGGCGCTCCTCGCCGCCGGACATCGCGACCTCGTCGGCGATGGCGTCCGCCGAGCCGCCTCCACTGGCGCCGACCGCGTTCCGGTGCCGCTTCCGGCACCGGAACGGTGCACCGGCCTATTGCCGCCGCACTGCGGGGCATGGCCCTGATCTCGGACGCAGTGGCCCTGAAGCGCACCTGACCCCCGAGTGCGAAACGCCCGCCGAGACGGGCCCGCAGACGGCGCTGGGCCGTATCGCCTCTCCGGTGATGGACCCCCAGGCACCGTGGCCACCGGACCGGGCACGCACGCCTGCACCATCGACGTGGTCGGTGAGCAGGACTGACACACGGGCATGTCGGCCTACACGCCTCGGCGGCAGCACGTCGGCACCGCCTCCAGCAACTCAGGGAGCCGCCACCAGGGGCGGCTCCCCCCAGGAGACGGTCAGCGCCTGTCGTAGCGCATCGACGGCGGCGGTGCCGATCCGCTGGGCCAGCTCGGCTTCGATCACGGCGAGCGCGGCCTGGGCCCGGTGATGGACGCGAACGCCTTCGCCGGTGGGGCGGATCAAGCGGCTGCGAGCGGAGGCCGGGTCAGGGACCTGGCACAGCAGCCCCATGCCGATCAGGCCGTGCACGGCCTGATGAACGGTCTGTCGGGTGACGCCGATCCGGCGGGCGAGTTCGGAGATCGTCGTACCGTCCTCGTCCAGCGTGGCGAAGACGGAGGCCTGGGCGACGGTCACCGGCTGCTCGCCCGCGGCCTCCATGCTGGCCAGCAACGCGTCGTCGAACCACCGCTTGGCCTCGGTGAGCAACTGGGGCAGGTTCGGCGCGGGTGTGTTCATGGCTCCTCAGCGGGACGGGATGGCGAGCATAGCGACAGTCCACCGGCGACCCCGATCCGGCAAAACCAGCGTCACCGTGGAGCACCATTCTCTCGAATGTCAGGTAGCCTGACATTCCTTGCTTCCTCGCCTCCGGAGGTTTCCCATGACCATGGAGTTCGCCACCCGCTACCGATCGCGGTCCCGCATCCCCGCCGAGCAGGGCAAGCCCTACTTCATCGAGAAGGGCATGGGCGACCGCGCCCACTTGTTCACCGACCTGGTCACCGTCTACGCGGGCGGCGAGCAGACCGAGAACGCCTTCAACTTCTTCACCGTCGAAGGCCCCAAGGGCGACCTCATCCCCGCCCACTCCCATGCCGACACCCACGAGGTCTTCTACGTCACCGACGGCGCGGTCCGCCTCTTCGTCGAGGACCTCCAGGGCGAGCAGCAAGAAAAGCTCCTCACCGCGGGCGACTTCGGATTCGTACCCAAGAACTGCCCGCACGCCTACCGCATCGAGCGCCACCACAGCCGGATCGTCGGGGTCGCCGCGGGCCCGGGCGGAACCTTCGAGCGGTTCTTCGAACACCTCGGCACGCCCACCGAAGAACTCGGCCTGCCGGTGCAGCCGTACGTGCCCGAGCCGCATAAATTCGGCACCGTCCCGCGCGAGTACGACGTGAGGTTCCTGCCCAACCACCAGTGGCGCACCGGGAACTGACCGCGGTGGCGTATGTCCAAACCCTGCTGGCCGGGACCCTGGTCGGCGTCCTGTACGCGGCGCTGCGCGTCAAAGCGCCCGTTCCTCCGCCCGTCGCCCTGGCCGGCCTGCTGGGCATACTGCTCGGACAGAGCATGCTGCAGAGGCTGCTGTGAGGGCCACACGTCGGCCTGGCCCCGCCGCGTTCGGACGCCGCCTCGCGATCTCCTTTGCCGCAGGGCTGGCAATGGGCGCCCTCTACTGGGCCTGCGACCTCAAGGCACCGGCACCGGCCCTGCTCGGGCTCACCGGCCTGTTGGGCATCGGCCTCGGGGAGCGGGCCGCCATGGCGCTCAGCGCACGGCTGGCCCGCCACCGCACCCCTCCGGCGCCTCCGCATGACCCCCAACTGGCCGAACCGGAAAAGGCCTCCCGCTGCACCTGTCTACCGCCTACACCTGACTGACCTGCACACCGGCACCAACCGCACCCTCCCACGCGCCCCAGACACCGCCCCCGTACCCGCCACCCGTCTCCCGGACCCATACCCGCCGTCCGTCTCGTTCGGAAAGACTCCCCATGCCTCTGCCGCCCGAGCTCGCCGCCCTGCTCGCCACACTCGCCCCCGCCCACCTGCCACTGCCGCCCGCCGCGCACCCCGCCTCCGGCACACGACTGCTGCGCGGCGCCGTCTACTCCGCCCCCGAGGGCATCCGCCCACTCGAACTCGACCTATGGCTGCCCGACGAACCGCAGGCCCCGCTGCCGCTCATCGTCTACATCCACGGCGGCGGCTGGCGCACGGGCACCCGCACGGACATGGGACCGCGTTTTCGACACTGGCGCCCCAGCCCCTTCGCCCGCCTTGCACAGGCGGGATTCGCCGTCGCCAGCCTCGACTACCGGCTCACCGGCGAAGCCATCTACCCCGCTCAGCTGGACGACGTCACCGCCGCCACCGCCTGGCTCAACTCCCGCGCCGACGAACTCGGGCTCGACACCGGCCGAACCGTGACCTGGGGCGAATCCGCCGGGGCCCACCTCGCCGCCCTACTGGCCCTCACCACCCAGGTGCGCGGCTGCATCGCCTGGTACGGACCCACCGACCTGACCACGCTGCCCGCCCAGTCCCGGCCCGGCACTTACGACACCTCCGACCCCACGACACGCGAGGCCTTGCTGATCGGAGCGCCCCTGGCCACCGCACCCGAACTCGCCCGTGCGGCCAGCCCGGTCACCCACGTCACCGCCGACGCCCCACCCTTCCTCATCCTGCACGGCACAGACGACTCGCTCATCCCACCCGCCCAGGGCGAGCAACTCGCCGTAGCCCTACGCCAGGCAGGCGCTCACGTCGACTTCCGCCACGTCCCCGGCGCCGATCACGCATGGGCGGGCCTGTCCAACGTGGACGTCGAAGAATGCTTCACCACCTCACTGAGCTTCGCCCGCACTCTCACCACCACGCCCCCCGCACTCATCCCACCCGAGAAGCGGTGACAACGCGTCCGCAGCCCGCCCACATCGGGCGGGGACGGCTCCAGCCGCAGGGAATTCCGCGAACCGGGCAAACAACCTGGCGCCGCAGAGTATGTGTTGGCCCACTGGGCGCAAGACCGGGAGACACACAGAATTCTCGCCCTCTGCCATGGCGATCAACGTCGTCCGGGTGACGCGCTCTGCTCTGGAGCACGATGCGCTTTACACCTCGGGCGTACTGCCCGGCAGACTCGCGCGCGGTCCTGGCGTCGCACTCCGGAGATCAACGAGGCAGTCCGGCAACTGCCCGACGAAACAGCGGTCGACTGCCAGCTCAACGTGAGAGGGAGGTCAGCTCGCGTACGAGCGTCTCCAGCAGCGCCTGCACCACCGCGGCGCGGCCGCGGTCCGCGCGGCCGTCAACTCCCCCGCCCATCCGATCGCGTTCGACCTGCTGCGCGTACACGGCCAGGACCTCACCCGGCGAGAACCCGATCGACTCCACGAACGGACAGAGACCGGTCAACTGAGCCGTGGGCCGCCCGGTGAGGTCGGGGAACCGCCTCCGCTGAGACACCGGATCAACCATCTTCACCGCTCGAGGGCAGCTCGGTGCCCTGAGGGGCATGCCGGCGGGCACGCCTCTTTCACCACGCCCCGGCCCCGGCTGGTAGTGAGTTGGGCGGGGTCGAGGGCCAAGGCGTGTGGGAGCAGGACCTGCCAGACCGGCCAGTACTGCGGTTTGTCTGGGCGGCCGGGGTTGGCCGCCCGCCAGGAGTGCTCCGGCATCCGTCTCCGCCCGGCCGTGTTCCTGGCGGGTCATTTGCCCCGTGAGCAAGTCCTGGGTGCGGCGGTGCAGTTGGAGGGTGCCGTCCTGGACACGGGCCAGACCGTGTCGGGCGACCACCTCCACCGCGCTCACCGCCGCCAGCCGCGAAGCGACCGTCTCCTTCAGAAGGGTCGATCGGACATCCTGTCAGGCGCCCCCGCCCCAGCACCCATCACGGCCTGCCGCCCTTACTCGGCCTTCGCCGGGACGGTTCCAGAGCGCTCCATCTTGGGTGAGGCCGAGCAGAACGATCATGAGTGTGGGGCGCGCATCCCGCAGCTCGGGACGGTGGCACGCACCCCTCGGTCCGCGCCACCGTCCCGCCCGGGCCTGACCGGCGGTTGAACACCGGACGACGTCAGTCGTTCAACTACTCGCACGCAGGAAATTGAAGATCAGACCATTCGGGACATACCAATCTTTTTTGCATAAGTCGGCCAGATGCGGTGACATGGGAGAAGACAAGCACATCTCTCACAAAGGAGATGGTGGTATGTCTGCCACCGAGTTTCTGCTCGATGACCTCATCGAGGTCCAAGGGATCGATGTGGAGGCGGCTCTCGACCCGGTCGAGGCCGACGGCTACTACCGCGACAGCCGCCAGTGCGCGGCGCTCGCCCTGACGAGCTCGTCGAGCAACATCCTGCTGTCGCCTCCGACGCCACGTCCGAAGAAGGGCTGACGGGAGAAACCGAATGGACAAGTCAGGCACTTCGACCCGCCTCGCGGGCGCAGTGCAGGGCCTTACGACGGAACTGGTCTCCGCTCTCCGGAGCGGGGACCCGTTTCGGCTCACGGGCAGCCTCGCGGAGGGGGACGACCCCGAGGTGACCGCCGGTCTGGCCCTTGCCGCCATACGGGTGATGGGAGCCGATGCCGTCCTGCCGAGCGCCCTGCGCAACGCGCCCCCGGAGTCCGACGATCTCAGCATGTTCAGCAAAGCCGTGCACGCCTACCCGCCACCCGCGGACGCCTCTCCCACCTCGGTGTGGAGTCACTGGGCCATGAGACGAGCACTCCTGCGGCTGGACGCGTCCCTCGACGGCGACTGGGACCACGACGCCGAGCCCGACGCGACATGGCTCGAGGATGCCCCGTGGCAGTTCCTGACCCACCAACTCGCGGTGCTCGCCCCGCTCGCACTCCCCGACGAGGACTGCGCGGTGGCCCGCGTGGCACGCGGCCGCCCTGTCGACGTCTCCCGGGGATTCGTCCGGGCAGTCCGCCGCCGCGACTGGCTCCAGGCGGCCGGAGCGGGACGCTGGCTGGTCCTCCTGGACGACGTGCCGGAAACCCTCGGGCTGGACACCGGCCTGGAGTTCGTGGCCCAGATGGGCCGCGCCGACGCACGCGTGGCGCTGCAGGTCCAGGCCGCGCAGCTGATGCGGGCCGGAGTGCCGGTGTGACGGCGCATGAGACCCAGGAGGCGCGCCAGGTCCGGAGGATGGCCGAGGCCGCGTTGGCCTGGGTGTCCGCCCACCGCGACGGATTCCGGCTCGGCGAGGACGCGCTGGCCGAACGTGGCAATGTGAACCTCACCTGGAAACCCCTCGGCGAGCTGGCCCAGGTGTGCGTCTGTGTACGTCGGCACACCGATCCGGCCGACCCGCTCCATGTGACCGCCTCCGACCTGTTGGCGTTCGCGTGGCAACAGACCGGGCGCGGCGCCCTTTTCGTCGAGTTGCAGCGCCTCGAACCCTTCGCGACGTACCCGCTGGAGATCTACGCGGCGTTCGCGTCGGCCGGCCTGCGCCACGCCGGCTACGAGAGCGCCACCACGACAGTGGCCCGCACCCGCAGCTGGCAGGTGACGGAGCAGCAACCGAACCGGCGCCTGAGCGTGCTCAACTCCGAGCGCCGCAGCGGCATCCCGGAACACGCGGACCTGCCTGAGGCCTTGCGACGCACCTGGCTCGCCGGTCTGCCGGAGCCATGGACCTTCGAGGGAGCCGCCGGCTACACGCTTACCCATGTGGTCTACCACCTCACCGACTGGGGCCGGACCCCCGAGGCCGTACCCCCGCCGGTGGCGGCCTACCTCCGGCACTGGCTTCCGTCCTGGCTCGACACCTGCCTGGAGGACGAGCAGTGGGACCTGAGCTGCGAACTCCTGGCCGTGGCGGGCAGTCTGCCGGGTCCGCCGGAGCGCGCCCTGTTCCAGGACGCCTGGGCGAGGCTCGCGGTGGCGCAGGACGACTCCGGGGCCGTCCCGGAGGTCGGCGCCGGCCGCGGCGGCCATGGCGGCGCGCACGACTTCATCGACTGCTACCACTCGACACTGATGACGGTCTTCGCCGCCGTGCTGACCATCAACCGTCTGCGCGGGGCCGTCGAGGACGGCGCGGCGGCGCGGAGTGGACAAGGAGGGTTGAGATGACCAGCACCCGTCTCGTGCACAACGTCGGGGCCGGCGCCCTCGAGTGGCTGTATGCCCACCGCGACGGTTTCCGGCTGGAGCCGGACGTCGATCCCGAGATCGGCTTTCTGGAGCGCTTCAAACCGGTCGCCGAACTGGCCCTGATCTGCAAGGTGTTGTTCCGCGAAGGCGTCGCCGGATCGCGACAGGCCCAGCTGGCACGGCAGTTGGTCGACCATGCCTGGCGTCACACGCTGGACGGCGGCCGGATGCTGGTGCTCGGCCAGGCGACCGAGCCCTTGTCTCCCGTCCCCTTCGAGGTGTACCTCCCGTTCAAGGAGCTGGGCTACAGCTGTCCCGAGGCCGAGCAGGCCTTCCTGCTCAACCAGCGTCTGGAGAGCCACGCCGCCCTCGAGATGGCGCCGGTCCGCCGCCTCGGCCTGTCCGCGTACCAGCGCCGTTTCGGCCTGCCGCCCCGGCCGCCGGAAGCCGACATCGTCCCCGAGACATGGCTGGGGCGCACCCCCGAACCCTGGACGGTCGAGGGGCACACCGCCTACGACATCACCCACACCGTCTTCCACCTGACCAACTGGGGAGAGCGTCCCGACGGTCTGCCACCACACATCGCCGACTATCTCGCGACCTGGCTGCCGGCCTGGCTGGACGACTGGCTGGACCTGCAACGCTGGGACCTGCTCGGCGAACTGCTCGTCGTCGATGCCTGCCTGCCCCGCCCCACCTGGGACGAGCGGGCCTGGGAGGGCTTCGCCGCCGCCCAGCAGCCCGACGGCGCGATGCCCGCCATCCGCACCATGCCCGAGGGCGACCCCGACGAGGTGTTCGACATCGTCTACCACTCGACACTGGTCGCCGCCTTCGCCTCCGTACTGGCCACCTCCCGCGCCATGGCGCGGCTGGTGCGCACACCGGCATGACCACGCGGCCCGTCCCCTGGCCGGGTGATCCGCTCGGCGCCACCGGCGTGCTCCCGCCCGGTGGCCCGCCAATGGACGCATCCGCAGATGCCGACGGCGACGTGGTGCGGCGGCTCGACGCGGCCGTCGGCGCCGTGGACGCACCCGACGTCGTCTTCGCGTTCTCCCGGCACGGTCGCCGCACGGTGCGATGTGGAGGCAGCGCGCCGCCCCCGTCCGTCGCGCGCCACGAACTGCGCTACGAGATGGGGTCCGCTTCCAAGACGTTCACCGGACTGCTGCTGGCCCACCTGACGCAGACGGGTCTGTTGTCTGCGGCCGAGCCGGCCGCCACGATTCTGGACCCGGCTCGGCCGGCCGGCCCGGACCCCGTCACGCTCGCCCACCTGATCACCCACACCTCCGGACTGCCCGGCCTTCCTGCCGACTTCTTCGTCCGGGCGCTGCCCACCTGGCGCACCAACCCTTACGCCCGCTATCCGGCCGAGCGGGTGATCGACGCCTTTCTGCGCCATCGGCGGCGCCGCAGGCCCGGCACCCGCTGGCACTACTCCAACTTTGGTGTCGCCGTGCTCGGTCACGCGCTGGTGGCGGCGACCGCGACGCCGTGGGACGAACTGCTCACCGGTCAGGTGCTGCGTCCGCTCCGGCTGAGCGGCACCGCCCTGTGCCCCGGCGGCACGGACACAGACGCCGTCGGACACCTCAGGGACGGTACGACGCCCACGCCCGCATTGTCCGTCGGCGGCTTCCAGGCGGCCGGCGCCGTCCGGGCCACCCCGCACGACCTGCTCACGTTCCTCGAAGCACACCTGGACCCGGCGGGCCGGCCCCTGACCGACGCTCTGCGGGCGGTACGCCGCCCCGTGCTCCGGCGCGGACTCGGGCACCGGCATGTGCACACGGTGGCCTGGTTCCAGCACCCTACCGAGCGCGGTCCGATGTACTTCCACGGCGGGGCCACCCTCGGGCAGCAGGCCTTCCTGGGCTTCAGGCCCGACACCGGAACGGCGCTGGCCGCCATGTGCACGCGCCGCTTCCGCGCTCGCGACGCCTTCATACCGACCGCGTACGCGCTGCTGACCGAGGCATAGCGCGACACCGACCGAGGTAGGGCGCGACAGGCCGGGAGCGGCCGACGTCATGCCGCGGCGCGAGGACCGAGTCCGAGGACCTCGCGCCGCGGCATCGCCACGCTCGTCAGAGGCGCTGCCACAGGGCCGGAGTGAGGGCGGGCTGCCACGCGCTCTGCGCCTGATGCGCCTGCAGGCACTCGTAGGAGACGCCGTCGTACGTCACGCGCGCTCCGGTGTCGTAGACCTGGCCCGCGGCCCAGCCGGTCTGAGCGTCCTGGGGCGCGGCCGTACCGCTCTCGACCGTGCTGGTGCTGAGGGTGAGGCCGTAGGCGCTGAGCACCGGGTTGATCGGCTGGTAGAAGGTCGTTCCGCCGCTCGTGCAGTCACCGGAACCCCCCGACGTGACGCCCTGCGCCTGGGTTCCGGAGATGTAGGAGCCGCCGGAGTCGCCCGGCTCGGCGCACACCGTGGTGCGGGTCACACCGTCGACGGTGCCCTCGGCATAGCTGACGCTGGTGTCGTGCTGCTCGATCGTTCCGCAGTGCCAGCCGGTGGTCGACCCGGACCGGCAGACCGCGGCGCCCGCCAGGGCCTTCACCGAGCCGGCGGTCTGCACGTTCTCGTCACCCTCCCCCTTGACGGCGGGCGTTGCGGTCCAGTCGCTGTTGACGCCCACCCAGGCCATGTCCTGGCCGGGGAAGACGGAGTTCTGGAAGGTGCCCTGGTCAACCTTGTTGAAGCCGGTGGTCTTGGCGCCCGCATTGCCGCAGTGACCGGCCGTGGCGAAGCCCTGCTGCTCGCCCTTGGTGATGGAGAATCCCACGGAGCAGCGGGCCTGGTCGTCGATGTAGAAGGCGTCACCGCCCCGCACGTCGTGCAGGGCGCGGGGCTGCTCCGCCGACACCTTGACGTCCACGAGCCCTGCGGCGACTTCGGCGGCAGCGATGAGCGTGTCCGCGGCGGCACGGCTCGTCGCCTGGACCGTCACCCGGTTGGTCCGTACGTCGACGTACCGCACCGGCGTGTCGAGGGCCTTGCCGGTCACGGCGCCGTCCAGCTTCGTCTTGGCCTTCTTCAGGTCCTCCAGCGCGGTCTTGACGACCGCCGCCTTCGCCCCGCCGGCCTCGATGGCGGGGACGTCCGCGGTGTCGGTGGTCGCGACGGTCAGGTCGGCGGAGGTCGCGCCGCTCACCCATGCTCCCGCGAAGTGCTTGCCCAGCGCGTTCTGGAGCCGGCCGGCGCGCGTGCCCGCCTCGGCCTCGTTCACCAGGCGCGTCCTGGCCTGTGCGTCGGTCAGGCCCAGGTCGCGCACCAG
Organism: Streptomyces sp. NBC_00490; assembly: GCF_036013645.1. Lineage (NCBI taxonomy): Bacteria > Bacillati > Actinomycetota > Actinomycetes > Kitasatosporales > Streptomycetaceae > Streptomyces > Streptomyces sp. NBC_00490. The sequence continues at coordinate 10,087,567 of NZ_CP107869.1, read as the reverse complement.
TGCGCTCAGGAGTGCGGGCGACGGCTTGTCGGCGCCGAGCGTCTCGGCGGCGGAGGGTGCCGGTGTCGGCGCGGGGGGCTCCGCGGCTGCGGTGTGGGGCAGCCCCGCGAGCGCGAGCGCGCCGAGCACCGTCAAGGCGGCACAGCCGACTCCGGCATGTCTGTGGACCATCAGGCGTCTCCTCGGGTTTCGGTGGCAGAAGGGCCTCGAAACCTTAGGTTTTGCCGAAGAGGGCTCAGAAGATGTCCGGTTCCCGGCCGTTCCGCGCATTGGACGACGCGAAGGGCCCGCCCGGCGGAGCACCGGATGCTGACGGGTCGGCACCCCGGTACGGGTGTCGACGTCCCGGTGCCGGTGTCACGCGGGCTTGAGTCCGGGGTTGCCGGCCTCGGTCACGAAGGACGCGGCGGTCGTGATCGGCGCGCCCGGCGTCGTCACGGCGGACACGGTCTTGAAGTCGGCCCGCGCCTTCTGACGGTCCAGGGTGACCCTCACATAGCCGCGCCGCCCGTCGTAGAACTTCAGATGCGGGTTGGCCTTGAGGTATGTGTCCCAGTTGGGTGGCCTCTCGGCGCCGTCCCGGCCGCTCGCCACCGACGTGGCGACGATCTCCGTGCCGAGGGTCTTGGACGCCGGATCGTCGAAGTCGTCCTTGATGTCGAAGGCGTACCCGACGTGCACGTCCCCGGTCATCACCACCAGGTTCTCGACCTCGGCCGCTTTCGCGCCGTCGAGGATCCGCCGACGGGAGGCCCGGTAGCCGTCCCAGGCGTCCATGGACATCTTCGGCTCCGCGTTGAGGTCGAGTTTGCGCTGGGAGAAGCAGACCTGTTGCGGCATCACGTTCCACAGGGCCTCGGAGGCGCGCCAGCCGTCGATCAGCCAGCTCTCCTGCGCCGCCCCCGTCATGGTGCGGCTCGGGTCGTCCACCTCGGGGCCGAGAACTGCGTGTTTGGCGTCGCTGTACAACTGGTCGGAGCGGTACTGACGGGTGTCGAGAACGTCGAACTGGGCGAGCGTGCCCCAGTGGAGCCGGCGGTAGAGCCGGCTGTCCGGGCCGCTGGGCAGCTGTGCGTTGCGCAGCGGTTGGTTCTCCCAGTGTGCCCGGTAGGCGGCGGCGCGGCGCAGTAGGAACGTCTCCGGCGGGTCGTTGTTCTCGCTGATGGCGCCCGCGTAGTTGTTCTCGGTCTCGTGGTCGTCCCAGGTGACGACGAAGGGGTGGGCTGCGTGGACGGCCCGCAGGTCCGGGTCGCTCTTGTAGAGGGCGTAGCGCAGCCGGTAGTCCTCCAGGGTCATGGCCTCGTGGTTGAAGAGGTCGGGCAGCTTGCGGTCGGTGTAGTTCCGGTGGCCGCCCACGGAGTTCACGGCGTACTCGTACAGGTAGTCGCCGAGATGGAACACCACGTCGACGTCGTCCTGGGCGAGATGGCGGTGCACCGTGTAGTACCCGTCGAAGTAGGCCTGGCAGGCGACGGCGGCGTAGGTGAGCGTCGCGGCGGCGGCCGTGGTGGCGGGGGCCGTGCGGGTGCGGCCCGTCTCGCTGATCCAGGTTCCGGCCTTGAACCGGTAGTAGTAGACGCGGTCGGGGTCGAGGCCGTCGACCTCGACGTGCAGGCTGTGGTTGTACTCGGGATAGGCGATGGCGAGGCCGGTGCGGACGGTCAGGGCGAAGCGTTCGTCGGTGGCCACCTCCCACTGGACCGCGACGTACTGCCCGGGCAGACCGCCGTCCGCCTGGTACGGGGCGGGGGCGAGCCGCGTCCACAGCAGTACGGACTGGGGCATCGGGTCCCCGGAGGCGATGCCGAGCGTGAACGGGTCGCTGGGGATCCTCGCCGCGTCGAGCTCGGAGGAGCCCGCCACGCCCCGGGCCGGCAGGTTGGTGGTGAAGGCGAGCGCGGCGGCCGCCGCGGTGATCGTGAAGAAGTGGCGCCGCCCGAAGTGCGGTGCCGCGGCACGCAGTTCAAGGTCGTGTCGAGAAGAAGTGTGGTGCAGCAGCGATCTACGACGGCCTGATGAGGCCATGTGGCCTCCTCTCGTGGTTGATTGCACGCAGGACCTGTACGCCACGTACGACAAAGTTGCAGAAAACGAACTTCTGAATGCTAATCAGATGTAGGTCACAATCGCGGCAGGTGCGAGTTCCCGAGAGCGTCGGGCCGTGTGTCCCAGCCGTCTCTGCGGGCCGTACGTCCGAGCGTCAGGACGCGAAAGAGACGGCCGGAGCCCCGATGCATGGGTCCCGCCTATCTCCGACCTGAACCCAGAGCGTCTCCAGCAACACATGCACCACCGCGGCACGGCCGCGGCCCGCGCGGCCGTCGAATTCCCCGCGCACCTGGTCGCGTTCGACCTGCTGCGCGTACACGGACAGGACCTCACCGGGCACCCCTTCAGCAACCGCTACGCAGCGCTTAAGGCGTTACTCCTCAAGGAGGGGCTGGCGGCGCCGTGGTCGCTGTGCCCGACCACGACCGACCCGGCGCAGGCAGCCGGCCCGGACGCGGCCCTCCTCACATCCCCGTCCCGTACCTGGCCCGTCAGACAGGGTCGGTACGTTCGGCGCGTACCTTCTGGGCCACGTCGCGCAGCTTGATGTTGTGTTCCTGGGAGACGCGGCGCAGCACGCTGAAGGCATCCTCCTTGCTGAGCTGGTGGCGTTCCATGAGGATGCCCATGGCCTCCCCGATGGCCTCCCGGGTCTCCACGGCGTGCTGCAGCTGGTCGATGGTACGGGCGTCGGCCAACGCGACGGCAGCGTGCGAGGCCAGCAGCCAGCCCGCAGTCTCGATGTCCTGGCCGAAGGCGCCCGGACGGCGCGCGTACAGATTCAGCGCGCCGAAGTCCTCGTTGTCGGTATAGAGCAGGACGCCGGCCATGCTCCCGATGCCCAGCTTCTGGGCCTGCGCGGCGAACCGCTCCCACGTCGGCTGGGGCTGGGACATGTCGGCGATCCGGTACACCCGCTCGCCGTCCTTGCGGCGGGCCAGGTCGAAGCAGGGGCCCTCGCCCAGCTCGCCCTGGAGTCGGTCCGAGTCCTGGACGACGTCCCCACAGAATGCCAGGGTCACGGCCCGGCCCTTGCGGACCGCGAGGATGCCGGCAGCGTCACAGCCCTCCACCAGCTTCACCGCCGACGCCGCGATCTCATCCAGCGTCGCCTGAACCGAGTCCCGAGCCAGCAGATCCCGGGCGAGCAGAGCCATCTGCTCGGCGTACTCACGCCAATCCATCCGTCACCCCTGCCTCGATCACCGAATCGGCAACCCTACCCCCAGCCGCTGAGCCGCAGGCCTGGGCCTGCAGTAGAGGCGCCGGCCGGTCCACACCGCTCTCGTCGAAAGCATGAAATCTCGTGGGCCCCGCTGTCTCCACCCCAGTCGTGCCAGGTGGGAGGCATCGCGTGGTCCCTCACATCAGGCGGCCTGCCGGGTTCCCGCCGGGATCGTCGGCCAGCGCGATGGCGGCCATGATGCGTTTCCCCACCGGCTCGCGGCGCATCTCGAAGCTGCGGCACGCGCCGATCACGATCTCCAGGCCGTGCTGTCCGACCCGGCCCGGATCAGGGCGCTGGGCCACCGGCAGTGTCGGATCGGTGTCCCACACGCTGACCTCCACCGCGCCGTCGTTGATCTCCAGGTCCAGTAGACACGGACCGGGGGCGTATTTGTGCGCGTTGGTGACCAGCTCGCTGACCACCAGCAGCACCAGGCCCATCGCACGCTCCGACACCGGGATGGCGTGCACGGCCTGCACCTCAGTCAGGAAGGCCCGGGCTGCATCCCGGGCCTCGGCCACCGACTCACTGCCGGCGAACGTCACAGCCGACAGGATCGGACGGTCGGCCAGTGGCAGATCCTCGTTTTCGGGCACCACTCAACCCCACCGCCACCCTCGTCCTGAGGAACACGGCTACCAGCCGGGCGGACACGCTCGCGTCAGCCATCACGCGAAAGCACGCCACGTGATCCCCGAACTCGTCGGATGACGTCCACAGAAGGTGACACAGCCACCGCTTCGCGTCGGAAGCGTGGAATCGGTGCGCACTTGGAAGAACAGCGGCTGGGGCGGTGGAAGACGCCGACCATGCCTGCGTCTATGCCGTCCAGCTGGTCGCTGCCCGAGCCGATGCGCGCCGTACCGGTCAATGATCCGGCGCTGCCCGCGGGGTGGGCGGCGGAGCCGCGGCGGGTCGTCTCCCTTGTCGCCGAATGGTGTACCTGGGCTTTTGCCTGCGGATCGCACCGTTCGACGATTTCGCATACACGGGCGCGGAGTTCGTGACTCCGCAGGTCAATTGGCCGACGCAGTCGCCTCGGCGCCGGATCGGGGTGCTGACGCCCGTGAGCAGCGCGCGCTGCGGCCGGGTGAGCCGGCCGGCTGTCCCCACCTCGGCCCTGAGCGGAGCCACATGGTCCGCATGGCTACACCATTCGGCGGACACCGTTGGCGAATTCGGCGGCGTCTATGTGGGGCTCAGTCGGCTGAAGCGGGAGGTGCGGGTGGTAGCGAGCCCGATCACTTCCCGGATCCGCATGCACAGACAGCCCTTCGGGAACGCCAGCCGGGCCACCTCGGCGGTCTGGACCGGAACCTCACCCGGCAGATGTGGACGCAGCGACACCTCGATCACCTCACGATCGCGCCCCCACGCCGTTCCGTCCATCATCACGTCGCCGCAAGGGCATTTGGTGACCACAGCCGAATTCGCCAACAGTGTCTTCGGCGGGACGCCATCCGTCGACAGCCCGGACGTCCCAAGATGAGCTGTCGAACTCGGCCTACCAGGGTGAGCGGGTGTCGCGGAGTGCTTCCGGGGTCTGCTCGGGCAGAGCCGTGTTGTGGTCGGTGCGCAGCAGCATGCCCGGGTCGGGTTCGAAGTCCTCATTGGGCGGTGCCGGCTGGTGGAAACGCTCGGTGCGCGGAATGGTGACTTCCACCAGCCGGCCCTCCTGGAACATCCATAGCCCGAAGCAGTCGTCGTCCTGGTCGCGGTCATGTCCCGCGGGGTGGTGTAGTCACGGCAGCTGTTTCGATTCCGGTTGCGGGGTGATCTGCGGCTCGGGTGGAGTGGGCTGGGTGGTGAGGAGTTCGGCCATGGAGGCTTCGGAGAGGTAGCGGCGGTCGAAGACCTGCCATTCGTCGTGGAGTTCGGCCAGGACCGCGGCGGCGAGCCGGTCCAGGGCGGCGGGGTTGGGGAAGACCTGGACGACGTCGGCCCGTCGTTTGATCTCCCGGTTCAGCCGTTCCAGCGGGTTGGTCGACCAGATCTTCTTCCAGTGCGTCGGAGGGAAGTCCGCGAACGCCGTGATGTCCGGTGCGGCGTCCAGCAGCATCTTCTTGACCTGCGGGAACTGTCGTCCGAGCATGTCGGCCACCACGTCCAGCTGGGTGCGCACCTGCTCGGCGGTGGTCTGCGCGAAGATGGTGCGTATGGTCGCTGCCACCATCTCGCCCGAGCCCTTTTCGATCACGCTGAAGACGTCCCGGACGAAGTGAACGCGGCACCTTTGCCAGGCCGCACCGAGGAAGACGGTGCGGATCGCGGCCACCAGCCCGCTGTGGCTGTCGGAGATCACCAGCTGGACGTTCTCCAGGCCGCGGGCCCGAAGCGAGCGCAGGAACTTCGTCCAGAACGGCTTCGATTCGCTGTCGCCGACCATCACGCCGAGGATCTCGCGGTGTCCGGTGGCGGAGATGCCGGTGGCGATGACCACGGCCTGCGAGGCGATCCGGTGGTTCACCCGGGCCTTGCAGTAGGTGGCGTCCAGGAAGACGTAGGGGAAGACGGTGTGATCCAGCGGCCGTTCCTTGAACGCGGTCAGCTCCTCGTCGAGTTCGCCGCAGATCCGCGAGACCTCGGACTTGGAGATCCCGGAGTCCGCACCGAGTGCTTTGACCAGGTCATCCACGCTGCGGGTGGAGACGCCGTGCACGTATGCCTCCATCACCACGGCGAACAACGCCCGGTCGATGCGCCGCCGACGTTCCAGCAGCGAGGGGAAGAACGACCCGGTCCGCACCTTCGGGATCTTCAGGTCCAGGTCGCCGGCCTGGGTGGTCAGCAGACGGTCGCGGTGTCCGTTGCGCCAGGTCGTGCGCGACTCGGAGTGCTCACGCGGGGCGGCACCGATCACCTCGGTGGCCTCGGCCTCGATGAGCTCCTGCAGGATGCGCTCGCACACCACCCTGATTGCTTCAACTCCATCGGCCCGACGTAGTGACTCCAGCAGCCGCATCAGCTCAGACTGGGACAAGGCCATCGCGTGCTCCTCCGGTTGAACTGCCCGTTCACCAGGGAGACTTACGCGATGGCCTGCCCTTGTTCAGGGAGCATGCACGGTCAGCGGATGCACGCCCCGGGCAGACACCAGCGCGTTCCGCGGCCAAGCCCGGCTACACCACTTCAAGGGACGCCATCCTGGTCGCGAAGCAGAACTTGCACCGTATGCGGATTCGGCCACGGCAGCGACTCCAGGTGCCTGAGCAGGCCCTTGCGGGCACGCACTTTCTCCAACTCCAGGGCCCACCCGAACTTGTAGCCCCAGTGCCCCGCTATCGGGACGAAGCGACCTTGCCACGTGCGTTCCGGATCGTCCTGTGTCAGCGGTTCCATCACCTCGTCCGACCAGCGGGCGAGCACGATGGCCTCGGCGTCTCTACTCATGCGGGAGTATCACCGCATCCGCCTGGTCCACCGCAACCAAATTCCTCAACCGACCGACGCAGGCAAGGTGGGCGGATCGGCGACGAGCGTCAGTGCCAACGAGCCCGCAACGGCGCCTTGGAGAAGCTCATCTGCGCCCAAAAGCTGCGCACGCCACTACATCAGAACATCCTGGCTGCGCCCGTACGCGGCCTGCACGGCCGCGACCGCCTCCGCCTCCGCCTACGTGTCGGCGCGCGTGTCGATCGTCAGCTGCACGCCCTCCTCTCCCCCGATGCCCGGCCCGGCCCCGAGCCCGGTCGCGGTGCCCTGGAAGGCCCGCACCGTGTTTCCGAGAACCGGAAGACGTCGCCGAGGTCGCTGAGCACCTGGTGTGCTTCCGCCAGCTGCCTGATTCAGTGCTGACGCGGGCTGCAGCTGGGGGCGTTGTCGGGCCTGCCGAACGGAGGCGGCATGGGGTGGACTCGGAGCTGACCTGCCGGTGCGGAGTGCGGGGAAAGACGAGGACGCGCTCCCCGCCTCTGCGACAGACGGGACGCGGGACAAGAGAGGCAAGACGGATGCGAAGGACGCGCCGGATCTATCGGTGGACGCGGGGTATCCGCACCGCATGTATCTCTCGAAACCGGTGAAGGCTCTCTTACTCGGCATCGGCGTCTATGCGCTGCTCGTGCTGATGTTCCGATACGGGCGCGGCGGCATGGCCTGGGACAAGTCGCTCCTGGTCGCCCTGGTCGCAGCGCCGGTGGCGCTGTTTTGGGGATGGGTGCGGGACCACTGGAACGACCGGGCCCGAGAGGCCGGCGCGAGGTGGCGGCGCAAGAGGCAGAACTGACGATGATCTGGCTCAAGGACCTCACCAGGACCACCCGATGATCACGACTCGATATGTCCCTGGGTGACGCGCTGAGGTGCCGGACGCCACGGGCGGGCAGGAGTTGAGTCAACGGTCAACCAGCCGTGGGCGCGGGGCCTCACCCGTGGATTCCGCGTCGGTGTCGTCGGTGCCGACAGGGCCGCGGGGAAGCATCCGGTCCAGCCACTTCGGCAGCCACCAGTTGGATCGGCCGAGGAGTGTCATGGTCGCCGGTACCAGCACCATGCGTACGACCGTGGCGTCGATGAAGATCGCGGTGGCCAGGCCGAGCCCGAACATTTTGGTGGAGGGGTCCTCGGCTACGGCGAAGGACAGGAAGACCGCCACCATGATGAGGGCGGCCGAGGTGATGATCCGGGCGGTGCCCGAGACGCCCTCAACGATCGCCGTGCCGTTGTCGCCGGTACGCAGGTACTCCTCGCGTACGCGGGAGAGGAGGAACACCTCGTAGTCCATCGACAGGCCGAACAGGATGGCGAAGAGGAACATCGGGATGAACGACACGATCGGAACCGTCGCTTCCAGCCCGATGAGTGCGCCTCCCCAGCCCCACTGGAAGACCGCGACCATGATGCCGTAGGCCGCACCGATGCTCAGCAGATTCAGCAGTACCGCCTTGAGCGGTACGAGTATCGAGCGGAAGACCAGCATCAGCAGCAGGAACGACATCGCCAGCACGGCGGCGACGAACACCGGCAGGCGTTGGCTGGTGCGTTGACCCACGTCGGACAGGCTCGCGGCGGCGCCGCCGACGTGGGCCCTGGCCGGGCCGTTCCCGATCGCCGAAGGCACCACGTCGGTGCGCAGCCGGGCGATCGTGTCGGCCGTGGCCTTGTCCTGAGGGCTGGTGGTCGGGAACACCACAAGGGTCGCGATACCGGTGGCCCGATCGATGTGCGTCGGCGCGACGGATGCGATGCCCGGGTCCGCCGCGACCGCCCCGACGAGTCGATCCAGCACTCCCGGATCACCGGTGGGGTCCGCGGCAATGACGAGGGGACCGTTGGTGCCCGGGCCGAACCCCTCGGCGACGAGGTCGTAGGCCCGGCGCTCGGTACGGCTGTGGGGCAGTGAGCCGTCGTCGGGCAGGCCGACGCGCAGGCCGAGCACGGGCAGCGTCGCGGTCAGCAGCACCCCCGCCGCACCGACCGCGTACGGCACCGGGTGCCGGCTGACGTGCCCGATCCAGCGACGCCACCCGGCGGCGTGGGCAGAGCCTGCCGCCGGGTCCCGCCGCCGTGCGAGTCGGCCCAACTTCCTGGTCTGCACAGCCCGGCCGATCCAGCCGGCCCGGGCCAGCCGCGGGCCCGCCACGCCGAGGAAAGCCGGCAGCAGCGTCACCGACGCGAGCACCATCGTCAGGACGACGATCGAGACAGCAACCCCGCCCACCGTCATGAACGGCACGTTCGCGACCACCATGCCGAGGATCGACACGACAACGGTTCCGCCGGCGAAGACCACCGGCCGCCCCGCCGTGGCCACCGCTCGTCCGGCCGCCGCCTGCGGATCGAGCCCGCACGCGAGGTACTCCCGGTGCCTGGCGAGCACGAACAGCGCGTAGTCGATGCCCACTCCGAGCCCGACCATGCTGCCCAGGACCGGTGCGAAGGTGGGGACGTCCGTGACCCCCGCCAGTACCGTCATCACGGCGACCCCGACGGTCAGTCCGAAGACCGCCATGCCGATCGGCAGCGCGGCAGCGACGAGCGAACCGAACGCCAGGAACAGGACCGCGGCCGCGGCGAGGAGGCCGATCAGCTCGCTTGCGCCGCCATCGGGGTCGGAGAAGGCGTAGAAGAGACTCCCGCCCATCTCGATGCGCAGGGGCAGTTCGGCGCGCAACCGGTCGCCGAGATCGATCAGGGCGTCGAGGTCTTTGGCCGACAGCCGGCTCTGGTCGGGGTACTGCACCCGGACGACTGCGATCCGCCCGTCGGCCGAGACCAGGCCGCCGCGCACGGTGGTGTCCCCGCGTGCGTCGAGCGCCCCCGCCGCGTCGCTCGTGCCGAGCACGTGCGGCAGCCGCTTCACCTCGGTCTGCAGCCGCGTGAGAGCGGTGCGCGCGCTGCCGTGGTCGAAGAACGTCGCAGCGCCGTCGAGGGGGGTGACGACCACTTGGGCGGTCATCCCCTCCTGGCCGGTGCCGGCCCGCTCGATCAGTTCCGCGGCCCGTTGGGAGTCCAGTCCCGGAGCGGTCATCGAGTCCGCGGTCCGCCCGCCGATGGTGACGGCGGCGAGGACGGAGAGCGTGGCGGCGACCAGCCATGCCGCGATCACCCGCCAGGGATGGCGGGCGGCGCTTGCGCCCAGGCGCAACAGGGCTTTCGACAGCATCGGGTCCTCCAACCACCTCGTCGGCCGTCCATATACGGCCGCCGATGCCGAGGCTCGTCGCCACGGCGCTGCGCGGCATCGGCTCACGGGCCGCGGATCCGTCAGCCCCGGGGCGGAGCGAGGACCCGTCCTTTCGGCCGATGCGCGGCACGCCGCGGTCCCTAGGCTGAGAACCGTGCTCCGAGACGACCTGCGAACCCTGTGGACCGAACCCCGGCCGCCCGACGCGCCAGCCCGGGTGCGGCGGGACTGGGCGCTGCTCGCCGCGGGCCTTGCCGGTGTGGCGCTGGAGGCCACCCTGCGCGAGAACGTCGTGTGGCGGCCGATGGCGGTGGTGTTCGCCGTATGGCTGTGCCTGCTGCCCCTGTGGCGCCGGACCCGCCCGCTGGCGACGGTGACGCTGGCGTTCGGCTCGGTTATCCTGCTTCAGGTGGCCTCACTCGTCGCCGCACCAGGCGAGCCCGTCGGCCTGAACACCACCGCGGTCGTGCTCGTGCTGGTGTACGCGCTGCCCCGATGGGGATCGGGACGCGAGATTGTGCTGGGCGGCGCGGTGATCCTCGCGGCCAGCGCGCTGTGTTCCGTCACCGACGAGACCCCGGTCGTCGAAAATGTCATGGGCTTCGTCTTCCTGCTGCTGCCCGGCGTGGTCGGGGCTGCCGTGCGGTTCCAGGTGACCGCTCGCGAGCGGCAGTTGGAGCAGGTGCGCTCCCGCGAGCGCGAGCAGCTCGCCCGGGAACTGCACGACACGGTGGCCCACCACGTGTCGGCCATGGTGATCATCGCCCAGGCGGGCCGGGTACTCGCGGGCACCGATCCTTCCGCCGCCGTCCAGGCGTTGGAGGAGGTCGAGGAGGAAGGGGCACGCACGCTGGAGGAAATGCGCGTCATGGTCGCCACGCTGCGCGACCGCGGGGTCGGCGCCGAGCTGGCGCCGCCTGCCGGAGTCGCGGATCTGGAGCGCCTGGTGCGCACCCCGGGTGGCCGCCTCAGGGTCGACCTGGGGCTCGACGACGAACTGGACGCGCTGCCCCCGGCCGTGGACGCGGCCGTCTACCGCATCGTGCAGGAGTCGGTGACCAACGCGCTGCGCCATGCAGTCGACGCGACCGAGCTCGTCGTTCGGGTCGCCGCGGAACGGCACACGGTACGGGTGAGCGTGCGCGACAACGGCCGGCGCACCGGCCGGGGTCGCGACGGATACGGACTTACCGGACTTCGCGAGCGTGCGGCCCTGCTCGGCGGCACACTACGAGCCGGCCCGGGTACCGACCGGGGCTGGCATGTCGAAGCCGAACTGCCGAGAGCGAGGAGCGAGAGCGGTGTCCATTCGCGTCCTCGTCGCTGACGACCAGACGATCATCCGCACCGGGTTGCGGATCATGCTGAACGCCCAGCCCGGCATCGAGGTGGTCGGCGAGGCCGCCGACGGGCGGGAAGCGGTACGTCTGGCCCGCGAACTACGCCCCGACGTCTGCCTGTTCGACATCCGCATGCCCGTACTCGACGGACTCGAGGCCACCCGGCTGGTCGCCGGCCCGGGCGTCGCCGACCCGCTGGCCGTGGTCGTCATCACCACGTTCGACCTCGACGAGTACGTCTACGGCTCACTGCGCGCCGGCGCCCGCGGATTCCTCCTCAAAGACACCGGACCAGACCTTCTGGCGCAGGCCGTACGGTCGGCGTCCGACGGTGAGGCGCTCATCGCGCCCAGCGTCACGGTCCGTCTGCTCCAGACATTCGCGGACCTGCCCGCAGGCCGGCCCGTGGCCCAGCCGGTCTCCCCCATCACCGCCCGCGAGGAGCAGGTGCTCCTCGCCGTCGCTCGCGGGCTGACCAACACCGAGATCGCCGATGCACTGCACATCAGCCTCAGCACGGTGAAGACACATCTGGCCAGCCTGATGGCCAAACTCGGCGCCCGCAACCGAGTCGAGATCGCGATGTGGACCTATGAAACGCGCCGTATCCTCCCCGGAACCTGACCCAGCAGCCGGCGTCTTCACGCGTGGAGGGGTTCACCCGTATACGCCATTCAGCCAGCCTTCATCGGTTCTGTCCTTCGTGGAGACCCCGGCCTTTGGGCCGGAGAGGATCGGGTGCGCCGTCCACCGGCCGACACCCGCTGCCCTCACGGAAGTTGATAACGTGTGAGACGTGACGCGGCAGGTCAGGCGGGCATGCAAGTACCGCTTCTGCCCCATGCAGTGGAAGAAGACCGAGGAACTGGCCTTCCTGGCGACCGCTGGAATTCCCCGCCTATAGGCGGGAGAGGAAGTCAACGCCCAGTACATCCGTGGCTCCGAACTGCGGGGCAGATGCTCGTAGTAGGTTCCATTCCTCAGGTACCCGTAAGAGCGCGGTCCCCAGCGACGCTCTAATCCTGGCCTCAGGTTGGTCGGAGACAATGAGCGGCAAAAACATCGACTGGAAGGGGGCGGGCCGGCGTGCGGATCATGATCGCGGATGATGAAGCGGCCATCCGCGAGTCGCTGGAGCGGGTGCTCCAGGTCGAGGGTTACGACACCAGCACCGTCGCCAACGGTCTCGCCGTGCTCGACGGGGTCGGTGGGGCCGACGGCGACACGCTGGATCTGCTGATCCTCGACGTGATGATGCCCCGCCTCGGCGGGCTGGAGACCTGCCGGCGGTTGCGGGCCGCGGGTCGGGATCTGCCGGTGCTGATGCTGACCGCCCGTGACCAGGTCTCCGACCGGGTCACGGGGCTGGACGCGGGCGCCGACGACTACCTGCCCAAGCCGTTCGCCACTGAGGAGCTGCTGGCCCGGGTGCGGGCCCTGCTGCGCCGGCGCACGCCGACCGACGAGGAGTCGCAGATCCTCTCGTTCGCCGACGTCCGGCTCGATCCCGACAGGTTCGAGGCGTGGCGGGGCGAGCGGCCGCTGCGCCTGACCCGGACCGAGTTCTCCCTCCTACAGGTCCTCATGAGCAACGCGACCCGGGTCCTGACCCGCGACGCGCTGTTCGAGGCGATCTGGGGCTTCGACATGAGCGCCACCGCCAACAACCTCCAGGTGTACGTGAGCTACCTGCGCCGCAAGATGGAGGCCGAGGGTGAGCCGCGATTGATCTACACTCTGCGCGGCCTGGGTTACGTGCTGCGGGAGACTCCTCCGTGAGCAGGCCCGCCGGCCGGGAACCGCGCCGGCTGACCCGATGGTGGCGCCGACGGTCCCTGCGGGTCAGGATGACGGTGATCGCGGCGACGGCCATCGCGGTCAGCGTGTTCGTGGCCTTCCAGGTGGCCAGCGAACTACTGGGCCGGGAGCTGCAGGACAGCGCCAAGAGTCAGCTGCGCGCCGACTCCCGCGTCCTGGCGACGAACGCGCAGCGCGCCGGTCTGGCGCAGGTCCAGCTACCGCCGTATCCCGGATCCGGTCGGCTGATGCGGGTCATCCTGCCCGACGGTTCGATCCGGACGCCGACCGGCCAACCCGCGCTGCCCCCGGTCAGCGAGGACGCCGAGCGGGTGGCGCAGGGCGCGTCGGCCGACCTGATGGAGTCGAACGACAGCGACGAGGACGGCTACCTCATCTACACGCTGCGGGCGGGCGACGGCGCGGTGCAGGTGGCCCAGGTCGCCGACGACAGCCCGATCAACCAGTTCGGGTTCGGCATGCTGGTGATCGGGCTGCTCTGCGTGGTCGGCGGCGCCGTTGTCGGGCGGACCGTGGCGCGGACCGGGCTGGCACCGATCGACCGGCTGACGGCCGCCGCGGTACGTGTCGCGCACACCCGGGATCTCGACGCCGACATCCCGGATGAGGGCGGCGGGGAGATCAGGCGGCTGATCCGGTCGATCAACGACATGCTCGCCGCGCTCCGCGACTCCCGGCGGGCCCAGCGGCTGCTCGCCGAGGACGCCGCCCACGAGCTCAAGACCCCGCTCACCAGCCTGCGCCTCAACGCCGAGCTGCTGATCCGGCTCGATCGGCGCGGCACCCTGGACAGCGCACTGCCGGCGGAGAGCCGGACCCGGCTGCTCAACGATCTCGGCGCCCAGGTGGCCGAGTTGAGCACCCTTGTCGCCGAGCTGACCGACCTGGCGCGCGGTGACGTCAGCGACGAGAGCACCGAGGTGCTCGACCTCGCCGACGTGGTGGCGGCCGCCGCGACCCGGGCACGTTCCCGCGCGCCCGACATCGAGGTCGCGCTCGACGTGACCTCTGTGTGGGTGAGCGGGCGTCCCGCTGCGCTCGAGCGGGCGGTGCTCAACCTCGTCGACAACGCCGGCAAGTGGTCCCCCGCGGACCAGCCGGTCCAGGTCCGGCTCCGTGCCGAGGGCGCGTCGGCGGTGCTCGAGGTCGACGACGCCGGGCCGGGTATCGACGCCGCGGACGTACCGCGGGTGTTCGACCGGTTCTACCGTGCCGACAGCGCCCGGGCGTTGCCGGGATCCGGTCTGGGGCTGTCGATCGTGCAGCGGGTCGTCGACGCCCACGGCGGCCGGGCCACCGTCGCCCGCTCCGCACGCGGTGGCGCGCTGCTTCGGGTCGACCTTCCGGCCGCGGCCCCGCCCGCCCCGATCGCTCGGCTCACCGCCGGGGAGGACACCGCGGCGCGCTGACCCGCCCCGGCGGCGCGGCGCAGGACAGGGGACGGCGGCCCTCAGGCATGGCCCCGCGCGGCTCACCGTCGGGGCAGGACACGGTGCGCCGACCCGAGCCCCGGCCGCACGGCGCAGGACCGAAGGGCGGCGACCGTCGGGCCCATGAAAAAAATCCGGGACGGGCCTGGGGCCCCGTCCCGGATCTCGTCCGTGCCGCCGCGCTCAGCGTTGCAGCGCGGGCTCTTGGTCGTCGGCGAGCGGCTGTGGACCGTCCGGCAGCTCCGCCGCTGGACGGGACAGCCGGCTCGGCCACCACATCCGCCGACCGATCAGCAAGGTGAGGGCGGGCACCAGGACCGACCGCACCAGCAGGGCGTCGAGCAGCACGCCGAAGGCCACCAGGAACCCGACCTCGACCAGCATCACCAGCGGAAGTGAGGCGAGGACCCCGAACGTGGCCGCCAGGACCAGGCCTGCCGAGGTGATGACGCCACCGGTGGCCGAGAGGGCTTTCAGCATGCCCTCTCTGGTGCCCAGACGCACGGTCTCCTCCCGGGCCCGGCTGGCCAGGAAGATGTTGTAGTCGACGCCGAGCGCCACCAGGAAGAGGAATGCCAGCAGCGGTACCGAAGAGTCGACGCCCTTGAACCCGAGGATCGTGTCGAAGACGAACACGCTGCCGCCGAAGGCCGCGGCGAATGAGACGATCACGGTGGTCATCAGGACCAGCGGGGCCAGGATCGCGCGCAGCAGCAGCCCGAGGACGATCAGGACGACGACGAGCACCAGCGGGATCACCAGCTTCTCGTCGCGCACGGTGGTCACCTCGGTGTCGAGGTTCTCCGCACTCGGCCCGCCGACGATCGCCTCCGCCCCGCTCACCGCGTGCACGGCGGTGCGCACCCGCTTGATCGTGTCGTACTCCGCAGCGGTGTCCGGCGCGTCCTTCGGGGTCACGGAGATGTTGGCCCAGCCACCGCTGGTCTGCTCCGGGACGGCCTCGGCCACACCGGGAGTGTCCTTGACGACGTCGAGAACCCGCTCCTGGTGCGCCGGCCGCGTGAAGATCGTCATCGGCTGGCCGCCGAGCTCCGGGAAGTGCTGACGCAGAACGGTGAAGCCGTTGACCGACTCCGGCGTGGACAGGAACTGGTCCTGCTCCCGCAGGGCGCCGGTGTTGCCCGCCAGCCCGAGGGCGAGCACGCCGAGGACTCCGAGCGAGCCGAGCGTCGCCACCCACCGGCGGCGGTTGATGGCGGTGCCGAGCCGTCCCCACAGCCCCGGCTTCTCCTCCACGGCCGTGCTGAACCGCGGGACGGCCGGCCAGAAGATCCGCCTGCCGAGCACCACGAGCACCGCCGGGAACAGCGTCAGCATGGCCACCAGCGCGCACAGGATGCCGGCCGCACCGATCGGGCCCAGCCCGCTGGTGCTGTTCAGGTCCGCGACGAGCAGGCAGAGCAGGCCGGCGACCACGGTGGCCGCGGACGCGACGATGGCCGGCGCCGCGCCGCGCAGCGCGTGGACCATCGCGACCCGGACGTTCTCATGGTGGTGCAGTGCCTCCCGGTATCGAGCGATGAGCAACAGCGCGTAGTCCGTGCCGACGCCGAACACCAGGATCGTCAGCAGCGCCGAGTTCTGGTCGTTGACCACGATGCCGAAGCCCTTGACGAGCAGGTAGACGGTCCCCATCGATGTCAGTGCGGCCGCGCCAACGGCGAACAGCGGGATGATCCACAACACCGGGCTGCGGTAGGTGAGGATGAGCAGGAGCGTGACGACGATCATGGTGGTGAGGAGGACCTGCGTGTCGATGCCGTCGAAGACGGCCTCCATGTCGCCGTCGATCGCGGCCGGGCCGGTCACGTCGAGTTCCAGGCCGGAGGGACGGTCCTTCGCGGCGTCACGTACCGGGCCGACGAGGTCCTCCGGTGGGCCGTAGGACGTGCTCACATCGAGGGTGAACACCATCGCCTCGCGGTCGGCGGAACGGCTCGTCGGTGAGCTCTCGTCGTCCTCGTCGGCCGCCGCCGTCCCCTTCGGCGGATACCGCTTGGTAAGGGTGTCGTAGTGACGCTCGACCGTCGCGCGGTCGGCGTCGGTCATGCCGCCGGCGCGGTGGTACACGAAGACGAACGTGTTCTCGTCACCGCCGGGGAGACTGTCGTCCAGCGCCGCCACCTTGGTGGACTCGGCACTGGCCGGCAGGGTGTCCACGGCGCTGTCGGTGGTGACCGAGCTCAGCTTTCCGCTCAGCGGCACCATGCCCGCGGCCAGAACCAGCCACAAGCCAATCACCAACCATGGCACCCACCGGCCTGCCAACCGACCGGCCGGCGCTTCCCCGGACGGCGCTGCGTCGACTGCCATCACTAGCCTCCTACATACGGGTTGCATCGCTTATCTGGATGGCTACTTGATACGGAGCGAACCTGAGACGACTGTTAATGCGGTGCTCAGGCGGGATGGGCGAACCGTGTGCCCAACGCACGCACCGGCGTGGTGGCGTCAAGGTCCTGCTCGGTAGGCAAGGCGCGGGCGACACAGCCGTCGGGCCGTATGAGCACCGGGTCGATGTCCACCCGGTCCGTGCGGGCGGTGACGGTGGTGACCCAGCGCACCGCGGGGCGGCATCGTGCCGGCCTCCGTCATCGGCGGCAAGGCGGCCTCGGTCTTCGCGGTGGGCAGGACCCCGGCCAGCAGGCAGGCCTTCGACGAGGCGCTTACACCGCCGGTCCGCTCACCGTCGCAGGCGGCAGCGTCGCCTCCACCGCCTGCGGGCAGCCTTAGTTCCGTCGGCCATCAGCGACGGCGGGTGCATGCTGGTTGTCGTACGAGTGAGCCAAGAGGTACGCACATGCGGTGGTGGGCCGGAGCATGGGTGATCACCGCAATGGTCGTCCTGGCGGCGTGCGGCGGGTCGACGAGTGGCGCGTCGGCGGCGGGCGGTCCATCCGGAAACCGCTCGACCGGGCCATCGGCCAGCACACCGACACACACCTCCGGACCTGCGACCACTGGAGCCTCGTCCTCGAGCCTGCCCGCGAGCCCGGCCGGGGAAAGCGCCTCCGCGTCGGCCGCCACGCCCTCATCCGCGGCCCGAAGTTGCGCCGCCGGACGCGCCGAGGTGACCGTCGCTCCCGGTGACGCTCCCGTACAGGAGCTGTGCGTGCGGCTGGGCTCCGATCCCGCCGCCGGCGCCCCGAAGCTCTACGCCGCCGTCGGTGCCCCCTGACCCGGGCGGACGCGGCCCGGCTTCCGCGCCCTTCGCCCGCCCCAAGGGCACCCGCCGCCACACCTACGGCCTGACCCCCCGGCAACGGTGCGGCCACACTCTTCCCCACCACCGTGCGCGCCCTGGAGCAACGCAACACCAAGCTGCGTAGCCTCGACACCCTGCCCTCCGCGCCGGCACGGCCCGCCCACTCGGCCCTTGTGCTGCCCGAGTTCGCCCCGATGCCGTGACCTGATACGGCAATGGATACGCGAGATCGACGAGGAACTCGTGGACCTCAGTCCGGGGCTGCCGCCGTGATGTGACTCAGCACGCACAGCCAGCGGCCGTTCCGGTTCACGAACACATCGCTCGTCCACTTGTCGGCGTCGAAGCGTTGGGCCGTGTTCGTCACCCACCCCGTGAAAACCGCGGTAGCGCCCTACACCTGGATCCTCGGCCGGCTGACGCTGTCTGTCACGCCGACGACCGGCGCCTGCCCGCCTGCGGAGTGTGCGGAAGCTCGGTACAAGGCGCAGGTCGCATGCCCCGCTCGTGCACCCCCAAGAGCGCCTCCGCCGTGGACTTCGCTACGGCAGGCGGTCGGTGCCGCCGTCGGGGGCGGCGTGGGCCAGGCCCGTCCGGTAGGCGATGACGACGAGTTGGGCCCGGTCGCGGGCCTCCAGCTTCGTCATGGCGCGCTGCACGTGGGCGCGGACGGTGAAGGGGCTGAGGAACATGCGCTCGGCGATCTCCTGGTTGGACAGGCCGGTCGCGACCAGGGCCACCATCTCGCGTTCGCGCGGGGTGAGCAGGGCGAGTTGTTCGGCGTGCTGCGGCGAGGGGGTGTCCGGTGTGGCCAGGAAACGGGCGACCAGGGAGCGGGTCGCGGCCGGGGACAGGAGAGTGTCGCCGTCGGCGATCGTACGGACGGCGTCCGCCAGGTCCTCGGCCCCGATGCCCTTGCCGATGAAGCCGCCGGCCCCCGCGCGCAGCGCCTGGGCGACGTATTCGTCGGTCTCGTACGTGGTGAGGATCAGGATGCGACTGGCACGCAGTTCCGGATCCGCGCAGATCTCCGACGTGGCGGTGAGACCGTCGGTCCCCGGCATACGGATGTCCATGATCACCACGTCCGGGCGCAGCTCCCGGGTGAGTCGCACCGCCTCCCTGCCGTCGCCGGCCTCGCCAACGACAGTGATGTCGTCGGCGGTGTCGAGGAGCATCCTGAAGGCACCGCGCAGCAGAGCCTGATCGTCCGCGAGCAGAACCCTGAGCGTCACGACGCGTCCCCGGCCTCTGCGTCGCCGGTCCGTCCGTGGCCTGTCGTTCCGTCAGTCATTGGCCCCTCGATGGGTGTTGCTTCGTCGGTGTTCCCTGTCGTATCACCCCGGGTGGTGTCCTTGGCGGGCGGTAGGGGCAGCTGAGTGGAGACGAGGAAGCCACCCTCCGGGCGCCTGCCCGCGGAGAGTTGTCCCCCGACCGCGGTGGCACGTTCCCGCATCCCGATCAGGCCGTAACCGGGCGGACGGTCCACCACGGCGGACGCCCTCGGTCCCGTGGGCGCGGTCGGCGCCGTACGCGCGCCCCCTCCGTCGTCGGCGACGGTGATGGTCACGCGATCGCGGCCGAAGGCGAGCCGCACCTGGGCGCTGCCGGTACCGGCGTGCTTGGTCACGTTGGTCAGGGCCTCCTGGACGATGCGGTAGGCGGTGAGGTCCACTCCCGGCGGCAGCGGCCTGGCCGTGCCCTCCTGGTGCACCGTCACCTCCAGGCCCGCGCGGCGGAAGGACTCCAGGAGCGTGGGAAGCCGGGACAGGCCGGGCGCCGGTTCGGCGGGCGTGGCCGCGTCCCCGGACTGACGCAACAGACCTACCGTGGCCCGCAGTTCGTCGAGCGCGTGTCCGGTGGTCTCGACGAGTTCCCTCAGGCTCGTGCGGGTCTGTTCCGGGCGGGTGTCGAAGAGGTGGGCGGCGACCGTGGCCTGCGCGTTGGCCAGGGTGATCTGATGCGCTACGAGGTCGTGCAACTCCCGAGCGATGCGCACCCGTTCCTCGGCCACTCTCTGGCGCGCCTCGCTGTCCCGGCTCTCCTCGGCCCGCCGGGCCCGCTCCTCCACGGCCGCCAGGTAGGCCCGTCGGTTCCGTACCGAGTGACCGAGGACGCCGGCCACCAGCGGGAACGCCGCCACCGCTCCCACCCTGCTCGCGTCTTTCCATGAGAGGGCCCCGAACAAGGGGGTGGAGGCGACCAGCAGTGCCGCGGAGATGAGCAGCACCGCGCCCGCCGCGCGCCGTTCGTTGCGCACGGTGAGCGCGTACGAGTAGGCGGTGATCACAGCGGGGGCCACGATGAGCGGGCTCAGCAGGAGGCCCAGTACCGGCCCCAGCACCCCGCACGCGGTCGTGACCACCATGGCCGCCAGGGGTGCCCGGTGCCGCAGCGGCAGCGTGGCACAGGACACCACGGCGATGAGGTAGGCGGCCGCGGACGGCGGTGACAGCGTGCTGCCGTCGTCCTGCACCACACCGCCGAGCAGGCAGAGCGCGAACGCCGCCGCCGTGACCGCTGCCTCCCGCCACCACGTGACGCGTGGTCGCGGGCCGCCGCCCCCCGTGTGCGTCATGGCCGGCTCAGTGCTGCTGCCGGCCGACGGGGAGCCGCCGCACCGCCGCGTCCGGGTCGGTGGCGGGGGCCGGGACAGACCTGCTCAGTTTCTCGCCCTCGATATCCACATTCGGCAGCACACGGTTCAGGATACGAGGCAGCCACCAGGCCCGGTGGCCGAGCAGTGCCAGGACCGCGGGCACGATCGCCATCCGGACCACGAAGGCGTCGAAGGCGACGGCGGCGGCCAGCCCGACGCCCATCGTCTGGATGGTCGGGCTGCTCATCCCTACGAATCCGGCGAAGACGCTGATCATGATGATCGCCGCCGCGGCCACCACCCGTCCGCTGTGCCGGAACCCGCTGACGACCGCCTCGCCGGGGGACGCGCCATGGACGTGGGCCTCCCGCATCCGGGAGAGCAGGAAGACCTCGTAGTCCATGGCGAGGCCGAAGACTATGCCGATGATGAGAATCGGCATCAGCGACATGACCGGTCCGGTCTGCTCGATGCCGAGCAGACCGGCCGCCCAGCCCCACTGGAAGACCGCGACGAGCACGCCGAAGGCGGCACCCACCGACAGCAGGAAGCCGAGCGCGGCCTTGACCGGGACCAGCACCGAGCGGAAGACCACCGTCAGCAGGAGCACCGCAAGTCCGATGACCACGGCCAGATAGGGGATGAGGGCGTCGGACATGGCTTCGGAGATGTCGATGTTCATCGCGGTGGTGCCGGTCACCAGGACGGCGGCGCCGGTGTCGGCGTCGATGTCGGAGACCGCGCCCCGGATCGCGTGCACCAGGTCCTTGGTCTCGCCGCTGTTCGGCGCGGTCCGCGGTACGGCGGTGAGGACGGCCGTGTCCTTGGCCCGGTTGAGAACGGGCTCACCGACCGACGCGACCCCGTCCACTCCCCGTACGGTCTCGACGACCCGGTCCGTGGTGGCCCGGGCGTCGGCGGAGTCCGGCATGTCCACGACGACGGTCAACGGGCCGTTGAAGCCGGGGCCGAAGCCCTCCGACAGCAGGTCGTAGGCGCGGCGCTGGGTGGTCTGAACCGACTTGGACTCGTCTCCGGGCAGCCCGAGTTCGAGGCTCAGCGCCGGCAGGGCGACGGTCCCGAGACCGAGTACGCAGGTCACCAGCACGGCCGCCGGCCGGCGCAGCACGAACCGTGCCCAGCGGGTGCCGAGCCCGGGCCGGCCGGCCGCGGTGGGCACCCGGTGCGGGTGCTCGTTCTCCGGCCGGCCGGCCTTGCGGACGGCTCGGGACAGGATCCGTCGGCCGAAGAAGCCGAACAGCGCGGGGACCAGGGTCAGTGCGACGAGTACGGCAAGGGCCACGGCGCCCGCACCGCCCATGCCCATCTTGGTGAGTTCGGGGATGCCGACGACCCCCAGCCCGACCAGGGCGATGAAGACGGTCGCGCCGGCGAAGACGACGGCGGATCCGGCCGTGCCCACCGCCCGGCCCGCGGCCTCCTCCGGCTCGCATCCCTGGGCGCGCTCGTCGCGGAAGCGGGAGGTGATGAAGAGGGCGTAGTCGATACCGACCGCCAGCCCCAGCATCAGCGCCAGGATGGCGACGGTGGACGTCAGGCCCAGCGGAACCGCCAGCGCGGAGACCAGGCCGAAGGCTATGGCCACGCCCACGAAGGCGGTCAGCAGCGACAGTCCGGCCGCGACCAGCGACCCGAGGGCGAGGACAAGGACCACCGCCGCCACCGCCACGCCGATGAGCTCGGTCGTACCGCCCAGTTCCTCTTCCGCGTCCAGGGCCGAGCCGCCGATCTCCACGGTCAGCCCCGCGTCTCGCGCCTGGCTCGCGGCGTTCTCCAAGGCGCTCTTCGTCGCCCCGGTCAGGTCGACGGCCTCAGCGGTGTAGGTGACCGTGGAGTAGGCGATGGTGCCGTCCTCGCTGACAGCGCCGGTCTCGTACGGGTCGGTCGTCGACGCGACCTGATCGCCCCCGTCCAGGGAGCCGAGCGTGTCCTCGACGACCGCCTTGTGCTCTCTGGCCGTCACCCGCTGCCCGTCCGGGGCCCGGAACACCAAACGGGCCTCGGCACCCTGGGAGTTGCTCTGCGGGAAGCGCTCGTCCAGCAGGTCGAACGCCTTCTGCGACTCGGTGCCGGGCATGGAGAGGTCCTCTTCCTCCCCGGCCGGCGCCACGGCGGCGCCGACCACGGCCAGCACCAGGACACCCAGCCACAGACCGCCCACGAGCCGGCGCCGCCGGAAGGCCCACCGTCCGATCCGGTAAAGAAACGTCGCCACCTTTGATCACTCCAGACGCCGTAAGGCAAGGGGGAACGCGTGAGATTCACGCGCCACCCACAATTCCCCCCGGCGCCCTGCCGGGCATCGTCCTCCTCCGCCGTCCTCCCCTGGTGCATCCGGACCAGGCACGCACGTGTCCTGGTGCGTACGCACTACGGGCGGGTCCGGGAACGGGCTTGGCTTGATTCCGGAATTCGAGTCAGGTCTGATCCGCGGCGCGCGGGGCCCGCGCCAGCCATTCCAGTTCCTCGGTCGCGTCGGGCGATGAATTCCTATTAAGACACTTGTTCGACATTCTGGGCGAGCGACACCCCGGGGCCAGGTGTGCCAGTCGTGACTGAGTGCTCTGCCCGGCCAGCGAGGGGTCGAACGCTCGCAGGGCAAGGTGCGGGCCGACACGCTTCACGAGCGCCTGGTCTGCTCACAGCGTCGGGTGATCTGTCCGGCCCCGCTGTCGTGGCGTCGGAGGCGCCGCTGCGGTTGGCGTGACACCGGATGCCGGTCCGACGAATCCACGGGTACACCGCTGTCGAAGGGGAAACTATTTGCGTCGCGTGCGCCCTATCACGGCTGCAACTAAGAGGACGGCTACGATTATGACGACCAGAACTGAGATTGGCGTTCCGGACGGCCAGCCCTTGTAGGCCATTGTCACGTTGTTCATTTCTCCTCACAAAGTGGCTCGATTGTAAATTTCCTGGGTTGCATTTCCTGCGGTCATCCCGCCGAAAGCACAAGTTGCCTTACCATCTACCCTTTTCCGCTCTCCGCGAGAGACCTGCCTGGCGATCTACCCGATGCTGATGACGTCGGACGCAAAGCCGATCTTTTTAGACGCAGACTCCGCGAAACTCATAAATGTGGTTCCGGTGGGGTTGGTGTGACTGACGGGGTCGCCGCCAGTGAAGAGGTACGGGTCGTCTTCCTGGCGTGACGGGTCAGGTTGGGTGAAGCGGCCGAGTCTGGAGTCGCAGTAGAGGGCGCCCACCTTGTACAGCCCTGCCGGGTCGAGGTAGGCGCTGGTATAGCGGAAGGGCTCCTGGGTGCCGCTGTTGGCGCGCTGTTCGCCGTAGGGGCCGTAGGTGTAGGTCGCGGTCCGCTTCGCCGTGGTGTCGGCCAGGCCGATTACTGAGTTCTGGACGTCGGTGAGGTAGTACTGGCTGCTGCCGCCGCTCCTCATGGCCACCAGGGTGCCCGACGGTTCGCGGACGAAACCGGTGCCGACGCCGGACACTGTCTGTCCGGCGAGTCCGACGGCGGCGTTGGTGAAGGTGGTGCTATCGCGGGCTAGGCGCTGAGTGTTGTCCGCACCGGGGTAGGTCTGATAGCGGCTACCGGTAGTTCGTTAAATCCGGAGGTACCGGTCAATGCCGTTTCCGTGACCTCTACCTCCGGATTTAACGAACTACCAGTAACAGCCCGCGTCCAGGAGCCGCCATCCAACCCGCTCCGCCCACGCACGATCCGCCCCGGCGTGACTGATGAACCATCGCCGGTGCGATGTGTCGTCAGATGCCGTGCCGGATCGCTCGTTCGCGCTCATCGTGCTCCCCCGAAACCTCCCGTGCTGCGTTCCAGCCTATGTCCCGCATGCCTGCCGGGACTTGGCTCCACGCCGCCCCGGTCCAACTGTGGACCTGCAACGGCGACACCAATGAGCCGCGGAACCTCAGCTGACTCCACCCTGTCCGGCCCGGGCACGCCCCGGCTCGGACAGGGCGAAAACTCCGACGGGAACCCACACCCTTGTCAGGAGCATGACCCTCTTCTACAGTCCCCGGATACGGATACTGTGGGAGCGCTCCCATGGGTGAGGTGTTCCAGCGCTCACTCCCCTCCCTCCGAGAGGACTCCCATACGAACGTCACGGCGCCCCGTCACCAAGAAGGCGGATCCCTCCATGCAGCTTCTTTCAACTCCCCGCTCACCGGCCCGAAGGCGCACCGCCACGTTGCTGGCAGCGCTCTGCCGCGCCGCGTTACCCGTCGTGGCCGCGGCGGCCCAGCCGCCCGCCGCGAGTGCCGCCGCAACTGAGGTCCTGGGCAACGCGACCCACTTCGCCGGGCTCGGCAGCCCCTACGGCGGCTGCGGTCTGCCGCAGCGCGAACTGGACAGCCAGGACTTCGTGGCGCTCAACGTGTTCAACACACCCGGTGACTACTCGAGCACCTACCCCCGCCCGGTGCCGGACTCGAGCGCATCGGTCAAGGGCGTCTTCGACAACGGCCGCAACTGCGGCCGCTGGGTCAAGGTCACCATCGGGGACTACTGCACCGGCACCAACGACGGCGCCCCGGGCCAGCCCTTCTGCCGCAACGGCTCATGGGTGGCCGACAAGTACAACGGGGCCACCCTGACCATGATCGTCGCGGACAGCTGCGCCGATGCCAACGCCTGGTGCCGGGACGACCCCAACCACCTCGACCTGGCAACCGACTCCCTCAACCGCTTCCGGATCGGCGGCACCCCAGTGGGGACGATGTACCCGGACCACTGGAACAACCGTCATGTCTCCTGGAGCTTCGTCCCGGCCCCGGACTACAGCGGCGACATCCGTATCGGCTTCCTCAGGGGAGCCCAGCGGTACTGGCCCGCCATCGCCGTCTCCCATCTGCCGGGCGGCATCCACGGCGTCCAGTACCTGACGAACGGCACCTGGACCGACGCCGCAATGAACAGCGACATGGGGCAGTCCTACGTCATCGGCGCGACGACCTCCGGCCAGAGCAGCTTCACCATACGGATCCGCGACGCAGCCGACACCTGGCTGGGCGGCGATCGTACGTACTCTTTCTCGCTGCCGTCAGGCTGCGCGGGAGGCTGCTCGCAGGACTACACCCCCGTCTCCTACACCACCGACAGCTCTGGAGGGACACCACCTCCCACTCCCGCGCCGAGCCCCTCCGGCGACACCGCCTGCACGGCGGAGTGGAAGCTGACCGGCTCATGGCAGGGCGGGTACCAGGCCGACGTCACGGTCACCAACACCGGGTCCCGGCCGGTCACCGACTGGTCGGTGCACCACACCCTGCCGGGCGGTGTGACCGTGGCGAACCGCTGGAACGCGGTGGTGGATCCGTCCCGCCCCGCCACCACCGTTCACAACGCCTCCTACAACGGCTCGCTGGCACCGGGCGCGTCGACGACCTGGGGGATGACGCTCAGCGGCGACGACCGAGACCTCGGCGCACTCTCCTGCACCGCGTCCTGACTCCCGGAGATTGATCATGACCATGACTTCATTACGCGGGCGCCGCCACCGCCTGCCTCTCTGGGTATTGGTGCTGGCCGTGGTGGCGGTGGCCCTTCCCGCCATCGCCACGTCGCGCGCCCAGGGCGCGGCCACGGGCTGCACGGTCACCTACACCACCAACGAGTGGTCCGGCGGCTTCACCGCCCAGATCCGCGTCACGAATCTCGGCGCCGCCCTGAACGGCTGGCGGCTGGAGTGGACCTACGGCGGCGACCAGCAGGTCACGTCCGCCTGGAACGCGCAGGTCACCCAGTCGGGCAGCGCGGTGACCGCCGTGAACGTCGCGCACAATGCCCAGCTCGCCGCCGGCGGGTCCGTGGACTTCGGGCTCCAGGGCACCTGGCGCACCGCCGACCCGGCTCCCACCGCCTTTGCCCTGGGCGGCACGCCGTGCGGCGGAACCGCGAGTCCCACCCCGACGGCGACCGCCTCACCGACACCGACGGCGACAGCCACGGCGCCGGCCGAATGCGCCGGGGCGACGATCTGCTCCGACTTCGAGGACCAGACCGGCACCGTGCCCTCGGGCCCCTGGCAGACCACGGCACCCGACTGCCAGGGCACGGGGAAGGTCAGCGTCGACACGTCCGTCGCCTACAGCGGCACCAGGTCGCTGCGCGTCGACGGCGGCGCCGGCTACTGCAACCACGTCTTCGCAGCCTCCACCCGCGATCTGTCCTCCGTCGGGCCCGTGGTGTACGTACGCATGCGGGTCCGGCACACCACCGCCCTGCCCACCAACCACGTCACCTTCGTATCCATGCCGGACGCCTCACAGGGCGGCAGGGCGCTGCGCGTCGGCGGGCAGAACGGCGCGCTGCAGTGGAACCGCGAGAGCGACGACGCGACGCTGCCGGAACAGAGCCCGGCGGGGGTCGCGCTCAGCACGCCGCTGCCGACCGGCCAGTGGCTGTGCCTGCGGTTCCAGATCGACACCACCGCCCAGTCCATGCGCACCTGGGTCGACGACCGGGAGGTCGCCGGACTGCACGTGGACGGGGTGCCGACCCAGAACGTCGACGGGCAGTGGCTCGCCCGTGGGACCCCTCCGCGCCCCACCGGCCTGCGCCTGGGGTGGGAGAGCTACGGCACCGGGGACGACACTCTCTGGTTCGACGACGTGGCCCTGGGCTCCGCACCGATCGGCTGCTGACGCCCGCGTGGGATCCGTCGGGAGGACGGGATGTGAACGCGCGACAGTTGTTGATTCCTTGATCCGTACGGCACGCAGTACCCGCCTGGTGGACCGGTCACGTGCAGGCCCTCGGCCTGGGCCCGGCTCACCAGCTCGTCGATCAGCTGGGTATCGAGCTCATCGATCCCCTACGGCAACGAGGAGATCAAGTGAAACGTCGTCACGCCTTAATGGCCACCGGCGCCGCCGGTGCACTGATCCTGGGTGGCCTTGCAGTCGCCACCCTGCCCGCGTCGGCAGCCGCCACCGGCTGCTCGGTCGCGTACAAGGTGCAGAGCCAATGGCCGGGAGGGTTCACCGCGAACCTGGCCATCACCAATCTCGGCTCCCCCGTGCGAGGGTGGACCGCGACGTTCGACTTCCCTGACTCCGACCAGAAGGTCACCAACGGCTGGAGCGCCACCTGGACACAGTCCGGAACCCGCGTGTCCGCCGCCAGCCTCGACTGGAACGGAGCGCTGGATACGGGCGGGTCGGCTTCCATCGGGTTCACCGGTGCGTGGAAGGGCGCCAATCCGGAACCGGCATCGGTTGCGCTCAACGGCGTGACCTGTACCGGCTCGACGACGTCCCCGACCCCCAGCCCCACCACCACTCCGACCAGCGGTCCCAGTGGCCCGGCCCCGGAACTGAAGGTTTCCGGCAACAAGATCGTCACCACGAGCGGCAAGCAGTACCGGCTGCTGGGTGTGGACCGCTCCAGCGGTGAATACGCTTGTGTGCAGGGCAAGGGGCTGTGGGACAGCGGCCCGGTCGATCAGGCGTCCGTCGACGCGATGAAGACCTGGAACATCCACGCGGTACGCGTGCCGTTGAACGAGGAATGCTGGCTCGGCATCAACGGCTCGCCCAGTGGAGCCACCTACCAGCAGGGCGTCAGAGACTACGTCAACCTGCTGGTGGCCAATGGCATCACCCCGATCCTCGACCTGCACTGGACGCGGGGCGCCTATACCAACGGGCCGGACTGGCACTGCAAGGACGCCACCGCGACCTGCCAGAAACCGATGCCGGACGCGCAGTACGCCCCCCAGTTCTGGACCGGTGTCGCCAACGCCTTCAAGGGCAATGACGCCGTCGTCTTCGATCTGTTCAACGAGCCCTACCCGGAGATCGCCGCCGAATGGGACAAGACCGTTGGCTGGCAGTGCTGGAGAGACGGCGGTACCTGCACAGGCCTTCCCTATGAGACGGCCGGCATGCAGGACCTTGTCGACGCGGTCCGGGCCACCGGAGCGACCAACGTCCTCATGCTGGGCGGCCTGGAGTGGGCCAACGACATGCGCGAGTGGCTGACGCACAAGCCGACCGACCCGCTGAACAACATCGCCGCGTCATGGCATTCGTACAGCTTCAACGCCTGTGCGACCGAATCCTGCTGGGACAGCCAGGTCGCGCCACTCGCACAACAGGTACCGGTCGTCATCGGTGAGTTCGGCCAGGACAACTGCGGCTTCGACTACATGCAGCGGCTGGTCGACTGGGCCGACACCCACAACATGGGCTATCTCGCATGGACCTGGAACCCGTGGGGCTGCAGCACCGGCGCCGTACTCATCAAGGACTGGGCCGGAACCCCCGAACCTGGCATCGGCGAGGGTCTGAAGGCCCACCTGCTCAGCCAGGACCCCTACACGACCCCGTAAGCGCGCACCCAGCGGCTGCCCAGCCGCGTACGACGCCGCCCCGGCCGGATGCTCCAACGGCACAACCCGGCCCGGGCGGCTTTCGACCACCACGCGTGTGAGTGCGGCGCGGTGCTCGAAACCGCAGCCCACAAGGGAGTCGCCGGCTCCCAGGGGCATCGGCAGATCCTCAGACAGCTCCTGCTCCCCCGAGCCGTATCGCCTCCGTGGCCAAGGGCCAGTCTCCAGGGACCGTCGACCCGATGGGCGGGCTCATCCGCAGCATGCCGGCCGCAACACCCTGCCCGAGCACCACGCCCACGGGCATCGATCCTCTGCCCTGCCCACCCTTGAAAGTTCAGCAAAGAACCCAGCAGGAGAAACAGACGGCCCGCCCTCGCCTGGCGGCCGAACGCGACTGAACTGCTGATCGGACGCCTCGGTCTGGCCAACGCACAGGCCGGGCCCCTTTGCTCACGAGTCCGGCCCCCGAACATCACCCGGACCGCCGAAGGCGATCCGGCTAGAACAGGCCGCACGCCGTTCCGGCCGACATCAGCGCCGCCAGGACGCTCAGCGGCGGCAGCCGCACAACCGCATGTCAGCGAGGTGGCCCGCGCGGCGGTCACGTAGGCCCCCGCGCCTTGGCGCAGGCACTGTCACCGTACGGGCGCGGGTTACGGGTGGGGCGGGAGCCAGTGCTGTTGGACGGCTCGTACGCCGGCCTCGAAGCGGCTGCGGGCGCCGAGGCGTTCCATGAGTTCGGAGGCTATGCGGCGGGCGGTGCGATGGGAGACTCCGAGGCGCTTGGCGATGGCCTCGTCGGTGTGGCCCTCGGCGAGCAGGCGCAGGGCGGTGGACTGCTGGCCGGTGAGGCCGTGCGCGTCGGTGGGGACGAGCCGGCCGAGCGGCTGGGCGGATTCCCAGATGGTCTCGAAGAGCGCGCACAATGCGGTGAGCGTGCCCTGTCCGGTCAGGAGCACCGCGCCCGCGGCGGTGTCGTCGCTGCTGACGGAGATCATGGCGATCTGCCGGTCCATGAGGATCATCCGGGTGGGAAGTGACGGCACCGTGCGGACCTGACCGCCCAGCCCGGCCAGCCAGTTGGCGTGCTCAACAGTGGGCCGATTGGCACGCACGCTGTCCAGGTAGATCGTACGCATCCGCACCCCACGGCCGAGCAGATCCTCGTTGAGCGGCCGGGACGCGGCCATGTTGTCCGCGGTCTGCGGCCCGCCCGGCGCGAACGTCAGGAACTCCTCGCGCACCTCACGGGTGAGCACGACCAGCCGGTCGCGGATCTGATCGAGCCCCACCAACTGCTCCACGCCGGGGTGACTGGCGGCTGGCCTCAGCTCGGCGTACTCCGAGATGAGCTGGGCCGCAGCCGCCCTCGAGGCCTCCAAGCGCTGCTGCTGCGCCGCCAGCTGAGCCTGCTGCCGGGCCATCAGGATCTCCATGCCGATGTCCGGCGAGACCGCCCGCAGCCGCCCCGCGTCCCCAGCGGCCGGACGCGCCAGCGCCAGCTCGCTCAGGGTGTCGAGGGCGTCGCGCACCTGCTCCTCAGACAGCCCCACGGCGTCGCCGAGGTCCGCCACACCGGCGGCCGGATGTCTGAGCATGGCGCGGTACACCGTCTCCGCGACAGCGTCGAGCCCGAGTGCGGTCAGCACGTGCGTCCCCCCGTTTTCTGCACACAACGTCCCGTCTTCAGCGCCGATCTTCGCAGAACAGAGACGTGTCGTCACAGGGGCGGGCCGGAACGGGCCAGGGACACAACCGGCCACCCGCCAAACGGACTTGGCGGCCTCATCCGTTGAGACGCTGGAGCGCATGTATCTCGTCCACGCGCACCTGGAACTCCCTCCCGGCAACCGTCTACCGCCGGACGTCCGTGAGTTGGTGCGCGCGTCCCTCGTCCCCGGTGACCGCGTCGAGCACGTCGCCGTGCATCCCCGCTCCTCCTCCCGACTCACCCTGGGCCTCTACCTGCTGGCCGACGGTCTGGGAGAGGCCGAGGAACGGGCCGTCCGCTTCTGTGGCCGACTGCTGCGCGACATGCCGCAGTTGGCGGGAGCGCGACTGACGGGGGCCGGGGTGCCGTTGATACCTCTGGCATTCGAGGCGCAGCCGGTGGACTGACGCGGCCCGTGTGGACGTATCGGTCCAAGGCCCTTTCCGTCCACCGAGGAACCCTTCTCAGGGGCTCGGGCGGCGACCAACCTAGTGATCACCGGCCGGTCAGCGCGTCACCGCGGGACGCGACGGCGGGCCGGACCTCACCCCTCGTCCCGGAAGGAACGGACAGCCATGCCTCGCACCCGTATCGCCAAGGCCGTCGCGGTCGTCTCCCTCGTGGTCACCGCGGCCCTCGCCACCCCGGCCGTCACCTCGGCATACGGGACGGACGCCGCCGAGCTCTCCTCCGTCGTCACCGCGGACGCCGGCTGGCAGGCCGTCCCGGCCGACGCCGGCTGGCAGGCCGCCCCCACCGACGCCGGATGGCAGTAAGCCGTCCGCGCCACCACTGACTGCCCGACACCAGCCACCCCCGGGGGAACCAGAAGTGAAGACCATCCGCACCTACGGCCGCCGAGCCGCCGGTCTGCTGACCACCGCCGCCCTGAGCACCGCCCTCCTCACGGTGACCGCTCCCACCGCCGACGCGGCCACCAGCTGCTCGGGTGGCGTCAACATCTACGGCGTACTCGGCGACGGCAGGCTCACCTTCAGCCAGATCAACCCGGCCACCGGCGATCTCGCCAAGGTGCTCGTCGGACCGGACCTCGGCTTCGAGCCGCAGGCCATGGCGACCCTCAACTTCAACACCGTCCTGATGACCTCGACCAGCGGCGCCCTCTACCGCGTCGACATCAGGACCAACAACACCAGCCTCACCCTGCTGAACCCGCCGGTGAGGATCGCCGACAGCGGCTGGACCCACGACAAGCTGACCTACGACGGTCACGGCCACCTCTACGGCACCACCACCTCCGGCCTGCTGCTGCGCTACAACGTCACCGAGGACAAACCGGCCGGCTCCCAGCACATCGGCGTACGCACCGAGATCGGGACCGGGTTCGTCCTGAAGACGCTCACCGCCACCGGCGACGACCGGCTCGGCGCCACCACCGAGGACGGGCGGCTGCTCGACTACACCGTCGCGGGTGCCGGTTCCTGGAAGAGCAACTCCCTGAAGTCCTCCGGCTGGTCGGGCTTCAACCAGCTCGTCTCCCCGGGAAGCGGGCTGTACTACGGACGGCTCTCCACCGGGGCCATGTACTGGTACAAGGACGCCAACCCCACCGACGGCTCCGGCGCGGACATCTCGTACCACCTCGACGACCCGGTCAACACCAGCGGCTGGACGCAGAAGCTGCTGTCCGCGCAGCCCGGCACCTACACCTGCACGACCTCCGTGGACACCGTCGACCGCGGCAACATCACCGAGGTCAAGGCGGCCGGGCGGCAGCTGATGAACCAGAAGGACGCGGCCTGGGCCAACGCCTCCCAGTGGGCCTGCCTGGAGAACCTCTGGGACCACGAGAGCGGCTGGCGCTGGAACGCCACGAACCCGTCCTCCGGCGCGTACGGCGTCCCGCAGTCGCTGCCCGCCTCCAAGATGGACTCCGCGGGAGACGACTGGCACGAGAACCCGCTGACCCAGATCAGGTGGGGTCTGAGCTACATCGACGGCCGCTACGGCTCTCCCTGCAACGCGTGGAACTTCTGGCAGGCGAACAACTGGTATTAGGACCGTAGTTACGGGCTGACGGACACGGCACAAGGGCGGCGCCCCTCGGAGGAGGGAGTGCCGCCCTTCGTCGTGCGGGCGGGCGGGGGGCCGAGGGGGTGGACATCGTCTGCAGGTACGGCGCCGCCCCCATTACCGTCTTCGTAGGCCCGCGACGGGGCTTCCGGCCTTCGGAGTCGGCATAACCTCTCCTCGCCGAGTACATGGCTGGGGGTGGTGTCACCAGCTCCGAAGGCACAGACAGACCGCTGCATGCCAGCGGCATCTGGGCAGGCGCCGGTCGAAAGTCTTCTTGCCACTCGGGGTGAGTGCGGTGGCGTGGTACTCGCCCCTGGACCAGTTCGGATCCCCGGCCCAGATCCGCACTTCTTCACCGCACTCGACGAGCAGACCGTCGTCGTTCCCGGCACGGCCGCGGCGATCGTCCCGAGCCTCGCCGGCTCGCTCCAGGCGGTGCTCGACCAGCGCAAACTCCTGGCCCACCGGATCGAGCAACTCGTGGAGGCAAACCCTCTCTCCGAGGTCCTGATGTCCATGCCCAGCATCGGCATCAGGACCGGCGCTCGCATCTTCATCGACATCGGCGATGGCACCGCATTTCCGTCCCGGCCCACCTCGCTGCTTACGCCGACCTCGCTCCAGCAACCAGAAACGCCGGGTCCGCGATCCACGGCGAACAGCCCTCCCGACGAGGAAACAAGCAGCTCAAGAGAGCCTTCTCCCTCTCCGCGTTCGCCGCATGAGCCGATAATCCGGCCTCGCGAACCTTTGCCTCGCCAGACGCCGGGCCGACGTCCTCTTCGCCATGCTCCGCGACGGAACCTCCTACGAACTCCGGCCAACCTCAGCTGGCTTACCCTCAGCGGTCTCGCCGCACGCGGGGCAGTCCCGCTCGTCGACCGAGTCCATCACCACCGGATGACCACAGAAGTCGCACGGCCGCATGCTCTCGCCCGCCGACTCCCGAACAGGCATGTCATCACTCATGACAGCCACACTGTCACCCGACCACCTTGACCAAAGACATAGGGGCTCCCCCGCCCTTGGGCCGGGCATGCGCGCATGCCTAAAGGGCCCCACCGGTGTCGGCGGGGCCCTCGGGGGCGACGTGGCGGGGCCGGGGCGTCAGGCGATCTTGTTGTAGCGCAGGGCCACGTACGCCGAGGCCGGGTGGCTGTCGATGGTGCCGCTGTAGGCGTTCGCAGACCGGTAGTTCATGTCCGAGTCCGGGCTGCCCTCGGAGTAGTAGTAGAAGGTGCCGGCGTCCTGGTCCTTCCAGCCCGCGAAGAGGACCGCGTGCCCCTCGCTGCTGGAGTTCAGCGCGTCGCCGGGCCGGAGGTCGGCCTTGGAGATCTGCGCGGCGGCGTTGTCGAGGGTCTGCGTCGTCAGCGAGGAGGTGAGGTGCCAGGCCATGGAGACGAAGCCGGAGCAGTCGGTGCGGTAGGTGTCGTCGCCCTCGATGTCGGTGGCGTAGGCGCTCTGGCTGTACTGGATGTTGCGGTTGTACCAGTCCTTGGCCCGGGTCATGACCTCGCTGCGGTAGATCGTGCCGCCCTGCACGGAGTGCGGCGGTGCCGGCGGCACGTAGGCGCAGTTGTCCGCGTACGCCGACAGCAGGCTCTGCGTCCAGCCGGAGGCGTCCACCGGGTCGCTCGGGTGGTACGCGATGTCGGAGCCGTCCGCGTCGGTGGGGTCGGAGTCGTGGTACCAGTACATGCCGCCGTTGGTGCGGCCGTAGTAGAGGCCCCCGCCCGGGGAGGACAGCGAGTCGACCGCCGACCAGCCGCTCGACTTCAGCACCGCGCGGTCCCAGTCGTTCACGCCGTTGATCTTGTAGCTGAGGAGGCGTCCGTCCGAGGTGGAGGCGATGATGCGGTCGTCGCCCGCGGCGGCCAGCGTCTTGAGGACGAAGCCCGTGTCGATCACGACATGCTGGCCTATGTGGGCCGACCCGGACGGCTTGTCCTGCGACACCAGGTACTGGTGAAGTTGCCCGTCGACCGTGCCGTAGAGGTGGCCGGCGCCGTCGTAGACCATCTTGTCGAAGGTCCAGCCGCCGTCCCAGATCTTGGTGACTCCGGCGAGCGCGAGGGCGGTGTTGTTGGTCTGGATGTCGACGCGGTAGAGGTCACCGGCCGTCGAAGTGACCAGCACCGTGTTGAAGTTGAGCGTCGCCATCGCCTTCGGTGTGAAACCGAGGTTCGGGCCGGTGAGTGTCTTCACGCGGTCGCCGGTGTTCGGCTCGATCTGCGAGTACGTCAGTCGGCCGTCCGCCAGTGTGCCGTAGATCGACACGTTCCCGGTGCACGAGGCGACGGCCTGCGCGGCTCCGCCGGCGACGGTGACCAGCCCCAGGGACATCGCCCCGACGGCCAGTGCGGCGGACGTACGGCGAAGGACGTTGCTCAGCTTCATGGTCTCTCCTGCGGCACGGAAGTCGAGTGGGCGAACACACGTCCCTGGCCCGGACAGCTGCCCTGCAGGTACAGCTGTGAGGGTTGTTCGCTGGTGTGGCGCCCGGTGTCAGGAACTACTCTCGCCGCAGGTCAGGGGTGCCGGAAGAGGGATCCGATGGCCGCAAACGTCCCTGGCCGGTTGCGTCCTGACGGGGCGTTCGCCCCTGACAGCGTCCAGGCTGGGCGGGCTATGGGGCCACTCAGTCCCGCGGACGAAACATGCCGGTCGATATCCGGGGCTTCTACTGTCTGCCGTTTCCGTGCGGGGCACTCAGATCCTGCGGCCTTCATGCACATCCCGGAGAGGCTCAGGGGAATCGGCCACGGCGTTTGGTACGCGGCTCGGCCCGAGGTCGCCGACGGGTCTGGTCGAAAGTTTCGGGAGCGCTCCCAAGTCCCGGGCTCGTCGAAAGGTTGCGAACGTGCGCGTCTGAGCTGCGACTTCGAAATCGATTCGATCCATTCGGGCACACAGGGTTGTCAGGGACATGGGCGGACTTCTACAGTCCGAGCCGAACCGGTGGGTTGGGAGCGCTCCCATAAGTGGGGAGGTGGGAGCGCTCCCCCCATCGGCCCTGAAATCCGAGCCACGTACGAGAGAGGCACCCGCATGCGACCGTTACCGCACCGTCCCCGCCCAGCGCGCGGCCTGTTCGCCGCGCTGCTCTTGGCTCTCGCCGCTCTCGCGGCTCTCCTCGTCGCCGCACCCTCGGCCCAGGCCGACACCACGATCTGCGAGCAGTACGGCTCGACCGTCATCCAGGGCCGCTACGTCGTGCAGAACAACCGCTGGGGCACCAGCGCCACCCAGTGCGTCACCGCCACCGACAGCGGCTTCCGCCTCACCCAGGCCGACGGCTCGGTGCCCACCAACGGCGCCCCGAAGTCGTACCCGTCGGTCTTCAACGGCTGTCACTACACGAACTGTTCGCCGGGCACCAACCTTCCGGCGCAGCTCAGCACCATCTCCAGCGCGCCCAGCAGCATCTCCTACGGCTTTGTCTCGGGCGCCGTCTACAACGCCTCGTACGACATCTGGCTGGACCCGACGCCCCGCACCGACGGCGTCAACCGCACCGAGATCATGATCTGGTTCAACAGGGTGGGCTCCATCCAGCCGATCGGCTCGCAGGTCGGCACCGCCACCGTCGGCGGCCGCACCTGGCAGGTGTGGACCGGCAGCAACGGCTCCAACGACGTGATCTCCTTCGTCGCTCCGTCGGCGATCAGCAGCTGGAGCTTCGACGTCATGGACTTCGTCGACCAGACGGTCGCCCGGGGCATGGCGCAGAACAACTGGTACCTGACGAGCGTCCAGGCCGGGTTCGAGCCGTGGCAGAACGGCGCCGGACTCGCGGTGAACTCCTTCTCCTCCGCCGTCAACCTCGGTGGCAGCGGCGGCCCGGGCGGACCCGGTGACCCCGCTACGGCCTGCCAGGTGACCTACGCGACCAGCGTCTGGCAGGGCGGCTACACCGCCGACGTCACGGTCAAGAACACCGGTACCACCGCCCTGAACACCTGGCAGCTCGGCTTCACCCTGCCCTCCGGACAACGCGTCACCAGCTCCTGGAACGCCACCCTGTCCGGCTCCTCCGGCGCGGTGACGGCGACTCCCGTGGCGCACAACGCGCAGATCGCCGCCGGCGGCAGCCAGACCTTCGGCTTCCAGGGCACCTACAGCGGCACCTTCGCCAAGCCCGGCGCATTCACCCTGAACGGCACGGCCTGCACCAGCGCCTGACCCCCGCCGACGCACCGCACCGGCCTCCACCGGGGCCCGCCCCCCTTCCCCGCACCGACGGGACGGGCCCCGGCCCCCACGTCCGCCCCTCCGGCCCGCACCCGGAAAGGCCGCACCCCATGAGCCCGAGCCGCACCGTGTCCGCACCCCGCCCGCCGACCTCACACCCCAGCGGGCCCTTACGTTCCCGGGCCCGCCGCCCCGCCCTCGTCGCCGCACTGTGCGCCGCGACCCTCGCCGTGACCGGTCTTGCCGCCGCCCCGGTCCCGACGGCCGCCGCCCTGCCGTACCAGGACCCTTCCGTTCCGGTGCCCCAGCGGGTCACCGACCTGCTCTCCCGGATGACGCTCGACGACAAGCTCGGGCAGATGACCCAGATCGAGAAGGACGCGCTCGTCCCGCAGAGCGACCTCGCCACCTACCGCATCGGCTCGGTGCTCTCCGGCGGCGACTCGACGGTCAGCCCCAACAACGCCCAGACCTGGGCCGACACCTACGACTCCCTCCAGCGCACCGCCCTCACCACCCCGCTCGGCATTCCGATGATCTACGGCATCGACGCGGTGCACGGTCACAACGCGGTGCGCGGCGCCACCCTCTTCCCGCACAACATCGGCCTCGGCGCCACCCGTGACCCGGCGCTGGTGCAGCGGGTCGGACGGGCGGTGGCCGAGGAGGTGGCCGGTACCGGCATCGACTGGTCCTTCGCGCCCTGTCTGTGCGTGGCCCGCAACGACCGATGGGGCCGCACCTACGAGTCGTTCGGGGAGAAGCCCGAACTGCCCACCTCCATGGCCACGTTCGTCACCGGCATGCAGGGCACGGCCCTGGGCGGCGACCCGGCGTCGGTGCTGGCCACCGCCAAGCACTACATCGGCGACGGCGGCACCACCGGAGGCGTCGACCAGGGCAACACCGAGCTGTCCGAGGCCGAGCTGCGCGCGATCCACCTGCCGCCCTTCCAGGAGGCGGTACGCCGCGGCGTGGGCTCGGTCATGCTGTCCTACAGCAGCTGGAACGGCGTGCGCGCGCACGCGCACAAGTACCTGGTCACCGACGTGCTCAAGGGCGAGCTGGGCTTCACCGGCTTCGTCGTCTCGGACTGGGCCGCACTCGACCAGCTGGACGGGCAGAGCGGCTTCACCGGCGCCGAGATCACCACGGCCGTCAACGCCGGCGTCGACATGGTCATGGTCCCGCACGACTACAAGAAGTTCCTCACCCTGTTGCGCGGCGAGGTGAACGCCGGGCGGATCCCCCTGGCCCGCGTCGACGACGCCAACCGGCGCATCCTCACCAAGAAGTTCCAGCTCGGCCTGTTCGAAAAGCCGCTCACCGACCGGTCGTTGACCCCGACCGTGGGCTCCGCGGAACACCGGGCCCTGGCCCGGCAGGCCGTGCGGCAGTCGCAGGTGCTGCTGAAGAACGACGGCGGAATACTGCCGCTGGCGAAGAACGCCAAGCTGTTCGTGGCCGGCAAGTCCGCCGATGACATCGGCAACCAGAGCGGCGGCTGGACTCTCGGCTGGCAGGGCCGCAGCGGGCCCGTCACCGAGGGCACGACCGTCCTCAAGGGCATCCGCGCCGCCGCCACCGACCCGTCCCGGATCACCTACGACCGCTACGGCAACGGCATCGACGCCAGCTACACCGCCGCCGTCGCGGTGGTCGGGGAGACCCCGTACGTCGAAATGCACGGCGACCGACCCGGCGGCATGGGGCTGGACCAGGAAGACCTGCAGACCCTCAGCCGGCTCAAGGCCAGCGGGGTGCCCGTCGTGGTGGTCCTGATCTCCGGGCGCCCGCTCGACATCGCCGCCCAACTGCCGGACTGGCGCGCCCTGCTGGCGGCCTGGCTGCCCGGCACCGAGGGCGGCGGAGTGTCGGACGTGCTCTTCGGCGACCACGCCCCGACCGGCAAGCTCCCCATGACATGGATGCGCAGCGCCTCCCAGCAGCCCATCAACGACGGCGACGGCA
This sequence comes from Streptomyces sp. NBC_00490, assembly GCF_036013645.1. Taxonomy (NCBI): domain Bacteria; kingdom Bacillati; phylum Actinomycetota; class Actinomycetes; order Kitasatosporales; family Streptomycetaceae; genus Streptomyces; species Streptomyces sp. NBC_00490. The sequence goes on along the minus strand of NZ_CP107869.1, from coordinate 10,049,006 downwards.
AGAGCCCCCTCTTCGCCTACGGGCACGGCCTCACCTACGGCACCGATCCCGACCCCGACCCCGATCCGGGCCCTGACCCGGAGCCGCAACCCACGTCCTGCACCGCCCAGTTCAAGGTCGTCTCGGCCTGGTCCGGCGGCTACCAGGCGGAGATGACGGTCAAGAACTCCGGCAGCGGCCCGCTCACCGGCTGGTCCGTCGGCTGGGACCTGGGCGGCTCCACCGTCACCAGCCTGTGGAACGGCTCCCTGACCGTGGCGCAGGGCCGCGCGACCGTCCGCAACGCCGCCCACAACGGCGCCCTGTCTCCCGGCGCCACCACCTCGTTCGGCTTCACCGCGAACGGCGGCGCGGGCACGCCCGCTCCGCAGTGCACCGGCTCCTGACGTACGACCGGCACACCCGCACGTACCACCGAGGAGGGCACATGACCAACCCGACCAGAGCCGACGGCGCCTGGCTGCCGCGCAAGCACCGACGACGGTCGGCAGCCCTGGGCACCGCCCTGGCCACCCTGATGCTCGGGGTGGCGGGCCAGATCGGGGGACAGTCCGCGGCAGCGGCGGAAGCGCATGTCGACAACCCCTTCGCGGGGGCGAGCTTCTACCTCAACCCCGACTACGCCGAGCACGTGGACACGTCCATCTCACAGACCTCCGACGCCGCGCTCAAGGCCAAGATGGAAAAGGTCAAGAGCTATCCGACCGCCGTCTGGTTGGACCGGATCGCGGCTGTGCACGGGGGTGAGGCCAACGCAGGGCGCAAGAGCCTGGCCGACCACCTCGACCTGGCGCTCGCTCAGAAGAAGTCCGGACAGCCGATCACCGCCACCTTCGTGGTGTACGACCTGCCGGGACGGGACTGCGCCGCCCTCGCCTCCAGCGGCGAACTCCCGCTCACCCAGGCGGGCCTGGACCGCTACAAGAGCGAGTACATCGACGTCATCGCGAACGTCCTCAAGAACCCCAAGTACCAGGACGTCCGCATCACCACGATCATCGAGCCCGACAGTCTGCCCAACCTGGTCACCAACACCGCCGACCCCGAGTGTGCCCAGGCCAGGAGCAGCGGCATCTACGTCAAGGGCATCCAGTACGCCCTGGACAAGCTGCACGCGATCCCGAACGTGTACACGTACCTGGACTACGCGCACTCCGGCTGGCTCGGCTGGGACAACAACCTCACCCAGACCGTGCAGCAGTACACCGAGGTGGCCAAGGGCACCGCGGCCGGACTGAGCAGCGTCGACGGGCTGATCACCAACGTCGCCAACTACACGCCGCTCGAGGAGCCGTTCCTGACCAACCCCGACAAGACGGTCGGCGGCACCATGGTCAAGTCGAGCAAGTACTACGAGTGGAACCCGAACTTCGACGAGGTGGACTTCACGAAGAACGTCCACCGGGCGCTGGTCTCGGCGGGCTGGCCCGCCTCCACCGGCCTGGTGGTCGACACCTCCCGCAACGGCTGGGGCGGCGCCGCGCGGCCCACCGCGGAGAGCACCAGCACCACCCTCGACACCTACGTCAACGAGTCCAAGGCCGACCGCCGCACCCACCGCGGACTGTGGTGCAACGCGAGCGGAGCCGGGCTCGGGCAGCCGCCGCAGGCCGCGCCCTCCGGATACCCCGACTCGCACCTCGACGCCTTCCTGTGGATCAAGCCGCCGGGAGAGTCCGACGGGGCCAGCAAGGACATCCCCAATGAGGAGGGCAAGCGCGCGGACCCGATGTGCGACCCCGACTACACCGCGTCCAACGCCGGCAACAACAAGACCGGGGCGCTGCCCGACGCACCACTGGCCGGCCACTGGTTCCACAACCAGTTCCTGATGCTGGTCCGCAACGCCTACCCTGCCGTGCCGACGGGCGGCACCGACCCGGGTGACACCACCGCCCCGACCGCCCCGACCGGACTGCGGGCCACCGCCAAGACCGCGAGCAGTGTCTCCCTGGCCTGGACCGCGGCCACCGACGACGTGGGCGTAACCGGGTACGACGTGTACCGCAACGGCACCCGGGTCGGCTCGCCTGCCACCGGCACCACGTACACGGACACCGGGCTGAGCGCCGCCACGGCCTACAGCTACACCGTGCGCGCCCGCGACGCGGCCGGCAACGTCTCCGTCGCCTCCACCGCCCTGAGCGTCACCACCGAGACGGGCGGCGGTGGCCCCGATCCGGCGGGCGGCCTCAAGGTCGCCTACAAGAACAACGACTCCTCGGCCACCGACAACGCCATCCGCCCCGGCCTGAGGATCACCAACACCGGCAGCGCCGCTGTCGACCTGAGCGGGGTGACCGCCCGCTACTACTTCACCCGGGACGGCGGCTCGCCCACCGTGAACGCCTATTGCGACTTCGCCGCGGTCGGCTGCTCCAACGTCAAGCTCCGGGTCGTCCCGCTGAGCACCCCGGTCGCGGGCGCGGACGCCTATCTGGAGGTCGGCTTCTCGGCCGGCTCGCTGGCCGCGGGCCGGGAAACCGGTGACGTCCAGCTGCGGATGGCCAAGTCCGACTGGTCCGCGTTCAACGAGGCCGACGACCACAGCCGCTCCACCGCCACGTCCTACACCGACGCCCCGGCGATCCCCGCTTACCTCGGCGCCACCCTGGCCTGGGGCGCACCGCCCGCCTGATCCGCGTACCTCCCCACGCTCCCCCGCCCGCCCGGAGCGACCTCTTCCCCGGGCGGGCGGGGGCTCCACAGCGGACAGCAAAGGAACGACAGGAGGCACCATGGTTCGACGACGAAACCGGCTCCTCTTCTGGGCGGCGGTGCTCGCCACCCTGCTGAGCGGCCTCGGTCTGGCCCTGCTCGGCCAGGGCACCGCGCAGGCGCACGGGGTGGCGATGATGCCCGGATCGCGGACATATCTCTGCTACCAAGACGCCAAGACCGGCACCGGCGCCCTGGACCCGACGAACCCGGCGTGCAAGGCCGCGCTGGCCGAGAGCGGATCGACGGCGCTGTACAACTGGTTCGCCGTGCTCGACTCCAACGCGGGCGGGCGCGGCCCCGGTTACGTACCGGACGGCAAGCTGTGCAGCGCCGGTGACCGCTCCCCGTACAACTTCACCGGCTACAACGCCGCTCGCTCCGACTGGCCCCGCACGCATCTGACCTCCGGGAAGAGCATGCAGGTCCGGTACAGCAACTGGGCGGCGCATCCGGGCGACTTCCGGGTGTACCTGTCCAAGCCCGGCTACTCGCCCAGCACCCCGCTGGGCTGGAGCGACCTGGAGCTCATCCAGACCGTCACCAACCCCGCCCAGTCGGGTTCGGTGGGCACCGACTCCGGTCACTACTTCTGGAACCTGAACCTGCCCACGGGCCGCTCGGGCGACGCGGTGCTGTTCATCCAGTGGGTGCGCTCGGACAGCCAGGAGAACTTCTTCTCCTGTTCCGACGTCGTCTTCGACGGCGGAAACGGCGAGGTGACCGGCATCCGCGGCTCGGGCGGCACCCCGACGCCCACGCCGACTCCCACGCCGACGCCCACCCCGACAGACCCGCACACCGGCTGCATGGCCATCTACTCGGTGACGAACGCCTGGAACGGCGGCTTCCAGGGATCCGTCCAGGTGATGAACCACAACACGTCACCGATGAACGGCTGGGCGGTGCGCTGGCAGCTAGGCACCGGCACCCGGCTCAGCCAGGTCTGGAACGGCACGCTCAGTACCGGATCCGACGGTACGGTCACGGTCAGCAACGTCGACCACAATAGGACCGTCGCGCCGGACGGCAGCGTGAGCTTCGGCTTCACCGCCACCTCCACCGGCAACAACCATCCGGTCGGCTCGATCGGCTGCGTCAACCCGTAACAGGTTCCGCCGAGGCGCCGGCCCCCGCACCGCGGGGAGCCGGCGTTTCTCGACGCCCGCCCGTGCCGTGGCCCGCGTGATGAAGCCCACGAGGACCGTGGACAGCCGAAGGGATGCGCGGTTGTGGGCGGTCAGCGCGATCCGGTGGGCGGATACCCGGTCAGCCAGCGCATCGCCAGCCGCTGAACCAGGCTCCCGCCGGGGAGAGCCCCTGCGGCATCCAGCGGAAGCCCGTCTCACCCTGCGCGCCCTCGTCGACCTCGCAGCCGGTCACGAGGCCGCCACAGCGGCTCAGCCGCTGAAAACCGCTTCCGCGTCGGCGGGTGGCGAACACCCGCAGGACCTGATCTGAGGCCGCCGGTTCAGCCCCAGCTTCCTAAGACGCCGGCGCGGGACGGGGCGCCAGCTGCAAGGGCAGGGTGCGGATGGGCACATCGACGATCGCACACCTCAGCGGTTGCGTGCCCGTTGGCTCTTCGGGTACCAGCGTTTGCATGAGCATCGCATTTGCATGGACCCGGGCTTGCTGAAGGTGATTTGTTCGTGACGCGCCTCGACGGCCCCGGTGACGAGCAGGCGAGCGGGGCAGGTGAGGACCCTGACGCGATGGCGCTGGAGATCGCCGACGCTGTGGAGAGCCTGACGGATTTGTGGTCCGTCGCTGCGCAGGGCGTGGCGCTGCGGCTGTCCCCGCACCAGTTGAGGGCGCTGCGTGCTCTGCAGGCGGCTCCGGGGTTGAATCTCACGGGCTGGGCGGAGTGGCTGGACATCGGGCTGCCTACGGCCAGTCGGCTGTGTGACCGTCTTGAGGCGGCCGGCATGCTGGAGCGCGTATCGCATCCGCGCAAGCGCCGCGAGGTGCAGTTGAGCCTGACCCCGGCCGGCCGGCATGTGCTCAGGGAGGTGGCGGGGCGTCGAGCGCAGGCTCTGGCGGTCGCGTTGCGGGTGATGGAACCAGCCGAGAGAGTCGCCCTGAGCCGCGGTCTCAAGGCCTTTCTCCGTGCGCAGGCTGCCCCGCTGTCGCGGTTTGATGATCCAGGCTGTGGGTGAGGGAAGTCAGTGCGCCGGCGCGGCGTGCCGCTCCGTGTTGCTGGCGCGGCCCGTCCAGTCCAGGCAGACGACCGCGGCGTCGGCGGCGAGGTCCTTGCTGCCGAAGTGCTCGATCAAGCCGGAAACCATGGCGCGTGCCGCCTCGTGCGGGGGCTCGCGCCGGGTGGCGCTGAGGGTCTGGCGCAGGGCACGTTCCCCGAAGGATCCGCCGTCGGCGGCTAGGGCGCCGTGGACACCGGAGCTGACCACGATCAGCCGGTCGCCCGGTTCGACATGGAAGGTCTGTTCCTCGTAGAGGGTCTCCTCGAACATGCCGAGTGGGAGCTGTGCTTCGAGTGCGATCTGCTCGATCGTGTCGTCGCGCTGACGGTAGAGCTGGGGGGAGCCGGCGTCGACGGCGTGCACGGTGCCGGAGTCCAGGTCGAACTGCAGCAGCAGGGTCGAGGCATACGCCTTGCCGCCGTACTGGGCGAAGAGAGCCTGGTCGGCGAGGCAGGCCTGGTCGGCGAGCCCTATTCCGGCGCGGCGTGCGTTGCGCAGGGCGCCGACGGCGAGGTGGGTGAGCAGGGTGGCGTCGATGCCTTGGCCCATGCCGTCGGTGACGGTGAGGGTGAGGTGGTCGGAGCTGGTCGACCAGTCGAAGTTGTCGCCGCCGACGGCGTAGGCCGGCTCGAGGTGGGCGCCGATGACGTACTCCTGGCGGGCGCAGCCACGTCCGGGCAGGAGCTGCCACTGCATCTCGGCGGCGAGGGTGAGGCGCCGGGTACGGCGGGCCTGCAGGTACAGGTCGGTGTCCCGGTCGGCGGTCGTGACCTCGTGGGCCAGCGCGGTGGCGAAGTCGGTGAGCTGCAGCATGGTGGCGGCGTCGGTTGCGCCGCTGGGCAGGCGGACCGACAGGACGCCCAGCCGGTCGCCGCGCACAGTGAGGGGCAGATGGACGAGGTGGGCGGGTGTGGATCCGTTGCGGGCTTCGACGACCGGCGTCTGGCTGATGAAGGCGCGTCCGGCGGGCCCGTCGTGAGCGGCGATGGGCTCTGCGGTGTGCGGCAGGTGCGTCACCGGTTGCAGAACGTTCAGCCCGTAGTCGGCCAGAAGCAGGGTCACGTCCTCGGCTCCGACACGGTCGGCCAGGAGGCGGCGGGCGGTGGCGACCAGCTCGTGGGGCGGGGCGGCACGGAGTTCGGCGGTCGGGAACGGTTCAGATGTGTACATGGAATCCACCCTCTCCACTTGTCACCTCCACGCTATTGCCACGAACCCTGCTTCCAGGCCGTGCGGAGCGGATAGTCGTTTCGATCTGCCCTTATTCGCGGGGCTGGTTCGCCCCCGCACCGGCCCGGACGCCTGAGCGGGGGCTGGGCGGCGTGGGAGTGGTGTGGCACAGCAGCAGGCAGACGTCGTCGTCGCGTTCGGAGTCATCCAGCAAAGGCTTGAGCAGGGACTCGGCCGCCACGTCCAGGTCCAGGTCCGTCGGGCGCAGCGAGGACAGTGCCTGAGCGAGCCGGCCGATCCCGAGGTCTATGCCCAGGGCGCGGCGCTCAACGAGTCCGTCGGTGTAGAGGGCGAGCGTGGAGCCGGACGCCAGTTCGATCGAGTGATCCTCATAGGTGTACGGCAGGGGGACGCCCAGCATGATCCCTGGCTTGGTGTCCAGGACGCCCACCGCTCCGTCGGGAGCTCGCACCACGGGCGGCGGATGTCCGGCGGCTGCCCAGACCACCGTGGGGTCGCCGGGCCGGAAGCGGGCGACGGCGGCCGTCGCGTACAGCTCCGGGTGCTGGTGGCGCATGAGCCGGTGCAGGCGGGTGAGGAGCTGGGCGGGGCTGTCGCCTTCGACGGCGTAGGCGCGCAGCGCGGTGCGCAGCTGCCCCATCACGATGGCCGCGTGCAGCCCGTGCCCGGTGACGTCTCCGATGACGGCCAGCAGGCTTCCGTCGGGCTGTGTGAAGGCGTCGTACCAGTCGCCGCCGATGTTGAGTCCGTGGGTGGCGGGCAGGTAGCGGGCGGCCAGGCGCAGGCCCGGTGTCGTGGGCAGGTCGGTGAGCTGGGCGCGCTGCAGGGCTTCGGCGGTGTCCCGGTGCTGTTCGTAGCGGCGGGCGTTGTCCAGGGCGATGCCGATGCGGCGGGCGAGTTCGACCAGCATGAGGGAGGTGTCCGGGTCGAACCGGGGGCCGGGCGCGGTGAGGGTGAGCACGCCCAGGGCGTGGCGGACGGTGAGGGGTATGCACAGCAGCGTCTGTGCGGGGGCCAGGGCGGAGGGAGGCAGGTCGTCGACGCCGGGCAGGGCACCGGGATGGGCGGCGGCGTGCTGCGGACGGCCGGTGCGGGCTGCGGTGACCGCGGCGGCCGGACGGTGTCCGTCCGGTGGGGCCTCGTCGTCGAAGAGCCAGACGTCGACATGACGGGCGTACACGGGGACCAGGAGTTCAGGCAGCCGGCCGAGGATGTCCTCGGGGCTGAGGGATGCGGTCACCTCGGCGCTGGCGTCGGTCAGGAAGGTCAGCAGGCGTCGCGCGTTCTCCGCCTCGCTGCGGGCCGCTCGTTCGGCGTCGAGGAGGTCCTGCTGGACGAGCGCGGAGGCCTCCAGTTCGGCATGGAGTGCCAGGACCCCCTGGTTGGTCTGGTGCAGTTCCTCCCGGTGCAGGCGGACCAGGTCCTGCTGCTCATCCAGCCTGCCGAGGACCGCCGCGGTGTCGTCGTCCACGGCCAGCAGGGCCTCGGGAAGCGCTGAATCGTCCACGTCCGGCATGCCGAGCCGGACGGATTCGGGGCAGGCGAGCAGGTGACGCCACGGCGAAACGTGTGATCGGCCTCCGGGTGGTCGTACGAGGGCCTCCAAGTAGTCGCCGGAATCGGCGGCTTGGCTGGTGTTGACGTGCAGTTCCCACACGCCGCCCTGGTCGAGGCACTGTCGCAGGTGTGCGGACAGGGCGGTCAGGAAGCGTGCGCGCTCGATCAGGGGGGCGTGAGCTTGTGTCGTGAGACGCGCGAGGAGGGTCCGGGCGCGGGCCGCGTCAGCAGGTGAGCCGATCTTCCAGACGTGGGAGGCGGCGGTCATGGGTGTGGGATCCGGTCGTCGGGGGCCAGTACGGCCACGCTGGTGTCGTCGCGCACGGGGCGGGCGTCGCTGCCGGCGTCCCGCAGGACGGCCGCGGCCACCACCGCCGGATCGCGGGTCAGCAGGAGAGCGTCGTCCGGTGGTGTCCAGCGGCTGGGCAGGCCGTCGCTGTGCAGGACCAGCAGGCTGCCGGACCCCCACCGGACTCGCTGGACGGGCACGGTGGCCGGGAAGTGCGCGCCGACGATCCCGGGGTGGGACAGGAACGGTTGCCAGCCGTCGGCGGTGTGCAGCCGCGCGCCGATGTTGCCGACCCCGGCGAAGGAGAGCTGTCCGGCGTCCGCATCGAGTTGTGCCACCGCGACGGCGGCGCCCCGGGTGGCTCGTAGCCTGGCGTGCAGGCGCCGCAGCAGGTCGGCGGGTGGCAGGTGGGCCGCGCGGTGCAGTTCCTGAACGGCGGCGTTGGAGGCTTCCGCGGCCTTGACGCCGTGGCCGAGCCCGTCGCAGAGCATCAGAGTCACCTGGTTGCCGGAGCGCGCCCAGCTCCAGGCGTCACCGGAGTGCTCGGCCCCGGCGAGGGAGACATTGACTCCTCCCGCCCGCGGGCCCGTCGGACGCTGCTTGGGGACGTGCCGGGAGGCGGGCTCGTGATCGATGCGGGCTACCGCGACCGTCCCCCGTCCAGGGGCGCCGTACAGGTCGAAGTCGTTGGATATGCGCAGGCAGGTTCCCAGGCCTGCCCCCAGTGAGGCGGCGGCCGCGGTGGTGTAGCCGTCGCCCAGCGCCACGGTGACGTCGGTGATGCCCGGGCCGTGGTCGAGGGAGAGGATCTGGACCGAAGCTCTGACCGCGTCGGCGCCGGCCGGCACACGCTCGACGAGGTTGATCATGATATGGCCGCCGCCGGCGTGCTTGAGGAGGTTGGTCGCCAGCTCGGTGGCCACCAGGGCGGCGACCGCGGTGCGGTGGGGGGAGAGCCCGGCGAGGGCGCAGGCCGACTCGGCGGCCACGTGGACGTCGCGGACCCGGGTCGAGTCATGCACCGGGATGTCCCACACCCGGCTCACCCGGACACCGGCCGGGGTGAGGGCATCGCGGCCCAGGCGGCGATGGTGACGGTGGTGCCCTGACCGGGCCGGCTGTCGACGGCGAATTCCTGCACCAGTCGTTTGGCCCCGCTCAGGCCCATGCCCAGGCCGCCGCCGGAGGTGTAGCCGTCGGTCATCGCCTGTTCGAGGTCGCGGATGCCCGGACCCGTGTCGATGAAGGACAACTGGAGTCCCGGGGGGTGCTGGTGGTCCAGCAAGGTGATCTCCACGTGTCCGCCCCCGCCGTGGACGAGAGTGTTGCGGGCCAGTTCACTGGCCGCGGTGACCAGCTTGGTCTGCTGCACCAGCCCGAATCCCAGCTCGGCCGCGGCCTGGCGCACCTGCTGCCGTACCCAGGCCAGGTCCGCGTCCGAGCCGATGGGCAGGCGCTTCGCCGTGGCGTGGCAGGAGGCGGGCATCATGGGCCGCCCCCCGCCGACGGGCCTGTCGGCTCGGGCCGGACGAGCAGTTTCCTGGCTCGGTCCACGTCCAGGGCGGTGTGCAGCCCGGGCAGCGTGAGCCCCAGCTCGACGAGGGTGATCGCCACGGCCGGCCGCATCCCCGCCAAAACCGTGCGGGCCGCCAGCAGGCGGGCGCTGGAGGCGATCTCGGCAAGGATCCGCCCCAGGAACGAGTCGACGAGGTCCACATCGGAGATGTCGATCACTACACCGGTCGCCGTGTTGTGCGCGATGCGGCGGGCGACGTCCGCCTGGAGCTGCTCGGCCGTCCCGTCATGCAGTTCGCCTTGCAAAGTGATCAGCAGGATGTCTCCCAGTGTCAGGACCGGAACCCGGGTCGCGAGAGCGGAGGGAGGGCTGTTCACCGCCGGCTCGCACCGACGGGTGTGCGCGATGAGACCTCGATGCCCTGCTGGCTCAGGGCGTGCGACAGGGCGTCGGCCAGCGAGGTGCGGGTGAGGATGGCCCCCAGGTCGATGCCGAGGTGGACGATGGTCTGCGCGATCGCGGGCCGGATGCCGGAGACGATGCATTCGGCGCCCATCAGCTGGGCTGCGGCCACGGTCTTCATCAGGTGTTGGGCGACCAGGGAGTCCACGGTCGGGACGCCCGTGATGTCGAGGATGGCGTACCGGGCCCGCTCGGAGACGATCGCGTCCAGCAGGCTCTCCATCACCACCTGGCTGCGGGCACTGTCCAGGGTGCCGATCAGCGGCACGGCCACGACGCCCTCCCACAGATTGATCACCGGGGTGGCCACTTCCAGCAACTGCTCACGCTGCCGCGCGATCAGCTCCTCACTCGTGCTGAGGGCCGTCTCCATCACCACCAGGCGCAGGGTGCCCATCAGCACGGTCATCGCCAGCAGACACTCCTGCAAGCGGGCATCGGTCACATCCGGGAACTCTTCGCGCAGCAGGCTGAGCACCGGCTCCCGCAGCTCGGCCACTTCGTCGGCTATCTGGGCCGGAGTGGATCCGCTGCGGGTCCGGGAGGCCGTCATCCGCGCCAGCTGCTCACGCACCGGCCAAAAACCCGGGGCCGCGATGTCCTCCAGCCGGCCCGAAGCGGCCACCTCGGCCAGGGCGTCCACCACGGCCTTGCCCGCCTCCACCGCCTCGTCCCGGGAGAGCGTGAACACGGTCCGGAACACGGCGGCATCGGCCCAGCGCTGCGCGATCTGTTCCTGGCGCCGCTCAAGAAACGCGCCCACCTGCCGCGCCACCGATCCGGAGGCCTCTCCCTGTTCCGACACCTGCATCTTCTCCCTTGGGACAGGGCCGTGTGGCCACCGGGCGGCAGGCGATCAGCCAATAGTTGCCGTATGACAAACATTAGCGCTTGGGGTCCGGTGCAAACAACACGTGGCCGCCGAAACTTGGGCGGCGGCGGTCACTGCGGTCGCCCGCGCCAGTCCAGGCAGACCACCAGGGCGTCGTCGTTGGGCGCCGCCTGGCCACGGTGGCCCGTCAGCTCCCTGAGGACGGCCCGGGGCACCTCGGCGGCGGGAAGCAGCCGGGTGGACAAGATCGCGCGAGCCAGGGCGGCGTCCCCGTACGACTCACCCCCGGGGGAGGCGACCGCATAGACGCCGTCACTGACGAAGACGAGGCGGTCCCCCGGCTCGACCTCGAACTCCTGCGCCACGTAGTTGGTCTCCTCGAACATGCCCAGCGGCAGCTGGGCCTCGAAAGTGACGCGCTCGACCGTGCCGTTGCGCAGGCGCAGCAGCTGCGGGGAGCCGGCGTCCACGACCCAGGCCCGCCCGCTGACGAGGTCGAAGTCGAACATAAGGACCGACAGGTAGCAGCGGCCCCGGTAGTGGGCGTAGACCGCTTGGTCGGCGAGGGCCGCCTGGTCGTCGAGGGGGATGCCGGCCCGGCGGGCGTTGCGCAGGGCGTTGATGGCCAGGTTCGTCAGCAGCGAGGCCTCAATCCCCTCGCCCATGCCGTTGGAGACGTACAGCATCAGCCGGTCGGCGGTCGCCGACCAGTCGAAGTTGTCGCCGAAAATCGCGTACGCCGGCTCCAGCTGCGCCCCCAGCTCGAACTCCGGGCGGGCGCAGGAGCGGCCAGGGAGCAGCTGCCACTGCATCTCGGCGGCCAGGGTCAGCCGGTCCCTGCGCCGTGCCTGCAGGTAGAGGTCCGTGTCCCGTTCGGCCACGACCACCTCGTGCCCCAGCACCTCGGCGATCTCCGCCAGTTCCTTCAGGCCGCCGCGCGCGTGGTCCCCGCCCGGCAGGGTCACCGACAAGACGCCGAGCCGGTCTCCCCGCACGGTGACGGGCAGGTGCACGCGCACCAGGCCGTCCGAAAGTCCCTCGATGAACGGCTCCTGGGCGCCGAAGGCCCGGCCGGCCGGGCTGTTGTGCACCGACACCGGCTCCAGGGTGTGCGGCAGCACGGACACCGGCTGCAGCACGGTCAGGCCGTAGTCGGCCATGAAGAGCTCGACGGAGTCCGCCGCGTACTGCTCGGCGAGCACACGACGGACCGCGTCGAGCAACTGGTGCGGCGCCGCCGTACGCAAGGCACGCTCGGCGGTCACAAATCTGTCCACGGTAGTAAATACACCCATCTTTCATCGGACGTCCGCACGTCTCACACGCGTGACGGAGTCGTTCTTGGGGCCGCGGGCGGTCCGGCCCATCCCGCACCAGCCCGCTCGCCTAGTACGCTGACGGTCATCCCGGTGCCTGCGAGAGTGTGACTGTGACTTCCTTCCGCCCCCGCCCTGAGCCGACCGAGGTCGCCCGCGTGACCTCCACGGCCGCGGAGCTGCTGGAAGTGCTGTGGGGCCGGGCCTCGACGGCGCCTGTGTCGGCGTCCCAGTTGCGCGTGCTGCTCGTCCTCGAGCACCACGAGGGCGTCAACCTGCGTATCCTCACCGACGCCCTCGCCTCCACGCCGTCGTCGACCAGCCGGCTGTGCGACCGTCTGCAGGCGGCCGGCTTCATCGAGCGTGTGGTGAGCCCTGCCGACAGACGCGAGGTGCGCCTGCACCTCAGCAGCCAAGGCCATGCATTCCTCGCCGATCTGCGCGCGCGCCGGGAGAAGGCGTTGCAGGCCGTGCTCGACCAGATGCCCGCCGCCCACAGGACCGCACTGCTGCAGGGTCTTGAGGCGTTCTGTGACGCGGCGGCGGCGCAGATACACGACGACGCCCAGGGCTCCGGCAGCCAGAGCGCCTGAGCGGCGCGCCGCCGACACCTCACGCGCTGCCTGCCGTCCGACGCCGGCGCTCAGCGTACGGAGCGGCCTGCGCCCACCGGAGCATCCAGATCCTTCCCCACCCACGGTCCGACCTCCACCCTCTTGCCTCAAAGACATAGTTGTCAAATGGCAACTGTCCGCCCGGTGCCAATCTGACCTCCGAACCCAGATACCCCAACTCACGGCGACCTGCATGACTGTGGGCAACGTCTCTCGCTATGTAAGGACACAAGCCCCGCCTGTTCGACGCCCCGAACAACCTCAAGCACAGAGGCCGCTCGCCGAGGCCTACGGAGACACGACCTCCGACGAGCTGGAGAAGGTCGGGCCGTTCCGATCACCCGGCCGCTCCACTACGCTCAGTAGCGGGCGGTCGGCTCCCCCGCCCCCGCCCTGAAGGCTCCCAGCCCCCGAGTCGCGCGACCGTCCCATGCACAGGCCAGCTGGAGCCGCCACAATCGCCGACATCGCGGCCCCAGCCCCTGCCCTCCGGCGGCGGGGCCACTCCCGCGGCGCCGCGTCGAAGGGCACCCGCGCGAGGACACGACCCAAGGGGAGCGTCGGGTCCTCGCGCGAGGCGGTCGCCACCCTCGCCGACGGGCGGCGGCCGCCACACTCAGCCACCCCAGGCGCGGCTTCAACCTCAACACCGGTGCACGCCGCATCCGAGCATGATGGCCTTTCAGCCCTGACACGCATCGGCACCAGCCGACGGGCAGGGAAGTGCCCGCACGGCACGGCCGCACGGGCACGCAGCCGGTGCCCTCCCGCCAACGACCGGCCACAGCCTCAGCAGCGCCGACTCCGCCGTGGCATCCCCGACAGGGCATCCCAGCACGGCAGCCATCGCTTCAGGAGAGCTGCCACCGCGTGTCACCCCGCCGTCCTGGCGGAGCCTGACACTCCATCAACAGCCATCCTCCTCCCCCGCAGAGCAAAAGGAGCTGGCCCAACAGCACGGAATACAGGCCGAACGGCCCCTCATACGAGGCCAGTTCACACACATCCCGGGACCCGCCTCCCGCAGGACCTCCTTCGAAGAGCCCCGCCCTGATGTGATGCTCCGCGTCAGGCCAAGAGCGTCAAGCTGTTCCAGTCGGGGGGCAGGCGAAACCAAAAGCTCGCCCTAGATCTATGGAGAACCCGGCAGGACGACCTCCCGCGAACAGCGGACCGCATCTGGCGAACTCTCGCCGACTGACACGGAGGCCGGCCTGGTCGGCTTGAGTGGTCATCTCCTGAACGGCGCGGTCGGCCTGCCCCGCGAGGATCGTGGTCAGTTGGCCGGCAACCCAGGCATCGGCTTCCGCGGTGCCGACCTTGCAGGTGGGGCGGTGCAGTGTCAGCCTCCGACGTGGATACCGGGGCGGCGGGCGGGATCGGGCTGGTGCTGGCGGATGATCTCGCGGGTGACAGGGGCGGTATCGCCGCGGCCGAGCAGGAAGTAGCGGAACATGTGGGTCAGGGGGCTGCCTTCGGCCCAGGCGAAGAAGCAGTGCGGCTGGACGCCGGTGGTCTCGTGCAGGTTGAGGAGGATCGCGGCGATGGCGTTCGGCGCGGCGGGGGCTTCGGCGCGCAGGATCCGGTACCCGTCGACTTCTACGCCGTGAACATGGAGGGTCTCACTGAAATCGGACGGGTCCACCACGTCGATCTCCAGGAAGATCACGTCGGCGAGGCCGGGTACCGGGTTGGTCCCGCGCTGCTCCCGTTCCTTGTCCGCGTACTCGGCTCCGTCGCCGGCCTCGCGCCGGTTGGCGATGATGTTGATGGCGTTGTCGTGGGCGAGCGTGTCGGCGATGAACTGGCGGGCGGCCTCATCGAACTCGATTTTCTCTGCGCGTAGTTCGGTGGTGCGGGAGATGCGGGAGATCAGCGAGACGATGATGATGCCGAGGATGAACATCGCGGAGATGGTGATGCCGTCCGGCTTGTCGATGATGTTGGCGACCAGCGCGTAGAGCAGCACCGCGGTGAGCGCAGCGAATCCCGCAGTCACGGCGCGTTGGCGGCGGTGGTGGGCGGAGACGGTGACGGCGAACGCGCCGGAGACCATCATGGCGAGGATGCCGGTGGCGTAGGCGCCAGCCTGGGCGTCGACGTCGGCGTCGAAGGCGAGGGTGATGATGATGCACAGGACCGTGTAGACCAGGACGACGGGTCGCACTGCGCGGCCCCACTCGGGGGCCATGCCGTAGGCCGGTAGATAGCGCGGAACGATGTTGACCAGTCCGGCCATCGCGGAGGCGCCGGCGAACCAGAGGATCAGAATGGTGCTGATGTCGTAGGCGGTGCCGAAGGCTTCCCCGACGTGTTCGTGGGCCAACCAGGAAAGAGCCCGGCCGTTGGCCCCGCCGCCTTCCTCGAACTCCTTGTGGGGAATGAGGACGGTGGTGACGAAGCTGGCGGCCAACAGGTAGACGCTCATGACCAGCGCGGCGGTCGTGAGCAGCTTGCGGGCGTTGCGGATGCGGGACTTCAGTCGCTGCTCGGTGGTCTGGCCCTCGGCGGAGATGAGCGGCATCATGCTCACCCCGGTCTCGAACCCGGACAGGCCCAGCACCAGCAGCGGGAAGGCGAGCAGCGCGGGTCCGGCCAGGTCACCCAGTCCGCCGCCTTCGACGAGTGCGCTGCTCCATGCCGAAAGGGGGCCGGGGTTGGTGAACATATCCACCAGGCCGACGCCGATGGTTACCGCGTTGAGCGTGAGGAAAATGGCGACCAAAGGGATGGCTACACTCACGGCCTCGCTGAACCCGAGCAGGAACACCCCGCCCAGGAGCACCAGGAGCGCCAAGGTGATGGCGACCTCGTGTCCGTGCAGTGCCTGCGGAGCGTAGGCGTTCTCCACCAGATGCACGGAGGCGTCAGCCTCGGACAGGGTGATCGTGATGATCCACGAGGTCACCACGAACCCGAGCAGGACCAGGACGAACAGTTTGCCCCGCCAAAACGGCAGCAGGTCCTCGAGCATCGCCACCGATCCGGCCCCGTGCGGACTCTCGCGGGCCACCCGCCGGTACATCGGCAGCATCCCCAGCAGGGTCAGAAGCACGAGCACAAGCGTGGCCACCGGGGAGACCGCACCGGCTGCCAGGGCGGCGATCGCCGGCACGTAGGCCAGGCTGGAGAAGTAGTCGACGCCGGTCAGGCACATCACCTTCCACCAGGCATGAGACTCCTCCGCACCTGTCTCCGCCGCCGAGCTGACCGCCTGCACCCGATGCTGGAGCAACCACCGCGCCACAACGCCACCCTGGCGCTCCGATACGGCCGGGTTCTCCACCACGTCCGTAGCGGCCAGATCGTTCACGTCCGTCATATCCCCCACACCCTTGAACCCGACCCTTACAACCCAGCACGAGGCTCCACAGCCCCGCAATGATCAACGAGTATGCAGCCTCCCGACACCCTGCCTCACCCCACCGGGACGACAGGGGCTACGCCAAGGCCCACCCCCGCCTTCTCTTCCCGCCACCTGCGGTGCAGGGTCCTCGAGTAAGGAGAGCGGTCGCACACAGGCATGGCCATGTTCACGGCACCTCTCGCGCGTCATCCGGGTGGACACAGCAAGGGGCCGCAGCACCCCTTCCGAGGAAGTGGCTGCGGCCCCTCTTGCTGTGCAGGAGGCGTGGGGGTCATTCCTTGAGGACGTCCTTGACATGCTCGCCGGCCTGCTTGAGGTCACCCTTGGCCTGCTCCGCCCGGCCTTCGGCCTCAAGCCGCTCGTTGCCGACCGCCTTGCCGACCGTCTCCTTGACCTTTCCCTTGGCCTTGTCGCCGGTGTTCTCGACCTTGTCCTTGCCACTCATCGCGGCCTCCCTCGATTGACCAACCAGCATGTCTACCTGTCCTCGGGTGCCCAGCAGCCCGCCGCTGATGCATGTCCTGTCCCGCATGTAACGGGGCAGGCACGTCGGCGAATTCGGTTGTGGTCGCGAAATGGCGCTGCGGGCGGCGGGATGTTGGCCGGGAACGGGCGTGGGGCGCGAACGTGAGGTGATCGGAGTGTCGCTGTGTCCACGTCCGCCGGGTGAATTCCGGCCCAGACCGCCGAGGCGGCCCAGCCGGCGATTCCGATGGACTGTCGTCCTGAGCAACTCCCGCGGCCCCGAGTCCCTCAGCGATCTCGTCGCCGAGCTCGGCCCGCGCGCCCGGGCGGCCACTCCCGCTGAGGCCGGCAGGTGTTCCCGTTGCGTCCGTCGCGGACCAGGGCGCCGCTGCGTTCCAGGTTCTGCAGGTGGTAGACCACCGATGCCGGGCTGCGCAGTCCCAGGACCGCTCCGAGCTCACGCACCGACGGCTTCCCCTCGGTCGAGGATCGAGCGGCGGATCTGGGACAGGGCCTGCTCCTTGCGCACCGTGAGGTGCTCCGGCCGGCGGCTCACCGGGCACCTTTCAACGCCCAAAGCTGTCGCTCCTGGCGGCGCAGTTCCGCGCGGGCCGCTGGCACTTCCGTAGCCGTGCGCATCCAGCACGGGTGCCTACCGGGCCGCGCCTCCGATCGCTCTGCCGCCCACCGGCCACAGGTGGACACCGTGAAGAAACTGGGTTGAGTGCCCGCATAAGCAGTGGAGAAACCAGGGAAATCGACCGCGTGTTCTTGCATTTGCCGGGCACGAGGAGCGACGGAGGTTGATAACTATGGTTCCCCTGCTTCTCGTTCTTCTGCTGGCTCTGATCCTCTTCGGCGCGGGTTTCGCTCTGAAGGCACTGTGGTGGATCGCGGTCATCGTGCTGGTCGTCTGGCTGCTGGGCTTTGTCATGCGCTCCGCGGACACAGGCGGCCGCAAGGGCCGCTGGTATCGCTGGTAACCCCGCAATCAGCAGCATGCCTGTGGGCTCCGGAGACATCCGGAGCCCACAGGCATGTCCTGGAAGGACCAAACTCGCCGGCAAACGGTGTAACTACCACCTTCCCGGGGCACCGGGCCTCATAGCTGGGGCCCGGTGAAGCAGTGGAACCTGCGCCTCCAAACCACCGGACCCCAGCCTCCCCGGCGTCCTGCATCGCGCGCTCGCCGGACAGCAGATCACCCGCGAGTTCACGGCCGTCAGGACCCAGACCCAACTACGGTCCCTCTCCCTGCACCCGGGAAGGAAGTGCGCGGGAACCTGAAGGTCGGCGGGCGGGGCCTCCCAGCGCCGACGACCGTCCGGGCCGGGGCAACGGGTTGCGGTCAGGAGCCGACGATGCGGCGTACGTTGTCGACGGCACCGCAGCCTTCCTTCAGCTGACGCGCGCGCTCTTCCATAAACGCCTCGCCCAGCTCCTCACGGCGCTCCATGGCCACGCTCTCGCGTGCTCCGTTGAGGATGGTGCGCTCCTCCTCATCGGCGTGGTGGGTGACGGCCTGGACGAGTTCTTCCAGCTTCTCGTCCCATTCCTCGGAGCCGACCTCGTCGACTTCCAGGAGTTCCAGGAGTGCCTTGTTGCCCTCCTCGTGCTCCTCCTCGCCGTGTTCCACCTCTTCATCGTCGATCTTCTTGTAGCGCTTGAGGGCGGGATAGACCTTCGCCTCTTCCGCGAGCGCGTGCGCGATCAGCAGATCGGAGAATTCCCGCAGAGCGGCAGCCCGGTCGGCTTCGACGCTGCGCATCAGCCGAAAGAGATCCTCCATCTTCCGGTGGTCCTGGAGAATGAGTTCAACGACGTCTCGCGTCTCTGCCATGGGACTCTCATCACTTTCGTGCGGGGGGGACCTTGCCAAAATCCTGCTACCCCATCCAGTGACGTTCAACAGGACGGCCTGGTCAACGACGAGCAGAACCCCTGGACCGTCCTGCACCGGCCCCTATCTCTTTAGTCAAGCGGATTGGGGCGTTGTTCCAGTCTGTGGGTTGTTTCAGTCTCGGGTGTGGGGTCGATGCCGATGTGTGAATAGACCCAGCCTGCTGGGGCGTTGGTGGAGCGGACTGCCTCGTAGAGATGTCGGTCAGGTCCTGCCCGGCCGCCAGAGGTGCGGAACCGGGCGGGAGGTGTCCCGTCCGAACCGAGTTTCACGATCTTTGTTCGGCCGTTGGAGGGGCCTCCGACGACCTTGATGCCGACGTTGTTGTTGACCACCTCGCCAGCCAGCCAGCGGTGGATGAGTTGCATGTGCTCGGATTCTTCTGCCGCCATGGAGCCAGCCGAGCACGGGCAGGTCGGAAGGGACAAGGTACTCACCTCATGTCGCCCTGGCTGGAGCCCGAGGCCGACCTGACCGGCGGTGTGGCAACGCAGCCGGACGCGGGAGCAGCCGATCAACAGCACCACGGGAGCCAACACAAGCAACCAGGGGCCGAAGACCGTCACGAGAATGGTGAGGGCGCCGGAAGCGACGGCGGAGTGCACCGACACCTTCCAGAAGAAGGTGACCACCAAGAGGGCGAGCAGAACGGCGACCATCGCCGTCACCAGGGCCGTCACCTCGACGGGAGCACCGAACCCATGCAGCAATGCGGTGCCGGTGATGACCGAGGCCATCACCCCTGGGGCCGCCACGATACGGTCCTGCCGCCGCCGCACATGCCGGTCGCCCCAGTACTGGCGGCGCTCACCGAACCGAAGAATCACCGTGGGCAACACTCCGGTGAACGCCGCCGCGACCGCTCCCCAGCCGATGCCGACCCAACCGTCGCCGTGCCAGCCCAGCAGCGGGGCCAAGAGCAGCATCCAGTTCCGTGGCTCGCCGCCGTCACTGAGCAGCCACGCCCAGCGCGCCTCCGCTCGAGGCACCACCTCCGGGACCGCAAGGCGCCCCTGACCGGGCAGTGCTGCTGCGACCGGTGAAGCAGCCCAAGCCACAGCCTCGTCGTCCGGCACCCTGAAAGCCCCCGTCCCTCACGTGATCATGCTCTCGCCGTGCGCGGCGTCCATCGTCAAAACGACACTCGCACCGGGCCGGTCACGACACCGGCGCAGCTGCCTCGACACCCCTCGTGACGTTGTCTTCGCCCCCTGAGCGCGGGTAGCGGGGCGGGCGGGCCCGCCCGCAGCGTCGCCGAGCAGGGCCGGCCACATGGCGCGCCGCGATGTCACCTATGGCCGGTGGTGTGGCGTCCGCTAGGCGCTGGCCATCGGGGCCAGCGCCTGGGCGATTTCGGGATCCGAGCTGAGTACCTTTCGGTGGAGGATCGGTGTCAGGCGGCGGGCGGGACGACGATGACCTTGCCGTGCACGCTGCCGTCGGCGGCCCGGGCATGGAGTGCCGGCAGGTCGGCCAGCGGCAGCCGTTCGGCGACGTCGACGCGCAGTTCGCCGCGGTCGGTCAGCGCCACGAGTTGGGCCAGCTGTTCGGCGTCGCTGCGGACGAACAGGTCGATGCCGCGTACGTCGCGCTGCTCGTCGCTGGGGGCGGGCATCCACACCGTCGTGTTCACCAGGGCCCCGCCGGGGCGGACCAGGGTCAGGAGCGCGGCCAGTTCGTCCGGGGTGACCGGTGCGAGGTTGAGTGCGAGGTCGACCGGTTCGGTCACCGCCGCGGTCACGCTGGTGGTGGTGTGGTCGATGACTTCGTCGGCGCCGGCCGAGGTGACGGTCTGGCTGCTGCGCGGGCCGGCTGTGGCGATGACGTGGGCGCCGGCGTTCTTGGCCAGCTGCACGGCGTAGCCGCCGACCGCTCCCCCGGCTCCGTTGATCAGCACGCGCTGCCCGGCCGTCAGCTTGCCGTGGTCGAACAGCGCCTGCCACGCGGTCAGACCCACCAGCGGCAGCGCGGCGGCATCCGCCAGCGGGACGCTCTTGGGCGCCGGGGTCAGGGCTTCGGCCGGCGCGAGAACGTACTGCGCGGCGGCGCCGGTGCCGTCCATCGGCAGGAAGCCGACAACCTCGTCACCGACCGCGATACCGTCCACGCCCTCCCCCAGCGCGTCGACGGTGCCGGCGACGTCGATGCCGGGCGTGTGCGGCAGCACCACCGGTATCGGGCCCTGCATGAAGCCGGCGCGGATGTTGCCGTCGACGGGGTTGAACGACGTCGCGGCGACACGGACCCGGACCTCGCCGGCGCCGGGGGCGGGCTGCTCCACGTCCTCGTAGCGCAGGACGCCCGCATCGCCGTACTCGTTAAAACGCACTGCCTTCATGGGAGTTCTCGCCTTCACTGCGATCAGAGTTGCTTCGAATTCGAAGTAACTGTTGAGGAGACTACATCTGCTTCGAATTCGAAGCAAGTGGTGTCGGTCACCGCCGACGAGAGCACCAGCAGCACCGGCATGCCAGAGAGGACTCCGTGCCCGAGGACGGCGAACGAGTCGAACACCCCACTCGGGCATGCACCGAGCACCGGGGCCACCACCAGTCGAGGCGGCCCTGACGGCGCATCGGCTACGCCGCTCTCGCCGCCGTTGACGCACCTGCCGATTCCGCCGCACTCGGCCGGCAGCTCGAGACGGCGTTCGCCTGAGCCGACCTGCCCGAGGGATCCGCTGTTCCTGCCCCCATCAGGCGGGAGTTCAGCTCCCCACGCCTCGACGCCGGGAGCCAAGCCCTACTCGGCAAGACGGCACGAGGACCCATGGCGGAGGACCCGACGGGACCCCGCTTCCTGTCCGTCCCTTCTGCCGGCCCCCCTGCCGTCCAGGCCTCCCACAGGGCGGCCCTGATCGCCTCCTGCGACTCCTGCGGTTCGGTCTCCTCGCCCGGAGTTTCGGCTCGTTCGTCCATGTCCATCTCTCCTTCGGCCTGTTCTTCTCCGGGCGTGACGCCGCACGGCGGCGACCGGCAACCGGTTCGCCGCACGCGGGTTGCAGGGAGCTGACGAGCATTTCGCGGGTTGTGCCCGGTGGGTCAGGTGAGGAGGTACGCCCTCAGGATCGTCGCCGAGTAGGTGTTGCCCGCGGTGTCGGTCAGGGTCGTCTTGAAGGAGACGGAACGGGCCTTGGCCGGATGGGTGAGGGCAAGGGTCTTCTTGCCGTGGTCGGTGGTCACGCCGACGGCGGACCAGGTTGCTCCGGCGTCGTAGGAGACCTTCACCACCAGGGACTTCAGGTGCTTGGCGGCCGGGCCCTCGATGGAGAGCGGGACCGTGGTGCGGCGGCCGGAGGCGGCCGTGCCGGTGGGGGTGAGGGTGGGATGGAAGCGGACGGTGGAGAGAGGGAGGGGGGTGGAGGCGCTCGGTTGCTGTGACGTGTGTTTCGAGGTGAAGGTCCAGGCCGCGGTGAGGCGGCTGGTGGTTGCGGCCACCGTGGCCGGGCGGGTCAGGTCCGTGCGGATCGTGTACCGGGTCGAGCCGGCCGGAAGGTCGTCGACGGTCTGGCAGAGGTCGCCGTCGTTGTCGAGGAGGGTGCTGCCGCCCGCCGTGACCGTCGTGTGCCGTGCGGCCACGGAGGACGCCGGGTGGCCGGCGCCGTCGGCCAGGTCGGGGACGCACAGGTCGAGCGTGTCACCGCTGCGACGCGCGCCGTACGCGCCGCCGACGAGCGGGCTGAAGACGCCCACGTTGTACGTCGACTCGTACGTCCGTCCCGCCCGGTAGGACACCGGGCTCTCCTTGCCGTAGAACACGTCGGTGTCGTCCCCGGAGGCGTTCTGCTGGCCGAGGCCGACCGTCCAGCCGAATCCCTTGGGCGTGGTGACGTAGGTCTTCGCCGTCGCTGGAAGCGGGAACGGGGCGCTCACCGTGCCCAGCGCCAGGGAGGGTCCGTGCCACAGGGCGTTGACGATGCCCTTGCGGTGGGCGACGGAGGAGCCGAAGTGGCGCTTCAACAGGGCGAGTTCGCTCATGCGCGCGGTGTGCCGATAGCCGGTGGGGAAGCGGTCGGGCAGGTTGTAGAGGAGGTTGTAGGTGGTGCTTCCCTTCTGCCACAGGCCGCCGAGCTGCGTGCTGAGCTTCCCGGGTGCGGCGGCCGGCCCCAGCGTCGCGGTGCGCCGATTCGTGAACGGGCCCCAGAACAGAGTCGTGTTGTGCGCGCCGCTTGCGGTGCTCACGCCGAAGTTGAGGAAGCCGTCCAGCATCTTCCCGCCACCGCTCGGCGGAGTGATGTCGACCGGTCTGGCCTTGCGGGCGTCGAAGGTGACCGTCGTGTTCCTGGTGATCGAGAGTTTCGGCCGGACGAGGGCCGTAGCGCCCTCGGCTCTGGTTCCGCCTTCGGCTGCGGACATCACCGTGTCGACGACATAGTCACCACGTGGGACGCGCACCTTGTAGACGCCTTTGGCGATCTGCTGCGAGTCGTTCAGTTCCGTGGTCCAGTAGTCGCCCGAGTGGCCGAAGATCTCGGTCAGCGGCGAGCTGACGGGTTTTCCGCCCCGGTCCAGGAACTTCAGGGTCAGATCGTGCGCCTCGGCCTCGCGTACGACGCCGAAAGCCGTCCGTACGGTCGTGTCGGCGCCCTGTCCGGCGGCGATGACCGCGCCCGTGTACGCGCCGTCCGTCGCCTCGGTGCGGGTGTCCGCGGTGAGGTCGACGCTCGCGGTGCCGCCCGCGGGGACGGTGAGTCGCGGGGCGCTGAGCCTGAACATGCCCTCGGGCGCGGTCTGTCCGGACGGGCCGGTCGCGGTGGCGGCGAGGTCCAGGGTGACCGGAGAGTCGCCGTCGTTGCGGTAGGTGAGGGACCGGGTGAGCGGCTGGTCGTCGGAGTGGGGCCACCGCTGCTCGCTGAAGGACACCGAGGTCTGCTCGCTCACCACGGTCTGGGTGAGCGCCGGCGCCACGGAGATCCGCCCGGTTCCCTGCTGGTAGCCGGTCAGGCCGGCCGTCGGGACCGCGGAGGCGGTCAGTGCCTGCTTGATCCGTTCTCCCGTCCAGTCGGGGTGCCGCTGTGCCACGATCGCGGCGGCCCCCGCGACATGCGGCGTCGCCATCGACGTACCGGACAGGGAGACGTAGCCGTCCGCCGCCGGGTCGCCCAGTTCGCCGTGTGCCGCCTTGGCCGAGACGATGTCCACGCCCGGCGCGGTGAGGTCGGGCTTCAGCGCGCTGTCGGCGGTCGGGCCGGTGCTGGAGAAGTCGGCGATACGGTCCTTGCCGTCTACCGCGCCCACCGAGAGCGCCGACTCGGCCGTGCTCGGGGAGCTGAGAGTCCCGGGCCCGGGACCGTCGTTGCCCGCCGCGGCAACGGTGAGCATGCCGGTGCTCCTGGAGAGGGCGTTCACAGCCGCCTCGACCGGGTCGTCGCCCGGTGTGTCGGTCTGGCCGAGGCTGAGGTTGGCCACCTTCGCGCCCTGCGCGGCGGCCCACTCCAGGCCGGCGATGATGCCGGAAGCGCTGCCCTCGCCGCTGTCGTCGAGCACCTTGGCGTTGAGGATCTCGGCGCCGGGCGCGACGCCCGTGTACAGACCGCCGGATCTGGCCCCCGAACCGGCCACGGTCGCCGCGACATGCGTGCCGTGGCCGCTGCGGTCATCCGTGCTGCCGGTGCCGCTGAAGTCCTTCGACTCGGTGACCAGCGAGGCGAGGTCCGGGTGTGTGGTGTCGATGCCTGTGTCCAGGACAGCGACCTTGACGCCCTTGCCGTCGTACCCGGCGGCCCAGGCGTCCGGCGCGCCGATCTGTGTGACGTTGCCGCTGGCCTCCCCCTGCACCGCCCGTGCCGTGAACCGGCCGTCCAGCCAGACCCGGGCGACTCCCGGGGCGGTGGTAAGGGTCTTCCAGGCTTCGTCGGCCTCGGACTTGGGCACGGTGAGCGCTGCCCCGCCCACGCTGGGCAGGTTCCGGCGTACGGTGACGTCCGCTTCCGCCACCAGCGACTTCTGGGTGTTCGCGCGCCGGGCGCCCGTCCCGTCGTACGCCACGATCAGCGGGAGCGTGCCGCGCCTGGTGTCGTCGTATCCGGCGCGTATCAGGGCGCTGACGTCGAACAGCCTCTTGTCCAGGGTGCCTTGGCCAATGCGGGCGGCGGCGTCGGCCGGCACGACGTACTGCTCACCGCCGAGGCGCCGGACGGACACCGGGACGTCTTCGCGTCCCGGGGCCTGCTGCACGCCGGTCACCCGGCCCCGGGCGTCCAGTCGGACCCGGTCCCCGGTGACCAGGGTGACGAACCGGGCCGGTGATCCGGCACTCGCCCCTGCGGCGGTGGCCGATCCGACGGTCCGCGCACCGAACTGGGAGGCGGTGTCAGTGTCCGCGGTGCGCAACCCGAGCCCCGTACCGGTGTCCGTCACCGAGACGCCCGTCATCACTCCCGCGACCAGCAGGGCGGCCAGCGCCGCCGATGAGGATCTGGTACGCATCAGCCCGCCTGCCCGGGAAGCTGCTTGCTGGCGTCGACGATGGCGCGCTGTGTGATCGCGCTGGTGAACGTGACGGTGCCGACCTTGAACGGACTGTCCGCCACCTTCTTGACCACGACGTTGCGCTCGCCGAGGAACTGCAGGGTCTTCTTGTCGAAGATCCACTCGGTGCGCTCGCCGGCGGCGTCGTTCTGCCGGGCGATCGCCACCCCGTGACGGCCCACGGCGTCGACCGCGTCGTCCACCGCCACCACCCCGGGGATCTTGGCCGCGGCCTTGTAGAGGGCGGCGGAGAGGTCGGCCGGCGGGTAGCTCTCGGTCAGCAGATCACCGATGGCGACGAAGGCCGCTTGGTCGCGGGGCACTTCGTGGTCCCGGACGGCGTCCGAGTCCCGGTAGATCCGCTGCAACAGCTGGTCAGGGTCGGTGGGCAGCTTCACCAAGGCGTCGTAGGCCGAGTCGATCGGGGTGTCGCTGGACAGGGTCATGCCCTCGTCGCTCGTCTCGCCCGCTTCGATCAGCCAGCCGTTCTTGCCGTCGAGGGAGTTCCAGACCTGGCGGGAGTGCAGCTCGTGGCTGACCACCGTGGTCTTGTTGTCGATGGTCTGGGGGTAGGTGCCGGCCACCTTCGAGGCGATGTAGATGTACTGGCCGGCGTGCGGGGTGGGCCCGGAGACCTCGGCGGCGGCCAAAGAGATGCGGTCGAGCAACTGGGGGGCGCCCTTGGCGTCGGCGGCGCCGATCTGGGTGGTCAGGGCGGGGCCGGCGGCCAGCGCGGCCCTACCGCCGCCCCCGTTGCCGCCGGACAGAGCGACGCCGGCCACCACCGCGCCGGCCAGGGCGAAGGCCGCGGCGGGCAGCACGATCGCACGGCGCAGGAACGGGTTGCGGCGCCGCGGGGCGAGGGCCGGGCGGGCGGGCGTACGGTCGGTGTGGAGGTCTTCGTGGATCTGGGCCATCATCTGCTCCTTGTGGAACTGGTGGCGGCCCGCCGGCAGATCCCGCTCGACGGAGGGCAGGAGTCCCTGGGTCTCCGTCCACTCAGCCGGACGTGGCTGGGAGGGGCTGGCGTTCATCGGTTTCCTTCCTGTGCGGACCGGATCACGTATCCGCGATCACCTGTTATCTGCCGGTTCGCGGTGGTGGGTTCCCGTTTTTCTCTGAGCAGTTCCGCGTCGGCGAGCTTGCGGAGCTTGCCGCGGGCGCGGGAGAGCCGGGAACGGACAGTGCCGACGGGAATGCCGAGGGCGCGGGCGGCCTCGGCATACTCCATGCCCTCCCACAGACACAGCGTCAGGACCTCGCGTTCGGGGCGCTTGAGCAGGCTGAGTGCGGTGAGCGTGGCGGCGATCCGACGCCGGTCGTCAAGCCGTGCGGCGGTTTCCTCGGCGTGGTCCTCGACCTGCTCCTCGGCGGCGCCCGCGGCTGCCGCCGCCTCGGCCGCGTTCCGGTAGCGCCGGTTGCTGCGGTACTGGGAGCGGGCGACGTTGGTCGCGATGCCCAGCAGCCACGGCCGCAGCGAGCCTCCGTCGGCCTCGACCGACGCACGACGCCGCCACGCCTCCATGAACGTCGTCGACATCACGTCCTCGGCCGCGGCCCAGTCGGCGGTCAGCCGGAAAGCATGGTTGTACACCGCACGGGCGTATGCGTCGAAAAGTTCCGCGAAGGCGTCCGCGTCTCCGTTTCGCACCCGGGTTCGCATATCTGTGGTCACGTCTTGAACTGACTGCGAGTGCGGGCGAGTTCCCGTGTCCTATGTCACACCGGTCCCGGGAGTCGCCTCCACACCCAGGAAGCGGCCAATCCGCACACCACTATCAAGCCGGGACACCGCGCAGATCGACCGTGACGACACGGTCGTCGTATCCCCGTCCCCGCGGCACGACTCGCCGCGCAGGCTGTTCGGCATGAACCGCTCAGTACGGCACAGGGCTATTACCGGGTGGGCCGGCAACGGCGGCGAGAGGCCGTCGAGCAGGTCACTCGGCCCGGGACCGGACGTGATACGGCCGGATACCGAGCGGATCATGTGCTGTAGCGGCGGGCGTACCCACCGCTACAGCACGCTGAGCGAAGTTTCCTGGTGCCTCAGTGGGTCAGGGAAGGGTCCATTTCTGGTTGGGGCCGGTGTGGCAGGTCCACAGATGGACCGGGGTGCCGTCGTTCCAGGTACCGCCGGAGGCATCGAGACACTTGCCGGACTGCGGATTGCGGACCGTCCCGTCCGACTGCGGCGCCCACCGCTGCGCTCCCGTGCCGTTGCACGTCCACAACTGGACCTTCGTACCGTCGGCACTGGCCCCGCCGGACACGTCCAGGCACTTGCCCAACGCCCGCACCGAACCGTCCGAAGCGACCGCCCAGCTCTGGGCACCGCTGCCGTTGCACGTCCACAACTGCACCTGCGTACCGTCCGCCGTCCCGGCATTGGCCACGTCGAGACACTTGCCGTTGACGCCCTTCACCGGGCCCGACACGGGGCCGGGAGGGGTGTCGTTCTCCGCGTCGATCCGGATGTTGCGGAACGCGACGTCGTCGCCGTCGCCGTGGTTCTGGATGCCGATGTGGCCCTGCTGGAGGCTGCGGGCGGGGTCGGTGTTGGTGAAGTCGTTGATCTTGTCCCCGTTGAGGAAGATCTCCAGTCGTTCGCCGGTGACGCGGAGTTCATACGTGTTCCACTCCCCCGGCGGGTTCAGTGCCGCGTCGCGTGCCGCGAGGTCGGCGGACCGGAACCCGTACACGGCGCCTGTGGTCCGGTCGGCCGCGTCGGTGGCGTCGATCTGGATCTCGTACCCGTTGTTCACCGCGGACCAGGGGTCGTCGGAGGCGGGGAAGCCGAGGAGGACGCCGGAGTTGTCGTCGCCCGCGGCTTTCCAGTCGAGCTTGAGAGAGTAGTCGCCGGTGAACTCCTTGCCCGCGTACCAGAGCATGCCCAGGCCGCCGTAGGAGCTGAGGCTGCCGTCGGCGGTGAGGGTGAAGCCGCCGGGGCCCGCCTGCCGCCAGCCGTTGGTGGAGGAGCCGTCGAAGAGTTTGGTGTAGCCGTTCTCCGGGCGGCAGTCCGCCTGGGTCATACCCGCGGCCCAGCGGATGCCCCCGAGGAGGTGTCGCCGGAAGGCGGGGTCGCTGTACGACTCTTCGGTGTGACCGCCGCCGGTGTAGAACGAGCGGCCCCCTCGGTAGTCCTTGCACCAGGCGATCGGGTGGTCGCCGGACATGTTCCCACCGGTGTAGCTGGACTCGTCGAGGGAGGCGAGCACGTGTGCGGTGGTGCGGGGGTTGGTGCGGTAGTTGTACCACTCGTCGGTGCGCTGCCAGGTGGTGCCGAGGTGTGCGGTGGCGTCGTGGGCCCGGTCCTCGACCTTGACGGTGGCCGGCTGAATGGCGGGGTGGGAGTGGAACAGGGCGCCGGCCAGGCCTTCGTAGAAGGGCCAGTCGTACTCGGTGTCGGCGGCGGCGTGGATGCCGACGTATCCGCCGCCGGCGTTGATGTACTGCTCGAAGGCGGTCTCTTGGGCGCTGCCGAGGACGTCTCCGGTCGTGGAGAGGAAGACGACCGCCTTGTACTGGCCGAGGTTGGCGGAGGTGAAGGCCTGGGGGTCCTCCGTGGCGTCCACGGTGAAGTTGTTGGCCGCGCCGAGGGCTTGCAGTGCCGCGACGCCCTCGTCGATGGAGGAGTGCCGGAAGCCCGCGGTGCGGGAGAACACGAGGATCTTGTACGAGGGGTCGGCCGCCGCGGCGGTCGTGGCGAGGGGGACCGGTTCCGCCTGGCGGGTGGTGCCGGCGGGCTGGTCCGTCGGTTCGGGTACGGCGGTGGCTTGCGGGGTCAGGCAGAGCAGGAGGCCGGTGAACAGGCCGATGGCCGCTGTGAGTCGCGTACGCATGTCAGGTCGCCTCCTTTCTAGGGAAGGGTCCATTTCTGGTTGGGGCCGGTGTGGCAGGTCCACAGATGGACCGGGGTGCCGTCGTTCCAGGTACCGCCGGAGGCATCGAGACACTTGCCGGACTGCGGATTGCGGACCGTCCCGTCCGACTGCGGCGCCCACCGCTGCGCTCCCGTGCCATTGCACGTCCACAACTGGACCTTCGTGCCATCGGCACTGGCCCCGCCGGACACGTCCAGGCACTTACCCAACGCCCGCACCGAACCGTCCGAAGCGACCGCCCAGCTCTGGGCACCGCTGCCGTTGCACGTCCACAACTGCACCTGCGTACCGTCCCCCGTCCCGGCATTGGCCACGTCGAGACACTTACCGTTGACACCCTTCACCGGGCCGGTGCCCGTTCCTGCGCCGGAGGTGGTGAAGGAGAACTCGTCCACGTCGAACAGGGCGCCGCTGCCGCCTTTGAAGACGAAGTACAACTGGGTCGTGCCGCTGGGCTGTTGGGTCAGCGTGCTGGTCACGTCCTGGAAGGTCTCCCAATCACCGGTGACCGGTACGGTCGCTGTTCCGAGGAGGGTTCCGGTCGGTGATCCGGAGCGGACCTCGAGGGTGCCGCCGGCTCCCGCCGAGGAGACCCGGGCGGTAAAGCCGGTGGTGTTGGCGAGGGCGTACGGCGTGAAGGAGATCCAGTCGCCGTTCTCGATGTTTCCGACGGTCTTGCCGCCGTGAGCGGCAGCGTGGGTGATGACGTCCACGCCGGAGGAGTTGCCGTAGTGCTCGGCCTGCCGGTGGGAGGGCTGGGTGACGTGCTGGTCGTGTGTGGTCAGCGCCGGCTGGCCGCCTGCGCCCTTGTCGGTGTACTCGGCGTCGATGACGCCGAAGATGTTGGCGTTGGGGTCGTGTTCGCCGTCGGCCAGGGTCTGGAGTGTTCCGGTGCAGCCGGTGGCCGAGGTCTGCGGATGGCCGTGGCTGTCGTGTCCGACGATGAACGACACCTTCACCTTGGAGCAGTCGATGGTGCCGTCCTCCGGGTCGGTCACCGTGACTTTGAACGGGATCGCCGCCCCGAAGTCGTAGATGCTGCCGTTCGCGGGCAGGTCGAGCCGTACGGTGGGCGCGGTGTTGCCGACCGTGATCTGCACGGACGCGGTCGCGGTCTTCCCGGTCGGGTCCGTGACCTTCAGCGTGGCCGTGTACTGGCCGTTGGTGGTGTAGGTGTGGGAGGGGCCGGCGGCCGTGGAGGTGGCCCCGTCCCCGAAGGTCCAGGCGTAGCTGAGAGCCCCGCCGTCCGGATCCGCGCTGCCGGCCGAGGAGAAGGAGACGGTCAGGGGTGCCACGCCGGAGGCGGTGTCGGCCTTGGCCTGCGCGGTCGGCGCGAGTCCGTCGGTGGCGTACTCGATGCGGTACAGGCCGGAGTTCTCGTCGCCGTTGAAGTAGCCGGTGCCGTAGTCCAGGACGTACAGGGCACCGTCCGGTCCGAAGGCCATGTCCATCACCTGGGTGCCGCTCCAGGTGAAGGGGTTGATGGACTGCACGGTGCCGTCGGTTCCCGCCTCGATGCGCTTGATCCAGCGGCGTCCGAACTCGCCCGCGAAGAAATCGCCGTCGTACTCCTGCGGGAACTTGACCTCGGAGGTCGACGCGGCGTCGTAGCGGTAGACGGGGCCGCCCATCGGGGACTCCGAGCCGCCGCCGAACTCCGGTACGGAGGACCCGTTGTAGGGGATCCAGGCCGGCTGTGCCGCGGGCAGGTCCGTGAGACCGGTGTTGTTCGGTGAGGTGTTCCTGGGCGCCGAGCAGGTGAACGTGGCTCCCGAGGTGTTGGTGGCGAAGTCGTAGTCGACGTAGGCGTCGTTGCGGCCCGTGCAGTACGGCCAGCCGTAGTTGCCCGCCTTGGTGATGCGGTTGAACTCGACCTGGCCCTCGGGGCCCCGCCCGGCCGAGGCGGTGCCGGAGTCAGGGCCGTAGTCACCGAGGTAGACGATGCCGGTGGCCTTGTCGACGCTCATGCGGAAGGGGTTGCGGAACCCCATCGCGTAGATCTCGGGGCGGGTCTTGGCGGTGCCGGGCGCGAAGAGGTTGCCGCTCGGGATCGCGTACGTCCCGTCGGCGTTGACCTTGATGCGCAGCACCTTTCCGCGCAGGTCGTTGGTGTTGCCCGCGGAACGCTGGGCGTCGTAGGCGGGGTTGCGGGAGGCACGCTCGTCGATCGGGGTGAAACCGTCCGAGGCGAACGGGTTGCTGTCGTCGCCCGTCGACAGGTACAGGTTGCCGGCCGCGTCGAAGTCGATGTCCCCGCCGACGTGGCAGCAGATGCCGCGGGAGGCGGGAACATCGAGGATCTTCTTCTCACTGGCCAGGTCGAGGGTGTTGTCGGCCTTCAGCACGAACCGGGAGAGCCGGTTGACGCCGTCGAACGGCGTGAAGTCGGAGGCGGCGCCGTCGGACGGGGCGTCTCCGCCGGGTGTGCTCAACTGAGGCGCGTAGTACAGGTAGACGAAGCGGTTGGCCGCGAAGCCCGGGTCCGCCGCGATGCCTTGCAGGCCTTCCTCGTCGTGGCTGTATACGGTGAGCTTGCCCGCCACGACGGTGTTGCCGTTCGCGTCGGTCCGCCGGACGGTGCCGTCGCGCGAGGTGTGCAGTACCGACCGGTCCGGCAGGACCGTCAGGGTCATGGGTTCGCCCGTCTCGGCCACGCCTTTGGCGAGCGTGACCTGCTGGAACACCGGGGCCGCCGCACTCGCGCCGGCCTCTGGTTCCGGCGGCGCGGCACTCGCGGTGCCTGGGGCCAGGACGCCGACGGCACACACCACCGCCAGTGCCAACGTGCGGACGAACGTGGGTCTGAGCAGTCTTGTGCGCACAGAGTCTCCCGAGGGGTGGGGTGACAGCGGGACACGATCGGTCCCGTCGGGGGAGAACAGGCGCGCGCCGTCGCGCCGTTGAACCGGCCGCCTGTGTATGACCGGTTCATTTCAAGGAAGTTAGCGGCCTTCGTGCGGACGCGTAACCCCTTTCGCGCCCTATCTTTCGACTTTTTCCATGACTAGGACAAAGTCTCGATGTCGGGCACCGGCGCTCGGCACCCAGAAGCCCAACAGGCCACAGGAGTGCGGGGATTGAAGGGCCCGTCCAGCCGTGGACGCCGACCGTGCATGCGTGGCCGCGGCACCTGGCGGACGTCGGCTTCGCCTTTGCGCCACGTCCGCTGGGAACCGACAACGCGGGCCGCGAAGTCCTCACCTCCATCGAGGGGAGTCCGGACTGTCGGGCAGGGCCCAGGTGGTGGACGGCCAGGGTCGAGGAGCTTCGCCCGGGGCGTCCTGGTCCACGGCGCGGCGGCCCCGGGCGGCGGCGAGGTCATCCGCCACGGGGACTTCGGCCCCACAGCGTCGTCCGGCGGGCGCCCGGCCGGTGGGCAAAGATCGACTGAGACTTCGCCTGCCCGGCACTGCCCATGGACGACATCGCCTACGCGCTGGAAGGAGGCCGTCCGCCAGCTGCCAGACGAAACAGCGGTCGACTGCGAGGTGATCGTGTCGGAGGCGGGCCTGCTCTCCTCCGAGCGTCTCCAGCAAGGGATGCACCACCGCGGCGCGGGCGCGGCCCCGCGGCTGTCGAGTTCTCGCCGCATCCGGTCGCGTTCGACGGTGCTCACCAACTGCGCGAGGGCGAGGAAGAAGCCGCTGGGCACGTCGATGTCCTCCTGGAGCTCGCGCAGGATCGCGGCAAGCTCGCGGGCGTCAACGTCATCGGCTTCCAGGTCGTCGTCGATCCCGATCTGCTGGACGGCGAGCGGCCGTCCCGGCCGATGCGCGGACGCGGTCCAGACGGGTGCGAGTCACCCAGGGCGCCGCAGGTGCGTGAACTTCCGTCCGACGAGCTGGGACAGGACCCGGATGTAGACGGCTCTGGCGTCGCCGTCCATGCAGTTCGGCTGAGCTAGTGCTCTGACCGGGAAAATTCGCCGGGTCGGTGGCACAGGATGAGCTACCTGAACCGTTCGGTAATGTGTTCGTCCGGGAGGGCCCGAACGGCTGCTGCCAGGTGACGGCCACTGCCGTACACACGTCCCATCACCACGGACGTCGGCACGGCCTCCGGCCCCTGATCCCAGAGAACGGACCACGAGACGGACGGGGGAACACCGATGACGACCGCTCACGCCTTATCCGGGGTTGAGAACAGCCCACCGCCCGAGAGCGACACGGTCATCGCCGTACGGGATCTGCGGATGCGCTACCGCAGCCAGGACGTGTTGAAGGGTGTCGACTTCACGGCCCGACGAGGCGAAGTCGTCCTGCTGCTCGGCCCGAACGGCGCGGGCAAGACGACCACGATCGAAATCCTGGAAGGCTTCCGGATGCGCTCGGCCGGTGACGTGACCGTCCTCGGCACCGATCCGGCCGACGGGGACGAGCGGTGGCGTGCGCGCCTGGGCATCGTGCTGCAGTCCTGGCGCGATCACGGCAAGTGGCGGGTGCGGGAACTGCTGGCCCATATTGGCTCGTACTACGCGCCGTACTCCACCGCCCTCGTGCGGCGGCCGTGGGACGTTGACGAGCTCCTCGCCGCAGTGGGGCTGACCGAGCAGGCGGACAAACGGGTCGGAACTCTGTCCGGCGGGCAGCGCAGGCGTTTCGACGTGGCCGTCGGCATCGTGGGCAGGCCTGAGGTGCTGTTCTTGGACGAGCCGACGGCGGGTCTGGACCCGGAGGCGAGGAACGAGTTCCACGGCCTGGTACGCGGGTTGGCGGACAAGAACACCACTGTTCTACTCACCACGCACGACCTTGCCGAGGCGGAAAAGCTCGCTGACCGGATCCTGATTCTGGCCGGTGGCCGGATCGTGGCCGATGGCTCGGCCGAGGAGTTGTCGCGGCAGGCATCGGCCGAGGCCACTGTGCGCTGGACACGGGACGGGCGGCCCTTCGAGGAGGCGACGGCCGAGCCCACCGGATTCGTCCGTCGGCTGTTCGAGGAGTACGGCGAGGCGATCGGTGGGCTGGAGGTGCGCCGGGCGAGCCTGGAGGACACCTACTTGACGATGGTGCGGGAGTTCGAGTCGGCGAGCGTTCCCGGTGAGCGGACGGTGCACGCTTTTGGGGAGGGATCGCGATGAGTCCGGTGTGGTACGCGGCAGGAGTAGGGGTGCGGCGCGGCTGGACGGAACTCCGGCAGACCTTCACCACCGGCCAGGACGTGTTCAGCTACGTACTCTGGACGGTCCTGCTCCTCGTGCCGCTGTTCCTGCTCAAGGACGACCCGCTGAAGGGCGCCGGCATCTCGACCGGCGCATTCATGCTGCCGAGCATGCTGGGCATGACGCTCGCGTTCACCGGCATGATGACCACGGCACAGCTGCTCGCGACCGAGCGCGAGGACGGCACCCTGCTGCGGGCCAAGGCCGTGCCGCACGGCATGGTCGGCCACCTGGTCGGAAAAATCATCATGGTGTCGGGTACGGCTCTCGTCTCCATGGCCCTCCCCTTCGCCGTCGGCGTGTTCCTGGTGGACGGGGTGGCCCGGCAGGGCGGCGGAGCGCTGCTGACGCTGGTGTGGGTGATGCCGCTGGGCCTCCTCGCGACCCTCCCGATCGGCGCCGTCATCGGCTCACTGGTCAGCAGTCCGCGCACCGTCGGCTTGCTGATGCTCCCGGTGATGGGACTCATCGTGATCTCCGGGATCTACTTCCCTCTGTCCGAGCTGCCCGAGTGGCTGCGGACCGTCGGGCAGATCTTCCCCGTGTACTGGCTCGGCCTTGGTCTCCGCTCGGCGCTGCTGCCGGCCGATGCGGTCGCCGCCGAGGTCGGCGAATCCTGGCGGCACCTGGAGACAGCGGGCGTGCTGGGCGCTTGGGCAGTCGCCGGGCTGCTCCTCGCACCGTCCGTCCTGCGCAGGATGGCTCGCCGCGAGTCCGGGGCCGCGATGACGGAACGGCACCGGAAGGCGATGCAGCGGGTCGGTTGATCTCACTGGCGACGGAAGCTCAGGCGGTGTCCGTGCAGCGCGTGGACGGCGACCCGGCTGGCTCCTGCGAGCTGCTGGCGAAATGGACCCGAGACTGTCGCGGCCGTCAGGCTGGCTTTGTCGCCTGGCGCCGGCTGGCGAGGCCCACCAGGCCGCCGGTGACCGCGAGACCGATGAGGACGGCACCGAACACCGTGGCACCACTGGTCAGGCCGACGGCGTCGCTGAGGTAACCGGCGGACACGGGCAGCAGCCCTGCCGGGACGTGTCCGCCGACGTTGAACGCGGCGTTGGCCTCCGCGAGGTGCTGGGGCGGGATGCGGGAGTTGAGCAGCGACAGGCCGCCGAGCTGGCCCATGCCCTGGCCCGCGCCGGCGAGCAGTGCGGAGGCGATGAGGACAGGCACCGACGACGTGTGCACGGCGACTATCAGCGTGACCATGCTCAGCGTGGTGCTGAGCGCGCCGGCCGTGAGGATGGTGCGCCGGCCAAGGCGTTGTACGGCGAACTGCACGCCGGTGGCGGCGAGGAACATGACGAAGGCCATGGCGCCGGCAACGATCCGGCTGGTGGTGCCGAGCAGGCCTGACAGGAGCGAGGGGCCGAGCGAGAGCACGAAGGAGGTGCCGGTGTTGCCGGGTGCGAACACGGCGATGCCGAGGGCGAGTTGGTGGCCGTTGCCGCGTGGCACGCGGGGCAGCCGCACCCAGGCGCCTTCCGCACGGATCCGGTGAGTGGTTACCCACTCGGCACCCCCGATCAGCTTCAGCACCCCACCCGTGTCGGGCTCTGCATGACCTGTTCTCCCTCATCGGATTCCTCGCCCTTGCCGTAGCCTGTCTCTTCTTCGCCCTGTCCAACTCGCCGGTAGGGGCCCTCTACTTGGTCGCCAGCGGTGTGCTCTTCGCGACCACGATGGCACTGGCCAGTGCCGCGTTCAGCCAGCATCAACGCTGGGTGGACCGTGGCGGACTGATCCAGCGCGCCTCACTCACGATCGGCTGGACCTGGCAGACGCTGCTCGCCGTGCGCACTCTGCACACCCGACGGTCGTCTCATTGCTCACGGCACGGATGATCTTTCCATGGCTGATGTGATCACGCGTCGGAGCCGTCTTCCGCCATCAACTCCTCCACACTTCAACGCCGGGACACCGCGGCGCTATTGGCGGCCCGAGCCCGGTTGGCCCCCTGCCCCCGCCCTGGACGCCCTACTCAGCCCTTCCCTCTCCGAGCGTCAGCAGCAGGCTCCTTGGGCCAGCCGATCCCGCCTCGACCGCCCCCCACCCCCCCTTCTGGGCAAGTTCCTTGACAGGCTTGCCTGGCGGAGCGGCCGTCGCGCGAGGGAACCCGTCCGTCAAGGTCGCCGTCCTCTGCGAACTGGCCTGCGCTCGCTACTTTGAGGCCGTCTCATTTGGCAAGCATGCGCCAGCGGACAAGGGGCCAGCCAATACCGGCGAACGCATAGAAATGATCAGTCAGCGAGGCTTCAGCTGCTGCGCTTGTTGGCGAGGAAGCGCGCCTTCTTCTCGCGATTTCCACACGTATTCATGTCGCACCATTTCCGTGTGCCGCCTCGACTGGTGTCCAAGAAGGCGGCTCGGCACGTGGGTGACGCACACAAGGAGATCTTTCCCTCTCGCTCTCCCGCAAGGAGAGTGATCGCATCGGCGGCGATCACGCTGAGCGCGTCTTCCACCGAAGAAGAGCTTAGCCGCCATTTCCGGCCACCCTCGGACGTCAAGATCGCCGAGGCCAGACCCTGAATACTGCAGTCATTGATGACTTGGACGGCTGAAGAGGGAAACGGTTTGTGGCTCGCAACGGCGGTGGCAGCTTCATGAATTGATTCCCTAAGCTCTCGAGCCCGGTCGAGCTGAGACTGAGTGCAGGAGTCAACCGTGAGTTCATTGACTGCCAACCAGTCTGCCAGCCGAGAGGACACGGGAATCCGCTCCAGGGTTTCACCGTAACGCTCTGACAGGGTTCCCGTGAAGCTGGTCGCCAGTACTTTGCCCAGGCGAAAATCAGGGAAATAGACAGTAGCCACAGAACCACCTTAGCCGGTTGCCACCTGAAGCGCAACCATGTTAGAACCGTCTTAGGTGGTTCTGTGTCGACTCGGCGATCTCATAGGGTTCCCCGAGGTCCGAAGCAGGTTTCCGGCCGCCTACTGGGGCGACCCAGGGCGGATCGATCACTGCCGGCGCCGAAGGGCTCCCGGTACGTACGCGAGAGCCGGAGGTAATTGACGATGGTGGATTTAGCGGTGCTGCCGAGCTACATGGCGGTAATCCTGCTCTTTCTCGCTCCGCCCGGGCCTGATATGGCCTACATGCTCGCAGTGGGTCTCGCAGGTGGCCGCCTGTCCGCGCTGAGAGCCATCCTCGGTATCGGTACAGGCATGAGTTTCTATGCCGCCACCGTTGTTGCCGGGATGGGAGAGATCACCCGATCGCACCCATCGATGCTCGACGCCGTGAGAATATTGGGTGCGGCGTATCTACTGTGGTTGGCGTACGTGACAATGCGCAGCGCGCGTCGCGAGATCAGCGGGCACGGTGATATCGCGGCAGGTAGGTGGTATCTGCGAGGTGTGTTAGTCAGCGTAACGAATCCGAAAATAGTTCTCTTTTACCTCGCAGTCCTCCCGCAATTCATAGGGAGCGCAGAGAACCCCGCACTTCAGATGACCCTTCTCGGTGCAATCAACGTCCTGATGGAGATAATTCTTTACGGGTGCATTGGAGTGTTGTCGGGATCTTTTCACGCGCGACTCACCGGCTCAACAAAAGCGACAACTGTGCTGAACTATGCCG
The DNA here is from genome assembly GCF_036013645.1 of Streptomyces sp. NBC_00490. Taxonomy (NCBI): domain Bacteria; kingdom Bacillati; phylum Actinomycetota; class Actinomycetes; order Kitasatosporales; family Streptomycetaceae; genus Streptomyces; species Streptomyces sp. NBC_00490. Next base: position 10,011,478 of record NZ_CP107869.1, on the reverse strand, counting down.
CGTGCGCCGTTTATGTTGTGCTCGCAGCGGCGATCTCTGTCGAGATCCTCCTGGCCTAGCAACCCATTTCAAATGGCGATCAAGGGCGGGCAATTCGCTGGCCGGGGTGGTGCAGCAAGGGTTGAATTCCGCCGTGGAGAACACCTTGACAGCAGCCCATCAAGCGATGGAGAACGAGGACGCAGAAGCCCTGGCTCAGCTGCTGGCCAAGAGAGCCGACCCTGACGAGGTAGGCGGCAGCATGACCCTCCTGACGCACGCCATCCCGGATCATGCCGACCATCTCCCGCAAGGGCGCCCCGAACATCACGGCTTGGGCAAACTCCTCTACGTCGTCGAGCAGACCTTTGCCCCCTCCACCAGTTCAGCGCCTCACCATCCGATGGAAACGACGCCTCGAACTCCACGACGCCTTCGTCTCCCTGGCATGCAGCCTCATCTGCTGGCGACGCCTCAAGAAGGCCCACCCATGATCCTGTTACGAGCTTCGAGTGCCCGAAGACCGAGACGGCTCAGGCCAGTTCCTCCCCCCGGTGCAACGATTTCGTCGCCAGGGTCGGATCAGCCCCTACGAGGGCTGGGTCGAGTCACTTCCTGCCGAGCCGCCTGCTGCCGCGAGGTCTCTGCCGATCCATTGGCGACGGAGTCGTTCCCGCCTATCGCGCCCCCGACGGTTCGGCCGGCCGGTCGAGCGGGGCCTCGGCGTGCTTTGCGGCGGCTGCCGCGACGGTTGCCAGGTCTTCGCCCGAGAAGCCGGCTCGGCTCAGCACTGCCAGAGATTTGTTCGTCGCCAATGTGCACAACGCCAGCTGTGCTGCCTCCTGCTCACCGGCCCCCGCCGCCAGCAACGCCTGCTCCAGTCTCGCCCGCAAGTCGTCGATCAGGGTGCGGACCATCTCCCGGCCCTCCGCGTCAAGCGCAGGGAACTGCGTTGCCGACACCGTGAGCAGGCAGCCGTCCGGGACCGTCGGGTCGGCGATGCGGTTCAGGGCGACTTGCAGGAAGGCGGCCACAACGGCGTTCGGGCTCGGGTGGGGGCCGGACAGTGCCTGCTCGTACAGCGGGTGGTAGGTCTGCGCGTACCGTTGGAGGCTTTTGCGGAAGAGGGCGCTCTTGTCGCCGAAGGTGCCGTAGAGCGAACCCCGGCCCAGGCCCGTGCCCTCGGTCAGGCGATCGATCGAGGCCTCCGAATAGCCCCAGCGCCAGAAGACGTGCATCGCACGTCGTAGCGCCTCGTCCACGTCAAATTGCTTGCGGCCTGCCATGGTCCGTCAGTCTACGCATCTTGTACCGATCGTTCAAAGATGGGTAGGGTCGTCGGCATGACAACCTTGAGTTCGCTGCGGCTGCCTGACGGATTCCTTGACGTCTTCACCAGCCGGCTCGTGGAGGTGAACGGGTTGCGGCTGCACGCGGTCACCGGTGGGGACGGCCCGGCACTGCTGCTGATCGGCGGGTGGCCCCAGACCTGGTACGCCTGGCGAGAGGTGATGCCCACGCTCGCCCGCCGACACACCGTCGTCGCCGTCGACTCGCGCGGGGCCGGGCTCTCCGACAAGCCCGACGACGGGTACGACGCCGGCACACTCGCCGCCGATCTGGTCGCGTTGATGACCGCGCTCGGGCACGACCGGTTCGACGTGGTCGGCCACGACATCGGCGCGTGGACCGGATACGCCCTCGCCGCCGATCACCCCGAGCGGGTGAACCGGCTCGCCATCCTCGAAGCAGTGATCCCCGGTCTCACACCGTCCCCGCCGTTCTTCGGCCCGGCCGCGGCCAACCTGAAGCTCTGGCAGTTCGGCTTCAACCGGCTCACCGACCTCAACGAGGAACTGGTCCAGGGACGGGAGCGCCTCTTCTTCGGCTGGCAGTTCGCCACCAAGGCCGCCACGCCGACCGCGATCCCCGCACACGCCGTCGATGTCTACGTCGACGCGATCACCGCGGACCCTCGCGCACTGCGGGCGAGCTTCGCGTACTACCGGGCGCTGGACGAGACGATCGCGCAGAACGAGCGGCGCAGCAAGACCCGGCTGACGCTGCCGGTGCTCGCCCTCGGCGGCGCGCTGTGGAGCGGCGCGAGTGCCGCCCAGACGATGCGGCTGGCGGCCGACGACGTCACGGAGGTCGTCCTCGACGACTGCGGCCACTACCCGGCCGAAGAGCAGCCGGCGCGTTTTGCCGAGATCCTGGAGGACTTCCTCACGGCCAACCGGTAGCAGTCACGCCACACAACTGAACTGGAGTCGGAGGGACGGGAGTTGCGGGTCGGCGCTACGGTCAGGACGGCAGGCGCTATCTGCGCCGTACGGCCCTTTTGCGAGCGGGTGGTCTTGGCGCCGACCTTCCCGGGCTCGATGATGCTCGGGTCGACGGCCGGTGACATTGCCCGACATCGTCACGGCCAGGGACCAACGAGTGGGGCAGCCGCGCACCTGGCCCGGTCGCAAAACCCGTTGACGGGCGCGTCGCCCAGTCCCGACGATCAGTCGCATGTCTGCCGCCATGGCGCCCCTGCGCCACCGCCCGTTCCGTCACCTCTTCATCGGGACGACGGCCAACCTGCTCGGTAACGGGGTGGCGCCGATCGCCCTGGCCTTCGCCGTGCTCGATGCCACGGGCTCGGTCGGCTCGCTCGGGCTGGTGGTCGGCGCGCACTCTGTCACCAGCATCCTCTTCCTGCTGTACGGCGGGGTGTTGGCGGACCGGCTGCCGCGCGGCCCGCTGCTCGTCGGCAGCAGCCTGCTCAGCGCCGCAAGCCAGGCAGCGGTCGCCGCTCTGGTCCTCACCCACAACGCCGTCATCCCGCTGCTCATGGTGCTCGCCGCACTCAACGGGGCGTCAAGTTCCTGCTACCAACCCGCCGCCCAGGCCCTGCTGCCCCAGACCGTGCCGGCCGAGTCCCGCCGCGCCGCCCTCGCGCTCTCCCGAATAGCCGGCAGCAGCGCGGCGATCGTCGGCGCCTCACTGGGCGGCCTGCTGGTCGCCGCGATCGGCCCCGGCTGGGGCCTGGCTGTCGACGCGCTCAGCTTCGCGCTCGCCGCCGCGTCCTTCGCGCTGGTCCGCGTCCAGGTCGCACCGCCTGCACCCAGTCCCGGCGTAGTGCATGAACTGCGCGTCGGTTGGAAGGAGTTCACCTCCCGCAGCTGGGTGTGGGTGATCGTGGTGGCCTTCTGCTTCCTCAACGCCGGCCTCACCGCCTCGTTCACCGTCCTGGGCCCGGCCGTCGTCGCCGACACCACCGGCATCGGCCGCACCGGCTGGGGCCTGGCCCTCGCCGCGTCCTCGCTCGGCGCGGTCGCCGGCGGCGTCCTGTCGCTGCGCTGGCAGCCCCGGCGCGCGATCCTGGTCGGCTGCGCGCTGATGGGCCTGACAGCGATGACCCCGCTGCTGCTCGCGCTGGCCCCGCATACCTGGCTGCTGGTGATCGCCAACTTCGTGGCGGGCGTGGGCGTCGAGCAGGCCGGCGTCGCCTGGTACTCGACCCTCAATGAGCAGATCCCCCAAGACCGCTTGGCCCGCGTCTACGCCTACGACGACCTCGGCTCCTACCTCGCACTCCCGCTCGCCCAGTTCGCCGCCGGACCCGCCGTACTCCTCCTCGGCCTCCATGCCACCCTCTACGGCGCCGCCGCGCTCATCCTCCTCGCCACCCTCGCCATGGTCTGCACCCCCTCCATCCGCGCGCTGGCCCCCAAGACCGCACAACCGCTGCCCGTCTCCGAAGATCCGGTGCCCGGCTGAGCTCGACTCTGACGCGTACGTTGCGATCTCAGCCCTACTCCAAGCACCGCAACCACCCCGAAACCCCCTCAGAAAACCTGAGAAGCCCCAGCTCGCAATGACGGCACCACTCAGAGGAGCTGGCCGACGACGACGTGGTGCCCTCGACGGCGAGCGCGGTGCAGTACAGACGACAGCAAGACCCCCACACCAAGGACCCTGTAGCGGTCGGCTCCGCTACGCCCGATCACCGGCTCGAGGCGCCACCACGTCTCCACGTGGACTTCCACCTCTCGCAGGGGCTCTCGGCATCACCGCCTTGGGCGCGGTGTCCGGCCGCGCCAGGAGGCACTGGACGGCTCGGTCAGAGTGGTGGCCCGTTTTGCCCGCGGACACCAACCCATCTCGGATGGGCGCCCCGGGAGTGCACCGGCGATACCAGCGGCTTAGCTTCGCAGTGCTATGCCGCGGGCCGTCCGGACGCGGCGCGTCCAGGCGACGAAAGGCAACTCCATGGCAGTCGTGATGACCTTTTCCTGGCCCGAGATCACACCCGACGTGTACGACGCGGTACGCAAGAAGGTGCGCTGGGAAGAAGACGCACCGGACGGGTGCGTGCTGCACGCCGCCTGGTTCGTCCACGGCGGCCTCAACGTGATGGACATCTGGGAGTCTGAGGACCACTTCACCCGGTTCATCCAGGCCAGGATCGCCCCTGTACTCAAGGGCGAACTGGGCGTGCAAAGCGACCCCGAGCCGAAGTTCTACCCCCTGCACCGCCGCTTCGTCGCCCCCGGGGTCAGCGGCGCCGGCTCCTGAGCGCACCGTGACCTCGTCGCCGTCGGAGTCTGAGACGACCGTGGCGGTGACGTCGGTGCGGCTCTGCGGGGCGAAGGCCAGTGGCTATGGCACGCCGTTCGCAGGGCGGCCGCAGGCGGACAACCTCGCGGCCGTTTTCAGGGATCAGCGAAGTAGGCTCCTGCCTATGGATGCGCTCTTACCGTTCCTGATCTCGGTTGCGATCCTCGCAGTCGTCCTGGGCTTCTTTGCGTGGCTGGCATCGCGTATTCGCCGCCGGGGTCTCGCTGGCGCGGCCATGAGTGCAGCCTTGGCCTCGTACGAGGAGGCCTTCCGTGTCACGGCGCACGCATCTCATGTGGAGATCCGCGCTCAAGCAAACCGCAAGGCGCCGATCCTGTTGCCTGACGATCACTGGGGGCGAAGCCCTGGCGAAGCCGGTCCTGCGAGGGCAACGGATAGGCCGCTACGGCCGCGCTCTCGCCGGTCGCGACGGGGCCCTGGCCGCTGGGTCGAGCGGCTGAGGCGCGGTCGCTGACCAGTGGACACCGCATTGGTGGCTGCGGGAGTAGTGGTTGGACTGGGCATCGCGGCGTATGCGCTCGTGGAGGGTCTGCGCCGACGAGAACCTGATGGGGAAAGGTCCAGGCATGTAAGCACCCGCAGCCAGATACACAGCGACGACTGGCCACGGCCACCAGAATGGGTGATGAGGATTTCCGGCATTCCTCAACACCTATCCGCGCGGGGGCACCGCCAACGCATCGGCCGACGCAACCGGTACACCCTCGACCTCGATCTGCCGCCGCGCCATCCCGCGGAAGCCCACCTCACGCTGCGCGCCCTCGTCGACCTCGCTGCCGATCACGCGGCCGCCGCAGCGGCTCACCTGCCGAAGGCCGCTTCCGCGTCGGCGACCGTGTCAAATACGCGCAGGGCCTGATCCGCCCCGGTCAGCTCGAGAAGGCGCCGCACCGGTGCGGGCACACACGCCAAAACCAGCACCGCCCCGCCCGCATCCGCCTGCCGCCACGCGCCGAGCAGCACATTCAGCCCGACCGAATCACACAACGAGACCCCAGCCAGATCCAGCACGAAAAGGCGGCCACCCCGCCCAATCAGCTCCGTGAACCGCCCGCGGAACCACGCCTCGCGCAGGTAATCCATTTCGCCGCTGACCCGCCCCACCAGGCCGCGGCCGGAGGCGATCGTCTCTACCGCAAGACCATCCATAGCCATCCCTCCGAACCGTCTCCCCCGGACACCGCGGCGGCACTGCGACCCGAGCCTAGGTGGCCCCCCTGCCCCGCCCTGGACGCCCTACTCAGCGCTTTACTCGCCGAGTGTCAAAGAACATGAGCTTTCCAGACGTCTTGCACAATTCCCTCACGCAGCCGCCGCCAGTTCCCTGCCCCACCCACCTCATCCGGAAGCCAGCGGCACCGACGCGTTCCACCAGGCATACCGGCGGGCCATGGCAGACGGCGCCGTGTTCATTGCCATCGAAACGGACGGTCCGCGCTGAACAGTGAAGGCCGACACGCTCACCGCCGGCCCCGGACAGCCGCCTGCGGTCGGCGGCCGGGAGGGGTCAGTGTCACGACCGCGCTCCCAGCGGACCGCGCATGCGCCGGGTAGGGCAGGCTCATCGCGGCCACTGGGCACCGGTCCAACCTGCACGACTTGGTCGGGTCCCTGGGCGTACTCGACGAGGCTAGGCAACCAGGCGCCGTAGGGGCACAGAACCCTCCGGCAGCCCCGCGCCTGTACTTCGCCGGATACCCATCACGCTGGCTGAGCGCTGACGTCCCCTGAGACCGACGCCCTTGCGCGGGACAAGCCGGACGCGGCCAGCAAGCCACACCGGGGGTGAGCAGCCTGTCAACCGTCTGCCGGTGAGCTGCCTACGGTGATCGCGACTGTCCGCCCGTGTGGTCAGGTGGCTACAGGTCAAGGACTGCGCGCAGCGCCTGGTCGATGCGGGCCATGGTCTGGACGGGGACAGTGCCGCGGTGGGTCGCCCCGTCGAAGCGTGTGGTGCGCAGCTGTTGGAGGTTGACGGCGACTGCGGTAGCCGGGATCGGGTCGTCCACCACGACGGACATGGCGGTGTCGGGATAGCGGCCTGAGGGGTGCAGGACGATCGCGAGGACTGCGCCGTAGGCCTCCTCCAGGCCGGTCAGGGAGACGATCAGAACGTCGCGGCCGTCGGCCAGGGTCCAGATCTCGCCGCGCCTCACCGCAGGGCGTCGCCTTCGCCCGCCAGGTCGTCGCCGAGGCCGAGCGCGGCCAGTTGGCGCGCAGCGTCGAGGGTGGCCTGGCGGCGGGCGGCGCGCACCACGTAGGCGTTGAGACTCATCCCTGCCGCCTCGGCGCCGGCCCGGATCGAAGGCGCGAGTTCATCCGGGATACGCAGCGTCATGTCTACGGTCATGAGCCCAGCCTAGCTACCGAGAAGTGGTGGCGTAAGGCGGTGGCATAACGGGGCGTGGAAGCAGGTTGCGGGTGCCAGGGCATGCCGGTCCAGTTCATACGGCCCACATCCCGGGACCGTGTAGGTGTCGGCGTGGGGTACGGGGATGCCTGTCGGGCTACGTACCGCCGCGGCGATGGGCGCGACCGGCGACACGGCCTGCGCAACGGCGGACAGGGTCGGCCTCCTGGCCGTGTCGGGAGGCATCAGCATGCTCGTCTTTGGGGTGCTTCTGACCCTCACGGTCACCGGCGCCATCATGGGGATCCCCATGATCGCGGCAGGGGCGGCCGTCTTCACCGAGGGCCCGCGGCAGCCACACCCGCTCGGGGAACTGTTTTTCCGGCTCAGTGCTCCAGTGCTCCGCGTACGTGCGCCGAGACGTCAAGACCAACAATCCATCCGTCGTCACCGCTCGCGACCGGCATACGGAACTCCAAGAACCTTCCTGGTGCGCAACCAGGCTGTGCTCAAGCGATCGCCGCAGGGCAGCCGAACCTTCGATGCATGCCGGAATCTGGTTGGGGTACTCGATGCGATTCGGGCTTGAACAGAGGAGAGTCATGGACGACGTCGCCGTTCCGGACAGGGAGGGTGTTCCCCTGCCCGGGCATCAGGCGCGTTCTGGCGCCCTGCTCGACGGAACGCTGGAAAACTTGCGGGCGTCCGCCATCGCGGTCGATGACGATGGCCTCATCGTCGCGGTCAACAGCGCGGCCGTACGCCTGCTGGGCAGGGAAGCCTCAGAACTCGTCGGTCAGGACTTCCACGACCTGCTGCACCGGGACAGATACGGGCACGCGGTGCCGCGCACTCGCTGCCAGATCAGGAAAGCGCTCCTCACGGGCGACACCAGGCATGGCGAGGCCGAGTGGTTCGCCTGCGGGGACGGCACTCTCGTCCAGTTGTCCTGGCTGGTCACGCCCTATGCACCCGATCCAAGCGGGACAGGTTCGCTGGCGATGCTGTACGAGCCGAAACCAGGGGAGGTACGCCACCGCGACGGCGGACACTCCGCGCCGCTGACGGAACTGGACCGCCTGGCTCTGCTGGCGGAGACGACCACGCAGCTCACATCCACCCTGGACGCGGACGAGGCGCTGTACCGGCTGGCAGCCCTGACCGTGCCCCGGCTCGCAGATTGGGCCGTGTTCGACCTACTTACCGAACGTGACGAAGTACGACGCGTTCTCGTGATGGAGCACAAAGACGGCATTCTCGTCGACCGGGACGACCTGCAAGGCCCGATGCCTCCCGTGCCGGCGGAGTCGCCGATGCCCCTGTCACGGGCCCTGCGTGGCGCCGCCTCCTCCCTCGCCGGCCCCGCCACCTACCAAGGTCCGCCCGACTCCGGCATAGCGGTCGAGCAGCAGCGCCTGTTCACCGCGACTGGTATGCACTCCGCCGTCATCGCACCCATTCGCGGACTGCGCGACGTACTCGGCGCCCTGACCCTGGGCCGCGCCCAGCAACATGACGCCTTCACCCCTGCCGACCTGCCGCTGCTGGAGGACCTCACCCGCCGGGCGGGCCTGGCACTGGACAACGCGCGCCTGTACCAGCGCCAACGCAAAGTCGCCGAAACCATGCAACGCCACCTGCTGCCCCAGCTGCCCGTCCTGCCCGGGCTGGAGATGACCGCGCGCTACGTACCCGCTCCGGACGCCTCATCCGTGGGCGGTGACTGGTACGACGCCTTCGCTCTGGCCACCCACGCCCACGCACTGGCCATCGGCGACGTCGTCGGTCACGATCTCGACGCCGCAGCCGGCATGGCACAGGTCCGCAACATGCTGCGCGCCTTCGCCTGGTCCCACCCCGAGGCCGCACCCAGCGCCGTCGTCACGCGGCTCGACGAGGCAGTGATGCACATAGCCGAGGTGCCCATGGCCACCATGATCTTCGCCAGGCTCACCCTCGGGGATGACGCACTGTGGCGCCTAAGCTGGACGAACGCCGGCCACCCACCGCCCCTGCTCATCACCCACGACGGTCAGACCCGCTACCTCGACGAGGCCCACGGCATTCTCCTCGGCACCGGCGTCACCCGACCCCGCCCCGACGCCGTCACCGTCCTGCCACCCCAGGCCACGCTCCTGCTCTACACCGACGGCCTGATCGAATCCCCGCGCCACTCCATCGATCAAGGGCTTGACCGGCTGCGCCGACACGCGGCCTCCCTCGCCCACCGCCCCCTCGACGCCTTCTGCGACCTGCTGCTGGACCAGGTCCGCCCCAGCGACAACGATGACGACGTCGCCATGATCGCGCTGCGCACACCCCTTCCATAGGACCCGCCTGACCCGCGGACTGCGTCCATACGCGGCCTCCACGGCCGCGATCGCACTCCTCGTAGGTGTCGGCGCGCGTGTCGATCGTGAGCTGCCCCAGGACACCGCGACCCGGGCCGGGCGGGGTGCGGCGAGCGCGTCGCGGGTGCGGCACAAAGGACATAAGGGCGCCCCCAGCACCGCGGTCCACGACCGACCCTGTCTATGCGGAACGTACGCCAAGCTTCCCTGCCGGAGGCAGGCCGGCTCCCAACTGCCGTGCGTACGCCGTGCGATGGCGGGTTCCTGTGCGACGCGAAGTCCTGCGCCCCTTGCAGCGGGACTCCCGCTGTCTAGTACGTTGCTGACCATGAACATCGGACCTCTCGAACCAAGGGTGCCGGACCTCATCGTCGCGGTTGTCTGCTTCGCCTTGGTTTTTGTCTTCTTCGCGAAGGTTCTTCTTCCGCGTCTCGTGAGAGTCCTTGCAGAGCGCACGGACGCCATTGAGGGAACGATCGAGCGAGCTGAAGAGACTCGGCTCAAAGCTGAGCGCCTTCACAGCGAGTACAAGAGCGAACTCGCCGAAGCCCGCCGAGAGCTGGCTCACCTCCGACAGGAAGCCCTGGAGCAGGGCTCAGCGATCATTGCAGCGGCCCGCGAAGAAGGCGCACGGCAACGCGATGCCTTGATCGCGGATGCGCAAGCTCAGCTCGAAGTAGACCGAGCTCTTGCGGCCGCCGAGTTGACCGAGGGTGTACGGCACGTTGCCATTGAGCTCGCTGGTCGCATCGTCGGTGAGCCCCTCGATGCATTCGCCGACAGTGAGGTCGTCGAACGCTATCTCGAAGAGCTGAACACCAAGTTCTCGTCCAGAGGGACGACAGGTTGACCAGGCTAACGGCCTGGCATGCCCCCTTCAACAGCAGGTTCTGACCGGGGTCCGGGACCCATACGACGGCTCTCCGAGAGCCGGCCCCGGTCAATGAACCTGCGCTGCCTGCGCAAGCTGCCCGAACGCTCGGTCCGCGCGCGACACCCGGTACGCGAGCTGGCGCACGACGATCTGGGAACGATGGCCGTACCGGCACCGCCCGAAATGCCCACCGTCCTGCTCGCCGGCCTCATCAAAGAAGGCGCTCCGCATGGTGAGTCCGCATGGTGAGATTGGGCAACCGGCCCCGGGACGGCACGTGGGAGCGAGTGCTCCAGCACGTCCAGGCCCTCGCCTTCGCAGCCCGCGCTCATCAGCACGCAGCTGGAACTCCGAAAGACTTCGTCGACTTCGCCGCGCAGGACCGCGCCTCGGGCACCACCAGGTGCACCGTCAAGTGTTCCAGGAGCTGAGCGCACGCACAGCCGCAGTTGCGAGCCCTCTACGCCTTCCCAACCCATGGACGCCTCCGGCCCGTTGCACTTCCTGCGGAGCGCCCCGCCCTGGCGCGAGCCGGACAGCCTGCCCTGCATCGCCTGCGGCGGGCCGCCCTACATGGTCTGTGCCGGTGGGGGGCGTCGCGTGGTCCGTCACATCAGGCGGCCTGCCGGGTTCCCGCCGGGATCGTCGGCCAGCGCGATGGCTGCCATGATGCGCTTGCCCACCGGCTCGCGGCGCATCTCGAAACTGCGGCACGCGCCGATCACGATTTCCAGGCCGTGCTGTCCGACCCGGCCCGGATCAGGGCGCTGGGCCACCGGCAGCGTCGGATCGGTGTCCCACACGCTGACCTCCACCGCGCCGTCGTTGATCTCCAGGTCCAGCAGACACGGGCCGGGCGCGTATTTGTGCGCGTTGGTGACCAGCTCGCTGACCACCAGCAGCACCAGGCCCATCGCACGCTCCGACACCGGGATGGCGTACACGGCCTGCACCTCAGTCAGGAAGGCCCGAGCGGCATCCCGGGCCTCGGCCACCGACTCACTGCCGGCGAAGGTCACAGCCGACAGGATCGGACGGTCGGCCAGCGGCAGATCCTCGTTTTCGGGCACCACTCAACCCCACCGCCACCCTCGTCCTGAGCAACACGGCTACCAGCCCCTCGGATACCCCCGAAATCACGCCACACACCGCCTGAAAACAGCGGCGGGCCAGGTGGCCACGCGGTCGGCGTGGCCACCTGCGCGTGCTGTCACAGACTGAGGTAGAAGCGCACGGTCGTGCCGTCGTCGCCGACGTGTACGCGCACCAGGTCGGCCACGTAGTGGACCAGCATCAGGCCCCGGCCGCCCAGTTGGTCGCGCTCCGGCGGGCGGCGGCCGGCCAGCGGATCGGTCAGCCGGCCCGCATCGCGGACCTCGCACACCAGCTGCCCCTGCTCGGCCCAGATGGCGAGTGTGCCGCAGCCTCCGCCGTGGACCACGCTGTTGGTCGTCAGCTCCGCGACCGCCAGCTCCACATCCATCAGCCGCTCCCCGACCAGGCCCAGCCGCATCGCCTCAGCGAGAGCGAACTGGCGGACCTCCGGAAGGTCCTCACCACCGTAGGAGAAGGCCGCGGCATCCGATGCGGGCGCAAGCGCCTGGTTGTACCGATCGACGACCGCCTGCCAGTCGTAGGCGTCGCTGACCGACTCGCATCCTTCCCCGCTGATGACGGTCGGGTGGGTCACCTTCGCGTCAGCGATCACCTCCGGGGCCAGCCGCACCTCGTCGTAGGGACACAGGATCGTCACCGCTCTGCCCTCGAACGCGACGTTGATCAGCGCCTCGTGCTGCGCGCACGCCGGGTACTCCACCGCGCTGCGCCCTGCCCAGATCGGCTCGCCGATGATCCGCACCCGCCCCTTCGGGTGGGCGTCTGCGAACCCGCGCAGCACCTTGGGGATGATCCGCCCCGGGTTGCGGCCGGCCTCGGTCATGTCCAGGAACAGGATGCCCTCGGCATCCCCGCCCAGACCCGCCTTGATCAGGTCCAGGTTGGGGCCGGGCACCGCCACGGCCATCGGCTCGCCGTTGGCCAGGCCCTCGCGTAGGAAGGCCACCGTCTGCTGCGTGTACTCCTGCTCGCTGCCGTAGAAAAGGGCAGGGTGCACGAACGCCTCGTGGGTGGTCACCGTGCTCATCACAGAGCCACCTCGATCCGGTCCAGACCCGGCCAGAACATCTCCAACACCCGCGGCACCTGCGGCGGGGGGTTCTCGACCACAACCCTTCCGTCGGGCAGGTTCATGGCGGTGACCGCCAGCGCGGTCACTCCGGCCACGTCGACGAACGCCACATCCGACAGCTCCACGTACGACACGCCCGCGTGCCGCCGGGCCAGCTCGGACAGAGCCTGCTCCCAAGACCGGCTCGTGAGAGCGCTGATCTCACCGCGGGCACGTATCCCGGAACGACCGGGCAACGGGCTCACCTCCAACGCGGCCCTCCCGGGCACCGCCGAGGCGGGCCGGCGCCGGCCCACCATATGTGGGGCATCCACGCTCGGACTCCTTCACATCAAGCCGCCTGCCGGCGCTCCTGGCACGGGCGCAGGAAGACCTCCACCGGACGGGACAGTGTATCCAAGGCGGCAGACACGCCTGGTTCTGCAAGTGGGAGCGTGCAGCGCTTATCGACGGTTTCGGATTGGTGCTCGGGGATCCGGAGCCCACACATGTCCAAGAGAATGAGCAGAGTTGCGTGGGCACCGGACGCTGGCGTCGGCCGCAACCGGCTCCGGGTGTGAGCGTCACGGATGAGGACACGTGCGGTCGAACGTTTCGTCAGGCAGGTGCGGGTCGATGCCTTCGCCGGCTCACGCCCCATCTGGCTGTCGGCGGCCCCGCGTCGTCCTACAGGGGCTGGTGTCCGGCGACGGCGCCGCCGGGATCGTCCAGGAGGGCGATGCGGGCGGTGATGCGTTTGCCGACCGGCTCCCGCTGAGCTTCGAAGCCCTGGGCTACGGCCATGACGATCTCCAGGCCGTGCTGGCCCACCCGCCCTGCGTCGGCGGCCCTGGCCACCGGCAGCACCGGATCGCCGTCCCACACCACCACCTCGACCGCGTCGCCGACGATGCGCAGGTCCAGCAGCACCGGGCCCGGCGCGTACTTGCGGGCATTGGTGACCAGCTCGCTGACCACCAGCTGGGTGAGGTCGATGGCACGCTGCGAGACCGGCAGGCCGTACTCGGCCTGAACCCGGGCGAGGAAGCCGGCAGCGAGGTGGCGGGCGCGGGCGATGCAGGCGCCGTCACCCTCCAGGGCCACCGTGGCCTGTATGACCTCATCGTCCGGCACCGCGCTGTCCTCACCCACCGGGGCCAGTTCCATCGCGCCTCGCTTCTCCTACCCCGTTCACACCCCCGCGCGTACCCGCGCATACCTGGTACACGCTTTACGCCCTCGATGGGAGGGCGTTACCCGCTCTGTGCCGAGCAGCACTGCAGGTGAAGGTCCTGGTGTGCCAGTATCACCGACATGACTGAGGGAGAGATGGCGGACACCGGAAATGCCGCGCGGCCGGCCGGGCTGTCGGTCGTCTCCACTGCCGCCGACGGCATCCGCGTGCTGACCCTGGCGGGAGAGATCGACCGCGACACCGGCCAGACGCTCCGCCAGGCCCTGGACGCCTCCGGAACCCCCCACCCGCGCATCGTGGTCGATCTGAGCCGGGTCACCTTCATGGACTCCACCGGCATCAACATCCTCATCGCCGCACACCGCAGCCTCACCGAGGCAGGCGGCTGGATCCGCCTTGCCGCACCGACCGAAGCCGTACTGCGCCTCCTGCAGATCGTCGGCGTCGACACTGTCATCGACTGCCGCGAAACCCTCCATCAAGCCCTCAGCGTCTGACCGATCCCCCGTACCGGCTGCCCTGCCCGACCGGCTTGCTGAGTGCTGTTGGTGATCGCGCTGGGACAGGTAGAGGGGGCTGAGCTGGTGCTTGTAGCCGTGCACGAGGTCTTCAGCCTCCTGCAACGTCCGCTGAGCGCATGCCACGTCTGTCGGCAAGCGCTGCCCGGCCTGGACCGCGGTGGATCCCGTGCCCCCGCTCTCACTCAGCGCCGTCTGCGCGAAGCGCGGCGGGAGACGGCAGCCCGCAACCCTGCGGCGCATCCTGGAGATCACCGGGGTCGACCAGATCCTGCCCGTCTACGACACCGTCACCGACGCACAAGCCGCCTGGAATCGGAAGGCCCGAGGACCACCTCGTCGGCTGTCTGGAGGACGGCGTGCCGGGATGCGGTGCTGGTGGTGGAAGAGGTCGTCCATGTCCTCACCGTTCCCTCATCGTGTGGGAGGCGGGCCGGCTCCCGTTCGAGCGTCTCCAGCAGCGCATGCACCACCGCGGCGCGGGCGCGGCCGTCGAGCTTCCGGCGCATCTGGTCACGTGCGACCTGCTGCGCGTACACGGCGTGGATCTGACGGGCCGTCCCTTCAGCGAGCGCTACGCCGCGCTGAGGCCTTGTTCCTCGAGGAGGGTCTGGCGGCGCCGTCTGTCGCTGTGCCCGACCAACACCGACCCCAAGCAGGCGGCCGTATGGCTGGCCGACTACGCGGCGGGCGGGATCGAGGGTCGGATCGGGGCGGGTACGAAGGCGGCCGGTAGTGAGCCGGGGGACGTTCAGACGTTCCAGCACCGGGAGCAGCCGCGGGGCGTCGCCCCACTGGCCCGGGGTGATCAGGAACGCCAAAGGCCGGCGGCCGCCCTCGTCGGCCAGATGAATCTGGCTCGTCAGACCGCCCCTTGAAGGTCCCATCCCTTCATCTGACCGATGCTGAGAGGGCAGAGCCCGGCGTCCCGGGATGCGCGGGGGTGTCGTGCGCGCGCCAGCCGCGTGCTGATGGGCCCGGCAGGAGGTGGATCGATACCGACCATGCTCCAGTCGATCCGGTCTTCAGCGTCGGCGTGCGCCAGGAGCGAGCAGAGGATCTTGTCGCACCACCGTCCGCCCGGCAATCCGCCGCCGGGCAGCAGTGGTTGGAGCCGTGCCCACTCGGCATGTGTCAGATCGCCCCGCCCAGCCTCGGGCACGGTGCCCCCTTCACCCAGGCCGGACTACGCGGTGATCCTCCGGGCGTACACCTCGATCTCGATCTTCATGCGGGGATCGGCGAGGCCGCACATGAGCATGGTGGCGGCCGGCCGGACCTCTCCGAAGGTGCGACGCAGCACCGGCCAGCAGGGCTCGAAGTCGGCCCGGTCGGGCAGCAGATAGCGCACCCGCACCACGTCAGCGAAGGTGCACTGCGCTTCGGTCAAGGCGGCCTCGATGTTGCGCAGGCACTGCTCGGCCTGCTCCACCACGTTGTCCGAGATCGTCATGGTGATGTAGTCGAACCCGGTCGTGCCGGACACATGAACCCAGTCACCGTCGACCACGGCGCGGGCGTAGCCGATCTGCTCCTCGAACGTCGAGCCGCTGAGGATGGAACGTCGCTCTGTCATGCGCCGAACGCTAAGTGACCAGCGCCGATACGTCTAATACACTTTCAGGCATGGAGTGATATCTCTATGCGTATGGAGCGCCCTGAACTTCCCCTCCCGCAGCTGCACGCCTTCGTCGTGCTCGCCGAGGAACTCCACTTCGGCCGCGCCGCCACCCGCTTGGGCATCGCCCAACCGCCGCTGAGCCAGCAGATCCGCCGTCTGGAGGACAAGGTCGGGTACGCGCTCTTCAGCCGCGAACCCGGGAATATCGGGCTCACCCCGGCGGGCCGGGAACTCCTGCCCGCTGCCCGGCATGCCCTCACCGACCTGGCAGAGGGCCTGACCGCAGCCAGAGAAGTCGGCAGCGGCAGAGCCGGCCGCCTGCGGATCGGCTTCGCCGCCTCCCTCGCCCTCACTGTCCTCCCCGGCCTGCTGCGCACCTTCCGGGAACGGTTTCCCGCCGTGGACCTGGACATCCAGGAGATGACCACCACACCGCAACTGGCCGCTCTGCGCGAAAGGACGATCGACATCGGCCTGTTGCGCGAGCCGCCCGCCCACGCGGACCTCGGATTCAAGACCGTGTTGACCGAACCGTTCGTGGCCGTCCTGCCCTCCGCACACCCACTCACGGCACAACGGACCGTCAGAGTCGAGCAGTTGGCAGAATGTCCCTTCGTGCTCCTGCCCCGCGCCGTCGGCCCGCCGCTGTACGACCAGATCACCAACCTGTGCACCGCTGCGGGCTTCACGCCCCAAGTGACCCAGCACGCCGTGGAATGGCAGACCGTCTGCGCCCTGGTGGAAACCGGCCTGGGCGTATCACTGGCCCCGGAGAGCATCCGCCGCATCCGCCTCAAGGGCGTCGCCTTCCGCGGGCTCGAGCCCGGCACCGCGCGCACACGAGTCGCCGTCGCGTGGCGCAAGAACGATACAAACCCCCTGGTCCTACGCCTATTGGCAGCTCTCCATCAAGATCCGCCGGACAGGCCCTGGCCAGATGAGGCTGAGCCTTTCCGTTCAGCGCCGCCCGGGAGAGACTAGTCGGATGCCTCCAGCCGTCGCTGACGTGGATGGAGACCCTTTGGACGAGGCCGGCGACGGGCACGGCCTCGGCGATGTCACTGGGCTCCACGTAGCCTTCCCGTCCCGATTCCGGGGTGGACCCACATCACGCCGCTCTCGGTGAGGTGAGGGGGCCTCTTCCGTCGACCAAGGCGTAGACGAGGTCTCCGGCGCCGTCGCGCCACCACAGGAACACGACGTCGAAGGCTCCCTCAGCATCCTCATCCAGCAGCCCGGTGCCGGCGCGTACCTCACAGGCCCTGCAGACCTCCTGGTCAGCCTCCTCGTCCCATCCGAAGTTGCGCTCCCGCTCCGCGCTACACGCCAGCGGCCGCGAAGCAGCCGGCCTTACCCTCGCCCGGTGAGGGGCCTCCGCTGCGCTCTAGCCACCTGGGGGTGCTGCGCGCCCGAAGACCAGCCCCGCTGGGGCCTGGCTCACTCAACCGTGACGCGCTGCCACCTTCCTCTTGACCCGGCTCGCCACCCACTGCACCACCACATTGACCACGACCACGAGGCCGACGAAGAAAAGCGCGTCGAGCCATGTCTTACCTTCGAGAGCGCGCCACACCACCGCGGCCGCCCCGTAGGCAACAAGCCACACGGCCACAACAGCCGTCCAGCGCACCCATCGCCGAGACCACCACCGGGCCAACCATTCCCATCTCCCCATACCACCCGATTACCCCAATTCCAGTACGGGCAACGGGTGCCACGCTCCGCGCGGCCCACCCACAGGGCGTGGGGCCGGAGTTCTGGACGGCCGCCCCGGGTTCGATCCCGAGTTGCTCCGCGACGCCGCCCATGCCGGTGGCTTCTGCAGTCATAGCCCTCTCCTAGCGACTTCTCACCTCTCCCCCCGCCTGCGACGCAGATAGTCACGGAATCCCGTGCCCTGAAGCCACATGCCCAGAGTCGCCACAGCTGCTACCACCACGATGAGTAGAACCAGACCGAAGCCGTCCACCTGATCCTCCTTCGCCGAGACGAGGGCAGCACCTCGACTCCCCTCACGTTGCCTTTCGTTGCGCCGATCGTCGACCGGCTCACCTTCACCGCCACCCTTAAAGGCTGCCCCGCAACTTCTGGTTATGGCAGGCGTTGAGCCATTCTTGTCCGACGGCGGCCCGACCGGCTCCTTCTTCGAGGACGACGGAATCATCCCCTGGTGACCCCGGAACCTGTTGGGATCGAGGACCACACGGCGAACCCTGTTGTACGTCGCCGCTATGGCCAGTGAGGTGCTACGGGCCGTACAGCGTGGCGGACTTGCGCGGATCGTCCGCCAGGGTGCGCGTCAGGAACCGCCGAGCCTGGTCCTCGACGGTCTCGTCCCCGGTGACGGTGAATCCCAGACCGTAGTAGGTAGGGGTACATCGGGAATCGATGGGACTGAAGAGCACGCTGACCGAGGGCGACTTCCTGTCTGCCGGCAACTCCCTGCGGTAAGGCCGAACCAGCACCAGCCGGTAGCCCCAGCGCGTGAACCACTCACCGTTGCCCAGGGCTTGTGCCACCAGACGGGCAGCAGTGTGCACGGGGTCCTCCCAGCTGACGTCGTCCGCGGCGGCAGCCAGTGCGGCGTCGTACTGGGCGGCGTCGAAGCGGAGCTCGGGCGGGGACGGCACCCGGATGTCGTTGGTGTTCTTCCATCCTGTCCACAGCACGAAGGGCCCCTCACGCCGCACGGTGACGAAGACGCCACCGCAGCAGCCCGTGTCACAGTCGTTGTTGGACAACTCGACCTGCCGGGCTTCCTTGGCCGCCGCGAGCGGACAGTCCTGCACGGCGCCGAGCCAGCCGTCGTAGGAACAGCTGGAGACGCCGTCGGGATGGACGGCCGCGAGCAGATCGCGGCCATCGATCACCGGCCGGATCTCCGCCCACTGCTCCACGGCCAACGGCTCCGGCAGGACGTGCCTCAGAGACAGTGTGCTGATGTGCGGCTTCGTCTGCTGAAGGGCCATGCTTCATGATTGCTCGCTCGGCGAACGAGTATGTGGTCGCTGCCCAACGGTCCAGCTCCATCTGGCACCGGCTGAACCAGTAACATCCTGCGGCGTCTCGCCCGGCCGAGGCCGTGCACGGGCCGCCCATCTATAGGATGAGTTGCCCTCCGATCCGTGCGCGAGGGCGCGGCGAGCGCGGAGGGAGATCACTCCGGTGAAGTCAACTCGTCATACGAGAGCATCCATGCAGAGTCACGCCGCCTACCCGCTACGTCGGCGACATCACCTACCTGCCCGTCGGTGATAGCCAGTTCCTCTACCAAGCGACGGTGTTGGACCTGTGCTCGAAGCGGCTGGTGGGCTGGTCCATCACGCCGTAGCGCAATACGTCGCGAGGACTTCACACAAGTCTGCGAGGAGCTGGGCGTGGCCCGCTCCCGCGGCGCGGTGGGGACCAGCGCGGACGATGCCGCCGCGGAATCATTCCACGCGAGCCTGAAGAGAAACCCTTCAGCGGCGGAAGAGCTGGTCAGGGGCGCGATAGACCCGCCATGCGGTCTTCCGGTGGGTCACCCGCTACAACACCTGGAGGAGACACTCCAGCATCGGTCAGATCAGCCCGATCGCCTACGAGCAAAGATCCAATACGTTCTGCCCGATGAGTAAGGCAGCCATGCCAGGTCTACATCATCGAAACCAGTCTGGATCGATACAGCAGGAGATCGAAGTGTCTACATCAGTACTCGACATGTCGGTGTCTCTCGACGGGTACATCGCCGACCCTGACGACTTCCTCGGCGGTAAGGACGGCGAACGGCTGCACAAGTGGGCCGACGCCAAAGGCGAGTCCGCTCAAACCGCCGCGAGGTTCCAGGAAAAATGGAACGCGGCCGGTGCGGTACTCGCGGGACGACGGACCGCCGAACTCATGGATCACTGGGGCGGTGATCATGGAGGTCTCCCGATCTTCGTACCCAGTCACCGCCCACCCGGCCCGGCCGCCCGCTGGGGCTATCCGTTGGTGACCTACGTGAACGACGGGATCGAAAGCGCGATGGCCCAGGCCAAGGCCGCCGCCGGCGACAAGGACGTGCAGGTGCGCGGTGCGTACACGGGGCAACGAGCGCTGGAAGCCGGAGTCCTGGACGAGGTGCAGATCCACCAGATCCCGGTGCTGCTCGGCCGCGGACGACGACTGTTCGACGTCCTGTCCTCGGAGATCGAGCTGGAGATCGCCCAGGTGATCGACACGCCGGAGGCCACCCACATCCGCTACCGCGTCCGTCGCTGATCCGGTCACCCAGCAGAGCAGCCCGACCGCCTACGACCAGAGATCCATTGCGCCATGGCTGCATGACAATCGGTGTCCCCGATCAAGGAAGAAGCCCCCTGCTTCCTTCCCCGCGAAGTAACCAACACCAGGGCTATGGGGTGCTGCTGAGGGGGCGGCGTGTCGTGGGTTGCTGAGGATACGGTGCGGGCGCAGCAGAGCCGGCCGGTCTCGAAGCACAAGTCATGCTGCCGGGTGGGACGAGCTGACACTGGCCCAGCGTCACCTCCTGGAGAGTCTCGGCGTCGACCCCGAGCGTGGGCCAGAGCTCCGGTCGGCCAGCGGTCCCAAGATGAGCTGTGGGAACGCAGCATGACCGCCGCCCGCCAGATCCGCGCCCGCGCAGGCCACTTGCACGTACCCCGCCAGCACCGCGAGGACGTCGACGGCGAACTCCTCGGACTCGGATCATTCGTCGCCAACGCCCGTAGGAAGGACGCCAAGTTGAGCCCCGAACGCCGTGAGTCTCTCAACGCGTTGGGGATGCTCTGGTAGATCTCTTGCCGTGTACGCCTGAAGAGGGCTTCGAGCAGACGAAGTACGTCGAACCTGTGCACCGATCTGGTACCGGTGCCCAGACCGCATGCGTCATGCGGGTGTTCACACGAGATGATCACCTGGTTCTGTACGCCTGCTTGGCTTCTGCCTGCACTTCGGGGGACCTCATGTACCGCTTCACCCGCCACACCGCCAGTGCTCTGACTGCCGTCGCCCTGATTACCGGCATGACATCGGCCTGTTCTGACTCGCCTACGCCACCCAAGGCTCCCCAGTCCCAGAAGACGGCGAGCTCCACCGCGTCACCCACAGCGCAGCCGTCCTCCCTCTCCGGCCGGGAGCAGCTGGACAAGGAAGCCCGCGACCTGCTCAACATGACGGATCGCCTGGAGTCTGACGAGCGCTTGGTCTCGTCCGGCTCCCTCGCGGTGCCCGGAGAGAACCTGGACGAGACCATCAAGACCGGCACCGCCCTGCGGGTGGAGGTGGCCTGCGCAGGCGAGGGCATAGTCACCTTCACGGTCGCCTCAGGCACCGCCAAGACAGCCAAGCGCGTCGACTGCACGCAGCCGATGACGAACACGTTCGACTTCACCACGGCCGGACCCGGCCTCACGATCCAGGCGGACTCACCCGAGGAAGACAGGGTGGGCACCGCCTACACGATGAGCCGCATCTCCTGACCGCCCCGACGAACGACCCTGGTCGCCCTGGTCTCGGCTCGCCGCCGCCTGGTACCTCTCCGAGCGAGTGGTCCCCGTCATCATCCCCGACCTCGAACAGGCCGCTCGGCCGACCAGCCGCCCGCGACGAAAGCGTGGAATCGGCGCCTTGGGAATAGGGGCCGATGCAGGCTCGGGCGGTGGAAGTCGTCGACATGTCTGCGTCTTTGCCGTCCGGCTGGCCGCTGCCCGAGCCGATGCGCGCCGCGCCGGTCAACGACCCTGCGCTGCCTGCGGGGTGGGCGGCGTAGCCGAAGTGGGACGGCTACCGGGCGCTGGCCGACCTGTGGACCGAGGCCGTGTCGCCGTGCGCAGTCGTCACGACAGCGACTTGACTACCTGTTCCGGACGGAATCCGCGCCCTCACGCCGCAACGCGTTGATCAGCGTGCCGAACTGACACGGACTCAACCCAGTGAAAGGGGGCTATCCATGACGGCTCCGACGCCGTGGCAACGAGGTGGGGGGGTGGGATGACGGCAAGATACCTCCAGACCCGAGCTCGCGCCGGGGTCTGTGAGACCCACTCCCCATAGCCGCGAGTCCCTCACGATCTCCGTCCGGCCCATCGAGGCCGTGATCGTATCTCGGCCCACTGACAACACAGCCGGTCCGAGGACCAGCGGCTACGAACTACCTACACCGCCCAGCCCAGGTGACCAGACGCGATCACCGGCGAGTAGTTACGGGACAGCTCCTGGCGGAGGAGTCCAGCGGCGCCCTGCCGCCCTGTGTCCGGTCTCCTGCGCGCCGGCTGCGTCCGGCGCGGGCGCGGAGGCCCCGCCAACGTGCAATACGAAGAAGACGGTGTTCTGATCCCCCAAGGCACAACCTCACCCGTTCCCGCCCTTCCCGTTTCCCTTCTCCTTGTCTCGTCGGGGCGTGGGGGTCTGCAGAAGCAGATGTCGAGCTGCAGACCACGCCTGGTGCGGGCTCAGCAGATCGGCGACCGGAAAGCCTCCGGGGAGCTGTGGCAGGGCAGTCATGACCTGGTCTTCACCACGAAGTACGGCACCCCGATCGAACCCGGCAACATGACGCGCATGTTCGCCCCCGGGCTCGCCGCGCCGGGCTCCGGGTCATCCCGCTCCGGAACACGCGGCTCGCTCCTGGTCGCGCTGAAGGTGCACCCGAAGGTCGCGCAGCGCATCTTCCGGCACTAGCAGATCGCTATGACGATGGAGGTCTACGCCGAAGCGAGCGAGGAGGAGGTGCGCGCCGCGATCGGAAAGCTGTCGGACGCGATGGGCGGTACTGGCTGAGGCGGTTGCTCTACACCCCTGAGACGCCATGACCCCGGATCTCTCCGGGGCTTTCGACCTGTGCGCACTCGGCAGTACTCGAACCCACAACCTTCTGATCCGTCTGATCCGTAGCTCTATGTGGATCGGTCGCGCACGGTCATACCAACCTCGCCGCGACCACAGAATGGCGCTACTGGACGGGGTCAGTTGCTGTGGTTGCTGTACTTCGCTGCTGTACCGAAAGCTCTTCCGGGTTCGTAGTGATGTGCTTCGCAGGCAGTGTATTTCGATCTTGCTGGTGGGCACTCGAAGAATGCTCTCACCCATGGAGGCCGAATGCCCATGAAGGCCATTTTTGCGTACAAAGGGCTTGAGTTGATGCCGACCTGGTTTGTCATCGTGATTGCGGCGCTGGCTGCGGTCGGAATCGTCCTGGCCTATCGGCGGGGGCGCTGACGGCCGCCGTCCATCGGCTGACGGCGGCGGGGCCTGCCCCAGTCCCGGGGTTTACGGACTGGCCTCATCTTTATCAGGTCGATCACAGGGTTCGGGAAGCCTCGATCAACTCGCTTCGCGCCTCGGCTGTCGTCCACCGACGTTCGACCCCGTCCGGTGGTGTACGCCCCTGTTGGTGTCAGTCACTGATGTCAGCAGGCCACGTGTTTTGACGCTGTAAGCCTTACAGAACTCGACCAGGTCGTCAGCGTGGATAGCACCGTATTCTTCCGGCTGCAAGGCTTCAACAGCCTCGATGATCTGGTGGGCAGAAGCCGACCGGTGCCCCATGGCGCTGGCGTCATCCCTCAGGGAGACACACCAGTACTTCGTGAGTATCGGGCTGTCTTGGAAGGTGCGGTACGTCAAGGTGTCACGGAGATCTCGGTCCGTGATCTCCACGTTCAGCCCCTCGGCCAGTGCCTCATGGGCGTACTTCAGGGCGGCTTGCAGATCCAGCGTATAGAGGGTCAGCGGGCGCCCGTTGCGCTCCCGAGGGATGGTCATACGCGACACCTTACGGACGACGTGAGGTCGGTGAAGTCTCAACGGGTGAGTCAGAGCGGTACACGATCTTGAAAACCGTCGTGGCAGCGATGTCACCGTGGGTTCAAATCCCACACCCACCGCAGATGAACGGCATCTGACCAGCCAACTCGGTCGGGGCCGTTCTCGTGTGGTCGCACCGCGATTGCTCGTAGTTCCCCATAGCTTCCCGCTCGATCGGGCACGTGAGGGGCACGGTAGCCTCGCGGCATGACCGCACAGCCTCGGATCGGCTCCATCTGGGCTCGACGCGTCCCGGATTACCCGCAGCACGACCGCGACTTTCGTGTGACCGGGGTGTTCACCAAGGGGGATATCACCTACGTCGAGGTGGAGGATCTCGCAAGCGGCTCACTGAGCAGGGGCCTGCTTGAGTACATGCTCGACTACGCGAAGCCCGTGACTGGCGACGCCGGTACGGCGTACTGATCTTCATCCTGCACCTCGTTGAGCCTCCCTTAACTCACCACTTACCCCAGCTTCCATCCCGCCCCCCGTCGCCCCACACGCCGTGGAGCCGGCGTGGTTCATGGCGTCCAGGTGGAGCGCGCCAGTGTACGAACCACCTGGACCCGATGGGCCGCGTCTGCTCGGCTCTGCCTGGGTCGATGGTGACCGGGCGTGAAACGGGCCGGTTCCGACGTGCAGGCGGAGCCGGCCCGTGCGGTCAGGGCCGGTCGACTTCGGCCCGCAGGGCGTTGTAGTCGGCGAAGGCCGACTCGACGTCGGCGCGGGTGAGTCCATAGCGGGAGAGGTCGTATCTGTGGGGCCGGGCGCCCTTGGGACGGGCGGCGATCTCGGCGAGCCGGGTGGCGTCGGCGTCGGTCCAGCGGGCGCCGATGGCCTCGTAGAGCTTCGGGGCGCCCGTGGCCGGGTCGGATCCGAGCCAGGAGTACGGGACGTCCACCAGCGCCTCGCGCGGGATGGCGGCACGGGAGGCGATGCCGCGCTGCGCGGAGCGGCTCAGCAGTTCCAGCCAGGTGGCGCCGAGGCCGTGCAGGTCGACGGGGTCGAGGGTGCCGTTCATGCCCTGCTCGACCAGGCTGCAGAACGACGCGACGACGGTCGCCGGGTCCCGGTGGGTCCACACGAGTGTGGCGTCGGGGAAGACGGTGCGCAGCGCGTCGAGGTTCTCGGTGTGCATGGGGGACTTCAGCACCCAGCGGCGGCGCGGGCGGCCGTACTGCAGGACCTGGTAGACCTGCTTGAGGTAGCGGTAGTCGGGGACGAAATCCCGCTCGTAGTGCCAGGCCTGGTACGCGGGTATGCGGGCCTGGGACAGCGGTACGAGGGCGTGCGGCAGGAGGAAGGTGCACTCCTCGGGGCCCTCGGCGGTCATGGGGTGGATGTCGCGCAGGCGGGGGGCGAACAGGTTCATGCCGTCGACCCAGCGGCGCGCCGCCGTGATCGCCTTTCGCCGTTGCCCTGGCGATGTGTAGAGGCCGGGCGCGAGCAGTTCCCACACCAGGGGGCAGCGGTGCTCGTCCGAGAGGGACAGCACGCCGTGGGCGAGCGTGGTGGCGGTGCGCGGCAGGCCCACCACGAACACGGGCTTGTCGATGGGCTCCTGCTCGATGGCGGGGTTCTCGGCGATCAGCCGCATGACCCGGGCCCGGTTGGTGAGGTGTCTGCGGACGTGGGACCGCGCGGCCTGCCAACCGACCGGGGTGAGGTCCTGGGCGCCTGCCCAGTGGCGCAGCAGAAACCGGAAGCCGTCGGTGAACGGCTCGTCACCGTCCGCCTGCCCGGCCTTGGCGATGATCTGGTCGAAGGCCCGGTCCGGAGCGCGACGGGAGCCGGATGCCGGCCGCAGCAGCAGGTTGGCCAGGGTGAGAGCTAACTGGGCGGAGGGCACAGGTGTGTCCTTTCCGGGAGGTGAGGACCGGACGGGGAGCGCGTCTCGTCGACCAGCCGGGGGCCTCGAGAGAAACGGGGAGGTGTCCCCGGTACTTGCGCTGCCCATTCTGCCGCACCGGCAATCTTCGCCCGCCCGGGGGGCGCCATCGAACAACCGTTCCCTATCGACGAGACTGCGATGCTCCGACAGGGCCGACCGTGGCCGGCGGCCGCAGGCCGGCTTAACGCACCCAGGGCAGCGTCCAGCCGGGGCGCATCGACGCCATGCCCAGGGCGATCGCCAGCGGGCCCAGGAACGTGCCAGTTCCAACGACCCATTCCATAGCCCCTCCCCTATCGCCTGAGTTCGCCCGCACCTCACGAACTCGACCGCTGAGCATCCACGCCGATCGGGAGCAGTACCAGGCTGCAATCGCCGCCGCGTGCGGCATGGATGCCCGCGGCGGTGGGGCGCTCTGGGCGCGGCCTGACTGTCCAGCTCAGCGGGAAGTTCACCTCTGTCGACCGGTACCGGGCTTGCCGGCCCAGCGAGTTACAGGAACTCGCTGCGATAGGTCGAGGCCAACTCGGCCGCGCGGCGGCGGCGCTCCGCGAGCTCGTCCTGCGACAGCTGTGGCGGCGGCGCGTCCTTGCCCGCGACAACATCGCCGATGCGCGTGAAGTACTCGTCCTGGCCCGCCGGGGTGCACATGCACAGCATGCGGGCCGGCGCACCCGAGGTGTTGCGGAAGTTGTGCGGGGCGTTGGCCGGGATGTTCACTGTGGACCCGGCCCGCACCGTGTGGTTCTCGCCTCGGAAGGTGAACTCGATCTCGCCCTCGAGGACCGTGAACATCTCCTCGAAGTCGTGCCGGTGCGGCGGCGGGCCACCGCCGTCGGGCACGCGCATGTCGATCAGGCAGTAGCGGCCGTCGGTCTGCTCGCCGGTGATCAGCATGGCGTACGTGTTGCCCACCAAAGAGATGTACGTCGTGCCGGGATCGTCGGGGTCCGCCACGGTCAGCGAACGGGACAGGTCGTCATCAGGAATCATCGAAATCTCTCTTTCAAAGGTCAGCCGGGTGAGGATCAAGTGCCGGGCGGCCGGCATGCAGCCCGGCAGTCTCCCGGCCATCGGTGCGCACGCGGCCCGCAGTGGGAGTCCGGCCCGGCCGCGCGATGCTTCAGTCTGTGCTTGCCAGTGTCCGCGTGGCCCTGTCGCGCAGGGCATCCGAGCGAGGGCCCGGCTGTGTGGCGGGCTTGCGAACCCTCCTGCGGTACAGGGTGAGCATGCTCGGTGGCGGCTCAGATCGACTTCAGGACCCGGACGCGGTCGGCGATGGCGCGGCGGGCGACATCGGAGGTGAACGCGATGGAGTCGAACTCGTGCGGGGCGCCGGGGTGCAGGTGGAATTCGACCGGCACGCCGGCGCGGCTGAGCTTGGTGGCGTAAGCGGTGTCTTCGTCGCGGAAGACGTCGAGCTGGCCGACTTCGATGTAGGCCGGCGGCAGGCCGGTCGCGTCCTCGAGCCGGGCCGGGGCCGCCATGGCCGGGACGTCGGGCCCGCCGGCGGCCTCGCCGAGCAGGGCCGGCCAGGCGGTGAGGCTGTCGTCGTAGGACCACAGCAGGTAGGGCGCGATGTGGGGGTCGGGGGTGGTGGTGCGGTCGTCGAGCATCGGCATGAGCAGGATCTGGCGGGCGATCTTCGGGCCGCCGCGCTCGCGGGCGAGGATCGTCAGCCCCGCGGCCATACCCCCGCCCGCGCTGTCTCCCATCACACCGATCCGGTCGGGGTCGACACCGAGTTCGGCGGCGTGTGCGTGCAGCCAGCGCAGTGCGGTGTAGGCGTCCTCGAGCGGGGTCGGGAAGGGGTGCTCGGGGGCGCGGCGGTACTCGACTGACAGCATCGGCACGCCACTGGCGGAGACGTAGCGGGAGACCGGGCCGTCGAACAGGTCGACGTGGCCGAAGATGTATCCGCCGCCGTGGAAGAACAGCACGGCCGGACCCGGCGCCGCGCCGCCCTTGGTGTACCAGCGCATGGTGATTTGCGCGCCGTCGTCGGTGGTCGCGTCGTGCTCGGTGGTCTTCACGTCGTCCGGGATCGGCTGGGCCGTTCCCGCGGCACCGATGATCGGTTCCCACATGGCGCGCCGCGCCGCGATGTCCCCCACCGCCGGTGGTGTTGCGTCCGCCATCGCGCCGGCCATCGGGGCCAGCGCCTCGGCGATTTCGGGATCCAGACTGAGTGCCATGGCCTTTTCCTTTCGGTGGAGGATCGGCGTCAGGCGGCGGGCGGGACGACGATGACCTTGCCGTGCACGCTGCCGTCGGCGGCCCGGGCATGGAGAGCGGGCAGGTCGGCCAGCGGCAGCCGCTCGGCGACATCGACGCGCAGCTCGCCGCGGTCGGTCAGCGCCACCAGTTGGGCCAGCTGTTCGGCGTCGCTGCGGACGAACAGGTCGATGCCGCGCACGCCGCGTTCCTCGTCGCTGGGGGCGGGCATCCACACCGTCGTGTTCACCAGGGCCCCGCCGGGGCGGACCAGGGTCAGGAGCGCGGCCAGTTCGTCCGGGGTAACCGGTGCGAGGTTGAGTGCGAGGTCGACCGGTTCGGTCACCGCCGCGGTCACGCTGGTGGTGGTGTGGTCGATGACTTCGTCGGCGCCGGCCGAGGTGACGGCCTGGCTGCTGCGCGGGCCGGCTGTGGCGATGACGTGGGCGCCGGCGTTCTTGGCCAGCTGCACGGCGTAGCCGCCGACCGCTCCCCCGGCTCCGTTGATCAGCACGCGCTGCCCGGCCGTCAGCTTGCCGTGGTCGAACAGCGCCTGCCACGCGGTCAGACCCACCAGCGGCAGCGCGGCGGCATCGGCCAGCGGGATGCTCTTGGGCGCCGGGGTCAGGGCTTCGGCCGGCGCGAGAACGTACTGCGCGGCGGCGCCGGTGCCGTCCATCGGCAGGAAGCCCACGACCTCGTCACCGACCGCAATATCGTTCACGCCCTCGCCCAGCGCGTCGACGGTGCCGGCGACGTCGATGCCGGGCGTGTGCGGCAGCACCACCGGTATCGGGCCCTGCATGAAGCCGGCGCGGATGTTGCCGTCAACGGGGTTGAACGACGTCGCGGCGACACGGACCCGGACCTCACCGGCGCCGGGGGCGGGCTGAGCCACGTCCTCGTAGCGCAGGAGGTCGGGATCGCCGTACTCGTGGAAACGCACTGCCTTCATGGGAGTTCTCGCCTTCACTGCGATCAGAGTTGCTTCGAATTCGAAGTAACTGTTGAGGAGACTACATCTGCTTCGAATTCGAAGCAAGTGGTCGGTCACCGCCGACGAGAGCGCATCGCCGTGGCGAGCTCGACGGCGGCCCGGTCGATGCCAGCGCGCAGCCGCCCCGCGTCGCCGCCAACCGTGCTCGGCCAGTCGGCGGGGCCCGCGACGACGACCGTGAGCCCGGGTTCGGCGTGCACGCCGGTCAGGCGCGTGCGCATCACCTGCGCAAGGTCGGACGGCTGCCGGTCGGAGCCGCTGTCGAGCGCCAACAGCACCGGCATGCCGGACAGGACTTTGTCCCCGAGAACGGCGAAGAACGAGTCGAACCCCTCGCCCGGAGACGCGCCGAGCACCGGGGTCGCCACCACCAGCCGTCCGCTGTCACGACCGCCGCGATCGCCTCCCGCAGGTCGAGGCTGGCGCGACCCTGGGCGGAGCACTGGGCGAGGTCGGCCGCCAGCCGGTACAGCTCCAGCACCTCCACCTCGGCGCGCGCACCCCCGGCCGCCAGGGACCGGCACACCGCCTCCGCAACCCAGTCCGCGAGCAGGCGCGTCGAGCGCCCGTAACCGACGCCGGCGCACAGGACCGCCAGGGACACCGGGCTCCACGCTGCGGCGGTCATCCCGGCATCGTGTGCATGGCTTGTGCGCTGCGGCCGGGCTGTCGTACCGTCACCGGGGAAGGCCGAGGACGACGTTGCGCGAGGCATGGGATGTTCATGGCCGGTCCTCGGGATACGTGGGCGGCGGCGCCGCCCTTCTGTTCGTAACCCTGTGCCGCGGCACTGTTCGAACTCCACGTTCTGCGGTGCTCAGTCGGGCCCAACACTGCCCACACCGTGCGCTCACGAGGTCACCACATCGGGCCGGGCGACCCTCGCGCCCGTCCGATCCACCTGCCGGGGCGGCCAGCGGAACTCGCGGAGGAATCCAGTTCCAGCTCCGCTTGGGGCGGCTGGACGGCGCCACGCCACACGCTTCGAATTCGAAGCAGTAGACTTCGGTCATGCCTGATTCACCGCCGTCGCTCAACCCCGTGCAACTCGGCGCCTACTTCGACCTCATCGAGGTGACCAGCCTGCTCCGGCACGCGGTCGAGCAGCAGCTGCGCGAGGCCGGCGATCTCAGCTACGTGCAGTTCCAGCTGCTGGCCCGCCTCGGTGACTCCCCGACGGGCAGTCACCGCATGACCGACCTGGCCGACGGCGTCGTCTACAGCCGCAGCGGCCTGACCTACCAGGTGGATCTGCTCCAGAAGGAGGGTCTGGTCGTCCGCGCTCCCTCACCGGACGACGAACGCAGCATCACCGTCACCCTCACCGACGCCGGGCGTGAGCTGCTTGCGAAGGTGCTGCCGGGCCACATCGAGGTGGTCAGCGGCCTGCTGTTCGAGCCGCTTTCGCGCGACGACGTCGAAGCTCTCGCCGGCCTGCTGGCGCCGGTGCGCGACCACATGCGCTCGATGCCGTCCCGCTCGGCCGCGCCTCGCCGCCGCAAAGGCGGAGCATAAGGACTCGAGCCAGGCCACGCAGCGGGGGCGACGACACGTCCCGCTCGACGCCGAACCAAACGGAAGTGACGCGCGCGCCGAGGACAGGGACTGAGGCGCGTAACGCCCGGACGACATCGAGTCGATGCCGCACACATCCGAGTAGCGCCTCCTCTCCCGGGATGCTCGCCAGTGCTCGGCACCACTCACGTAGAAAGCGCTTCACCACACCGATCTTCGACGGCAGAATGGGCCTGACGAAAGGAACTCGGATTGGGAGCGGCGGGACTGGCGGACCGGCTGGCCGCGGCACGAGCCGGGGCGCTGGTGGGCAGGGAGCCGGAGCGGGCAGTGCTCGACCTGATGCTGTCGGGGGCGGCGCACGCTCCGCTCGTCGCCTACCTGCACGGCCCCGGCGGCATCGGCAAGTCCTCGCTGGTGCGCTACGCCGCCCAGCAGGCGGAACTCGCGGGCCGCCGCGTGGTCCACGTGGACGGACGGTTCCTCGACGCCGACCCGCGCAGGCTGGAGGAGGCCGCCGCCCCGGCGTGCACCGAACCCGGCACGGTGCTGCTCATCGACACCTTCGAGCAGTCTCAGCCCCTTGAGGCGTGGCTGCGCGAGACCTTCCTGTTGAGGCTCGCCGACCAGGCGATCGTGGTGGTGGCAGGCAGGACCGCCCCCGACGCCGAATGGTCGGTGGACCCCGGGTGGGCGCAACTGTTCACCGCACTGCCCGTACGGCCGCTCGATCCCGCCGAGTCCGACGCCCTGCTCGCCGCCAGAGGTGTTCCCGCCGAGCAGCGGGGCGCCTTCGTCGCCTTCGCGGGAGGCAGCCCGCTTGCCCTCTCACTGGCCGCCTCCGTGCCCCCGGCCGCGCCCGGCGCGCCGTGGTACCCCACCGGCGACACCCTGACGACCCTGGTCGAGCGGCTGGTCGGCGACCTGCCCAGCTCCCTCCATCGACGTGCCCTCGAAGTCGTCGCACAGACCTATGTCACCCGCGAGCCCCTGCTGCGCGCGGTACTGGGTGACGAGGACACCAATACGGTGTTCCCCTGGCTGCGCCAGCTGCCCTACATCGAGATCACGCCGGAAGGGCTGCACCCGCACGACGCGGTGCGGGCCACCCTCGAGGCCGACCTGCGCTGGCGGGACCCCGAGCGCTACGACGACATCCGCGCCCGCATCTCCCTCGCCGGCCTGGAAGCCGTACGCTCCGCCACCGCCGACGACGCGCTCTTACGAGTCGCGGAATGGATGTTCCTCTTCCGCGACCACGGCGGCCCGGACAACCTGTACAACTACCGGACGCACCCTCACATCGAGGACACTCCACTCCGGACCGACGACGCACCCGCCGTGCTGCGCATGGCCGAGGAAGCCGAAGGCCCGGCATCGGCAGCCGCGGTCGCGCACTGGCTGCGCCGCCAGCCGGAGGCCTTCCGCGTCCACCGCTACACCGGCTCCACCACACCTGTTTCGTTCATGGCCATCCTGCGGCTGGACGCACCGCTGCCCGAGGACCGCGCCGAGGACCCGGTCATCGCAGCGGTCTGGGACCTCGTGGAGACGGCCGCACCCCTGGGACCGGGCGAGCACCTGGGCATCCGCCGCTTCGCGGTGCAGCCCGGCGGGGGCCAGCGGCCCTCGCCCCTGATAGAACTCATCAGCCGGCGCACCCTCGCCGAAGAGATGAGGATCCACGGACGCGCGGTCACCTTCACCGTCTTCGAAGACGCCGACCTGTGGGGGCGCTACCTCGCCGAGGCCGGGATGCCGGAGGTCGCGGCCGTGGACGTCGGCGGCCTGCGACAGCATGTCTTCGGCCGGGACTGGCGACGGCAAGCGGTGGAACAGTGGGTGCAAGACCGGGCGCGCACCGCGGTCATGCCCCTGGCGACATGGCCCGCAATCGCCTCCGCGAGCGGCCCGGGCGATCAGCTGCCGCGCGCCGCGTTCGAGGAAGGCGTACTCGAGGCGCTGCGCAGCTGGCACACGCCGCGCGAATTCGCGACCAGCGTCCTGCTGCGCTCCCGTCTCGTGGCGCCGGGCTCACCCGACCCGGCCGCGGACCTGCGCGGCGCCATCACCACCGCGCTCGACGCGATACAGATCGACCCGGCGGGCGTCAAAGCCCACGAGGCCCTCACCACGACGTACATCACGGCTTCCCGCACCCACAGGGCCGCCGCCCGTCGACTCGGGGTGCCCTACGGCACCTACCGGCGGCACCTTGCCCTGGCCAAGGAACGCCTCATCGAACAACTGCTGCTGCGCCAGCCGGCCACAGATCCACACCGGAGGAGTGAGACCAGCGCGGTACCGCAGGGCAACGTCCTCCGCGACAAGCGCCTACTGCCACCCGTTGAGCCAAGTGCCACGGTCGTGGACTCACAGTCGGTGAAGGCGGACGCCACCGTCACCCACGCCTCGCGGGAGTTCTGAGTACTTCGGCCAGGCGGGGGTTCATGATCGCCCGTTGCGCGGGTCGACGAGCGTCTCCTCCACCATCGCCAGGCCCAGGCCCATCACGGTGCCGATGTCGAACACCCCGACCTACCTCGGCACCCACGTCTCGCCGGTCTCGGCATCGACCTTCACGTCGCAGAACGGCACACCGGAGGCGGCCTTCACCCACCGCTGGGCATCGAGCATGATCCGGCCGAGCCGCGTTTCCGATCCGACGACGGTCTCGACCTGCGGCACCTTCGCGCGCCGCAGAAGTGCCGAGCCATGCGCGTGCGTTGCCCGGCCCGCACGCCACGGCCCGGCCCGGCCCGGCCCGGCCCACCGTCTCTTCAGTCCAGGTCGGACATGTCGAGCACGAAGCGGTAGCGGACGTCGTTTCGCAGGAGGCGGTCGAGTGCCGTGTCCACCTGTGACGACAGGAGTAGTTCGATGTCAGCGGCGATGGTGTGGTCGGCGCAGAACTGAAGCATCTCGGCTGTCGGCAGGCGGCCTCCCCAATGGATCAAGGACCGCACGCATCTCGACTCCTGAAGGGGGACCTCATGCGCGCGTTGACATGACGGTCCATCACGACACCGTCCTTGTAGTCCTTGAGCACGAGGTCTGTCAGTTCTCTTCGACTACGAGATCCGCTGCCGGAACCGAGCTGCAGAGCAGGGCCTGCCCGTCCCGGGGCTCCACGAGCGGGTCGACAAGGTAGGCCGTCTGGCCATGGACGGTTGCCGCGCACGTTCCGCATACCCCGGCACGGCAACTGGCGGGGAGTGTGAGTCCCTGGTCCTGCGCCAGGTCGAGGAGTGTTCCCGACTCGGGATTCCACTTGGCGGTCACCCCCGATGGCCGCTAGGTGACCTGGAAGGGTCCCGCATGCGGTGCCGGGCGGGGGGTGCTGTCCGCGGTCCTCGGTGAGTAGAAGGCGTCGTACCGGATCGCGTTCGCAGGCACCCCCGCGGCCGGTATGGCCGACCTCATGTCCGTCACGAACCGGGCGGCCCGCACATGTGGACCTCGGTGGAGGCCGGATCGGTCAGGATGTCGGCGATGCGAGTGCCGTCAGGACGTCCGGGGCTGTGTTCCACTGCGGTGTCCTCGGGCCGGGGCCCGGTCACGTACAGGTGCAGGCGGGCTCGGCTCAACTGGGCAGCGGCTTGCTGAAGTTCGTCCCAGTGCGGAAGGCTTTCGCTGTCGCGGATGACGTGCACGAAGTCCACCGGGCGTTCGCTGCGGGCGGCCGCCAGGGCGTGGGCCATGTCGAGCGCCGGAGTGGTGCGGATGCCGGCTGTCAGGACGAGGAGGGGGCGGTTCTCCTCCGTGTCGATGACGGCATCCCCGAACGGGGCTGGTGACGAGGCCCTTTTCGTCCTCGCGAACGGCGGCCAGCCACGGTGACACGACGCCGTCCTCGCGGTGCTCCGCGGTGATGCGTGCGGGTCCCACGCCGGTGCGGCTGATGGTGTAGTTGCGCCATCCCGGATCGTCCAGGTCCGTGCGGTGCACCCGCAGGTACTGGCCGGGCCGTGCCGCCGCCAGCGCGGGGCTCGGGTCCTCGAACTCGATGCTCGTGGTGGCGGCGGTCGGCTGGGTCACCGAGGTCACCCTGGCCATCCGTGGTGCCGACGCCATTTCCTTCTGGCTCAGTCGCTGGCTCGCGTAGGTGAGCGCGCGGCGTGGGCCGAGGTACGCATGGTCGCCGATCTGGAGGCTTCCCGGCGTCCTGACCTGAGCGTAGGCCCCGCAGTGGAGGTGTCCGAAGTGGCGGGCGAGGATGCGCGGGACCGTGGCCGGCGGGCCCGACCCGTGTTCGTCGTTAAGCCCGCCCGCGCTAAGCCCGCCCGCACTCGGCAGGGCCTCGGTCAAGGCCGATCGCAGCGTGTCGACAGCGGCCGAGTCATTGGCCGGAGGGCCGCGAGCAGTTCGAGAAGCCCAGACAGACGGAACTCGGCGGAGTCGCACGTCGTCATCCGGCCCGCCTCTACCGGCCGGACGCCGAACGCGAGCATGTTCGGCCGGCGGATGACGTACCCAGTGTTCCGCTGGTGATTGGCCGAGACCCTGTCCAGTCGGGGGTGCCTCCTCTTGTTCCGCCCATTCTTCGCCCCCGGCAGTGAGACACCTGGTCAGGCCACTGGGCGGATCCGATCGCCGGTCTTCTCCCGGAGTGCCGATTCCAGCCGGTCGCGGGCCTCGGTCTGGGCGGCGATGCGTTCGTTGAGGACAGCCAGCCGTTCCCGCGCGACCCGTAGGCCCTCGATAGAGGGCGGTGCGGCAGCCACATCACCCTCCAGGCACAGCACGAACACGCGTACGTCCTCCAGGGTGAGCCCGGCCGCCAGCAGGTAGCGGATGTTGCGGACCCGCACCAGGGCCCGCTCGTCATAGACGCGGTAGCCGTTCACGGCGCGCTCCGAGGAGATCAGCCCGGCCTGCTCGTAGTGCCGCAGCGCACGAGCGGTCGTCCCCGTTGCCCTGGCCACCTCACCGATCCGCATCCCTTCCACCTCCCGGGCCACTCCTATCACGCCACCACCGCTCCGCCGTCCACGGGGAGTACCACTCCGGTGATGAACGACGCCGCCGGTGCGGCAAGTTGGGTGACCGCCCAGGCCACCTCCTCGGGTCGGCCGATCCGGGCCAGCGGGGTGTGCGCCAGTTGCCACTCCCGCAGTGCGGCCATCCGCTCCGGTGTCAGGCCCTGGTGCTCGCCAATGGGCGTCGCGATCGCGCCGGGGGCGACCGCCACCACCCGGACGCCGCGGGGCGCCAGCTCGACCGCCCAACTGCGGGTCAGCAGTTCCAAGGCGGTCTTGGTCGCCGCGTAGACCGAGTTGCCGGGCCACGCCCGCTGTCCCACCGACGTAGTGACATTGACGATCACTCCGCCAGACGTCTCCAAGAGCGGCAGCGCGGCCTGGGCCAGCAGAGTGGGGGCGACGAGGTTCGTGGAGAGCTGAGTCTTGATCATCTCCAGCGTCAGCGTGCCGAGGGCTCCGCTGCTCACGATGCCGGCGTTGTTGACCAGCACGTCCAATCGGCCGTATGTCTCCCACACAGTCTGGATGATCTGCTCGGGCGCACTCTCGGCGGTGATGTCGACGGGCAGCGCCATGATCCGGTCGTTGTCGGCAGCGGTCTCTTTGAGCGGCTCGACCCGCCGCCCGATCGCCACTACGTGCGCGCCCTCGGCGGCGAAAGCACGAGCGATGCCCCGGCCGATCCCGGTGCCGGCTCCCGTGACGACGACGGTTCTGCTGCTCTGCGGTGCGATGCTGTTCATGCCGGACATCGTTCAACCCTGCCGCCAGTGGCAAGGTCAAGCACCTTGCCGCGTACACCCGGTCAACAGATCGCCGGGAAAGGGGAACCTCCGGACCCTGGCCTGCGCGGCGAACCACAGCCCCTTGCGCAACACGGTGATCCCGCCGTACGGGCCGCGGCGCTGACGGCCGAACTCCGCCTTCAAGGGCGGGTAGGTGCGGCACAACATCGCTCGCAGCTCCCCGCGAGGGTGCACAAGCTCTTGACTCTCATCAGCGGCCCGAACGATCTGCTCAGGTGCGATCAGTTTCGGTCTCATGCCTTCCCTGAACCAATGACGTTGACGCCTGAGAGCCGATCCGGGCAGCATGGCCTGATGGGGCGTAGTGGTGGTCTGTCCACCAGGCGGTACGGCTGCGTCCGATGGGGGGAATGGTGGAGGATCCTGACTTCGACGTGCTCCTGTCCTCAAGCGGCGATCGCGGGATCGACCTTGTCCAAGCGGTTCGCTCAGTAACCGGGCTGAGCGCATGGCGAAGCAAGCAGCTGCTTGAAGCCGCCCCGACGACGGTGGTCGACCAGACATGGTTCGAGGCCGCGACGGAAGCGATGAGACGCCTCAACGCAGCCGGTGCTCGAACTGCCTTGTACTGCAGGTGGTGTGAGCGGGTCATGTCTCTGGAGGACTGCCCAGTGGATGCCGGCCCGTGCTCGTCGCCCTTCTTGTCCCCGGACGGATGCCCCGCAAGCCGACCGAGAGCTTGATTCCTGCTCCCCTTGGGGCACTGGTCTCGCAGCCATCGTCGGCCGGTGATCTTCGCTGATACGGTCCGATCATGCCGCGCCTGGTGCAAGTCCCTGGGTACGTACGCTTCTTGACCGCCTCGGCTGTGTCTGCGCTCGGTTCTCAGGTCACAGGGCTGGCGTTGCAGATCCTTACCGCCGTGGTGCTGAGCGCATCCGCCACCGAGGTCGGCATCGTCAATGCCGCCCGCTGGGTTCCGTATCTGCTTTTCGGGCTCATAGCCGGGGTCGTGGTGGACCGCTGGCGGCGCAAGCCGATGATGGTCGCCACCGACCTCGCAAGGGCAGTCCTGCTCGGTGTGATCCCGGTGCTGTATGCGCTGGATCGGCTCAGCATCACCGCGCTGTGCATGTTCGTCTTCGCGTTCGGGGTGCTGTCCTTGCTGTTCGAGGCGGCCAACCAGTCGTACGTGCCACAGCTGGTACCAAAGGAGCTGCTCAGCGCGGGATACGCCCGTCTGCAACAGGCCGACGCGGTGGCCGGCTCGACCGGCCCGCTGATCGCCGGAGCACTGATCAAAATCATGGGAGCGCCGCTTGCCGTGCTGGTGGACGCCCTGTCCTATCTGATGTCCGGCCTGCTGCTCGCTTCGGTGAAGGCACCCGACACTGTCCCCGATCGAGGCGCACGGCGCAGCCTGGGCAACGAGCTGCGCGAGGGCGTGGCCTGGGTCTACCGGCATCGCACGCTGGCGTCCATCGCCCTGACCTCGCACGCGATGCTCCTGTTCAACAGCATGGTGAGCACGGTCTTCGTGGTCTTCGCCCTGCATCAGCTCAAGATCGGGGAGTTTGGTCTGGGGGTCACCTACGCCTTCGCGAGTTTCGGCGTGATAGTCGGCGGTGCGCTCTCCGGGCGCGTGGCCAGAAGGCTGGACGTCGGCGCCACTGTGATCGCCTTCCGCCTGCTCGCCGCCGTCGGCTGGCTGCCTTTGGTTCTGGCCGAGCGGGGACTGTGGGCGCTTGCTTCCGTGTCGCTCGGCTTCTTCCTCGTGTCTCTGGCCATCGGCATCGAGAGCCCGGTGGAGATGAGCTACCGCCAGGCGGTGACACCCGACCGGCTGCGAGGGCGGATGAACGCAACGATCCGCTCGATGAACTGGGGGATGGTAGCGGTGGGGGCGCCGCTGGGCGGAGTACTCGCCGACCAGGTCAGCTATCGCTTCGCCCTGTGGATCGGACTGTCCGTCGCAGTCACCCAGGCACTCGTGCTGACGTTCTCTCCCACCCGCAGGGCCCGTACCGCCGACGAACTCGATCCCTCGACAGCTGACCCGACACGGCACGGCGCACAAGCCGCTGCCGGGGACAGCAAGGACTGATCAGCTCGCGATGGCTTTCGGGGCCCGAGTGACAAGCGGTGCCAGCTCCCCCGCACGGACCCACCTTCCAGTAGCCGTCATGGCCCACGACATCGAAGCGACCGGCCTGCGAGCGCTCGGGAAACGGGGACACCGCCGCTCAGCCGGCCCGGCAACGCGAGCGCCGAAGGGGGCGGCTCGGTCCGATGAGTTCCGGGGCCCGGTGGGGTCTACCTCTGCACGAGCGAAAGCTGCACACGAGTTCTGTGAGGGACCATGACCACCCACGCACTACCACCCGTCGTCGACGCCGCATCGTGGGAGCGCCAACTCGAGGCGCTGCGTGCCCGGGAGAAGGCCGCGACGCGGGAGCTTGACGCCATCGCCGCCGAGCGTCGTCGCCTGCCGATGGTCGAGATGCCCGACTACACCCTGGAGGGCGAGGACGGCCCCGT
This sequence comes from Streptomyces sp. NBC_00490, assembly GCF_036013645.1. NCBI lineage: Bacteria > Bacillati > Actinomycetota > Actinomycetes > Kitasatosporales > Streptomycetaceae > Streptomyces > Streptomyces sp. NBC_00490. The sequence continues at coordinate 9,973,120 of NZ_CP107869.1, read as the reverse complement.
TCGGCTGGCGGACGTCTTCGAAGGCAAGAGGCAACTGATCGTCTACAACCACATGTGGTTCGCCGGCAAGGACTGGCAGTGCCCGGGCTGCACGGGCTTCACCTCGCAGTACACCCGGTTGGAGTTCCTGGACAACTACGATGCGCGATTCGTCATCGTCACCCAGGGCCCGATCAAAGAGGCACTCGCCTACCGGCAGCGCGTCGGCAACCAGATGACGTGGTACTCGACTGCCAACAGCTCCTTCGGGGCCGACGTCGGTGCACCGCCCGACGCAGGATTCGCGGTCAACGTGTTCCTGCGCGACGGCGACACCGTCTATCGCACCTGGCACACCAACGGCCGGGGCACCGAACAGCTCAGTCACACCTTCCCGCTGATCGACCTCCTGCCGTACGGACGGCAGGAGGAATGGCAGGACTCGCCCGAGGGCTGGCCTCAGTCGCCCACCTACAGCCGGTGGGCGACGTCCAAGGACATCGCTGCGCTCTATGGCCCGGGCGCCGGCGGCTGAACAATCTGCATCACCGCCGGTGAACGGGTCAACTCGGCTGCGGCGGCCGCTATCGCGCTACGGCACCGTCGGCCTCGCCCAAGCCCGGCAACTCGCCGCGCTCCCCCGCGGCGACGACGGCCGCCCGCTGGACACCGAGAACGCGCTCGTGGCTGTCTTGGCCGACCCCGTTCTCTCAAGGTGAGTGGACGCAGCCCGCCGGATGGGCCCGGTGCACAACCGGGCCCGTCCGGACGCCGGACCCTAGTACCAGCCGGTGCAGGTGATCGCCGTGTTGTACCCGGAGTCCCCGCAGGCCCGCATGAGGTAGCCGTTGGCGTCCCTCCAGGCTTCGGTGTGCACGCTGGTTCCCGCGTCGATCTGGCGCCAGCCCAGCTGCGGCTCCCAGGTCCTGCCGCCGTCGTGACTGCGGTCGACCCAGACGTGCATGCCGACGGCGCCGTTGGTGACCCGGCCCCAGGCGCAGGTGCTGTTCCCGGAGCCGTTGTACCTCAGCTCGAAGAGCTGACCCCTGGCTCCGACCGCCGAACGAGCGGTCCCGGTCACCGGACTGGTGCTGCAGCCGTCCGCGGCAGCGGCGGTCGTGGCAGCTCCGGACATGGCCAGCAGTCCCGTGGTCATGGCCAGCGCCGAGACGGTGGCCGCGACCTTCGTGTTCATGCGCATGTGGCGTGTTCCCCCTTGGGAGCCTCGAGGCTCTCGTGGTCGGTTTCGGCTTGCGTGAACCATCCTGCTGTCGGGTCATCAGGGGGAACAGTTCACGGACCGTCCATGCGTGAACGGTCCGCCGGAAGCCGATCGAGCTGTCGCTGCACCTCCTCGGCCTCCTGGTCACGGCCCTGCCGCCGGTACAGGTCGCGGGCTTCGCACCACACCTCCCGAGCCTGCTCGTGCCGACCGAGGGCCGCGTGCGGATGGCCGATCCGCTCGAGCGTGTCGGCGGCCTCGTAGAGGTTGTCGAGGTCGCGGTACAGGCTGAGGGCCTGGCGGTAGTGCTCGACGGCGTCGAGGTGGCGGCCGCTGTGGTGGTCGATGTACCCGAGGCTGTCCAGGGTCTGCGCCTGCCCGTTCACGTCCTGGTGCTGCCGGTACAGGGCGAGGGCGGCCTGGCAGTGCCGGCGCGCGGTGTCGTCGGCTTTGCCGGAGCCGGGCGCTTCGCCGAGGAGCGCGGTGTACCAGCCCACGGCGTTGAGTGCGTTGGCCTCCGCGATCGGCTGGTCCAGGCCGCGGTAGAGGTCCAGTGCGTGCCTGGCGTGCTCCAGCGCCCGACGCCCGTCCGGCCAGATCGACGCGAGCGTGTAGTGCGCCTGGGCCTGGAGGGCGCGATCTTCTTGCTCCTCGCTCAGGGCGAGGGCCTGGTTCAGGGCGTCGATCGCCTCCTGGTGGTGTCCGAGCACGACGTGCGCGCGGCCGAGGAGCCGGTGGGTGAGGATCTGGGCGCCGGGATCGGGAAGCCGGCGCGCGGAGTCGACCGCGATCCGCCATACGGCGAGCTGGTCCTGGCGGTGTCCTCGCCGGTAGTGGTAGTCGTTCAGCGTCCAGGCCAACTGCCATGCCGTACGGTGCCACGCCTGCGTGACGGCGGTGCGCTGTGCGGCGAGCAGGTTGCGGTGCTCGGTGTCGAACCAGTCCATCGCCGCGGGGATGTCGGGCAGCGCCGGAGTCGGGCAGGCGGGGTCCAGCGGTCCGAGCTCGATGGGCTCGCGGTGGGAGTCCAGGAGTCGGGCGGCTGCATGCGCGGTGTGCGTGTAGTAGGCGAGGACTCTCCGCAGCGCCGTGCTCCGTGCCTCGTCGGCCGGGGCATGGGCGGTGGTGGCGTAGCGCCGGATCAGGTCGTGCATGCGGTACCGGCCGGCTGCGTCCCGGCTGATGAGCGAGGCCTGTTCCAGCCTGCGCAGGACGGTCCTGGTCCGGATCAGGTCGCAGCCGGTGAGGCTGGCGACTGCCCGTAGGCCGGTGTCGGGTCCGGGGGCGATCGCGAGCAGCCCGAAGACCTCGGCCTCCTCGTCGGTCAACGCGCGATGGGACGACGAGAGCACGGCGGGCAGGCTCGCCGCGGGGTCGGCGTCGTCGAGTACGTCGAGGGCGTCGTCGCGCAGTTCGTCGGCGAGCTCGGCCAAGGACAGGTGCGGATGGGTGTGGGCCCGCCCGGCCATGATGCTCAGCGCCAGCGGGAACCCGCCGCACAACCGGATGAGTTCACCCACGGCCGCTGGTTCGGCTTCGATACGTGCCGTGCCGAGCCGGGCGACGAGGAGCGCGCGGGCCTCGGTGTCAGGCAGTGTATCCACGGACAGCAGGTGGGCACCGTGCCCGGTGATCAGGCCCGACAGCCGGTTACGACTGGTGACCGCCACGGCGCAGCTGTCGCTGCCCGGCAGCAACGGGGCGACCTGGGCGGTGTCGACAGCGTTGTCGAGCACCAGCAGCATCCGCCTGTCCGCCACCATGCTGCGGAACAACGCCGCCTGCGCGTGCGGGGCGACGGGGATGCGGTCGGGCTCGACACCCAACGCGTCGAGGAATCCGCGTACGGCCACGGCCGGATCCATCGGATCGCTGTCGGGACTGAAGCCACGTAAGTCGACGAAGAGCTGCCCATCGGGGTAGCGGTCGGCGTTGCGGTGCGCCCAGTGCAACGCCAGCCACGACTTGCCCACTCCGCCGGCGCCGGCGATCGCGGAGACGACCACGGTAGGCGCCTCGCCCGAACCGGCCCGCATCGCGGCGTCCAGCAGGTCCAGTTCCTCCAAGCGGCCCACGAACGGCGCGGGCGGGGCGGGCAGTTGGCGCGGCACGGGGACGGTCGAGGGTTCCGCCGTGCCCGCCGCCGCGGCCAGCAGTTCATCCAGTTCCGCCGATCGCAGCTCGAGCGCCGTGGCCAATTGCCGCACCGACGCGAGCTGGGGGTTGCGGCGTCTGCCGGTCTCCATGCCGCGGATCGTGCTGACCGAGACGCCGGAACGCTCCGCCAGCGCCTCCTGGGTCAGCCCCGCGCGCAACCGAAACCGCCGAATCGCCGCAGCGAAATGATCTCCCACAGGAACCTTCCTACCAGGGAGATCAGCCACGCGTGGCCGGTTCGACGGCACCGGCACCGCCCCCGCACACGACCTCGCACGGGCCTGCCGGATGAGCAGCCCGGGAGCGTGGACCTGCGCAAGGGTGACCGCATGGTGGTTCACGCTCAAGCGAGCCCTCTGCCGACGAACCCGGCCCCGCACGCCTTCGGCTACTGACCCGCTGACTCCGGCTCAGGATGAAGCTCTCGGTAGCGCTGTTGCACCGCGGTCTCACGGCGAACCCCGGGGGTCCGAGCCGACGTCCAGACGCCTGCTGAAACTGCAGGAACGGCATACCGGCCGATGAGGGGCGATCGGGCATCGTCAAAGGTGGGTGTTGGCGAGAATAGGTAAATGGATGAGTCGGACGTGTTCACTGGTCGCGCCATGGACCACCCGGTGTGGTGCTCTTCCGCGCATTGCACCGCGCCAGCCCGTTATGCCGTCGATGAGTGGGCCTACGAGGAGTTCGTGGAATCGGATGCATATCGCGGTAGGTACGAGTATGCCTCCCAGCGGTGGGAGATCCCTCCCCACGCCGGCTTCCATCCACTCTTGGAGCAGTTCGTGCACGAAGCCACACTGACCGCTCAACTCACCCAATTCGCGGCGACGCCCTGGCTCAACGACGCCTACTTCAGCGTGTATGCAGGCGAAGAACGGCTCTTGTCCATCAGCGAGGTATGGGTGCAGAGAATCTTGGGAGGGGTCTTGTCACGACTGCAGGGCACCGAAGGGGACAGCAGCGCCATTACTAGGCCTTCCGGGCCAGCCCGGCCGCGATGAGATGTTCCCAGACCGTGAGTTCTCTCCTTTGACCGATGTCCCGTGGGCTTTCGGTGTCATCGGGACGCCACAAGGACGCGGGAACGATCCCTGGGTCGAGGATCTCCAGGCCGTCCAGCAGGGAGGCGATCTCCGCTTCGGTGCGCCACCGACCGCGGCCGAACGTCTGCTGGAGGACCGCCTCGGCCTCCACGGTCTCCGGGTTGTTGCCCGAGCGGAAGTGGCTGATGAAGAAGTAGCTGCCCGAGGGTACGTGCTGGCGCCAGTAGCGGACGATACCGGCCGGGTCCTCGTCATCGTTGACGTGATGGAGGATGGCGCTGAGGATGACAGCCACCGGTTGAGCGAAGTCGATGAGTTCGACGGTATCCGGGTGCGTGCGGATGCCTTCGGGATCACGCACATCGCCCGGGACGACGCGGGTGCGTTCGTTGCTCTCCAGCAGTGCCCGGCCATGCACCAGGACTTGGGGATCCTTGTCGACGTAGACCACCCGGGACTCGGGGGCGTGCCGTTGCGCGACTTGGTGAACGTTGTCTGCCGTCGGCAGGCCACTGCCCAGGTCGACGAACTGCCGAATGCCGGTGGTCCTCGCGATCTCTCTGACCGCCCGGGTCAGAGCCGCGCGATTGGCAAAGGCAATGGCCACCGAGCCGGGCAGGTCGCGCTTGAACACGTCGCCGATCTCACGGTCCACGGCGTAGTTGTCCTTGCCACCGAGCAGGTAGTCGTAGACGCGGGCGATGCTGGGCTTGGTCGGGTCGATGGAGGAGCCTTCGTACGTCATGGCGGTCATTCTTCCCGTCAACATCACCTGCGCACCCCCGTTTTGAGCTCTTCCAGTCACTCGAGCCTTGACCCGAGGGCATCAGCCTCAGCCGTGTCTCAGGTCGATGGCCCAACCCGCTCCCGGCAGCGCTCCGAAGAGGGAAAGGTTCCGGACAGCGGACCGGCCCCAGGTCCATGACCTGGGGTCGGTGGGTGGGGGCGGGACTCGGACGTCGTTGCGGCCGGGGCTCGCCGGCTCAGACGAAGGCGCTCTGGCCGGTGATCGACTTGCCGACGATGAGGGTGTTCATCTCGCGGGTGCCCTCGAAGGAGTAGATCGCTTCGGCGTCGACGAAGAAGCGGGCGATGTCGTGGTCGAGGAGGATGCCGTTGCCGCCGAAGATCTCACGGCTGCGGGCCACGACCTCCCGCATCCGCGCGGTGACGAACCCCTTGGCCAGGGCGGAGTGTTCGTCGTGGAAGATGCCTGCGTCCTGGAGGCGGGCGAGCTGGACCAGCATGCCCCAGGAGGCGGTGATGTCGCCCAGGCTCTTGACCAGCAGGTCCTGCACGAGCTGGAAGCCGCCTATGGGGCGGCCGAACTGGCGGCGCTCCCGGGCGTAGTCCAGGGCCAGTTCGTAGGCACCGATCATCACGCCGAGCGCCTGCCAGGCCACTCCGGCGCGGGTCGCGCGCAGGATCTCGGCCACGTCCCGGAAGGAGTCGATGCGCTGGAGCCGGTTCGCCTCCGGCACCCGGACGTCGGTGAGGGTGATCTCGGCGTTCTCCACGATCCGGAAGGCGATCTTGTGCTCGATCTTCACCGGGTCGAAGCCGGGCGTGCCCTTCTCGACGACGAAGCCCTTGACGTGGTTGTCGTCGACGTCCCGCGCCCACACGACGACGAGGTCGGCGAAGGTGGCGTTGCCGATCCACTTCTTGGCGCCGTTCAGGACCCAGGTGTCGCCCTCGCGGCGGGCGGTGGTGCGCATGCCGCCGGCGACGTCGGAGCCGCCGAGCGGCTCGGTCATCGCGAACGCGCCGATCCTGTCCATCGCGGCCATTCCCGGGAGCCAGCGGTCGCGCTGCTCCTGGTCGCCGCCGGAGAAGATCGAGTACATGGCCAGCCCGTTGTGGACGCCGAAGAAGGTGGACACCGAGGCGTCGGTGCGGGCCATCTCCATCGCCAGCGTGCCGCTGAGCAGGTTGCTGACCGTCGGCCGGTGCTCGCCGTAGCCCTCGTAGGGCAGTCCGGCCAGGCCGCTGTCACGGAACAGGGTGATGAGTTCCCGGGGGAACTCCCCCTTGGCCCAGTTCTCGTTGACGAGCGGCCTGACCTGCTCGCGCAGGAGGGTGCGGGCCTTGAGGAGGATCTTGCGCTCCTCGTCGGGGAGCAGCGACTCGTAGTGGTAGAAGTCCGCGGTGAGTTCGTCGGTGAGGGGGCCGACAGGGGTGGTGGTCATTTCAGTTCTCCTCCTTGGGGGCGGTCGTTCCGGTGGTCTTGGACAAGGCGTCCAGGACCGCCAGTTGCCTGCGGTCGCGTGTCTCGGAGAGCTCCGCGTACGGGGCGGAGCCGTACGCCTTCTCCACGGCGCTGATGAGCCGTTCCTGCGCGTCGGCGTCCGGTGCGGGGCCGTCCGTCAGGCGTTGCATCGAGGCACCGATGTGCTCGACGAGGTGCCGGTAGCCGCCGGGGCCGCCGCCCAGGTGCGCGCCGAGGAAGGGTCCGACCGTGGCCCAGCGCAGTCCGAGCGAGTCGGTGACGACCCGGTCGAGGTCCTCCGGTGTCACCACGCCCTGCTGGACGAGGGAGACCGCCTCGCGGCTGAGGGCGTTCTGGATACGGTTGCCGACGAAGCCGGGGATCTCCACGCGTTCGACGACCGGGGTGCGGTCGAGGAAGGTGTAGAAGTCGACCGCGGCCCGCACGGCGTCCTCGCCGGTCCGTGCGCCCGGGACGACCTCCACCAGTGGGAGCAGGTGCGGCGGGTTGAAGGGGTGACCGATCAGGACGCGGGCGGCGGCCTCGTCGGGCAGCTGCGCCGTGAACGCGGTCGAGGGGATCGCCGAGGACGAGCTGAGCAGTAGCGCGTGGGCGGGTGCCTCGCGGGCCAGCGTGGCGAACAGCTCCCGCTTGAACTCGGCCCGTTCCGGGCCGTTCTCCTGGACGACGTCGGCGTCCCGGACCGCTTCGGTGACGTCGGCCGCGATCCGCACGCGGTCGGCGAGACCGGTCACGTCCAGGCCGCGGGCGGCCAGGTGCGGGGCGTACCGGGTCAGGGCCTCGGTGACGGCCTCGTCCAGGTCCGGGCGCGGGTCGCTCACCCGGACGGTCAGGCCGTGCCCGGCGAACAGGGCCGTCCAGGACAGTCCGATGGTTCCGGCGCCGACGACGGCGGCTGTGCGGAAGGCACGCGTCATGACGTGACCCCCTTCAGGTAGTCGTGGACCGGCTCGACGCCGTTCAGCGTCAGGTCGGTGAGGATGTGGCTGGCGGAGACGACCTCCAGCACGGGGAGGTCGGCCAGGGGGGCGAGGGCGTGCTCGAAGAGCTGGAGCCGGGCGGGCCCGGTCCAGGCGCCCTTGACGGTGAGGTCGGTGATGCGGGTGCGGACGAGTTCCTGCACGCGCGGCGAACCGTCGTAGCCGGGGACGGTCTTGAGCATGAACGTGGGTACGCCGATCTGTGCCTCGGCCTCGCTCCGGTCCAGCTCGTGGTGCTTGTAGCCCATGGTCGCGGTGGCGACCCGCAGGGTGCCGTGGTCGAGGGTGCCGACCAGGGCGCCGGAGTCGACGTACAGCGCCGGGGAGCCGATCACCTTCGGGTAGGCGGCGACCTCGCGGCCGGAGGCGGTGGCCGGGAAGTTGTCGAGGTACATCGCGTGCAGGTACTCGCCGCGCTCGCCCTCGAAGTCGACGGCGATCGCCTGGCCGGCCTCGGTGTAGGGGCCGTACCCGGTGACGTCGCCCATCCTCATGACCTCGAACCGGACCAGCGGCTCGGTGGTCCGCAGGGGTTCGGGGACGACGGCCCGCAGGGCCTCGGGGTCGGTGCGGTAGACGATGTTGAGGTACTCGCGGTCGGTGAACCTCGGGACCGTCGGCGCGTACGCCGGACTGGTGAGCGGGGTCGTGACGTGCCGTCGGACGTCCTGTTCCCTCATCGCGCTCACCGTCCCGTCCAGCGCGGCGGGCGACGCTCGGCGAAGGCGGTCATGCCCTCGCGTACGTCGTGTGAGGCCATCAGGGACTTCATCAGCGTGCGCTGGAAGGCGAACGCCTCGGCGTCCGGGGCGCCGTCGGCGGCACGGACGACCTGCTTGACGGCCGCGAGTGCGAGCGGGGCGTTGTCCGCGACCCGTTCGGCCAGCCGCAGGGCTTCGTCCACGGCCCCTCCCCGGCCGGTGACCCGGTTGGCCAGGCCCAGGTCGCCGGCGCGGCGGCCGTCGACGGGCTCGCCGGTCAGCAGCAGCTCCATGGCCAGGTGGTGCGGGACGCGCTGGGGCAGGCGGATCACGCCGCCGCCCGCGGCGATCAGACCGCGCCCGACCTCGGGCAGGCCGAACCGGGCGTCCTCGGCGGCGACGATCAGGTCGCAGGCCAGGGCCAGTTCGAACCCGCCGCCCAGAGCGAAGCCCTCCACGGCGGCGATCAGGGGCTTGCCGGGCTCCGCCTCGGTCAGACCGCCGAAGCCGCGGCCCTCGATCTCGGGCGACTCACCGCGCAGCGCGGCCTTGAGGTCCATGCCGGCGCTGAAGGTGCCGCCCGCGCCGGTCAGGACGCCGGCCCGCAGCGCGGGGTCGGCCTCCAGCGTGTCGAGGGCCGCGGCCAGTTCGGCGGCCACCGCCGCGTTCACGGCGTTGCGGGCCTTGGGGCGGTCCAGGGTGATCAGCAGGGTGGAGCCGATCCGTTCGGTGCGTACGACGGGGGGTGCGGGGGCGGTAGGAGTGGTGGGGGTGCTCATCGTGCTTCTCCTGTCTTCCTGTCCCGGTCAGCGGGCCGTGGTTTCGAGTTCGGCGAGGACCTCCGCGGTGTCCTGGCCGGCGACCGGTGCCAGGCGGCGGATCGAGCCGGGCGTGGCGGAGAAGCGCAGCGGGATGCCGATGGTGCGGACCGTGCCCTCGGTGGGGTGCTCGGCGGTGTCGAGCAGGTGGCCGTCGCGGATGTAGGGGTCCTCGTGGGCGCGGTCGAGTTCGAGCACCGGGGCCATCGGAATGCTGTGCTTGGCGCACACCTCCGCCCATTCGTCGGTGGTCAGGGCCGGGGCGCAGGTCTCCAGGAGCGCGGCCACGTCCTCGTGGTCGGTGCTGTCGATGGCCTCGCCGTTCACCCGCGGGTCCTCGGCGAGGTCCGGGCGTCCGGCGGCGGTGAAGAAGTCCCGGTAGTTGTGGGGGTTGTACGGCATGACACAGGCCAGGCCGTCCTTGGTGCGCACCGCCTTGTGGCCCTTGAGCATCGACAGCGCGAACCCGGTGGGGCCGGTCTCGGGCACGTGGGTGTGACCCGCCAGGTGCTCGACCAGGTTGAACGCGATCAGCGTGTCCGTCATGGGGATCTCGACGAGCTGGCCCTGCCCGGTGCGGTCGCGGTGCAGCAGGGCGGCGAGCACGCTGTAGGCGATGGTCAGCGAGGAGACCTTGTCGCCGATGATGGTCGGCAGGTAGACGGGCTCGCCCAGCGCGCGGTCGGCGATGTCGACCAGTCCGGAGGCGGCCTGCACGGTCTCGTCGTAGGCGGCGTTGCCCGCACGGTCGGAGTCGCCGCGGAAGCCCTGGGCGTGCGCGTAGACGAGCCCGGGGTTGCGGTCGGCGATGTCGTCGTAGGACAGGCCCAGGCGGTGCAGTGCTCCGGGCCGCATGTTGGTGATCAGCACGTCCGCGGTGTCGATCAGCCCCAGCGCCTGCTCCCGCTCGGTGTCGTCCTTGAGGTTGAGCTGGACGCTGCGCTTGTTGCGGTTGACGTTGAGGTTCAGCGGGGTCATGCCCGGTGTGGTGCGGTAGTGGCCGACGCGGACGGTGTCGGCCGGCGACTCGATCTTGATCACGTCGGCGCCCAGGTCACCGAGGATCTGGGCCGCGTAGGGGCCCATCACCACGGTCGAGAGGTCGATCACGCGTACGCCGTTCAGCGGTCCTGCGACAGTTCCCTCAAAGTCCGTCATCGTTCTCCCTTTCTCTTGCCCGACCAGATACATCCATCTGCGTGTATCTAGAAACTAAATTAGCAAGGGGGCGCGGAGAACGGAATGATCATGATGCGAAAAGCGGTGTGACCGCAGCGGTCACACCGTCGGACACTTAACGACTCAGCGGCTCAGCGAAGATCTCACGGGCCGGGGCCACGAGTTCCTCCAGGTCACCGCCGTCGGTGCGGTCCTTGCGCCAGAGGAGTCCGGTGACGAGCCGGGGATCGAAATCACAGAAGGGGACGACGGCCACGTTATCCAGAGCGTAATTCCACATGGGACTTTTGGAATTCAACATGGAAACGGTGAACGCAAATCCACCGGAAACTATTTCCGAAACTCCCTCATAGGCAGTGGCACTCAGTTCGATGCGTTTCTTGACGCCGAGGTCGGACAGCTGCCGGTCCAGCCGGCGGAAGAAGACGTTGGCCATGGCCGCGGGAGGAGCCGCGTAGGGCAGGTCGGTCAGCTCCGCCGGCGCGATCGCGGCGCGCCCGGCGAACCGGTCCGCGGGCACGACCGCGCCGAGCCGCTCCGACATCACCGGCAACTGCTCCAGGGCGGGGTCGCTGACCGGCAGCCGGGCCAGGGTGAGGGCAAGGCGGCCGTCGCGCACCGCGTCGACCAGCAGGTCGCTGGCACCGGGCCAGCGCTTGACCTCGAACCGGTCGCGGACCCGTTCGGTGAGAGCGTCGATCCGCTCCCGCAGGTCCGGATGGATACCGCTGGGCACACCGAGCAGCACGGTCGCCCGCCCGGGCCGGGTCGCCTCGTCCAGCCGCCAACGGATGGACTCAACCTGCTCCAGGACACCGAGCGCGACCGGCAGCAGCGCGCTTCCGGCCGGGGTGAGCGCCACATGGTGGGTATCGCGGTCGAACAGCCGGTGTCCGAGCGCCCGCTCCAGGTCCTTGATCCGCCGACTCAACGGCGAGACCGCCATGTGCAGTGTGCGGGCAGCGGTGGAGTAGTTGAGTTCTTGGGCGACGGCGACGAAGTAGCGCAGGTGCAGGAGCTCCACGGCGTCCACCCTAACCGCCGCCTGCGTGCGGACGTGCTCTCGGGCCGGACCGTGGGCTACTCCATCGACTCGCGTAGGAAGTCCCGCCTCGCGGCTCGCAATTCCGGTCCCTAAAGTTCGTGTTCCGGTCCCTAAAGTTCGTGTGGATCGAACGTGCCTACCACCGTCGGGCAGACACACCTGACCAGATTGGCCCTGTCGAGTACGAGACCATCATGACCCCACCCGCAGCACTGACAGTCCCGCGCGGCGGGCACCATCCGGCCGCTGCGGTCGCCGCCGTGCGCGGGTCGTCCGCAACACTCCGCCGCCCACCCCGCGCAAGGCTCGTACTGGCTGTCACGCGCGAGGGGTGTACTGGTCCAGGATCGCCCGCAGCCGCTCAAGGTCCCCAGCCTCACGCGCGCCCCGCTTGGGCAAGACGTCGAGGCACAGGATGTTGGGATCCCGACTGAGCAGGACAAAGTGACCTGCAGTTTCCCGGTAGCCCTGGAAAACGGACCATTTCTGGATCAGTGTGCTGTGCTCGGTACGGCAGGTGATCCCGGCCGCAGACACGGTGGCGCGGTACTCGCCCTGCCATCCGACGAGCCGCTGCACATGTGCGGCTTGAAGCCGCGGGTAACCCCACAGCAGCAAGACGCCCAACAGGAGCAGCACCGTCGGGAACATCTCGACACTGCCGCGGGCGACAGTGACGAGCAGCCATTGTCCAACCAACAGGAAGAGGACTGCACCCCGCAGTAGTGGCCCGGCTCGCTTGATCCGCTCACGGACCCGCAGGGCGACCAGGGTGTCGGCGGACTGGGGCCGGTACACCAGTTCAACTGCGGTCCGCTCATCCACGACATTGTCAGAGGCTTCCGTATTGTTCGTGCCCTGGTCGCTGTGGCCTTCGGCCATGGTCCCTCCCGGTAAAAGACATGCGGATCACAGGAACTGGGGTTCGCGCTGAGATGCAAAGGTCAGGGGCACAGGCCCTTGTCGGAGTTGTAGTAGATGTCGATCGAACCGCTCCAGGTCATGCACAGGCCCGGCTTGGGCAGGTCCTTGTACACCGGGCCGGCGAAGGTCGTGTAGGAGCCGGCGTCCGTCGCCGGGGTGCTGCTGGTCGGCCAGGTGTCCAGGGTGACCTCCATGAACACGCGGGCGCCGGGCTTGTTGCGCACCGTGACGGCGCACCACTGCTGGTCGGCGGAGCTGTAGGCCACGTAGGTGGTGGCGGCCACGGTGGTCCGCGAGGAGTTGATCGGGGTCGAGGTGAAGACCTCGTACCCGCTGCCGCACGCCCCGTTGTAGGCGCCGGCAGTGGCGGCCGAAGCCGGGGCGGTCGCGGCGAGCGTGCCACCCAGGGACAGGACGGCGAGAGCGCCGGCGGTGGCTGCCTTGCGACGGATCGACTTCATGGTGTTCCCCCTGTTGGTGTGGCGGGACGGCCGGTCGTTGCCGTCCACGCAGAGTGAGACCAGGCAGGCCCCCTGACAGTTGTGGGCCTTGTTGTCGCAGTCCTGTCACCGCTGTCACAAGGGCCGTTACAACCACCAAGGCCACCAACCGCTCGGCTCGCTCGGTTCACACCGCCGCTTCAAGTCGACCGCAGCAGCCCGGAGTTGGGGTCTTCCGGTGGCGAAGGTCGGCTGCGGCGAAGTGCGTCACTTCTCGCCCGGGGTGGGCGCTCGAGGAAGGCGTAGCTGGAAGCATGCTCCGAGGGTCCGGGGGGTGAGGGTGAGGGTGCCTCGGTGGCGGTGGGCCAGGTCGCGGGCGATGGCGAGACCCAGACCGGTGCCGCCCTGGTCGCGAGAGCGGGCGTCGTCGAGCCGGACGAAGCGTTCGAAGATGCGCTCGGCGTCCTCGGCGGGCACGCCCGGTCCGTCGTCGTGCACCGTGAGGACGACCCAGGCGTCCTGGTTTCGGACGGTGATCTGGATGCGGTGTGCGGCGTGGCGGGCGGCGTTGTCGATGAGGTTGCGCACCAGCCGTTCGTATTCGTCGGGGATTCCGTGTGCGTGCGCGGGGGTGGTGCTGTCGCAGGCGAGGGTCAACGGCCTTTCGGTGAGGGGGTATTGCTCGGTCAGCCGGGAGGCGAGGGCTGTCAGGTCGACGGTTTCGGGGCTGGTCGCAGGGGTGCGGGTGTCGAGGCGGGCGAGGAGCAGCAGGTCCTCGGCGAGGGCTTGGAGGCGGCGGGTCTGTCGTGCGGCGGTGGTGGCCGCGGCAGGCCAGTCGGTGCGTTCCGGGTAGGCGAGCGCGACTTCCAGGCTGGCCAGCAGTGTGGTGAGGGGGCTGCGTAGTTCGTGGGCGGCGTCCGCGACGAAGCGGCGTTGCTGCGCGGCGGCGTCGTCGAGGCGTTGGAGGGTGCTGTTGATGGTGGTGGCCAGGGCCGTGATCTCGCGTCCCGTGGTGGCGGGGACGGTGACGCGTTCGCGGGGGTCGCTCGCGGTGACCGAGGCGGTGAGGACGCGGATGGCTTCGACCGGCCGCAGCGCGATGCGCACGGTGACGTAGGCGATGGCGGCGATCAGCACAAGGCCGACGAGACCGGCCCGCAGCAGCAGGTCGTCGGTGGTGCTGACGATCTCCTCGGCTGTGTCCGGAAGCACCACCACATAGACCCGCAGCGTGGCGCCGGCGGAGACGCCCAGGGCGGCGGCCCGGTCCTTGCCCAGTTCACCGGCCCAGATGTCGTTGTACAAGACCAGGTAGGTCTTGCCCGCCAAGTCGTATCCGTACTCGGGGTGGTAGTCGCGACGCTCCGGTATGCGAAGGGGCCGCATCGTGTATCCCCAGCCGTCGCCGTCCGGAGTCGGGGCAGAGCGCGCGGGTGGGGCGGGCAGCACATGGCGGGCGCGGGGATCGAAGTCCTGCATGGCTCCGCCGGAGGCGACAGCGGTGGGCCGGCCGGTCGCGACGACCTCGTACGGCGCGGCGCTTCGGGGACCGGGAACCGAACCGCCCCTCAGCTGATCGACGAGAGCGGCGAGAGTCCGCTCGGCACGTTCTTCGGCGATGGTCATGCTCTCGCGGTAGACCTCCTGGTGCACCCACCAGCCAATGCCGGCCAGGACGACGGCGGCGGCCAAGGCGGCGGCCAGGGCCGTGCGGACGCGTACCGAACGCGGCCACCACCGGCGTCGCGGCTCAGTCGCGTTCACGGTCGTCCACCAGCCGGTAACCGGTACCCCGTACGGTCTGCAGGGACTGCCGGTCGAACGCGGCGTCCACCTTCTTGCGCAGCGCACTGACGCGCGCCTCCACCAGGTTGGGATCCCAGGCTTCGTCGGGCCACGCGTGATAGAGCAGATCCGTTTTGGAGACCGCCTGGCCCGCCCGGCGGGCCAGCAACTCCAGCACGGCGAACTCCCGGGGCGTGAGGTCCACCCGGACCCCGGCCCGGCGGCAGACCCGGCCGGCGACATCCAACGAGAGATCGCCCACGGCAAGGACCGGCGGGGCGACCGTGGCGGCTCGTCGGACCAGGGCCCGCAGCCGTGCGACGAGCACCATGTAGGAGAAGGGCTTGGCCAGGTAGTCATCGGCCCCGGTGTCCAGGGCCTCTGCCTGATCCCAGTCCCCGTCCTTGGCGGTGAGTACCAGGATGGGAGTCGCGTTGCCCTCCCGGCGCAGTTGGGCGCAGACCTTGTAGCCGTTGAGTCCGGGCAGCATCAAGTCCAGTACGACAAGGGCGTATTCGCCCGTCCGGGCCATCCACAGACCCTGTCGGCCGTCATGGGCGAGGTCGACACTGTAGCCCTCGGCGGTCAGACCGGTGTGCAGGGTGTGGGCAAGGTCGACCTCGTCTTCGACCACCAGAATGCGCATGCGGTGCAGCCTCGCACAGCGCCGAGCCACCTTCCTGATCGGCCGGTCAGGTTGGATCAGCAACCGGTCAACAAGGTCCGGGCACGGTGGCGGAATATCTTCGCCACTGCTGAAAGGCCCTGTCGCCGATGCCCGTTGATGAACGCGCGCCCGCCCTGGCCAGGACGGTCTCTCCTCCCCTACCCGCCCGTCGACCAAGACCGAACCCGGACAAAGCCGTTGTCGTCATCGCGCCCTTGTCGCTGACCATCGCTCTGGGGCTCTGGGGCATCCGCAGACAGAACACCATGTGGGGAGACGAGTCCGTCACCTATCAGCTCGCGCACCGCGATCTTTCACAGATATGGCACACCGCCCAGCATATTGACCTGGTCCACGCCCTCTACTACGCCGTGATGCACGAGCTCTTCGATCTCTTCGGCCCAGGGCTGCTCACGTTGCGGCTGCCGTCCGTACTGGCGATGTCCGTGGCGGCGAGCGGAGTCGGGCTTCTGGGGCTACGCCTGGCGGGGCCCCGCGCC
Organism: Streptomyces sp. NBC_00490; assembly: GCF_036013645.1. Taxonomy (NCBI): domain Bacteria; kingdom Bacillati; phylum Actinomycetota; class Actinomycetes; order Kitasatosporales; family Streptomycetaceae; genus Streptomyces; species Streptomyces sp. NBC_00490. Next base: position 9,957,447 of record NZ_CP107869.1, on the reverse strand, counting down.
GGGCTGCTGGCCGGGCTGGTGTTCCCGCTGCTTCCCCAGGTACAGAAGTACGCGCAGGAAGGCCGCTCGTACGCCATGGTCTGTGCCTTGATCACCTGGGCCACCTATGCGCTCGTGGTCAGTGTCCCGCATCGCGCCAGGTGGCGGTGGGCGGTCTACGGCTCCACCATGCTGCTGGCCTGTCTGCTCCATGAGTTCGCGGTCCTCGCCCTGGTCGCACACGGCGTCACCCTGGTCGTCTCACGTGTTCCGCGACCGGTGCTGAGAGCGTGGAGCGTGGCTGCTGCGGGCGTCGTGGCCGGGCTGTTGCCGCTGGCGATCTGCAGTGCGGGGCAGTCGGGGCAGGTGTCCTGGATCGGCGGACCCGTGCGGCTTCGCTATCTCCTGGTCGTGGCGGTCGTGGGCATGGTGTGTGCCCGAGCACCTCTGGGAGTGAGAGGGCCCGTGCGGCTTTCCGCACTGGCTCTGCCGATTCTTGTGCTTCCAGGGCTTATGCTGCTGACGGCCTCACTGGTCAAGCCCCTTTTCGTCGACCGGTATGTGCTCTACAGCAATATCGGAATCGCCCTACTGCTGGGCGCCTGGATGGATCACTTCCACCGGCGGCGGCGGTCTTCCCGCATCGCGTGGATCGCGGCGATTGCCGTACTGGCCGCGCTCGTCCCGCCGAGCCTGTCGCTGAGGACGCCCCAGAGCCGAAGCAATGACGCCACAGCCATCGGCGCCGCCGTACGCGAGGAAGGCCGTCCCGGCGACGGGGTGCTCTACCTCACCGGCCAGCACCGGATCTTGGCCGCGGCCAATCCCGAGGACACCCGTTTCCTGACAGATCTCGCCCTGGCACAGGACGCCGCCTCGTCGAACACCCTGGCCGGTGTCGAGCTTCCCGCCCAGGAGATAGCGGCACGCATACTGGAATTCGACCGGATCGTCGCGGTCCGCGCGACGGCTGCGCACTCGCCGGCCAGCCCGCGGGAGGAAGCGAAAACAAGCACCTTGCGGCGCAACTTCCGCGAGTACCGAACAACCCACGTCAACGGGGCGCGGATCACCGTCTATGTCCGAGAGCACGGTCATGTCCCGCGGGGGACTCCGTTGGCGAAATCGGCGGTGTCCATGCGGGGCTCGGGCGGCTGAAGCGGGAAGTGCTGGAGCTGGCGGGTGGGGTGACGGACAGTCAGGCGTCGGTTCGGACGAGGTTGAGAGCGGCAGCGGTGAGCACGCTTTGAAGGCGCGTCTTGTTCAGGCCGATGCAGCGGCTTCTGTGCAGGCCGCAGCGGCCCACCCCTTGGGCGATGGTGCTTTTGACGCCCGGGGCGGGTGGCGTAGTGCCGCTGCCGTTGGTCGGTTTCCTGGAGTCGGCGCCGGGCGCGGATCGCTTCGTGTTCCACCTGTGGGGCCCGGGCGGGTTTGCGTGGCTCGGTCGTCGAACGGGTGCATCGGACGCCCGGGGCCGGCGGGGAGCCGACCAGGTGCGGACGCCGGTGGCGACGCTGCAGCGCTGCGGGGCACCGAGGTCCCCACGGCGATACACAAGGCTGGTGCGAGAGCTCCTGGTTCGGCCAGCCTGGCGGCCGCTCCGCTTGCAGCTGTTCTGCGTAGGCCTGCTGTCGTTCGGCGAGGTACCCGGCCGCCACGTCGACAAGGGTGATCTCCATGGCGGTGCGGTCGCGGCCCGCGGTCGCGTCGACACGCGCCAGCAGCTGGCGGACTTGTAGAAGTCGCTCGAGGCGAGGGCATCCTCCAGGCGGAAGAAGGGCTCTCGCCGTATCCGGGTCTGGTCCTCCAGCCAGCATTCCGCGTGGCGGCGGCAAAGGCCACGCAGGGCCGTGTCAGCCGCCGGCGCTTACCTTCGTGTTGTAGTCCAGCGCTTCGTTCAGCCAGAAGTTGAATGCCTGGTCCGATGCAGTGCCGTCCTCGTCGACGACGATCCAGCCCTTGCTCATCTTGTGGCCACGCATCTCCGGCCAGCTGGCACCTTCGCGCTCGAGCAAGGCCTCGATTCTGTCCGGATCGCAGCGGACCATGAGCTGACCGCCGGCGTTCGCGGTAGCGGCGATCTTGCCGTTGACCATGAAGCTGAGCCCGCCGAACATGCGCACCTCGCGCACCTGCGTCACTCCCGCAAGGGCTTCACGAATGCGGTCTGCGAGCTCCCTGTCGTACGCCATGAGTCACCGTCCTCCTAGCCGGCCTCGCAACGGGCCGGCGTCGGTACGCCGCTCCATGCAGCGGCCAGGCCGCCATCGTAGATAGGGACGTCGCCCCCGCCCGTCAACTTGAGAACAACGACACCAAACCGGGCCGTGAAGCCCTTCCGTTCTGTGACCCATGCCACATGCAGTTCTTGTCAGGAATCAGGGCGCTGTTCCGCTCAAGTCACCGAGAGCGCGAACAGACAGGAGCGACACATGAAGCACCGCATCGTCGTCCTCGGTGCCGGCTATGCCGGGGCCTACGTGGCCGGGACCCTGGCCCGCCGACTGTCCCCGCAGGACACCGAGATCACCGTGGTCAACGCCGAGCCGGACTTCGTCCAGCGGCTGCGGCTGCACCAGCTCGCGGCCGGCCGGGCGATCGAGGCCCCACAGCTCACCGACGTGCTCGCGGGCACGGGGATCCGGCTGCGCCTGGCCCGTGTCACCGCCGTCGACCCCGAGCGCCGGGTCGTCGCCGTGGCCGACTCCGACGGCGGCGGCGAGCTCGGCTACGACACGCTTCTCTACGCGCTCGGCAGCCACGTCGCCACCCACGGCGTCCCCGGCGTGGCCGAACACGCCTTCGACGTCACCGGCCGGCCCTCCGCGCTGCGCCTGCGCGAGCGCCTGGACAGTCTGGAAAGGCGGGACGAAGGCGGGAGTGTGCTCGTCGTCGGCGACGGGTTGACCGGCATCGAGACCGCCACCGAGATCGCCGAATCCCGGCCCAGCCTGTCGGTGACGCTCATCGCCCGCGGAGAGCTGGGCCCTCAGCTCTCCGCCGGAGCACGCTGCCACCTGCGTCAGGCCTGCGACCGGCTGGGTATCACCGTTCTGGAGCACGCCGAGGCCCAATCCGTGCAAGCGGCGCGGGTGTTGTGCGCAGACGGCACCGCCCTGGCATCCGATGCAACCGTGTGGACGGCCGGGTTCGCCGTCAGCTCCATCGCCGCCGCCGGCGGGCTGGAGGTCACCGGGGCCGGCCGGATCGTCGTCGATCGCACCATGCGGTCGGTCTCGCACCCGAACGTCTATGCCGCCGGCGACAGCGCCTACGCCATCGGCGACAACGGCCGACCCCTGCCGATGTCCTGCGCCTCGGCCGGCTGCACCGGGATGCAGGCCACGGCCGCGATCGTGGGACGCCTGACCGGCCGCAAGATCCCGCACACCAAGCTGCAGTACCTGGGCAACCACATCAGCCTCGGGCGGCGGGACGCGATACTGCAGATGGTCGACGACGAAGCCCAAGCCAAGCCGAACTATGTGGGCGGCCGGAAGGCCGCGCGCATCAAAGCGGGCATTCTCCAGATGTCGCTGTGGACCACCTCGCACCCGACCTTCGGCCTGCCCAAGCGCAAACACCACCTGGCCGCCGTACCGGAAGCGTCAGCCGGGAAAGCGATCGCGTATCCCGAAAAAGACGGTCGCGTGGCCGCCTAGGGTGGTCCGCGTGGACAGCACCGCCACTGATCGCTTCGACACCAACCGGTTCGAGGCCAGCCGGAACCGGCTTGCCTCGCTGGCGTACCGGCTGCTGGGCTCCGCCACCGACGCCGAAGACGCCGTACAGGACGCGTTCCTGCACTGGCAGGCCGCCGACCGGCAGCAGATCAAGGTGCCGGAGGCATGGCTGACCAAGGTCGTCACCAACCTGTGCCTCGACCGGCTCCGCTCGGCACAGACCCGCCGCGAACGCGCCGCCGGCGCATGGCTGCCCGAACCGCTCCTCGACGGCGACCCGATGCTCGGCCCGGCCGACACATTCGAGCAGCGCGAATCGGTCTCCCTGGCCATGCTGACCCTCATGGAGCGCCTGTCACCCCTCGAGCGGGCCGTCTACCTCCTGCGCGAAGCGTTCTCCTACAGCCACACCGAGATCGCCGAGATCCTCGACATCACCGAGTCCGCAAGCCAGCAGCACCTCCACCGGGCCCGGCACCGCGTCACCGCCGCACGCCGCCGCCGCGGTGAAGTCGACCCGGCATCCGCCCGCGGCATCGTCGAAGAATTCCTCGCCGCTGCCACCTCGGGCCGTATCGAACGGCTGGTGGCACTACTCACCGACGACGCGATCGCGATCACCGACTCCAACGGCGCCGGCCTGGCCAAGACGCTGCTGCAGTACGACACTCCGGAGCGCATCGCCGCCATCGCACGAGCCGGTTTCAAGCCCACACCCGCGAAACGACGACTCGCCGGTGGCACGCCCGCCGTCCACTACGCGCTCCTCAACGGCGCCCCCGCCATCCTCTTCCTGCTCGGCGACCAGGTCATAGGCACCGTGACGTTCGACGTCACCGACGGCAAGATCGCAACGGTGCGCGGCATCGCCGCCCCCACCCGCCTCGCCCGCCTCACCGAAGCCTGGCGACAGCACGGACCGGACACCCCTCTCATCACCCAGTGGTGACCCGCCGCCCGCGGCCAGGCGCCGTACCCGCGGTTCATAGGTGGTCACTGACCCGCCTATACAGGAGGGTGCGGGTGCCGTAGGAAGACGCCGTGCGTGCAGATGGCGCGCGGGACGCGGGGGATGAGCACTGACGGGTCGTCGCCGGGGTTCCGAGCCCTACCCACGTGTCCGCGTCAGCCGCGTTGTCGGCGGGCACGCAGAGCGGTCCAGTGGCGCAGGCTCCTCCGGGCCCGCCGATGGCAGATCCCAGGCCACCCGGATCTTCCCTCAGCTGCCTGGGCCACGAGTGGAGGACAGGCATTGAAGTGTCACCTGCTGACCAGCAGGTGACCGCTGCCCGCCAGGCGTTTTGCCGGATCCCGGGAAACGATGGGAGACGTCACCGCGAGCGACCAGCCGCTGACTCACCGCGCGAAGCATCCGAATTGCGCTGGAAGGACATGCCATGACCGCCTCCGCTCCCAAGGCCCCGACCGCACCCGGAGTGCGGTCCTGGTGGGGGATCCCGTACGCCACCGCCGAGCGGTACCGCCGCCCCGTGGTCGCGGACTTCGACCCCAGCCTCCCCTACGACCGCAAGGGCGTCGTCTCCATCCAACCCGACACCGGCGACTGGCTCGAAGCGGACAGCGGGATGGGCGAGGACTGCCTGAACCTGAACGTGTGGGCCCCCAAGCAGCCGGCTGGCAAGACGCTCCCCGTGACCGTGTACATCCACGGCGGCGGATTCGAGTACGGCGCGAACACACAGATCACCTCGAACGCCTCCGGTCTCGCCGCGACGGGGCGCGTGGTGGGCGTGTCCATCAACTACCGGCTCGGCGCCCTGGGCCCGCTCTCGCTCTCGCAGTACGGCGGGAAGCTCGCCGAGGCCAGCAACCTCTTCCTCCAGGACATCATCGCCGCGCTCACCTGGATCCAGCGGAACATCGCCCACTTCGGCGGCGACCCCGACAACGTCACCGTCTACGGCCACAGCGGCGGCGCCTACTCCTCCCTCGGGCTGCTCGGCGCCTCCTCCGCCGACGGCCTGTACCGGCGGCTGGCCGGGTTCTCCGGCGGCCCCGCTCGCAGCGTCCCGGCCTGGTGGGCCGAGGAACTCGCGCACCTGTTCGTCACCGAACTCGGTGTCGCGGACAACCCGGAGAAGCTGCTCGACCTCGACCCGCTCACCCTGCGGGACGCCCTGCGCAAGGTCATCCCGACGGACCTCGGAGTCCGCGGCGGGGTGGACAACAAGGCCACCGGAGTCGTCCTGGACATCGGGCAGCCCGGCGCGGTGGTGCACGCCCACCCCATGGACGTCCTCTCCTCGGGCGAGCACCGCGACGTCGACATTCTGCTGAGCATGGCAAGTGACGACATGGGCTGGTGGGTGGCGAACGACCTCGACCGCTTCGACCCGGGCACCGTCGAACGCGTCGTCGACGAGGTCGCGGGGTGGCGTATCTCCCGCTCTCGCGCGCAGAGGATCGTCGCCTTCTACGATGCGGGCGCCCGTACCCCGGCCGAGGTCCGCGCCGCGGTCATGGCGGACTACCTCTTCGCGATCCCCGCCGCCCGCGGCGCCCTGGCCCACGCCGCCGCCGGCGGCAACGCCCATCTCCTGTTGATCGGGCCCGCCGCGGGCGCACCCGCCGTGCACGGCACCGAGATGTACGCCCTGGTCGGCCAGGAAAAGCCGGGCCGCAGCGCGGAGCAGGCCGAGCGTGACGCCCGTATCCGCGACATCGTGCTCGACTTCGCCACCGGCGAGCACGCCCGCCTGTGGCCCGCCGTCACGGACCGGCCCACTGCGGAAACCGTCGGCAACTCTCCCGTCGAGGGCACCGCCCACTACCAGCAGGTCCTCGACCTGTGGGAAGGCATCGACCGCCCCTGACGGGCGGCGGGCGATGCGGAAGAGCGCAGGGGGACAACACGCAGTAGGTACTCGGTATGAGCCAATCGACAGCAGCCGGCGGTACCGCACCGGCGACGATGCGGGCCGTCGTCGTCAGCCGGCCCGGCGGCCTGGACGCACTTCAGATCAAGGACGTCCCGGTGCCCGTACGCAAGCCCGGCTGGGGTGCGGATCAGGGTGAAGGCGTTCCACCGCCTGGTACCGGGCCCTGCGCACCTGTGAGAAACACGGCGCCGCGCGGTACACCCGGGTCCTGGCAAAGACCGCCGACTGCGGCATGCCCGGCCTCACCCGAGGCGCCGCCGTCCTCTGGTCGCACTCGTCCCGGTCATGCGGGGCAACGCCCTGCCAGACCCGGCGACTTCGCGCACCTGGACTCGGGCCCGTACCGGCCCTGGCTCGACCCGCTGCTCCTGGCCGCCTCAGGCGCCGCCGAGCTGGCCCGCCGGGCGCTGACCGACGTCCCCCGCCCACCGCACGACCTCCTCCAGGAGGCACTGTGGTGCGTCCTCGCCCGGGCCGCCGCGTCCGTGGGGCACCTGCCGGTCCTGCGCCGCGACCGCGACGAACTGGCCGCCGCCGAAGCGGAGTCCGTCGCCGAAAGCGGCCTGATCTCCTTCGGCCCGGTCACTCGGCACCCGCAGGCCGCCGACGCGGCCCTGGCCACGCACGCCCCCTCCTCTGTGGCTGCGGCCCGACGACGCGCGTGAGAAGCGGCAACCGGCTGTTGAAAACCGGGGGCCGAGTGTTGTCGGCGCAGGTTATCCCGCTGTGCTGGTCGCTGCGCAGAACGGCTCAGGCCACGGCGTCGCGCAGCAGATCCCGCAGTTTCAGTGCCGCCGGTAGCGGAACGGCAGGCAGCGCCACATGGACGGTCCGGCGCAGGGCCGGGTCGGTGAGGCTGCGCAGGACGAGTTCGTCGGGGACCGCCCGGGCGGCCAGCGAGGGGACCAGCGCCACCCCCAGCCCGGCGGCCACGTAGCCGAACTTTCCGGACCACTCCGCGATCCGGATGATCTTCCTGGGGGTGAAGGCCGCCCTGGCGAAGGCGTCGGCGAGCATCGTGGGGCGGTCACCGTAGGTGTTCTGGAGCCAGGCTTCATCGCGTAGTTCACGCAGGTCGATCGTCCCGGCTCCGGCCAGGCGGTGCCCCCGTGGGAGAGCGACGAACAACTCGTCCTCGCACAACGCGGTCGTCGTGACACCGTCGGCCGACGGCAGACCGGACGGGTAGTCGCTGACGATGGCGAGGTCCAGCACCCCGTCCGCGAGGCGCGCCATCAGCGTGTCGGTCGGGCCCTCGACCGCGACGACCTCGACATCCGGCCTGGCGTCCTGGAGTGTCCGCAGAGCGGTGGGCACCAGCGAGATGTTGGCGGTGGCGAACGCGCCGATGTGCAGCAACCCCCCGTGGCCCGCGTGCAGCACGGTCAGTTCCCGCTCCGCCCGCGACAGCCGGTCGAGCACGTCCATCGCGTGCCGGTGCAGGGTACGGCCCGCGGGATTCAGCCGTACGCCGCGAGGGAGCCGTTCCAACAGCGGCCCGCCCGCCTGCTGTTCCAGCGTGGCGATCCGCCGGGACACCGCGGACTGCGTGTAGTTGAGCCGGGCCGCCGCTTTCGTGAACGATCCGGTCTCGGCCACGGTGACGAGCAGCCGCAGCGCGTCGATCTCGAACACGTTCCTCCCTCCTCCAAGGCTGTCCTGTCTCGGACAAGTCTGGGCATCATGCCCCGCTGACCTGCGGTACCCGGACCTCCATGAGACGGGACTCGTCGATGTGTCTCACTCAAGTCCGGGCAAGGCGCCGTTCTCTCGCAGTCCGGGCGTCGGGGTCGCGATGGACTCAGGCGTCCGCAGGTGTGGCGTCGAGGGCGGCTGGACCGAAACCGGCCTCGGCCAGGACGTCGGCGGCGACTCCGCGGCCGACCTGGGCGAGGCCGATCAGCAGGTCGTCGCAGTCGATGCGGTCGGAACCGTTCTGCTCGGATCGTGCCTCCGCGATGGCGATGGCCTTGCGGGAGTAGGGCGTCCAGGCGATGCGCTCGGCAGCTTGGGAGGCGCCCATGCTCAGTCGGTTGCCGACGGACTGGTGGACCGTCTCCGGTGAGACACCGGCGGCCTGCAGGAGCCGGGTGGCGCTGTTGTCCTGCGCGGTCAGTCCCCAGAGCAGGTGCTCGGTGCCGATGTAGTTGTTGCGGTGATGGACTGCCGCCTGCTTGACGTGCGTCATCGCCTGGCGGAGGTCGTCGGTCATCGTCTCGGGGCTGTAGCGCTTGTGCGGTGCGTGGAAGCGTTGCTGGACGGCCTGTCGGGTCACGCCCAGGGCAGCGCCGATGTCGGTCCATGAGGAGCCGTGCATCCGGCAGTGCTCGACGTAGTCCTCGACCAGGTCGTCCGCCAACGCCTGCATCTGACCTGCGAGTTGGGCGGCAACGGTCAACAGGGCGAGCCAGTCGGGCTGTTCTTGGCTGCCGGGGCGGTGCGCGGTGTCGCACCTGCGGTCAACTTCCGCTATGAGATCGTCCAGGTCCGGAAGAGTCATGAGGCAAGTACGCCTTGACAGTTTGGAACTGTCAAGGCGTACTTGCCTCCGCTTGCTGGTGGGCAACGATTGCTTAGCCCTCGCTTGCTTGCGGAGATGGGGCCGTTGACAGCAGATCCGCGGCCGTGACGCGATGGAGGTGTATCAGCACGTCGAAGTGGCGCCCGAGCGAGGTTTGGTAGGGGTCCTCCGGCCAGGCGTTCCCGATGGAGCGGGTCAGCCGCTTCACCATCAGCCAGTCTCGCGCCGACTCGGGCACGGCCCGCAGATCGACGTAGTAGTCCCGGCGCGAGACTCGCTCCAGCACCTCCTCGTTGCTGCCCGCGCCCAGCGGCTCCACGGAGAAGCGACGGTAGGGCTCCTCCGGATCCGTCAGATCCATCGCGTTGAACGAGCCCTGCCCGAAGGTGTAACCGATGTTCACGTACTCGGCCCCGACCGTCTGGCGTATGAACTCCCCCTGGGTCTTCGGATACTGCTCAGGGTTGTCGGACTCGTAGGAGACATGGCCGTTGTGGGCCGACAACAGCATGCGGTGGCCGGTGTGCCGCTGCCACCACACAGTGTTCTCCGCCATGATCTGGTCGCGGTAGAGCATGGCCCGAGCGATCTTCTCCGGGTCGGAGAAGTCGTAGTACGCGTAGAGGGTGCCGGTCTGGGATATGGCCCTGGCGTGCTGGAGGATCCACTCGTACGCCTGCCGGTCCCCGTCCGGCCCCTGCGCCTGAAGCAGCTGGTAGGCGCGCCGCGCATCCGCGGCCGTCCGCTCGCGCTCGGCGATGGGCCTGGCCATGTTCTCGTTGACGGTCTGCTCCACGCTCCCCGTCGGCCGGAGCTCGCGGTAAAGGCGGCCGAACTGCGGCAGCAGCTCCGGGTGGTGCGCGGACACATAGTCCGTGACCGCGTCGAAGAGCTCAGGTCCCGCGTAGCCGTTGTCCTCACCCATGAACTGCACGGGGCGGTGGGGGTGGCGAACGTTGTGGGCGCGCATCCACCTCAGCAGATCGAGATACTCGCGGGTGTTCCATATCCGGTACGAGCTCTGGAACTCCTTCCGCATGAGCTGCTCCGGGTCGCCCTTCCCGTACAACACGTACTCGTTGAGGACCAGGCCGGTGGACCAGGGCGCCTCCAGCGCGAAGGTGGTGAAGCCCTTCTCCTCGACGAGGTACCGGAAGACGCGGTGCTTCATCGTGAAGAACTGCCGAGAGCTGTGCGTGGCCTCACCCAGGCCGACGATCTTCGCCGAGCCGATCATGCGGCCGAGCGGGCGCAGATCGCTGCCGGGGGCGCCGGCCTCCGTGGAACGCAGCGGCTCCGCGACGGACGCCAGTTCGCGCACCGGATCGGTGGTGGTCATCGCGTTCGCGTGCGCCGGCCGGGCGGCGACCGTCAGCGTGCCGACCCCGAGCGTCAGCGCCAGCAGGCACAGCAGTAACGGATGCAATCGAAGTGAACTGTGAAATACAGGCATGGATCAAGGCTGCCGATGGGCGGCAGGTCCCGGGCAGCCTGCCACCTTCAGTTTTCCTCCTGGGGATAACCACAGGTCCGCCGTAGAGCAGATGGCCAGCTCAGCGAGACGGGACAACGACCCACCAAATGCCCGGACATCACAGAGACAGGACAGAGGCCATCTCCTGCGGCCCTCACCGTCTTGCGTCAATGCATTCCTCAGACGCATGGATCCTATGCAATCCAGTCGCTGGTGGAATGCCATGCCTCGCCCTAACGTCGTTCACGCGGCGGTGCTTTGAGGGGGACGAGCGCCGCCGCTCCCCAATGGCCCACGAGATCCGAGGGAGAAGTGTGTTGGCGCGAAAGGGAGTTGAGATGGGGCGGGACCGATGACCCGCGGGGCCGCGCTCGCGTTGCCGGCGATGCTGGCCGATCTGGAGGACCTCGTACTGTGCGAGTCCTTCTCGGCGGATCACGCGGCTGTCGCGCGCAGCGCCGAGGTGGTCGGCGCCCTGGGGGCCAGGCTGTTGGGGGCCGGGCCGGAGGTGATCGTGATCGACGGTGTGACCCATCTGCGGTGGAGCTTCGGCACTCCGCGGGTCCTACTGGTGGGACACCACGACACGGTGTGGTCCATGGGCTCGCTGCAGAACCACCCCTGGTCGGTGGCCCACGGGATCGCCCGCGGCCCCGGCGTCTTGGACATGAAGGCGGGCCTGGTGCAGATGTTCCACGCGCTGGCCTCCCTGCCCTCCCCGGAGGGGGTGTGCGTGGTGGTCAACGGGGACGAGGAAGCCGGCTGACAGCTGATCAAGGAATCCGTGCGGGGGTGCGCGGCCACCTTCGTACTGGAGGCATCCGCGGACGAGGGCGGCGCGCTCAAGACCGCCCGCAAGGGCACTTCGCGGTACGAGGTCGTCGTGCACGGCCGTGCCGCACACGCGGGCTTGGAACCGCACAAGGGGGTCAACGCCGCTGTCGAGGCCGCTCACCAGGTCCTGGCCGTCGCCGACCTCGCAGGCTCAATGGGCGCCGCCGAAGCCCCCTGCCCCGCCCTGGGGGCGCCGACCATCACGCCCACCCTGTTGACGGCCGGCACCACTCTCAACACAGTGCCCGGGCTGGCGAAGGTGTCGGTCGATGTGCGCGTGCCGACCCTGGCGGCGCAGGACCGGATAGACACGCTCATGCGGGGGCTCGTCGCCCGGCTGCCCGGAGCCCGACTCGAGGTACTGGGCGGCAGGAGAAGGCCGCCGATGCAACCGGAGTCCTCCGCCGAACTGTTCACCCTCGCCTCCCGGATCGCCGCGGACCTGGGCCAGGAACCGCTGCGGGGGATCGCCGTCGGCGGCGCCTCGGACGGCAACTTCACCGCGGCGGCGGGCTGTCCGACGCTGGACGGCCTGGGCGCCGTGGGCGGTGGCGCGCACGCGGACACCGAGTACGTCGAGATCTCCCAGATGGTCCCCCGCGCTCATCTGCTCGCTCGACTCATTGACCACGTGACACGTGACCACGTGACCACGTGACCAGCTGAAGCGGCCTTGACGAATGTCGCTCCGAAACGAAACCGAGGCCCCCGTATGAGCGTGCCGGGTTCCCCGTCCCCTGAAGTCGCCCAACTGGCTTCCCGTAGAGGCTTCGGCCGACTCGATCACACCTTCCTGCCGAGGAAGGAGGTCAACGTGCAGGAGAAGTACCGGCGTCTGTTCCTCGCCGCTTCCCTGGCCGGCATCGCCTCGCTGGCGACCGGGGGCATCCTGTTGTGGGTCCACTTCAGCTGGTGGGTGGGGTGGTACCCCCTGTTCTTCTCCGCGCTGAGCACAGGTGCCCTGATCAACAGCCCCAACTTCCGCAAGAAGCTCGGCAGTCAACGCCTGCACCTCTTCGAGAGGGGGCTGATCGTGGACAAGGGCGCCGGGAAGTTGTTCGCGGTTCGCTGGGACCAAGCGGTCCACTACCAGGAAACCGTCCAGGAAGTGATCATCTACAAGCACACGAAGACCCCTCTCAACACCACGCACACCTCCACCCTGGTAGCGCCCAACGGCACCAGAGCGCAGATCTCGTCCCGTTTCGCCGACTTCGGGACCTGGCTGCCCCTGATCTCCGAGGCCATCACCCGCGCCCAGGCCCAGAAGGTGTGGGAGGCGGTCCATGAGGGTCACAAGGTGAGCCATGGCCCGTTCAGCGTGGACGCCGCCGGTATCTCCACCGAACGCGAAGGGGCCCTGCCCTGGTCGGCCGTCGCGACGATCGATGTCGGCGGGGGCTTCGTGGCCGTACGCCGGCACGGACAGCCCAAAGCCTGGGCGCTCGCCAAGGTCGAGACCGTGCCGAACCTCCTCGTCTTCCTGACCGTCACCTCGAACCTCTACGAGTGACGCGCGCGCTCGCGCCGGAACGGCTGGGCGAAGACCGCCGTAACTCTCCGATCGGCGGTCGGCAGAGCTGAGGTTGCGGGACATCTCGCGGCCCAAGTCCGCCGCCACGCCGCTGAGCAGGGGTACATGTTCGCCGGGCCTCCCTGCACGTCATCGCAGCGGACCTCGTACAGGCGGTAGTTGCCGGCGAACCGGTAGGGCAGAGCGACCAACTGGGCCAGCCCTCCTGGCTCTGGGCCGTCTCACGGTGATATCCACCGCTTCACCGCCGCACCCTGTCCCACGGACCATCCAACAGTCGGCACGTGCACTCCTTTGGGGAGGGCCCGGGGCCGGACCGACCTGGTGCCAGACCCAGGCATCGGGTTCAAAAGCCTCCTTGCTGCACCAAGCCATGCCGACAGCACGCCCACCCCTGTAGCAGGCGCTCTGCGCCGATGGCGTACGTCCCGGCGCTGACCCGCAGGCTGCGGAGCACTTCGGGGACCAGCACCCACACGGCGACCTCGGCACGGCATCACCACTAGCGAAGCCCAACGCCATGGATCAGCGCTGCTCGTCGTCCGCCCTGGCCGGGTGGTTGCCGGGGCCGTTGCCGGACCCGGTCAGGGGGGTCGGGGAGAGGTCGGTGGGTTCCTCACCGGCCTCCAGCAACGTGTTGGCGGCGCCCACGATCAGTGGGTCGGGCTTGCCCACGGCTGCGTGATCCTTGGTGGGATAGTCGCAACGGTCGAGGAGGCTGCGCATCGCTTCGAGCCTGCCGCGGCGTTTGTCATTGTTCTTCACCACGGTCCACGGGGCGTTTGCGGTGTCTGTCGCCCGGAACATGTCGACCTTGGCCGCGGTGTACTCGTCCCACAGGTCGAGCGAGGCGAGATCCGTGGGGGAGAGCTTCCAGCGGCGTACGGGGTCGACCGTGCGGATCGCGAAACGGGTCCGCTGCTCGGCCTGGGACACCGAGAACCAGAACTTCACCAACAGGATGCCGTCCCTGGTCAGCATGTTCTCGAACAACGGAGCCTGCTCCAGGAAGGTGCGGTACTCCGCCTCGGTGCAAAAGTCCATCACCCGCTCGACGCCGGCCCGGTTGTACCAGGAGCGGTCGAAGAAGACGATCTCACCGCGGGACGGCAGGTGTGCCACATAGCGCTGGAAGTACCACTGACCCGCTTCCCGCTCGGTCGGCTTCTCCAGCGCCACGACGCGGGCGCCTCGGGGGTTGAGCCGCTCGGTGAACCGCTGGATCGTGCCGCCTTTACCGGCCGCGTCACGGCCCTCACAGAGCACGACCACCCGCTGACCGGTCTCCTTCACCCAGCGCTGCATCTTCAGCAGCTCGACCTGCAGAACGCGCTTGGTCCTCTCGTACTCGGACCGCTTCACCTTCCGGTCGTACGGGTAGTTCTCCAGCCACGTGTCCACCGCGCTTCCGTCCGCGTCCAGGAGGATCGGTTTCTCCGGCCGGCTTTCGTCCACACGGAGGCCGTCGAGCAGGTCCGCCTCGACCGAGGCCCCGTCGTCCTCGTCCGGCCGGGCCTCGTCGTCGTGCTCCGACATCACCAATCTCCTGATCATTCTGATACGCCGACGCGGACGATGCCCGTACGAGACAGGGGCCCTCCCCGCCTCTGACCCGGTACCGCCGCCAAGGACGGCACCCCTCTCAGAACGGGAGTCGGCCTCGCGCCCGTCGGCCGGCGGAGCCGCTGCGACCGACCGCGCGGGAGCTGGAGCTGAAGGGTTTGCTCAGCAGCCGCCCCAGGCCCCCGGGCGCCTTGGATCCGGCTCGCGAGCCAGCCCCGAGACCACGCTGGGCACCGTTCTGCGGATGCCGGGAAAGACGCGGCAGGAGGAAGGCCAGCACGGCCAGGAGGACACATGCGGCGATGACAACGGCGATGACCATCAAAGACTCCCGGGTTCGCTGGAACGCGTTCGCTTTTCTGCGCTTCTGCTGGACCGCGTGCCCCGTCTACCCGCAATCACGCTGGATTCGAGCGACCCCATCCGGTACCTCGATCAGCTCACGCTCACGCCCCCACGCCATTGCGGCCATCGTCCCGGCCGCTACAAGGTCACGTGGCGAACACCGCTGAATTCGACAACAGTGCCCTTGGCGGGACGTCCACGCTGCCACCACCTTCCGGCGGCCAGGCTGCGCCGATCGAGTGGGCCGCAGCAGACCCAGTACCCGAGGGCTCGTCGATCGTGTCATCTCCCTCCGTGCCGACAGTCACTCTGCGATCAGCCCGATCCCTGGGTGAGGCGGACGCCGTGGAGAAACTGAGTTCAGTGCCCGCATGAGCAGTGGAGAAACCAGGGAAATCGACCGTGTGTTCTCGCGTTCGCCGGGCACGAGGAGCGACGGAGGTTGATAACTATGGTTCCCCTGCTTGTCGTTCTTCTCCTGGCTCTGCTTCTCTTCGGTGCGGGCTTCGCGCTGAAGGCACTGTGGTGGATCGCGGTCATCGTGCTGGCCGTCTGGTTGCTGGGCTTTGTCATGCGCTCCGCGGACACGGGCGGCCGCAAGGGCCGCTGGTATCGCTGGTAACCGCGCAATCAGCAGCATGCCTGTGGGCTCCGGAGACATCCGGAGCCCACAGGCATGTCAAGAACGGCGAAACAAGATGAGTGCGTCGGACACCGCCGGCCCGAGACGGCCGGGGCGGAATCAATGCCTGAGCAGCCACAGGACCCGGTCCCACGACAACAGGTGATACACGATCAGCACGCCGGCGAGCGTGACGGCGAGGACGTGGGATCCCGCCGCGTACAACGCCGCCGCACCACCGAAGAACACCGCCAGCTCCAGCAGGAACCGCGCCGGACCAGGTGTCGCAATCACCGTCTTCCCCGACCGTGACGCATCGTCCGGGGTTGCCAAGGCCCCCCACAGCACAGCCACGAGCAGGGGAACGGCAACCACGCAGACATACCGAAGGGGAGGAGGCACAGTGGCCCATGCCCAGAGCCCGAAGCAGACCAGGGCCATCAGTTCCAACACGAATCTGATGCCGAGAGCCCATGGGCGAAAGCCAAACCCGGACGACATACGCGCGGTTCCTTCCGTCGCTGTTCTTCCGTGATCACGGGACGCCGCACGAGAGGCTCAAGTATCAGACCAGACAACGGACTTGCTCGTCCAGGCGACGGGGCGCAGAGGCACGTCGGAGTATCGCTCCGCTGTCCCCCGGTCGCCGCCGGCCTGTCTGGAACCCTGGGCTCGGGTACGGCATGCGACGCTGCCGCTACCGCGCACGCGAATGGCCCACATCCAGCAAGGATCCCCTCCCCTCCCCTCCCCTCCCCCTAGACCTGAGACGCGGCGAGCAACTGCAGCGCCCGTTCCTTGAGTTGGGGACTGGCCTCTGCTGCGTTGCCGGAGTCGAAGGGGGGTTGGGGGTCGTATTCGACGGCGAGTTGGATGGCCTTCGCTGTGTCGTCGTCTGTGATCACGGACGCGAGGTACAGAGCCATGTCCACTCCCGCCGACACCCCGGCTGCGGTAATGATCTTTCCGGAGCGTACGTAGCGCTGCGGCAGGTAGGTGACGTCGAACGTGGACTGGAGGTAGTTGGCAGAGGCCCAGTAGGTCGTCGCCTCCCGGCCGTCCAGCAGTCCGGCCGCTGCGAGCACGATGCTGCCCGTGCACACGGAGGTCGTCCACTGGGTGTGGCGGTGCATCTCGCGGATCCAGCGCAGGAGCGCCTGGTTGTTCATCGCCCCGATGGTGCCGCGGTTGCCCGCGCCTGGCACCAGGAGAACGTCGAGACGGTCGACCTCGGCGATGGAGTGCTCGGCGACCACGGCCACGTCTCCCGTGTCCGTGCGGACGGTCCCGCGTTTCTCGGCGATCATGGTCACGGTAGCGTCCGGCAGCCGGGACAGGACCTCGGCTGGGCCGGTGGGGTCCAGCAGGCTGTAGCCGTCGTACAGCAGGATGCCGATGTTCGGGCCCGTGCCGCCGCGGGGTGGGGCCGCGTACGCCACTTCGGTCTGGACAGCGGTAGCCGTGGCCGCGAGCGCGGCGGTGGCCACGGTCCCGCGCAGGACGTTTCTGCGTGTCGTCGAATGGCTCATGGGCCAGGATTCTTCTGGCTCGGTGCGACACGTGGGGGTGGCATGTCCGGCATCCTGCGAAGCCTGTCCCCCGTGACCCCGTAGTGGTCGAGCAACGCCTGCCGCAGCGTCTCCGCCGACCCGAACCCGCAGCGACGGGCGATCGCTGCCATGGACAGTGCGCTGGAGCGAACGAGGTGCGCCGCCGCTTCGGTTCGTGCCGCGCGTACGGCCCGCGCGGGAGTGGTACCGAGGTGCGCGGTGAACAGGCGGGTCAGGTGCCGGGGGCTGATGCCCGCCCGGGCTGCCAGGGTCGCGGGGCTGAGGTCTTCGGCCAGGTGGCCGACGATATGGCCCATCAGGTCTTTCACCAGGCGGTCTTCCGGCGGTGGTGCGGCCAGGAACATGGAGATCTGGGCCTGGTCGGCGGGTCGGTGCAGGTGAGTGACGAGTTCGCGGGCGACGGTCCGGGCGAGTGTCGGACCGTGGTCGTCCTCGATCAGGGCCAGTGTCAGGTCGAGGGCGCTGGTGACCCCGGCCGAGGTGTAGATGTTGCCGTCGCGGATGTAGAGGGGTGCGGCGTCCACGGCCACGGTGGGGTGACGATCGGCGAGACGGTCTGCCCATCCCCAGTGGGTTGTCACCCGTCTGTGGTTGAGCAGTCCTGCGGCGGCCAGTAGGTAGGCGCCGGTGCAGACGGAGGTCACACGTCGGCTGTGTGCGGCCAGCCGACGTACCTGGCCCAGTAACCGCTCGTCGGCCGCCGCGTCCTCGCAGCCGATGCCGCCGACGACCATGAGCGTGTCCAGCCGTCCTACGACCGCCTCCAGGCTCTGCCCGGCCGCCAGCAGGATCCCCGCCGAGCTGCGGGCAGCCCGGCGGCCGAGGGTGCCCAGTTCGATGGCGTAGGGCGGCTGTGCACCGTACCGGTTCGCGATGTCCAAGGCGCCGGCGGGGCAGGCGATGTCGAGGATCTGCGCGTCGTCGTAGGCGACGATGAGAACGCGCCGCTGGTGCCTGTGCTCGTTCTTGCCCTGATTCAAGCGGACACCCGTGCGACCGGTCCGGCGGCGCCGCCTATGGCGTTCGACGCCGTGAAGACCAGGGCGAGCAACAGCAAAAGGCCACAGAGAGCGGGCGGCGGCACGAATCTGCGCAGCGCCATGCCCGCATCTGGGGCGGGCTTGTGGGGTTCTTCCATGACCGGCCTCCTGACGCGCGTCGGACGGCCCGGAGCGCGGGCGTTCCCGTGGTCTCCTTCGAGCCGTACCAGTTACAGGAGTCGGGGGCAGTGCGGAGTGGGTTCCCGCACGTTTCCGTGACGTGTGCCACGCATCGACCGTCGGCCGTGCGCGGGGCCAGAATGCGGACGGCGCGCTCGCCACTGTGTGCGTCCCGGCCGTGCTGGCACCGGTAGTTGTCGAGGACGAGGCTGTCCCCCTCAGCAAGCTGCACCGCACCTGGCGCGAGGCGGTTGGCACCGGTCCTGCAGGGCGCGATCTTCGCCAGGGTCCGCCGTCGGCCACGGGGGCGCCACCGCCACCCGGCGCCTGACCGGAACGTGGCCCGGCTGACGCGCACAAGGAGGTGTCAGGACCGCACCGCGCGGATACCGGTCCTGTGACCTCGCTGCCCGTACCAGCACGAAGGACCCTGCCAACCATGTCGGATCAGCATGCGGCCACCACACTCACAGCCGCAGCCCTCATCACCATGATCCTTTTCGCCCGGGCCGCACTCCTCCACAGCGGCGACCGACGGCACCCTGCCCGCAGCGGCCACCCGCCACGACAGCGCCCCACACCCCGCGCCGAGCAGCCCGCACCACCCGCAGCGGCACCTCCGGAGCCCGCCGCGCGCGCCGTGCGCGAGGCTGAACACCACGTTCACCGTTGCTGGCAGCAACTCGACGCGAACATCGACCCGCCCACATGACACCCGCATCGCCGCGGCCGCCAGGCTTCACCAGCATGCCCTGCCGGTGATCTGCCCGGTCAACCACCTGGTCGACGGCAAGACCATCGTCTGCCGCGCCCACAGCGGACCGGCGCTGCCGGCCACACCTGCGTCGGAGAGGTCACTTCACCAGCGCGCCGACCAGCCCTGGTCGGGGGCCCCGACACGCGGTCAGGGTCGTGGTCGGGGCTGCGGTCAGGGCGTGTCGCCGGAGTAGTAGAAGCGGCACATCACACCCGGGCCGGATGTGCGGGGTTCATTGGGGTCCGGGTCGTACAGGGCGCGTCCGCCGGGCCATCGCGACAGCTCGGTGGGCAGGGCGGCGCCGTCGTCGACTTCCTCCGGCCGCCATCCTGTGATGTCCAGCAACAGTCCGTCCAGCGGCCCGCCTATGAGCGCGGCGTAGGTCTGCCCCGGGCGCGGCCCGGGGTCGGGGTCGTCATGGTCGTGGGCGTAGACCCGACCGCGCAGCAACTGCTCGTCTCCATTCATCTGACCAGCCTTGCAGCCACCACCGACAGTGAAGGGTTGACCAGGCAGTTGTCGTGTGAGCTTGGTGCAGCTGCCTGACCGTCCGTTACCCGGCGCAGAGCGACGTCGCCTTCAGGACGGAGCTCCCGGCCGACATATGCGGCCTCCCGGAACGAGCGGGCCGGGAGGCTGGAGTTCGCGTCCCGTCAGTCGGTGAGCAGAAGCCGGTTGATGGTGGACGGGAGACGCCACTCACCGTCTGCGCGTCGGTCTGCGTGATGTGTGCTGGGGTGACTGCCCACGTGATCAGCGGATCCCGCAGGTCGCTGGCTGCTGCCCAGGCAGTCGGCGTCGCCGCGCTGACCGTCGGCGTGACCGGCAGCGCCAACGCCGCCCTGTTGAAGCCCTTCGGCTACATGGGCGACGGCGCCGCGAAGCAGGAGATGTTCCAGCCGCTCTTCGACTACGACGCGGACGGCTGCTACCCCGCGGCCGCCGTCGACGCGAGCGGCAGACTCAACGGCGGCCTCCACAACAGCGGGTCGCTCGGCGGCGGATGCAAGAGCAACCACCTCGGCCAGGCCAACACCTACTCGCGGTCCAAGTGCGACAAGGGCTCCGGCTGGTGCGGCATCGTCTACACCCTGTACTTCGAGAAGGACCAGGCCGTCGCCGGCGCCGTCGACAAGTTCGGGCACCGGCACGACTTCGAGGCCACCGTGGTCTGGTACCACGGCAATGACCAGTGGCCCAGCTACGTGTCCGTCTCCGCCCACGGCAACTACACCACCAAGCGGTTCAACGACGTGGAGCGGGAGGGCAAGCGCTTCAAGGCCGTCTACCACAAGGACGGAAGCCTCCCGCGCGGCCCCTTCGGAACACACTCCTTCCGCTTCGCCAAGGCGGGAGAGCGGGCGGAGGCGTGGGGCAACGGGAGCTGGGACCGTCCGGCCCTGGTCCCCTACGACACCCTGTGGAGCAACAACCGGACGGCCTGGAACGCGCTGGAGGGCTCCGGCTGGGACCACGCCAACTTCCTTGCGGCCGGTCGATCAACACGCAAGCCGGATCAGTTGCCTGTAGTGGCCGGCGGGCCGGCGACGGCGGTGAGCCGGAGCTTGGTTTCGTCCTCGCTGCCGGGTACGGCGGTCATGATGACGATCTTGAGCTCGGAGTCTCCGTCGGTCAGGACGTCGCAGTCGACCGTGACCGGGCCCACCAACGGGTGGTCGATCGTCTTGTGGTCCTCACGGTGCGCGGCCACCTGTCCGGTCGTCCACAGCTGAGCGAACCTCTTGTTGCCCGCGTTCAGGTCGCGGATCAGCGAGGCCAGGCGGCGGTCCTGGGGGAAGCGCCCGGTGGCTCGGCGCAGGTCGGAAACGACGGCGGCGTCGGTGGCGTCGCGGTCCGCCTCGGTCACCGGCCACAGCGCGAGGTGGGCCGGGCCGGCGTTCACCGGGAACCTGTCGCGGGCGAAGTTGCGCAGGCGCGGCGGCGAGGCGGAGGGGTCGCCCAGCAGGGCGGCCCACCCACGGTTCCACCACACCAGTTGCCAGTCCGCCGCGAACACGGCAACCGCCACGTCCCCGAGGCGGGCCAGCACCCGCTGCACGCCGGGCGGAAGATGGTCAGAGATCGTGCCGTCCACCGGCGGTACGAGCTGGGCCAGCCGGTACAGGTGGTCCCGCTCGGCGGCGGACAGCTGCAGGGCGCGCGCCAGGGACGCCACCACCGACGCGGAGGGTGTCGTGGCCCGCCCCTGTTCCAGGCGCACGACGTAGTCGACCGATACCCCGGCCAGGTCAGCCAGTTCTTCGCGCCGCAGCCCGGCCGCCCGGCGCCCGCGGGCCGCCGGCAGCCCGGCGGCCGATGGGGGCAGCCTGTCCCGCCACGTGCGGATCATCGCGCCCAGTCCGCTTCCGGGTGTCGTCGACATGATCCCCATCCTCCGGCATCCCCGATCGTGTGTGCAGGCGCGAGGGTGGTACTGGTCTTCCTACCGTCGAAGCGTCCCTGGCCCGCCTCCGTCGTCGGGGCCAGGATCGAACGCATGACGATCACCTTCATCACCGGAGCCAACAAGGGTCTCGGCCGCGAGACCGCCCGCCGCCTGATCGAGAGTGGGCACACCGTCCTCGTGGGAGCCCGCGACCGCGAGCAGGGCGAGGAGGCCGCCGCCGCGCTCGGCGCACGCTACGTCCCCATCGACGTGACCGACGACGCGTCCGTGGCCGCAGCGGCGGCGAACGTCGCCGAACACGAGGGCAGGATCGACGTCCTGATCAACAACGCCGGCGTGCACGGCCCCGTCGGCGATCCCAGCGACCTCACCGCCGCCGACGCCCGCACCGTCCTCGACGTCAACGTCATCGGCGTCGTCCGCACCACCACCGCGTTCCTGCCGCTGCTGCGCCGCTCGGACGACCCTGTGATCGTCAACGTCAGCAGCGGCATGGGCTCCCTCGCCCTCACCCACGACCCCGGCCGACCCGAGTCGCGCGTGATCGCCCCGCTGTACACCTCCTCGAAGGCGGCCCTGACGATGTTGACCACGCAGTACGCCAAGGGCCTCAAGGGCATCCGCGTCAACGCCGCCGACCCCGGCTACACCGCGACCGACCTCAACGGTCACAGCGGCCCCCAAACCGTCACCGAGGGCACGGACGCGATCGTCGCCCTTGCCACCGAGGAGCCCGGCGCCGGCACCGGACGCTTCGTCTCCCGCCATGGCGAGATCGCCTGGTCCTGAGACCGGCCGTGCCGATCAGACCCTCCAGCAGGGCCTCGTAGACATCGGCGCCAGGCCGCCACTGCCTATCTTTGTGCCCTGGAGCCACCGCGAATGCTGCAACGAGTTCGTGGGTTCCCCGTCACCTGAGATCGTCCTGCCGTCGGCGAAGGCCGTCTCCCGCAAGGACCTCCGCGCGGACACGAAGCGGCTCCCGCTCCTCCTGGCAACCGACCAACCGACGCCCGCGGGCCCTGTGTTGGGCGTGTCGGATGACTGCCAACCGGAGCGGGCTGCAGCCTGAAAGCATGACCGACCCGAGCCAAGACCCCCGCTTCCTCCAGGACCCCTACCCCACCTACGCGGCCATGCGGTCCAGTTGCCCCGTGCAGCCCCTGCCCACCGGGTCCGGTGGTCACCTCAGCTACGTGGTCACCGGCTACGCGGAAGCCCGGGAAGCCCTCGGCGACGATCGGCTCTCGAAGGACACGGCCGCGTTCTTCGCGGGCAAGGAGTCACGGCGTCGGCTGCACCCGGCGGTGGCACACACCATGCTGGCCACCGATCCGCCCCGGCACACCCGGCTGCGGAAGCTGGTGACCAAGGCGTTCACGAACGGAGCCGTCGCGCAGCTGCGTCCGTTCATCGCCCGCGTCACCGACGAGTTGCTGGATCAGTGGCCCGTCGGCGAACGGTTCGACTTCGTGGCCGGCCTGGCGGTGCCGCTGCCGGTCATCGTGATCTGCGAACTGCTCGGAGTGCCTGCGGGAGACCGGCCCGACGTCCGGCGCTGGTCCGGGGAACTGTTCGCGGCAGGCAGGCCCGACGCCATCGACGCGGCCTCGCATTGCCTGGCCGACTACATGACGACCCTCATCGCCGCCAAACGCCTCAACCCCGGCGACTCACTCCTCGACGGACTCATCTCGGCTCGCGACGGAGACGACCGTCTCAGCGAAGAGGAACTGGTCTCCCTGGCGGTGCTGCTGCTCGTGGCCGGGCACGAGACCACCACCAACTTCCTCGGCAACGCCACCCTCGCGCTGCTCCAGCGCCCCGCCGAGCTGGATCGCCTCCGGAAGAATCCGGACGACGTCCCGGCCGTGCTCGACGAGTTGCTTCGATTCGACTCCCCCGTCAGTACCACCACCTTCCGGTTCACCACCGAAGCCGTCACGCTCGGCGGTACCGACATCCCGGCCGGCGCCCCGGTACTGATCGCCCTCGGAGCCGCCAACCGCGACCCGGCCCGCTTCGCGTCACCGGACCTGCTCGACCTGGACCGGGACGCCACCGCCCACCTCGGCTTCGGCCACGGCATCCACCGCTGCGTCGGCGCTCCCCTGGCCAAGGCCGAGGCGGAGATCGCCCTGCGCGCGGTACTGAGCCGGTTTCCCGGAATCCGGCTCGCTGGACCAGCCGACCGGTTGGAGTGGCGCCATACGCGTCTTGTCCGCGGGCTCGTATCGCTTCCCGTCCTGGTGTAGCCGTCCAGCCCAGCGCGAATGCGTGACGTCGCCGACTCGTCACCGGACTTCCTGAACTCCCTGTACAGCGGCGGCACTTCCGGCCATCGCGTCCGAAGCTGTTCACTCTCCATGCGTACGGGGGCCACCCGCAGTTGGTGGGGGCGGCCCAGCCTTCACGTCGACATCGTGACGACGGAAGGCTCCCAGTGCAGGACTATGTTTTCCCCCGTGGGCGCAGGGCGGTTGCCATGGCGAGCGGGGCGCTTACGCTCGCGGTCGTGAGCATGGGAAGCCAGGCACAGGCGGCGAGTTACGGCACCCCGAGCATCGCCCTGTCGGCGGGCTACCTGTCGGGCGCGGTGGCGGCGACCGGGGACCCGACGGTGAACGTGACGGTCGGACAGAGCGGGGCCGACGCCGGGGCGCTCGCCGTCACGGTGACCGCCAGCACCAAGACGTCCGTGGCGACCACCGGCGACGTCACGGTCACCGGCACGGGCGCCACCCGTCGCCTGGCCGTCGCCGCACGCGGCCGGGGCTACACCGACCTCACCGTCAAGGTCACGGGAGTCGACGGGCAGGCCGCCACCAAGACGCTGCACTACGCCGCTTCCGCCGGCGTCCAACAGGGCGTGGACAGCCGGTACTTCACCGGGTCGAGCGACGCCTCGGCGGCCGTCGACGTGGGCGGCGGCTACGTCGTCGTGGCGGACGACGAGTCCAACGTCCTGCGCCTGTACGACCGTTCGTCGTCCGGTGCGCCCCTCAAGACCTGGGACTTCAGCTCGCGGATCGGTGTCAGCAAGGAGATCGACATCGAGGGCGCGGCCCGCGCGGGCGACACCATCTACTGGACGGGCTCCCTGGGCAACAACAAGGACGGCGAGTACAAGCCGGCCCGCAACACCCTCTTCACCACGAGGGTGTCGGGGTCCGGAGCGACCACCGCCCTGTCGTACGGCGGCTCGTACAAGAAGCTCCGCGACGACCTGGTCGCCTGGGACGAGGCGCACGGCGACCGCTGCGGCTTCGCGGCAGGCACCGCGGACGGCAAGGCCCCCAAGGAGATCGACGGTTTCAACGTGGAGGGGCTGGAGTTCGCGCCGGGCTCGACGACGACGGCGTACGTCGGCTTCCGCGCACCGCTCGCCCCGGCCGTATCCGGCGGCAAGGCGCTGCTGGTGCCGGTGACGAACATCGACAAGGTGGTGGGCAGCGGCGCGACGGCCGTCTTCGGCACCCCGATCGAACTGGACCTCGGCGGCCTCGCGATCCGCGACGTGCGCAAGAACGCCGCGAACCAGTACCTGATCGTCGCCGGTTCCTGGGCCGCCGACGACAACACCGACCCGTACGCGCTCTACTCCTGGGACGGCAACCCCGCCCACGCCCCGGCCAAGGCCCGCGACCTCCCGACCTCCGACCCCGGCGGCTGGGAGGCCGTCATCGACGTCCCCGACCTCACCACCCCCGGCGCCCGGGCCCAACTCCTCACCGACAACGGCTCCGCCGACCTGTACGGCGACGGCACGGAGGCCAAGGACCTGACGCACCCGGAGTGGAAGAAGTCGCGGGGGACCTGGTTCACGGTGACGGGCTGAGCCGACCCGGGCGTCCTGGCTCACCGATCGCCAACGCTCAGGAACCTTCCGCCTGACCGCCACCAGCCTCGACACCGCCGTCCGCAACGAGGTCGGCTGAACGGCATGGCCGCCCGACGCCGTGCACGTTCGCGGTCACGGCGTCAGCCGGCTGCGGAGATGTGTCGTCTCCAGAGTCGCTCGGGCTGCCTTCAGCGCCGGGTGGGTCTGTTGCGCGACGCGGTGGAAGGTTTCCTGGGCGGGGCGGGCCGGCCAGGCGGGGGGAAGGTGGCGGGCCGGGAGTCTCGGGTCCGTGCGGATGGTGCGAAGCCAGTCGCTCACCAGGCGGAGGCGGGTGCCGATCGGGTCGTCGTCGTTGCCGTTGACCAGGTAGGCGCTCCAGCGCTTGTCGAAGGCGACATAGCGGGCGGCGATGGATTCCAGGTCCCAGGTGTCGCGGATCATCTGCTCGATGTCGGTCACCTCGGCGGCCTGGGCGTGGAAGATCTTGACGTGGGCAGTGAGACCGAGGTCGGTGACCACCGAGGAGACGTCGACGTGGCCGGGGGCGATCCACAGGCCGCTGTACAGGGCGCCGAATCCGGACCAGGTGAGGCGTGAGCGCAGGTCGTGGCGCTGGCGTTTCCAGGAGTCGGGCAGGGAGAAGCCGAGCAGGGTCCAGGAGCCGTCCCAGTCGTCGTTGACGGCGCCCTGCTTCCAGATGCGGGCGCGGCCGTCGATCAGGACGCGGCCGGCCTGCGGGGTCAGGCCGAAGAACATCTTGCGGCCCTCGCGCTGACGCTGGAGCAGGCCGCGGTTGACCATGCGGGTGAGGGTGGAGCGCACGGCCTGTTCGCCCACGCCCACGCGGCCCAGGACGTCGATGATGCTGCCCGAGTAGACGCCCAGGTCCCCCTCCTCCAGGACGTGGTTGCCGAAGAACGTGAGCATGAGCGACTGCGGGCGCGGCTGCGGTCCCTCCGCGGTGTCCAGGATGTCGTCGTCCTCCAGGGGGGCAAGGGTACGACCGCCCGCCGGCCGTGCGGCAGGCGGTCGTACGAGGTCACCGGCGGTCGGCGGGGTGGGCAAGGTCGTAGGGGCGGAGGTAGGGGGTGGGGCGGTACGTGATGTATCGGGTGGGGGTGGTGGGGTCGGCCGCGGTGGCGCGGGCGTTGAGGGACGCCGGGTCGGTGCCCTGCCAGTGGCCGGTGGTCAGGCGGTCCTCCAGGGTGTGGAGGGCGGCGAGTTGTTCGGCGGTGCTGAAGGTGCAGTGGCCGGCGTTGTCGACGTAGGCCTGGCGCAGGAGGGGGCCGGAACCGGCCGCGGTGACCGCTCGGCGTAGGGCGCTTTCCGTCTGGACGGGGACCAGGGGGTCGCCGATGGTGTGGATGGAGAGCTGGGGCTTGGCCAGGCGGCCGGTGAAGCTGCTGGTGGTGCTCATCCAGGCGACGGCGTTCGGGTCCGCCTTGATGCGCGGGGCGCGGTTGAGGGCGGCGAGGTCCTTGGTCAGGGAGAGGCCAGCCTTCTTGTAGAGCTCGGTGACCTCCTTGCGGACGGAGGACTTCCCGAGGAGTCGGGCGTAGTCGATGCCGGTGTTCCAGGACATGTTGCCGCCCGCGCGGGTCTCGGCCTCCTGGCGCCGGTTGAAAGCGGCGATCTTCAGCAGGCCCTTGACGGCGTCGTACTGGTTGGCCTGTTGGGCGTCCCAGTCGGTGGCGGCGGGGCGGGTCTGGGTGGGCGCGTTCCAGACCGGGATGTTGTGCAGGGCGGCGGCGAGCGCGATACGGGCCCGACCCTCGGCCGTGGACTGGGCGGAGTCGACCGTGGCGGCGAGGGTGTTGGCCGCGTCGGTGGCCGCCTCCTGGCTGGGAAGGTTCACCAGCGGGACGTCGGAGCCCAGGAGCGTCTTGAGGGCGAACGCCGGGTCGAGGGTGTTGTTCCAGTTGGCCACGCCACCATGGACCAGGCCGCACATGGAGAGCGAGCCGTCGATCTCGTCCGGGGCTCGCTCGGCGATCGCGGTGGTGACCAGGCCGCCGTACGACCGTCCCCACGCGATGGTGCGGGAGGCCTGGCCGAAGCGGGTGGTGAAGGCCTTCAGGGTGGCCAGCTGATCGGGGACCGCGTCGGTGACCGCCCAGCCGGTGCTGGCGTACGAGGAGCCGATGAGGGCGTAACCCTGCTGGAGGAGAAGGGGCTTGGTGGCCGCGTCCGGGGCGTCCTGGGCGGGGTTGGCGGGGCCCGCGTTGTAGCCGTGGCTGAACAGGAGGACGGTGCCGTTCCAGTTGGTGGGGACGTCCATCATGTACGTGGCGCCGGAGGGCAGTTGGCCGTCCACGTGGGTGGTGGTGTCGGTGGTGGCCGTCGCCGCGGGTGCGGCGGTCAGGGTGAGCAGAAGCGCCGTCGCGCAGGCGATGCGGGTGCCGTGCCTCATGCGGTGATCTCCTCCGTGTGGGGGGTGGTGGGGAGTTTCGGGGTGGGTTCGTCGCCGAGCGAGGTACGGCTTGTCTCGCGGACGAACCACACCGTCAGCGCGGTGATCAGCGAGCCGCCGCACAGCAGGAGGGCGACGGGGGTGCCGTTGCCGCTGCTCGCGACCAGGCTGCCGGCGATCAACGGGGAGAAGCCGGCGCCGACGAGGGTGGCGCCCTGGTAGCCGAGGGAGGCGCCGGTGTAGCGGACCTTGGTGCCGAACATCTCGCTGAACAGGGCGCCCAGCGGGCCGTACATCAGCGACTGGGAGATGCCGTGGCCGATGACGACGGCCAGGATCAGGGCTCCCGACGACCTGGAGTCGACCAGCGCGAGGACGGGGAAGGCGGTGGCCGCGGACAGGATCGCGCCGGTGAGGACGACCGGGCGGCGGCCGATCCGGTCGGAGAGCGCGGACGCGCAGGGCAGGACCACCAGGGCGACCGCGGCCGAGACGGTGAGCGCGGTGAGGACCTGTGGGCGGGGATAGCCGATGCCGGTGGCGTACGCGATCAGGTAACTGGTCAGCAGGGACTGGGCGGTGAAGGCGCCGATGCCGACACCGCAGGCCAGCAGCACGGGCTTCGGGCGGCGCAGGACGTCGAGGATGGGGAGCCTCGACTCGGCGCGGTCCTTCTTCACCTCGGCGAACAGCGGGCTCTCGACCACCTTGAGGCGGACGAACAGGCCGACGCCGAGCAGCAGCACGCTCAGCAGGAACGGCACGCGCCAGCCCCAGGCCGCGAACTGGTCCTTGGGGAGGGTGGAGACCAGGGCGACCACGGAGGCGGAGATCAGGGAGCCGAGCGGGGCTCCCATCTGGGTGAAGCTCGACCACAGGCCGCGGCGGCGCTCGCCCGCGTGCTCCACGACCATCAGGGTCGCGCCGCCCCACTCACCGCCGATGGCGATGCCCTGCACCACGCGCAGGGTGATCAGCAGGACCGGGGCCCAGACACCGGCGGTGTCGTACGTGGGCAGCATGCCGATGAGGAAGCTGGCACCGCCCATCAGGCCCATGGTGAGCAGCAGCATGTTCTTGCGGCCGAGGCGGTCGCCGAAGTGGCCGAAGACGATGCCGCCTATCGGGCGGGCCACATAGCCGGCGGCGAAGGTGCCGAACGCGGCGATCGTGCCCACTGCGGGGTCGGCGCCGGGGAAGAACAGTTCGCCGAAGACGAGCGCGGCGACGGTGCCGTAGACGAGGAAGTCGTAGAACTCCACGGCGGTGCCGAGCATGCCGGAGAGGGCGACTCGGCGGAGTTGAAGGGTGCGTTCTGACGCGGTGGGAGCCGGGGGCATCGCGCTCTCCCTTGAGCGGGGGAAGGACACCATGAAGTTAGGCCGTCCAATGACCACCATCAAGAAGGTGCACAACATGAGCGGAAGTGTGTGGTGCGGGAGGGGCTGGAGTCGTGGCCCGACCGGCCGCGTCGGCAGCGAAGGAACTGCGGGTGAGTGTCCGGTCGGTGGAACGCCGGCCGTTCAACGACGAAGAGTTGGGCGTATGCCCGCGGCCTCAGCGCCAGTCGGGTACGCCGGAGACGGGCGGCAGGCGGGTTTCGATCTTCGCTCGCATCTCCTGCATCACGGAGATGATGTGGGCCTCGTGTTCCCTGGTCAACCGGGCCACCGGCACCGAGCAACTGATGGCATCGGTGGCCGGTGTGTCGTACCGCAGGGCGAATCCGAAGCCGGCGATACCGGGCACTGTCTCCTCGCGGTCGATGGAGTAGCCGCGCTCGCGGACCTGGGACAGGTCGGCGAGCAGTGCGGCGCGGTCGGCGTGCGTGTTCTTCGTGAGGATGGTCAACTGCCCGTCGGTGAACGGAAGTTCGTCGTCGGCGCGCTCGGCGAGCAACGCCTTGCCCAGCGCGCCCGCATGGGCCGGGACGCGACGGCCGACCCGGCTGATGGTGCGCAGGTACTCGTGGGACTCGCGGGTGGCGAGGTAGACGACGTCCGTGCCGTCGAGTCGTGCCATGTGGATCGTCTCGCCGAGCGCGTCCGACGCCTCGTCGAGGTACGGGCGGACCAGGCGGATGCGCCGGTCGCCGTCGAGGTAGCTGGTGCCGGTGAGCAGCGCGCGGATGCCGATGCCGTAGAGGGAGCCGGTGGCATCGGTGCGGACCCAGCCGCATTCGACGAGGGTCTGGAGCAGTTGGTACATGCTGCTGCGCGGCACACCGAGCTCCTCCGCGAGTTGATCCAGGCGCGACGGCTGCTCACCCCGCTCGGCGAGGAGTTCGAGCAGCACGACGGTCCGGGCCGCTGACTTCACCCCGCGAACGCCTCTCGTCTCTGACATGCGCTCATCGTAATTCCGCGGCTATTCGTGGCTGCGCACCCATTGACCCATCGGGTTCATGGTCCTAGCCTCCATCTGCATACATAGACAGCATCTGCATACAGGGACAGGCGGCAGGCATGACAGCAATCAGCACCGAGGCCGCGGCGGTCGTCCAGCGGCTCCGTGCGGGAATGGCGAGCGGGGTACTGTCCTTCCCCCTCACGAGCTTCCGGGACGACGGCGGCCTCGACCTGGACGCCTACCGGGCATACCTGGCCGACCGGTTGACAAGCGCACCCGGCGCGGTGTTCCCGGCCTGCGGGACCGGGGAGTTCTTCTCGCTGGACGAGGACGAGTACCGGGCTGTCGTGCGGACCACGGTCGAGATCGCCGACGGGCGGTTGCCGGTGGTCGCCGGCATCGGCTACGGCTGGGCACAGGCGCTGCGCTTCGCCCGTATCGCGGAGGAAGCCGGTGCGGACGCCGCCCTGGTACTGCCCCACTACCTGGTCGGTGCCCCACAGGACGGACTGGTGGAGCAGCTGCGCCACATCGCCGACGGCACCCGGCTGCCACTCATCGCATACCAGCGCGGTCAAGTCGCCTTCACCGCCGACAGCCTGCGCCGGATCGCACACATCCCCACCGTCATCGGCCTCAAGGACGGACACAGCGACCTCGACCGACTCCAACGCCTCACACTGGCCGCGCCCGACGGCTTCCTCTTCTTCAACGGCGCCTCTACCGCCGAGATCCAGGCCCGCGCCTACGCCACCGTCGGCGTGCCCGCCTACTCCTCGGCCGTCCACGCCTTCGCACCCGAGATCGCGAACGCCTTCTTCGCCGCTCTGCGGGACCGGGACGACGCGGGCGTGACCACACTCCTACGCGAGTTCTACGTCCCGCTGGTCGAACTGCGCGACCGGGTGCCGGGTTACGCCGTCTCCCTGGTCAAGGCCGCCGCCCGGCTGCGCGGCCTCCCGGTCGGCCCGGTGCGCGCCCCGCTCACCGACCCCGGCCCGGCCGACCTCGCCGATCTGGAGAAGGTGCTCGACCACGGACTGAGCCTGGTCGGCGCCGTACGACGACCCGCTTGACGAACCCGGTCACCTCTCGAGCCCGGCCGCTCCTCCTCGGCTCTGCCACGCGCCACTGCCCTCAGCCTTCCGCCGACGGAGCGTCCGACTGCCCAGCCAACAGTTCAAAGGGGAACTGTCATGCCCATACTCGTAGTCGGGATCAGTGTTCTGATTCTGCTGCTCCTCATGACCAAGCTGAAAGTCAACGGCTTCGCAGCCCTCCTGCTCGTGGCGGTCGGCGTCGCACTGGTCCGGGGAATCCCGGTGGCGACCATCCCGGACGTCCTCTCCGAAGGCATCGGGGACCAGATCGGCGACACCATGCTCACCATCGGACTCGGTGCCATGGTCGGCCGCATCATGGGGGACTCGGGCGCCGCTCAGCGCATAGCCGGCAAGCTCCTGGACGCCTTCGGCCCCCGCGGGGTCCAGGTGGCCATGGTGGTCACGTCCATGCTGATCGGCGTGACCATGTTCTACGAGGTCGCGTTCATCATCGTGGTGCCCATAGCCTTCACCCTGGTCAGGGTCACCGGAACGAAACTGCTGTGGGTCGGCCTGCCGATGTCCATCGCCCTGTCCACCATGCACAGCTTCCTGCCGCCGCACCCCGGCCCCACCGCGGTCGCCGCGACCTTCCACGCCTCCGTCGGACTCACGTTGTTCTACGGCCTGTTCATAGCCGTTCCCGCCGGTGCGCTCATCGCCCTGACCTGGCCTCGTCTTCCTTTCATCAAAGCGATGAACCCTTCCATCCCCAAGGGACTGGTCAGCGAACGCGAGTTCACCGACGAGGAGATGCCCGGGCTGGGTTGGTCGCTGTTCGTGGCGCTCTTCCCCGTGGTGCTGATCGTGGCCGCCGCCGTGACCGACATGGCCACCTCCACCGAGAGCCCGCTCCTGCACACCGTCGCCTTCATCGGCTCGGCCCCGATCGCGTTGCTGCTGACCCTCTGCCTGGCGGCGTGGGCATTCGGACCGCGGATCGGCCGCAGCCTGGACGACGTCGGCGCCTCCTGCACCTCGGCGGCCAAGGCGATGGCAATGATCCTTCTGGTGATCGGCGCCGGCGGGGCCTTCAAGAACGTCCTCGTCGAAGGCGGCATCTCCGACTACATCAAGGACGCCACGGACGGCTGGTCCATCTCACCGATCATCCTTGCCTGGCTCGTCGCCGTCATCCTCCGCATCGCGCTCGGCTCGGCGACGGTCGCCGTCGTCACGGCCTCCGGCGTGGTGCTGCCGCTCCTGGCGGGCAGCGGGGTCCACCCGGAGATCATGGTGCTCGCCGTCGCCTGCGGTTCCATCGCGTGCTCCCACGTCAACGACCCCGGATTCTGGCTGTTCAAGGAGTACTTCAACCTCTCCGTCGTCGAGGCGATCAAGGTCCGCACCACCTACACGACGGTGCTCGCCGTTCTCGGCCTGGGCGGCGTCCTGGCGGCCGAGTGGGCCCTCGACATCCTCAACCTCTGAACCGCACCCCCCTGAACCGGCAACCTCTGATCACCCGCACCCTCTCCCCCGCAGAAGGACACACCCGATGAGTATCGGACAGCCGACCGTCACGGCGTTCTCCGTCTACCCGGTCGCAGGCCGGGACAGCATGGAGCTGAACCTCTCCGGCGCCCACGGCCCCTACTTCACCCGCAACATCGTCGTCCTCACCGACTCCGAGGGACGCACCGGACTGGGCGAAGTACCCGGTGGGGAGAAGATCACGCAGACGCTGCGCGACGCCGAACCGCTGGTCGTCGGCGCGAAGGTGGGCGACTACAAGCGCGTCCTGCGCCACATCGGCGACCGGTTCGCCGACCGCGACACCGGCGGACGGGGCGCCCAGACCTTCGACCTGCGCACCACCGTCCACACGGTCACCGCCATCGAGTCCGCCCTGCTCGACCTGCTCGGACAGCACCTCGACGTGCCCGTCGCGGCGCTCCTGGGCGACGGGCAACAGCGGGACTCCGTACGGGTGCTGGGCTACCTCTTCTACGTGGGCAACCCAGACCGGACCGACCTGGAGTACGTCCGCGAACCCCACTCCCCCGTCGAGTGGTACCGGGTCCGCCACGAGGAGGCCCTCACCCCCGAGGCGATCGTCCGTCAGGCCGAAGCGGCCTACGACCACTACGGATTCCGGGACTTCAAGCTCAAGGGGGGCGTCCTCAACGGCGCCGAGGAGGTCGCGGCCGTACGAGCCCTCAAGAACCGCTTCCCCGAGGCCCGCATCACCCTCGACCCGAACGGCGCATGGTCACTGCGCGAAGCGATCGAACTATGCCGTCCGCTGGTCGACACGCTCGCCTACGCCGAGGACCCCTGCGGAGCCGAGGACGGCTACTCCGGACGGGAGATCCTCGCCGAGTTCCGCCGCGCCACCGGCCTTCCCACCGCGACCAACATGATCGCCACCGACTGGCGTCAGATGACCCACGCCCTGGCCCTCCAGTCGGTCTCCATCCCGCTCGCCGACCCACACTTCTGGACCATGCAGGGCTCCGTCCGGGTGGCACAGCTGTGCAACGCGATGGGACTGACCTGGGGCTGCCACTCCAACAACCACTTCGACATCTCCCTGGCCATGGTGACCCACTGCGGCGCCGCGGCCCCCGGCGAGTACAACGCCCTGGACACCCACTGGATCTGGCAGGAAGGACTGGAACGCCTCACCACCGCCCCACCGCTCATCACCGATGGCGAGATCGCGGTCCCCGACGCGCCGGGGCTGGGCGTCCACCTCGACATGGACCGACTCCTCGCAGCCCACGACCTCTACCAGGAAAAGAAGTTGGGGGCCCGCGACGATGCCGTCACGATGCAATACCTCATTCCTGACTGGAAGTTCGACAGCACGCGCCCCTGCCTGGTCCGGTAGGCGACTGTTTCCGGAACCGCCTGCGTTCGGTCCTGGTGAGCGCGCCCCGAAGAGGTACGCATGCGGGGCCACTCACCTCTTCGGGGAGAACGTGAAAGTCCCGTGCAATGCCCGGGAGTTACGGGTGAGTGAGAAGTCGGTCCACCCATAGCGCCGTGACTGGATGTCGGGTGGGCGGAACGCGCTGCGCTTTCAGGGTGTGACGCTGGAGGAAGGGCCGGCCGCGCACGGCTTGAGCGACGACCAGGTGTGGACGGAAGGCAGCATGGTCCGGCTCTACCCCGAGTTCTCGAATGTGATCGGGATCGTTCCCTTGCCGTGTAGCCGATGCCGCTCTCACTCGGCATCCGTCAGATCAGCTCGCCCGATGTACCGAACAACGATCAGACAGTCGGAGACGGCATCAATCGCCGAGCAGGGCGTGCTTCCACTGGTCTTCGCGCTGCTCGATGTATTCGGCATCGTTTCGCCAGGCGTCGCCGTGGCCTTCGGTCCACAGGGTTGCCCAGGGCTGGACACCCCGGGCGGCTTGCTCGCGCAGGAAGTCGTGCATGGATCGCGTTCGGCGTCCGAGCAGAGGGACCAGCCGCCGGCGTTCGTCTTCGTCGAGGCCGTAGGCGTCGGCGAAGACGCGCAGCCGGTCTGCGGCGTCGGGGGCTTGCCAGTCCGGATGAGCGGACAGCGGAATGAACCCGTGCATGGCATACGCGACGTCCCACAGGCGGGAACCGGGGCCGGCGGTGTCCCAGTCGATGAAGGCCCACTGGCCCTCGTCGCCGGCCACGAGGTTCCACGGGGCCAGATCGTGATGGGCGATGATGTCGCTGTCCTCGGCAGGGATCAACACCTGCCAGTGCGCGTCAGCCGGTGGTGTGAAGCCCTGCACGGCATCGTGGAAGTCCCGGATCAGCCCTGCCACCCCGGCCAGGTTCCGAGCGGACTCGAGCAGAGAAAACCGATCGGGCCAGACCACGTGGCCGTGCATGAAGGTCAGGACTTCACGGCCCTGGTCGTCGATGCCCAGTGGACGAGGCGCCGCCCGGAACCCCACCTCGTACAGATGGGTCAGCAAGGCGTGCACTGCGGGAGTCCACGGCCCGCTCGGGCGACGAACGGTGTCTCCGACGCGGACCACACCAGCGCTGACGTTCCCACCGGACAACGGCTGTTCTTCATAATGCTGCACCGAGCCAGCATGCTCGATCAGCCCACCATGTTTCACCCCATTATTGTTGATCACTACCTGGTGTCGCTCGGTGAGGGGAATGGCCCCAGTTCACAGGCCCTTTCCTGCCGACGACATCAGCGAGCGAGGACCGGCTGCGGTTCCTCGTCGGCGGGAATGCGATGGAGTCCCTTGCGGTCGTAGAACCGGGTCACGCCGAAGCCGAACAGGCCGGCGACCGCGAGCCCCACGCCCAGCATCACCCAGCCCCGGGTCAGACCCGCGTCAGCCTGGGCGTCGTAGTAGAGGATCGAGCGGACGGCGCCCGTGACCTGGCGCAGGGGCTCGAACTCGCCGAGGGCGCGGTAGAAACCGGGGAGCGCTTGGAGGGGGACAGTGGCGCCGGACGTCGGTACCGCCATGGCGATGTAGAAGATCGTGATGAACAGCATGCCCGGCGTGCCGAACACAGCGAGCAGTCCGAGCCCGCCGATGCCGACAACCGCGATCGTGCACACGGAGAAGAGCCACAGCAGGGGCAGGTGAGAGGCGTCCATGCCCATGATGCCCACCGCACCGGCCAGGGCCAGACTGCCCATGAGCAGGGACAGACCGATCATGAGCGTGCTACCGATGGCCAGGGTCTGGACGCGAGTCGCGCGCAGCAGCGGGTTGTGGATCCGCAGCGGGCCCATGTCGCTGTGGGTGTAGCCGAGGGCGTGGTCCACCTGGCCGCTGATGACGTTGGCGGCGAGCATGCCGCAGACGACGAGGACGAGGGAGTAGTAGAAGGCACTGAGACCGAGGCCGCTGTGCGAGTCGAGCGGATGCCCGTCCTCGATCTGCACCACGGCCGGGTCGGCCAGCAGCAGGCGCGCGGCAGCGGGCAGTTGGGCCTGCGCGGCCTCGGCCTGAGCGGTCAGCTGTTCACCCAGCTGCGCGGAGGCCGCCTGCGCGGCCGTCGTCGTGGCCTGTCGCGCCATGCTCGACCCCACGCTGCCGGCGGACTGGTTGGTCAGCACGGTGAGTGTCGGGCGGACGGGCTTGCCGGCCACCCCGGGGCCGGTGAGGGCGGCCACAGTGGCGGTGAAGTCGCGAGGCACGACGAGCGCGCCGAACAACTTGCCCTTGCCCAGCTCCTCCTTCATCTCCGACTCGTCCATCACCTTCCAGTCGATCCTGTCTCCGCCCTGGGACGACTTCTTGATCGACTGGGTGATCTGTGCACCGAGGTCGGTCTGCTTGCCACCGATCTTCGCCCCCTCATCGGCGCTGACCAGGCCGACGGGCAGCTTGTGCAGGTGACCGGCGGGGTCGATGTTGGCGCCGACGTAGAACACCGTGAACAGCAGCGCCACGAAGCCCACGATCACGCCGTTGACGGTCCACAGACGCTTCACGCGCAGGACGCGGAAGGGGTGGGCGTTACTCATTGCCAGCTCCGGTACGAGGAAGAGAGAAGTGCAGCAGGAGGAGCCGCCGGCGTCGTCGCGGGCGGAGCCTCATACGGCTGAGGAGGCGTCCCCGGTGGACGCGGCCACCGGAAGCAGGGCCGGCCGCTTGGCCTGGCGGCCGTCGCCGGAGGAGCGGCCACGCAGGCGGCGGCCGACCCAGGGGCCGAGGAAGGTGCCGGCCCAGCGCACTTCGGCGCCCACGGTCCTCCAGACAGAGCTGTCTGTCCCCTCGGCCGGCAGGGGAAGGGACCACTTGTCGTCGCTGCCCGGCAGACCGAGCGCCTGGGCCACGGCAGCCGCGATGCGCGCGTGTCCCAGCGGGCCGGCGTGCAGCCGGTCAGCACTCCACAACCGCGGATCGGTCGCCGCCGCGTGCGCGGCCGTCTCCGCCACCACCACGCCGTGGCGGCCGGCGGCCTCCCGGATGCGCGCGTTGAGTGCGAGAACACGGTGACCGATCGGGCGGGCCAACGGCGTGATACGCCCGACATCGGGAAACATGAGGGTCGCAACGGTGGCGCCCTGCGCGGTGAGCGCGGCGAACATCGCCTCGACATGGCCGGCCACCTCGTCGAGGTCACAGCCCGGGCGCAGCACGTCGTTGACGCCGGCCACCACGGTGGCGAGGTCGGGCCGCATCGCGAGAGCCGGAGCCAGCTGCTCGGCGCGCACCTGACCGGCCTTACGGCCGCGCACCGCGAGGTTGGCGTAGAGCAGGCCAGGGCTGTGGTGAGCGACCTGCTCGGCGAGCCGGTCCGCCCAGCCCCGAAGACCACGGACGTCGTCGCCGTCCCCAAGACCCTCGGTATGACTGTCGCCCAGGGCGACATAGCGCAGATACCCACTGCTCGACCTGCTCGACACGGGGCCGACCGCCTCTCATCAACGGTGCTGATGAAAGTGGCACACGGCCACCGCTTAATCAACTGGGCACCTAGTCGCATTGTTGAGTATGAGGATAGCTGCGGGCTCACCTACCCGCAAAGAGATGCCGCTCAGGCAGGGGCAGAGGCTGTCGAGGGCAACCACCTCCTCGGTCCCGTGCCGACCTCACCGCCCATTCCCCCTGCAGACCCGAGCACCGGCCTGAGCACCGGCCTGAGCACCGACCACGGTCTGAGCTGGCGCCTGCGCCCGGGTCATCAACGGCATACACAACAAGGAGGCGGTCGGCTTCGCCACCACCCCGCCGCGCGCCGAACCGCCTGCGCTCCGCAGGCCGTGCCCCCACCGGCCGGCCGCACTGCTGTGAGCGCCACGACGGTGTGAGACACCTGATCGAACGTGGTCCCCGTCCCGCACTACACCCCGGACGGGGGTGGCTACAGCGCTCTCGGGGCGGTCACGCCACCGCGTTCAGCAGGTCGGCCAGCAGGTCGGGGCGTTCCAAGGCGACGAAGTGACCTGCTCCCGGGACCTGTGTGAAATCGGCGGCCGGCAGCAGTTCCTTGTCGGCTTGCCGGTCCGATGGCCGCGACCAGTCCTTCTCCCCGTAGACGAGGTGGACCGGTGCCTTGACCTCTGGGTAGCGCGAGCGGGCGTCGATGAGACTGGGCAGGCTCTGGTACACGGCCCGGGCGACGCTCGAATAGCCGGGGCGGCCGCCCACCTGGAGGAGTTCGTCGAGGTAGTCCTCCCGCAGCGCGGTCTTGTCGCCCAGCCCGCCCCGCAGGATCCTGCGGACCACAGCCTTGGGTTCCACCCCGGCGACCACCGGGCCCACCCCCGGAGTGAGGACACCGCTGACCACCACACGGGCGAGAAGACTGGACCGGGCGATACCGCCGCGGAAGTCGTACGTGTTCACCGCGACGACGCGCCGGACCCGCTCGGGCAGGTCGGCCGCGGTGGTCAGGGCGAGCACCGCCCCCATGGACTCCCCGACCAGGGTCACGTCGTGGAGGTCGAGTTCGGTCAGGAGCCGCTCGACGCCGGCGCGCATGGCCGGCTCGTCGTACGACGCACCAGGCACGATCTCGGAGTAGCCCATCCCCGGCAGGTCGAGGGCGTACACGGTGTACTGGTCCGCGATCAGCGGGATGAGGGCGCGGAAGTGCTCGGCCTGTGTGCGCACGGTGTGCAGCAGGACCACGGGGGCGCCGGTGCCGGCTTTGAGGTAACGCAGGGTTCCCTCGCCGTTGCGGTGTCCTGCGCGCGGGGCGATGGTGTGGCTCGTGGTCCCCGGGACGTGAATCGTGGGACGTTGCTCTGGGCTGGGCATCTCGCTGGCTTCCCTTTGGGTGAACTGCTGCAGACGGATGATTCGGACAGGGCCCGCCCGAAGGGGACGTGACCACGGACCAGTCCTTGGATTCATCGAGAAACCGACCGGTTTCCATCATCGTAAACCGATCGGTTTCCATGCACAAGGTG
The DNA here is from genome assembly GCF_036013645.1 of Streptomyces sp. NBC_00490. NCBI lineage: Bacteria > Bacillati > Actinomycetota > Actinomycetes > Kitasatosporales > Streptomycetaceae > Streptomyces > Streptomyces sp. NBC_00490. Next base: position 9,918,569 of record NZ_CP107869.1, on the reverse strand, counting down.
AGTCGCCATCCGCAGCACCAGGGCGCGGGCGCGTCATCCGCACAGCGGTTGGCCGGAAGTTCCTCGCCCTTGCAGCGACGGTGCGGGATGACCAGCCCGGTCCCCGGCAGTCACCGTCGGCAATGGTGGTCGTGGTACCGACGGCGTCCTTCACGCCGGACTCGCTCCAGGCGCGGCAGTCGTTGCGGTTGCCGGGCAGCGGTCGGCCGATGAGCGCGACCAGGCGGGTGTCGGCATCGATGACGACCTGGTGGTTGGTCGAATACCAATTGTTCTTCGCCTGCTCCGCGACTGTGTGATCGCGAGTGGGAACCAAGGTGCCGTCGACGATGAGCACGGCATCCTTGCGGAACGTCGGCGCTGCTGCAGCGCGAGCAGCGGGCCGACGCGGTCGATGATCCGGTCCGCCGAGGATTTCGACACCCCGAACAGCGGGGCCAGTTGGCGCATGGTCAGGTTCGTGCGCCATTACGCCGCCACCAGCAACACCCGGCCTTCCAACGGAAGACTCCACGGCCGTCCCCGGCGTATCTCGTCGGCCGGATTCGCTCTCGGCTGCGCTGACTGCGCCCAGGGGCAGCAGATCTTCGTGCGCCTGCACCCGTGCGAGGCGGGGAACACTCTTCCACGTGAGAGAGCCGGTCGAGATCGCGCCTTATGCCCCTGCTTGGCCAACGATGTTCGCCAGGTTGGGCGTGAGCCTGCGTGCGGCCCTCGGCGATGCTGCGACTCGTATCGACCACATCGGGTCCACCTCGGCATCAGGACTGGCGGCCAAGCCGGTGATCGACCTCCAGATCTCAGTGGCATCGTTGGAGCCGACGGACGCATTCCTGGAACCACTGACGGGCATGGGATTCGTGTACCGGGCGGACAATCCCGAACGGACCAAGCGGTACTTCCGGGAACCTCCAGGCCAATCCCGGACACACGTGCACGTGCGGCAGCTAGGTAGCTTCTCCGAACAGTTCTCATTGCTGTTTCGCGACTACCTCCGGCATCACGCGTCTGCCGCGACCGAGTACGCAGCATTCAAACGGCACTGCGCGGCCAAGTTCCGCAACGACCGGCCCGGCTACGTCCAAGCAAAGGATGCATTCGTATGGGACATCATCCGACGCGCTGACGCCTGGGCCCAGCACACCGGCCGGCTCCCCGGTCCCAGTGACGCTTGAACCTTGCGTCCGGACCACCGCTGAAGCCGAGATCGTCGGAGTCGCGGGACAGCCCTTGGGGAGGGCAGTCACGGCGCCTGTTCGAAAGGGGACGCGTCAGTGCACGCCTGCCGCATCGACAGGGTGGTCACGATCGGCGTGACGAGCCCTGTCAGCTCGTCGGCTCCGATCCCCACGGGCGACGGCGCCGTCGAAGACCAGGATGATCTGCCGGGGCCAGCAGATCGGGATGGCTCGCCTCGCCCTGTTCGGCCTCGGCGCGGAAGAAGACGGTCAGATTCTCCTTGCCCCAGCGAGCCACCCGGCTTGCAGGGCGGCTCTGGCCCTTGAGCCCCATCTGAGCAGCCAGGAGACCGTGGGTTTTGCAGGCAGGCCCGAGGCGGCTGTGGTGATGCACCACCCTTCGGAGGTGCACCACCACAGCCGGTCGGGCAAGGCGTCGTAAGGTCAGCCGTACAGCGCCACGCGCGGCTGGACGGTGCCCACGGCACCAGGAGTTATCACCGAGACCCGGTACCGCTCCGTGAGCGTCTCGCCCGGACGGAGGGTGCGCTGAACACTCACGAGATCGGTGAACAGCGTGCCGGTCTGGCTCGCGACGGGTACCGCTTCGCGAGAGCCGTCGGCGTTGCGCCGCTCGACCTGAATGTCAGTAGGTGCCAGGAAGGGGCCCGCATCAGGAGACTCCACGAGAATTTGCGGGGCCACAACCTGGTCCACGGATGAGTCATTACGGTAGGACACGACGAACGTGTGCGACTTCCCCGAGGCCGGAAGAGTCCTCGTGGAAAGGTTCACGAAGTCGACGGGAAACAGGTCCGCCGCCGTTTCGTTGCCCGCCGCGGCAGGTGCCGCCGCGGCCGTGCTCGCCATGGCGGTGCCCGCACCGGCTACGCCCACGAGCGCGGTGGCGAGGGCCAAGGTCGCCGCCGCCAGGCGGTAGTTGGTCAATGAGCCTCTTTCATCCTGTGCTGGCGGGTGAAATGGGCTGGTCAGCGGGTCTGGTGACGAGACAGGGCCCCTCGTCGTTGGCGTGGTGATTCCACTCAGCACACCGGCGACCAGAGGAGCCCTGTTGGTTCCGTATCCTGCCACGCTCGACGTCCCGCACGAGCTCGTCGAGCATGTTGCCTGGCTGCTGTACGAACACCGACGCGCACGCAACACCCGTTGGCGCAGACTCGGTTGCTTCCAACAGGCTCTGCTCGCTCTGGTCCACCTGCGTAAGAACGAGACGTTCGCGCAGCTCGGCGCCGGTTTCGGCATATCCGAGAGCACCGCCTGGCGCTACGTCGACGAGACACTGGACATCCTGTCCTCCTGGGCGCCCGGCCTCCAGGAAGCTCTCACCGGTCTCGGCGAGGGCGACCACGTCATCGTTGACGGCACCCTCATCCCTACCGACCGCATCAAGGCGGACGAGCCGTACTACTCGATGAAGCATCGCAAGCACGGCATGAACGTCCAGGTCATCGCAGCCCCGGACGGCACACCGCTATGGTTCTCCCGCGCGACGCCCGGCCGCACCCACGACCTTACCTCCGCCCGCGCCCACGGCATCGTCCAGGCCTGCCTGACCCGGCAGATCCTCATCCTGGCCGACCGCGCCTACCAGGGAGCCGGCGCCACCGTCCGCACCCCCTACTACCACCACAGCGAACAGCCCGCGCACTACCAGCAGTTCAACCGCGACCACGCCCGCCTGCGAGCCCCCGGCGAACGAGCCTTCGCCCGACTCAAGTCCTGGCGCATCATGCGACGAGCACGCTGCTCCACCCGCCGCATCAGCCGCACCGTCCAAGCCATCCACGTACTACTGACCTGCGACTATTCAGGATGAAAGAGGTTCAATGACACGCAATACTCCTCTTGCTACAAAGTGTTGGCTTGCTGGTCCGCTGACAAGGCTTGCTGGGATTCACCAGCGCATGTACGAATGCCGCACCAACCACCGGCGCAGAAAGCGCTCTCAGCAATTAGCCATGCTACTCCCACGCCCTTGTCCGCCTATCCCTCTTGAGGGTCCATTCATTTCCCTACGGAAAGCCATTGCATCGCATGCCACGACTACTGGACGCATTTCGAAGGGGCTTGGTTGAGCAGGAACTCGGGAATTTCATGTGAAGAGTTGGTGCATGCAAAGCGTCTGTCGCATATGGCATCGCAGTCCAAGGACCTTGCGCTCATGGTGATGAGCATCTGCCGCTTCGGTGACACAGCGGCGACCACGCCGCGGCACCGCCTTCGGCCGGTTTCCCAAGTCCCCCTCTTCGCAAGGGCATAGACATACGGCCTGTCGTTGCACCACACTCCACCTGCCTTCGCCTGAGAACCTCTCCCCCGCATACGGTCGGGACCGCAGCGGCAGGGGTGCTGCGGTTCAGCGAGAACGCGACCCGGCCTTCCGCGCACAGTTCGTGCGGCTGCGGGTCATCGACCCCGAACGCGCCTACTGGCTGCACGGCATCGAGGCCGCCACCCGGTGGCTGCGCGAGACCGGCAACAGCGAACGGCACGCGGTACACGTTCGTATGCCCGGCGGGCTGGGACGGTAGTGGCGGGCACTCGCTGGGGGCCTGGGTGGCGGACCACCGGCGTGACCACAAAGGCGCGATCGGTTCCGTGTGCCGGTGGACGCCGGCGGCAGACGTCCAACATGCAACCACCTGCCCAGGACAAACAAGACGAGTAGCTCAAGCGGGCGATGGACAACCAGCCCCGCATAGACATAGCTCGCGGGATCTTGGTAGCCCAACCCGGCTGCCCGGCCGAGGAGTCGTGGGAAAACCTGGTCGAGGTCTCCGAACACGGCACACCCGGATGCGCGACCTGACCGAGCAGATGATCGCGGCCGTGACGGACAAGGACCCTTTCCCGACCGTCTGCAGGATCACCTGGTCACCGCGATGACCGCGAAGGTCAGTGCTCGAGCATGGGCCCGGCTTGACGGGGTAGACGGGCGGCGTTGGCCGGGGAAGGACCGTGACCTGGGGAGGTCAAGCGGTCCTTCCCCGTCCCGAGACAGTCGACGCCCGGTTCGGACCAGCCGCCAGGGTGCCCGCTCAACTCCCTCTGCCGGCCGCCACCGACCTTCAGACGCACAAGCAGGCCACGTTTCATTTAGTGACGGACAGCGGAACGGGTGTCGTAGTTCGGGCAACGCGAGGTATCGGTATCGGACGGGAGAGTGACGGCTGGTCTTGCAGCAGCGACACGGGGGCAGTCGAACTACATGAAGCCGCAACCCCGTTTCACGCTGGCCGCGACCACCCTTGATGCACCAGACGCCCACGAGTTGGCGCAGTTCTATCAGGGCCTGCTCGGGTGGCCGATGCGGAAGGAGGAACCCGGCTGGGTTGAGATCGCTCCGCCCGATGGCGGTACCGGGCTGTCATTCCAGACAGAGCCACTCTTCACCCGCCCGCGGTGGCCTTCCACACGGTCCGAGCAGCAGATGATGATGCATCTGGACATCGAGGTGAACGATCTTTCATCAGCCGTCGAGCATGCTCTGGTCCTGGGGGCGACGTTGACGGACTTCCAGCCTCAGGATGATGTGCGCGTCCTGTGCGACCCGGCGGGCCACCCGTTCTGCCTCTTCGTGCGCACCGCCTCGAGCACCTGACCTGCTGGGTCAGACGGTGAGTCTGCGGTAGCCGATGAGGGCTGCGGCGATGCCGACCAAGGCAAGGAAGTGCTCGAACCTTCAATGCCGGGGTGCACACGCCACTACGCGCCGCCCTCTTCCGAACCTTCCCGCTCAAGGTCTCTGCACCCGGCCGGACCGTCGCCTGCGACAGATCGGGGAGCAAAACGGACCGCCAGAACATCCTGGCTGTGCCCGTACGCGGCCCGCACGGCCGCGACCGCTTCGGCGTGACTACCGCGACCTCGTCGACCGCGCCCACATCCAGCTCGGCGCCCCCATCGTCCTGACCTGGGACAACCTCAACGTTCACCGGGCCGCCGGGCTGCGGGAGTACGCGACCGCACACGACTGGCTCACCATCGCGCAACTACCCTCCTATGCATCGGACTTGAAGTCGGCGGAAGGCATCTGGTCGCTGTTACGGCGCCGCCCGCTGGCCAACACCGCCTTCACCGACGACGAGCATCTCGAACGCACCCTGCGCCGGGGCCCGCGCCATATTCAGCTCCGCCCCGACCTCATCGACGGCGGCCTCGCCGGCACCGGAGTCACCCTCGCCCACCACCCGACAACAATCCGGCGAGATCAGTGATCGCCCTCGTTCACGAGGAGGAGGAAGTCAAGACGATTCACGCACGACGAGCTCAGTGGGAAGCGTGACGCGCCGACGCGGCCTCTCGGGATCCCCGATCTCTTCCAGAAGGATGCGTCCGATCATGGCGCCGATCTCCTCGACGGGCTGACGCACGGTGCTGAGGGGCGGATTGGTGTGCCGGGCAATGATGGAGTCGTCGAATCCGACCACGGCCACGTCGCCGGGGACAGCCCTCCCCTGCCTGCGCAGCTCCGCCAGAGCCCCCGCGGCCATGACGTCCGAGGCGACGAACAAGGCGTCGAGCTCGGGGGCCCGTTCAAGGAGTGAACGCATCGCCGCCGCGCCGCCCTCCTCGGTGAAGTCGGCCGAGGCCACGAGTCGGTCCGTGGCCTGGTGGCCCGCCTTCTCGAGCGCCTCGCGCCAGCCCTGGAGTCTGCTGCGGGCTACGTCCATGTCGAGCGGTCCGCTGATGGTGGCGACGGTGCGCCGGCCCCGCGCGAGGAGGTGGTTGACGGCCGCCGCGGCTCCACCCGTGTTGTCGGAGTGCACGTGGCTGAGCGACTCGTCGGGGGAACGGCGTCCGGCGAGCACCGTGGGCAGGCCCATGTCCTCGAGCAGCCCCGGCAGCGGGTCGTGCTCGTGCACGGAGACCAGGAGCACCCCGTCGACACGCCGTTCCGCGACGGACTCGGTGAGCTGGTCCCGCTCGGCCTGGTCGCGGACAAGCACCAGTTGGAGCTGGGTGCGGGTCTCCGCGAGGGCGGTGCTGACACCGCGGATGACCGCCGAGAAGTAGGGCTCGGAGCCGAGTCTGCTCTCCGACTCGGGGATCACCAGGGCCACGGAGTTCGTCCGGCTCGTCACCAGTCCCCGGGCGACCGAGTTCGGGACGTAGTTGAGTTCGGCGATGGCGGCGAGCACGGCGGCCCTCGCCTTCTCGCTGACGAGCTCGGAGCCGTTGATGACTCGTGAAACCGTGGTGCGTCCGACACCGGCGCGCGCGGCCACGGTAATGATGGTCGGGCGTTGCCTCTCCCCCATGACGCCTCCCTCGCTCGGCGATGCCTGGACGGCTTTCACCTGCGCATTGTGCCAGATCTGAGGAGAGCGCCCGCGCGGCCCGGGTGCGGGCTCGCGACATCTTTCGGCAACGAAGTGGATTCAACTTCTTGACAGACGCCTTTCGTGGCGGCCAGGCTGCGGACTCTTGAGTGGGTACGTTCCCACCGTCGATTGGGAACGTACCCACCGGACAAATCGCGCCTGTGGAGCGGACCACAGGGCGCGAACTCCGGTGCGTCAGCGCCGCCGCTAGGAGGACCAAATGGACAAGTTCCGAAGGACGTTGCGTACGAAAGCCGTGGCCGCCGTGTCCCTCGCGTCGGCTCTCGGCCTGGTCGTGGGCTGCGGGGGCAGCGACGGAGGGACCGGTGGGGGCAAGAAGGACGGCAAGGTCACCATCACCATGGGGCTCTTCGGCGTCATGGGCTTCAAGGAGACCGGGCTGCTCGACAAGTACATGAAGGAACACCCGAACGTCGTCATCAAGGCGGACGTCGCGGGCGACGAACAGACCTACTACACCGCCCTGCAGACCCACTTGGCCGCAGGCAGCGGCCTCAAGGACATCCAGGGCATAGAAATTGGTCGGGCCAAGGAACTGTCCGACACCCAGAAGGACAAGTTCGTCGATCTGGCCGGCGTGGCCGGGACAGATCACTTCCTTCCGTGGAAGCAGAGCCAGGTCACCGCCGCCGACAAGAAGGTCATCGGCCTCGGCACCGACATCGGCCCGATGGCGGTCTGCTACCGCAAGGACCTCTTCGAGCAGGCCGGCCTGCCCACCGACCGCGACGAGGTCGCCAAACTGTGGGAGGGCGACTGGTCGAAGTACGTCGACGCGGGCAAGCGGTTCAAGCAGGACTCCAAGGACGACAAGGTCGCCTTCATGGACAGCTCCAGCGGGCTGTTCAACGCCATGATCTACGGCAACTCCCAGCAGTTCTACGACAAGCAGGGCAAGCTGATCTACGCCACCAACCCTGTCGTGCAGGACGCGTGGAAGCTGGCCTCCGAAGCGGCCACGTCCGATCTGACCGCCAAACTCCGCCAGTTCCAGCCCGGTTGGGACCCCGGCCTGGCCAACAGCACCTTCGCCAGCACCGTCTGCCCGGCATGGATGCTCGCGCACATCAGCGAGAAGGCGGGACCGAAGAACAAGGGCAAGTGGGACGTCGCCAAGGCACCCAAGGGCGCCAACTGGGGCGGATCGTTCCTCGGCGTGATGGAGAAGAGCCCCGTCAAGAAGGAGGCCCAGGACCTCGTCGCCTGGCTCACCGCACCCGAGCAGCAGGCCTACCTCTTCGAGAAGATCGGCAACTTCCCCTCGTCGCAGACCGCGTTGAAGATGCCCGAAGTCGTCGATGCCACCTCGGACTACTTCAACGGTGCGCCCATCGGAAAGATCTTCGGCGCAGCGGCCCAGGAGATCCCCGACGAGCAGGTCCTCGGCCGCAAGGACGGCACCATCAAGGACATCTTCTCGCAGGGTCTGACCTTGATCGAGGCCCAGAACAAGAGCCCGAACGACGCGTGGAAGACCACTGACGAGCGCATCGAGAAGGCCGCCGGCTGACCTGGGGCCCTTGCCCGCCGCCGCCCGGCGCCCCACGCACGGCCCCGATGGGTCGCCGGGCCCCTGCCCGCCTCTCCCCCCTCCAGGAAGGACGCCTTCCGGTGGCCATCTCCACCTCGACACCCCCCGACGGTGCGCCCGGCATCGGCGCGGAGCGTCAGCGGCGCCGTACGCTGCTGCACCGCCTCGACGTCCGGGGCGCCCCGTACGCCTTCGTCGCCCCGTTCTTCATCGTGTTCGCCGCCTTCAGCTTCTACCCGCTCATCTACACCTCGTGGATCTCGCTGCACCGCGTCGAACTGTCGACCCTGAACCTCATGGAGTGGGTCGGCTTCGACAACTACACGGCGCTGTGGGACGACGACCGCTTCTGGAACGCGCTCCTCAACACCTTCACCATCGGCGTCCTGTCGACCGTGCCCCAGCTGCTGATGGCGCTCGGTCTGGCGCACCTGCTCAACTACCAGCTGCGCGGCTCCACGTTCTTCCGCGTCGCCGCCCTGACGCCGTACGCCACGTCGGTCGGTGCCGCGGCCCTCGTGTTCACGATGCTCTTCGAGCGTGACTTCGGCATGATCAACTGGATGTTGAGCCTCGTCGGTGTCGACAACCTCGACTGGGAGAACAACAAGTGGGCCGCGCAGACGGCGATTTCCTCCATCGTGATCTGGCGCTGGACGGGCTACAACGCGCTGCTCTACCTCGCGGCGATGCAGGCGATCCCGCGCGACCGCTACGAGGCCGCGGCCATCGACGGCGCGTCGCGGTGGCAACAGTTCCTGAAGATCACCGTTCCCGGCATCCGTTCCACCATCGTGTTCACCATCGTCCTGTCCACGATCGGCGCCACGCAGCTCTTCGGTGAGCCCTTGATCTTCGGCCAGGGCCCGAACGGCATCACGGGGGGCGCCGACAACCAGTACCAGACGCTGGGTCTGCTGCTGTACGAGGAGGGCTGGAAGAACTACCAGATGGGCCGGGCCGCCACGGTCGCCTGGGCGATGTTCCTGCTGCTCATTGTCATGTTCGTCGTCCAACGAATCGTCAAGCGCGTCCTGGCGCGCAAGGCCTGACCGGGAGGTTTCCATGACCACAGACAGCATCCCGGTCCAGACGACGGACCCGCGCCCCGGGCTCGCGAAGAAGGCCCGGAAGGACACCTCGTCCGGCGGACGGCGCCGCCGGTTGTTCCGGCACCCGGGCGCCGGACGACAGCACCACGCGGGTCCCGTCGCCTACATCCTGCTGGGAATCGCGGCGCTGTTCTCCCTGTTCCCGCTCTACTGGACGATGGTGGCGGCCTCGACCGACAACACACGCGTCACCCAGACGCCTCCGCCGTTCCTGCCCGGACCCCACCTGCTGGAGAACCTCGGCAAGGCCTGGCAGGACGCCGCGCTGGGCAAGGCCATGCTCAACAGCCTGATCGTGGCCGGCGTGATCGCCCTGTCCACGGTCCTGTTCGCCACCCTCGCCGGCTTCGCGTTCGCCAAACTCCGCTTCAAGGGCCGCAACATCCTGCTGATGCTCGTGATCGGCACGATGATGGTGCCGCCGCAACTGGGCGTCGTACCGCTGTTCATGATGATGACGGAACTGGGCTGGGGCCAGAAGCTGCCCGCAGTCATCTTCCCCACCCTCGTCAGCGCCGTCGGCGTGTTCTTCATGCGGCAGTACCTGTCCGAAGCCCTGCCCGACGAACTCGTCGAGGCCGGACGGGTGGACGGTGCGCACTCCCTGCGCATCTTCTGGAGCATCGTGCTGCCGATCGCCCGGCCTCCCATGGCCGTGCTGTTCATGATCACGTTCGTGCACGCCTGGAACGACTTCTTCTGGCCCTTCATCGTGCTCGACATGACCAATCCGACGGTGCCCGTCGCCCTCACCCAGCTCAGCGCCGGATACGTGCGCGACCAGTCGCTGATCATGGCGGGCGCGCTGCTCGGCACGCTGCCTCTGCTCGCCCTGTTCGTCGTCTTCGGCCGTCAGATCGTCGGCGGAATCATGCAGGGGGCGGTCAAGGGGTGAATGCCGTGCCGACCCCCGCTGCCGCGGTCCCTCGACGCCCCCACCCCGCTTCGCCTCCCCCTCCCCGCACGTCACCTGGAAGGACCCACGTGAGCACCGCAACCCGACGCGTCGCGCCCGCCCCGGAGAACATCGCCGTCCGCACCTTTCCGCAGGGATTCACCTGGGGCACTGCGACCGCCGCGTACCAGATCGAGGGCGCCGCCTCCGCGGACGGACGCACTCCTTCGATCTGGGACACCTACTCGCACACGCCCGGCAGGGTGCGCAACGGTGACACCGGTGACGTCGCCACCGACCACTACCACCGCTGGCGCGAGGACGTCGAGATCATGGCCGACCTCGGAGTGAGCGCCTACCGGTTCTCCCTGTCGTGGCCGCGCGTGCAGCCGACCGGCCGCGGTCCGGCCGTCGAGAAGGGGCTCGACTTCTATCGCGCCCTGACCGACGCACTGCTGGAAAAGGGCATCGAACCGGTCGTCACGCTGTACCACTGGGACCTGCCGCAGGAGTTGGAGGACGCCGGCGGCTGGCCGGAGCGCGCCACCGCCGACCGGTTCGCCGACTACGCGACCCTGGCGGCACATGCGCTGGGAGACCGGGTGAAGACCTGGATCACCCTCAACGAGCCCTGGTGCAGCGCCTTCCTCGGATACGGCTCAGGTGTCCATGCGCCCGGGCGCACCGACCCGGTCGCGGCCCTGCGCGCGGCGCACCATCTCAACCTCGCCCACGGCAAGGCCGTACAGGCTCTGCGCGCCGAACTGCCCGCCCGCGCACAGGCGTCCATCACGCTCAATATCCATCACGTCCGCTCCCTGACCGAGGCAGCCGAGGACCTCGACGCGGCCCGGCGGATCGATGCACTGGCCAACCGTGTCTTCACCGGCCCGCTGCTGGAAGGCCAATACCCCCAGGACCTCCTCCGGGACACGGCGCATCTGACCGACTGGTCCTTCCTACGGGACGGCGACACCGCCGCCATCCACCAGCCGCTGGACTTCCTGGGCGTCAACTACTACACACCCACACTCGTGTCCGCCGCCCGGGGCGAGGCCAGCCATGGTTCCGACGGCCACGGCGCGAGCGAGCACAGCCCCTGGCCGGGCGCCGACAACGTCGCCTTCCACCGGCCGCCGGGCAACACCACCGCGATGGGATGGGCGGTCGACCCCAGTGGTCTGTACGACCTGTTGACGCGTCTCAAGGCGGACTTCCCCGCGATGCCTCTGGTGATCACCGAGAACGGGGCCGCGTTCGACGACTACGTGAACCCGGAAGGCGAGGTGGCCGACCCCGAGCGCATCGCCTACCTCCACGGCCACCTGTCAGCCGTGCACCGGGCGCTCGTGGCCGGCGTCGACGTCCGGGGCTACTTCCTGTGGTCTCTGCTGGACAACTTCGAGTGGGGTTACGGCTACAGCAAGCGCTTCGGTGCCGTCTACGTCGACTACCCGACCGGCAAGCGCATCCCCAAGTCCAGCGCGCGGTGGTACGCCGACGTGGTCCGCACCCACAGCCTGCCGCCGGAAAGCGACGGGAACCGGTGAGCGCGGGGAGAGCCGCACGGCCGCCCGATGCGCTGAAGGCCTCGCCACCGGTGCCATGGCGACGGCTTCGCGTCGGACCTGATGCGCCCAGCGGCGTCTCCCCCAGCGGCGGCTCAGCTTTCCGTTCGTGGCCAGGTCGCTCGACAGGTGTCAAGCGGGCGTCCGTGCCAGGCCGAACGCGCTGACGTCGCACCGTATCCGTAACCTTTGGGCAGGACTACGCTGCGGGGTGAGGCCCCAGTCCCCGGTATCGAAGCTGTGTTGCGCTCCCGGGAAGGCCCCTGTGTTCCTCCTGCTGCTCATCGTCATCGCGGTCCTGTTCGGCCTCGGCTTCCTCAATCCCATCTGGTGGGTGGCCGGGGCCGTGCTGGTCTACGGCGCCACCCGCCACGCCCGCGATCGCGGCGGCGGACGGACCCATGACGGCGGTGCCGACCTCGGGGACTACCGGGACTACCGGGACTACCGTGATCGCAGGGAACGCTGGGACCGGCGCTACAGCCGCCACAACCGCGCGCGTCGGCGGCGTGAAGATCGCCGGGACCACGAACACCACGAGTGACCCTGGAAATGGACCGTCAGCCACGGCTTCCGGGACGACTCACGCCAGCCGGACACGTCCCAATCGCCAAGAGGTGCATGTCATGCAACGCACGACCGTGATCCAACAGGAGCGGTGGGACCTACGGGCCAAGGCCACATGGGGCAACGCCCCCGCAGGGCAGGATGTCGTCGCACTGCGCGCCGAGAACGATCAGCTGCGGCGGGCGCTGGCCAGCCGCGCGGTCATCGACCAGGCCCGCGGCATGGTGATGATCCTGACACCCTGCCACCGCGGGGCGGCCAGGAAACTACTGGTGGATGTCTCCCGGCAATGCGACACCCGCCTCCCGGAGGTGGCCGCGGCACTGATCGCCGCCTGGGAGGGCAAGCCTCTCCCGGAGCACATGCAGAGGGCGATGCGTCGTACGGTGCGGCGCTTCAACACGGATACCCAAGGGTGCGACTCACGGCCGTCGACCGGGCCGTCCAGGAGGAAGAGGCCATGATTCACGCAGCCGACGTCCGGGAATGGCGCAATCGCGACGTCGTCGACACCGAGTCGCACAAGATCGGTGTCCTGGAGGCCGTCTATGTGGACACCACCACCGACGAGCCGGCCATGGCCACGGTACGAACCGGACTGCCGAGCCGGCGGCGGCTGATCTTCGTCCCTCTCGATGACGCGACCGCCGGGCCGGACTATCTCAAAGTCGGCTATGACAGGAAGCTGGTCAAGCAGGCCCCTTCGATCGGCACCGACGATGTCCTGCCCGCCGAGCAGGAGGAAGCAATCTTCAAGCACTACGGACTGCCGTACGAGCCCGGTGCGGCCGGCGAACGACAACTGGCGCGCCGCTGACCAAGACTGCCCGATGCGACGGAGGTCCCCGACTACGCACCAGGAACGCGTAGTTGGGGCCGTGCCCGGGCCGGCCGGGCGGTTTTGACGACGACTTGGAGGCCGATCTCGGTCTGCTTCTCACCGACCTCGGCCTTGACACCGCGCCCTGCGCTAGCCTGCCCGCCCGGGACCCGGTCGCGCACCGTGCCCATAGTGCGCGTTGAACCCGCCGCCCAGCGCGTGGATACCGGGGACCTCCCGTGCGGCGGTCCCCGTGGCCTTTTCCACGACCCCGTCCGCGATGGTCGTCCGGCCCGGGTCCCGGGCGGTTCCTGAGGCCCGGGGCGCGCGGCCCGGAGCATCGTGCCCACGGCAATGCTCGGCTCACCGGGATCGGGCTTCCGCAGGACCTTTGGCGCCGCCCGCATCCTGGGCACAGGCGGCTTCGGGCCGTCTGTGGCATGGGGTTGGGGACTATGCTGCTGTACGGACGTCCCAGACCCCGGCGGCTTGTCATTGCTCGATACCGATGGCTGTGGGGAGCGGATCTTTTTGTCCGTCACCCGGCGCATCCCTGGAGGGAACTGGGTAGGTCCGCGGTCCTGTTCGCACAGGCTGCAGGGTCGGCCGATGCTTCGCCTCCGTCGAACGTACGCCGCTGCCAGGAGCGCGCCAGGAAGGCCGGGAACCCCGGCCTCACCGCGTGCGCTGCCCAATGGCCATGTGAACCGAGGCGTCATGCCCTTCCCACAGCTCACCGTCCACCGCCGTGATCGACGAAACCGGGCGCTGATCACCCTGGCCGGTGAGATCGACCGGGAATCAGCCCCGCTGGTGCGCACTTCACTGGCGCGGTGCCTGCAGGACGGCATCCGCACCGTCGATGTCGACCTCACACCCGTCACCTTCTGCGACTGCAGTGGCCTCAACGTCTTCCTGGACGCCGCGCAGAAGACCGCCGAGGCGGGCGGAACCCTGCGACTGCACCACCCGCCACCGATACTGGGCCGGATACTCGACCTCACCGGCTGCGGGTTCCTGCTCCTCAGCCCGCGGCTCGGGAATCTGGCACCTCGTCTCGGGGATGTCCCGGTCACGACCGCCCAAGCCCCGCTGTACCGGCCCGTTCCCCTGGCCTCCGTCCTCTCGGGTGATGCCCGGTGACGGCCCGATCGGGGCGGGGGCGGCAACGAGAGCCCCGTGGCAGCGAGTCGGCCACCATGGACGCGGTCCTGCTGCGTCGGGTGAACCGCTGGCGGGCGCAGGCTGTGAGCGGGGAGCTCGCCGATTTGTACGTGGACTCCCGCCAGACGTCTCCACGTGCGGCGTATCGCCCTCCTGGCCGCCAGGACTTCCTGAACCGTCTCACCGCCGAGATCCGGCGGCCGGGGTTCACCATGATGATCGCGGAGACGGACGGTCTGGTGGGATGCGCGTTCGGATTCCCGGTGCGCAGTGACGGCTTCTGGCGGCCCGGGTTCGACGGGGCGCTGCCGCGGGACATCGTTCGACTCACCGCGTCGCACGGAGTCTTCGCGATCACCGACATCCTGATCCGCCCGCACCCGAGGGACAAGCACGTGGCCCGCCGGTTGCAGGAGCGGCTGCTGAGCGACCAGCATGCGGCGCTCGGCGCCACCCTGGTGAACCGGTTCGATCACCCGGCCCTCGCCGCGCTCTGTTCCTGGGGATGGCTGGACGTGGGAGAGATCTGGAGGCCGGTCAGCGCCACACTGCTCCGGGCGCTGGTCCTTCCGGTCGGGGAGCGAACCGCGGCGCGGCCGGCAGGGCTCGCGCACGGTGCCTGGACGCGGTGGCCCGGATGAGGTCCGACAACCGCTCGGCGCGGATTCAGGCACTGGTCGCCACGCAGGCGGTGCGACGCGGTGGCCGGGTCGGCGTGGTGGACGTGTGCACCGCGGCCGTCGCCGCGCTCCCGGTCGGCGGGGCCGGACTGTCGGCGATGTCCCGGACCACGGCGAGTCATCCGCTGTGCAGCACCGACGACATCAGCGAACAACTGGAGGAGCTGCAGCTCACGCTGGGCGAGGGGCCCTGCGTGGACGCCTTCACCCACGGCTCGGTCGTCCTGACGCCCGATCTGCTGACCGGTGCGCTGCAGGACCGCTGGACTGTGTTCGCGGATGCGGCCCTGGAGGCCGGGGCGCGCGCCGTCTTCGCGCTCCCCCTGCAGATGGGGGCGATCCGCCCTGGAGTCCTGGATCTGTACGCCGACGTGCCGACCGTGCTGGACGCCGAGGAACTGGCCGACGCACTCGCCTTCGCCGATCTCGCAACGCTGCTGCTGCTCGACGCGCGGATCGAGGAGACGGGCGCGCCGACTGGCGGGGCACCGGCAGATCGCGAGTTCGAGGACCTGGGCGCGTACCGGGCGGAGATCGACCAGGCGACCGGCATCCTCACCGTCCAGCTCGGCGTCGGCCTCGACGAGGCCTTCGTCCGACTGCGCGCCCACGCCTTCATGCAGGGACGCCGACTCGCCGACGTGGCAGCCGACGTCGTGGCCCACCGGCTCCGCTTCTCCCCGGACACGGAGCCCGGACCGGTCGACGAGGAGCCCTGATGCATGGGTGCCGTCCGACGAACGCGCCGTACTTCCCGCCCCTCCCCGGCGGGCCTAGTCTCCATCGAGGGTGAATCGATGAATCAGCAGCTCCTGGCCAAGACCTTCGTCGAGCTGGCGGACAACCTGGTCGCCGACTTCGATCTGATCGACTTCCTGCGCCTGCTCACCGACCGCTGCGTAGGGCTCCTCGGCGCGAGTGCGGCCGGGGTGCTGCTCGCGGACCGCGACGGCGAACTGCGCGTGATGGCCGCCTCCGACGAACAGGTACGCCTGCTGGAACTCTTCCAGCTCCAGAACGACGAAGGCCCCTGCCTGGAGTGCTTCCGCACCGGCATACCCGTGATCGTCCCCGACCTGACCCGGGAGCTCGACCGCTGGCCACGCTTCGTCACAGCGGCCCACCGCGGCGGCTTCGGGGCGGTCCAGGCGCTGCCCATGCGCCTGCGGGACGAGGTCGTCGGCGCCCTGAACCTCTTCCGCGCCGCCCCCGGGCCCTTCGACCCGGCAGGCACACTCGTCGCCCAGGCCCTGGCCGATGTCGCCACCATCAGTCTCCTGCAACAACGCACCACCCAGCGCAGCAACGTCCTCAACCAACAGCTGCAGACCGCACTCAACAGCCGCGTACTGATCGAACAGGCCAAGGGCAAACTCGCCGAACGTCAGGGCATCGACATGGAACGGGCGTTCACCGCGCTGCGTGGTTATGCCCGCGCCCACAACCGCCGCCTGTCCGACCTGGCCCGCGCGTTCATCGACGACTCCGAACCCTTCCCCGGCCTGGGATCCTGACACTGCCACCGAGGTAGCTACCGCACCCGGCTGCCCAAGAGCGAAGAAGGCGCGGTGCTGCCCGCGTACCGCCGCCGGCTGACGCCCGCTGCGGTGCTCCGCCGACTGCCGGACGGATCCCAGCCGACTCCGGGCCCTCACCCTCGCCTGTCTCGGCGGGCCGCACCGCCATCCCAGTTGGGCCGGTGCGACAAGTGCTTCTGTGGGGCGCGGCAGCTCGCCAGGCGGCCAGCTCGGATCGTCAGTGGGCGGCCCGGTGGCGGAACCAGTGGTGCTTGTGGCGGGGGTGTTCGGCCGGTTCGGCAGGGGCTTCGTCGGCCCTCTCCGATTGCGCCGGCTGAGCGCGGGCGGGGTCGCGTTCATTGATCAGAACGTCCCGTTCCTGTTCGGCTGCGGCTGTCTCGCGCCGATGCTGTTTGAGCTCACGCCGTGCCCTGCGGCCGCGGCGAGCCGTGCGACGGGTACCGGTCAGGAGCAGGCTCAGCCCGAACAGAGCCGCTGCCCCGACGACGATGCCGTAGAGGAAAAGGGTGCCGGTGGAGCCGGTGACGTCGGCTCCGAAGACGGAGAATCCGCCGGTGAACTCGTGGGCGTTGCCACTGTTGGACAGAACGCCGGCAACGCCGATGACCACCGCGGCGACGAGAATGACGAGTCCAAGGATGATCATGATGTGCTCCTGGGATCTGCTTCCTCTCATCACGGTAGAGCCGTTCGGCCCGGCAGGCCACCGCCAGAGGTTGCGTCTACCTCAAGGTTGAGGTATTGGCGCCTATCGCCCGCCCGTTCCGGCGGATGCGTAACTGGAGAGTCGGTGTCGAAGCCCGCATCAGCCCCGCCACGAGGCTGAACCATTTTCCAGAGGCAAGTAGCTGGGCCGAAAACCTCATAGCCAGGGGCACAGCGCGTAGTACTCCGGTACTAACGTGCCGCACCGGATTCGGTTCCGCGGTACGGGATGGTCGCCCGGGACCGCTCCTAGGTTGAGATCGCGGGTCAGTCAGGCCCAGCTCACCCATGATCTCTTCTCTGGTGGGAGTACTCCGTGGCCACCTTCCTCTATCGGCTCGGCCGACTGTCGTTCCGGCGACGACGCATCGTCGTGATGCTCTGGGTCGCCGTCCTGGCCGCCATCGGCATCGGCGCCATGACCGCGCCCGGCACCTCCTCGGGGGCCCTGAGCGTTCCAGGCACGCAATCGCAGAAGGCGATCGACCTGCTGCACAAGGAGTTCCCGCAGGCATCCGCCGACGGCGCCACCGCGCGGGTGGTGTTCGAGGCGCCCAGCGGGCAGAAACTCACCTCCGCCGCCAACAAGGCCGAGGTCGTGTCCTTGGTCGCGAAGCTGGAGAAGTCGCCGCAGGTGTCGGGCGCCTCCGATCCCTTCACCAGCGGCCTGGTCAGCAAGTCCGGCACCATCGCCTACGCCCAGGTGTCCTACAAGGTCACTCAGACCGACGTCAGCGGCGCGGCCCACACCGTCCAGACCGAGGTCGTGGCCCAGGGCGAGAAGGCCGGCCTGAAGGTGAGCCTGGGCGGCAACGCCGTCAAGAACGAGGCCACGAGCAAGGCGGCCGAGCTGATCGGTGTCGGGGTCGCCGCCATCGTCCTGATGATCACCTTCGGCTCGCTGATCGCAGCAGGACTGCCCCTGCTCACCGCGATCCTCGGGGTGGCCGCGGCCATCCTGTCCATCACGCTCGCCACGCACTTCTTCGACCTGGCCTCGTCCGCCACGACCCTGGCCCTGATGCTCGGCCTGGCCGTCGCCATCGACTACGCCCTGTTCATCGTCTCCCGCTACCGCAACGAGATCCGCGACGGCCACGAACCCGAGGAAGCGTGCGGACGCGCCCTGGGCACCGCCGGGTCCGCGGTTGTCTTCGCCGGCCTGACCGTGATCGTCGCACTGAGCGGCCTGAGCGTCATCGGCATCGCCATGCTCACCTCCATGGGCCTGGCCTCCGCCTTCGCGGTCGCCGTCGCCGTGATCATCGCGCTGACCCTGGTGCCCGCCATGCTCGGCTTCGCCGGTATGCGGATCATGAAGGGCAGGCTGCTCACCCGCCGTATGAAGGCACTGGAGCGCGGCGAGGGCGAGCCGATGGGCGTGCGCTGGGCGAGGTTCGTCACCCGCAACCCGGTCAAGGTGCTCGCCGTCTCGGTGGCCGGCCTGGCCCTGCTGGCCATCCCCACCATGTCCCTCGAGATGGCCCTGAACGACGACTCGGGGAAGCCTCCCGGCAGCACCCAGCGCGTCGCCTACGACACCCTCAGCAAGGGCTTCGGGCCCGGCTTCAACGGCCCGCTCACCGTGGTCGTCGACGCCCGGGACAGCGGCAATCCCAAGGCGGCCGCCCAGGACGCGTACACCATGCTGGGCAAGCTGGACGATGTCGCTGCTGTTCGTCCTCCCTCCTTCAACGAGGCGGGCGACGTGGCCCTGATCGGCGCCGTCCCCAAGAGCGCCCCGACCAGTGCAGCCACCAAGGACCTCGTGGGCGAGATCCGCGACCACGGCGCCGCCCTGCACCAGGAGTCCGGCGCCGACCTGATGGTCACCGGCCTGACCGCCGTCAACATCGACGTCAGCACCAAGCTCTCCGACGCCCTCATCCCCTACCTGGCCATCGTCGTCGGCCTGGCCCTGGTGCTGCTCCTGCTGGTCTTCCGGTCGATCGTGATCCCGCTCAAGGCCGCCCTGGGCTTCTTGCTCAGTGTGGTCTCGACCCTCGGTGTCCTGGTGGCGGTCTTCCAGTGGGGCTGGCTCAAGGACCTCTTCGGCGTCGACCAGACCGGACCCATCGTCAGCCTGCTGCCCATCGTGCTGATCGGCGTGGTGTTCGGTCTCGCCATGGACTACGAGGTCTTCCTCGTCTCCCGGATGCGGGAGGAGTACGTCCACGGCGCCGAACCCACGCAGGCCATCGTGGAGGGATTCCGGCACAGCGGCCGGGTGGTCACCGCCGCCGCGGTCATCATGGTCTCCGTCTTCTCCGGATTCCTCCTCGACTCCGAGGCGCTGATCAAGTCCATCGGCCTGGGGCTCGCCGCTGCCGTGTTCATCGACGCCTTCGTCGTCCGGATGACCATCGTCCCGGCGGTGATGGCCCTGCTTGGCCACCGCTCCTGGACCCTGCCGAAGTGGCTGGACCGCATCCTGCCGAACGTGGATGTCGAGGGCGAGAAACTGCGCCACGCGCTCGAAATCGAGCAGGCGGTCTCCCTGCCCGAGCCGGAACTCGCCGGTGTCGCCGCCAGGGTCCCCGCGGGCTCGAACGGCCACAGCGCCCCCCACGCCGTCACCGGCGACCACGCTCCCGATGTCCCGGACGTGCCGGCACCTGCCCCGCAGGCCCCAGGGAAGGCACGCGGACTGGCCAGGCTCAGGCAGCACGCGGCACGGGGCGGTGACGCCACCGTCCCCGCCGGCGCGACGGAGTCGGAGGCACCGGTCCGCAGGAAGCTGCTGAAGAACCCGCTGCGCAGGAGGTGACGAGAGCAAGCCGCAACACCGGCTTGCGCACCGGCTGCTGACAGGGCGGCCGACTCTCACCGGCCGTCCCCCGTGCCCCGCCCGTCGGCCCGATCCCCCCGGGCCGACGGGCGGCCTGACATCGCGAAGGGCCTGTCCCGTGAACGCACCGAGTGCCCCCACTCCCGCCCCACGCCCGGACGAGCGCCAGTTCCTGCAGACCCTGACGAGCGATCCCGAACAGCGGGTGATCGTCTCGGTCGTCTCCCGGCTCGCGTCGTGGCGGCGGGCAGACCGGGCCCATCCCCGGTTCCGGCGGTGGGGGGTCCCGGTCTTCTGCTTCGTGGGCGGCAGCGACGCGTACCTCAATCCCCACAACGTCGGCAATCCCCAACTGCCCCTCGTCCTCGCCTTCTGCGTCCCGCTGCTGTGGCGGGAACGCCGCCCCATGCTGGTCTTCGCCCTCACCACGGCCGTTTCCGTCGTGTCCCTTCCTCTGGGGGTGCTGACCGGCGCCGAGTTCGCCCGGGTGGTCGCCCTCTTCAATGTCGGCCGTCACTGCACCCCGCGTCAGCTGGCCCTCGCCACCGGCGTCACCCTCGTACAACTCGCCGCATGGGCCTACTTCTTCTGGCGCGGCCGGCAGCTGGACTACGTCACCCGTCCGGAGCCCGTGACACTGATGGTGATGGTCGCCGTAATGGCGTTCGCCGCATTGGGCCTGCTCCTGCGGCTGGCCTACGCCTACATCGACGCCCTGAAGAAGCAACGCGACCAACAGACCCGTCTGGCCACCGCGCAGGAACGCGCCCGCGTCTCCCGCGAGATGCACGACATCCTCGGCCACACCCTCGCCGTCATCGTCGGCCTCGCCGACGGCGCCGCCGCCCTCACCGAGACCAAGCCCGAACGCGGCGCCCAGACACTCCGCATCATCAGCGCCAGCGGCCGCGACGCCCTGGCCGAACTGCGCCGCCTGCTCGCCGTCATCGGCGACGACGGCGACGACGGCGAACGCCCAGGCCAGTTGCACGACGTCCCGCTCGCCCCGCAGCCCGGACTCTCCGACCTGGACACACTGCTCGACCGGGTCCGCGCCACCGGCCCCACCATCGCCCTGCACGCACACGGCGACCTCACCGGCCTGCCCCCTGGGCTCCAGCTGTCCGCCTACCGCATCATCCAGGAGGCCCTGACCAACACCGTCAAGTACGCCGCCTCCGGTACCTCGGTCCACGTCTCCATCGCCGCCGACCCCGACACCGTCCGCCTCACGGTCGAGGACACCGGTCCGCCCCGTACCCCGCGTGCACGCCGTGTCCGGACGGGCAGCGGCCGCGGGCTGGTCGGCATGCGTGAGCGCGCCGCCCTCTACCGGGGCGAGGTCACCACCGGCCCCAACCCCCACGGCGGTTGGACCGTCCACGCCACCCTCATCCCCAACCCGCCGGTCAACTCCCCCGAGAAGGACCACGCTTGACCATCGTCCTCACCCTCGTCGGCAAGGCGCTGCCGCGGATTGGGCTTCGGCTTGCTGCTGAGGGTGCAGCCCTGCCCTCACCACCGTCGGCGAGGCCGCGGACCAGTACAGCAGTCCGTATCGCCGCCGGACTCCACCTGACCTCACCTCCTGGGGCCTCTGCTGAGGCAGCCTCGAACCTCATGAATACGCCCACGGCGCGCTCCGCACCGGCGCCGACGGGTTCCGGTTCGTGTGCCCCTCGCCCGGACGAACTCCTGTTGGGGATCAGGACGGTCGCGTGCGGCGACACCGTGGACGTGCCCAGCATCCCGCTCCGCCTGCCGAAAACCGGCGCCGCGCGGATCGCCCGGCCGACCCGACCGCGTCTGGGCCCAGCGTCGACGCGCCTTCCTACCGCGGTACTACGCGGCCCTGCCGCATTCGGTCCCGCAGTGCCGAGGACATGCGCATTTCCCCGCCTAGTTTGACGGCAGGGCCACACACACCACGTCCCCGACGTGATCCCAGCAGGCCCTCCCCTCCCCCAGCCAGCCCTGCCGGTCCCGCTCCGGACACCGCCACCCGTCGCGCACAGCCGCCTGTGCTGCCGTGCCCGCCCAGCAGTTCTGATCACCCGTGACGACGACAGGAGAAACCCCATGGGACCGTATGCACGCGCAGGTCTGGCCGGGATCATGAGCTGCGGCGTTCTGGTCACCGCCGTCCTCATCGGCCGCCCGGACAGCACCCACGCCAACGCCAACGAGAAACGACCGCATGCCGGGCCCTACGTCGCTCTCGGCGACTCCTACACCTCCGGCCCGAAGATCCCCCGGCAGTCCGGGACACCGGCCGGCTGCGAACGTTCCGACCACAACTATCCCGCGGTGGTGGCACACCAACTCGGCGTCACAGCTACCGACTTCCGTGATGTCAGCTGCAGTGGCGCCACCATCACCGACCTCACCGCTCCGCAGAAGACGTCCAACGGCACCAATCCCGCCCAGCTTTCGGCCCTCTCGACGAGGACGCGGCTGGTCACTCTCGGCATCGGCGGCAACGACATCGGCTTCGGCTCGACGGTCACGAAATGCGTCACGATGGGCGCGATGTACGGTGCGATCGGCAGCGACAGAGTCTTCTCCGACGATGCGCCCTGCAAGAAGCAGTACGTCGACGGCGGCGCCGACGAAGTGGCACAGAAGATCCAGGCCAGTGGCCGACAGCTGTCCGCGACACTGGCCGAGATCGAACGGCGTGCGCCCAAGGCCCGGGTCTACGTCGTCGGCTATCCCGCGATCCTGCCCGCCGACGGCAAAGGCTGCGGGAGGGAACTGCCCCTCGCGCCCGGTGACGC
Organism: Streptomyces sp. NBC_00490; assembly: GCF_036013645.1. Classification (NCBI taxonomy): domain Bacteria; kingdom Bacillati; phylum Actinomycetota; class Actinomycetes; order Kitasatosporales; family Streptomycetaceae; genus Streptomyces; species Streptomyces sp. NBC_00490. The sequence goes on along the minus strand of NZ_CP107869.1, from coordinate 9,895,880 downwards.
GACCTATCTTCACGACAAGGGGCAACAGCTCAACACCATGCTGAGCAGGCAGGCCGAGGCCGCCGGAGCAACGTACGTCGACACCTACTCCCCCTCCGTCGGCCACGATGCCTGCTCCGCGGAGAAGACCCGCTGGATCGAGCCTCTGCGCCCCAGCCGCCCGGCCGCCGCCGTCCACCCGAACGCGCAGGGCGAGCAAGGCATGGCAGACGCCGTGCTCCGCGCCATCGGCGACTGAACGCCCACAGGAGACAGAGGACTACCGGCCACCGGCGACCGACCCGCCGGTCCACCCCGGCGCGGTCGCCAGCATGGTCTCCCCCATAGGAAGAACCCCGGCAGCATGCCCACCGTTCTCACGCGTACCGGTGCTTGCCTGCGTCAGGCTCGACGGGTACGCCTGAGCCGCGCTGGCGGCCGACGCCGGCGCACTGCTCCCGGAAACACCGAACCGCACGAGCTGACCACGACCATCCGCGCAGTGGCGGACGGAGGCGCCGTCACCGCCAGCCGCCGCCTCATCGGCACCGTTCGACGCCGGCCGCCCGCCTCCGCGACTCTCCCGACGGAACGGCTCGGCGTGCTCCGTCAAGTCCCACGCCGGCCGTGGACCGCTCGTCGCAGCCGCGCGCAGCGGCGCCCTAGGGATTGTCTTTAGTTGTGATCAAGCCCGAGATCGGGTGTCGGTCCGGTAGGACTGTGTTGTGACGCGTGCACAACTCACTGACAGTGAATGGGAGTTCATCGGGCCGCATCTGCCGGTCGGCAGGTTCGGCCCATACCCCGAGCGGCTGCGCGAGCAGTTCGAGGGGGTGATCTGGCGGTTCCGGACCGGCAGTCAGTGGCGGGAGATGCCCGAGCGGTTCGGCGCCTGGCAGACCGTCTACAACCGCTTCATGCGTTGGCGCGACGCGGGCGTCTTTGGGGCCCTGCTGGAGGAGGCGATCGCCGAGGCCGCCCGCCGGGACGAAATCGACATGTCGCTGGTCAGCGTGGACTCCACCACCGCACGGGCTCATCATGATGCGGCCGGCATGCGGGTCAGTGAACAGACCTTGGCAGCGCTGGAGGAGGCGGCCTCGCAAAAAGGGGACCGTCCGAGGAACAAGGCGGACAGGACAGCGAAAGCGATCCGGGTCGCGCCGAACGCCGACGCGTCCGCCGCAGACGGCGAGCCCGGCTGAAGGCCGCCCTGCTCGGGCGGTCCCGCGGCGGGCTGACCAGCAAGATCCACCTGGCCGCCGACCGACACTGCCGGCCGATGGCACTCCTTCTGACCGCCGGGCAGGCCGCCGACAGCCCCCAGTTCATCCCCGTCCTGAACAAGGTGCGGGTCCGCCTGCCCGTCGGCCGTCCCCGCACCCGGCCGGCCGCCGTAGCCGGCGATAAGGCCTACTCCTCCCGCGCCAATCGCGCCCATCTGCGCAAACGCCGCATCCAGGCGGTCATTCCCGAGAAGAAGGACCAAGCCGCCAACCGAAGGAAGAAGGGCAGCCGTGGCGGCAGGCCCGTCACCCACGACACCGTTCTGTACCGCGACCGCAACACTTTCGAGCGGGCCATCAACAAGATGAAGGACTGGCGGGGTATCGCGACCCGCTACGACAAGAAGCCCGAGAGCTACCTCGCCGGGCTGCATCTCCGCGCAGCGACCATCTGGATCAGCAGTCTCCTGAAGCCGATTGATCGCAACTGAAGACAGTCCCTAGTACCCCGGTACTAGCCACCGTCGTCGTTTTCCCGCCCACAGTGCCGTAGCGCCCGTCGATACCGCTTCTACGGTGAAACCGGGCCTGATCAGGCCCGTCCGTGCACACACCTTTCTTCTGGCGGGAAGCAAATCCGTGGCCACCCTCCTCCCCGGCTCCGGCGGCGCGTGCGCTGACCAGGCAAAGACGACGCCGCCCCAGAGCCGTGGCCAGCCGTACGATCACGGAAGAGCGGTCGGCCCCGGTCGGCGTTCTTCTCGAGTCGTTGTTCGTCCGTCCATTCCCCCGGGACCGGCGAGCGGATCGCCTGCACCGCGAAGGGCATAGACCTTGACCCCCACGCCCCCACACGATTCCCCGCCCGGTCGACACGTCCCCAGCCGACCCGAGCTGCCCGAGGCACTGACGAACGACGATGAGCAGCGTGTGATCGTGTCGATCATCGCTCGGCTGTCTTCCTGGCGGTGGGCGGACCGGGCCCACCCCCGTGTCCGAAGGTGGGGCGTGCCGCTGTTCTGCATCGCTCTGGGGCTGCCGTCCGTACTCGCCTCCGCCGGTGAATCCAGGGTCGCCGAAGAACTGGTCCTCTCCGTCGCTGTGGCCGTTCCGCTGCTGTGGCGGGAACGCAGGCCCATGCTGGTCTTCGCGCTCGTCACTGCCATCGCCGTGCTGATGGCCTCCACCGGGTCCCTCCATGACGCCAGCGCCAGTGCCGATGTCGCCCGCATCGTGGCCCTGTTCAACGTCGGCCGTTTCGGCACCCCCCGCCAGCTGCTGATCGCTCTGGCCATCTCCCTGATGCAGCTGGTCGCCTGGGCCGCCACGTTGTGGAGCGACGGTCAGCCGGAGTACGCCAGACGGCCGGAGATGCTGCTGCTGTTGGGCGTAGTGACGGTGACGGCCATCGCCGGCCTCGGCCTCGCCTCCCGACTGGTGAACGTCGTCATCGCGGCCCTTCAGAAGGACAAGAACCAGCAGGCCCGCCTCGCCGTCGCCCAGGAACGCGCCCGCGTCTCCCGGGAGATGCACGACATCCTCGGCCACACCCTCGCCGTGATGGTCGGCCTCGCCGACGGCGCCGCCGGCCTGACCGAGACCAAGCCCCAGCGCGGCGCCGAGACCCTGCGGATCATCGCCGACAGCGGCCGTGGCGCCCTCGCGGAGCTGCGCCGCCTGCTCGCCGTCATCGGCGACGACAACGACCGGCCACACGATGCCCCGCTCACCCCGCAACCCGGCCTGGCCGACCTCGATCCGCTGATCGAACGCGTCCGCGCCGCCGGACCGAGCCTCACCCTCAGCACAGACGGCGACCTCACCGCGCTGGCCCCCGGTGTCCAGCTCGCCGTCTACCGCATCGTCCAGGAAGCCCTCACCAACACCCTCAAGTACGCCGCCGCCGACACCTGCATCAGCGTCCGGGTAGCCGTCGACTCCGAGACAGTCCACATCGATGTCGAGGACACCGGCCCCCTCCGCACAGCCCGCTCCCGAAGGCGGAGCGCGGAAAGCGGCCGCGGTCTGGTCGGCATACGCGAGCGCGCGGCCATTTACCAGGGCCAGGTCACCGCCGGACCCAACCGTGAAGACGGCTGGAGCGTCCACGTCCGTCTCTTCACCACCCCGCCCTCCCTCTAGCTCTCGCCTCCCCCCATGAGCACAGAGGTCCCCAGCCACCACCAGAACGGAGATCCCCCCGCACATGACCACCGTGCTCATCGTCGACGACCAGGCCCTGCAACGCCTCGGCTTCAGCATGCTCCTGGAACAGCACCCCGACCTCACCCTCATCGGTGAAGCCACCCACGGCGCCGAAGCCGTCCGCAAGGCCGCCGAACTCAAGCCCGATGTCGTCCTCATGGACGTCCGCATGCCCGGCATGGACGGCATCGAGGCCACCAGACGCATCATCGAGTCCGGTGGCCGCTCCCGCATCCTGGTCCTGACCACCTTCGACCTCGACGAGTACGCCTACGACGCCCTGCGCGCCGGAGCCTCCGGGTTCCTGCTGAAGGACGCCATGCCGGACGAACTCGTGGCCGGCATCCGCGCGGTGGCCGCCGGAGACGCCGTCATCTCACCCGGTCTGACCCGCAAGCTCATCGACGCCTTCAGCAGCCGCCTGCCGGGCCACACGCCCGAACAGCAACGGCAGCTGGCCCGCCTCACCAACCGCGAACGAGAAGTTCTCACCGCCATCGCAAGCGGCTGGAGCAACACCGAGATCGCCGAACGCCTCTCCCTGGCCGAGTCCACCGTCAAGTCACACGTGAGCAGCATCCTCACCAAGACCGGGGTCCGGGACCGGGTCCAAGCCGTGATCTTCGCCTACGACGCCGGCCTCGTCAGGCCTGCCTGACCATGGCCGGAGGACGTGGTGGCGGGCTCGGACGCCGCTTCCCGGGGCGCCGTAGAGGATCGTCGCCTTCTTCGCCACAGCAGCCAGCCCCCGATCGCCATCACAGCGACCAGGGCGAGAGCAGGGCCGCCCAGAGTGAGGACGCGCTGCACAGACGTCGCGGCGGCGTATCCGACACCCGCTTCCGCTGTGGCCCACACACATGCGGCGACGACGCTGTAGGGAGCGATGCGCCGGTAGGGCAGGCGGGTGGCGCCCGCGGAGTGCGGGGCGAGGGTGCGTACCACCGGCACGAAGCGGGCCAGGAAAACCGCTCGGCCGCCGTGGCGCGTCATCAGCATCTCGGCCTGATGCCAGGCGGCGACCGGTATCCGACGGCCTATGCGACCTCCGCGCAGCTGATCGCCGAGGAGTCTGCCGGTGCGATGGGCGAGGAAGTCACCCGCCACCACGGCACCGGCTGCGGCTGCGATGACGAGAAGAAGGTTGACCTGGCCGGTGCGGGCCAGCGCGCCGGCGGTCAGGAGCAGGGTCAGTGTCGGGACGAAAGCACCGACGAGAAGGACCGACTCGGCCAGGACCGCGGCGGCCACCATCGTGTACGCCGCGGCCGGCGAGAGGTGGCCGAGCATGTCGGAGAACGCGTTCACCGCCGCGCCTCGACGGACTGCGGCTCGGGGCGGTCCGCGGAGACGAGAGGTCGTTGCAGATGCCAGACGTAGGCGGGGGGAAGGTTGGCCCACACTGTCCAGCGGCCCGTGGCGAAGGCGCGCTGATAGGTGGCCATGATCTCGTCCACGGCAGCGTGGCGGCGGACTTCCGCGCGCGACGCCGTCAGGGCGCGGGCCTTGTGGGTGCCGAGGTAGGCGAAGTAGGTCAGTGTGCCGCCGGGGTGGAGGAGTTCCAGGTAGCGGGCCATGATGCGCTCGACCTGTACGGGCGTGAAGTTGGTCAGCGGCAGTCCCGAGACGATGACGTCGTAGCGCTGGTCGGTGTCGAGCTGCTCGACGTAGGTCTCATACACGTTCACCTGAGCGGGCCTCGCCGCCAGGCGCGGGTGCGTGGTGACGAGGTGGCGCAGCCGCGCGGCGAAACGCGGATTGGCCTCGACGATGTCCAGGCGGCTGCCCCGGGACAGCTGCGGTATCAGGGCCCGGGTGACCGAGCCGGTGCCGGCGCCGGCTTCCAGGACTGCCAGCGGGTGGGACGCCTGAGCCCGTACGGGATCGGTCAGAGCGCGGGCCAGGGCCTTGCCGCTGGGAGTTATCGCACCCGTGGTACGCAGATCACGGGCTGCCTCGATCAGGAACATCCAGCCTTCGGCGTCGCGCTGCGCCAGGACACGGTCGTGGGAGGTGGTCCAGTCGTTCATGGAATTGACGCTAGAAAGCCCCGCCGGGCATCGGATCAGCCCTTCTGCGACAGCGTCCCCCTACGAAAGTAGGGGGTGGACATCATCGATCGTCCGACGGAACAGCGCGCCGGCCTGCCTAGCATGGGCCAGGTGAGCAGCAGAGAAAGCCGCAGATGGGCGGCCTACGGGCGCGGGACTCTCGTGGCCCTGTGTGTCGCCGCCGCCACGCTCAACGACATGGCAGCCCGGGGGCGCTACCTGGCCCCCGTCATGGCCACAGCGCTGGTGTGCGCAGCGGCCCTGCTCGTGCCCCGGCTGCGATGGCCCGCTGCGCCGGTGCTGCTCACCGTGGCCACGGCATGGTGGGGATCGTTGCTGCTGCCCATGCTGGCAGTCGTCCTGTACGACCTGGCAGTGGACCGCCGGGCGCGGGTGGCGGTGGGCTGCGCCATCGTCGCGTGGGGCGCCAACCTGCTCGGCTACCAAGCCACTTCCCTGTGGAGGGCGCAGTCCTACGCGTCCACGGTGTTCCTGCCGGTGCTGGCCGTACTCGTCGGGCTGTGGCAGGGCAGCCGACGCCGTCTGCTGCTGGCGCTGGCAGCCGACGTAGAACACCTGAGCATCGAGGCGCAGCTGCGCGAAGAGGCGGCCCGCATCGCGGAACGGTCCCGGATCGCCGCCGAGATGCACGACGTCCTGGCCCACCGCCTGAGCCTGATCGCCCTGCACACCGGTGTCCTGACCACCAAGAGCGACACACTGCCCGCACCCCTCGCCGAACGCCTCGGACTGCTGCGCACGACGTCCGTCGAGGCCCTCACCGATCTGCGCGACGTCCTCGGGGTACTGCGCGACCCTGACGCCACGCCGGCCGACGCCACCCTCAAGCCGGTGATGAGGGAAGTAAAAGAACTGGCCGACGAGGCCCGCGCCGCCGGCCAGCACGTCGAGCTGACCACCGACGGCCTTCCCGAGCAGGCTCCCACCACCCACCGTCTGGCCGTGTACCGCATCGTCCAGGAAGCACTGACCAATGCCCGCAAGCACGCCGACGGCGCTCCGGTGACCGTACGCATCGACTACCGGCCGCCCACCACCCTCGTCGAGGTCACCAACCCCCCTGGCACTTCCCGCACGGACACCGTCGGCAGCGGCTACGGACTCGTCGGCCTGCGCGAACGCGTCACCGCCCTCGGCGGGCACCTGAACGCCGGACCGGCCGGCGCGGGCGCATGGCGGCTGGCCGCACGCATCCCCCACCCCGCCGGCATCGAACAGAACGGCACCCCCACATGATCCGCACCATGATCGTCGACGACGACGCCCTGGTCCGCCTCGGCCTCACCGACCTCCTCAACGACGATGAGGGCATCGAAGTGGTGGCCCAGGCCGCCGACGGCCTGAAGGCCATCGAGCAGGCCACCGCCCACCGCATCGACGTCGCTCTCGTCGACGTCCGCATGCCCCGCATGGACGGCATCACCGCCACCGCCCGCCTGCGAGCCCTCCCCCACCCCCCGAAGGTCATCACCCTCACCACCTTCGACCTCGACGAATACGTCTACGACGCCCTCGCCGCCGGAGCCGACGGGTTCCTGCTCAAGGACACCGACCCCGCCGAAATACTGCGCGCCGTCCACCTGGTGGCCGCCGGCTCAGCCATGCTCCACCCCACCGCGGCCCGCCGCCTCATCGACCGCTACCACGCCACCCACCAGCCCCAGGTCACCGCGGCCCAGGCCCGACTGGAGCGCCTCACCCCCCGCGAAGCCGACGTACTCGCCCTGCTCGCCCAGGGCGACACCAACGCCGACATCGCCACCCGTCTCGCCATGCGCGAGAGCACCGTCAAGGCCCACGTAAGCCGCATCCTGACCGCGTTGGAGGTCACCAACCGCGTCCAAGCCGCCCTCGTGGCCCGCGACGCAGGACTCCCCACCTGACCCACGCATGTTGTATCTCCTGGACGCGGGCGAGGTCCTCGGACGTGAGCGTGACCTGGGCGGCGGCCACGTTCCCTTCCAGACACCGCGGACGGCGGCGAGGTTCGTCTCGTAGTTGCCGGGCTACCAGCGGTCGTCCTTGCTGCGCATGTTGCCCAACTCCGCACGACCGGCAGGACATCGGCCTCCACTCCCGGCACTGATCAACCCGGTGCACCATCTCGAGCACCGGACTCCGCTGGTCGCGGTGGCGACGGCCTCACCAGGCCCGCGCCTGCGCGCGTCCCATCGCCTCAGGCCAACCAGTACTATCGGTAGCGGCCTGGTGCAGCCGGCCGCTCGCGCCTTTCAAGGTTGGGTGAATGCACCGTGGGTCTCCTCGCCTCGGCTCACTGAACGCGGCGCCGGCCGACAACGCGAGCATCGGCATCATGGGCCGCGTGGAAAGCCGACGCGATGACGTCCCTTACCACTGACCGCGCCAAGCAGCTCGCCAAACTCCTGCGCGAGGACCTTGCCAAAGCGGGTATCGAGATCCGGCACAGCCTCGCACTCGAGCTGATCGCCCATCAGCTCGGCACCAAGGACTGGAACGTGCTCGCTGCTCTGACGAGCCGCGTTGGGAGCACTGCCACGCCGGACATCAGCCCGGGCGTGCCGGTCCTGCGCGTCATGTCCGTCGCCCAGGCACTGCCGTTCTACCTTGACTACCTGGGCTTCGCCCTGGACTGGGAGCATCGCTTCGAGCCCGGGCTGCCGCTGTATGTGCAGGTATCGCGCTCGGCAGCCGTGCTGCACCTCTCCGAACACCACGGCGATGGCGTCCCCAACAGCGCCGTCTGGATCCCGGTGCGCGACGTGTTCGCGCTGCACGAGGAATTGCTCGCCCGACCGAACGCGCCGGTACGTCCCGGAATCGATCCGGACGCGCCCGGCGGGCCGACACTGCAGGTCGTCGACCCGTACGGCAATATCCTGAGATTCACGCAGCCGCCGTCCGCGCAGTAGCCGCCCCTCCGGCAGAGCGCACCGTGGCACGTGGCGCGCTCTGCCGACACGATCCTTGACGCGAACCGCTTCACGAAGCGACGGCAGCAAGCTCACGACCTACGGCGCGTCCACCAGCTCGAAGAGTGCATCGCCCTGCGCGGTCAGGCATGCGTACACGACATCCCGGAAGTGCGACGCCAGGCGAAGACATCGCGCCTGGCGTCCAGTTGCTGCACACCCGCGTCCACGGCCCTCGTTACGACAGCACGGGGTTAAGGGATCAAGCTCAGTTCCTGGTCAGGGTGCGCCCGAGAAGCGGCAACAGGCTGTCCCAATGACGCTGCAGTGCGGCAGGGTTGAAGGCATCGGTGTCGGACATGGTGAAGCCGTGGACGGTGCCGGGATAGATCTCGGAGGTATAGCCCACACCCGCCGCGTCCAAGGCCTTGTTGAGCTCGCCGAGGGCCTCGGGCGTCAAGTCGCTCTCAGCGTGGCCGAAGTGGACCTCGGCGGTGATCTTGGAGAGGCTGTCGGGTCCGTCGACTCCTACCGGGCCGTGGAACGCGGCGAGGGCGGCCACTTGGCTGGGATGGGCCGCGGCGGTACGCGTCGCCGCAAGGCCGCCGATGCAGTAGCCGGTCACCGCAAAAGGTCCGGCGCTGACCTCGGGCTGAGCAGTGAGAAACTTGAGATAGGCGTCAGCGTCCCTCAGGACACGTTCTGTGGTGTGCGCCTCGATCAACGGCATCAGCTGAGCGAAGACCGCCGACCGGACCTCTTCTCCGATGTGCTCCGGAAGTTCGATCACCGGCGCCGGGCCGTGCCGGTAAAAGAGGTTGGGGACGAGCACGTAGTACCCGTGCCCGGCCAGTTCCCGGGCCATCTCGCGCAGCACGGGCCGAATCCCCAAGCCGTCCGCGTACATCAGCACCCCTGGGTGCCTCCCGCCACCGTCGGGAAGGGCAGCGAACGCGTCGGCATGGCCGTCCGCGGTGGGAATCTGCAGCATCTTGATGGTCATGAACTCTCCTGTCGTGGTTGATGTATCGAGCCTGTGATCAACACGACGGAGGCGGGGCCCGCGCCACAGCGCAAGGTCCTCGATCCAACAGCGGGCCCTCACCGGCCCGTACGGCGCTCAGAGGAGCACCGGGTCGCCAATCCGTGTGTGGCGCAACGCCGTCCCGGTAGTCATAGCGCACAACGTAGCCCACCGGATGAAGCCGATGCCAGGCCACCGGGCCACAGTGCTGTTCGCGAGATCGATGACGGTGAGGGCCGTGGTTGCTGCCAACTATCCGCTGCGACATGGGGTCGGTGGTGACCTGGCGACGGGCCCCAATGGTGGAGCTATCGGCGCAGGGCGTGGCCGTGGCGAAGATCGCCACGACCACGCTCACTAGCACAGGCCGGGTCCGGGACGTGATCCACAACTTCACCACCTAGGAATCCGCCTCGTTCACGAGGCGGAGGAAGGCAGGTTCAGACGAGGGTGGTGATGCAGAACGGGTGGCCGGCGGGGTCCAGCAGAACTCGCCACCGGTCGGGTTGGGGCTGGGTCGGGGGCTCGACAGCGCCCAGGGCCAGCAGGTGAGCCTGCGCGGACTCCAGGTCGTCGACGCCCAGTTCGATGTGTGCCTGCTTCTCCTGGGACGGGTCCGGCCAGGTGGGACGCCTGTAGTCGGTCAGCCGGTTGAACCCCAGTCCGGCAGAGCCCTCCTGGCCGAGCAGGATGAAGTCGTCGCTGGAGTAGACGACGGGCAGGCCGAGGGCCTCCCCGTAGAAGCGGGCCATTTCGGCGGGATCCGGGCAGTCGAAGGTGACAGCCGCGTAGCGGATCGCGGGTGCGGACGTGTTTCCAGTACTCATGAGGACGACGCTATGACGGGACCAGGACAGATTCGGTCCTGGTCATGCGGGACACTTCAGTGTGATCAGCACATCCGCCCGTCTTCTGCGACTGGTCTCGCTCCTGTCCGCACGACCGTCGTGGACCTGCGGCGAGCTGGCCGACCACATGGCAGTCACCGAACGCACGGTGCGACGGGACGTCGCCAGGCTCCGGGAACTCGGTTACGGGGTTGAGTCCGACCCCGGGCCATGGGGCGGGTACCGCCTCCGCGCCGGAGCCCGGGTGCCGCCGTTGATCCTCGATGACGAGGAGGCGCTCGCCGTGGCCGTCGGGCTGCGCGAGGCCGCGCTCAGCGGCGTTCTCGGCGGCAACCAGGCCGCACTTTCCGCACTGCTGAAACTGCGTCAGGTTCTGCCGCGCCGGATCGCGGACCGGCTGGGCGAGATGGACGCCACCTTTGTTCACACCACGAGGCCCGACGCGCCCCAGATCGCGCCCGGCGTACTGCTGGAATTGGCCGGCGCGTGTCGCCGGGGCGAGCGGTGTCGCCTGTCGTACCGCGATCGGGAGGGGAACGCCACGGTCCGGGATGTCGACCCGTATCGCCTGGTGCACACGGGACGCCGTTGGTACTTCGTCGCCCGGGACGTGACGCGGGACGAGTGGCGTACCTTCCGGGCCGACAGGGTTGGTCAGATACAGCCGACCGGGCGCCGGGTGGAGCTCATCGACCAACCCGACCCGGCCGTGCTTGTTTCCCACTCCATCGCGACCGGGGCCTACCCGCTCTACGTGACGATCCGCCTCCCGCTGCCCATGGACCAGGCGCTGCGGCTGATCCCACAGACGGTAGGCACCCATCGCCGGGACGGTCCCGACGCCACGATCGTCGACATCGGCGGCCCCGACGCGGACGGGCTCGCCAGGTACCTCCTCAGCCTGGCCACACCACTGCGGGTCCTGTCACCGGACGACGTACGCGAAGCGCTGCTGCGCCGCACGCGGGAACTGATCGAGGACAACGTGAACGACCAGTCCCGGTAGACAGGCGTTATGCAAGGCGGCCCTCAGCAGCGAGGCCAGGCTCGGGCCAAGGCCGGTCCCGCCGGGTCAAATGGCTGTCTCCGCCCCACGCTTGGGGGGCGGGACAATCCAAGCCATAGCGGCGTCCTGGCTCCCGCTGGACCGACCGGGCCGGGACGGTAATCGGGCCGATCGCATCCCGATGCCGCGCGTCGCGCACGGTCGCGGATACCTCGCCGGGTTCACAGGGCGTGGTGCAGCCAGCGCTGGAGGACGGTGCTGACGTCTGCCGGCAGGGCACTGAGCTGGTCAATGACCGCGCGGTCTTCCGGCATCGGGGGGATACCGGCGGCGGTGAGCGTCGCATTCAGGGCAAGACGCCGCTCATCGCGCGGGTCGAGGATCCCGCTGAGGCGTTCGGCGGGGTTGGGCGGCGGCAGGAAGTAGTCCAGATCGTCACAGGCCTGGTCGCCAGCCGGCCAGATGTTGTCATGGGTGTCCGGAGCGGCGTAGGGGTCGGCGTAGGCGCAGGAACCGAGGTTCTCGTTGTTGTTCCAGGGGGTCAACTCTGTCTCCCAGCGGTGTTGTGCGGACTACTGGTCCAGAGCACCGCGAGACCTGCTTCGGTTGCGGCCCCGGCCCGACATCACACTGCTGGCGTCATCGGCGGCTGATCACCTCGTGTGACCAGCCGCCGACCGTCTGCGCCACGCTTTCGGTGGCGGGGGGCGTCCCGGATGCTGGAGGCTCCCCGCCTGAGTCGCGAGAGCCTAGCTTGACTCCGTGGGTGCCCACTGTGTCCTTTGACAGCGAACCTGGACGCTATGTAATCCAGCTCAGTTGACGTGGTCGTGTCCCGAGTCGTGGTGTTGGGGATCAACTGGTGGACGTGTTCGGAGCCGAGTTCCTCGCCGCCGTCGGCGGCAGCCTCGACGGTTCGACTCCCCGGACGCCTTGGCGGTCTTCGCGGGCGTCGCACCCGCGCCTCTACACCTCCGCGCAGGTCAGCGTCCGCTACGACCCGAACTCGCGGAAGTACTACGCCCGCAAGCGGGCCGAGGGAAAGACTGTCGAAGCACTCATATTCCTGGTCGGCCCGCCTCCCGCACCGCTAGCCTCCACGAGGGTGCCACTTCACCAGTACGCCTACTTCGCGCTGTTCAGCCAGCGCATCTCGGCTGACGACATGACCTCGCAGCTAGGGATCACTCCCGACAAGGTAGCCGTTCGCGGCAGCCGGTTCACCGAACCGGCAGTGGTCCCGGTCGACCACTCCTGGATGATCGAATGCCGAGATCCGGGCCTGCGCGTTGACCACCAGATCGCCCGCGTTCTCGACAGGCTGCACCCCCACACGGACCTCATCTGCGACCTCACCAGGCATCTGGTCGGCACTGGCGGCGGAGCAGCGCTTCACGTCGTGCGCTACTTCAATGACACCGACCAAGCCCAGTCGGACTCCGCTGACGCCCCCAACCTCTTCGGTTGGCACTTGGACCGCCAGGTCCTGGACTTCCTCAGTGCCACTGGTGCGGAGCTCGACGTCGACGAGTACGACATGACCGAGGACGACGACGCCAGGTGAGTACGTGCCCTCACCCTCACCTGGGTCGATGAAGTCGCACTCCGACGGTCTGACAACAGCGTTATGAAGCCATCAGCGCCGCCAGGGCGCGGTCCATTGCGGCGTTGAATTCTTCCGGCGTCAGCGGCAGACGGGATTTGACGTCCCGGCTCCACTGGTCGGCGAGGACCTCGGCGGAGCCCGCCTCGACACCGTCGAGCGCCGCGTCGGCCAGGTCCGACGGAGCCATCTTGTCCACGGGCCAGCCCGCCGTCATGTCGGTGTCGGCCAGGCCGAGGTGTACTGCTGTGACGAGCGTGCCCTGCTCCGCGAGCTCCAGGCGGACGCCGTTGGTCATGGCCCAGGCGGCGGCCTTGGTCAGGTGGTAGGCATTGGCGCCCTTGCTTCCGAACCACGACATGGCGGAGAGGACGTTGACGATCGCGCCCCCGCCGTTCCTGGCGAGCGTCGGCGTGAACTCCCGGATCATTGCCAGGTGGCCGAACGTGTTGGTCTCCAGCTCGTGCCGCACCGCGTCCAGCGAACCGGTCACCAGGTCGGTCCCCGTACTGATTCCCGCGTTGTTGATGAGGAGCGAGACGTCCGGGGCGGCCGCGGCGGCGGCCCTCACGGATGCGGGATCGGTGATGTCGAGAGACAGCACCTCGACCCCGGGCAGGTCCAAGGTCTCGGGTCGGCGGGCCGTCGCGTAGACCTTACGGGCGCCCCGTTCGAGCAGGCGCTGAGCGAAGGCGCGGCCCAGGCCGCGGTTGGCTCCGGTGACGAGGGCGACGGAGTTGGTGATATCCATGGCCAGTACGCTAAAACCTGACGCTAGCGTCAGAGGCAAGTGCTGATCGTCGGAGCCGGCGGTGAGAGGAATCACCATGACTGTCACAGCGGCCGCGGCCGAGCGGTTGATCCGCATCGGCGAGGTGGCACGAGGCGCCGGCGTCTCGGTGCGCGCCGTGCGCTACTACGAGCAGCAAGGGCTGCTCATCGCGGAGCGCAGCCCGTCCGGCCAGCGCCTGTACCGGCAGGACGCCATCGCCCTGGTCCGCTTCTTCCAGCAGATGTTCGCCGCCGGCCTCACCAGCCGAAGGATCAGCGAACTCCTGCCGTGCTGGGACGCCGGGCACACCGACGCCGAGCAACGAGCCATGCTGCGAGCCGAGCGCGAGCGCATCCAAGCCAAGATCGACGACCTGCAGGCCACCCTGGACCACCTCGACCAGGTCATCGCGATCACGGACACGCACCCATAGGCGCGGTCGGTCAGACGTCTCGCCAGCTGCCTAACTCGCTCTCTTGATTGGGGCGTTGAGGAGTCGTTGAGGGACAACTGTTTCCGGCCGGCCGATGCGATTTTCGGTGTTCGGGCAAGGGGGAGAGCAGCGCGGTGGTCTGGTTCTCCAGGGTCGTTCTGGTCGTAGGCCGTCAGGGTTCGCCGGTCAGCTGGCAGGACGGTGTAGTGCGGCCATGCGATGGAAGGCCTTGCCCCTGACAAGAACTGCTCATGTTCGGCGGTCGGCCTCGTCCCTTGTAGATCCCGGCAGGAACCAAGGGCGTCTCCTCCTCGCCGACCGGGTGACGAGAGGCCGGGGCAGGTGACCGTACTTCTCGCGCTTGAACAGGTCGTTCATCGCGTTGTCCTCAAGGGTTGCGTTGAGGTGTGGCCTCAGCGGAAGCAGCGAGGCGAAGTCGCGTGCCGTCCGCTCGGGTCAGGGGTCAGCTCGCGGTTGGCTCCCGCGCGGCCTCCACGTCCTCCAGAGCTTCGTCCAGCCTTCAGCTTCGCATCCGCGTTGTCCTGTGAGAGCCGGACAATCCACTGCTGAGACCCGCCCCTCGATCCCGCCTCACGCTCCGGCTTGCAGACGGAGGCCCGTGAGAGTCAGTTCCAGGGCGGAGCGGAACTGGTCGACGTCGTCGTGGCCGTCGAACTCGTCGACGATCTCGTGGACGAAGGGGAATTCCTGTGGGTCGAGTTCCCTCCAGTCCTGGGCGACGCGGTGGAGGTACTCGTCACGGTCCACGGCACCGTCGAGCATCTCCTGGGTCGGTTCCTGTCCGAGGTCGACGGCGGAGCCGACGACGACTCCCACGATGGCGGACACGGCGTGGAACCGCTGGGGCGCGGTGAGGTTCAGGCGGAGAGTCTGCTGACCGAGCTTCTCGTACAGCCCCAAGGTGTTGTTCTGGATGCTGGTGTTGCGCATGAAGTAGGAGCTCAGCCAGGGACGTTGCACGATCGCGTCGAACAACGTGATGGCCATGGCGCGGAGGTCACCGATCGGGTCGTCGCCGAGAGGGATCTTCTCGACGTCGGCGAGGACGGGGCCTATGGCGTAGTCGGCAGCCCGGTCGAGAAGTTCGTCCTTGTTGGCGACGTACCAGTAGATGCTGGCGACGCCGCCGCCGAGGCGCTGTGCGAGCGCCCGGAAGGTCAGAGCCGGGGCTCCTGCCTCGTCGAGCAGGGCCACTGCCTCGGCGAGGACGGACTCCATGGAATGCGAAGCCCGTCGGCGTCCCCCGCCGGAGCGGTTCTGCTGGCGTGTCACGGCTTGATCCCTTCGCGTCTTGCACCGTATCGAACGTTGTTCTATCGTACCGCATCGAACCATGTTCGATAGTCGAACGACGTTCGATTGGAGACCGTCATGACCACCGCAACGCTGCACACCCCTGCCCGCACCTATCCATCCCTGCGCGCGGCCTGGATACCCCTCGCCGCCCTCTGCCTGGCCTTCTTCGTAGAAATGGTCGACAACACCCTCCTGTCGATCGCCCTGCCCACCATCGGCCGTGACCTCGGCAGCGGGACGACCGCCTTGCAATGGGTCACCGGCGCCTACTCGCTGACCTTCGGCGGACTGCTGCTCACCGCCGGATCCATGGCCGACCGGCTCGGCCGACGCCGGGTCCTGCTCATCGGGCTCGCCGTCTTCGGCTCGCTCAGCCTGTGCGTCGTCCTCGTCACCACAGCCGGCCAGCTCATCGCCCTGCGAGCCGCACTCGGCATAGCCGCCGCGGCGATGGCCCCGATCACGAACTCACTGGTCTTCCGCCTGTTCGACGACAAGGGTCTGCGGACACGTGCCATGACGGTGATGATCATCGTCGGCATGTCCGGGTTCGTCCTCGGACCGCTGCTCGGCGGCACCGCCCTGGCTCATGTCCGCTGGGAGTGGCTCCTCGTCGTCAACGCCCCCATCGCCGTGATCGCTTGCATCGGCGTTCGACTCGGCGTCCCCAGCGACCGGCCCGAAGACCTCACCAAGGACACCCTGGACGTCCCCGGCGCCGTCCTCAGCGTCGCTGCCATCGGCCTCGCCTGCTACTCGCTGACCAGCGGCGTCGAGCACGGATGGCTCTCGGCCATCACCCTCACGTCAATCGCCGGCACCATCATGGCGGCTGTCCTGTTCGTCCGGCACGAGCGGCGCAGCAAGGCCCCCATGCTCGACCTGAATCTCTTCTCCAACGGCACGGTCCGCGGCGCCGCCATCGCCCAGATCGGCACGTCCATCGCGATGGCCAGCGTGATGTTCGGACTGATCCTCCACTTCCAGTACGCCTACGGGTGGAGCCCGGTGCGGGCCGGCCTCGCCAATCTGCCGATCATTGTGACGATGCTGACCGCCACGCCCCTGTCCGAGTGGCTCGCACGCCGGTTCGGCCACCGCATCGCCTGCCTGGTGGGCGCCGCCTGCCTGGCCGGATCACTGGCCGGCCTGTCCTGGGCCGTCGACCACGGCTACGCCGCCATCGCGTCCTGCATGGTCCTCATGACCGTGGGACTGCGCACCGTGATGACGATCTGCGCGGTCGCACTCGTCGACGCGATGCCGAACAACCGCACCTCCATCGGCGCCGCCCTCAACGACACCGCCCAGGAAGTCGGCTCCAGCGTCGGCACCGCCGTCGTCGGCACCCTGATCGCCGCCCTCGTCACCACCCAACTCCCTGCCGGAACTTGGAGCAGCGGCCTCGTCGCGTCGTTCTTCCACGGCGAACGGGTCACCTACGCACTCCTCGCCGTCGTCGTAGGACTGATCTCCGCGGTCGGCGCGCTGACCCTGACCGACTCACACGCCGTCGAGGAGCACCCCACCGAGGAAGCGGCCCACTGACTTCCTCGGGTCGTTGTCGGCTGCTGGGCAAGGGGGCAGCCTAGAGCCGCCAAGCAGCCGTCGGTGAGGTCAGGCTGGAGCTGAATACGACGTAAGCCTCGGCGGAGGGTGCATTCGAGGTCCTCGTCGTCGGTGAAGACGGTGTTGGCCAGCGGCCCGCGCCGTCTCACTCGTCCGCACCCGGCCCGGTGGCACGAACCTGACCCAGGCGCAGTGGCGCACCTACATCCCCAGCGCGCCGTGCCATCGCCTGTGCCCCTAGCGGCACCGGGATGGTGACGGCGCCCTCATAGGAGACGCCTCACCCGGTGGTGCTCCGCCGACCTGATCAGCCGCAGCGTCCTGGATTCTCTCGGGACTCCACAGCGCGGCCGATGAGTTTTTGGCTCCCGGCCGGTCCAAGCTGGTGACACCTCAGGAAAGGACGCCGATATGTCGGAGCTTCTCGTCGACTTCATCACTTCCCTCGACGGCTACGCCTCCGGAGAGGGGTGGCCCGGTTTCTGGGGCATGGAGGGCCCGGAGTACCTCGGATGGCTCGGCGAGCAGCCCGAGGTCACCTACCTGATGGGAGCGAACACCTACCGCCTGATGTCGGGCTTCGCCGCAGGCGAGGTCCCGAGTGGCCAAGACGAGTTCAGGCCCGAAGAAGAAGCATCCGTCGACGAGCTCACGCAAGCGGCCAAGGTGGTGTTCTCCTCGTCACTCAAGGAGCCACTGACGTGGGCCAACTCCACGCTCGTCCGCGGCGACGCCGTCGAGGCGGTCCGCGCCATGAAGTCGAACGGCTCGGGGCTCCTCAGCACGATCGGCAGCCTCACCCTGTGCCGGTCCCTGCTGCGCGCCGGACTCGTCGACCGTTTCCGGGTCGTGATGTTCCCGGTGATCACCGGGGCCACGGGCCAAGAACGTATCTACGACGGCTATCCGGACGTTGCCCTCGAGATGATCGAGCACCGCACCTTCGACGGCCGCATCCAGCTGGTCGAGTACAAGCCCCGAGTGCTCGAGCACCCGCCGCTCGGCCTCCCTGCGTGACGTCACCCCGTCCACCTGTCTGGACGCGACCGGAACCAAGCGGCAACCGCCGCACGCGGTCAGCGTATGAACGACCTGGTGCGGGGAGTTACAAGTAAAGTCTTCACGGAGCGTGACGCCCCCGCGAACGGATCCCAGTCGGCATCGTGATGAGCAGACTGACGGAGGCCATGTTCGCGTCCCCGGAACCCTCGTACGAGCAAGTGCGTTCCCTTGGCAGGTCGAAGGCAGGGAGAGGCCCTGCGGGTGCTCAGCTCGGCCACGACTCGGTCTCGGCCTGGTGAACCGTGATGCAGCGCGCGGAGTGACGTACGAGCGTGTGACCATGCCCTTCGAGCCGAGTTCGCGTACACCGCGCTTGCCGGAGAACGATTGCCGCCAGGGAAAGCCTTCAGACTCGCGAGGCGACGGGTTCGAGGGTGGCTGTATCAGCCTGATCGTGCTGCTCATCGAGATCCCGGTCGCCATCCTGCTTGGTCTGACGCTGAGCCTTCGCGGATGGGCCCGCCCGGAGGAGCAAAGCGGGGCACCCACGATGGACTGGATCCCGGTCCTCTGGCTCGGCGGCTTCACACTGGGCGTGCTCATGGTCGCCGTAGTCTTCCTGCTCTCGGCACACCCCTACGCGGGAGCGGTCCAACTGCTCATAGCAGCCATGGCGCTGATCTTCACGATGACGGCCTGGGACCAGGAGTCCGAGCGCGCCCATCCGTCTCCGTTGCCGACGTGCCCGACCAGGGCCGGGACGCCCTGTACGTCGTCGGACTCCGCAACTGACCGGTAGGGCCAACGGCTGGACCCCGCAGTCCAGGGCGGGGACGTTCAGCGGTACGACGCCGCCCGGGTCCGCGTTGTGACCCGTACCCGGGGACATCACGCTCCGCCCCCAGCGTGGCGAAGCGCCCCTCCAGTGGCGCCATGAACATGCGCTGGAAGGGCGAGATCTGGTCCTTGATGCTGGTGAGGCAGCCGGACTGAACGTCCCTGTCTGACTTCAGAACGGCCGGCGCATCCAGCAGTCTTCTGCGCGGCAGCGGCAACAATCTCGTTGGGCACGCCGACCTGTTCCCCGCGGGATGTGTTGTCGCGGGGATCGTCGGCGCCACGGCCGGTGACGTCGGTCGCGGCCACCGTCGCCGCCATGAAGGTCAAGAGCCGGTTCGACGACCGCAAGGCGAAGCTGCGGAAGCTGCGCACCGAGGAGGCCGCGGACATCGCCGAGAAGACGTTCCTGAACACCCCAGCCCCGGCCGTAGTCGAGGCGTCAGTATGACCGCCAGGCAAAGCGTCAGCGCGGCCCGTTACTGATCCGCATGCCGCACAGGCCCGCGCCGTAAAGAGGCCCCTCGCTTGCCCAGGCAGATGCACCGCTCGGTCTGCGCGACCACAGGTCACCAGCACCGGTCAGAGACGACCATGCTCCGGAACGAGCGTCTCGCACCGATCGCACAGCACGAGGTGAACCCGCCGCCCCTCACGCAGTGAGCCATCGGCACCACAGCGCTCACAGATGCCCTCGCTGCGGTCAGCGAACGCATCAGTGACCGCATGGAGGCGCGAGTGCTCCGCATCTGTCCAGTTGCCGCCGGGCTTCCACGGCCGCGGAAGCGCCTGGAGCCAACGGAATCTCCACCATCCAGTCCCCTCACGCAGCACCGGACCTCGATGCTACGGTCCGTGGCTTGCCGACGTGATCCATAAGGGAAGTCCTATTGTTGCGGGTCAGGACGTTGATGACGGCGCATAGTGGTGGGCGAGGTTGGTGGCGAGGTCGCGAAGGTGAGCCCTGGCTTCGGTGGGGCCGTGCACTGTGATGGCGCTCCCGAACGGGAGTAGTGCTCGCACGTCCTCGAGATGCAGGAAGCGGATCGTCACCTTGCGGCCGGTGGCGGATTCTTCATCGTCGTCCAGGACGAGTCGTAGGCCGAAGATCCGTTGCGCTCGCTCGATCTGGGTCTGGTCGATGGTGGCGCTGACCTCTATCGCGTGGTTGTGTTCCCACTGAGCAGTGAGCGCCGCAGCGACGGTGGCCAGGGTCTGGCTCTCGCGGATCCGTCGTGGCCGGTCGACTTCTTTCCACGTCGTGATCCGTTCGAGTCGGTACAGCCGTGGCACTCGGGCGCAGTCGGCGACGAGGTACCAGATGCCGGCCTTGGCCAACAGCCCGTAGGGATCCACGACCAGGTCGCGTGGGCATGACTCGCGTGGGCTGTCGTACGCGATCCGTAGCCGGTGACCTCGCCGCACTGCGCCGATCAGCGAAGCCGGAGTCGTGCCGAAGCCTCGTGTGTGGAGCCAGGGGCGGCTGTCCACGTGCACTACGTCGGTGAGCGGCAGGAGTTCATGAACTCGACGCGGCTGTGCAGCGGCGATCTTGGAGAGCGCGCGCCGGCTTTCGACCGATGCGTCGAGTTCCGCACGTTGCTTCTCATCCAGCCCCATGAGTGACAGATGATCACGCTCGCCCGGTGTGAGCCGCGTGAGGTCGAGCCCGGACCCGGGCAGCATGGTCACTCCTCCGAGGCGGCCTCGTTGTGCGGTCACCGGCAGACCGGCGTCGCGGAGCCAGTTCAGATCCCGGGTGATGGTTCGAAGGGACACCCCGAGCGCTGAGGCAAGTTCCTGTGTGGTCACGGCCTCCCTCGATTCGAGGAGCAGCATCAGGCTGAAGAAGCGATCTGGGGTCACCCACCGAGCTTTTCAAGAATTGCGACACGATGCGGCGCATATCCCGGTCAGGCTGGCGGATGCGTGCCTACGAGCTGCCTGTTCGCCGTAGGTGCCCGCACGCACCCCCCGATCCAGAAAGGTGCTCGCGATGAGTGCCCACACGACCGACGCCGCATCAGCGGCGGCGTACCACCCAGGGTCTGCCGACTACGACGAGCACCGTGCCGGCTTCCAGTTGCGGGAGCACCATCGGCCGGCCCACGTGGTGGCGGCACGGTCCGCCGGCGACGTCGTGGCGGCCGTCCGGCAGGCCGCGGAGTCATGTATGCCGATCGCGGTCCAGGCCACGGGACATGGACTCGCCAACCCGCTCGCCCGTGAAGGTGTATTGGTGTCGACGCGAAGGATGGACAGTGTCGATATCGACCCCGGCGCCGGCACCGCGAGGATCGGCGCTGGAGCGCGGTGGCGCGACGTGGTCGAGGCCGCCGCACGCTACGGTCTGGCTCCGCTGTCCGGGAGCATGCCCGGTGTCGGCGCTGTCTCCTACACGCTCGGCGGCGGCATCGGGCTGATGGCTCGTCGCTACGGCTTCGCCGCGGACCATGTCACGCGCTTGGAGCTGGTCTCCGTCGACGGCTCCGTGCTGACGGTTTCGGAGCACGAGGAGCCGGACCTGTTCTGGGCGCTCCGCGGCGGTGGCGGGAGCTTCGGCATCGTGACCGGGCTGGAGATGGCTTTGATGCCGGTCGCCAGGCTGGTCGGGGGCGGTCTGGTGTTTGACCTGGGCGAGACGCCGGAGGCGGTCTCGACCTGGCTGCAATGGACGGCGGCAATGCCCTCGGAGATGACCTCGGCGATGACCACGCTCGAGGTTTCCGAGCGGCACATGGCCCATGTCCAGATCGCCTACCTGGGTTCGGCTGCGGAGGCAGACGAGTTGGTGGCCCCGTTGCGGGCGTTGAAACCTGCGCACGACGGTTTGCAGGAGATCCCGTACCGACGGTCCGACACTGTCTTCAGCGAACCGGATCAGCCGCATGCGTATGTCGGCGACAACGTCTTGCTGCGGGCGATCGACGAGGAACACCTCCGCGACGCCATCGCCGCATCGGCTCCAGGCCGGTCGGTTCGCTCCATCATTTCAGTACGTCATCTCGGTGGGGCGCTGTCCACTGCGCCGAGGGTGCCGAACGCAGTCAGCCACCGCGAGGCGATGTACCTGCTGTGTGTTGTAGGTGTGGTAGCCCCGACGACCACGTCGAACGCGGCAAGTGCGCGGGCGCTGCAGGATGAACTGTTGGCCAACTGGTCCGGGGCCACCGTAGGCAGCTCGCCGAACTTCACTTTCGGACGACCCGACCAACGTGCCGCCGCAGAACTCTTCGACGCCGAGCGTCGTGACCGATTGCTGCAGCTGGCCCGTAAGTACGACCCTGCCGGACTGTTGCACCCCAGCTTCGTCATTGCCTGAGCACCTCCTACGAAAGGGTGCCCGCTGCGTCTGGTGCGTGCTCAGCTTGCCAGCTATCTAAGGTGCTTCGCTGGGACCGACAAGTGAAGTTGCTTGGCATCCCATGGGAGGGCGGCAGTTCTGACTCCACCCGGTGCCTGGGGGACGCGATTCGGCAGGTGAGAAATGACTCCGCCCGGCGGCCCCACTGCGGCGGGTTGAGCCCGTGGCGGATGAGTGGCCTTTTGAAATCCTAAGTAGCTGTTGTCGTTCCGGTCTTGAGCTGTGTCCGTCGAACGGGAGTCTCGATTGGGTGGTCGTGGGGTGTTCGGCGCATAGGAGTAGGGCCTCCTGAACAGCTCGTTGGTGTCGAATCACCGAGCAACATCAGGAGGCCCTGGTGCTGCAGTCTTCCGTGCCGATGGCCGGGCAGTCCACCTTGGTCACCCGGGAGTGTGACTGTCTGGCTCACCGGTTCGGAAACGCCGCCGACAACGGGTTGCGGCAGCCGCGTTATCCGACGGACATGACGGACGCGGAGTGGGCGGCGGTACGGCCGCTGCTGCCGGTGCCTGGCTGGATGCGCGGCCGGGGCGGGCAGCCGGAGGCGTATTGCCACCGGGCGATACTCGATGCGATCCGCTACCTCGTCGACAATGGCATCAAGTGGCGGGCGATGCCCGCCGACTTCCCGCCATGGGACCGGGTCTACGCATTCTTCCGCCGCTGGCGCGACCACTCGCTGGTCAAGGAGTTCCACGACCGGCTGCGCGCAAAGGTCCGCGAGAGGCTGGGGCGGGATGCGGAGCCGACGGCCGGGGTGATCGACTCGCAGTCCGTCAAGGCGGACGCCGTCGTCGGCTCGGACAGCCGCGGCTTCGACGGCGGCAAGCTGGTCAACGGGCGCAAGCGGCACGTCGTGGTCGACACGCTCGGCCTGCTGCTGGGCGTGATGGTCACCGCCGCGGATGTCGGCGACCGCACCGCCGCCCAGGTCCTGCTGCGGCAAGTCACCGACACACACCACCAGTTGGAACTGGTCTGGGCCGACGGCGGCTACACCGGCCCCCTCGTCGCCCACTGCCTCACCGCGCTCGCCCTGGTCCTGGCGATCGTCAAACGCAGCGACGACATGCGCGGCTTCGTTGTCCTGCCCAAGCGGTGGATCGTCGAGCGCCTCTTCGCCCACCTGATGCGCACCCGCCGCCTGGCCCGCGACTTCGAGCGCCGCACCACCAGCGCCGAAGCGATGATCTACTGGTCGATGACCCTGCTCATGACCCGCCGCCTGGCCCGGCCACACCCGCAGCCGGCGTGAACCGGCCCGGCGCGGGCTCGGCCAGCCAGCCCCGCGCGACCAGGCGTTTCGCCTTCGCCCGCAGCGCTTCCACCCGTGCCGGCACCACGTCCGTGCCGAACACCGCGGCCATCTCCTGGCAGGTCAGCGGCCCCTGATGGAGCCGGGCCCGGTCCGCGAGCGCCCTCAGGATGCGCTGGTAGTCCGCCGACAGCACCGACCAGGCCAGCCCCTCACGCCACACCGGGACCTGCGACTTCGTCTTCGCTGCCTCCGGCGGCTGCGGCGTCTTTCCGGACTGCTCCTCGGCGGCCGGCGCGGTCCCCTCGGCCCAGGCGGAGTCCTGCCCGCTCTCGTCCACGGGGGCCAGCACTTCGCCGACCCGCGAACAGGCGATGATCCACTCCTTCCATTCCCGCTCGGCCACGGCCAACTCGGCCTGGACGCGGTCGACTTCCTCCCGCAGCTCGTCAACACGACGGCGAGCACCCAGCTCACGCTGTTCCAACAGCCCAACCACCGACGACATCCACGACCTCCCGGGCAGCGACAGCTCGACAGGCCACAACTCCCACGGGATAGCCGACCCTATGCCCGACCAGCGGAAACGCAGTCCTCAAGTCTGGAAAGACAACAGCTTCTAAGACGTCATCTCATTTGGCTAGGTAGCCTGTCGGTCGTGGTTTCGATCGTTGAGCGGCTGGTGCCGGATGAGTTGTGGGAGTTGTTCCAGCGTGTGGTGCCCGAGGCTCCGTCGCGGCCTCAGGGTGGCGGCCGACGTCGGCACGGTGACCGGGAGGTACTGGCGGCAATCGTGTTCGTGGCCACGTCGGGCTGTACGTGGCACCAGTTGCCGTCCGCGTCGTTCGGTCCGTCGGGAGCAACGGCTCACCGGCGCTTTGCCGAGTGGTCGAAGGCCCGGGTGTGGGCCAAGCTCCACCGCCTGGTCCTCGACGAACTCGGCTCCCGCGGTGAGTTGGACTGGTCCCGCTGTGCGATCGACTCGGTGAACATGCGAGCGCTGAAAAGGGGGAACTGACAGGTCCGAATCCTGTGGATCGGGGCAAGTACGGCTCGAAGATCCACCTGATCACCGAGCGGACCGGTCTGCCCCTGTCCGTCGGGATCTCCGGGGCGAACCTGCACGACAGCCAGGCGCTGATCCCGCTGGTGAAGGGGATACCGCCGATCCGCTCCCGGCGCGGACCCCGACGGCGCAGGCCGGCCAAACTCCACGCCGACAAGGGATACGACTACGACCACCTGCGCCGATGGTTACGCGGACGCGGCATCCGGCACCGCATCGCCCGCAGAGGCATCGAGTCCCCGACCCGCCTGGGCCGCCACCGCTGGACCATAGAACGCACAATGTCCTGGCTCGCCGGATGCCGCAGACTGCACCGACGCTACGAGCGCAAAGCCGATCACTTCCTCGCCTTCACCAGCATCGCCTGCACCCTCATCTGCTACCGCAGACTCGCCAAATGAGATGACTTCTAAGCAGACGAGCGCTTGGATACGCTCCCCATATGAAGATCACGGTAGGTGGGGTCGTGGCTGGGGTGCTGTTCGGAGCGCTTACGTCGCTCGCCAACGTCCTGTCTTCGCCCTATGGGGAGATCGGCGCCCGCGTGGCGGGGACCGACTTGGCCACGACCAGCAAAGTGCTCAGTCTCTTGCTCGACGCCGGGTGGTCATGGGCTGCTCTGGCAGTGGCGGTCGGTTGGATGGCCGGGGCTCCTGTCCGTGGGGCGTTGGGTGGGCTGTTGGCGCTGGTGGCGGCCACCGTGTCGTACTACGTCACGGACGTCTATCTATGGGACGCGGGCACGGACATGATTGCGTGGTTGCTTGTGGGGATGCCGTTGGGACTCGTTCTTGGCACGGTGGGCGCACTCGCCAGGCAGCCGGGTATGACCGGGCTGATCGCCGCCTTGATCGTTCCGACCGGGGCTGGAGTGCAGATGGTGGTGCTGCCACCTGGCGAGTACCTCACCACGTCACTGCCCGGAACGGTCGCGGAGGCCGTCGTCTGGACAGGCGCCGCGTTCGGCGCCGTCAGGGCCCTTTGTCGTTTTTGGCGTGAGCGTCGCGTCGGCACTGCGTAGATGGACACCGGTGCTCGCACTTGGAAGCCACCGCAAAACAGGGGATGAGCCCCTTCTTCGACCGGTCGGAGCGAAGGCCGCCGCGCCTGAGCCGTCTGGTCATGAGGTTGAGCTTCGGAGTGCACCGTCGTCGTCCGCCTGCGGCGACCGCTGCGGCTCCTCGCTGTTCGGCGCGGACGCGGGAATCGGCCAGGAGGTAGGCAGAATCGGTGCCGGTCTCGATGATGTTGCCCCCGAACGTCCACCCCGTAAGGCGACGTTCACGCTGCGGACGAAGGATGACGACGATGCCCTACCGGTGGCGTTCCGGCGGGACGGTTGTCGGCAAGGTGTCGTGGTCGTCGGCGAAGTGCCGGTGGTCTCAGTCCACTCCGGGCGGCACTCGTGTGGCCTGGTGGTAATACATTTGCCAGCCTGCGGCTTGGTCCCCCTTGCGCCAGATCGAGCTGTGTCTGGTCCTGCGTTCGCCGAGCATGGTCTCGAACGTCAGGTGCACCAGGCCCGGCGCGAGCAGCACCCCCGAGATCTCCGAGGGTTCATAGCGAGGACCATCCGCCGAACTGCCCGCATGGTCAGCCAGTTCGGCGAGTATCTCCTCACACGTCCATCGCCGCCCCGACCCGCCGACCTCCACGAACTCCGGGTCGAGAAGCTGCGCGGCTCGTTCCCGCGAGGCGCGCACACGCGGATCCATGAGCTGCAACTCGCCCGCGATCGCCTGGTTCACATCGTCTGTTGCACCGTCCATGGACCATCCTCACCGAGTTCGCGGGTTCCGCGGCAACTGATTTCATCTGCTGCCAGACAAGGCCGTCCCCCAATTGGTGATCAAGTTTGGCTGTCTGGGGCGGCCCGGGGCAGGGGCGCCGCGCGCAGACGCACCGCGCCCGAGGGCTGCCCGCACACTCAGGCCCTGCCGCCGTGCGCGTGCGGTTGCTCAGGGTCGGCGACGACGAGTACGTCATTCTCGGCGCAGGCTACGAGCAGCTCGGACCAACACGTACTGGGCGGTGCCCTTTCCCCGGTCGGTGCCGGGTGGGACGGCGCCCTGCTTGAGCAGGTGAGGAACCTGGGACTCACCGTTCAGTTCGGTCCGTGCTGGCACGTCGTGCACCACCTTGACTGAGCCGGGACTCGTCGCCGAGACCGCCGTACTCCCGCCCGCCAGTGAGTGCCCTGGCTTCCGGGCCGCCGCCACACCCGACCGCTCCGGCCGGCCGCCCCCGCCCCAGCGTCGCCCGTACGCCGAACAGGCCCCTGGGACAGGAAGGTTGAACATGTCCGTTCCCACCCGGTGTACGCCATCCAGGACGTCGTGGTCGCGCCGCTCCGGGATCGAGAGGTACACCAAGGGCGCCGCACGCGACCTCGGGCCCCGGAACATCACGGCCAACGTCGTGGAGGCCGGACTGATGGAGGGCGGTATGCAGCCGCCGGACGCCGAGACCCTCAAGGCCCTGGTCAGCTCGCTGTCCCTGCAGCGTATGGGGCACCCCGACGAAATCGCCGCGGCGGTCGCCTTCCTGGCGAGCCCCGCCGCGTCGTACGTCACGGGCGCGGTGCTGGCCGCCCACGGCGGCTACAACGCCTGAACCCGAATCCTTGCCGCGCGTGCCCCGAAGGACGTCGCGCCTTCGGGGCGCGCAACGCCAACGCCCCGCGCGCGCGTGGACACGCCTCAGCAAGTCCGGGTCCTGACCGTGTGACGAGCTCTATGGGTGATCGCTCAGATGTGCTCAGATGTCGAAGAGGGCTTCCTCTTGTGGAAGGACCGGAGGGGCAAGGACATCGCGAAGGCGGGCGATGTCATGGCGCCACTTCGGGCCGTTCTCGGCATCGTGCCAAAGTTCGGCGAGTTCAGACCACTCGGAGACCACTTGGTCCAGCGCGTCGACGGCGAGCGTTCGAAGGTCTGCGGGCAGCTCTGGCAGCGGTTCTGACGGACCGTAGTTCGAACACGTCAGTTCGCCGTCTGGGTGCTGTGCAACGACCAGAGCGGCCGCGGCCACTGCTCGCTCGCCGTCGGAGGTGTCCAGGAAGTCCGCTGAGTCAGCGGCACGTTGGAGCACGCGGCGGATCAGGGCTTCGCGTTCTTCCGGTGCTGCCTCGTCCAGGTCACCTCCGAAGTCGGCGGCGGTGTCATTGTCGAAGGGGCCGATGTCCCAGGTGCCCATTTCTCTCCTCGCTTGGCTGTCGGGTGATCGTCGCATCGGCCACCGACAGTGAGGCCAGGGGCAGGCAGTACCCGCTTGCGCAGGAGCGTGAAGCCCGCGCGACCGTACAGCTGCCGCTTGAGCATCTTGATCCTGTCCCATTTCCCATCAAGGCACTGCGCGTTGGGAGGCGCGGAAGGCCAACGGGGTGTGACCGGTGTGGCGTTGGAAGAACTTGCCGAAGTGGGTGGCGCTGGTGAACCCGAGGTGGGCGGCGATGGTGGCAGCGGGATCGGTGCCGTGGGCAAGGAGGCGCTTGGCCTCCAGGACAAGGCGCTGGTCGAGGTAGTCCTTTGCGCTGAGGCCCGTCGCGGTCTGGGTGGCGCGGGTGAGGGTGCGGGTGGAGTAGCCGAGCTCGCGGGCGTAGTCGTCGATGCGGTGGGTGCGGGAGAAGCCTCGTTCGACGGCGTCGCGGAACCGCAGGAAGGGCTCGGGGGCGGATTCCGTGGCCTGGCCGTGCTGCTGCAGGTTGGCGAGGCGTAGGAGTACCACGTCGAGCAGGCGGTGCAGCAGGGCGGTGTGGACCGGCGGCGGATAGCGGTCCGGCTGGGAGAATTCCGCGGCCAGTTGTTCGGCCGCGGCTGCCAGCGCGGGCGTCTCCGCAGGGTCGGGGCTGTACAGGGGCATCGGAGCAGTGGCGGTGCCGAGGCCGGCCAGTTCCGCGGTCTCGGCGGCGATGAAGTCCTCCTGGAGAAGGATCATGATGGCCTCGGCCTGGTCGGGATTCTGCCACTGGTGCACCTGACCGGGCCGGATCCACAGCCAGGAGCCGGGCGGCAGTACGTACCCGGTGAAGTCGACGCGGTGGCGCAGCGTGCCCGAGGTGACCAGCAGCAGGGCGTGGAAGTCCTGCCGATGCGGTGTGGCGATGTGCCAGGGCCAGTCACGGGTGCGGTCGCGGAAGTCGGCCAGGGTCATCACCTCCAGGCCTGCCGGGGATCCGGCCGGAGGCTGGAAGACCACCTTCGGAAGGCCCCGCTCCTGCCGAGTGGACTTCTGGGGCGCTTGTCGCCTGTGGACCATCACGAGACCGCAGCGTATCTCGCCGGAGACTGTGTTCCGCCGCAGTATGGAGATGTTCCCAGGGGCGGCCCGCCCGTGGCGTGAAAGCCAACCGTGTCCGCTGCGGCCCATGGCCTGCCATTGCCCCGGACGCCAATGGTCCCGCCCCTCCCCCACCCCCTCCCTCGCACATCGACAGGAGCAGACCCATGCACGGCACCTTCACGGTCATCGACAAGGGCCCGGTCCGCGTCCACAGCTACGCCGCACCCGAGGACGGCCTGGACGTCAACACGCAGCTGATCGAGACGCCGTCGCGGATCATCGCCGTCGACGCGCAGTTCGTCCTGGCCTACGCCGACGAGGTCGTCGCCTATGCCAAGCAGCTCGGCAAGCCGCTCGACCGCCTCGTCATCAGCCATGCACACCCGGACCACTACCAGGGCGCGGCCCGCTTCGGCGTCCCCATGCACGCCCTGCCGGAGACCATCGCGGAGATCGTCGCCGTGGGCGCCAAGACCGACCTGCCCACCGGCACCCCGATCCCGCTCGCCGACATGACCCCGACCGTGGAAATCACCCCCGGCACCGAGGTCATCGACGGCGTCCCCTTCGTGTTCGAGAAGGTCACCGGCGGCGAGATCCACACCACCCTCGTCATCAAGCTGCCCGAGCAGGGCGTCCTGGTCGCCCAGGACATCGTCTACAACCGCACCCACCTGTGGTTCCTGGACAAGGACTTCGACGGCTGGCAGGCCAACATCGACCGCTTCGCCGCCGAGACCGACTACGACACGATCCTGCCCGGCCACGGCGAACCGACCACCCCCGCCGTCTGGGCCGAGCTCACCGACTACGTCAATGCCGGCCGTGAACTGCTCGGCGACGACGGCGACGCCTACAAGAAAGCCATCACCGAGCGCTATCCCACCTACCAGGGCGCCGCACTCATCGACGTCTCCAACGCCTACATGTTCGGCCCCAAAAGCTGACGCGCCCCCGGGGCGGCGGCGTCCGCCTGCACCCTTGCCTGAGTGAAATCCTTCCTCGACCGGTGACGGCCCCTGTGCCGGGGGACCGTCACCGGTGACCCGCACGGTGACGGCCGACCAGCACCTCTTCCCCGCCGGAGCCCGGCGGGGCGGTCAGGCGCGCCTCCGGATCCAGCCGACCGTCCGCCCTTCTTGTCGATCGTCGGCCGAGTGTGCCCATACTCGCGAGCGATCCGACGTATCGCCTTGCGAACGCCTCCTCCGAACCCAGCGGAGTTCTCCGTGACAGACCGCGCCGTACGCCGACGCCGTCAGGCTTTGTACCTCTTGTTCTTTCTTCCCGGCATCGCCCTGTCGTCCTGGGTCACGCGCACCCCCGATGTCCGCGATCAACTCGGCTTGTCCACCGGGCAGATGGGGCTGGTCCTGTTCGGGCTGTCCGTCGGTTCCATGATCGGCATCCTGTGTTCCGGCCGTTGCGTGTCCCGGTTCGGCACCCGGCCGGTCATCGCGCTCGGCACTCTGCTGATCATCGCGGGCACGCTCGTCATGGCGGTGGGCAGCGCCGTGCCGTCCGCGCCCCTGGTCACCGCAGGACTGTGCCTGTTCGGCGCGGGCATGGGCGGTGGCGAAGTAGCGGTCAATGTGGACGGTGCCGACGTGGAGCACATCACCGGGACCGCGGTGCTGCCCACGCTGCACGGCTGCTTCAGCCTGGGCACGGTCATCGGGGGTGCGGCCGGAATGGCGGCCACCGCCGCCGCGTTTCCCGTCCCCTGGCACCTGACCGTGGTCGCTCTCATCGCCACGGGAATGCTGGTCCACGCCCTGCGTGCCGTTCCCGCCGGGATCGGCGTCAGCGCCGCCCCATCGACGCCTGGCCCGAGCCCGGACTCAGGTCCGGCGCAACGAGCGAAGCCGCAGGTGTGGAGGGACCGCAAGCTGCTGCTGATCGGCGCCATCGTGCTGGCCATGGCGCTGGCCGAGGGCGCCGCCAACGACTGGCTGCCGCTGCTCATGGTCGACGGCCACGGCCTCGACGCCGCGATGGGCTCGCTCGTCTTCGTGGGGTTCGCGGCAGCGATGACCCTGGGACGCTTCAGCGGCACATTCTTTCTCAACCGCTTCGGGCGAGCCGCCGTCGTCCGCGCGAGCGCCATCTCCGGCGCTGTCGGACTCCTCCTGGTCATCTTCTCCGATAACGCTGTCGTAGCGGCGACGGCCGTACTCTTCTGGGGACTTGGGGCCTCCCTCGGCTTCCCGGTGGCCCTCTCCGCGGCAGGCGACTCCGGCCCCGACCAGACCGCCCGCGTCTCGCTGGTCGCCATCATCGGCTACATCGCCTTCCTCGTGGGGCCACCCGCGCTCGGATTCCTGGGCGACCACTACGGACTGCGCTCGGCCATGGTGGTGGTTCTGGTGTTCGTCGCCTCCGCCATCCTCATCGCTCCCGCCGCCGACACCCGTGACCGCACCGCCACCGCGGTGGACGTACCTCAGCGCACTGCGCCTAGCACCGATCCCGCAGGGCACTACCAAGAAGACCGCTCGTAAGTCCGCAGGAAGTCTTCGGCACGATGGGCGTCCTCCTCCCCCGCGCCATCCCCCAGCCCGACCTCGTCGCCTTCGCGCACGAAGCCGATGCCTGCGCCTACGCCTACGTCTTCGACGAACTGCGGGTCGTTGAAGACCTCGGCTACCGCGGTGGGCTCGTCCAGGCGGCCACCATGCTGGCGCGCACTCGCCGGATCCGCGTCGGACTCAGGCTGCTGCCCGCCGCCCGCAACGTCGCCACGTGAGTGCATGTCCTCAGCGCCTGCGACTGCGGCGCTGCATGCCGGAGCAGGAGCCGGAGCCGACGGCAGCTGCGGCAGGGGCAGCCCGGCACATTCGCCTGCGTCCGCGCCTCGAAGAGAACCCTGCGGGTACGCTCGGCGGGCCAGCGAGCAGCGTGTAATTGAGATGCCCGGACGGGGGCCGCGCCGCTAGGGTGAACCCCGTTCAGGTGCGCAGGCTGCGGTTACTTCTCTTCCAAAGAATCCGTACCGCCGCCGACTTCGATCTCTGGACGCTCAAGACCGCGAGCTGCCCGCCACGGGGGAAACCGGCGGGCGGCCTCGTCGTATCGCCACAGCAACCGGCACAACCCCCACGGACTGCTCGCACCAGCCTGGCCGGCGCGCTACAGCACCGGCACATCTGCACAACGCTCCCTCTGCCCATAGCCTGGTGCCACTCGGGGCTGTCGCGGAGGTCCCCCATGCCCCGAACCATCTGGAGCGGCGCCATCTCCTTCGGCCTGGTCACGGTGCCCATTCATGTGCAGTCGGCCACCGAGAACCACAGCATCCAGTTCCACCAGTACCACCTGCAGGACATGGGCCGGGTCCGGGTGCGCAAGGTATGCGAGCTGGAGGACCGCGAGGTCACGCAGTCGGAGATCGGCAAAGGCTACGAGTACGCCCGCGACCAGGTCGTGCCGGTCACGGACGCGGACCTGAGCAATCTGCCGCTGCCGACGGCCAAGGCCATCGAGATCGCCGCGTTCGTACCGCTGGCCGGCATTGATCCGATCCGGATCGGCGAGGGCTACTACCTCGCCCCGGACGGGGCAGTGGCGGCCAAGCCGTACAAGCTGCTCGTACAGGCCCTGGGCAGGTCGTCACAGGTGGCGATCGCCAAGTACGCCTGGTCCGGCAGGGAGAGGCTGGGCCTGCTGCGCGTGAAGGACGACGTGATCGTGCTGCATGCGATGCGCTGGCCGGACGAGGTCCGCGACCCGTCCGTCGTCGACCCGCCCACGGTCGAGCTGACGGACGACGAGATCGAGGGCGCGCTCGCCCTGCTGGACACCATGGCCGTCGACGACCTCACCGGCCCCGACTTCCGCGACCACTACACCGAGGCCCTCGCCGAAGTCATCGAGGCCAAGCGCGCAGACAAGCCCCTGCCCAGGGCGGCAGAGCCGGAGCAGCCCGGGCAGGTACTGGACCTGATGGCCGCCTTGCAGGAGTCCGTGCAGAAGGCGCAGGCATCCCGGGGCGAGGACGCCGACGTGCACCAGCTGCCGAAGAAGAAGCCCGCCGCGAAGAACACCGCGGCCAAGAAGACCGCCGGCAAAAGGGCACCGGCGAAGAAGGCAGCCCGCAAGCCCCGCAAGAGCGCCTGATCACCCGTCGATGTAGCCGAGGTCGGTGTCCGGGCGGCAGTGCGGGCATGGATCCACGCCGTCCGCGAGCGCCCGTACAGCCTGCTCCGGTGGGACGCCCTTGGACCGCTTGCCCGCCATGTGACACCCGCCGACATGTACATAGACCGGCGGCGCGTGATGGCCGATGCTCTGTTCGATCGGCCAGTCCGGCACCGGCGGCCGAGCCTCGATACTGCGCCGGCGTTCGGCCTCGCGACGCTCCTCATCGACGATCCACCGCCGGGTACGGGCGAGATCCCGCTCCTGCACCCGCTCCAGGAAACGGAGCAGGACCAGCTTCGACGGGCTTGAATCGTGCACGCGTTCGATTATAGGCAGTAGCCCGTTCCCGCGCACCCAGCAGCCCAGGCTGCACCGTGGCCGCGTGAGCCTCGACAAGGCACGCTCGTGTCGGCGTTGGCGCGCTGCCGCCGACACCCGCCTCCCCACCCGGCAGCAGATACACACCCGGGCCACCGCTCCGGATGACCTGCTCGCTTCGTCCTCACCCGGTGCGGCTTTGCCCACGGGAACGGGCAGCAGATCTGCGCGACGTCGGAAGGCACGCGGCACATCGATGATGCGAACGGTGACGCTTCCCATCGCGGCGGTCCGCGTCCCGCTCGGCGGATAAAAAACACGTTGGCCGGTCCGCCACGGGACTGCGATGATGCCCCCGTTCAGCAAGCGGAGGGCATTTGTTCGTTTTTGTGTGTGCTGGGTGTGGCGCCCGGCTGACCAACCCGCTGTCGCAGGTAGAGCTGCCGGCCCACGCCTATCAGAAGTACGGGAACGGGGTTCAGCTCCCGGTTCTCATGGAGTCGGGCACTTTTGCCGTGGAACCGGAGTCCTGGGGGCACCCGTGGCGGAGGTGGGAGGAGATCGATCCGGACGAGGCGGCGGCCCGCGGCATCTACGCTCCGGTCTACGCCGTGTCCGGTGGCCCACCGGGCACGATCGTCATCGCCCCCGGGGATACTCACGGCACCGTGCTCGTTCCGGAGCAGGCCGGCGGCTACTGCTGCGGCCTCGACTGGGGGGACGGCCCCAATATGGCTTGCGAGGCGTGCGGCCTCCCCGTGGCGAGCCGCATCGACGACTGCTCGCTGTGGCAGGCGGTCTGGCTGGCGCCGGACGCCGTGCACCGCCTTCAAGTCGATGAGACCGACACCGCGATCCTCTCCTGGGCGCAACTATTGGTGGAGGGGAAGGTCACGCCCCCGAGCGTGCCGCTCACGAGATGGGGCTCGCTGCTCGGGCTGAGCCACTGGTGGTCATGGAACCCGCAATGGGAGGCGGCAGCCGGCCGGGCGCTGGCCCACCTGCTGGCCGCCTCGGACGGCAGGCCGGTGACTGTTCCGCACGGCCTGGTCGCGGAAGTGTTTCAACGCGCCCTCGACGCCCTGCTGCCCGCAGTCCAGCAGGCCCGGCGTGCCGTCCTGACCGGACCCGGACTGCCCGCCCCCGATACCGACGCCGACATCGTCATCGTGCCGACCCACCCACAGACGGGGGAAGTCTGGAGCTCGGTCGGCCCGGCCGCATCGGCATACCCGGTGCCGCTGCCGTTCGGGGTGTGGATGTGGATGGCCTTCCCCCAGCCACACCTCCACTCCCCCGCGTCAGGAACCATGCCCGACGGCGTTCTCCGCGACGACCCGCCCGCGCCACGTCCCCACCACCTGTTTCGGACCGACCCGGGAACCTTCCAACACACGTTGGTCAGGTTGCCGGCCGTCCGCAGACCGTGGCTGCGCGAGATCCTGGAGAACCTCACGGACCACATGCGCGCCGGTCTCTTCTAGCCGACTGGCAGAGAGCGCCGGGGCTAACTCTCGTGAACTGCCGCAATGGAACAGAGGCGATGAGTTGGTGCCTCCCGAAATGGTCAACATCTGCCGTCCGTTCTCGGCCTCTGGCTCAATTTCCGCGACCTGCGCACGCTGAGCCACGGTTCATGAAAACTGGTTGATCCGGGTTCATAGCTCCTAGTAGGGCTTGGTCATCTTCACTCGTGCATGCGTGTCTCATGCTGGGTGAGTGTCGTTGGCGGGGTGTGACACCTGAGGAGATGGCCTCGGTCCGGGGGGACTTGGAGGCGTTCGCGGCGGAGTTGTTCGACGGGTTCTTCCGTGCGGATCAGCGGCGGTGGGGGCAGGCGTATGTGCGCGGGTTGCTGCTGGACGGGCAGCGCAAGTCGGTGGAACCGATGGCGGCCCGTCTGGGCGAGGACGGCAACCGGCAGGCGCTGGCGCACTTCATCACCTCCAGCCCGTGGGATCCCGCGCACGTGCGGGCCCGGCTGGCCTGGAGAATGCACGAGGCGATCAGCCCCGAGGCGCTGGTCGTCGACGACACCGGCTTCCTCAAAGACGGGGATGCCTCGGCGGGTGTGTCGCGGCAGTACACCGGCACCGCAGGCAAGATCACCAACTGCCAGGTGGGCGTCTCGCTGCACCTGGCCAACGACCGCGCCTCTGCAGCCGTCAACTGGCGGCTGTTCCTGCCCGCATCCTGGGACCCCGACGCGCCGGATGCCGACCCGGACAAGATCGCCCGCCGCGGCCGGTGCGGAATTCCCGCCCAGGTGGGGCATGTGGAGAAGTGGCAGCTGGCCCTGGACATGATCGACGAGACCCGGTCGTGGGGCATCGACGTTCCCCTGGTCGTCGCGGACGCCGGATACGGCGATGCCGCCGCCTTCCGGCTGGGCCTGGAGGAACGCAAGCAACCCTACGCAGTGGGCATTTCCTCGCGCCATACCGCCCAGCCCGCCCACGCCCAACCCGTCCAGCCCGACTATGCGGGCACCGGCCGGCCACCCAAAATGCAGTACCCCGAGCCTGCGCAGACCATGAAAGACCTGGTCATCGCCGCCGGGAAGGCGGCCGCGAGGCCGGTGTCGTGGCGCGAAGGCTCCCGGCCGGGCAAGGGGATCAGTGGCTTCAAGCGCATGTACTCGCGGTTCGTCGCCCTGCGGATCCGCCCGGCCGGCCGCGGCATCCGCCAGGCCACCGACGATCCTGAACTACCCGTGCGGTGGCTGCTGGCGGAATGGCCCGCGACCGAGCCCGAGCCGGTCCAGTTCTGGCTCTCGAACCTGCCCTCCGGCATGCCACTGGCCACACTGGTGCGGCTGGCCAAGCTCCGCTGGCGCATCGAACACGACTACCGCGAGATGAAACAGGCCCTGGGACTGGCCCACTTCGAAGGCCGCACCTTCAACGGATGGCACCACCACGTCACTCTCGTCTCCGCCGCCCACGCCTTCTGCACCCTGCAACGACTGGCACCAGACCCAAAAGACACCGCGCAGGCCTGAGCCTCTACCAAGTGGTCCGCGACCTGCAGACCCTCCTCGCCACCTGGACCGGCGCCTGCCCCACCTGCCACCGCGACATACCCACACCACTACGAACCTGACCAAGCCCTACTAGCTGCGGTTTCCTGCGGATGTCCCCAGCGCAGGGCGCTGGTGGTGCTTCGCCTTCGGGGCCGTCGCTTTGCCTGCCCCGTCGCTTCGTCCAGGCGACGGACGTTCGTTGAGCAGGTGCCGGGATTGATCCGGAGAAACGGCCGTCCCGAACTGGAAGCCCTCGCCGGACATGTCCGCTCCTTCGCCCAGATCCTCACCGAGCGGCAGGGCCAACGGCTGACCGAGTGGCTCGTCGCAGTCCGCCAGGACCACCTGCCCGGTCTCCACACACCCTCGCCGCCGGCATCGATCGCGACCCCAGCAGGCTTCGCACTCCTGAGGTTACGAGGGCTCCTCGCTCCATGACGGATGCCAACACGTGCAACGCTTCCGACAACGATCAACCCCACCGCAGGAGCCGCGAATGTCCAGGACCGCCGACATCGATCTCGTGTTCGCATGCCCCGTCACCGCAGGCGCCGTGGTGCGAACTCTGACCGGTGAGGGATGGTCGCTGCAGGAACCGCTCGGCATCTCCTACGTGGTCAACAACGACGACCTGTTCAACTGGCAGTCGACTTCAACCGACCGGGCAGCTGAGGTCCTGGCCTTGGTTGATTCACCGACCAACGTCGACCACCACGTCGGGGTCTGCATCTATCACTCAACTGCGGAAACCGGTGGCCAACTACTTCTTTATGCTGGCCGATCGCACTGTTCCTTCATCCCGACGATCGACCGGCGGGGCCTCTCCGGAGCCGCGGGCCTCACGGACATGGCCTGGTATCTCAACGCACTCGTGCCGCCCCTGCTTGCCCTGGGGCTGGCCAGCTACAAAGCGAGAGACCTTGCTGACTGAGACTCGCTCGTCAGCAGCTCTCGGTCGACACCCGGGCAGCACACGCATTTGGAAAGGCCTTCGCTGCCTACCCAGCCGGTGTCACTCACAGCCACGCGATCATGGAAATTGAGCCAGAGCCAAAACCCCTTCCACCCACCGGGCGCCTCACGATCCGTCCCACATTCCCAAACGCCTGAGCCGGCGCTGCCGAAGTCGCTCCAAAACGGCAGAGAGCGCGAAGACGAGTCCCATAGCCAGCCCGGCGAACACCGCGAATACTGGATCGTCGGGCTCCTCCTCACGCGACAGCATCAGCAGGAGGAGCGTCAAGGGAATGGCCACGCAGAAACCGAGGCCGATCGGGTGCCGGGCGGCCCATTTCTGCGTCCGAGTCGGACGCCGCTGCCCGCCCAAGGCCCCGTCCACAGCCCAGAACGCCTTGCCGAGAGACCGCCAGTTCGCCACAGCAGGAGGATAGGGCAGCCGATCAGCTGCCTCCTGGCCGAGGGCACATGGTCAGGCAGCGGCCCTGCCGGTCGGCCGAAAACTCATGGACGTAGGGGCCGATGCCGTGGCCATCGTCTGACTCAGCCGATACAGGTGTCCGGCCGATCGGTTGATCCAGTAGACAACAGTGAGCTGTCCGACCGAGGCGGAGCGGACAGCCTCGCCTTCAGGGTCGCGGGAATTGAAGGGCGGGAAACATCCCTCAGTATCTCGCGTGCGTGGTCGGTCAACTCCTTGGCTGTGCCTGCCGCTTGGGGCGACAGGCGGGCGAGCCAGGGCAGCCCGGCGTCGCTCACGTACAGGCTCCGAGGACCTGGTCCAGATCGATGCCGTCGGAGTCGTCGCTCCGGCCCGCGAGGAATGCGTCGACAGCCGGGGCGGAGATGAGGCGAGACCGCCAGGTGCGTACGACTGCGTGCCCAGTCCTGCTCGAAAGCGGGCACCCATGCGTCGGCGCACCGGTCGGCGCGCAACTCCTGAAGCAGCTGGGCGGGGGCCGACGCGGCGGGGGCTTCCTCGGGGCTGCGCACTCATCGGACCCTCCTGACAGGTCGTATCCGAGTAAGGCGGCTAAGATCGCGGACAGGGAGAGCCAATAGGCCGGTTGACACCTCGGGGGCACAAACATGCGGACGCCTGAGCGGATTTGGGCGGACGCTGATCTCCCCACACGTCGGCTCGCCGGGCTGGCTCTCAACCCGTCCGCGCCGGAGAGCATCCTGCTGCAGCTGCTCGCCGTCGGTCCGCTCGCAGTACGGATGGTGCTGTGCCGGGACCGCATCCTGCCCGACGCCGTCGTCGACGCGGTGATCGAGCATCCTGACGCCTACACCCGCAGCTTCTTCGCGCGTAACCCCTATGTTGATCCGGCCCAGCGAGTTCGACTGCTGGACGATCCCGACTGGTTCGTCCGCGCCCACCTCGCCGACGGACCCCGAGCGGCTGCCCCCGCCTCGCCCAGACCTTTGCCCGACGAGGCCGTCGTCCACATGATCAGCACGTATGACGACGAATTCCTGGGCGGTTTCTTCTACCGGCAGATCTCCACCGGGCTACGCCGATCCATGCCCACGCATCCGGTCGCGAAGGTCCGCCGCTGGGGGGTCGGCAGGTGGACGGTCCTGTCCGCGGAGACACGTGCCGCCCTGCTGAGCGACCCCGACGACACGGTCCGGGAGACAGCGCAGCGGCATGCGCGCCACCAGGATCCGGCGTGGGTGGAGAGCGCGCTCCCTGACCGACCGTGCCACGCCCGCTCGGACATGCTGCTCCACCACGCCCTCAGCACAGGCGTAGTGCACAGCGTCCTCGCCAGTCCGGCCGGCGAAGAGGACAAGGCGATGATCGCCGTCAACCCCACCCTCCCTCCCGACGCAGTGGTCCTCCTGGCCGCCGATCCGATTCCGGAGATACGGAGCCTGATCGCGCAGCACGCAGACCTCAGACCCGCCGAGCGCCGCGCACTCGTCGGCGATCCAGACCCGGACGTGCGCACGAAGGTCGCGTACCGCGCGGACTTGGGACCGGCAGAGCGCCGCGTACTCGCGACGGATCCCGACCCCAACGTGCGGCTGGCCGTATCCGTCCACCCAGCATTGAGCGAGGAGGAACGGGACCGGATCGACTACCAGGTCCCCATGGACCATCTCTTCCTCTTCCACCCTGCGCCCGAGGTGCCGCGGGATCCCGGGACCACCCGCCGGAACGCGCTCTCCAACCACCCACTGCTGCGCCGGCAAGCAGCCAGGGACCATCTGCTGCCACCGGACCTTGTAGTGCGCCTGGCCGCCGACGACGACCTCGGCGTGCGCGTCCTGCTGGCCCAGAACCATCCAGACGCTCCCGCGCCGCTTCTGCTGCGCAGCTTCCTCGAGTACACCGGACCCGAGCGCAGCCACCTCACCACCCGGCCGAACTTTCCGACCGACGGACTGGCCGCCTTCGCCGACCACGAGGACCCCGAGGTCCGGGCCTTGGCTACACGCGACCCCGAAACTGAGCCGGAAGCCATAGAGCGGCTCACCCAGGACCCGGACCCTGACGTGAGGTTTGCGGCGACGCGCCACCCGAACCTTCCGCAGTCCCGGCTGGCAGTACTCCTCAACGACGAGGAGTTGGCCCACCCTGCAGCTGCGAACCCGGCTCTGGACATGGACACGATCCGCCGACTGGTGGCGACGGACGGCCGACAGGCACGGCCGCCGGCGTAGTGGAAACTCCTGGTTGATCGCTGCGCTCTGTGAAGAACGAGTTGGGAAACACGGCAGAACGAGGATTCGCCTCACCGGTGTTCCGAAACCATTTGCCGCTCAGCTCAGAGAGAGGGCGATCACAGGCGTCGCCTACGTGACGGTCTCGATCATCCAGGGGCAGACACGCAGCGAAGAAGGTCAACTCAAGCTCGCACTCCGGTGTAATTCAGATGCCCGCCCGCGGGCCACCCCGCTACGGTGGCCCCTGTTCAGGTGCGCAGGCTGCGGTTACTTCTCCTGTAAAGAATCCGTACCGCCGCCGACTTCGATCTCTGGACGCTCAAGACCACGAGCCGCCCGCCACGGGGGAAACCGGCGGGCGGCCTCGTCATGTCGCCACAGCAACCGGCACAGCTGTCGGCGTACGGACTGCTCACACCGGCGTCTCGCCGACGCGCAACAGCACCAGCTACGGGTGTTCGCCGAGTTGGAGGAGCCCTGCGAGGGAGAAACACAGGGCGCCGGTCAGGGTGCCCCAGTTGGCGATGTCGGCGTTGACGAGGCTGTCGGTGGCGGGGCGAGTGTAGGCAGCGAGCGCGGAAATCATGAAGAGGCCGGAGCCGAACTGATTCACGGCGACGATCCACCAGCCGAGGCTGCGCGGGCGCAAACAGGGCCGACCATGGCAGACCTCAACGAAGCCCAAGTGGCCGGAGACCAGGAACAGGGCGCAACCGATCACATCGGGCACCCAGATCAGCCGGTTGACCTGATGGGCGTTCAGACCCTGCAGGAAGGAATCCAGCAAGTCGACGGCGAAGACGAGTGTGCCCGCGAACAGGACGAACGTGCTCAGCCAGTCCACCCGCATCGGCTCGTAACTCCACCACCGCCAGCCGCCGGTGACCAGCCGGCCTTCGCCGCCGCCCTCGTGGCGGGGCGCATTGATCACCTGGAGCAGTGACACGTACCCGCCGGTACTGAAGAAGAGGCCGCCCGCGAAGTAGATCGAGGCGCACTCGGTGGCATCGCCAGAGCCGAACTGGGCGACGGCCGCACCGGCGGCGAAAAGGGCCCCGCCGATGACGAAAGCGATCGCCGCGATGACGTTGAGTCTGTTCAGACGGGCGATGGCAACGGCGTCCGCACGGATGTGCCGAGCGGCCGCCGCACCGTGGGGACGCAGAGCCAGTACTCCGCGCCGGCGGGCCAGCCGCGACTCCCACACGGCGGTGCCGCCGCCGGGCGGGCGCCAGGTGAGCCGGGTGGTGAACGGTCCCGCGCCATCGGCGCGCTGCTCAGGCTGTGCCACAGGCCCAGCCGAGAACGTCAGGCACGATCGCAGGAGGGGTGAGACGTCCTGCCGGGCCGTCGCCGCGGCCTGCGGGGGTGGGGCATGGTGGCTCCCCCGCCTGGTCTCGGCGGTGGGATGCGCAACGTGGCCGGTCCATGCGGGCGGGATGGCCGCGATACCGCCCCCTTCCCCGGGGCCGATGGGCGGGTGTCGTGTGGTGCCGCGCCACGTGTTGCCGACCAGGGTTGACCCGCTCCACGGGGGCAGGGCCGGGACAGGGCACTGCCTCAAGACCGGCAAGCAGGCGGCTGCGTTGCCTCCTGCGGTGGAGGGCTTGCCGAAGAAGAAGACGACGACGGTGACGACGACGGTGAGCAGGGTGCCGACCGGGCCCATCAGGCTCACCGGGATCCGTACTCCGGTCTGCGTTCCGGCCGGAGAAGCCTCCTGCGTCACTCATGGCATTTCCCTGGTCAATTGACGCTTGGGGCGCCTCACCTGACGCACCCCTGAACACGCAGCGACTTTGCCAGAAAGAGTCACGTAAAACGGTCATTTCATGCGTGTTTATCTGCATCAGTTCCGATAGTCGACGCGACCACCATGGGATACGAGGCGCATGAGCCAGAAAGGGAACTGCGACCACCTCGCAGGGGTGCCGAGAGGCTATCGGCGTGCAGGCGTGCCGAGGAGTACCGGCCCATCTCCGACTGAAGCAAAGTCCTTCTATGTCGCCCTGCCAGCCCTCCCGCCCCCCCTGCCTGAGCAATGCGGTCAACGAGATGGCCGCAGAACTCGACCAGACGGCCACCTCGGGCGGGATCGGGGCGAAGGAGGAAGCAGCGGATACAGGCAAAATGGCTCCAGCAGCGAAGAAGGCAGCCCACAAGCCTCGAAAGAGCGCCTCATCATCGGTCGATGTGCGAGTCGGGTCGGCAGTGCGGGCACGGATCCACGCCATCCGCGAGGGCCCGCAGCGCGGCCTCCCGCACCACGCCGGTCGGCCACGGCCGGATAGAGCTGACACGCGATCTCCTGGTCGACTACGCCATCGTGCTAGGCATACGCGCCGACGACCTGGCCACACTGAGCGGCCTCAAGCTGCAGGACCGCACGGCGTCCCCGTCGCAGGCCGTCGTCGACGTGACCGGCCTCATCTGGGACGTCCGCCGTCTCGCGCCGGACCAGATACAGCACCTGCGCGACACCGCGAAGAGCACGAGTCGATCCCGGCGACTACAGCTGATACCAGTCGTCGCCACCTTCGCGAAGCGAGCGCATGAGGTAGTCCCGCAGGTCGCCGGCCACCCACCGTCTGCTGTCGCTCGCGTGCTCCCACACGAAGATGTCGGGACGCTGCGGTCTCTGCACGAAGGCGAAATGATCACCACCCCCGTTGTCTCCGAAGAACAACAGGGCA
Source organism: Streptomyces sp. NBC_00490 (assembly GCF_036013645.1). NCBI lineage: Bacteria > Bacillati > Actinomycetota > Actinomycetes > Kitasatosporales > Streptomycetaceae > Streptomyces > Streptomyces sp. NBC_00490. The sequence goes on along the minus strand of NZ_CP107869.1, from coordinate 9,853,324 downwards.
TCAAACGGCATATACAACTGGGCAAAGGACGGGTCGGACCAGAAGAGACGGTTCCGCTCGACGATCTGGTCGAGTGCCCAGACGGTGTCGACCGAAGTTGGTCCGATCACCCCGTTGCTCTCCAGGAGCATGTGCCGCAGCTCTGCGGGGAGCTCACGGCCCAACCGTCGCTCGGCCGCGGCGAGTTCGGCGTCATGAACCGGCTCCCGGAAGCCGACATCGGGAAAGGCCTGCAGGGCCGTCTCTCTCCACTTGACTTCCTCCCCCGCCTAAAGGCGGGGGATTCCAGCGGTCGCCCGCTGGGGTTCCTGCTTCACCGACGACCGCCCCGTCCGGGAGGACTCCCGTTGAGGTCTTACACCGTCTCCACAGGCAGACGCCGCCAGCCCGGCGGCCAAAATGTTGCGTGCCGCATTCACGTCGCGGTCATGCACCGCGCCGCACACGCACGTCCACACGCGGACGTTCAGCGGCATCTTCGCCGCGACCGTCCCGCAGTTCCCACACAGCTTGCTGCTGGGAAAGAATCGGTCGATCACCAGAAGTTCACGCCCGTACCAGGCGCACTTGTACTCCAGCAGGGAGCGCAGGTCCGTCCAGGCCGCATCACTGATGGCGCGTGCGAGCGTGCCGTTCTTCAGCAGGTTGCGCACGCTCAGGTCCTCGATCACGACCGTTTGATTCTCGCGGACGAGTCGAGTCGACAGCTTGTGCAGAACATCGCGGCGCCGGTCGGCGATCCGCGCATGCACCCGGGCCACCTTACGGCGGGCCTTCTCCCGGTTCGCCGAACCCTTCGCCTTGCGCGACAACTCCCGCTGCGCCTTCGCCAGGCGGGCACGGTCACGCCGTTCGTGCCGGGGATTGGCGACCTTCTCGCCGGTGGACAGGGTCACCAGGGAGGTGATCCCGGCGTCCAGGCCCACCGCGTTCGTGGTGGCGGGGGCCGGGGCGATGGTGTCCTGGCACAGCAGGGACACGAACCAGCGACCCGCCGCGTCTCGGGACACCGTCACCGTGCTCGGCTCCGTCCCCTCGGGCAGGGGGCGCGACCAGCGGATGTCCAAAGGGCCGGCCATCTTCGCCAAGGTCAGCTGTCCGTCGCGCCAGGTGAAGGCACTACGCGTGTACTCGGCCGACGCCCGCGACTTCTTACGGGACTTGTAGCGCGGGTACTTCGCACGCTTGGCGAAGAAGTTCCCGAACGCCGTCTGCAAATGGCGCAGCGCCTGCTGCAACGGAACCGAGGACACCTCCGCCAGAAAAGCGAGTTCCTCGGTCTTCTTCCACTGCGTCAACGCGGCGGAGGACTGCACGTAGGAGATGCGGCGCTGCTCGCCGTACCAGGCCCGCGTGCGCTCCTCCAAGGCCTTGTTGTAGACGAGGCGGACACAGCCGAACGTGCGCGACAACTCAGCCGCCTGCACGCCGGTGGGGTAAAAGCGGTACTTGAACGCCCGCTTGACCTGCTCCGCCACACCTCACAGCGTATCAATTTCCGTGTGGACAAAGGGAGTCGGCCGGCAGACGGCGCACGCCGGTCCGCCTGGGCGGCGAACCGGCTTCCCCTGCCCTGCTCCGCCAGAGCTTCGATTCCTCCCCGGCCTGAAGGCCGGGGTATCCACGAAGGACAGACCCGATGATCAGAATCGTAGTGACCCGGTCCGCTGACTACATGCTGAGCCCCGCCAAGCAGAAACGCAGTCCGGGTAACGACGCCACGGCCTTCGTCCTTCGAGTTTGGCCCACTTCCGCCACGACCACGGCGCCGCGATCCGAGCGGCCTCGGGCGCCGCGCTGGGGGCGACTTGCCCCACGGGATGAGGGCCATGACAGCAGGCCAGTAGTTGCGACCGCGCCTATTTGCGCACGTGGAAGCGCAGCATGGTGACCCCGCCCGACTGGACGTTGCTGAACGGTTCCAGGTCGATCCGGTCGAGGCCTGGCGGCGCGAAGCGGACGCCGTCGCCCAACAGCACCGGCAGCACGTACACCAGGATCTCGTCGACGAGGCCGCGTTGCAGGCACTGGGCGGCCACGTCGGCGCCGAGGATCTCCAGGTTCTTGTCGCCGGCGGCGCGGCGTGCCGTGGCCACGGCTTCCTGGACGTCGCAGGTGAGGAAGGTGACGTTGGGGTCCGGCTCGTCGGGCGGGCGGTGGGTGAGGACGAACTGCGCCCCGCCGTCGTAGCCGGTGTTCTCGTCGGACATGCGCTTGCCGACCTCGTACGTGCCCCGGCCGATGAGCATGGCGCCCGTGGCCGCCATGACTTCCGGGAACGTCGCCGACGTCATGTGCTCGAAGATCCAGTCCATCGTGTGGCCGGGACCGGCGATGAACCCGTCGAGGGACATCACCCTGTTCACGACCACCTTGCCGGTGCTCGCATTCGTCATGCGTCTTCTCCAGGGAGGTGGAGGGCCGGGATCGCATCATAGGTCGGTGAGGGGCATCTTCTCCGGCGGTAGCCGCGACCTGGACCTGTGCCATGACGTCCACTGCGGTGTTCATCATCGACGTGTTGATGCTGGCCGTGTCCGATCTCGCCTTCGAAGCCCGGGACTTCCGCTTCGCGGCGCTGCTGACCCTTCAGGGCCAGAACGTCGTGAGGCGCGGTGCCGTCGGGTTCGGCCTGGCGGAGTTCGGCTCGGGTGCGACGGAGCGGGAAAACGCCCGCGCGAACGGATCCATGGTGTGTGGCACAGCACTCGCAGCGAGCGGACATCGCTGGAACGAACTGGGCTGCCACCCGCCCCGCGCCGCAGTGGCCGGGTCAGAACGTGCCACAACAGTTCCACCGGAATTTCCGCGCGGCGACCTGGTTGCAAGGAAGAGCCGGCCCTGGAACTCGGCGCGGCCAGACCGGACCATCAGCCCGGCGATGGACTGGCGGGTACTCTGGGACCGGCTGGCCACCTTTTCCGCCTGACGTCTTCCTGACATCACGGGCGTTGACAGGTATCCCGTCAGACACCGTTGGCTGGGCTGCGTTCGGCCAGGCTGTCGGTCCGCTGCTGGGCAGCCGCCGTCTTGTGTGGGTGATCAGAGCAGGCGCAGGACGCCGACGACCTTGCCGAGGATCTGCGCCTGGTCGCCCGGGATCGGCGCATAGGCGGGATTGCGGGGCATGAGCCACACCCTCCCGTCCTCTTCTCTCCGCCGCAGCACCTTGACGGTTGCTTCGTCGTCCAGCAGCGCGGCGACGATGTCGCCGTGGTCGGCGCTGTCCTGGCGCCTGACGGTCACGATGTCGCCGTCGCAGATCGCCGCGTCGATCATGGAGTCCCCGGACACCGTCAGGGCGAACAGGTCCCCGTCGCCCACGACTTGGCGGGGCAAGGAGTACACGTCCTCGACCATCTCCTCGGCGAGAAGCGGCGCGCCGGCGGCGATCCGGCCGACGAGCGGTACGTCGACGGGCGCCTCACCGCGGTTGTTCAAGTCGGGTGCCCATGAGGGCCTGACCCGGTAGGCGCGAGGACGGTGCGGGTCGCGGTAGAGAACGCCCTTGCTCTCGAGCGCCATCAGTTGGTGGGCGACCGAGGAGGTGCTGGCGAGATCCACGGCTGCGCCGATTTCCCGCATCGACGGCGGATAGCCCTGCCGGCCGACGAACTCCGTGATGTAGCGGACGATCGCGGCCTGGCGCTCCGTCAGCTCGCCCGCGGCGGTCCGCGGGCCCGGAGGGCGGCCTCGACGAGCGTGGCTGGTGGCATCCATCCGGGGCACCTCCATACAAGATCAGCAGAACGTGACCTTAACCCGCCACCCCTTACAAATGGAACATTCTTTCGGCTTCTGGGGCGGAGTGACTGCAGGCCTCGCGCGTCGGCCGCGCTCTGCGGCCCACTGCGCGGGCGAGGATGAGTGCTTTAAGGACCCTCGGAGTCACTGCGCGCAGCCGCGAGTTCGATGCCGCGCACGCGACGAAGCCAGTTGAGGAACAGGCGCATGGCGATCCCGCACACCAGCCCCGGCCCTCGGTGAGCAGGGCGTGAAGGCCATCGGCGTGCTGAATGTAGAGAACATGCGCGCCAACGCCGGTGGCGACAAGGCTGTTGGAGCGTGACGGAGATGCGATGACCCAGTCGCTAGGGGCCCAGCCATCCCGACAGGTCAGGCCGACGGATGAGCAGGGCGGCGAGGAGAAATCCGCGGGCCAGGCGGTGACGCTGCCTTGGGGTCAGCCCTGCGTCCGGGGCATCGCTGCTCGCCAGGATCGCCTGCCACTCACTGCGCAGATGTGTGCGGCGCGAACCCGCGATCAGCACCGCCAAGGCGGTGGTGCACTGGGAAGCCCGACGAGACCCGACGAGAGGGGCTGCGGCGGTGAAATATCGGCCGCACCAGCTCCGGGTGTTGCACCGCCTTCACAGCAGCCAACACGCGGCAGTGTCCCTGAATGATCGATTCCAAAGGATGCCTGGAGGTGGTCGACGGCCGAAGCCACCGCGAGACCCTCAGGCGGCGGGCTGCCGGTCGTGGTTCTCGTGGTAGCAGCAGGCGGTCAGGCGTCAGGGTCGACTTCGGGGTGCGTGAACCGCACGGGCTTGCCCAGCGACCGGGCGTAGGCGATTTCGGCTCGGGTGCTGTCTCCGATGTAGCCGCCGACTACGAGCACCTCATCAGCAAGCCGGATCTTCGCCCGGTGCAGATCGTCGAGTCGAACCTTCAGCGCCTCGGCCTCGACAGGACCGGACCAGAGTGCGTGCGGCGACTTCATGTCACAGCCCGGCTTGACGACAATCTTTCCGGCTTTGGTCTCCCGCAGATCGGCCTCGGTCATCTCGGTCATGAAGCGGGTGGAACCGCAGATCACGACGATACGCGGGAGGCTCAACAGCTTCTTCGCCTCGGCGAGCTTCTCCTCAGGGGTGAGCACTTGCGGATATGACACTGGTTCCTCCTGGTGGTGTGGCCCAAGGGCTGCCTGCGGAGACGAGCCGGCCGACAGGGACGCGATCGTCGCCGTCCACCAGGATGGCGCGGACAGCTTTCCTCCGCGGCGGGGAGGTCGGCATGACCTCCAGAGTGGCAACGTGCCGTGGTCGTACAGGGTCATGGACAGTGGCCATGCGGGCGTCCAGCGACCCTACCGGTCGGTGGCGGAGCGGCGGCTGGTGTCTGGTCCACGCCGAGCACCAGGACCACAGGCCCGGCGGTCGCTGTGGCGGTGCGCAGCGGGCGGCGGTGCATCGGGTCCTCCTTGGCGGGCGGCCTGGCCGTCAAGTGTCCTTCGAGGTGAGATTCCCCGGGAGCTGCCACCCGGCCGGCCGTCGCCACCAGGATGAGGCAGTGACGAGTACCGCAGATCTCTCGCACCACTACGGTCGCGTCCGCGCCGAACGCGATCGCGCCGTCCCGCAAACCTTCCACTGGACCTGCAGTCAAGACGGCGGTCCCGGCTCGGAGGCCCTCGGCCATCTGACGGGCCGCATCGTCGGCGACCTGGGGGCCGGATCTGCCCGGCACGCCGCCCATCTGGCGGTTCACCACCTCCCCGCCGGCGTCGTCGCCGTCGACGGCTCACCCGCCCAGTACGACAGGCCTGCCACGCTGTTCGGCCACCTCGCACCGCGGCTGCGCATTGCCTCAGCCGACGCCGTACGTCATCTGACAGCGCATCCTGACACCTACGACGTGCTGTACAGCGTCTTTTCGGCGCCGTCGACTTCACCGACCCGCGTTCGCTGCTGCCAGCAACCGCAGCTGCTCTGCGCCCGGGTGGCCGTTTGGTGTTCTCCACCCTGGCGCACTGTCTAAGCGGCCTGCCCGCGCAGCCTGACGTCGTGGCTGCCGACATCCCGGCGCGGACCCCCGAGGGGACGGAGACCACGATGCGTCGCTGGGTGCTTCAGCAACATGTGTGGGTGAAGCTCCTGGGCGAGGCCGGGTTCGCCGGCATCGACGTGGACCTCCTGCCCTCGCCGGCCGCTGGGCCTCGTTGCGCCGCCACCCTTCTGGTGACGGCCCATCGCTCTTCCTGACCGCTGGCGCTCCCTGGAGATCTACGCCTTGCGCGCGGCCGCCGCACGCGGCCAGCGAGCCGCCCGGGTGTGAACAGCCTGTCACCGGTCTGCCGTTGGGCTGCCTCCCGGCCGGTTCAAGCGTGGCCAAAGCCTGAGCCGTACGGGTCCGGGAACAAAAGTCGGCGTGCGTGCAGTGCCTCGCTGGTGCCGGGGATGTAGTGCCTCACAGCGTCGGCGACATCCCTACAGGGCCGGGCCTGGCCCCGGGCCGTGAGCCGAGAAAGCCGCAGGGCCCGTCCGCGCTTGCGGACGGGCCCCACACTCGAGCGCCGGGCAGGCCTTGCACCTGCATCTCCCCGCAGGAAGCGGGGCGTCTTTCCTTGGACCACCAACGCAACACCGGTTGGCCCGAGTTGCGGCCACCAGCTCGTGATCAAGTCTAGCGTGCCGGAACCACTGGCTTCCACTCGAGGCCCGACCGCAACCTCGCGTACAGGAACACAGCATCTCCAGGGCGGCGGAGGTGAAGATACGGTCCGTGCACTGTGGGGCGGGGCGCAGGACCACCACGGGCTTGGTGGGGGTGGGAGGCAGGATGCTCACAGAACTCCTTGCGTGCGTACGGGTATCGGCTGGCCCGTCGGTCACCGCTCGGCGCGCTTGACGCCGATGACCAGGGGGGCGAGTTCCTCGGTCGAAGCGGTGGCTGATTGGCAGTGGGAGCGCTGCTCGGTACGCAGGCCGAGGATGACCTCCCCGACCTCCGTGCTGACGAGTTCCGGAGCCCCGCGCGAGGGCCCGGGCCATGGCCACCGGATATCGAGCGCACCGCGCGCCTCGCGTTGGGAACGCTGCCACTGAGTCGGCTGGCCCTCTTGTCGGCTTGTCGGCGCGCCCTGCCGTCTCCCACTTGGCCGGCAGGGTCAGCGGGGCCGCTCGGCGGCGGGCTTGCCGGCCGATGAACATGTTCTGCCAGAGGGTGAGGTCATCGAGGAGGGCGAGGTCCTGTGGAGAACCGCCTCGGTGCCCAGGCACCTTGCCTCGCCGGGGTGGTCGTGTGCTCAGCTCCTCGCCGATCCGTTGCTGATGATGCGCGGAGATCTGCGCAAGGCGACACCTTCGTGATCCATACTCTGTGGCGGAAGCTTCGGGGAGGGCATGTCCTTGCAGCACAGCGGTGGGATTACACGAGCAGTCAGGCGAGCAGCGGCCGTTGTCGTTGCCGCTGTCCTGATGAGCAGTTGTTCGTCGGACGATCCAGCGCAGGCCAAGGAGCGGCAACGGGATTACTGCACCAAGCTGGGGTCCTGGCAGGACGCGGCGCACGCCACAACAACCGGCGAGCCAGACGCCGATGCCGGTGACGGACAGAGTGTCCAGTCGCCCGAGTTCGATAACACCGAATCGGCAGGGCATGCGGTCATCGAGGCCTCGAAAAGGCTTGACCGGGCAGGCCTGGAACACGGTGGCACCGACATCCTCGATGACACCGTCAACGCGGTCGGCGGCGACATCGGGGCTGAGGGTCGTGCAGTGTCCTACTGCGATAGCTCAGGTTTCGAGACCTTGGTCAGTTCGGCTGGCTAGTGCTGTGAGCGCATGGGTTCGCCGGGTCGTTCAGACCGCGGCGGCGAAGGGGCGTCTGCCCCTGGAGCGCGGCAACCTCACCGGCGTCTCCCCCGCCGTGCTCGAATCGATCGCCCGCGCACTCCAGTTGGACGAGGTCGAACGGGCCCACCTGCTCCACCTGGCCCAGGCCCAGGAAGGCTCCGACACACTTGCCCGCCCCCGGTCACGCTCCAGCCGACAGCGGGCCCTGCCCAAGAGCCTGCATCTGACGCCACCGAGGCCCGGAACCCACCCGTCAGGACCGGGTACTGCGGACCCGGACGGCGGACCGGCCGGGGACGACTGACGGCCACGGCAGGCAGGCGCCCCATCTAGCCCTGGAGAGCTCATGAGTGATCCAGAATGATTGGATGGTCACGCTTGAGACTCCCCGATTGATCCTGCGTCGCTGGCGCGAGGAAGACGTTGCGCCCATGGCTGCCGTCAACGCCGACCCCGCCGTCATGCGGTGGATCCGTGACGGCAGCGTCCTTGACGAACAGCAGACTCGCGTCCGGGTCCGGGCATGGGAGAGCGAGTGGGAGTCGCAGGGCTTCGGCCTGTTCGCCGTGGAGATCCGGTCCACTGGCCAGCTTGCCGGGTTCACCGGCCTGTCGGTGCCCAACTTCTTGCCGGAGGTACTGCCGGCGGTTGAGGTCGGCTGGCGGCTGGGGCGTTCCCATTGGGGGCAGGGCTTGGCCACCGAGGCCGCTGCGGCTGCTGTCCGGTTCGGGTTCGAGGAGCGAGGGCTGGAGCGGATCGTCAGCATCACTCAAGTCGGCAATGAGGCCTCCGAACGAATCATGACCAAATTGGGGATGCATCCGGTTCGTGAGACGGTCAATCCCACCGGGGGCCGGCGGGTGCGGGTGTTCGAGTTGTCGTCGGACCAGTACGTCAGCACCACTCGTTGACGGCGGCGAGGACAGGGGCGTCGTCGCGGACCGCGAGTTTCTCGTACCTCGTGGCTACGGCCCCCAGGGCCGAGTCGAACTGCGGGGAATCCGCGCGCTGTCCGGCCGTGATCACGATGGACATGGGCTTTCGGCCTCGTTCGACGGTCAGGTGCAGCTTGGTGGTCAGGCCACCGCGCGAGTGTCCGAGGCCGTGGTCATCCGGCTCGACGGCGACGCTGCCGGGCGGCTCCGTCTGCAGTTCCCCCTTTCCCTCGCCCCGGCGGCGTGCTGGTGGGCCCGGTACACCGTGCAACCGACGCTGATGTCCCAGGTGATCACCTCGTTCGCGTCGGCCCGAGCCTGCACAGGTCGTACGTCCGGCCCCACGGTCGGAACTCAGCTGGCAGGTCCGCCAGGGGATGCCGGTGCGAACCCGAACCCCTTCGGTACACGTCCCAGCCGACCCTAGCCGCGGGCCTCTCGTGGGGTCATGGCCCAGCGGATGGTCCGGGTCAGGGCCTGGCCGGTGGGACGCACGGCGAGGTCGTCCAGCAAGGGCAGGCGTGGCAGCCACAGCATGTCGCGGGCCCAGGAAGGCAGGAGAGCTACGGCGCTGGCGGCGAGGCCGCCGTAGAACGGGCGCACCACCAGGGGTAGTGGGGGCCGGAGGAGGAGGAAACGGGCGGCGGCTCGGGCTTGCGGGGTGGCGTGCAGTTCGGGGAGGTAGGCGGCCAGGCGCTCCGACAGTTCGCGGCGGTCTCGGGGTGGCGCGATGACGCCCAGTGCTTCGGCGACCCGTGCGGTGTCAGCGACGTAGGCGTCGTAGCCGGCAGGGTCCAGCGGGTGGGCTCCATACCGTTGGTGGGCGCGCAGGAAGCTGTCCGTCTCGGCGGCGTGAACCCAGGCGAGCAGGTGCGGGTCGGCCGCGTGGTACGGCGTTCCGTCGGTGGTCGTCCCGCGGATGCGGTCGTGGATGCCGCGGACGTGGTCGACGGCCCGCTGGGCATCTTGCGCGGTGCCGTAGGTCGTCACGGCCAGGAAGGTGCTGGTGCGCTGGAGGCGGCCCCATGGGTCGCCGCGGTAGCCGGAGTGCCCGGCCACCGCCGCCATGGCGAGGGGGTGCAGGGACTGCAGGAGAAGTGCGCTGAGGCCGCCGATGAACATGGAGGCGTCGCCGTGGACGGTGCGGATCGGGTGGTCGGGTGCGAACCAGCGTGGGCCCGGGGTGTCATGGATGCGGGCGCGGTTGGCCGGTCCGTCGGGGCCCGCGACGCGGCGGAACAGGGCCTGGCCCAACTGTTCACGGACTGTCGTCAGCATGGTCGGCCTCCCCTCTTCTGCTGCTTTCCAGTGTGCGCGGGCCCGTGCATGGGGTTACCGGCCGCCGACGGGTGCCTGCTGCGGCTCACGGTCCGATGCCGGCCACACATAGGGCAGGTCAGCTGGTGTGTCGGGGAACAGAGCGGCGTACACCTCCGGTTCCTTGCGGATTAGTGCCGAGCGGTGGCTTTCGTGGAAGGCTTCGTCGCCGAGCCAGGGCGGCAGTTCGCGGACGGCGGCCAGTTGCGACTGCTCGCGCACCGCGGCGCCGGGCCGGTGTGCGGCCAGGCCGGCGACGAGCGAGGCGGCACAGCTGTCCTGGTGTCCCTGCGCGCGCCAGACCCGGCAGATCTCCAGGCCGTACCGTACGAGTGCCTCCTCGTACCCCGTCCACATCCGTACGGCCGGGTGTCTGCGCCAGCCGTATCCGGGGACGGTCAGGCCGCGCAGCACCTGCAGGGCCTCGACCCGCTGTTTGCCCAGCCTGCGCCGGTCCAGCACCAGGGCCGTCTCCCGGAAGTCGGGGTGGGGCAGGAAGGTCTGCATGGCTCACCTGCTCACTTCGTGTCCGGCGCGCGGGCCGCGCGGTCGGCGAGGCCTCCTGCGCCGAGGGGGCCGGTGTATTGGACGGGCTCCTCGGCCTCCAGACGGGGCAGCGCGCGGCGTGACACCCGCAGCACCAGGGGTGGCAGGGCCGCGCGCACCGGTTGGGCCAGCCGCAGCCAGGCCGGCGCGTACACGGTCGTACGGCGCCGCTCCAGACCTGTCACCAGGCGTGCTGCAATCGTTTCCACCGGGTGGACGCGGCGGGCCGGCGGGGGCATGTGGGTGCGCAGTTCGCGCAGCACCGCATACCGGTCGGCGTCGCGGATCATGTCGGTGTCGGTCCAGTTGAGGTAGCCGATGCCCACGGCGACGCCCCGGTGCGCCACCTCCGCCCGCAGGGAGTGCGCGAAGGCTTCGACCCCCGCTTTGGATGCGCAGTAGGCGCTCATCAGCGGAGCGGCTCCCAGCGATGCCAGCGAGGCGATCTGGAGGAAGTAGCCGGCCGTGTCGAGGAGGTCCGGCAGGAAGGCCCGGGCTGTGTGGGCGCTGCCGGTGAGGTTGACGTCGATGACGCGGCTCCAGGCAGCCGGATCCGAGGCCAGGAACGGGCCTCCTTCCGCGATGCCCGCGTTCGCCACGACGGCCGAGGGCGGGCCGAGATGAGCTCGCACGGCGGCGGCCGCCGCGTCGAGCGCGGCCGGGTCGGTGACGTCGACCTCGATGGCCAGCGCCGGGCCCGGCAGGGACGCGGCCACCGTGTCCAGGGCGGCCTTCTCGTGACCGAGCAGCGCGACCCTCGCGCCGCGGCGGGCGATCTCGCGGGCCATGGCCGCGCCCAGACCACGGGCTGCTCCGGTGACGGCGACCGTCCGGCCGGCGAGCGGACTGCTCACGGGCTGACCTTCCTTTCCGTCGGACTGTGCCTCTGCCGACACTTCCGTGCCAACGGGGTGTTCGGATGCACCTCAGGACTGCGGGCCCGGTGGGCACGCGGCGTGGTCGGGGTGGCCGGGGGTGCGGCGCTCTTCCTTCATCTCGGCCTCGTACAGGTGGTCGCGGCCCTGCGCGAGCTCCGCCACCGCGCTCGACTCCAGCTGCTGGAAGGGGCGGTAGTAGGTGGCGTTGTAGGCCTCGACGATCTGGAAGGTCCAGTGCCCGGGGATGACATTGCGTCCCAGGATTTCCGCGCGGACCTTCTCGGCCCATTCGGGGTGGCCGGCTTCGCGCAGCAGCCGGACGGCACGGTCCAGCTCCAGGTCGGCGCCACCGGTCAGCTGGTGGAAGGCGTACAGACTGCCTCTGGCCCGCTCGGTCGTCTCCAGGGCCTTGGACAGCGCGCCGAGGGCCTCGACGGTCTTGTCGTCGACCCCGGGCGGCCGCCGGTGGTCGCGGTCGGGGCCGTCCGGGCTGTCGGGGCTGTCGGGGGCTTCCTGGTCGTGGTTCACGGGTTCTCCTGGGCGTCAGCGGCGGGCTCCGGTGCGGTCGCGGCGGGTCAGCAGGCGTTGGGCGCGGGCCAGACCGGGTGGCCGGTGGCGGTTCAGTGCGGCCCGGGCGGCGTTGGCGCCCGGTGCGCCGTGGACGCCGCCGCCCGGGTGGGCCCCCGCGGAGGCGAGGAAGAGGCCGGGGACGGCGGTCTCGGGGCGCCCGGTGCCGGGGGCGGGGCGGAAGACGAGCTGCTGGTGGATCGCGGTCGTGCCTCCGTTGATGGCGCCGCCGTGCAGATTGGCGTCGAGGGACTCCAGGGTCGGGGGCGCCAGGATGCGGCGGGCGCGGACAAGGGAGCGGAAGCCGGGCGCGAAGCGTTCCACCTGGCGTTCGACCCGGTCGGCCATGAGTTCCTGGTCCTTGGTGTCCCAACGGCCGGTGATGCCCTCGTCGCCGGCGTCGGCGCGGATCTCGTGGGGGAGGTGGGTGTAGGCCCACGCCGATTCGGTGCCCCGCGGGGAACGGGTGGCATCCGCGGTGGTCATCTGGCCGAACAGCAGGAAGGGCCGGTCCGGTACCTCCCGCATGGCGATCTGCGCGGCGAAACGAGTGAGCTCGTCCACGCCGTCGGCGAGGTGCACGGTGCCCGCCCGGGACGCCTGCTCGGCCTGCCAGGGCACCGGGCCGTCCAGCGCCCAGTCCACCTTGAACGTGGCGAAGTCCCACTGGAAGCGGCGCAGGTCCTCCTGAAGCTGCGCGGGCAGGTGCTCGGGGTCGAGGAGATCGCCGTACAGGGCGGGCACCGACACGTCCGCCAGCACCGCCCGGCGAGCCACCACCCCATCACCGGTCGCAGTCCGTACGCCGACGGCCCGCCCGCCGCGCACGACGATCCGCTCGACGCGCTGCCCGCAGCGGATCCGCCCGCCCCGATCCTCCAGGCGGCGCGCGAGCGCCTCGATCAGGGCGCCGGAACCGCCGACCGGGACAGGAAAGCCGTACGTCTGTCCCAGCATGCCCATCAGCCAGCCGAAGCCGCCGCTGCCGGCCGACTCAGGGGCGAGATCGGCGTGCAGGGCGTTGCCGGCCAGCAGCAGCCGGCCGCCCTGCCCGCGGAACTCCTCCTCGCCCATGCGGCGCACCGGCAGGACCAGGGTGCGTGCCAGGCGCAGTCCGCCCGCGACCCGCAGCCGCCGGGCCAGCCGTGCCGTCGCGCGCACGGGCGGGAAGGGCGTGAACAGGGCGTCCAGGATGTCGGGGCGCAGAGATTCCCAGACGTCGTGCAGTCGCCGCCAGGCGGCCCCGTCGCCCGGTGCGAAGGCGTCGAGGGACGCGGCGGTGGTGTCGATGTCACGGTCCAGGAGGGCGCAGCTGCCGTCGGTGAGCGGGTGGGCGAGCACGCTGGGCGCGTGACTCCAGCGCAGCCCGTACCGGTCCAGGCGCAGTGCGGTCAGGATCGGCGAGGCGGCCGCGAGCGGGTAGAAGGCGCTGAAGATGTCGCTGACGTAGGCGGGATCGACGCCTCGGTCGTGGCGGACGGCGCCGCCCGGCTCCGGCTGCTCCTCCAGCACCTCGACGCTCCATCCGGCGTCCGCGAGCAGGTTGGCGGCGACCAGGCCGTTGGGGCCCGCTCCGATCACCACGGCGTCAGGCATGCCCGGCTCCCGCCACACCCTGCACCGACGCCTGTCGCGGAGCCTCCCGGGCTTCTCGCACCTCGTTCTCGCACAGCCGGGCGAGGCGGGCCAGCATGGTGCGGTGGCGCATCTGGATCAGCGCTTCGAAGCCGACGTTGTGCAGCCGGCCGCCCGCGCCCTGGAGGGGGTGCTCGTCCACGATCACCAGGCAGTGCTCGCCCCACGGCCGTAGTTCGATCGCGATGCGTGCGGTGCCCAGCGGTCCGGCGTGGGCCTCCAGTTCCAGGTCCACGCCTTCCTCGCAGCGGCGTACGACTGTCTCGTTGACCAGCTTGAGCGGGCCGAGCGGGACCTGGAAGCGGATCGCCGCGTCCCGGTGCGGCCACTGCCCGCGAACCGGCTCGGAATGGGAGGTTCCCACCACCCACTCCGCGTACCGGTGGCCGTCGGCGAGGACGGCCCACACAGCGCTCGGGCTGACTTTGATCAGACGGTGGCGAACGGCCACGGATACCTCCAAGGGACTGTCCGGAGCGGGTTGCCCGTCGGCGGTGCCCCGAGTGCCCGAGCCTGGCGAGTCCAACCGGCACCCCCGGGGCCGGGCTCTTTCCCGTGGTTTCGCCTGCTCGGACGTGTGATCGCCCGGCGCTCGGTTCACCCAAGGCCCGGAACGTCCTCGGGGTGGGCGGGGCAGGCCTCTCAGCAGTCGGTTGCGGCCGCGGTCGGGCACGGTCCGCAGGAGGCGGTCGGGCACTGCTCATGACTGCGGCAGTGCGTCGGTGCGGACCAGGTCGCCATGGCCGAGCACAGTGGCCTGTCGCAGTTCACCGTGGGCCGGAGCTGGCGGCAGTTCCCGCTCAAGGCGCATCGGGCGGACACCTTCGAGCTGTCGACGGACCCGCTGTTCATCGAGACGGTCTACGACGTCTTCGGCCTGCACTCGGTGGACGAGAAGCTTCTGTCCGCCATCGGCGCCCAGGACACAACTCCCCGCGCGCACGAACTCGGACGCCCGCAAGCCTGAGTCCGAGGAGCCTAGGAGTATCGCGGCCACCTTGCGCTGCTGCTTCGGACGTACGGCGGGGCTACCGTCGATGGCATGGACAGCGACAACCTCCTGGGGCAGTTTCTGCGAGCTCGACGCGGCCTTGTGCGGCCCGAGGACCAGGGCGTGCCCGTTTCCGGCCACCGCCGTGTGGCGGGCCTGCGCCGGGAGGAAGTGGCCATGCTGTCCGGGCTGAGCACCGACTACTACGTGCGCCTGGAGCAGGGGCGCGAGAGGAACCCGTCGGTGCAGGTGGTCGACGCGCTGGCCCGCACGCTGATGCTGGACGACGAAGCGATCGCCCATCTGCACCAGCTGGCCCGGCCCGTGCCGGGACGCTCCCGCAGGAGCACCCGGCGCCAGCGGGTCAGTCCCTCTCTGCTGCAGATGATGAACGGCTGGACCGACACACCTGCCGTGATCCTGGGGCGTTGTATGGACGTACTGGCCCACAACGCCCTGGGCGGCGCCCTGTTCGCGGGACACACCTACAGCGGCGACCTGATGCGGCTCGTCTTCCTCGACCCCGACGCCCGGGACTTCTACCCGGACTGGGACCGCGTCGCCGCGAACACGGTCGGCGGTCTGCGCGAGGCGGCGGGAACCGACTACGACGACCCGCAGTTGATCGAGCTGGTGGGCGAACTGTCGCTCAAGAGCGAAGAGTTCCGCAGATTGTGGGCGCGCCATGACATCCGCCAGAAGAGGCACGAGACGAAACGCTTCCGGCATCCGGTAGTTGGCGAACTCACCCTGACCTACGAGTCGTTGACCATCAACAGCGCGCCGGGGCAGCAACTGGTCGTCTACCAGGCCGAGCCCGCCGGCCCATCCGCCCACGCGCTGTCGCTGCTCGGCAGTCTCACCGCGACGGAGACGGCGCGGGCTGCGGATTCCGCGCAACAGGACGTCACCACGGACTGACCGGCCTCACCACGACCGCCATTCCTTGGAGTTCGCCGCGCCCGTACGCCGCGGTGCCTCACTCAACCACGCACGTCACGAAGGAACATATCCCCCATGTCTGCAGATGCTACGCCCGTCTGGTTCATCACCGGCTGCTCGACCGGACTCGGCCGCTCCCTGGCAGAGGCGGTCCTCGAGCGGGGCTGGCGAGCGGTGGTCACCGCCCGCGACCCGCGGTCCATAGCGGACATCGTCGCCCGCCACGAGGACCAAGCGCTGGGCCTCGCCCTCGATGTCACCGACGCCCAACAGATCGACCAGGCCGTCGCGGCCGCGCAGGAGACCTTCGGCCACATAGACGCACTCGTCAACAACGCGGGCTACGGCTACCTCGCCGCTCTCGAGGAGGGCGAGGACAACGAGATCCGCGCCCTGTTCGACACCAACGTCTTCGGTCTCGTGGACGTCACGCGCGGTGTCCTGCCGGGCATGCGCGCCCGCCGCCACGGACACATCGTCAACGTCTCCTCACTCGGCGGCCTGGCCGCCTTCGGCGCCACGGGCTACTACCACGCCACCAAATTCGCCGTCGAAGGCCTCTCCGAGTCGCTCGCGGCCGAGGTGTCACCGCTGGGCATCAACGTGACGATCGTCGAGCCCGGAGCCTTCCGCACCAACTGGTCCGGCCCCTCCATGCGCCAGTCGGCCACACGGATCGACGACTACGCGGACACCGCCGGCGCCCGCCGCAGGAGCACCCTGGACACCTACGGCCACCAGCCCGGCGACCCGGACCGCGCCGCCGCAGCCATCATCGAAGCGGTGCGGTCCGACAACCCGCCGCTGCGCCTGCTGTTGGGCAAGGTCGCCCTCGACGTGGCCCTGGCCCGGCTCGAAACCCTCCGGACCAACTTCACCGCCTGGCGCGACGTCACCCTCAGCGCCGACTTCCCCGACGAGCGCACCACCGTCTGACACGAACGGCCCCTCCCTGGAGGCCCATGCCCATCCTGGCGATCATCGGAGCAGGACTCGGAGGATCACCCACGAGTTGCGGCAGCAGCGTCGCGGTCATGTCCAGGCCGGGCGGCCAGTCGGACCCCCGGAGTGTCCCGTTCGCGTCCTGTCGGTCGGCGATCGCCACCGCCAGGGGCAGGGCCAGCGGATTGCCGCCCGTGAATGACAGCACGCCTGGTGTGGCCCCGGCCGGGGCTCCCGGTGCGTACAGGAACGTCGTGGCGTCGTCCTGGGCCAGATTCCGCAGCGGCACCACGCGCAGCAGTCCAACCCGTCCCGGGTCCGCGACCCAGCGCGGGTCGGGGGCCGTACGTCCGGCGACTACCGCGCCCAGCGGGAGTCACGGCACCTTACTTGCAGCCTTCTCGAAGTCCTCCAGCGTCGCGGACCCCGTCCGGCCGTCCTTCCGCCTCGACGACCAGCCCAGCCTCCCGCGCCTCCAGAGGAACCGCCTCAGCAGCGTGGACTCGCCGATGCCGCCGGGCCCTTGCAGATAGAACACGGGCGAAGAACCGGGGTCTTGGTCCAATGTGGACCGGACCAGGGCCCGATTCGCCGCACGCCCGACGAACGCGCGGTCTCCGCACAGCGCCCCCCTGTCACCCAGAGAGCGGGCTGAAAGGCGCGTCGCTGGGCGGTAGTTCACGCCGTCCGCGAAAAGCCAACCGGTCCGCAGCGCCGCCGACGGCCGCGCCGCTACGGCCGTTGCCGCGCGGGCCGGATGACCATCTCGTTGACGTCGACATCGGCGGGCTGGCTGATCGCGTAGGAGATCGCACGGGCAATGGCATCGGGCGGGATCGCAGCCGAGCGGTAGGCCTTCATCGCCGCCGCGGCTCCTGGTTCGGTGATGGTGTCGGCCAGTTCGGTCTCGACGACGCCCGGTGAGACGGTCGTGACCCGGATGAACGGCTCGGCCTCCTGCCGCAGGCCCTCGGTGATCGCCCAGGCCGCGTACTTCGTCGCGCAGTACACCGCGGCCGTGGGGACCACGGAGTAGGCACCGATCGACGCGATGGTGATGAAGTGCCCGCTGTTCTGGCGCTGGAAGTGCGGCATGGCCGCGGCGATGCCGTGCAGCAGACCCTTGACGTTGACGTCGATCATCCGATCCCACTCGTCCACCAGCAGCGAGTCGAGACGCGACAACGGCATCACACCGGCGTTGTTGACGATCACGTCGATGTGCCCCTGAGCGGCAACCGTCTCGTCGACGAACCTGGCCACGTCGGCCCGGTCGGTGACGTCGAGACGGCGTACGTCGATGCTGCCGCCGTCAGCTCGGATGCTCTTGGCCAGGTCGGTCAGCCGATCCTCCCGACGCCCACCGGCAACGAGGTGGTGCCCTTCGGCGGCGAGCCGCCTGACGATGCCTTCGCCTATGCCGCTCGTGGCACCCGTGACGAGTACAACTTTGCGGTCGCCCTGGTCTGTGGTCTGAGTGGTCTGAGACGTTGTCCGTGTCACGGCGTCCTCCTGGTCCGGTCAGGGCTCAAGCCCCGTCGACGGTTCGTTCACCTGCGAACTTGCCGTGTTTTCGAGGACGGGAGAAGGTCGGGATCTTCCTAGGAGTGCCGCACCCACCACCTGGCGTCGGCTGATGCCGGTGGGCGGTCACGACCGCCGTCACGGCGTTTGCGACAGAACACACGAAAATCTTGCGTTTTGTTGTGAATGCGCGTGTGGGTCATGCGGACACCGGCTACCCGTACGCCATGGTGCGGACTGTGAAACGGCATGGAAGGCACGGCGGGCACGAGGTGACCGGCGAGGAGGCCGGGACCGGGCGGGTGCCTGAGGCCGGGCCGGATGCGCAGGTGGAGCGGCAGGCGCCGGATACTCCGACGGATCTGCCCAAGCACTCCTGGGGGGCGGTGCTGAAAGGCACCGTGAAGGAGTTCAAGAAGGATGAGCTGACCGACCGGGCGGCGGCCCTGACCTACTACGGGATCCTGGCGCTGTTCCCGGCACTGTTGGCGCTGATCTCACTGCTGGGAATCGTCGGGCAGTCGGCGACGCAGCAGGTTCTGGACAACATCCAGAAGCTCGCCCCAGGGGCGGCGCGAGACGTCCTCAGCAACGCGGTCAGGCAGGTGCAGGGCAACGCCGGGATCGGTTCGGTCATGGCAATCGTGGGTCTGGTGCTCGCGGTGTGGTCGGCGTCGGGCTATGTCGCGGCGTTCATCCGCAGCGCGAACGCCGTCTACGACATCCCGGAGGGCCGCCCGGTGTGGAAGGTACTGCCGGTGCGCGTCGGCGTGACGGTGGTCCTGATGGTCCTCGCGGTGATCAGTGCGGTGATCGTGGTGTTCACCGGCGGCCTGGCCCGCCAGGTGGGCACCGCGCTCGGGGTCGGCGACACGTTCTTGACGGTGTGGTCGATCGCGAAGTGGCCGGTGCTGATCCTCCTGGTCACGGTCATGATCGCGATCCTGTACTGGGCGACGCCGAACGCCCGGGTGCGTGGCTTCCGCTGGATCACGCCGGGCAGTTTCCTGGCACTGGTGATCTGGATGATCGCCTCGGCCGGGTTCGCCCTGTACGTGGCGAGCTTCGCCTCCTACAACAAGACCTACGGCACCTTCGCCGGCGTGATCATTTTTCTGGTGTGGCTGTGGATCACCAACCTGGCGATCCTGCTCGGTCTGGAGCTCGACGCCGAAATGCACCGCCAGCGGGCCGTCGCCGGCGGCCATCCGGCCGGACAGGAGCCCTACGTGCAGCCGCGGGACACCCGCAAGTGGGACGAGGAGGACCACCGCCGCCT
Organism: Streptomyces sp. NBC_00490; assembly: GCF_036013645.1. NCBI lineage: Bacteria > Bacillati > Actinomycetota > Actinomycetes > Kitasatosporales > Streptomycetaceae > Streptomyces > Streptomyces sp. NBC_00490. Next base: position 9,834,188 of record NZ_CP107869.1, on the reverse strand, counting down.
CGACTGAGGCGGCGGGACCGGCGCGGCTCCCAGGCGAAGGCCTGGGAGCCGCGCCGGTCCAGGTAATGACGGCCGAACTGACCACCTGCCATTTACTCGATCCGCTCACGAAGCAGCCGCCTCTCGGCGGGCAGCCCGCCACCCTGCGCGTACCGCAAACCACCGGCCTACCGCAGGGACCACCCGTCCCCACCCCCGACAACACCCCGAGGAAGTCAGTAGGCTTCGCCCGGCACGGACACGACGGGGGTAGAGCGCATGAAGTCCGAAGAGGCACCGCGATGGGCGTCGGCCCTCGACAAGGTCGTGGTCTACGCGCAAGGTGCGCTGTGCAGCCGTCTGGCGCGGGGCACAGTGCCGTCCGGCGGCCGGGTGCTGGTGACGGGGCTGCCCCGCTCCCTGGACGCCGGTTCGGTGCGCGCCCGCGTCGTGGGCGACTCCGGTGCACAGGTCACCGAGGTGCGCGTGGAGGTGAGCGCCGAGCCGTCCGGTCCGGGGCCCTCCGACGGCTTGCGGCAGACCATGGAACGGGCACAGGACGCGTGCGCCGCGGCCCGAGGACGGCGCGACCGACTCCTCCAGCGGATCAAGGAGATGACCGATCTCCACCCCGTCCCCCCGGCCCGAAAGCGTGAGAACCCGCACCGCCGCACCCCTGCCGAAGCTTGGCTGACGCTCGCGGACTTCGTCGACGAGCGGCTGACGGGCCTCCACGACCGTCTCGCCGCGCAGGAAGAGGAGCTGCTCCGCCTCGAGCACGATCTCGCCGTAGCCGAGGACCGTTGGAACCGGGCCTCCACCGACACACCGTCAGGACAGCTGCAGACCACGGTCTGCGCGGCCCTGAGCCTCGACGGAACCGGCGAGGTACAGCTGGAGATCGAGTACGCGGTCCCGGGCGCCGTGTGGGTACCGGCCTACCGGCTTTCCTACCGTCAGGGTGACGGCAGCGGCGCCCTCGTACTGCGCGCCTCCGTGGCCCAGCGCACCGGCGAGGACTGGACCGGGGTGCGCATCGGCCTGGCCACCGCCGATCTCAAGCGCCGCACAGAGGTGCCGCGGCTGCGCTCGCTGCGGATCGGGCGCCGTCAGCCCGCCCCCGAACCGGCCGGGTGGCGTGAACCTCCGGCCGGACTCGCCGACCTCTTCACCCCCTACGACGCGGCGGGTACACGCCAGACTTCGACCGCCCTACCGGTATCCGTCGGGTCCGCTCCCCCGCCCGCCACCGGCGCCCCCGTCCCACCTCCTCCCGTCCCCCTGCCCCCGGCCGCAGCGGCCTACGGCGGCCCGCCACCCGCGCCGGCTGCCCCTGGCGGCATGGAAGCGATGCCCGTCTTCGGACAAGCCGACGCGATGCCCGCCTTCGCACCAGCGGAACGGCCCCGACCCAGCGGGCCACCGCGCGGCGGCGCACCCGCAGGTGCTCCGGCCGCACGACGGGCAGCACCGCCGGGTTCCCTCCCACCCGCGCCGGCCGCCGGTCCTCCGCAACCCAGCGGCGACGAACTCGACTACGCCGCGCTCATCCTCAACGGTCCCGACGAGCCCGCCGCCCGCAGGGGCAGGCTGTTCCCCGCCGCAGGCTTCGACCCGGTGGCGGTCGAACACCGCCGACGGGCCGAAGCGGTGGCCGCGCTGCCACTGCCCGGCCACGCCGTGCGGCCCCGTGCATCAGCGGGATCCTTCGACCACCGCTACGACGCCGTCGCCCGCGCCGACATTCCCTCGGACGACACCTGGCACACCGTCACCGTGACCGAGATCCCGGTCGGTCTGCGCACCGAGTACGTCTGTGTGCCGTCGGTGGAGCAGCGGGTGTACCAGACCCTGGTGCTGTCCAACGCGACCGACCAGGCCCTGCTCGCCGGCCCCGTGGAGGTCGGCGTCGACGACGACTTCGTACTGACCGCCGCCCTGCCCACCCTCGCCCCCGGCGGCGTCCGCCGGATGGGGCTCGGACCGGCGGAAGGCATCCAGGTCACCCGGCGCACGAGCCTGCAGGAGTCGACGGCAGGGCTGCGCAACAACATCAGCGTGCTCGACCACGGCGTCCACGTGGAGCTGGCCAACCGTCTCACCAGAGCCGTCACGGTCGAGGTCCGCGAACAAGTACCGGTCACCTCCGAAGCCGACGTACGGATCGAGGAACGGGCCGACTGGACGGTTCCCCTGGACAACGAGGGGCCCGATCACCTCGGCCCGGGCACCCGCGTGTGGCGCGTAGACCTGCCCGCCGGAGCCACCGCCGCCCGCCACGGCGGCTACGAGATCCGCATCCCGGCCGCAAAGGCCCTGGTCGGCGGCAACCGCAGGAGCTGACAGATCATGTCCACGGACCTCGAGCCGATCCCCCTTCCCGTCACCGCCGTGACCTGTCTGGAAGACCGCTCCCAGATCGAGCGATCCACCACGCTCGACCTGCGGGCCGGCGTCCAACGACTGCGCCTCGGGCCGATCAGCGCCCTGGCGGTCGACCGCACCCTCCACGCCGAGCTGACCGGCGACCACCGGGCAACCGTCCTCGACGCCAGGATCGTCCGCACGTGGACGCCGCGAGAACCGTTGCCCGGCGCCGACGACTCGGCTCTACGCCTGCGCGTCCACGACATCACAGAAGAACAGACCGCGCTGGAACGGCGACGTGACCGACTGCGCGCCCGCCTCGACCTCCTCGGCCGCCTCGCCACAGACCTGCTGCGGGAGATCGGCGAAGGCACCGGACACGGAGAGACCGACACCGCACGCTGGAACGCCGAACTGGACCGGGTCGACGAGGAGCGCGACGCACACGCCGAACATCTACGGGCTACCGAGGCCCGGCTCAAGGCCCTCACCACCGAACTCCGAGAGGCCGAACGCGCCGTCGAGCTCTCCGAACAGCGTCCCACCGAACTGGTCGGTCACGTCGAACTGACCGTGGAAGCCGCCGTCGCCGGACCGGCCCGACTGCGGCTGACCCACCTCACCGCGTGTGCGCTGTGGCGCCCCGCCTACCGGGCCGTACTCGACGGGGACTCACTCACCCTGGAAAGCGACGCGATGGTCTGGCAGCGCACCGGCGAGGACTGGTCCGACGTACGCCTGACCCTGTCGACGGCCCGCACGGCACTGTCCACAGAACCACCCCGTCTCGACGAAGACCGCCTGACGCTCACGGACCGCTCCCCCGAGGAACGCCGCACCGTCGCCGTCGAACTGCGCAACGAGGAGATCGCGGAGCTGGGCCCGGCGCCGGTGCTCGGCCTGCCCGGAGTGGACGACGGCGGCAGCACGCGGGTCCTGCGCTCCCCCGCCCCCGTCTCCGTCCCCGCGGATGGCCACGCCCACCGGGTGCCGCTCTCCACGACCACCACGACCGTCAGCAGCGAATACACCTGCTCCCCGGAGCTGTCCCCCCTCGTCACCCACGTGGTGCGCTGCCACAACCCGACCGGTCACGCGCTCCTGGCAGGCCCGGTGGACCTCGTCGGCGTCGGCGGGTTCGGCGGCCGCGCAACGCTCGACTTCACCGCACCCGGCGCGCCCCTCGAGCTCGCTTTCGGCAGCCACGACGACTATCGAGTGCTCCGCGACACGGAGGAGTACCGCGACACCACAACCATGACCCAGCGCACCACCGTCACTCGCACGGTGCGCCTGCACCTGTCCCGTTTCTCCGCCCCCGGGGAACAAGGCGAGCAGGTGGTGGCGCTGCGGGAACGCATCCCGGTCTCCGAGGTCTCCGCGGTGGACGTGAGGCTGCGCAAGGAGGCCTGCTCCCCCGCCCCCGACACGGTCGACGCCGAGGGCATCGCCCGCTGGGACGTAGCCCTGCCGCCGAACGGGCGCCGCACCGTCACCCTCGTCTACGAACTCTCGGCGAGCGGCAAGGTAACCGGTCTCTGAGCCCGATCCATGAGGAGCTACGCGGACACGGCGACCACATGCTTGCCCACGGCGCCGCCTCGCTCGAACGACTGATGCGCCGCGGCGATGGCTGCGAGCGGGTACACGCTGTCGGCCACCGGGCGCAGTGCTCCCGAAGTGACGTGATCCGCCAGATCACGCAGCACGGCGGTGTCGGGGTTGGCGCTGAAAGTTCGGATGCGGCGGGCACCGTACACGCTCGACGCCGCGATCACGGCCCGATGGTGACCATCCGGCCGCCCCTGGCCAACCGGCTTCGGTAGCAGTTCAGTTCAGAGCCGACCGTGTCGACGACGACGTCGAAGGGTCCGATCTGGTCCGAGGTGGTGGAGCCGTAGTCGAGGACCTCGTCGGCACCGAGGTCGGCGAGCGCCTGGGCGTGACGGTCGCGGGCCAGCGCGGTGACGTGGCAGCCCAGCGCGTGTGCCAGTTGCACGGCGGCTGTGCCGACTCCGCCCGCCGCGCCCCGGACCAGGACCCGCTCCCCGCTCCCGACGTGCACGATGTCCCGCAGCGCGATCAGTGCCGTCGCGCCCGCGACGACCAGGGAGGCCGCGTCAACCGGCGAGATGCCCGCCGGGGCGGGCGCGATGCGGTCCGCAGGGAGCACCACGTACTCGGCCGCCGCACCGGTGCTGTGCCGCTGCCGGGGATGCCCCGTGCCCCAACCCGCTCCCCGACCTGGTAGTCCTCGACATCGGCGCCGGTCGCGGCGACGACACCCGCGAAGTACAGCCCCACACCGATCGGGAACCAGCGTCCCGACACGATCTTCAACTCCCCGGCGCGGACCAGCACGTCGTGGCCGTTCACGCTGGAAGCCCCGACCGACACCAGTACCTCTCCCGCACCGGGAGCGGTAGAACGCTTCCCGCATACACACGGCACGGCGCCCCGGGGCACGGCTGCCCTGTGAAAGGCCCGCCCTCCACCACTCGAAGCAGGCAGTGTTCCGCGGACGACAGGCCACCGAGGGTGCTCTGGTGAAGCGGACAGCCCGGTGTCCCCAGTGCGGCATCCGTCCATTTGTCGGCCTCGCTGGTGTAGCCGCAGAACGTGGGACTGTACGTGACGAAGCCGCCCGCCTGCTTCCCTCGTGGCGGGCAGCTCGTGGCCTTGAGTGTCCAGAGTTCGAAGTCGCCGGCGGTGCGCGTCGTGGACTGGAGATGGGCCTCCGTCGGCGCCCCTGGATCGACCCAGGCCAGTGGCTGTCCTGACACACGCCGTGGTCGCCTGCCCGGAATTCGACTCCACCGTCACCGCCGCCGCCCGGCTGACCCTCCAACTCGAAGAGCAGTGAGTGCAATCAGTCGGCGTCCGCTGCCAGACGGAGAGGCCCCGGCTCTCGGACCGGATTCCACACGCTTCAGCCAGGCGGACGCGCTCCTGCCGCTCTGAGGACTTCGGCAGTGTCGGGGTGGGGGCCATGGTCCGCCCAGTCCAGCGGGGACCAGCCTGTGCCGTGGTCTTCGCGGAGGGTGGGATCGGCGCCATGCGCCAGCAGTTCCCGCACCGTTGCGGTGTGTCCCCAGCACGCAGCCGCGCACAGCGGTGTGCCCTCCGAGCCGGGGCCGCTGCTTTCAGTGTCAGGGCAAGCCCCGGCCTGCATGAGCAAGCGGGCCACCTCGGCCTCCCCCTGCACCGAAGCCAGGTACAGAGGAGTGGTGCCGTCAGTGTTCCTTCTCTCCGGACTTGCTCCACTGCGCAGCAGTGCCTTCACGCTCTCGGCGTCACCCGACAGGATTGCCCCGAAAAGGCGGTGGGAGAGCTTCTTCTGCTGCCGCTGCTTCATAGCCGGTGAGGTTAGCGATCATGGGTACGTCAGAACCACTCATATTCATTCCTTGATCATTCAGGGACGGCTCGCCCAGAACAGGGCATGCCCGCCGGCACCTTCAGGGACGAACTCCTCCCGCTCAACCGTGAGACCTGCCTGCTCGATCCACTGACGGTTGGTGGCAGCATCCGCATGACTCCACCACATCGGAGCACCGCCCCCGAGCCAGTCTTCCTCGGTCGCGGTCCACTCGCTGTGTCCCGTGGTGGCCACGAAGCAGCCTCCCGGGCGCAGCCATCCGCAGATCTTGCGCAGCAGGGGCGGTTGCTCGGCCTGCGGAATATGGATCAGGGCGAAGAGGCAGACAACGGCGTCGAAGGAAGCGTCATCGAAGCACGCAGCCGTGGCATCAGGGATGAAATCTGCGTGGGGAACCCGCTCGCGGGCGCGGCGGACCTGTACCTCACTGATGTCGATTCCGGTGATCCGGTAGCCGGCGGCGGCCAGAGTACGTGCGACCGGCTCCCCGCTTCCGCAGCCCACGTCCAGCACCGTCCCGCCGGCCGGGACGCGGCGGCACAGGTCACCGAGCAACGACTGATACTTCGTCTCAGCGCCGTACACCTCGTCATAACGCAGGGAAACCGCATCGTAGCCACGCCGGACCACGTCCTTGGGATCTGAGATGTCCACGCGCCAGACGCTAATCCGCCGTCGCAAGGCACCGCGAACAAATATCCCCGCACGCCCGCCGACCTCACGAACGACCAGAGATTAAAGATCAAGGTGAGCCGCGTGTGTGTCCGGGATCGGCGAGGTGGCGGCGAGCCGGCTTGTGACCTGCCGGACGGTAGGCGCGTGTGCATACCTGTGTACAGTCTTGCGGTCCACGACGCCCACGACCTGGTCCGCCGGTTCGCCGCCGTGCTCAACAACCGTGACGCCGACCCCCTGCCGTTCTGGCTGGACGAGTTCTCCGACAGTGGACTGGCCCGTGAAAGAGTCCTCGCACCGACTGATCACCATGCATAGGGTTCCCGCATGGACGACGAGATCACGACCACGGTCGGCAGAGAGTTCTACTCGTTTGACGGGCGGATACTGGAGATCTTCGGCGGTCACCCTGTCCGTTTCCACATACGGCACCTGCACCTACGCGTGACCGGTCCGGACCGGAAGGGGAAGCGGGTAGTGGAGATCGCACATGGCCGGCCGGAACTCCCGGGCGGAAGCCACATCTGGAGGTACACGGCCGCGGAGTGGGAGCAAGCGCACGGCCTGGCCGCGCTACTGGAAGCGGTACATGCGGCTATCAACTCCGCCTCGGGACACAGACCCGAGTGACCCGAGCTGCCCACCGGAACGGCCCCAAAAGCTGGGACCCGGCGTCACCTATGAACTCGAGGCGGACCAGTGCGGCGACGTCGGGAGGGGCCAGGGCGTACGAGGTCCGGCGGTGTTCGACGGCGACGGTGCGGATGGTGGTCTGTCCCAAGGGGAGACGGCCGTCGGAGTCTGGCACCACGTCTTGGCCGACCTGGGCTACGAGTTCATCACTGCGAGGAGGACAACGCCGAGATCGACACCCTGTGCGCCAGGAGCACTCGACCCCACCGCCGGCAGACAGCATGCGCATCGAACTGGGCCAGTGGAGACGGGTACCTGCGTCACACCGCATCGGCGCCCCCGACTCGGCCGGTCACTCCGCCCAGACGCGTCGCGCGTAGTCGACGAAGTTCCGGCCCATGATCTTCTCGATGCGCTCGGTGGAGAATCCGCGCCGCTCCAGCAGGCGGATCAGTTCCCGGAACTGGTCCTCGCCCCGCAGGTCGACCACGAAGGGGTAGGTGTCCGCGCGCTCCCCGGCGGAGGAGACCCCGGCTTGCCGGCGCCGGGCGACGTGCTCGGCCAGGTGGGCCCGGTAGGCGTCGAGGTCGTCGATGGCGGTGACCGGTCCGTCGGTGCCGATGCCGACGTGGTCCTCCCCGCAGACGTTGACGGCGTGGACGATGTGCTCGACGACGTCGGCGGCGCGGGCGTGGCCGGTGGGGCTCAGGAACGGCATGAAGTAGATGCCGACGAACCCGCCCCGGGAGGCGACCAGTCGCAGTTCCTCGTCGGTCTTGTTGCGTGGCAGGTCGGTCAGTGCCCGGCATCCGGTGTGGTTGATCGAGATGGGGACGCGGGAGTGGCGCGCGGCTTCCAGGCAGGTGCGTTCGCCGCTGTGTGAGAGGTCGACCATGAGGTGCCGGTCGTTGAGGGCGTCGATCACCTCTCGCCCGAAGTCGGTCAGTGCGGTGTCGGCGGGGGCCATCGAGCCGCCGCCGAGGTGGTTGGCCTGGTTGTACGTCAACTGCACCACGCGCACGCCGCGTTCGGCGAAGACGGCGATGCGGCCGGCGTCGTCGCCGACGGCCTCGGCGTTCTGGAAGCCGTAGATCACGCCGACGCGGCCCTCTCGTGCCGCGGTCTCGACATCGGCGACGGAGGTGACCTTGAGCAGGTCGTCGGGGTGGCGGGCGAGGATGCCGTCCCAGACGCCGATCTCGTGCAGGGTGTGCTCGTAGGGCGGGAGGTCGCCCATGACGTAGCCGAGTGTGATGTTGACGGCGGTCAGGCCGGAGGCCCGGGCCTCGGTGAGCGTGCGGGCGTCGACGGTGAACTGTTCGCTGGTGGCGTTGAGTTCGCTCGCCGCCGCCTGCGACCGCGGGTCGTTGGGGTTGTCGAGCTGACCCAGTGCGTTGATGATCATCGGTGTGCCGGTCATCGGCTCTCCCGGGGGCGGTCGGGGGTGTGGGCGGAGCGTGGGAAGCGCCGGCCACGCTTGACGGTCAGGGTGATGGTGCGCAGGTGGTCGATGTCGGCCAGCGGGTCGCGCGCGAAGACCGCGAGGTCGGCGAGCTTGCCCGGTTCAACGCTGCCGGTCAGGTCCCCCACTCCGGCGCTGCGGGCACCGATCAGGGTGGCGGACCTGAGGACGTCGTGCTCGGGGATGCCGCATTGCCGTACCAGGAAGGCGAGTTCTTCGTAGAGGGCGGGGAAGGGCTCCTCGGGCGGGGTCTCGTAGTCGGTGCCGGTGGCGATCTCGACGCCGGCCCGGTGCGCCTGTGCCGTCAGGGCGATCGCCAACTCGTTGTTGCGGGCGGCCCGTTCGGCGGTCTCGGGGTCGTCGCCGGCGAACTCGCGGGAGGCGTACAGTCCGGCGGTCGCGTCCAGGACGACGCCCTGCTCCCGCATCCGGGCGAAGAGCTTCTCCAGTCGCTCGTCCTCCCCGGTGACCAGGGCTGCGTGGTCGACGGGCGGCTTGTCCCGGTACGAGGTCAGCGGCTCGGTCGCCGCCTCGTGGGCGAGGAGGGTCACGTGCGAGACGGCGTCCACGTCCGCCTCCACGACCTCGCCCGGCGTGGCGGGGAAGACGGCGGCGTGCGCCCAGACCGCGATCCCTTGCCGGTGTGCCTCCGCGGTGATCGCCGCGACGAGCCCCGCGTCGAGGTCGGCGTACACCTTGATCGCGGACGCGTATGTCCCGCGGGCGACGGCCACCGCGAGCGTCAGGTCGGTCGTGTCCGTGACGGCCTGCATCCAGGGGACCTCACCGGGCACCGCGCCCTGGCTGACCTGGTGGGTGCGGGGGTCGTCGAAGAAGCCGGGGCCCGCCATGAGCGCCGCGTAGTGGATGTCGGGACCGGCGATCTCCCCGACGCGGGTGGCGCGGGCGAGGTCGCCGATCTGACGGAGGTCGTCGGCCATGTCGCGGATGCCGGTGACACCGCTGTGCACCAGCCGTTCCAGCACCGCCTCGGCGGCCGGGCGGTCGGGCGGGGTGGCGAGGTGCTGATGGGCGTCGAAGAGCCCCGGGGTGACGAAGTGCCCGGTGAGGTCGACGACTTCGGCGCCCTCGGCGAGTGCGTCGGCCTCCGCGTCGGCCACGACCGCGCGGATCAGGGGGCCGTCCACCACGATCGACATCCCGGCGCGGGGCGGGCTGCCCGTCCCGTCGAAGAGGGTGGCGCCCCGGTAGACCACCGTCGGACCCGTGCCCCGCTCCGGCGGCGCGTACGGCGTGGCCGCCCCGGCACTGTCTCTCGTCATGAACACCCCTCTCTTGTTACGGTGTATGTAACATCGCTCTCGCTGAACGAAACAACCGGTACCCTACCTCCGGATCCGGGCGGTGCACACGCCGCACCGGGCCGTTCTCGCCCGACGTTCCGGAAGGGTTTCGATGCCGCAAGCGCAGCGCACGGCCGTGGACAAAGCGCTGGACCTCGTCGAGGCGGTCGCCCGCGCCCCCCGGCCGCCGCGGCTGACCGATCTCGCCGAGACGGTCGGACTGCACCGCGCCACCGCCTACCGGATCCTGGTGGACCTAGTGCGCCGCGGCTGGGTGCTGCGCGCGGACGACCGCTATCTGCCCGGTACGGCCGTACTGCTCCTGTCGGCCCGCGCGGCACACAACTCGCTGACCACGCTGGCCCGTCCGGTGCTGGAGGACCTGTCCGGGCACACCGGTCTGATGGTCAACCTCCAGGTGCTGGAGCGCACCGGCTCCCGGGTGGTGGACGTCGTACGGCCCGACCGGCTGGCGATGATCAGCACCCTGCTCGACGAGACCCTGCCCGTGCACCGCTTCGCCGGACCACTCGCCCTGGTGGCCGCCCTGCCACCGGAGGCCCGCGCCCCCTACCTCGAACCCGCCGTGGACGCCGGCCATCCGCTCGACGGCGACGCGGGGCTGCTCGCCGACCTCGCACGCGCCGAGGCCGACGGCTTCGCGGCCGAGGACGGGCGCAACGACCAGTTCGTCGCCTCGCTCAGTCGGGCTGTCGTACCCGCCGAGGGAGTGCCCGTGTGCGCGCTCACCGTCGTCGGACCGTCGGCGGAAATCGACGACGACCGCCTCGGACGGCTCCGCTCCGAGCTCGCCGCCGCGGTCGACACGCTGGCAGGCCTGCTCTCCGGGTCACACCAGGAGGTCGGGGCGTGAACGACGTCCTCGTCCTCGACCGGGCCGCCACCCTCGCCGCCCTCGACCCGCACCGGCTCATGAGTGCCGTCTCCGACGCCCTCGTCGCCGTGGCCCAGGACCGGGTGTCCGCCCCGGCACGGACCGCCGCCTTCGCCCCGAACGGGCTGCTCGGCGCCATGCCCGGATACGTCCCCGGCCTCGGCCTCGCGGCAAAACTCGTGTCGGTGTTCCGCGACCCCGACCGGCCCGGCCGCAGCAGCCACCGGGGGGTGGTCGTGCTGTTCGCCCCCGAGGACGGCAGCCCGCTGGCGGTCCTGGACGCCGAGCCGATCACGGCCTGGCGCACCGCCGCTTCCGCCACGCACAGCGCCCTGGCCCTCGCCGCTCCCGGCCCTGTCGTGGTGGTCGGCACCGGCGCCCAGGCCCGCGCGCAGGTCTCCCTGCTGGCCGTGGTGCGGCCCGGCGTACCCGTCACCGTCGCGGGCCGCGACCCCGAGGCGGCCCGCGCGACCGCCGCACTGCATCCCGAGGGTCAGGCGGCGCCGAACATCGAAGGCGCCGTGCGCCAGGCCGCGACGGTGTACTGCTGCACGGGCGCCACCCGCCCGGTCATACGCCGCGCCTGGCTCGCTCCGGGCACCCACGTGAGTTCCGTCGGCGGCTCCCACGGCCCCGAACTCGACGCCGAAACCGTCCACGACGCCGACCTCTTCACCGAATGGCCCGGCGCCGCCACGACCCCGCCGCCGTCCGGCGCCCACGAGTTGCAGGACCTGCCGACCGAACGCCGAATCACCCTCCTCGGCTCAGTCCTGGCCGGCGAAGCCCCCGGACGGCACTCCCCCGAGGCCCTGACGGTCTTCAAGTCCACCGGACACGCGGCCCTCGACGTCGCCGCCGCGCACGTGGTGCACGCGACGGTGACGGGACGGATGGGCCGGTAGCCCCGGCGCCCGCTCCTGCAACGGTGATGCAACCTGCCGCCAGCCACGATGGTTCCGCCATGATCCGGCTGCGTCCGCACGCCGGCCGAGAGTCCCCGGCCTCGTACTGTCGGCGGTACGAGGCCGGGACCAGGCGCGGGGCCGCTTCGGCGGCTGGCCGCGGACGCGGACCGAGTCAGAGCGCCGGTACGACGGCTTCGAGGACGGCGAGTCGACGCGGGCCGTGGGAGTGCAGGTGGGCGGGCAGTGAGAGTTCCGCGCCTGCCGGGTGGACGTTGGTCTGGTCCTTGCCCGCCGTGCGGTCCGCGCGATGGTGACCTGCCGAACCGTCACGCCGACTCTTCCATCTGCGGCTTCGGCTTGGTGTGGTACCTCCGAAGTCAAAGAGAAGAGCCTTTGTCGTCCCGCGAGTTCACCGATTCCCCGTCCGGCGCCGGGTGAGCCGGCGCGAACCGTCCGGGTTGGTCCTTGATCAGCCAGCCCCGCGCTACCAACCGCTTCAGTTCCCCCGCGCCCCCTCCATCTTCGCGGTCACCGAGGGCAGCCCGATCCGGGTCGCGATCTGATGAGCCTGCATCGACCCTCACGCGTCCGCGATCACCTTCACGATGTCCTGGTGCACATCGGCAGGACGTCCGTCGTGAGACCTTCCCGCCAGTGCGACACCCTGATCGCCCCCATCACCCGCACCTCGTCGAGGGTTCCACCGGCTCCTGAAGTGTCACCGGCTCGGCCATGTCCTCCCCCTCGCCCTCCCCCTCACCTGATACCCGACCTGGGTTGACCCCCTTGGCTATTGGCGTTAGCTTCTAGCTAATCAGATTAGCTAACCGTTGTTGCATTTGAACGAGCAGGAGATGTCATGGCTGAGTTTGTCTCCGTCCCGGACGGCACCATCGCCTACGAGGTCGCCGGAGAAGGGCCGCTGATCGTCCTGGCCCACGGCATGGGGGACAGCCGCGCCGCGTACAGGTTCGTCCTGCCGCGCCTGGTGGCGGCGGGGTACCGGGTGGCCGCGGTCGACCTGCGGGGCTGTGGTGAGTCGAGCGGGCAATGGCCTTCCTACTCGCGCACCGACATCGCGGGCGATCTGCTCGCGGTGATCCGCCACATCGACAGCGGCCCGGCCGTCCTGGTCGGCCACTCGATCTCCGGCGGCGCCGCCACCATCGCGGCCGCCCAGGATTCCGGCCTGGTCCGGGGCATCATCGAGCTGGCCCCCTTCACGCGCGCGCAGTCGATCAGGCTCGGCGACTTCCGCTCGAAGAGCTACCGCAAGGGTGCCTTCCGGCTGCTCGGCGCCAGCCTGTTCGGCAGCGTGGGACTGTGGTCCCGCTACCTCGACCACGCCTACCCGGGCCGCAAGCCAGCCGACTGGACCGACCGGCTGGCCCGCATCGAGGCGATGCTGGGTGAGCCCGGCCGGATGCGGGCGCTGCAGAAGATGGGGCAGTCGGCGCCGACCGACGCCGGCGCCCAGTTGGGCAACGTACGGTGCCCTGCCCTGATCGTGCAGGGCTCGCTCGACCCCGACTGGGTCGATCCGCGCGCCGAGGGCGAGGCGATCGTGGCCGCGATGCCGGCCGGTGTCGGTGAGCTCGCGGTGATCGAGGGAGCCGGCCACTACCCGCACGACCAATACCCCGAGGAGACGGTGTCCCTGCTGCTGGCCTTCCTGGAAGCACACGCCCGTGCCTAGAGCGGGCCTCGATACGAGCTCCGTCGTCGCGGCAGGAGCGGAGCTCGCCGACGAGGTCGGTCTGGCGGGCCTGACCATGGGGCTGCTGGCCGACAGGCTCGGCGTACGGCCGCCGTCCCTGTACAAGCACGTCGGCTCCCTGCACGAACTGCGGCACGGCATCTCCGTCCAGGCCAAGCGCGAATTCGCCCATCAACTGGCCCGGGAGTCCGTCGGCCGTTCCGGCCCGGACGCGGTCCGGGCGTTCGCCGACAGCTACCGCCGCTGGGCCCTGGAGCATCCCGGCCGCTACGCCGCCACCCTCCCCGCCCCAGCGCCCGATGACGAGGAGGACCGCCGCGTCAGCGAAGCGGCATTGCAGGTTCTGCTCGACGTCCTCGCCGGTTTCGGCCTGCCCGACGCCCGCGTAGTCGACTCCGCACGGGCAATGCGATCAGCACTTCACGGGTTCGTCACCCTTGAAGGCGCCGACGGCTTCAAAATGGCCCGCGACGTCACGCGGAGTTTCCACTTCCTCATCGACACCCTGATCGCCGGCTTCCAGGCCGACCCTGGTGACCACGCCTCCGAAGGATGACGTGACCTCCACCGAGGTGACCCTCGGGGTGTGTGCCCCCTGGGCTCCGTACCGAAGTCAACCTGTTGCGGAGATGATCCTGCTCGCGGACCCGCCGATCTGGCTCCTGTGACCGTAGTTGAGGATTGTCATCAGCGGTTGGTTGCCAGTAGGTTCGATCCGCTTTTGTTCAAGCGACGGGGAATGCGGGGCCTGGGGTGGCGCTGCTGGACACACTGGTCACCACAGCCGCTGGGGCGCTGGCCGCCACGGTCGGGGTTCTGGTCGGGGGCATCGTCACGCACCGGGCTCAGGACCGTCAGTGGCTGCGGGACAAGCAGTTGCTCGCCTATCAGGAACTGATCAGCCACTACGAAGTTCACGATGGTCATCAGTCGCGCCCATGCCGATCGGCAGGGATGGGACTACGACTGGAGCGAGTGGAGCGCGGCCCTGACCCGTGCCAGCCTGGTCGCTCCCGCGGCCGTCGCGACGGAGATCGACAGCTTCGGCAAGGCCATCGGCGTCTTCCTGGACCAGGTGGCGCGTGACCCGGCACGCGACCCGGCGCGTGATCCGTTGAGCCAGGAAGAGTTCGCCCAGGCCAGCAGGGCACCCGCCCAGGCGCAGGTGCAGTTGGTCAACGCCATACGCCGGTCCCTGAGCAAAGATCAAAAGGCACTGCCCTTCTGGATAGGCGGCTCTCTGGCAGGCAGCCCCGACAACACCCGATAGACGAGGCACCGCCGAAAGCCCGTCCAGCGCCCACGAGCAATCGCGGCCAATTGACTTCCTCCCCCGCCTAAAGGCGGGGGATTCCAGCGGTCGCCCGCTGGGGTTCCTGTTTCACCGACGACTGCCCCGTCCGGGAGGACTCCCGTTGAGGTCTTACACCGTCTCCACAGGCAGATGCCGCCAGCCCGGCGGCCAGGATGTTACGTGCCGCGTTCACGTCACGGTCATGCACGACGCCGCAGGCGCACGTCCATTCGCGGACGTTCAGCGGCATCTTCGCCGCGACCGTGCCGCAGTTCCCGCACAGCTTGCTGCTGGGGAACCATCGGTCGATCACGACGAGCTCGCGCCCGTACCAGGCGCACTTGTACTCCAGCATGGAACGCAGGTCCGTCCAGGCCGCGTCCGAGATGGCGCGTGCGAGCGTGCCGTTCTTCAGCAGGTTGCGCACGCTCAGGTCCTCGATCACGACCGTTTGGTTCTCGCGGACGAGTCGAGTCGATAGCTTGTGCAGGACGTCGCGGCGCCGGTCGGCGATCCGCGCATGCACGCGGGCGACCTTGCGGCGGGCCTTCTCCCGGTTCGCCGAGCCCTTCGCCTTGCGCGACAACTCCCGCTGCGCACGGGCCAGCCGTGTTCGATCCCGCCTCTCATGCCTCGGGTTGGCGACCTTTTCCCCGGTGGACAGGGTCACCAGGGAGGTGATCCCGGCGTCCAGGCCGACGGCCGCCGTGGTGGCGGGGGCCGGGGCGATGGTGTCCTCGCACAGCAGGGACACGAACCAGCGACCCGCCGCGTCACGGGACACCGTCACCGTGCTCGGCTCCGTCCCCTCGGGCAGCGGGCGCGACCAGCGGATGTCCAAAGGGCCGGCCATCTTCGCCAGCGTCAGGCGCCCGTCGCGCCAGGTGAAGGCGCTACGCGTGTACTCGGCCGACGCGCGGGACTTCTTACGGGACTTGTAGCGCGGGTACTTCGCACGCTGGGCGAAGAAGTTCCCGAACGCCGTCTGCAAATGGCGCAGCGCCTGCTGCAACGGAACCGAGGACACCTCCGCCAGGAAGGCCAGTTCCTCGGTCTTCTTCCACTGCGTCAGCGCGGCCGAGGACTGCACGTAGGAGATGCGGCGCTGCTCGCCGTACCAGGCCCGGGTGCGCTCCTCCAAGGCCTTGTTGTAGACGAGGCGGACACAGCCGAACGTGCGCGACAACTCAGCCGCCTGCACGCCGGTGGGATAAAAGCGGTACTTGAACGCCCGCTTGACCTGCCGCGTCACGTCTCACACTCTATCAACTTCCGTATGGGCAGCGGGTGTCGTCCGGGGGGCGGTGGACCCCGGTCCGCCGCGGCGGCCAACCGGCTTTCCCTGCCCTGCTCCGCAGGAGCTTCATTTCCTCCCCGGCCTGAAGGCCGGGGTATCCACGAAGGACAGACCCGATGAGCCGATCTCGCCTCGAGCCCGCTTACCCGCTGCACTCCATCCGACGGCCCAGGCTTCCGATCTGACATAAAAGTGCCTGATCACATAGGGGGTGCGGGTGTTATCGTCCCTCGCATGGCTGAACTGATCGCGCCCACTGGACGGCTGCATTCCTCGTGGCTCACGGCGCGTGACGAGTGGCAGCCCGGTGCTCACCAGGACGGGGCCGGTCTGCGGCTGGTTGGTGACGGTGATCTGGACAGCCCGGAAGAGTTCGCCTCATGGGTCGAGCGACTGCGGCAGCAATCGGACCGGTCGCTGCCGGTCGGGGAAGGGCGCGTCCACGCCACCCACTGGTGGATCGTCGACGGCGAGACGTACCTCGGGGCCATCGACCTTCGGCACTATCTGAACGCCCTTCTGTTGGAAGGCGGCGGACACATCGGCTACAGCATTCGGCCTTCTGCCAGGAGACGCGGACTGGCCACGTGGGCGCTGGGAACGGTTCTACTCAAGGCACCTGCGCTCGGTCTGGACCGGGTCCTCCTCACCTGTGACGAGGGCAACGTCGGCTCCGCGCGCACCATCGAAAGCAATGGCGGCGTCCTCGAAGACGTGCGCAGCACCGAAATCGGGGTCAAGCGTCGCTACTGGATCGCTCTCGATGACGCTGGTCACCGCAATTCGTTGATGGCCGCGACAAGGACGGTTGCCTCGTAGCGGACTGCTCCTGGTAGTCCGTCCCTCGCGGCCACGACGCGGTGCCTTTTGAGTCGATTGATGCCGCACTCGACGGCGTGCCGATCCTGGAAGACATGTGGGTTGAACTTCGGCGGGCGGCCAGGCTGCCTGTCGTTCGGTAACTGTGGCTCCAGCACGGCCCGTTGCTCGTCCGGCAGATCTCCGCTGGCCACTGGCACGGCCCGTGCGAAACAGCTTCTGCCCAGGCCGCGTTCACCGTCGGTCGGGCAGCGGTGAGGTTCCGCCCCGCTTCGGCCGCGTCGATCTGGCGGTGCACGGTGGACAGCAGCCTGCGGCGACACGATCCTTGAGCGTCTGCTTCGAGGCGCGGCGCGATGGGTGTCGCGATGGGGCCGCCTGTTCGCGAGGGCCGGGGCCCGGGCAGAGCGGCCGACTCGGCTTCCGGGCGTCGAGTGGCGAGCTGTTGCGTTGCGCTCGTACAGGCGTCGGGTGTGGCGGGTTGTTCCTGTGGCTGGAGGGTTGCTGCTTCGAGTTCGCGGGCTTCGCCGAGGGCGTTGATGACGATGCCGGTGAGAAGGTTGACCCAGGCTGACGGCCTTCGAAAAGAGGTACCTCGCTGCGGCGGGTAAAGCAGGGGCATGGCCATCGAGTGTGCCTGGCGCCCCCGCATAGGATCAGCGGCGATGGGGCAGTCTGACTGCCGGGAGCCGTGGGCGAGGGGAATGGTATGGGGCAGGTGTTCTTCCGCAAGCTGAGCCGGTGGCAGGCTGACGGTGACCGGGAAAAGCTGGCGGACCTGTACGTGGCTGCCTATGAGGAACCCCCGGGTGAGGAGTACCGCAATCGCGAACGGTTCCTGGCCAGACTCGCGGAGGATGTCCAACGTCAGGGCTTCGCCATGGTGGCGGCTGACGATGAGGAAGGCGATGACGACGAACCCGCGGGGGTGACGTACGGGTATCCGCTGCACCGTGACGGCTCGTGGTGGCGGGGGTTCGTCGGTGTCGTTCCCGACGAGGTCGAGGAACTCACCGCCTCTGGCAAGGCGTTCGTCATAGCCGAGCTGATGGTGCTGCCGGAGCACCGTCGTCGCGGAATCGGCGGTCGCCTTGTAGAAACGCTGCTCTCCGCCAGCCACGCGGAACTGGCTGTCATCCTGGTCGACCCCGCCAACAGGGTGGCGCAGGCCGCCCTTCGGGCATGGGGTTGGGAGCCGCTCGGGGAACTCCGTCCTGGCACCGGGGATTCCGTATATCTGGTGCTCACCAGGTCCCTGCCGAGCTGAGTACCAGAGGTGTGCCCGGGCACATCCAGCTCTTTCGCCGCCTGGCCTGTGTACAGGCTTCCTCTGGGCGTGGATCCTGGCGCCGGGCACGAGCTCGAGGAGCGGACAGCAACACAATGGCCGAGGAACGTCGGCGGTTCGGCGTTTACCGGACCGCGCGATGTTCATGACACGGGCGATAAGACGACGGATGTCGGCCCTGTTGCCGGCGCCACATGCCAACTTCTCGGACCGGGCGCACTATTGAGCGGCCTCCGCCGACAAGAGGGCCTACGTCTTTCATGGCACGGAGGCCGTGGCCTCGATCCGTCTGTGGCTCCACGGGAAGCAAAACGCCCCGCTCAGAGGTCCGTTGCATCCGGGTAGTGGCGACGTAGCTCCGTGAGAACGCGCTCGTCGAGAGCCCGGACGTCCCACAACGAGCTGTCTGCTTCAGTCAGGACGACCTGCACCTCGTCCCCGGCGAACCCGCGCGCTTCGGCGTCGATCAACTGAAGGAAAGGGGTCGTCAGCGACAACAGCGTCAACGTGTCCATGCCGCCGTCGGCAGACAGTCTCTCCAACTCGGCACAGCGAGGGTCGACGATCTCGTCGAATTCGACGCGCCACGTCAGGTCCAGGCCGAAGCTGCCGAGGCGAACCAGGAGTTCAGCCAGGGTCACGTAGTGCTTTCCCTGCCAGGCGGGGAACGTGATCCCCTTCATCCCCGCCTCTGCTTCAGCCGTATCGGGTGACAAGCGGCCCCCTTCGTTCAGCATCGAACACTAGGGCACGGCTCTGACCAGCTCACATCACCCATCGGACAGTTCCTAACGGCCCGATCACTGTCCCTCCACCCGGCAGACGTGGACAGCGGCACTCCGATCACCCGACGCTCGCGTCCTCACGCCGTGCCCGGCCGTCATCCCACCACGCAAGGTCATTTTGCGACCACGCCCGCATTCGCCAACGGTGTCCCCAGCGGGACACCATGCACGAAGGCGATGCGACGGGGCCGTGGCGATCGGCGGTCTCCCTGCGCAGACGGCTCGCCCGCCACGGCCGATAGGACGCGGCGGCGGTCGACTTCGGCGTCCACCGCCACACCCTGGGCTACCTCATCCGCGGCGTCGCAACCCTCCTGAGCCGCTCTTTGGGCGACCCGGACGTCCAGGTGGAACTGTGGCCGACGATGAGACCGAAGCTGCGGCCTGAGGGCGGGTCAGCTCCACCGCTGGTCCTGGTTGAGGGTGCAGGTCCACAGGATCGGCTGGACGCCGCTGGCAGTTTGGGAGTTGGGAACGGCGAGGCAGTAGTCGCCGTACGGGTGACGCAGGCGGCCGATGCTGTCGTAGATCCACAGGAATTCGGAGCCGGAACCGCAGGAGTACTGGAAGGTCGCCATGCGGTCGGCGTTGCCGGCGCCGAGGCATCTGCCGGTTGCCTTGTTGACCAGCCAGACCTCATTGTCCCCCTGGTCCTTGTTGCGCAGCTCCCAACGCTGGTCGTCGTTGTCGTTGCACGTCCATTGGACGGCCGCGACGCCGAAGCTGTCGTCGGAACCGGGAATGGCCAGGCACTTGAGGGTCTTGTCGTTGCGCAACTCCACGTACGTGGCGGCCTGCGCCGGTGTCGGCGACAGGAACATGAGGGAAACGAGCGCAAGTGCCACGGCGCCGGCTCTTCGCGCCGCCTTCAGGACAAGGGACATGGGTCTCTCCAGGGTCAGCAATTCGACACGCGGCCTGCGGAAAATCTCGACCAGTATGAGGAAGGGGACCTTGGTGTGTCGTGTGCAGCGAGTACACAGGTTGTTGGCTCTGCGTCTCCTCAAGTCGGTTTCCGTGGTCCGGCACCGGATCGCCCGTACGACCCCGCGGCATTTGGTCTTGGCTCCTGCAGTCCACCAGGCGTGTGCGTCGAGGCGGCACACTGATCTCGCTGGGTCAGGTGTCTTCGCCTCGCCTCGATTACCCCCAATCGGCGGGCCGGCCGGACAGCGCGTGCCGCAAGACTGGGTGGAACGGGCGCACATACTTGCTGCCGGTGTGGGCACCGGATTCATCCGCGAACCCAGGGGCACTTGAATTCCATGACGACTGGGGGGGGAAGTCCTACTACTACCTCACCGACGCCGCCGACACGACCTGGGCCTGGTCGACGACTCGGGCAAGCGCACCCGCATCTGCGCCTACGACGCCCATCTCGGCCGCTTCACCCAACCCGCGCCGTCGGGACAGGAGTCCCACCCCTACCTGTCCGCGAACGGCGCCTTCATCAGCAGCAGAGACCCCACCAGGCTGCTGTCGCTGCGGATCAGGCCCCGAGGTCACAGGCCTCAACACCGGCTCTCCTAACTGGAGTTGAGATGAAGGAAACGGGATCCAGTATCGCTGCCGTTATCACCGGCGGCGGTCCATGGAGCAGTTGGGTGTTCGGAGTCGTGGTGATCCTCGTGTTCGTAGTCTGTGCGGTCGTCTGGCGGAGCCGCAGCAGGTAAGAGAGACCGGACATCACGAGCTGGCACCAGGGAAATGACCATGCGGAATGTGTCTTCTCGCAAAGTGGCGGGGGCTGCCAAACTCCTCAACGTCGTCTTCACCGTCGCCGTCGCCATGAACCTTGCCGCTGCCATCTGGCATCCGAACGGGACAGTGTGGAGGGCGGCACGCCTCACGGTCAGTGTGCTCTTCTTCGCGTCACTCGGCCATTACCTTGCTCTCCTCGCCATCCGCTGGCGGCAGCGGCGGAGAAGGGAATTGGAACGCAATGCGACGAAGGAGGACGTCGATGGAGGATGCAATTAGGGGAACGCGGAATTTTGCCGCGATTGCGCTCCTGGGAGGACTCTGCGGGTGCGTGGCAGGGGTGGTCACCGGTGACACGGTGCCGATAGTGCTCGGAGCAGTTGGCGCAGCATGCGGCGCGATTCTGGCGGCCCTTGCCTTCCTCGCCCACCGCAAGACCCGCTCCTGAACCCCAAGCGGGCCGGAGCCTGTCGGCCTGTTCGTCGCGGCCGTCATCCTCGTCGGCATCATCTACGCCAAACATCGTCGCTGAACCACTCAGCGGCCGGTCCAACGGGCGATTCGAAACGTCCAACGCGCTCGCCTTTCGCCTGATCGGGACGGCCATGGCCGCCCTCGGGCTGCTTTATGCGACGGGCGTGGTGGGCTGACACTCACAAGGGAAAGTTCGTCGCAGGACGGGACGTTGCGTGACCAGCGCGACAACTGAACTGATGGCTCGCGGCGCCTCCGGACCACCGCTTCCCAGGATGCAGCCGGCACCACGGCACCAATGACCGGTCCCAGGACGTTCACGGCAAGTCCGCGTTCGCGCCCCGACGCCTTCTCGCCGACATGCCGCCCCCTCGTGGTCTTCGGGACACCCGCGGCCGCGTGCACGGACTGGGTATCGAAGATCACGAGGGGCGGGTTCTCTCATCACCGGGCTCTCACCGACCAGGACGGCAGTTCGGCAGCTCGTGCTACAGCGGGCGCTCCTCTGACAGGTCGTAGAGGTTGCCGCGCTGGACCACGCACAGCGCCCAGATGATGAAGGCCGAGATGGCGATCATCACGACCGACCACACCGGGTAGTACGGAAGGGAGAGGAAGTTGGCGATGATGACGAGTCCGGCGATGGCCACGCCGAGAACGCGCGCCCAGGTCGCGGTCCGGAGCAGCCCGATGCTGACGAGCACGGCCACCACGCCCAGCGCGAGGTGGATCCAGCCCCAGCCGGTCAGGTCGAACTCGAACACGTAGTTGCGTGTGGTGAGGAAGATGTCGTCCTCGGCGATGGCCATGATGCCCCGGAAGAGGTCGAGCAGGCCGACGAGGAAGAGCATCACGGCCGCGAAGGCTGTCAGTCCGGTTGCCCATTCCTGCTTCGCCGTGTGTGCCGGCCGGGTGTGTGTGGCGGTCATCTTGAGCCTCGTTTCGTGTGGTCCGGATGCTCAGTGAGGGGCGGTCCGGGAGGTGGAGCCCGTGGGTTCCGTCGGGCCGTGGCCGGCGAGGACCAGTTCCTTCGCCCTGCGGAACTCCTCGTCCGTGATGTCGCCGTGGGAGCGGATCTCGGACAGCCTGGCGAGTTCGTCGACGCTGCTGGTCCCGCCGCCGGCCGCGGTCTGCCTGATGTAGCTGTTGAACTCCTCCTGCTGCGCACGCGCCTGCGCCACCTCCCGGCGGCCCATGTTCTTGCCGCGGGCGATCACGTAGATGAAGACGCCCAGGAAGGGCAGCAGGATGGTGAGCACCATCCATCCGGCCTTCGCCCAGCCGCTCATGGTGTCGTCACGGAAGATGTCGGTGATGATCCGGAAGAGCAGGACGAACCACATGATCCACAGGAAGAACAGGAGCATGCTCCAGAAAACGCTCAGCAGGGGATAGTCGTACGCCAGGTACGTCTGCGTGCTCATGTCTCTCCTCCGTCCCGGGCGTCCGCCCGGCCGCCGTAGCCTGCTTGTGTTCAGCGTGCGCAGGACAAGGACCGCTGCGCCTCACCCGACGCGGGTGAGCCTGCGGCAGCTCCACAGTCCCGGTTGACGCGCTCCAGCCCCCGGACTGCAGGGCTGCCGCGACCCGTGCGACCGTGCGGCCTCGGGATGCGTGTCTGGGGCCGGGTTTCCCGCTCATGGCTCATGGGGCCGCCCGTTCCGTCGCCCGGTCCCCCGCATGGCCGGCCGGTCCGGCGGCCGCCGCGAGGATGGCCAGGATGATCACGACCGCCAGGGCGATGCCGAGAACGAGCACCACTCCCCCGACCGTGGGGTGGTTCCAGAGGACCAGGGCGAGCCCTCCGGCCGCGATGACGGCACCGGTGGTCCATGCCCGGTTGTCTGTCAGCCAGCGGCCGGTGGCCCCGGTGCGCAGTCCGGCGTGGCTCAGACCGCGGCCAGCGGCCGTCGTTCCCCGGTCCGTGACCGTGCGGAGGGCGCGGGCGGGGCGTCCGGGACCGTACAGGTAGGCGACCAGCGCGGTAATCACTGCCAGGACCAGCAGGGTGCGCGCGCTGTCGCGCAGGAAGCGGATGAACGTGTCGTAGATCGCCGCGGCCGCGTCGGTGGGCAGTGCCGTGGGCGGGACCGAGTCCAGGTAGACCCTTCTGGCGACGACGAGCGCGACGAGCAGCACCCCCATCATCACGCCCACGCCGATCGCGGTGATCATCACCATCACCCGGTGTGCCGGATTGGTCCAGACGGCGAGCGCGGCGAGCGCGACGGTCAGGACGGGCAGCCAGGTACCGAGGATGTCCAGCAGCCGCATCGTGTCCTGTGCTTTGCCCAGTTCCTCGGCCTGGAAGAGCGTGATGGTCCGGTCCGTGTTCGGGATGGCGGCTGCCTTGTCGAATCCCGCGTCGACGAGCCGCTCCCGTACTTCGTTGATGACCTCTCCCACGTCCAGCTGGACCGTGTCGCCCTCGGCGCGCACGGCACCTTCGCGTTGGCCGGTGAGCATGTTCACCACCGCGGCGTGCGAGCGCCGGTTGGCGCCCTCCCACACCTGCTGGAAGGCATCGCCGGTGATCACACGGGTGATGATGCGGTCGACGACGCTTCTGACCGCGCTGCGCAGCGGCCCTTCGAGGGAGTCTGCCCCCGCCACGACGCGCGGTGACGCACCGGACTCCTGGAGCGCCTTGCTGAGCGAGTCCGTCACCGCAGCGACGTCCACGTTGTCGACGACGCGGTTCGTGAGCCGGTTGATCACGACCTCCTGCACGGCCGGATCGGACGCCAGCGGAGCGACGGTCTCGACGTACCGGTCGGTGTCGGAGACCGTGTCCTGGACCCAGGCCGCGGCGACGGCCAGAGGCGCGAGCAGCAGGGCCAGCAGGAGCAGGACCGAGGAGCCGACCTGGCGCAGCCGCCGGTGGCGTGTCGCCGCGTGACGGCGCAGTCGCTCGTACTCCGCTCGTTCCTCGGCGGTCATGACCTGTTCCTGATGGGAGGCTCCGCCGGGATCCGGCGGGTCCGGGGTGGCGGCCGGGTTCATGGATACTCCCTGTCCGTGAGTGCGCCGCCCCGGCCGCGACGGTCGCCGCTCGGGGTGACGCAGCGGGAAAGACCGTGCGGGGCCGGTGCGTCTGTCACGCCCGCCGGAGCGGCGGGCACGGTGTCAGGCGCTGCCGGCGGGGGCGCGCGGTCCTGCCGCGGACGTCTTTGCGAGCGCGGCCCGCCACGCGAAAGCGACCAGCGCCTCGCCGAGGCCGAGCAGGACGAGCCACAGGCCGAGCAGCCGCGTGAGCGCGCGGGCCGACTCGGTAGGAAGGGCGAGCACCACGATCCCCGCGACGATCCCGAGCACCCCGACGAGCATGACGACGCCACGGTGCGGCAGGTCCTGGACGGCGACGGCCGTGTAGAGGGTGAGGATGCCGGACACGAGCCAGACACCCCCGGTGATCAATGACAGCGCGGCGATCGTCTGCAGCGGGTTGCGCAGGCAGAGCACCCCGGCAAGGACGTACAGCACGGCCAGGAGCAGCCCCGGCAGCCGTTCGTCCGCCGCCCGCGCGAAGACGCCCACGAACCGGAACGCCCCGGTCACCAACAGGTACAGGCCGATGAGGACCGCCACGACGTGCAGGGTCGCGTCCGGCCAGACGAGTATCAGCAGGCCCGGCACCAATGTCGCCAGGGCCGCGCCCAAGATCCAGGTCCAGGAACGGCCGAGCCGCCCGAGTACGTCCGCGGAGTCGCCCATCGGATCGGGGGCCGCGCCGTCGGGCCTGTGTTCCTGCCGGGTATGTGATGCCGGGCCATGCGGCATGGACATGGCTCCTCCTCACGTGATCAGCCGTCGCCTCCGCAAGCTGACGAGGCGGGGGGAGGGCAGTGTGCGAGCGCCTGACCGCTCCAGGGTCAGGCTGCTGCTCGGTGACCGGCTCACCCACCACGGGTGAGCCATCGATTCCGCCACGGCGGAGGGGTGGAGGGCCCCGGCGCCCGGCTGGCACCTTCTGGCCGGTCGGAAGGCGGCGATCGTCGCCATCGCCCGAGGTCGGCCTGGTCGACCGCCTACTCCCTGACGCCTCCGAACGAGCACCGTACGGCTGGAGCGTCGGCTCTGCTCCTGGGCGGCCTGCTTGACGGTGCTGCTGGTGTGAGCCGCCCACCAGGTCGGTCGGATCAAGACGGAGCGGCTCTGAGCACGGCCCACCCCGTCACTCCGGCAGGGGGCGCATCTCCAATACCCGCAGTCCCAGTGACTGGCAGCGGGCCAGCAGTCCGTACAGGTGCGCTTCGTCCACGACGGGTCCGAACAGGATGGTCTGGCCGGACATCACCACATGACCAAGTTCCGGAAACGCCTTGGCCATCGTTTCCGACAGGTGTCCCTCGACTCGGATCTCGTAGCGCACGAACGGTCCTTCCTGGACTGTCTCGAACAGGTGGACGGCGCCCCTTCCCTACCGATCGTCGGTGTTTGTGCTGCTTGGGGCCTCACCCGGTACAGGTGAGCGTCGCCCGGCGAGAGGACGCCGGGGCTCAATGCTTCAGAAAGATCTTGAAGGAAATGATCAGCAGGCCGAGCAGCAGGTTGACCGATGCGGTGACGACCATGAGCCGTGGCGAAGCGCCGGCGCGGCGTGCCGCAGCCACGGACCAGCCCACCTGGCCGGCCACAGCGACGCAGAGAGCCAGCCAGAGGGAACCTCGCACGTCCAGACCGAAGAGCGGACCGGCAAGCATCGCGGCGGCCGGCGGGATGGCCGCCTTGACGATCGGCCACTCCTCGCAGCACACGTTCCATACGACCCGACGGTCCGGAGCCTGTTGTGCCAGGCGCGCCCCGAAGAGCTGGGCATGCACGTGCCCGATCCAGAACACCACGCCGGTGAGCAGCAGCAACAACACCAACTCGGCGCGGGGGTACGAGCCCAGGGAACCGGCGCCGACCACCACGGAGGCCGCCAGCATGGATCCGTAGACGCCGCCCGTGTAGTCCGCGCGGGCCCGGCGCTCGGCACGGTGCTCCCGCCGGGCCGGGCCGCTCGTGACTCTCATCCTGGACACTGGTGCCCCCTCCGGACTCAGCGCGTCTCTCCGGCCGTACCGGCCGGAAGATCGGTATCCGGCTGCCGCTGACGGCTTTGCCGGGCGGTCGGCAGGTTCGGCGTGACGAGGAAACTGGCGAGGGCGATCCCACCGGTGGCCAGGACCGCCGCCTTCAGGCCGTCCAGCTGCGCGGAGGCGTAGGAGTCCGCGACGGCGTCGACCTCGGACGGCGGCAGCCCGGCACGCTCGGCCGCCGAGCGCACCTGATCGGTGGGGACGAAGGTGACTCCGGCCTCGAGAGCGACACCGACCTCGTCACGGGTCTGTTCGGACAGCTGCGGATGGTCGGTCACCTGCGAGGTGAAGGCGTGGGCCAGCGCACCGATCAGGATCGAGCCGATGAGTGCGGTGCCCAGCGCGGAACCCAGATTCTGTGCCGTGAACTGAAGCCCTCCCGCCTCACTGCGTTCCGCCTCGCCGACGCCGGACTGGACGACGTTGCCCAGTTGTGAGGCGAGCAGGCCGACGCCCACGCCCAGCAGGGCCATCGCTCCGGCGAACTGCCCGTCGTCGATGACCGGGTCGATGGTGGCCAGCAGCCACACGATGGCCGCCGTCAGGGTCGCCAGCGCCAGCCGGACCACCCGGCGAGCGCCCCACCTCCGGCCCAGCGAGGACGCGGACAGGGAGGTCACCAGCATGGTGGCGGACACCGGAAGCAGACGCAGCCCCGTCTCGAACGCGTCGAACCCCTGCACCACCTGCAAGTACAGCGGGATGGTGAAGAACAGCCCCAGCAGGATGAGGTTCTGGCTCAGCAGCGTCATCAGCCCGGACCGCAGCACGGGCCTGCCCAGCAGGGAAAGATGCATCAGGGGGTCGGCCCCGTGCAGCTCCCGCCGCCGCTCCCACCACCGGAAGAGGGCCAGGACGGCCACTCCCAGGCCGACGACGAACAGCGTCGGGGCGAAACCGAGGACGGTGAAGGGTGGGTTGCGCGGCTGCACCCATCCCCAGGTGCTGCTCTGCAGGACCCCGAGCACACCCAGCCCCAGCCCGGTCGCGGAGAGCACCGCCCCCACCCAGTCCAGCCGGGGACGCGGGCCGGTCGGGGCGGACGGCGCGATCACCCCGCGGCACAGCAGGACGGCCACGACGACCACGACCTCGCCGGCGAAGACCAGCCGCCAGGTGAGATACGTCGTCACCCAGCCGCCCAGGAGCGGACCGACCGCGATTCCGGCGCCGGCGAGCCCGCCGATGACCGCGTAGGCGATGGCACGGTCCCGCCCGCGGTACGCCTCCGCGACGAGGGCGGCCATGGCCGGCAGCACCATGGCCGCCCCGAGCCCCTCGATGACCGACCAGCCCAGCGTGAGCACCCACAGCGTGGGCGCCACCGCGGTCAGAGCGGACCCCACACCGTAGACGGCGAGCCCCGTAAGGAACATGCGGCGGCGCCCCAGGATGTCCCCGAACCTGCCACCGATGATCATGAACGCGGCCATGACCAGCGCGTACAGCGTGATGACGGCCTGGATGGCGGTGACCTCTGTGTCGAAGTCCTCGACCAACTGGCTGATGGACACGTTCATGACGGAGGTGTCCAGAACCATCAGGAACTGGGCCGTACCGAGGACGATCAGAGCCCGCCAGTGCTTCACGCTGTCCACCTCGCCAGGTAGGTCCCAAGTGATGCTTCAGCGAGCGGTGTCCATCTGCTCGTCGAGGGAGAGAGCGGCCGTGATCAGCGCGAGGTGGGTGAAAGCCTGCGGGAAGTTGCCGAGTTGCTCTCCCGTGGGCCCTATCTCCTCCGCGAACAGACCGCCGTGATTGGCGTACGTCAGCATCTTGTCGAAGGCGTACCGGGCCTGCCCGAGCCGTCCCGCCCGGGCGAGCGCGTCCACGTGGAGGAAGCTGCACAGCGAGAAGGTGCCCTCGCTGCCGCGCAGGCCGTCCGGGGACGCCTCGGGGTCGTAGCGGTAGACGAGGCTGTCGGAGACGAGCTCCTGGTCCATCGCGTCCAACGTGGACAGCCAGCGCGGATCGTCCGGCGCGATGAATCCGACGGAGGGCATGAGCAGCAGGGACGCGTCGAGGGTGACGTCGTCGTAGTGCTGGACGAAGGCCTGGCGCCCGGGACTCCAGCCTCGCTCCATCACCTGGCGCAGGATGTCGTCCCGTGCCGCGCTCCACCCCGCGATGTCGGCGGGACGGGCGAACTCGCGGGCCATCCGGATGCCCCGGTCGAAGGCCGCCCAGCACATCAGCCGGCTGTAGGTGAAGTCCTTCTGCCCGCCCCGCGTCTCCCAGATTCCCTCGTCGGGCCGGTCCCACGCTTTGACCAGCCAGTCGAGCACACCGGCAAGGGACTGCCAGCCGTCGTACGGCGGGATCTCGCCGGCGTCCTGGACCGCCTGGGACAGGGCGAGGGCCGCCTCTCCGTAGATGTCGAGCTGGAGCTGGCCCGCCGCGCCGTTGCCCACGCGTACCGGTGCCGATCCCCGGTAGCCCTCCAGGTGGTCCAGGACCTCTTCCGGCAGGTTCGGGTCGCCGTCGATCCGGTACATGATCTGCAGGGGTTCACCACTGACCGTACCGTTCGCCTTCAGCCGGTCACCCAGCCAGCTGCGAAAGGCGTGCGCCTCCTCGCGATAGCCGAGCCCGAGCAGCGCACCGACCGACATCGAGCCGTCCCGGACCCACGTGTAGCGGTAGTCCCAGTTGCGTCCGCCGCCGATCTGCTCCGGCAGTCCCATCGTGGGGGCCGCGACGGGTGCTCCGGTGGGTGCGTAAGTGAGCAGTTTGAGTGTGATGGCCGCGCGGTTCACCATGTCCTGCCAGCGTCCCTGGTACCGGCTGCGGCGGACCCACGCGTGCCAGAAGTCCCGGGTCTGCTCGAACAGCGTCACCACGTCCGCCCGGCTCACCGGTGGCTGCGGGGCATCGGGCGAGTCCTCGATCGTCAGGACGACGGCGGCGAAGTCGTCCGGGCCCAGGAACACCTCGCCCTGGGCGTCATCGCCCTCCCCGGTCCATATCACCGGGCCGACGGTCTGCAGCGTGGCCCGGACGGCGGGCCCGTCGAAACGGACGGCGTCCTCGGCGAGATCGAGCCGGTGTCCGGCACGGCCGTAGTCGAAGCGAGGGCGGCACTGAAGGGTGAAGCGGACCCGGCCGCGCGTCACCCGCAGGATGCGGACCAGCCGATGCCGCCCCGCCGCCCGCTCCGGGTTCTCCACCGGCATGAAGTCGACCACCTCACCCACGCCTTCCTCCGCGAGGAACCGCGTCACCAGCACAGCGGTGTCCTGCAGGTACAGCTGGATCGGAGGCCGTGGAGTGTCGGCCCGGATACTGAAGTGGCCGCCGCGGTCGTGGTCGAGCAGCGAGGCGAACACGCTGGGCGAGTCGAACCTGGGCGAGCACAGCCAGTCGACCGTGCCGTCGGAGGAGACCAGTGCGGCGGTCTGCAAGTCGCCGACCATCCCGTGATCGGCGATCGGGGGATAGCGTCGCATGATCGGTGCTCCTTCCGGCGGCACGTGCCGGTCGCCATGGAGCGCCCGGTGTATGCCCACCATGGCCACCTCGGACCGTGCCGGCCTCCCCCGCTGCGGGTGAGTCCTCCCGAGGACTGCCGTCCTGCGGCCACGGCTCGCGCCCGCGGATGCAGGGGCCCGGTGTGCGGGGGACGCTGGAAGACGTCCGGGTGCGCGGCGGCGGCGGGCCGGAGCGAGCGCGCGACGGTATCGGGAGGCGATCTTCATGGCACACGACGCTGCCGGCCGGCTGGCGGCGGAGACGGCCCTTGCGATGCTGGACGCGATGTTCGAGCAGTCACCGATCGGGCTGCATCTGCTGGACACCGCGTTGCGGGTGGTACGGGTCAACACCGCGACTCCCGCGATGCGGGGCCTGGCCGCGGACGAGCTGACCGGGCGCCCGGCCCGAGAGGTCTACGACATGGTCGATGCCGATGTCGAGGCACTGCTGAACGAGGTCCTGGACACCGGCGTGCCGGTGCTGGGACGCATCGTCCGTGCCCGCGTCGACGGAGATCCGCGGGACTACGAGGTGACCGCGCTACGCCTGCACAGTCCGCACGGACCGGTGCTCGGTGTGGCGGTCGCCGTGGTCGACGTCACCGCACGCGAGCGGGCCCGGGCCCGTGCCGACGTGCTCGACGCCGTACGCAGGGGCGTGGGCCTCACGCTGGATCCCACGGTGACCGGCGAGGAGTTCGTGACCGCCGTGGTCCCCGCATTCGCCGATGTCGCGGTCGTGGAGGTGGTGGACGCGGTGATCCGCGGCAACGACCCGCCGCTGGCCCCACTGCCGCCGGGCACACCCCTGATGCGCACCGCGTTCGGCAGCAGCCGCACGCACCCACCCCAGGCCCCTTTGGTGGGGGACGTATGCGGCCTGCCCGTCCCCACGCCCTTCACCCAGGCCCTCGCCGACCTGCGGCCCCGCGTGGTCCCCCTGGATGCCGCCGCCCCGTGGCTGTCCGTCGATCCCGCGCGTGCGGAGACGATCCGCTCGACGCAGGCCCACTCCCTCCTCGTCGTCCCCCTGGCACTGCGCGACGCGGCCCTCGGCCTGGTCAGTCTGTATCGCGCCGGGCAATCGCCCGCCTTCGACCCCGGCGACCAGGAACTGGCCGTCGAACTGGCCGCCCACACGGCCCTGTGCATCGACAACGCGCGCCGCTACTCGCGCGAGCACACCGTCGCGGCAACGGTGCAGCGGCAGTTGCTGCCCCGCCGCCCGGAAACCCACGCCTGGCTCGAGGCCGCCTACCTCTCCCTCACGGGCGCCAACCCCGGCGCCTGGTACGACACGATCGCCCTCTCCAGCGCCCGCACCGCCCTGGTCGTCGGCAACGTGTCCGGACACGGCCTCAACGCCGCCGCGACCATGGGCCAGTTGCGCACCGCCGTACGCTCGTTGGCGACGTTCGACCTGCCCCCCGAGGAACTCTTGGCGCGGATGCACGGCACCGCCGGACAGCTGGCCGCCGAACGCGCCAACCTCCCCCTCGCGGATCCGCTGCGCCGCGAAGCCCTCACCGCCGACTGCGTGTACGCGGTCCACGACCCCCTCACCGGCACCTGCACCCTGGCCGCGGCCGGCGATCTCACCCCACTCGTCGTACGCCCCGACGCCACCGTCGCCGTCCCCGCCACGACGGCCGGGCCTCGCCTGGGCACAGCTCAGGACGCGCCCTTCGCGGCCTGCGAGGTGGAAGTGCCGGACGGCAGCGTGCTCGTCTTCACCAGCGATCCAATTCTCACCTCGTACCTGGCAGAAGTCTCAGGACCGCTGCCCTTGGCGCCCCACCTGCGCGACCGCACGCTCCAGGACCTGTGCGACGCACTCGTGTACGCGCTTCCGGCGGACTTGGGCATCGGCGACGCGGCTGTGCTCGTCGCGCGCACCCGGTCGTTTCCACCCGAGCGATACGCCGCGTGGCAGCTCGACCCCGACCCCGCGGCCGTCGCCGTCGCCCGGCGCCGTACCCGCGAACGGCTCGCCGCGTGGGACGTGGACGACGAGACCGCGGACGACACCCTGCTCATCATCAGCGAGCTCGTCACCAATGCCGTGCGCTACGGCAGCCCGCCCATCGAGCTCCGCCTGATCCTTGACCGCAGCCTGACGTGCGAGGTGCGGGACGCCGGCTCGGCCTCCCCCCATCTGCGGCACGCCGGCGCGGCGGAGGAGGGTGGACGCGGCCTGTTCATCGCCGCCCAGCTCGCCCAGGCATGGGGCACCCGGTACGCGGCCCCGGGCAAAACGATCTGGACCGAGCAGACGCTGCCGCCCGTTCCCTGAACGGTCACAAGAGGCGCAGCTCGCGTGCGCGGCGCACCGCGTCACCCCGCCGGTTCACCGCGAGCTTGCGGAACACGCTCTTGAGGTGAGTCTTCACCGTGTTCACCGACACGTACAGATCAGCGGCGATCTCCTCCGTCGACATCATCCCGGCCAGCCGCTCCAGGACATCCCGCTCGCGTCCGCTCAGCTCCACCGCGACAAGCGGCGAGGACGGCGAATCCGCGCCGGACCGCCCGCCCCGTCGCGCCGGAGCCGGACCGGGCGTGAGCCAGCCCGCTGCCAGCTCGTTCAGAGAGGCCGTCGCCAGAAGGGGCCGGATCCACGCTCCGGCATCGAGGAACGGACGCCTCAGCCGCTCACGCCGGGCGTCGAGGAGCGCCTGGGCCAGGAGTCTGCGGGCGGTGGCGGTGTCTCCCGCCCACTCCGCGGCCTGAGCCCTCACCAGCGCTGCCCGCACCGTCACGGCAGGACCTGTCCCGCCCTGGGCGCGGATGCTGTCGAGCAGGTCGACGGCCGCCTCGGAACGCCCTGCGGCAAGCTGGAGCCCCGCGGCCTCCACCGCGCACGCCGGCTGGTCGACGGACACCTGCTCGAGCACCGCGCCGGCTTCGTCCGGCCGTCCTTCGGCCAGATGGGCGGCGGAGATCACGAGTGCTTCATGGCTTGCCGCCCAAGGTGATGCCACGGCGGTGGAAACGGCCGGGTTCGCCGCCTCGACGGCGGCTCGTACCTTGCCCCTGACCAGCAGCAGACGAGCTGTGACGAGCGCCTGTCCCGCCGTCAGCACCGGATCATGCGCTCCCGAGGGGAGGTCCACCTCGTCGAGGAGGGCCTGGGCCCGGGCCAGTTCATGGCGGTCGACGGCCACGGCGGCCAGGACCAGCCGTTCGATGCCGGATCCGGCCGACCGGGGCAGACCGATCCGCTCCGCCTCGGACATCGCCGCCAGGGCCTTGCGTTCCGCCCGGCCGAGCCAGCCGTTCAGGTAGTCCAGCAGGGCCAGGTGCCCCATCGACTCTTCCCGAGGCAGCCCGGTGCAGGCTCCGTCGTCGGTAGCGGCCACGACGGTCAGGGCAGCGCGCGCGTCATCGAAACGCCCGGCCCACAGGCGCACCGAGCCCAGATGGGTCAGCAGCAGAGCGTGCAGTTCAGGATGCTTGTCCAGGAGGTGCCCGGGGACTTCCCGCAGCAGCTCGTCGGCCGCCGCGGCGGCCTTCTCGGCCTGCGGAGGACACCCGGCGAACCGGGCCGCCAAAGCCTCCAGCAGTGCACAGCTCAGCCGGGCCGCCGCGAGGCTGCCCGGGTCGTCGGCCAGGTGCTCCTCAGCCTGGCGCAGGCGGGCCAGACCGCGGTCGAGGTCACGCCGGGACAGGTCGTGCGCCGCGCGCACGAGGTCCGTCGCAGGACCCCTGGCCTCGGGCCCCATGAGGGAGAACAACTGGGTCAGGTCATCCGAGCGCAGGCCGGTGAAGAGCTGCCCGATCGCCAGGTCGTCGATCAGCGCGCCGGCGGCGAAATTCCAGTCTCCCGCGGCGGCGCCGTGGGCGAGTGTCTCCGTCAGGAAGCCGTGCCGGCGCAGCCATCGCGCGCCCCGCCGGTGCAGTTCCGGCTCGACCCCGGGCAGGCGCACCCGCAGGTGGGCCCGGAGTATCTCCCCGAACAGGGGGTGCAGCTGGTACCACGTATGCCCGAGGTGCTCGACGAAAGCGTTGTCGCGATGCAGCCCGGCGAGGATGGGCTCGGCATCGGCACGCAAGGTCAGGGCGTTGGCCAGGTCCGGGCAGAAACGCTCCAGGACGCTCACCCGCATCAGAAGGTCCTGCGTTTCGTCCGGCTGTCCTTTGAGAACCTCGGCCAGCAGGAAATCCGCGACCGTACTGCGGTCCGCTTCGAACTCCTTCAGGTAGAGCTCCGGGTCGGCGCTCTCCCGAGCAGCCAGAGCGGACAGGCGCAGGCCGGCGGCCCAGCCTCGCAGTCGGTCCACCAGAGCCCCTGCGGCGTGGAGCGGAAGGCTCAGACCGTGCAGATCCAGCAGGGCGACGGCCTCCTCGGCGGTGAAGGCCAGCTCAGCGCCGCGGATCTCCGTCAGCTCGCCGGCCGCGCGGTAGCGGTGCAGCGGAAGCAGCGGCTCGGTGCGGGTGACAAGGACGAGGTGCAGGCCGCCCCCCGCGTGGTGCAGGACGAACTCCAGCTGCTCCGCGACCTCCGGGGCGGTCACGCGGTCGTATTCGTCGAGCACCAGGACCAGGGGCCGGTTGCGGTCGTTCAGCTCGGCGGCGAGGGCCGCCAGCAGCTTTTGGTCCACCCCGGCCGCGTCCGCGGGGGTCCCGACCGCCTCGGACACCGGTGCACCGCAGGCGCGCAGTGCCTGAAGGACGTAAGCCCAGAAGACCCCCGGTCGCCGGTCCCCGACTTCGACGGTGAGCCAGGCGACCGGCGGGCGCAGTCCGGCAGCCCAGTCGGCGACCAGCAGGGTTTTACCGGCTCCGGCCGCACCGTTGACCAGTGTCAGCGGCGTCCGCAGAGCCTGGTCGAGGTGCTGGACCAGTCGCTGCCGGCGAAGGAACGTCGCGGGCCTGGCGGGGAGGGCGAGCCGGGTGCGCAGGAGCGGGTTTCCGAGGGGATCGGCGCACTGAACGGCCGGAACAGTCGGCCCTTGCACGTTGTCGTGGGTCCCGGCCATCAAGCTCACCACCCTTCCGCCCACGGTCTCGCCACCGGGTCGATGGCCCGTTCACCGGCCTGCTGGTCAGCTTCAGGCCGGTGCGCCTTGCAGGGAGGGCCGGAAGGCATGGAGCGCGTCTCCGCCTGGCTGAATGATGCCGAAACTGCTCTCCGGCACCTCGTTCCAGGCGCCGGAGAGGGCGCCCAGCGGTTCGGAGACGACCAGGCGCGTGTCGTCGGAGATGTCCCGCAGGAACGCGGCATCAGGGTGGAGCGCACGCAGGGCGTCCACCTTGGTGCTGAAGTACAACGACCGCGAGCGGCCCTCGCTGGAGTAGCGAAAGGCCCATACACGTTCCCCGTCGGCCACGGCGAGGGTCATCTGCAGCGGGTGACGGATGCCGTGCGCGTGCCCCACCTTCTCGACCAGGGCGGCCATACGCGCCACGGCATCGGGAGGGTTCTCCGCCAGGCCGAACGTGAGGGCCAGGAAGAACATCACCTCGGAGTCGGTGGAACCCTCGATCTCGGGATACAGGGCCGGGTCGACGGCCAGAGCGAGATCACGCCGGAACAGGTGGAACCCGCTGATCGCCCCGTTGTGCATCCACATCCAGCGACCGTGGCGGAAGGGGTGGCAGTTGGTCTGCTGCACGGCGGTCCCGGTCGAAGCCCTGACGTGCGCGAAGAACAGGCCCGAGCGGACGTGGTGGGCGACCTCGGACAGATTGCGGTTGCTCCAAGCCGGACCGATCTCCCGCAGCACTGCCGGAGTGTCCGTGTCCCGCGCGTACCAGCCGACGCCGAAACCGTCGCCGTTGGTCGTCTCCACCCCCATACGGGAGTGCAGGCTCTGGTCGATCAAGGAGTGTTCCGGCTTGAACAGGACTTGGCTGAGAAGGACGGGCGTACCGGAGTAGGCGATCCAGCGGCACATGTCGGCTCCCCCGTTTCTTGTATCGGAGGTATCGAGTGATGGTTCATCGAGACAGAGCGAGAGAGCAGGTCAGGGCTTGCTCCGGGTCTGGGCTTCCGTCTCGGCCATCGACTGGGCCTCGGCCTCGGCCAGCGCGATGGTGATGCCGAGTGCCTCGGTGATGTGCGTCGCGGCCGACATGACGCGTGCGGTGCCGACGACTGGCGCGATGGCGACGAGAACGTCCTGCAATTCCTCGGGGGTCAGGTCGGCCTTGAGGGCAGGGTCGACATACGCGAGGTAGGAGATGGCCGGGGCGTCCATGGCCGCGAGCGCGGCGAGGCGGGTGAGAATGAACGTTTTCTCGTCCAGGCCGCAGCGCTCGATCGAGTCGACCGTCATGGCTACGAGCGTGTCGAGAACGGGAGTGTCTGACTGCATGGCCATCCCGAGGCCGCCTTCCGGTGGTGTTCGGAGCCGACACACTCCTCGTTCCTCAGCCACGGGGCCCCTCCCGCGCCAGCCGTTTACTCATCCACGGTAGGAGCGGCGAGAGCCAACCGCATGTCGGACCGAACAGACGCTCGCAGCCTTCCTGCGCCGGGCCACAGCCTTGGAGCGCGTTCTCTTCCGCACCCAGTGTGCGGATTCCGCTGGTCAGGTACGGGATCGAGGCCGCCGCGTAAGGCACGTGGCAGCGGTGCTCCGGCGTTGATCGGTCGGTCTGCGCAGGCAGCGCTGACTTTGTCGGGTGCGCTCCTGCGCAGCTGGGAGGACCGCTTCGGCGCCAGGTCGTCGCGGTGTTGACGCGGGACATCGAGATCGCGGCGAAGGCTGTCCCCGCCACCTGCGCGGCGATCCTGCGATGGGACCTGGGCGACTCAGGGATGCGCGGGCGCGCCGGTGGCTGCGGTCCCCACGCGGACGCCCACCTGGGGCCCATAGGTACGAGGCCCGCCCAACCGTTTCGCGTCGTGGAGAGTGGCCGGCCACCGGAGACGAAGCGGCCCCACCACCTGCGCACCGTGGTGACGCTGGCCTTCGGCTCACGTGCGATCGCGGAGTTGACCGGACCGTCGGCCGCCGCGGGGACGTTCTTCGCCCGCAGCGCCTGCCGCAGACGCGCTCGCGCCGGCTCGGCAAGTTTCAGCACCACTGCCGCCGGAGCCGCCTTGGTGGCACAAGGCATGGGACTTTCCGTTGGCCGCGCGGCTCCTAGCTCCGGGGACTACGCAAGGGCCGCTGCGAGCGGGGAACGGGGCTCGCGGCCCAGCAGTTGGCGCAGGTCACCGCCGGTGCGGCACAGGAATCCGGCGGCGATGGCGGAGTAGGTGCCCACGAGCATCGGCACCTGGAACGGCTCGGCGCCGGAAGCGGAGAGGCGGGAGCGGGCCTGGGCAAGTGTCTCCGGCTCGTAGGCGACGTGCGGCCCGTGGGCGTGCGCCAGATCAGTGCCGCCGATGGCCTGCTCACCGACGAGTTCATAGATACGCCCCGCATGAGCGGCAGCGTCCACCGTCACCCGTACCGCCGCATCGGCCAGATCCGCGCGTGCCACGGCCGCCAGTCGGCCCTCGTCGAGCGGGGCAGTGATCCGCCCGTCCTCCGACGGCGACGCCAGCCAGGCCAACAACTCGGCGTAGAGGCCATTGCGCAGGATCGTCCAGCCCATGGTGCTCTGCTGGAGACGACGCTCGGTCCAGCGGTGCGGCAGAGCATAGGGAAGGTGGTCGCCATCGGCGGTCAAGCTCGTATAGACGACATGCCCCACACCGGCCTCCTGGGCCGCCTCGATGGCATTGCCGTGCCGGGCTATGACGGTGTCGTCCTCGCCGTAGCCTGCCGAGACCATCAGCAGTACATCCACGCCCTGGAAGCCCGTGATCAGCGTGTCGGGGGCGTCGAAGTCGATGCGGCGGACAGGCAGCGGAGCCTTGAATCGCTGAGGTTCGCGCGTTCCAAGGACGGTGTCGTCGCGGTCGGCCAGCCGTTCGGCGATCAGTGCGCCCAGGGCGCCCGTGGCTCCAGTGACCAGGATCATGAAGGTCTTCCCGTTCCGGTAGGTTCTCTGCGGTAACCGGGATCATCCTGCGGGTTTGCGTCAGGGCACGTAAGGAGGCACTTCAATGTCAGTGGGGCACACAGAGGTAACCACCGAGCCCGTCGTCAGCTGCGGCGACGAGCACGAGGACTGCGGGATCCGCGAGGTGCTCGACCGGATCGGGGACAAGTGGTCGGTCCTGGTGGTGGTCGAACTGGCCCAGGGCGTACGCCGTTTCCGGCAGCTTCAACGCGCCGTACCCGGTATCTCACAGCGGATGCTGACGCTCACCGTGCGTCGGCTGGAACGGGACGGGCTTGTCAGCCGGACCGTGTATCCGACCGTGCCTCCGCAGGTCGAGTACGAGCTCACAGCGATGGGCCACAGCCTCACGCATCTGGTGAAAGCCCTCGCCGACTGGTCGTCAGAACACCGCGGCGTCATCGCTCGATCACGCCAGGAATGGGATGCCGAACATCCCGACTCCGGAATCCGCTGATCAAACGGCCCAGCTACCGGCTGAGAAACCGCCTCAACGCCATCGAGCAAGAGAACGACGTGGCCTGACCGGCTGCGACCAAGACAACGGGTCCTCTCCCGGTGGGATGAAGGCGTCGGCGCCCTCGTCCTTCCAATGCAGCTGCCATCCTCCGCCAGGCACCGCGGCCACGAGCTGATCGGCTCGCTCCAGGTGAGAGAAGTCCTCTCGTAACCGTCACCGGACGCAGGGGCCACGCTTGGGATCGACGACCAGGGCCGTCACGGACGCCAGCCACAATGGATGTTGACGGAGCCCACGTGAGTCCGACGAGGGGGAAGCGGCGCATGGGTAGTCCCTTGAAGCGGGTCTCGGTGACCCACTGGAACGAACTCCGTGACGCACAGCAGGCGCCGGCTGGAACCATCCCCCCTCTGTTGTCCCGGATCGCGTACGCCGATGAGGACACCGCACGTCTTGCCGTGGACGAACTAGCGGACGCCGTCTGCGCGTTGGGCTTCGTAGTCGGCGAGGCGACCGCTCCAACGGTTCCGTTCCTCCTCGAACTGGCCGGAGCCCCGCATGTGCCCTGCAAGGCCGAGGTGTTGGACCTGCTGGGAAGCATCTGCCGGGCCGAGCAATGGCACTCCGCCGCTGCTGCGGCGAGGGACAGCAAGTACTACACGAGCTACAGGGAGCAACCCGGCTGGGAGGCGGCTGCCAGGGCAGCAGTAACCGCAGGCCGGCCAGTCATCGAAAGTCTTGCCGCATCCGTGCGGCCGGAGGTGGCGGCTCCTGCTCGCGAGCTTCTGCGGGTCATGGACGAGGTTCCGCCATTTCCACAGCTCTGAGCGGTCATTGAGGGACAGCCTCAGGCTCCGCAGCTCCGTCTTGTGCGCGATCTCCATGGTGGCCGGCTGGGGAGGATCGCCAGTCCATGAATATGTGCTCCTCTCCCGCCCCTGCCGCTACTCCCCCATAGTCGAGACCGCCGGGTACGCCCGGCCGCCGCGGCGAAGGAGCGGACCGGCCGAGGACACCGGCGCCTATGACCAGGTGCTCGGCATGCTGAGCGACGCCGAGGCCTGATCCAGCAACGCCCAAAATGGAGAGCCGACGTGAAACCCACGAATGACGACATCGTCGAAATCAGCGGGGCCTTGGCGCTGTGGGCGCACATCATGGACGACCCCGAACTGGACCGTCTCGGCGAATGCCTCACCGAAGACGCGGTGTGGGACGGCAGCGTCTTCGGCGGCGACCCGGTCGTCGGGCTGGACGCGATCGCCGCCTTCGTGAACGCCCCCGGACATGCGAAGGCCCACCACACGACGAACATCGTCGTGTCGGAAGGCCCGGGCGACGAAGCGCGGGCCCGATCCAAAGGCCTGAGTCTGTTGGAGGGCGGCGGTATCGCCAG
This sequence comes from Streptomyces sp. NBC_00490, assembly GCF_036013645.1. Classification (NCBI taxonomy): domain Bacteria; kingdom Bacillati; phylum Actinomycetota; class Actinomycetes; order Kitasatosporales; family Streptomycetaceae; genus Streptomyces; species Streptomyces sp. NBC_00490. Next base: position 9,794,842 of record NZ_CP107869.1, on the reverse strand, counting down.
CGTCGTCTACGCCGACGACCTGCGACGCACCGATGATGGGTGGCGCATTTCCCGGCGGGTCATCCACCTCACTTGGCCACAACGCTTCTAGGAGGCCCCTGAAGATCGCTAGCTGAGCGTGGTGGCCTTGGAACAGGCCCGGCCAAGCGCCGGTCTCACAACCGGCTGGGCTGGGCATCTTCTTGTCGGCGTCGGCCGTCGTGCCGCCGAGGGTGGCGGCGTTCGAGGGAGGCCTCTCACGGGCCACCCCGTCAGCCGCCGTCCCGCCTCACATGGAAATTGCGCGATTCAGGCGGACAAGGTATTCCGCGTCTGGTTGCACGCCGGCCCCGAAGCGTTCCTGGACCACCGCGAGCTCGAGGTCGCGCAGCTTCGGTGATCGCGCCGCGTCGGCCGTCGCCAGTGCGTCCGGCAGCTCCTGACGGGTGAGATCCGTGCAGTAGGCGGGTGTGCCGGGCTGCTGCCGCCACGATTCCGCGAGCGGCCCCGCATCGAAGGCGTCGAACCCGGTGTCCTCGACGAGTGCCATGGCCAGGTCGCGTTCTCGCGGGCTGTAGGCCGCGGCGGGGAGTGCGATGCGGTCCGCGCTTCCCGCCGGCTTGTTCCTGTGCGCGAACGAATCGACTCCGATCGAGTTCCACGCCTTGGCGATGGGCCGGCCCAGGACTTGTCTCCCTCATCGTGGACGGCCGCGCCGCCGAAGCCGCCCAGCTGATGCGGGGCCACATCACCCACAGCCTCACCGCCACCGCCATCAGCGCCCTCGAAGACCGCGAGGGCGTTCGCGTGACGTGACGCGCGGCGACCGGCGCCGTCGTGATGCGGGGCGGAGGACTGAGGGAAATGCGTGAGCTGGGGCATTTCCTGACAGCCTCGACTCCGGCGGCAGACTGCGGCGACAGTAGCCCGGCCGGAGTGCCGCTCAGTTCGCTGGGTGGCCTGGAGTGATGTCGTGCGTGTCGTTCAACGTCAGCACGGGAGTGTGGCTGCTCGTGAGTCTGTCCGCCTCCTCCGGGGCGAGCAGAAGACCGGTGTGGTCGCCGCCGTCGATCCGGTTCTCCACGCGCCCGACAAACCAGGCGGGAGCCTCGTCCAGGATCGGTAGGCCGCCCGGTCCTGCGTGCCACGAGACCTCGGTGAACTTGTCGGTGTGGTCGCCGGTCTCACCGCCGAAGAGCCGGGCCAGCCTGCCCTGGTCACGGCGCAGAAGATGGACCGCGAGTCGGTCGGCGCGCTCGGCCACCCGGTAGGTCCGGTTGGCTTTGGACAGCCAGACCATGAACCGGGCGGGCTGAATCGAGCACTGCGAAGCGAATCCGACCAGGCATCCGGCCTTTTCCCCGTCGGCCTCCACGGTCACGACGTACATCGGGTAGTCGAGCAGGTCGGTGAAAGGATCGAGATCGGTCACGGTATGCGGCTCCCGCCTCAAGAGATCGGATATGGGTCAAGCATTCACCACTACCGTGCCCCGCACCGCTGCGGTGAGCCGGCGTTCCGCCGATCTCCTCGGCCACCGCCGGAACCACGACGTCCAGGCTGGCCAGGGGCACGCGCCGGTAATACGCCGGCGCAGGGATCCCTGCGCCCAGGAGGTCAGCCCGTGCCGCCCCTCCCCGCGCCGTGTCAGGCGATCGCCGACCGCGCCGAGGCTCTTGAAGACCAACCGAGCGGAGCGCAGAGGGATGTGGCTGGCTCGACGAGCCGAAGGACGAGCCGGGCCCGGGCTCCGGGGAGAAGGGCCGGATCGGTCGGCGGATCAACAAGGTGCGGCCGGCTATCCGGGATGTCCAGCGGGAACTCGCCGCATGCGTCGCATCACGGCGATGCCGCTCCAGGAGCTCACAGAGCAGCGTGGACCCCGGGTCCGCCCCGAGATGTCAGTGGCGAGCGTTAGGTTCTGCTCGTGAGGGCTCCGCCATCTCGGCGGACCGCCATGCGGGGGGGGCGCCTTGGCGGACCGAGGGCATGAACAGAACGGGCTGCGCTGGATAACCGACGCCTATCCCGACAGCTTTGCGCTCACCCTCAGCGAGGGGCTCTCGCCGCAGGAGCTGCTGCGCAACGTCGGCGCCGAGGAGGAGCATGTTGTTCCGTTGACCCGCTCCGCGGCACTCGAGTTGCTGATCAGGGACGCGGAGGACCACATCAGTGACCTCGACTTCCTGGACTGGGAAGACGAAACGGCGATTGCCCGGCTGACGGACGGGGGCTTTCTGCCCGCCCCGCCGGACACGATCGTCCGGGCGGGCGCGGTGCCGGGTTGGGCGTATGCGCTGGAGGAATTCCACTGCCGTACGGGGGCCCACCTCGCGGCGCTGTCCCGGCGAGGGCGGGCATGGACCATCCACCGCAACGCCAAGGGCTTCAGCTGTATCGACTATGCCCTCCAAGGCGAGTTGGTGACCTCGTTCGAGCCCGGCCTGCCACACCTCACACACGGGACACCAGCCGAAGCGGCGCTCGGCTTCGTCCACACCGGACACGAGCCGGGCGACGTAGCCTTCCTGCGTTTCCTGGAGGACGAACTGGGCCTCTGGCTCCCCTGGGAAGAGACGGAAGCAGAACTGCCCGCAGCCGCATTCACCTGACGCCACGGTCATGTCCCCGAACGTGGTGTACGTCGAGGTTGCCGAGGCACGCTGGGCTGAGAGTGGTTCTCCAAGGGACGCCGTACGACAAAGCGACGTTCGGTGAGCAGGTCCAGAAGGAGAGCCGGGCGTTCGGTCGCCGGTGTGTCTGGCGGCACGACGAAGTCGGGGGCGTGTGGGGGCGGTTCGGTCCCGGTATCCCGGTCCCCCATCACGAAGCGAAGGCCGACGAACCGGTGCCGCCCGAGGAGAAGGAAAGGCGGGCCTCAGGCGAAGTCTGCTGCGGTGATGCCGTCGGGATGGCCGGACGGCCACTCCACCAACTCGATCCGGTAACCGTCCGGGTCCGTGAGCCACGACGTCTTCGGGCCGTGGGGGCCGCCCGGGTACTGAAGGGGTTCGGGCGCCAGGCCGGCTTCGGTCAGCGCCTCCAGGGTGACGGTAAGCCTCTCCACCTGGATCGCGAGGTGGTCGAAACCGCTGCCCACGTCGACCGGTCCATCGCCGGGCCGGTGGACCAGTTCGAGCGAGGCCGCCGGTTCGTCGGGGAACTTGAGGATCACGAGGCGAGCCCCGTCGCCGACCTCGACCCTGCCCAATTCGGCGTAGCCCAAGGCGGTGTAGAAACCGAGCGAGCGGTCCAGGTCGGTAACACGGTAAGAGACGAAGAGCGTCTTCACGCGCCCTCCTCGGATCGACGCACCCGGTAGCGGAGATGCGTTACGTCTCGGTCCTCGAGCCGTCGGACAAGGTCGAGTTCGATGTGATCGCTGCCCAGGTGGTCGAACAGCCGTCGGCCGTTCCCGAGGAGGACCGGAACCAGGTGGATCTCCATCTCGTCCAACTGCCCGACTCGGAGCAGTGCTTGGGCTGCCCCCGCCCCGTGGACCATGACCGGCCGGTCCCCTGCGGCCGCGCGAGCCTGACGGGCGCAGTCCTCGACATCGGTGACGAACCGCGCGTGGCCGGGCGGCACGTCCCCGTCATCCACCTGGTGGGTGAGGACGAAGATCGGCACGCCGTCGTGGTGGTCGCCCTGCCAGCGCCGGGCGAGTTCGAAGGTCCGACGGCCGGAGATCACCGCGCCGGTCGCCAGCGCTTCGCCGTAGACCTGGCCGCTCGGACCGTCGGACTCCCGGTCGTCGAGCCAGTTGAACAGCCGTCCACCGTCGCGTCCGAGCTCCTGCCCTGGCCGATCGTCCGGGCCGGCGATATAGCCGTCGAGCGACATCGACATGTACAGCCGAATCGGATTCTTCACCCTTGCCTCCATCTCTCCTCGTCATAAGGAAGACTTCAGACAGTCGGCAAACTCATCGGCCGACGCGTCGACCTGTTGCAGGGTTGAGGGGGCATGCCCCGCAGATCAAGTCGTTCAGGTGGCGTGGCTCTCGGAACGTCCGACGAGGTGGCCGCGCTCGAAGCGGGCCCCTGAACGGGCCAGGGCGACGGAGTGGGGTGCGTTCACGCCCCGCAACCGCTGCTGGGCAGACCCGACAAGCGCAAGGACCACGGCCCGCCGACGCCCGCACCAGGTGCTATCGCAATACAGCCGTCCGCACGATCAGTGCGATCACCACTGGCTGGTCACCGGCCGGAGTGCCGGCCAGCCAGCGTTCGTACCAGCCGCGCACGTTGCTCGACGGAAGCTCGCAGTCCGGGTATGAAGCCGTGCCGTCCAGGGTTCTCGCAACAATGTGCACCACGCCGCAGTCCGTGAACACTCCCTCCACCAAGAGCACCCTGAACCAGGGAAACAGCACCCCTGACCGCTGGAGTACGTTCTGAGCGATCAGTGGCTGCGGGGCGCGTACATGATCACAGCCATGCCGGCGAGGCAGATCAGCGCGCCGATGACGTCGAAGCGGTCGGGGCGGTAACCGTCGGCGGCCATCCCCCAGGCGATCGACCCGGCGACGAAGTTGCCGCCGTACGCGGCGAGGATCCGCCCGAAGTTGTCGTCGCTCTGGAAGGTCGCGACGACGCCGTAGAGCCCGGGGGCGATCACTCCGGCGCCGATCCAGATCCAGCCTTTGTGCTCGCGGATGCCCTGCCGCACCAGCCAGGCCCCGCCGATCTCGAACAGGGCGGCGACAGCGAACAGGGCAACGGAACGGGCGACAGTCACAGCAGCTGCCCCTACCGAGGGACCGTGTCGGTGATCGTCATCGGGTCCTTGGACATCTGGCAGGCGCATCCCCCCTCACCTGCGGTATTCGGCGCGCAGGTGCAGGGGCGACGGTGTCGGCCGAGCCACCAGGATCCGCCGGCGAGCACGACCAGCACGACGGCGAGGACGGGCAGCCAGCCCACCACCGCCCCGGCGCCGGCCCCGACGACACCCGCCGTGATCAGGACAGGCAGCGCGCAGCACGCCACGCAGGCCAGGGCCGCCAGGCCCCCGAGCGCCTTCGGGGCGCGGTGGGGACGGGGGTCAGCAGCAGGGTCCGGCATGCCGGTTCTCCTCGGCGAGGTCGGTGAAGGGAATGGGGCAGCAGGCACTGGACGCACACAAGGTGAGGTCGTCGCAGCCCGCTTCCACGGCGGCGGACAGGGCGGTGCGGATGGTGGTCAGGTCTGCGATCCTCGCGTCGACCTCGGCGAGCTTCGCGGCCGCGCGCTGCTGGAGGCCCGCGACCGGGCGGCCGTGGCGGTGGCGCCCCGTTTCCAGCAATTCGGCGACCTCCTCCAGCGTGAAGCCCAGGCGCTGGGCGGCCTTGATCACCCGCAGCGCGGTCACCGTCTCACCCTCGTACAGACGGTGACCGCCAGGGCTGCGCTCGGGTTCCTCCAGCAGGCCACGCCGCTCGTAGTAGCGCAGGGTCTGAATGTTCACCCCGGCCGCCCGGGCGACTTGCCCGCTGCGCAGGAGATCGCCACTCACCGCGCCACTCCCCCACCGGCGGCGCCCGCCCGGGCCGCCAGGGCGTCCAACACCGGCGCGTGCACCTCGTCCACCGAGATGTCCAGCAGCAGGTGCCCGGTGTCCACAGTGACGGTGAAGGTGAAGAACGAGCAGCAGCCGCTCTCCTTGTCCGCCAGGTCACGGACCTGTCCTTCGACGCTGGTGTCAGTGCCGAGGTCCAGTCGCAGCCGCCCCGGCCCGGGCCGGGAAACCTCCCTGAGCCGCCCGGCGAACAGCCCGTCCCACTGCGCCACCCGCAAGGGCCGCTCCTCGGTGGGCAGGGCGCAGGACTGCGGAACCCAGTCCGAGTCAGTCATCGCGCTTGCTCCTGACGTCACGTCCCCCGCTGGGAACACTTCCGACGGTAAACCTGTACCTGGGTACAGGTTGCAAGCCCTGCCACAGCCCGCCCCGGCATGTCGGCGAGCCGGCCTGCGCCCGGCGAGGTGATGCTCCTCAGCCGTCCAGGCCGAACGCACCGCCCTCGATGAGGATCAGCAGTCCGATGGCGATGAGTACCAGCGGAAGCAGGATGTGGCCCCATCGGCTGAGGGCTCTTGCAATGACCGGTCGGGTGGCGAAGTACCTGCCGGTGAAGCACCACACACCGACCAGCCCGAGGAACACAATCACGTACACACTCATGCCGCCGACGCCGGCGGTGGCGAAGACCGGAACGTAGACGCCGATGTTGTCGCCGCCGTTGGCGAAGGTGACCGCAGTGACCTCCCATGGGCCGGGGCCGCCCTCCGCCACCTGATCGTCGTCGCCGTCTTCACCGCCGCGCCGCCTCTTCCACACCTGCCAGGCCGCCTTGAGCCCGAGAACGAGCGGCAACAAACCGAGGTAAGGGACAGCGGACTCGGGCAGGAAAGTGGCTCCGAATGCCGCGGCGACGGCAACGGCAACGATCGCGGCGAAGCCGAGGTACTGCCCGAGCACGATCCGCCGGGTGGAGCCACGGGTCCCGGCGCCCTGGGCGAAGAACAGGGAGAGCACCACGATGTCGTCGATGTTGGTGACGGCGAAAAGCCCGGCCGCCTGACCGACGATGCCCAGATCCAACCGTGGCCCACCCCTCTTGTCGATACGTCCCGGTGACGGTACCGGGCGCAGCCGGATGTCCGATCGGCAGGCCGCCAGTCCGAGCAAAGCCGTGCGAACGGCGGGACCGTGCGCTGGGCGAGTCCGTCCCTTACGCCCACGGCCGGCACCCCGCAGGCTTCAACGGCACGGCACAAAAGGGCTGTTGCACCAACGCGCACCTGACGCTCGGCAAAGCGGGCGGCGGTAACGGGCAGCGAACCCTTTCCCGAGAGGCTGCTGGATCACCAGGTTGCCGCGATGCGCGAGGGTCGGTACGTGAGCATGGGACCGGCTCGACGGGGTAGATGGACGGCGCTGGACGGGGAAGGACCGTGACCTGGGGAGGTCAAACGGTCCTTCCCCGTTCTCACGACTGCCAGCGATCCGCGCGCCGCCAAGTCCGTCCCGCGGAACGCCACGACGTCCCCACGACTGCGGACTGTCACGTGGCGGGCAAGACCTCGGCCACGCGCCTTCCAGAATGCAAGCGCCTCATCGCCGACCGCGAGCAGAGACGCACGCATCCCACGCCGAGCAAAGTCGCCCGTATTCGCAGCTGTACGGCGTCGGCCCACACTCCAACCGATCCGCAGAACGTGCCTGCCGCAACGACACCCAGCGGTCCGGACTGGCCCTACTCAGACCGGAGTTGAGTACGTCCGCCCATACCCCACGCCCGCCGCGCGGCCAGGATTGGGGCAACGGCGCAGCACAGAGCGCCGGTTAACCGCACCGGATATCGAATAGGGGAATTCCTCATGTCTCGACGTGTCGTCCTGTCCGTGACCGCAGGTGTCGCCGTCCTCGCAGGCGCCGGAGCGTACGCCCTCGCCTACGCCGGCGAACAGCCTCCCGCCATAGCCCACAGCACCGCCCACTACACCACCCCCACCGAAGACCACAGCGGCTCCCTGACCTTCACCACCGACGTCACAGCCTCCTCCGGCATCAAGGACGTCAAGGTCCTGGCCTGGCCCGCCAACTCCTCCTTCGCCAAGAACGGGCTGACCGCCAAGGACATGGCCGCCGTCGAGTCGGCCCACTGCAAGCCCTCCGGCGCAGACACCGTGCACTGCACCTACAAGGTCCCCGTCACCCCCGACGAAGCCAACACCTCCCCGCACGGTCGGTGGCACATCGCCGTCCTGGCCACCGCCAAGGACGGCGACACCACACTGGACACCAAGGCCGCCGACTTCACCGTCGACTGATCCCAACCCGGAGAATGTAGGACCTGGCCTTGCACCGTAGAGAGGCTTCCGCGGGGCAGGCATATGGGTGATTCAGCTTCTTCGTAGGGGCGACCTGCTCCAGCCGCGAGGGCTGGAAGCGTGGATACGGCGTCGTCGGGCCCACCAGTCGGCCAGCGCGCGGTCGCCATCGCACTCCAACTGCACCGCCCACCCCGCGGGCAGCGCCGGGTCGTTGACCGGTACAGCCCTTCCACCATCACAGCCGCATCCCGGCACGCCGTCCCACAGACAGCCGACGACTTCCCTCGGCACCCGAGCGACCGCATTCGCGATCGGTGCCCCAGCCTCAAGGTGTCTCAGGGCGGCGCAGCTCCCCCGGTCGAGACGAGACGTGAGGGGCGGTTGCGGCCGCTCAGAAATGGTCGTCCAGGAACTTCCGTACCTCGGCGGTGGTCATGGGCCCCGTGGCGTGCGCCACCGCCTCGCCCTCCTTCACCAGGACGCAGGACGGGGCTCCGGTGATCCCGTATCGCTCGGTTGCGGCCGGACAACGCGTGATGTCGGCGCGGACAGCCGTCAGGCGACCCGCGTATTCGTCAGCGACGCCGCCCACGACGAGGTCCATCACCCGGCAGGGCTCGATGGCCTTGGGCCATGTCCCGGTGAAGTAGGCGAGGACCGGGACTTTGCTCACCCTGAGGATGAAATCGAACTCCGCGTCCTCACGGGGTCGGTGAACCCGCTCCCGCTGTGCCATGCAAGCTCCTGCCCTCATGTTCCGTCATTCCCTCCCCATCATCCCTCGCACGGTGTGCCAGGCCGGCACGGTCGGTCGTCCGGCTGACCTGCCGGAGGCGAAGCGCGGGGCCGCGGCAGAACCAGGTGGTCACCAGAGGCGAGCGGCCCGGCCCTCGGCCCTTGGTGACCCGGCCCGGCCGCCACGCGGTCACCCCGATGCAGCGCGCCGCGCGCCCGTGGGGCAGCTCCTACCGGGACAGCGTCCTCCACGACGACATGAAGGTCGTCCACCGGATCCAGCCGAGGCGTATCCGCCACCGCGGTTCCCAAAGACAGCGCCCCCAATGGGCTTCCCTGGGAAGCGAGACACGCTTCCTGGACCGCCCACGGACGCGCGGTCATGCACAGTCGGCGTACGCGTCAGCTGACCCCCAGACCGACCGCCAGCGTCAGTTCAAGGACCCGGTGCGGCGATGCGAGATCCGGAAACAGCTCCCGCACCTGCGACATCCGGTACCGGACCGTCTGGGGATGGACGAACAGCGCCGCCGCCACCTCCTCCCGCCTGCCCTGATGCAGCAGCCACGCCCGCAACGTCTCCTCCAGCCGCCGTGCGGTCGCGGCAGGCAGGGTCCGCAGCGGTGCGAGGGCGCGGGCACGCAGGTCTGCGAAGGCGTCCGCGTCGGCGCTCAGCACCAGCTCGGGCAGGTGATCCTCGGTGTCGCGGATGTCAGCGGAGAGCAGACGCGCGCGTACGGCTCGCGCGTAGGAGGCGGACGCACGCGTCCAAGGTCGGGATGGGCCGACCACGGCGCTGCGGTCGGTCAGCTGCCGTAGGAGATGTGATCGGTCGGCGTCGGGGACGAGCAGCACACCGGTGGCATCCGGCAGATCGTCGAGGACGAGGGTGTTCGGGTCGAGCGCACGGTAGGCGGGCCGGGCCTGGGCGGCGGGCAGCAGGACCGCGGTCAGCGAAACCGGAGGCTGCCACCCGGCCCGTTGGACGGAGGCCAGCAGTACGTCCGGGCTCGCGCCGGCGAGGAGGTCGCGGGCCAGGTGTTCCAGGTGGCGTTCCTGGTCCCTGCCCCGGGCGGCCAGTTCGTCGGCGTGGCCTGCGGCGCTCGCGGCGGAGAGCTCGTCGATGTAGGCGAAGGTCAGCTCGGCGAACTTGGCGACCTCGGCGGCGGGCAGGCCCGCGGGTACGGCACCCGCTGCCAGACATCGCCAGGCCACGCGGGCGCCGACGCGGTAGGCGCTGAGCAGGGCGTCCATCGAACGGCCGTCGCGCACTTCGCCGCGGCCCAGTTCGTAGGCCGCGTCACCGGCGTCGCCGCCGGTCGCGTTCCCGCTCGCGAGGTCCAGGTAGTGTCCCAGGGCGGTGCGGACGGCTCGGCGGATGGTGGCGCCCATGTGGCCCGACAGGGCGTTGGCGTAGGGAGGGACCTCGTCGATGATCGCCTGGACCACTTCGTCGGCGGTGCTCTTCAGCGCGGCCCGAAGTGCGGTGACCGTCGTCTCGTCCAGGGCCAGTTCGCTGGCTCTTTGGGTTGCGTGGCTCACGTTTCTATTCCCTGCGAACAATTCAGTCAGCCAGATTTACGTCCTACGGTCAGGACTTTACGCCTTGAGGCGCAGCAAGCTGGAGTCATGACGAGTACAGCTCTGCGCAGCAGGGCGTGGAAACTGCTGGAGATGGTCACGACGCCGTTGCTGCCGTCGGACTACCTCGACCTGGTCAGTCCGCTGCGTGCGGGCGCTGACCTGCGTGGGCGCATCGAGGCCGTGCACCCCGAGACGGGTGACGCCGCGACGATCGTGATCAGGCCGGGACGAGGCTGGCGCGGCCACACGGCCGGTCAGTACGTGCGGATCGGGGTCGACGTCGACGGGGTCCGCCTGTGGCGTGCCTACTCCCTCACCTCGCCGACCAATCGCCAGGACGGCCGCGTCACGATCACCGTGAAGGCGATCCCGGACGGCAAGGTCAGCAACCACCTGGTCCGCAGAGCGAAGCCAGGCACGCTGATCCACCTCGACCACCCGACCGGCGACTTCGTGCTGCCGAAGACCAAGCCCGCCAAGGTGCTCTACCTGACGGCCGGCAGCGGCATCACGCCCGTGATGGGGATGCTGCGCGACACCGAGTTCGACGACGTGGTCATGGTCCACTGCGCGCCACAGCCGCACGACGTGATCTTCCGCAAGGAACTGCACGACCTGGTCGCGGACAAGAAGCTGCAGCTCACCGAGGTGCACACCGACACCGACGGCATCCTCGACATCGCCCGTCTCGACGAACTCGTGCCCGACTGGGCCGAGCGCGAGACCTGGGCCTGCGGGCCCGCGGGCCTGCTCGACGCCGCAGAAAAGCACTGGAGCGAGCACGGCGTCCCCGAGCGTCTGCACATCGAACGTTTCCGTCCCAGCATCGTCGTCACCGGTGACGGCGGCGAGGTCACGTTCAGCACCACCGGCAAGACCGTCGACGCGGACGGCGCCACGCCGTTGCTGGACGTCGGCGAGGGGGCCGGTGTGCTCATGCCCTCCGGGTGCCGCATGGGCATCTGCTTCGGCTGCGTCACACCGCTCAAGGCGGGCGCGGTCCGCGACCTGCGCACCGGCGAGATCACCGAGGCCGAACCGGGCGTCCTCATCCAGACCTGCGTGTCCGCCGCGGCGGGCCCCTGCGACATCGAACGGTAGGAGCACCGTGACCGCCATCGACCCCACCGCCCACCTGACCGCGGAGCAGATCGAAGAGCTCGGCCGCGAGCTGGACGCGATCCGCGACGAGGTGATCGCCGACCGCGGCGAGAAAGACGCCGCCTACATCCGTAAGGTCATCTCGGCGCAGCGCACGCTCGAGCTGGTCAGCAGGGGCGTACTGCTGTTCTCGATCTTCCCGCCCGCGTGGGTGCTCGGCACCGCCGGACTGTCCGTGGCCAAGATCATGGACAACATGGAGATCGGCCACAACATCCTGCACGGCCAGTGGGACTGGATGCGGGACCCGAAGATCCACTCCACCACCTGGGAATGGGATCACGTCTCGCCGGCCGACCAGTGGAAGCACTCGCACAACGAGCTGCACCACACGTACACCAACGTGATCGGCAAGGACAACGACCTCGGCTACGGCATCATGCGCGTCGACGAGGACCAGAAGTGGCACCCCTTCCACCTCGGCCAGCCGCTGTGGAACTTCCTCAACGCCTGCTTCTTCGAGTACGGCATCGCCGCGTACGACCTGGAGCTCGGCAAGAACCTGAACAAGCGCCGCCGCAAGAACCCGGAGTTCCGCGCGCGGGCCAAGGCCGTGGGCCGCAAGATCCGCAAGCAGGTCCTCAAGGATTACGTCATCCACCCGCTGCTGTCGGGCCCCTCGTTCCTCCCCACGCTCGCCGCCACGTTCACCGCGAACCTGGTCCGCAACGTCTGGTCCCACTCGGTGATCATGTGCGGGCACTTCCCCGAGGGCGTACAGGTCTTCGAGCGGCGCTCCATCAAGGGCGAGACGCGCGGCCAGTGGTACCTGCGCCAGATGATGGGCTCGGCGAACATCAGCGGCAGCAAGGCCATGCACTTCATGACCGGCAACCTCTCGCACCAGATCGAGCACCACCTGTTCCCGGACCTGCCCAGCAACCGGTACGCCGAGGTCGCGGTGAAGGTACGCGCACTGTTCGAGAAGTACGAGCTGGACTACGTCACCGGCCCGCTGCCCAAGCAGGTGTTCTCCGCGTGGCACAGGGTCGTCCGGCTCTCCCTGCCGAACAAGCCGAGCAAGCCGAACGAGAAGCCCACGGTCCCGGCACTGGAACGCGAGCCGGAACTCGTCGCCGTCTGATTCCCGGAATCGGTCCAGACCTCTCACCGCCCCGGCGCCAGCGCCGGGGCGGTGAGATCTGTTGCGGACGGTGAGCGACCACGACTACGGCATCAGACCGCACGACACACACAGCCCCCGGTTACCGCGTCAGCACAGTAGCCGGGGGCGCACGCGCACTCGGCTTGTCACCTGCCAGGACGCCCTCGACCGCGCTACTGCCAAGGTGAGCAGGTGCGCCGCCCACCGCCCGTTCCCTCTGCGGGGCACGAGCCTGGTGGCTTCGCTCCCTGCGACCGAATCCGGGAACAGCCGGCTGCCGGACACGACGGCGCCGGACGGCGAGCTGCTCGTGCGGAAGCCGGGCCGACTCACGTTCGAGCGTCCCCGGTCGCCCCTTCAGCGAACGCTACGCCGCGCTGCAGACTGTGCCCGACCCACCACCGACCCGGAGCAGGCGGCCGTGCGGCTCGCCCACCACGCCGCCGACGGCATCGAAGACCGAGCTCGACACCGTTTGTGAGAACGACGGTCAGGGTGACGTGTGCGGAATTTCCCGGCTGGGCGCGGCTACGGGCTCGGTCATGTCGAGCAGCGTCATGGCGTCGTGGTCGGGTGTGCCGGGTTCGGCGGTGTAGACGCCGATGCGCTGGCCAGGGGTGCCTTCCAGGTGCATGGACTGGGAGGTGAGCGTGACCGTGCCGACGCGGGGATGCTGGAAGGTCTTCTGCGCGGGCTTGCGGCCGGTGACCTCGTAACGCTCCCACAGCCGGGCGAAGTCGGGGCTCTTGAGCAGGAGCTCGCCGACGAGGTTGGTCAGGTCGGGAGCGTCGGGGGCGGTGCCGGCGACAGCGCGCAGCCGGGCGACGCAGCCCGTGACCCGGCGGTCCCAGTCGTCGAAGAGATCCCGCGCGGCCGGGTGCAGGAAGAGATAGCGGGCTAGGTTGCGATGCTTGGCCGGCCAGTCCTCCAGGCCCGCGTACAGGGCGAGGCCGCCCGGGTTCCAGGCCAGCATCTCCATGCTGCGGCTGATGACGTAGGCCGGGTTGGGCCGTAGTGACTCCAGCAGCAGCTTCAGGTGGGGGCGCACGGTACGGCTCGGGGCCGGCGGCGGCTGGGGAGCGTAGCGGGCCGCACGGGTGGCGAGTTCACGCAGGTGCTGGTGTTCCTGGTCGTCCATGTGCAGTGCGCGGGCGAGCGAGTCGAGGACTGCGGGACTGGGGCGGGTCTCCTTGCCGCGTTCCAGGCGCACGTAGTAGTCGATGCTGATCCCGGCGAGGGTGGCCAGCTCCTCGCGGCGCAGGCCGGGGGTGCGGCGAATGCCGGCGCCGACGGTGAGGCCGACGTGTTCGGGATTGGTCTGGGTGCGGCGGGCGCGCAGGAAGCTGCCCAGCTCGGCGCCCTCGCTGTGCGCGCTCGTCGATGCCATGACTCCAGTCTCACCCGCCGGGCACCCGCTTCGCGGGCGGGAGGGGGGCCCTGTCGTTACCCCCGAAGAGCCCGCCCTGCCACACCGGACCAATCCGGGCGAAGGTGAATGAGGAAAACGCCGGGCCCCGTGGCTGCCGCCCGGGCTTCGACCGGCACGACCTGCCGGACCGGGTGAGCGCGAGGGGCCAGGCAACACCATGATCGAAAGAGGGCGAGATGCGGTACATCAAGCTGCGTGACCTGGAAGTTTCCCGGATCGGGCTGGGCGCGATGGGCATGTCCCACGGCTACACCGGCTCCGGCACCGACGACGCCGAGTCGATCAGGACCGTGCACCGGGCGCTGGAGCTGGGCGTCACCCTCATCGACACCGCCGAGATCTACGGCCCCTACACCAACGAGGAACTGCTCGGGCGAGCGCTGAAGGGCCGCCGGGACAAGGTGGTGCTGGCCACCAAGTTCGGCCTGGTCTCGCACACCGGCGAGGGCGCGTGGAACCTGGACTCCAGTCCGGCCAACATCCGCACGGCGGTCGAAGGCTCCCTGAAGCGGCTGGGCACCGACCACATCGACCTGTACTACCAGCACCGGGTGGACCCGAACACGCCGATCGAGGAGACTGCCGGCGTCGTGGGCGAGCTGATCGCCGAGGGCAAGGTCCGCGCCTTCGGCCTCTCCGAGGCGGGCCCGGACACGATCCGCCGCGCCCACGCCGTGCAGCCGGTCACCGCGGTGCAGTCCGAGTACTCCCTGTTCACCCGCGGTATCGAGGACCGTGTCCTGCCCGTCCTGCGGGAGCTGAACATCGGTCTCGTGCCGTTCTCCCCGCTCGGCCGCGGCTTCCTGACCGGCGCCGTCCGCTCCATCGACCAGTTCGACGAGAACGACTTCCGCCGCGACAACCCGCGCTTCACCGGCGAGAACTTCCGGCACAACCTGGCGCTCGCTGACGAGGTCAAGGCCCTGGCCGACAAGGCCGGTGCCACGCCCGGTCAGGTGGCGTTGGCCTGGCTGCTCGCTCAGGGCGACGACATCGCCCCGATCCCCGGCACCAAGCGCGTCAGCCGGGTCGAGGAGAACGCCGCCGCCGATGCCGTAACGCTGACCGCCGAACAGCTCGACACGCTGACCAGCCTGCCGCCCGCCGCCGGCGACACCCACACCGAGGCCCAGGCGCGGATGCTCGAACGCTGACCCCGCCCCGGCACGCCGGGCTACGCGTGGCCCCCCGCCCCTCGTTTGGAGTAACACCTTTCATGCGTGCAGCAGTGATGTACGGAGCCGGAGACGTCCGCGTCGAGGACCGGCCCGACCCGAAAATCGTCCAGCCGACCGACGCGGTGGTGCGCACGCTGGCCGCGTGCGTGTGCGGCAGCGACCTGTGGCCCTACCAGTCGATGTCCGCCACCGACACCGGCCGCCCCATGGGCCACGAATTCCTCGGCCTCGTGGAGGAGACCGGCACGGACGTGACCGGCCTCAAGTCCGGTGATCTGGTCGTCGCCCCGTTCACCTACAGCGACAACACCTGCGACTACTGCGCCAAGGGCCTGCACATCTCGTGCCGCAACGGTGGCCGGTACGGCTTCGACGGCGTGGACGGCGGGCAGGGCGAAGCCGTCCGAGTCCCGTACGCGGACGGCACCCTGGTGAAACTGCCGGTGGCCGCCGACTCCGCGCTGCTGCCGTCGCTGCTGGCGCTCTCCGACGTGATGACCACCGGCCACCACGGGGCCGTCACCGCGGGGATCGGCCGCGGCGACGCGGTGCTGGTCGTCGGGGACGGCGCGGTCGGCCTGTGCGCGGTGATCGCCGCCAAGCGGCTCGGCGCCGGGCAGATCGTGCTCGCCGGCCGCCACGAAGCCCGCACCGGCCTGGGCCGCGAGTTCGGCGCCACCGAAGTGGTCGCCGAGCGCGGCCAGGAGGGCATCGCCCGCATCCGCGAGCTGACCGGCGGCGTGGACAAGGTGATCGAGGCCGTCGGCACCCGCCAGGCTCTCGACACCGCGCTCGGGGCGGTCCTGGACGGTGGCACCATCAGCCGCCTGGGCGTCCCCCAGTACGAGCAAGGACCGATCGGCCGGGCCGAGTTCATGCGCAACATCACCCTGACCGGCGGCGCCAGCCCAGCCCGCGCCTACGTCGAGCAGCTGCTGCCCGACGTCCTGGACGGCACCATTACCCCCGGCCGCGTCTTCGACCAGGCATTCACCCTCGACCGGACACCGGACGCCTACCGGGCCATGGCCGACCGCCAGGTCCTCAAGGCCCTCATCCGCCCCTGACCACCGGTCCCCGGCCTCCAGCGAAGGACTTCCCGCTCATGCAGACCGTCACCCTCAACAACGGCGTCGAGATGCCGATCCTCGGCTTCGGCGTCTACCAGATCCCCGCCGCGGACACCGAGCGCGCCGTCTCCGAGGCACTGGCCGCCGGCTACCGCCTGCTGGACACCGCCGCCGCCTACGGCAACGAGGAAGCCGTCGGCCGCGCCATCAGGTCCAGCGGCATCCCGCGCGAGGAACTGTTCGTCACCACCAAGTTGTGGGTCCAGGACGCCCCCGCCGAGGACAACACCCGCCGCGCGTTCGAGACGTCCCTGAACAAGCTGGGCCTGGACCATCTCGACCTGTACCTGATGCACCAGCCCTTCGGCGACGTCTACGGCCAGTGGCGCGCCATGGAGGCCTTCAACCACGAAGGCCTGACGAAGGCGATCGGGGTCGCCAACTTCTACCCCGACCGGCTGATCGACCTGATCATCAACAACGAGATCACCCCGCAGGTCAACCAGATCGAGACCCACCCCTTCTTCCAGCGCGCCGACTACCAGGACCTCATGCGCGAGCACGGGGTGCGGATCCAGTCCTGGGGCGGCTTCGCCGAAGGCAGGAACGACCTGTTCACCAACCCGCTGCTCGCCGAGATCGGGAAGGCATACGACAAGTCAGTCGCCCAGGTCGTTCTGCGCTGGCTCACCCAGCGCGGCGTCGTCGCCATCCCCAAGTCCGTACGTACCGAGCGCATGGCCGAGAACATCGACGTCTTCGACTTCGAGCTCACCGACGAACAGATGGCCCAGATCGCCACCCTCGACACCGGCAGCTCCCTGTTCTTCGACCACCACGACCCCGAGATGGTGACCAGGCTCGCAAGGCACCGCCTCGACAGCTGAACGCCTCACCGGCTGCGGGTGCCCTCAAGCGAATGCCCGGGGCACCCGCCTGGCTTCCATGGTTCACCAGGAGCCACGGGGCTGGCGCACCGTGCTGCGCGGCGCGATGCTGACCGCAATCGCCGCTTTGAGCGCGACCGGCCTGGCGGGCTGCTCACCGTCCTCACTGCGGTCCGCCATCCCGACGGCCTCCCTCTCCGCCGCGACGACCGGACGCCGACACCGAAGTAGACACATGGCTGCGACGTGTCGCGCTGCCCCTGATCGACCGCACGACGCCGCTGCGTACGGCCGACCGTCATGACCTCGACCGGCAACTGATGTCGCCCCGAGACCGGCTCAGCTGTAGAAGTTCTTCTGCCAGCGGTGCCCGGACAGCAGCGCGAGCTGCTCGGGGGACAGCGGAGGTTCCTCGGCGACCGCCGCGTTGCGTTCCACGTTCGTCAGCGACCGCATCCCGACGATCACGGTGGAGACCGCCGGCCCGGCGAGCGCGAACCGCAGGGCGGTGGACGGGAGTTCCTCGACGGCGATTCCCAGATCGGCAAGGAGAGCGTCCACCCGCTTCTCGACCTGGGCGGGCCGGTCCTCCCGGAAGTACCAGTTGCGCCAGTCCCCCTCGGGGAAGGTGACCCCCGAGCGGACCGAGCCCGTCAGAGCGCCCTCGTCGAGGACGACCCGTCCGATCACGCCTACGCCGTACTCCTCGCAGGCCGGCAACAGCGCGTCCGACGGGGCCTGTTCGAAGATGTTGTAGATGACCTGGACCGTGTCCAGCACCCCGGTCCGCAGCACGGTGAGCACGCTGTCGGGCTGGTGGTCCTTGACGGAGATCCCGAAGAACCTGATCTTGCCCTCCTGTTTGAGGGCGTCAACAGTCTGCAAGAGGTCGCCGCGGCCGGTCCACTCGTCCTCCCAGGTATGCAGCTGAAGCAAGTCGACGTGATCCCGGCCCAGTTCGCGCAGACTGGTCTCCACGCTCTCGCGCAGATGCCAGCCGGGGAACGTCTCCGTGACGTCGAGTCCGCTGGACTCCAGCGGAACCGGGACACGGGGCCCGGCCTTCGTCGCGACGTACACACCGTCGCCGCCGCCCGGGAGCTCCCTGAGCGCACGGCCGACGACGCGTTCGCTGCGGTCGTACCCTCGGGCGGTGTCGATGAAGTTGACGCCCAGGTCGAGGGCCCGGTGCAGGGCACGGACGCCGGAGTCGTCGTCGGCGCCGACCCACGCCCCCTGGCCCAACCCCCAGGCTCCGTAGCCGATTTCAGAAACGTTCAGTCCGGTACGGCCGAGTTCGCGATAACGCATGTGTCGTTCAAGTTCCTTTGCTGTCGGTGGCGACGGACGGAGGCGTTGCACCGACCGCCCGGGACTCAGGATTCAGATAGAGCCGTACAGGCTCGCCGCGGTCGCAGAGCAGCCCGCCGTCGACGACCGGGAGGAAGGAGCGGCGGGTGGCGTAGATTCCGCCATCGTCGGTGACCGGGGCCACGCGGCCCGGACGGGCGAAGTAGAAGACGTAGGCCGTCTCGCCCTGGGCGACCACGTCGGCATGGAAGCCGGTGCTGCCCTCGTCGGGGCGGCTGCCGACCCTGTCGATCTCAGTTTCGTTCAGGTGAGTTGATCGCGACAAGTTCGACTTCGAAGCCGTCGTCGTTCTCGAGGTAGGCGGCATAGTGCTGTCCCCCGCCCGCGTAGGGATGCCGCTCGGGAAACATCAGGTGCCAGCCGTGCCCAGCGGCGTTGGCGACCAGCTTCTCGACCGTGGCGGCGTCTTCGACGTGGAAGGCCAGGTGGTTCAGCCCTGGGCGCAGGCGATCGTGGTCTGCGGCGGTGAGGGCCGACGACTGCTCGATGACCAGGTAGGTCGCCCCGAGCCGCCAGCTGCGTCCGCCTTCCCAGCTCTGGAAGAGGGCATACCCCAGCGCTTCCAACAGCCAGCCGAGAGAAGCGACCGCGCGATGAATGTCCGGCACCCACAGCTCAAGGTGATGCAGCATGCCGTGCGATGGCGGGCTCACGCAGCGATCACCTCAGGACGCTCGCGGTTCACGGGCTACCTCAGCCAGCTTCACTAGGAGATCGACAGTCGCGCCACGTACACGATCGCACGAAGTGAACCAGAATCCGACTTCGGACAGCAATCGTCGATCGCCAAGCCGTGAAACTTCGATGCGAACTGACACCGCCGGTGGCTGGGTTGATGTCTTTCCTCTGCTATTCGGTGATGTTGGGGTTGCTGCGCAGGATGTCCTCGGTGGTCTGCCAGAGCCGGGGCAGGAACCGAGTCACCTCTTCGGCCCGGTGGATGAGGTCATGGGTGGAGCTGATTCCGAGATCGGTGACGGCTGCCTGGAAGGCTGGCGCGAGGGCTTTGTGCAGCTGGGGGGCATCGGCTGCCAGGATGGTGTGGCAGCGGGCGAAGGTCGCGATGATCCAGAAGACAGCCTCGTGGTGGTCGCCTGAGTCGATGAGCCTCTGGCTTCCGTCAATCGCGATCGGCCGTGCGGCGGGCGTGATGTCGCTGCTGAAAAAGAAGGGGGTCTGCGCCACTTGGACGGTGGCGTCGAACGTCGCGGCGAGTTCACGCAGATGGTGCTGGACACGCGGCGCGGGTAGCTGTGAACAGCCGAGAAGGTTCAAGAGTTCCGGGTAGAGGCTGAGGTGGCCGTAATCGGTGAGGACCTCGCGAGCGGCCAGGTAGCGCAGGCGGATGGTGGGGTTGCGCAGGGCGGCGACGAGGAGGACGTGGCAGGTCACGCCGGTGGGGAACAGCCAAGCGAGCACCTGCTCGTGGAACGGCGCCGAGGTGTCGATCGCGGCGAGGCGGGTTTCGATCCGATGCCGGGCATCCTGGCACCTGCGGCGGACCCAAGTCCGTGCGGCGAAGTGGCGCGAGATGTGTGCCTGCAGTTTGTGCAGTTCGCCCGTGGGGTCATCGATGATCGCGCCAGTGCGGAAACTGCCGGCCACGTGGTAGGACGCCAGGACGTCGTCGGCGGACGCGAGTTCAGTCCAGGGAAGGTAGCTGACTTCCAGCAGGGCGTCCTGGAAGCGAAGTTTCCCCGGCTTGGCCGGTGGGTCCTCCCGGGCGGTGACGACGAAGATGTCGACGTCGGAGGAGGACGACAGCTCCGCGTCGTCCGGCAGCCCGACGGTCGAGCCGCTGAAGTATGCCCCTCGGAAGTCGGCATCGGGTCGGGCGTATTGCGCAACCCATTGGATCGCGGCGGAACGTGCCAGCCCGACCTTCACAGCCGCATCTCCCCGGTGACGTGTGCAAGATCTTTCATTGTTCCAGTCAGTGAGGTCGAAGTGATGAGCTTCGGTCGTCTCGTCAATGCGGCCGCCGAGCGCCGAACCGAGCGTTCTTCGACAACATGGGACTGCCGTCCATTGGCCAGCCGACTGTCGAGCGCCAAGGCCTGGTAGCCAGGTGCCGTCCGACCCGTAGTCAACAAGCCAGCGCGCGAATCTCATAGGCCGCCTGAAGCGCGGCCTGCCGGGAGGCGGTTCTGGTGATGGAAGGGGGTGGCCACGCCCTCACCATCCCCCGGCCGGTCACTGCCCAAGCCGATGCACGCCGTACCGGACAACACGCCGACGCTGCCCGCGGGGTGGGCTGCGCTGTTGAAGCTGGACGGCCACCGGACGCTGGCCGGCCGGTGGGCCGAGGGCCGCATCGCCGTGCGGGGTTGTCACGGCAGCACTCTGGCCCGGGCGTCCCCGGAGATCGAGGAGGCCTTCCGCCGACCGCCCGCCGCTACGCTCTACGATCCATGGCACGGCACCATGCCTGAGGAAAAAACGTCTCCCACTTGTCGACGCCGATGATTCCCGGCCCGTGCGGGAGTCTGAGCTCTCGACAGCAATCTCCTGGGAGGCGGCCTCATGACTACCCTGCTCGACTTGCTCGAAGCCCACGTCGGTGCCGGTACGTTGCCGGGAGCGGTTGGCCTCGTGGCCCGGGGCGACCAGGTGGAGGCCGTGGCCGTCGGCGCGCAGGACGCCGGTGACGGCACCCCGATGGCGAGGGACTCCATCTTCCGGGTCGCCTCGATCACCAAGTCCGTCACGGCCGCCGCACTGCTGATCCTCGTGGAGGAGGGCAGGGTCGCGCTGGACGACCCGATCGGCATGTGGCTGCCGGAGGTGGCGAAGCCGATGGTCGTACGCACACCGGCGAGCCCGGTGGACGACGTTGTGCCGGCCGACCGGCCCATCACCGTATTCGACGTGCTGGCCTCCCAGGCCGGGTACGGATTCCCCTCCGACTTCACCCTGCCGGCGGTGCAGGAGTTGTTCACGGTGCAAAAGGACGGCCGGGTGCCGAGCAACTTCCCACCGGCCGACGAGTGGATGGCGGCGCTCGGCCGCATCCCGCTGCTGTACCAGCCGGGCGCTGCCTGGCTGTACGACACCTGCTCCGTACTGCAGGGGGTGCTGATTTCCCGGGTCACCGGGCAGCCGCTGCCTACGTTCCTGGCGGAGCGGATCTTCGGACCGCTGGGCATGGTGGACACGGGTTTCGAGGTGCCGGCCGCCAAGCGGGACCGGTTCACCAGCTTCTACCGGCCAGGCGACGACGGCAGCCTGGAGCTCGCCGACGGCCCGGACGGCGAATGGAGCAGTCCGCCCGCGCTGCCGCTCGGCAACGGCGGGCTGGCCTCGACCGCCGACGACTGGCTGGCCTTCTGCCGGATGCTGCTGGCCGGTGGGGTGGCGGCCCACGGCCGCCGGGTGCTGTCGGCCGACTCCGTACGCATGATGACCAGCGACCATACGAATCCGGCGCACCGCGACATCGGCCGGCTGTTCCTGGAGGGCCAAGGCTGGGGCTTCGGCGGCTCGGTCGACATCGAGCGGACCAATCCGTGGAACGTCCCCGGCCGCTACGGCTGGGTCGGCGGCACTGGCACAGCGGCGCACATCGTCCCGGCCAAGGGTACGGTCACCATCCTGTTGACTCAGGTGGCAGCGATGGGTCCGACGCCTGCGCCGGTCATCAGGGAGTTCTGGCGGTACGCGGCGGACGCCTGACACGCATCTCAGAAATCGGAGCGGTCACGGCCTACCAGCACACCTCAACGAGGTGGTGTTACGAGCTCCCAAATGAGAATCGATGCCGGGGCGGAGGATTGTTCTCCCGTGGCAACGAACCGGGCCAAAGACCGCTCCAGCAACCCTAGGAAGTGGCGCAGATCGTCCGCCACTGTGTCGAGTTCAGCGTCATCCCGCGTGGCTGCCCGCGTCCGGTGGACCGAGCCTTCAGGGCCCACGACGTAGAACAGGCCGCCTCCGTCCGATCCAATCACCAATCCGCACGGCTCCTGGTGATCGCCCACCCGGACGGCCCCGTAAATCGCGAAGTGCTCAAGGACGTCGCGCGGCGGATCAATGAAGTAGCCGTTGCCGACGTCCTCCCAGGAGACTTCGCCGATGCTGCCGTAGAAGGTGACCAGGTCTGCGGACGCTCGGGCATCGCTGCGCAGAACACGCACCGCTTCTTGATCGCCGTGGTCGGCCAGGCGGATCTGGTTGTTTCCGGGCGGGAATCCGTGCTTGCTCTCGAACTCGTCCGTCATCTCGCCCAGCGCGCCCGAGACGGCACTCGCCCACGAAGACAGCCAGGCTGACGACAACGAACGCTCACTCACAAGTGCGCCCGGACCCGGCGTCTGCCCGCCGACCCCGTCACGTGACTGCGAGGAGGATGGCGGTGTAGTGGGCGGTGAAGGCGGCGATGGTCAGGGTGTGGAAGACCTCGTGGAAGCCGAACCAGGCCGGTGAGGGGTCGGGGCGCTTGAGTCCGTAGACGACGGCGCCCGCGGTGTAGAGCAGACCACCGACGGTGACGAGTACGACTACCGCGGTGCCGCCGGTGCGGGCGAAGTCGGGGAGGTTGAAGACGGCTACCCAGCCCAGGGCGATGTAGCACGGGGTGTACAGCCAGCGGGGAGCCCCGATCCACAGGATGCGGAAAGCGATGCCTGCCAGGGCGCCCGCCCACACCACGGTCAACAGCACCAGCCGCTGACTCCCGGGCAGCAGCAGTACCGCCAGCGGGGTGTAGGTGCCGGCGATGATCAGGAAGATGTTGGCGTGGTCCAGCCGCCGGAGCACCGCCTCCCCGCGCGGGCCCCACGTGCCGCGGTGGTAGACCGCGCTGGTACCGAACAGCAGACAGGCCGACAGCGCGTACACCGAGCAGGCCGCCACTGACGCGCCGGTGCGTGAAACGGCGATCAGGACGATGCCCCCGGCCAACGCCAGGGGGAACACGCCGGCGTGCAGCCAGCCGCGCATCCTCGGCTTCAGTGCAGCGGCCGCCCGCTCCACCCCGCCTTCCAGCTTGCTGACGGTCTGACCGGCGGTTGGCCGGTCGGTCGCGTCGGCAGGCCCAGCAGTCGCGGGGGTAGGCAGGGTGTCGGGCGGGGTGCCGGGGCGGGACTCGAAGTCCCGTCCGTGTACCGGCTGCTGGGCATCGTCGGCGATCATGCGCTCATATTCTTGATTTGGGGGGAGAGTGCGGTCCGGCGCTGTCGCCGTGGAGGCGGGTCAGGCGTCGGCCGGGTGCCGGGGTGCGGTGCGGCGGTATTCGGCGTTGATGCGCTGGGCTTCTTCGAGTTGGTCTTCGAGGATGATGATGCGGCAGGCGGCCTCGATGGGGGTCCCCTGGTCGACGAGTTCGCGGGCGCGTGCGGCGATGCGCAGCTGGTAGCGGGAGTAGCGGCGGTGTCCGCCCGCGGAGCGCAGCGGGGTGATGAGGCGGGCGTCTCCGATGGCGCGGAGGAAGCCCTGGGTAGTGCCTAGCATTTCGGCCGCCCGACCCATGGTGTAGGCGGGGTAGTCGTCATCGTCGAGTCGGCGGTACGAATCGTCTGCTGTCATCTGACCTCTCTGGACCACGTGGAGGGCCCTGGCGCCGTACGGCGCCAGGGCCCGAAGGAACTGCTACACCATCTGCCGGCCCTGTTGCTGCGCCGGCCTTCTGTCACCGCACACCCGGCCGAGCTGCTGCCGGGAATGCTGGGATCGCGGTTGCCTGACCGGAGACCACCTCACTATCGATGTCCTGCGGTACCCGGACTCACTAGCCGTCCGGGCGATCCTGATGGTGTCCAATTCCTCCGTTCTTTCCCTCTGGGATCAATCACTTACTCAGGGGACTGCGTACTGCTGGGTACTGCTGGTAATGCGACCTGCTCAGCGGCCTGTGACAGCACCGCTCTTCGGCAGCCAGCCCCGTTCGCCTGTCTTGCGTCTGCTCTGGCTTGGAACCCCACTGCCGAACCTCCCGGTGCGCGCGCCCGCAGCCGACGCCTTCACCGAGGTACCGCTCACTGACTTCACTGCTGGTTACTGCTCACGGCGGCCCCTGATCACTGCGGGCCACCCGGTCCGGTCGTCAGTCCCGTCACCGTCCTGCAAAACCCTGGCTTCGGAACTCCACCACCGCACCGTCCTGCGTACTGCAACTACGTACTACTCAACTACGTACTACTGCCTGGCAGTTCGTGTCTGCCGGGCCCTGCTGTCTCTCTGGGCTACGAGAGAAACCATAGCCAGATCCACCACCGAATGTCTACTCCAGCCAGAACAGATTTCTTTGAGCTCTACGGCGAGATAAGTGACCGGGCACAGTGGCGGTGCAGGAGCAGGGGCTCCACTACGGCCTCCCCCGGTCGTCGCTCCGACGGGCCCGGACGACCTTCGCGCCCGCAGCACCGCATCCCGCTCGCCCATCCTGATCCGGGGAAGCGCCGGTGAGGTGGTGTCGGAGACTCGTCCGGGCAAGGCCGCGGCAGCGGGATCTGCGCAGGCCGCAGCACCGTGGCGGCCCCTTCAAGCGTCGCTCTGCCGCCTGGCGCGGGCCGCCTGGACGGCTTCGTGCTCGGGGCGGTGGCGCAGGGACACCGCGCCGCGGCCTTCGGCGAGCTGATACGCGGTGACGCAGGTGGAGGCCGGTGCGGCAGTCGGCCGGGCTGAAGCGCACTCGGATCACCGCCAGGCCCCTCAGCGAATGCCGGTGGCCCGCTGTGTGCTGGTGACGCCGCTGGCAGGTCACCCGCTCGCCCTCCCCGTCAGACGGCAAAGCGTCTTGCCCGAACAGGCGGTGGCGTTCCGCCGAGTGCTGTAGCCAAACCGGCCGTGTGGCTGCGCTCAGGGCCGGGGTGGGGACAGTCGACTGGTCCATCAATCTGCCTTGATGTATTTTCGACGTATGGGATCCCGGTCCACGGATGCGACCGCAGCGCCGCCGGAGTTCGTCCGGCTGGCTGCGCATCCGCTGCGCTGGCGGCTGCTGACCGAACTCGGCGACGGCGACCTGCGGGTCCGTGAACTGGTGGAACGCGTCGGGGAGCCGCAGAACCTGGTCTCGTATCACCTGCGGCTGCTACGCGGCGGCGGACTGGTCACGGCCAGGCGCAGCAGCTTCGACGGGCGGGACAGCTACTACCGCCTGGACCTGGAGCGTTGCGCCGAAGCACTGGCGGCCAGCGGTTCCGCCCTGCATCCGTCGTTGCGCCAGCTCCCCTCCCCACCGGGCCGTCCGGTCGTCCACTCGCGTACCCGCCGTGTTGCAGTGCTCTTCGTGTGCACCGGCAACAGTGCCCGCTCGCCGATCGCCGCAGCCCTGCTGCACCACCACACCGCCGGCCGCATAACCGCCGCCAGCGCCGGCACCAGTCCCAAGCCCCAGGTACACCCACACGCTGTCCAGGTGCTGCGCGAATCGTTCGGCATCGACCTGTCCGGCCGCCGCACCCAGCACGTGGACGATCTGGTCGGCCGCCGCTTCGACCACGTGATCACCTTGTGCGACAAAGCCCGTGAAGTCTGCCCGGAGTTCGGCTCACGGCACGTCCACTGGAGCATGGCCGACCCGGGCGCCGGCGGTGACACAGGCCAGGCCGGCTATGCGGCCTTTCAGCACACGGCGGCAGACATCGACACCCGCATCAAGCACCTGATGCCGGTCCTGAAGACCCCCGAGACCGTTACGAGGTCCGAGCCATGACCACTCACGACGAATACGTCAGTGTCCGCTACCTCGTCGATGACGTGCAGGCCGCCATCGACTTCTACACCGCCCACCTCGGTTTCACCCTGCACTCCAGCGCCGTCCCCGCCTTCGCCGACGTGGTCCGCGGCCGCCTGCGGCTGCTGCTGTCGGGCGGGGCGAGTTCGGGCACCCGCGTCACCCCGAAGGAACTTGCCGTCGCGGGCGGCAATCGCATCCACCTCACGTACGACGACCTCGATGCCGAGATCGCTCGACTGCGCAACGCCGGTCTCTCCTTCCGCAGCGAGGTTGTCTCCGGTCCCGGCGGACGCCAGATCCTGCTGGCCGACCCGGCGGGCAACCTCATCGAGCTGTTCCAGCCCGCCGACCGGCCCACCTCGCCGGCCAGTCCCTGACCGGTCGCGACGCTGACCGCTCCTTCCCTTCGTCCGCCGCGGCGCCCCCGTCGGGCACCCTCAGCACGGACGTCCACACGCGTGACGCCCCGGACGGGATGTCCCGGGCGTCGGGCCGCGGTGGCCGCTTTCCTTACACCGCGGCGATGCCCTCCATACCGGACTCGGCGAAGGCGGGCAGTCCCGTGACGGTGGTGATCTTGGCCAGAGATCCGTCGTGTCCGATGCGGAAACCGTCGACCGTGCCGGAGACCGCGTTCTGCACGTATAGGAACTTCTCGTCGTCAGTCACCGCCAGATCAATGACCCCCTGCGACTTGGCCGACGGGGGCGCGGCGACCCCGACGTCGTTGGTGAGCGCGAGCCTGCCGCGGGAGTCGGTGCGGTAGCCGGTGACGGTCGAGTTACCGGTGTTGCCGCCGAAGAAGAAGTCTCCGGCTCGCTCCAGCCAGCACAGCGTGTCCTGACCATTGGCCAGCGGCCGCTGGACCACCTTGAGTCGTCCGTCGGCGCGCACCTTGTACGTGCTGACCGTCGACTTCTCGGCCTCGGCCACCAGCATCCGCCCGCTCCCGTCGAAGGTGATCGCGAACGGCACACCGCCGGCGGAGTCGTTGACCGTCGCCCGGTGCGCGGGGCGTCCGTCCGGCCGCATCGGAAAGACCTCGATGGTGTTGGCGGACTTCGTGGTCACCGCCAGGGCCCGGCCGCCCGGGGTGAAGGCGACCTGGCCGGGCGAGCTGCTGAACAACGGCACCGTGCCGTTGTCCAGACCCAGGGAGCGGTGCGAGCCATCGAGCGGCTTGAGCCCCTTGGCCGTCACCCTGAAGCCCTGGATGCTGCCTTCACCGCCCGCGTTCATGACGTAGGCGAGACTGCCGTGCACCGTGATGGAGGACGGGAAGTCCCCGCCGGAATCCAGAACCTGGCGGTGCGTCAGCTTCTGCCCGTGGACCTGGAAGGAGGTCACGGTGCCGCTGCCCGCGTTGACCGCCAACAGCAGCCCCGAGAGATCGTTGTAGACGAGGGAGCCCTGAGAGGCGAGGGAATCGGTGGGGGCATCGACCTGGTCGCCCCCCGAGCCGCCGGTGGCGTAGTCGCCGGCCGCGCTCAGAGCGCCGTTCTCGCCGCGCTTGAAGACGTGGATGGTGTTGCCGTCGAGTTCGTTGCCCTGGACGAACACAGCGTGATCCGCCCCCGCCTTGGCCGACTGCGCGGCCTGCCCGCCGGGCTCGTGGGCCGAGGCGACGGTCACCGTCGCGACCGCCGCCGCCGTGGCGACGATCCCGGCCCCGGCGGTCAGCAGCCGGACCTGGAACGGGGACCTGCGCCTGGTGTGCCTGCTCATGCGTCACTCCGTAAGTAGCTGGACGGCCCGGGAGGGCCGGCGGCGGATGTGACCAGAGTTGCCCTTGAGGCGCCCGGGGCGGCAGGCTTTCCCGACCGCGTCAGGTTCTCGTAAGATCTGCACCCCTCGCCCGGGACGACACCCCGAGGCCAACACCGCGTCAAGCGCTCCGCAGCACGCAAACGCACCGAAGGACCGAGCGCCACTCAGGCACGGCTTGCCCTCGCGCTCCACCGAGTTGATGGTCCTCTGCTGGTCTCGGTTCAGGCTCCGCGAGGCCGATGCCGCGTCGGAGTCGCCGCACCCAGCCGGCGCTTGCCACGGTTCCACGGCACCGCGCGAGATCTTACGAAGCCCTTACGCAGCCATCGCGAATAGCCTGACGCCCCTACGCTCACGGTGTGTTGACGATCCGGAACATGACCCTCGGTACGGTCGCGCCCCTCGTGCTGGCTGCGGCGGGTGCCGCACACCCGCACGGCCTGTCCAGAGCGACAGCCGCGGACTGGACGCATCTGCACATCGCGCTGCTGCCTGTCTTTCCACTGCTTGCCCTCGGCCTCCTCGTCCCGCTGTGGCACCGCCCCCGACCAGACCTCGCGGGCTTCGCCACGGTGGTGGCCTGGACGAGTGCGTTCGCATACGCGGCCTTCTACACCGGTCTTGACGCGGTGGCCGGTATCGCGGCGGGGACCGCGGTCGAGCATGCCCCCGGGACAGGGGACATACGGCCGATCAAGTACCCGCTCTACGACACAGGTGAGTCACTAGGGCAGGTCGGTGCCTACGCCCTCCTCGTCGCTGTCGTGGCCACAGCCGTCGCACTCTTCCCGCAACACGGCGCGCGAGTCATTCCCGGAACGGTGGTTCTCCTGGTGGCCGGCTGGTCCTTCACAGACAGCCATATCTTCTGGCCCCGCGGCGTCTGGACAATGCTCGGTTTCGCACTGGGCTTCGCCCTGCTCGCCGCTGGGGTCGGAAGGAGCGAATCCGTGCCGCGCCGCGACTGAGCGGACGGGACGGACCCAGCGCCAGGGCCGGTCACGCGAAAAGCGGCCGCGCGGAGACCATCAACTGGAGGGGTGGTTCTGATCGCGCCAGGCCCGAGGCGAGATTCCGTACGCTCGATTGCACCCCTTGCTGAAGTGGGCCGCGTCCAGGAAGCCCACGTTCTTCCTAGCGCCGTGACGGTCCGCAGCCGCTCGGCCTGCTGCGCAGAGCAGCCTGGACAGCTGATCTGGGACGGCAGCATCCACGATCCGCACGGTCGAGCGGATGGATCACTCGATCGTGAGTTCTTCCGCTGGCACCCCCGGTCGGACGCGATGCTCGGAAGGGCGGTGTGCGCCCGGGCTGCCGGGATGTACGACGGGTGAGGGAGATGGTGTGACGCAAGAAGCGGGACGGCGCGCAGGGTTGGACGGGCAGACGCTGTTACTGGCTGCCGGACTGGCCGATCTGGCGGTGAGCACGGTGGGTTCGGTCCTGGGGACAGTGCGTGGGCTGCTGCGCCGGTCCGACGCCGCGGAGTTGGCTGCGGACGCCGAGAACGAACTCGCGGCGCGGGGACGTCTGGTGCTGGACAGGTACGCGGCCGCACCCCCGCCGCACTTGGAGATCCTCGCCCGGCGCGTCCTGGCCAGGAAGGCCGCCGGTGGCGTCTGAGCGGTGGGAATGGTCGGTCTTCAAGGTCCGAGTGGACGAGGTGCTGCGGCAGTTCGTCGCCCGGGAGGCCGACGAGTTCGCGGCGATCGATCCGATACTCGGCACGGTCGCCGAGAGGCTGGAGGCGGCGGTCGCGGACGGCAAGCGGCTGCGGGCGGCGTTCTGCTACTGGGGCTGGCGTGCGGTGGGACAGCCGGACAGTGACGCGCTGGTGCGGGCGGCGGCCTCCATGGAGTTGGTGCATGCCGCGGCGGTCGTGCACGACGACCTCATCGACGACAGTCCGCTGCGGCACGGGCGACCCACCACCCATGTCGCCCTGCGCGGGGCCGTAGCGGCGCGTCCGGACGCGGACACCGCCGCGCGGTCGCTGGCGATGCTGGTGGGGGACCTGCTGATGGCGCTGGCCGGGCAGTTGTTCGCCACCAGCGGTCTGCCCGCCGCGTATCTCGCCCGAGCCCGCCCGTTGTGGGCGGTGATGGCCCGTGAGCTGATCGCGGGCGAGTGTCTGGAGATCCTGCGCACCGGATCGGGCCCGGACACCGAGACGTCGCTGAAGGTGATCCGGTACAAGACGGCCAAGTACACCGTCGAACAGCCTCTGTTGATCGGCGGTGCCCTGGCCGGGGCGGGCACCCGGCTGCGCGAGGGCTACTCCGCGTACGGGCTGCCGCTGGGCGAGGCGTTCCAGCTCCGTGACGATCTGCTCGGGCTGTTCGGAGACCCCTCGCACACCGGCAAGGCCAATGCCGACGATGTACGCGGCCATCGGCCCACGGCGCTCCTGGCGGAGACCTGGCGCCTCGCCGACGACTCCGAGCGCGACCTGTTGAACTCCCTGCTGGGCCGGGGCGACCTGGACGGCGACGGGCTGGACGCGGTGCGCGAGGTGATGTGCCGGCTGAGGGCGCCCGACCGCGTCGAGGACATGATCAGGGCACGGGTCGAGGAGGCTCTCGGTGCCCTCCACGAACTGGATCTACCGGCGCACGCCGCCACCGGACTGACCGCGCTGGCGCATTCCGCGGCAGTACGCCTGTCCTGACCCCGCACCCAGGTGAGGCAAGCCCGCGCCGCCCCGTCCCGGGCTGCCGGCCCTACCGCCCGTCGCGGACGATCTCGACGAAGACAAGGAACCCCCGCCATGATCTACACCGACGCATCGCTGGACACCCTGCGGCAGACCGGAGACGAGCTCGCCGACCGAACCGTCGCCGAGCTCTTCGAGCGCGGGGAGGTGGGCAAGTTCAACACCCTGATGCGCTACGTCTCCACCGCCGGCGCGCCCCTGCCGGAAGGACTGCCCGACGTCGCGCGCGAGTACCTGGAAGCCACCCGCACCCCGCCGGCCTGGGTGGACTGGGCGGAGATGGAGAGGGCCCGGCTGTTCTTCATCGACAACAACGTGCACATCTCCACCGCGTTGTCCTTCGCCTCCATGCCCGCCTGCTACCTCGTCCCGCACGTGGCGAAGCTGCTGTCGGCCTCCCACGGCCTGAAGTACCCGTCCAAACGGATGGCGGAGACGGGTCAGTTCACCGTCCATCTGATGCAGCCCGACGCGTTCGAGGCCGGCAGCCGCTTCATCCCGGCCGCCCAGAAGGTCCGCCTCCTGCACGCCTCCATCCGCCACCACCTCACCCGCGAGAACCGCTGGGACACCGCGGCCCACGGAACGCCGATCTGCCAGGAGGACATGATCGGCGGGCAGATGTTCTTCTCCCTGCTCGTCCTGGACAGCCTGCACCGCCTGGGCATCCACATGTCGACGGAGGGCGCGGACGCCTACTACTACGCCTGGCGCGTCGTCGGCGCCATGCTCGGCGTGGACCAGGATGCCGTTCCCGAGACCCTCGACGAGGCCCGCCAGTTCCTCGACCTGTACATGCTCCGGCACATGGGGCCCTCCGAGGAGGGCACCCATCTGACCCGGCAGCTGATCGACCTCTACGAGGAGGTGGTACCCGGCACCTTCTTCGACCCGATCGTCTCCGCCCTGATCCGTCACCTCGTCGGCGACACCTGCGCCGACTGGCTCCACGTCCCGCGCACGTCATGGGACACCCTCGTCAAGGCCGTACCCCATCTCCTCG
This sequence comes from Streptomyces sp. NBC_00490, assembly GCF_036013645.1. Classification (NCBI taxonomy): domain Bacteria; kingdom Bacillati; phylum Actinomycetota; class Actinomycetes; order Kitasatosporales; family Streptomycetaceae; genus Streptomyces; species Streptomyces sp. NBC_00490. The sequence goes on along the minus strand of NZ_CP107869.1, from coordinate 9,763,365 downwards.
GCGTCCTGGAGACCATCGAGGACCGCTCCCCGCTCGGCGCCTGGGCACTGGACCGCCTCGGCCACCTCACCACAGTCCTTGAGCTGTCCTCTCTCACCCGGGGACGCGTCATGCACTACGCGATCCCCGAAACTCTCAAGGAGGACTACGGCATCACCAGCGCCGTGCCCCGTACCCACCGGTGGATCCCGCCGACCGCCACCGTATGACGACCCGCGCGCAGGAACGTCGGCACGCCCTCAGCGGGGACGAGTACGAACGACGGAAGGTTCGGCGTGCGCACTGCGCACCCGTCTGCTCGGCTCGGTCCAGAGGGACGCGAGCTGATCCGGCACGATGGGCGCGTGGTCGCCCTGGCCGCCGTAGTGGACGGAGCCCAGCCCCAGAGCAGTCAACATCACCGGCCCCAGCTACGACCAACGAGCGCCCCAGGAAAGGAAGTTAGTCTCACAACACCAACACCAACACCAACACCAACACCAAGGAGGGTCGGATGCTGCAAGGCGTACTGATCGCCGAGAGCCTACGAGTCGGAGCCCAGCTGACTGGGATTCCTCTGCAGATCACCAAATTGTCGCGGGTCGAGATGACAGACCCCGGGGATCAGCAGCCACGGCACTGGACACTCCTGGAATTTTCCGCCGAGGAGTCCGACGCCCAGCGGCTCGCGGATCAGCTCGCTTCCTGCCTCGCCTCATCCGGAGGTTGGTACACCGACTTCCACACCGCTGACGATACGTTCGTGATCTTTGCCAACAAGGTCTTCCGCTACCCCCGCGGGCAGGCAGAGGGCCGCAGCGAAGCTCAGCAATACGGACGCTCCGTCGGCGTCCCCGAGCCGCAACTGGACTGGCAGGTCTGACCTCCGTTCTGGATAGGCTGCGCATCCTCGCAGGGGGCGCGGCGGGCATGACGCCCAGTGCGGAATGCGGTGCGGCGCCAGGGAGGCGGCCTCCTTCGGGCCCGAACCCCCTGGCACCGATTTCGGTATAGCCGCGCCGGAGCAGCGAGGGCAGCTGATACTCGAGCTTCCGTTCCACATGTAGCGAACTGGCTTTGCGCGACAACCATCCTTATACCGGTCGCCCTATGGTGCTGCGATGTGGAAAGCCCCGAACCCGCCCTCGCCGCCTCGGATCTGCACGTGGTGATGTGCTGTGCGATGTGCACTGTTACCTGTACGCGGTGCTGAGCTGCACTGTTTGTTGGGGAGTCGAACCCCCGCGTTGCTCTTCACGCGCCAGGAGTGGGCTGGAATACCGCCGGCCCTCGGTGTGTGCACGCCTCCGAAGCAGCTACCTGCTCCACATCATTCCAACTTGCTGGACTCCTCAGTCCAGCAAATCGACCTCCCAGTTCGTACGCTGGATCCGCACATCGACCTCGCGGATCTCCCGGGCGACGACATCCGCCTGACCGCGCAGTTCCGCGACCGGAAGCGCGGAAAGCATCATCAGCTCGGACCGGAGCTGCCTGCCGTATCCGCGCTCGCCCGTACCCGCCGCCGCGTCCGCCGCCGCGGTGAGCACCGAGTGACGCAACCGCAGGACATCCCGACGTGCGAGGGCATCGGTGAGCGTGCCGTCCGGACCCATGTCCGCAGCGGCATTGGTCCGGTTGATCCGCCGGATCAACGTTTCCAGAGCATCCAGCACCTCACCGGCCTCAGCCAATAGCTGCGCTGCATCCTCGGCGGGCGTCTCCCCCTCCTGGTACCGCGCGCTGCTGACGACGCGCGCCCGCAGCTGTTCTACGCGGCGCGTCGCTTCCGCACGTTCTGCCAGTGCCTCAGCAAGCTTCACCGTCTTCACCTCCCCCTCCATGAGCCCGGACGAGTATACGAGCGATCACCGGCTCATACACACCTGGATTTTTCGATCCGCCACAGCCCTGACCAGCCACGGAAGTGAGAGCGGACAGCATGCAGAGTGCCACGGAAAGGAATCCGACAGCGCGATCGGTCGGTACCGTGGCGCCTCATCGACGACGTGTTCCGCAGAAGCCTCCTGACGGCTCTCCGAAGCATGGAAACCAGGTCCCTCACCCCGGAATGCGCCACGTTCGCCTCCAGTCGGCTCCGCCAAGGGATGCGGGTGCCGAACCGGACATACGGGCCCAGCGCGGCGGCCGCCAGATCCACCCGAGATCTGGTTCCGCCTCGCCCGACCGCTGCGCGGACCGCGTGTGACCACCGAGGACGCCCGGCCGATCTACGGTGCGGCGACGCGCATGGCCGCAGCGAGCATGGCATGACCCGCCCAGTCGACGGCGCGCGCAGCCGCCGGCCCCCTGGCTCGCCGACACCCTCGCCTACGGCAGCCACTACCGCACCAACCTGCTCAACGCTCTCCACCAACTCCACACCGAAGCCGCCGAGCCACACGCAACTCCGCCGTCGCAGGCCTCCACGTCACCGATCACCTCGGCGCCCGCGGCGCGACCCTGGCCGACGCCGTCCTCGGACTGACCGGTGCTGCTGCTCGAGCAGACCGCTGACATCAGAATGGGCGAACCTCTCCCGCTCAGGGCCCTCCCCCACCACCTCAACGGACGCCTCGGAAACCTTCTGGGCCTGTTCCGAGGCGTGGTCTGCAGCGGCGCAGACACCGTGCACTGCACCTACAAGGTCCCCGTCACCCGCGACGAAGCCGACACCTCCCCGCGCGGTCTGTGGCACATCGCCGTCCTGGCCACCGCCAAGGACAGCGACACCACACTGGACACCAAGGCCGCCGAGCTTTCGCTGCCTCTCGCTGACACGGCCTCAGCCCCCGTGACAGGGTGCGGTGATCGGATTCGGCAGACGATGGGGGCTTCCGTGGAAGTACAGATGTGGGACGCGCTGGTCAAGGTGGCGAAGGACGCCTACGCCGCCGGCCTGGGCGAGGGCTCTGTGCCGCGGCCGCTCATCATGCCGCTCGTAGGCGGTGAGCTGGTCGGGATGATCTGGGCCCGCCCTCTCAAGGTCGGCGAAGACGCGCTCACCGGGATCGCGCAGCTCTCGAACATCGCCGCGGCGGCCCGCGCGGACGAGGTCGTTCTTACGTGGGAGACCCGCGACGTCGCCACTGCCTGCGAGCTGCCCATCGTCAGCCCGGCCCCTTGCCTGAACATGGTCCTCGCCACCCCCGACCAGCATGTGCTGCACCGGTTCCCCTACACGGAACAGCTTCTGTCCCGCAGCCCCGAGGGCTGGGCGTCGGTCGCTCCCGACTGGCTGCCGAGCCCCGCGCCGCAGCCCGGCGCCGAGCTCGTCCCACCGATTCAAGCCGCAGTGAACTACGCCTTCATTCCGATCGAGCTGAACCACCCCGACCCGTTCGGCGTCACCGTCGTACTGATGGAGGAGGACGGCTACCGGGTGCGCCTGACCGAAGCGTTCACCCGCTGATCAGGCGTGGCATCACAACGGCACTGCCGTGGAGCAGATGATCAGTTGGGGCCAGATCCCGGCACCGTCCACGGCTTCGCCATGTCCGACACCCATGCCTTCAACTCCGTCGCACTGCAGCTTCACAGGACCGAGCGCACCCATCAATCCAGGACCGTGTAGAGCGCACGCCCGTGAACTGCCCTCACGGTCCCCTTAATTCGGTGGCAGTATCCGGCTGACCTTGGACAATGCCGTTCATGCATATCCGAGCCGTGCGCCTGGACGAACTGGCCGCCCTCCAGGACATCGAGAGGGCCGCCGGCCAATGTTTCCGAGATATCGGCATGCCGGAGATTGCCGACGACGAGCCACTCACGGTCGATGAGCTCGCCCGTTACCGCCACGCCGGGATGGCCTGGGTCGCGGCCGACGACGCCGACACCCCGGTCGCCTATCTGATCGCCGACAGTGTCGACGGCAACCTCCACGTCGAGCAGGTATCGGTGCACCCGGACAGCGCCCGCCGTGGCATCGGACGGCTGCTGCTGGACCATCTGGCAGCCCAGGCCACGAGCCAGGGAGTGCCCGCACTGACCCTCACGACGTTCACCGAGGTCCCGTGGAACGCCCCGTACTACGCGCGCTTGGGATTCCGGATCCTGGACGACAGCAGGCAGACTCCTGGTCTGCGGGAGATCCGTCGGCGTGAAGCGGCACAGGGCCTGGACCGGTGGCCGCGGGCCTGCATGCGCCGGGAGCTGTGACACATCGGTGCCGCCACGGTGCCCGGCGGCTGTCCGGGCCGCGCGCCACAAGTCAGCATGATCCGCCCGTACGCCCTCCGGCGAATCTGTCACGCCGACGACCTGCGTCTACGCGTCGTCGTCGACAGGGCGAAGGTCGCCTGCCGCGGGACCAGCCGCCTGACGGCTTGCCCGCTGCCTTTTCCGCTCCATCCAGTAGCCTGCGGCGGTTACGCCCAGGAGACCGAGTCCGGTGAAAACCCCACTGAGGAGCCAGCTGACCGGGGTGCCTTTGGCTCTTTCCGCACCCCAGAAGAGCACCGACAGCGCGCCCCATCCCAAGCAGAGGTATGCAAGGACCCGTCTGAGCTCGCCGGGACGCGGAGGGTCTGCGGGTTGAGGGGGGACGGGGGGATGGCCGACGCGCTCGTACTGCAGTTGCGTCAGGCGCTCCAGCCGTAGGCCCAGCGCCAAGACCAGCGTCAGCCCAGTGCCCAACAGGACCGCCTGCAAGAACCGTGTTCCGTCGGTGAATGCCCCGAAGGTCATGCCGCCCAGCGCGGCGATCGGCACTGCCAGGACAGCCGCGGAGCGCAGCGGATGGCTGGCGACGCGAACCGCGAGGGGCCCCGGAGGCCGGTACCTCTCGTTCTTGCCGAGACAGCGATCGACTTTCAGGCTGGCTCTCAGCAGCAACATCTCCGCCTTCCGCAGCCCTTGCAGCATCCCCTTCACAGGCCCCTCATACGTAGACGTTGCCAAGACACACACTGGACCATCGACGTGGCGGCAAGGTTGCCGTCGCTGCACGATCAACAGCCAGTCGCCTCCCAAACCGCCCGGATTCGGGCCGGGGGTTTGGCACGCACGGCCGCCACGGTGACAGGGGTCCTGGTGACAGGGGCACTACGGATGGCCGGTCACACAGGGCTGTTACGTTCGCGGCGTGATGCCCAAGGAGCGGATGAGCTGGGTCAGTTCTTCGCGGAACAGTTTCTCCGGGTTGAGGGCCTGCGTCTGCAGGTGGCCGTAGATCTCCAGTGACACCAGGCCATGCAGATGGCTCCAGATGCGCAGGGCCAGGGCCACGGCGGCCGGCGGCAGCTCGGGGAAGGCCGGGCGGACCTTGTCCAATAGGCCCGGGTCGAAGTCGGACCACTCGAAGCCGCTGTCCATGTAACGGAGTTCGGCCTTCGGCCAGGCAGCGGCCGCGAGAGCGGTGATCCCGGTGCAGACGCGGTGGGCGGCGTCCGGGGCGGCACCGCCCTCGGGGGGCCGGTAGCCGGGCACGGGATCGCCGTAGACGAGACGGAATCCCTCCGGGTTGGTCAGCGCCCAGTCCCTGAAGGCGCGGGCCCATGCCTGAATCCGGGCGGCCGGGTCGTGCGCGGGGGTGGCCTCCCATGCGGTTTCCACCGCGTCGGCCAGCGAGGTGTAGACGCTGTTGATCAGCGTGGTGACCAGGTCGTCACGGGTGGCGAAGTACCCGTAGATGGCGTTGGCCGTCATGCCCATCTCGCGAGCGATGGCCCGCAGCGTGATCGCGTCGGGTCCGCCCGAGGCCATCAGCTCCAGCGCGACCCTCTTGATCTCGGCAGTCGTCTCCGCGCGCAGCCGCTCGCGGCGCCCCTTGGTGCTTCCCACGCTTCCCATGACCGCCGACTCTACAGCGTCACGATACTGAGCCCCGTATTTTTACTTCACGCCGTATAGTTTCTTCATGCCGCGCAGAATCGTCGGCACTACCCAGGGGAGAGCTATGCGCATCGGAGTCATCGGGGCCACAGGCACCATCGGCAGTCGCGTCGTCACCGAAGCCCTCGGCCGGGGCCACCAGGTCGTGGCCTTCAGTCGCGACGCCACCCGGATCGAGGAGGACCGGCAGGACATCACCTGGAAGAGCGTCGACGTCCTTGATGCCGACGCGGTCTCCGCCGCCATACCCGGCCTCGACGTACTGATCAGTGGATTCCAGCCCGGGAACGCCGCGAACGACATCGCTGACACCGTGGCCCGCTCGATCGCCGATCCCACGGTCTACGTCACCGCCGCACGGGCACTCCTCAAGGCGCTGGAGAGTCACCCCCGGACCCGGCTCATCGTCATCGGCGGCGCCGGCAGCCTGGAGATCGAGCCCGGAGTCGTACGAGCCGACTCCGACGAGCTCCTGCACGAAGCTCTCGACGCGATCGGCTTGCCACGGGAGTACGCCGCCGCGGTGCGCGGTCACCGGGACGCCCTGAACGTCCTGCGCACCTCCAACCGGCTATGGACCTACTTCAGCCCCGCGGAGGACATCTCCCCCGGTGAACGTACGGGCCGCTTCCGAGTCGGCGGCGACCAGCCGGTCCTCGACGCGGACGGACGCAGCCGCATCTCCGCGGAGGACGCGGCCATCGCCCTCCTCGACGAGGCGGAACTACCCCGCTTCGTCCAACGCCGCTTCACTGTCGGCTACTGAGCACGCCCGCGAACCGATCTTCCAGCACAGCCGCCGGGCGGCCCTGAGAGTGTGCCGCCGACTCCCCGAGCTTTGTCCGTGCCCCGATGGCGCGCGTTGTGCTGTGGCTCGCGTGTCGGCTCACAACCGGTACATGGGTGCCGGGGCGCCGCCGGAGGGTGACGCTGTTCTGAGCTGGCCGAAGCCGGAGGGCGCCGGCGTGAGGCGTTGGGCGAAGCGGCGCAGGCGGTAGGCCATGGAGTTGCCGCGGGTGTCTTGCTCGGTGACGGTGGCGGTCTTCCAGCAGACGGCTGCGGCGTTCTCGAAGAAGGTGTGCGCGGTGGTGGGTTCGTGGTCGGCGGCGGTGACCTGGACCAGGAGGTGTTCGGGTCCGCGGGGGGCGGCCTTGGTGGGGATGTGCTTGCGGTCCTCGTTGGGGTCGAGCCGGTTGGGCAGGTCATCGGCCGGCGATGACGTGTTCGTGGGCGCGGTTTGCACGGGGGCCGGTCGGAAGTGCGCCTGGGTGCTGGTGGTGGCCGCGACGACGATTTCGAGTTGTTCGGCGAAGTAGGTACCGGGCAGGGGGATTTCGAGGTCGGGGTGGCGGGTGTAGCCGCCGGCAACGGCGGAGGCGACGAACTCGATGACGGCACGGGCGGCCGGGGTGTGGCGTCGGGTGGGCAGGGTGCGGGTGAGCTGGGCCAGGACGCGCAGGACGGTGGCCAGGCTGGTGTCGGCGTTCATCGACTGCAGGGCCGGCGCGTACTCGGGCGTATCGGTGTTGTCCTGGTCGGCGGTGTAGGCGTCGGCTTGGGCGTGCCAGAGGGCGGCGGCGTGGGTTTCGCCGTGGGCGAGGTGTTGGAGGTGGAGGCAGTAGGAGGCGGGGGCGTCCTCGGCGCCGGCGGCGTACTGCCACCAGAAGCGGGCGCCGATGTCGATGCCGGCCAGATGCAGGGCGCAGCCCAGGATGCGGGCGGTGGGGGGTTGGGGGATCTGGTCGGTGAGGAAGTCGGCGAGCTGGTCGGGGGTGCAGTGGCTGACGACCGTTTCACACAGGGCGTCAAGGCTGTGGGCGGCGCCGGCGTCGGTCGTGTCGTTGGCCCGATGCCGCCCCAACAGGAGGTCGTCGTCGACCGGTTCGTCGTGGGGGACGATGTCGGCCGGGACGTGAGGGTCACGCAGCAGTAGCGACTGGGCGAGGAGGTCGTCGATGGTGCTCATGACGGCGGGATCACTCCTGGGGTTCGGTGTCGGGGAAGAGCTGCTTGAGGGCCCAGCGGGCGTGGTGGTCCAGGGTGTGGACCAGGGCCGGGGGCAGGCCGACAACGGCGGGAATGGCGTCGGGGTCGATACCGCACAGGTAGCGCAGGACGGTGACGTCCATCTGGTCGTCCGGCAGCTGGGCGATCGCGTCGAAGAAGCGGGCCAGGACGTCGATGCGGGCCAGACGCTCGATCAGGTGGGAGGCCTGGGCCTGGTGGGCGGTGGAGAAGGCGGCGGCGCGCAGGTCGTAGTGGCCGGCGGGCCGCTGGGCGGCGCGGGACAGGACGGTGGCGCGCAGCAGCTGCCAAGCGTGCCGGGGCGTGTCCGGGCTGGAGGTGGCGTCGTCCCAGGTCAGCCACAGCAGGTCGAAGACCTCTCCGACCGCGTGCCGGGCGCGGGGCAGGGACTGCAGGAAGGCCTGGGCGTACGCGTTGTAGGGCACGACCATGGCCTGGTAGAGCGCCACGTGCGCGAGGGGCCGTTCGTCGGTGTCGGCGGGCGGGACGGCCTGGAGCCGGTCGTCGATCCAGGACGGCTTCTTGTCCGCCTCGATCGCGGCGACCTTCCACAGCCGGCGCAGCGGGCCGACGGGTAAGTCCAGGGCGCGGACCACGCTGTAGGTGATCTCCCAGGTGGGGTAGAGGCCTTTGCCCCGCATCAGTTCCGACAAGCGGGTCTTGGAGAAGCCGGACCGGCCGACGAGGTCGTCCAGGGTCAGGCCACTGGCGGTGAAGCGGCTGCGGACCGGCTCCAGCCAGGTGCGGTGCGCGAGACCGGCACTCGCGCAGATCGGCTCCGGCGGGCGGCCGCGGCGATGGGGAGGATCAGCGGGCCGCTCCGGTATGGGGGACGTGGTCACTGGGGCGGCTCCTGACTTTCCACCGGCCCCGCGGCCGGCGCGGGTGCCGGTACGGCAGTCGGTGCGGCGGCCGCCGTGGTGGCCCGGGGGTCCGGACCGCCGATTGCGGAGACGATCTGTTGGACGAGGAGCCCCAGCGTGGGCAACAGCGCGATCAGCGCGGTGAGTTGGCCCAGCACGGTCATCACCGTGCTCCATGCGAGGACCGCCGCGAGAACGAGGACGGTCATCACCTGCTTGCCTGTCATGGCACCTTCCCTGGGAGGACATACCAGTGTCTGGAAAGGCCCCTCCGAGGCGGTGCTCACGCGCCCCGGAGAGGTTGCACGACAGCATGCTGTGTGAGACGGCCGCCACTCAACGTGATCATGGGATTGCGGAACAATGTTGCCGAGTGAACACATCGTCACCAGGCGACCGCACGGTGTCGATGACGCCCCGTCAACCCCCGGCATACCAGGGCGCGTTACCGCAACGGCCCCCATATTGTCACCAGATCATGCCTGAATGAACCCTTTTGATGGCGAACCCGTACTTCCCCTTGCGACACCCACCGGAAGGCGGACCATAAAGAACGGACGCCCCCCGGCGTCGCACCTTCCATGTCTGGAAGGCCGCGCGGCCCCCTCGTGCTCAAGAACCACCGGAGGGGAAACCGCCCCGCTTCCGCCCAGCCGCCCACGCGCTGGGCGGAAGCGGACCCGCCACGACCACGCCATGGACATCAGAGCCCGAGGAGACCGCGACGAACGCCCTGGCCTGGCGAGTTCGTGCAGGCGCCCGGGCAGCATTGAGGTCCTCACCTTCGAGGCCGAACACGCCGGTGCCGCTACCCGCGGTGCACACGTCCTCTACGAGCACCCCGGCTTCGACCCTGCCGAGGCCGCCGATGGCCGCGCCGTGGTCGACATCCCGGACCCCTCCGGTCGCTGGACATGGCCGATCGGCCCGCCTCGCCGTGGCACCCCGAGGTCCGGCATCGTCTGTCAGTGCCGCCTGCCAGGATGCGCCGATGCCCCCAACCAGCCCCCCGCTCCCCCACCACGACGATCAGCCCCGTGCCCACCTTCTGGGGCTGGTCGGTGCGATCGAAGCCTGGGACGACCTGGAGCACATCCACCTCACCACCGCCACGCAGTGGATCTCCAGCGGAGCCCCGCTCTACCGGCTGCGCAAGCCGGATGTTCCTGCGATGCACCTGGTGAGCTACTTCGTCGTCCTCGACGACATCCGCGGGCAGTTGCTGCTCGTCGCGCACCGCAAGGCGGGCCTGTGGCTACCGGCCGGCGGACACGTCGAGCCGGGCGAGGGCCCCTGGACCACGGTCGTCCGCGAATGCCATGAGGAACTGGGCATCCAGGCACAAGCATCGCCGATCACCGGCGAGCTCCCCCTCTTCCTCACCGTCACCCAAACCCGCGGACAGGGCACCCACACCGACGTCTCACTGTGGTACCTCCTCAACGCCGACGCCGAAACCATCACCTCCTACGACGAAGACGAGTTCGACGCGATCCGGTGGCTGACCCCCGAGCAAGTCCTCGAGGAATCGCACGAACTGCTCGACCCCCACATGCACCGCTTCACCCACAAACTGCGACGCGCCGAGGCCAGGAGGCACTCCAGGTAGCATCCCCCGTCCACGGCGAGTCGTGGTCCGACAGAGTCGACGTGCGGGCCGCTGCCCCTGGGCCGGACATTGACGCCCCGACCGCGCCGGCCCTCAAGAGGACCGCGAACGCCGTCGCCCGCCGCAGAGTCAGCGCCCTGTGGGCCCTGATCCGGGACGGCCCCTTCTACGAAGTCGCTCCGCCCGATGCCACCGCCTGGTCGTGTCGATCATCGGATCGCCACAACCAGCGCAAGGCGTCGGGGAGCAGGACGCCACCGTGGTTGGGGTTGTGGCCGCCATCACCCAGGACGAGGCGGAAGTCGTAGCCGGCCTCTGCGAGCGCTGCCGCGACACGCAAGTTGTCGGCGAGCCAGTTCGCCTCGGGCTCGTTCCAGCGCAGGTCACGATGGCCGGCCTGCAGGAAGATCCGCAGCGGCTTGCGGGGAACGCGGGCAACGGCGTCGGGGTACGGGTTGCCGTCCGGCATCTGCGCGAAGCTGGACAGGTACCCGATGACGCGGCGGAACTTGTCCGGGCGAAGCCACGCTGCGGTGAAGGCGCAGTTGCCGCCGCTGCTGCCACCGCAGATGCCCCACCGATCGGGGTCCTCGGCGATCGCGTAGTGCTTCCTGACCTCGGGGATGATCTCGTTCAGGAGGAAGCGGACGTACGAATCGTCGTACGCGTCGTACTCGGTGTTGCGGTTCTTCGCATTCCCAGCGTCGGGAAAGACGCCAGGGTCGACGAACACGCCGATAGTGACCGGGATGTCCCCGCGGTGGACGAGGTTGTCCAGGACCGTCGCGCCGCGGACCTCCCCACCGGGGTCCAGGTACCACCAACCGTCCTGGAACACCATCAGCGACGCCGGCTCGGCGGGGTCGTACCGCGCGGGCACATGGACCCAGAACTTCCGTGACGTGCCCGGATAGACCGCGCTGTCGTTCCAGTCGAACGCGGTCGTCTCCCCGACGGGCACGTCCGGCTGACGAGCCGAGTCGGGACCGTGGACGTAGCGAACGTCCGACTGGTCAACCGGAATGGGCTGGTAGGGCACCTCGATCGTCACCCGGGCCAACCTAAGAGAGATCGTGAACCGTCTCAAAGGGTTTAGCCGACGCCGCACCCGCTGGGAACCTCATGAGCCGAGCCATGTTTCTTACGTTCTGTACATCCCGTACGTTTCTTGAAGCGCTTCCAGCGAGGTGCACGGCCGCCTTCTGGTGACCGGGATCGAAGCCGCGCGAATGCCTGACGTACCAGGTGCCGGACCGGGCCTGGCCTCCATCCCGAAGGGACCGCCTTGTTCAGTGTGTTGCGGATCCGGAACTACCGGCTTCTCGCGTCCGGTCAACTGCTGTCCAGCCTCGGCGACTGGTTCCTGCTCCTCGCGGACCCGTACTACGTCCTGGAGTTGACCGGCTCCGCCATGGCGTCGGGTTTCTCGTTGGCCGCGGGAACGGTCCCGGCGCTGGTCCTCGGCCCGCTCGCCGGCGCGCTCGTCGACCGCTGGAACCGGCTGCGTGTCATGATCGCCGCGGACCTGATGCGCATGGTGGCGGTCTCGCTGATGCTGTGGGTGGACGGTCCGGACGAAGTGTGGCTGATCTACGTCGCGTTGGTTCTGGAATCGGCCCTGAGCCAGCTGTTCTCCCCGGCCTCCTCCGCTCTTCTCCCACAACTGGTCGGCCGCGACGGTGACCTCCATGCGGCGAACTCCCTGAGCGCCCTGATCGTCGGCTCCATCCGGCTCGTCGGCGGCCCGCTGGGCGGAGTCGTGTACGGCAGCCTGGGTTTCACGGCAGTCGTGGCCATCGACGCGCTCAGCTACGCGTGTTCGGCACTGTGCCTCACGATGGTCCGCTATCGGCCGCCAACGACCGAGCGCCGAGACACCGAGGCGGAACACGGACGGGTACGCAGACTGGTCGCCGAGATCCGCGAGGGAGTCGCGCACATACGCGACAGCCCGTGGCTGACGGCGCTGGCGGCAGCCGGTGCTCTCTTCGCGGTCGCCACGTCCGCCGTGAACGTCGGCCTCATCCCGTACATGGACCGGGTCCTGCACGCCTCACCGCAGATCCTCGGGCTGCTCTTCGGAGCTTTCGGTGCGGGGTTCCTGCTCGGGGTGCCGCTCAACCGCGCCCTCACGCGGAAGCTCTCCGACCGCACGGTGCTGGTGGGTTCCCTCGCAGCGCTCGCTGTGGCCTTCGCCGCGACGTTCAACACCCCGGTGATCGGGTGGAGCGCCGTACTGTTCTTCACCATCGGGGCGCCCATGGTCTGCTTCGGCATCACGAGCGGGACGTTTGTCGCACGTCACACCCCTGACGCCGTACTGGGCAGAGTCAGCGCCACCAACGGTTTTCTCCAGGCGGCAGCCTCCCTGTCGGGCATGCTGGCCGGTTCGCTGCTGAGTGAGGCGCTGGGCGTCGTGACGATGATGAACCTGTGCTGCGTCACCGTGGCACTGGCCGCCGCGACGATGCTGTTCATGCCGCGACGCCAGCCCCCTGTGCCCGAGGGTGTGCCCCTCAAGGAAGCGGCGTGACCGTGAGGGTCAGGGCGGCTCATAGTCGTCCGAGGGACATGGCCGGTCACCGCCCCCCTCCACGATCGCGTCGTACAACTCCGGCGGCCTGCTCTGCTGTTGAGCCGGGGTGCGCTGCGATGAGCCCGGCCGGCTGGTCCTCCCCCGCCCTCGCCGCCAACTACGACATGCCCCGCCGCCCGTCGTCGGTCTTTGCGTTATGACCAGGGCAGAACCAGGGCGCCCCAGGCGACGACCGGGCCGAGGGCGACGATTCCGCTGGTGTAGCCGATGACCTGGCGGTAGAAGCGGCGGGTGTCCACCCCACGGGCGTTGCTGAGGACGAGGGCTCCGTTGGTAGAGAAGGGAGAGGTGTCGACGATCGTCGTGGAGACGGCGAGCGCGGCGATGAGTCCGGCGGCGCTGAGGTGGCTGGCGAGGAGCAGCGGTACGGCGATGGGGATGATCGCTGTGAGGATCGCGGTGGAGGAGGCGAAGGCGGAGGTGATGGCGACGGTGAAGCACAGCAGCAGGGCGACGACGACCGGGGCGCCGAGGCCCGCGGCGTGGGCGGAGATCTCCTCGATGATGCCGGCCTTCTCCAGCATCGCGATGTACGTCATCATGCCCGCGACCAGAAGCAGAGTGGACCAGCTGACGCCGTCCACGGCCTTCTCCTGCCGCTTCATGTCCACCAGGGCCAGCAGCGCACCGGCAGCCAGCGCGAGGAAACCGATCTCCAGGTGAAAGCCGAGCGCGCCGACGACGAGGGCCATCAGGCAGGCGAGCGTGAGCCATTGCCGCCAGTCGGGCCTGCCGGAGACGGCGAGGTGCTCGTCGTCGGCTGCCTTCGGCGCGCCCTCGGCCAGCGGGGCGGGACGCTTGGCGAGGAGGGCGTAGGTGAGGATCGAGAGAACCAGGTTGATCAGGAAGCTGGCGCTGAACAGCGCCACGGCGGAGACATGCAGATCTGCCTGGTCGACGAGGCCGAGGACGAGGGCACCGGAGACGGCCAGCGGGGAGAACGCGCCGGCGTGTCCGCCGCTGATCACCATCATGCCGACGACCAGTGGGTTGAGCTGGTAGCGGTAGGCGAAGTTCATGCCGATCGGCGCGAGGATCGCGACCGCGGCCGGGGTGAACGTACCGAACGCCGTCAGCAGGGCGGCGACCAGGAACAGCACCCAGGGGATCAGCGCGACCTTGCCGCGTACCAGCCTCACGCCGGCGGCGACGAGCCAGTCGATGGTGCCGTTGCGACGGGCGACGGAGAACAGGTACGTGACCCCGACGATGGTGACGAAGAGCTTCGCCGGGAACCCCTCGAAGATCTCGTCCTCGGTGAGGCCGAGTGAGGCGGTCCCGACCGTGAAGGTGGCGACGAAGGCGAGGATGCCCAGGTTGATCGGCAGCATGGTGCCGACCACGAACATCACCAACAGGGCGCCTATGGAGATCACTTCAGCAGACATCTTTGTCCTTGGTGCGGTGGGGACGGGGTGGCGCGCCCGAGGGCGCGAGGGTGTTCCGGTCCGGTGGGCGGGGAGCCGGTGTGACCGAGGTGTGGCGTGTCGCGGTTCAGGCGGCTTGCGTGCCTGCTTCCGGTACGTAGATGCGGGCGTCGGCGAGCAGACGAGCGGCACGTTGCACGGTGACCCGGTGCGGCAGGCCGTCCCTCACCTCGGTGCAGCGGACCGCGATGACGCCGGCGGGCGTGCCGAGGCGCAGCCATTCGTCGGTCGGGCCGCCCGTGGTCCGGGAGACCACGGATCCTTCCACCAGTCCGGCCGCCGCGACGGCGACGGCTGAGGTCAGGCCGATGGCGGGGTGCGGGGCGTTCATGGTGAGCATGCGTACCGACACGTCGTAGTCCTCGGCGCCGATCCGTTCACCGAGGGTGGTGGTGTACGGCACCGGCGGGCCGACCAGGCCCACCTTGGGCACCGCGTCGCCGGGTTCCCCGCCCGGCTGGAGCAGCCCCATCAGAGGTGCCGCGGTGTGGCGGACGGTGCGCAGCCAAGGGACGTCCGCGCTCATCCGCTCCAGTGACTCGGCACCGGTGCGCCCGGCGCCGGCGGCGTCGACGAGGACGACCGGGGCTCCTGCGGTCACCATGCTCACGCGTACCGGCTCGGTGGCGCCGATCCGCAGGTCCTGGGCGCTCCGGCCGGTGGGCAGCAGAAGGGCGGTGGTGGCGGCGGGGTCGCGGAAGGTGAGACCGACCGCGACCCCGCCGGCCCGGGTGCCGGGTACCGTCTGGCGGCCGAAGTGGCGCACCATGCCTCCGGAGGTGTCGACGATCCCTTCGAGGAGCGCGCCGGTATTGGTGTTGCGCATCACCACGCGCGTCCCGTCGCCGGTGACCGGAATGAGGCCTTTGGCGACCGCGTACAGGGCTACGCCGGTGGCGCAGTTGCCGCAGTTGCTCGTCCACTCCACCGAGCCGGTCCCGATACCGACTTGAGCGAACAGGTAGTCGATGTCGACGCCGGGCTCGGGTGAGGCGCTGACCACGGCCGCTTTCGAGGTGGTGGGGGTCGCGCCGCCGACCCCGTCCAGCTCCACGGGGTCGGTGGCGCCGTACGCGGCGACGAGCAGCCTTTCGAGGGCGTCACGGTCGGCAGGGACATCGACCTGGTTGAACAGCCAGCACTTGCTTGTGCCGCCACGCACCAGGGTCGCGGGAATGTGCACGTCTGAGGCTCTTCCTGGATGAACGGAGGGAGGGAAAGGGGCCGAGGCGGCGGATGCCGGCGCACTGCGAACCGGTGCGCCGCTCGGCGATTGCGGAGACCTTCGCAGAGGCACGACTTCGGAACAATCGCAGTTCGCTTCACCTGGGTTTAGCTCAGCTAAAGTCGTTGCCATGCTCAACGTCCGCCGCCTGCTGCTGCTCACCGAGGCCGCCGAGCGCGGTTCCCTCACCGCCGCGGCGGAGGCCCTCGGCATGACCACCTCCGCTGCCTCCCAGCAGATGTCCCTGCTGGAGCAGGAGGCGGGCCAGCCCCTCATCGAGCGGCTGCCACGCGGTATCCGCCCCACACCGGCGGGAGCCGCGCTGGCCGAACGCGGTCACGCCATCCGCCGGGAACTCCGTGCCGCCCAGGCCGACTTGGACTCCTTCACCGCCCTCGACCAGGGCACCTTGCGCCTCGGCTCCTTCCCCACGGCG
Organism: Streptomyces sp. NBC_00490; assembly: GCF_036013645.1. Taxonomy (NCBI): domain Bacteria; kingdom Bacillati; phylum Actinomycetota; class Actinomycetes; order Kitasatosporales; family Streptomycetaceae; genus Streptomyces; species Streptomyces sp. NBC_00490. The sequence goes on along the minus strand of NZ_CP107869.1, from coordinate 9,747,373 downwards.
AGCGCGTCCCTCCTCCCGCTGGCGCTCACGCGTTTCCGGCGTCGCCATTCCGGGATCCGTATCGAGGTACGCGCCGGAGTCCTCGCGGAACTCAGGGAGATGCTGCACACCGGCGAGGTGGACCAAGGGCTGCTCTGGGACTACGAATGGAACCGCCTCGACGATCCGGCGCTGGTCCTCACCCACCTGCTGGACGACCCGACGGTGCTGGTCGTCCCCGCAGACTCGCCCCTGCGCACCCGTCCCTCCGTGCGCCTCGGCGATCTCGCCGACCAGGAGTGGATCATCCGCGCCGACAACCACCCGGTCGCCGACGTCCTGCGCCGAAGCTGTCGCCAGGCGGGATTCGAACCGCGTATCGCCTACTCCTCGCACGACTACCAGGAGGCGCAGGCCATGGTGGCCGCGGGTCTCGGTATCGCGCTCGCACCGCGCCTGGCCCTCACCAGCCGGCGCAGCGACGTACGCCTCCTGCCGTTCGCCTCCGACGTCCCGGCTCCCACCCGCCGCATCCTCCTTGCCCGCGCCGCGGCACGCCCCGCCACCCCGCCCGTCCAGGCGATGGCCCGCGTCCTGCGCACGGTGGCGCAGCGATTCACCGCCCCGGACCTGCATCGGGCCCAACTGGGTGCGGTCCGACGGGGCTGACGGTACGGCCACGGCCGCACCCCCGGCAGCAGTGCGCAGCACGCGGGCGAGCTCGCCTACCGGCGAGCCCGCCCTGCCGGCTCCCTGCCGGAGCCGGATCCGTGTCGTGCCGTCAGCGCTGCAGTGTCAGCAGACCGGGGCGGTAGGGCAGGAGGCCGTAGTCACCGCCCGAGCTGGGGCTGCGTCCCTGGTAGAGCAACTGCAGGTTGCAGGGATCGACGGTCATGGTCTGGTCGGGGCTGGTGCGGATCAGTTCGCCATGGCTGATGTCGTTGGTCCAGGTGGCGCCGCTGTTGGCCTTGCCGGCGAAGGGATTGCTCTCGGTCGCCGCCTGGGGTGTCCAGGTGCCGTTGAGGCTGGTGGCCGTGAAGGAGCGGAAGTACCGGCCTTGCGAGCCGATCGCCTCGACGATCATGAGGTAGCGGTTCTGCCCCTGGAGCTTGTAGACCTGCGGGGCTTCGAACAGGTTGTTCGTCGTGTCGCTCATGATCGTCGTGTACGACGAGCCGAAGTTGCCCGGGAAGTTCCCTATCGGCATGCTGGCCCGGTAGATCTTGCCGTTGTCACCGGCGAAGAACAGGTACATGTTGGTGCCGTCAGCGATGAGCGTCTGGTCGATGGGTCCGGTTCCGGAGCCGGTGATGCTTCCGGTGAAGAGCGTCTGCGGGGATGACCAGCCATTGGGGTTGGTGGGGTCGCTCGACGTCCGGTAGGAGAAGGCGGTCCCGCCCCACTGGTAGGCGAGCACCCAGATGTTCTTCGGCGCGAAGTAGAAGAGCGTGGGCGCGACGGTGGAGGATGACATCGTGTTCTGGCTGGCCGAGGCCATGTCCGACCAGTTGGTGAACAGGCCGAAGTTCATCGAACCCCAACTCGTCCCCGTGTCGTGCGTCGTCGCATAGACGAGTTGCCTGCCGTTGTACGGGACGACGGTGAAGTCCTTGAGCGAGACCCACCCGGACTTTGGCTGGGCCAGCGCGCCCGTCGACGTCCAGCGGTATGTCGACGGAAGATCACACGTGCCGGGGGTGTCGGCGCCGACCTTGACGAGCTGCCACTGCTGGTTGGTGCCGCCCCAGTCGTCGTACTGGACGATGTTCGCGTTGTCGGCGGTCGAGGCGCCCTGCACTTCGAGGGCCTTGTTGCTGTGGCGCGAGATGAGCCTCACGTAGCCGTCCGAGCTGTCGGCCAGCCGCCACTGCTGGTTGGTGGCGTTCAGGTCGGTCCACTGGACGATCGAACCGCCGTTCGCGGTGGACCAGTTGTAGAGGTCCAGCACCTTGCCCGAGTGGCGGGACTTGATGCGGTAGTAGCCGCCACCGGAATCGACGAACTGCCACTGCTGCTGGGCCTGATCGTTCCTGGACCACTGGGTGATGCGGGAGCCGTCGCTGGTCGCCAGGTTGTAGACGTCCAGGGCTTTGCCACTGTTGCGGTTGACCAGCACATACGAGGCGTTGGGGTCTACGCTCGCCGCGCTGGCGGGCTGGGCACCGAGGAAGGTGGCCAGGAGCAGCAAGGGCGCGAGGACGGCGAGTAAGCGTCTCAGGCGGACCGGGGACGGTTGGCGAAACCACATCAGAGGGTCTCCTTTGGGGGCGTGGTGAGTTGACCCCGGTGAAGCGCAGAGGGGACGTGTAGGGGCCAGAGGCATCTCGAAAGTTTCGAAGAATTCCCGGATGCTTCGACGCCACAAGCTAGGAATGTGAGGGCTTCCGGTCAAGGCCTGTAGCCGATCTGTCTACAAACAGCGCCTCCCTCCTGGAGCCTGACGAGCCGCCACGCCGATCAGAAGCGTCCAGGGGCGTTCGAGGCAGCTCGCCAGTTCACGGCGCGATTTCCGAATGTTTCGGAAGCAGAATCGAAATTTGTTCTGCAGAGAGTATTGACGGTCCATCATCAATGCCTCAATCATCCCTTCAATCACCCCCCGCCCGAGAAACCGGCTGCAGGTCGGGATATCGAACATCAGCGGTTCTGGGCCATCTGTGCTGCACGACAGATCCGCGCGCCACAGCACCTGCGCCACCCCGTCACGTTCCGGTGAGGTTCGCACCAGCGCATCTTGGCTCTTCGCACGGTCGGAGAGGTACGCGATGGCGCGTGACGGTCCCCCGATCGAGCCGCGATGGAGCACCCCATGCCTGTGTCGAAACGCCGCCGCCCCGCCACACGGCACCTGACAACCGACCGGGCGCCGCCCGCGCCCGGCTGAGATCCCGGGTGCCGGCCCGCCCCGCCCGTCTGCCCGGCGGGAGCGGACGGCACATTCCCCTGCGCTTCAGTCCTTCCGTGATTTCCCCCTTGGAGGCACAGTCATGGGCTCGTACGCCCTTCCCAGACCCGTTATCCGCCAGAAGATCCGCGGCCTGCTGCTGGCGCTCATCGCCGGCGTCCTGGGCACGGTCGCCGCACTGGCCGCGCCACCGCCCGCACACGCCGCCGAGAGCACGCTGGGCGCCGCGGCGGCGCAGAGCGGCCGCTACTTCGGCACCGCCATCGCCTCGGGCAGACTGGGCGACTCGGCGTACACGTCCATCGCCGGCCGTGAGTTCAACATGGTGACGGCCGAGAACGAGATGAAGATCGACGCCACTGAACCGCAACGGGGCCAGTTCAACTTCACCGCCGGTGACCGCGTCTACAACTGGGCGGTGCAGAACGGCAAGAAGGTGCGCGGCCACACCCTGGCCTGGTACGCCCAGCAGCCCGGCTGGATGCAGAGCCTCAGCGGCAGCACGCTGCGGCAGGCGATGATCGACCACATCAACGGCGTGGTGGGCCACTACAAGGGCAAGATCGCCCAGTGGGACGTCGTGAACGAGGCCTTCGCCGACGGCAGTTCGGGAGCCCGACGCGACTCCAACCTGCAGCGCACCGGCAACGACTGGATCGAGGTCGCCTTCCGTACCGCGCGCGCCGCCGACCCGGCCGCCAAGCTCTGCTACAACGACTACAACGTCGAGAACTGGACCTGGGCCAAGACCCAGGCCATGTACGCCATGGTCCGGGACTTCAAGCAGCGCGGCGTGCCGATCGACTGCGTCGGCTTCCAGTCGCACTTCAACAGCGGCAGCCCCTACAACAGCAACTTCCGTACCACCCTGCAGAACTTCGCCGCCCTCGGCGTCGACGTGGCCATCACCGAACTCGACATCCAGGGCGCCTCGGCCACGACGTACGCCAACGTGACCAACGACTGCCTGGCCGTCCCGCGCTGCCTCGGCATCACCGTCTGGGGTGTGCGCGACACCGACTCCTGGCGAGCGCAGGACACGCCGCTGCTGTTCAACGGCGACGGCAGCAAGAAGGCCGCCTACACCGCCGTGCTCAACGCACTCAACGGCGGCACCACCACGCCCCCCACGGGTTCCGGACAGACAAAGGGTGTCGGCTCGGGCCGCTGCCTGGACGTGCCCAGCAGCAGCACCACCGACGGTACCCAGATCCAGCTGTGGGACTGCAACAACGGCACCAACCAGCAGTGGACGTACACCGCCGCCGGTGAACTCAGGGTCTACGGCAACAAGTGCCTGGACGCCGGCGGCACCGCCAACGGCAGCAAGGTCCAGATCTACAGCTGCTGGGGCGCCGACAACCAGAAATGGCGCCTCAACTCGGACGGATCCATCGTCGGCGTCCAGTCCGGCCTCTGCCTCGACGCCGTCGCGGCCGGCACCGCCAACGGCACCCTGATCCAGCTCTACTCCTGCTCGGGCGGCAGCAACCAACGCTGGACCCGCACCTGATGGCCCCTGTTACCAACGAGAGGGTGAACCGATGAAGACCTACGGTGCGGCTCCCGCCCCTCCACCAAGGCATCGCTGGTGGTCCCGGATCGCCGCCGTGGTGGCGGCGGCCCTCGCGATCGGCATGCTCGCCGTGGTGAACCCGGCACCCGCCCAGGCGGCGACGGTGGACACCAATGCCTGGTACGTCCTGGTCAACCGCAACAGCGGCAAGGCGCTGGACGTCTCGGACACGTCCACCGCCGACGGCGCGCGGGTCAGCCAGTGGACGCGCCACGACGGAGCCAACCAGCAGTGGCAGTTCGTCGACTCCGGCGGCGGCTTCTACCGGCTCAAGGCCCGGCACTCGGGCAAGGTCCTCGACGTGGCCGGCGCCTCGACCGCGGACGGTGCCGCGATCCAGCAGTGGGCCGACCAGAACGGCGCCAACCAGCAGTTCCGCCTGGCGGACTCCGACGCGGGCTACGTCCGGCTGATCAACCGCACCAGCGGCAAGGCGGTGGAGGTGCAGGGCGCCTCCACCGCCGACGGCGGCAACGTCGTCCAGTACTCCGACTGGGGCGGCGCCAACCAGCAGTGGCAGATGGTCAAGCTGTCGTCCGGTGGCGGTGACGGCAGCGGATGCGGCACCGCCCCGACTCTGACGAGCGGTACGCACACGATCCAGAGCGGCGGCAAGAGCCGCAGCTTCATCCTCAGGGTCCCCGCCAACTACGACAACAGCCACCGCTACCGGCTGATCTTCGCGTTCCACTGGCGCGGCGGAACCGCCGCCGAGATCTCCTCGGGCGGCACGAGCGGGACCGCCTGGTCCTACTACGGCCAACAGGAACAGTCCAACAACAGCGCCATCCTCGTCGCCCCCCAGGGCCTGGGAAACGGCTGGGCCAACTCGGGCGGTGAGGACGTCACCTTCGTCGACGACATGATCCGACGCATCGAGGGCGGCCTCTGTGTCAACCCGGCGCAGCGCTTCGCCACGGGATTCAGTTGGGGCGGCGGTATGAGCTACGCACTCGCGTGCAGCCGCGCCAACGTCTTCAGGGCCGTCGCGGTCATGTCCGGCGCCCAGATCAGCGGATGCAGCGGCGGCACCCAGCCCATCGCCTACTTCGGGATCCACGGAGTCAGCGACAACGTCCTCAACATCGGGCAAGGGCGCTCCCTGCGCGACACATTCGTCCGCAACAACGGGTGCACCGCGCAGAGTCCGCGCGAGCCCGCTCCGGGCAGCCGAACCCACATCACCACCACCTACTCGGGCTGCCGTGCCGGATACCCGGTCCAATGGGCCGCGTTCGACGGAGGCCACATACCCGGTCCGGTCGACGGCTCCTCCGGCGAAAGCGGCGTCACCACCTGGACCAAGGGAGAGATCTGGAGGTTCTTCGCACAGTTCCAGTGACACACCCGCGCCCGCGTTCCACCACCTCGGCGTGGGTCAGGGCCCACGCCGAGGTGGTGGAGCCTCACCCGGTGGTAGTCGTCGTAGGGGGCGCCGATGACGCCGCTCAGGCAGCCGGCCGCGAAGCCCGTCCGTCAGGGCGGAGCTTGCGGGCAAAAACCGATCGGTTTACGATGATGGAAACCGATCGGTTTTTGTCGCGGAGGCGGGCAAGTGCCGACCGATCAGCAGGAGTACTCAGTCTTCACCCGAGCACGCCCCGCACCCCGCGCCCGCGCAGAGCAGCAACACCGGTTCCCTGAGACCCAAGAGGATATTGACCATGACTGCGAATTCGCAGAAGAAGTTTTACGCCCTGAATATGTTCGACGTGGTCAACGTGGAGAAGTACCTTGCGTATTTCAGCCGCCTGCCGGAGGCTGCTCCGAAATACGGTGGCCGCATGGTGGCGTTCGGCCGGTTCCGGGACAGCGTTGCCGGTGAACTCGCGCCGCGGCAGGTTCTGTTTGTCGTTGAATGGGAGTCCGAAGAGGCTTTCAACAGCTTCCGGGACGATCCGGACCTGGCCGACTTGCATCCCCTGCGGGAGAGCGGCGCGGCGTCCTATGTCTGGCAGACGTTCGATGGTCTCGACATGAGTGACCCCGCCGACGTTTCGCTCGACGACGTCTTGGCAGTGCTCAAGCCGTGAGACCCGCCTCGCTCCGGAGCCGAAACGCTGCCGAGCTCCGAACGAAACCATCCGATTGCAGTACCGGCGGCAGGGTAGTTCGCGACGCACCTCAACACCTCTGAAGATGCAGGTCGCCGCTCCGCGAGCCCTGTTCGAGGGGTGGGGCCCCGTCGTCCCGCCCGGGGCATCTCTCGTCAAGGCAAGCGGCGGCGCTGTTTGATGGAACCATGACGAAGCGCGATGATGCAGCTCTTTTCGGGAACCGCTTCTTGACCGTGCCCGCCCCCTCGGAGACCTTCCCCGAGGAAGGCATGGCCGCGACGGACGCGATGAGGCTCGTGGATGTGGATCTCGCCATGGAAGGCGACCCACAGCGCAACCTCGCCACGTTCGTCACCACGTGGATGGAGCCGGAGGCGCAACGGCTGATCGCCGAGAACCTCCACCGCAATTTCATCGACCACGCGGAGTACCCGATTTCCGCCGAGATCGAGCAGCGGTGCGTCCGCATGCTCGCCGACCTCTTCCACGCACCGGGCCGGACGACCGGGTGCCGCACCCAGGGCTCCTCCGAGGCGATCATGCTCGGGGCGCTGTCGCTGAAGTGGAAGTGGCGCCAGCGCCGCCAGGCGGCCGGCCTGCCGGCCGACCGGCCCAACCTGGTTTTCGGCGGGGACGTCCACGTCGTGTGGGAGAAGTTCTGCCGCTATTTCGACGTCGAGCCGCGGATCGTGCCGCTCGCGGAGGGCAAATACACGATCGGCCCGGAGGACGTGGAGCCCCACCTCGACGAGAACACGATCGGCGTCGTCGCTGTCCTGGGCACCACGTTCACCGGTCACAAGGACGATGTCGTCGGGATCGACAAGCTTCTCCGGGACGTCCGCAAGAAGCGGGACCTCGACATCCCGATCCACGTCGACGGCGCCAGCGGCGCATTCGTATGGCCCTTCCTCTACCCCGACTCGAAATGGGACTTCCGGCTCGAGCAGGTCCGTTCGATCAACGTCTCCGGGCACAAGTACGGCCTGGTCTACCCCGGCATCGGATGGCTGATCTTCCGCGAGGAGGCCGACCTGGCCCAGGATCTCGTGTTCTACGAGAACTACCTGGGCAAGACCGACGCGACGTTCACGCTGAACTTCTCCACCGGTGCGTCGATGGTGCTCGCGCAGTACTACAACTTCGTGCGGCTCGGCCGTCAGGGCTACACCTACGTCATGAAGATCATGCAGGACAACGCCCGCGCCCTGACGGAGAACCTGCGCAGCAGCGGCCGCTTCGAAGTGATCGGCAGCGATCTCGAACAGCTGCCACTGGTCGCCTTCCGTCTCGCCGGCCAGCACGCCTACGACGAGTCCGACATCGCCTGGCAGCTCTCGGCCGAGCGTGGCTGGATGGTTCCGGCATACACGCTCCCGCCCAACGCCGAGAAGGTGAAGATCCTGCGCGCCCTGGTCAAGGAGACCCTGAGCCGCGAGCAGGTCGACCGCCTGAGCCAGGACATCGAGGACGCCTGCCGCACGCTGGACAACAAGGGCGCGGCGCACGGGATCGAGCGAGAGCAGGTCAAGCGCGGCACCGGCTACTGACGCACTTCCGGCTCGACGCCCACCCGACGCGATGGCCGGCCTTTCGCTTGCGCCTCTCTGTGGAACGCACGGAGGGGCCCGGGTGCTGTAACTGGCACCCGGGCCCCGGAGGAACTGCTACACCATCTGCCGGCCCTGTTACTGCGCCGGCCTTCTGTTTCCGCACATCCACCTGGAAGGGGGGTGATGCGGGGATCGCGGTTGCGTGACCGGAGACCACCTCACTATCGATGTCCTGCGGTACCCGGGCTCTGCATTCCGCCCGGGCGATCCTGATGGCGCGAGGCTCCGTTCTTCCCTCTTGATCAACTACTTACCGAAGGGGGACAGCGTTGTGCTGGTACTGCATGGTGCTCTGTCCTGCTGGTGATGCGAACTACTGGTGGCCTGAGTAAGCGCCACTCTCCGGCAGCCAGCCCCGTCGCCCGTACTGCATCTGCTCTGGCTTAGAACCCCACTGCCGAACCTCCCGGTGCGCGCGCCCGCAGCCGACGCCTTCACCGAGGTGCTGCTCACTTGCCTTCGCTGCTGGGTACTGCGAACTGCACTATCAGGTACTGCACTTGCGTGAACTGCGGTTCTGCTCGCGGCGGCCCCTGATCACTGCGGGCCACCCGGTCCGGTCGTCAGCCCCGTCGCCGTCCTGCAACAACCCTGGCTTCGGAACTCCACCACCGCACCGTCCTGCGTACTGCTACTGCACTTGCGGGTACTGCTGCCCGGCAGTTCATCTCTGCCGGGCCCTGCTTGATCTCGGCTACGAGAGAAACCATAACCACAGCACCGCCCAATGTCTACTCTTGCCAATGTAGATTTCTGCATGTTCGGTAGCGAGACAATCGGCCTCGAACAGTGACGGAGGTGGCGGCAAGGCATCCGTGCCTGGCCCTCGGGCTGTCTGCCGGGACACAGGGCCAGGGCAGACAGGGCCGACCCATGGCCACCGCCTCGCCCGCCTCACCACGGTCACCCGCAGGGCCTCCGGCGGCAGAACCGTGAGCGCGCGTCTCGTCCGGTAGCACCCACCGCTGAAGCAACTGGAGCATCGGCGAATACACTTCGCCCATGTCGAAGCATGATGAGTTGCTCGTCTCCATCGCCGCCCTGGTGGAGTCCGGGCAGAGCAATCAGATGTCCCTGACCGTCGTCACCGGTGGCGCCGTCATCACCGGTCGGCTGGCTCCCGAAACAGCATGGCGCCAGCGTGTCTCGGAGGTCCTGACGGACTCCACCCATCTCGGGGAGTTCTCCGTCATCTTCGATACCGCCGCGGAGAAGAACGGGCCGCCCACGCATCTGCACTTCCACGTCGCCCGCATCCTGCAGGGCACGGTGGGGATCCCGGAAACCGGTGGGATGTACCGCGTCGCGATCGAGGACATCAACGCCTGGACCGTGGGCGACTTCAGCTATTCCGATCACTGAGCAACCAGAACGCAGCGATTGAACAGCAGTGTGGGGCCGACCGGCATGCGCCGGTCGGCCCCACACTGCTGTTCAATCCCTGCGTGCGCTTGTCTCCCCCGGTCAGACGGATACGGGGGTACCGAGCATCGCGGAAGCTTCCTGAACGGCATCCAGGGCGCGGACGGGTGCGGCCTTGGGGAGGGTGCGGCACGTGAAGCCGAGCTGGGCCATGGCGCGGAGGACTTCGCCGGCGGTGAAGTCACGGCGGTCCTGACGGGTGATGACCTGGCCGACCTGCTTGACGGGGTAGTGGCGGCGGCCGACGATCACCGATTCGCCGGTGCCCGGCTCGGGCTTGATGCCCTTCATCGATTCCAGCACGCCGCTCTTGGTGAGCTCGAAGGGGAAGCGGGCGATGACGCAGCGCATGTGGCCTCACAGGGAGAAGAAAGGGGGACGGGTACGACCAGGGTGAGACGGTTCAGCGGGAGAGGGCGAGGACGCCCAAAGCGCGGCCTTGCTCGTCGACCACCGGCACGGCACCGAGCCGGAGGGAGCGCATGGTGTGCTCGGCTTCGGCCGCAGCGGTCACGGGCGACACGGAGGACCCGGGGTCACCGAGGATGTCGCGCAGGCGGACGCGGTCCGTGGAGTCGGCGCTGTCGCGGACGGCGGTGAGCTCGGTCTGGGTGACCAGGCCGGTGCACTGACCGTCCTGGTCGCAGACGAGCAGCCGACCCGTGCGGGCGGCGGTCATGACGGACAGCGCCACCTCGACGCTCATGTCGTCACAGACCTGCGGTCCGCCCGTCTCCATGACCTCGATCACCGTCGCGCGCGTGGGCTCAGCGTTCGCCGGGAGGGGCTGCATCTGGATCAGCGTCACAAGGTGCCTCCTGCAAAGATGCGTCAGTTTCGATCGGTCCCAACGGCCGACAAGGCTCAGCGCGCTGTCCGGGGACGGGCAAAACGATCGTTCGCGCAGGTGCGGTTCATGCGGAACCTTCAACCAATACGGCACATATCCAGAGAAACCCCCGCAGCAATGGGCACCGCGGAGAATTAGTGGTACGGCCGACAGTAGAAGAAGGCAGCTCCGGTATTCCCCCGCGTTGTCCGGCAGGTGAACCGCTGCGGAAATACGTGCAGCTGGGGCCCGCACCCCGAAGGATGCGGGCCCCAGCTACGAAGTGCGCGTCAGCGTCAGGCGGGAACGATGTTCTCGGCCTGCGGGCCCTTCTGGCCCTGCGTGACGTCGAAGCTGACCTTCTGGCCTTCCTGAAGCTCGCGGAAGCCCTGGGCGGCGATGTTCGAGTAGTGGGCGAACACGTCAGCGCCGCCACCGTCCTGCTCGATGAAGCCGAAACCCTTTTCCGCGTTGAACCACTTCACGGTACCAGTAGCCATGTCATATCTCCTTTGGGGCAGTACATCGGAATCCGCACTGCGCGGACACCGTGTCGCCGCGATGATTACCCCGTCCGGTGAATGACCGGAAATACAAAAGTGCTCCCGCTCGGTACGAACCGAGGGGCGCACTTGGAGTTCTGGGAACCACAACTGCAACAACTGAGATCGACAATAGCACGCCGCAACGGCCTGCGTACGTCCAGCAATTCCGCTCCGGCCGCAGCTGCAATAACTCTCACTGCACGGCCCGTAAGAACTCTGCCCTCACCGGCACAGATATTGGTGCACAGCGCGACGAAGGAAGCCTCGGTCTCGGCCCGGCCCGACGCTCAGGACGACTGGTCTTCCCGCAGCGCCGCCCTCAGCATCGTGGCCTCTGTGAGGACGGCGTCGCGATGTCGGACGCGGCCGCGTATTCGGAGGAGATCTGGTAGAAGCCGGGTTCGTGGACGGTGAGGCGAGTGAACTCGCCCTGTTGCCGCAGGCATCCGCCGTTGTCGGCGTGGAGCCATGGCGAGTAGGCGATCCGTACGGTCACCGAACCCGGCGTCGGCAGGTGGACGACGGTGTACGCCTCCGACGCGCTGACAACCTCCGCGGGCCCGGTCACGAGCGGGACCGCGTCCCGTACCCGGTACAAACGCCAGTGCTCGTCGCTCCACACCGGCTCCAGCCAGGCCGGTCCCGCGCGCACCAGGCGAGCCTCCGCCGCCCCGTAGCGGTCGGGCTCGGCGTCGGAGACGGCCACGTAGCCGACGGCCCACCGGTTCAGCCAGGCGCGGTAGGTCGTGGCGGTGAGGGTGCCGTCGTAGAAGAGGCGACCGCGTTCCATGTCCAGCTGCGTGTTCCAGCCGCGGGCCATGTTGACGTGCGAGGAGAGCACGGCCGCCTCGCGGTGGTCCTCGGCCGGGACGACCTCGACCCGTGAGCGGTTCGCGTCCAGCCGGTCGAGCGTGCGGACGAGCCCGTGGGTGTCGGCGGCCCACGCGGGGACCGCGCCTGGGCCCTGCAGGAAGGAGACCGGCGTGCCCGATCCCAGCCAGAACAAGGAACCGACCAACGCCAGGGCGAGAGCCCCCCGTCGATAGCGGGCAGGCCGCTCCACGCCGAGCAGGCCGGCCAGCAGTACGGCGGGAGCGAACAGCAGCGCCAGACGCTCGACGTTCGAGCCGATGGGGGAAGGGGTGACATAGGTGAGGCCGACGCCCGCCGCGTACACGGCTCCGCCGCAGCGGACGACCCGCCAGCCACGCGGTGCGCATATCGCCACAGCGAGCCCCAGCAGCGCGGGCCACCAGATCCGTCCCGAGGCCATCGGCTGCTCGCCGTCGAACGGAAACAGCAAGGTGGTCGCCCCGACGACCACGAACGGCGGGATCGTGAGCACGGCGGCCCGCCCCCAGTCGCGGACAAGGCCGTAGGCCGCACCGGCCACGACCAGGAACAGCCCTGCCACCGGGCTGGCCATGGTCGCCAGCATGGCGTACCCGGCGGCCAGCGCCAGACGCCGTTCGCCGACCAGCAGCACACACGCGGCGACCGCGAAGGCGACCCCCAGGGCGAACGTCACCCGGCCCGCCGCGATGTCCACCCACAGCCCGAACGCGGCCAGCAGCGCCGGTGCCAGCGGACGTCGTATCCCGGAGCGCACGAACAGCACCGCGGCCAGCCATCCGGCGGCCAGCCCGGAGGCCACGGCGATCGTCCGCACGCCGAAGAAGCCCATCAGATACGGCGAGAGCAGACTGTAGTTCGCGGTGTGCAACCCGCCGAACCAGAACAGTCCGTACGCCGAGTCGCCGTGCTCGGCGGCGAAGCGCGCCCAGGTGTCCTGGGCCGCGAGGTCTCCGCCGCCGTTGGCGCGGAAGAACGCCCACACGACATACAGCGGGAGCATGGTCGCCGTGGCGAGCAGCGGCACGCGATGACGGTGCAGCCAGGCGGCCGGCCCCCGGTGGTCTCTCGGTCGCCGCACACTTGCGCCACTGCGGGCGTCGGTGGGCGTGTCGACAGCGACTGTCATGGGGGCGTCTCCGTTCGGCGATGGGCAACTCGACGGCGACACGCGGGCGGGCGGGGTGAGGGAAGGGGTGGAGGCGTGGTCTCGGCGGGATCGGCACCGCGAGTGCCGTGCGGGATGTCACCGGCCGTCATCCGCATTCTTCGCTGGAGCTCCTGTCGCGGACATCAGCCGTTCGACCGAGCCGTCGGCGTGAAACCCGCGCGGGAACCGGCAATACGGCCGATGCGTGGGCGGCTCGGGCTGCGCGGTGCGACGGCGGCGACGAGGAGGCCGAAGTCGCGTAGTGCGATGTCGTAGTAGTCGGGGATGGTCAGGAGGTTGACGATGACGCCCGCCACGATCTCGATCGCGCCCACGGCCTACAGGCCGCCTGGGCGCTGCCGGGAACGAGGTCGTTGATCCAGGGTGCGAACTTGTCCAGCCCGAACAGGATCGGCGCCACCGTGAACGCGGTGCGCAGGATCGCGAACGCCTGGTAGCCGGGATCCGCGAGCAGCGCACGCCGCGGGACGGTCGCTACGAGCTCTCTGGACGCCGAGGAACTCGGCAGACTGCTGGGCGAGCGCGGATACGCGGCCTGCCTGTCGCCCAGCCCTGACGCGAGTCCACGAACGAGCGGAACCCCAGCCGACGCGCGGCTGGGGTTCTCACCGTGGATCAGGCGGGTCAGCGCTGCAGAGTGAGCAGGCCCGGCCGGTACGGCAGTTGCAGGTAGCCGGTGTTCGGCGGTGTGCTGGTGGCGTAGCCCTGGTAGAGGAACTGCAGGTTGCAGGGGTCGATGGTCATGGTCTGGTCGGGGTTGTTGCGGACCAGGTCACCGTGGCTGATGCCGTTGGTCCAGGTGGCACCGCTGTTGGCCTTGCCCGCGAAGGGGTTGCTTTCGGTGGCGGCCTGCGGCGTCCACGAACCGTTCAGGCTGGAGGCTGTGAACGAGCGGAAGAAGCGATCCTCATTGGCACCCCGAGCCTCGACGATCATGAGGTACTGGTTCTGGCCCTGGACCTTGTAGACCTCCGGCGCCTCGAACAGGTTCTTCACCGTGTCGCTCATGACCGTCGTGTATGACGAGCCGAAGCTGGCCGGGAAGTTCCCGAGCGGCATGGTCGACCTGTAGATCTTGCCGTTGTCATCGGCGAAGAACAGGTACATGTTCTGGTCGTCGGCGATCATGGTCGGGTCGATCGGGGTGCCTCCCGAGCCTTCGGGGAGGCTGCCGGTGAACAGCGGCTGCGGGGCGGACCAGCCGTTGGGGTTGGTGGGGTCGCTGGACGTGCGGTAGGCGAAGGGCCAGTTGGTGCCCCACCCGTTGGAGGCCAGCACCCAGATGTTCTTGGTCGAGAGGTAGAACAGTTTGGGCGCCACCGTGAGCTGGTTCATTCCGGTCTGGGTGGCCGTCGCCATGTCCGACCAGTTCGTGAAGGGGCTGAACCCCATCGAGCCCCACGACGATCCGTTGGAGGTGGTCCCGTAGACCAGGTGCTTGCCGTTGTACGTCACGGTGGTGAAGTCCTTCAGCGCGACCTGCCCGTTCGCCGGCTGCGCCAGCGGCCCCGTCGAGGTCCACCGGTAGGTCGACGGAAGAGCACATGTGCCGCCCGTCCCGGACAGGCCGGTCCACTTCTGGTTGGTGCCGCCGTGGCAGGACCAGAGCTGCACCGCCGTGCCGTTGGCCGTACCGCCGCCCGATACGTCCAGGCACAGCCCGGACTGCACGCCGACGATCGTGCCGTCGGAGTTCACCCGCCACTGCTGGTTCGCACCGCCGTTGCAGGTGTAGATCCGCACCGGGGTCCCGGACGCGGCGCCGCCCGGGACATCCAGGCACTTGTTGCCGTACACGGTCAGCTGACTGCTGTCCGTCGACGTCCACTGCTGGTTGGTTCCGCCGTGGCAGTCCCAGATATGCACGTTCGCGCCGTCGGCCTGGCTGACGCCCGCCACATCGAGGCAGCGGCCGGAAGCAACACCGCGCACGTCGCTGGTGGTGGCCGCCTGAGCCGGGCCGGCGACGAGCAGGGCTGCCAAGGCGGCCAGGGCCGCAACCGCGGCGGCGAGCGCCGCGGACGGATGTCTGCGGCTGAAACTACGTCTGCGCATAAGGACCTCGTCATCCTTGAGCAAGCGGCTCCGGTTCACCCCGTCTGGGGCTGTCCCGTTGATGTCGGTGCGAGCGGCCCCAAACGTTCGACATTACGAACAAGGGTCGACGTGTCGATCAGGATCATAGGGTTCCGATGATCAGCGTCAATACCTCGCACATAATTCGCGAGACGGAACATGCGCAGTACCGGGCAGCCTCAAGTTCCTTCGCTGTGCAGGACTTTGGCGCGAAACGCTCAGCGTCACGCCCCCGCCGGCGCCCCGAAGGGAAGGTGCTCGCCGGAGCGCAGGTGCGCCCGCAGCCACTGCTCGGTGTTGCTCACGTGCAGGAGCGCGGCGGCCTGACTGAGGGCGGAGTCACGGGCGGACAGGGCGTGGAAGATCGCCTCGTGCTCGGCGAGAGTACGGCCCGCGGCCTTGTCGTCGACCAGACCGCGCCAGATGCGGGCGCGCAGGGTGCGACCGGAGATCCCTTCCAGGAGGGTGAGGAGGGTCTCGTTGCCCGTGGCCGATACGACGGCGCGATGGAAGGCGGCGTCGTGGGCGTTGAGCTGTTCGACGTCGTCGCGGGCCTCGCGCATGGCGTCCAAGTGCCGCTGCACCTCGGCCAGTTGGGCGTCGGAAATGCGGGTGGCGGCAAGTGCCGTGGCCATGGGTTCGAGGAGCCGCCGTACCTCCATGAGGTCCTGCAGGGCGACCGAGTCGCCCTGGAGCAGTTCCACCGCGCCGCCGAGCCCCTCCAGCAGCAGACTCGGCTGAAGGCTGGTCACATACGTGCCGTCACCGCGCCGGACCTCCAGGACCCGGGCGACGGCGAGCGCCTTGACCGCCTCGCGGGCGAGATTGCGGGACAGTCCCAGCTGAGCGGCCAGGTCCGGCTCCGGCGGCAGCTTCGACCCCGGAGGCAGGGCACCGGTCTGGATCAGCTCACGGATCTCCTCAATGGCCTTGTCCGTCAGAGACACCGCTCATCCCTCCCCCACCGTGCCCCATGAGCACGTTCACCCTGATCAGCACCCGAGCCCGGCGATCGTCCCAGTGACCACGGCGGCCCAATGCCGACAGTAACGTTCATGATAGAGCGATACGTGTGCCGGAAGGCGATCACGGCGGGAGGGGGTGCCGTGCACCGCACAGACCGCAGCGAGAGCGCGAGTGTGTCCGCGACCTCGTCAGCCTCAACGGGCCGACCCACCGCTAAAACATGCCATGTTTGCGCGGCCGCAACTCGCGCAATATAGGAGCAAATCCGACAACTACCCTGGCTTCAGGGGCACTTTCATCCCTGCACGCTGGTTGACATCCCATGACGGCATGGCCCACCTTCATGCGTGGCCCTGCATTCCCCCTGCCCCCCTCCGTATCAGGGATGTGTCCATGCCGAGCTCGATCAACAGACGCCAGCTCCTGGCCTCCGCGACCTGTGTGGCCACGGCGGCCGTCGCCGCAGGCATGGTCGGTGCCGGTGCCGCCCAGGCGGCTCCCCGCGCGTACACGCCGGACTGGGACTCGGTCGACCAGCACCCGCCGGCTCCGGAGTGGTTCCAGGACGCCAAGTTCGGGATCTACTTCCACTGGGGCGCCTTCAGCGTTCCCGCCTACGACAACGAGTGGTACCCGCGCAACATGTACCAGGCCGGCAGCAACGCGAACCGGCACCACATCGCGACCTACGGCCAGCCGTCGGCGTGGCCGTACCACTACTTCATCGACGGGGCGAAGGACCTCGCGGGCAACACCGTGAAGTTCGCACCGAAGCTGAAATCGGCCGGCGGGAAGTTCGACCCCGAGGAGTGGGTTCAGCTGTTCGTCGACGCCGGCGCCAGGTTCGCAGGCCCGGTCGCCGAACACCACGACGGCTTCTCCATGTGGGACAGCCAGGTCAACGAGTGGAACTCGGTGAACAAGGGCCCGGGCCTCGACCTGCTGCGCCTGTTCTCCACGGCCATCCGCGCCAAGGGTCTCAAGCTGCTGGTGGCCATGCACCACGCGTACAACTTCACCGGCTTCTACGAACACGCCCCCGCCCAGGCGGACGCCAGCCTCAAGAAGCTCTACGGGCAGCTGGGTTCGACCGCGGAGAACCAGCTCTGGTACGACAAGCTCAAAGAGGTCGTCGACCGCGCTCAGCCCGACATCCTGTGGCAGGACTTCAACCTGGACGCCGTCGACGAGCGACAACGCCTGAACTTCCTGGCGTACTACTACAACCAGGCCGACAGCTGGGGCCGTGAAGTCGTCGCCACCTATAAGGACGGCATGCATCCCAAGGGCGCGGTCTTCGACTACGAACGCGGCGGCCCGGCCGACCTCACTACCCCGTACTGGCTGACCGACGACAGCATCTCCAGCAGCAGTTGGTGCTACACACAGGGCATCGGCTACTACAGCGTCCAGCAGATGCTGCACTCGTTCCTCGACCGGGTCAGCAAGAACGGCAACGTGCTGCTCAACATCGCGCCGATGGCCGACGGCACCATCCCCCAGGCCCAGAAGGACATCCTCCTCGGTATCGGTGACCACCTGAGGCGCTTCGGCGAGTCGGTGTACGCGACCCGGGCCTGGACGGCGTACGGCGAGGGCCCGACGAAGATGGGCGGCGGCTCCTTCACCAGTCCGACCGCCGGCACACCGCAGGACATCCGCTTCACGCGCACCAAGACCGACGACATCCTGTACGCGACCGTCCTGGGCTGGCCCGGCAGCTCGCTGACGATCAAGACCCTCGCCTCGGGCCGGATCGATCTCTCGTCGCTGACGTCGGTGAAACTCCTCGGCCCCACCTCGGGCACCTACATCGATCTGCCTGCACCGACGCAGAGCGCCTCCGGCCTCACCGTCACCCTGCCGTCCTCGGCGCCGTACAGCGCAGGTGCCTTCGTCCTGAAGCTGACCTTCTCCGGCACGATCCCGGCCCTGCGGCCGCTCGTCGGCGCCACCGCCTTCACGGACGTCAACTACACCGGCAGTGCCGCCGCTCTCGCCCTCGGCGACTACACCGCGGCCCACCTGACCGCAGCCGGGCCGGGCCCGCGCACCCTCTCCTCCCTCCGGCCGGCCCCCGGCTACCAGGTGATCGGCTACTCCGGAGACACCTACACCGGCACCGCCTGGACCTTCACCGCCGACAACCCCGACCTCCGGGCCACCGGCAACAACGACCTGATCACCTCGCTCAAAGTCCAGTTCAATCCTGCGACGTACTTCCGGATCACCAACGCCACCAACGGACTCGCCCTGGACAGCGGTGGCGACGTGGCCTCCGGCTCCAACCTCAAGCAGTGGACCTCGGGCGGCAGCACCAACCTGCAGTGGCAGGCGGTGGCGGTCGCCGGCGGCTACTACAAGCTGGTCAACCGCACCAACGGCATGGTCGCCGACGGCTGGGGAGCCACCGCCGACGGCTCGCCCGCCCGGCAGGCCCCCTGGAACGGTGGCACCAACCAGCAGTGGACGATCACCCACCGCGGTGGCGGCCGGTACTCCATCGCCAACCGCACCACCGGACTGGTCCTCGACGGAGGCGGCAACGTCAGCTCCGGCTCCGTCACCAAGCAGTGGACCTACGACACCAGCACCAACCTGCTGTGGACCTTCACCGCGCTGTGACCGACCGAGCTCGCTGCCGCTGACGGGACGGCGACGCACATCCTTGCCGAGAGCAGCCGTTCTTCATGGAGGCCCGCCCCACGGACCGTGACGCGGGGCGGAGTCACGCGCACGGAAGGGTGCCACGGCGTGTCCGGATGCGCCTCGTCGCCGCCTCGCGTGTACCGGCCGCGACCGCTGGCAACGCACCCTCTCGCGGAGGACCTGCGACAGCGATGTCGACCAATGGCCGGAAATCTCAACGTGATTGTGCCTGCCGCAGCGGGGCGTGCCGGGGGTAGACCGTGCACATTCAACGAAAGCGTGACGAGCGAAGAGGTGACATGTATACGACATCCAACGCGTCGTCGTGGGGACGCGGGAGACGTGCGGGGGCGCTGGCCGCGGTGACTGCCTTGCTGGCGACGCTGGTGACGGGACTCGGCGCCACAGGGACGGCACGGGCGGCAAGCGTGGACGGCGTCAAGGTCGGGCACTCCGTCGACAGGGACGGAGCCGACCAACAGGGGCAACTGACCCGCGCGACAGGGGTGCTGGCACGAGTGCACACCGCGGGGCGGGTCAAGGACTCCGGAAGCACCGTGCAGTACAGCTGGCCCGGCGTGTACTTCGAGGGCCGCGTCCGCGGCACCGGCGTCGGCATCGTGCTCAACGACTCGGCCGCCGACTACGACGTCCAGATCGACGGAGCCACCGTCGCCACGCTCGTCACGCCCGGCAACACCACGCACTGGGTCAACGGCCTGTCGAACAGGACACACACCGTCCGGCTCGTGAAGCGCAACGACACCCCTTGGGACACCAGCGCCTTCGGAGGCTTCGTCGCCGCGCCCGGAGGTGCCGTACTGAGCAAACCGGCCGCCCGCAGCCGCCAGATCGAGTTCATCGGCGACTCCCTCACGGTGGGCTACGGCAACCTCTCGACCTCGCGCACCTGCACCTCGGACCAGCTCAAGCGGAACACCAACTCCGATGTGAGCTACGGCGCCCTCACCGCCCGGCGACTGAACGCCGACTACCAGCTCAACGGCTACTCGGGCCTCGGCATGGTGCGCAACTACAACGGAGGCCGGTCGGACGTCACGTACCGCACCTTCTACGACCGTGCCCTGCTCAACGTATCGGGCGACGTCTGGCAGAACCCGGGCACCTGGCGCCCCCAGGTCGTGGTGATCAACCTCGGCACCAACGACTTCTCGACCGCCCTCAACCCCGGTGAACCGTGGACACCGGAGAGCCTCGCCGCCGACTACCGCAGTGCATACGGCCACTTCATCCAGAAGCTGCGCACGCGCTACGGGCCCGGCACGACCATCGTGGCGGTGGGCGCCGGCCAGTACGCCGCCCATGTCCAGCAGGTGGTCAAGGCGCGCAACGACGCCGGCGACAGCCGGGTCCGCTCCTGGTTGCTCGACGACTCGGGCCTGGACTTCCTCGGCTGCGACTGGCACTACTCGGCTCGCGACGACCGGCTCATCGCCGACCGGCTCACCTCGTTCCTCGGCGGTCTGCCGACAGGCTGGTGAAGGCCACCGCCCGCCTACGAGCACCACGCATCCGGCCACGGGAAAGCGCTACGGCCGGAGTTCCGACGGAACCGCGTTCAGCCCCGTTGATCGAGCAATCACTCGCAGAAGAGGACGGCCCGCATGAGAAGACCTTGGCTTCTCCCCCTGATCGCACTTGTCGCTGCCGCGCTCGGCATGATGACGGCTGGTGTGACGCCTGCTACCGCCGCCTCGACCACGCCTTTGCGGGTCATGCCGTTGGGCGACTCCATAACCTGGGGTGTGGGAAGCAGTACGGGCAACGGCTACCGGGCTCCGTTATGGAACAAGCTCGCGGCAGACGGTCATCCGCTGGACTTCGTGGGCACGGGGCGGGCCGGTTCGATGTCCGACCCCGACAATGAAGGACACTCCGGATACAAGATCCATCAGATCGCCGCGCTCGCCGACGCCTCGCTGACCCGCTACCGGCCCAACGTCGTGACGCTGATGATCGGCACCAACGACCTCAACGAGAGCTACCAGGTCTCCACCGCCACCGCCCGGCTGAAGTCGCTGGTCAACCAGATCACCGCCGACGTCCCCGACGCGACCGTCCTCGTGGCCTCTCTCGTCGTGTCCACCAGCGGCTCGGAGGAGCAGTACCGCGCCGCGTACAACCAGGCCATCCCTCAGATCGTGAGCGAGGCCCAGGCCGCGGGCAGGCGCGTCGCATACGTGGACATGAGGAGCCTGACCACGGCCGACCTGGCCGACGCCCTGCATCCCAACGACTCGGGCTACCAGAAGATGGCCGACGCCTTCCAGCGGGGCGTCCAGTCCGCGGACAACGCCGGATGGCTGAAGAACCCCGCCCCCGCCCCCGCGCGCGTGCAGTCCGACTTGGGCGGCAAGTGCCTGGACGTCAACGGCGCCGGCACCGCCGACGGGACCGCCGTTCAGATCTGGAGCTGCGGGAGCGGTGCCAACCAGCTCTGGTCCGCCTACACCGACGGCACCCTGCGCTCCATGGGCAAGTGCCTCGACGCCGCCGGCGGGGGTACCGCCAACGGGACCAAGGTGCAGCTCTGGGCCTGCCACGGCGGCGCCCAGCAGGTCTGGCAGCCCTACAACGGCGGCTACCGCAACCCCGCCTCCGGCCGCTGCCTCGACATTCCGGGCTCCTCCACGACCGACGGCACACAGCTCCACCTGTGGGACTGCCACGGCGGCTCCAACCAGAAATGGACCACTCTCACCGCCGGATGACCCGCACTCCCGGGACCCGAGCTCTCACCGGGCTCGGGTCCCTTGGCGATGACGCCAACCGGCAACCTGACGCGGGAGGTTGGAAAACTCAGTGGGGACTGCCCGTCGACGATGTCCAGGGTGAAACTGCTCAGTGGCGTCACCGAACTCGTATGATCTCGCGCTGAAAATCTGGACGGAGCGCCCTGCCAAGGCCGACACCGAAGGGGTCGTTCGCCGCCGACATGCGTTGGGCTTCTGGGTCAGGCCCACCGACGCGGGCTGGGTCGTCACGGGACCGGCCACGTACTGGTAGGCCACACGGAAGAGCAGTACGACCCAGGTGGCAGCGTAATTCGCCTACTGCCGGACCGTCACAAGCTGTCGATCAAGGACCCGACGGGCTGACTCTGGAGCCTGCATTCGAAGCGCTTCGACGATGCGTCCTCTCTCAGAAGCCGTCCACGGCCCTGCGGGGCAAAGCCTCTCGCGGTAAGACCCCTTGATTCATACGAAACTCGTCCGTTACCTTGCGCTGGAAGTGAAGCGCTTCGACAGTGCCGTAGGAAGGCCGCCGCCGTCTGTCAGCGGGCCCGCGGCGCGTCGCGGTCGAGCAGGCGAACGGCCCGAGGACGAACGAGTACCGCTGTCACTGGCCCTGACGGCTCGACAGAGCACGGCTCGACTTCCCGCACCCGAGGAACCTCATGACGACTCACAGTGCCGAGGCCCCGCCTGCGGGACGCCGCCGCAGGCCCCGGCGCTCCCTGACCCACCGCCCGCGACACGAACCGAACCGACGAGAGGACCTCGGGTGCCCCCTCTGCACCAGCCGTACGAACGCCCCACGAACCCCGTGATCCCCGGCTTCCACCCCGACCCCAGCGTCTGCCGCGTCGGCGACGACTACTACCTCGCCTGCTCCAGCTTCGAGTACTTCCCCGGCGTACCCCTCTTCCACAGCCGTGACCTGGTGCACTGGACGCCGATCGGCCACGCCCTGGACCGGCCGGAGCAGCTGCCGCTGGCGGACGCTTCGTCCTCGGGCGGGATCTACGCCCCCACTCTGCGCCACCACGACGGCCGCTTCTGGCTGATGGTCACCAACTGCAGCGAGGGCGGCGGCAATCTGATCGTCACGGCCACCGACCCCGCCGGACCGTGGTCGGACCCCATCTGGGCGCCCGGTGTTCCCGGCATCGATCCCGACCTGGTCTGGGACGAGGACGGCACCTGCTGGTGCACGGTCGCCGGAGTCTCACAGGTCCGTATCGACCCGTCCACCGGGCAGACGTACGGCACACCGCACAGCCTCTGGTCCGGCAAACCCGGCACCAAGGCACCGGAGGCCCCGCACCTGTACCGGATCGGCGAGTACTGGTACCTGCTCATCGCCGAGGGCGGCACCGAGCGCTGCCACGGCGTCTCGATCGCCCGCGGCCGTACACCCGCCGGCCCGTTCGAGCCGTGCCCGGACAACCCGATCCTCACCCACCGCGGCACCGACCACCCCGTCCAGAACACCGGGCACGCCGACCTGGTCCAGGGCCCCGACGGCTCCTGGTGGATGGTGCTGCTCGGCGTCCGCCCGGGCGGCGGCACGCCGGGCTGGCATGTGCTCGGGCGGGAGACCTTCCTGGCCCCCGTGACCTGGGTGGACGACTGGCCGGTCGTCGGCGAGGTCGCCCTGGATCTGCCCGAGCTTCCGTGGCCGCTTCATCCCGGCCCTGTCGAGGAGCAGCGGGACGACTTCGAGCTCGACGGGCTGCGACCGTCCTGGATCTCCGTGCGCGACCGGCCCGCCGACCTCTGCACCACCAAGGAGCGCCCCGGTTGGCTGACGCTCCGGGCACGGGGCGGTTCCCTCGACGAACCCGACGTGGTGTTCACCGGCAGGCGCCAGCAGCATGCGACCTGCCGGGCACGCGCGCTGGTCGATGCCGCGGAGGGCAGCGGCGGGCTCGCCGTCCGGCTCGACGAGCGGCACCACTACGCGATCGAGGTGTCCGGCACGCAGGTCCAAGTGACCGCGCGCGTCGGCTCGTTGCGGACAGTCGTGGCCACGCACTCCGTGCCCGCCGGGCCGGTGGTCCTCGGCGTCAGCGTCACGGCCCCGCCGCCTCCGCACGGGCCGTGCACCGGACCCGACGTCGTCTCCCTCGGTGTCGAGCAGCCCGACGGCACGTTCACCGAACTCGCGGCCCTCGACGGCCGCTACCTGTCGACCGAGGTCGCCGGTGGCTTCACCGGACGGGTCATCGGCATGTACGCCGCGCAGGACACGGTCCACTTCGACTGGTTCGACTACGAACCCCTCAAGGGCTGAACCGACCGCACAGACACCGACCGAAAGGAACGACGCGTGAAGCCGATACGGCAACCCGCACACCGCCGCGGCCGTGGCCCGGGCCGCCTGGCCGCTCTGCTGCTGAGTCTGGTCGTCATGTTGGGGCTGACCGGTGGCACCGCGCTGGCCGCGCCCGACGGCCCGGACAAGGCGTCGCCGTCGGCGATCAGAGTTCCGGCTTCCGCCATGGACGCCGTCGCGAAGATGCAGCCCAGTTGGAACCTGGGCAACACGCTGGACGCCATACCCAATGAGGATTCCTGGGGCAATGGGCAGACCAGCAAAGCGACGTTCGAGAAGATCGCCAAGGATGGGTTCCGCAGCGTCCGCATCCCGGTGACCTGGAGCGATCACCAGTCCGCCACCGCGCCGTACACCATCGACGCCACGTACATGGCCCGCGTCAAGCAGCTCGCAGACTGGGCGCAGGACAGCGGCCTGTACGTCGTGCTCAACGTCCACCACGACTCGTGGATGTGGGTCTCGAAGATGTCCACGGACCACGACAACGTGGTCGCCCGCTTCAACTCCACCTGGAAGCAGATCGCCGCGGCGTTCCGCAACGAGCCGCGCTCCCTGCTGTTCGAGGGCATCAACGAGCCGCAGTTCGACAACGCCACGCCCGCGCAGAAGACCGAGTTCCTGAGCGAACTCCAGCTCTCCTTCCACTCGATCGTCCGCTCCTCGGGTGGCGCGAACGCCAACCGTATGTTGTCGCTGACCACGCAGTTCGGCAGTAGCGAACAGGCCGTCATGGACGACCTGTTCAAGACGATCTCCTCGCTGAACGACCGTCAGCTCGTGGCGCAGGTGCACTTCTACAGCTGGTACCCGTTCAGCGTGAACGTCGCGGGCGGCACCCACTACGACGACGTCGCGCAGAAGTACCTGGAGGACTCCTTCGCCGCCATGCACCGCACCTTCGTCGCCAAGGGCGTCCCGCTCTACATCGGCGAGTACGGTCTGCTCGAGTACCCCAATCACTTCCACCCCTCCCGCGTCGAGCGCGGCGAGGCGCTGAAGTACTACGAGCACGTGGGCTACGGGGCGCGCAGGTACGGCATCACCACCGCGCTGTGGGACCCGTTCTCGTACCTGAACCGCGACACCCTCCAGTGGCGTGACCCGGCCCTGTTCGCCGCGATCAAGTCGAGCTGGACCACCCGCTCGGGCACGGCCTCCTTCGACAAGGTCTTCGTGCCGAAGTCCGGTCGGGTCACCGCCCAGTCGCTCACCCTCAACCTCAACGGCACCTCCTTCCGTGGGGTATGGCAGGGCGAGACCCGGCTGCTCCCGGGACGGGACTACACCGTCTCCGGCACCACGCTGACCTTCACCGCCAAGGCGCTGACCCGCCTGGTCGGCGACCGCGCATACGGGGTCAACTCGACGCTCCAGGCCCGGTTCACCCGTGGGGTGCCCTGGAGCATCGACGTCGTCACCAACGACGTTCCGGTGCTGTCGGACGCCACCGGGACCACCGAATCGTTCACGGTTCCCGCCCAGTACCGGGGCAACGACCTGGCGACGATGCACGCGACGTACGCGGACGGCGGGAACGCGGGCCCGACCGACTGGACTCCGTACCAGGAGTTCAACAAGGCGTTCTCGCCCGACTACGCGAACGGGACGATCATCCTGACCCCCGAGTTCCTCAAGACGCTCCGTGACGGGGACCCGGCGACGCTGGTCTTCCACTTCTACAGCGGTGTCAAGGTCACCTACCACGTCACCAGGTCCGGAAGCTCGGTCACCGGCACGGTCTCCTGACCGGCCCCCTTTTCCGGCCTGGCCGCCCGCTCCCCCGGGCGGCCAGGCCGGCGCTTGCCAGTCCCCGGACACCTCCCCGGTGTGCCGGAAGGTGTGGATGGGGTCAGCCTGGATACGCGGAGCCGAGAGCCTGGATCCATCCGGAAGGTATGTGCGCCATGGGAAGCCAGAACGACGACGTCATGGGTGACGAGGTCTACCAGCCCCAGGGCACCGACGACCGTGAGGACGAGGGCGTCCTGGATCCGGAGGACACGCTCAGTGACCGGGGCAGCGACCCCTACGACGAGGGCTGGTCACCCCCCGAGCGTCCGCTCGCCGTGGATCATCAGGGCACCACCGGTCGTGAGCAGCACGAGGGCGAGAGTCTGGACCAGAGGCTGGCCGAGGAACGTACGGATCCGGCGCTCGAGGAGCCCGGCGCGGACGATCTCGTAGGGGACCTCCCGGGCGGGCAGGAGGATCCGCTGGACGCGAAGGCGGGTGCGGACCGGACGGGCCTCCTCGCGGCTGAGGACGAAGGCGCGCGCGAGGACGCCGAGAAGGACATGATCGCCGACGACATCGGCATCGACGGCGGCGCGGCCTCCGCGGAAGAGGCCGCCGTCCACCGTGTTCCGGACGAGGACGACACCTTGCCGTAGCTCTCGTGCCCCCTTTTCCGAACGCCGTGTCCCCACGGTCTTACGTACGGGAGGTCTCTATGGATTCCGACGCCGCGCGCGCTACCTCCGCCTCATCCGGCAGCCACCACTCGGACGTCACGCTGCGGGTGAATGGCAAGCCGCACACGCTCACCGTCGATCACCGTTCCGTCCTGCTGGACGTGCTGCGTGAGGACCTCGACCTCATCGGCGCCAAAAAGGGCTGTGACCACGGCCAGTGCGGCGCCTGCACGGTCCTGGTCGACGGCCGCCGGGCCAACAGCTGCCTGCTGCCCGCCGTCGCCCTGGACGGCGGCGACATCACGACCGTCGAAGGACTCTCGGGCGACGGCGAGGACCTCCATCCGCTCCAGCGCGCCTTCCTGGACCGCGACGCCTTTCAGTGCGGCTACTGCACCCCGGGACAGATCTGCAGCGCCCTGGGCGCGGTCGCCGAGGCGGCGGCCGGCCATCCCTCCCACGTCACCGACCCCGCCGTCCCCTCCGGGCAGCCCGTGCCGCTGGGCGCGGACGAGATCCGTGAGCGGCTCAGCGGCAACCTCTGCCGTTGTGGCGCCTACCCGCACATCGTCGAAGCCGTCCAGGACGTGATCTCGTGAAGCCCTTCGGATACATCCGCGCGGGCAGCGCCGAGGAGGCGGCCGACGCGTACGCCTCGCATCCCGGCGCGCGGTATCTCGGCGGCGGCACCAATCTCGTCGATCTGATGAAGCTCGGCGTGGAAGAGCCGACCACACTCGTCGACGTCAGCCGGCTGCCCCTGGACTCGGTGGAGGCGCTGCCCGACGGCGAGCTGCGGATCGGGGCCACCGTCCGCAACAGCGACCTCGCGGCCCACCCTCTGGTCCGTGACCGCTACCCGGTGCTCTCACAGGCGCTGCTCGCAGGCGCCTCCGGGCAGCTGCGCAACATCGCCACCACGGGCGGCAACCTTCTCCAGCGCACCCGCTGCCCCTATTTCCAGGACACCGCCAAACCCTGCAACAAGCGCGAGCCCGGCAGCGGCTGCGGCGCCCGGGACGGCGTCCATCGCGACCACGCGGTGCTCGGCCATTCCCCGCAGTGCGTCGCCACGCATCCCTCCGACATGGCCGTAGCCCTGTCCGCCCTCGACGCCCGCGTCGAGTTGTACGGGACCGACGGCGAACGCTCCGTCCCCGCCGCCGAGTTCCATCGGCTGCCCGGCGACCACCCCGAGCGTGACACCGAGATCCGCCCCGGCGAACTCATCACCGCGGTCGTCCTGCCGGCCGCCGCGGCCGGGCTGCCGTCCCTGTACCGCAAGGCCCGCGACCGTGCCTCGTACGCCTTCGCCCTCGCCTCCGTCGCCGTGGTCCTGCACACCGGCGACGGCGTCGTCCAGCACGCCGGGATCGCTTTCGGCGCGCTGGCCCACCGGCCCTGGCGCGCCCGGCGCGCGGAGGAGGCCCTGCTGGGCGCCGCGCCCACGACGGCCGCCTTCGAGCGTGCCGTGGACCTCGAACTCTCCGCCGCCCAGCCCCTGCGCGACAACGCCTACAAAGTGCGTCTGGCCCGCAATCTCGCCCTCGACGTCCTGACCAGGCTGGCGCCGCCGACCGACACCTGACAGCCGACTCGCCACTGGCAGCCCCAGGAGGACTCCATGGCCGACACCGACACCGCGCTGGGCGCGCCCGCCGAGCGGCGGGAGGGCCGTGACAAGGTCACCGGCGTGGCCCGATACGCCGCCGAACACACCGTCTCCGGCCGGGTCCACGCGTGGCCCGTGGCCGCCGCCGTCGCGAGTGGTTCGGTCCGCGCGATCGACGCCGGCGCGGCCCTGCGGCTCCCCGGGGTCCTGACCGTGCTCACCCACGAGAACGCTCCCCGGCTCACCGACCCCGACGACCCCACCCTCGCCGTACTGCAGAACTCCCGGGTACCGCACCGCGGTTGGCCGGTCGCCCTGGTCGTCGCCGAGACGCTGGAAGCGGCCCGGTCGGGTGCCGCGGCGGTGCGTGTCGAGTACGCCGCGGGGGATCATGACGTAACGCTCACCGAGGACCATCCGGGGGCGTACGTCCCCGACGAGGCCAACGGCGGCTACCCGGCCCAGCGGGAACAGGGCGATCCCGAGGGCGCGTTCGCGTCCGCCGCGGTCCGCGTCGACGCCGGCTACCGGGTGCCGCCCCTGCACAACCATCCCATGGAACCGCACGCGGCCACCGCCCGCTGGGACGACGGCCGGCTCGTCGTACACGACTCGAGCCAAGGCGCCACGGTCGTACGAGCCACACTCGCCGCGCTGTTCCGGCTTCCCGAGGACCGGGTCACCGTCATGTCCGAGCACGTCGGCGGCGGCTTCGGGTCCAAGGGGACCCCGCGCCCCCACGTGGTGCTCGCCGCGATGGCGGCGCGGCAGACCGGTCGCCCTGTCACCGTCGCCCTGCCCCGCCGCCTCCTGCCCGCCCTCGTCGGCCATCGCGCGCCCACCCTGCACCGCCTCCGCCTCGGCGCCACCGAACAGGGCTCCCTCACCTCGCTCCGGCACGAGGTCACCACCCACACATCCCGCATCAAGGAGTTCGTCGAACAGGCAGCCGTGCCCGCCCGCATCATGTACGCCGCGCCGAACAGCCGGACCGGCCACCGTGTCGTACCGCTGGACGTTCCCAGCCCGTCCTGGATGCGCGCGCCCGGCGAGGCACCGGGCATGTACGCCCTGGAGTCGGCCATGGACGAACTCGCCGTGGAACTCGGGATGGACCCCGTCGAACTGCGCATCGCGAACGAGCCGGACACCGAACCGGACAGCGACAAACCGTTCAGCAGCCGGCATCTCGTCGAGTGTCTGCGTGAGGGCGCCCGGCGCTTCGACTGGTCGCACCGGGATCCGCGGCCGGGCACCCGTTCCGCGGGCCCCCTGCTGCTGGGATCGGGGGTGGCGGCCGCGATGTATCCCGTGCTGATCCAGCCCTCCACCGCGACCGCTCAGGCGCGGCCGGACGGCAGCTTCGTCGTACGGGTCAACGCGACCGACATCGGCACCGGTGCCCGCACGGTCCTCGCGCAGGTCGCCGCCGACGCCCTCGGCGTTCCACTGGAGGCGGTCCGTACCGAGATCGGGAACAGTGACCTGCCGTCAGCTTCACTGGCCGGCGGTTCCTCGGGCACCGCCTCCTGGGGATGGGCGGTCCACCAGGCGTGCACACGGCTGCGCGCGACTCTCGCGGAACACACGGGGCCCCTGCCCGAGCCGGGTCTCACCGCGAGCGCCGACACGCAAGGCAGCGCGGACGCCGACAGCGACTACTCCCGGCACGCCTTCGGCGCCCACTTCGCCGAGGTCGGCGTCGACACGGTCACCGGAGAGGTCCGGGTCCGCCGCCTGTTGGGCGTGTACGCGGCGGGGCGGATACTCAACGCCCGTACCGCCCGCTCTCAGTTCATCGGGGGAATGACGATGGGCCTGGGCATGGCCCTGACCGAGGGCAGCACCATGGACGCCGCGTTCGGTGATTTCACCGAGGCGGACCTGGCCGCCTACCACGTACCCGCCCACGCCGACGTGCCCGCCGTCGAGGCCCACTGGATCGACGAGGACGACCCCCATCTCAACCCGATGGGCAGCAAGGGCATCGGCGAGATCGGGATCGTGGGCACGGCCGCGGCCATCGGCAACGCGGTCCACCACGCCACCGGTGTCCGGTACCGCGAACTGCCCCTGACGCCGGACCGCGTGCTGGCCGGCCTCCCGTAGTTCGGTTCATTCGCTCGCTGGGCCGGTGTCACCGGTCCTGCGCGGCAGACCCCGGTGCGGCGGCGAGGACGCGGACATCCCAGGCACCGAGCCGCACGGGTGTACCGGCCGGGAGCACGCTGCCGTCCAGGGCGTCGGTCAGGTCCACCGGGGCCTGGGCGGTGGCCGGCTGCCAGTTCCAGTTGTGGACGACATGGACGCGCCAGCCATCGGGCGGGGTGCCGGTGGCGACGGTGACCGAGTCCGGCAGGTCCTGCCAGCCGCTGCGCGAGGAGGGCGCGAGCCACACGGCGAGTGCGCGGGCCAGACTGCGGCCGGGCACGGTGCCCACGCACGTGACGCGGCCCGCGCCGTGGCGGCGGGTGGTGACGGCGGGCCAGCGCCCGAAGTGCGGGTGGTCGTACTCGGCCAGCACGTCGGCGTCCTCGACGGCCAGGCCCTCCACCCAACGGGTGGCCACCGCGTCGTCCGGCAGCTGGAGCGGGCTGTCCGGTGCGGTGCGCAGCGCCAGGTCGGCGTGCAGGTTGCTGAACTCGTCGTACCGGACGCCCGCGGCCCGCACCAGTCGCGCCGGTGTCACCTCGTGGCGGGCCCGTGCCTCATGGTCGCCGTAGCCGGTGCGGGGACCGAGGACGAGGTGGCCGCCCGCCTCCGCGTAGGCGCCGAGCCAGTCGAGCGTCCCGTCGTCGGCCACGTACAGCCCCGGTGCGATGAGCACGGGGTGCCGGTGGGCCGCCAACTCCGGTGTGACGCCGGGGCGTTCGCCGCTCGGGTCGTGCAACTGGCGGGTGTGCAGGATGCGTACCTGCCGTCCCGCCTCGAACGCACCCCGGTAGAACGGTTCGAAGATCCCCTCGTACGCGTGCGCGTCCGGACCGCCGTCCGGGTCCGCCAGCGGCGGATACGTGCGCATCAGCCACTTGCTCGGCGCCGAGTACACCATCGCGATGTCCGCGTCCGGTGTGAGCCCGGCGACCAGGTCTCCGGCACGCTCGAACTCGGCGCCCAGCCGGGCGAGTTCCCGGTAGACGCGCCCCGGCCGTCCGCTGTGCGGAAGGATTCCGCCCCAGTACGTCTCCGTGCCGAAGTGCAGCGTGTGCCAGTGCCAGTACTCGATCATGCGGGCTCCGCGCGCGACCAGCGCCCACGCGGCCTGCCGCCACTGCCCGTCGAAGGCGGGACGGTTGTCCGAAGTGCCGCCGATGGCCTGGGCGTTGGTCTCCGTGATCAGGAACGGCTCCTGGCGCGAGGAGTAGATCCGGTCGGCGCTGTGGTGCAGCGCCCACGCCCCGTACGCCATCCACTGCCCCGGCAGCTTCTCGCGCGGCGGCTCCGGCATGGTGAGGCTGTCCTGCATGTCGTAGTACGGATTGCCCGCGGTGACGTCCAGGCTGTCGGTGAGCTCGTCGTCCTCCAGGCCGGGAGAGCCGTAGGCGAGGCACGTGGTGACGAACTGGCCGGGCCGCGCGTACTCGCGCACGATGTCGGCCTGCCACGTGATGAACTCGGTGGTCTGCCGTGCCTCGAACGCCTGCCAGGCCAGGTCGTACTGGGGCTGGGCATTGCCCTCAGGCTTCCACAGGTCCGCCCAGGTGCTCAGCCGGTGCGACCAGTAGGTCAGCCCCCACTCGCGGTTGAGGTTCTCCACATCGCCGTAGCGCTGCCGCAGATCGTCCACGAACCGCTGGAAGACGCCGTGGTTGTGCGCGATCCGCGTGCCGGGCTCGTTGTCCACCTGGAAGCCGATGACGGCGGGGTGCGAGGCGTACCGGGCGACGATCCGGCGGATCACCCGCTCCGCGTGGAAGCGGAACGCGGGGTGGGTGTAGTCCACCTCCTGGCGGCCGCCCCACGCGGCGCGGCGCCCGGCGGCGTCCTCAGCGGCGATCTCCGGGTACTGGCGGGCGAGCCAGGGCGGCACCGCGTACGTCGGAGTGCCGAGGACGACGGAGATGCCGCGCTCGTGGGCGCCGTCGAGGACGGGCCGCAGCCAGTCCAGTTCGAACCGGCCGTTCTCCGGTTCCCAGGTGGACCACACCGACTCACCGACGCGGATGACGGTGAACTTCGCCTCCGCCATGAGATCGAGGTCGGCCTTGAGCCGCTCGTAGGGCTGGTACTCGTGGTAGTAGGCGGCGCCGAAGAGGACGCGCGCGGGCAGGTCAGCAGTCATGCGAAGCCCCTGGGGGACGTGGGGATCCCGGCGGCCGGGACGAGGACGCAGTGCAGTCGAAGCGCTTCAATTGATGATGAAAGCTAGTGAGGAATTTCTGACGAAACAAGAGGACGTCGTCGAGGAATCCCTCTTCCTTGGCAGGGCATTGGCATGTCATCGTTGAGGGTGACAGCGTCGAAGCGCTTCACCAACTGATCCTTCTCCTTCTTGTGGGGTGTCCCTTCGTGGGTGCTTTCCTCCCCGCGGGCTTCCGTTTCGGAGCCGCGACCGCCGCCTACCAGATCGAGGGGGCCCACGACCAGGACGGCCGCGGCCCTTCCATCTGGGACACCTTCAGCCACACCCCCGACCGCACCCTGCGCGGCGCCACCGGCGACACCGCCTGCGACCACTACCACCGCTACCGCGAGGACATCGGCCTGCTGCGCGAGCTGGGCGTCGACGGCTACCGGTTCTCGATCGCCTGGCCCCGCCTGGTGCCCGAGGGCACCGGGCCCGTCAACGCCAAGGGCCTGGATTTCTACGACCGGTTGATCGACGAGCTCTTGGCCGCCGGTGTCGCACCCGCCGTCACGCTCTATCACTGGGACCTGCCCCAGGCACTGGAAGACCGCGGTGGCTGGCGCATCAGGGAGACCGCCGAGGCCTTCGCGCAGTACGCGGCCCTCGCCGCCGAGCGCTACGGGGACCGGGTGGAGCGCTGGATCACCCTCAACGAGCCCTACTGCTCCGCCTTCGTCGGCTACGCCGAGGGACGGCACGCACCCGGCGCCCGAGAGGGCCGCGGCGCGCTGGCCGCCGCTCACCACCTGCTGGTCGCCCACGGCCTCGCCGTACCCGCGCTGCGCGCCGCGGGCGCCCGGGAGATCGGCATCACCCTCAACCTCGACCGTATCCATGCCGCCTCCGACCGGCCCGAGGACCGCGCCGCCCTGCGCCGCGCCGAAACCCTGCACAACGACATCTGGACGGAACCGCTCCTCGCCGGCCGCTACCCCCTCCATGAGGACGAGACCTGGGCCGGGCTCGCCGACGGCCCCTGGCGGCTGCCCGGCGACCTGGACCTGATCGGCGCCCCGCTGGACTTCCTGGGCATCAACTTCTACCGGCCCCTCACCGTGACGGACGCGCCCCATCAGGTGGCCGACCCCCAGCAGCGCACCGCCGTGGACGTGGGCGTGGCCGAACTGGATCCGTACGGCACCCGGCACACCACCATGGGCTGGCCGGTCGTGCCGTCCGCGTTCACGGAACTGCTCCGCGACCTCGACGCCCGCTACCCACACCTGCCGCCGATCTGGATCACCGAGAACGGCTCCGCGGAGGCCGACACGGTCTCCCCCGACGGCCATGTCCACGACCCCGACCGCATCCGCTACCTGACCGACCACCTCGCCGCCGTGGCCGACGCCATCGCCGCCGGCGTCGACGTACGCGGGTACTACGCCTGGTCGCTGCTCGACAACTTCGAGTGGGCGCGCGGCTACGACCAGCGCTTCGGACTGGTCCACATCGACTACGACACCCAGGACCGCACCCCGAAGGACAGCTACCACTGGTACCGGGGCCTGATCAGCGCGCACCGCGCGCGGACGGAGGAAGCTGCCCGATGAAGTTCACGGACGGTTACTGGCTGATGCGTCCGGGCTGCACCGCCCGCTATGCGGCCGAGGTCGCCGACGTCCGCGCCGACGACCACCGACTGACCCTGTACGCACCCGTCAAGCACGTGAGCCGGCGCGGGCAGACCCTCAACAGCCCGCTGCTGACCGTGGAGTGCTGGTCCCCAGCCGAGGGAATCATCGGCGTACGGACCACCCACCACGCCGGATCGGTGCGCCGGGGACCGGAGTTCACACTGTCCGGTGCCGATGCGGAGGCCGGCAAGGTGCACCAGGACGGCGCGGTACTGGAGCTGACATCCGGTGAACTGACGCTGCGGGTGGACACGGAGCAGCCGTGGCAGCTGGAGTTCACCGCCGACGGACGCGTCCTGACGTCCGCCGGTGAGCGCGGCACCGGTTTCGTCACCGACGCCGAGGGCCATCACCACATGGTCGGCCAACTCGCCCTGGACGTGGGGGAACTGGTCTACGGGCTGGGTGAGCGATTCACCCCGTTCGTCAAGAACGGGCAGACGGTGGACATCTGGCAGGCCGACGGCGGCACCAGCAGCGAACAGGCGTACAAGAACATCCCCTTCCACCTGACCAACCGTGGGTACGGCGTCTTCGTGAACCACCCCGGCAAGGTCAGTTACGAGGTCGGCTCGGAGAGCGTCGGACAGGTCCAGTTCAGCGTCGAGGACCAGTCGCTGGAGTACTTCATCGTCTACGGCCCGACGCCGAAGCAGATCCTGGAGCGCTACACCGCGCTCACCGGCCGCCCGGCGCTGCCCCCCGCCTGGGCCCTGGGCCTGTGGCTGACCACGTCGTTCACGACCGACTACGACGAGGCCACGGTGGGCCGTTTCATCGACGGCATGGCCGAGCGCGGCATCCCGCTGAGCGTCTTCCACTTCGACTGCTTCTGGATGCGCGGCTACCAGTGGTGCGACTTCGCCTGGGACTCCGACACCTTCCCCGACCCGGCCGGCATGCTGAGCAGGCTCCGGCAGCAGGGGCTGCGGGTCTCCGTCTGGATCAATCCGTACATCGCGCAGAAGTCGGCACTGTTCGAGGAGGGCATGCGCGAGGGCTACCTCGTGCGGCGCCCGGACGGCAGCGTGTGGCAGTGGGATCTGTGGCAGCCCGGCATGGCGCTGGTGGACTTCACCAACCCGGCCGCGCGCGACTGGTACACCGGCAAACTGAAGACGCTGCTCGACCAGGGCGTGGACTGCTTCAAGACCGACTTCGGCGAGCGCATCCCCACCGACGTCGTCTGGCACGACGGCTCCGACCCCGAGCGGATGCACAACTACTACACCCACCTCTTCAACGCGGCCGTCTTCGAACTGCTGCGCGCCGAGCGGGGCGAGGGCGAGGCGCTGCTGTTCGCCCGCTCCGCCACGGCGGGCGGCCAGCAGTACCCGGTCCACTGGGGCGGCGACTGCGAGTCCCACTTCAGAGCCATGGCCGAGTCGCTGCGCGGCGGACTTTCTCTCGGTCTGTCCGGCTTCGGTTTCTGGAGCCATGACATCGGCGGCTTCGAGGGCACCCCGACTCCGGCCGTGTTCAAGCGCTGGGTGCAGTTCGGGCTGCTCTCCTCGCACAGCCGCCTGCACGGCAGCAAGTCGTACCGCGTGCCGTGGGACTACGGCGAGGAGGCCGTCGACGTCACCCGCGAGTTCACCCTGCTCAAGCACCGCCTGGCCCCGTACCTCCAGCGCGCCGCGCAGCAGGCGCACACCACCGGTGTCCCGGTCATGCGCGCCATGGTGCTGGAGTTCCCCGACGACCCGGCCGCCGCCTCCGTCGACCGGCAGTACATGCTCGGCGACGATCTGCTCGTCGCCCCGGTCTTCACCGACGACGGCACCGTCGAGTACTACGTGCCGGAAGGCACCTGGACCAATGTGCTGACGGGCGCTCAGGTCACCGGCCCCCGCTGGGCCCGTGAGCAGCACGACTTCCACACCCTGCCGCTGCTGGCCCGCCCGGACTCGGTCATCGCGCTGGGCGCCGACGACCAGCACCCGGTCTCCGCCTGGGCGGACGGCGTCGAGCTGCGGGTGCATGCCTTCGCCGACGGCGCCGAGCAGACCGTGGTGATCCCCAGCCCCGACGGCCCCGGTGAGACGGCGCGCTTCCACCTGCGCCGCCTGGGCGACCGCCTGCACGTGAGCACCGACAGCCCGCACGCGTGGCAGCTGCGGATCGGTGGCCCGAACGCCACCGTGCACACCTGGCCCGCCGGAACACCGGAGGCTGAGCTGCCGTATCCGGCCTGACTCCGACAGACAGGACGCAACGCCCTCGCTCTCTACCGTTGCAGCCGCTTGAGCAGCTTGCGGGTGCTGGGAGAGGGGGTCGCGTCGATCTGGGCCAGTGCTGTCTCGCAGCCCTGGAACGCGGTGAGGACTCCGTCGTCGTCGCCCAGCGCGTTCGCCGCACGCATCCATACGCGCCAGGCCACCTCGCGGAACGGGTCCATTGCGGTTGCCTCTTCGCACAGGCGGACGGCGTCGCCGTACTGGTGCAGTTGCAGAGCGAGGTCGGCCGCCGACGAGAGGGCGTCGGCGGCTTGGCGCGACAGTGCCCGGCGCCGTTCCTCGACCCACTGCGAGGTGCGGTCGGGCAGGTAGTCGCCTTCGTTGCGGGAGGCAGCCCCTCGACCGCGGGGCTTGCCGGCGGGGGCACGCCCAGCTGCCGGCCCTGCCCAGGACCAGCACAACGTGAGCTTTCTGCCGGAGTAGTGGAGTGCCCCCGCCGGGACCGATGGCCTGCCCCTCTGGGCATTTCGGTCGGGTGTCAGTGGCGTCTGGGACTGTGTGCGTCGTGGATGAACTCGTGGAACGTGTCGATGCTCAGGACCGAGTGCTGGGAGTGATCAGCCGGACGGAGGCCGTCCGGGAGGGCTGGCTGCATCGGGTCGGCGTCGTGGTGTGCCGCGATGGGCGAGGTCGCTTTCTCGTCCATCGGCGCGCCGAGCAGCTGTCCCGTTTCCCAGGGCACTACGAGCTCGGTGTCGGGGGCGCTGCGGGAGTCGGCGAGTCCTATGAGCAGGCCGCTGCCCGCGAGGTCGGTGAGGAGCTGGGGTGCGGGCGACAGTGTGCCTTCGGTTCAAGTTCCTCAACCGGGGTGGACTCAGTCCTCACTGGCTCGGGGTGTGCGATGCCACGCTTCCGGAGGTCGGCGCCCCCGATCCGGCAGAAGTGGCCTGGCATGGGTGGCTGACCGAGTCCGAGCTGCGGCGGGCTCTGCAGCAGTGGACCTTCACTCCCGATAGCCAGGAGATTTTCGGTCGGTACCTTGCATGTCGCGCTGCCCCGACGTCTTCGCCGCGAGGATGTTCATGAGCTGGGGCAGAGCGAAGAACTCGCCGGTTCGGAACGAACCAGCCTCTCTGGTGACCTGATGCTGCGTCAGGATGTGTGCACGGCAGCCCTTTCGCCAGTCCACTCCCCCTCACAGCCCCCGTACAGTGGGCCAACCATGCCCGGACTCTTCGGAATCAACCACCTGACACTGTCCACCACCGACCTCGACCGGCTCGTGGCGTACTACACGCAGCTGCTCGGCGCAGCGCTCGCCTTCGAACGCGCCGCAACGTCTTCTGATCCACGTATCGCGGTTCTCGATGTGGGCGGAGACGACCATCTCATGATCGTCGAGACCGCCACCGCCCCCGCGACCGGCCTCGACCCCCTCCAGAAGGCAGGATGGGGGCTGCGCGTGGGATCCCACGCGCGCCTGTGTGAGGTCCACGCGCACATCCTGGCTGCCGGGTGGCCGGTCGGTCCGATCGAGACACTGCCCACCCAGTGGACGATGACGGCCCGGGACCCCGACGGACGTCCCGTGGACATCCGGGTCCACCGCCCGCGCACCCCGTCACCACAGCCCACCGACTGACCACACGCCCAGCAACAACGCCCCTCTGCCACAGCGTCAGAGGCGCGTCCAACCCAGGGCATGCCGCCTGCTGGGCAAGGTACCAGCGGCCGGAGGACGGACGGTGCGCCAAGTCGGCCGCGCCCCTGCTGCCGCCCCGACGGTCATCGCGTAGCGCCGAAGCGGCTGCACCACCACAGGTCACACATGACGTCCCGGAGCCGTCACCCACGCGATGTCGTTTCCGTCCAAGACTCCTGTCCCGGCCGCGATCTAACCTCATCCCAGAAGCTCGGCCCGTGATGAGGAGACAGCAGATGCGTACCTTGGTCTACACCGGATTCATGTCGCTCGACGGCGTTCTGGACTCGCCCGGCGGGCCCCAGGAAGGGCACCGCAGTGGTGGCTGGGTGGTGCAGGACCTGGAGTTCGTCCCGGAGGCCTGGTCGCTGAAGGGCGAGGAGCTTTCCGACACGACGGCGCTGATGTTCGGCCGCCGCAGCTATGAGGCCTTCGCGTCGGTCTGGCCCGCCTCGGAGGACCACGCCTCCTACAAGGAGCTGCCCAAGTACGTGGTGTCGAGCACGCTGTCGGACGACGCCCTCGTCGATGGGTGGGGGCCGACGACGATCCTGCGCACGACGGAGGACATCGCGAAGCTCAAGGAGAGCGAGGGCGGCTCCATCTACATCCACGGAAGCGCGGAACTGGCGCGCCGACTGTCGGAGGCGGGCCTGATCGACCAGTACAACCTGCTCGTCTTCCCTGTCCTGCTCGGTGCCGGCAAGAGCCTGTTCCACCGGGCCGACCGTGACAAGCAGATGCTGTCGCTGCGGGAGTCGGCGAGCTACTCCAACGGGATCATGAAGCTGATCTACGACGTCAAGCGCTGATCCAGGTCGAGCGCGATCGCCCCGCCGATGCCGTCCCGCAGTTGTCCCACGGTGCGTCCCACGTAGGTGCGCAGCGCCCGGGCGAGGTGCGGTTCGTCGAAGTATTCGAGCTTGGCGACGACGTCGGCGGCCGTATCGCCGGACGCCAGCAGCTCCGCCGCCGTACGGGCCCGCTCGATCTGCCGGACGGCGCCCCGCGTCAGGCCGGTGGCTGCTCGGAACCGGCGTTCGACGGTCCGTCCCGACACGGCCGGCTCGTGGCCCCGCAGGACATCGGCGACGAGCGGATCACGCACTACGATCCCGGACTTGACCAGTCGCTCCACCAAGGCCTCGGCGTCATCGGCGCCCGGGGTCTCCCAGCGCGCGCCGTCCAGCCGGAACGTCCGGTGTGTGGTGTCGGGGAGTTCGACGCCGCCGTCCACCAGCTCCGGCGTGGGCAGGACCCGCAGCGAGGTGCCCACGGCGAAGTCGATGCCGGTGAAGGCAGCGCCTTCCGGGACGGGTGCCGTGCTGGTCCGGGTCTCGGGGCCGGTGACGGCCGCGTAGGGCCGGCCGTCCTGCTCCCAGAACACCAGTCCCCAGCGCACCCCCGCAACGGATGTCATCGCCGTGACCTGCTCGCTGGTGCACGTCCATACGCTGTCGACCCACGGCGAGTTGGACCGACGTATCTCGAAGCGCAGCTCCACGAGCGCAGAATACGCCGCGCGGGGCTGTGGGCACCGGTCGGCAGCCGCTCATGAGAAGTGCCTTTCTGATCACGCGGACGAGGCGAGCTGTTCGCGTACCCATGCGGGATCGGGGTTGGTGTGTGGCCGGCCCGCGACGACGACGGTCGGTACTGTCTCGTTGCCGTTGTTGGCTGCCCTCACCGCCGCGGCTCCCGCCGCGTCGCGCCAGATGTTGACCCAGTGCAACTGGCGGGCGCTGCGGCCCAGCCGGATACGCAGTCGCATGCAGTACGTGCAGCCCGGCCGCCAGAAGACGACCGGCCGGCCGTCGACCTCGCTGCGACGTTGTGCCTCCCGCGCACTGATCGACCTCGGGAAGATCAGGGGCGAGCTGACACCGGCGAGCGCGAGGAACGCCAAGAGGAGGGCTGAGGCTGTGCCAGGGCTCCCCTCGGAGATCAGGTCAATCGCGACGGCTGAGCCGCAGAGCACAAGCAGCATCGGCAGGATCCAAACGCGCATCATGGTGACGCAGGCTATCGATGAGTCGAAATGCCGGGTCGGTGGGCCAGCCGATGCTGGAAGGGATCGACTACCGGGAGGAGCTGCGCGAGTCGCCCTCCCAGATGGAGATCTGCGTCGCCATCTTCGCCAACGTCCTCGAACGGAATGAGCGGGGCGAACCGGTCAACGAGAAGTACGCGGAGCGCCGGGCCGCAGCCTGGCTCCACCGGTACTGCACCGGCGAGCTGCCACCAGGGGAACCGGACATCGAACCGTGGGAAC
Organism: Streptomyces sp. NBC_00490; assembly: GCF_036013645.1. Taxonomy (NCBI): domain Bacteria; kingdom Bacillati; phylum Actinomycetota; class Actinomycetes; order Kitasatosporales; family Streptomycetaceae; genus Streptomyces; species Streptomyces sp. NBC_00490. Next base: position 9,707,495 of record NZ_CP107869.1, on the reverse strand, counting down.
GCCCCCCACCGTGGTGGATGCCGGGAATGAACGCCGACCTTGATTGTTGAAAGCGGTATGAAAAAGATCGGGTTCCTGTCCTTCGGCCACTGGACGCCATCGCCGCACTCACAGACGCGCTCCGCGGCGGATGCGCTCCTCCAGGCGATCGACCTCGCAGTCGCCGCGGAGGAGCTGGGCGCCGACGGCGCGTACTTCCGGGTCCATCACTTCGCGCGGCAGTACGCCTCGCCTTTCCCGCTGCTCGCTGCCATCGGCGCGCGTACCAGCCGGATCGAGATCGGCACCGGCGTGATCGACATGCGCTACGAGAACCCGCTGTACATGGCCGAGGACGCGGGCGCCGCGGATCTCATCTCCGGTGGCCGACTCCAGCTCGGCCTCAGCCGGGGATCCCCGGAGCAGGTCATCGACGGCTGGCGCCACTTCGGGCATGTGCCGTCCGAGGGGATGACCGACGGCGACATGGCACGCGCCCACACCGAGCGCCTCCTCGACGTGCTCAAGGGCGAGGGGTTCGCGGAGCCGAACCCCAATCCGATGTTCTCCAACCCGCCGGGGCTGCTGCGTGTCGAGCCGCACTCCGAGGGCCTCAGGGACCGTATCTGGTGGGGATCGAGCTCGAACGCCACCGCGGCGTGGGCGGCCACACTCGGGATGAACCTGCAGAGCTCCACCCTCAAGGACGACGAGAGCGGCGAACCCCTGCACGTCCAGCAGCGCAAGCAGATCGAGGCCTACCACGACGCCTGGCAAAAGGCGGGCCACAGCCGCCGGCCGCGGGTCTCGGTCAGCCGCAGCATCTTCGCCCTCGTCGACGACCGCGACCGCGCCTACTTCGGCCGCGAGTCCAACTCGAAGGACCAGATCGGCTACATCGACGCCAACACCCGGGCCATCTTCGGCCGCTCCTACGCCGCCGAGCCCGACGCGCTGGTCAAGCAGCTCGCCGAGGACGAAGCGGTCGCCGCCGCCGACACGCTGCTCCTCACCGTGCCCAACCAGCTCGGAGTCGCCTACAACGCCCACGTGATCGAGAGCATCCTCACGCACGTCGCTCCCGCACTGGGCTGGCGCTGACCACAACGACAGCGCGCGCTACGGGACAGGGGACCGGCCGGTGCCGTCGTACGGGCTCAGGCGCCACGCGCCCGAACGTCTCGTCCACCGGCCTGGTCGCCTGTTGTCCCCGAGGGACCTGAACGGGCGGCTCACGCGGACCACGGCCGCGCGGTGACGGGGACCGTCTGGGTATCGGTCCGGGGTGGCGTTTCGGCGCCCAGGCTCTCCCGCTTGGCAACTTTGCGCAGGGCGACGCCCAGGTGTCCGGCGCAGGCTCGGGTGCTCATGCGCAGCGCGGCACGCAGAGGCCTCGCTGCATCTCGGAGCATGATGGCGCCCGGATCGGGATGTCTTCACCGGAGTCCCCCTGGGCTGGGAGCGTCGTCTTCAGCATCCCCGCATGAAACACAGGTCACCGACTCAAGCGATCAGTTGTGCCGTTCGGCGTCTATCAGTGCGAGGGCGTTGCGGATGCCTTGTTCGAGGAGTTGGTCGGCGAGTTGGCGGTCGGTCAGGGCGCGGGAGAGTTGGAGGGTTCCGGCCATCATGCCGAGGAGGCTGAGTGCCGTCAGGCGTGCCGAGGGTGGGTCGTGGGGGGCCAGGCGGGCGGCGAAGCCGTCGATGAGGACGAGGGCGCCGTGGGTGTAGGCCTGTCGGGTGGGGTCGGTGGAGCGGGCGATCTCGTCGAGGAGTGCGGCGTTGGGGCAGCCGTCCTCGATGGTGTCGCGCTGCTGGGGTGAGAAGTACCAGCGGATGATCTGTTCGAGTCCGGCGCGGCCGGGGGCGGCCTGGGCGACGATGTTCGCGTGCTGGGCGCGCATCTGGTCGGCGACCGCGGTGGCGACGAGGTGGTCCTTGGAATCGAAGTAGGCGTAGAAGGTGCCGCCGGTCAGGCCCGCGTCCTTCATGAGGGTGGCGACCCCGGAGCCGTCGATGCCGTCCCGTTTGAGCCGACGGCCCGCCGTCGCGATGATCCGCTGCCGCGTCTCCTGCTTGTGTTGTTTCGCGTACCGCACTTTTACATTCCTCCCCACCGTCGGTGATGTAAGCCGGTCACCGCGGATCGCGGACGTGGAGGGCGAGGCCCACCGCGCTGGTCAGGACCGCCTTGCGGGTGCCGTTGGGGCTTCCTGTCGGTGGCCGCGGTGGCAATCGCTTTGGCGACGAGGGCGGGTCCCTTGTCGGTCTTCAACGCCTCCGCGCTCACCTCGTGGAAGACGCGCCGTCGCCTTCGGACGGGTTCGGGCAGGCGAAGGGCGAGGGTCAGTTCGGCATCCGGTTGAACCTGCGGACGATGCGGTCGAAGACCCGGGCCGGAAGGACGCGGTGGAACACGCTGATGCTCGCGGCCGTAGAGCCGGCGGTGCGCCGCAGCTTCGGGCTCCGGTCGGTGGCCGCCGCGACGATCACCTTGGCCACGGTGGCGGGATCGTCGCCGCCGCTGGTGTTCTTCGCCAGCACCTCGTCGAAGGTGCGCCGTCCCGACGCGTAGAGCGGCATCGGGGTGTCGCCCTGCACGCTGTGGTCCCCGAACGGGGTGTTGATCGGGCCGGGCTCGACGAGCAGGATCCGCACGCCGTGCTCGCGGACCTCGTGGTCCAGCGAACCGGAGTAGCCCTCGACCGCGTGCTTGGTCGAGGTGTAGATGGCCATGAACGGGCTGGGGACGAACCCGCTGAGCGAGGAGACGTTGATGACGCGTCCGCGGCGTTGAGCGCGCATGTGCGGCAGGACCGCCTTGGTCATCCGCATGATGCCGTAGACGTTGACGTCGAAGACCTCCTGCGTCCGGGCGACCGAGAACTCCTCGGCGGCACCGTTGGCGCCGACGCCGGCGTTGTTGACCAGGACGTCGATGCGCCCGAACCGGTCGATCACCTGCTTGACCACGGAGGCGACCGATTCGTCGCTGGTCACGTTCAGGTCGAGGTAGGCCACCCCGGCGGGCGCGGTGACTCGCGCGGCGTTGCGAGTTGTTCCGATCACCTCGAAGCCCGCCGCGGCGAAGGCGCGGGCCGTTTCCTTGCCGATCCCCGATGAGGCACCTGTCACGAGCGCCACCGGCCGAGTTGTCGCCATCACTGTCTCCCCTGCTTTGCATTACGATCGTATGTCTTACGTTCGTACGACCATAGAGTGGTCGTCGGCCGATGGCAAGTGGTCATGCCCGGCGATCAGAGAAGGATCTGAGGGAGAGGGGGCGACTTTGGCGGAGCACCGGTCTCGGCCGGTGAACGGCGTGGGTGCACGGCGTGCCGACGTGTGGGTCCCTGCGCCTTGATGTTCCGTCCATCGTCGAAGGCCACAGGCGTCTGCGCATGTCGGCGGGCACGGTCCGTACATGGCGGGGCGACGCGGCCTGACGTGTTGACGCGACCGGAGCTCGGGACGGCGATGGCGCGCGGCCTCTCATGGCGTTCCCCCGCGGTGGACTGCCTTGAGGCCATCGGCGGAACTTCCGCGGCTCAGCCGCGGGCATCTCGGGCGCGCCGCGCGCGACACCCCGACCACTTCTGAAGGCGCTGGCGCCTCCCCCGCAATCGGAACCTCGGTCAGGACTCTGGTCGCACAGCCGACCTCACTCGCTGTCAGTCGCGGCCTTGTCAGAAGCCGGCCCATGCGGGCGCTCGCTGTGTGGCAAACCGTCGACGACCAGGTCGTAGGCGTGCTCGACCGCGTCACTGATCAGCTGCTTCGTGACGCCCCGCCCGGGCCCCAGCGTGACCCAGTGCCTCTTGTCGAGATAGCGGCCCGGGGTGATCGAGGCGTAGCCGCGCTCCAGTGCCCGCGCGTGCTCGGGCTCGCACTTGACCGTGATGATCTGTTCGTCCGGGTCGTCGGTGACGATCAGGAACACCTTGCCCGCGACCTTGTAGACGTCGAGTCCCGGGGTGAAGGGGCGGCCGTGGCTGACGTCGCGCAGGGCGAGGGCCGCCTGTCGGGCGGTGTCCTGGAGGCGGTCACCGGCCGCGCTCACCGGGCCGCCCGTGTGCTGGTGCCGTAGGTGTGCGGGTCGACGGGCCGCTCGGCTTTGGGCAGGTGGGCGACGACGAGCAGGTAGGAGTCGGTGACGAGCTCCCTGACGAGCCTCTGGTCGACGCCTGCACCGCCCTCCAGCGTGATCCAGTGCTTCTTGTTCATGTGGTAGCCGGGGGTGATCTGGCTGTACTGCTCCCGCAGGGCGTGGGCTTCGCCGGGGTCCGCCTTGAGGATCACGACGGGGCGCCCGGGCACCTCGGTCATCAGCATGAACACCTTGCCTCCTACCTTGAAGACCTCCCAGTCCGGGCCGAAGGGATGTTCCAGCTTGGTCCGGGGAAGTCCCTCCGCGCACTCGGCGGCGAACGTCTGCAGGGTCGTTCCGTTCATGAGCGTTTCCCTTCTCGGGTGGTGGCGGGCAAAGGCGTCCGCCATCGGCGCGGACGGCACCCTCCAACCATTCCGGCGACGCGGGCGAAACGGCGGGTAAACTGCGGACACGTGATGGTCAGCAAGCGACACTCCAGGCAGCCTGCCCGCGTCGGACGCAGCGGGCAGGCCGGTGAGGCATCGGTTCCGCTGTACGGCTTCCAGCCCCCGGTCGGCACTCCGTACGGCCTTGAGGTGAGCACCGTCGAGGACTTCTTCGCCGAGCACGACGACTGGCCGTGGAACCCGCCCCGTCCGGGCCGTGCCACCTTCCACTACCTGATCCTCGTCACCGAGGGCGAGCTGCTCCACGACGTCGACCACGTCACGCGGACCGTCGCCGGCGGCCAGTGGCTGTGGGTCCGTCCCGGGCACGCGCAGTGCTGGCATCCACCAGGTGCCGTACGCGGCTTGTTCATCCTGTTCGAGCCGGACGTGCTGACGTCCGACGCCGCCCGTCTGCTGGCCCCGCTCACCGCGCACGAGGCCCCTGCCGTACTGAGCCCGCACCCCGACGACGCGGACTGGCTGCGGCAGACGGCGCTCCAACTCCTGGACGAACACCGTGCGTTGGGGCGGCGCCGGCTCGATGTCCACCACGCCCTGCGGCGCAGCCTGCTCGAATCGCTGCTGCTGCGCCTTGCCAACTCCCCGGATGTCACCACGACCGGCGCGACTGAGGACGGCACGGGCCGCCGGGACACCTACGCACGGTTCGTGGACGCCCTGGAGCTGCACTTCCGGGAGCTTCACCGGGCTGCGGACTATGCCGAGTTGCTCGGATGTTCGGTTCGTACCCTCAGCCGCGCGGCCCGGGATGCCGTCGGCAAGGGGGTGCGTGAGGTCATCGACCAGCGGCGGCTGCTCGAAGCGCGGCGGCTGCTGGGAGGGGCCGGTTGGGACGCCCGGACTGTGGCCCAGAATCTCGGGTTCACCGATCCCGCGAACTTCGGCCGCTTCTTCCGTGGCCACACCGGTCTCACCCCGGCCGCCTTCGCGGCCCGCGAAGCCGGGCCCGGCATGTGAGGCGGGCGCGGCACAAGCTTGCGCTTCCCGGGCCGAGCGATCCTCGGGCCGTCGAGGGCGAGCGAGGACTTGCCCGAGCCGCAGACGCCGGCGATCGCGACGAGCTTGCCCGGGGTTTCCCCGGTCAGGACGCGATCGCGTCTGTCGCGGTCTGGGCGAACGCCCAGTTGGAGTGCACGATGCGCCACTCGCCGTCGGTCAGCCGGTACGCCTCGGTGGCGTTCCAGGCGCGCAGCTGCCGCTCGTTGCCGTTGTCGTCGAGCACGTAGGTGTCCAGGTTGTAGGCCAGGACCGCGAAGTCACCGCCGTCGCTGACGTGCACAACGGGGTTCAGGTACTCGTTGCGCACGATGTGCGGGTCGGAGTAGATCGCCTCGATGTGGGCGATGGTCGCGTCACGGCCGACGATCAGGTCCTTTTCGATCGGGTCGAAGTAGCTGATGTCCTCGGCGTAGTTGTCGAGGTAGCCGCGGTTGTCTCCGACGCTCCACCGCTCGTTGAAGGCCTTCTCCAGTTCCAGGATGGTCTTGCTGATTTCTTCCTTGTTGACGCCCATGACAGTTCCTTTCGTGCGTGCCGCGGTCGGCCGGCTCCGACCGGCGCGGATGGGGGGTTCTCAGCGGGTGGGTGTGTTTCTCAGTCGTCGAGGAGCACCACGTGCTTGCCCGGCGTCGTGCCGGCCTCGACGTCGGCCTGGGCATCGCGAACCTGTTCCAGGCCGTGGTGGACCTTCGCGACCGGGGCCCCCAGCCGTCCGGCGGCGATGTCTTGCAGGTGCTGCTGGAACACCTGCGGGGGCAGGTCGGTGGCCCCGCCCGCGTAGCTGGTCAGCCGCACCCCGCTGGGGATCATGAACGGGGTGAAGTCGGGGATCGTCCACTGGCCTGCCAGGGCTCCGGTGAAGCAGACGGTGCCGTGGCGGCGGACGGTACGGAAGGTGTCGGCGAGAACCGAGCAGCCCACCAGTTCCAGTGCGGCGTCGACGCCGTCCGGCATCAGCTCGCGCACCTCGTCGGCGATGGTGCCGTTGTCGACCAGTGGGTGGTCGACACCGATGGCCCGAAGTTCCCCGGCCCGATCCGGGCTGCGGGTGGTGGACAGCACGGTGGCTCCGAGGTCCTTCGCGATCGTGGCCGCGCTCAGTCCGACCGTGGAGGTGCCGCCGCGGATCAGCAGCGTCTGCCCCGCCTGCAGACCGAGGCCCGCGGCGAGGGAGCCGTAGGCGGTCTGGAACATCTCCGGCAGCGCGCCGACCACTTCCCACGGGAGGCCCGTCTCGAACGGGATGACCTGCCTCGCGGGGACGGTCATGTACTGCGCGTACGAGCCGTCGAAGGACCGGCCCATGCCGCCCATCATCGTCGCCACCTGCTGCCCCGGGCGCAGCCCGCTGCCCTCGTCGGCCTGATCGACCACACCGACGCCCTCGATGCCGGGAATCCGCGGGTAGGTGACCTCCGCGTCGGACTCACCCTTTCGGGTGGTGACCTCAGATTCGTTGACGCCGAACGCCTTCACCTTGATGCGCACCCATCCGGGCTGCGGCTCGGGCATCGGCACCGTGGTGACCTGAAGGGCGTCCAGGCCGCCGGGCCGAGTGACGACGACCGCTCGCATCGTCGCGGAGCCGACGTCCGCAGACGCTGCACGCTTGTCCATGCCAGTTCCTTACCTATCGAGTACGACCCGCGGGGTCGCCATCGCCACGTTGCGGCCCGGCCCTCGGTGGGGTGGTCGCCGCGGCACCTCTCGATCTTCTGTCGGCATTCGGCGAATCGCTCCGTCAGTTGCGGACATCTGATCGTCAATGGAGGACACCCGGTGAAGTCGGCGTCGCAGGGCTTAGGGCCCCTCGTTCCGGAGGGACAGGCTCAAGGCGTCCCGGTCAGGCCGTCGGCGGGAGAGGGATGGGACACGGGCCCTTCATCGGTGCCGTGTCGTGCCCAGCTCGTCGGTGTACCGGGCGAGGGCGTCCTCAGCCGTGGGGACGGGGCCGAACAGCTTCTCCTGGCGGCGGGGGTCGGCGACGTAGCGACCCGTGTCGAACCAGGCGAACATCGCGGTCATGTCCTTGACCAGAGGCATGAAGCGGCCGGCGACGGCTCCTACGGCCCGGGCCACGACGGAGGGGACGGCCCACACCTTGATCTTCTTGCCGGCCCGGGCGCCCATGAGGTCGGCCATCTCGCGCATGCTGATCGGACGGTCCCAGCCGATGTCGATGCGCTCACCGTCGTCCGCCTCGGCGTCGACGGCGGCCGCGAGATAGGCCGCGAGGTCGGAGGTGTGGACGAAGGTCAGCGGGACGCGGCTCTTGCCGATCCACGTCAGGCGGCCCTTGTCGATGGGGTTGCCCGCCATGGTCCCGATCTGGTCGAGGAAGGCCCCCGGACGCAGCGCGACGAACGGGACGCCGAGCTGTTCGAGCTTGTCCTCGGCGATCTTCTTGTGCCAGAAGTGCGGGACCTGGGGCGTCTGGTCGCTGGTGAGGATGCTGGTCAGAACGAACCGCCGGATACCGGCGCGGTGGGCGGCCTCGGCGAGGTTGGCGTTGCCGACGGTGTCGATGTCGTGCGCGTTCTTGCCGCCGCGGGTGTAGCCGGCGGCGGTGGTGATCACGGCGTCGGCGCCGTTCATGGCGGCGACGAGCGAGTCGAGGTCCAGCATGTCGCCGCGGGCGATCTCGACACCCCGGCTTTCGAGCCTGCTCGCGTCGGTGGTCGGCCGGACCAGGGCGCGGACGTTCTTGCCGCGCTTGAGCAGTTCGTCGACGACCTTGCCGCCGAGGGAGCCGGTCGCGCCGACGACGAGGACGGGGAGGGTGGTGGTCATGGGGGTCTCACTTTCCATCAGGTCAGTGGTGGGGGGATGGGGGGTGGGCCAGTGGTGGCCGCCGACATGAGTGCTGTCGGCCTGTGGGGGCTTGTGGAGTCCACGGTGAACCGGACGCGGGTGCTGCGGCCGTCCTCGATGTGTAGCCTGGCCGACGACCGGGACGGGCCTTCGTGCAGCTGAGTGCGCTGCAGCGCTGTAGGCCGTACGGACGAAGGACTCCGCCTTTTGAGCCCGTACCGACCTGCGTAACGCGAGGCGCTCGCTCTACGGGGAGTCAGTCGAAGAACTTTTCCAGTTCGGCCACCAGGGCTTCCGGCTGTTCCTCCGCGATGAAGTGGCCGCTGTCCTCGATGCCGCTGTAGCGGATGTCGTTGGCCTTGTCTTCCATCATCGGCCGCATGAAGTCGGCGCCCTGATTGGCAATGGCCAACACGGGCATCTCCAGGGGGCGATACGAGTCGTTGTCGGCCACATCCTGGTGGAAGGTCTTGAATACGCCGAACCCCGCGGTCAGCGCCTCGGGTGTGTCGTACGCCTGGGCGTAGATGGCCCGGCTCTCCTCGCTGATCCGTTCCGGGTGGAGCGCGAGGTGTTCGGCCGACCAGTCGATCACGTGCCGGAACCGGCCTGCGAGGAGCTTGGCGGGCAGACCCTCGACCTGGCTCAACGGGTATATCCACAGGTTCAGATCACCGGGCCCGGGGAACGGCTTGGCGAAGTTCTGGAACATCGGCGAGAAGGGTGCGCCTTCCCAGAGTGCGAGCTTCTTGGTGGCCTGCGGATAGTTGGCGGCGAAGCTGTAGGCGACCATCGCACCGATGTCGGCACCGGCGATGTTCACCCGCTCGTAGCCCAGGACGCGGACCAGTTCGTAGACGTCCTTTGCCATGGTCTTCTTGTCGTAGCCGCCCCCGGGCTTGTCCGAGTCTCCCTGACCTCGGTAGTCCACGGCGATGACGCGGAAGTGTGCGGCCAAAGGGGTCATGATCTTGTGGAGGCCGTGCCAGGTGCGCGGAAACCCGTCCATGAGGACCAGCGGCTCGCCTTCGCCGCCGATGACGTAGTGGAGCCGGGTGCCGTTCACGTCGGCATAGCGGTCTTCGAATCCTTCAAGCATGTGTGGCTCCTACTCGGGGCTCGGACTGATCATTTCTGCGGTGGGAGCTCATGCATGCGGTGGCGCACGCGGGATGGGCACCATCGAGATCCGTTGATGCATCAACTACCTACACGCCCGTTCCCACGGACGGCAGTGGAAATAGGGCGGGCATCTGCTCGCGGCGCCGCGGACCGACGGAACTCACAATCGATGGCTGCGCGGCTTACCGACGACCACGGATTGTCAGGACCTCTTGAGCCAGCGTTGCAGCGCCTCGGGCACGTTCGTCGGATGCGAGCTGAAGCTCAACCGGATGTTGGGTTGGAGGTCGATGAGCACGTTGACGATCCGCTCGAACAGAACGGTGTACTCGGGGACATTCTTGATGCCGCCACCGATCAGCGCCACGCCGAACGCATCCCCGTCGAACAGCCGGCGCAGCTCGGCCTCAGCCTCGTCGGGGTCCAGGCTGACATAGCCTTCCTCGCCGTCGACGCCGGCGGCCTGGATCGCAGCCCAGTTGCGCTTCCTCATGGCGACCAGCTCCTCGAGCGTGGCCACCCCCGGCGGAAAGTCATCCGCCGAAAGCGCGGCAGGGGCGATGCCGAGGGCCAGCACGCGTTGGTTGATCGGGGGCTTCACTTGAGAGTTCTTGTGGGACATGGGGTCACTCCTCCAAGGCAATACGACAGTTCCAGAGAACGTGTGGCTGGCCACATGAATAACGTAGCAGCAATCGTGTGGCTAGCCAAGTATTCATGGATGCGGGGTCCTGAGCAGCTCGCGCGGGCACGCCCAGGGCCGGGTTCTCAGCCCACGACGGGGCCGATCACCTTGACGATCAGGCCGAGCTCAGGCTGAGAGATGGGTTCCTTCGTGAGGCCGCCCAGCAGGAAGGTGGCCTTGTTGTGGTCGACCGCTTAGCTCCTACCAATGCGATACCAGGGGCGGCGGGCACAACTGGAAGGTCACGTCCCTCACCATCCCGACGGCAGGCTGCTGAGGAACGGGGCAAGCCGGTCGGCGATCACCCGGTCGTCGTGGGCCGAGGTGTGACCGTCACATCCGAGGAAGTCCAGGCCCGACTGATCGAGGAACCAGTAGTGGACCCCGCTGTCGCCGGCGTCGTTGCACGCCTCGACCACCTGCCGCACATGCTCGGCGTTCTTGTCGAAGCCGACGGCCACGAGGGCGGTACCCACGCCGTAGCGCGTCCGCAGTTTCCGGAGGAACTCACCGTAGGCGGTGCGGTAGGCGGCCGCGAGACTGTCGGGCGTCCACGGTTCGCCGGGGGTGAGGTCGGAGAAGTCGTTGGAGCCGAGGTTGACCACCACGATCTGGGGGCGCCACGTCCCCGGGTTCTGCCAGACGTCGCCGTCCACGTTCAGCAGGGCACGGTCGTAGTAGGTCCGGTACGTGAGGTCCGGGCAGATGCCGGCGACGTTGCGCACCATGCCGAGGCCGGACAAGCCGTTGATCTGGTAGTCGGCGTCCAACTGCCGGGCAGTGAGGGCGCCGTGGCTCACGTCGGTGTTGGTGTTCCGCTTGAGCTGCTCCGGATCGCAATCGCGGGTGCCCGAGACATTGCCGTAGCCCACCGTGAGGGAGTCCCCGATGAACTCGATCTGGCGGTCCCGGGGCGTCGGCTTGCTCAGTACGGCGCCCCCGGGCGCGGCGACGAAGCCTCCGAACGTGCTGGTGTCCCCCGGGGTGTCGTTGCGTTTGACGACCCGGACCGTGTGCTCGCCGTCCCGCAAGCCGTTGATCCAGTGCGTGGTGTCGCCGGGTGTGACCAGGGTGGCGACGGTGGCCCCGTCGATCTGGACGTCGTAGTCGGCGGCCGCGCAGTCGAGCACCACCCCGAGGCCGACCCCGCGGAAGCGGCCCTCGAAGTACACCCCGGGCCAGCTGAACTGCACCGTCTTCCCCAGGTCCTTGACCCGACCTGCGGTGTGCACCTGCTCCAACACGCTCTTGACGGGTACCAGCTGCCACTGCTGATTGGCGCCGCCGCGGTCGGTGAACTGCACAACCTTGGCGCCGTCCGTAGTGACAGCGTTCCGGACCTCGACGGCCTTGCCGCTGTAGCGGTTGATCAGACGGACGTAACCGTCCGCCGAGTCCTGCAGCCGGAACTGCTGGTTCGAGCCGCCTGTGTCTCCCCACTGCACGATGTCCGCGCGGTCGGCGCCGGACCAGCCGTGGACGTCGAGGACCTTGCCCGAGTGCTGGGCCTTCAGTCGGTAGTAGCCGTCGCCCGAGTCGACGAACTGGAACCGCTGATGGGCACCGCCATTGCGGGCCCACTGCTGAACGGCGGCTCCCTCAGCAGTACTCGCGCCAGATATGTCCAGCGCCTTGCCGCTGCCCCGGTTGATCAGCTCGTACCACGAGCCCGCGTCCACCGCGGCAAGCGCCGCCGGGCTCCCCCCGCGCACCGGCCTCGGATTCCTGTCTTTGAAAGTCATCTGCGTGCCATCTGGCCGGCCCTGACGCATCGATAGGTCACGGCCGAAACGTCCGACATTCCACCCGTGCATGTCAACCAATTTGAAGGCGCCGCTCCTTCTTCCACGGGGCCTCTATGGCGTGCCCTTCGTGGGCTCTACGGCTGACGGCCGTGTCGCTGCCCAACTGGCAAGGAGCCTGAGCCGGTCTTCGGAACAGGTGCCGGGCTCGGCGGTGTAGACGGTCAGGTCGTAGACCGCACGGTCGGACACAGGCAGGTCCATGGATCGGTACACCAGTTCCAAGCGGCCGACGTCGGGGTGTTGGAGCCGCTTGGTGCCGTGGTGGTGGATGCGGACGTGGTGGGCGGCCCACTGGGTGCGGAACTGGGGGCTGAGCGTGGACAGTTCGCCGATGAGGTCGCGCAGGGCCCGGTCGCGGGGTTCGCGCCCGGCTTCGGCGCGCATCAGCGCGACGGTGGTCACGGCGGCGGCCTGCCAGTCGACGAAGAGACCGGCTGAGCCCGGATCCAGGAAGAGGTAGCGGGCGATGTTCGGCCGTCCGCGCCGGTCGATGGTGTCGCTGTCGAACATCGGCGCGTGCAGAGCACGGAACAGTGCGTTGTGAGCGACGACCTCCATGCGGCCGTTGCGTACGAAGGCCGACGACCTCGTCATGGAGTCGAGCATCCACTGGACGGAGGGCGGCACCTCGACATCCCTGCGGCAGCGAGGTGCACGCCGGGTGGTGCCGACTGCTCGGGCCAGGTCGAACAGGTACCTGCGCTCGTCCTCGTCCAGGTGCAGGGCACGGGCGATCGCTTCCAGGACGGGGACGGATGCCTGCATGCGCCCCTGTTCGACGCGGGTGTAGTAGTCCGTGCTGATGGAAGCCAGCTGCGCGACCTCCTCGCGCCGCAGGCCGGGCACTCGGCGTGGTCCGCTGGTGGGCAGTCCAACCTGCTCCGGGGTGATCCTGGCCCGTCGGCTGGTGAGGAAGCCCCGGATGTCGGCGCGGTTGGCGGCATGGTGGTCGGGGCCCGGGTCGCGGCGATGCGCGCCCTTGGCGGATCGCCACCCGGAAGAGCTCGGCGATGCGGCAGCAATGCCGCCCGGATTCTCGGTCGGCCCGGGGCCGGTCTCACCAGGCATACGCCTGCGGGGCTTCCCCTGGCCCAGGCCAGATACGGTCGAGGCGTTCAAGGGCGTTGTCGTCCAAATACACGGACAACGCGCCGAGGTTGGACCGCAGTTGCTCGCTCGTCGCCGCTCCGGTGACCGTGGTGGAGACGGCAGGGTTGTGCAGCACCCAGGCCAGCGCCACATGTGCCGGCCTGGCGCCCAGCTCCCGGCACAGCTCTTCGTACGCTTCGAGTTGGTGGCGATGCGCGTCGACGCGCTCCAGCATCGAAGCATCCTGGAGGTGTCCCTCTGCGGCGGAGTCGAGGACGCCGGTGAGCAGGCCGGCGTGCAACGGACTGTAGGGGATCAGGCCGATTCCGAGGTGGCGCAGCGCGGGGACGAGTTCGCGTTCCACGGCTCGCACGGCGAGGTTGTACAGGCTCTGTTCGCAGGTCAGGCCCATGAAGTGCCGTGCGGTGGCGGCCGATTGGGCGAGGGCGACGTCCCAGCCGGCGAAGTTGCTGCTGCCGACGTAACTGATCTTGCCGTCGCGTACGAGCTGTTCCATCGCCTGCCAGATTTCCTCCCAGGGCGTGGCCCGGTCGATGTGGTGCATCTGATAGAGGTCGATGTGGTCCGTCTGGAGCCGTCGCAGGCTCGCCTCACACGCCCGCCGGATGTGATAGGCGGACAGCCCGCGGTCGTTCGGCCCCAGTCCCATCGGCTGGTACACCTTCGTGGCCAGGACGATCTCGTCGCGGCGCCCGCTGCGCCTGAGCCACCGGCCGATGGTCTGCTCCGAGACGCCGTACCCCTTGCGCATGTCCGGCGACTGCGGGCCGCCGTAGACATCGGCGGTGTCGAAGAAGTTGACACCCGCTTCGACGGCCGTGTCCATGACCGCGAAACTGGTCGGTTCGTCCACGGTGAAGCCGAAGTCCATCGTCCCGAGGCCGATCCGGCTGACCAGCAGACCGGAACGGCCCAGGTGCCCGTATCTCATCTCGTCACTCATGCACGCACCGTCCGTTCGTCAGGCGTGGCCTATCAGGGCTTGAGCAGGACCTTGATGGCGCGGCGTTCATCCATCGCCCGGTAGGCGTCGGCGGCCTGGTCGAGGGGCAGGGTGAGGTCGAAGACCTTGCCCGGGTCGATCTGCCTCGTCCAGATCAGCTCGATCAGCTGCGGCAGGAACTCACGGACCGGGGCCGGGCCGCCGTGCAAATGTGCGTGGGAGAAGAACAGCTCCTGGCCGTCGAGGGTGACGTCGTGGGAGACGCCGACGTAGCCCACATGGCCGCCGGGGCGGGTGGAGCGGATCGCCTGGAGCATCGACTCCTGGGTGCCGACCGCCTCGATGACGGAGTGTGCGCCGTAGCCGCCGGTCAGTTCCTTGATCTTCGCCACGCCTGCGTCGCCGCGCTCGGTGACGATGTCGGTCGCGCCGAACTCCAGGGCCAGCCGCTGCCGGGAGGCGTGCCGGCTCATGGCGATGACCCGCTCCGCGCCGAGCTGCCGGGCGGCCAGCACGCCGAGCAGACCGACCGCGCCGTCCCCGACCACAGCGACCGTCCTACCGGGTCCGGCCTGCGCGGCGACGGCGGCGAACCAGCCGGTGCCGAGCACGTCGGAGGCGGTCAGCAAGCTCGGGATCAGGTCCTCGTCCGGGGTGCCCGGGGTGGCGACGAGGGTGCCGTCGGCGAGCGGGACACGCAGCCGCTCCGCCTGGGCGCCCATCTCGTTCATCCACTCGCGCTGGACGCAGGACGTCTGGTAGCCGGCCCGGCAGTTCTCGCAGGTGTTGTCGGAGGTGGAGAAGCCGCCGACCACGAACTGGCCGGGCCTGACGGTCCTCACCTCACTGCCGATCTCCTCCACCACGCCCACGTACTCGTGGCCGATCGGGGAGCGCTCCTCGAAGGGCTCGGCCCCGCGGTACGGCCACAGATCCGAGCCGCACACACAGGCCGCCGCCACCCGGATGACCGCGTCCGTGGGCTTCAGGATCTTCGGGTCCTCGCGCTCCTCGACCCGGAAGTCTCCGGGGGCATGCATCACGACACCGCGCATGAGGTGTTGCTCCTTGCGTATGAGGGACCGACCGCGTCGGACGGCCGGGCGGGCTGAAAGCCCACGTCATTCAGGGAACCCCCGTTTCGCGCGGGCAACCAGTTGCTGTTGAACCATGTACTGGCAGTACATCCCTACGGCCGCGCGGACGTCGTACGGTCAGGGGTGTGGACAACCGTGACGAAGTCCGCGAGTTCCTCACCTCGCGGAGAGCCAAGATCACGCCGGAGCAGGCCGGGCTGCCGGCCGGCAGTCGGCGCCGGGTGCCCGGGCTGCGGCGCAGCGAGGTCGCCACGCTGGCCGACGTCAGCGTCGACTACTACGGCAAACTGGAGCGCGGCAACCTCACCGGTGTCTCCCCCGCCGTGCTCGAATCGATCGCCCGCGCACTCCAGTTGGACGAGGTCGAACGGGCCCACCTGCTTCACCTGGCCCAGGCCCAGGAAGGCTCCGACACGCTTGCCCGCCCCCGGTCACGCTCCAGCCGACAGCGGGCCCTGCCCAAGAGCCTGCAGTGGACCCTGGACGCCGTCACCGCCGGGCCCGCGTTCGTGACGAACGGTCGCCTGGACCTGCTCGCCGCCAACCCGCTGGCCCGCGCGTTCTTCGCCGACCTTTACGACAGTGGCGGCCAGGCGCCGAACATGGCCCGCTTCCAGTTCCTCGACCCGGCGGCCCGGCGCTTCTATCCGGACTGGGACCTCATCGCCGACATGACCGTGGACGTGCTCCGCACCGAAGCCGGCCGCAACCCGCACGACAAGGACCTTCACGACCTGGTGGGCGAGCTGTCCACCCGCAGCGACGCCTTCCGCACCCGCTGGGGCTCCCACAACGTGCGCCGTCACGGCACCGGTGTCAAACGCTTCCATCACGCGGTCGTCGGCGAGCTCACCCTGGCCTGGCACGGCTCGGCCGCGGACGACGAACCCGGCCTCACCCTCCTCATCTACACCGCCGAACCCGGCTCCCCCTCCGAAGAAGCCCTGCGCCTCCTCTCCTCCTGGACCGCCTCCCAGAACGGGGCCACGGCCGGCTGACCCCGTCGCCGTAGAGGTGGAGTGCTTCCTCGCGGGTTGCGCCTTTGAGGATGTGACCGCGGGATCCGGCTCTATGGCGGCGAGGGGCCTGAACCGGGCCCGTCGCTTGCGATCCCGACGACGAGGTTGTCGTAGACCTGGATCACGCCACCAAGGCCAGGGCGAGGACGTACAACGGAGCCGACGGCATGGACCTGTTGTGGTCCATGCCGTCGGGCAATGATTCAGCGCGCACTGAACGGTTCGGCGGTGCGGCTGCGCGCAGCAGGCGATCTAATACCAGGCGGTCTCGGCCAGCCGCTGGTCGTTGCAGAACAGCACCGCCTTGCTCAGCCGGCCGTCCAGGTTGTTGATCACCTTGGTATAGGCGTAGTCGATTCCCGGGTCGACCGTCTCGAGTACCCACACGATCGTGGAACCGTCGCGGTTGCTGTGCGCGGCACAACCCTCGGGCGCGTTCTCTATACGGGCGAACGAGCCGCAGCCAGGGCTGTAGAAGTACTTCAGGGTGATGGTCCGCCCGGCGTAGACCACGGTCTTCGTCGCGCCGCCAGGCACGTTGGGCTGGTAGTAACGTCCCGAGCAGGAGGTCTGCTCGGGGTACAGGCCCTCGTTGGGCAATGTCCCGTACGACGCACTCTCCTTGGAAGCCGCCTGGGCCTGGAGCGGCGTCAGCGCCGCCAGGCCGAACGCGAGGGCGACGCCCAGCAGCGCGCGCAGGGTCAGCCGAGTCCGATGTGTCGTCGTCTTCCGATTTTCGACTCTCTGCAAGGACATGCTTCGCCTTTCGAGAATTCCGTGTTCACGCTTGGTTGCGGCCTATGAATGGCGTACGGCGGCTCTCTGTCCGTCCTCCGCCGGCCGATCCGCGCCGCCTCATCACGCAGGGCGGGGCCTTGGGTGGTCGTCGTGGCGGCTCAGCATTCGCCCCGCCACGTGGCCTCCCCGATCGTCGCGTAGATGATGTTCGCCTTGTACTGGCCCGGGCCGGGGTTGTAGTGCAGGCAGATCCTGCGGACCGACGTGGTGTAGCCGTAGAGGAGTTGGATGTGGTCGAAGCCTGGGGCCACGTACCCGTTGTTGAACACGGAGCCGACGCTGTGGATCTCGCCCTTCCAGTCGCCGTCTGTCGCCAGCAGCAGGGTGCCGCGCTGGTCCGGCTCCGAGTAGGCGCAGAAGTACCCCTTCGGGCAACCCGGCGGGTTGGGCTCGGCGGTGGCCGTGGGCGCGGCGACGATGACGGCCGCGAAGGCGGCGGCTCCGGCCAGTGTGCTCATGGCGCGCTTGCGCACAGTGGGTTCCTTCCCTGTCAGGACGGCATGGTGCTCGGTGTGACAGCTCCGACGGCATGCGACGGGGGCAGGGGGTGTGGTGGAGGGCCTCAACGTAGAACGCGGCCGGAGTGAGGTGCCAACTTTTTGAAGACCGTCAAAACGTCTGGCATGGACGCCTATTGGCCGTCACCGATGTGTCGCGCTTCGTCAGAGCCGACTGGTGCGAGAGCCACCTCTGGCAACAGCGCCCGGACATAAGAAGCCCACACTCACCAGGGGAACGCGCCCGACCCCTGGAAGGAAGCCATGAAGTAGATCACCAAGGGCAGGAGGGCGAGGACGAACGCGGCGAAGACCTTCGCCCACATCGCTGTCTTGCCGGGGCCTTGGGACGACATACTCGCTCCGGACGGACGCCTGGGCGTGGACGGTTGCCAACGCCGTGAGGATGGTAGCTCCCAGGGTGGATGCGTCTGAAGGGCGCGGGGCCTGCGGGGATCAAGAAGGGCGGCTTCTCCCCCGGGTGCAGCGGCAGTGATCCGGCGCGGCCGGGCGGACAGAGATCCGGCCAGAGCGGCGTCTGTGCCGCTTGCCCTGACCGTCATGGAGCCCGACGGGACACGGTTCTCGCCCTGCACGATCGCTCCCCCGCCGCAGTCTCGCTCCCCGCCTGCGACCAAGAGCTCAACCACCTCGCTTGGCCGCGGCGCCCGGGAGAGGTCCTGGAGCAGTCGGTCTCGCATATTGCGCGGGTCTGGTCACCGGTTCGCAACGGACCGCGTCAGGGTGATCGAAAGCGCCACAGCGTGGCTGAATATGGTCTCTCCAGCTCACGCGGCTCCGCAGGCAGCCGCTGCCACCACCATGGGGGACACATCATGATGATCACGCATCGCCGCAGACGGACCGCGTTCCGGACGCTCGCCCTGAGCGCATGGGCAGTTGGCGTCCTGGCGCTCGCCGCCTGCTCCCCCACCTCCTCGGATGCGGAGGGTACGGCGGCGGCTGCCACTCCCTCACCGGCCAAGGGGAAGAGCAGCGCCAAGGCGACCCCGTCCGCCGAAGCGCTGCCCGCCGGGAAGGTCTCGTCGTCGCCCGACGGCAAGGTGCCCTCTTCCCCGGCATCCGCGGCATCACCGACGGCATCGGCCGTGGGCTCGCCGATCGCTGCCGGGACCGGTGGCGAGGACGACGGCTGCGACCACAAGATGCCCATCTCGCCCGACGAGATCGCCGTATACCGCTATACGCCCGAAGGCGGGTCCCTGAGCCTGATCATCCGGCACGGCAACTGGGGCTGTGGCACACCGGATTCCGACGGTGCGCCGTTCGAGACAGTCGGCAAGGAAACCTATCTGCCCCTGGATCAGGCGGCGTACATCACCGTCACCAACCCCATCGTGACGAGCACCGAGAACCAGCCCATCGGTGTCCAGGAGTTCCTGGACTGGCTGGAAGCGCACCCCGACAGCGGCCTGGTTTTCCAGTACCACCTCGGCGCGGACGGAGCCATCGACAGCCTCGAGCAGATCTTCACCCCCTGACGCGGGCGGGTCTCCCACCCGCACACCCGCCGCTGGGGCCGAAGGGAAACGCTCCCCCTGCGGTACGGCAACAGGGCTCTCGGTGCGCTGGCGGCGGTAGTTCCTGGCCCGAGCAGAGTCGCGCGGCCGGCTGGTGCCGCATCGACTGAGTCCGTCGCCTTCGCCAGCGCCGCCCGGGACGGAAGCTGCGAGGGCGCGTGGCTTCCGATCCGTATCGCTCAAGCAGTCCCGCCAGGCGCCACCGCGGGTCATGGCCTCGGTGTCCACGAAGCGTTGTTGCAGATCGGCGTCGCCCGCCGAGAGCAGCCACGGGAGCGGATCCTGGCGCTCGTGCGCCAGGCGGTGGCGAGCCGCATCGGGACGCGAACGGCGGCGGGACACCATCAAACCGTCGGGGTGTCCGGCCGCTGGCAGTCCGCGAGGACGCTGACAACAGCGGCCGGACGTCCGCCCGGTCCACCGTTGACGCAGTCGAGCCGGCCAAGCCCCCGAGCAGGGTGCACTCCAGAAGCCGCCCCCTATCTGTCATTTGAAAGCTCAACTGCGTACCGCTTCAGTGAAATCCAGTTCAACAGCGGAAGCAGAGTGCTACACATCGGAACGATCCGATCTGAACAACGCACTGTGACCGTCTCGTTGTGGAGAGTGTCGAACACGAGGCGGATCCGAGCCGATAGGACGACCGTGTCGCACACCCCCACTGCCACGGGCCGAAGATTCAATGCCCGCAACTTGCGTGTGGCCCAAAAGCTGCAGGCCATCCTGCTGATCCCGGTCCTCGTCGCCCTCGTCCTCGGCGGCGTGCGCGTCAAGCGCTCCGTCGACACCTGGCAGACCGCCAAGGACGCGGTCCGCGTGGCGGAACTGGTCCAGGCGGCGAACACCTACGCCAGCGACGCCATCAACGAACGCGACGTCTCCGTCATCCCGTTGGTGAAAGGCGAGCGCGACTCGGACACCGTCGCCAAGGCCCGGAAGATCACCGACCAGGACGCAGAAAGGTTCGACGAGGCGGTCGCCCGCATGCCGAGAACCGCCAGCCTCGAGCGCCGGGTCCAACTCGTCCGCGCAGGCGAGAAGCGCCTCGCCGCGGTACGCGCCAACGCCTTCACCGCCAGCGTGACCGGCGTGCAGACCGAGGAGAGCTACCACGCCGTCCAGCACCCGCTGATGGAGATCTCCAACGAACTGGGCTTCGGCATCAGCAGCCAGGCCACCTTCGGCCGCACCCTGTACGCCATCTCACTCACCCAGGCGGCCGAGTCGCTGATCCGCGCCATTGGCACGCACCTCCTCGTCGAGGACCGCAGCAAGCTCGCCCAGGGTGAACTCCAGTCCCAGCTCGCCTCGTTCAGCTCCTACGTCTACCTCGAGCAGGTCGCGTTGCAGGAGTACGCCGGCTTCGCCGGCACCGACGACGTGGCCCGGTTGCGCAAGGCGCTCGCGAACGCGGAGGTGAAGGGGCGGCAGCAGATCGCAGCGGCCCGGACGCAGGCCGAGGCAGCCGGGCGGACCTTCGTCCCCCCGCCGAGTCTGGACTCGATGACCAGCGCCATCGCCTCCGGCGCGACAGCCACACAACTCACCGAGCGCGGCATCACGCCCGCGACGTTCTTCGCCGCCTCCACCCTCAGCTTCGACGCCTATCGCAGCGTCGAGGTGTACCTCACCGGCACCGCACTGTCCGAAGCCCATGACATCGCCGACGACGCCCGCGACGACGCCATCGTCAACGCAGCGCTCGTGCTCGCCTCCATCCTCCTCGCCTTTCTCCTCGCGAACTGGGTGGCCCGCACGATGAGCACCAGCATGCGCCGCCTCAGCGCCTCCGCCCACGCCATCGCCGCACAGCGGCTGCCGGACCGGCTGACCCAGCTCACCCGCGCCATCCCGGGCCGGGTCGACTCCGACGTCGAACCCATCCCCATCACCACCACGGACGAGATCGGCGAAGTCGCCCGCGCCTTCGACCACGTCCACCGCGAAGCCGTCCGGCTCGCCGCTCAACAGGCCCTGCTGCGCGCCAACATCAACACCATCCTCGGCAACCTGGCGCGCCGCAGCCAGCCCCTCATCGAGCGCCAACTCGCCATGATCTCCGACCTGGAGGGCCGGGAAGCCGACCCCGACCAGCTGGAGAACCTCTTCCGCCTCGACCACCTCGCCACACGAGTGCGCCGCAACGGCGAGAACCTCCTGGTGCTCAGCGGCGAGAGCCCCGCGCAGCAGTGGGACCAGCCCATGCCTCTCGTCGACGTCGTCCGTGCCGCGGTCTCGGAAGTGGAGCAGTACGAGCGCATCCAGTTCTCCGGCATCCCGGAAGCCCAGATCGACGGCCGCGCCATCAACGACCTGGTCCACCTGCTCGCCGAACTCCTGGAGAACGCCGCGGCCTTCTCCTCCCCGCACGTCCCGGTCCACATCACCGCCGCACGGCTGCCCGACGGCCGGACCATCCTCGAGATTCACGACCAGGGCATAGGCCTGCCCCACGACGAACTCGCGGACATCAACCGCATCCTCGCCGACCCGCCCACCGTCGACGCCGCGCTCTCCCAGCGCATGGGCCTTTTCGTGGTGGGCCGACTGGCCGACCGACACGGCATCCGCGTTCAGCTACGCCCCTCCCACGAGGAACAGGGGACCACGGCGCTGGTGATGCTGCCCCAAACGATCACCCATCGGCCGGCGAAGGAGGAACCCGACGCCGACACCATGGCCCTGGTCGCGTTCGTGGACAGTCCCTTCACCAAGGATGCCCCGCACACCAACGACACGTGGGACAACCAGCCGTCCTGACGCAGGATGTCCGGTCAAGAAGCCCGAGCGGCGCGGACGGCACGGTGCCGCGCGCTCGAAACAGCCGCCGCCGACGGACTACGTCAGGACGAGAGGCACGGTGATGGTGAGGTGCTCGTCGGTGGTCGGCCGAGCGGCGGCAAGAGCGTTCATACGAGTTGCGAGGTGGCCGATCACGCGGCTGGTCAGGTCCTCGTCCCACTGCGCCGTGCCTTCCGGCGGCAGGAACATCTCCTTCTCGGCAGGTGGGTTGCCACCGATATAGCGCGCGGTGTCCATGTTGACGACCCAACAGGCCAGTGCGATCTTCACCTGTCCGGGTGCCGCCCACTGCGCCCGAACGTGGGCGCACATGCTGAAGTCGTCCCCGCCGAACGAGACCGTCGTGGCGTGCGACCTGCCACGGGGGTACCGCCGTAGCAGCTGGAGTACCGCAGGTTCTACAACAGCTCGCGCCATAGGTTCCGTAAACACCGTCCACCCCCCTGTCCAGCCTGGCCTTCAGCATCCCAGACGCGGCCTGCGACGGACAGATCGGCTGCGGTACCGGCCGCGGCGGACGGGACTTTGTAGAGACTGTGGATGCGCCAAGTGCCTTGTCCCTAGGATGTATTGCCTGATGCACCGGTCAGCTCGGTGCGGGACACAACTGGGGAGACAATGGAGTCCGGGAAGCGGTTGTCCACCAAGATCGACGCCACGGTTCCGACGGCCGCGCGCATGTACGACTACTACCTGGGCGGCAAGGACAACTACGCGGTCGACCGTGCCGCCTGCGAGGAACTGGACAAGGTGGTGCCCAGCACCCGGGCACTGGCGCTGAACAACCGGAGCTTCCTGCAGCGGGTGGTGGGGACGCTGGCGCAGGAGTACGGCATCCGGCAGTTCCTGGACCACGGGTCCGGCCTGCCCACGCAGAACAACGTGCACCAGGTGGCCCAGCGCATCGATCCCACCTCACGCGTGGTGTACGCGGACAACGATCCGATGGTTCTGGTGCACGGCCGGGCCCTGCTGGACCAGAACGACCGCACGGCCGTGATCCAGGCCGACCTGCGCGACACCGACGGGATCTTCTCCCACCCCGACACCCAGCGGCTGATCGACTTCTCGCAGCCGGTGGGCGTGCTGTTCAACTCGGTGTTCCACTGCATTCCGGACAGCGACACGGAAGGTCCGCTCGCGGTGGTGAAGCGGGTGACCGAGCGGCTCGTGCCCGGCAGTTGCCTGGTGATGTGCCAACTGGTCAGCGAGGACCCCAAGGTGCGGGAGTTCGTCACCGACTTCATGGACAAGGCCACGCAGGGGCACTGGGGTCGGGTGCGCGAGGAGAAGGACGTCGCGCAGTGGTTCGAGGGGCTGGAGATCCTTGAGCCCGGCCTGGTGGAGGTGTCCACCTGGCGGCCCGACACCGAGGTGGCGCCGCGTCAGCTGACCCAGGAATGGGTCGAGTTCGGCGGGTGCGGTCGCATCCTGTGACGGAGCGGCACCGGCTCACTGGCCCCCGTAGCGCTGTTTGACGGTCTCGCGCAGACGGTCCAGGGAGTCTCGGGGGCTGAGCGCGTCGTCGGCCAGCTGGTCGAGCGCCACGCGGTACTGCTCGGTCTCGTCACGGTCCTCCAGGAACGTGGCGCTCCTGATGTGCTCCAGGTAGACGATGTCCGGGAGATCGAGGCCGCCGAAGCGCAGGTACGTGACCGGGATGGCCGGTGCGGACGCGTTGGTCGCGTCCAGGGGGACGACCTGCACGACGACATGCCTCTGCTCGGCCATGGTGATGAGGTGTTCCAGCTGTTCGCGCATGATCTCGCGGCTGCCCAGGACCCGCAGCAGCACCGACTCGTCGACGATCGCCCACAACTGCGGCGCGTCCGGCCGCCCCAGCAGTTCCGCCCGCTTCGTACGCAGCTCCACGCGGCGGTTCACCTCGCGGCTCGGGGCTCCGGGCAGACCGCGCTCCACGACGGCGCGCGTGTAGGCCGGCGTCTGCAGCAGTCCGGGAACGTACTGAATCTCGAACGTACGGATGAAATCGGCCGCTTCTTGCAGCCCGACGAGCCGGTCGAACCATTCCGGCATCAACCGTTTGTCGAAACGCTGCCACCACCCGGGCTCACCGGCCCGCCGCAGCAGTTGCAGCAGGACGGACGCCTCGTACTCCTCCGTCTTGTAGAAGTCCAGCAGCGCGCGGACATCGTCCTCGGTAGGTGGACGGCGGCCCTTGCCCGCCTCGATGCGGGACAGCTTCGCCGGGCTGAACCCCACGGCCCGCGCCGCCTGCTCCTGCGCCATGCCCGCATCCTCGCGCAGGCCCGCCAACTGCACGCCGACCAGCATCTTCAGCAAGGTCGGTGCGGGCTCGGTGCGCTGCAGGTACGGCTCGAGACGGGAGACGCGAGGCGACTCGGAGGGCATCCTGACTCCCGGTGGGCAGAAGGCAACAGCCTGCATTATCGCACCGGTTGGCCGCTGTGCGCATGTCCGGGCCCGCGCCGGGTACGGACGGCGCGCATCACCTGTCACACCAGGTCGTCGAACTCACCGTCCTTCACACCGGCCAGGAAGGCCGCGATCTCGGCGGACGTGTAGATGAGCGCGGGTCCGTGCGGATCACGGGAGTTGCGCATCGCCACGCCTCCCCCGGTCAGGGACGCCACCTCGACGCAGTTGCCTTCGGCGTTGCTGTGGCGGCTCTTGGTCCAGCGGACCTCCAGTGAACTCGCTTGCACCCCATTCGGAACTGATGACACTGCGGTCTCCTCGCGCATGACTGGCTCGATCCAAGCGTGCAATTTCTCGTGAAATTGCACGGACTGGCTGTCGACGTGGATAATAACCCCGTCGCCAACATCCGTGCTGGCGCCCCGATCTGACGTCCTGACGCCACCTCAGGAGATGCCGTGTCGCAACCCGCGCGCCCAGCACCCTGGTCTGGCCCGGCCGTGCTCCCGGCACAGCGGGCCGCGGCCCTCGCCCCTGTCTCGCGCCCCACCGGCAGAAGCGCCACCCTGCGCCTGCCCGGCAGCAGCGAGGGATGCGCACAGGCCCGCGAGTTCACCGAACGCGTCCTGGGCGACTGGGGGTTGGGTCAGTGCCGGGACGACGCGCTGACCGTCGTCTCCGAACTCGCCGCCAATGCCGTTCTGCATGGCCGGAGGTGCGACACCCTCGACGACGCCGAGTCGGAGGTGTGGCTGCGTCTCACGCGCCGCACGGCCCACCTGGTGTGTGCCGTGACCGACCAGGGCGACGGACTTCCGCACACGACGCAGGCGCCGAACGCGCTCAGCGAACACGGCCGTGGCCTGTTCATCGTGGAGGCCCTCGCGCAGCACTGGGGCTGGACCCGCCACACACCCCGGTACAAGACCGTCTGGGCCATGCTGCCCACAGGGGCGCGCCTGGCATGAAGCCGCGTACCGAGCCCCGAAACGGTCAGAGAACCGCGCCTCAACCGCAGCAGACCACCACACTCCGCGACGTCGGTCTCGTCTCCTGGGGCGACATCGAGGACTCGTCGGGATCCGCCGCCGCTATCCCCTACCTGCTCGCCGCCATCGCCTCGGGCGACAAGTCCGCCTCGCAGAACGCGCTGGACCGATTGCGGCACCGGATCTGCCGGCACGGCTTCGTCGTCGGACAGGCAACGGCCATCACGGTCCCCTTCCTGTGGGACCTGGCCCAGCGCCCGCAGACGTCGTGCCGCGTGCAGATCCTGGGCCTGCTGCGGAACATCGCCGGCGCCCGGCAATGGGAAACCACTGCCGCCGCCTTCCCCAAGCTCCGACGCCGCCACGGCGACCACGTCGAGTGGGAGTCGGCCGCCCGCCGGGCCGTGCACGCCCAGCGCGGCATCATCCCGCGTCTCCTGGCCGAGCAGGACAACGAACTCGTGGACGCGACCGAGGCCCTCGCCTCCACGCTGACCGAGTGCGGCCCACGGTGACTCAGACGAGGCGGGCAACAGCCCCGGCATAGAGGCCGCTGAGCTCCGCATCGGTACGCGTGAGGACTCGCGCGATCTCCGTGGCCCCGCGAAATCGAGTACCGCACTCCGTTTTACGGCGTGCGCTCGGCCGTCAAGAATGTCGCATAGTCGATGACTGCCGGCGTCTTCACATTGAGGGCGCCCGGATCGCCGGTCAGCTCTTCCTCGTAGGCGAGGAGCGAACCAGTGGACGGGGCGAACACCAGCGTCCGCTTGTTGGGGAGCCCACCGAAGACGCTGGTCAGAGGGAAGGCCTGTGGCCGGCGAACCACCCTCCACACCCGAGGGCATGCGGAACTGGCTGGGGTGTCGTGGCCGGTGCGCTGTCGGAGGATTTCTCGGGCGTCTGGCCGACGGCTCCGGCGGCCTCCCAGGTCTTGCGCTGCTCGAGGTCCTGGAACTGCGGGGGCAGCGTCTTGACGAGACCTCCACGATCTCCTGCCGGTCCCCACTGTCGGGCTCCGGCTCTCTGGCCCCACGTGATGGAACCCGGCTCGGAGCACCTGAAGACAGATGGGGCTATGGTCCCCCTCGTGGCGAGCAGCGACTTACAAACCGGACATCTTCCGCAGATTATTTGAGTGGTCAAGAATTGGTGTCGCGAGTGGGGAGAAGAAGCTCCGCATGACGTGGTCGCAGTTTCCACGACTCACTGCACGGCCATGCAGAAGATTTACGGGCCAAGGGTCAGCGGCGACGACATCACCATCTATCTCGTCGTAGCGCGAGGATACTTTTCCTACCTGGCCGGGGTTGGGGCTGAGGGAACTGTGCACAGCGGGATCCGGGCGGCACTCTTCATAGAGCAAGTGACGCTCGCTGTACGCGTATTTACCGTTCGTTTCGCCGGCGAGATCCCAGAGGTGAATCTCGCTGGCTTAGGGCTGGTCTCCCGGGTGAGGACAGCGGCGGCGATTGCCGTCATTCGGTTCGGGCCGCGTCGGACGTGAGGAGTTTCGCGAGCTGGGCCATCTCGGCGGGTGGGTCGATCACGGGCTGGATGAGGAGTTCGTCGATTCCGGCGTGTTCCAGGGCGGCGATACGGGCGAGGAGGTCGTCGCGGGTGCCGACCAGGGCCAGGGCGTTCATGAGCGAGGGCAGGACGAGGTCCCGGTCCTGTGGTGCGATGCGTCCGAGGTATGGCGTAGAGCTTGGTGTGCCGGTCCGGCGCGGGGGCGGTGGTGCCGCGCCGGTCGAGGAGGAGCCGCACGGCCTCGCGTTCGCCGGGGCCGAGTTGGTCGGCGAAGGCGGGTGTGTCGGCGGCCGTGTCCGCGGCGTAGGCCAGCAGCGACAGGACGAGGTGGCCCGTGGCATCCCGGGCCGCGTCGCCGTGGGGGTCCTCGTTCTCGTCGAGCAGGTGGAGCGAGGTGACCACGTAGTCGGGGCCGCGAGGTGCGCCCTGGGCGGCGTGGCGGCGGGTATCACGCAGTGCCTGCCAAGCGGCGGGGTCCAGCAGTCCGAAGGAGATGAGGCCGGTGCCGCGACGGCCGGCGAGGCCGGCGGCCTGCGGCCCGAGCGCGGCCACGACGAACTCGATCGGGTCGGCGGCGTTCACGTGCGCCCCGGCGTGCAAGAACCGGATGTCGCGCACCCGGTCACCTTCGCGGTACTCGGTCGAACGTCCGGCGCACAGGTCCTGCAGTGCGGCAGTGAAGTTCTCCAGCTGAGCCGCCGTGGTCGGCCGCATGCCCAGGGCGCGCCGGGCAGCGTTTCCGGTGCCGACTCCGCAGATGATCCGGCCCGGTGCCAGGGCGTTGAGGCTGCGAGCCCGCTCGCGGCGGCCGGGGCCGAACGCAGCGCCGGTGAGGTCACGCCGATGCCGAGCCTGATGCGGCTGGTTGCCTTCGCGCACAGGCTCAAGGCGACGAAGGCGTCGCCCTGGACCAGCGGGGTGTCGTTGACCCAGAAACTGTGCAAGCCCAACTCCTCGGCCCGCACGGCCAGATCCTCCACACCGGGCTGCGCGGCGATGACGACGCCTGCACGCATCAGAACCTCCACGGTGTGCTGCGGATCGATTCGAACCTGCTCAGCATGACAGGGTCCGGCGTAGGGCTGTTGGGGAATCGAGTCGTCCGCTGCCCGCGCGATGGCCTCGGTTCGGCCCCGCGTGAACCGCTCCGCGCGCCCTCCAGCCAGGGATCAAGATTCCCTTTCTTGTTGTCTCGATCTCGAATTCGAAAGATTTAAACGGTCGGTCGAGAATCAGTAACATTCATGGTGGGATCTAGATTCGCGACGCTACGATGCGTGAGCCGATATGCGTGCACGGGGGAATCGGGGGAATCATGCGTGCGGTGCGATCAAAGCTGCTCTGCCTGCCCATAGTTGGTGTGATGTTGCTGTGCCTGTTGGGAGCGGCGGGGTGTGAGGAGGATTCCGATGCGTCGGTCTCCTTCACTCCAACATTCTCGCCGGTGACATTCACACTGGATTCATCAGGGAAGATCACCTTTAGCGTAGGTCGATCCTTTGTCACTCCTATCGGGGTCTTCTCGGTGGACACGGGAGTTGAACACCAGTTCGCAGTCAGCCCCGAAGGCTATCTCACCGCGATCTTCCGGTACGTCAGTTCGAAACAGGGCCTTGTCGAAGCCGCTTATCTGGTGCGGACGGACCGCCGGGTCGAACCGGCGCTCGACGGCCAGGAACTCGCGGTGGCACGGGGCGGCGAGCTCCGGATCGACATGACGGATGCCGAGCCGGGCAGCAGGCTGACGATCTCCGACATACCGCAGGACGAGCCGGTACCGAGCGCGTCGGCGTCCTCCTGCGCGGACTCCGGTGACGTCGCTCTCGTCCTGCCGGAGGTGTCCGCCGGGGACTCCGTGACGGACACCGTGGCCAAGCTGTCATCCGCCTGCCTGCAGGTGCAGTACGCCTCCGAGGCGGCGGACGTGTCGGAGGGTACGGTCACCCGCGTTGTCGTCCCCACGACTGTCCCGGACGGTTCGGTGCAGCTGCCTCCGGCCGGGGACGGGTCTCCCGGGCCGGGCGACAAGGTCACCGCGAGCGGGCGGCAAGCGGCAACGATCTACGTCGCGGCCCCCGCCGATGGGGCTTCCCCGACGGAGACCAGCCCGTCCCCGTCCGAGGACCAGGAGCCCTCCCCGTCACCGACGGATCCCTCACCCACAGGCACCACCACCGTCCACGGCGAGGCCTCCGCCCCGGTCCGCTCCGAGCCGAACACCGCCGGCACCGTGCTCAGTACGATTGCAGTCGGCGGTGACTACCCGGCGCTCTGCTCGCGTCAGGGCGAAGAGGTCACCGCCCATGGCAGGACGAGCGCGGTCTGGGTCCAACTGGCCCTCCAGAGCGGCGAGACGGGCTGGGTCACGGCCACGGCCCTCAGCGGCGACCCGGAGACCGTCGTGCCCACGCTGTGCGGAACGGAACTCGGCGACTGAGGTCTCCGGTCTTCACCGCGTGCGGCAGGTCCGTGAGGGCGCGCGTGGGGTGCGGGGTGTGGTCCTGGCTATCTCGTAGGGCTGGCCGCTCTCACGTAGGTGGATGCGCTTCGGGGCGGATCCCGGGATGCGTTGCGCCTTCTTCCCCCGCGCGATGGGCTCGGTTTGGCCCCTCTGCGTGAACCGCGCGCGCAACTTTCCAACAGCCCCGCCGACTCGGTGAGTTCGCGGGGACCTCTCGCAATTGAGGCCACACCAGAATCGGGGCATGAGCGACGGATCACGCCAAAGCCAGGGCCTGGCCTCCGGTACGACGACCGCTCCGTCCGCCATCCGGCACCGCAAGAGGCATGATTCAAGGGACGGAGCATCAGGAGGAGCAGCGTGACCAACACCAGCGACACCCGCCCGGCAGACGATGAAGCGCAAGCGGCTCGACCGAGCCGACTGCACCGGCTGATGCGCTACATCCCCCTGGTCGCACCCGTCCTGCTGTGGGCTGTGCCCTGCTGGGTGCTGCTGTACTCCGGGCAGCACTGGCCACTGCCCGTCACTCTGGTCGGCACCGCCCTGTTCGTCATCGGCCTGATCGGTATGCCTCTCGCGATGATGCGCGGCCATGGCCGGCGCCAACAGGACTGGGCGGCGATCATAGGTGACACCCTGCTGGGCAGCAGCTGGGTCCTGTTCACCTGGTCCGTTCTGCTCGGCGTCCTGCTGCGGCCGGCCCTGACCGTGGCCGGTGTCGGGGACGGACAGGATCGGGCCCGCATCGTGACGTGGACCGTCCTCGCTGTGGCCGTCGTACTCCTTGCCTGGGGGTACGCCGAGGCCCGTCGCGTACCCCGCGTACGTGAACTGGACCTGCGGCTTCCGCGCCTGGGAGCCGGGCTGGACGGCACCCGTGTCGCTCTCATCACCGACACGCACTACGGCCCCCTCGACCGCGCCCGCTGGTCGGCACGGGTCTGCGAGGTCGTGAACACACTGGAGGCCGACCTCGTCTGCCACACCGGCGACATCGCGGACGGCACGGCCGAGCGCCGCCGCGCCCAGGCTGCTCCGCTCGCCACCGTGCAGGCCACCCGGGCCCGGGTCTACGTCACCGGCAACCACGAGTACTACAGCGAGGCACAGGGCTGGGTCGACCTGATGGACGAGCTGGGCTGGGAACCGCTACGCAACCGCCATCTGCTGCTCGAACGTGGCGGCGACACCCTCGTGGTCGCCGGCGTGGACGACGTCACCGCCGAATCCTCCGGCCTGGCCGGCCATCGCGCCCACCTCGCCGGAGCCCTGGACGGCGCCGATCCCGATCTCCCCGTTCTGCTCCTGGCTCACCAGCCGAAGTTCGTCGACCGGGCGGCAGACGCGGGCATCGACCTGCAACTCTCCGGCCACACCCACGGCGGCCAGATCTGGCCCTTCCACCACCTGGTCCGTATCGACCAGCCCGTCGTCGCCGGCCTCAGCCACCACGGCACGCGCACCCTCCTCTACACCAGCCGCGGCACCGGCTTCTGGGGCCCGCCGTTCCGCATCTTCGCCCCCAGCGAGATCACCCTGCTCGTACTCCGCTCCCCGCAGCAGCCCACCGCTCCTTAGCTCCGGGCTTCCGGCGGGAGCACGGCCCGGGCGTCGAGGACGAGCCACGGTCCCTGGCGGACGAGGCACTGGCGTCACGGGCAGGCCATCGTGAAGTCTGGCCGCACATGCCTGACAGCGGGCTCCTCCCACCAGGGTGTCGACACGACGACGGAGGCAGCAGTCGATGGACCGAGCCGACGACGCACGCAAGATTCGCAGGGATCGCACCGAGCCCGTCTGCCCGATCGACCGCGGGGACGACGGCACGTGGCAGGTACGCGGCTATCACGCGGCACGTGCCGTTCTGCGCAGCACCGACACCGTGCAGGCGGGCCTCGGGATCGAGACCGTGGAGAAGCTGCCCGCTCGGATCCGGCGGCCCGTGCTGTACCGCGACGGGCTTGAGCACCGCGAACACCGCCGGCAGACCGCCCGCTACTTCACACCCCGCCGCGTGGACGAGCACTACCGGGAACTGACCGAGCGCATCGCGCGCCGGCACCTCGACACCCTGCAGAGCGCGGGTGAGGCGTGGCTGGAGGACCTCACCTTCGGCGTCTCGATCGATGTGGCGTGCGAGGTGATCGGCCTGACCCGTGGCAGACGCGGGATCCAGCGTCGGCTGGAGCGTTTCTTCCCCGAGGAATTCGGCAGGCCCGGGCTGACCAGTTGGCACGGGATCTACTGGTTGTTCCGCCAGAACAGCAACTGGCTGCGGATCTACCTCGCCGACGTCCGCCCAGCCGTCCGCGCCCACCGCAAACGGCCCGCGGACAACCTGATCTCGCACCTGATCGCCGAGGGCTGTTCCTCTGCCGAGATCCTCGGCGAGTGCCTCACCTACGCCGCCGCCGGCATGGTCACCACGCGGGAGTTCATCAGCGTCGCCGCATGGCATCTGTTCACGGATGCCGCGCTGCGCGAGCGCTACATGACCGGGAGCGAGAGCGAACGCCTGGCGGTGATTCACGAACTCCTGCGCCTGGAGCCCGCGGTCGCCCGCCTCAAGCGGAGGACCACCGGCGCCCTGCGTCTGCCGAGCACCGACGGGCCGGTCACCGTGCCCGGTGACGCGCTCGTCGAGATCTTCGTGGACGAGGCGAACACCGACCCGGCGGCCGTGGGCGACACCCCCACAGCGGTCCGGCCAGGCAGGCCGACGACGACCGGCCGATACGCGGCCGCCCTGTCCTTCGGCGACGGACCGCACCGCTGCCCCGGCGCCGACATCGCGTTGATGGAGGCCAACGTCTTCCTCGGTCACCTTTTCGCCCTTGAGGGCATCCGCATGCTCACTCCGCCCCGCGTCACGTTCCAGGACGAGATAGGGGGCTATGTGATCCGCGGGCTCCGTGTGGCTGTCGACCGGCGGTGAGCCACCGGCTGATCTTCGCAGTGCCGAAGCCTCGAAGGGGATCAGCACGACGACCGCGCCTGACAGTCTGCCGGCCACACACACGAGCGAGACACCCGGAAGCGAACCGCGAGCCCCCTGAGCGGCTTCCGCCACCCGCATCGCCGCAACCCTCATCTGCTACCGCCGGCGGCCCACCAGACAGCTCTACTCGACGTTCCCGGTCAACGCCACTCGGGCGGAATGTTGCCGAGCTGCTTCACCAGGTCCCAGTCGGCCGGCCGGAACTTCGGGTCGTGCCACAAGAGGCCGCTGGCAACCCACTATCCGCGCAGCTCACGGACCTGTGACACGTTGTCGTCGCCGATACCGGACTCGTTGTAGCAGCAAGGACAGATGACGTACTGCGGCACTCCATATTCGTTGAACACCGCGTCGCCATCGTCGTATCCGCAGATCCGGCAGGCGGTCTCGGTCCTGTCTTCCCTACTCATCTCGGCCGCAGCCTAACCGCCAACGCCAGATGCGGGCCACGCCGTTGGCGGCTCCTCTCGGTGGCCTGCGATTCCGTGGACCGTGCGTCCCGCGCGGGTGAGTATCGCGTCATGGAACGCATCGTTGCCTTCGCGCGTGCCAGTGCGCGTCGGCAAGTGCTCACCATCCCCCGTTCGTCACGTACACCACGTACGGAATCAGGAGTGCCGGCAGGGTCCACAGGCGCGGTGTGAGGGGGCGGCCGCGATACAGGGGGCGGAGGACGTCGAAGAGGAGGAGCAGGAGGAGGACCAGAGTGCCGAACAGGATCATGGCGATCAGCGCGAAGCCGCCGTCCTCGATCTGGTCGTAGGTGCAGCCGTCCAGGTCCGGGCGGTCCAGGTCGTCGTACTCGCAGTGGCCGTAGGCGATGTACCAGCGCGTGCAGAGGATGGCGAGGGCCGCGGGGACACCTATCAGGAGGTGGACCAGCAGTGGCGCCAGACGGCCGCGCAGGGCGGAAAGTGCGGTACGCATCCGGTCACCTCACCAGGGCGGGGGCAACCGGAGTATGACGGAAGCCACTCCTCCGGCCACAGGGCCGTCACAGCCGGCGCCGGCCCGGCCGCGATGACGCCGCTGTCATCAGGCCGTGCGTGGTGGTTCCCGGCGGTGCGGGCGAGACTCACCGCAGCGATGGCGCCCCATGTCCTCGGCGGGACGCCATCCCACGCGGTCAGTGGACGCGATGCCATTCGTTCTGTTGCAGCAGGGACGCCCCCAAGGGCGTCAGGGCGTGCAGCATGGTGTTGGCGTGGCGGTGGCTGGTGATCAGGCCGGCGTCGCGCAGGACCGTCGTGTGGTGGCTCGCGGTCGTGGGGGTGACACCGGCGTGCCGGGCGGCCTCGGTGGTGGTGGCGCCGGTGGCCGCGGCGCGCAGGATGCCGGTGCGGGTGGTGCCGAGCAGGGCGTGCAGCGGTAGGTGGCCGTCGGCGCCCTGGGGGGCGGCGGGCGAGTGGTGGAGGGGGTAGAGCAGTACGGGTGGCAGGTCGGGGTCGGCCAGGGAGACCGGGGTGTTCCAGCAGAAGTACGAGGGGATGAGGAGCAGCCCGCGGCCGTTGAGGTGGATGTCGCACTCGGTCGGGTATTTGGCGAGTTCCAGGACGGGCGGGCGCCACCGGATCGAGGGCGCCAGGGTGTTCAGCACGCCTTCGATTCCCGTACCGCACAGCGTGCGGGTCTGGCGGGTGCGCTCGGCGTGCAGACGTTCATGGATGCGCTCCTCGACCGGAGAGATCACGACGTGGTGGTAGGCGCGTAACGCACGGACAAGCTGCTCTCGCATCGCGCCGTCGGTGAGTTTGCGGGTCCAGGCAGGAGCGCCGACGATCTCGCGGAGCTCGGTGACTTCCCGGGCGACCTGGCGGTCCGGTGCGGCCAGGATGGATTCGAGCCCGGCGTCGAGGCCCGCGGCGCCGTCTGCCGGGGTGAGGAAGTCCGGGAAGTAGCTCGCCCGCGGGAAGAGTGGCAGCAGCACGGTCCGTACCGCGCGGTCGAGTCCGGTGTTGCACAACGCGGAGCGCGCGGTGCGGTACCAGGGCGCATAGGCCCACCGCCCTTCGAGGGTCTGGAAGCGGTGCAGGCTCGCTGCGATCTCCCACAGCGGGTGCGGTGCGGTGGCGATCCTGAGTCTGGTCAGGTCCTCAGGTGTGAAATGAAAGCGGAGCAAGGTGTTCCCCCAGTGCTCAGGTCCCTCATCTGCGATGTTTCAGCAGGGTCGCATGAGCATGACAGCAGCGGTCACGGCCCGGGAACATGAGTTCGCGCCAACCGGGACGTGCGCCGCAGGGCTCACGTCCGGCTCTGGCTTCCATCTAGGAGGAGAAGTGATGGGACGAATTCTCGCGGGCAGACGGCTGTCGAAGGTGGCGGCGACGGGTGTCCTCGCCGTGCTGGTCTCGACTCTCGCGACGCCGTCAGCGCAGGCGCTCGGCAACAACCGGGCGGTGAGCCGCTCCTGCGGGACGAACTACGTCTCCAGCGGGTTCACCGGCAGCTACAACTGGGCCCAGACCCGCAGGCAGAGCGGCGACTGCAGCGGTCGGCTGAGCTCGGCCATCGAGTACGGCACCGGCTGGTGGACACCTCGCGCCTACGGGTCGAGCGAGAACGCCTACACCTCGCACACCTCCACCACCAGAGCCGCCAACGGGCTGCACTGGGGCTGCGACTCTTGCAACGTGACCAGGAGCTAGCAGGTGCGCTTCCGCTTCCTCGCCACCGCGCTGCTGACGGCAGCCGCGGTGGCGGGCTGCGCCTCCGGCACCGACAGCGGTGCGCAAGGGGCGAACGAGGACGTGCCCCTTCCGGGCCAGCAGTGGGCACTACGGGACGACCGGGTGACAGCGGGCGAGTACCGCACCGCGATCACACGCTTCCTCGGCTGCGTCGAGGACAGCGGCTACCGCACCGGTGCGCCGGTGACCAGCCCGATCGACGGACTGAGTCTGCTGTACGACATCACACCGTCGGGAGACCCCGCGACGTACAACGACCGGGTCCAACGCTGCAACCTCGGCCATCTGTCGATGATCGAGCCCACATACGTCGAACAGCACCGCAAGGTCATGGACCAGTCGCTGAGACGAGCCGTCGGCGAGTGCCTCGAGGGCCGTGGGGTGCGCGTCGCCGGCACCGAGCAGAACGCCACGGACTTCGCCGTCACCGCCCGCGACGAGCCGGTCGTCGTGGAGTGCGTGACGGAGACAAGGCAACAGCTCTACCCCGACCTGCCCGACTTCGCCGTCGTACGCATCTGAGCCCTGCGGGGACTGCCCGGACAATCGGTGAAGGTCCGCGACGTCCACGGAGAAATCGAGCTGCGAGTCGATCACCGATGCGGAAGACTCGAATGCTCGTCGCTCAAGTCGCCCGGGGCCTCATGCCTTGCGCATGGGCTTCGCGCCAGACGGCGGCAGACTGCGCGGACAGGACGAGGAGGCGCGCATGCGCGTGGGGATGACGGTGCTGCCGGAGTACTCCGGGGAATCCGCCCGGAAGATCTGGGCAAGCGTCGAAGAGTACGGTTTCGATCACGGCTGGACGTTCGACCATCTCGGCTGGGACGGACTGCTCGACGGCCCGTGGTACGGCACGGTGCCGACGCTGACCCTCGCCGCACTGGTCACGTCGCGGTTGGAAATCGGCACGCTGGTGGCAAGCCCGAACTTCCGCCATCCGGTGGCCTTTTCGCGCGGTCTGATCGGTCTCGACGAGATCAGCGAGGGGCGTCTCACTCTCGGCGTCGGTGCCGGCGCGGAGAGCGGGTACGACGTCGATGTTTTCGGGACGGGGGCGCCGAAGAGCCGGGTTCGCAGATTCGGCGAGTTCGTCGAGCTGCTCGACCGGCTTCTGTGCGAGGACCATGTCTCCTTCCAGGGTGACTACTACTCCGCCGTCGACGCTCGTACGGTGCCCGGGTGCCGGCAGCGGCCGCGGCTGCCGTTCATCGTGGCGGCCAACGGTCCCGGGGCGGCGTCCGTCGCGGCGCGGTACGGGCAGGGGTGGGTGACGATCGGCGGGACGGCGGAGGGTCTCGACGCGTGGTGGCGTCTGGTCGCGGAGGCGAGCGACCGGATGACGGCTGCCCTTGCGGCGCACGGACGCGAGGCCGACCCGGAGTTCCGGCGGATGCTGCAGACCGATGCCGCACCGGTGCTCGGTGTCCAGTCGGCCGACTGCTTCGACGACTTCCTGGGCCGGGCCGACGAGCTGGGGTTCACCGATGTCGTCGCCCCGTGGCCACGTGCGCAGGGTCCCTTCTCCGCACCGCGGTCGGTGGACGACCAGATCGCCGCGGATGTTCTTCCCCGGTGGCGGACTTCGGGAGACGACTGACCGTCACCAACGACCCGCGACGCCGCCGGTGCGGCCTTGCTGTGGCAGGCTCTGGGGCAAGCCCGCGGATCCGTCCGGGGGTTCCGTCCCGGCCCGCATCGCAGCAACTGGAGCCATCAGCATGAACAGCGATCACCGTCCCTTCCGTCTGCTCGTCACGGGTGGTGGGACCGGCGGTCACACGTATCCGGCCCTTACCGCGGTGCGGACGCTTCAGGCCCGACTTGCGGCGCAGGGCGGCCGGTTGGATGTCCTGTGGGTGGGAGAGGCGGACAGCCTGGAGTCACGGGTTGCGGCGGCCGAGGGCATCGGCTTCGAGTCGGTGGCGGTGGGCAAGATCCGCCGGTCGAAGAACCCGATCAAGATGGTGTCCCCGGCGAACATCGCGGACATGAGCCGCGTTCCGCTCGGTGTGCTCCAGGCCCGCAAAGCGATCAACCGCTTCGGTCCGGATGTGGTGCTGGCGACGGGCGGCTACGTGGCGGTCCCGGTCGGGGTGGCCGCGACCCGTTTGTGCCGCGTCCCGCTGGTCGTGCACGAGCAGACCGTGCGACTGGGGCTGGCCAACCGGACCCTGGCCGCGGCGGCGACGCGGGTCGCGGTGTCCTCACCCTCCACACTGCCGCTCCTGCCCGAGAGCGTGCGCGCCGCCGCGGTGGTGACAGGCAACCCGGTACGACCGGAGGTGTTCACCGGACAGGCCCAGAAGGCGGTCGACGCCCTGGGGTTGCAGGGGTTCGACCCGCGTCTGCCCACCGTCTATGTGACCGGCGGCGCGCAGGGGTCCCAGCAGGTCAACTCTCTGGTGCGGGACGTGCTGCCGTGGCTGGTGGAGCACGCCAACGTGATCCACCAGTGCGGGCGGGACAACGTCGAGGAGCTGCGCCGGCAGACCGGGCATCTGCCCGCGTGGGGTGCGGCGCGCTATCACCTGACCGGGTACGTGGGGGCGGAGCTGCCCGACGTCCTGGCGCTGGCGGACGTGGTGATCTCCCGCAGCGGCGCGGGGACGATCGCCGAGCTGACCGCCCTGGGTAAACCGGCCGTGTTCGTCCCGCTCGCCACTTCGGCCGGCAACGAACAGGCCCACAACGCACGCCACTTGGCCGACAACGGAGCCGCCGTCGCACTGATCGACGACGTGTCCGCCCAGCGGCTACGGGACGCCGTGGCACCGCTATTGACGGACCCGGCACAACGCGCGGCCATGGCGGAGCGGGCCCGTGCGCACGGTCGCCCCGATGCCGCCGAGCGCCTGGTCGATGTGCTGCTTGCCGCAGCCGGGAGGTAGACCCCGAGCCGCAGGTGGTCACGGAGGTGCCGCCATGTGTGCCGTCCTCAATGAGGGTGGCGCACACGGCGGTTGAGTTGCCACAAGAGCGAACCGGCGCCGAAGCCGGGTCAGTTGCGGCTCAGCGTCCGCGTCACGCCCGCCACGACCGTCGTTGTCAGGATCCAGCCGACCGCGATCAGCCCGTACGCGAGCCCTTGCACGGCCCCCTCATCCCAGTGCCATCCGTCGCGCTGGCCGAGCCCGCCGAACGGCATCATCAGATCGAGGGCGTACGCGACGGGGTTGAACGGTGCGCCCTCGCCCTTCTTGTTCGGTACGGGCGTGTGCGCGGCGAAGACGACCGAGCCGAGCAGTGTGAGCACCGCCAGCCAGATCCCGGCGATCCATGGCCGGTACCCGTAGCCCACGGTCGCGTCGAGCAGCCAGCCCCAGACCCGG
This sequence comes from Streptomyces sp. NBC_00490, assembly GCF_036013645.1. Taxonomy (NCBI): domain Bacteria; kingdom Bacillati; phylum Actinomycetota; class Actinomycetes; order Kitasatosporales; family Streptomycetaceae; genus Streptomyces; species Streptomyces sp. NBC_00490. The sequence goes on along the minus strand of NZ_CP107869.1, from coordinate 9,669,327 downwards.
CCGGCCGAGCCGAGCGTCGCCCGGCGCTGTCGCTCCCGTACCAGGAGGACGCGGCGGGCCTCGTCCTCGTGCCCGGAGCGCCGGTAGTGCGAGGCGAGTTGCTCGTAGGGCTGCGGCGCGTAGACCGGCTGGTGGCGCAGCCACGCGAGCCGGTTCGCAACGTCCTCGCGGCGTGTGCCCGCGGTCTCGCCGAGCCAGTCGTAGGTGAATCCGTCGAGGCCGAGCGTTGTGGGCCAGGTGCGGGGGTCGTCCTGGAGTCGGCCCGCGTGTGCGTTGCGCAGGTTCACGCCGCCCGTGGGCGGTTGGGCGAACAGCAGGTCGAGCGCCTCGGTCCGCATGCCCACGCACATCAACGAAGAGCCCGACCCCGTGAGTTCGGCATCCCGCAGAGAGACCAGGTCATCCACTTGTGCGCCGCGCAGGCGTATCCGGCCGTCGGCCCGCAGGCCCTGGAGCCGCACGTTCGATGTCTTCACGGCGTCTCCGTGAAAGGCCAACGCGTCCGGCGCCCCGACACTGATCCGCGCCCCGCGCATCCACAGCCCGCCCGGCAACTCGGCTCCGGGGACGCCGACTTCGCCCTCCGCGTGGAAGCCGTCCTCGCAGAAGACGCCGCCACGGGCGATGAGCCCACCCCCTTCCAGGGCGACCCGCCCCGGCGCGACCAGATGGGCACCGTCGAGCCGGACCCCGCCCGCGATGTCGGCGTGCACCAGGTCCACGGCGCTCTCGGTCCCGTCGCGCTCGCCGATGACCGATCGGCGCAGGTCAAGCCGCCCACCAAACCGGGTGGTCGACGCCCTCAGTCCGGGCAGTGTGCAGCCGACCAGGGACACGGCGAGCGTCGTCGCGCCCTCCAGGCTGACGGCCTCGTCGAACAGGCAGGCTTCGAACCGCACCGCTCGCCGGATCTCGGCTCCGTCGAGCCGTAGCATCCCCGTGACCCGGGCCTCGCGCAGGACATACGGCTCCGACCCCGAGCCCTCGTCGAGGATCTCTCGCCTGACAGTCTCGGCGTCGACGCCTCGCTCAGGGGTGGGCGACATGGCGCGCTGTGGAGCTGAGGGCGGGCTTGGGGTCGCGTGGGCGCATGGCGGTGACCTGGCCGCGCAGTCGTGCTGCGGTGTTCATGACGCTCCTTGCACTCCCTCCAGCGGGCGCGCGTCCTGGTCGTGGACAGCGCCGGTGACCGCTGAGCATTCCACACGCGGGGTGCGAGCCAGTCGCGGGGCCGGTCCGCCAGGTCGGGGCGGTCGGCTACGGCCGGATGACCGCCCCGCGAGCAGGCGACCGGGACGTGGTCAGGGTTGATCGCTGATGGCTCGGTAGGCCGCGATGTACAGGGTGTGGCACAGGTCGATCAGTTCTTCGACGGTGGCGTGGGAGTCAGCCGGTCAGCTTGTTCATCGTGCGGATCTGCTTGTCCAGGACCCGGGCAGGAACGAAGCGGAGCAGGCGCGCGCGTCCTGCCATGGGGCCGGCGGCGTAGCGCAGTTTCGGCTTCGCGTCGGTCGCTGCCGCGACGATCGCCTTGGCGACCACGGCGGGGTCGTCACCACCCTTGATCGCCTCCGTCATCAGACGGTCGAAGACGTCCCGCTGGTCCGCGTAGACCTGCAGAGGCGTGTCGGGCTTCGCGCTGTTGGCCTCGAACCCGGTCCTGGTGTAGGCGGGTTCGACGAGGAGCGACCGGACGCCGTACTGCCGTACCTCGTGGTCCAGCGACTGGGAATAGCCCTCGATCGCGTGCTTGGAGGCGCCGTAGACCGCCATGTAGGGAGCAGGGATGAACCCCTGTACGGACGAGAGGTTGATGATGCGCCCACGTCCCCGGGCGCGCATGTGCGGCAGGACCTCCTTCACCATGCGCATGACTCCGAAGACGTTGGTGTCGAAGACGCCCTGGGCCTGCGCGAGGGAGGTTTCCTCGGCCGCGCCGATCGAGCCGATGCCGGCGTTGTTGACCAGGACGTCGATCCGCCCGAACCGGTCGATCACCTGCTGGACCAGGGCGGTCACCGACTTGTCACTGACCACGTCGAGGTCGAAGAACGTCACGCCCGGGAGCGGGGTGACGCGTGAGGTGTCCCGGCCTGTGCCGGCCACCTCGAAACCCGCCGCGACCAGCGCGAGCGCGGTTTCCTTGCCGATGCCGGAGGAGGCGCCCGTCACCAGTGCCATCGGCCGATTTGTCGCCATCGTGCACTCCCGGACTCGAGAGGAAACCGATCGGTCTCACATCGCCTCACTGTAAACCGGCCGGTTTCCACACGCAAGCGGAAGTGGAAAGCCGGGGTGCTTTCGGCGCCTCTGCCGAGCCGTAGCCGCTTGCGGCCCGCTTTCAGCGAGGCGTGCCGTACCCGTGAATCCCCGGGATGGCGAGTTGTCCGCCCGTCTGTCCTGCCTGGTCGATGTCGGCGTCGTCCAGGCTGAGTTGAAGCTTGAGACCGAGTTCGCCGATCGTGTCGTAGAGCCACTCCGGAACGGTGTCCGGGGTGAGATGCACGCGGAGGACGGGCGGTGCGGGAAGGTTTTCGACGCCGGAGACGGTGCCTGTCAGGCTTTCGACGTACATGGTGATCTCGTCGCCCTCGAGGGTGGACGTGGAACCGGGCGCTCCGTCGATGTGCTGGATCTGCGGGCCGACGGGCACCGCCATCTTCAGGTTGCGGATCGTGACAGCCGCCGCGGAGAACTTGAGTACCCGCTTCGGTCCGGCGGCCGTGTTCACGGTCACCACTCCCTGGAAGACGAGGTCATGCAGGTCGAGGCGGCTCCCCCGCATGTTCCATGCCTCGGCGGAGAAGCGGCCGGCCTGATGCTCCTCGGGGGCTTTCAGGTCACTGATGTCGCAGGTGCGAGCGGTTTCCCGGGCGGGCTCCGGTCGGGGCGACGGGTGGGCGGTCGGGGGGTCGGGGGCGGGTGATGGGGGCGCAGTGGGGAGCCGGGGCTCGGACGGTGCTGTGGCCTCTGGCGTCGATGCGACCGGGCTTGGTGAGGGGCTCGCGAGGAGTGAGGGACTTGCGTGGGGTGAGGGGCTCGCGTCAGGTGACGGGCTTTGCTGCTCGGCGTCGTCGCGGAGGAGCGAACCGAGGATGTCCGTAAGGCTTGTTGCGGCGGAGGTGGCGCTGGGTGAGGGGGTGGGAGTGGCAGGTGGTGCCGGGGGCGGACCCGCTCCCTCGGCGTCCGGGTGCTGCGACGGCTTGGCGTGCGCTCCGCCCGGGTGAGGGCTGGACGTGCGGGGATCAGCGGACGAGGTGGGGCTTGCGGGAGCGCTCGTCGCCGAAGGTGATGTGCCGTCGGGACGGGCACAGTCGACACCGCGGCTTCCCGGTCCGCCCGGCCCCTCTTCGGAAACGGAGAGCGCCGCGGTGGCGCTCGTGTCGACGGACTCGGGCAGACGTTGACTGCCCAGGATGAGGGCGGTCGGCAACGCGGTCAGCGCGAGGGCCCTCCCGACCGGCAGACGCAGGCGCGTCAGTGCGGACGTACGCGGGCCGGCGTGTCGGCCTCTCGGCAGTCGAACGAGGCGGGCTTCCGCGACCTCGCCGCGAGTGTCGGGTGACTGGTCGCTCACTCCTCCTCTCCTCCCGCCCGGCCGACGGCGGCTGACGGTCCCTCAGCGCCGTCGGGTACGGACTCCGGGCCCTGGTCCACCGGGCCCCACGCCAGAGCCAGGAGTCCTCCCGTCGCCGCGAGCAACGTGCCGACGAGGAACCCGCCGAAATTGGAGATGGGAAGCGACAGCACGCCGAGGAACACCGCGACGCAGCCGGCGAAGAACCTGATGATCGGCTGGAACCAGAGGAGGCCGCCCAGGACGATCAGTGTCAGGCCGATGACCAGGGACCCGGCCCCCGCGGTGGTGGACATCGCCACGGACAAGGCGCCCAGGGACAGGTTGAAATAGGGGAAGTAGATGATGGGCGCAGCGGCAAGGAGCACCAACAGCCCCGCCCAGAAGGGGCGGGTGCGCCGCCAGGCCCGGAAGTCCTGGCGGGCGCGGGTGAAGCCGCTGACACGGTAGGGGTGAGCGGGTGCGCCGGCACTCGCCATGTGGCAGCTCCCAAGTCTTGAGCGGGTCATGGGTCCGTGGGGGGATGAGGACGACGGGGCCGGCCGAGGTCAGAAGCAGTCGTGCCGGCCGGGCGCGATGTTCATGTGCAGGCCCGACAGTTCGAACGTTCCGGCGGTCGTGGCCCAGACCTTCTGGTGGGCGTCGATGATCTCGACCTTGTCCGCCTGCTGGGCGTAGCCGTTGGGGTCGACCTTGTCCTTCGGGTTGACCTGACCCTTGGTCATGGAGCCGGTGGCGACGCCGATGTCGACGTTGGTGAAGGTGCCCTTCTTGGCCTGGAGGTCGGTCATGTCGATGTACAGGTCCTTGGCCTTGACCGGCGTACCCGACCCACCCGCCTTGAGCGTCATCGTGTAGGTGCCCAGTACGGGAATGTCCACCGGCACGGACTGGCACATGTCGGTGACCGTCGCGTCCTTGATGGACGAGACGGAGACGGGCACGTGCTTGCCGTTCTTGGCGACGTCGACTGTGGCGTAGTTGCCGAATCCGGTGCCGCTCAACTTGCCGGCCGAGACCTGGAAGTCGGAACCGGAGATGCTGAACGAAGCGGCCAGCGCGCCCTGGGCCATGGAGACGGCGACCGCGGCCGTGGCGGCCACCGTCGGCACCGCTCCGATGACGAAGCGCTTCCAGTGGGTCTTGCCGATTCGCTGGGACATGGTGGGGTTCTCCGTTGTCGAGACGTACGGGACGACCGGGCCCAGAACTGGCTGGGCGGGCCCGGGGCAGGGGGGAGGAACTGCGGCCGGGTGCGACCGCGTGGGTGCGGGCGGCTTCCGCGGGAGCATGTTGGTCCATGCGCACGGAGCAGCGGGCACACCGGAGAGGCACTCGATAGTGTCGCTACCGAGTGCCTGATAGTGGCACTATCGAGCCAGGTGGGGCAACCCCCGGTAACGCGATACTGGTGGGACAGTTGAGCGTGAGGGAGCGCATGAGGATTTCAGAGCTCAGCCGACGGTCCGGGGTACCGGCGGCGACCATCAAGTACTACCGCCGGGAAGGGCTGCTCCCCGAGGGCCGCGCGCTGAACCCCACGACGGTCGAATACGACGAGGAGCACCTCCAGCGGCTCCGCCTGATCCGTTCCCTCATCCAGCTCGGCGGGCTCTCCGTCGCCCGGACCCGTGAAGTGCTCGAAGCCGTCGACCGCCCGCTGGACGCGTTCGAGACTCTGGGCGTCGTCCATCACGCGCTGCCCGTTCCGTCCGCGGAGACTGAGGACCCGAGCGGGAAGCATGGCGCGGACGACGAGGACGGCGCCGGTCCGGACAGCGCCGCCGGCGACGTGGCACCGGGCGGAGCCGCCGCGAGGGTCGAGGCTCTCATCGAGAACATGGGCTGGCAGATCTCCGACGCGTCGCCGCACCGCCCGGCACTCGCCGAGAGCCTCGCGGCACTCAGCCGCCTCGGCACCGACTACACGGCCGACGACCTCGTCCCCTACGCACGGCTCGCCACCTCCACCGCGGACCTGGACTTCGCGCAGTTCGACGGGATCGAGGACCGCATCGCCCTCGCCGAGCGAGCGGTGGTCCTCACCGTGCTGTTCGAGCCGGTCGTCAGGCTGCTGCGACGGCTGGCCCAGGAGGACGCGAACCACCGTCGCCACCAGCGCCGGGCGTGCGGGCGGGGTGAGCAGCCGACGGAGTGAACCCCCGGTGGGGTGACCAGAACACGGCAGGAGGCCGCCGCGTACTTGCGCTCGCGCCATGAAGACGCAATAGGGGCCGAAGTGCCTCCGAGGGAAGGCACTTCGGCCCCTCGCCGGGTTCAGACCCCGACGGGGACCGGCTTGTCGGCCTCTGCCGGGAGGTCGCCCTCCTTGATGCCGAACCGGTCGTAGAAGCGGGCGAGCGGGCCCGGAGCCCACCAGGCCGCCCTGCCCAGCAGCCTCATGACGGCTGTTCCCAGCAGGACCCGCACCACCAGCACATCCGCCAGGACCGCGAACACCATGCCGACGCCGAAGAGCTTGATGGTCAGCACATCGCTCATCCCGATCGCCGCGAGCGGCACGCACATCAGCACCGCGGCGCTCACGACCAGACGGCCGATGGACTGCAGCCCGGTCGCCACGGCCTCCGTGCTGTCGCCCTGCTTGTCGTACTGCTCCCGCATCCGGGACACCAGGAACACCTCGTAGTCCATGGAGAGTCCGAAGATCAGGGCGAACAGCATGATCGGCATGTTGGGCTCGATGTTGCCCGTCGGGTCGAAGCCGAGCAGGTGATGCAGATGGCCGTCCTGGAAGATCCAGACCAGGACACCGAAGGTCGCGGTCAGCGACAACATGTTCATCGCGATCGCCTTCAGCGGCAGCAGCACCGAGCCGAACGCGAGGAACAGCAGGAGGTACGTCATCACCGCGATGTAGAGCAGCATCCACGGAAGAGTCTCGCCGAGTGCGTCCAGGGTGTCGTCGTACACCGCCGACTCGCCACCGAAGTACGCCCGGGCGCCCGGCGGTTCGGGGACGTCCTTGAGCCGGTTCACCAGGTCGCGCGCGTGGGTCGAGACGGGATTGCCGTCGTAGGTGACCGACACCCGGGCCGTGGTTCCCTCCATGCCGGTGATCCGGGCGCCCGTGGCGCCGTCGGTGGCATCGAGCCGCTCGGCGTACGCCTTCAGTGCCGCACCCTGTTCCTTCGAGGTCCCGTCGGACTTCAGGACGAGCAGCGAGTCGATGGACTTCACCGCGTCGCCGTCGAAGTCGTGCTCCATGGCGTCGAAGACCTGGCGGCCCTCGGAAGTGCTCGGCAGCTGCTGCGCGTTGATGGAACCGAACTCGATCCTGGAGAACGGCAGGGCGAGTGTCAGCAACAGGCCCACCGCGCCCGCCACCACGAACCACCGCCGCCGCATCAGGCCGTGCCCGAACCGGTACCAGGCGCCCTCACCCGCTGTCGTCGGACGCGCGGCCTTCTTGCGGCGCAGCGGGAAGGCGTTGACCTTCGGTCCCATGACGGAGAGCAGGGCGGGCAGCGCGACCAGAGAGAAGAGCACCGCCAGGAGGACCGCTGCCACACCGCCGTACGACATCGACTTCAGGAAGGTCGACGGGAAGAGGGTCAGGCCGGCCAGCGCCGCCGCGACCGTGGTGCCGGAGACCATCACGGTGCGCCCGGCCGTGGCGAGGGTGCGGCCGATCGCCTCTTCGCCGGTGTGGCCGGCCGCCAGTTCCTCGCGGTAGCGGCTCACGATCAGCAGGCCGTAGTCGATGGCGACCGCGAGACCCAGGATCGTGACCAGGCTCATGGAGAACACGGACACGTCGGTGATGTTGGCGATGGTCCGCAGGACGGCCATCGAACCGAGGATGGAGAGCACGCCGACGATCAGCGGAAGGAAGGCCGCGGCCAGACCGCCGAAGACGACCAGCAGGAGCAGGAAGAGCACAGGGGCCGAGATGATTTCCGCGGTTCTCAGGTCATGTTCGATCTTCTCGCCGGCCTGGTGGCCGGTGGGCACCGTTCCGCCCTGGAGGGTCTGCAGACCAGGTGCCGGGATCTTGTCCTTGACCGCCTCGTACGCGTCCTCCTTGGCCTTTTCGGTGCTGCCGTGGAGGTTCAGGGCGACGTAGGTGGCGTGCCGGTCGTGACTGACCTGCGCCGGCATCTTGGTGGTCCAGAAGTCCAGGTAGCCGGTCACCTCCGACGTCGGCAGCGACTCCAACTGCCGCACGACCGCCTGCCGGAAGGACGGGTCGTCGACGGTGCGGTCCTTGTCTTGGTAGACGATCACCGCGTCGGGTGTCCGCTGCGGGAACGCCTTCTCGGCGATGTGCGCCGCCCGCACGCTGTCCGAGCCGGGGTCCTGGAAGCCGAGCGGCGTCAGGGAGCCGAAGACTCCGGCGCCGTAGGCCCCGGACAGGACGGCGAACAGCACGGTCAGCATCAGCAGGGGCTTTCGCCTGCGGTGGAGCAGACGCCCGAATCGTTCAAACATGGAGACTCCTGGATAAGTGGGAAGTTGCTGTCAGCCGAGGCTGGGGACGGCCCGCGACCAGCAGGTCGGGCCGCTGCCTCCGTATGGCTGAGCACAGGGGCGGTCCGGTTGAGGGCGATGTCCGCGAGACCCGGCCGCTCTCCAGCCAGGCACAAGTTCAGGCCGCGTGGGACTTCGTGCGCAGCCCTCACGTCAGGTGCGCTTTCGATGTCCGCCCAAGGAACCATAACAGTGTTTTGATTGCTCACCTCAAGCCTGGCAGGCGCATCGACGCCACACAGCGGAGAGCATTCATAACGGTGTTGTAATACGCTGGCGTCATGGCCAAGCCCAAGACACATGACGAAGCGCTCCGGCTCAAGCTCCTGCACCGCGCGGCCGCCACGGTCTTCGAGCGGGGCACGGCCGCGCTGAGCCTGCGACAGCTCGCCGCCGACGCGAAGACCTCGACCACGGCGGTCTACTCACTCTTCGGCAGCAAGGCCGGACTGCTCAGCAGCCTGTACCAGGAAGCCGTGCGGCTCTTCGTCGAGCGCCTGGCCACCGTCCGCCCATCGGACGACCCGGCCGGTGACGTGATCCGGATCGGTCTGGCCTATCGCGAGTACGCCGTCGCCAACCCGCACCTCTACGCGATCCTCTTCTCCGACCGCAGCGTCCAGTGCCCGTCCGACGCGGACAGACCGCGCGAGGTCGTCGAGACGTACCGCCCCCTCGTCGACGCCGTACGCCGCGGACAGCTCACCGGGCAGTTCGGGCCCGCGTCCGACCCCGAGGCCATCGCACTGTCGGTCTGGGGAACGGCCCACGGCCTGGTGTCCCTGGTGCTGTCCGGGAACGAGCCGCCGGAGCTCGCGGTCGCCGACTGCTACGAGCTGGCGCTGCGGGCGTTGGTGACGGGGTGGCGGGACAGCGAGGAGCCGGTTGCCGGGGTCGCGGATTCGGGCTCTCGCGCCCCAGGCGTCGGTGCGAGTGGCATTCGCCCCGCGAGCACATAGACGGACACACCGCGCGCATCCCCGGCTCCCCAGAACGCGCCCGGCGTCACGCCCTCGGCACGCAGGGACCGGCGCCCGGCTGAAGCAGCCCCCAAGGGAGCGGGCATCCGAGCCGGACACCGCGCCGCCGACGTGCGCACCGACTGGCAGAGAGCGCCCGCGCGAGCTCCGGAATGATCCCGGAACCCCGAGCGCCCGCCACATGCACTGCGCGACCGGCCACGCCAAGCTCGCGGACCGCCCCCTCCGATCGCCCCCGACCGGCAACTCCCTGACGCCGAGCCGACGTTGACGCGCCCGGCGGTAGCGCACCCCCGACCGACGCGGGCCAGGACGGCTCACAGCTCGGGCTTGCGTGCGGAAACCGATCAGTTTACGGTGGTGAAACTGATCGGTTTCTCGCTGTGAGGGCGAGTCTCGACCTCCAATCCCCCAGGAGTACGGATGACTGCCGCGCGCGACGCCGAGGGGCAACCGACGGCCCCGGCTCCCCGGCTTCCGGCGAAGTTGGCCGCCCACCCTTCGGTACAGGCGGTACTGGCCCGGCGCAGGGCCGGTGCCGCGGTGAGTCCGCCGGCGGTGATCGACGCGGAATGGCTGCGCGAGCTGTGTCTGGCGGCCGGTGCGGACGACGCGGCCGCGGTCAGCCTCGACCACCCCGACCTGGCCGGTGAACGCGAGCACGTAGAGTCCGCGCTGCCGGGCACGCGCACCCTGATCGCGATGGCGATCCGAATGAACCGCGACAACTGCCGCTCCCCCGCCCGGAGCGTGGCCAACCAGGAGTTCCACCAGAGCGACGAGAAGGCCAACCACGCCGCCCGCGGTGTCACCCAGGCACTCCAGGACGCCGGCTACCGGGCCCTCAATCCCTCGGTCGGCTTCCCCCAGGAGATGGACCGCTTTCCCGGGCGCATCTGGGTGGTGGCGCACAAGACGGTCGCGGTGGCCGCCGGGCTCGGTGTGATGGGCCTGCATCGCAATGTCATCCACCCGAAGTTCGGCAGCTTCGTCCTGCTGGCCACCGTCCTGGTGGACGCCGAGGTGAGCGCGTACGGACAGCAGCTGGACTACAACCCGTGCATCGACTGCAAGTTGTGTGTCGCCGCCTGCCCGGTCGGCGCCATCGCCAAGGACGGCGCCTTCGACGCGCTGGCCTGCACCACGCACAACTACCGGGAGTTCATGAGCGGGTTCACCGACTGGGCGCAGACGGTGGCCGACAGCGAGGACGCCGCCGACTACCGCTCCCGGGTCACCGACTCCGAGAGCGCATCCATGTGGCAGAGCCTGTCCTCACCCCCTGGCTACAAGTCCGGCTACTGCCTCGCCGTCTGCCCCGCCGGCGAGGACGTGCTGGGCCCCTACCTGGACGACCGCAAGTCGTTCATGGACACCGTGCTGCGACCGCTCCAGGACAAGCAGGAAACCCTGTACGTCCTGCCGGGCTCTCACGCGCAGGAGTACGCCCGGCGCCGCTTCCCCCACAAGCCCGTCAAGGAAGTGACCGGCGGCTGGCAGCCCCCGGCGAAGCCTTCCGCGTCCACCGAGCCTTCAGCGTCCACCGACCGAGAGACACGTACGTCATGAGTGGCATTCATCCCTTCCGCGTCCTGCGCGCCAAGCCTCTGTGGATCGCGAACGGCGTCATCACGGGCGTACTCGCCCTGCTGTTCGCCGTGTTCTACGTCGGTGCGAACATCGACCCGGTCGATCACATGACCAAGTTGCCCGTCGGCCTGGTCAACGCCGACAAGGGAGCCGTCGTCGGCGGCAAGCAGGTCAGCCTCGGGGACCGGATCATCGAGTCGATCAAGAAGTCGACCGCGAGCGGAGACAAGATCGACTGGAAGGTGACGGACGAGAAGGAGATGAAGGACGAACTCGGCGAGGGCAAGCTCTACGGCGCGCTCGTCGTCCCGGCCGACTTCACCTCTTCCGCCACCGCGTTGACCGGCGCCGGGGCCGCCGGGACCCTCGTCCGTCCGACGCTGACAGTGCTGACCAACCAGTCCGCCGGCAGCGTGGGATCGAGCCTGGCCCGGGCGGCGACGACGCAGGCGGCCGAGAACGCCTCGCTCCAGGTGGGCAGGGAACTGACCGCCCAGAGCGGGACCGGGCAGGCGAAACTGCCCGCGGCGGCACAACTCCTCCTTGCCGACCCGGCCGCCGTCACCGTCAAGGACGGCCATCCGCTCGACTCGCACAGCGGCCTGGGCCTGACGGCGTTCTATTACGCGCTCGTCCTGGTGGTCTGCGGCATGCTCTCGGCCAATGTCATCAGCGGCCAGGTCGACCACGCCCTCGGCTACACCCACAACGACATGGGTCCGCTGCGCCTGCACCGCCCGCTGATCCGGGCGACCCGGGTGCAGACCCTCGCGATCAGCAGCACCCTCATGGCCGCTCTGTCCCTGCTGATGGCCACGCTGGTCATGGTGGGTGCGATCGGCCTCATGGGGATGGACGCCGCCCATCTGCCGCTGCTGTGGCTGTACTCGGTGTGCGCCATCGCGGTCTCCGGGATCGGCGCGCTCACGCTCCTGGCGGTCTTCGGTACGCCGGGCATGCTGGTGGTCACGCTGGTCTTCATCGGGATGGCGGTGCCCACGGCAGGCGCCACCACTCCGCTCCAGGCGCTGCCCGGCTTCTACCGCTTCCTCGCGGAGTTCGAGCCGCTGCGGCAGATCACCGGTGGCATCCGTTCGATCCTCTATTACGACGCCCAGGGCGACGCGGGTCTGACGCGGGGCTGGGTGATGATGGCCGCCGGCCTCGTGACGGCCGCCCTGTTCGGCTTCGGCGTGCTGGGGTGGTACGACCGTAAGGGGCTGCACCGCATCCCGGCCGACAAGAAGCCCGAGAAGGCCGCCGTCCCCGCGTAGCCGACGCGACGCACCGAGGACGCGGCCCCTGCTCGGGACGGTACCGATGCGCGTCGCCCCGTAGGCACGGGCCGCGCATCCTCGAGGCTCGGCGACGGCTCTTCCCCCAGGGCCGTCGCCGAGCCGCCTCTCGTTGACCGACACCCCTAGTAAACCGATCGGTCTCAAATCCCGTCGATTCGAGTTAACCTCGTGGCATGACCACCGAAGTGAAGCCAAGCCCCAGAGAACGGCTGCTGGAAGCAGCGGCCACGCTCACCTACCGAGACGGCGTCGGCATCGGCGTCGAGGCGCTGTGCAAGGCGGCGGGAGTGTCGAAGCGCTCCATGTACCAGCTGTTCGAGAGCAAGGACGAACTGCTGGCAGCGAGCCTGAAGGAGCGCGCCTCCGCCTTCGTCGCCGAGCTGCTGCCGACGGCGGACGACGACCGCTCACCCCGCGAGCGGATTCTGCACGTCTTCGGCCGGATGGAGGCGCAGGCGGGCAAGCCCGACTTCCGGGGCTGCCGGTACCTGGCCGTTCAGGTCGAGCTCAAGAACCAGGCCCACCCCGCGAGCCAGGTGGCCCACCAGATCAAGGCGAACCTGACGGCCTTCTTCCGTTCCGAGGCCGAAAAGGGCGGCGCGAGCGATCCCGACCTGCTGGCCCGCCAGCTCATCCTCGTCTTCGACGGCGCCAGCGCTCGCGCGGGAATCCAGGCCGACGACCTGACCGGGCTCATCGCCCCCACCGTGACCACCCTGCTCGACGCGGCAGACATGCGCTGAGGCGCCCCGCTTGCCGATCCTCGGCGGAAAGCCTGATGATGACGGGCTTGCACATGGAAACCGACCGGTTTACGGTGACGGGAAACCGATCAGTTTCGCACCAGTCAGGAATTCATCATGACGACGAACCGGCCAGTGGCACTCGTGACCGGCGCCTCCTCCGGCATCGGCAAGGAAACCGCGCTCGCGCTGGCCGCATCGGGCTTCACCGTGGTGGGCACGAGCCGTGACACCTCACGCGTCGCCCCGCTCGACGGCGTGACATTCGTCGGCCTCGACGTGGCCGAGGACACCTCGGTCACCGCCGCGGTCCAGGAAGTGAGCGAGCGGTTCGGACGGATCGACGTCCTGGTCAACAACGCCGGCGTCGGCTCGATGGGCGCGGCCGAGGAGACCTCCCTCGATCAAGCCCGGGCCGTCTTCGACACCAACGTCTTCGGGGTCATGCGCATGGTGAACGAGGTCCTGCCGCACATGCGCGCGCAGCGACGCGGTCGCATCATCAACGTCTCGTCCGTCCTCGGGTTCCTGCCCCAGCCCTACATGGCCGCCTACGCCGCCTCCAAGCACGCCATCGAGGGCTACACCGAGTCCCTGGACCACGAGGTCCGAGACCACGGCATCCGGGCGCTCATCGTCCAGCCCGCCTACACCAGGACCGGGTTCGAGGCCAACAGCGCGAAGCCCGACATCCCGCTGCACGCCTACGCGAAGCAGCGCCTCGCCGTCGACCGCGTGATGGCGGACGCGGTCAGGGACGGTGACGCCCCCAGCGTCGTCGCCAAGGCGATCGTCGCGGCGGCGACCGACGCCAAACCGAAACTGCGCTACACCGCCGGCCCCATGGCCGGACGCGCACGCATACTGCGCCGCGTCGCTCCCGCCCAGGTCTTCGACAAGCAGATCCGCAAGATGAACCAGCTGGCCAGCTGACGCCTGCCGACACCCAAGACCCCGCAGGACGAAGGAGGGTCCGGCGTCCCGGCACAGATGCTGACGCGGCTGCCACACGGCGAGCAGACCCCGAATAGTGGGTGCGGCTTCACAGGAAGCGCCGCACCCCCCTGTGCCCCTCCCATACTCCTCCGCCACCCAGTCGGCTTGCACTGGGAAACCGATCGGTTTACGGTAGGGGAAACCGATCGGTTTCTCTTCTTCATGGAGGCAGTCATGACAGCGATCAAGGGCGCCAGCGTCTTCGTCACCGGGGGCAGTCGCGGCATCGGCAAGATGCTCGTCGAGGAGCTCTACGCTCGCGGAGCCGGGAAGGTCTACGCCACGGCCCGTGACCCGCGCTCGGTGACCCACCCCGATGCCGTTCCGCTGGCACTCGAGGCCACCGACCCGGCCTCCGTGGCGGCCGCCGCCGAGCAGGCCCAGGACGTCACGATCCTGATCAACAACGCCGGTGCCTCCGTAGGCGCCTCATACCTCGACTCCCCGATGGAGGACGTGCGCCGGGATCTGGAGACGAACTTCTACGGGCCGCTGCTGGTGACCCGGGCCTTCGTGCCGATCATCGAGCGCAACGGCGGCGGCCACATCCTCAACGCCCACTCCGCCCTGTCCTGGTTGGCCGACGGCACGCCCTACGGCGCCTCCAAGGCCGCCCTGTGGTCGCAGAGCAACTCCCTGCGCCTGGAGTTGCAGCCGCGCGGCATCGCGGTGACCGGGCTCCACATGGCCTACGTCGACACCGACATGACCTCGGGCGTCGACGCGCCCAAGGCCGACCCCCGCGACATCGCCGTAGCCGCACTCGACGGCATCGAGGCAGGGGCCCACGAGGTGCTGGCCGACGACACCACCCGCTGGGTCAAGTCCCAGCTGTCCGCCGACCTGGAGGCGATGTACGCCCAGCTGAAGTCGTAGCGCACACGCCGGCTGCGTCGCCACTCCCCCGGCCGGCCCTGCGCCCCGGTCAGATCTTCCAGGAGCGCAGCTGGTCCGCGACCTCGGGAACGCGCAGACGGGAATCGCGGATCTTGCGCACGAGATCGGACAGGGCGCCGTACGGCGGGTCGATGCCCTCGCCGGACTGACTCATGTACTGGGCGGTGACGAACGCGGCGAACAGGCCGTTGCGGTACGGGAGGGGCTCGAGGCGGACGATGGTGTGCATGAGCGCCGCGGCGCGCCAGGCGGCGTCCGGGTCGGCGGCCTGAAGCGTGGGCAGCTTGGTCTTGTGCCGGGCGACGGCGGCGACCAGGGCGGAGTAGTCCGCGACGGACATGTCCTCGTCGTTGCCGAGGGCGGCCTCCTGGACGTCGAGGAGCCAGGAGACGTCGATGTGCAGGTGCATCAGGCGGCCGTGGCTCCGCCCGGGCGCTCGGCGGGCGGCACGTCGTCGGGGAAGGCGTCGTCGAACTCCCCGCGCAGCCGGTCGGCCCAGTGGCTCGCGCCCGTGATGAACTGCCTGCGCTGCATCTCACGGACACCGAGGTCGTGCAGGTACTGCTTGAGGCTCTTGCCGTCCGCGGCCGCGGCCGCGCGGACTCCTTCGAGCTCCTCGTCGGTGAACGACACGTTCAGGGATGGCATACACCCGATGGTACCTAGTAGGTGCCTGCCGTGCGAGACCTTCGGCGCCCAGGATGCCGCTCGCGGTCTACGTCTGCGGGGCCAGGGTGCGCAGGACGCAGAACTCGTTGCCCTCGGGGTCGGCCATGACCACCCAGTTCCGGTCCGGGCCCTGGCCCACATCCGTCTTGGTGGCGCCGAGGCCGAGCAATCGGGTCACCTCGTCCTCGGTGCTGCCGTCGATCGGACTGACGTCGAGGTGAAGCCGGTTCTTCACGGTCCTGCTCTTGGGCACCTGGATGAACACCAAGGTGGGCGGCATCTGGCGGGCCCGGACCTCCTCGACGGTCGGCTCCCAGGAGCCGATCTCCACCTTGCCCTCGCCCCGGTCAATCACCTTGAAGTCCAGGACCTCGCACCAGAAGGCCGCGAGGCGCTCCGGATCGTGGCAGTCAACGACCAACTCGGTGAACCTGCTTGTCATGCCTCTCCCCGATCGTGCGGACGGGCTCAGGGTATTGCCCGTGCCGCTCATCGGATACGCGAGAAGGCCGCAACTCCCTTTATCCGGCGGTGAGTCCGGCCCGGATATGCTGTCGCTCCGGTTGGGGGGAGCGGGGGGGAAACCATGAGCGGTAGCAGTGACGACGTCAGGCAGATCCCGGTGCCACCGCGTTTGGGGGCTGTCGTCGATGTGGCGCCCGTGCGGGGCAGCGATCGGCCCGTCTGGCTGACGTTGAGCGAGGACGGCACGGTCAGCCGGTGGGATGTGGCCAGCGGCGATCACGAGACCCTCGCGGCCACCGAGGTTCCGGAGGAAGATCGCGAGGAATGGGGCGACTGGGTGCTCCGCAGGCACCTGCACGCCTCCCACGACGGCATGTTCGCCGCGGTGGTCAACGACTTCGGCCGCTATGGCGAGGTGGTCGACCTCCAGACCGGCGACTGGACCCTGGAACTGGACAACCATGGTGACAACCAGGGCGACAACGAGGACACCGTGCCGTTCTCACTGGAGTTCGCGCGGAGTCGCGGGCGTTGTGTGGTGATCCACCGCACGGGCTGGAACCGCCTGGACGTGTCGGACGCGCAAACGGGGACGTTGCTGACCGACCGCTCGATCCCGGCGCCGGAACACGATCTCGACTACTTCCACGGCGCGCTGTACATGAGCCCTGATGGCAAGCGGATCCTGGACGACGGCTGGATGTGGCATCCAGTCGGGATCCCTGTGGTGTGGGATTTCGACACCTGGGTCGAAGGCAATTTCTGGGAGTCCGAGGACGGTCCGAGCCGACTCGATGTCTGCGACCGGGGCGACGCCTGGAACCAAGGCATGACCTGGATCGATTCGGCCCGGGTCGCCGTCGTGGGTATCAGTGATGTCTACGAGGGCGTGCCGTCCGGGGCACGGATCTTCGATACGAGTCGAGCCGTTCGGAGTGGACCGCGCGACCCGCTGGCCGTGGAACTGCTTGCGTTCGAGGGCCCGACCGGCCGCTTGTTCAGCGACGGCACGCACCTGTTCAGCAGTGGCGACGTCGATCTGTCGATATGGGATCCGGCCGAGGGGAAGCTCCTGGGCACCGTTCCCGGCTTCTCCCCCACGCACTACCACCCGGGTGCCCGGCAGTTCCTGCGGCTCGACGACGGTGTGGCCCGTCTCTGGACTGCCTGAACGGCAGCGGGGCGCCGATAGTGGCGCCCCGCTGCGGTGTCGTCGCGTTGGATCAGTCGGCCGGTGTCAGCGCGACCTCGGCGCTGCCCGAGAGGGACGGCAGGCCGTCCGGGGGCGAGTCCGTGTACGTGGCGTTGAAGACCGCCTTGAGGTTGTCCGAGCCGGAGTGACCGCCGTCCACGAAGGTCACGAACGATCCGGAGCAGCCGTTGCTCGTGGAGAGCGGGTGGCCGTGCGAGTCGTGGCCGAGGATGAACGAGACGCTCACCCTGGAGCAGTCCACCGGCTGGTCGTCGGTGACGGTGACCTGCCAGGTGACCGTGTCGCCCCAGTGGAACGGCGTGCCGCCGTGCGGGGCCGGGTCGGTGGTGAGCGAGACGGTGGGCGCCTTGTTGCCGACCACGACGGAGACGGAGGCGGAGGCCGAACGCCCGGTGCTGTCGGTGACCTTCAGCGTGGCGTCGTAGACGGCGTTGTCGGTGAAGGTGTGCTTCGGGTTGGCCTCCCTGGAGTCCACGGTGCCGTTGGCGTCGAAGTCCCAGGCGTAGCGCAGGGCGTCACCGTCGGCGTCCTTGGTGCCGGCGCTGGAGAACTGGACGGTCAGCGGGCTGGTGCCGTTGACCACGTCCGCGGCGACCTTGGGCTCCGGGGTGCGGTTGCCCCGCGTGAAGTCGATGCGGGAGAGCTGGGCCTCGGGCAGTTCCGCGAAGTAGCCGGTGCCGTACTCCAGGACGTACAGCGCGCCGTCGGGGCCGAACTCGGCGTCGATCGGGCCGTCCGTCGTGATCGAGGGGATCGCGTCCTCGATCTTCAGGACCTCGTTCTTCTTGCCGAGGGTGATGGCCTTCATCTGGTCGCGGGTCCACTCGTAGAAGAGCGGCTTGCCGTCGAAGTACTGGGGCCAGCGGTTCTGGGCCTTGTTGTGCTTGTCATAGCTGTACACCGGGCCGCCCATGGGGCCGATGCCGCCCGTGCCGAGCTCGGGGAACTCCGCGGAGGCTCCGTAGCCGTAGACGATCTCCGCGTCGGTGACCGGGGGCAGCTCGCTGCGGCCGGTGTTGTGGCGCGAGTCGTTGACCGGCTTGGCGCAGTTGAAGGCGCCGCTGGAGGTCTGGGTGGCGAAGTCGTAGTCCTGGTACGGCATGTCCTGGGTCACGCAGAACGGCCAGCCGTAGTTGGCGGGGCGGTCGATGACCATCCAGCGTCCCTGACCGGCGGGGCCGCGGCCCGGGTTGGCGGTGTTGGCGTCGGGCGAGTAGTCGCCGACGTAGACCTCGCCGGTCTTGTCGTCCACTGCGAAGCGGAACGGGTTGCGCAGGCCCATGGCGTAGATCTCGGGGCGGGTCTTCGCGGTGCCGGGCGCGAAGAGGTTGCCCTTCGGTATGGCGTAGCCGCCGTTGGGCTTGGTCTTGATGCGCAGGACCTTGCCGCGCAGGTCGTTGGTGTTGCCCGCGGTGCGCCGCGCGTCGTAGGCGGGGTTGCGGTCGGCGCGGTCGTCGAGCGGGGCGTAGCCGTCGGAGGAGAACGGGTTGGAGTCGTCGCCGGTGGACAGGAAGAGGTTGCCCTTGTTGTCGAAGTCGATCTTGCCGCCGACGTGGCAGCAGATGCCGCGGTCGGCGGGCACGTCGAGGATCTTCTGCTCGCTGGCGTAGACGAGCTTGTTGCCCACGAGCTTGAACCGTGACAGCCGGGTGACGCCCTTGTACTTGGCGAACTCCTGGGCCGTGCCGAACTGCGGGGCGTCGCCTTCGTTGACGCCCGGGGTGGCCGGGTCGTCCATGGGGGTGTCCAGGCGGGGCGAGTAGTAGAGGTAGACCCAGTGGTTCTTGGCGAAGCCGGGGTCGACGGCGATGCCCTGCACGCCTTCCTCGTCGTGCTGGTAGAGCCCGGCGGGGCTCTTCTTCATGTCGGCGGCGAGGAAGTTCACGCCGCTCTTGGGGTCGTGGATGCGGACCTCTCCGGTGCGCGCGGTGTGCAGCACCCGCCGGTCGGGCAGGACGGCCAGGGCCATGGGCTCGCCCGGGCGGTCGTTGAGGGTGACCTTCTGGAAGTCCGACGAAGCCGGCGGTGCGGGGTCCGGTTTGGCGGCCTGTGCCGGGGTGAGGGGCAGGAGCCCGACGGCTCCGGCCAGCGCAGCCGCCCCCACGAGGGTGACGATCCGTCTGTTGCGCACTCAGAACTCCTTTGGTCTGGCCGGCGGGTGAAAAGCCAGGCGAAATGCGTGAGTTGGACGCTAGGGCGCACACTTTCAACTCGTCAAGGACAAAGTTTCAACCGTTTCGAGGAAAGTTCGCCTTGGGTTCCGGGTCGTTTCGGGCAGGCCCGGGGGCCCGCCCGACGCCAAGGCGCGGGGCGGGCGCCACGGGTGACGCTGTGTCAGTTGCAGGGGCGCAGGGCCGCGAGGTTGCCGTAGCCGATGCGGGCGAACTCCAGGGACTGGCCGGGAACCGTCGCGCTCGGTGCGTTGTCCTGCTCGACCATCGGGTTGTGGTAGTTCTTCGCCCCGACCCGGGTGAAGAACTTCCGGTAGTCGATGTCGCCCGTGCCGAACGGCACCATGTCGTAGCCCATACCGTTCTGGAGGTTGACGACCCCGTCCTTGGCGTGGAAGAGCGGGAAGCGCTGGGTGTTGCGGACCACGAGTGCGGCCGGGTCGAAGACGTCCTCGCGCTGCGAACCGTCGTGGGCGGTGTACGTGTGGAACTTGTACTGGGCCACGTGTGCCCAGAAGACGTCCAGCTCCAGATAGACGCTCTTGCGGTCCGTCGTCTTCAGGAAGTACTCCAGCTTGCGGATGCCGGAGCTGCGCGTCGGCCGGCCCTGGGCGTCGAGGGGGCCGCCGTCGAGCAGGAAGTCGTAGGCGCTGTCGTGGTTGTGGGTGTAGAGCTTGATGCCCTCGCGGCGGGCGATGGAGCCCAGGGTGTTCCACTTCTGCGCGGCGGCGTCCCAGTCGGCCCGGTAGGGGGTGTTGACGGGGTCGGCGCCGGTGCCCATGTGCTCCATGCCGAGGATGTTGGATATCTCCAGCCAGCGCTTGAAGGTGTCCAGGTCGGCCGTCGTCAAAGGCCAGGACGGCGGGATGAAGCCGTGGCTGCCCTGCGCCCGCAGCCCGTACTCGTCGAGCCAGGAGCGCAGCAGCTTCGCGCCCTGGACGGTGCCCAGATCGGCGCCGCCGGGCGCGTTGGCGTGCTGGCCGTATCCGGCGAACTCCACCTGGCGGTAGCCGAAGCGCGACAGCTGCTTGAACACCTCACGGAAACCGGAGGGCAGATCGGAGGCCAGCGGGTCGCGGCCCACCGCGTCACGGACGGTGTAGAGGATGATGCCGCGCTTGTGCGGCGGGACCAGAGCGGAACGGCCCCGGTCGGCGTCGGCGGCCGCGGATCTGTCCTGTGCCAGGGCGGGTGCGGCGCCGAAGACCGGGGCGGCGATCGCCGCGCCGGTGACGGCCGTGCAGGTGGTGAGGAAACGGCGGCGGCTGACGCCGAGGGTGCGGCGCAGGGCGTCGCTGGTGACGGCTTCGTCGTTGAACGCGGTCACAGGGGTTCTCACTTTCGTTGTCGCGGTGCTGCGGATGCCTGACATCGCCGTCCCGGGCGAAGCCGGCGGGCCGCAGGAGAAGGGACTTCACTTCGGTGGCCGCGACGCGGCCGGACACTGTGCGGGGGGTGGGGACAAGGACGAGCGGACTGTCGTCGTCGCTCGAGGGAGGCGGCCGTGGCTGCCGCTTGGGCGTGAAAGGTCACGGGGGACGACGGCGCGCCGATGCGCCGTGGGCTGGAAGGGAGCGGATCACTGGGCCTCCCGCAGGCGGTCGGCGAAGGACAGCAGTGCGGTGAACTGTTCGGAGAGCCCGGCCGGGCCCGCGTCGGGGTCCTTGAAGTAGAAGCCCAGTTCCGGCAGCGGTCCGGACAGGCCCGCCTCGTGGGCGCGGGCGACCAGGCGGGCCAGGTCCAGCACCAGCGGTGCGGCCAGGGCCGAGTCGCAGCCCTGCCAGATGGTCTGGAGGATCATGCGCGAGCCGAGGAAGCCCTCGAAGGCGATGTGGTCCCAGGCGGTCTTCCAGTCGCCGAGCACCGGCACGTCGTCGATGTGCACCTCACCCTGCGGGGTGTGGCCGAGGGTTTCGGCGAGGACGCGTTCCTTGCCGGCGTTCTTCGCCGCGGCCGCGCCCGGGTCGGCGAGCGCCGCGCCGTCGCCGCCGCCCAGCAGGTTGGTGCCGGACCAGGCCCGCACGGGCAGGGCGCGCTGGACGAACATCGGGGCGAGCACGGCCCGCAGCAGTGTCTGGCCTGTCTTGCCGTCGCGACCCGCGTGCGGAAGTCCGCCTGCCGCGGCGGCTTGTGTGAGGGCCGGGGTGCGCAGCCCCGTGGACGGTGTGAAGTTGACGTAGGGGCAGCCGGCCCGCACGGCGGCGGACGCGTAGAGGGAGCTGGGCGGCAGTCGTACGGCGTCGGGTGCGGGCAGCGGCTCCGTGGAGGAGACGTTGACGACGACCACCCGTGTCAGTGCGTTGCGTTCGCGGAAGGAGGTGAGGTCGGCGGCGAAGTCCGTGATGAGTTCCTCGTCGCCGCGCGGGTCGTTCGGGAGCGGGCCGCCCGGCCGTATCTCCTTGTCCGCGGCCTGGAGTTCGGCCCGCACGGCGGGGGCGAGGCCGTGCGGGAGGACGCCCGCCTCGGTGAGCTGTTCGGCCCGCTTGGGCAGCGGGCAGTGGGTGGTGTCGTGGCCGCCGAAGACGAGTGAGGTCAGGGGCGGCAGGCCGGTGCCGTCGAACGGCGGCGTCTCGGTGACCATGCCGGTCGGCGGATGCAGTGTGGCGGCGACCGCCGCGCATCCGGCGACGGCGGTGGTGGCGACCGATCCGCGGGCTCCGACGAACCAGACGCCGGTGCGTGCGGTCGGCCCGCCGGTCTGGGGCTCCGATGCTGTCCCGTCGTTGTTCACGGGCTGCCTCCCTGCCATGTCGAGGTACCGATGTGGTGTGGAGGACGGTGGGCCGGGGGCCGGGGGGCCTGCCCGTCCACCGCCGGCATTGGGGCGGCTTCGGCCGCGGGCGAGAGATACGGGATACCTGAGGATTCGTCACCCTGCGCCGTGCAGGGACGTCCTCCGGAGCCGGTCGCACGAACCGTGCGCCGTGCGACCTAATGCGGCGTCAGTTTCGAACCACTGTGTGGCGCTTGTGCACGAAGGGACCGTAGCCCCGTTCGTCCTCGACCGGAACCCTTTGCGCACCGAAGCGACGAACTTTTTCCTTGATCAGGACAAAGTGAGGTCGAGGCAGCCCGGATCGGCCCAGTGGCTCGCCCGCCACCGGGCACCGACCGGCCGGCTCTCACCAGGTCACGGGAGGCGGCCACGGTCCGCCGACGCCCCAACTACGCGTGGGCGGAACCGATATGCGCCGAGAAGGCTAGTTGTCGCCGCCCGCGAAGGCGGCGTCGAAGGATGCCGAAGGCGGGTCGAAGTCGAACCGCTTCAGATGGGCGAGCGCACGCGGCGCGCCGACGAGGCGGTCCATGCCTGCGTCCTCCCACTCCACGGAGACCGGCCCGCCGTAACCGATCGAACGCAGCATCCGGAACACGTCCTCCCACGGCACGTCACCGTGTCCGGCGGAGACGAAGTCCCAGCCGCGGCGCGGGTCTCCCCAGGGCAGATGGGAGCCGAGCCGGCCGTTGCGCCCGTCCAGACGCCTGCGAGCCTCCTTGCAGTCGACGTGGTAGATCCGGTCCCGGAAGTCGTAGAGGAAGCCGACCGGGTCCAGGTCCTGCCAGACGAAGTGGCTGGGGTCGAAGTTGAGGCCGAAGGCCGGGCGGTGGTCCACCGCCTCCAACGCCCGTTGCGTGGTCCAGTAGTCGTAGGCGATCTCGCTCGGATGGACCTCATGGGCGAAGCGGACACCCTCGCTGTCGCACACGTCCAGGATCGGGTTCCAGCGCTCGGCGAAGTCCTCGTAACCGCGCTCGATCATCCGCTCCGGCACCGGCGGGAACATCGCCACCAGATGCCAGATCGACGATCCGGTGAACCCGACGACCGTGTCGACGCCGAAGGCGGCCGCGGCCCGCACCGTGTCCTTGATCTCGGCCGCGGCCCGCCGGCGTACCCCCTCAGGCTCCCCGTCGCCCCAGATCCGGGCGGGCAGGATGCCCTGGTGCCGTTCGTCGATGGGGTGGTCACACACGGCTTGGCCGACGAGATGGTTGGAGATCGCCCAGCACTTGAGGCCGTACTTCTCCAGCAGGGCGTGCCGCCCAGCCAGGTAGGACGGATCGGCAAGCGCCTTGTCGACCTCGAAGTGGTCTCCCCAGCAGGCGAGTTCGAGCCCGTCGTAGCCGAACTCGGCGGCCAGTCGGCACACTTCCTCCAGCGGCAGATCGGCCCACTGACCGGTGAACAGGGTGAACGGGCGTGGCATGGTGCCTCCGAGCGGGGATCCTGACGGCTCTCTAGCGGACTTCGGCCTCGACGGCCTGGACGGGGGTGTAGACGGAGTTCTTCTGCGCGCTCTCCTCCACCGCGGCGAGCACCCGCTGCACCTGCAACCCGTCGGCGAACGACGGCACCGGGTCCGTGCCCGACGCGATCGCCTCGACCAGGTCCCGGGCCTGGTGGACGAAGGTGTGCTCGTAGCCGAGCGCATGGCCCGGCGGCCACCAGCCCTCCAGGTAGGGGTGCTCGGCCTCGGTGACGACGATCCTGCGGAACCCCGCCGTGGCGGCGGGCTCCCGGTGGTCGTGGAAGGACAGTTCGTTGAGGCGCTCCAGGTCGAAGGCGAGCGAACCGGACTCGCCGTTGATCTCCAGCCGCAGGGCGTTCTTGCGCCCCGAGGCCATCCGGGACGCCTCGAACGTGGCGAGCGCCCCGGAGGCGAGCCGCCCGGTGAACACGGCCGCGTCGTCGACCGTCACCGGAGCGCGCTGGGCGCCGCCGGATGCGGACAGGCCCGAGGAGGCGCCGTCGAGGCGGGGGCGCTCCTTGACGAAGGTCTCCATCTGGGCGGAGACGCCGACCAGCGGCTCACCCACCAGGTACTGCGCGAGGTCGACGATGTGCGCGCCGAGGTCACCGAGCGCCCCCGACCCCGCGTGCTCCCGCTGCAGCCGCCAGGTCAGCGGGAAGTCGGGGTCGACCAGCCAGTCCTGGAGGTAGCTGACCCGTACGTGGCGCAGCGTGCCGAGCCTGCCGTCGGCGATGAGCCGGCGGGCGAAGGTGAGGGCGGGCACCCGCCGGTAGTTGAAGCCCACCATGGCCAACTGCCCGCGCCCGCGGGCCTCTTCGGCGGCCGCCGCCATGGCCTCCGCCTCCGCGACCGAATTGGCCAGCGGCTTCTCGCACAGCACGTGCTTGCCCGCCGCCAGCGCCGCGATCGCGATCTCCGCATGGCTGTCACCCGGTGTGCAGATGTCGACGAGCTGTACGTCATCGCGGGCGATGAGGGCACGCCAGTCGGTCTCCGCCGCGGCCCAGCCGTGCTTGTCGGCCGCCGCCCGCACGGCGTGCGCGTCGCGGCCGGCGATCGCGGCCATGACCGGCCGCAGCGGCAGGTCGAACACGCGCCCCACGGTGCGCCACCCTTGTGAGTGCGCGGCGCCCATGAACGCGTAGCCGACCATGCCCACGCCGAGTGCCGGCGGTGCGGTCCGACTGTCCCTCTGTTCCATACGGATTCCTCCTCGTCGGAGTGTCACTGACTCATCACTGTGTTCGCGCGGCGCACGGCCCGGCCCGGTCAGATGAAGCCGGTCGGCAGGTACTGGTCGACGTTGTCCTTGGTGACCACGGCCGAGTAGAGGGTCAGCGAGGACGGGATCTCGAACTCGGCGAGGCCGCCGACGCCCTTGCCCTGTCCGAGCGCCCGGGCGAGATCGATGGCGGAGGCGGCCATCGTCGGCGGGTACAGGACGGTCGCCTTGAGCACGCTGTCGCCGGCCTTGATGGCGTCCATCGCGGACTTGGCACCCGCGCCGCCGACCATCAGGAAGTCGTCCCGACCGGCCTGCTCGATGGCGCGCAGCGCGCCGACCCCCTGGTCGTCGTCGTGGTTCCACAGCGCGTCGAACTTCGACTGGGCCTGGAGGAGTTGGGCCATCTTGGCCTGCCCGGACTCCACCGTGAAGTCGGCCGCCTGGCGGGCCACCTTCTTGATGTTGGGGTAGTTCTTGAGGGCGTCGTCGAAGCCCTTGGTGCGCTGCTGGGTCAGCTCCAGGTTGTCCAGGCCGGCGAGTTCGACGACCCTGGCGTTCTTCGTGTCCTTGAGCTGTTCGCCGATGTAGTGGCCGGCGTTGAGGCCCATGCCGTAGTTGTCGCCGCCGATCCAGCACCGGTAGGCCTGCGGCGAGGCGAAGACGCGGTCCAGGTTGATGACGGGGATGCCCGCCCTCATGGCCTGCAGGCCGACCTGGGTGAGTGCCTTGCCGTCGGCCGGCAGGATCACCAGCACGTCGACCTTCTTGTTGATCAGGGTCTGGATCTGGCCGATCTGCTGGGCGGTGTCGTTGGACCCCTCGGTGATCTCCAGCGTGACGTCGGAGTACTTCTTCGCACGCGACTTGGCGTTGTCGTTGATGGCGTTGAGCCAGCCGTGGTCGGCCTGCGGGCCGGCGAAGCCGATGGTGACGGCCTTGCCCGGCTTGTCGTCGGCGACCGGGGCGGCGTTGTCCGCGGCCGGTTCCTGGTCCTTGGGCTCATTGCTGGTGCAGGCCGTCAACAACGCGCCGGCGGAAACGGCTGCGGTGCCGAACAGCAGCGCTCTGCGGCTGGTGGCGGGGGTTCTTGCCATGGCGGATCGACCCTTCGACTGGGCGGTGTACGTCGGTTGGGGAAGGCGGGGTTGCCGGACGGCGGGGTCAGGGGCCGCCGTCCGGCGGTGTGCGGTACGGCGTCAGGTGTCGCCGTGCAGCGAGCGGCGCTGGACCAGGACGGCGGCGACGATGATGGCGCCCTTCGCGATCTGCTGGACAGCGGTCTCGAGGTTGTTCAGGGCGAAGATGTTGGTGATCGTGGTGAAGATCAGGACACCGAGGACGGAGCCGATGATGGTGCCGCGGCCGCCGCTGAGCAGGGTGCCGCCGATGATCGCCGCGGCGATGGCGTCCAGCTCGTAGAGGTTGCCGTTGGTGTTCTGGCCCGAACCGGCGAGCACGATCAGCATGAACGCGGCGATACCGCAGCACAGCCCGGAGAGCAGGTACAGGTACAGACGCTGGCGGCGGACGTCGATGCCGGCGAGGCGGGCGGCCTCCGCGTTGCCGCCGACCGCGATCGTGCGGCGGCCGAAGGTGGTGCGGTTGAGCAGCAGCCAGCCGATGACGGTGACCGCGCCGAAGATCAGGACCAGAGGCGGGATGCCAAGGACGTAGGAATCCCTGCCGCCGAGATCGAGCACCGAGTCCACGCTCACGACCTGGGTGCTGCCGTCCGTGATCTGCAACG
Source organism: Streptomyces sp. NBC_00490 (assembly GCF_036013645.1). NCBI lineage: Bacteria > Bacillati > Actinomycetota > Actinomycetes > Kitasatosporales > Streptomycetaceae > Streptomyces > Streptomyces sp. NBC_00490. Next base: position 9,643,012 of record NZ_CP107869.1, on the reverse strand, counting down.
CCAGGCCACGGGCCGAGGCGAGCATGGCCAGCGTCGCGATGAACGGCACCATCCTGCCGTAGGCGATCAGCAGACCGTTCACGAGGCCGCAGCCCACACCGACGATCACCGCGGTGAAGAGGATGCCGGCGAACCCGAACTCCTGGGTCGCCACGGTCGTCGCCCACACCGAGGCGAGAGCCACCATCGCGCCGACCGACAGGTCGATCCCGCCGCTGGTGATGACGAAGGTCATGCCGACGGTGACGACGCCGATCACGGATGCCTGGGTGAGGACGAGCTGCAGATTGCTCGTCGCCAGGAACTCGTCCGGTGCGGTGATCCCGCCGACCGCGACGAGGACGGCGAGGACTCCGAGCAGGGACAGCGTACGCACGTCGAACCGCAGCCCGGGCCGACGTGAACTGCCCTGATCCTCCGCGGACTTGGCGTCGGACGGTGTTTGCTTCTGCGCCGCGGTGGCCGGTTGCGTCATGGCGTCGGGCTCCCTTCCATCACAAGATCGAGTACACGGTGCTCGTCGAGCTCCCGGGCGTCCGCGGTATGCACGACGCTGCCTTCACGCAGCACCAGCACCCGGTCGGCGAGACCCAGGACCTCGGGCACCTCACTGGACACGAGCAGTACGGCCAGGCCCTCGTCGGCCAGCCGGCGGATCACGGCGTAGAGCTCCGCCCGGGCGCCGATGTCGACACCCCTGGTCGGCTCGTCCAGCAGCAGCACCTTGCAGCCCCGCAGCAGCCAGCGTGCGAGTACCGCCTTCTGCTGGTTGCCGCCGGACAGGGTCCTGATCGCGGCATCGGGATTGTCCGGGCGCAGGGACAGTTCCCGAACCGCCTGGTGGGTCGCGGCCCGCTCGGTCCGCCGGTCGATCCAGCCCGCGCGGGCGAACCTGGACAGGGTGGAGACCGAGACGTTGCTGCTGACGGACTCCAGCATCAGCAGGGCCTGCGCCTTGCGCTCCTCGGGCGCCAGGCCGATGCCGGCGCGGACGGCGGCGCGGACGCTTCCCGGGCGCAGAGGTGTGCCCTCGACGAGGACCCGGCCGCCGTCAGGCCTGCGAGCCCCGTAGATCGTCTCCAGGATCTCGCTGCGCCCGGATCCGACGAGCCCGGCCAGACCGACGATCTCACCGGGCCGCAGTTCCAGATCGACTGGCGCGAACTCCCCTCGCCGGGTGAGCCCCTCGACCGTCAGCACCGGATCCTTACCCGCGGCGAACCCGGTGTGGGGGCGCTCGGGGAAGACGTACTCCACATTCCGCCCGGTCATCAGGGACACGACCTCCTGGGTCGGCGTCGACTCGGCGGGCAGCCCGCCCGCGACCGACCGGCCCTCCTTCAGGACCGTGACCCGGTCCCCGATGCGCCGGATCTCCTCGAGGCGGTGGGAGATGTAGATGACGGCGACCCCCTCAGCCGTCAGATCACCCACGATCCGAAAGAGGTTGTCCACCTCCTCGGGGTCGAGCGCCGCCGACGGCTCGTCCATCACGATCAACCGGACCTCGTGGGACAGCGCGCGGGCCATGGAGACGATCTGCTGCTGCGCCGCGGAGAGGTCACCCACGAGTCGCGAGGGGGCGATCTCCGAGTGCCCCAAGCGTTCCAGCAACTCCGCGGTCGCCGTACGGGCGGCGGAGCCGCGCACGACGAACCCGGCGGAGGTCGGCTCGTGCCCGAGGAAGACGTTCTCCGCGACGGACAGCCCCTCGATCAGATCGAGTTCCTGGTAGATGGTGGCGATGCCAAGGCGCATGGCGGCGATCGGCGACCCCAGGGTCACGGCCTCGCCCCGCCAGGTGATCTCACCGCTGTCGGGCTGGTGCGCTCCGGCGAGCACTTTGATCAAAGTGGACTTGCCGGCTCCGTTCTGGCCGAGCAGGCAGTGGACTTCACCGGCCTGGACCTCGAGATCCACACCGTCCAGGGCGCGAACACCCGGGAACGACTTGGTGATACCGGACATGGTGAGCAGGGGTGCTGGTGGTGCCATGAGGAATCCCCTCGGCGGGTACGGGCCGTGAACGAGCGGAGCCGGACAGGGTGGTTCGGGTACGTGGACAGCTCTGGGAAGCCCGGGGCGGCGTGCCGCCGGGGCGAAGGGGCTGAGCAGGGCAGGCCCAATGGCCTGAGAACTGTGGGGTGTTGGGAGCCGGTCGGCCGCTGGCGCTTCAAGCGCTGGATACGGCAGGACTGTGGTGGAGCGGTGGTCTTGCCGTGGTGCTACGGGTGTCGTGATGGCGCCTCGGGGTCACCGAGGCGCGTTGTCGGGCGACGCCAGTGGGTTTGCAGTGACGTCGTGGCGAGGCCACGGGGGTGCGGTGGCCGAGTGGTGATCCGTTGCCGACCGGGTCGGGCAGCGGTCAGGCGGGCGAGAAGACGTGGTCGCTGATGAGCCGCGCCGCGCCGATCGCTCCGGCCGCCGGCCCCAACTCCCCCAGCACAATCGGCAGATTGCGCGTGGCGAGCGGCAACGACTGCCGGTACACCTGGGTCCGAACGCTGGCCAGCAACGTGTGCCCGAGCCCGGTCACACCGCCGCCGATCACCACCAGCCCCGGATTGAAGAAACTGACAAGCCCGGCGATGACCTGGCCCAGACGCTTACCGCCCTCCCGAATCAGCTCCAGGGACACCGCGTCCCCCGCCGCCGCGGCAGCCGACACGTCCTCGGCCGTCAGACGCCCGGCCGTCTCCAGCCGGGCGGCAAGCTGCGCCGACCGGCCCTCGCGTGCGGCCTGCTCAGCGTCACCTGCCAACGCGGCCCCGCTGAAGTGAGCTTCCAGACAGCCCTGGTTGCCGCAGGCGCAGGGGCGGCCACCGGGCACGGCCTGGATGTGCCCGATGTCGCCCGCGCTGCCCGTCGCCCCGCGGTAGACCTCACCGCCGACGACGATGCCGCACCCGATACCGGTACCGATCTTGACGCAGAGGAAGTCACCCACGGAACGCGCGACGCCTGCGTGCTGCTCCCCCATCGCCATCAGGTTCACGTCGTTGTCGACCATGACCGGGCAGCCCAGCTCCTGGCTCAGCGCCTCCCGGACCGGGAACCCGTCCCAGCCCGGCATGATCGGCGGAGCCACCGGAACACCCTCGGGGAACCGGACCGGCCCCGGCACGCCGATGCCGGCACCGTCGAACCCCTCCGCGAGCCCCGTCGCCCTCAACTTCGCGGCCATGGACAGGACTTGCTCGAAGACCGCGACCGGGCCCTCGCGCACGTCCATCGGTTGGTTCAGATGCCCCAGGACCTCCAACTCCGCATTCGTCACAGCGACGTCGATGGACGTGGCACCGATATCGACACCGAGGAAACGCAGCGTCGGTGCGAGCCGGATGTTGTGCGACCGCCGCCCGCCCCGCGAGGGGGCCAGCCCGTCCGCGACGACCAGCCCCGTCTCCAGCAGCCGGTCCACTTCGACGGCCAGCTTCGAGCGGGACAGATCCACCAGATCACCGAGCTGGGCACGAGAGTTGGAGCCGTTGTCACGCAGCAGATGAAGCAGCCGCGCCTGATGCGCGTTCTCAGGTCGAGCAGTCATCCGTCGCACGATCCCTCCCCTCCCCTCACCCATGGCCGAGGATCCAGGCGCCTGTCCGCACCGACTGCGCCGTCAGGCTGTTGAAGAGGAACGTAACAACGATTTTCCAGACTGGGAAGTACTTAGGTCGGAGTTCGACGCGTCTTTTTCCACACTCAGGACAAAGTCCGGATGGGTGAGGTCCCGCGGGAGACGATGACCTGGTTACTGGGCCGGCTTCAGGTCGGCCCACTACAGGTTCACGGCCTGCCAGGTCGACGCGTTCGTCGGCCTGATCACCACCGTTCGGCCGCCCGCGCCGGAGACCGTGACCGTGCCATGGACGGTGATGCGGGGCGACGATCCGTTGCGCGAACAGGCTCGCGCTGGATGTCGGGACACCCCCTTCGGGTGTCCCCTTCGGGGTCGCGGCCCACCAGTGGGACGAGAGTTGCACGACACAACCTTGACAGTTGCTTCGCGCAACTCAATGATGTCGCCATGCCGACACGGGACGAGCCCCTCGACGTGATCCACGAGGCGATCATCCTGTTCTCCCGCAACGCCAAGGTGCGCGAGAACAGGATGTACGACGAACTGTCCTTCGTCGCCTACACGATGCTGTCGTACGTGGGGTCCTTCCCCCAGCCGACCGCCTCCGATCTGGCGGAGCGATACGGCCTGGAGAAGTCCACCGTCAGCCGTCAGTTGTCCGCGCTCGAGGACGACGGCCTGCTGCGACGGGTGGCCCACCCGTCGCGGCCCAGGACCAAGTTGCTGGAACTCACCGACACCGGTCTCGCCTGCCTGACCCGCGTCAGGCAACACCAGCGCCAGGGCCTCGAGGAGCGGCTCGGCCGATGGCCCGACGAGGACGTCGAGACCTTCGGCCGTCTGCTCTGGCGGTTCGTCACGGAACTCGACTGACGCCTGGGCCCGACCGCCATCAGCCACCGCGACAAGGACACGAACGGAGACCGCATGCGACACGGCGTGCACATCGACCGGTCCGCCCGACAACAGGATCCTGCAAGGTCCGCGCCGACGCCGGAACGGCGGTGAGCGCCGTGCTCTACGCCGAGGACCTTCACGCCGGGACCGTGTTCGAGCTGGGCAGCACCGAGGTGTCCAGGGAGGAGATCCTCGACTTCGGCCGCCGCTTCGATCCTCTCCCCCTGCACACGGACGAGGACGCCGCGGCCGCGAGCCGTTTCGGGGGCCTCATCGCCAGCGGCTTCCACACCGTCGCACTTCTCCAACGCCTCGTGGTGGACGCGGTGTTGTCGCGCGCCGCCCTCATCGCCGGCCGCGAACTCGGACCCGTGCGCATGCGGGCGCCGGTCAGGCCCGGGGACGTACTGCACGGCTCCATGGAGATCATGGAGGTCCGCCCCCGCGCCGACGGCACAGCCGTGGTCCGCAGCCGGGGCACCCTCACCAACGACTCCGGAACCGTCGTCATGGAGGTCCAAGGCGAGACGCTCTGGGAACAGCGACCTGCGGACGGGAGCGCGAGCGTCGCGGTCTGACTCCCTGGCCTGCCTGGACGCCCGCGCTGTGTCGGAGGAGTCCGCGGTGTCCGGGATCTTCTCCAGGTTCTCCCGGGCGTCCCCCTGCGTGAACGTCCAGCAACCGGTGACCAGTTGCTCGGACACGTGTGCCGTGGGGAGCCACCTCGGCCGCCAGGCGGTGGGCCGCAGGACCGCGGCCAGACCGATCGGCCGGACCACCAGCTGAGGCCACAGCGCAGTGCCGTCCAGACCGGCGACCAGCAGGCCCACGCCTGTGGCCGACAGCAGAAGGACGATGCCGGACACCCTCAGGAGGGCCCCGCCGACGACCTTCCGGTCCGGGAGACACGCCGAGGACGCGCACGCTGCTCAGGAGATCCACGGCGCGACCCGACCGAAAGGCCACCTTCGGCGACACAGAGTGCCGCGCACCCCGGCCGAACGGCCGAGCTCCCGCGCGGGGCCCGCCCGCCCCCCCCCTCGTGCAGGCCTCGGGCGCCGTGTCTCCCCCGTATCGGCCGGAGGCACGGCCGTGTCCGTCCCGCGTCCGCGGACTGGGCCGGAATTGGCTCGGCTCCGCGGCCGAACGTAGGTTGGGCGCCGGTCAATGGTGTGTTTGCAGGGCGAAAGGTACGGCCCGGTGGGACGACGAGAGAAGCCGGTGGACCCCGAGGCCGGGCCCGTGCAGCGGCTCGCGCACGAACTGCGCCTGCTGCGCGAGAAGGCGGGAAAGCCGCCGTACCGGGAGATGGCCGAGCGGGCGGGATACTCGACGACCGCGTTGTCGCAGGCGGCGGCCGGCGACCAGTTGCCCTCGCTCGCGTTGCTGCGGGCGTACGTCCAGGTACTGGACGCCGATCCCGAGGAATGGGAGCGGCGCTGGCGGGAGGCGGATGCGGACGTGCGGGCGGCCTCGGCCGAGGAGCGGGCGCCCTATCGGGGCCTGGCCCGTTTCGAACCGGGTGACAGTGCTCTCTTCTTCGGCCGGGACAAGCAGGTCGGCCAGCTGCTGGAGCTGCTGCGCACGCACCGGTTCGCGGTTGTGTCCGGCCCCTCCGGCAGCGGCAAGTCGTCGCTGCTGCGGGCCGGGCTGATCCCCACTCTGCGGCAGGCGCAGGGCGCCGACCGCCCGGCGGTGATCCGGGTACTCACCCCTGGTGAACAGCCCGCGCGCACCCACGAGCGCGCGCTCGTCCCGAAGTCCGACGGGGACGGGGACGGGAACGGGGAAGGCGAGGACGGTGGCCTGGACACCTGGGTGATCGTCGACCAGTTCGAGGAGCTGTTCACCCTCTGCCAGGACCGCGCGGAGCGTGACCGTTTCCTGGATCTGCTGCTGGCCGCCCGCGAACCCACGAGCCGGTTGCGCGTGGCCATCGCCGTGCGGGGTGACTTCTACGGCCACTGCGGCACCCATCCACAGCTCGCGGAGGCGGTCGGTCGAGCGACTCTGCTGATCGGACCGATGGGCCGCGAGGAACTGCGGGACGTGATCACACAGCCCGCGATCGCCGAGGGCCTGAACGTGGAGCGCGCGCTGACCGCCCGCGTCGTCGACGAGGTCTCCGACCAGCCCGGCGCCCTGCCGATGCTCTCGCACGCCCTGCTGGAGACCTGGCGCCGTCGCCGCGGCCGTACTCTCACGCTGGCCGCGTACGAGGAGGCCGGTGGCGTGCGCGGGGCGATCGCCGCGACCGCCGAGCAGGTCTACGGCGACCTCGCGCCGGAGCAGGCCCGTACCGCCCGCCGTATCCTGCTGCGGCTCATCACCCCCGGCGACGGCGCCCCCGACACGCGCCGCCCGGCGTCCCGGGCCGAGCTGGGGTCCGACGCGCGGGACGTGCTGGAACGCCTCGTCGCCGCCCGGCTGGTCACCCTGGACGGTGACACGGTCGAGCTGGCCCACGAGGTACTGATCACCGGCTGGCCCCGGCTGGCCGGCTGGATCGAGGAGGGCCGGGGGCGGCTGCGAGCACAGCGGCTGCTCGGGGAGTCGGCCCGTGCCTGGCAGCAACTGGACCGGGACCCGGGAGCGCTGTACCGGGGCACGCGACTGACCCAGGCCGAGGAGCTCTTCGCCGGGCAGCCCCAGGACGACCTCGCCGAGCTGGAGCGGTCATTCCTCAACGCCTCCCGCGCCGCGCGCGATGCCGAGCGGGAGGCAGGGACGCGAGCCGCCCGCCGTACCCGTCTGCTCGCCGTGGGTCTCTCCGCGTTCCTCGTCCTGGCTCTGGCCGCGGGCCTGCTGGCCTGGCAGCGCGACCGGGCGAGTGACGAAGAGGCGGCCAAGGCGGCCGCCCGCCGACTGGCGACGGTGGCCGACAGTCTGCGCTCCGCCGACCCCCGCACCGCGGCCCTGCTCTCCGTCGCGGCCTGGCGGCTCGCTCCGCTGACCGAGTCCCGCTCGGCCCTGCTCGACGCCCAGGCCCGACCGGAGCGGGACGCGTTCACCGACCCGCAGACGGGTGAGAACTCCCGGCGCTTCCTCACCGATGAGGGCCGCGCCCTCATCACCGTCACCGGCTCCGAAGTGACCGTCCGGGACGTGGCCGACCACCGTGTCACCGCGACCTACCGACTGCCGGCGGGCGCGGAGATCTCCGACGCCGGCCTCGACGCCCGCTCTGTCGTCCTGATCGGCCAGGACGGTGGCGAACTGTGGAACCTCGCCGCTCACAGACCTGTCGCCGAGCTGGGTGACGCGGCCTACTGGGCGGCGTCCGACGGCAGCGCCTTCGGCACCGGGCCGGTGGACAGTCCCGGTCCGGTCACGGTGCGCCGGGGCGGGGACGGCAAGGTTCTGTTCAGCACGCGGACCCCGCGCGCCCTCACCGCCGCCGCGGTCGGCCCGGGCGGCCGCCTCCTCGCGCTGTGTCCCGCCGACGGCGCGCCCCAGGTGTGGGACACCGTCCAAGGCAAGAGGCTGCCGGGGTCCTGGGATAAGGCGGGCGGCACCCTCTGCGGCACCGGCTCGGGGGCGGACCACGGCTCCCGTCAGCTGCGGTTCAGCGGGGACGGGCGACGCCTGGCCGTGCTCTCCGGTAACACCGCCACGGTCTGGGAGGTCTCCGGCGGACAGCAGGTCGCCGACTTCCAGAGCGGGGGCACCAGCGGTTTCACCCAGGCCGTCCTCTCCCCGGACGGGCGGTTCCTGGCCACGGCCGACGACCAGGAGATCGCCGTGTGGTCGCTGAGCCTGGGCGGCGGGCAGGTCTTCCACACTCCGTTGGCCGGCGCCGAGGTGAGCGGCCTGACCTGGGCCCCGGGCAAGGGCCGGACGCTGCGCCATCTCGACGGCGCCACAGTGCGCACATACGACCTGAGCGACCGCCTGGACGCTCACTGGCAGAGCACCCCGGCCGACGTGACCGCGCTCAGCCCGGACGGCACCGTCCTGGCCACGGCCACCCGTTCCGGCTCCGGCTACCGCTTCGAACTGCGCGCTGCACGTACGGGCGCCGTCCTCGCCCGCACCACGCTCGGTGCCCTGCCGGGCGACGGTGCCGACGGTGTCCCACCGCTGGCCTTCAGTCCGGACGGCCGGGCACTGGCCGTCGCCGACACCGTGTCCTCGCACGGCTCCCTCCGACAGCGCTTCACCATCTGGGACGTCCCCGCCCACCGGATCCGTACGTCGTTCCAGACGTCCGGCGCGGCGGACCGCATCGTCTCCGCTCTCGCTCTCGGCACCGGCGGCCGGACGCTGCTGGCCGCGCGCTCACCCAGCGGCGACGGCACGACCGAGGTCTGGGACACCGCAGCCCACCGCCGCACGGCCGGCCTGAGCGCCCTCAACGCGGACAGGCTCGCCCTGCGGCCCGACGGCCGGCTGCTCGCCGGCTCCGCCGACCGGTACGCCGAGCTGCCGTCCGGTCACGTGCGCGGACGCGCCCTGGCAGACGGCCGGCAGGTCACCGCCCTGGCCTTCAGTCCCGACGGCACCCGGCTCGCCGTCGGCGACTCCACCGGGCACGTCACCCTGTGGGACGGCGACCTGCGCACCCGTACGGGCATCCTGACCGGCACCTCCGACACCGTCTCCGTGGGCGAGCCCGAAGCCGTGGGCGCGCTCGCCTTCTCCCCCGACGGGGACACGCTCGCCGTGGGCGGCCGCAACGGCACCCTGCGCCTGTGGGACAGCGCCGGGCAACGGCTCCTCGGCAGCGACCTGCCCACGCCCGGCGACGAGATCGACACCCTCGCCTTCACCCGCGACGGCTCGACCCTGTACGCCGGTGGTCCGGATGTGCTGCTCCAGCGGCACCCGGTCGGCGCGGACGACGTCGCCCGCATCCTGTGCGACCGGGTGGGCGGAGGACTCACCGAGGCCCAGTGGGAAACGTACGTGCCCGGCCTGCCGTACCGGCAGGTGTGCGCGGCGGCGCGCTGAGCGGGATTCTTTTGTTCACAGTGACGGTGACGGTCGCTGAAAAATGCCTCTGACCTGGACGATCGGACTCCGACAAGCCCTCTAGTTCAGGTTCTGGTCTCATGCGTACGCACCTCCTGTTTCCCTCCCTCCTGCTGCTCGGCTCGCTCTCCCTGACGGCTGCCTGTGCGCCCGGGTCCTCCGGGACGCCGGATCCGTCGCCCGCCGGAGCGCGGCCCGGATCGACCTCCGGCACGGCGCCGGTGCGGACGGTGGACCCCTCGAAGATCAAGGGTCTGCGGATCGTCAACGACAGCAGCGAGGACACGTCCTGCCCCTTCGCGGCCGGCTACCCGGACGTGCCCGGCGCCGAGGCCATGACAGCCGCGATGAAGAAGGACGTGGACGGACGCCTGGCCACCTTCCGCACGGCGTGCGACGACGGCGGCGGGGCCGGCGCTGTCGGCGAGCTCAACATCAGCCACCAGTTCCTGGTCGCCTCCGGGGACGTCCTCGGCGTCCGGCTCACCACCCAGGACCACTCTGCGGCAGGCAGCGGGCTGAGTGTGCGCACCTACTGGTACGACGGTCGGGCGGGCGCGTACCGCACCGCGCTCGGGCTCATCGCCGACGGGTCCCGGGACGCCTTCGTCTCCGCCCTGAAGAAGCAGCTCGAGGGACGCGAGGGCACCGACGCGGGCACGGTGGACGAGGCGTTCGCCGACCCCTCGAACCGGACCACCATCCTGGACGACATGGTCTACACCGCCGACGGCGGACTGCGGGTGACCTTCGACCGGGGCGAGGTCGGCGCCCCCGCCGCCGGCACCTACGTCGTGACCTTTCCCAGGGCGACGGTCACCCCCTGGCTGTCCGCCTTCGGCAAGCGCGCCCAGCAGCAGACCGTACGGCCGTCCGGCGCGCTCGACCTCGGGGCGGCGGCCACCCCCACTCCGGCCGTACCCACGCACACGGCCTCCGGCGACGACGACACCGACTGCGAGAAGGTGAAGTGCGTCGCCCTGACCTTCGACGACGGGCCCGCCGTCCCGGAGACGGCGACCCTGCTGACCTACCTGGCGCAGTACGACGCCCGGGCCACCTTCTTCACGGTCGGCCAGAATGTCGTCGCCCACCCCGACCTGGTCCGCGCCGAGGCACGCGCCGGCAACGAGGTGGGCAACCACTCCTGGAGCCATCCCGACCTCACCAAGCTCACCTCCGAGCAGGTCGCCTACCAGCTGAACCGCACCAGCGCGGCCATCAAGACCGCGACCGGCAAGGAACCCACCCTTTTCCGGCCGCCCTACGGCGCGGTCAACAGCACCGTCCGCGGCGCCACCAAGCTCTCACCCGTGCTGTGGACCCTGGACACCGAGGACTGGAAGTACCCCGACGCCGCGAAGGTGGCGCAGAGCGTCATCGGCAAGGTGCGGCGCAATGACGTCGTCCTCATGCACGACATCCACGCCACGTCGGTGGCCGCGGTCCCCGAGATCCTGCGCACCCTCGGCGCCCGCGGCTACCACTTCGTCACGGTCAGCCACCTGCGCGCCACGATGTGAAACCCCTTTCCACCTCGGCACGGCAGCGTGCCGTGGCTTTCGCGCCCTACAGCTGCGGGAGCACCTCACTCGCGATGAGTTCCAGGTGGTCGAGGTCATCGAAGTCGATCAGCCGCAGATGGATACGGGTCGTGCCGATCGCGGCGAACTCACCGAGCCGTTCCACGAGTTGAGCCGGGGATCCGACCACCGCGTCCTCCGGCGGCAACGCGCTCTTGGCGTGGAGCGGGGCGGCCCTCCGTCGCACTTCCGCGTCCGTGCGACCGATGGCCGCGACGACACCGGCCGAGAGCGCCAGTGGTGGCCGGCCGGCGCCGGCCCGCCCGGTCCGGTCACACGCCTCGGCAACCCGTCGGTACGCCCGGGCCGTCTCGGCCACCGACTTGAAGGGCATGTTGAACTCGTCGGCGTACCGGGCCGCCAGTTCCGGGGTGCGCTTGGGGCCGCGGCCCCCCACGATGATGGGCGGACCCGGCACCTGCACGGGCTTCGGGAGAGCGGGCGCGTCGACGAGCTGGTAGTGGTCGCCGCGATAGCTGAAGCTCTCGCCGACCGGTGTCCGCCACAGGCCGGTGATCACCGCCAGCTGCTCCTCCAGCCGATCGAAGCGCTCCGGGGCGGGCGGGAACGGGATGCCGTACGAGGTGTGTTCCCGTTCGTACCAGCCCGCGCCGAGGCCCAGTTCGACCCGCCCCCCGCTCATCCGGTCCACCTGCGCCACCATCACGGCGAGCGGTCCCGGCAGCCGGAAGGTGGCCGAGGTGACCAGGGTGCCCAGCCGGATCCGGGAGGTCTCCCGGGCGAGCGCGCCGAGCGTCAGCCAGGCGTCGGTCGGGCCGGGCAGGCCGGGATCGGCACCCATCGTCTGATAGTGATCGGCCCGGAAGAAGCCCTCGAATCCGGCGGCCTCGACGAGTTGTGCGAAGCGCCGCTGATCCTCGTAGTCGGCGCCGCGGTGCGGCTCGGTGAAGACGCAGATCCGCAGGCTCATCGCCGCTCCGTTTCGGCCGTCCCGGACAGGTCCCGTTCCATCAACAGTTCGTGCAGATCGGCGCTGCACCGGGCCACTTCGGCCAGGTGCGCGGTCCGGCCCAGCGTCCTCGGCCGGGGTATGGCGATGTCGACGATCTTGCGGATCCGGCCCGGCCGCGGGGTGAGCACCACCACCCGGTCGGCGAGCAGCACGGCCTCGTCTATCGAGTGGGTGACGAAGACGACGGTGGAGGAGTTCTCGAGGTGGATGCGTTGCAGCTCCACGGCGAGGTCCGCGCGGGTGAGTGCGTCGAGTGCGGAGAACGGCTCGTCCATGAGCAGCACCCGTGGCTCGCCCATGAGCGAGCGGCACAGCGCGACACGCTGCTGCATGCCGCCGGACAGTTCGTGCGGCCGGTGCTTCTCGAAGCCGTTCAGTCCGGCCGTCTCCAGCAGCCGGTACGCCCGTTCACGGTGCTTCGCCTTGTTCCAGCCGAAGATCTCCACGGGCAGCAGGACGTTGTCGAGGACGGACCGCCAGGGCAGCAGGGCCGGCCGCTGGAACAGCATGGCAACGTCCCGCCGGGCTCCGGTGACCCGCTCGCCGCCGATGGTGATCTCGCCCTCGGTGACCGGCAGAAGACCGGCGATCAGCCGGAGCAGCGTGGACTTGCCGCACCCGGACCGGCCCACCACCGCCACGAACTCGCTCTCGGCGATGTGAAGGCCGATGTCCTTAAGCGCCGCCGTCGAACCGGACCGGCTGGTGAAGCTCCGGGACACACCGGTGAGTCTGATCATCCGGCGGTCTCCCCATCCACGGGCAATCGTCGTGCCGGCCGGGTCCTGTCGCCCGATCAGGCTACCCGCAGCAGGCCGATCGGCGGTACCTGGCGTCCGGTCGATGCATGCCCCAATGACCTACACCTGGCCCACAACTACCCATCCCTCGTACGCTGTTGCCTGCACCAAGTGTCATGCCCCCGGCAGCTCCGTGCCGCCGTTCCGTCTCGTCTGTCTCGACGCCCCTCCGCCGGCGCGTTCGGCGGCCGGAAAGGACAACACTGTGCGCATGATCCGGTTCGCCCGTACGGTCACCGCGGCAGCCCTGACCACCGCGCTGGCGCTGATGGCGGGGTGCGGTGGCTCGGATTCCGACGCGGACGCCGGTCAGGACGGCAAGGCACTGAAGAAGGTGACCTACCTGACCTCCTTCGGCAGCTTCGGCCGGGACGCGTACGCGTGGGTCGCGAAGGACAAGGGGTTCTTCGAAGAGGCCGGCTTCGACGTGAGGATCAGGCCGGGGCAGGGCACCGGCGGTGTGATTCCGGCCGTTGTGAGCGGCCAGGCGCAGTTCGGCCCGATCGACCTGACGGGGGGTCTGCTGCACATGGGCAACGGTCAGGCGAAGGACTTCGTCGCGGTGGCCGCCATCCAGCAGCGCACCATGGCCGCGATCGCCACCACCGAGGGCAACGGCATCGCCAGGCCGAAGGACCTGGAGGGCAAACGGCTCGCTGACACGCCCGGCTCTGTCGTACGCAACCTGTTCCCGACGTACGCCCGGCTGGCCGGTGTGGACGCCGACAAGGTGACCTGGGTCAACGGCGAGGCGCAGACCCTGATGGGCACGCTCGCCGGCGGCTCGGTGGACGGTATCGGCCAGTTCGTGGTGGGCAAGCCGACCATCGAGGCGGTGACGAAGAAGAAGGCCGTGCTGCTGCCGTACAGCGACGTGATCCCCGACCTGTACGGAAACGTGCTGATCACGTCCAAGAAGATCGCCGAGCAGGATCCGGAGATGGTGCGGCGGTTCACCGCCGCGCTGCTCAAGGGCCTGGAGTACAGCCTCGCCCACTCGAAGGAAGCCTCCGAGATCCTGAAGCGGAACGTGGACACCACGAATCCGGCCGCCGCGGCAGCCGAGTTGGAGTTGATGGCCGCGTACGTCACCCCGAAGGACGGTTCCGGCACGACGCTCGGAACGCTGGACTCCGGGCGGGTGGCGAGGAGCATCAAGATTCTGGAGGAGGCGGACGCGCTGCCGAAGGGGATGACCCCTGAGCAGATCATCGACTTCGGCCTGGTGCCGAAGGCCTGAGCCCGTGCCACGAGTCGGTCCACGTCGCGGGACGGGCGTCGGCGTCGTACTTCTGCCCATGGCCGGGCTGCTGGTCGCGCTCGGCGTGTGGTGGCTTCTCACATCGGCGCTGGGGGTAGTCCACCCGGCGGTACTGCCTCCGCCGGGAGCTGTGCTCTCGGCGTTCACCGCCACCCCGGTCCGGTTTCTGGAACACACCGGCGACACCACGGTGGAGACGGTGGTCGGGTTCGTTCTGTCCAGCGCCTGCGGAGTTCTGATCGGACTGTCGCTGGCCGCCTCGCGGGTACTGGAGCGCATGTTCACGCCACTGCTGGTCGCCGTCAACGCGGTTCCGAAGATCGCGCTCGGGCCCCTGCTGGTGGGGGCGCTCGGATGGGGGCAGAAGCCGGTCCTGACCATGGTCTTCCTGCTCTGCTTCTTCCCGATCGTGCTGTCCACCGCGACCGGCCTGACCTCGACCCCGGCGGACCTGGCCGAGTTGGCGCGCTCGCTGGACGCCTCTCGCTGGCAGGCATTCCGGAAGGTCCGGTTTCCCGCCGCGCTGCCGCAGATCTTCGTCGGGTTGAAGGTGGCCATGCCGCTCGCCGCGATCGGTGCGGTCATCGGCGAGTTCCAGGCCGGTGAGGCGGGGCTGGGCTATCTGATCGTGCAAGCCGGCGGGGTGGGCGACACCGCCACCGCCTGGGCCGCGATCATCCTGATCGGGTTGATGAGCATCCTTCTCTACTTTGCCTTGGTGTTGTTGGAACGGTTCACACTGCCCTGGGTCAGGGACACGACCTGGCACAAATGACGTACGGGACTTTGTCGTCCTGCCGGAGAAATGCCGCGAGACTCACCAGAGCGTCCGATAGTTTCACATCCCAACCTTCGAATACAGGTGCGACTACCGCCGGTAACATTCTATCGCCCGCACGGTTTTGAAAATCGGTCAGAGAGAGCGCTTGTCTCGCCCGACTCGTGTATGCGAAGGTGAGCCTCGCTTGAGAGAGTCCCGGCCCTGACCAGGCAAAAAGGCATCCTCAAGGTATGAACCAATCACCCAGCGCTTTCCGACGGAACGTCATTTCGTATGCCGTCCTGCCACGAAAAGGAAAGGGTTCCGTGCAGGTTTCCATCCCCCCACGCCCGCCGTACCCGCCCCGTCCCGGACTGCCCCTCGGGGAGCCGGATCCGGACCTCGTCGCCCAACTGGGCGGCGACGTCGACGAACGACACCACGCGACAGCCGTGTTGCTGGCCCGCCACTGGCTCGCCGCGCGCGACTACGCACTCCTGTGCCTGGCCTCCGCCACCCCCACCGCCCAGTTCGTGGCCGCCAGCGCCTTCCAGCGACTGCTGGACCGACTCGCGGGCGGCGCTCCCGCCGGGGCGCTGCGCCCGCAACTGCTGGTGACGGTCCGCGAGACCGTCCGCGCCTGGGCCGCGAACGACAAGACCTGCGCGGCCCTGCCAGAACTGCGCAAACCGACCGGCGGCCGTGGTCTGCACACCGCCAGGCCGGAAGCCCCCGCCAACCGGAAACTCGCCGAACGCGCCTTCGTGGCGTTGTCGGATTTCTCCCAATGCCTTCTGTGGCACACGGAGGTCGAGGCGGAGCCCATCGAGATACCCGCCGGCCTGCTGGGTATGGAAACCGTTGCCGCGAAAACTGCCTTGAGCAAGGCCCGTGAACAATTCCGGACCGGTCTGGTGCGCGCTCACACGCAATTCGCCCCGTCCGAGGAGTGCCGGTTCTACAGCAGCCTTATCGACGTCCCCATTCGACGGGGCGCCACACTGCTCCCGGATGTCCAACAGCATCTGACGCAGTGTCCGCATTGCCAATCCACCGCCGAGCAACTCGAATACTTCGAAGGCCGGTTGGGGCTTCTGCTGGCCGATTCCGTGCTCGGCTGGGGAGGGCGGCGTTACCTTGCCACGCGTCCCGGCCGCAGCGCTCCCGGAGCGTGGCAGTCCGCACCGGAGCGCGAGCAGGCACCTCCGGTCGCCGTCGGACGCCGTCGCACCACGGCCGAGCGGAGGTACCGCGCGTTCGCCGCCGCGGCCGTGGCCACGCTCGCCCTCCTCGCGGCCGTGCTGGCGGCTCAGAACTGGTCCGACGACAACGACACGCCCGCGTCGGACACACCGGCCTGGGGAGCTCCCGCCAACGGCATCCCGAGCCCCGGCTCCACCGGACGGACCGGCGCCGCCTCCTCCACCTCACCGGGCACCTCCGGCACGTCCGCCGAGGGCAGGCTGCACAACCTGGCCACCGGAGAGTGCCTGGCCGTCGACAACCGGGCCTCGGTCGGCGCGGCCATCGGGCTGGCGGCGTGTTCGTCGGCCGGGTCCGAGCGGTGGTCCTACGAGTTCGACGGTCTGCTGCGCAGCGGCGCCGACCCCTCCCTCTGCATGACCGCCGACCCTCGGACCCGCGACGTCCGACTCGCGCTGTGCGTCGCGCCCACCGGCGAGGTGACGTACGTCCTCACGAGCCACGGGGAGCTCCTGCTGCGCCACCATCAGGATCTGGCTCTGGCGCCGGACCGGAACGGCAAGCTCTCCGAGGTGGTCGTGGCCGACCGCGACGCATCCGACGGCCAACGCTGGGCGCTCGAGGCCACGGATGCCGACGCCGCCCCCAAGTCCCATACGTAGAAGCATGGTTGGAGGGGGCGATAGGACAGGGGGCGACGGTATCGCGTGAATCCGTGGGTGAATGACCCCCGGCGGGGATCCGAACCGCCCATGTACGGGCGGCAACTCCTGTGAAAGAACGCCCGAAGTCTCGACAGACCCCGGGTAACCGGGGGTAACTTCAGCCCCGTCCTCACCGCAATCGCTTTCTCTCCCCAGGAGCCACCCCCTCATGCGCAGACTCCTCGCCTGTCTGACGACGGCGGCCGCCGTCCTCGGCGGACTCACCGCGGCCGCCCCCTCCGCGGCGGCCGCCGACTCCGGCACCTTCAGCGTCCTCAGCTACAACGTGGCCGGCCTGCCCGAGGCCGTCTCCAGCGCCCCGACGCCCCGCGAGTCGGCCACCACGGCGATCGGCGGGCGGATAGCGCCGTACGACGTCGTCCACGCCCAGGAGGACTTCAACTACCACGCCGCCCTCTACGCGGCCGACACCGCTCACGCCCACCGCACCGCCACCAGCGGCGGCGCCGCCATCGGCAGCGGCCTCAACAGCCTTTCGAAGATCCCCTACGACGAGGACGACTTCGAGCGGGTGCGCTGGAACACCTGCACCTACGGCTCGGGCGACTGCCTGACCCCCAAGGGCTTCACCTTCATGCGCGAGCGGCTCGCCGAGGGGGTGTACGTCGACTTCTACAACCTGCACACCAACGCGGGCACCAACGCGGACGACCTGGCCGCCCGCGCCTCCAACCTCAGCCAGCTCACCGGCTTCATCGCCACCCACTCCGCCGGCAACGCGGTCGTGGTCATGGGCGACACCAACACCCGCTACACCCGCTCCGGTGACACCATCGCCGAGTTCGCCGCCGCCAACGGTCTCACCGACACCTGGGTCCAGCTGATCCGCGGCGGCAGCGCACCCGCCAAGGGCAGCGACGCGCTGGTCTGCGACCAGACCGGGACCACCGTCCCCAACACCTGCGAGGTCGTCGACAAGATCCTCTACCGGGGCAGCAAGCTGGTCTCGCTCAACGCCACGTCGTACAACAACGAGCACTCCAAGTTCCTCACGGCCGACGGCCTGATGCTCTCCGACCACGACCCGATCACCGCCGGCTTCAGCTGGTCGCGCAACACCGCGTTCCAGCTCAGCGACCAGTTCGGCGGCCCGCACGGCGACTACTACAACGACATCGCCAGCGTGCCCGCCGGGGCCCGTGCCACCACCGTCGCCCTGCGTGCCGGGTCCCGGGTCGACCAGGTGAGCCTCACCCTGGCGAACGGCACCACACTCACCCACGGCGGCACCGGCGGCACCGCGTCCTCCCTGACGCTCGGCAGCGGGGAGTACGTGACGACGGCGTACCTGTGCCAGGGTCAGAAGGACGACCGCACGCGGATCTTCTACGCCAAGTTCACGACCAACCTCGGCCGCACCCTGGCCGGTGGCACCACCACCTCCGACTGCGTGACGCGCACCGCGCCCTCCGGTTGGCAGATCGCCGGCTTCCACGGCCGGGCCGGTGACGAGGTCGACAAGGTCGGTTTCCTCTACACCCAGCGCTGATCCTCTTCCCGCCCCGGGGCGCCTCGCTCCCGCCCCGGGGCACACAAGAATCACAAAGGCACGTCAGGACGATTGACGGGCGCATGCTCAACCCCTACGTTCTGATCGATTTTCCGAACCGCGTTCGAAATCCCGGCCATTTCAGGTGCCCCCGCACGCCACCCTGGAGCCCACGTGAGCAAGAACCCCCACCTGTCCCGTCGCGCACTGCTCGGCATGACAGCCGCCGTCCCCGTCGCCCTGACCCTCGGCACCGGCACCGCCCACGCCGCCGACTCGGCCTACGCGATGGTCTACTTCACCGAGTCGACGAACCTCGGCGACGGCACCGACTACGGCCTGCACCTGGCCGTCAGCCCCGACGGGCTCAACTGGACGCCGCTCAACCAGAACAACCCCCTGGCCACCCCCACCGCCGGCGCCCTGGGCCTGCGCGACCCGTTCCTGATGCGCAAGCAGGACGGCACGTTCGTGGTGCTCGCCACCGACCTCAAGGGCACCGACTGGAGCTACAACAGCCAGTACATCCACGTCTGGGACTCCGCCGACCTGCGCACCCTCACCGGCTACCGGCGCCTGAAGCTGCACGACATGGCCACCCACAGCTGGGCGCCCGAGGCGTTCTGGGACGCCGGCCGCGGTCAGTACGCGGTCATCTACTCCTCCGTGAACAGCAGCGGCCACAACGTCATCATGGTCAACTACACCAGCGACTTCGTCACCGCCTCGGCCCCGCAGGTGTTCTTCGACCCCGGCTACGACGTCATCGACGGCGACATGGCGGTCGGCGTGGACGGCTACAACTACCTCTACTTCAAGAAGAACCAGACGCTGGTGAGCGCCCGGTCCACCTCCCTGAACCCGGGCAGCTTCACCGAGTACAGCGCCGGTGTCGCACACGGCGGCACCGAGGCCCCCACGGTGGTCAAGTCCCTGTCCTCCGGCACCTGGTGGCTGTGGGGCGACACCTACACGCCCAACGGCGTCTTCTACGCCTGGCAGTCGAGCAGCCTCGCCTCCGGCACCTGGACCGCCCTGGACCAGAAGACCTACACCCAGCCGGTCAACTCCAAGCACTGCGGCATCACCACGATCACCACGACCGAGTACAACAACCTGCTCGCCAAGTGGGGCGCTCCGGCCTGGAACCGGCTCAAGTCGTACAACTTCCCGGCCCGTTACATCCGCCACGCCAACAACGTGGGCCGGATCGACGAGTACCCGATCGAGCCGTACAAGGACTCCCTGTGGACCCTGGTCCCGGGGCTCGCCGACAGCTCCGGGGTCTCCTTCCGGTCGGTCAACTACCCCACCCGCTACCTGAGGCACTACAACTACGCGCTCCAGCTGGACGCGAACGACGGCACCTCGACGTTCGCCGCGGACGCGACCTTCTACCGCACGGCGGGCTTCGCGGACGCGAGTTGGGCCTCCTTCCGGTCGTACAACAACCCGACGCGCTACATCCGCCACGCGAACTACGTCCTGCGCATCGACCCCATCTCCACCACCACGGAGCGCCAGGACGCGACCTTCCGCGTCGGCTACTGACATGGCAGACACCCACGCGCCGAACACCTCCGCACCCGGCTGGGCCAGACGCGTCACCGTGCGCGTCCTCGCCCTCGCGCTGGCCGTGTCCGGCCTGACGGCCCTGGCCGGACACGATCCATCGGTACCTCTGCCCGCCGAGCCGGCGGCGGTCAGCACCACGCAGGCCGCCGTCGCCCCGCCGTCGATGGGCTGGGCGTCCTGGAACAGCTTCGCCAGCAGCATCGACTCCGATGTCATCAAGGACCAGACGGACGCTCTGGTCTCCTCCGGCATGGCGGCGGCCGGGTACCAGTACGTCAACCTCGACGACGGCTGGTGGCAGGGCGACCGCAACGCCGACGGGTCCATCGCCGTCGACGCCGAACTGTGGCCGGGCGGCATGAAGGACATCGCCGACTACATCCACAGCAAGGGGCTGAAGGCCGGCATCTACACGGACGCCGGCAGGCAGGGCTGCGGCTACTACTACCCCACCACCCGCCCCGCGGCCCCGAACACCGGCATGGAGGGCCACTACCAGCAAGACCTGGAGACCTTCCAGCGCTGGGGCTTCGACTACGTCAAGATCGACTGGTGCGGCGGCCGGGTGGAGGGCCTCAACCCGGAAACCACGTACAAGCAGATCGCCGCCGCCAACGAGGCCGCCACCGCCGTCACCGGACGCCGGCTGGTGCTGTCGTTCTGCGAGTGGGGCAGCGGACTGCCGTGGAACTGGGCCACCGGCTACGGCGACCTGTGGCGCACCAGCAGCGACGTCATCCTGTGGGGCCAGACCCCGACCACCGCCATGATGCTCACCAACTTCGACCGGGGCCTGCACCCGGCCGCCCAGCACACCGGCTACTACAACGACCCCGACATGCTGATGGTCGGCATGAACGGCCTCACCGCCGCCCAGAACCGACTGCACATGGGCCTGTGGGCGATCTCCGGCGCCCCGCTGCTGGCCGGCAACAACCTGGCCGCGATGAGCACCGCCACCCGCGACATCCTCACCAACCGTGAGGTCATCGCCATCGACCAGGACCCGCGCGGCCTGCAGGGCGTCAAGGTCGCCGAGGACACCCGCGACCTTCAGGTGTACGGCAAGGTCCTCACCGGCACGGGCAAGCGCGCCGTGCTGCTGCTCAACCGCACGTCCTCGGCGGCGTCCATGACCGTGCGCTGGGCCGACCTCGGCCTGACCGGTGCCACCGCGTCCGTGCGCAACGCCTGGACGGGCACCAACGCCGGTTCCCACACGACCAGTTACTCCACGACCGTCCCCGCGGGCGACGCCGTCCTGCTCACCGTCTCCGGCACGGAGGCCTCCGGGTCGACCTACGAGGACACCACCACGGCCACCACGCCCACTTTCGGTGCCGTCACGACGGGCGCGGCGGGCACCAAGCTGGTGGACATCACCTACGCCAACGGAGGCAGCACGGCCCGTAGGGCGACCATCCAGGTCAACGGCCAGTACACGTCCGTGGTCTCCTTCCCGCCGACCGGCTCGACCACCA
This sequence comes from Streptomyces sp. NBC_00490, assembly GCF_036013645.1. Taxonomy (NCBI): domain Bacteria; kingdom Bacillati; phylum Actinomycetota; class Actinomycetes; order Kitasatosporales; family Streptomycetaceae; genus Streptomyces; species Streptomyces sp. NBC_00490. The sequence goes on along the minus strand of NZ_CP107869.1, from coordinate 9,621,714 downwards.
CGTACCGCACCGTGTCCGTCCTGGCACACCTGGCCAAGGGCACCAACACCGTGCGCTTCGCGGCTCTCTCCGGCGCCACCGCGCCCGACATCGACGCGATCCGTGTCCAGGGCATTCCCGGCACCAACGGCGTCGCCCTCGTCGGCGCCGCCTCCGGCCGCTGCGCCGGACTGGAGAAGAACACCATCACCGACGGTTCCCAGGCCATCCTGTGGGACTGCTTCGGCGGCCGGAACGAGACCTTCACGCAGACCTCGCGCGGCGAGCTCGTCGTCTACGGCAACAAGTGCCTGGACGCCGACAACAACGGCACCGCCAACGGCACCAAGGTCATCATCTGGACCTGCACCGGCGGCACCAACCAGAAGTGGACCGTCCACTCCGACGGTACGATCACCAACGACCTGTCGGGACTGTGCCTCGACGCCGCGGAAGCGGCGACCGCCAACGGCACCAAGCTGGTCCTGTGGACCTGCAACGGTCAGACCAACCAGCGGTGGGCCCTCAACTGACCTGACCCGCACCGCCCGCTCCGCCCGTCGCCGGGCCGGCCGTCGAACCGGTCCCGGCGGCGGGCGATGTCGTGCGCCGGGCGGGATCACGGGCCGTCAGCGCGTCGTCGGGCCGGGCCAGATGGCCGAGGCGTCGTCGCGGTCCATGTCGGGCAGGCGGATCGGGCGGACGGGGACGGTGCGGGTGCGGCCCTCCGACATGACCGTCCAGGGGGCGGGACGGCCCGAGTAGCACAGGGTGGTGAGCACGAAGACGCCGTCGGCGTAGACCTCGACGTATTCGCCGATGGTGAGGATGCGCAGGGTGGTGGCGGGCTCGGTCAGTGTCGTCTCGCCGAGCCGGTCCCCGTGGGGGCCGGTGACCCAGAGGTTCTTGCCGTCGCAGCCGACGAGCAGGGCCGGGCTCTCGCCGTCGGCGGTGTCGGTGCGCAGGGCGATCTCCACGCGGCCGGTGAGGGTGACGTCGCCGACCGCGTGCAGGGCGGGCTGTTCGGTCTCCTCGCCGAGCCAGGCGTTCAGGCCGGGCCACCATTCCAGGCGCGGTGACTGGTCCGGGGCGGTCACCAGGAGTTTGGGCTGGGCGAGCATGCCGCGGCAGCGTTCACCGGAGTCGGTGAGGTTCACGCGCCGGGGCGTGGTGTGCAGCACGACGCGGGAGCCATCGGGAGCGGCGATGACGCGCGGGGCGTAGGAGCCGGTCGGGCCGAGCGGGCCGCGGCGGGTCCACGGACCCCTCAGCCGGGGCGCGGTCCACGCCTCGAAGCCGCGTGTGGCGCCGACGGACCCGAGCAGCAGCCAGCTGCCGTCGTCGAGCCGCTCCAGGACCGGGCACTCCAGCTCGTCGACGTCGCCCGGTGCGATGAGCGGCGGGTGGACGGTCCAGTGCTCCAGGTCCTCGGAGGTGGCCCAGGCGACGCAGCCGCCGGACTCGACGGGCAGGGAGGCGTCGGCGGCGCAGACCACCATGACCCAGCCGTCGGACTCGTCGTCGCGGACGACGAACGGGTCGCGCCAGCCCATGTGTTCACCGGTGCGGTACCAGCGCGCGTCCGCCTCGACGACGGGCCCGGTGCCGTGCCGGCGCCAGCCGGTGCCGTCGGTGCGGTCGGAGTAGGCGAGGCCGACCGACTGGAGCGGCCAGCCGCCTGGAGTGAGGCCGCAGACGCCGGTGTAGAACATGGCCATTCCGTCGCCGTGCCGGACGGGGTGCATGGTCCATACGGCCTGCTGGTCGAAGCGGCCGGGCAGACCGTTGCCGAACGCGGTGCCCTCCGGCTGCCAGCGGACCAGGTCGGTGGAGGTGGCCCGGCCGTAGGACGTCTCCATTCGCAGGTGGTCGAACTCGGCCGTCCACGGGCCCTGCAGATGCAGCACGGCGTAGGTGCCGTCGTCGTCCCGCAGCAGGGCGAAGTCGTTCACACAGAGGCCGGGCGGGGCGTATCGCATGCGCAGTTCCTGTCGGCTCGCAGCGCTCAAACGCATGCGCTGACCATGGATCTCGAAGGTCTCGCTTAAGAATCGGCCCAAGTAAAACCCAACGCAAACGCTTGCGCAACAACGATGCCGGGTCTACGGTCACGTCACCCACAGATCACACCGACGTGAAACCAACGGGAGAAGAGCGCTGTGACCGTCAGCATCACCGATGTCGCCCGCGCCGCCGGCGTCTCGGCGTCCACCGTGTCCCGCGCACTGCGCGGTCAGCCGGGCGTCTCCGACGAGGTCCGCGCCCAGATCACAGCCGTCGCCGCACAACTCGGCTACACCGCGTCCCGTTCGGCCTCCAGCCTGGCCAGCGGACGCACTTACACCATCGGGGTCGTCGTCCCCTACATCGGCCGCTGGTTCTTCGGCACCGTGCTCGACGCCGCCGAGAAGGTGTTCAGCGCCGCCGGCTACGACGTGCTGCTCTACAACCTGAACTCACCCGAGGCACGCAAACGCTTCTTCACCAAGCTGCCGGTCCGCAAGCGCGTGGACGCCGTCCTCTCCCTGCTCATCCCCGACCTGGACGAGGAATCCGCACTGCGCTCCCTCGGCGTGCCGCTGGCCACCACCGTCGGCGGCCCCCGGGACGGCTTCACGGTGGTCGGCATCGACGACCACAGCGGCGCCACCAGCGCCGTACGGCATCTGGTCAACCTCGGTCACCGGCGCATCGGCATGATCTCCGGAGCGAGTGAGCCGCTGCACTGGACCACTCCGATCGACCGCCGTCAGGCCTACCTGGACGTGCTGACCGAGGCCGGTATCGCCCACGATCCGGCGCTGGAGGCGGACGGCGGCTACACCGTCGAGGGCGGCGAGCGGGCCATGACCGAGCTCCTCGCCGTCTCCCGCCCCCCGACTGCGGTGTTCGCACAGTCCGACGAGATGGCGATGGGCGCGCTGCGCGCCCTGCGCCGGCACCGCCTGAAGGCGCCGGACGACGTGTCCGTCGTCGGCTTCGACGACCACGAACTCGCCGAGGTCATCGGGCTGACCACCGTCGCCCAGCCGGTGCCGGAACAGGGCGCGGAGGCCGCCCGGCTGCTGCTGCGCCGGCTGGAGGAACCGGATGCCGAGCCGGTCGGCCAGGTGCGGATGCCCATCCGCCTGGTACTGCGGGAGACCACGGCTCCGCCGAGCCCGCACAGATCCTCGTGACTCCCCGCTCCTCGTCGGGCCACCGCCCTTCGAACCCACCTCGCCACACCCCGAATCGTCGAGTACCAGACCCCTCACCAGCACGGAGGCACCGTCCATGAACGCCGGAAGCAGAAGGTTCCGCCGCACGCTCTGCTCGAGTCTGACCCTCGCCCTGCCCCTGGCGGCGCTGGCCGCCTGCGGTGGAGGCGGCGGCAGCGACGCCTCCACCGAGGCGGGCAGCGGCAAGGGCACGATCAGCGTCTGGGCCCACCAGGGTCAGGCGGGCGAGACCGCCGCGCTGCAGAACACGGTGAGGACCTTCAACTCCTCACAGAGCGACATCAAGGTCGAGCTGAAGCTCATCCCCGAGAACGACTACACCAAGACCATCACCGCCACCGGCGCCTCCGAGCTGCCCGACGTGATGGAGTTCGACGGTCCGACGATGGCGAACTTCGTCTACAACAAGAAGCTCGCGCAGATCGACTCGTATGTGTCCGCGAAGACGATGTCCAACGCCACCGACGCGATCAAGGCGCAGGGCGAGATCGACGGCAAGCACTACGGCCTGGGCATGTTCGACTCCGGCCTCGGCGTATGGGGCAACAAGAAGCTCCTGGACGCGGCCGGCGTCAAGTACCCGACGAGCGCGGACGACGCGTGGACGGCCGCGGAGTTCGACGCGGCACTGAAGGCACTCAAGACCAAGGACGCCGACGGCAAGGTCCTCGACGTCTCCGAGCAGTACGGTCTGGCCACCGAGTGGGGCACCTACGGCTTCTCCCCCATCGTCTGGTCGGCGGGCGGCGCCCTGCTCAAGGACGGCAAGGCCGAGGGCGCCCTCGACAGCCCGAAAGTGGTCGCGGCGATGAAGACCTTCCAGTCCTGGAAGACGTACGTCGACCCCAACACCGACGGCAACGCCTTCGCCAAGGGCAAGGTGGCGCTCAGCTGGGTCGGCAACTGGACCTACCCCGGCTACGACAAGGCCCTCGGCGACGACCTCGTCGTCCTGCCGCTGCCCGACTTCGGCAACGGCTCCAAGACAGGCCAGGGATCGTGGGCCTGGGGCATCGGCGCGGACACCAAGAACGCCAAGGCCGCGGGCGCCTTCCTCGACCACCTCCTGAGCGACGACAGCGTCGGCGCGATGACGAAGGCCAACGGCTCGGTCCCGGGCACCGAGTCCGCGCTCGCCAAGAGCGAGCTGTACAAGCAGGGCGGCCCGCTCCACCTCTTCGCCGACCAGCTCGCCAAGCCGTGCGGTGACAGCGACATCAACACGTCCTGCATCGCCGTCACCCGCCCCGTGACGGCCGGATACCCCACGGTCACCGCCAAGTTCTCCCAGGCCCTCAACGCGATCTACGGCGGCACGGACCCGAAGGAGGCCCTGGAGAAGGCGGCCCGCTCCATCGACCAGGACTTCTCCGACAACGCCGGCTACGAGATCCCGTAGGCCCCCGCCGGGAAAAGGACCCACACCCGTGAAAACCGTGGAACCCGCGCACTCCGCGGCACCCGGCCGCCCCGAGCAGGCCTCCCCCGCCCCGTCCGCCAAACCCGCGAAGGCCGGGCGCAAGAACCAGGACCGGGTGCACGCCCTGCTCATGGTCGCCCCGGCCGTCGGCGGACTGATCGCGTTCGTCGGCATCCCCTTCGGCTACGCCGTCGTGCTCTCCTTCTACAACGTGCGGCTCGGCTCCCCGCTGGAACCCTCGTTCTTCGGCCTGGAGCACTACCGGCGCCTGTTCACCGACCCCGACCAGTCCGGCCCGTTCCTGCGGGCGCTGCTCAACAACCTGACCTTCGCCGCGGTCGTCGTACCGCTCCAGACAGGTCTCGCCCTCGGCTTGGCGATCCTCCTCAACCGCAAGCTCAAGGCCATCGGCCTGTTCCGGTCCCTGTTCTTCATGCCGGTGGTCTTCCCGATGGCCCTGGTCGCCGTGATCTGGCGACTGATCCTGGCCCGCAGCGAGCAGGGCATGCTCAACTCCCTGCTGGACGCGGTCAGTCTCGGCAACTGGGGCGCCTTCGACTGGCTCGGCGACACGGCCACCGCGATGGCCTCGATCGTCGTGCTGTCGGTGTGGCAGGGCGTCGGCTTCCAGATGGTCATCCTGCTGGCCGGCCTGCAGCAGATCCCCGGTGAGCTGTACGAGGCCTCCGAGTTGGACCGCGCGAGCCGCTGGCAGCAGTTCCGCCATGTCACCCTGCCCGGCATCCGCGGCACGCTGGTCTTCGTCGCGCTGCTGACCTCGGTGATGTCCTTCCGGATCTTCGACCAGGTGTACATCCTCATCCGCGGCGGCGGCCTGGACGAGGACGCCACCCGCACGGTCATGTACCAGGCCGTCACCACCGCCTTCGACCAGAACAACATCGGTCAGGCGTCCGCGATCACCGTCGTCTTCTTCCTGATCGTCCTCGTCCTGACGATCGTCCAGCGCCGCGTCGTCCGGCCCGACAACGAGGACTGACCTCCATGGCCATGACCCGCACCCCCGTCCGCCGCATCCTCGACTACAGCGTCCTGAGCGTCCTGGCGTTCGTCTTCGTCCTGCCCGTCCTCTATCTCTTCCTGGGCAGCCTCAAGCCGTCCGACGAGGTCCTGAACGGGCTGTCCGGCTTCCTGCCCACCCATCTGACCTTCGACAACTACTCCGCCGTCCTCGACAGCCTCAACTCCGACAGCACCGGCTACTTCTGGCAGTTCATGGGTGTGTCGGTACTGGTGGCGTTCGTGGTGGTGACGGGCGGGCTGTTCGTCAACTCGATGGCGGCGTACGGCCTGTCCCGGCTGAAGTGGCGCGGCCGGGAAGCGGTCTTCACCCTCGTCCTGCTGCTGATGCTCATCCCGTTCGAGTCGGTGGCCGTCCCGCTCTTCTACATGTTCAACGGACAGCGCAACACGCTCTACATCCAGGCGGTGCCCTTCATCGCCAACGCCTTCGCCATCTACCAGTTCCACACGTTCTTCCGGAAGATCCCCACGAGCATCGAGGAAGCCGCCCGGCTGGACGGCGCGGGCCCCTGGCGCACCTTCTTCGCGATCATCGTGCCGATGTCCAGGCCCGTGTTCGCCTCGGTCGCGATCCTGACCTTCCTCATCCAGTGGGGCTCCTTCCTGTGGCCGGTCCTGATGGTCTCCGACCCCTCGGTGCGCCCCCTCCCCCTGGAGATCAGCGTTTTCCAGGGCCAACAGCCCCCGGACTGGGGCCAGATCCTCGCCTTCGGCGTCCTGCTGGTCCTGCCGGTACTGGTGGTCTTCGCCTTCTTCCAGCGCTGGTTCGTCCAAGGCGTGGCCAGCTCCGCCGTCAAGGGCTGAGAGCCGGGGCGGCTGGCCCTTTCGGCGGCTGAAGTCGCGATGAGAGCAACCTGTCGACGAGCACAGGATATTTCCCGTATACGGGCGCCCGCCGCCCAATTGAGACAGGCCCGAAGGCTCGCGCGTTGAGCTGTCAACAATATTGCTGATAGTTCTCTCGTCCAGCGCGCGCGTGTTCCGGACGTCGCCGTCCGCAGAGTCGGCGACGTCCCCGCCTTTCCTTCAGGGAGTGTCCGTGAGCAAAGAGAGAACACGTCGGGCCCGTAGCCGACGGACGTGGCGAGGTATAGCGGGCGTGGCCGCCGGTGTCGTCCTCGTCGGCGGCGGATTCGTGGCGGCCAACGCCGCGACGAGCTCGAGCGACGCCAAGAAGGCCGGGGTCCACTACCCGGTCGACAAGAAGGCCAACGGTGTCGCGGCCGTGGTCAGCGCGGCCAACGCGTTCCTGAACACGCTGGACTCCGACCAGCAGGCGGAGACGGTCCTGGACTACTCCCAGGCGAACGCGACCGCGTGGTCGAACCTGCCGTGCGGCTCGTCCTGCCGGGTCGGCATCCAGACGGGCTCACTGAGCGACGACCAGCTGGCCGCGCTGAAGAACGTGCTGAAGGTCGCCCTGGGAACCGGCGAGGGCACCGGCTACGAGCACGTCCTCGAGACCCTCCTGGCCGACGACCAGCTGGCCTCGGCGGAGGGCTCGGGCTCCGGGCCCGCCGCACCGTCGGGCAGCGCATCGAGCGACACCACCGCCTCGGCGGACCCGAGTGCTACAGCCAGCGGCGCCCCGACTGGCGCCCCGCCGTCCGGCGGAACCGGCGGCGGCGCCGGTGGCGGGTACGGCAGCGACATCTATTTCCTGGCCTTCCTCGGCACCCCGTCCGTCGACGGCACCTGGCAGCTGCAGTTCGGCGGCCACCACCTCGCGGTGAACGTCACCTACAAGAAGGGCAAGGTGGCAGGCGCCAGCCCGTTCTTCACCGGCGTCGAACCCACCAGCTGGACCACGGACGACGGCACCACGTACGAACCGATGGCGAAGTTCCGCAACGGCATGCTCGCCCTCACCGCCAGCCTGAGCACCGAACAGCTGGCCAAGGCCAAGCTGTCCGAGTCCTTCAACGACGTACTGCTCGGCCCGGGCGAGGACGGCCAGTTCCCGGAGACCAAGCAGGGCATCAAGGCCGGCGAGCTGTCACCCAAGCAGCAGAAGCTGGTCCTGGCGGCGATCCACCCATGGGTCGCGGGCGTGGACGACACCACCGCCAAGCAGCTCATGAAGACGTACGCGCGCGAGCTGAGCAAGACCTATGTCAGCTACTCCGGCGGCACCGCCCTGGACACCCAGGGCGACTACGTCCGCATCGACGGACCCAGCGTGTGGATCGAGTTCGTCTGCCAGAACGGCTTCGTCTACCAGGACAAGGTCCACTACCACACCGTGTACCGGGACCACACCCGCGACTACGGCAGCGAGTTCTCCTTCTCATGACCGGACCGCGAAACTGGCTGACCACAGCACTGACACGACTGGTGGCCGGGATCGCGATCGTGGTACCGGCGGCGCTCCTTTTCGGGGCGTCGCCGGCCGCCGCGCATCCGATGCCGCACTCCGTGGTGGAACTCGACGTGTACCAGGCGTCGGTGAGCGCACAGCTGGAACTGCCGGCCGACGACTTCTCCCGGGCCAGCGGGATCGACCTGAGCGACACCACCCAGGCCACGCTGTCCGAACGGGCCGAGGCCATCCGGACCTACCTCGGCACACACATCAACCCGACCGGCACCGGGGGCAATAGCTGGCAGGTCAGTGTCGGCGGCCTGAGCCTCAGCAGCACCGAGCAGACCTCCACCGGCCCCTACCGCGAGCTGGTCGCCGAGGCCGTCCTCACACCGCCGGCCGGCACCGACGTACGGCACTTCACCTTCGACTACGACGTCATCGTCCACCAAGTCATCACGCACACAGTCCTGGTGACCGTTCGTCAGGACTGGGCCGGCGGGCAGGTCGACGACGCGGGCACCACCCAGGTCGGCGCCATCCGGGTCGACACCCGGACCATGAAGGTCCCGGCCCTGAAGGTCGACCTCGAGGAAGGCAGCGCCTGGCGCGGCTTCCTCGCCATGGTGAGGCTGGGCGGCGACCACATCCTCACCGGCACCGACCACCTACTCTTCCTGCTGATCCTGCTCCTCCCCGCGCCCCTCGCGGCTACCGCAGGACGGTGGAGCGGGCTGGTCGGCGCGCGCTCCGCGCTCGGCCGGATCGGCCGCATCACACTCGCCTTCACCGCCGGGCACTCCGTCGCGCTGGCCGCGACCGCACTCGGCCACCTGGACATCCCGAGCCGGCCCGTCGAGGCGTTCATCGCTGTGAGCATCCTCATCGGCGCCGTCCACGCGATCCGCCCGCTGTTCCCAGGCCGCGAGGCGCTCGTGGCAGGGCTCTTCGGGCTCGGTCACGGCATGGCGTTCTCCTTCGTCCTGGCCGAGATGCACCTGTCCACCGGACAGCTCGTGACCAGCCTCCTCGGCTTCAACCTCGGCATCGAGCTGGTCCAGCTCCTGCTGGTCTGCCTCGCCCTGCCCTCGCTGCTGGTCCTCGCGCGCCTGCGTATCCAGCCCGTACTGCGGCTGGCCGGCGCCACGCTCACCGGCACGGCGGCACTCGGCTGGCTGGCCGACCGCCTCGGCCTGCCCAACCCCGTCGCCCGGGCAGCCGACAGCGCCGGATCCCACACCACCGCGATGCTGGCCACCCTCGCGATGACCGCACTCGCCACCATCGCCTGGACCCTGACCACCCGCCGGCAGACACAGCACGGTCCGCCCGGCACCCCGACGACGGCGACCGCCGACCCAGCGACGACATAGATCCGTTGCTCAACGGCCTTCGCGATCGAAGAAGGGCGTGCGCTGCGCGCGCACGCCCCCTGAATGTCCCGAGCGCCCGGAGGCGAGTCGGCAACTGCGGTGTTGTCGCTGTGCCGGGTCCCTACTGTTGTGGCAGCCGTGAAAGGGAAGGATCCGCTCTCCTTCCTGACGACCTGACACGGCATCACGCATCAGTCAACTCATCGCTCGAGTGCCGGAACGGTCTCTCGGCCGGACGACGGCGGTCGACGGCCCAGAACCGGTTCCCGGCCCGGAGCACGGACGTTCGGGGGGACAGAAATGGATCTCGACAAGAAGACGGACAGCGACAGGGACGAGCGGCGGCGTCGCCGTCGCTGGGGCGTCATCCCGCGCTGGCTGGAGGTCCTTGCGATCTGCATGGCGACGGTGGCGGCCGGGTTCTTCGGCGGCAGGGTCACGGTGGTTCAGGCCGACGCCCCCACGCCGACCGCCACCATCACGGCAACGGTCACGGCGACACCGGAACCCAAGGTGAGCGCCGGCGTCGAGTCGGATCCACCGACCGAAGATCCGACGACGCCTGAACCGAGCACACTCCAGAACGCCTCCAGCGTCTACCTCGCGGACCTCGACCCTGTAGAGGGGGACCGAAGCGTCCAGCCCATCACGGTTCACGGCCGGCACTACGCCAAGAGCATCACCCTCACCTGCAGCAGCAGTGGCACCAGCGTCGTCTACAGCACCAGCGGATACACACGGCTCCAGGCTCAGGCCGCCATCGTGGCCGACTCGCCCAACGCGATCGGTTCCATGGGGACCGTCAAGGTCACCAACGCGGCCGGAGACCCGATCGGCAAGGACGCCACCATCCAGTCCAGCAAGGCCACCGAACTGTCGGTCGACGTCACCGACCAGGACCAGATCCAGATCGCCTGCGTGATGACGAAGTCGGGCGACGAGGACGGCTCGTACTTCTACGGCGGCCTGGGCGATGCCACGCTGTCGTGAACAGCCCGGAACGAAAGAGACGTCATGAGGCCACCGGCGCCCGGCGCGGACATCGTCGTCTTCAGCGCGCTCGGCAAGGAGTCGGCCGCGGTGATGGATCACCTCGAAGGACCACTTGCCGAACACGAGGTCCGCGGAGCCCTGTTCGAGCTCGGCGAGTTCACCGGCGAACACGCCACCTGGCGCGTGGCATGCCATGAGACAGGAGAGGGAAACGCCGCCGCAGCAGCCCTCGTCGAACGTGCCGTGACGGAGTTCGAGCCTCACCACATCTTCTTCGTGGGCATCGCGGGCGGCCTGAAAGACGTGCAGCTGTGCGACGTCGTGGCCGCCCGCCACATCTACGACTACGAGAGAGGCAAGGACGAGGAGGAGGGCTTCCAGGCCCGTATCACCACCCATCTGTCGTCCTTCGCCCTCGTCCAGCGTGCCCAGTCGGTCGCCCGCTCGGAAATCTGGCGGGACCGCATCAGGGCCCCGCTGCCCGACCGCACTCCGAAGGCGTACGTCAAACCCCTCGCCGCCGGTTCGAAGGTGGTGGTCAGTGAGCGCTCCGCCACGGCCCGGCTGCTCGCCCGGCACTGCGGTGACGCGCTCGCGGTGGAAATGGAGGGATACGGCTTCCTGCAGGCCGCGTACGTCAACGCGGGCGTCGGCGCACTCGTCGTCCGGGGGATCTCCGACCTGCTGTCCGACAAGGGCGAGGACAACGACGACGTCTGGCAGCCGGCTGCCTCCAGGTGCGCCGCGGCCTTCACCTTCGAGGTGCTGTCCAAGCTGTCCGCTCCCCCGGTCCGGCGAGGCGGACTGGGGAATTTCGTCGGCGAGTTACGCCGGACGCGGCAGCCCGGCGGGCAGGCGACGATCGGGTTCGGGCCGGATCACTCGGCGGTCGTCATCGGCGGGGACGGTTCGATCGAGCGGTGGGACCTGAAGTCGGGCGAGTCGCTGCCCGGTGTCCCGGGCGAAGGCGAACTGCGCCTCGGCCACCAGGCCATCGCCTCGCCGTGCCGCCACAGTGTCGCCATCGCCCGCCGGACGCGCCTGGAACTCGTCCACTTCGTGGGCACGTCCGGCGAGCACCGGCGGCGTACCGCGCCCCTGGCCCAGGACGAGTTCCTGGTCACGAGTGGAGGCACCGTTGTGGCGACCCATGACGGCCGCCGCCTGGCCGTGCGGGACTTCGAGGACGGCCGGATTCTCCGCGAAGTCCCCTGCCCTCGGGGCCTCGCGGCATCCGCCATCAGCACCGACGCCTCGGTTGTCGCCATGGCCACCTCGAACAAGGTCCACGTCCACCAGCGGCATCGTGGATCGGTCGAACTGGACATCCGTAACCGGCTGGGGATTCTCAAACCGGGCTGCTGGCTGAGCGTCTCCCCCTCCGGAAGGTACGTCGCGTGCGCCACCTTCCGCGAACTACGGGTCTGGCTGACGGATGACCAAACCATCGTTCTGCACCGGGAGTTCAGCAGACAGGAGAGCGTCGACAGCCTGGGCGCCCAAGGCATGCGCCTGCTCTGCACCGACGAAGGGAAGGTGCTGTGGCTCCGTCGGGGCCTGCTGTCCCAGGTGACCCACCAGCCCGAGATCCGCCATCTCGAACAGGCCGGCCGTTACGACGACTTCGCCGTCCACCCCGACGGAAACCTGCTGGCGGCCGTCAGCGGCACCAGCCTCGTACGGACCTGGGAGTGGAACGGCTGAGGTCGCCCAGGCCGGGCCCCTCAACGGGTGGGCGCGAAGCGGGTGTTCGGACGTAGGTTGTGCGGTGAATGACCCGTATCTCGGCTGAAGGACTGACGCGACTCATGACTGACCCTGTGACGACGCCCGAACCAGCGGAGCACCAGAAGATCGACACCTCTGTGCCGCACTCGGCCCGCATCTGGAACTACTGGCTGGGCGGCAAGGACGACTACCCCGTCGACGAGGCGGCCGGCGACGCCTACACCGACGTCTTCCCCGGCATCGTCACCATCGCCCGCAGCAGCCGCGCCTTCCTGCGCCGCAACATCACGTATCTGGTCTCCGAAGCGGGGATCCGGCAGTTCCTGGACGTCGGTACCGGCCTTCCGACCGCCCAGAACACCCATGAGGTCGCCCAGCAGATCGCCCCCGAGGCACGGATCGTCTACGTCGACAACGACCCCATGGTCCTTGGCCACGCGCGTGCCCTGCTCTATTCCACCCGCGAGGGCGCGACGGCCTACATCGACTCCGACGTCACGGACCCGGACCGCATCCTCGCCGCGGCCGCGAAGACGCTGGACTTCCGCCGGCCCACCGCGCTCATCCTCAGCAACATCCTGGGACACGTCGCCGACCACGATCAGGCCCGCTCCATCGTCACCCGGCTCATGGACGCCCTGCCCTCGGGGAGTTACCTCTCCATCAACGACGGCTCACGCGGCGTGGACCCGGTCTTCGAGCAGGCACAGGACGCGTACAACGAGAGCGGGGCGGTGCCGTACAACCTGCGCACGGTTGAGGAGATCACCGCGTTCTTCGACGGTTTGGAACTGGTCGAGCCGGGCGTCGTCTCGGTCACGCAGTGGCGTCCGGAGCCTGGTGCCACCGGCGCGGACATCATCGCCGAGCACGGCGGTCTTGCCCGGAAACCGTAAGCGGCGACCATTGCGGTCGTCGCGGCATGATCCAGGTGCCGCGATGAACCCGACCGTGCGGGCCGGCAACCAGGAGGTAGTCCCCTGTCGCCGTCCCGCACGTTGCCGTGTCCCGTTCCGGCGATCTGGTCAGCAACTGCCGTCCGACACCAGCAGCCCCTTGCCGGCACCTGCCGTCCGGCTCACGATGTTCGGCACGCAGGAGGCCGCGTCGAGGCTGTGGGCGTAGGGGATGCTCACCGTGGTGTTGGACTTCGGGTCGGGGCCGGCGGGATGGTTCTCCGAACCAGGGCTGGACCAGGTCACGTTGTCGTAGATGTTGCCGCTGACCTGCCAGTATCCGGCCGCGTCGGTGTAGAAGGTGCCGAGGACGTCCTTGGAGTCCTCGAAGTAGTTGTTGTCCACCTTGGCCTTGGCGCCGGCCCGGGAGTTGATGCCGGACTCGTTGAGTTTCACGTAGTGGTTGTTGTACATGTGGGCCGTGCCGCCACGCAGCAGCGGGGTGCGGGAGTCGATGTTCTCGTACCGGTTGTGGTGGTAGGTGATGAAGGTGTTCGAGACGTCGCTCTCACTCGACCCGACGAGGCCACCGCGGCCGGAGTTGCGCAGGATGCTGTAGGAGAGCGTCACGTACTGGGTGTTGTCCTTCATGTCGAAGAGACCGTCGAATCCCTGTGCCTCCCCACCCGACGCTTCCAGGGTGGTGTGATCGACCCAGACGTTGCGGACGTTGCGCTCCATGCCGATGGCGTCACCGCCGTTGGACGTGGGCGAGCCCGACTTCTTGACGTTCCGGATGGTCACGTTCTGAATGATGATGTTGCGGGCGTCGCGCAGGTGGATGCCCAACTGGTCGAAGACAGCGCCGCTGCCGACCCCGATGATCGTGACGTTGCTGACCTCCTTGAGCTCGATCACACCGGCGGCGGTGTTGCAGCTGGCGCCCGACACCTTGGTGGTGTTGCCGTGGTTGATGGTTCCCTGCACCTCGATGGTGATCGGGGTGCTGCTGCTGGCCCGGCCGCACAGGGCCGCGTGGATCGCGGTTCCCGTGGTGGCCCGTACGGTCGCCCCGCCCGCGCCGCCGGTGGTCCCGCCGTTCTGGGTCGCGTAACCGGTGGCGCTACCGGTCGCCGCCGATGCCTCGGGTATCGACAGAACGGCACCGGTCGCGGCCGTGATGGCCATCGTGGCCAGCGCCGCGTGGAGTCGTAGTGAGAGTGGTCGCTTCATCCTCGTCTCCTCGTCTTCTCGTTCGTCCTCGAATGTCGGGGCGTTGCTTGCGTCGGCATGATCGGCCGGACGGTGGGCCCCTGGCTCCGGCAACGGAGCACCAGGCGCACGAGCTGATCCCCTGCGGGTAAGCGCTTTCTCGGACCGTAGGGACCTGTCACGACCGCGTCAATAGTGTTGTACGGAATCTGTTCACGTAGGTGAACGCACGGCGGGTGCGGCACCCAGGTCAACGCGCCCCAGGTTTGCAGACCTGGACCCTGGAGGTGCACTTCATCCCTTACGAGCGGAACTTTCGGGCTGCCACACCACCCCACTCGGGCGCGACGGCGACCATTGCACCGGATTCATGGATACAGACAACGATCATGTGCAGATACCTTGACGTGGCTATGACACGCTTCTTTACTTCTCCGGAAAGCGCTTTCTCGCCATCTGTTCTAGGCCTCGCTCTGGAGACGAATCATGCACCTGAAGCACGTCGCCGCGTCCACCGCCCTCTCCGGACTGCTGGCCGGCTTCCTCACCTTGGGCTCCGCCGGCGGTGCGCACGCCGCGACCGACCTGTACGTGGCGCCGAACGGCAGCGACAGCAACGCGGGAACGCTCACCGCCCCGTTGAAGACCATCCAGCGCGCCGTGGATCTGGCGCAGGCGGGGACCACCATCCAGGTCCGGGGCGGGACATACGCACCGAGCAAGAACCTTCAGTTACTCAAGAGCGGCACGGCGAGCCAGCCCATCACCCTGCGCAACTACAACGGCGAACGCGCGATCATCGACGGCGAGAACATGCCGTACACCCCGGGAGCGGTGGATTCGAGCATCCCCCGTTCCGAGCGCGGTGCCGTCCACATCGAGGGGGAGTACTGGCGGCTCGTCGGCCTGGAGATCATCCACGGCCCCTACGGCGTGTTCGGCGTGGACACCAGCGGCAACGTCTTCGACCGCGTCGTCACCCGGGACAACTACGAGTCCGGGTTCCACCTCCAGGGCGCTTCCAGCAACAACCAGATCCTGAACCTGGACAGTTACGGAAATCGCGACCCCCGCAAGAACGGTGAGAGCGCCGACGGGCTCGCCATCAAGGAGGGCACCGGCAGCGGCAACGTGTTGCGTGGCGCCCGGCTGTGGAACAACGCCGATGACGGCCTGGACTTCTGGATGTTCGACAACTCGCCCATCCTCGTGGAGAACACGCTCGCGTGGGGCAATGGGTACAACCGGTGGAACCTGCCCGACTACCAGGGCGACGGCAATGGCTTCAAGATGGGCGGCAACGGCGTGGCCGCCAACCACACTGTCCGCAACAGCATGGCGTGGGACAACTCCGCCGGTGGCTTCGTCGACAACAACAACCCGGGCAAGATGAAGATCGAACGCTGCACCGCGTGGGACAACGTGAAGACCGGCTTCACCTTCAACCGGTCCTCCAGCACGCTGACGAAGAACCTCGCGGTGGCCAACGGCACCGACGTATCGCTGGGATCAACCTCCACGGGCAGCGGCAACTCCTGGAACATCGGCGGAAGTTGGTCTCTCGCCAGCACCAGCGCGGGCACGATCACAGGTCCCCGGGCGGCCGACGGCTCCATCCCGTCCTCCACGTTCCTGCGCCCCAGCAACGGCGCGGATGTCGGGGCACGGTTCTGAGCGAGCACGCCCGAAGACTCGTCAAGAACCTGCACGAAGAGGGGCACCGGATCATTCGGTGCCTCTCTTCCGCACACCCACCGCTTCAGGACTGGGAGTGCAGTTCACCCGAGAAGGCTGCGGCCATCCGCAGCCAGGGCGCCGCCTCGTCGCCACGCCCCTGGCGTTCCAGGGTGCGGCCCAGCATCAGGTGGGCGTAGTGCTCCACCGGATCGCGGTCGATGACCTGTCGCAACTGCTCCTCGGCACACCCCAGTTGGGCGGAGTGGTAGTAGGCGCGGGCCAGCAGCAGCCGGGGGCCGGTCTGCTCCGGAACCTCCTCGACGACGAGGGCGAGGAGACGGGCAGCGCCGATGTAGTCCCGTGCCTCGAAGAGCAGTTGGGCCCTCTCCCAGCGTTCCAGGACGCTCTCTTCGTGCGGCACGCCGGCGCCGTTGTCGAACAGGTGCAGAGCGCTGGCCCAGCGGTCGGGCGCGACTCCGTCCTGCGCAGGACAGTCGTTGAAGCCGTCGGTGTTGTCGGCCATCATGCTTCCCTTCCTGCCGGCTCGTGGACGAGGTCGGTGCCGCGGGTGGCGAGCAGCGAAGCGTGGGTGGGGGCGTCGGGCACATCGGCCGGCCGGCCCGCGGCGAACTCCTTGCGCAGCACCGGGACCACCTCCGCGCCCAGCATGTCGATCTGCTCCAGCGCCGCCTTGAGCGGGACTCCGCCGCCGTCCACTATGAACAGCTGGCGCTGGTAGTCACCGGCGTAGTCGCGGAAGGACAGCGTCTTCTCGATGACCTGCTCCGGGGTGCCGACCGTCAGCGGAGTCTGCTCCATGTACTCCTCCATGGGCATCCCGCCGCCCATCACCGGTGAGCGGTCGAAGACCGGGCGGAACTCGCGTATGGCGTCCTGGGAGTTGCGGCGCATGTAGACCTGGCCGCCGAGACCGACGATCGCCTGCTCCGCACTGCCGTGGCCGTAGTGCGCGTACCGGCTCCGGTACAGCTCGACCATCCGCTTGGTGTGGTCGGCCGGCCAGAAGATGTTGTTGTGGAAGAAGCCGTCGCCGTAGTACGCGGCCTGCTCGGCGATCTCGGGCGAACGGATGGAGCCGTGCCAGACGAAGGGCGGTACGCCGTCCAGGGGGCGCGGGGTGGAGGTGAAGCCCTGGAGCGGCGTACGGAACTTCCCCTCCCAGTTCACGACGTCCTCGCGCCACAGGCGGCGCAGCAGGGCGTAGTTCTCGATGGCGAGGCCGATGCCGTCGCGGATGTCCTTGCCGAACCACGGATACACCGGGCCGGTGTTGCCGCGGCCCATCATCAGGTCCACCCGGCCGTCGGCCAGGTGCTGGAGCATCGCGAAGTCCTCGGCGATCTTCACCGGGTCGTTCGTGGTGATGAGGGTGGTGGAGGTCGAGAGGATGAGCCTCTCGGTCTGCGCGGCGACGTAGCCGAGCATCGTGGTCGGCGACGAGGGCACGAACGGCGGGTTGTGGTGCTCACCGGTCGCGAAGACGTCCAGGCCCACCTCCTCGGCCTTCAGCGCGATGGCAACCATCGCCTTGATCCGCTCATGCTCGGTCGGCGTACGGCCCGTGGCCGGGTCCGTGGCGACGTCACCGACGGTGAAGATGCCGAACTGCATCGTGATCAGCCTTCCATCAAGTTGATACATCAACCAGGACACCGTAACGCACCCACCGCTCATCCGTATTCCGGCTGCCGGCCGCCGACTTCCCCCTGCCCGCGCCCCACCCACGGACTCTTTTAGTTGACACATCACCCGCGTTTCCCTATGTTCCTCGTGACAAATCCGTTGACGAAGCAACCAAAAGGCCACGACCCCGCCCGGGCACGGCCACACCGGAGGGAACCACCCCCATGTACATCACCGCTGCGGTCCTCAGCGTGCTGCTCGCCCTTGTGGCGCTGGCCGCCGGCACGCCGAAGGCAATGCTGAAGGGCGACGTGTCCGCGGGGCTCCAGTCCCACATGGGCCTGAGCGCCGGGCTGGTCCGCTTCATAGGGCTGGCCGAGGCCGCCGCGGCCGTGGGCCTGGTCGTGGGGCTCTTCTGGCAGCCTCTGGGCATCGCCGCCGCCGTCGGCTTCGGGATCACGATGATCGGCGCGGTGGCCTTCCACACCAAGGCCGGTGACTACGCCGATCCCGCCACGCGCGGAAACGCCATGGCCCCCATCATCCTCGCGCTGGTCTCCGCGGCGACCGCCGTCACCCTCGTCCTGGCCATGTGAGCCGTCGTGCCCTGACTGTTTCCGTTCAGGTGCCTGTGCGCAGGCCGTCAGTCGGCGGAGTCGGGGCGTTTGCTGCGCAGGGCCGACCACCGGTCCAGTCGGCGGCGGACCTGCTCCTCGTAGCCGCTCCCCGTGGGGTGGTAGTAGGTCTCGCGGTCCATGCCCTCGGGGAAGTAGTCGGCGCCGGAGAACCCCTCCGGAGTGTCCGGGTCGTACTGGTAGCCCTCGCCGTAACCGATGTTCTTCATGAGCCGGGTCGGCGCGTTGAGGATGTGGAGCGGAGGCATCAGGGAGCCGGTTCGGCGGGCGCGCTGCTGTGCGGCGCCGAACGCCCGGTACACCGCGATGGACTTGGGGGCGGTCGCCAGATGGACCACGGCCTGCGCGATGGCCAGCTCGCCTTCGGGTGAGCCGAGACGCTCGTACACGTCCCAGGCCGCCAGGGCCTGTTGAACAGCCTGGGGATCGGCCATACCGATGTCCTCGTTGGCGAAGCGTACGAGGCGGCGGGCGATGTACAGGGGGTCTTCGCCGCCGTCGAGCATGCGGGCGAGCCAGTACAGGGCCGCGTCGGGGTCGGAGCCGCGCATCGACTTGTGCAGCGCCGAGATCAGGTTGTAGTGGCCCTCCTGGGACTTGTCGTACAGCGGAGCCCGCCGCTGGATCTGCTGGGCGAGAGCGGAGGTGTCCAGCGGCGGTGTGCCCTCGGGCAGCGCCTGGAGCTGCTCGGCCATGTTGAGCAGGAACCGGCCGTCGCCGTCCGCCATGGCCATCAGGGCCAGGCGGGCCTCGTCGTCCAGCGGCAGTTCGCGCCCGGACAGCTCCTCGGCGCGTGCGATCAGGGTGCCCAAAGCCGTGTCGTCGAGGCGTTTGAGGACGAAGACCCGGCAGCGGGAGAGCAACGCCCCGTTCAGCTCGAAGCTGGGGTTCTCGGTCGTGGCCCCGACGAGGGTGACCGTGCCGTCCTCCACGTAGGGCAGGAAGCTGTCCTGCTGGGCGCGGTTGAACCGGTGGACCTCGTCGACGAACAGCAGCGTTCCCTGGCCGATCTCGCGCCTGCGCCGGGCCGCTTCGAAGACCTTCCTCAGATCCGCGACACCGGAGAACGTGGCCGACAGCGGCTCGAAGGCCAGCTCGGTCCGCTGCGCCAGGAGCCGGGCGACGGTGGTCTTCCCGCATCCGGGCGGCCCCCACAGGATCGCCGACACCAGCCGCCCCTGCTCCACCATGCGCCCGAGGGGGGCGTCGGGCGCGAGCAGGTGTTCCTGCCCGACGACGTCCTCCAGGGTGCGCGGCCGCAGCCGGTCGGCCAGCGGGCGCTGCGTGTCCTCGTCGAACAGGGGCAGTGCTTGTGCTTCGTGCTTCATCGACGGGTCCTTGGCTCCTGGCCTCACGGTGGATGTGGAGAGCGGCCGGGTCTGACGAAGGGCCGTCCCCGCATGATCAGCGCGTGCGGCGGCACCGGCAACACGACGACGGTGAGCCCGGCGCTCCCCATCCTTCCCTCACGGACGACGATCCGCTCCGCAAACTGCGGACACATGATGGTCGACTGAAGACACCCATCGGGAACGGAACGGAGTTCCTGGAGCCGTGGCCCCGGACCGGTGTCCGCGAGCAGCGTTGTGCCGTCGCGGCCACCGGTCGGGCTCAGGATGTCCCTCGGTTCTCAGGCACGCCAGTGCACTTTGAAGACCCACGCGTGCTGCCCCGCCCTGCGTGCGGCTTCGGGGACGTCGATCACCAGCGCCCCGTTGCTGACGGTCCACGTCAGGGGTCGGCCGTGGCCGAGCATCGTGACCTTGTCGCCGGCGCGGATCGGGACCGGTGCTTGGACGGTGAGCTTGGCGCCCGGCCTGGCCAGGGAGTGGATGTAGAAGGCCTCGTCCGGGCGGACGGTGAACCGCAGGTCCTCGCCCAGTTCGGCCATCCGGGACCAGTACGTGGTGTCGTAGATCGCCTCTCCGTTGGTACGGAGCCAGCGGCCTGTCTCACGCAGCCGGGTCTGCATGATCTCGGGGATGGTGCCGTCGGCGCGCGGGCCGATGTCGAGGAGGAAGTTGCCGTTCTTGGAGACGATGTCGACGAGGCTGTGCACGACCTCCTCGGTCGTCATGTAGGCGTTGTCCGGGGTCGCCTTGTTGTACCCGTAGCTGAACGGGTCCAGTCCGCGGCTGGACTCCCACTTGGCGACGACCGTGTTGTCGTACGTCGTGTACTCGGGGGTCGTGAAGTCGTGGAAGCCGATGCCCGAACGGTCGTTGACGGTGACCTCGATGGGCCGGGCGCGGTTCTTCGCGTGGTTGAAGTACTCGGCCAGGACGTGAAGGCTGTCGTTGGCGCCGCCGATGTCGCACCAGATGAGCTCCGGGTCGTAGCCCCGGATCAGCTCCAGCATCTGCGGGGCCTGGTAGTCCTTCACGAAGTCCTTGCCCCCGGTGTAACCCGTGTAGGGCACCGGCTCCTGGGTGTACGGATTGCGCGGGGCGTGACCCATCCAGGGGTTGTCCGGGTTGAACCACTCGGGCATGGAGAAGTAGAGCCCGCGGTGGAGTTCGGGGGTGTAGCGGCGGGAGGCGTCGAAGAGTTCCTTGACGAGATCCCGTTTCGGGCCCATCTTCACGGAGTTGCGGTCGGAGACCTTCGTGTCCCACAGGGCGAAGCCTTCGTGGTGTTTCGAGGTCAGCACGTGGTACTCCGCGCCCGCGTCCCGGAACAGTTCGACCCAGGCGCGCGGATCGAACTTCTCCGCCGTGAACATCGGGATGAAGTCGTCGTAGGAGAAGCTCTCACCGTACGTCTCGCGGTGGTATCCGTAGACGGCGTTCGCCGGGTCCTGCATGTGGTTCCAGTACCACTCGGCGTACTGCTTGCCGACCGGCGACCAGGCCGGCACCGAGTAGACGCCCCAATGGATGAAGATGCCGAACTTGGCGCCCTGGAACCAGTACGGCGCCTGGTGGCCGGAGAGCGAGGACGCGGTGGGCTGGTAGTCGGCGACGCCGAGCGTCAACCGGCCCTTCTGCGCGGCGACTTGGCTTCCGCGTCCGGTGACGGTCACCGAGCCGTCGCGGACCGTGCCGGGGGCGGTGCCCGCACGGTTGCGGATGCCCACGCGGACGCGGGCCTGCTCACCGGGGTCCAGGCGGCGGACTCGGGCGACCTCGACGGTCCGGGCTCCCGGAACCTCCACGCCCACCGACACGCCGTCCGCGGCCAGGACGGAGACCGTCCCCGCGTTGATGACGGTGGCCTCGATGCTCTGGGCGCCGGACGACTCCAGCAGCGAGTTCGTGGACCGGGCCCCGCGCAGGGCCAACGCGCGCCCCTGGGCGGCAGGTTGCAGGGACAGCGCGAACACATGGAGCGACGCCTTGTCCGCCTGTGCCGGGTTCGTCACCGGGAGCGTGATCGCCACGGCTTCGCGCCGCGGGTCGAGCCACAACTCCGACGTGCCGATGCCCACACGGTGTTCGTCCTTGGTGCCGTCCGGTGTGTAGCGGTACGGCACCGACAGCGATCCGCCCGTCGCGTACCAGTCGGATCCGCCGAGGGGGGCGGTCGTAATCGAGCCGTCCGCGTAGTGGACCGTGGCCTTGCCGGAGGCGTTTCCATAGCTGCCCGCGGTGAGGAAGAGAGCCGAGAGGTAGCGGCCTTTGGGCAGTTCTACGCGCTGGCCGAGCGCGACGACATTGTTCTTCCCGCCCGCGTCCGAGGCCGGGAAGACAAAGGCCACACCATCGACTTCGACACGGCCTGCGGGAAGTTCCTCGCCCGGGAACGTGTAGCCCGAACCGTCGAAGTCGCCGCCCCGTGCGGAGGCGGTGTCGACGCCGTCGTTGTCGTAGAGGGAGTCGAGGGGAACGGGGACGGGGTCGGGGACGGGAGCCCACGGCCCGGCGGACTCGGCGAGCGGCTCGACAGCGAGTGGTTCGACAGCGTGTGCGGCGGTGGCTGAGGCAAGGGGAAGGGCCGCAGCGGCGGCGACTCCGGCCGCGGTGCCCAGGACCTGACGTCTCGGATACGTACTCATGAGCGGCTCCAATTCATCGGATGTCTGATGATTGAATGGACTCACCACGCTGTCAACTGCCCTGACAGAGCTGAAGTTTGAGATACAGGTCGGATATAGGTCGGATGAAAGGACCCTGCTGGAACGTAGTTGTCGCATCAACTACGATGTCATGATCATAGAACGACAACCACAGCGAGCAGACAACGAGCGGGAGACATGCGGATCTTCATCGACAAACAGAGCCCCAAGGCCTTCCACGCCCTGCGGCAAACGGCGGAAGCGGTGCGGACGGTTGCCGCCGAAGCGGGGTTCGACCGCGCCGCTGTCGAACTGATCAACCTCCGCGTGTCGCAGATGAACGGCTGCGCCTACTGCCTCGACACCCACACCAGGGCAGCCCTGCGCGCGGGTGAGTCGACGCAACGACTGGGAGTGCTGGCCGCCTGGCGGGACACCGAGATGTTCTCCCCCACGGAGCGCGCGGCCCTTGCACTGGCCGAGGCCACGACCCACCCCACCGATGCCATGGCACAGGAAACCGCCTACGAGGCCGCTCGACAGGTGCTCACCGATGACCAGATCTCCGCTGCGATATGGGTGGCGGTCACCATCAACGCGTTCAACCGGGTCTCGATCATGAGCAAGCACCCGGTACGGGCGAATCGAGATGCTCCGGGAGGAAAGAGCGGCATCCCACTGTCCGATGGGTGATGCGGCTCGCGCCGGTGCCTGAAGCGACCTTGCCCTCGGGCTGCCCGCTCACCGCGGGGTCGCGCCCAGTCAGTTCGACTCGAACTTCGAGGCGTTCTCGGACAGCCAGTCGTCGAAGCTCTTCAGCGCCGGGTTGATCTCCCGTACCCGGTAGAAGGTCGTATTGAGGAAGGTGGTCGGCACTCCGGCCTGGTGACCTCCAGCGTCGACCAGACCACGTGCCGCAGTCCGGTGGCCGCGGGGCCCGCCCAGAGCGTCGATCTCCGCCAACTCCCGCGCCGCCGAACCGTGCGACCTTCGAGTCGAGGTCGACGGGGCGATCAGGACGGATCCATCTCCAGCCGACCGAGGATGCGTTCACAGAGAACGGTGAGCGTGTCGAGTTCTTCGGGGCTGAGCGGGTCGATGACCAGCCTGCGCACAGTGGTGACGTGATGCGGGGCGGCCGCCTCGATCGCCGCGCGACCGTCGGGGGTGACGACCACATGGACACCGCGCCCGTCCTTGGGGCAGAACTCCTGGGCAACCAGGCCGCGCTTGGCCATGCGGCGGAGGTGGTGGGACATACGGCTCCGCTCCCATTCCACCGCGTTGGCCAGGTCCTGGAAGTGCCGCAGGCCGTCGGGCGCGTCGGTGAGGGCCACAAGAACGACGTAGTCCGCCGTGGACAGACTGCCGCAGTCCTGCAATGCGCGCGCCAGTGCGCCGGGGAGCTTCTGATGCACACCGATGAAGGCCCGCCAGGCACGCTGTTCGGACGGGGTGAGCCAGCCTGATTTCCGCTTCATGCAAAGCCACTCTAGTCGATGGTTGACACGTCACCCTCGACTCACGGCAAGGCTGCGGTAGAGGTTGACCGATCGATCCTCGCCAGGGTATTTTGTTGATGTATCAACAAGTAATGGATCGCAGTTTGCCGGATTCCAAGGAGAACACGTGACGGTCAAGGTGATCGACCAGCCCGATGCGCGCCGCTACGAGGCCACGGTGGACGGGCAGTCGGAAGTCGCGGGCTTCTCGCAGTACCTCCGGACACCGGAACTGATCGCCTTCCTGCACACGGAGGTGCGGCCGGAGTTCGAGGGCCGTGGGGTCGGTTCGGCGCTGGCTCGGACCTCTCTCGACGAGGCACGCGCCGCGGGGCTGAGGGTCCTTGCCACGTGTCCCTTCTACGCGGCCTGGATCGGCCGCCACCCCGAGTACGCCGACCTGCTGTACCAGGCCCGGAGCAAGGTCAGCGACTGAGGGAGATGGGCATGAGCGGCACATCCCAGAAGAAGGCCTACAAGGCGCCGGAGATCACCGTGACCTTCGAGTCGAGGCGCTGCCTGCACGCCGCCCGGTGTCTCAACGGCTTGCCCGAGGTCTTCGACGTGAACGCGCGTCCGTGGATCCGGCCCGACGGCGCCCCGGCCGACCAACTGGCAGAGGTGGTGCGCCGCTGCCCCTCGGGTGCGCTGCGGTACGAACTGCAAGATGGCGGGAGAGAGACTCCGGACCGGCCCACCCGCATCACCCGGACTCCTGACGGACAGCTGGTCGTACGTGGCGACCTGTCGCTGGACACCCAGGAAGGGACGGACAGCGAGACCAGGGCCGTGCTGTGCGGCTGTGGGGCCAGCCGGATGCAGCCGTACTGCGACCACGCCGGCCCCTGCGGCCGGTAGCACCGGAGGCACGCGGGAAAAGCCGGGAGATCCATCCAGAGAGTGATTCGTCCTGGGAGGAAATTCTCCCCCCTTTCCTCAGTGCGTTCGGTGTCATGCTGAAAAGCATGACCGGCAACGTTCCCCTTAATGAGCTGGGAGAATTCCTCAAGAAGCGCCGCGCCGAGCTGAGCCCGCGCACGGTCGGCCTGCCCGACAGCGACCGGCCCCGCCGGGTCGCCGGGCTGCGCCGCGAAGAGGTCGCCCAGCTCGCCAGCATCAGCACCGACTACTACATGCGCCTCGAACAGGGGCGTATGCAGGCCTCTGCTCCGGTCCTGGACGTCCTGGCCCGGGTCCTCCGTCTGGACGACGACGAGCGCGGCTATCTCTTCCAGCTCGCGGGCAAGACCACCACCCGCACCCGGCGCCGCGGCCGCCAGAAGGTCCAGCCACAGCTGCAGCGGGTCCTGGACGACCTCACCGCCACGCCCGCGATCGTGCAGGGCCGCCGCGGCGACATTCTGGCCTGGAACCCGCTGGCCGCCGCGCTGGTCACCGATTTCTCCCGTGTCCCGGAAAAGCACCGCAACTATCCCCGGATCCAGTTCACCGAACCGGCCATGCGCACCCTGTACGCGGACTGGGAGACCTCGGCGCAGATCTCCGTGGCGCAGCTGCGGATGGAGGCCGCGAAGTATCCCGAGGACCCCCGCCTCATCGAGCTGGTCGGCGAACTGTCCACGCGCGACCAGCAGTTCGCCAGGTGGTGGGCCGACCATCGAGTCGCGTCCCGCACCGTGGGCACGAAGACCCTCAACCACCCGGTGGTCGGCGAACTCGTCCTGGACTGGGACACCCTCACCGCCAACACCGACCCCGACCAGCACCTGACCGTCTGGACCGCCGCGCCCGGCTCCCCCACCCATGAGCGGCTGAGCATCCTCGCCTCCTGGGCCGCCGACCAGAACCTGCCCGCGTCCCCGCCGCTCACCTGACCGTTCAACTCGGCTGCCGACGCCATGTACCGCGCCGGCCGCGGTCCCCGTGGTCGAGAAAACCAAGGGGGGACAAAACTCTCCCAGTCACAGCCGTTGCTCACGATGCCAGACTTCCCGCATCAACATCCGCACCAAGGCCTGCGGCCGCCAGGTCTGCGGAAACGACGATCCCCCCACTCCTGCCGTGCTGTTCCGCATGGCCGATCCGTCCGTGATGCGAAGGCATGCCTATGTCTCTTGACCTCCCTGAATCCGCTGTTCCTCCCCCCACCCGCGCCGACGAGTCCTCCTCGGCGCCCACCCGGCGCACCTTCATCGCCACCAGTACCGCGGTCGGCGGTGCCGTCGTCGCGGGAGGAACCTTCCTCGCCGCGCCGCAGGAGGCCAGTGCCGCGGCCGCCTCGCCCTCCAGCCGCGTCTCCCTGACGGTCAACGGCACCCGGCGCACCGTGACGGTCGACAACCGCACCTCGCTGCTGGACCTGTTGCGCGAGCACCTGGACCTGACCGGCTCCAAGAAGGGCTGCAACGCCGGTGCCTGCGGGGCCTGCACCGTGCTGGTCGACGGCCGGCGGGTCAACTCCTGTCTGACGCTGGCCGTGCGGCTGGAAGGCGCCGAGGTCACCACCATCGAGGGACTGGCCAAGGGCGACCGACTCCACCCATTGCAGCAGGCGTTCGTCGACGAGGACGCCTTCCAGTGCGGCTACTGCACGCCCGGCCAGATCATGTCCGGCGTCGGCTGCATCCAGGAGGGCCACACCGGCTCACCGGAGGAGATCCGGGAGTACATGAGCGGCAACATCTGCCGCTGCGGCTGCTACGTCAAAATCGTGCGCGCGGTCGAGCAGACCGCCGCCCGGAAGTAAGGGAAACAGCCTGTGCACCCCTTCGCCTACACCCGTGCCTCCGGCACCCGGGAAGCTCTCAACGCCGGTCGCGACGGCGGGCGTTACATCGCCGGCGGCACCACGCTGGTCGACCTGATGCGTGAGACCGTCGAACACCCCGAGACACTCGTCGACATCTCCGGCCTGCCCCTGCGCGAAGTCCTCGTCACCCAGCAGGGCAGCCTGCGGATCGGCTCCCTGGTACGGATGGCCGAGGCCGCCGCCCACCCCGCGGTACGCGCCGCCTATCCGGTCGTCTCCCAGGCCCTGGAGCTCAGCGCCTCGGCCCAGTTGCGGAACATGGCCACCATCGGCGGCAACATCATGCAGCGCACCCGCTGCACCTACTTCCGCGACGTCACCGCCGACTGCAACAAGCGCGAGCCCGGCTCCGGTTGTGCTGCGCTGCACGGCGTCAACCGCTCCCACGCGATCCTGGGCACCTCCGACGCCTGCGTGGCCACCCACCCATCCGACGTCGCCGTGGCCTTCGCGGCACTGGAGGCGCGCGTGCACCTGCTGGGTCCGGACCGACGCGAGCGCAGCGTGCCGTTCGCCGAATTCCTGCTGCGGCCCGGCAGCACCCCTCACCGTGAACAGGCCATCCGGCAGGGCGAGTTGATCACGGCAGTGGAGATTCCCGCCCTTCCGCAACCGCTGAAGTCGGGTTATCTGAAGGTACGCGACCGCCAGTCCTACGAGTTCGCGCTCACCTCGGCCGCCGTGGCACTGCACATCCGCGGTGGAACGATCCGCGAGGCCAAGGTCGCCGCCGGCGGCGTGGGCACCGTCCCGTGGAAGCTGCCCGCGGTCGAGCGGGCCCTCATCGGCCGACGCCCCTCGGACGCCCTGTGGACCGAGGCCGCTGAGAAGGCGACGGAGGGGGCACGCCCCCTCACGCACAACCGCTTCAAGGTGGCTCTTCTGAGGCGGACCGTCGAACGCCAGCTGCGCATCGTGGGAGGAACCAAGTGAGCCCCCAGCCACAGGCGGCCGTGGGTGCGCCGCTGTCCCGGGTGGACGGCCGCCTGAAGGTCACGGGTCAGGCGAAGTACGCCGCCGAGTTCGACGCCGAGGGGACGGCGCACGCCGTCATCGTCGACGCGAGCATCGGCCGCGGCCGCGTCACCTCCATCGACACCGGTGACGCCGAGGCCCACCCGGGCGTGCTGCGGGTGATCCATCACGGCAACGCGCCGACACTGCCGTACCGCGACAACCCGGGGTCGAACAATCTGCCCGGGCGCAAGGTGCGGGTGTTCCAGGACGACCGGGTGCTCTTCCACGGCCACCCGGTCGCCGTGGTGGTGGCCACCACCCTGGAGGCCGCGCAGCACGGCGCGAGCCTGGTGAAGGTCGGCTACGCCGCCGAGCGGCCCTCGACCGACCTCGCCGAGGGCGAGCCGGGTGAGCCGGCCTCCTACGCGCGCGGTGACGTGGAAGCCGGACTGCGCGACGCGGACGTACGGCTGGACCTGACCTACCGGCTGGCGCGCAACCACCACAATCCGATGGAGCCACACGCCACGATCGCCCGCTGGGACGGCAACCGGCTCACCGTGTGGGACAAGACCCAGTGGGTGCCCGGCACGCAGCTGGAACTCTCCACGGTGTTCGATGTGCCGCTGGACGACGTGCGGGTCATCAACCCGTTCGTCGGGGGCGGCTTCGGCAGCGGGCTGCGCTGCTGGCCGCACACCGTGGTCGCCGCGCTGGCCGCACGGGAGACGGGCCGTCCGGTCAAGCTGGTCCTGACCCGCAGGCAGATGTACTTCGGCACCGGCTTCCGGCCCTCCTACGACTACCGGCTGAGCGTCGGCGGCGACCGCAACGGCCGTCTGGTCGCCGCCGACCACCGGATCGACGCGGAGACCTCGTCGTTCGAGACGTTCACCGAGGCCGTCATGTCACCCGGGCAGATGCTCTACAGCACACCCAGTGTCCGCCAGGCCTATCGGACGGTGCCGCTGGATGTGAACAGCCCGATCTGGATGCGCGGTCCCGGCGCCGCCACAGCCGTCTACGCCGTCGAGTCGGCCATGGACGAACTCGCCCACGAGCTCGGCATCGACCCGATCGAGCTGCGCCGCCGTAACGAGCCGGCCCAGGACCCCTCGAACAACGCGCCGTTCTCCACGCGCCGGCTGCTGGAGTGTTACACCACCGGCGCCCGCGAGTTCGGCTGGAACCGCCGTAGAGCGAAGCCCCGCTCGACGCGCGACGGCGACTGGCTGATCGGCATGGGCATGGCCTCGGGCGTCTACCACACCGGCGTCGCCCCGGCCCGGTCCCGTGGTCGCCTGAACGCCGACGGCACGGCGGTGATCGAGTCCGCCACCAGCGACATGGGCCCGGGCACGTACACCGCCCAGACCCAGGTCGCCGCCGACGCGCTGGGACTCGCCGTGCGCGCGGTCGACTACCGGCTCGGCGACTCCCGCTATCCGCAGACCCCGCCGCACGGCGGCTCGATGACCATGGCCAGCGTCGGCTCCGCCACCCTCGAGGTCTGCAACAAGCTCCGGCAGCAGGCGATCCGACTCGCCGTCGAGGACGAGAAGTCGCCACTGCACGGGGTGCCGGCCGACCACATCGTGGTCCGGGGCGGCCGACTGCACGTGCAGGGGAACCCGGCACGCGGTGAGACGTACCAGCGACTGCTGACCCGTAACGACCGCGAGCGGCTCGAAGCGAACACCTCCTTCGACCCGCCGCGGGGCGAGCAGTTCTCCATCAGCGCCTACAGCGCCACCTTCACCGAGGTGGCCGTGGACGCGACGCTGGGTCTGGTGCGGGTACGGCGAATGCTGTCCGTGTACGACGCGGGCCGGATCATCAGCCCCAAGCTCGCCGACAGCCAGGCGCTCGGCGGCATGGTGGGCGGCATCGGCGCGGCCCTGCTGGAGCACACGGTCACCGACCACCGTGACGGCCGGATCGTCAACGCCAACCTCGCCGACTACCTGGTCCCGGTCAACGCCGACATCCCCGATCTCAGGGCCATCTACCTCGACGGCGAGGACATGCACGCCGACGCGCTCGGCGTGAAGGGCCTTGCCGAGCTGGTGATCTGCGGCGTGGCGCCCGCCATCGCCAACGCGGTGTTCAACGCCACCGGCCGCCGGGTGCGTGAACTGCCCATCACGGCAGAGGCCCTGCTCTGACGCCGCCTCGGCTTCTTACGGAGTCGTGACGTGCGGGCGCGGTCCCGCTCTTCCGCGCGCCGCCGGACCTAGCGTGGCCGTATGCGTGTACTGGTCACCGGCGGTGCCGGGTTCATCGGGTCCCATGTCGTCGAGGCGCTGGCGGCGCGCGGGCACGAGCCGATCGTGTACGACGTCCGGGCCGATCCCGGCGCCGACGTCCGCGATCCGGCTGCGGTCGCCCGCGCGCTCGCCGGTGTGGACGCCGTCTGCCACCAGGCGGCCATGGTCGGGCTCGGCAACGGGGTCGCCGACGCGGCAGAGTACGTGGCGCACAACGACCTCGGCACCGCCGTACTGCTCGCCGCCATGGCGGAGGCCGGCATCGGGCGTCTGGTGCTCGCCGGGTCGATGGTGGTCTACGGAGAAGGGCGCTACGAGTGCCCGCGGCACGGTGTCGTACGGCCCGGGCCGCGTGCCGTCGCCGACCTGGACGCAGGGCGGTTCGAGCCGCCGTGCCCGGAGTGCGGGGCGGACCTGTCCCCCGGTCTGGTCGGCGAGGACACCGCGGCCGATCCGCGAAACGTGTACGCGACGACCAAGCTGACCCAGGAGCACCTGGCCGCCGCCTGGGCCCGCTGCACCGACGGCTCAGCGGTGTCGTTGCGCTATCACAACGTGTACGGGCCGGGCATGCCCAGGGATACGCCGTACGCCGGGGTGGCCTCCTTCTTCCGGTCCGCGCTCGCCCGCGGTGAGGGACCGCGGGTGTTCGAGGACGGTGCGCAGCGCCGGGACTTCGTAAATGTGCAGGACGTGGCGGCGGCCAACGTGGCGGCGCTGGAGGCGTCGTCGGCCGCGGGCGTGCTGACGGCGTACAACACGGGCAGCGGTGACCCGCACACCGTGGGCGAGATGTCGCGGGCCCTGGCCGCCGCGTACGGCGGGCCCGAGCCGGTCGTCACGGGCGAGTACCGGCTCGGCGACGTACGGCACATCACCGCCGACTCCGCCCGGCTGCGGGCCGATCTCGGGTGGAAGCCGGAGGTCGCCTTCGCGGACGGAATGGCGGAGTTCGCACGCGCCGGGATGCGCACCGTGTAGAACTGCGGTGCCACAGACCGGTGGTGCTGCCCGCATCAGGAAGCGGCGGCGGGCAGCACCACCTCGAAACGACAGCCGCCGGGGATGTTGCGTACGGTGGCCCGCCCCTGGTGGGCCTCGACGATCCCCCGGACGATGGCAAGCCCGAGGCCCGCTCCGGCCGGCGGTGTCCGGGCGTGCGTGCCGCGCCAGCCGGTGTCGAAGACGCGGGAGAGGTCCTCGTCGGGGATGCCGCCGCAGCCGTCCGTCACCGACACCACCACTCCCTCGGGCGAGCGCTCGGCGGCGACGGCGACCGTACCGTCGGCCGGGGTCCGGCGAATGGCGTTGACCAGCAGGTTGCCCAGGACCCGGCTCATCTCCTTGGCGTCCACCTCGACCGGCAGCATCTCGACATGCCCGCCCACCAGCCGCACCCCGTACTCCCGGGCGAGCGGGTCGGCCCCTGCCAGCGCGTCGCCGATCAGGTCGTAGAGCGAGATGCGGGCGTAGGACAGCGGCAGCGTGCCGGCGTGGATGCGGGAGAGTTCGAAGAGGTCGCCGACCATGTCGTTGAGGCGTTCCACCTCGGTGCGCATCTGCCGGAGGTAGCGGGTGGGGTCGGCGGCGACGCCGTCCTCCAGCGCCTCCGACATGGCGCGCAGACCGGCCAGCGGGGTGCGCAGATCGTGCGAGATCCAGGCGACGAGTTCACGCCGGGACGCCTCCAACGCCCTTTCCCGTTCCCGGGATTCGGCGAGTCTGGCGCTGGTGGCCGCCAACTCCCGGCTCAGGTGTTCCAGTTCGGCGGTCGCGGGGACGCCCGGGGCGGCGAAGTCCCCGCCGTCGCCGAAGGAGCGTGCCGCCACGGCGAGTTCACGGCTGCGCGCGACCACCCAGCGGCCCAGGAGGAGCGCGGTGGCCAGCGAGACCACGGCCGCCATCGCGACGACCGTCGTGACGACGGTCAGGTCGTGCGGGGACAGGAACATCGCCCACGCCACGGCGAGTGTGCCCGCCAGCATCGCGACGATCCCGACGGCCGCCACCACGGCCAGGGACGCGGTCAGTGAGCGGCGCCGGACCACGCGCAGTACGGCCGCTCCGGCCAGCCCGGTGGCGGCGGCGCCGGCGAAGGCGTACAGGGCTATCAGCAGCGTGTCGTTCACGATCCGCTCTCCTCATCCGTGGATCCCGCGGATCCCGTGGGATCGAAGCGGTAGCCCACGCCCCAGACCGTCTGGATCAAGCGGGGGCGGGCCGGGTCGTCCTCGACCTTGCCGCGCAGGCGGCGGACGTGGACGGTGACGGTCGACAGATCGCCGAAGTCCCAGCCCCACACCTCCCGCATCAGGTCCTCGCGGCTGAACGCCCGTCCCGGATGCCGCAGGAAGTAGGAGAGCAGGTCGAACTCGCGCAGGGTGAGGGCGAGTTCGGTGTCGTTCTTGGCCGCCCGGCGGGCCGCGGGGTCGACGGTCAGGCCCGCCGCGCCCAGCCGTGCGCCGCCGGTGGCGGGCCTGCTGCGACGCAGTACCGACTCCACGCGCAGCACCAGTTCGCGGGGGCTGAACGGCTTGGTGACGTAGTCGTCGGCGCCCACTTCCAGGCCCAGGATGCGGTCGTCCTCGTCGCCGCGGGCGGTGAGCATGATGACCGGGACCGGTCCTTGGCCGCGCATCCGGCGGCAGACCTCCAGGCCGTCCATGCCGGGCAGCATGAGATCGAGCACGACCAGGTCGGGCCAGTGCGCGGCGGCACGGTCGAGGGCCGTCGGACCGTCGTCGGCGCGGTCGACGGCATAGCCGGCGCGGTCGAGGTATCCGGCGACGACCTCGGCGACGGTGGGGTCGTCGTCGACCACGAGGATCCGGGTGGGACCGCTCGCGCTCTCTTCTTGCTGGTAGGGCTGCTGCATGCCCCCAGCCTGGCACCACGCCGCCCCCGTTGACGTGCCCGGGTGCCTCCGCGGCCTTCGATGTCCGCGTTTCGTAAGGAGCAGGTGTCCGTTATGCCCGATCCTCGTTCGTAGGGTGAAACGGTGACAACGACACCTTCCGACGTCGACGTGGTGCTGCCCTGTCTGAACGAGGCCAAGGCCCTGCCCTGGGTGCTCGAACGGATCCCGCCGGGCTGGCGCGCCCTCGTCGTCGACAACGGTTCCACCGACGGCTCCGCCCGCATCGCCGACGCCCTCGGCGCGACCGTCGTGCACGAGCCGCGCCGGGGCTTCGGCGCCGCCTGCCACGCCGGGCTGCTCGCCGCCACCGCCGACGTGGTGTGCTTCTGCGACTGCGACGCCTCCCTGGACCCCTCCCTCCTCGTGCCCTTCGTCGAGGAGATCCTCAGCGGCGAGGCCGACCTGGTCCTCGGCCGACGCCGTCCGCAGGGCCGGGGCGCGTGGCCCCCGCACGCCCGCGCCGGCAACCTCGCGCTCGCCCGCATGCTGCGCCGCCGCACCGGGCTGCGCCTGCACGACCTCGGCCCCCTGCGCGCCGCCCGCCGGAAGCCGCTGCTCGACCTCGATCTCACCGACCGGCGCAGCGGCTACCCCCTCCAGATGGTCGTCCGCGCAGCCGACGCCGGCTGGCGGATCACCGAACACGACGTGCCCTACCTGCCGCGCACCGGGGCCTCGAAGGTGACGGGCACCTGGCGCGGCACCTGGCAGGCCGTCCGGGACATGAGCCGGGTGCTGGCCGACGGAAGGACCGCACGGTGACCACACTCCTCGTCATCGCCAAGGAACCCCTGCCGGGGCGGGTGAAGACCCGGCTGACCCCGCCGTTCACGCCGCGCCAGGCGGCGGCCCTGGCCGAGGCGTCTCTCGCGGACACCCTGCACGCCGTGGCGGCCACGCCCGCTTCCCGCCGCCTTCTCGTCCTCGACGGCAGGCCCGGCCCCTGGCTGCCGCCCGGCTTCGACGTCGTACGGCAGTGCGCGGGCACTCTGGACCAGCGGCTCGCGGACGCCTTCGCGCACTGTGCGGGGCCGACCCTGCTCATCGGCATGGACACGCCTCAGGTGACCCCCGCGCTGCTCGCCGCGGACTTCGCCGACTGCGACGCCCTGTTCGGTCCGGCCGAGGACGGCGGCTTCTGGGCACTGGGACTGGCCGAGCCCGACCCCGCCTTGCTGCGGGGCGTACCCATGTCGACCCCGGTGACCGGGGCGGTGCAGCGCGAGCGGCTCGTCGCGGCCGGACTGCGGGTACGGGACCTGCCCCGGCTGCGGGACGTGGACACCGCCGCCGACGCCGAGGCGGTCGCCGCGCTCGCCCCGCACGGACGGTTCGCGGCGCGGCTGGCCCGGTGCGCACCGACCGCTGCGGAGCCCGCGTCACCGTCAGGCACCGGGTCCGCCGCGCGTTCGGGCACCCGCCGATGAGCAGCCCGCCCGTCACGGCTCGCGCCTGGGCGAGTGCCGATCCCTACGCCGCGGCTCTGCGCACCGGGCGCGGCCCGCTGTTCCTGCGCCGCGACGACGGCTGGCTGCTGCCGCTGGAGGTGGAACGCTGGTGCGCACGCGCCGACGAGGTGGACCGGGACGTGCTCGACCGGTGCGAGGGCAACGTGCTGGACGTGGGCTGCGGCCCCGGACGGCTGGTGGCGGAACTCGCCGGCCGGGGCCGGGCCGTCCTCGGCATCGACGTCAGCCAGGCCGCGGTCGAGCACACCGTGCGCCTCGGAGGTCAGGCACTGCGGCGCTCGGTCTTCGAGCCGCTGCCCGGCGAGGGCCGTTGGGACACCGTCCTGCTCATGGACGGCAACGTCGGTATCGGCGGTGACCCACGCGCCCTGCTGGACCGGGTGGCCGCCCTTCTCAGGCCCGGCGGCCTGCTGATCGCGGAGACCGCACCGGTGGAGGTCGACGAGCGCGTACAGGTGGCGGTCGTCGGCCTCATCGACAGCGGTGAGGCCGACCTCCCCTTCCCCTGGGCCCGGCTCGGCACGCGGGCCCTGCTCGCGCACGCGCAGGGCTGGCGGCGTGCCGGTCAGTGGACCGCGGGCGGACGGTGCTTCGCGGCGCTGCGCAACCGTAGCGCCAGCAACAGCGCCGACCCGGCGAACAGCATGGCGGTGATCAGCAGCCAGCGCGCCGCGAAGCCGTCCGGCGACAGGCCGGTGGCGGATCGGTAACGCCGGTCCACCATCCCGCTGATCAGCGGGAACCACACCAGCAGAAGCAGCGCGGACAGCGCGGCCGGCACCCGCACGTACATCACCCACGCGCGGCGGCCGGCCGCACCGAGCCCGCGGACCAGCGCCCGGTCGAGCACCGCGTACACCGGAAGCAGCACCAGGTCGTGCAGCAGGGCCGCCCCCACCAACCACAGCGCCACACCGAACCAGTCGCCGTCGAGGAGCCGCACACCCGCATAGGCGGCGAGTGCGAACGAGCAAACGAGCAGCAGGAGTTGAAAGGGACTTCCGACAGGAATCCGCGGTCGGCGCATCACAGGTCTCCGAACGTCAGCCGGGCCACCCACTTGGTGTTCAGGACACCGGGCGCGGCGGGCACGATGATCCGGGCCGGGTGGCCGTGGTCGGGGGACAGCTCCTCGCCGTTGACGTACAGGGCGAGCAGGGACCGCGGGTCGGCCACCTGGTTGGCGCGCAGGGCCGCCTTGCGGAACGATCCGCGCTGCTGGAGGGATTCGACGAAGACGTCCGGCGGGTCGTCCTCGTAACCGACGAGCGCCGCCAGGTCGCGCAGCCGCACTCCGCGCCACCACTGGTCCGAGGTCGACCAGCCCTCCACGCAGGCGATGGGCAACGCGGCGCTGTGCAGCGGCAGTTCGGCAAGCTCTGCCCGGCTGAGGCGGACGGTGCCCGTGCGCCCGGTGACGACGAGCCGCCACGCGTCCTCGCCCGTCTGCGCGGGGGTGACCCCGGCGTAGGCGGCGGTCTTGTTGATCTGGAAGCCGTTCGGGCCGCTGCCGGGGTCACCGGCGCCATGCGGTGCGAGCAGGGCGGTACGCCGCAGCGGTCCGTCGAAGCTCTGCCCCACCGTCGTGGCGAACAGCAGCAGCGAGCCGCCCCCGACGAACCCCAGGGCGCCCCGCCGGGAGACGGTCGGCTCGGTGGGGCGCGGGGAAACCAGGTCGTCGCGCTCCTCCCGCAGCTGCCGCAGATTCCGCAGCGCCATCGGCAGCTTCAGCACCGCGTGCGCGGTGAACGCGGCGAAGAACACCCAGGCGCCGTAGAAGTGCAGCCGGTAGAAGGAGCCGGGAAAGATGTAGTCGAGCTGGACGTTGAGCACGCCCGTCACGAACTCGAACAGTCCTCCCCCGACCAGGAGCAGCAGCGAGATCCGTTCCAGGGCGTGGGTGAGGGATCGGGCGGGCGGCAGGGTGAACAGCCTGGGCACCACCGACCACAGCTTGGCCAGCAGTACGGGGATCAGGGTGACGCCGAGGGTGACATGGACGCCCTGGTTGAGCCGGTACAGCCAGTGCGGGCCGGTCGGCCAGGAGAAGAGGTAGAAGCCGAGGACCCCCTTGTCCGGGGTCTTGTCGTTCACCGGGGACAGGTCCGGGTTGTAGGCGGCGTAGGAGACCAGTCCCGTCACGAACAGCACCGTGATGCCGACGAGCAGGACCAGACCCAGCACCGAGGTGAACCAGGGGCCGCGCAGCGCACTGCGCCAGAAACCGGGCGAGGACGGCAGCCGTGGGTCCGCTCGCAGGGAAAGGCGTGGGATGTCGGGGTCGCGCATGGCCCGACCGTAGGCCCGGAGCACCCCAGGAAAGGGTGCGCAACCCATGACGAAACGCTGACGTCCGGCCCGGGAGACGGCAAACGGCCGACCGGCCCGCCTAGCGTTCTTTGCGTGACCCGCTCCCTTCGCCGTGACCTGTACGCCGCCGGGGCCGCCGCGGCGCTGGTGACCGCCGCCGTGCTCATCGGCCGGCACATCCAGCACACGCACCACACCCTGTTCGTCGACTGGCCCCCGCTCCTGGCGTTCTGGGACCCCCACCTGGGCCCCGGCACCCCGGCCGCCGTCCTCGTGGCGACCGCCACCGTGGTGTACGGCCCCGCCCTCGCGGCCCGGCTCCCCTTCCGTGCCCTGCTCACGCTGGCCTGGGCCACGGCCATGGCGTGGATCTGGTCCCTCGCCCTGATCGACGGCTGGCACCGGGGCGTCGCGCGCAGGCTCACCACGCGCTACGAGTACCTCCAGGTCATCGACCGCTTCCACGACATCCCCGCCGCCCTGCGGGACTTCACCCACCACATCCTGCTCGGCTCCCCCGACCACTGGCCCGCCCACGTCGCCGGCCATCCGCCCGGCGCGACGCTCACCTTCGTCCTGCTGGACCGGATCGGGCTGCGGGGCGGCGGCTGGGCCGGGGCGTGGTGCATCACGGTCGGGGCGGCCGCCTGCGTGGCCGTACTGGTCACGATCCGCGCGCTGGCCGACGAACGGCGGGCGCGGCACGCAGCACCGTTCCTGGTCCTGGCGCCGGCCGCCGTGTGGATGGGCACCTCGGCCGACGCGTACTTCGCGGCGGTGGCCGCCTGGGCGGTGGCGCTGCTGGCCCTGGCGATCACCCGGCGGTCCCTGGGGTGGGCGGGGGGTTCGGGGCTGCTGTTCGGCCTGACCTGCTATCTGTCCTACGGCCTGACGCTGGTCGCGCTGATCGGGGCCGCGGTGCTTGTGCTCGGCAGACGGGAACTGCGGGAGCGCCCGGCCGTGTTGGTGCCGCTGCTCGCCGGAGCGGCCGTGGTGCCGGCGGCGTTCACGCTCGCCGGGTTCGACTGGTGGGAGGCGTACCACCTGCTGGTCACGCGCTACTACCAGGGCGCGGGCGGCATCCGCCCTTACGGCTACTGGGTGTGGGCCAACCTGGCGTGCGCGGTGCTGATCACCGGCCTGGCCACGGCGGCGGGCCTGCGGCGGACGGGCGCGCTCCTGTTGCGGCATCGCACCGGCAGCCGCGCCGACGTCCGCCTCGGCGTTCTCGTGGCCGCCGCGCTTACCGCCCTGCTGGTCGCCGACCTGTCCGGCATGAGCAAGGCGGAGACGGAACGCATCTGGCTGCCCTTCGCCCTGTGGCTGTACCCGGCGTGCGCGTTCCTCCCCCACCCCCGTGCCTGGCTCGCCGCCCAGGCGCTGCTCGCCCTGCTCCTCAACCATCTGCTGCGCACCGGGTGGTGACCCCCGCGCAGGCGCCCGGAGGCGGCACCGGGCGTTGTCAGTGCCGGATGACACCATCCGGACATGAGTGGTGAGGCTTTCAACTGGCACGATTTCCTGGGACGTTGGCAGGAGGAGTGGGTCCCGCGCGACGACCTGGACGAGGAAGAGGACGACGGGCAGACCGCCGGCCTGGGCCGGCCCGGGGCGGACGAGGCGGTGATCGCCGCGGCCGAGGAGCGGCTGGGGCGGCGACTGCCGACTTCGTACCGGGAGTTCCTGGCCGTGAGCGACGGGTGGCACGTCGAACAGGCGGCCGGGATCTATCAGCTCGGCGGCGCCGCGGACATCGACTGGTTCCGCGACCTGTACGACATGACCCCGCTGTACGAGGAGAGCCTGGGCGACAACCCGCGCGAGGAGGACGTCCTGCTGGCCGGGATGTGGCGGCGGGCGCTCCGGCTGGAGACGGACTCCGACATGTCGCACGCGCTGCTCGACCCGGGCGACACCGACCAGGACGGCGAGTGGGCGCTCTACGTCTACAAGGGCTGGGGTGGTGAACTGCCGGACCGCTACCCGTCGTTCCGCGCGTACATGGAGGCCATGTACCGCGGCTTCCACGGGGACCGGGCCCACAGATCCGACTTCGTGAACGCGACCACGCGCGTCCAGGACGCCCACGTGAAGGACGCTGCCCTGCTGGCCCTGCAAGGACGGTACGAGATGGCACTGTCCCTGCTGGAGGAGGCGCGGTCCTTCGGACGGCCGGGCAGCGCCGTCCTGCTGAACCAGCTCCGGCATCTGCTGGCTCCGCGCAGCCCCCGGGATTACGGCAACCTGGTCGACGACCCGCGTTACCTGGCCGAGATTCTGCCTGTGGAGGCCCTGACGCCGGCACGCGGCGAATGGCGGCTGGGCGGGGACGACCACTGGCTCGGGATGATGGCCGCGCGCGGAGCGGCCCGCCAGACCGCCCAGGCCGTACTGGGCGCGCTGCGGGACGGCACCCATCAGTACGCGCCTCCCGGTCCCTGGGGGCAGGCCGTCGCCGAGGCCCGGGAGGCGGCTCGCTGGGGAGCGACCGACGCCGCGTGGCGGATGCTGCGGGACGCGCTTCCGCGGTGGGAGACACCCGGGCCCGCGCTGCTCTCCCCGATCGGCCTGCTCGCCGATCCGGTCCTCGGCCCGCTGGTCACACCGGAGCGTGGGCGGGAAATCCTCGCGACACCGCGCTCCGGGCAGACGGGACCTGTTCCGGAACCGGTGCCCGACCTCGACCCGCCGGGTCTCGGGTGGCTGACGGAGACCACGGCGAACCGGCAGTCGTCGGACGGATACCGCTGTGTCTGGGTCGAGGGGATGGACCCTGCCGGCCTGCCCGCCCTGATCGGTGAGGAAGGCGCCGAACTGAGCGGGCCCACGGATCCGCGCAGGGCGGCGTGGCAGGCACGCAAGCCCCATGAGCGGGAAGGGGTGGAACTCTGGGAGGACCGGCCCGTGGTCGCCGCCGGCCGCACCGCCGAAGCGTGGGCCTTCGCCTTCGACGGCCACTCCCACCACCATCTGACCAGGCTGTTCCTGTCCCCCGCCCGAAGGGCCTCCTCGGCCGGTCGCGCCGTGGTGGTGTGGCGCGACCCGAGGATCTCGTCCCCGGGTGAACGCTCAGCGGCGTTTCATCTGTCGGTGGCCGAACAGGGCGAGGAGCTCTACGCGTTCACCGTGCGGGGCACGGAGATCGAGCGCTCCGGGGCGATACCCGACGCACTGGATCCCGCACGGCTGTTCCGCCCGGACGACACCGAGCTGGACTGCGAACTGCGGGCGCTGGAAGCCCTGCACACCGAACTCGGGCTCTCACTGCCCCGATTCGCGCTGACCCAAGGCAGTCTTCACACCTTCACGACCTGCTCCTGGACCCGCGCGCCACGCACGGGCGAGGGCTTCTCGTACGTCAGGGTCGGAGGGTTCGGGCACTGACCGCGGGCTGACGTAGCCACACGGGCCGCTTCCGCTTGGGCCGTTCGGCCCTGCTTCCCGCCCGCACGGCCCATAGGACCCTCGGCGGGCCCGGAAGACCATGCCGGAGATGACGTGGGCCGACCACCGCACGCCCCTGCGGGGTCGCCCACGTCAGCAACCGCCAACAAGGCGAGACGTATCGTCTTGCCATTCTCGTTGTCGTGCCGTACCGTCCTGCACATGGGTTCCCTGTGAGACAGCCGGCGCCAACCGCGTAGAGCACCGCTCCGCGATCGCGCGCCTCGCGTGCAGCCATCCACCCCGATCCCGCCCCGGGCTCAAACCCGCGCGGCCAGGAGGGACCCCTGTGCACACCTCACAACTCACCCTTCACCACGTCACCAAGCGCTACCCCGGCCGCACCGTCCTCGACCAGGTCTCCTTCACGCTCAAGCCGGGCGAGAAGGCCGGACTCATCGGCGACAACGGCGCCGGCAAGTCCACCCTCCTCCGGCTCATCGCGGGGCAGGAGAGCCCGGACAGCGGCGAGTTGACCGTGGTCGCCGCCGACGGCATCGGCTATCTGCCGCAGAGCCTCCCCCTGGCCCCGACCGCCACCGTCCAGAACGCCGTCGACCTGGCCCTCGCCGACCTGCGCACCCTGGAGGCGCAACTGCGCCAGGCCGAACAGGATCTGGGCGACAGCGAGGACCCGGCGGAACTCGCCGCGTACGCCCACCTCCTCGGGCGCTACGAGGCCCGGGGCGGCTACGACGCCGACCACCGGGTGGACATCGCCCTGCACCACCTCGGCCTGCCCGCCCTCCGCCGTGAACGCCAGCTCGGCACCCTGTCCGGCGGCGAGCGCTCCCGGCTCGCCCTGGCCGGCGTCCTCGCCGGCCGCCCGGAACTGCTGCTTCTGGACGAACCGACGAACGACCTGGACGATCAGGCCGTCGAGTGGCTGGAGGCACAACTGCGGGCGCACCACGGCACGGTGCTCGCGGTCACCCACGACCGCGTCTTCCTGGAACGCCTGACGAAAACGGTCCTGGAGGCCGAGGCCGGGAAGGTCACCCGCTACGGCGACGGCTATGCCGGCTACCGCACGGCGAAGGCGGCGGAGCGCCACCGCCGGCTCCAGGAGTACGGGCGGTGGCGGGACGAGCTGGCCCGCAACGAGCGGCTGGCCGCCGGCCACGCCCTCGGCCTCGACGCCATTCCGCGCAAGGCACCGCTGGCCAACTTCGGCCACGGCGGCTTCCGCACCCGCGGCCGCGCCCACGGCGCCATGGCCCGTATCCGCAACGCCCGCGAGCGGGTCGAGAGGCTGACCGCGAACCCGGTGACACCGCCGCCGGACCCGCTGATCTTCCGGGCGCGGATCGAAACGGCAGGGCAAGCCGCGGAACTCCCGGCCGTCGAGCTGTCGGACGTACACATCGCAGGCCGTGTCCACCTGGACTCCCTCACTCTCGGCCGCAGCGGCCGACTGCTGGTCACCGGCCCCAACGGCGCCGGCAAGACCACGCTGCTGCGCCTCCTCGCCGGTGAGTTGCGACCGGACAAGGGCTCGGTGCGAGTGCCGGGCCGGGTGGGTCATCTGCGCCAGGACGAGACGCCGTGGCCGCCGGACCTGACGGTGACCGAGGCATTCGGGCTGGGGCGCGAAGGCTCCGCCGACGAGCACGCGGACGCCCTGCTGGCCCTCGGCCTCTTCGACCCGGCACAACTGCGCTTGCGCATGGGTGAGTTGTCGTACGGCCAGCGCCGCCGCGTGGATCTGGCGCGGCTGGTCTCGCACCCCGCCGAGCTCCTGCTGCTCGACGAGCCGACGAACCACCTCTCCCCGGCGCTGGTCGAGGAACTGCAGGAGGCGCTCACCGGCTATCCGGGGGCGATCGTGCTGGTCACCCACGACCGCGCACTACGGACAGGGTTCCAGGGCGAGCGTCTGCGACTGCCCGGGCCGGTGAGAATGCCGACGAGGTGACGGACGCGTCCTCCGGGTCCAGGCAGAAGGATCGATAGGCCACACCTATACGGGGCATCGATCGGCGCGGGCATCCTCACCCGCGACGTCGGCGGCACCGCCTCCACGGAGGACGTCACCAAGACACTCATCGACGCGCTCGACGCCTGACCTCGCTACCTGGGAACCCTCGAGGCGCTCCCTACACATTCCTCCCTACACATTCGGAGAAAAACCGTTGGACAGGGAATGAATTTCCGGACCGAACTCCGGGAGAAACAGAGCTGAGTTCCCGCCTTGGCAGTGGACAAACCAAGGAAATCGATCGTGTGTTCCTGCATTACCCGGGCACTAGAAGCTACGGAGGTTGATAACTATGGTTCCCCTGCTTCTCGTTCTTCTGCTGGCTCTGGTCCTCTTCGGTGCGGGTTTCGCTCTGAAGGCACTGTGGTGGATCGCGGTCATCGTGCTGGCCGTCTGGCTGCTGGGCTTCGTCATGCGCTCCGCGGACACAGGTGGCCGCAGGGGCCGCTGGTATCGCTGGTAACCCACCACTCAACACCGTGCCGGTGGGCTCCGGATGCATATCCGGAGCCCACCGGCACGTTCCTTGAGACGCTCGGTTTCAGGATGCCTTTCGGTCGGCGGGCTTCTCGATCCCGGAGGTCACCCGTGCCCCGCGGAAAAGCACCGGGAGCCACAGGAGACATGCCAGCAGCGGGACCACGGCATAGGTGGCCATGCCCACACTGGAGCCCAGCCCGTCCATGAGCGTGCCGAGAACGAGATAGCCGATGCCGATGAGTGCCGACTCCACGAAGGCGATCATCGACAACAGGCTCGCCCGGTGGCGCGACGGCACGGCCTCGTTGAACACGTTGTCCACGATCACGGCGGTGATCTCGGGAATCCCGACCAGGGCCAGGAACGCGGCGACGGTGACCCAGACAAGGCCGAGACCGCTGAGGCCGAGTGCCGCGGCGAGCGTCAGGAGGGACACCGGGACGATGACCCGATACCCGAGGTGCCGGTCCGCGCGGTCCGACAGCAGCGGGGTGAGCCCGCCGACGAAGAATCCCGCCGATATGACCACGCTGACCCATGCGGTGCCCGCTCCCTGATCGGAGAGGGTCTTCTGCGTGAAAATGATGTACGGCGTCAACGTCGCATGCATCAGTCCGGACACCACGACGAGCGTCACGAGCGCCGGCGTGGCGACCCGAAGCATCGCCCGCCATGCCGAGGCGTCGCCGTGCCCCTCGGCTCCCTGCTGCTCGTCCACCGCGTCGGCGCCGCGGATCTCGGGCACCCGTGACATCAGCACCACCACGGCCAGGAAGAGGCACGCCGCCGAACCGGCGTAGACGACTCCCCAGGAGATGTGCTGCAGTTGGCCGCCGAGGACGATGGCGGCTCCCGAGGTGACCGTCCCGAGCATGGTGAACCGGGACCTGATCTTGACGTAGCCGGCCGTTGCACCGCGGCGCACGAGCAGGTCGTACAGCAGGGCGGTGTCCGAACCGGACACGCAGGCCATGCC
The DNA here is from genome assembly GCF_036013645.1 of Streptomyces sp. NBC_00490. Classification (NCBI taxonomy): domain Bacteria; kingdom Bacillati; phylum Actinomycetota; class Actinomycetes; order Kitasatosporales; family Streptomycetaceae; genus Streptomyces; species Streptomyces sp. NBC_00490. The sequence goes on along the minus strand of NZ_CP107869.1, from coordinate 9,578,526 downwards.
CACGCCCTGCCCGATGAACAGCGCCAGGAACACCCAGTAGTTCGAGGACGCCACCTGGCCGAGCAGACATCCGGCTATCAGCACCTGGCCGATCACGATGCTTGCACGCCTGCCTATTCGGTCGGCGATGACTCCCGTCGGCAACTCCGCGACTCCGCTGACCAGGTAGAGCAGTGTCTGCAGTAGGGCCACTTGCCCGGCGGAGAAGCCTCGCTGATAAAGGAAGAGGACGAACACTCCGCGCTGGAAGAGCGTATTGGCGAGCACGGCGTACACGTAGAACGGGCGCGTGACACTCCGTGCAGCATGGTCGACCGCGGCCGGTTCCTCGGCCAACCGAGTCAACACCGGCGACCGACCGCCGAAGCTCCAGCCTGGTGCACGTGGCTCATCGACGCCCGCCGAACTCCCAGTCGTGGACCTCGATGTCCGCGTACCGCTCCGCAGTCAGGACGGCGCGTGCCGTGTCCGGATCCGGGGCCGTGAGCAGCACCGCCGTACCCAGCCAAATGTCGCCGTCGTCGGACAGCAACGGCCCGTACGCGACCAGCTGATCCCGGTCCGGCGGCAGGTCGAGGTCGGCGGCCGGGCCCTCGCCGAGGCCGATCACCAGGTACCGGTTGCCGTCGGTCCGGTCACCGGGGAACTCCCACATGGTGCGCCCCAGCACGTTGCGCCAGCGGCGCAGCAGCACGTCCCGGTAGGCGCCGGCCTGGTAGTTGGGCTCGTCGAAGGCGAACGCGCGGGCGGCGGCGGGGTCGGGCAGGTCGACGATGTGCACGCTGCCGGTGGGTGTTTCACCGTCATCGGCGAAGGTCGGGCCGCGAGCGATCAATTCCTTCGCGTACCGGTCCATGTAGGACCAGTGCGCCTCCAGCAACTCCTCACGCAATGCGAGGGAGCCGGGCCGGTCACGGTGGTAGCAGAAGAACTCCATGACCGCAGACCCTTCCCCATCAAGGGGATCATCTCAACTGTCTTTGGCGACCATGACTTCGCGCGCCGGTCGCGCGCCCGGTGCAGGGCTGGCGATGGACACTTCTGGGTGACTGACCGCGGGGAAGGCGAGTAGCGGCGGTCGCCCGTCGGAAGGAATGGGGAGAGGAACCGGTCCGGCACGAGGGAGGCGCTCATGGTTGTGTCCGGCGTAAGTGGCCCGATCGCCCAGGAACCGCGCCGGTTCTACGACGGTGGCATCGACGGTTCGGCGGGACAGCCGGAAGTCCCGCCCGACCGCGGCTCCGATGCCCGTATCGAACTCGAGCGGGTCGTCGTGGGCCGCCACGAGTACTTCATGATGCAGCGCCGCATCGCGTACCGCGACCGGCACCTGGGCGAGCTCCTGGTGCCGCGGGAGACCGGCACTTTCCGCACCGACCTGACCTCGGTTCCCGCGTTTCTCACCTGGCTCGTGCCGAAGACCGGCGAGCATCTCCCGGCCACGCTGCTGCACGACGGACTGAGCCACCCGGAGGGTGTCCCGGAGTACACCTCGACCGACGGCAAGGTCGTGCGGCGCGCGGAGGCCGACCGCGTACTGCGCGATGCGCTGGCGGACGCCGGCACCGCGCTGATCCGGCGGTGGCTGATCTGGTCGGCGGTGGCGATGGCGACCATGTGGCGCGGCGAGGGAACGGGCTGGCCGAGGTGGCTCCAGTGGCGCTACCGCCTGATCGTGGGCCTGACCGCCTTGGGAATCGTGGTGCTCGGCACCTGGGCGACCATCGACCTCCTCGACGTCGAGATCTCCTGGCTCGGCAACCTGTGGTGGATGGGGAACCGGCCGTGGTGGGAGGAGCTCGTCGGCGGGCTGACCGCGGCGATCGTGTTCTCGGTGGCCTGGGCGGTGACCTGGGGGCGCTTCTGGCGGGCCGGCGCGGTCGTCGGGGTGAGCCTGGCGGTGCTGTTGCACGTCACGGCGGTACTGCTCCTCATCTCCGCGCTGTACCAGGTGGCGGAGCGCTTCACGAAGAAGGCTCCGAAGACGGCGGGCACACTGGCATGCCTCGGGCTACTGGCGGCACTGGCCGGCTTCATCGCGGTGCTGGCGACTCCATGAGGGCGGAGCGGAAGCAGGACTGACCTGTTTCAGTAGAACTACGCAATCCTCTACGGGCATTCACCGCACGAGGCACCTGGTGCGCGCGAGTGGCGGCAGCGTGTGTGACGCTGTGGCAGGCGGCATGGTCGATTGCTTGTGAGCACACGGCTCCGTTCCCGAAGCAGGGGGGAACTCATGGGAAGCGTACGCACGTTGATACCGGTCATGGCCGTGGCAGCGCTGCTCTCGGTCTCGGGATGTTCGGACGACAAGCCGACCGCCCAGGCGACTCGAACCGCCTCCCCGTCCGAGCTCGCTCACTACACGGCCGCTCCCGACCCGACCACTCCGACGCCGAGCCCGACGAAGACCGCGCCCACGGAGTGCGTGAAGACCAGTGGCATGAGCGTCGAAGAACTGACCGACTACCTGAAGGAACTGCCCAGCAGCAGCGGTGCGTACCAGTCCAGGGGCCTGACCCTGGACTCCTCCGGCCTGAACTTCACCCCGGAGGCGATCCAGAGGCCCTGCAAGGCAGTCACGGTCAAGTTCGCCCGCTACTGGGTCGAGGTCGAGAAGACGCGGGAGGAGACCGCCGTCACCCCGGCTCGCTACGAGTACCACTACACGCCGATCAGCGTCGTCTCCGTCAAGGCCGGCCCGCAGGACGGCAGAGTCCCCGACACCGCGCCGCCGGGCGGCTCCGACTGCCAGGGCTCGCTCTCGGTGGTCTACGTCGGCGAGGACATTCCGCAGAGCCGGCTCCCGTCCGACCTGGAGCTGACCTATGCGACGGCCCCCGCCCCGATCGAGGTGGCCGGAGACGGAGTGCTGTCCGCGCTCTACGTCTCGCCCATGAGCGTGGTGTCCTGCTGACAGGACGGTGACGGCGAAGATCAGGTGGACCCGGTCGGCCCGTTCGTCGTGTCGCTCAGCTCGAGCCTGGTCTGGAGAACGGCGAGGGCGGCTCGCGAGGTGACGCCGGTCTTGCGGTAGATGCGGCTGAGGTGGGACTCGACCGTGCGGGGGCTGAGGAAGAGACGGGCGGCGATGGCCGGGGTGGTCAGGCCGTCGGCGACCAGCGCGGCGATCTCGCGTTCGCGGGCCGACAGGCCCGGCAGCGGGGCCGGAGGCTGGGCGGCCGGCTCGGCGTGCACGAGGGGGTGGATCGCGTCGGCCAGGCCTGTCAGTTGACGTGCGCCGCCGCTTTCGGCGAGCTGTCGGGCCCGTGTCCACATGGCGCGGGCGCGGTCCGGATTGCGGGCGGCGGTCAGAGGTGCGCCGAGCAGCAGGCTGAACGCTTCCCACAGCACCGCTCCCCCACGGGCCGTCATGTCCACGGCCTCCTCGAACAGCTCGGCGGCCGCTGCCGTGTCGCCCGCGGCGGAACGACAGTGGGCGGTGCTGCGCAGCGCCGAGGCCTGCTGCGACGGCAGGTCCAGCTCCTCCGCCTCCTTACGGGCCCGGTCCGCCCAGGTCGCGGCGGCATCCGTATCGCCGGTCAGGACGGCGGAGGTGACGAGGATCTCCAGGATGAGCGGACGCATCGACGGGTGGAGCGCGTTCAGGTTCTCGCCTCCGCCCCGCAGGACCGCGGCCCGGGCGCGCTGCGGATCACCTGCGTGCATCGCCGCCTGAGCGAGCACGCACCAGGCGATGGACGCCCACCAGTTGGTACGCGTACCCGCTGCGGCGACGGCTTCCTCGGCCACCGACAGTGCGCCCTGGTCGCCCGGCGGGAGGGCGTACATCTGGGCGTACGCCTTGTTGGTGAGGACGAAGGCCGACAGTTCGTCGCTGCCGATGCCACGGGCGATCGTCTCGGCCTCGTCCGCGAGTTCCATGGCCGAGTCCAGCCGCAGGGTCTGGAGACGAACGTATGCCTTGCACAGCAGCAGGTGCGGCAGGACGTAGAGCTGCCCGCCGCGCCGGGCGATGGCCAGGCCGCGATCGGCGTGCCGTTCGGCATCGGCATAGCGCTCCAGGAACGCCTCGGACCAGCCGAGCCGGGCCAGCGGCTCGCACAGACCCGCGAGGTCGTGATCGGTGAGGGCGTCGACCAGGGCGGCGGCCCGGTCGCTCGCCTCCCGCGCGGCGCCCATGTTGCCTTCGTACGTCTCCCCGAGGGCCGCGATCGCGAGGGCGCCCGCCTGGGCGACCTCATCGCCCAGCGCCCGGGCCAGGTCGAGGGTGCGGGTGACCTCGGCACGCAGCTCAGGGTAGGCGGTGGAATGCGGCGCGGACGAGCCGAGTTCCAGGCCGAGTTCCACCGCGTCGGCGTCGGAGGGGCCCGGTGTCCGGGCGAGTTCGCGGCGCAGCAGAGCAACCGCCTCGGCGTACCGCCCGAGGTGACGCTCCATCACCGCGCACAGCGTCACCGCGGAGGCCCGCACGCTGCGTGGCGTGCCCGCCTCGCCGGGCGGGGACATGGCGATCACCTCGTGCAGCAGGTCCCGGCTCTCCCGCAGTCCTCCGCACACGCCCAGGGCACGGGCCCGTCGCAGCATCAGATCGCGGCGCAACGTGGCGTGTTGCGGCTGGTCGGGCAGGTGGGTGAGGGCGACTCCGAGCCAATGGGCGCTGCTCGCGGGAGCGGTGGCGGCGGAACGCTCGGCCGCTTCGGACAGTACGGCCACGGCGTGCGGGTCCCAGCCGGTCAGTGACTGCTCGACGTGGTGGGCGCGTTCGCTGGCGGGGGCTCCCGCGGCGGCCAGCGCGTCCGCGGCGAGGCGGTGCATGCGTACGCGTTCCAGGGGGCGGGTGCTCTCGTGCACGACGGCCCGTAAGACCGGATGACGCAGTGCCCATCGCCCGCCCGGCCCGGGACGCAGGAGATCACGGTCGGTCAGTGCTCCCAGGTCCGCGGTGACCTCGGCCTCGTCCCGGCCGGTCACCACGCTCAGCAGGGCGGTGTTGCCACGGTCGCCCAGGACGGCCACCGCCTCGGCGGTCCGGCGCTGTGCCGGGGTCAGCGGGGTCAGTTCGTCCAGCAGGACGGAGCCGAGTCCGGCCGAGTGCGGTGGGGCGTCCTGCCCGGCGGCGCGTCCCGCTTGTCCGGCTTGGAGGAGGGCGAGGAAGTACAGCGGGTTGCCGTCGCTGGCGGCGTACAGCTCGGCGGCCCGGCCGGGCTGCGTGCCGGGTGCCAGGTCGGGGGCCAGGATCTCGACGCAGGCCTGCTCGGCGAGGGGTCCGAGGTTCAGCCGCAGCACGGTACCCATGTCGATGCCCCGGGTGAGCGCGGCGTCCAGGGAGGCCGTGGTCTGGCGGTCGCGCCGGGCCACGACGATCACGACGGGGGCGTTCGGGGGGTGGCGGACGAGGTGGTCGAGGAGTTCCAGGGACGCCGGGTCCGCCCAGTGCAGATCGTCCAGCGCCACGACGAGCCCGGTGCCGGGGCCGGACCGCGCGATGCGTACGAGCAGCTTCGCGATGGAGCGTTGCAGCCCGAACCGGTCGCCGCGCGCGTCCTCGGCACCCGGATCCGTCAACTCCATGTCGTGGTCGGCGAGTGCGTCGCTGAACGGCTGGTAGGGGATGTGCTGTTCGTACTCGCTGGCCCGGCCGCGCAGTACCGTCATCCCCCGGGCCTGCGCCCGTCGGCAGAACTCGGCCATCAGCCGGCTCTTGCCGATGCCCGCGGTCCCGGCGAGGTCCACGACGGAGCAACCGCCGTCCTCGCCGAGTGTCCGGTCGAGCACCGCGTCCAGAAGTTCCAGCTCTGTCGCCCGGCCCACCAGCGGAGTCACATCGCCACCTAACTCCCCATGGCCACACGGCCGTCGGGGACGTTTCCATGACGATCTTACGTAATCCATGCCCGGTGCAGCCAAGCCGACCGGACTCCACCCGGCTTGTTGATCGAAAGGGGCGAGCCGGAGGAGGCGACGGCCGGTTCAGCGAGATCACCCACCAGCCGACCGGCTCAGCCTCAGCTCGAACAAGGCGCCTCCCCCGGGAGCGTCACTGACGGTCAATGTGCCTCCGTGGCGTACGGCGATGTCCTTCGCGATGGCGAGGCCCAGGCCGGCGCCGCCGTCGTCGCGGGCTCGGGACTCGTCGAGCCGGACGAAGCGCTCGAAGATGCGGTCGCGGTCGGCGAGCGGGACGCCCGAACCGTCGTCGGCGACCTGGAGGACCACCTGGTCGCCGGCCGTGCGCAGGGTGACGGTGACGCGATCGCGAGCGTGCCGACTGGCGTTGTCCAGGAGATTGCCGAGGACACGGCAGATCTGGCTGCGGGAGCCGTTCACCTCCACGGACGCGACGCTGTCGAGGGTCACTCCGTCCCGGGAGGCCACTTCCTGCGCCACCACCCTCGCCAGGTCGAAGCGGGCGTCCGGTGGGGGCCGCTCCCCCGCGTCCAGGCGGGCGAGCAGCAGCAGGTCGGCGGCGAGGCTCTGCAGTCGTACGGTGTCCTCGACCGCCCCGTCCAGGTCCAGCAACTCCGGGTGCGCGGCGCCCACTTCGAGCTGGGTGCGCAGGGACGCGATGGGGCTGCGCAACTCGTGGGAGGCATCGGCGACGAACGCGCGCTGCCGTGCGACCGAGGTCTCCAGGGCGGCGAGGGTCTCGTTCGTCGTGACGGCCAGACGGGCGATCTCGTCGTGGGTGCCCGGCTCGGGGACCCGCCGTGACAGGTCCTCGGAGGCCATGATGGCGGCCATCTCGGCACGGATGCCCTCGACCGGGCGCAGCGCCCGTCTGGTGACGAGGTACGTCACCCCGCTGACGGTCAGCAGCAGCAGCGGCAGCCCGATGAGCATCGTCGTCAGCGCGACGTCGACGGCGTCCTCCTCGATGGACAGCGGAGCGCCGGCGTAGACGGTGAGCGGGACACCTCCCGGCGTGATCACGTCGACCGCGGCGAACCGGTACTTCGCCGTGATGCCCTCGACGGTCGCGGTGCCCTCGCCGTACCAGGTCTCGTCGGTGATCTTCCCGGTGGTGAGCGCGTTGTTGTCCTCCGTCTCCCGGTCGCCCTCCGCTCTGTCGTCGGCGTCGTCGTTGGTCTCGGAGTTCAGCCGGTCCGAGGCGGCGGCGGTCACGTTCATGCCCTCGACGTCCTCGCCGACCGCGACGGGCTTCTCGTCCCGGTCCAGGACCTCGACGGGGTTCTCGTCGCCGTCCGGCAGGTTCAGCTGGTCGTACGCGAACCCGTTCGTCAGCGCCGAGGCGGCGTTACGAGCGACGGCGTCGGCCTCGGCGTCCGCCTTGTCGGTGAGGGTGAACCGCAGCGAGAGCACTACGGCGGTGCCCGCCGCGACCAGTGCTATGGCGACGACGGCCGTCGCGGCGAGGGTGGCCCGCGCCCGTACGGAGCGGAGACGGCGCTTCACGGGCGGGCCTCCAGCCGGTACCCGGCCCCGCGTACCGTCTTGATGAGCGCCGGGCCGAGCTTGCGGCGCAGCGTGCTGATGTAGACCTCGACGATGTTCGGGTCGCCGTCGTACGCGAAGTCCCAGACGTGCTCCAGGATGTCGGACTTCGACACGACCTCACCGGATCTCATCACGAGCTGCTCGAGGACGGAGAACTCCTTGGTGGTCAGGGTGATCTCGTCCTCGGCGAGGAACACCCGCCGGGCCCCGGTGTCGACCTTCAGATCGCCGACCGTGTGCACGGGCGAGGCTCCGCCCGCAGGCCCGCGCCGTCTGAGCAGCGCCTTCACCCGGGCGACGAGGACGACGTAGGAGAACGGTTTGGTGAGGTAGTCGTCGGCACCCGTGTCCAGGCCCTCCGCCTCGTCGTACTCGCCGTCCTTGGCGGTGAGCATGAGGATGGGCACGTCATGGCCGGCGGCCCGCAGGGCGGCGCAGACCCGGTAGCCGTTCATGCCGGGCAGCATGATGTCGAGGATCACCAGGTCGTAGGCGCCCTCGCTCGCCCGGTGCAGGCCCTCGGCCCCGTCGTGGACGACGTCCACGGCATACCCCTCGGCCGTCAGACCCTTGGCCAGCGACAGCGCGAGCCGCTTCTCATCTTCCACGATCAACAGACGCATGCGCTCAGCTTGGCAAACCGAACCTGAAGCGGCCTTCAGGGGGCTTCAGCTCCGCTTCAGTGTCGGTCGGCCAGATTGGGTCCCGTCGACAGCGGACGAGGCGGACAAACCGACCGCGATCGACAAAGACCTCTGTCATTCGTTGCAGCCGTTCGCATCCTGGAGGAACCCATGAAGCGCAACACCGTCATCGCCGCCGCCGCGGCCGTCGCTCTGGTCGGCGGCGGTACCGCGGCCGCCCTCGCGGTCTCGGGCGACGACGAAGGGCCGGCGAAGAAGACCGTGGCGGTGACGAACGACGCCGACGACACCGATGGCACCGCCCAGGACGCGGACCCGTCCGCCCGCCCCACGGACGGGTCGGCCGAGGACAAGGCCGAGAACTCCGCCGCGGCGAAGGCCGGACAGATCACGGCCGCGGACGCGATCAGGGCGGCGCTGCGGCACACGAGCGGTACGGCGGTCTCGGCCGACCTGGACGACGAGGGCACGGCCCATGTGTGGGAGGTCGATGTGCTGGCCGGCGGCGGTACCTGGCACAGCGTCCAGGTGGCCCCGGCCGACGGCAAGGTCCTCGGCTCGCACACCGAGAAGGACGAGGACGGTGACGACGCCGCCGAGACCGCGCGGATCCGTGCCGCCCTGAAGGGCACCTCCGTCAGCGCCGCGGAGGCCGCCGAGGCCGCCGCCGCCAAGGGCACGGTGACCTCCGTCGACCTGGACGAGGAGAGCAGGGAGCCCGCCTGGGACGCCGACACCACCGCCCCCGACGGCACCGGCAGCGAATGGCGCGTCAACCCCGACTCCGGCAAGGTCACCGCCGACCGCTCGAACGACTGACCGCGCACACCATTGCCGGCCTACGCCTGTGAGCCACATGAATACCGTTGAGCGGGTGAGCGGGCGGCACGGGGGTGGGGGTGCCGACGGCCCAACTCCCGGGTGAGGCGGGCGACATCAGACCCAGTCGAGGGCGGCCGGTTCCCGCAGGAAGCTCACGAAGACCGAGTCGTCGTCGTCCGGGCGGGCAGGGTTGTGGAGGACCCGCACCGCGCCACCCTGGACGAGCACGGACGCGTCGCTGTACTTGCGCGTGACCCAGCGGCGCGTGCCGGCGGCGTCGACGTAGGTGACCGTGGCGGTGGCCCCGCGACGCGCCGCCCGCCGGAGTCGTCGCTGGAGTGGTGGATGCGCAGCTCGCTTTCCGCAGCCCTTCGGTCAGCAGCCGGTCCCGGGTGGCGGCGCTCGCGGTACTGCGGCGCTGGGCGCGGACGGCCGACCACACCAGCAGCATCGAGAGCATGACCAGGAGGCCGGGCAGCCAGAGGTCGGCGTAGTAGAGGATCCACTGCCCCCAGCCCCACGGCTCCGGCGGCTCGTAGTCCGTCACCACCCAGCCGACGCGGTCCGCCGCCACCCAGCCGCGCGACGCGACGGCGACGCCCAGGGTGAAGACGGCGACGCCGGTCGCCAGTGCCCATCCGCCGCCGCCCTGTGCGGCCCGGTAGCCGTCGAGATGGTGGGCGCCCACCGGAAGTCCCAGGCCCACCAGGAGCATCCCCGCGACCACCCCGACGACGGCGAGCGGGACCGAGACACCGGAGACGTGGGTGCCCGACGGCGCGTTGAGGGAGATCGCGCGCAGCGCGTCGAACCACAGGGCGACCGGCAGAGCGAGCACGAAGGCGCCCGCGGCCCCGAGGACGAACCAGAGCACGCCCATACGCAGAGCCGCCGGATCGCCCACCTGACGATCACGCTTCGCGGTGTGCGGCCGACTGGCCCACTACTTCACGGACCCGGCCATCACCCCCTGGACGAAGTGCCGTTGGAAGGCGAAGAACACGACCACCGGCACGATCAGGGACAGGAAGGCGCCGGGCGCCAGGACGTCGATGTTGCTGCCGAACTGCCGTATCTGCGACTGGAGTTCCACGGTCAGCGGCTGCGCCGAGCTGTCCGCGAAGAGGAGCGCCACCAGCATGTCGTTCCACACCCACAGGAACTGGAAGATGGCGAGGCTCGCGAGGGCGGGGCGCCCCACCGGCAGGACGAGCCGGATGAAGATGCGCCACTCGCTGCCTCCGTCCATGCGGGCGGCCTCCAGCATCTCCCGCGGTATCTCGGCGAAGTAGTTCCGCAGCAGGAAGATCGCGAAGGGCAGGCCGTAGGAGACGTGGAAGAGGACGACGCCGGGGATGGTGCCGAACAGCCCCAGCTGGCCGAAGAGTTTGGCCACGGGCAGCAGGCCGATCTGCACCGGCACCACCAGCAGGGCGACGACGAGCAGGAAGAGCGCGTCGCGGCCGGGGAAGTCCAGCCACGCGAAGGCGTATCCGGCGAGCGCGGCGATCACCACGACGAGCACCGTCGTCGGCACCGAGATCAGCACGGTGTTCCAGAACGCCCGCGTGATCCCGGAGTTCTCCAGCAGCGCCGCGTAGTTGTCGAAGGACAGCTGCCCCGGGCTGGCGAACGTCGTCCACCAGCCGCCTTTGGCCGTGTCCTGCGTGGACCGCAGGGACGACAGGAGCAGTCCCGCGAGCGGGGTGAGCCAGATCAGTCCGACGACCACGAGGACGGCCTGGACCGCGCTGTTGGCGAACCCGCGCCGAAGCGCACTGAGGTTCATCGCTGACTCCCTCGGAAGCGGCGGACGTTGAAGACCATGGCGGGGATCACCAGGAGCAGGAGCAGGACCCCGAGGGCACTGCCGAGCCCCTGGTCGTTGCCGCCGCCGAAGGACACGAGCCACATCTGGGTGGCCAGCACGGTGGCGTCCTCCTGTACGGGTCCTGGCGCGATGATGTAGACGAGGTCGAACACCTTCATCACGTTGATGACGAGGGTCACGAAGACCACGGTGAGCACGGGCGCGAGCAGGGGCACGGTGATCCGCCGGAAGATCTGCCACTCGTTGGCGCCGTCCATCCGGGCCGCCTCCAGCGCGTCCCGGGGCAGCGTCGAGAGGCCGGCGCCGATGAGGACCATCGCGAAGCCGGTCCAGATCCACAGGTAGGCGCCGATGATCGCCGGGGTGACGAGTGCCGGGCCGAGCCAGGAGATGCCTTCGTAGGGCGGGGCGAAGTTGGAGCTGGGGAGCGTGACGGTGTACGAGCCCGCGTCCAGGCCGGTGAAGCGGAAGGAGCCGTCGGCGGCGGTGGTCGTGCTCGCGATCGTCTTCCCGTCGCGCACCGCCTCGACCCGCATCTGCGGCAGTCCGCTCTCCCGGGCGTCGACCACCCCCTGCTTGCCTCCCCCGCCGCGCGTGAAGTCGAGATAGACGACGCCGCGCAGTTCGTCCGCGCCCGCTTGGCGGGCGGCGGCCTCCTGGGCGGGCCGCGCTTCCTGGGGCAGTTCCTTGGGTGCCACGCCGACCAGGCCGAGAGAGAGCGTGTCGCCCGGTGAGACGCTGCTGCTCGTGCGGTAGGAGCCGTCGGTGCCCTGGGTCAGGCCCTGCCCGTCGCGGGCGCGGGCGGTCGGGTAGGAGGAGGTGCCCTGGAAGGCGTCGTGGATGCCGACCACCGCCGCGTTCAGGACGCCCTTGTCCGGGTCCTCGTCGTAGGCCAGGCGGAAGATGATGCCGGCCGCCAGGAAGGAGACGGCCATGGGCATGAACAGCAGCAGTTTGAACGCGGTGGCCCAGCGGACCTTCTCCACGAGTACGGCGAGGATCAGTCCCAGGCCCGTCAGCAGGGCGGGGGCCACGACGACCCAGATGATCGTGTTGCGGAGTGCTGTGAGGGTGGCCGGGTCGCGGAACATCTCGGTGTAGTTGTCACCGCCCACGAAGCTGGTCCCGGAGGCGTCGAAGAAGCTGCGGCCGACGGTGAACAGCACGGGGTAGAGGACGAGGGCGCCGAGCAGGAGCAGCGCGGGGAGGACGAAGAGGAGGGCGATGGTCCGCCCCCGCCGCCGGGCGCGCCGCTTGTGGGCGACGGTTCCGGCGGCGGGGGGACCGACCGCCTTCGTGAGCGTGGCGGTCATCGCGATCAGTCCTTGTAGGCCTTGGCCGCGGCGGTCTCCAGCTGTGCCGCGGTCTTCTTGGGGTCGGACGGGTCGCGCAGGAAGTCCTGGAGGATCTTCCACTCGCCCGCGCCCTTGGTCCCGCCGAACGCGGCCGGTGCCTGGTCGGACATGTCGAAGCGGACCGAATCCCCGGCGGCTATGAGGGACTTGGCGGTGGTACGGGTGACGTCGTCGCCGTAGGAGGCGAGGTCGAGCCCCTTGTTCGGGGAGAGGAAGCCGCCCGTCTTCGCCCACACGGCGGCTGCCTCGGGACTCGCCAGGTACTCCAGGAGGGCCATGCCGGCCTTGGTGTTCTTGCCGTCCTTGAGGACGACGGCCGCGTCGCCGCCGCTGACCACGGGTGCCTCGCCGGCGCCGACGGGCGGGAACGGGAAGAAGTCGGCGTCCTCGCCGATCTTCCGGCCGAACTGGTCCTTGGCGACACCGGCGACGAAGTCGCCCTCGTAGACCATGCCGGCGTCGGGTTCGGGTCCGAAGACCTTCTCGACGGAGCCCGGGAAGTCGGTGTTGAGGGCGCCCTGCTGTCCGCCCGCCAGGAGCTGCTTGTCCTTGAAGAGCTTGCCGAGTGTGGTGAGCGCGTCGACGACGCTCTGGTCGGTCCACTTCAGCCGGTGCGCCGCGAGGGCGTCGTACTTGTCGGGTCCGGCCTGGGAGAGGTAGACGTTCTCGAACCAGTCGGTGAGCGTCCAGCCGTCCTGGCCCGCGACGGAGAAGGCGGCGAGGCCCGAGTCGGAGACGGTCCGCCCGGCCTTCAGCATCGCGTCGTATGTCTTCGGCGGCTGGACGCCGGCCTGGTCGAGGGCGTCGGGGCTGTACCAGACGGTCGACTTGTGGGCGGCCTTGAAGTACAGGCCGTAGAGGGTGCCGTCGACGCTGCCGTAGTTCTTCCACACGTTCGCGTAGTTGGCGTCGACGGACTTGCGGGTGGCCGGGGACAGCGGCTTGAGCCAGCCCTTCCGGGCGAACTGCTGGAGCACGCCGACCTGCGGGACCATCACCACGTCGGGGGCGTTGCCGCCCTCGATCTTGCTGCCGACGACGTTGGAGACGTTGTCGCCGGTGGAGACGAACTGGGTCTTGGCGCCGGTCTTCTCGGTGAAGGCGTCCAGCACCTTCTGGAAGTTCTTCTGTTCGCTGCCGGACCAGACGCCGGCCACGGAGACCGTCTGGCCGCTGAACGCCTGGTCGCCGCCGCCTGCGGAGACGGGGCCGCCGCCACCGCAGGCGGTCGAGCCGAGCGCCAGGACGAGTGCGGTGCAGCCGGTGAGCAGGGCGGTACGTCGTCGCATCATCGTTGATGTCCCTTTCGGGGAAGGTGATTTCCGGGGTGGGGAGGTGTGGGGTTCAGGAATCGGTGTCGTCGCCGATCCACCAGGCGGCCGTGGAACCGGGGAGCACCCCGGCCGGGCAGGGGCCGCTGGACAGCAGGGGGGTGCCGGAGACGGGCGCCGGCGTGGGCGCCGTACCGAAGTTGACGGCGCAGACGAGGCCGTCGCCGCGGACGAAGCCGAGGACGCCGGGCTGGGTGTCCAGCCAGCGCATCTCACCCTCGCCCAACTGGGGCAGCGCGGAGCGCAGTTGGAGGCCGTCGCGGTACAGGTGCCAGAAGGAGCGGGTGTCGGCGAGGGCCCGGTCCGTGGCGTACTCGGCGAAGTAGTCCGGCTGCGGCAGCCAGGGCTTGACGTGCTCGACGCCCGAGGTGAAGCCGAAGGGCGAGGCCTGTCCGGACCACGGCAGGGGCACCCTGCAGCCGTCGCGGATGCGGGCGCGGCTGCCGGTGCGGTGGAAGATCGGGTCGGTGAGCACGTCGTCCGGCAGGTCGACGACCTCGGGCAGTCCCAGCTCCTCGCCCTGGTAGATGTACGCGCCGCCGGGCAGCGCGAGCATCAGCAGGGCGGCGGCACGGGCGCGGGCGGCGCCGAGTCCGCTGCCCTCGGGGGCCGGTTCGCCGTAGCGGGTCACGGTGCGGACCTGATCGTGGTTGTTGAGTACCCAGGTGACGGTCGATCCCGTTCCCGCGATGTCCTGCATGGCCTCGGAGATGACCTTGCGGAAGGCGTCGGCGTCCCAGGAGGCGCTCAACAGGTCGAAGAAGAAGGCCTGGTGCAGTTCGTCGGGGCGTACGTACTTCGCGTGTTCACGGGCTGTGGGGACCGAGACCTCGCCGACCAGGAGCCGCTCGCGGCCGTCGCGCGCCGCGTACTCCTCGCACACCGCGCGCCAGCGGCGCCACACTCCGTGCACCTCCGGCTGGTTCCAGGCGAGAGGGTTGACGGAGTCACGCGTACGGGCGTCGGCCTCGGGGTCGGGCGAGTCGGGCAGTTCGGGGTGTTTGAAGAGTCCGGCGGCGACGTCGATGCGGAAGCCGTCCACGCCCCGGTCGAGCCAGAAGCGCAGGACGCGGTCGAACTCGGCACCGACTTCGGGGTCGCGCCAGTTCCAGTCGGGCTGTTCGGGGGTGAACATGTGCAGGTACCACTGGCCCGGGCGGCCGTCCGGCTCCGTGACCCGGGACCATGCGGGGCCGCCGAACATGGCGTGCCAGTTGTTGGGCGGCTCGGTCCCGTCGGGGCCCTGCCCGTCGGCGAAGTGGAAGCGGGCCCGGGCCGCGCTGCCCGCCTCGGAGGCCAGTGCCTCGCGGAACCACGGGTGGTCGCTGGAGCAGTGGTTGGGGACGATGTCGAGCAGGACCCTGATGCCCAGCCGCCGGGCCGCCGCCATCAGCAGGTCGAACTCGGCGAGGTCCCCGAAGAGCGGGTCGACATCGCAGTAGTCGGCGACGTCGTAGCCGTGGTCGTGCTGCGGTGAGGGGTAGAAGGGGCTCAGCCAGATCCCGTCGACTCCCAGCTTCTTCAGGTAGGGCAGCCCCGCGCGGACTCCGGCGAGATCGCCGACGCCGTCGCCGGTGCTGTCCAGGAAGCTGCGGACGTACACCTGGTAGATCACTGCATCACGCCACCAGTGCGGCGTGTCGATGTGCTTGGAGCTCACCCCATGGACCTGTCTGTGCGGGCTGACTGTTATGCATGCATGTTAGGTATCCGTTTCAGGCAGGTGTCAATGAACTCGCAGCAGCTATCGAGACAACGGGTCTCTATATACGGATAAATGGTCCCCAAGTGAGAGAGGGTGAGACCGTGGCGTTACCTAACATGTAGGTAGGAGGAAGGGAGAGCGGCAGAGCTCTCAGCCGCGACGGGCGATCTCCGCCAGCTCCCTGGCCAGCCGTCGCACGGCCGCCGCGGGAGTCGTGTGCCCGGTCATCGCGTCGTGGACGACCGCCTGCACCACCAGGCTGACCTGGTCGTAGCGGGGGCTCTTCGGGCGCGGCGCGGCCGTGAGGACACTGGCGCGCAGGGTCGGCAGGTACGGGAACTTCCGCACCAGGTCCGGATCCGCGTACAGATCCGCGCGTACGGGAGGCAGCGCGCCCTTCAGCAGAACCTGCCGCTGGACTCCCTCACTGGTGAGGTAGGCGATCAGGCGCGCGGCGGTCTCCGGATGCGCGGCATGTGACGTGACGGCCAGGTTGGAGCCGCCGAGCACACTGGTCCCGGGCCCGTCGGGACCCGGCAGAGGCACGGCGCCGACCTTGCCGGCGACCGCGGAACCCGCGGCGGACGCGCTGACGTACGCGTAGGGCCAGTTACGCAGGAAGAGCAGCCGCCCGTCCTGGAACGCCCGCCTGGACTCCTCCTCCGTGTACGTCAGCGCCTCCTTGGGCACCCAGCCCTCCCGGACGCCCCGGGCGAGGAACCCGATACCCTCCCGGGCGGCCGAGCCGACGGTCACACGGTCGCCCTCGTCGCCGAGGATGGTGCCACCCGCCGAGTACACGGCCTCGGCCGCGTTGACGGTGAGTCCCTCGTAGGGCAGGAACTGGCCCGCGTAGCCGTCGAGTGCGTGCCGGGGCGCGATCGTCTTCGCGTCGCGCTCCAGCTCGGCCCAGGTGCGGGGCGCCGGGACGCCCTCCGCGGCGAGGACGTCCTTGCGGTACAGCAGCAGGCCCGCATTGGTGACGTACGGGACGGCGTACAGCTGTCCGTCGTACGTCGCCGTGTCCACGACCGGCGGGAGGAAACTGCCCAGCGGGAAACGGTCGCGCGGCAGTGGGCGTATCCAGTCGGCGGCGGCGAACTCCGAGGTCCAGGCGACGTCGATGTTGAGCACGTCGAAACGGCCGTGGTCCCCGTCGCGCAGGTCGGTGATCATCTGGGCGCGGGTCTCGTCCGGGGAGTCCGGCAGTTCGACAAGGGTGACCCGCTCCGACGGGTGGGCGCGGTTCCAGCCCTGGAGGAGCGAGCCGAGATAGCCGGTCAGGTCGCCGCCCGTGGCCAGGGTCAGTGGTCCACGGCCCTCGGACCCCCCGTCGGCACGGGCGCCCGTCCCGCCGTAACCGGCCAGGACCACCGCGAGGACGAGAAGGCCCCTACCGGCGGCGCGTATCCACCGCATAGGTTCCTCCCTGTACACCGGCGCTGGGCTCCCTCGCCCGGAATCAGTGGCCATGTATACCCGTTAGGTATGGGCGATACTAGGGCCTGGACCACACTACGAGGCTGCGAGGAGGACAGCACGAGTGCGCCTGCCCCTCCTGGCACTGCTGGCACGCGGCCCGGCCCATGGCTACGAGCTCAAGCAGGACCTTGAGCAACTGCTGGGTGCCGCGTACCCTCAGCCGAACATCGGCCAGATCTACGTGACTCTCGGCCGCCTCGAGAAGTCGGGACTGATCGAGGGCGAAGAGGTCGAGCAGTCGAGTCGGCCCAACAAGAAGATCTACCGCCTCACCGACGCCGGGCAGGAGACGCTGCTCGCCTGGTACGAGGACACGGCCGACGAACCGCGGGTGCGGGACGAGTTCTTCATGAAGTTCGCGCTCGCCCCGCAGACCGGTCTCGCCGACCAGCTAGACCTGATCAACAAGCAGCGACGCCACTACCTGAACACCATGCGCAACCTGTCGAAGCTCGTCACGGCCGAGAACCGGGACAACCGGATCGCCCATCTGTTGGTCGAAGGCGCCATGCTGCACCTCCAGGCCGACCTCGACTGGCTGGAGCGTTGCCAGGAGGAACTGGAGGAGCCGGAATGAGCGACACCCCCACTCCTGTGCTGCGCGCCGAAGGCCTCGTCAAGACCCACCACGGCGAGGGTGCGCCCGCGCACGCCGTACGCGGGGTGGATCTGTGTGTGCGGCAGGGCGAATTCGTGGCCGTCACCGGTCCTTCCGGCGCCGGCAAGTCGACCCTGCTGCATCTGCTCGGCGGACTCCAGCGACCGGACAGCGGCAGCATCTGGCTGAACGGCGAGCGCGCGGACGCCTACAGCGAGGCGCGGTGGGCCGTGGAACGCCGGCGCCGGATCGGCATCGTCTTCCAGTTCTTCAACCTGGTCTCCAACCTGTCGGTCGCGGACAACGTCGAACTGCCCGCGCTGCTGGCCGGGGTCTCCCCCAAGCAGGCGCGCGCGGAGCGGGACGAGCTGCTGACCGAGCTGGGCCTCACGGGCAAGGAGCGGAGCATGCCGGGCGAGCTGTCCGGCGGCGAACAGCAGCGGGTGGCGCTGGCCCGGGCGCTGGTCAACCATCCGCCGCTGCTGCTCGCCGACGAGCCCGCGGGCAGCCTGGACAGCAAGGGCACCCGCGAGGTGATGCGGCTGCTGTCCCGTTTCCACCAGCGCGGCCAGACCATCCTCCTGGTCACGCACGACGCACGACTGGCGAGCGCCGCGGACCGGGTGATCAGCTTCTTCGACGGCCGAATAGCCGACGACGCTCGGCTGGACGGCACGCCGTCGCCGAGCACGGACGCCTCCGCCGTGCTCCAGCTGAAGGACTGACCGATGCGAGCCACCTTGCGCTGGGCGCACTCGGACCTGCGGACACATCGCGGCGAGGCACTGTTCCTGGTGCTCGCCACCGTCGGCATCGTCACCTCCCTGCTGCTGGCGGCGGCGCTCTTCGGCTACGCGACCAACCCTTGGCAGCGGGTCTTCACGCAGTCCCGGGGCGCACACGTGTGGATCCACACGGAGCCCTCCGCCAAGGTGTCCGAGCTCGCCCGGCTGGACGGCGTCGAGGCCGTCGCGGGCCCCTACCCCACGGCTTCCGCCACCGTCACCTCCCGTGGCTCCCGGGCCTCCGTCGAACTGCGCGGCGCGACCGAAGAGCCCGCGACCGGCCGCCCGTTGCTCACCTCGGGCCGCTGGCTGGACCCGGCGACACCCGACGGCGTGGTGCTGGAGAAGAGCCTCGCGCGGGCGCTGCTGGCCGAGCCGGGAGACGCGCTGACACTGTCCGGCGGGACCGGAGCGCTGACCGTCCTGGGCGTCGCCGACAGTGCCGAGCCGCAGTATCGCCGGGGCGAGCGGTCGGGGGTGGTCTGGGCGCTCCCGTCCGCCGTACCGCACGCCGGCTCCGGGGGCCAGGTGATCGGACTGCGCCTGACCGACCCCGACGACACCGACTACGCCGTCCAGCGCGCTGTCACCGTGCTCGGTGCCGGTGCCGTCGGCGAGGTCTCCACCTGGCGGCAGGCCCGGTCCGAGGCACAGGGCGACGACCGGCTGCTCGGCCAGATACTGGGCCTGTTCGGCCTGGGCGCGCTGGTCGCCGCCGGTCTCGCCGTGCACGGGGCCATCGGCACCCGCATCCGAGGCCATCTGCGGGACATCTCGGTCCTCAAGGCGATCGGTTTCACACCGGGTCAGGTGGTCCGTGTCTTCCTGCTCCAGCACCTCGCGTACGCCCTGCTGGGTGCCGTGGCCGCGGCGACGCTCACGCAGGCCCTGGGCAGCCGGATGCCCGGGCGCCTCGGGGACGCGGTCGCCCTGTGGCAGGGGCTGCCGGGGCATGCCGTGACACTGGTCGCGGTGCCCGTTGGCGTGGTGCTCTTCATCGCGGCGACCACCGGACTCGCGGCCTGGCGGGCAGGACGGGTGCCACCGGTCCCGGTGCCGCGGACCGCAGCCCCGGCCGCCGGACGCCTGTCGGGCCCCGCGCGCCGCGCCCTCGGCCTGCGGCTGCCGCCCGCGCTGGTCCTCGGCTGGCACAAGGCGTTCACGCGCCGCGCGCGCTCACTGGCCACGATCGCCCGTCTCGCCCTGCCGCTGCTGCTGATCGTGGTGGCGATGAGCGCGTGGACGACCATCGACCGCTTCCACAGCAGACCGGAGCAGATGGGGCTGGCGGCCGCCCTCACCGTCCGTGCCGACGACACGTTGAGCGACCCGGCCACCCGCGCACTCCTCGCCCGCAGTCCCGAAGTCGCCGCCGTCTATCCGGGCGTCGAGGTGGCGGCCCTGGTACCGGGCCAGACGGCCACGATCGCCCTGCGCGGCCTCGGCACCCGTGCGGAGCCGTACCCCTATACGCTGGCCGAGGGACGTCTCGCCCACGGATCCGACGAGGCGGTCGCCGGGCAGGGGCTGCTGGATCTGCTGGACGTACGTGTCGGCGACTGGGTGCGCATGACCGTCTCCGGCCGACCCCAGATCCTGCACATCGTGGGCCGCAGCATCGAACCCGAGAACGCCGGCCGGACCATCTCCACCTCGCTCGACACCTTGCAGGAGAACGACCCGACGCTTCGGCCGATGCTCTACCAGATCCGGCTGCGGGCCGGTGCCGAGCCGCACCGGGTCGCCACCGACCTGGCGACCTCGGCCGGTCGCGGACAGCTGGACGTGCATGTCGTGGCGAACCCCGCCGACGGTCTGCCGCCGCTGCGCGCCGTCGTGGTCGGTCTGCTCGGCGTCCTCGCCCTCATCGGACTCGTCGATCTCCTCACCGCGATCGGCGGCAGTGTCCGCGAGGGGGAACGGGACCTGCTCGCGCTGAAGGCGATCGGACTGTCACCCCGGCAGATCACCGCGATCACCGTCACGGCCACCGGCTGCACCGCGCTCGCCGCGGTGACGGTCGCCCTGGTGGTCGGGCTCCCCCTCGCGCACTGGTTGATCGACGCCCAGGGCCGATCGAGCGGGATCGGGGCCGGGATCGCGCACGGCCCCTCCCCCGTCATGCTGTCGGCGTTCGGCGCGGCGGCGGTACTGGGCGCCCTGGCGCTGGCGGTGCTACCGGCCGCCCGCGCCTCCCGCCGCCGGTTCGCGGACACGCTGAGCGGCGTGGCGTAAGGACCTCGGTACATCCCCCTCGGAGACACGAGCGAGCGGCCCCAGAGGCGTCATGGCGACGAGTCGACCACGTCCGAGCTCAACCGGAGGAGCACAGCGGTGTTCTCCCTCGGCAGCGAGACGGTGAGCTGCCCCGCGTCCGCGTCCCACTTCACGGCAGCATCGGCTGTCGTGGGGTACAGCACCGTGGGCTGTACGTGAGCGCCTCGCAGATGCGGGACGGTGAGGGTGCGGTCGGTGTCGGCGGACGGATCGGGTGTTCCGGCGTCGCCCGGTGCCCTTCTCCAGACCGTGAGGAACGTGGCGCCCTGACCTCGTAGTCCGTGGGCGAGCCAGGCGTCCTCCCAGGCGGGAAGCCCCAGAGGCCAGAACGGACGCGCGCCGCCGAGCTCCGGCCGGAGCTCCTTGTAGACGGAGATCGCCGAGCGGACGAGGCCGGCCTGCTCCTCGCTCATCAGATTGAGGAAGCCGGACAGGTGGACGCGGCCGAGCAGCGCCCCGGTGAGGGTGAAGGCGATCTCGTCGAGGGTGAGGTCCGGCTGGGGGTAGGCCCAGACCGCGGCCTGCTCCGGTATCACGGCGGTGGCGGCCGCGGCGGCGATGGGCGGGTAGCGCAGGAGGTCCTGCTGGTCGCTGGTGGACTGCAGCTGGGCCACGGCCAACTGCGCGTAGTCCATGCGCAGACCGCCCGACCCGCAGTTCTCCAGGACGAGATCGGGATGCCGGTCGAGGAGCGCGGCCATCCAGTCGAGGTGGGCGCGGTGATGCCCGAGCAGACCGGCGCCCGGGCTCTCGGAGCCGTTCTCCGTGCCGGGGCCGATGTTGATGTTGTAGTCGAGCTTCAGGTAGCCGACGCCCCACTCGCCGACCAGCCGGTCCACGACCTCGTCGAGGTGGGCGCGGGCGGCCGGGTGACGCAGGTCCAGGTGGTGGCGCCCGTGTTCGGTGACGCGCAGACCGCCGCGCCGGAAGAACGCCTCGGGCGGCAGCGTGCCGGCCAGGGGACTGCGTACGCCGACGACTTCGGGTTCGAGCCAGAGTCCCGGGGTCATCCCGTGCGCTCTGACGGCGTCCAGGACCTCGGGCAGACCGCCCGGGAAGCGGCGGGCGGCGGGCTCCCAGGCGCCGACGGCGTCCCACCAGCCCTGGGCGTCGTCGTCGTACCAGCCCGCGTCGATCACGAACACCTCGGCGCCGGCCTCGCCCGCCGCCTCGATCAGCGGCAGGAGGCGTTCCGTGGTGGGGTCGCCCATCAGGGTGTTCATGTAGTCGTTGTAGATCACCGGCAGCGCGAGGCGGTCGGGGTGATCGCGGCGGATGCCGCGGCGGTAGTCGGTCAGTTCACCGAAGGCCGCGTCCAGTCCGCCGGTCTCCGTGTGGACCAGGACGGCCGGAACGGTGTGGAACTCCTCGCCGGGGGCCAGGGTGTGGTGCCACTGGTGGTGGGCGTCGTCGGGGCCGAACAGGGCCACGTAGGCGGCACCTTCGCGCTCGCCGGTCTCGAATCGCCAGCCCGCGCTGGACTCGATCTGCCACAGCCAGGCGCGGCCCGCGCTGTCGGTGAGGCCGGCCACGGGGAGGTGGCGGCCGGTGGACCAGCTTCCCTGCGAGTACCGCTCGAAGCAGCCCCGGCCTTCGTGGCCGTGGGCGGACCGGCTCAGCGGGACCACCCGTTTGCGGAAGGCGTCCTGGCGCCAACGGCATTCGGCGAGCCAGTCGTTGTCCGCCCAGTGCAGGGTCAGGTCGTCGAGACCGCCGTCCGCGTCGACGATGCCGCCGAGGGTCAGGGTGGAGACGCTCTCCAGGCGGAGCGCTGTGCCGCCCTCGTTGGCCAGGCGCACCCGGGCCCGCAGGAAACCGCTGCCCGGACGTGCCTCCAGGGTGACGTCGGCGGCCAGACCGGTCGTGGCGTCCGCGAGCCGGATCGTCGTACGCTCCCGTCCGCCGTCCTGGACCGTCTCATGGCTCAGATAGCTCAGACGGTCACCGATCGCCGTCTCGATGAAGCGTTCGCCCGACCACATGCGTCCGTGGCCGGTGGCGGTGACCTCGACCAGGGGGACCAGGCCGGCCCAGTCCTGGCCGGGTCTGCCCAGTCGCACCGCGCCGGTGGCGTCCATGACGGCGTGCAGGCCGAGTTCCGGATGCGACCAGACCCGGGACACCTCGGCAGCTTCGACGGCAGCGGTCAACGCGATTCCCCTTCCGGGATGGTTCGGTTCTGCGGCTGGATCTCGTGGAGCTGATCTGCGAATTCACCCTCGGGGCAGTGAGGATGGGCCGCTCCGTCGAATGTACCGGGGTGATAACCCCCCGGTTACGGTCTCTTGACGCCCACGTTGTGACCGCTCACAATCCTCGCATGTCTGTGACCGGTCACACAAGGTCGGGCGGCCGCTCCGAGCCCCCGCACGGGCAGCAGAAAGCTGCCAGCATCCGCGATGTCGCCCAGGCGTCGGGCGTCTCCTACCAGACCGTTTCGAGGGTCATCAACGGCCACCCGAACGTCCGGGAAGAGACGCGTCAGCGAGTGCAGGAAGCCATCACCGCCCTGGGCTTCCGGCGCAACGCCACCGCGTTCGCGCTGGCCAGCGGCGTGACCCGGTCGGTCACGGTCCTCACGTCGAACACGCTTCTCTACGGCTACGCAGCGACCCTGCAGGGCCTGGAGGAGGCGTCCCGCGCCGCGGGCTACACCCTCGGCGTACGGGTGCTGACCCCGGAGGACGACCTGGACCGCACGATCGCCTCGGCCGCCGACGCCGGCGGCGGACTGGTGGTCATCGGCTTCGACCGGCTCGGCGCGGCGGCCCTGGAACGGGTACCGGCCCACGTGCCGTGCGCGGCGGTGGTCGAAGCGCCGCCCCAGGGACAGTCACCCGGACTTCCCGCCGTGTGGGCCGACGACCGCGAGGCGGCCCGTGCCGCCACCGAGCACCTCCTCGGACTCGGGCACGACACCGTCCACTACGTGGCGATCCCCACCTCGACCGGAACCCCGGGCTCGGTGGGACCGCGCGCGGAAGGCTGGCGCCAGGCCCTGGAAGCGGCCGGCGTCACCGCCCCCGAGCCGTCCGGCAAGGGGTGGGACTCCCAGGCCGGATACGAGGCCGGGAAGAAGCTCGCCCGGGACCAGGACGTCACCGCGATCCTCTGCGGCAACGACGACCTGGCGCTCGGTGTCCTGCGGGCCCTGCACCACGCGGGCCGACGGGTCCCCGAGGACGTCAGCGTCATCGGCTTCGACGACGCCCCGCACTCCGCGTTCGTCACACCGTCCCTCACCACGGTCCGCATGGACTTCCAGGGGCTGGGCCGCACCGCCTTCGGGCTGCTGCACACCCAGCTCGACACCGAAGAGCAGGCACCCGCGCCGGTACCGGCCGAACCCGCCCTCATCCTCCGGGAGAGCTCGGGTTCCCGGGAGACGTAAGCCCCACGGAAGCCCCCGCTCGCCGTCTTTTTCCCAGGTCATCGCCCCGCAGCCGTCCCCCCGCCCGGGCGGCACCGCACCGCCTCCCTCCCCTGACGACCAAGGATCCGCCATGAGAAGAGCCCTCTCCGTCCTTGTCACCGCCTGTCTGCTCGGGCTGACCGCCACCGCCTGCAGCGACAGCACCGCCGGCGGCACCGGCACCGCACCCGAGGGGACGGTCGACCCCACCGCGAACCTCAAGGGCGTCGAACTCACCATGTGGACGGCCCAGAACAGCGTCGGACAGCCCAAGCAGGCCATCGAGGCGTTCGAGAAGGCCATCGGCGCCAAGATCAACACCGAGGTCATCCCCGACCCCTACGAGTCGAACGTCCCGACCAAGCTCGCCTCGGGCGTCAAGCCGGACCTGATGTTCTGGCAGCCCACGGGCAGCACACTGCCGTTCATCCAGCCGCAGCAGAACCTGCTCCAGCTCGACAACGAGGACTGGGTCTCCAAGCTCGGCAAGACGGAGAAGGGCCTCGGCCAGGTCGACGGCCACCGCTACGCCGCCATCGTCACCAGCCCCACGGTCCTCGGCGTCTACTACAACAAGGACGTCTTCAAGAAGGCCGGCATCACCTCGATGCCCAAGAGCTACGACGACCTCCTCGCCACCGCCCGGACCATCAGGTCCAAGACGGGCACCGCCCCGTTCTTCGAGGTCGGCGGCGACAAGTGGCCCCTGCAGTGGCAGGTCCAGGTGCAGATGACGGACCTGCCCCAGACGTTCTGGGACAACCTCAACAAGAACAAGGACAGCTGGACCGACAAGGCCGTCGTGGACGCCATCACCAAGTACAAGACGAAGGTCCTCGACGGCGGCCTGGCGCAGAAGAACTACAAGACCGCCACGTTCGTCGACCAGGGCAAGGCGATCATGGACGGCAGCGCCGCGATGGCCCTCAACGTCACCTCGCTCCAGTCCCAGATACAGGCCACCTCCAGCACGGAGGAGATGGACAAGAAGCTGGGCTGGTTCCCCATCGCCAACAGCTCCGCCGGCGCCGAGTACTCGCCGGACCAGACCAACGGCGTCGTCGCCTTCAAGACCGGCGACACCAAGCGCCAGAACGCCGCCCGGCAGTTCCTGTCCTACTGGCTCGGCCAGGACTACCCGGACTACATCAAGGCGAACAAGCTCGTGTCGGTGCAGCCGTCGGTGCCCAACCCCGCCGGTCTGCCGCAGACCGCGATCGCCCAGGCCGAGGCACTGTCCTCCGCCACCGGCGTCTTCCAGGTCAAGGCACTCACCGCGCCCGACATGCACCTCGCCCTCGCCGACATGATCTACGGCAAGAAGACCCCCCAGCAGGTCGCCCAGGCCGCCCAGGACCAGTTCCAGCAGGTCCTCAAGGCGCGCGGTGTCTCCGGCTTCTGACCGGCGTCCCTTCGCCAGCCCGTTCCCCGGGCCGCCCGTCGGCGGCGTGCCCGGGGCCCCGTAACCGGAGGTAGGAAAGTGGTGGACACCGCCGCCAGGGGCGTCATCGAGCCCCCGCGCGCGAAGGACCGGAGCGGCCCGCCCCGTCGCGGCCGGCGCGAGCGCACCCGGCAGAAGGCCAACCAGCCGTGGTGGTTCGCGCTTCCCGCGCTCGCCGTGTTCGGCGTGTTCTTCCTGCTGCCGAACCTGCTGAACTTCGTCTATCCGTTCACCGACTGGTCGGCGTTCCACCCGCAGATCAGCTTCGTGGGCCTGGACAACCTCAAGACCATCCTCGACGACGGATCGATGCTGCGGGACATCCGCATCACCCTGATGTACGCGGTCCTCGTGGCCCTCTTCCAGAACGGCTTCGGTCTCGGCCTCGCCCTCCTGCTGGAGCGCGACACCCGCTTCAACCGCTTCTTCCGCGCGGTCTTCTTCCTGCCCGTGCTGATCTCCGCCCTGGCCGTCGGCTACATCTTCAAGGCCCTCCTGGAGCAGGACGGGGCGCTCAACGGCGTGCTGTCCTCTCTCGCGGGACACCAGGTCGACACCCCCTGGCTGGGATCGACCACGTGGACGCTGGTCGTGGTGACGCTCATCCACGGCTGGAAGTGGATGGGCCTGGCCATGCTCATCTATCTGGCGGGCCTGAAGAGCATGCCCGACGACGTGCTGGAGGCCGCCCGCATCGACGGGGCCGGCGCCTGGCGCACCTTCTGGTCGATCCGGTTCCCGCTGCTGGCACCCGCGGTGACGTTCAACGTGACCACCGCGCTGATCGGCTCCATGAACACCTTCGACATCGTCCAGGCCACCACCGCGGGCGGCCCCGGCAGCGAGACCGAGGTGTTCAACATCTACATGTTCCGCATCTTCGGCCAGGGTCTGTACGCCCAGGCGTCCGCGATGAGCCTGGTCCTCTTCCTCATCGTCGTCATCCTCGCCGTACCCGTCATCGTCGGCCTGCGGCGCAGGGAGAACAACCAGTGACCACCATGCCCGTGCCCGCCCCCGTACGCCGACGCCCCGTGCGGTGGGTCCAGCCCTTCGTCACTTTGGTCGTCGCGGCCGTCACCATCGGCATCCCGCTCTGGCTCGTCGCGGTGACCTCCGTGAAGCCGCAGGCCGAGGCGATCAAACCCAACCTCTCCCTGCCGCAGCACATGCAGACCGCCGAGAACTACCGGCAGACCTTCGACGAGGGCAAGATCGTCCAGGGGTTCGTCAACAGCGTGCTGGTCGTCGTCCCCTCCGTCGTCCTCGTCCTGCTCCTGGGTGCAGGCGCCGCATGGGTCTTCGCCCGTCGCAAGGGGCGCCTGGTCGGGACGCTGTACGCGCTGAGCATCAGCGGCCTGCTGCTCCCGCCCGCCGTCATCACCATCGTCATGGAGCTGCGCCAACTCGGCCTGGCGGGCACCCAGCTCGGCATGATCGCCGTCTACACGGGGATGTACCTCTCCACGTCGATCTTCTTCATGACCGGCTTCATCCGAAACCTCCCGGAGGAACTGGAGGAGGCCGCGCGCATGGACGGCGCGAGCCCGCCCCGGGTCTTCTTCCAGGTGATCCTGCCACTGCTGCGCCCGGTCATCGCGACCGCGACGATCATGGTGATGCTCTTCGCCTGGAGCGACATCTTCTACGCCTTCTTCGTGCTGGGCGGCGGTGAGAAGGCCACGCTCCCGCTCAACCTCTACCAGGTCGCCAACGCCCAGCTGTACCTGAACAACTGGCACCTCGTCTTCGCCTACGTCGTGATGATGAGCCTGCCGATGGTGGCGGTCTTCGTCATCGCCCAGCGCCGGATCGTCGCCGGCATCACCAGCGGCGCCGTCAAGTAGCCCCGCTCCCCCGATCTCCGGGGCGTGACTCCCCGCACGCCCCGGCCCCCACATCCGGGCCGCCCGGTCCACCCGGGTTCCCGGGCCCACTCACGATCCCCCCGCAACGACGCGGGAGGCGGAGGACACACACATGCCCCGAACCGAGCACGGATCACGCCACACCACGCGCCTCATGGGGGCAATCGCCTTCACCGCCGCGCTGATCGGCACGTCCGTGACCATGCCGTCCGCCCAGGCGGCCACCGCGCAGGTCACCGTCGACCTGGGCAGAACCACCGGCGACGTGATGCACGGAGCCAACGGAACGCTGTACGGGCTCAGTGACGACGGCGTCCCCGGTGACGAGCTGGTCGCACCGCTGCACATGACCACCGTCATCCAGAAGGCACCCGACGGTGCCCAGCACCCCAACGGCGACGCTCTCGCGATCAAGATGGGCTACGACCGCAACGGCGGCGGCGAGGTCCACATCTACATGCAGGACGTCTACGCACAGTGGCCGTACGAGAACCTCGGTCTGAGCGACTACCTGACCAAGGTCGACACCATGGTCCGCAAGGTCGCCGCACGCCCCGACACGGACGATTTCGTGTGGGTGCCCTTCAACGAGCCCAACGGCAACTGGTATCCGGATCTGGGCAGTTCCGACAACGCCAAGTACGCAAGCGCCCTGAGCAAGTTCCAGAGCGACTGGACCACCGTCTACAAAAAGATCCGCTCGATCATCCCCGACGCCCGGATAGCCGGCCCCAACGAGACCCACTACGACGCCAAGCTCATGGGCGACTTCTACCCCTGGGCCAAGGCCAACGGGGTGCTCCCGGACATCACGACCTGGCACGAACTGGGCCCGGACTCCCTCAAAGACTTCGAGTCCCACCTCGCCGACTACCGGGCCATCGAGAAGAAGGCCGGGATCAGCGAGCGGCCGGTCAGCATCAACGAGTACGGCAACCGGCGTGACCAGTCCGTGCCCGGACAGATGGTCCAGTGGATGTCGATGTTCGAGCGCAACAAGGTCTACGCCGACCAGGCGTACTGGAACATCGCCGGAAACCTCAACGACAACGCCGCCCAGACCAACATCCCCAACGGCACCTGGTGGCTGCTGCGTTGGTACGCGGGCCTGACCGGCAAGACCGTCCAGCTGGACCCGCCGCAGCCCAACACCATCGACACCGTCCAGGGCATCGCCTCACTGGACACCGCCCGCAAGCAGGCCCAGGTACTGCTCGGCGGCACCTCCGGCGACGTCAACACCGTGATCCGCAACGTCCCCGCGCGCTTCGGCAAGAAGGTCAACGTGACCGTCGAGCGCATCGGCTGGAGCGGTTACGAGGGCGCCGCCGCGCCCGGCGTGGTGTCCCGCGCCACCACCCAGGTCGCCAAGAACGGCAGCATCAACGTGCCGCTGACCGGCCTGGACGCCATGTCGGCCTACCGCGTCACCGTCAACCCGGCCGGCAGCGGCTCGCCCACCGCGGCGAGCCTGCCCTGGTCCACGTCGTACGAGGCGGAGAACGCCACGATCACCGGCGGCACGGTCTACTCCCAGGGCTCGGTGACCAACCCCTACGGCTTCGCCACCTCGGGCACCAAGGACGTCGGCAGCCTGAACCAGTCCGACAGCAAGGTCGCCTTCACCGTCGACGTCCCGAAGACCGGCACGTACGACCTGGACGTCTTCTACGGCAACCAGTCCGGCGGGCCCGCCACCCACACCCTCACGGTCGACGGCGGCTCACCCCGGACGCTCACCTACGGGTCCACCCTGAACTGGACCTACCGCGCCACGGCGAGCACGCCCGTGTCCCTGACGGCCGGCACGCACACCCTGACCCTGTCCAAGGGCACGAACGAGGTCACCCTCGACAAGATCGACCTCACCGCGTCCAGGACCCCGGACGCCGTCTACCCCGCGGCCTACGCCGACATCAGCGGCTCCCCGTCATACGACTACAGCGCCTCCGGCATCAGCGGCGCCGGCGCCCTGGTGCTGGACCGCCGCGACAAGGCCGCCCTCGACGTCTACGCCCCGGCCGACGGCTACTACACCGTGCACGCCCACTACGCCGCCACCGGCGACGCCACCCTGAGCATGGACGGCGCCGACGCCGCCGTCCTGCCCTCCACCCGAGGCCGCGTGACCGACAAGGCCCTGCGGCTGTACCTGTCGGCGGGCAACAACCGCATCACCGCCGCCGCCCCGGGCAAGGGCAGTCTCACCCTGCGCGACCTGCGCGTCACCGGTGAGGTCAGCACCTCGGGGGCCGAAACCTACGAGGCCGAGGACGCCACCCCCGCCGGCACCGCGTCGGTCTCCGGCAACTCCTGGGCCTCCGGCGACAAATACGTGGGCCACATCGGCCTGGGAGCCGCCAACACCCTCACCTTCAGGGTGAACGCGCCCTCAGCCGGGCGCTATGTGATGAACGTGCGCTACGCCAACAACGAGACCGCCGGGTCCGGGAACTACAACACCAACGTCGTCTCCCGGGCCGCGGACATCACCGTCAACGACACCTCCCGGACGGTCATGTTCCGCAACTCCTACAGCTGGTCCAACTTCTGGGACCTGCCGGTCCCGGTCACCCTCAAGGCCGGCGTCAACACCATCTCCTTCGCCAACTCCACCGCCTACGCACCGGACATCGACAAGGTGACCGTCGCCCCGCTGAACGGCTGACGGCACCGCCGGTTGTCGCCGAGGGGCGGTCATGCCCCGCCCCCCGGCCTAGGAAACGCCGTCCAGCGGCCGGAGAAAACGGCGTTCGTACCGCTTGATGCAACGCGTGCGACGAGCCAGTTCGAACGCCTCCTGGCACTCCGGATCGGACACGCTGTCCGTGCGGTACTGCTCGTAGGCGGCGAGGCTGGGAAACGAGAAGAGGGCGTAGGCGATGTCGCTGTCGCCCTCGCTCGGCAGGAAGTAGCCGTGGTGCGTCCCGCCGAAACGGTCGACGAGCCGGACCCAGCGACGGCCGTACTCCTCGAAGTCCTCCAGCTTGTCCGCGTCGATCTCGTACTTCAGGTGAATGGTGATCATGCGTACATGATGCAGCGATCCGATGAGGGCTCGAAGGGCGGCCGCCGCGGGCCCGGTTCGTAATTCGCTTGCTCTGGACACAGGTCAACGCTGCACTGATCCCCGGCACCACGACTCGTGGTGCCGGTATTGCGAGGAGGCAGCGGCGCCGATGGAGATTCGTACCACGACCGATGAGGACTTCGACGTCTTCGTCGACACCCTCTATGCCGCGTTCGGGAGCTTCCCGGAGACCCCGGTCGAGGGCGGCGGGCTCTGGTGGTCGGCGCTCGAGACAGACCGCTGCCTGCTCGCCCGGACGGCGGACGGGCGGCCCGTCGGCACCGCCGCCACGCACTCCTTCGAGCTCACCCTGCCCGGCGACACCCTCGTCCCGGTCCCCGGAGTGACCGCCGTCGGCGTCCTGCCCTCGCACCGGCGCCAGGGCGTGCTCAACGCGATGATGCGGCGTCACCTCGACGGGCTGCGGGACGGCGCGGAGTTCCTCTCCGTGCTGCTGTGCTCCGAGGCCACCATCTACGGCAGGTTCGGCTACGGACCGGCGACGTACACGGGGCAGCTGACGGTGGAGCGCCACCGGGCCGCCCTCGCGCTCCCCCGGGCACGCGGAGCGGCCGAGGCTCGTGCGGCCGGCTCGGTCGAGGTGCTGCGGCGCGCCGAGTGCGGCGAGATCCTGGAAGAGGTCTACGACCGGTACCGCCGCGCCCAGCCCGGCGCACTGTCCCGGCCGCACCGCTGGTGGGCCCAGCGCGCGGGCCAGCCGCCGATCTCGCCGGCGCCACGCTACCTCGCGGTTCACCGGGACGCCGACGGCGTCCCGGACGGGTACGCCAGCTACTCGATCGAGTCCGGCACCCTGACGGTCGACGAGACCATCACCACCGACGACGCCGTCTTCACGGCCCTGGCCCGGTTCGTCCTCGAACACGACCTGGTCTCTCAGGTCGTGTTCAAGCACGTCCCGCCCGAGCACCCGCTGCGCTGGCAGCTCACGGACTTCCGCGCCGGCCAGGTGAGCGGCCAGATGGACTGGCTGTGGGTACGGATCCTGGACGTCCCGGCCGCTCTGACCGCGCGCGGCTGGTTCACGGACGGCGAACTCGTCCTCGACGTCGCCGACCCGTTCCTCGGCGAGCACGGCCGCTACCTGCTGACCGTCCGGGACGGCAAGGCCGACTGCCTCCCCACGGACCGGAAGCCCGACCTGTCCCTGGACATCAGGGACCTGGGCTCGATCTACCTCGGCGGCACCGCCCCGAGCACGCTCGTGCGCGCCGGACACATCCAGGCCCACCACCCGGGCGCGGCCACCCTCGCCGACACCCTCTTCCGCACCGAGCGCTCCCCGCACTGTCTGCACTGGTTCTGACCGCGCAGACCATGCGCACGTCTCGTGCGTCCTATTCGGTGCGCAGTGCGGTGGCGGTTCTGGCCCGGGCGGCCCAGCCGGCGGGCAGCAGGGCGCCCAGAGTGGCGATGAACAGGCCGCCGAGGGTGAGCGGGAGAAGTTCGGCCGCGTAGTAGACGGCGGTGACGGACGCGGGGAGGCGCAGCCCCACGCTGTCGCCCATCGCGGGGATGACCCAGCCGTGCAGGGCCACACCGAGGGGTACGCCCAGCGCGCCCGCGACCAGTCCGGTCACGACGACGGAGGTGAGGACCATGGCGACGGTCTGGCGCGGGGTCATGCCGAGCGCTTTGTGGACGCCGATCTCGCGGACGCGCTCGCGGGTGTCGAGCAGCACGCCGTTCAGTACGCCGAGCGCGGCGACGGCGACGAGCATCAGGGTGAGGATCGCGGACAGCGCGTTGAGCGTGCCGACCATGTCGCTGCCGGAGCCGAGCCTGCCGGCCTTCGCTGTGGCACCGAGTGGTGTCAGGTCCTTGTTCAGCGCGTCGGCGTAGGCGGTGACGTCGGTGCCTGAGGTGACCTCGATGTGGTGGCTCGTCTCCGTCAGGTCGGGATGCGCGTCCTTGAGCGTCGAGGCGTCGGTGAAGACCTGCATGCCGTCGTTGCGGGTGTCGAAGACCTCGCCGACGATCCGGACCGTGACCGGCCGGGCCAGGCCGTTGAGGGTGACGGTGTCACCGATACGGGTGCTGGTGGCGGCCAGGAACGGGGTGGGGACCACGGCCTCGCCGGGGCGCTCGATCCAGCGGCCCGAGACCATCGTGTAGCCGCCCCAGGAGGCGTCGCCGGCAAAGGAGTTCACCTCGATGGTCCCGGTCAGGCCGGACACGGTCGCCCGTACCCTCGTAGCCCTGTAGTACCTCCCGGTCCCGGGTTCCGCCTCGATGGCCGCGGCGACCGCGGCGGGATCGACTTCGGGCCGATGCTCGGCGTCGGGGCTCCGGGGCGCGAAGTCCGGCAGGGGCGCGGGGACGACGACATCGGCCGCGTTGTGGGCCCTTGCTGTCATCACCTGGCCTAGCGAGGCGCCCATCCCCACGGTGAACGTGACGGCGATGGCGCCGAAGAGGATGGCGGTGCCCATGGCCAGCGCGCGGGCGGGCTGTGCGAAGGGACGGGCCAGGCCCAGGGCGACGGGTCGCGGCAGCGGCAGCCGTCCGGCGAGGCGGGCCGCCCACCGGCCGCGCCCCGCCGAAGCGCTACGCCCGACGGCGAGCGCGTCGACGGTACGCAGACGGCCGGCCCGCAGGGCACTCGCCCAGGCGGTCGCCGCCACCAGACCGAGCACCCCCGCGATCACCGTCAGGTCGACCCAGGGGGCGACGGCCAGGGACGAGGTGCTGTAGACGTCCTGCGCCTCGGCCAGTACGGGGACGGCGAGCAGATGCCCGGCGAGGACTCCGAGGCTGGCGCCCACGGCGGCCGGGATCAGCGCCTGGCCGACGTAGGCCCGAACGACCTGCGCCGGAGTGAAGCCGACGGCTTTGAGGATCCCGATACGGCGCGTTCCCGTGCCGACGGCCGATGCGACGACGTTGCCGACGATGAGCACCGACATGACCAGGCCCAGGGCGCCGAAGGCCATGAGGAAGGGAACGTAGAGGGCGGTGTCGCGCTCGACGGTCTTCTTGACGGTGAGCCAGGACTGTTCGCCGGTGACGGCTCCCCGCGGCAGGGACCGGGTCACGGCCTTGCCGCCCGCGGTGATCTGCGCGGCGGTGCCGGCATCGGTGAAGCGGTAGAGCATCTGGTGGCCGCCGCTGCCGGGCGGCGCGGTGAGCGCCGGCATCTGGGACGGCAGCACCCAGGCGTCGGCGGTCTGCGTGACCGAGCGGGCCGCACCGACCACCGTCAGCGTCGGATCGCCGGGCAGATCGGGGAAGGTGACCTTCATGCCCCGGGTCGTGAGGAGCGCGGAGTCGGCGGACACCACGATCTCGCCGGAGCGCGTGGGCCAGCGTCCATCGAGCAGTGTCAGCTCGTCCACGTCCCGGCCGGGACCGTCCCGGCCGACCACGGTCATCGGCCAGCCGGGGCCGCCCATGCCGTCCGACCGCGGGGTGAGTGTCGCCGTGGGGAACGGGCCGGCGGCATCGCTCACCCCTTCCGCGTCCTTGGACGCCGAGAGCTGTCCGGCGCCGACCGTGTCCGCGTCGAACTGCAGGGACAGATGCGCCCCGTGCCGGCGCGCGAACGCGTCGTCGAAGGGCGCGCCCGAGACCACGAGCAGCGTTCCCCCGAGGACGGAGGCGGCCACCGCCATCATCGTGGCGAGCCCGATCACCAGCGTCTGCACCCGGCGTCGTGCGACACCCGAGCGCACCACCTTGCCGAGCGCGCTCATCGGACGGCCTGCGGGGTGACGGCCTGCGGGGTGACGGCCTGCGACCCGGTGTCCTGTGTGATCCGGCCGTCGGCGATGTGGACCGTGCGGTTCGTGCAGGACCGGGCCAGAGCGAGGTCGTGGGTGACCACGACGAGGGTCTGACCCTCGGCGTTGAGGTCGGTGAGCAGCTCGCTGACGTCCTGTCCTGCGGCCGTGTCCAGGGCTCCGGTCGGTTCGTCGGCCAGGAGCAGCGCGGGCCGGTTCATCAACGCACGGGCGACCGCGACGCGTTGCCGTTCGCCGCCGGACAGCCGTCCCGGGTAGGCGCGGGCGTGCCGGTCGATGCCCAGCAGTTCCAGGAGCTCTGCCGCCCGGCGGCCCGCTTCGACCCGTGCGATGCCGGTGAGGCGCGCGGGCAGCTCGACGTTGTCGGTGACGGTGAGATCGTCGAGCAGGTTGAAGAACTGGAAGACCATGCCGATCCTCGAGCGCCGGTAGAGCGCCGCACCGGCCTCACCGAGCCGGTCCACCCGCACCCCGTCCACGGTGACGGTCCCCACGTCGGGGCGGTCCAGGCCCGCGATCAGATTGAGCAGCGTGGACTTGCCGCTGCCGGACGGGCCCAGGATCGCGACGGCCTCCCCGGGTCGCACGGTCAGCGACGCCTCGTGCAGAGCGGGCGGGCCGTCGTCGTAGCGGCGGCTCACCTCACGCAGTTCGATCACCGGCATGGTCATGAAGGGCTCCTCGGGTAAGGGCAGTTGGCTGCGTGAACGCTAGGAGCGGGCCCGGCCGGCACGCGTCGCCCGCTCGAACCCCTTGCGGTACCGAGCTGGGATGAGCCTCGCGGACGTCATCCCTGCGATGTAGGCGGGTGATGTATCCGGTGCGGCGGAAATGACCACGGGGGCGGACTCCGCGAGTCCGCACGGCGGCGAGAATGATCCGGTGACGGACGTACGTACGACGCTGGAGCGGATGCGGGGAGCCGCCGGTAGGGCGGTCCGCGACGCCAGGGTTCCGAGCGGCCCACCGCTGCGGCCCACCCCGCGCGCCTGGCGGTTCGACGCGCTGGTGGCTCTGGTGATCGGCGTCTCCACCGTCTACTACGGCCTCGACAACGTCGGCGTCGTCGTGGTGCGGGAGATCGCACCCGGCGTGGCGTACACCGTGGTGCGCCCGTCCGGCCCCGGCGGGCTGGCCTTCATGGTGACCCTCGCGGTCGTCGCCTCGGGCGCCCTGGCGCTGCGCCGCCGCTATCCGCTCGCCGTGCTGTGCGTCGTGACGGCGGCGACCCTGGCGACACCGCAGAGCGTGCTGCGGCTGACCTTCTACGCGTTCATCATCGCCGTCTACAGCGCCGCCGTGCACAGCCCGTACCGGGTGGCGACCCTGGCGGCGCTGCCGGTGTCGGTCGTCCTGGTCGGCACCTCTGGGGACTCGGTGACACCGATCGTCCCCAACGACTACATCGTCCTGCTGATCCTGGTCCCGATGGCCGTGGCCGCCATCGGCCTGCGCACCTGGAAACTCCGGACCGACGAGGGCCGTACCCGGATCTCCACCCTGGAACGGGAACGGACCGAGGAACTACGCCGGGCCGTCGAGCACGAGCGGGCCAGGATCGCCCGCGAACTGCACGACGTCGTCACGCACAACGTCAGCGTGATGATCATCCAGGCGGGTGCCGCCCGCAAGATCATGAGCACCTCCCCCGAGGAGGCCGGCGAGGCACTGCTCGCCGTCGAGGCGGGTGGGCGAGCGGCCATGACCGAACTGCGCCACGTCATGGGACTGCTCACCATGGCCGACGAGGATGAGGAGACGTCCAGCGGTGCGGACCTGGTCGGCACGGCAGAGGAGCTGACCCCGCAACCCGGCCTGGACCAGCTGGAGTCGCTGGTGGGGCGGGTGCGGGACACCGGACTGCCCGTCGACCTGACCGTTACCGGGCCGCCCCGCCCCCTCCCGCCCGGCCTCGAACTCGCCGCCTATCGCGTGGTCCAGGAAGCCCTCACCAACACCGTGAAGCACGCGTCCGGCGCCAGGGCCGCCGTGACCGTCGACTACGGCCCGGACCGGCTCCGGGTCGAAGTCACCGACACCGGTGGCCACTCGCGCGGAGCCGTCGGAAGCGGCCGGGGGCTGATCGGTCTGCGCGAGCGCCTCGCCGTGCACGACGGAACCCTCACCACCGGCCGACGACTGACCGGCGGCTACCGTGTGGAAGCCCTGATCCCCCTGGAGGGACCGTGACCGAGCCGCTGCGCGTGCTCCTCGCCGACGACCAGACCCTGGTTCGCACCGGGTTCCGGCTGATCCTCCGCGCCGACGGCATCGACGTCGTCGCCGAGGCGACCAACGGGAGCGAAGCCGTGGAGGCGGTCCGCCGTACCCGGCCCGACGTGGTCCTGATGGACATCCGGATGCCCGAGATGGACGGCCTGGAGGCCACCCGCCGCATCCTCACCGGGGCCGCCGACACGCCCCGCGTCGTCATCCTCACCACGTTCGACCTCGACCGGTACGTCTACGCCGCCCTGTCCGCCGGAGCCAGCGGCTTCCTCCTCAAGGACGTCACGCCCGAGCAGTTGACCGCGGCGGTCCGCACGGTCCGTACCGGCGACGCCCTCCTCGCACCCACCATCACCCGCCGTCTCGTGCAGCGGTTCGCACACCGGGGCAGCGATATCGCCGCCCTCCACCGCGACCTCGCCTCGCTCACCCCACGCGAGCTGGAAGTCCTCGGCCTGCTGGCCCGGGGGCTGAGCAACGCCGAACTCGCCACCCGCCTTCATCTGGCCGAGGCGACCGTCAAGACACACGTCGCCCGCATCCTCGCCAAGCTCGGACTGCGTGACCGTGTCCAGGCCGTCATCGTCGCCTACGAGACAGGGCTGGTCAGCGTCGGCGCGGGCGGGGCCGCCCAGCAGCCGACCGAGCAGACGTAGAAGGAAGCGAGGACTGGGCACGGGCAGGCGAACCCTGCGTTCGACAGTCTCTCCACGTTCGCGAGGAGCGCCAACTGCCGGGACAGTGCGCCGAGTTGGTGGAGTCCTGCTCCGGTTGTCGGGCAATTCCCTGCCCGGCCGGGGAGATTCGGGGATCCTGTGGCGGTGACCGAGAATCTGAGCGACAACACTCCGGACCATGAGGTCAAGGCGCTGCTCCGAGTCCTGCACGGGCAACGGCGCCACGTGGTGGACATCCTCGACGGGCTAGACGCGCAGGATCTACGACGGCCCGTGCTGCCGTCCGGATGGCACTGCCTGGGCCTGGTTCAGCACCTCACGCTGGACGTCGAGCGGTTCTGGTTCCGCGCGGTCGTCGCCGGGGACCAGCAGGTCATCCGCGGCCTGACGAGCGACGACGAGGCCTGGCAGGTGCCCCCGGAAGTCCCGGCCGTCGACGTGCTCGACCGATACCGGGAAGAGGCGGCACTCGCCGATGCCGTCATCACCGCCACCCCCGCCGACGCCCCGCCGGCCTGGTGGCCCCACGATCTGTTCGGCGAACCACACCTGCACACCCTGCGCGACGTGCTGCTGCACGTCATCACCGAGACCGCGTGCCACGCCGGCCACCTCGACGCGGCCCGGGAGCTGATCGACGGCCGCCGCTGGCTGGTCCTGACCTGAGAGCCCCGATCCGGCTCGGCGACCCTGCGACAGTCGCCCGGCCGGCCAGGTCTGCCATCAAGTGGTGCGCCTCGAACTCGATGACGTCCACTTCTTCCAAGCGCGTCAGCAGGTCCGCGAGAGCCTGCTTCTGAGCCGGGTGCTCATCAGCCAGTCGAACAGAACGATGGCGTCGGAACGCCACAGACGGAGATCGACGGTCGGCGTGGACCCCACGGGAACCCAGCTTCCATGGGGGCATCATGCCAGGTCAGCGGCGCGCCGATCGAACACCTGTACCGTATGGGCGTTATGCTGCATTCATGGCGACTCACCCCGATCGCCCGGAACGAGCCCCTGCCCCATGACCACCACACCCCCGCCACCGATCTCCGAGCCGGACCCGTCCGCGCTTGCCTGCTCCGGCGACCGCGTCGGCCTGTGCGCCGGCTGCCACCGCAGAACCCACCGGTACGGCAGCGGCGGCGAGCCGCTGTGCCAGTGGTGCATGGCCATGGCGAAGGAGCAGTGGGACTCACGCGTGCAGTACACCAGCACGCGCGACTGATCACCCCCGCCCAGTGTTGGCCCCCGTGAAGTGGCCCGGCGATCTCGCGGGGCACAGGATGGAATCCGGCGAAAGCCGCGAACTGTCACATGTACCGCTGGAAGGGGCTTGACCGCATGAGTGCCGACGTGTCACAGGCAAAGGACCCCTCACCGCGACGCCGAATCGCGGCCCCGGTCGTCGGGCTCGTGCTGGCAGCCGTGAGTGCGGCGGCGCTCGTCTCGTGCAGTACCGACAGCGACGGCGACGACTCCTCCTCGTTCACCCCGACTCCTACGGCGGCCGACACGGCGTCGTTCTCCGGCACATCGCCGTCCGCGCTCGCCTCGATCGGGGAGTCCGTGAAGGCGTCCGCCAAGGAGGCCGCCTCGGCCGCGGCCTCCTCCGCCTCCGCTCGGGCGTCCGCGTTCGAGGCATCGGTGTCCGCCGAGACCGTACGCGCCAACGAGGCGGCGCAGAAGGAGCTCGCGGACGTCGAGGGCCGGGGCAACGCGACGGCCGACGTCTCGATGACCGGCCTGCCGCGCGCGGAGACGGGCGGCCTGCTCGCCCTCGTCGTGAACATCACCAACCGAACGGACGAGACCGCGTCGTACGCCGTCCAGGTCGACTTCCGGGACCCGGACGGCAAGGTGGTCGAGACGCGTTTCGTAGGCGCGCAGGACCTCGAGCCCGGCGACAGGGCGCAGCCGCTGGCCATCAGCCGCAAGCCCTCCGAGCCGAAGCTGACGGCCGAGATCGCCAAGGCCCAGCGTTACTGAGCCGGCCCCCCCCACACACGGCCCTCTCACGATGAGCTCGTGTAGCGAGCGGTGACCGCGGCGGCGCGGTTGCGCAGGGACGTGCGCAACGACTGCGGGGCCAGGGCTTCCGCGTCCGTGCTGAGCTGCCACAGCGCCCATTCGGCGTGCTCCGCGTCCTGGAAGGTCACTTCCAGCCGCAGCCAGCCGTCCGCGTCGGGTTCTTCGGCCCGGACGGCCAGCGCGCTGTCCAGCAGGTTCTCCCGCCGCGCCGGAGCCACCCGTACCCGCACGGTGAGGTGATCGCCGCCGGAGAGAAACCGCGCGGAGCGTTCCCGCCAGATCCGGTCCAGATCGACCCGAGATGGCCGTTGCGCTGTTTCGGGGAGTTCCTCGGCCGCCAGCACCCGCGACAGCCGATAGGTGCGGTCCGCACCGTTTCTCGTGGCGAGCAAGTAGCTCCGCTCGCGTACGGTGACCAGGCCGATCGGGTCCACCGTGCACCACTGTGCGGTCTGGCCCGAGGCCGCGTAGTGGATACGGAGCTTGTGCCCGGCCAGCACCGCGCGCCGGACCTCGATCATCGTGGTGCCGGGCACCTCGTCGGTGACCAGCCGACGTGACAGCAGATCGGTCTCCGGTTCGACAAGGAATCGCTGCGCCGCGTCGCTCGCGGTGGTCCGGTGGCTTTCGGGCAGCGCGTCGACCACCTTCCGCATGGCCGAAGAGAGCGCCGAGCCGAGGCCGAAGACCTGCTCACCACGCCCTGATCCGGCGGTCAGCAGGGCAAGCGCCTCGTCATGGTTCAGTCCGGTGAGCTCGGTCCGGAAACCGGGCAGCAGCGCGAAACCGCCGTGCCGGCCGCGCTCGGCGTAGACCGGGACTCCGGCCGCGGACAGCGCCTCGATGTCGCGCAGCACCGTGCGGGTGGACACCTCCAGCTCGCGAGCCAGGGTGTCCGCCGTCAGCCGACCGCGCTGGCGCAGCAGGAGAACCAGTGAGACCAGCCGGTCGGCACGCATACGAGAACGCTAGTCGAATACATGACTGTTGGTGTCGTGATTTGTTGCGAGGCTCGTCGACGTGACGCCAGAACCGACGGCTACCGAGCCGACGGACGGACGCACGCGCGACGCATCGAATGGAGCTGAAGTGGCAGTGGAACGTACGGCGGTCAACCCGGTGACGTGGTCGGCGGAGATGGGGTTCAACCAGGGCGAGGTGGTCTCCGGGCACACGCGGACCTTGTACATCTCGGGGCAGACCGCGATGAGCGGCGACGGCAAGCCCCAGCACGACGGTGACATGGCGGCCCAGTTGGCGCTCAGCATCGACAATCTGGAGGCGGTGCTCGGCGAGGCCGGCATGTCCCTCGTGAACCTCGTCCGGCTCAACGTCTACACGACCGACGTCGATCTGCTCTTCCCGCACTACGGCGTACTGGCGGCTCGGCTGGGTGCCGCCGGGGTGGCGCCGACCACCACGATGCTCGGGGTGACGCGCCTGGCGATCCCCGGCCAGCTGGTCGAGCTCGAGGGGACGGCCGTCGCGTGACGCGAAAGGGC
Organism: Streptomyces sp. NBC_00490; assembly: GCF_036013645.1. Taxonomy (NCBI): domain Bacteria; kingdom Bacillati; phylum Actinomycetota; class Actinomycetes; order Kitasatosporales; family Streptomycetaceae; genus Streptomyces; species Streptomyces sp. NBC_00490. Next base: position 9,538,301 of record NZ_CP107869.1, on the reverse strand, counting down.
GTTTGACGCAGACGGGACAGGCCGCGACGGTGGATCGCCTGCCGGGAGTGGACTCACGGGTGGCCCCTTCCGGCAAGCGGCCACCTCGCACCTGTCCCGGCCGGCGGTCCGATCCGGCACTGAGTCATCTCCGGTGCCTGCCCGGCCTGTTGTCCCCGACAGTCCCGTGGGGCACCGCGCCTAGACTGTGCCCATGATCTGTCGTGTGTGGCGCGGCTGGACCACAAGGGCGAACGCCGACGCGTACGAGCGCATCGTCCGGGGGCAGGTCATCCCCGGGATCGAGGCCCGGCGCATCCCGGGCTTCCAGTCGATCGATCTGATGCGGCGCGAGCGCGAGAACGACGTCGAGTTCCTGACCCTGATGTGGTTCGACGGCCTCGCCTCGGTGCGGGCGTTCATGGGCGAGGACTACGAGCAGGCACACGTGCCGGAAGCCGCCCAGGCCGTGCTCTCCGACTTCGACGAGCGGTCGGCCCACTTCGAGGTGCTCGACCGACGCCAGCAGTCGGACTGAGCAGACCTGCGAACCGCTCGGCAGGACTGCGCACCGACCGCCCACCGCGCAACGCAGGCAAGGGATTTCGTACGCCGATCTTGACCCGCCGGGGAATCCAGGCTTAACGTTCCCGCGTTTACGGTCGATTGAAACGTTTCATTCCCTGGGGGCGTACCCATGCAGAAGCCCATCCCGCAGCGTGGCGGGATATCCCGGCGCACGGTCCTGGCCGCCTCCCTCGCCACAGGCGCCGCGACGGCGCTCACCGCGACGGGCGCCGCGAACGCCGGTGCCGCTCCTCTGACCGGCCGTCACCCCCTGTCGGGCGACTGGTTCGCCGCTCCCCCGCGCTCGGTACGCCCCAAGTTCCGCTGGTGGTGGCCGGACGGACTCGTCGACCCGGTGGAGATCGCCGGCGAGATCGACCAGATCGCCGACGCCGGCTTCGGCGGCGCCGAGGTCTCCGCCGTCCACCACAGCATCAAGGACAAGTCCGTCCTCGACACCGCGCACCACGGCTGGGGCAGCGCTCCCTGGCGTGACGGCGTCGAGGCCGCCCTGCGCCAGGCCGCCCGCCGCGGCCTGACCGTCGACCTCACCCTCGGTCCCAGCTGGCCGGTCGCCGTACCCGGTGTCACCCCCGACGACGAGTCGGCCGCCCAGGAACTCGCCTACGGGCGCGTCTCCGTGCCCGGCGGCACCACCTACCAGGGCCCGGTGCCCGAGCCCGTGCGCGTGGCCGCCGACGCGGTCACCCGGCGCACCCTGCTCGCCGTCCAGGCGGCCCGCGTCGAGCCTGCCAACGCCACCCGCAAGGAGACCGGTCTCGATCTCGCGAGCGTCCAGGACCTCACCGCCACCGTCGAGGACGGCGCACTGAGCTGGACCGCTCCCGCCGGCGGCGACTGGGTGCTGATCTCCTACTGGCAGCGCGGCACCGCCCAGCAGCCCGAGTCGGGGCCGCACTCCGCCCCGGCCGCCTATGTCGTCGACCACTTCAGCCCGGCCGGCACCGCCGCCGTCACCGGCTTCTGGGACGACTCCGTTCTGACCGGCACGATGCGCCGACTCCTCAGGGCCGTGGGCGGCGCCTTCTTCGAGGACTCCATCGAACTGGAGACCGACTCCCTCGTGTGGACGTCGGCGCTACCCGACGCCTTCGAGAAGCGCTGGGGCCGCTCGCTGCTGCCGTACCTGCCGGCGCTCGTCCTGGACAAGAGCAACCAGGTCTTCGCCTTCGAGGCGCAGATCACCCGGCAGATCCGGCACGACTTCTGGGAGACGGTCTCCCATCTGTTCAACACGCACCACGTCACCGCTCTGAGGGACTGGGCCCACTCCCTCGGCATGGAGCTGCGCGCCCAGCCCTACGGTCTGCAGACCGACGCCATCGCCTCCGCCGCGCTCCTCGACATCGCGGAGGGAGAGTCGCTCGGCTTCAAGAACCTGGACGACTACCGCTGTCTGGCGGGCGGCCGGGACATGGCCGGGCACACCGTGCTGTCCTGCGAGTCGGGCGCCTACAACGGTTCGGCATACAGCACGACGTGGGACCGGTTCCTGCGCACCATGGGCGGTGCGTACGCCGCCGGCGTCAACCAGACGGTGGTGCACGGCTTCTCGTACGCGTCCGCGCCCGGCGTGAGCTGGCCCGGCTTCGCCGCCTTCAGCCCCTACAACGGCGCGCCCGGCTACGGCGAGTCGTGGGGTCCCAGACAGCCCACCTGGCGGCACGCCGAGGACATCGCCGGATACCTCGGGCGCGTGCACCAGGTGCTCCAGGCGGGCACGGCACGGGCGGACGTCGCCGTCTTCCGCCAGACCGGCTACACCGCCACCGGCATCGGGGCCTCCTGGTTCACCGCGACGGGCGTCCCGCTCGGCTGGACCCACCAGTTCCTCAGCGGTCCCTTGCTCGACCTGCCCGCCGCCCGCGTCTCGGACGGCCGCCTGGCGCCCGAAGGCCCCGCGTACAAGGCGCTGTTCGTCGAGGGCGACTTCTTCTACGGTTCCACCGCGACCCTCGCCCTCGCCGACGCCCGGAAGCTGCTGGGCCTGGCCCGTGCCGGACTGCCCATGGTCCTGCTCGGCTCCTTCGACCAGGCACTCACCCCCGGCGTTCCCGGTGAGAACGAGACGGAACAACTGCGCGGGGTCCTCGCGAGCCTCCTCGCCCTGCCCCATGTCAAGACCGTCACCGACAAGAGCGCCGTCGGCGACGCCCTCGCCGCCCTCGGCATCGCCCCAGACGTTCGCTACGCCGCCTCCTCCACTCTCCTCAACGCCCACCGCGTCGTCGGCGACACCGACCTGTACTACCTGTGCAACGGCAAGCACGCCGAGACGGTCAAGCCGCCGGTCGCGACCATCGACCACGAGGTCACCCTGCGCCGCACCCGGCGCGGCACGACCATCCCCTACCTGCTCGACCCGTGGACGGGAGAAGCGACCCGCATCGGCCGCTACACCGAGGACGGCGACACCCTGACCGTGCGCGTCACCCTGGAACCCGGTCAGGCCACGGTCATCGCCCTGGGCGGGCCCGGCCTGTTCGGGGACCGCAACGGCGACCGGCAGCACGCCGTGGACAGCACCGCCGACCGCGCGCTGTTCACGGATCGCGGCCTGGTCGTGCGCGCCACGAGCGGCGGCACGTACACCTCCCGGCTCTCCCGCGGCCGTACGGTCACCACCACGCTGCCCGCGGTACCGGGCCCGATGACACTGGAGCGCTGGCGGCTCGACGTGCAGGACTGGCAGCCCGGCGCCCGGGCGACCGACACCGACATCGTCCGCCGCAGTCTCACCCTGGACGCCCTGCTGCCCTGGTCGCAGATCCCCGAGCTCGCCGACTCCGCGGGCATCGGCCGCTACCGCACCACCGTCTCGCTGCCCGCCGACTGGACCTCGGCGCACGGCGCCCACCTCGAACTCGGCGCCGTCAGCGACACCTTCCGGGTCACGGTCAACGGCTCACGGCTGGCCCCCTGCGACCGGCTCCACCCGGTCGTCGACCTCGGCGGACACCTGCGCCCCGGCAGCAACGTGATCGAGGTGGAGGTGGCGACGCCCCTCATCAACCGCCTCCGCGTCAGCCGGCCCTCCGTCTTCGGCACGGCCGCCCGGCAGGCATACGGCCTGTCCGGCCCTGTCCGCCTGGTGCCGTACGCCCAGGCTCCGGTGAGGTGACGGCGGCGGCCGCACGCCGGCCGGCCACACCGGTCAGGATTCGAGAAGCGATGGCCGGCGAGGTTCCCTAGCGTGAAGGACATGACCTCAATCGACTGCATCACCCTGGAAGTGACCGACCCGGTGGCCGCCGAGCGCTTCTACGCGGACGCCTTCGGCCTGGGCAAGCAGGTGCGGCTGCGTGCCTCGGAGGCACCGACCTCCGGCTTCCGCGGGTTCACGCTCTCCCTCGTCGTGTCCCAGCCGTCGATCGTCGACGGCCTCGTCGCCACCGCGCTCGACGCCGGTGCCACCACTCTCAAGCCCGCCAAGAAGTCGCTGTGGGGATACGGCGGCGTCGTCCAGGCGCCGGACGGAACCATCTGGCAGATCGCGAGTTCCTCGAAGAAGGACTCCGGACCGGACAGCCGGCAGATCGACGAGATCGTTCTGCTCCTGGGCGTCTCGGACATGGCGGCGACCAAGCGGTTCTATGTCGACCGTGGTCTCAAGGTGGCGAAGAGCTTCGGCAGCAAGTACGTCGAGTTCGACTCCTCGTCGAGCCCGGTCAAGCTGTCCCTGTACGGGCATCGCGGCCTGGCCAAGGTCGCCGGTGTCTCGCCGGAGGGCACCGGATCGCATCGGATCGCCATCGGCAGCGATGCCGGGCCCTTCACCGACCCGGACGGGTTCGCTTGGGAGACCGTGGCCTGAGGTGGCGAACCGGTTCTCAGACGGGTCGTCGCTGCACGGCGTCGGCGATGACCGCGGTCACGAGCTTGCCGACGGCTGCCGTGTCCGGCGGGCCGGGGTCACGGTCCGCGAACAGGAGATGCCCGCCCCCGACCAGGGAGAGGGTGAGTGAGTCGATGTCGGCGTCGGCCGCGATACGGCCCAGTTCACGCTCGTCGGCCAGATAGGCGGAGATCGCGGACGTGGCATCGGCGAGGATCGCGATGCCACCCCCGGGTCTGGCCTGCCGCAGCCGTGCGCGCAGCTCGTCCCGGAAGGTGATCAGCGGGATGATCGCCACCGGAATCGGTCCGAACAGGGTGGTCAGCGCGCTGGTGAGGTTGTCGGCCACCGTGCCGGTGCCGGCGGACTCGCGCAGCGCGGTCGCCTGCGTCTCCAACTGCGCGGCCCGGTCGAGCACGAGGTCGGCGAGGAAGGCGTCGAAGTCGGCGAAGTGCCGGTGCAGGACGCCCTTGGCGCAGCCCGCCTCATCGGTGACGGCCCGGCTGGTCAGCCCGTTCGGCCCGTCTCGCAGGAGCACGCGTTCGGCAGCGTCGAACAGTTGCTGGCGCGCGTCACGAAGGTGCACCCCGGTTGGCACTCATCGATCCTCTCGTACGTCGACCCGTCGGCGTCCGTTGCCGAGTGGGCATGCGCCCACTAAGGTGGGCACATGCCCACCTTACCGCGAGAGCAGCCAGATCCCTCCCCGGCGCAGCCGCATCAGGCCCGGCGCATGGCCGAGTCGTTCGGTGCGGACGCGCGGCGCTACGACCAAGCCCGGCCCGGCTACCCCGACGCACTGGTGACGCGGATCCTCGCCTCGATCCCGGGCCCCGCCGTACTCGACGTCGGCTGCGGCACCGGCATCGCGGCCCGCCAGTTCCAGGCCGCCGGCTGCACCGTGCTCGGCGTCGAGCCCGACGCGCGGATGGCCGACTTCGCACGAACCCGTGGCCTACAGGTCGAGGTGGCGACCTTCGAGGGCTGGCAGCCGGACGGCCGGACGTTCGACGCGGTCATCGCCGCCCAGTCGTGGCACTGGGTGGATCCGGCCACCGGACCCATGAAAGCGGCACATGTGCTGCGTCCTGGCGGACGGCTGGCGATCTTCGGGCACGTGTACGAGCCGCCGCCCGAGGTGGCCGAACCGTTCGCCGCCGCCTACCGACGCGCGGCGCCCGACTCCCCGCTCACCGGCCAACCGGCCCGGCGTCCACTCGACCTGTACCAGGCGGCCTACGCGAAGTCCGCCGACCAGATCCGCGAGACCGGGCAGTTCAACGCTCCCGAACAGTGGCGATTCGACTGGGAGCGGTCCTACACACGCGACCAATGGCTGGACCTGCTCCCCACCACCGGAGGCCTGACCCAGCTCCCTCCCGATCAACTGGCCGACGTCCTGAACGCGGTCGGCGACGCCATCGACTCCCTCGGCGGACGCTTCACGATGAACTACACCACCCTGGCGACGACCGCCGTACGCGCCACTCCTTCCTGAATCCATCGGCCAATCCGCCACGCAAGGCCGTCAGGTGTTCGCTATGAGGTCCCTGAGCGCGATGTTGAGTTCGAGGACGTTCACCCGGGACTCACCGATGAAGCCGAGCGTGCGCCCTTCGGTGTGGTCGTCGACCAGCTTCCGCACCTGGGCGACCGACAGGTGGTTCTTCTCGGCGACCCGGTAGACCTGGAGGTCGGCGTAGGCCGGGGAGATGTCCGGGTCCAGGCCGGATCCGGAGGACGTCACCGCGTCGGCGGGCACCTCGGACGCCTCGACCTTGTGGTCCGGGGTCGAGTTGTCCTTGATGACGGCGGCCTTGGCGGCCTTGACCCACGCGATCAGTTCGGCGTTGTCACCGGAGCGGTTGGTGGCACCGGACAGGATCAGCGCGTACTGCGTGTTGACGCTGTTCGTGCCGAGGCCGTTCTGCGGACGCCCCTGGAACCACTTCAGGTCGGGAGACGCGCTCTCCTCGCCCTTCTTCAGCGGCAGGTTGTACGACTGCCCGATCAGGGAGGAGCCGACGACCTTGCCGTCCGCCTTGATCTCGGAGCCGTTCGCCTGGTCGGTGAAGAGCGCCTGGGCGACGCCCGTGACGACCAGCGGGTAGATGACGCCGGTCACCAGGGACAGCACGAGGAGGGCGCGCAGGCCGGCCCCGAGCAACCGGAGGGTGTTCGTGACGGAGTTGTTCATGGCGATCAGCCGATTCCGGGGATCAGAGAGATGAGCAGGTCGATGAGCTTGATGCCGATGAAGGGGGCGACCAGTCCGCCGAGACCGTAGATGGTGAGGTTGCGGCGCAGCATCTTGTCGGCGCTCACCGGGCGGTACCGCACACCCCGCAGGGCGAGCGGCACCAGCGCGATGATGATGATCGCGTTGAAGATGACGGCGGACAGGATCGCGGAGTCCGGCGAGGTCAGGCCCATGATGTTGAGCCTGTCCAGGCCCGGGTAGACCGCCGCGAACAGCGCCGGGATGATCGCGAAGTACTTCGCGACGTCGTTGGCGATGGAGAACGTCGTCAACGCGCCCCGGGTGATGAGGAGTTGCTTGCCGATCTCGACGATCTCGATGAGCTTGGTCGGGTTCGAGTCGAGGTCGACCATGTTGCCGGCCTCCTTGGCGGCCGACGTGCCGGTGTTCATCGCCACGCCGACGTCCGCCTGGGCCAGCGCGGGCGCGTCGTTGGTCCCGTCGCCGGTCATCGCGACGAGCTTGCCGCCCGCCTGCTCCCGCCTGATGAGGGCCATCTTGTCCTCGGGGGTGGCCTCCGCGAGGAAGTCGTCGACGCCCGCCTCCTCGGCGATCGCCTTGGCGGTCAGCGGGTTGTCACCCGTGATCATGACGGTCTTGATGCCCATGCGGCGCAGTTCGTCGAACCGCTCCCGCATGCCCTCCTTGACGACGTCCTTGAGGTGGATGACCCCGAGCACGCGGGCGCCCTCCGAGTCCTCGACGGCCACGAGCAGCGGGGTGCCGCCCGCCTCGGAGATGCGGTCGGTGAGCGCGCCCGCGTCCTCGGACACCTCGCCACCCTGGTCCCGCACCCAGGCGACGACCGAACCGGCCGCACCCTTGCGGATCTTGCGCCCGTCGACGTCCACCCCCGACATCCGGGTCTGTGCGGTGAAGGCGATCCACTCGGCACCGGCCAGCTCGCCCTGGTGCCGCTCGCGCAGCCCGTACTTCTCCTTCGCGAGGACGACGACGGAGCGGCCCTCGGGTGTCTCGTCGGCCAGCGAGGAGAGCTGGGCAGCGTCGGCTACCTGGGCCTCCGTCGTCCCGCTCACCGGCACGAACTCGGCCGCCTGCCGGTTGCCGAGGGTGATGGTGCCGGTCTTGTCGAGCAGCAGCGTGGAGACGTCACCCGCGGCCTCAACTGCCCTTCCGGACATGGCCAGCACGTTCCTCTGCACCAACCGGTCCATGCCGGCGATACCGATCGCGGAGAGCAGGGCGCCGATGGTGGTCGGGATCAGACAGACCAGGAGCGCCACCAGGACGACCATGGACAGGTGGGTTCCCGCGTAGTCGGCGAACGGCGGCAGGGTGGCCACCGCGAGCAGGAAGACGATCGTCAAGGACGCGAGCAGGATGTTGAGCGCGATCTCGTTCGGTGTCTTCTGGCGCGCGGCGCCCTCGACGAGGTTGATCATGCGGTCGATGAAGGTCTCGCCCGACTTCGTCGTGATCTTGATGACGATGCGGTCGGACAGCACCTTCGTCCCGCCGGTCACGGCGCTGCGGTCACCGCCGGACTCCCGGATCACGGGTGCCGACTCACCGGTGATGGCCGACTCGTCGACCGACGCGACGCCCTCGACGACGTCACCGTCGCCGGGGATGATGTCGCCGGTCTCGCAGACGACCAGATCGCCGATGCGCAGTTCGGTGCCCGGCACCTGCTCCTCGGACTCCCCCACGAGACGACGGGCCACCGTGTCGGTCTTGGCCCTGCGCAGGGTGTCCGCCTGCGCCTTGCCCCGGCCCTCGGCGACCGCCTCCGCGAGGTTCGCGAAGATGACCGTGAGCCACAGCCAGGCGCTGATCGCCCAGCCGAACCAGTCCCCCGGGTCCTTGAAGGAGAAGAGTGTCGTCAGCACCGAGCCGACGAGGACCACGAACATCACCGGGGACTTCACCATCACCCGCGGATCGAGCTTGCGGAAGGCGTCGGGCAGCGACGTCACCAACTGCCCGGGGTCGAAGAGACCCGCGCCGACACGTCCTTCGGCGGCCTTGGTCCCGGTGGGGACGTCGCTGTGCGGCGCCCGGGTCGGGGTGGCTGTGGACATGGAGTCCTCTTGATTCGTTACGTCGGTGGTCATGACGCCAGCCCCTCGGCCAGCGGACCCAGCGCGAGGGCCGGGAAGTAGGTCAGACCGGTGATGATCAGGATCGCTCCCACCAGCAGACCGGTGAACAGCGGTTTCTCGGTGCGCAGGGTGCCGGCGGTGGCCGGCACGGGCCTCTGCTCGGCGAGCGAACCGGCCAGCGCGAGAACGAACACCATCGGCAGGAAGCGGCCGAACAGCATGCACAGGCCGAGCGTGCTGTTGAACCACTGCGTGTCCGCGTTCAGACCGGCGAAGGCCGAGCCGTTGTTGTTCGAGGCGGACGTGTAGGCGTACAGGATCTCGGAGAACCCGTGCGCCCCGCTGTTGGTCATCGAGTTGCCCGGCGTGGGCAGTGCCATCGCGGCGGCGGTGAAGACGAGGACCAGCGCCGGGGTGATGAGGATGTAGCAGGCCGCCAGCTTGATCTCGCGGGTGCCGATCTTCTTGCCCAGGTATTCGGGCGTACGGCCGACCATCAGCCCGGCGATGAACACCGCGATGATCGCCATGATCAGCATGCCGTACAGACCGGAACCGGTACCGCCGGGCGCGATCTCGCCCAGCATCATGCCGAGCATCGTGATGCCGCCGCCCAGCCCGGTGAAGGAGGAGTGGAAGGAGTCCACCGCACCGGTCGAGGTGAGCGTGGTCGCCGTGGCGAAGATCGACGAGCCGCCGACGCCGAAGCGGACCTCCTTGCCCTCGTACGCCCCACCGGCGATGTCGAACGCCGGACCGTGGTGGGCGAACTCGGTCCACATCATCAGGGCGGTGAAGCCGATCCAGATGGCGGCCATGGTGGCGAGGATCGCGTAGCCCTGCCTGACCGAGCCGACCATGAGGCCGAAGGTGCGGGTCAGCGCGAACGGGATGGCGAGGATCAGGAAGATCTCGAAGAGGTTCGTGAACGGGGTGGGGTTCTCAAAGGGGTGGGCGCTGTTGGCGTTGAAGTAGCCGCCGCCGTTGGTGCCGATCTCCTTGATGGCCTCCTGCGAGGCGACCGCACCGCCGTTCCACTGCTGCGAGCCGCCCATGCTGTGGCCATGGAGGAATTGACCGACCTCATGGATCCCGGAGAAGTTCTGGATCACACCGCAGGCGACCAGCACGATCGCGGCAAGGAAAGCCCCGGGCAGCAGGATGCGTACGACACCACGCACCAGGTCGGACCAGAAGTTGCCGAGCTCACCGGTCCGGGAGCGCGCGAACCCTCGTACAAGAGCCACCGCCACCGCGATACCGACAGCGGCGGAGACGAAGTTCTGCACGGCCAGACCGGCGGTCTGTACGACGTGGCCCATGGTCTGCTCGCCGTAGTACGACTGCCAGTTGGTGTTCGTGACGAACGAGACCGCCGTGTTGAACGCCTGGTCCGGGTCGATCGACGCGAAGCCCAGCGAACCGGGCAGGACGCCCTGGAGCCGCTGGAGGAGATACAGGAACAGGACGCTCACGGCCGAGAAGGCGAGCACTCCGCGCAGGTAGGCGGGCCAGCGCATCTCGGTGGTCGGGTCGGCACCGATGCCCTTGTAGATCCACTTCTCGACGCGCCAGTGCCGGTCGGAGGTGTAGACCTTGGCCATGTAGTTGCCGAGGGGGATGTGGACGAGCGCCAGCGCGCCTATGAGGGCGAGGAGTTGCAGGACGCCGGCGAGTACGGGACCCATCTGTGTCTCAGAACCTCTCCGGAAAAATCAGCGCGAGGACGAGATAGCCCAGCAGGGCGACGGCCACGACGAGGCCGACGATGTTCTCGGCGGTCACAGCTTCGTCACCCCCTTGGCGACGAGGGCCACCAGCGCGAAACCCGCGATCGTGACGATGACGAAGGCCAGATCGGCCATCGCGAACTCCCGGAGTGAGGTTCGTGGGAAAGGGACAGCTAGAGGAAAGCGCCTCTTTCGCCGGATCGGTCGTCCGTTGACGGCTCCCTGACGGCGGTGCCCACGGTTTTGACGGACCTCTTACGGCCGGGACCAGAGCGCCTCAATCCTTCGGGGCAGGGGTCTCAGGGAGAGGGCCGAGGGTTGCGTGGGTGGCGGCCCGCGTCAGCGCCGGACGGCTCAGGACGTCCGTACTGTCGACGAACTGGTCGACGGCGCCGATCACGGGCAGGCAGCGGACCTCCGGGGCGGTGACGTGGGCCATCAGCGCCGCGGTGAAGCGTTCGGCGTGCAGCACCCGGAAGGGCCTGCTGTGGTAGTGCCGCGTGGCGGGATCGACCGGGTCGGTCAGGCCGAGGTCGTTGTGCGCGGCCGCGACCGTCTCGTAGGCGCGGGCCAGGTGCTGCTCGCGGATGTGCCAGTCGACGGCGGTGAGTGCCGCGGTCAGGACCGGGGTGAGCGCGGACGCCTGCGGGATGCGGGAAAAAGCGCTGCCGAGCCACTTGCCGTACGGCGGGTAGCGGCGCTCCATCAGCAGGCACAGCCGCATCAGATCGCGCACCAGGCGGGCCGCGACGACCGCGGAACCGAGTTCGTCTCCCACCTCCCCGCAGCGGCCGACGAAGGCCTCCTCCTGGGAGATCCGCTGCCACTGGCAGGCCAGGAGGTACCGCCACAGATCGCGGGGATACCAGGCGAGTCGGGCGCGGGCCGGAGCGAGTCGGCGCAGTCCGTCGTGGAATACGGCACCGGCCGTGACCTCGGCGAGGCGCTGGGTGGGGGCGGCCAGCCAGTCGGCGACCGTGACGTCGTGGCACGGGTCGAAGCCGAGGAGGTCGGTGAACCAGGCGCCAGGGTCCGCCACTTGGACCCGGTGGTGGACGGGGCCGTCCGTTGTCCGCATGACCCCGATGCCCGCCTCGCCGGTGGAGGCGAAGTGTGTCGGATAGCCGTGGAAGGTCTTCGGCAGGCGTTCGCCGAGCAGTGCGGTGATCATCGGGCCATGGCGGGTGACGTCCTGCGGGTGGAGGAAGAGCTGCAGGCGCGGCCCCCACTCGTGGTCGGCGGAACGGACGGTGTCGAACCCGAGGACTTCCGATCCGCTGCCCAGACGGGCGGCGGAATGCGCCAGCCCGGGAGCGGCTTCGTCCAGCAACGGACGCACCGCCTCGAAGTAGAACCGACGCGACAGTTCCAGCCCGGGGATGAAGGACGCCGTGGTCATGCGGGGAGCCTGCCGCACCGGCGTCCGGCCGGTCGACAGCTTTTCCCTGCGGCGGCTGTCAGCGGGGCAGAGGCCGCAAGATCTGTCCCTGCATGTCCCCCGTGACCGCCTGGAGGTAAGCGTGCGCGACGTCGCTCATCACCAGAGCGCCGAACGAGCCGCCTGGCGTGGGCTCGCGAAAGAGCCGCTGGTGAGAGTGACGGACCCGCCGTCCCGCACATGGTGCAAAGCCCGGCGCAGCAGATCACCGCACCCGTATCACCTCATGCTCGGGCTCCAGCCTCTCAGCGACCGCTCGGCCGATGGAGCCGGTCGCTCCGATCACCAAGGTCTTCATACTGCATCCCTCCGTCGGCGCTTCCATGATCAGGCGGCATGGACATCGACCCCGATGGCCGGACTCGCTGGCGCGCGCACCCTGGTGGCGTCGGGGACAAGGGAAGGACCGGGCCCCTGGCTGCTTCACCAGGGGCCCGGTCCCTCTTGCGGAGATCAAGCGGCACGTCGCTTCAGGGCGGCGTCAGCGCGGGACAGGCGTCCACGCCCTCGCCGGCCCTCACTCACGCGCGGCTAGGCGCGGCGTTCAGTACTGCTCGGTCTCCACGAAACCCGCGTCCGCGTCGTCGTCCGCGCCGAAGGCGGCGGCGGTCGGGTCGAATCCGGGCGGGCTGTCCTTCAGGCCCAGGCCCAGGCCGGCCAGCTTCGCCTTGACCTCGTCGATGGACTTCGCACCGAAGTTACGGATGTCCAGGAGGTCGGCCTCGGAGCGCGCCAGGAGCTCGCCCACGGAGTGGACGCCCTCACGCTTGAGGCAGTTGTACGACCGAACGGTGAGCTCCAGCTCCTCGATCGGCAGCGCCAGATCAGCGGCCAGGGCGGCGTCCGTGGGGGACGGGCCCATGTCGATGCCCTCGGCGTCGATGTTCAGCTCACGGGCGAGACCGAACAGCTCGACCAGCGTCTTACCGGCAGAGGCCATGGCGTCACGCGGACGCATCGCCTGCTTGGTCTCGACGTCGACGATCAGCTTGTCGAAGTCGGTCCGCTGCTCGACACGGGTCGCCTCGACCTTGTACGTGACCTTGAGAACGGGCGAGTAGATGGAGTCGACCGGGATACGGCCGATCTCCTGGCCGACCTGCTTGTTCTGCACGGCGGAGACATAACCACGGCCACGCTCGACCGTGAGCTCCATCTCCAGCTTGCCCTTGCCGTTCAGCGTGGCCAGGACCAGGTCGGGGTTGTGCACCTCGACACCGGCCGGAGGCGCGATGTCGGCGGCGGTGACCAGACCCGGACCCTGCTTGCGCAGGTACATCACGACCGGCTCGTCGTGCTCCGAGGAGACGACCAGCTGCTTGATGTTGAGGATCAGGTCGGTGACGTCCTCCTTGACGCCCGGCACGGTGGTGAACTCGTGCAGGACGCCATCGACGCGGATGCTGGTGACAGCAGCGCCGGGGATCGACGACAGCAGGGTGCGGCGAAGAGAGTTGCCGAGGGTGTAGCCGAAGCCCGGCTCCAGCGGCTCGATCACGAACCGGGAGCGGAACTCGTCGACGACCTCTTCGGTCAGAGACGGACGCTGAGCAATGAGCACGAGGTGTGTCCTCCAGTATTTGACGCCCGCTATGTGACGCCGTAGACCCTCGAAAGGGTACGGGCGATACGGCCGTCGAAGACACCGAACCCGCCGACTCCGCCTGTCCACCAGCCAGTCGGCGGCCCTGATCCACCCTCCGTGGAGCCCGGCCATCAGCGGCTTCTGCCCCGGAGAGTCAACGCGAAGCCCTATCTCATGCAGCTAGAACGGGTTAGTCCGTCTCGTGTGTCGAGAGCCGCGAGGAAGTCCTCTGTTTCTTTCATCACACCGCCCGGCAGTCGCCTGCCCGCAGGTGGCGCACCCCCGAGGGCGCACCACCCGAGGGCAGGCGACGACGTGGATCACGGGAACGAGGTCACCTTCGACGGCACAGTGTCCGTCCCCGAGGTCGGGGCGCCGGTGTCGTTGATGACATGGGCGTACTGGCCCTTGCCTCCCAGGGAGATCACCTGGAGGTGGTGCATCTTGACGCCCGCTTTGACCGGGACCTGGAAGCCGTGGTGCTGCACGATCGACGGATCGGAGGTGTAGTTGCAGTAGCTGCCAAGGCCCCACGCTTCATGCACGGCGACCGTGTCGGCGACCTTGTAGGCCGCCCAGCCGACCATGCCGTCGTGTGTGATGGCGGCGGCGTTGGGGGCGTCGTACGCCTTCTCGTTCTGGAAGAAGATCGTGCGGCCCCGCTCACCGCTCCATACGACGTCGTACTTGTTGAAGTGCTCCACGAACAGGCCGGTGGCCAGGACGTCGTCGCCGTTGACGCGCAGTCCGTAGTCGGCGCGGTTGGTCTCCCAGCCGACGCCTTCGCCGTGGTCGGCGCGCCAGATCCAGGTGTGGTCGATGACGACGTCGTCGCTGTTGACCACGACGGAGTCCGTGGCCAGGCCGGGGCCGGCGCCGCCGATGCGGATGAACACGTCCTGCATGGTCGTCGGGTTGGCGGAGTGATCCGCGCCCGCGCCTGCGGGGCCGATCTGGAGCAGGGTGTCGGAGCGGGTGGCGCCGGCGTCGATGAGGAAGCCGGCCAGCCGTACGCCGTCGACGTCCGCGACGTGCAGGGCGTCGATGCCACCGTCGGGCACGATGGTCGCCAGCCCGAGCCCGAGCACCACGGTGTCGGCGCGGGTGACGTTGATCGTCTGGTCCAGGTGGTAGACGCCGGGCGTGAACAGCAGGTTCAGGCCCTGGGCCAGTGCGGTGTTGATGGTGGCGGCCGTCGCGCCGGGCTTGACGACGTAGAACTGGCTGAGCGGCAGCGAGGTCCCGGCGTTGGCGGGCCAGGACACCCCGCGGGCGTTGGTGCGCTTGGCGGGGACGAAGACCTTGTAGTCGTTGCCGTCGAGGTACAGGAACGGCTTCTCCCGGGAGACCGGGGTGGTGTCCAGCGTGGTGTACGGACCGGTGTCGAAGTTGCTCGCCGGGGCGCCCTGGACGCCGGTGAACGTCATGTTCCACACGCCGTTGGTCCAGCCGCCCACGGAGCTGTCCCGGGTGTACCACTGCTGCTGCGAGTACGGGCCGACCGTGCCGTCGATCTTGGAGTCGGCTATGTAGCCGCCGGAGGCCCATCCGTAGCCGTTGGGGGCGAGGTTGAGGCCGCCCTTGACGTGGATACGGCGGAACGGCGCGGCCTGGGCGACGGCCCAGCGGTCGGTGCCGTTGGACGGTGTGATGGCGAGGTTCTCCGCCGAACGCCAGAAGTTCTGGGTGGCGTTGCCGTTGAACCAGCCCGCGTCCACGGTGATGTCGCCGTTGATCTGGGTGTCGTCGGGGTTGATTCCGAGGCCGGAGACGGAGGTGTAGAAGCCGAGTTGGGCGTTGATGCCGTTGTAGGTTCCCGGCTTGAGCAGGAACTGGTAGCGGCCGGCGCCGAACTGGGCGGACTCCTGCTGGGCGAAGACCTGGTCGAACTTCTGCTGGAGGTTCGGTGTGGAGGGGTCGACGACGATCACGTTCGGGCCGAGGTCACCGCCGCCCTGGACCGGGCCTCCGGTGCCTCCGGACGTCGTATGGACGGCGATCTCCCACAGCGAGTACCCGTAGACCGTCCCGCGTGCCGTCCCCAGGACGCGGACATAGCGGCCCGTGCCGCTCACGTCGTAGGAGGCGCGGCCGCCGGTGGCGCCGGTGACGGTCTTGAGGGTGTTCCAGTTCTGGCCGTCGGCGGAGGCCTGGAGCTGGAAGTCCTTGCCGTACGCGGCTTCCCAGTTCAGGTCGATCTTGCAGATGTCCTGGGAGGAGCCCAGGTCGACGCGCAGCCACTGCGGGTCCGCGGCCTGGCTGGACCAGCGGGTGGAGTCGTTGCCGTCGACCGCGGCGGAGGCGGGGGTGCCGGCGTTCTCCGTCGAGGACGCGGAAGCGTTCTTGCCCTGCGCCGAGTCGGCGGTCGAGCAGGTGCCGGGCTGCGATGACCCGGTGGTGCCGAACACCTGGAACTCCCACACGGAGTAGCCCCATGCCGTCGCGCGGTGGACGCCCTGCAGACGTACGTACCGGCCCTGGCCGGAGACGGCGAGCGTGTCGGTGCCGCCGTCCGAGCCGGTGACCGTGCGCAGGTCGGTCCAGGTGTTGCCGTCGGACGAGGACTGGATCTTGTAGTCCTTGCCGTAGGCCGTCTCCCAGTTGACGACGACCTGGCTGATCGTGGCGCCGGTTCCGAGGTCGACCTGGATCCACTGGTCGTCGGTGGCGGCCGAGGACCACCGGGTGCCGGTGTCGCCGTCGACCGCGTAGGCCGCGGGGGTGCCCGCGTTCTCGTTGGAGGATGCCGTCGCCGTTCTGCCCTGGGACAGGTTGGCGTCGGCGGCCGCGGCCACCGGTGGCTGGAGGGTGGGCAGGGTGATCAGCGCTGCCGTGGCGGCGAGCGCGACACCCAAGGATCTGAGTCTCATGGAGGTCCCTGCGGGTGCGTCGGGAAAGGACATGAGGGCGCGCCGACGACGGACGTGGCCGTATGCCAAGGCCACTGCCGCGACGCTTAGTTCACGTCTTGATTTAACTAATGAGTTACAACTCTCGGCAAGCCTTCGAAAGTTGAAATCTTTCCGGGCCCATCTCCGCCGTATCCCTTGACAGGTTGATGACACACCGGCATCGGCCCCGGCACCGGATTCCTCGCGCACGGCTATGGGAAGTTCCGGGGTGCCTCGTTACTCTCCGCCCATGATTCCCACGGTGGTCTGGGGCACGGGCAACGTCGGACGCGCCGCCGTTCGGGCCGTCGCCGCGCACCCGGAGCTCAGCCTTGTGGCCGTGCTGGTGGCCAACCCCGCCAAGGTCGGCAAGGACGCGGGCGAGCTCAGCGGACTCGGCCGACGCCTCGGCGTGACGGCAACGGACGATGTGGCCGCGGTACTCTCCCGAGCCCCTCGCGCCGTCGTGTACGCGGCTTCCGGGGACGTGCGCCCGGACGGTGCGATCGAGGACATCAGCCGTGCGCTGCGCGCGGGCGCGGTGGTGGTCACCCCGTCCTTGTACGGCATGTACGACTGCACGCACGCGCCTGCCGAGATCCGCGCCGTGCTGCTGGAGTCCGTCGAGGCCGGCGGCGGCTCGCTCTTCGTGTCCGGGGTGGACCCCGGGTGGGCCAACGACGTGCTCCCGCTGCTGGTGAGCGGGCTGGGGTCCGCCATCGACGCCGTCCGCTGCCAGGAGGTCTTCGACTACTCGACCTACGACCAGGAGGAAGCCGTCCGCGACCTGATCGGTATGGGGCATCCCCTGGACTACCAGCCGCTGATGCTCGCCGAGGGCATTCCGACGATGATCTGGGGCGGACAGCTGCGCATGATGGCCCGGGCCCTGGGCGCCGAACTGGACGGCGTCGAGGAGACCTTGGAACGCCGCCCCCTCGACACGTCCGTCGTCACCGACGCGATGGGAGAGTTCTCGGCCGGCACCCAGGGAGCGATACGGCTTGAAGTGCGGGGCATGGTGGCGGGCGAACCCCGCATTGTCATCGAGCATGTCACCCGCATCCATGCCACCTGCGCCCCGGACTGGCCGACGCCACCCGGCGGCGGAGCGGGCGCGCACCGCGTGATCATCGAAGGCCGCCCCCGGATAGAGGTCACGGTCGAAGCCACGGACGAGGGAGACAACAGGGCCGCCGGCGGCAACGCGACGGCGGCCGGCCGTCTGGTGAACGCGATCGACTGGCTCGTCGGGGCCGGACCCGGCCTCTTCGACGCCCTCGACGTCCCGCTGCGCCCCGCGGTGGGCAGACTGGGAAAGAAGTGATCATGCGGATCGACATCCCCCAGGGCGTCGACCCCATCCTGCACGTCTGGGGCGACATGGTGCCCGGGATCGGCCCGGCGGCCGGCGCGTTCTCCTTGGCCGTCTACGAGTACACGACCCTCGGACTGCGCGAGTTCGAGGCCGCCCGCCTGCGTATCGCCCAGATCAACGGATGCCTGTTCTGCCTGGACTGGCGCACCGAACGCGGCGGGGAGAAGGTCGAGGAGGACTTCCTCGACGCGGTCACCCAGTGGCGCACCACGGACGCCTTCGACGAGCGGACCCGGCTCGCCGCCGAGTACGCCGAGCGCTACGCCCTCGACCATCACGGCCTGGACGAGGACTTCTGGGCACGGTTCGCGGCGCACTACAGCCAGGCGGAGATCGTGGAGCTGAGCATGTGCATCGGCTCATGGCTGGCCTTCGGCCGTCTCAACCACGTCCTGGGGCTCGACACGGCCTGCACGCTGCCGTCGGTGAAGCACCCCTGACAAATCAGTCCAGGACTGCGGTGGCTTCGATCTCGACCAGATGGTCGGGGACGTCCAGGGCCGCCACGCCGATCAGTGTGGCCGGCGGCACCGGAGTGAGTCCCAGCTTCGCGGTCGCCCGGGAGATTCCCTCCAGGAGGAGGGGCATCTTGTCGGCGGTCCAGTCGACGACGTAGAAGGTCAGTTTCGCCACGTCCTCGAAGGAACCGCCGGCCTCGCCCAGCGCGGTGGCGACGTTGAGGTAGGACTGCTCGACCTGCGCGGCGAGGTCTCCCTGGCCGACCGTGACCCCTTCGGCGTCCCAGGAAACCTGCCCCGCGACAAAGACCAGCCTCGTGCCGGACGCGATCGCCACCTGCCGGTAGACATCGATCTTCGGCAGCCCCTCGGGGTTCCTCAGCGTGATGGTCATGGTGTCCGTCTCCTTGTCCGGGCTCCTGTGAGCCCGTGTCCGTCAGACCGATGCGGTCTCTTGTGGTTACTTAGGAACCGTAGGAGAGTGAGCGGTGACATGGAAGAACGCACTTTTCAGTGACTGGGGAACCTCATGGTGACCAAGCAGCTCAGCGGCTCGACCGATGACGCCAATCTGCGTCTCGCCGACTCCCTGGCGCGGGAGATCTTCTCCGACGTCGCCAACAAGTGGGCACTCCTGATCATCGAAGCGCTGGGGGAAGGCACCCTGCGCTTCAGCGAGCTGCGCGGCCGGGTCGAAGGCATCAGCCACAAGATGCTCACCCAGAACCTGCGCATGCTGGAGCGCAACGGCCTGGCCGAGCGAACCGTCCACCCCACCGTCCCGCCCCGTGTCGAGTACACCCTCACGGAAGCGGGCCACGGCCTGCGGGCGACGGTCGACGGCATGTGCGAGTGGACCTACCGCTACTTCCGGCACATCGAGTCCGCCCGGCAGCGCTTCGAAAGCTGAGGGCCGGTACGCCGGTGATGAGTTTTCGCGACCGCACCCGTCACACCTACGTCAGGACATGACGAGGCGGAAGGATGACGTGATGAGTGCGGACACGCGGCTGGAGGAGCCGGGCGGAAGCCGGCTGGGCGAGGTCGACGAGCCGGCGTTCGCGGGGCTGGCGGAGCGGCACCGGCGGGAGCTGCACGTGCACTGCTACCGGATGCTCGGGTCGTTCGAGGACGCCGAGGACACCGTGCAGGAGACGTTCCTGCGTGCCTGGCGGCGGCGGGAGACCTTCGAAGGGCGGTCGACGTTCCGGGCCTGGCTGTACCGGATCGCCACCAACGCCTGCCTGGACCTGCTCGCCAAGCGCCGCCCGGAGCCCGCGACCGGCGGCGAGGTGCTGTGGCTGCAGCCCTACCCGGACCGGCTGCTCGACGAGCTGCCCGCGGGCGACACGGACGAGCCGGAGAGCCTCGCCGTCGCGCGGGAGACGATCGAACTGGCGTACCTGGTCGCGGTCCAGCATCTCGCCCCGCGCCCACGTGCCGTGCTGATCCTGCGGGACGTGCTCGGTTGGCCCGCCAAGGACGTCGCGGAGATCCTCGGGGACTCCGTCAACTCCGTGAACAGCGCGCTCCAGCGAGCCCGCGCCGGCATGCGGGAGCACCTGCCAGCCGAGCGACAGGACTGGACCGGCGGCGAACAGGACGCCGGGACGCGCGAGTTGGTGCGCCGCTTCACCGACGCCAGCGTGGCCACGGACATCCCGACGCTCGCCGCACTGCTGCGGGACGACGTCCGCTGCTCGATGCCGCCCACGCCGGGCCTGTACGTCGGCCGCGACGCGGTGGTGAACGACTGGGTCGAGGACGGCTTCGAGGACATGAAGGGCCTGCGCGGCGTCCCCACCTCCGTGAACCGGCAGCCCGCCGTCGCCTTCTACCTCTGGCGGGAGCGGGAGGGCGCGTACCTGCCGCTGACGCTCGACGTCCTGCGCATCACCGGCGGGGCGATCACCGAGATCGTCACGTTCCACGACGACCAGTTCCCGCGGCTCGGGCTGCCGGAGCGCCTGCCCGCGGACGGTACGGAGTAGTCCCGGTGCGGACGCTCACGCTGCGCGGTGGCGCGCGTGTCGCGGTGGTCGCGGCGCAGTGGTACGACGCGTTCGGCGTCGTCATCCGCGGGCGGGTACAGCTGGAGCTGCGCGACGGCGGGCCCGGGCCGGTCCTGGGACGCGATGCCGTGTTCTGGCTCCGTGGCACCGGCGTCCGGGCCCTGCGGAACCCCGGTCGCCGCACGGCCAGGGTGCGTGTCCTCACCCCGGGGCCAGAACCGTCGTATGCCGGTCAACACCCCCGTAAGTCGCCTACCGAACGATGGAGGAGCGGGATGAACAACATGGATGACCTCGGGGTCGTCGCAGGCCCGGTGGCGGGCCCCACCCGCCGCACCCACCGACTCGGCAGGCTCGCGGGCACCGGCCTCCTTGCCACGCTCGCGGCGATGACGGCCACCACCCTGGGCGCGGCGCTGGCCCGGGCCGCCGGTGTCGACTTCGAGGTCCCGGAGGGCGGCGATAGCATCCCGTTGCCCGGGTTCGCCGTGGTGACCGGCTTCTTCTCGGTCCTCGGCATCGTCATCGCCGCCGCTCTTCTGCGCTGGAGCGCCCGCCCCGCCGAGCGATTCGTGTGGACGGCGGTGTCACTGACCGCGCTCTCGTGGGTCCCGCCTCTTCTCTGCGGGGCGGACACCGCCACCGTCACCGCCCTCCTCGGGCTCCACCTCGTCCCGGCGGCGGTGATGATCCCCGCTCTGGCGCGCAGGCTCCGGCCCCGGACCGGTTGACGGTTCCGTCGTCCCCGACGGCGTGGCGTGCGAGTGTTTCCCGACCGCGCCCTCGACCGACCGCGCCCGGTGACGCGGCTGGTCACGGCTTGGCGGAGGGCCGCACGATGAGCTTCTGCAGCGCCAAGAACTCACGGATCAGACGCGGCGGTCACTCCTGGCGTGAGACACCGGATTCCTCAACAGGCCCAGGCAGCAACGCCGCGAGGCGGGTGGCGGTCTTCTCTCCCGCTCGCTGCTTGACCAAGCCCTCTTTGGCAGCCGCGCGGAGCCTCACCGGCGAGCTGTCCTCCGCGCCCTTTGTCACCAACACGGTGACCACCACGGGATTCAGGCCGCCAAAACCACCCCCGAGGACGACACGCAGCATCTCCTGGTCCGCGCCGTCCTCGACGCGCAGGGACACCACCGGCCGGCCTCCCTCGCCGAGCACGGCGGCGACGCGGTCCACGGCATCGCCGAACGGGAGGGGGACGACGAGGTCGACCTCGTGAACGTTCTTCCTCATCAGCTTGGCCACGAGTCCGGTCAGGCGACCGCTGCCCCCGCTCGCGCCACCCAGCGCGGCAAGCTCGTCCGCCAGAATCTGGTCCTCGCCCTGGTCCACACGCCCCGCCCTTCACCGCCGGACCCGTCCACGGAATCAGCCACACGCCATTGAGCGGGAGCACGCTTCCAGGTTCAGGAGCAGGGTAGTTCACCCGATCCACAGGTACGGCGGGCCATGCCGGGGGCAGGTCAGCGGCCCGCGGGTCGCCGCGAACTGGCGGGCCGGTCAGAGGAGTTGATAGCCGCGCATGTTGCTGAGCAGCAGGTAGCAGTTCTGGAGGGACCCTGACGTGTCGCCCAACGAGCGGTAGATGCCCCACTTCGGGCGGACACGGTCGGCGAGGAAGGTGTCGATGCCGGTGCGGGACTTGTCGATGACGGTGGTCGAGCCGTTCTTGAGGATCCAGCGCAGGGAACCCGCCGAGCCGTTGCCGACCTTGATCTGGAAGTCGACGTCGACCCATCTGTCGTGCAGCGGCTCCAGTTCGGTGCGGCCGATGAGGATGTCGTCGGTGAACTGCTTCAACTCGATGGTCTGGACGCCGTTCACGCGGCGCAGCGACTGAACGACGACGGGCGAGGAGCCGGTGCCTGGCTGCTTCATCTGCATGATGTGGGTGAAGCTGGTGGTCGCCTTCAGGGAACTCGGTATGTACATCGAGTAGGTGACCCGCCAGGCCTGGCCCTCGGTCCACTTGAGGTAGTTGCCGCCGTTGCCGTTGCGCAGGCCGGTGACCTCGTGGCGCTGACGGTCGGTGGAGGTGTCACGGTCGACGGTGTGCATGTTGAAGCGCCAGTTGTCGCCGGTGGCGTAGATGTGCGGCGCGGCGGAGGTGTGCGAGTCGGCGCGGTCGTCCTCGATGGTCTCGAAGGCGCCGAGTCCGTCGCCGCTCGCCGACGGGGACCATTTCAGCTGCCAGGCGGCGGCGTGCGCGGTGGAGGCGGGCAGACCGACCGTTGCGGCGGCCGCACCGCCGAGCGCGGCGCCGAGAAGGTTTCTGCGCGTGGTGCTCATGACCGTTCACCTCGTCGTGAGTGGGGGGTGGACGTGGGCGGAGGCCGGGTCGCGAGCAGCAGTCAGTTCATGCATCTGACCAATGTTCACTCACGCATCTGCCAGCGGAGAACAGAGTGGCGCCCCGACCATGCCGGGTCAATGGTCCAGACCGATAAGCCCGAGCCCCCGGGAAGGATTCCGGCCAGAGCGCGAACAGCCTGGACGCGCCGGCGAACGAGCGTGCACAGAGGGCGAGAACAGTTCGGCTATCGCAACGCCTCAGGTGACCTCGCGGATCTATCGCCACGGAGGCCGCCGACTCGTGCCAGGATGCGGCAATGGTGTGGCTGAAAAGACGTGGGACGTGGACGCTCAGGCTCGTGACCGCTGTGAGTGCGGTGGTCGCGGTGGCCGCCTGCGGTGCGGCAGGCGCGGACGACGGAAACTCCGGGGACTCCGGGAGCCGTGAGGCGGAGTACAAGCGCGTCATCGAGGACCCTCACCCGCGACCCGCCGACGTCATCGAGGCGGCCGGCGCGCCCACCGGTGTGGCCCGCGCGGACGACGGTTCGCTGCTGCTGTCGTACGACGTCCTCAACGTCGAGGACGACGAGGGGCCGGCCGCCTTCGCCTGGCGCATCGTCGGACCGGACGGCCGTACGGTCGCCGAGCACGCGGAACACGGCAACGCGGAGGCCACGCGGACCGCGTTCAAGGGAGTGAGCGGGGGCTTCGTGCGAGTGCCGTCCGGGGAGGGGGCAGACGGAGCGTATTTGCTCGACGTACGCGGCGAGCGGCACAAGGTCGCCATCACCGATACGCCGATGCGCACCCGGCCCGGCGACATCCTGCTCGCCGAGCTGGAGCCCACCCTCGTCTACCGCCCGGCCACGCGCACCGTGGCGCCCCCGGCCGGGGTGCCGGACGACGCCATCCTCCACGCCGTCGACGAGCGGGGCACGGTCTGGAGCCTGGAACAGTTCCTCACCGACGAGCCCAACCGTGTCGTATGGCAGCGCGACGGTCGCACCCTCGGCTCCAGGGCTGTCCCGAAGGGGTCCTCCGACGCGGGAGGCATCCTCGTCGCAGGGGGCGGCACCGCGGCGCTGTCCCTCACCCGGAGCGAGGACGTGCGCGGCCTGCTGGTGACGACGGACGACGGCGGACACTGGCGGACGGTCCTCGACGGTGGCATCCCCTGGAAGTCCCTGAAGGACGGCTCGGTGTCGCTGGACCTGGAGCTGCTCACGGACGGGCGGCTGCTCGTCGGCGAGGAGGGCGGCCGCTACTGGCTCGCCGACGACCGCTCCAACCGCGCCTTCCACGCGCTGAAGACACCGGCACGATTCACGTCGTTCGCCGTCGACGGCACGACGCTCTACGGCATCGCTGACGCGACGACGTCGACGTACGGCCTGGTCAAGGGCGAAGGGCTGTGGATCTCGCACGACGGCGGGCGCGCGTGGAAGCAGTACAAGCAGCGCGGATAGCAGCACGGCGGAGCGACACTTCTCGAGAGCCGTCCTGGCAAGATGGCGGCATGGAACGTGTGCTGGGTATCGGCGGTTACTTCATGCGGGCTTCCGACCCTGCGGCCCTGAGTGCGTGGTACCGCGATTGTCTGGGCCTGGACGCCGATGAGCACGGCATGTGGCGTCAGGACGCCGGGGTGACGGTGTTCGCCACGTTCGAGTCCGGGACCGAGTACTTCGGGTCTCGTGCGCAGCAAACCATGCTCAACTTCCGGGTCCGCGACCTGGATGCGATGCTCGCGCAGTTGCGCGCCAAGGGCGCCGACGTGGCCGAAGAGACGCAGGACATGGACGGTGTCGGTCGATTCGGCTGGGTCACCGATCCCGAGGGCAACCGGGTCGAGCTGTGGCAGCCCGCCTGACCTCGTCGTCGTACAGGCGGGCATACCTGCTCGCCCCGGCCCACGGCGCTCAGCCGCTCGCCGCCTGCCGTACCGCCCGCGGTGAGGCGCCCAGTTCCTTGCGGCAGGTCTTGTTGAACGCCTGGAGGTCGGAGATGCCGACCGCGGCCGCGATCGCCGGGATGGCCAGCGTCGAGGCGATCAGGAGGTGCCGGGCGCGTTCCATGCGCCGGTGCCTGATGTAGCCGACGCCGGTGGACCCGGTGTCCTCGCGGAACAGTCGGGTGAGATGGGTGTGGGAGACGCCTGCGGCGCGGGCGATGGCGGGGATGGTCAGGGGACCGGCCAGGTGCTCCTCGATGTGGGCCATGGCCGTGCGCAGGGCGGGATGCCGGGGGCCTGGGCTGCTGTCCGCGGAGCCGGTCAGGGTGGTCGTGCGCCACAGCACCGTCCACAGCTCCGCGGAGGCGCGGGACGGGGACTGGGTGCTCGCCGCGACCGTCTGTCTCAGCAGCCCGCTCAGCGCGGCCGCTTCCGCACCGGCATCCTGCATCGCCGGGAGGCGGCGCCGCTCTCCGTCGCCGGGCAGCCGGAAGTGGGCGTAGAGGTGCTCGCAGCGCGGGGCGTCGTAGTGGAAGTGGACCTCGGTGTCGGGGGGCACCAGGCTCACGTGGCCGGGCCGGATCGGGTGCGAGACGCCGCCGAACTCCAGCGTGCCGGAGTAGCTGTACAGATGGAGCTGCCACAGCCTGGGCAGCCGGAAGACCTCGTGCGGGCCGGCCGAGCCGTGCACGCCCACGCCCGCGTTCGCCACGTGAGGCGGTTGGTCGAGGGCGAGTTCCACCTGTTGCCGCATGGTGGAAAATTACCAGTGGTCGCTGATTACAGCCCACGACAGGGACGGCGGTCACTTTTACGGTCGTCGTATGTCAACCACACGACAGCTGTTGAACTCCGTCGAGGTGGCGCGGTTCGTGGCTCACGGATTCCTGCGCCTGGACGGCATCGTGCCCCGGGAGATGAACGAGGAGGCGCTCGGCGTCTTCGCCACCGGGCTGCCCGCCGTGCCGTACGGCACTCCCGTTCCGAAGGCGTTCCCCGAGGGCTCCTTCTCCCGGCGACTCGTCGAACTCCCCGCTGTAGCGGGCGCGTTGGAGAGTCTGGTGGGATCGGACCCAAGCGTCGACCATCATTTCGTGCACACCCGCGAACCGCACGAGGGCAGCGCGCAGCCGTTGCACGCCGACGCCCTCATCGATGTGCGGCCCGACGCGTTCGACGTGCAGCTCATGTACTACCCGCAGGAGGTCACCGCGGATATGGGCGGCACGCTCGTCGTACCGGGCAGCCATCTGCGCCGTACCAACGAGTCCGACACCGGTCGTTACCAGAACCTGCTCGGCCAGACCCGGCTGACCTGTGCGGCGGGCACCGTCATGCTGGTGCACCACGGCATCTGGCACGGCGGGCGTCGCAACGACAGCGACACCGTCCGCCACATGTACAAGATCCGCTTCAACCCGACCGTGCCCCAGGTCCGGTTGTGGGACGTCTCGGATCTGGGCTCCCCCGCCGTCTCCTCCGAACTGGGGCGCACCTTCCCCTGGTACGAACCGGCCACCGGCCGGCTGGAGATCCACAACCGGATCCAGCTGTGGCGCACCCTCAGCGGCGACCCGGGCTTCGACATCGACCACTGGGCCACCCGTATCGCCAACCGGCCCGCTCTGAGGAGCCAGGCATGACCATCACCGACAGCGAGACGACCGGCACCGTCGCACACACCACGCGTCAGCAGGTGCTCGTCCTGTACCTGGCCACCTCCGCCCTCGACTCGCACGTGGTCGGGTGGGCCCGCTACGACGGCACCGGCGCCACCTCTCCCACCACCGGTGACAGCGACGAACCCCCTTACGGCACAGGCGTCGCCGCCCTGCGCGACGGCTGGCGGCTCTTCCAGGCCGCCCAGCTCATCCCGCCGTATCCGGGGGCGGAGCACGAAACGTCCTTCCTCAAGCACGAGTTCTTCTTCGAGAAGCTCGTCGGCCTGTGAGGTGACGATCGGGCGGGTTCGCCTCAGTGATCCACTACCGCCTCGGGATGATCGGCGAGGTACTCCCGCACCACCGATTCGAAGCTCGCGTCGGGCAGCAGGCCCAGGTCCGTCGCGCGACGGTTGTCGAAGACCGCGGGCCAGGAACCGACGACGGCCTCCACGGCCGGATCAGGTGCGAGGGTCACAAGATCGGCGGCCGGAGCGCCCGCCACTGTCCGCAGTGTGGCGAGCATGTCGGCCACCGAGACGGTCAGACCGGGCACGTTGACCGGCGCCGCCCCCTGCACTTGTCCCGGCCCGCTGCCGCGCTCGGCCTCCGCGATGCGGAGCACGGCCTCGATCGTGCTCCGCGGCGAGGCCAGGGCCACCTTCAGGCCGGGGGCGACGGGGCAGACGGTCGGCCGCCCCGCGAGCGGCTCGCGGATGATGGCGGAGACGAACCCGGAGGCGGCCGCGTTCGGCCTGCCCGGCCGGACCGCGACGGTCATCAGCCGGGCCACACGCCCGTCGACGAAGCCGCGGCGGGTCATGTCCGCGATGAGGTGCTCGCACATCAACTTCTGTGTGCCATAGCTCGATCGCGGTGCCGGCAGGGTCATCTCGCTGACCATCGGCGGGAACCCTCCCGTCGGCAGAGGGCCGTAGACGGCGAGGCTGCCGGCGAACAGCACCCGCGCCACCGGTCCGCCGCTCGCCGACTGCTCCCGCGCGGCCTGCAGCAGCGCACGGGTGGCGTCCACGTTGACGCGCATCCCGAGGTCGAAGTCGGCCTCGCACTCGGCGGACACCGCCGCCGCGAGGTGGAACACCACGTCCACCGGCTCCGCGAACACCTCGCCGAGATGGTCGACCAGGTCACCGCCGACCGTCCGCACCAGCGGATCCGTGGCCGCCGGACCATCCGGCCAGGCGACACGATCGACCAGCACCAGCCGGGTGACCGGTTCCGCGGCGAACGTCCGCCTCCGTAGGAGTTCCCTCACCAGCAGGCGTCCCAGGAACCCGGACGCCCCCGTCACGACGACCCTCACCCGCCACTCCCCCCTCACCAGACAACCGGCACGTCTCACGATGGCGCACCGGGCCGCTTCGCGACACCGCACCCCGTCTGCCTTCCCATCGAGTGGTGCGGCGGCGCGGGTTTCGTGACTCCGCAGGTCAGTCGGCCGACGCAGTCACCTCGGCGCCGGATCTGGGTGTTTACGCCCGCGAGCAGCACTGAGCGCAGCCGCACGGCCGGTATGGCTGCACCACTCGGCGGAACGCCACCCCGGCCGGCGGTCGATGAGCCGACAGCACACACCCCCGCAGCGAACCGAGGCGGCCTTACGCGGCCCGACCGACCCGCACGGCTGGGGTCCACACCACACGTCGGCAGCCGAGCGGTCCGACGCGCCGCTGACGTGCCACGTTGTAGTGCGTCCCAGCGACCCGAGCGGCGCCGAACGGGTGGACTTGCGCGGAGGGCGGCCACGCGCGGGACCGGCTCCGAGGCTGCGGGTGGTGACGTGGCTGCCCCGACCCTGACCTGGAAGAGGCACCGAGTCGTGAAACGTTCCTCCGCCCGCCGTGTCTTCGCCGCAGCGTTGCTCGTGGCGTCCGTGCTGGCCCCGATGGCGGCCGCTCCCGCCACGGCGGCACCGTCCGTCGCCTCCCACCCGTCCTACCCGTCCCACCCGTCCCGGCCGGACGACTGCCCGGCGCACGTACTCGACCCTGAACTGGCCTCACGGCTGGACAAGGCCATCGAGAAGGTCCGCCGGCAGGCCGGCATCCCCGGCGTGGTCGCCGGGCTGTGGATGCCGGGCAAAGGCAGCTACGTCCGTGCGACCGGCGTCGCCGACACCGCCACCCGCAAGCCGATGACCTCCGATGTCTTCGTCCGGATCGGCAGCGAGACCAAGACCTTCACGGTCACCGCGCTGCTCGAGCTCGTCGACGACGGCCTGGTCGGACTCGACGACCCGATCTCCCAGTACATCCACGGCGTACCCAAGGGGCACCGGATCACGTTGCGCCATCTCGCCGAGATGCGCAGCGGCCTCTTCCCCTACACCGAGGACGCCGACTTCGTGCACGACCTGCTGAGCAACCCCAAGCGCTCGTTCACCCCGCGGGAAGTGCTGGCGTACGGCTTCAAGCACAAGAACACCTTCGCGCCCGGCAAGCAGTTCGAGTACTCCAACACCAACCTCATCCTGCTCGGCCTCGTGGTCGAGAAGATGAGCGGACACCGTCTCGACGACTTCATCGAGAAGCGGGTTCTGCGTCCCGCCCGCCTGTCCCACACGCTGTTCCCGCGCGGCTTCGAGTTCCCTCGACCGCACCCCCACGGCTACACCAACCAGACGCTGACCGGTGAGGTCGCCGACAGCACGAACTGGAACCCGAGCTGGGCCTGGGCGGCCGGAGCGATGATCTCCGATCTGCACGACCTGCGCCGCTGGGCGAAGATCGTCGCCACGGGTACGCTGCTGCGGCCGCAGACCCAGGAGCAGCGGCTCAAGATGCTGCCCACCGGCCACCCCGGCACCAGCTACGGCCTGGGCATCTTCAACAGCGACGGCTGGATCGGGCACAACGGCTCCATCCCCGGATACCAGACCGTGACCGTCTACCTGCCCTCGAAGAAGGCCACCTTGGTGTTGATGCTCAACACCGACATCTCGTACCAGGGCCAGGAGCCGTCCTCGCTGCTCGCCCGGGCGATCACCGAGATCGTGACCCCGGACAACGTCTACGACCGGCCGCTCCCCACGAGCTAGCGCCGGCAGTTGCCCCACAGGTCCCCTTCGTCTCCGGTCGGTGTCACCTGGTGGGGTGCAGCGGTTCGGACGGGGCGTCGATCTGCTGCAGCTCTGCCAGGAGCTGGTTCCGGCCGGTGAGGAGTTCGGTGAGGATACGGCGGGCGGCGCGCAGGAGGTCGGCGACATCCCCGCCGGCGAGGGCGTAGCGGACGGTGGAGCCCTCCCGGATGGACACGACGATGCCGGAGCGACGCAGAACGGCCAGTTGCTGCGAGAGGCTGGACGGCTCGATCTCGATGTCGGCGAGCAGGTCCCGGACGGACACCGGGCCGTCCTGGAGCAGCTCCAGCACCCGGATGCGTACGGGGTGACCGAGCATGCGGAAGAACTCCGCCTTGACTTGGTAGAGAGGGGCCTGCATGTCTGCTCGCTCCTGGTCGGGTGGGGGCGACGGGGCCGCCGGGGTGCGGCGGCATCCGGGGACGCCGCCGCACCGCTTGCCGCCCTCGGATGCCGATCCTTCACGCCCCGGGCCCGCCACGACCGCGCATTGGAACCATGCTCATGTGGTGACTTGAAGAAGTCTTCACATGATGGGCAGACGTGGCCCAGGGTTTTCGGCCGCGCTAGATCTCGATCGCCTCCTCCACCCGCTTGAGCTGATGGCGGGCCATCGCCAGGTTCGAGCGGGCCTTGTCCAGGACGAGGTACAGGAACAATCCGTTGCCCGTGCGGCCGGTGACCAGGCGGATCAGGTGGTACTGGGAGTCCAGCGTGATCAGGATGTCCTCGATCCGACGGTTGAGACCCAGTTGCTCCATCGTGCGCACCTTGGCCCGGATCACATCCGTGTTGCCGGCCGCCGCGACCGTCAGGTCCAGGTCCTTGCCCCCGCCCAGTGTGCCCAGCGCCATTCCGCTGGTGTAGTCGACGACGGCGGCTCCCAAAGAGCCCTCGACCCCGGCCATCATCTCCTTCAGCGACACTTCCACACTCGCCACAACGCCTCCCCTTGCATGCCGTTGACTGCGGCGGACCGATGCTCCCGACCCGCCTCGGTCTCCGGACCGTACGCACGCCGTCCGCACACCACGGCCGAGTCTTTGAGACTGTCCTGTGCCGACCGAACAACGGCATGCCTGGACCGTTCGACCGACCGGAAGTGCCGTGACTGGCCATGAAGTTGACGCCCCGCCCCGCTCGGCAGGCGCCGCCCGGCGAGCAGTGCGGCGGATCACAGAGGACGACGGTTCTGTCAGGGATCTGCCAGAGTTCGGTCGTGCGAGGTCGAGGCGGGTTTCCCGGGCGGAGAGAACACTTGGTCATAGATGTGAGCAGACGGGCGTATCGAAGGCAGCGCTGGGCGGCGAGGGTGGCGTTGGCCGCTGCCGCCCTCGCGGTCCTGGTGCCTCTCGGCTACGACGGCCTGGCCGGTGTGCTGCTCCTGGTGTGCGGCGCTGCCGGCCTGGCGGTCGCCTCGGCTGCGGCGTGGTGGACGCTGACCCTGCGGGGACCGTTGCGCTGGGCGGCGGGTGTGCTGGTCCTGGCCGTCCCCGCCGCGATCGTCGCCCTGTTCGCGGCCACCCTCCTCTGGGCCCTGCCGGTGTCCTTGGCGCTGTGGGGCGTGGCCGTGTGGAGCGGCCGGTATGCGCTGCGCGGCACCGGAAGCCATCGGGTGCGGAGCAAGGAGTACCGCACGCCCCCGCCGCGACGACCGTTCCTGATCATGAATCCGCGCTCGGGCGGCGGCAAGGTGGACCGCTTCGGGCTCAAGGAGAAGGCCGAGCGGCTCGGCGCTCGAGTCGTCCTGCTCGACCCGGACGAACAGCAGGACATCACGGCGCTGGCCCGGGCCGCCGTCGCGGAGGGTGCGGATCTGCTCGGTGCCGCGGGCGGCGACGGAACCCAGGCCCTGGTCGCGGCCGTCGCCGCCGAGCACGGCATACCGTTCCTCGTGATCAGCGCCGGCACCCGCAACCACTTCGCCCTGGACCTAGGTCTCGACCGCGACGACCCCGGCGCCTGCCTCGACGCGCTCAGCGACGGTGTCGAACTCCGCGTCGACCTCGGCTTCGCCGGTGACCGTCCCTTCGTCAACAACGCCTCGTTCGGGGCCTACGCGGCGATCGTGCAGAGTCCCTCCTATCGCGGCGACAAGATCGGCACGAGCCTGGAACTGCTGCCCGACCTGCTCACCGGTCAGCAAGGTGCCCGGCTCACCGCGAAGGCGGGAGACACCACCCTCGACTCCCCCCAGGCGGTGCTGGTGAGCAACAACCCCTATCGGACCGGCGATCCCTTCGGGTTCGGCCGCCGTGACCGGCTCGACACCGGAGCACTGGGGGTCCTCGGCGTACGAGTGGACGGCGCGGCCGACGCCGCCGCGCTGCTGCTCGACCCGGAACCGGCCGCGCTCACCGTCCTGACCGTCCGCGAGGTCGTCGTCGAAGCCGACGGTCCGGAGGTGCAGGTGGGGCTCGACGGCGAGGCCCTCGTCCTTCCCTCACCGGTCCACTGCCGCATAGCGCCCGGCGCTCTCACCGTCCGCGTCCCCCGGAAGCGGCCGGGGGTGGTGCAACGTCAACCCCGCCTGGACTGGCGCCGGTTGAGGAAACTGGCGGCGACGGTCGGCCGTACTGCCGCCCCACGCCGTATGTGAGGGTCACCGCTGAACTGACAGAGCTGCCGGCTGCCCACTCGTACGTCCGGAAGGGTCGACTGTCACGGCTCCGACGTCTCGGATTCGAGTGAGGTTCGTGTCGCCGGTCCGTAGACGCCCGGTTCGTCATCGACCACCACACGCGTCAACTGGTAGGCGCGGACCGCGTTCTCGACCTCACGGTCGTAGACGCCGTCGGCCTCTCCGGCGAAGAAACCGGTCTGCCGTAGGCGGAGTTGGAGCTCGATCACCTCGGGTCCCCGGTCGCCGAGGCGGAGCACGGGGGCGGCCTCCCCCTGCGAGGGGGTCGATGTGGGGCTGCCCGTGACGGTGGCGCTGGACGAGGTCGGGCTGGGGGTGGTGCCGGTCGGGGGGAGGGAGTCCGTGGTCGTGGTCGTGGTCGTGTCCGGTGAGGAAGTAGCGGACGGGGACGGTTGCGCCGAGGTCATCGACGCGGAGGGGGCCGGGGACGAGGGATCGACGGCCGTGGACCGTTCGTCCGGCAGGCCCGCGCGCACGCCGCCGGACAAGGAGCCGTCCCGATCAGGACTGTCGTACCAGAGGAATCCGCCGACCAGGCATCCCGTCAGCAGGACGGCCGCCGCGGCCCCCATGCCGGTGCCCAGCGCGATCCGGCGCCTGCGTGGGGAGTTCTGGGTGTTGTCGTCCGAGCGAGGCACATCCGGAGGGTCGACGGGCGGTGAGGTCGCGTCTTCCCGGCCTTGCCGGTCACCGGCCGGTTGGTCCGCGGGTTGCGTCTCGGATTCCGCCGACGTCGCGTAGACGTCAGGCGATGTGGCGTCGTCGCCTATCTCCACGAAGGGCCGTATCCGCACCGGATCGAAGTCCTCGGCGGCCTCGGCCTCTGCCATGCGGGTCGCACGATGGGCGTCGGCCGCACGGCGGGCACAGGAACAGGCCAGGCTGCCGTCCGCGGGTCGAGGTGTACCGCACTCCGCACAGGCGGGACCCGTCGGCTGACTCACACACGCTCCCTCTCCGTATGAGCTCCATATTTTAGACATGAACTACACGCGAGGGCTCCGCAAGAAGTCCAAAAATGGAATCCACGTGTCCGGACCGATGGGAATCGGCCGTGCGGGCTGTCTGGGGCGGGTGAGGGCGCGTGACCTGCCCGTTGGTGTTCGTGGCGGGCCGCTCAAGTGGCATCTGGAGTACGGTCCGCAGCCACCGCGTCAGACGCGCAGGCGTCCCCGTGCGTTGAGTACTGCGAGGGCACGCCGTGCCGCGCCGAGGTCGTGCGATGTGCGGGCACCCATGGCCCCAGGCAGCGAGAACATGGCAATCTCCACGCTGCTGGCAGCGACGAGCCAGTCAGATCCCTGGGTGTTCGGAACCGGCTGGCCACGATCGTCGCGTGCCCTCTCAAGCATGGTGAGAAATCGGCCTGCCAACTGGAGCGTCCTGCGGATCCGCAAGTCCTCCCAAGCCAGGCCGCGCGCCCCCGTCCACGACGTGGGCCCCTGGCATCAAGACGTGGCCCCCTGGCATCAAAGGGATGCCAGCCAGGCCGCCGTGTCATCGGGATGGCCGAAGCGGAGGACGTCGAGATGGGCGAAGCGGGGGTCGCGGACGCGGCTGCCGATTTCGCGGCGGCGGACCCCGTGCTGGGACCAGGCCCACCATGCCGGGTGTTCCCGGCTCAGCCAGCCGGTGAAGGTCTCCCTGTTCCCGCCGAAGATGGCCTCGCGGGTGACCGTGCGTCGGATGGAGCGGCGCAGAACGCGGGGCATGATGACGCGTTTGGGGTAGTCCAGCCAGATCACGGTGTCGGCCCGGTCCCACAGCAGGTCACGGACTTCCGGGTAACCGACGGAGTCGACGATCCAGCGGGGCTCGGCGGTGAGCTTGGATACGTCTTCGGTCAGCTTGTCGTTGACGGCCCAGTTGGGGCCGTTGAAGTAGAGCCCGTCCATCTCGTGGTACGGCAGGCCCAGACGACTGCCCAGGGTTTGGGCGAGCGTGGATTTACCCGCACCGGTCACACCCGCCACCAAGATCCGTTCCACGGGTGCACTCTATGCCCGGCACCCCGGCGCAGTCCCCCGGCCTCCCTGCCCTGGGAGCACCTTGTTAGCGTCAGCCGCATGAACGGTTCCCAGCCCCCGAGCCAGAGCGCGCGATGAGCGTCGTCGAGTCCTGCCCGCTCGGCGCCGAGACCACGCTGGCCGAGCTCGCCCGGGATCCGCATCCGCGCCTGGCACTGCTGCGGGCGCGGGAACCGGTGTCGTGGGTGCCCGAGTTGGGCGGCTGGCTGGTGACCCGGCGTGATCTCGCGTTGAGCGTGATGCGGGATGCCGAGACCTTCACCGTCGATGACCCCCGGTTCTCCACCGCGCAAGTGGTCGGCCCCAGCATGCTGTCGCTCGACGGTGACCGGCACGCCCGGCACCGCGAGCCCTTCAGCGCGCCCTTCCGCCCCCGGGCCGTGCGTGAGGGCTTCGCCGCCTTCATCGAGCGGGAGACCGACGCGCTCATCAGCGCTTTCGAACCGGCGGGGGCGGCCGAACTGCGGCGCTCCTTCGCCGGACCCCTCGCGGTCGCGGTGGTGAGCGAGGCATTGGGGCTGGCCGGCACCACCGTGGACACGGTGCTCGCCTGGCACGACGCCATCGTGCGGTCGGTCTCGGACATCACGGCTGGCCTGGAGGCGGGAGCGGCGGGCGTCACGGCGTACGAGCAGCTGCGCTCAGCGGTGGAAGCGACCGTCGCCGACCGGAGCACGTCCTCCCTCCTCGCGGCAGCCGCCGGACAGTTGACCGTGCCCGAGGTGGCGTCCAATGCCGCGGTGCTGATGTTCGGAGGCATCGAGACCACCGAGGCGATGATCACCAACGCGCTGCTGCACCTGCTGCGGCACCCCGATCAACTCGCCCTGGTCCGGGCGGACTCCGGTCTGCTGGACGGCGCGATCGAGGAATCCCTGCGCCTCGAACCCGGCGCGGCGGTCGTGGACCGCTACGCCACTGGCGACACCGTGCTCGGCTCGGCCACCATCCGCCGTGGTGACCTCGTCACCGTCTCGCTCACCGGCGCCAACCGCGACCCGGCCGTCTTTGCCGACCCCGACCGGTTCGACGTCCGCCGGGAGAACGCGCGTCTCCAACTGGCCTTCGCACACGGCCCGCACTACTGCCTCGCCGCCCACCTCGCGCGCCTGGAAACCCGTATCGCCCTCCAGCACCTGCTCCAACGCCTCCCCGGGCTACGCCTCGACCCCGAACACACCGCCGCTCCTTGCGGCCTCGTCTTCCGCAAGCCGACCGCGCTGCACGTGCGGTGGGGACGAGCGGCCTGAACGGTCCTGGCCGGGCTTTCGGGCGAGCAGGCCGCAATACTGATCTGCCTCGCCGCGCCGCCGGAGCGCTCTGGTGGAAGTGCGGTGATGGGTCTGCGGGCCGGTGGGGGCTGGTCGCGCAGTTCCCCGCAACCCTTACGGGGCTCGATGCCGCACCGGACGTCCTATCGCGCGGTCTCCTGGCAGCCGGTCTCAGTGGACCGCGTGTCCGGGTAGCGGGCCTGTTCCACCGAGGTGAGGGTGCGGTCGACGGCCTCGCAGATGGTGCGGATCGCGTGGGTCACGTCGGGCAGGTCGACGTTCCACAGCCCGACGGAGCTGCCCGTGCCGATCGCCAGGGTCCGTCCGTCCCGGCTGAAGGCCACTGTTCCGGGCGAGCGGGCCGGCAGGGTGGTGCGGCTCTGGCTGGTGGCGAGGTCCCACAGCTGGACTCCTCTTACGGTGCTGGCAGCCAGGGTGCGTGCATCGGGGGTGAAAGCCAGGGACCACACCTCGGCGCTGACGCTGAAAGCGTCTTCGAGCTGACCGGTGCGCGTGTCCCACGTCTTCACCAGGCCGTTGCTGCCGCTCGCGGTGGCCAGGGCGTCCCCGTCCGGGCTGAACGCGAGTGTCAGCAGGCTCCGGGGGCCCGGGTCGATGGTGCCCTGTGTGCGGCCGGTCGCGGCATCGAGCAGCGTGATCCGGTCGCCGCCCGTCTTGATGTCCACGACGGCGAGTGTGTGACCGTCCGGGGCGAATGCCAGCGTCCTCACGGATCCGCCGGGGCTGGTGTGGACGGTGCGCAGTTCACCCGTGGACAGGTGCCAGATGTGCACCGACCCCTTCTCGCCGACGATGGCGAGCCGTGTCCCGTCGGGACTGAAGACCGCTGTGAGAATGCCGCCCACGTCACGGCTTTGGCGCAGGCGGCCCGTGGCGACATCCCGAACCTCGATGACCCTGCGGTCGACGGCTTCGGCGGCCAGGGCGCGCCCGGTCGGACTGAATCCCACGGCCACGGGGCGGGAACCCGTGACTGGCGGTCGCTGTCCCCGAGGTGCCGGGCCGGTGTCGGGTGCCCGGGTGGCTTCGAGCTCGCCGGTCCTGGCATCCCAGAGCTGTACCGACCCACGCCCGAGCGACGGTTGCCGGACCGCGGCCACCGAGCGTCCGTCGGGACTGAACTCCATGTCGGTGATGTACGCGCCGGAGGGGCCGGACAGCGTGGTCCGCGGATGATCAGCGAACAGGCGGTGCACGCGGATGGTGGGGCTCGTATTGCCGCTGGTGAACAGGGTACGGCCGTCCGCGCTGAGGGCCACGCTCCTGACTCCCCTTCCCGGGAGGCCGGCCGTGACGGTGGCCCGCGCCATGCCGGAGGCGGTGTCCCAGAGCCGCACCGTGTCTCCTGGGCCCGGGATGGCGAGGGTGCGCCCGTCCGCGGCGAAGGCCATCCCGCGCGACCCGATGGGAACGTCCTTGATGGTGCGCCGGACCACACCGGTGGCCGTCTCCCGCAGTTGCACCGAACCATCGGTGCGGACAACCGCGTACGTCTGACCGTCCGGGCTCAAAGCCGCCTCGCTGCCCCTGATGTGGCTGTCACGGGAGGTTCGGGTGCGGCCGGACGTCACGTCCCACACCCGCACCCCTCCGCTGAGGCCTACTGCGGCGACGGTGCGCCCGTCAGCGCCGAAGCCGACCGTCTCCGGGTCGGGGTGGTCGGTGAACCTGTGGCGGGTACGGCCGGTGGCCAGGTCCCAGACCCGTACGGCGCTCGGGGAGGAGGCGGCCACGGTCCGGCCGTCGGGGCTGAAGGCCAACCCGCGAACCGAACCGTCGGGAACGGAAAGGGTCCTCATCTTCCTGCCGTCGGCCGGATCCCACAGGGTCACCCTCGTTCCGGTGTCACCGGAAGTGGCGACGGCCAGGATGCCTCCGTCAGGGCTGAACACCGCGGCCTGGCTGACTTCGTCGCTGCTGGTGTAGGCGGTGAAGGTGTCTCGGAGTTGGCCTGCGGGTACGTTCCAGATCCGTATCCTGCCGTCTCTGCTGGAGGTGGCGAGCGTCTTTCCGTCCGGGCTGAGGGCGATGGCGTCCACGGGTTCGGTGCCGCCGGTCAGGCGCTTGCGGAGCGGTAGCGCCGCGGCGGCGTAGAGGGCTGCGGTGGCTTCGCGGGTCGGGCTGGTTCGGTAGGCGTGCACGGCGAGCAGTGCGGCGAGATCGGGATCGGAGTCCAGCAACGCGCTGGACTGGGCCGCCAGTTGCCGGGACTGGGCCGTGTGCTGGGCCGTGACCGCGCTCTGCCACTGCCCCACGGCCAGGCCCGCGGCGACGAGGGCCAGGCACAGGGCGGCGGTGACCGCGGTGAGCACCAGCCGGTATCGACGGCGGCCCTTCTGCTCATGGCCACGGCTGGCGTGAAGGAAGGCGTGTTCTACGTCGGTCAGGTCCTCGCGCGATGCGCCACCGAAGTGTTCCAGGGCCGCGGTGAGCCTGCTCCCCCGGCTCAGAGCGCCGTCCTCGCGGCCCAAGTCCTGCCAGGCGTGGGCCGCTTCTGTCAGGTGTCGGTGCACGCGCAGGCGTTCGCGGTCCTCCTCGATCCACTCGCGCAGCCGGGGCCACGACGTGATCAGGGCCTCGTGGGCCAACTCGACCGTGTCGCCGTCCACGGTGAGCAGCCGCGCCCCGGCGAGCGCCTCCACCACCGTGGCGGTGTCGTCCCGGCCGGTGCCCGGCAGTTCCGCGCGCTGGACCGGACGGCGGGTGTCGGGGGTGCCGTCACCGGGGGCGACCATCCGCAGCAGTACCCGGCGGGCGGCGGTCGCCTGGCTTTCGGTGAACCGGTCGTAGACCTGCTCGGCGGTCTTGGCGATCGCGCCGTCCAGGCATCCGACCGCCTCGTACCCCGCCATGGTCAGCGACTTGCCGCGGCGGCGGCGCCAGGTCTCCAGCAACGCGTGGGAAAGCAGCGGCAACCCGCCCGGCGCGTCGGCGACCTCCTTGACCAGCCGCGCGGTGAGGGCGCGTTCCACGGTCAGCCCGGCGGCCGCGGCCGGCTTGACGACGGCGTCGCGCAGTTCCGTCTGACTCATCGCGCCGGCCAGGAGGTTGGCGTCGCGCAGTGCGTCGGCCAGGTCGCGGTGCTCGGCGCAGCGGCCGTAGAAGTCGCCGCGGACCGCCAAGAGCACCCGCAGGCGGCTGTCGGGGTGCCGGGCTGTCAGCAACAGGTCGATGAAGCGGGCGCGTTCGGCCGTGTCGTGGCAGAGGGTGAAGACCTCCTCGAACTGGTCGACGATCACGAACGTGTCCGCTTCCGCGCTGCCGTCGCGGGCCGACGCGGGGTCAAGGAGGGACGCGTGGCTGCGGGCGGGGTGTTCGCCGGGGGTCAGGATGCGGATCGCGGCCGGGCGCAGGCCCGGCTCCTGAGTGCGTCGGAGAGCGGGTATCAGGCCGGCCCGCAGCAGGGAGGACTTGCCGCTGCCGGAGGGGCCGAAGACCGCGGCGAACCGTCGGCCGCGCAGCAGCGCGACCAGGTCGGCGGTGAGCTGGTCCCGGCCGAAGAACAGGCCACTGTCCCCGGTCTCGAACCGTGCCAGGCCCCGGTACGGCGTGAGTGATCCGTCGTCGTCCCCGTGGCCGTCACCGGACGACTCCTCCACCGCCTCCTTCCACCGGGCCTCCCACTCCGCCACGTCGCCGCCGCACGCCCCCGCATAGGCCAGGGCCACCGGCAGCGTCGGCAACTGCTCGCCCGCCGCCGCCTGCGACAGCGTGGTCACCGAGTAGCCCGCCCGCCGCGCCAGCGCCCGGTAGGTGATCCCGTCCGCCTCCGCCCTCAGCTTGCGTAACTCGAACGCGAACCGCTGCACCGGACCCGCCGCCGGATCCAACGGCACCTCACGACGCCCCGCCACACCTTCACCCCGTTCATTGTTCGGTCGCCAGAACGGTACTGCCGAACAATGCGCCGGCCGCTGGACTCGGTGCTGTGAGCGGTGCGGGCAGTGCCCAAGAACCGACTCCCGATACGGCCGGTGAGGGCGTTCGCCGCGTGAGCCTGCGGACCGTGCCCGTGCCCCTTTCACCGCCGTTGGACAAGCCCAACGCCAACCTCGTCGAAGAGGACTTTGCCCACGCATGAAATTCCGACCTCTCGACCCCGCCTCTT
The DNA here is from genome assembly GCF_036013645.1 of Streptomyces sp. NBC_00490. Classification (NCBI taxonomy): domain Bacteria; kingdom Bacillati; phylum Actinomycetota; class Actinomycetes; order Kitasatosporales; family Streptomycetaceae; genus Streptomyces; species Streptomyces sp. NBC_00490. Next base: position 9,499,003 of record NZ_CP107869.1, on the reverse strand, counting down.
CGCTTTCCGCTACCTCACGATTGCTCACCACCGTCTCGACGGTCGGGCCGTCGCGGTTGGGCTGGCTGGACGCGTTGCGCGGCATCGCCGCACTCGTCGTCGTGTTCGACCACTCCTCGTACACCTTCATGGCCGACTTCCGGCGGGAGTTGATGCCTCACTTCAACACGAGCCGCTACGCCATCATGGTGTTCTTCCTGGTCAGCGGCTACGTCATCCCCGCTTCGCTGGAACGCCGGGGCTGCGTCCGGACGTTCTGGGTCGGGCGGATCTTCCGCGTGTACCCGCTGGCGGCGGCTGTCGTCACCATGCTCCTCGCCGCCAACCTCCTTGGCATCGCGGAGATCCGTGGCGTCGACCGGCAGAGCGCCGCCACCGTGATCATCGCCCACGCCACCATGCTCCAGGAGTTGCTGGGCACACCCAGTCTCCTGCTCGTCCTGTGGACGCTCTCCTACGAGATGTCGTTCTACCTCCTCGTCGTCGCTCTGTTCACGGTCCGCCTCCATCAGCGGTCCGCGGCGATCGCCACCGTCCTGGCCGCGCTCGCCGCGGTCAGCGTCACGGCAGGGGTGGTACTGCCGGCCTCTGCCCTGTCCGGCCTGGTCGGCACCGGTCCGCTGATCGCGTTCGCCTCGGTCGCCATGGCGGTCGCGATCGGCTGCGCGAGCGCCGGGTCACCCGTACTGCGGGGATTCGGGGGTGTGTTGGGCGGGGTGCTGGCGCTCGTGCTGGTCCTGTTCAACGGCACGGTTCCGCAGTGGGAGGGGCTGGTGATCCTCGCCGTGATGTTCCTCGGCACCGCCATCTACCGTGCCGAGAACGGTCAGAGCACCTGGTCCGGTGCTGCCGGCACCGCTGTCGTCGTGGTCGCCTGTGCCGTGGGGAGCGCGTTCTGGTACGGCGACGGTGACCACTTCGTACGGCGTGGCTGGATCGTCGCGTTCCTGATGGCTGTGCTCACCTTCGGCACCGGGCTGCTGTTGCGGCGCCGGCACGTACCGCGGGTGCTGACCGGGCTGGGCACGATCAGTTACTCGGTCTATCTGGTGCATCCGGTGCTGCTGGCGGTGATCGACGGTACGGTCGGCCGACGGCGGCAGGACAGTCTTCTGCTCGAAGTGGCGTTCTTCGCCGTGCTGTTGCCGCTGTGCCTGCTGACCTACCGCTGTGTCGAAGCGCCCGGCCAGAGGTGGGGCCGAAAGTCTTTGCGCGGGCCGCTCTCCGGATGATGGAGTGGCGCGGTGATCGACCACGGCGAGCCGGCGACGGTCCGGCCATTGACCCTGGCCTGGGTGGGCCGGCAACTCGGCACCGGTGAACGGATCGTCGGAACCGAGGTGCTGCACGGCGGGATCACCGCCGAAATGCGCCGACTGACCATCGGCACGCGGGACGGAGCCACCCGCGACCTGGTCCTGCGAACCTTCGTCGACCCGTACTTCGTGGAGCACGCCGAGGAGCTGCTCAACCGTGAGGCCGACGTCCTCGCCCGGCTCGCGGGGACCGGAGTGCCCGCTCCGGGACCGGTCGCGGCTGATCCGACCGCCACGCACTGCGAGTATCCCTCGCTCCTCATGACACATCTGGCGGGCCGGACCGTCCTCGACGACGAGGGAGTGGAGGCACGGATCCCCCTGCTGGCCCGTCAGCTCGTGGCGATCCACGCGTTGCGGCCCGCCGAACGCCCCCAGGAGTACAAGGCCTGGACGACCGCCGACGCGGTCGTCCCTCCGGACGGCGCCGATGCGGCGGCATGGGCCGCGGCGACCCGTGTGATCCGCGGGCCGGCGCCACCCTATGAAGGGCGGTTACTGCACCGGGACTTCCATCCCGGCAATGTGCTGTTCGACGTGCCGCCGCCACTCGGCCGTCCGGCGAGCCTCCGGATCAGTGGCGTCGTCGACTGGGTACAGACCTCCTGGGGCCCGCCGGACCTCGACGTGGCGCACTGCTCCACCAATCTCGCGCTGCTGCACGGCCCGGCGTGGGGTGCGCGGTTCGCCGAGGCGTACGAGGAGGCCGGCGGGGTACTGGCCGCGACCCCGAGCGAGCGGCTGTACTGGCGGCTGCTGGACGCGCTGGCCTTCGCGCCGGGCGCCGAGTCGGCCGGGCGGCCGTGGCGGGAGGCGGGGAGGACGGAGCTGACGACACGGGCCGTCGAGGGGCGGCTCGATGCCTACGTCACCGCTCTGATGGACACGCTGGGCTGAGCTCCTTCCGATGACGGCGCGAGGGACGAGGTGTCAGCCGAAGAGGTGCCGGTGGTCCTGGCTCCAGGCCAGCTTGCGTCCGAGGTCCAGCAGGTAACCCCCGGCCACCCAGGTCGCCTGGGGTTCGTGCCCGGCTTCGGCCAGTAGGCGTACCCGTTCGATGGTGTCCTGCTGTTCGCGGATGACAGCGTCAACGACGCCGTCGGTGGAAGAAAGACCGTAGGCCGTGCAGAACACCTCCAGGCGTCGGCGGCGGTCGGGAGGCTGCGGGTAGTGCAGCCGGCGCGTGCACTCGGCGTCGTCCCGAAACGGGGCGACGTACTGCAATGCGTAGGCGATGTCGTGCAGCCGCGCTGCCGGGCGGGCGAAGTCGAAGTCGATGAGGCCCACGGGCCGTGGGCCTTGCCAGACCACGTTCCACGGACCGAAGTCGCCGTGGCACACCACCTCACCGTCGGCGGCCTCTGTCGCACCGACCGCCCAGGCCGCGTCGCCGGGAGGCGTGAAGCCGGTGGTGGCGTCGTGGTAGTCGCGCAGCAGCCGGGCGAACGCGGACAGGCCGTTGTCGTCCACGACCTTGGCCCACCCCAGCGGCCCCGACTCGCCGTCGATGTAGCCGAGGACCTCACGGCCTTCCCCGTCGAACCCCAGGACGCGCGGAGCACACGGGAAGCCCACCCCCTCAAGATGCCGCAGCAGCGCGTGCACCGTCTCGGTCCAGGGCCGCACGGGGCGGCGCACTGTGTCGCCGATCCGCACGACCTGCCGGTGAGCGTGGTCCTGCAACACATGCTCGTTCGTCACGACATGAGGCTATCCACGTCTCCGACGGGACGACTCGCGGCCCATGCCCCCTGAGCCATGGGGCGACGCCGAGGTCACCGTTCCCGAATGCGCCACCACCACCAGCGTCCCGCCGTCCATTCGCTCATCCAACCGGGGTCCGGAACGGTACGCCGTTCGAACTCCACGTCGATCCGCTCCACCAAGCGGCCCAGATCTGCTCGGGCTCCTGCGGGCAGGTACAGCAGAGCCACTTCCAGATCATCTCGGCCGTCCTCGATCTCGATGCCGGGGCTCTCGGCGGGGCCGGACAGATATCGTCCCGGCTCTTTGAAGGCCCACTCGAACCGACTGAGGGCGTCAGCGACTGCGTCGGGCCAGAGATGGTCGGCCTCAACACGTCGTATCGCTGCCCGAGTTCGGGCTGTTACGCCGGGGATCCGACGGACCGGAATGTGTTTCGCTGGCCGCCATCGCTCGGCGCGGACGGCCTTCGGGCGCCTACGCGGCATTGCCCTTTCTGATCAGAGTCATGTCGGCATTCTGCCACGGCCCGCGCCTTCGGAGAGGGGCGAGGGGTCCGGTCATCGCAGCCCGGAACAGCCCTTCCGTGTCGACGAGTTGGCTCAACCTACGGAAGCCGTAATCGCCTTGGCATCAGGGACAAGCCCACGGGACGATCACCTCATGGCGGATGTGATCTTCTTCGATCTGGACGGCACCCTGGTCGATCATCGAAGCGCGGTCTGGGAAACGATCGGCCAGATCGTCCGGGCCGCGCCGAACGCGACGGCTCCACCGGAGGAGCTGACAGCTTTGTGGTGGACGCTGGAGGCACGCCACATGCGGGAATACCTTGCCGGTCAGTGCTCCTTCGCCGAGCACCACCGGCGCAGGGTCCGCTCCTTCCTGCCGATGCTCGGCGAGCCGGTTCCGGAGAGTCCCGGCCTGCTGGACGCCTGGATCTCCGAGCGTTACCTCACGGTGTTCGAGGAGGCGTGGCAGTGCTATCCCGATGTCGAGCCATGTCTGGAGACCCTGAAACGGCTCCCTGGGGGACCGCGTCTGGCTGTTCTGACCAACGGGGATCCCGACCAACAGCGCGCCAAGCTGGCCCGGTTCGGTCTCCTGGACTACTTCGAAGCCGTCCTGACCCCGACCGAGCTCGGTGCGGCCAAGCCTGCCGCCTACGCCGCCGCCTGCCGGTGGATGCGTACGGGCCCCGTCCAGGCGGTCAACGTGGGCGACATGCTGGAAAGCGATGTGAACGCGGCCGCCCTCGCCGGACTCACCGGAGTCTGGCTGGACCGCGGCATCGACTTCGTCACCGGTGGACCGTCGCCGACGGCAGACGAGACGGTTCTCCGCATCGAGAAGCTCACCGACCTCCCCGACCGCTTGACCCGTACGAACGCCTGACGGGCGCTCACGGCTGCCGCCGTGGCCCCTGTCCGGGACGAGCCGAAAAACGTGCGGGGCCTGTCCGCAGATGCGGACAGGCCCCATATGGAGCGCCGGGCAGGCCTTGCACCTGCCTCTCCCCGCAGGAAGCGGGGCGTCTTTCCTTGGACCACCAACGCACTGCCTGTCGACCAGAGTTGTGGCGACCGGCTCGTGATCAACTCTAGCCCATGTCCGGGGCGGAATTCACCACGCGCCCCGAAACTGAAGTGCGTCCGGCCGCAGTGACACCTATCGTGCCGCCCATGCATGCGACGCCGGTCCACCGGCCCCTCACGCTCGACAACGCCCCGGCCCTGGCCGAGTTGTTCGCCGCGGTAGAGGCGGCCGACGGCACCGACGAGCACTACGACGCCGACGACCTCGCCGAAGAACTGGGCGACCCTCGCCTGGAGTTGACCCAGGACTCGGTGGGGGTGTGGTCGCACGGCGAACTGATCGGTTACGCCAAGGCGACGGGGCTGCCGGACGCGACCGACGTACACCAGGTGCACGTCGAGGGGGCGGTACGACCCGACGCACGCGGCCGAGGCGTGGGCGCCGACCTGGTGAACTGGCAGGTGGCCCGGGCGGCACAGCTGCATCGCGAGCGGTTTCCCGACCTGCCGGGCGAGGCACACATCCCGATCCACGCGCCGAACACCACCAAACGGGACCTGTATCAGGGAGCCGGGTTCGAGGCGCGACGCTGGTTCTTCGACATGCGTCGGCCGCTGGAGTCCGACGAGATCCCGGTGACGGTCCCGGCGGGCGGGCTGCGCGTCGTCCCCTTCACCGCGGTATACGACGAGGCGACCCGGTTGGCGCACAACGAAGCGTTCCGCGACCACTGGGGTCACACCCCGAGCAGCGCCGACCGGTGGCGTCACGGCACCACCGGCGCCCGGTCGTTCCGGCCTGACATGTCGTTCCTGGCGCTGGACGGGGACGAGGTCGCCGGGTACCTGATCAGCCACGAGTACGACGCCGACACCGCGATGACCGGCATCCGCGAATGCTGGATCGCCCGGCTCGGCACCCGACCGCCCTGGCGTGGCAGCGGCGTGGCCACCGCGCTGCTCACCACCTGCCTGCGGACCGGCCAGGAGCAGGGCTTTCACCGAGCCGCTCTGAATGTGGACAGCGCCAATGCCACCGGTGCGCTGAGCCTGTACGAGCGATGCGGGTTCCGCACTCGGCACACGTGGATCGGCTACGTGCGGCCGCTCTAGCGCAGGGCACGCCCATCCAGGGGGTCGGGGGTTCACAGCAGGCCGAGGTCGCGGGCGCGCAGTGCGGCCTGGGTGCGGTCGCGCAGGGCGAGGCGGCTGAGGATGCGGGATACGTGGTTCTTCACCGTGCCTTCGCTGAGGTACAGCTGCGCGGCGATCTCCCGGTTGGTGCGGCCGCGCGCCACGAGCCGCAGGATGTCGATCTCGCGCGGGCTGAGGGCCGGAGCGGCGGCGGGCGGCTCGGGGGCGGCATGGGGCAGGGCGGCGGCGAGCCGGGCGGCCACCGAGGAGTCGAGCTGGGTGACTCCGGCGTGCGCCAGGCAGACCGCCTGCGCGAGTTCCTCGGCCGGCAGGTCCTTGAGCAGATAGCCGCTGGCTCCCGCGCGCAGCGCCTGGACGACGTACTCCTCGTCGTCGAACGTCGTCAGCATCACGACCCGGCACCCCGGTGCCCGGCCGCGCAGCACGGCGACGGCCTCCACGCCGTCCAGTTCCGGCATCCGTACGTCCATCAGGACGACGTCGGGTCCCAGTTCCACCGCCTTCTCCACGGCCTCCCGCCCGTTGACCGCCGTACCGACGACGGTGATGCCCGGCCGGATCGAGAGCAGGGCGGCGATGCCGTCCCGGATCAGCTGCTGGTCGTCCACCACCAGCACCCGTACCGCCGTCGGCTCCTGGCTCACCGCTCGCCTTCCCGTCGCGGGACGACGACGGTGAGCCGTGTGCCCTCGCCCGGTGTGCTGTCGATGTCGACGCTCCCGGCGACCAGGTGCACCCGTTCGCGCATGCCGGTCAGGCCGAATCCGGCCGTGGCCCGGTCCGGTGTGAAGCCGCAGCCGTCGTCCGTCACCGCCAGCCGTGCGGTGTCCTCGGTCAGCCGGACCGCGACGGACACCCGCGAGGCCCGCGCGTGGCGCAGCGCGTTGGTCAGCCCCTCCTGGGCGGCCCGGTACAACGCGGTCAGTGCGGCGGTGCCGTAACCGTCCTCCTCCCCCGTCACCTCCACGCTGACGCACGGCCCCGCACCGCCGTCACGTGCCCATGCCGCGAGCGTGGCCGACAGGGACGGGCGCGCGTCTTCGCGCAGCGCGCGCACCGACTGCCTCACGTCGCCGAGGGCCAGTTTCACCGACTGTCTGGCCTCGGTCATCGCCCGTCCGGCAGCTTCCGGGTCCAGGACGCGGAACTCGGAGGCGATCTCCAACTGCACCGAGATCGCGGTGAGATGGTGGCCGAGGCTGTCGTGGATGTCGCGGGCGAGCCGGTTGCGTTCGGTCGCCGCGGACAGCTCCGCGACGCGCGCGGCGTACGCCTGCAGTTCTCTCCGGGCGCGTTGCTCGCCGACGGCGACGGCGGCCATCGAGATCGCCAGCACCAGGCCGACCGCGACCATCAGCAGGTCGGACACGTACTCCATGTCGCGATACCAGGCGGGGGCCGTCAGCAGGAAGCCGGTGAGCAGTCCGGTCAGGCACAGTGCCCCCAGAACGAGCGCCGTCGTGCGGCCGAACGCGAAGTAGGCGGTGAACGGCAGGAGTACGAACAGCACTTGGGCGAGTTCCGAGGCATCCGCCGCGACGACGGCGCCTGTCAGCACGCACCGCGCGAGCAGCAGCGGCACCCGCGGCAGCTTCCGCCGACGCCCCACCAAGTCCAGTGCGCACAGGGCGACGAGCCCGGCGACGAAGCCGGCCGTGCGCCAGGACAACAGCCCGGGGCCGGCGCCCAGATCCGCCGCCAGGTAGTAGATGCCGCCGGCGAAGACCGCGCCGTACAGCAGCGGTGACACCCACGGCACGGGCACGTACGCCGACATGCACACCCCCACCCCCGACGCCACCGCCCAGGCTAGGCCGGACGCGCGGGCCAGGCGACACCGACGGGAGAACTCCGGCCGGGAGCCGCGAAGTACGGACGAACGGCACATGCCGAACGGCACTCCACCGACCGCGGGCGCCGATGACCTCCAGTCGCCGATGTGGCCGCTCGGCACCTGCCCGGACCGGCTGCTCGCTTCCTACGGTTTCGGCCTGACCTGCCCTTCGACACACCGGAGTTGGCTCTCATGTCCGCAGCGTTCGGCTCTGTGCCCGTCCCCGCCCGGCTCCCCCGCTTCGGCGCCCTGTGCGGGGTGCTGTCCGGCCTGCTCATCGCACTGCCCGCCGCCGTCGAGGCATTCACCGGCGAAACCGCCGTGACCAGCCTCCTCCTCGCCCTGTCCCCCGCGTTGGCCCTGCCGTTCCTCACCGCGCTCCACCAGTGGCAGAGCCCCGCCACCGGCCGCTTCGGAGAGACCGCCTATCTCGTGAACCTCATCGGGCTCGGCCTGTTCGGCGGGGCCGCGTTCGCGGCGAACCTGGTGCTCTACTACCTGGACGACGACGTCATCGAAGCGGAACTGACGGGCCCCACCGTTCCCGCCCTCCTCGGTTCGGCGTTCGTCTTCGCCGTGGGCTGCGCGCTGTTCGGGGCGGCGCTGATCCGTGCCCGGATGCTTCCGAGGGTTGCGGCGTGGGGGTACGCCGTCGCACTGCCCCTGTTCGCCTTCTTGATCGCGCTGCCCGATTCCGTGCTGACGAGTGCCCTGCACATCGTCGTCGGCGTCGTGCTGGTATGGCTCTCGACCGCTCTGTGGCAGTCCGCCTCGTCGAACGACCGGACCGCTGCCTCGGCGTTCACCAGCTGATGCGGGCGGCCACCGGCAGATGGTCGCTGCCGGTGGCCGGCAGGACCCACGAGCTGTCCGGCTCCACGCCGCGGATCAGGATCTGGTCGATCCGCGCCACAGGGAACTTCGCCGGCCAGGTGAAGCCGAAGCCGTCGCCGGCCGTGTCCTGTGCCGAGTGCAGCCGTGAGGTGATGCCGGAGAGCGCGCGGTCGTCCATGGTGCCGTTCAGGTCGCCGAGCAGCACCACGCGCTCGTTCCGCTCGGCGGCGACAGCCTTGGCGAGGGCCCGCGCGTTCCTGTCCCGCGAGCCGGTCCAGAAGCCTGTCCGGGGAGTCACGCGTACGGATCCCAGGTGGGCGACGTACACGGCGAGGGGACCGTTGTCCGTGGCGACCGTGGCGCGCAGTGCCCGGTTGTAGGCCAGCTTGACGTCGGCCGGCTTGGTCGCCCCCAGCGGCCCGGCGTCCATCTCGGTGTCGACCGGCCGGGTGTCCGACAGCGGCAGCTTGCTCCACAGCCCGACCGTGCCCTGGACCGTGTGGAACGGGTACGCCTTCGCCAGCCCCTTCTCGTACACGACCCGGTCCTGCGCGGTCAGCTCCTCCAGCGCCAGCACGTCCGCACCCGAGGCGGCCAGGTCGCGGGCGGTGCCGGCCGGGTCGGGGTTGTCGGCGCCGACGTTGTGGCCGGCCACGGTGAGGTCGCCCCCCGCGTGGGACTTGTCGCCGAGGAGCCCGCCGAAGAGGTTCAGCCAGACCATGGCCGGCAGCAGCAGCGCGACCACGGTCGAGGCGGAGCGACGCCACAGGGCCGCGGCCAGCAGCACCGGGATGAACAGGCCGAACCACGGCAGGAAGGTCTCGACCAGACTGCCGAGGCCACCGGTCCGGTTCGGGATCTTCGCGTGCAGCAGCATGAGCAGGCCCAGCAGCAGCGCCAGCGCGGCGAGCACCGGGCCGCGCTTCCACGGCTCCGGCCGGGAGCCGATGCGGAGCGCCCGGTGGACGGCCGTGCGCCAGATTCCGGCGTCGGGGTCCTGTCGGATACCCGCGGGCCGGGTACCGGCGTCGGCTTCCTGGCTGCCGGCGCCGTCCTGTGCGGGCTGCGCTGTGTCCGCCTGTGCCATCGTCTGTCCTCGCTCGCTGCTGGTCACTGCTGCATCCTGGGGTCCTGGGTGGGGTCGGCATACATGCGGGGGCAATTCCGGTCGATCGCCTCGGTCCGCAGTTCGTAATGCCAGGGTTCGTTCTCGTAGATCTGGCACAGCCCGTACGCGGCGCCGTGCGTCGACAGCCACGCCGTCGCGTCGGAGCGGCCGATGTCGACCGCGTCCCCCGACACGTGGGGAGACGTCGCCGCGGTGGCCACCCATCGGGCGGCTTCGGCTTCGGATCCGTACTCGGAGACCGCCTCACGAAGAAGCTGGTCCTGGTACTCGGGGGAACGCCAGCCGCTGTTGACGTAGAACGCCACGCCGTCGTCGGTGGCAGCCGTCGCAGCCTCGCGCAGGGCCTCGAGCAGATCCGGATCGAGGTGGGTCACGGCCGGAAGCGCGTCATCGAAGACCGTCACGCCGTCGGGGACGACACCGCCGGCCTCGCCGAGCGCACCACGGTGCTCAGCGCGATGAGGGCTCGTGAGTGATGCGGTGGAAGGAGGTAAGGGGGGCCAGGAGGACGAGGACTTCGTCACCTGGTGGCCGAGGGCCGCGGTGAGCCCCACCAAGGCGACGAACAGGCCGACGGCGAGGAGCCATCGCGGCCGGTGGGTCGGTGTCCGTGCAGATGGTGCGGTTCGCGTCATACCGACAGTCAAGGCAGCGTGGTGTTGTCGGCACGTATGCGGTTTTCGATATGCCGACGATAGGCGCCGACTCGTAGCCTCGGAGCATGCGTGTGCTGATTGTCGAGGACGAGCCCCATCTGGCCGAAGCCATCCGCGACGGCCTGCGTCTGGAGGCGATCGCGGCCGACCTCGCGGGCGACGGCGACACCGCGCTGGAACTGCTGAGCGTCAACACCTACGACATCGCCGTCCTCGACCGCGACATCCCCGGACCGTCCGGTGACGAGATCGCCGAACGCATCGTCGCCTCCGGCAGCGGCATGCCCATCCTCATGCTCACCGCGGCCGACCGGCTCGACGACAAGGCCTCCGGCTTCGAACTCGGCGCCGACGACTACCTCACCAAGCCCTTCGCACTCCAGGAACTCGCGCTCAGGCTCAGGGCGCTGGACCGCAGACGTGCCCACAGCAGGCCCCCCGTGCAGGAGATCGCGGGGCTGCGGCTCAACGCGTTCCGCCGAGAGGTCTACCGCGACGGCCGCTATGTCGCGCTGACCAGGAAGCAGTTCGCGGTGCTCGAAGTCCTCGTCGCCGCCGACGGCGGTGTCGTCAGCGCCGAAGAGCTCCTGGAACGCGCGTGGGACGAGAACGCCGACCCGTTCACCAACGCCGTGCGCATCACCGTCTCGGCACTGCGCAAGCGTCTCGGCGAACCCTGGATCATCGCCACCGTGCCCGGCGTCGGCTACCGCATCGACACCCAGCCAGAGACCGGCCCGGAGGCCGGAGCCGAGGGGCGAGACCATGGATAGAGCGCCCGGTGTGAGCGTCCGCCTCAAGCTCACCCTCAGCTACGCCGGATTCCTCATGGTCGCCGGCGCCCTGCTGCTCGCGGCGGTGTGGGTCTTCCTCCTCCGCTACGTTCCCGACCGCGCGATGCTCATCAACCCCGACGACCGGCCCACGGGTGTCTTTCCCATCCGGTCGGTCCTTCTGCACGTCTTCGCGCCGAGGGCGGTCGCGGTGCTGGCGTTCCTGCTGGTGTTCGGCCTCGTGGGAGGGTGGCTGCTCGCCGGCCGGATGCTCGCCCCGCTGACCCGCATCACCGAAGCGACCCGCCTGGCCTCGACCGGCTCGCTCGCCCACCGGGTCCGGCTGCCGGGCCGCAGGGACGAGTTCCGCGAGCTCGCCGACGCCTTCGACACCATGCTCGCCCGCCTGGAGGAACACGTCGCCGAACAGCGCCGGTTCGCGGCCAACGCCTCTCACGAGCTGCGCACCCCGCTCGCTATCTCGAAGTCGCTTCTCGACGTGGCCCGCACCGATCCGACCCACGACACCGGCGAGATCATCGAGCGCCTCCACGCCGTCAACACCCGGGCGATCGACCTCACCGAGGCGCTGCTCCTGCTCAGCCGCGCCGGCCAGCGCTCCTTCACCCGCGAACGAGTCGACCTGTCCCTCCTGGCGGAAGAAGCCACCGAGACACTCCTCTCCCTGGCGGAAAAGCTCGGCGTCACCATCGAGACCTCCGGCGACATCGCCCCCACCGACGGCTCACACGCGCTGCTGCTCCAGCTGAGCATGAACCTCGTCCACAACGCGATCGTCCACAACCTGCCGGGACAGGGCACCGTGTCGGTGAACACCGGCGTCCGCACCGAGACCGTGGTGCTCACGGTCGAGAACACCGGCGAGAAACTCACCCCAGAGGTGATCTCCACGCTCACCGCACCGTTCCAGCGCGGCACCGAGCGCATCCACACCGACCACGCGGGCGTCGGCCTCGGCCTGGCCATCGTCAACACCATCACGCAGGCACACGACGGCACCCTGACCCTCACCCCTCGCTCCGCGGGCGGGATCAGCGTCAGCGTGGAACTGCCCCGGTCTCCCGGCACCCTGACAGGTGACGCTCCAGCGCACTGACGCGCCGGTCCTCCCTGAGCGTCGCGCCTGGTCAGAGCCCCCGTCTCCCGGCAGACCGAGCCGTGCAGGAAGGCCGCGTTCCAGGGTGCGAGACGCCCGCCGCGCCGCTGTCGGCGCCGGTTGTTCGCCGCCACGGCGCCGGTCCTGTCGGCGGCCCAGGACCGACCGAACGTTACGGATACGTTCCGAGCTCTTGACGGCCACCGTATGACTGCGTAGACATGACCGCGCAGTCAGACATACGGCGTCTGACGGGAGCGGGCTTGATCGTGCGGCCATCGGGAGACGTCATGACGCGAGGTACTGGACGGGACAAAAGCCCCGGCGCACCGCGCAGTGTGGATGTGGCCCGGGTGGCCGGGGTCTCCCAGAAGACGGTGTCGAGGGTCTTCAACGACGAGCCGTACGTCTCCGCCGACGTACGCCGGCGCGTCCTCGACGCCGCCGAACAGCTCGGCTACCGGCGCAACAACGCCGCCCGGGCGCTGGCCTCCGGGCGGACCCGCTCGATCGGCGTGGTGACACTGGGCACGGCCCTGTACGGTCCCGCCTCACTGCTCATGGGTGTGGAGCGGGTCGTCCGGGACACGGGCTACGCGCTGCGCGTGGTCAACACGATGGAGGGCGACCCGGCGGGCCTCGCCGGCGCCGTCGGCTCGCTCCTCGATCAGGGCGTGGACGGCATCGTCATCTCCGAGCCGATCGACGAGCCGGGCGGCGGCGAAGCCGAACCCCTCCGCGTCGACGTGCCGGTGCTGGTTCTCGGCGCACCGCAGCCCTTCACGGCCTCCACGGTGCTGTTCGGGGGACGGGGCGCCGACCGGATGGCACGGGCGGTCGTCGAGCATCTGCTGGACCTGGGACACGCGACGGTCCATCACCTCGCCGGCCCCCAGCGGTGGTACGCCGCCAAGGACCGTCTCGAGGGATGGCGGTCGGCACTGGCCGCACACGACAGGGACGTGCCGCCGGTCATCGAGGGCGACTGGTCGGCCGCCTCCGGCTACGCGGCGGGCCGGGAACTGGCCGCCGACCCCGAGGTGACGGCGGTGTTCGCCGCCAACGACGACATGGCCATCGGCCTGATCCGGGCGCTGGCGGAAGCCGGGCGGAGGGTGCCGCAGGACGTCAGCGTCGTCGGCTTCGACGACATCCCGGTCGCCGCCTATGTGACCCCTCCCCTGACCACGGTGCGACAGCCGTTCGACACGGTGGCGCAGGAGGGCCTCAAGCGACTCGTGCACGCCATCGACAACCCGCAGGCACAGGCTCTGCCGGCGAGCGATCCGCCGGTCGACCTCATCGTGCGCGCCTCGACCCAGCCCCCGCCGCCCCGGACACCGCCGGGACGCCGACGACATAGCGCCTCCCGATCCCCTGGAGAGGTGTCCCCTCACCGGCTCCCTGAGAAAGACCCGTCCACCCGCCGCTGAACGGCGCCGACCAGTTCGGGCTCCAGAGCCCGGACCCGGCCCGTGAGCCCAGGGTCTGGCGGCCGCACCGGCCGCAGCTCAGCCCCTGCCCAGCCCGACCGCGTCCCCGCCACAGCGGACGACCCCGCCACCCGGACGACGTACGCGTTCCCTTCGCCCAGCGGCTCCCGAGCCGTTTGGCGGCCCGCGCCACCGCGCTTTACCGAACCCGTCGGCTTCGACGTCCAGATCGTCGCGCCACGCACGCTCTCCCCTTCGCCATCCACCTTTCCGCACGCCCTCCCCCGGCGTGCCGTCCCTTCGCCATCGGCGGGAGTTCACCATGCCCACATCCGGATCCTTCGTCAGCCCCTCCTCCATGAACCGTCGTCTGTTCCTCACCGCGACGGGCGCCCTGTCGCTAGGCGCCGCCCTGACGGCGTGCGGCGGCGGTGACTCCGGCGGTTCCTCGTCGGCCGCGAAGCCGGTCAGTCAGGCCGACATCGACAAGGCGATGAAGACTCCGACCGAGCTGACGTTCTGGACCTGGGTCCCGAACATCGCCAAGGAGGTCGCCCTCTTCGAGAAGAAGTACCCGGCCGTCAAGATCAAGATCGTCAACGCCGGTCAGGGCACCCCGCAGTACACCAAGTTGCGTACCGCGCTGAAGGCCGGAAGCGGCGCTCCGGACATGGTGCAGATCGAGTACCAGGCCATCCCGACCTTCACGATCACCAACAGCCTCCTGGACCTGCGTCCTTACGGCGCCTCCGCCCTCAAGAACCAGTTCGTGGACTGGACCTGGGGCCAGGTCAGCGGCAGCGACGGCGAGGTCTGGGCGATCCCCCAGGACACCGGCCCGATGGGCATGCTGTACCGCAAGGACATCTTCGACAAGCACGGCATCGACGTCCCCGGGACCTGGGACGAGTTCGCCGCGGCGGCACGCAAGCTCCACAAGGCCGACCCGGACGTCTACCTCACCAACCTCGCGGCGAACCAGCCCGCCGCCTGGCACGGCCTGCAGTGGCAGGCGGGCGCCAAGCCCTATATCACCTCCGGCAAGAGCGACATCGCCATCAGTGTCGACGACGCCGTCTCCCGCAAGCTCGGCGAGTACTGGGGCGGGCTCGCCAAGGAGGGCGTCATCGGCGTCGAGCCCGACTTCACCGACGGCTGGTACGCGGCCCTCAACAAGGGCAAGTACGCCACCTGGCTCACCGCGGCCTGGGGACCCGTCTTCCTCTCCGGCTCCGCCAAGGCCACCGCGGGCAAGTGGCGGGCGGCCCCGCTGCCGCAGTGGGACGCCGCCAAGCCCAGTTCGGGCAACTGGGGCGGCTCGACCACCGCGGTCATCCGCTCGACCAAGAACCCCATCGCGGCGGCCGAGTTCGCGAAGTTCCTCAACTCCGACCCGGCCAGCGCCCGGATGTTCGCCACCGAGCAGTTCTTCTTCCCGGCGACCAAGGCCCTGCTCACGGACGCCGAGTTCGTCGGCCAGGCACCGTCGTTCTACGGCGGCCAGAAGGTCAACCAGCTGTTCGCCGACATCAGTTCCACGGTCAACTCCTCCTTCCAGTGGCCGCCGTTCCTCGACCAGGCGGCCACCGACTGGACAGAGACGGTCGGCAAGTCCCTCGCCGACAAGACCGACACCGTCCGCGCGCTCGGCACGTGGCAGTCGCGACTGACGACGTACGCCAAGGGCCAGGGCTTCACCGTCAAGGGGAGCTGAGATGGCTGCCACCACCGCGGCCCCCGCCAAGGGCAAGCGCCGTGCGGCAGGACCGCTGTTCGTCGCACCGTTCATGGTGCTCTTCCTCCTGCTCTTCCTCGCCCCGCTCGGCTACGCCGCCTACCTCAGCCTCTTCCAGGAACGCCTCATCGGCGGCACGGCCTTCGTCGGACTGGACAACTACGTCAAGGCCGTCCAGGACCCGCAGCTCATCCATGGCGTCGGACGTGTCGCGCTGTTCTTCGTGATCCAGGTCCCGGTGATGCTGCTGCTCGCCCTGCTGTTCGCCCTCGCGTTGGACAGCGGGCTGCTGCGGCTGGCCCGGGTGATCCGGCTGGGCATCTTCGTGCCGTACGCCGTGCCCAGCGTGGTCGCGGCCCTCATGTGGGGCTATCTGTACGGCCCGGACTTCGGCCCGTTCGCCCAGCTGAGCCGGGACCTGGACCTGCCGGTCCCGCGATTCCTCAGCGAGGGCTGGATGCTCGGCAGCCTCGCGAACATCGTGACCTGGGAGTTCGTCGGCTACAACATGATCATCCTGTACGCCGCCCTGCGCACCATCCCCACCGAGCTCTACGAAGCGGCGGCCATGGACGGCGCCGGCGCCTGGCGCATCGCCTGGTCCGTCAAACTCCCCGCGCTCAAGCCGGCGTTGATGCTCACCCTGCTGTTCTCCGTCATCGGCAGCTTCCAGCTCTTCAACGAACCGAACCTGCTGATGAAGGTCGCCCCGGACGTCATCAGCAGCTCCTACACCGCCAACCTCTACGCCTACTCCCTCGCCTTCACCGGCCAGCAGGTCAACTACGCGGCCACGGTGTCCTTCCTCCTCGGCCTCGTCATCGTGATCGCCTCCTACGCCATCCTGCTCACCGCGAACCGCAGGAGGACCCCGTGACGACCACCACAGCCCCGCCCCCGGGGACCACGAGCACCCCGGTGAAGGGCCGGAAGCCCGCGACGCGCGGCCGGCGCGCGCCGTCCTCCGGGCGCCGCAGCACCCCGCTGACGATCGCCATGCTGGCCGCCCTGGCCTACTTCCTCCTCCCCCTGTTCTGGCTGCTGATCGCCTCGACCAAGAGCACCCAGGATCTGTTCAACAGCTTTGGCCTGTGGTTCTCGGACGCCCCACAGCTGCTGGCGAACGTCAAGGCGACCTTCACCCAGGACGACGGGGTCTTCGTGCACTGGCTCCTCAACACGGTGATGTACGCCGTGGTGAGCTCCGTCGGTGCCGCCCTGCTCGCGGCCGCGGCCGGGTACGGCTTCGCCAAGTTCCGTTTCCGCGGCGACCGGTTGGGCTTCAACCTGGTCCTCGGCGCCGTTATGGTCCCGACCACCGCCCTCGCGATCCCGACCTACCTGCTCTTCGCGGAGGCGGGCCTGGTCAACACCCCCTGGGCGATCATCCTGCCCTCCCTGGTCAACCCGTTCGGCCTCTACCTCATGCGGGTCTACGCCCAGGACGCCGTGCCGGACAGCATCCTGGAGGCCGCCCGCATCGACGGCGCCGGGGAAGCCCGGATCTTCTTCACCATCGCCCTGCGGCTGCTCGCACCCGGCCTGGTGACCGTGCTGCTGTTCACGCTGGTGGCGACCTGGAACAACTACTTCCTGCCGCTGATCATGCTGAATGACCCGGACCTGTACCCGATCACGGTCGGCCTGTCCTCCTGGGCCGCCCAGGCCCAGAACGGCGGGGCCGGCTCCAGCAGCGACATGCTCGCGCTCGTCGTGACCGGCTCCCTGATCTCGATCCTGCCCCTCGTCGTGGCCTTCCTGCTCCTGCAGCGGTACTGGCAGAGCGGCCTTGCCGCCGGCGGCGTCAAGCAGTAGGGCACGCAGCCCTCGTACCACTCCCCCTTCCCCGGAGGTTTCCTTCATGGCGGCTCTGCCTGCCCGCGTCCTCTTCGGCGCCGCTTACTACCACGAGTACCAGCCGTACGAGCGCCCCGACGAACGTCTCAAGACCGACCTGGACCTGATGTCCGAGGCCCATGTCACCGTCATCCGGGTCGGTGAGTCGGTGTGGTCGACCTGGGAACCGGAGAACGGACGGTTCGACCTCGACTGGCTCCAGCCGGTCCTCGACGGCGCTCACGAGCGGGGCATCTCGGTCGTCCTCGGCACCCCGACGTACGCCGTCCCGCCGTGGCTCGCCCGCCAGTACCCCGAGATCACCGGCGAGCGTCGCACCGGCGAGCGCATCGGCTGGGGTGCCCGCCAAGAGGTCGACTTCACCCACCCCGCGTTCCGCTTCCACGCCGAGCGGATCATCCGCAAGATCGTCGCCCGGTACGTCGACCACCCCGCCGTCATCGGCTTCCAGGTCGACAACGAACCCGGCCTGGAGCTGTTCCACAACCACGGCGTCTTCCAGCGCTTCACCGACCACCTGCGCGCCAAGTACGGCGACGTCGAGACCCTCAACCGCGAGTGGGGACTGGTCTATTGGTCGCACCGGCTGTCGACCTGGGCCGACCTGTGGACCCCGGACGGCAACGCCCAGCCCCAGTACGACGTCGCCTGGCGGGAGTTCCAGGCCCGGCAGGTCACCGAGTTCATCGGCTGGCAGGCCGACCTCGTCCGCGAGTACGCCCGGCCCGAGCAGTTCGTCACCACCTGCATCTCCTACAAGCGCCCCGGGGTGGAGGACGACGAGCTGACCGACCGGCTCGACATCGCCACCGGCAACGCGTACTACGGCATGCAGGACGACCTGCTGCTGCCCGACCCCACGCCCGACGGTCTCGAGCAGGGCTGGCAGACCACCGGCGTCTGGGCGCTGTACCAGACCGCGGACTGGATGTTCTCCTCCCGCCAGGAGCCCTTCCTGGTCACCGAGACCAACGCCGGCTCGATCGGCATGCCGTGGGACAACCGCCCCGCCTACGACGGCCAGTGGCGCCAGGCCGCCTGGGCGCTGGTCGGACGCGGGGCCCGGATGATCGAGTACTGGCACTGGCACACGCTGCACTTCGGCGCGGAGACCTACTGGGGCGGCATCCTGCCCCACACCGGGCAGCCCGGCCGCACCTACGCGGAACTGGCCAGACTGGGCGCGGAGTTCGAGGCCGCGGGTCCGCTGGTGGCCGGGCTCGAACCGGACGCCGACATCACGATGGTGTACTCGACGCCGAGCAAGTGGCTGATGGAGAAGTACCCGCCGCTGGCCAAGCCGGACGGCGAACCCGACCCGACCGCCTACCACCGCATCTTCGACCCCTTCTACCGCGGCGCCTTCGACGCCGGCCGCCAGGTCCGCATGGTCCACGCCCGCCAGCTGCACGACCCGCGCGGCGACCGGGAGGGAATGACGCCGCAGGACGCCGCCCGGCGCCATCCCGTCCTCGTGGTCCCGGCGCTGTACATCGCCGCCGACTCGACCCTCGACTGGCTGGCCGCCTACGCGGAGGCCGGCGGCCACCTGGTCCTCGGCCCGCGCACCGGCTACGCCGACCACGAGGCGCGGGCCCGGCACGAGCCGGCGCCCGGACGGCTGGTCAACGCCGCGGGCGTCCAGTACGACGAGTTCAGCAACCTCGTACAGGAGGTCCCCCTGCGCTCGGCGTCCGGCGGACCGCTCGACCTGCCCGAGGGCGCGACGGCGACCCACTGGGCGGAGGGCCTGACCGTCACCGACGCCGACGTCCTCGTCGAGTACGACCACCCGCACTTCGGCCGCTGGCCCGCCGTCACCACCCGCCGCCACGGCGCCGGCCGCGTCACCACCGTCGGTACCGTCCCCGGCCGCGACCTCGCCCGGGCACTGGCGTCCTGGATGACGCCGGCCTCCCGCGGCGCGTGGCCGGACCTCCCGGAATCCGTCACCGCCACGACCGGCACCTCACCCGACGGACGGCGCGTCCACATCGTCCACAACTGGAGCTGGGAGCCCACCCGCGTCCAGACACCGGTGGACCTCTCCGACGCGCTGACCGGCGCCTCCGTCCCCGCGGGCACGGCGCTGGAGCTCGGCGCCTGGGACGTCCGCGTACTCGTCGCCTGACCCGACCCCTTACCGGCACCACCGTGGCCATCCCCCAGGAGGGGCAATGCACACAAGAAGAGCAGGAAAAGCGCTGGGAACCTTCGTCGCGGCATCAGCGATGCTGGCGATACCCGCCTCCAGTGCGCAGGCGTACAACCCGACGGGCGGGATCCTCTACCAGCTCGGCAGCGAACCGTGTCTGAAGGGGCGGGGCAACTGCGCGGTCTACCCGAAGTCGGCGCAGCTGCCGAGCGGGCGTCTGGTCGCGTCGTTCGAGAAGTCCACGGTCGTGTCGGCGACGGGCAGCGCCGACAGACAGACCCTCCCCGTGTACAAGAGCGACGACCGCGGTACGTCGTGGCAGCCGCTGTCGGAGGTCAAGGCTCCCGCGTACCTCTCCAGCGACCCCAAGTACGCGAAGTACACGAGCAATTGGACGAACCCGTACCTCTACACGCTGCCGCAGGACGTCGGGAACCTGAAGCAGGGCACGCTGCTCCTCGCGAGTGTCGTCTCGGGCGACGACTACTACTACAAGGAGCACAAGGCGGCCGACCCGAACTGGACGCCGTCCAACGACGGGGACCGCAAGGACCTGGCGATAGCCCTGTACTCCAGCACCGACGAGGGTGCGACGTGGAAGGTCCTCAACATCGTCGCGACCGGCGGCTGGCAGGGTGGCAGCGCGGGCGCGACCGGGAAGAACATCGCCGCCGCGAACACGAACAAGCAGGTGGATCCCCTGTGGGAGCCGTACCTGATGGTCTACAAGGGCCAACTCGTCTGCTACTACTCCGACGAGAACGACTACACCGGCTTCAACGCGAGCACCGGAGTCCCGACGCTGGACCCCGCCAACGACACCGCCACGGACTCGCTGGGCCAGATCCTCGCGCACAAGACCTGGGACGGACGTAGCGCGCAGTGGAGCGCCCCCGTCGTCGACGTCGCCGGACTGACCCAGAACATGGGAGGCGGCAAGACGGAGATCGGCGGCGGGCGGCCGGGCATGGCGAACGTCGTGCGCACCACGGACGGCAAGTGGATGCTCCCCTTCGAGTACTGGGGCGGCGGAGCCAACACCAGGTACGTGGTCGCCGACAACCCGTTGCAGTTCTACCGCGGTTCGGCCACCGGCACGGACGTCGCCTCCCTGCCGGTCGACTCCCGCTCCCGTCCGCTCGCCGGAAACGGCAGTCCGGTGATCGTCAGGCTGCCCGGTGGGCGCCTGGTCTACAACGCGGCGGCGAGCGGCAGCGTCTGGGTCAACGAGAGCGGACGCAGCGACGGCACGTGGAAGGAGTACCAGACCACCTCACCGGCCGCTTACAGCCGCAACCTGCAGTACGTCGACGGCACCGGCCGCATCGCGATCCTCAACAACCAGGGCACCTCGACGATCGCCTACTCCGACGTCGACCTCGGCCAATCAGCAGGGGCGTACTACCAGTTGGTCAACCGCAGGACCGACCAGGTGATCGGTACCGGGAACAACACCAACGACGCGAACCTCGGCAACGCCGACGTCCCCGATGTCGCCCTGGAGGAGCCCGGCGCCGCGGCGAACCCGGACACCCAGTACTGGCACGTGGTGACCGAACCGAACGGCGGCACGACCCTGCTCAACAAGTCGGGCGGCCGTGCGGCGGCCATCTGGACGGGCAACGCGACGGCCGGCCAACGGATCGGCCAATGGGTCGACGACAGCGCCACCGGCAGCTGGAACCTGATCAAGACCAGCGACGGCTTCTACAAACTGCAGTCGGTCAAGAACACGAGCCTCTACCTGACCGGCGCCTCCGACGGAGCACCTCTGACCTTGCAGAACGCGACCACGGACGGCTCGCAGGACTGGGAGCTCGTCCCGTAGGCCACCGCCGGCCCGGCGCGCGAGGCAGGCGAAAACCGCCTTTCGCACCGGTCCGGCGACAGCTAGCGTCTGGGTGCAGCGAGTCGCCCACGAGGAGTTGAGAGATGGTCGGTCGTCCGAGCGCGCGTTGACGTCGTAGGCCGTGACCGGCCCGTCATCGCGTGCTGCCCTTCATGTTGCGGCACAGCGAGCCTTCTCCTGCCTGGACCGTCGGCGCACCTGTCGGGCGCCCGGCGGCAGGCCTCGTTGTCGGCAACCCGAGGGGTCCCCGTGCCGTCCGCCTCCTCCGCTGCATCCGATTCCGGTCGACCCGTGCCGTCCAGCCTGTGGCGGGACAGCGACTTCCGCAGACTCTGGGTGGGACAGACCGCCTCCCAACTCGGGGAACAAACAGGCCTGGTGGTCCTTCCGCTCTTCGCCGTCCTGACCCTGCATGCCGGTGCGACCGAGCTGGGCGTCCTGCGTGCCGTGGGTCAGGCGCCGGTCCTGTTGCTCTCGCTGTTCGTCGGCGCCTGGGTGGACCGGTGGCGCACGCGCACGGTGATGGCGCTGACGGACGCGGGCCGGACCCTTGCCCTGGGTGCCGCCGCCGTGGCCGGCCTCTTGGGCTGGCTCGGCCTGCCCGCGCTGTTCGTGATCGCTTTCACCGTCGGGGCGCTGTCCGTGTTCTTCGACGTGGCGTACCAGGCGTGTCTCGTACGGCTGGTGCGACGCGATCAACTGGTGCGCGGGAACAGTGCCCTTGAGGGCAGCCGGTCCGCGGCGCAGATCGGCGGTCCGGCCCTGGGTGGTGCGTTGGTGTCGCTGCTGTCGGCGCCGGTCGCCGCCGTCTCCAGCGCGCTGTTCTTCGCGCTCTCGTTCCTGTCCATCCGGCGAATCCGTCGAGTCGAATCGGCCCCGGAGCACCGGGACCGTCCCTCGCGGGTCCGGCGGAGGATCCACGAAGGTCTACGTTTTGTCGTCAACGACAGCGCACTGCGAACCGTGTGCCTGGCCTCGGCCGCCTTCCAGTTCTCGTTCGCCGCCGTGATGACCGTCTATCTGCTCTTCCTGCCGCGGGAACTGCACCTGTCCGGCGCCGCCGTCGGGCTGGCCCTCGCGGCGACAGGACCGGGCGCGCTTCTGGACTCCGTCCTGGCCGCCCGGCTGCCGAACCGGTTCGGATACGGCCCGGTACTCGTGGCCGCGGCGGCACTCGGCGACGGCGTCTTCTTGTGCGTACCCGCGCTGCACGGCTCCCCCACGGTGACCGTTGCCGCGCTCCTCGCGGTCAACTTCGTGTTCGGGGTCGGCAGCCAGTTGGTGAATGTCGCGATCATGGCCGTCCGGCAGACGGTCACGCCGGACGGGATGCAAGGCCGCGCCGCCGCGACGATCACGTTCGTCGGCATGGGCCTCTCCCCGCTCGGCTCGCTGCTCGGCGGATTCCTCGCCGAGGCGTGGGGGCTGCGCACCAGCCTCCTGGCGACGGTCGCGGGCATGCTGCTGTCCCCGGTGGTGATGGCTCCGTCCCCGCTCGCACGTCTTGGACGGACCCTCCCGGCCCCACAGAACGCGCCGCTGACAGCTGGCCATGGAAAGGGCGACTCGGGATGATGCCGAAGCATCAGCTCTCGGACCTGCGTCAGGGGTGCGGGAGGCACGTTGACAGGCGTCTGTCGACATGTTGCTATGAGGCGCTGCTCAGCCGGATCTGCGTCGCGGCGCACACCGCTCGGGCACCGGATCGACGGACAACAGAGCGGGGGCAGTGCCCCTTAAGTACAGAGCGAGGAACCATGCCGCAGCGCGCTGCGACCATCGTCGGCGGCGGCATCGGCGGGCTCGCGGCAGCCATCGCCCTGCATCGCCGGGGCTGGCGTGTCGAGGTGCTGGAACGGGCTCCGGAGTTCGCCGAGATCGGCGCCGGCATCTCCCTGTGGCCGAACGCGCTGCGCGCACTCGAGGCGCTCGGGCTGGCCGACGCCGTCCGGGCGCTGGGCGCCGTAGAGGCCGCGGGCGGCGTACGCGACCGCCGGGGCCGGTGGCTCTCCCGTACGGACAACGCGGAACTGGCACGCCGCTTCGGCCACCCCCTGACGGTTCTGCACCGCGCCGACCTGTTGCGGGCGCTCACCCAGGCGCTGCCCGCCGACAGTCTGCGGCCGGGCAGCGAGGTGTCCGCGGTCCATGACGACGGCCACCGCCCGGTCGTGGATCACGGCGGGGGCCAGTCCCGGCCCGACCTCGTCATCGGCGCCGACGGCCTGCGCAGTGTGGTCCGGCGCGCCCTGTGGCCCGACGCGGCCGGCCCCAGGTACGCCGGTTACACCGCCTGGCGCATGGTCACCGAGCCCCTCCCCCAGCCGCCCGCCGAAGGCGCGGCGACCTGGGGCCGCGGGGAGAGGTTCGGCTACACCGCGCTGCCGGACGGACGGATGTACTGCTTCGCGACCGCGTCGCTCCCGGCCGGAGCGGCCTCCCCCTCCTCCGAGTACACCGAACTGCTACGCCGGTTCGGCTCCTGGCCGGATCCCGTCCCCGCCCTGCTGGCCGCCGTCCCCCCGGACGCGGTGCTCCGCCACGACCTGTACGACCTGCCGCCCCTGCCCTCCTTCGTCCACGGCCGCACCGCGCTGCTGGGCGACGCGGCCCATGCGATGACCCCCAATCTGGGCCAGGGCGCCTGCCAGGCACTGGAGGACGCGGTCACCCTCGCCCACTGCCTCGACAGCACACCGGACATCACCGCCGCGCTCCGCTCGTACGATCTGCTGCGCCGCCCGCGCACCCAGGCCATCACCCGCCGCTCCGCCCGACTCGGCGTTGTCGGCCAACTGTCGTGGCCGCCCGCGGTGTTGCTGCGCGACACCGCCGCCCGGCTGACACCGACGCGAGCGACCCTGCGTTCCATGACGCCGGTGCTCGGCTGGACCGCACCCGATGGCCCGATGACCGCGACACAGAGCGAGACCCACTGATGCCGGACTGGACGTATCACCCACTGCGCCACGCGGCCGCCGCCGTGCTCGGCCGACGCCGTTCACAGCGCACCGCACTGGGACTGCTCGCCCGGATCGGCTCCCGCCCCGCCGGCGCGCGACTCATCGCCCGCGGGTTCGGCCACCGCCATCCACCGCACCAGCTCGCCGGCGACATCGTCGGCGTACCCCTGGCCGTCCGCCTCGGCATATCCGTTCCGCCCTCACTCGCCCGCGAAGCGATACACGCCATGCCCCCGCTCGGGGCCGGTGTCATCGAGGTGGGGCCCGTCTCTACGGCCGACGTGGAGACGGTCCGCAAAGCCGCTGCGGGCCGCACGATCCCGCTGGTCGTCCGCGCCCCCGACCCCGAGGTCGAGGCCGCCCTCAAGCCCCACGTCGACGGGTTCACCCGCGACGACGATCCGCACCTGGTCCACGTGTCCGACCCGTCGGTCACCGCCGCGGCCGCCGCGCTCGAGGAGCCGGGCACCGTCGTGCTCGCCCGGCCCGGGGTGCTCGTCGAGTCCGGGCCCGGCTGGTTCGCCCGGGTCACCGAGGCGGCCACACCGACCGCGCCCGCCCCACGGCTACGGGACGTCGGCCTCGATCCCCGGCGCTGGCCCGCCTGGTGGTGGGCGCTGCTCGTCGGGCTCGGGATGACGGGCGCCGGACTCGGGGCCGCGGCGATCACCCTCGGGCCGGTACTGCTCTGGTACGACCGCGACTACCTCGGCATGACGTTGCACGACCTGCATGCCGCCAACCACCACCTCGTGCACTTCCTCCAGCACGACCGGATCACCATGGCCGGCACGATGGTGGCGATCGGCGCCCTCTACACCGGCCTCGCCCTGGGCGGCATCAGACGCGGCTGGCCCTGGGCCCGCGAGGTGTATCTGCTCTCGGGCGCGATCGGCTTCCCCACCCTGTTCTACTTCCTGGTCACCGGCTTCGTGGAACCCCTGCACACGGCCACCGCCCTCGTCCTGTTCCCGATGTTCGTCGCCGGGATCCGCCCCACCCCGCACGCACCCCGCTGGCGCCTGGTCCCCGAGGGACCGGAGCCGGAGCGCCGGAGGGCGCTGACCGGACAGCTTCTCCTGATCGTCACGGGAGCCGGGCTGTTCGTCGGCGGAGCGGTGATCTCCGTGGTCGGCCTGACCGACGTCTTCGTGCCGAGCGACCTGACCTTCCTGAGCACCAGCGCGCAGACGCTGGAAGCCGTCAATCCGCGGCTCGTGCCGTTCATCGCCCACGACCGCGCGGGGTTCGGCGGCGCCCTGATGTCCGCGGCCGTGGCGATTCTCCTGCTCAGCGCGTGGGGCTGGCGGCGCGGTGAGGCCTGGGTGTTCTGGACCCTGGCCGCGGCGGCGACCGCCGGCTTCCTGCCCGCGATCGTGGTCCACGGAGTGATCCACTACACCGACTTCACCCACCTCGTACCGGTCTACATCGGCATCGCCCTGACCAGCACCGGCCTACTGCTCGCCCGCCCCTACCTCTGCGCCAAGACTCCGGCCCCGCCAGGCGACTGACGGGCAGCCCCGGAGAAAGCGGAGCGGCACACGTCACGCAGCGGGACGGCACTTGGGCAGGGGACAGTCACCGTGGCGACCTCGGCAGGCGGCTCACGGGGTCTGCTGGTGCTGGTTCTGGTGCTGGGTGAACGCGGCGATCAGTCCCTGGGCCGTGTTGTTCTCGGAGTCGATGTGGTGGAGTTCGGCTCCTTCGAACATGGCCACCTCGGCGCTCCGTACGAACATGGCCTGTTCGTACTCGCTGAGCGCGGCCTCGATGTCGTCGGGGTGCGCGGCGATTGCCTTGCCGAGTTCGGCGCCGTCGAGCATGGCCAGGTTGGCTCCTTCGCCGTTCGGGGCCGCGAGGTGGGCGGCGTCGCCGAGGAGGGTCACCCCCGGCACGCGGTCCCACCGGTGCTCGGCCGGCAGGGTGTAGTGGGGGCGCACGACCGGTGCGGTGTCGCCGTCGGTGATCAGCGCGGTCAGCTCGGGCGCCCAGCCGCCGAACTCCTGGGCGATCCGTGCGGCGGCCGCGGTGGCATCGGTGAAGTCGATGCCGGCAAACCACTCCTGCGACCTGCTCAGCGCCACATAGGTGTGCAGAGTGTCGCCGCTTTCCCGATGGCCGAAGATCTCCTTGCCCGGCGAAGGCGCCATCATCGAACCACCACCGACCGCTTTCGCGCAGGCGGGGTGCCGGGTGTCGGCGTCGAACAGATAGGTCTCGACGAACGACGTCCCGACGTACTCGGGTGTGGCACTGGAGAGCAGGGGCCTCACCCGCGACCACGCCCCGTCCGCGCCGACCAGCAGACTGGTGACGACGCTGGTGCCGTCGGCGAACGACACCTCGTAGCGTCCCTCGCCGAGGGCACGGGTACCGCTGGCCTTGTGCCCCCACCGGACGGTGCCGGCCGGGAGCGAGTCGAGCAGGATCTGCCGCAGTGCGCTGCGCTGCACCTCGGGGCGTCCGCCGGTGCCGTCGTCGCCCTCCTCGAACAGAACGGTCCCGTCCCGGTCGAGCACGCGCATCGCCTGGCGTCCCTCCAGGATGATGGCCCGGAACTCGTCCATCAGACCGGCCGCCTCCAGGGCGAGTTGCCCGTTGTAGTCGTGGATGTCGAGCATCCCGCCCTGCGTACGGGCCGACGGGGAGGGCTCCGCCTCGTAGACCGAGACCGGGATGCCGTGGACGTGCAGGACGCGGGCCAGCGTGAGTCCGCCGAGTCCGGCGCCGATGATCGTGACGGGTGTGCGCATGGTGGCTCCTTGGGGATCGGGCCGCCCGGTGGTCTCCGGCCGGCCTCCTCCCGAAAGATCCCAACGCCTGCCGACAAGCGACCGACATCGCACCAACAGCCCCCGACAACCGCCCGACACCACGGCTCGGCCGCCCGACAAGAGGCCACAGGGGCACCGCTGGTCCGACAGCCGCACACAGGTCTGGCCCGCCGCTACGGGGGAGAGCGACGGGCCAGCATCTCCACAGTGCCACAGCCGCGCACGAGATGTGTGGCGTCACGGGAAAGCCGCGCGGCTCGAGGTGGCCCGATGGCCGGAAACACACAGAGCCTGTCCCGCATGTACGACGGGACAGGCTCTGCTTCTGAGCGCCGGGCAGGCCTTGCACCTGCATCTCCCCGCAGGAAGCGGGGCGTCTTTCCTTGGACCACCAACGCGCGACCGGACACCAGGAGTTCTGGCGACCAGCTCAAGATCAAGCATACCGGATGCCCGACGGCCGACAGACACGGACGACCGCGCGAAACGGTCAGTCCTCCGCCGGGTTCACGTCCGTCACCTTGCCCTCGGTGTCGGTCCGCAGGAAACCGCTACGGCCGTACTTGTCCGAGAGGTAGACCGACAGTCCGAACGAAGGGTTGAAAGCGTTGGGCTGGCTCACCAGCACATAACGGGTCTCGACATCCTTGACGTTCAGCTTCTTCTCCGCCTCTGCCAAGAGAGCGGGGATCCTGTCCCAGTTGAAGTCTTCGGCAGCGAAAGGCTTGTAGCCACTCGGCAGGGTGCTGTCTATGATGCCCTTCTTCGCGCCCGTGCCCGGACGGTAGTCGTACGACTCGTACGCGGTGTCACTGCCGTTGACCATCATCTGGGCCAGCACGTAGTCGTCGTACACGGAGAAGCTGCCGAACCTCTTCCGGCCGCTCTCCTTCTCCAACGCCTTGATGGCGGTGCGGATGTTGGCGGGGGTGAGCATGCTCCCCGTCGCGGTCTCCTGCGGATCCGAGCCGGCGGAGGGCGAGCCCGACGTCGGTGTCGAGACGGACGTGGGTGCCGAGGACGACGTGGACGCCGAGGGGCCTCCCGTGTTCAGGTCGGCGGAGCCGTCGTCCAGGGGCAGCAGCCACCACAGCAGGGCTACGGCACCGACGAGCGAGGTTCCCGACAGGCTCAGCAGCAGGGGGCGGCCCAGGGTGCGTCGGCGTGGCGCTCGGGTAGGGGCGGTCACCGATTGGGGTGCTGTCGGTCCTGTCGGCCCTGGGATCGGGTTGGCCGATGGAGGGCCGAATGCTGCGGGAGTCGCAGGTGCGCCGGGGTACCAAGGGTCCGTGGGCGTGGACGGTGCCGCCAGGGGGTACGAGGTGGGTTCGTCGCGTGGGGGCGTCGGGCCGGTCGTCGGCTCCGACTCGATCACGGCGAGTCTGCGGTCCAGGACAGCGGCGGATGCGCGCGCTGCGGGGTCCCGTACCAGCACGCTCATCAGGACGTCGCCGAGAAGGCCGGCGCGTACCGGTGGGGGCACGTCGTCGTGGAGGACGGCGGCGAGGGTGGCCAGGGTGCTGCCCCGGCGCAGCGGGTGGTGGCCCTCCACCGCGTTGTAGAGCATCATCGCCAGGGACCACAGGTCGGAAGCGGGTCCGCCCTCGTGGCCCGAGATGCGTTCCGGCGCCATGAAGTCGGGTGTGCCGATGATGGAACCGGTGGCGGTGAGGCTGGTCGTCTCGCGGATCGCGGCGATGCCGAAGTCGGTGAGGACGGGGCGCCCGTCCGGCCGTAGCAGCACATTGGCGGGCTTGACGTCCCGGTGCTGGATTCCGGCGTCGTGCGCGGCGGTCAGTGCGGCCAGTACCCCGCGGCCGATCCGTGCCGCCTCGGCCGGGGGCATCGGCCCCTGGGCGAGCCGGTCGGCGAGCGAGCCGCCGCTGACCAGCTCCATCACGATCCACGGGTAGGTGCCCTCGCCGCCGTCGACGATGTGGTGGATGGTGACGACGTTGGGGTGGTCGATCCGGGCCAGGGCCCTGGCTTCGCGCAGCACGCGCTCACGCAGCATGCGTGCGGCCTCGGGGTCGTACTCGGCGAGATCGCGGTCCGGCGGGCGGACCTCCTTGATCGCCACCAGCCTGTGCAGGACCAGGTCTCTGGCCTGCCAGACCATGCCCATCCCGCCGCCGCCGAGGCGGCCCTCCAACTCGAAGCGCCCGTCGACAACTCGTCTGCCGGGACCTCCGTCTGCCTCGTTCATGGGCGGGAGCTTAGTTGGAGCCACCGACATCGTTCGACGGCCCCCGAGCCGTCGGTCCGGTGCTGTGCGATCACCGTGCCCAACGGCCTTCGGACAGGGCCCTGCTGGTCTTTCAGCCGAACCGCAGGATGCGCGGGGCGAAGGTGCCCTCGGGCCCGTCGGCGCGGCCGACCGACCACACCGTCGACGTGCCCGGCACCGGTGCCAGCCGTAGCGTCCTGGAGTCTCCCTCCCCGGCCACCGCCGGTTCGCTGTACTCGGTGAACGACTGCCCGTTCCAGGCGAGGAAGTCCGGTCCGGGGACCAACGGTGGAGTGCTGCCCGGCGGGCCCCACTTCTGTGAGCGGGCCACCGCGACCCAGCCCAGCTCGCCGGACGTGGTGGGCGCCAGTGACGTGATGCCGCCGAAGTCGGTGGGCACGGTCACGTGGGTCCACTCGTGTCCGTCGAAGCGGACGAGCAGCGGCGGGATCGGCCGGCCCACCGGACCTCCGACGAACCCGGCCGTGCCACCCGCCCACACCTCCGTGGGCGAGACCGCCAGCACGCTGCCCACGGCCGAGCGCGGGAACCCGTCCACGACGGTCTGCTCCCACGTCTGCCCGTCCCAGTGCGACACCGCCGCGCCCGAGACGGTCTCGCCCGCGGCCCAGACGTTGTCGGCCGCCAGGATGTGCAGGCCGTACACGGCCCCCGACGGCGCCGGCACGTCCCGCCAGCCGCGGCCGTCCCAGCGCAGCAGTACCTGGGCTCCGTCCCGTGAGCCGATCAGCCAGGTCTCGCCGCCACCGGAGACGACTCGGGTCAGCTGGACCCCGCTCGGCGAACGGGTCTCGCGCCAGGCAGTGCCGTCGTAGCGCAGCAGGTGCGCGCCGCCCGCCGAGTCGCGGCCGACCGCCCAGACGGTGGTGGGTGAGGTCGCGGCGACGGACAGCAGTTCTCCCTGCCAGCCGATCCCGGGCAGATTCTGGCGCTGCCAGGTGGTTCCGTCCCAGCGCAGCACCAGCGGGAAGCCCGGCGCCTCGCGGCCCACGGCGTCGGCTCCGACCACCCAGGCCCGGTCCGGCCCGAGCGCCACGGCCTCGTTGAGTCCGGCCTGTGGGCGTACCTGCGCCGGGACGGAAAAGTGCTGCCAGGACTGGGTCTCCGCCGCGGCCGTGGTCATGAAGGTGATGATGGTCAGGGCGACGGCGAGGGCCGCGACGAGAAGTCTGCGTGCCATGGTCAGCCTCCCAGCCGCTCGCTCATCAGGTTCGGTTTGGAGCCGTAGATCTCGACGGTCCCGAAGGACAGCAGTGAGGACCCGGCCCTCGTCAGTTCACGCGGCTTGACGTCGATCGCGTTCGTGCGCTCCGGACCATAGGAGAAGGTGGTGCGGCTGCCGTCCACCCGTGCGTACTTCGACTGGAACGCCCGGTCGCTGCGCACCGGCAGCCACAGGGCGCCGTCCGGTCCGCGCGTCATGCCCTCGGTGTACGTGTCGCCCAGCGAGGGGTAAGTGGTGCGCCAGGTATGCCCGTTGAAGGTCATCAGGTAGGTGCGGGGCACGCCGTCGATGTACTGGCTGCCGCCGATCGTGGCCCGGCCGGACGGTTCGAGCAGGATCGTGTGCACGTTGCTGTTCGGCGGCAGCGGTACCTCGGCGTCCCGCCACACCGTGCCGTCCCAACGCAGCACGGTGGTCCCGGTGTTGGTGTCCGCCCAGGCCCAGGCGTCGGTGGCCGTACGCGCGGTGACGCCCATCAGGTAGATCACGCCGTCCGGGGTGGACTGCGTGGTCCAGCGGGAGCCGTCGTAGTGCAACACCTTCAGCCCGGTGTCGTCTTCGCCGACGACCCACGCGGCACCCGGTACGGCGGTGAAGTCCTGGTAGGTCCACAGGGTCCGCGGCAGTGGTACGGCACTCCATCCCGTCGCCGACCGGCGCAGGATCTCCCCCGCCCCCGCGCGGTTGTGGAAGATCCACACCTCCTCGCCGACGAACTGCACCTTGCCGAGCCAGCCCAGCTCGTCGGCGCCGGGGAAGGTGGTGTCCCGGTTCCATGCCGTGCCGTCCCAGCGGTACAGCATCGGCCGCAGCCCGTCGGCGGCGTGCTCGTACCCGGTGGCCCATGCCTCGCCCGGCCCGCGGGCGGCGAGATCGGACACGGTCACCGGCGGGGCCGCCGCCGGCACCGGCAGCGCCGACCAGCTCGGTTTCGCAGCGGCGGCGGGCGGCGCGGCCGTGGCCGGTGACACGACCGTGGCGCACGCGATCACAAGGCAGACGATGACTGTGCGGAGACCGTTCACGAGACCCCCCAGTACGCGACGGTCGCACACGGTATTGGCGTTCACCCACCGGGAACAGACGGCATTCGGCCATCACGGTTCCCTCTGGAGGACGTCCGTGTCGCGGGGCTTCTGGAGTCACGAGCACGGTTCGTCGGACGGGGTCCTACTTCCTGCTTTCCGTGCGGAGTTGCAAGCGTTTTCACTTACAGGGCGAGCAGACGATCAGGAGGAGACGACCGCCCTGAACTCTATGGACCGTAACCATGCACTTTACCTTGACGCGTACGCATCACGATGCTTCCATCGCCACCGTGTAAACGCTTCAACTCCGGACGGCCCGTTGGCGATCGACCGACGCGAAGGTCACGCCGACGAGCGGTCACGAGCGCAGCCGAGCCAGGTCCGATGCACCGCGCCACAAACGGCAACGCGAGCAACCCAAGGAGACCGTCGTGCAGTTAACGCATCGGTGGCGAGCCGCCCACCGGCTCCCCGTCACCGTCTCAGCGGTCCTGGCCGTCTGCGCCACCCTGGCCGCCGCCCCGGGAAGCGTCGCCTCGCCCAACCCGGCCGCGGCCGGGGACGTGACGATCCAGGCCGCGCGCGTGATGGAGAACCTCGGACGCGGGGTCGTGGCGGTGCGCTCCGGCAGCAGCCAGGTCCTGGTCTCCTGGCGGCTGCTGGGCCTGGACCCGCAGGGCATCGGCTTCAATGTGTACCGGTCCACCGGTGGCGGCGCGTACGCCAAGGTCAATGCCGCCGTCCTGACGGGCGGGACCAACTACACGGACTCGACGGCCGACTTGACGCGGTCCAACAGCTATCGCGTGGCCGCGGTCGTGGGCGGTCAGGAGCAGGCGCCCAGCGGGGCCTTCACATTGACGGCCAATCACGCGACGGAACCCGTGGTCCGCGTGCCGCTGCGCTCCGGCGGTCCGGTGAAGTTCGTCTGGGTCGGCGACCTCGACGGCGACGGCGAGTACGACTACCTGGTGGACCGGCAGACCTCGCCCCAGAAGCTCGAGGCGTACAGCAGCGACGGCGACTTCCTCTGGGACGTCGACATGGGGCCGAACAGCCAGAACCAGGACAACATCGAACCGGGGTCGTCCGCGATCGACGTAGGCCACTGGGACGGCGTCACGGTCTACGACTTCGACAGCGACGGCCGAGCGGAGGTCGCCCTCAAGATCGCCGACGGTGTCAGGTTCGGCGACGGAGCGACCTGGACGCACGCGGACGACGCCCGGCAGTTCATGGCCATACTCGACGGCCGGACCGGAGCACTGCGCAACTGGGCCGCCGTACCGACCACTTACCTGAGCGACGGCCCGATGGGGGCGCGTCTGGGCGTGGCGTACCTCAACGGCACCACGCCGAGTCTGGTCGCCTACATGAAGAACCGGCGCGACGACGGCGCGTTCAACCTGATGATGGCCGCCTGGAAATTCACCGGCAGCGCGCTCAGGCAGGAATGGACGTGGCTGCGCGGCAGCCAGAACGCACCCGACGGACACAACTCCCGCGCCCTCGACGTCAACGGCGACGGGACGGACGAGGTCGCCGAGATCGGGTTCGTCCTCAACGGCGACGGCACCCTGCGCTACACCATGGGCCCCCAGGGCATCATTCACGGCGACCGATTCCACATCGCCGACATGGACCCCGGCCGCCCGGGCCTCGAGGGCTACGGCGTCCAGCAGGACAACCCCAGCGGCCTCCTCGAGTACTACTACGACGCCTCGACCGGCTCCATCATCTGGAAGCACAACGGCGGTCCCGCCGATGTCGGGCGCGGCATGGCCGCCGACGTCGACGCACGCTTCCCCGGCATGGAGGTCTGGTCCTTCTCGGGCCTGTACAACGCCCCCTCCAACCAGCTCACCGAACCGAACACCTCACTACGGCCCTGGCCGCAACTGGGCCTGTGGTGGGACGGCGACCTCACCACGGAGCTCCTCAACGACGGCAAGATCGAAAAATGGAACCCGCTCAACCCGACGTCGACCGGCAGCCTCCCCCGCCTGGTCAGCACCTGGAACTACGGCGCCGTCACAGCCGCCCAGGGCGGCCCCACCCTCGTCGGTGACATCCTCGGCGACTGGCGCGAGGAGGCCGTCTACACCAACGCCTCCTACAACGAACTGATCATCTTCACCACGAACCAACCGACCACCACCCGCCTCTACACCCCAGCCCACAACCCCGCCTACCGCAACGCCATGACCTTCAAGGGCTACATGCAGTCCCACCACGTCGACTACTTCCTCGGAGCCGACATGTCACCGGCGCCTCGGCCGAATATCGCCTACGCGGGCAGTGCTGCCACGAGCGCGGCGGAAGCACGGGTCAGCGCGAACGGCTCGGGCGGCTAGAAACTGGTCTTCTTGGACGGGTGGCCGGTTGATCGGAGACGGCTGGGGCGCCCGGTGAGGCATCGCTGATGCGGCGATGAGGCGATGCAGCACGGGACCGGATCGTCCTGCTGATGCCGACTGATGCGGTTTGGGGTTGGGGCTGGGGTCGGGGTTGACGTCGGGTGCCGCGTAGGGCCACCGCCGTACTTGTCCGCCGGTGCGCGTGGGCGCTGTCACGTGATTGGACACTCACTCCTGGGCCCCTTTTCAAGGACAGGTGCTGGGCTCGGCGTTATGCAGAGCGGCGAGTTCCTGGAGGTCATTCGCGACCATGACCTGAGCGAGGCGACCTGCGACGGCGACCACGTCCGGCCAGGAGGGCGCCCGGAGATACTCCTCGTCGGTATCGCCGGGCGCCTCTTCTCCAACGGCGTTGAGCGCGACACCCAACTCACGCATGAGAGCGACCTCTTCCTCTGTCCTCAGACTGACGCCGAGGTACCGCTCGGGCTCGTCCGCGTCGCAGAAGTCGTCGAACAGCGTGTGGAAGACGTGGTCCAGGTTCTCAAACGTAGAAGGGGCGAGCCATACGTCCCGCTGCCAAGGGGGGTTGGCCAGAGCCAGGACGACGGGTACGACGTGGACTCGGTGGTTCGCGATGAGGCGGGCGTCTTGGCTCACGGGGGCGAGCCTAGTGATCCGGCTCCGTGGGTGTGCTGACGTTGCCCGGGAGCGGGTGCCATGTAGAGGTGCCTGACTCTCAGCTTGGGAAGTTAAGGGCAACTTGGGCTTGCTCAGGGGATGGTCGGCTGGCACAGGTGCTCGGCTGAGTTCAGGAGAGTTGCTGTCTTGCCTGCTATCGGTACGGGGGCCGGTGTCCGGCCGATACGATGCGCAGGCTGGGCACTGTCCACGCATTGGGGGAAGCGCGATGAGGACCAAAGACCCGGAGTATCCGGCAGCGATCGAAGCAGCCGTGGCGATCCTGCGGAACCACGCCCGGCAAGGCCAGACCACCACATATGGGGAACTGAGCGCGGAGTTGGCGACACAAGGCTTCGACTCCATCCCGCCTCACCGCGGAATCATGACGTACTTGCTCAAGGACGTCTGTCTCCACCGCAACGCCGACGGACGCGCACCCATGCTCTCGGCGATCGTGGTGAACAAGGCCAGCCAGGAGCCGTCTGAGCAGTTCTCCGGCCTGGCCCGAACCCTGCCGTTCTCCCGGCCGGCCAACTGGAGCTGGCGGGACGAGCAGCAGCAGGTGTTCGCTCAGCATCGCGAGGAATGACGCCGGCCCTGCCGCAGGCAGAATGACTCCATGGACGCTGGACTCACCGCACTGCTCGGCGCCGCCGTGGGTTCACTCGCCACCCTCGGCTCCGCGATGGTCACAGGACGCGCGGCGGCGCGGTCGCAGTTCGATCAGTGGCGCCGCCAGCACCGCCGGGACGCCTACGCGAACTATCTGGGCGCTGTCTACGACCGTGATGTCGCCCTGGATGCCGTGCGCGACGCGCTGTCGGCAGCCCGGCCGGACCTGCGGGACGTCGACGAGAAGATGGAGCGCTTCGCCACCCAGGTCCGCGGCGTCCACCGGGCTGCCGAGTTCGTCATCCTCGAAGGTCCGCCGTCGGTGGTGGAAGCGCTCTACCGTGTGGTCCACGCGGCCGACGACCTCGCCGATGTCATCCGACGCATGGTGCGTGACGCCCACGCCGGGGATGACTCCCGCAAGACCGCGAACACCGCGCTCGCCGCCGAGCGGGAAGACCTGCTGTACCAGGCCGTGAAAGGCCTCCGGGCGGCGGCCTCTGATGTCCTCGACGACAGCCGGATAGGCGTCTACTAGTCATCGGACCGCGTGGTCCTCACAGCAGGTCAGCGCTCAGAAGATGCGGGTGCCCCGAGAGACTGGCCGACAGCTTCGTGTCACTGTCGCGATGAGCTGTCGCGTGCGGTAGCCGTCCGAACTCGTTGCCGTCAATGCCGTTGGCCTCTCGCTATTGGTCGCCGGGGGATCATGTGCGTGGCCGTAGGCCCGGGCGACGCCAGAAGTCCCCTGGACCGGACGCCCCCGTCGAGGAATGCCCGGAACTCTGGCCCGCCCCCGGCCGTCCCCTTCTGATGTGACACATCAGCTTCCCGTGACCGCGCCGCCCTGGCCGTACTGCCGACACCGCTCCAACTCGACGGACGCCGCTGCCGGTTGCCGGGGACGCCGCGTCGATCCGTACGACGCATGCCTGGAACACCTGGCCGACAGTCAGCTTGGCTCCTACCTGGCACAGTTGGGTCCCGGGAGCGATCTCGATCACCGAGGCACCTCGATCACCGAGAGCCTCCTCGGCGCGCTCCTTGATGCCGTGCGGGATCCCGACACCCGGCAAGCCCTCGTCGGTACAGCCCGTTTCGAAGAAGCGCGGTTCTTCGGCGACGCCGACTTCAACGGTGTGTGCTTCGGGAACGAGGTTGGCTTTGAGCAGGCCGTCTTCCTGGGGACCGCGCGGTTCGTGGGATCAGAATTGAAAGGAGACGCTTCGTTTGAACGGGCGCGCTTTTGTGGGGCCCAGTTCCGCGGAGCGGTGTTCGAGAAGAGCGCGTGGTTTGGCGAAGCACGGTTCACTGACGACGTTCGATTTGATGGCGCACGCTTTTCTGGACATGTCAGGTTCCGGCACACTCACTTCGGCAACGCTGCGTTCGACGGCGTGCAGTTCTCGGGAAGTGTCGACTTTCAGGGCGCCCGATTCGTCGGCTGCGCCTGGTTTGACGGAGCGAGGTTTGAGAGCGCGTCGCGGCTGGGTCCCTTGGTGTGCGAAGAGGCAGTGGATCTGTCAGCAGCGATATTCGCCGCTCCGGTCGTCATCGAGGCGGCTACGAGAAGGCTGTGGTGCATACGGACAGAATGGGCCGCAAGAGCAAGCCTGCGATTGCGGTACGCCACCGTGGACCTCAGCGATGCGGTCCTCGCCTATCCCTTGATCATCACGATCCGGGCGACTCCATTTACCGAGCGGACCGGGGTCGAGGGGCCTGAAGAAGTTCTGGAAGAGGGGCCCTTGGATGGCGGCGACTCTGGAGTGCGCATCGCTTCCCTGCAAGGTGTGGACGCAGCCCATCTAGTGCTCCAAGACGTTGACATGACGCCCTGCTTGCTGTCCGATGCCGTGCATCTGGACCAACTACGTCTGGAGGGCGAATACCTTCTCGCGCTGCCGCCCGCGGGCTTGCGTCGACGCGGCCTTTTGCCTGTGCGTTGGACCACACGGCGAACGCTGGCCGAAGAGCAGCACTGGCGAGCCGCCCAGGGCTGGAATGCGTGGACAGCGGCGCCGACCGGCGTGGAAGTTGTAGGACCCGCAGGGTTGGCCGCCGCGTACCGGCAGCTTCGCAAGGCCTTCGAAGACAGCAAGAACGAGCCTGACGCCAGCGACTTTTACTACGGTGAGATGGAAATGCGGCGACACGACACCAAACGGCCCCGCGCCGAGCGTTCGCTGCTTTCCGTCTACTGGGCGGTTTCGGGCTATGGCCTACGTGCTTCTCGCGCTTTTGGCTGGCTGCTCGGGTCCATGG
The DNA here is from genome assembly GCF_036013645.1 of Streptomyces sp. NBC_00490. NCBI lineage: Bacteria > Bacillati > Actinomycetota > Actinomycetes > Kitasatosporales > Streptomycetaceae > Streptomyces > Streptomyces sp. NBC_00490. The sequence continues at coordinate 9,461,762 of NZ_CP107869.1, read as the reverse complement.
CCGCGACTGTGCTCGTGATGATGCTGTGGGGTGTGCCGAAGGAGGTGGCGCCATCCGAGAGCAGGGGTCGGCTGGTAGGCCAAAACATCTTGATGACGAACAGCACGACCGATCCCGTCGCTCCCGACGGGCCTCTCGGCCGGCGTCTGACGTCTCAGCGATTCGAGAAGTCCATGCGCGTGGTGATCAACTCGGCGGTGTTCCGGTCATCGAGCCAGGACCTCACCACCGTTGGAACGTACGCCGAGATGCTGTCCCGTCTTGTCGAGCCCGCCTTGCTCGGCTTGGCGGCTCTTGCCGCCCGTGGCCGCGTCAAGCGGTGACAGTCTCTTGGGCGATGCTCCGCATGCCGACGCGCACACGCGCCATCTGATTGCCCCTGCTGGACCTGGCGGGACGGGGTGCAGTGATCTATGACAGTGGGTGCCCGGACAGGCCCGTCCGGCGGACGCCCCGTGGTGAGAACGTGATGGGTCCTCTCCAGCCGTGGCGGACGAGGACGATCTGGGACGGCAGAGGGGAGACCGGATCGATCGCCCGTCCTCGTGACCAGTTCTCCAGCAGTCCCTCTGTCGTCTCGACGGCGGACACCACCATGGTCACCTTCGACTCCCCGCCGTCGCTCCAGGTGTTCCACAGGGCCCAGCCCTCAGGCCTCGGCTCCACACCGATCCGAGCGCACACCTCGTCGTACTCCTCCTCCACCCCTGCCGGCAGGACCCCGGGCTTCAGCACCGAGGCTCCGACGAGTCGGACCAGGGGCCGGTCCTCCTCCGTACAGCCATCGCCCTCGAAGTGGTAACTGCGCAGTGTCCGAGCGAGCGCGTTCACGCTGCGCTGCAGCGGTGTGGACTCTGCCGGGTCTGCCTGGAACGAAAGCCATCCTTCGTCGGATGCCTCCACTCTGACGCGATTGGCGAGGCGCTCGATCTCCCGGAGATAGTCCAACTCGCTCAGCTCGGGTGAGGTCATGACGCGAAGTTTCGCAACAGATCAGCCGGTGCCGACACTGGATATCGCGGCGCATGCGTCATCAGCTTCGCAGGCGCCTTCAACTGCCGAGGTGCAGGCCTGGCCAGCCCGGCTCAGGTCGCCGCTGACCTCGCCGACGTACAGCGTGAAGGTGTACCAGCCGATCAAAGACTGCTCATGGGCCCTCGACAGCCGCCAGTTGAGGCAAAGCCTCGCCGCCTCCAGGTGCGGCCCTCCGGAAGGTGGCGGCGCGCTGGCACCCCAGGCCGCATCGCCTCGTGATCGTTCGGCGCAGCGTGGTGCCGGCCGGCGTGACCGCCGTCCCGCCGTCCGCTCACCGACCCCGATGATCTTCCACCCGGAGCCGGGTCGCGAGGGCATTGTCAGTGGTGGCAGGCAGGATGATGGGTATGACGACACCCGTTGCACAGATCGTGGATGCCGCCGCCTACGCGCAGGCGGTCGAGGATGCGGTGAAGGCCGCGGCCGCCTACTACGAGGGCGGCACCTCAGCCCTGGACGACGACACCTACGACCGGCTGGTGCGCGGTATCGCGGCGTGGGAGGCGGAGCATCCCGATGAGGTGCTGTCCGACTCTCCGACGGGGAAGGTCGCCGGCGGGGCCGTGGAGGGGGATGTACCGCACACGGTGGCGATGCTGAGTCTGGACAACGTGTTCTCGCCGGAGGAGTTCACCACCTGGACGGCCTCGCTGGCCCGGCGCATCGGCCATGACGTCACCTGCTTCAGCGTCGAGCCGAAGCTCGACGGGCTGGCGATCGCCGCTCGCTACACCCACGGCCGTCTGAGACAGCTGATCACGCGCGGGGACGGGACCGCCGGGGAGGACGTCTCGCACGCGATCGGCACCATCGAGGGGCTCCCGGAGGAGCTGTCCGAGCCGGTCACCGTGGAGGTGCGCGGCGAGGTCCTCATGACCACGGCGCAGTTCGAGCACGCCAACGAGGTGCGCACCGCGCACGGCGGGCAGCCGTTCGCCAATCCGCGCAATGCCGCGGCGGGCACTCTGCGTGCCAAGGAGCGTGCCTACACCGTGCCGATGACCTTCTTCGGCTACGGTCTGCTCCCCCTGCCCGACACCCCGCCGGCCTTGGCGGAACAGCTCGGCGAGAGCGCCCACAGCGACCTGATGGCACAGGCCGGCGGGCTTGGCGTGAACACCACCGCGACGACCGCCGTGCCCGGCAGCACCGCCGACACCGTCGAGGAGGTCCTGGCGCGCGTGCAGGAGATCGCGGCACTCCGGGCGGAGCTGCCCTTCGGGATCGACGGGGTCGTCATCAAGGCCGACCTGGCCATCGACCAGCGGACCGCCGGATCCGGGACGCGCGCCCCGCGCTGGGCGATCGCCTACAAGCTCCCCGCCGTGGAGAAGGTCACCCGGCTGCTCGAAGTCGAGTGGAACGTGGGCCGCACCGGCATCATCGCGCCCCGCGCGGTCCTGGAACCGGTGGAGATCGACGGCTCCACCATCACCTACGCCACCCTGCACAACCCCGCCGACATCACCCGCCGCGACCTGCGCCTGGGCGACCACGTCATGGTCTACCGCGCCGGCGACGTCATCCCCCGCATCGAAGCCCCCGTCGCCCACCTGCGCACCGGCGACGAACAGCCGATCGTCTTCCCCGAGGTCTGTCCGCGCTGCGGCTCCGCCATCGACACCAGCGAACAGCGCTGGCGCTGCGAGAACGGCCGCAACTGCCACCTCGTCGCATCCCTGTCCTACGCCGCCGGCCGCGACCAGCTCGACATCGAAGGCCTCGGCCACACCCGCGTCGTCCAGCTCGTCGACGCCGGCCTGGTCGCCGACCTCGCCGACCTGTTCACCCTCACCCGAGACCAACTCCTGGCCCTTGAACGGATGGGCGACACGAGCACCGACAACCTCCTTGCCGCGCTGACCACGGCCAAGAGCCAGCCGCTGTCGCGAGTGCTCTGCGCGCTCGGGGTACGCGGCACCGGCCGGTCCATGTCCCGCCGTATCGCCCGCTACTTCGCCACCATGGACAACATCCGGGCCGCCGACGCCGAAGCGATGCAGCGGGTCGACGGTATCGGCACCGAGAAAGCCCCCTCCATCGTCGCCGAACTCGCCGAGCTCGCCCCGCTCATCGACAAGCTCGCCGCGGCCGGGGTGAACATGACCGAACCGGGCGCCACCCCGCCCGTCCCGGTGGACGAGAACAGCGCTGGGGCCGACGGCGAGGTCGAAGGAGCTGAGTTGCCGCTGGCCGGGATGGCCGTCGTGGTCACCGGATCCATGACCGGCGCGCTGGAGAAGCTCTCCCGCAACGAGATGAACGAGCTCATCGAACGCGCCGGCGGCCGTGCCTCCTCCAGCGTCTCCAAGAAGACCTCCCTGGTCGTCGCCGGAGACGGCGCCGGCTCCAAGCGAGCCAAAGCCGAAGACCTCGGCATCCGCCTGGCCAGCCCAGACGAATTCGCCACGCTCATCGCCGACTTCCTCAACTGACCGACACCTGGAGCCGCGGCCGGCCTCCCCCGTCCAGCCGCGGCGCCGCCCCCAAATACAGGGCGCGCTGCCGGAGCCGGGCCTGTACCAGGTGCCGTCGTACCGACATGTCAGAGGCGGCAAGTAGCCTGCGAATCATGGGCATTGAGATCGACGTAGTGGTGGGTTACCCGATCAACGACGAGGTGGAGCGGGTGCTCGGGTTGGCCGAGGCTGTCGATGAACCCATCACCGTCACGTTCATGTGGGAGGGGCACGAAAAGGCGGAACGCGTGGTGCTGGTGCCCGCGGCCAAGCTGGCGCTCTGGGAGCACTGGGCCCCTACGGCGTACACGCCGAGCGGCGCTGGGGAAGCGGACCAGGCTGTGGCGGAGGAGCCGGAGCTGGCCCACCCGGCGGAGTTCGGTGCGTTCACTCTTTTTCGTCGTCGCGTGGGCGGGCGTACGGCGGTTGCCCGTAAGGGCGTGGTGGTCGCCGAGCTTCTGGACCCCGACGAGGCGCATTGGCTCCAGGAGAAGGTCCGTAACGTCCGCCAAGGGTTCATGGATCCGAAGCAGAAGGCGGCGTTCGAGGAGTTCCTTGCCCGACAGGCATCCCTCGATGATCAGTGAGGCGCCCTCGCCCTCGCCCTCGAACACGGTCCGGCGGAAGCCGGGTGCGATCCTGCCGGTATGAACGATCTCGGTGACGCGCACCTACGCACTTTGACGGTGCGGTTGATGACTCTCGTCGCAGCCGACGCCCACGATCAGCTTTCCTGGCTGGGCGAGCGTGAGCTGGAGACGGAGTCCATCGTCGAAGAGTTGGAGCTCTTCTGCCGCGTCGCCGAAGGGCTGGCAGAGCGCGGAGTCTTCGAACCCCAGGAGCTGCGCGATCTTCGCGCCGTCGGCCGTCGCCTCGGCGAGATCGATGCCGCCTCCCGCACCGGCCTCTGGACCGACGCCCTGACAGCTGCGGATCCGGCGTGGGGCGAGATACGTCTTCTCGCCCGCCAGTTCCTCCTCACGGCGCTGGGCGACTGGCGTCAGCCGATGCCACGTCCCGTGCGCCCCCACACAGGCCACGGCTGAGTGCCACATCGGCGAACAGATTAAACGAACACTTGTTCCCCCTCGCCGCTGAAAGCGACCGCCGTGATGCCCGGGGCCCGGACCAGCGGGCCGCTGGACGTCCGCTGGTAAAATGGGGGCACGCTTCGACATCGCCGGGGCCCGTGCCAAGGGGTACGGGCCCCGGACCGTTCCGGGGCGCCACTTCAGGAAGGTTCCCCTCATGAACGCGAAGCCGTCGACCCGTGGACGTTCCCGTGCTGGTACACCGCAGCGGGCGACAGGGGTGCAGGGCGACCTTTCGACGCCGAAGACGGTGTCGCCGGGCCTGCCCGCGGCCGCGTCCTTCGAGGCACTCGAGCTGCCGTCGGAGCTGAGGAAGGCGATGACGGGTCTCGGGGTGACGGAACCGTTCCCGATCCAGGCAGCCACTTTGCCCAACGCGCTGGCCGGCCGCGATGTCCTCGGCCGGGCACAAACCGGCTCCGGCAAGACGCTGGCCTTCGGGCTGGCGCTCCTCGTCCGAACCGCGGGCCTGCGAGCTGAGTCGAAGCGCCCGCTCGCGCTGGTCCTGGTGCCGACCCGGGAACTCGCGCAACAGGTGAGCGACGCGCTGACGCCGTACGCGCAGACCCTCAAGGTGCGACTGACGACGGCGGTCGGCGGGCTGTCGATCAACCGGCAGCAGGCCGCTCTGCGGGACGGAGCCGAGGTGGTCGTCGCGACGCCGGGGCGACTGGCCGACCTCGTGTCACGCCGGGACTGCCTCCTGAATCATGTGCGGATCACCGTGCTGGACGAGGCGGACCAGATGTGCGACCTGGGCTTCCTGCCGCAGGTCACGGAAATCCTGGACCAGATGCCCACCGACGGGCAGCGCCTGCTCTTCTCCGCCACACTCGACCGCAACGTCGACCAGCTGGTGCGCGACTACCTCCACGACCCGGTCCTCGCATCCGTCGACCCGGCGGCGGCCTCGGTCACCACGATGGAACACCACCAGCTCAACATCCACCCCGCCGACAAGTACGCGACCGCGACCGAGATCGCCGCGCGGGACGGCCGGGTCCTGATGTTCCTGGACACCAAGGCCGCAGTGGACCAGTTCACCCGTCATCTCCGGGCCAGCGGCGTACGGGCCGGGGCCCTGCACAGCGGAAAGTCGCAGCCTCAGCGCATGCACACCCTGAGCCAGTTCAGGAGCGGCGAGATCACCGTCCTGGTGGCCACCAATGTCGCCGCGCGAGGCATTCACATCGACACGCTCGACCTCGTCGTCAACGTCGATCCGCCCGCCGACGGCAAGGACTACCTGCACCGCGGCGGGCGTACGGCACGCGCCGGCGAGTCCGGGACCGTGGTCACCCTGGTCACACCCAACCAACGACGTGATGTGAACCGGATGATGTCCGAGGCCGGGATCCGGCCGACGGTCACCCAGGTGCGCTCCGGCGAGGCGCAACTGACCGCCATCACCGGTGCGAAGCGCCCGCCGACGGCGACGAAGTCCACCACCGGCAACATCCCCTTCCGCGGCATCGGCGACCGTACGGGCCGCCCCGCGAAGGAGTCCCGCAAAGCCGCCGATGCCCGCAAGGCCGCGGAAGCCCGCGCGGCGGCCCGGGTGCGCAAGAGCCGCTGACGGCGGTGTGGTTGGTCGGGCGTTGAACGTCGTACGAACTACGAGCATTGCGGAGCGGACCCTCGATACGAAACCGCTCAGCGGTCGGCGGCGCGTGAACGTCTGCGTCGCCGCAGCGGTGCTGTCCCCCACACCGTCAGCCCGACGAGGGAAACGATCAACGCCCCTCCGATGACCATGGGGACGGCGGCTATCAGAGCGAAGTTCAGCAGAAGCTCCGCCCAGGTCGGCTCCTCGCCCATCGTGCTCCCACCCTGTGCCATACACGCCAGGACGCCCCCGGGAGTCGATCAGTTCCAGGTGTCCGGCACGGCCTGCGCCACTGCTGACTCGGCCGAGAGCAAGCCGACCGAATGTCCGCTACGAACCCTTCTGTGACCGCCAATCCATCGGCGCAGGGAATCATCCATGCACCGCAACACCAGCACCACTCCCAACCCCCGCGCACCACAACCGAGTTCTCGCTGCGGCCGCTGGCCCAGCTCTACGGCGGCCCGTTCTACGACTCCTTCGCCGGACTGACGTACTCCTGCCCGTACCGGTGGGCCAAGGCCTCGCGCCCGGTGCGCACGGGCAACCGGGCGATGGCCGCGCGCGGAGATGTTCATGCCGGTTCCGGCACTGGTGGACTTCTCCGGTGCGCGGCGCGTCGTCGACGTCGGCGGCGGAAACGGCGCCCTGCTCACGCGAGTCCTGCGGACACACGGGCATCTGGAGGGTTTCTCCGGCGGTGCGCGCGGGCGATGCGGGCCGGAACCGAACTGCTGGTCGTGGAGCGGGTGTTGCCCCAGGACGAGGGGGTGCCGTCGCTTGCGGTGGCCTGGGACTTCCATATGTTGTGCGACGTGGGCGGCAGGAAGCGGACCGAGGAACACTACGAGCGGCTGCCGGCGGAAGCGGGCTTCGAGGTGACGGCCTGCCATGGTCTGCCCCTGGGCGGCTCTCTGATCCACGTCGTGAGAGGTGCCGCGATGTGACGTCTCCCTGCGTCTGGTTCCGGCTGCTGCTCGCCGTGTTGTCCGTGAACTCCCCCGGAATTGTCCTTGATCGGTAACAGACGCATCCCGGGGGCGCCGGCCATCGTCCTGCTTGGTGTCGCATGGCGACGCGGGATCAGCGAGGAACTGTTGGAAGGCGGGGCGGACATGGCGCAGCACGGCGGCGGGCGGGGCTGGTACGGCAAGGTCGTCGGGGCCGCTCTCGGTGTGACGGTGCTGGCCGCCGGTGCCTCGGCGTGGTCGGCGCAAGCCGGCGCCGTGGACGGCTCGTCGCCGCGGGCGGAGAGTTCCGCCACGCCGGGCAGTGCCAAGCCCGTGTCGGTGACCATCGCGCATGCCTCGGACAAGGGCGCGCGCGGCGTCAACATCACCATCGACGACGGTCCCGACCCCGTGTGGACGCCCCAGATGCTCGACGTACTGCGGGAGTACGGGGTGAAGGCCACCTTCTGCATGGTCGGTACCCAGGCGCAGGCCCACCCGGACCTCGTGAAGCAGGTGGTCGCGGCCGGGCACCGGCTGTGCGACCACTCGGTGGCGCACGACACCGCCATGGACACCAAGCCCCAGGCGTACCAGTCGCAGCAGATCCTCGACGCCCAACGGATGATCACCGAGGCGTCCGGGGGCGTACGGCCGATGTACTACCGGGCTCCCGGTGGCGCGTTCACGCCCTACAGCCGCAAGCTCGCCGCCTCCCGGGGCATGCGCCCGCTGGGCTGGAACGTGGACACCAAGGACTTCGAACGGCCGGGCGCCGACGCCATCGTCGCCACCGTCCAGCGGGAGCTGCCCAACGGACCGACGCTCCTCTTCCACGACGCGGGCGGCGACCGCTCCCAGACCGTCGAGGCGCTGCGCCGGGTCCTGCCCTGGCTCAAGACCCAGGGCTACTCCTTCGGCTTCCCGGTGCGCTGAACCCCGGCAGCCGTGAAACGGTTCGGGCCCGCGAGTTCGACTCGCGGGCCCGAAACGCTGCCTTCAGAACTAGGCGGGGGTGATGTTCTCCGCCTGCGGGCCCTTCTGGCCCTGGGTGATGTCGAAGGTCACCGCCTGGCCTTCCTGGAGCTCACGGAAGCCGGAGGCGTTGATGTTGGAGTAGTGAGCGAAGACGTCCGGTCCGCCGCCGTCCTGGGCGATGAAGCCGAAGCCCTTCTCCGCGTTGAACCACTTGACGGTTCCGCTGGCCATGCTGGTACCTCTCAATAGACGTCAGAACCGCACCTCGCGGTCCTGAAGGTGCTCGCCCTGGTCCGGTACTGCACAGCAAAGCGCCCGCGCCTAAGCGCGGGCAGGTACTGCGAACCACGACAGCTGACAGTGACGCTACACCGCGGAAAGGACGATCACCAGAGAGCAACAACGGCGAACCACACCAAGCTGGTTGGAAAAATGTCTCAAGAGCTTCGTTCTGCCGCATTCCACGGTGCGGGATTGTTCAAAATGGTACGGAAAGGCCGGCCTCTCGCAGCCTGAGCAGGCTCTGCCCATGCACTCCGCGACCGAGGCTCCATCGGCTCTCATGCCTTCGAGCAGCGGTCGCCTACGCAGTGGTTGTCAGCGGCTGGGAAGTCCCTACGCGTCGGCAGCGGGCCCGGTCCTCAGATACCGGCCCCAGATCTGGGCCTTGCGGTAGGGGCCGTCTCCGTCGCTGTCGTACTGCGGGGTGTCGAAGGTGACCCAGTACAGCAACTCGCCACTGAGCGCCTGGGCATGTTCGTTGGGCTCGGGCGCGCAGGTGGTGTCGATCGTTCCGGGAAACTCGGCCTGCCAGGGGCCGTCCCAGTCCGAGGCGCGAACCACCGTGACCCGGCTGCCGGGCGGCAATGCACCGGTCGGCCATGTCTGACCCACATCGGCAGGACCGGGGTCGGAAGCTTCTTTCATGGCGCCCACCCTGCCCGCACCGTCTCCGAGACGCCACAGGTGACCCCTCGACACCCTGCGTCCGGGGCCTGTCTCGAGGCACGCGAGACGTCTCGATCCGGTCCTTCTCGGTCTCCCGGATATCAGCGAGGCTTTCCCTGCTCATGCCCGCGTCTTCACGCAACGGCCTTCGCGCGGAACTGTGATGACGGGTGCGGTGCCCAGGTGCCGTCGCCCACCGCACGGGCCAGAGGTCAGGAGAGGTATGTCTGTGATTGCCGAGACACCCGGACGCACAGCACACCGTGGACAACACAGGACCGTACGCAGCTTCGCGCTGGGGACCGCGCTCGCCCTGATCGCGTTCGCTCCACCGGCGGCCGCAAGCGAGCGGGACAGTTCGGTCGGCGATGGTGCCATCTCGTGGACCACGCAGTACGTGGCGCCCGGAGTCGAGGTCCGTACCGGGGTGTTGAGCGCCCCGGAGGCCGTCGGCGTCTGGACGGTCACGGTTCAGGCGCCCGCGGTCAACCGCCTGACCGGGGCGGCCACATGGGCGCCGCTCGGTGACCGGTCCTGGGCCGACACCACCGCCGAGAAGTTGCGGGCGGACGGATTCGCGCCGCGCCTGGAGCGGGTGACCTGGGACGCGTATGCGGACACCCCGCGCGGCACGATGGGGTGGCAGGTCAGGGTCGGTCAGTACGGCACCCAGGCCGAGGCCCGTACGCTCAACTCGGCGGTGTCGGCGGCTGGTTTCCGTACGTCCGTGGAGTGGACGGGGTACGACGGGCGGCAGCGCGCCGACGCGGAGCGCATCCACGTGGCCGTGATCGATCCGGGCCGGCTGCGGGGCACCGTCGAGGTCAGTGACGGCGGCAATACGGCCGACCGCGAGAAGACCTCGGCAGTGGCCGCTCGGCTGGGGTCCCTGGTGGGTGTCAACGGCGGATTCTTCGTCACTTCCGATGCAGACGGCGTACAGGGCACGACCGCCGGACTGTCGGTGGTGGACGGCGAGTTGCAGTCGATGGCGGTCGGCTCGCGCGCCGCGCTGGTTCTCGAGGACGGAGGTCGGCACGTGCGTGTCGCGGATCTGTCCACCACCGTCACCGTGCGCGCCGGTTCCGCCGTCCACGCGGTGCAGGGCATCAATCGGGTGCCGGGCAAGGTGCGCAACTGCGGCCGTCCCGGCGCCGTACCCACCGAACTGCCCCGGCAGGACCTCACGTGTTCCCTGCCGGACGACCTGGTGAAGTTCACCGAGTCGTTCGGGGCGCCGCTGCCCACGGGCGCCGGTGTCCAGGTCGTGTTGGACGAGCACGATGTCGTCGTCTCCCGTGGCGACCGGGGCGGTTCCGTGCCCGCCGAGGGCTCCGTCCTCCAGGGCACCGGGGCAGCGGCCGCCTGGCTGACCGAGAACGCCGAGGTGGGCCGACGGCTGCACCTGCGCGAGCTCGTGCGGGACGCCGCGGGACGGCAGTTGCGCCTCGGTCCCGACGACGACGTCGTCAGCGCGGCACCCACCCTCGTCGAGAACGGCCGCATCCACATCGACGCCGCTACCGAGGGCACGCTGGACCCGCTCGACCTCTCCTTCGGGTTCGCCTGGTCCAACGTCCGCCAGCCCCGCACGCTGGCCGGCGTCGACCGGCAGGGCAGGCTGCTGCTGGTGACCGTCGACGGACGGCAGCCCGGCGTCAGCGAAGGTTTCACACTCGCCGAGGCCGCGCGGTTCATGCGCACCCTAGGCGCCGTCCAGGCCCTCAACCTCGACGGCGGCGGCTCCAGCGCGATGGCCGTCGACGGAGCCCTGGTCAACGTGCCGTCGGACGCGACCGGCGAGCGAGCCGTCGGCGACACCGTCCAGATCCTGCCGCGTGCGACTGGGTCCGCTTCCGCTGAAACCGAGGTGCCCTGACCGGCATCGGTCGAGTAGCGTGCGGGCCATGTCGAGTCCTGAGTCAGACACGGTGGGGGCTTTCGGTCACGCCGTCAGCCCCCTGAACCACTGAGCTCATAGCCCTGCCGTCGCACCGCGTCCCGCGGTGGGACGCGAGCGCTCCTGAGGGCCGGCCGCGGTGACGAGATGCCCCTCTCGTGCTTGTCCTCACCTCGGAGCCACTCGATGCCACTCCCCCTGTATCTGCTTGCCGTGGCGGTCTTCGCCATGGGCACCTCGGAGTTCATGCTCGCCGGCCTCTTGCCGGACATCGCGTCGGATCTCGATATCAGCGTCGCCACGGCAGGCGTACTCACCTCCGCCTTCGCCATCGGCATGGTCGTCGGCGCCCCTCTTGTCGCCACGCTTGCCCGCACCTGGCCCAGGCGCTCCACTCTTCTCAGTTTCGTCCTCACCTTCGCGGCAGCTCACGCCGTGGGCGCCGTCACCACGAGCTTCCCGGTCCTGTTCACCACCCGGGTCGTCGCCGCGCTCGCGAACGCAGGGTTCCTCGCCGTCGCGCTGACGACCGCCGCCACGCTCGTCCCACCCGACAAGAAGGGACGCGCACTGGCCGTGCTGCTGTCGGGCACGACGGTGGCCACGATCGCCGGTGTCCCCGGTGGGTCGGTACTCGGCACGCTGCTCGGCTGGCGAGCCACGTTCTGGGCGGTCGCCGCCCTCTGCCTGCCCGCAGCCATCGGCATCCTGAAAGGGACCCCGAGGGGACGAGAGAATGGTGGGGCGAGCGGCGGCCCAGCCTTGCGTACGGAACTCGCCCTCCTCGCACAGCCGAGGTTGATTCTGGTGATGCTGCTCGGCGCACTGGTGAACGCGGCGACCTTCGCCGGCTTCACCTTCCTGGCACCCGTCGTGACCGACTCCGCCGGGCTGAGTGACCTGTGGGTGTCCGTCGCCCTGGTCCTCTTCGGCCTCGGCTCCTTCGCCGGGGTCACGGTCGCCGGCCGTCTGTCCGACCGGCAGCCCGGCTCGGTCATCGCGGTCGGTGGTCCGCTGCTGCTCATCGGCTGGCCTGCCCTGGCGGTACTGGCCGACGAGCCGGTCGCCCTGCTCACCCTCGTGTTCGTACAGGGCGCCTTGTCGTTCGCGCTGGGCAGCACTCTGATCACACGGGTCCTCTACGAGGCTGCGGGAGCCCCCACCATGGCCGGCTCGTACGCGACGGCGGCACTCAACGTCGGCGCCACCGTCGGACCCCTCATCGCCGCATCCACGCTCAGCAGTCCGGCCGGGGTTCTCGGACCGCCGTGGTCGAGCGGACTCATGGTCGCTGTCGCGCTGCTGATCGCGTTCCCCTTGCGCGGGGTGATCGCGGCCGGCCGGAACACCTTGCCTCGATCACTCGATCAGGCCAAGGGTGGCGCCCAGGGCAGGGGAACGGTTCAAGAGCGATGAGTCTCGCCGTGATCTCCGGTCTCCATCCCCGACACACGATCAATCGCACCCCGTCCTCAAGGAGAGCATCGTGACCGCTACCTACACCTTCGACGTCTTCTCCAGCCTCGACGGCTACGGCGCCGCCGGCGGCAACTGGACCGGCTACTGGGGCAAGCAGGGCCCCGAACTCCTCGACCACCGCCTCGCCCTGTACAGCGAGGAGCAGCGGATGGTGTTCGGAGCGAACACGTATCAGGCGTTCGCGCGCATGCTGGCCGCGAGCACCGAGGAGTCCGACGTGCGTGACCCATGGGTGACGCGCATGAGGAACCTGCCCGCCACGGTGGTGTCGACCACCCTGGAAGGCCCCCTCGACTGGCCGGACGCGAATGTCGCGAGCGGTGACGCCGTCGACGTCGTCGCCCGGCTCAAGGAAGAGTCCGAGGTGCCGTTGCGCTCGCACGGCAGCCTGTCGATGAACCGGGCACTGATGGCCGCCGGTCTCGTCGACCGGGTCCAGGTGACCCTCTTCCCCGTGATCACCGGTCAGACCGGGGCGGACGCGATCTTCCAGGGGGCGGCCGACTTCGACCTCGAACTCATCGAGCACCGGACGCTCGACAGCCACATCCAGGAGCTCGTCTACCGGCCCACCTTGCATGTCTGAGCCCATACCCGTGAGTCGCGGTCGAGGCGGAGCGGGTGGTGACGGGTGGCCCAGGCCTTGAACGGCGTTTCGAGCACCGCATAACGTCAGGGCGGTGGGGACATCACATCGATCCGCCGCCCGGGTCATCTGTCTTGACGCCGCCCATCGCGTGCTTCTTCTGCGCTGGCGTGATCCGTTCGACGGGAGACTTCTCTGGGAGCCGCCCGGTGGCGGCATCGAGCCGGGCGAGACCCCACTGGCGGCTGCGCGTCGCGAACTGGCCGAGGAAACCGGCCTCGACCCGGCTGCCGTGCTTGACCGGTCGTTGCCGGTCGACCGTGATGTGCGGTGGAACGGCAAGCGGTACACCGGCACGGAACTCTTCTTTCTCGCGCAGTACGCCGAGGAGCGGCCACCACTCGTACGGACCGGTCTGCTCCCCGACGAGGCGGCCAGTCTGGACACTCATGCCTGGATCGCATGGTCGGATCTGGACTCGCAGCCGGAGCCGGTCGAGCCGCCGCAATTGTTGTCCGTGCTCGGCGACTTGATGCCGGAGGGCCCGTGGCGTGAGTCGGTCGAAGGCCCGCGCCAGGGCACCTGCTGACCGTACGGGCCCGGTAATCGTTGGGTGGGCCCGCGGGGTCCCTCGTATGTTGGCGCCATGACGGACGAGAGAGAGCCGACGCTCTATGTGAACCGCTGGGGCGACACGTCGACGCCGGGCCGAGGCGGGCCGGGGCCCTCCACGGACAGCTGCTCGTGCTTCGACGGCTCCAAGCCTCACCCACGCGCCAGGGTCGGGTTCCACAGCGAACGTCAGGACACCTCCGCCCCGGGCTGGCAGCGCCTGCTGGAGCTCATCGACGAGGCCGCCGCGGACGGCCGCGAAGAGTTCCGCCCCCTGGTCGAACTCAGCCCCGAGGAGCGACGGCAGGTCGTCACCCTGCCGCCGAGCATCGCCACGCTCACCGAGGTCAGGCACCTCATGCTCTACGGCAGCAACCTGGTGCGGATTCCACCCGAGATCGGGGCCATGACCAGCCTGGAGGAGTTCACCCCGTACACCTCTTACCGGCTGCACTGGTTCCCGTACGAGATCACCCGGTGCCGCAGGCTCGTCTCCAGCACGGTCAGCACCCGCGCCCTGTTCGGCAACTACAAGCTGCGGCCGCCTTTCCCCCGTCTGCAGCCGTCCCAGGACTCCGTCACGGAGCCCGATACGGCCGACCTCGACCCCAAGCGGTGGGGAGCGACCGCCGTGCACCACTGCAGTGTCTGCGAACGGCCGGTCGGGCAGCGCGGCCTCCATCAGGTCTGGATCTCGCTCCGGGTGGCCACGGACGTGCTGCCTCTCCTGGTCAATGCCTGCTCGTCCGCGTGTGTGGCCGCCCTGCCCGATGGCGCCGAGGGCTACGTTCGCGCACCCCACAAGGGGGGCCGTGTCGATCAACCCTCCTCCGACTGGGACTGACGCGCGAAGGCACCACGACGGCGCCTCCGACATCCCCGCCGCCCCCGTCACCTGTCAAAGTGCTGTGAGTTTCCGATGCGATTGAACAGACGGGACTCACCATCCGTATGGGGCCGGGGGGCTTTATATGCCGGGACGGACGACAGGCGCAGGAGTACTTCCGTGGGACGCAGTAATCGCAGACGCCCAACAGGTGCACGACGTGCGACCTTCGCAGCCGTAGCTCTGATGTTGGGGGGTGGTGGCCTGGTGGCGGTGAATGTGTACGCCTCCGCGACCGAAGGCAGCCCCGACACGAGCCAGACGACCGACGGTGGTTGGCAGGCGGGCACGATCGACTGCCCCGACGTGGGCGACACCTTGACGAACGTGCCGGACGACGCGAGGGAAGAGGTCGACAAAGAGCTCGCCCAGCTGGATCAGCAGATAGCCGAGGCGTACCAGAAGGTGCAGGACCCCGCGGTGCGGGGTGACGAGGCCGCCGCGAGCGGGATCATGGATCCGCTGGCGGAGAACCGGGCCGCGACGATCGAGCGCATCGCCGCCGCTCTCGAACGCGCCGGGGAGCGCCCCGAGGGCCTCGACGAGCTGGCGGCGTGCACGCTGCGCCAGTCCGACGACCAGGCCGACGGGCAGGACGGATCCCAGGACGGCCAGAACGGCGAGGGCGACCAGGGTCAAGAAGGCGGCCAGGAGCAGGACGGTCAGGACCAGGGCGGCCAGCAGCAGGGCAACGGCGGCCAGTCCGGCAACGGCCCCGTCGCCGCCGACTTCGCCGACATCACCACCGCACCGCCCGCCGCACAGGCCCCGAACGCCGGAGCCGACGCCTCCCGTGGCACCTTCGCCACGAGCTGCGGCGTGAACGCGAACGGCCTGTTCAACTCGGACAACGTGATCGTGGCGCCCGGCGTGTCCAACGGCGCCCACCACTTCCACGACTACATCGGCAACCAGGCCAACAACGCCTTCGCCGACGACAACGAACTGGCCGACGGCGGCACCAGCTGCGTCGACCAGGGCGACAAGTCCTCCTACTACTGGCCGGTCCTGCGTCTGCAGAACGGCACGCAGGAGCAGGACGCGGGCGCTCCCGGCGGCGGCACCGAGGGCAACGCGGGTGAGATCGTCACGCCCAAGGACGTCACCCTCACCTTCGTCGGCAGCCCGAGCAGCAAGGTCACGGCCATGCCGCGGCTGCTGCGCATCATCACCGGCGACGCCAAGGCGTTCGTCAACGGCACCACCAACGCCAACGCGTCCTGGAGCTGCACCGGTTTCGAGGACCGCCAGTTGAAGGACAAGTACCCGGTCTGTCCCCAGGGCAGTGACGTGGTCCGCACCTTCAAGTTCCAGAGCTGCTGGGACGGTCGCAACATCGACAGCGCCAACCACCGCACCCATGTGGCGTTCGCCCAGGCCGACGGCTCCTGCCCGGCCGGTTTCCAGGCCATCCCGCAGCTGGTCCAGCGCATCGTCTACGACGTCGACGCGCCGAGCCTGCAGGATGGCGGCCGCACCGTTCCACTCTTCGCCGTGGACTCGTTCCCGGAGCAGCTGCACAAGCCCGTCACTGACCACGGTGACTTCATCAACGTCTTCGACGAGGGCCTGATGCGGGAGATGGTCGGCTGCATCAACGACGGCCGCCAGTGCGGAGCGGGCGCGGACGAAGAGCCCGGCAACGGCGACGGTGGTGACAACGGCGGCGACAACGGCAACGGCTCGGACGACGGCTCTGACAACGGTTCCGACAACGGGGCGAGCCAGGAACCGGGGTCGGGTTCCGACAACGGTTCCGAGAAGCCCGGCGGATCCGACGACGAGCCGCAGGAAGAGCCGACGCCGACCGCCGACGCACCGAGCGGTGACGCGAGCACCGCACCCGCGGAGGACGAGCCCAAGACGTACACCTCGCCCTCGACCGCCGAGAAGCCCGTCACGCAGTCCCCCGAGGCGACGTCGTACCCCCGCAACGACAGCACGCCGAGCGCGTCCGAGAGCAACTCGACCGGCGTCGAGGCGCAGCCTCCGGCCGATGCCCAGCCCGCTCCGCAGGGCGGCAACGGCAGTCTCGCCGAGACCGGAACGCAGTTGTGGCCGGCCGCTGCCGGAGCGGTCCTGCTCATCTCCGGTTTCGTTCTCCTGCGCCGCACCAGGCGCCGTTACATGTGACACCGCGGCCCGGTCGGTTCGTGGCGGCATGACACGCCGTCACGAACCGGCCCCGCCCGCACAGCACTTCAGACGCACCTTCATGCACGTGCGAACTGGCTGAAACAGCGCGCTCCCGTCCGCGACGGTGCAGCTCAGCGCCCAGCGCGCGGACCTCTGACGTAGGCGGTCGCCGCCCTTTCCGCAGACGCCCCCCGAGTCCAGGCATCGGCTCGGGGGGCCGATTGTCAGTGATCGCCGCTAACGTTCCTCACATCGTCGCACTGGCGCCGGGAAATCCCCGGCTGAACTGTGCTTTCTTCTTGCTGTCTTGGTGCGGAAGGCGGGGACTCGTGGGTTGGCTCTCGGCGGGTGACGGGTATGAAGTCGCCCTGGTGGAAGGACGGGTGGCAGCGCGTGCCACCTCGGGCCGGTCGGCGGGGCGGCAGTTGAAATCACTGCCGCGTGCGCTGCGCGACCACCCGGAGGTGGACCGGCTGCGGCGCTTCGCCGAATGGCTGGATCGGCACGCCGCGGCATGTGTCGCACAGGTCGACTCCTGGATGGTGTCGTCGCTGCCCGTGCCCACCGGCCTGCTGGCCCGGGTGTGGCCGGACGAGGCCTGGCAGTCCGCGCTGCGTGACATGGCCGTGGTGGGCGACGACCCGGAGGAGGTCGGATTCCTGCGGGGGGCCACCGAGGACGGCGAGCTGCGGGTGGTGAACCTGGACGGCGAGACGGTACGGCTGTCGCCGCGCACGGTCACCCTGCCGCACCCGGTGCTGCTCCCGGACCTCGACGACATCCGGGAGTTCGCGGCGGAGCTGGGCATTGTCCAGCGCGTCGAGCAGATCCACCGGGCGACCTGGCGGCAACCCGACGACCTCGACCCCAAGGCCACCGAGATACGGGAGTTCACGGGCGGCTCGTTCCGTTCCCGCTTCGCCCTCGCCGCTCGGGCGAGTTCGCTGGGCTACCGCGTCTCCGGGGGCTACTCCACCGCTCGGGTCCGCGACGGCGGGCGCACCGTGGAGGCCTGCGTGTGGATCGGTGAGCCGTACTGGGAGGACACGGTGGAGACCGGCAGCCTCACCTGGCAGGACCAGGACGGGCGTGCCCTGCCGCTGCGGGAGGTGGGACCGGTGGCCTGGTCCGAGGGGATGCGGATGGCCGCGGCTCTCTATGCCGGGCGCGTGATCGAGGAAGGCAAGAACGCATGAGCGGGGGGACGCAGGTGTCGTACGAGGAACTGCTGACGGCGGGCGCGGTGCTGCCGCCGGACACCGAGGGGGGCGGCGAGCGCGCGGTGCCGCTGACGGCGCGCGCCTACCGCCATCCGGGCCTCGACGACCGTGTGGTGGTGCGGCTGGTCGCCGGTGAACTCGGGACGGCCGAGGATCTCGCCGCCGGGTTCCTCGGCCTGGAGCCGGACGGCGAGCCTGCCGTCGTGGGGCTGGGGCTGCGTCAGTCGTTGGGCTTTCCCGAGTGGGTGCTGGTGCATCACCCCGAGGACGGCCACCACGCTTTGGGGGTCGTACCGGATCTGGAGCGGGCGGCTCGACAGGCGAAGTCCCGTCCGAAGGCCGCCCTGGACGCCTATCTGGAACTCGGTCAGCGGCTGGCCGCGTCGGTCCCGCATTTCCTGCCGACGTTCTACGAGCAGGCAGGACGGGTGTTCCTGGCCGAGGAGAACGCCACCTACGCCGCCCAGTTGTTCACCCGGGCCCGCAAGGCCGAGGCGGAGCACGGGCTGACGGTGGAGGAGGAGCGTCTGGACGCGGTGTTCCTGGAGTTCGCGCTGGCCGGAGCCCTTCCGGTCAAGGTGCTGTCGGCGTACGGCAAGGAGCTGGCCGCCCGGGTACCGGCCGATGAGGCGCTGCGCCGCTTCACCCGGCTGTGCCTGCGCCGCACCGCGGGCGGTCTGCCGCCGTCCGCGCAGATGGCGAACGACCTGCGCAAGCTCGCCCGTGCCGCGGACCAGGACGCCGACCGTGCCGAGCAGGACTATCTGGCCGAGCTGCTCGGCCTGCCGGCGACGCTGCGTGCCGCGGCCGGCTGGTGGAAGGGCCACCATGCCGCCCTGGTGGCGCTGGCCGAACGGGACCGACGTGTGCGCGGCATCCTCCTGGACATGCTCCCCGCCAGTGCCGACAGCGCGATGCCCGCGATGTGGCTGGAGGTGCTGGAGTCGTCCGGCGCGACGGCGGGGCTGTGGGACGACTCCCTGCCCGCGGAGGAGCGCCCGGGCAACGGCACGGCGGGCTGGCTGGAGCGCTTCCTGACGTTCCGGGAGCGGGCCCGCTCCTGGCGCGCCTCCACCCGGATGCCGGAGCTGTACCCGCTGGTGGAGCGGATGGCGCCCGGCCTTCGTGCCGAACTCGCGGCCTCCGGCGGCGCGTTGAAGGTGCTGCACGACATCGACCTGATCGATCTGCTGCTGTCCCTGGACGTGCCGGTGGCCACCCCGGACAAGGACGAGGCCCTGCCGCTGACGGCGTGGGCCGTGGGCGAGGGCCAGCGGGACCTGGTGCTGTTCGGTGCCGACTCCCGTTTCCGGGACGCCTTCCTGCGGGGCGCGGAGCGCTTCCACAACAACGACCAGGGGCTGCGGGCCATCCGTCTGCTGTCGGTGTCGCCCGGCGCCCGCCCCTGGCTGGCGGAGTGGGTCGGCACGGTCGTGCGACGGTTCACCGCGGTCGGGCTGCCCGGCCTGCCCAACGCGCTGACCCGGCTCGGCTGGCTCCCCGCCGAGGCCCTGGCGCTGGCCGAGGACGACGTCCGCGCCGCGGTCGGCACCGACCTCGCACCCGTGCTGGCGCGCACCCTGCGCGCCGGGCTCTTCGACGAACTGGGCTGGCCGGCCTGGGAGGAGGCGACCGCCGCCCTGGTCCCCAAGGACCGGGTCGAGGACATCATCGTCGCCGACGCCTGGCCCCACCTCGTCGTCGCCGGCAACGCCCAGGCGCGGGTCATCGGCGCCGACGGCACCCTGCTCACCCACGACCTGCGACTGCCCGCGAACGACGTGTCGGGCGACCCGGGGTTCCATCACGTGGACGGCGAACTGCTCGTCTACTGGAACTCCCGCAAGGACGGCCTGCGCGGCTACTGGCACCCCCGTGCCGACCGCGTCGAGTCCCTCAAGGGACCGCACGCCACCCGGGGCACCGAGATGGACTGGTACCGGGCCGACTTCCCGATCACCCTGCCCCTGCCGGACGGCGGCCGGACCACCGGACGCGGCGTCCTGCACGCCGGGGACACCACCCTGCCCGAGGAGCGGCCGCTGCTCTTCGACGGCTCCTCCTACTGGGTGTGGCACGCGGACTCCGAGGACCGCGAGGCGCACGGCTGGTACGAGTACGACCCGGCCACGAACGAGCGCGGTCGCATGAGCCGCCCCGCCTTCCTGGCCGACGCCCTGCGCGACGCCCCCGAGGGCAGCAGCTTCGCGGGCGGCCGGCTGCGCCCCTCCCCCACCGCCGACCCCACCTCGGCCTGCGCTCCCGTGGGCGGCCTCGTCGGCCTGCGGGTCGTGGAACTGCCCGACGGCTCACGGCGCGCCGAAAACCTCGCCGGACACACCGTCACCCTGCCCGCCGAGGCCGGCAATCCGAGCGCGCTCCTCGTCTTCCCGGGCGCCGAGCGGGCCACCGCCGTCGTCCGCAACAACTGGCAACTCGAACTGGTCGACGCGGACGGCACCGTCACCTCCTGGGCCAAGACCGACCGCGCCCCCGGCGACTTCGGCGAGGGCACCCTGCTGCTGCCGCCCGTGCAGTACTGGGAGTGCCTGACACCGCGCGACCCGGAAGGGTCCAAGGCGCTGCGGAACATCGACCGGGACACGGCCGCGGCGCTGCTGGCCGCCGCGGCGAGCGCCGACAAGAAGGCGCTGCCCGACGCGATCGGCACCCTCCTTCCGGTCACCCACGAAGCCCTCGTGACGGGCATCGCCGGAGTCGCCCGCTACGCCGCGGCGCAGCAGGCCGTGCTGGACGCCGCGGCCGCTCGGCTCACCCGCGCCCTCGAAGGCGACCTGGAGGACGAGGGACCCGCCGGACCGGCGGACAGCATCCTCTCTGCGGCGACGAGCGGACTCGGCACCTCCAGGGGTTACTGGTGGAACGGCGACGACGAGGCCGACACCGTCTTCCGCTCCCTGCGTGTCCTCGCCCGGGCCGCCGGACTCTCCGGGACAGCCCTGCCCGACCGGCCGGACGTCCGGCTCCACCTCGACGGTCACCCGCTGCCCGTCGGACAGCCGGACCTGGAGTCGCTGCTCGATCGAGCGGCCGCACTGGCCTACCGCGCGGCGTCCGGCACCACCACCGAGGAGCACCGCGAGGTGCTGCGCACGCTGCTCGCCGAGTTCGACCGCCTCGGGCTGGGCCCCGCCGCGTCCGACCGCTGGCGCAAGATGAGCCTGCACGTGCCCGCGGCCCCGCTGCGCACTTCCGCGGGCCAATGGCGCGACGGCTCGTGGAACGGGCTGCTCCCGCTGGCCGACGGCGCGTTCCTCGCCGTCACCGGACGCCGTCTGCTGGAGGACGACGGCGGTACGTTCACCGGCTACTTCCACGACCCGTCCGGACGGTTCGAGACGCCGCAGCCGTACAAGGTGCTGACGTCGGAGCCGCTCGGCGAGGACCCCGACACGGGACGGCTGGGCAGGTTCCTCGCCGAGCTGGCCGAGCGCGGACCGGCCCCCTGGTTCCCGGAGGCCGCCGAGGAGTTCGCCCGCCTCACCGGGGTGACCGAGACGATGGCCCGGCTGATCGTGGCCGGTCTGCCGGGCATCGACGTCTACGAGCGGAGCTTCCTGAGCACCGAGGCACGCACCCTCATCGGGGTGAAGGTCGCCCCGGCGGCGGTCGCCAAGGACGAGCTGAGCGCCGTCGACGGCACGGTGCGTGCCGCGGTCGTGGGCGCGCTCGTGCCCGCCGAACCCGCCCGGCTGTGGACCGAGGGCCCGGACGTGGCCGCGGCCGCCGCGGTGTGGAACGCCAGGGTCGGCAAGCGGGTCGCCGTGCCCGAGGAACTGCTCGGCGACGCGGGCCGCACCTTCAGACACGCGTCCTGGCCGGTCCGGCGGGCGCTGCCCGAACTGCTGGACCCGGCCGGCTCTCCCCGGCTCAGCCGGGATCTGGAGTGGGCGGTCAAGGGCGACCGGGTCCGGCCCGTCGGTGACGACGCGGACGGGTTCACGGCGGAGACGCTGGTCGGCGCGGTCGGTCTCACGGCCTGGCTGGCCCACCGGCTGCCGGCCGGCGACCCGGTGCGGGCCGCGCTGCCGCCGGTCCTCACCGCCGTGCGGGAACGCCTCGCCCACCCCGGGCTGATGCTCGACCTGGGGCGCTACATCAGCCTCCCCGACTTCCGGAAGACCGCCGGAGCCCCCACGGAGACCGGCCCTGGCTTCGAACGGTACGGCGCCGTCGTCCTGGCAACCCATGACGACCAGCCCGCTCCGGGTGTGCGGGTCGCTCTCCTCGACGAGGCGGGCCAGGACCCGTACCTGCCCGCCGTGCGCGTCGACAACCAGCGGCCCTACACCGCCGAAGTGGCCCTGCGTCTGGTCCGCGACCAGCGGTTCGCGGCATTGCTCGCGGACCCCGGGGAGCCGCTCGCGGGCGACCGGGGCAAGGACGGCACCTGGTGGCCGCAGGACCCGAGCCGTTCGGTGCCCGACCTGGTGACCGAGGCGGCCAAGGAGTACGGCCTCGGCGAGGACGCCGCCACGCTGTATCTGATGCTGCTCGCCATGCCCGACCCGACCGACCGTCTGACGGCCCGGTGGACGGGCTGGAAGCCGGCCCGGCTCAAGGCGGCACGCGCCGAACTGGCCGCCACCGACCTCGTGGTCGAGGCCAGCAGGACCCGCGCCGGACGCTCGCTCTTCCTGCCGGGCGGCTGGGTCTCGCAGTCGTCGCCGCGCGTGCCGCTGGAGCGCTGGAAGCTGCCGCTGTTCGCCGACGTGACCGACGACCACGCGCCGTTCGGCGTGATCGTGCCCTTCGAGCCGGCCTCGGAGCTCTACCGCAGGGCGTGGCAGCGCGTGCGGGAGGGCGACGCTCCCCGGTTCGAGGAGCTGAAGGTACGGCGGGCCCGCCGCCGCTGACGTGACGAGGCCCGGGGCGCCGCCGAGCGGCGGCGCTCCGATCCCCCCACCTCTGTCTCCCCCACGCCCCGACACAGACCGATCCACCGAGCAAGGACATCCATGCCCCTGACCGACACGGTGTCGGCCCTCCCGGCCCGGCAGACCCTGCCCGCCGAAGAGCGCTTCGCCACCGAACTCGCCTTTCTCGCCGCCCACGACGACGGCCCCCGTCCGCCCGGCTGGCTGCTGACACCCCGCGCCGTGATCACCTTCGTCTGCGGCAGCGGCGGCGAGGCGCTCAAGCTGCCCGAGCCGCCCGGGGAGCTGCCGGACGAACTGGTCATCGCCCCCAAGTTCGTCGGCGAACGCGCCCTGGTGGAGCGGTGCGTGGTCACCCTCGCCGGAGAACGCGGACTGCTGCTCGTCGGCGAACCGGGCACCGCCAAGTCGATGCTGTCCGAGCTGCTGTCGGCGGCCGTCTGCGGCACCAGCGCCCTCACCGTGCAGGGCACCGCGGGCACCACCGAGGACGCCCTGCGCTACGGCTGGAACTACGCCCTCCTCCTCGCCCAGGGCCCCTCCCCGCAGGCCCTGGTGGACTCACCGGTCCTCGCCGCGATGCGCGCCGGGAGGGTGGCCCGTATCGAGGAGATCACCCGCTGTCTGCCCGAGGTGCAGGACGCCCTGGTGTCGCTCCTGTCCGACCGGCGGATGAGCGTGCCCGAACTGTCCGGTACCGACGACGCCCAGGTCGCCGCCGCGCCCGGGTTCACCGTCATCGCCACCGCCAACCTCCGTGACCGCGGGGTGTCGGAGATGTCCGCCGCGCTCAAGCGCCGCTTCAACTTCGAGACCGTGCACCCGATCGCCGACGTCGAGGCCGAGACCGCCCTCGTCAAACGGCAGGCCACGGCGGCCGTCGAGCGGGCGGGCGCGGCCTTCGGCGTCGACGACGCGGTCCTCGACGTCCTGCTGACCGTCTTTCGCGACCTGCGGGCCGGACGCTCGGCCGAGGGCTGGGACGTGGAGCGCCCGGGGACGGTGATGTCCACCGCCGAGGCGGTTCAGGTCGCCGTCTCCCTGGGGGTCGCCGCCGCCTACCTCCCCGGCGGCGACTCGCTGGACCTGGTCCCCGGCCATCTGCTGGGCGTGGTCCGCAAGGACGACCCGGCCGACCACGCGCGTCTCCTCGGCTACTGGGACGGCCCGGTGCGCCGCCGCGCCGAGGACGGTTCGGCGACCTGGCGCCGCCTGTGGGACCTGCGGGAGAACCTGCGGTGACCCTCGTTCAGGAACCGAGGGCGGCCCTCGCCGCCCTCGCCGACTCCGTGGTGCCGTACCTGCTGGGCGTACGGCACCACAGCCCGGCGCTCGCCGCCGCCGTCCCCGCCCTGCTGGACGCCTCCGGCGCCGACGTCGTCTGCGTGGAGCTGCCCACCGACTTCCAGCCCTGGCTGCCCCATCTCGGCGCGCCGGGCACCCTCGCCCCGGTCGCCCTGGCCGGGGCCGGCGAGGGCGACCGGCTCGGCTTCTACCCCTTCGCCGACTTCTCGCCCGAACTCGCCGCCATCCGCTGGGCACGCGAGCGCGGCGCCGAGGTCGTCTGCTGCGACCTGCCGATGTCCGACCCGCGCTGGAGCGCCGAAGCCGGGGACTCTCGTGTGCCGGCGGCCGAGGCGCCCACGGCGTTCGCGGCCGCGCTCACCGCGGCCGGCACGGGCCGCGACGGCGACGACATGTGGGACCGCAGTGTCGAGGTCCTCGCCCCGGGCTGCGCCCCCGAGGCCGTACGCCGGGCCGCCCTCGGGGTCGGTTGGGCGCTGCGCCGCGATGCCGAGTCGGCGGGCGGGGTTCCCGCGGTGGATCTGGCGCGCGAGGCGCACATGCGGGAGGCGATCGGCCGCGCCACGGCCGGCGGACGCCGCGTCGCGGCCGTCGTCGGAGCCTTCCACGCACCGGCGTTGACCGAAGGGGCGGCGCCGACCACTGCGGCGCCGGTGTCCTCGGGCGAGCAACCGGCCGTCGTCACCTCCCTCGTGCCGTACGCCTTCGATCTGCTGGACTCCCGTTCCGGTTATCCGGCCGGGATCCGCGACCCGCGCTGGCAGCAGGCGGTGTTCACCGCTGGGGGCGATCCCGAGCGGCTGCACGAGGCCGCGGCACGGGCGATCACCGACGCCTGCCGTGAGCTGCGGGCGGCCGGACACGTCGCCGGTACCGGCGAGGCCCGCGAGACGCTGCGGGTGGCGTGCGACCTGGCGCGGCTGCGCGGTCTGTCGGCTCCCGGGCGCGGCGAGGTGCTGGAGGCGCTGACGACCGTGATGGGCCAGGGTGAGCCGCTCGGGCGCGGTCGGGCCCTGGCGCGGGCTCTGGAGGTCGTCCTGGTCGGCACCGACCGCGGCCGCATCGCCCCGGGCACGCCCCGCTCCGGGCTCGGCCCGTCCGTCGAGGCGGAGCTCGCCGCGCTGCGGCTGCCGGGACCCGACGATCCCGCCGGGCGTGAACTGCGGCTCGACCCGCTGCGCTCGGCGCTCGACGGCCGCCGCGAGATCCTGCTGCAGCGCCTCGCCGTGTGCGGAGCGGGGTACGGGGAGCCGGTCCAGGTGGCGGGTACGGGGGATGCGGCCGCGCTCACCACGCGGTGGCGCCTGTCGTGGACCCCGGCCGTGCCGGTCCGGCTCGATCTGGCCGGCGTCCGGGGCGTCACGGCGGCGCTGGCCGCCGAAGGCACCCTGCGGGAGACCTTCCGCAGGGAGTCGGCGGACGGCGGGCCCACCAGCGCCCTCGTCCTGGCGGCACTCCGCGGCGCCGCCCGGTGCGATCTGCCGGAACTGGTCGCCGAGCGGCTCGCCGACGCCGCCGAGGTGCTCCCCGCCTGCGCCACCCTCCCCGAACTCCTCAGCGCTCTCGACCTGTTGGAGGCGCTGCGACGGGGCCATCTGCCCGGCACCACGCCTGAGAGCCGAGAGGCGGCCGCCGAACTCGCCGCCGAACTGCTGGAGTCGGCGGTACGGTCCCTGCCGGGACTGGCGGGCAGCGACGACCCCCAGGACGCGGACGCGCTCGTGGCGCTCGCCTCCCGAGCGGGCGAACACCGCCTCGGACTGCGGATGGACGGCGCGCTGGACGACCTCGCGCGCACCGCCTCCCCGCTCGTCCAGGGCGCCGCGCTCGCCGCCCGGGTCATGCTCGACCTCGACGACACCGACACCCTCGGCGCCCGTGCCGCGGGCTGGATCGACACCGCCACCGGGCCCGACGAGCGGCATGCGCTGAGCCGCCGCCTCACCGGTCTGCTCAGCGGGGCCGCTCCCCTCCTTCAGTCGGCGCCGACCGCGCTGGACCCGCTCCTCGACCGCATCGACGCACTCACCGACCAGGGGTTCCTCGACCGGCTGCCCGCCCTGCGCGGCGGCTTCGACGCGCTCAGCCCGGCAGGCCGCGGCCGGCTGCTGGACACGGTGACCGAGCGCCTCGGCGACCGGCTCGACCTGTCGCTCGGCGCCTCGCCACAGCTCCTCGCGCTGTGGACGGCCGCGGACGCGGCGGGCCGGGCGGCGGTCGACGCGCTCCGGCCACCCCTGAGGACGGCACTCGCCCCGGCCGACAGCACCCCGCCCCCGAACGCCGCGGACACCGACAAGGCCCCCGACACGCCCGCGCCCCGCGGTGAAGCACGACAGGGCAGCTCCGCCCTCCACCTCACGCCGACCGACCGCTGGCGACTGCTCCTGGGCCGGGAGAGCGACAAGCTGCCGCGGGGCGCCCGCCGTTACGCGCACGCGCTCGACGAGTTGTACGGCACCGGCCGTGGCGAGGGCTCCGCCGACCTCGGC
Source organism: Streptomyces sp. NBC_00490 (assembly GCF_036013645.1). NCBI lineage: Bacteria > Bacillati > Actinomycetota > Actinomycetes > Kitasatosporales > Streptomycetaceae > Streptomyces > Streptomyces sp. NBC_00490. Next base: position 9,435,181 of record NZ_CP107869.1, on the reverse strand, counting down.
CGCGAGGGCGGTCCCGGCGGCGGTCGGGAGGCCTCCTTCCCGACCGCCCGTGAGTGGGCCGAGGAACTCGACGCGCTGTTCGGCGCCGACGTCCGTGAGGAGGTGCTGGCCCGGGCCGCCGACCAGGGTCGCAGCGATGTCCTGGCCGAGCTCGACCCGAAGGCGGTCCGCCCCTCGGTCGATCTGCTGTCGTCCGTGCTGTCTCTGGCCGGCGGGATGCCGGAGCAGCAACTGGCCCGGCTGCGCCCGCTGGTGCGCCGTCTGGTCGACGAACTGGCCAAGGAGTTGGCCACCCGGCTGCGTCCCGCGCTGACCGGACTGGCCACACCACGCCCGACCCACCGGCCCGGAGGCCGGATCGACCTGCCGCGCACCCTGCGGGCCAACCTCGCCCACACCCGCAGGACCGACGACGGCCGCACCCTGGTCGTCCCGGAGCGGCCGGTGTTCAGCACCCGCTCGCGCAGGGAGGCGGACTGGCGGCTGATCCTGGTGGTCGACGTGTCCGGGTCGATGGAGGCGTCCGTCATCTGGTCGGCGCTGACCGCGGCCGTGCTGGGCGGAGTACCCACGCTCAGCACGCACTTCCTCGCCTTCTCCACGGAGGTGATCGACCTGACCGAGCGCGTCGACGATCCGCTGTCGCTGCTCCTGGAAGTGCGGGTCGGCGGCGGCACGCACATCGCGGCGGGACTGGCCCAGGCACGTTCCCTGGTGACCGTCCCCAGCCGCACCCTCGTGGTGGTGGTCAGCGACTTCGAGGAGGGCTATCCGCTCGGCGGCCTCCTCGGCGAGGTACGCGACCTCGCGAGCTCCGGCGTCCATCTGATGGGCTGCGCCGCCCTGGACGACTCCGGCAGCCCGCGCTACTCGGTCCCCGTGGCGCAGCAGCTCGTCGCGGCCGGGATGCCGGTCGCCGCCCTCAGTCCCCTCGCCCTCGCCCGCTGGGTGGGCGACCGCCTCCGCGGAGAGACCCGATGAACACCGAACTGCCCCCCGTGGCACCCGAGGTGGTCGCCGCCGCCGTCGAACACCTCACGTCCCGGCTGCGCAAGAAGCTGGACGCCGCGATCGAGACCTGCGCGACGCTGCCGGTCACCGTCGAGGGCTCCGTACGGCGGGTGCGATGCGGTGAGGACGCCGAGGTCACCCTCGCGCCCGGGCCGTCCGGTGCGGTCACGGAGGACGGTCAGGCGCAGTGCAGCTGTCTGCTCGCGCCCCGGTGTCTGCATCGCGCGGCCGTGCTCGGCGCCGCTCCGGTGGCCGACGCGGACACGGTGTCCGAGACGGCGGAACCGGTGTCCGACGGGGCCGACGTCAAGACGATCCCGCCTGACGAAAGTGCCGGGACACCGGACACCCGTGCGGCGGATGCGCCGCCGGTGGGACCGACGGACGCCCAGGTGTCAGCCGCGACAGGCCTTTGGGACGCCGCCGCCGCTGTGCTCGCCGCGGGGGTGCCCGGCGCGGGTGCCGTACCGCAGGCCGAGTTGCTGCGGGCCGCGCACACGGCCCGGCTCGCGGGACTGCACCGTCCCGAGGCGGCCGCCCTGAGGGTGGTGCGCGCCCTGCGTGCGGCCCGCGCCCGTCACGACGGTCACCGGCTGGCCGACCTGGTGGCCGCCCTGCGTGAACTGCTCCTCACCAGCGGCCTGTTGGCGGCGTCCGACCCCGACCCGGCCCTGGTCGGCACGGCCCGGCGCGGCTACCGTCCGGGGGGCGGCCTGCGTGTCCACGGAGTGTGCCGGGAGCCGGTGATCTCCGCCACCGGCTACGGCGGGGTCGTCACGCACGTCCTGTCCGACGAGGGCCGCTGGTTCTCCGTGGCCGACGTCAGACCCGGTGGCCCGGCCCGGGCGCGGGGTGCCGCCACGGCCACCGTGGCGCTCGGCTCCGGCAGCCTCGATCACGCGCAGCTCTCCCGGGGCGGGTTGCTGATCTCCGGTGCGACGCTCTCACCGGACGGCCGCCTCGGCGCCGGGAAGGGGGTACGCGCCACCCCGGTCACGGGCCTGTCGTGGACGTCCGGCCCGCTCGCCCGGCTGTTCTCCCGCCCGTTGACCGAGGCCGTGGCGGCACGGTTCAACGGCGCCGGGACGAGCGAGCCGGAACAGGTCGGACAGACGGCCGACGAACTCATCGGCTGTGACGTGGTCATCGTAGGAGCGGCCGAAGACCAGCTGTTCGCCCGGGAGTTGCCCGCACAGGAAGCGGACGGCGAGGGTCTGCTGATCCGGCTGGTGCCGTCCAACAGCCACCCCGACCTGGCGCATACGGCCAACTTCCGCAAACTGGCCTCGCGGCCCGGTTTGCGGTTGCGCGTCGTCGGGCGTCTCGACCCGGCCCGCGCCGCGACACTGCGGCCACTGGCGGTCGGCCCTGTGCCGGACGGCACGGCGACCCTGCGTCTGCCGACCGAGTGGGCGGGACACGCCGATCTGGGCTACGACCGCCTCGAGGGCGCGCATTTCCCGTCGGCCGACGAACTGCCGTCGGTGGAGACCCTGTCCGCGTTCCCACCGGATCCGGTGGCCGAAGCACCTCTGTGGCGGCTGCGACGACTGGTCGAGGTCGCCGTCTCCGGGGGCCGGCGAACCGCCGCCGAGCCCGCACGCGACGGCGACCGGGCGTCAGGAACCGCGGCCCTTCGGCGTAGCGGCTTCCGGGCAGCGGCCGACCTGGCGGACGCGCTCGCGGCGGAAGCCGACCGCCGTGGCCGCGACGTGTTCGGCCGGACCCGGCAGGCCGATCCGGGCGGATACGCACGGGTGTGGCTCGCCGCGGCCGTCTACCTGTCCGGCACCGAACGGGCCCTGGTCGAGGCGACTTGGCGGCCACCGGCTGCCGCATGACCACCAGGCGGGGTGGTGTCCCGCGGAGTGGTACAGCGGCGCGGCTTCGTGAATTCGCAGGTCACCACCTCGGTGTGGAGCGAAGCCGCACGGCCGGTATGGCTACCCACTCGCCGGGACGCCACCCCAGGCCGTTCACTCCGGCCGGAGCGCAGGCCCCCGCGAACCGGCGGACGTGACCCACGCCACACTGTGGGAGTGCATAGCGGGGCGGGGCCCAGCGTCTTGTTAAGGGTGACAGCGGCGGAAGCCGGCGTGTTCGGCAGGGGGCTGGGGGGCGACGTTGACGGGGCAGCAGCGGGCCGTTGAGTTCGACCGGTTCGTGGCTGCCCGGTGGTCGGCCTTGCTGCACCTGGCGCGGCTGCTCACCGGCGGAGACCGGTACCGGGCCGAGGACCTGCTGCAGGACGCGCTGGTCAAACTGTGGTTCGCCTGGCCGAAGGTGGCCCACCAGGCGCCCGAGGCCTATGTGCGCAAGGTCCTGGCCCGTGCCGCGGCACGCTCGGCACGGCGTCGATGGTGGGGCGAGCACCCCGTCGACCAGCTGCCCGACCCGCCCGGAGCGGGAGACGAGACGGCCGCGGTGGACGAACGGACCCGGCTGGAGGCCATGTTGGCGTTGCTGCCGGCACGGCAGCGGGCCGCGGTGGTGCTGCGCTACTACCAGGACCTGCCCGAGCGGGACGTCGCGGAAGTGCTCGGGTGTCCGGTGGGGACCGCCCGTTCACTGACGGCGCGCGGTGTCGCACGGCTGCGGCGGCTTCTGGCCGAGGCGGTCGAGCCGGTCGAGTGAAGGAGGAACAGTGGATCACTTCGAGCAGGAGCTGACACGCATGATGCGTGACGGCCACACGGACAGGCCCTACGAGGACCGGCACCGCTACCGGCTGCAAGCCGGCGTCCGCGCCCGGCAGCGGGCCCGGGCCGCCTGGATGGCCACCGCATCCGTGCTGACCATCGCCGGACTCGGCATCGGACTGCTGCTCCTGGCGGGCTCCGTCGCCCAGGGCGGACCCCACACGAGGCAGCCCCGCCCCGTCACCTCCGCCGAGTCGGTCCCGACACCGTCGACGGTCCTCCCCGCCTCCACGGCCCAGGTAGGGGCAGCTTCGAGCGGCCCCGCTCGCTGAGAGCCGAGCCGGTGTGACCACCACCGCCCGCTGAGCGGCTGACGTCCGCTCGTCCCGCTCTCCACGAACAGAAGGCTCACCAGGTGTTCCCCAAGAACGCGCCCACGTCTGTCGGCATGCCCCGAATCGACCAGGCCGATCTCCGGCCGGCCTCCTGGGAGCAGAGGCTGCGCGCCTTCGGATACACGGGACGCCCGCACACGTCCGTGCGCGACCGCCTGGTCGTGCCCTTTCCCGAACCCGGGTCAGGGCCGTGGCGCATGCTGGGGCTGTCTCCCACGGCGGCGTTCCGACTGGCCCGCTGGTCGGGTTGGGGCGGGCCCCTGCTGGTGGCGCTCCTTTCCGGACTGCCGCGCTTTTGGCGTCTGGGCAGCCCGCGCTCGGTCGTGTTCGACGAGACGTACTACGCCAAGGACGCCTGGTCCGTGCTCCGGCTGGGCTACGAGGGCACCTGGCCCGACCGTAAGGTCGCCGACCCGCACATCCTGGCCCATCCCCAGGTGATATCGCTCTCCGACACCGGGTCCTTCGTCGCGCACCCGCCGACGGGCAAGTGGGTGATCGCCCTCGGCGAGTGGATGTTCGGTCTCACCCCGTTCGGCTGGCGCTTCATGACGGCGGTCCTCGGCACGCTGTCGGTGCTGATGCTGTGCCGCATCGGGCGCCGGCTGTTCCGTTCGACGCTGCTGGGCTGCCTGGCCGGGGCGCTGATGGCGGTGGACGGTCTGCACTACGTCATGAGCCGCACCGCTCTGCTCGACCTCGTCGTCATGTTCTTCGTCCTGGCGGCGTTCGGCTGTCTGCTCATCGACCGGGACCACGCACGGGCCCGGCTCGCGGCGGCCCTGCCCGTCCCCGAGGACGGCCGGGTGCGCCCGGACGGACACACCGGCGACCATGCCGGAACGGGAGCGCGTCCCTGGCGGATCGCGGCCGGCCTCTGCCTGGGACTGGCGGCCTCCACCAAATGGAACGGCCTGTACTTCCTCGCCTTCTTCGTGGTCCTCACCCTGCTGTGGGACGTCGGGGCCCGCCGTGTGGCCGGGGCGCGCCACCCGTATCGCGCGGTGCTGCGCAAGGACCTCGGCCGGTCGGTGCTGTCCCTCGTGCCGGTCGCCGTCGTGACGTATCTGGTGACATGGACCGGATGGTTCCTGTCCGACGACGGCTACGGACGCCATTGGGCGGACGGCCGCGGCGGCACATGGTCGTGGATCCCGGCTCCGCTGCGCAGCCTGTGGCACTACGAGTACGGGGTGTACCAGTTCAACGTGGGGCTGCACACGCCTCACAAGTTCGAGTCGAACCCCTGGAGTTGGCTGGTCCTCGGCCGCCCGGTGCTGTTCCACTACGAGTCGCCGAAACCCGGGACGGAAGGCTGCCGCACAGCCACCGACTGCACGCAGACCATCCTCGCCCTGGGGACACCCCTGCTGTGGTGGTCGGCGTGCTGCGCCCTGGTGTACCTGCTCTACCGATGGGCGCTGCGCCGCGACTGGCGCTCCGGTGCCGTCCTGTGCGCGGTGGGTGCCGGTTATCTGCCCTGGTTCCTGTACCAGGACCGCACGATCTTCTCCTTCTACGCGGTCGCCTTCGTGCCGTACCTGTGTCTGGCCGTCACGATGATGCTGGGAGCCCTGCTGGGTCCGCCGGGAGCGACCGGCGAGCGCCGCACACTGGGGGCGGTGGCCGCCGGTGTGCTCGTGCTGCTCATCGTCTGGAACTTCGCCTACTTCTTCCCCGCCTACACCGGGCAGACGATTCCGTACGCGGACTGGCGCGCCAGGATGTGGCTCGACAGCTGGATCTGAGTCGCGTGATGTGGGTCACTCGCCGGGTGCCGCGGGTCGGGCGTGCTCGATCATGATCCGAATGGACGCCCACTTTCTTGGCATCACCGAGCTGGTCGAGACACCGTCCGTGGCGGTCGTGGTCGACGTCATGCGGGCCTTCACCGTGGCCGCCTGGGCCTTTGGCCAAGGGGCGGAGAAGATCGTTCTGGCCGAGTCGCTGGACGAGGCCCTGGCCCTCAAGGCCCGCCACCCGGACTGGGTGGCGCTCAAGGACGGTCCGCCCGCGCCCGGCTTCGACACCGTCAACTCGCCGGGCATGCTGCGCGCCATGGACCTCGGCGGCCGGACCGTCGTACAGAAGACCACGGCGGGGACCGTCGGCGCCCTCGCGGTCAAGGACGCGTCGCTGGTGCTGTGCGCCAGCTTCGTGGTGGCGGAGGCAACGGCTCGGCTCCTGCGGACACGCAGGAGTGACAGCGTCACCTTCGTCGTCACCGGCGAGGGTGGACAGGCCGACGAGGATCTGGCGTGTGCCCAGTACATCGCCCGGAGGGCCACCGAGGCGGGAACGGATGCCGCCGAGTTCCTCCGCCGTGCCGCCGAGTCCCGCGCGGCAGCCGAACTGACGCAAGGGGTGCGTCAAGGGGTCCACCCCGATGACGTCGCACTCTGTCTCGAACTCGACCGCTTCCCCTTCGCCATGGTGGCGGCCCTCGAAAACTCCCTGATGGTCCTACGCCCGGACCTCCCGCCTTCGCCGGGCGACGACACCACCATCTGATCGCCGACACGGCCCGGGTGGGCCATTCCCCGGGCCCCGTGGCCTGTTCGCTCCTATCGTGGAACGGCACAGTGACGCTCGGCGCCGAGGCAGGCAGCAAATGGCGGAGGAACCGCAGATCGACTATGCGGCGGTATTCAGGGCTCTGCCCGGCATGGTGGCACTGCTCACCCCCGAGCTGGTGTACGTGGACGCCAACGAGGACTTCCTCCGGCTGGCCGGACGCACCCGCGAGCAGCTCCTGGGCCACTACATCTTCGACGTCTTCCCCGAGAACCCGAACGACGCGGCCGCGGCCGGTATGCGCGAGACCCGGGAGTCGATGCTGCGCACCGCCGCCACCGGCGAACGCGACACCATGGCGCTGCTCCGCTACGACATCGAGGACCCCGCACACCCCGGCCGCTGGGAGGAGCACTACTGGAGCCCGGTCAACGCCCCCGTCCACGGCCCCGACGGGCAGGTCACGCTGATCGTGCACCGGGTGGAGGAGGTCACCGAACTCATCCACGCCTTCGGCGGACCGGGCGGCGACCGGCGGTCCCGGGTGCTGGAGGCCGAGCTGTACACCCGCGCGCGGGAACTTCAGCAGGTCAACGAGCGTCTGCGCCAGGCACACGACCGTGAGCGTGAGGTCGCCCTGGCCCTGCAGGCGGCCATGCTGCCCGACCCCAGACCCCTCGCACACCGCAAAGCGGCTGTCCGCTACCGGCCCGCCATCGGCGCCCTGAACGTGTGCGGCGACTGGTACGACGTGGTCGAGCTGCCCGGCGAGGGCCTCGCGGTGGCGGTGGGTGACGTCGTCGGTCACGGCCTGGCGGCCGCCTGCGCCATGGGACAACTGCGCAGCGCCCTGAGCGCGGCCACGCGCGTCGCCGACGGCCCGGCACAGGCGCTGGAGGCCCTCGACATGTACGCCCGCTCCGTCGACGGCGCCGAGTCGACCACCGCGGCGACGACCTTCATCGACTGGGACGACCACACCATCACCTACAGCTGCGCCGGGCACCCGCCGCCCGCCCTGCTCCACCCCGACGGCACCGTGTCCTTCCTCGACGGGGCCACCGACCCGCCACTGGCCGCCCGCCCCCGCTCCGCCCCGCGCCCCCAGGCCCAGACGCCCTTCGCCGAGGGCGCCACCCTGGTCCTCTACACCGACGGCCTGGTCGAACGCCGCACCGACGACATCGACGCCGGGCTGGCCCGTCTCGCCGACTCCCTCACCCACCACCAGCACGCCGCCCCCGAGGACCTGGCCGACGCCCTCCTCACCGACCTGCTCCCCCACACCGGCAACACGGACGACACGGCGCTCATCGTCCTACGGCTGTGACCCCCGCCCCCTGCCCCGGCCTCAGCACTCGATGACGTTGACGGCGAGGCCGCCGCGGGCGGTCTCCTTGTACTTGACCTTCATGTCGGCGCCGGTCTCCTTCATGGTCTTGATGACCTTGTCGAGGGAGACGTGGTGCCGGCCGTCGCCCCGCAGGGCCATCCGCGCGGCGGTCACGGCCTTGACCGCGGCCATGCCGTTGCGTTCGATGCAGGGGATCTGGACGAGGCCGCCGACGGGGTCGCAGGTCAGCCCGAGGTTGTGTTCCATGCCGATCTCGGCGGCGTTCTCGACCTGTTCCGGGGAGCCGCCCAGCACCTCGGCGAGACCGCCCGCGGCCATCGAGCAGGCGGAACCGACCTCGCCCTGGCAGCCGACCTCGGCGCCGGAGATGGAGGCGTTCTCCTTGAAGAGCATGCCGATCGCCCCGGCGGCCAGCATGAAGCGGACGATGCCGTCCTCGTCGGCGCCCGGCACGAAGTTGAGGTAGTAGTGCAGAACGGCGGGGATGATGCCCGCCGCGCCGTTCGTCGGCGCGGTGACGACCCGTCCGCCCGCCGCGTTCTCCTCGTTCACCGCCATCGCGTAGAGCGTGATCCACTCCATTGCGCGCGCCAACGGATCGCCCTCGCTGCGCAGTTGACGAGCCGCCGCAGCAGCCCGCCGACGCACCTTCAGACCACCGGGAAGGATGCCTTCGCAGGCCATCCCGCGCGACACGCACTCCTCCATCACCCGCCAGATCGCCAGCAGGCCCGCGCGGATCTCCTCCTCGGTGCGCCAGGCCTTCTCGTTCTCCAGCATCAGCGCGGAGATCGACAGCCCCGTCTCCCCGGTCAGCCGCAGCAGTTCGTCACCCGTGTGAAACGGATGGGCCTGCGCGGTGTCGTCGACCTTGATCCGGTCCGTCCCGACGGCGTCCTCGTCGACCACGAAGCCGCCGCCCACCGAGTAGTACGTCTTCTCCAGCAGCGGGACCCCGTCGGCGTCGTACGCGAAGAGGGTCATGCCGTTGGCGTGGTACGGCAGCGAACGCCGGCGGTGCAGGACCAGCTGGGTCGAGGCGTCGAAGTCGATCTCGTGGGCCGCGCCGATCTCGGCACCGAGCAGCCGGATGCGCCCGCTGGCACGGATCCGCTCGACGTCCAGGTCGGCCTGGGCGACGTCGACCGTGTGGGGTTTGTTGCCCTCCAGGCCCAGCAGCACCGCCTTGGGGGTGCCGTGGCCGTGGCCGGTGGCGCCGAGGGAGCCGAACAGCTCCGCCCGTACCGCGGCGGCCGGGGCGAGCAGGCCGTCCGTCTTCAGCCGGGCGGCGAACATCGCGGCGGCGCGCATCGGTCCGACGGTGTGCGAGCTGGACGGGCCGATGCCTATGGAGAACAGGTCGAAGACGCTGATTGCCACGCTGTACTCCATGGGGTGAAGGGCGAGGGGCGTGCCCTGCGGGAGGTGGTCGGTTACAGGCCGGGGTACAGCGGGTGCTTGTCGGCGAGCGTCTTGACCCGGGCCTTGAGGTCGTCGACGTCGTAGGACGGCTTCAGCGCGGAGGCGATCACGTCGGCGACCTCGGTGAAGTCGTCGGCGGTGAAGCCGCGGGTGGCCAGGGCCGGGGTGCCGATCCGCAGGCCCGAGGTGACCATCGGGGGACGCGGGTCGTTGGGGACGGCGTTGCGGTTGACGGTGATGCCGACCTCGTGGAGACGGTCCTCGGCCTGCTGCCCGTCCAGCTCGGAGGCGCGCAGGTCGACCAGGATGAGGTGGACGTCGGTGCCGCCGGACAGCACGTTGACACCGGCCTCGCGGGCGTCCGGGGCGGTCAGCCGCTCGGCGAGGATCCGCGCTCCCTCCACCGTACGCGCCTGGCGCTCCTTGAACTCCTCGCTCGCGGCGACCTTGAAGGAGACCGCCTTGGCCGCGATCACATGCTCCAGCGGGCCGCCCTGGAAGCCGGGGAAGACGGAGGAGTTGAGCTTCTTCGCGAACGCCTGCCTGGCCAGGATGATCCCGCCGCGCGGCCCGCCCAGGGTCTTGTGCGTGGTGGAGGTGACGACATCGGCGTACTCGACCGGGTTGGGGTGCAGGCCCGCCGCGACCAGTCCGGCGAAGTGCGCCATGTCCACCCACAGGAACGCCTCGACCTCATCCGCGATCCGGCGGAACTCGGCGAAGTCGAGCTGGCGCGGGTAGGCGGACCAGCCCGCGATGATCACCTTCGGCCGGTGCTCCTTGGCGAGGCGCTCGACCTCGGCCATGTCGACCAGGCCGGCGTCGTCCACGTGGTAGGCGACCACGTTGAACTGCTTGCCGGAGAAGTTCAGCCGCATGCCGTGGGTGAGGTGGCCGCCGTGCGCCAGGTCCAGGCCCAGGATGGTGTCGCCGGGCTGGGCGAGCGCGAACAGGGCGGCCTGGTTGGCGGAGGCACCCGAGTGCGGCTGGACGTTGGCGTACTCGGCGCCGAACAGGGCCTTGACCCGGTCGATGGCGATCTGCTCGGCGACGTCCACGTGCTCGCAGCCGCCGTAGTAGCGGCGGCCGGGGTAGCCCTCGGCGTACTTGTTGGTCAGGACCGAGCCCTGGGCCTCCATCACCGCGACCGGCGCGAAGTTCTCGGAGGCGATCATCTCCAGGGTGGACTGCTGACGGTCCAGCTCGGCATCGACCGCCGCGGCGATCTCCGGGTCCACCTCGTGCAGGGGCTGGTTGAAGAGGGTCATCGACGGTCTCCTTGGATGTGGGCGCTCCTCAGAGCGCGACCGCGGCGGCGGGGACGAGGGTGCGGCGGAGCCGGTTGAAGAACTTGGGCTGGTTGAGGGAGAGCACCGCGACGGGGGTGCCCTCGCGCCGGTAGACGGCAGTGAAGGAACGGCTGTCGACGTCGCCTTCGACGACTTCCGGCTCGGCTCCGGGGCCGACGTGTCCGGCGAGCTGGATGCGCACCTGATACTGATCGGACCAGAAGTACGGCGCGGTGAGCGGTGCCGGGGCCGACTCTCCGCGGAGCAGTGTCCGAGCGGCGGTCCTCGCCTGCTCGGTGGCGTTGCTCCAGTGCTCGACGCGGGCATGGCGCCCGGTGAACGGGCTGGGACAGCGGGCGACATCACCTACGGCGACCACGCCCGGGACACTGGTCGCACAGCCGGCGTCGCACACCACACCGTCGTCCACCCGCACGCCGGATCCCGCGAGCCAGTCGGTGGCGGGCCTGACACCCACGCCCACCACGACGACGTCGGCGGGCAGCACTCGCCCGTCCGTCAGCCGTACGCCGGTCACCCGGTTCTCGCCGACGAGTCCCGCCACTCCGGTTCCCCGCAACAGGCGGACTCCGTGATCGGTGTGGAGCGAGGAGCACACCAGCCCCATCTCCCGGCCCAGTTGGCGTTCCAGCGGTACGTCGAGAGCCTCCACGACGGTGACGTGGAGCCCGAGTCCGCGGGCGGTGGAGGCCACCTCGGCGCCGATGAAGCCGGCGCCGATGACGACGAGCCGGGGCCGGCCGTCCAGCAGTTCGGCGCGCAGGGCCTGGGCGTCGTCGAGGGTGCGCAGGGTGTGGACACCGGCCAGGCCGTCCGTACCGGGGAGCATCCGGGCACTGGCGCCGGTGGCGACGACGACCCCGCCGGTGCGTACGTGCCGTCCCCCGGCCAGGGTGACGGTCCTGGCCACCGGGTCCAGCCGCACCGCGCGCTCACCGAGGAGCCACTGCACGTCCAACGCCTCGTACTCATCGGCGTCACCGAGTGCGAGCGCGTCAACGTCGAGGTCCCCCTTGAGGAAGTCCTTCGACAGCGGCGGGCGGTCGTAGGGAGTGTGGCGCTCCTCCCCCACGACGACGATCTCACCGTCGTAGCCCTCCGCGCGCAGCGCACGGACCGTGCTCAGACCTGCCAACGACGCTCCGACGACGGTGATGCTCCTCATTTGCGGGCTCCAGACGGAGGGTTGTCTCATACAGCAACGCATGCCGCGGATCACCCGACGGGCTGTGCGTCGATCCGGTCCTGTACCCAGGCGTGGAACGCGCCGATGTGGTGCTCGCTGGGGACCAGGACGCCACCCTTCGCGTAGACCCGCGAGCTCATTCCCGGCTGGGTGCGTTCGCAGGCGTCGAAGTCCTGCTGGTTCACGCGGTGGAACAACTCGACCGACCGCGCCACGTCCTTGCCGCTCTCGACGACGTGCGGGAGATAGAGCCAGTCGCACTCGACGATGGTGCGGTCGACGGACACCGGGTACATCCGGTGGAAGATCACATGGTCGGGGACGAGGTTGATGAACACCTGCGGCCTGACGGTGATCGCGTAGTAACGCCGGTCCTGATCCTCGGCCACCCCCGGAATGCGGTCCAGCCCCTCCGAGCCGTCCACGGTGAAACCCTGGACCTCCTCACCGAACTCCGCGCCGTGGCCCACGTAGTACTGCGCCGCGTAACCGTCCGCGAACTCCGGGAGCACCTCGGTCAGTTCGGGGTGGATGGTCGCACAGTGATAGCACTCCATGAAGTTCTCGATGATGAGCTTCCAGTTGGCCTTCACGTCGTAGGTGATACGGCGGCCCAGCTCGAGGTTGTCGATGTCGTAGCGCTCGATCGACTCCACGTCACCGAGGCGGGAGACGACCTCGCCGATGACGCCCTCCTCGAAGGACGGCGGGTTCTCCGCCAGGCACACCCACACATAGCCCAGCCACTCCCGCACGGCCACACTCACCAGGCCGTACTCGGTCCGGTCGATGTCCGGCATCGAGGTCAGGTTCGGCGCGGCGATCAGCTTGCCGTCGAGACCGTACGTCCAGGCGTGATACGGGCATTGGAAGGCTCGCTTGACCTCGCCGGACTCCTCCGTGCACAGCTTGGCGCCGCGGTGCCGGCAGACATTCAGGAAGGCCTTGACCGAGCTGTCCCGCGAGCGCGTGATCAGCACGCTCTCCCGCCCGACCTGGTAGGTGCGGAAACTCCCGGGCTTGGCCAGCTCCGAGGCTCGGGCCACGCAGAACCACATGGCCTCGAAGATCCGCTGCTGCTCCAGGGCGAAGATCCCGGGGTAGGTGTAGTGCTCCCCTGGCAGGGTGGCGATCAGGCTCGGGGGCAGGCCCTCTTGGGTCACTGTCGGTCTCCTCATCGAGGGGCGGCCGAGTCGAGGCCGGACCAGTTCTGGGTTGCGCATAAGGCAACGGCATCCGCTATACGAAACGAACGCCCAAACTGTCCCGCCACCGACACTCACTGTCAAGAGGTCGACGGATCGGACCTTCCCTCCACACGCCACCCCTTGACCCGCGCGGCGTCAACGTTGGAGCATGTTGCGCATAGCTCTACTTGTTGCGTAATGCGCAGCTAGACATTCGGAGGATGGCATGTCCCCTCGACCGCAGCCCGGCCGCGAGTTCGTCCTCACCCTGTCCTGTCCCGACCAGGCCGGAATCGTCCACGCCGTGACCACGTTCCTCGTGCGTCACTCGGGCAACATCCTGGAGAGCCAGCAGTTCGACGACCGGCTACAGAACCGCTTCTTCATGCGGGTGCACTTCGATGTCTCGGATCCCGCGGTCTCGCTGGAGGAGCTGCGCACGGGGTTCGGTCCGGTCAGCGAGGCGTACGGGATCCGCTGGCGGCTGCAGGACGCCTCCACGCCGACGCGAACCCTGATCATGGTGTCGAAGTTCGGGCACTGCCTCAACGACCTGCTCTTCCGCAGGTCCACGGGCGCCCTCAACATCGAGATCCCGGCGATCGTCTCCAACCACCGCGAGTTCGAGCCGCTGGCGCGCACCTACGGCATCCCCTTCCACCACATCCCGGTGACGAAGGAGACCAAGGCGGAGGCCGAGGCGCGGCTGCTGGGTCTCGTCGAGGAACTGGACGTCGACCTCGTGGTCCTCGCCCGCTACATGCAGATCCTCTCCGACGACCTGTGCAAGCAGCTCGACGGACGGGCGATCAACATCCACCACTCGTTCCTGCCGAGCTTCAAGGGGGCCCGCCCGTACGTCCAGGCGCACCAGCGCGGTGTGAAGCTCGTCGGGGCGACGGCACACTACGTCACGCCCGACCTCGACGAGGGCCCGATCATCGAGCAGGACGTCGTCCGCGTGGACCACTCGCGTACCCCCGACGAACTGGTCGCCCTCGGCCGCGATGTCGAGGCCCAGGCCCTGTCCCGTGCGGTGAAGTGGCACAGCGAGAACCGTGTGCTGATCAACGGCCACTGCACGGTCGTCCTGCGCTGACGGGCGCCGGGCAGCACCGGGCCCGGAGGGCTCAACACCCCGCTGACCGGCCGACGTCGGGAGCGGATAGCCGGGTCCGCGGTGAACGGGGTGCAGTCCGTCGACCGTGCCGTCAGCGTCCTGGAGATCCTCGCATCGACGTCCACAAGTCGACCGCCTCCCGCCTGCTCGGGGCGGGCCGTCTCGACGTCACGCAGCGAGGCCGGCAGGTGTGCGAGCGGCCCAGCGAAGAGGGCGGCGAGGCCGTCGACATCGCGGCCCTCCGGGAGCATTACGCGGTCAACCCGTACCAGGTACGCGGCCCGGGCGCCATCGGCACCGGAGCGCGGCTACGCGGTGACCCTGGAGGAACTCGAGAGCGGACTGCGCGCCGTGGCGGCCCCGATCCGGGCCCGTGACGGCGAGGTCGTCGCCGCCCTCAGCGCCTCCGGACCCGTGTACCGCTCGTACCCGCGCTCCTCCAGGGCGCGCAGGAGATCAGTCACCGGATGGGCCACCTGGGCTGGCCCCAGCCCCTGCCCGACCGGTGGGCTGGGGCCGGCGTTCGCTCAGACGTACTCCGTCGCCGCGTCCAGCAGCCAGTCGGTCAGATAGCCGGCGAAGGACGACCGCACCAGGACCCAGAAACCGGCTCTGGAATCGGCCCGGGCGACCACGATGACCTGCGTACGGCCCAGGGTGGTCTGGGCGCAGCGTCCGGAGCCGAAGCTCCGCGGATGCAGGTCCAGTGCGCAGCCGTGCGCCAGCAGATCGTGGGCGCGGGGGCCCGCCACGAGCAGCGTGGTGCGCTGTGCGGAGACATCGGTGACGGAGGCGTGTTCGTCTCCCGCGGCCGTGCGGATCCGGCTCTCCAGCTCCCGCTCGCTTCCGGGCGGTCCCACCAGCAGCCACTCGTCCGGGCCGAGCCAGAGCACGGTCAACTCCCCTGCCCGGACAACGGTGTTCGGCTGGAGGGGCAGTTGCAGGTCCAGTGCGAGCCCGACGGCTTCCGCCGCCGTTCCCTTGGCGTCCAGGCGCACGTTGAGCTGGGACAGGAAAGGGAGTTCGGCCAGCCGGACCGCGCCCCCGGAGGTGCGGGTGGCGGCGGCCAGTCGGCCCGCGGCCTGCGACAGGGGGCTTTGGGGCGGGGCGGTCAGTGCGGTGTCAGCCATCGCGGCGGGCTCCCTCAGGGTCGTAGAGGACGGGGCTTGCGACGGTCACCGGGACCAGCCGGTCGCCCACGGGGGCGTAGAGCCGCTCACCGATGCGCTCGCGGCCGCCCTTGACCAGGGCGAGCGCGAAGGTCCGGCCCAGTGCCGCGCTGCGGTAGCTGGAGGTGACGTGGCCGAGCATCGGGACGGGCGGCGCCGGAAGGACGCTGTCGGCGACCAGGTGGGTGCCTTCCGGGAGGAAGGTGCCGGGGTCCTCGGGGAGGAGGCCGACCAGGTGCTTGCGGTCGGCGCGGACGGTGTCGGCGCGGGCGAAGGAACGCTTGCCGATGAAGTCGGGCTTCTTCTTCGACACGGCCCAACTCATGCCCAGGTCCTGGGGGGTGACCGTGCCGTCGGTGTCCTGGCCGATGATGGGGTAGCCCTTCTCGGCGCGCAGGACGTGCATGGTCTCGGTGCCGTAAGGAGTGATGCCGTACGGCGCGCCCGCCTCGTACAGCGCCTCCCACAGGGCGCGGGCCCGCCACGGTGACACGTTGATCTCGTAGGCCAGTTCGCCGGAGAAGCTGATCCGGCAGACCCTGGCCTCGATGCCCGCGACGGTCGTCCCGCGCCAGGCCATGAACGGGAAGTCGTCGTTGCCGACGGCGAGTTCGGGCGCGAGCGAGCCGAGGACGTCGCGGGAGCGGGGGCCGACCAGGGCGACAGTGGCCCACTGCTCGGTCACGGACGTGCAGTGGACCTTCAGTTCGGGCCACTCGGTCTGCAGCCACTCCTCCATCCAGTCCAGTACAGCGGCGGCGTTGCCGGTCGTGGTGGTGACCAGGAAGCGGTCCTGGGCCAGGCGGATGACGGTGCCGTCGTCGAAGACCATGCCGTCCGGGCGGCACATGACGCCGTAGCGGATCATGCCGACCTTCAGGGTGCTGATCATGTTGGTGTAGAGCAGGTCGAGGAAGACACCGGCGTCCGGGCCCTGGACGTCGATCTTGCCGAGGGTGGAGGCGTCCATGAAGCCGACGCTCTCCCGGGTGGCGGCGCACTCGCGCAGCACTGCGGTCTCCATGTCCTCGCCGCCGCGCGGGTAGTACCAAGGGCGCTTCCACTGGCCGACGTTCTCGAACAGGGCGCCGTGGTCGACGTGCCACTCGTGGATGGCGGT
Organism: Streptomyces sp. NBC_00490; assembly: GCF_036013645.1. Classification (NCBI taxonomy): domain Bacteria; kingdom Bacillati; phylum Actinomycetota; class Actinomycetes; order Kitasatosporales; family Streptomycetaceae; genus Streptomyces; species Streptomyces sp. NBC_00490. The sequence continues at coordinate 9,418,754 of NZ_CP107869.1, read as the reverse complement.
CGTGCGGACCGGATCGCTCAGGACGCCACGGTCGCGGCCGGCGAGCGCCGCGAAGGAGACCGGTGTGTACGGCGGCCGGAACGTGGTCGTGCCGAGTGCCGAGATGTCCACGCCCAGGAGTTCGGAGACCACGCCACTGGCCAGGACGCCGGACGTCTTGCCCTGGTCGTTGGCGGTGCCGGCGGTGGTGTAGCGCTTGGTGTGCTCGACCGAGCGCATGCCGGCGCCGGCCGCCCGGGCCAGGTCGTCGACGGTGACGTCGCGTTGGAGGTCCACGAAGCGGTGGGGGCCGGAGGTGCCGGGGACGAGGTACACGTGCATCGCGGGCGTCGGTCGCGGCTGCGCGGCCACCGCCGGGAGGCGGGGTGCCTGCGGGGTGTAGCCCTCGGACTCGATCGCGCGAGCTCCGGCGGCCCTGCCGTGGGCCAGGACCTCGGCCGTGGCCAGGACTCCGTTCGCGCTGCCCACGACCTCGACCGCCTGTCGGCAGGTGTCGGGCACGAAGGAGCCGAGCGTCTCGTCGTAGCGGAGTTTTCCGCCTGCCTGGCTGTAGAGGTGCGCGACCGGGTTCCAGCCGCCGGAGACCAGCAGCAGGTCGGCGGCGAACTCGCGCTGTCCCACGGAGTCTCCGTACGGGGCGACGGTCACCGCGGTGAGGCGGGGGGTGCCCTCCGTGCCGGTGACCGCGTGGCCGGTCAGCACCTCGATGCCGGCCTGGCGGGCGCGCTGTGCCCACTCCCCCGGTTCGGGGCGGGTGTCGACGACGGCGGTGATGTCCACGCCCGCCGCCTTCAGGTCCAACGCGGCCGCGTAGGCGCTGTCGTTGGTGGTGAAGACGACCGCGTGGCGGCCGGGGAGGGCGCCGTGGCGGTTGACGTGGGTGCGGGCCGAGGAGGCCAGCATCACTCCGGGGCGGTCGTTGTCCGCGAAGGCCAGTGAGCGTTCGTGGGCGCCGGTGGCGAGGACGACGCGGCGGGCGCGGATGCGCCAGACGCGTTCGCGGGAGACGTTGTCGGGGGCTGCCGCGCCGAGGTGGTTGGTGCGGCGTTCCACGGCGAGGAGGTGGTTGTCGTCGTAGTAGCCGAAGACGGTGGTACGGCGCAGGTCGCGGACCTCGGGTGCGGCGTCGAGGAGTTCGGCGGTCTCTGACACCCAGTCGAGGTGTTCGCCGCTGCCCAGGAGGCTGCCGCCCGGCTCCGGCTGGTCGTCGGCGAGGATGACGCGGGCGCCGCTCCTCGCCGCCGCGGCGGCTGCCGCGAGGCCGGCCGGGCCGGCGCCGACGACCAGGAGGTCGCAGTGGGCGTGTACGGCGTCGTAGCGGGCGGGGTCCGGGTCCGTGGCGAGGCGGCCCTGGCCGGGGAGGCTGGTCGCGACGAGGCCGTCGTAGAGCTCGACGGCGGTCGCGGGGAGCATCGGCTCGGGGAAGGGGGCCTCGATCTGGATGACCGCGTTGGGTTCTTCGACGCCGGCCGAGAAGATGCCTCTCGGGCGGCCGAGCTTGATGCTGGTGCCGGCCTCGATGACGCCGTTGGCGAGGAGGGCGGAGGCGAGGGTGTCGCCCTTGTAGCCCCGGTATTCGGTGCCGTCGAAGGTGAAGGTGAGGGGCACGTCTCGGTGGATTCGGCCGCGGGTCGGGTGGCGGAAGAAGGATTCGCCCCCGCCGCCCTTACCCGTTCCCATCCCCAGGGGCTCCGCCCCTTCGACCCCGCCAGGGACTCCGCCCCTGGACCCCGTCGGCCCTGAAGGGGCCTCGTCCTCAGACGCGGGACGGGCTGAAAGACCTGCACCGGCGTGGAGAGATTCAGCCCCGTCCTCGAACGCCGCACTGCCCGGCTGGCTCAGACGCCGCTCCACCGTCTCCGGGCGTTCCTCGCCCGACCTGTACACCGTCAGGATCTCGTTCGTCGACGTGTCGCGTATCGCGTTGAACCACTTGCGGCAGCCCGCCGCGTGGCTCCAGCGTTCGGCGAAGGGGCCCTTGGTGTTGTCGCGGAAGAAGAGGTAGCGGGCCCACTCCTCGTCGGTGAGGGCCGACGGGGTCTCGGGGTACGGGACGTGGGCCTGGCCGCCGTAGTGGAACTCGGCCTCGTCGCGGGGCCCGCACCACGGGCAGGGGATGAGCAGCATGGATCGGCTCCCAGTATCCAGCGGTCCTAGTGGGCCACCGCGGCCGCGCCGTGCTCGTCGACGAGCGCGCCGGTGGTGAAACGGTCGAGCGAGAAGGGGGCGTTGAGAGGGTGAGGGGTGTCGTGGGCGATCGTGTGGGCGTAGACCCAGCCGACGCCCGGGGTGGCCTTGAAACCGCCCGTGCCCCAGCCGCAGTTGAGGTAGAGGTTGTCGACCGGGCTGAGGCCGATGATGGGTGAGGCGTCGGGGCTGACGTCGACGATGCCGCCCCACGTGCGCAGGACGTGGGCGCGGGCGAAGACCGGGAAGAGCTCCAGGGCGGCCGCCATCTGTTCCTCGATGATGTGGAACGCGCCGCGCTGCGTGTAGGAGTTGTACGCGTCGATGCCCGCGCCCATCACCAGCTCGCCCTTGTGGGCCTGGCTGACGTAGACGTGGACCGCGTTGGACATGACCACCGTGGGGTGGACGGGTTCCAGCAGTTCCGATACCAGCGCCTGCAACGGGTGGCTCTGGACGGGGAGTTCGATGCCGGCCATCGCGGCGAGGACCGAGGTGTGGCCCGCCGAGCAGAGGGCGACCTTGCCCGCGGCGATCGGGCCCAGGTTGGTCTGGACGCCGACGACCCGGCCGCCGACCACGTCCAGGCCGGTGACCTCGCAGTTCTGGATGATGTCGATCCCCGCCGCGTCCGCCGAGCGGGCCAGGCCCCAGGCCACGTGGTCGTGCTTGGCGATGCCCGCCCGGGGCTGGTAGGTGGCGCCCAGGACCGGATAGCGCACGTCCGGGGAGATGTTGACGATCGGGCAGACTTCCTTGACGCCGTCCGCGTCGAGCCATTCCGCGTCGACGCCGTTGAGGCGGTTCGCCTCCACTCGGCGCACGCTGTCGCGGACGTCCTGGAGGCTGTGGGCGAGGTTCAGCACCCCGCGCTGGGAGAAGAGGATCGGGTAGTCCAGCTCCTCCGCCAGGCCCTCCCACAGCTTGAGCGCGTGCTCGTAGATGCCGGCGCTCTCGTCCCACAGGTAGTTGGAGCGGATGATCGTGGTGTTGCGGGCCATGTTGCCGCCCGCCAGCCAGCCCTTCTCCAGCACGGCGACGTTGGTGATGCCGTGGTTCTTCGCCAGGTAGTGGGCGGTGGCCAGGCCGTGGCCGCCACCGCCGACGACGATCACGTCGTAGGAGCGCTTGGGCTCGGGGTTGCGCCAGAGGAAGTCCGGGTGCTCCGGGAGTTCGGCGCCGGGGGTGCGGGGGCTCATCGGACGGCTCCGTCCTCGGGAAGGGACAGGTTCATACGGTGCTCGCGTTCCTCTCGGCGGCCTCGACGACGTTGGCCAGCAGCATCGCCCTCGTCATGGGGCCGACGCCGCCGGGCATGGGTGCGACCCATCCGGCGATCTCCGCCGCGTCGGGGTGGATGTCGCCGACCAGGCCGCTGTCGGTGCGGGTGATGCCGACGTCCAGGACCGCCGCGCCGGGGCGCAGCATGTCCTTGGTGATCAGCCCCGGTGAGCCGGCCGCCGCGATGACGATGTCCGCCTCGCGTACGTGCCAGGCCAGGCCCTTGGTTCCGGTGTGGCACAGGGTCACGGTGGCGTTCTCGGAGCGGCGGGTGAGCAGCAGGCCGATGGGGCGGCCGACCGTGATGCCCCGGCCGATCACGCACACCCGGGCTCCGGCCAGCGGTACGTCGTAGCGGCGCAGGAGTTCGACGATGCCGCGCGGGGTGCAGGGCAGCGGGGCCGCCACGCCCAGGACGAGTCGGCCGAGGTTGACGGGGTGCAGGCCGTCGGCGTCCTTGGCCGGGTCCATGCGTTCCAGTACGGCGTTGGCGTCCAGGTGCCTGGGGAGCGGGAGTTGGACGATGTAGCCGGTGCAGGCCGGGTCGGCGTTGAGTTCGTCGATGACGTCCTCGACCTGCTTCTGGGTGGCGTCGGCGGGCAGTTCGCGGCGGAAGGAGGCGATGCCGACCTGCGCGCAGTCGCGGTGCTTGCCGGCGACGTAGGCGTGGCTGCCCGGGTCGTCGCCGACCAAGACGGTGCCGAGGCCCGGCGGGCGCTCGCCGCCCGCGGTCAGCTTGGCGACGCGCTCGGCGAGTTCGCGACGGATGTCGGCGGCGGTGGCTTTGCCGTCGAGCAGCTGTGCAGTCACCGGCTGTGCTCCTTCTGTCGAAGCCGACGCGGCAGGTCAGCCACGGAGGCGGGACATGGTGGGGTCGAACAGGGGCTCCTCGGCGACGACGGCCTCGACGCGCTGGTCGAAGTAGCCGATGTGCACGGTGGTGCCCGGGGCGGCGAGTTCGGCGGGCAGCCAGGCGTAGGCGATGCCCTTGCCGATCGTGTAGCCGTAGGAGGCGCTGGTGACGTAGCCCACCGCGCGGTCCCCGTCGTACACCGGCTCCTTGCCGAGGACGACCGCCTGCGGGTCGTCGACGGTGAGGCAGGTCAGCCTGCGCCGCACGTTCTCCTTGCGGCGCTCCAAAGCCTCCTTGCCGATGAAGTCGCCCTTGTCGAGCTTGACGGCGAAGCCGACGCCGGCCTCGTAGGCGTCGTGCTCGTAGGTCATGTCGGTGCCGAAGGAGCGGTAGCCCTTCTCCAGGCGGAGGCTGTTGAAGGCGCCGCGGCCCGCGATGATCCCGCCGAGGGGCTGCGCGGCCTGCCAGAGGGTGTCCCAGAGTTTCTGGCCCTGATCGGCGGTGGTGTAGAGCTCCCAACCGAGTTCGCCGACGTAGGACAGGCGCATCGCAGTGACCGGGACACTGCCGATGTAGGCGCGCTTGGCGCGGAAGTACTTCAGGCCGTCGTTGCTGAAGTCCTCGTCCGTCAGGGGCTGGAGGACCTTGCGGGCCAACGGACCCCACAGGCCGATGCAGCAGGTGCCGGGGGTGATGTCGCGGACCTGGACGGTGCCGTCGGCGGGGAGGCGGCGGGTGAGCCAGTCGAGGTCGAGGTTGCCGTTGGCGCCGATCTGGAAGAGGTCGCGGGCGAGGCGGGCGACGGTGATGTCGCTGCGGATGCCGCCGTCGTGGTCCAGCACCAGGGTGTACGTCACCGAGCCGACCGACTTGGCGACCTTGCCGGTGACCAGCCCCTCCAGGAAGTCCGCGGCACCGGGTCCGGCGACCTCCAGGCGCTTGAGGGCCGTCATGTCGTACATCGCGACGGTCTCGCGGGTGACCTGGGCCTCGGCGCCGACGATGGGCGACCAGTACCGCGCGGCCCAGTCGTTGGGCGTGGGGATGGAACGGCCCTCGACCAGGCCCGCGTTGGCCTCGTACCACTGGGGGCGCTCCCAGCCGTTCGCCTCCAGGAAGAAGGCGCCGTGCTCCTCCTGGCGGGCGTGGAAGGGGCTCTTGCGGATCGGGCGCGGGTGGCCGGAGGGCTGGAGGGGGTGGAGGATGTCGTAGACCTCGACGAAGTTCTGGCAGTCGCGGGCCAGCACGTATTCCGGGGCGAGCTGGTGCGGCTCGAAGCGGTTGACGTCGCACTCGTGCAGGTCGAAGGACGAGCAGTGGCCGTCCACCAGCCATTCGGCCATCGCGCGGCCGACGCCCGCGGAGTGGGTGACCCAGACCGCCTCGGCGACCCAGAAGCCCTTGACGTCCTGGGACTCGCCGAGCAGCGGGAAGTTGTCGGTGGTGAAGGAGAAGAGGCCGTTGATGCCCTCCTCGACCTTGGCGTCCTTCGTCGCGGGGAGCAGGGACTGGGTCTCGGTCCAGGCCGGCTCGAAGTCCTCCTCGGTGAACTTCAGGACGGACGGCATGTCGTCGGCCTCGTCGACGGAGAGGATGTCGTCGGCCGTGATGGGCATCGGGCGGTGGCCGTAGTAGCCGATGCCGATGGCGTCGAAGCGGTCGCGGTAGTAGAGGTCGGCGTCCTGGTGGCGCAGGATCGGGCGGACGGCCTCCTCGGTCTGGCCGGCGAGCGCCGGTACCGGGCCGGTCCAGGCGAGCTGGTGGGCGAGCGGGGTCAGCGGGAGGTTCATGCCGGCCATGCGGGCGATCTTCGGGCCCCAGATGCCGGCGCAGCACACGACGATGTCGGCGGGGATCTCGCCCTGGTCGGTGAGGACGCCGGTGACGCGGCCCTCGCTCTGCTGGACGTCGAGGACCTCGTGGCGGGCCAGGAAGCGGACGCCGCGTTCGGTGGCCCGGCGGATCTGCGCCTCGACGGCGAGGACGGCCTTGGCGAGGCCGTCCGTCGGGACCAGCAGCCCGCCCAGGACCTTGTCCCGGTTGACCAGGGGGTGCTGCTCGACGCACTCGTCGGCGCTCAGCAGCCTGCTCTCGACGCCCCAGGCGGTGATCCAGCCGTGTCGGCGCCGCAGTTCCACCAGGCGCTCGGGGGTGGTCGCCACCTCGAGGCCGCCGACCTGGAGGAAGCAGGGCTTGCCGTCCACGTCGAGGGAGCAGAACTTCTCGACGGTGTAGCGGGCCAGCTCGGTCATGGTCTTGGAGGAGTTCGTCTGGAAGACCAGCCCCGGGGCGTGCGAGGAGGACCCTCCGGTGGCGGGCAGCGGGCCCTGGTCGACCACCGTCACCTCGGTCCAGCCGCGTGCGGAGATCTCGTCCGCGAGGGCCGCTCCCACGACGCCCGCTCCGATGATGACCACTCGGGGTCCCGCCATCGCCGCACCTCCGGATTGTTGACCAGCCGAGCCGATCGAGTTGCTGTCTACGCAACGTGACTCAGGTTGCGCAACTCAATGTGCCTTCCGTGCAGGTGGGTGTCAAGGGGGCCGGGACCTCGGAAAACAGGGCGTGACACGGCAATGCCCGGTGGACGGTGCGCGCGGGGTGCGCACCGTCCACCGGGCATGTCCGACCGGTCGTCGACTCCTGGTTCGCCGGGGCTACTTGAGCCAGGCGTCCACCTTGCCGCGGTTGGCCTCGACCCACTTCTTGGCGGCCGCCTCGGGGGTCATCTTGTCGACCGCGATGTACTTCGCCACGACGTTCTGGTCGTCGTTGGTCCAGTTGAAGTTCTTCACCAGGTCATAGGCGGGGCTGCCGGACTTGGCGAACTTGGCGCTGACGATCTTGTCCAGGTCGTATACGGGGTAGTCGCAGGCGACCTTCTCCGCATCGGCGTCGCAGCCGTCCTTGTACGCGGGCAGCTCGACCTTCTTCAGCGGCACCTCGGACAAGAACCACTGCGGCTCGTAGAAGTAGCCGATCACCCATTCCTTGTTCTTCTCCGCCTTGCGGAAGGCCTGGATGAGCGCGGTCTCGCTGCCCGCGTACACCACCTTGAAGTCCAGCTTCAGGTTCTTCACCAGGGCCTCGTCGTTGGTGACGTACGACGGGTCGCCGTCGAGGAGCTGGCCCTTGCCGCCCGACTCGGAGGTCTTGAACTTCGACGCGTACTTGTTGAGGTTCTCGTAGTCGAGGATGTCGGGGTGCGCCTTGGCCAGCCACGGCGGCACGTACCAGCCGATGATGCCCTTGTTGCCGGTCGAGCCGGCCTCCACGGCGGTCTTCTGGTCGGTGATGTACTTCTTCTTCAGGTCGGGGTGGCCCCAGTTCTCCACGACGGCGTCGACCTCGCCCGTCCCGAAGCCCTGCCAGGCGATCTCTTCCTTCAGGTCCTTGGAGTTGACCTTGCAACCGAGGTCGTTCTGCGCGACGTAGGCGAGGACGGCCGCGTCCGCCTCGTAGCCGACCCACGGGTTGACCGCGAGGTTGAAGGTGCCGCACTTGCCGGACTCACCGGATCCCGCGGAGTCGTCGCCGACCTTCGCGCCGCCGCAGGCCGTGAGGGTGAGGCCGAGTATCGCCACGCCGGCCGCGCCGGCCCGCCATTGTCTTGCCATGGTGTGGTGCTCCTTATGCGGAGGTGCGGCGAGCCGCTGCCTGAGTGATCCGGTCGAACATGACACCGAGAAGGACGATGGCGAGCCCCGCGGCGAGCCCCTTCCCGTACAACTGGCCCTGCGAGAATCCGGCCACGACGTCGTAGCCGAGGGCCCCCGCGCCCACCAGGCCGCCCACCACGACCATCGACAGCACGTAGATCAGGCCCTGGTTGGTCGCGAGGGTCAGGGCGCTGCGTGCCATCGGCAGCTGGACCTTGGTGATGATCTGCCAGGTGTTGCATCCGGCGGAGGTGGCCGCCTCCACGGTGGTGGCGGGCACGTTCCGCACGCCGTCCGCGATGATCTTCATGGCGACGGGGGCGGCGTAGACGACGGCCGCGACGATCGCGGTGAAGCGGGTCGCGCCGAACAGCGCGAGGAACGGGACGAGATAGACGAACGGCGGCATGACCTGTGCCGCGTCCAGCGTGGGCCGCAGCAGCCGGTCCGCCAGGGCACTGCGGCCCATCCAGACGCCGAAGCAGATGCCGAGGAGCATCACCAGCACCGTGGCAACGGCGGTCGACGCGAGGGTCGTCATGCTGTCCGACCACACCCCGGTGCCGACGAGCAGCCCTACACACACCGCCGTGGTGATGCCGGCCCGCCATCCGCCGAGGACGACGCCGATCCCGATGAGGGCGGCTCCGACTAGCCACCACGGGGAGTCGGTGAGCAGCGACTGGAACGGGTTGAGCAGGCCGTTGGTGATGGCGTCGCGGAACGCGTTGGTCACGCCCGACAGGTTGTCCTGCGCCCAGGTGGTCACGTTGTCCGCGCCGCTGCGGATGGCGCTGCCCGTGCCTCCCTCGCCGGGGAACTCCGCCGCCCACAGATAGGTGTGCGAGAGATAGATCAGCACCGCCGTGACCACCGCGCCCACGCCCAGCAGCGGGCGCCGCCAGGCCAGGAAGCGGTTCTTGGAGCGCCGCGCCGCCTCCGCGCGGGTGCTCGCCGCGGTGGTGACGCGGTCCAGCACGATCGCCAGGACGACGATGGCCAGGCCCGCGTTGAAGGCGGTGCCGACATCCAGCGACTGGAGTGCCTGCAGGACGGTCTTGCCGAGGCCTGGCGCGTCGATCAGGGCGGCGATGGTCACCATGGCCAGGGCGGCCATGATGGTCTGGTTGACGCCCATCACCACGGTCCGCTTGGACATCGGCAGCAGCACCTTCGTCAGGGACTGCCGCCGGGTGGCGCCGAGCGAGTCGGCCGCCTCGACCGTGGTGTGCGGCACGGAGCGGATGCCGTGCGCGGTGATGCGGATCGTCGGCGGCGCCGCGTAGATCAGCGTGGCGATCGTGGCCGAGGCCGGGCCGATCTGGAAGAACAGGGTCAGGGGGGCCAGGTAGACGAAGGTCGGCATCGTCTGCATGAGGTCCAGGAAGGGCGTCACGATCCGGTTGAACCGGTCGGACAGCCCCGCCCATACGCCCAGCGGGATCGCGAAGAGCAGCGCCACGCAGACCGCGGAGACGGTGAGCGCCAGGGTGTCCATGCTCTCCTGCCACAGGCCCTGCAGGCCCAGGAAGGTGAAGCCGGCCACCGCGAGGAGCGCGACCCGCCAGTTGCCGACGGCCCAGGAGCCGAAGCCCACGATGCCGACGACGCCGAGCCAGCCGATCTGCGGGACGGGGCGGTCGCCGGTCGGCTGGGAGATCAGCTCCTGTACGAAGGTCACCAGGGTGTCGTTGACCAGGCGGATCTCGTTGAAGAAGTACAGGAAGAGCGGGTTGGAGTTGCGGTTCGCGCCGATGGAGTCGTTGACGTCGTTGAACCACCGGTGCAGATCGGTCAGGTCGGCCGCCGCCAGCGTGAGGGTCTGCTTGCCGCGCAGTACGGCGAAGAGCACCAGCCAGACGACGAGGATCGCCGCGACCACCATGGACCGGCTGACCCTGCGCACGGGTTTGACGGGCGCCGGCTCCTCCACGGCCCCGGTCTTCTCCGGTTTCTCCATGACGACGGTCATTACACGCCGCCTTCCTGCCCGGCGACCACCGCGAGGATCTCCTCGTCGCCGACGATGCCGAGCAGCTTGCCGTTCTCCACGACCTTGACCGGCTTGTCGGCCGCGAGCACCGCCCGGGTGGCCTCCTTGACCACGACGTCCGGGCCCAGTTCGGGTCCGTCCAGTTCGTCGCCGTCCGCCGGCGGGCGCATGATCCACCGCAGGGTGAGCACATCGCCGCGCGGTACGTCCTTCACGAACTCGCGTACGTAGTCGTCGGCGGGGGCGCCGACGAGTTCGTCGCCGGTGCCGCACTGGACCATCTTGCCGTCGCGCATGATGAGGATGCGGTCGCCCAGCTTGAGGGCCTCGGAGAGGTCGTGGGTGATGAACACCATCGTCTTGCCGACCTCGTGGTGCAGCCGGATGACCTCGTTCTGCATGTCACGGCGGATCAGCGGGTCGAGCGCGGAGAACGGTTCGTCGAAGAAGAGGACGTCGGGGTCGCCCGCCAATGCCCGGGCCAGGCCCACGCGTTGCTGCATCCCGCCGGAGAGCTGGTCGGGGTAGGAGTTCTCGTAGCCCGAGAGGCCGACGAGTTCGACGACCTCAAGAGCCCGCTTGTTCCGCTCGGCCCTGCTCATGCCGCGGATCTCCAGGCCGAACGACACGTTGTCGACGACGCGGCGGTGGGGCAGCAGACCGAAGTGCTGGAAGACCATGGAGAACTTGCGGCGCCGCAGGTCGCGCAGCCGCCGGTCGTCGGCCTTGCGGATGTCCTCGCCCTCGAAGACGATCTCGCCGGCGGTGGGTTCGATCAGCCGGGTGAGACATCGCACCAGAGTGGACTTGCCGGATCCCGACAGACCCATGACGACGAACACCTCACCGGGCGAGACGTCGAAGTGGACGTCGCGTACGGCGGCGGTGCACCCGGTGCGGTCCATGAGTTCGCGGCGGGTCAGGCCGCGCAGCTCTTCGGAGTCCGGCACCTGGTCCGCTTTCGGCCCGAACACCTTCCACAGCCGGCGCACGGATATGACCGGGGTGGGGCCCGAGTCCTGGGGCGTGCCGCGCCGCGGTGGCACCTCGGTCTGTGTGGTCACGTTCGACCTTCTTTCGGCGTTCAGCCGCTGAACCAGCGCTGCGGCCGGGGTTGGATGTTCTGCCAGATGTGCTTGGGCTCTCGGTACTCGTTCAGGCCGGTCGGTCCCAGTTCCCGGCCCACGCCCGAGTGTCCGAAGCCACCCCATTCCGCTTGCGGCACATAGGGGTGGTAGTCGTTGATCCACACCGTGCCGTGCCGCAGCCGCCGGGCGACCCGCTGGGCCTTGCCGGCGTCCTGTGTCCACACGGCTCCGGCGAGTCCGTACTCGGTGTCGTTGGCGATGCGTACGGCGTCGTCCTCGTCGGTGAACCGCTCCACGGTGAGCACGGGTCCGAAGGACTCCTCGTGCACCACCCGCATGTCCTGCCGGCACTCGTCGAGCACGGTCGGCGGGTAGTAGTGGCCATCCGCGAGGGCCGGGTCGTCGGGGCGCGCACCGCCGCAGCGCAGTACGGCGCCCTCGGCGAGGCCCGCGGCGACGTACGCCTCGACCTTCTCCAGGTGCTGTGCGGAGATCAGCGCGCCGGTCTCCGCATCGGGGTCGAAGGGCCCGCCGAGTCGGATCAGACGGGCGCGGCGGACGACCTCGTCGACGAAGGCGTCGTGCAGGGAGTCCTCGACGATCAGCCGGGCGCCGGCCGAGCAGACCTGCCCGGAGTGCAGGAAGACGGCGGTGAGGGCGAAGTCGACGGCCGTTTCGAAGTCGGCGTCGGCGAAGACCACGTTGGGGTTCTTGCCGCCGAGTTCCAGCGCCACCTTCTTCACGCCCGCCGCGGCGGTCGCCATGATGCGCTTGCCGGTCTCCAGGCCTCCGGTGAAGGAGACCATGTCGACGGCCGGGTGCTCGGAGAGCGGTGCGCCCACCTCGGGGCCGGTGCCCAGGACGAGATTGGCGGCGCCGGCCGGGATGCCTGCCTCCTCGAGCGCCTTGATCAGCAGGATCGAGGTGGAGGGGGTGAGTTCGCTGGGCTTGAGGACGATCGTGTTGCCGGCCAGCAGAGCCGGGGCGACCTTCCAACTGGCTTGCAGCAAAGGGTAGTTCCACGGAGTGATCAGACCACACACGCCGACCGGCTCGTACACGACACGACTGACGGCGTCGCCGCGGCCGGTGTCGATCGCACGGCCGGCGTCGGTGCCGCCGAGCCCGCCGTAGTAGCGGAAGCAGGAGACGACGTCGGCGATGTCGTACTCGCTCTCCACCAGCCGCTTGCCGGTGTCCAGCGACTCGGCGCGGGCGAACTCCTTGGCGTCGCGCTCGAGGATGTCGGCGGTCCGCAGCAGCAGCGCGCCGCGCTCGCGTTCGGGGGTGGCGGGCCAGGGGCCTTCGTCGAAGGCGCGGCGGGCGGCGGCGATCGCCGCTTCGGTGTCGGGGCGTGTCCCTTCCGAGACGGTCGCCGCGAGGGAGCCGTCAGCGGGACATCGGATCTCCCGGTGCCCGCCGGCCACCGGATCCCGCCATTCGCCAGCCACATACAGGTCTGCCACGCGCCGAGCCTTTCAACAGAAATTCGTTGCGCATCATGCACCCAATTGCTTGTGGTGGAACACAGTGGCGAATGTCCGGACAGACGTCAAGGGGTTCGCCTATGCCGTTCTCACCTTGAGACCACTTGCCCGACCACCCTTGACCGCGGGCTGCACCGAGCCGACCATGTTGCGTATCGCTCACCTTGTTGTGCAATACGCACCAACGGAGGCCGCCCATGTCCCCTCGCCCACAACCAGGCCGTGAGTACGTCCTCACCCTCTCGTGTCCCGACAGCGCCGGACTGGTCCACGCCGTGAGCGGCTTTCTCGTCAGGAACTCCGGAAACATCCTGGAAAGCCAGCAGTTCGACAACCGACTTCAGGGCCGGTTCTTCATGAGGGTCCACTTCGACGTTTCCGATCCGAACGCCGATCTGGAACATCTGCGTTACCGGTTCGGTCCGGTCGCCCAGGCCTACGGGATCACCTGGGCGCTGAGCGACGCCTCGACCCCGACCCGGACGCTGATCATGGTGTCCAAGTTCGGCCACTGCCTCAACGACCTGCTGTTCCGCAAGCGCACCGCCTCCCTCAACATCGAGATCCCCGCGATCGTCTCCAATCACCGGGACTTCGAAGGGCTCGCGGAGACCTACGGCATCCCCTTCCACCACGTCCCCGTCACCCGGGACACCAAGGACCAGGCCGAGGCGCGCCTGCTGGAGCTGGTGCGCGACCTGGACGTCGACCTGGTCGTGCTGGCCCGGTACATGCAGATCCTCTCCGACGACCTGTGCAAGCAGCTCGAGGGCCGCGCCATCAACATCCACCACTCCTTCCTCCCCAGTTTCAAGGGGGCCCGACCCTACGACCAGGCCTACCAGCGCGGAGTGAAGCTGGTCGGCGCGACGGCGCACTATGTGACCCCGGACCTGGACGAGGGCCAGATCATCGAGCAGGACGTGATCCGGGTGGACCACTCCCTGGACCCCGGCGACCTGGTCACGGTCGGACGCGACGTGGAGGCACAGGTCCTCGCGCACGCGGTGAAGTGGCACAGCGAGAGCCGGGTGATGGTGGACGACAACCGCACGGTCGTCTTCCGCTGACCGACTCGCATACAAAGGGGGCGGGGCCGGATTACGGCCCCGCCCCCTTTGTATGCGAGTCGGTCAGCCGTCCAGCCGGTCGCGCAGCTCGCGACGCCACCGCTCCGTCTCGGCGATCTGGTTGAACGTGAACAGGTGCAGCCCGGCCACGCCCGCCGAGGGCGCGGTGAGGGCCTGTTCGGCCCGGGCCAGCAGCCGTTCGGGCGCGTATCCGCCGGGTGCCGCGAACCGCACGAACCAGGAGGGGTGCTTCGTCAGGAAGCGTGTCGACTCCCCCACGCCGATCTTCGTCGCCATGGCCAGCAGTTTGGCCCGCTGCACGGGCCCGGCGACGCCCACATACACCGGCAGGGTGACGCCGCGGCTCCGCAGCCGGACGATCCACTCCCCCAGGACCCGTGGATCGAAGCAGAGGTTGCTCACGACGTACGTGGCGTGCTCGCGCTTGTCCCACATCGACTGGATGGTGATGTCGTCGTGGATGAGGGGATGGCTCTCGGGGTAGCCGGTGACGCCGACCCGTGCGAACGGGCTGCCCAGCTCGCCCAGGGCGCGCAGCACCGGCAGCGCGCCCTCGTAGGCGCCGGCGGGCGGATCGGCGTCCCCCGCCGGGACGAAGACGTCGTCGACTCCGCACTCGCGCAGCCGGTCGGCGACCTCTTTCAGATGGACCTCGTCGCGCAGCAGCCGCGCGGGCACGTGCGGGACCACCCGGTGGCCGTGCGCCGCGAGCCGCTCGGTCAGGGCGAGGGTCGGTTCCAGGCCCTTGACCGGCGACGCCGTCACGGTGACGACGACGTCGCGCGGCACATGGGCGAGGACCTTGTCCTCGGTCGCCCCGGCGGGCAGCACCTCGTAGCGGACGCTGTCCAGCAGCGCCCGTAGCCCTGTGGCGGCCAACGTCTATCCCGCCTGCTTCTGGGCGTCGCGGTGGCGGTAGAACACGGCCTTCGAGGGCGCGAGCGGTTCCTTGCCGAGGATGAGGTCGGCGGCCTTCTCGGCGACCATCATCACGGGGGCGTAGATGTTGCCGTTGGTGACGTACGGCATCACCGACGCGTCGACGACCCGCAGGCCCTCCACCCCGTGCACGCGCATGCTGGCGGGGTCGACGACGGACATCTCGTCGGTGCCCATCTTGCAGGTGCAGGACGGGTGCAGCGCGGTCTCGCCGTCCTTGGCGACCCAGGCCAGGATCTCCTCGTCGCTCTCCACCGACGGCCCGGGCGAGACCTCGCCGTCGTTGAAGGGGGCGAGCGCGGGCTGGTTGAGCAGCTTGCGGGCCACCCGGATCGCCTCGACCCATTCGCGGCGGTCCTGCTCGGTGGAGAGGTAGTTGAAGCGCAGGGCCGGGTGTTCGCGCGGGTCCTTGCTCTTGATCTTCACCGAGCCGATGGCGTCGGAGTACATGGGTCCGACGTGCACCTGGTAGCCGTGGCCGCCCGCGGGCACCGAGCCGTCGTAGCGGACCGCGATCGGCAGGAAGTGGAACATCAGGTTGGGGTAGTCCACGTCGTCGTTGCTGCGGGCGAAGCCGCCGGCCTCGAAGTGGTTGGTGGCGGCCGGGCCCTTGCGGAAGAGCCACTGCAGGCCGATGAAGGGGGCGCGCCACTTCGCCAGGTAGGGCTGCATGGAGACGGGCTGTTTGCAGGCGTACTGGATGTACACCTCCAGGTGGTCCTGCATGTTCTCGCCGACACCGGGGAGGTCGTGGACGACGTCGATGCCGAGGGCGCGCAGTTCCTCGGCGTTGCCGATGCCGGAGAGCTGGAGCAGTTGCGGGGAGTTGATGGCGCCGCCACACAGGATGACTTCCTTGGCGCGGACCTGCTGGGGGGCGCCCTTGCCGCGCTGGTACTCGACGCCGACGGCCTTCTTGCCCTCGAAGAGGACGCGGGTGACCAGGGCGCGGGTCCTGACGGTGAGGTTGGGGCGCTTGCGCACCGGCTTGAGGTACGCCTTGGAGGCCGACAGCCGGCGTCCGCGGTGGACGTTGCGGTCGAACTTGGCGAAGCCTTCCTGCCGGTAGCCGTTGACGTCGTCCGTGGGGGCGTAGCCGGCCTCCTCGGTGGCCTTCTGGAAGGCGGTGAAGAGCGGGTTGGTGGCGGGGCCGCGTTCGAGGACGAGGGGGCCGTCGTGGCCGCGGAACTCGTCGTCCGGGTCGGCGGCGAGACAGTTCTCCATCCGCCGGAAGTACGGCAGGCAGTGCGCGTAGTCCCAGGTCTCCATGCCGGGGTCGGCCGCCCAGCGTTCGTAGTCCAGGGGGTTGCCGCGCTGGAAGATCATGCCGTTGATACTGCTGGAGCCGCCCAGGACCTTGCCGCGGGCGTGGTAGACGCGGCGGCCGCCCATGTGGGGCTCGGGCTCGGACTCGTACTTCCAGTCGTAGAACCGGCTGCCGATGGGATACGTCAGCGCCGCGGGCATCTGGATGAAGACGTCCCACGGGTAGTCGGACCGGCCGGCCTCCAGTACCAGCACCCGGTTCGCCGGGTCAGCGGAGAGCCTGTTCGCCAGTGCGCTGCCGGCCGATCCGCCGCCGACGATGACGAAGTCGTATTGCAGGGGAGCCATGGTGCCTCGTCTCGCTCGCGCCGTAGATATGCGAGGCATGCTAGCGCCGTAGCGTTATACGCACCAGGTTGCGAACGGCGCAACTTCGGGGGCCGTGTTTCGGTGCCGTTACTTGCAGTCGTGTTGTTTACTACGCGTATAGTTTCACTGTGAGCAACTACAGCACTGACACAGAAACGTCGAATTCACAAGCCGGCGGCGTGCAGTCCGTGGACCGCGCCATCAGCGTCCTGGAGATCCTCGCCCAGCGTGGCGAGGCGGGCGTCAGTGAGGTGGCGGGCGAGATCGACGTCCACAAGTCCACCGCGTTCCGCCTGCTCGGCGCCCTGGAGGCGCGCGGTCTGGTGGAGCAGGCGGGCGAGCGGGGCAAGTACCGTCTCGGCTTCGGCATCGTGCGGCTGGCCGGCGCGGTGACCGGGCGTATCGACATCACCCAGCAGGGCCGCCCGGTCTGCGAGCGACTCGCGGAGGAGATCGGCGAGACCGTCAACATCGCGGTCATGCAGGAGCACTACGCGATCAACCTGTACCAGGTGCGCGGTCCGGGAGCCATCACCGCGCACAACTGGGTCGGCCAGCTGACCCCGCTGCACGCCACGTCCAGCGGCAAGATCCTGCTGGCCCACATGCCGGCCAAGGAGCGCGCGGCGCTGCTGAGCGAGACCGGCATGAAGAAGGTCACCGCGCGGACCATCACCGCGAAGACGAAGCTCGAGAAGAACCTCGCCGAGGCCCGGGAGCGCGGCTACGCCTTCACCCTCGAGGAGTTGGAGATCGGCCTGCACGCCATGGCCGCTCCGGTCCGCGACCGCGACGGCGAGGTCATCGCCGCACTCAGCGCCTCCGGACCCGCGTACCGCTTCACCGAGGAGCGTCTGCACGAGCTCTCCCCGGTGCTCCTCAAGGGCGCCGAGGAGATCAGCCACCGGATGGGTTACCTGGGCTGAGTCACCCCAGGGGCGCGCCCAGACGCTCGTTCACCCAGTCATGGAAGGCACCGATGTGGTGCTCACTGGGTACCAGTACGCCACCCTTGGCGTACATCCGGGAGCTCATCCCGGGCTGTGTGCGTTCGCACGCGTCGAAGTCCTGCCGGTTGACCCGGTCGAAGAGCTCCACGGACCGGCTGACGTCCTTGCCGCTCTCGACGACGTGCGGGAGGTAGAGCCAGTCGCACTCGACGATCGTGCGGTCGACGGACACCGGGTACATCCGGTGGAAGATCACATGGTCGGGGACGAGGTTGATGAACACCTGCGGCCTGACGGTGATCGCGTAGTAACGCCGGTCCTGGTCCTCGGCCACTCCCGGAATGCGGTCCAGCCCCTCCGAGCCGTCCACGGTGAAGCCTTGGACCTCCTCACCGAACTCCGCGCCGTGGCCCACGTAGTACTGCGCCGCGTAGCCGTCCGCGAACTCCGGGAGCACCTCGGTGAGTTCGGGGTGAATGGTCGCGCAGTGGTAGCACTCCATGAAGTTCTCGATGATGAGCTTCCAGTTGGCCTTCACGTCATAGACGATGCGCTTGCCGACCGACAGGTTGTCGATGCCGTAGCGCTCGATCGACTCCACGTCGCCGAGGCGGGAGACGACCTCGCCGATGACGTCCTCCTCGAAGGACGGCGGGTTCTCCGCCAGGCACACCCACACATAGCCCAGCCATTCCCGCACGGCCACGCTCACCAGGCCGTACTCGGTGCGGCCGATGTCGGGCATCTTGGTGAGGTTGGGCGCCGCGACGAGTTTGCCGTCGAGGCCGTAGGTCCAGGCGTGGTACGGGCACTGGAAGGCTCGCTTGACCTCGCCGGACTCCTCCGTACAGAGCTTGGCGCCACGGTGCCGGCAGACGTTGAAGTAGGCGCGGACGGAATGGTCACGCGCCCGGGTGACGAGGATGCTCTCGCGGCCGACGTCGACGGTGCGGAAGGCGCCGGGCCTGGCCAGTTCGGAGGCGCGCGCGACGCAGAACCACATGGTCTCGAATATGCGCTCCTGCTCCTGCGCGAAGATCTGCGGATCCGTGTAGGAGGAGCCGGGGAGGGTGGCGATCAGGCTGTCCGGCAGACCGGTCGAGGTCACAGGGCACTCCTCGGGAAACGTCAGGGAGGGGTCATTCACGCGCCGGGAAGAGCGACTCCGGACGGTGTTCTGTATGGAGCAACGCTGCGTGCCATATGCAACCGCAGCATGGGATGCCTGAGGGGCGGTGTCAAGAGCCCGCGGTGGCGAGCTGCTTGCGCCAGCGCGTGAACAGCCGCGGCTGGTTCATGCCGAGCACGGCGACCGGATCTCCGGCGCGCCGGTAGACGGCCAGCACGTCACGGTCGTCCGCGGTGCCCGCCTCGATGGTCACGCTGTCGGCGGCGGCCGCGTGCCCGACGAACTGGATCTTCACGCCGTACTGGTCGGACCAGAAATACGGCGGCCTGGGCACACCCGGTTCCAGCGCGCCGCCCGCCAGCAGTGTGGCGATCGCGGCGTCGGGCCGCTCCCGGGCGCCGGTCCAGTGCTCGACACGTCGATGCAAGCCCGCGCGCGGGTCGTACCAGTTGGCGCAGTCGCCGACCGCGACCACCCCGGCCAGCGTGGTGCGGCCGTCGGCGCCGCACTTGACGCCGTTGTCGAGCTCGACGCCGGATCCCGCCAGCCAGTCGACGCACGGACGCGCGCCCACGCCGACGACGACGATGTCGGCCGGGACGCTGCGGCCGTCCTCGAGCAGGACGGCGTCGACCCGACTCTCCCCGCTCAGCCCCTTGACCCCCACCCCGCACAGCAGCCGTACCCCGTGGTCGGCGTGGAGGGCGGAGACGACGGCGCCCATGGTCTCCCCGAGGGGCGCCGCGAGCGGCGTCGGGGCCACCTCGACGACGGTCACGTCCAGGCCCAGCGCGTACGCCGTGGAGGCGACCTCGGCGCCGATGAAACCACCGCCGATCACCACCAGCCGTCCGCCGCGGGCCAGTTCGTCCCGCAGGGCGCGGGCGTCGTCCAGGGTGCGCAGAGTGTGCACTCCCGCCAGCCCCTCGGAGCCGGGGAGGGTACGGGCCGCGGCGCCGGTCGCGATGACGATGCCGTCGGCACGCACCTCACGTCCGTCGGCGAGCCGGACCGCGCGGTCCGTACGGTCGAGTCCGACCGCGCGGGTACCGAGCAGCCACTCCGCCCGCAGGTCCTCGTCACCGGTCTCCAGGGAGAGTTCGGTCTCGCCGAGGGTGCCGGCCAGGAACTCCTTGGAGAGCGGGGGCCGGTCGTAGGGCCGATGGAGCTCGTCCCCGATGACGACGAGCCGTCCGTCGTAGCCCTGCTTGCGCAGGGAGCGCGCCGCCGACAGACCGGCCAGCGAGGCGCCGACCACGGCGACCGTCCTCACGCGGGACCCCCGGCGAGCCGGGCGGATATGCAGGGCGGGAGGTTGGGCGCCGCCGTGGACACCCGGACGTAGACCATGCCGTCCTCGACGAAGACCTCGTGCGTCCGGACCGGCAGCTTGGCCGGCGGGGCGTCGACCGCGCCGGTCCTCAGGTCGAACTTCGAGGCGTGCAGCGGGCATTCCACCTCGCAGCCCTCCAGCCAGCCGTCGGCGAGCGAGGCGTCCTGGTGGGTGCAGGTGTCGTCGATGGCGTAGAGCTCGCCGTCGTCGGTGTGGAACACCGAGACCGGCGGATCTGTGTCGAGCCGGTGGGCCTCACCTCGCGGGAGATCCGCGAGACGGCACGCGGGAATCATCATGACACCTCGGTGCGTATAGCGAAACGGATTGCGGTAAGCGCAACATCAGTCTGGGGTCGGCCAGAAACCTTGTCAAGGCATTCAGAGAGCACTCTGAGCCGATCAGTTTGTTGCGCACAACAGAACCAAGTCCACATAGAACAACAACAGCCCGCCGTATCGACTCACGACAACCGCGAGCCGATACGGCGGGTATGTACGGGTATATAGGGGACGCCCGCAGGCGTCAGAAACCGCGGTCGATCCACTCCTGCACATGCGGAGCCTCGGCGGCGACGGTGGTCGTGTCCCCGTGTCCGGTGTGCACGACGGTCTCGCCGGGGAGCGTGAGCAGCCGGTCCCGGATCGAGTCGACGATGGTCGGGAAGTGGCTGTACGACCGTCCCGTCGCCCCGGGTCCACCGGCGAACAGCGTGTCGCCGCTGAACAGCGCCGTCAGGGCGGGGGCGTGGAGGCAGACCGCACCCGGGGCGTGCCCGGGGGTGTGCAGCACGGTCAGTTCGACGCCGGCCACCGCGAGGACCCAGCCCTCGGCCAGCTCACCGTCGGGCGAGCGGTCGGGGTGGGTCTGCTTCCACAGCGGCAGGTCGTCCGGGTGGAGCAGGATCGGGGCGCCGGTGCGCTGCGCGAGTGCGGGCGCCGCATCGATGTGGTCGTTGTGGGCATGGGTGCACACGATCGCCCGCAGGGTGCGTCCGCCGACGGCCGCCGCGATGGCCTCGGCGTCGTGCGCGGCGTCGATGACGATCACCTCGTCGTCGTCGCCGACGATCCACACGTTGTTGTCGACGTCCCAGGTGCCGCCGTCCAGCGAGAACGTGCCCGAGGTGACGAGGTGTTCGATGCGGGCGGCCATCAGAACACCACCACCGAGCGCAGGACGTCGCCGCCGTGCATCCGCTCGAAGGCCTTCTCCACCTCGTCGAGGGCGATGGTCTCCGTGACGAAGGCGTCCAGGTTCAGGCGGCCCTGCAGATAGAGGTCGACGAGCATCGGGAAGTCCCGGGAGGGCAGGCAGTCGCCGTACCAGGAGGACTTCAGCGAACCGCCGCGGCCGAAAACGTCCAGGAGGGGGAGTTCGAGCTTCATCTCCGGCGTGGGCACGCCGACGAGCACGACCGTTCCGGCGAGGTCGCGGGCGTAGAAGGCCTGCTTGTAGGTCTCGGGGCGGCCGACCGCCTCGATGACGACGTCGGCGCCGAAGCCGCCGGTCAGCTCGCGGATCGCCCCGACCGGGTCGGCGTTCCTGGAGTTGACGGTGTGGGTCGCGCCCAGCTTCTTGGCGGTCTCCAGCTTGTTGTCGTCGATGTCGACGGCGATGATCCGCGATGCGCCCGCGAGGCCGGCCCCCACGACCGCCGCGTCCCCGACGCCCCCGCAGCCGATCACCGCGACCGTGTCACCGCGTCCGACGTTGCCGGTGTTGATGGCGGCGCCGATGCCCGCCATCACCCCGCACCCCAGCAGGCCCACGGCGGCCGCCGACGCTGCGGGGTCGACCTTCGTGCACTGCCCCGCCGCCACCAGCGTCTTCTCCGCGAAGGCGCCGATACCCAGCGCGGGCGACAGCTCGGTGCCGTCGAGCAAGGTCATCTTCTGCTTCGCGTTGTGGGTGTCGAAGCAGTACCACGGCCGTCCTCGCAGACACGCCCGGCACTGACCGCACACCGCGCGCCAGTTGAGGATCACGAAGTCACCGGGGGCGACATCGGTGACGCCCTCCCCCACCGCCTCCACGACGCCCGCCGCCTCATGGCCCAGCAGGAAGGGGAAGTCGTCGTTGATGCCGCCCTCGCGATAGTGCAGATCGGTGTGGCAGACCCCGCAGGCCTCGACCTTCACCAGCGCCTCGCCCGGCCCCGGGTCGGGCACGATGATCGTCTCCAGGCTGACGGCGGCGCCCTTGCCCCGCGCGACGACAGCACGCACCTGGTGCGTCATGGCCACTCCTCGGCTGGTCGAGACTCGAATCAGATGTTGCTCATTACGGCACGCATCTCATGTGTCGCAACACAGCATCATGCAGCGCCGAGCGGCGGTCAAGGCACACGACGGGGGTTCCGGGGACTGTGCGGCTTCACGGCCGAGCAGCGCGCATGCCGACGGGGCCGTGGCCGCACATGTCGGCTCACGACCCCGCCGGGCACGGGTCACTCCGGGTTCCACGGGAGGGGGCCGCCGCGAGGACGGCGAGGCTCCGCCGTCCGGTGAGTGCGTCGCCCTTCCCCCCCCCCCGGGACGCGGTCGCCCGGGGTCTGCGTCAGCAGCGGACCTGCTGACTCGGCTTGCGGCTATGCGGCCGAGCCGAAGTCCTGCGTCCAGTAGTGGCCCGGCTGGGCCAGACCGATGCCGATCTCCTTGAAGCCGCAGTTGAGGATGTTGGCCCGGTGCCCGGAGCTGTTCATCCAGCCGTCCATGACGCTCTCGGGGGTGGTGTACCCGTAGGCGACGTTCTCTCCCGCCGACCTGAACTTGTACCCGACGCGGGCGAGCCGGTCGGTCATGGACGAACCGTCGGAACCGGTGTGGGACATGTTCTGGTGATCGGCCATGTCCTGGCTGTGGTCCTGAGCGGCCTTGGTGAGTTTGGCGTTCTCGGTCAGCGGCGCACAACCGGCCTTTTCGCGCTCGGCGTTGACGAGGACCAGCACACGCTCGGTGGGTCCGGGATCGGCACTGCCGACGGACGGGCCAGGGGCGCCGCTGGAGCTTGTGGCCTGCGGAGAGGCCGAGGGCGACGTGGACTCGTCGGGCACGTCGGAGGCAGGCGTGACGGAGGCAGGCGGAACGGACTGACTGTCGGCCGCCGAGGGCGACGCGCTCGGGGTGGCACCGAAGGGGGAGGCGCTCGGGGTGGCGGACGGAGCGGCTGTGGCGGAGGTGCCCGAGGCGGTCGCGGACGGGACCGGTGACCCCGAGGGCCTCGGCTCGGCCACGGGATCGGACGTGCCCCCTCCCCACCAGGGGAACGAGACGACACGCCAGCCTCCCAGCCCGCCGCCGCTCGCCTGGGCGACCGAAGGAATGCCCACGGCGCCCACAACAACCGCGGCGACCGCGGCACCGGCTATTTTCTGGCGTTTCGATTTCTGACGGTGTTTGCTCATGCGTGGCCTCATTCGGTGATCCGGAATTCTGCGTCAAAAAGCGGCACCCCGCATCGCAAGCGGGTGCGTTCAGCCGCTCACCTCGGCCCTGGCGAGCCCGGTCATTATGGGGATCGCCCAGCACACCGGGCAACGAACGCCTGTGCCGCTGCCGAGCGTTGACGCGATGAGCCCTCGACAGACGAGGCGCCGCCGTACGCACGCCCCACGCCACGCCCGACCAGCCCGAAAGGGCTCCTCCACGACCGCGATCACCGACATGACGCGCGGCCGAATAAGCCGTTCACGGCGACAAACTCCCGATTCGGCTTCAAAAGAGCACAGTTATTACCTTCGGTAACCCGTCAATCGATGCCATGGAGCGCAATTCCGGCGTGACACACATCACGATAATGCGATGTGTGAGACCGACGGCAACCTGGCGGCGCCCAGTGGCAACCAGGAGGCACCCAGGTCAGTTCTTCTTCAGCTCCTCGGCGAGCATCACAAGGATGCCGCTGGGCCCTCGGAGGTAGGTGAGTTTGTAGATGTCCTCATAGGTCGCCACACCGCGAAGCGGACGGCATCCGTGCTTCGCGGCCGCCTCGAGGGCCTTGTCGATGTCGTCGACCGAGAAGGCCACGCGATGCATGCCGATCTCGTTGGGAAGCGTGGGCTCCGTCTCGATCGCTTCGGGGTGGATGTACTCGAAGAGCTCGAGGCGGCCTTGGCCGTCCGGCGTCTGGAGCATCGCGATGTTGGCGTGGTTGCCGTCGAGCCCGACGGCGGTGTCGGTCCACTCACCACTGACCGTGTCACGGCCGAGGACCGTGAGGCCGAGGTCGGTGAAAAAGGCGATCGTCGCTTCGAGGTCGCGAACGGCGATGCCGACGTTCTCAAGTTTGATGCCCATGCGCCGCATGCTACCGAGCCGGGCCGAAGCCCACTCCGTGACCGCCGCCGTAAGGGGGCGAGGCCGGCCGCATCACCGCGTCCTCTCGGACTCGCTGCGGGTCCCTGACATCTGTCAGGGACCACTGGGCCCGGCTGCCCTCTACGTTGCTGGGCGCACCACCTCCGGCAGTCCGCCACAGCCCGATCCCGCAGCGGCCCTCCGCTCGACACCCACAGGAGCAACGCGACCATGCGTCCCCAGCGCTCTCTCCTCGCTGCGGTCGGCACCATGACCCTGGTGCTGGCCTCCGTCCTCGCCTCCGGCACGGCCCAGGCGGCCTCGTCCGCCACGTCCGCCGTCGCCCCGACGATCTCACCGGCCGCCCCCTCACAGCTGGTGCCCTCCGGCAGCCACGTCACCTGCGACACAGGCAACTTCTGTGCCGGCGTCTGGGACCCCACTGTCGAGCAGTGGCGGGTCTTCTTCCTGTACGACTGCGACCGCTATTACCTGTCGAACTGGCATGGCACGGGCGAGGTCATGAACAGCCAGACCGACGCCGCCCAGGCAACGACCTACGGCCAGAACGGCGACGTGATCCAGACCTTCCCGGTCAGCACGGACGCACCCGACGTGGACTGGGAACCGGTCTGGTCGATCCGCAACTGCTGACCGGCAACGACAAGGAGGTACTCGCGATGTTCAGCAAACTCATGAGAATGGCGGTTTCGGCCGTCGCGGTGGCCGGGTCGCTCATGGCCGTCACCGCCGGGCCCGCGTCCGCTGCTCACAACGACTACGGATGCCCCTACGGAGCCGTGTGCCTCTACAACACCGCCGACCCGAACTCGGGTATCCAAAGCGGCGGTGTGTACTGGGCCTACGGTCCGCACAACCTCAGCAACCAGTACGGCGAACACTTCGTGATGAACAACCAGTACGACAGCGCCTGGGTGGAGCTGTGCACCGGGTACAACGGAACCGGCAGAGGAACCACCGTCATCTACGCGGGATGGGGGTTCCCCCAGGACCTGAGCCCGATCAATTCCCTTGCGCTGGGCACCGGCGACAACTACCCCTGCTCCCCTCCGTGATCCGGACGTAGCCCGCACGCCCTGCCTGCCGCACGCGAGACACGGTCAGTCCGACCCTGCCGCGCGTGCGGCGCGGGCGTAGCGGGCGGCGAGGTCCGCGCACGCCGTGGCCAGTTGAGGTGGGCCGATGACGTCGATCTCGGTGTCGAAGCGGCCGATGGCGGCGGCGAGTCCGGTCCATGACCAGGAGCCGAGGGTGAGCCGGCAGCGGTGGGGGCCGAGTTCCTCGACGATTCCGTCCTGGGCGAAGGGCGCGATCTCGGCGGCGGGGAGGTGGAGGACGACCTCGCCCCGGCAGGGCCAGTCGGTGGTGGCGCCGTCGTTGCCGCGGAACCGGCCGGTGACGAAGGCGGAGACGCTGCCGCCGGGGAGTTCACGCGGGGTGAAGCGGGGGCCGGTGGGTGTGCGGGGCCGGACACGGTCGACGCGGAACGTACGCCAGTCCTCCCGGTCCAGGTCCCAGGCCACGAGGTACCAGCGATTGAGCCGGGTGACCAGGTGGTGGGGTTCCACGCGGCGAGGATGGTCGAGGGACGTGCCGGCGCCGGGGGTGTGGTCGAAGCGCAGTTCCTCGCGCGCGTGGATGGCGCGGCTCAGCTCCACCAGGACCCGCGCATCGACCTGCGAGACGTCGCGGGCCTCGGGTGGTGGGACGGCGGTGATGCGCAGCAGGTCGATGCGGTGGCGCAGGCGGGACGGCATCACCTGGCGGAGCGTGGCCAGGGTGCGGGTCGCGTCCTCGGCGACGGTCGTGCCGGAGGCCGCGGTCTGCAGCGCGACGGCCAGGGCAACGGCTTGGCCGTCGTCGAACAGCATGGGCGGCATGTGGGCGCCGGCGTCCAGGCGGTATCCGCCGGCCGGTCCTTTGACCGTCGTGATCCGGTAACCGAGTTCGCGCAGCCGGTCGATGTCACGGCGCACGGTGCGCGAGGTGATGTCGAGACGTCCGGCGAGATCCTCGCCGGACCAGTCACGGTGCGTTTGCAGCAGCGAGAGCAGCGCGAGCAGTCGGGAGGATGTCTTGTGCATGAGATCCATCCTGCCCGCAGTACAGGACACATCCTGTCCGCTACCTCCACCAGGGTGGCCTCCGAGCCGTTCAGGAGACAACGCTCCTGAACACGGCAGCCGCCACCCGCGCCTTGGACCGTGGGCGGCGTCTTCATCGCCTTGAGGCAAGGAGCAGATCATGTCCGTCACGACCACTACGCACCTGAACTTCCGGGGCACCGCGCGAGAGGCGCTGGACTTCTACCGGTCCGTCTTCGGCGGACGCACCGTCGCGGTGACCTACAAGGACGCGGGCGCCGTGCGGAACGAGAGCGAGGCGGACTGGGTGATGTGGGGCGAGGTGGCCGACGCCGACGGTTTCCACGTCATGGCCTACGACGTGCCCTCGCAGCTGCCCTGGAACCAGGGCGAGAACCCGTTCTTCGTCTCCGTACGCGGTGACGACAACGACGAGATCGGCGCCCTGTGGGACAGGCTCGCCGAGGGCTCCACCGTCGTCCGCCCGCTGGAGCCGGCACAGTGGGCACCGCTGTACGGCATGCTCACCGACCGCTTCGGCGTCACCTGGGTCCTGGACGTCACCGCCCCGTACACCGGTTGAGCCGACCGCCCCCGTCCGGGCCGTCCCTGCCACCTGGCGGCCCGGACGCGTTACGTCAGGTTCAGGTCGGAGTGCAGGACGTAATGGTCGGAGTACGAGCTGGGTTCCACACTGTGCCTGAGCGGGGTGATGCCTCGCAGGAAGACGTAGTCGAACTTGCTCTGCCACTCGGTGGTCGGCTTGCAGACGCCGACCGAGCCGGGACGGCACTGCGGGTCGGTGTCCGTGGCCAGCGCCCATATCGGGGACAACTCGGGAGCGTCCGGCACGGCGTTGAAGTCGCCGAGGACGATGGCGCGGTCATGGCGGGCGATTTCCTTGGCGAGTACGCGGGCCTGCGCCGCCCGGACCTCTTCCTGCCGACGTTCGGCGAAGTGCGTGTTGAAGACCCGGATGGACTGGCCGCCCACCTTGGTCGTGACGGCCATGTAGCCGCGGTCCTCGGACCCACCGTCGGGATACTCCACATTGACGCGGTCGGTCATCGGTGCCGCCGACAGCAGCGCCTGACCGTAGCCGCCCGGATTCCAGGGCGCTCCCCCGCAACGGCCCCAGTTCTTCAGAACCGACCCGTACTCGACGTGGTAGACCAGCCCGAAAAGGCTCTCCAGATAGTCGCGGATCTTCTTCACGTCAGGCGCGCACGCCTCCTGCACGGCGATGACCTGCGGCGCGTACTCGGCGATCTCCGCCGCCCGGTCGACGTTGCTCTCCTCGCACGGGTTGCACAGGTTCCACGTCATGACCCGGTTGGGCACGACCTCCTTGACCGCGCCGGTGGGCTCCGCCCTGCCGGAGAGAGCACCGCCCAGTGCACCGGAGCCGACGAGCGCCATGCACGCGACGATCACCGCGCCCGCGAACAACCCCGCGCGCCTACCGAACACCACGGCCTCCCCACTATCGACACACAGGGCGTCCGACGTCCTGTACTACGTATGTACGAGGTTATGGGACCCGGTTGCCGCCCACACATTCACGGCTGATCTGAGGTGGTCCGTCAGACCGTTCAGAGGCCGTCTGACGAGGTCACAATTCCGTTGCCGGGCACCGGCCGTCTTCGGTCCAATACCTCCATGACTCACGACGGCCCCACGGACCATCTGGAGCAGAACCGGCGGTACTGGGATGACCAGGCGGCCGCCTGGCACGGTCCGCTCGCCCGTGATCACTGGGCGCAGGTGGAACCACGCTGGGGATTATGGGGGACCCCGGAGTCGCAGGTCTCCGTGCTTCCCTCCGACATCGCCGGGATGCGCACCATCGAGTTGGGCTGCGGTACCGCCTACGTGTCCGCCTGGCTGGCCGGAGCAGGTGCCCATCCGGTCGGGATCGACCTCTCGGAGCAACAGCTCAGCACTGCTCGGGCCATGCAGGCGGAGTTCGGCATCGACTTTCCCCTTGTCCTCGGCAATGCCGAGGAGGTGCCTTACGAGGACGACTCGTTCGACCTGGCGATCAGCGAGTACGGCGCCTCGCTGTGGTGCGACCCCTATCGCTGGATCCCGGAGGCGGCCCGGCTTCTCGTTCCCGGAGGCCGGCTGGTGTTCTCGCGCTACTCACCGCTGTTCGCGCTGTGCGTACCCCCCGAGGGACCGGCCTCCACCACCCTGTCCCGCAGTCAATTCGGCCTGACGCGGCTGGACTGGGGGAATCACGTGGAGTTCGTCCTGCCGCACGGTGACATGTTCCGTCTGCTGCGGGCCTCCGGTTTCGTCGTCGAAGACCTGATTGAGGTTCAGGCACCCCAGCATGCGCGGGACTACATGGAAGTTACCGCCGACTGGGCCCGGCAATGGCCCAGCGAAGAGATCTGGAAAGCGCGGCTGACGGGCTGACAGCGCCACGGGCGGGGGCTGGGGGGCTCGCACGCCATGTCGTCAAGTCACACGGTTCGTCTGGCCCCGTAAGAGCCGTGACTCATCCGGAACCTCATGGCGTCGGTGCCGTCTGCCCGGATGTGCTCGATCAGCATCGACCTCAGCGGTTTGGGCAGTCCCCTCCCGTGTGCCTCGGTCCACTTGATGGAGCCGAAGAGTTCGGCCGCCCCGTCGAGCCGGTCCGGGCTCGAAGGCCGCGTGGCCGCCGCGGCGAGGACGAGGGCGGGATCCTCGCCCAGGAGCTGCTCCTGTACGGCCATGTCGTACCACTGAAGACCGCCGGTGGACTCCCTGGAGGGAACTCCGGCCCAGGCCAGGAGGGCACGGGCCCGCTCGATCCCGTCGGGGTAGCACTCTCGGCTGAGAGCGGCGAGCCGGGCCTTGGCGTCTTGCAGCCGGCGTGACCAGGCCATGTGGTCGCGCCCCGGCGGGTGTGCCACGTCCGCGGCCGCGTCGGACAGCCCGGCGGGCGCGGCCCGGATCCAGCGCGTCCGGCGCCGGTCGGCTTCGCTCTCCTGTGCGGCCAGCTCCGACTGGACCTCCCGCGAGCGGGTCAGACCTCGCTCCGCGAGCCACTCGGTGAGGGCCGGTCCGTCCCGCAGGTCGGCGTCGCAGTCGCCGAGCCCGCGGAGACCGGACTGGTGGTGCAGCACCCAACAGGCGATCAGCTCGCCGTGCACGTCGTGCACCATGACCGTCGGCCAGCCCATGCACCGGCACCGGTCACCCGTGCCGCCGTCCACAATCGCCAACAGCCGGGCCAGGTCGCCGATCTCGGCACCGCTGACCACGGTCCGTGCCACATCGGCGCGGTCGACCGCGTCCCGCGGCCCCTCGACGATCACGACGTGCCCGGCACGGTTCAGCACCTCCGCCAGCCGAGCCGTAGTCGGGGCACCCTCGGCCATGCCCGCCGTTCCCTCGTAGATCACGCCCGCGAGAATATCGACAGCCTCTCGGCACCCCGACCGCTCCGGTACCGGGCGTCAGTCACCCGCCGTTGCTCACCGGTGCCAGAGCCGCCAGTCGGCCCGTAGTCCGCCGCCGAGCGCAGTGTGTGCGGGGTCGGTGCCGGTAACCGGCTTTCGGTCGCGGCCACGGGTGGTGTCGAGGCGGCGCACGGCGTTGCGGCACCGGCCGCCGTCGTCAGCACGGTACGCCGGGAAACGCTCATCTCTGTTCCTCCAGCGGGGAGTTGGGACGGCTAGCGGTGACATGTGGAGATGCCCGGGGTCCACCGGCAGGCGATACCGGCGAAGCCGCCGTTGGCGGTGACGTCGATGGCGAGCGTGTCGCCGCCGCGCAGGATCTGCCGGTCCTGGACGAGTCCGTCGGTGCCGTCGCGGATCGTCTCGACGAGCCATCGTCCGGCGCCGATCGTGAGCGGTACTTCGGCGGTGCGGGCGGTACCGGCGTACACCCCGCCCAGGAACCAGCGGTCGCCGTCGCGGCGGGCGAGAACGGCCTCCTGGCCGGGGTGCCCGGCGAGGAGTCGGATGTCGTCCCAGGCGGCGGGAAGCTGGTCGTAGAAGTCGCGGGCGAGGGGTCGTTCGTCGTACGACTGGGGTGTGCCGGCGTACATCTGCAGGCCCGACTCGTAGACGACGGCGAGTCCGGTCTCGGCCGCGTCGGAGTTGGGGCGCAGACCGACGCGTTGGAAGGCGCCGGGGGTGAAGTCCGTGGAGCCGATGACGTTACGGGTGAAGGGCAGGGTGGTGAGGTGGGCGGCGGTGTTGGTGCGCTTCTCCTCGCCCGCTACGCCTTCCAGGGTCATGACCTGGGGCCAGGTGCGTTGCATGCCCTTGGGGATCGTGGAGCCGTGGAAGTCGACCATGAGATGGTGGGCGGCGGTCTCCACGAGGATGGCGTCGTACCACTGGAGCATGGACTGGGCCTCGGAGTTCATGAAGTCGATCTTGACTCCCTTGACGCCCCAGCGCTCCAGCGTGGGCAGCCACTGGGCGCGTTCCTCGGGGGTGTCGAGGTCGCGTTGGTGGATCCAGACGATGATGCCGACGCCCTTCTCCCGTGCGTGGTCGACGAGTTCGGGCATCCAGCTGTTGGTCTGCCAGTTCGGGTCGGTGGTGTCCCACTCGTCGGACTTGAAGTACCAGCCCGCGTCGACGGCTTCGTAGGGCCAGCCGCGTTCGGCGGCATAGTCGACGTAGGCCTTCTGTGCGGTGAGGCTCTGTCCGGCCGCGCGGCCGCCTGCGAGCCAGGTCCACAGGACGGTGCCGGGGCGGATCCAGCGGGGGTCGGTGACCTTGGAGGCAGGTGCCAGGTCGTCGGTGAAGGTGGAGCGGGTGACGGTGGCGAGGTCGCCGGTGACCATGGCACGCCAGGGGGTGGCGAGGGGGCCGGTGGTCCGGACCCGGTCGTCGGCGAGCTTGATCCGGTAGGTTCCGGTGCCTTCTTCGTGGGCGAGGCGGGCGCCCGAGTAGGTGCCGGTGAGGTCGGACTCGGCGAGGAGCGTGTAGCCGCCGTCCGTGGCGAACAGGGCCTGGGGCGAGTAGTCGCCGGTGGGGGCCGTCGCCGCGGTGTACTGGGCGAACTGGCCTTCGTTGTCGACCCGGTAGGTGCTGAGCCACGCGGTCGCGTCCTGCGGAAGGCGGAACGCGGAGGTCTCGGCGAGGATGTCACCGAGGCCGACGGGCAGGACGTAGCGATAGGCGACGCCGTCGGCGGAGGCGCGGACGACGAGGTCGAGCCGGGCGCCCGTGGGTGTGGCGAACGACAGGCGCGTTTCGTTCATGAGGGCCCGGCGCTCCAGCCGCTTGCCGGACCTGGTCCGGTACCGCTCGTCCACGAGGCGGTCCTTGCGATGCAGGAAGGTCAAGCCCTTGGAGAAGTCGGCCTGTTCGGTAACGATGCCGACGGGCGACGGCTCGATGACGGTACGACGGTCGCGGGTCACGGAGAGGCTGACCGTGCCGGTCGTGTCGTCCAGGGATATCCGCGCGTGGGGTGCGTGCGTCGCGGCCGGCCCGGGGCCGGACACGGTCCAGGTGTGCTCGTGTTGTGCGGCCCGCGCGGGAACGGCCGTGAGAAGGGTGGCCATCAGGCCGGCGCACAGCGCGGCAGCCGCGGTCCTGATCGGAACCGCCATGAGAATCCTCCCTGTTGACGAGGTGAGGTGGGGTAGGCCGGGGTGAGGTGGGCGGGTGCGACTACGGCAGTCCCCAGGCCGGGCCCGGTTCGCTGATGGCGACGGGCGCGATGACGAGGTCCGGGCGGCGGCCGGCGTGGACGAGCACCTCGCGGCCCTTGGGCAGGTCGATGGCGAGGGTGCCGTCGCCCAGGTCCTCGGTGTGGGCCGGGGTGCCGTCGTCGAGGAGCACGGTGAGGGTTCCGGCGAGGCCGTGGCGGAGCTTGAGCGGCTCGCCCGCCAGGCTCTTGATCCGGATGAACCGAGTGGTGCCGGCCTTGCGGACCGCGCTGACCAGAAAGGCGCCCTGGGTGCGGAAGTCGTGCAGGGTGAGGTCCCGCCAGGTGGACGGGACGGCGGGGAAGACGCGGATGACGCCGCCCCAGCTCTGGCAGAACATGTCGTGCAGGGACTGCGAGGCGGACAGCGGCGTCTCGATCACCGGACCGGCCTCGGTGTAGTGCGTGTTGGGGCGGCAGGGGTAGCGGGTGCCGGCGTCGAAGAACTTGCGCAGGTAGGCGATCGCGGTGTCGCCGTCACCGGTCATCGCGTAGATCGACGCGGCGCCGGTGTAGCTGTAGCCGCGGTGGGCTCCGGCCAGCGCGTGCCAGTGGACCACCGACTTTGTGATGAGGTCCCGGTGTTCGGGCCGGTCCCAGTTGACGAGGTACAGCGGGTACACCATCAGCAGGTGCGAGTAGTGGCGGTGGGACTGGGCGTACGGGGTGTCGGCACCGATCATGAAGCCGTTGCCGTCGACCGGGTACGGCGTGAGCCGGGCCAGCACCTCCTGCCAGCGCGGCATCAACTCGTCGTCGAGGCCGAGCAGTTCGGCGGAGTCGAGGAGCGTCTGGCAGCCCCAGCGGATGAGCGCCAGGTCGTAGTTGGTGTCCTGTGGCGGCACCACGGGGTATTCGGGCGAGAGGGTGCTCGGCAGGTGGAGCTTGCCGTCGCTGCCCGGGGTGAGGAAGTGCAGGTAGTAGGTGATGGCCCGGCGCAGTACCGGGTAGATGGTGTCGCGCAGCAGCGAGGTGTCCATGGTGTGCCGGTACGACAGCCAGACGTTGTGCAGCGCCCAGGTCAGATCGCCGGTCTCGGCCCCGGTGCCGGGCATGCCCACACCGCGGTTGGCGAACATGTCGGAGCTGCGGCCGACGCCGGAGCTGTCGGAGCGGTAGGCGGCGGGCACGTTGGCGATGAGCTGTTCCTGGCTCTGGCGCAGGGTGGTGGCGAGCGCGTCGAGTTCCAGGTGGTTGGAGCCGTGGATGAGCCAGTACTCCAGTTGGACGTTGAGGTTCCACCAGACCGCGGGCCACGGTGTCGGCTCCAGCCATGGACCGGAGGTGGCCATGACGGGGCCGCCCGCGCGGCTGGCCGAGGCGACTTTGTACAGCTGGATCCAGTGGAAGCTCTGCAACCGCTGATCGGGGAACGAGACGAAGCTCTTCCGGTAGAACGCGTGCCACCAGCGGATGTGCCGTCGTCGGAGGACGTCGTAGGACGGGGCGCGCCGGAGGTTGCGCAGCGAGTCGGCCTCGGCGGCGGTGTCGGAGGGGAAGCTGTGGCCGACGCTGAGCAGCAGGTCGTCCCCGGTGCGGCGGTAGGAGGTCGCGGTCTGGCCGCCGCCGGTGAGGGGCTGGAGTGTCTGTTCGGTGCCGTCGGTGGTGGTCCGGGTGGCCCAGGGCGGGTTGGGGGTGTAGCCGGCGGGCGGGGCCTCCTGGATCTTCCGGGGGCTGATGGCCTCCTCGGGGTGGAAGGTCCAGGAGGGCTCTTCGTCGCCGTCTGCCGTCACACGGACGGCGAGGACCTCGTCGTGGATGAGGGCGGAGAGGGTGAGGGTGCCTGCGGTGGTGGTGATCGTGCCGGTGAGTTCGGCGTTCCACAGGCTCAGTCGCCAGTCGACGGCGGTGATGGTGCCGACCGGTTCGAGGGTGAGCCGGCCGACCGGCAGGCGGGCGGTGCCCCAGCCGCTGCCGAACTCGGGCCGGTGGTCCTGGACGCGGCCGTGCTGGACGGTGAAGCGGATGTGCTGGGTGTTCGGCTCCTGGTAGACCATGGTGCCGAGCAGGCCGTCGCCGAGGAAGGGGCCCTCGTACCAGAGGGTGGGCAGCTTGCTCCAGAGCAGGTCCTGACCGCGCAGGAAGCCTTCCCAGGCGCGGTCGGTGGTCATGGTGTCGCGGAGTTTCCATGGGCGGCGTTCCTGCTCGGCGGCCAGGCCGTCATCGCCCGACTGCTCTGCCGGTAAGGGCCGTTGGGGCTGTTCGGCGTGGGCCGTCCCGGGCAGGGCCGCGGCTGCCGCGCCGCCCAGGGCCGTGCCGAGTACGGCTCTGCGGGGCATGGGTGAGGTCTTCCCCGACTGCGAGGTCATCGTCGTCCTCCGGGTCTGAAGGGATCATCGATACATCGGGTGTATCGGGGAACGTAGGCATGCGCCATGCAACTGTCAAGAACCTTTACAGTGACGGAATTTGGCCAATACTGAAGCAGCGAGGGGAGGGTGCGCTTCAAGGTGCACCTGAGCTGCCCCGATACGCCACCAACTCATCCGATGTATCGGCGCCTACGCCCGTTGTCAGACCCTCGTGCCACCGTGGAGACAGGACGAGGGGAAGGGAGGGCCCCGTCATGGCCGATGTCGACGCGCGGTTCCTGCGCGGCCTGTTCGACGAGGAAGGCAGCCTGCACACCGCGGGGCGCACCGCCCTGTATCGGCTGTACGGGCCCGAGGGCCTGCTCTACGTCGGGATCACGATCTGCCCGCTCACCCGGATACGCACCCATCTGCGCGAACAGCCCTGGAGATCACTCGTCATCGCCATCCGGATCGACTATCCCGACGACCCGGAGGCAGCCGAGCGCCAGGCCGTCCGCGCCGAGCACCCTCAGTACAACGTCGTCTTCAACGCGCCCGCCCCTCCCCCACCCGCCGACCCCGCCTCCCGCCTGAGAACCCGACTGGCCGTGGAACAGCGGCGGCTGGTGGAACTCGAGGACACCGTGCCCGAGTCCTCCACCCATCTGCGTCTGCTCACCCGGGCCATCACCACGAAGAGAACGAGGATCGCGAAACTCACCGAGGACATCCGAGAAGCGGGCGCGACCGCTCCTGTCTTACCGGAGTCCCGAAAGCGGCGCTGATGACCGGATCGGTCCGCTGCCGGACCCGATGCGGCCTGTCGTCGACATGCCCGCGCGGATCAGGCTTGGCGCATGACCCGAGCATTGATCGTCATCGACGTCCAGGAGTCCTTCCGCGCCCGGCCGCTGTGGGAGACCATCTCCGACCCGAAGATCGCCGACAAGGTGAGCCGCCTGGTCCGGCTCGCCCGCCGGGCCGGGGACCAGGTGGTGTGGGTGCTGCACTCCGAGCCCGGCACCGGCGGCGTCTTCGACCCGGCCCTGGGCCATGTGCGGCTGCTGGAGGAAGTCGAGCCGCCCACGGACGACGAACCCCTGATCCACAAGACCTCGCACAACGCCTTCACCACCACCAACCTGCAGCAACTCCTCACCGAGCGCGGCATCCACGAGCTCACCCTGTGCGGCATCCGCACCGAACAGTGCGTGGAGACCACCGCCCGCCTCGCGAGCGACCTCGGATACCAGGTCACCTTCGTCGTCGACGCGACCGCCACCAACCCCGTCCCGCACCGCGACGCCCCCGAGGACCAGAGCGTCGCCGCACTGCTCGCCGACCCCCGCACGCTGCCCGCCGAGGAGGTCATCCGCCGTACCGAATACGCCCTCGCCGGACGGTTCGCCACCATCGCCACGGTCGACGAACTGGAAGCCGCGGCCGGCCTTCCGGCATGATGACCGAATCGTGAGCCACGTCGTCTTCTTCCTGGTGCCCGGAGTCCATCTGCTGGACCTGGCCGGCCCCGCGCAGGTCTTCTCCACAGCCGCCGATTTCGGGCACCCTTACACCCTCACCTACGTCGCCGAGCAGCCCCAGGTCCCCAGCGCCCAGGGGCTGCCGCTGGTGGCCGGCCCCGACTGGCCCGACCTCGGACCCCAGGACCTGATCGTGGTGCCCGGCTGGCGTGCCGTCACCCTGGCCG
This sequence comes from Streptomyces sp. NBC_00490, assembly GCF_036013645.1. Lineage (NCBI taxonomy): Bacteria > Bacillati > Actinomycetota > Actinomycetes > Kitasatosporales > Streptomycetaceae > Streptomyces > Streptomyces sp. NBC_00490. The sequence continues at coordinate 9,383,057 of NZ_CP107869.1, read as the reverse complement.
ACTCGCCCGCCATCGGCGAGGCCTCCCTCCAGGTCCTGCGGGACCATCACGCCATGGGCGGGACGGTGGCCAGCGTCTGCGCGGGGGCGGAGGCGCTCGGGCGGGCCGGGCTGCTCAAGGGGCGGCGCTGCACCACCCATCACGACGTGCAGGACGAACTGGCCGTACGCCACCCCGGCGCGCTCGTCGTCCGCGACGTCCTGTTCACCTCCGACGACCGCGTGATCACCTCGGCCGGCATCGCCAGCGGCATCGACCTGGCCCTGCATCTGGTCGCCGGCCGGCACGGCCCCGCCGTCGCCGCGCGGGTCGCCCGGGACATGGTCGTCTACGCCCGCCGCAACGGCCATGAGCCGCAGTCCAGCGCGATGTTCCGGCACCGCTCCCACCTCGACGACACCGTGCACCACGCCCAGGACGTCATCGACACCCGCTTCGACGAGCCACTGCCCCTGCCCGCCCTGGCCACGGCCGTCGGCGTCAGCGAACGCACCCTCACCCGCCTCTTCACCCGCGCCACCGGCCTCACCCCCCTCCGCTACCAGCAGACCCTCCGCCTCGAACGCGCCCAGCACCTCATCAGCCACGGCGCCACCGTCGACGCGGCCGCCCGCTCGGTCGGCTTCACGGACCCCCGCATGCTGCGACGCCTTCGCGCGCGTACGGACCGAGTCAGGTCCGGGGGACGTCCTTGATGAACACGATGCCGTCCGTCGAGGCCAGGTGCGCCGGGTCGAACGAGGCGTAGCCGTAGTACGGGGACACCCGGGGAGCGGGCCGGGTGTCGGCGAGGGTGGTGGCCAGGCGGGCTGGGTCGATGACGCAGCGGTCCTCGGGGAGTGCGTAGAGGAGCCCTTCGACGGTGTCCGGCGGCGGGGTGTCCACGCCCTGGTGCCGGATCGTGCCGAGGACCGTGGCCAGGAAGGCGTACTCCTCACCCAGGCGGGCGCTCACGATCGCGCCGGCACTCCACCACTCCAGCAGGGGGTGGTCCCACATGCGCATCGAGCTCTTCTCCCGCTGGAGATGGGCGTTGTGGGCGAAGACCAGCACCGGGGTGCGCTCGGCGAGGGCGAGCAGGTTGTCGGCCATCATCGAGTCCCGCAGGCCCAGCAGCCGGGTCATACGGCCCGGTGAGGTGTCGGCCATCCAGAAGTGGTAGCGCAGCAGGCCGGTGGCGGTACGCCCGTACAGTCGCGCCCGGTCCCAGTCGTCCCTCGAGGTCGCCTGGATCAGGTGCGGGGTGTGTGCGTCGAGCAGTGCCACGAGGTCGTCGGCGAGCAGCCGCAGTCGACCGGCCTCGGCCGACTGCCCCACGGACCGGGCCGGGTCCGTCATCGCGGCGGGGTCGGTCCATGGACCGTCGGCGCCGAGCAGGCGGTCGAGTGTGTCCGCGGTGCACGGGAGCTGGTCCGGGTCGACCTGGGCCGACAGGTAGCCGTGCAGTGCGGTGAGGGCCTGCCGGGGACTTTCGGCGCCGGTGATCTCCAGCGGGCCGTCGAAGCCGGCGAAGCGCAGCCGCTCGGACGCGGGCCGGCCGTCGTTGTGGGCGCGCATCCAGCGCACGAGTTCACGGTTGGCCGCGGAGGCGCCGAAGCCGTGGCTGAACCCGTGCTCCATGACCTCGTCGAGGGTGCCCCTGCCCGTGGTGACGTACTCGTCCACGATCAGCCCTCTCAGGCAGTCGCTCTCGATCGCTATCGTCCGGTAGCCCTCCTCTTCGATGAGTTGCTGGAAGACGTCGTTGCGCAGGTCGAGCAGAACGTCCTCGCCGTGGGTCGGCTCCCCCAGGGCGAGCAGCCGCGGCCTGCCCGGGAGCAGCCCCATGACGGCGGCGGCCTCGACCGCATGGACGGTGTCCTTGAAATCAGTAGCCATGCCTTCAACGCTATCGTTGAACCTTCGGTTGAAACTTTTTCTCGATATCACCAGGATCATGGGACGAAACCTTCAAAGCGGTGAGTCGCTCAGGCCGGTCGACCTGGCCCGCGGGCACGGTCTGTCCACACAGGCGGTCAGGAACTACGAGGAGGCGGGCATCCTTCCGCCCGCCGGTCGCACTGCGCACGGCTACCGCACCTACAACCCGCTGCACGCGCGGGCTCTGAAGGCGTTCCTCGCCCTGGTGCCCGGGCACGGCCACCGGACGGCGACGGCGATCATGCGGGCCGTGAACGAGGACGCGACCGAGGAGGCGATGCGCCTCATCGACGAGAGCCACGCCCAGCTCCTCGACGACCGGCGCACCCTCCGGGCCGTGGAGCGTGCCCTGCGCGACCTGGAGCCCCTGCCCGAGCCCGACGAAGCGGACCGGTCCGCCGGTGGGTTCATCGGGGTACTGGCGAGCCAACTCGGTATCCGGCCCGCGACGCTGCGCAAATGGGAGCGCGCCGGGCTGGTGCGCCCGCGCCGCGATCCACGGACCGGGTATCGCGTCTACGACGAGACCGACGTACGGGACGCCCGGCTCGCCCATCAACTCCGGCGCGGCGGCTACCTGCTGGAGCAGATCGCCCCGCTGATCGCCCAGGTACGGGCGGCCGGCGGGCCGGAGCCACTGGAGGCCACCCTGCGCGACTGGCAGGACCGGCTGTCCGCCCGCGGGCGGGCGATGCTGAGCGGGGCCGCCGAGCTGGATGCGTACCTGCGCGAACACGGATAGGGTCCGCCCTCCTCTCTCCGGCCTTTGACAGTCCAGGAGGGCCGGGCTAACTTCGATCGACGAAGTCAGCAGGGAGGACGCCGGGCCATGGGACGCATACGCACCTACGAGTGGGACGACCCCGCGATCACCGCCGCCGCCGTGGGGCGCGCCTCAGGCCTGGAGTTCCTGCGTGAGGTGCGGGCCGGCCGGCTGCCCGCGGCTCCCGTCGCGGCGACCCTCGACTTCACCCTCGACGAGGTGGAAGAGGGCAGGGCCGAGTTCTCGTTCACCCCGGGCGAGGAGCACTACAACCCCATCGGCAGCGTGCACGGCGGCGTCTTCGCCACCCTGCTCGACTCGGCGGCAGGGTGCGCCGTGCAGTCCACCCTCCCGGTCGGCATGGGGTACACCTCGCTCGACCTGACCGTGAAGTTCCTCAAGCGGATCACCGCCGACACGGGCCGGGTCCGGGCCATCGGCACGGTCGTCAGCCGAGGCCGGCAGACCGCGCTCGCCGAGGCCAGGCTGATCGACGCCGAGGAGCGCCTGCTGGCCCACGCCACGAGCAGCTGCATGCTCTTCCCGATGCCCGCCGCCTAGCGTGCTTCACCGTGTTCCCGGAGGAAGGCCGCGAGAGCAGCCGTGAGTTCGGCGGGCGCGTCTTCCTGGACCAGGTGGCCCGCGCCGGCCAACGGTTCCAGACGTGCGCCGGGGATACGGGCGGCGAGCTCGCGTCCCTTCTCCGGGGGGATCCAGGTGTCGTCCTCGCCCCAGCAGATCAACGTGGGGATCGTGATGTCGGCGTACCGGTCCTGGATCTCGTCGGTGTGGCGCTGGGTCGCCTGGGCGATCTGCCGGTAGAAGGCCGGCTGACCGAAGTCGCCGAGCCAGGGCCGGACCAGTCGGTCGAGCACGGCCGGGTGCAGGCCGGGGCTGCTGGCCGAGCTGACGTATTCGCGTACCAGGGCCCGGTGCAGGGCGGGCGGCAACTGTTCGAAGACTGCCGGGTGTTCGCCGACGAGCCGGAAGAACGGTGAGCCCCATGGGGCGAGTGCGACCGGGTCGACCAGGGCGAGCGCCCGGTAGCGGGCTCCGTGCAGCAGATGCGCTCGCAGACTGACGGCACCGCCGAAGTCATGGGCGACCACGAGGGGTTCGTCGAGGCCCCAGTGTGCGAGGAGTTCGGTGAAGACCCTGCCCTGTGCGGCCAGGGAGACGTCCTGGCCTGTGGACTTCTCCGAGGCGCCGTAGCCGGGCATGTCCCACACGAACACCTGGTGGTCGCGGGCCAGCGCGCGGGCCACGGAGCGCCAGACGTACGACGAGAACGGCGTGCCGTGCAGCAGCACCACCGGGTCCCGGCCGGGTGGGCCGAGGCTGCCCCAGCGCACCTCCCCCGACGTGCTGCGGAACGTCTCGGCCAACTCCCAGTCACTCACGAGTTCTGCTCCTCTCCACGGCACGGTCAAGGGCGGAGCCGTCACATGTATTCCGCCGGGTCCGTCAGATATTGCCGTGCGATCCGCAGGGTGGCGGGAGACGCTGACGTGGTGACTCAGGTTCAGGAGATCGTGGGGCTGGTCGGCGGTGTGCTGGGGGCCGAGGCCATCGGCGTCTACCTCCACGGGTCCTCCGTGCTCGGCGGGCTCAGGCCGGCCAGCGACGTGGACGTGCTGGTCGTCTCCCGACGGCGCATGGGTGCGCGGGATCGACGGGCCCTCCTCGACGGGCTGCTGCGGATCTCCGGCTCCGGCGCCGAGGCCCGCCCCATCGAGCTCACCGTGCCCGTCCAGTCCGAGGTGCGGCCGTGGCGGTATCCGCCGACCGTCGACTTCCTCTACGGCGAGTGGCTGCGGGCGGAGTACGAGGCCGGGGAGGTGCCCCAGCCGGAGCCGATGCCCGATCTGGCCCTGCTGATCACCATGGTGCTCACCGGCGACCGCCCTCTCACCGGTCCGAGCCCGGCGAAGATCCTCGATCCGGTTCCGCGGACGGACCTGGTCCGGGCGAGCGCGGCGGGAATCCCCGGCCTGCTCGACGACCTGGACAGCGACACCCGCAACGTTGTGCTGACCTTCGCCCGCATCTGGACCACGCTCGCCACCGGCCGGATCACGTCGAAGGACGCCGCCGCCGACTGGGCCCTCGCCCGGCTCCCGCCCGAGCATCGCGCCGTCCTCGAACACGCCAGACAGCTCTACCTCAACTGCACCTATTCCGAGGAGCGTTGGAGCGTTGCGTTGCGGGCGCAGGTGCGTCCGCACCTGGACCGCGTGCTCGCCGAGATCGACCGGCTGTCGGACGAGGCCGCACGGTGACCGCGGCTCATCTCGTCGGGGCTGCGGAACGCGAACGGCGTCTCCATGCCGTAGCGGTAGAAGTTGCGATGCCAGGTCCGCGGGTCAGCCGGTCCGTGGTGGGACGCCTGCGGGGTCCTGGAGGTGCTGGAAGAACTCCTCCAGCAGGGCGAAGAGGCCTTCGACGGCACGGGTGTGCTGGTCCTCCGACCACGGCGCGTCCGGCCGGCCCTCGGGAAAGACGATCAGCACGACCTGCGCCCACCAGACGAGGTTCCCGCCCACCCCGTACGTGTCCGCGAGCCACTCCCGAAGACCGTGCAGCAACGCTCCACCGCAGCCCTGGTCGTAGCCGTTGAGATACGCCGCCGCCCCCTCGTAGGTGATGCGACCGAGGTACATCCCCGTCCGGTCCCTGAAGCTCTCCCAGAACCTCTGGTGCGAGTCGACCGGTCGGTGTCTGAACCCATGCCAGGCGGCCGGGATGCGGGAGAGGTCGGTGCCGATGCCCCACGTGGAGTACGACACCACCTCCGTGCCGACGCCGAGTGCCGTCAGGAGAACGGCCGTTCGGGCGGCCGGGTCGACGGGTCCGGACTTCCTGATCCAGACGTACGTTCCCGGCGGATCACCTTCGTGATCGGTGACGACGAAGTCCGTACCGGCGAGCGTGAAGAACGCGGCGCGCACGGCTCCGTTTCCGTCCCAGGACTCCTCGATGGTCAGGCTCAGTCGACGCGCCACCTCGTCGAGGTCCAGGGAGAGCAGGGCCATGGAGACCAGCGGGCCGGTCGTGGCCTGGAACATGGAGCACTGCACCGCCGGTTCGGTCGCGGAGTGGCTCGTGGGGGCCGGGGTCACAGGTCGGCCTCCGTGAGGATGCGGTGCATACGGGCGGGACGCAGTGCCTGGTTGGCCGCGGCGTCGTCGGCCACGTTCGGGTCGGGGTCCGACAGCAGTCGGTCCAGCAGTGCGTCCGTGATGTTGGGGTGACGGGCGACGCCGCGGCGCAGGAAGGGCTCCTCGGCCGCGGCGAGTTCCTGGAGCGCCGGCACGGGCAGTTCGGGGTCCTGGAGGGCGACGTAACGCACGTTCGGGGTCGGTTCGTCGACGAGCGTACGCAGCGTGTGGCGGGGGAAGTTGGGGTGCTCGACGAGCAGGGGGCGGTGGTGGAAGACGTCGCCGTGTGCGCGTACCAGCCGTTCCAGGACGTCCGGTGGAGCGTTCCGTCGGCGGGCTGCGGTGCGGCGGACCGACAACTCCGGGTCGTTGTCCAGCCGGCGCCACGCCTCCTCGGGCAGGTCGCGGCTGCCGGCGAGTACGCGCCGGAACACCGTGTGCGGGCTGTCGAGATAGCTCAGACGCTCGTCGAGGGGCGCTTCACGCATCCAGTCCGGTTCGGTGAAGTTCCAGCTCAATGCCACCTCCGCGTCGATGTCGCCGTCCACGCGCCGGGCTTCCAGCAGGGCGTACAGCCGCTCGCGCGTGGCGTCGTCGACATGTCGGCTCTGTGCCGCCGCGATGCGCACCAACGGGTCGTCGACCTCCAGGAGTTGGGCCGCCATGTCGGCGGTGAGATGGGGGTTGGCGGCCACGGCCCGCTGGATGTCCTCGTCGCCGGTGCGCATGAGCTCGATGAACTGGTCCCAGGTGAGCGGGATGTAGCGCGCCACGTTTTTCCGTACGGCTGGGTCGGCGAGGCAGCGGTCCCGCCACTCGGGCGGCACGCCCGGTTGCTTGTGGTACGTGGCCGCCGCCCGCACCCGTGGATCCGGGTCCGCGAGGAATGCCGCCTGTACCGGGGCCGGCCGGTCGTACCAGGAGCCTGCTACCGCGGCGCGCAGCTTGGGATCGGGCGCCGCGGCCAGTGAGGCCAGGGGTTGACCGTAGACCTCCTCCAGGTCTCTGAGAACGACCGTCGTCCCGAACTCCACGAGATGGTGGACGAAGTCCGCGCGGGCGTCGCGGATAGCGGGATTCGGATGCGTGGCGATCCTGCGACGCATGGCCGGGGAGATCTGCTCCGCGCGGAGGGTGGTCATGACGTCGCCGTCGTCGTGCTCCAACAGCGCCTCGACCACCGCATCCGTCACCGGCCCCCGCCGCCTCGACATCCCGTGCCGGCCGGCCTTGTGAGCCGCGAGCCGCACCAGGACGCCCTCGGAGGCTGCCGGGTTCCGGCCCAGCCCGGACAGGCGCGGGTGGTGAAGGTTCGTCATGCCCTCAACATAATCGGCGCGCTGCCGGTCGTTCGTCGCCTTCACGTCCTTCAGCCTCGGGACGTCCACCCTGCCGGTGTCCAGCGAGAAGTAGGCGCTGACGACGGCCACATCGCCCTCCTCGGCGAGCGGCGACGGCGAGGTGCCCGCGGTGAGGGGTCCGTACTCGACGAAACCGGTGACGATCGCCCGGCGCCGGTTCCCCTGCATCAGCTGGGTCAAGGCGCCCGAGGGTGGGGAGATCCGGCGCTGATGCAGCGCACGGGAAGCGTTCGTCCCAGACGCGAAGAAGATCGGCGCTGTCATGGTCTGAACACGGAGCGCTTCATATCCGTAACGGTTCAAAGGAGCAGTGATCGGGCCCCGCACACATACAGCCGGGAAACCGCCCGTCACGTCCAGCCGGGCACGGTCGCGGGCCACCCGTCGTCGAGAGGTCGGTAGTCGCGTGAGCAAAGCAAGGCGAGCAGCGCCCCGCAAGGCAGCTGCGGGAGCTCCCGCGGCTCAGCCGGCTCCACCGCCTCAACGGCCTGAGCAGCGTGAGCAGCCTGAGCAGCCGAAAGCGACCGGGCGCAAAAAGGGCATCTCCTTCACCCACAACTGGCGGGTGGCGCGGCGGCTGCGGGCCATCCTGCTGATCCCGGTCGTGGTCACGCTCGTGCTCGGCGGATTCAGGGTGACGCGCGCCGTGGACACCTGGCAGAGCGCCGACGACGCGGTCCGGGTCGCGGAGTTGGTGCAGGCGGCGAACAAGTACGCCAGTGACGCGATCAACGAGCGTGATCTGTCGGTCGTGCCGCTGCTGCGGGGCGACACCGACTCGAGTGTCGTCGCCAAGGTGCGCAAGGTCACCGATCAGGACAGGGCCGCGTTCGACAAGGCGGTGGAGCGGATGCCCCGAACCGAGCGTCTGCTGAGAAGGGTCGAGGTCGTCCAGAGCGGCGGCAAGCAACTCGCCGGCATCCGGGACGCGGCGTTCACGTCCGCGCTGCCCGGGGTGCAGACCGAGGAGAAGTACCACCTGATCCAGCACCCGCTGATGGAGCTCTCCAACGAGCTCGGCTTCGGCAGCAGCAACCAGGCCAGCTTCGGCCGGGCCCTGTACGCCATCTCGCTCACACAGGCGGCCGAGTCCCTGACCCGGGCCATCGGCACGCACATCCTGGCCGAGGACCGCAGCAAGCTCAAGAAGGGTGAACTCGCCACCCAGCTGGCCTCGTTCCGCTCCTACGCCTATCTCCAGCGGGTCGCGCTGGTGGAGTTCGACGGCGCCGCCACGAGCCAGGACACGGCCCGGCTGCAGAAGGCGCTGGCGGCCGCGAAGACCAAGGGCGAGCAGCAGGTCACCCAGGCCGCGGCGCGTGCCGACGCGGCCGGCGAGGACTACGTCGTCCCGCCGGCCATGACGACGATGATCAGTGAGATCGCGTCGGGGAAGTCGGCCGGGGATCTCGCGGAGCAGGGCATCACCGCCGACTCCTTCTTCGCCGCCTCCACGCTCTCCTTCGACGCGTACCGCCAGGTCGAGGTCTATCTCAGCGACACCGCGCTCGCCAACGCGAAGGACATCGCCGACAGTGCGCGCCGGGACGCCATCGTGCTGTCGGCCGTGGTCCTCGGCGCCGTGCTCGCCGCGTTCCTGATCGCCGCCGGGGTGGCCCGCTCGATGAGCCGCCGGATGAGTGTCCTGCGCGGCTCGGCGTTCCAGATCGCCGAGCAGCGGCTGCCGGCCCTGCTCTCCCAGCTCAACCGTGCCACTCCCGGCCGGGTCGACACCCGGGTGGCGCCGATCCCGATCACCTCGACCGACGAGATCGGCGAGGTCGCCCGGGCCTTCGACCAGGTGCACCGTGAGGCGGTGCGGCTGGCCGCCGAGCAGGCGGCGCTGCGGGGCAACATCAACGCGATCTTCACCAACCTGTCGCGCCGCAGCCAGTCGCTCGTCGAGGGCCAACTGGCCCTGATCACCGACCTGGAGAACAACGAGGCCGACCCGGACCAGCTGGACAACCTCTTCCGCCTGGACCATCTGGCCACCCGTATGCGCCGCAACGGCGAGAACCTCCTGGTCCTCGCCGGCGAGGAGTCCAACCATCACGGCATGCCGCAGCTCGCGCTGATCGACGTGCTGCGGGCGGCCGCCTCGGAGGTGGAGCAGTACGAGCGGATCGAGCTCTCGGGCGTCCCGGAGGCCGAGATCCACGGACGTGCCGTGAGCGACCTCGTGCATCTGCTGGCCGAACTCCTGGAGAACGCCACCGCGTTCTCCACACCGCAGATGAAGGTGTACGTCACCGCGGGCCGGCTTCCCGACGGGCGGGTCATGGTGGAGATCCATGACAGCGGCATCGGTCTGACCGCCGAGGACTTCGCCGCCATCAACCACAAGCTCGCCCATCCGCCGACCGTCGACGCCAACATCTCCCGGCAGATGGGTCTGTTCGTGGTCGGCCGGCTCGCCGACCGGCACGGCATCCGTGTCCAGTTGCGGCCGTCGCGACAGCAGTCGGGCACGACGTCGCTGATCATGCTGCCGCACACGATCACGTACGCGGCGGCGCACGAGGTTCCCGTCGACCCGGCCGCGGGCTCCCCCTATCCCCTGGAGAACGCACCGCACTTCGCGGGTCCCGACGGGAGCATCGTGGACTCGTTCTCCCAGGGCGGTCAGGGGGCCCACGCGGCTCGGGACCAGTCGGGCACGGACGCGATGAGCCGCTACCTCTACCGCGAGGAGCGGCGCCGCCTGACGGGACATGACGAGCACGAGGACGTTCCCCGGTAGGCAGCCGACGAGCCCCCGGGGTGCGACGCCGTCCGCCCAACGGGGCGCCGCACCCCGGGCGATGGACCCGTCACCACGCTGTTCGACCTGCCGGACATTGTTCGAAACCTCTTGACGCTGCACCACACCCCGTTTGACACTCTCGCAACACGACGTCACACAGCCGAAACGCCAGGGTGTCCACCGCCGAGGCCACCCCCGTCGACGGCCTGCTCCGCCACGCCTTTTCCCTCCCCCGTCAGCCATGCCTCAGCAGGGAAACCCCACATGACGTACTTCGCACGTCCGCGCACCCGCGCGAGACGCCGGACGGGCCGATTCGCCGGCCTGACCGTCGCATCGCTGTTCCTCGGCCTCACCGCGCCCCTCCTCCCCGCGCAGGCGGCCGACACCGCGGACGTCACCGACGGACTGGCGCTCTGGTACAAGCTCGACGCCTCCTCCGGCACCACCGTCACCGACGCCTCCGGCAACGGCCGGGACGGCACGGTCAACGGCACCGCAGGCTGGACGGGCACCGGCCAGGGCCTCGCCTTCAACGGCTCGGACACCTACATCAAGGTACCGAACGACGTCATGAAGGGCATGGACTCGATCAGCGTCTCCATGGACGTGCTGATGGACGAGTCACAGAGCACCCCGTACTTCATCTACGGCTTCGGCAACACCACCAGCGGCTCAGGCAACGGCTACCTCTTCGCCACCGGCAACTCGCTGCGCACCGCCATCGCGTCCGGCAACTGGTCGACGGAGCAGAACACCCGCCCCACCGACTCGCACAACCTGACCCGCTCGGTGTGGAAGCAGCTCACCTACACCCAGACCGGCACCACGGCCGTGCTGTACGAGGACGGCGTGGAGGTCGGCCGCAACACCTCGGTCACCACCACCCCGGGCTCCATCGGCTCGGGCACCACTACCGCCAACTACATAGGCAAGTCGGTCTACACCAGCGACAAGCTCTTCCAGGGCAAGATCCGTGACTTCCGGGTCTACGACCGCGCACTCGCCGGCTCCGAGGTCGAGCAACTCTCCCTCCCCATCGCCGAACAGGGCGTCGCCGCCGACAAGGCGGCCCTCACCCTGGGCGACACCAGCGCGGTGACCGCCGATCTGACCCTGCCCAAAACCGGCACCGCCGGCGGCTCCTCCATCACCTGGGAGAGCGACAACACCGACGTCGTCTCCGACTCCGGCGCGGTGACCCGCCCCGCCTCCGGTCAGCCGGACGGCCACGCCACACTGACCGCGACCCTGAAGAAGGGCACCTTCAGCGCCACCAGGACCTTCGAGGTCACGGTCCTGCCCGCCGTCGACGACACGACCGCCGTCCAGCAGGCCGCCGAGGCACTGACCGTGCACAACCTCGACGACGTCCGCGGCAACCTCACCCTCCCGGCCGAGGGCGACCTCGGCACCAAGGTCTCCTGGTCCTCCGCGAACACGGACGTCGTCTCCGCCGAGGGCGTGGTCCACCGGCCCGCGCACGGCGACGGCACCACGACCGTCGAGCTGACCGCCACCGTCACCAAGGGCGACGCGAAGGCGACCCGCGCCTTCACCGCGAAGGTGCCGGAACTGCCCGAGAAGGAAGCCCTCAAGGGCTACATGTTCAGCTACTTCACCGGCGAGGGCACCTCGGACGGCGAGCAGCTCTACGCCGCGCTCAGCAAGGGCAACGACCCGCTGAAGTGGCGGGAGTTGAACGACGGCAAGCCGGTCCTGACCTCCACGCTCGGCGAGAAGGGCCTGCGCGACCCGTTCATCATCCGCTCTCCCGAGGGCGACAAGTTCTACCAGATCGCCACCGACCTGCGGATCTACGGCAACGGCGACTGGGACGCCTCCCAGCGCACCGGCAGCAAGTCCATCATGGTCTGGGAGTCCACCGACCTGGTGAACTGGACCAACCAGCGCCTGGTGAAGGTCTCCCCCGACGCGGCCGGCAACACCTGGGCCCCCGAGGCGTACTACGACGAGAAGCTCGGCGAGTACGTCGTCTTCTGGGCCTCCAAGCTGTACGACAACGAGGCCCACTCCGGCGACACGTACAACCGCATGATGTACGCGACGACCCGTGACTTCTACACCTTCAGCGAGCCCAAGGTCTGGGTCGACCGCGGCTACTCGGTCATCGACTCCACGGTCATCCAGCACGACGGCACGTACTTCCGCCTCTCCAAGGACGAGCGGAACAACACCTCCTCCACGCCCAACAGCAAGTTCATCTTCGAGGAGAAGAGCGACACGCTCCGCAACCTCTCCTGGACGGCCGTCGCCGAGGGCATCGGCAAGGGCGAGATGAGCGCGGCCGAGGGTCCGTTGGTGTTCAAGTCGAACACCGAGGACAAGTGGTACGCGTTCCTCGACGAGTTCGGCGGACGCGGCTACATCCCCTTCGAGACGACCGACCTGGCCTCCGGTGTCTGGACCCCGTCCACCGGCTACGACCTGCCCTCCAAGCCCCGGCACGGCACGGTGCTGCCGGTCACCCAGGCCGAGTACGACCGGCTCCTCAAGACGTACCAGCCGGACCAGATCATCACGGGCGTCGAGGACGTCAAGGTCGGGACACGCATCGGCGACGCCCCGGTCCTGCCCGCCACCGTCATCGCCGAGTCCGCGGGCGGCGTGAAGCGTCCCGTCGCCGTCACCTGGGAGGACGTGGCCCCGTCGCAGTACGCGCAGGCCGGCACCTTCACGGTGAAGGGTGACCTGGCGGGCGACTCCGCGATCGGCGTCAGCGCCGAGGTCACGGTCTCCGCCGAGAGCACGGACGTCCCGGCCGACCTGCTCCTGCACTACGACTTCGACGAGAGCGGCGGCAGCATCGCCCGCGACTCCAGCGGCCACGGATACCACGGCACCTACGTCCGTACGCCGGACTTCGGGACCGGCGTCGAGGGCGGCTCGTTCAAGATGTCCGGCGGCGACAGCGGCTCCAGCTCGCCGTACGTCAAGATCCCGGGCGGCGTGCTGAAGGACACGACCAGCGTCACCGTCTCCACGTACGTCAAGTGGAAGGGCGGCGACAACTTCCAGTGGCTGTTCGGACTCGGCCCGGACAGCAACAAGTACCTGTTCGCGACCCCGTCCAACGGCGGCGGCAAACTGTTCTCCGCGATCACCAAGGCCACCTGGTCCGGCGAGAAGCAGATGATCGGCGGCTCCCGGCTCACGGCCGGCGAGTGGCAGCACCTCACGGTCACCCTGGACGGCGCGACCGGGACGGCGATCCTCTACGTGGACGGCGCCGAGGCGGCCCGGGTCAACGGGGTCACCGTCAAGCCGTCCGAGCTGTACGACTCGGCGAAGGACTACTCCGGCTACATCGGCAAGTCCCTCTACTCCCCCGACCCGTACTTCGGCGGCGAGGTCGACGACTTCCGGATCTACAACCGGGCCCTGACGCCCGCCGAGATCCTGGAGCTCAGCGGCAACACCACCGGGATCGCCGCGGCGACCCACCCGGCACTCAAGACCGACGCGATCATCACCGACAAGGACAGCAAGATCGTCCTGCCGCTCACCCCGGGCAGTGATGTCACCGCTCTGGCACCGCAGTTCACCCTCGCCCACGGCGCGACCATCAGCCCCGCCTCCGGAACCCTGCGCGACTTCACGAAGCCGGTGACGTACGAGGTGACCGGCTCGGACGGCAAGAAGCGCACCTGGACGGTCTCGGCGGCGATCATGAAGAGCCCGGTCCTGCCCGGTCTCAACGCCGACCCGAACGTGGTCCGCTTCGGCGACACCTTCTACATCTACCCGACCACCGACGGCTTCGACGGCTGGAGCGGTACGCAGTTCAAGGCGTACTCCTCCAAGGACCTGGTCCACTGGACCGACCACGGCGTCATCCTGGACCTGGGTCCGGACGTCTCCTGGGCGGACAGCAGGGCCTGGGCGCCGGCCATGGAGGAGCGGAACGGCAAGTACTACTTCTACTTCTGCGCCGACGCGAACATCGGTGTCGCGGTCTCCGACTCGCCCACCGGCCCGTTCAAGGACGCGCTCGGCAAGCCGCTGCTGAAGGCCGGTGCCTACACGGGCCAGATGATCGACCCGGCCGTCTTCACCGACGACGACGGCACGTCGTACCTGTACTGGGGCAACGGCCGCGCCTATGTCGTCCCGCTCAACGACGACATGGTCTCCTTCGACGCCTCGAAGGTCACCAACATCACGCCGAGCAACTACAACGAGGGCTCCTTCGTCATCAAGCGCAAGGGCACCTACTACTTCATGTGGTCGGAGAACGACACACGTGACGAGAACTACCAGGTCGCCTACGCCACCGGCCCCTCGCCCACCGGCCCCTGGACCAAGCAGGGCGTGATCCTGGAGAAGGACCTCTCGCTCGGCATCAAGGGCCCCGGCCACCACTCGGTGGTCCACGTCCCCAACACCGACGACTGGTACATCGTCTACCACCGCTTCGCCATCCCCGGCGGTGACGGCATGCACCGTGAAACCTCCATCGACAAGATGGAGTTCGACGCCGACGGCCTGATCAAGAAGGTCGTCCCCACCCTGGAGAGCATCGACCCGGTCACCATCGCCCGGGCCGGCGCGGACGCCTCCGGCAAGGAAGGCGACAAGATCCAGCTCAACGGCACGGTGTCCGGCGCGGGCACCGCCAAGTGGACCGCCGAGGCGGGGGCGCCCTGCACCTTCGCCGACGCCGGTGCCGCCCGTACGACGCTCACCTGCACCGACAACGGCACGTTCAAGGTGACGCTGACCGGCGGCCGCAGCAGCGACACGGCGACCGTCGAGGTCGCCAACGCGGCACCGGCCCTCACCTCCGCCACCGGGCCGAAGTCCCCGGTGTCGGTGGGCAAGCAGGCGGTCGTCACGGCCGGGTTCACCGACCCGGGCGCCCGTGACACCCACACCTGCACGGTCGACTGGAAGGACGGCACCACGCCGACGGCCGGCACGGTCACCGCGTCCGGCTGCCGGGCGGAACACACCTACCGCAAGGCCGGTATCCGCAAGCCGGTGATCACCGTCACCGACGACGACGGCGCCTCGGACCACAGGACGCTCCCCGAGCTGATCGTCTACGACCGCGCCGCCGGACCCGCGTTCGGCACCGGCCTCTTCACCTCGCCGGCCGGGGCCTACCCCGCCAAGCCGACACTGACCGGCAAGGCCGCCTTCTTCTTCACCGCCTTCTACACGAATCCGACCTCCGTCCCCCTCGGGCAGATGTCCCTCGACTTCGGCCCGGCCAAGCTGAAGTTCCGTTCCACCGGCTCCGACTGGCTCGTGGTCACCGGCTCCCAGGCCGTCTACCAGGGCACCGGCACGGTCAACGGCACCGACGGCTACGCCTTCCGCGTCACCGCCACCGATACCCCGGACAGCCTCCACGTCAGGATCTGGAAGAAGTCCGGTGGTGACGTCGTCTACGACAACGTCACCGGCTCGAAGATCACCGGATTGATCACCATCGGCGACCGCCGGGAGTGAACACCCCGGCCGGGCGTACCGGTCACGCCGTCCCCCCGCACTCGACGGCCAACCCCCCACAGGAGGACCCCGTATGAGCCCCCGTCAGAACAAGGAGCACAGTCCTCGAACGGCCATACCCTGGCGCACCGCACTGGCCGTCACCGCGCTCGCCGCGGCCCTGCTCGCGGGGCCCGGCGTCGCGCAGGCCGCGCCGACGGCGGCGCCCGTCCCGCAGGAGCAGGTGGCGGCGGCCACCATCACCTGGACCCTGGAACGCGCGAGCAATCCCACGGCGGACCAGCAGACGGCGTACAACCTCATCACGGCGGCCATGAACGCGGCCGTGGCGCGCTACAACAACCTCAGCGACCTGGGGAAGAGCATCACCGTGCGCTACGACCCGGGCGTGCCGACCGCCGACGGCAACATCAACGGCACCATCCGCTTCGGCAACCGCAGCTACATGACCGAGAGGACGGCCCTGCACGAGATCGCCCACACCATCGGGGTCGGAACGAGCTCTGGCTGGTCCGCTCACGGCGGCGGCAGCGGCACCTGGACCGGCGCGCAAGCCACGGCGCTGGTCCGGCAGTTCGACGGTTCAAGCGCCAAACTGTCGACGGGTGGTGGCCACTTCTGGCCCTACGGCCTGAACTACGAGAACGAGATGTCGGGTACGGCGGCCGACCGCCATGTGCAGATCGTCGCCGCCATGGTGCGTGACGGGCTGTAACCCACGACCGGGAATGCCTGGGGTGTCGAACCCCCCAGGCATTCCCTTATTTCTGGCCGAGCCGGTCGGCGAGGTCGCTCAAGTCGGTGGCGTGCACGTCGAATCGGTCCGAGGCGGTGGGCGGGTCGCCGACCGGGCGGGCCACATAGGCGGTGCGCAGGCCGAGGCTCTGCGCTCCGCGCAGGTCCCAGGCATGGGCGGCGACCATCAGCAGCCGCTCCGGCGGTAGCCCGGAGACGGTGACAGCCAGTCGGTAGACGGCCGGGTCCGGCTTGTAGGTCCGGGCGTCCTCGGCGGACAGTGCCTGGTGCCAGCGCAGTCCGGCATGGGCGTTGATGCCCAGGAGCGCCGTCCGGCTCGCGTTGGAGAGTCCGATCAGCGGGAACCGTTCGGCGAGCCGGGCGAGCCCCGCGACGGTGTCGGGCCAGGGCGGGAGCCGGCGACCCGACAGGGACAGCGCCGCCACCGCCTCTGGGTCGTCGACTCCGGCGGCGTCGGCGACCACGCGAGCGGCTTCCAGGTCCAGTACGTCGGTGGGGACATAAGCCCGAACACCCTCGAGGATGCGGCGCTGCTCGGTCTCGATGTGCCGCTGCCACAGCGACAGGAGCTCCTCGACCCCGGGGTCGTCGAGCTTCGGGGCGAACTCACCGATACCGGCGCGCAGTCCGGCGGGTTCTTCGACGAGGGTGCCGAGCACGTCGAACACGATGGCGTCGATCTCCGGCTCTGCCATGGGGAGGTCTCCTGGACGAAGCTGGGACGGGTGAGCGCTCGTGGGGGCAACGCGACGAGCGGCCCCCCTGATTCCCGGACCGGCTACGCGCTACGAGGCTGCGCGTGGGCCTCTTGGAGGATGCGGGAAGGGAGCGGGTCCGCGTGGTGAAGTGTGGGCCTCCGACAACTCCGACAGCAGGGAGCGTTCCTTCCGATGACCACACAGCCCGCACGGTCTGAGCGCAGCGGTCCCGAGACCGCTTCGGTGGTGGATGTCTCGCCGTTCAAGGCTTCTCTCGTCAAAGCGGTGTTCAGGGACGTGACGCCGATGCACGTCTCGCGTGCGGCCGCGTGGGCCGCCGCGGCGGTGACGCGGACGGTGCTGGCGGAGATCATCGACGGCGCGAGGAGAGCCGCGGCGGAGGAGGCCCGGAAGAAGCTGGTCCCCGGGGACCTTCTCTCGGCGATCGACCGGAACGTCGAGCTGGAGGTGGGGGCCAAGTGGTACGACCACAGCCCGACGTTTCGAGGCCTGACCGGTGTCCTGTACGACGCCGAGGGTGTCGTGGTGCCCTCTCGCAAGCGCAGCGGGTGGCGCAAACCGAGTGCTGTGGTCGGCGCCCACAGGTTCGAGGCCGGGGTCAGGAAGCTGCTGCGGAGCCGGCGGGCGACGGCCGTCCCGGCGATGGTCCGCGACCTGGACGGAATCGCGAGCGTGTTCCTGACGGACCTCGCCCTGGACGCGGTCAGGGTCGTCCGCGAGGGCGGGGTCCAACGTTTCGGCACGGTCACCCTGGAGATATCGGGCGAACCGGCCCCTCCCCCGTTCTACAAGGACCCCCTCCGGGCCCTGTCCACCCGCAAGGGGGACAGTCGGACCATCGGCAGGGAAGACATCCTGGCCGCCACCACGATGCAGTTGTTCGGCGGCAATCTCAGGCAGCGGGCTCTCACCGAGGCACGCCGGGAGGCATGGCAAGATCCACAAGCATGAGCAGCATCGAACAAGCGGATCGCCCCGTCGCCCTGGTCACCGGCTCCACCTCGGGCATCGGGGAGGCCGTCGCGCGCAGACTGGCGGCGGACGGGACGCGGGTCGTCGTGCACTCGCGGCGCAGCGTGGAAGCGGGCCGGGCGCTGGCGGCGGAGCTCGACGGCGCGTACGTGCGGGCCGACCTGGCGGTCGAGGACGAGGCGCGCGCCCTGGTGGAGGAGACGCTGGGCCACTACGGCCGGCTGGACGTCCTGGTCAACAACGCCGGCATCAGCTGGCCCATCCCCCACCACGACCTCGCGGCGGCGACACCGGCGGACTGGCGGCAACTGCTGGAGGTCAACCTGATCGCCCCGTGGGTGCTCTGCACGGCCGCCCTTCCCGCGCTGCGCCGGTCCCCCACCGGCGGCTCGGTCGTCAACATCACCAGCCACGCCGGGGTGCGCCCCAAGGGTTCGTCGGTGCCGTACGCGGCGAGCAAGGCCGCGCTCAACCACGTCACCCGGCTCCTCGCGGCCGCCCTCGCGCCCGATGTACGCGTGAACGCCATCGCCCCGGGCCTGGTCGACACCCCCATGACCAAGGACTGGACGCAGGCCCACGAGCTGTGGCGCGACCGCGCCCCCATGGGCCGCCCCGCCCAGCCCTCCGACGTGGCCGACCTCGTGGCCTCGGTCATCGCCAGCACCTACCTCACCGGCGAGGTCATCGTCCTGGACGGCGGACTCAACCTGACCTGAGCGGTCGCACCTGCTTCCCTGCGCTCCGCGGCGGCCGACGGCACAGTGGACCCATGCACGCGGACGACAGGAACGTGCTCGCCCGGGGACGCGTGGCGACCCGGCTGCCCGCCCGGGATTTGGAGCGGGCCCGGCGCTTCTATGCCGAGAAGCTCGGGCTGGAGCCCGTCGACGAACGGCCCGGCGGGCTGCTGTACCGGTGCTCGGGCACGGACTTCGCCCTCTTCGCCTCCACGGGATCCTCGGCCGGCACCTTCACACAGATGGGCTGGGAGGTCGACGACATCGAGGCCGTCGTGACGGAGCTCAAGCGGCGCGGCGTGGTGTTCGAGGAGGTCGATGTGCCCGGTCTGCGCACGAAGGACTCCATCGCGGACATCGAGGGCAACTATCCCGGCAAGGGTGCCCGGGGTGAGCGCGCCGCCTGGTTCCGGGACAGCGAGGGGAACCTGCTGGGTATCGGTGAGCCCGTCGTCTGAGGGGCGGTCCTCGCGGCCGGTGCGTGTCCGGCCGCTTTCCGCGTCTACAGGAGAACGACACACCCTCGTCGTTCCAGCTCGGCGAGGAGCGACGCGGGAGGTTCGCACGCGTTCCAGCGCAGGTCCAGCTTCTCCAGGGCGGGCATCTCCAGCACCCGGTGCGGCAGTTGGACCAGTCGGTTGGCGCGCAGGTCGAGGTGGCGGAGGCGGGGCAGTGCGGTGAGGGGCTCCGGGAGTTCGGCGAAGGCGTTCTCGCGCAGGTCCAGGTGGCGCAGTTCGTGGAGGTCGGCCACGGTCGGCGGCAGGCTTTCGAGCGCGTTGCCCCGGAGCCAGAGTTCGCGCAGGCCGCGCAGGTCGCCGAGGCTGTCGGGCAGGGCGGTCAACTGGTTGTGCTGGGCCCGCAGTTCGATCAGCCCCGCCATCCGGCCGATGGTCTCCGGCAGCGCGGTCAGCTTGTTCTCCCCGACGTTGAGGTAGCGCAGTCGGGTCAGGTTGCCCAGGGACCGCGGGAGTTCGGTCAGCTCGTTGTCGTGCAGATAGAGGCAGCCGTCGAGGGCGGTCAGGTCTCCGAGCGTCCCGGGCACGGCCGACAGGAGGTTGTGGCCGAGGTCCAGTGTGGTCAGTCGGTGCAGCCGCCCGATCGCGGCCGAGAGCTCCATGAGCCCGTTGTCCGCGAGGATCAGCACCTGGAGCTCGGTCCGGTCCCACACCGACTCGGGTACCTCGCCCAGCTGTTGACGCCAGAGGTTCAGGACATGCGGCACGATGTGTTCTTCCTTCCGGTGTATGTACGGTTCGGAGCCAGTCTCGATCATCGGCGGCTCCTGCCCGTTACTCTTCCGGCGTGTATGCGTACGAGGAACTCACGTCGGCGGAGCGGCAGTTGTGGGACGCGTATCCCACGGGCCGTTTGGTGGACTTCCGTACGGGTGAGGCGGAGGACGACCCCGACAACGGGGGCGACTGGGGCGACGAGCGGACCGTGCGGGCCGGTGTCGTGGCCGCCCTGCTCCTCGGCGCGAACCCGGCCCGGCCGGGAGGGGTGCCCGCACTGCGGCTCGCGGGCGCGCGGATCAGCGGGGCGCTGGAGCTCGGCGGGGCCGAGATCGGGCACGCCATGCGGTTCGAGGGGTGCTGGTTCGAACAGGGCGCCGGACTGTACGGCGCGACCACCCGGACGATCCAGATCAAGGGCAGCAGACTGCCGGGGCTCGACCTCAGCATGGCCAGGGTGGAGGGCAGGGTCGCTCTGCGGCACACGGTGGTCGGCGGCGCCGTGAAGCTGCTGAACGCGCGCGTGACCGGTGAGCTGGTACTCAGCCACGCGGTCCTCTCGGATCCGGACGGCTGGGCCCTGTACGCCGGCGGGCTCGTCATGGAAGGCGGGCTGTTCTGCCGTACCGCCACCGTGCACGGCGGCGTGCGACTCGTGGGCGCCCAGCTGCTCGGCGGCCTGCACATGGAGCGGACGCGGCTGCACAATCCCGGGGGTGTGGCGCTCCTCGCCGACCACGCGGTGGTGAGCAGCATGGCTCTGTCCGAGGGGTTCACGGCCGAGGGGACGGTCAGTCTGCGAGGCACGCAGATCACCGACCAGGTGACCTTCGACGCCGCCGTGCTGCGGGCCGACGGCACGGCCCTCGACTGTGCCCGTATGCAGGCGGGAACCGTCGTCTTCACCCCGGCCCGGGCGCCGTCCGGCATGGTGGATCTCGAGGACGCCCGGGCCGTCGCTCTTCACGACCGGGAGGGTGTCTGGCCGGAGCGCGTACGGCTGCAGGGCTTCACCTATGGCTCCCTGCACGAGAGCGGCGAGTTCCAGGCGTCGTCCGTGGAGCGCCGTGTGGCGTGGGTGCGACGGCATCCGGGGTACGCGGCCCAGCCGTACGAGCAACTGGCGTCCTGGTACCGGCAGATCGGCCATGACGACGACGCCCGGCGCGTACTGCTGGCCAAGCAGCGCCATCGCAGAAGAACCCTGTCGCTGCCCGCCCGGCTCTGGGGCCACCTCCTGGAGGCCACCGTCGGCTACGGCTACCGCCCGTGGCGCGCGGGCGGATGGCTCGCGGCGCTGATCGTGCTCGGCACGACGGTCTTCGCCACCCACACACCCACCGCGACCGAGCCCGGCCAGGTACCCCCGTTCACCCCCTTGGTCTACACGCTCGACCTGCTGATCCCCATCGGGGGTCTCGGCCAGCGCACGTCCTGGTACTGGGAGGGCGGAACGGCCGCCTGGCTGTCGTACGCCTTGATCGCGGCGGGCTGGATCCTCACGACGGCGGTACTCGCCGGCATCACCCGGACCCTGAACCGGAACTGACCACCCCCTCCCAAAATCGCAACCGATGGTTGCGCTAGGACTCCTTCGGTCGTACTCTGATACGCAACCGATGGTTGCAAAAGGGAGCCGGGTATGGAGTACGGAAGCATCGAGCGCGACCTTCACGTCGACGCGTCGCCCGACGTGGTCTTCGAGGTCGTCAGCCGACCGGAACACATGCGGGAGTGGTGGCCGGACGACGCCCGGTTCGAGCCCGCCGAAGGGGCGCCCGGAGAGCTCATCTGGCGTGACAAGGCGACGGGCGAGACCAAGACCGTCGCGTTCACGGTGGTCGAGGTCGACCCGCCCAGACGGTTCTCGTTCCGGTGGTGCCACACCGGTGCCGAACGCGGCGGGGACTCCCTGCTGGTCACCTTCGATCTCGTGCCGACGCAGACGGGGACGCTGGTGCGGATGACCGAGACCGGGTTCCGCGAGATGGGCTGGGAGATCGCCGTACTCGAGGAGACGTACCGCGATCACGTGAGCGGCTGGGACCACTACATTTCCCGGCTGGGCGCCTACGCCGCGCGGCTGGCGTCGACCCGATGAGCACGCCGGTCGACGACGACCTGTGGTCCGCGATCGGCGACCCGACCCGGCGCACCATGATCGACCTGCTCCTCGCGTCCGGACCGGGGACCGCCACCTCGCTCAGCGCGAGCCTTCCCGTCACCCGGCAGGCCGTGTCGAAGCACCTCGCCGTCCTCGACCGGGTCGGGCTGGTCCACGCCGAGCCGGCCGGACGGGAGCGGCGCTACCGCGTCGACGAGGCCCAACTCGCCCGCGCGGTCGCTCAACTGGCCGCGGTCGGCGCCACCTGGGACGCCCGGCTCCGCCGTATCAAGCACATCGCCGAAACGATCGAACGAAGCCGTACCACTACGGAAGGAACATGACCATGGTCGACATCCTGCACCGCATCGGCGCCGTCGCGCCGCTGGACGACGTCTACCGGGCGCTCGCGACACCCGAGGGCCTCGCCGGCTGGTGGACGACCGACACCACGGGCAAGAGCGAGGTCGGCGGCCGACTGGCGTTCCGCTTCGGCGACGTCGGCGGCTTCGACATGGAGATCCTGGAACTCGACCCCGCCGGCCATGTCCGGTGGCGCGTCACGGACGGCCCCGCGGAATGGATCGGCACCGAGATCGACTGGGCCCTCAGCCGGACCGACGACTACACGATCGTCCTGTTCAAGCACGAGGGCTGGCGCGAGCCGGTCGAGTTCATGCACCACTGCAGTACGAAGTGGGCACTCTTCCTGATGAGCCTCAAGGAGTACGCCGAGACGGGCCACGGCAGCCCGGCACCCGCCGATGTCCGGATCAGCGACTGGCACTAGAGGGCGCTAGGCGCCGTAGAAGCGTCCTTGGTCGCACAGGGCGTCGATCGCGGCGTTGTCCTGCTCGCTCAGCTGCTCGTCCAGGGCGACGCTGATGACGCGTCGGGCGTGGGCCAGGCGGCGGGCGACATCCCAGTCGGCGACGAATCTGCCCACTGTGGAGTCGTCGGCGGTTCCGGATGCCTCGCGGGAGCCGAGGCGGTCGAGGGAGACCACGAACTCGTTGAGGTCCTGGAGGACTGCGACGGCCTCGTCGAGAGGAATGCGGATCTCGCGGGCGGACATGTCCATCGGCTCCGTGGCTTCCATCCGGCAATTCAACTGCATGGTCGGTGTGCGGAACCAGTCGCGAATCCGCGTTGAGCGGGAGCCCGGTCCGTCTTACGGTGGCTCGGTGAGTGATGTGGAGCACGACGTCTACTGCACCGAAATCGGCTCCCGGGCCGACGAGTTGCGCGCGGCGGTGCGGTCCGCCGAGGCGGGGCCGGCCGCGACGCCGGTCCCCAGTTGTCCCGGGTGGAGTCTCACGCAGCTCGCCCGGCATGTCGGGGGAACGCATCGGTGGGCAGCGCGGATCGTCCGTGACCGGGCCACCGGTCCTGTCGCCCACGACATCGTGGACGACGTCTTCTCACCGGGGCCCGAGTCCGCCGCCGACCTGGACGCCTGGATCGCCGAGGGGGCGGCGGAGCTGACGGGTGCCTTGCGCGAGGCCGGTCCCGAGGCTCCGGTGTGGACCGTCGCGCCGAGTGGTGTCGCGGGTTTCTGGGCCCGGCGGATGGCCCATGAGACGACCTTGCACGCCGCCGACGCCGCCTTCGTCACGGGCGCCCCCTTCGCCGTACGGGAGGAGCTGGCGCGGGACGCCCTGGACGAGTGGATGGGGTTCGGCGCGCTGCCCCGGGTGCTGGAGGCCGCCGGGCCCGACGCCCCGCCGCTCACCGGACCCGGCCGCACCCTGCACCTGCACGCCACCGACGCGCCCCACGCCGAATGGCTGGTGGACCTCACGGGCGTGCCGATCACCTGGAGCCACACCCACGCGAAGGCCGCGGTGGCGGTACGCGCCCCGCTCACCGACCTCGTTCTGCTCCTCTACGGCCGCCGCACCCCGGCCGACCCGTCGGTCGAGGTGTTCGGGGACGGCGACCTGCTGTCCCTGTGGCTGGAGCGCTCCGGCTTCTGGCTCCGCAAATAGGTCAGGGTGCCGGGATCCCGAACTCCACCCACAGCGGGACGTGGTCCGAGATGTGCCAGGACAGCTCGCCCAGCGTCCGGTCGCCGCGCAGCTCGGGCACGAAGTCGAGATGCCCCCCGGCCAGGGCTTCCAACGTCAGCACCGGCCGGCGCTTCTGCCCCTTGGTGAACCACGCGATCTGGTCGTAGAAGTGTTCGGCGCCCGGGTCGTCGAAGATCGTGCGCGGCAGGCCGTCCAAGGAGGGGGCGGGGACCAGACCGGTGGAGGTGAAGGCCTGGAACAGGGGATCGCCGGCGCGGTCGATGTTGAAGTCTCCCAGCGCGATGAGGTTGTGGTCCCAGCCGAACTCCTGCTCCGCCCAGGAGGCCAGCCACCGCGCGATGGCCCGCAGTTCCGGTGCCCGGTCGGCGGCCTTGTCGCCGTACAGGACGTGCAGGGTGACCAGGGTGAACGTCTGGCCCTGGGAGAGGAAGCTGACCGCGTACGGCGTACGGGCGAACTGTTTCTCCAGATCGGTCGCGGGGACGCCCGCGTCCTCCTCGATGGGCACCACCAGCTCACAGGCCAGACCTGACGGCTTCACCCTGCGGGTGTCGAACAGGAACGCCAGCCGCTCGCTGTTGCCCGCGCTGCCCCGTGTCACATCGGTGAGGATGAACGCCCAGTCGTCGCCGAGGACCTGCAGCAGATAGCGCAGGGAACGCAGGTTGCCGCGCACCTCCTGCACCGCCACGACGTCGAACCGGCGGACGACTGAGGCGATCAGGTGGATGTCGGTGAAGTTCCGCTTCGGCGAGGCACCCTCCGGGGTGGTCCAGGCCTTGGTGAGGTCGGAGAAGGCGCGCAGGTTCCAGGTCGCGATCAGCAGGTTGGTCCCGTCGTCCTTCGCCGGTACGGCCGCGTCGAGGAACGCGTCCCAGCGTTCGACCCGTTCGATCACCCGTTGGGGCGGCGCCAGGATGTCGGCTTCAGCGGGCACAGATCCTCCTCGACGCTGGGAGCAGAGCGTTTCGAGCCTGCGAGCTCGCGCACCGGGGAGCAAGAGGCCGTTGCGGTGACGCGCCTCGTCCGGCCGAACCCGGCGAGCGGGCGGACCCGGGCCTCTCCTTCGCCGGGCCGACCCCGTTCGAGGTGTGATCCGGCGGTTTCATAGGGTCGGGGCATGGTGAGCGAATTCAGCGAGGCGTTCCTGCTCGAGGCCGAACGGCATGCCGCGTGGGGCGCGGCCCAGCTCGACGCGCTGGGCGCGTTCCTGCCCGAGGGGCCGTGGACCGCCGATCTGCCCTCCTGCCTGTACCGGCAGGGGGAGCTGGAGCTGCGGGTGGCGGTGCTGGGCACGTACGACATGGAGCAGCGGTCCTGGATGTGGGGCTGGGCCAATCCTGGTCTGCGGGGCACCGAGGTGGTGGCGTTGACCGGCGCGGTCCGGCGGTACGGGCGGGTGCACCAGATCGCCGAACTGACCGAGGAGATCGTGCCGTTGTCCGGGTTCGCCGATCCTCGGCGGGCCGCCGAGATGCTCGCCTTCACGGGGATGGGGGTGGCCGAGGCGCCCGGGTACATCGGCGTTCCGGCGGGACCGGCCACTCAGGTCTACTTCCTGCCCGACGACGCCCGGGTCCCCCGTGCCGGCCTGGACCCGGTCACGCTGCCCCGGACGCTGCTCACCGGGGCGGGGCTGATCGGGTACTCGGCCCGGGAGGTCGTCGGCGGCTACTTCGATCACCATGGTGTGCCCCGGAGTTCCGAGGGCGACCGGATCGTCGCGGACCTGGGCGCCGGCAACGCGGTCGAGGTGGGCTTCGACGCGGTGGGGCGGATATCGGGGGTGCAGGTGAAGGTTCTGCCCTGAGCGACCGGGGCCGGTCAGCGCAGGCGTAGTCCGCCCGGATGCTCGTCCTCGATGATCTCGACCAGCCAGTCGAAGACGGTGGGCCCGCGTCCGGCGCGGGCCTCAGCCAGTTCCGCGCTCACGGAGGGCCGGTTCGTCGGGTGGCACCGCGCGAGCCGGATGTCGAGCTGCCGGGCGGTCTCGGGGTGGCCGAGGTGACGGCGGGACGCCTCGTGGTCACGCCACTCGATCACGTAGTCGCCGTCCTCCGGCGTGCCGTAGCCGCCTCGGAGGCAGTCGGCGAAGGCGTCGAGGTTGCGGCCGAAGTATCCGTCGTCGCCGAGGCTCTCCCCGACAACGCGCCAGAAGTCCTCCAGCGTGGTGATCTGCGAGCCGTCCAGCACGTAGGTGGTTGTCACGCCCCGGAGAATACGTGCCGTTCGGTGAGCGCCCTCGGGACGCATCGGCTGCGAACTCTCGGGAGCGGCGGGCAAGATGGCGTCATGACCAAAACATCCGGATCGTCGGCACAGCGCACCGGCTCGAACTCCTTGTTGTCCCTGTGGTCGCAGGACTCGGTGCTGTCGATCGGTTCCGTGGGGTCGGTGCTGTCCATCGGGTCGGTCGGCTCGGCCCTGTCGGTCGGATCGATCGGGAGCGCGCTGTCCGTGGGGTCGATCGGGTCGGCGCTGTCGCTGGTCTCGTTCGGATCGTGGCTGAGCACGGGATCGTGCCTGTCCGCGCAGTCGCAGTGGTCGGTGCTGTCCTGGCGTTCCTCACGCGCCTTCCGCTCCGCCGGCGTACTGGGGGTGGTGGGCGTGGCCGCGCTGCTGGCGGCTCAGCGGTCGCGGCACGGAGAGCGGGCCTGACAGAGGAGTCCACCGCCGAGGATCTCAGCACGTCAGTTCCGTCTGTGCCGCTCCCGTGGAGACGGGGTCGTGGCGGATGTACCACTCCGTCGACAGCAGCAGTTCCCGGTCGGCTGCCGGGAGGGCGGCGATCAGGCCCGGGGCGGCTCCTCGGGTCACCTCGGTGCGGTGGGCGAGGACGGCGGCGATCTTCTGCTCCAGCCAAGGGCGGACATCGACCGTCGCGGTGACACGCTCGTCGGGAACGGTGTACATGGCCTTGCCCGTCGGGGCCCAGTGGTCGCCCCACGCCCGCATGGCGGAGTGCGGATGCGTGGCCGTGTACATGGCTCCCGGTTGCCAGGGCTCGCCGGCGTCGGGGTAGAGGCGTTCTAGGCCGGCCGCCTCGAGAGCGAGTGCCGTGACCCGGTGGGTGTGGACATGGTCCGGATGGCCCGTCAGGCCGCCGTAGGCATCGTGGGTGATGACGATGTCGGGTCGGAACTCCCGTATGTGAGCGACCAGTTGACTCACCAGGTCGTCGAGTGGCGCATCGCAGAACCGTGGGCGGCCCGGGGCCGACTGAGGAGCACGCGCGTCGGCGTGGCCGAGCATCCGCGGGGTGCCCGCACCGAGGATGCGCAGCGCCTCGGCCAACTCCGCGGCGCGCGGGGTGTCTTCCGCCCAGGTCGCCGTGACGACGGCGGTGCGTGCGCCGGCGGCCGCGTGGCGGGCGAGTACGCCGCCCGCCGACAGGGACTCGTCGTCGGGGTGGGCGAAGACGGCGAGCAGGCTCGGCACGGGCACGGTGATCACCTTCCGAGGCGAGTGGTAGGCCGGATCGGGCATGGTGCGACTCGGTTTCGTGCCGTCCGGCGGAGGAGCGGGGTGCCGCCGGGCCGGTGCCGGTCGCGTGCCGAAGACCCTGCGGCGGCGGTCAGTCGGCGGTCCCCTCGGCGGGCTGCCAGGCGCGGGGCCAGTTGCCGGAGGGCGGTGGCGGACCGGCCACCCCCAGCTCGCGCCGGGCGCAGGTGTAGAACGCGTCGCGTTTGCGGCTCAGCCGCTGGGAGTCCCGGGTCCACCCCTGCGCGTCCTGGCGCTGCTCCCGCACATGCAGCTCCAGGGTCCAGACGGCCTCGTGCCACGACCGCGCGGCGGTCACCGTCTCCGCGTCGCCCACCAGCAGGACGGACTCCCACAGCGTGGCCCGGCGCGCTTCTGCCTCGGCCAGCAGGGGCAGTCCTTCGGCGGGCTCCAGCGGATCGACGACATGCGCGTAGCCGAGGGCCGCGCCGATGCGCTGTGTGATGCCGATCTGTTCCTTGAGCGCGTTGCTGTAGCGCGCGTACACGTCGAACTTCTTCTCCTGCCAGCGCTCGGCCTGCGCACGGCGCCACCGGGCCCGTTCGGTCAGGGCCGTGACCGCGTACGACGCCACGGCGCCCACCAGCACACCCAGCAGCGTGCCCCACTGATCCACCACCGCGCTCCCCCTTTCGCCGGCTGATGCTGAACCTGGTGCGGCGCTCAGTCGCGCTTGCGCGCCACGCCGCCGTAGAAGCCGATCAGTTCGGACCCGGGCGGCGGCGGAGCGTCCGGGCGCCAGAACGGGGCCTGGGCGAGGCCGGGTTCGACGAGGTCGAAACCGTCGAAGTAGCGCTCGACCTCGGCGTGGGAGCGGAGGTTCAGGCTGGCGGAGGCCTTGTTGTAGACGGCCTGGGCCGCGGTGCGGTCGGCGAAGTCGCCGGTGGCGTGGGACAGGACGAGGTAGCTGCCGGAAGGGAGCGCGTCGCGCAGGGTGGCGATGATCTCCTCGGGCTTGTCCGCGTCGGTCAGGAAGTGGACGATCGCGACGAGGAGCAGGGCGACCGGCTCGTCGAAGTCGATGACCCGGCGGATGTCGGGGTGGTCCACGACGGCTCGCGGGTCCCGGAGGTCGCCGAGCACGATGCTGGTCGTGCCGTCGCCGCTGAGCAGGGCGTCGCCGTGTGCCTTGACGATGGGGTCGTTGTCGATGTAGGCGACACGGACCTCCGGTGCGACCTCGTGGGCGATCTCATGGACGTTCGGCGAGGTGGGGAGGCCGGTGCCGATGTCGAGGAGCTGGCGGACGCCGCCCTCGGCGACGACGTGACGGACCGCGCGCCGCAGAAACCCCCGGTTGGCGCGCAGGCCGATCCTTACCTCGGGTGCGGCGGCGGCGAGTGCGTCGCCGGCTCGCCGGTCGACGTCGTAGTGGTCCTTGCCGCCCAGCAGATAGTCGTAGATCCGGGCAGGGTGCGGTCTGCTGGTGTCGATCTCCTCGGCACGCACGCCGTCCGCTGTCACCCTGCGCTCCTCCCGACGCCCGCCACGGCCCGCTCGCCGCTCACGGTGGTGACAGCTTCGCACATCAACTTCCTTGCCCGTGGCCCCAGTTCCGGTCGCCGTGCCGCTACGGGCGCAGCTCGACGGTGATGTGCGGCGACAGGGCGCGCAGGAAGTCGGGGGCGTCGAAGATCTCGCCGGCGGAGGCGACCCCGACCGTCCTGGTCCGGCCGGTGAGGATGCGGTGGACCGCCTCGACCGCGAGCGGTGCGGTGACGGCGTAGATGTCCCGGCCGCGGGCGACGGCGCGCCGTTCGGTGCCGCCGGAGCGGACGACGGCGTCGACGAGGAAGGTCTGGTCGGAGCGCCCGTCGTCGGCCACGGTCGGCGCCGGTGTGTCGGAGGCGGCGAGTTCCCTGGCCGCCTCGGTCGCCATGTGGGTGCTGACCTCGGGGATGGACAGATGGCTGGGGATGGTGACGACGTCGGCCATCGTGAACTCCCCCATGACGTCCCGGATGCCCATCGGCTCGGGGAAGTGCCACTTCAGAACCGTCGGCTGGTCGTCGTGGTAGGCCAGCCGCCCCTTGGTGTAGCGCACGCGCTGCCCGCCGCGCCGGCCGTGGGAGACCTCGCCCGCGGCCCGGGTCCCGGCGGTGGGGTGCCAGCTGCTCAGCCCGTAGGCGATGTGCGCCTCGTCGGCCGTCGTCCAGTCGCCCATCGCGGCGGTGGCCAGGAGGTCGCCGAGACCGCCGTAGAACGCCATCGCGGGGACGATCACGGCTCCCGCCGCCCGGGCCCGGTCCGCGAAGCCGGTGAAGGTGTCGACGTTGGCCTCGATCTCGGCAGCCACGTCCACATAGGGGATGCCGGCGCGCAGGGCCGCCTCGATCACGGGGGCCGCGGTGGTCGCGAAGGGGCCCGCGCTGTTGATCACGGCGTCCGCGCCGGCCAGGGCACGGTCGAGGGCGGCGGTGTCGTCGACGGAGGCGGGCCTGACGTCGAGGCCGGGGAAGGAGGCGGCCAGCTGCCGCAGCTTGTCGGCGTCACGGCCGGAGAGCACGGGGACGAAACCGCGCTCCAGCAGGTGTGCGACCACGAAGCGTCCGGTGTGCCCGTACGCGCCGTACACCGTGACCGTCTGTCCCGATCCCATGAGATCTCCCCTGTGTGCGACTGATCAACGGTGTGCGCTGATCGACTGAGACCATCCTGCCGAGTCCGTACGCTCTCGCGTGAGTGTCCGGAACGACGTGCCCCGTACACTTTCGGACATGGCCTCTCTGGCGCTCGCCGTCACCGACGGAATGCTGCACTTCGAACTGTCCATGGCCTACGAGGTGTTCGAAGCCGCCCCGGTCGGTGTGACCGTCCCCTGGTACGACGTCACCGTCTGCGGTTCCGCCGCCGTGCGGGTGGGCCGGTTCCGCCTCGAGCCCGACCAGGGGCTCGACGGGCTCCGGCACGCCGACACCGTGATCGTGCCGGGCTGGGCGGACCTCGACGTGGACCCGCCCGCCGAGCTGGTCGACGCGGTGCGCGCGGCCCACGAGGCGGGCGCCCGGGTGGCGTCCCTGTGCACCGGGGCGTTCGTGCTGGCCGCCGCCGGTCTGCTGGACGGGAAGCAGGCGACCACGCACTGGGCGCACACCGACGTGCTGGCCGCCCGGCATCCGCGCGTCGACGTGGATCCGGACGTGCTCTACGTCGACAACGGCAGCGTGCTCACCTCCGCGGGCAAGGCCGCCGCGATGGACCTGTGTCTGCACCTCGTCCGGCAGGACCACGGCTCGGCCGTCGCCAACGCCGTCGCCCGCCGTCTGGTGGTGCCACCGCACCGGGCGGGCGGCCAGGCACAGTTCGTCGCCGCGCCGGTGCCGACCCGCGACAACCATCCGCTCGGCGCGCTGCTCCCCTGGGTCGTCGAGCGGCTCGACCGGCCGCTGACCGTGGAGGACCTGGCGCGTCAGGCCCGGATGAGTTCACGCCACCTGGGCCGCCGGTTCCGGGAGACGACCGGCACCACCCCGCTCCAGTGGCTGCTGACCCAACGCATCCGCCGCGCCCAGGAGTTGCTGGAGGCCACCGACGACAGCGTCGACGCCATCGCGACAGCCACCGGCATGGGCACCGCCACGACCCTGCGCCGCCACTTCAACCGCACGGTCGGCGTGCCGCCGGACAGCTATCGCCGCACCTTCCGCGCACGCTCAATGTGACTCACGGCTGACGTCGGACCCGCTGGAGCCCACGAGGAAGTCGAGGTCGGCCCCGGTGTCGGCCTGCAGGACGTGGTCGACGTAGAGCCGCTCCCAGCCGCGTCGGGGTGCGGCGAAGCCGTCGACGGTGGCCTGGTCGGGCTTGCGGTGGGCGAGTTCGTCGTCCGGTACGTCGACGTCGATACGGCGGGCCTCGACATCGAGGGTGATGACGTCACCCGTGCGCACCAGCCCCAGCGGGCCGCCCGCCGCCGCTTCGGGGGCCACGTGCAGGACGACCGTGCCGTACGCCGTGCCGCTCATCCGGCCGTCGCAGACGCGGACCATGTCACGGACGCCCTGTTCGAGGAGCTTCTTCGGCAGCGGCATGTTGGACACCTCGGGCATGCCCGGGTAGCCCTTGGGTCCGCAGCCGCGCAGGACGAGGACGGAGTCGGCGTCGACGTCCAGGTCGGGGTCGTCGACACGGGCGTGGAAGTCCTCGATGGAGTCGAAGACGACCGCGCGGCCGCGATGGCGCAGCAGGTGCGGGGAGGCGGCGGCCGGTTTGACGAGGGCACCGTCGGGAGCGAGATTGCCGCGCAGGACGGCGATACCGCCCTCGGCGACAAGTGGTTCGGCGCGGGGGCGGATGACGTCGGCGTCCCAGACGGTGGCGTCGTCGAGGAAGGCGACCAGGGGTTCGCCGGTGACGGTCAGCGCGTCGGGGTCGAGCAGGTCGCGGACTTCGCGCAGGACCGCGAGGAGTCCCCCGGCGCGGTGGAGGTCCTCCATGAGGAAGCGGCCGGCGGGCTGGAGGTCCACCAGAACAGGGACGCGCGAGCCGATGCGGTCGAAGTCGTCGAGGGTCAGGTCGATGCCCAACCGGCCCGCGATCGCGAGGAGATGGACGACCGCGTTGGTCGAGCCGCCCACCGCGGCCAGCGCCACGATCGCGTTGTGGAAGGAGGCCTTGGTCAGGAAGGTGCCCGGCCGCCGGTCGGCGGCGACCATGTCCACGGCCAGCCGTCCGGTGTGGTGCGCGGCCTCCAGGAGCCGGCTGTCGGGGGCCGGGGTGCCGGCCACGCCGGGCAGTACCGTGCCCAGCGCCTCGGCGACCAGCGCCATCGTCGACGCCGTGCCCATGGTGTTGCAGTGGCCGCGGCTGCGGATCATCGAGGACTCGGAGCGGACGAACTTCTCCTGGGAGAGCGTGCCCGCCCGGACCTCCTCCGACAGCTGCCACACCCCGGTGCCGCAGCCCAGCAGACCGCCGCGGAAGGTGCCGTTGAGCATCGGGCCGCCGGGGACCACGACCGCGGGCAGGTCCACCGAGGCGGCGGCCATGAGCAGCGACGGAATCGTCTTGTCGCAACCGCCCAACAGAACGACGCCGTCCAGGGGGTTGGCCCGCAGCATCTCCTCCGTGGCCATCGCGGCCATGTTGCGCCAGAGCATCGCGGTCGGCCGCACGTTCGTCTCGCCGAGCGACACGACCGGCAGATCCAGCGGGATGCCGCCCGCCTCGTAGACACCGTTGCGCACCGACGCGGCGACCTCGTCGAGGTGGGCGTTGCAGGGGGTCAGGTCCGAGGCGGTGTTGGCGATGGCGATCTGGGGGCGCCCGGTGAACGCGTCGGCGGGCACGCCCCGGCGCATCCACGCCCGGTGGATGTAGCCGTTGCGGTCCTGACCCGCGTACCACTGTGCGCTGCGGAGCCTCACCATGGAGTCCCTTCCAATAGTCGGTACGTCGGTCTACTGTTCGGAACGCGATGAAGCCTACGCAGACGGACGACGGACCGACAGACCCCGGCACGGACGGCGCGACCGGCGTCGACGGCGGCCGGCTCGTGGGTTCGGACCGGGTGCTCGCGGTCCTCAAGGAGCTCGCCCGCCATCCCGGCGGTGTGGGGCTGGAGGAGCTGACCCGGGTGATGGGGAGCCCCAAGCCGACCGTGCACCGGGCGCTGGGGGCGCTGCGGCGGGCCGGGCTGGCCGACCAGGACGCGCGCGGCCGTTATGTGCTGGGGGACGAGTTCCTGCGGATGGCGTTCGCCCACCACGAGGCACGGCCCGATCATGTCCGGGTCCGGCCCGTGCTCGACGCGCTGGCCGACCGGTTCGGTGAGACGGCGCACTACGCGGTGCTCGACGGCCATGAGGTCGTCTACCGCGCCAAGGTCGACCCGCCCACCGGTGCCGTACGGCTCACGTCGACGATCGGCGGGCGCAACCCCGCCCACACCACCGCCGTCGGAAAGCTGCTGCTCGCGCGGGAGTTGACGTCCCTGGAAGAGGTCGAGGCGTGGGTCGCCGACTCGGGCGGCCTGGATCGGCGTACGCCACGGAGTCTGTGCGCGGCGGCCGATCTGCACCGTGAACTCGCGGCCACGCGGGAACGCGGGTACGGCGTCGACGACCAGGAGAACGAGACCGGGGTCAACTGCCTTGCCCTGCCGGTCTATCTCACCTCCCCGACGACCCCCTCCGGAGCCGTGAGCATCAGCGCGCTCGCCTACCGGACGCCGCTCGCCTCCCTCGTCGACGCGCTCGACGAGATCCGTGCCCTGCTGAACGAGCCGAACGGCTGAAACCCCCCTCACCCCTGGAGACAGCCCCGTGTACCTCATGCGCATCGGTGCCCCCGGCGCCGAGAAGCCCGTCGCCCGCGTCGACGACGAGACGTACGTCGACCTCTCCGACGTCGTCACCGACTTCGACGAGGCGTTCTTCGGTTCGGGCGGCCTGGACCGCGTCCGTCCCGTCGTGGCCGAACGGACGGCGGCGGGCCAGGTGTCCCGCTTCGCCGGGGAACGCGTCGGCGCCCCCTTGGCACGTCCGCACCAGATCCTGTGCATCGGGCTCAACTACCGTGACCACGCCGCCGAGAGCGGCATGGCCGTGCCCGACGAGCCGATCCTGTTCACCAAGTCGCCCAACACGCTGATCGGCCCCCACGACGACGTGCGCATCCCGCGCGGTTCCACCAAGACCGACTGGGAGGTGGAGCTGGGCATCGTGATCGGCCGGCGCACCAGTTACCTGGATTCGGTGGCGGAGGCGCGCGACGCCATCGCCGGGTACGTGGTCGTCAACGACGTCAGCGAACGCGGCTTCCAGCTGGAGCGCGGCGGGCAGTGGGCCAAGGGCAAGTCCGCGGAGACCTTCAACCCGGCGGGACCCTGGCTGGCCACGGCCGACGAGATCGACGACGTCCTCGCACTGGACATGTGGCTGGACGTCAACGGCGTACGGCGGCAGACCGGCAACACCAAGACGATGATCTTCGACCCGTACTTCATCGTGCACTACCTCAGCCAGTTCCTCGTGCTGGAACCCGGCGACCTCATCAACACCGGCACCCCGCCCGGCGTCGGCATGGGCCTCACCCCGCCCGTGTATCTCCAGCCGGGTGACGTGATGGAGCTGGGCATCACGCAGCTCGGCACGCAGCGCCAGCACGTGCTCGGGCCCCGGTGATCGGCTCTCGATGCGCGCTTTCGTACTGACCGGCCCCGGCACCTACGAGGTCCAGGACCTCCCGGCGCCGGTGGCCGGACCCGGTGAGGTCGTCGTCGACGTCGAGCGGGTCGGCGTGTGCGGCACCGACGTGGAGTTCTTCACCGGCGAGATGGCCTATCTCCATCAGGGACACGCCGCCTACCCGATGCGCCTGGGCCACGAGTGGTCCGGCCGGGTCACGGCACTCGGCGACGGCGTCGACCCCGGCCGGCTCGGACGCCGGGTCATGGGCGACACGATGCTCGGCTGCGGCACCTGCCGTCGCTGTCTGCTGGGCCGCGGGCATGTCTGCGAGAAGCGCCAGGAGGTGGGTATCCGCGGGGCCCGGCCGGGGGCGCTGGCGGAACAACTCGCCGTCCCCGCAAACTCGTTGCACACCCTGCCCGACTCCGTCGACGCCGTACTCGGAGCGCTCGTGGAGCCGGGCGGGAACGCCCTGCGCGCCGCCCGGGCCGCCGCGCCGCGTCCCGGTGACCGGGCCCTCGTGCTGGGCCCGGGGACGATCGGCCTGCTGGTCGCGATGTTCCTGCGGGCCGCCGGTGCCGAGGTGCACCTGATGGGGGTCACCGACAGCTCCCTCGCCTTCGCCCGCGACCTGGGCTTCGCGCACGTATGGACGGAAGGGAACCTGCCGGACCTGCCGTTCGACTCGGTCGTGGACGCCTCGACCGCCCCTCATCTCCCCAACCGTGCCCTGGAGTTGGTCGAGCCGGCGGGCCGTGTCGTCTACATCGGGCTGGCCGGCGAACCGGCCCGCCTCGACCATCGCACGCTCCTCCTCAAGGACGTGACGGCCGTGGGCGTGCTGTCCGCCTCCCCGGGGCTCGACGCCACGATCAAGGCCTACGCCGAGGGGTCGGTGGACCCCAGACCGCTGGTCGCAGCCACCGTGGGGCTGGACGAGGTCGGCCCGGTGCTCGCCGGTGAGCGTCCGGCGGGCGCAGGCCCGGGTCCGAAGATCCACGTCGACCCGCACCAATGACGCGCTCGGCGTGCACATCCCGGCGTCGCGAAAGGCCGCACCCACGGTGGGTGCGGCCCCTCTATGCGCGGCGGACGGTCGACGGAGCCCTTCCGACGCCTTCCGTCAACGGCGCAGCTTCACCTTGCTGAGCGCGGCGACACCGAGGGCCGCGAGCGCTATCTGGATGAGCCATTCGACCCAGTCGACGCCGTCGGTGTCGGCGACGTCCAGGCCCGAGGCGATGCCGGTTCCGATGAACGCGGCGACGATGCCGATCGCGATCGTCCACAGCACACCGATGCGCTGACGGCCAGGAATGACGAGCCGGCCGAGCACACCGATCACTATGCCGATCACGATCGCGCTGATGACACCTGAAATCTCCATGAGCGGTATGCCCCCTCACTCGTTGGTGACATACGAGTGCCCGTTCGAGTCGATGCCACGCAGATCCGTTTCACGACCGCGAAATCGGCTGCGCGAAGAGCCGGTCAGGGCATACCGTCCCGCTGTGCGTTGATCTCCCGGGCGGCGGCCGAGTGCCGCCGCGGACGGTACGGGCGCCCCGACCACGGGGCCGCCCCCACAGCCATGCCACCGGCCTCATGGAGATCACCCGTGTCTGCTCCGCGCCCCCTCACCTACGACTCCTTCGTCGAGCTCGCCCTCGCCGACCCCGCCGTCGTCGGCCTGGTCCTCAAGGGCTCCCGTGCCCATGAGGGCATGGTCACCGACCACTCCGACCACGACCTGTACGTCGTTCTCGCCGACGGCGCGACCACGGACCTCGCCCGGTTCCAGGGCCACCGCACCGCCGGGCTCGACCTCGTCGTCACTCCGCTCGCCGAGTTCCGCACGGCCGGCATGCCCGGCTTCGAGCGCTACGCCCTCGCCCGCGCCCAGGTCGTGCTCGACCGGCTGGACGGCGGCATCGCGGCGATCCTGGCCGCCAAGGCGCACCTGGACGCCGACGAGGCGTACCGGGACGCTCGCGGTTGGCTCGACGCCTACGCCAACTCCCTCTACCGGTCCCTCAAGAACGCGCGCGACGGCCAGGGGCTCGCCGCCCGGCTCGACGCCGCCGACAGCGTGCGGTTCCTGCTGGAACTGCTCTTCGCCCTCGACCGCCGCCCCCGTCCCTACAACAAGTACCTGGAGTGGGAGCTCGCCCGCCGACCGCTGCCCGGCTGGGACACCGGCCCGCTCCTCGACGCCGTGGACCGCGTCGCGCGGACCGGCGACGCGGCCCTGCAACGCCGTCTCTTCACCCGTGTCGAGTCGGCGGCCCGGCAGGCCGGGCACGGGGCGGTGCTGGACGCCTGGGGAGCGGACCTGGACCTGATGCGCCCGAGGTGACCGGCCGGCCACCGGCTCACTCGTTGTGCAGCACCTGCGCGATCGTCAGCCGTGCCGCACGGCGTGCCGGGACGAACGCGCCCAGGACCGCGATCGCGAGGCCCGCGAGGGCGAGTCCGGTCAGGGCCGGGGCGTGCCAGACGTCCGTCATGTAGGAGGGCAGGGTGATGTCGACCGCGTCCGCCATGCGCGGTACCACCAGGTGGTGGCCCACGATGCCGAGCGGGATCCCGAGGAGGGAGCCGAGGGCGCCGAGCACCGCCATCGACGTCACCGTCATCACCGTGACCTGGCGTGGTGTCATGCCGATGGACTTGAGCATGCCCAGGTCACGGCGGCGGTCGCGGGTGTTGAGGACGACGGTGTTGAAGACGCCGAGGGACGCGACCACGGCGAGCATCAGGGTGAGTGCCGTCGCGGAGCCGATGATGGTCTGGGTGACGGTGTTGGAGCCCCGCACGGTCGGGTTGACCCCGGCGTCGGCGGCTCGCGCGGCGCGGGCGTAGGCGGCCGGGTCGGCGCCCTCGCGGAGCTTGACGTGGTACGCGATCGGCTTCTCCGCGGGGGCCAGGGCCGTGAAGGTCGCCCAGTCGGCGACGACCAGCCGGGCGTTGCTCTCCATGAACTCCCCGACGACGAGCACCCTTTCGCCCCGGCCGCCCTTCTCCAGTCGCAGCCGGTCGCCCACGCGCAGAGCGTTCTCTCGTAGGAAGGCCGAGCCGGCGACGATCTCGCCCGCGTGCCGCGTCCACCGGCCCTCGGTGAGCACGCTGTCCATGCGCGGCCGGTCCCCCCGACGGGCCTCGAGCCACACGGTGTCCCCGGAGCCCGCCGCTCGGACCTCGACATCCGCCCGGGCGGTGACCTCGCGGGCGTCGGGCAGTGCGCGCAGGAGCGAGTGCAGCTCGGGATCGTCGTGTCGGGGCCGGATCTCCTTGCCGTCCTTGAAGGCGCCGACGTAGACCGTGACCTGGTAGGCGTCCCGGCCCGCATGACCGAACCGGTCCATCGTGGTGGCCAGGCCGGTCGCGAACGTCACGGTGGTCACGCCGAGGACGACGGCGGCGAGCGTGAGGGCGCTGCGCCCCGGCCGGGCGAACGGCAGCCCCAGCCCCAGACTCACCGAGCGCGGCAGCGCGCTGCCCGCCAGTCCGCGCTGGATGCGCAGGGCCCGGCCGGCGCGGGGCGCGCTGCCCGCGCTGATCGCCCGCGCCGCGGGCAGCCGGTGTGCCCGCACGGCGGGGGCGAGCGCGGCGAGTGCGCAGACGGCGGGCATGCCCAGCAGGGCGAGGACGTTCAGCCAGGGCGCGATCGAGGCGCTGTCGTGGAACACACCGGCGTCGGGCCCGGAGAAGACGAACTGGAAGAAGGGCCGCGCCACCAGGTTGCCCGCGAGGGTGCCCAGCGCGCAGCCGAGGACGGCGGGTACGGAGATCATCGTGAGGTAGACGGCGACGACCTGCCCCGGCGTGAAGCCGATCGCCTTGAGCACGCCGATGTGCCGGAACCCGGAGATCACCGCGCCGCTGACCACGTTGGCGACGATGAGCACGGCCACCACGATGCCCAGGATGCCGAAGGCCATCAGGTAGGGGGCGTAGGCGCGGGCCGAACTTCCGATCCGGTCCTTGAGGGTGAGAGAGGACCGCGAGGCGGTCAGCGCGTCCGCCGGGAGCCCCTCGGTCGCGGTGGCCAGCTGCTCGCGGAGCCGGTTCTCCGAGGAGGCGTCGGCGAAGCGGAACAGCATCTGGGTGGCCGTGGGATGCAGCGCCCCGATCTGCTCGGGTGCGACCCAGGCGTGCGCGGTGCGGCTGAGATCGAATGCCATCCCGACGATGGTCAGGGTGGGGCCCTCGGGCACCTTCAGCTGCTTGCCCAGGTCGTCCGCCGACCAGTTCGGGTCCCGGTTGATGACGATCTCGCCGGGCTCGGTGGCCCAGCGGCCCGCCCACACGTTCAGCCGGTCCACCG
The DNA here is from genome assembly GCF_036013645.1 of Streptomyces sp. NBC_00490. Taxonomy (NCBI): domain Bacteria; kingdom Bacillati; phylum Actinomycetota; class Actinomycetes; order Kitasatosporales; family Streptomycetaceae; genus Streptomyces; species Streptomyces sp. NBC_00490. The sequence goes on along the minus strand of NZ_CP107869.1, from coordinate 9,344,123 downwards.
GTCCTGCGGGGTCGGCGCGGCCCACGACGGTGAGCTCGCTGCCGAGCCCGTAGTTCATGCTCTCCCGCGGCAGCTCGACCGTGGCTTGGGCAAACGGTCCGGCGGCGGCCGTCACGCCCGGCCGGTGGGCCGCTCGCGCGAGGTGCGCGTCCGTCGCCCGGGCGGGGTCGAAGGCGGCGACGACGTGTGGGCCGCGCTGTTTGTCGAAGGCCTTGTCGAACGGGGCGGAGGCAGCCTCGACCAGACCGAGCGCGACCACGATGGCCGCTGTCGAGGTGAGGGTCACCAGGGCGATGACGAGGGTCTGGAGTCTGCGCCGCCGTACCGCCGCGCGGGCGGCGCACCATACGGCCCTCATGCGGACGGCTCCAGGGTGTGCTCGCCGGTGAGCCGGCCGTCGGCCACCTCCACGAGCCTGCTGGCGCAGCGCCGGGCGAGGTGGGCGTCGTGGGTGACCAGGATCAGTGTCTGGCCGATCTGGTTGAGGTCGAGCAGCAGGTCCATCACCTGTTCCCCGGAGCGGCTGTCCAGGGCGCCGGTCGGCTCGTCGGCGAGCAGCAGGGCGGGGCGGTTCATCAACGCCCTTGCCACGGCCACACGTTGGCGCTCGCCGCCGCTGAGGACCGCCGGGTAGGCGTTGCGGCGGTCGGCGATGCCGAGTTCGTCGAAGAGTTCCAGCGCGCGGCGGCGGGCCTGCCGGGCCGGGGTGCCGGTCAGCTGGGCGGCCAGGGCGACGTTGTCGAGGGCCGACAGGTCGTCGATCAGGTTGAAGAACTGGAAGATCATGCCGATACGGCGGCGCCGGTACAGGGCGAGCCCCTTCTCGCTCAACTCCCCCACGTTCTCCCCGTGGACGACGACCGTGCCGCCGGTCGGCCGGTCGAGACCGGCGATCATGTTGAGCAGGGTGGACTTGCCGCACCCCGAGGGCCCCATCACCGCGACGGCCTCCCCCGCCCGTATCTCCAGCGACAGCCCGTCCAGTGCCGTCGTCCCGCCGTACTCCTTGCGCACACCGTCGAGTCGTACGACGGTCTCTGTGCTGCTGACCTCGGTAACCATGCACAGGACGCTAGGCGCCGGACCGGGGCCGCGGCATCCCTCCCCGGATGGCACCTCGGCGCCCACTTCATCCTGGGGATGCAGGCTCCTGCATCCCCCGGCCGATGCGGGCCCGGTGATCGTCTGCCATGGTGGCTTCCGTGGGGGAATGGGAAACGGACGGGCTGGGAGCGGCGTTGGGCGCGGCGTGCGCGGCCGTGCTGTGTCTGACCGTGGCGCTGGTGCGTATGCGGCGGCGGTGGCAGGCGGCCGTCGGGGAACGCGGCTGGTTGCTGGAGCGGGAGCGGGAGAGCGCCTCGCAGGCCGCCGTCGCGGCCGAACGCGACCGTATCGCCCGCGAGTTGCACGACATCGTGAGTCACAACGTCAGCCTCATGGTGGTCCAGGCCGGGGCGGCCCGCGAGGTGCTGGCCACGATGCCGGACGAGGCCGTGACGGCTCTGCGGGCCGTGGAGGACGCGGGGCGGGGCGCGATGACCGATCTACGGCACCTCCTGGGGCTGTTGGCGCCTTCCCAGAGCGGCGAGGACACGGACGACGACGCTCCGGCGGACACCGTGGCGGACCTGTCCCCCCAGCCCGGTCTCGACCGTCTGGGCCACCTGGTCGACCGTGTCTCCTTCGCCGGGCTGCCCGTCGAGGTCCGCGTCTCGGGGGAACCGCGCCCGCTCCCGCAGGGCATCGACGTGACCGCGTACCGCATCGTCCAGGAGGCGCTGACCAACGCGCTCCGGCACGGTGACGGCGGCAAGGCCGAGGTGACCGTGCGCTGGGCCGACCACGCGCTGCGCGTGGAGGTGCTCAACACCGGCCCGAGCGTGCTGACCGGCGTCCCGCCCGCACGGGCGACGCGCGGACACCGGGAAGGCACCGGCCGCGGGCTGATCGGCCTGCGCGAGCGGGTCGCGGTGTACGGCGGCGACCTGGACGCCAGGCGTCGGCTCGGGGGCGGCTACCGGGTCCGGGCGCGCATCCCTCTGGACCCGTCGTGACGGCGGCCCCGGACGGGCGGGCTCCCCGGGTGCTCGTCGCGGACGACCAGACACTGATCCGGACCGGCTTCCGGCTGATCCTGACCGCGCGCGGCATCGACGTGGTCGGTGAGGCGGCCGACGGTGCGGAGGCGGTCGCGAGGGCGCGCGAACTGAAGCCCGACGTCGTCCTGATGGACATCCGCATGCCGGTGATGGACGGCCTGGAGGCCACCCGTCTGATCCTCCGGCAGGCCCCGGAGTGCCGGGTGCTGATCCTGACCACCTTCGACCTGGACCGCTACGTCTATACGGCACTGTCGCTCGGTGCCAGCGGCTTCCTGCTGAAGGACGTCACTCCCGAGCACCTGGCGGCGGCCGTACGGCTGGTCGACACGGGGGACGCCCTGCTGGCCCCGTCCATCACCCGGCGCCTGGTCGAGCGCTTCGCCTCGGGCGCCGCACACTCCCCCGCCGTACCCGCCGACCTCTCGGCCCTGACACCCCGAGAGCTGGAGGTCCTGACGCTGCTGGGCCGGGGGCTGTCCAACACCGAGCTCGCCGCCGAACTGACCCTCAGCGAAGCCACGGTGAAGTCCCACGTGGCCCGCATCTTCGCGAAGCTGACCCTGCGCGACCGCGCCCAGGCCGTCGTCCTGGCGTACGAGACCGGGCTGGTCAGACCGGGCGGCGCCGGCACGGGCGGGACTTCCGTCCGGTAAGCCAGGTGCCACTGGACCGCGGTGGAGCAGCCCCGCACGCCTCCGAAATCGTCAACGGCAGCAAGAAGCTGCCGGTCGAGGTCACCCTGGCCTGAACCGCCCGGCCGGCACCGTGCCCGCCGTCAGGAAGAACGTGACGGCGTAGGTGAAACGGCCCAGGCGCGCGGCCTCGTCGAACCGGACCACGAACCGGTCCGCGTCCGCCGCGTCGAGGTGGCCGCGGGCCGCGGCCGTGTGCGCCCAGGTGCGCAGGCCCATGACGTGGTCGACCGCCGACGGATCGCGGACGACCAGCGTGCGGGCCTCCACCGTGATGTCGTCGAGGCCACGCGCCGCGAGAAGGCCGCCGTGCCGGTGGGCGAGAGTGCCGTTGCGCAGCAGTACGTCGGCGCGGAAGCGCAGCACCCGCCGGGCGACGTCCTGGTCGTCGATGTCGAGGACCTGGGTGTCGTAGTCGGGGTCCGCCAGCGCGACCCGGCCCCCGGGGCGGACCACCCGCAGCAGCTCGTCCAGCACCCGGCCGGGATCGGCGACATGCTGCACGACCCGGTCGGCCCAGGCCCCGTCGAACCGCCCCGCTCCGAACGGCAGCCGGTGGCCGTCCGCGACGCAGGCATGCGCCAGCCCTCGCGCCCGGGCCTGCGCGGCCATCGTCAAGGAGCTGTCGACCGCGACGACTTCGGCCCCCCAGCGCGAGCGCAGCGCCTGCGCGGCATCTCCCGTACCCGCTCCGACCTCCAGGAACACTCCGCCAGCCGCCGGGCGCAGCAACTCCTGCAACCGCTGTTTGTAGGTGGCGTAGAACGGCTCCGCGGCCACCCGGTCCAGGACCCGCACCCAGTCGCCGGGCCGGGCCTGCGAGTCCACCGACGTGAAGCCATGAGCACCACCGGGATCGTCCATGCGAGCACGCTAACGCCCTGGGCAGTGCCCTCTGACGGACTCGCAGGAACGCATGATCCCCACGGGACTTATGCGGGACCGCTCGTCAGGCGCCCGTCGTCACCGCCGCGTCGAGGAGGGGGCCGAGTTCCCGGGCCACGGTCGTCAGGGCGCTGACGTCCCGTTCGACCCGGGCGATGAGGAGGGCTCCTTCCAGGCTGCTGATCATGAGCGTGGCGAGATCCCCGGCCCGCTGTCCGGGGACACCCATGTCGGACAGCGCCTGTGCCACCGGTCCGGTCCAGGTGGCGAACGCGGCGGACGCGGCCTCCCGCGTGGAGGCGGTGGACTCCGCGCAGTCGATCGTGGCGGCGGCGACGGGACAGCCGCCCGCGAAGCCGTCGGTCTCGTACTCGTCGGTCCACTGCCGCACCATCTCGGCGAACAGCGCGCTGGGCACGGGCTCGTCCAGGGCGGCGAGGAAACGGGCGACGCGTCTGCCCGCGTACCGGCCGGCCCAGCCGACCGCCTCGTTGACCAGCTGTTCCTTGCCGCCGGGGAAGTAGTGCTGGAGCGAGCCGCGCGGCGCGCCGGCGTGGGCGGCGACCTCGCGCATACCGGTGGCGGCGACCCCGTCGCGCCGGATGAGCTGCGCCGCGCTGAAGACCATCCGCTCGCGCGGTCCTCGTTCGGACATCGTCGTCGGTCTCCCCTTCGTCGCGCGCTTCGACGCCCACTCTATGACCGCTGTCATAACGACCGCTACTATGACCGCTGTCATAGCAGGATTCCGCGCGGCCCGGCTTCGGTGGGGCCGGGAAAGGCGGCGCATCGTGCACGTCGGTTTCGTCGGCCTCGGGCTCATGGGGCAGCCCATGGCGCTCAACCTCGTCCGCGCCGGGACTCCGCTCGTCGTCTGGAACCGCACGCCCGGGCGTTGCGCGCCCCTGCGCGCCGCGGGAGCGGAGGTCGCGGCGAGCGCGGCCGAGGTCTTCGACCGGGCGGAGACCGTGATCCTGATGCTGGCCGACGAGGCCGCCATGGACGCGGTCCTGGGACGCGGCACCCCGGACTTCGCCGCGCGCGTCGCCGGGCACACCGTGGTCCACATGGGCACCACCTCGGCCGAGTACTCGCACGGCCTGGAGGACGACGTCCGAGCCGCGGGCGGCCGCTATGTCGAGGCGCCCGTGTCCGGTTCCCGTGCCCCGGCCGAGCAGGGCGAGCTGGTCGGGATGCTGGCCGGTGACGACGCCGCCGTGGCGGCCGTACGTCCCCTGCTGGCACCCCTGTGCCGGGAGACGTTCGAGTGCGGTGCCGTACCGGGGGCGCTGCTGATGAAGTTCTCGGTGAACCTGTTCCTGATCACCCTGGTCACCGGGCTGACCGAGGCGTTCCACTTCGCGGACCGGCACGGACTCGACCAGCGTCTGCTCCGGGACGTCCTGGACGCGGGCCCGATGGCCAGCGCCGTCTCCCGCATGAAGGCGCCCAAGCTGCTGGCCCGCGACTTCGCCGCCCAGGCGGCCGCCGCGGACGTGCTCAAGAACAACCTGCTGATCGCTGAAGCCGCCCGCAAGGCCGACATCGCCTCCCCGCTCCTCGACGTCTGCCACACCCTCTTCGGCGAGACGGTCGACCAGGGCCACGGCGGGCAGGACATGGTGGCCGTGATGCACGCGCTCGAGACGCGCACCGCCCAGGGTGTCTCGTGGAACCGGAAGGCCGGGCAGAAGCGTTGTGATGAGGGAGTGGAGGGCGGGCCCTGACTCTCCGCCGGAGCGAATGAGGACGACCCATGAGTGACAAGGCCCGGATCCTGTTCGAAGCCCTCGACCTCGACCGGAACGGGACGCTGACCCGGCAGGAGATCATCATCGCCCTGCGGTCGAAGGGGCCGACGCTCGCCGCGACGGGGGCCCTGCCGCCCTGGGCCGTGGGGGACGCCGACGCCTCCTCCGCCCTCTTCGACGCCGCGGACCAGAACGGCGACTCCGTGCTGACGCTGGAGGAGTTCGCGGCCGTGGTGGACCGTCGTTTCGGCTGGCGCTGACCCCGTCCTACGAAGCCGTGTGCGGCTTCACCAGACCGCTCTGATAGGCGATGACGACGAGTTGCGCGCGGTCGCGGGCGTTCAGTTTGGTCATGGCCCGCTGGATGTGGCTGCGTACGGTCAGCGGGCTCAGGACGAGCCGTTCGGCGATCTCGGCATTGGATCTGCCGTAGGCGGCCAGGGCCGTGACCTCGCGTTCGCGGTCGGTCAGGGCTTTGACGGCGTCGGGGAGGGCGCGGAAGCCGTCGGTGTCGGGGGTGGCCAGGAAGCGGGTGACGAGGGCCCGGGTGGCGGCGGGCGACAGAAGGGCGTCACCGGCCGCCACGGTGCGGATGCTCGACAGCAGCTCCTCGGGGCGCACCCCCTTGCCCAGGAAGCCGCTCGCGCCGGCGCGCAGGGCCTTGGCCACGTTCTCGTCGTTCTCGAACGTGGTGAGGATGAGGATGTGGGTGTCCGCCAGCTCGGGCCGGGAGCAGATGGCGGCCGTGGCCGCCACCCCGTCGAGGTGCGGCATACGGATGTCCATGATGACCACGTCGGGCCGGTGCTCGGCGGTGAGGTCGACGGCTTCCTGACCGTCGGCGGCCTCCGCGACCACGGTCAGGTCCTCGACCGAGTCGATGAGGATCCGGAAGGTGGCCCGGAGCAGGGCCTGGTCGTCGGCGAGCAGAACACGGATGGTCATGTGGCGGGGCTCTCGTCGTGGCGGTGCGGCGGCGGGGCGTCGCGGGGGTCCGGCGGCGGGGCACCGTGGTGGTGCAGCGGCAGGGTGCAGGCGACCTCGAAGCCGCCGTGCGGGCGCCGGCCGGCGTGCAAGGTGCCGCCCGCGGCCGCGGCACGCTCGCGCATACCGAGCAGGCCGAAGCCGCCCCCGGTGGTGGCGGCGGCCACGGGGCGGTCCGGGGTGGTGTCGTTGGTGACGGTCAGCGTCAAGTAGTGGGGGGTGTAGGCGAGTCGGACCTGAGCGGTGCGGGTGGCGGCGTGCTTGGTGACGTTGGTGAGCGCTTCCTGGACGATCCGGTAGGCCGTCAGGTCGAGTACGGGCGGCAGCGGTCGCCGCTGTCCCTCGACGGTGACCGTCACCTCCAGGCCGACCATCGCGCAGGTGTCGACCAGGTCGGGCAGCCGGTCCAGTCCCGGCGCGGGAGTCAGTTCGGAGGTGTCGTTGTCCTGGCGCAACAGCCCTACGGCGGCCTTGAGTTCGCGCAGCGCGGCGGCGGTGGTCTCCGGCAGTTTCGCGAGGATGTCGAAGGCCTGCTCCGGGTGCGTGCGCGCGAGGTGCGCCGCGGTGCCGGCCTGGGCGTCGGCCAGGGTCAGGTGGTGCGCGACCACATCGTGCAACTCCCGTGCGATGCGCATGCGTTCCTGGATCACGCGGTGCCGTGCCTCCTCCTCGCGCTCGCGGGCGGCGTGTTCGGCGCGGGCCACCGCGTACTGCCGGCGCACCCGGACATAGGCGCCGAGGGCCGCCGACAGCAGCACCATGGCCACCGGGTTGACGGTCCCGAGGATCGGCGAGTCACGGAACGACGGAACGAGCAGACCGGTGACGACCAGGCCCGCGGCAGCCGCGAGCGCGCTGTTCCAGCTGGTGCGGCGCGGCGTCCGCACGCTGGTGGAGTACTGCGCGACCAGGAGCGGGACCATCACTCCGGCCGTCAGGAGGTAGCCCACGGCACCCAGGGCGATGGTGCACAGCGTCGTCGCGGCGAGTACCACCAAGGGGCGCTCGCGGCGCCAGGGCAGTGCGGCACAGGCCACCGCGGCGAGCGCGATGCCGGACCACAGGTGGGGTGTCCCGGGCATCACCGCCCGGGTGACGAGGACAGCGGCGACGGTGAGCGCGAACAGCAGGACCACTGTGGTGGCCTCGACGGCTTGGGGACGGGTCGCCGCCCGCCGCTGCCAGCTGTTGCTCATCGCGCTCCGAGAAAGGTTCGAGGACAGTCATGCTCACACACCACGGACCACGGTGCCGTCCCGCACAAGGGCACCGCGGTCCGTCGTACGGGATTCAGATCCGGGCCGGTTCCTGCGGCACCGGCTCGCCGGCCTCGTGCGTCTTCGGCGTGCCGAGTCCGGCGCCCTCCACATCGACGCGGGGCAGCAGCCGGTCGAGCCGGGCCGGCAGCCACCACGCCTTGTCGCCGAGCAGGGCGAGCACCGCGGGCACGATCGCCATGCGGACGACGAAGGCGTCGAAGAGCACCGCGACGGCGAGCCCGAAGCCCATGGTCTTGATCATCGACTCCTGGGCGCCGATGAAGCCGGAGAACACCGCGATCATGATGACCGCCGCGGCGGCAACCACCCGGGCACTGTGCCGGAAGCCCGTCACGATCGCCTGGGCGGGCCGGTCCCCGTGGACGTACGCCTCCCGCATCCGCGAGACGAGGAAGACCTCGTAGTCCATCGCCAGGCCGAACACGATGCCCACCAGGAAGATCGGCATCAGGCTCATGATCGGACCGGACTGCTCCACCCCGAGCAGTTCCGCGCCCCAGCCCCACTGGAAGACCGCCACGACCGCGCCGAGGGCGGCCAGCACCGACAGCAGGAACCCGAGTGCGGCCTTGAGAGGCACGAGCACGGAACGGAAGACGACCAGCAGCAGGATCAACGCCAGCACGATGATGACGCCCAGATAGGGCACGAGCGCGTCCTGGAGGGCCTGGGCGACGTCGATGTTCATCGCGGTGTTGCCGGTGACCTCGAACGTCGCCCCGGTCTCCCGCTCCAGGTCCGGGCGCTCGGAACGGATCGACTGGACGAGGTCCTTGGTCCGCTCGTCGTTCGGGCCGGTGGCCGGCACCGCGGACAGGAGAGCGGCGTCCCCCGCCTGGTTGAACTGCGCGGGAGAGACGGACACGACCCCGCCGGTCGCGCCGATCCTCTCGGCGATGTCGCTCACGGCAGCCTTGGGTTCGGCGACCCCCTTGACGTCCACCACGATCGTCAGCGGCCCGTTGAAGCCGGCGCCGAAACCGTCGGCGAGCGCGTCGTAGGCACGCCGTTCCGTCGAGGAGACCGGCTTGGACTCGTCCCCCGGCATGCCCAGTTCCAGCTGTGCGGCGGGCAGCGCCAGCACGCCCAGACCGGCGACGCACGTCACCAGCACGGCCACGGGGCGGCGCAGCACGAACCGCGCCCAGCGGGATCCGCCGTTGCCCTCCGTCGACGGAGCCGCGGCGCCGTTCTTGCGGATACGGCGGGGCAGTACGGCTTCGGGCCACATGCCCAGCAGCGCCGGGACCAGCGTGAGCGCGATCAGCACGGCGACGACCACCGCACCCGCGGCGCACAGCCCCATCTTGGCCAGCATCGGGACGCCGATGACGGTCAGGCCGGCCAGGGCGATGACGACCGTGAGACCGGCGAACACCACGGCGGAGCCGGCCGTGCCGACGGCGAGGCCGGTCGCCTCCCGCGGGTCGTGTCCGTTGGCGCGCTCCTCCCGGTAGCGGGAGACCACGAAGAGGGCGTAGTCGATACCGACCGCCAGGCCGAGCATCGTGGCGAGCGTGCCGGTGGTCATGGAGAGACCGAAGACGCTGCCCAGGGCCATGATGGCGGCCATGCTGACGCCCACGCCGACGATGGCGGTGAGCAGCGGAAGGCCGGCCGCCGCGAGGGAGCCGAAGGTGATCAGCAGGACGACCGCGGCGAGGGCGATGCCGATGGCCTCGGAGGCGCCGCCCGCCGCGGGCTGCGTGGCCAGTGCGGTGCCTCCGGCCTCGACCGTGAGACCGGAGTCGCGGGCCTCGTCGATGGCCTTCTCCAGCGCGGCCTTGTCGGCGTCGGTGAGGTCGGCGGCCTTCACCTTGTACTCCACCGTGGCGTAGGCGGTGGAGCCGTCCTTGCTCACCGCGCCCGCCGTGAACGGGCTGGTGGCACCGGCCACCTGGGGCTCGTCGGCGGCCTCGGCGACGAGCGACTCGATGGCGGCGCGATGGCCGGCCGCCGTCACCTTCTCGCCGTCGGGCGCGGTGAAGACGATCCGCGCATCGGCCCCATTGGCGTCCCCACCGGGGAAACGCTCCCCGATCAGGTCGAAGGCCTTCTGCGCCTCGATGCCCGGCATGAAGGACGTGCCGTCGTCGGAGGCGGCGGGCGCCTTGGCGGCGCCCAGGCCGACGGCGCCGAGGACCACGGCCCACAACAGCGCCACGAGCAGGCGCCGCCGGAAGGCGGCCCGGCCCATCCGATACAGGAAGGTAGCCACGAGAAACGGATCTCCAGGTCTGGGTTCGGGTAGATCACCAGCCTGGCCCGACAGGGGCCACCGGGGCATCGTGCCGGTGCTGGCACTCCCCGTTGGTGGCGCTGCACGAGGCGGGGCGCCCGTCTCCTCCTCAAGGACGAGCGCCGACTGCTGCGTGCGGAGGACGCGGGCCGTCGACCCGCCACGACGCGTGCCCGCACGAGAAGTCACGGAAGAACACGCCATGCTCCTGCATGTGAGTCGTCTGAGGCTCCGTCGTTCGGGCGCCTTCGCCTCCGCCGTCCCGAACAGGCAAAGGGCGATGTCCGCCCCGGGGAAGACCCGCTCCCGGGCGGTGGTCTTCACTGTCGGCCACCCGCCTCGACGCAAGGGAGCCGATCATGGCCGAAGCCACCGGGACCGAGTTCTGGAAGAACCTCCAGCCGATCCGCGACTCCGTCAAGCCGGACGCCCTGCCCGAGGTCTACCTCTCCCAGGTGGCCACCGACGACGACCGGTACTACGTGCCGTTCACCGAGACCGTCGGCTCGCGCCCGCTGTGGATCAACGTCAAGGACAACTCCTGGGCCGACATCCTGCGGGCCAAGGAGGCGGGACTCGTCAACCGGCACTACCACCCGCACGAGGTGTTCGCCTACACGATCTCCGGCAAGTGGGGCTATCTGGAACGGCCTTGGACCGCGAGCGCCGGTGACTTCGTCTACGAGGCACCGGGTGAGGGGCACACCCTGGTGGCCTACGAGAGCGACGAGCCGATGAAGGCGTTCTTCATCGTCAAGGGGCCGTTGATCTGGCTCGACGAGAACGGTGAGAGCGTCGGCCACTTCGACGTCCATGACTACATCGCGCTGTGCCGCGCACACTACGATGCGGTCGGCATCGGAGCCGACTACGTGAACTCGCTCTTCCGGTGACCCGGCGGACGCCCGGGCCGGAAAGGAGACCCAGGTGTCCCTGTCCCGCCTTTCCCCCCTGTCCTCCGTCTCCCGGGTGTCGACGCGGTCCGTGGACCCGGCCGACCGGATCGGCTTCTGGGAGGAGTACAACCGACAGGCGCTGGTGGGCCTGACCTGCTCTTCCTACTCCCAGGACGGCCTGCTGGCCACCCAGACGAACTTCCGGCTGGGCGGCCTGCGGCTGGCCGAGATCACCGGGAACGAGCACGTCATCGAACGCACCCCGCGGACCTGCCGGGACCTTCCGAAGGACTCGGTCTTCGTCAGTCTGCTGACCGACGGCCAGGCGGTGTTCTTCCACGAGGGCGGCTGTCTCACCGTCCGGGCCGGGGACCTGGTCCTCTACGACACCCGCCGCTCGTACCTGTTCGGTTTCCCCACCGCCATGCGCCAGTTGCTGGTGGACATCCCCCGCGAGGTCTTCGCCGAGCGCTGCGCCCCGGGCGACGTACCGGCACCCCTGCTCTTCCGGCAAGGTCTCGCCCCGGTGTCCGCACTGGAGTCGGTGCTGGCCGACTGGACCACGGGAGGCGGGGACACCGATCCCACACACGCCGAGGCCGCCGTGCTGGACCTCGTACGCACGCTGGCGGCTCCCCGGCTGGGCGACGCTCCCGCCCTGCCCGCGTCGTCGTCCCGGCTGGCCATGGCCCTGGACCACATCGACCGGCACCTGTCCGACCCCCGGCTGAGCGCGGAAGCGGTCGCGGCGGCGATCGGGGTGTCCCCCAGGCACCTCAGCCGCCTGTTCCGGCCGACCGGCGTCAGTCCCGCCCGTCACCTCCTCGACCGACGGCTGGCGAAGGCACACGAGCAGCTCGCCGACCCGGACTCCCGTCATCTCACGGTCGCCGAAGTCGCCCACCGTTGATGCTTCGCCAGCCAGGCCCACTTCACCCGGGTCTTCCGCGACCGCTACGGCCGCACACCGGGCGAGGTACGACCGCCCCGCACGGACCGGGCCCGCGGGTCAGTGCGGCCGGCAGGTCAACCGGTAGTGCCCTGACGGCAGTCGGTACGAGGCCACCCCGCCCGCGTGGCCGAGGAACCGCACGCCCGCCACGCGCGCCAACGGCGTCCGTCCCCCGTCGTCGACGCTCCACTCGCTTCTGATCTCGCCGTACGGGGACTCGACATCGTGGCCATGGGTGCGTTGGAGGCGGTCGCCGAGGCCGGACCGTCCGTGCCGGGCGACCTCTCGGTGGCCGGCTACGACAGCACCACGTTCCGCCGCGTTCGGCCCGATCTCCCTCACCAGCGTCGACCAGGCCGGCCACGAACTGGGCAAAAACGCCGTCCGGCTCCTCCTGCAACGGATCGCGGACCGCGGCCGGCGAAGTAGGGCGTCAACGACCTCCGGTGCAGATCCGGCGGACAGGGTCGGACACCGTCTCGTCCGGCGCCGGGCCTCCCTCCGCCAACCGACCGAAGCAGTGGATGTAGGTGGCGGGCTGGCTCGAGAAGGGCACCGCGATCGGCTCGCCGGCCCGGATGCGGGAGGCGTAGTGGTCGAGGCGTCCGGTGAAGTCGTCGTCCCCGCCCAGCACATGGGCCACCCGGGACGGCATCACCCCGACCGCTACTCGGGCAGCCGCTCCAGCGCCGCCGAGATCCCGGACCGCTCCACCACATCCATCAGCGCCTGTCCGATCACGGAGACGGGCTCGCGGGCCGGGAGCACCAGGCCGATCTGCTCGGAGCGGACGGGCCGGACCAGCGGGACGGCGCGCATGCCCGCGGGGACGCCGAAGACATGGAGCCAGGCGTACGGGACGATGCTCGCCCACTGCCCGGCCCTGACCTGGGCGAACAGGGAGGCGATCGAGTCGGTCTCCACGCGCGGGGTGACGGAGACGCCGACGGTCGCGAACACCGCGTCGAGGATCTGGCGGCCCTGCATCCTCGGGTCGAGCAGGCACAGGGGGTACTGGGCCGCCTCCTCCCAGGAGATGTCCACGGAGCCGGTGTCCGGGGCGGTCCGCTGGGTCAGAAGGACGTGGCGTTCCCGGTACAGCGGGACGAACTTGAAGTCGTGGTCCGCGACCGAGCTCTGGTAGGTCACGGCGGCGTCGAGTTCGTAGGCGCGCAACCGGTTCACGATGTCCTCGGCCCGCAGGTCGGCGAAGACCTGGACGGTCGCCAGCGGGTTGGCGGCGCAGAACGGCTGGGTCAGCAGCCCCACCGCCGTGGAGGCCGTGGGCACGGTCCCGATCCGCAGGCGGCCGCTGAGTCCGGCCCGCAGCGCCTGGATCTCGCTCTCCATGGCGTCCCGGTCGGCGAGGATCCGCTGGGCCCACAGGACGACCCGCTCGCCCTCCGGGGTGAGCCCGTCGAACCGGCGTCCTCGCTGGACCAGGGGGATGCCGAGTTCCTCCTCCAGCTTCCGGATGCCCTCGGACAGAGCAGGCTGGGAGACATAGCAGGCCTGCGCCGCCTTGGCGAAGTGGCGGACCCGGGCGAGGGCGACGAGGTACTCGAGTTGACGGAGCAGCACCCCTCAATGATCCACCGCGCGGGGGGCCTGGGCCGACGACTGTGCGGGTGTCATCGGTGCGGCCTATCACGCGATAACAACTACCGCTTTGACCTGGACCGATGCACAGGCGAAGAGTGAGGAGGAGACCGGCTGGGAGAGGGCGTGGTGCTCGATGCGGGACATCGGCGAACCGGATGAGAGCGAGCTGTCGGTGACGGCTCCCAAGACCTGGGCCGCGGGCACTCCAGGCGTCGTGCACGCCCTGCAGTACGCGCTGGGCCAGACCTCGCCGAAACGCACCGCGCTCACCCTGCTCACCCTCAACCAGACGAAGGGCATCGACTGCCCGGGCTGTGCCTGGCCGGAGCCCGCGCCGGGCAAGCGGCACCTCAACGAGTACTGCGAGAACGGCGCCAAGCACATCAGCGACGAGGCCACGTCCCGGCGGGTGACCGCCGAGTTCTTCCAGCGGTACTCCGTCGACGAGCTGAGCCGTCAGTCGGACTACTGGCTCAACCAGCAGGGCCGGCTGACCGAGCCGATGGTGCTGCGCGAGGGCGCGGACCACTACGAGCCCATCGGCTGGGGCGAGGCACTACGGCTCCTCGCCGACGAACTGCGCGCCCTGGACCACCCGGACGAGGCGCTGTTCTACACCTCGGGGCGGCTGGCCAACGAGCCGGCGTTCCTGCTCCAGTTGTTCGCCCGGGCCTTCGGCACCAACAATCTGCCGGACTGCTCCAACATGTGCCACGAGTCCAGCGGATCGGCGCTGACCGAGACCCTGGGCATCGGCAAGGGCAGCGTCACGCTCGACGACCTGTACAACGCCGACCTCGTCTTCGTCGTGGGACAGAACCCCGGCACCAACCATCCGCGGATGCTGTCCGCGCTGGAGGAGACCAAGCGCCGCGGTGGCAGTGTCGTGGCCGTCAATCCGCTGCCCGAGGCCGGGCTGATGCGCTTCAAGAACCCGCAGAAGGCGCGTGGCGTCGTCGGCCGGGGCACCGCCATCGCCGACCAGTTCCTGCAGATCCGTCCCGGTGGTGACCTGGCCCTCTTCCAGGCGCTGAATTTGATGCTGATCGAGGCCGAGGACAAGGAGCCGGGCACCGTCCTGGACCGGGAGTTCATCGACGCGCACACCACCGGCTACGAGGCCTTCGCCGAGCATCTGCGCGCCACGACGTCGTGGGACGAGGTCCTGGAGGCCACGGGGCTGAGCCAGGACGAGATCGAGCAGGTGCACGCCCGGGTCCTGGAGAGCCGTGGCGTCATCGTCTGCTGGGCCATGGGTCTGACGCAGCACAAGCACGGTGTGCCCACCATCAGGGAGGTCGTCAACTTCCTTCTGCTGCGCGGCAACATCGGCCGCCCGGGCGCGGGGGTGTGCCCCGTCCGCGGGCACAGCAACGTGCAGGGCGACCGCACGATGGGCATCTGGGAGCGCATGCCCCAGTCGTTCCTGGACCGTCTCGGCGACGAGTTCCGCTTCACCGCGCCGACGGCGCACGGTCTGGACTCCGTCGACTCCATCCGGGCCATGCTCGACGGACGGGCCAAGGTCTTCCTCGGGGTCGCGGGCAACTTCGTGCGGGCCACGCCCGACAGCGACGTCACCGAGCGCGCCATGCGCAACTGCCGTCTGACCGCGCACATCTCGACGAAGCTCAACCGTTCCCACACGGTGTGCGGGCGTACGGCGCTGATCCTGCCCACGCTCGGTCGCAGCGACCGGGACGTCCAGGCGGGCGGGGAGCAGTTCATGACGGTCGAGGACTCCATGAGCGAGGTCCACGCCACCCGCGGCCGGCTCGCCCCCGCGTCCGCGCGGCTGCTGAGCGAGGTCTCCATCATCAGCCGCCTCGCGCGCAAGGTCCTGGGCTCCGCACCCGAGATCCCCTGGGAGGACTTCGAGGCCGACTACGGTCTTGTCCGCGACCGCATCTCCCGGGTCGTCGAAGGCTTCGAGGACTTCGACGAGCGGGTACGGCGCCCCGGCGGTTTCCGGCTGCCCAACCCGGTCAACGACAAGGTGTTCCGGACACCCAGCGGGAAGGCCGTCTTCAGCGTCAACGACTTCACGATGCTCCGGGCGCCGAAGGGTCATCTGATCCTGCAGACCCTGCGCTCGCACGACCAGTGGAACACCGTCCCCTACGCGATGGACGACCGCTACCGGGGCATCAAGGGCGGCCGCCGCGTCGTCCTCGTGAACGCAGCCGACCTCGCCGACCTCGACATCCCGGACGGCGGCCTCGTCGATCTGGTCGGCGTCTGGTCCGACGGTTCGGAGCGCCGCGCGGACGCCTTCCGTGTCGTCGCCTACCCCACTCCCCCGGGTTCGGCCGCCGCGTACTACCCGGAGACCAATGTGCTGGTGCCGCTCGACAGCGTCGCGGACATCAGCAACACGCCCACGTCGAAAAGCGTGATCGTCCGCCTGGAACGACGGCAGACTTCGCCGTCGTGGCCTCGGGCCGAGTTGCCTCTACGACGGTGACGGGCCGCGGAGGTCCGCGGTGCTCGCTCGTGTCCCCGTGCCGGGACGGGTCAGCCGACCGGCGCGGTGCGGATGGCCGCGATGTCGAACTGGAGACGGACCTTCTCGCTCACCATGGCGCCGCCCTCGGCCAGTTTGGAGTCGTAGTTCAGGCCCCATTCGGTGCGGTTGATGGTGGTGGTGCCGTCGAAACCGGCCCGCTGGTAGCCGAAGGGGTCGGTGACATGGCCTATGTAGGTGAGCTCCAGGACCACGGGGCGGGTGCGGGCCTTGATGGTGAGGTCGCCGGTCATGCGGTAGACATCGTGGCCGACCATCTCCACGGCGGTGCTCGCGAAACGCATGCGCGGGTAGTTGCGGGCGTCGAGGAAGTCACGGCCCACGAGGTGGGCGTCGCGCTGTTCGACGCCGGTGTCGACGCTGGCGGTCGACAGCACGATCTCCGCCTGCGAGCGGGACGGATCGCGGCCGTCGAAGTACAGGCGGCTCTGGTACTCCGCGAAGGATCCGCGGACCGTGGTCACCATCGCGTGCCGTACGGAGAAGCCGATCCTGCTGTGGGCGGGGTCGATGACCCATTCGCCGGTCAGGGGCGCCAGCGCCGGGTCCGGGAGAAGCGCGGTGCCGGCAGCCGGTGACATGGTGGGGGGCTGGGGTGTGACGGTGTGCTCCGTGCGGCGGAACGGGGTGTCACGGCTGAACAATTTCATGATTCACCTAGTTACTGCACGGGAGTTGTCGCCGCAAGCCCTGACCATCGATGAACAAAAGCTCCACAAATTCCCCATGTCATCGTCCAGTTCACTCCTGGTCGGCTCCGACGAGGGTGCGGACCTCGAACTCCTCGTAGCTTTCGGGCGATTGCGGTCTGCTCAGCACCGAGCCCAGCCAGCCGAGGAGGAATCCGGCCGGAATGGAGACAATGCCGGGATTCTGCAGGGGAAACAGGGCGAAATCGGCGGACGGGTAGAGCGAGGAGGGAGTGGAGGAGACCACTGGCGAGAAGACGACGAGCAGGACGGAGGTCAACAGGCCGCCGCAGAGACTGAGGAGGGCGCCCTGAGCCGTGAACCGCCGCCAGAACAGGGTGTAGACGAGTGTCGGCAAGAGGGCGGAGGCGGCGATCGCGAAGGCGAGGAATGCCAGGGTCGCCGTGTTCGCGCCCCAGGAGATCAGCGCGAGCAGCATGCCCAGGACACCGATGACGGCCGCCGCGAGTCGGGCCACGGCCAGTTCCTCGGTCTGCTTCGCCCGGCCCTTGCGGATCACCTCGCCGTAGAGGTCGTGGGCGAGGGAGGAGGCCGCGGCCAGGGTGAGGCCGGCGGCGACGGCGAGGAGGGTGACGAAAGCCAGACAGGACAGCAGGGCGGTCAGGATGCCCCCGCCGAGGTCCTGGGCCAGCAGCAGGACGGCGGCGTCGCCCTTGCGGTCGGTCCGCGCGATGGTGTCGCGGCCCACGATGGCGGTGGCGCCCAGGCCGAGGATGCCCGCGGCCAGACAGACGAGGCTGACCAGGCCCATGGCCCACACCACCGAGGAACGCAGCACACTGACCTGCTTCGGGGCGAGGAGCCGCATCATCACGTGCGGAAGCGCGGCGAGGCCGAGCACGATGGCCAACTGGAGGCTGAAGAAGTCCAGTTTGCTGGTGGTGCTGCCGCCGTAGCGCAGCCCGGGTTCGAGGAACCGCTGGCCCCGGCCGCTGTTGTCCGCGGCGGCGGCCAGCAGGGCGTCGATGTTCCAGTCGAAGCGGTGCAGCACCATCACGGCGGTCACGGTGACCCCGCAGATCAGCATCACGGCCTTGACGACCTGGATGAAGGTGGCGCCCGGCATGCCGCCGATGGCGGCGTACACGATGACGATGGTGCCGATGACGACCACGCACAGGGTGCGGGTGGTGGCGCTGGGCTCGCCGGTGAACTGCGTCAACAGCGCCACGCTGCCGACAAGTTGGGCGACCAGATAGAGGGTGGCGACGGCGAGGGTGCACAGGGCGAGAGCCAGGCGTACCGGTCGCTGCATGCGGGGCAGGCGGTAGGCCAGGGTGTCGCCCAGGGTGAACCTGCCGGCGTTGCGCAGGGGTTCGGCGATGAGCAGCAGGACCATCATCCAGGCGACGGCGGTGCCGCACAGATACAGCAGTCCGTCGTAGCCGGTCAGGGCGACCAGGCCGGTGCTGCCCAGGAGGGTCGCGGCCGACAGGTAGTCGCCGCACATGGCCAGCCCATTGCGCAGCGGCGACATCATGCGGTTGCCGAGGTAGAACTCGCTGATCTCGTCGCCCTGCGGTGCGGTCAGCAACGCGGTGAAGAGCGTGACCACGACCACGGACAGGAAGAGCACGAGCGTCAGTTGCAGGCTGAAGCGGTCCGCGACCGCGGCGCCGGTCGTCACCATCGGCGGTGGTCCCCCTCCCGGGGAGCGGCGCTCACTCGCGCCCGCCCCGCGGCCTCCTGGTGGCGGGCGAGCCTGCGCAGACCTCGGACGACGGGGG
Source organism: Streptomyces sp. NBC_00490 (assembly GCF_036013645.1). Taxonomy (NCBI): domain Bacteria; kingdom Bacillati; phylum Actinomycetota; class Actinomycetes; order Kitasatosporales; family Streptomycetaceae; genus Streptomyces; species Streptomyces sp. NBC_00490. The sequence continues at coordinate 9,325,779 of NZ_CP107869.1, read as the reverse complement.
TGATGTGGGTGCGGTGGTGCACGAGGTAGCGCCGCACGATGACGCCCATCAGCACGAACTGCCCGAGCCCCAGGGCCAGTCCCACGGTGAGGTGGCCGCCGAGGGTGCGGTTCATCAGAGCGGGAACGAAGCTGGACAGCAGGACGTACGCCAGGAATCCGCCGACGGCGACGGCCGTGGCCCGCACTCCGAACCGGCGGTGGGTGTGGCGGAGTGTCCGATAGGCGGGATCGTGCGCCACCGTCGATCGCCCCGTGGATTCACGGGGAGTTTCGGAGTTCGGCGGCGGCACGCCGAACGGCAGGGAGTGCCGTGACACAATGCACCTTCTTCGCTGCTTTGCGCGGAGGCAGGCCAGAGCCACGCTCTGTGCGGACTTCGTGGGGAATTCGTGCACCGGAAATTCGCGTGACGCGAATGGTCACTACGGGGTCGGGACGGGGATTCTCGCAGCGGGCACGTTGAACTATCAACGGGCCGAACAAGGGCGGTTCCCGCCCTGACTCATTCCACGCTCCGGTGTCCGCGACGACTCCCGCACAGCCTGCGGAAAGGGCTCTCCTGGGATCAGGTCTGCACCTTCTCTCGAGCCAGGTTGTCTCAAATGCAGTGCACAGCAAGGCAGTTGCCGAGACCGCCGAACCAAGGACGGCACCAGGGAAGACCAAGATCCACCCAAGATCACGTCACGCTTTCCCCGCGCTTCACCATGGTTTGGCAACGCGACGGACCAGCCCCGGACTCGGACATACGTTCGTCGCCGTGAACTCTCAAGACACTCCCCACAGAGCCGGGCGCCGCGCACTTCTGCGTGCCGGGCTCACCGGTGCCGCGGCTCTCGGCGCCGGCCTCACGCTCGGCGCGACCCCCGCCTCGGCGACCCCCGCCGGCACCCGTCCTCGGCCCGGCACCCCCGACGAGGCGCTGCGGGAACTGGCGGCGGGCAATCTGCGCTGGCGCACCTACCGCGAGCGGCACCCCGACGAATCACCCGCCGTCCGTCAGGCCCTGGCGACGGCGCAGCACCCCTTCGCCCTCGTCCTCGGGTGCATCGACTCCCGCGTCCCCCCGGAGCTCGTCTTCGACCAGGGCCTCGGCGATCTGATGACGGTGCGCAGCGGTGGTGAGGTGCTGGACGAGGCCGTGCTCGGCAGTGTCGCCTACGGCGTGCTCGAACTCGGCATCCCGCTGGTGCTGGTCCTGGGGCACCAGTCCTGCGGCGCCGTGAAGGCCGCCGTCGAGACCGACGTCTCCGGCGCGCAACTGCCCGCCCACATCCAGTACTTGGCCGACCAGATACGACCGAACATAGACCGCACCAAGGACGGGGCGGCCCGCGTCGACGCGACCATCGACGCCAACGTCCGAGCCGTCCGCTCCCGCATCGCCGCGGAGCCCGACCTGGCCGCGAAGGTGGCCGCCGGTGAACTGGCCGTCGTAGGGGCCCGTTACGAGCTGACCACCCAGCTCGTGCACCGCCTCTCCTGAACCGAGTGAGCCGATGGCGGGTGCGGTCCCGGGAAGGCTTCCGGGACCGCACCCGCCATCCCGCTTGTGCGAGCTCAGCTGTGCGAGCTCAGCGGGCCGGTGTCACGAGGACAGCCACGCGGTGGCGTTCAGCGCCAGCGCCGCGTTGGTGGCGCCGGTGTCGTTCCAGCCGTCGTAGAGCGTGTTGCCGGACTGGCCGGTGCCGTCGTCGATCGGGGAGCTGTCGCCCCAGAAGGCGATCTTTCCACTGCCGAAGGTGCTGGTCGCGAAGAAGGCTCCGGTGGTGCCGGAGTAACCGCTGCGGTAGAGCAGCCCCTTGACGGCCGAGTTGTCGGCGGGCTTGAGGGTGGCCGTCGTACCGCTGGCGATCAGGCTCTTGGTGACGGTGCCGAAGGAGCCGTGCAGCACCGGGTCGGTGCTGTCGCTGATCGCCGCGGGGTAGCCGGAGCTGATGCTGAGCGAGTCGATGGACAGGCCGAACGGGTCGGTGGAGTCGACGCTGTTGTTCGTCATCAGGTCGTTGAGGATCTCGACCGCGTCCTCGCCGTCGTTGTTGCGGTCGGCGCCGGTGTGGTCGGAGATCATGAACAGGCCGCCGCCGTTCTTCACGAAGTTCATGATCGCCGTCTTCTCGGCGGTCGTGAACAGCGTGTTGGGCTCCGGCAGGACGAGGGTGTCGAAGTTCGACAGGTCGGTCGCCGAGGAGCCGCCGTAGGTGAGGGCGGCGCCCGACGGCAGGGTGTCGAGCGCGTAGTCGCCGGTCTTCTGGAGTGCCACGCCCCAAGAAGACAGCGCGCCCGTCCAGTCCGTCTCGCCGGAGGGCGAGGAGTCCTCGCCGGTCGGGTCGGGCTGGCTGGTGGAGACGATCCAGTCGGCGTTGCCGGCCGTCTCGGCGTGCGCGTTGTCGAACAGGACGCGGTGCGTGGTGGCGGCTGCCGCCGGACCGGCGGTGGAAGCCTGGACCGCGGCGCCGGTGGCGAGCAGTCCGAACACGGTGACGGCGGTGGTGAATCTGCGGGGGGAGTTGCCGAGGCCGAGCATGCGGTGAACCTCCGGGGTGGGGGGAGCGGGAGGCGGTGCGGGCGCCGAATCTGCGCGCGTAGAACGGCGGTTGCGCGACCGCCGCTCGACACAAGGCTGGACGCTACACACAAGATCCAGAGGGGCGGCAGGGCCTGCTGGGGGTTCACGTAGAGCTCTTACTCGGGGCTTCCCCGCGCACTACGTCGGTGCGGGGCCGCCCCCGAGCCCGATCTCGTTGCCGTCCGGGTCGTGGTAGGTGATCTTGCGGACGCCGTTGGAGTACGTCTCGCGCTTCGTGGGTTCCAGGCCCCGGTCGGCGATGGCGGCGACGCGGGTGTCGAGGTCGTCGACGAAGAGGGTGTTCAGGGCGTTGCCGGCGCGGGCGGGGAGGTGCTCGATGTAGATGTAGCGGTGTTCCGCCAGCTCCCAGACGGCCTCCGTGTCGTTCGGGAAGAACGCCGGTGGGGTGCCGAGGAGTTGTTCGTACCAGGCCAGGGCCGCTGTGTAGTCGCTGACCGCAATGCCTGCGAAGAGGTCGAGGGACATCCGCCCATGTTAGGCGTTCGCGCTCCACGCGGCCCTCGCCACAGCCGTTCCCGCCCGGAGCGCGGCCACGGGATCGGCCGCCTCGTCCAACTCGATCAGTACGGTGCCGGCGCCCGGCGTGCGGGACATCGCCGCGGCCCAGCCCGGCCAGTCCACGATGCCGTCGCCGAGTTCGGTCATGTACGGCTGCTGTTGCGCGTAGATGGTGTCGTCGACGGTGAGGTGGACGTCGATCGGGCGTACCGCGTCCTTCCAGTGGGCCAGCGCGATCCGCGGGGCGTGGCGGTGGGCGACGGCCACCGGGTCGCCGCCGCCGAGGGCGATGTGGCAGGAGTCGGGGCACAGCCACACGTAGCGCGGGTCGGTCAGAGCCATGAACAGGTCGATGTCCCGCTCGTACCAGAGCGTGCTGTGGGACTCGGTGTGGAAGGCGAGCTTCACGCCGTGCCGGGCTACGGCCTCGCCGACGGCATGCGCGATGTCGGCCATGCGGGTCATGTAGACGGCGTCGACGAAGAACGGCGGCCGGGTCCCGTACGTCGTCCGCATCGGCAGCCCGGCGACGAGGAGTTCACCGCCGGTCTCGGCGAGGAAGGCCGCCCGGCGTTCGGCGTCGGCGACGATCGCGGGCAGGTTGTCGCCGTGCCGCCAGTCGGGCGCGTCGCTGCCCGCGATGAACGCGCTCACGACGGACAGGCCCCGGGCCGCGAGCTCGCCGCGGAACGCGGGGGCACTGCCGAAGGCGCGCAGGGCGGAGTCGATGTCGCCGGGGGCGAAGGTCAGCTCGATGCCGGTGACACCGGCGTCGGCCAGGGCGTCCATGACCCGGGCCCAGAAGAGCCCCGGGTGTGCCAGGGCCCATTCGCGTACGGCGTCCGCCGAGGCGAGACCCCAGAAGTCGGGGTGGTAGAAGGTGATGATGTCGGTCGCGAAACGCGGCGCCGTCATTCGGCACCTCCGCGGGCGTTGTAGACGACGCCGTCGCCCTCGTCGACGGCCTTGCGATAGGCGCGGAACACGGCGAGAGCCTCGTCCCGGAGCACATCGCCCACGACCTCGATGCCGCGTGCCGCGAACTGCTGCGCCCAGTCCGCGCCGAGCGGGCCCTCGTCGAAGGTGGTGATCACCTCCAGTTCCGGGCCCTCGCCGGCGACGACGAGTCCGCGCACGCCGGACCACATGGTGGCGCCGTAACACTGGATGCAGGGACGCCAGTTGACGACCAGCTCATGGGCGGGGAGCCCGTCGCCGCCGAGGTCCCAGCCGCCGGTCGCCGTCTGGGCGAGGCCGAGCGCGAGGACCTCGGCGTGGGCGCTGGAGACGCCGGAGGCGAGGACGACGTTCACACCGACGGAGACGATCCGGCCGGTGTCCCGTTCGGCGACCAGGGCGGCGAACGGGCCGCCGTTGCCCTCGCGCCAGTTGCGGTCGGCCAGCCGGTGGACGAGGCGCATCCGCTCGTCGCGGCCGGGGACGACGGCGGGCACGTCGGCCAGTTCGTCGTCGATCCAGGCCGGCAGGGCCAGGTGGAACTGCTTGGCGATGTCGATCACGGTGGGGCTTCCTGTCAGTGGGCGGCGAGTGCGGAGTTGCGTACGGTCACGGCGCGGGCGGCCCGGATGGCGGTCACCGCGCCGGTCAGGGTGACGTTGGCGGCCATCGCGGTGGGGATGACGCCGTTTCCGGCGAGGTACAGGTTGTCGTAGCCCCACACCCTGCCGTCCGGGTCGCACACGCTGGTGCCGTCGTCGGCCGTGCCGGAGCGGACGGTGCCGGTCTGGTGCAGGGACGAGCCGGGCGGGAGCAGCGAGCTCTCGGTCGCCGGGTCGAAGGCGCCGAACTCCCCGGCCAGCGAACGGACTTCGGCCAGGGCCCGGTCGATCAGGGTGCGGTCGGTGTCGGAGTAGCCGAACTCGACGGTGATCCGGGGCATTCCGGCGAGGTCGGTCTCGGTGTCGGAGAACACGAGCCGGTTCTCGGGGCGGGACTCGACGGGGGCGTACAGGGACAGGCCCACGGAGTGGGCGAGGGGGCGGCCGCCGTCGTCGACGTAGGTGCGGTTCATGATCTGGCCGTGGAACGGCTGGGCCGAGCCGTTGTGCGGCAGCCAGAGCGAGTCGGTGCTGAACTCGCCGGGACGCGGCAGGGGCAGGGTGTCGAGGTCGATGCCGAACCGGTCGAGGTCGAGCAGGACGCGGGCGGTGATGAACGCGTGCTCGTTGAGGCGGCGGCCGAGCGCGGGGGGCCGGATGCCCGAGGCGAACAGCAGTTGCGGGGTGCGCAGGGCATCGGCGCACACCACCACGGTGTCGGCGTGGAGTTCGGACTCGGCGCCGTCGGCGACGCGGCGCAGCCGGGCGCCGGTGACCCGGCCGTCCGTGATGAGGAGGGAGGTCGCGAGCGTGCCGGTCAGCAGGGTGAAGGCGCGGTCGCCGCCGGTCGCGAGGGCGGGGAAGATCGTCCCCGGAGCCGTGCGGGGCATGGGGCCCGACGCGGTCGGGGTGACGGCCATGGGCATGGGCTGCGGTCGCCGGTCGTGCGGTCCCACGCCGTCGAAGCGTCGGCGCAGGATGTCGAGGACCCTGCTGCCGACCTGGGTCGGGCCGATCGCGGCGGGCGTGACGGCGAGGAGCCGGCGCGCGGTGTCCAGGTCCGTCGCCCAGCAGGCCGGGTCACCGTAGTCGAACACCTCGTCCCCGGCGGGCCAGGGGGTCGCGGCGGTCCAGTGGACGCCCATGCCGCCCGCGTTCCAGGCGAGCGCCGCCTGGGGCATCGCCTCGGCGTCCTCGCCGAAGGCCAGGGCGTGGAACATGCCGGGCGTCAGACCGGCGAGGCTGCCCGCGATCTCGCGCACCACCTCGGCGCCGGTGTACATGCCCTGGATGCCGGTGGCGACGCGTTCGTTGTAGCGGGCCCACAGGTCCGGGTCGTCGAGGTCGTGCAGGTGCAGGCCGGGAGCCGCGCCGATCGTGCTGCCGCCGTCCACCATGGTGATGCGCAGCGCCGGATCGCTGTCGCGCAGCTGTCGGGCCACGACGGATCCCATGATGCCGCTGCCCACGACGAGGACGTCGGTGCGGGGGGTGTCGGTCAAGGTGAGACTCCATGTGTTGTGCCACGGGTGCGGGTGGGGGGCGAGCTGTGGGGGGGGGCGGGTCAGGCGCGCGGGACGAGCGGGCCGAACAGTTCGGTGTCCATGCGGTCGAGGGCCAGTTTCACGGCGCCGACCAGGGCCGCGTCACGGCCCAGGACGGTGGCGCGCAGTTCGATCTCGGGGGCGCGGGCGTCGCGCATCGCCTCCCGCACCCGGGGCAGCAGCACGTCGGCCGCGTCCTCCAGACCGCCGCCGAGCACGATGAGCGAGGGGGCGACCGTCCACGACAGGATGGTGAGGATCGACGCCATGTTCTCCACGAACTCGTCGACCTCCGCGAGCGCGGACGCATCACCCGCCCTGGCGGCCTCGCAGCGGGCCAGGGCGACCGCCCGCTGTGCCGGTTCGGGTGAACTCAGCCAGGCCACCGGGTGGTTCTCGACCGAGGCCGTCGGTATCGACCGCGCCTCGACGATCTCACCCGCCGCACCGTCGAGACCGCGGTGCACGGCGCCCCGTATCAGGATGCCGAGACCGGTGCGATTGCCGAGGATCGCCCAGACGACGTTGTCGTGGTCTCCGGCCACACCCCGCCAACGCTCCGCGAGCGCACCGAGGTTGGTGTCGTTGTCCGCGAACCACGGCATCGGGATGCGCCGTTGGAGCTCCTCGGGCAGGCGCACGCCTTCCCAGAGCTTCGTGTGCACCAGCCGCCGTACGACTCCCTCGTCGTCGATGGCACCACCGCCCGCGACCGCTCCGGCACGCAGCCGGTCCACCGACCCGCCCGCGTCGTCGAGTGCCCGAAGGACCAACGCCGCCGCGTCGTCGAGGGTGACCTGCGGGTCCTGGTAGGCGCGCAGTGGCCCCTCGGCCCGGCCGAGAATGCGTCCGCGCACATCGGCGACGACCGCGGACGCGCCCGAGGTGGTGATGCAGACGGCCGCCAACAAGGCGTGTTCGGCGCGTAGTTCGTACCGCCGGGCGGGGCGCCCCGCGGAGCCGCTGATCGGCAGCCGGTCCAACTCCGCCACCCAGCCGGCCTCGACGAGCGAGTCCAGGATGAGTTCGATGGTACGGCGGGACAGCCCGGCCTGACCGGCCAGCGCGGTCAGCGTCGTCGGCCCGGCCGACACCGCCAGCGCACGCAGGACGACCGAGGTGTTGACGCGCCGGACGGCGCTCTGGTTCATCCCCGACATCAGCACGTCCCCGCCGCCTCGGGCAGCGGCCGTACGACGGGATCGAACACGCCCGTGGTGTCGGCCACCAGCGGTGCACCGCTACGGCCGTACTCGCGCGCCGGGTCGCCGGGCACCCCGGTCGCACGCCCCCAGTCCGGTTCCTCGCCGTGGAGGAACGCGACCAGGTCGGCGTGCATCGAAGTGGCCAGCTCCCGGGGCGGTTCGGTGCCGAGGGCCTCGGCGGTCCCGCCCGCGTCGAGTACGTCGAAGAAGTACGGGATGTCGACGCAGTGCGCGGCACCGCCGAGCACGGGCGAGGGCCATTCGAAGGAGTACAACCAGGTGCCGGCGCGGGCGGCGCGACGGGCTGCCGCGGCGCGCGGGCATGCGGCGCGGAACAGGGTGTCGGTGCGGCGGGTGCCTGCCGCGCGGGCTCCGCGCACGGGACCCGGGCCGCTGTCGAACTCGTCCCCCGTCGCGCCGAGCAGCAAGGGCACGTCGTGCCCGTGCACGCCGAGCCCCTGGGCGACCGGTACCGGCAGGATGTCGTCGCCGACGAACGGGCCCAGCACGGGCCCGTCGTCGTCTCCCTCGTCCCGCAGGTCGAGGACGGCCCGCTGGAGGTCCGCCACGCCGCGGGTGCCGAATCCGGCTCGCGTCGCGGGCACACCGAGCCGCTCCCCCAGCCGCCCCAGGAACGCGCGTACCGCGCGTGGTTCGAAGAACCCGCCGGACATACTGACCGCCCGCTGGAAGCGGCCGCGGCCGGCCGGCGACGAGAGCAGCGCGAGCACCGCCGCGCCCCCGGCCGACTGCCCGGCGACGGTCACCCGGTCCGGATCGCCCCCGAAGGCGGCGATGTTCTCCCGCACCCAGTCGAGGGCGAGCAGCAGGTCCCGCAGCCCCAGGTTGGTGGGGACGTCGTCCAGGACGGCGAATCCGTCGACACCGAGCCGGTAGCCGACGGTGACGCAGACGACGCCGTCGCGGGCGAAGGCCCGGCCGTCGTACCAGGGGCTGGCCGGACTCCCCGCGAGGAACCCGCCTCCGTGGATCCACACCATGACCGGGAAGGGCCCGCGGTCGTCGTCCGCGGCCGGGGCGACGACGCCGAGGTTCAGCACGTCGTCCCCCGGCACCGACGGCTCGGGCACGGTGGTCGTGGCGAACAGCGGCACGCGCTGGGCGGTCGGGCCGTGCCGGGAGGCGTCGTACGGCTCCGGGAACCGGCCGCGTGGGACGGGCGCGGCGAACCGGCGTGCGCCCGTGGGTGGTTGGGCGTAGGGGATGCCGAGGAAGCGGCGTACCTGACGGTGGCGGCGACCGGTGATCCTGCCGGCGGGAGCGTGCACGGTGACCGGCTCGCCCGGCGCGGCAAGGGAGTTCATCACGCTCACCGCATTCCCGTTCCCGAGATGCCCTGCACGAAGTAGCGCTGGAGGAACAGGAAGAGCAGGAGCACCGGCAGCATCACGACGATCGCACCGGCGAGGAGCAGACCGTAGTCCTTGACGTTGGCGGCCGCCTGACTGGTGGCGGCGAGGCCCACCGGCAGGGTGTAGGTGTCCATGCTCTGGGCGACGATGAGCGGCCAGATGAAGTTGTTCCACGAGGCGAGGAACGACATGATCGTGATCGTCGCGACAGCGGGGCCGGACAGCGGCAGGAAGATCCTGAAGAAGATCCGGAACTCGCCCGCGCCGTCGATCCGGGCCGCTTCGAGGAGTTCGTCGGGGATCGACATCGCGTACTGCCGCATGATGAAGACGGACAGCGGCATCGCCACGCCGGGCAGCGCGATCCCGGTGAGGGTGTCCGCGAGACCGAGGTCGACGGTGATCACGAACTGGGTGACGAACACCGCGGTGAACGGCACCATCATCGCCGCCATGACCGCGCCGAACGCGAGCCTCTTGCCCGCGAAGTCGAGCTTGGCGAGGGCGTATCCGGCGGCCGACGCCGCGACGATGTTGCCGGCCACGACGATGGCCGCGACCACCACGCTGTTGACCATGAACTGGCCGAAACCCTCGGTGCGGAACAGCCGCAGGAAGTTGTCGAAGGTGACGTGGTGCGGGAGCCAGGCGCCGGGGTCGGAGCGGATCTCGTCGAGGCTGCGCAGCGAGCCGCTGAGCACCCAGAAGAAGGGCAGCGTCGTGAGGAGCGCGCACAGCACCAGGGCGCCGTACAGCAGTGGCCGGGCCACGGGCCGGCGGCGTGGCGCGAGGAGGTCGGTGGTGGTGGACGTGTTCCGCAACGCGGCGAGAGCGGTCATGTGCGGGGCCTCAGCAGTCGGAACTGGACAAGACTCACCAGGGCCACCAGGACGAGCATCACGAAGGACGCGGCCGAGGACATCCCGAACTCGCCTGCCCCGAACTGGTGGTAGGTGTACAGCGCCACGGACTCGGTGGAGCCGAGCGGGCCGCCGTCCGTGAGCAGATAGGGCTCGTCGAAGACCTGGAGGTAGAAGACGGTCAGCAGCACCGACACCATCAGAGTGGTGGGCAGCAGCAGCGGCAGGGTGATGTGCCTCAGCTGCCGCCACTTTCCCGCCCCGTCGAGGGAGGCGGCCTCGTACACGTCGTCCGGTATGGCCTGCAGACCGGCGAGGAACAGCACCATCGCGGTGCCGAAGTTGCGCCAGACGCCGAGCAGGATGACCACGGGCATGGCGAGGTTCGGGTCGTCCAGCCAGTTCGGTCCGGCGAGCCCGACCGCGTCGAGCCCTCTGTTGACGGTGCCGTCGGCGTAGAAGGCGTACTGCCAGATCAGGGCGACCGCCACGACGTTGGTGACGACCGGCGCGAAGAACAGCGTGCGGAAGGTGCCGCGCAGTCGGCGGATGCCGGAGTTCAGCGCCACGGCCAGGGCGAAGCCGATGGCCATGGTCAGCGGCACGCCGACGGCCACGAACAGGGCGGTGTTCAGGATGTCGCGCAGGAAGCTGTCGTCCTGGAACAGCCGGACGAAGTTGTCCAGGCCGGTGAAGTCGACCGCGAACGGATGCTTGAGGTCGGTGCCCCGCAGATCGGTGAGGCTGAAGCCGAGCGCGGCGACGGTGGGGATGGCCGTGTAGACCAGGAACACCACGGCGAACGGCGCGAGGAACAGCCAGGCGACGGCGGTACGACGGGCGCGCCGCCGGGGCCGGGCGACAGAGGTGGTGGTCATGGGCGGCTCACTTCGCGCCCGTGCCGAGGCTGTCGGCGTACGACTGGATGCCCGCGGCGGCCTTCTCCGCGGTCGACGTACCCCTGGCGACGGCCTCCATCTCCTTGCCGATCCGGGTCGCGACCTGCTGCCAGGTGCTGACCTGCGGGAACGTCCGGGTGTTCTTGAGCTGCGTGAGGAAGGCGCCGAGGAGCGGCTGCCCCTTGATCGCGGGGTCGTCCCAGGCGGAGACCACCGCGGGCAGCGAGCTGTACGCCTTGTACTGCGCGACCTGGGTGCTCGGCTGCGCTATGTGCCGGACGAGCTTCCACGAGGCGTCGGCGTTGCCGCTGTCCGCGAGGACGCCCCAGCTGCCGCCGGCGGAGAAGGAGACGCTGCCCGAGGAGCCTGCCGGCAGGGGTGCGGTGGCGACGTGGGACGCGGTCCAGCCGTCCTTCTTCGCGGCGGTGTCGAGCTGGCCGACCACCCATGGGCCGGTGATCATCGTGGCGGTCTTCCCGCTGACGAAGTACGGCTGCGCGTCGAGGAAGGTGGGCGTGGCGGTGTCGGCGACGCCCGAGGTGAAGAACGACGCGTTGTACTTGAGCGCGTCGATCATCGCCGGGGTGTCGAGGGTCCACTTCCCGCCGGAGGAGAGCAGCGAGCCGCCCGCCTGCCATGCGTACATCGCGACGTCCTGGCCGTTGAAGATGTCCCACCCGATGTCGGCCGCGAGACCGTGCCTGGCGCCGGCGCTCTGGAGGGCCCTGAAGAACGGCACCATCTCGTCCCATGTGGCCGGCGCCTCGACGCCCGCCTTCTTGGCCAGATCGGAGCGGTACACGAGGGCGTACGTGTAGGCGTACCAGGGCACCGTGTAGGCCACGTCGTCGACGACGCCCGCGTCCCAGAGGCTCTTGAAGAAGCTGTTCGGGTCGACGAGGCCGTCCGGCACCGGCTGGAGGATCGACGGGTCGAGGAACTGGGCCTGCGACTCGGGGAAGAACTGGGCGATGTCGGGCCCCTTGCCCGCCGCGACCGCCGACTGCAGCTTGGTGTAGTAGTCGGCGTTCGGGATCAGCGTGAACTTCACGGTGACGTCGGGGTTGGCGCTCTTGAACGGCTTGATGACCTTGTCGAGCACATCGGCGTCGCCCTGCGCGGCCCACACCGTGACGGTTCCGGTGGCCGGCGAGTCCCCGACGGGCGAGGCGGAGGACTTCGCGGCGGCGGCGCCGTCCTCGCGTCCGCAGCCGGTGAGGCCGAGGGTGCCGAGGACGGCCATGCCGGCGGTCAGCTTCAGGGCACCGCGTCTGGAGAGGTTGGGCACCTTGGGCTCCTGGAATTTCAGGGGGAAGTAGCGTTTTCGGTCCGGCGGACCCGATGACGAAGCTACGAGGCATGCATTTCGGCCATATGCACGGAGCCGTCGCGAATAATTTCGGAACTTGTAGCGAAATCAAGGCGGCGCCGTACGTTCTGGTTCCGTACTTTGACCCGATGGGCCTTTTCGACAAGCTGACCGGCACTCGCCACCCCGACCGCGGCATCGCCTCGCGTTCCGCCGAGGAGGTCCGGGCCGCGCTGCTCGCCGTCAACAGGCCCGACGCGCCGTGCGTCGTGCGCAACGCCCGGCCCGACGAGCGCGCCGACCTGGTCGCGGAGTGGCGGATCGAGGAACCCGCCTGGCACACCTTCTTCGCCCGCACCCAGCTCACGTCGACGCTCCGGACGCGGATGCGCCTGGTCCCGGACGACCAGGAGGTGCGGGCGGTCGACGAGCAGTGGCAGGTCACCTGGGTCGGGGAGACGCCCCGGCTGGCCATCTCGCGCGAGTACTCGCGCGGGCAGGTCTCCGCGGTCAGCCGGCAATGGACGTACGAGCGCGGGGAGGACGGCCGGAGGCACAGGACGGAGGTGTTCCGCTTCGACCCCGCGGAACTCAAGGACCCACTGCGCGCGGCGGTCCTCGGCGCGGGATGGACGTGGCGCGGCGTGGTCTTCAAGCTGTGACGCGCTGACCGGGCCGAGGCGTCCGTCTCATTTACCGACCGGCCTGCGCGCCGGGCGACCCATGGCCCAAGATGAGCAGGTCATGCCCCAACCCGCCACACACCGTCCAGCGCCCCTGCCCGTTCTGCGGGCCGCGGTGTTCGCCGTCGTCGGCACGGTGCTGGGGGTCAGCGCGCATCATCTGGCCGCCGAGGGCGCCGTGCCGTGGGCGCAGGGCTCGGCCGTGGCCGCCGCGCTCTTCGGTCTGGGGCTGGTCGGCATACGGCGTCCCCGGCGCATGGGAACGGTCGTGGCCTGCAGTGTCGTAGGCCAGTCCGGGCTGCACCTGTGGCTGACCCTCGGCGCGCACGCGCAGCCGCCCGCTCACCAGCACGGTCACCACATGCGGGACGCCCACTCGGCCTCGTACGACTCCGTGGCGATGGCGGCGGCCCACGCCGTGGCCGCCGTGCTCGTCGCGGTGCTGCTGCACCGCGCGGACGCGGCGTGCTGGACCGTCGCGCGTGGCGTGGCCGCGGTGTTCGACGCGGCGCGTGCCCATGTCGCCGCGGCGCGCGCGTTGTTCACACGGCCCCGGACGGCGGTGCGGCTTTGGCCGCCGGTGCTCGTGCCGATGGAGACCGGATGGTCCGCGGCCACCGGTCCGGTGCTCGCGTATGCGGTGGTACGGCGCGGTCCTCCCGCGTCCGGGTCGGCCGAAGCCAACTGACCCAGCCGGGAGGCCTGTTCACGCCGCCCCGGCGCACCCCCCTGCCTGGAGACACCCATGTCCCGCACCACTCGCCGCCTCGCCGTCGCCGCCGCGGCCGCGGCAACCGCCGTCCTGCTCAGCGCCGTTCCGGCCGCCGCCCATGTGGAGGTCGAGGCCGACGGCGCCCAGGCCCTCGCCCAGGACGTCGAACTCACCTTCACCGCCGAGTCGGAGTCGGCGTCCGCCGGCATCACCCAGCTCCGGGTGATCCTGCCCAAGGGCATCGCCCCGTCCGACGTGACGTACAAGGACGGCCCCGAGGGCTGGAAGTTCGCCACCACGGACGACGGTTACACCGTCAAGGGCCCGGCCGTGAAGGTCGGTGGCGACGCCGAGCACTCGGTCGTCGTACGGCAGTTGCCCGACGCGAAGGAGCTGGTGTTCAAGACGCTCCAGACCTACAGCGACGGCAAGGTCGACCGCTGGATCGAACTGGGTGAGTCCGACGACGGGCACGGTCACGGTCACGGCAACGAGGCCCCGGTCCTCGAACTGAAGGCGGCCGCGCCGGGCGCGACCACGGTGAGCCCCACCCCCAGCGCGTCGCCGACCCCGACGCCGACGCCCACCACCACGCAGACCGGCGTCTCCCCCACCCCGCAGGCCGCCGACACCGAGCAGGACGAGGACAGCGGTCTGTCCACGGGCGCGTGGATCGGTATCGCGGCGGCGGTCCTGCTCGTGGCCGGGGCGGTCGTTCTCGTCGTACGGCGCCGCGGCGGCGCTCAGCAGTAGTCCGGCAGCACGCTCCAAGGGCCCTCGCACCCACGGCGGTTCGCGGTGCGGGGGCCCGGCATCAGAAGTTCTTGACGAGCAAGGTCGCCAGCCACAACGCGACCACCACCACCGCGAGCACTCCGACCACCTGGACGGCCCGGACAGGAATCCTGCGCATCGCGTCCGCCCTCTCCTCGACTCCTGACGCAGTCCTACCCCGGGCACTGGCCGACGGCACGGTTCACCGCGACGATCCGAGGGAATCCCGACCAATCGGCGGTCAAGGAGAGCCCTTGTGAAGGCCATCGTCCAGAACGCCTACGGCTCCACCGACACACTGTGCCTACGGGACATCGACCGTCCCGTCCCCCGCGCCGACGAGGTGCTCGTCGAGGTGCGGGCCGCCGGCGTCGACCCGAGCGTCTGGCACCTGATGACCGGACGGCCCTACATCGCCCGGCTCAGTCCACAGCTCGGGCTGCGCCGCCCCGCCCACACCGTGCGCGGCTGGGACGCCGCCGGACGTGTCGAGGCCGTGGGCGCCGAGGTGACCGGGTTCAAGCCCGGCGACGAGGTCTTCGGCCAGTGCGACGGCTCCTTCGCCGAGTACGCGCGCGGCAAGGCCGGACAGCTCGCCGCCAAGCCCGCGAGCCTCTCCTTCGAGCAGGCCGCCGCCCTGCCCGTCTCCGGCGTCACCGCCCTCCAGGCCCTCGCCCTGGCGCTGCCCCGGCCGGGGCAGAAGGCCCTCGTCATCGGCGCGTCGGGCGGGGTGGGAACGTACGCCGTCCAGCTCGCGACGCACTACGGCGCCCAGGTCACCGGCGTCTGCGGCCCCACCGCGGGCGACCTGGTCCGTTCGCTCGGCGCCACCGACGTCATCGACTACACCCACGAGGACATCACCGACCGGCCCGTCCGCTACGACCTGATCGTCGACGCCGCCGGCAACCGCTCCCTGACCCGGCTGCGCCGTGTCCTCGCCCCGCGCGGCACCGCCGTCCTCGTCGGCGGCGAGGACGCGGGCCCCGTGCTCGGCGGCCTGGACCGGTGGGTCCGCGGACTGGTCGTCTCCGCGTTCGTGGGCCAGCGTCTGCGACCGGTGTTCGCGGTCACCCGGCAGCAGGACCTCCTCACGCTCAAGGCCCTCGTCGAGTCGGGCGCGATCACCCCGGTCATCGACCGCGCCTATCCCCTGGCCGAGGCGGCCGACGCCGTACGCCACCTGGAGAAGGGGCATCCGCGGGGCAAGCTGGTCGTCACGGTCTGAGGCGGCGTGCGGCCGCTGGGGCATCAGTCGGTGCGCGCGTCCTGCTGGCCGCCGGGGGAATCCACCCGGGCGAGCCAGGTCGTGAGAAGCGTTTCGAGGGTCTCGGCCTCGCCGGGTGTCAGCAGGTCCAGGAGTCGGCGTTCGTTGCGCATGTGGTCGGTGAAGGCCCGGTCGATCAGTTCGCGGCCGGGCCTGGTGAGGGCGACGATCCGGCCCCTCTGGTCGTCGGCGGCGCGTCGACGGGTGACCAGTCCGGCACGCTCCAGGCGGTCGATCCGCTTCGTCATCGCGCCGGTGGTGACCATGGTGTGGGCGGCGAGCTCGCCGGGCGCCCGTTCATAGGGCTCGCCCGCGCGGCGCAGGGCGCACAGGACGTCGAACTCCCCCTCGCTCAGGCCGTAGTCGCCGTAGACGAGGCAGAGCTCCTCGGTGAGCCGGTCGGCCAGGCGGTGCAGTCGGCCGATCACTCCCTGCGGGGTGACGTCGACGTCGGGTCGTTCACGACGCCAGTCGGCCTGGATGCGGGCCACGCGGTCGAGTTCTTCCATGGGGTCACAATACCTTCCCGGGAAGCTATATTGGCTTCCATGGAAGCTAATGCACGCTGGGTGGCCCTGACCGCGGTCGCGCCGGTGGCCTGGGGCACCAACTACTTCGTCACGCACGAGTACCTCCCCGCCGACAGTCCGCTGTACGGGGCCGCCCTGCGGGCGCTGCCCGCCGGGCTCGTCCTGCTCGCGCTGTGCCGGAAGCTGCCGCGCGGCGCGTGGTGGTGGCGGTCGGCGGTGCTGGGGCTGCTCAATGTGAGCGTGTTCTTCGTGCTCGTCTACGTCGCTTCCCAGCTGCTTCCGACGAGCATCGCCTCGACCGTCATGGCGATGTCCCCGCTGACGATGATGCTCATCGCCTGGCCCCTGGTCGCCGAACGGCCCGGCCTCGCGCACCTGACCGGCGCGGCGGTCGGGCTGGGCGGGGTGTGCCTGATGCTGCTCACCGGGGACGGCGGGGTGAACGTGCCGGGCGTCCTCGCCTCGGCGGGGGCGATGCTGGTCTCGGCCTTCGGTCACATCCTGACCAAGCGGTGGAACGCCGGTACGGACGTGCTCGCCTCCACCGCCTGGCAGCTGACCGCCGGAGCGGTGTTCCTGCTGCCGGTCGCCGCGGCCGTGGAGGGCCCGCCACCCGCGCTCTCCTGGTCGGCGCTCCTCGCCTTCGGCTATGTCTCCCTGGTCGCCACCGCGCTGGCCTTCACCGTCTGGTTCGCCGGACTGCGCCATCTGCCCGCGGCGACCGTGGGTCTGATCGGGCTGCTCAACCCGGTGACCGGTGTGCTGCTCGGCACGGCCGTCGCGGGCGAGGCGATGACGGGCCGGCAACTGTGCGGGCTGGCGCTCGTGCTGATCGGCGTGGTCCTCGGCAGGCCCGCGCGCCCGGCTCCACGGGACTCCCGTCCGCGAGCCCTCACGCCTCCCGCACCTGAGCCCTCCGCCTGCGATCGCCGGTGAGACCGGTGCAAGGTGGAGGGGTGACCGAACGACGCTTCGACGTATGGGCGGCCGGGGACGCGTACGAGCGGTACATGGGCCGCTGGAGCCGGCTCGTGGCCGACGAGTTCGTGGCGTGGCTCCCCTGCCCGCCCGGCGCACGGTGGCTGGACATCGGATGCGGCTCGGGCGCCCTGACCTCCACGGTGGCCGCCCGCTGCCGGCCCCGGACGCTGCTCGGCCTTGACGGGTCCGCCGGGTTCCTCACCACGGCCCGCGCCTCGACCCCCGCACCGGCCCGCTTCGCGGTGGCGGACGCCCGGGCCCTGCCGGTGCGGGACGCGGACTTCGACGTGGCCGTCAGCGGACTGGTCCTCAACTTCCTCCCCACGCCCGGCGTCGCGGTCGCCGAGGCGGTGCGCGCGGTGCGGCCCGGCGGCCTGGTCGCCGCCTATGTGTGGGACTACGCCGAGGGCATGGAGTTCCTGCGCCACTTCTGGGCCGCCGCGACGACCGTGGACCCATCGGCGTCCGCCCACGACGAGAGCCGCCGCTTCCCGCTCTGCGATCCGACCGCACTGCGCGACCTGTGGGACGAGGCCGGGCTGACCGGGGTGACGGTCGCACCGATCGACATCACCACCCACTTCCCCCACTTCGACGACCTGTGGTCCCCGTTCCTCTCCGGCCAGGGCCCCGCCCCCGGTTACGTCGCCACCCTCTCACCGGCCACCCGGGAACGGCTGCGGCAGACGCTCCGCGACCGGGTGCCGGCGGGGGCCGACGGCACGATCGCGCTGAGGGCCCGCGCGTGGGCAGTGCGGGGGCGTAAGCAGGATCACTGACAGCGCCCGCTAGTGTCCGCCAGATGAATCTGAACCTCTCCGGCAAGGTACCCAAAGGACTGACCCTGCGGGCCCGCGATTTCATCGGCACCCACTGCGTCAAGGTCGAGGTCCGACCGAGGGAGCAACGCCGGCAGGCGTGGCTCGAGTTCGGCATCCCCGCGGAGGAGATAGACCGCGTCGTGGCGTTTCAGCGCCGATGGGGCGGCCTCGTACTGCCACCGTATCCGCGCTACGAGGGTGGGCCCAGTTATCTGAATCCCGATGTCCCGGTGCGCTCCGGGGACGAGGACGAAGGCTGGTGGTTCGCGGCGGGGGACCAACGGTGCTCGGTGCCCTTCTCGTTCATGATCGGACCCGGCGGGGAGTTCGGCCTCCACTCGCACCGCTGGACCCCGCTGCACGAGACGATCGAGGGGTGGATGGAGTCCCTCGCCCTGGCTCATCACGCGGCCTTGTGGGCCAAGTGCATCACCAAGGTGACCGGCGACGAGGTCGAGGCCATCGCGCTGGACGGCTACCAGCCGGTGCGCGAGGTCAGAGGGCTGGCGGACACCTGGTGGCGGGGCGCCGACTCGCTGGTGGCGATCTACAACGGTGAGGCCGACTGCCTCTCGGCTCCCCAAAGCCGTGCGGCGTTGATCTACTCCGGCCTCGACGAGTGGGGCCTGAGAGGTGGCGTCGAGGACGACGAAGGATGAGCACCCCAACCCCGGGGGACGACCTGACCGTGGTGGGCGAGGACTGAACGGAGACGCGCCATGGGGATCGATCTGGAGTTGCACAACGGGCGGCCGCACCGGCAGAAGCCGACGCTGATCCGTCGGTCCTCCGAGCATGGCGAGGCACTGGCCGGGCTGATCTCCGAGCTGCCCGCCAACACCTCCGGCAAGCTCTGGATGGTCGACCCGTACGACGACACTCTCTTCAACGAGCAGGTGGCCGAGGCCGCCCTCCGGGAGATCCCTGATCTGCTGAGCCGCTGCACGGACGACGCACGGACCGCGGCGGTCCGGGACCTCGCCGCGTTCCTGGAGGCCTGCGCCACGACTCCCGGCAGCTACCTCGTGTTCGTCGGGGACTGAGCGGTCTCACTCATACGCGCGGTCCTGCTCATACGTCGCCGAGGAACCCCGGGTCGGCCGGGCCCAGCTGCCGCGCGAAGTCGGCGGCCACTCCGAGGACTTCGCGCATCGGCACGGCCCGCCAGCTGTTCGCGGCGAGATCGGCGTGGGCCTCCTCGGTCCACAGGAACGGGAACACGCTGATGCCCTGCGAGAGGTCCAGCGCGGCGGCCTCCTCGCGCCAGCCCGGCCGGCGCAGCCCGTCGTAGAACGTCTCCAGGCGGCCGGACAACAGCCAGTGCACCCATGAGGAGTGGCCCATGTCCATCGCCTCCCAGGCCAGGGTGTCGGGCGCGAAATAGGTCATCCGCCCCGGGGAACCAGGGCGTCCGGACGCGGCGGGGTCATGGCCGTTCAGGGCGAACACGCCGCCCAGCGCGTCCTGGCCCACGACGAGTCCGGCCTCGGGAAACCAGTCCGGGTCGAACACGTCGGGGAAGCGGTTGACCTGGGCCAGGCTCGGCAGGCCGCCGCTCGCCCCGGAGCCGCCGCCGAAGACCCGTACCCAGCCGTCGTCGAGGACCAGTCCCCCGCAGTTCCAGGCCAGGGCGCCGAGCGTGGAGCGCGCGGTGACCTGCATCTGCAGCACGCTGCGCCGCCCCTCGGCCGGGTCGGCGGCGAGCACCCGCACCGGGACGGCACCGGCCGTGAACGCCTCCTGGAGTTCCGGCCAGGCCGGGTCGTCCACCTGTGTGAGTTCGTCGATCTCCCGCATCCGAGGATGATCGCAGCCCATGGAGGGGCCGGGTCTAGGGGGCCGCCGCCTCCAGGTCGGCGACGGTGCCCGACATGATCGTCCGGACGTGTTCGGTGATGTGCTCCAGCGGCCAGTCCCACCAGGCCACCGCCAGCAACCGGGCGATGTCCTCGTCGCTGTAGCGGGTGCGGATGAGACGGGCCGGGTTGCCGCCGACGATCCCGTAGTCGGGGACGTCGGAGGTGACCACGGCGCCGGTACCGATGACGGCGCCGTGACCGATCCGTACGCCGGGCATCACCGTCGTGCCGTGGCCGAACCAGACGTCGTTGCCCACGACCGTGTCACCCCTGTTCGGCAGTCCGGTGAGCAGGTCGAAGTGCTCGGACCAGGAGCCGCCCATGGTCGGGAAGGGGAACGTCGAGGGGCCGTCCATACGGTGGTTGGCACCGTTCATGATGAACCGCACCCCCGTGCCCAGCGCACAGAACCTGCCGATCACCAGCCTCTCCGGCCCGTAGTGGTAGAGCACGTTCCGCGTCTCGAAGGCGGTCGGGTCCTCCGGGTCGTCGTAGTACGAGAACTCCCCCACCTCGATGAGCGGCGACTTCACCAACGGCTTGAGCAGCACCACGCGCGGCTGCTCGGGCATCGGATGAAGGACCGTGGGGTCGGCGGGTACGGGCATGGTGGCGATTCCTTGCTGATCCGGGTGCACGGGGGTCGCGAACCACGATCGCAGGGGGCCGGGCCCGGCGACACCCGATTACCGCGGCGTCGCGGTGGCCGTCTCGGCCGGATCGGCGCAACAGGTGCTGCCCTGCTGCTTGGCCAGGGAGTCGGCGTCGGCCTTGACGACGTACACCTCCCAGGGCTCCTGGCCGGGGCCGTGCACCCAGACCTTGTCCTGGAGGGCGTAGCAGCAGGTGGTGTCGATCTCGACGTCGGTGGCCAGGCCTTCTCCGCTCAGCCGCGCGGTGGCCGCGTGGACCGCCTCGGTGCTGTCGACCTCGACGCCGAGGTGGTCCATGCGGGTCGCCTCGTCTGTGGTGCCTTCGATGAGGACGAGCTTGAGCGGTGGCTCGGCGATGGCGAAGTTGGCGTAGCCGTCGCGGAGTTTGGCGGGTTCGGTGCCGAAGAGCTTGCTGTAGAAGGCGATGGACGCGTCGAGATCCGGGACGCGCAGGGCGAGTTGTACGCGGGATGTCATGGCGAACCTCCTGGAGTGGGTGCGGGGTTCAGCAGCCGGACGTGGCGGCGGGTGCGGCGGTGCCGATCTGGAGTGTGGTGGGGGTGGCGCAGCATCCGCCGCCGGACTGTTCGGCGCTCTGCGGCTCGTCGAACAGGCCCGCGCCGCCGCAGACTCCGGTCTCCGGGAGGGTCAACTCGACGCGTTCGGCGGCCTCCTGGTCCCCGGCGATCGCGGCGGTGACGGAGCGGACCTGCTCGTAGCCGGTCATGGCGAGGAAGGTGGGGGCGCGGCCGTAGGACTTCATGCCGACCAGGTAGACGTCCTTCTCGGGGTGGGAGAGCTCGTTGACGCCGTGCGGGTAGACCGTGCCGCAGGAGTGGACGTTGGGGTCGATCAACGGGGCCAGGGCCGTCGGGGCCTGGAGGCGTTCGTCGAGGCCGAGGCGGAGCTCGGAGAGGAAGGAGAGGTCGGGACGGAATCCGGTGAGGGCGATGACCTCGTCGATGGGGTCCGTGCGGCGGCCGTCGTCGGACTCGAGAACCAGTCGGTCGCCGTCGTAGGAGACGGCCCGCGTGCGGAATCCGGTGATCGCGCTCGCGTGACCGGCCTCGACGGCCGCCTTGGCGCGCAGCCCCAGGGCTCCGCGCGCCGGGAGTTGGTCGGCCTCGCCGCCGCCGTACGTGGTCGCGCCGATGCCCCGGCGCAGGACCCACACCGCGTGCGTGCCGGGGGCTTCGGCGGCCAGGTCGGCGAGGAGGGCGAGGGCGGTGAACGCGGAGGCTCCGGAGCCGATCACGGCGGTGCGCCGACCCGCGTAACGGGCGCGTACGGCCGGGTCGTCGAAGTCGGGGACGCGGTAGGAGACGCGGTCGGCGGCCGCCTTCTCGCCGAGCGCGGCCAGGCCGTCCGCGCCCATCGGGCTCGGCGTCGACCAGGTACCGGACGCGTCGATGACGGCGCGGGCGGTGAGGCGTTCCTCGCGGCCGTCCGCGGTCTCGATGTGCACGGTGAAGGGCTGCTCGTCCCGGCCCGCGTCGACGATGCGGTCACGGCCGGCGCGGGCCACGCCGGTCACCCGGGCGCCGTAGCGGACCGTGTCGCCGAGGACGTCGGCGAGCGGCTGGAGGTACCGCTCGGCCCAGTCGCCGCCGGTCGGGTAGGCGGCGGCGTCGGGGCGGACCCAGCCGGTCGGGGCCAGCAGCTTCTCCGCGGCCGGGTCGACGAGCTCGGCCCACGTGGAGAACAGGCGGACGTGCGACCACTCCCGGACAGCGCTGCCCGCGGTGGGGCCGGCCTCCAGGACCAGGGGGTCGAGGCCGCGCTCGACCAGGTGGGCGGCGGCGGCCAGACCGATCGGTCCGGCGCCGATGACCACGACGGGCAGACGGTCGATGGTGGTGGCGTTCACGAGCGATCCCCTTCACTTCTCTGCATCGATGTTCATCGATATAGAAGTCAGCTTGGCCCCTGATTCGACAAGTGTCAACATAGACGCATGTCGAACACCGAGGCGCTGCCTCTGCTCGAGCCCGAGACCTCCGCCACCGTGGCACCGTGCTGCCCGCCCCTGACCGAGCGGCCCCTGACCGCGGAGGAGGCCGAGCGGACCGCCACGATGTTCAAGGCCCTCGGCGACCCGGTGCGGCTGCGGCTGTTCTCGCTGATCGCCTCGCACGCGGGCGGCGAGGCGTGTGTGTGCGACATCTCCGACGTCGGCGTCTCCCAGCCGACCGTCTCCCACCACCTGAAGAAGCTCAAGGAGGCCGGCCTGCTCACCTCCGAGCGGCGCGGCACCTGGGTGTACTACCGGGTCGAGCCGTCCGTGGTCGCCGCGATGGGGCAGATGTTGCGCACCTTCGGGTGACTGCCCGACGCACCGCCCGCGCACGAAGGTCGGCGCCACCAGCGCCGGTTCAGCGCGCCCAGTGCGGCACCCAGGTCTCCGCGTCGACACGGAGACCTGGGTCCGCGCTGTCGAGGTAGGTACGGAGCCTCGCGAGGGCGGGGTGGGGGTTGTCGGACCGCCAGATCAGTGAGTGCGGGTAGACCGGCACCGGGTCGCGCAGCGTGATGCGGCGCAGGTCCTGGTCGGTGGGCCAGACCATGCGGGTCTGTTCGCCGACCAGGGTGGCCAGCAGCGGGGTGTCGGCGATCGTGTCCAGGAGCGGATCGGTGCCGAAGTCGGGTCCGGTCGCCTCGATGGTGAGACCGAACTCCGTGGCGAACTCGTCGTAGTACGACGCCCATTCGGTACCGGCGACCAGGCCCGGCATCCAGATCCGGTGCCCGGCGAGCTGGGCCGGGGTGACCGCGCGGGCCGTGGCCAGGGCGTGCCGCGGCCCGGTCAGCAACTGGACGGGCTCGTCGTGGACCCGCGCCGCGTCGATGCCGTCGGGGAGGCGGCGAGCGGGGACGGTGACGGCACGGAAGGAGGCGTCGATCGTGCCGGACCGGATGGCGGCCAGTGCCTCCTTGGCGTCGAAGAGGGTCACCACGTCGAGTTCGACCTCGGGGCACGCGCGGTGGAAGCCGCGCAGCAGTGCGGCCGGGCCCAGCCGGCGACCGATCACGTCCACGCGCAGAGCACGGGAGCCGGGCCGTACGGAGGCCATGGCCCGCTCCGCGGTGTCGAGCAGCGCCCGGGCGTGCGGCAGGAACGCCTGACCGTCGATGGTGAGCCGCACTCCGCGCGGGGTGCGCGTGAACAGGCGTACGGCGAGCTCCTTCTCGAGCGCGGCGACACGCTTGGAGACCGCCTGCTGGGTGACCGACAGGGTCGTGGCGGCGTCCTGGAGGCGTCCCGTCTCCGCGGCTGTCACGAACGTCCGCACGGCTTCGAGGTCCATGGCCGCCATCGTAGAGGCACAACTTCTGGTTGTGTCCGAGCCGCTCGGGGGTTGTTTGATCTCCGGATCCGTCGACCGCTTGGATGTCCGTGGACCAGGGAGAGAGGCGGCGGCATGGGGCGGGCGTTCGGGTGGTTGTGGGCGGCGTACGGCGTCAGTGCGCTCGGCACCGCGCTGGCCCTCCATGCCTTTCCGCTGATCGCGATCCTCGTGTTGCACGCAGGTCCGGCCCAGGTGTCGGCGCTGGCAGCGGCGGGGCTCGCGGTCGGGGCGGTGGTGGCGGTGCCGCTCGGGCCGTGGGTGGAGTTCCGCCGTAAGCGGCCGGTGATGATGGCCATGGATCTGGCCCGGTGCGCGCTGCTGCTGAGCGTCCCCGTGGCGTACGCCTTCGATCGCCTCAGCTTCGCACAACTTCTGGTTGTGTCGGTGCTCGTCGCCGCGGCCGACATCACCTTCACGGCCGCTTCCGGCGCCTGCCTCAAAGCGTTGGTGCCGCCGGAGGATCTACTGACCGCCAACGGACGGTTCGAGGCCACGATGTGGACCACCACCATGATCGGGCCGCCCCTCGGCGGCGCGGCGATCGGGCTGCTCGGCCCCGTGGTGACCGTCGTCGCCGACGCCGTCAGCTATCTGCTCTCGGCGGTCGGGATCCGCGCCATGGGCGGGAAGAAGGAGGTCCGCCCGATACGGCCCGAGACGGGAAACCGGCTCAGGGGCCGTGACCTGCTCGACGGCTGGCGCTTCATCCTCACCGATCCGGTGCTGCGCCCGCTGTTCCTCAACGCCGTCCTCGTCAACGGGCTGATCATGGTGGCCGCCCCGCTGCTCTCCGTCCTCATGCTCGGCGGCCTCCATTTCGCGCCCTGGCAGTACAGCCTCGCCTTCGCGGTGCCGTGCGTCGGCGGACTGATCGGCGCACGGATCTCCCGGCGGCTCGTCGCACGGTTCGGCCGGCGCGAGGTCCTCGTCACCGCCGGAACCCTGCGGGTGTGCTGGCCACTGGGGCTGGCCTTCGTCGGTCCCGGTGTACCCGGGCTCCTGCTGGTCATGGTCGTCGAACTCGGGCTCATCACCTGCATCGGCGTCTTCAACCCGGTCCTGGCCACCTACCGGCTCGAACACACCCCGCCCGACCGTGTCGCCCGCACACTCTCCGCCTGGTCCATCAGCGCCAAACTGACCATCGCCGCCCTGACCGCGCTGTGGGGCCTGCTGGCCGTCCTCACCACCACCCGCACCGCCATCGCCGTGGCCGGAGTCCTCCTCCTGGCCACGCCGCTCCTGCTCGGCAGGCGCGCGCTGCCGTCGGCCTGAAGCGGCAGCGGATCACCTCCGGAGCGCGGGCGCTACCCCGGCCCTTCCCCGGGGCCTGCTCCTCACAGCCGTACGACGATCAGGGCCGTGTCGTCCGTGGCGCCCTCCGGCGGGAGGAGTTCCTCCAGGACCGCGTCCGCCAGCGTCTCCGGATCGGCGTCCCGGTGGCGGGTCAGGGAGTCCGCAAGGCGCCCCAGACCGATCTCGATGTCCTCACGGCGGCGTTCCACCAGGCCGTCGGTGTAGAGCACCAGGGTGGCGCCGGCGGTGAAGGAGGTCGTCGCCTGCGGGCGCGGGACCGGGTCGGGGCTGGCATCCAGCGGCGGGTCCGTGGCCGCTTCGAGGAACTCGACCTTGCCGTCGGCGTGGACCAGGGCCGGCGGAGGATGCCCCGCACTGCTGTAGGTGACGGTGCGGGCGTCGAAGTCGATGAACGTGATGACCACCGTGGCGGACTCCGCACCGGCCACCACGTGCGCGTAGCGCCCCAGGACGTCCAGGGCCTGCGCGGGACCCTCGGCCACCCGCGAGGCGGCGCTCAGCGCGCTGCGCAGCTGACCCATCGCGCAGGCCGCCGCCAGCCCGTGGCCGACGACGTCGCCGACCGCGACACCGATACGGTCGCCGCCGACCAGATCCACGAGGTCGTACCAGTCGCCGCACACGTTCAGCGCGCCGACCGCGGGCCGGTAGCGGACGGCCACCCGGTGGTCCCCCTTCAGCCGGGGTGTCGGCAGCATGGCCTCCTGGAGCGCCAGCGCGACCTCCCGCTCACGGGCGTGGGCCTTTCTCAGGCGCTCGTTGACCTCCTGCAACTCCCGGGCACGGATGTACAGTTCGGCCTCCAGCGCCCGGGCTCGGGTGCCGACGGGCCCGCCGCGGTCGCGGATGAACTCGGTGACCTCCTCCACCCGGTGCACCAGCAGCGCGACCTCGCCGTCGGGGCCCAGCACGGGGGCGTTGACCGGGCTCCAGTAGTGCTCCTCCCAGCGCCCCGGCAGCTCCAGGGACCGGACGTCGTAGCGCTGCACGGCCATGGTGTCGCGCTCGCCGGTGGTCAGGACCCGCTGCAAGGAGGCGGCCAGATTGCGCATGCCGGAGGCGCCCGGGTCCTCCGGGTTGTCCGGGAAGACGTCGAAGAGGTAGTGACCGACCAGCTGCTCCCGGCTGCGGCCGGACATACGGACGAACTCCTCGTTGGCGTCCACGTACACCAGACCGGGGGTCAGGACCGCCACCATGCCGGGCAGGGCCTGGAACACCGCTGCGTAGTCGATCCCCGTGTCCACCATGGCACTGCCGCCTCACTGCCGATATTGCATCACTTCCCACGATATGAGTCGACGGTGTCCCGCGGGCGCTTCTCGCAGATCACGGGCGCCCGTAATTCGGTTGCCCCGGCCCTGTCCCCACGGGCTAGATTCCGCGCATGGCAGACATTCGGGGCTCGTACGACGATCTGTTCACCGCCGTGCCGAACGCGCTGGCCGGTTTCCTCGACGCCGGGGACGTCGGCGGCTCGGCCGCGGTCTTCGTGGACGGTGAGCCCGTGGTGGACGTCTGGGGCGGCTTCGCGGACGCCGGCCGCACGGTGCCGTGGGAGCGGGACACCGTCACCAACGTCTGGTCGGTCACCAAGACGATGACGGCACTGTCCGCGCTGGTGCTGGCGGACCGGGGTGATCTCGACGTGGACGCGCCGGTCGCCCGGTACTGGCCGGAGTTCGCCGCGGCGGGCAAGGAGAAGGTGCTGGTACGGCATCTCCTCTCGCACACCGCCGGGCTGCCGGACTACGACGGGCCGGTGGCGGAGCTGTACGACTGGGCGGCGGTCACCGCCCGGCTGGCCGCGCTGGCGCCGCAGTGGGAGCCCGGGACCGCGGCCGGGTACCACTCGCTGACGCAGGGGTTCCTCGTCGGCGAGGTCCTCCGCCGGATCACGGGCCGGACGCCGGGCGCGTACTTCGCCGAGGAGGTGGCCGGGCCGCTCGGCGCCGACTTCCGGATGGGGCTGTCCGCCGAGCACGACCACCGCGTCGCGCTCGCCGTTCCGCCGACCGGCCAGGACGAGGACTACGTCGCCGGGGCCGCGGGCCAGGACCCGACCCCCTCCACGGCCACCGGGATCCGGCTCCGGGACGGCAACAGCGTGGCCTGGCGCCGGGCCCAGATCCCCGCGGCGAGCGGCTTCGGCAACGCCCGCTCGGTCGCCCTCGTCCAGTCGGCGATGGCCTGCGCGGGCACGGTGGGCGAGGTCCGGCTGCTGTCCCCGGCCGGCTGCGCACGGGCCTGGGAGGAGCAGTACACCGGCGAGGACCGCATCCTGGGCATGCCGATGAGCTGGGGCCTCGGCTACGGCCGCTTCGGCACCACATACGGCTGGGGCGGCTGGGGCGGCTCACTCGTCATGATCGACCCGGACGCCCGGCTGACGGTGGCATACGTGACGAACCAGATGCGCCAGCCGGGGTCGGACCAGCGCGGCCTGGAACTGGTCATGGCGGCCTACGAGGGACTGCAGGGGCTCGCGGGCTGAGCCTGGGGGTGGGAGGGGCAGCGCGGAAGCGCGCACGGGTACGAGGCCGGGCACCGGGGGCCGGCAAGTGTCCTGCGCGCGGGCCCCTGTCGTGGAGGCCGCCCCGCCGGAGGGGCCCGCGCCCCGCGCCCCGCACCCGGGGCTTCGGGCCGCGGGGCACCGGACGCCCCGCCCGACTTCCCTCGCATCTGTGCCACGCGGATGCGCCGCAGGCCCCTCGTGGCGCATTCTTGCTGTGTGTCGCCCGTGGGACGGTGCAAGGACAAGGCAGGCCGATGACTGGGAGCGGCGAGGACGCGCACCGGGCGCCGGGACGGCTGGCCGCGCTGCTGATCGACGCCTCGACGGAGGCGATCGGCGCGGGCGGTGGTCACGCCGGCGGCGTCTACCTGCGTTCGAGCACCCCCGGAACGCTGCGTCTGGCGGTGCTCGCCGGGCTCCCGGGACCATTGTTCCGGCCGTGGTGGCGGCTGCACGCCGACCGTCCGTTCCCCGTCGCCGACGCCTACCGGCTCGGGGTGCAGGTCGTGCTGCCGAACGCCACGGAGACCATGCGCCGCTACCCGCAGTTCGCGGCCGGTCTGCCGTTCCAGTTCGGGTCGTTGTACGTACCGGTTGTGGGGAGGTCCGCGACCTACGGCGTGCTGACCGTGCTGCGTCCTTCCGTCGCGGACGCCACCGAGGTGCCGGCCGAGCGGGAACGGGTGGCGCGGGTGGCGGAGGATCTGGCCCGCCGCCTCGAGGAGCTGGGGGACACCGAGCCGGTCGCCTGGGACGGTGAACCCCTGTGCGTGCGGCCGCCGACCGCGCAGGTGTCGGCGGGACGGCTCGGACGGTTCGCCTGGGATCCGGAGACCGGCGTGGTCACCGCGGACGCGCATCTGCATGCCCTGCTGGGGGTGGCCCCCACGGAGTTCGGCGGCACGATCGAGGCGCTGGCCCGGGCCGTGGCCCCCGACGACACCCGGCGTGTCCTCGCGGCACTGCGGGAGGCCGCCGCGAGCACACCGTCGCTGCCGCTGTATCTGCGGGCCGCGGACGGCGGGCTGCGGCTCATCGAGTTCTGGACCCCCGACGCCTCCACCGCCGCGTCCGGCGCACGGCCCGTCCGGGGTTTCGTCCTCGATCCCGGGCCCGGTTCCACGGCCGACGCCGCCGATCTGCTGCCGGAGGGCGTCTTCTGCCTGGACCGGCTGGGGCTGGTCACCTACGCCAATCCCCGCGCCGCACAGCTCCTGCACCGGCCGCGGGACGTACTCCTGGGCCGCCCGCTGTGGGACGGCGTGCCCTGGCTGGCCCAGCCCGACTTCGAGGACCATCTGCGCGGCGCCCTGCTGTCGCCCGAGCCGGTGCATCTGCATGTGCGGCGGCCGCCCGACGCGGACACCGCCTACGAGGGCGACCGGCTCGCGCTGTCCGTCTACCCCGGCCCGGACGTGCTGACCTGCACGGTTCAGCCGACGAGCCGGATGCCGGAGGCCGCCGACTCCTCGGAGGCCGCCCAGACCGGTACGTCGTCGCTGGCGCCGCTGTACCGCCCGATCGTGCTGGCCATCGCGCTGACCGAGGCGGTCACCGCCCGTCAGGTGTCGGCCGTGGTCATGAAGGAGCTGCTGCCCGTGTTCGGGGGCCGCCGGCTGGCGATCTACCTCCTCCAGGACCGGCATCTGTACCTGGCGTGGGAGTCCGGATTCCCGCCGGGGTTCCTCGCCCCGTTCGACGGCGTGGGGCTCGACGAGCATCTGCCCGGCGTCGAGACGCTCACCAGCGGCAAGCCGCTGTTCTTCGACTCGATGCAGCAACTCACCGACGCCTACCCCGGCATCCCGCTGGACGCGACGGAGGGCGCCCGTGCCTTCCTGCCGCTGATCGCCTCGGGGCGTCCGGTCGGCTCCTGCATCCTGGGCTTCGACCGCCCCCGCACCTTCACCGGCGAGGAACGCTCGGTCCTCACCGCGCTCGCCGGGCTGATCGCCCACGCCATGGACAAGGCACAGCGCTACGAGAGCGAGGCCGCGCTCGCCCGTGGTCTCCAACAGGCCCTGCTCCCCCGCCGTCTGACGGACCATCCGCTGGTGGAGACGGCGGGCCGCTATCTGCCGGGCACCCAGGGCATGGAGGTGGGCGGGGACTGGTACGACGTCGTGGAGGCGGGCGACGGTCTGGCCCTGGTCATCGGGGACGTCCAGGGACACGGTGTGCAGGCCGCCGCGACGATGGGCCAACTGCGCAGCGCGGTAAGGGCGTTCGCGCTCGGCGACCGGCCGCCCGACGAGGTGATGAGCGGTACGAACCATCTCCTCATCGACCTCGACCCCGGCCAGTTCGCCAGTTGCTGCTACATCCGCCTCGACCCGGTCACCGGGCTCGCCCGGGTGGCCCGCGCCGGACACCCGCCGCCCCTCCTGCGCAACGCCGACGGCAGCACCCGCGTCCTGGACCTGCCCGGCGGCGTCGTGCTCGGTGTGGACCCGGGCGCCCGTTACCCGGTCACGGAGTTGCGGATCGAGCCGGGTGCCGTCCTGGCGCTCTACACCGACGGTCTGGTCGAGCGGCCGGGCATCGACATCGACGACGGCATCAGCGCGCTGCGCGTGGCCCTGGCCCGGGCCGGGGCTCCCACGGCACGTCTGGCGGGTGTGGCGGACTGGCTCACCGCGGCGGCCCGGCAGGCCGTCGAGCGACCCGACGACATCGCGCTGTTGCTCGCCACCCGCAGGCGGCAGCGGTGAGGAACGGTGGCTGTTCTGTGACGGTGTGTGACGCCTCTCGCCTCATGGGGCCGTGCAGTGTAGACATGGCACATGGCCCGACTCTCGCAGCGTGACGCAGGCCGGTCGCGGCGCGGGCGAGTCGCCGAAGCCCGGTCGGCGCTGGGTGGACGCAGCGTAGCCGGACAGGTGTTCGTATCGCAGGTCGCGATCGTGCTGCTGCTGGTCGTGGCCGCGGTGGTGGCGCTGGTGCTGCAGGTGCGGCACGACAGCACGATCGAGGCCCGCAACCGTTCGGTCGCGGTCGCCGAGGCGTTCGCCAACGCGCCGGGCACCCGCGAAGCCCTCGACGCCCCCGATCCCACGGCGGTCCTGCAGCCGCGGGCCGAAGCGGCGCGCAAGGCCACCGGCGTGGACTTCATCGTGGTCCTGAACACCGACGGGATCCGCTACACGCATCCCAAGCCGGACCGCATCGGGAAGAAGTTCGTCGGCACCCTGGCGCCCGCACTGGCGGGGAAGGTCGTGACCGAGGAGGTCGACGGGACCATCGGCCGGCTGGTGCAGGCCGTCGTACCGATCAAGGCGCCCGACGGGAAGGTCGTGGGGATGGTGTCGGCCGGCATCACCACCGAGCACGTGGGCGGCACCGCGGACGAGCAGATGCCGCTCCTGCTGGGCGCCGCGGCGGGCGGCCTCGCCCTGGCCACGGCGGGCACGGCCCTGGTCAGCAGGCGGCTGCGGCGCCAGACGCACGGTCTGGGACCGCACGAGATGACCAAGATGTACGAGCATCACGACGCGGTGCTGCACGCCGTGCGCGAGGGCGTGCTCATCGTGAGCGGCGAGGGGGTGCTGTTGCTCGCCAACGACGAGGCCGAGCGGCTGCTCCATCTGCCCGCCGACGCCGAGGGCCGCCACGTCCTCGAACTCGGCCTTCCGGCGGACACCGCCGACCTGCTGGCCTCGGGGCGGGTCGCCACGGACGAGGTGCACCTGGTCGGCGACCGGCTGCTGGCCGTCAACCAGCGGCTCACGGACCTGGAGGGCGGCCCGGCCGGCAGCGTGGCGACGCTGCGCGACTCGACGGAACTGCGGGCCCTGTCCGGCCGGGCCGAGACGGCACGGGAGCGCCTGAACATGCTGTACGACGCCGGGGTGGGCATCGGCACCAGCCTGGACGTGACCCGGACCGCCGAGGAACTGGCCGAGCTGGCCGTGCCCCGGTTCGCGGACTTCGTCACCGTGGACCTGTTCGACGCCGTACTGAGCGGCGGGCAGCCGGACTCGGGCACCGATCTGCGCCGCACGGCGTTCAGCGGGATCCGCAAGGACGCGCCGCTCCACTCGGTGGGCGACCGGATGCGGCTGGTCGCGTCCTCGCCGCAGATCCGCGCGCTGCACTCCGGGCAGGCTGTCCTCGAAGCGCGTCTGGCCGAGTCCCCCGGCTGGCGGGCCCAGGACCTCGAACGGACCGCGCAGGTCCTGGAGTTCGGCATCCACTCGCTGATCGCGGTGCCGCTGCGCGCGGGCGCCCTGGTCCTGGGTGTGGTCAACTTCTGGCGCTCGGAGAAGCCCGAGCCCTTCGACACCGACGAACTCGCCCTGGCGGAGGAGCTGGTGGCCCGGGCCGCGGTCTCCATCGACAACGCCCGCCGCTACACCCGCGAGCACACCATGGCGGTGACGCTGCAACGCAGTCTGCTGCCGCGCAACCTGCCCGAGCAGAACGCCCTCGACATCGCCTATCGCTACCTGCCCGCGCAGGCGGGGGTGGGCGGCGACTGGTTCGACGTCCTGCCGCTGTCCGGCGCGCGCGTGGCGCTGATCGTCGGGGACGTCGTCGGCCACGGACTGTACGCGGCGGCGACGATGGGCCGGCTGCGTACCGCGGTCCACAACTTCTCCGCCCTCGACCTGCCGCCCGACGAACTGCTGGTCCTGCTGGACGAACTGGTCAGCCGCATCGACCAGGACGAGACCCAGGACGGCGACAGCGCCCCGGTCACCGGAGCGACCTGTCTGTACGCCGTCTACGACCCGGTCTCCCGGATCTGCACCGTCGCCCGCGCCGGACACCCGCCGCCCGCCCTGATCCACCCGGACGGCAGCGTGGAGTTCCCGGACGTGCCCGCGGGTCCCCCGCTGGGTCTCGGCGGGCTGCCGTTCGAGACGGCCGACCTCGAACTGGCCGAGGGCAGCCGTCTCGTGCTCTACACGGACGGGCTGGTCGAGGACCGGGAGCGGGACATCGACGTAGGTCTGGAACTCCTGCGGACCGCCCTGGAGCGGGCCGGTGAGTCGCCGGAGGACACCTGCCGGACCGTGCTCGACTCCCGGCTCACCTCCCGGGCCGTCGACGACATCGCCCTGATCGTGGCCCGCACCCGGGCGCTCGGCGCGGACCAGGTCGCCGAGTGGGACGTGCCGTCCGACCCGGCGGCCGTCGCACAGGTGCGCGCCGACGTCACCCGGCAGCTGTCCCGATGGGGGCTGGAGGAGCTGGAGTTCGCCACCGAGCTGATCCTGAGCGAGCTGGTGACCAACGCGATCCGGTACGGCGGCGAGCCCATCCGCGTGCGGGTGCTGCGCGACCGCAGCCTGATCTGCGAGGTCTTCGACAGCAGCAGCACCTCGCCCCATCTGCGGTACGCGGCGATGACGGACGAGGGCGGCCGCGGCCTGTTCCTCGTCGCGCAGCTCGCCGAGCGCTGGGGCACGCGGTACACACCCGAGGGCAAGGTCATCTGGGCGGAGCAGCCGCTGCCGTAACCGGCACACCTTGTTCATAGGTACGAACCTTTGACGCGACGGGTTCTCATTGTGTCGTGGCTCTGATAGTAAACCTTCCTATCAGTTCACGTACGGCCAACTCCCCACCCCCCACCTCCCTTTGGAGCCGCCGTGAAACACCCCACGCACGCCTCGCGCCGCACCGTCCTCACCCTGATCGGCGCGTCCCTCGCCACAGCACCCCTGCTCACCTCCCCAGCCGCCGCGGCCCGCACGACCGCGACGGGACTCGACGACCCGGCGAAGAAGGAGATCGCCATGCAGCTGGTGTCGAGCGCGGAGAACTCCTCGCTCGACTGGAAGGCGCAGTACCGGTACATCGAGGACATCGGCGACGGCCGCGGCTACACCGCCGGCATCATCGGCTTCTGCTCCGGCACCGGCGACATGCTCGACCTCGTCGAGCTGTACGCCGACCGCCGCCCCGGCAATGTCCTCGCCCGCTACCTGCCGGCGCTCCGCCGGGTCGACGGCACCGACTCGCACGCCGGACTCGACCCGGACTTCCCCCGGGACTGGCGCCGGGCCGCCCAGGACCAGGCGTTCCGGCAGGCGCAGAACGACGAGCGCGACCGCGTGTACTTCACCCCGGCCGTGCGCCAGGGCAAGGCCGACGGGCTGCGCGTGCTGGGCCAGTTCGCCTACTACGACGCCATCGTGATGCACGGCGACGGCAGCGACCCGACCAGCTTCCGCAACATCCGAAAGCGCGCCCTGAACCAGGCCAGGCCCCCGGCCCAGGGCGGCGACGAGGTCACCTACCTGCATGCCTTCCTGGACGCGCGGGTGTGGGCCATGAAGCAGGAGGAGGCCCACAGCGACACCAGCCGCGTCGACACCGCCCAGCGGGTCTTCCTGCGCGCGGGCAACCTCGACCTGAACCCGCCGCTGGACTGGAAGGTGTACGGGGACAGTTACCACATCGGCTGACCGTCCCGGAGCACCGCGGTCCCGGCTACGGACGCTGACCGATGCGGTCCACGACGCCCAACTCCTCCCGGGCACGCATCTCGTGGTACCGGTCGCGATGCTGGAACTTCCCGTCGACGACGACCGCGGTGCTCCCCTTCAGACGCAGCCCCAGGTACGCGTAGTCCGTCGCGTCGAAGATGAACGCGAAGTCGAACTTCGGGTAGGAGACGGCCACTCCCTTGCGGCCGAGGCCGTCCACCGCCTCGCGGTCGATCCGGATGCCGGGGATCCGGGCGACCGCCTCGAACGTGGCCGCCTCCAGCCCGGGCGGCATGATCCGCGGAACCACGAAGAACTGGACGGCGTTGGCGAACGCCATGGCGTCGATGTCGGCCTGGCTCATCGGCGC
This sequence comes from Streptomyces sp. NBC_00490, assembly GCF_036013645.1. NCBI lineage: Bacteria > Bacillati > Actinomycetota > Actinomycetes > Kitasatosporales > Streptomycetaceae > Streptomyces > Streptomyces sp. NBC_00490. The sequence continues at coordinate 9,291,677 of NZ_CP107869.1, read as the reverse complement.
CTCCCGGGCCTTGTCCGATCCCACCGACGCATTCACCCGCTTGTCGTCGGTGCTCAAGCCCATCCGCAGCCTGTCCAGGAGCTTGTCCGGGTCCGTCGGCCACTCCGCCAGCTTGGCGTACTGGGTCGGCGGCCACATCACCTCGTTCCTGCCGAGCGGCGGATCGCGGTGGACCTTGCCGTACTCCTGGCGCCGGGAGGGCTTGGAGCCGTCCACGGACATCCAGCTCTCGTCCGTCCAGGTCCGGTGCTTCCCGCCCTTCACAAAGGTCCGGGTGATGAACATCTTGGTGTAGACGTACTGGTCGTCGCGCGGGACCGGCGTCCCGGCGCTGTCGGCACGGGATCGCGCCGCGGCCTTGTGCAGCAGCTCGGCCGCGCTCATCGTCGCCATCCGCGAGGTGTCCGCGCCCCCGTCTCCGTCGTGCCGGGCGGCCACGACCACGCCACCGGCGACGGCCGCCGTGGCGGTCCCCACCACCGCGACCCTGAGCATCAGCCGCCGGGACAGCGCGCCCGAGCGGCCGTCCCGGACGATTTCACGCCGCAGCCGGGCGCGGGCGGCGAAACGGGCGTCGTCGGTGAGCGGGGCCACGTCGGCCTCGAACTCGCGCACCACAGTGAGGTCATCCACGGTCGGTCTCCTCGTTCTCCTCGTGAAGGGCTGTGGGGTCCGCCCCGCCCAGTGCGTCGCGCAGCCTGGTCCGCGCCCGGTTGAGCCGTGAGCGCACGGTGCCCACGGGGATGCCGAGGGCCTCCGCGGCCTCGGCGTAGTCGAGATCGCCCCAGGCGATCACCAGCAGCACGTCCCGGTAGCGTGCGGGCAACTTGGCGAGCGCACCTGCCAGTTGGGCGCGGGAGTGCTCGGCGCCGACCTTCGCCACGACCCGGTCGGCCAGCGCCTCGCCGCCGTCACCGGCCCCCGTCGAGGCGACGCGCGAGAACGCCCTCAACCGTCGCGCCTCGGCGCGCCGGTGCTGGCCGACGAGGTTGGTGACGATCCCGTAGAGCCACGGGCGGGCGTGTGGCCGGGACAGGTCGTAGCGGTGGCGCTGCTGGAACGCGATGACGAAGGTCTCGGCCATCAGGTCGTCGGCCGCCTCGGCGCCGAGCCGTCGGGCCGCGTAGCGGTGGATGTCGTCGGCGTAGCGGTGGAAGAGGATCTCGAAGGCATCGGGCTCCTCCCGCGAACGCTCGACGACCGAGGCGTCGGACTCGACGCCGTCGCGTGGGACGACGTCGGGAAGGTCTGCGACGCTCGGATCGCCTGTCGATTGCATGCGGTTCCCTCAAGTCATGGGCATGGTCGACTGCTGTTGGCCGATGCCCGCGATCGAGTTCCCGTCCGGCATGGGAGAGTGCCCGCACAGCCCGTCGAGGTCATAAAGTAGCCTTATGAGCTCATAGATCGGACCCGCGTACCAGCTTAGGCTTGCCTTAGTTTAGGCTTCCCGACGAGATCGCTTTGTCGCCACTCGAAGGGAACCTGATCATGCCCCGCCCCCTGCGGGTAGCCATCGTCGGCGCCGGCCCGGCCGGCATCTACGCCGCCGACGCTCTGCTCAAGTCCGACGTGGCCACCGAGCCCGGTGTGTCCATCGACATCTTCGAGCGGATGCCCGCCCCGTTCGGGCTGATCCGGTACGGCGTCGCTCCTGACCATCCCCGCATCAAGGGCATCATCAAGGCCCTGCACCAGGTCCTCGACAAGCCGCAGGTCCGTCTCTTCGGCAACGTGGACTACGGCACCGACATCCACCTGGACGACCTGCGCGCGTTCTACGACGGCGTGATCTTCTCGACCGGTGCCATGGCGGACCGCGAGCTGAAGATCCCCGGTGTCGAGCTCGACGGCTCCTACGGCGCCGCCGACTTCGCCTCCTGGTACGACGGCCACCCGGACGTGCCGCGCACCTGGCCGCTGGAGGCCGAGAAGGTCGCCGTCCTGGGCGTGGGCAACGTGGCGCTCGACATCTCCCGCATCCTCGCAAAGACGGCCGACGAGCTGCTGCCGACCGAGATCCCGCCGAACGTCTACGAGGGCCTCAAGGCGAACAAGGCCGTCGAGATCCACGTCTTCGGCCGCCGTGGCCCGGCGCAGGCGAAGTTCAGCCCGATGGAGCTGCGCGAGCTGGACCACTCCCCCAACATCGAGGTCATCGTCAACCCCGAGGACATCGACTACGACGAGGGCTCGATCGCCGAGCGGCGGGGTAACAAGCAGGTCGACATGGTCGCCAAGACCCTGGAGAACTGGGCCATCCGCGACATCGGCGACCGTCCGCACAAGCTCTACCTGCACTTCTTCGAGTCTCCGACGGAGATACTCGGCGAGGACGGCAAGGTCGTCGGTCTGCGCACCGAGCGCACCGAGCTGGACGGCACCGGCAACGTCAAGGGCACCGGGCAGTTCACCGACTGGGACGTCAACGCGGTCTACCGCGCGGTCGGTTACCTCTCCGACAAGCTCCCCAAGCTGCCCTGGGACATCGGCTCGGGCACCGTCCCGGACGAGGGCGGCCGCGTCATCCAGGAGAGCGGCGCGCACCTTGCGTCCGTGTACGTCACCGGCTGGATCCGGCGCGGTCCGGTGGGCCTCATCGGCCACACCAAGGGCGACGCCAACGAGACCGTGGCGAACCTGCTGGACGACTTCGCGAACGACCGTCTGCAGACGCCGGCCTCTCCCGAGCCGGAGGCCGTGCAGGCGTTCCTCGCCGAGCGCGAGCTCCGCGTCACCACCTGGGAGGGCTGGTACAAGCTGGACGCCGCCGAGAAGGCGCTGGGCGAGCCGCAGGGCCGCGAGCGCGTGAAGCTCGTCGAGCGTGAGGACATGCTCAAGGCGAGCGGCGCGTAAGCGAGTTGTTCCGTACGACGTGACGGGGCCGGGGGTGCGCCCCCGGCCCCGTCACGCGTCTCAGTGCTCCACGGTGACGACGATCTTCCCGACCTGCGAGCCCGCCTCCATGTACCGGTGCGCCTCGGCGATCTCCTCCAGGGCGAAGACGCGGTCCACGACAGGTGCGAACACACCTGTGCTCAGACCGGCGGTGACGAACGCCTCGGCGCGGCGCAGCCGTTCGGGGTCCCGTGTCGTCTCGGGGAGGGTGTAGGTACGCATGTTCAGCGCGGGCATGCCGAGGTCGAACCCGGGGTACGGGGTCGGCTCCCCGCTCAACGCGCCGTACAGGAACAGTGTGCCGCCGGGGGCGACCACCCGGGCCAGGTCCACCACCCCTGGACCGGCGACGGCGTCGAAGACGAACTCGGCGCCGCGCCCCGCCGTCAGCTCCAGCACCCGGCCGACGACGTCGTCCTCCGCGGTCACGATCACCTCGGCCGCGCCCGCCTTCAGCAGCGCCTCCCTCTTGGCGCGGGTGCGGGTGGTGGCGACGGGGACCGCGCCGACGCTGCGGGCGACCTGGATGGCGGCCAGGCCCACGCTGCTGGACGCGGCCGTCAGGACGACGGTGTCCCCGGCCCGCATCCCGCCGACCTCGACCAGCGCGCCGTAGGCCGTCATGTACGGCATCCACACCGCGGCCCCGGCGATGGCGTCTAGCCCGTCGGGGCGGCGCAGTACCGCCCTGGCGGGGACGAGGGCGCGCTCGGCGTAGACCCCGTAGTCGTTCATGGAGAACGCCGGTACCACGCTGACCTGTTGGCCGGTCGCGAACCCCGTCACGTCCGCGCCGACCGCCTCGACGATGCCCGCGGCCTCGATGCCGAGCCGGGCGGGGAGCCGTGCGGGTTCGATGTACTGGCCGCTGCGGAACAGCACTTCGGCCCGGTTGAGACCGATGGCGTCCACGCGGATCAGCAGCTCGCCGGCGCCGGGTTCGCCGACCGGCACGTTCTCCAGCCGCAGCACCTCGGGCCCGCCGAGTTCATGGAACCGCACGGTTGTGGTCATGACGCATCCCCCTGAAGCCTGAAGTTCGATGACTACCGTAGTTCGACAGTCACCGTACTTCAATAGCCCCTAGAGACGGTCGAGTTCTCCCGTCGTACGCCCCAGGCAGGCGACCGGGCCGCCCAGGTCCGGAACGTCGATCTCATGGAAGCCGAGGCGGTCGTAGAAGGCGCGGGCCGGGACGTTGGCCGTCGCCATCACCAGATGCACGGCCGGCACCCCGCGATCCCGCAGGGCCCGCAGGAAGGTCCGCATCAACTCCCGGCCGTGACCGCGGCCCTGCCACTCGGGGAGCAGGTCGATGTGCAAGTGGGCGGGGTAGGCGGCGAGTTCGGGGACGACCATGCGCTCGGGGTGATGCAGCAGCGGGATCATCGCCTCGTCGGGGGTGGCGGGCGGGCCGCTGCGTTCCGGGTAACGGTCGGCGACCAGCGGGAGCCACTTCTCGCGGAAGTCGTCGGCGAAGCGGGCCGTGTCGGCGGTGCCGAGGACGTAGCCGACCGCCTGCCCTTGCCCGTCGTCCAGCACGAACACGAGGTCCGGTTCCAGTTCGGCGTAGGGAGTCGCGAAGATCACCGGAAGGATTCCGGGGTCCGCGTACACGGGGCGGCTGTCCAGGCCGTTGTGTGCGGTGCGGATGCAGATGTCCTCGAGGGCGGCTCGGTCCTCGGGACGGTACGAGCGGATCACGGCTGACGAAGTCATCGCAGCATCCTGCATACTTGGGAGCGCTCCCACAACCCCATGGACGGAAGATCACCTGTTAGCGTCCTGCGGTGTTCTCCCTCCATGAGCCTGCCCTCTTCACTCGCCTTCGTACCGCGCGACGGGTACTCGTCGCCGGCGCGGGCGGCGGTTTCGACATCTACGCCGGTCTTCCGCTGGCCCTCGCGCTGAGGGCGGCCGGAAAGGAAGTACATCTGGCCAACCTGTCGTTCTCGGATCTGTACGGCCTCGACACGGACGTGTGGCTGGACATGGACGTCGCGGCCGTGCGCCCCGACACCGCCGCCCGCGGTGACTACTTCCCCGAGCGCTCCCTGGCCCAGTGGCTGGACCACCAGGGTCTGCCCGCGACGGTCTACGCCTTCCCGCGCACCGGCGTACAGCCGCTGCGGGCCGCCTACCGCACGCTCCTCGACCACCTCGGCCCGGTGGACGCGATCGTGCTGGTGGACGGCGGGACCGACATCCTGCTGCGGGGCGACGAGCACGGACTCGGCACCCCGGAGGAGGACATGGCGAGCCTGGCCGCGGTGGCGGGGCTGGCGGACATACCCGAACGACTCGTGGCGTGCCTCGGGTTCGGGGTGGACGCCTACCACGGCGTCAACCACTCCCTGGTCCTGGAGAACCTGGCCGCGCTGGACCGCGAGGGCGGCTATCTGGGCGCGTTCTCCCTGCCGCGCGAAAGCCGCGAAGGCGCCCTCTACCTCGACGCGGTGGCCCATGCCCAGGAGTGCACCCCGGAGCACCCGAGCATCGTCAACGGCTCCATCGCCGCGGCCGTGCGCGGCGACTTCGGGGACGTCCGCTTCACCGAACGCACCCGCGACAGCGAGCTGTTCATCAATCCGCTCATGGCCCTGTACTTCTGCGTCGACGCCCCGGCCCTCGCCCGTCGCAACCTCTACCTGGACCGGCTCGAGGACACCGCGCTGATGCGCCAGATCAGTTCCGTCATCGCGGACTTCCGTGACGAACTGCCACGGCAGCGGCCACCACGCGCGTACCCGCACTGAAGGTCACGTTTCGGGGAATCCGCCGTGATCGCACGGCAAGGCTGTATACGCTCCAGGTTCTTCTTCACTGAACCTTCACAAGGGGGGCCTTGTCATGCGTATACGCCTTGCCGCCACGACCGCCGCCGCCGCGGGCACACTGCTCGCGCTCACGGCCGTACCGGCCCAGGCCGCCGAGTACACGTCCGCGCTGAAGCTCCGCGGCGTCCAGTACGACGCGCCCGGCAGCGACTCCAACAGCTGCTCCACGGGGAACACCAAGGACGAGTATCTGACCGTCAAGAACTACTCGTCGAGCAAGACCGTGAACCTGAAGGGCTACGTCGTCGAGGACGCGGTCGGCAACTACTTCGAGTTCCCGGCGAACCACTACCTCCAGCCCGGTGACTACGTGAAGCTCCGGGGCGGCAACGGCTCCGACTCCGACGCCAAGAACGTCGTCTACCGCGACAACTGCAACTTCATATGGAACAACGACAAGGACACGATCTACCTCTACAAGCCCTCCGGCAGCCGGGCCGACGTGCACTCGTACACCAAGAGCGGCTCCGACCCGGACGGGAACGGTTACATCAAGTTCCACAGCTGAGGTCGCGCCTGGCCAGCACTCCCAGCACCACGACCAGCAGAGCGAGGGCGGCCGCCTGGGCGACCGCCCCGACGAGGAACACGGCGGGCAGCGGGAAGCCGAGCCACGGGAACAGGGCCGCCACCCGCACCGCGAGGATCAGCAGGCCCAGTACGGCCAGGGCCAGGGCACTGCTCCCGGCGCCCGGTTCCGCGCGGCGGGCACCCAGCAGCAGCCAGCCCAGGACGGCGAGCACGAAGCAGGTCGCGGGCGCCCAGGCGATGTCCGCCATGGCGGGCAGGACGGCGACGGAGGCGCCCGTGACGACGCAGCAGGCCAGGAAGGCGAGGCCGGGGGCATCGCCGGGCAGCGTGGCCTGCGGCGCGTCACGGTGGTACGCGGCGCACACGGCGAGGGCCGGCAGCCAGGCGAACAGTGCGTTGGCGGTGGCGAACCACGGGTCGGACGCCGACCAGTCGCTCACCAGCGGCGCGATCAGCGGCCACAGTGAGGGCAGCGCGGCCAGCAGAACGGCGGCCCGGGCGAGGCGCCGGCGGTCGTGGACGAGAGCGAAGAACCCGACCGTCCACAGCAACGGCAGCACCCAGCCGGCGACGGTGACGACGGTCTCCGTCGGGCCGCCACCGGCGAAGCCCGTCAGGAACATGTCCCATTCACGCGCGCCGCGGGAGGCCGACCAGGTCACCCGCAGGATCTCGTCGGAGACGACGGCGGCCGCCTGGAGCAGTACGGCGTACAGCGCGAAACGCCGGACGGCGGAGCCGAGCAGGGCGTAGCGGCGAGGCGCGCCGACGGTGGCCAGCCTGCTGCGCACGGCGAGGGCGGCGATGCTGGCCACCTCCCCGAGCGTGGGCCTGCTCTGGTCCTGGGTGTCGCGGTCGACGTCCCACAGATAGACCTCGACCATTTCCTCCTCCCGGTCCCTGCGGTAGTAGGCGGGGAGCAGGCGCAGCACGGTGCGGTAGCGCGCTTCGAGCAGGGTCGTCATGCGAGGCCTCCCGCGAGTCCCGGTCCGGTGACGGGTGGGGTGCCGGTGGCCTTGCGGCCGTCGGCGATCCGCTGCTTGGCGGCGCTGGCGCCCGCGGCCATCCGCTCCGCCTCGGCGTCGAGGGCTCGCATGCCCTCGTCGGTGAGGCGGTAGTAGCGCCGGAGGCGGCCGTCGTGGACCTCCTCGCGGTCCAGCACGATCAGAGCGTCCGCGGTGAGCCGGTCCAGCACGCCGTACAGCGTGCCGACCCGCATCTGCACCGCTCCGGCGGAGAGTTCCTCGACCTCGCGCAGGATGCCGTAACCGTGCCGCGGTTCGTCCGCCAGGGCGGTGAGGACGAAGAACGCCGCCTGTGTCATGTTCCTCGATGCCATGTAACTGAATATATCGGCTCCCGATATATTCCGCGAGCGCGACACGCCCTTCCGGTAGCTGTCCGGGTCAGAGCGTGCGGCCCAGCAGCTCCAGCAGTCCGTCGCCTCGGCGCGGTGGCGGACGCCCGCCGTGGTGAGGGCCTGGTCGAGGCGGGCTATCTGGTCGGCCGGGTCGGTGGAGTCCTGGTCGGCGTGGCCGAAGTGGAGCTCGGCGGTGATGCGGTCGGCGAGGAGGTGGGGGCTGTCCGGGGGCGTCGGTGGCGAGGAACGCGCCGTGGAAGCCGGCCGCCGCGGCGACGGGGTCGGGGTGGGTGCCGGCGGTGCGCAGGGCGAGCCCCGCGCCCACGCAGTAGCCGGTCACGCCCACCTTGCCGTCGGTGGCCGGCGGGGACCGGGCGAGCCAGTCGAGACAGGTCGGCCGGGCGGAGGCTCGCGATGATCTCCGGGCGTTCCGCCGGGTCGATGAAGTCGGGCAACTCCACCAGGGGTGCCCCCGGCCGGAGCGGTGGAAGACGTTGGGGACGAGGACGGTGTAGCCCGCCGAGGCCAGCCGCTCCGCCATGCCCTTGAGGCGCGGGCGCAGTCCGAAGGCGTCCGAGCCGCCCCCGCCCGGCGTCACCCAACCGCCGTCACCGACCCCTGGCACGGCCCGGCGCCACCTCCGGCCTGCCTCCACCCAGCGACACCCGACCGGCATCACCGACCCCCGGCCCCACACACCGGCCGTCACAACCGGCGAGCTTGCCACCCGCCATCACCACCAGCCGCCACCTGACCGCCGCCACCGACCCTCTGCACGGTCCGCCATCGCCAACCCGCCGTGACCACCGGCCGTCACCCACACGTCGTCACCACAAGGCCCTCCCCACCAGCCGCCACCAGACCGGCATCACCGACCCCCGGCACACCCCCGGCCCCACACACCGGCCGTCACAACCGGCGAGCTTGCCCCCCGCCATCGGCACCAGCCCGGCAGCACCGACCCCTGGCACGGCCCAGTGCCACCACCACCCGTCACCAGACCGCCATCACCACCACCCGTCACCTGACCGCCGCCACCGACCCTCTGCACGGTCCGCCATCGCCAACCCGCCGTGGCGACCGGCCGTCACCCACACGTCGTCACCACAAGGCCCTCCCCACCAGCCGCCACCAGACCGGCATCACCGACCCCCGGCACACCCCCGGCCCCACACACCGGTCGACACCCACCCGCCATCACCACTGGCCGTCACCCAACCGGCGTCGCCCCCACCGGCACCGCCCGCCCATCGCCAACCACCGTCGCCCGCCCGTCGTCAACCACCGTCGCCCGTCCGCCCGTTCGCTCACCCGCCGTGCCAGTGGTACCGGCGTTCGGGGCGGCCCGCGTGGCCGTAGCGCAGGGTTACCGCTGCTCGGCCTGTGACGGTGAGGTGTTCGAGGTAGCGGCGGGCGCTGACCCGGGAGATACCGACCCGTTCCGCGCACTCCGCGGCGGACAGGGTTCCGTCGACCGCGCGCAGCGCACGTTCGACCAGCTCCGAGGTCTCCACGCTCATGCCCTTCGGCAGCGTGGGCGCCACCGTCGGCGCGGCGACCCGACCGAGCGCCCGGTCGACGTCGGCCTGGCCGCTCACCGTCCCGGCGCACAGGTCGCCGCGCCGGGCGCTGTAGCGCTCCAGCCGGTCCTTGAGCTCCTCGGCGTCAAAGGGTTTCAGCAGATAGTCCACGACACCCTGGCGTACGGCCCGGCGCACCGCCTCCGCCTCGCGGGCGGCGCTGATCACCATCACGTCGCAGTCGTGACCGGCGGTCCGCAGCCGGGGGACGACGTCCAGGCCGAAGATGTCGGGCAGATAGAGGTCGAGCAGCACCAGGTCGGGCTCCAGGTCGGCGACGGCGGTGAGGGCCTGTTCCCCGCAGTTCGCCGTGCCGACGACCCGGAAGCCATCGACGCTGTCGACGAATCCACGGTGGATGCGCGCCACCATGAAGTCGTCCTCGACCACGAGTACGTCGATCACCGGACCTCCTCCGTCTCCCGCTCGGCCGGCCGGCCCACGGACATCCGGGCCGTGAACACCGCGCCCGTCTCCGTGTTGGTCACCGACACCTCGCCGCCCCTGCGCGTACAGACCAGCCGGGTCAGGGCCAGGCCGATCCCGCGGACACCGCCCTGCGCGGCCTTCGTGGTGAAGCCGTGGGAGAAGACCTCCTGGGCGAGCTCGGGAGCCACCCCCGGGCCCGAGTCGCGGACCACGATCTCCACGCAGGAGGCGTCCTGGCTCAGCTCGACCTCCACCCAGGCGCCGTCGGCACGTTCCGAGGCCGCCGCCGCGTCGAGGGCGTTGTCGACGAGGTTGCCGAGCACAGTGGCCACGTCCGCGGAGTCCATCGGCTCCAGCCGGTCCAGGGCCGTGCGTTCGGAGATCCGCAGCTGCACCCGGCGCTCCGCCGCCAGCGCGGACTTGGCCATCAGCAGCGCGGCGACGGCCCGGTCGCGGACCCGGCTGGTGAGGGTCAGGTCGAGCGACTCACGGTGCTTGCGCAGGGCGCGGACATACCGTACGACCTCGTCGTGCTCGCCGATCTGGATCAGCCCGGAGATGGTGTGCAGCTGGTTGGAGAACTCGTGCGCCTGGGCGCGCAACAGCTCGGTGCTGCTGCGGAAGGACCCCAACTCCCGCTCCATTCGGGCCAGTTCGGTGCGGTCGCGGAGCGTCGTCACCGAGCCGAGACGTCGGCCGTCCTTGGTGACCTCCATACGGTTCATCACCAGCACCCTGCCCCGGCGCACGACCACCTCGTCGCGCTGCCCGGCGCCGCGGTCACCACCGGTCCCGGCCAGGACGTCGTACAGCCTGCCCTCGATCCCCAGGTCGGCCAGGCTCATCCCGACACAGCTCTCGGGCAGGTCCAGCAGGGCCCGGCCGACCTCGTTGACCAGCGTGAGCCGCAGCCGCGGGTCGAGGGCGACCACTCCTTCGGCGAGCCCGAACAGCATGGCCTCACGGTGCTCAGCGAGACCGGCGATCTCGCGGGGTTCCAGGCCGAGGGTCTGCCGTTTGATGCGGCGGGCCAGCAGCCAGGATCCGGCCACGCCGAGCACGCTCGCGGTGCCGAGGTAAGCGAGCAGATAGGAGGACGCCCCGCTCAGGCGCTGCCAGACCGACGGTGAGGCCCGTCCGATCATGACCGTGCCGATGTGCTCGCCGACGTGGTCGACGTGCTCGGCGAGCACCGGCGCCTGGGCGACCAGTTCCCGGCCCCCGGCCACCGCGAGCTCTCCCGACCAGCCGCGGGCCCGCGCCACGTTCGCCCCTTCGACCGGGAGCCGGGTGCCGACCAGGGTGGGGTTGGTGGCGGCCACGATCTCGCCGTCCGCGTCGGCGACGGTGACCGAGGTGACGTTCGACCGGGTCCGCGTGGTCTGCAGCAGGGGTGCCAGGACCTCACCGGGCGCGGGCAGCACGAGCTGGGTGCGCAGCAGGGGGTTGCCGGCCATCTCCTCGGCGAGGGCGGTCACCCGGCGGCCCTCGACCCGGTCGAACGTGGCCTCGGACTGTGCGAGCGAGACGGCCGCCACCGCGACCAGCACGACCACCACGATGGCGAGCTGAAGCACCAGCAGCTCACCGGCGAGCGTGGGGCGGCGCGATCTCACGACCACTATGAACTCAACCTTCAATGGTCACACAAGGCAGACGGGCTGTTCGAGAATCCGCACAATCATGGCGCCGGACCAGCCCGAGCGAAAGAGATGAGCCATGAGAACTCGCAGAGCCGCACTTCTCGGCGCTCTTGCCACCGTGTCGATGATCGCCGTGAGCGCCTGCGGTGCCACCGCGGAGAAGGAGGACTCGGGGAGCGGCGGGTCCAAGGCCGCCACCGGTCTGCGCCTGATGGTGCCCAACACCCCGGGCAGCGGGTACGACGTGACCGCCCGGACCGTCGCCCAGGTGATGCAGGATTCCGAGGTGGCCTCCGGGGTCCAGGTGTACAACCTGCCCGGCGCCGGCGGCACCGTGGGGCTCCAGCGCCTGGTCAACGAGAAGGGCAACGGCAAGCTGGCCATGCAGATGGGCCTGGGTGTCGTGGGAGCCGCGTACACCTCGAAGTCGAAGGCGACGCTCACCGACACCACCCCCCTCGCCAAGCTGATCGAGGAGGCCGGCGCGATCGTCGTGTCGAAGGACTCCCCGTACAAGACGATCGACGACCTCGTGACCGCCTGGAAGAAGAACCCCAAGAAGGTGGCCGTGGGCGGCGGTTCGTCGCCGGGCGGTCCCGACCATCTGCTGCCGATGCAGCTCGCGAAGGCGGTCGGCATCGAGCCGAAGGACGTCAACTACGTCTCGTACGACGGCGGCGGCGAGCTCCTGCCCGCGATCCTCGGCAACAAGATCGCCTTCGGTGCCAGCGGGTTCGGCGAGTTCCTCGACCAGATCGAGGCCGGGCAGGTGCGGGTCCTGGCGGTCACCAGCGAGGAGCCGATCGCGGCGGTCGAGGACGCGCCCACCCTCAAGGGTTCCGGGATCGACCTGGTCTTCACCAACTGGCGCGGCTTCGTGGCCCCTCCGGGGATCACCGCCGCACAGAAGACGTCCTGGATCGACGCCCTGACCACGATGCACGAGTCGAAGGAGTGGAAGGCCGAGCTGACCAAGCGCGGCTGGACCGACGCCTTCGTCACCGGTGACGAGTTCGGCACCTATCTGAAGGACCAGGACAAGTCCGTCGCCGGTCTGCTGGCAGAGCTCGGGCTGGCATGAGCTCCCAGGTGACGGACGACCACACCGTGGCGGACGCCCGTCCGCCCCGGGACGGGGACCGCGCCCAGTACGGAGTGTGCGCGTTCCTCGTCCTGCTGGGCACCGCGGTGATCGTGGACGGGCTGGGGATCCCGCACATCACCAGCGGCACCGACCCGGTCGGACCACGCGCGGTGCCGGTCATCCTCGGCGTACTGCTCCTGGTGGCCGCGGCGGTGTACGCGGTCGACGTCGCCCGCGGCGGCCGCGGTGAGCCGGAGGCCGGGGAGGACGTCGACCTGTCCCGGGGCAGCGACTGGCGCACGGTACTGCTGCTGATCACCGCGTTCGTGGTGAACGCGGTGCTGATCGAGCGGCTCGGCTGGGTGATCAGCGGCGCGCTGCTGTTCTGGGGGACGGCGTTCGCCCTCGGCAACCGGCACTGCGTACGCGATCTGCTGATCGCGGTGACGCTGTCCCTCACCACGTTCTACGCCTTCGCGATCGGGCTCGGTGTGAACCTCCCGGCCGGTGTGCTGCAAGGGATCCTGTAGATGGACAACCTCGACAACCTCATGGGGGGCTTCGCGGACGTCGTCGCCCCGATGAACCTGCTGCTGGCGCTCGTCGGTGTCGTCATCGGCACCGCGGTGGGCGTACTGCCGGGGATCGGCCCGGCGATGACCGTGGCCCTGCTGCTGCCGGTCACCTACGGCATGGAGCCGGTGCAGGCGTTCATCATGTTCGCCGGCATCTTCTACGGCGGGATGTACGGCGGGTCGACCACCTCGATCCTGCTCAACACCCCCGGCGAGTCGTCCTCGGTGGTGACGGCCATCGAGGGCAACAGGATGGCCAAGTCGGGCCGGGCCGCCCAGGCGCTCGCGACCGCCGCGATCGGTTCCTTCGTGGCGGGCACCATCGGGACCCTGCTGCTGGTTCTGGTCACCCCGTTCGTGGTCGACTTCGCGGTCAGTCTGGGCGCGCCGGACTACTTCGCCCTCATGCTGCTGTCGTTCATCGCGGTCACCTCCGTGCTGGGCGCCTCCCGGATCCGGGGACTGATCTCGCTGCTGTTGGGTCTGACGCTCGGCCTGGTCGGCATCGACGCGGTCTCCGGACAGCAGCGGCTCACCCTGGGCATCCCCCAACTCGCGGACGGCATCGACGTGGTCGTCGTCGCGGTCGGCATCTTCGCCGTCGGCGAGGCGATGTGGGTGGCCGCGCATCTGCGGCGCAAGCCCGCCGAGATCATCCCGGTCGGCACCCCGTGGATGGGGAAGCAGGACTTCAAGCGGTCCTGGAAGCCCTGGCTGCGGGGCACGGCCCTCGGCTTCCCGTTCGGCGCGCTGCCGGCCGGCGGCGCGGAGATCCCGACCTTCCTGTCGTACGCCACGGAGAAACAGCTGACCAGGCACCCCGAGGAGTTCGGCAAGGGGGCCATCGAGGGGGTGGCCGGTCCGGAGGCCGCGAACAACGCCTCCGCCGCCGGCACCCTGGTCCCCATGCTGGCCATCGGCCTGCCGACGAACGCCACCGCCGCCGTCATGCTGGCCGCCTTCCAGTCGTACGGCATCCAGCCCGGCCCCCTCCTCTTCGAGCGTGAGGCGAGCCTGGTGTGGGTGCTGATCGCCAGCCTCTTCGTCGGCAATCTGCTGCTGCTCGTGCTCAACCTGCCACTGGCGCCCGCCTGGGCGAAGCTGCTCCAGATACCGCGCCCCTATCTGTACGCCGGGATCCTGTTCTTCGCGTCGATGGGCGCCTACGCCGTCAACGCCCAGCCCCTGGACCTGTTCCTGCTGTTGCTCCTCGGGCTCCTCGGCTTCGGGATGCGACGGTTCGGACTGCCGGTGCTGCCCCTCATCGTCGGCGTCATCCTCGGCCCGCGGGCCGAACTGCAGGGGCGGCGCTCCCTGCAGCTGTCCGGCGGTGAACTGTCGGGACTGGTGGGCGGGCCGGTCTCCTACGCCGTGTACACGACGATCGTGCTGGTGCTCGCCTGGCCGCTGGTCCGGCGGTTCGTCGTGCGTCCCCCGCGTGAGCGAAGAGCCCGAGAGGAAGAGCAGACATGACCGTACTGGTCGGATACGTACCCTCACCCGAGGGTGAGGCCGCGCTACGGGCAGGGATCGACGAGGCCCGGCTGCGCGGCGAGAAGCTGATGGTGGTGAACACCTCGCGCGGGGACGCCTATGTGGACCCGCGGTTCGCGCAGGAGCCGGAACTGGCCCATGTCCGGGAGGATCTCGCCGCGCTCGGCGTCGAGTTCGACATCCGTCAGGTGCTGGGCGGGGGCGACGCCGCCGAGGAGATCATCGAGCTGGCGGAGCAGGCGGACGTGTCCCTGGTGGTGATCGGGCTGCGGCGGCGTAGTGCGGTCGGCAAGCTGATCACGGGCTCGGCCGCACAGCAGATCCTGCTCGGTACCGGCTGCCCGGTCCTCGCCGTGAAGGCCGCGCTGTAGCCGTCGCGCACCTCGCCGGGAACAGGGTCCGCCCCAATGCGGATGGTGGGCGGACCCTGTTCGTCCAGACATTGTGGTGCGCGGATCGCCTCGCGGACATGGGTGAACCGTGGCCACGCGAAGTGGATCGCGCACACCCCGGGTGCGCGGTTCGCACCGGGCGATGGCGGGATACCGACCCCGCCCGACCGCCGCGGACCGGCGGTGACGATACTGGTGGTCGCACGGAACCCCGCCCCACAGATGGACTCATGCAGACCTCCCCCGCAGCCCTTCCCCCCACCGTGTGGCCGGCCCGCGGCCGCCACGTCGGATCCGCCGCCGCGGACGTGCTCCGCGTCAACCTCCGGCAGCTCAAGGACGGCGCGGTCGTCGACGACTTCCTGGAGCTCAAGGAGGAGCAGGTCTTCGAGGCCCGCTGGCGGGTCGACGGCGAGGTGACCGTACGGGCCCGGCTGACGCTCGGGGCCGACGGGGAGTGGGTCCTGGTCGCGGAGGCGGAACAGCCGTGGCAGGCGGCATGGGCCTCCCCGGTCGGCATGTTCTGGCCGCTGGAGCCGGACGCCGGCTGGGACCACGACACCGTCGCCGGACTGCGCTTCCGGGACGTCAACCGGCTGCCCGAGGACGACAAGGAGCTGCGGCGGCTGCTGCGGGACTGCGTGCGGGACTCCTGGGCGCTGCACATCGTCGTCCACGAGGCCATGACCCCCGACGAGCGCGGCCGCCGGCCGCTGACCGGGCATCTGCCGCCGGGTCTGCGTCACCGCGTGGTGGAGCACCGGGCCGCGCCGCATCAGCTGCGGGCCGTCAACTGGGCGCTGAAGGAGTTCGACGTCCAGGTCCCGCGCGGCGGAGCCGTCGTCCTGTCCCCGCTGCCGCTCGACCGCGACACCGACGCCGACGACTTCTCCGTCCGCAGTGTCTTCCTGGACGGCACCCCGCCCACGGAACTCATCGACGCCGTGACCCGCTTCGCCGGGCTGCCGAGGCCGCTGCCGGAGGGGGCCGAGGAGGCTCTCACCGCGCTGCGCGAGCAGTGGCGACTGACGACCGCCGAGGAGGAGCTGGTCCGCCAGCGCGAGCTGGTCGCCATGTACGCCGAGGCGCTCGAGGCGATGACGAACTCCCGCGACCTGTACCGGGAGGCCGCCGAACGCGCCAACGAGGCGCTGGCCGCCTACCGGGAGGCGGGCGCCGAGGCACCGAGACCGCCCGCCGAACAGCCTGGCTCGCCGCTGCAGCAGCTGACCCGGACCCTGGAACGCTTCAAGCCCCGCCGGCCCCCACGGGACGAGAACGGAGCCTGATAGCCGCCGCGGGCGCCGCGGTCACGACGGCATCCTGGTCACCGTCGGCCGCAGCGCCCACCGCGTGATCAGTCCACCGGCAGACGGTCCGCCGCGCTCCGCCCCGGTGTGTGCGAGGCCAGGCGGACGGCCAGGGCGGCCAGTGCCGCGAGTGCCGCGCAGACGGCGGCGAGGCCGGCGATCCAGGCCGGTGCGAGCGTGAGGTCGAGAGCGGCGGACAGCCGGCCCGAGTCGAAGCGGCTCGCGTACAGCTGGGCCGCGGCCAGGGCCGCCGGCACCAGGACCGCCGCGACCAGTACCGGCACCGCCGGACGCACGACCACCAGCGGAGCCAGCAGCAGGCACAGCCCGGCCAGGCCGAGGACGAGGCCGTAGCGGCGCGGGGACACCCCGTCCTGGTACACCGGGACATGGGCCACGGCGCAGACGAGCAGGGCCACCGCGGTGAGGCGGGTGGGCCAGACGGGAGGTCGGGCGGGCCGGCGGCGTACGAGGCCGGGGCGGGCCGCCGGGTCACGGTGCCGGCCGGCGTCGTCCACGTCGTCCACCGGCGCTTCCGTGGCCTGCGACGGAGGGGCTCCCTTGCGCTCCTCGGCCAGGCGGCCGATCAGCTCCACGAGTTCCTCGACGGACCGGCCGGTGGCGGCCGCCCTGACCGCCTCCTGCCCGCAGTGCGGCTCGAGCGGCGCCTGTTGCAGCAGGGCCATCAGCCGGGTCACGTCCTCGACCGGGCGGGTCTCGGCCGCGGCACGGATCGCCTCGTCCGCGCTCGCCGCCTCCCGCGGCGGCCGGGTGAGCAGGACGACCAGCCGGGTGACGTCGTCCACGGACCGGTTCACCCCGACCGCGCGGAGCGCGTCGACCGTGGCCCGGGCGTACAGAGGAGACTGTTCGAGCAGCGTGATGAGCTGGGCCACCTCTTCCAGCGGCCGGTCGGCCACGGCGGCACGGACCAGGCCGTCCACCGGATCGCCGTAGGCCGGACCGCTTCCCCCGACGGCAACGGGCGCAGGGCTCAGGGAGCCGGTGATCTCCGTCGCGGGTATGGCGGGATCGTTCGACTGCGGGATTGACGAGGGAGTGGTCATGCGCGGCTCTCCAAGCGAGGGGATACGGCCGCTGTTGCGCCCCCGACGCGCGACACGCGACCTTACGGTGACCATTACCGGGCGTCCGCGCCCAGGGCGCCACTCGGGTGCGCCACAGGTATGACTCCCGCTTCGACGCCCCCGCCCCGCCACTCCCACTGGTGTTCGAGTGCACCGGTTTGGCCCTGGCAGGCAATACCGGCGCCCCGAACGGGAATCCGATACTTCGCGCGCGCTTCGCGGGGCGCCCCGGAACGAGGAGGGCCCGTTGGACATCACCACCCGATGGATCGCTGTCGCCGTGCTCCTCGCGGCGGCCGTCCTCGCCGTTGCCGTCGCGGTGTTCGTACGGCTGGTCCGGGCCCGGCGGGGTCTGCGGCAGGCCGGACTTCCGACCGGCCCGCGCTGGGTCTTCTGGGGAGCTCTCGCGTACTTCTTCCTGCCGGCCGACCTGGTGCCCGACCCCGTGTACCTCGACGACATCGGTGTCCTGCTGCTCGCGTTGCGCACGATGCGCAGGCACTCGGGCAGTGAACCTGCCTGACTTCACCCACGTCTCCCCCATTGTCCGGACGACGAACCGCCAACAACTACGCAGCGTAAGGAAACCAATCACCCGTTCGATTCGTATAAGTCTCAGGAAGCCGACGGGAGTCGGCGGCCCGAGCGACGGCGCAAGGTGACCATCGCTGGATCGGCGCAGGACCCACGAGGGAGAGACGATGCAACCGTTCGCGCTCAACTACGCACGTCCGGCAGCGGAGTCGGAGGTCACCGCTCCGTACGCCTACGACACCGGACTGCAGTTGAACGTGCTCTCGGACGGGCGGATCGCCGCCCACGACCACGCGCTGCTGAGAGAGTTCGGGACCACGACCTCAACGGCGGGGTCGAAGACGCACTTCGACGACTGAACACGGGCAGACACCGATGACCGTGTTGATCCTGACCTGTGAAGCGGACGTCACCGCCGACATGGTGGTCGTCCACCTCCATACGACAGGCGTTCCGGTGGTCCGTCTCGACCCCGCCGACCTGACCGAGGGGGTGGCGCTGTCGGGCGAGTACGTGCACGGCGCCTTCCGGGGCCATCTGTCGGCGGGGGGCCGGCTGGTGAGCATGAACGGGCTGCGGTCCGTCTGGGTGCGCCGGCCGGGCACCGCGGCGGCCCGGGCCGCGGAGCCGTCCGGGTGGCTGACCGAGGAGTCGTCACAGGCGCTGTACGGGATGCTGCGCAGTTCGGGGGCGCGCTGGATGAACCACCCCGACGCCTCCCGCCGGGCCCGGCACAAGCCCTGGCAGCTGCGGCACGCCCAGCGCTGCGGGCTGCCCGTGCCGGCCACGCTGATCACGACCTTTCCGCAGGCCGCCCGCGAGTTCTCCGCGCGCTATCCGGACCTGGTGGTCAAACCGGTCTCCGGGGCGCATCCGCAGGACCCACCGAGGGCGGTGCCGACCAGCCGGGTCACGCCGGACACGGACTTCTCCGCCGTCGCGTTCGGCCCCACGCTGCTCCAGCGGCGGGTCGCCAAGCGGGCGGACATACGGCTCACGGTGGTGGGCGAGAGGATGCTGGCCGCGCGCAAGACGACCGCGGAGGACGACGAGGTGGACGTCCGTTTCGCCTCCCCCGCCACTCCGTGGCGCCCCACCGACGTGCCGCCACGGGTCGCCGAAGCGGTGCGCGCGTACATGCGCGACGCCGAACTGGCTTACGGCGCCTTCGATTTCGCCGAGGACGCCGACGGGACGTGGTGGTTCCTGGAGTGCAATCAGTCGGGGCAGTTCGGCTTCGTCGAGGTGGAGACGGGTCAGCCGATCGCCCGCTCGATCGCCGAGTGGCTGGCCCGGCCCGTGCCGGACGGGGCGGGGCTCGTCAACGGCAGGGACACCGTGGTCCCCTGAGCCTCACCTCTGCCCGGGTCCGGGCAGGGCCGCCCGCTGCCACTGCGGCGCGGGCGGCGCGGAGGGCAGTTCTCCGTAGTGGGAGCGGTCCATGGAGCGGAGAGGCTGCATGACGAACTCCAGTTCCCTGCTGACTCGCTCGGCCTCCCTGCGAACCTGAGTGGGAACGTCACCGCGCTCCGCGATGAGCCGGTCATAGATGGGGGAATCCTGGAACACCCGTCAACGTGCCTTTCGTGTGACGGCCCATAGGTATGGGCGCAGCTGCCGAGTCTAGGCGCCCCTGCACCCTGCGGGGTGAATTCCACCGTTCGACTTGACTCAGGCCCCCGTCGTGGAACCGGGGCGGACGATCATCAAAACGGTGACCGCGGCCCACAGCAGGTTGAAGATGCCGGTGAACATGGCGAGTTGGACGGTGTGGGCGCGCTCGACCGGCTGCCGGGCGCCCAGCTCTTCGAGGAGCTCCTCCTGACGGGGCAGCACGAAGGCGACCAGGACCCCGGCGGCCACGGCGGTCAGAGTGATGGAGGTGACGAGCCAGGCGTCCCCCAGGACACCCATCGCGAGGGCGGTGGCGAGGCCGAACACGGGCACGGCCAGGCCGAAGCGGGCGTAGACCCGGCAGATGCGGTGCAGCAGGGCGACGGTGTCCGCCGCCGTCCCGGAGGGGTCCGCGCGGCGTACGGCGGGCGGGAACATGCTGGCCGCGACGGTCACGGGACCGATGGCGACGATGGCGGCCAGGACATGGAGGGACAGCAGGAACTTCGTCATGGGTGGCGTCCAGGGTGGTTCGGAGGTGTGCGGCCGCCCACGCTAGGGATCTCCGTACCGCGTCGCCCAGAGGCTGGAACGACAGCTTCCGACGGATTCTCGCCAACCGCTCCGACCTGGTGCTCTTGCCTGGACTCCGCATAGTGGGGCTGGCGGGAATCCGCCTATCGTGTCGTTCATGCACACTGTGGCGATCCTGGCTCTCGACCAGGTGGTGCCGTTCGACATGGCGGCGCCCATGCAGGTCTTCGACTGGACGCGGCTGCCCGACGGCCGCTCTCCCTACCGGATCCGGCTGTGCGCCGCGTCGCCGGAGGTACGTGCCGACGGCGGCTTCTCGCTGCGCGTCGAGCACGGGCTGGAGACGCTGGCGGACGCGGACACCATCGTCGTGCCGGGCTGCTCCCCGGCGGCCGGACCGACGCCCGCGCCCGTTCTGGAGGCGCTGCGCCAGGCGGCCGCGGCGGGCACCCGGATCGCCTCGGTGTGCGTGGGTGCCTTCGTGCTGGCCGAGGCCGGGCTGCTGGACGGGCTGCGCGCCACCACGCACTGGGTGGCCGCGCAGGAGCTGGCGCGCCGCTTTCCGGACGTACGGGTGGAACCGGACGTCCTCTACGTCGACAACGGGCAGATCCTCACCTCGGCCGGTGCCGCCGCGGGCCTCGACATGTGTCTGCACATGATCCGCCGCGACTTCGGCTCGGCGGTCGCCGCGCACTCCGCCCGGATGTCCGTCATGCCTCTCGAACGGGAGGGCGGACAGGCCCAGTTCATCGTCCATGACCATCCGCCCGTGCCGCGCGGCTCGACCCTCGAACCGGTCCTGGAGTGGATCGAGGACAATCTGGCCCGCGAGATCACCCTGGGCGCGCTGGCGTCCCGGTCGGGGATGAGCGAGCGCACCTTCAGCCGCCGCTTCCGCGAGCAGACGGGCACCACACCGCTGCAGTGGCTGCTGCGGGCGCGGGTGCGGCGCGCCCAGTACCTGCTGGAGAACAGCGACCACACGATCGAACGGATCGCGCAGCAGGCGGGGTTCGGTTCACCGACCGCGTTCCGCGAGCGGTTCCGCCGGGTGGTCGGCACCAGTCCGCAGGGCTATCGCTCGGCTTTCCACGGGAAGCAGGGTTCCCCGGCAGCGCGCGTCTGAGCCTGCGGACCTGGTGCCGACGAGGTCTCACACGGCCAACAGGCCGCCGCGTCCCGCCGGTTCCCGCGTCGTGGACGCCGTCCGACCCACGCCGAGGAGGAGGGCGTCCGCCTTCGCGACCGCCTCGCGGATGCCGGTGGTGCCCATCATGACGCAGAGGGTGTAGCTGACATCCTCCAACTCCCTTGTCGTCGCGGGGTTGCCCCGCTCCGCGTCGGCGATCCGCAGCGATGCGTACCGCGTCAGCAGTTCTCTGACGACCTTCGGATCCGGAACGAGCACGAAGAGCCCCTTTCTCGATTTTCCGCTGCGTATGCCCGGGCGATGGGAGACCAATCTCATCTCCCGCTCTCCGGCTCGCGATTGACGGGATCCTGTCGCCGAGCACCCGACTGACGCTCGAATCCGGCCGGTGCGAAACCCACAGGAGTGACGTTTCGGCGGGTACCGCGCCGACCCGCTTCCCGCCGGGGCCGCGGGCAGTTGAACAGGGGGCAGCCCCTCAGCACGGACGCACGAACGGTGTACGCCCATGAACTGCCCCCAGCGCCTGCTCTGCGCGCTCTACGTCAGCACGAGCTCCGGACTCGCCCTGACCACGGTCCACGAGTTCCGTCACGGCCCCTGGTGGGCCGCGGGTCTCTTCGCCGCCGCGAGCCTCGTCCCCCTGGTCGCCGTCGTCCGCGAGGCCGACCCGCGTACGCCGGTGGCCGAACGGCGGCTGCGGGGCCTCGGGCCCGGTACGGACGACGACGTCGTGCGCACCGAGCTCGACGCCGCGTGCTGCGAACGCTGGTGGACGAGCTGCGGCACCGAGCACGACGCGGCCTGTCCGCACCGCGTCCCCCGGAGCAGCGCCGCCTGACGGGTGCGGTGACGTCAGGCGGCCTGCCCGCTGTGCAGCGCCGTGTACGCCCCTCCCCGGCGCAGGAGTTCGTCGTGCGTGCCGATCTCCTGGATTCGGCCGTCGCCCATGACCACGATCCGGTCGGCGCCCCGCACGGTGGACAGCCGGTGCGCCACCACGAACGTGGTCCGTCCGCGCAGCAGCCGGGCGAGCGCCTGCTGCACCAGCGCCTCGGAGCGGGTGTCGAGGGCGGAGGTCGCCTCGTCGAGGACCAGCACCCTGGGGTTCCTGATCAGCGCGCGGGCGATGGCGAGGCGCTGGCGCTGCCCGCCGGACAGCCGGGCGCCCCGCTCGCCGACGAGGGTGTCCAGGCCCTGCGGCAACTGCTCCACGAACTCCAGCGCGTTGGCGTCCCGCAGCGCCGCGCGCACCGCCTGCTCGTCTGCCTCGTCCTCCATGCCGTAGGCGACGTTCTCGCGGATCGTGCCGTCGAAGAGGATCGACTCCTGCGGCACGACCGAGACGAACCGCCGGTAAGTGCGCAGGTCGAGGGTGTTCATGTCGGTGCCGTCGAGCAGCAGCCGACCCGAGGTCGGGCGGATGAAACCGATGACCAGGTTGAGGACGGTGGACTTGCCCGCCCCGGACGCGCCGACCAGGGCGATGGTCTCGCCCGGCCGCACGGAGAGGGTGAAGTCGTGCACGGCGGGCCGCTCGCCGTCCCCGTAGACGTGGCCGGCCTGCTCGAAGGCCACGGCCCCGCGCACCTCGGAGACCTCCGACTTGCCCTCGTTGTCCTCCAGTTCGGGCGCCTGGAGGACCTCGCCGACCGAGCGGACGGACTCCAGGCCCTTGGTGATGACCGGGGCGAGACCCGCCAGCGTGGTCGTGGAGTTGGTGAGCGTGGTCAGGAAGGCGCTGAGCATGACGACGTCGCCGGCGGTGACACCCCAGACGTCGTAGTACGACACCAGCGCCGCACCGGCGAGGACCAGTACACCGACGACGTTGAGCACCACCCAGGCCAGCGAGCCGAAGCGGCCGTTGACGAGGTCGAGGCGCATCCCGGAGGTGAGCAGCCGGTGCAGGGTGCCGTCCATGCGGCGCAGCGCCTTGCCCTCCAGGCCGTGGGCGCGGGTGACCGGGATGAGACGGGTCATCTCGGTCACGCGGGAGGACAGGGTCTCGACCTCGTGCCGGAAGTGCTCGTTGTGGGTGCGCAGCCGGGCGCGGAGGCGGGCCACGACGAGGGCGGCGGCGGGCACGACGACGAGGAAGACCGGGAGGAACTCCGGTGTGCGGATGCCGATGATGACGAGGCCGCCGATGAGCACGGTGCCCGCCCCGAGCCCGGTCTCGGCGGTCTGCTGCACCATCTGCTCCACGGTCTCCACGTCCCGCACCACCTTGGCCTGGAGCACACCGGCGCTGACGCGGGAGTGGTAGCCGATGGACAGCTGCTGCATCCGGATGCAGAGCGCGGAGCGCAGCGAGGTGCCCATGCGGCGCACGCTGCCGTACAGGAGACGGACGTAGAGGATGTGCAGGGGGTAGTTGACGAGCAGGATCAGCAGGATGATCCCGGTGCTGAGCCAGAGTTCGGTGATCGCCCGGTGCTCGACGACGGTGTCGATGATGGACGCGGTGATCAGCGGCAGCAGCCAGACGGGGCTGTGCTTGACCGTGAAGATGCCGACCGCTGCGGCCAGGCGCTTGCGGTCGGCACGGAACAGATAGGCGAGGGTACGGACGGGATGCTCGCCCCGGTAGCGGTGGTCGAGCGGTCTCTCCAACGGCGAGGCCACTGGCGGCGGTTCCTTCCGGGCGGTCGGATCATGGGGCCTTCAGCAAGCGCTTACTCCCCGCGCCGTGCCGGATTACACCGCGTCCAGCACGGCGATCTCGTCCGCGGTCAGGACCAGGTCGGCCGCGGCGACCGAGTCGCGGATCGTCTCGGGGCGGCTGGCGCCCGGGATCGGTACGACGACGGGCGACTTGGCGAGCATCCAGGCCAGGCACACACGCTGCGGGCTCACCCCGTGCTCCTCGGCGATCCGGGCGAACGGCGCGTAGACGGAGCCCAGTTCACCGGCCCGGGAGATCCCGCCGAGGGGGCTCCAGGGCAGGAACGCGATACCGAGCTCGTCGCACAGGCGCAGCTCGGGCTCGCTGGAGCGAAAGGCCGGGGAGAACTGGTTCTGTACGGAGACGAGTCGACCGCCGAGGATGTCCTGGGCCTGCCGGATCTGCTCCGGATTCGCGTTGGAGATGCCCGCCAGGCGGATCTTGCCCTCGTCCAGCAGGTCCCGCACGGCGCCGACCGACTCCGCGTACGGCACGCGTGGGTCGGGGCGGTGGAACTGGTAGAGCCCGATGGCCTCCACACCGAGCCGGCGCAGGGACGCCTCACAGGCCTCCTTGAGGTACCGCGGGCTGCCGTCCAGGGTCCAGCTCCCGTCACCGGGACGCAGATGGCCGCCCTTGGTGGCGACCAGGACATCGGCGCCCCGGTCGTGGGAGGCGAGGGCCTTGGCGATCAGGGACTCGTTGTGGCCGACCTCGTCGGCGTCGCGGTGGTAGGCGTCCGCGGTGTCGATCAGCGTCACGCCCGCGTCGAGGGCGGCGTGCAGCGTGGCGAGCGAGCGGGCCTCGTCCGGCCGTCCCTCGATCGACATGGGCATCCCGCCCAGACCGATCGCACTGACCTCGACATCACCGATGCGTCGCGTGTGCATGGGCTCGTGACCTCTTCCGGGCTGTCGCGGGACGATGGGCACCGGCAAGCGGTTGCACCGCACCGGTCGCACACCAGCCTGAACCCGCCCCGGCCCGCAGGTCCAATAGAAGAACACGAACGTATTCAGCACCGCGAGGACTGAATCACCGCAGGCGTTCCGCCTGCCCGGAGCACGGCGAGGGCGGGCCCGTCGAGACATCGGGCCGAACCCGGCCACGCCACCGCTCGCAACCGGGCCGACTCCGACGTATCCGGACGCTCCGGTGCCAGGCCCGGACAGGTCATCGATCTTTCCCCGCATTCCGGTTGCGCGGCCCTCAGGTGCGTGTGGCACTCTCTGGCTGGACCTTCGGGGTGTGGAAAGGCGGGGCCATGCGCATCGGACTGCTCGGCACGGGCTCATGGGCCGAGGGGGCGCACGCGCCCGCCCTGAGCTCACACCGCGAGCTGGATTTCGTCGGAGTCTGGGGCCGCCGTCCGGAAGCGGCCAAGGAGTTGGCGGGCCGCTTCGGCACACGGGCCTACGACGACGTCGACGCGCTGCTCGCCGATGTGGACGCCGTCGCGGTGGCGCTGCCGCCCGCCGTCCAGGCCGGTCTGGCGGTGCGGGCGGCGCGTGCGGGCTGCCATCTGCTGCTGGACAAGCCGCTCGCGCCGACGGTCGAGGAGGGCCGGGCCGTCGTCGCGGCCGTCCAGGAGGCGCAGGTCGCCTCGGTCGTCTTCTTCACGACCCGGTTCCAGAGCGTGACCGACGCATGGATCACCGAACAGTCCGCCGTCGAGGGCTGGTTCACCGCGCGGGCCGAGTGGCTCGGCGCGGTGTTCACCACGGACAGTCCGTTCGGCGCCTCACCGTGGCGGCGGGAGAAGGGTGCGCTGTGGGACGTCGGGCCGCACGCCCTGTCGGTGCTGCTGCCGGTCCTGGGCGACGTACGGCAGGTGGCCGCCGCGGTGCGCGGTCCCGCGGACACCGTGCACCTGGTCCTCCACCACACCGGTGGCGCGTCCAGCACGCTGACGCTGAGCCTGACGGCGCCGCCCGCGGCGGCGGGTGCGTCGGTCGAACTGCGCGGCGAGGGCGGGGTCACGCTCCTCCCCCGCAGCCCGGACGGTGCCGTTCCCGCGCTCGAACGGGCCGCGGACGCGCTGCTCGCCGCCGCTCGCAGCGGCCGTCCGCATCCGTGCGACGCCACGTTCGGGCTGCGGGTCACCGAGATCCTGGCGACGGCTGAGGCCCTGCTGGGCGGCTGACGCCGCTCACCACTCCCCCTCGACGGCCTCCGTCAGCCGGGAGACGGCGGCCGGATCCGGCAGACTCGCCAGCGTGTCGACGACCTTCCCGCTCGCGAACTCGCGTTGTGCGGTGGTCGCGTCCGGATCGATCGCACCCTCGGCCTGCACCTTGACGAAGTTCAGATCCGTCGCGAACAGCATCGAGAACGCGTCCAGGCTCCTGACCGTCGCAGGGCCGCCGGCGTCCACGTACGCCCGCACGAGCCGGCGCGCGGATCCGGCGGCGAAGTCGTTGCCGCCCGCCCATGCGTACAGGACCCGGGCGAGTTCGCGTTCGGCCGCGATGGGTCCGGCGTTGTCCCAGTCCAGGAGGGCCGGGCCGGCCGGGCCGACCAGGACGTTCTGCGGGTGCATGTCGAGATGCGACACCACCAGCTCACCGGGGCCGGACGGGGAGACGTACCGCGCGAGTTCGGGCGCCGTGGTGTCGATGAACCGGCCGAGCTCGTCGGCCCACGGCATTCCGGCCCGGCGGACCTCCTTGTGGAGCTCCGTCCAGTCGGTGTCCCGGGGGCACTCCTCGTACCAGGCGTTCGGGGTGTCGGTCGCGCCCCGGCCCGCCCGGTGCAGGAGAGCCAGGGTCCGGCCGCACCAGCTCAGGATGTCCGGGTCGGTGGGGTCCGCCTGGGTTCCGGTGACCCAGTCGTAGAGCTTCACGGCGGACCCGTCGAGCTGCGAGACGTGCGTGCCGTCGCGGTTGGGCAGGAGCCGAGGTGCGGAGATCCCCAGACCCTCGGTGGCGTCGCGCAGGGCGATCTCGTACCGGAACTGCTCCTCGGTGCCGCCGAAGATCAGTTCCTTCACCGCCCACGACGTGCCGTTCCCGGTCAGCTTCCAGATCTGCCCCAGGGCGCCGCGGGTGACGGGCGTCATCGTCCAGGGCCCGTCGCCCAGTGCGTAGGTGTCGGCGATCAGGTCCGCGGCGCTCTGCATCAGATCTCCTCCATGCGTCTCAACCACCCAAGATCGCAGGAAGGGCACCTACTCGTCGAAGGGTTTGTCGCTCCAGCGGAACCAGGCCCGGTCGCCCTCGATGTGCAGCAGGAACTCGGGGACCGGGCCGTCCGGCGAGGTCAGGGACACGCGTCGCCGGATCTCGTCGTAGGCCCGCTCCCATTCCTCTCCCAGGTCCTCGGTCAGGGCGAGTTCGCGGACGAACAGCTCCCGCAGGCCGTCGAAGGCCGGAGCGGCCGTGAAGCGGCCCGACAGCCAGGGGAAGTCGGCCTCGTCGATCAGGATCTCCCCGACCGGGACGTCGCCGCTGTGCAGATGCCACACCTGGCTGTCGAACCCCACTACGCCTCCGTCACCCGGTGCCGACTCTCATGGACACCTTGCCATCCGGCACTGACAGCGGCGCCCTGGCCTACCGCGCGTCCGCCGGCAGATGGAAGTTGACGCGTTCGCGTGTGACCGGGTAGCCGGCCTTGGCGAAGTGCGCGGCCATCGGGACGTTGCCCTGGTCCGTCGCGGCGACGATGAACTCGGCGCCCTGCGCGACGAGGTGGTGGGTGCACTCGGTCAGCAGGTCGTAGGCGTAGCCGTGTCCGCGCTGTTCGGGCACGACGCCGATGAAGCCGACGATCGGGGCCTGGTGGTTGCGGGCCGGGATGTGGATCCCCACCAGCTCTCCTTCCGGCGTGTACGCGACCTGCCACCACTCGCGCGGCGACGGGCACCAGCGGAAGAAGTCGAGCTCCTCCTGCGCCGCCTTGTCGATGCCGCCCTCCTCGACGGCCTTCAGCGCGTGGGCGTCCAAGGTGGCGGAGTGGATGCGGCGCAGCGCGTCGAAGAAGACGGCGTCGTCGGGTTCGGCGCTGAAGACCAGACGTCCGGGCCGTTCGGGCAACCCGCAGGCGGGGGTCCAGCGGTAGTTGAAGCGTTCGACCAGAAGCTCGTATCCGGCCGCCCGTGCGGCGGTGAAGCGGGCATCGACCGCGGTGCGCAGGCCCGGGTCCTCGCGCCAGCCGGGCGGCAGGCTGAAGTCGATGTCGACCCGCCAGGGCGCCGAGCGCAGGAGTTCCGCGGCCGCCTCCGTCTCGCCGTCGGCCATGTCGAGCCGGTCGACGCAGAGCGGTTCGGTGTCGTCGGGGCCGCCCCACCAGGCGGCCCTGGCGACGATCCGGCCGTCGCGCAGTGCCACGCGCTGCCAGTCGGGGCGGTGCCGGGTCAGCGGGTGCGCGGCGCGCACCCCGAGCGGGTCGGGCAGGGAGTCGAACTCATGGGCGGTGCTGTCGTCGAGCTGGCGGATGACCGTTGCGGTCATGGATTCCTCCGGGATGCTGCGTGGAGCGCTCCCGGGAAGCTCAGAGGCGCACGCCGGGGGCGACGGAAAGGGAGCGCGGGATGTCGGTGTACTGCACGGCACTCGCCTCCTTCCGTCGGTCTCGGGGCGTGACGCGCTCACGTTAGAAGCTCCCGCGGGCGGCGTCCAGCGAATTTCCCCGGCGTGCGCGGCGCACCGGGTCGGAGGACCGTAGAGGCGTGGGAAAGGCGCAGGTCACACGGGACCACCGGGACCGACGCGGCTGGTTGCACGGCGCACCGCCGCCCGGCTGGGTACGTGTGCTGCCGCCCGCCCTGCTCGCGGGGGTGTGCGCGGTGACCCTGGCCAGCCCCGACCCCCTCGACATCGGCTTCCTGCTGGGGGCCATCCCGCCGCTGGCCGTACTGTCCTACGGCCCCGCCGGCACCGCGCTCCTCGGCACCCTCGTGGGGACCGTGCTGGTGGTCCCGGCGTTCCGGCTCAACGACCCCGGCACCACCGATCTGCTGACCGTCTCCTTCGTCGCCGCGCTGAGTGTGCTGGTGTCCTACGTACGGAGCAGGCGCGACGCCCAGCTGGTCACCGAACGGGCGGTCGCCGAGGCCGCCCAGCGGGCCGTGGTGCCGCCGCTGCCGGAGCGGGTGGGGCCG
Organism: Streptomyces sp. NBC_00490; assembly: GCF_036013645.1. NCBI lineage: Bacteria > Bacillati > Actinomycetota > Actinomycetes > Kitasatosporales > Streptomycetaceae > Streptomyces > Streptomyces sp. NBC_00490. Next base: position 9,262,852 of record NZ_CP107869.1, on the reverse strand, counting down.
GTGGGGTGTGCGGGGCTGTACCGGGCGGCACAGCGCGGCACGCTCGTCGGCGGTGACTTCTTCGACGTACGGCGAGGCCCGCACGGTGTGCGTGCGGTGATGGGCGATGTGCAGGGGCACGGGCTGTCGGCCGTCGCGACGGTCGCCTCCCTGCTGGGCGCGTTCCGGGAGGCGGTGCTGGACGAGCCGGACCCGGAATCGGTGGCGGCCCGGCTCGACCGCAGGCTGGTGGTGGATTCCGCGGACGTGCCGCACGCCGAGCTGTTCGCCACGGCCGTGGTGCTGGAGTTCTCCGCCGACGCACGGGCCGTGCGCATCGTCGTGTGCGGGCATCCGGCGCCGCTGCTGCTGCGCGAGGGGCGGGTGGCGGAGCTGGAGGTGACGGCGGGTGTACCGCTGGGGCTGGGGCTGTCCGGGGCCGGCCCGGCGGTGGGGGTCACGGTGCCGTTGCGCGCCGGTGACCGGCTCTTCCTCGCGTCCGACGGTGTCTCCGAGGCCAGGGGTGCCGACGGTGCCTTCTATCCGCTGCTCGACCGGCTCACCGGGTTCGCCGATGACGATCCCGCGGTCATGGTGCGGCATGTGTGGCGCGATCTGAGGGGGTACGGCGGAACCGTCCTGGACGATGTGACGATGCTCGTCCTCAGTCCTGTCTGACCGGTTCACGCTCCCCTTCGGCGTCGATGTGTGGCAGGATCCGGTCCAGCCACCTCGGGGTCCACCAGGCGTGCCGGCCCAGCAGCGTCATGACCGCCGGAACCATGAGCAGCCGGACGATGGTCGCGTCGATCAGCACGCTCACGGCGAGCCCCAGGCCGAGCATCTTGACCACGATGTTGTCGCTGACGATGAACGCCGCGAAGACGCTCACCATGATCAGTGCCGCGCAGGTGATGACCCTCGCGGTGATCTCCAGGGCGTGGGCGACCGACGCCTTGGCGTCCCCGGTGCGCAGCCAGGCCTCGTGCACCCGGGACAGCAGGAAGATCTCGTAGTCCATGCTCAGTCCGAAGATGATCGCGAACATCATCATCGGGACATAGCTCTCGATGGGCACCTTGCCGGAGACCCCCAGCGCGGGACCGCCCCAGCCCCACTGGAAGACGGCGACGACGACCCCGTAGGAAGCGGCGATCGACAGGACGTTGAGGACGGCAGCCTTGATCGCGACGAGCAGACCGCGGAAGACCGCGAGGATGATCAGGAAGGCCAGGGCGACCACGACGCCGATGATGAGGGGCAGCCGGCTGGAGACGATGTCGCGGAAGTCGACCTGGGCCGCGGTGGTGCCGGTGACGTAGCCCTGGGCGTCGGTGCCGGACACCGCGGCGGGCAGGGTGTCGTCGATCAGGCGGTTGGTCAGGTCCGTGGTGGCGGCGCTCTGCGGGGACGTCTTCGAGTAGACCGTGCCGATCAGGACGTCGCCGTCCTTGGTGGTCGTCAGCGGGGTGACGGTGGCCGCGCCGGCGACACCGTCGAGGGTCTTCTGGGCCTGTGAGGTGAGGGCGGAGCGGTCGGCGTCCGATACGGAGGTCTGGTCGATGACGACGGTGAGCGGGCCGTTGGAGCCGGGGCCGAACGCGTCGGTCATCAGGTCGTAGGCGCGCCGGTCGGTGAAGGAGGTGGGGTCGGCGCCGTCGCCGATGTGACCGAGCTGGATGGAGAACACCGGGATGGCGAGGACGGCGACGGCTGCCACGCCCACGGCCAGATAGCGCAGCGGGTGGTGTTCCACGCGGAGCGCGTAGCGGTGCCAGGTGCCGTGCGGCTCGGCGCCCTCCCCGGCGTCGGTCTCGGCGACGGGGCGGCGCACCCGGTAGCGGTCGATACGGGTGCCGATCAGCCCGAGCAGGGCCGGGACCAGGGTGAGCGCGCCGAGCACGGCGGAGACGACCGTCACGGCGGCGGCGAGACCGAGTTTGCTGATGAAGGAGACACCGGAGGCGGACAGGCCCGCGAGCGCGACGATGACCGTGCAGCCGGAGACGAGCACGGCACGGCCACTGGTCGCGGTGGCCCGGCCCGCCGCGGTGACCGGGTCGGCGCCGTTCATCAGGTGCTGGCGATGACGGGTGATCAGGAACAGGGCGTAGTCGATGCCGACGCCCAGTCCGATCATCGTGGCCAGGGTCGGCGAGACGGTCGCGAAGGTGAACGCGGCGGCGAGCAGTCCGAGGCAGGCGAGCCCGCCGATCACACTGATCAACGCGGTCAGCAGCGGCAGACCCGCGGCGATCACGCTGCCGAAGCCGACGAGCAGGACGACGATCGCCACCGCGAAACCGATCAACTCGCTCACCCGGTCGTCGGCGGCGGGCCGCGCCAGCTCGCCGAGCGGTCCGCCGTACTCGACGTCGGCGCCGGCCGACCGCAGCGGCTGCACCGAGGTGTCCACCCCGTCCAGGTACTCGTCGCCCAGGGTGGAGGGCTGTACGTCGAAGCGGACGGTGATGTACGCCGTCTTCGCGTCGGAGGAGAGCGGTCCGACGGGCGAGGCGGTGGCGGTCAGCGGGTTCTGGACGGCCAGGACGTGCGGGAGTTTCTGGAGGTCGCCGACGGTCGTCGACATCTGGGAGTCCAGCGAGGTGAGGGCCTTGTCGCCGTCGTGCACGACGATCTGGCTGCTGTAGCCGCCCGCCGCCGGGTCGTGCTTCTTCAGGACGTCCAGGCCCTGTTGGGACTGCACGTCGGGCAGGGAGAAGTTGTCCTCGTACTCCCCGCCGACGGACCGGTTCAGGGCCTGGAGGGCGACCAGCGCGACCAGCCAGGCCACGATGACGATCACGAAGTGCCGGGCACACCACTGGCCCAGCCGTCGCAATGCCCCGACGGCGGCGGTCCCCTCGTCCCCTGCGGTACCTCGGGTGGGTGACATGTCCTGGACCTTTGTTCGCTCCCCCCATTACACGCCCGCGTGATCTCCTCGGCATCCCGGGTGCGACCGCTCCGGATGCACACGGCGCTCCCGGGGTGAATGGTGATATCGGACCCGATGACGACCCGAGGAGCAGAGATCATGCCGACGTCACAGCCCGACGCGTCCGGTCCGTCCGAGGACCGCGCCACCCCGGACGCCCTGCTCCACACCCGCACCGGCACCGAGGTGTCGCCCGAGGACCTGGTGCTCGCCGCAGGCAGGGACCTCACCCCGCGCAACCTGGAGTGGGCCAGGCGCAAGCTGGAAGCCGAGGGACCGGCCGCCATGGAGAAGCTGCTGCCCTAGCGCCTGTCCGGCGGGCCACCGCCCGAGCCCGGTGCGTGCTCATCCAGGCAGAGCACCGGAACCCGCTGGACCAGGTTGCCGGCGAAACCACCCCGGTTCCAGGGCTGCTCCAGCGGCAGGGTGCGCCCTTCGGCGTCGGTGGCCCGCACGCTCAGCAGGTGCTCGCCGGGCGCCGCCGTCCAGGCGAGACGCCAGCGCCGCCCGCCGTCCGGGCCCGTCAGACCGGTGCGTCCTCGTCCAGGCAAAGCACCGGAACCCGCCGGACCAGGTTGGCGGCGAACCCACCCCGGTTCCAGGACTGGTCCAGCGGCTGGGTGTGCCCCTCGGCGTCGGTGGCCCGCACGCTCAGCAGACACTCGCCGGGCGCCGCCGTCCAGGCGAGACGCCAGCGGCACCTGCCGTCCGGGCCCGTCAGACCGGTGCGTCCTCGTCCAGGCAAAGCACCGGAACCCGCTGGACCAGGTTGCTGGCGAACCCACCCCGGTTCCAGGACTGGTCCAGCGGCTGGGTGTGCCCCTCGGCGTCGGTGGCCCGGGCGCCCAGCAGGTGCTGGCCGGGCGTCGCCGTCCAGGTGAGGCGCCAGCGGCGCCATGCCCAGCGGTGCCCGGCGTCCGGCTCCAGTTCGGTCTCGTGCCAGGTGCGTCCGGCGTCCGTGCTCACCTCGACCCGGGTCACCGGGGCCCGCCCGGACCAGGCGCGTCCCTCCAGCGGGACCTCGCCCGGCCGCACCACCCGGGTCCGTGACATGAAGTCCGGGAAGCCTGGCGGCACCAGCAGGGCGCGTGGCGCAATACGGGTGACGGGTTCGCCCGGGTCCTCGGGGCGTTCCCGCAGGCGGTAGGCGACGGCCTGCTGGAACCCGGTGAACGGCTCGTCGACGACGCTCACGTCGCGCAGCCACTTCACGTGGGCCATGCCGTACCAGCCGGGCACCACCAGCCGCAGGGGATACCCGTGCTGCGGCGGCAGCGGGGCGCCGTTCATCGCGTACGCCACCAGCACCTCGGGCTCGCCGCCCGTGGCGTCCTCGACGGACAGGGAGCGCTGGTAGTCCTGCTCCACCCCGCGCTCCACCCCGTGATCGGCGCCGGTGAAGACCACGTCGACGGCACCGGGCTCGATGCCGGCCTCCGCCAGCAGCAGCCGCAGCGGCACGCCGGTCCACTCGGCGGTGCCGACCGCTTCGACGAGCCAGGGCTGGCTCACCGGCCGGGGCGTCAGCAGGGCCCGCCCGTTGCCGGCGCACTCCAACGTCACCCGGGTGGTGACCTGGGGGAACGCCCGCAGTCCGGCCAGGTCCAGGCGCAGCGGGCGGCGGACCAGGCCGCCGAGAGTGAGCTGCCACGCGGCGGCGTCGGGGACGTAGGGGATGTCGTAGTGCGTCAGCACATAGTGCAGGCCCGGCGGGGTGAGGTCGTGCCGCAGGGCTTCCAGGGGCAGTCCGTGGTTGCGGGTGGCGAGGGCGAGTTCGTCCGGGCCGATGCCCTCGTCGGGGGCGGCCAGCCGGGCGGGTGCGCTCACGTCTCCGAGTCGATGACCCATGACACCAGTGTCGCGCCGCGAGCCAACCCTTGCACGCTGCTTGCCGGTTCACCCTTACGAAGCGGGCCCTCGAACTGCCAGACTGCGGAAGGTGCCCGACTTCGACATGCTTGTCATCGGATCAGGACCGGGTGGCCAGAAGGCCGCCATCGCCGCGGCCAAGCTGGGCCGCCGAGTGGCCGTCATCGACCGCCCCGACATGGTCGGCGGGGTCTCCATCCACACCGGCACCATTCCCTCCAAGACGCTGCGCGAGGCGGTGCTGTACCTCACCGGTCTCACCCAGCGCGATCTGTACGGGCAGAGCTACCGGCTGAAGGAGGACATCACCGTCGCCGACCTGACCGCCCGTACCCAGCACGTGGTCGGCCGGGAGGTCGACGTCATCCGCAGCCAGCTCTCCCGCAACCACGTCGCCCTCTACGCCGGCACCGGCCGTTTCGTCGACGCCCACACCGTCGCCCTGCGCGAGGTGACCGGCCATGAACGGATGATCAGCGCCGAGCACATCGTCATCGCCACCGGCACCCGGCCCGCCCGGCCGGACACGGTCGAGTTCGACGAGCGGACGATCCTGGATTCGGACAACGTCCTCGCCCTGGAACACGTTCCGCGGTCCATGGTCATCGTCGGCGCGGGAGTCATCGGCATGGAGTACGCGTCCATGTTCGCCGCGCTCGGCAGCAAGATCACCGTGGTCGAGAAACGGGCCGGGATGCTCGACATGTGTGACGTCGAGGTGATCGAGTCGCTCAAGTACCACCTGCGGGACCTCGCCGTGACATTCCGGTTCGGGGAGACGGTGGCCGCGGTCGAGCGGCACCCCCGGGGCACGCTCACCATTCTGGAGAGCGGCAAGAAGATCCCCGCCGACGCGGTGATGTACTCGGCGGGACGGCAGGGGCTCACCGACGACCTCGATCTCGACAAGGCGGGGCTGGCGGCGGACCGCCGGGGCAGGATCACGGTCGACGAGCACTACCGCACCGAGGTGCCGCACATCTACGCCGTCGGCGACGTCATCGGCTTCCCGGCGCTGGCCGCGACCTCGATGGAGCAGGGCCGGTCGGCGGCCTACCACGCCTGCGGGGAGACCGTCGGGCGGATGCACCACCTCCAGCCGATCGGCATCTACACCATCCCGGAGATCAGCTTCGTGGGCCGGACGGAGGATCAACTCACCGAGGACAGTGTCCCGTTCGAGGTCGGCATCTCCCGCTACCGCGAACTGGCCCGCGGACAGATCATCGGCGACTCGCACGGGATGCTGAAACTGCTGGTCTCCCCCGAGGACCGCACGCTGCTCGGCGTGCACTGCTTCGGCACCGGCGCCACCGAGCTCATCCACATCGGCCAGTCCGTGATGGGCTGCGGCGGCACGGTCGACTATCTCGTCGACGCGGTGTTCAACTACCCGACGCTCGCGGAGTCCTACAAGGTCGCCGCCCTCGACGCCACGAACAAACTCCGGCAGATCGACCGCATCGGGGACTGAGGGAACCCGCTCCCGATCCGCCCTTCCGAACCGCTGTTCTCCGTCGCGGAGCCTCGTCAAAGCCCCTGACCTGCGGCGGAGTTGGAAGCGGGAGGTTACCCTCCGGTCAATCTTGAAAGGCGATCCGGTAGGGCTATCATCACTCGCACACACGGTGTGTGACCGTCTGCCGACGCGACGCTGAACGGTGTCCGCCGCCCCCACATGTGCCGCCGCCGGCCGAGGCCATCCCTCCTCGGTCCGCGGCGGGTTCCACCCCCCACCCCCCTACGCCGTCGAGGCCTGGTCGCCCTCGCGTCGTGCACGACGGAAAGCAGCTTCAGCATGAGCAACAGCAGGGGCAGAGGGTTGCAGGCCAACGCCCTCGGCATGTTCGACACGGTGGTGATGGCGGTCGCGGGAAGCGCCCCGGCCTACTCGATCGCCGCCACCACCGCCGTCCTTGTCGGCGCGGTGGGTCTCGCCAGCCCGGCCGCCCTCCTGTATTGCGCGATCCCCATGCTGGGCATCGCGCTGGCGTTCAGCTATCTCAGCCGCATCGACGTCAACGCGGGCGCCAGTTACTCATGGGTGGGGCGAACTCTCCACCCGTTCCTGGGCTTTCTCAGCGGCTGGGCGCTCGTGGTCTCGGCGACCATCTTCATGGTCGCCGGTTCACTGCCGGCCGGTTCGATGACGCTCGCCCTGTTCGACGAGGGCCTCGCCGACGACACCGCGCTGTCCACACTCGTCGGCGCCGCCTGGTTCGTGGCCATGCTGCTGGTCGTGCTCGGCGGCGCCCGGCTCACCGTCCGCGCCCAGCTCCTCATGTCCGGCGTCGAGCTCGTGATACTGGCCCTGTTCGCGATCCTGGCCTTCCTGCACACGGACAACGCCCGCGCCTTCGACTGGTCCTGGTTCGGCTTCGGCCAGTTCGACGGCATGGCCGGCTTCGCGTCCGGCGCGCTGATCGCCGCGTTCTACTACTGGGGCTGGGACGTGACCAGCAACCTCAGCGAGGAGACCCGCAACAGCCGCCGTACGACCGGACTCGCGGGCCTGATCGGGGTCGGCATCGTCTTCCTGCTGTTCGAGGTGTTCACCATCGCGGTGAACGTCGTGCTGTCCTCGGCACAGGTCCGGGAGAACGAGGCCAACGTGCTCGCGGTGCTGGGCGAGGAGATCTGGCCGGGCTGGGGCGGCAAACTGCTGATCGTCGCGGTGATGCTGTCCACCATCGCCACGCTGGAGACCACGCTGATCCAGGTCACCCGCTCGCTGTTCGCGATGGGCCGCGACCGTACGATGCCGGCCGCGCTGGGCAGGGTGCACCGCGAGTGGAACACGCCCTGGGTCGCCATCGTCGTGGTCGGCGCCGTGGCGCTGGTGATGTTCATCGCCTCCAACGCGCTCGGCTCGGTGGGCGACATCCTCTCCGACGCGATCTCGGCGATCGGTCTGCAGATCGCCGTCTACTACGGTCTGGCGGGCCTCGCGGCCGTCGTCGCCTATCGAAAGATGCTGCTGAAGTCCGCCGCCAACTTCTTCTTCGGCGGCCTGTGGCCGCTGCTGGGCGCCCTGTTCATGTTCTGGATCTTCATCGAGTCGCTGGGCGAGCTCAGCCGGGCCGCCGTCACGATCGGCGTCGGCGGACTCGCCGCCGGGCTGGTCCCGATGCTCTGGTACTGGAGGAAGGGCAGCGACTACTACCGGCCCGCCACACTCGACGCCACCCACACCATCGAGGCGGACTATGTCCCCGCCGGCGCCGTGCCCGCGCAGTCCCGTGCCCACGAGGGTCTCTCCACCGACTTCTGAGGGATGTGGCGATGACGCGGGATCGCTTCGCTCCCGACTTCGACCCCGACTGCGGGGACGTACCCCTCACCACTGCCCGCCAGGACATCGTCATCGGACGCTGGCAGGGTCTGAGGGAACTGCTACGGGCGACCGGACCCGACTGGCCGGTCCGCGGCCACCGGGTCCGGCTGCTCGCCCAGGCCTGCGCGGGCAGTTCGACGGCGGAGTCATGGCTGGCCGCCGAACCGCACAGCGCCGACGCGCTGGTGCTGCGGGCGGCGACCGAGACGGCCCGGGCCTTCAACCTGGCGATCGCCGCGGGGCGCGGCGTGCCGATCGACCAGCACCGCGTCGACACCGCGGTGATGGCGAGCCTCCAGGCCGCCGACGCGTACCCGGAGGACCCCACCCCGTGGATCTCCCTGATCTCCGTGGCACGGCTGTACCCGGCGGGCGTCCGGAGGCAGGAACTGGCGCGCTGGTGGGACGAGTTGCACCAGCGCGACCCCTACAGCGTGGAGGGGCACCTCCAGGTGCTGCACTACTACTCGGCCCGCTGGCACGGCACCCACGGCCTGATGTACGACTTCGCCCGCGACGCGGCCGGAGTGGCACCGCCGGGCTGCGCGCTGCCGGTGCTGGTGCAGTACGCCCGGGTCGAGGAGTACCGGTTCGCGCTGGACGCGGCCAAGGGCCGGCAGTCCGCGGTGGCGCTCGCCCAGCACTGGAGCAACGACGGTGCCGTCAGCGACGTACGCCGCACCTGGCAGCGCTGGATCGCCGGCCGGCCCGAGGCCCCGGTCGCCCCCGCCGAGCTGCGTGACCTCAACTACCTGACGCACGCGGCCTGTCACGCGGGCCTCACGGAGGTCGCGGGACCGCTGTTCCGGATGCTGGGGCGGCGGGCCACCCGCACTCCCTGGTCCTACACCGGGGAGCCGGACAAGCAGATCGCCAAGTGGCGCAAGGAGGTCGGGCTGCGCGCCTGACGCGCTCGCTCCGAGCGCGGTCGCGGCCGGTGCGGGGCGTCAGGCCGTGGCGTTCGGGCCGTCCGGACGGCTGCCGCGCTGCTCGACCATCTCCCGGGTGAGCTGCTCGGTCTCCGATTCGGGCAGCCGCTCGAAGCCGTCCTCGGTGATGACCGAGACGATCGGGAAGATCCGCCGGTTGAGGTCGGGGCCGCCGGTCGCGGAGTCGTCGTCCGCCGCGTCCCACAGGGCCTGGAGGGCGGCGAGCGCGGCATCGCGCCGGGACATGCCCCGCTGGAACAGCTTCTTCAGCGCACCGCGGGCGTACGGCGAGCCGGAGCCCTCGGCGTGGAAGTCCCGCTTCTCGTACAGGCCCCCGGCGACGTCGAAGCTGAAGATGCGTCCCTGCTCGCCGTCGTCGGCCGTGTGGTCGTAGCCGGTGAGGAGGGGGACGACGGCGAGGCCCTGCATGGCCTGGCCGAGGTTCTGCCGGATCATGTTCGCCAGGCGCCGGGCCTTGGCGTTGAGGGACATCGGCGCGCCCTCGATCTTCTCGAAGTGCGTGAGCTCGACCTGGTACAGCTTCACCATGTCCAGGGCGAGACCGACGGTGCCCGCGAAGGCGACGGCGGTGTGGTCGTCGGCGGGATGCACCTTCTCCAGGTCGCGCTGGGCGATGAGGTTGCCCATCGTGGCCCTGCGGTCGCCGGCGATCAGCACGCCGTCGCGGTAGGTGAGGGCCAGCACGGTGGTGCCGTGCGGGAACCGGTCGGGGGCGGCGCGCACTCCGTCGGGGAAGGGTCTGCGGGTGGGCAGCAGGGCGGGCCGGTGGGAGCGGAGGAACTCGGTGAAGGACGCGCTTCCCGGAGTGAAGAACTCCTCCCCCAGCCGTCCGCCGTGCTCGCTCTCCGTCATGACGCTCCCCCTCGTGTCCCCGGTCCGACATCCGAGTCCTACCAGAAGCGAACGGACGGGAAACACCCGCCCGGGATCACCACTCACGCCCGGGACGCACCTGTTGTGCTCACAGGGCCTTGCGTCGCACCAGCACGCCGAGCACCACCAGGCCCGGCACCAGCGGCAGCCACACGGTCAGGAGCCGGTAGCCGAGAACGGCGGAGGCGGCCGCGGCGGCCGGGGCGCCCGCGGTGGTGAGGGCGAAGGCCAGGGCGGCGTCGAGGGAGCCGAGGCCGCCGGGGGTGGGCAGCAGGGCGGCGGCACTGCTGGCGGCGAGATACAGCAGCGCCACCCGGGCCGGCGGCAGGGGGAGCGCGACGGCCTGTGTGACGGCGATCAGGACGAGGGCGTGCAGGGCGGCGAAGGCCAGCGAACCGCCCCACAGAGCGGCCGCCCGGGGCGGGTTCGCGTGCACGGCCCGGATGTCGGCGGCGACGGCGGCCAGGGCGCGCCGGCACCGCGGCCACGCCAGCACGCCGGCCACGCAGACCGCGGCGGCGAGGAGGGCGACGAGGATCGCTCCGGACAGCTGCGGGAACCGCAGCACACCCGGGCAGGCCAGTGCGAGCGCCACGACCAGGACGACCCGCACCACCGCGGCGGCTGTGCCCTTGACGGCGAGGGCGGTCGCCGCGCGGCCGGCCGACAGCCCGCAGCGCATGAGGAAACGCAGGTTGACCGCGCCCGCGCCGAGCCCGGCGGGCAGCAGATGGTTGGCGGCGGAGGCGGCGAACTGCGCTGCCACGAGCCGCCCTTGGGGCAGGTGCCGGAGAACCGCGCCCTGCTGGGCGAGCGCCGCGCAGCCCCAGGTCGCGGCGGCGGCCGTACCGCCCACCAGCAGCCAGCCCTGGTCGGCGACGGCGAGCCGCACGGCCCCGCGTTCGAGGACCGGCCAGTGCCGCTGGGCGAGGCAGACCGTACCCACCAGGACGACGAGGGTGAGCGCGCTGTGCCAGTAGACGCGTCTTCGGCTCGGGGCGACGACGACCGGTTCGGACGTCATGGGCCGCCGTCCTCCCCCGCGGGCCCGATCCGCACCTCGAGCCCGTCGATCCGGTACGCGGTCCAGTCGCGCGCGTACCCGGCCGGGCCGCGGTGCGCCCGGACGAGGTGGGCGACCGGGATCCGGCGGGCGGTGTCCTTGATCTCCGCCGCCGTGGAGTTGGCGTTGGGGCCGCTGACCGCCGCGGAGGAGCACCCCGCGTAGTAGGCGATGGGGAGCGCCTCTTCTCCGGTGAGCAGACAGGGCGGCCGGACGCCCAGGCGGTTCAGGTCGGCCGCGGTGCGCGCCCAGGCCTGCCGGTCGGCGGTACTGCGGCTGACGGTGCGGTCCAGGACCGCGTACTGCACGGCCAGGTGCCCGGCCAGCCCGAGCGCGACCAGGGTCGTGGCCACCGGTCGCCACTTGCCGCCCGGCGCGGTGACCAGCTGGAGCAGCCCGTCGGCGACCGGGATGGCCAGCAGCGCGTAGGCGGGCAGGAGGAAGCGGGGGGCCGCGTATCCGATCAGGAACAGATACGGGAAGGCCGCCGACGCGGCGCAGGCCAGCGTGACGAGCGTGCGTGCGGTGCGCCCGGCCCGGACGGCGACGACGAGGCCGAGGAGGGCGAGCAGCGGAAGGGCGTACCACCACAGGGTGATCGCGGGGTTGGGCATCGAACCGGTGCACGGCCGGCACAGGGTGCGCCCGACGAGGCTGCGCATCTGGTCGTCGACGGCGAGGTTCCAGCCGAGTCCGCCCTGGATGCGGGAGCCGTCGTGCAGTCGCTGCTCCAGACCGCCGTAGCTGAGGTACGCCTCCACCACCCACTGGGCGGCCCCGAGGGCGGCTCCCGCGAGGAGGGCGGCGAACAGGCGCCAGTGGCGCAGCGCCACGGTGAGGGCGAGCAGGGGCAGGGTCACCCATACGGCGTCGGTGGGGCGCATGAGCGCCATGAGGGCGGCCCCCGCCGCGACACCCCACAGGTTGGCCGGGGCGCGCAGGAAGGAGCCGACGCAGACCAGCGCGCCGATCGCCACCCAGTAGTTGGGCATGGCCTGGGGGCCGTAGTAGACCGTCACCCACAGGGAGGCGAAGAGCGCCCCGGCGCCGGCGAGGACACGGGCCGGAAAGACCCCGCGCCAGACGCGCAGGGCGAGATAGAGGCCGATGCCCGACAGCACGGCCAGGTAGACGCGCAGCAGTGAGGTGGACGTCGACCAGGAGGCGATGGGCGACACCAGCAGCGAGATGCCCCGCGCGCGTGGTGCGCTGAAGTAGGAGGGGGGTGCCTGGGCACTGACCTGGCTGACGTACACGGTCTCGTCCCAGCCGAGGCCCATCCATGGGCGTACGAGGGCCAATTGGGCGAGGACGAACGCGCCGGCCACCACGGCGAGCAGAAGGTCACCGCGCCTGTGCCGGACCGTACCGGGCACGGTCGCCGTGTCGCGCCGTCGCACACTCACGAGCGTCGCGTTCGCGCCGTGCACCATCGTCCACCCCTTCACCCCTACGCGTCGCAGGGTTTGTGAGACCCCAAGACCATGCGTTGGGGAAATAGAGAAAACACGGACAAACTAACCCGCGTTCTGTCGATGCGCAGCGCGATGTTCGGCCAGGTGCCCGATATTTCGTCCGATTATCGGCGCAACCGTCGCGTCAGTCGTGCGGGAACGAGTGGTGTTCGTGGGCGACGAGCCAGCGGCCGTCCTGTTTACGCAGCCCGAACGTCAGGCGCAGGCGGAGACCGGGGTGTTCGGCGAGTTCCTCGGGGGTCGCGCAGCGCAGGAGGGCGTGGGCGTAGGCGACCTCGGAGCCTGCGGTGACGTCGAGGGACTCGATGTCGAAGCAGGCGCCCTGGGCCTGCCAGGCGAAGAAGGGTGGCCAGGCGGCACCGTAGGCGGCCAGTCCGTGGATGCCGTGGTGGGGCGGCGGGACGTCGTACATGACGATGTCCTCGGCGTGGTCGGCCAGGACACCGTCGAGGTCGCCCCGGTGGACGGCGTCGGCCCAGTTCGTGATCAGGGCACGGATCTGTGCGGCGTCGTCGGGCACGGTGGCGGCTCCCTCCTGTGTCCTCCCCCAGCCATCCTCCTCGTCGCCCTGGGTCCCCGCGCGGCGGTGGGTGACACACTCTGCGGTGTGCCGCTGACATTCGACGACCTGCTCATCCGCGCCCGCGCCCTCGCGCGGGGCGACCGGCGCGCGATCCTCGGCATCGCGGGCAGCCCCGGCTCGGGCAAGACGACACTCGCCCAGACCCTGGTGCGGGAACTCGACGCGGGCGGGGAGCCATGGGTGGCGCACGTCCCCATGGACGGCTTCCACCTCGCCGACGTGGAACTGGACCGGCTCGGACTCCGTGACCGCAAGGGCGCGCCGGACACCTTCGACGCGGCGGGATACGCGGCGCTGCTGCGGCGGCTGCGCGCGGAGGACGAGGAGGGCGGTGCCATCGTGTACGCGCCCGGCTTCGAGCGGGTGCTGGAGCAGCCGATCGCGGGCGCCGTGCCGGTGCCGCCGACGGCCCGCCTGGTGGTGACCGAGGGCAACTACCTGCTGCTGGACACGGGCGCCTGGGTGCGGGTGCGGCAGCAGCTGGACGAGGTGTGGTTCTGCGAGCTGGACGAACAGGAGCGGATCCGGCGGCTGGTCGCCCGGCACGAGGAGTTCGGCAAGGGACACGAGGAGGCCGTGGCCTGGGTGCAGCGCACGGACCAGCGCAACGCCGACCTGGTGGCGGCGACCCGGGACCGGGCGGATCTGATCGTGCCGGCCATGACGCCCAAGGGCCGTCAGGCGGTGTCGTAGTCCTGCCGGGCCCGCTCGACGGCGTCGAGGTGGTCGGCGGACCAGTCGGCGAGGTGCGCGAAGAGCGGGGCGAGGCTGCGGCCCAGCTCGCTGATCTCGTACTCGACCCTGGGCGGGACCTCTGGGTGGTACGTGCGCACGACCAGCCCGTCCCGCTCCAACTGCCGCAGCCGCTGGGTGAGGACCTTCGGGGTGATCTTCGTGATGCGCCGCTCCAGTTCGACGAAGCGCTGCCGTCCGTGTGCGTGCAGGCTCCACAGGATCGGCGTGGTCCAGCGGCTGAACACGATGTCCACGACCGGGCTTATGGGACAGGCGATTGCGGGGTCGGTGGTCGTCTCGACCTTCATGCGCATCCCTCCGGGATAGCCACTTTCCTCTAGGTACCTACTATATCCACGCTGTTAGCGTCCCTTCATCGGCAACAACGCCGGTTTCACAAGGGAGTTGTTCATGATCGTGGTGACGGGGGCAACGGGCAACGTCGGCCGGGAGCTCGTTCGGGCGCTGGCGGAATCCGGTGCCGAGGCAGTCGCGACATCCCGGCAGATCACGTCCGCCGACGTTCCGGACGGCGTACGACACCGGCCGGCGGACCTGGTCGACGCGGAGAGCCTGCGCCCCGTGTTCGACGGCGCGGACGCCCTGTTCCTGCAGAACGGGGGTCCCAGCGCCCATCTGCTCGACGTCCCGCACCTCTTGGACGTCGCCAAGGCCGGCGGGGTGGAGCGGGTCGTCCTGCTGTCGTCGCAGGGGGTCGTGACCCGCCCGGAGTCCGACTCGCACGGACGCATCGGGCAAGGCATCGAGGAGGCCGTACGGCAGTCGGGCCTGGACTGGACGTTGCTGCGCCCGGGCGGCTTCCACTCCAACGCCTTCGCCTGGGCCGGGTCCGTACGCGCGCAGCGCACCGTGGCCGCGCCGTTCGGGGACGTCGGACTGCCCACGGTCGACCCGGCCGACATCGCGGCGGTGGCCGCGGTGACGCTGCGCTCGGCCGAACACGCCGGACAGGTCTACGAGTTGACCGGCCCCGCCCGTGTCACTCCCCGACAGCAGGCCGCGGCCCTCGGCGAGGCGCTGGGCGAGCCGGTCAAGTTCGTCGAGTGGAGCCGGGACGAGGCCCGCGCGCAGATGCTGGGGTTCATGCCCGAGCCCGTGGTGGACACCACCCTCGACATCCTGGGCGCCCCGACCCCCGCCGAACAGCGCGTCAGCCCCGACGTCGAGCGCGTCACCGGCCGTTCGCCGGGCACGTTCGCCGACTGGGCGCGACGGCACGCCGCCATGTTCCGGTAGGACCTACCGCACGGGGTTGGACGTCGCCGTCGACTGGGACGCGGAACCCCGGAAGGGCTCAGGAGCGCAGCGCCAGCTCCGGTTCGCCGAGGGCGTCGCCCGCGATGTCACCGATCACGGCGGTGAACGCCTCGGTCCGGACCGTCAGGCCCTCGGCGCCCTGCTCGGCCGTCACCGTGAACGTGCCGCCGGGGCCGTAGCGCACAGCGAACACATGCAGGTCCTCGGGGGCGTCCGGGACCGGGTCGGCCTCCAGGGCCGTCGAGGAGACCAGATGGCTCCAGCCCTCGTCCGGGTTGCCGTAACCGCGGGGGTCGGCGGCCAGCGCGAAGGCGGCCTGCTGCTGAGTGGTCTCCGAACGGGCGTCGAAGTGGTCGGCGACCTCCGACTCCGGGTGGGTCAGCCGGAGTTCACCGACGGAGGCGACCTGGACCTCGGCGGTCCGGCGGACCCGGTCGCCGTCGTCCGCGGCGTACGGCATCCCGGCGAGCAGATACGGCCTGCCGAGGAGGCGTTCCACGGCGACCGTCACCCACAGGCTCGTGCCGTCGGTGACGTACAGGGACCGCACGTGCCGCAGGACGTGGTCACGGCCGACGACCGGCTTGGTGACCAGCTTGGCCACCAAGCCCTCGGCACGGACGTCACGGACCCGGACCTCGCCCATCGGGCGGCAGAACACGAAGCCGTCGACGACCGGACCGTACCCGTGCTGACGGTCGACGGCGGCGGGCAGACAGTACGTGCCGTCCGCCTCGATCACCGACGGCGTCATGTGGCTGTCGAAGGCCACCGACACGGTTCCCGCCCGGAGTTGGTGACGGGCGGGCGCGGCCGACGGCGTACGGTGCCAGCGCGTCGTGTCCTCGATCTGCCAGACCAGCATCCACGCGAAGTGCCCGTCGACCCCGCCGTCCGCCTTCACCGCGTGCCGGGCCCAGCGGCTGTCGCCCCGGTAGCGGCCCAGGTCGGAGCCGATCCGGGCGCCGAAATAGCGCAGGCCCAGGACCGACTCGAACGCGGAGTGCTGCTCGCTGTAGCGGGGGCCGCCGTTGTCGAAGCCGCCGCCTGTGAGGCGGGCGTCGATGTAGCGGGCGAGGGCGTCCCCGTCCTCCGCGAAGATGTCCTCGCCGCTGACCCGGTGGGCCTGGGCGAGGAAGGACAGCGAGATCGGGCCGTAGTTGTTGTCGTAGGCGCCACCGTGCTCGGGGGGCAGCAGGGCGCCGCGGTCACGGACCCGGTGGGCGCGGATCTCGTCGACGTACAGCTCCACGGCCCGCCCGCGGACCGACTCCCGTTCCGGGGAGGGCAGATGGCTCGCCAGCATCAGCCCGCCCACGACGCAGCCGATCGCCTGGTTGCCCGCCTCCTGCGGGTTGAAGAACGTCGCCTCGGTCAGCCAGCGCCAGTAGCCGCGCGCCACCTCGACCAGCTCGACGCGCTGCGCGTCGTCGACCAGTCCGTCCGCGGCGCCCAGCACATTGACGGCCTGGAGCAGCGCCCACACCGTGCTGGGCCAGTCACCGATCGGGTGCGCGCCTGCCGCGAGGGTGTAACGGGCGTACGGCAGGCCGGAGTTGCGGACCCGCAGATTCGGGTAGCCGGGGTTGTCCTCGACGTACACCCGCTCCCGCAGATGGAAGGCCAGGCTGCGGCGGACCGCCTCCGGCAGCCTCGGGTCCTTCGTGCGCTGCCAGGCGAACGCGAGGAGCGAGGTGATGCCGAGGGAGGTGTCGCCGATGTCGTCGACACAGTCGGGGTGTTCGAGGTTGCCCTCCGGCGTGAGCCGGGCCAGGGCCTGCTCGACGACGTCGGCGAGGACGGCGTCATAGGCCTCCGGGGTGTCCGGGAGGTCGTGCAGCGGGCCGCGCTGGTGGGGGAGGTGCACGGGTGGATCAGCCCTTCATGCCGGAGATGGCCATGGCGTGGGTCGTCGGGGTCACACGGGAGGTGCGGGCCGGCGGGCGCGCAGTGCGACGGTCAGTGTGTGCGGGCCGACTCCACCGAGGTAGACACGGTTCCCGGCCGTCTCATCGGTGCCGCCGACCACGGTGTAGTCCTGGCCCGGGTCGTACCGTAGTACGTCGCTCCGGTCCGGCCCGGCCAACGGTTCGCCCGCCTCGACGTCGGCCTCGACGCGGATCTCGTCGTCGCCTACCCGGTAGGTCATCGGCCCGCTCGTCAGGCACCAGCGTCCGTCGCCGATCGGTACGGCGCCCACGGGCACGCCACCCGGGCGGAAGGTCAGTTCGAGGGCCCAGGGCACGGGTGGTCCGGTGATGTCGATCCGCAGGTCGGCCCCGTCCTCCCGCAGGTCGACCTCGACCTGGGTCGCGTGGGAGACCTCGTCCTGAGGGCGGTCGGGGAAGGCCATCGCCGCGGAGAAGCGGCCCTCGTCCACCAGGCGGTAGGCGCCGTCGTCGCGCCTCCGGTCCTTCGGGAGCGGCTGGTAGTAGGCGGTGGTGAGGGTCTGGGTGAGCCGGTACCGGTTGTCGGCGAGCTGTTCCATGTCGGCGGCACGGAACGGGCCCAGGTCGAAGAACGCCCGCGAGACGCGGACCGAGTCGAGGACGGCGGCACCGGCGAACAGCCGCAGGAAGGTGGGGTTGCAGGCGAGGCCCGAGCGGATGCGCCGGTGCTCGGGCACGTCGGAGCCGCCGTACACCACGGTGTGCGCGGCGGCCGAGGTGTGCGCGGCGAGGCGTGCGGTGGGGAGGTACCGGTGGCGCGGGAGCTTCTCCGCGTCCGGGGCCGGCAGGGCTCGGCACAGGTCCGGGGTGAGGAGGGTCTGGGCGAGCAGGTCGGGGTCGTCGATGCCGTCGGCGGCCGCCAGGCGGGCCGCGCGGGCGAAGTCGCCCCGGCCGGTGCGGATCGCGAGCAGCCGGTAGTGCGGCAGGTAGGGCCACAGCGCGAACGAAAGCCTCTGGTCCTGGCGGCGCGAGTGGACGGTCTCCACCGTGCCGTCCGGCCTGATCAGGTCCAGGGTCGCAGCAAGGTTGCGTTCGACGGCGTCCAGCAGGTCGGTGCGCCCGAGCACCTCGGCCAGCAACAGCAGCGCCGGGTTGGTCACGATGGACGCGTAGACGGCACTGCGTTCCGAGTACAGGCCCTCCGTGTCGATGTCGACGCCCTCGGCGAGCCACTCCTCGACGCGGGCGAGCAGCCGGTCGTCCGGGAAGGACCGGTGCAGACGGGCGAGCGCCGCGGACAGCTCCCAGCGGTGGTTCGGGGTGTGCACGCCACCGGTCAGGAGACTCTCGGTGGCGGCGCCGGCGATCTCGGCGAGCGCTGCCGTGACGTCGCCCAGTTCCGGACCCGCGCCGGCGGCGAGGACGTGCGCGTCGCACACGTCGTTGACGGTGAAGGCGGAGTCCGGCGGTGACTGGACGTTGTCGCCGCCCGCGAAGAGGCCGGAGGCCGTCTGCACGGACCGCAGGGCGCGGAGGTGGGTCATCGCGGCGGCGACGGCCTGTGCGCTGCCGTGCAGTGCCGAGTCCGGGGAGCGGTACGCCGCGACCAGGGTCTTCACCCGGCGCGCCAGACCACGGTGCGGCACGCCGGTGGGTTCCTCGTCGGGGCCGGCCGCCAGCGGGGCGGCCGTCCGGTCGGCGGCGCGGGCCGCCGACCGGACGAACTCGTGGTCGAGCGGGCTGGGCACGGTCAGTCCTTCAGTCCGGCGTTGATGTCGGCGCTCATGACGTAACGCTGGAACACCAGGAAGACGGCGATCAGCGGGATCATGGAGATGACCGATCCGCCGAGCAGCACCGACCAGTTGATGTTCTGTGCCCCGACGAGGCTCTGGATGCCGATCTGCACGGTGAACTTGTCGGGGTCGTTGAGCATCAGCAGCGGCCAGATGTAGTCGTTCCACCGCCACTGGAACGACAGGATGGCGAGCGTCAGCATGATGGGCCGGGAGATCGGCACCATGATCCTCAGGAAGATCGACAGCTCACGCGCCCCGTCGATGCGGGCGGCCTCGATGAGTTCGTCGGGCACCGTCAGGAAGAACTGGCGGAACATGAAGCAGCCGGTCGCGGTGAGCACCGCCGGGAGGATGATGCCGCCGAAGGAGTTGTAGAGGCCGAGGTCGCGGACGACCAGGAACTCCGGGGCGAGCATGACCTCGCCCGGCAGCATCGTGGTGGCCAGGATGCAGATGAAGAAGAACTTGAGCCACTTGTTGTCGTACTTGGCCAGCGCGTACCCGGTGCAGCAGCTGGCTCCCACGGTGAGGACCGTGGTGACCACGCACACGATGGCCGTGTTGACGAAGTACTGGGAGAAGTTGGCGCTGTCCCACGCCGCCTTGTAACCCGACAGGGTGGGGTCGTGCGGAAGCACCGTCAGCGGAAGGGAGAACAGGTCTCCCGCCGGCTTGAAGGAGCTGAGGACGAACCACAGCACCGGCAGCCCGTAGAGGGCGGCCAGGATCCACAGCAGTGTCGTCGCGGGCACCGCGCGCCGGAGCCCGCCGCTGCTCACCCCGCGGGGCCGCTTCTTGGAGACGGCCCGTACGGAACCGGCGTCGATCTTGCGCGGCGTGTCTGTGGTGGTCATCGGTTCTCCATCCGCCGGTTGACGATCAGCTGGATGATCGCGACGGCCATCAGGATGAGCATGAGCACGAACGACGCGGCGCTCGCGTAGCCGATCTGGCCCGTTTTGAAGCCGGTTTGGTAGATGTACTGGACGAGCAGGTTGTTCGACGTGCCCGGTCCGCCGTTGTTGAGGGCGAGGAAGAGCGGGTATTCCTTCATCGCGTTGATCGTGTTGAGCAGGATGACGATGAAGGAGGTCGGCGCGATGCTCGGCAGGGTGATGCTGATGAACTGGCGCCAGGGGCCCGCGCCGTCGAGTGAGGCCGCCTCGTAGTACGAGGTGGGCACGTTCTTGATCGCGGCGATGAACAGCAGCATCGAGAAGGCCGTGCCCCACCAGGCGCCCGCCATCACGACCACGCCCAGCGACAGGTCCGCGTTCGACTGCCACGCGATCGGGTCCCCGCCGAGCTTCTCTATGACGTAGTTGATCAGTCCGAAGTTCTCGCCGAACAGCCACCGCCACAGCACGCCCACGACGATGGGCGAGATGAGCCACGGGATGAAGAAGACGACACGGGCGATCGACGCGCCCTTGGCCTGCTTGCTGACCACCAGGTTGGCGATGAGCAGCGAGAGCACGAAGTTCAGCGGCACGACGAGCACGGCGTACAGCAGTGTCCGGCCCAGCGCGTCGTAGAAGATGGAGTCGCCGAACAGGTTCTGGTAGTTGTCCAGACCGACGAACTGGAACGCCCCTACGCCCGTGTAGTTCGTGAAGGAGTAGACGAGCCCGATCACCGCCGGCCAGACGAAGAACAGCGAGAAGAGCACGACATTGGCCGCGATGAGGACGAGCGGCGCAAGGGTGTACTTACTGCGTCTCCTGGGCGGGCTCACGGACACGTCCGAGGCGCGTTTTGTCATCTTCCTGACTCCGTGCTGGTGGATGGATTGCGGTGGGCTCACGCCATGGGCCCGGCGTCATGCGGCGCCCAGGGCCGGGCGGCGGTGTGTCGGACCCGCCGCCCGCCCCTGTGGCCGACGATCAGCCGCCGACCTGCTGGTTGTAGCCGTCCACGATGTTCTGCAGGGCCTTGTCGGCCGACTGCTGGCCGTTGATCGCCTTGCCGAGCTCCGTCTTGGTCGGGTCCTCGGTGAGGCTCTTGCCCTTCAGCACCCAGTTCGTCTGCGCGCTGTTGAAGTAGCCGGAGATCGGGGCGTAGAGCGGGATCGACTCGTTGTAGAGCTTGAACGCCGCCTGCGCCGCCTCGGACTTGAAGGGGTACTTCGGGTTCAGACCGCTCTCGACCGGCAGGAACCCGGACGCCTCGCACAGCGCCTGGTAGTGGGCCGGCTCGTACAGCCAGGACAGGAACTTCGTCGCGGCGGCGGACGCGTCCTTGTTGTTGTTGAAGCCCACCGTCATGCCACCACTGTTGACGTCGCTGGCCTGCACCGGCTGGGCGGGCGTCGGGACGCTCGCCCACTCGAACTTCTTGATGCTGTCGGCGAAGGCGGGAACCTGCCACACACCGGACCAGTAGGCGACGACGTCACCGCTCTGGAACATGGCCGACGGGTCGGCACCGCTGGTCCACACCGACTTCGGCATGGTCTTGTCGTCGTTCCAGCCGACGAAGGTGTTCACGGCCTTCTTGGTCGCCGCGTCCACCGAGAACTTGCCGGAGGAGTCCGCGTGGACGTACTGACCGCCCATCTCGTACACCATGGCGCGCAGCCGGGAGGGCGACTGGTCGAACGTCAGGGAGTACTTGGCGTCGGTCTTCTCCCGGACCTCGTTCGCCGCCTTGATGAACTCCGTCCAGGTCCAGGTCTTCGAGGGCGAGGTCGGGAAGGAGACACCGGCCTTCTCGAAGAGGGACTTGTTGATGAACATGCCGGACGCGGTGACGTCCGAGGGGATGGACAGCACCTTCCCGGACGAGTCCTTGGCGACGAAGTTGGCGTTGATCTTGTTGGTCTTGTTGTTGGCGATGGAGCCGAGGTCGATCAGCTTGTTCGACCAGATCGGGTCCAGCGCCGGCACGGCCGCCACGTCGGGCAGCGAGTTCGCCTGCGCGGCGTTGTGCAGCTTCGTCGTGTAGCCGTCGTAGGGGATGTTGACGAGCTTGACGGCGACGCCGGTCTCCTTCTTGTACTGCGCCACCATCTTCTTCCAGCCCGCGTCCTGCCCCGGAACCGTCGAGATCCAGAACGTCAGCGACTTGGAGGTACCGCCCGAGTCGGAGCCCCCTCCGCAGGCGGAGAGCAGCAGGGCGCCGGCCGAGGCAACGGCGGCGAGGGGAACCATGCGGCGCATGCCGCGGCCGAGTCGGCTGGAGCGCCGTACACCTACATTGGTCATCTTCGATCCCTTTTTCGTCGCAGGGGACGGAGCACGGCGCCGATCATGGCGGCACGGGTGCATTTTGCAGGAGAAGTCACTTTCCGGGGGCGCGGCCTCGCCCGGCCGCGTCATCCTGACGGGCGAGGATCCCCGGCCTTCATGGCCGTCACCGCACGGGCACGCCCTCGTGCGGTTGCCGTACGTCGAGTACGGGCGGGACGCTCGCTCCAAGCCGGCGTCCCGGCCGACTTAGAAAGCGCTTGTCCGGACATTGGCAGACCGAGCCGGAACCCGTCAATCCTTGGCCCGCGCCACATCGGTCACGGTTTGGACTCCCCGGGCCACAGCGAGCCGGGAAGCACCCACGACGGTGCCGAGATCACCCACCGTGCTGCTGACCACCTCGGTGGGCCAGCTCAGCCGCGCCATCTCCGCCCGCACCCCCGCCAGCAGCTGGGGATCGGCGCCGGTGCTGCCGCCCAGCACGATCAGTCCGGGGTCCAGTACGGCGGTCACCGCGGCGGCCAGGCGGCCGATGTCGGCGGCGTGCCGGTCCACGACCGTACGGGCCGCCGCCCGGCCCTCCTGGGCCAGGGCGAAGAGCTCGTCCGGGGTGCGCGGGCAGGGCCCGTCGGCCTCCGTCCAGGCATCGGCGGCCCGGCGTACCAGCGAGCGGGCACCGATGTACTCCTCCAGGGCCTCCTGACGCGGCTGAACGCCCTCGTCCCAGGGGTATGGCAGCCGGGCGAGCTCACCGGCGGCCCCATTGGCCCCGCGCAGCACGTGGCCGCCGACGACGATGCCGAGACCGATACCGACGCCGATCCGCAGATAGCCGAAGGAGGCGCGGCCCCGGGCGGCGCCCTCGTGCAGCTCGGCCAGCGCGGCGCAATTGACGTTGTTCTCGAGATGGACCGGGACGCCCTTCGGCAGCGCGACGGCCATGGCGTCGAAGACGGGCCCCGCCTTGGCGGTGGCGGGGCGGGCTCCCGCGCCGTCCTGCTCCGCGGTGACGTCACCGACGGCGACGACGATGGAGCGCAGCGGAGCGCCGTCGGGCAGCGCGAAGACGGCCTCGCGCACGACGTCCGCGGCCTCGTCCCGGGAGCCGGTGGCCTGGGCGAGCAGGGTGCCGTCCAGGGCGCAGCCGCGCACCCGGGTGAGGGCGGGGCCGAGGTCGACGGCGAGCACCGCTCCGGCGGCCGGTCCCAGGCCGTATACGGCGGCGGAGCGCCCGGTGGCGCCGGAGGCGGTGCCGGAGTGGGCGGCGAGGCGGGCGCTCTCGAGTTCCGCGACGGCGGAGGACACCGTCGGCTTCGACAGGCCCGCAAGGCTCGCGAGCTGCGGGCGGGTAGCCGTGCCGGCCTGTGCCAGCACGGCGAAGACAGCGCTGGCGCTCTCGGTCAGACGGGGGGCTTCCGCCACGTCGTGTTCCACAGTTCTCCCACGGAGGTCGAGCGCCGCGCCCCCGGTCGAAGCGTCTTCACGGGGTGCGGCGATGGGATGCCATGACGTCACGCGTTCCCGCCCCGCAGCGGCCCTGCGGTGGTCGAGTGCGCGATTTCTCTTGACGCACTGTACTTCGTTAGTTAACTTCCTAACGAACGTCACGGTACTCGCCTGCCGTGGTCCGTCAGAGGCCCGTCCCGGGGCTTCCCTAGTGCTTCAACTGCCCTTCCTCCGGCACGGTTTCGCCCGCCGTCGCATGCTTCAGCGCACCGACGAAAGAGGATCCGTGCAGGACGCCACTCCCTCTGGCCCGCTCGTGGTCGGTATCGACGTGGGCGGCACCAAGACGCATCTGCGCGCCTTCGCGGGCGACACCCCGGTCGCCGACCACGTCCGCTCCAGCAGCGGCTGGCGGCCGCACGACCCCGTGACCGCCGCCGGCTGGCTCGCCGCGCTGGCCGCCGACGCCCTGCCGGCGGGCGCCCGCCCGTCCGCTCTGGCGGTCGGCGGACATGCCTGCGAGACCCCTCGCCAGTGCGCTCAGATCCGCACCGCCCTGCAACTCCACTTCGACGCGCCCGCGCTGGTCGTGGGCGACGCCGAACTCCTCGTGCCCGCGGCGGGCCTGGACAAGGGGGTCGGCCTGGTGGCCGGTACCGGTTCGGTCGCGGTGGGCCGCTTCCCCGACGGACGCCCGGCCCAGGTCGGCGGCTGGGGCGCGGTCCTCGGCGACGAGGGCGGCGCCGCCGGTCTCGTCCGTGAGGCCGCACGCGCCGTCTGGGCGGCCCATGACCGCGGCGAGGAGCCCGACGCTCTCGCGCACGGCCTCGTCGCCTCCTTCGAGGTCGCCGAAGTCCCCGCGATCGGGGCGGCGATGGAAGCCGCCAAGGACATCTCCGCCGAGTGGGGCCGGCACGCCCCGGCCGTGTTCGCCGCCGCCGAGGCGGGCTCACCGCTCGCCCTCGCGGTCATCGAGGAGGGCGGCCGGTCGCTGGCCGCTCTCGTCGGACGGCTCGCCGCACGCGGAGTCGCGGTGGACGACGTGGTGATCGCGGGCAGTACCGTCCTCGCCCAGCCCCTCCTCTACGACGCCTTCACCTCCGCCCTCTCGGACAGGGTGCCCGCGGCCCGGCCACAACCGCTGCGGGTACCGCCGGTCCAGGGGGCGGTGGCGCTGGCGCGTTCACTCCTGTGACACCCGCCGGACGCCGGGCCCACCCCCGTCCGACACGACCCGCCCGTAGATCTTCGCTCGTAGGCCTCAGGGGGCACCTCGCGGCTCGCTCCTCCTCCCGCGCCCCACGGGCTGTCATCGCACGACTCCCCCGGCCGCACGGCCGAAGAACTCAAGAGAGGCAGCAGCATGCCGTCATCCGCCGGGCCCCGCTCCACGTCGTCGGTCAGTGAACTCGCCGTGAACAGAAGGGGGTTCCTCCGCACCTCCCTCGGTGTCTCGGCCGGTGTCCTGGCCGCGCCCACCTTCGCTTCATGGCTCGGGGCCGCGGACGCGAAAGCCGCCACCAGTGCCGCCGCGTTCGTCGACGACTACAAGACCAACATCACGGCGAACCAGACCGCCGAGACCAACGCGGTGATCCGCGCCCTCGGCGGCTTCGCCGAGATCTGGAAGACGGGGGGCGCCTGGAACACCGGCACGCCGCTGCTGCCCGAGATCCTGCGCGCCAACATGCGCTACTGCGCCCGCCTCACTCAGACGCGCACCGAGGCGCAGGCCAAGGAGGCGTTCGTCTACGACCGCCAGCACCAGAGCTACGCGATGATCGGCGCGCTCGGTCCGCTCGCCGACCTGTACCGGTCGGGCGCCAAGGCGGTCACGTCGATCACCAGCGCGCCGGACACCACACCCGCGACCACCATCAGCGACGCCGTGCCGGCCGGCGCGCCCGCGGGGTCCGCGATCGGCGCCGGCTCGTACACCTCGGACCTCGGCCTGGTCGCCAAGCTGGTCGACACCGTGCGCGGCCCGTTCGCCTCCGGCAACCCGGCCAAGTTCGCCTTCCAGTACCCGCGTCCGTGGCGCATGAACGAGAACAGCGAGGTCGTCGACACCGGGAGGACCGACGCGCTCGGCTTCCCCGTGTACGACTCGGACGTGGTCGTCGTGACCCAGCTGCTGCGTCAGCGCGGCACCAACGCGGCCGAGGACGGCGGCTTCCCCAGCGGCCACACCAACGCCTTCCACCTGGCGGCGCTGGCGTTCGCGTACGCCGTTCCCGAGCGGTTCCAGGAACTGGTGACCCGCGCCTTCGAGCTCAGCCACACCCGGATCATGTCGGGCATGCACTCCACGGTCGACGTCCTCGGTGGTCGTGTCATGGCCACCGCCCTGGCCGCCGCCGCCCTCGCCGACCCGGCCAACGCCGACCTCAAGGCGGCGGCGCGCGCCCAGGCCCTCGCCTACTTCGAGACGCGGACCGGCTCGACGGCGGACACGCTCTTCGCCTACGCCCACTCCGACGCCTCGGACGCGTACGCCGACCGCGACGACAACGCCTGCCTGGTCGGGCCCAAGCTGACGTACGTCCTGACCCGTCGGGGCCGCAGCACCCCGCTGACCGTGCCGAAGGGCGCCGAGGTGCTGCTGGAGACGCGCCTGCCCTACCTGGACGCCGAGCAGCGGCGCGAGGTGCTGCGCACGACCGCGCTGCCCTCCGGGTACGTCCTGCTGGACGGCTTCGAGCAGTGGGGCCGGCTCAACCTGTTCGCCGCGGCGGACGGTTACGGCTCCTTCGACACCGACGTGAGCGTCGCGCTCGACGCCTCGGCCGGTGGCTTCGGCGGGGCCGACACCTGGCGCAACGACATCGACGGCGACGGCTCGCTGACCAAGCGCGGCACCGGCACCCTCACCCTGACCGGCCACAACCGGTACACGGGCGGCACCGTGGTGCGCGAGGGCGTCCTGTCCGCCGCCTCGGCGCACGCCCTCGGCCACGGCGACGTGCGGGTGTCGGGCGGCACGCTGCGGGTGGCGACCAAGTCGTCGGTGCAGATCCACGGGACGTACGCCCAGGAGTCCTCGACGCTCGACGTGACCCTGCGTTCGGGCCGCGGTCCCGCCCTGGAGGTGACGCGGCGCGCGGTGCTCGGCGCGGGCAGCGTGCTGTCGCTGCGCCTCGACGCCGACAAGCCGCCGGCGGCCGGGAGCGTGCTGCGTGTGCTCGGCGCCGCGGGACTGCGCGGCCGGTTCGACCAGGTGGAGCTGAACTCCGACACGCTGTGGGCCGTACCCGTCTACACGGCGGAAGGTCTGTCGGTACGACTCCTGAAGCGGTGACGCCCCGAGGGGCGGGAGCTGATGCAGAGTAGGCACATGAGGCGTCTCCGCATCGCTCCCGCCCCCTCGCGGCCCACGTCGTCGCGGGGCGGATGATGGCGCGCGAACTGCACCCGGTCCTGGAACCGGAGACGCCCCCCGACGTACCCGCCCCGCGGCCGGCGGGACGGTCCGGCAGGCCCTGGCTCGTGCCGCTCCTCGTCGTGCTGCTGCTCGCCCAGATGGCCTTCGCCATGGTGACCACCGCCGTGCAGCAGACGCCGACCATCGACGAGCCCGTGTACGTGGGCACCGCCGCCGACTCCCTGCACCGGCACGAGATCCGCTACAACCCCGAACACCCGCCCCTGGGAAAGCTCGTCATAGCGGTCGGGGTGGCCCTCGCCGATCCGCGCTACGACCCCTCCTTCAGCGGCGATCAGGGTCAGGTCGGGCGGCATCTGCTGTACGAGTCCGACAACGACCCCTGGCGGCTGATGCTGTGGGCCCGGCTGCCGGTGATCGTGCTGACGCTGGCGTTCGGGCTGGTGGTTTTCGCCTTCGCCCGTGAACTCGCCGGCGCGGCGGGCGGGTTGGTGGCGCTCGCCCTGTACGCCTTCTCCCCCGACGTGATCGCGCACGGCTCGCTGGCCACCCTCGACGTGCCCACGGCCGGCTTCCTGCTGACGTCGGTGTGGCTGCTGTGGCGGGCGCGCCTGCGGCCGCGGCTGTACGTACCCCTCGCCGGGGTGGCTGCCGGGGCGGCGCTGGCGACGAAGATGAGCGCGCTGGCAGCCGTTCCGGTGCTGCTGGCCCTTGCCGCCTGGTCGGTGTGGCGCCACGACTCCCACGACCGTCGCAGGGCGCTCGCGCGAGCCGCCGCCGGGGCGGGTGTCGTGGCGGTGGCCGCGATCGCCGTCGTATGGCTCTCCTATCTGGTGGTGGATCCGCGGCTGCGCTGGAGTCCGCAGCAGCATGTGCCCGCCGTGCACGGTCTGCGGGCGCTGCTCGTCGATCTGATGCCGTTCCCGGAGGCCTACCGGGACGGGATGCGGGTGCAGTTCGGCTTCGAGAACCATCCGTGGCAGGGGTTCCTGTTCGGGCGGCTCTACACCGGCTCCCTCTGGTACTACCTGCCGGCCGCGCTGCTGGTGAAGACCCCGCTCGGCATGCTCGCCCTGTGGACCGCGGGTGCCGTCGCCCTCGTGGCGGTACGGCGGCTGCGGCCCGCGGCGCCCTATCTGCTGGCCCCCACCGTCGTGCTGCTCGCCGCGGCCATGACCGGATCCCGGGACTTCGGCACCCGCTACGCCCTGTTCGTGCCGATGTTCCTGGCGGTGGCGGCGGCCGGTGTGCTCGCGGTGCGGCGGCGGTGGGCCGTGGTCGCGGCGGCGGCGCTGGTGCTGTTCGTCGCGGTCAGCTCGGTGCGTACGTTCCCCTACTATCTGCCGTACTCCAACGAGGCGTTCGGCGGGCCGGCGAAGACGCGTCTGCGGCTGCACGACTCCAACGTGGACTGGGGCCAGGATCTGGGCCGCCTCGCCGACCGGCTGCGCGAGCGGTATCCGGCGGAGCGGATCTGGCTCGTCTACAAGGGCAGTGGTGTGCCGTCGTACTACGGCATCGACGCGTCCGATCCGCGCCGGGTCCCCCTGGCGGACGTGCACGGACTGCTGGTGGTGTCCGACTCCTCGGTCGCCAAGGCCACAGGGCGACTGGCCGAGTTGATCGACAGCAGCCGCTCGATCGATCAAGTCGGTCACTCGATCACGATCTATCGACGGTGACCGCACAACCCCTGGTCACAACAGTGTGTGGGCTATGTTGAGGCACTGTGGAAGACAAAGGAGGCGCACCCGTGCCATCGCCGCAGCAGGCACGCGCGCAGGCATCCGCGATCACCTCGGGCAAGTCGGTTCCGGAGGCCGAGGCCTCCCCGACCTCCCAGCTCAGGGCCCTCTTCGACCGGCCCCGGCTCTCCCCGGGGCAGCGCCGTATCGCCCAGTACCTGATCGAGCACATCACCGAGGCGGCCTTCCTTTCGATCACCGATCTCGCCGAGCGGGTGGGCGTGAGCCAGCCCTCGGTGACCCGGTTCGCCGCGGCCGTGGGCTTCAGCGGTTACCCCGCGCTGCGGGAGAAGCTCCAGTCGATCGCCCTCGGCACCCTGGCGGGGGGTCCGGCGGCGGCCGAGGAGAACAGCGGCAACGAGTTGCAGGCCGCGGTCGACGCCGAGATCGAGAACCTGGAGAACCTGCGGCGCGACTTCGCCGACCCCGACCAGCTCATCGACCTCGGCCGCAAGCTGTCGCAGTCGACGCCGCTGACCGTGCTCGGAGTGCGCATCTCGGTGTCGCTGGCGGAGTACTTCGCCTACGCCGCACGCCGCGTCCATCCCGACGTACGGCTGGTGACCCTGGGCGGCAGCGTCGCCTACGACGCGCTCCTGCAGTCGCGCGAGGCGGGCGGCACCTGGGTGCTGGCGTTCTCGATGCCCCGGCACGCTCAGGAGACGCTCACGGCCGTGCGGGTCGCACGCAGCGCGGGGCTGCGTGTCGCCCTCATCACGGACCTGGCGCTCGGCCCGGTCGCCGACGAGGCGGACATCGTCTTCGCCACCGGCACCGGCTCCCGCCTGGTCTTCGACTCGTACGCCGCCCCCGGGGTGATGGCCGCCGCGCTGCTCCAGGCCATGACCGACGCGGACCCCGAGCGGACGCAGGCCCGGCTCGAGGAGTACGAGCAGATCTCCGACCAGCACCAGTTCTTCCTGCGCGACTGACATGGCGGGCCGACAACGCCCCTCCCGGCCCGCTGCGGCCACACCCGACGAACCAGATCACCAAGGGATCAATCGCCTCATTTCACGCATGAATGTTTTCATACGTCTTGCAAACCGGACGGCATATATAAATACTGCTCACGGATCGCCCCCGGCCGCTCTCGGGGCGCGTTCCGCACCCCCGTCCCCACCCTTCGCAACAGCCCGCAGAAAGCCGACGGTCCGCCCATGCGCACGCAGCACCATCCGCCGCGCAGGCGCCGTCTGCCGTCCGGGCCCCTGCGCGAACACCCGAAGCCGCCGCCACCTACCCGCGACGGCGCCTCGGGTGTTCGGACGGGCATCGCCTCGGCGAGCGCCCGCGGCGGCCCCGGTCATCCCCTAGGCCGGGGCCGCCCATACCCGTCGGACCACCCCCTCCTGACGCCGCACACCCGGAAGAGACGGCCATGACTCCCATGACTCTGACGACCACGCGCATCAGCCCGGACTGGCCCTGCCAGGTCAAGACTCCCGGCAGCTACGACTGGGAGCGCTCGGCGGCGAAGTGGCTGCGCGAACTGGTGCCGGCCCGCTACGCCAGCTACCCCGCGCTGATCCGCCACCCCGTGCTGCTGGCCCGCCACGCGCACATCCAGGTCCAGCAGGAGATCCGGGTCGCCCGCACCGCCCTCCAGACCGCCCGCGCCGATCTTCCGGGGCTCGGGCTGCCCGAGTCGGTCATCGAACACACGATCAAGCTGTACGCGGCCGAGGTCCTCCAGCTGCAGCACATCGCCCGCAGCGTACGGGCGGTTTCCCAGGCTCTCGTCGAGCACAGCGCCGGACGCTGACCAGGCGCACTTTCGAGTGAAACCGGTCCTGACAAGGCGGCGATCGCACCGGGCTCCGTGTGCGATGCTCGTCGCGTGACGAGCGAGCCCACCGGCCCAGCGGAGTCCGGCGCCCCCGACACGGTCGCGCTGGCCAGGATCGTCGCCCGCCAGCGTGCCGAGATGGACCGGCTGCGCGACCAGGCGGCGACCTCGGCTGTCGTGGAACGCGCCAAGGGCGCCCTGATGGCACTGACCGGGTGCTCCCCGGACGCCGCCGGCGAGGAGCTGGTGCAGCGCGCGAAGGCGGCACGCCACACGCTGCTGGAGGAGTGCTGGGTCACCCTCGGCGGCCTGGTCCCACCGGACCCGACCGCCGCCTCCGCGGACGCGCCGGGACAGGACGCCGTCGTCCACTCCTTCCAGGACCCGGCGGCCGCCGACGCCCTCGACCTCAGCCGCCTCGGCCGGGCCCTGGTCAGCATCGGCACCCCACAGGATCTCGCCCGCTGCCTGCTCGAGCATCTGATGCCCGGCACGGAGTCCGACGCGGTGATGATCTTCGCCCGGCTGCCCGCCGGGGCGCTCGAACTGGTCGGGCACGCCGGCATCGACGAGACCCTGGCCGCCCAGTGGCGTCAGGTGCCGCCGCTGAGCGGGATCGCCGCGCTCGACGCTCTGCGCACCGGGGAGCCGCGCTGGCTGGAGGACCTCCAGACGGACCGCGAGCGGTACCTGCTCATCGGAGACCCTCCCGAACGCTGGCTCTCCCGTGCCTGGATCCCCGTGGTCACCCAGGACCGGGCCGACATCTGCATCGGGGTCCTTCGCACCCGCGGCGGAGAGTTCACCCCGGCCGTCCGGCAGCATCTGCTCGCCGTCGCGCGGCTGTGCGCCGGCCGGCTGCGCGCGTTCGAACCACGCCGGGGACCGTCCACCGACGCCGCCGTGGACGCCGTACAGACCGTGTTCGACGCGCTGCCGGGCTCGACCATGCTGCTCACCCCGCTGCGTGCCCCGTCCGGTGAGGTCGAGGACTACCGCATCGAGGCCGCGACCGAGGAGACGTTCGACGCCCTCGGCCGTACCGGGCGGGACCTGCTCGGGCTGCGACTGCTGGAGTGCTTCCCCACGCTCGCCGGTGATCCGCTGTGGGAGGGGTGCCGGCACACGCTGGCCACCGGAGAGCCGTACGACGGAGCGCCGTTCGCACAACAGGAGGTCGTGGCGGGCGTCGCGGAGTTGTCCACCTACAGCGTGCGGGTCACCCGGCTGGGCAACGGACTGGCCGTCAGCTGGCTGCGACAGGACTCCTCCGACCGGCAGGAGCAGCGGCTGGCCGACGTCCAGCGGCTGGGGAACCTGGGCTGGGCGAACTGGAACCTGATCACGCACGACGTCAGCTGGTCGTCGCAGGTCTACACCGTGCTCGACCGCGATCCCGCGGCCGGCCCGGTGCGCCTGACCGCACTGCGCGACCTCGCGGTGCCCGAGGACGCACCCGCCCTGACGCAGACCGTCGGCGAACTCATCCACCGGGGCCGGCCGTGCGCCATGCCGTTCCGGATCAGGGCCGCGGACGGGATCCGGCATCTGCGGCTCGTCGCCGAGGCGGTCACCGACGTCCACGGCACACCCGTCGAGGTGCACGGCTTCGTCCAGGACCTGACCGCACAGCGCAGCGCCGAACTGGCCCTCGTCGAGAGCGAGCAGGCGATCGTGACCCAGCACGACGTCCTGCGCGCCGAACGCACGCTGGCCGCCCGGCTCCAGCACGCCCTGCTGCCCCTGCCCACCCGGCCCGTGCAGCCGGCCGGGCTGCAGGTCGAAGTCGCCTATCTGCCCGCCCAGTCCGGGATCCATGTCGGCGGCGACTGGTTCAGCGCCATAGAACTTCCCGACGGCGACGCCCTGTTCGTCGTCGGTGACGTCGCCGGACACGGCATCGACGCCGTCGCCACCATGGCCCAGCTCCGCTTCACCGCCAAGGGCATGGTCATCACGGGTTCTTCGCTGACCGGTGCGCTCACCCGGCTCAACACCCTGCTGCTGCACTCCCGTGACACCCACGGCACGGCCACCATGATCCTGGCCCGCTACACCCCCGACCGGCACCGCCTGGTGTGGGCACAGGCCGGGCATCCGGCGCCGCTCCTGCTGCGCGCCGGCGAGGCCCGCTATCTGGAGCGGCCGGGCGGCATGCTCCTCGGGGCGGGCGCCGCACCGCACTTCCAGGAGGCCGAGTGCGTGCTCGAACCGGGCGACCGGCTGCTGCTGTACACGGACGGTCTGGTCGAGCGGCCCTCGGAGGGCATCGACCGGGGCTTCACGCGGCTCGCCGAGGCCCTGGTGACCCACCAGGGCGACGAGTCCGGCTCCCTGGGGTCGGTGCTGGCGGACCTGCTGGAGAGTGATCGGCGGGACGACGTGTGTGTCGTCGACATCCGGGTGCCGTTGGCCGACCTCTAGCACCGCTTCCCTTTTCACTCGTCGCCGCGATGCCGCCAGTACCACAACGCGCCCACGACGAGGGCCAGCAGGAAGACGGCGGGCAGTACGAGGCCCGGGATGCGGGAGACGCTCATCGGCATGGCTTTCGGCTCGGACGGGTGCGTCCATGGTGAGGCCCGTCGCCGCAGGGTCCCGAGCTCTTTCCCCTTGTTGTTACCCGCCGTTCGAGGGGTCAGCCCGTACGGGACTCCAGTGCGAGCCGGGTGTCATCGCCGTACACGCCGGTCTCGTCGCCCCGGATGCCGTACCAGACCTGGAAGCGGGCCACGGCCTCGGTAAGGACGGCGTCGTAGGTCCCGCTGGTGGAGCCGTTCTCGTAGACGTTCGGAATACGCAGCAGGCGTTGCTGGAGATCGGTCACCTCGGGGCCGCTGGCGCCCTCGCGCAGGGTGCCGGGCCCGTCGGGGTCGGCGGCGGCCGGGGTGGTCGCGGCGGAGGGAGTGGGAGCGGCGGGCGGCGGCGGGGGTGCCGCGGTGGCCTCGCCGCGGCCCGGCAGCAGGAGGGCGCAGCCGAAGCCGATGAGTGCCGCCGCGCTCACGCCGACCGCGATCGCGGCGCGCCGCAGGCCGGGGCCGAAGCCGAAGGGGCGGGCGCCGTCGCGGGCGGGGACGGGCGGCAGTTCCTGTGTCTCGTCCTCGGTGCCGGACAGCCGTCGGGGCATCACCACCGACTCGTAGCGGGTGCTCCCCTGCGGCGGTGGTTCCCTGAAGAGTTCCGCCAGGGCATCGGTGCGACGGGGGCGCAGCACCCGGATCGGTTCCAGGGGCAGGGGGTCCTGCGGCTGGCCGCGCTCGGGGGGTGTCGGCATCTCGCTCTCCTTCCGTCCCGTACCCAGGGGGCGGGTCCGTCCCCTCGCGAAGTGATACGCGGCCACGGCCCGGCGAGTTCAGCGGATTCACCCACTGACAAACGATCGATACGCTCACCTTGGTGTGAGCTATTGAGCGTTTGATCGATGGCGTGCTAGAAACCGCCGTCATGACGACTCGTTGGTCACGCCGCGGCTTCCTGGCCGCAAGCACCGGTACCGCTGTCGCTGTCGGGCTCCCGGCACAGTCGAGCGCAGCCCCCGCGTCCGTCCTCCGGAGCGCGGAGGCCGACGAGTTCACGGCGCTGCGGGCGAGGTGGCGCACCCTGCTCCTCGGTGAGGGGTTCAGTCCCACCGCCGAGCCGTTCCGGAGCCGGCTCACCGAACTGGGCTCCACCGCGGCCCAGTTGCAGTCCTCCATGGCGCCAGCGTCCGGTTCACTGTGGCCGGATCTGGTGTACGCGGATCCGGAACCCGACACCGACCAGGAGTCGTACGGCTACTCGGGCAACATGAACGCGAGCTACAACCGCCTGAGCACGCTCGCGCAGGCGTACCGCCAGCAAGGCACCGGGCTGACCGGCGACACGACGCTGAGGACCGCCGTTCTCACCGGCCTCGACCACCTGCACGCCGAGGTCTACAACGCGGGCCGGCCCCGCTACGGCAACTGGTACAGCTGGCAGATCGGCGCACCGCAGGCCCTGCTCGACGTGTGCGTGCTGATGTACGACCAGCTGTCGGCGGCACAGATCGCCGACTACGTCGCCGCCGTGGACCACTTCGTGCCCGACTCGGCAGTCGCGAGCTACACGGGCACCAGCACCGGGGCCAACCGCGTCGACCTGTGCCGGGTGCTGGCGCTGCGCGGCATCGTCGGCGGTTCGTCCGCGAAGGTCGCGCTGGCCCGCGACGCCCTCTCCCCCGTCTTCCCGTACGTGAGCGGCGGCGACGGTCTCTACACCGACGGCTCGTTCATCCAGCACACGACCGTGCCGTACACCGGCTCGTACGGTTCGGTCATGCTCGGCGGCCTCGGGATGCTGTTCGCGCTGCTCACCGGGTCGAGCTGGGCGGTCACCGACACGAACCGGCAGATCGTGTTCGACGCCGTGGAGAACGCGTGGGCGCCCTTCCTCTACAACGGGCTCGTCATGGACGGGGTGTCCGGCCGGGCGATCAGCCGGGGCCTGTCCGCGACCGACCCGAAGCAGATCCAGCAGGACGATCACCTGCGCGGTCATCCGATCCTCGCGTCGATCGCGCTCCTCGGACAGGGCGCGAGCAGCACGGAGAACGCCCGCTGGCGCGGCCTGGTCAAAGGCTGGATGCAGCGCGACTACTACAGCCCGCCGATGAGCAACCCGTCACTCGGTCTGACGAGCCTGGCCCGGCTCAAGGGCGTCCTGGACGACACGTCCGTCACCGCGCTCGCCGAGCCGACCGGCCACCGCCTGTTCACCAACATGGCGCGGGCCACCCACCGCAGACCCGGCTGGGCCGCGTCGATCAGCATGGCCGACCGGCGCATCACGCACTACGAGACCGGCAACGGCGAGAACCTGCGCGGCTGGCACACCGGTTCCGGAATGCTCTACTGGTGGGGCGACACCTACGCCAACGGGCAGTACAGCGACGCCTTCTGGCCCACCGTCGACCCGTACCGGCTGCCCGGCACGACCGTCTCGCGCCGGGTGCTCGCGGACGCGGCCGGCGGCGACTGGGGCGCCTCCCTGCCGGACGTGAACTGGGTGGGCGGCGCCACGGACGGACAGCGGGCCGCGATCGGCCAGTACCTCAAGGGACTTCAGTCCACGCTCCTGGCGAAGAAGTCGTGGTTCTGTCTGGACGACTCGATCCTGTGTCTCGGCGCCGGCATCAGGTGCGCCGACGGCACGACCGTGGAGTCGACGCTCGAGAACCGCAACCTCGGCCCCGCCGGCGGCCACGCCTTCACCGTCGACGGCATCGTCAAGCCGGTCGCCTATCCGTGGTCCGAGACGCTCAGCGGCGCGACCTGGGCGCACCTCGGCGGCATGGGCGGCTATGTCTTCCCCGGCGGCGCGACCGTCCGGGCACTGCGCGAGGCGCGCGAGGGCACCTGGAGCGCCATAAACAAGGGCGGCTCCACGACGGTCCTCCACCGCAAGTACCTGACGCTGTACGTCGACCACGGCACCGACCCGACGAACGGCACCTACGCCTGTCTCCTCATGCCGGGCGCCACGGCCGCCCAGACGCAGACGCGGGCCGCCGCCACGACCTGGCTCACCGTCCTCGCCAACACCGACGACCAGCAGGGCGTGTCCGTTCCCTCGCTGGGCTTCACCGGCGTCAACTTCTGGTTCGGCGGCACGGCCGGGAGCCTCACCGCCAGCGATCCGTGCTCCGTGATGATCACCGAGCGGAGCGACGGCACCGCGGTGATCTGCGTCAGCGATCCGAAGCGGATGAACACGGGCCTGACCCTCACCTGGAACCGGGCGGTGTCCGCGGTGGTGTCGAAGCCGTCCACGGTGACTTCGGCGACCACGGGATCCGCGCTTCAGCTGGTCTTCGGGGACATGACCGCGCCGGCCGGTGCCACCCAGAGGATCACCGTCAGGCTGGGGTGACCCCTCACGCCGCGAGGAACCGGTGCAGGGACGCCTTCATCGCCGCCACGAAAGCGTCCCTGCCGGCGTCGTCCAGCGCGTCCAGGGACAGATAGGGGTTCAGGTCCTCCAGCTCGACGAGCAGCAGCTCGCCCCCGGGCGCACGGCAGGCGTCGACGCGCTGGATGCCGTGCCCGAGGGCGTTCCAGTCGATGAACCGGCGGGCGAACCCGAGGTCGTCGTCGGTGGGTTCGTACGGTTCCAGCTGCCAGCGCCGGTCAGGGTGCGGCGCGTACAACGCGTACTGGAAGTCGTGGTCGACGAAGTAGAAGGACACCTCGTAGGCGAAGTCGACGCACGGCTGGACCAGGACGCCCTCGCCGACGAGGTCGCGCACACGGTCGCCGGTCACGATCCGCAGACCCATCGAGTCGGCACCGAGCTTCGGCTTGACGACGTACCGGTCCGTCTCCGGCAGCCGGTACAGGTCGTCGACGCTGTCGACCGTGGGGATCACCGGGTAGCCCGCCGCGCTCAGGTCGAGCAGATACTGCTTGCCCGCCATGTCGGCCTTGCCGGACAAGGGGTTGTAGACGCGGGCCCCGGTCGCGGTCGCCCGCTCGCGGAAGGCGTCGTAGGCGTCCTGGTGGGTGAGGACGGGCCCGCTGTTGCGGACCACGACGGCGTCGAAGGCGAACATCAACGCCGCCGCGTCCCGCGGATCGCACAGGGCGAGGTCGAATTCCTCGCGCAGCCGTGAGGTGAGGAATATGTCCTCGTCGCAGTACCGGCGCCCGCGAGCCTCGTAGGCCAGGTCGGTGACGTACAGGATGCGGGGCATGCGGGTCTCCTCGGCGGCTACGGCGAGGGGCGATCGTATGTGGCCCGTATCCGTCGAACAAAATTCCGGGCTGCGGGATCCTGCGAGGTCCGCGCGCTCTACGGGGTCCGTGCGCTCCGCGCGGTCACAGTCCCGCCGTCCACAGTTCCCTGGGGCCTATTCCCTTCAGGTCGGGGAGCACGGTCCGCCGGGGCGCGGGATCGATCGCCGTGTACGAGGGGACGGCGAGCACCCGGCAGCCCGCCGCCTCGGCCGCCCGCACGCCGGTGGGTGA
Source organism: Streptomyces sp. NBC_00490 (assembly GCF_036013645.1). Lineage (NCBI taxonomy): Bacteria > Bacillati > Actinomycetota > Actinomycetes > Kitasatosporales > Streptomycetaceae > Streptomyces > Streptomyces sp. NBC_00490. Next base: position 9,225,554 of record NZ_CP107869.1, on the reverse strand, counting down.
GTCCTCCACCGCGAGGCAGGCCGCCGGGTCGACGCCGAGCGCACGGGCCGCCGCGCGATAGGGATCCGAGGCGGGCTTGGTGCGGGGCGTCTCGCCTTCGGCGACCGTCGTACGGAAACGGTGGGCGCCCAGCACGTCGAGGACCGCGTCCACGACGGGGCGCGAGGAGGCGGAGACCAGGGCCGCGGGGATGCCGGACTCCGCGAGGAGGTCCAGGAGGTCGAGGGCGCCCGGCAGTGGGGTGACGTCCTTCTGGACGGCCGCCAGGAAGCGCGCCTCCAGGTCGGCGGCGAGGGCATGGGGGTCGGCGCCGGTGCGTGTGTGCAGGTGGGCGGCGGTGTCGGCGACCGAGCGGCCCAGGACGTGGGTCACGTCGACGTCGGGTGCGCTCTCGCGGACCGTGCGCAGCCACAGCGACTCGGTGTCGACGAGGGTGCCGTCCATGTCGAGGAGAACGGCATGCGGGCGGGCGGCGAAGGGGCGGCCGTCCAGCGACCAGTGCCGGTCCGGATGACGGCCCACGGAGACCATCGCCTGCGCCGCGACATCCACATGGCGCACGACGGGCGGCGGCGCGCCGATGCCCGGACCGGCCGCGATCAGCCACGCCGTGCGCTCCTCGGCCGTACGGCCGCCGTGGCCGCCCGCGTCGGCATGGCCGTGGTCGGTGACGACGAGGACGGTCCAGCGCTCGCCGGCGTACGAGGGCCGGGAACGCACTGCCGCCAGCAGTCGGCCGAGGCGGGCGTCGGCCTGTCGTATCGAGGTCTCGTACTCCTCGCCGCAGCCCAGGAAGTGCGCCGTCTCGTCGGGTGCGCCGAGGTAGACGAACGACGCCCGCATGTCCTCCTCGGCGAGCACACGCGTGGCCGCCGTGGTGATCTGCTCGTCGCACTCCTCCCAGGCCGGCGGGGTGTCCTCGGCCGGTGCGATGTAGACGGACCGGGACGGGGCCCGGAAGAGCGGGCCGCCGTTGCGGACCTGCATCAGGGGCTGCCAGCCGGCGGCCACGAACGTGCGGCTGCCGTCCTTCTCGGCGAGGCGGGTGGCGAAGTCGGGGAAGACGTCGAGCCGGTGGCCGGTGAAGTTGTTGCTCCACACCCCGTGCTTGGCCACCGACACGCCGGTGACGACGGTCGCCCAGCACGGGCCCGACATGGTCGGGGTCTCCGCGTCCACCTCGACGGCGGCCAGGAAGCCGTCGGCCGCCAGGGCGTCGAGGTGCGGGGTGGGCAGGCGCCGCAGTACGTCGAGGCGTACGCCGTCGATACCGACGACCAGAACACGATCCTGCACGGGATGTCCCTTCGGGTATGGGGCGTTCAGGCCGAGCGCGACAGTTCCTCGGACCCGACCTCGTGGGCGAACGGCAAGCCTTGCGCGTAGCGGGAGACCTCGTCGATGGCCCAGTCGGTCATCCGGTGCAGCTCGTTGCCGAGAGAGCCGGCCATGTGCGGGGTGAGCAGCACGTTGGGCAGCATGAACAGCGGCGAGTCGGCGGGCGGCAGGTCCGGTTCCGTGACGTCGAGGACGGCGTGGACCCGGCCGGTGACCAGGTGCTCGGTGAGGGCGGCGGTGTCGACGAGGGAGCCCCGCGCGGTGTTGATGAGCGTGGCGCCGTCCCTGAGCAGTGCGATGCGGCGGGCGTCGAACATGTGGCGTGTCTCGGGGAGTTGGGGCGCGTGGATGGAGACCACGTCGCTGCGGCGGACGAGTTCGTCGAGGCCGACCGGCTCCACTCCGAAGGCGCGGGCCCGCTGTTCGTCGACGTACGGGTCGTGCAGGAGTACGTCGAGGTCGTGCGGGCGCAGCAGCTCGATGACCCGGCGTCCGATGCGGGAGGCGCCGACGATGCCGACCGTGCGGTGGTAGTTGCCGTGACCGCTGAAGTACGGCAGCAGGTCGGGCCGGGTGCGGGCGGTGGCGTAGCCGCGGGCCACCTCCAGAACGCGCTTGTTCGCGAACAGGATGGCGGCCAGGGTGAATTCGGCCACCGGCAGGGCGTTGGCGGCGGCCGCGGAGGAGACCGCGATGCCGCGTCGCCAGACGGCGTCGGTGACGTGGTGCTTGACCGAGCCGGCCGCGTGCACGACCGCGCGCAGCCGTGGCAGCCGGTGCAGGGCCTCCTCGGTGAGCTCCGGTGCGCCCCAGTGGGTGAAGAGGACCTCGGCCACGGCGAGTTGACGGGCGTCGGCGGTGGTGAGGTCGGTGACGACGGTGGCCGTGTCGACGCGGGCGACGGACGGGAGCCGGTCGAGGCCGCCTTCGGTCAGGAGGCGTTGGTGGATGGTGGCGCCCATGGCGAGCAGGGTGTGCGGGCGGGGCAGGGCGGCCGACGGGTGGACGCTGTTCAGGAGGGTGCCTTCCGGGGCGGGCGGCGTCACTTGACGGCGCCGGCGGTCAGGCCGGAGCGCCAGAAGCGCTGCAGGCAGACGAACGCGACGATCAGCGGGACGACGGCGACGAGGGAGCCCGTGATGACGAGCGAGTAGAACTCGGGCTGCTGCGCGGTGGTGCTGTTCCACATGAACAGACCCAGGTTGACCGGGTAGAGCTTGTCGTCGTTGAGCATGACGAGGGCGCCGAAGAAGTTGTTCCAGCTCGCGGTGAACGAGAACAGGAAGATCGTCATGAAGCCGGGGGCCAGCATGGGTAGGGAGATCCGCGCGAACATGCCCAGTTCACCGGCTCCGTCGACCCGGGCCGCCTCCAGGACCTCGTTCGGTACGTAGCCCTCCGAGAAGACGCGGGCGAGATAGACACCGAAGGGGTTGACGAGGGCGGGCAGGAGCAGCGCCCAGTACGTGTTGACGACGCCCGCCTTCGTGGCGAGGAGGTACATCGGCAGCTGGATGACCGTGGTGGGGACGAGGACGCCGCTCAGCACCAGCCCGAAGAGCTTCTCCTTGCCCTTGAAGTCGTACTTGTCGAAGGCGTAGCCGGTGGCGACGCACAGGAACGTGGAAGCGGCGGAGCCGACCACGGAGTAGAGGATGCTGTTGCCGAACCAGCGCAGGTAGATGCCGTCGTTGAAGGTGAAGAGGCGCTCGAGGTTCGCGAAGAGGTTGAAGTCGCCGAACGCGAAGCCGGAGGTGGCGAAGAGGTCGCGGTGGTTCTTGGTGGCGGCGAACAGCAGCCAGCTGACCGGCATGAGCGTGTAGAACGCGGCGACGAGCAGGATGCCGTTGACGGCGCCCCTGGACAGGAGGGTGCCCGTGGAGGTGCGGCGGCGAGCGTGCGCGGGGGTGCGGGGACCGGCCTCCTGCAGGGTGGCGGGCGCGGTGTCGTGGGTGAGGGTGCTCATGACGTGGCCGCCTTCCACCGGTTGCCGAGCCGGGTGACGAGATAGGAGAGGGCCACGCCGAGCGCGGCGAGCATCAGGGACGCGGCGGCGGCCAGACCGTAGTCGTGCTGTACGAAACCGGCCTTCCAGATGAAGAGGGTGGGCGACCACTCGGTGTCGATGGAGGGTGCGCCCCGCTGGCCCAGCAGTTTCGGCTCGGTGAAGATCTGGATCGCGCCGACGCAGGTGAACAGCACGGTCATGACGACCGCGGAGGCGATCATCGGCACCTTGATCTGAAGGGCGGTGCCGAAGGCGCCGGCTCCGTCCACCACGGCCGCCTCGATCACTTCACGCGGGACGGCCTGGAGGGCGGCGTAGAAGATGACCATGTTGTAGCCCATCCACTGCCACGCACACAGGTTGACCATCGACGCGAGCACATGGTCGTTGCTGTAGAAGTCCCAGGAACCGCCGAGAGCGCCGATCCCGTCGATCACCGGGCTCAGACCCGGGGTGTAGAGATAGATCCAGATGATCGAAGCGATCAGTCCGGGGATGGCGTGCGGCAGGAACAGGGCGAGCTGGAAGAAGCGCTTGGCGCGGGCGAGGGCTGAGTCGACGAGGAGTGCGAGGGCGAGCGAGCCACCGATCATCACCGGGATGTAGAGGGCGCAGTAGAGCGCGATGTGCGCGAAGCCGCTCCGGAACCCGGCGTCGCCCAGGGCGTTGGCGTAGTTGGCCAGGCCGGCGAAGACGCGCTCGGTGCCGCCGAAGCCGAGTCCCGAGGACCGCTCCTGGAACAGGCTCATCCACACCGCGTAGCCGATGGGCGCCGCCATCACCGCGGCGAACAGCACGAAGAACGGAACGATGAAGAGCGCGGCGGTACGACGCTGACTCCGTCGCAGCTTCGAGACGCCCGGCGACCGGACCGGGGGCCGACGCACGGCCGACCGGCTCGCGGTTCGGGCGGAGGAGAGTGCCACGGGGGCTCCTTGACGGCGGGGTGGGTGGGGCTTGGGCGAGGGGGGTGCGGGCGAGAGGCCTGGCGGCCTGGCGGAGCGAGTACGGCCGGTCGGCCGGGGCCGATGGTTCACCGGAGCGGGGCTTGAGGTCGGGGCTTGCGGGCGGCGCCGGTGCTGGAGGGGGCGAGGCCGGGGGGCTGTGGGCCTGTGGGCCTCTGGGCCTGTGGGCCTCTGGGCCTCTGGGCCTCTGGGCCTCTGGGCCTCTGGGCCTCTGGGCCTCTGGGCCTCTGGGCCTCTGGGCCTCTGGGCCTCTGGGCCTCTGGGCGAGGGTGTAGTCGGTGCCGGAGGCGACCGGGTCGGTGGAGGCAGCGCCTGGAACGACCAGGCCGGTGCCGGAGGGTGTTGTCGGTGCAGAGGGTGGCGGGGCCGGTGCAGCCAAGTGCCTGGGGTGACCAGGCCCGTGGCCAGACGGTGCAGTCGATGCCGGAGCCGACCGGGCCGGTGCAGCCAAGTACCTGGAGTGACCGAGCCCGTGGCCGGAGACTGCAGTCGGTACTGAAGCCGACCGGGCCGGTGTAGCCAAGTGCCTTGAATGGCCGGGCCCGTGGCCAGACCGTGTAGTCGATGCCGGAGGCGAACGGGCCGGTGCAGCCAAGTGTCTGGAGTGGCCGGGCCCGTGGCCGGAGACTGCGGTCGGTTCGGAAGACACTCGGGTCGGTTCACTGCCTGGAGTGGCCGGTGGGTGCAGTCGTGCCGTACGGGGCGGGGCTCCTCCGCGGGTTTGGGTACGGCCCCATGCCTGACGGGCGGGCGTTTCGGTCCAAGTGGGTCCGGTCCGGCGCGCGGTGCGTTCGGGGGACTGTCCCGGGCGGGACGCTGCTGACGCGGTCACCGTCGTCCCGGTCCGCTACTTCGCGAGCTTGAGGCCGCGTTCCGTGATGCCGGACTCCGCCTTCTCCTGGCCCGCGTCGACGCCCGCCGTGAAGCCGGACTTGGCGGTGGCGTCCTGGACGGCGGTGTAGACGTCCATCTGGTTCGGGCCCCAGGTCCAGCCGGGCACGATCGTGTCGACCTGCTCGGAGGCGAGCGCGTAGAGGTCCTGGCCGTTCAGGTACGCGGTGTCGAACTTGGCGGCCGCCACCTCACGCATCTCCGGGTTGGCCGGCAGGGCGCTGCTGGGCGATTCCAGGTCGGCGAGACGGGCCTCGACGCCAACCTTGTCCGTGGTGAGCCAGGTGATGAACTCCGCCGCGGCCTCGGCGTGGTCGCTGCCCTTGAGGACACCGTAGGAGGTGCCGCCGTAGTTGCCGCTGGCGGCGGTGCCCCAGTTGGGCATCGGCGCGGCGGCCCACTTGCCGGAGAGGTCGGGCATCGAGGTCTTCATGCCGCCCGCGGACCAGGAGGCGCCGAGGAAGGAGAGGGTCTTGCCGGAGGCGCGGGCCTTGGTCTCCTCGGGGCTCCAGCCGGTGAAGGTCTGGACGAGGTCGTCCTTGACCAGAGCGTCCCAGTAGGCGGCGACCTTCTTGGTGTCGGCGTCGTTCACGCCGGCCTTCCACGCGTCGCCCTCCGTGCCGAACCACTTGCCGCCGGCCTGCCAGGACAGCGCGGCCAGCAGTGCCGGGTCGCTCTTGGGCATGGAGGCCAGGCGGACATTCTTGTCCTCCTTCTTGACCTTCTCCGCGACCCTCCTGAACTCGTCCCAGGTCTTGGGGACTTCGACGCCGTACTTCTCGAAGAGGTCGGTCCGGTAGTAGTAGAGCTGCGGCGCGGCGTCGTAGGGGACGGTCCAGGTCTTGCCGCCGAAGGTCACGAGGCTCTGGATGGACTCCGGGAACTTCGACTTGACCGTTTCACCGGCGTATTCGGTCAGATCGATCAGGTTCCCCTGGCTCGCGAACTCGGGGACCATCTGGTACTCGATCGTCGCCACGTCGGGCGCGTTGCCCGCCTTCACCGCGTTGGCCATCTTGCTGTAGCCCTCGGTGCCGCTCGGTATCTCGGTGAACTTGACCCGGATGTCCTTGTGGGTCCTGTTGAACGCCTCGACGGTCGACTTGGCGCCGAGTGTCCAGGTCCAGTAGTCCAGGGTGACCGGCTTGCCGTCGGACGCGGAGTCGGACGTGTCACCGTCGCCGCCGCAGGCGGTGGCGAACAGACCCAGGGCTGCGACGGCGGCTACGGCTGCGGTGCGGAACGAACGTGAAGTGCGCGTCATGTACGGCTCCTACGAGACCTCGTACGGAAAGAGGCGGTCGGAGGACATCTTTTGTGCGCACACGATCGGAGTCAAGAGCGTTCGCGCAAGACAATCAAAACGATCGCACAACGCTCATCGATCGATCAGTCAGCTTCAACTCGCCGAGGAATCGCCACCGCAAGAGGAGCGGATCCTCAACTCCGGGAGCAGGTCGAGGTGTTGACGCGGACCCGGCTGCTGACCGGCCTTGCGCTCAGCGATCCGCTGGAGCAGCAGCCTGGCGGCCTGCGCCCCCACCTCGCGCATGGGCGGGGCCACCGCGGTGAGCGGAACGTCGGCGAGGCCGGCGACCTCGTCCTCAAAAGCGATGAGCGCCAGATCGTCGGGCACCCGGATCCCGTTTGCCTGGAGCCTGGGCACGAGCACGATCGCGTCCTCGTCGCTGTGCACGAGCGCCGCGGTGACGCCGCGCTTCTTCACCGCGTCGATCAGATAATCGACGCTGGCCTCATAGTCCCCGTGTTCGCGCACGCTGGGAGCACCCTCGTCGACGTCGAGGCCCAGGGACTCCACGGCAGCCTGAAAACCGGCCGCGATCTGCGTGGCGTGCGGGCCCTCCTGCATCACAGCGGTGACCTTGCGGTGGCCGAGCGAGGCAAAATGGCCGACGGCCACGGCAGCGCCGTGCGCACGATCGGTACGCACCCGGTCGAGTCCGGCCGCCGGGTTGCCGGGCGGCGCCGAGCGCTCGACCAGCACCGCGGGCACGTCATGTTCCAGCAGCCACTTCTCCTGACCGTCCGTGGGAACACCGCCGAACCAGCTCGGCGAGACAAGCAGCCCCTCCGCCCCTCCGGAGACCAAGTGCTCGGCTTGCACTGCGTCCTCGGCGTCGACGTACCCGGTCACCCCGAGGACGAGGCGGCCACCTTGGGCGGCGACGGCCTCCCGAGCGGCGCGGACAACATCGACGAATACATAGTTGGTGGTCGGAACGATCATCCCGATCACGACGCCCTCAGCGCTCTCCGCCCGCTCCCGCACCTCGACCGCCCCCTCCCCCGGCCACACCACCGCACCGTGCAGCCGCTGCACCCGGCCCTGCGCCGCCAGCGCCTCCACGTCGCGCCGCAGGGTGACCGCAGAGACCCCGAGTTCGGCGGCGAGTTCGGCGACCCGGAGGCTGCCCCGCTGCCGGACCAGTTCGAGTACCCGTTCGTGGCGCTGGTCGACGTGCAGTCGCATGGAATCCCCCTGGGGCGAGGCCGGACGGACGATCTGGGGACTTACGCGGAGCGTGATCCCGAATCGCTCACTCTACGCCCACAATCATATCGATCACTTCCGCTCAATTCGATCGATCGCCCCGACTTTCGGCACTCAGTTCCCCAGGAGAGCGCACTGAGTGCTGTCCATGCCGCTCCGGTGCTACGTTCCCGTCCATGAGCGAGAAGACGGAAGCGGCCCCCACCAAGCCGCCCATGCGGGACGCCCTGATCGCGGCCGCTTTCCAGCTGTTCACGGAACGGGGCTACGAGCAGACCACGGTCGACGACATCGTGACGCTCGCCGGGGTGGGGCGACGGTCGTTCTTCCGCTACTTCCCCTCCAAGGAGGACGTGGTCTTCCCCGACCACGAGGGCTGCCTGGCCGACGTGACGGCCTTCCTCGCCGCCGGCGACGACGCGGACGAGCCGGTGCAGCGGGTCTGCGACGCGGTCCGGCTGGTGCTGCGGATGTACACGGAGAACCCGGCCTTCTCGGTGCAGCGCTATCGGCTCACCAAGCAGGTCCCCGGGCTGCGCGCGTACGAGCTCTCCGTGGTGTGGCGGTACGAGCGTGCCTTCGCCGAGTACCTACGCGGGCGGCTCGCCGGGCGGCGCGACGGGGCCCTCCAGGCCGACGTGGCCGCGGCCGCCGTCGCCGCGGCGCACAACAACGCCCTGCGTTCCTGGCTGCGCTCGGACGGCGAGGGCGACGTGGGCACGGAGATGGACCACGCGCTCGGGTACGTCCGCTCCGCGTTCGGCGCGCCGCCCTCCGACGCCGAGCGCACCGAGGACGTCGTGGTCCTCGTCTCCCGGCGCGGGGCGCCCCTGTGGCGGGTCGTCCAGGAGATCGAGGCGACACTCGGCGAGGACTGATCGCGGGCCGATCCCTCGAGGGAACCTCCGAAAAATTCAGGGTACGCAGTACCTTTACGGGTGGCACTCAGTGCCATACATTGTGGGCGTGCACGGTGGCACAGCTAACCGGGCATGTGGGATTCCGCCCGAACGCAGGGAGTTGACCAGCGTGTACCACCACTCAGCCAGCGTTGTCCGTCAGGGATCCGGCTCCGCAGCGGGCCTGCTCGAACCCTTGGCCCCGGCATCCGACGCCATGCAGTTCCAGCGCTGCACCTGGTGCGGCACCGCGATGTACCACCGGCTGCTGTGTCCGGTCTGCCAGGGCAGCGACCTGCGCACGGAGCGCAGCGAGGGCGTCGGGATCGTCCGTCACTCCTCGGTGGTGCACCGCAACACCCCCGCCGCGCGCAATGTGTCGATGATCGAGATGGCGGAGGGTTTCGTCGTGCGGGGCCGGGTCATGGGCCCGCTCATCGGCATCCACAGCGGGGACCGGGTGCGGCTGTCCGCGGCCAAGGACCCGGTGCGCGGCGAGCCCGTCTTCCAGCTGATCGACGAGCCCTACCGCGCCTGGAGCTGACGGGCCGAGCCGCTCCGCCGTTCCCGGTCGGATCTCCTGGTCAACCGACCCACCCGGCCCACCGGACCACCCCGCGCCGGCTCAGTCGTCCCACACCCCACGGATCAGCGCCCGCACGGCCACGGGCCGCCCCGTCTCGAAGCACCGGTTGGCGGCGAGCCCGACGGTAAGTGCGAGGGCCCCGTCGCGCTCCGTGGCCGTCGGATGCGCCCCCTGCCCCGTCACCGTGCGCGCGTCCACGGGACCGAAGATCGCGTCCAGCATCCGCGGGTCTCCCCCACCGTGCGCCTCGTGCGCGGTGACCAGCGGTACCTCGACCGGCGGTTCCCACAGCGGCCGCAGGACGAGCCGCGCACCCCCGGCGTGCTCCGCGGCCGTGTCCCCGTGCACCGCTCCGGTACCGGAGGTGATCCGCGTCGACGGCCGCTGCCAGCGGCTCTCCTCGACCTCGAGTTCCAGCCGCCCGGCGCTGCCGTTGAACATGACGCGGTAGCCCTCCCACGGGGAGTAGGCGGTGAGGTGGTACGTCATCGTCGCGCCCCGCGTGTAGCGGACCAGGAGCGCCATGTCGTCCTCGATGGTGACGGGCTCGCCGAAGACGTTGCGGTCCCGGACGTAGCCGTCGTCCTGCTCGGCGTCCAGGTAGAGGGCGCGCAGGGTGTCGTCGGCCGCGAGGTCCAGGGCGAAGGGGTCGTCGGCGGCCGGGGCGGCGCCGTGGGCCCGCTCGTAGTCGCGGCGCAGCCCGTGGCGCTCGCCCGCCGCACTGCCGTAGAAGGCGAGTCGTCCGTAGCCGAAGACCTCGTGCGGCACGTCGGCGAGCCACCAGTTGACCAGGTCGAAGTGGTGGCTCGACTTGTGCACCATCAGCCCGCCGCTGCTGTGCTTGTCCCGGTGCCAGCGGCGGAAGTAGTCGGCGCCGTGGCGGGTGTCGAGGAGCCACTCGAAATGGACGGAGACGACCTCGCCGATCGCGCCCCCGGCGAGCAGGGCGCGCACCTTCTCGTGCCCTCCTCCTACTGGGCGCGCGAGGTACGCGTGCCGCTCACCGCCGCCATCCGCGCGGGGCTCGACCTCAAACACGTCAAGTCCCTTAAGCTCAACCCGCGTTCGGGCTCCGGACAGGCCTGGCTGATGGACGCCTGAGGCTGGGCCCCCGGTACCCCGGCGGTCAAGGCGGCGGCACTGCCGCGCGTCGACGTCGGCCGCACGGTCGTCAAGGAGGGCGACTCGGGCACGGTCACCTACCGGATCCCGGTGCGGGTCTCCGGGCACGGCAGCGGCCAGGTCCGGGTGTACGTCCTCGACCCGGACACCGGTGCCGCCACGGAGAAGCTGGTCACGGTGAAGCCGGGCAGCGATCCCGTCGACGTGCCGGTCGAGGTCAAGGGCGACACCGCCTTCGCCTACGACGTGCAGCACGACATCGCGGTGAAGGCGGTGCGGGGCGCCGTCGTGGGAGCCCACCGCGGCGGGATCACCGTCGAGAACGACGACCCCGAGCCGGTGATCACCCTGACGCCGGTCGCCGACCGGGTGAGCGAGGGCGAGACGCTCAAGTGGCGGTTGTCGCTGGCCGAGCCCGCGGCCGTGGACATCTGGCAGCCGGTGCGGGTGCTGCCGGTCACGGACGGGGCCGAGCTGTCCACCAAGGACGTGGACCCGCAGTGGCTGATGGACTACGCCGGTGACGTGCCGGACCCGGAGCGGCCGCTGTCCCGGGCGAACCTGTGGGTGTGGACCAGCATCCCGGCCGGGAGCACGAGCGCCGACTTCGATGTCGTGACGATCCAGGACCAGCTGGCCGAGCCGACCGAGTCGCTGCGCCTCGCGCTCACCGACGACGAGGCCGAGCCGCTGCCGGACCGTCCGGTGCTGACAGGCACGGTGCTGGACGCCTCGTAGCCGACCCGCGTACAACGCCAGGGGGCACGGACCGGCCGGTCCGTGCCCCCTGGCCGTGTTCGGCGTCCGTCACAGCGTGACGCGGATCCCGACCGTCCCGTTCACGCCCCGGCGCAGCCGGCTGCCGAGGAGGCTGAGCCGGCCGGTGATGCCGTACTTGCGGGCGATGAGCCCGCGGTAGTGGGCAGTGGTCTCGGCGTCGCAGATCTCGGCGGTGGCCCGGACCGGGTCGCCGGTCGGATTGCCGCGCAGGTCGCAGGGGCCGACGAGGACGTCGGCGCGGGCCCGGATCCGCTTGACCTTCCAGGAGTCGGCGACCGTCCACACGCCGAGGGCGTCCCCGTCGCGCACCACCCATACCGGGGTGGGAACCGGGCTGCCGTTCTTGCGGTAGCTCGTGATCAGCAGGTACTTCCCGGCACCGAGCCGGTCCAGCGGCGTGTCGCTCATGGCGGGGAGTCTAGGCAGAGATCATCGGGCCGGTGCTTCCCGGGGCGCGAACAATTCGGTTCACCTCCGGTTTCGTCCGGGGGATGCTGGTGGTGACGCACCGGACAGGGGGCTTCTCAGTGACCTGGAAACCTGGGGACGGCGCACACGACACGCTGGAGGTCGTGTGCGACGAGTCGGGGTCGGACGGGGAGAACCTCACCGGCGGCAACACCGACGTGTTCGCGCACGGCAGTGTGTCCATGCCGACGGAGGTCGCCGCCGCGTACGTCCAGGAGGTCCGGGACCGGATCCGCTCGCCCGCCACCGAGTACAAGGCCAACCATCTGCTGCGGGAGAAGCACCGGGACGTCCTGGAGTGGCTGCTCTCGCCCTCGGGCCCGCTCGACGGGCACGCCCATGTCCACCTCACCGAGAAGGCGTACTTCGTCGTGGACCGGACCGTCGACCTGCTGCTCGGCGACGCGGCGGAGGCGCTCGCCCTGTACCGGCTGGGGCGGCGGGAGTTCGGCGAGGAGCGGTGGCGGGACTTCCTCGACGCGGCCAACCGGCTGCTCCGGGTACGGGTCAACGGGGAGGCGGAGGGTCCCGTCGACGGGTTCTTCCGCACGGTGAACGACCTGCGGCGCGCGCATCCCGGCAGGGAGATCCTGGAGCGGCTCGCGTCGGCCCGGCCCCGCGCCGACGCCTACCGGGCGCGCCTGCTCGAAGGGCCGCCCGTGATCCCCGTACTCAACCCGCTGCTGCCCGCCATCGTGCACACGGTCGCGCACTGGAGCACCGGCGGGCGGACCGTGCGGGTGGTGCACGACCGGCAGAACATGCTCACCGAGCAGCGCATCGCGTGGATCGCGGAGCAGGCGGCGCGGGCCGGGATCGGGTTCGCCGGTCTGGAGCTGGCGCAGGCGCGCTGGGACCCGCGGATCCTGCTGGCCGACTTCCTCGCCGGGATCGCCCGCAAGGTGGCGTCCGACGAACTGAACGGGCGCGCGGACCCGGCGCTCATCGCGTTGCTGCGCCCCTTCGTGGGTCCGACGTCGGTGTGGGGGGACGCGCGCAGCCGGGCCTCGCTCGCGGAAAACGCGGAAAGTGCCGCAGCCCTCTGACCAAACATCAACACTGCCGTCTAGATTGCCGGTTGACGTCGTAAGCCATGCACTCCACCAGGCATTCCAGGAGACCCGAGCCCTGTGACGGACGCCGAGGACCTCGCCGCGACCCTGCGCCGGCGGATCAACACGCTGCAGCCGCACACGGCGCGGATCTGGAACTACTGGCTGGGCGGCGGGGACTACTACGAGGTCGATCGCACGGCGGGTGACCGGATCCGTGAACTGCACCCGGGCATCGGCGAGTACGCGCGCGCCGACCGGCTGTTCCTGGGGCGCGCGGTGCGGCATCTCGTCGCGGAGGCCGGGATCCGCCAGTTCCTCGACATCGGCACCGGGCTCCCCACCGCGGACAACACGCACGAGGTGGCCCAGCGCCTCGCCCCGACGTCGCGGGTCGTCTACGTCGACAACGACCCGCTGGTCCTGGCGCACGCCCGTGCCCTGCTCACCAGCACGTCTCAGGGGGCGACCGACCATCTCGACGAGGACCTGCGCAATGTGGAGCAGATCCTCCAACGGGCCGCCGCCACCCTGGACTTCACGCGCCCGGTGGCCCTGCTGCTGCTCGGCGTGGTCATCTTCATCGACGACGAGGAGGACCCGTACGGCATCGTGCGCCGCCTCATGGACGCGTTGCCGTCCGGCAGCCATCTCGTGCTGTCGCACACCGTCGTCCACCCGTCGATGCCGGACGTCGACGAGGCCGTGCGGTTCTGGAACGCGCACGGCACGCCCCGGCTGACCCAGCGACCGCCCGAGGCGGTGGCCCGGTTCTTCGACGGACTGGACCTGCTGGAGCCGGGCGTGGTGTCGTGCTCGCGCTGGCGTCCAGAGCGCACGAGCGGCGCCGAGCCGCGGCAGGTGGCCCTGTACGGCGGAGTGGGCCGCAAGAGGTGAACGCGGGCGCCCCGGGCCGCGTATGACAGGGGGGTGCTCGACTACCGGAGCGCCACGCGGTGTTGATGCCGTGCTGTTCGGGGTTCGGGAGCCATGCATGAGGCACGCACGACGACGGATGGTCCGGCGAGTGACACGGCTGGCCGCCGTCGGCGGACTCCTTCTCGGCTCGGTCATGGTCACGCGCGCCATGGCGAGCGAGCCCTCGGACGCCCCCGCCCTGCCGCGTACGACCGCGCAGTCGGCCTCCGCCACCGGCTCCGACCTGGTGTCGCGGCTCGGCACGTCCCGTACGGCGGGCTCCTGGATCGACGCCGAGGGCCGGCCGGTCGTCGCCGTCACCGACAAGGACTCGGCCGCCCAGGTGCGCAAGGCGGGCGCCACCGCGAAGGTGGTGCGGCACAGCATGGACGACCTCAAGTCGGCGACGGGCACGCTGCGTTCGGCGCCCCGGGTGGCCGGGACGTCCTGGGCCGTGGACTACCGGACCAACGAGGTGGTGGTACGGGCCGACAGCACCGTCTCGGCCGCCGACTGGTCCCGGATGACCGAACTGGCCGAGAACATCGGCGGCTTCGTCCGTATGGAACGCACCGAGGGCACCTTCACGACCCGCGTCAACGGGGCGCAGCCGATCCTGTCGACCGGCGGGCGCTGCTCGGCGGGGTTCAACGTGACCAACGGGCAGAGCGACTTCATCCTCACCGCCGGGCACTGCGGGCCCACGGGCTCCGTCTGGTTCGCGGACAACCGGGGCCGGACGCAGATCGGCAAGACCATCGAGCAGAACTTCCCCGGCGCCGACTTCTCCCTCGTCCAGTACGACGGCGGACGGGCGGGGGACGGCGCCGACGTCGTGGCGATCGGCAACGGCAACGGTGTGCGGATCACGGGCGCCGCCGATCCGACGGTGGGGCAGCGGGTGTTCCGCAGCGGCAGTACGAGCGGACTGCGCGACGGTACGGTCACGGCGCTCAACGCGACGGTGAACTACCCCGAGGGCACGGTCACCGGGCTGATCGAGACGAACGTGTGCGCCGAACCCGGTGACAGCGGTGGGCCGATGTTCTCCGAGGGGATCGCGCTGGGTGTGACGTCCGGCGGCAGCGGTGACTGCACGACGGGCGGGACGACGTTCTTCCAGCCGGTGACGAAGGCGATGAGTGACCTCGGGGTCCAGATGATCGTGTCGCAGCAGCAGGCGGGGGCCGGACAGCAGGGTGCCTCTCCGGCGCCGTCCGCGGCGGCCACGCAGGGCGCGATCGCCCCCGGCGCGGCCTCGCCGGGCTCCTCGGCTCCCGCTTCGGGCGTCGGCACGACCACGCAGACGCTGCTGGCCCGGCTCACGGACACCCGGAACATCGGTCCGGGACTGCTGGTGATCGGGGGCAGCATGATCGCGCTGGTGGCGACGCGGTTCATCCGCGCCGAGCAGGACCGCAAGGCGTATCAGCGGTACTACTCGGCGACCTGGGGCTGAGACGACGTGAGGTGATGGCTGCCCCGGCGTCGCGCGCCGGGGCAGGGAAAGCGGGGCATGGAAAAGGCACCCGAGCGAGCGGGTGCCCTCGATGATCTGCCGAGTGGAGGCGTGAGACCTACTGCGGGGCCGCGGCGGCCCACTCCAGGACGAGCCGCCGGTACTCCTCGCGCTGCTCGCCGCTCAGTGTCCCGCCCGACCGGAGCCACAGGGCCCTGATCTCCTCGTTGACCTCGTCAGCCGTTCTATCGAAGGCGGATTCAACAGTGGTGGACATGATGTGAAGCATACGGCTCCGAAGGTGAAGGCCACGTGAGTAAGTACGAGTAATTCGGGCATTTCGGACCGTGTCGCTGATCACGTGCATCTGGCAGGCCAGGTGGGGCAGTTCGGACACCCCGACCGTGGCGGAACTCACGCTTCCGCCGTCCCCAGCACCAGTACCTGGATCGCCAGGACGGCCGCTCCGCGGGCCCAGTCGTGAAAGTCGGACACCTTGGTCTCCAGGTCGACGGGGGCGGCCAGCGGGTGCCGTCCGGCCCGGACGGCCTCGGCCACGGACTTCCCGGCGACATCCATCAGGCCGACACCTTCGCCGGCGAGCAGGATCTTCTGCGGCATCGCGAAGTTGGAGATCTGCGCGACCAGGGTGCCCAGAGCGCGCGCGGCCTCGTCGATGACCCGGGCGGGCATGGGCTCGCCCGCGGCGGCGAGGGCGAGGATCTCCTCGTAGCTGTGGTCGCGGCCGGTGGCGGCGTGCACCTGGTAGCGGATGTTGGGGATGGTCAGCAGGGAGACGGCACTGCCGCGTTCACCCTCGGGGGTGAGCGGGCCGTTGGGGTTGACGATCCAGTGTCGCCCGAAGCCGCGGTCCTCCTCGGCGTAGGGGACCCTGCGCCCGCCCAGCACCAGGCCGTAGCCGAGACCGGCGCCGATGGTGAGGACGACGAAGCGCTCGAGTCCGCGGCCGGCACCGAACCAGGTCTCGGCCTCGACCAGGGCGGCGACGTCGTTCTCCAGCACGACCGGCAGCCCCGTGCGCTCCTCGACCAGTTCGGCGAGCGGGACGTCCCGCCAGTGCAGGAACGGGGACTCGCCCACGACGGCACGTCGCCGGACCAGGCCGCCCACCCCGATGCCGATGCCGGCGAGACGTGAGCCGTGCGCGCGGGCGAGTTCGCCGGTCATCTCCGCGAGCAGGTCGGCGACTTCGGCCGGGTCATGGGTGACCAGAGGGCGGTCGTGACGGGCCACGATGTCGCTTCGAAGGGTGGTGACCACGCCGTAGACCATGTCGTCGGTGATCTTGAAGCCGATGAAGGAACGGGACTCGACGACCACGTCCAGTGGCTGCGAAGGGCGACCGGTGCGCACCTCGGCGGAAGCTCCCGCTTCGGGGACCTCGATCAGCAGGCCCGACTCGATGAGGGGTTTGGTGAGCCGGGTGAGGCTGCCCGCGGACAGGTCGAGGCGCCGGGCGAGCTCGGTGCGCGAGAGCGGCCCGTGGACGAGCACCTCGATCGCCACCGAGCGCTCACCCGGGCTCAGTGGATGCCAGCTGGCGGCTACTGCGGTCATGCAGGTCAGTCTCCCCCATCAGGTTTCTTTCGTTATGAAACCAATATGACTACTCTACGTCACTCAAGGTGGCCTGGAAAAGATGTTTGCACGCCCCTTGACGTCTGGATTCTTTCGCCACAAAAGTAAGT
The DNA here is from genome assembly GCF_036013645.1 of Streptomyces sp. NBC_00490. Taxonomy (NCBI): domain Bacteria; kingdom Bacillati; phylum Actinomycetota; class Actinomycetes; order Kitasatosporales; family Streptomycetaceae; genus Streptomyces; species Streptomyces sp. NBC_00490. The sequence goes on along the minus strand of NZ_CP107869.1, from coordinate 9,208,847 downwards.
GGCCCGAGGATGAGCCGCCGCAGACGAGGGAGTCTCCCGATGACCATCGCCTCCAGCAGCCCCCCGTCGCGTCTGCCCCTGGGCAGCGCCGAGGAGGCCGCGACGAAACCGAGGACGCGCAAGGCGCGGGCCCGCGAGGGCGGGGGCGACGGACGGCTCGCCGCGGTGTTCATCGCACCGGCCCTGCTGGGCTTCCTGGTCTTCCTGCTCTGGCCGACGCTGCGGGGCATCTACCTGAGCTTCACCCGCTTCAACCTGCTGACCCCCGCGGAGTGGGTGGGCCTCGACAACTACACGCGGATGGTCCACGACCCCATCTTCTGGGACTCGTTGAAGGTGACCGTCGAGTACGTGTTCATCAACATCGGCATCCAGACGGTCTCGGCACTCGCGATAGCCGTCCTCCTGCAGCGGCTCACCCAGTCGGCGATGCTGCGCGGGATCGTCCTCACGCCCTATCTGATGTCCAACGTGGTCGCGGGCATCGTCTGGCTGTGGATCCTGGACACCCAGCTCGGCATCGGCAACGAGATCATCGCCGGGCTCGGTTTCGACCGCATCCCGTTCCTGGCCGACGAGACCTGGGCGATCCCGACGATCGCCCTGATCAACGTGTGGCGGCACGTCGGATACACCGCGCTGCTGCTGTTCGCGGGCCTCCAGGCCATCCCCAACGACATGTACGAGGCCGCCAAGGTGGACGGCGCGAGCGAGTGGCGGATGTTCTGGCGGATCACCATGCCGCTGCTGCGACCGGTCCTGGCGGTCGTGCTGATCATGACCGTGATCGGATCGTTCCAGGTCTTCGACACGGTCGCCGTGACGACCAACGGCGGTCCGGCCAACGCCACCAACGTGCTCCAGTTCTACATCTACGGCGCCGCGTTCGGCCGCTTCCAGTTCGGCTACGCCTCCGCGATGTCGGTGGCCCTGCTGGTCGTCCTCAGCGCGATCACCTTCCTGCAGTACCGGCTCACCCGGGCCGGCCAGACGGATCTCGGCTGAGAGAGGAGACACCGACATGGCTGCTGTGACCGCGCCGACCGCACCTGCGGCGCCCCGTACCCGTCCTGTCCGACGCCGCCCCTCCCCGGGGCGGGTCGTGGCCTGGGTGGCGATGGCCGCGATGATCCTCGTGACCCTGCTGCCGTTCTACTGGATCCTGCGCACCGCGCTGTCCTCGAACACGGCCCTCGCGGCCCACCCCGGCGACCCGCTGCCGGTGGACTTCACCACCGGCGGCTTCGAGCGGGCGCTGGGCCTGCAGTCCACCGAGGAGGCCATCGCCCAGGGCGGCTCCGGCGGCGGACTGAAGTTCTGGCGCTATCTGATCAACTCCGTCGTTGTCTCGACCCTGATCACCGTCTGCCAGATCTTCTTCTCCGCCATGGCCGCCTACGCCTTCGCCCGGCTGCGGTGGCGCGGACGGGACAAGGTGTTCGGCCTGTTCCTGGCCGGCCTGATGGTTCCGGCCATCTTCACCCTGCTGCCGAACTTCGTGCTCATCAAGCAACTCGGCCTGGTCGACAACCTGCTGGGCATCGCCCTGCCGACGATGTTCATGACGCCGTTCGCGGTGTTCTTCCTGCGCCAGTTCTTCATGAACGTGCCCCGGGAGGTCGAGGAGGCCGCCCTGCTCGACGGGGCGGGCAAGATCCGGATCTTCTTCCGGGTGATGCTGCCGATGGCGTCCACCCCGATCCTCACCCTCGGAGTGCTGACGTACATCACCTCCTGGAACGACTACTTCTGGCCGCTGATGGTGTCCTACAGCGACAGCTCGCGCGTGCTCACCGTGGCCCTCGCCATCTTCCGGGCGCAGACCCCGCAGACCGGCTACGACTGGTCCGGCCTGATGGCGGCCACGCTCATCGCGGCCCTCCCGATGCTGGTCCTCTTCGGTGCCTTCGCGCGCCGCATCGTCAGCACCATCAGCTTCACCGGCGTCAAGTAAGGGGACCGGAATGCGAATTCGTACCGTAGCGGCGGCGACCGGAGCCCTGGCCCTGACCCTGGTGTCCGGGTGCGCGCAGGGCGGCGCGGCCGGGTCGGGCGCCAACAGCGTGACGTACTGGCTGTGGGACGCCAACCAGCTGCCCGCCTACCAGGCCTGCGCGAAGGGCTTCGAGAAGGAGAACCCCGGCCTCGACGTCAAGATCACACAGATGGGCTGGGCCGACTACTGGACCAAGCTCACCGCGAGCTTCATCGCCGGCACGGAGCCGGACGTGTTCACCGACCACATCCAGAAGTTCGGCCAGTTCGCCGACCTCAAGGTGCTCGAACCGCTGGACGACCTCGGCATCGACGACTCCGCCTACCAGGCGGGCCTGGGCGCCAACTGGACGGGCCAGGACGGCCATCGCTACGGAGCGCCCAAGGACTGGGACACCGTCGCGCTCTTCTACAACCAGAAGATGGTCAAGGACGCCGGGCTGACGGCCGACGAGCTCAACACCCTCGCCTGGAACCCGCGGGACGGTGGCACCTTCGAGAAGACGATCGCCCACCTGACCGTCGACAAGAACGGCAAGCGCGGCGACGAACCCGGCTTCGACAAGAACCACGTCAAGGTGTACGGCCTCGCCACGGGCGGCGCGGGCGACGGCGACGGGCAGACCACCTGGAGCCCGTTCGTCGAATCGGCGGGCTGGCACTACACGGACAAAGCGCGCTGGGGCAGCAAGTACCAGTACGACAGCAAGACCTTCCAGTCGGTGATCGACTGGTACTTCGGCCTGGCGAAGAAGGGCTACCTCGCCCCCTTCACCGACTACACCGACGGCGCCAACCCGGCCAACGCCCAGGTCGCCTCGGGCCGGGCGGCGGCCTCCTTCGACGGCGCCTGGATGATCTCGACGTACTACGGCACCAAGGGCCTCAAGGTCGGCACCGCTCCCACGCCGACCGGCCCGAGCGGCAAGCGGGCCACGATGATGAACGGCCTCGCCGACTCGGTCACCAAGAACGCCCGTAACAAGGAGGGCGCGAAGAAGTGGGTGCGGTACCTGGCCTCCGACGCGTGCCAGAAGACCGTCGGCGGCTACGGCATCGTCTTCCCGGCCACCCCGTCGGGCACCGAGGCCGCCGTGGCCGCGTACAAGAAGAAGGGCATCGACGTGTCCGCCTTCACCGAACCGGTCACCGACAAGAAGGACTCCAGGACCTTCTCCTTCCCGATCACCGACTACGCGGCGGACGTCTACGCCCTGATGCGCCCGGCCATGCAGGACGTCTTCGCCAACGGGGCCCCCGTGAGCGGCCTGACCGAAACCAACGACCAGATCAACTTCATCCTCGGCCAGTGAAAGGCACTTCCATGACGTTCTCCCTCGGCATCGTCGGCGCCGGGCAGTTCTCGGGCCAGTTCGCGAAACTGTTCCTGGCCCATCCCGGCGTCAGCGACGTCTACGTCACCGATCTCCTGCCGGAAAGGGCCGAGCAACTCCGCGCCGCCGAAGGCCTGTCGGGCACCTTCCCCTCCTACGAGGCGATGCTGGAGTCGAAGGCGGTCGACGCGGTCGCGATCTTCACCCAGCGCTGGACCCACGGCCCGCTCGTGGTGCAGGGCCTCGAGGCCGGCAAGCACGTGTACTCCGCGGTGCCCATGGCCATCACCACGCAGGAGATCGCGGCGATCATCGACGCGGTCCGGGCGACCGGACTGACGTACATGATGGGCGAGACCAGCCAGTACAACCCGGCGACCGTGCACGCCCGCAACCAGATCGCGGAGGGTTCCTTCGGGCGCCTCTTCTACGCCGAGGGCGACTACGTCCACGACATGGACCTGGGGTTCTACGAGGCGTACCAGTACAGCGGCGGCGAGAACTGGAAGGCGACCGCCAGCTATCCCCCGCTGCTGTACCCGACGCACTCGGTGGGCGGTGTGCTCGGCGCCTGGCAGACGCACGCGGTGAGCGTGTCGGCGATCGGGGTGACCGACGACCGGGGCGACGGCGTCTTCGACAAGGAGGTCAGCCAGTTCGGCAACGACATCTCCAACGCCACCGCGCTGTTCGAGGTGGCGGGCGGCGGATCGTTCCGCACCAACGAGTTCCGGCGGGTGGGCTACCCCTCACACATCCGTGAGTCCCGTTTCCGCTTCTTCGGCACGGAGGGGAGCATGGAGCAGCTCGCCACCTTCGCGCTGTGGCAGGACAAGAACGGGGTGAAGGACATCAGCGAACTGCTGGAACCCAAGCCCACCCTGTCCCCTGACGACCCGTCACTCCAGCACATCGCACCGGACCTGCGGGCCGCCTTCACCTCCGGCTCGGCCCCCGTGCACGACCGGTCCCGGCTGCCCCGCGAGTTCGACAACCTCCACAACGGGCACGAGGGCAGCCACCACTTCCTCGTGGACGACTTCGTCACCGCGGTCAACACCCGCGCCCTGCCCTCGGTGAACGCGTGGGTGGCCGCCCGCTACACCCTGCCGGGCATCGTCGCGCACGACTCCGCGCGGCAGGGCGGGGCGCGGCTGGAGATCCCGGACTTCGGTGACGCGCCCCGGTGACGCGCTGACGGCGAGCCGGGCGCCTACTGTCAGGTGCCCGGCTTGCGCCCGTAGACGAAGACGTCGTCGCCCTTCTTCAGCAGCGACCAATACTTCTTGGCGGTCGTCTTGGTCATGTTGACGCAGCCGTGGGAGCCCGGCGGGTTCCACATGCTGAGGTTGACCGAGTGGAAGGCCTGGCCGCCGTCGAAGAACTGGCTGTAGGGCATGGGCACGTCGTAGATGTTCGAGACGTGGTCGATGTCGCGCCAGTAGATCTTCTTCAGACCGGTGCGGGTCTCGTAGCCGTTGCGGCCGGTGCGGACGGGCACCGGACCGTAGACGAGGTCGTCCCCGTCCTGGATCCAGCTCAGCTGGAGTGTCAGGTTGACGCAGGCGATACGGCCCTTGTTCACCGGGCACTTGCCGTCCTTGTTGGGCTTGTTCCCGACGGCCTTCTGCTTGTTCATCAGGTCCATCACGCCCCAGGTGACCTTGCCCGCGTAGCCGGCGTTCGGCGTGATGCCGTGCTTGGTCTGGAAGGCCTGGATGGCCTTGCAGTCGGCGGCGGACTGCTTGCCGTCGACGGGGCGGCCGAGGAACTTCTCGACCTGCTTCTGGTACGGCCCGGTCTGTGTGGTGCAGGCGGTGGCCGCCTGCGCGGGCGCGGTGCCCAGCGTGAGGGTGAGCGGTGCGATCAGTCCGGTGATTCCGAGGGCGATGGCCCCTCGTCTGCGTATGTCCCCCATGGCGGGCCCCTCCGTTGGGCTGTGATGTCCTGTGAGCTGTGATGTCCTGTGTTCTGCCTGCTAGACAGGTGCGCGGGGGCGTCGGTTGTACGCCGGGTCAGGCTGTGACGAAACGGTGAACTTCCGGTTCGGCACAGCGGCGCAGCAAGTGGACCGCACGGCCGAGGACGTCCGGCGTCGCCGTGAACGGCAGGCGCAGGTGGTGGGTGAGCGTGGTGCGGTCGGCGGCGAAGTGCGGGCCGGGTGTCACCGCGAGGCCCAGACGGGCGGCCCGGGCCGCGAGGTCCGTCGCGGACGTGGTCGGGCCGAGGTGCGGCCACAGCGACAGACCGCCCTGCGGGAGGGTGTACGTCCATCCCGTGCCGTCGAGGAGTGCGGCGAGGTGGTCGCGCTGGGCGCGCAGTCTGGCCCGGCGGTCGGCGAGCATCTCGTCCAGCCCGTCGCCGAGCAGTTCCGCGGCGATGAGCTGTTCCAGGGGTGGTGGCGACAGCTGTGCCTGGAGAGGGCTCCGGCGCAGCCGGCGTACGAGATCGGCGGTGGCGCGGATCCAGCCGACCCGCAGCCCGCTCCACACGGTCTTGCTCGCCGAGCCGATCTGGATCACCCGGGGTCCCGCCAGATGCCGTTCGGTGCCGGGCTCGGCCCTCAGGTCGAGGTCGCGCATGGTCTCGTCGGCGATGACCGTGAGCGGGAGGCCGGCGATCGCGGCGCGGGTCGCGGCGCCCATGTGGGCACCGGTGGGGTTCTGGAAGTCGGGGATCAGATAGGCGAGCCGGAGGTCGCGGGTGCGTACGGCGGTCGCGAGGTGGGCGGTGTCCCAGCCGGCGTCCGACGTGACGGGGACGGGGAGGAGTCGGGCTTTGCGGGCGCGCAGGACCGCCAGGGCGCCCGGGTAGGACGGGCTCTCCACCGCGACGGGGCGTCCGCGGTCGGTGTGGAGGTGGTCGAGGAGCAGGGTGAGGGCGGCCTGGGCGCCGGAGGTGACGAGGATCTGTTCGGGGCGGGTGGCGAGGCCCTCGCGGGTGTAGCGGTCGGCCAGGAGTTCCCGCAGGCGGGGCAGTCCGGCGGTGGCGATGCCGGAGTCGACGAGCAGGGCCGCGCTGCGCTCGGCGGCCCGCGCGAGGGCGGCGAGGTAGGCCTCGTGGGGTGCGGCGGTGACGGCGAGGGTGAGGTCGAGGTCCGCGTCGACCGCTCCGCCGCGGTCCAGAGACCAGGGCGTGGTGCGTTCGGTGAGGCGGACGAGGCTGCCGCTGCCGTGCCGGGTGTGCAGCCAGCCGTCGTCCCGCAGCAGGGCGAGGGCAGCGACGACCGTGCCGCGGCTGATGTCGAGGACGCGGGCGAGTTCCCGCTCGGAGGGCAGTCTGGTCCCGGCGGGCAGCCGGCCGTCGACGACCGCCTCGCGGACGGCCGCCGCCAGCGTCCGGGCCAGTGGGCCTCGCCGGTCGCGCCAGGTGCCGAGGGCGGCGGCGAATCCCGTGGTCATCGGTCCAGTTTGCCTCAAGTGGACCAGGCCACGGACGGCGGCTCCCTCCTACGCTGCCCCTCATGCACCCCACTCTCGCCGACGATCTCTCCCGGCTCCCCGAACTCCTCCAGTCCGCCCGCGACCTCGCCGCCCGTGAGCTGGCCGGTCTGTCCGAGCGGCCGGTCGTCCACCTCGGCACGGCGCCCGACCGCGCGGCCCTGCCGGCCGGGGGTGCCGGGGCCGAGGGCGCTCTCGCGCGGTTCGCCGAGCGGTGGGCGCCCGGCTTCTCGGGCTCGGCGGGGCCGCGCTACCTCGGCTTCGTCACGGGCGGCGCGACGCCCGCCTCCCTCGCCGGGGACTGGCTGACCGGCGTGTACGACCAGAACGGTTCGGGGTCTGCGGGGTCCTGGGCGACCGCCCTGGAACGCGAGACGGTGAGCTGGCTGCGCGAGCTGTTCGGGCTGGGCGAGGCACACAGCGGGGCGTTCGTCACGGGGGCCACCGCATCCAACACCGTCGGGCTCGCCATCGCCCGCGAGTGGCTGGGCGAGCGGCTCGGTGTGTCCGTGTCGCGCGACGGGGCGGCCGCCCTCGGCCCGGTCCATGTGCTGTCCGGCAGCCCGCACTCCAGCATCGGCAAGGCCCTGTCCGTGCTCGGCATCGGCCGCGACCGGCTGCGGTCCGTGCCGGTGCTGCCCGGCAACCGGGAGGCCGTCGACGTCGCCGCGCTGGACTCCGCGCTGTCCGCGCTGGACGGCCGCCCCTCGATCGTGGTGGCCAACGCCGGCACCGTGAACACCGTCGACTTCGACGATCTGCGGGCCGTCGCCGCGCTCCGGGAACGGCACGACTTCTGGCTGCACGTGGACGCCGCGTTCGGCGGCTTCGCCGCGCTCTCCCCGTCGTACGCCGGTCTCGTGGACGGTCTCGACGCCGCCGACTCGGTCTGTGTCGACCTGCACAAGTGGCTCAACGTGCCCTATGACGCGGCCGTCCAGTTCACCCGCCGCCGAGATCTTCAGGTGGCGGTCTTCCACAACGCCTCGCCCTACCTCGGACTCCCGGTCGGCGAGCCCGACTTCGTGCATCTCACGCCGGAGAACTCCCGGCGGCTGCGGGCCCTTCCGGCGTGGTTCTCGCTCATGGCGTACGGCCGTGACGGGCATCGCGAGATCGTCGAGCGGAACGTGGCACTGGCCCGGGAGCTCGGCGAGCGCGTCGCCGCGACGGACGGGCTGCGGCTGCTCGCCCCGGTCCGGCTGAACGTCGTCTGCTTCACCCTGGCCGACGATCCGACGCAGGAACGGGTCGACGCGCTGGCGCGGGCCGTGGCGGCCACCGGCGAGGCGTTCGTGACGCCGACCGTGTACGACGGGACTCCCGGGCTGCGGGCGGCGTTCAGCAACTGGCGTACGTCCGCTGCGGACGTGGACCGGATCAGCGGGGCTGTGGCACGGGCGCTGTGACCGGGGTGTGCCGCGGGAGTTCGCGCCGGGTGCGGACCGGGGAGAGGAAGACCGGCAGGAAGGCCGCCGTCATCAGCGCCCCGCCCACCCACAACGTGGCGCGCACGCCGACCAGTTCGCCGAGCACGCCCGCCACGGCGGCCCCGATCGCGAGCGCTCCGGTCAGGACGAAGCGGTAGGTGGCGTTCATACGGCCGAGGAGTTCGTCCGACGTCATCCGCTGGCGCAGGCTGACGCCGAGGACGTTGTCCGTGCCGGTCTTGAAGAGGACCAGGGTCCATCCCAGTCCGGCGATCCACAGCCACGGGCCGCGGTCGATGAGCGGCACGAGCAGGGCGGCGGGCGCCAGGATCGCGCCGACCACTCCGAGGGTACGGCCGTGGCCCAGGCGGGCGGCGAGCGGGCGGGCGCAGCGGGCGCCGAGCAGCAGGCCCAGTCCGCCCGCTGCCCAGAAGAGGCCCAACGCGCTGGCGGGGAGGCCGAGTTCGCGGACGAACAGGAGGGGGAGCAGCGTGTTGACGATCTGCATGCCCAGGTTGATGAGGGCGGCGGTGAGGGCGAGGGCGCGCAGTTCCGGGTTGCGGAAGACGTGCCGAAGGCCTTCGGCGATCTCCGCCGTCAGCGTGGTCTTCCGGTTCCGGCTTCGGGCCCTCTCCTCGCCCCGGATCATGGTGAGTTGGAGGGCGGAGGCCAGATAGGTGAGCGCGGCGCACACGACGGCCACCGGAGCGGTGAGGAACTGGACCAGGGCGCCGCCCGCGCCGCGGCCCGCGACATTGCCCACCGCCTGCAGGCCGACCAGGGCGGCGTTCGCGGGTACGAGGGCGTCGCGGCCGACCAGGCGGGGCAGGGTGCTCTGGGAGGCGACGTCGAAGAAGACGGTCGCGGCGCCGTTCAGCAGGACGACGGCGTACAGCTGGCCGAGGGTGAGGGTGTCCGTCCACCAGGCGAGCGGGACGGAGGCGTACAGGACCGCGCGGGCCAGGTCCGCCACGATCAGCACCCGGCGGTGCCGCATCCGGTCCACCCAGGCCCCGGCGGGCAGGCCGAGGAGCAGGAACGCCAGCGTGCTGAGGGTGGCCAGCGCACCGACCTGTCCGGGCCCGGCGTCCAGTGCGGTGACGGCGAGCAGCGGGACGGCGACGTAGCTGACGTTCGTTCCGAGTTGACTGAGGGTGCTCGCGGCGAAGAGGACGCGGAAGTCGGCGGTACGCCAAGGGGAGCGGGGCAGGGTGTCGGGCTGGGTGTCGGGCACACGAGAACGCTGCCCGACACCGTCCGGGAAGGACAAGTGAAAAGATCTACAGCAAATGTTAAGCGTTGCTGCGCAGTTGACGGAAGCCGGAGTCGACCGCGGTGATCCCGCCGTCGACGGGCAGGGTGACGCCGGTGATCCAGGACGCGTCGCGGGAGGCGAGGAAGAGGATCGCGGCGGCGATGTCCTCGGGTTCGCCGACGCGGCCCAGGGGATACAGCTCGCGCGCTCGTGCCAGGTCCTCCTCGCGGCCCTCCCAGGCGGTGGTGCGGACGGTGCCGGGGGCGACGAGGTTGACGCGGACGCCACGGGGGGCGGCATGTCCGGCGAGGGTGCGGGTCAGGGAGCCGAGGCCGGCTTTGGCGGCGCTGTAGGCGTGGTTGCCGAAGTCGGTCAGGCCGTTGACGGAGCCGACGTTGACGATCGCGCCGCGTCCCGAAGCGGCCAGGTGCGGGAGGGCGGCCCGGCAGCAGCGGTAGGCGCCGGTGAGGGTGATGTCGAGGTCGCGCGTCCACTCGTCGTCCGGTTCGTCCTCGAAGAGGGGGGCGTCCGGGGTGCAGTGACAGGCGTTGTTGACCAGGACGTCCAGCGAACCGAAGACGCCGACGGCATGCTCGACGGCCGCCTCCACGTCGGCCCGCTCCCCCACGTCGCATCCGAACGCCCTGGCCACCAGGCCCTGTTCGCGCAGGATCGCCGCCGTCTGCTCGGCCGCGGGCACGTCGATGTCGGTCACCAGCACCCGCGCCCCCTCCTGCGCGAACCGCCGCGCGGTCGCTGCGCCGATGCCGCGCGCCGCGCCGGTGATGAGAACCCCGTACCCCTCGAAGCGTGTTGTGTCCGTCATGGGTCCGCACCGTAGCGCCCTGTCGATCAACCGGGCAGATACCGTGCGCCCATGTCCGCGTTCATACAGCAACTGCCCGCGCTCATCGGTGTCGTGATCGGGGCGCTCGGTTCGTATCTGGCGGTCGTCCGCAGCGACGGCGCCCGTTTCCGCCGTGAGCAGACGGCCCGTTGGGAGGAGCGTCGGCTCGCGGTGTACGCCGACTACGCGAGCACGCTCAAGAAGACCGTCACGCTGGCCTGCCGGGCGGCGTCCCACCTGGGCAACGACCCTCATCCGCATCCCCTCTCCCCCGAGGAGGCCGCGCCCCTGCTGGCCGAGGCCACCCTCGCCCGGGACCCGGCCGGGGAAGCGCTGGTTCTGCTGGGGAGCCCGAACGTGGTGGAGAAGGCACGGGCCTGGGTCACCGTGGTGCTGGAGATGGAACAGTTCCAGCGCGGCAGGACACGCGATCCGGCGGCCTGGCAGGCGCTGGTGGAGCGGCACCGCGTCGGACGTGACGGCTACTACGCCGCCGTACGCGACGACTTGGAACTGCCACCGGGCCTGTCGGTGCGGTGGCAGTTCCCGACGGTGGATCAGCCCTGACCTCAGCGGTAGCCGGTGGTGTCCGCCGGCTTGCCCGCGTCCTGGACCTCGACGAGGTAGCGCCAGGCGTCCGGGCGGCTGCCGTCGAGGTCGGTGAAGCCGTAGGTCCGGGCCAGGCCGCCGCTGGAGAGGGACTGGCCGTTGAAGCGGGCCACGTCGGGGTCGGCGGCGAGGGCGGCGACGGCGCGGCCCACGTAGCGCGGGGTCTCCGAGATGGCGAAGTGGGGGACGCGGTCGAGGGCGTCGCGCCAGTTGTCCTCGCCCACCCCGAAGTGCTCCAGCATCATCTCCGACCGGAGCCAGCCCGGCGTCAGCGCGACGGCGGTGGCTCCGCGCGGGCCGAGTTCATGGCCGAGGGCGAAGCCCATCCGCAGGACGGACGTCTTGGCGAGGTCGTAGAAGAAGGTGTTGCGGTAGGTCGCGCCGTTGTACTCGGCGGTGCCGTCCGTCATCTCGACGACCAGTCCCCCGGGGTTGCGCAGCAGCAGCGGCAGGGCGTGGTGGCTGGTGATCGCGTGGGTCTCGACCGCGAGGCGCAGCAGCCTGAGCCCGTTGTCGAGGTCGTGCTCCCAGACGGGGCTCTCCCACTCGAAGAGCTTCTCGCCTCCCCAGATGTCGTTGACGAGCACGTCGAGACGGCCCTCGGCGTCCGCGATCCGGTCGACCAGGGTGCGCACCTGCGCCGGGTCGAGATGGTCGACGGATACGGCGATGCCCGTGCCGCCCGCCTCGTTCACCAGGTCGGCGGTGTCCTCGATGGTCTCGGGGCGGTCGTACTCCGAGCGCCGGTCCCGCGTGCTGCGCCCCGTCACATAGACCGTGGCGCCGGCCGCCCCGAGCTCCACGGCGATCCCTCGCCCGGCTCCTCGGGTCGCACCGGCGACCAGTGCGACCTTGCCCTTCAGCGGCTGTGACATGTCCGGCCTCCCGTGTTGTCGTGGTCGATCCCACGGTGCCGGGTAAGCCGGACATCTTCTGTCACCTTTTTCGCCGGGTCACCCGGATCCTCTCAGGCGTCACCCGGCCGCGCGGCTTCACGGCGACGTGCGGCGCCGCGACCTCGTCAGTGGCCGCGCGCGATCCACTCCTCCAGGTGCGGGGCCTCCGCGCCGATGGTCGTGGGGTCACCGTGGCCGGTGAGGACCTTCGTCTCCGGCGGCAGGGTGAGCAGCCGGTCGCGGATCGAGTCGACGATCGTGGGGAAGTGCGAGAAGGAGCGGCCGGTGGCGCCGGGACCGCCCTGGAAGAGGGTGTCGCCGGTGAAGACCGTCGCCAGTCCGGGGTCGTGGAGGCAGACCGCGCCGGGGGCGTGGCCCGGGGTGTGCAGCACCCGCAGGTCGGCTCCGGCCGCCTCGATCACCTGGCCGTCCTGGAGGTGGGCGTCGGGCTCGCGGTCGGGGTGGGTCTGCTTCCACAGCGGCAGATCGTCGGGGTGCAGCCAGATGGTGGCACCGGTGAGGTCGGCCAGGGCGGGCGCGGCGTCGATGTGGTCGTTGTGCGCGTGGGTGCACACGATGGCGGTCACCCGGCGCTCCCCCACGGCGGCGGCGATCGCCTCGGCGTCGTGCGCGGCGTCGATGACGATCACCTCGTGGTCGTCGCCGACGATCCACACGTTGTTGTCGACGTCCCAGGTACCGCCGTCGAGGCTGAACTGTCCTGACGTCACGAGGCGTTCGATGCGGGCGGTCATCAGAACACCACCACCGAACGCAGGACGTCGCCGCCGTGCATCCGCTCGAAGGCCTTCTCGACCTCGTCGAGCCGAATCGTCTCGGTCACGAACGCCCCGAGGTCCAGGCGGCCTTGCAGGTGGAGGTCGATCAGCATCGGGAAGTCGCGGGAGGGCAGGCAGTCGCCGTACCAGGAGGACTTCAGTGAACCGCCGCGGCCGAAGAGGTCCAGCAGCGGCAGCTCCAGCTTCATCTCCGGGGTGGGCACACCCACCAGGACGACGGTGCCGGCGAGGTCGCGGGCGTAGAAGGCCTGCTGGTAGGTCTCGGGGCGGCCGACCGCCTCGATGACGACGTCGGCGCCGAAGCCGCCGGTCAGCTCGCGGATCGCCTCGACCGGGTCGGAGTTCTTGGAGTTCACGGTGTGGGTGGCACCCATCGAGCGTGCCGTGTCCAGCTTGCGGTCGTCGATGTCGACGGCGATGATCCGCGCCGCACCCGCCAGCCGGGAACCGGCGATCGCCGCGTCTCCCACGCCTCCGCAGCCGATCACCGCGACGGTGTCCCCCCGGCCCACATTGCCGGTGTTGATGGCGGCGCCGATCCCGGCCATCACCCCGCACCCCAGCAGTCCGGCCACCTGCGGCGCCACGCTCGGGTCCACCTTGGTGCACTGTCCGGCCGCGACCAGCGTCTTCTCCGCGAACGCCCCGATGCCCAGCGCGGGCGAGAGCTCCTGTCCGGTCGCGGCGAGCGTCATCTTCTGCGAGGCGTTGTGGGTGTTGAAGCAGTACCACGGGCGCCCCCGCAGACAGGCCCGGCAATTCCCGCACACGGCCCGCCAGTTGAGGATGACGAAGTCACCGGGGGCGACGTCGGTGACGCCCTCGCCGACCGCCTCCACCACACCCGCCGCCTCATGGCCGAGCAGGAACGGGAAGTCGTCCGAGATCCCGCCCTGTTTGTAGTGCAGGTCGGTATGACACACCCCGCAGGCCTGTACCTGGACGACCGCCTCCCCCGGGCCGGGGTCGGGCACCAGGATCGTCTCCACCCGGACCGGCTCGTCCTTGCCCGGTGCGATCACGCCGCGAACTTCCTGCGCCATGGTGGTGAACCTTTCCTTCCGCCGGTGTCCGTCGCCTCGACCCTACGTGCAACTGATCAGTAGCGGCACGGGAGCGGATCCGTCAGCGCAAGAAGCCCCGGACGGCCCGGCCCAGTGCCTCCTCGTCCCGGGCGTCGGCGCCGCCCAGGGCCAGCAGCCGGTGCGGCACATGGACCAGGGTCCCGGCGACCTGCCGGGCCGAGGTCCCCGGAAGGCCGGGCTCGACCAGCACCAGGTCCGCCCGGTCGGCGGCGAGGGCGGCCGTGCGCAGGCCGATCTCGTCGAAGGGCCGCACGGTGGTCGCGTAGAGGACGGTCAGGTCGAGGCCCGCGGTGACGCGCAGCACCGGGTCGAGGGTGGAGCCGACCGCGAGGACCACACCGTCGAGGCCTTCCCGGACGAGTTCGAACCCTTCCGTCGCTCCGCGCGGCTCGGTGTTGGAGTCGGCACAGACATGGATGTACGCCCGTTCGCCGCCCGCCACCGCGGCCAGCACGGCCCGGCGCACCTCGGCGGGGTGGCCTGGGACGTGCACGGTCCACCCGGGGGTGGCGGCGAGTCTGGTCAGTTCCTCCACCGCTCCGTAGCCGACGAGGACGGTGCCGCTCGTCGGGGCGTCCGGAAGGGATTCGGCGGCGGCGATCAGCATGTCGGAGTGCACGGGACGACCTCCAGGTGAGTTCATTCTTTAGGCTCGTCAAGAATTCGTTAGGAAAAAGGCTCGACGGTCACTCATATCGGCCTGGATTCCCTGCACTCGCGTCGCCCACCCCTGTAATTCACCACCTTTAACAGGCTCACAGGAATGTGGACGTCTCTTTGCCCGGTCCAGGTGTCCGCCTGGCTCTTGACCATGGACCGCCGCGTTTACCTTGATGGGCGTCTCTCCCTGTCGGAAGAAGCGGAAGGGGACATCCCGCCATGGCCCAGAGCGACACACGCCCGGCGACCGGTCCGTCGGTCCATCTCATCGCCGGACCGACCGGTGTCGGCAAGAGTGCGGCGGCCACCCGACTGGCCCGGGCCACCGGAGTCCCGATCGTGGTCGCCGATCGCCTCCAGTGCTTCACCGACCTCGCCACCACGAGCGCCCGCGCCGGAGCCGATGTGCCGGGGGTGTGCCGGTACTGGCTCGGGGACCGCACCTTCGCCGACGGCGACCTGTGCGCGGCGGAGGCGACGGACACCCTGATCGCGCTGGTGGAGCGGCTCGGCGCCCGGCACCGGTCGGTGATCGTCGAGGGTGGCTCGATCTCCCTGCTGCGGGAGCTGGCCGCCCGGCGGGCCGAGCTGTCCTGGCGGCTGTCGGTCCGCCTGCTGTCCCCGCCCGGCCGGGACGAGTACGTCGCTGCCCTCGCCCGCAGGGCACGCGAGATGCTCGCCCCGCAGGCTCCGGGTCACAGCCTCCTCGAAGAGCTGGCCGCGCTGTGGCGCGAACCGCGCCGGCGGATGTTCGCGGCCTCCGTCAACGGCTTCGAGGCCGTCCTCGAATGCTGCGCCAAGTACGCGCTGGATGTGGAGTCCGTCGACCGGCAACCACTTTCGGAACACGTACTGGACCGGATGGCCGCGCTGATAGCCGAACGGCATGCCGAGCACGGCTTTCTCCAGCACCGCGTGTTCTCCGAAATTTTCGACAGTCGAATAGCGGCCTGGGGATTCGACGATTTCGACGGCGACCTCCTGGAGGGTGCGGCGTGAATGCGACGCGGGAGGACATGGCACTCGCCTCGCACGATTTCGGCCACATCGTCGAATCCCGCCCGCTCGGAGTCGTGCGGCCTCGTTCCGGTGGCGCGGTCCAGGAAATCGTCTCCTTCGCCGGCGCGCGGGGGCTGCCCGTCGCCGCCCGCGGCTCGGGACACGCCCCGTACGGGCAGGGCCAGGCGCACGGCGGATACGTCGTCGACATGGGCGGGCTCGACGAGGTGCGCTGCGTGCCGGGCGACCGGACGCTGGTCGCCGGGGCGGGCGCGACCTGGGGCGAGGTCGTGCGGGCCGCGCTCGCCGAGGGGCTGGCGCCGCCGGTGCTCCCCGACCATCTGGGCGCCAGCGTCGGCGGGGTGCTGAGCACGGGCGGGTTCGGCGGGTCGAGCCACCGCCGCGGGCTGGTCGCCGACTGGGTGCGGGAGCTGGAGGTGGTCACCGGCACCGGCGAGCGGCTGGTCTGTTCGCCCGAGCGGCATCCGGACCTGTTCGGCGCGGTCCTGGCGGGACTCGGCCAGTGCGCCCTGATCGTACGGGCCACCATCCGGCTGGTGCCCGCGCCGGTGCGCGTCCGCCGCTATCGCCTCTATCACGAGGATCCCGCAGGCTTCTTCACCGACCAGCGCAGGCTGGCCCGCGACAGCCGGTTCAGTCATGTCGCGGGCCAGGCCCGCCCGGCGCTCGGCGGCACCTGGCGGTACATGATCGAGGCGGTGACTCCCTACGACGCCGGCCTCCCCCGCGCCGACGCCCTGTTGACCGCAGACCACCTGCCGACCGGAGACGACCTGCTGATCGGTGACCTGGACCACGACCGGGACACCGAGGAGATCGAGGACCTGTCGTACGCCGAGTACCTGCACCGCCTGGACCGCGACGAACGGCTGCTGCGCGCCACGGGCGAGTGGGACCGCCCGCATCCCTGGCTCACGCTGCTGCTCCCGGAGGCGGCGGCCGCGGCCTTCGTCCCGGCGGTGCTGGCCGAGGCCGGCCAGCAGAGCCTCAGGTGCTGCGGCGTGGTGCAGCTGCGTCCGCTCCGCGGCAGCGTGCTCCGCGCGCCGCTGCTGCGCAGGCCACCCGGCGAACTCCTGTGCCTGCTCTCCCTGATGCGCACCGCACCGCCCACCGATCCGGGCACCGTACAGCGCATGGTCGCCGCCAATCGCGGCCTGTACGAGCGGGCCAGGGCCGTGGGCGGGGTCCTCCATCCCGTCAGCGCGCTGCCGATGACGCCCGAGGACTGGCGGGCCCATTTCGGCCCCGACTGGGCGGGCTTCGCCCGTGCCAAGGAGCAGTACGACCCGCGGCAGATCCTGACCAGGGGGTACGGGCTGTGGGCGTGAGTGCCGTCACCGTCTTCTGCGGTGCGTCCGCCGGACACCGCTCCGCCCCTCTGCACGCCGCCGCCGACCTGGGCCGCGCCCTGGGCAGGGCCGGGATACGACTGGTCTACGGCGGCGCCCGCACCGGTCTGATGGGCGCCGTCGCGGACGGGGCGCTGGGCGCGGGCGGCTCGGTGACCGGGGTCGTGCCGCGCGCGATGCTGCCGTACGAGATCACCCACACCGGGCTCACCGAGCTCGAAGTGGTCGCGGACCTCCACGAACGCAAGGCGCGGATGGCCGAGTCGGGCGACGCGTTCGTGGCGCTGCCGGGCGGGCTGGGCACGGCGGAGGAGCTCCTCGAGGCATTGTCCTGGGCCCAGTTGGGCCTGCACCGCAAACCGTGCCTGCTGCTCGATCCGTCCGGTTTCTACCGTCCGCTGCTGTCCTTCCTGGAGCACGCCGGGGACGAGGGGTTCCTGCGTCCCGGGGACCTGGAGCGGATCGTGGTGTGCCGGTCGGCCGAGGAGGTGCTCGCGCGGCTGGCGGACCCGCCGGTGGCCGACGCCCCGGTGCGGGTGCCGCGGGGCCGGACCGCGTTCCTGTTCTCGGCGGCCGGTTCGCAGCAGCCGCGGATGGGGCGCGAACTGCACGCCACGTCACCGGTGTTCGCCGAGGCGCTCGACGCGGTGTGCGTCATGCTCGCCCCCTACCTGGACCTGCCGCTGCGGGACGTGATGTTCGCCCCGGCCGGGACGCGCACCGCGGCGCTGCTCGACCGGGTCGCGTACGGCTTTCCGGCGATCTTCGCGCTCCAGGTCGCCCAGTACCGGCTGTTGGAGAGCCAGGGGCTGCGCCCCGACGTGCTGTTCGGGTACTCGGCCGGGCACATGGCGGCGGCCCACGCGGCGGGGGTGTTCTCGCTGGCCGACGCCTGCCGTGCGGTCGGCACACTGTCGCGGCTGGTGCGGACCCTGCCGGAGGGCGGCTGCATGGCCGCGGTGGAGGCGGGGCCGCAGGAACTGCGCCTGGGGCCGGGCGTGGTGGTCGCGGCGGTCAACGGGCCCCGGTCCGTCGTCGTGGCCGGGGACCGCGAGGCGGTGACGGCGGTGTGCGCGCGGTGGTCGGCCCGCGGCCGCCGCACCCATGTGCTGCGCGTGGACGCGGCTCCCCACTCCCCGCTCTTCGAGCCCCTCCTCGCCGACTACCACCGCGTCCTGCTCACGATGGAGCTCCATGTCCCCCGTATCCCGCTCCTGTCCGACACCACCGCCGAGCCGGTCACCAAGGCGGCCACCGAACCCGGCTACTGGGTACGCGCCCTGCGCCGGCCCGTCCGCTTCGCGGACGCGGTCGCCCGGCTGCACGCCGAGGGCACGACCACCTACGTCGAGCTCGGCCCCGGCGAGGTCCTGACCGGCATGCTCGACGCCTGTCTGCCCCGCGGGGCCGGCCGTCCCCTGCTTCTCTCCGTGACCCGGAACTGGCGAGCCCTGCGCAAGGTGTCGGACGTAGCCTGAAGGCTCCGCCCGACCCGCAAGGAGCGCCGTGAGCATCGCCGCGACCGAGCAATCCCCGCCCACCTGGCGGCTGCTCCTCGGATACGTCCGACCCCACCGCTGGGCCCTGCTGGCGGGCGCCCTGCTCTCGCTGGTCACGGGCGCCACCGGGCTGCTGCTGCCGCTCGTGGCCCGGGAGTTGATCGACGACCTCTCCCACGACCGCACCATCACGGGCACGTTGCTCGTCATGTCCGGCCTGGTGGTGACCAACGCGGCGGTGGGCGGGCTGGGTTCGTACGTGCTGCGGCGCACCGCCGAGTCGGTCGTGCTCGGTGCGCGGCGCTCGCTGTCGTCGTACCTGCTGCGGCTGCGCATCACGGCCGTGGACCGCAGCGAACCGGGCGACCTGATGGCCCGCATCACCTCGGACACCACGCTCCTGCGCGAGGTCACCACCGACTCCCTGGTCGGCCTCGGCACCGGCGGGCTCACGCTGGTGGCGACGGTGGTCATGATGGGGCTGGTCGATCCGGTGCTGCTGGCCGTCACCCTGGCCGTCATCGCGGGCGCGGGCACGATCCTCGGGGTGATCGTGCCGCGCATCAACAAGGCCAGCAGACAGGCTCAGGACGCGGTCGGCGTGATGGGGGCCTCGCTGGAGCGGATTCTCGGCGCGCTGCGCACGGTGAAGGCGTCCGGCGCGGAGCACCGGGAGGAACGTACGCTGCACGCGGCCGCCGAGGAGTCGTGGCGGCAGAGCGTGCGGGCCGCCAAGTGGTCGGCGGCCGCGGGCAACACGGCGGGACTGGCGATGCAGATCGCCTTCATCACGGTGCTCGCGGTGGGCGGGGCGCGGGTGGCGACCGGGTCGATCGACGTCGGCACGCTGGTGGCGTTCCTGCTGTACGTCTTCTATCTGATGTCGCCGATCCAGCAGGTCGTCGGCGCGATCACCCAGTACCAGACGGGCGCCGCGGCCCTCGCCCGGATCCAGGAGGCCCTGCGGCTGCCCGCCGAACCCGCCGCTGCGCCCGCCCCGTTGCCCGCCGCTGGCGCGGAGCCCGCCGCTGTCGGCTTCACCGACGTACGGTTCCGCTACGCCGACGACCTCCCCTACGTCCACCACGGGGTGACCTTCTCGGTGCCCGCCCAGGGCATGACGGCGTTCGTCGGCCCCTCCGGTGCCGGGAAGACGACGGTGTTCTCCCTCATCGAGCGGTTCTACGACCCGGAGTCCGGGACGATCACGCTGGACGGCCGCGACCTCGCCGACTGGGAGTTGCCGCAGCTGCGTTCGGCGATCGGCTATGTCGAGCAGGACGCCCCGGTGCTGTCGGGCTCGCTGCGCGACAACCTGCTGCTGGGCAATCCGGACGCGGACGACGCGGCCTTGGCGCGGGTTCTGAAGACCACCCGTCTGGACGGCCTGGTGGCCCGTCTGCCCGGCGGAGTCGACACGCTCGTCGGTCACCGCGGCACCAGGCTCTCGGGCGGCGAACGCCAGCGCGTCGCCATCGCCCGCGCCCTGCTGCGCCGGCCCCGTCTGCTCCTCCTCGACGAGGCCACCTCGCAGCTGGACGCGGTGAACGAGGCCGCGCTGCGCGACACGGTCGCCGATGTCGCCCGGACGACGACCGTGCTGGTCGTCGCCCACCGGCTGTCCACGGTGACGATGGCCGACCGGATCGTGGTCATGGACGCGGGGCGGGTGCGGGCGGTGGGGACACATCGGGAACTGGTGGCCGCGGACCCGCTGTACGCGGAGCTGGCGGCCACGCAGTTCCTGACGACGGCGGACTGAACGGACCTGCCACGCAGGGGGTTTGGCAGTATCCCCGGATGATCCCGCGCCGGCTGTCAGCGCTCCTGGCCGCGAGGGGAGTGATCGACGCCATGGCCGCCGTCGTCCTCTCCGTGGACGTGGGCCGACGCAAGCCCCACCCGGACATCTACCGGGCGGCGATGCGTCAACTGACCCTTCACCGCGAGAAGCCGGACGGCTAGGAGGTCTCCAGCCTCCGCAGCCGCTCCGCGTCACCGGTGCGCGGGCACGTGGAGCAGGCCTCGGCCGGGCGGATCGCGTAGAACATGCAGCAGCCGGTGCGGGTGCGGGTGGCGTGGCGGGTGCCGTCGTCGCCCACCAGATGACGGAAGTCGGCGCCGCTGGGATACGGGGGCACGGAGTTCGGCAGCACCTCGGTGGCGGCCCTGATCGCGGCGCCCTCCTCGCCCAGCATCCGGCCCAGGTACCAGAGGGCGGAGACGAGGTCGTCGGAGACCATCCCCCACAGCGCGCGTGACCGGCGGCGCGCGACAGGGCCGAGGGCGGCGAGGAGGGGGCGCATGTGCTCGGCGAGGGACATGCGCAACCGGGCGCGTAGTTGGTCCTCCTGAGGGAGCGTCAGTACGCCGGGGAGTACGGCCACGGGGTCGCCGGGCAGACAGGCGAGTTCGGTGCCGGGTGTGATCTCGTACGTCCCCGAGGCGAGGTCGAGACGCAGGTCCTCGGGGCGGATGCGGGGCACCCTCCGCTCGAGGTACCAGGTGCCGCCCATGAGCACACCGACGGACCAGGCGTAGCCGTGCAGGGCGCGGGAGGCGGCGACGTCGGGGCGTACGGCGACTCCGTAGCGGTCGCGGATGCGGGCCGCCTCGGCTTCGACGAACGCGTCCAGCACGGACCGGTCCGACGCCAACCGGTCGGCCGTCACGCCCGCTCCGCCGCTCTCGGCGACTCTCGCGTCCAGCGCTTCGCAGATGCCGGCCAGCCGTCGGTAGACGTCACCGAGGGCTCGGGAGACGGCACCGTCCGGCGTGGTCTTGAGGGCCAGGGACATCGACGTGCTCCAGGTGCGCGGGTTTCAGGAGATGATTGATAGGCAAGGCTTACCTTAGCTTGATCAAGGGAGCCGCACGTCAAGCCACCTCAAAGGAATCGCACAGTCAGTTGAAAACTAAAGCAAGCCTCACCTAAGCTCACGCCTCGTGACTGCGACCCATCGGGGCGCACCCCCCACAGGTGTGTCCTTTCGTGCCTTCAGGCACATACCGCTCTTCCTCACCGGCCTCGCGGCCCTGACCCTCTGCACCGCCCTGAGCCTCGCCCTCGGCGCCCGCTCGATCCCCCTGTCCACCGTGGCCGACGCCCTGTTCGGCCACGGCCACGGGCGCGACGTCCTTGTGGTGACCGGGCTGCGGCTGCCGCGCACCGTCATCGGCCTCGCGGTCGGTGCCGCGCTCGGTGCCGCCGGGGCCGTCGCGCAGGGCATCACCCGCAACCCGCTCGCCTCCCCCACCACGCTCGGCATCAACGCGGGCGCGGGCTTCGCGGTCGTCGTCGCGATCTACGCGCTCAAGCTCAACGACCCGGTGGAGTACGTGTGGTTCGCGTTCGCCGGAGCCGCGGCCGCCGCGGTCTTCGCACAGGCGCTGGCCCGCCGCGCCGGTGACATCGATCCCGTACGGCTCGCCCTCGGCGGCACCGTGCTCCAACTCGTACTGCTGTCCTGGACGTCCGCGGTCATGCTGCTGAACCAGCGCACGCTCGACGAGGCCCGCTTCTGGCTCGCCGGCTCCCTGTCCGGGCGCCCCCTCGACACCCTGTGGCCGGTCCTGCCGACCCTGCTGCTCGGCATCGTCATCGCGCTGGCCGTCGCCCCCGCCCTCAACGCCCTTGCCCTGGGCGACGATTCGGCGCAGGCCCTCGGCGTCCCGGTGACCCGCATCCGGCTGGCCGGCGGCATCGCGGTCGTCCTGCTGGCGGGTTCGGCGGTCGCGGTCGCCGGACCGATCGCCTTCATCGGGCTCGCGGCACCCCATCTCGTACGTCCGCTGCTCGGCGGCGACCACCGACTGCTGGTGCCCGGCTGTCTGATCGCCGGCCCACTGCTGCTGCTCACGGCCGATGTGCTCGGCCGGATGGTGATCCGCCCCTCGGAACTGGAGGTCGGCATCGTGACCGCGTTCCTGGGCGCGCCCCTGCTGGCGCTGCTGGCCCGGAAGGTGGCGACCCGGTGAACCGGTCCAGGACGCGTGTGCGCGTTCTCGTCTTCGCCGTCTCCGGTCTCGTCGCGCTGTGCGTGCTGCTCACCGTCTCCCTGACGACCGGTGAGATGCGGATCCCCGCCGCCACGGCGCTGCGTGCCCTGATCGGGCTCGGCGACGCGGGAGACGTCCTCGTGGTGCGGGAGTTCCGGGCGCCCCGGTCGATGGCGGCCATCGTCGGCGGCGCCGGGCTCGGCGTGGCGGGCTGCGTGCTGCAACGGCTGTTCCGCAACCCCCTGGCCTCCCCGGACGTCATGGGGGTGACCGGCGGGGCCTCGCTCGGCGCGGTCGCGCTGATCGCCGCCGGGGCCTCCCAGACGCTGGTCCCGCTCGGAGCACTCGGCGGCGGTCTCCTCGCGGCCCTGCTGCTGGGTGTGTTCGCCTGGGGATCCGGGCTCGCCGTCGCCCGCCTGGTGCTCACCGGGCTCGCCGTCCAGGCGGGGCTCGCCGCCGCCGTGAACCTGATGATCGTGCGCTTCCCGGCCGAACTGGCCGGATCGGCGCTGCAGTGGACCACGGGTTCGGTGTACGGGCGGACGTGGACGGAGGTGTGGGGAGCGGGCGGCGCCATGGTGCTCGCGCTCGCCGCCGCCTTCGTCCTGCATCGCCGGCTGGCCGTGCTCGACCTCGGGGACGACTCCGCGGGCGCCCTCGGCCTCAACACCTCCACGGCACGCCTCCACCTGCTCGTCCTCGCGGTCGTGCTGGCCTCGCTCGCCGCCGCGCTCGCCGGTCCGGTGACGTTCGTGGCGCTCGCGGTGCCCCACATCGTGCGGTTCGTCACCGGCCCTCCCACCGCCGTCTCGCTCGCGCTGGCCGGCCTCACCGGGGCGGTGCTGCTGCTCGCCTCCGACCTGGTGGTGCAGCACCTGCTGCCGATCGAGGGGCTGCCGGTGGGCGCGGTCACCGCCACGCTCGGCGCGCCCTGGCTGCTGGTGCTGATGTTCCGGCAGAGCTCGCCCGTGAGGAGGACCCACGCATGACCGGCGCGCAGAAGCCGGCCCGGGACCCGCTCAAGACCGCCGTACAGGAGCCGCGCATGACCACCGCCAACCAGCTCTCGACGCAGCGCCTCGACCTCCGGTACGGCGACCGGCTGGTCGTCGGCGGCCTCGACCTCACCCTCCCCGGGGGAGCCGTCACCGCGATCGTCGGCCCCAACGCCTGCGGCAAGTCCACCCTGTTGCGCGGACTGAGCCGGCTGCTGGCCCCGGCCGCCGGCACCGTCACCCTCGACGGCTCCGACATCCACCGCATGCCCGCGAAGTCCCTGGCGCTGCGCATGGGTCTGCTGCCGCAGCAGCCGGTCACACCCGAGGCGATCACCGTCGAGGCGCTCGTACGGCTGGGCCGTTATCCGCATCAGCGGCTGCTGAGCCCCTGGTCGGCCGCCGATCAGCAGGCGGTGGACGAGGCCCTGGAGCGCACCGGGACCACGTCCCTGCGCGACCAGCCGGTGGACCAGCTCTCCGGCGGTCAGCGTCAACGCGCCTGGATCGCCCTGGCGTTGGCCCAGGACACCGAGCTGCTGCTGCTCGACGAGCCCACGACCTTCCTCGATCTGCGGCACCAGCTCGACGTGCTCGACCTGGTGGCCGCCCTGCACGCCGAGGCGGGCCGCACCGTGGTGATGGTGCTGCACGACCTCGGACAGGCCGCCCGCTACGCGGACCACATGGTGGTCCTCAAGGACGGCCGGCTCGCCGCCGCCGGAGCCCCGGCGGACGTCCTCGACGCGGAGCTGGTGAAGTCCGTGTTCGACGTGGACTGCCGGGTCATCCCCGACCCGGAGACCGGCACCCCCCTGGTGGTCCCGAGAAGCAGCGCGGTACGGCGCTCCGCCGCCACCGCCTGATCCACTCCTACAGGAAGAACCAACCCCCCATGTCCCACCGCTCCGCCATGCCCGGAATCCGCCGGGTTCTGGCCTCCCTGCTGACCGTGACACTTGGTACCGCCGTCCTGGTCGCCTGCGGCTCGGAGTCCGAGGACTCCGCCTCCGCGAAGCCCGCCGCCGATGGGGGCGGCGCCTTCCCGCGCACCCTCAAGACCGCCATGGGCGACGTCAGGATCCCCTCCCAGCCGAAGCGCGTCGTCGTGCTCGATACCGGCGAGCTGGACGACGTGACGCTGCTCGGCATCGACCCGGTCGGCGCGGTCGCCCCGCACTTCAAGACCGAGGGCGGCTTCCCGACGTACCTGAAGGGCGAGTTGAAGAACACCGCCGACGTCGGCCCGCTCCTGGAACCCAACCTGGAGAAGATCGCCTCGCTCAAGCCCGACCTGATCCTGTCCTCCAAGGTCCGGCACGAGAAGGTCTACGACAAGCTCAGCGCCCTCGCCCCGACCGTCTTCACCGAGACCACCGGCGGTGTCTGGAAGGAGAACCTGAAGGTCCACGCCGAGGCCCTGGGTTTGGAGAAGGAGGCCGCGGCCAAGCTGACGGAGTACGAGACGCGGGCCAAGGCGCTGGGTGAGGCCATCAGGAAGAAGGACGGCGGCGCCATGCCGACCGCGTCCGTGGTCCGCTTCATCGCCGGTCCGACCCGTCTGTACCAGTCCAACTCCTACAGCGGTGTGGTCCTGAACGACATCGGCTTCAAGCGGCCCTCCTCGCAGGTCTCGAACGACCCCGAGGTCACCATGAAGGACGTCAGCCCCGAGCAGATCGACCAGGCCGACGCCGACCTGGTCTTCGTCACCTCCGCGGACGTGGACGACAAGACGCAGAAGAAGCAGGTCACTTCGAACCCGGTGTGGAAGTCCCTGCCCGCCGTGAAGGACGGCAAGGTCTTCGAGGTCCCGGACGAGACGTGGATGTCCGGCATCGGTGTCCAGGCCGCCGAGCAGATGCTCGCGGACGTGGCCAAGGCCACCGGTGTGCCGCTTCCTGCCAAGTAACTCCCGCTGAACCGGGGCGGGCCCCGTCATGGCTCAGGCCCGCCCCTTCAACCCCCCACCCGCTAGCGGAAGTTCACAGCCACCCATGCGTCTGTACCTGCTCGCCCTCAACCCGACCGACTCCGTCACCGAGGGCTTTCTGCCCGCGGCCGCCCGCCTGGGACTGGACGTCACCGTCCTCACCGACCAGCCCGACGCCCACCGCGCGACCTACCCGGACATCGAGATCCTTCCGTGCGACGTCCGCGACTTCCGGGCCGTCGTCACCCGCGTCTCCACCCACCACCGCCCCGACGCGGTCTTCACCAACAGCGACCACCTCCAGACCCAAGCCGCCCTGGCCGCCGCCTACTTCGGGCTCCCCGGCAAGGACTGGCGGGCCACCCTGCGATGCAAGGACAAGGCCGAGATGCGCCGCCGCCTCGCCGACGCGGGCCTGGACACGGTCTGGTCGACCGAGCTCACCGGACCGACCGCCCTGCCGGACGCCCCGTACCCCTGTGTCGTCAAGCCGCGCGAGGGTGTGGCCAGCGAGGACGTCGTCCTCGTCGACACCGCCGAGGACCTGGCGACCCGGTCCAAGGAGATTTTCGACCGGCGCCCCGGCACCGTCCTGGTCGTCGAGGAGTACCTCCCCGGCGAGCTCCACACCGTGGAGACGCTGGGCGACGGGCGAACCCGGCACGTCCTGGGCGGCTTCCACACCGAGCTGTCGCCGCCGCCGTACTTCATCGAGGAACGCCTCACCTTCGTGCCGGCCCACCCCGAGCCGGTCGTCGAGCAGGTCCTTGCCCAACTGGACGCGCTCGGCGTCGGGTTCGGCACCTGTCACACCGAGTTCGTGGTGCACGAGGGCCGGGCGAGGCTCATCGAGGTCAACTACCGCGCCATCGGCGACCAGTGCGACCTGCTGCTGGCCCGGCTGCTGGAGATCCCGCTCTTCGAGCACATCCTCCGCGCCCACCTGGGTGAGCCGCTCCCCGCGGACCTGGGCGCCCGCCGCGACGGCGCCGCCCGTCTGGACTACCCCTGCGCCGAGCGCCCCGGCACCCTCACCGACGCCCCCACGGCCACGGAACTCACCCTCGACGGCGTCCACTTGACGTACCGACCGCTGCGCGCGACGGGCGAGCGGCACGAACTGTACGGCACCAACCGCGACTACCTCGGCGTCCTGCGCGCCACGGGCACCGACCAGCCGACGGTGGACCGCGTGGCGGCGGACTTCCTGGCCGATCTGCGCTGGGAGATCCAGCCGTGACGCCCGCGACGACCGCGAGGACCGACGCCTGCGAGGAGGAACTGCTCACGCGCGTGCTCAGCGCCCTGCTCCGCGAGGACGTGGTGGGGCTGCGCACCGGCAGCACACTCCTGCACCGCCCGGACGGCCCCTGGCTGCGCCTGCCGGCCGAGGGCGACGCGCTGCTCCTGCCCGTCGTCGAGGACGGCTTCCAGTGCGAGTACGCCGCCCGGCTGCCCCTGCTCGTCCGTGAGTCGGACGGCGCCGAGCTCACCTCCTACGACACCGTCCTCGCAGCCCTGCGCGCACTCGCCGACCCCGTGGACCGAGGCGGGTACGACGCCTTCGCCGAGGAGTGCCGGCAGACCCTGGCCACGCTGCGACTGCACACGGCCACCCGGACCGAGGTCGAGGGGCGGCTCGGCGACGACTCGGCGCGGTGGCCCTCGCTCGCGTACGACACCCTCGCCGCGCGGCTCGACCATCCGGTCTATCCGACCGCGCGCGGCCGCTCCGGCCTCAGCGAGCTGCAACTGCAGGCCTACGCACCGGAGTTCCACCCGCGTTTCGCGCTGCGCTGGATCGCCCTGCGCCGGGAGACCGTCACCCTGACCGGCACGCTCCCCGACTTCTGGCCCACACCCCGGCAGCTCGGTCTCGCCGGGGCGGAGGGCACGCACGTGGTGCTGCCGGTGCATCCGTTGACGGTCGGCGCCCTGCTCGACGCCGGGCTCCCGGACGGGGCGGTGCTCGCCGAGCGGGCCCATCTGGAGGTCGTACCGACGCTGTCGATGCGCACGGTGGCCGTGAACCCGTCGGTGCATCTCAAACTCCCGCTCGCCACAGCCACATTGGGTCTGCGCAACAAACGGACCGTCAAGCCCGGCACGCTCGTGGACGGCGCTGCCGGACAGCGGCTGCTGGAGGCCGTGATCGCCCGGGAGCCCCGATTCCACGGCACGATCCTGCACGCGGACGAGGCGACGTACGCCCATGCCGGGCACGAGTTGCTGGCCGTCCTGTGCCGGCGCTTCCCGGCCGATCCGGACGGCGCCGAGGTGGTACCGCTGGCCGCCCTGCTCGCCGGCGCCCCGGACGGGCGGCTGGTCGTCGACCACCTCGCCGACCGGTTCTACGGCGGCGACCCGCTGGCCCTGCTGGACGCCTTCCTGACCCTGCTGTTCGACTGGCAGACCACACTGTTCGGGTACGGCATCGCGCTGGAGTCGCATCAGCAGAACATCTCGCTCGTCCTGCGGCCCGGCAGTCTGCGGCTGCTGTTCAAGGACAACGACGGGCCCCGCGTCAACACGCACCGGCTCGGCGCGGTGTTTCCCGGCCCGTGGGGCTTCGACGACACACGGACCTATGTCTCCGGGGACGGGCCGGTCGCCGACCTGTTCGCCACCATTACGGTCCATCTGTGCGCGGGCGCCTACGCGTTCGGCCTCCCCCGGCACCGGCGGGCCCTGCTCGATCTCGTACGCGACCGGCTGGCCGAAGCCGTGGACCGGCTCGGCGGGGACGCGGCCGCCGTCCTGCGCGAGCGGGTGCTGGACGCGCCGCGGCTGCCGGTGAAGGCGATGGTCACGGCCGGCTCACTGCTGTCCAAGGAGCGGTCCGGCGCGGCCGACATCAACAAGCACTACACGACCGGACCCAACTACCTGCTGCGACAAGGGGGTTCGGCATGAGCGCCGGGGCCCTGCGGATGACGCGGTCCACCGCCGGGCGCGGTCAGGTGCACGCGGTGGCCGCCTGCTATTTCGTGGCGTCCTTCGCGGCCCTGGGCCTGCCCCCGTACCTCACCGAGATCCTGCCGGGACTGGGCGACCGCGACGCCCGCTGGGCGGGCGTGCTCTATGTCGTCCCGACCGTGTTCGGGGGCATCGCGGCCCCGATGTGGGGACGGCTCGCCGACCGCTACGGCCGCAAACGGCTGCTGCTGCGCGCCCAGTTGGGGCTCGCGGTGGCGTTCCTGCTCGCCGGGTGGGCCGACTCGCTGGCCACCTTCACGGTCGCGCTCGTCCTCCAGGGAATCCTGGGCGGCACCTTCGCCGCCTCCAACGGCTATCTGGGCGCGGCCCTGGAGGGCCCGGCCCTGTCCAAGGCGCTCACCCTGATGCAGGGCAGCGCCCGGGCGGCCCTGGTCTTCGCACCGATCGTGGTCGGCGCGCTGTCCGGCTGGCTGCCCCCGCACCGGCAGTACGCACTCCTCGCCGTACTCCCCCTCACGGCCGCGCTGCTGCTGGCCGCCCTGCCCGAACCGGCGCCGGTCGCCCGCACCACGAGCGCGACCGCCACCGCGGACCTCACACCCCCGGTGGTGTCGCTCAAGGCGCTCTACGCACTTGAGTTCGCCTTCGTCTTCTCCACCGTCATCTCCTTCCCCTATCTCATCGCCCTGGTCGACGACCGACTCCCGGGCACCTCGCCGACCCTGTCCGGAGTGCTCTTCGCCCTCCCCCACCTGTGCTATCTGGTGGCGGCGCTGGCCGTGCACTCCAGGTTCCGCGACCGTCCCAAGACCGGGATCGTGCTCGGCTTCGTCCTCATCGCCCTCGGCCTCGCCGGACACGGTGTCGTCGACTCGCTGCCCGCGCTGATCGCCGTACGGCTGCTGCTCGGTGCGGGCCTCACGCTCGGCCTGGTGTGTCTGCAGGTGCTCGCGGCGGACTGCGCCCAGGGCCGCGCGCCCGGCGGGCTGTTCGGCTCGCTGGAGTTCTTCTCCAAGGCCGGCGCGGTCGCCGCCGGTCTCGCCGCGGCCGCCGGCAGCGTCCGCTTCGGCCCCGCCGCCCCGGTGCTGACCGGCGCCGCCGCTGCCGCCGTCACCGCCGTGGCGACCCTCCTCCCCTCCATGACCCCCCGCTGGAGCCGCTGATGCCCTCCCTCGCCGACACGCCCGCGCGCACCGATCTGCCCACCGCCGACGACGTGGTGGCCCACACGCTCCTGAACTGTCTGCTGCGGGAGGTCTCCGGGCCCGAGCACCAGAGCGTGGTCACCGACGGCCGGCTCCTGCTGCGGCTGCCCCGCCGCGGTGTGCTGCTCCGCGTGACCCTGCGCCGCACCTCGCTGCTCGGCGCGCACCGGTTCACCGGCCCCGTGCACGAGCAGCGCGACGGCGACTGGGCGGAGCTGGACTGGCGCCGCCTCGCGCAGTACACGCACGACGAGCTGTCGCTGCGCACCGGGGTGCGCAACGAGGAGTTCCTGGAGCAGATCGCCTCCAGCCACGAGGCCGTGACGACCGCCCTCACCGCGACCGGCGCCTCGCGGAACACCGACGCCTACCTCGCCTCCGAGCAGTCCCTGTTCTTCGGCCACCGCTTCCATCCCACGCCCAAGGCCCGCACCGGCGACCCGCGCGCCTGGTCGGCGTACGCGCCGGAGACGGGGGCCGCCTTCCCGCTGCGGCACCTCGCCGTACGGGAGCATCTGATCGCCGAGGAGGCCGCCGAGCTGTCGGCCACCGCCGCCCTGGACCGGCTGCGGGCCGGCGTCCCGGCCGGGTACCGTCTGCTGCCCGCCCACCCCTGGCAGTACGACACACTCCGCGAGCACCCGGCGCTGAGCGCGGCGCTCGCGAACGGCGATGTCCTCGACCTCGGTCCGGGCGGGCAGCCCTTCGCGGCGACGGCGTCCGTGCGCACGCTCTACGACGGGGAGACCTTCCTCAAGTTCAGCCTGAACGTGCGGATCACCAACTGCCTGCGCAAGAACAGCAGTTACGAGCTGTCCGGTGCCGTCGCCCTGACCCGTGTCCTGGCCCCGGCCCTGGCCGATCTCGCCGAGCGCTTCCCGGGCAGCGCGGTGCTGCGCGAGCCCGCCTACCGCACGCTCGCCCTGCCAGGACCCGACGGCCGTCCGGACCAGTCGCTGTTCGAGGGCTTCGGTGTGATCGTCCGCGAAGGGCTCCCCGAAAGGCTCGCGCCCGGCACCACCGCCCTGCTGGCCGCCGCCGTCGCCGACGAGTACCCGAGCAGCGGCGCCCACATCTCCCGTCTGCTCGACGGTGCCGACGCCCGGGCGGCCCTCGACTGGTGGTCGGCGTACCTCGGTCTGCTCGTCCCACCGGTCCTGGCCGCCTACTTCGACCACGGTCTGGTCCTGGAACCCCACCTCCAGAACGTCCTGGTGTGCGTGGACGGCGCCGGCATGCCCGCCCAGGTGCTCTTCCGCGACCTGGAGGGCACCAAGCTCGTCCCCGAGCACCACGCCGACACCCTCGCGGCACTGCCGCCCGAGGTTGCGGGCCCGATCACCTACGACGCGCAGCGCGGCTGGGACCGGGTCGTCTACTGCCTCCTGGTCAACCACGTCGCGGAGCTGCTCGCCGCCCTGGCCGATCTGCACCCGGAGACGGAGGCCGAGCTGTGGGGCCGCGTCCGCTCCACCCTCCGGTCGTACGCCGACCGGAGCGGCTGCCCGCCCCGCCTCTCCGCCCTGCTCGCCGGTGTACCGCTGCCCGCGAAGGCGAACCTGCTGACCCGCTGGGAGCGCAAGGCCGACCGCGAGGCCGGTTACGTCCGTCTGCCGTCCCCGCTCGCCGAGGACATCCTGACCGGGAGCACCCGATGACCCCTGCCGTCCACGACCGCGCCCTCGCCCTCACGTCGGCCGAACTGCCCGCGTATCTCTACGACTTGGCGGCTCTGCGGACAGACGCAGTTGCCATACGTACCGCCCTCCCCGAGCGGGTCGAGCTGTACTACGCCGCCAAGGCCAACCCCGAGCCGGAGATCCTCGCCGCGCTCGGTCCGTACGTGGACGGCTACGAGGTCTCCTCGGGCGGTGAACTCGCTCATGTGGCCAAGGCGGTGCCGGGGCGTCCGCTGGCTTTCGGCGGCCCCGGCAAGACGCCGGACGAGGTGACGGCCGCTCTGGAGCAGGGAGTCGAGCGCTTCCACGTCGAGAGCGTGTACGAGCTGCGGATGCTGGGCGAGCTGGCCCGGCGGGCGGGGCGGCGGGTCGCGGTGCTGGTGCGGGTCAACCTGCCCTTGTCCGACGGTTCCCTGGCGGGCAGTTCGCTGGCGATGGGCGGGCGTCCGACCCCGTTCGGCATGGACCCGGAGCAGGCGCTGGAGGTGGTCCGCGCGCTCACGGACGGCACCTACCCGCATCTTGAACTGTGGGGCGTCCACGCCCACTTGGCCAGCGGTCTCGAAGCCCCGGAGCAGCTCGCGGTGGCCGAGGCGATCGTGGCCTGGGCCACCGGACTCGGGGTCCCGGTCGCGGAGGTCAATGTCGGCGGCGGTATGCACGTCGACTACGCGGACCCGGACCGGCGTTTCGACTGGCCCGCGTACGGCGAGGGGCTCGCCCGACTCACCGCGGCGCACCCGGGGTTGACGCTGCGCATCGAGCCGGGGCGGGCGCTGACGGCGTACTGCGGCTGGTACGCCACGCAGGTGCTGGACGTGAAGCGCAGCCACGGCGAGGAGTTCGCTGTGGTCCGGGGCGGCACCCACCATCTGCGGACCCCGGCGACGAAGGGCCACGACCAGCCCTGCTCGGTGCTGACGGTGGACGACTGGCCGCATCCGTGGCCGCGACCGGCCGCGGAGGACGAACTCGTCACGCTGGCGGGGCAGTTGTGCACGCCGAAGGACGTTCTCGCCCGCCGGGTCCCCGCAGCGGGACTGCGGGCCGGTGACCGGGTGGTGTTCGCGCTGACCGGCGCCTACGCGTGGAACATCTCCCACCACGACTTCCTGATGCACCCGCGGCCCGGCTTCCACTTCCTGGACGCCGGGCCGGAGGTCACCACAGGCCCCTAGAAGGGGTAGTGCGCCTGCTGGGTGGCGATGGTCACCCAGCGAGTGTTGGAGAAGGCCTCGATGCCCCAGCGTCCGCCGAAGCGGCCGTATCCGGAGGCCTTGAAGCCACCGAAGGGAGCCTGCGGCTCGTCGGCCACCGACTGGTCGTTGATGTGCACGATGCCGGTACGGACGCCGCGGGCGACGGCCAGTCCGTGGGTGGCGTTCTCGGTGATGATGCCGCAGGTCAGACCGTTCTCCGTGTCGTTGGCGACGGCCACGGCGGCGTCGTCGTCGGAGAACGTCTCGACCACGCACACCGGCCCGAACGCCTCGGCGTGGTAGATCTCGGCATCCTTCGGCACATCGGTGAGCACGGTCGCCGGGTGCACCGCTCCGTCGGGCTTCCCGCCGCCGGTGAGGACCTTCGCGCCCTTGGCGACGGCGTCCTCGACCAGAGCGGCCACGCGCTGCGCGGCGGAGGCGGCGACGAGCGGGCCGACCACGGTGTGCGGGTGGTTCGGGTCACCGGCCTGGAGCGAGGCCGTCTTGGCGGTGAACTTCCGGGTGAACTCCTCGGCCAGCGACTCGTGGACGAGGATCCGGTCGCCGGACATGCAGATCTGTCCGGCGTTCATGAACACGCTGAAGGTGACGGCGTCCACCGCGTAGTCGACGTCCGCGTCGTCGAGCACGATGACGGAGTTCTTTCCGCCCAACTCCAGTACGGCGGGCTTGAGATGACGGGCCGCGTGCTCACCGATGATCCGGCCGACGTTGGTGGAGCCGGTGAAGTTCACCGCGCGGACCCGCTCGTCGGCGATCAGCGCCTCGGCGATCTCGGCCGCGTCCTCCCGGGCGTTGGTGACGACGTTGAGCACCCCGTCCGGCAGCCCGGCCTCGCGCAGCACGTCGGCCACGAACAGGGCGCACGCGATCGGCGCGTCCTCGCTCGCCTTGACGACGACGGTGTTGCCTGCGGCCAGCGGCGCCGCGACGGCACGTACGCCGAGGATGACGGGCGCGTTCCAGGGAGCGAACGCCGCGACGACGCCCACCGGTTCGCGGACCGCGAGGCCCAGCGCGCCCTGCTCCTGAGCGGTGAGGACCTCGCCGCGCGGGGCCGTCACGGCGGCGGCGGCCTCGCGCAGCATGTTCGCGGCGAGGTAGACGTTGAAGTGCGCCCACGGCCGGGTTCCGCCGGCCTCCTGGGCCATCAGTTCGGCGACCTGGTCGCCCTTGCCGTCGAGGAGGTCGGCGGCCTTCAGCAGGATCGCGCGCCGGGCGAACGGGGCCAGCGCGGCCCACTCGGGGAACGCCGCCTCGGCCGCGTCCACGGCCCGCCGTACGTCCTCGGTGCCCGCGGCCGCGACGGTCGCATACACCTCGCCCGTGTAGGGGTTGACGTCCTCCGCCCTACGGCCGGAGGCGGCGGGCTCGTCCTTGCCGCCGATGAACAGTTCGCGGGTGATGGGCATGATGCGGACCTCTTTGTTCGCCACGTGAACCAAGATTCATTTCTAAGCGCATGCTCTGTTCACCCGGCAACAATGTCAAGGGCCGCCCGGCTGTGCTGGCTTTCTGTGGCCGGGCGGCCCTCGGTGCGGTCCTACGCGTGTCGATCAGTACTGGATGCCTGGCAGCAGCTGGGTGACGGGGGCGGCCAGGTCGGTCACCTGGGTCAGCTGCTGGAGGTCGTTCAGCTTGTTCAGCTCCGCCAGCTGCGCGGAGGGCCGCGGAAGCGCGTCCTTGTACTCCGCGGGCAGGTCGCTCACGGTGAGCGAGTCGAGCGTGGCCATCGGGCTCAGGGGGGCGCCCTTGTCCTCGGGGGCCGCGCTCGCCAGCGGGGCGGCGAGACCGGTGACGCCGACGGCGAGACCGACGACGGCGGCGATACGTCGAGTGGAGATCATGTTTTCAGCAACGCCGGCGGACCCGCGCCGGACACGGGCACCGGGCGCCGCTCACCCGTCAGGCGGAGTGTCGCCGTTGCGCTTGCCGAGCCCGGCGGGGCGGAGGAGTCTCGAAGGAGAGGCCCTCGCGGCCCGCTCCCGTTCGACCGCGGGCCTCACCGGAGGTCAATCATGGGCACCGCGTTCAACACCGAGACACTGCGCCGGAGCATCGAGGGAAACACGGCGGCGAATCTGCTGTCGCTCTACGCGGACGACGCGGAACTGCGCGTCGTGGACCGCAACACCCAGCCGAGCAGCCCGAGGGTCCTGCACGGCCGTGACGAGATCGGCGAACTCCTCGAGGACGTCTACAGCCGCGACATGACGCACAAGCTGGAGCACTGCGTCATGGAAGGCGACACCGCCGCCTTCAGCGAGTCCTGCCGCTACTCGGACGGGGTCCGTGTCCTGTCCGAGTCGATGATCACGCTGCGCGACGGCAAGATCGCCGAACAGATCATGATCCAGGCATGGGACGAGTGAGGAGAGGACTGCCGAAGGTCCAGATCACGACTCGGCTGACCTGGACCTTCGCGGTGCGAGCCCGTCCGGTCCACTCTCCGCGGCCACGACCAGTTTCCGCAACAGGTCGGCTAGCGTCCGTTGCTCTTCTGCGGTCAGTGCTGCGAGCAGCGCGACCTCGTCCGCTTCCTCCGCCGCCGCATGCTGTTCGAAGGCGGCGTATCCGGCGTCGGTGAGCCGGACCAGCACCCTTCGCCGGTCGGCACTCCCGTGCGTGCGGCCGATCAGCCCGGCCTCCTCCAGCGGCGCCAGCCGCGCCGACAGGGCGCCCCGGGTCAGCCCGAGCCGATCGGCGAGCTCCGAGGGGCTCGCGGTGTACGGCGGACCGTGCCGGCGCAGCGCCAGCAGCACCTTGTACTGCCAGTGCCGCAGCCCGTCGGAGTCGAGGGCGTCGCGGCGCGCCTGGGACGCGTGCCGGGCGAGTTTGGCCAGCCGCACATAGATCGCTTCCTTGACCGGGTCCATCCAGGTGAGTTCCTTGGACCACTGCGCGACGTGCCGGTCGACCCAGTCCTGCGTCATCTGCTCCGCGCAGTGGTTTTCTTGTGGATGGTTTTCCATCTCACTACCTTCCCCTGACATGACGAACACCACGAGCACATTCGCCGAACTCGACGAACTCCTCTCCTCCGCAAGGGACTTGTCGCTGGCAGGACGGTGGGACCGGGCGCTGCGCCTGTTGGACGCGACGACGTGCGACGCTCCCGAGGACCGCGCCCGCCTCGCCCTTGCGGCGGCCGAAGTCGCCCTGGAGAGCGACTGGTTCGGCGGTACGCGGCTCACCGCCGCCCGCGTCGAGCAAGCGGAGAAGGAATCCCCGGGCGACGACTGGGACCTGGACTTCGTACGGCTGCGCCACGACTATCTGCGGCTGTTCCGCCCCGACGGCACGTCCCGGCACGGCGCCGAGGGCAAGGACCCGGCGGCACTTCAGGCGATCCGGCGCCGCGGACACGACCTGCGCGAGGCCGCCCCCGACGAGGTGCGGCGGGGCTGGGCCTCGATGTACCTGGGGCTGATCGCCGACAACCTCTTCGGCGAGCGCGGCGCGGCGCCCGCCCACTACGAGGCCGCCCTGCGCGCCGGCGGCTCGGGCGACGACCTGCTGGTCCGCGAGGCGCTGCGGCACCTCGGTGACCACGACCACGACGCCGGCGACCACGAGCGGGCCCTGGAGCGCTGGGAGCGGGCCACCGCGCTGGGCGCACGCGCGGGCATGATCCCCGGGGTGCTCACCCAGCAGATGCTGCTGGCGGTGCTGGCCCGCGACACGGGTGACGAGAGCGGCGCGACCGCACTGGCGAAGGAGATCGCCCGCTGGGCCGAGGCGATCGGCGCCGGCCACCTCCACGCCCAGGCGACCGGCTTCCTCGCCGGAGCCGACCCGACGGCCCCACCGCAGGAGAGCGGGTCCCAACCGTCGTAGGGCGCCGGGGCCCTGGCCCCAGGACCGGCTCGGTCAGCGGTGTCCCGCCGAGGGGTGCAGCGGCTCGGGGTTTGCGACTCCGCAGGTCAGTTGGCCGATGCGGTCGCCTGGGCGCCGGATCGGGGTGCTGACGCCCGCGAGCAGCACGCGCTGCGGCGGGGTGAGCCGGCCGGCCATCCTCATCTCGGCCCTGAGCGGAGCCACACGGCCGTATGGCTGCTACACCACTCGGCGCTCGGCGGGACGCCACCGCTCGGTTAGGCTGGCGGCGGGCCGTGACTGGCGCTGAGGTGGAGCACCACCGGGGAGCGGTCCCGCGGAATCTGATGCCGTGCGCCTGGGCGAACCGACTTCCAGCCCAGGAGTGGATCATGTCTCAGGCCCGGCTCATGGACGGCACGGCGCTCGCGCGGCGGATCGTGGAGAAGACCGGCAAGCGCGCCGCCGACCTCACCGAACGCACCGGCGGCACACCGTGTCTCGCGACCGTACTGGTCGGCGAGGACCCCGCCTCCGTGACGTACGTCCGGATGAAGCAGAACCGCTGCCGCAAGGCCGGTATCGCCTCCCGGCACGTGGAACTGCCCGCGGCGACCACGACCGAAGAACTGGTGGGCACGCTCAAGGGGCTCTCCGCCGATCCCGCCGTACACGGCATCCTGCTCCAGCATCCGATGGGCGAGCACATCGACGAGCGGGCCGCGTTCGAGGCCATCGCGCCCGAGAAGGACGTCGACGGTGTCACCTTCGCCTCGTTCGCGTCGATGAGCTTCGGCCTGCCGGGCTTCGTGTCGTGCACGCCCGGCGGGATCATGCGGCTGCTCGACGAGTACGACGTCGACCCGTCCGGCAAGCGGGCCGTCGTCGTCGGCCGCAGCGCGATCCTCGGCAAGCCGGCCGGGATGCTGCTGCTCGCGCGCGACGCGACGGTGACGTACTGCCACTCGCGGACGGCGGACCTGTCCGCGGCCGTCCGCGAGGCGGACATCGTCGTCGCCGCCGTGGGCCGGGCGCGGCTCATCAAGGGCCAGGACATCAAGCCCGGCGCCGTCGTGCTCGACGCCGGCTACAACGAGGGGAACGTCGGTGACGTCGACTTCGACTCCGCCGTGGAACGCGCCTCGCTGATCACCCCGGTGCCGGGCGGTGTGGGTCCGATGACGATCGCCACGCTGCTGGAGCAGACGGTCGACGCGGCGGCCCGGCAGCTCGGGATCTGAGTCAGCGCATCCAGGCGCTGTAGTCCATGACGTCACCGGCCTTGACGCCGTACTCGGGATCCGCCTTCGTGAAGGTGGTCTCCAGGCCGAGTACGGCGCCGGTGGCCGGATCCATGATCAACATCCGGCGGGTGGCCGACTGCTGGTACACATACGCCTGTCCGCGCCGCCCGAGCCGGTCGGTGACCTGTCCGACGGGCTTGAGCCCCTCGGCGTCCGCCAGCATCTCGGCCACCGTCGCGGACTCACGGGCGCCGAGGTGCCAGGTGTCGAGGAGCACCCGGACGCCGTCGAGCAGCTGCCCGGTGTCCAGAGCGGTGCCGGTGTACGTGGCTTCCTGGAGGTAGGCGCGCAGCCGGGCGACGTCGTGCGGGGGCCGCGACTGCGGCGGGGCGTCGCTCCAACTGGGCGGATAGGTCTGCGTGGTGCGGTCGTGGCCGTCGTCGACGATCACCGTGTGGCTGTCGTCGGCGTTCCACCGCACGATGCGCTCCTCCGGGTAGGTGATCGGAGGCTTGTCCTCGCTCATGCCGAGGCTCCACGACTTCACATGGGTGCCCTTGGTGAGCTCGGGCGAACCGTCGGCCGCTCGCGCCCGTGCCGCCAGGGTCTGAAGGGATACGGGGGTGGAGTCGGCCCGCACCACGAGCGGGCGGGGTGCGGCGACCGCCGGCGCGGTGGTCTGGTCGGTGAACAGCAGGGCCGCGACCAGCGCGCCGACGACGGCCGTGGCCGCCAGGCCCCAGAGCAGCCGGGGGCGGCGGGAGGGCCGTTGCCGCATGAGCCGGTTCAGTCGCCGCTCGGCGTGGTGGTCGAGAGGGCCGTCGCCGAAGTGGGGGCCGTCGGTCGGCACCGGGTTGGCGCGGCGCAGGAGGTCGAGTTCGTCAGCCATGGCCGTTCTCCTTCAGGGCGGCGGCGGTCGTGGGGCCCAGGCGGTCGATCTCGGCTCTCAGCCGGCGCCGGGCGCGGTGCAGCCGCATCGCCGCGGCCCGCCGGCCACAGCCGAGGGCGACCGCCACCTCGTCGGTGTCCAGTTCCTCCCAGGCCGTGAGCCGCAGCACCTCCTGGTCGGCCGGGGAGAGCCGGGCCAGCGCGTCGTGCACCCAGGCGCCGGGGCTCTCCGCGTCGGGTCCGGCCTCGATGTGCCGCCCGTGTGCCGTGTCGTCGTTGCCCAGCCGGTCCACCAGTCGCCGTCGGCGCCCCTGTCCGCGCACGGCGTTGGCCAGGCAGTTCCGTGCCACTCCGTACAGCCAGGGCAGCGGGGAGTCCGGGAGGTCGGTCCGGCGGCGCCAGGCGACGGTGAAGACCTCCGCCACCACTTCCTCCACGTCACTCATGCGCCCGTCCAGTCGCCGCGCGACATAGCGGCTGACCGCCCAGTAGTGCTCGCGATAGGCAGCGGCGAAGTTGTCGTCGTCGCTCATGTTCCGTTCGTGTCCGGCACCCTCGGGATCGTCACAGCCGTTTCCGTGATTCTCGTCGCGTCCCTGAAGTGTGACGTCCGGGCCGGGCGCGGACACAGGCGGGGCATGAGGCACCTGAAGTGGCTGACGACCACGGATCACAAGACGATCGGGACGCTGTATCTGGTCACGTCGTTCGCGTTCTTCTGCATCGGTGGTCTGCTGGCGCTGTTCATGCGCGCCGAGCTGGCCCGTCCCGGTCTGCAGATCATGTCGAACGAGCAGTTCAACCAGGCGTTCACGATGCACGGCACGATCATGCTGCTGATGTTCGCGACGCCGCTGTTCGCCGGCTTCGCGAACTGGATCATGCCGCTGCAGATCGGCGCGCCGGACGTGGCCTTCCCCCGGCTGAACATGTTCGCCTACTGGCTGTACCTGTTCGGCTCGCTCATCGCGGTCGGTGGCTTCCTCACCCCGCAGGGCGCGGCCGACTTCGGCTGGTTCGCCTACAGCCCGCTGTCCGACGCGGTCCGCAGCCCCGGCATCGGCGCCGACCTGTGGATCATGGGCCTGGCCTTCTCCGGCTTCGGCACCATCCTCGGCTCGGTCAACTTCATCACCACGATCATCTGCATGCGCGCACCCGGCATGACCATGTTCCGCATGCCGATCTTCGTGTGGAACGTGCTGCTGACCGCGGTGCTGGTCCTGCTGGCCTTCCCGGTCCTGGCGGCCGCGCTGTTCGCCCTGGAGGCGGACCGCAAGTTCGGTGCGCATGTCTTCGACTCCGCCAACGGCGGGGCGCTGCTATGGCAACACCTCTTCTGGTTCTTCGGCCATCCAGAGGTGTACATCATCGCGCTACCGTTCTTCGGCATCATCTCCGAAGTGATCCCGGTCTTCTCCCGTAAGCCGATGTTCGGCTACATGGGCCTGGTCGCCGCGACGATCTCCATCGCCGGTCTGTCCGTGACGGTGTGGGCGCACCACATGTACGTCACCGGCGGCGTGCTCCTGCCGTTCTTCTCCTTCATGACGTTCCTCATCGCCGTGCCAACGGGTGTGAAGTTCTTCAACTGGATCGGAACGATGTGGAAGGGCTCACTGTCCTTCGAGACACCGATGCTCTGGGCGACGGGATTCCTGGTCACCTTCGTCTTCGGCGGTCTGACCGGCGTGATGCTCGCCTCACCACCGATCGACTTCGCGGTCTCCGACTCCTATTTCGTGGTGGCGCACTTCCACTACGTGGTGTTCGGCACCGTCGTCTTCGCGATGTTCTCCGGCTTCCACTTCTGGTGGCCCAAGTTCACCGGCAGGATGCTCGACGAGCGCCTCGGCAAGATCACCTTCTGGACGCTGTTCATCGGCTTCCACGGCACCTTCCTGGTCCAGCACTGGCTGGGCGTGAACGGTATGCAGCGCCGGATTCCGGACTATCTCGCGGTGGAGGGGCTCACCCCGCTCAACACACTGTCGAGCATCTTCTCGTTCGTGCTCGGCGCCTCACTGCTCCCCTTCTTCTACAACGTGTGGAAGACGGCCAAGTACGGCAAGAAGGTCGAGGTCGACGACCCGTGGGGCTACGGCCGCTCGCTCGAGTGGGCGACATCCTGCCCGCCCCCGCGGCACAACTTCCTCACCCTGCCGCGGATCCGCAGCGAATCCCCGGCGTTCGACCTGCACCACACCACCGAGCAGCAGAGGGAGTTGACCGCTCTGTGAGCAAGTTCCTGGCCGACGTCGAGGGCCATCTGCTGCTCGCCGCCACCCGCGAGGAGGGCCGCACGGCCGCCCAGCGCTTCACCGCCCCACTGCCCTGGCTCACGGACACCCAACGGACCGAGGTGGAGCGGCGGTTCGAAGCCGAGTACCTCGCCCTCGCCCGCGACTCCTGGCAGCACACCGCCGTGCGCGCCGGAAAGCTCCGGGACGAGTACGAGGCGAAGTACCACGAGCTGCGACGCAGACTGCTGGCGGGTGGACTGCTGGGCTGTGCCGGGCTCTTCGGTGTCCTGGTGGTGTGTCTCGTCCCCCAGCTCCGGTCTTGACCTCGAGCAAAGTTGAGGTTCTACAGTCGTCACATGGCGATCAAGGAGTACTCGCAGGAGGAACTGGCCGCTCAGCCGATCGGGGCGTGGAGCGGTGAGGTGTACCGCCGGGTGGTGGAAGAAATCCGCGCACAGCTGGCCGTGGAGAACCTGACGCAGCCCCACTGGTGGACGCTCAACCACGCCGCCCGGGATCCCGGACGGTGGACCCGTGCGGCGCTCGTCGAGCGGCTGGCTCCGTACGACGACCAGGGCATCGACTTCGACGGCGTCTTCGATGACCTCGTCGCCCGCGGCTGGCTCACGGAGGAGCCGGACGGCATGCGCCTGACCGAGGCGGGGGAAGCGGGACGCGTCCGAGCCCGGGAGCGCACCCTGCCGGTCCATGAGCGGACGCACGACGGGATCGACCCGGCCGACTACGCGGTGACGGTCGATGTCCTGCGCCGGATGGTCGCGAACCTCGGCGGCGAGGGGAACCTCCCCGACTGACCGGTTCGCGCCGTGGGGTGGAGGACGAGGCCGTGCCGGACACGGCCTCGCCCAGGCGTGGGTTCGCCTCCGCTAGTTCAGCGTCCACTTCTGGTTGTCACCGGTGCCGCAGGCCCACAGCACCAGCTGACTGCCGTTGGCCGTCTGGTTGTTGTAGGCGTCCAGGCAGAGTCCGGAGTGGACATTGCTGAGGGTGCCGTCGGTGTTGACGTTCCACTTCTGGTTGTTCTGACCGTTGCAGTCCCAGATCACGGCCTTGGTGCCGTTGGCCGTGCCTTGGTCGTAGGCGTCCAGACACTTGTTGCCGTACACCACGAGTTCCTTGCGGGAGGTGTACGTCCAGGCCTGGTTCTGGCCGCCGTTGCAGTCCCAGAGCTGGGCCTGGATGCCGTTGGTGAGGGTGTTGTCGTTGATGTCGGCGCAGCGGCCCGACTGGGTGCCGACGACCAGGCTGCCGTTGGCGCCGGGCAGCGGTCTGACCGTGATGTCGGCGAGGGTCGGGGCGCCGGTGAAGGTCAGCGTGTTCGAGGAGCCCTTGGAGAGGGCGACCTGGACGCTGATGGTGCCCTGGCTGGAGCCCGTGGGCGGGAAGGAGACCGTCGTCGGGCCCTGGCCGTTGACCTTGAGGGTGGCCTTGCGGGCGGTCGAGGTGGTGTTGGTGTAGGCGACGTCGACGGTCTTCAGGCCGGTGTTCCCGGCGACCACGCCGGAGAAGCTCGACGTGCCCGTGTAGGTGCTGCTCGCGGCCTCGGTGCCGCCCTTGACCGTGAGCATCACGGAGCCGCCCGCCGGGACGCTGGTGGTGTAACTCGTGCCGTACGAGCCGATGTTCTGCTGCGTCCACAGGTCACGGACGGTCGCGTTGGCGTTGGTCAGGCCGAGGTCGGACCAGCGGACGGTGATGTTCTGGGCGGAGGAGGTGCGGTTGAGCAGGACGGCCGCGCGGTTGCCGGCGCCGGACAGGGCCTTGCCGTACACCTGCAGTCCGCTGGTGTCCTCGGCGACCTTGACGCCCTGGAGGCCGCGCGCGTCCTGGTCGACGGCGATGACCTCGGGGTTCTTGAGGATGTTCGCGGTCTCGGTGGTCATGGTGGCGAGGTTGTTGCCGGCGAGGAGCGGGGCGCCGGAGATCGCCCACAGGTTCATGTGGGTGCGGTTCTGGGCGGCGGTGAAGCCGTCCATGCCGACCATCAGCATGTCGGGGTCGTTGTAGTAGCCGGTGTGCTGGGCCGTGGGGTGCAGGTTCCGGTCGTAGTTGGTCAGCAGGTTGGTCATGGACGGCTTGTTGCCGTAGAAGATGATGTCGTCGTTGGTCCGCCACATCGCCCCCTGCCCAGGGGCCCAGTTCCACGGGTTCTGCCGGCCCCAGTTGCACAGCGACAGGGTCATCGGGCGGCCGGTCGTGGTCGTGGCCTTCGTGATCGCGTCGCTGATGGCCTGGTACGTCGTCTTCGCGTCGAGGCCCTCGGCGTCGCCGCCGCACCAGTCGACCTTCACGAAGTCGAAGCCCCACTGCGAGAACTGGAGCATGTCCTGCTCGTAGTGGCCCTCACTGCCGGAGCCGGGCGCGGCGGGGCGGCCGGTCGGGTAGTAGTAGCCGCAGCCGTCCTTGCCGGCGTCGGTGTAGATGCCGGCCTTGAGGCCCTTGCTGTGGATGTAGTCGGCGATGGCCTTCATGCCACCGGGCCACTCCGCCTCGTCGATGGTGATGTTGCCGGCGCTGTCACGGGTGCCCTGCCACCAGCCCTCGTCGATGTTGATGTACTGGTAGCCCGCCGCCGGCAGACCCGAGGCGACGAACGCGTCGACCTGCTGCTTGATCACGCTGTAGTCGATCTTCGCGGCGAAGCTGTTCCAGGAGGCCCAGCCCATGGGGGCGGCGGGCACGGATATCTGCCGGCTGGTCGCCGCCTCCGCCTGGTCCGGCTGCGCGAACAGCAGGGCGGCGGTGGCGGTCAGGGCGAGGACGAGGGCGCGTACGGCGGCGGCTCTGAGGCGGCGTACGGA
Organism: Streptomyces sp. NBC_00490; assembly: GCF_036013645.1. NCBI lineage: Bacteria > Bacillati > Actinomycetota > Actinomycetes > Kitasatosporales > Streptomycetaceae > Streptomyces > Streptomyces sp. NBC_00490. The sequence continues at coordinate 9,165,644 of NZ_CP107869.1, read as the reverse complement.
ACTCGGTGGGGGGTACATGCGGCTCCTTCGTGCGGGGAAACACTCAAGGGTGGCGACGATATTTCGAACATGGATCGGCGTTTCGAACGCGTCGCGCGCCGAAAGTAGAGCCCCGCGAGGGCGAAGTCAACGGGTGCGACAGGCGTGAAGTAGCCGGTCCCCTTGGGTCGTTCACCCGTCGCGGCACGCCGCCGCGCCATACTGGCCGTTGTGCGCGTAGCGATCATGACGGCGGGATCCCGGGGCGACGTCGCCCCGTTCACCGGACTGGGGCACGGCCTCGTGCGGGCCGGACACGAGGTCACCCTGGTCACGCACGGCTCCTTCGAGCCGTTGGTGGCAGGGTCGGGGGTCGGATTCCACGCCCTGCCGCTCGATCCCCGGGCGGAGCTGGAGTCCTCACGCGGGCGGGCGCTGCACGACAGTGCGACGGGCACGGGGAAGCTGCTGCGGGTGGTGCGCATGGCGCGGACCCTGGCCCGGGAGATGGCCGACGACGTGCTGGCGGCCGCGCGGGGCAGCGACGTGCTGCTGCTGTCCGGCTCGCTCGCACCGCTGGGACACACCGTCGCCGAGGGGCTGTCGCTGCCCAGCATGGGCGTCTATCTCCAACCCATCGCCCCCACCCGCGAGTTCGGCCCTCCCCTGCTCGGTGGCCGCTCCTGGGGAGCCGCCGGCAACCGGCTCGCCGGGCACGGCGTGGGCCTGGCCGTGGAGCAGGTCTTCGCCGCGACCGTCCCGGCGGTGCGCGGACGGCTGGGGATGCCCCGCGTCCGCACCACGGCGGCGCTGCGGGCCCGGGAGCGGCAGGCGTGGCCGGTGCACCACGGCTTCAGCCCGCTGGTGGTGGCCAGGCCACGCGACTGGCGGGCGGGGCTGGACGTGAGCGGCTACTGGTGGCCGTACGACGTGAAGAGCGAACTTCCGCCCGAGGTGCGGGACTTCCTCGACGCGGGCGAAGCTCCGGTGTTCGTCGGTCTGGGCAGTGCGACGGTCCCGGACCCCGGACGGCTCAGCGCCGACATCGTGCGCGCGCTGCGCCGGGCCGGGCTGCGCGGGGTGATCCAGCAGGGCTGGGGCGGCCTCGCGGCCGACGGCGACGACATGCTGACCGTCGGCGAGGTCGCCCACTCGGCGCTCTTCCCGCACATGGCGGCGCTCGTCCACCACGCGGGCGCGGGCACCACCGCCGCGGGACTGCGGGCCGGGGTGCCCGCCGTACCGGTGCCGGTCCAGTTCGACGCGGGTTTCTGGTCCGCGCGGCTGGTCGCGCTGGGCGTGGCACCGCGGGCGGTACCGCTGCGGGGACTGAACACGGACACGCTGGCCTCGGCGCTGACGCGGGTCACCCGCGATCCGGGGTACCGGGAGCGGGCGCGGGCGCTGGGGGAGCGGATTCGCGAGGAGGACGGGGTCGGGCCGGTGGTGGAGGCGGTGAACGGACTGACGCGCTGAACGGCGGTGTGGCTACGCCGCGCGGGCGCGACCAGCCGTCACCTGCCCGCGGATCCCCACTCGACCGGCCGCAGAATCGCCAGCAACTGCCGCACCAGTTCCTCCACCACCTCGTCCAGCGTCGCGTCCACCCATCCGGCGCTCCAGTCGTGCAGCAGACCGTTGACCGCGCCGATGAACGCCGCGGCCGGAATCCGGTAGTCCCGCGGCACCGCCTCACCCCGCGCGACGGCCGCGTTCGCCTCGGCACACAGCAGGTCGATCCACCCGGCGCGGCGGGCGAGGCGCTGCTCCTCCAGGCGCGGACTGACGCCGATGATCTCGACGAAGGTGATGCGGACACGGCGAGGATCGCCGGTGACGTTCGCGGCGTACGCACGGAAGATCGCCGCCACCCGTTCGGCGAGCGGCAGCGGCCCCGCGTCGGCCACCGCTGTCAGCACCGCCTCCTCGGCCCAGCCGTTGACCTGGAGGTGGAGGGCGGCGAGGACGTCCTCGAGGGTGCGGAACTCCTCGTAGAACTGCCGGGTCGACAGGCCCGCGGCCTCGCTGAGCGCGGCGACCGTGGTGTTGCGGTAGCCGGGGGTGTCGCCGAACAGCTGCAGGGCCGCGTCCAGAAAACGCCCGCGCCGCAGCGCCTGCCGTTCTTCGGCCGTCTTGCCGCCGTAGCGGCCGGTCGGCGCCTTGAGCCTGCCCGCCACGGTCACCTCCGTTGATCGTCCTTCGACGCGCCAATTTTTATCGTGTCCGCGGTCTTGTGGACAGGGCGCCCCTTCCTTACTTTTCAGTAAGTTGATTCTGAAAGCGTCTGTGTTCAGATTCACCAGCTCCGCCTTGGCATGTCCTACTCATGAACCCCACTCAGAGGAGAGAGCCGTCATGCCCGCTTTCAGAGCCAGGCACCTCGGCGTTCTGGCCGCCGCCGTCGTCCTGACCGTCACCGCCCCGGCGACCGCCGCCACCGCCACGGACGCCGCGGACGCCGCCGCACTGCGCGAGGTGCTGTTCGTCGGCAACAACTGGGACGGCACCGCCGACGTCCTCAGGTCCACGGGCGATCTCGCGAAGATCGGCCGCATCAACGTCATCCCCGACAAGGACGCGCGGATGGCGGAGATCAACGCCGATCCGATCAAGTGGATCTACTTCATGGCGATCCGCAACGGTGTCGGCGAGGGCCACGACCAGTTCGCCGATGACATGTACACCACACCGGACGGCGCGTCGGTCGTGGTCTCCCGGCCGAGCTTCGCCGACGTGGTGTCGATCAACCTGTCCACCGGGGCCATCAACTGGCGGTTCCCCGTGTCGGGTTACCGCTCGGACCACATGGCGGTCTCCCCCGACGGCACCCGGGTGGCGGTGTCCGCCTCGACCGCGAACACCGTGCACGTGCTGGACATCAACTCCGGCAAGCAGCTCGGCAAGTTCGCCACCGGCGACAAGCCGCACGAGAACATCTTCACCAAGGACGGCAAGTACATCTACAACATGGCGATCGGTGACGTGAACACCAGCACCGACGCCGCGTGGCTGGACTGGACGAAGGGCGACCGGCGCATCACGGTCGTCGACGCCACGACGTACCAGCAGGTCAAGGTCATCGACATGCGGCCGAAGCTGGACGCGATCGGTCTCACCGACTACTCCGACGCGGTCCGCCCGGCCGTGTTCTCCCCGGACGAGTCCAAGCTGTACTTCCAGGTGTCGTTCTTCAACGGCTTCTTCGAGTACGACCTCGCCACCGACAAGATCACCCGGACCAAGACCCTCCCGAAGAACCCGGCGACCAGCGACGACCGCACCACGTTCGTCAACGACTCCCGCCACCACGGCATGTCGATGAGCCCCGACGGCACCAAGCTGTGCATCGCCGGGACCATGGACGACTACGCGACCGTCGTCGACCGCACGACGCTCCAGGAGGGCCCGCTCGTCACCGCCTCCAAGCCCTACTGGGCCACGGTCAGCGGCGACGGCAAGCTCTGCGTGGTCTCCGAGAGCGGCACCGACCAGGTCACGGCCATCGACTTCGCCACCGGCCGCAAGACGGTGTCCGTCCCGGTCGGCGACCACCCCCAGCGCGTCCGCCTCGGCCATGTCGCGCCGAACTGGACGAGCCCGGCCTCCTGATCAGGCTCAGTCCGTCGCCCGCTCCACGGCCTTGACCACCGCGCCCGCCCCGTCCTCGGCGGCCATGAGCCGCGCGGCGGTCACGGCCGCACGGCTGTAGGACTGCTGCCGTACGACACGGCCGAGCGCGTCGGCGAGCGTCTCGGCCGTGAGCGACCTGAACGGGACCGGGTCGTCGGCGGCCCCGAGTGCGGCCAGCCGCCCCGCCCAGAACGGCTGGTCCGCCGCGACCGGCACGGGCACCGCGGGTACCCCGGCGCGCAGTCCGGCCGCGGAGGTGCCCGCCCCGGCGTGGTGGACCACGGCGGCGACCCGGGGGAACAGCAGCGCGTGCGGTACGTCCCCGACGGTCAGGACGTCGTCGCCGTCGGCCGCCAGTCCGGCCGCGCCGGTCTGCAGGATCCCGCGCAGCCCGGCCCGCCGCAGGGCCCGTACGGCGATGTCGCCGAGCCGCTCCCCCTGCCCGGCCGCCATACTGCCGAACCCGATGAAGACCGGCCGCGCTCCGGCCGCGAGGAAGTCCTCCACTTCCGCGGTCAGCCGCCGGGCCTCGTCGATGTACGGCCACCAGGTGCCCACGACCTCCAGCCCCGGCCGCCAGTCGGAGGGGCGCGGCACCAGTGCCGTGCTGAAGCCGTGCAGAACGGGCCAGTCCGCCCGCTCCTGTCGGCGGCGCATCGCACGCGGCGTGAGCGGGGGCAGGCCGAGGCTGCGGCGGAGGTCCGCGACCGCTCCCGTGTAGAGACGGTCGGCCATGCGCAGCGCGAAGCGCCCGGCCGTACGGTTGCCGGGGCGACCCAGTGAGCGGGCCGCGGTGACCACGGGCGGGAAGTCGCCGGTCGGCGCGGCGGGCACGAGGTACGCGCCGATCGCGGGGGTGCCGGTGGCCTCGGCCAGGTGCCAGCCGAGGGGAGCCGTGGTCGTCGACAGCAGGAGCAGATCCGTCCCCCGGTCCATCGCGGCGGCGAATCCCCGACCGAGTTCGGTGACGAACGCGGCCGCCGTGCGCATCAGTTCACGCTTGGTCGCCGCCCCACCGCCTTCCGCGCGGGCGGGAAGACCACGGAACTCCAGCCCCGCCTCCCGCGCCAGGGGCGCGAAGGCGTCCGGGGCGGCGAGGGCGACCTCGTGCCCGGCCCTCAGGAGCGCGTTGCCGAGTCCCGTGTACGGCGCCACGTCGCCGCGCGATCCGGCCGCGGCGATCAGGATCCTCATCTGTTGTCCTCCGGGGAGTCGTTGCGGGCCGCGTTGGCGTGCACGGCCTTGCCCAGGTAGGAGGCGAGGCCGGGCCGTTGCTGCGACGGGGGCACGACGAGGGCGAAGGCGCGCGGGTCGGCCACGAAGTCGTCCGCGATCCGCCGGTGCATGGCGGGCGGACAGGTGGTGAACCAGCGGGTGATGTGCCGGCGGTGCTCCTCGGCGAGGTCCATGGCCGCCTCGCCGTCGCCGGGCTCCCCCGCGTCGAAGGCCGCGAGCAGCCGGGTGCGCCACTCGCCGGCCTCCGCCATGAGCCGGCGCCAGTCCTCCTTGGTGTGCGCGGCCGCCCGTGCCATCGACTCGCGCTGTCCCTGTGAGTCGCCCCACTTCAGCTGCCGTTCGGTGGCGTAGCTGAGGTCGAAGCCGATCTCGCCGAAGACCTCGAAGCGTTCCTGCGGGGTGAGGGTGACGCCGGTCCGCTGGACCTCGATGGCCCGCTCGGCGACCTCGCAGAGCCGCTGGAGCCGGGCGATCTCCTCGCTCAGCTGCCGTTGCCGGGCCCGGAGCTGATCCAGGGCGTTGGCCTGCGGGTCCTTGAGGATGGCGGCGATCTCGTCGAGGGAGAAGCCGAGTTCGCGGTAGAAGAGGATCTGCTGGAGCCGGGCCAGGTCCGTCTCGTCGTAGAGGCGGTACCCGGCCCGGCTGCGGCTGCTGGGCGTGAGCAGGCCGGTCCGGTCGTAGTGATGGAGCGTGCGCACCGTCACCGCGGCCCAGGACGCGACCTGCCGCACGGAGTAGCTCATTCACCTGCCCTTTCGTCGGGGTCCAGCCTCAACCCTGACGTAAGGAGAGGGTCAAGCGAACTTCGACGCCATCCAGGCCGCCAGCTCGGACCTGGCCGCGTTCAGCACGGTGGCGGAGGGTGAGGCGGACCCGTTGGTGACGAGCGCGTAGTGCAGGGTGGCGCTGTCGGTGTCGGTGAGCAGAAGGCGGCGGCTTCCGGTGCCGCCCGGTTCGGTGGTCGTGCCGACCGGGGTGGTCGAGGTGTACGCCGGCGGGGCGTACGCCGTGCCGAGGTCGGAGACCACGGTGGTGGAGGCGTTCGGGAAGGACGCCGGGAGGTGCAGTTCGGTCGGTGCCGAGCCGCTGCCGGAGCGCCACACCAGCAAGGAGTACTGGCCGGAGCCGACCAGCGAGGACACGTTCGGCAGGCTGCTCGGGACCGGGTTCCAGGTCAGGGTCGTGGAGCCGTCGCGGGAGCGGTCCTCGTAGGTGAAGGCGAGGGTGCTGCCCGAGGTGGCGCTCGGGTAGACGCGGTCGAGGAGCCGGGCGTCCTGTCGCAGGACCGCCTTGCCGGAGTCGTCGAGGCGTACGGCGGACAGGTCCTCGTCGTTCCAGGCGTCCCCGGTGGTGAGCACCTTGTCGGGGTTGCCGTTCATGAGCTCGCTGTGGCGGCCGTTGTAGATGTCCCACTGCCACTGCGAGCCGGACAGCACCGGACCGGACGTGGCGGGTGTGGTCCACCAGTTGGCGCCCTTCACCCGGGAGTCCAGGGCCTGGTACATGGCCTTGAGGACGGTCGGGGCCTTGCCGGCGGTGGAGCCGTTCAGGGGGTGGCCGAACTCGCTGACGACGGCCGTGGTGCCGAGCGCCGAGGCCCGGTCGCGGACCGTGGCGAAGTCGCTCACGTACTGGCCGTCCGAGGCGTTGCCCCACATGAGGACGCCGGAGATGGCCTTCTGGTCGTAGAAGTGGGTGTTGAAGACGTACCGCGAGCCGATGGCGCCCGCGTCGAGCAGGCCGCCCTCCTCCTTGCTGACGTTGCCGTTCCAGAACAGGTTCGGCTCGACGAAGGCGGGCTTGTCCGTCCAGCCGGCCGCGTCCATCCGGGCCCGGAACTTCACGTAGAAGGGCCACAGCAGATCGCGTTCCCAGGCGCGGCTGGCCTGGCCGGACTCGTAGGTGCCGGCGTAGGGCTCGTTGTAGGGGTCGAAGCCGAGGACGCCCGTGAACTGCTCGGCGGACAGGTTCTGCTTGATGTACGCCATGGTCTTCTGGGCCGTGGTGAGGAAGGAGTCCTGAAGGCCGTGGGCGTTGTGCCAGAAGTCGTACTGGGCGGCTTTCACCGCGCCGTTCTGGGTGATGTTCTGGCCCCAGAGGAAGCAGATCCCGCAGGATTCGTCCGGGTAGTTGCCGAGATCCACCGCCCATTGCGGGGCGCCGTCGCCCGTGTACCAGCTGTCCGGGTCGAAGAGGTAGCGGGAGTAGAGGTCCTGGTGGAAGTCGGGGTAGACACGGATGCCCGCGTCCAGGAAGGCGCCCATCTGTGCGGTGGCGGCGGCCAGGTAGGCCGTGTCCAGCTGACCGCGCACCGGCTCGGCATAGGCCCAGGAGAGCAGGAAGCGGACCGAGTTGCCGCCGCCGAGGGCTCTCAGCGCGGTCGCCGACTTCTTCGCGTCGGCCACGGAGGCGAAGGGCAGGCCGTGGTTCTCGTCGAGCTTGGTCTCGCCGGAGACGTTGTAACCGCGGAGAACCACCTCGCGGCCTTGGCCGTCGACGAAGCGGCCGTTCGACACGGTGAGCGCCGTGCCGTCGAACCAGAGGGAGTTGGGGACGGCGGCGGTGGCGGGCCCGGCGCCCGCCACCGTCAGAGATCCGAAGAGGACGACCAGAACCGCCAGCAAACGCAACCGGATATTCGGCATGTTCACTACAGTCGGGTGATTTCCGGACACCGTCAACACTTCTGACTCATGAGTAAGTGTCAGCTTTTCTTCACACGTTCTTTCTCAGCCACCTCAACCGCCCACTCGACGCGTCACGTTCAACAGGTACTCCTTGCGGTTCAGCGGGTTGTGATCGGTGCGCGGACGGCTCGGCACGTCACCGCGCACGACGGGCGCGTAGTGGTCGAACCCGCTCTCCAACTCGCCCTCTCCCCGCGTGAGTCCGGGCAGCCGCTGCTCCAGCGCGTGGACGCGGGCGGCCGGCACCGCACCCTCCAGGACGCAGCTCTCCCCGCGCGTCTCGGTGGTCTGCGGCACGGCCTGGAGCGCGGCCAGCACCGGCAGCAGGGCGCCCAGGGTGTCGGCCGGGGCCTCGATCCGGAAGCGGTGCATCGGCTCGTACACCTGGCTCCCGGCCCTGCGCAGCGCCTCGGTCAGCACCAGCGGTGTCAGGCCCCGGAAGTCGGCTCCGGTGGTGGACATGCTCTTGTCGAAGCCCTGGTGGGCGTGGCTCTGGCGGGGCCAGTAGCCGGAGTGGGTCATCGTGACCGTGCAGTCGGTGACCTGCCAGCCGTTGAGGCCCTGGCCGAGGGTCTCGCGGACGGTGTCCTCGACGGCCTTGAAGAAGGCGTACGGCATGGCACCCAGCTCCACCTCCAGCCGGAAGGCGATGCCGGTTCCGGGCGGGGCGGGGTCGACGCGCAGGCCGACGGTCGCGAGGAACGGGTTCGCGCCCTTCTTGATGAACTCGGCGGCGGCCCCCGTGCCCGCGGGCCTCTCGATGCAGAGCGGCGTGGTCTCCCGGAAGCCGACCGCGAGCCCGAACTCCTCCGCCAGAGTGGCTTGAATGACCTCCTTCTGGACCTCCCCGTACAGGGAGACGGAGGTCTCCTGGCGTACCTCGTCGTGGCGCAGCCCGATCAACGGGTCCTGTTCGGCGAGTTGACCGAGCGCGAGGTGCAGGGCCCTGCGGTCCGTGTCCGGGCCCGGTACGACCACGGACTCCAGGGTCGGCGGGGCGAAGAAGTGCCCGTGCGCCTTGCGGGGTTCGCCGATCGCGTCGCCGATCCGCACCTCCGCGAGACCCCAGAGTCTCGCGATCCGCCCCGCGGGGACGGCGTCCTCGCGGATGTCGGTGCCGTGGTCGAAGACGCTCACCGCGGTGACCCGGCCCTCGTCGCGGGCGTCGCCGGTCCGGGCGTCGCCGAAGGGGACCCGGTCGCGGGTGCGCAGCGTTCCGGAGAACATCCGCGCGTAGGCGACCTTCTCCCCCGCCGGGCCCCGCTCGACCTTGAACACGGTGCCGGAGACCGGGCCCTTGGGGTCACCGTCCGCGCGGGGCAGCAACTCCTTGATCCCCACGATGAGTTCGGGAACGCCCGCACCGGTGGCCGCGGAGCCGAAGAACACCGGGTGGACGAGGGCCTCGCGGGTCCGGGCGACGAGAGCCGCGCGCACCCGGTCCTCGGAGAGCGTCCCCTCGACATAGGCCGCGAGCAGTGCGTCGTCGTGGTCCGCGAGGACGTCGACGGGAACTTGGCCCGGGGCGAACGCGGCCTTGCGGGTGCCGAGCCCGACGGCCCGCCCCATCGGTACGACCGCGGGCGTGAGCCGCTCTCGGAGCGCGCGCAGGACACCGTCGTACCGGGCGCCGCGACGGTCGATCTTGTTGACGAAGACCAGCGTGGGAATCCTCAGCCGCTGGAGGGTGCGCATCAGGACGCGGGTCTGCGCCTGGACGCCCTCGACGGCGGAGACGACCAGCACGGCGCCGTCGAGGACGCCGAGCACCCGTTCCACCTCGGCGATGAAGTCCGGGTGGCCGGGGGTGTCGATGAGATTGACGGTGACGTCGTCGACCGCGAACGAGACGACGGCGGACTTGATGGTGATGCCGCGCCGGCGCTCCAGCGCGAGGGAGTCGGTGCGGGTGCTGCCGGCGTCGACGCTGCCGATCTCGTCGATGACTCCGACGGAGTGCAGCAGCCGCTCGGTGAGGCTGGTCTTACCGGCGTCTACGTGGGCGAGGATCCCGAGGTTGAGCAAGTGCACGAAGCGTCATGTCCTTCGAAGAGGGGGGTCATTCCTTCTTGGGTGGACATGCGTGCTCCTCGCATTACCGCGCTCCTCCATCGATCGCCTACGGGTCCCTCGCAGTGCAGCAGATCCGCGCACCGGGCGCCAACGAATTAACGCTCAACAAAGCCGCGTCCCAGCCCTCGCCCCCTCCCCCGGCCGGTCCTAGAGTGACGCCCATCACGTCAGGTGGCCGATTTTCCCCGCCAGCCCCCTGCTATCCCTCGCACGGTTCCCTGGGAGGGCACATGACCCGTATCTCGGTGAAGGTGGACGGCACGAACTACCAGGACGAGGTCGAACCCCGTCTTCTGCTGATCCACTACCTGCGTGACCGGCTGGGCCTGACCGGCACCCCCGTGGGCTGCGACACCTCCAACTGCGGGGCCTGCACGGTCGACCTGGACGGTGCGAGCGTCAAGAGCTGCTCGGTCCTCGCCGTCCAGGCGGACGGGAGCGAAGTGACCACCGTCCAGGGCCTGACGTCGAACGGGGAGTGGACCGGCCTCCAGCGGGCCTTCCACGAGCGGCACGCACTCCAGTGCGGCTACTGCACTCCGGGCATGCTCATGGCGGCGCGGGACCTGCTGCGGGACAACCCCCACCCCACCTCCGACGAGGTGCGCCACGCCCTGGAGGGCAATCTCTGCCGCTGCACCGGCTACCAGAACATCGTGCGCGCGGTGCTCGACGCCTCCGAACAGGAGGTGCGGACATGAGCGGGACCGCGGAGCGCGAGGTCGGCCGCTCGCGCCCCCGCAAGGAGGACGCGCGCCTGCTCACCGGGCAGACCAACTGGACCGACAACATCAGCGTGGGCGGACTGCTCCATCTGGCGATCCTGCGCAGCCCCATGGCCCACGCGCACATCGACCGTGTCGACGTGACGCCAGCGCTCGAACGCCCGGGCGTCGTCGCGGCGTTCAGCGGCAGCGACCTCGCGGAGGGGATGGGATCGCTGCCCTGCGCGTGGCCGGTGACCGAGGACATCGTGCTGCCCGACCACCCGCCGATCGCCGTCGACGAGGTGCGGTACGCCGGTGACCCGGTGGCGGTCGTCGTGGCCCGCGACCGGTACGCGGCCGCCGACGCCCTCGAAGCGATCGAGGTCGACTACACGCCCCTGCCTCCCGTTCTGGACCTGGAGGCCGCGCTCGCCGAGAACTCTCCCCTGGTCCACTCCGACAAGGGCACCAACCGCAGCTACCTGTGGCCGCTGAGGACCGGCGAGGACTTCGACGCGGTGCGCCGGCGCGCCGAGGTCACCCTCAAGCGCCGCTACGTCCACCAGCGGCTCATCGCCAACGCCATGGAACCGCGCGGGGTCGTCGTCACCCCGCTTTCCGCCTCCGGCGAGTACACCCTCTACTCCTCCACCCAGATCCCGCACATCCTGCGGATCATGCTCGCCGTGGTCACCGGGGTCCCCGAGCACAAGCTGCGGGTGATCGCCCCCGACGTGGGCGGCGGCTTCGGCTCCAAGCTCCAGGTGTACGGCGAGGAGGCCATCGCCCTCACCGTCGCCCGCCGCCTCGGACGCCCGGTCAAGTGGACCGAGTCCCGCTCCGAGGGCTACCTCGCGACCCACCACGGCCGCGGCATGATCCAGGACGTCGAGATCGCCGCGAACCGCGACGGCGAACTGCTGGGCCTCAAGGCCGACCTGCTGGTCGACATGGGCGCCTACCTGATGCTGGTCACGCCGGGCATCCCGATCCTGGGCGCGTTCATGTACCCGGGGATCTACAAGATGGGCTCCTACGAGCTCAACGTCACCGGCGTCTTCACCACCAAGACCCCGACCGATGCCTACCGTGGCGCCGGGCGCCCGGAGGCGACGTACGCCATCGAACGCGTCATGGACGAGCTGGCGGTCGAACTCGACCTGGATCCGGTGGAGTTGCGGCGCCGGAACTGGATCGGGCACGAGGAGTTCCCGTACACGACGATCGCGGGTCTGACCTACGACAGCGGCAACTACGAGGCCGCGACCGAGAAGGCGCTCGCCCTGTTCGACTACGACAAGCTGCGCGCCGAACAGGCGGACCGCAACCGCCGGGGAGACTCCGTACGCCTCGGCATCGGGGTGTCGACCTACACCGAGATGTGCGGGCTCGCGCCGAGCCGGGTGCTGCGGGACCTGCGGTACGCGGCCGGCGGCTGGGAGGCGGCGAGCATCAGGGTGCTGCCCACCGGCAAGGTCGAGGTGGTCACCGGGACCAGTCCGCACGGCCAGGGCCATGTGACGTGCTGGAGTCAGATCGCCGCCGACGTCCTGGGCGTGCCGTTCGAGGACGTCCAGGTCGTGCACGGCGACACCAGGGCGGCCCCGCAGGGCATGGACACCTACGGCTCACGCTCCCTCGTGGTGGGCGGCACGGCCGTCCACCAGGCGGCGCGGAAGGTGGTGGACAAGGCCCGCAAAGTGGCCGCCCATCTGCTCGAAGCGAGCGAGCAGGACCTGGAGTTCACCGGCGGCGTCTTCTCGGTCAAGGGCTCACCCGACGCCCGCAAGACCCTCCAGGAACTCGCCTTCGAGACGTTCTCCTCGCACAACCTGCCCGACGGCATGGAACCCACCATCAACGCCGGACACGTCACCGACCCGGACGACTTCTCCTACCCGCACGGCACCCACCTGTGCGCGGTCGAGGTCGACACCGAGACGGGACGGACCCACATCCGGTCCTACGTCTGCGTCGACGACGTCGGCAAGGTCGTCAACCCGATGATCGTCGAGGGCCAGGTGCACGGCGGCCTCGCCCAGGGCATCGCGCAGGCGCTGTACGAGGAGGCGGTCTACGACGACCAGGGCAACCTCGTCTCCGGCACGATGGCCGACTACCTCGTCCCGTCCGCGCCGGACCTGCCCGAGTTCGTGACGGACCGCACCGAGACGCCGTCGACCACCAACCCCCTGGGCGTCAAGGGAGTCGGCGAGGCGGGGACGATCGCGTCCACGCCCGCCGTCGTCAACGCCGTCGTGGACGCGCTGCGCCCGCTGGGCGTGACGGAGGTACGGATGCCCTGCACCCCCGAACGGGTGTGGCGCGCCATCGAGGAGGCCTCGGCATGATCCCCCCGGCATTCGACTACGCCCGTCCCGCCGACATCGACGAGGCGGTCCGCACACTCGCCGGGGGCGGCGAGGACGCAAAGGTACTGGCCGGCGGCCAGAGCCTGCTGCCGCTGCTCAGGCTCCGCCTCGCCTTCCCCGAACTGGTCGTGGACGTCGGCCGCATCCCCGCACTGCGCGGGGTCCGCGAGGACGGCGACACCCTCGTGATCGGCGCCATGACCACCCACCACGACGTGATCCGCGACCCGCTGGTACGCCGTCACGCGGGCCTGCTCGCCGCCGCCACGGCGACCGTCGCGGATCCCGCCGTACGCCACCGGGGCACTCTCGGCGGCTCCCTGGCACACGCCGACCCGGCCGGTGACCTGCCCGCGGTGGTCCTGACGCTCGACGCCGAGCTGGTGGCGCAGGGCCCGCGCGGACGACGGACCGTCCCCGCCCGGCAGTTCTTCGTCGACTACCTCCAATCCACCCTGGAACCCGACGAGTTGCTCGTGGAGGTGCGGATACCGAAGTCCGACGGCTGGGGCTTCCACTACGAGAAGTTCCATCGGGTCGCCCAGTCCTGGGCGATGGTCGGCGTGGCCGCCCTGGTGCGGCGCGACGACGGGCACATCGCCGAGGCCCGGGTCGGACTGACCAACATGGGCACGACCCCGCTGCGCGCCACGGCGACCGAGGAGGCCCTGAGCGGCGCCGGGGACCCACAGGCGGTGGCACGGGCCGCGGAGTCGGCGGCGATCGGGACCCAGCCGTCGCAGGACATCTCGGCCTCGCCCGAGTACCGGGCGCATCTGGCGCGGGTCCTCACCAAGCGGGCGGTGCTCACCGCCGCCGGAATGGGGTGAGGGGCGATCACCGGGTTCGACGGCCCGGAACAGGTGCGGGCCCGCCTGGAGGAGACGGGATACCTCGTCGACCACGGGCTGGCCGTCGCCTGCTTCCTGGCCCTCCGGCTGGCCCGGCCGATCTTCTGCGAGGGCGACGCGGGCGTCGGCAAGACCGCGCTCGCCTCCGCCCTCGCCGAGGCGCTCGACGCCCCGCTGATCCGGCTCCAGTGCCACGAGGGCATCGAGGCCTCGCAGGCCCTGTACGACTGGGACTTCCCACGCCAGCTGCTGCACCTGCGCGCCGCCGAGGCCGCCGGGGTCAGTGACGCCGGCCGGCTGGAGAGCGAGCTGTACGACCGGCGCTTCCTGATCGCCCGGCCGCTGCTGCGCGCCCTGGAGACACAGCCGTCGGTCCTGCTGGTCGACGAGATCGACCGTGCCGACGACGAGTTCGAGGCGTTTCTGCTGGAGCTGCTCTCGGAGTACTCGGTGACCGTTCCGGAGCTGGGCACCCTGCGGGCCCAGTCGCCGCCCGTGGTCGTGCTGACCTCCAACCGCACCCGTGAGGTGCACGACGCCCTGAAGCGGCGCTGCCTCTACCACTGGTTCGACCATCCCGGGTTCGCCCGCGAACTCGCCATCGTGCGGAGGCGGTTGCCCGGGGTGTCGGCGCGGCTGGCGGAGCAGGTGACCGCGCTGGCGCAGGTCCTGCGCGCGCAGGACCTGCTCAAGCCGCCCGGCGTGGCCGAGACCATCGACTGGGCCGAGGCCCTGGACGCCCTGGGCGCGAGCGAGGTGGACGCGGAGCTGGCGGTGACAACGCTGGGGTCGGTGCTGAAATACCGGGAGGACGTGGAGCGGGCGCGGGGGTTGGATTTCGCGGCGGTACTCGGTGCTTCGGTGGAAGAGCAGTGAGGGGTCGTCGGTCGTCTGCGGCATCGTCGTGGCTGGTCGCGCCCCGCGGCGAAGCCGCACATGGACACAGCCCCGCGCCCCTTGGGGGCGACGCCGTACTGGTCGGTTTCGCACGGGCCCTGCGTTCGGCAGGCGTCGACGCCGGCGCCGACCGGCTGCACGCCTTTCTGCGGGCCGTTGACGAGTTGGGTCCCGCGCCGCGGGCCGACGTGTACTGGGCGGGACGGCTGACGCTGTGCGGGGACCGGGACGACCTGGAGCGCTACGAGCGCGCGTTCGCCGCGTACTTCGGTACCGGGGCACGGACGGGACGTGCGACGCCCGTACCTCCACCGTCCCGGCTGCGGCTGGTCGTACGGGACGCCGCCGAGCGCCGTACGACATCGGCCGGCGACGACGAAGGACCGCCCACCGCCTCCCTCGCCAGCCCCACCGAGGTCCTGCGCCACCGCGACATCGCCGAGCTGGCCGCCGCCGATCGCGCGCAACTGCGCCGCCTGCTGGCCGCGTTCACCCTGCACGGCGCGTCCCGGCGCAGTGCGCGGCGGCGGCCCGCGAGGCGCGGGGAGGTCGATCCGCACCGGACGGTGCGGGAGCTGCTGCGCCGCGGCGGAGAGCCCGGGCGGCTGCGGCGGCACGCGCGGACCGAGCGGCCGCGGCGGGTCGTGCTGCTGGTGGACGTCAGCGGCTCCATGGCGCCGTACGCCGACGCGCTGCTGCGGTTCGCGCACGCGGCCGTCCGGGGTCCGCGCACCGAGGTGTTCACGATCGGCACCCGGCTGACCCGGGTGACCCGCGAACTCTCCCACCGCGACCCAGACCTAGCGATGAGGGCGGTCGCGGCGGCTGTGCGCGACTGGCGCGGGGGTACCCGGCTGGGGGTGCTGCTGCGCGAGTTCCTGAACCGCTGGGGGCAGCGCGGGATGGCACGCGGGGCGGTCGTGGTGGTGCTGTCGGACGGCTGGGAGCGTGGCGATCCGGAGGTGCTGGCGGCACAGATGCGACGCTTGCGGCGGCTGGCCCACCGGGTGATCTGGGCCAATCCGCGCAGGGCACGCCCCGGGTACGCGCCCCTGGCGGCCGGTATGGCGGCGGCGCTGCCGAGCGTGGACGCGTTCGTCGACGGGCACAGCCTGGCCGCGCTGGAGAGCCTGGCGGCGGTGGTGAGAGGAGCGGATCGTGCGTGAGATTCTCCCGGCGCTGAGCGCCTGGTACGCGGCGGGAGTGCCGTTCGGCCTGGCGACCGTGGTCGCCGTGAGCCGCAGCGCGCCGCGCGACCCCGGTGCGGCGATGGCCGTGGGGCCCGGGGACGAGGTCGTCGGCAGTGTGTCCGGCGGCTGTGTGGAAGGAGCGGTGTTCGAGCTCGCGCAGGAGGTGGTGGAGAGCGGCGAGGCGCGGTTGCAGACCTTCGGGTACAGCGACGAGGACGCGTTCGCGGTGGGGCTGACCTGCGGCGGGGAGATCACCCTGCTGGTGCGTCCCGTCTCCCCGGCCACCGACCCGGTCTTCGGCGAGGTCGCCGAGTCGGTGGCGGCGGGCCGCCCGGTGACCGTGGCGACGGTGACCGACGGACCGGCGCCGCGCGGGGCGAGCCTCGCGGTGTGGCCGGACCGGGTCGCGGGGAGCCTCGGCACCGACGGTCTGGACGTGGCGGTCACCGCCGACGCGCGCGGCGAACTCGCCCTGGGAGCAACGGGGTTGCGTCATTACGG
This sequence comes from Streptomyces sp. NBC_00490, assembly GCF_036013645.1. Lineage (NCBI taxonomy): Bacteria > Bacillati > Actinomycetota > Actinomycetes > Kitasatosporales > Streptomycetaceae > Streptomyces > Streptomyces sp. NBC_00490. The sequence goes on along the minus strand of NZ_CP107869.1, from coordinate 9,149,521 downwards.
CCCGCGCGGCGAGCGCCGCGAGGACGCGGTCACCGTCTTCCTGCACTCCTTCGCGCCGCCCCCGCGCATGCTGGTCTTCGGCGCGATCGACTACGCCGCCTCGGTCGCCCGTATCGGTGACTTCCTCGGCTACCGGGTCACCGTGTGCGACGCCCGCCCGGTCTTCGCCACCCCCAAACGCTTCCCGCAGGGCGTGGAAGTGGTCGTGGACTGGCCGCACCGCTATCTCCGGGACACGGACACCGACGCGCGCACGGTGATCTGCGTCCTCACCCACGACCCCAAGTTCGACGTCCCGCTCCTGGAGGAGGCGCTGCGCCGGCCCGCCGCCTACATCGGGGCGATGGGCAGCCGCCGTACGCACGACGACCGGATGAAGCGGCTGGTCGAGGCCGGGCTCACGGACCGTGAACTGGCCCGCCTCCGCTCCCCGGTCGGGCTCGACCTCGGCGCCCGCACACCGGAGGAGGTGGCCGTGTCCGTCGCCGCCGAGATCGTCGCACTGAGGTGGGGCGGCACGGGAGCCCCGCTGACCGCGACCGCGGGAGCCATCCATCCCCATTGACGCCCCATTGACGGAGGAAGTCATGGAACTGCACCACGAATTCACCGTGCCCGTCCCGGTCGAGGAGGCCTGGCGGGCGCTCCTGGACATCGAGCGCGTCGCGCCGTGCATGCCGGGGGCGACCGTGCAGGACTACGACGGCAAGACGGTGAACGGCTCGGTGAAGGTCAAGGTCGGCCCGATCACGGTGACGTACCAGGGGACCGCCGTCTTCGAGGAACAGGACGAGGACGCCCGTCGCATCGTCCTCGTCGCGAGCGGCCGCGAGACCCGCGGCCAGGGCACCGCCCGCGCGACCGTCACCGGCACGCTCACGGAACAGGACGGCGGTACGGCCGTGTCGGTGCGCACCGATCTGACGGTCACCGGGCGTCCGGCGCAGTTCGGACGCGGGGTGATGGCGGAGGTGGGCGACCGGATCATCGGCCGGTTCGCACAGAACCTGGCCGAGCGACTGGGCGACGAGCCGCAGGAGACACCGCCGGTGGTGGACGAGCCACTGGACCTGTTCCGCACGGCCGGGGTGCCGGTCGCCAAGCGCGCGGCGGCCGCCGCCGCCGTGGTGGTCGCGCTGGTGGTGGTGCTACGGCGGTGGCGGCGCCGCTAGGCCCGGTCCCGGCGGTGGTCCGCGATCACCTGCTCCAGGTGGCCGAGGGCCCTGGTGACGCGGGCCGGGTCCTGCTGGAAGTACGGGTCGTCGGGCACCGGGAGCGAGCCCGCGACGGCCCAGCCGCGCGCGCGGGCCCACGTGGCGTCATCGGCGCCGACCGCCTCACGGAAGGCGTCCCGGGCCCGCGGGGGCAGGAAGTTGTAGGCGGGCAGCAGGTCGACCGCCGGGTCGGCGACGGCCAGTGTCCCGAAGTCGATCACCGCACTGAGCCTGCCGCCCCGGCTCAGCAGATTGCCGGTCGCGAGGTCGCCGTGGATCCACACCGGCTCCTTCTCCCAGGTAGGCGCCGCGAGAGCCGCCTCCCACACCCGCGTCACCGCGTCCACGTCGACGAGCCCCGTGCCGCGCAGGGCCTCGAGCTTGGGCCGCACCCGTGCCTCGGCGGCGATCGAGTCACGCGGATCGCCCAGGGGCACTCCGCGGAAGGCGTTGCTCCGCTCGGGGCCGGGTCCGCCCGTCGGGTCGATGTCCTGGAGAGCGTTGATGAACCCGGCGAGGTCGAGGGCGGCCCGGACCGGGTCGGTCAGTCCCTCGGTGGTCACGGTCTCGCCGTCCAGCCAGCGGTACACCGACCACGGGTACGGGTAGTCCTCACCGGGCGCGCCCATCGCGAGCGGTTGGGACACGGCCAGCGGCAGCCGCGGGGCCAGCCGCGGCAGCCAGCGGTGCTCGCGGTGCACCTGGCCCGCCCAGTGTGCGTATCGGGGCAGCCGTACCGACAGGTCGTCGCCGAGCCGGAAGGTCGCGTTGTCCATGCCGGACTGCTGAACCGGGGCGAGGGGGAGGTCGGCCCATTGCGGGAACTGGGTGGTGAGCAGACGGCGTACGAGCGTGGTGTCGATCGGCACGCCGTCCATCTCAGCCGGGCGGCGCCTCCGGCGTCCAACGAATTAGGGAGTCGGGACCGGCGCCGGCGGGTGGCCGCTGCCTTCTCAGGCCGTCCGCGGCGGCAGTTCGTGCAGTCGTACGTCCATGAGCCGGCCGTCGTCGACGGTCGCCGTCATGTACGTGCAGTGCGGCTGACGGCGGCGGTCCGTCGGGGAGCCCGGGTTGAGCAGGCGCAGGCCGGTGGGAGCGGTGGTGTCCCAGGGGATGTGGCTGTGCCCGAAGACGAGCACGTCGAGGTCGGGGAAGCGCGCGGCACAGCGTGCCTCGCGGCCCTGGGCGGGACCGGTCTCGTGGACCACCCCCCAGCGCAGACCGCCGAGTTCGGCGTACGCGACCTCCGGCAGCCGGGCGCGCAACTGCGGTCCGTCGTTGTTGCCGTACACCCCGACCAGGCGCCCGCTGAGGCGCTCCAGCAGATCGAGGGTCGCGGTGTCGACCCAGTCGCCGGCGTGCAACACGACGTCGGCGCGCGGGAGTTCGGCCAGCAGGGGGGCCGGCAGCACCTTCGCCCGCTTCGGGAGATGCGTGTCGGACATGAGGAGCAGACGCACGCGGTCAGACTATCGGTGGGAGATCGTCAACGTTCACCTGATCGGTATGCGATCTGGGCGGTGGCCGAAGCGAGAACCGTGGTGTCGTCGGGTTAGCATCTGGCCACAAGCACCGCACCATGACAGAAACGACAAGCGACCCAAGGGGGACCGAGCCTCATGCCGGTCAAGGTCAGCGTCGTCGTCCCCGTGTACAACCCCGGGGTGTACATCGAGGACTGCATCGCATCTCTGAAGAGGCAGTCGCTGCCTCCCGACGAGTTCGAAGTGGTCTTCGTCGACGACGGTTCCACCGACGGAACACCAGCCCGGCTCGATGAGCTCGCTGCCGAGGATGCCCGCGTACATGTCATCCACCAGGAGAACTCCGGGTGGTCGGGCAAGCCACGCAATGTGGGGATCGAGGCGTCCCGGGGCGAGTACGTCATGTTCGTCGACAACGACGACTACCTCGGCGACGAGGCCCTCGAGCGGATGTACGACTACGGCGTGGCCAACGGCGCCGATGTGATCGTGGGGAAGATGGCCGGCAAGGGACGTCCCGTCCCCGTCGAGCTGTTCCGCCGCAACCACCCGCGCGCGTCCGTCGAGAACGCTCCGCTCATCGACAGCCTCACCCCGCACAAGATGTTCCGCCGGGCCTTCCTCGACGACATCGGACTGCGCTTCCCCGAGGGCCGGCGGCGCCTCGAGGACCACGTGTTCATCGCCGAGGCGTATCTGCGCGCTGACAACGTCTCCGTGCTCAGTGACTACGTGTGCTACTACCACGTGCGCCGCGACGACGCCTCCAACGCCGGTTTCCAGCAGTTCGAACCGGCGGGGTACTTCAAGAACCTGCGCGAGGCCCTCGACGTCGTCGAGACGTACACCAAGCCGGGAGACCTGCGGGACCGTCTCTTCCGCCGCTGGCTGCGCAACGAGATGGTCGAGCGGATGCGCGGCAAGCGCCTGCTGGCGGTGCCCGAGGACTACCGCCGCGCTCTGTTCACGGAGATCCACGCCACGGTCACCGAGCGCTTCGGTCCCGGCGTCGCGGCGGGGCTCCCGCCGACCCAGCGGGTCGTGGCCGAACTGATCGCCGCGGACCGCTACGCCGATGTCGTCGCCTTCGCCGAGTGGGAGGCCGGCATCGCCCTGCGGGCCGTCCCGGAGGGCGTCGAGTGGCAGGACGGCACGCTGCGGGTCGCCCTGCGCACCGAGTTCACCTCGGGCGGCGAGCCGATGCTCTTCCCCGCCCAGGGCGTCCCCGCCACGGGCGGTCCGCCGCTGGACGCCACCGAGGCCATCGCGTGGGTGTCCGCCGACTCCGTCGCGCGTTTCGGCACGGCGAGCGGCGACCTGCTGCTGCGCGAGCGCGCCAGCGCCGCGCAGCACTTCCAGTCGGTGCAGGTCACCCGGGAGACGGTGCCGGAAGGCGACGGCGACCAGGTGCGGCTGGTGCTGAGGGTGACGGCCACGGTCGACCCGGCCACCGCGGCGGGCGGCGCGCCCCCGGCCGGCGGCCTGTGGGACGCCTTCGTCCGCGTCCGCCTCGGCGGCTGGACCAAGGAGTGCCGGCTGGGCCCCGCCCCGGCGCACGACCGGCCCGCACCGCAGGCGGCCCTCGCGGGCGGCCGCACGGTCCTGCCGTACTGGACCAACCCGCACGGCAACCTCGCCCTCGCCGTGGACCGCGCGCCCGAACGGCTCGGCCTGGACCAGGCCACGCCCGGAACCGTCACCGTTTCCGACGACCACATCCAGGTACCGCTGCCGCTGCACGTGTCCGGTGAGCGCAAGGTCGTGCTGCGGCTCGGCTCCGGGAGCATCGTGGACGTGCCCGGCACCCTCTCCCCCGCCGCGGACGGTTCGGGATCGGTGCTGGAGGCCGAGCTGCCCCTCGCCGAACTCAGGGCCTCCACCTGGCGGGTCGCGCTGAGTCCCGTCCCGGAGGCGGCCGAACCGCGTTTCCTCGTCCTGCCGTTCGCCCTGCGCGTCACCGGCGAGACGGTCCGCGCGGTGCGCGCGCCCAACCCCGGTGGCCTGGAGCGGCTGGCCCGCCGGGTCCGCCGCAAGCTCGGCAGGGTGCTGCGCGGTGCGACATCCCGGATCAAGAACGGCAGGAGGTAGCGGCGTGCGACCGCTGGGCATAGAGGGCGCCTGGGTACTGGAGCCCAAGGTCTTCCCGGACGAGCGGGGCAGTTTCCACGAGTGGTACCGCGGCGAGGAGTTCCGCGAGGCCACCGGGTACGACCTGTCGCTGGCGCAGGCGAACTGCTCGGTCTCCAAGCGGGGTGTGCTGCGCGGAGTTCACTTCGCGGACGTGCCGCCCGGTCAGGCCAAGTACGTCACCTGCGTACGCGGCGCCGTCCTGGACGTGGTGGTGGACATCCGCGTCGGCTCGCCCGCCTTCGGCAGCTGGGAGGCGGTGCGGCTCGACGACGACACGCGGCACGCCGTGTTCCTCGCGGAGGGGCTCGGGCACGCGTTCATGGCACTGACCGACGACGCCACCGTGGTGTACCTGTGCTCGACGGGATATGCGCCGGGGCGTGAGCACGGGGTGCACCCGCTGGATCCGCAGCTGGCCATCGCCTGGCCCGAGGGGATCACGCCGGTGCTGTCGGACAAGGACGACCAGGCGCCGTCGCTGGCCGAGGCGGAGCGGTCCGGACTGCTTCCGTCGTACGAGGAGTGCTCCGCCTACTACGAGCGGCTGCGCGCCGGGCGGCCCGGCGACTGACTGACGGCGCTTCGCCGAGGCGTGACAGCAGTGGACCCCGTCCTTCGATCCGAAGGACGGGGTCCACTGCTGTCACGCAAGGGGCACGGCCCCGCGTCCTACGACGTCTTCGTCGCCTTGGGAGCGGCGGGGGTGCCGTAGCGGGCCTTGAGGGCCTGGCGCTTGTTGCTGCCCTCCGCGTTCACGCCCTTCTCGATGATCACGAGGTTGTGGAAGAAGTGCACGCCCACGATGTTGCGGTCGGTGTAGGTGGGCTTGTAGTCCTCGTCCACGAACTCCTCGTAGTTCAGCCCGTCCGTCAGCCGCTTGAGCAGGCCCATGCTGGTGTCCGGGGAGTCGAGGTCCTCGCTGCCCATCCACTCGGGCCAGTAGGAGCTCTGGGTGTCCTCGACCACGTAGATGCCGCCCTCGGCGAGCAGCGGGAACAGGGTCTTGAACGTGGTGATGACATGCGGGCTGCGGTGGCTGCCGTCATCGATGATGACGTCGAGCTTGCCGATCTTCCCGGCGATGGACAGCAGCGAGTCGGGGTCGGACTGGTCGCCGATGTAGGTCGTGATCCGGTCCTCGTCGACGAACGACTTGTCCTGGATGTCCACGCCGTGGATCTGCGCGTTGGGGAAGAAGGCCTTCCACATCCGCAGCGACGCACCGCCCTGACCGGCCCGGGCGTAGCCGCCGATGCCGATCTCCAGGAGGTTGAACTCCTTGTTCTTCAGGTGCTGGAGGTAGCGCTGGTAGTGCTTCGCGTACTTGTGGGCGCCCCACTTGTCGGTCTTGTAGTGCGCGGCCAGCTTGCACAGGTCGTCGGAGATCGCGGCGACACCCGTGAGGGCCTTCGGCTTGGGCTTCGGCTGGGGGCCGACCGTCCGCTGCTTGACCTTGCGCAGCGTCTCCCAGCCACGCTCACCGACGACGGGTTTGACGGCCTTCTTCACGGCCGACTTGATCGACATGCTCCGGAATCTCCCTCTGTGATGGTCACGCCAGGGACGGAAAGGCCGCTGCCAGCGCCTCCCGCCAGTCTCGGATGGGGGTGAGGCCGACCTGCTCCCAGCGCGCATGACCCAGCGCGCTGTACGCGGGGCGGGGTGCGGGCCTCGGGTAGGCGGCACTGCCCACCGGCCGCACCCGGCCGGGGTCGGCACCGAGGTGCCGGAACACCTCTTGGGCCAGTCCGTACCAGGTGGTCTCGCCGGAGCTGGTGGCGTGGAAGACACCGCTCGCGCCCTGGCCGATGCGGGGGCCGAGGTCGGCGATGCGGGTCGCCACGTCCGCGCTCCACGTGGGCTGCCCGCGCTGGTCGTCGACGACGTCGACGGTGTCGCGGGAGGCCTCCAGCGCGATCATGGTGCTGACGAAGTTGCGGCCGTGGGCGCCGTAGAGCCAGGCGGTGCGCAGCACGGCGCCGGACTCGGGAAGCTCCTCCAGCACGGCCTGTTCCCCGGCCAGTTTGGTGCGGCCGTAGGCGGTGCGCGGAGCGGTCGGGTGGTCCTCGGGGTACGGGGCGCTGCGGGCGTCGCCGGCGAAGACGTAGTCGGTGGAGACGTGGACCAGGCGCGCTCCCCGGGCGGCGCAGGCGCGGGCGAGGTTCCGCGGCCCGTCGCCGTTGATCAGCAGCGCCTGCTTCTCGTCGGTCTCGGCGTCGTCGACGGCGGTGTAGGCGGCGCAGTTGACCACGAGGTCGGGGCGCTGCCCGGCGAGGACGGCGTCGACGGCGTCGGGGTCGGTGATGTCGAGCCCGGCGTGGTCCAGGGCCGTCACCTGCTCGCCGCGGCGCGTCAGTTCGGCGACCGTGTCCTGGCCGAGCATTCCGCCGGCCCCGGTGACCAGCCACTTCATACGTGCTCCTGGGCGACGCGCCGCTTCAGCGGCTCCCACCAGGAACGGTTCTCCCGGTACCAGGCGACGGTCTCGGCGAGGCCGGTGGCGAAGTCGTGGCGCGGCTGGTAGCCGAGCTCGGTGTGGATCTTCGTCCAGTCGACGGAGTAACGCAGGTCGTGGCCCTTGCGGTCCTCGACGTACTCGACCATGTCCCAGTCGGCGCCGCTCGCTTCGAGGAGCAGTCCGGTCAGTTCCTTGTTGCTGAGTTCGGTGCCGCCGCCGATGTTGTAGACCTCGCCCGCCCGGCCCCCGGTGCGCACCAGGTCGACGCCCTGACAGTGGTCGTCGACGTGCAGCCAGTCGCGGACGTTGCGGCCGTCGCCGTAGAGCGGGACCTTCAGGCCGTCGAGAAGGTTGGTGATGAAGAGCGGGATGACCTTCTCGGGGAACTGGTGGTGCCCGTAGTTGTTGGAGCAGCGGGTGACCCGGACGTCCATGCCGTGGGTGCGGTGGTAGGCCAGGGCGAGCAGGTCGGAGGAGGCCTTGGAGGCCGAGTACGGCGAGTTGGGCTGCAGCGGGTGGGTCTCGGGCCAGGAGCCGTGCTCGATGGAGCCGTAGACCTCGTCGGTGGAGACGTGCACGAACGGGCCGGTGCCGTGCCGCAGGGCCGCGTCCAGCAGGGTCTGGGTGCCGACCACGTTGGTCATCACGAAGTCGGTCGCCCCGGCGATCGAGCGGTCCACATGGGACTCCGCCGCGAAGTGCACGACCTGGTCCGCGTCGGCCATGAGCTTGTCGACCAGCTCGGCGTCACGGATGTCGCCCTGGACGAACTCCAGCCGCGGATGGTCGAGTTCGAGGTTGTCCAGGGTGCCCGCGTAGGTCAGCTTGTCCAGCACGGTGATCCGCGGCGCGTCGGGGGTCTCCGAGGCGAGGAGTCTGCGCACGTACTGGGAGCCGATGAAGCCGGCGGCGCCGGTGACGAGGAGATTCATGAATGGATCTGCACCTTGCTGTGGTCTCCGAGCACGAGGCGGTGGACAGTGGGCATACCGACCGTCGGGGTCACCTCGACATGACGGCCGATGAGGGAGGACTCTATACGCCCGACGCCCTGGATCGAGGAGTCCCGCAACACGATCGAGAACTCCAACTCACTGTCCTGGATCCGGCAGTTCTCGGAGACCGAGGTGAAGGGGCCCACGTAGGAGTCGATGACGACCGTCCCGGCGCCGATGATCACGGGTCCGACGACACGGGAGCCGGTGACCCGCGCGCCCTCCTCGACGACCACCCTGCCGACGAGCTCGGAGCGTTCGTCGACCTCGCCGTCGACGCGGTGCTCGATGGTCTCCAGGACCGTCCGGTTCACCTCCAGCATGTCGACGACGTTGCCGGTGTCCTTCCAGTAGCCCTTGATGACCGTGGAGTGGACGTCGGCGTGGAGGTCGATGAGGTGCTGGATGGCGTGGGTGATCTCCAACTCGCCGCGCCAGGAGGGTTCGATGGCGCGGACCGCCTCGTGGATCGCGGGCGTGAAGAGGTAGACGCCGACCAGGGCGAGGTCGCTCTTGGGGCTTTCGGGCTTCTCCTCCAGGCCGATCACCTGACCCGCGGAGTCGAGTTCGGCGACGCCGAAGGAGCGCGGGTCGGGCACATGGGTGAGGAGGATCTGGGCGGCGGGCCGGTTGACGCGGAACTCGTCGACCAGTTCGGAGATGCCGCCGACGATGAAGTTGTCGCCGAGGTACATCACGAAATCGTCGTCACCGAGGAAGTCCCGTGCGATCAGCACCGCGTGGGCCAGCCCGAGCGGGCGGTCCTGGGGGATGTAGGTGATCTCCAGGCCGAACTTCGAGCCGTCTCCGACGGCTTCCTCGATCTCCTCGGCGGTGTCGCCGACGATCACCCCGACTTCGGTGATCCCGGCGTCCGCGATCGACTCCAGGCCGTAGAAGAGGACGGGTTTGTTGGCCACGGGAACGAGTTGCTTGGCCGATGTGTGGGTGATCGGCCGCAATCGCGTACCGGCGCCACCAGACAGGACAAGAGCCTTCATATTGGTTCACCTTAGTCTGGTTCGCCGGTAACGGACCGTTCGCCTATGGCTTGCGTGTGCGGAAAGCCCGTGGTGACACGGGTGTATTCGATCAACTCGCCATGTGTTCGATCAGTTCCCGGTGCACTCGTACGAGTGGTCAGCCCCAGGCGTCAGCCCTCACCCCTGACGATGTGGCCGTCCGCGGCCGGGCATGCGCGCGGCCACCGCGGGGTTCATCTTCCTTCTGCTGCACGGGTGCTCGGCGTTGTCGGGCGCCGGGTGTCCGTCGGCGCCGGCCGGCACTCACCGCTCCAGTGAGATCTCGCTCCACACCTGCTTGCCCCCGCTGACCGGCAGCGTCCCCCAGACGTCCGACATGGCCTCGACGAGGAGGATGCCGCGCCCGCCGGTGGCCTCCCAGCCGATACGCGTCGCCCTCGCGGGGGTGCGCGGCGAGGAGTCGGCGACGGCGACGCGCAGCCGGTCGTTGACGAGGGTGAGTTCGAGACGGACCCGGCCGTCGGTGTGCACGAGGGCGTTGGTGACGAGCTCGGACACGACGAGCAGCACGGTGTCCAGGGCGTCGTCGGGCACGCCCCAGGCGCGCATGGTGCGCCGGGTGAAGCGCCGGGCGTGTCCGACGGCCTGGGGGACGCGCCAGACCGTCCAGCTCTCGCGCTGCGGACGGGTGGCCATGCCGTCGTAGCGCATGAGGAGCAGGGCGACGTCGTCGCTGCGGCGGGCGTTGCCGAGCAGGGCGTCGGCGACGAGGCCCAGGTGGGCGGGGTCGGAGGCGGACAGCCCCTGGGCGAAGCGGTCCATGCCCTCGTCGATGTCGGAGTCGACGGACTCCACGAGGCCGTCGGTGGTCAGGGCGATCAGGGTGCCGGGCTGGAGTCTGAGCGGGGTCATCGGGAAGTCCGCCTGCATGACCACACCCAGGGGAGGGCCCCCTTCGGCCTCGACGATCTCGGTACCGCCATCCGGGTGACGCAGCACCGGCGGCAGGTGTCCGGCGCGCACGTACCAGGCGGAGCCCTCCTCCAGATCGACGTCGACATAGCAGCAGGTGGCGAAGAGGTCGGTCTCCATGTCCATGAGGAGCCGGTTGGCATGGGAGACGACGACGTCCGGGGGGTGCCCCTCGACGGCGTAGGCGCGCAGGGCGGTGCGCATCTGGCCCATCAGGGTGGCGGCGGCCGCGCTGTGGCCCTGGACGTCGCCGATGACGAGGGCCACGTGGTTGTCGGGCAGCGGGATCACGTCGTACCAGTCGCCGCCCAGCTCCAGCCCCGTGGTGCTGGGCAGATAGCGGGCGACGGCGACCGCGCCGGGCAGCTTGGGCAGGCGGCGCGGCAGCAGCTGGCGCTGGAGCATGCCGACGAGTTCGTGTTCGGCGTCGAAGGCGTGGGCGCGCATCAGCGCCTGGCCCGCGAGACCGGCGGAGGCGGTGAGCAGGGCGCGTTCGTCGGGGCCGAAGTCGTGCGGGGTGTCCCAGCCGATCAGACAGGCCCCGACCATGCGGCCCCCGCCAGGCAGCGGGAGCACGGCGAGGCCGCCGGGGCCGACCTCGGCGAGGGCGGGTTCCAGGGCGGTGCCGGCGGGCCAGATGTGGGCGCGGCCCTCGCTCAGGGCCGCGGCGAGGGTGGGCATGGCGCGTACCGGCGCGTCGGGCCACTCGGTGCGCCACTCCAGGCGCCACAGCTCGGGCCAGGACTCCGCCTCGGGCGGGTCCAGGACGGTGACGATGAGCCGGTCGCCCTCCAGCTCGGCGAGCGCGATGCGGTCGGCCTGGAGGGGCTTGCGCAGGGCGGCGACCACGGCCTGGCTGACGTCACGGACGGTGCCGGCGGCGGCCAGGGCGGCGGCCAGGCGCTGGACGCGGGCCACGTCGGTGACGTCGGAGCGCAGCGTGGAGGCGTCGGCGACGGTGCCCACCAGACGGGCGGGGCGGCCCTCGCCGCCCGGCAGGAGGCGGCCGCGCAGTCTGAGCCATTTGGGTGGTCCGGTGGGCTGGAGGACCCGGAACTCCAGCTCGCGCTCGCCGATGGACATGTGGTCGGCCTCGACGACCGACATCAGGGAGGGCAGGTCCTCGGGCACGGTCAGCGCCAGCAGGGTCTCGACCCGGCCGTCGAAGTCCTCGCGGCCCATGCGGAACAGTTGCAGGATGTCGACGCCGACCTCGACGCGTCCGGTGTCCATGGCGAGGGTGAACGCGTTGGCGGGCAGTTCCTCGCCCTCGGCGGGCCGGGCCGGAGCGGAGTAGGCCACCGCGTCGGCGATGAGTTCCAGGCATGCGCGGTCGTCGGCGTCGAAGCCTTCGGGGCGCTCACTCACCGCGACCAGACAGCCCCCGCCGCCGCCCCCGCGGGCGGGCAGGGCCGCGAGGCAGAAGTCCCCCGCCGGGGTGCGCCGCGCCTCGGCGGCCTCGGCGAGCTCCTCGGGGCCGAGCCAGGCGGCCTTGCCGGTGCGGTGGACGTCGGCCACCGGGGACCGTCCGGAGGCGGGATAGCCGTCGCGTACGCCGTACAGGGTCCGCGGCACTCCGACCGACTCCGCCAGGCACAGCAGCTCGCCGTCCGGGCTCGGCGTGTACACGGCGGCGAAGGAGGCCCTGGCGAAGACGAGCACCTGCTCCAGGACGCGCCGCAGCCGCTCGGGTGAGCCCGGATCGGCCGTGACCGCTTTGAGGGCGATTTCGGCACGCGGGGTTCCCGTTCTGCGTCCCGCGGCGCCCTCACTGACCACGTCCGCCATTACAGCGCTTATGAGACACCCGCGCAGCCCCTGTGACCGTTCCGTGGAGTTCCCGCGGTGGCTCCGGGGTGCTCACGCTCGAAACCCACCGAACAAGTCTTGACCCATGCGTTTCGCACGGTGAGCTCGTGACAGGCATGACTGTCCGTGCCCACCGTCCCCGCAGGAAGCTCGATGCCGGGCCACGGAGGGGGTCGTATGGACAAGCGGTACGAGGTGTACGCGCTCGCCGACCGGCATTTCTACGAGACGCCGGACCGGCTGTCCGCGGGAGTGACGGAGGCGGCACCCCAGTACGAGACGGCGCGCCGCGAGGTGCCCGGCGGCTGGGACGCCTCGCGGATCGGCGACTGGCTGGCGCTGACACCGCTCGGCGCGGACGGCGCCCCCGCGCCGGGGCCGGCCCAGGGATGGAAGATCCACGCCTCGGCCACCCGGGCGAACGCCGAGCGGATCGCGGCGATCGTGTGGGACTACTGCGTGCCGCGGCGCATCGCGTTCAAGTTCGTCCCGGGACCGCATCTGCTGCACCTGCGCAACACCAAGTACGCGGGCCGCGACACCAGCGGCAAGTTCGTCACGATCTACCCGGCCGACGAGGAGCAGCTGCACACCGTCCTGCGTGAGCTGGGCAAGCTCCTCGAAGGCTTCGAGGGGCCCTACATCCTCACCGATCTGCGCTGGTACGACGGCCCGCTCTATGTCCGCTACGGCGCGTTCGCCCGCACCTTCGTGGTCGACGAGCGGGGCTCGCTGGTGCCGGCGGTGCGGGACGGCGCGGGGAAGCTGATCCCGGACCGGCGGGCGCCGTCCTTCCAGGTGCCCGAGTGGGTGACGCTGCCGGCGTTCCTGGAGCCGCATCTGGCGGCGCGGAACACGACGACGGTGGGTGACCTGCCGTACCGGATCGAGAAGGCGCTGCACTTCTCGAACGGCGGCGGGGTGTACGCGGGCACCGACACCCGGGACGGCAGCAAGGTCGTCCTCAAGGAGGGGCGGCCGCACGCGGGGCTGGCCGCGGACGGGGCGGACGCGATCTCGCGGCTGGAGCGGGAGAAGTACGCCCTGGAACAGGTGGCGGGGACGGGTGTGGTGCCGGAGGTGCGGGACTGGTTCACGCTCGGTGACCACCGGTTCCTCGTCATGGACTTCCTGGAAGGGCGCCCGCTGAACTCGTTCTTCGCGGAGCGGCACCCGCTGCTCACCCCGGATCCCGATCCGAAGGCCGTGGCGGACTACACGGCGTGGGCGGTGCGCATCCACGGGGCCGTGGAGCGGGCGGTGGCGGCGGTGCACGCGCGCGGGATCGTCTTCAACGACCTGCACGTCTTCAACATCATGGTCGGCCCGGACGAGGAGTCGGTGTCCCTGCTCGACTTCGAGGCGGCCGCGCCCGTCAGCGAGAACGGCCGACAAGTGGTCGCCCACCCCGGGTTCTTCGCTCCGCCGGACCGCACCGGCATCGACGTCGACCGGTACGCGCTGGCGTGCCTGCGGCTCGCGCTGTTCCTGCCGGTCACCACGCTGTTCGTGGTCGACCGCGGCAAGGCGGCCCATCTGGCGGAGGTGATCACCCGTCAGTTCCCGGACGTGCCGCGCGAGTTCCTCGACGAGGCGGTCGCGGAGATCACCCGGGAGACGCCGGTGCGCGCGCCGTCCTACGTGGAGCCGGGCGACTGGCCGTTCAGCCGCGACTCGATGGTCAAGGCGATCCTCGCCTCGGCCACCCCGGAGCGCGAGGACCGGCTCTTCCCCGGCGACATCGCGCAGTTCTCCGACGGCGGCGGCCTGGGCCTCGCGCACGGCGCGGCCGGGGTGCTGTACGCGCTGGACGCGATCGGCGCCGAGCGGTACGAGGAGGGCGAACGCTGGCTCCTGGCCCGCACCGCGCCGCCGCCCAGGGGCACACCGCTGGGCCTCTACGACGGGCTCGCGGGCGTCGCCCACGTCCTGGACCGGCTCGGGCACCGCCAGCGCGCGCTCGACCTGACCGACTCGATCCTCGCCGAGCGCTGGCAGAACCTCTCCTCCGACCTGCACGGCGGGCTGGCCGGACTCGGCCTGGTGCTGGGCGAGTTGGCCCGCACGACCGGCGAGGCGGAGCTGCGGGACCGGGCCGCGGAGGCCGCCGACATCCTCGTACGACGTCTCGCGGAGCCGGTCCCAGACGCGCCCCGGCGGCGACGGGCCGGACTGCTGCGGGGTGCGAGCGGGGCCGCGCTGTTCCTGCTGCGGCAGTACGAACACACCGGTGAACAGCGGTTGTTGGCGGCGGCCGAGGTGGCGCTGCGGCGTGACCTGGAGTGCTGCGCGACCCGCGAGGGCGGTGCGATGGAGGTCGACGAGGGCTGGCGCACGCTGCCGTATCTCGGCGACGGCAGCGCGGGCATCGGGATGGTCCTGGACGACTACCTCGCCCATGCCGACGGCCCCGGCGAGGAGTTCGTCCACGCGCGAGACGGCATCCTGACGGCCGCCACCTGCCGCTTCTATGTGCAGCCCGGCCTCTTCCAGGGCCGTGCCGGGCTGATCCTGCACCTGGCCCGCACCGGCGACGCGCGGCTCGCCGGCCAGATCGCCGGGCTCGGCTGGTTCGCGATGGACTACCAGGGCCAACTGGCCTTCCCCGGACACCAGATGATGCGGCTGTCGATGGACCTGGGCACCGGAACGGCAGGGTGCCTGCTCGCGCTCGGCGCGGCCCTCGACAGCGGTACGCACGCGCACCTGCCGTTCCTGCCGCCGCTCGGGCGGCCCCCACAGCGCGGTTCCGCGAACTGACGGAGCCGTGAACCCAACCCCGTCCCCACGGGTGGACGACACCGATGGAAGGAAGCGACATGGCACTTCTCGACCTGCAGACGATGGAGTCCGACGAGCTCACCGGCGGCGGCAACAGCACCCTGAGCCTGCTGTCCTGCGTGAGCGCCGCGAGCGTCACGCTCTGTCTCTGACGAGCACCCTGCGTATCTAGGATCCGGGCGGCCGCTCCCGCGAGGGAGAGGCCGCCCGGAGCCCCGCACATCGAGGGGTGACATGGCTGAGAACGTCGGCACGCCGCACGGGCCGTTCGGTCCGGCCCCCGCCCGCTGGCTGGCCCTGTGCCTGGCGAGCACGGCGGCGACCGGCGCCGCGCTGCTGCTGCCCGCCGCGCTGGGCCGCACCCTGGACCTGCTCCTCGCGCACGACCCGGCGACCCGCTGGGTGCTGTACTGCGCCGCACTCGTCCTGCTGATCGCTCTCCTCGACGCCTGCGAGACCGTGCTCGGCGGCACGGTCGACGCCCGCACCACCGCCTGGCTGCGCCGGCGCCTCACCGCTCATGTCCTGGCCGTCGGACCGCGCGCCACCGCCCGCTTCGGACCCGGCGATCTCGTCGCCCGGCTCGTCGGCAACGCCGCGCAGGCCGGCACCGCGCCGACCTCCCGCGCCGCCCTGCTCTCCGCGCTGGCCGGACCGGTCGGCGGCCTGGTCGCCCTCGCCCTGATCGATCCGTGGCTCGCGGCCGTATGGCTGGCCGGAGCACCGGTCCTGGCGCTGCTGCTGCGCGCCTTCGCCCGCGACACCCGGGAATGCGTGACGCGCTACCAGGAGGCGCAGGGGCGGATCGCGGCGGCGCTCTCCGAGGCCGTCGGCGGACACCGCACGATCGCGGCGGCCGGGACGGCGGACCGCGAGACGGCGCGGATCCTGCGACCGCTGCCCGAACTCTCCTCGGCCGGGCATCGCATGTGGCGGGTGCAGGGCCGGGCGGCCGGCCAGTCCGTCGCCGTGGCACCGCTGCTCCAGCTCGGCGTCGTCGCCGTGGCCGGCGTCCTGCTCGCCCGGCACCGGCTGACGGTGGGCGAGGTGCTCGCGGCCTCGCGCTACGCGGTGCTCGCGACCGGCGTCGGTGTCCTGGTGGGACAGCTCGCGGGCCTGGCCCGCGCCCGGGCCGCCGCCGGACGGCTCACCGAGGTGCTCGCGGAGCCCGCCCCTGAGCACGGCGAACGCCGACTGCCCTGCGGCCCCGGCCGGTTGGAGTTGCGCGGTGTCACCGCCCGGCGCGGCGGACGGGCCGTGCTCGACGGCGTGGACCTCGTCGTGCCCGGTGGGACGACCCTCGCCGTGGTCGGCCGGTCCGGCGCGGGCAAGTCGCTGCTGGCGGCGCTCGCCGGCCGCCTCGCCGACCCGGACGCCGGGGAGGTCCTGCTCGACGGGGTGCCGCTGCGGGAGCTGACCCGTGACGAGCTGCGCCGGGCGATCGGCCACGCCTTCGAACGACCCGCCCTGCTGGGCGGCACCCTGGCGCAGGAGATCGGCCTCGGCCTCACCGCCCCCTCCCCCGCCCGGATCCGGGAAGCGGCCCGCGCGGCCCACGCGGACGACTTCGTCAGCCGGCTCCCCGCCGGGTACGCGACCCGCTGCGCCGACGCCCCGCGCTCCGGCGGCGAGTCCCAACGCCTGGGTCTGGCCCGGGCGTTCGCCCACGGCGGCCGCCTCCTCGTCCTCGACGACGCCCTGTCCAGCCTCGACACGGTGACGGAGGCCCGGATCACCGAGTCCCTGGTGGGCGCCGGCACGGACGGCACCCGGCTGCTGATCGCCCACCGAGCGTCGACGGCGGCCCGCGCGGACGCGGTGGCCTGGCTGGATGCGGGACGGATCCGGGCGGTCGGACCGCACGAGGAGTTGTGGCGGATGCCGGGGTACCGGGCGGTGTTCGCGGGCGGGGAGGGGATGTGAAGGGCGGGAGCGCCGGAGCGCAGCCGGCGGAGAGGGTTCTGCGTCCCGGTCTGCGTTTTCTGTGGGAGCGGTGGCGGGTCGTGCTGCGGCTCGGGGCCTGGTCCGTGCTGGAGACGGGGCAGACTTTCCTCACCGGGTACGCGCCCGCCCGCGCCCTGGACGAGGGGTTCCTGGCGGGACGGGTGGGCACGGGACTCGTGTGGCTGGGAGTGGCCGGGCTCGGTGTCCTCGTCGGGGCGTACGGCACGGTGCGGGTGTACGCCGCGGTCGCCGCGCTCGTCGAACCGCTCAGGGACCGGCTGGTGGCGCGGGTCGTCGCGCGCGGGGTCCGGGAGGGGGACGCCGGGGCGCTGTCCGGGCTCACCCAGCAGGCCGAGATCGCGCGGGACACGTTCGCCGGCCTGGTGATGGTGTCGCGTTCGTTCGTGTTCACCGCGGCCGGCGCCCTCGTCGGCCTGTTCTCGCTCGCCCCGCTGCTCCTCGTGGTGGTCGGGATCCCGCTGCTCGCCGGGGTGGTGCTGTTCGCGGCGACGCTGCGGCCGCTGGCCCGCCGTCAGGAGGCGTTCCTCGTCGCCGACGAGGAGTTGGCGGAGCGGCTCGGTGCCGTCTGCCCGGGGCTGCGGGACATCACGGCGGCCGGTGCGGAGGAACAGGTCGCCGAGGGCACCGGGGAGCGGGTCGACGCCGAACTGCGGGCCGCGAGTTCCCTGGCCCGCTGGGGTGTGCTGCGCGTGGTGTCCCTCGCGGTCGGCGGCCAGGTGCCGATCGTGCTGCTGCTCGCCACCGCGCCCTGGCTGCTGCGCAACGGCGTCACCACGGGCGCCCTGGTCGGCGCCCTCGCCTATGTCACCCAGTCGCTGCTGCCCGCCCTGAGCAACCTGGTGCACGGGCTGGGCACGAGCGGATCGCGGCTGGTGGTCGTGGTGCGGCGACTGCTCCGCGACAGCACACGGGAGACCGGTGCGACGGCGGGCAGCGCGCGCGAACCGTCCGAGGGGCCGCCGCGGACCGGCGGCGCGCCGCCCGCCCGGCTCCCCCGCCCCTCCGGCGACCCGTCCGACGCCCCCGCCCTCTCCGTCACCTCGCTCACCTTCGCCTACGGCCCCGCCGCCGCCCCCGTCGTCCAGGACCTCCACCTCACCCTCGCCCCAGGCGCCCACCTCGCCGTCGTGGGCCCGAGCGGCATCGGGAAGTCCACGCTCACCGCACTGGTCGCCGGGCTGCTGGAGCCCACGAAGGGCTCGGTCCGGGTGTGCGGGCACCCCGTGCCCGGGGCGGAGGCGGCCGCGTGCCGGGTGCTCATCCCGCAGCAGGCCTACGTTCACACCGGCACCCTCGCCGAGAACCTCGGACACCTGCGACCGGACCCCGTGCCCGAGGCGGAACTGCTCGCCGCGGCCGGGGCGGTGGGACTCCTGCCGTTGCTCGAGACGCTCGGCGGACCGCGCGCGACGGTCGATCCGACCGCGCTCTCCGATGGCGAGCGGCAGCTCGTGGCGCTGACCCGCGCCTATCTGTCGTACGCCCCGCTCGTCCTGCTCGACGAGGCGACCTGCCATCTGGACCCGGAGGCCGAGGAGCGTGCGGAGCGGGCCTTCGCCGAGCGGCCCGGCGGCACCCTGGTGGTCGTGGCGCACCGCATGAGTTCGGCCCGTCGCGCGGACCGGGTCCTGGTCATGGACGGGCGGGAGACGGCGTACGGGACGCATGGCGAGCTCATGCGGCGCTCGGCGCTCTACCGGGATCTCGTGGGCAGTTGGACGCCCGTGCCGTCAGAGCCAGCCCTCGCCCTGGGAGATCCGGATCGCGTCGACGCGGTTGCGGGCCCCGGTCTTGCGGGTGATGGCCGCCATGTAGTTGCGCACCGTCCCGTGGGACAGATGCAGGCTCCTCGCGATCTCCGCGATGGAGGCCCCCTCGGCGGCCAGCCCTAACACGCTCAACTCCCGTCTGGTCAGCGGCATTTCGGCGGCCCTGAGGAAGCCGAAGCCCAGTGAGTCGTCGACGAAACGTTTCCCTTCGGCGACCCGCCGGATGCCGCGCACCAGGCGTTCCGGTGAGCCCTCCTTGTCGACATAGCCGAGCGCTCCGGCCTCGGCCGCGCGTTTCAGGAGCCCCGGCCGGTTGGCGCTGGCCAGGACCAGGAGGCGGGGCGGTGGCGCGTCGGACTGGCGGGCGCCCAGGTCGCGCAGTGGGGGTATGCCGTAGGTGTCCGAGCACTCCAGGTCGGCCGCGCAGACGTCCGGCGCCACGGTTCGCAGCCGGTTCGGTGCGTTGCGCCACGGGGCGTCGAACACCCCGAGGTCCGGCTCCCGGCGCAGCCACTCCGCCAGAACCGATCTGACCAGACACTCGTCGTGCACCAGAAGAACCCGGATCAACTGCCCGTCCCTTCGACTCACTGTGCGCCGGTTCCATGGGGTGAGGAGCGCGTGCCCCATTGTTCGCGACCCGCACCTTTCCCGGGCGCGAAGAACCGGCCAACAGGGTGCGTGGGGGCGCACTTCCGGAGCCCGTACGCCGCCGCGCGCTTCGACTGTGGGGGCATGGGAGGGGGCCGAGGGGGTAAGCGCCGGCGTTCGCCGTGGTGCCGGGACGCACGAACGGTCCGACCCTCCCGCCGGAGGGCCGGACCGTGTCCGTGGGTTGCTGGTCGGGCGTTGCGGGGCTGTGGGTCAGTGGGTCTCGGTCTGACCGGAGGAGCCGTCCTCCGCGCCCGCGCCGGCGTCCTCGCCGCCGACCTCCTGACCGCCGACCTCTTCGCCGCCCACCTCTTCGCCACCGGCCTCCTGGCCGCCGACCGCTTCGCCGCCGACCTCTTCACCGGCACCGGCTTCCTCGCCCGCGCCCGCTTCCTCGCCCGCTCCGGCCTCTTCACCGGCACCCGCTCCGGCCTCTTCACCGGCACCGGCACCGGCCTCGTCACCCGCGCCGGCCTCGCCGCCGCCCGCCGCGTCGCCCGCGCCGAGGGTCGCGCCGACCGCCTCCAGGGCGGTGGTGACCGGCTGGAAGAAGGTCTCGCCGCCGACCGTGCAGTCGCCGCTGCCGCCGGAGGTCAGGCCGATGGCCAGGCCGTCCTGGGTGAACAGCGAGCCGCCGCTGTCGCCGGGTTCGGCGCAGACGTTGGTCTGGATGAGCCCGGTGACGGTGCCCTCCGGGTAGTTCACTGTGGCGTCGAGTCCGAGGACCTGGCCGTCGTTGAGACCGGTGGTGCTGCCCATCCGGAACACCTGGAGGCCGACCGCGGCGTCCGCGGCCTGGGAGATCGCGACGGTCTGGTCACCGACGTTGACCTCGCTCGGCGCGACGGTCGCCGGGTCGTCGTACTTGACGAGTGCGAAGTCGCCGTCACCGGGGAACGTGGCCTGGTCGACGGTGGCGATCGGCGCGCCGCCGTCCGCGTCGGACCACTCCGCCGCCGCGACCCCGCAGTGACCGGCGGTCAGGAAGGCCGGGGTGCCGTCGCCCGCGGTGACGTTGAACCCCGCCGAGCAGCGGGCGCCGCCGGCGAAGATGGCGTCGCCGCCGGAGAGGAACGTCTTGAAGGTGCCGGCCGACTTCTTGATGGTCGCCATGCCGGAGCCGAGGGTCTGGACGGTCGACTCCAGCTGGTCCCACTTGCCGCCGGTGACCGTGCTGTCGGCGGTGACGAGGATCTTGTTCGTCCGGGGGTCCACGGCCCAGGCCGTGCCCGGGATCGTCGCGTCGGACTTCAGCGTCTGCGCGCCGGCGGCCAGTTCGGCGAGGCTGTTGTCGACCTCGCGTATCTGCGCGCCGGCCTTCTTCGCCTGGACGATCACATTGTTGTTGTCGCCCGGGACGACGTTGACGACGAGCTGCTGCTGGTCCGTGTCGTAGTACGAACCGGCGAACGACTCGCCGAGCAGGTCGGCGAGCTGGGAGGCGAGATCCGAGGCGTCCGATGCCTTGAGGGTCTTGGGTGCTGCGGTCTGGCCCGAGGAGCCGTCCTGGTTGGCGTTCGCCTGCGGCAGGAGAATTGCGGCTGCTCCGAGCGCCACCACGCCGCCCGCTGCGATCGCGGCCTTGCGCTTCGGAATTCGCTTGTGACTCAAACTACTCGACCTCCTGAAGGACGGGGTCAGTGCCGCCGGTCGTCGGCGGCTTGTCGGGGCGCCTGGATGGCAGTGGGTACGCAGGAGTCACGTGGGGCGTTCAATTCCGTTTGCAGGCAATCTCTTTACGCAACCGCGAATCGGCCAGGCTCCGCGTCCGGCGGGCGGGGAGCGGGAACAATCCCTTATATGACGATGACCACCGCCGAAGCCGACAAGATCCTCGCCGACAACTTCGCCCCCTGGGTCCTTGAACTGGGCCTGTCGGTCGAGGCCCTGGACGACCACCGCGCCACCCTGCGTCTGCCCTGGTCGGACCGTCTGTCGCGGGAGGGCGGGGCCCTGTCGGGACAGGCGCTGATGGCCGCCGCCGACACGGCCACGGTGATCGCGGTCTCGGCGGCGCGCGGCGCCTACGGGCCGATGACGACGGTGCAGCAGTCGACGTCGTTCCAGCGTGCGGTGGCCGGTTCAGATGTCCTGATCGAGGCGGTCGTCACCAAGCTGGGCCGGCGTATGGCGTTCGCCGACATCACGATGACCGACGCGGAGTCGGGCGAACTCGCGGCCCGCGCGAGCACGGTGTACGCGCTGCTGGGCTGACACGGTCCGCGACCGGTCGGCGACGGTCCGTTCCGAACTGCGCGCCGAATCCTGGCTTCAGGGAATCTGCACATCCCATACTCACCGAGGTCACCGGGCGCGGTGGTTCTGCACAAGCCCGCGCGGCCCCGTACGTCATTGGGGCGGGAGTGTCGGATTCGCTTCCCGGGCCGCAAGGGCGCGTATGAACGGAACGCGCGCCAGGTGTGAAGAAGTCGCCACCGCGCCGTGCGCAGTCCTGCACGGTTCGGTGCTCGTGGGGCTCAAGTTGCCTGGTGAGGCCATGGGTTGATTGGAAGGGCACGGCCGCCGCGTGCTTTGATCCATCGCACCGCAGGAGCCGCACAGGGCTTCGGAAACGGGCGCTGGGCGCCTGCGGTCGCGGCCGTCCCCAGAGGGGTCACCGCTCCCCCTTGTGAATACCCATATGAAGGGAAGTTCCATCATGAACTCCACCCCCCAGGTTGAGACCGTCGAGATCTCCGACGCGGAGCTCGACAACGTCTCCGGCGGCCTGCAGCTGAACGCCCTGGGCACCGTCACCGGCCTGGTGGACGGCGTCGCCCCGGTTTCCGGCCTGGTCGACACGGCCGTCGGCACCGTCGAGGGTGTCACCGGCCTCTCCGTGGCCCCGGTCACGAACCTGGTCGCCGGTCTCTGATCGCACCTTGTGTCCTGAGTCCCGGAGCCGCTTCCCGGCTCCGGGACTCACGGATGCCCTGAAGCAACCGGCTCCCAGGAGCCGGTCCACTGTCATTTTCAGGTGGGGGAAAGTCCCGTGCAGTTCCGCCAACAGGCCCTCGCCAAGCTCCAGTCACCGGAGGAGCTCGACCTCCCGGTGCGTTTCGCCCGCCCCCAGGGCTGGCTCGCGCTCTCCGTGACCGTGGTCGTCATGGCCGCCGCGTCCGTGTGGGCGGTGACCGGTTCGGTCGCCTCCACCGTGAGCGCGCCCGCGATCCTCACCCACGGGCAGGGCAGTTACATCCTGCAAAGCCCGGTCGCGGGCCAGGTCACCGCGGTCCTCGCCAAGGAGGGCGAGCAGCTGCCGGCCAACTCCCCCGTACTGAAGGTCCGTACCTCCCAGGGCGCCTCCGTGGTCCGCTCGGTCGCCGCGGGGCGGGTCACCGCGCTGGCCGCGACCATCGGGCAGATCATCCAGACAGGGGCGAACGTCGCCGCCGTGGAGAAGGTCGCGCACACCAAGGACCCCCTCTACGCCACCGTGTACGTGCCCGCCGAGAACGCGGCCTCCATCCCCGCGCACGCCGCCGTGGACCTGACCGTCTCCTCGGTGCCCACCCAGGAGTACGGCGTGCTGCGCGGCCACGTGAAGTCGGTGGACCGCTCCGCGCAGTCGGCGCAGCAGATCTCCGCGTTCCTCGGGGACAGCCAGCTCGGCGAGCAGTTCACCAAGGACGGCAGGCCGGTGGCCGTCCTGGTGAAGCTGGACAAGGCCTCCGGCACCAAGAGCGGCTACCAGTGGTCCTCGAAGGACGGGCCGCCCTTCACCCTGACCTCCATGACCGTGGCCACGGGTTCGATCCGGCTGGCCGACCAGCGCCCCGTCGATTGGCTGCTGCCGTGAGCACCGCACAGGACACCCGCAGCAGACGCCGCGCCACCCCGCCGCCCAAACGGCCCGTCCCCAAGGGCAGGGTGAAGACCGTCCGCACGCCCACCGTCCTCCAGATGGAGGCCGTGGAGTGCGGTGCCGCCTCGCTGGCGATGGTGCTGGGCCACTTCGGCAAGCACGTCCCGCTGGAGGAACTGCGCATCGCGTGCGGTGTCTCGCGCGACGGCTCCCGCGCGAGCAACCTCCTCAAGGCGGCCCGCAGTTACGGCCTGACCGCCAAGGGCATGCAGATGGACACGGCCGCCCTCGCCGAGGTGAGGACGCCGGCCGTGCTGTTCTGGGAGTTCAACCACTACGTCGTCTACGACGGCATGGGCCGCCGCTTCGGCCGCCGCGGGGTGTTCATCAACGACCCCGGCAAGGGCCGCCGGTTCGTGCCCATGGAGGACTTCGACTCCAGCTTCACCGGTGTCGTCCTGGTGATGGAGCCGGGCGACGACTTCACCCGGGGCGGGCGCAAACCGGGAGTGCTCGGCGCGATGCCGGCCCGGCTGCGCGGCACCGCGGGCACGATGCCCGCCGCCGTGCTGTCGAGCCTGCTCCTGGTACTGGTCGGCGCGGCGGTGCCCGCGCTGAGCCGTACCTATATCGACATGTTCCTGATCGGGGGGCAGACCTCCCTGCTCGGCGTGCTGTTCGCGTCGATGGGGACGTGCGTGCTGCTCACTCTCGTGCTCACCTGGCTGCAGCAGGCGAACCTGCTCCGCGGCCGCATCATCTCCTCCACGCTCTCCAGCGCCCGCTTCCTGCGCCATCTGCTGCGGCTGCCGGTGACGTTCTTCTCCCAGCGCAGCCCGGCCGACCTGGTGCAGCGCCTCCAGTCCAACGACGCCGTGTCCGAGACGCTGGCCCGCGACCTCGCGGCGGCGGGCGTGGACGCGGTGGTGGTCGTGCTCTACGCCCTGCTGCTCTACACCTACGATCCGCAGCTCACGTTCGTCGGCATCGGCGTCGCCCTGCTGAACGTCGTCGCCATGCGGGTCGTCATCCGGCTGCGGGCCACCCGTACGGCGAAACTCCGCGCGGACAGCGCCCGGCTCACCAACACCGCCTACACGGGCCTGCAGTTGATCGAGACGATGAAGGCGACCGGCGGCGAGGACGGCTACTTCCGCAAGTGGGCCGGACAGCACGCCACCACGCTGGAGGAGCAGCAGCGGCTCGGCGTGCCGAGCGCCTGGCTGGGTGTGGTCGCCCCGACACTGGCCTCGCTCAACAGCGCGCTGATCCTGTGGATCGGCGGCATGCGCGCGGTGGAGGGCGGTATCTCGGTCGGTCTGCTGGTCGCGTTCCAGGCGCTGGTCACCCGCTTCACCGCCCCGATCACCCGGCTCAACGGAGTCGCCGGGCGCATCCAGGACTTCGCGGCGGACGTGGCCCGTCTCAAGGACGTGGAGAACTTCCAGGCGGACCCGCTCTACGGCCGCCAGGGCGCCGGTGACTCCACACGCCGTCTGCACGGCCATGTCGAGCTGCAGAACATCACCTTCGGCTACAACCCGCTCGACAAGCCCCTGCTGACCGGCTTCGACCTGACCGTCGGCCCGGGCCAGCAGGTCGCCCTCGTCGGTGGTTCGGGCAGCGGCAAGTCCACGGTCTCCCGGCTGATATCGGGCCTCTACACGGCCTGGGAGGGCGTCATCCGCATCGACGGACAGCGTTTGGAGGACATCCCGCGCGGGGCGCTCGCCTCCTCCGTCTCCTTCGTCGACCAGGACGTCTTCCTCTTCGAGGGCTCGATCCGCGACAACGTGGCGCTGTGGGACCCGTCGATCCCGGACGAGGCGGTGGTCGACGCGCTGCGGGACGCGGCGCTGTACGACGTGGTGATGCGCCGCCCCGGCGGCATCCAGAGCCGGGTCGAGCAGGACGGGCGCAACTTCTCCGGCGGCCAGCGCCAACGCCTGGAGATCGCCAGGGCGTTGGTCCGCCGTCCCAGCATTCTGGTGCTGGACGAGGTGACGAGCGCGCTGGACGCGGAGACCGAGCAGATCGTGATGGACAACCTCCGCAGGCGCGGCTGTGCGTGTGTGGTGATCGCGCACCGGCTCAGCACCGTGCGCGACAGCGACGAGATCGTCGTACTCCAGCACGGCACGATCGTGGAACGCGGGCGGCACGAGGAGCTGGTGGCGCGCGGCGGTGCGTACGCGGCGCTGGTCAGGGAGCGATGAGATGACGACCGCACACGAAGGGGACGTCGTCCTCACCGCCCTCGGCGCCATGGGCACCCCCATCGACTGCTCGGGGTTCAACCGCCTCGACCTCGAAGGCCCGCAGGTGCTGTGGCTGGTCGCGTCCGGAGCCGTGGACCTGTTCGCGGTGGACGTCGAACAGCAGGGCCACTGGCACCACTTGGGCCGCCTGGAGGCGGGCTCCCTGATCCTCGGCCCCGGCCCCGGCCCTCAGCACACCTTGGTCGCCCGCCCGCTCAGGGACTGCGTGGTCCACCGCATCGGGCTGCGGGAGCTGTACCAGCCCGCGAACACCCAGACCTGGTCCTACGACGAGTACGGCAACCCCCAGTACGTACCGCCGACGACGAGCCCGCTGGAGTACGCCCTGGCCCTCGGCGTCGGCCGCAGCCTCTCGATCCTCTTCCAGGCGCCGATGGCCAGCGAGCGGGCCGCCGAAGTCACGGACGACGACGTTTTCTGGATGCAGGTGCCGCCGGGCAGCGTGCAGTACGGATCGCTGTACGGCGCCGACGCGGCCGCCGATCTGCTGATGGATCCCGTCGTCTGGCAGAGCATGGTCGACCAGCAGTACCGGCTGCTGACCACGCTGGACCGCTGGATCGAGCAGCTGGAACGCACCCACGAGAACCGGACGGCCGAGGGCATCAAGGCCGGTGAGGCGGTCCGCGCCCAGGCCGACCGGACCCTGCTCGCGTCGATCGGCAAGTCCTCGGGCAAGCGCACGACGCCCGCCGACGCGGACGCCTCCTACGCGGCGTGCAGACTGGTCGCCCAGGCCGCCGGGATCACGCTCGCCGACCCGGCGCAGAGCGGCACCGGCAGCGACCGTCTCGACCCGGTCGAGCAGATCGCGCTGGCCTCCCGCATACGGGCCCGGGCCGTGCGTCTGGACGGCAGCTGGTGGCGGGACAACGTCGGCCCGCTGGTGGGCCATCGCGCGCTGTCCGGTGCGCCGGTCGCGCTGCTGTGGCGGCGCGGCGGCTATGTGGCGGTGCATCCGGCGACGGGCCGTGAGACGCCGGTCGAGAAGGCCAACGCGGAGGAGTTCGAGCCGCGGGCCGTCATGTTCTACCGGCCGCTGCCCGAGCGGCGGCTCACTCCGCTCCGGCTGCTGCGGTTCAGCATGCAGGGCATGGGCGGGGACCTGACGAACCTCCTGCTCAGCGGGCTCGTCACGGTGGCGATCGGGGCGATCGTGCCGATCGCCACCGGCAAGATCCTGGGCGAGTTCGTGCCGAAGGCGCAGACGAACCTGATCGTGCAGGTCTGTCTCGCGGTGATGATCAGCAGCTTCGTCGCGGCCGCGTTCATGCTGCTGCAGAACCTGACCATCCTGCGGCTGGAGGGCCGTATCGAGGCGACCCTCCAACCTGCGGTGTGGGACCGGCTGCTGCGGCTGCCGACGAAGTTCTTCACCGAGCGCTCGACCGGTGAGCTGGCGAGCGCGGCGATGGGGATCAGCTCGATCCGCCGGCTGCTGGCGGGGGTGGGGCCCGTCGTCGCCCAGTCGGTGACCGTGGGTGCGATGAACCTGGGGCTGCTGTTCTGGTACAGCGCCTCGATGGCGATGGCGGCGATCGGCATGCTCGTGGTGATCGCCGGGGTGTTCCTGGGGCTCGGGCTGTGGCAGGTGCGCTGGCAGCGGCGCCTGGTGGTGCTCGGCAACAAGCTGAACAACCAGGCCTTCCAGACCCTGCGCGGGCTGCCCAAGCTGCGGGTCGCGGCCGCCGAGAACTACGCGTACGCGGCCTGGGCCTCGCAGTTCGCGCGCAGCCGGGAGCTCCAGCAGAAGGTGGGCCGGATCAAGAACCTCACCACGGTGATGGGCGCCGTCTATCTGCCCGTCTGCACCCTGCTGATGTTCATGCTGCTCGCCGGCCCCGCACGCGGTTCGATGTCGGCGGCGGCGTTCCTCACCTTCAACACCTCGGTGACGATGGTGCTGACCTCCGTCACCCAGCTGACCGGCTCCTTCGTCTCGGCGGTGGGCGCGCTGCCGCTGTTCGAGGAGATCAAGCCGGTCCTCGACGCCGCCCCCGAGGTGCGCACGGCCACCACCCGGCCGGGTCCGCTGTCCGGCGGGATCGAGGCGCGCAGGCTGTCCTTCCGCTACTCCGACGACGGCCCGCTCGTGCTGGACGACGTGTCGTTCGAGGTGCGCCCCGGTGAGTTCGTGGCGGTCGTCGGCCCCAGCGGCTGCGGCAAGTCGACGCTGCTCAGGCTGCTGATCGGCTTCGATCCGCCGGTCTCGGGCAGTGTGCTGTACGACGGTCAGGACCTGGCGGCGCTCGACCAGTCGGCGGTGCGCCGGCAGTGCGGGGTGGTGCTTCAGCACGCCCAGCCGTTCAACGGCTCGATCATGGACGTCATCTGCGGGACCGAGCCGTTCACGCCGGAGGAGGTCATGGTGGCGGCCGAGATGGCGGGGCTCGCGGAGGACATCAAGCGGATGCCGATGGGGCTGCACACGATCGTCTCCGGCAGCGGCGCGGTCTCCGGCGGCCAGCGCCAACGGCTCATGATCGCGCAGGCGTTGATCCGCCGGCCGCGCATCCTGTTCTTCGACGAGGCGACCAGCGCCCTCGACAACGAGACACAGCGCAGGGTGATCGAGTCCACCAAGGCCCTCAACGCCACCCGGATCGTCATCGCGCACCGCCTCTCGACGGTGCTGGACGCCGACCGTGTGATCGTGATGGAGGACGGCAAGGTCGCCCAGCAGGGGCCGCCCGCGCAGTTGCTCGCGGACACGGGCGGGCGACTGCACGAGCTGGTGCGCCGGCAGCTGGCGTGAGGGGTCAGTCGAGGCCGGGTACGGGGGCCCCAGAGGGGACGCCGGCCTCGAGGTAGCCGTCGTAGAACTCCTTCCAGGGCGCGTCCACTCCGGCGTGCGGTCCGGCGAAGTCCGCTCCGCGCGCGTGCGCGTCGAGGGCGGCGAGGCACACTTCCCAGCCGGCGCCGTTTCGGGCGGCGGTGTTCGCCTCGCTCAGCACGTTGGTGAGCGTGAAGCGGGTGCGCTTGTCGTCCAGCGCCTCCAGGTCGAAGTGGAGTTCGTCGCCGCCCCACTCGAAGGACAGGTGCCGGGGCGCGTCGACGGACAGGACCCGGCCGGTGGAGTCCGCCATGTTCGGGTCGCCGCTGAAGGTGATCTCCCCGCCGGGACGTGGGTCGATCTCGGCGCGGGACGGGAACCAGTGGGCGAGTTCGTCGGTGTCGGTCACGAACTGCCAGACGCGCTCGACGGGATGGTCGTAGATACGGCTGAAGCGGACGGCCGGGCGACCGTCGTCCAGGGTCAGATAGGTGCCGGTGAGGTCTGCGGACATGGGGATCAGTCCTTCGGAGAGGGTTCCTCGGGGGCGTCCGGCGCGGTCTCGTCGAGGCGGCGGCCCAGTGCGTCCAGGCTGGTGTTCCACAGCCTGCGGTAGGGGGCCAGCCAGGCGTCGAGTGCGGCGATCGGGGCCGGGTCGAGGGCGTAGACGCGGCGCTGCGCGTCCTGGCGGACCCGGACCAGACCCGCTTGCCTGAGCACCTTCAGATGCTTCGAGGTGCTCGGCTGGCTCAGACCGCATCCCTCCACGATCTCCCCGACGGACCGCGGCCGCTCCAGGAGCAGCGCGACGATGGTCCGCCGGTGGGGATCGGCGAGCGCGGTCCAGAGCGCGGCGTCGGACATGACTCCAATATGCCTCCACAGTTATATGCCAGTCAAGGCATACCGAACGCCGGAGGCTTGTCGCCCGCACGCGCGTCGTCGACCCCGAAGTGGCGCTGATCACAATCAGCTGCGCCGCTCATCGAAACTTTGCCGTTTCGCTAAAAGTGCTCTAGCCTCAAGGTGTACGAAACAGTTTCGTTTACGACTTCGTAAAATCCGAACGACTTCCCTGGAGTGGTTCCGCCATGTCCCAGAAGACCCTGACCGAGAACGCCGAGGCAGGCGGGCTCGAAGCGTCACACGAGGCCACCTCCAAGCGGTGGTGGATCCTCGCGGTCGTCGCCCTCGCGCAGCTGATGGTGGTCCTCGACGCGACCATCGTGAACATCGCCCTTCCCTCGGCCCAGGCCGACCTCGGGTTCTCCGACGGCAACCGGCAGTGGATCGTCACCGCGTACGCGCTGGCCTTCGCCTCCCTGCTGCTGCTCGGCGGCCGGATCGCCGACCTCTTCGGCCGCAAGCCGGCCTTCCTGATCGGTGTCGTCGGGTTCGCCGCGGTCTCCGCGCTCGGCGGTGCCGCCACCAACTTCGAGATGCTGGTCACCGCCCGCGCCCTCCAGGGTGCCTTCGGCGCGCTGCTCGCACCCGCCGCGCTCTCGCTGCTGAACACGACGTTCACCGATGCCAAGGAGCGCGCCAAGGCGTTCAGCGTCTACGGCGCCATCGCCGGCGCGGGCGGCGCGGTGGGTCTGCTGCTCGGCGGCGTCCTGACCGACGCCCTCGACTGGCGCTGGACCCTCTACGTCAACGTCGTCATCGCCGTGGTCGCCTTCGTCGGCGGCTGGTTCCTGCTCAACAACCACCGCGACGCCGCCAACTCCAAGCTGGACGTGCCCGGCACGATCCTCGTCGCCGCCGGCCTGTTCGCCGTGGTCTACGGCTTCTCCAACGCCGAGACGCATGACTGGAGCTCGCCCGAGACCTGGGGCTTCCTGATCGCCGGCGGTGTGCTGCTGGCCGCCTTCACCTGGTGGCAGACCAAGGCCGCGCACCCGCTGCTGCCGCTGCGCATCCTGCTCGACCGCAACCGCGCGGCCTCCTTCTTCGCGGTGCTGATCTCCGGCGCGGGCATGTTCGGCGTCTTCCTCTTCCTCACCTACTACCTCCAGCTCAACCTGGGATTCAGCCCGACCAAGACCGGTGTGGCGTTCCTGCCCATGGTGGCCGCGCTGATGGTGATGGCTCAGCTCGGCACGACCGTGCTGGTGCCTCGGATCGGCCCGAAGACCGTCGTCCCGCTGGGCTTCGCGATCTCCGTGGTGGGCATGGCCTGGCTGACCGGGATCGGCAACGACACCGCCTATCTCACCGCCGTGCTGCCCCAGCTGATCATCATCGGCGCCGGTCTCGGTCTGGTCATGCCGGCGGCGATGCAGCTGGCCACCAGCGGGGTGGCGGCCGAGGACGCGGGCGTCGCCTCCGCCACGGTCAACGCCATGCAGCAGGTGGGCGGTTCGATCGGTACGGCGCTGCTGAACACGCTGGCCGCGAGCGCCGCGACCGACTACCTGGCCGGCAAGGACGCGAGCAGCAAGCTGGTCCAGGCGCAGGCGACGATCGAGAGCTACACCACCGCCTTCTGGTGGTCGGCGGGCTTCTTCGCCGCCGGTGCGCTGATCGCCTTCCTGCTCTACCGGCGCGGGGTTCCGGAGCAGGACGCGGACGCCGCACCCGTCGTCCACATGTGACCGCCACCTGAACCGAGGGGCCGCCGTCTGCAGGGAGACGGCGGCCCCTCCTCGCTGTCATGGTGGCGGCATGCGCACACCGGCGGCGGCCTTCGGCAGCACGGTCTTCTTCGCGCTCGCGCCCGGCACGGTGGCCGGGCTGCTGCCGTGGTGGCTGACCGACTGGCGGTCCGGCGACTGGTGGCTGACCGTCCGTCTGCTCGGTCTGCTTCCGCTCCTCGCGGGCGCGGCCGTGGTCTCGGCCGCCTTCGTGCGGTTCGTGCGCGAGGGCCTGGGCACGCCGGCGCCGGTCGCGCCGACCGAGCACCTGGTGGTGGGCGGGCTGTACCGGCATGTGCGCAATCCGATGTACGTCGCCGTGGTCGCGGCGATCGGCGGCCAGGGTCTGCTGCTCGCCCGGCCGGTGCTGTTCGGCTACGGCGCCGGTGCCTGGGCGCTGATGTGGGCGTTCGCGCGGTGGTACGAGGAGCCCGCGCTCGCCGACCGGTTCGGCGCACAGTACGCGCGTTACCGCGGTGCCGTGCCTGGCTGGTTGTCCCGGCTCACACCCTGGCACGGTGAGTGACGCCCTCAAACGGGTACTCACGACCTCATGCGACTCAGCGTGATGGATGTGGGCTCGAACACGGTCCGGCTGGTGGTGGCCGACGCGGAGGGCGGGGTGCCACTGCCGGTGCACACCGCGAAGTGGCGCCTGAGACTCTCCGAACAGGTCAGCCCCGGCGGCCCGTTGCCCGAGGGGGCCGTCGAACGGCTCGTGGTGGCGGTGGCCGAGGCGAGCAGGACCGCGGCGAAGTGGGGCGCGGCACCCCCGCAGGCCTTCGCGACCGCCGTGGTACGCAACGCCTCCAACCGCAGTGAGGTACTGCGCGAGGTGCGCTCGCGCACCGGAGTCGGGCTGTACACCCTGCCGGGCGAAGTGGAGGCCGAGCTCACGTTCCTCGGGGCGCGGCGCTGGATGGGCTGGCGTTCGGGTCCGCTGGCCCTGCTCGACATCGGCGGCGGCTCGCTCGAAGTGGCCTTCGGGCGAGGCCGGTTGCCGGACTTCGTGGCCTCGCTGCCGCTGGGCGCGGGACGGCTGACCCATGAGTTCTTCGAGGGCCAGGACCAGCCGACGCCGGACCTGGTGCGGGCGCTGCGCCGCCGGGTCCGCCACCAACTGCGGGACGTCGCCGCCCGGATCCGCTGGGAGGGGCCGCACACCGCGGTGGTCACCTCCCGCACCTTCCAGCAGCTGGGGCGACTGTGCGGGGCCCCGCCCGGACGGCACGGGCCCTTCACGGAACGCCGGTTGCACCGCTCGGACCTGCGGGAGGCGATCGTCCGCCTCGCCGCACTCCCCGCCGCCGAACGCTCCCGGCTGCCCGGCATCTCCGCGCCGCGCGCCGCCCAGAGCCTGGCCGGCGCGGTGGTCGGGCACACGGCGATGAAGCTGACCGGCATCAAGACGGTCACCCTGTGCCCATGGGCGATACGTGAGGGCGTCCTGCTGCGCCGCATCGAGGACGGCCCCTCCTGGTGGACCGAGGTCAGCCGCCTCGAGGAGGAGGACACCCCCCAGGGACCCATGCCCCTGCGTATCGCAGCCGCGCGGAACTGACCAAGGCGAGCACCGCCGCGAAAGGAGACATCATGTCCCAGTCCGACGACAGCAAGCGCCCCGAGACCGCTCTGGAGGAAGTCCTCCAGGAAGCCGAGAAGGCCGAGCGGCGCACCTCGGACTCCGAGGAGCAGCGACGGCGCCGGGGTGAGGCGGGCGACGCCATCACGCCCAACACCCGCGCCCAGGAGGAGTCCACCGGCGACTGACGGCACCGCACGGACGGCGGGCCCGACAGGAGTCACGGGGCCCGCGCCACGCCGTACGGGAGGGCCGCCACGACACAACCCGCAGGCCAGCCCGCCACGGACGGATGACCTCGTGCCTCCCGGGTACCCGGGGCGCATGGCACAGGACCCCCAAGGACCACGGCTGCCCCCCTCCCGGGGGCCGGTCTCCGCAGCCGTCTCGGAGTATCTGCTGGACGCCGGACCCCTGCCGGGCGACGCCGACGTGGCGCGCGCGCCCGTCTACGGCGACGACCTCCAGCTCGCCCTCTACCTCTGCTACGAGCTGCACTACCGGGGCTTCGCGGGCGTCTCGCCTGACTCCGAGTGGGATCCGGCCCTGCTGCGCACCCGGGCCGCACTGGAACACCGCTTCCTGACGGCACTGCGCGCCGACACCCCGGTGCACGACAGCGTCGAGGACGCCCTGGGGGAACTCCTCGTCGAGCCCGTCGACGGCACGGGCACCAGTCACTATCTGCGCGACGAGGGCGAACTGTGGCAGCTGCGCGAGTACGCGGCCCAGCGCTCGCTGTACCACCTCAAGGAGGCCGACCCCCATGCCTGGGTGCTGCCGCGGCTGTGGGGGCGGGCCAAGGCGGGCATGGCGGCGGTCGAGTTCGACGAGTACGGCGGCGGCCGCCCCGACCGGGTGCACGCACAGCTGTTCGCGGACCTGATGACGGACCTGGGCCTGGAGACGACGTACGGGCACTACCTGGACGCCGCCTGCGCGGAGGTCCTGGCGACGGTGAACCTCATGTCCCTCTTCGGTCTGCACCGAGCCCTGCGGGGCGCCCTCGTGGGCCACTTCGCGGCGGTGGAGGTCTCCTCCTCGCCGGGTTCCCGACGACTGGCCGAGGCCATGCGCCGCACGGGCGCCGGGGCGGCCGCCGAGCACTTCTACGACGAGCATGTCGAGGCCGACGCGGTCCATGAGCAGGTCGTCCGCCACGAGATCATCGGCGGGCTGCTCGCCGAGGAGCCGCACCTGGCGTCCGACGTGGCCTTCGGCGTCGACGCCACCGGGCACCTCGAGGACCGTTTCGCCGACCACCTCCTGGCCGCCTGGCGCTCGGGCCGGTCGTCCCTGCGGACACCCCTCGATTCCGAAACCTCCCATATCTCCTGAATGCCGGGGTACCCGAGCCGCATGACGCCGGTTCCACCGGGTGTCGACGACGAGGAAGTGGTGGTGGTCCGTGCCGAAGTCACCCGCTGATCCGCCCTGCCGCGTCCGGCTGGAACGCCGTGGTCCGCTGCTGATGGACGGCCCCGTCGAGGTGGAGCTGGAGGACGGGACCACGGTCTCCTCCGACCGTTTCCGCGTCGCCCTGTGCACCTGCCGCCGCAGCCGCCGCTATCCCTGGTGCGACACCAGCCACCGCGAGCGCTCCTAGGCTCCGCCCCGCGGGTCACCGGCCGGGCACCAGTGCCCTTCCCACACCACCCAGATCCGCCCCTCGGAGCCGCGATGGATCCGCAGTCCGTCGACCTCTCCCAGCAGGGGCAGTTTCGTCGTTCCGTCGTGGTGGACCCGGTCCTGGGAGATCAGCACGTCGTCCGTGCCCGCCACCCTGATGCCGCCGCCGTCCGCCGTCAGGATGATCCGGCAGACGTCCGCCGTCGTCCGGGCCAGCAGACAGCTGCTCACCCGCCGGCCGGCGTCGAGCAGGGAGGCCAGGAACCACGCCGGTGCCTCGACGACCCCGGTGACCGCGGCCGTCGCCGCGCCTGCCGCCACCTCGCCGCCGCGACGGGCGAAGTGCGCCGTGAACTCCATCTCCAGCGCGGGTGCCGGCAGCCCGAACTGGGTGAGCAGCGGAGACCCGTCGGAGGACGCGTGTACCGGCGAACCCACGTTTCACCCCCTGTGGCGCGACAGCGGCGCAGCCGGGGGCCGGGGCGGCACGGTGACTCTACGGCGGCGCCAACCGCTTGAACAGGGCACCGACTTTCAGAAAAGCCGACTAAAAGTCAATAACCACTCGCGAAATTCACCTTGCCGAGTGAACCAGATCTTGTGCCGGATCTCTCAGGGATGCCTCGCACCCCACCGGGGTAGCTACCGAGATCGAACACCCGCCCCTGCCGAGGTGGAGCCGACATGACACCGGAGTCGGAGTCCGGCGGATCCGGGCCCCCGGCCGCGAACCCGTACGCCCGCACCTACCGGCGCGACCCCTTCACGGTGGTCGAGGCCGCGGGCGAGATCGACATGGCGACCGCGGGTTGCCTGGCCGAGCATCTGGACGCGGCGACCGCGGGCACGCGACCGGACGTCCTGGTCGACCTGCGCACGGTCGACTTCTTCGACTGTTCCGGGCTGCGGGTCCTGTGCCGGGCCGACTCCCGGGCGCGGGAGCACGGCGGGCGGCTGCGCATCGTCGCGCGGAGTGAGCGCATCCGGCGACTCCTGCGCGCCTCGGGGTTACTGGGCCGCTTTCCGCCGCTGCCGGAGCTGCCGGAGCGGCGGGGCTGATCCGAAGGCCGGCCGGGCGGCCCCACTCCGCCCGGCCGGCCCCCGTACGAGATCGCGAGGGATCCCCGCGTCAGGACTCGCGCTCCCCAGCCACGAGCCGCTGTCGGTGCGGGTCCCTGCGACCCCGGTCTCTAGAACGCGAAGAGGCTGGTCCCGTAGGTGCTCTTCACGCACTCGTTGGCGAAGGTCCGCTCGTAGGAGACGCGCTTGCCCTGCCAGACACCGTCGACGGTGACGACCACCGGGTCGTACTGCTTGGTGCACAGCACGTCGCCCCGGCCCGTCAGCGCGTCGAAGTCCCCGCCGGCGCCGCGCAGTTCGGCACAGGCGAGGGCTGCCGCGGGATGGGTTCCGGAGGACGTGGGGGCGCAGGTCAGGGTGACCGCGCGGGCCGGGGTGGCGAGGGCGGCGCTCTCACCGTGGCCGACGGTGAGCACCAGGGCCGATGGGGCGTAGAGCGAGGCGGGGGCGGCGAGCGAGGTCCCGGTGAGGGGGCCGCAGACGGCGGTGGCCGTCAGAGCGAGGGTCGCTGCCCAGCGCGCGGTGTTCCGCATTGTGTGCATCCTTCCGCTGATACGGGGGTGGTACCGGGCCCGGCGCGATCGGTGCCGGACCGGCGAGCGGGAGTCTGCCGAGTCCGCGCCCGAATCTCACATCGACCCCACGGGTTTCAGTAACCTTGCGTGTTGAATCAGTGGCGTGAAGTCACGTAATTCGAACGTGTCAGCGCCGGAACCATGGGGTTCTTGATCGTCTCGACCGACCGAATGGCCGGTTCACCCCGCCTCCGCAATAGGCCTGAAACATTCCGGTTGAGCTCTCGGCGGACCCTCCGCACACTCCTTGCGTTCACGTTCCAGTCGAGTAATCGTCATTACATGATTACGACAGAGCAGCGAGAGAAGCTGCGCGGCTGGTTCGCCGGCCGCCTGCCCGACGACCTCTTCGAGGAACTGGCCGAGCTGACGGTCGACCGCGAGGAGATCACCGTGATCGGCCGCATCCCCGCGCCCCGGCTCGCCGAGGGCGTCTCGGCCACCGAGCGGGAGGCCGCCGTGCACAGCCGCGTACAGGAGTTCCGGGAGCGCACCCGGCAGGCCCGGATCGAGGTGGCCGTCGAGGCCGAGCACCGGTTCCGCAGGAAGGTCTCCTGGGGCGTGGAGTGCGACGGGGAGCGCACCCTGTTCACCCATGTGTCCGCACCCGTCATGACCCGGCTGCGCCAGCCCGAGCGCCAGGTCCTCGACACCCTCATCGCGGGCGGGGTGGCGCGCAGCCGCAGCGACGCGCTCGCCTGGTGCGTGCGCCTGGTCCAGAAGCACACCGACGACTGGCTCGCCGAGCTGCGGGACTCCCTCGAACACGTCCAGCGAGTACGGGCCCAGGGTCCCGACGCCGAAGCGGAGGACACGCCCCCGGACACCGAGTGATGGAGGTTTCGTACAGCCACGAGACGAAAGATGGATGAACCGTCCTCTGGTGTGGTTCTTGACCCCGGCCTTACCGTCGGCAGACCCCCGAGAGGACGGCATCCCCTCGCCCGCCCACCCCCGCCGAGGCGAGCGCCGGCCCCTCACCCCGACCCGCTCGCGTCACGACGCGCTCCACCGCCGGTCCCCTCGCTGGAGCCCCCTTGTCCTCGCAGCCCGCCCCCTCCCCCGCGCCGTCCCTGACCGAGGTCGAGACCCACGGCGTCGACCGCATTCCCGACGCCGAGCGCACCGCGACCCCGCTGGACCTGTTCCGGCTCGCCTTCGGCGGCGCCAACACGTTCTCCACCTGTGTGCTGGGCGCCTTCCCGATCCTGTTCGGCCTCTCCTTCTGGCAGGGCCTGGCGGCCACTCTGCTCGGAGTCGTGGCGGGCGCGCTGATCCTGTGCCCGATGGCGGTGTTCGGTCCGGCCAACGGCACCAACAACGCCGTGTCCTCGTCCGCGCACCTCGGGGTGCACGGCCGGGTGATCGGCTCGTTCCTGTCGCTGCTGACCGCGGTCGCGTTCTTCTCCATCTCGGTGTGGAGCTCCGGGGACGCCCTGGTCGGCGGCGCCCACCGGCTCTTCGGCCTGCCGCGCGGCGACCTGTCGTACGTCGTGGCGTACGCGCTGTTCGCCTGTCTGGTCCTCGCGGTGTGCGTGTACGGCTTCCGGTTCATGCTGTTCGTCAACAAGGTCGCGGTGGCCGCGGCGAGCCTGCTGTTCCTGCTCGGCGCGGTCGCCTTCGCCGGCGACTTCGACCCGTCGTACGCGGGCGTCTTCACGGACTCGGCGGACGCGGCCACCGACGCGCTGTTCTGGCCGTCCTTCATCGGCGCGGCGCTGATCGTGCTCTCGAACCCCGTGTCGTTCGGCGCGTTCCTCGGGGACTGGTCGCGCTACATCCCGGCGAGCACCCCGCGCCGCAAGGTGATCGGCGCGGCCTTCCTGTCGCAGATCGCCACGCTGCTGCCGTTCCTCTTCGGCCTGTCCACCGCCAGCATCATCGCCGCCAAGGCGCCGGACTACGTCGACCCCGCGGCCCCCGACTTCGTGGGCGGCCTACTGGCGATCTCCCCGGGCTGGTTCTTCCTGCCGGTGTGTCTGATCGCGCTGATCGGCGGCATGTCGACGGGCACGACCGCGCTGTACGGGACCGGCCTGGACTTCTCCTCCGTCTTCCCCCGGCTGAGCCGCGTGCAGGCGACGCTCTTCGTCGGCGTCCTGTCGATCGCGTTCATCTTCATCGGCCGGTTCGGCCTGGACCTCGTGCAGTCGATCTCGACCTTCGCCACGATGATCATCACCTGCACCACACCGTGGATGGTCGTGATGATGCTGGGCTTCTGGACCCGCCGCGGCTGGTACGACCCCGACGCCCTCCAGGTCTTCAACCGCCGTCAGCGCGGCGGCCGCTACTGGTTCGCGCACGGCTGGAACTGGCGGGGCATGACCGCCTGGTGGGTGGCGGCGGTGATCGGTGTGCTGTTCACCAACATCCCGGGCCAGTTCGTCGGTCCGCTGGGCGACCTCGCCCACGGCGTCGACATCGGTCTGCCGCTGTCCCTGGTCGTGGCCGCGGCACTGTTCCTGTCGCTGCTGCGGCTCTTCCCCGAGCCCCGGGCGGTGTACGGGCCCGAGGGCGCGCGGCTGGCCCGCACCGTCGACGTGCCGGTGCCGCCGATCACGGGACCGGGCGCGCAGTCCGGCGAGCCGGAGCCCGTCGCGGTGGCGAACGGCGGCTGACCCCGGTGTTCTGACCGGCGTTTACTCGCCCGTATCGTCGGAGCGCAACGCGTTCTCAGCGACGAGAGGCGGGACGTACGGATGGCGAAGCACTGGGCCGACTTCCAGTACGAGATCTATCTGAACGGCATGTCGGGCGCCGTACCCCGGCTGCCCACCGATCTGACCCGGCTGGAGGAGCTCACCGAGCAGCGCCTCGGCCCCGGCCCGGTCGGGTACGTGGCGGGCAGCGCCGGTGACGGGAGCACCGCCCGGGCCAACCGGGCCGCGCTCCAGCGGCGCCGGATCGTGCCGCGAATGCTGCGGGACGTGCACGAACGGGATCTGTCGGTCGAGGTGCTGGGCCGCGCGCTGCCCGCCCCGCTGGCCCTGGCACCGGTCGGCGTGCTGTCGATCATGCACCCGGGCGCCGAGTCCGCCGCCGCCCGGGCCGCCGCGGCACAGGGCGTGCCGTACATCCTGTCCTCGGCGTCCAGCACCCCGATGGAGCAGGTCGCGGAGGCGATGGGGGACGCCGAGCGCTGGTTCCAGCTGTACTGGCCGAAGGACCCCCAGGTGGCCCTCAGCTTCCTCGACCGGGCCAGGGCCGCCGGGTTCACCGCGCTCGTCGTCACGCTGGACACCCCGCTGCTGGCCTGGCGGCCGCGCGACCTCGACCAGGCCTATCTGCCGTTCCTGCACGGGGTGGGCACCGCCAACTACTTCTCCGACCCGGCGTTCCAGGCGGGCCTGGCCAAGCCGGTGGCCGAGGATCCGAACGCGGCCGTGATGCACTTCGTCGGCATGTTCGCGGACCCCGGCAAGACCTGGCCGGACCTGGCGTTCCTGCGGGAGCACTGGGACGGGCCGATCGTCCTCAAGGGCGTCCTGCACCCGGACGACGCACGGGCGGCCGCGGACGCCGGGATGGACGGAGTGGTGGTGTCCAACCACGGCGGCCGGCAGGTGGCCGGTTCCGTGGCGGCGGCCGACGCGCTGCCGAGGGTCGCGGAGGCGGTCGGCGACCGGCTGACCGTGCTCTTCGACAGCGGGATCCGCACCGGCGACGACGTCTTCAAGGCGCTCGCGCTGGGGGCACGGGCGGTGCTCGTCGGGCGGC
Organism: Streptomyces sp. NBC_00490; assembly: GCF_036013645.1. Taxonomy (NCBI): domain Bacteria; kingdom Bacillati; phylum Actinomycetota; class Actinomycetes; order Kitasatosporales; family Streptomycetaceae; genus Streptomyces; species Streptomyces sp. NBC_00490. The sequence continues at coordinate 9,110,234 of NZ_CP107869.1, read as the reverse complement.
CGTACGTCTACGGCCTGGGCCTGGACGGACAGCCCGGCGTGGAGCACGTGATCCGCTGTCTGCTCGCCGAGCTGGACCTCACCCTCGCCCTGTCCGGGCACGCCTCCCCCACCACCGTGGGACCCGCCGACCTGGTCGAGGACCCCGTATGACGACCCCGAAGAACGTGCTCGCCGTCGTCGCGCCCCATGTCGGCGGCCGCACCTCCGGGGCCGGGCTCGCCACGCTGTTCCCGGGCGAGGCGAACGTGACCGTCGTGGAGAGGACCGACGAGGACCCTCGGGCGCTGCGCGCGGCGCATGTGATCATCACGGCGCTCTCCCCCGTGACGGCCGAACACCTCGCCGCCGCGCCCGAGCTGGAGCTGGTGCAGTGCGCCAGCCACGGCTTCGACTACGTCGACGTGGAGGCGGCGCGGGCCCGCGCGGTGGACGTCTGCACCATCGGCTCCAGCGGCGCCGAGGCGCAGAACGTGGCCGAGCAGACCTTCGCCCTCATGCTCGCCCTCGCCAAGCAGCTCGTCCCGGCGCACACCGCGCTCGTCGAGGCCGACTGGGCGCTGCCCCGGCTGCAGCGGTCCCTGACCGAACTGTCCGGGAAGACCCTCGGCATCGTGGGACTGGGGCAGATCGGGCGGGAGGTCGCGCGGCGCGCGGTCGCGTTCGACATGAGCGTCGTCTACGCCGGACGGCGCCGACTGCCGCAGGAGACCGAGGCACAGCTGGGCGGCGCCCGTCATGTCCCCCTCGACGAACTGCTGCGCACGTCGGACTACGTGTCCCTGCACGTGCCGCTGACCGAGGAGACCCGGCAGCTCCTCGACGCCGGCCGGCTCGCGCTGATGAAGCCCACCGCGTTCGTCATCAACACGGCGCGGGGCGCCCTGATCGACCAGGACGCCCTCGCCGACGCCCTGGAGAAGGGCGCCCTGGCCGGGGCGGGCATCGACGTCTTCGACCCCGAACCGCCCACGCCGGCGCTGCGGTTGCTGCGGGCCCCGGGCGTGGTGCTGTCGCCGCACGTCGGAGGTGTCACCCGGGAGACGCTGGTGCGGATCGCCCTGGCCGCCGTCCAGAACGTGGCCGGCCATCTGGCGGGCGACCCGCCCCGCGACGTCGTGAACTAGACGGGTCCCCCGACCGCCCGGGCCGAGGGGGTGCCGCTGTCCGGGACCGAGAGCGCCCCGGCGGTCGGCACCACCGGGTCGGTCACCCAGCGCTGCCCGCCCGAACCGTCACGCACCTTGACGACGATGTCGGCGTCCGCCGTCCCGGTGGTGGAGGTCAGGGCGAGCTGTTCGTCCCAGCGGGTGAGCAACTCGCCCTGCACGGTGATGTCGTAGCGCACGTCGTCCGCGCGCTCGCTCTTCTCGTCCGCGCACGTCCCGAGGATCACCACACCGGCGTCCACGTGCGAGTCGAGGCAGAGTTCGGGGTTCGCGGCGCTGTGCAGCAGTCCGTCGTCGTCGTACGTCCACTTCTGGCTCTCCGCGTCCGAGCAGGTCTCCAGCTCGGTGGCCGCACCCTTCCTCACCGCGCCCCGGATGTCGAGGCAGAGGTCGGCGGCGAGGTTGCGCAGTCTGGACTGCTGCGGGATCAGCGGGAGTTGGGCCGTGCCCGGCGGGGAGGAGGACACTCCGTCCGAGGTCGACGCGCGGCCCCCGGAGGCGCTGGTGGAAGCGGCCGGCTCGACGCCGCCGTCGTCCGACCACAGGTTCGCGGCCAGCACGCTGGCGAGGAGTCCGGCGGAGGCCAGGCCCACCCCGGTGAGCAGCACCCGTGAGGGCCGCGGCCCTTCCGGGGGGCGGCGGCCGGGGGACGGGATCCGGGACAGGAGGCCACGGCGTCCACCACCGTGCCGGGCGCCGCCACGACCGCGCGGGCCGGGCTCGGTACGTCCCGGACGGGACTCGAGGTAGCGGCGGGCGCCCCAGCCGAGCACCGCCTCGGCGAGCAGCGTGCCCAGGCCGCCCTCGAAATGGCTCAGTTGCTCGGCGGCGAAACGGCAGTAGCGGCACTCGGTCAGATGCTGCTGCACATCCGGCAGCAAGGCTCCGCCCCGGCGTATCGGGACGTCGAGGAGACGGTTGTAGAACCGGCAATCCTTGGTCGGCGCGAGTTCCCGATGGGCATGTACACAACCCTCGCGGAATTTTTCCCGCGCCTGTTCGAGAGCGGCCGACGCGGTGGTGGTGTCCATGCCGAGCAGACCGGCGGGGACGGTAATCGGTTCGGCCTCGACCTCGGTGTGCCAGAGCAGACAGCGGGCGAGTCCGGGCAGAACCTGGAAAGAACGCTCGGCCAGTTTCCGGTTTTCGGGCGTCATGGACTTCGCCGCCCGCATACCGCGCCCGCCGGCCGGTTTCCCGAGGTCCGGCAGAACACCGGATATCCGGTCCTCGGCCGACCACTCACGGACGGTGTCGCGGACACGCACCAGAAGCCTCGGGCGCAGAGCGGTTGCCTGCTCGCCGAGTGCCAGCCGGTCCAGGACCTGGTGGAAGGCGGCCGCGGTCACCATGGAGGCGACGTCCGACCGGGAGGCGAGACAGATGACGGCGTATTCGTGGGCGGCCGGCCAGTGCCGCGCCATCAACAGCGCGGCCGACTGGGCCGCCTCGCCGTCCGGACGACCCCTGAGCAGGGAGGCGAGGTCGTCGTCGGATTCCCCCGTAACGCCGCCTGGCGGCGGGTAAGGAGGGCGAGGGGGGTGGGGGGTGGGCACTGAGCGGATTCCTTCCCACGCGCGGGTGACTCTGAGAAGTTCTGCTCGCCGAAAAAGTCGGGGATTGGTGTATACCTTTTTGGCGAGGCGCGGGGAGTACGAATTCACCGACGAACCGTCCGCCCGGGTTCCCCACCGGACGAAAGAAGACCCGGCCATTACCCCCCGCACGGGTAGTTCACCCTTGCACAACACTGTCATGACCAACAAGGCACCCGGGCAACATACGTACCGTTGAAGGAAAGTCAGAAACGGCCGTCACGCAGGTCGTCCTCGTGGGTTCACGGCATTTCAGGCGCCCCGTGTGAAACACGCGCACGCGCCGGAGCGACGCGCACGCTCCCGGCGCGCGCCACCCCGTAGTGCACTGGTACCGGCCCCTCGGAGGCCACGCGCAAGACGGCGGCTCTCCTGCGCGAAACGGCCGCCGACCCCGATCCTCCCGCCCTCGGTCGGCGGCCCCGAGGGCGGCCGGGGTCTGTCCCGGCCGGGGGCGCGGGCGCCCGGGTCCTATATCTGCCAGGAGCGCAGCCGGTCGGCCGCGCCGTACACATCGCTCTTGCCGGAGACCAGATCGCGGACGAGGTCGACGAGGGCGCCGTAGGGCGGGTCGATGCCGGCGCCGCTGACGAACATGTAGGCCACCGCCGTCGCACAGGCGAAACGGGCGTTGGCCGACGGCAGGGGCTTGAGCAGGGCGAGCGTGTGCAGCAGGGCGGCGGCCCGCCAGGCGGGGTCGGAGTCCACGCCGAGGCGGGGCGGGTCGACACGATGGCGGGCGACGGCTGCCACCAAGGCGGAGAAGTCGTTGACCGTGGGCTGGTCGGGCAGAACCTCTTCGTGACGCTGGAGCAGCCAGGGCACGTCGATGTGGATGACGGGAGCCATCGGTCAGACGACCCGTCCCTCGCCCTTGACCGCCGGTTCGTCGTCGGGGAACGCCGCGGCGAACTCGTCCGCGTGGGAGGCGAAGAACCGCCGGAAGGCCTCCGCGCCCTCCTGGAGCGCGCGATGCCGAGCGATGTCGGCCGCGGCCGCCTCCCGCACGAGGGCCTTCATCGACGTACCGCGCTCCTTGGCGATCTGCCGCAGGTCCTCTAGCTCGCGATCACTGAACTCCACGTTGAGAGCTGGCATGTCCTTCACGGTACCGCTGAGGTACTTACTCGTAAATACTCCCTGCTCAGAGCAAGCGCACAGGGGTACCGCGAGCCGGCCGAGGACCCTCCCGTCGGCCGTGCCCACGGCCCGGTCCCGGGGCACCTGAACGCAAGGGGCCCCATGACCTCGTGAGAGGGTCATGGAGCCCCTGGTGAGCCGTTTCCGCGCTACGTCTGGTCGGCCACGAAGGACGCCATCCGGGTCAGGGCGGAGTTCCAGTTGATGGTGTGCTCATTGGTCGACCAGGACTGGATGTCGTCGATATAGCAGAACTGACCGACGCAGCCCTGGAGTTTGCTCTGTGCGTAGGGGTCCTGGATGCTCGAGTTCGGGCCGCCGGCCAGGGTCCCCTTCGGCGGGTTGGGCTGGCTCGGGTCGAGCTGGTGGGCGTACCAACGGGCGTGCTGGTTGTGGGAGTTCACCTCTCCGTAGCCCGTCACGTACGACATGTTCAGCGCGTTGCGACCGAAGATGTAGTCCATGGACTGCACGGCACCGTCACGGTACCTGGAGCCGCCGGTGATGTCGTACGCGGTGGCGATGACGATGCCGTTGTGCAGGATCTGGTGGTTGGAGCCCCAGTCGTAGAGGTTGTCGACGGGGGCGTACGGCATGCCGTACGGCTGTGCCTTGAGCGTCGCGAGGTAGCGGTCCGCACCCTTGACCACCGACTGGCGCACCTTGTCCCGGCCGGGCAGTTTGTTCGGCACCGTGGCGAGGTCCAGGCGGGCGGCCGCGCCGGTGCGGGCCCAGTCGTAGCCCATGGGGCCGAAGATGTCGGCGGTGTGGACCGGCGAGGCCAGCACGTGGTCCGCGTAGGTCTTCTCCCCCGTGGTGAGATACAGCTCGGCCGCCGCCCAGTAGAACTCGTCGGTCACGTCGCTGTCGGGGTAGGCGCCGCCGCCGGTGCCGTCATTGGGGTCGGCGTAGATGTCCGGGTGCGCGAGGGCCGCGGTCCAGGCCTTGCGGGCCGCGGCGAGCGCCTTGGACGCGAACGCCTTGTCGTAGGGCCGGTAGAGGCGGGCCGCCTGTGCGGCCGTCGCCGCCAGATTCAGGGTCGCCGCGGTGTTCGCCGGGTGCAGTTCGCGCTTCTGCGGGTCCTCGCTCGGCAGCAGCGGCAGGCCCGTCCACGCCTCGTCGTGGACCTTGTGGTGCGCCATCCCGGCCAGCGGCTGACCTGCGGGCACCTGCATCTTCAGCAGGAACTCCAGCTCCCAGCGGCTCTCGTCGAGGATGTCCGGCACCTTGTTGCCGCTCTCCGGGATGGCGAGGGTGCCGTCGCCGAGCTTCGCGGGCTGCCCGGTGCGGGCGTGCAGGGAGCGCTCGTAGGTGCTCAGCAGCTCCCAGGTGGAGATGCCACCGTTGACGACGTACTTGCCGTGGTCGCCCGCGTCGTACCAGCCGCCGGTGACGTCGAGGGTGTAGTCGCAGACGCCCGGCTGGCAGGGCACCTTGCCGTCGCCCTGGTTGGGCGCGACGTCGACGTGGCCGGCCGCGCGGCCGTAGCCCGGGCGCAGGTCGTCACGGATCGCGATGCCGCTGCGCTGGGTGTAGTAGTACTTCGCGGCATCCGTGCGGAGCTGCTCGTAGGCGCTCGTGCCGATGTCGAAGGGGCGGCTGGTCTCACCGTCGGCGACCAGGGTGAAGTCCTTGCCCTGCTTCTTGTAGGAACCGAAGTCGATCGAGTGGACGTTCTGGGCGGACGAGGCGTCCGTACCGCGCGGCGTGGTCGAACCCTGGGCGACCACACGGCCCGCGGCGTTCTTCAGCTGCCAGGGCAGCTTCGCGGTCGCGTCGGTGACCAGCGTGGCGTTCTTCGGACCGGAGGGCAGATAGGCGACCTGGTTGACGCGCACCCGGGGCCCGGTGTCCGGCTCGTACACCTCGGGCGGCACGCCGCCCAGGAGCGAGGCGTTGTCGACGCAGAACCGCCAGGGGTCCGCGCTGCCGCCGAGCTGGAAGCCGACCTGGGCCTGGGTGGCGTCGACAGGTGAGGTGAAGGTGTACGCGTAGGAGTCGCCGGACACGCTGAGCTGGGGGCTGACCTCGAAGTAGGTGTCGTACGGCGCGACCTGGAGGCCCACGATCGCGCGGACGACGTGGTCCGCGGGCGAACCGTTCGCGGTGAAACTGAACTTGTACGACTCCCCCTTCACCAGGGTGACGTCGTTCTGGCCGACGGCGGCGTCCCAGCGGTTGGTCGTGCCCCCCGGCACGTCCGCGCACAACTGTCCGTCGGACACACCCGCGGTGACGTTGCTGGATGCCCACCACGGCTCGGTGGTGGTGTCGAAAGTGCCGTTCTTGAGCTGCTCCACCTCCTCGGCGGCGGCCGTGGACACCGGGGAGGCGACAAGTGCCGCTCCCAGCAGGGCCGTCAGGGACAACAGGGCGGTTCTGCGTCTTTTCACGTCCGGGCTCCTCGGTGAGCTGCGGGTGCGGTCGATATGGGAGCGCTCCCAAAAGACGGTCGACGGTCATGCTTGTTGCAGGCATGACACCACGTCAACGGTCCGGACGAGACGAAACACTCCGCGGGGTGGCGCGATTTTCGGCTGCGGCGCCATCGTGGCTGGTCGCGCAGTTCCCCGCGCCCCTGAGGGCGTTGCCGAACCGTTCGCCCGGACGGTGACGTGATTCAGGCGGCGGGTACCTCCAGCTTGCTGATGCGTATCGCCCCGCGAGCGTCCCCCGGGTGAGCGCTGGTCAAGGTCAGCCTCAACCGGGAGCCCTCGATCGCCTCGAAAGTGACCAGCGTGGGTTCGTCCGAGGCCGTGGCCCACGCGACCGCCGCGCCCCGTACCCGCACATACCGTTTGCCGTCCCACACCTCGGCCTCGACGGCCGCGGGCAGGCTGTGGACCGCGCTCAGGGTGAAGGAGACCTCGACGCGGTCGAAGGTCCGGGTGCGGCCGAAGTCCACGGAGACCCAGTCCTCGGCCCTTGCCCCGTCGAAGAGCGGCAGAAGGGCCGTGGCGGCCTTGCTGAAGGCGTTGGACCAGCCGGTGGCCGCGTCGCCGTCGAGCATGGCGGCGGGCAGGGTGTCGGGGCGGCCGGAGTAACTGGCGTCCGCGTAGGGATAGTTCGGCGGTGCCGGGTGATCGGGGGTGAAGTCGGCCGCCGGGGTGGCCGCGACCGACCGGGCCGGCCTGGTGCGCAGGTTCGCGGTGCCGGTCCTGAGGCCCTCCGCGCGGGCGGTCACCTTCAGCGCGCCCGGCTCCGTGCCCGCCCGGACGATCGCGAGCGCCTTGCCGCGGAAGGCGGTCCGGGTGCTGGCCTGGTAGCGCTCGGCGCTCTCCTCGCGCCCGTTGTCGAGCCCGGCGAGGGAGCCGCCCTTCACCTCGAAGGAGATCAGGTTCTCCGCGTCCGGTACGACCACTCCGCGGGCGTCGACGATCTCCGCGGTCACGAAGACCAGCGAACGCCCGTCCGCCGAAAGCGTCTTGCGGTCCGCTGTCAGCCGTACGGCACGCGCCGGGCCCGCCGTGCGCAGCACGTCGGTGGCGACGACCTTGCCGCCGCGGCGGGCCACCGCCTTCAACTCCCCCGGCCGGTACGGCACTTTCCAGGTCAGATGGAGCTTGCCCGCGCTGCCGCCCGGGCTGGTGTAACTGCCGGGGTAGGGACCGTCGGTGAAGGTCTTGTCGTCGCCGGTGGCCTCGGTGGTCTCCAGGTACTGCCGGCCGTCGACGGTCTTCTTGGTGTCGAAGGTCCGGGTGCCGAGGGACTTCCCGTTGAGGAACAGCTCGACGGTGGCGACGTTGGCGTACGCCCACACCTCGACCGTGTCACCCTCCGCGTGGTTCCAGGTCATCGGCAGCAGATGGACCATCGGTTCACTGGTCCACTGGCTCCGGAAGAGGTAGTACATGTCCTTCGGGAAGCCGGCCGTGTCGACCGCCCCGAAGAAGGACGCCTTGACCGGGAAGACGTCGTACGGCGTGGGTTCGCCGATGTAGTCGATGCCCGACCACAGGAACTGCCCCGCGAACCACTTGCGGTCCCGGTCCTTCTTGTGCCCGTACTCGCCGCTCATGGTCCAGGAGGCGAGGTTGTTGTCGTACGAGGAGACGGCCCGTCTGCCCGGGGTGTGGTTCTCGCCGGTGTTGAGGTGTTCGGGCTCCTGGTAGACGCCGCGGGTCGAGGTCTCGGAGGACGACTCGGACTCGAAGAGGAACAGATGCGGGTACGCCTCGTGCAACTGGTCCACCGACTTGGCCGTGTTGTAGTTGAGGCCGAGGCCGTCCAGCTTGGCCAGCATCAGATCGGCCGCCGAGCCCTTGGCGGGCAGCCGCCGGTACTTGTCGGAGCCGATGATCAGTGGGCGGGTGTCGTCGACGGCCCTGATGGCGTCGATGATCCGGTCGGCCATGGCGAGTCCGGCGGTGGAGGTGGAGTCGGGGATCTCGTTTCCGATCGACCACAGCAGCACGGCGGGCGAGTTGCGGGCCGCGAGCACCATCTCGGTCGCGTCCTTCTCGCACCACTCGTCGAAGAACCGGCCGTAGTCGTAACGCGTCTTGCCGGTCTTCCAGCAGTCGAACGCCTCCACCAGCATCACGATGCCGAGCTCCTCGCAGACCCGGATCATCTCCGGCGAGGGCGGGTTGTGGGAGGTGCGGAACGCGTTGACGCCCATCGACTTCATGAGGGTCATCTGCCGCCGGATCGCGTCGACGCTGACGGCGGCGCCGAGTGCGCCGAGGTCGTGGTGGAGGTCGACGCCTTTGAACTTGGCGTGGGTGCCGTTGAGGTGGAAGCCCTCGTCGGGGTCGATGCGGAAGGTGCGGATGCCGAAGGGTGTGCGGTAGGTGTCGACGGTCCGGCCTGCCACGCGGAGTTCGGTCAGCAGGGTATAGCGGTGGGGGTCGCCGAAGTCCCACAGCCTGGGCTCGGGAACCGTGAGCTCATGGATCTCCGTCGCCTGCTCGGTGATGTCCGCCGTGGTCGCCCCGCGGGCCACCGTCCGGCCGCGCGCGTCCTTGACCGTCGACCTGATCTCGACCTGGCTCGCGGCGCCCGACTCGTTCGCCACGGAGGTCTCCACCCGGACCACCGCCCGTTCCCCGGTGACGTCCGGCGTGGTGACGTAGGTGCCCCAGCGCTTCACGTGCACCGGCTCGGTCACCACGAGGCGGGCCTCGCGGTAGATGCCGCTGCCCGAGTACCAGCGGCTGCTGGGCAGCCGGTTCTGCACCTTGACCGCGATCACGTTCTCGGTGGTGCCGTCGGTGTGCAGCAGGTCGGTGACGTCGAGGGCGAAGCCGGTGTAGCCGTAGGGGTGGCGGCCGGCCTCGGTGCCGTTGCAGTAGACGTACGCGTCCATGTAGACGCCGTCGAACTCCACCGAGATCCGCTTGCCGGCGTAGGCGGGCGGCAGGGTGAAGGCGAGGCGGTACCAGCCGAGGCCGCCCGGGAAGAAGCCGGTGCCGCTGGTGGTGCCGTTCTGTGGGGTGGGGGCGAGTTCGATGCTCCAGTCGTGCGGCACGGCGACCTGGCGCCAGGCCGAGTCGTCGTAGGCGGGGTCGGCGGCGCCGGCGTAGGCGCCGGTCGGATCGGTGATCCCGCCCGGGTTGACCAGCGCGAAGCGCCAGCCGTCGCGCAGGGCGACCGTGCCGCGGCCCGAGGCGCCCCCGGCGGCGGCCTCGGCGGCCAGTGCCGCCGAGGGACTCAGGAACGCTCCGGCCGTCGGCGCGGCGGCGGAGGCGATCAGGACAGATCTGCGAGTGACCGTCATGGCGTGCGGCTCTCCCTCATCAGGGCCCAGAAGTACTCACAACTGATCGTGAACACACAGATTCTGACGCCGCGCCACACCTGACCGTCAAGAGTGCGCTCACACACGGCTGCCCCGCGCGTCACAACGGCCGGATGTCCCTCTTGCCAGTGCCCCGGGTACGCAGGGGGTTCCCGTCCGCGCGCGAGCGTGACGGACTAGTCTGGAACTCAAGTGACGCACCTGTTCACTGTGAGTGTCCGCGATGGAGTGGCGACGATGAGCCCGGACTACCCGTTCGACGATGCCGCGACGGCACGGGCTGTCATCGACGACCTCGGCACGGTCCGGGAGTGGAACGGCGGCGCCGAGCGCCTGCTGGGCCGCCCCGCTTCCGAGGTCGTAGGTCACCCCGCCGCGAATCTGCTGGTCAGCGACGATCCAGAGGCGGTGTTCACGCCCGGGGGCCCCCGCTGGGACGGCACCGTCACGCTCCGCCACCGCGACGGCGGCACCGTGTCGGTGTGGCTGCTCGCCCACCACAGCCGCTCGCGGGACGGCCGCCCGGGTCACTGGCTCGTGGTCACCCCGCTGGAGGTCACCGCCCCCCCGGACGGCCCTCTCGCCACGGCGGCGCTGGTCCAGTCGCCCTGTGCCGTCGCGGTCTACGACGAGCGGCTGCGGCTGAGACGGGTCAACGACGCCATGGCGGAGGTGATCGGACTGCCCGAGGAGCGCATCCGGGGCCTCAGACTGTCGGAGATCGGCGGCAAGCCGGAGAGCGCGGAGCTGGAGCGGCATCTGCTGCGGGTGCTCGCCTCGGGCCGCGCCGAGGACGTCCAGACGTACATGCGGACCGGCGGGGAGCGGTCCGCGCACGCGTGGCTGGCCCGGATGGCCCCGGTCACCGACGCCGAGGGGCGGGTGCGGGGGGTGTGCCTGGCGGCGCACGACTTCACCGAGAACTACCTCGCCCGGGAGCGGCTCCAGCTGGTCAACGAGGCGAGCGTGCGCATCGGCTCCACCCTCGACGTCACCCGGACGGCGCAGGAGCTCGCCGACGTCTGTGTGCCCGCGCTCGCCGACTTCGTCAGCATCGACCTGCTGGACCCCCAGGAGAACGGCGACCCGCCGCCGGTGCTCACCGCACCGGTCGGGCTGCGCCGCGCCGCGCACCAGTCGGTCAACCCCGGCACCCCCGAGGCCGTCGTCAAGCCCGGACAGCTGGAGTCCTATCCGGCCACCTCACCGCAGGCCGACTCGCTGGTGGCGGGCGGCACCATCGTCGCCACCGTGGCCTCCGGGGAGCTCGACCAGTGGCTGTCCTGGGACCCCGCGCGCAGCGAGCGGGTCCAGGAGTACGGCATCCACGCGACGATGTCCGTGCCGATCCAGGCCCGCGGTCTCACCCTCGGAGTCGCCGTGCTGACACGGTTCCGGCGGCCTGACCCGTTCACACCCGACGACGTGCTGCTGGCCGAGGAGGTGACGGCCCGCGCGGCCGTCTGCATCGACAACGCCCGCCGTTTCTCCCGCGAGCGGGAGACCGCCCTCGCCCTGCAGCGCAGTCTGCTGCCCCGCAAGCTGCCGCGCACCGCCGCCGTGGACGCGGCCTCGCGCTATCTCCCGGCGGCGCGGGCCGGGGTCGGCGGCGACTGGTTCGACGTGATCCCGCTGTCCGGGATGCGGGTCGCGATGGTCGTCGGGGACGTGGTCGGCCACGGCATCCAGGCCTCGGCCACGATGGGCCGGCTGCGCACCGCCGTCCGCACGCTGGCCGACATCGACCTCGCCCCCGACGAACTGCTCACCCACCTCGACGACCTGGTCGTCCGGCTCTCCGCGGAGGCCGGCGGCGAGGGCAGCCCCGGCGAGGTCGGCGCCACCTGTCTGTACGCGGTCTACGACCCGGTGTCGCGGCGCTGCACACTGGCCCGCGCCGGACATCCCGCGCCGGTGATGATCACGCCGGGCGGTGCGCCGCAGCTGGTCGACCTGCCCTCCGGGCCACCGCTGGGCGTGGGCGGGCTGCCCTTCGAGTCCGCCGAGCTGGAGCTGCGGGAGGGCACGGTGCTGTCGTTCTTCACCGACGGCCTGATCGAGTCCCGTGAGCGGGACGCCGACGCCGGTCACGCACTGCTGCGCGAGTCCCTGTCGGTGGCTTCGGAGTCGCTGGAGGAGACCTGCGACCGGGTCCTGCACACCCTGCTCCCGGCGGGCGGCTCCGCCGACGACGTGGCGCTGCTGCTGGCCCGCACCCGAGGGCTGCCCGCCGCCCAGGTCGCGACCTGGCACATCCCCGCCGACCCGGCGCTCGTCGGCCCGATCCGCAAACAGGTCGTCGACCAGCTGGGCACCTGGGACCTCCTGGAGGCGTCGTTCACCGCGGAGCTGGTGGTGAGCGAGCTCGTCACCAACGCCATCCGCTACGGCGCGCACCCCATCCGGCTGCGGCTCATCCACGACGAGACCACGCTGATCTGCGAGGTGTCGGACACCAACCACACGGCCCCGCATCTGCGGCGCGCCAAGACCTGGGACGAGGGCGGCCGCGGACTGCTCCTGGTCGCCCAGCTCACCCAGCGCTGGGGCAGCCGGCACACCACCGAGGGCAAGACGATCTGGGCCGAGATCGGTCTGCTCGACGAGGACGCCTGACGGACGCCCGCGCAGCCTTCGGCCCCGGTCCGTCAAACGGCTGCGACCCTCGAACGAGCGGCATTTGCAGGCCAGTTGGTGCAGCACATCCTGCGCCGCCTCCTCCGCGTCCGCACGGCAGTGCAGGCATGATGGTCGTATGCACTCCGTCGAGCGCATCGGCCGCTACCGGATCCAACGCCCCCTGGGCACCGGCGCGTTCGGGACCGTATGGCTCGCGCACGACGACACACTCGACATGCCGGTGGCCGTGAAGGTCCTCGCCGACAGCTGGTCGCACCGACCGGACGTCCGCGAACGCTTCCTGTCCGAGGCCAGGTTGCTGAGCCGGGCCGGTTCGCCTCGGGTGGTGCAGGTCTACGACATCGGCGAACTGCCCGACGACAGACCGTACTTGGTGATGGAGTACGCCGACGGCGGCACCCTCGCCGACCTGCTCGACGACGCTCCGCTCCCCGTCCCCGAGGCCCTGCGGCTCACCGCGCTGGCGGCCCGTGCCGCGGCCGCGCTGCACGAGGCGGGGATCGTGCACCAGGACATCAAGCCGACCAACCTGTTGCTGCGCACCGGCCCGGACGGCGCCCTGGAGGTCGTCCTCGCCGACCTCGGACCGGCCAGGACGCTCGCCGAGGCGTCCGGGCTCACCACGGCCTCCGGTGCGGCGGGCTACCGGCCGCCCGAGCAGACCGAGCCGAGCGCGGGCGTCGACGCGCGGGCCGACGTGTACAGCCTGGGCGCGGTCGGCTACCACCTGGTCACCGGCAGCGCGCCGGGCCCGCCGGGGAAGGTCGTACGGCCGGACCGGCTGCGCCCGGGCCTGGATCCCCGTGTGCGGCGGGCCCTGATGCGGGCGCTGCGGACCGACCGGAAGCGCCGCCGGCCCGACGCGCGGGCCTTCGCCGAGGAACTGGAGCGGCTGGCGAGGGGCCCGAAACCCCGGCGGAGGCGCCACCGGCTGCTCGGTCTGACGGCCGGGGCGGCCGTGGCCGGTATGGCCTTCACGCACATGGACCACGGGCCGGCTCCGACCGAGCTGCGGATCGAGGACGCCACCGGCCGGGTCGCGGCCGTGGTGCCCGCCACGTGGGCCGGTCAGGTGCGTGGCTCGGGATGGGATCCGCGCGTGCTGGGGCTGCCCGCCGGTCATCAGCCGGGTTTCGCCGTCGCGGACGATCTGGCGCGGTGGCAGGATCTGGGCGCGGACGTCGACGGGATGTTCGTCGGCATGGTCGGGCGGGGCGAGATCACGGCCCTGGTCAACGCCCTCACCCATCCCGGCTGTCACTACGACGGGGCCCGCGACCACACCCTGCCCGTGTGGTTCGGCCGGGTCCGCACATGGAGCGACTGTCCGGGCGGTGGCTCCGTCGTCGAGGCCGGGCTGACTCCCCCGGACGGCAGCGGCCAGCCGCAGCTGTACGTGCAGATCCGGCAGCAGGGCGAGCCGAAGGGCGTCCGGCGTGTCCTCGGCTCGGTCCGGGTCGGGGGCTGAACGCACGAACTTTTCCGGTCGCGCCCGCATCGGACCTCCATGACGGGGCACACCGCGCGGTACGAGGAGTGTGAAGAGTCATGGCGAACACCTACCGGCCGGCCCTGTTCGTGAGTGCGGCCGCACTGCTGGGCCTGCTGACCGCCTGCGGTGACGGCGGCGACTCCGCGTCCGCGCCGAAGACACTGCCCGGCACCGCCGCCCCGGCCACCACCGACGGAACGACGGCCGCGCCCTCGGTGGAGCCGCCCGCCACAGCCGCGCCGCCCTCCCCCGCCGGCAGCACGCCCGGCAAGCCCGGCAGAAGTGCCCGCTGTCACACCTCCGAGCTGGAGGCCACGCTCGGCCGCAACGACCCGGGGGCGGGGCAGGAGAACTTCCCCGTGATCCTGACGAACACCTCGTCCCGTACCTGCACCCTCCACGGCTATCCGGGCGCCGCGTTCGTCGACGCCTCCGGCAGGCAGCTGGGACCGGACCCGAAACGTATCCCCGGCACGCCGGCCACCGTGAAGCTGGCGCCGGGGCAGAACGCGTGGTCGGGGATCACGTTCTCCAACCCGGAGATCAGCGGGGCCCGTACCGCCAACCCGGACGCGCTGCTGGTGACCCCGCCGGACGAGCGGGACCCGCTGAAGGTGTCGTGGTCGGCCGGTGAGGTGCCGGTGTCCGGCAACGAGTCCACGGTGTCCATCACGGTGTTCGACCGGGGCCCCGGCCCCTGACCCGGTAAGGGGGCTCTTACCTGGGCCTGCTTTCATGGACGGGCACGGCTCGACCACGCTCTAAGGATCACCGCTGAACACCCCGCTCGCCGAAACCCTGTCCATAGCGCTGCTCGTCGCCGTGCTCGCCTGGGCGGTCGTCCGCCCCAAGGGCCTGCCGGAGGCGGTGCTCGCGGTCCCTGCGGCGGGGCTGGTGATCGCCACCGGGGCGATCTCCCCGGACCACGCGTGGGCGGAGGCCGAGCGGCTCGGACCGGTGGTCGGCTTCCTGGCCGCGGTGCTGGTCCTCGCCCACTTCTGCGATGTCGAGGGGCTCTTCCGGGCCTGCGGGGCGTGGATGGCCCGCAGCTCCGCCGGGCGCCCCGGCCGGCTGCTGACCGCGGTGTTCGCGCTCGCGTCGGCGATCACGGCCGTGCTCAGCCTGGACGCCACGGTGGTGCTGCTGACGCCGGTCGTGCTGGCCACCGCGGCCCGCAGCGGCGTCCGGGCCAAACCGCACCTCTATGCCTGCGCGCACCTGTCGAACACGGCGTCGCTGCTGCTGCCGGTGTCCAACCTGACCAACCTGCTGGCGTTCGCGGCGAGCGGGCTGAGCTTCACCCGGTTCGCGGCGCTGATGGCGCTGCCCTGGCTGGTCGCGATCGGCGCCGAGTATCTGGTGTTCCGGCGCTTCTTCGAGGACGACCTCAAGGCCCCCGCGGCCCACTCCGACAGCGCCGAGACGCCCGCGCTGCCGGTGTTCGCGCTCGTCACCGTGGGCTGCACGCTGGCGGGGTTCGTCGTGGCGTCCGCGATCGGCGTCGACCCGGCGTGGGTGGCCCTCGTGGGCGCGCTGGTGCTGGCGGGGCGTGCGCTCGTCCGTCGGCAGGCAACCCCGCTCACGGTGGTGCGGTCCGCCGCTCCAGGGTTCCTGGCGTTCGTGCTGGCGCTCGGCGTCGTCGTGCGCGCGGTCGTCGACAACGGGCTCGCCGACGCGCTGCGGCACGTCCTGCCCGAGGGCTCGGGACTGGTGGCGCTGCTCGGGATCGCCGCACTGGCCGCGGTCCTGGCGAACCTGATCAACAACCTGCCTGCGGTACTGGTCCTGCTGCCGCTGACCGCCACGGCCGGTCCCGGGGCGGTGCTCGCGGCGCTGATCGGGGTGAACATCGGCCCGAACCTGACGTACGCCGGATCGCTCGCCACCCTGCTGTGGCGGCGGATCGTGCAGCGCCACGGGCACGAGGTCGGACTCGGGGAGTTCACCCGGCTCGGTCTGCTCGCCGTCCCGGCCGCGCTGGTGCCGGCCACGCTGGCCCTGTGGGTGTCGCTCCAGGTCGTCGGGGTGTGAGCCGGGCGGTCAGCGCCGGCCGCCGTACCCGCCGTACCCGTAGCCGCCGCCGTACTGGCCGTCCCAGGAGCAGTAGTACCCGTAGCAGGGCATGCCGCTGGGGTACGACGGTCCCGTCGGGGTCGGCTGTGCGGTCGACGGGCTCGGGGACGGTGTCGGTGAGGCCTTCTTCTTCGTCGGTGTGGGTGTGGGGGTGGGGGTGGGGGTCGCGACGGGGGTCTTCCGCGCGATGCCGCTCTGCGCGTCCCAGTTGACCACCTCCATCTGGGGGTCGGTCTTGGAGGTGTCGAACACCCAGCGCTGGACGGCGATGTCGGCACGGGACTTGAGGACCACGGCGCCCGTGCCGTCGGTGGCGGCCGGTGTCAGGGCCAGGTCCTGGTCCCAGCGCGGCACCAGGTTGCCCTGGAGGGTGAAGTCGTAGCGGATGTTCTTGGGCTCCGCCTTGTCGGTGCCGGAGCACGGGGCCAGCCGCACCGAGTAGCCGAGGTGGGAGTCCAGGCACAGGTCCGGGTCCGCGACGCTGCTCAGCGTGCCGTCCGTCTCGTACGTCCACTGCTGGTCGGTCTTCGAGGAGCACGTGGTGACCTCGGTCTCCGCGTCCTTGACGGCCTTCTTGCCGACGACGCCGATGCAGAGCCCGGAGTCGACGTTGTGCAGCCGGCCGCGCAGGGTGCCCTCCACGTCCTTGCCGGAGCCGACCCACGAGGAGTCGGAGGAGGACTTGCCCGCTCCGGTGCCGGGCGTCTCGGAGGCCTGGGTGCCGCCGGCCGAGGTGGTGTCGTCCCCGCCGCTGAGGACCGACCACAGGACCAGGGGCAGCACGACCAGACCGCTGACGGTGAGGACCGCGGCGGCGATGTTGCGGCGCCGGGCGGCGGCGCGGCGGGCTTCCTTGCGTGCCGTGCGCGAGGGGCAGGCTCCGCGGGCCGCGCGTGCCGTGCGCGGGGCGCCGGCGGGGGTCACGTCGAAGAAGGGCTCACCCGGCACGACGGGCGGGGCCGACGGCCGCTCGGGCGCCTGAGCCGGCGCGTCCCGCACGGCGGTGCGGGATTCCGCGTAGGCGCGGCCGCCCCATCCGAGGACCGCTTCCGCCAGGGCGACGCCGAGGCCGTTGTTGAACTGCTGGAGCTGGTCGGCGGTGTCGCGGCAGTGCTTGCAGCGGTCCAGGTGTGCGCGCAGGTCGGGGTCGACGTCGACGCCACCGCGCCGGTAGGTGACGTCCAGCATCCTGACGTAGCTGCGGCACTCCTGTTCCGGGGCGAGTTCGCGGTGCACATGGAGGCACTCCTCGCGCAACCGCTCCTGGGCCCGGCGCAGTTCGACGCCGGCGTCCTCCTCGTCCAGGCCCAGCAGGGAGGCCGGAACGGACAGCGGCTCGGCCTCGACCTCGCTGTGCCACAGCAGGCAGCGGGCGGACTGGGGCAGCCGCTGGAACGCGCCGGACAGCAGCCGTCGCTCCGCGGGCGGCAGCAGACGGGCCGCGGCGCGGTCCCCGTCCCCGGTCCCGGAGCGCAGTTCGGGGTGGAGCTGTTCGCGTCGGCGGTCGCCGTCCCACTCCGCGGCGATCCGGCGCACGGTGACGAGCAGTTGGGGACGCCAGGCGGCCGTGGGCCCGTTCTGCCGCAGGGTTTCACCGAAGAGCCGGGTGAAAGCCGCAGTCGTGAGCATTCCGGCGGACCGCGCACTGTCGGTGCACAGCCGGGCATAGGCGAAGGCCGCCTCCCAGTGGCGGTCGAGGAGTTCACCGACGGGATGGAGCGCGGGTGCGGCCCCGGTCCACTTCTTCAGCTCAGCGCTGAGTTGTTCGTCCGTGGCGTCGGCATTCACGGCTGCATTCCTCTCGGGGGCATACAAAACTAAGTCCATACCAAGGGGTATGCGGTCCCGACGACGACAGCTCTTGTGAAGCGTGGGGGACGTACGGGAGCGGTCAAGGCGGGCGGATTCTAATGTCTGCACGCCGACAAGGCATAACCTTTGCACAGGTCAGCGAGATGTAACAAGAGATCATTCAGTTTTGTGCATTGCGTGCGCAGCCAGCTCTATTGACAGCTCGTCAATACTTAGAACCGATCCATGACGCGTTATCGATGCTGTTATGGAGAACGATTTTCACCAGGCGTCGGTCCCAAACCATTGAACGGCCACCCCACCCCGCGTACGGCCGGTCTACGCACGTCACGCTCCAACCATTGGGCCGCCCGCCCGGTACGTGCCGGGCGTCATACCGAATCGCTCCCGGAAGACCCGGTGGAAATGGAAGGGGCTCACGAAGCCCGATGCCGCCGCGACCCGTTCGACGGGCAGGCCGGTGCCTTCGAGGAGCCGCGCGGCGTGCCGCAGCCGTGCCTCGCGCAGCGCTCGCATCGGGGACTCACCGACCTGGCGGGTGAACAGGTGCGCCAGCCGGGAGGGCGACAGCGAGACGTGCGCGGCCAGCGAGTCAACGGTGTGCGCGGCACCCGGGTCGGCGGCGAGGAGCTCCTGGACCCGGCGGACCCGGGGGTCGAGGCCCGGTGCGGGCGCCGGCTCCCGCGCACCGGCGGCCATGAGCAGGACGACCTCCTCCAGGGCGCACAGCGCGAGCTCACGGGCAGCGGTGTCGTGCGCCACGGCGATCCGGTCGTCCGGCCCGGCCGCGGGCTTCACCGCACCCGGCCGGCGGGCGTCGACGAGCATCCGGCAAAACGCCGCCTCGACCCGGTCCCGCGGCGTGGCCGGGGTCGAGGTGACGGCGTACACCCCGTCGCCGGTGCCGTACGGGAGCAGCCAGGGCAGCCACGACGGCCGGGCCTGGCAGTGCACCCACCAGAACCGCCAGTGCCGCGCGCCCGGTGCGACGCCGTAGCGGTGCGGGACACCCGGCGCGAGCACGACCAGGTCCCCTGCCGCGGCCTGTGCGGTGGTCGCTCCCTGCCGCAGCCTCCCCCGGCCTCCCGTGGTCCAGGTGAACAGCCAGCTCGCCGACCCCCGGGGCCGGTTGATGTCGTAGCCCCGCGCCTCGTCGAAACAGCCGAGCATCACAAGGCCCGGCGGCGGCGCGGGGACGTCCGGCGCAGCAGTCTCAGGCAGTCGGTCGGCGGTCACGGGCATCCTCCCGGGAGGTGGGCCGACCTAGCGTGACATGCCGAGGACAGCCGAGCGAGGAGTGAACGCATGACCGTCACAGGCAGCACCCCCGTCCTGACCGAGGCCGGGCTGCGGCAGTTCCGGGAGGACGGGTTCACCGTCGTACGGGGACTGTTCGGACACGACGAGATCGACCGGCTGTGCGGCGAGTTCGCGGCGCTGCACGCGGCCGGGGCGGTGCCGGGGCACTTCGAGCCGCGGGGCGGCACGGATCCGCTGGGTGTGTACCCGCGGGTGATGCAGCCGCACGAGATCAACGCGCGCGCCCGGGACGTGCTGCTCGACGCGCGGTTGCGGGAGGTGCTGGAGACGCTGTTCGGCGAGGAGGTGCTGGCCGCGCAGAGCATGTTCTACTTCAAGCCGCCGGGGGCACGGGGGCAGGCGCTGCACCAGGACAACTTCTATCTGCGGGTCGAGCCGGGGACGTGTGTCGCGGCGTGGGTGGCGTGCGATGTCATCGACCGGGAGAACGGAGGGCTCGAAGTCGTGCCCGGGACGCACCGGATGGACCTGTTCTGTCCCGAGGAGGCGGACGAGGGGGTGTCGTTCGCGCGCGAGTACGTGCCGCCGCCGGCGGGACTGGCGGCGGTGCCGGTCGACATGGCACCGGGGGATGTTCTGTTCTTCAACGGGAGCCTGGTGCACGGGTCGCAGCCCAATCGCAGTGACCGGCGTTTTCGGCGGTCCTTCATCGGTCACTACGTGGGGCGGTCGGCCGAGCGGATCGGGGGGTACTACCGGACGCTGTCGATGCGGGGTGACCGCGTCGCTCTGGCGGAGAGTGAGGGTGCGGGCCCTTGCGGTACGGAGTTCGCACCGCAGGGGCCGCACTAGGTCACATCGCGGATGCGGGAGCATCGTGGCTGGTCGCGCCCACGCGGCGGTAGCCGACATCGATACAGCCCCGCGCCCCTGAGGCATGTTCAGTGGCCGGAGATCGGACGTGCCGTGTACGGCTGCTCCAACTCCTCTATCTCCTTCTCGCTCAGTTCCAGTTCCACCGCCGCCACCGCGTCCTCGATGTGATGCGGTTTGGCGGCGCCCACGATCGGTGCCGCCACCGTGTTCTGGTGCAGGAGCCAGGAGAGGGCCACCTGGGCGCGGGGGACGCCTCGGTCGGTCGCGATGCGGGTGACCGCCTCGACGATGGTGCGGTCGCCCTCCAGGTAGAGACGGCCGCCGAAGTTGTCGCCCGCGCTGCGTTCGGTGACGGTGCCCCAGTCGCGGGTCAGCCGCCCGCGGGCGAGGGGGCTCCAGGGCAGTGCGCTCACGCCCTGGTCCGCGCACAGGGGCAGCATCTCGCGCTCCTCCTCGCGGTAGAGGAGGTTGTAGTGGTTCTGCATGGACACGAACCTGGTCCAGCCGTGCCGCTCGGCCGTGTACTGCATCTTGGAGAACTGCCAGGCGTACATCGAACTCGCCCCGATGTAGCGCACCTTGCCCGCCTTGACCAGGTCGTGCAGCGCCTCCATCGTCTCCTCGACGGGGGTGTGGGGGTCGTAGCGGTGGATCTGGTAGAGGTCGACGTAGTCGGTGCCGAGACGGCTCAGACTGTGGTCGATCTCCGCCATGATCGCCTTCCGGGACAGTCCGGCGGCGTTCGGCCCGGTGCGCATCCGGCCGTTCACCTTGGTAGCCAGGACGATCTCGTCACGGTTCGCGAAGTCCCGCAGCGCCCTGCCGACGATCTCCTCGCTGGTGCCGTCGGAGTACACGTTGGCCGTGTCGAAGAAGTTGATGCCGGCTTCCAGCGCCTGGCGGATCAGCGGCCTCGACGCCTCCTCGTCGAGGGTCCACTCGTGGACGCCGCGGTCGGGCAGGCCGTAGGTCATGCACCCCAGACAGATCCGCGACACGTCCAGGCCGGTCGAACCGAGCTTCACGTACTGCATCGTTGCTGCTCCCGCCTTCCGGATGGTCATGGAGGGGAGCGTACGACGTGAGGTGCGCGCGGGGCCCGGGTGTCAGCCGACGGCTCACCGTCTGAGCAGCTCCAGCGCCTGCGCCCACGGGAACTCGGTCCCCGGCTCCCCCGCGAAGGGCGGGCCGAACCGCACGCCCATCCCCCGCAGTCGTATCAGGCTGTCCTGGTAGGCGGGGTGGGCGGCCAACGCGTCGGCCACGCACGGCAGTACGGCGATGGGGACGCCGAGGCCCGACGCCTCGCACAGGGTGCCCACGGCGAGGGTGTCGCCCAGGCCTGCCGCCCATTTGTTGACGGTGTTGAAGGTGGCGGGCGCGACCACCACGGCGTCCGGCGGCGGGAAGGGGCGCGGGTCGGCGGGGCTGCGCCAGGCGGAGCGGATCGGACGGCCGGTCCGGGCCTCGACGGCGGCGGTGTCGAAGAAGCCGTTCATCGCGACAGGGGTGGCGATGACTCCGACCTCCCAGCCCTCTTCCTGGGCGGCGGTGATGAGTTCGCCGACGCCCGCGGCGATCCCGGCGGCGCAGACGACGACGTAGAGGAAGGGTTTCTCGGCCTGTTCGGTCACCCGCCGACCCTACTGAAGCGGGAAGGTCTTACCGCGCTCGGTCTCGGGCCGCGGTCCGAGGACGCGGCGGTCCTTCTCCTCGATCGGTACGTCGTTGATGCTGGCCTCGCGCCGGGTCATCAGCCCGTGGTCGTCGAACTCCCAGAGCTCGTTGCCGTACGCGCGCCACCACTGGCCGTCCGCGTCCCGGCACTCGTACTGGAAGCGGACGGCGATGCGGTTGCCGTCGAAGGCCCACAGGTCCTTGCGCAGTGCGTAGTCCCGCTCGCGCGCCCACTTCGCGGTGAGGAACCCGACGATCTCCGCGCGGCCGGTGACGAAGGTGTCGCGGTTGCGCCACACCGAGTCCTCGGAGTACGCGAGCGCCACCTTGTGCGGGTCCCGGGTGTTCCAGGCGTCCTCGGCGGCCTGCACCTTGTGCGCCGCGCTCTCGCGGGTGAAGGGCGGCAGGGGTGGACGGTCGGTCATGTCATCCTCCGTGGCCAGAAAGGGAGAACGTGCGTTCTCCAGCAGGCTGCTACCGTAGGAGAACGCACGTTCTCACGTCAAGGAGTGACCCGGCATGGACAGCGCGACCGCCCGGGAGCAGGCACTGGACGCCGCCGAGGAGCTGTTCTACGGCCGGGGCATCCAGTCCGTCGGCATGGACGACATCCGCGGCGCGTCGGGGGTCTCGCTCAAGCGGCTGTACCAACTCTTCCCCGCGAAGGAGCAGTTGGTTCAGGCCTACCTGGAACGCCGTGACGTGCGGTGGCGGGAGCGGCTCGCGCGGTACGTGGAGCGCGAAGAGGACCCCCGGGAGCGGGTCCTCGCCGTCTTCGACTGGCTGGAGGAGTGGTTCGGGGAGGACGGGTTCCGCGGGTGCGCGTGGATCAATTCCTACGGCGAACTGGGCGCGACGTCGAGCCGGGTGACGGCCCAGGTGCGGGCGCACAAAGGGGCGTTCCGCGCCTACCTCGCCGCTCTCGTGGCGGACGCCGGGCTCCCGGACGCCCTGGCCGGCCAGCTGTTCCTGCTGGCCGAGGGGGCGATGGTCACGGCCGGCATCACCCGGAGCACCGAGCCGGCCAGACAGGCGCGGGAGGCGGCCCGGTCACTGATGGACCTCGCCCGGCCGTGACGGCCGCCTCCGCGGGGATCCCCCGTTCCGGGTGATCAGCCGGACGTCGTGATGGCCCCGACGGGGCAGGCCCTGGCCGCCTCGCGCACCATCGGGTCGCCGGCGCCGTCCTCCCGGCCGGGCAGCAGTTCGCTGAATCCGTCGTCGTCCTGGGTGAACACGCCCGGGGCGGCCAGGGCGCACTGGCCGGCCCCGATGCAGACGTCCTTGTCGATGTCGATGTGCATGGGCGGAGCCTCTTACCAGGTCACGGGGAGTTCCAGCATCCCCTGGATGGTGTCGCCGGGCTTGAAGGGGATCTCGTCCGCCGGGGCGGCCAGGCGCAGTGTGGGCAGCCGCGCCAGGAGGGTGCGCAGGGCGATCTCCATCTCCGCGCGGGCCAGGTTCTGCCCCAGGCACTGGTGGATGCCGAAGCCGAACCCGATGTGATGGCGGGCGGAACGGTGCCAGTCGAGGCTGTCCGGGGCGGGGTAGACGTTCTCGTCGCGGTTGATGACCGAGGTCGAGAACACCACGCCGTCGCCGGACCGGATCGTCACCCCGTCGAGTTCGATGTCCTCGACCGCCATGCGCAGGAGGCCGTCCGCGATCGACAGCAGTCGCATCAACTCCTCGACAGCGGTGGGCAGGAGAGTCGGATCGGCTCGCAACTCGGCCAGCCGGTCGGGGTGTTGCAGGAGGGTGTAGGTGCCGAGCGAGATCATGTTCGCGGTGGTCTCGTGCCCGGCGACCAGCAGGATGGTCGCCAGGGCGATCAGTTCCCCGCGGTCCACGGCGCCCTCGTGGACGAGTTCGTCCAGTACGCCGTCGCCGGGCTCGCGGTCCCGTCGCTTGCGGTCGATCAGCTCCTCGAAGTACGCGTCCAGCCGGTCGCGCGCGTCCCGGGTGTCGGCGGCCGTCGGTCCGCGGAGCAGCCGGCGCGACTGCCCCTCGAAGAAGTCGTGATCGGCGTACGGGACACCGAGGAGGGCGCAGATCACCGCCGAGGGCACGGGCAGTGCGAAGGCACTCACCAGCTCGGCAGGCGGCCCCTGTTCGATCATCGCGTCGAGTCGCTCGTCCACGATCCGCTGGATCCGCGGGCGCAGTCCCGCGGCGCGTTTGAGCGTGAAGCTGGGGATCATCCTGCGGCGCTGGGTCTGGTGTTCGGGATCGTCGTAGCCCAGCAGCGCGGTCTTCCGGTCCTTGACCGCCGCGAAGCGTTCGGTGGGGGCCGGGAAGTCGGGGTGGGTGCGGTCGGCGGACAGCCGTCGGTCGGCGAGCAGGTCGCGGGCGAGTGCGTGTCCGGTCACCAACCAGGCAGGACGGCCGTCGTAGAGGCGGATCCGGGTCAGTGGGCGGGAGGCGCGCAGGGGTGCGTAGGCGGCGGGCGGGTGGTAGGGGCAGGTCCGGTCCTGGGGGAAGGCGACGGGTTCCGTTTCCGTCATGGAAGACCTCGCAGACGAAGGGTGCCTTGCACTTGCCCTCATTGGATGCCCCGGGCATCTAGTTGTGGGACGGCAAGTTCGGCCAGATCCCCCGGATGCGCGATCTGGCCGGGGATCGTCCCTGTAATTCGGTTGTCGCCGGGTCCCGACCGGCCGCAGACTCCGGCCATGTCCACCTTCGATGTCCTTCTGCCGCTGACCGCCGCCGTTCGTCCGGTGCGGTTCCAGCAGCAGTCCGGCCGACCGTGGGGACCGACGCCTCCCACGTCGTGACCGCCGCGCTCGTCGCGGGGCTGCTCGCGGGATACGGCATCGCCGTGCCCGTCGGCGCGGTCGCGACCTACCTCGTCTCCCTCACCGCCCGTACCTCCCTGCGCACCGGGGTCTGCGCCGCTCTCGGCGTCGCGACCGCCGACGGGCTGTACGCCCTGCTGGCCACGGTCGGGGGCGCCGCCCTCGCCGCCGCTCTGCGTCCGGCGCTCGGGCCGCTGCGCTGGGCCTCCGCCCTGCTGCTGCTCGCATTGGCGGTACGGGGTGCGGTCATCGCCGTACGGCAGTACCGCGGACGCCGGCTCACCACCCGCGCCGATCCGCCTCCCCCGAGCCCCGCGCGGGCGTATCTGGCGCTGCTCGGGATCACCCTGCTCAACCCGACCACCGTGATCTACTTCGCGGCCCTGGTCCTCGGCACCCGCACGACCGACGCGGTCCGCCCCCTGGAACAGGGGGTGTTCGTCGCGGCGGCCTTCCTCGCCTCCGCGAGCTGGCAGCTGCTGCTGGCCGGGGGTGGCGCACTGCTCGGCAGGGTGCTGACCGGCAGACGGGGGCGGCTGGTGACGGCCGTGGTGTCGAGCGGCGTGATCATGGGGCTGGCCGTGCGGATGATGCTGCCGTCGTGACGGTCACGGTGCGAAGGCGCGGGCGACGGCGAGGCTGTCCTCGTAGACGTGGTGACGGACGATCAGGCCGTCCTCGACGGTCAGGTGCAGGGCGAACCTGGCGCGATAGGGACGCCCTGTCGCCCGGGCGGTCTGCCGGATCTCGCCGAGGACCACGGCGTCGGCGCCGTCGACGAGGATGCGCTCGATCTCGGTGGCCGCATGGCCCGGGAGGTGATGGGCCGCCAGTTCGCGGAAGTGGGCGGCGGCGTCCGCCCGGCTGGAGCGGGGCCGGATCCACGGGGTGGCGGGGCTGCCGTGCTCGTCCTGCGGCCAGTTCAGCTTCCAGTCGCTCTGATCGGCGTAGAGCTCGGCGATCCGCTCCGGGTCGCCCGCGCCGATGCGCCGCAGCAGTTCCTCGGTCACGGCACGGGTCGTCGCGGTGGTGGCGGTGGTGGTCATCGGTGTTCCTCTCCTTCGGCCGGGTCTCACTGTGCCCGCGGGGCCGGCCGTGCGCGATTACCTCCGAGGTCATGGAGACCGGTCGAACCCGAATCTCCGGAACGGATGAATCCCCGGGGCTCCGGTGTTGAGGCACGATGGCAGTCAGCAAGCCGTAGTACACGACGACGATGGGACGGATGCCATGCCTCTCGAGGGCGAGTACGAGCCCAGTCCTACCGGGTGGGTGCGCGAGCAGGTGGAGCTGTACGAGAGCTC
Organism: Streptomyces sp. NBC_00490; assembly: GCF_036013645.1. Classification (NCBI taxonomy): domain Bacteria; kingdom Bacillati; phylum Actinomycetota; class Actinomycetes; order Kitasatosporales; family Streptomycetaceae; genus Streptomyces; species Streptomyces sp. NBC_00490. Next base: position 9,084,659 of record NZ_CP107869.1, on the reverse strand, counting down.
CGGCGGCACCAAGGGCACCACTCTGCAGGACACGGGAATGCCCGTCATCATCCTGACCACCCTGGGTGCCAGGAGCGGCAAGATCCGCAAGACTCCGCTGATGCGGGTCGAGCACGACGGGCGGTACGCCGCCGTCGCCTCACTGGGCGGGGCGCCCAAGCACCCGGTCTGGTACCACAACGTCAAGGCCGATCCCCGGGTGGAGCTCCAGGACGGGCCGGAGAAGCGGGAGATGACCGCCCGCGAGGTCACCGGCGCCGAGAAGGCCGAGTGGTGGGAGCGCGCGGTGGCGGCCTATCCGCCGTACGCCGACTACCAGAAGAACACGGACCGGGAGATCCCGGTCTTCGTGCTCGAACCGGCCGCCACCGACTGATCCGGACGCGCGTCCCCGCCCTCGAATAAAATTCTTGCGCGGGTACGCATGAAGCTCCACCCGCCGGGCACCTGAGCCTCAGGCCCCGCCGCGTTCCCCCGTCGCGGCGGGGCTTTCTCGTGCCTCCCGGGCGGGCCGGTCGGTGATGTCCAGGAAGATCTGGTCCGTCTCGGGGAAGGTGGCGGCGACCGACCGCTTGATACGGACGGCGACCTCCTCGACCCGTTCGCTGTCGAGCCCCGGCATCAGGTCGACCCGGGCGGCCACCAGGCAGGACTCCAGCCCCGTCTGCATCGTGAACAGCGCTTCCACGCTGTCGATCTCGGGCTGCGCGGCCAGCAGGGACCGGATCCGGTCGCTGGTCTGCGGATCGGCGGCGGCGCCGATCAGCTGGTCGCGTGCGTCGCGGCCGAGCCGGTAGGCGACGAAGACGAGCAGCGCCCCGATCGCCAGCGACGCGGACGCCTCCCACACGACCTCCCCGGTGATCATGTGCAGGGCCATGCCCACCATGGCGAGGGTGACGCCGAGCACCGCCGTGCCGTCCTCGGCGATCACCGTGCGCAGGGCCGGGTCGCGGACGCCGTCGCCGACGCCGCCCTGCCGCCGCACCTGGTACAGGGCCCGCACCAGGGAGCCGCCCTCGGCGAGGAGGGCGACCCCGAGCACGATCAGGCCCGCGACGTAGCCGCTGAGCTCCTCCTCGGCGCCGCCGCGCAGGGCCTCGAAGCCCTGGAAGAAGGAGAAGCAGCCGCCCATGACGAAGATACCGACGGCGGCGAGCAGCGACCAGAAGTAGCGCTCCTTGCCGTAGCCGAAGGGGTGGCGCCGGTCGGCGGGGCGGCGGCTGCGGCGCAGCGCGGCGAGGAGGAAGACCTCGTTGAGGCTGTCTGCCACGGAGTGGGCCGCCTCCGACAGCAGGGCCGGCGAGTGCGCGATCAGGCCGCCGACGGCCTTGGCGACCGCGATCACCAGGTTGGCGAGCAGCGCGACCAGCACGGTGACCCGTGTCCGCCGGTCGGCCTTGGTTTCGGAGTTTTCGGTGGATGTCCCGCTCACCTTCGCCGACTGCCCCCGGCAGGGCGGCTCACACGCCGAATTCTGGGAACGCGGTGGGTGGAGTGCCCGCAAGGCAGGAGGCAGCATGAGCGGCAACCGCGCGTACGGCAGCAAGACGTTCAAGCGGTCCAAGGCCCATTTCACCGACCGCATCACCGCGGACGGCCGTGACGGATGGCCCGTGGAGGCGGGCCGCTACCGGCTGGTGGTCAGCCGGGCCTGTCCGTGGGCGAGCCGGTCCCTGGTGTCGCGGCGGCTGCTCGGTCTGGAGGACGCCATCTCACTGGCCGTCGCGGACCCGATCCAGGACGACCGCAGCTGGCGTTTCACCCTCGATCCGGACGACCGCGACCCGGTCCTCGGCATCCGCTTCCTGAGCGAGGCCTACGAGCGGCGCGAGCCCGGCCACCCCGGCGGGGTGAGCGTGCCCGCCATCGTGGACGTGCCGAGCGGCAAGCTGGTCACCAACGACTACCAGCAGATCACCCTGGACCTCGCCACCGAGTGGACGGCCCTGCACCGCGACGGCGCCCCGGACCTGTACCCGAGGGCGCTGCGCGACGAGATCGACAGCGTGATGGCGGACGTCTACGAGGATGTGAACAACGGTGTGTACCGGGCGGGCTTCGCCACCGAACAGGAGGAGTACGAGGAAGCCTGCGCGGGCGTCTTCAGGCGCCTGGAGCTGCTGACGCCGCGGCTGGCACGGCAGCGCTATCTGGTCGGCGACACGATCACCGAGGCGGACATCCGGCTGTTCACCACACTGGTCCGTTTCGACGCCGTCTATCACGGTCACTTCAAGTGCAACCGCTGGAAGCTGACGGAGAACAAGGTGCTGTGGGGGTACGTCCGCGACCTCTACCAGACGCCGGGCTTCGGTGACACGGTCGACTTCGACCACATCAAACGGCACTACTACCAGGTGCACTCCGGGATCAACCCGACCGGCATCGTGCCGCTCGGACCGGACACGGAGGGCTGGCTGACCGCGCATCACCGCGAGGAGCTGGGCGGTCGGCCGTTCGGCGACGGGACACCGCCGGACCCGGTGCCGGACGACACCGACCGGCACTGACCGACACCAACACAAGGAGACATACATGGCCAAGAAGAAGAAGTTGAAGCTCCCCCTCCTCTACAAGCCCGTCGGGTTCGCGCTGGGCTGGTCGAGCGGTGCGCTGGCGGGCCTCGCCTTCCAGAAGGCGTGGAAGGCGATACGCCACGAGGACGACGCTCCCGACGCGCTGGACCGGGATCGCGGCTGGGGAGAGATCCTGGTGGCCGCGGCCGTCCAGGGCGCCATCTTCGCGGTGGTGCGCAGCGCGGTGGACCGCACGGGCGCGAAGGCCATCGAGCGGTCCACCGGGGTCTGGCCGACCGACGACAAGGGCGGCCGGGACTGACGTCAGCCTTGTTTGGGCGCCGTCGGCGGGACACAGCGCAGGGTGAAGGAGTGTCCCGCCGGGTCGGCGTACCCGCGTTCCTCGTGCGGGCCGGAGGCGTCCTTCGTTTCCAGGGGCCGCCCGCCCAGCCCGACGATCTTGCGCTCGGCCTCGTCCAGGTCCTCGACGACGAAGTCGAGGTGGACCTGGAGGGAGTTCTCGGGGCGCGGCCAGCTCGGCGGCGTCGCGTTCATGTCCCGGCGGAACGCGAGCCGGGTCCCTCCGGCGCCCAGGATCTCCACGCGGTTGGCGCTCTCGTGGGTCTCCTCGGCCTCCAGCAGTTCCTTGTAGAACCCGGCGAGCTTCTCCGGTTCGGCGCAGTCGAGCACCACGAGGCCTGCTTTGACCAGTGCCATGTCTCCTCCGAACGGTCCGGGGCGCGGAACGTTCCTGTCCCGCCGCCCTCCACCTCCCGGATATCCCGAACCGTCAGGTTCAGTCGGCGACCAGCCACTTGCCGTCCCGCATCAGCTCGCGTCCGGCGAGCTCGTTGGCCTCGCGCCAGGCCTGCACCCGGGTCGGCCGGACCCTGAAGTACAGGTAGGGCGTGGCGAGTTCACGCGGCTCGAAGCCGGTGGCGGCCGCGAAGCGGTCGGCTTCCCCCTCGCCCAGCTCGGCGGCGGTGAACGTCTCGACCGTGCCCTCGATCATCACGACGTCCCGGGTCGGCCCGAGGCCGAGGCGGGTCCTGCCCGTCGCCTTCAGGTTCCGGCCGGTGGGACTGCCGGCCGGGGTGGCCAGGAGCAGGGTCGAGCCGTCCCAGCAGAAGGACAGCGGCACGAGGAACGGCACTCCCCCGTCCGCGTCGGCGGTGGCGACCCACACGTCCTCGTCGTGCTCCAGGCGGTTCAGGGTGTCCTGCTTGCGCTGCTCGGCGGGGCGTGCGGGCGGGTTGGTCATGGGTGAACGCTCTCCTGTCGGGGCGGTGTTGACGGACGTACCCAGTGTGGCTTGCATGGCCTCGCGCCGGTCGCCGATCTCCGCGAGCCGGGCCGCCGCCGCGCTCAGCAGCATGTCCAGGGCGGCCGGGTAGGAGCTGCGCGGCATGTCGGTCACGAGGTGGCGTGCGGTCGCTGCGATGTGCGGGTGGGTGTCGGCGGGCAGCTTGGCGTACGTCGTCCGCCACACGGTCGCTTCCGCGTCCCGGGCCGGCTTCGGCAGCGCGGTGCTCGCCGAGTCGAGGGCGGCGAAGGCGAGGGACTGGTCGACGAAGGCGTGGTAGATCCGCACCGCGTCGGCGTCGGGGAAGCCCGCATCGCGCAGCACGCCGAGGATGGTCTCCACAGCCTGGATCTCGTGACCGCGGCCGGTGACCCGGTGCGAGCTGAGCACCGCCGCGCGGGGGTGGGCGAGCGCGCCCGCGTGCATACGCAGGCCGAGGTCGCGCAGGTCGGCGCGCCAGTCGCCGGTGGGGCGCCAGATGCGCAGGGTCCGGCCGATGAGCTCGTCGGCGACGGCCAGCATCAGGTCGTCGGTGTGCCGGAAGTAGCGGTACAGCGAGCTGGGGTCGGCGCCCAGGGCATGTCCGAGGCGGCGCACCGAGAGGGCGTCGGCGCCGTGCTCCTCGATCAGCCTGAGCGCGGTCTCGACGATCAGCTCCTCGGACAGGACGACGCCCTGTTTGGTGGGGCGCCTGCGCCGCCGGGCGGCGGGCGGGACGACGCGGTCGCTCATGGGTGCCTCCGGGGGCCCTGGTCGCCGGCTCGTGGCCGCACCTTATGACAACACCGTTGACCTGTTAAGCCCCGGGACAGTTTCATGTCGGCTCACCGGGGCCTGTCAGGCCCCCCGGTGCGAGCGGAGAACCGGCCATGCCCGACCACGCCCCCTCCACAGGGCCCACCCTGCGCAAGTCCCTCGGCGTCCTCGACGGCGTCGCCATCGCCGCCTCCAGCACGGCCGCGACCACCAGCATCGGCATCGGGCTCGGTGTCACGGCCGGGGTCGTCGGCCTCCATCTGCCGGCGATCATGCTGCTGGCGTTCCTGCCGGTCCTCGGCATCGCCGGCGCCTACTCCCGGCTCAACCGTGTCGAGCCCAACGCGGGCAACGGCTATGTATGGGTGGGCCGTTCGCTCAGTCCCTGGCTCGGCTTCATGGTCGGCTGGGTGAACATCGTGGCGACGGTGGCCTTCCTCGCCTACACCACGGCCGTCACCGGCTCGGCGCTGATCCAGCTGGCGGGCGACGCCGGACTGCACCGGCTGGGCGGCCTCGCACTGGACCCGGGATCGACGGCGCAGACGACCGCGCTGGGCGTGTTCGTCCTGGTCGCGGTCACCCTGACCGCCGTCACGGGGGTGCGGACCGCGGCCCGGCTGCAGGGCGGGCTGCTGGTCTTCGAGTACGTCGTCCTGCTGGGCTTCTGCGGATACGGCATCGTCACCGGCCCGCACCCCTTCAGCCTGAGCTGGTTCGACCCGTTCGCGATCCCGTCGGCGACCGCGCTGGCACAGGGCATGCTGCTGTCGGTGTTCTGCTACTGGGGCTTCGAGAGCGCGTTCAGCGTGTCGGAGGAGGTGCGCGACCCACGGGACGCCTCCCGTGCCGGCCTCACCACCCTGGTGACCATGCTGGTGCTGTTCCTGCTCGGTTCGGTCGCCTTCCAACGGGTGCTGTCCGAAAAGGAGTTGGCGGGGCACGGGGCCGAGGGGCTGGCGTACTTCGGCGACCGGATCGCCTCGCAGCCGCTGGCCGCGCTGCCCCTGGTGGCGCTCATGTTCTCGGCGGTGGCCTCGCTCCAGGCCGGGGTGATCCCGACGGCTCGGGGGATGTTCGCGATGAGCCGGGACCGTACGCTCGGCCCGGTGTGGTCCAAGGTCAGCTCCCGGTACGGGACTCCGGCCACCGGAACCGTGCTGATCGGCGCCCTGGCGGCGGGGGTCGCGGCCCTCGCCCTGGTCATCCCCCGGCTCGCGGACATGATCATGGCGACGGTGAGCGCGGTCGGCATCGTGGTCTCCCTGTCGTACGCCCTGACGGCCCTCGCGGCGGCGGTGCGCTTCCGTTCGCTGCTGCGCGAGGACTGGAAGCAGGGCGTGCGGGCCGTGGTGCTGCCCACCCTGAGCGCGCTGGCCCTGCTCGGGCTCGGCGGCTATCTCGGCTGGTCCTTCTACACCTCCACCGATCACTTCGCACTCAGCGCGGACAACGGCTGGTTCCTGCTCAGCACCCCCCTGGCGATGATCGCGTCGGGGTTCGTGGCCGCCGCGTGGGCCAGGTGGGTGCGGCGCTCGCCGTACTTCCGAACGGGCTCAGGGACGGACGCGGACGCGCCGCAGCTGCTGAGCACTTCACTGGAGGCGCGGTGACTCGTCCGCTGGCAGGTGGGGGCTTGTCGCGCAGCACTCCGCGCCTCTGAAAGGGCTCTGCCGTACCCGGCATCGGACTCCGCCCGGTCCGCTCAGTCACACCCGACCGACCTCACAGGAACGGAACATGCACGCAGACCTCCTCTTCACCGGCGGCCCCGTCCTCACCCCCGAGGGCCGCACCGCGACCGCCGTGGCCGTCACCGGCGACCGCATCACCGCCGTAGGACACGACGAGGTCCTGGACCTCAGAGGGCCCCGCACCGAAGTGGTCGACCTGGCGGGGCGGTTGCTGCTGCCCGGCTTCCAGGACGCGCACATCCACCCGGTCCCGGCCGGTCTCGAACTCACCCAGTGCGACCTGACCCGGACCAGGACGGCGAAGGAGACCGTGGCCGCCGTGCGCGCGTACGCCGCCGCGCATCCGGAGCGGGAGTGGATCACCGGCGGCGGCTGGTCGATGGAGGCCTTCGAGGGCGGTACACCGACGAAGGAGCTGCTGGACGCCGTCGTCCCCGACCGGCCGGTCTATCTGCCCAACCGGGACCATCACGGCGCCTGGGTCAACAGCCGCGCCCTCGAACTCGCCGGCATCACGCGGCACACGCCCGACCCCGCCGACGGACGGATCGAGCGGGACGCCTCGGGCTCGGGCGAGCCGAGCGGCACGCTCCAGGAAGGCGCGATGCAGCTCGTCGGGCGCCTCACTCCCCAGGCCACACCGGCCGACCGGCTCGCCGCCCTGCTGCACGCCCAGCGCCATCTGCACTCCCTCGGCGTCACCGCCTGGCAGGACGCCCTCGTCGGAACCTTCCTCGGCATGGACGACCCCTCCGACGCGTATCTGACGGCCGCCCGGGACGGCTCACTCACCGCGCGTGTCGTCGGCTCCCTGTGGTGGGACCGCGAGCGCGGGGCCGAGCAGATCCCCGAACTCGTGGAGCTGCGGGCCGCCTTGAGCCATGGCCGGTTCCGGGCAGGCACGGTCAAGCTGATGCTGGACGGGGTCGCCGAGACCGGGACGGCCGCGCTGCTCGACCCGTATCTGGACAAGTGCGGCTGCGCGACCGCCAACCGGGGCACGAGCTTCATCGATCCCGCACAACTGCCCAAGTACGTCACCGAGTTGGACGCGCTCGGCTTCCAGTGCCACTTCCACGCCCTGGGCGACCGGGCCGTACGCGACGCCCTGGACGCGATCGAGGCCGCCCGCACCGCCAACGGACCGAGCGACACCCGCCCCCATCTGGCACACCTTCAGGTCGTGCACCCCGACGACGTACCGCGTTTCGCCCGGCTCGGCGCCACCGCCAACATCCAGCCCCTGTGGGCGGCCCACGAACCCCAGATGGACGAGCTCACCATTCCCTTCCTGGGTCCCGAACGGGCCGCGTGGCAGTACCCGTTCGGCGCGCTGCTGCGCTCCGGGGCCCGGCTCGCCGCGGGCAGCGACTGGCCGGTCAGCAGCCCCGATCCGCTGGAGGGCATCCATGTCGCGGTCAACCGCGTGGCCCCGGACGGGGAGGGCGCCCGGGTGTTCCTGCCCGCCGAACGCATCGGTCTCACCGAGGCGTTGACCGCCTACACCGCGGGCTCGGCGTATGTGAACCGCCTCGACGATTCCGGGCGGGTGCGGGTGGGCGCGCTGGCGGATCTGGTGGTCCTGGACCGGGACCCGTTCGATCGTCCGCTTGAGGACGTCGCGGGGACGAGGGTGGCGCTCACCTATGTGGGAGGGGTGGGAGTGTACGCAGCTCAAGAGGCCTGAGCAGTAACGGAGATCACCGCCGGGGCATGCCGTAGATCATTTACTCTCTGGGGAGTCTCGTTCCGCTTTTCGGTTCAACTTCCGTACCGGGAGGCCCAGTTCGAGCGCGCGGGCGATTCCCCTGCCGCCCGCGTCCGCAGGGGCGGGGGGCTCTGCGCGCCGTCTCCCGAAAGGAACCGCATGCCTCAGGACGCCATCCTCGGCCTCCCCTTCGACACCCCCGCCCAGGTCCGGTCCGCGGAGGCGGGCGACACCCTGGCCCGCCTCCTGGAGAAGCGGATCAAGGGGAGCACGGAACAGTCCCGGAAGTCCCGGAACGCCGCACGGCAGCGGCTCGACGCACTCGGGTCCCGTCACCCCGGCACCACGCTCCATCTGGAGGGAGCACTCCAGCAGGCACAGCCCGCGTTCCTCCCGCCCGACGCGGAGGGCCAGGCCAGGCTGAGGCGCCTCGACACCGGCCTGCGCGTCATCGAAGCGGCTTTCCCCCAGGTCGGCACCGACGTCGAGCTCTGCCGACTGACCTGCGCGATGCTGGAAGGGGCCTGGCGGAGCCGGGCGCTCACCCCACCGCGCGCGGAGGAGCGGACGACCGTCTGCACCTGCCCGCTGTGCCGTCGGATACCCACGCCCCCCGCCCGCACGCTGGACGACTACCGCTGGCGGCAGAGCGCAGGACGTCCCCTCACCGTGAAGACCTGGCCGCACCGCCGGGAACTCGACAGCGTCCTGACCGGTGGCTGGTCCTGGACCCGGCAGTTGAACGACCTCGAACGAGACCTCGGCCACCGCCACCGCTTCGAGGACGACATCCTCGTCTTCCACGAGTACAAACGCGTGATCGAAACCATCGACACCACGCGCCTCACCCGACACGTCGAAGGCCGACTGGCCGAGAACTTCAGCACCAACAGCGCACGAGCCCTGGTCAGCGGGCTCTTCTCGGCCCACAAACGCTCCGTCGACGAGTACTGGCTCCAGCAGCACGCCTCGGGCCGCGTAACACTCCCCCAGACCAACCCGCTGACCCAGAGCGCCTACTCGGTCCTGCAGATGCTGGACTGCCTGTTCTGGCACGTCGCTCCCGACAGCGAACTCTGGCAGGAGGAGAACCTCGCCTCCCTGCTGCTGTGCCGCGTCATCGACGACATGACCGACGTACGGGCCGACGCCCTCACCGGCGAGATCAGCAACTTCTGGCTCGCCGACCTGCCCTCCCACACCAAGGCCCTCTACGCCGCCTGCGCCATAGCCCTCGTCAAGTACGGCTGCATGCCCGAGGCGCACGAACCGATGTGGAACACCTGGTTGATGACCACCACCATCGTCTGGATGGGGCTCACCGGCCGCCACGCCCTGTGGTTCGACGGCATCACCCAGGGCCTCCCCCCGGCCGAGGCGTGCCCCCTGTGCGACCTGCAGCCCAACGCGTGCACCGGCATCCTCACCCACGGCACCACCCTCACCATGGCCCAGCGGCCCACCGCGCCGGCACTGAGCACCCGGACCGCCGAGCTCTCCGCACGCTGCCGGGACCGGTACCCCGGGACCTGGCCCCTCTTCGACGCCGAGCTCCATGCTTTCGAAGCACTGCACGGCCCCTGGTACGGCGACGTCGACAGCACCTGGGAGATCTTGCGCCGTACCTACGTCGCCGCCGTGGAGGCATCCAGAGCCGCACCGTCCACGGCCCGCGCCCGTGAGGTCCAGCAGGACTCCGGCGTGGTCGGATCGGAGCGGTTCCACACCCTGCACGACCCTCGGACCGGGAGGGAGGACACCGCACTGCTCGCCTACATGTTCGCCGGCGCCCACCCGCATTTCCTCTGGAACGCCACCGGATACCGCCCCACCGCCGTCGAGGGCGACTGGCTCGACGGCTGACGCCTCGGTCCTGTTCCTCCAGACGCGGTACTGCCCGGCCGGAATCCGGCCGGGCAGCGGTCCCCCGGCGGGCCCTAGACGGCGAACTCGACCGGCAGGCTGTCCAGCCGGAACTCCCAGGTGGAGGCGGTCGAGCTGAGCTCCTCCGGCGCCACGGCCAGGCTCAGGCCCGTCAGCCGGTGCAGCAGGACGTTCACACCGACCTCGATGATGGACTGGCCGATGCTCTGCCCGGGGCATTCGTGCGGACCGGCGCTGAAGGCCAGGTGCGACTGGTTGCCCTGGACCGCCACGCCCTCGTCGGGCCGGATCTCCGGGTCGGCGTTGCCCGGGGCGAGGCCGAGGAGGAGCAGATCGCCCTCCTGGATGCCGTGCCCGCCGAGCTCCAGCTCGGTGGTGGCGAACCGCCCCGGCAGGACGGCCAGCGGCGGGCTGTTCCACATGACCTCCTCCACCACGGCGGACACGTTCAGCTGACCGCTGATCAGCCCGGACAGCCGCGCCGTGTCCGTCAGGACCAGTTGCAGCACCCGGGCCAACAGGTTGCTGGTCGTGGTGTGGGCGGCGATCAGCACCAGCCGCAGATGGCTGACCACCTCGTCCTCGTCCAGCGCCGCAGGGTGCTCCAGCAGGGCGGTGGTGAAGTCAGCGCCCGGTTCGGACCGCTTGCGCCGGGCGAGTTCGCCGAGGATCTGCATGATGCGCTCGTTGTGCACGAGGGCGCCCTCACCGCCCTTGAAGACCTGGGCGCACGACTCGATCAGGCGGAGCCCGTCCGCCTTGGGCAGGCCCAGGATCCGGGTGAGCACGAGCATCGGCAGGTGCTCGGCGTAGTCGGCCACCAGGTCGGCGCGCCCGGCGGCGGCGAACATGTCGATCTGTCTGTTCGCGAAGTACGTGGCGTGCCGCCGGATGCCGCGGCTGGAGGCGGCCAGCAGTCCGTCGGTGACCGCGCCGCGCAGCCTGCGGTGCGGCTCCCCGTCCTGGGAGACACAGTCGGGCCGCCAGCCCAGCATCGGCACCAGCGGCGAGGTCTCCGCTATCCGGCCCTCCCGCCAGTCCCGCCAGATGCGGGCGTCCCGGCTGAACTGACGGGGGTTGTCCAGCACCCGCCGGTTGTCGCGGTAGCCGAGCACCAGCCAGGCGGGGACATCGCCCTCCAGCAGCACCGGTGCGACGGAGCCGTGCTCCTTGCGCAGCCGCTCGTAGACGGCCTGCGGGTCGGTGGCCGTGTCCGGACCGTACAGCCGCGTGAGTTCCGCCCCGCCGTGCGCGACGGGGCACCCGCGGGGCGCGTCGGGGCCGGGTGGAGTCTGCTCGTTCATCGGGGCTCCAGGGCGACGGCGAAGCGGTCCTTCACATGACGTATCAGGGCGACCAGGACGTCACGGCTGGAGTCCCGGTCCCGGGCGTCGCAGGCCACGACCGGGATGTGCGCGGGGATGTCCAGGGCGTCCCGGATCTCCTCGACCGGATAGCGCCGGGAGTCCGGGAAGATGTTCAGGGCGACGACGAAGGGGACGTCCTGCCGCTCCATCTCCTCGATCGCCCGGAAGCTGGAGGCCAGACGCCGGGTGTCGACCAGGACGACCGCGCCGAGCGCTCCCTTGAACAGGCCGTTCCACAGGAACCAGAACCGCTCCTGGCCCGGCGTGCCGAACAGGTACAGCATCAGGCTGTCGTTGAGGCGGATCTTGCCGAAGTCCAGGCTGACGGTGGTCTCCGTCTTGTCGGCGACCCCCATCAGGCGGTCGTCGCCGGCGCTGGCCTCGGTGAGGGTCTCCTCGGTGGTCAGCGGCCTGATGTCGCTCACCGAGCCGACCAGCGTGGTCTTCCCGGTGCCGAAGCCACCGGCGATCATCACCTTGACCGAGCGGGTCTCCCCGTCGTCCGGCCGGCCGAGCCGGTCAAAGCCGTTCAAGTCCACTGAGTACCTCCTCAAGGAGCGCGAGGTCGGGCCCGCGACGGGCGTCGTGCGCCGGGACGGGGTCACGGGCTTCCACGCGGTCGGCCTCGAGCAGGTCGGTCAGCAGCACCGCGAGAATGTTGAAGGGCAGTCCCAGGTGGGCGCCGAGTTCCGCCACCGACAGCGGCTCGCGGCAGCGCCGGAGGATCTCCTCGTGTTCGTGCTGCAGCCCCGGAACGGGGGCGGTGCGGGAGACGATGAGGGTCGCCACATCGAGGCTCGACGCCGACCCGGCCGGCCCGCTGCGCCCCCTGGTGAGGACGTAGTAACGCTCGAGACCGGACGGGTCCGTGGGCCCGGAACGAGCACTCATCCAGAGTGCTCCTCCAGACGCGGAGAGGTGCCGAGGAGCTCGCCCATCCTGCGGGCCAGGTCCCTCATCTGGTGCCCGAGCAGTCCCTGGTCGAGGCCTTCACGGGCGAGCACACCGAGATACGTCTCCACCCCCGCGCGGACGACGAAGAGGTGACCGCCGTCGACCTCGATCATCGCCAGCCGCAGCTGTCCCCGCTGTCCGCCGGGCCGGACGAACTGCTCCGCGACCGGCTGGGCCAGCGCCTGCAGACCCGCCACCACCGCCGCGAAGCGGTCCACGTCGTCGGGGTCCTCGGCGCCGAAGGAGGTGATGGCCTTGCCGTCGCTGGAGGCCACCAGGGCGAAGCGGATCTCCGGGATGGACTCCACGAGGTCCCGGAGCGCCCAGCTCACGTCGGTTCCCTGTTGCGTCATGTGGACTTGTCGCTCTCTTCAGTGCGGTGCTCGGTGGACTCGCGGCCGTCGGGCCGGCCGGCCGCCTCCTGGGACTCCCGTCCGGCGGTGGCGAACGCGGCGAGGCCGGCGAACGACGCGTCCGGAGGGACGGCGAAGACGCCCGCCTCCGTGGTCGCCTCGGTGCGCTCGGCCGTCGGCTGCGGCTGTTCCTCACCGCGCCTGCTGCGGCGCCGGGGCAGTCCGCCCGGCGTGGTGTCCGCCGCTTCCCCGGCCGGTGCCTGCGGGGCCGCTGCCCTGGCGGGGGCGGCGGGCTGCGCCACCGGTGCCGCCGCGGGCAGCGGGCTGAAGTACTTGTGCGGGACCACGACGACCACCGAGGTGCCGAGCCAGGGCGAGTCCGCGAAGGTGACGCGGATGCCGTAGCGGCGGGCCAGGATGCCGACGACCCTGAGGCCGATGGTGGCGTCCTCGGTGATGCCGCCGAGGCCCGGTCCGGCCCCGGTCCCGGCCAGCGCCTGCTCGGCCTCGAGCTTCTTCTGCTCGCTCAGCCCCTTGCCGGAGTCCTGGATCTCGATGCCGACGCCGTTGGGCACCTCCTTGCCGGAGACGATCACCGGTTCGGTGGGCGGCGAGTAGCGGGCCGCGTTGTCCAGGAGATGCGCGAAGATCAGCGTGAGGTGGTCCACCAGGCCGCCGTCGACGCCGAGTTCGGGCAGATGGCGTACGTCGACCCGCTGGAACTCCTTGATCCGGCCGATGCCGCCGCGGACCACGCTGAGCAGCCGCTGGGGCTCCTGCCACTGCCGGCCGGGCCGGTCAGAGCCGCCCAGCACACCGATGCTGGCGGCGAGACAGTCGGCGGGGCCGATCTCCTGGTCGAGCTCCATCAGCCCGCGTGCCACGGAGGGCAGTCGGCCGTGCTCGCCCTGCATCTCGTGCAGACGGCCACGGAGCTTGCTGGTCAGCACATGGATACGGTTGCCGATGCTGATCACGGCCTGCTCGGCGGCGGTCGAGCGGTCGAACTCCCGCTCGACACCGATCAGTGAGGTCCTCATGACCTTGCGCAGCTCGGCCTGGAGCTCGGCGCTCACCTTGGCGCACTGTTCGGTGGCCGGCAGCAGATCGTCGATCGCATCGCCGGCCCGCAACTGTGCGAGTGCCTGCGGGAGTTGCTCGTCGGCGAGCCGGGCGACCGCGGACAGCTGGTGCGCCAGCTGCTCCTGCCAGATCTCGGCCCGGTCGGCGAGCTGGGACTCGTACGAGGCCGCCTGGTCGGTCAGCCGCTGCTCGTAGGCGCGCGCCTGCTCGGCGAGCTGGGACTCGTAGGCGGCGGACCGCTCGGCCAGCCGGTGGTCCTGGGCGGTGTACTCGGCGGCGAACTTCCGCTCCAGGGCGGCCACATGCTGCTGCCACTGCTGGGAGTGCTCGGCCTGCGAGGTGCGGAAGGATCCCTCGGCCCGCCGCAACTCCTTGCGGGTGCGGACCAGGAGGCGGACGCACACGGAACTCGCCGCCGTCGCAGCGGCCCCGGCGACGGCCGCGGTGATGCCCTCCGAGCTCATGAACGTGGCGGCAACCGTCCCGCCTCCCAAGGCCAGTGGCATGAGCCACCAGCCGTACCAGGCGACAGGGGCCCGCGCCGCCGGTGGCGGAGTGGCGAGTTCCATCTGCATCCTTCGAAGCAACACAATCGAACAACGGGGGGTGTGCAAGGGGAATCGCACCGAGTGGGACGCGTCGCGCGACGACCGGTGGTGAGTGGGTCAACTCGCGGCGTCAGAGGGGAGCTTATCGGGTTTGAACCCGAAAAGATCAACCTCACGACCCGGGCGGAAGTGAGGGTTCCGTCACCCTCAGCCAGCAACCACACATCGACAAATGCCCATACTGACCAGCACAGTTCTGGGATCGGACGGGGGCCGGCGGCGCCGCGCCCTCCGGAGGAGGGCGCGGCAGCGGGTCAGCCGGTGAGGACGACGAGCTGCTGGGTGGCCCGGGTCATCGCCACGTAGTGGTCGACCGCTCCCTCGACGCCCTCGCCGAACTTCTCCGGGTCGACCAGGACGACCAGGTCGAACTCGAGCCCCTTCGACAGCTCCGGGGTCAGCGACCGCACCCTCGACGTCGCGCGGAACGCGGGGTCCCCGATGACACAGGCGATGCCGTCGGCGTGCGCGGCGAGCCAGGTGTCCAGGACCGACTCCAGCTCCGTGACCGCTCCGTGGACGACCGGGACACCGCTGCTGCGGATGGAGGTCGGCACGTTGGCGTCGGGGAGCGCGGCCCGGATGACCGGCTCGGCCTCCGCCATGATCTCCTCGGGCGTGCGGTAGTTGATGCTCAGGGAGGCCATCTCGATCCGGTCGAGCCCGACCCGCTCCAGCCGTTCCTGCCACGACTCCGTGAACCCGTGCCGGGCCTGCGCGCGGTCCCCGACGATGGTGAAGCTCCGCGACGGGCACCGCAGCAGCAGCATCTGCCACTCGGCGTCGGTCAGCTCCTGGGCCTCGTCCACGACGATGTGCGCGAACGGGCCCGCGAGCAGGTCCGGGTCGGCGACGGCCAGTTCGGACTCGTCGACCAGGCTGACCTTGGCGTCCTCGCCGCGCAACATCTTCACCAGGCCTTCGCCGTCGTCCCCGTCGGCGCCCGAGTTGGAGACGGCCTCGATCAGCGTGTCGACGACCCGTGTCATCTGCTCCCGCTGGGCGGCGAGGGCGGCCTTGTGCCGGACCTGGCGCCGGGCCGTCTCCGGGTCGCCGAGCCGCTGCCGGGCCGCGTCCAGGAGCGGCAGGTCGGACACGGTCCAGGCCTGGGCCTCCGCGCGCTGGAGCGTGCGCACCTCGTCGGGGGTGAGCCAGGGGGCGCACATCCGCAGGTAGGCGGGTACCGTCCACAGGTCTCCGACGAGGTCGGTCGCTTCGAGCAGCGGCCAGGCGCGGTCGAAGGCGGTGCGCAGCTCCCTGTTCTGCCGCAGCGACTTGCGCAGCAGATCGGGCGACACGTCGCCCTCGTGCTTGTCCATCAGGATGGTGAGCAGTTCCTCCCAGACCTGGTCGCGCGCCTCGTTGTGCGCGGTGCCGGGTTCCGCCGCGTCGAACGCCACCGCCCACTCACCGGCGCTCAGCGGGATGTCGGACCAGTGGGTGGTGACCGTCATCCCCTTGGCGGGCGGCTCCTCGTAGAACCGGACGGCCTTCTCGATCGCCCCCACCAGTGCCGCGGACGACTTCAGCCGGGCCACCTCCGGGTCGGCTTCGACGCCTGCCGCGGCTCCTTCGGCGACGAGGTCCCGCAGGATGCAGGTCTGCACGCCCTCCTCGCCGAGGCTGGGCAGGACGTCCGAGACGTACGACAGGTACGGCCGGTGCGGGCCGACGAAGAGCACGCCGCCGCGACGGTGACCGAGGCGGGGGTCGGAGTGGAGGAGGTAGGCGGAGCGGTGCAGGGCGACGACGGTCTTGCCGGTGCCCGGACCGCCGTCGACGACGAGTGCGCCGCGCGAGCTCGCGCGGATGATGGCGTCCTGGTCGGCCTGGATGGTGCCGAGGACGTCCCGCATCCGGGGCGAGCGGTTGCTGCCCAGGCTGGCGATGAAGGCGGACTGGTCGTCGAGCGCGGCGTGGTGCTCCAGCCCGTCGGCCGTGAACACCTCGTCCCAGTAGTCGCTGATCCGGCCGCCGGTCCAGCGGTACCTGCGGCGGCTGGTCAGCCCCATCGGGTTGCCGTGGGTGGCGCCGAAGAACGGCTCGGCGGCCGGCGAGCGCCAGTCGACCAGCAGTCGGCGGCCGGAGCTGTCGGTCAGGCCGAGCCGTCCGATGTAGAGGGGCTCGGGGTCGTCGGCGGAGACCATGTGTCCCAGGCACAGGTCGAGCCCGAACCGGCGCAGGGTGCGCAGGCGGGCGGTCAGCCGGTGGATCTCCGTGTCCCGGTCCATCGCGTGCCGGCCCATGCCGCCGGGTGCCCTGCGCGCGGCGTCGAGTTGCCCGGACACCTCGGCGATGGACTGCTCGAGGCACTCCGCGAGGGCCGCGAAGTACTGCTCGTCGCCGGCGATCAGTGCCGGGTCGGCCTTGGACGAGAGACGGTCGGGGAGGTCGAACGCGCTGGTGGGCAGGGTGTTCAAGTAATCAGCTCCGATATGAGGTCGCGTGCGGCCATGGCGCGCGGCTGGGTGTGCGAGGGCGACTCGACGGACCGGGGTCGAGCCGGGCGACGCGCCGTGGCCGTGGTCGGCGCGTCGCCGCAGGTGTGAGTGCCGGCCCGGGGTCACGTGTGGATCACCCGGACGCGGTGGTCCTCTCCTGGCCGACGATGTCGAGGATGTGCTTCGCGGCCACCGTCGCCCCGTCGGTACGGACGGCGTCGGCCACGGCCCTCGCCCGCTCACGGGTCTCGGGGGCCAGGGCGGTGCCGAGCGCGGCCGACAGGGACGCGACGGTCGGCGTCGGCCCCTCGTGTGCCGCGCCGATGCCCAGCTCGGCCACCCGCCCGGACCAGTATGGCTGGTCCGCGAGCTGGGGCACGACGACCTGGGGCGCGCCGGCCCGGGCGGCCGTCGTGGTGGTGCCCGCGCCGCCGTGGTGCACGACGGCGGCGAGGCGGCCGAACAGCGCCTGGTGGTTGACCTCGCCGACGGCGAAGCAGTCGTCCCGGTCGTCGATGAGAGCCAGGTCGGCCCAGCCCCGCCCGACCAGTACGCGGCGGCCGTGCGCGCGCACCGCCTCCACGGCCACCCGGGCGACATCCGTCCCGCCCATCGGCATGCTTCCGAAGCCGACGTAGACCGGCGGTTCGCCGGCGTCCAGGAACGCCGTCAGCTCGTCCGGCAGCGGGCGATCGTCCGGCAGGATCCAGGCGCCGGTCTGCATCACGTCGAGAGGCGTCGGCTCCTGCCACGGTGCCAGGGCCGGGTCCGCTGCCAGGAAGGGCCGGCCGGTGAGGACGTAGCCGCGGAAGTCGTCCACCGGCGGCAGCCCGAGCGAGGCCCGGTGGAGGTTGAGCCCCGTGCCGAACGCCTCGTTCATGAACTGGGCGTCCAGGTCGTGCAGCGCCGGGATGTCGGTCACCTCCGGCGGGAACGTCTGCCCCGGGCGGGTGAGCGGCCTCAAGTACGGCGACGGCAGGTAGCCCGGGAAGAAGGCCACGAAGGCGTAGGGGACGCCCGCCCGCTCCGCCGCCAGTCGCGCACCGGCCGCGGCCGGAAGCAGGCCGGTCGCCACCACCGCGTCACATCCCTCGGCCGCCGCGCCGACCGCCTCGTACTGTGCGGCGAGTATCGCGGCCGCGCGCTGCGCCAGGCCCCCCGGCAGCGGCGACGCCGTCCCCGTCACCACCGCGCGCACCGGGTCGGCGGCCGGTACCGACTCCACGCCGACCCGGTCCAGCAGCTTGGCGAACTCCTCGTCCGGCGGCGCGCACACCCGTACCTCCGCGCCGAGCGCCCGCAGCTCCACGGCGAGTGCCGCCATCGGCTGGACGTCCCCGCGCGACCCGTACGTCGACAACAGAACTCGCACGTCGTGACTCCCCGTTCTCCGCGTCTTCCGGCTTCGAGCGGAGATTCTGCGGTACCACGGGGGCCTTGCCGCAAGCCCCCCGGTGCGCTATATGTTGAACATGGCAAGGAGGGCTCAGTCCCCTTGCCCTTTCTTTTTGCCGCCTCCGAGCGTCTGCCGCAGGGTCACCAACTGCGGTGCGAATCCGCCCCGTTCGTAGAAGCGGACCGCGTCCGTGTTGGCCGCGTACGCCGTCACCTCGGCCTCCTCCGCGCCCTGTCCCCGCGCCCAGTCCAGGAACTCCGTCACCAGAGCGGCACCGGCGCGGGCCCGCCGGTGCTCGGGGCGGACATACATGCTGACCAGGGTCGCGGACTTGACCAGCCGCCTGGCCGTGGCCTCGGTGACCGAACCCATCAGGTGTCCCACCACCCGCCCCTGATGGTCCACGACGAGCACGAGGCGCTCCGGGTCCTCGAGCGCGGCAGCGAACGCCGCGGCCCCGTGCTCGCGCGGCCAGTGGACGTTGATGGTCGCGTCCCGGGTGCCGCCGTCCTCCGCGAAGAGCCGCGCGCTGGAGGCGACGAGTCCCGCTATGTCCTCCGCGCGAGCGCGCCGCACCGTCACGTCCTGATCAGTCATGCCCGGAGGGTATCGGGAGCCGCTGACATCCTGGACACCTGTCCAGTTATAGTGGACGCCTGTCCAAGAAACTGAGGGAGATCATGGAAGCGGTAGCGAACGTGCTGGTGGCCCTGGTGGCCGTGCTGCACGCGTACATCCTGGTGATGGAGATGTTCCTGTGGCAGAAGAAGCCGGGGATGTCCTTCCACGGCTTCGACCGCGAGATGGCCAAGGCCACCGCGCCGATGGCCGCCAACCAGGGCCTCTACAACGGCTTCCTCGCCGCGAGCCTGGTGTGGGGTCTGGTCGCCGCCGACCCGACGGGCTTCCGCGCCCAGGTGTTCTTCCTGTCCTGCGTCGTCGTCGCGGGCGTGTACGGCGCGGTCACCGCCAACATCCGCATCCTCGCCGCGCAGGCCCTGCCCGGTGCGCTCGCCCTGGGCGCGGTCCTGCTGGCCCGATGACCCGCACCGCACCCGAGGACCCCCGCGCGGCGCGCACCCGGGCGAAGCTGCGCGAGGCGCTGCTCGCGGAGTGCGCCGAGCGCCCGCTCGCGGAGGTCGGCGTGGCCGCGCTGGTACGCCGGGCGGGGGTCGGACGGGCCACGTTCTACGTCCACTACGACGGCCTGGAGGCGCTGGCCGTCGACGCCTGCGCGGACGTCGTACGCGAGGCCGTGGAGGCGTTGCACGCCTGGCGCGGGCGGCCCGACCCGGTGCACGCGCCGCCCGCGCTGCCGGCGTTCTTCATCTCCCTCGCCCCCCATGCCGCGCTGTACCGGGCCCTGCTCAGCCCGGGCGGCGGCGGCCCGCTGGGGCGGGTCCTCCACCGCGATCTGCGGGCCTACAGTCTCCGCGAGCGCGAACTCGCGGGTGCCGCCGACGCCCCGCTGGTGGCCTCGGCGGTCGCCGCGACGTTCGCGGGCGTGCTGGGCGACTGGCTGCACGGCCTGCTGGAGGGCGGCCCGCAGGACATCGCCGACCAGGTCTGGCAGTTGCTGGTCGCCCTGCACGCCAGCCGGTGACGCCTCACGCGCAGCCCATGTCCTGCTTGACCCGGGGCCAGGCCTCCACTCCGTCGGAGGTGCGGACGTACGCCGTCTTCTTGTCGTCCGTCAGCCACAGCTTCCAGTCCCCCAGGCGGTATCCGGTGTCCTTGGCGTCCGCGGGCATGGTGACGTCGCCCCGGTAGGGGGTCTCCAGCATCTCGTCGCCGAGCACGCCGTCCGGATCACGGGCGTACAGGACGCGGTCCCTGCCCTCGCCCGTGCCCAGGAAGTGCGCCTGCTGCCAGTCGCAGTGGGCGGGGCCGACCGAGCTGCTGATGACGGTGATCGGCACCCGTTTGCCGTTCCGGTCGGTCCAGACCTCGTACTCCCTGGAGTCGGTCCAGCTCGCCGGGAACTCCGCCGGGTCGCAGGAGGCGCTGGTCTCCGGGCCCCAACCGGGCCGGTTCTTGCGGTCCTTGGCGACGATCACCGCCACCTTGGTCCGGCCGTCCACGTCGTAGGAGAAGAGGACCCGGCCGCCCTCCTCGCGCTCCACCCGGTAGCCCTCGAGCGGTACCTCGGGCTGCTCGATGTCGAAGTACGCCTTGAGGCCTCCCTCCGGCGTGTCTCCTCCGTCGCCCTTGCTCCACGGTTCGCTGCCGCCGGCCGTGAAGATCTCCCCGTCGCACTCCAGGGCCCGGGCCGCCGCGCCCGTGTCGACGAGGTCGGCGCGGTCGTCCTTCTCCTCGTCCCACGCCTTGCCGTGGATGTACATCGGTCCGCTGTAGGGCGTGGGCGGTGCCGCGCCCTCGACGACCATGTCCTCCTCGGTCCCGCTGCCGCACCCCGCGGCGGCCACAGCCATCAGTGCCGTCAGTGCCACCAAGCCTCTGCGCATCCCCACTCCTGTTCACCGACCGCGGTCCTGGTCCTCGGACGCGGCAGGGGCGGGAAACGTTCGGTTCAGCGGGCGGTCGTCTGGAACGTCCGCCGGTAGGCCTGCGGCGACACCCCGATGGCCGCGTGCAGATGCTGGCGCAGGGAGGCGCCGGTGGCGAAGCCGACGTGGCCGGCGATCTGGTCCACCGGCAGGTCGCTGGACTCCAGCAGGTGCCGGGCCCGGGCGACCCGCTGCTGGATCAGCCAGCGGCCGGGGCTGAGGCCGACCTCGTCGTGGAAGCGGCGGGCGAAGGTGCGCAGGCTCATCCGGGCGTGGGCGGCGAGGTCGGTGAGGGTCAGTGGTTCGTCGAGGCGCGCCAGCGCCCACTCCCGGGTGGCGGCGGTGCTCGTCGCCCCGGGTTCCGGCACGGGCTGCTCGATGTACTGCGCCTGGCCGCCGTCCCGGAACGGCGGGACCACACAGCAGCGGGCGACGAAGTTGGCCAGTTCGCTGCCGTGGTCCGTGCGCACCACATGCAGACAGACGTCGACACCGGAGGCCGCTCCGGCCGAGGTGAGGATCCGCCCGTCGTCGACGAAGAGGACGTCCGGGTCGAGGGCGATGTGCGGGAACATCTCCCGGAACCGGTCGGCGAGCTGCCAGTGGGTGGTGGCCCGGTGGCCGTCGAGCAGGCCCGCCGCCGCGAGGACGAAGGCGCCGGTGCAGATCGACACGATCCGCGCGCCGGCGGGGATCAGGGCGAGGGCGGAGCTCACCTCGTCGGAGAGCTCGGCGGTCACCCGGTCCGCGGAGACGGGCGCGATCACCACCGTGTCGGCGGTGGCCAGCGCCTCTGGGCCATGGTCGACCGCGATGGTGAAGTCGGCGTTGGTGCGCACCGGGCGGCCGTCGACGGTACAGGTCAGCACCTCGTACCGGCCGCCGGCGGCGCTGAAGATCCGGCTGGGGATACCGAGCTCGAAGGGGTACACGCCCTCGAGAGCCAGGACCACGACTCGTTCGACCCGCTGCATGTCACGCATGGCACGATCCTATCGAAGGTTGGCAATCATGCCATTTTCCGTGCGGGCGGACGCGGGCACGCTGGTTCACCATGAGCACTGTGAAGACGATGCGAGCCATCAGCCAGGACGTCCTCGGCGGTCCCGAGGTTTTGAAGGAAGTCGAGCTGGAGCGGCCGGAGCCGCGCACCAACGAGGTACTGGTCCGGGTGCGGGCGGCCGGCGTCAACCCGACGGACTGGAAGCACCGCGCCACCGGCGGCTTCCTGGGCGAGCCGCCCTTCGTGCTCGGCTGGGACGTGTCGGGTGTGGTCGAGGCGGTCGGGATCGGCGTCGCCCGCTTCAAGCCCGGCGACGAGGTCTTCGGCATGCTGTCGTACCCCTACGGACACGGCTCGCACGCCGAGTACGTCACGGCACCGGCCCGGACGTTCGCGCACAAGCCGGCGTCGATCGGCCATGCCGAGGCGGGCGCGCTGCCGCTGGTCTCCCTGACCGCCTGGCAGGCGCTGGTGGAGTACGCCGACGTCCGGCCGGGACAGCGGGTGCTGATCCATGCCGCGGCGGGCGGGGTCGGACATGTGGCCGTGCAGATCGCCAAGGCGCGGGGCGCGTATGTGATCGGCACGGCGAGCGCGGGCAAGCACGAGTTCCTGCGCGGGCTCGGCGCGGACGAGACGATCGACTACCGGGAGACGGACTTCGCCGAGGCCGTCAAGGACGTCGACGTCGTGCTCGACACGATCGGCGGCGACACGTCCGTGCGCTCGCTGCGTGTCCTGCGTCCGGGTGGGCTCGTGGTCTCGATCCTGCCGGTCGGATCGCAGGAGTTCATCGAGGAGGCGGAGCGGCTGGGCGTGCGGTCGCTGCGCATGCTGGTCGACGCCTCCCATTCCGGGATGAAGGCGATCGCGGAGCTGGTGGAGGCGGGGAAGCTGCGCCCCGCGATCGCCGGCACCTTCCCGCTGGCCGAGGCCGCCGAGGCACACAGGCTCGGCGACACCGGCCGGACCACGGGGAAGCTGGTCCTGACGGTGGACTGACCGGGGTCAGAACGTCAGCACGGGCTTGATCGCCTTGCCCGCGCCCATGTCCCGCACCGCCTGGTCGATGTCCGCGAACGGATAGGTGCTGATCAGGCGGTCCAGCGGGAGCCGCCCCGACTTCACCAGGTCGACCAGGGCGGGGATGAAGGACTGCGTCTCGGCGTCGCCGAGGGTGAGGCCGACGATCCGTTTGCCGCCGAGCAGCCCGTTGACGTCGAGGGCGACCTCGCTGCCGAACGGCGGGGCGCCGACGACGACCAGGGTGCCGCGGGCTCCGAGCGCGTCGACGCCCTGCCGCAGCACGGTGACGTTGCCGGTGGTCTCCACGACGCCGTCCGCGCCCTGTCCCCCGGTGATCGCGGCGAGGGCCTCCACGAGGTCCGCCTCACCCGCGTTGATCGTGTGGGTGGCGCCCAGCTCCCTTGCCAGGGAGAGGCGTTCACCGACACGGTCGACGGCGACGATCGTGGTGGCGGGGGTGAGGGCGGCGGCCATGACGGCGGACAGGCCGACCGCCCCGGCGCCGAGGACCACGATCGTGCTGCCCGTGTCCGGCTTCAACACGTTCCACACGGCGCCGACACCGGTCTGTACGCCGCAGCCCAGCGGGGCGATCGACTCCAACGGCACGTCGGGGTCGACCTTGACGAGGCTGCGCTCGTCGACCAGCGCTCTCTCGGCGAAGGAGGACTGGCCGAAGAAGTGGCCGCCCAGCGCCTCGCCGTCCCGGCTGATGGTGCTGCTGCCGTCGGCCCGCCGGCCGCCGATGAGGTTCAGCGGCAGCCAGGTCGCGCAGTACGCCGGGTGGCCGCCGTTGCAGTTGCCGCACTCGCCGCAGGACGTGAACGACAGCACGACGTGGTCGCCGGGCTCGACGCCGGTGACGGCCGGGCCGACCGCCTCGACGACACCGGCGCCTTCGTGACCGAGGACGCCGGGCAGCGGGAAGGGCAGCCCGCCGCTCGCCACACCGAGGTCCGTGTGACACAGACCGGTGGCGACCATGCGGACGACGGCCTCGTGCGGCCCGGGGTCGTCCAGTTGGACGTCGGCGAGGGTGAACGGTGCTCCGCCGGACTCGACGACGGCGGCGCGGGTGGTGATGGGCATCGCGGTAACTCCCTTGGGTTTCAGGCGCGTTCAGTCGAGCGAGACGACGACGGACTTGGTCCTGGTGTAGGCGGCGAGGGCCTCGGGGCCGTACTCCCGCCCGAATCCGGAGTCCTTGACGCCGCCGAAGGGGACCGCGGGGTCGAGCATCGCCCAGTCGTTGACCCAGACGATGCCCGCCTGGAGCTTGTCGGCGATGCGGTGGGCGCGGGCGAGGTTGGACGTCTGGATGCCCGAAGCCAGGCCGTACGGCGTGGAGTTGGCGAGCCGGATCGCCTCCTCCTCGGAGTCGAAGGGCTGCACGGTGAGGACCGGTCCGAAGATCTCCTCCTGGATCACCCGGGAGTCGTTCGGCAGGTCGGCGATGACCGTGGGCTTGTAGTAGAAGCCGCCGTCCAGATCGAGGCGTTCGCCGCCGCAGACGATGCGGCCGCCTTCCTTGCGGGCCAGCTCGACGTACTCCTCGACCTTCTTGAGGTGCTTCTCCCCCGCCATCGGCCCGATGACGGTCTCCGGCAGCCGGGGGTCGCCGAGCGGGACGCCGGGCACGGCCTGTTCCAGGATGCCCAGCAGGGTGGCGTAGACCGAGCGGGCCACCAGCAGCCGCGGGCCGCCCATGCAGAACTGGCCGGAGTTGAAGACGAAGCCCTTGATGATCGCGCCGACGGCCTTCTCCAGCTCGGCGTCCTCGAAGACGACGTGGGCCGCGTTGCCGCCCAGCTCCATGGTGACCGGCTTGAGGGCCTCGCCGGCGACGCTCGCGGCGTGCCGGCCGACCGCGGTGGAGCCGGTGAAGGCGATCTTGTCGACGCCGCTGTGCCGCAGCAGCGCCTCGCCCGCGACCGGGCCCGCGCCGGTCACGACGTTGACCACGCCGTCGGGGACCCCCGCCCGCTGGAAGAGGCGGGCCATGTAGAGGGCGCTGAGCGGGGTCTCGTCGGCCGGCTTGTGCACGACCGTGTTGCCCGCCGCCAGCGCCGGGGCGATCTTCGAGCCGGCCAGGATCAGCGGGAAGTTGAAGGGGGTGATCGCGGCGACCACACCGAGCGGCTCGCGCCGGGTGTAGGCGAGGGCGTTCATGGGGGTGTCGCGATTGGCCCCGTGCAGGGTGTGGGCGAGGGCGGCGAAGTGCTCGTAGTCGTTGGCCGCGTTCGTCACGTCGACGGCCTGCGCCAGCGTGATCGGCTTGCCGACGTCGAGGCTCTCCAGGTGGGCTATCTCGTCGGCGTTCTCGCGGATCAGCTCCGCGACGCGGTGCAGGATGCGACCGCGCTCCCGGCCGCTCAGACCGGACCAGGAGCCGTCGTCGAAGGCCTCCCGTGCGGCGCGCACGGCCGCGTCCACGTCGGCGGCGCCCGCCTCGGCGACGGTGGTGACCACGGCGCCCCGGGACGGGTCGACCACCTCGGTGCGCGCTCCGTCCGCGGCCTCGCGCCACTGTCCCCCGATGAACAGCCGCCCGGGTTCGATCTCGAAGGTGGTCATCACCGCTCCTCAGCTCCATTGCCAAGATTTCAACAAACAGGTTTCCTGTTGGTTCGCAGTCTCATTACGGACAGGATTCCTGTCAATGCTCTAGGCTGAACTCATGCTCGAGACCCAGGCGGCCAAGGCGGCCCCGTCACTGCTCTACATGGTCAAACAAGTGGAACTCGTCGTCCGTTCCCACCTCGACGAGCTGGTCAAGCCGTCCGGGATCACGGCGTTGCAGTACACCGCCCTGACGGTCCTGGAGCGGCACGACGGGCTGTCGGCGGCACAGCTGGCCCGCGACTCGTTCGTCACCGCCCAGTCCATCGCCGATCTCGTACGGTCGCTGGAGAACCGCGGACTGGTGCGCCGGGAGCGCAATCCGCGCAACCGCAGGGAGCTCTTGATCCTGCTCACCGACGCCGGCCGCGAGCTCCTCGCCCGGCACGCGGAGCCCGTGCGGGAGCTGGAGGAGCGGATGGTCCGCGATCTCACCACGCACCAGACCGAGCAGTTCCGTCAGTCGCTGACCAGGGCCTGGCACGCCTTGTCGTAAGGCCCCGTCTCAATTCACAGACATATGTCAATCGAACATGCTCAAATTCACTCCATCGAGGGTAACTTGCAGTGCGGGGCAAGGATTTGCGCTCACTCGGGACCCGGGGACATGGCTGCGCTCGTACGCTCGCTGCACGACGTCACCCCGGCCCCCGGTGACCTGCGAACCCGCGGCTTGAGGAGCTGGTTGGAGGCGATGTCGTCGTGCAGCAGGACCCTGCACCGCTGAGCCGGCATCTGCGTATCCACCAGGACCGCGGACACACCGTGCTGGAGTTCCGCGGCGAGATCGACATCGCGGCGGCGCTGGAGATCGTCCCGTACCTGGACCGGGTGACCGGACGCGACGGCGCCCGGATCGTGATCGACCTCGGACAGGTCGAGTTCTTCGACTGCTCCGGACTGCGGCTGCTCTACCGCGCCCGTACCCGGGTCCTCGACCACGACGGCCGCTTACACCTGGTCTGCACCGATCCCCTGACCCTGCGCATCATGCGGGTCACCGGCCTGCACCGGCTGCTGCCCGCGCACCCGACGCTGGACGCGGCCCTGGGACAGTCCGAGGCCACGTCCGGCTCGCTGTGAACGCCTCTACTTGAGGATCTTGGTGACCTGACCGGCGCCCACGGTCCGCCCGCCCTCACGGATGGCGAACTTCAGCCCCTCCTCCATGGCGATGGGCTGGATCAGCTGCACGAGCATCGTCGTGTTGTCGCCCGGCATGACCATCTCGGTGCCCTTGGGCAGGGTCACCACACCGGTGACGTCCGTCGTGCGGAAGTAGAACTGCGGGCGGTAGTTGTCGAAGAACGGCGTGTGCCGGCCGCCCTCGTCCTTGGACAGGACGTACGCGCGTGCCTCGAACTCCTTGTGCGGGGTGACCGTGCCCGGCTGGATCACGACCTGTCCGCGCTCGACGTCCTCCCGTTTGACGCCGCGCAGCAGCAGGCCCACGTTCTCCCCCGCCCGGCCCTCGTCGAGGAGCTTGCGGAACATCTCGATGCCGGTGACGGTGGTCCTCGTCTTCTCCTCGTGGATGCCGATGATCTCGACCTCCTTGTTGACGTGCAGAACCCCGCGCTCGATCCGGCCGGTGACGACCGTGCCGCGTCCGGTGATCGTGAAGACGTCCTCGATCGGCATCAGGAACGGCTTGTCCACGTCGCGCTGCGGTTCGGGGACCGCCGAGTCGACCGCGTCCAGCAGATCCAGCACCGACCGGGCCCACCGCTCGTCGCCCTCCAGCGCCCTGAGCGCCGACACCTGGATCACGGGCACGTCGTCGCCGGGGAACTCGTACTCGGTGAGCAGCTCGCGCACCTCCAGCTCGACGAGCTCGAGGATCTCCTCGTCGTCCACCATGTCCGTCTTGTTGAGGGCCACGACGATGTACGGCACACCGACCTGCCGGGCGAGCAGGACGTGCTCCTTGGTCTGCGGCATCGGCCCGTCGGTGGCCGCCACGACCAGGATCGCGCCGTCCATCTGGGCCGCGCCGGTGATCATGTTCTTGATGTAGTCGGCGTGACCCGGGCAGTCGACGTGCGCGTAGTGCCGGTGCTCGGTCTGGTACTCGACGTGCGCGATCGAGATGGTGATGCCGCGCTGCCGCTCCTCGGGCGCCTTGTCGATCTGGTCGAAGGGCGTGAACGGGTTCAGGTCCGGATACCTGTCGTGCAGCACCTTCGTGATGGCCGCGGTGAGCGTGGTCTTGCCGTGGTCGATGTGCCCGATGGTGCCGATGTTCACATGCGGCTTGGTCCGCTCGAACTTCGCCTTCGCCACTGGGGCCTCCAGGTCACCTGAGTGATGCCGGGCGTCACCCGGCTACCCCTCCATGTCTATTCGCTCCGCGGCGCGTCGAACAGGGCACTGACGGACTCGCCGTTGTGAATGCGCCGCACGGCCTCGGCGAGCGCGGGGGCGATGGACAGGATCCGCAGCTTCTCCGTGCGCTCCTCCTCGGGCACCGGCACGGTGTTGGTGCAGACGATCTCCAGGATGTCGGGCTGCTCGCCGATCCGCTTGAGCGCGCCCGCCGCGAAGAGACCGTGCGTACAGGCGACCCGGATCGAGCGCGGCTTCAACTCCCGCAGCCGTTCCAGGAGTTCCAGGACGGTGCTGCCCTTGGCGATCTCGTCGTCCAGCACGATGACATCCCGGTCGGTGACCTCGCCGATGACGGAGTTGATGCTGACCCGGTCGTCCGCGAACCGCTGCTTGGCGCCGGCCGCCACCTGCGCGCCGATCAGCCGGGCGAACGCGGCCGCCTCCTTGACGTTGCCGAGGTCCGGGGAGACGACGGTGGTGCGGGAGAGGTCGTACTGCTGAAAGTGCGCGGCCAGCTCGCGCAGCGCGTGCAGATGGTCGACCGGGACCGAGAAGAACCCGTGCACCTGCGGCGAGTGCAGCGTCATGGCGAGGACACGGCTCGCACCGGCCGACACCAGCAGGTCCGCGACGAGCCGCCCGCCCAGCGAGATACGGGGCTCGTCCTTCTTGTCGGAGCGGGCGTAGGAGTAGTGCGGCATGACGACGGTGATCCGGCGGGCCGAGGCCCCGCGCGCCGCGTCGCACATCAGCAGCAGCTCGACGAGGTTCTCCTGGACCGGCTTGACCAGCGGCTGGATGAGGAAGACATCCCGCTCCCGGCAGTTGGCCTGGAGCTGCACCTCCAGACAGTCGTTGGCGAACCGGCTGACCCGCGTGGGGCTCAGCGGCACCCCCAGGTGTGCGCAGACCTCCGCCGCCAGCTCGGGGTGGGCACTACCGCTGAACACGGCGATGTCTCGCACGATCCACTCCTAGCATGATCATTTCGGGCTGCCGGAGCCATGCTACTGACCGGGAAATCCGGTTGCGGCGCCGCACCCGGCTCAGGCCATGATGACCACGTCCGCATTCCCTCACGTCAGGACCACCCGCATGCGCCGACTCCTCGGAATCCACCAGCCCTCCCACAGGCCCACGGTTCTCGAGGACGCGACCCCGTATGCACACCCTGAACATCGGAATTCTGGCCCACGTCGACGCCGGTAAGACCAGCCTCACCGAGCGGCTGCTGTTCGACCACGGCACGATCGACCGGCTCGGCAGCGTCGACGCCGGTGACACCCGGACGGACGACGGCGCCATCGAGCGGCGGCGCGGGATCACCATCCGCTCCGCGGTCGCCGCGTTCACCGTCGGCGACACCCGGATCAACCTCATCGACACCCCCGGGCACTCGGACTTCATCGCCGAGGTCGAGCGTGCCCTGGAGATCCTGGACGGGGCGGTCCTGGTGCTGTCCGCCGTGGAGGGCGTCCAGGCGCAGACCCGCGTCCTGATGCGCACCCTGCGCAGGCTGCGGCTGCCCACGCTCGTCTTCGTCAACAAGATCGACCGGCCGGGGGCCCGCGCCGAGGGCCTGCTCCAGGACATCCGCCGCAAGCTGACCCCGCACGTCGCGCCGATCGGCGCGGTCCGGGGGCTCGGCACGCCGGACGCCCGCGTGACGCCCCCGCGCTACGGCGACGAACTGGCCGAATCCCTCGCCGACATCGACCCGGACCTCCTCGCGGCCGTCGTGGACGGCCCCGCGCCGACACCGGACGACCTGCACAAGGCCCTCGCCGCCCACACCGCCGACGGCTCCTTCCACCCAATCCTCTTCGGCTCCGCCCTCGGCGGCCAGGGCGTGTCCGACCTGGTCGAGAGCGTGGTCCGGCTGATCCCGCCCGCACCGACGACCGGAAGCACCACCCCGCGCGGCACGGTGTTCGCCGTCCGGCCGGGACCGGGCGGCGAGCGCACGGCGTATCTCCGGCTCTACGACGGTGAGGTGACGGAGCGTCAACGGCTGACGTTCCGGCGGCGCGACGCCGACGGCCGGACCCGTGAGGTGTCCGGCCGTGTGACGCGCCTCGACGTGACCGGCGGCGGCAGCGGCCCGCTCACCGCCGGGAACATCGCGGCACTCACGGGTCTCGCGGGTGTCCGCGTCGGCGACCGGCTCGGCCAACTCACCGACCGCGCCCCGCAGTTCGCACCCCCGAGCCTGGAGACCGAGGTCAGCGCCCGGCGCCCCGAGCAGGCCGCCCGACTGCGCTCCGCGCTCCTCACCCTCGCCGACCAGGACCCGCTGATCCACGCCCGCCCGACGGACGCCGGCACCACCGCGCTCCTGCTGTACGGCGAGGTCCAGATGGAGGTCCTGGCCGCGACCCTCGCCCAGGACTTCGGTGTCGAGGCCGACTTCGCACCCGGGCGGGTCCGGTTCCTGGAGCGGCCGCGCGGGGTCGGCGAGGACGTCGAGGAGCGGCCGTGGCACGACGGCACCCGCTTCTGGGCGACGATCGGGCTGCGGGTGGAGCCGGGACCGCGGGGTTCCGGCGGGGTGTTCGCGTACGAGACGGAACTCGGCGCACTCCCCCGGGCGTTCCATTCGGCCATCGAGGAGACGGTCCACACGAGCATGCGGACCGGGCTCTTCGGGGCAGCCGTGACGGACTACCGGGTGACCCTCGTCCGCTCCGGCTTCGTCGCGCCGCTGAGCACGGCCGCGGACTTCCGCGGACTCACCCCGTACGTGCTGCGCCGGGCCCTGGAGCGGGCGCGGACCCGGCTGTACGAGCCGTACCACGCCTTCGAGACGGAGGTCCCGCTGGACGCGCTGGCCCCGGTCACCGCCCATCTCGCCTCGCTCGGCGCCGAGTTCACCGGCACGACGGGCGGGAGCACGGCGTGGGTGATCACGGGCGAGATCGCGGCCCGGCGGGTGCGCGAGGCCGAGCTGCGGCTGCCGGGGCTGACGCACGGGGAGGGGGTGTGGTGGTCGCGTCCCTCCGGTGACCGCGAACTGCGGTCCCAGTAGGGCGTGTTGTCACCATGAGGCCTCCCGGTCACCACGACACGGGCAGACGCAGCGGACTGCGTGTCATCTGCCCCACCCGCCATTCGATCGTCTCCGGTGTGAACTCGGCCCGTAGCCCCGGGAAGCGCACGGCCAACTGGTGCAGGGCGAGTTCGAGTTCGAGACGGGCGAGCCAGGCACCGAGGCAGTGGTGGGGGCCGGCACCGAAGGTGATGCTCGGCGCGGTCAGGGGTGCGGAGAGGTCGGGCAGGCCCGGCGGGAAGACGTCGGGGTCGCGGCTCGCGGTGTTGGTCTGGAGGGCGACCACAGCGCCCGCGGGGATCAGCACCCCGCCGACCTCGACGTCCTCGACCGCGCGCCGGATCAGACCCGGCAGCACCCTCCCCTCGCTGAGCGGGACGGTGCGCAGCAGCTGTTCGGCCGCCACCGCCGCAGACTCCTCGTCGCGGGCGAGCAGCGGCCATCCGTCCCGTCCGTCGGTGAGGAGGTAGACGACGGCGTTGCCGAGCGAGGTCATGGTGGTCTCGTGTCCGGCCACGACCAGCCCGCAGACCAGCGTGATCAGCCGCCGCTCCTCGATGCCCAGCTCGTCGCCGGCTGCCACGAGACCGCTCACCAGGTCGTCGCCCGGTTCCTTGCGCCGCTCGGCGATCAGCCCGGCGGCGAACATGCCGAACTCCGTCATCGCCTCGATCACTTCGCTTGCCTGGTGCGCTCCGCCGGACAGGGCGTGGTCGGCCCAGTGCCGGATCCGTTCGCGGTCCACGTGGTCCAGGCCCATCAGCCGGCAGATCACCGACACGGGCAGCGGCCGGGTGAATCCCTCGATGATGTCGGCCGGTTGCGGCTGTGCGGCGAAGTCGTCGAGGAGCGAGGTGACCACCGAGCCCACCCAGGGCCGCCAGCGGGCGATGGCCCGCGGGGTGAACGCCCGCTGCACGGTGCCGCGCAGCAGCTGGTGGGCGGGACCGTCCTGGTTGATCAGGCCGTCGGGGTCGTCCAGCAGGTTGGGGACGACGAGCAGGGGCGGGGCGTTCGGGGCGTGCAGGGAGCTCCGGTCGAACCGCGGGTCCATGAGCACCTGACGCACCTCGGCGTACCGGGTCACGAGCCACACCGGGGTGCCGGTCGCGAGGGTGCCGAGGCGGGGCGGCCCGTGCTCGGGGAGGCTGATGCGGTGCATGGGGCAGAGCGGCCGGGTCGTGCTGTCTGGACTCATCCGGGTCTCCAGAAGCGCCGGTTGGGAAGGCTTTCCACGCTAGTGCGCCGTCCGTGCCCCCGTCAGCGGTGGCAATCGGCCAACACTTCGGTCTGACAAGGGCTTTGGAGGGAATTCGAACAGTAGGAAGGAGGGCCGTCGCATGACGACTCCCATCAGGCGCATGTCCAAGCGCATGCCCGGCTGGGCGAAGTTGGTGAGCGCCGTCGTACTGGTGCTCATCGTGTTCTTCGCCGGTATCCGGCTGAGCGTGCTCCCGGGCCTCAAGGACCTGTTCGGCACCGAGACGCATGACCGTTCGGGCCCCGCACTGCTGGAGTCCATCCAGGACCTCAGCCGTTACGACGCCGCCTCCGGCAACTTCCAGGTGGTCGTGGACCTGGAGAAGGACGCCAAGTACCTGCCCGACGCGATCCGCGGCACCCGCACCCTGTACGTCGGGGCGGGCACCGTCGACGCGTATGTCGACCTCGGCAAGGTGGCCAAGGACGACGTGACGGTCAACGAGGACCGCACGACGGCCACGCTGCACCTGCCGCACGCGCAGCTGGGCAAGCCCGCCCTGGACACCGACCGCTCCTACGCGGTGTCCAAGCAGCGGGGTCTCCTGGACCGGCTGGGCGACCTGTTCTCGGACAACCCGAACGGCGAACAGGCCGTGCAGAAGCTGGCGACGAAGCACATCGGTGACGCGGCGAAGGACAGCGGGCTGACCAAACGCGCCGAGGCCAACACCACCGACATGCTCGAAGGCCTGCTGACCTCCCTCGGCTTCAAGGAGGTGCGCGTGTCGTTCGGGACCTGACCGCCTCCTTCACGACGTGATCAGGGGGTCAGGATCCCCGGCAGGGCCAGGGCGCCGAGCAGCCCGGCGCCGACCAGCAACCAGGCCACGTAGTCCCCGATGTGCCCGGACTGAAGGCGCCGCAGCGACAGCGCCCAGCCCGGTGCGGCGAGCAGCTCCGGGCGGGTGACCGCCACGGCGGCGAGGCCCACGGCCAGCGCCGTCGAGACGAGTCCGAGCAGCACCCCGACCGGCGTCCAGTGCACGGAGGTGACGACGACACCCCCGGACCCGGCTTCGTTCACGGCGTGGGCCACCACGTCGGCGAAGCCGGGTGCCACCCCGGCGGCGAGCGCCCCGGCGAGCAGTACCGCCGGGACCACCGTCATGGTGTCCGGCACCCGGCGCAGTCGCCCACCGGTCTCGGGCCGCTCCCCGGTACCGGTCGTCTCGTACGCGCCGTCCTCGTCCGGCTTCGGGCCGAGTCCGAGGAACACGTGCGCGGCGACCCGCAGCACCGCGCCGGCCGTCACCGCGCTCGTGACGACGTACAGCACGGTCAGCGGACCTCCCGCGGCCTCCTCGGTGACGGCCTTTCCGAGGGCCGTGCCGAAGGGCGGCAGCCCGGCGAGACCGAGCGCGCCGACGGTGAACAGCACGGCGACACCCCGCAGTCGGCGTGCCTTTCCGTGCAGCGCGTGCTCGTCGACGCTGCCGCAGCGGTCGAGGAGGATGCCGGCGCAGGCGAACAGGGCCGCCTTCACTCCGGCGTGGCCCAGCAGATACAGGGCGACCCCGTCGTCGGCCTCGGGCTTGAGGACGCCGACGCCGATGAGGAACAGTCCGGTGTGGGCGACGGTCGAGTAGGCGAGCAGCCGTTTGATGTGCCGTTGGTACCAGCACATGACCGCGCCGATCGCCGCCGTCAGCACGCCGAGCACGACGAGCAGCCGTGTCAGGTCGGCGGCCGGGACGCCGCCGGGTCCGGAGAAGACGGTGGTGTACACCCGCCAGACGCCGTACGTGCCGAGTTCGACCATGACACCCGACAGCAGCATGCACACCGGGGTCGGGGCGACGGCGTGCGCGTCCGGCAGCCAGAAGTGGAACGGTACGGCGGCGGCCTTCACCAGGAGCCCGGTCAGGACCAGCACGAAGGCGGCGAGGACGAGCGCGTCGGGCGGTCCGTGCGCGTCGAGCCCCCGGCCGATCTGTGTCATCGCCAGCTGGCCGGTGCGCGCGTACAGCAGGGCGATGCCCATGAGCATGGCGTACGCGCCGAGCGAGGTGACGACGGCGAAGGTCAGGGCGCCCTGCACCGCCCTGGCCTCCTCGACGCGGGTGCCGGTCAGGGCGTACGCGACGACGCTCATCAGCTCGAACCAGACGAACGCGTTGAACAGGTCGCCCGCGATCGCGAACCCGCACATGCCGCCCTGGAAGAGCAGCATCAGCCCGGGGAAGGACCCGGCGTGGCGGCGTGGCGGTTCGTCGAAGTAGTGCCAGGAGTAGACCAGGGCCGCGAGGGTCAGCAGCGAGGCGAGGGCGGCCATGCCGAGTCCCGGGCCGTCCCCGATCAGGACGATGCCGACGCTCTCGCCGTTCACGGGGACCCAGCCGCCGGCCCACTCGACCATGGGCGGCGAGGAGTTGAGGAGCAGCACGATCGCCAGTGCGGCGGTGCCGGCGGAGACGGCGCAGCCCGTGGACTCCGCGACCACCCGGGGCAGTCGGCGGCCCCCGGCGACCAGCAGGGCGGCTCCGAGCAGCGGGACGGCGACGAGGAGGGGCAGCAGGTCGTTCATCAGCCGCGCAGCTCCGAGAGTTCGTCCGGGTCGATCGTGCCGTGCCGTTTGGAGACCTGTACGACGAGCGCGAGGAGCAGGGCGGTGACGGTGGCGCCGACCACGACGTCGGTGAGGGCCAGCGCCTGGACGACGGGATCGACGACGGGACGGGAGCCGGGCCTCAGATCGGAGAAGACGGGTGCGGTGGCGTCGTCGCGGTAGCCGACGGCCAGCAGCAGGACGTAGGTGGCGGACTGGCACACGGACAGACAGCCGACGGCGTGGATCAGATTGCGGCTGGTGGCGAGGCCGTAGCAGCCCACCAGGAAGATCCATACCGCGACCAGGTACGGAAGGACGTTCATCATGTCCCCTCTCCCTCCCCCTCCTCGATCTCGACGGCCTGGTCCAGGAAGCGCGCCAGGAGCACCACGACCGCGCAGGCGACCTCGATGCCGATGGCCGCGTTGAGCAGCGGGACCAGGCCCGCGGAGGAGAGCGTGTTGAAGGTGCCGTACGGCAGCAGGGTGTTGGCGAGGAACGCGCCCGCGCCGATCAGGCCCGCGATGCCGGTGACGAGGTAGGCGGAGACGGCGAGGGCGTCGCCGACCTCGTACAGACCGACCGGGCGGATGCGTTCCAGGGCGTGGTAGTCGGCGCCGAGGTAGAGCAGGTGCAGGGAGGTCGCGGCGACGACCCCGCCCTGGAAGCCGCCGCCGGGGCTGAGCTGGCCGTGGGCGATGACGTAGAGGCCGGTGAGCAGGGCGACGGGCAGGACGGCCAGGGCGTACCGGCGCACGGGCAGGGCCACGGGCTCGGGTTCGGGGCGGCCGCGGTGTTCGTCGCGGGTCTGCCGCAGCAGGACGACACAGCCGAGGACGGCCGCGAACAGGATGCTCATCTCGCCGAGGGTGTCGAAGGCCCGCTGGTCGAAGTTGACGGAGGAGATGGTGTTGGCGGTGTGCCGGGCGAGGGAGACCTGTACGGCCCGGTCGCCGTAGGGGTGCCGGTCGCCGCCGAAGGCGGGCAGTTCGAGACAGGCGGCGCCGAGCAGCGCGGCGAGCCCCGCGGTGCCGACGGCCACGAGCCCGAGCCGGGTGCGCCGGTTCACTCCTGGCGTCCCTTCCGCCGCGCGCGCCGCCTGACCTTGTGGACGGCGAGCAGGAGCAGCAGCGGGGTCAGCGCGGAGCCCACCGCGAGTTGCGAGAGTCCGACGTCGGGTGCCTGGAGCACGGTGAACAGCACGGCCAGCACCACGCCGAGGACCGACAGGACGAGGGCCTGGCGTACGGGGTCGCGGACCGCGACGGCCGTGGTGGCGGTCGCGGCGACGAGCAGCAGGACGACGACGATGACGGCGTCAGCCACGGCGCACCCCGCCGAATCCGCCGGTCAGCGCGCGGGAGGCGACGATGTTGCCGCCGATCAGCAGCGCGCCGGTGGCCAGGAGCTTCGCCATGGCCCGGCTCGGCCCTTCGGCCACGCAGAGCGCCAGGACGACCGCGGCGCCGAACCCGGCCGCTGCCCAGGTGAGTCCCCAGGCGCGCGGCGGGTCGTCGGCCAGTTCGTCGGCGAGCAGCCGGGCGAAGACGAGGGTGCCGACCGGGCCGAGCAGGGCGAGGACCAGGGCGAGATCGACGTAGGACGGACGGTCGTAGCCCTGCGCGAGCAGCAGGAGGGCCGGGCAGGCCAGGGCGGTGGACAGGTTCTGGGCCACGACCCGGCGGCGCAGCGGTCCGGTGGCGACGCCCCACACGGTCGCCCCGACGCCCGCGCCGAGGGCGACGGTCGCGACGAGGGTCCAGCCGTTCACCGGAGGGTCACCACCCGCCGTGCGGCGGTCGCCGCGAGCGCCGCCACGGCCGCGGCGGCCGCGCCGACCGCGAACTCCAGGGTGTCGACCGTGCTGACGAGGACCAGCCACAGCACGGTGAGCGCGGTCCACCAGGCCAGGATCTCGGCCGCGGTGAGCAGTGTCGTACGCCGGTCCATGCGCCACCTCCTCGGGCCCCGCCGCCACCGAAATGACCCCTGGTGCGGCTTTCACGCCATCCAAACACCGTGGCGGGGGCGGGCGATGGCGGCGCGCGCGGGTCCGTGCCGGAGTGCCCCGCCCGCACGAAGGGAAACTGCGGGTGCTCCCGACCCGCCGGGGCGCGGCCGCATTGTCGGCTCGATCGCGGGTAATCGCCTTACGTCGCAGGGAAGTTGAAGACTGGAGGACCGCATGGCCCGTACAGCCTTACGTCCGCGTTCCGCGTTCCGCCTGCGCACCGGCAAGACCGGGACCGCCAAGACCGGGACCGCCGAGCCGAAGTCCGCCAAGTCCGGGACCGATCCGAAGAAGAGGGCTCCGAAGAAGAGGACCTCGAAGGAGAGGGCTCCCGAGGAGCGGACCGCTCCGGAGGAGAAGCGCAGCTTCCTCGCCCTCGTCCGCCGCTTCGTGGCGATGGTGGCCGCGTTCGCGTTCATGGTGGCGTTCGCCGTCGTGCTGGCCCGGCTGACTCTGGAGCCCTCGCCCGCGTCGGAGGCGCTCACCCACACCAATCTGCACCCGGGCCGTTCCCTGCGGGCCTACCTCGATCAGCCGGAACTGCGGGACGCCGGCAAGCAGATCGGCGGCAACCTGTTGCTGGGCATCCCCTTCGGCGTGCTGGTCCCGGTGGTCGCCCCGCAGACCCGTGGTGTGCTGCGCGTGCTCCTGCTGACGGCTGTCGTGATGCTGCTGGTGGAGTTCGCCCAGGGGGCGATGATCACCGGTCGGGCCTTCGACATCGACGACGTCATCCTCAACACCACCGGGGCACTGATCGGCTACGTCCTGCTGGGGCGGCGGCTGAGCCGGGCGGTGCACCGCTGACGTCAGCGGACGGACAACTGGACGATGGCCGCCGTACCCACCACCACGATCAGTCCGCGCAGGACCGCCGGGTGGAGACGGCGGCCTGCCGCCGCTCCGGCCTGCCCGCCCACGGCGGAGCCGACCGCGAGCAGGGCGACGGCGGTCCAGTCGAAGTCGGCGACCACGAGGAAGAAGAGCGCGGCGACGGTGTTGACGACGGCGACGAGGACGTTCTTGACGGCGTTGAGGCGCTGCAGGCCGTCGTCGAGGCGCAGTCCCATCAGGGAGACGTAGATGATCCCCTGGGCGGCGGAGAAGTAGCCGCCGTAGACGCTGGCCAGGGTCAGTCCGACGATCAGCGGCGGGCCGCCGTCGGCGGGCGGGGTGCGGCCTTCGCGGGTACGGCGCTCGCGCAGTCGTCGGCCGATCAGCGGCTGGAGGACGACCAGCACCAGCGCGAGGCCCACCAGGACCGGCACGATCCGCTCGAACGCCGAGGCCGGCAGGGCGAGCAGGAGCGTGGCGCCTGTCAGGCCGCCCACCAGGGCGCCGGCGCTCCACGTGAGGATGCGTCGGCGCTGGCCCGCCAGTTCGCGCCGGTATCCGATGGCCGCGCTGATCGAACCGGGGATCAGGCCGAGCGCGTTGGAGACCGCGGCCGTGACCGGTGGCAGGCCGACGGCGAGCAGCACCGGAAAGCTGATCAGCGTCCCGGACCCGACGGCCGCGTTGACGGCACCGGCACCGAGGCCCGCGGCGAGGACGGCGAACAGCTCTCCGGGATCTTCCATGAGGGGAGCTTAGAAACCGAACGCTTCGGCGAACACCGAAACGTCCCGCACACCCCTGACGGGCCCCGGTTCCTAGTGCCGGGTCCAGGTGAACTTGTCGCCGCCGACCCAACGGACCACGTCCGGGTCGTCGAGGTCGTGGACCGTGATGCCCCACGCGGCGGCGGCCTCCAGGACATCGGTGACGGCTTTCGCCTCGCCGACCACCTCTCCGTCGATCTCCACGATCCGGAACGGCGGGGTACCGGGCTGCACCCCGAGCACCAGGATGCGCGGATTCGAGATGTACGGGCTCGCGATTTCGGTCATGCAATAGAGCGTAGAACGCATTGCGCAAGAGGGACATGAGAGGACAAAGACACCCCCGCGTCCGCCGTGCGAGCCCCGCACGGCTGGGGAACCCTGGAGGAGGAGGTGGCGATGGACCCCGTCGAGGCACTGGACCGGATCGCCTTCCTGCTGGAGCGGTCCCTGGCGCCGACGTACCGCGTACGCGCGTTCCGTACGGCTGCCCGGGTGCTGACGGCACTGCCCGAGGGGGAGGTGCGCGAGCGGGCGGAGGCCGGGACGCTGGAGTCGCTCAAGGGGGTCGGGCCGAAGACGGCGAACGTGGTGCGTGAGGCGCTCTCCGGTGAGGTGCCGGGGTATCTGGAGAAGCTGGAGCGGGAGGCGCCCGCCGGGCCGGCCGTGCGGGGTGGGCAGCGGCTGCGGGCGAAGCTGCGGGGCGACTGCCATCTGCACTCCGACTGGTCGGACGGCGGCAGCCCCATCGAGGAGATGGGCCGGACGGCGGCCGAGCTCGGGCACGAGTGGGCGGTGCTGACCGACCACTCCCCGCGACTGACCGTGGCCCGCGGCCTGTCCCCCGAGCGGCTGCGCGAGCAGCTGGACGTGGTCGCGGAACTGAACGCCGGCTGGGCGCCCTTCCGGCTGCTCACCGGCATCGAGTGCGACATCCTCGACGACGGTTCCCTCGACCAGGAGGAGGAGCTGCTCCAGCGGCTCGACGTCGTGGTCGTCTCCGTGCACTCCAAGCTGCGCATGGACGCCCGCTCGATGACCCGGCGCATGGTGGCCGCCGTACGCAATCCGCACGCGGACGTCCTCGGTCACTGCACCGGACGGCTGGTCACCGGCAAGGGCCGGCCCGAGTCGGAGTTCGACGCCGAGGAGGTGTTCGCCGCGTGCGCCGAGTCGGGCACCGCCGTGGAGATCAACAGCCGGCCCGAGCGGCTGGACCCGCCCCGGCGGCTGCTGCGGCAGGCCGTGGCGGCGGGCGTGCTGTTCTCCGTCGACACCGACGCGCACGCGCCCGGCCAGCTCGACTGGCAGATCCTCGGCTGCGCCCGGGCCGAGGAGTGCGGGGTCCCCGACGAGCGGGTGATCACCGCCTGGTCCCTGGAGGAGCTGCTGGCCTGGACCCGGGAACGCCGGGTGCCCGCCGGAGTGACAGGCCCCTGACGTGGTACTCGTGCGCCGCGGTGTGCGGTGCGGTGCGAGGAGGACGGAATATGGAACGCGCGGCGGTGTTCGACGTCGACGGGACGCTGGTCGACACCAACCATCTCCATGTGGCGACCTGGTGGGAGGCGTTCCGCCAAGCGGGTCATCACGTGCCCATGCACGCCATCCACCGGGCGGTGGGCCTGGGGTCCGAGGACCTCGTCGCGCATCTGATCGGCGAGCACCGGGCGAAGCGGGAGGCGGAGGCGCTGAGCTCCGCGCACAAGGCCCTCTACGGCCAGTACTTCGACCGGCTGCCCGCGCTGCGCGACGCGGGGCGGCTGCTGCGGCGCCTGGACCACGAGGGCTGGGCGGTGGTGCTGGCGACCTCGGCGGGCGGTGCGGAGCTGTCCGCGCTGCGCCGCGCCATCGGCGCCGACGACGCCATCACCGCCACCGCGAGCGCCGACGACGTAAGCGAGGGCAAGCCCGCGCCGGAGCCCGTCGAACACGCCCTGGAACTGGCGGGTGTGCCGCCCGAGCGGGCGCTGTTCGTCGGCGACACCGTGTGGGACATGAAGGCGGGCAGCCGGGCCGGGGTGCGCTGCGTGGGCGTGCTGTGCGGCGGCATCCCGCGCGCCGACCTGGTGGAGGCGGGAGCGGAGGCGATCTACGACGACCCCGCCCAGCTGCTCGCGTCCCTCGCGGACAGTCCCTTCGCCCGGGTGCCGTCCGAGCGGTGACGCAGATCACGCCATAACGCGACAGGCCGGGGAACACCCAAGGGTGGTTGCCCGTTGAACCACACGTGGGTGCGGATGGGACAGTGTCCCCGGGCCTCACCTTTTGCCCACAGGGACGATCGTTCGGCTGAAGCCCTGTGGAGCCTTTCGCCGAGAGGCGACCGCCATCCGCGCCCACATCAGAGCCGCCCCGACCGTGATTCCCCCGTCCGGTCGGGGCTTTCTTCTGCCCGGACCCTTTCCCGGCTGGCTCCGCTTGACTTCGAGCGCACTCCAATTCGTAGCGTTCCCGGCATGAGCACTGCACAGCACAAGATCGGATCGGGCTTCGACGCCCGCAGCACCGCCGACGACGTTCTCGCCGGCCTCGACCTCACCGGGAAGCTCGCGGTCGTCACCGGCGGCTACTCGGGACTCGGCCTGGAGACCACGCGTGCGCTCACCAAGGCGGGCGCCCGGGTCGTCGTACCGGCCCGCCGTCCCGCGGTCGCCCGGGAGGCCGTGGCGGGCATCGACGGCGTCGAGGTGGACGAGCTGGACCTCGGCGACCTGGACAGCGTGCGCGCCTTCGCCGAGCGGTTCCTCGCCTCGGACCGCCGTATCGACTTCATGATCGACAACGCCGGGATCATGGCCTGTCCGGAGACGCGGGTCGGCCCCGGCTGGGAGGCGCAGTTCGCCACCAACCACCTCGGTCACTTCGCGCTGGTCAACCGGCTGTGGCCGGCGATCGCCCCCGGCGCCCGGGTCGTCTCCGTCTCGTCCCGCGCCCATCACTTCTCGGGCATGCGCTGGGACGACGTCCAGTGGACACGGGACTACGACAAGTGGCAGGCCTACGGACAGGCCAAGACGGCGAACGTCCTGTTCGCCGTCCACCTGGACCGGCTCGGCCGGGAATCCGGTGTCCGCGCCTTCTCGCTGCACCCCGGCGGCATCTTCACCCCGCTGCAACGGCACATCCCCAAGG
Source organism: Streptomyces sp. NBC_00490 (assembly GCF_036013645.1). Classification (NCBI taxonomy): domain Bacteria; kingdom Bacillati; phylum Actinomycetota; class Actinomycetes; order Kitasatosporales; family Streptomycetaceae; genus Streptomyces; species Streptomyces sp. NBC_00490. The sequence goes on along the minus strand of NZ_CP107869.1, from coordinate 9,043,506 downwards.
CCGAGATGGTCGAGCGCGGCTGGATCGACGAGGACGGCAACTTCCTCAACCCCGAGGGCTTCAAGACCCCGGAGCAGGGCGCGGCCACCCAGGTGTGGGCGGCGACCTCACCTCAGCTCGACGGCCTCGGCGGCGTCTACCTGGAGGACTGCGACATCGCCGAGCCCGCTGTCGACGGCGACCAGAGCAGCGGGGTCAAGGCCTGGGCGACCGACCCGGAACAGGCCGCCCGACTGTGGGACCTCTCGGCGGAACTGACCGGCGTGAACGCGTTCCACGCCTGACCCGAGCGCTACCCGACCCGGCAGTAGACGCCCTGCTCGCGACGTCGGGCGCGGCCGGCGAGAGCCGCCAGACCGCCCACGATCCGGTGGGCGGTCCGCGCGTCGAAAACCTCGCCGTCCCGCGCCCGCAGGTCCACCCACGAGGCGGCGACGTCACGGAGCCGGGACTCCCCGGCCGCGGCGAGTGCGGCGCACAGCCGGGGCGAGAGCGCGAACACGAGGCACTCGTCCTCGTCCCGGTCGGCGACCGTACGGGGCTCCCCGGCCGCCACGAGGTCCGCGAACGTGCCGCCGACGAGGAGGCACTCCCACTCGACCACGGCCTCCTCGACGTCGAAGTTGCCGAGGGAAAGCGGCTCGAGGGCGGGCCCCGGCCGGGCCCGCAGCGTCATGGCGGCCGATGTGTCGTCCGGCGCCGCGAAGAAGTCGATGACGGTGCTCACCGTCAGTCGTCCGCCTCCCCCGCGGCCGTGGGGTCGGTGTCCTCGCCGACGGTGTACGTCTCCTTGACCTTCACGTCGGAGACCCCGCGGCCCTCCGGGAAGACGCGGCGCCAGTCGCCGATGACGTGCAGCTCGTCGGTGCCCATGGCGCGGACGACCATGAGGCCCTCCTCGTGGGCCTTGTAGGCCTTCATCCAGAGGTTGGCGAAGGCCTGGGAGCGGATGAGGTGCATCCAGTCGGGGCGGTAGAGCTCCCGGTTGTAGTTGGACTCGCCCATGGTGGAGACGAACTTGGAGTACATCGCCTTCACGTACTCCAGCGTCACCTCGTCGTCCTCGGCGATCGCCCGGTCCCTGGCGTCCTTCAGCGCGACGCGGAACTTCTCCAGGAGGCTCTCGGTCGCGCCGGAGGTGAACGACTCGTGGATCTCCGGCGGGTCGCACAGCCCGTACTTCGGGCCCGACAGGCGCAGCAGCAGGCGCAGGGTCGGTTCGGTGACCCAGAGCGGTCCGGGCTCGTCGCGGTTGCCGATCGGGTTGGGGAGGTGGGCGTCGTGGTCCCACTCGGAGGGGGTGATCAGATGGACGCCGGCCCGTCGGCGGTCGTGGTCGAAGCCGGTGGAGTGTTCCAACTGGCCGATCGGCAGATGGGTCTTGAGCGCCGACAGATAGGCGCCGTTGATGTCGAGGGCGGTCACCTCGTGGGCGCCGGAGGGGAGTTCGGTCCGCGCCCACTTGGGGCGGGCCTCCCAGATGCGGTCCGCGCCGCGGGCGGACTGCTTGCGCAGCACGTCCGGGATCCAGGGGTGCGCCACGACGTCGTACCGGCCGCCCTTGCGGGTCTCGTCCAGCAGCGCCATGGCGTCCGGGATGGCCCGCTTGACCAGGGCCGCGGTCGCCGCCTCCAGGTCGCCGTCGTGCTTCTCCAGGGCGGCGGCCACCGCGGCGCCGATCAGATCCGGTTCCTGCGAGGCGGTCTGCATACGGCGTCCGACGGGGACGACACGGACCGGATCGGCGGCGCGGTCGCGCCGCGCGGGGGCCGGTTTGCGGCTCTCGGCCGGGACCGGTTCCTCACGCCCGGACGGAGCGGCCGGCGACGTCACGGGTTCCGGCGCCGGCGTACCGCAGCCGGCGGGGTCCAGGTGCTGGGGGAAGCCCGCGACCTGGTGCCGGGCGGGCATACCGCACAGGACGCAGGGCCGGGGAGCCGGCAGGGCCTCGACCTCGTCCGGCTCACCCGTCTCGGCGGCCCCGTCACGGGACGCGTCGGCCTCGTCGGCGTCGGTCTCCGGCTCTACGACGTGCTCGGCGCCCGGCGTCCCGGCCGCCTCCCCCGTCTCCGCCGCCAGTTTGGCCTGGGCACCTTCCAGGAAGTAGGCATACTTCTCGCGCACGGCCCCGCCCGGGTCCCGCCCCGCTTCCCAGCCACCGACGGTGGAGGGGCTGACGCCGAGCGCCTGGGCCACCTGGGAACGGGAGAGGTTGAGGCTCTCCCGCAGCTCGCGCCGCACGTCGGCCGGTGGCAGCGGCACCTCCTGGCGGGCGGCCGCCAGGAGTGCGTCGATCGCCTCGAAGTCCGTCATCGGGTCACCGCCGTCGGTCCCGCGGTCCGGCGCCGCCGCACGGGCAGCGTCTCGCAGGCCCGGGTCGGCCCGGCGAGCAGATCGAGCACATCGATGCCGAAGTGCGCGGCGAGCGCGTCGCAGTCGGCCAGGCTCCAGGCGGCGCTGCCCGACTGACGGCGGCTCACCTGCGCCTGGCTCACCCCGAGCGCGACGGCGACCTCCGCCTGCGACTCACCCGTCGCGTGCATCAGCGCGGCGACCGAAGACCTCACACGTTCTCCCAAGGACAGTCCCACCCCACCGACCCTACCCGGCCTCATGCGTCAACCGTATGAACCATACCGAGGGCGCAAGACGGCGTTGCATCCTCTGCGTCCGGGTACTCGGTCCGCCCCGTCGCAGAGCAAGCCCGAGAGGAGCCGGACGTGAGCAGGATCGTTGTCACGGGCGCCACCGGAAACGTCGGCACGAGCGTGGTGCGTCTGCTGTCGGAGGATCCGGAGGTCGACTCCGTGCTGGGGCTGGCGCGCCGGATCCCCGACTGGTCGCTGCCGAAGACGGACTGGTCGGCGGTGGACCTGTCGTCGCAGCAGGCAGATCTGGAGAAGGAGTTCGCGGGCGCGGACGCGGTGGTGCACCTGGCCTGGGCGTTCCAGCCGACGCACGATCCGGCGACGACCTGGCGGACGAACGTGCTGGGCTCCATCCGGGTCTTCGAGGCGGTGGCCGCCGCCGGGGTGCCCGCGCTGGTGCACGCGTCGTCGGTCGGCGCGTACTCGCCGGGACCGAAGGACGAGGCGGTGGACGAGTCGTGGCCCACGCACGGCTGGCCGGATGCCGCGTACTGCCGGGAGAAGGCGTATCTGGAGCGGGCCCTGGACACCTTCGAGCGTGATCACGCCGAGGTGCGGGTGGTGCGGATGCGGCCGGCGTTCCTGTTCAAGCGGGAGTCGGCGAGCGAGCAGCGCCGGATCTTCGGCGGCCGCTTCCTGCCGGGCCCGCTGGCCCGTCCGGAGCTCCTGCCGTTCCTGCCCGACATCCCAGGGCTGCGGGTCCAGGCCCTGCACACGGACGACGCGGCCAAGGCGTACCGCCTCGCGGTCCACTGCGATCTGCGCGGCGCCTTCAACCTGGCGGCCGAGCCACCGGTCGACGCGGAACTGCTCGGCGAGATGCTCGGCGTCGACCGGCGGTTCCGGCTGCCCCGCACCGCGGCCCGCTCGGCACTCGCCGCCGCCTGGGGCCTCCATCTCCTCCCGGCCTCGCCGCATCTCTTCGACGCGGTCCTGCGCCTCCCGCTGATGGACTGCACCCGCGCCCGTACGGAACTGCGCTGGAACCCCGAGCACACGGCGAACGAGGTGCTGGAGGAGTTCTTCAAGGGCCTCCAGCAGGGCGCGGGAGCGAGCACGGAACCGCTGCGGGGGCGGAAGGTGGGCTGAGACAGACCGACGCCTGTGCCGTCCTGGGACGGCACAGGCGTATGTGCGGGCGGTCGAGGCGCGCGGCCGGGGTCAGCCGGTGGGCTCCTCCGGTACCGGTTGCTCGGAGTGGGTGCCCGCCTGGCGCGGTGCGCCCTGGCGGCCGGTGCCCGCCTCGTCGGTTTCGGGGACCTCGGCGTCGGGTTCCTGCCTGTCGGCCGCCTCGGGATCCGCGTCCCAGGGGTCCTCGCCCTCGCCCGCCTGCTGGTCCGGCATGTCCCGCGGTACGGGCTCGTCTCCGGGGCGCTTGCCGTCGTAGTCGGCCATGGCGTCCTCCCTTCGCGTGGTCCGGGCGACTCGCGGGTACCTCCGCCCCCACCGGCGAAACCTCAGTGCGGAGCCCGTTCCTCCAGCGCGGTGCGCCAGGCCGGGTGCGGTCCTTCGGGCGCGGGCTCGGGGCGGCGGCCGCCGCGGGCGAAGAAGTCGGCCAGCGGCAGGATCGCGGCGCCGACGGTGACCGCGTCGGGGCCGAGCCGGCCGAGGTCGATGGTGACCTTCTCGGCCGGGTGGCGCAGGGCGTAGGAGGAGGCGTGGCGGCGTACGGCGGGCAGGAAGCGGGTGCCCAGCTGGAGGCCGGCCCAGCCGCCGATGAGGATGCGCTCGGGCTGGAAGAGGTTGATGAGGTCGGAGAGGCCGGCGCCCAGGTACTCGGCGGTCTCCTCCAGCACGGCCAGTGCCACCGGGTCGGGCGCACCGCCCTCGGCCGGGTACGCGGCGGCCAGCATCGCGGTCAGCGCGGTCTCCTCGTCGGCGCCCTCGGGCGGCTGTCCGCCCTCCTCGCGCCAGCGGTCGAGCAGCGACTCGGCGCCCGCGTACGCCTCCAGGCAGCCCAGCGCACCGCACCGGCAGCGGCGTCCCCTGACCCGTACCGTCAGATGACCCCATTCGACCGCCCGCCCGTTGTCCACCTCGGGGGTGACGAGACACGCGCCGACGCCGGAGCCGAAGAGGACGACGACCGCGTTGTGCGCGCCGCGTCCGCCGCCGAACCACATCTCGGCCTGGCCCAGCGTCTTGGCGCCGTTGTCGATGAAGTACCGGACGGTGTCGGGCAGCCGGGAGGTGGAGCGGAGCAGTTCCTCCAGCGGGACGGCGTCCCAGCCGATCGTCTGCCCGTGGACGACGGCGCCCCGGTCCGGGGTGTGCTCGACGATGCCGGGGACGCCGATGCCGACGCCGAGAAGGTGGTCGGGGGCGATGCCGGCGGTGTCGAGCACCTCGGCGACGCCGTCGCGGATGTGGCCGACGATGACCTCGACGTCGTAGCCCTGGCGCGTCAACGGGCGTTCGGCGCGGGCGAGTTCGGTGAGGGTCAGGTCGAACAGCTCGATCCGCACCCGGGTCTCGCCGACGTCGACACCGATCATGTGGCCGCTGCCGGGTGCCACCCGCAGCAGGGTGCGGGGGCGGCCACCGTCGGAGTCGACGCTGCCGGCCTCCTCCAGCAGGCCATCGGCGACCAGATCGGCGACGACGTTGCTCACCGAGCCGGAGCTCAGACCCGTGGCCGGGCCGAGCTCGAAGCGGCTGAGAGGCCCGTCGAAGTAGAGCCTTTGCAGCACGGCCGTGCGGTTGGCCCGCCTCAGATCGCGTACCGTGCGCCCGTTCCGCCCTGCCATGTATGGCCCCCTTCGAACCCTGTCCGACCTGCAACATACCGCTGCGGGAGCACTTTCCACGACCCCTTAATTCACGATGTGAACTATGAGAGCTCCGCGATCTCGGTCAACGCGGCGAGCAGTTCCGGTGCAACCGCTTCCTGTCGCCACCGCCGATCGCCCTCGCCCATCTCCCTCGGGACCGTCTCGGCGAGCATGATCAGGTGGAGATAGGCGCGGTAGAGGGCGTACCGGAGGCGGGCCGCCACGTCGAACTCGACGCGGCCGCCCTCCTCCCGGTAGCCGGCCAGAAAGGCCTCGTCGGTCCTGATGTCGCCCAGCAGCGCGAGGGAGACGAAGTCGGCGAGGGGGTCGCCCCAGAACATGCGCTCGCCGTCGATGAGCCCGCCGATCCGGGCACCCTCCGCCGTGCGCTCCACCAGGATGTTGCCGGTCCACAGGTCGAAGTGGACGAGGCCCGGGACGGTCACCTCGTCGAGCGCGCCGTACGCGGGACGGAGCGCGTCCGCCACCTCGTCGGCGGGGCGGGGCAGTTCGGCACCGTAGCGGCGGGCGTCGTCGAGGACCGCGTCGAGCATCCCCGTGAACGCGCTCCGCCAGTCGGGGGCGAGCGGGCCGAGGGCGCCCGACGGGTAGCCGAAGGCGGGGCCGGTCACACGGTGGAGGCGGGCCACCTGACGGCCCAACTCCGTACGCAGGAGCGCCTGTTCGGCGCCGGTGAGCCGGCCGTCCCAGGGATCGCCGGGGACGGCCGTCATCAGCAGATCCTCCTGTCCGAGGATCACGACCCGGGGTGCCGGCACGTCCACCTCGGCGGCCCCGCGGTAGAACTCGGCCTCCGCCACGAGGAGTCGGCGTTCGTGACTCAGTCCGGGGACGGTCTCGGCGGGCGGCACCTTCAGCACATACCGGCTGCCGTCGGCGAGGACGAGCTCCTCGACCGTGTTGTAGGTGCCGCCGGTCAGCGGGCGCAGGTCGACGAGGTGTCCGGGCGGCAGGCCCGCCTCCTCCAGGATGCGCCGCGCCCGTGCCCAGGAGTCCACCACCGTGCGCCCGCCTCTCCCCTTCGCCACACTTCGGTCAGCCCGCCGCACACACGTCCTCGACGTAACGCCCGTCCGCGATCAGCCCGTCGAGCCGTTCCGCGGCGGCCGTCTCGTCGGCGTCCGCCGTGTGCTTCCGGTACAGCGTACGGAACGCCTCCCGGACACCCGGCGCCATCCGTGAACCGTCCCCGCAGAAGTACACCCGGGTTCCCGTGGCGAGCAGGCCCCGGACCTCCTCGGCCTCGGCGGCGATGCGGTGCCGCACGAAGCGCACCTCACTCTGCGGGGCGCCACCACGGCCGGGGCCGCCCGCGAGACCGGGCTCACCTCGGACGGCGTCACCTGTCACCTGCGGCGGCTGTCCGCGCGGTGGGGCGCGGGCACCCGTACGGAACTGGTCGCCCGGGCCTATGCGCTGGGGGTGGTGACGCCCGCGTAGGCCGTGCCCGCGCCCTCCGGAGCTCCGAAGCGGGCGAGGGTGTGCCAGACCATCTTCAGGTCCTGGAGTGCGTACCGGCCCGTGCGGGCGGCGTCCCCGATGATCCGCGGGTCGATCCGCCCGTCCTCGGCGATCCGGGCGCCCAGTTCGGCGTACTCCTCACCGCGGTAGTCCGCGTGCCGACGCAGTTCCCCCACGGTGATCCGGTACCCGGGGTGCCACTCGACGGGGCAGGGCAGCAGCCGCGCCGCCGCCTCGACGGGGGTGCCGCGGTAGCAGGCGTCCAGTACGAGCACCGTCACGTCCGTGGCGAGGAAGACGCCCCCGTGGACCTGCGCCTCGATGTAGTCGTTGAGGGCGTCCTGCTCGTCCGCCTCCGCCAGCGCGACCAGCGACATGCCGGCGGCGACGCCGAAGTGGGCCGGCTCGGCGGCGCTGTCCGGGTAGCAGAAGGTGGCCCGGGACAGAGCCGCACCGGTCAGCCGGAAGTACGAGGAGCCGAAGCGCGGGGCGGCGCCGACCACCTGGCGCCGGAAGTCCAGTGCGCCGTACACGGGCCGGTCGGCCGCGGTGGCCTCGTCGTAGGCGCCGCCGAAGATCCGGCTCTCCCAGCGCCACCGGTCGCCGCCTGGGTGCGCGGTGAGGCCGCCATTGCTGGTGCCGGTCACGAACTGCGACCGGTAGGCGCCGTCCCGCGCCAGTGCCGCCAGGATGCCCACGCCGCCGGTCAGCCGGTCGGGGTGGAAGTTGAGCGTGACGCAGAGGTCCGGGGCGACGGGCGGCCCCGCCGACCGCTGCGCCACGTGCCGCAGCGCCGCCCTCGCCCGTGCTGAGCGGACGTTCTCGAAATTCACTGGCTCCTCCTCGCCGGGGCCGTCTATCCTGGCTGAACCTAGGGGCACTAGTTTTTTTACCCTCAGGTTTCGGCAACAACATGACGCCCCCAGGAGGCTCCCCCGATGAGATCACTGACCGAGCACGACATCCGCGACTCTTTTGTGAACTGTTCCAAGGGGGAGGCCAAACGCGTGGCCGTGCCGCGCGATCTCGACGAACGGCCCTGGGACGATCTCGACTTCCTCGGCTGGCGAGATCCGGGGGCACCCGACCGCAGCTATCTCGTCACCGAGCGGGGCGGCCGCCTTGTCGGTCTGACGCTGCGCCTGACCTCCGGACACCGGGGCTTCCTGCACCGCAGCATGTGTTCGCTGTGTCTGACGACCCATCCGGGCGGCGGCGTCTCGCTCATGACGGCGCGCAAGGCGGGCGCGGCCGGGCGGGAGGGCAATTCCGTCGGTCTGTACATGTGCACGGACATGGCCTGTTCCCTCTACGTCCGCGGCAGGAAGGCCCCGCAGAGCACCCTGCGGATCGAGGAGAGTCTGACGCTGGAGGAGCAGATCGCCCGCACCACGGGCAATCTGTCCTCCTTCATCGACAAGGTCCACTCCTGACTCAGTCCACGGAGAGCACGATCTTGCCCCGGTTCCCGCGCCGCTCCAGCTGCTCGTGGGCGGCGCGCGCCCGCGCGAGCGGCAGCACGGTCTCCACCGGTACGCGATAGGCTCCCGCGGCCACCCGCTCGGCCAGTTCACGCAGGTCGGCGCGGGCGTCCCAGCCGTGGCGCTGGCGGTTGGTGAGCTGGAAGCCGAGGATCGCCGCGTTCTTCGGGTAGAAGTCGCGGGTGTCGATGGTGCTGGGCGCCAGGGCGACGTTGGCGAGCGCCACGACCCGGCCGCCGTGTCCGACCTGGCGCAGGCTCCGTGCGAAGGCGGCGCCGCCGACGATGTCGAGGACGACGTCGGCGCCCCGCCCGTCGGTGAGCCGCAGCACCTCCTCGACCTCGGCCTCGTCGGGGTAGGCGGAGGTGTCGAGGGTGGTGTGGGCGCCGAACTCCCCGGCCCAGGCCGCCTTCTGCGCCGACCCGGCGAGCGCGATGACGCGGGCCCCGGTCTCGGCGGCGATCTGCACGGCCGCGGTGCCCACCCCGCTCGCGGCGGCCTTCACCACCACGGTGTCCTCCTTGGTGACCTTGGCGAGATGCCGTACGCAGTACCAGGCGGAGAGCCAGGCGATGGGCAGCGTCGCCGCCTCGGTCAGCTCGACCCCGTCCGGCAGGGCGACCACCTGGGTGACGGGCACCGCCGCCAACTCGGCATAGAACCCGGGCGACTTCACCCCGTCCAGCGCGACCACCCGTTGCCCGACCGCGAAGTCGCTCACCCCCTCCCCCACCGCGGCGACGACACCGGCCGCCTCGGCGCCCGGGATCAGCGGGGGCTTCCCGGCCCGGTGGTAGACGCCGGCCCGCAGCAGGGCGTCCGCCCGGTTCACACCGGCCGCGGCGACCCGCACGAGCACCTCCCCCGGGCCCGCCACCGGATCCGGCAGCTCGGCCTCCACCAGCACCTCGGGTCCGCCGAACTCCTCGATCCGCACCGCGCGCATACCCCACCCGCTCCCGTCGTGACTGACACCGCTTGAACAGGTGTCACTCTGCGACACCTGTTCAAGCGGTGTCAAGAGACACGGGCGGCAGGTAAGCTCACCCTCATGACCAGCACCGACCCCGCGCTCGCCTTTCCGTTCGTCGGCGGCCGCCCCTGTCTGGACTTCGTGGCCACGCTCGGCAAGCGGCACGCCACGCCCAAGGAGCGGCTGCCGGACCCCGCCGCGCTGGCCCGCTGGCTGACGGAGGCGGAACTGACCGTGGGTGGGGAACCGGCGCATGTCACCGCGCGGGATCTCGCCGACGCGCGCGTGCTGCGCGAGGCCGTCAACCGGCTCGTACGAGCCGCGATGGCCGGGCGGGAGCCGGAGGCGGCCGATGTCGCCCTGGTCAACGACGCGGCGGCCAAGCCCGATCTGGCACCCCAGCTGGGCGAGACACGCTGGACGGCCCGGCATCCGGCACGGGCCGCCCTGGCGACGGTGGCCCGGGACGCCGTACTGCTGGCGGGCGGGTCCCTGATCGATCGGGTCAAGGAGTGCGGGAACCCGGACTGCTCCCTGCTGTTCCTCGACGACTCCCAGGCCCGGCGCCGCCGCTGGTGCTCGATGGAGCGCTGCGGCAACCTGGCGAAGGTCTCCGGTTACCGCTCCCGCAGCCGGGCCGCCTCCACTCGTTGAAGGCGGCCCCCCTTCCGTCACGCAGTGCGTGCACCCCCCGGTCGCCACTGGGGATCGCGGCCGAGGAAGGCGAGCAGCGCGTCGGCCCTGCCGGCGCCGTCCGGGACCTTCCGGGCGGGTGCGAACACCCGGTAGGAGTCCCGGAGATGGTCCACGAGCCGTTCCGCGAGCGGCCAGATCCCCTCGGCCAGTTCCTCCGTCAACGGCGCGTCCTGGCCGGTCGCGACCGCGATGTCCCAGGCGTGCACGGCCGCGTCCATCGCGGCCGCCGCGGCGGCCTGTGGCAGCGGCATCGGTCCGAGCGGGGTCGGCACCTCGTCCGCGTCGGCGGGCAGCCCGGCGTACGCGTCCGCCACCAGGCGCAGCACCTCCTCCAGCTCCGCCGACGGGTCCGCGGCGAGTGCGTCGGCCGGGGCGAAGGGGTCGGAATCCGGACGGCCCCCGGTGATCGCGAGGCCATAGCCCTGCTGGTCGATGCGGGCGTGGTTGAGAACCTGCCGGGCCGTCCACTCGGTGCACGGCGTCGGCGCTCCCCACGCCGTTTCCGGCACGGCCGCGACCACCTTGCGCAGGTAGTCGTGTGCTTCCGTGAGAACCTCGAGGTCCCGGGTGTCCGTCATCACTGCTCTCCCCACTTGCTGTCGGCAGGTTCGTACGAACAACCTAGGCGTCGTTGCGGACAGTTACGGTCCGCAATGTGTGAACGCGGGCAATTGTGGAAGAGGAACAGCCTGAGGATGCAAGATGTACGTGAGTGGATGGCGGCCCTGGTGCGCTTCGTGAAGCGACGCAGGGACCCGGTGGTCGTACAGACGCTGCGATCGGCGGCCGCGGCGACGATCGCCTACGTCATCGCGCTGCGCCTGAGTCCCGAGGCCGCCCCGCTCACGGCGCCCCTGACCGCGCTGCTGGTCGTCCAGGTGACCCTCTACGCGACGCTCACCAACGGCGTCCGCCGGGTGAACGCCGTGGTGGCCGGTGTCCTCGTCGCCATCGCCTTCAGCCTGCTGGTGGGGCTCACCTGGTGGAGCCTGGGACTGCTGATCCTGGCCTCGCTCGGGGTCGGGCATCTGGTCAAGGTCAACGAGTACGTGCCCGAGGTGGCGATCAGCGCGATGCTGGTCCTCGGGGTCACGACCGTCGGGGACACCGCGTGGGCGCGGGTGCTGGAGACGCTGATCGGCGCGGTCGTCGGGCTCGGCTGCAATCTGCTGTTCGCGCCGCCCGTGTGGGTGGACGAGGCGGGCGAGTCGATCGAGGGACTCGCCCGGCGGGTGCGGCAGTTGATGCTGAGCATGGGCGAGGAGGCCGCGGGCCGTACGCCGGTCGAGCGCGCCACCGAGCGGCTGTACGAGGCGCGGCGTCTGGACCACGACATCGTCGAGGTGGACGCGGCCCTCAAGCAGGCAGAGGACAGTCTGCGGCTCAATCCGCGCGTCCGCGAGGGGCTGCTGCACCGGGTGGTGCTGCGCACCGGTCTGGACACGCTGGAGATCTGCACGGTCGTCCTGCGGGTGCTCGCGCGCACCCTGACCGACCTCGCCAAGGAACGTGAGTCCGAGCGGCTGTTCGCACGACAGGCGGGCGCCGCCGTGGAGCAGTTGCTGTCGGAGATCGCCGACGCCGTGGTGAGCTTCGCGGTGCTGGTCACCACCGACGTCTCCCGCAGCGCCGAGTCGGCGGAGGAGCGGCTCGCCTCCCAGCTCCGGCACGCCGCGGCCACCCGCGACAAGCTCGCCCAGCTGCTCCTGGAGGAGGTCCAGCGCGACGCCCGGCAGTGGCAGCTGCACGGCGCCGTGCTCACGGAGGTCAACCGCATCCTCGACGAGCTGGACACCGAGCACCGCTCGCGTCGGCTCCTGGAGGAGCTGGACCGCACCTCCCAGGAGCAGCGCGAGCGGATGCCGCGGCTGACCCGGCTTCAGGAACGGCTGCGCAGGAACCGTGCCGCCCTCGCCCGTCGTTCTAGGTGACGTAGTCACCAAGGGCTGACCAAGGGGGCGGGCAGGATGACCGGCGTACGCATCGACGGGAACACGCTGAGGCTGCCCGGCGGGGTGGCGGTGCGGTTCATCCGCACCCTGCGCCTGCCGGAGACGGGCACACATCCACTGCCGCCGGGGCTCGGGGAGTTCCCGCTGCGCCGGGTCGCCGACCACGCGGACCGGGTGCCCGAGGCATGGCGGGCGCGCGGCGGGGTGATGCTGCCCGTGTATCTGCGCGAGGCGATGTGGCTGAGCTTCGGCGGCACCATCGAGCCGGCCGCGCTCCAGGTCGGGGCGGGCAAGGTGTGCGCGGTCTCGGGCAAGCCGTGGAGCGACCGGCTCTCACGCAAGCCGCAGAACTACGTCGTACTGCCCCGGCAGCCGTGGCTGGACGGCATCAACTCCGGGACGGGGACGGTCAAGCAGTTCGTGGCGGTGCCGCTGGGCCTGGGTGCGACCGTCGAGGGGCAGGTCACCGGCGAGGAGGTGTGGGGCGGCGTACAGCTGCAGTCGTTCCCGCTCAAGGACGAGCCGCTGGCCCGGTGGCGCGCGTCGCGGGAGCGGGAGCGCACCGCCAGGGCGCCGATGCACGCGCTCTCCTTCGGGGCCGCCCCGCAGATGATGGCCGCCCCGGCGCCGGCCGCCGCGGCCGGTATGGGTCTCGGTGTCGGCGGTTCGATGCGCCAGGAAGTCTACAAGGACGACCGTCCGGTGTCCGACTGGGCCGAGCGGCCCGGCGGCCGGGTCTTCGTGCACCTGGTGACGCCTCCGCAGTGGCGTCGCATCACCGGCGAGGAGCCCCCGCCGTCGCCCGTGGACCGCTCGGCGTACACGCAGGCGGGGCTGCCCTGGTACGACTACTACGACCAGGACGCGGAGGATCTCGCCCCCGCGGACACCCTGGAGGGGGTGAAGCCGGTCGGCGACTGGCTCGGCGACGATCACGAACCCTGGCAGGCGCCGCACCCTTCGCAGGTGCTGCCGCTCAAGGACGCGCCGGGCACGCCGGTGCGGGACGGTGACTGGTAGCGCCGTTTGCACGTGCGGGGTGGTCCACGTCAAGGTGGTGACGGCTGAGGCAACCGACCATCCGAGGTGCGTGCATGGGCAGGGGCGACTGGAGCAGGAGGCGATTCGTCGCCGCCCTCGTGGGGACGGGAGCCGCGGCGGCGGGCTGCGGCGAGTCGCCGGGCCCCGCCGCGTCGGCGCCCACGACGTCCGCCACGGCCTCGGCGTCCGAGGCGCCCCGAACAGCTGAGGCAGCCACCCCCAGCGCCTCACCGACGCCGACCGGTCCCCGCCCGCTCCACCTCGGCACATACACCTCTGTCGAGGGCGGCGGCACCGGCATCGGCTTCGCCACCTACGACCCGGTGACGGGCGAGGTGACCGTCGGCAGGCCGCTCGCCGGTGTCGGCGACCCGTCGTATCTCGCCGCGCATCCCGACGGCCGCACGCTCTACGCGGTGAACGAGCGGGAGCAGGGGGCCGTGACCGCCGTACGGCTGTCCGACCGCACGGTGCTGGGCAGCCGGGGCACGGGCGGCAGTGCGCCCTGTCATGCGTCGGTGCATCCGGGCGGACGCTGGCTGCTGAGCGCCAACTACGGCTCGGGCAGCGTGGCGGTGCACCCGATCGAGGCCTCGGGGGCGATCGGCGAGCGCGCCGACCTCCTCACCCACTCCGCCCCGGAGCCCGGGCCCGGCCAGGAGGGCCCGCACGCCCATCAGATCGTGACGAGTCCCGACGGCGGCCATGTCCTCGCCGTCGACCTGGGCACGGACACCGTCTACACCTATCGCCTCGACGAGCGGACCGGAAAGCTCACCGAGGTCGCGCAGGCGCACACCCGGCCGGGCGCCGGACCGCGCCATCTGACCTTCCACCCCGAGGGCCGGTACGCCTACCTGGCCAACGAGGCCGACAACACGGTCGCCGTCTGCGCCTACGACACGAGGACCGGACGCCTCACGATCGGCGCGGCACAGTCCACGGGGACGGGGCCGGGCACCAGTTACCCGGCACAGCTCCTGGTGACGTCGAACGGGTCCTACGCCTATCTCGCCAACCGGGGCCACAACAGCCTCACGCGCTACGCGGTCGAGGCGGACGGCGCCCGGCTCAGGCTGCTGGACACCGTGCCGGTGTCCGGGGACTTCCCACGGCAGATCGCCTTCTCGCCGGACGGAGCGCTGCTGTTCGCGGCGAACCAGCGCTCCAGCACGGTGAGCGTGTTCCGGGTGGACGAGGACAACGGTGAACTGCGGCTCGCGGGAAAGCCGTTCGCGTCACCCGTCGCCGTCTGTGCGCTGCCGCTGTAGGGCGCGCGGGCAGGAGGCGGAGGCGGCCTGGCCGAGCAGGACGTGCATCCGCTCGGTGAGCTGCGCGACATCGTCGGCGGGACGGTGGAACGGCAGGCGTACGTCGCCCTGAGCGCGGGTGCGCTCGATGCGCAGCGTCAGTCCGTGCCGGTCGACGGCGATCGGCTGGACCTTCACCGCGCCGTGCAGGCTGTCGGGCTCGACGAGCCGGGTGAGCCGCTCGACCGCGTCGGAGTGGCAGTCGGCGAGGTGGGTCAGCAGCCGGGCCTCGGCCGTGGCGAGGGGGTCGGGAGCGGCGGCGGCGAACTCGTCGAGGTCGACGACCACGGCACCGGACGCCTCGCGCAGCACCACCCGCGTCGCCCGGAACACCAGGTCGCCGTCCTCGGGGACGAACCAGCCGGCGAGCCAGAGGCGGGCCCGGATACGGTTGCGCACGGGGACGGGCGAGACGTCGGCGAACTCCAGCACGGCGGACGGTTCTCCGCGAGGCGCGCAGATCGCGGCCGCGAGCAGGGCACTGTCCTCGGGCACCCGCAGCCGCAGCCGGCCGTCCTCGGTCACGGTGTGCGCGCCGACGAACTCCTCTCGGCCGCCGTCCGCGGTCACCGCGCAGGACCACGCGGTGGCCAGCACCGAGCGCGCCCGCTCCGCCGCGGCGGGCGCGGCCGCCCAGCTGTGTTCATCCATCCCAGCACCCATCCCGAAACCTCCTCTTAGGTAAGCCTTGCCTAACCTATCCGAGAGTGGGGTGTACGCCAACCAGCGGCCTGATCCTTTGCGTGTCCTATTCCGCGTACGCGGGCGCGGTCAGGGGGCGACGACGCCCAAGAGAGCCCGTGCGCACAGGTCGCGCACCTGCTCGCGGGAGAGATCCGAGCCCCTCAGCCACTCCAGGCAGACAGCGGTGGTGAAGGCCAGCCAGCCGCGCACGGCGAGCCTGGTGTCGGGCCGCGTCTCGAGGACCGCCCCGAACTCCGGGTCCGCGGCGAGTGCGGCCAGGATCTGCCGCTCCTGCGCGGCGAGTGCCCGCTGGTAGACCTTGCGCACGGCCTGGTCCCCGGCCGCGTCGGCCCGGTGGAAGGCACGGTAACCGTGCGCGTGGGCCTCGACGTACTCCAGGAACGTGTCGAGTCCGGCCGTCAGTTGTTCGCGCACGGGGATGCCGGGCACGGCCGCGGTCATCCGCAGCATCCGCCCGCTCTCCCGCTCGACGACCGCCGCGAAGAAGTCCCGCTTGGTCGGGAAGTAGTGGTACAGGAGCCCGCGCGAGACCCCGGCGATCTCGGCGACGCGCTCGATCCACACGTCGTCGTACGGACTCTCCGAGAACAGTCGCGCGCCGACGGCGAGGAGCTCCTCACGGCGCTCCTCGGTGCTGAGGCGACGGCGTGTGCGTGCGCCCTGCTCGGCGGCCATGGCAGCACTTTACTTGACGCCGGTTCAACAACGGGATCAGACTGAGGCACGCTATTGAACTCACGTACAACACGCTCGATCCGCCGGTGCTGCAAGGGAGATGGCGTCATGGCGAGGACGACGACCGGGACCGCTCTGCCCAGGGGATTCCGCAGCGCGGAGCACGGCTGGCCCGAGCTGCACCGCATCCCGCACCCGCCGCGCCGGCTCCCCCTCCTCGGCGACGTACTCGGCGCCAACCGGCGCACACCGCTGCAGGACTCCCTCAAGTACGGCCGCATGCTGGGGCCGATCTACCGGCGCAAGGCCTTCAACCGGGAGTTCGTGTTCGTGTGGGGCGCCGAACTCGCGGCCGACCTCGCCGACGAGACGCGCTTCGCCAAGCACGTGGGGCTCGGCATCGCCAATCTGCGGCCGGTCGCCGGGGACGGGCTGTTCACGGCGTACAACCACGAACCGAACTGGCAGCTGGCACACGACGTGCTGGCACCGGGCTTCAGCCGTGAGGCGATGGCGGCCTACCACCCGATGATGCTGGCCGTGGCCGAGCGGCTGACCGACCACTGGGACCGGGAGACCGCGGCGGACCGCGCGGTGGACGTTCCCGGGGACATGACCAAGCTGACGCTGGAGACGATCGCCCGGACCGGGTTCGGGCACGACTTCGGTTCCTTCGAGCGGGACCGGCCGCATCCGTTCATCACGGCGATGGTCGGCACGCTGACATACGCGCAGCGGCTCAACACGGTGCCCTGGCCGGGGCTGTTGCGGGAAGCGGGGCGGCGCAACGAGGCCGACATCGCCTATCTGAACCGGACGGTCGACGAACTGGTCCAGGAGCGACGTGCGGCGAGCGGGGGCGGTGACGGGGACCTGCTGGACCGGATGCTGGAGACGGCCCATCCGGAGACCGGGGAGCGGCTGTCCGCGCAGAACGTCCGGCGCCAGGTGATCACCTTCCTGGTGGCCGGTCACGAGACCACCTCGGGTGCGCTCTCCTTCGCCCTGCACTACCTCTCCCGGCACCCGGACGTCGCGGCACGCGCGCGTGCCGAGGTGGACCGGGTGTGGGGCGACACGGCCGTGCCCGGCTACGAGCAGGTGGCCAAGCTGCGCTATGTACGCCGGGTGCTGGACGAGTCGCTGCGGCTGTGGCCCACGGCGCCCGCCTTCGCCCGCGAGGCGCTCGAGGACACGGTGCTGGCCGGGAAGCATCCGATGCGGCGGGGTGCGTGGACGCTGGTCCTCACGCCGATGCTGCACCGCGATCCCGAGGTGTGGGGTGCGGACGCCGAGCGGTTCGACCCGGACCGGTTCGACCCGAAGGCCGTACGGACCCGGGTCCCGCACGCCTTCAAGCCGTGGGGCACGGGCGCCCGGGCGTGCATCGGCCGGCAGTTCGCGCTGCACGAGGCCACGCTGGTGCTGGGTCTGCTGCTGCGACGGTACGAGCTGGGGGCCGACCCGGACTATCGGCTGCGGGTGACGGAGCGGCTGACGTTGATGCCGCAGGGGCTGCGGCTGCGACTGGAGCGGCGGCAGGGGTCCGCCACCACCGGCCCCGCGACGGAGCCGGCGGCCGACGGGGAGGCGCCGGTCTCAGAGCCGCGGTGCCCAGTGCACGGGGTGGGTGACTGAGCCGGGCAGCCTCGTGCCCGCGCTGCCCCTGGCCGCGTTCAGCTGCGGCTGCGTCAGGAAGAACGCGTCCGTCAGGTCGGCGTCGGTGAGGTCGGCGTCACGCAGGTCGGCACCGATCAGGTCCG
The DNA here is from genome assembly GCF_036013645.1 of Streptomyces sp. NBC_00490. NCBI lineage: Bacteria > Bacillati > Actinomycetota > Actinomycetes > Kitasatosporales > Streptomycetaceae > Streptomyces > Streptomyces sp. NBC_00490. The sequence continues at coordinate 9,026,009 of NZ_CP107869.1, read as the reverse complement.
CGCCGCGCAGATCGGCACCGGTGAGGTCGGCGGCGATGAGGTAGGCGCCGCGGAGGTTGGCACCACGCAGGTCGGCGCCCTTGAGGCGGGCGCCCATCAGGTCGGCGCCCCGGCGGTCCTTCTTCTTGCCGCGGGTGCCCGCGCGGACCAGTTCGCTGGTCCTCAGCAGGAGCACATTGACGTCCTGGCGGTGCCCGGCCACGTCCAACGCTCCCAGTTCCTCCGGGGTTTGGCGCGTGAGCCGCTCCGTCCGCTCCAGCATGCGGCGCAGGTCCGCGTGGACCGGACCGGCGGCGGGCAGGGTGAGGGCCTCGGTGAGGTACCAGAGCAGCTCGTGCAGCTGGCGGACGACCGGGAACAGGTCGAACATGCGGCGGGCGTCCTCGCGCGGGAGCGTGCGCCAGTCCCGGCCGCCGAAGGTGACCTGGGAGACCTTCTGTCCGGCGCCGAAGCAGTCGTAGACCGTGCAGCCGGTGAAGCCCTTCTGCCGCAGCCGGGCGTGGATGCCGCAGCGGTGGTCGTCCTGGAGGTTCGAGCAGGGCGTGCCGGCCGGCTTGTCCACGGCGAAGTCCCTCGACGCCGTGAAGGGCAGGGCGACGCAGCACAGCCCGAAACAGCTCGCACAGTCGCCGCGCAGGTCGGCGGGGCCGACTATGTGATCTTGCATGTTTCCAGCATACGGAACAAACCTCACCGATGAATTTCTCGCCCTGTGGGGGTCTCTACATACAAGAGAAAACAAAGTCGGCTACCACTGAGAAGCAGGCCGACGGAACCAGGAGAACCACCCCGCCCGAAAACCGTGGAGAGACGTCATGTGCAGCCACCAGCCCGCGTGCCCCACCGCCGACAGCACGAACCACCACGCCGCGATCATCGTGTCGTCCCACCCGGAACAGGGCTGGCACCTGCTGTGCAACGGCACGATCGTCTTCGACGACACCGGCGAACTCCTCCCGGACGGCCGGGTGGTGAGCCCGCAGCGTGCGGTCGGGACGCTGGTCGTGGCCGCCTGAGTCAGACCGCGGAAACGTCTTACCGGGAGGCATGTACACGTCGCATACTTGGGCGCACTGCCGTTCTGCCCGGGGGAGCACGAGGTGCGCGTTCGGTTCCGCGTCACGTTGGGGATTCGCCTCGTCGCGGTGCTGGGCGTGCTCGTGTTCAGGTACGGGGACTCGAGCATGTCGCGCGGTCGGCGCGGGGCGGGCCGTCGGGTCTACAGCTGCCCTGACTCGGCCTGCGGCGGTACGGGCTCGTCCCCCAAAGGGCGTCCCGGCGTTCCCAGTTGTCCGCGGTGCGGCACGCCGATGGTCCCCGACGGCTCGGCCGGTCCGCAGTCGCCGTCTGGAGGATGAGACCTGTGTTGTCCGGGCTTTCGCAGGCTGCCGGTAAGGCTCTCGGCGGCGCCCGTTTCACCGTGGTGAGCGTGTTGCCCGTCGCCGTCCTCGCCGGCTATGTGACCGCGCTGGTCACCTCCGGCGCGTACGCGGGTGACGCCGTCCATCTGGCTCACGTGGTGAAACAGGATCCCACCTGGCTCGCCCTCGCTGCCTTCGGGTGCCTCCTCGTCGGACTGTTGCTGCGTCCCTTCCAGGTCGCCCTCGTGCAGATACTCGAAGGCTACTGGCAGGGACGGGCGGTCCCGGAGGTGGCCGCGGCGTTCGCCACCGAGCGGCACCGGCGACGCCTGCACACGGCCGTGGTGGTCAGCGACATCGCGGTACCCGACGCATCGGGAACAGACTTCGCCGACGTGGTGGACCTCGCGCGCCGCAGGAGCCGAGCCGCTCGTATCGCGGCACGGGCTGAGAACCGGATGCTGCGCTATCCCACCGGTCCGCATCCGATCCCCAGCGCCGCCGAGGGTGACGACGACAGGCTGATGCCGACCATGCTCGGCAACATCCTGCGGGAGGGCGAGGACACGAGCGGCAGGCGGTACGGGCTGGATCTGGCAAGCGTGTCCCACCGCCTGTATCCGCAGCTCTCCCCCAAGCTCACCACCGCCGTCAACCAGCAACTGGACCTGCTCGACACCACCTGCGCGCTGAGCGTCTGCTTCGCGCTCGCCACTCTGGCCGGCGCTCCCCTGCTGGGCCGACTCGACGCCTGGAGCCTGGCACCGTTCGTGACCGCATTGTTGAGCGTCGCGGCCTATCGTGGCTCCATGCGGGTGGCTGCCGATCACGGGGAGCTACTGGCCGCCGCGTTCGACCTGCACCGGTTCGACATGCTGACGGCGCTCCACCTCAAGCTTCCTTCCACTCCGGCTGAGGAGTACGAGTGGAACAGGGTGCTCACGGAGTTCTTCGCCAGCCCCAAGACACTGGCCAAGGACGAGCTTCTCGGCGTTGCCTACGATCACCCGGATCCCAGTTGCCCCGCCTCAGGCGCCACGGGTCAGGGAGACGGCTCCGCCTAGCCCCTGTACGTTCACCACGACTGTCTTCGCCTCGCCCTGGGCCGGAAGTGGGGACGCGAAGTCCGGCTGCGACAGGTCCCCCGAGAACCTCACCCCGGAGGTCAGCTCGACCCGCCCCGCCAGGACCGTCCAGTCGGAGGGCAGTTTGATCTCGACGCGTGCCCACAGGACCGTGATGTCGACGACCAGGCGCGGCTCCAGAGGGAAGTCGCTGCCCGAGAGGTCGATGCGTACCGTGCCGAACAGCAGGGCCCGCAGGATGAGCTTCTTGGGCGCGGTGCCCGCCATCGGCGGACGGGCGGGTGGGTAGAGCAGCGAGGTGTATCGCCTGACCCCGGTGTCGATGCCGGTGCCGGGCCGTCCACGGAACAGCGCCACGAAGACTCCCCCCAGAATGAGTACGACCGGAGCCTGACGCGACAGGTCCGGCACGTGCGGCACGTCGAATCTGAGCGCGAGGACAGCGATGCCTACGCCCATAAGGGCCAGGGGTCCTCCCAGTTGCCCGCGCGGCACGGCCGCCCGCAGCACCAGCACGACGCCAGCCAGGACCAGCACCGCCGGTACCGCCACCGACAGGACGGCCACGACCTCCCGCAGACCCGCCACCCCACCGATGGCCCACGCCGTGCCCATGGAGACCGCGCCGAGCCCCAGCGCGACACGTATCCGACTCAACTCCGGGTCCCTCGTCCTGCACACGGGCGTGGTCGCCCTGCTCATCGGTCGAACGAGGATAGCCGCGCCGCTCGCACACACGTACAGGGGTGTCAGTTCTCGCTACCGACTGAACAGTTCGAACGCCACGGCCGGCTTTCCGCCGAACCGCTCGCCCGTCGCCTCGGCGTTCCCGCTCAGGAAGCCGCGGGCATACGTCTCCGGGTCCTCGCTCGTCAACGCCTCGATGTACGTGCGGTGTTCGAGCAGTGAGCGCACCGCGCGGTCCAGACCGGCCGACGCGTCCGCCGCGTGGGTGGGGGTCGACGAACCCGCGACGGCCACCCAGCGGACGCCGTTCCACGGCTCCAGGCCCTGTTCCCGCAGCTCCGGGAAGATCCAGCGGTTGCCGGCGTCGGCGGCCGCGTCCAGGGTCGCGCGGCCCACCGCGACATGGTCCGGGGTGTTCCAGGCGACGCCGCCCCAGGTGTCGCGGTGGTTGAGGGTGATCACCAGTTCCGGACGGTGGCGGCGGATCGCGGCGGCGATGTCGCGGCGCAGGGCGAGGCCGTACTCGATCACACCGTCCTCGTGGTCGAGGAACAACTCCACCGTCGACACCCCGACGACCGCCGCGCTGGCCCGCTGCTCCCGTTCACGCAGCGGACCGCACTTGTCGGGCTCCAGGGTGTCGATGCCTGCCTCGCCGCGGGTCGCGAGGACGTAGGCGACCTCTCGGCCACCGTCGGTCCAGGCGGCGATCGCGGCCGAGCAGCCGTACTCCAGGTCGTCCGGGTGGGCCACGACCGCGAGGGCGCGCTCCCAGTCCTCGGGCATGGGCAGAAGCTGAGTGGGCGTCGGCTCTGTCATGGTCCGAGACTAATCCGCGCCCCCGGCGTCACGCCTCGTCGCGCGCGAGTGCCAGCAGTCGGTCCAGGACGCGGGGGCCGCCGGCCCGGACGCCGTCGTGCTCGAACTCGTCGGTGACCCAGGTGCGCAGGCCGCGGATCGAGCGGGCGGTGTCCAGGGAGTGGGCGGTGTCGACGTACATGTCGTCGTGGTAGACGGCCGCGGCGACGGGGACCTCGTTGGCGGCGAGCCGGGCACTGTCGTACAGCGGCGTCCAGTCGGTGCGGGCGGCGAGGAGTTCGGCGGTCTCGCGCAGCGGGCGCAGCGCCGGGTCGGTCTCGAACATCCAGGGGTGGATGGACTCACCGGTGAACAGCAGCGGTCCGTCGCCCGCGAGCGTCTTGGCGGCGTCGAACTGCGGGAACTCGGCGCGCACACGCTCGGCCGACCAGTTCGTGGGCCGGGCGTCCTGGCCGTAGATCGCCTCGTGGACGAGGGCGTAGAGCGGGTGGCCCGCGTACGAGAGGAGGCCCTGGACCTCTTCCTGGAAGGCGTCGGAGAGCGCCGGGCCGTTCGGGGTGCGGACGAAGGCTTCCTCCAGGAGGAAGTGCAGCCGATGGCTGCCCTCGCCGCCGCCGAGGAGGATACCGAGGGACTGGAAGGCCTCGACGGTGAGGCGGTAGCCGTTCGGCAGGGTCACCTCGTGGTGGAGGAGATGGTCGGCGATACGGCGGGCGCGCTCGACGTCCTGCGGGTAGCGGGCGTAGTGCGCGGCGACCTTGCGCTCGATGCGCGGGTAGGCGGCGCGGTAGACGTCGTCGGCGTGGGCGTCGAGGGAGGGCAGACCACCGGTGATCACGGCGGCGGCGAGGCCTTCGGGGGCGGTGGAGAGGTAGTTCACCGCGCAGAAGCCGCCGAAGCTCTGGCCGAGGACGGTCCAGGGGGCGCCGCCGGTGAGCCGGGGGCGGATCGCCTCGCAGTCGCGGACGATCGAGTCGTGGCGGAAGTGCGTGAGGTAGTCGGCCTGCTCGGCGGGGCCGCCGCGCAGCGGGAGCGTCTGGCGGTTGGCGGGTGTGGAGTGGCCGGTGCCGCGCTGGTCCAGGAGCAGGACCCGGAACTCCTTGAGGGCACGGCCCAGCCAGGCGGGCCTGCCGACGAAGCGGTTCGCACCGAAGCCGGGTCCGCCCTGGAGGTAGACCAGCCACGGCAGGTTCTGCTGCGCCTTCTCCCCGGCGACCACCTCACGGGCGTAGAGCTCGATCTTCTCCCCCGTGGGGTCGTCGTGGTCGAGCGGCACGGTGAAGCGGCGGTCGGTGAGGACGACGCCGGGCTGGCGGTAGGTCGCGGTCAACAGGGCTCCCGGGACGGACGGACTACTTCAGGCACGTCCCAGTTCAGCACATGGCCGTCCGATATCCGATCCCCGGGATCATGAAATCGTACGGACCGGTGGATCAGCGGGCGGAGAGACTCGAGCGCCGTACGACCAGTTCCGGCTGGAGCACCACTCGCCGGTGTTCGTGCCGGCGCGTCACGGTCTCCGTCTCCGTCTCCTCCAGCAGCAGTTCCGCGGCCAGGGCGCCCATGGTGACGGCGGGCTGGCGGACCGAGGTGAGCGGGACGGCCGCGGCGGCGGCGAACTCGATGTCGTCGTAGCCGACGATGGCGAGGTCGTCGGGGACGTTTATCCCGGCCGCGTACATCGCCTGGAGCACACCCAGGGCCAGCAGGTCGTTGGCGCAGAAGACGGCGGTGGGGCGGTCGGCGAGGCCCAGAAGGCGGGCGCCGGCGTCCCGTCCCGCGGCGACGTCGAGGCGTTCGGTGGGCAGTTCGCGCAGTACGCCGGGGGCGAGGCCGGCCTCGGCGAGCGCGTTGAGGGCGCCGGTGCGACGGTCGCGGACCTGGTTGAAGCCGGGCGGGCCGCTGACGTACGCGATGGAGCGGTGTCCGGCGTCGATGAGATGGCGTACGGCGAGGGCGCCGCCCGCGACGTCGTCGACGGAGACGGAGCACTCCGTGGTCCCCTCCGCGACGCGGTCGACGAGGACGAAGGGGATGCCGTGGCGCCGGAAGCTCTCGATGTTGCGGCCGGTCGCGTCGGCGGGGGTGAGCAGGACGCCCCGGACCCGCTGTTCGGCGAAGAGCGAGAGGTACTCGGCCTCCTCGCCGGGGCTCTGCGCACTGTTGCAGACCATCACGCCGAGCCCGGCGTCACGGGCGGCCCGTTCGGCGCCGCGCGCGACGTCCACGAAGAACGGGTTGCCCATGTCGAGGACGAGCAGCCCCATGATCCGGCTGCGGCCCGCGCGCAGTTGGCGCGCGGACTCGCTGCGGACGTAACCGAGCCGGTCGATCGCGGACAGGACCCGGGCCCGGGTCTCGGTGGCGACGGAGTCCGGACGGTTGATCACGTTCGACACCGTGCCCACCGAGACTCCGGCGGCACGGGCGACGTCCTTGATACCCACCGACTGGGCCATCGGGCAGGGACCTCCAGGTGAACAAGGAGCGGCGGGCAGGCCTTCACAGTACCGGCACGCCGCTCCAGGACGACTTCGGTCAGGCGGGCAGCGCGAAGTCGACGACGTGCAGTGCCGAGGGCGTGGTTCCGCTGGACTTCTCCTGGTACATGACGGACAGGACGTTGTCGGCCTTGATCCGCATCTCGTCGATCACGACCTCGCCGAACGCGTTGAGGCCGCTGCCGTCGAAGAGGATCTTCCAGTCGGTGTATCCGGAGGCCGCGGAGGCTCCGGCGATCCGGCCGAACGGGAAGACCGCGTACGCGTTGTCGTACTTGTCCAGGACGAGTCTGGTGCGCTGGCTGGAGCCGAGCACCACCGGTATCTCGGTCTTCTGCCAGGTGCCCGACGCGTTCTTGCGGAGGTGGAACGCCCGGCCGTTCGCGGTCCGGTCGGACACGTAGTTGGTGGTGCACTGGCCGAACCGCCCGGGCACGTAGCTGATGATCGCGTGCGGCCGGCCGGCGGAGTCGGTGGCCTGGCTCTCCTGGTTCATCAGGGAGTGGTCCGGGTTGAGCGCGTCGATGACGAGGCCGGAGTCGGTGACGGCGACCTTGTCGGAGCCGCCGGTGGTGCCGACGACGGTGCCGGCGTTGTTGCGCCAGGTGCGGCCGCGGTCGTCGGAGTAGACGTAGCCGGTGTCGTGGTTGGTGATGCCGCCGCTGGAGCACATCACGGCGCCGTTCTGCTCGCGCCAGGTGAAGAAGGAGTGCAGCCGGCCGTTGACGTCGTAGTCGATGCCGTGCAGGTACATGTTGCGGGCCGTGGAGGAGCCGTGCTCGCTGGTGTAGGTGCCGGTGGAGCTGGACCACTCGCCGAGGTTCGTCCAGGTCGAACCGTCGTACTCGGCAAGGGCGTTGCGGCCGTTTCCGGATATGGCGACGCGGTAGCTGAGCTGGAGCTTGCCGTCGGGGGTGGAGATGAACTGCGGGTAGGTGAACTGCGAGGTGAGGGCGAGGCCGTCGAGGGTGGACTGCGGCGCGCCGAACCGGCTCGCGGTCCAGCTCAGTCCGGACGGGTTGTCCATGAGCCCGGCCACCGACTTGACGTAGGTGAAGCCGTCGCTGTGGGAGTCCATGTTGAGGTGGAGGCGGCCGTCGACCTTGGAGACGCCCATGGAGATGACGTTGTGGGAGTCGCTGGCCTTGAGGGTGTGACCGACCTGGACCGTCGACCAGGTGCTGCCGCCGAGGACGCGGCGTCCGACGACGGCGTTCTTGTCGGCGGTGTACCAGACGGCGTACTGGTAGCCCTTGTAGGTCAGCAGACCGTTCTTCTGGAACGAGTTGTTGTTGACGAGGCCGTCGTAGGAGACGAAGAAGACGGCCTGGCTGTCGAGCGTGGTGGTGCCGGTCCGGGTGACCGAGGGGCCGGGGTCGGCGGCGCGGGCGGTGCCGGCGCCGAGGGCGGGGGTCATCACGGCACCGGCGAGGGCGGCGCCCAGCAGCGTACGTCTCTTCATCTCGGGGGACTCCATTGTCGGCGAGCGGGAAGCGCGGGTGGGATCAGGCGAGGTGGAACACTTCGGTGAGCGGTTTCATCGCCTCGTCGGGGCGGGTTCCGTCGAGGGATTCGAAGAACGGGGCCATCTCGGCCTGCCAGCGGGCGTTGACCTCGGCGGCCGCCATGCCGTCGAGGGCGGCCTGGAAGTCCTCGGTCTCCAGGTAGCCGACCAACAGGCCGTCGTCTCTGAGGAAGAGCGAGTAGTTGTGCCAGCCGGTGGCCGAGAGCGCTTCGAGCATCTCCGGCCACACGGCGGCGTGCCGTTCGCGGTACTCGGCGAGCTTGTCCTGACGGACCTTGAGCAGGAAACAGACGCGCTGCATGAAGTACCAGCTCCCAGCGGGACAGAGGGGACTAGAAGTTGAACTGGTCGATGTTCTTGGCGTTGAACACGGTCGGCTTGCCGAGGTTGATCACGCCGTCCTTGCCGATGGTGTAGGTGGTGCCGCCGGCCTTGAAGGTCTCGCCTTCCTTGCCGGTGATCTGACCCGAGACCAGCGCCACGGCCGTCTGCGCGGCCAGCGCGCCGAGCTTGGAGGGGTCCCACAGCTCGAACGCCTCGACGGTGCCGTTCTTGACGTACTTGCGCATGTCGTTGGGGGTGCCGAGGCCGGTCAGCTTGACCTTGCCCTTGTACTTGGAGCCCGACAGGTACTGGGCCGCCGCCTTGATGCCGACGGTGGTCGGGGAGATGATCCCCTTCAGGTTCGGGTACTCCTGGAGCAGGCCCTGGGTCTGCTGGAAGGACTGCTGGGCGTCGTCGTTGCCGTACGCGGTCTTGACGAGCTTGATGTCCTTGTACTTGGGGTCCTTCAGCTCGTCCTTCATGAAGTCGATCCAGGTGTTCTGGTTCGTCGCCGTCTGCGCGGCGGACAGGATCGCGATCTCGCCCTTGTAGTCGATCTGTTCGGCGAGCAGCTGCACCTCGGTGCGGCCGAGGTCCTCGGCGGAGGCCTGCGAGACGAAGGCGTTGCGGCAGTCGGCCTTGGTGTCGGAGTCGTAGGTGACGACCTTGATGTCGTTCTTCATGGCCTGCTTGGTCGCGGTGCACAGGGCGCCCGGGTCCTGCGCGGAGATGGCCATCGCGTCGACCTGCTGCTGGGTGAGCGTGTTGACGTAGCTCACCTGGCCGGCGGTGTCGGTGGCGTTGGACGGGCCGACCTCCTTGTAGCTGGAGCCCAGCTCCTTCAGGGCCGCCTCGCCGCCCTTGTCCGCGGAGGTGAAGTAGGGGTTGTTGACCTGCTTGGGCAGGAAGCCGACCGTCAGACCCTTCTTGGTGGCCGCGTTCGGGTCCGCCTTGGCGGTGGAGGCGGCCGAGGCACCCTCGTCCGCGACGTCCTTCTTGGTGGTGCCACCACAGGCGGTCAGGGCCAGGGCGAGCGAGGTACCGGCGGCGAGAGCCGCACAGCTACGGCGGAGGGAAGACTTGCGCATGACGGTTTCCTTTTGACGAGGGTGAGCGGAAACGCCCTTGGGGGCGCGGGGCTGTATCAATGTGCGGCTCGGCCGCGTGGGAGCGACCAGCCACGACGGACCGGCAGCTTCAAGTCGCCCTACAACGTGAGCCTTTGTGCCCTGGCGACTGCGATCTGCCTGGCGACGCGCGGCCCGAGCACCGACAGCACCAGCAGGACACCGGTGACGACGATCTGCGACTGCGCGGAGACGTCCTGGAGGCTCATCACGTTCTGAAGCGCCCCGAGCAGGAACACTCCGGCGATCGCGCCGCCCAGCGTCCCCTTGCCGCCGTCGAAGTCGATGCCACCGAGCAGCACCGCCGCGATGACGGACAGTTCGAGCCCGGTCGCGTTGTCATAGCGGGCGCTCGCGTAGTGGAACGCCCAGAAGATCCCGGTGAGCGAGGCCATCAGGCCGGTCACCGTGAACAGGATCAGCTTCTGCCGCTTGACCCGGATGCCGGCGAACCGCGCCGCCTCCTCGCTCGCGCCGATGGCGAACGTGGACCGTCCGAACGGGGTGGCGTGCAGGACGACCAGGGCGATCGCGAAGAGCACGAGGAAGGGCAGGAAGGCGTACGGGATGAAGGTGTCCCCGATGCGTCCGGACGCGAAGTCCAGGTACTGGGTGGGGAAGTCGGTCACCGCGTCGGAGCCGAGCACGATCTGTGCGATGCCCCGGTAGGCGGCGAGGGTGCCGATGGTGACGGCGAGGGAGGGCAGCCCGAGCCGGGTGACGAGCAGGCCGTTGACGAGGCCGCAGACCACACCGAGCAACAGGCAGATCGGGATGATCGTCTCGATCGTCATGCCCTGGTTCCACAGGGCGCCCATGACGGCGCCGGAGAGACCGGCGGTGGAGGCGACCGAGAGATCGATCTCGCCCGAGACGACCAGGAGGGTCATCGGCAGGGCGATCAGGGCGATCGGAAGGGTGCTGCCGATCAGGAACGACAGGTTGAAGGCGTTTCCGAAACCGTCGACCGTTCCGAAGGACAGCAGGAGCACGACGATCAGGACGGCGCCGACGATCGTGTCCCACCGGATCGCGCGGCTGAGGGACTCAGGCATGGCGGGCGTTCCTCTTCTTCAGGGCCGAGGCCACGCGCAGCGCGACGACCCGGTCGACCGCGATGGCGAGGATGAGCAGGATGCCGTTGATGGCGAGCACCCACACGGAGCTGACGCCGAGGGCGGGCAGCACGCTGTTGATGGAGGTCAGCAGCAGGGCGCCGAGGGCGGCGCCGTAGACGCTGCCGGAGCCGCCGGTGAAGACGACGCCGCCGACCACGACCGCGCTGACGACGGTGAGTTCGTAGCCGTTGCCGGTGCCGGAGTCGACGTTGCCGAACCGGGCCAGGTACATCGCGCCGGCGAGTCCGGCGAGGGCCCCGCAGAAGGTGTACGCGGCGAGGATCCGCTTGCGGACGGGGATGCCGGCGAGCCGGGCGGCCTCGGGGTTGGAGCCGAGGGCGTACAGCTCACGGCCGCTGCCGAAGTGCTTGAGGTAGTACGCGGTGGCCACCAGCACCGCCAGCGCGATGAGCGCCAGGTAGGGCACCGCCGAGATGCCGCCGGAGCCGAAGTCGATGAACCCGTCGGGAAGGTTGGCCGCCGTGATCTGACGTGAGCCGACCCAGATGGAGTCGATGCCGCGGATGATGTAGAGGGTGCCGAGGGTGACGACGAGCGCGGGCACCTGACCGAGGCTGACGAGCAGTCCGTTGACCAGTCCGCAGCCGATGCCGAGCAGGACCGCGAGCGCGATCGCCACGACGGAGTTGCCGCCGCCCTGGAGGTACGTACCGGCGGCGAAGGCGCTGATGCCGAGGATGGAGCCGACGGACAGGTCGACGTTGCGGGTGATGACGACGAGCGACTGGCCGGTGGCGACCAGCACCAGGATGGTCGCGTTGAGCAGGAGGTCCTTGATGCCCTGTTCGGACAGGAACTCGCTGTTGCCGGCCTGGGTGACGCCGATCATCACCAGGAAGACGACCAGGATGGCGAGTTCGCGCATCTTGAAGACACGGTCGACCAGCCGGGTGCCGCTGGACTTGGACACCTCGACGGCGGGGGTCTTGTCGGTGGTGGTCACCGTCATGCGGCGGCCCTCCCCGTGGCTGCGGCCATCACGGTTTCCTCGGTGGCTTCGGAGCGCGGGATCTCGGCGGTGAGGCGGCCTTCGTGCATCACCAGCACGCGGTCGGCCATGCCGAGGATCTCGGGCAGGTCGGAGGAGATCATCAGGACGGCCACTCCGTCGGCGGCGAGTTCGCTGAGCAGCCGGTGCACCTCGGCCTTGGTGCCGACGTCGATGCCACGGGTGGGCTCGTCGACGATCAGCACCTTGGGGCCGGTGGCCAGCCACTTGGCGAGGACGACCTTCTGCTGGTTGCCGCCGGACAGGGTGTTGACCGTGTCGGCGATGCGGGCGTACTTCACCTGGAGCTTGACCGCCCAGTCGAGGGAGCGGCTGCGCTCGGCGGCGCGGTCCATCAGGCCGGCCTTCACGGTCGTACGGAGTCCGGTGAGGCCGATGTTGCGCTCGATGGACATGTCCATCACCAGGCCCTGGGCGCGCCGGTCCTCGGGGACGAGGGCGAGCCCGGAGGCCATGGCGGTGGAGGGGGCGCCGTTCGTCAGGGCCTTGCCGTCGACGTCGACCTCCCCCGCGTCCCAGCGGTCGATGCCGAAGACCGCCCGGGCGACCTCGGTGCGGCCGGCGCCGACGAGTCCTGCGAGGCCGACGATCTCACCGCGCCGCACGTCGAAGGAGACGTCGGTGAAGACGCCCTCCCGGGTCAGCCGGCGCACGCTCAGCGCCACCTCGCCCGCCTCGACGTCCTGCTTGGGGTAGAGCTCGTCGAGGTCGCGGCCGACCATCCGGCGGACCAGGTCGTCCTCGGTCATGCCCTCGATCGGCTCACTGGCGATCCAGGCCCCGTCGCGCAATGTGGTGACCCGCCGGCAGATCTGGAAGATCTCCTCGAGCCGGTGGGAGATGAACAGCACCGCGGCGCCCTGTTCGCGCAGGGTGCGGACGACGCCGAAGAGCCGGGCGACCTCGCTGCCGGTCAGGGCCGCGGTCGGTTCGTCCATGATCAGGACGCGGGCGTCGAAGGAGAGCGCCTTGGCGATCTCCACGATCTGCTGGTCCGCGATGGACAGGCCGCGCGCGGGGCGGTCGGGGTCGAGTTCGACGCCGAGCCGCTGCATCAGGGCGGCTGTCGCCGCGTGGGTGGCCTTGTGGTCGATGCGGCCGAGAGCGCGCCGGGGCTGGCGGCCCATGAAGATGTTCTCGGCGATCGAGAGGTCGGGGAAGAGGGTGGGCTCCTGGTAGATCACGGCGATGCCGGCGTCGCGGGCGTCGCCGGGGCCGTGGAAGACGACGGGCGCGCCGTCGAGCAGCACCTGACCGGCGTCCGGTCGGTGCACCCCCGCGAGGGTCTTGATGAGGGTCGACTTGCCCGCGCCGTTCTCGCCGGCGAGTGCGTGCACTTCGCCGGGGAACAGCTCCAGGGACACGTCCCGCAGGGCGCGTACGGCGCCGAAGGACTTCGAGATGTCCTTGAGCGCCAGCACCGGGGCGGGACCCGCGTCGGACGGGTGGGTCATGAGGGGCTCCTCGACGACGCCCGGGCCCTGCCTCACGGCGTCGTGAAAGGTTTCAACTTGGTTGCCGGGACGTTAGGCATGCAGTGCATGTCACGTCAATGGGTTCGTGTCGAAAAACTTTCGATGCCTATAGGTCACAGCCGGGTCACGAGCAACAGGCTTGGTCGCAGGGGTTGACACCTCTGCGGGCGGCTCATAACTTCCCCTCTTGAATCGTTTCATACAGAAGCTCTCTCGGAACGTTTCTTGGAACCTTTCAAGAACGCTTCGACCCGACGTCACAGGAGCCCCGAAGTGACCGAGCTCGCCGCGGTGAAGGCCGCGCTCAAGACACAGGCAGTCGAGACGCCGTCGTGGGCGTACGGGAACTCGGGAACCCGCTTCAAGGTGTTCGCGCAACAGGGTGTTCCGCGTACCCCGCAGGAGAAGCTGGACGACGCCGCGCAGGTGCACGCCCTCACGGGCGTCGCACCGACCGTCGCCCTGCACATTCCGTGGGACAAGGTCGACGACTACGCGGCGCTGGCCAAGCACGCCGAGGACCGCGGGGTGAAGCTCGGCGCGATCAACTCCAACACCTTCCAGGACGACGACTACAAGCTCGGCAGCATCTGCCACCCCGAGGCCGCGGTGCGGCGCAAGGCGGTGGATCACCTGCTGGAGTGCGTCGACATCATGGACGCCACCGGCTCCGCCGATCTGAAGCTGTGGTTCGCCGACGGTACGAACTATCCCGGGCAGGACGACATCCGGGCCCGCCAGGACCGGCTGGCCGAGGGTCTCGCCGAGGTGTACGAGCGGCTCGGGGACGGGCAGCGGATGCTGCTGGAGTACAAGTTCTTCGAGCCGGCCTTCTACACCACCGACGTGCCGGACTGGGGCACGGCGTACGCCCACTGCCTGAAGCTGGGACCCAAGGCGCAGGTCGTGGTCGACACCGGGCACCACGCTCCCGGGACCAACATCGAGTTCATCGTCGCGACGCTGCTCAGGGAGGGGAAGCTCGGCGCGTTCGACTTCAATTCCCGGTTCTACGCGGATGACGACCTCATGGTGGGTGCGGCTGATCCGTTCCAGCTGTTCCGGATCATGTACGAGGTGATCCGTGGTGGCGGCTTCACGCCGGACGTGGCGTTCATGCTCGATCAGTGCCACAACATCGAGGCGAAGATTCCCGCGATCATCCGTTCGGTGATGAATGTGCAGGAAGCCACGGCGAAGGCGTTGCTCGTCGACGGGGAGGCGCTGGCCGCCGCGCAGGCGGCGGGGGACGTGCTCGCGGCGAACGCCGTGATCATGGACGCGTACAACACGGACGTGCGGCCGCTGCTGCGGGAGGTGCGTGAGGAGATGGGGCTGGATGCGGATCCCATCGCCGCGTACGCCCGGTCCGGGTGGGCCGAGAAGATCGTTGCTGAGCGTGTTGGCGGCGAGCAGGCCGGATGGGGTGCGTAAGCGTCTGCCGGAATCTGTCCGTCGCGGGCTGCGGGCCGTTTGTGGCTGGTCGCGCCCACGCGGCGGCGCCGCAAATTGATACAGCCCCGCGCCCCTAGGTGTCTCCACTTCCCCTTTCTTCAGAAGGACTGAACGTCATGGCAACCCATCCCGAAGCTGCCGCCCTGCTGGCCCGGTCCCATCGGCTCGGTGCTGATCCCCGTAACACCAACTACGCCGGTGGTAACGCGTCCGCGAAGGGCACCGACACCGATCCCGTCACCGGGGGTGATGTGGAGTTGATGTGGGTCAAGGGGTCCGGTGGGGATCTCGGGACGCTGACCGAGGGTGGGCTGGCCGTGCTGCGGCTGGACCGGATGCGGGCGCTGGTGGAGGTGTATCCCGGCGTCGAGCGCGAGGACGAGATGGTCGCCGCCTTCGACTACTGCCTGCACGGCAAGGGCGGGGCGGCTCCGTCGATCGACACCGCCATGCACGGGCTGGTCGAGGCGGCGCATGTCGATCATCTGCATCCCGACTCCGGGATCGCGCTGGCCTGTGCCGCCGACGGGGAGAAGCTCACCGCGGAGTGTTTCGGGGACACCGTGGTGTGGGTGCCGTGGCGGCGGCCCGGGTTCCAGCTCGGGCTGGACATCGCCGCGGTCAAGGAGGCCAACCCGCAGGCGATCGGGTGCATCCTCGGCGGGCACGGGATCACCGCCTGGGGGGACACCTCCGAGGAGTGCGAGCGGAACTCGCTGCACATCATCCGCACCGCCGAGGCGTTCCTGGAGGAGCGTGGCAGGGCCGAGCCCTTCGGGCCGGTGATCGAGGGCTACGGTGCGCTGGAGGCCTCGGCGCGGCGCGAGCGGGCCGCCGCCCTGGCGCCCTATGTGCGTGCCCTCGCCTCCCAGGACAAGCCGCAGGTCGGGCACTTCACCGACTCCGACGTGGTGCTCGACTTCCTGGCCTCCGCCGAGCACCCCCGGCTCGCCGCGCTCGGGACGTCCTGCCCGGACCACTTCCTGCGGACCAAGGTGGCACCGCTCGTCCTCGACCTGCCGCCGGCCGCGCCGCTGGACGAGGCCGTCGCCCGGCTGAAGGAGCTGCACGCCTCCTACCGCGAGGAGTACGCCGCCTACTACCGGCGCAACGCCCTGCCCGACTCCCCCGCGATGCGCGGCGCGGACCCGGCGATCGTGCTGATCCCGGGCGTGGGCATGTTCTCCTTCGGCAAGGACAAGCAGACCGCGCGGGTGGCCGGAGAGTTCTACGTCAACGCCATCAACGTGATGCGCGGCGCGGAGGCCGTTTCTACGTACGCGCCCATCGAGGAGTCCGAGAAGTTCCGTATCGAGTACTGGGCACTGGAGGAGGCCAAGCTTCAGCGGATGCCGAAGCCCAAGCCGCTCGCGACGCGGGTCGCCCTGGTGACGGGTGCGGGCAGCGGGATCGGCAAGGCGATCGCGCATCGGCTCGTCTCCGAGGGCGCCTGCGTGGTCGTCGCCGATCTCAACGGTGACAACGCCGCCGCGGTCGCCGAGGAGCTCGGTGGCCCCGACAAGGCCGTCGCCGTGACCGTGGACGTGACCTCCGAGGAGCAGATCGCCGAGGCCTTCAAGGCCGCCGCGCTCGCCTTCGGCGGGGTGGATCTCGTCGTCAACAACGCGGGGATCTCCATCTCCAAGCCGCTCCTGGAGACGTCGGCCAAGGACTGGGACCTCCAGCACGACATCATGGCCCGGGGTTCGTTCCTCGTCTCGCGCGAGGCCGCCCGGGTGATGATCGCGCAGGAGCTGGGCGGCGACATCGTCTACATCGCCTCCAAGAACGCCGTCTTCGCCGGCCCCAACAACATCGCCTACTCCGCCACCAAGGCCGACCAGGCCCACCAGGTGCGACTCCTCGCCGCCGAGCTGGGCGAGCACGGCATCCGGGTCAACGGGATCAACCCGGACGGCGTGGTGCGCGGTTCCGGGATCTTCGCCGCCGGCTGGGGTGCTCAGCGGGCCGCCGTGTACGGCGTGGAGGAGGAGAAGCTGGGCGAGTTCTACGCGCAGCGGACCATCCTCAAGCGCGAGGTGCTGCCCGAGCACGTCGCCAACGCCGTCTTCGCCCTGACCGGCGGGGAGTTGACCCACACCACCGGTCTGCACATCCCGGTCGACGCCGGCGTCGCGGCCGCCTTCCTGCGGTGACGGGCGTGAAGTCGTACGCCGCGGTCGACCTCGGCGCGTCCAGCGGACGTGTCATGGTCGGCCGCGTCGGGCCGGACAGCCTGGAGCTGGCCGAGGCACACCGCTTCCCGAACCGGCCCGTGCGCACCCCGGAAGGGCTGCGCTGGGACATTCTCTCGCTCCACGGCGGTGTCCTGGACGGACTCCGGGCGGCAGGGCAGGTCGACTCGGTCGGCATCGACAGCTGGGCCGTGGACTACGGGCTCCTCGACACGGACGGGGCACTGCTCGGCAACCCCGTGCACTACCGGGACTCCCGGACCGACGGCGTCGCCGAGAAGGTCTGGGCGACCGTGCCGGCCGAGGAGCTGTACGCGGCCACCGGGTTGCAGTACGCGCCCTTCAACACGCTGTACCAGCTCACGGCGGCCCGCTCGTCGGCTCAACTGGCGCAGGCCGCACGGCTGTTGCTCATCCCGGACCTCCTCACGTACTGGCTGACGGGCGAGCAGGGCACCGAACTCACCAACGCCTCGACGACCCAGCTGATCGATCCCCGGACGCGCGCGTGGTCGTACGACATCGCCGCGCGGCTCGGGATCGACCTGGACCTCTTCGCGCCGCTGCGGCAGCCCGGCGATCGGGCCGGTGTGCTGCGGCCCGAGGTGCTGGAGGAGACCGGGCTCGCCGGCCCCGTGCCGGTGACGGCCGTCGGTTCGCACGACACCGCGTCCGCGGTGGCCGCCGTACCGGCGGTGGGCGAGCGGTTCGCCTACATCTGCACCGGCACCTGGTCGCTGGCGGGCCTCGAACTGGACGCGCCCGTGCTGACCGAGGAGAGCCGGGCCGCCAACTTCACCAACGAGCTGGGGCTGGACGGCACGGTCCGGTATCTGCGGAACATCATGGGGCTGTGGCTGCTCCAGGAGTGCGTACGGGCCTGGGGCGAACCGGAGTTGGGGGCGCTGCTCCTCGACGCGGCGAAGGTGCCGGCGCTGCGGTCGGTCGTGGACGCGGGGGACGCGGCGTTCCTGGCGCCGGGGCGGATGCCGGAGCGGATCGCCGAGGCGTGCCGTGCCTCGGGGCAGCCGGTGCCCGCCTCCCCCGCCGAGATCACACGCTGCATCCTCGACTCGCTGGCCCTCGCCCACCGCAGGGCGATCGCCGACGCACAGCGGCTCGCCGGGCATCCGGTCGACGTCGTGCACGTCGTGGGCGGCGGCACCCGCAACGCGCTGCTGTGCCAGCTGACCGCCGACGCCTGCGGGCTGCCGGTGGTCGCGGGCCCGACGGAGGCGGCGGCCCTCGGGAACGTCCTGGTCCAGGCCCGGGCCCACGGGCTCGTCGGCGACCTCGCGGACGGACGGCGGCTGCTCACCCGTACGCAGCCGCTGACCCGGTACGAGCCCCAGGGGGACACCGCCCCGTGGCGCGAGGCGGAGGCCCGGCTCGCCAACCGGTGAGCGGGGTCTCCCCCACACCCGCCGGCCCCACTACGCTTCACTCATCCGATGATCAACCCCAAGGAGCCGCGATGCGTGTCGCCCTGTTCCTGACCTGTGTCAACGACACGCTCTATCCGGACACCGGGCGCGCCGTGGTGAAACTGCTGACCAGGCTGGGCGTCGAGGTCGACTTCCCGATGGCCCAGACCTGCTGCGGACAGGCGCACTACAACACCGGCTACCGTCATGAGGCGGAGCCGATGGCCCGGCATTTCTCCGATGTCTTCGGGGAGTACGAGGCGATCGTGACGCCGTCCGGATCGTGCGGGGCGATGGTGCGGGAGCTGTATCCGCGTATGGGTGAGCGGGCCCGGGCCGAGGGGCGCGGGGACGGCCTCGCGACCACGCTGGCCCCCGTGATCCCGAAGACGTACGAGCTCACGGAGTTCCTGGTGGACGTCCTCGGGGTCACGGACGTCGGCGCGTACTACCCGCACAAGGTGACCTACCACCCGACCTGCCACGGGCTGCGCAGCCTGGGGCTGGGCGACCGGCCCCGGCGGCTGCTCCAGGCCGTGAAGGGGCTGGAGCTGGTGGAGCTGCCGGGTGCGGACGAGTGCTGCGGGTTCGGCGGCACCTTCGCGCTGAAGAACGCCGATGTCTCGGCGGCGATGGGCGCGGACAAGGTGCGCAACGCCGAGTCGACCGGCGCCGAGGTGCTGTGCGCGGCCGACAACTCCTGTCTGATGCACATCGGCGGCACCATGGCCAGGCTGAGCACGGACATGCGGCCGGTGCACATCGCGGAGATCCTGGCGGGCACAGAGGAGGAGCCGGCGGCATGAGCGGAACGTTCGTAGGGATGCCGGCCTTTCCCGAAGCCGCGCACGAGGCCGTCAACAACCAGACCCTGCGCGGCAATCTGCGGCACGCCACGCACACCATCCGCGGCAAGCGCGAGAAGGCCGTCGCCGAGGTCTCCGACTGGGCGCAGCTGCGCGAGGCGGGCAAGCGCATCAAGGACCACACACTCCGTCATCTCGACCGGTACCTCGTGCAGTTGGAGGAGTCGGTGACGGCCGCGGGCGGCATCGTCCACTGGGCCGCCGACGCCGACGAGGCCAACCGGATCGTGACCCGACTGGTCAAGGAGACCGGGGAGTCGGAGGTCGTCAAGGTCAAGTCGATGGCCACGCAGGAGATTGGGCTCAACGAGGCGCTGGAGGAGGAGGGAATCCGCGCCTACGAGACCGATCTCGCCGAGCTCATCGTGCAGTTGGGCAAGGACCGGCCCTCGCACATCCTCGTGCCGGCGATCCACCGCAACCGGGGCGAGATCCGGGACATCTTCGAGCGCGAGATGAGCGAGTGGGGGCGCCCGGCCCCCGACGGCCTCACCGACACGCCCGCCGAACTCGCCGAAGCCGCCCGCCTCCACCTCCGCGAGAAGTTCCTGCGCGCCAAGGTCGGTGTCTCCGGCGCCAACTTCATGATCGCCGAGACCGGCACGCTGGTGGTCGTGGAGTCCGAGGGCAACGGACGGATGTGTCTGACCCTGCCCGAGACGCTGATCTCGGTCGTCGGCATCGAGAAGATCCTGCCGACCTGGCAGGACCTGGAGGTCTTCCTGCAGACACTCCCCCGCTCGTCGACGGCCGAGCGCATGAACCCGTACACCTCGATGTGGACCGGCACGTCGGACGAGGACGGTCCGCGCGCCTTCCACCTGGTCCTGATCGACAACGGCCGCACCGACACCCTCGCCGACGAGGTCGGCCGCCAGGCCCTGCGCTGCATCCGCTGCTCGGCGTGCCTGAACGTCTGCCCGGTCTACGAGCGGGCCGGCGGCCACGCCTACGGATCGGTCTACCCGGGCCCGATCGGCGCCATCCTCAGCCCTCAACTGAGGGGCACGCAGAGCGAGATCGACGCCTCGCTGCCGTACGCGTCCTCGCTGTGCGGGGCCTGCTACGAGGTGTGCCCGGTCGCCATCGACATCCCCGAGGTCCTGGTGCATCTGCGGGAACGGATCGTGGAGGGCGGCCCGGTGGTCCGCGAGGGCAACAAGGTCGTCCTCAAGCCGGCCAAGGGGCATGCCGCCGAGCGGGCGGCGATGCGGGCGGCCCGCTGGGCCTTCGCCCACCCCGGCGCCCTGCGCACCGGCCAGCGCCTCGCCTCCCGCACCCGCCGTCTGCACCCGCGCAAACTGCCGGGTCCCGGCAAGGCGTGGAGCGGCACCCGGGATCTGCCGCCGCTGCCGGCCGAGCCGTTCCGGGACTGGTGGCAGCGGACGAACGGTGGAAAGGGCGGTGCGAAGTGAGCAGCAGGGAACGGATCCTGGGCCGGGTGCGGCGCGCGCTGGCGGATGTCCCGCACGACGACACACCGTACGACCAGGCGGTCGCGCGGGACTATCTGCGCGAGCACGGTGACCGGAGCGTCGCGCGGACCGTCGATCTGCTGGCCGAGAACCTCGCCGACTACCGTGCGATCGTGCACCGTTGCACCGCCGACGAACTGGCCCTGACGATCGCCGGGATGCTGGCCGCGCGGGGCGCGAGGACGGTGCTCGTGCCGCCGGGCCTCGACCCGTCCTGGCTCGCCGACACCGAGGCGGAGCAGGTGCCGGACCGGATCGAGAGCACCCCGCACGAGCTGGACCGGATCGACAGTGTCGTCACGGCGTGCGCGGTGGCCGTGGCCGAGACCGGCACGATCGTGCTGGACGGCTCCCCCGACCAGGGCCGCCGCCGCATCACCCTCGTCCCCGACCACCACATCTGTGTCGTACGGGTCCCGGAGCAGGTCGTCTCCTCCGTGCCCCAGGCTCTCGAACGCCTCGACCCGACCCGTCCGTCGACCTGGATCTCCGGTCCTTCGGCGACCAGTGACATCGAGCTGGACCGGGTCGAGGGAGTGCACGGTCCGCGCACCCTGGAGGTCGTGCTGGTGGGCTGAGCGCTCGGCGGTCCCCAGGCACTCACCGGCCGGTCGGCCCGGGCGCCGCGCGCGCGGCGGGCCCGCCGGTGTCTCCCGCCGTCAGGTACCGGTCGAGGGGCGGCGACTCGGCCAGTACCGCGCCGATGGTCACCGCGAAGGTGACCGCGGCGCACAGGACGATCAACCAGGACAGCAGGACCAGGACCAGACCCAGGGAGCCGTACGTGCCGAGGGCCCGGTTCAGCGCGGCGGGCATGTAGAGGCGGGCGGTCAGCCCGAGCGCGGTCGTCGCGGCCGCGGCCAGGACGGCGCCGGGCAGCAACGGCAGCCAGGGCACCCGGGCGGCCAGCAGCAGACGCTGCGTCCAGAGCCACACGCCGATACCCATCAGGAACAGCAGCGGCGTACCGAGCCAGAGGCCGGCGCCGAAACCGCTGCGGACCGGGCCCTGTATGAGGATCACGAGCGTCATCGCGAGCAGCCACGCCACCCAGCGCCACGCGGCGACGCGGGTGCCGGCCTTCGGCAGTCGCCACGCGCGCTCGCAGACCCGGGCCATGGCACGGCTGAAGCTGGTCGCGGAGATCAACGCCACCACCACGCCGATGGCGCCACCGGTCTCGCGGAAGCCCGGGTCGGTGGTGCCGCCGAGCAGCTGGTCCAGTTCCTGGCCGGACCGGCCCGTCAGACCGAACATGGCGCGCAAGGACTCGCCGAGCTGGTCGCGCACGCTCTGCGGGGTGAACGCGGCGATGGCGAGCAGCAGCGGCACGGCGGCGAGGAACGCCTGTGCGGCCAGTCTGGTCCCGGCGTCCAGCAGGTTCCCGGACAGCAGCCGGCTCGTGAGTTCGGCGACGACGGGAAAGCGTCGTTCGGCGCCGGTACGCAACCGTTCCAGCCGCTCGGTCCACGCCATGCCGCCTCCCGATCATGCGCAGGGTGAGAAGAAACGCCGGTCGCCGAGCGTGCCCTCGGCCGCCGCTCCGCCGAGTCTCCTCCGGTCCGGGCTCAGCAGGGGATCGGCCGGCATGCCGACGGCCGACCGGTCCAGGGGATCGCGGTGCTCGACGACGGGTTCCCTCCGGTCGGCGGGTGCGGCCGCCGCAAACCGGTCGAGCAGGGCCCGCGGTCGTCGTACGGCCCGCGGACTCGAGACGCCGGTGACGGTCTGGACGACGAGGGCGATGGCCGTGACGACGAAGCCGTTGAGCGTGATCATGCCTCCGGAGACCGCGGCGAGGGTCGCCTGGGCGGAGGACGCGTCGAAGCTCAGGCCGTCCGCGGGCCGGTGCCGTTCCCTGCGAGGCAGGACCCGGCCCAGAAGTGCCCCCGCGGCCACCACCAGGAGTGCGGCGCCTGGGCTGCGGGCGCGTCGGGCCCGGTGGTTGCCGCTGCTGTGCGCGCGCCGGGCGCGCGGGGGCTGCGTCACGAGCGGCCGGAGCCGGGCGGGCGGGATCCGCGCCGGTGCCGGAGGACGGTCGCCGCGGCATGGGCGCCGGGCCCGCCCGGGAGGGGCGGACGCGCGGAGTGCTGCGTGCTCATCGGCCTCCTCGGTCGCCGGTTCACCGGAGGGAACCTCGAGTGTCGGACGCGGCGGGCGCACGGGCCAGCCGTGGCGGGCCGTCGGTGTGACACCCGCCGGGGCGTCCGCCGGCGCCTTGTGGGAACCGCGGACCGGTCCGCCCGGCGTTCAGCCGTACGGCGTACACGGGGTCGTGGGCGGGAGGCGGCCGGGTGAGGGTGGCACTGGCCGAGTCCTGCGTCGTCCGCGAGGGAGACCGAGATGCCCCAGACCACCGAGTCCAAGCCCGCGGCACCAGGGGTGGCGCGGGCCAACCAGGCGGTGCTTCAGCGCTTTCCGTTCGACGACAACCAGGACTTCGATGACGCGCGGCGCGGCTTCATGGGCACGGCCCGGGACAACGTGATCCGCGACACCGAGGGGCGTGCGGTGTGGGACCTCGACGCCTACGGGTTCCTCGACCAGGACTGCCCGGACACGGCCAACCCGAGCCTGTGGCGGCAGAGCCGGCTCTGCTCCGACCACGGCCTCTTCGAGGTGACCGAGGGCATCTACCAGGTGCGCGGTTTCGACCTGTCGAACATGACGATCGTCGAGGGTGAGCGCGGTGTCCTCGTCATCGACCCGCTGCTGTGCGCCGAGACCGCCGCCGCGGGCCTCGCGCTGTACCGCGGCCACCGGGGAGACCGGCCCGTGACGGGCGTGCTGTACACCCACAGCCACGCCGACCACTTCGGCGGCGTACGCGGCGTCGTGACCGACGAGGAGGTCGCGGCCGGCGTGCCGGTGCTGGCCCCCGAGGGCTTCCTGGAGCACGCCGTCAGCGAGAACGTGTACGCGGGCACGGCCATGAACCGTCGCGCCGCCTACATGTACGGCGCCGCGCTTCCCAAGGGCCCGCGCGGGCAGATCGGCGCGGGTCTCGGTCAGACCACCGCCACCGGCGCGGTCGGACTGATCCCGCCCACGAGGGACATCACCCGTACCGGGCAGACGGAGACCGTCGACGGCATCCGGATGGTCTTCCAGCTCACCCCCGGCACCGAGGCGCCGGCCGAGCTGAACATCCACTTCCCGGACCACGCGGCGCTGTGCATGGCGGAGAACGCCACGCACAACCTGCACAACCTGCTCACCCTGCGCGGTGCCCAGGTCCGCGATCCCCGGATCTGGGCCCGCTATCTCACCGAGGCCGTCGACCTGTTCGCCGACTCCTGCGACCTCGCCTTCGCCTCGCACCACTGGCCCGTCTGGGGCCGCGACCGGGTGGTGCGGTTCCTGTCCGAACAGCGGGACCTGTACGCCTACCTCCATGACCAGACCCTGCGGATGCTCAACCAGGGCCTGACCGGGCCGGAGATCGCCGAGCTGATCGAGATGCCCCCGGCACTGGAGCGGGCCTGGCACACCCATGGCTACTACGGCTCCGTCAGCCACAACACCAAGGCCGTCTACCAGCGTTACCTCGGCTGGTTCGACGGCAACCCGGCGCATCTGTGGGAGCATCCGCCGGTCGAATCCGCCCGGCGGTACGTGGAGTTCATGGGCGGCGCCGACGAAGTACTGCGCCGCGCCCGGCAGTCCTTCGCCGACGGTGACTTCCGCTGGGTCGTCCAGGTCGTCCACCACGTCCTGTTCGCGGACCCGGACAACGCCGCGGCCCGCGAGCTCCAGGCCGATGCCCTGGAGCAGCTCGGCTACGGCAGCGAGAACGGGACGTGGCGGAACTTCTTCCTCATGGGCGCCCTGGAGCTGCGCCACGGTTCGGTCGGCACACCGGCCTCGACCGTGGGGCCGGACCTGCTGGCGGCACTGTCGCTGGACCAGCTCTTCGACGCCCTCGCCATCCGGGTGGACGGGCCGCGCAGCTGGGACGCGGACATCACCGTGCGCTGGAACGTCGCCGACGGTGACCCCGTCACCCTGCGCCTGTGCAACGGCGTGCTCACCCATGTCACCGGCACCGGTCCGGCCGCGGCGGACCCGGACGTCGAGATCAGCCTCACCGAGGCCGATCTGCGCGCCGTACTGCTCGGCACCGTCTCCCCCGCCGACCTCGCGGCCCGCAGCGGTGTCAAGGTCAGCGGAGACGCGGGACGGCTGACCGAACTCCTCGGCCACCTGAGCGATCCGGACCCCGACTTCGCCATCGTCACGCCGTGACGTCGCCAGCCGGCGGGACCGCACGGGAAGGCGGTGCGCGACGGGCGCCGTTAGCGTGAGTGCATGATCCGGTTCGAGCAGGTCAGCAAGCGGTATCCGGATGGCACGACGGCCGTGGACGGCCTGAGCTTCGAGGTGTCCGAGGGTGAGCTCGTCACGCTCGTGGGCCCGTCCGGCTGCGGCAAGACGACCACCATGATGATGGTCAACCGGCTCATCGAACCCACCTCCGGACGGATCCTCGTGAACGGCGACGACATCGCCGCCGTCGACCCGGTGCGGCTGCGGCGCCGGATCGGGTACGTCATCCAGCAGGTCGGGCTCTTCCCGCACCGCACGGTCCTCGACAACACGGCGACCGTGCCGGCGCTGATCGGCTGGAAGCGGGCGAAGGCGCGGGCGCGCGCCGCCGAGCTGCTCAATCTGGTGGGCCTGGACCCGAAGCTGTACGGGCCCCGCTATCCCGACCAGTTGTCCGGCGGACAGCGGCAGCGGGTCGGGGTGGCGCGGGCGCTGGCCGCCGATCCGCCGGTGCTGCTGATGGACGAACCTCCCCCACTGCCCTGAACGGGCGTGGGAGGTGCCCCCAGGCGCGGTCGACCCGGTGGTGCGGGAGCAGTTGCAGGACGAGTTCCTGCGGATGCAGGCCGCGGTGCGCAAGACGGTGCTGCTGGTCACGCACGACATCGAGGAGGCGGTACGCCTCGGCGACCGGATCGCCGTGTACGGGCAGGGCCGGATCGAGCAGTTCGACACGCCCGGGACGGTGCTCGGGGCGCCGGCGACGCCGTACGTGGCCGAGTTCGTGGGCGCCGACCGTGGGCTGAAGCGGCTCTCGGTCACCGACATCGAGGCCGACGACCTGGAACAGCCGCCGCTGGCCCGCCCGGACGAACCGGCCGGGACCGCGGCGGCCCGGCTGGGAGCGGAGGGGGCGCGCTGGGCCGTCGTCCTGGACGACCGGGGCGAACTGCACGGCTGGGTCGGGGTCGACGACCTCGGGGCGGGCGGCACGGTGGGCGACCGCGCGCACCGGATGAACGCCTGGGTGCCGGTGGGCGCGCCGCTGAAGCAGGCGTTCGGCGTGATGCTCCAGCACGACGCGGGGTGGGTCGCGGTGCTGGACGGGGCGCGCCTCCTGGGGGTGCTGACTCCGGCGAAGCTGCACGAGGCGCTGCGGAGGTCGGTGGACGCGGATGCGCGCGGGGTGGCGCGGGATCAGGTGCGGTTCGACTCTGTGGCCGATGCGTAGGCGCTCCGCTGGGTGGGGCGGTGGGGTGGTGCGCTGTGGGGGTCGGTTGTCGTCCGCGGGTTCGTTGTGGCTGGTCGCGCAGTTCCCCGCGCCCCTGCGGGAGCCCTGCGGGCCCCGCGGTGCCTGCCGTCCGTGAGCCGTTGTCAGTGGGGCGTCCTACTCTTGCGGCATGAGAGCTTCGGGAACCTTCAAAGTTGCGGACTTCA
The DNA here is from genome assembly GCF_036013645.1 of Streptomyces sp. NBC_00490. NCBI lineage: Bacteria > Bacillati > Actinomycetota > Actinomycetes > Kitasatosporales > Streptomycetaceae > Streptomyces > Streptomyces sp. NBC_00490. The sequence goes on along the minus strand of NZ_CP107869.1, from coordinate 8,999,839 downwards.
CGCCTGCCTCCGTGCCGGCCCCGGCGATCGAGACGGCCGTGCCCGTCGGGGTCGCCACGATGGAGAAGGAGTACGAGGGGGAGGTCGTCGGGCGGTCGGCGACCTTGTTCACGGCTGCGTACGACCAGGGCTCCGGGGTGGGCACGTATGTGGCGATGGAGTCCTTCGAGGGCTCGCTGAACGGGCGGGCGGGCGCGTTCAATTTCGCGCACTCCGCGACGACCCTGGGCACGGACAGGCGCAACGAGTTCTTCGTCGTGGTCCCGGGCAGCGGCACGGGCGCGCTGAGCGGGATCACCGGGTCCGGTGGCATGGCGGTCGACGAGGACGGCACGCACCGGGTGTGGTTCGACTACGAGGTGGACGCGGGCGCGTAGCTCACGAGCCCTTGCCCGGCCGGCGGGTCGCGTCGCGGCCCAGGATGCCGAAGGCCCAGCGTTCGTTGAAGCCCGCCACGAAGCCGATGGCGCACCAGAAGCCCCAGAAGTCGGTGCCCTTGACGGCGGAGCCGGGGCTGCCCGGGGCCGGGCAGATCTCGGCCGCCGTGGCGGGCGTCTGGAAGACCGGCACGATGCCCCCGCTGAGCAGGAAGTAGACGGCCAGCGCGAGGACCCAGCCGACGAAGACCCGGTAGAGGCCCTCGTGGCGCATGCCGCGGGCCATCTGGCCGGGGACGACCACGCCCTCGCGCCCGTTGGTCTGCCGGCGCGCGAGCTGGTCGGCGCTGCCGCGCAGCCGTACGAGGACGCTGAGGACGGCGCCGAACGCGCCGACGCCTCCGCACACGAAGGCGCCCAGCAGGCTCCAGCGGTTGGTGCAGTTGAGCGTCACGCCCATCGCCCCGAGCAGGTCCACGCCCCACAGCAGCGGTGCGGCGAGCAGCAGCAGGCTGAGGGCGGAGCCCAGACCGAGTCCGATGTTGAGGCCCCGGCTGACGGCCGTCGCGCTGTCCTGCGCCAGCCGGCCCCGCAGGTCGGCGATCTCCTGGTCGAGGTACTCCGCCAGATGTTCGTTCGGCTTCTGGTCGCCGAGCCGCGGGTCCGTCAGCGCGTTGCCGAGCACCCGCACCACGGTCACGCGCGCCGACACCCTGGTCCGGTGTTCGAAGGCGCGCTGCGAGGCCCCGTAGAGCAGTTGCAGCTGGAGCTGGTGCTCGGGATACAGATCGCCGAACTGCACATAGGCACGGTCGAAGCCGGCCGGCACCACGTCGACGAGTCCCCCGGGCCGCAGCTCGGTGTCCGCCCCTTCGACCGATTCACGCATTCCCCGCCACCACGGATGGCGGTCTCCCCCGTTGTTGTCCCCCATGAACCGGGTGTACCCGCGCGGCCGGGCCCCGGGAAGCCTCCCCACCGCACCAGTACGGTCACCGTCGTCACGGAGCCGTCACGTCAGCTGTAGACGATCGGGCAGCCGCGGCGCAGGGAGTGCTGGGCGGCGCGCAGGTACAGCGCCACGTAGAAGGAGGCGTCCAGGTCCTGACCCCACGGTCCGGGGCGGGCGGCCACCGTCTCCTTCGCCGATCCGTCCAGGAACCAGGAGGTCAGGCTGAGATTGCCGCTCATGACGGGCAGCATGGGAGGCAGTCCGATCGCCGACGCCAGCCGTTGGGCGAGGGCGAGCACCTGGGGTGCTCCCGCGACCACGGTCGTGTCGGTGTAGGCGGAGCCGACCGGCAGCGGTATCTCCTCGTCCAGGGAGACCGGCACCAGGACCGACCAGCCGCAGAGCGTCTCCTCCTCGTCGCGCGTCAGATGCGCACGGCACAGCTCGACGAAGCCGTCCATGGAAGGGCTCAGCTTCTCCCCGAACTCGAGGGCGCGGCTCTCCCGCGGAACGGACGGGTACGGCGGCAGACCGCGCCTGCTCAACTCCTCGTCGAGCCCCGAGGCGATCTCGCCGTAGCCGCCCTCGTGGTCACCGCGCCAGTCCTGTGCGTCGACACTCACCAGATAGACACCCATGCGCGCAATGTACGGCGCCCCACTGACATCTCACGTCAGCAGCCCCTTGTCCTCCAGGTAGCTCCGCGCCACGTCCTTCGCCAACCGCCGCCAGCTGTCGACCTGTTGGTTCATGGAAGCCAGGTCGGCCGTCGTCAGGACGTCGTTCAGCTTGCCGAGCGCTTTGGTGACCCCGTCGCTGCCGGCGCGGGAGCGGTTGACGACGGGGACGACGTAGTCGGCGTTCTGGAGGTGTTTGTCGTCGGCGAGGAGGACCAGGCCGAAGTCCGTGAGGGTGGCGTCGGTCGTGGTGGTCAGCACCATCTGGTCCTGGCCGCTCTGCACGGCCTTCTTGGCCTGGGTGGTGCCGACGCCCTTGGGGTCGACGCCGGTGACGTCGATGCCGTAGGTCTTCTTCAACCCCGGTTCGCAGTAGGGCCGTTGGACACACTCGTCACCGGCGGCGAGCCGGACCTTCAGGCTCGAGCGGCTGAGGTCGCTCAGGGTCTTCAGGTCGTGCTGCCGGGCGTAGGAGGCGCTCACGGCGAAGGCGTTCTGGTCGACGGCCCTGCCCGCGTCCAGGACTGTCAGTCCGCGCGGCGCGGCCAGTCGGCGCAGGGCCGTCATCGTGGCGTCGAGGTCGGGTGAGCCGACCGGGGCCGCGTCGGCGCCGTTGGTCTTGGCGTTGAGCCAGTCGGCGAAGGTGGCCGCGTACTCGGGCACGACGTCGATCTGGCCGGATTCCAGGGCCGGTTCGTACAGTTCGCGGTTGGCGACGGTGAGCAGCGACGTCCTGTACCCGGCCTGCTCCAGCAGCAGCGCGTACATCTGGGCGAGCAGGTCGCTCTCGGTGAACCCGGCGGATCCCACCGTCAGTTGGTGGCTGTCGCCGGGAGCGGCGGTGACCGCGCTCTGGTTCTCCAGGGAGGGGCCCGTGGAGCAGCCGGTCAGCAGGAGGACGAGGGCCGTCGCCGCGCGTCGCCTCATCGCGTCCCCCTCGCCCAGCGGGGCGCCAGCCGCTCGACGATCTCGAAGACGCCCTCCACGATCAGCGCGAACCCCGCGACGAGTACCGCTCCGGCCACCACCTGCGGCGTACTGGCCAGGTTGAAGCCCGCCGTGATGATCCGGCCCAGCCCTCCCCCGCCCGCCAGCGCGGCGATCGTGGCCGTCGCGACGAGCTGGACGGCGGCGATGCGTACGCCGGTCAGCACCATGGGGAGCGCCAGGGGCAGTTCGACCCGCAACAGCATCTGCCGCCCCGTCATGCCCATCCCGCGGGCCGCCCGGACGACGCCGCGGTCCACCTCGCGCATGCCGACGTACGCGTTGGTGAGCAGGGGTGGGAGGGCGAACAGCACCAGGGCGACGACCGTCGGGCCCTCCCCCAGTCCCCGACGGGGGTCAGCAGCAGAAGGACCAGCACGGCGAACGTGGGGACCGCGCGGCCGATGTTGGAGATGTTGACCGCCAGGGCGCCGCCCTTGCCGAGGTGGCCGAGGACGAGGGCCACCGGGAGGGCGATCAGACAGCTGATGACCAGGCAGACGACGGTGAGGACGAGGTGTTGCGGCAGCCGGTGCCAGATGCCGTCGGCGCCCTCCCAGTGGGCGGAGTCGGTGAGCCAGTCCCAGGCGTCGGTCAGGGTGGTCATGCGCGGGCCGCCCTCGTCCACGGGGTGATCAGCCGCTGCACGCCCAGGAGCAGCACGTCGGCCGCGACGGCGATCACGACGCACAGGACGGAGGCGGTGAGGACCTGTGCCTTGAAGTAGGTGTTCATGCCCGCGTAGATGAGGTTCCCGAGTCCGCCGAAGCCCACGATCGCGCCCACCGTCACCAGCGACACCGCGGAGACCACGGCGATGCGCAGACCGGCCATCGCGGCGGGCAGGGCGAGCGGCAGTTCGACGGTGAGGAGGAGGCGGACCGGGCCGTAGCCCATGCCGCGGGCGGCCTGCCGGGTCTCCTCGGGGACGGCCCGCAGCCCGGCGAGGATGTTCCGTACGAGCAGGGTGAGCGAGTCGAGCACGAGACCGGCCACGACCAGGCCGGCCGAGAGTCCGTACACGGGCAGGAGCAGGGAGAACATCGCCAGGGACGGGATCGTGCAGAGGATCGTCGTGGCGGCGAGGACGGGACCGGCCGCCCAGCCCCAACGGCGCGCCAGCACGGCGAGCGGCAGGGCGATGACCAGGCCGATGAGTACCGAGACCGCGGTGAGCTCCAGGTGCTGGACGACCGCGTCGAGGAGGATCTGCCGGCGGTGCTCAGATACTCGCCGCAGATCCTCCCCCAGCTCTCGGCTTCGCTCGAGCCGGGGGGACCCCCTTGTTGCGCGCTGGCAGTCGTCCGGGGGCGCGGTCACGACTCCATTGCACCGGCGGGCCAGGGGGTCGGCTCGCTGGGGTGACCCGTACGGGGTGTCGCTGGGTACACCCCCCGATACGGGTTCTGGACCCAATGTGGTCCCCGCGACATCTCCGTAATTTCTCTGTCAGGGCACACGGAGTGCCGGACCGAGGGGTGAAGACGATGCTTCGCACAGGCTCGCGACGTACGCACGACACGGGACCCGCCGCCGAGGCGCTGCGGCTGGTCAAGGTCACCAAGACCTACGGCAGCGACGACAGCGCGGTCACCGCTCTGGACGGCGTCACGCTCAGCCTGGGCCGGGGCACCTTCACCGCGGTGATGGGTCCGTCGGGTTCCGGCAAGTCGACGCTGTTGCAGTGCGCGGCGGGGCTGGACCGGCCCGACAGCGGCATCGTCGTCGTGGACGGCACCGAGCTGACGGGCGGTGGCGAGGCGGAGCTGACGAAGTTCCGGCGGGGCCGGATCGGGTTCGTCTTCCAGCAGTACAACCTGCTGGAGACGCTGACCGTCGCGCAGAACACGGTGCTGCCGCTCAAGCTGGCCGGACAGCGCGTCGACCGGAAGCGGGCCCGGGAGATCCTGACGCAGGTCGGCCTCGGCGACCGGCTCGGGCACCGTCCCGACCAGTTGTCCGGCGGTCAGCGGCAGCGGGTCGCGATCGCCCGGGCGCTGGTCGCCGAGCCGCGGGTGATCTTCGCGGACGAGCCGACGGGTGCCCTGGACACGCGCAGCGCGTGGGATGTGCTGCGGCTGCTCCAGGAGGCGGTGCGGGTGCACGGGCGGACCGTGGTGATGGTGACGCACGACCCGGTCGCCGCCTCGTACGCCGACTCGGTGCTGTTCCTCGCCGACGGGCGGCTCGCGGGCGGGCTGACGGCGCCCACCGCGGACGCGGTGGCCGAGCGCCTCGCGCACCTGGGCGACGACATGACGGCGGGGGTGTGAACGATGTTCGTACTGGCCATGCGGTCGATCCGGCAGCGCCCCGGACGGTTCCTCGCGACGCTGCTGTCCGCCTTCCTGGGCGCGGCGGTCATCATGACGTTCAACTCGATGCACGACACGGCGGCGGGCAGCGGCGTCGACTCGGTGAGTTCGCAGACGCTGACGACCGCGGCGAGCGTGGTCGGGGGCTACGGCTCCCTGCTGGTGTTCTTCGCGGTGGCCTCCACGCTCACGGTCAACGTGCGCCAGCGGGCCGCCGAACTGGAGCTGCTGCGCTGCTCGGGAGCGACGCCGGCGCAGATCAAGCGGATGGTGGTCGGTGAGGCGGTGGCCGTCGCCCTGGTGGGTGCCGTGCTGGCCATCGGCCCGGCGATGCTGGGCGGACAGGCGCTGTTGGACATGTTTCAGGACAACGGCCAGGTGGCGGCCTCGGTCGACCACGCCTTCGGCCCGATCGCGTTGATGTCGGGAGTCGCCGTCACGATGCTCGCCGCCGCGGGCGCCGCGTTCCTCGCGGTACGCCGGGTGACGCGCGGACAGCGCCGGCAAAGCGGCCGGGCTCGGAAGTTCTTCACCTGCGCCGCTCTCGTGATGGGCGCCCTGTCGGCCACCTCCACCTTCGCCTTCTCCGGCACGGACGAGGCGCTGATGGCGCCGCCGGCGTACGGGGCGATCCTGCTCTCGGTCGGGCTCGCCATGCTGGCACCGCGGCTCCTCGAGGGCGTCCTGGACCGGTTGCATCTGTCGGGTGCGGCGGGCTGGCTGGCCGTGCGCAATCTGCGGGAGCGGGCCGGGCACCTCGCCGGGGTCCTGATGTCGCTGATCCTGTTCACGGCGATGGCCACGGCCACGCTCACCATGCAGGCGGTGGAGAGCGACGCCATCGAGGCCTCGGGGCTCGTGAAGACGGTGGACGCGAAGAACCTGGAGACGCTGAACCTCACGGTAGTCGGGATCATCGTGGTCTTCGTCTGCGTGATGCTGGTCAACTCGCTCTACGCGGCGACCACTTACCGCGGCCGGGAGTTCGGACAGCAGCGGCTGGCGGGGGCGACGCCGAACCAGGTGCTCCGTGTCGTCGGGGCCGAGACGCTGGTCCTGACCATCACCGGAGTCTTCTTCGGCACGGTCGCCGCGCTGGCGGGGATCGTTCCCTTCACCGTGGTGCGCACCGACTCGGTGCTGCCGGGTCAGGCCTTCGGGATCTGGCTCGCGGTGGTGTCGGTCGCGGTGGTGGTGACGCTGGGGACGAGTCTGGTGACGGCCCGCAAGGTGCTGCGCACACCGGCGACGGAAGCGGTGGGACTGGCCGCCTGAGAAGGGGACGTACGGGGTGAGGGGCGGTTGCTTCGGCAGCCGCCCCTCACCTGTCGTCGGTCGCCGGCGGTCCGGCCTCGCGCCTCGACGCCGATGTGCACACCGTCACGTCGGCAGAGCCGGGCCGGGCCCGGATCCGGGGTGACACGGGCGCTGAACAAGCGCTTAGATAGGTGGACTGTCCTGGAACGCTCACGCCGCCGACCTGGAGGCCCTCCGTTGTTCACTTCCGTCGACGACGTCTCCGCGCGCCTCGCCGAGACCGGCTATCTCGCCTCGCCCTCGGTCGCCACGACCGTCTTCCTGGCCGACCGGCTCGGCAAGCCGCTCCTGGTGGAGGGCCCCGCCGGGGTCGGCAAGACGGAGCTCGCCAAGGCCGTCGCCCAGGTGGCGGGGGCGCAGCTGATACGGCTGCAGTGCTACGAGGGCGTCGACGAGTCCCGGGCGCTGTACGAGTGGAACCACGCCAAGCAGCTGCTGCGGATCAGCGCGGGCCGCGACGAGACGTGGGACGAGACGCGCACGGACATCTTCAGCGAGGAGTTCCTCCTCACCCGTCCGCTGCTGACGGCGATCCGCGGCGACGACCCGAAGGTCCTGCTGATCGACGAGACCGACAAGGCGGACGTCGAGGTCGAGGGCCTGCTCCTGGAGGTGCTCAGCGACTTCCAGGTCACGGTGCCGGAGCTGGGCACGATCACCGCCACCCGCCGCCCCTTCGTCGTCCTCACCTCCAACGCGAGCCGCGAGCTGTCCGAGGCGCTGCGCCGCCGCTGCCTGTTCCTCCACATCGGCTTCCCCGAGGAGGAGCTGGAGCGCCGGATCGTACGGCTGAAGGTGCCGGGGCTCGACGCGGCGCTGGCCGAGTCGGTGGTCCGGGTGGTGGGTGCGCTGCGGGCGATGGACCTGCGCAAGATGCCGTCGGTCGCGGAGACCATCGACTGGGCGCACACTCTGCTCGCGCTCGGCGCGGACACGCTCGACGAGACCGTCGTACGCGACACCCTGGGCGTCCTCCTCAAGCATCAGGACGACGTCCTCAAGGCGGCGGCGAAGCTTGATCTGGACGCGCTGTGAGCACACCGGTCGCCGATCGGCTCACGTCGCTCGTCGCCGCCCTGCGCGCCCACGGCATCCGTGTCGGCACCGGTGAGACGGTGGACGCCGCCGAGGCGATGGCGGCGCTCGGCCTCGCGGACCGGGAGCTGCTGCGCGAGGGGCTGGCGGCGACGCTGCTGCACGGCACGGCCCAACGGCCGGTGTTCGACCCGGTCTTCGACCTCTACTTCCCGCGGGGCGTCGGCGCGCCCGAGACCGGCACCCCGAGCCGCGACGGTCTGCGCGACCGGCTGGCGGCCGCCCTCGCCGCCAACGACGAGGCCATGATGGCCCGGTTGGCGATCGAGGCCGTCGACGGCTTCGGCGGCTACGGTTCCTCCCCCGCCTCGGACGGCTGGTCGTCGTACCAGGCCCTCGAACGGGTCCGTCCGCAGACGCTGCTCGCCCGGGTCCGCGCCGATGTCCGTGCGCAGGGCGGGAGTTCGGGGTTCGCCGACCGGTTGCTCGACGACGAGATCCGGCGGCGTATCGAGTCCTTCCGCGCGTTGGTGGCGACGGAGGCACGGCGCCGGGTGGCGGAGCGGCGCGATCGGGACGAGATCGCCCGGCGTGCGGTGCGGCCCACGGCCGACCGGGTCGACTTCCTGTTCGCCGGGAAGGCCCAACTGGCCGAGCTGCGCAGGACGGTTCAGCCGCTGGCGCGGAAGCTGGCCACACGGCTGGCGGCCCGTCGGCGGCGGGCCGCCCGGGGCACGATCGATCTGCGGCGTACCCTGCGCGGTTCGCTGTCGACCGGCGGGGTGCCGATGAAGCCGGTCCTGCGCAGGCGCCGCCCGGCGCGGCCCGAACTGGTGCTGCTGTGCGACGTGTCGGGCTCGGTCTCCGGCTTCTCCGACTTCACGATGCTGCTGGTGCAGGCCCTGCACGACCAGTTCAGCAAGGTGCGGGTGTTCGCCTTCGTCAACCGCATCGACGAGGTGACGGGACTGCTGGAGCGCGGCGCGGCCGACGCGGCGGGACTCGGCGCCCGGATCCAGTCCGAGGCGGCGCTCACGGGCTACCACGGCAGCAGCGACTACGGCATGGCGCTGGGCGAGTTCGCGGAGCGCTACGGCGACGCGGTCGGCCCGCGCACGACCGTGTTCGTCCTCGGGGACGCCCGGACGAACATGAGCGACCCCAACCTCGCGGCCGTCCGGCAGATCTCCGAACGGGCCCGGCGCGTCTACTGGTTGAACCCCGAGCAGCACGCGCAGTGGGGTACCGGCGACTCCGCAGCGCCGGAGTACGCCGAGCTCGTCGAGATGCACGAGTGCCGCAACGCGCGGCAGCTGGGCATGCTGGTGGGACGGCTCCTGCCGATCTGAACCGCCATACCGTGCGGATGGACACGCAGGCCGGACAGGACGCCCGACGCCGGCCGGCGGAGGCCGGCGTCACGCAGGTCGGCGACGACGCGTGGACCGACGGCAACGCTCCCGAGAGTCGGCTCACCGCCAACGAGGTCGCCCACTCCTGGGCGGGACGGGCCTTCACCGACGAACGTCTGGACGTGGCCGGGCAGTTGGGGCTGGCGTTCGGGCTGCTGGACCTCCTCGACGACTACTGGGTGACCTGCGAGATCCGCTTCGCCGACCGAGGCCCGGGCGGCCCGCTGCCGTCCGGCGTCCTCTGGGACGGCTACCGGCGGCGCCTGGAGGCTCCCGAGGCGGCCGACGCCGTGACCTACTCGCTGTGGGCCGACTGGTTCGAGGACCGCGACACCTGCGAGGCCGCCTTCGCCGAAGTGCTCGGGCGCGACGCCGGCCGCCTGCACACCGACAGCCCGCAACCGCTGCTCCGCCGGGCCCGCCGGGTCCTGGAGTGCTCGGGCCCGGTCCCCTGGGCGGTGAAGGAGAGCGCGTACGCCGTCGCCGCTCGCCTCCCGGCACTCTTCGAGGGCCTGCTGGGCAGTCACCGCGACGTCTACGGCGACCTCGACCCATCTGCCGCGCTCACCGCCGGGCACAGCGCGGCGAGATAGACCGCGGAGGTCGCGACGGTCAGCCGTCGCTCTTCTTGGCGTAGTCCTTGGCCATGCCGCCCGCGAAGTCGTAGACGACGCACTGTTCGTCGCCCACCACCCAGGCGTCGTGCCCCGCCGACGCCACGAAGACGTCGCCGGGACCCACCTCGCCCTCGTTGCCGTCGTCCATGCGGATGTGCATCCTGCCCTGGACCACATAGCCGTTGTGGTGGACCTGGCAGCTGCTGGTCCCCGCGAGGGGCGCCACGGACTCGGACCAGCGCCAGCCCGGTTCGAACGTCCCGACAGCGAAGTCGAGGCCCGTCAGATGGACGGCTTCCAGATGCCCTCGGGGGAAGTCCCGCCGCTCGTCCGGCTTGTCGAGGATCTTCATCTCCAGCATGTCGACGCTCCCTTCAGACCGCTCGCTCGGCCGGTCTCCGTCTCCCGGCCACCACGCGCGGCACCGGCAGGGGCAGAGCCCCACCACTCCATCGTCCGCCCGTCAAGCGGGAGCCGCCATTCGGGTGGGCCGCGTCCCCGCGCCGCGGAGTCGGGCGCAGCGCTCGGCCCCTCGTCTGCCGCCGGAGACGATCACAGATGGCGAGATCGCTGCCCTGCGCCCGCGTGATCCGGCCAGATCCGGGTCGTGTCAGCCCGATGACCGGGAGTTGTCAGCTTCGCGGACTTCCATGACGCCAACTCCCTTCCCCCCACCCCGAGGAGTGAGATGACCGACACCGTTCCCGACTTCCCGATGGCGCGTGCGGCCGGCTGCCCCTTCGACCCGCCCCCGGAGATGCTGCGGCTGCGGAGCGAGCGGCCCGTCGCCCGTGTCCGGCTGTGGGACGGCAGCACTCCCTGGCTCGTCACGCGCTACGAGGACCAGCGGGCGCTGTACGGCGACGCGCGGCTCAGCGTCGATCCCCGGCGGCCCGGGTTCCCCCACTTCAGCGCGGCCTTCCAGGAGGCCTACTCCCAGATGCCGCCGTCCTTCCTCAACATGGACGACCCCGATCACGCGCGCATACGGCGCATGGTCACCGGCCCCTTCACCGTCAAGCGCATCGAGGCCATGCGACCGGCCGTGCAGCGCATGACCGACCGGTTCATCGACACGATGCTGGCCGGCCCGAACCCCGCCGACCTGGTGGGGGCGCTGGCACTGCCGCTCCCGTCGCTGGTGATCTGCGAACTGCTCGGAGTCCCGTACGACGATCACGGGTTCTTCCAGAGCAGAAGCCAGGTCGGCGTCCGCCGGGACGCCTCCGTGGCGGAGGCGAGGGCCGCGAGCGGGGAACTGCTCCAGTACCTGGACGAGCAGCTCCAGGCGAAGCTCGCCGCCCCCGGCGACGACATGCTCTCCGACCTGGCCGCCCGGATGCGGGACGGCGACCTCGGCCGCCTCGACGCCGCGATGCTGGGCCTGTTGCTGCTCGGCGCGGGCCATGAGACCACCGCCAACATGATCGCGCTCGGTGTCCTGGCCCTCCTGGAACACCCCGACCAGCTGGCGCTCGTCCGCGACACCGACGATCCCAAGGTCGTCGCGGGTGCCGTCGAGGAGATGCTGCGCTATCTGACGGTGGTCCACAACGGCCAGCGCCGTGTGGTCCTGGAGGACCTCGAGATCGGCGGCGAGAGCCTCCGCGCCGGGGAGGGCGTCATCATCCCCGGCGCCACCGGCAACTGGGAGCCCGACCGCTTCCCGGACCCCGCCCGCCTCGACGTCACCCGCGACGCCCGCCGCCACATGGCCTTCGGCTTCGGCATCCACCAGTGCCTGGGCCAGCCGCTGGCCCGCCTGGAACTCCAGGTCGTCTACAGCACCCTCCTGCGCCGCGTCCCGACCCTGCGGCGGGCGGTCGAACTCGACAAGATCCCGTTCAAGGACGACGGGGTGGTGTACGGGGTCTACGAGCTGCCCGTGACCTGGTAGCCGCCGGTCACGCGGCGTCGGCCCGTGTCACGCTCAGTCGAGGCGGACACCCGTGCGGCTCTCCAGGGCCTGGAGCAGGCGGGCCTGGAACTCCGCGTCCTGCGCTGCGGGGTGGGGTGACTGCGGGCGCCGGTGGTACCAGTAGCCGCCGGTCCGCGGGGTCACGTCGGGGTGGGTGGCGAGCCATGTCTGTGTGCGGTGGCCGGCGGTCAGGTCGTCCGGGGCGCCCGCGCCGCCCATGCGGGTGGGGACCCAGCCGGGGTCGACCGCATGGCTGGTGGTGCCGTCCCAGCGGGAGGCGAGGGCGAGCGCGAGGGTGGTGACCCACAGCTTGGTGTCGTCGTAGGCGGCGCTCGCGGTGGCCAGCTCTCGCAGCTCCGTGGAGCCGGTCCGGTGCATCGAGCTGCTGAGGTAGATGAGCCGGCCCGGCTTGTCCATCAACGCCGTGAGCACATACGGCGCGACGGTGTTGACGGTGACCGCGTCCGGAACGTGCATGGTGCCGGCGTTGTGGATGACGGCGTCGAAGCGGCCGAACGCGGCGGCCTGCCGGGCGACGCCGGGGATCTCGTCCGGCCGGGCGAGGTCCCCGGTGACGACGCCTCGCCACCGGGCCGCGTCGTCCGGGCCGGTGAGACGGGCCGGGTTGCGCACATGGACGACCACGTCGTGCCCGTCGTCGGCCAGCGCGTCCGCCGTGTTGCGCCCGATTCCGCTGGACGCTCCGGTCACCAGGACCAGTGCCATGTCGGTGTCCTTTCCTCTGTGGCGTAGAGATCGCGAGGTGAGGGACTCACGGACGTCGTCACGGTTGTCCATTCGAAGAGGCCTCGGAGGGCTACCGGGCCATGGACGAGCGCCGCGCCACGAAGGTGCTCCTGCCCCTGTGACCGGCGCGGGATCCGCGGGTCAGCGCACCCGTCCCCGCGGCTTCAGCGGCACCGGCGGCAGCGCGGGAGCGGGCAGGGGAGCACCGTCGTAGCCCTTGACCTCGCCGAAGCGTGAACCGGTCGTCCAGTCCTCCCGGGCCTGTTCGATCTCCTGCTGGGTGCGGCCGATGAAGTTCCAGAACATGATCAGTTCTTCCTCGAACGGCTCACCGCCCAGGAGCATGAGGGACGCCTCCGACTCGGCGCGCAACGGCAGTTCGGTGCGGCCGCAGCCGAGGTAGAGCATGGAGCCGGGCAGGACCGGAACGCCGTCCACCCGCGCCTCGCCGGACATGGACAGCACGGCGTACTCGAAGTCCGGTTCCAGCGGCAGGCGTACGTCCGCGCCGCGGGCGAGGGTCAGGTCGGCGCCGACGATGGGGGTGTACGTCGTTCCGGGCGAGGTCGCGCCGTCGAGGGCGCCGAGGATCAGGGTGGCCGAGAGGCCGGGTGCCGTGACGACCGGCAGTTCGGCGTGGTGCTCGAAGCGCGGGTCGGTGTGGCGGTGGCTGTCGGGGAGGGCCACCCACAGCTGGGCGCCGTGGAGATAGGGGGCGTGCGACTTGGGGCTCTCCTCGGAGTGGCTGATGGCCCGCCCGGAGGTCATCAGGCCCAGCTCGCGCGGGTGGATCGTCTGGAGGCTACCGGTCGAGTCGCGGTGCAGCACCTCACCCTGGTGCAGCCAGCTCACCGTCTGCAGGCCCATGTGCGGGTGGGGCGGCACCTGCATACCGGGCTCGTCGGCGATGTCGTCGGGGCCGTAGTGGTCGACGAAGCACCATGCCCCGACCATGCGGCGGCCCAGGTTGGGCAGCAGTCGGCGGACCTCGGTGGACTCGCCGAGCTTGACGGTGCGCGGGCTGAGGAGTTCGCGAACGGGCTCCGCCACCACGAAGCCGCGGCCGCCGCACAGGGCGGGAGCCGCCTCGCGATCAAGATTGCTCATGGCGCCCAACCTAGACCCGCAAGACGCGTCCCGTCAGTCGGTCGTCCGGGCCGTCCGGCTCGTTCGAAAAATAGTAGCCATGTACATAGTAGCCATGTACTGTATTTGGTATGAGCGAAGGTTCCGAGAAGGCGACACCCGGATTCCTGGTGTGGCGACTGTCGATGAAGTGGCGGACCGCGGTGGACCGCGCGATGGCTCCGCTGGGGCTCACCCATGCGCAGTACTCGCTGGTGGCGTCCTTGTACGGCATGCAGCGCGCCGGTGAGCGCCCCAGCCAGCGGCGCCTCGCCGACCATGTGGGACTGGAGCCGCTGTACGTGTCCAAGCTGGCGCGCTCCCTGGAGTCCGCGGGCCTCCTGGAGCGCACCCGCGACCCCCGCGACCCCCGCGCCGTGCAGCTGGCCCTGACCGAGCAGGGCCGCGACACGACCCGGCAGGCTGTCAAGGTCGTCCAGGGACTCCTGGAGCAGCTGCTGGCACCCTTCGGCGGCCTGGACAGCGAGCGCACCCAGGACTTCAAGCACGACCTCGTGACCCTGCTCGACGCACCTCTCGATCCACTCGCCGTCACCGGCGAACCCGACAAGGAGCACTCATGACCACCACCACTCCCCTGCTCGACCCCCGCGTCATAGCCCTGGCCCACTACGCCGCCCGCGGCGTCCTGGAGCGGGTGCTGGCCCGCCGCGGCGTGACGTTCCAGCAGTCCGTCACCCTGCGGGTCGTGGCCGTCGCCGACGGACCGGTCGAGCGGGGCCAACTCGCCGACACTGTCGTCGGCTCACTGAAGATCGGCGCCGCGGAGGCCCACGCCGTGGTCGACGAGCTGATCGACGCGAAGCTGGTGGCTCTCACGGAGCCGTCACAGGTGCGGATCACGGAAGCCGGGCGGGAGCTGTACGAAAGGACGTCCGCCGAGACCGCGCCCATCACGGCCCGGATCTACGACGGCATCCCGACGCAGGATCTCGCCGTCGCAGGACGGGTGCTGACCCTGATCGCCGACCGGGCCGACGCCGAGCTCGCGACCCTCGACAAGTAGTGGAATATTGAACCAACTCTCTCCGTTGACGGCCCCGAAGGAGGTCGAAGTGGAGATGACGTACTACGACCACGGAACACCGGCGGAGCGCTGGGAGCGCGCGCGGATGTTCTTCGACGCCAAGGACTATGCCGCCGCGGCGCGCGTTCTGGACGGGCTGGTCGAGGAGGTGCCGGAGCAGACCGGACCCCGGCTGCTGCTGGCCCGCTCCTACTACCACTCGGCCCAACTGCGCCGCGCGGAGAGCGAGTTGCGCGTCATCGTGGAGCGCGACCCGGTGGAGCAGTACGCCCGTCTGATGCTGGGCCGCACCCTGGAGCGACAGGGACGGCACGAGGAGGCCGGGCCGCACCTCCGCCTCGCCTCCGCCCTCGCGGGCGACTTCGACACGCTCTGAGCACGACAGCAGGGGCCCGGTTCCGTGATGGAACCGGGCCCCTGCGCTGCCGTACGGTCAGGCCGCCGCCTCGGCGCGCTTCCCCCGCCGGTGGCTGATATCGCCGAGGACGATGTCGACGACGAGGAACGCGGCCAGCGGAATGCCGAGGAGCGGGACGTAGTACCCGAGGACCGCGATGCCCGCCACGCACGGCAGCAGGATCAGCGGGGGCACCTTCTGCCAGGCGCCGCGCGGGATCGGACGGCCGAAGGCGGAGCCACGCCCGCGCTGCCACCACATCCGGTAACCCCACACGATCAACAGGATCAGACAGAGCGCGAGCAGCATCAGGGCGATCTGGTTGACCAGGCCGAACAGGACGCCCGTGTGCAGGTCGATGCCCCAGCGGGTCAGCTTGGCGAGGACCGGGAAGTCGGCGAACCGCAGCACGTCGGTGACCTCGCCGCTGGTCGGGTCGACGGCCACCGCGTCCTGCTTCGTGGGGTAGCCGCGCCCCACCTGCTTCACCACGTACGTCGACGCGGCGTCGGCGGGCGGGACGATCTCGACCGGGTCGCCGAGCCCCTCGGCCCGCGCCGCCGCCAGGATCCTGTCGAGGCCGACGCCGTGCTCGGCGTCCCCGGCCGAGGCGGACGCGCCGTGCCCGGAGTGGTCGCCGCCCCCGCTCGCGGAGATCGACGGGGTGGCCTGGTGCAGCGAGGTGCGCAGAACGTCGATGTTGGCGCCGGCGTAGGTGGACCAGGTCAGACCGGTCACCGACAGGAAGAGGAACCCGGCGGCGGCCCAGGCGCCGACGCCGCCGTGCAGGCCCAGGGTGCGGCGCCGCCCGCTGGTCCCGCGCAGCTTGCGCCGGGCCCGGCGGCGGGTGAACCACATCACCAGGCCGGCGCTCGCGATCACCCACAGCCAGCTCGCCGCGAACTCGCTGTAGAGGCGGCCGGTCTCGCCGAGGTGCAGATTGCGGTGGAGCTCGGAGATCCAGGTGCGCAGGGGCAGTGCGCCGGTCGAGCCGTACTGCTCGAGGGCGCCCTGGACCTCGGCGGTGTACGGGTCGACGAAGACGGCGAGGGTGTGGTCGGCGTCGACGCCCTTGACGCCGGACAGCAGGACCCGGGTCGTCGCGTCGTCCTGCGGGGAGGGGCGGACGGCCGCGACGGTGCCCTCGGGGTGGGCCTCGCGGGCGGCGGTGACCTGCTGGGAGATGGGCAGCTTGGTGTCGCCGACCGCGGAGACGGTCAACTCGTCGGCGTAGAGGATCTTCTCGGCCTGGAAGGACGCGGCGTAGAGGAGTCCGGTGCAGGCGGCCACCAGAAGGAACGGCGCGACGAGCAGTCCGGCGTAGAAGTGCAGGCGCAGCAGCAGGGGGCGGAGCGGTGCCCAACTGCTGCGTGACGGCGTCGGATCGGCGGCTTTCGGGGCCTCGTCCGTGGTCCTCGTGAGAGCGGAGGTCATCGGCGGTTCTTTTCTGGGGCAGGGGACGTTTCTCGGCTGTACCGGTCCAGTAGTCGGGGGAAGGTGCCTTCGAGTTCCCGGAGGCTGAAGTGACCTGCGTCACACAAAGGTGGGCAGGGGGGCATGGCATCCTGGCGCGATGGCAACTCCCCGTCATCACGCGCCCCTTGCCGGGCTGGTCGAGGAACTCCTGGCGGGCGAGGGCCCGCTGCCGATCGTGGCGGCCGGTGATCCGGTGCTGCGGCGCGGGACCGAGCGGTTCGAGGGGCAGTTGGACTCCGCGCTGCTGGCCCGGTTCGTCGAGGCGCTGCGGATCACCATGCACGCGGCGCCGGGCGTGGGCCTGGCGGCTCCGCAGGTCGGCGTGCCGCTGCGGATCGCGGTGATCGAGGACCCGGCGCCGGTGCCGGACGAGATCAGGGTGGCGCGCGGACGGGTGCCGCAGCCGTTCCGGGTGCTGGTCAATCCGTCGTACGAGTCGGTCGGCACCGCGCGTGCCGGGTTCTTCGAGGGGTGTCTGAGCGTGCCGGGCTGGCAGGCGGTCGTGGCGCGCCACGCCGAGGTGCGGCTGACGGGCGAGGACGAGCACGGGCGCGCGGTGGACGAGGTGTTCTCCGGGTGGCCGGCGCGGATCGTGCAGCACGAGACCGACCACCTCGACGGCCTGCTCTACCTCGACCGGGCGGAGCTGCGGTCCCTGTCCTCGGGCCAGGCGATGGCGGAGCGATGGGCGCAGCCGACGCCGGCGGAGGCGGCCGAGTCGCTGGGCTTCACGCTGCCGTAGCGGACGGTGAACCGGGGAGCGCCGGGCGCGGTCGTCGTGGGTGACCATGACGGCCGTGCCCGGCTGCGTGCCCGCCGCGGGGCTCAGTTGTCGCGGTAGCTCTCCAGCAGCCGCAGCCACACCTCGCTGATCGTCGGATACGACGGCACGGCGTGCCACAGCCTGCTGATCGGCACCTCTCCGGCGACGGCGATGGTGGCGGAGTGGATGAGTTCGCCGACACCCGGGCCGACGAAGGTCACCCCGAGCAGGATCTCGCGCTCCAGGTCCACGACCATGCGGGCGCGGCCCCGGTAGCCGTCGCCGTACAGGCTCGCGCCGGAGACGTTGCCGAGCTCGTAGTCGACGGCGCGGACCCGGTGGCCCGCCTGTTCGGCCTCCGCCAGGGAGAGGCCGACGGCGGCGGCCTCCGGGTCGGTGAAGACGACCTGGGGTACGGCGCAGTGGTCGGCGGTCGCGGCGTGCGCGCCCCAGGGGGCCGTCTCCAGGAGGGAAGCCCCGGAGGCGCGGGCCGCGATGGCGGCCCCGGCGATGCGGGCCTGGTACTTGCCCTGGTGGGTGAGGAGGGCCCGGTGGTTGACGTCGCCGACGGCGTAGAGCCAGTCGTTGCCGGTGACGCGGAGGCTGTCGTCGACGTCCAGCCAGGAGCCGGGTTCCAGGCCGACGGTGTCGAGGCCGATGTCGTCGGTGCGCGGGGCGCGTCCGGTCGCGAAGAGGATCTCGTCGGCCTCGATGCGCTCACCGGTGTCGGTGACGACCACGACGGTGCCGTTCTCGCGGGTCACCGAGGCGACCGAGGTGCCGGTGCGGACGTCGGCACCCGCCTCGGTGAGGCCCTCGTGGACCAGTTCGCCGGCGAAGGGCTCCATGCGGTTCAGCAGGCCCTTGCCGCGCACCAGGAGGGTGACCCGGGAGCCGAGGGCCTGCCAGGCGGCGGCCATCTCGGTGGCGACGACCCCGCCGCCGACCACGACCAGGCGGCCGGGCGCGGCCTTGGCGCTGGTGGCCTCCCTGCTGGTCCACGGCTTGACCTCGTCGAGTCCGGGGAGGTCCGGCAGGACGGCGCGGGTGCCGGTGCTGACGACGACGGCATGCCGGGCGGTCAGGACCTTGTCGCCCACGGTGACCGTGCGAGGGCCGGTGAGGCGGCCGTGGCCGCGGTAGAGGTCGGCGCCGATGCCCTCGATCCAGCGGACCTGGCCGTCGTCCTTCCAGTGGGAGGTGTACTCGTCCCGTCGTGCGAGGACCGCGGCCGTGTCGAGGGGGCCCTGCACGGCGGGTGCGAGTCCGGGCAGGCGCCGGGCGTCGGCCTGGGCGATGACCGGGCGCAGCAGGGCCTTGCTGGGCATACAGGCCCAGTAGGAGCATTCGCCGCCGACCAGCTCGCTCTCCACGACCGCGGTGGAGAGACCGGCCGCACGGGTGCGGTCGGCGACGTTCTCCCCCACGGGCCCGGCACCGAGCACCACGACGTCGTACACAGTGGATTCCGTTTCCGTCATGGGGTCAGTCTTACGGGTGGTGTGCGCTCAGGCCACATGGGTACGCGCGCGGAATACCTACTCTGCCTTTCGTGTTTGCGACGACGGCTTCGCCCCGACATCAGGAAGAGGGATTCACGCCATGAGCAAGACCGTGGAGCTCACCAAGGAGAACTTCGACCAGACGGTGACGGACAACGAGTTCGTGCTGATCGACTTCTGGGCGTCCTGGTGCGGGCCGTGCCGTCAGTTCGCGCCCGTGTACGACAAGGCCGCCGAGGCCAACCCGGACCTGGTCTTCGGCAAGGTGGACACGGAGGCGCAGCCGGAGCTGGCGGCGGCCTTCGGGATCCAGTCGATTCCCACGCTGATGATCGTCCGTGACCGGGTGGCCGTGTTCGCCCAGCCGGGCGCGCTGCCGGAGGCCGCGCTGACGGATGTGATCGGGCAGGCCCGGAAGCTGGACATGGACGAGGTCCGCAAGTCGGTCGCCGAGCAGCAGGCCGAAGCCGAGCAGAACGGCCAGTGACCGTACGGCTGTTGAGGCACCGCGTCCCGGTGGGGGCTCACCACTGAAGGGGTAGTCCCGTGTAGTTCGCGGCCAGTTCGGCGGCGGCGTGCCGGGACGCGGTGATCCGGCGCAGCCGCGCCAGCTG
Source organism: Streptomyces sp. NBC_00490 (assembly GCF_036013645.1). NCBI lineage: Bacteria > Bacillati > Actinomycetota > Actinomycetes > Kitasatosporales > Streptomycetaceae > Streptomyces > Streptomyces sp. NBC_00490. Next base: position 8,980,560 of record NZ_CP107869.1, on the reverse strand, counting down.
CATTCGGTGCTCGAAGGGGTCCGCGTCGGGGTGGGTGTGCAGCATCGTCGTCATGTCGTACGAAAACCGGGTCGCCTGCCAGACGCGGGCGAGGCACACTTGCGAGTAGGTGTCCAGGAGTTGCTCGGAGCCGGTGCGGCGCAGCTCGGCGAAGGCGCGGCCGAGCAGGCGGACGTCGGAGACCGCGAGGTTGAGGCCCTTGGCGCCGGTCGGCGGGACGATGTGGGCGGCGTCGCCGGCCAGCAGGAGCCGTCCGTGGCGCATCGGTTCGTGGACGTAACTGCGCATCGGGGTCACGGACTTGGCGGTGATCGGGCCGCGACGCAGGGTCCAGTCGGCGTCGATGGCGAAGCGGGCGGCGAGTTCCTCCCAGATGCGGTCGTCGGACCAGTCGTCGGGGTCGGTGCCGTTCGGGACCTGTAGGTACAGGCGTGACACATGCGGTGAGCGCATGCTGTGCAGGGCGAAGCCGCGCTCGCCGCGGGCGTAGATCAACTCGTCGCAGGACGGGGCGACATCGGCGAGGATCCCCAGCCAGGAGTACGGATAGTCGTGCTCGTAGGCACGGCTCACCTCGGCGGGGACGGTATCGCGGGCGATGCCGTGGAAGCCGTCGCAGCCGACGACCCAGTCGCAGTTCAGCGTCTGTTCGCGGCCCTCGTGCACGAACCTCACGACCGGTGCCGTGGTCTGCGGCTTCTCGATCGCGAGCGCCTGCGCCTCGAACAACAGCGGTGGCCCGTCGGCCAGTTGGAGGGCCACGAGATCCTTCACGATCTCGGTCTGGGCGTAGATGGTGACGGTACGGCCACCGGTGAGGACCGGGAAGTCGATGTGGTGGCGTTCCCGGTCGAAGCGCAGCTCGATGCCCTGGTGGACCAGGCCCCGGGCCTCCAGTCGCTCGGCCGCGCCGCACTCGCGCAGGGCGTCGACCGTGCCCTGCTCCAGCATTCCGGCACGCTGGCGCTGTTCGACGTACTCGCGCGTCCTGGCCTCCAGGACGACACAGTCGACGCCTGCGCGGTGCAGCAGGCGGGCGAGGAGCAGTCCGGCGGGGCCGCCGCCGATGATGCCGACCGTCGTGCGCATGGCACGCCTTCCGTGGGTGACAGCCTGGGACTCAGGCTCTCAGCTGGACTCGCGGTGCACCACCGTCGCTCCCAGCACCTTGTGCGTCTCGGGCACGGCGCCGGGGTCGCGCACCGCCCGGTCGACCAGTTCGGCGAGGTCGCGGCCGGAGGGCAGTTCGAGGTGGACCGTGCTCAGTCGGGGCCGCAGGAGACGGCCGATCATCAGGTCGTCGGCGCCGATCAGCGCCGTCTCGCCGGGCACGTCGACACCCTGGTCCTGGAGGGCGCGCATCAGCAGCATCGCGTACTCGTCGTTGTACGCGAACACCGCGTCCAGGCCGAGGTCGCGCCAGCGGGCGGCGAGCCGGGCGCCGGCCTCCTCGGTGTGGGCGAGGGGCAGATGGGTCACGGTGGCGTCGGTGCCGCGCAGGGCGTTGCGCACGCCTTCGAGGCGGGGCAGCGAGAAGGCCTCCAGGCCCGCCTCCTCGGGGACGACGACGCCGATGCGGCGCCGGCCGCGCTCGTACAGGTGGGCGCCGGCGCAGCGGCCGACCGCCTCGTGGTCCATGAGCAGGGCGTGGGCGCCCTCGACGGACTCGGGGCCGAGGGTGACGACGGCGCGGGCGCCGGAGCGCTTGAGGACCGCGACGCCCTTCGGGCCGAGTCCGGCGCCGGGCACCAGGACGGCGACCGGGCGGAGTTCGGCCCAGGCGCGGGCGGCCTCGTCGCCGTGCAGTCCGACGCTGCCGTGCTGCACGACGGTGTAGTCGAGGCGGCTGAGGGCCCACTGGAGTTCGTTGATGAACTGGCCGTAGAGCTGGCCGACGGGGATGGTGGGGGCGGGCATCAGGACCAGGCGGCTGTGTCCGGCGCGCAGGCTGCGGGCGGCCGCGTGCGGCACGTACCCGAGTTCCTTGGCGGCCTCGTGGACACGGCGGCGGGTGGGCTCACTGATCCGGACGGCGCTGGTGTTGTTGAGGACGTAGGAGACGGTCGCGCGCGAGACGCCGGCCAGACGGGCCACATCGGCGCTCGTGGGAACGGAGCGCGGTGCGGGCGACGCGGGGGCGGGCGTTTTCGGTATCTGCACCATGACGTGACGCATCTTTGCAGAACCTGTGCGAGTCGCCCCTCAGTGGGTCGCCCCGCTGCCCGTCACGCGGTCCACCAGATCGGCCCAGCCGGCCTCGAGGCGTTCCATCGGCATCCCGCACTCCCTGGTCAGGTGGTGGATCAGGGCGGGGTCGAGATACCCGAGCAGGGTCCGCGCCAGCAGTTCGCAGTCGGCGTCCGGGACGATCTGGCGCAGCAGGACCGTGACGTGCATGGTGAGCGCGCGGTGCGACGGGTGGGAGAACCGGCGGGTGGGCTCCGGCACGGCGGCGAGGTGGAGGTCCAGCTGCTCGTTGGTTCGATACAGCACCGCCACACCGAACGCCCGCAGCCGCTCCAGGGGCGGCGACCCGGGGCCGAGCGGCGGCGGGCCACCGAGGAAGTCCTCCTGCAGCTTCTTCGCCGTGTGGTCCAGCAGCGCCATCAGCAGGCCGGTGCGGTCGCCGAAGCGGCGGAAGACGGTTCCCTTGCCGACCTGGGCGGCGGCGGCCACCGCCTCCATCGTGACCCCGGCGGCGCCGTGCTCGGCGATCAGCCGGGCCGCCGCCTCCAGCAGCCGGGCACGGTTGCGCGCGGCGTCGGCGCGCAGGCAGGGCTCCTCCTCGGGCGTGCCGAGCTGGAGCAGTTCGGCATCGCCCGCAGGTTCCTGATGCCTGGGAAACGGCGGCAGAGAGGCGGACATGACGACAGCGTAAAGCATCGGGAATGAAACTGGACCGCGGTCCGGTTAGGGTGATAGAAGTTAAACGGACCCCGGTCCGTATTTGTGACGGCACTGTTTCAGCATCTTGGAGTTCGCATGTCTGTTCGCATCCTTGCGCTCGTCGGCAGCCTTCGCGCCGGTTCGCACAACCGCCAGCTGGCCGAGGCGGCGGTCAAGTTCGCCCCCGAGGGTGCGAGCGTCGAGCTCTTCGAGGGCCTGGCCGAGATCCCGTTCTACAACGAGGACATCGACGTCGAGGGCAGCGTCCCGGCCCCGGCCGCCAAGCTGCGTGAGGCCGCCCAGGCCGCCGACGGCTTCCTGCTCTTCTCCCCCGAGTACAACGGCACCATCCCGGCCGTCCTGAAGAACGCCATCGACTGGCTGTCCCGCCCGTACGGCGCCGGCGCCTTCGGCGGCAAGCCGGCCGCCGTGGTGGGCACCGCGTTCGGCCAGTTCGGTGGCGTGTGGGCGCAGGACGAGACCCGCAAGGCGCTGGGCATCGCCGGCGCCACGGTGCTCGAGGACGTCAAGCTCTCCATCCCCGGTTCCGTGGTCCGCTTCGCCGAGACCCACCCGGCCGACGACGCCGAGGTCGCCGAGCAGCTGACCGAGGTCATCGCCCGGGTGCACAGCCACGCCGGCGAGACCGCTGCCGCCTGATCACCTCCTCGCAGCGAGGGGCCTGAGCTCATGGAGCTCCGGCCCCTTTCCCATGCCCGTACGCCCTCCAACGCCCTCCCGCCCGTACGACGGTTCAGCCCGTGATCGAGAAGAAGATCGTGTCCTGGCTGTACCAGTCGATCGACTGCGCGGACCGCCACTCGTCGTGCTCGAACTCCAGCTGTCCGGCGAGCTGCCCGAGCTCGTAGGAGAAGGCGCTGTCGACGCGGTCCAGGACGGCGCGGTAGGCGTCCGCGGCCGGCTTCGCCTTCGCCAGCGGCAGACGGCCGATGTCCGGGGTGCCGTCTACGGGACAGGGGATGTGGAAGGGGATGCCGTCAGGCGGTCCGGCGAACAGGAAGCCGCCCGGCAGCAGGTCGGCGGGGACGCCGAGGCGGCGCAGCTCGTCGTCCATCAGCCCGAAGAAGGTCAAGGGCTTGGAGAAGGTGCCCAGCTCGTACGGGTCGCTGCCGTTCCGGTCGATGATCTTCTGCAGGGCGGTGTAGTACGCGTTGCCCGCGCACTCGGCGTCCGAGTCGGCGCGGCCCGCTATGAGGTGGTCCAGCGCCTCGGGGACGGTCAGGCCCCAGTCGACGCCCTGCCGTTCGAGGTCGGCCTGGTGCGCCTCGGCGTACTTGCGGACATTGCCGAGGATGCGCTGCTGGTCCTTCGTCAGTTCGCCGGCGCCGAGGAAGGCGATGATGTCGTGCTGGTCGGCGGTGTTGTAGCTGATGTTGCGACTCATGATCCCCATCGTGCCGAACGGCACTGACAACACTCAGGCCACAGCGGTGGACGCCAGCTCCCGCAGCTGTGTCAACGCGGCTTCCACCGCAGGGCGTTCACGTCCGGCGCGCCGCGTGCAGGTGAGCAGCTTGCGGTGCGGGTCGCCGGTGCAGGGCACCCGCGTGACCGGCAGGTGCGGGGCGAGCTGGGCGAGGCGCGGGATCAGCGCGACGCCGAGCCGGTGGGCGACGAGATGGGCCATGACGTTCCAGTCCACGGCGTGGTGCACCACCGCGGGGCTGAACCCGGCCTCCGCGCAGGCGGAGATGATGTGCGGGCGGCAGGGGCTGTCCGGCATCGGGGCGATCCAGTCCTCGTGCGCCGCCTCCGAGAGGTCGACGCGCTCACGCCCGGCCAGCGGATGACCGGTGGGGACGACGAGGTCGAACGGGTCGTCCAGCAGCGGCTGTTGATCGAAACGGACGTCGTTCAGCGGCGGGTTGTGCGGGGTGGCCTCCACGATCGCGAGGTCGGTCGCACCCTCGAAGAGCAGATCGAAGCTCTCCGGTACATCCGCCTCCTGGATCCGCACGCACAGCCGCGGATACCGCTCCTGCAGCCGCACCGCCATCGGCGCCAGCAGCACCGAGATCGCCACCGGGTAGCCGCTCACCCGCAACGGCCCGCCGGGCGCGCCCTGTTCGGCGCGCAGATCGAGTTCCGCCTGTTCCCAGCGGGCCTGGATGGCGTCGGCGTGCGCCAGCAGACTCTCGGCCGCCGGGGTGAGACGGACCCCCCGGCCCTGGGGTTCCAGGAGGTCGACGCCGAGATCGCGGGCGAGCTGGCGGATCTGCTGGGAGGCGGCGGACGGGGTGAAGTGCAGGGCGCGGGCGGCCGCGGTGACCGTGCCGTAGTGCGCGACCGCGCGCAGGACGTGGAGCCGACGCAGATCAATCATGAAGCCCACGCTTCAAGGTGAGGTCCGGAAAGTCAACCTGGACGTGTACGAAGCGTGCGCTGCACCCTGGATGTGTCGCGACGGTCAACCATCCATGACGTACGAGGAGTTCCCCATGACCAGCCCGACCGGCACGACCCCGGCCGGCTCCGTCTGCCCGCACTGCGGATGGCCGGACGGCGCCGAGCCCTTCCAGGTGGTGTCCCGGCACGCCACCGCGGCGGGCCGCACGGTATGGACCCGCTGCGGCTGCGGCTCGCTGCAGGTGCGTGTGGTCGACGACCGCGGGATGCGGATCGTGTCCCGCAGCGAGCCCGCCGTCCCTCAGTCGAGTCCCGCCAGCCGCTGAACGGCGGGGGCCGCGAACCGCTCGATGAACGCCGCCGGTTCCCCCGTGCGCGGGGAGAGGATCACGGTGTCGATGCCGAGCTTGGTGTAGCCCGTGATGTCCTGGGTGAAGGCGTCGAGGTCGCCGGTGGTGAGCGGGTCCCCGGAGTAGAGGACGGTCTTGCGGATCGCGTCGTAGTCGCGGCCCTCGGTGTCGCAGTGGCCGCGCAGGACGTCGAGCTTGTGCGCGATCTCCTCGGGGGTGGTGGTGAACAGGTTGCAGGCGTCCGCGTACCGGGCGACCAGCCGGAGCGTCTTCTTCTCGCCGCCTCCGCCGATCATGATCTCGGGGCGCGGGTCGCTGACCGGGGCCGGGACGGACAGCGTCTCGGCGAGCCGGTAGTGCTTGCCCTCGAAGGGGCCGTTCTCCTCCGGGTCCCACATCTGCAGACAGATCCGCAGGGTCTCCTCCAGCCGCTCGAAGCGCTCGGCGACCGGCGGGAACGGCACACCGAGGCCCGCGTGCTCCCGGTCGTACCAGGCGGCGCCGATCCCGAGGGTGGCCCGGCCGCCGGACAGGATGTCGAGCGTGGTGGCGATCTTGGCGAGCAGTCCGGGGTGCCGGTACGTCACCCCGGTCACCAACGCGCCGAGCCGGACCGTCGAGGTGCGGGCCGCGAGATAGCCGAGGGTGGTGTAGGCCTCCAGCATGGGGTCCTCGGCCCGGTCGTTGAACTCCATCTGGAAGTAGTGGTCCATCACCGACAGCCAGCTCAGGCCCGCGGCCTCGGCGGCGTCGCCCGCGGCGGCGAGTTCGGCGCCGAGCGCGGGCCCTCCCCCGGAATGGTCGAACCGGTTGATGTGCACGCCCACGCGCATGGCCGTCTCCGTTCACCAGGGTCGTAACCGACCCTGGTGACGCTAGGTCTTCGAGCGCTCTCGAAGTCAAGAGGCGCGGCTAGGAGACCCGCTCCTCCTGCTTCCGGGTGGCCCTCAGGCTCGTGAAGGTCGTGACGGCGAGGACCAGCACGATGAAGCCGAGCGAGAAGGGGATGCTGATCTGGGGCACATGGACGCCGGACTCGTGCAGGGCGTGCAGCACCAGCTTGACGCCGATGAAGCCGAGGATGATCGACAGACCGTAGCTGAGGTGGACGAGCCTCTTCAGCAGGCCGCCGATGAGGAAGTACAGCTGGCGGAGCCCCATCAGCGCGAACGCGTTCGCCGTGAACACGATGTACGGGTCCTCGGTGAGGCCGTAGATGGCGGGGATGGAGTCGAGCGCGAACAGCACGTCGGTGGAGCCGATCGCGAGCATGACGACCAGCATCGGGGTCATGACCCGCTTGCCGTTCTCCTCGATCCACAGCTTGGTGCCGTGGTACCGGTCGGCCACGCCGAAGCGCCGCTCGACCATCTTGAGGAGCTTGTTCTCCTGGTACTCCTCCTCGTGCTCCTCCTTGCGGGCGTCCTGGACGAGCTTCCAGGCGGTCCAGATCAGGAAGGCGCCGAAGAGGTAGAAGACCCAGGAGAACGTGGAGATGATCGCCGCGCCGGCCGCGATGAACCCGGCGCGCAACACGAGGGCCAGCACGACGCCGACCATGAGGACCCGCTGCTGGTACTGCGAGGGCACCGCGAACTTCGCCATGATCAGGACGAAGACGAAGAGGTTGTCGACGCTCAGCGACTTCTCGGTGATGAACCCGGCGAAGAACTCACCGGCCGGCTTTCCGCCACTGAAGATGAGCAGACCGACGCCGAAGAGACAGGCCAGCACGACCCAGACGACCGTCCAGATGCCGGCTTCCTTGATCGACACGTCGTGGGGCTTGCGGCCGATGAAGAAGTCGACACCGACGAGCACGCACAAGGCGGCAACCGTCAGCAGCCAGACGGAGAGGGACACATTCACTTGTTACTCCTGGTACGTGTGGGGCCTTCACAGGGTTGTCTCAGGTTCTGATCTCTTCCACCCCTACCGGGTGAACAAAAAGTCATGACATTGCAAGGGCCCAGGTCACGCTGGTGCCACCCGCCGTACGGCGGGCAGGTTCCGCCGTACGGCGGCGCTCCGGACGGAGGGCAGGGCGCGGATCATGTCGGCATGAGCCGCCGCGTTCCCGCGTGAGGAGAAGACATGACCCTGGTGCCGCCGCCGTTCGACCCGGAACTTGCCGGAGCCCTGGAGCTGATCAAAGAGGTCATCTCCCCGGGGATGACCCTGGAGGACATCGAGCAGATACGGCAGGGTCCCGGCATCCAGATGCTGGCCGAGCTGGACCTGACGCTCGACGGCTTCTTCAAGGCCGAGGACCGTGTGGTGCCGGGTCCCCAGGGCGCCCCCGACATCTCGCTGCTGATCTGCCGCCCCACGGTGCCCTCGGCCGCGGGCCCGCGCCCGGTCGTCTACCACGTGCACGGCGGCGGCATGGTCCTCGGCACCAACCGGGTGGGCGTGGACGTGGCGCTGGCCTGGGCCAAGGAGCTGGACGCCGTCGTGGTGTCGGTGGAGTACCGGCTGGCCCCGGAGGACCCGTATCCCGCGCAGATCGAGGATGTGTACGCCGGTCTGGTGTGGACGGCCGAGCACGCCGGGGAGCTGGGTGTCGACCCGGAGCGGATCGTCCTCGCGGGCGCCAGCGCGGGCGGCGGACTGTGCGCGGCCCTCGCCCTGCTCACCCGGGACCGTCAGGGGCCGCGTCCGATCGGCCAGGTGCTGATGTGCCCCATGCTGGACGACCGCAACGACACCCCGTCCTCGCGCCAGATGGCGGGCCTGGGCGTCTGGGACCGGACAGCCAACGAGACCGGCTGGACGGCGCTGCTCGGCGACCGGCGCGGCGGCCCGGACGTCCCCGCGTACGCGGCACCGGCCCGCGCCGAGGACCTGACCGGGCTGCCCCCGGCGTTTCTGGACGTGGGTTCCGCGGAGACGTTCCGGGACGAGGTCGTCGCCTACGCCTCCCGGATCTGGCAGGCCGGCGGGATCGCCGAGCTGCATGTGTGGCCGGGCGGCTTCCACGGCTTCGACGGCTTCGCCCCGCAGGCGGCGCTGTCCCAGCGGACCCGGGCGGCACATCTGGACTGGCTGCGCAGGCTCCTCGACGCGTGACCGTGCGGTACGGCTCACCTCGGGTGCTGCCCGGTGTGAGCCGCTGGCTCCCCGGCCGGGCCCCGCATGGCGCACCATGGACCCATGAAAGAGCTGGCCGGGCGCCTGACCGCGCTGGACCCGGACGCCGGTGCCGCCGTCCAGGTGATCGCCTACTTCGACCGGCTGGCCGAGTCACGGGCCGGTCTGGAGGCCCTGGTGCGCGGGGCGGCCGTCCTGGCAGGGGTGCCCGCCCGGCTCGTCGACGCGGACCGGCGGGTGCGGGTGCGTGTGGAGGCCGACGGCACGCGCCGCGACTCGGATCTGCCACCGGACGCGGCCTGGCCGTCGGCGGCGCTGGCGCCCGGCGGGGTGCCCGCACTGTGGCTGGAGCGGGCGGCCGAGCCCAGCGTGGTGGACGCCGTGATCCTGGAACGGGCCGCCGGTGCCGTGCGGCTCGTCCTCGACCGCACCCGCGGGCGGGCCCCGGTCGACGATCCGGCGCTGGTGGAGACACTCCTCGACGCCACGGCCCCGGAACCGGCCCGGCTGCACGCGGCGCGGCGCCTGGGCCTCGACCCGGCGGCGCCCGCGCGCGCCGTGGCCGCCGCCGACGGCCTGCCCCGGATCGTCCCCGAGCCGCTCGGGGCGGAACTGCCCGCCGGGCGCCTGGGTCTGGGCCCCGCCGTGCCCGTGCTCGACCTGCCGCGCTCCTGGGCCGCCGCGCGCACCGCGCTGCGGTTCACCGCGGAGGGCACCGCGCAGGATCCCGGTCAGCGAGTGGTGTACGCCGACGAGCTGGGCGGCACGGCCCTCCTCGCCGACCTCGTCGTACCCGGGGCCGAACCCCCGCCCGACGTCGTCGCGTTGGAGTCCGCGGCCGCGGCGACACCGTGGCTTCTGGTCACGCTGCACGCCGTGGCGTCGACGGCGAGCCTGCGGGCGGCCGCCGTGGAGATCAACGTGCACCACTCGACGCTCCAGGACCGGCTGGTGCACGCCGAGCACGTGCTGGGCTGGCCCGTGCGCACCCCGCAGGGCCGGTTCAGGCTGCAACTGGCCCTGACGATGCGCCACTTGGCCCGCTCGTAAACGCGGTCAGCGTCGCCCCCGTCACCGGAACTCGTGGACGACCTCGATCTCGCCGACGATGTGCGCGTTGAACTCGTCGAGCTCCTCGGCCGGCACCCACAGCTCCAGGATCGTCTCGCCGCCGGCCTGCTGGACGGGATAGCGGCGCAGGAAGTCCGCGTCGACCTCGAAGCGGGTCACGAAGCCGGCACCGTCGTGCTTCACGTTCCAGTCCCGGGCGATCTTCACGGCGTAGTCCTCGTTCAGGACGGGATAGAAGATCGGCTGCTCGGGCAGCCGCGGCGGCCAGGCACGCCAGTTCAGCTCGCGGACCAGCTCCAGCTCGACGGGGCCGGTGGGGCGCCAGAGGGTCGTCGTCGGTCGAGGGCTGGTCATGGGGGTCGGGCTCCGTACGTGGTCGAGGTGGGTGATCGACGTGCGTGGCCGATCGGAACGCGGCGACCCTACCCGCGGCGGCGAGACACCGACCAGCGGGTTTCACGGCTCAGCGCGGCAGGTGCACGCGTTCCCCGATCCGCGGAGTCCGGAGAGGAGTTGCCGATCGGCGCCACGGGCAAGGTGTTGAAGGACCGACTGCGATGACGCCCGTCGCATCACCCGCGGAAGAACGGAGATTCATTGTGACGACGAACAGCACCGCCGACCTGACGGCGGACCCGTCACCGGACCGGATAGAGCGGCTCGACGAGGAGATCATCACCCTTCTCGCCCGTCGCCGCGCCATGGCGCAGGAACTGCCTCCCCCCGCGCGCGCCCGCGCCGTCGATCCCGAGTTCGCGGAGACCGTACGGGAGATGACGGACCGCTACCGCCAGGAGCTCGGCGGTGCCGGCGAACTCGTCGCCCGCGCCGTGATGGTGCTGTGCCATCCGAGCCGCCAGTCCTGATGACGCGGGGTGAGGAGGGAGGACCGGGTGTCCTTCCTCCCCGCCCACAGATGACTCCGTGCAGATGACTTGGATCACTTTGACGTGTCCTCGATTTGGCCGTACAAATGGGCCATATGAGCGTCCCGAAGCTTCCTCTGTCCGGGATCACGGTCGTCAGCCTGGAGCAGGCGGTGGCCGCCCCCTACGCCACCCGGCAGCTGGCCGACCTCGGCGCCCGGGTCATCAAGGTGGAGCGGCCGGGCGGCGGAGACTTCGCGCGGCGGTACGACACGACCGTCCACGGTCACTCCAGCTATTTCGTCTGGCTGAACCGCTCCAAGGAATCCCTCACCCTGGACCTCAAGGACCCGCGCGGCCTGGAGATCCTGCACCGGCTCCTCGACGACGCCGACGTCTTCGTGCAGAACCTCGCCCCCGGCGCGGTCGACCGCCTCGGCCTCGACACCGACACGCTCAGCAAGCGTTGGCCACGGCTGATCCCGTGCACGATCTCCGGATACGGCACCGACGGACCGTGGGCCGACCGCAAGTCGTACGACCTGCTGGTGCAGTGCCAGACCGGCCTGGTCTCCCTGACCGGAACCCCGCAGGAGACCGCACGCGTCGGGATCTCGGTCGCTGACATCGCCGCCGGGATGTACGCCTACAGCGGCGTCCTGACCGCCCTGTACACACGCGCCACCACGGGCACCGCCCACCCGGTGGAGGTGTCCCTCTTCGAGGCACTGGCCGAGTGGATGGGCCAACCGGCCAATTACACGCAGTACGGCGGCAGCCAGCCCCCACGCCTGGGCACCCAGCACGCCACCATCGCTCCCTACGGCACCTTCAGGTCCGCCGACGGCAAGGACGTGCTGTTCTCCATCCAGAACGAGCGCGAATGGGCCGTGCTCTGCGCGGAGTTCCTCGGCGATCCCGGACTGACCACCGACCCGCGCTTCGCCACCGGCTCCGACCGTGTCGCCCACCGCGAGGAGCTCAACACCGTCGTCGCCGAGCGCTGTGCGCGCTCCGACGCCGAGGAGATCCTCAAGGACCTGGAGGACATCGGCATCGCCTGCGCCGGTGTCAATGACATCGCCGCGTTCCTCGACCATCCCGTGCTGGCCGCCCGGGGCCGCTGGCGCGAGGTGGGTGTACCGGGCGCCACCGTGCGGGCGCTGGTGCCGCCGGCCGACCTGGCGGGGCTGCCCGCGCGCATGGACCCCGTACCGGCGGTGGGCGAGCACACCGACACGATTCTCACCGGGCTCGGCCGCAGCCGCGACGACATCGAGGCGCTGCGCGCCGACGGCGTCGTCTGATGACGGGGTGACGTCGATGCTCGAGCAGCCACAGCGTGAAAGCACCTACCTCAAGCTCGCCCGCGAACTGCGCACCGCGATCCTGCGGCACGACTACCCCGAAGGGGTGCGGCTGCCGACGGAGGCCCAACTCGCCGAGCACCACGGGATCAGCCGTCAGACCGTGCGCCGCGCCTTCCAGGACCTGGTGGCGGAAGGGCTGGTCCACCGGGTGCCGGGGCGCGGCACCTTCGCCACGCCCCGCGACGAGCAGTACCTGCGCCAGTTCGGCTCGGTGGACGACCTGATGGGCCTGTCCATCGACACCCGTATGCGGGTCGTCACGCCCCTGCACCGACGGGTCGACGTCGACGCGGCCGGGCGACTGGGCCTGCACACCGACCGGGTGCACAGGCTGGCCTTCGTCCGGCTGCACGAGGAGACCGCGTTCTGCCACACCGCGGTCTCCCTGCCGCCCGCCGTCGGCCAGTTGCTGGAGTCGGTCCCCGAACTCACCGAGCCCGGCATCCCCAGCGCCTCCACCGTCATCGGCTTCCTCGACGGCCGGCTGCCCGAGCCGATCGCCGAGGCCGAGCAGAGCATCACGGTCGCGGAGGCCACCCCCGAACTCGCCGGACACCTCGGCTGCGAACCGGGCCGCGCGCTGCTGCGCATCGACCGGGTCTACCAGACGGTCGCCGGACAACTCGTCGAGCTGGCGATCAGCCACTTCCTGCCCGAGCACTACTCGTACCGCGTACGGCTGCGGCGCAGCGGCCGGTGACGCCGTATGCCGAACTGTCGAAAGAGGAGCAATTGCCGTGAGTCTCAAGATAGTTGTGACCGTGAAGTACGTGCCCGACGCCACCGGCGACCGGCACTTCGCCGATGACCTGACCGTCGACCGTGACGACGTGGACGGTCTGCTCTCCGAGCTGGACGAGTACGCGGTCGAGCAGGCGCTGCAGATCGCCGACGAGGCGGACGACGCCGAGGTCACCGTTCTGACGGTCGGTCCGGAGGACGCCAAGGATGCGCTGCGCAAGGCGCTGTCGATGGGCGCCGACAAGGCCGTCCACATCGAGGACGACGACCTGCACGGCACCGACGCGATCGGCACTTCGCTGGTGCTGGCCAAGGCGATCGAGAAGGCCGGCTACGACCTGGTGATCTCCGGTATGGCCTCCACCGACGGCACCATGGGAGTCGTCCCGGCGCTGGTCGCCGAGCGACTCGGTGTCCCGCAGGTCACGCTGCTGTCCGAGGTCTCCGTCGAGGACGGCACGGTCAAGGGCCGCCGCGACGGTGACTCCGCCACCGAGCAGCTGGAGGCATCCCTCCCGGCGGTCGTGTCGGTCACCGACCAGTCGGGCGAGGCGCGTTACCCGTCCTTCAAGGGCATCATGGCCGCCAAGAAGAAGCCGGTTCAGTCCTGGGACCTGTCCGACCTCGGCATCGAGGCCGAGGACGTGGGCCTGGACGGTGCCTGGACCAAGGTCGACTCCGCCACCGCGCGCCCGGCGCGTACGGCCGGAACAGTCGTCAAGGACGAGGGCGAGGGCGGCAAGCAGCTCGCCGAGTACCTCGCGAGCCAGAAGTTCATCTGAGAGAGGGTGCGTTGATCCATGGCTGAAGTTCTCGTCTACGTCGATCACGTGGACGGCGCCGTCCGCAAGCCCACCCTGGAGCTGCTGACGCTGGCCCGCCGTATCGGCGAGCCGGTCGCCGTCGCGCTGGGTGCCGGCGCCGCCGACACCGCCGCCGCGCTCGCCGAGCACGGCGCCGTCAAGGTCCTCACCCACGAGGCCGCCGAGTACGCCGACTACCTGGTCGTCCCGAAGGTGGACGCCCTGCAGGCCGCGTACGAGGCCGTCTCCCCGGCCGCGGTGCTGGTGCCGTCGTCCGCGGAGGGCAAGGAGATCGCCGCCCGTCTCGCGCTGCGGATCGGCTCCGGCATCATCACCGACGCCGTCGACCTGGAAGCCGGTGACGAGGGCCCGGTCGCCACCCAGTCGGTGTTCGCCGCGTCCTTCTCCACCAAGACCCGCGTCGCCAAGGGCACCCCGGTCATCACCGTCAAGCCGAACTCCGCCGCCGTGGAGGCCGCCCCGGCCGCCGGCACCGTCGAGGCGCTGTCGGTGTCCTTCGGTGCGCTGGCCACCGGCACCAAGGTCACCGCGCGCACCCCGCGCGAGTCGACCGGGCGCCCGGAGCTGACCGAGGCCGCGATCGTGGTCTCCGGCGGCCGCGGGGTCAACGGCGCGGAGAACTTCGCGCTGATCGAGTCCCTGGCCGACTCCCTCGGCGCGGCCGTGGGCGCCTCGCGCGCCGCGGTGGACGCGGGCTGGTACCCGCACACCAACCAGGTCGGCCAGACCGGCAAGAGTGTCTCCCCGCAGCTGTACATCGCCTCCGGTATCTCCGGCGCGATCCAGCACCGGGCCGGCATGCAGACCTCCAAGACGATCGTGGCGATCAACAAGGACGCCGAGGCCCCGATCTTCGACCTCGTCGACTACGGCGTCGTCGGCGACCTCTTCGACGTCGTCCCCGCCCTCACCGAGGAGATCAACACCCGCAAGGGCTGACGTGGTTGCACCTGGGGTGGCTGCGGCATCCGTCAGCCACCCCAGGCAACGCCGAACCCCGACAGCTGGGGCCCCGCCTGCACGTGTCCCGACGCATCGGGATGGCTCGGCGAGAATCACCATCTCGCTCAGGGGAATTGAGAGTATCCCGGTGAGGAGAGGAGATGCCCGACCTGCTCGGTAGGCCCGTTGTCGCTACGCCGCAGTAAAGTTCTCCCTATGGCAGAGAAGGCGGACCAGCCGTTGGGCACCCCCACCGAAGAGCCCGCCTGGAAGCAGCGCGCCGTCGAGCGGTCCACCCAGGCGGCGAAGCGCCGGGCCGAGCAGCGGGTGGAGCGGTTCCTCGACGCGGCCCAGGCGATCATGGCGGACAAGGGGACGACAGACTTCACCGTGCAGGAGGTCGTCGACCGCTCCAAGCAGTCGCTGCGCAGCTTCTACCAGCACTTCGACGGCAAACACGAGCTGCTGCTCGCCCTGTTCGAGGACGCCATGAGCAAGTCGGCGGAGCAGTTGCGGACCGCCGCGGCCGAACACTCGGACCCGCTGGACCGGCTCGAGGTCGCCGTGCGGACGCTGTTCGAGAACTCCCGCCCCGACCCGGCCGCGCAGCGCCTGTTGGTCTCGCACCCCAACGAGATGCGGGTCGCGAACGCACCGTTGCTCGCCCTGTTCACCGAGCTGATGACGGACCTCGATGAGGCCGGTCTGCTGCGTGAGGGCTTCGAGCCCCGCCGGGTGGCGGCCCTGACCGTGCAGACCGTCATGTCCAACGCGCAGTCCAGCGGCCGGACGGACTCCCACCCGGTCACCGCCGACGAGATCTGGGACTTCTGCGCGAAGGGGTTCACGCTCAGCTGAGGCGCCGGGCCTCCGCGTCACGGTCCCGGCGGAACCGGTTGGCGTGCGGCGCGCTGGTCGAGCCGCTTCAGTGCGGTCTCGCCCCACTTGAGGTTCGAGCGTTCGAAGTCCATGCCGCCGAGCAGGGTGAGGTAGGGCCCGATGCGGTCGGCCTCGGCGAAGTACTCGTCCTCGGTGCGGCCGGCCAGCATGCGCTCCCGCATCCGTTCGTAGCGGGCCAGCTTGGCGGTGGACCGCTCCACGCGCTCGGCGATCGCGGTCCGCACGGCGTCGGCGTCACCGATGTCGACGCTCTGGACCTTGACCATCAGCTCGTCACGGATGGCGGTCGGTTTCGCGGGCACGTCGGCGATGTACGCCCGCAGGATCTCCAGACCGGCCTCGGTGAGGGAGAACAGGCGCTTGTTGGGGCGGCGTTCCTGCTGGACCACGCGGGCGGAGACGAGGCCTTCGGTCTCCATGCGCTCCAGTTCGCGGTAGAGCTGCTGCGGGGTGGCCATCCAGAAGTTGGCGACGGAGGCCTCGAAGCCCTTGGCGAGGTCGTATCCGGAGGCCTCGCCCTCCAGGAGGGCGGCCATCACAGCGTTGCGCAGAGCCATGGGCCCAACCTAATTGATTAGTCAAGGGAGTGCATGGCAGCGGGCCGGGGCATCGCGAGCAGTTCGGGCCGCTTGGCCTGCCGGCCGTCGCCGGACGACCGTCCCCGGACCCGCCGAAGGAGCCAGGGACCGAGGAAGGAGCCGGCCCAGCGCAACTCGCCGCCGACCGCCCGCAGACCGGAGGCCGGGCGTGGATCGACGGGCAGCGGGCGGGTCCAGCCGTCGTCGCTGCCCGGCAGGCCGAGGGCGTCGGCCACAGCGGCGGCGATCCGGGCGTGGCCGAGCGGGCTTGCGTGCAGCCGGTCGGGGCTCCACAGGCGCGGGTCGGTCACGACCGGGTGGTGGGAGGTCTCGGCGACCACGACTGCGTGCCGGGCGGCGGCCTGTCGGATGCGGTCGTTGAGGGCGATGATCCGGAGGCCGATCGGGCGGGCCAGCGGGGTGATCCGGCCGACGTCCGGGAAGGTCACCGTCGCCACGCGGGCGCCCTGCGCGGTGAGTGCGGCGAACATCGCCTCCAGGTGCCCGGCCACCTCGTCGGCGTCGAAGCGGGGCCGCAGCAGGTCGTTGACCCCGGCGACGACCGTGGCGAGGCCGGGCTCCAACGCGAGGGCGGGCGCGAGCTGTTCGTCCCGCACCTGCCCGGCGAGCCGGCCGCGCACGGCGAGGTTGGCGTAGAGGAGCTCCGGTGTGTCCCGGGCGAGGTGCTCGGCGAGCCGGTCGGCCCAGCCGCGCAGTCCCCGTACGTCGTCGCCGTCGCCGCACCCTTCGGTCTGGCTGTCACCGAGGGCGACGTACCGCAGAGGTCCGTTCTCCGTCATGGTCGACCGCCCCGCTCAGCCAAATAGACACCTACTAACATTGTTGACTATAGCCATGCGCCCGTCGCATCCCAAGGGCCGAGAGCGATCCCCCGATCGCTTGCCCGTCCGCCGGGTTGGTGGATGCAATGTCCGGCATGATCACCTCGGTGCACCCATCCCGGCGGGACGAAGCGCCCGTCCGGATCGGCGTTCTCGTTCCGCTCACCCGCCCCGGCTGGGTCGAGGCGGGCCGGCATGTGCTCGCGGGCCTCGAACTGGCCGCTCGCGACGTCAACGACACCGGCGGGATCGCCGGCAGACCCCTGGAGCTGGTGGTCCGGGACACCGCGGCCGATCCGGAGAAGGCCGCCGCGGCCGTGGACGAGTTGGCCGGCCTGGGTGTGGCCGCCCTGGCCGGGGAGTATCACAGCGTCGTCGCGCGAGCCGCCGCCGGCCGTGCCGACGCCCTCGGGGTGCCGTTCCTCTGCTCGTCGGCGGTGCTCGACGGGCTCACGGAACGGCCGACGGACTGGGTCGCGCGCCTCTCGCCGCCGCAGTCCCGCGGCTGGCGGGTCTACGCGGACTTCCTCCTCGGCGCGGGCCACAGCCGTATCGCCGTGGCGACGCAGCCGAGTGTCTACTGGGCGTCCGGGACCCGCGTCCTGCGGGACCACCTCGCCGAGCGCGGCGGCACCGTCGTCGAACTGGACATGAGCGCGCTCGCGCCCGCCGCGGTGTGCGACGCGCTCGTCGAGCGGCGCGCCACAGCCCTCCTGCTTCTGGTCGGACACCCGGAGCCGGCCGTTCCGGTCGTCGAGTCCGTCCGCCGCGACCGGCGTCTCGCCGAGGTCCTGATCGGTGCGCCGGCCGGGCAGCCGGAGCTCGCCGAATGGGCCGCGCTGCTGGGTGATCACGGTGCCGGGGTGCCGTTCCTGCGCTATCTGCCCGAGCGCCTCACCTCGCTCGGAACACGGGTCGAGGCCGCCCTTCGTGAGCGGCTCGGTGAGGTGCCCTCCTTCGTCGCCTTCGAGGGCTACGACACGGTCGCCGTCCTCGCCGATCTGCTGCGTACTCATGGCACGGACCGGGCGGGCATCGCCGGTTCCTGGCCGCGCGTCGCGGTCGAGGGGACACGCGGGCGGATCGGGTTCTCCC
Organism: Streptomyces sp. NBC_00490; assembly: GCF_036013645.1. Lineage (NCBI taxonomy): Bacteria > Bacillati > Actinomycetota > Actinomycetes > Kitasatosporales > Streptomycetaceae > Streptomyces > Streptomyces sp. NBC_00490. The sequence continues at coordinate 8,962,638 of NZ_CP107869.1, read as the reverse complement.
GCACTCCGGGCGTCAGTGTGTGGCAGTGGGCCTCGCCGCCGGTCCAGGTCGTGGATCGCGATCCGGCGGAACCCGGCCGCTTCCGGATCCTGCACACGGGCCGAGACACGGGCTGACACACCGAGGCCGAGGCCACGTGGACTGAGAGAGCAGGGCGGCGCCCCGTCGAGGGGCGCCGCCTTCGGCCTGTCTAGGCGGCGTGCTCGTGCTCCACGACCGCCGACCGTCCCGCGAGCAGCAGTCCGCCCGCGACCAGCCCCGAGGCGAGCCCCAGGACACCGACCGCGGTGGCCAGACTCCCGACCACGGACTCCAGCCCGATCAGGATCAGCGGGCAGACGAACTCGCCGAAGAAGAACGCCGCGGTCCACAGTCCGGTGCCGCGCCCGCGGTCGGCGTACTCCAGCCCGGACATCGCGACGGTGAGCAGGGACGGCAACAGGACGCCCGTACCAAGGCAGTTGAGCACGGCGCCCGCGATCAGGAGCACGGGGCCGCTCGCCAGGGCCATGACCACGAACCCGGTGCCGCACAGCGCGAACACCACGGGCAGCCGGCTCGCGGGGGTGCCCGGCAGTTTGGTGAACGCGATCGATCCGGCCACCGTGGCGGCACTGGCGAGGGCGGTGGCCAGGCCGATGACGCCGGTGGAGGTGATGCCCAGGTCGTCGAGGAGGTAGGCCGTTTCGACGGGCACGGTGTAGAAGACCATGGCACCGAACACGGTCAGCGCGCAGATGCCGGCCAGCCGTCGTACGGGGAACGGGCGTGAGCCGGTGGTGAGTTCTTCGGGGGCGTCGTCCTGGCGGAGCCTGGGCAGGGCGGTCGCCATGAGGGGGGCCAGCAGCAGGCCGACCGCGTAGATCCAGAAGGGTGCGCGCCAGCCCGCCGAGCCGGCCGCGCCGCCGATCACGAAGAACGCGGTGGCGGAGGCGGAGGCGCACATGGTCTGCAGGGCGAGATAGCGGTCCCGGACCCGGCCCGTGTAGTAGTCGCCGATCAGTGTGGTGCAGCAGGTCATGATCGCGGCCTCGGTGATGCCGACCAGGACCCGGGAGGCGACGATCGCGCCGAGCGAGTCGAGCCAGAGCGGGGCGGTGCCGAAGAGCGCGTACAGCACGGTCGCCACGACCAGCAGGCGTCGGCGGCCCAGCCGGTCGACGATGACGCCCGCGAAGGGTGCCAGCAGGGCGAGCGCCAGCGCCGGGACGGTCAGGACCACGGGGACGAGCGTCTTGGCACCGGGCACCGAGTCGAAGTGGTCCTGCATCTTCGGCAGCACGGGGGCGATCAGGACCGCGCCGAGGACGGGCAGACAGCTGCCGGCCATCAGGAGAGGGGCGCGCAGGGGTACGGATCCGGGCATGGCGGGGCTCCACGTCAGGGGCAGGAGGTGCGGCGACCGCGCACCGGAGGGACTCTGCGCCCGAGCGGCGGGCGTCAGGAACTGCCCCGACTATGAACCGGCGTGCCCGCCACGCCTACCCCTCAGCCGATCGATCTCCCGGATCGGGATCATCCGTCGGCTGGATGCCCCTGTCCCTGGGCCGCCCGGACGTCGTGTCCCGTCACCGAGGCCCCGACCCGTGCCGCCGTCTCGCGCAGCCACATGTGCGCGGCATCGTGGGTGTGCACCGGATGCCACCACAGGGCTTCCTGGAGAGGCACGGACTCGTAGGGCGCCTCCATGATCCGCACGGGGGCCACGCCGCGCAGCCGCTCGGCGAGGAGCGCCTGGACCAGGGCGATGCGACGGGTCCCGGCGACCAGGAACGGCAGCACCGTGAAGCTGTCGACGGACACCTCGACCTTGGGTTCGATGCCGAGCATGCCGAGCTGGCGGACCGCCGGGGCGTCGTAGGTGCGCTGGTACGTCACCCAGGGCAGCCGCGCCACATCGTCCCGGGTGAGCCGCTCGCCGACGTCCGGATGGTCGTCGGCGACCAGGAAGACCCACTGGTCCCGATAGAGCTCGGTGGTGGGGAAGCCGCTGATGATGCCGTGCGGCATGAGCACTCCCTCGGTGGTGCTCAGCAGGGTGCCGGCCTGCTCGACTATGCCGGTCGGGGTCTGGACGAAGCGCAGCCGGATGCCGGGCGCCTCCCGGTGGACCGTGCGGGCGAGTTCGGCGCCGAAGACGGCGACCGCGTAGTCGGAGGACACGATCGTGAACTCCCGCTCCTCGACCGCCGGATCGAAGTCGGCCTGGCTGGTGAAGAGGCGTTCCAGCAGATCGCAGGCGGTGGAGGTGCGGTCGAGGAGGACCTGGCCGAGCGCGGTCAGCTCGTAGTGGCCGCCGACGCGGGAGAGCAGGTCGTCGTCGAAGTGGCGGCGCAGCCGGGCCAGGGCCGCGCTCATCGCGGGCTGGCTCAGACCGACCCGGCGCCCGGCGCGGGTGACGTTGCGCTCCTCCAGGAGGGCGCGCAGGGCGACCACCAGGTTGAGGTCGAGGCTGGCCAGGTTCACGGCGCGCTCCACAAGGCATAGACGGCGTGGATGATCCGCATCCACAGAATCGATTTCCCAGATTACGAGACGGAGGGCCAGATTAGTCACATCGCAATCAGGAGGACATGCCCGTGAAACCCGCAGCTTTCTCCGGACCGTTCGCCCTCGGCACCTTCTCCGCCCCCGGCGAGGCTCCCTTCCCCGGCCTGGTGGTCCCCGAGGGGCACGTGCTGGATCTCCGTACGGCCCTCGGCGAACCCGCTCTGACGACCCGCGCGGTCTTCGAACGCTGGGCCGAGCTGCTCCCGCGTCTGCACGAGCTGGCGGCGGACGCGCGGGCGGACCGGCGGACGCTCGACGCCCTGCACGTCCACGCTCCCGTCGAGCCCCGCCAGGTCTTCCAGTCCGGCGCCAACTACCGGCAGCACGTGATCGACCTGGAGCTCGCCCACCGCTCCCCCGACGACCCGCGCACGGTCGAGGAGGCGCGGGCCGAGACCGCCGAGCTCATGGACCGCCGGGCCGCCGAGGACCTGCCGTACGTCTTCATCGGACTGCCGAGCGCGATCACCGGCCCGTACGACGACGTCGTGCTCCCGTCCTGGGCCGAACAGCCGGACTGGGAGCTGGAGTTGGCGGCCGTGATCTCCCGGCCCGCCTACCGGGTGTCCGTCGAGGCGGCCCTGGAGTACGTCGCCGGGTACACCATCGCCAACGACCTCACCGACCGCGCCACCGTTTTCCGCCGGGACATGAAGGCCATCGGCACGGACTGGCTGCGCAGCAAGAACGCGCCCGGCTTCACCCCGCTCGGCCCGTGGATCGTGCCCGCCTCGTCGATCGCCGACCCCGGTGACCTGCGGGTCACGCTCCGGCTGAACGGGGAGACGATGCAGGACGAGTCGACCAAGGACATGCTCTTCGGCGTCGCGCGGATCGTGTCGTACGCCTCCCAGAGCGCCCGACTCCTCCCCGGGGACCTGGTGTTGACGGGCTCCCCGGCCGGAAACGGCATGCACTGGGGCCGGTTGCTGCGGGACGGCGATGTGATGGACGGGTCGATCACGGGTCTGGGTGCCCAGCGCACGCGCTGTACCGCGGAGGTGCCCCGGTGACGCTCGACCGGACCGACCCCGAGGGCGCCATCGCCGAGGCCGCCAAGGCGTACTCCAACTGGGGGCGTTGGGGTGAGGACGACGTGCTCGGCACGCTCAACTTCCTCGACGAGGCCAAGCGGCGCGAGGGTGCCGCGCTCGTCCGGCGGGGCGTGAGCTTCTCGCTGTCGCAGTCCTTCGACATGAACGGTCCGCAGAAGGGGTGGCGGCGGCGCACCAACCCGGTGCACACCATGCTCGACACCGGTACCGACGCGGCCCTCGGCAACCAGGGCTTCCCGCACGGCATCGGCGGCGCCGACGACGTGATCGCGATGCCGTTGCAGTGCTCGACACAGTGGGACGGGCTCGGGCACATCTTCGACCACGGCAACGCCTGGAACGGACGGCGGGCCGAGAAGGTCGTCACCTCCGACGGTGACCTCGTCACCGGCATCGAGCACATGGCACCGCATGTCGCCGGTCGGGGCGTACTCCTCGACGTCGGCCAAGTGATCGGCTCAGACGGCGAGTTGCCCGACGGTTTCGCCGTCACCGAGGAGCACCTGACCGCGGCCTCCGAGGCCCACGGCGTGCGGGTCGGCCGCGGCGACATCGTCACCGTACGGACCGGACGCCTCGCCCGGGCCCGGCGCGAGGGCTGGGGCGACTACGCGGGCGGTGGCTCCGCCGGGCTGTCGTTCACCACGGCGGGCTGGCTGCACCGCACCGAGATCGCCGCGATCGCCACCGACACCTGGGGCTTCGAGGTACGGCCCAACGAGTTCGAGCACGCCTTCCAGCCGCTGCACCAGGTCGCCATCCCGCACATCGGCCTGCTGATCGGCGAGATGTGGGACCTCGACGCGCTCGCCGCCGACTGCGCCGCGGACGGTGCGTACGAGTTCTGGCTCACCGCCGCGCCCCTGCCCATCACCGGGGCCGTCGGCTCCCCGGTGAACCCGATCGCCGTCAAGTAACCCGCGGAACAAGGGAGTTCCCCATGAGCACACCCCGCAGAGTCCTCGTCATAGGCGGCGGCGCCTCCGGCAACGCGGTGACGATCCTGCTGCGCCGCGCCGGCGTCACGGTGGACCTCATCGAGGCCAGGCCGGACTGGAACGCCACCAACGGCTCCGGCATCACCCTGCAGGGCAACGCCCTGCGCGTGCTGCGCGAACTCGGCGTGTGGGAAGAGGTGTCGGCCCGCGGGTACGCCTTCGGCTCGCTCGGTGTGACCATCCCCGACGGGACCGTGCTCCACGAGATCGAGGACATCCGTACCGGCGGCGAGGACCTGCCCGCCACGCTCGGCATGCAGCGGCCCCGGCTCCAGCAGATCCTCATCGACGCGGTCCGCGCCTGCGGGGCCACGGTCCGGCTGGGCACCACCGCCAAGACCCTGGAACAGGACGCCGACGGTGTCTCGGTGCGCTTCAGCGACGACACCACCGGCCGCTACGACCTCGTGATCGCCGCCGACGGCCTGAACTCCGCCACCCGCGCCGCGATCGGCATCGCCGACAAACCGGAGCCGACCGGCATGGCCATCTGGCGCACGCCGACCCCGCGCCCCGCGGGCGTCACCCGCACCGACCTCGCCTACGGCGGCCCGGCCTACATCGCCGGCTACTGCCCGACCAGCGAGAACACCATCTACGCGTACGTCGTCGAGGCGAACCGCGACCGCGCCTCGATCCCGCCGGAGACCTACGCGGACGAGATGCGCCGGCTCGCGCGGGCGTACGGCGGGGTCTGGCCCGAGATCGTCGAGCACATCACGGACCCGGCGAAGGTCAACTACACGTGGTTCGACAGGCTGCTGGTGGAGGGCTCCTGGCACCGCGGCCGGGTCGTCCTCGTCGGCGACGCCGCCCACTGTTGTCCGCCCACCATCGCCCAGGGCGCTGCCCAGTCCCTGGAGGACGCCTCCGTCTTCGCCGAGCTGCTCACGAGCGGGCGGGACTGGGACGAGGACCTGTTGCAGGCGTACTACGAGCGCCGCATCCCCCGCGTGCGAACCGTCGTCGAGGCGTCCGTGCAGATCGGGCAGTGGCAGCTGGACGGTGTCCGCGACGCCGACGTGCCCGGGCTGATCGGCCGCACGATGACCATCCTGAAGGAACTGCCGTGACCCCACCCACCGTCGACGTGCACGCCCACCTCCTGATCCCGGAGGTCGAGGAGGCCGTCGCCGCACTCCCCGGCCTGGCCGAGGCCAGGGCACTGGACGCCCGCCGCAACGGCGCCGCGTCCCTCGCGGTCAGCGGCCCGATGGTCCGCTCCATCGTCCCGAAGGCGACCGACGTCTCGCTGCGACTGGCCACGATGGACGCCCAGGGCGTGGACATCCAGCTGGTCAGCCCCTCCCCCTCGCACTACCACTACTGGGCGGACGAGGAGACCGCGGAGAAGGTGTACCGCCTGGCCAACGAGGCGACGGCCGCGCACTGCGCACAGGCGCCCGACCGGCTCCGCGGGCTGGGCATCGTCCCGCTGCAACATCCCGAACAGGCGGTGCGCGCCCTCTCCCACGCCCTGGACCAGGGCCTGTCGGGAGTGGAGATCTCGTCCCACGCCCCCGGCAGGGAACTGTCCGACCCGGCCTACGAACCCCTGTGGGCCCTGGCCGAGGCAACCGGCGCGATCCTGTTCCTGCACCCCTTCGGCTGCACCCTCGACGAGCGCCTGGACCGGTGGTATCTGTCCAACGTCGTCGGCCAGCCCACGGAGAACGCCGTCGCGCTCTCCCACCTCATCTTCTCCGGAGTGCTGGACCGCCACCCCGGACTGAAGATCGTCGCCGCGCACGGCGGCGGCTATCTGCCCACCCACATCGGACGCTCCGACCACGCCTGGTCGGCCCGCTCCGACGCGGGCGCCGGCTGCGCGCACCCGCCGAGCAGCTACCTCGGGCGGATCTGGTTCGACTCCCTCGTCCACGACCCGCACGTGCTCCGGGAGTTGGTCCGGGCCGCCGGCGCCGACCGGGTGCTGCTCGGCTCCGACTTCCCCTTCGACATGGGCACCGAGGACCCCGTCGGCGCCCTGCGCGCGGCCCGGCTCCCCGACCCCGACTTCCACGCCGTACGGGGCGGCAACGCCGTCGCCCTCCTCCGGAAGGACTGACCTCATGCGTCTGCTCACCCATCTGCGGCACGTCGACCTCGCCGTGCCCGACTACGACAAGCAGCTCGACTTCTACGCCGGCGTCTGGGGCCTGACCAAGGTCGCCGAGGACTCCGGGATCTCCTTCCTCGCCGCCGAGGGCTCACCGGAGCAGTACGTGGTCCGGCTGCGCAAGGCCGAGGAGAAGCGGCTGGACCTCGTCTCGTACGGCGCCGCCTCGGCGGACGACGTGGACACCCTCGCGGAGGAACTCCTCGCGGGCGGCGTCCGGTTGATCTCCCGGCCCGGCAAGGTCGACACCCCCGGCGGCGGTTACGGCTTCCGCTTCTTCGACGTCGACGGCCGCACCATCGAGGTCTCGGCGGACGTCGAGGTCCGGCAGCACCGCAGGATCGAGGAGAAGGAGGCGATCCCGGTCAAGCTGTCGCACGTCGTCCTCAACTCACCCGATCTCAACGTCACCCGGGAGTGGTACGAGCGTCATCTGGGCTTCCGGCTCTCCGACACCCTCATGCACCCGCGCATGGGCGAGGCCATGCACTTCATGCGGATCAGCAACCAGCACCACTCCATGGCCATCGCCCGGGGCCCGCACACCGCCCTGCACCACGTCTCCTTCGAGATGCGCGGCATCGACGAGTACCTGCGCGGCTCCGGCCGGGTGATCCGGGCCGGCCACAGGAAGCTCTGGGGTCCGGGCCGGCACACAGCGGGCGACAACACCTTCACGTACTTCCTTGACCCGCACGGCAACACGGTCGAGTACACGACCGAGTTGGAGCTGCTGGACGAGGACACCTGGCACCCGCACGTCTACGACTTCTCCCAGCCCGAGATCGCCGACCAGTGGGGCACCGCCAACCCGATGAACGAGCTGGTCGCCAAGGAGTCGTTCAACGACGTCGACCGCGGCGTGTTCGTCGCCCCGCCGGTGTGAGGCCCCCGTGCGCATAGCCACCTATCTCCACGAAGGCCGCCGCCGGGTCGGTGTCGTCGAGGACACCGTCGTACGCCCTGTGCCCGACGGCACCTCACCGGTCGAGGCCGCGCTCGGCGGGCACCCCCTCGGAACGGCCGTACCGCTGACCGACGTACGCCTGCTGGCGCCTCTCCAGCCGCCCACCGTCCGGGACTTCGTCACCTTCGAGGAACATGTCGAGGGCGTACGACGCTCGATCGACGGCAACGCCGGGGTGCCGGAGGCCTGGTACGACGCCCCGACCTTCTACTTCACCAACCCCTACGCGGTCATCGGGCCGTACGACGACGTGCCCGTGCCCCCGGGTTCGCGGGTCCTGGACTTCGAGCTGGAGGTCGCCGCGGTCATCGGCCGCGAGGGCCGGGATCTCACGCCCGAGCGGGCCCGGGACCACATCGTCGGCTACACGATCCTCAACGACTGGTCCGCCCGCGATCTGCAGTCCCGTGAGATGCAGGTCAACCTCGGCCCCTGCAAGGGCAAGGACACGGCCGCCACGCTCGGGCCGTATCTCGTGACCGCCGACGAGCTGGAGCCGTACCGGGACGCGGACGGGTTCCTCAGGTTGTCCCTGACGGCCTCCGTGAACGGCGAGGTCATCGGCAAGGACCTGCTCTCCAACATGAGTTGGACCTTCGAGGAGATGGCCGCCTACGCCTCACGCGGCACGGTCGTCCGACCCGGTGACGTCCTCGGCTCGGGCACCTGCGGCAACGGCGGCTGTCTGGCGGAGCTCTGGGGTGTGAGGGGCCGCCAGGACCCGCCGCCGCTCAAGCCCGGCGACACCGTGACGCTCACCGTCGAGGGCATCGGCAGTGTCTCCAACACCGTGGTCGCCGGTGTCGACCGGGTGCCGCTGGCGACCGGCCGCCGCCGCAGCCGGGAGCGGCCGTGACACGGCTGAAGGGCAAGGTGGTGGTCGTCACCGGCGCCGCTCGCGGCCAGGGCGCCGCCGAGGCCGAGACCCTCACCCGGGAGGGCGCCCGGGTCATCGCCACCGACATCACGGACGCCCCGGGCTGCCGCCGCCTCGACGTCACCAGCGACAAGGAGTGGGCCGAACTCGCCGCGGAACTGCGGGAGTCGTACGGCCAGGTCCACGGCCTGGTCAACAACGCGGGCATCACCTGGCGCGCCCGCATCGACGACGTACGCCCCGAGGACTTCGCCCGCGTCCACGCCGTCAACGTCACCGGCCCGCTGCTCGGCATCCAGCACCTCGCCCCGCTGATGCCGCCCGGCGCCTCCATCGTCAACGTCGGTTCGACCGCCGCGCTCACCGGCCACTACCCGGTCGCCTACACGGCCAGCAAGTGGGCCCTGCGCGGCCTGTCGAAGGCGGCTGCCACGGAGCTGGGCCCGCGCGGCATCCGCGTCAACATCGTCCACCCCGGCTTCATCGAGACCGAGATGACCGCCTCCGCCGCCCCCGCCTTCCGCGAGGCCAACCTCCGCGAGACCCCTCTCGGCCGCACCGGCACGGTCGCCGAGATCGCCCCGCTGGTGGCCTTCCTGCTCTCCGACGAGGCGTCCTTCATCACCGGCGCCGAGATCCCCGTCGACGGCGGTCTCACCGCACACGGCGGAGTCAAGTCGATCTCGGACACCCTACGGGACGAGGCCGCGGGCAGCGGCTGGGAGGGAAGGCGGCCCCGCTGAACCCGGGCCGGACGGGGAAGCACCGGACGGGCTCTCGGCGGGGCGTCGGCCGGGAGCCCGTTGGGCCGGCGCCCGGCATGCGGTGACCAACACCTCCCCCGCGGAAGAGGCCCTCCGCTGTCACGGCTTGCGGGCCACGCCCCCGAAGTCGTCGACCTCCGGACCCTCCGTTCCGGCCGGGCCCGGGCGCCAGCGGGACACCGAGACCACGCCCGGGTCGACCAGCTCCAGGCCGTCGAAGAAGCGGGCCAGCTGCTCGGGGCTCCGGTTGATCCGCGGGTTGTCGCCCGCCTCGTTCCACTGCTCGATCATGGTGCGCATGCCCTCGGGGTCGAGCACCTCGGTGTCGTCGCAGAGCACGACGTGGCTTCCGGAGGGCAGCGCCTCGATCAGGCGCCCGACGATGTCGTACGCCTGGTCGTCGACGATGTGGGCGGTGATCCCCAGCAGCACGAGCGCGATGGGCTGCGTGAAGTCCAGCGTCTCGGCGGCGGTCCGCAGGATGCCCTCGGGGTCGCGGATGTCGGCGTCGATATAGGCGGTCACGCCCTCGGGCGAACTGGTGAGCAGGGCCTCGGCGTGGGCGAGTACGACGGGGTCGTTGTCGACGTAGACGATCCGGGTCTCCGGGGCGATCCGCTGGGCGACCTCGTGGGTGTTGTCGGCGGTGGGCAGGCCCGTGCCGACGTCCAGGAACTGGCGTATGCCCACCTCTCGGACGAGGTGTTCCACCGCGCGGACGAGGAAGGCCCGCTGGGCCCTGGCTATGTCGAGGATCTGCGGGTTCGCCTCGACGATCTGGTCACCGACGAGGCGGTCGATCTCGTAGCAGTCCTTGCCGCCCAGCCAGTAGTTCCAGATCCGGGCGGAGTGGGGCACATCGCTGTTGATGAGCTTGGCGTCAAGTGGCATACGGACTCCCGGAGTTGATCTGGCCTGGCCTCACCTCACCGCCTGCCGGTACGGCACGTCAAGCGCTGCCCGGAAACAGCCGGGTCAGGGTGGGGACAGCGCCGCGTCCGGCGCGGGTTCGCGGTGGCGCCGCCGGGGTACTCGTGGGCCACTTTCGCACGCCCCCAGGAGGCCGCCATGCGCGATGATGCCGGTGTCCGTCTCTCGATCCGAGAGCGTCTTGTCCTCAAGCACATAGAGACCGAGATGCGGCGCGACCGCCGCCGGAACAGGCCTCCGGGGAAGACATCCGGCACGCGGGGGCGCAGGCGCGACCCGTGGCTGCCCCTGGCCGTGGGGCTGCTGGGGACGGCGTCCGTCTTCCTCGCGGTCGTCGGAGTGAAGACCTCCGACCTCGCGGTGCTCTGGGCCTTCACCGTCCTGTGGCCGGTGACCCTCCTCCAGGCGTTCCGTCTGCTGTGCCGCTGGTCCAGGCCGCATACCGAGCCGTGAAACGCCCGCCCCGGGCGGTCCGCCGTGTGCGGGACCGCCCGGGGCGTTCGGAGCCTCGGACTCGCCGACGGCTCGGACGCGGCTCAGACGAGAGGTGAACCGGGCTCGTCGGGCCGGATGCGGCCACGCCAGGCGCCGGTCTCACCGCCGCGGTGCTCGATGTAGTCCTTGAAGCGCCGCATGTCCCCCTTGATCCGGCGGTCGAGCACACCCAGCATGTCCGCGCTCTTCTCGGCGACACCGCTGGGCTCCACGTCCATCGTGAGTTCCACGCGCGTATGCGTCGGGTCCAGCTCCTGGAACCTGACCGTTCCGCGCTGGCGGACGTCGCCCTCGACGACCCGCCAGGTGATCCGGTCGTCCGGCAGCTGATCGACGATCTCGGCGTCGAACTCGCGCCGCACCCCGCCGATCTTGGTCGTCCAGTGGTTGTGCTTGTCGTCGAGCTGCCGCACCTCCTCGACGCCCTCCATGAACTGCGGGAACTCCTCGAACTGGGTCCACTGGTTGTAGGCGGTGCGGACGGGGACCTCGACGTCCACGGATTCCTTGACCGTGCTCATCTGCTCTCCTCCTCAACTCTCGTCGTCCGCGCCGGGTACCCGGGGGAAGCGGAGCGAAGACCGCCGAATGCAATCAGCCTCCTGACCTGGATGCCCGAGTGCTTCACAGAGAACGCCCGGGGAACTCGGCCCCCATGAACACACCCGCAGACGATCACCGGTCGTACTGGATCGACACCGCACCTCCGGGACCCCTCCATCCGCCCCTGGAATCCGACCTCACGGTCGATGTGGCCGTCGTCGGTGGCGGCATCGCGGGCCTCAGTACCGCCTGGGAGCTGGCCCGCGCGGGCCGCCGCGTGGCGGTGCTGGAAGCCGACCGGATCGCCGCCGGCGTCACCGGGCACACGACCGCCAAACTGAGCGTTCTGCACACGCTCGTCTACGCCCGGCTGCGCAGGACCCGAGGCCCCGAGGCCGCGAAGCTGTACGCGCGCTCGCAGACGGAGGCCGTCCGGCATGCCGCCGAGATCGTGGACGAGCTCGGCATCGACTGCGACTGGGAGGACACGGCGGCCTTCACCTACGCCCGGGAGCAGGCCGCGACCGAGGAGCTGAAGGCCGAGGCGGACGCGGCGCGGGAGGCGGGGCTGCCCGCCGAGTACGTGACCGAGACCGGTCTGCCGTTCCCCGTCGCGGGCGCCGTCCGGGTGACGGAGCAGGCGCAGTTCCATCCCCGCAAGTACCTCCTGGCACTCGCCGAGGACCTGGTCCGGCAGGGCGCGGTGATCCATGAGCGGACCCGCGTCGTGGACCTCCACGAAGGCCGCCCCTGCACTCTGAGGACCGCGGGGGGAGCGACGGTACGGGCCGACGACGTCGTGGTGGCCACGCACTACCCCGTCTTCGACCGGGCGCTGCTGTTCACCCGGCTGTCCCCGCGCCGCGAGCTCGTCCTGACCGCGCCGATCCCCGCCGGCCTCGATCCGCACGGCATGTTCATCACGCCCGAGCAGGGCACCCGTTCCGTGCGCACCGCCCCGTACGAGGACGGACAGCGGCTGCTGATCGTCACCGGCGAGCACTTCACGCCGGGCACCGGCGAGGTGGAGGCCAGGTTCGAGCGGCTCGCCGGCTGGGCCACCGAGCACTTCGGCGACCTGGCCTTCACGCACCGATGGGCCACGCAGGACAACGACCCCACCGATTCCGTACCGCTCGTCGGTCCGCTGCACGCGGGTGCCCAGCACACGTACGTGGCCACCGGCTTCGGCGGTTGGGGAATGAGCGGCGGCATCATGGCGGGCCGTCTTCTCGCAGAGCAGATCACCGGTCGGAAGTCCGCCTGGAGCGACCTGTACGACCCCCGGCGCGTCCGCACCGTCGTCGGTGAGGCGCCCGCCTTCCTCAAGAACCAGGTCAAGGTCGCCCGGCACTTCGTCGGGGACCGTCTGGCGTCGGCGACCGGAGGCTCGGTGGACGACATCGCCCCCGGGGACGGCGCCATCGTCCGCGTCGGTGGACACCGCTGCGCCGTCCACCGCGACGAGGACGGCGAGCTGCACGCCGTCTCCGCCCGCTGTACGCACCTGGGCTGTCTGGTCGCCTTCAACTCGGCGGAACGCGCCTGGGAGTGCCCGTGCCACGGGTCCCGTTTCACCCCCGACGGAGACATCGTGCAGGGGCCCGCCGTACGGCCGCTGGAGAAACGGGACATCTGACCCCGCCGGGTCCCGCACGAGAAGACGGAGCGACGACTTGATGAGCACCCCTGACGGGCTCCCGGTTCTGCGCACCCTCGGTGAACTGGCAAAACTGGTGAAGCGCAGTCCCGACCTCTATGTGCGCTGGTCGCGAGGGCCCGAGGCCGACCGGGCCCTGAACGAGAGCCGTGACGCCCTCACCGGTGTCCGGATGTCCGGGCTGTCGGCCAACCCGCTCGCCGTCGAGCCCTGGTGGGAGGCGCGGCCGATCGATCTGTGGGTGGCCCGGCGTCTGTACGACTACTCCCATCTGCCGCGGGAGAAGGGCAAGGGCGTCCGTCCCTGGGTGCTGCGCGGCCGGGAGGAGGGGCGCGGGCCCGACAACGAGCCGCTGGTCCGGGATGTGGAACCCGTGGGCTGGATCGACGAACAGGTCATCGAGGACGCGGAGGCCGCGGTGGTCGGCCAGGACGGACGATGGGGCCCCATGCGACGCGACGGCGGATGAGCTCCGGCGCCGATGTGCCGGGCAGCGCTTCCTAGGCGCTGGTCAGCAGCTGGGGCGACAGTTCCTCGATGAGGGTGTTCGTCCAGCGCATCTGCCGCAGAGTCCGCGGATGGCAGTCGCCGGCCAGGTCGAGGAGCCGTTCGTCGCGGGTGACCTGCGCTGCCTGGGCGAGCATCTCCCAGTGCAGCGAGTTGCGGCTCGCGGCCAGGTGCAGGTCGCACAGGTCTTGCAGGAGCAGCAGGCCGGCTCCGGGGCGTCGGCCGAGGGCGTCGGCGGCCTTCTCGCGCAGGGCGGCCAGGGCGCCGGGTGACGGGTCGTCCTTCGGACCGTCGAGGTCGAGGCCGTAGTGACGGCCGGTTTCTGCGAGGAGGGCGCTGTGCCGGCGGGACCACCGGGCGAGGTCGCTCGCCACATGGTGGACCTCGTGGTCGGTGCGGTGACGTTCGGCGGTTGCCCGCAGGTCCCGTTCCAGCGCGCGTTCGCCGTCGTGCAGGGCGCGGAGGGTGTGGGCGATGCCGTTCATGACCGGCTCCCGGCGTCGGCGTCGGCGTCGGTCCGCTCCCGGACCGGCGGCGTGGCGCGGCGGGCGACGAGGGTGACGCGGGCCGCGCACGTCTTGAACAGGGGTTGCTTGGAGACGGGGTCCCAGTCGGTGATGGTGCCCTCGTTGGCGGCGCGGCCGGCGCTCCCCTCCGGGGGCCGGTGTCCCTCGGGTGTGTCCCAGTAGCCGTAGTGGAACGGCACGAACACCACGCCGTCCCGCATGGCGGTGGTCCGCAACCGGGCGCGCACCGCCCCACGCGGGGTGCCGACCTGGACCAGATCGCCGTCGGACAGACCCTGGTGGGCGGCCTCGGTGGGTGACATCTCCGCCCATACGTCGGGGGCGGCCGCGTTCAGCTCGGGGGCGCGGCCGGTCTTCGTGCGGGTGTGGAAGTGGTGGACGGTCCGTCCGGTGATCAGCTGCACCGGATACTCCGGGGAGGTGTCCTCATGGGGCGGCAGATACTCCGCCGCCCTCAGCACCGCCTTGCCGTCCGGGTTGAGCGACCGGTACTCGACGACCTCGGTGGACGCCCCGGTGACGAGGTCCTTGCCGTAGCTCTCGCAGGTGTCCGGGTCGGCGAAGGTGATGCCGTCGGTGTAGAGGCGCGCCGTGCCGTCGGGCGCCTCCTCGGTGCAGGGCCACTGGATGCCGCTGTCCGCCCGCCGCAGCCGGTCGTGGCTGAGTCCGGTGTAGTCGCAGGGGCGCCCGGCACTGCACCGCTGCCAGGCCGCGAACGCCGACTCCGGGTCGTGCCAGCTGATCAGGGGGCCGCCGTCCTTGTCGCGGAAGTCCATGCGGGCGGCGTAGTCGAGGAAGATGTCCAGGTCGGCTCGGGCCTCGCCCGGCGGTTCGACGGCCTTCTCCGACAGGTGCACGGTGCGGTCGGCGTTGGTGAGGACGCCCGTCTTCTCTCCCCAGGTGGCCGCGGGCAGCACCACGTCGGCGAGCTGTGCCGTCTCGGTGAGGAACAGGTCCTGCACCACCACGAACAGCCGCTCCTGGGCGAGGATCGAACGGATGCGGGAGAGCTCGGGCAGGGAGACCGCCGGGTTGGTGCCGGTGATCCAGAGCATGCGGATCGAGCCCTGCTCGGCGTAGCGGAAGATCTGCATCGCGTGCGTCGGCGGCGCGTGGTGCGGGATGTCCTGGGGGCGCACGTTCCACACCCGCGCCAGGTCGGCGACATGGTCGTCGTTCTGCCAGTTGCGGAACCCCGGCAGATCCCCGTCGGCGCCGCACTCCCGGGTGTTCTGCGCGCTGGGCTGGCCGTTCATCTGGAGCAGCCCGCAGCCGGGGCGGCCCAGCATGCCGCGGATCAGGTGCAGGTTGTTGACCTGCACGGCGGCGGCCGTGGCCTGGTGGGACTGGTAGACGCCCTGAAGGACCGTGGAGGTCAGCCGTTCGGCGGTGCCGAGGAGTTCCGCGGCGCGTTCGATCGCGGCCGGCGTCACGTCGCAGATCCCGGCCGCCCATCGCGGAGTGCAGGGCGCGACCGCGGCCGCCAGGTCGTCGAAGCCGACCGTGTGGGTCTCGATGTACTCCTGGTCGATCAGGTCCCTGCGGATGATCTCGTGGAGCAGCGCGTCGAGCAGGGCGACGTTGGTGCCGGGCCGCGGGGCGAGATGCACCTCGGCCTGCTGGGCCACCAGGGTGTACCGGGGGTCCACGCAGACCAGACGGGGCGGCCGGGCCCCGGCGAGCCGGTCCAGCACGCGCGTCCACAGCACGGTCTGGGTCTCGGCCATGTTGTGTCCGAACAGCGCGATCACGTCGGCGTGGTCGATGTCCTCGTAGGAGCCGGGCTGCCCGTCGCAGCCGAAGGACTCCTTGAGCGCCTCGGCTGCGGTGGCCGTGCACAGGCGGGTGTTGCCGTCGAGATGGTTGGTGCCGATGCCGGCGCGGGCGAGGACGGCCAGCGTGTAGTACTCCTCGAGGAAGAGCTGCCCGGTGGTGTAGAAGCCGATGGCTCCGGGTCCCCGCTGCTCCAGCAGTTCCCGTGAGCGGCCCGCGACCTGGTCCATCGCCGTGTCCCAGTCGCACTCCTCAAGGTGCCCGTCCCGGCGTACGAGTGGTCGGGTCAGCCGGTCCGGGGAACCGTTCGCCTGCCATCCGTAGAGGTCCTTGGGACCCAGGCGGCCACGGTTCACACGGTCCTCGGTCCGGCCCCGCACACCGACGATCCGTCCGTCGCGGACGGCGATGTCCATGGCGTCGCCGTTGGAGTGCAGCAGCGAGGCGGACGGCACCCACCTCTCCACGTCGTCCTCGGCGACCCCGGGGGCCAGGTGCGCGTCGGCGCGGGCGGGCCAGGGGGTGCCGGGGTCGTAGGGGGTGCGCGCTCCCCAGATGTCCTTGGTGCGGTCACGGCCTTCGGTCACCGTGTCACCTCCCCGTACGAGCGGGCTGCTCCTGCGAGTACCCCGCTGTGTCCGGCTTGCCCGCCGTCGTGTGGGTCCGCCTGCGACGGGGCACTCGGGGTCGCGGGCGGCCGTCCGGGCCGCCGTTTCCAGGGAGGTGGAGGACATGGGCCATGGTGGGAACGTCGTCGACGAGCTGATGACCGATCATCGGGAGGTCGAGGAGCTGTTCGGTCGGATCGACGGTCTCGCGCCCGGTGACAAGGACCGCAAGGTGTACGCCGACCAGGTCACGATGGAACTGGTGCGGCACTCCGTGGCCGAGGAGGCCTATCTCTATCCGGCCGTGCGCGAGCATGTGCCCGGCGGGGACGCCCTGGCCGACCAGGAGATCGAGGACCACGCCCGGGCCGAGCAGCTGATGAAGGACCTGGAGGGCTGCGAGGCCGGGGATCCCGAGTTCGACCGGCTCATGACGGCGCTGATGACCGAGATCCGCTCGCATGTGGCCGACGAGGAGCAGAACCTCTTTCCCAAGCTCCGCGCGTCCTGTCCCCCCGACGCCCTCGACGCCCTGGGCGACAAGGTCCGCCAGGCCAAGAAGGTCGCCCCCACCCGCCCGCACCCGTCCACCCCGAGCACCCCTCCGGCCAACAAACTGCTGGCCCCGGGCGTCGGCATGGTCGACCGCCTCCGCGACACCCTGACCGGCCGCGGCAAGAAGGACTGACCGACAGCACGCGCATGCCATCGCTGAGCGCGACCTGGTGGCCCCCGGGGCCGAGGTCCGGCCGACACGCGCCAGGGCAAGTCCGGGGACGATGAACCCGGCCCCCTGTGCCGAGCATGTCGCCGAGGCCGGCCCTCACACACCCGTGTCGGCACCAAGATCGCCCCCGACGCCGGGCGCCGCGGCAGGGGACAGGAGCCGGCCCGTTCAGCCCTCCTCGGTCGACGAGACCGCGGTCGGCCGGGCCAGGCCCTGCGTCCATTTCTCCTCAATGCGGCCGACCTTCCACACCAGCCAGGCCACCGCCCACGTGGTGAAGAAGAGTGCCACGACGACGTAGCCGATGATGTTGAGGTCGAGGCCGGAGACCCGGTCCCAGAACGGGCCGTGCAGGTCGGCCTGTTCGGCGAGGAGGCCGAGGAGTTCGACCGTGCCGATGAGGAGCGCGACGGCGACGGACAGCCCCGTGATGGTGAGGTTGTAGTAGACCTTGCGGACCGGCTTGGAGAACGCCCAGCCGTAGGCGAAGTTCATGAACGAGCCGTCGATCGTGTCCAGCAGGGACATGCCGGCCGCGAACAGGACCGGCAGACACAGGATCGCGTACCAGGGCAGCCCGGACGCGGCGCCCGAGCCGGCCAGCACGAGCAGCGCGATCTCGGTCGCCGTGTCGAAGCCGAGGCCGAAGAGAAGGCCCAGCGGGTACATCTGCCACGGCTCGGTGATCGACTTCATCAGCCGGCCCAACAGGCGGTTCATGAACCCCCGGTTGTTGAGCTGTTCCTCCAGGGCGGCCTCGTCGAAGTGGCCGGTGCGCATCTGCCGGAAGACCTTCCAGATTCCGGCCATGATCACCATGTTGATGATGGCGATGAGGTACAGGAAGGTCCCGGAGACGGTGGTGCCGATCCAGCCGGTGACGCTGTGCAGCGCGGAGCCGTCGTCCGCGACCGGTCCGGCCAGCGCCTTCACCCCGAGCGAGAGCAGGAACGCGAGCGCGAAGACGATGCTGGAATGGCCGAGCGAGAACCAGAAGCCCACCGAGAGCGGCCGCTTGCCCTCGCTCATCAGCTTCCGGGTGGTGTTGTCGATCGCGGCGATGTGGTCGGCGTCGAAGGCGTGCCGCATGCCGAGGGTGTAGGCGGTGACGCCGATACCGATCCCGAAGCTCCTCTCCCCCAGGCTGTAGTGCTCCGGCGCGACGATCACCACCAGCGTGAACCAGCCGATGACATGCAGCGCCAGGATGAACGCGGCCATCCCGCCGAGACTCGCCCACTCCTTCCGGGTCATCGACGTGCGGATGCGGTGAGCGGTGGTCATGGGGGGCGCGGGCCTTACTCGTCGGTGAACGGCCGTCTTCAGCCGCGCCCTCCAGGCTTCTGCGAACAATTCGCAGGTACAACCAGTCAGCGGCAAAGCCCGCGTCAGCTTTCGGCCAGCACGTCAAGTATTGGCAATGGTTTTCACATGGATCGGATTCGGCAATGCTTCTGACATTCATTTTCATCTAACGTGGCGGGCGTCCCCTTGTTCCACCCCCCTCGCGGAGGATCCATGTCCACGTTCCCGTCCCGGCGCCTGGCCGCCCTGATCACCGGCGCCTCGCTGGTCGTCCTGGCAGGCTGCGGCAGCTCGTCGGACTCCGACAGCGGCGGGAGCACCTCACAGAGCCCGGCCGCCGCCTCCGCGATACCGGTCGTGGCCTCGACGAACGTCTACGGCGACATCGTCGGGCGGATAGGCGGCGCGAAGGTCGACGTCACCTCGATCATCAGCGACCCCGACCAGGACCCGCACTCCTACGAGGCCAACACCCAGAACCAGCTGGCCCTGTCGAAGGCGAAGGTCGTCATCGAGAACGGCGGCGGCTACGACGACTTCGTGGACCGGATGCTGAAGAGCGGCAACTCCTCCGCCGAGGTCGTCAACGCCGTCAAGATCTCAGGAAAGGCCGCACCGAAGGGCGGCGAGCTCAACGAGCACGTCTGGTACGACTTCCCCACCGTCTCCAAGATCGCCGACAGCATCGCCGCCGCCCTCGGCAAGGCCGACCCGTCCGACGCGGCCGTCTTCACCAAGAACGCCGAGGCCTTCAAGGCGAAGCTCCAGCCGCTGGAGACGAAGGAGGCGCAGATCAAGAAGGAGCACGGCGGTGAGGCCGTGGCCATCACCGAGCCCGTGCCGCTGTACATGATCGAGGCGAGCGGGCTGGAGAACGCGACGCCCGCGGAGTTCAGCGAGGCCATCGAGGAGGGCGGCGACGTCTCCCCCAAGGTCCTTCAGGCCGCCCTGGCACTGTTCTCCGGCAAGAAGGTCGAGGCGCTGGTCTACAACTCCCAGACCTCCGGCCCGCAGACCGAGAAGGCCGAGGCCGCGGCCAAGGCGGCCGGCATCCCCGTCGTCCCGGTGACCGAGACCCTGCCCAGCGGCAAGGACTACCTCGGCTGGATGACCTCCAACGTCGACGCGCTCGCGGGCGCGCTCGACAAGTGAGGAGCCCAGGCCGGATCCCGGCACAGGGCGGAACCGGCGCGGTCGTCAGCCTGCGCGGGGCCGCCCTGTCGTACGGCGAACGGGTCGTCTGGAGCGGTCTCGAACTCGACGTACGGCCCGGCGAGTTCGTGGCCGTGCTCGGGCCGAACGGGGCCGGCAAGACCAGCTTCGTCAAGACTCTGCTCGGCCGGCAGTCCCTGTCCGCCGGGACACTGACGGTCCTCGGCCGTTCTCCCCGTGAGGCGGCACGGCAGATCGGATACGTGCCCCAGCAGGCGGAGTTGTCGGCGCAGGCCATGCTGCGCGCCCGCGACCTCGTGCGCTTCGGCATCGACGGGCACCGCTTCGGGCCACGGCTGCGCACCACCGCCGTCCGCCGCAGGGTGGACGAGATCCTCGAGTCGGTCGGGGCGTCGGCGTACGCGGATGTCCCGCTCGGCATGCTGTCCGGCGGAGAGCGCCAACGAGTGCGCATCGGGCAGGCGTTGGCGACCGATCCGCGGATCCTGCTGTGCGACGAACCGCTGCTCTCGCTCGACCTGCACCACCAGCGGGCCGTCACCGAACTGGTCGACGCCCGCCGCCGTTCGCACGGCACGGCCGTGGTCTTCGTGACGCACGAGATCAATCCGGTGCTCGGGCTGGTGGACCGGGTGCTCTACCTGGCCCGGGCCGGTCACCGGGTCGGTGCGCCGGAGGAGGTCCTGACCTCCGCGTCCCTGTCGGAGCTGTACGGCACACGGGTCGACGTCGTCCGCGTCCAGGGACGGATCGTGGTCGTCGGCGCCCCGGACGAGACGGCCGCCCCGCCGCTCCCCCACTCTCGGCTTCGCTCGAGCGGGGGGACCCCCACCGCTCCCGAGATCGAGGAGGTGCGCTCATGACGGTCGCCGACGGGGTCTGGCAGCAGATCTTCAGCTTCGACAACTACGGCGAACTCCTCGCGCTGGTCCGCAACTCGCTCTTCGCCGGGGCCGCCCTCGGACTGGTCGGCGGTCTCGCCGGGGTCTTCGTCATGATGCGTGACCTGCCGTTCGCGGTGCACGGCATCAGCGAGTTGTCCTTCGCGGGGGCGTCGGCGGCGCTGCTGCTGGAGGCGAACATCGTGGTGGGCTCGATCCTGGGATCGCTGCTCGCGGCCGGCACGATGGGGGTCCTGGGGGCGCGGGCACGGGACCGCAACTCGGTGATCGGCATCATCATGCCGTTCGGGCTCGGGTTGGGCGTGCTCTTCCTCGCCCTCTACAAAGGGCGGGCGGCCAACAAGTTCGGCCTGCTGACCGGGCAGATCGTCGCGGTCGACACCCCGCAGATGACCTGGCTGCTGGGCACCTCGGCGCTGGTCGTGGTCGCGCTGGCGGTCATGTGGCGGCCGCTGTCCTTCGCCAGCGCCGACCCGGACGTCGCCGAGGCACGCGGGGTGCCGGTGCGCACCCTGTCCTTCGCGTTCATGCTCGTGTTGGGGCTCGCGGTGGCCCTGTCGGTGCAGGTCGTCGGCGCACTGCTGGTCCTGAGCCTGGTCGTCACACCGGCCGCTGCCGCCGCCCGGGTCACGGCGTCACCGGTGCTGCTGCCCACGCTGAGCGTGCTGTTCGCGGTCCTCTCGATCGAGGGCGGCATCCTGCTTGCGCTCGGCGGCTCCCTCCCGATCAGCCCTTACGTCACCACCGTGTCGTTCACGATCTACGTCGTCTGCCGCCTGGCAGGCAAGCGGCGCGTACGCCGGTGGGGAGCGCGGCGGACGGCCTTGGCGTCCTAGCCGTCGGCCGCGCAAGGCACTTCCTGGTCAGGGCCGTCACCGCCTGGACGACGCGGTCGCGCGCCCCGACCTCTCCGGGCCCGCGGGGCCCGGGGCGCACGGAACCGGCCGACCTGCGCGGAATCCTTTCTTCGGTGAGTGTGGCGTACGTATGGTGATCTCGTGAAGGCACTCCTGTCGTCCGGCGGCTCAGGTATCCGTTCGCGCCCCACCACCCGTACGCCGGCCGAGCAGCCTGTGCCGGTCGCGGTCCGGACCTCGTCATGACGAGCCCTTCCTCCTGCGCCACCCCGTTGGGGCGGCGCTCAGCTCCGTTCGAGAAGAGAGGTCCCTCCCGATGAGCTCCAGGATCCAGCCGACCGCCCAGGTCGACGAGACGGCCACGATCGGCGACGGGACGACGGTCTGGGACCTGGCCCAGATCCGGGAGGACGCCCGGCTGGGCAGCGGGTGCATCGTGGGGCGGGGAGCGTATGTCGGTCCGGGCGTACGCATCGGCGACAACGTCAAGCTCCAGAACTACGCGCTGGTCTACGAACCCGCGGTGCTCGCCGACGGGGTGTTCGTCGGCCCCGCGGCCGTCTTCACCAACGACCACTTCCCGCGCTCGGTGGACCCGGAGGGCCGGCTGAAGCGCGGCGGCGACTGGGAGGCCGTGGCGGTGGTGGTGGCCGAGGGGGCGTCGATCGGGGCCCGTTCGGTGTGTGTGGCGCCGGTGCGCATCGGTCGCTGGGCGCTCGTCGCGGCGGGCGCCGTGGTGACCCGGGACGTGCCCGACTTCGCGCTCGTGGCGGGCGTTCCGGCCCGCCGCATCGGCTGGGTCGGCCGGGCCGGCGTACGACTGGCCGCGCGGGACGGCGAGTCGGGCGTGTGGGAGTGCCCCGAGACGGGCGAGCTGTACGACGAGAAGGACGGCGAGCTCGTCGAACGCGCATGACCCTGTTTCCGTTGTTTCGCTAAAAACGCAAATCATCGAACATCTACAGGCATAACGTGTGTGCGAACTGTGCAGACCTAGCACAATGGGCACACGAACCAGTAGTGCCCAGGGGGGGTTACGGGGTGGGGACACCTATGCCTGCTGCCAGGAGCGACGACCACTCCGGCGCCTGACGTCCACCTTCTTCCGCCGTATGGCCATCCGTGCCAGCGGCGATCGCAGTCTGCGCAAAACAGGACCCACAGGGGGGTTGGTGTGCCCAAAAGATGACCACCACACGTCTGGCGGCACTCGGTCATGAGGAACCGCCACTGCTCTCGCTCGCCCAACGGCTGCTGTCGGTAGCCGAGTTGGGGCTCCCGGAGATGCTGCTCCCGGGTGGTGAAGCCTTCTCCTTCACCATGTCCGGACGCAAAGCCTCCGACGGTTCCTGGACCCTTGACCGGCGCGGGACCAGCACCCGGTACGCGGCCATCACCGCGCTGGGAGTCGAGTTCCTCCCCGAGGACCGCCAGCGCGCGGTGCTCGCGGGACGCACCGCCCAGGAGTTCACGGGCCTGCTGATCGAGTCGCTGCCCGCGGTGACCAACCTCGGTGACGCCGCACTCATCGCCTGGGCCGCCGCCGAGACCGGGCACCCCAAACTGTCCGACGCCCTCGCACGGGTCGAGGACCTGGACGAGGACGGCCGGCCCCAGTACACCGTCGAGGCCGCATGGGTGCTGTCCGCGCTCGCGGCCGCTCGCGGCACGGTCGACGTGGAGAGACGTTTCACCGCCGCCCGCGACCGTCTGCTGCGGGCCCGTATCGGCGACAGCCCGCTCTTCCCGCACGCCACCGGCCCCGGTCTGGTGCCCTGGTACCGGGCCCATGTCGCCTGCTTCGCCGACCAGACCTACCCGTTGCAGGCCCTGGCCCGCGCCCATGCCAGCGACGACCAGGGCGGCGACCCGGAGGCCCTGGCCGCCTCCGAGGCGTGCGCGCGGCGCATCTGCGAGCTGCAGGGCGACGGCGGGCAGTGGTGGTGGCACTACGACGCGCGCACCGGCGGTGTCGTGGAGGGCTACCCGGTCTACAGCGTCCACCAGCACGCGATGGCGCCGACCGCCCTGTTCGACCTCACCGACGCCGGCGGCAGCGACTTCGGCGCGTCGATCCGCAAGGGTCTGCGCTGGATGTCGGAGGTGCCCGAACTGGGCGCCGACCATGAGCCGTTGATCCTCGACGAGCTCGGCGCCACCTGGCGCAAGGTCTACCGGGGCGACCCGAAGAAGGCCGTACGCGCCGCCCGGGGCCTCGGCACCCGGGTCGTACCGGGCCTGCGGCTGAAGTCCCTGGACCGGGTGTACCGCCCCCTGTCCGTGGACCGCGAATGCCGGCCGTACGAGTTCGGCTGGATGCTCCACGCCTGGCAGGGAGGCCGGATATGAGCGAGCGCCGGACCCTGTTCGGGGTCGAGCTGGACCCGCTGACCATGGACGAGACCGTGGCGCGCTGCCTCGACGCGGTCCGGGAGGACCGCCAGTTGGAGATCGGGGTGGTCAACGCCGCGAAGCTGGTGAACATGCGGCGCGACCCCAGGCTCGCCGAGGCCGTGTCCGGGTGCGATGTCGTCGTCGCCGACGGACAGGCCGTGGTCTGGGCCGGCCGGGTGCTGCGCGCCCCGCTACCGGAGCGGGTGGCCGGGATCGACCTGTTCCTGCGGCTGCTGGGCGAGGCGGAGTCGGCGGGCATCTCGGTGTACTTCCTCGGCGCCCGGCAGGAGGTGCTGGCACAGATGCTGCGCCGGGTGGCCGACCGCTTCCCCGGTCTGAAGGTCGCGGGCAGCCGCGACGGCTACTTCGACGACTCCCAGCAGGAGGCCGTCGCGGACGCGATCGCGGACAGCGGCGCCCAGATGCTCTTCCTTGGCATGACCTCGCCGAAGAAGGAGATCTTCACCGCCGCCTACGGCGCGCGCACCGGCGCCCGGGTCGTGCACGGGGTCGGTGGTTCCTTCGACATCCTGGCCGGGATCACCAAGCGGGCCCCCGCCGCCTGGCAGCGGATGGGGCTCGAGTGGCTCTACCGCACGTTGCAGGAGCCGCGCCGCCTGGGCCGGCGCTATCTCACCACCAACGCCGCCTTCGTCCTCATGACGGCGCGCGAGTTCATCCGGCTCTCGCCGCAGGCCGCTTCCGCGAACAGGAGTCACTGATGCGTGTCGTCGTGGTGGGACAGGGATACGTCGGGCTGCCGCTGGCCATCCGCGCCGCCGAGGTCGGTCACGAGGTGATCGGCTACGACGTCGACGCCCGGCGGATCAAGAGCCTGGCCGCCGGTGAGTCCTTCGTCGAGGACGTCTCCTCCGAGCGGATCCGCGCGGCGCTGGACAACGGCACCTACAGACCGAGCGAATCGGCCCGCGACTGCGGCGGGTTCGACGTCGCGGTGGTGACCGTGCCGACCCCGCTGCACGAGGGCACTCCCGACCTGAGGTACATCAAGGAGTCGGCGGTCACCCTCGGCCGCTATCTGCGCCCCGGGGCCACCGTCGTCCTGGAGTCGACCACCTATCCCGGCACCACCCAGGAGCTGTTCGGCCCGCTCCTGGAGGACGGTTCGGGTCTGGCCGCGGGCACCGACTTCCACCTCGGCTACAGCCCGGAGCGCATCGACCCCGGAAACGCCGTCTGGGGCTTCCAGGAGACCCCGAAGGTCGTCTCCGGCGTCGACGCCGCCTCCCTGAAGGCAGTTCAGGACTTCTACGCCGAACTCGTCGACACCACCGTGCCGGTGAGCTCGCCCAAGGAGGCCGAACTCGCCAAGCTGCTGGAGAACACCTTCCGTCATGTGAACATCGCGCTGGTCAACGAGATCGCGATGTTCGCCCACCACCTGGACATCGACGTCTGGCAGGCCATCGAGGCCGCCTCCAGCAAGCCGTTCGGCTTCATGAAGTTCACGCCCGGACCGGGCGTCGGCGGTCACTGCCTGCCGATCGACCCCTCGTACCTGTCCTGGCGGGTGCAGCGCGAACTCGGCCAGAGCTTCCGGTTCGTGGAGCTGGCCAACGACATCAACAACCACATGCCCGAGTACGTGGCGCGCCGCATCGGCGACCTGTTCAACGCCAGGCGCCGTTCGGTGAACGGCTCGCGCATCCTGCTGCTGGGACTGGCGTACAAGAAGAACACCGGCGACGCCCGGGAGTCGCCCGCCCTGCGCATCTCCCAGCTGCTGCTCGACATGGGGGCCCAGGTCAGGGCGGCGGACCCGCATGTGGTCGAGAGTCTGCCGGTGGACACCCGCCTGGTGCGGGTCGAGCCCACTCCGCAGGAGCTGTCGGCCGCCGATGTGGTGGTCCTGCTCACCGACCATGACGGCTTCGACTACGAACTCGTCGCCGAACACGCTCCCCTGGTCCTGGACTGCCGCCGCCGGCTGCCGTCGGGACCCACGATCGAGGTGCTCTGAACCATGCCGCGCATCGTCTGCGTCGCCGGGGCCCGCCCCAACTACATGAAGATCAAACCGGTGATGGACGCCCTGGAACGCCGGGGCGCCGAGGTGGTCCTCGTCCACACCGGCCAGCACTACGACCCGGCGATGAACGACGTGTTCTTCGCCGACCTCGGCATCCGCCCGCCCGACCGCTCCCTCGGGGTCGGTTCGGGCAGCCACGCCGAGCAGACCGGCCGGGTGATGACCGCCTTCGAGCCGCTCCTGGACGAGGTGCGGCCGGACATCGTCGTGGTGGTCGGCGACATCAACTCCACGCTGGCCTGCGCCCTGGTCACCGCCAAGGCCGGGCCGCTCCTCGCCCATGTCGAGGCCGGTCTGCGCAGCCGCGACTGGGGCATGCCGGAGGAGGTCAACCGCGTCGCCACCGACCGCGTCAGCGACTACCTGCTGGCCCCCTCGCCGGACGCGGTCGAGAACCTGCGCGCGGAGGGGTACCGGGAGGACCAGATCCACCTCGTCGGCAACGTCATGATCGACACGCTGCTGACCAACCTGGAGCGGGCCAGGGCCTCGGACGTCCTCGACCGGTACGGCCTGACCAGAGGCGAGTTCGGCCTGGTCACCCTGCACCGCCCCGCCAACGTCGACGACCCCGAGGTCCTCGCCGGGCTCCTGAAGGCCCTGGGCGAGATCGCCGGCCGCTGTCCGCTCCTGCTGCCCGTGCACCCGCGGGCGGCCCAGCGGCTGGCCGAGATCGGTGTCCCCGGGGGCATCAGGCTCGTACCGCCCGCCGGATACCTGGACTTCATCGCCCTCCAGGACTCCGCGCGTGTCGTGCTGACCGACTCGGGCGGGGTGCAGGAGGAGACCACCGCACTCGGCGTGCCGTGTGTGACCCTGCGCGACAACACCGAGCGGCCCATCACCGTCGAGCAGGGCACCAACGCGCTGGCCGGCCGGGATCCGGCACGCATCGTGGCCACGGTGAACCGCGTACTGGACGCGCCTCCCGCGCCGCGCCGGCCCGAACTCTGGGACGGCCGCGCGAGCGACCGCATCGCCGACGTGCTGCTGGCCGGAGGCACCGCGCACACCCGCCCCAGACCCACTGATCAACCGAGACCCGGTGACCCATCCCTCCCCATATGATCCGCCTGAAACATATGCTCGTCGAACATCTGGTCGCTAGGGGGGACCATCATGGATCTCGCTGAGATCTTCCGGGTCATGCGCAGGCGTTGGTACATCCTGCTGCCCGGGCTGCTGCTGACCGCGGGCCTGACGTTCGCCGTGACGCTGGTGGTTCCCGTCACCTACCAGTCGCAGAGCACGGTGATCCTGCTCAACTCGCAGAAGGCCACCGTCGCCTACGACGGCAACCCGTTCCTGAGCACCCAGACCTCGCTCACCGGCATGGCGGACAGCCTGGCCCGCAACCTCAACTCCGACGACTCCGTCCGGGAGCTCAAGTCCCGCGGCGCGACCGGCACGTTCGAGGCCAAGCTCGCCGACAACGCCCAGGGGCCGCTGATGTGGCTCACCGTCACAGGCACGGACCAGCGTGCCGTGCTGACCTCGGACAAGATCCTGACCGCGTACGCGAACGAGCGGCTGAAGCAGTTCCAGGAGGACCAGTCGGTCGCCCCCAAGGCCATGATCCGGCTCACGACGATCGTGGCCCCGCAGCCACCGGTCGCGCAGACCAAGACCCGGCTCGAGTACATGATCATGGCCGGGGGCCTGGGCCTGGTACTGACCCTGGTCGCGGTCTTCTACGTGGAGGCGCGGCGCCGCTCGCAGCCGCGGGACGGCGCGGCGCCGGTCGAGACACCGGAGCCGGCAACCGAGTCCCGCACCCCTTCCCCCGCTCCGGCTTCCGAGGAGTCGGCCACGGAACAGACCATCGCGCTGCGCACCCCGCCCACTTGGGCACGGTCCGCCGGGAACAGACCTGCCGCGGAGACGAAGGCGGGGCGGTCCGCCGTCGTCATGGCACCCGCCGCCGAGCCGCTCGACGAGGAGTCGACCAGTGGACAGCGTTCGCACACCGGACAGCGAGACCGCTGAGCCGGGCGACACCCCGGCTCCCGCGGTCGCCGCCTCCCTCGGCACGAAGGTCCGTTCGGCGGCCCGCTGGAGCCTGATCAACACCGTTGTCATGCGGCTGGGCACCTTCGCGACCGGCATCGTGCTGGCGCGCTTCGCCCTCGGCCCCGCGGAGTGGGGCGTCTACGGCATCGCCCAGACCGTGCTGCTGGTCCTGCTCTCCGCCAACGAACTGGGCGTGGGCCTGGCCATCGTGCGCTGGGAGGGGGACGCGCGGCGGTTCGCGCCGACCGTACTGACCCTCAGCGTCCTCTCCAGCGGCCTGCTGTACGTGGCGCTGTTCGCGGCGGCACCGACGGTGGCCGGTCTGCTCGGCTCGCCGCACGCCGCGGGCGTCCTGCGGGTGATGTGCCTGTGCGTGGTGATCGACGGGGTCGCGCAGGTGCCCGCCAACTTCCTCACCCGGGAGTTCGCCCAGGGCAAGCGGATGATCATCGACGCGCTCAACTTCCTGATCAGCACCTCGGTGACGCTGCTGCTGGCCTTCGCGGGCTGGGGCGCGATGAGCTTCGCCGTGGGAGCCGTGGCGGGCAACGTCGTGACGCTGGTCGGCTGCGCGCTGGCCGCACCGGGCACCCTGAAGTTCGGCTGGGACCCCGAGCAGGCCCGGGCGCTGCTCCGGTTCGGGCTCCCGCTCGCGGGGGCGAGCATGCTGGCCCTCGCGGTGGTCAACGTCGACACCATGGTGGTGGGCGCGACGCTCGGCAATGTGGCGCTGGGCTTCTACGTGCTCGCCTTCAACATCTCCGGCTGGCCGGTGCGGATCATCTCCGAGGCCGTCCGCCGGGTCTCCTTCGCCGGGTTCTCGCGCCTGGCCGAGTCGCCCCAGGCGCTCGCCCAGGGCTTCAGTCGGGCCCTGGGTGTGGTGGTCACCGCCACCGTCCCGCTCTGTGTCCTGCTGGCCGGCCTCGCGCGGCCCGCCATCGAGCTGATCTACGGCGGCCACTGGACCCC
This sequence comes from Streptomyces sp. NBC_00490, assembly GCF_036013645.1. Lineage (NCBI taxonomy): Bacteria > Bacillati > Actinomycetota > Actinomycetes > Kitasatosporales > Streptomycetaceae > Streptomyces > Streptomyces sp. NBC_00490. Next base: position 8,933,878 of record NZ_CP107869.1, on the reverse strand, counting down.
CGCCGCCGCGGCCCTGCCCTGGCTGATGGCCCTCGGCCTGATCCGCATCGGCAGCGAACTCGCCTACGACTGTCTGGTCGCGATCGGACAGCGCCGCTCGCTCTTCGTGGTGCAGGGCCTGTGGCTGGTGGCCCTGATCCCGGTACTCCTCGTCGGCGCCCGCATGAACGGCATCGTCGGCGCCTCCCAGGCCCATGTCCTGGTCGGCGGCGGCGTGGTGGTACCCGTCTTCCTGTTCGCCCTGAACCGTGGTGGCGTCGGTGTCGGCCTGATCGCCAGGGCCTGCGCCTGGCCCTTCCTCGGCGGGGCCGTGATGGCCGCGATCATCCTCGGCCTGGAGGGCCCGTTCGGCGACGGTCCGCTCGCGCTGCTCGCCCTCAGCACGATCGCCCTGGCCGGCTACACGCTGTGCGTCCTGCCCAGCCGCGACTTCCTGCGCGGCGTCGGCGGCGGCGACCGGCCCCAGCGCGGCCGTCACCGGGCCACCGCACCGGTCGGCCCACCCAACAGGACTTGAGGTGAACCCGATGTCACGGCGCACAAGCCGTAACTCGCTCACAGGACTGCTGTTCGCGGCCCTGGTGGCCGTCTTGTGCGCGGCCTGCTCGGGCTCGGGCTCGGACCGCGCCGCGTCGTCGAAGTGCCCGGGGGACGGGCCGACCTGTCGTACGAGCGGGTCCCCGGCGTCGCCCGGCCCCGCCGCGTCGACCGCGGTCGGCAAAGCGACCGACCGCCCCGCCGCCTCGCCGTCCCCCTCGCCCTCCCCGACGAAGAAACCCACCGCGAGCGCGAGCCCCGGCGGCACGTCCGGCGCCCCCGCGGCCCGGGTCGGCTGCGCCTCACCCGGCGCCTGCGGCTTCCCCGACGCCGACACCACCGGTCCGCGGATCGCCCTCAAACCCAAGAAGACCGGGTACTGGGCGATCCGTACCGACGGGCTCGTCATCCGGGGCCAGGACATCACCGGCTCCCTCGACATCTACGCGAACAACGTCACCGTCATCGACTCCAGGATCACCTCGGACAGCTGGTGGGGCATCAACCTGCGCCCCGGCTTCAGCGGCCTGAAGGTCCTGCACACGGAGATCACGGCCGTCCCCGGCAAGGGGCCGGACAACGGCGGCGTGGACTACGCGGTGTCCAACATGGGCGGCAGCTCCATCGAGGTCGGCTGGTGCGACGTCTCGGTGTTCGGCGACGCCCTCTCCATGGGACAGGGCAACCTGCACGACAACTACGTGCACGACATCGAGCCGTTCGTCAATCTGGGCGGCGAGTGGCAGCACACCAACACGGTGATCAGCGGCGGCGGCAACACCGGCCATCTGACCATCCGCCACAACACCCTGCTCAACGAGACCAGCCTCAAGCAGGGCGCCTCGGGAAGCATCGGCCTGTTCGCGGACACCGGGGTGGTCCGCAACGTCACCGTCGACGACAACTGGATCGCCGGCGGCGCGTACGCCCTGTACGGCGGTTCCACGGGCGCCACCGGGATCAAGGTCACCGACAACATCTTCTCGACCGAGTACCACCCCGCGTCCGGCGGATACGGCGTGGTCGCGCACTGGAACCACGGCGGCGCCGGAAACGTGTGGCGCAACAACCGGCTCTCCGACGGCCGCCTGGTCAAGCCGGAGCCCGCCGCGTGAGCGCCCTCGTGCGCCGGGTCGCGCGGGCGCCCTGGACACTGCTGAAGGCGGTGTTCGGCTGGCTGGTGCTCTTCGAGACCAGGAACAAGATCCTGCTGGCCCCTTCCGCGGTGCGGCTGCGCCGGATCGAGGACGCCGAGACCCGACGGCTGGCCGCCACCCTCCCGGCACCGCCCTCGGCGCTGGTCGCCACCGTCATCGCCACCCACCGACGCCCCGAGGCACTGCGCGCCGCGGTCCGCTCGGCCCTCGACCAGACCGTTCGCGACCAGGTCGTCATCGTCGTCGACGACGGCGCGGGACTGCCCGAACTCCCGGGCGACCCACGGCTGTTCGCCGTCTCGCTGGCACACAACACCGCCGTGGCCGGCGTCGTGCGCAACGTGGGCATCCGCCTCACCCGCTCCCGGTACGTGGCGTTCCTGGACGACGACAACCTGTGGGAACCCGACCACCTGGAACGCGCGTTGGCGGTCCTGGACTCCCCCGCCGGACCCGACGGCGTCTACACGGCACTGCGCCGCGTCCTGCCCGACGGCACCGAGAACGACGTCCTGTCGGTGCCCTACGACCGGCGCCGCGCCGCCCGCGAGGCATTCCTGGACACCAACGCCTTCGTCGCCCGCCGCAATCGCTCCCTCCACTTCAGCCGGCTGCGCCGCACACCGGAGGTGCTGCCCCGCGAGGACTGGGAGCTGATCCGCCGGTACGGCCGCCGGCACCGGGTGCGCCATGTGCCGCACCCCACCGTCCGATACCTGATGAACCCGGCCAGCTTCTACACGCAGTGGCGACAGCCCAGTTGAAGCGCGCGCCCTTCTCCGCAGTCCCTCCGCTCCGACCACAGGTGGTTGATCCGATGCCCCGATCCCGGGCCCTCAGAAACAAGTTCGTCGACGCGCCCGGCTCCCTGGGCGAACGCATGCGCGTCGCCCGCTGGGAGCGGTTCCGACGCTGCTTCCCCGGCATCGAGAACATGAGCGTCGTGGACCTGGGCGGCACGGCCGACATGTGGCTGCGCGCACCGCTGCGCGCCAAGCACGTCCACCTGATCAACCTGGAGGAGCATCCCGCCGAGGTGCCCGACTGGATCACCACCGAGGTCGCCGACGTCACCGACCCGCGGGTCGCCGCCGAACTGAGCGCCAAGGGCGGCTACGACCTGGTCTTCTCCAACTCGACCATCGAGCACGTGGGCGGCCACAGCCAGCGGCAGAAGTTCGTCGCCGCCGTAGAGCAACTGGCCCCGCTGCACTGGATCCAGACCCCCTACCGCTACTTCCCCGTCGAGCCGCACTTCGTGGCACCCGGCTTCCAGTTCCTGCCGCTGGCCGCCAGAGCCCGCCTCGTACGGCGCTGGCCGCTGGTGCACAGCCGCCCCGACAGCCCGGAGTCGGCGATGAACGCGGTGATCAACATCGAGCTGCTGACCCGCACCGAGATGCGCTACCTGTTCCCCGGCTCGGCGCTCCTCAGCGAGCGGATCCTCGGTGCCCCGAAATCGCTCATCGCCGTACGGACGGAGCGCTGATGCTGAACAACCTCATCAACAGGCATGACGCGGACCGGCTGCTGCGCAAGGTGCGGAAGCTGGACCTGGACCCGGTGCTGGCCAAACTCCGGGTGCGCGGCGGCGCGCGCGTGGTCCAGCACTGGTCCCAGGTCGACCCGTCGCTCACCGAGTGGTGGGCGATACCGGCGGTCATCAAGCGGTGGAACCTGCTGATGACCGGCGACGCGGAGACGTCCTTCCCCCAGTACGTGGCCGCCAAGCACTTCGCGCCGCGTACCGATCTGCGCGGCCTGTCCCTCGGGTGCGGCACCGGCGGCAACGAGCTGCTCTGGGCGAAGACCGGCGCGTTCTCCCTCCTGGAGGGCGTGGACGTGGCGCAGCAGCGGATCGACTTCGCCACCCGGGCCGCCGCCGAGGAGGGCCTCTCCGACGTCCTGCGTTTCCGGGTCACCGACGTCAACCGAATGGCCGCCGACGGGGAACGCTTCGACGTGCTGCTGGGCCTGCAGTCGCTGCACCACTTCGACAACCTCGACGAGACGCTGCCGCGGCTGTCCCGGCTGATCGAGCCCGAGGGGACGTTCGTCGTCGACGAGTTCGTGGGGCCCACCCGGTTCCAGTGGACCGACGCCCAACTGGAGGCCGCGAACGATCTGTTGGCTCAGCTCCCCGAGGAGCGGCGGCGACTGGCCGACGGGCGGATCAAGCGGCGGGTGGTGCGGCCGAGCAGGCTGTCGATGGTGCTGGACGATCCTTCCGAGGCGGTCGACGCGGCGACGTTGTTGCCGGGGTTGCGGCGCGAGTTCGATGTCGTCGAGGAACGGCCGTACGGGGGGACGGTGTTGCACATCGCGTTCTCGGGGATCGCGCACAACTTCCGGGATCAGGAGCCGGAGACGTTGGCGTTGCTGGAGCGGTGTTTCGCTGCGGAGGATGCGGCGCTTGCTGATGTGGGGCACGATTTCGTGGCCATGGTGTGTCGGCCGCGTCGGGTGGACTAAGGGGGTGCCGGGGCATGTCGACTGTCGGCTGCTGCGCCGTCGTGGCTGGTCGCGCCGTTCCCCGCGCCCCTAGGGAGACTGGGCGAGGTTCGTCACTATGGACCCGGTGTCTTGCTCAAGGTGCCTGGTCTGGCCAAGGCTGCCGCTGCCGCTCGGCTCGCCTTGCGGCCGAGGGCTGCGCGTGAGGTTTCGCGGAGCAGGACCGCTGTGCGGAAGGCGGTCGTGGCCAGGGGGCCGTGGCGCTTCCCGTACAGGCGGACCCGGTTGAGGGTGAGGAGGGTCCACAGGCGGGGGGACACCTGGGAGTCGCCGCCCAGGTGTACTGCCTCGGCTGTCGGGTCCAGTTGGGTGGCGTAACCCCTGTCCCGCGCTCGCAGGCAGTACTCGGTCTCCTCCGAGTAGAGGAAGAAGGACTCGTCCCACGGGCCGCACGCGGTCAGGCAGTCCGCCGATATCGCCATGAGCGCGCCGGTCGCCCAGTCCGCGCGGGTGGGGTGCCGGTACGCGGCCGGGTCGGTGACGAGTTCGCTCAGGGCCGGGAAGCGTCCGGCCCGGGTGTTGCCGATCACGGCCTCGCCGAGAGCCCGGAGCACGGTGGACTCGCGGCGCAGTGAGCGGTGGGGCGTGTCGCTGCCCTCCTCGTAGAGAAGGGGTACGGCGATCCCCACCCCGTCGCCGAGGTTGTCGACGAGGCGTTTGGCGCAGCCCTGCCGCATCCGGATGTCGGGGTTGCAGATCAGCACGTCCCCGTATGCGCCGGCCGCGCCCAGCGCCGCGTTGATCCCGGCCGCGTACCCGGCGTTGCGGCCGGTCTGGACGATCGTGGTGTCCGGCGCCAGCTTCCGCAGAACGGCGACGGTGTCGTCGGCGGAGTCGTTGTCGGCGACGACCAGCCTCCAGTCGAGGCCGGCCATGCCCTCGGGAAGGGCGGCGAGGAACCCGGGGAGCACCGCGGCGCTGTTCCAGGTGACGACGATGACGGCGACGGGGCTCATCGGGACTCCACGAGTTCAGGGAGCTGGGCTTGGGACGGCTTACGGGGTGCGGGGACCTCGGCCGCCGCCGCGGCGGCCTCGCGGCGGATGAAGCCGAGGTAGCTGCCGCCGGCCCCCAGGGTGAGGAAGAACATCCCGGCGTACATGGGGAAGCTGAGCGCGTCGAACGTGGCGCTGATGACCAGCGCGACCAGCGCCGAGGCGAGAAACGCCTGCCCGAGTTCGCGGTCGGAGTCGGTGCGGGCCAGGCGGCGGATGGTGCCGCCGGTGTGGATGCCGGTGATGAACAGGGCGAGCAGCGCGACCAGCCCGACGATGCCCATCTCGGCCAGGGTCAGCATGTACTGGTTGTCCGTGAAGAAGTACAGGTCGGGCGTGAAAGTCCCGAATCCCCGGCCGAACCAGGGGTGTTCGTCGAGGTAGGGGACGATCGCGCTGTACTTCACGGTGCGTGCCTGGGTGCTGCTGTCGGAGCCGGACAGGAAGCTCGCGAACAGGTTGGTGATGGTGCCGATCAGCCCCGGAATGATCACCTTGAAGCCCGCCACCGACCCCACGATGATGGCGATGGCGGCCCAGCGCCGCTGCGGCTTCCAGCGGGGCACCATCACCAGGATCACGATGAGCGCGCCGATGATGGACGTCCTGGACACCGTCAGCGGCAGCGCGCCCGCCATGATCGCCACCGGGGCCCAGCGGCGCAGCGCGCCGGCGTGCCGGCGGACCGGGTCGAACGCCTGGTGGACGGCGAAGGGAACGAGGATGGCCAGCATCCCGCCGAACTCCAGCGGATGGGCTGTGGTCGAGCGCGGCCGGGTGAAGGAGCCGCGGTCCATGGCGCTGATCCCCGCGGTGCTCGACTGGAGGCCGGGGATGTGGATGGAGTCGGCGATGTTGGTCGCGGCGAAGAAGTCGTAGTAGCCGATGAGGGCGACCACCGTGCCCAGGACGACGAGCCGGCGCATCAGGGTCTCCAGCCGGCCGCGGTCCTGGATGCCGGCCGACGCCAGCACCACCAGCGCCACCCAGACCCCGAGTCCGATGAGTCCGCGGTCGGCCCCGAGGACCTCCTCGTGCGTGCTGCTGCGGGTCGCGTCGGCGATGTAGGACAGCAGCACCGCCACGGCGAGCAGGCACATCGCCACGCGCGGCAGTCTGGTGCCCTCGGCCGGACGGATACGGCCGCCGAGCCATGTCGCGAGATACCAGAGGAGTCCCAGCAGGGCGAAGACGTTGGCCGGGGTGCCGACGCCGCCGAGCGCGGGCAGGGTGAGGTTCGACGGGACGAAGAAGGCGAGCGCCAGATAGCCGGTGAGGATCGTCGTGGCGTCCAGCCTCCGTGTCAGCAGGCCCTTGGGCGCCCGCTCCGGGGGCTTGGCGCGATGGCGCCGGGGGACGTATCCCTCCCGGGCCCGTCCCCGGCGGCGGACCACCGCGACGCCTTCGGCCAGGATGGCCAGCAGGAACGCGCTGACGACGCCGACGATGACGACCGACGCGATGTTCTGGTACCGGGCTTTCGGCTGCGAGACCGGGGTCTGCGGCAGCACGACCGGCGCGGCCTGCACGAGGTACCCGGTGGGCACCTTGGACGCGGCCTGCAGGGCCTTCAGCTGCTCCCCGGTGAACTTGGTGAGGGTGGTGGTCTCCTGGAGCACCTTCTCCCGGTCGGTTCCGGTGACACTCAGGGTGAGCAGCGGGCTGTCGGCGGCCGGCGCGAATCCGACCGTGTACCGGTCCGTGACGCCCCGGGAGTGCAGTTCCTTGGCCGAGTCGCTCGACTGGAGCGTCCTGATCAGCACGTCGGCCGTCACGACCAGTGAACCGCCTGCGTTCGAAATGGGATTGCCGAAGGTCGGCGCCAACTCGGCGACCGCCGTGGAGTCCAGCAGGGTGACGGAGCTCTGCGACTGGTAGGAGACCGGAACGGTCCGGTACAGATAGCCGCCCGCGAACAGGCTGAGCAGGGTGAGGGGCACCATGAAGTACCAGCGCCTGCACATGATCGCCCAGATGTCGCCCAGGCTCATGAGAACTCTCCCCGGTGTGATTCGGTAGCGGCTCGCCCCAACGCCTGCGAGGATCGAGGCCGACGGAAGGAAACCCTGTGTCGCCCCGTGACGTCGCCGAAGCGCTGCTCCGCCGCTGGTACGTGCTGTTGCTCGGGCTCCTGCTGACGGCCGCCGGAGCCTATCCGGTGCTCCGCCCGACCCCGGAGTACCTGAGTTCGGCGGTGGTCGTCCTCAAGCCGCCGGCGACGGGCAACCAGCCGAACCAGCTGACGAATCTGCAACCGCCGCTGGCCACGCTCTCGTACGGCGTCATCCAGCAGCTCGAATCGCCCGGCGGGCGCAAGGAGTTGGCCTCCGCCGGCGTGCACGGCACCTATCAGCTGATCCCGCGCAACAGCGGCACCAGCGCGACGCCCCGCTATCTGATCCCCTCGGTCCAGGTGCAGGCGCGCGGGGGCGATCCCGCCGCGGCCGACAGCGCGGTCCGCCGGATCATCGGCGTCTACGCCGGGCATGTGGCGGACATCCAGGAGGCGCAGGGGATCGCGCCGGAGGCGCGGATCAACGCGTCGGTCCTGGTCGCCCCGAGCGCCGCGCAGGTCCAGGGCACCAAGAGCCGTGCGCTGGCCGGTACGGCGCTGCTGGGCGGGCTCGCCGCGGTCCTCGGCGCGCTGTGGTTCGACCGGTACGCGCTGCGTCGCAGGAGCAGGCAGGAGGCTTCCCCGGAACCGCTGCCCCAGGTGGGCGGGGTTCCGGTGGCGGGCTGAGTTGCCGCGCGGTGGGCCGGGGCGGCCGGTCGCGGCCCTCGGGTCGGGCGTGGTCATCAGATGCCGCGGCGCTTCCAGGACTCCCACCACAGCCACTCCCGCCCCCGCTCGGCCACGGCCGACCACACCAGCGGTTGCAGATACGGCATCGTCTTCGCCCCGATCCGCTGTCTGAGGCGCAGCGCGCGGTACTCGGGCAGCCGCGCGTAGCCCGGCAGGCACTCCCGCGCGAAGTCCACGAGTTCGTCGACCGGGACGACGTCGGTGCGGCCCCGGTCGTAGGCACGGTAGGCCCGGCGCAGGGCGAAGCGGGCGAGGCGGGTGTGCACGGCGCCGGCCAGCCGGTCGGCCTGCGGCAGCAGGTCGAAGCACTTGTCGAGCACGGAGTCGTAGGCCACCAGTCGCTGGCGCAGGTCGTCGAGCTGACCGCCGAAGTCGGTGGTGGACATGTTGTTGCCGTGGACGCGGTAGTAGGCCTGGTCGGCGCCGCGTACGTAGCCGACGTCGGCGCGGGCCGCGAGCCGCATCCACATCTCGATGTCGCCGGCGTGCGGGAGCGCGGGGTCGTAGCCGCCCACCTCGCGCTGGAGGCTGGTGCGGACGACGACCTCGGGCGAGGTGATGCAGCCGGTGCCTTCGCGGAAGCGGCGCTCCAGCCACCAGTGCCCGGGGTAGACGACCGAACCGGTGCCGCCGGTGCGGGCCTTGGGCAGCGGGCCGCCGTGCTGGAAGCGCAGGGGACGGCCGTAGGCGAACCCCGCCTCCGGATGGGCGTCGAGGAGTCCGGCGGCGCGTACCAGGGCGCCGGGGACCAGGCGGTCGTCGGCGGAGAGGAGTGCGACGTAGTCACCGTCGGCCCACTCGAGGAGGCCCTCGTTGTAGGTGGCGATGTGGCCCTTGTTGGTCTCGTGTACGAGGACCTCGATCCGCGGGTCGGAGGCCGCCAGCTTGCGCGCGGTCTCCGCCGAGTCGTCGGGTGAGGCGTCGTCGATGATGAGGACCCGGACGTCGACGCCGTCCTGCTCGTCCAGGACGCTGCTGACGCAGTCGGCGAGGAAGTCGCCGTACTTGTAGCAGGGGATCACGACACTGACGGTGGACATCGGTGATGTGGCCAATCCCCGGTGCCGGCCTCCGTGGAGACCGGCACCGGTGCGCACTAGTGCTTCTTGCGGACGGTCTTGCTGGTCAGGGTCCAGTCACGGGACTTCACCGTGTGGTGCTTCTTGTCCTTGGCGGTGACGGTGATCGTGAACCGCGTGCCGTCCGGCAGCGGGGTGGACAGATGGACGGACACCTTGTGGGTGGCCCGGTCGTAGTCGAGGACGGCCTTGACGTGGAGCTTGCGGGCGACCGCGGCCTTGGCGCCCGGCAGGATGGTCACCGTCGCCTTCACCGACCCGACCTTCGTCGAGCTGGGCAGCGTCGTGACGAGCGGGTGCGCCGCGTCGGCCGTGCGCGCCAGCGAGGAGGCGGTCTCCTCCGACGTGGTGCCCGACGTCAGTGACGCGGACGGGTTCTCGGCGGTGAAGAGCGGCCCGACCCAGTAGTTCGCGGATCCGTAGGAACCGTTGGGGAAGGCCACGTCACTGCCGTACCGGTAGAGCCCGTTGTGGGCCGTGCTGATGTCGGCGGTGGCGGTCAGCGGATACGACTTGTGGGCCGACGCGAAGTAGCCGCCGTCCACCGCGTAGTTGCCGTTCGGTGCGTGGTAGGAGACGACGTACGCGGTGTCCGCGCTGATCGCCACCGGGGTGGCGAAGGTCATCGTCTGCCAGCCGGAGGCGGACTCGCTGGTGAAGGTCCCGGAGGCGAGGAGCGTGCCGTCGGTGGACCAGAGGCTGCCCGTGTGGGTGCCGGTGTTGGTCGCGCCCTTGTAGAAGGTGACGCCGGTGACCCAGCCGCTCGCCGAGGACTGGAAACGGGTGCCCAGTTCGAGGGAGTTGGGGTCGTCGGTGACGGCGGTCCTGGCCGGCACCGTGGCGGAGTTCCACAGCGTGCAGGGGCAGGTGACCGCGGGCGGGGAGGAGCTGGTGGTGAACGTCCATGTCACCGGGGCCCCCATGGCGTTGCCCCACAGGTCCTCCGCCTGGACGGAGGCGGTGTACGTGGTGTGCAGCTCCAGCTCCGTCGACGGGGTGAAGGTCGCCTTGTTCGACGCGGGCAGCGTCTTGGCGCCCGGCACGGTGTTGCCGTTCGGGTCCTTCACCGTGAACGTGAGCGTGTCGCCGTCGATGGCGTGGTCGAAGACGGCCGACACCGGTGTGGTGATCGACGCGCCGGTGGCTCCCGAGGTCGGGGACGTCGAGGTGACGGCGGGCGGGGTCGTACTGGCCGTCGCGGTGTCCAGCACCACGTCCACCCAGTAGTTGCTGCCCGAGGACGCCGAGGACGGGAAGGCGCTGGTGGAGCTGTAGCGGTAGACGCCGTTACCGCCGTCGGTGCCGGACTTCAGGGCCGTGAGCGGGGCGAGCCCCGCGGAGTTGTTCGAGAAGTAGCCGCCGTCGTAGGAGTAGCCGCCGTTGGGGGCGAAGTACGAGGCGACGTAGGTGGTGTTGGCCTTGACGGTCACCGGGGTGGAGAAGTTCAGCTGCTGCCAGCCGGAGGCCGTCTCGTTGGTGAAGGTGCCGGTGGCCAGGCGGGTGCCGGAGGCGCTCCACAGGCTGCCGGTGTGGGTGCCGGTGTTGGCGGGCGACTTGTAGAAGCGGACACCGGTGATCGAACCGGCCACCGTGGTACGGATCTTGACGCCGAGTTCGAGCGGACCGGCGTCACCCGCGTTGAGGGTGCCGGGGACGGCCGTGGCCGGCCAGATGGTGCAGGGGCAGGCCTGGGGGCCGACGGTCAGCGGGATGGTGGTGACGGCGCCGATGTTGACGCTGTCGTCCACCGCGCGGACCTTGACGGACGCGCTGCCCGGTGTCGTCGGCGTCCAGCTGTAGGTCCAGGACGCGAGGCCGGTGGCGGCGTTCCAGGTGGTTCCGCCGTCCGTGGACACCTCGACACGGGCCACCACGCCCCCGCCGGAGTCGGTGGCGGTGCCCTTGACGGTGACCGGCTTCAGCGCCGGGACGGTGGCCCCGGAGGCCGGGGCGGTGACCGTGATGGCCGGGCCGGTGGTGTCGGTGGAGGCGGTGGTGGCGGTGAGGTTGCTCTGCAGGCTCTTCGGCTGGACGCCCATGTCGGCGAGGACGTTCACGGTCGCCTGCTGCATGCGGACGTCCTCGGTGACCACGACGTCGTCGGGGTCGTACGCCGGCAGGTTGGTCAGGCCCCACGACCACTGCACGGTGCCCGCCCCGAACACCAGGGCCCCGGAGTCCTGGTCGCGGAACTCGACGAGATTGTGCGTCGCCGTCCCGTTGCCGTACATGTTGCCCCAGTCGAGGCGGTACTTGCCGTCGTCGATGTCCACCGTCGTGGACGACAGATGGATCGCGCCGGCGGGCCTGGTGCTGTTGACGATGTCGCTGTCCCACTCGTAGCCGAGGGTGCCCGCCGGGAACGTGGCGGTCTGGCTGGAGGTGAGGTTCGCGATGGAGGTGTTGCGCCACAGCCGGTTCTTGCCGTACGAGCCGGGGACCGTGATCGCGTCGGCGCGGTAGCCGTTCACGGTGAACATGGAGCCGGTGAGGATGTTCGGCGGCTGGTAGTCCATGCCGTACTGGGTGCTGGTCGGGTCCATCCAGGTGCCGGTCCACTGACCGCTGGGGTCGGCGATGCCGTTGCCCTGGACCATCTTCGTCATCTTGTAGCAGGTCAGGGTGCGGTTCGAGGTGCTGGTGCCGTCGATGCTCGGGGCGAGTCGCGTCTTCCAGAAGACCTCGTTGCCGCTGAAGTAGCCCTGCCGCACACCGGCCTTCCGGGCCGCCAGGACGTTGTTGTACTGGCTCTGTGTCCAGTACTCGTCGTGGCCCGAGGACAGATACACGTCGTGGTTCTTCAGCAGGGTGTCACCACGGGTCGACACGTCCACGCCGGAGAGATAGCTGACGTCGTAGCCGTTGCGTTCCAGCCACGCCAGCATCATGAACTCGGAGCCGTAGATGCCGTTGTCACCGCCGATGTCCAGCGGCCGGTTGTAACTGACCTCGTAGGCACGGCCGTCCGGTGCCGGTCCGGCGCCTCCGTAGAGGTCCTGGCCGCCGTAGTCGTTGTACGCCTGCCAGGTCTGGTCGCTGGTCTGCACGACGATGTCGGAGGTGCTGGAGTCCTTGCGGACGACGAACGGGTACGGCATCAGGCCGTCGCCGTCGGTCTGTGCCAGGTTCGCGATGTACAGGCCGGACACGGCGTCGCTGGGCACGGTCCAGTTCACGGTCACGGGCCAGTTGCCGCAGTCGACCAGGCCGGTGCTCGCCTTGGTGGTGCAACTGGCGGGCTTGTTGGTGTAGTTGGCCGGGTAGGTGACGGCCGCCTGCGCCGTGGTCGACATCAGGCGCGCCCCGTCACCGCCGTACCAGCCCAGTCGGTAGATCTCCACGCGGTAGGTGACCGGCGACTGGATCTTGAACTGGACGGTGTCACCCGCCTGGACGCTCTCCTTGGTGGTGAACCCCTTGATGTCACCGTAGGAGTTGGGCGAGTACCAGTCGGACATCGGGCTGCCCGCCTTGGAGTTCTCGCACACGACAGCGTTCGACCCCGTACCGCAGGGATCGGACACCGCCGCCTGGGCGGATACGGCCTGCGGGAGCACCGCCCATATCAATGCTGCTGCGACGGCGAGGCGCCCGCCCCGGAGCCGTCTGCCCCATCTGTTCATGTGTACCTCTCAGCGGTGCTGTGCAGGAGCGCCCCGTGACGTGGGGGTGGAGCGTGTTGAGGGGCCGGTCAGCCGCGCAGGGCGTGGGCGAGGGTGTCCACGACGCGTTGCTGCTGGTCGGCGGTGAGGTGCGGGTGGAGCGGAAGCGACAGGATCCGGTCCGCCGTCTGTTCGGCGTGCGGGAAGTCGCCCCGGGCGTGGCCGAGATGGCGGTACGCCGGTGTGAGGTGGACCGGGGCGGGATAGTGCACTCCGGCACCGATGCCCTCGGCGTTGAGCTTGCCGACGATGTCGTCGCGGTCGGCGCCGGCGACCTGGACGACGTACAGGTGCCAGACGTGGACGTTGCCCGTGTCCGTCGTCGGGAGCACGACCCGGCCGGCGGCCGCCAGGTCGGCGAGGAGCGTGTCGTAGCGGGCCGCGGCCGCCCGTCGGGCGGCGTTGCCGTCCGCCAGCCGGGCGAGCTTCGCCCGCAGGACGACGGCCTGGAGCCCGTCCAGCCGGCTGTTGAACCCCGGGACGTCGTGGCGGTACTTGGCGACGCCGCCGTGGTTCGCGATCGCCCGCACCAGGTCGGCCTGTTCGCCGTCGTCGGTCAGCACCGCGCCCGCGTCGCCGTAGGCGCCGAGGTTCTTGCCCGGGTAGAAGCTGGTCGCCGCGATCAGGCCGCTGCCCGGTGACCGGCCGTCGCGGGTGGCACCCTGGCACTGGGCGGCGTCCTCCACGATCCGTACATGGCCGGGGAGTCGGTCGGACAGGGCCGTCACGTCGGCCATCTGACCGTAGAGGTGCACGGGTACCACCGCACGGGTGGCCGGGCCGACCGCGTCCAGTGCCGCCTGGGGGTCGAGCAGATAGGTGTCGGGCAGGCAGTCCGCGAGGACCGGCGTCGCGCCTGTTCTGGCCACCGCACCGGCGGTGGCGATGAAGGTGTTGGCGGGGACGACGACCTCGTCGCCGGGCCCTACCCCGCTGACGCGCAGGGCGAGTTCGAGGGCGTCGGTGCCGTTGGCGACACCCACGCAGTGCGCGACCGAGCCGAAGTCGGCGTACTCGCGCTCGAAGCCGCGGACCTCGTCGCCGCCGATGAACGCGGTGTTGGCCAGGACCCGTTCGAATCCGGCCCGTACCTCGTCGGCGACGTCCTCGTGGGCCGCCTTGAGGTCGACCAGCGGAATCTGGTTCATGTCAGTGGTCCCCCCACTGTTCGTGGCGCGAGCCCTGCCCGCGTCGCAGTTCGTCGAGCGCGGGCGCCCCGGCCGCGCGCAGTCGTCGGGCCGGGCTCCCCACCCAGACCTCGCCCGGCGGAACGTCGCCGAGCACGTTGCTCCCCATCCCGATCTGGGACCAGGCACCGACCGTCGTGCCCTCCCTGACCAGCGCCCCGGAACCCACATAGGCGCCGCGCTCCAGCCGGACGCCCCCGCCCAGGCGGACGCCGGAGGTGAGCGTGACGTGGTCGTCGACCACGTCGTCATGGGTGAGGACCACGTGCGGCATCACCGCTACCTGCGCGCCCACCCTGACGGCGGCGGTCAGGACGCAGTGCGCGAGCAGGACCGAGCCGGGGCCGACCTCGGAGGTCGCCGACACCACCGCCGTGGGATGGACCACGGTGGCGTAGCGGTCCGCGGGCAGGCCGAGCCGGCGCACCAGCCGGGCGCGGGCCGCGTAGTCCCGGGGGTTGCCCACACAGATCACCACGCGGGCCCCGGGCAGACCGTGGACCAGGTCGCAGTCGCCGAGGACGGGGACACCGTCGACCTCCGTGCCGTGCAGGGCGGGATTGTCGTCGAGGTGTCCGAGCAGCTTGAGTTCGCCCGCGTCGTGTACGGCCTGTGCGGTCTCCCGGGCGAAGCCGCCCGCGCCGATGATCACCAGTTCGTTCATCTACGGGCCTGCTCCCGCAGGGCCGCCACGACGCGGTCCTGCTGGGCCTCGGTCATCGTGTGGAACAGCGGCAGGATCAGCGAGTCCCGGGTGATCCGCTCGGTGACCGGCAGCGGTGCGCCGGGGTGGCCCGCGTAGGCGGGTTCGAGGTGCGAGGCCATGATCCCGCGCCGGGCGGAGACACCGGCCGCGGCGAGCGCGGCGAGCAGGTCGTCCCGGCCGACGGGGAACTCCCCGTCCAGCAGCACCCAGTAGGACTGGAAGTTGCTCTGCCCGTGCGCGGGGTCGCGCACCGGGGTGAGGCCGGTGACGTCCCGCAGCAACTCGTCGTAGCGGGCCGCCAGTTCGCGGCGGCGCGCGATCATCGCGTCGAGCTTGCCGAGCTGGACCAGACCGATCGCGGCCTGGACGTCCGTCATCCGGTAGTTGTAGCCGACCTCGAGGTAGCTCTCCAGGACGGGTTTGTTGCTCGCATGGCGGTCCGCCGCGGAGGCGTTCATGCCGTGCTCGCGCAGCCGGCGCAGCCGTGCCGCCCACTCGGCGTCGTCGGTGGTGACCATGCCGCCCTCACCGGTGGTGACGAGCTTGCGGGGGTGGAAGGACCACGCGGCGATCAGCGCGCCGTGTCCGACGGGCTTGCCGCCGACGGTGGAGCCGATGGCGCAGGCCGCGTCCTCCACGAGGGGCAGGTCCCAGTCGGCGCAGGCGGCGCGCAGGCTGTGCACGTCGGCGGGTACGCCGCCCTGGTGGACGGCGAGGACGGCCTTGGTACGAGGGGTGCGGACCGCGTCGACGGTGGCCGGGGTGAGGTTGCCGGTGGCCAGGTCGACGTCCGCGAACACCGGCTCGGCGCCGACGTACCGTACGGCGTTGGCGGTGGCGATGAACGACAGCGAGGGCACCACGACCTCGTCGCCCGGGCCGAGGCCGAGGGCGACGAGCGCCAGGTGCAGGGCGGTGGTGCACGAGCTGACCGCGACGGCGTGCTCGGCGCCCACCCGCTCCGCGAAGGCCCGCTCGAACGCGGCGACCCGGGGGCCCTGGGCGACCCATCCGGACAGCACCGCGTCGGAGGCCGCCTTGGCCTCCTCCTCGCCGAGCCAGGGGATCATCACGGGGATGCGGTCGGTGCTCACTTGGCCGCCTCCCGCTCCGCGCGCCACCACGCCACCAGGTCCTTGAGTCCCGTCCGCAGATCGATCTGCGCCGTGAACCCGAGCCGCTCGGCGGCCCGCGAGGTGTCCGCGAGGCGCCGGCTCACCCCGTTGACGGCGCGGGCGGGCCCGTGCACCGGCTCCAGACCGGACGCTCCCATCGCCTCCAGCAGCCCGTCGGCGAGTTCGCGCAGCGAGGTCTCCGTACCGGACGCGACGTTGAACACCTCGTCGGTGAGATCCGACTCGGCGGCGAGCACATTGGCTCTGGCGATGTCGCGGACGTCGACGAAGTCCATGGTCTGGGTGCCGTCGCCGAGGATCAGCGGTGGCTCGCCCGACTCGATGCGCTCCATCCAGCGGATGAGCACCTCGGTGTAGAGGCCGTGGATGTCCATCCGCGGGCCGTAGACGTTGAAGTAGCGCAGCGCCACGTAGTCCAGGCCGTACATGGCGTGGAAGCTGCGCAGCATGCCCTCGTTGAAGGCCTTGGCCGCGCCGTAGAACGTGTCGTTGTTGTACGCGTGGTGGCGCTCGGTCGTCGGGAAGGTCTCGGCCATGCCGTAGACGGACGCCGACGACGAGGCGACGACCTTGGTGACGCCGGCCGCGGCCGCCGCCTCCAGGACGTTGAACGTGCCGTCGACCAGCACCTCGTTGGCGAGCCGGGGCTCCTCCGCGCACTGGGTGATGCGGATCGCGGCGAGGTGGAACACCAGGTCGGCGCCCTCGGTGACCTTCTTCACGGTGTCGATGTCCCGGATGTCGCCCTCGACGACCTCCACGACACCGCTGGGAAGGGCCTGGGCGAGGTTGGCCCGCCGTCCGCGCACGAAGTTGTCCAGCACCACGATCTCGCGGGCGCCGCCTTCGGCCAGGAGGTCGACGAGGTTGGAGCCGATGGTGCCCGC
Organism: Streptomyces sp. NBC_00490; assembly: GCF_036013645.1. Lineage (NCBI taxonomy): Bacteria > Bacillati > Actinomycetota > Actinomycetes > Kitasatosporales > Streptomycetaceae > Streptomyces > Streptomyces sp. NBC_00490. The sequence goes on along the minus strand of NZ_CP107869.1, from coordinate 8,917,218 downwards.
TCCCCCGGTGACCAGGATCTTCTTGCCTCGTACGCTGCTCAACTGCACTTCCCTCTCACCGGACTTCTCAAGGAATGTCTCCATGCGTGCGAACGGTCAGTGGCCGGTACGCAGGCCGACGACCGCACCGCGGAACTCCAGGCTGCGGGAGGCCGCTTCGAGGATGTCCAGCACCCTGAGGCCGGCCCGGCCGTCGGTCAGCGGCGCCCGGCGCTGCCGGATCGCGTCGCCGAACTCGTCGACCATGCTGCGCAGCGCCTCCTTCTCGCCGATGGCGGGGGCGACCATGTCGCCGGAGCGGTACGAGATGAGCATGTCCCGGCGTTCGTCCACGCCGATCTCCTGGGGCGAGGCCAGGTCCACGCCCCGGTCGAAGATCGCCACGCGCTGGGCCGGGTTGAGGTCGTCCCACACGAGGGTGCGCTTGGAGCCGCCCACCATGGTGGTCCGCACCTTGGTCGGCGACAGCCAGTTGACGTGCACGTGGGCGATGGCACCCGTGCTGAGCGTGAGCGTCAGATAGGCCACGCAGGCCTGTCCGGCGCCGATCGGGTCGGCCCCGTGGGCGGCGACGGCGACCGGCACGACGGTGTCGGGGAGGATGAAGTCCAGGATCGACAGGTCGTGCGGGGCCAGGTCCCACAGGACGTCGATGTCCTTCTGCACGAGGCCCAGGTTGATCCGGACCGAGTCGACGAAGTGGATCTCGCCGAGTTCGCCGGAGCGGACCAGTTCCCGGATGCGGCCCACCGCGGGTGTGTAGCAGTAGGTGTGGTCGCACATCAGGGTGAGCCCGCGCTCCTCCGCCTCGGTCACCAGGCGCAGCCCGTCGGCGTAGGTCGCCGCGAGGGGCTTCTCCACGAGGACGTGCTTTCCGGCGCGCAGGGCGGCCAGGGCGATGTCGAGGTGGGTGCCGGCGGGTGTGGCCACGGCGATGGCGTCGACGGAGGGGTCGGCAAGGACGGCCGCGTAGTCCGCGGTGGGCTGCACCGTCGAGTAGCCGCCGAGGACCCGCTGGGCCCGCTCCACGTCGAGGTCGCACAGCCAGCGCAGCCTGAAGCGTTCGCTGGCCTGGAAGTTACGGACAAGGTTGGGACCCCAGTAGCCGGCCCCGACGACTGCGACTCCCAACGGCTCCGCGGTCTCGGTCACTTGGTTCCTCTTCTTCCGGTCCATCAGTAGGCCCCCGTTCCGCGCACCACCGCGGAGCCGGTGCGCGCCAGGATCGACAGGTCCAGGCCCATCGACCAGTTGTCCACGTATCCGAGATCGAGCCGGACCGCCTCGTCCCAGGGCAGGTCGGAGCGGCCGCTGACCTGCCACAGCCCGGTGAGGCCGGGTTTCACGAGCAGCCGCCGCTTGACCTCCGACGGGTACTCCTCCACCTCCTCGGGCAGGGACGGGCGGGGGCCGACCAGCGACATGTGGCCGCCGATCACATTGAGCAGCTGCGGCAGTTCGTCGAGCGAGGTGCGGCGCAGGAAGGAACCGACCCGGGTGATCCGCGGGTCCTCCTTCACCTTGAACAGCAGGCCGTCGCTGTTCTGGTTGAGGTGTTCCAACTCGGCCCGCAGGGCCTCCGAGTCGGGCCGCATCGTGCGGAACTTGAACATGGTGAAGTGGTCGCCGAACCGGCCCACCCGCTGTTGTCGGAAGAGTGCGGGGCCGGAGCTGTCCAGCCGGACGATCAGGGCGATCGCCAGCATGGGCAGGGCGAGGAGGAGCAGGAGCAGCGCCGCGAGCGCGCGGTCCAGGAGTTCCTTGGGCAGCCGGGAGACGCGGGAGAGTTTCGGCGCCTGGATCCGCATCAGGGGCACCCCGTTGGTGGGCCGTACGGTCAGCCGGGCGGCGGAGACGTCGGCCAGTACGGGGGCCAGCAGGAAGTCGACGCCCTGCACGGCGGCCGTCCAGGAGATGCGGCGCAGGACGGAGGCGTCGTACTCGGGCGCGGGCAGCACCACGACGGTGCCGATGCCCAGGGCCCGGATGACGTCGTCCATGGTGTCGACGCCGCCGAGGACCGGGAGCCCCAGTCTGCGGATCTCCGCCGCGTTCTGCGGGTCGCTCAGACACACGCCGGCGGCCTGGAGTTCCTGGACCCCGCCGCGCCGCAGCACGGCGACCAGTTCCACGATGCCGCGCGACGGACCGACGAGGAGCGTCGCGCTCCCGCCCCGCTCCCGGGCCCATCGCCGGTGCAGCCGGCGGCGCAGCGTGTACCGGACCAGCAGGGCGAGGGCGGCGGCCGGCACTGCGGCCATGGTCATGTCATGGAAGAGGCCCGGGTCGCGCGTGAACGTCCAGTGCGCGACGGCGGCCAGCGCCGGCAGTGCGACTGCGCCCCGGAGCACGCGGCGGTACTCCTCGGTCCCCAGTCCCAGGGCCCTGCGGTCGTAGGACCGGTGGGCCGCCATGGCCGCGAGCCATACCGGGGGCAGCACCAGGGCCACCGCCCAGCGGCCGTACACCGCGTGGATCACCAGGGCCGCGACGACGGCCGCGAGGCCGTCGGCGACCAGCAGAACTATCCGGTACTTCTTTTCCCAAGGTCTTCGGCGGCCTTGTGGAGTCCTGCGTTCCACATCCAGTTGCTCATGCGTGACCTCAATGGTCATGCGCCCCCCACCACGTGCGCGGTTACTGCTGACCGAACGCCGATGTGCCCCCGGCACACCGGCAGATGAAAGAAAGAAGCCTCAGCGGTTCCCCAACCGCCGCATGTCCCCTACATGTTGGCCTGTGCCTCGCGGCCTCGCATTCCCCACCCAAACCGTCTCGGCGGCCCTCAATCTAGACCACCGGACACAGCCACGGGAACAGTTGGACGAAACACACTTCGCATTAGTGACATCGACTGCATACTGCCCAGGTGACGAGCATCGTGATCCCGGCCCACAACGAAGCGCAAGTCATCGCCCGGCTACTGGATTCACTTCTGGCCGATTCCGAATCCCGCGAGGACGAAAACGACATCGTGGTCGTATGCAATGGCTGCACGGACGACACGGCGCGGATCGCCGCCGCCCGCGGCCCCCGTGTGCGGGTGGTCGAGATCCCCACCCCGTCCAAGCACGCCGCCCTGCGGGCCGGTGACGATCACGCGCGCGGCTTCCCCCGCGTCTACGTGGACGCCGACGTCGTGATCACGGGAGCCGACGTACGGGCGCTGACGGAACCCCTGGACGACGGCGTCTCGGGCATCCTCGCCACCGCGCCCGCACGGCGGATTCCCCTGGACGGCTGTGCCTGGCGGGTGCGTGCCTACTACCGGGTGTGGCAGCGACTGCCGGTCGTGCGCGAGGGGTTGTTCGGCCGGGGCGTCATCGCGGTCTCCAAGGCCGGACATGCCCGGATCGCCGCGCTGCCGCCGCTGATGGCCGACGACCTGGCCGCGTCCCTGGCGTTCGCCCCCGCGGAGCGGCTCGTGGTCGGCGCGGCCGAGGTCGTCGTCCACCCGCCGCGTACCTGGCCGGATCTGATCAATCGGCGGATCCGGGCCGCGGTCTCCACCACCCAGGTCGAGCAGCACCGGGGACCGGAGGAGGCCACCGCCCGCACGAGCAAGGCGGATCTCATCGCCCTGCTCCGCGCGGAGCCGAAGCTCCTCCCTGCCGTCGTGGTCTTCGTCGCCGCGGCGGTCGTCGCCCGGCGCAAGGCCCAGAAGGCCGTCAGGGCCCAGGACTTCGGCACCTGGCTGCGGGACGAGAGCAGCCGGCAGAACTGAACGCAGCGCACCTGGAGTCCTGGACATGTATCTCACCGACCGCTCCGCACCCGCCGGGGCGGACACCGAGCGGGGCCGAAGACGCGGCCTGCGGCCCAAGGTCGCCCCGGTCGTGCTCGTGCTGGGCACGGTCAGCCTGATCACCGACATCTCCTCGGAGATGGTCACCGCCGTCCTGCCGCTCTACCTGGTGACCACGCTCGGTTTCAGTCCCCTGGGATTCGGCGCCCTCGACGGTGTCTACAACGGCGTCAGCGCGCTGGTCCAGCTCACCGGCGGTCACCTCGCCGACCGCGCCCGCAACCACAAGCTGATCGCCGGGCTCGGATACGGCCTGTCCGCGCTGTGCAAACCGCTGCTGCTGCTCACGAGCAGCATCGGCGCGCTCGGCACGGTCCTCGCCCTGGACCGCACCGGCAAGGGCCTGCGCACCGCCCCGCGCGACGCGATGATCTCCCTGTCCACCCCGTCCGACCGCCAGGGCCGGGCCTTCGGCATCCACCGGGCGATGGACACCACCGGCGCGATGCTCGGCCCGCTGGCGGCGTTCCTCATCCTCAACGCGGCGGCCGACGGCTACGACGCCGTGTTCGGGGTGAGCGCGTGCGTGGCCGTGCTCGGCGTGGTCGTCCTGGTGCTGTTCGTGCCGGGCAGACGGCAGGACACGGTGCCCGACGGGGCAGGCACACTCCACGATGCTCCGACCGATGCGGCGGGCGCGCCGCAGGGCAGGCCGCCCGTCCGCGTCCGTGAGGCGCTCGCCCTGCTCCGGCTGCCTCGGCTGCGGGCCCTCGCCGGCTGTGCCGCGCTGCTCGGACTGACCACCGTCAGCGACGCGTTCGTCTACCTGCTCCTGCAACGGCGCGCGGGCCTCGCCGAGGAGTGGTTCCCGCTGCTGCCGCTGGGCACCGCCGTCGTCTTCCTGCTGCTGGCCGTGCCCTTCGGCGCGCTGGCCGACCGGATCGGACGGCACACCGTGTTCCTCGCCGGGCACATGGCCCTGCTCACCGCCTACGCGCTGCTGCTGTGGGCCCCGGCCACACCCGCCCTGCCCTTCCTCGTCCTCGCCCTGCACGGCGTGTTCTACGCCGCCACCGACGGGGTGCTGCCCGCCGCCCTGTCCGCCACGGTGCCCGAGCATCTGCGCGCCAGCGGTCTCGCCATCGTCGGCACGAGTCAGGCGCTGGCCCGGTTCTGCTGCTCGCTGGGGTTCGGCGCCGCCTGGACGGTGTGGGGCTACGGCCCGGCGCTGGCGGGTTCCGCGGTCGGGCTGCTGTGCTGCGCGGTCGTCGCGGGCATGGTGCTGAGGCCGAAGGACGGCACCGGATGACGACCACGGCGAGGCGGGACCCGATGACGACTGAACCGAAGAGGAACCAGATGACACCGCTGCGCCGCCGACTGATCGTCCTCGTCACGGCGGTGCTGCTGCTCGCGGGGCTGGGCACCGGCATGGTCCTGCGCGCCGCCGACCGAGCGGACCGGGCGAACCGGCCGCAGGCGGGCGGCCCCGCCGTCAGCGGGGGCAAGGTGACGCTCGGCCAGAAGGACCGGCTGATGTTCGTCAACGCCGCCGCCGGCCCGCACCGCACCGCGGTCGCCTCGGTCCCGTCCACCGAGCCGGGGAGCGGGCGGACCGCCTCGGACCTGAAGTGCGCGCGCTTCTACGCGGCCGCCGGCACGGGCGTGTGCCTCCAGTCCGACACCGGCGTCCTCAAGCAGAACAACCGGGCCCTGCTCCTGGACTCCGACCTGCGCACCCGGCACACCTACTCGCTCGCGGGCACCCCCAGCCGGGCCCGGGTCTCCCCCAGCGGCCGCTTCGTCGCCTGGACCGTCTTCGTCTCGGGCGAGTCCTACGCGTCCGCGTTCTTCTCCACCAGGACCTCGGTCCTGGACACCCGCACCATGAAGCTGACCCCCAGCCTGGAGACGTTCGCCATCGATCTGGACGGCAGGTCCTACAAGGCGGCGGACGTCAACTACTGGGGTGTCACCTTCGCCGCCGACGACGACACCTTCTACGCCACCCTGAACACGGACAACAAGACGTACCTGGTCCGCGGTTCGCTCTCCCGGCAGACGGTGACCACCCTGATCGAGAACGTGGAGTGCCCGTCCCTGTCCCCCGACGGGACCCGGGTCGCCTTCAAGAAGCGGGTGCTGTCGCGGACGGATCTCTGGCGCGAATACGTCCTCGATCTGCGCACCCTGAAGGAGACTCCCCTGGCCGAACGCCACAGCGTCGACGACCAGGCCACCTGGCTGGACGACGAGACGGTCGCCTACGCGCTGCCCGCCGAGGGCAAGGTCGGCGCCAGCGACCTGTGGAGCGTGCCCGCGAACGGCACGGGCACGCCCCGTCTGCTGATCGCCGGTGCTTCCTCCCCGGCGCCGCTCTAGCTTCCGCGGCTCAGGCCCAGGCGGTCACCGGCAGGAAGGAGCTGTCCGTCCGGAAGAGATCGGTGCCGTTCGAACGCTCCACCCGCAGCTGGTAGTTGTAGTGGCGCAGGTAGTACCCGGGGTAGTTGTACGACTCGAAGCGGATCGAGCCGCTCGTGCTCCCCGTGCGGGCGATGAACGTCGCGTCCTTGGCGAACGTCGACGTGCCGTCGTTCGCGTCGAAGCGGGCGCGGAAGTCCCAGTGGCGCAGGTAGTTGCCGGAGGAGTCGCGGAACGAGAAGCCGCCCGAGTCCGCGAGGCCGGCCACGACGGTGAAGGTCGACGCCGTCTTCTCGGCGGTGGTGCTGGAGCTGGTCACCACCGGGAGGTTGAGCAGAGAGGACTGCGTCTGCCAGTAGCGGGTGGTGTAGTTGGCCGACCGGAAGGAGCGCGTGACGTTCTTCGCCAGGCTCGGGCCGCCCGTCACCGTCTCCTTGATCACCGTGAAGTGACGGGCCGTACCGGAGACCACGGGCAGGGCCGCCGGGGCGGACCAGGTCGCGAACGTGTCGTAGCTGTCGCTGTAGTAGTAGGTGCCGTCGCCGTAGCCGTCGAAGAAGAGCCGCCAGGCGCCGTTGTCGAGCTGGACGAGCGCCGGGCCCTCGCGGTAGCTGCCCCAGCCGGCCCAGTCGCCGGTCCTGGAGATCGTGTAGGGGCCGGTCAGCGAGGAGGCCGTCGCGTACTCGATGTACTTGGTCGTCTCGTTCTTGGTGAACGCGTGGTACGTCGAGCCGATCTTCACGAGGAACGTGTCGATGTGGTTCGCGCCGATGCCGGAGAGAGCGACCGGTGAACTCCACGCGGTGAGACCGGAGTTCGTCGCCTTCAGCAGATACGGCGTGAAGATCCACTCGTCGCTGGTGACGGAGCAGGACACGATGACGTTCACACTGCCGTCGCTGTCGACGAACCACTCCGGCGCCCAGGCCCGGGACAGGTTGGCGATCGGGACCGTGTAGTCGTACAGGAAGGTCCAGTTGACCCGGTCGGAGCTGCGGGCGAAGCCGATCGTGGTGCTGGCGTCCTGCCAGGTGTGGGTGGTGTAGGTGATGTAGTAGTAGCCGTTGGTGTGCTTGAAGATGCTGGCGTCGCGGATCCTGTTGCTCGGCGGGGTGTAGGCCGAGGACTGCAGCAGCCGGAAGTCGAGGGCGTCGTCCGACTGGTAGACGTTGACCGTGCCGTCGTTGCTGTTGAGGAACGGCACGATGGTGTAGCGGGTCGCGGAGCCGCTCGGCGGGGCTGCGGCGAAGGCCGCGCCGGGCAGGCCGCCCATCAGTACGGCCGAGGCGGGCAGGGCCGCCATCGCACGCAGCAGGGTGCGACGGGACGGGGCGGGGGGTCGTGTGGTCACGGGCGGCTCTCCCTCGGACAAACAAACAACGCGGCTCAGGTGTCCGACATGCCGAACGAGGTTCGGAAAGTCGATCAGAAGGTAGGGGCGAGGCTGAATCGCGTCAATGGTTTGCGCACGACCTGGTGAGCCCTGTGGGAAGGCTGTGCCGTGCGCTGAACTTCCGCCCCCGCCGCGAGCGTTCCGGGACAGCGCTTCCACAGGTTACCGTTCGGTAGACAACGCGCTCCGACGGTGGAGGAGTTCACATGACGCTCGACCGTGCCGCAGGCCTGGCGGAGTCGGCCCGCGCGCTGGCCGCCGGGGAGGTGACCTCCCGGGCCCTCCTGGAGCAGGCCCTGGAGCGGATCGCCGCCAGCCAGGGGTCCCTCAACGCCTTCCGGGTCGTCCGGGCCGAGGCCGCGCTCGCCGAGGCGGACGCGGCGGACAGACAACTCGCCGCCGGAGCGCGCGGGCCGCTGCTCGGGGTACCCGTCGCCGTCAAGGACGACATGGACGTGGCGGGCGAGCCGACTGCGTTCGGCTGCCAGGGAGAGTTCCCGGCGGTGGCTGAAGACGGGGAAGCCGTACGGCGGTTGCGGGCGGCCGGAGCCGTCGTGGTCGGCAAGACCAACACCTGCGAGTTCGGGCAGTGGCCCTTCACCGAGGGGCCCGCCTTCGGCGCCACCCGCAATCCGTGGAGCACCGAGCACACCCCGGGCGGCTCCTCGGGCGGCTCGGCCGCCGCCGTCGCCGCCGGCCTCGTACCGGCCGCGCTCGGTTCGGACGGCGCCGGATCGGTGCGCATCCCGGCCTCCTGGACCCATCTCGTCGGCATCAAGCCGCAGCGCGGCCGCATCTCCACCTGGCCGCGCGGCGAGTCCTTCCAGGGCATCACCGTCAACGGCACCCTGGCCCGCACGGTCGCCGACGCCGCCCTCCTGCTGGACGCGGCGAGCGGCAACCACGACCTCGACCCGCACCGGCCGCCCGCCGTCGACGCCTCGGGCGCCGTCGGACGCGACCCCGGCAGGCTGCGCATCGCGCTCGCCCTGAAGCCGCCGTTCACCGCGCTGCCCGCACGGCTCCAGCCCGAAGTACGGGCGAAGGTCGTCGAACTCGCCGAGAAACTCGCCGCGTTGGGCCACACCGTCGAGGAGGCCGACCCCCCGTACGGGCAGATCGGGCTCACCTTCATCCCGCGCGCCACGGTCGGGCTCGCCGAGCGGGTCGGCGAGGCCCCCTTCCCCGCGCTGCTCGACCGGCGCACCCGGGACGCCGCCCGCCTCGGCCGGCTGCTGGGCGGGGCACCGCTGCGGGCGGCGCGGCGGGCCGAGGCGGTCCTGCACCGTCGAATCGGCGGATTCTTCACGTCGTACGACGTGATCCTCGCGCCGACCACGGCCGCTCCCCCGCCGCGCATCGGCTCGATGCTGAAGCTGGGCGGACTGGCCACCGACCGCGCCATGATCGCCGCCTGTCCCTTCGCCTGGCCGTGGAACGTGCTGGGCTGGCCCGGTGTCAATGTCCCCGCCGGGTTCGTCGGCCAAGGGCTGCCCGTCGGGGCGCAGTTGCTCGGTCCGGCGAACAGCGAGCCGCTGCTGGTCTCGCTGGCCGCGCAGCTGGAGGCGGAGCTGCGCTGGCACGAGGCATGGCCGCCGGCGCGGGAGATCGCGACGGATTCCCCGGCCGCGTGACGGCGTTCGGCCCGTACCCTGTGACCATGGACGATGCGTCGATGGTCGGGCTCATGGGTCGGGTCACCGGAACGGTGGGGCCCGGGCTCGTCGGCGAGGTGATCGTCCGCGTGCGGGGCGGTGCCGAGCACTTTCTCGCCTACGCGGCCACCGGCACGGACCGCATCGAGCGGGGCACCGTGGTGATGGTGGTGGAGTACCAGGCGCCCAGGACCGTCTACGTCCAGGCGGCGTACGACAGTTGAGCATGCTCCACCGCAGGTGAGAGCGTTGTGCGTCAAGGTTGTGACAAGGATCCGCAAGGGTCTGTCCTCCGGCCTCGGCAAGGCGCACACTCCCTTCGTTCGGTGCCGAAAGGGCACCATCCAAAGGGGGCGAATGCCGATGGTCATCGGCGTCGTTGCGGGGGTCGCGGTCGTGGCCGTCCTCGCGTTGATCGGTGTGTTCAAGATGATGTGGCGGGTGGCCGAGCCCAATGAGGCGCTCATCATCTCCGGCTCCAAGCACAAGACCGAGGGCCTCGAGGAAGGCATGGGGTTCCGCATCGTCACGGGGCGCGGCACGCTGGTGCTGCCCGGTGTGCAGGCGGTCCGCAAGCTGTCGCTCGACCTCAACGAGACCGAGCTGCACGTGGACTGCGTGACCCACCAGGGCATTCCGCTCAAGGTGCGGGGCGTGGTCATCTTCAAGGTGGGCGACGACTTCGTGTCGATCGCCAACGCGGGGCGCCGTTTCCTCGACCAGCAGAAGCTGATGTCGGAGCGGGTGCACAACGTGTTCGCCGGTCATCTGCGGTCCATCGTCGGCGGGTTGACCGTCGAGGAGATGATCCGCGACCGGGAGAAGCTCACCGGGCAGACCCGGGCCGCGTGCGGCACGGAGATGGAGAAGCTGGGGCTCATCGTCGACTCCCTGCAGATCCATGAGATCGAGGACCCGACCGGGTACATCCAGAACCTGGCGATGCCGCACGCGGCGGCCGTCCAGCGGGACGCCCGCATCGCGCAGGCGGAGGCGAACCGGCTGGCCACGGAGGCCGAGCAGAAGTCGTTCGCCCGGATGGCGGAGGCCACCCGGGACAGCGAGATCCTCCAGGCCGGCTATCAGGCCGAGCGGGACAAGGCGGGCGCGAAGGCGCGGCAGGCCGGTCCGCTCGCGGACGCCGCGGCCCGGCAGGAGGTCGTCGTCCAGGAGACCCGGATCGCCGAACTCGAGGCGAACCGGCGGGAGCAGCAGCTCCAGGCGGACGTCCGCAAGCCTGCGGACGCCCAGGCCTACGAGAAGCGCACGCTCGCCGAGGCCGAGCGGGACGCGCGGATCTCCGCGGCCGAGGCCAAGGCGAAGGAGACGGAGCTCGCGGCGGCGGCCGAGGCGACCCGGGTCAAGACGGCCGCGGGTGCCGAGGCCGAGGCGACCAAGGCGCGGGGTACGGCCATGGCGGCGTCGACCCGGGCCACCGGTGAGGCGGAGGCCGCGGCGGCTCAGGCCAGGGGTCTGGCACAGGCCGAGGCGACGAAGGCCAAGGGTCTGGCCGAGGCGGAGGCCATCAAGGCACGGGCCGCCGCTCTCGCCGAGAACCAGGAGGCGGTGGTCGCGCAGCAACTCGCCGAGAACTGGCCGGAGATCGTCAGGGCGGGCGCGTCCGCGTTCGGCAGCGTCGACAACATGGTGGTTCTCAACGGGGCCGACGGCATGGCGGACATGCTCGCCAAGGCGCTCACCATGGGCGGCACCGGGCTGGGGCTGGCACGTCAGCTGCTGGCGTCCATGAACCAGAACGGCCAGGAACCGGCGGGCACTTCGTCCCTCAACGGGATCGCGACACCGCCCTCGGCGCAGAAGGTGCCGATGGACGACAAGTGACCCGTCACGTCCGATCACGGGGGCAGCCTCTAAGGTGCCCCCGTGACTGCGTTTACCGATGAGAACGTTCCCGGCCGCTCCGGCGCCACCGCCACCACCGAGGCCGACCCCCGCGAGGTGGGCCGGGTGCGTACCGAGTACTCACCCGCGCACGACGGCGACCCGGACCCGGGCGAGATCGTGTGGACCTGGGTGCCGTACGAGGAGAACGACGGCCGCGGCAAGGACCGGCCCGTGCTCGTGGTCGCCCGGGAGGCGGCCGGGACGTTCCTCGCCGTGCAGCTGTCCAGCAAGCGCCATGACGGGGACCGGGAGTGGGTGGCGATCGGCAGCGGGCCCTGGGACCGCACCGGCCGGGACTCCTGGGTGGCCGTCGACCGCGTCCTGCGCCTGCACGAGGACGGTATGCGCCGGGAGGCCTGTGCGCTGGACCGGATGCGGTTCAACCTGGTCAGGCAGCGGTTGCACGAGCGCTACGGCTGGACCTGAAAGGTCTTCTCGAAAGCACTCAGCACCACACGGCCGGGCGTGCGGTCCAGCACCCCGAACACCACGTGCTCGAACGCCGACGCGAACCGCCCGCCCGGCCCCAGCAGCGCGTGGAACGCCCCCGCCACCTGCGCGGGGTCGTTCTGGAACACCCCGCAGCCCCACGCGCCCAGCACCAGCCGCCGGTACCCCTCGGCCGCCGCCACCTCCAGCACCCGCTCGGCGCGCACCGCCAGGGCGCGCGGCAGCTCGGCCGTGCGCTGCGGCACCGTACGCCGTACGACGCCCGCGTTCGGCGCGGCGGCGGTCAGGAAGCCGGCGGTGTACGGCTCGTCCAGCAGGCGGCCGCGGTCGTCCCGGAACACGGGCACGGCCGGTGAGTGGATGACACGGTCCGTGTAGAACGCGTCGCGGTGGGCGCGGTGGTGGTCGTAGAAGTCCCTGGCCTCGCGTACGCAGACGTACAGCGCGGAGGCGCGGCACAGGGCCTCCTCCTGGGCCTGGGCGCCGTTGAGATACCCGCCGCCCGGGTTACGGGCGGAGGCGAAGTTCAGGACGGCCGGCACCCCGCCGAGCCGCCGGGCGGCCTCCAGGCTGCTCTCGCCCGTGACCTCGACGAGCGTGTCGATGTGCGGGAGCTCCGGCACGGGCACGGGATCCGGCCCGTACATCCGCGTACCGGCCCGTGCGGCCTCGGACTGCGCGGCGATGGACACCTCGCGTCCGTCGGAGGCGTGATAGAACCCCGCCTCGACGATCTGCTCCGTCTGCTGTGCGATGCCCCGCAGGCGCGCGCTCACGGCGCCACCCCCGTGGGCGCCGTGAACGCGCGCCGTGCGCGCTCCCCCGTCGTGCTCATGCAGGCATCCTGGGCGATGCTGGTCATACGGTGCAACGGAGTTTCCGGGCCTCGGAACACCCGGCGAACGGAGCGAAAACGGAGATCGTCAGCCCTGATTACGACGAAATGCACTCTTGTGCGATTCGCCGCGAGGGTTTTGGGTGGGACGAGTTATGCCGGTCCGGCCAACATCATCCGGGCCGGCGGCATGGTGGAATCTCAGGAGGATCCCGACATGTCCGATTCGGTTACCGACTGTAGCGACTGTACGGAGCCCCGCACCGCTCTGTCCGCCGCCGAGGTGGAGGCCCTTGTCCGGGGCATCTGCTTCAAGACCGGACCACCCCGCACCGTCGGGGTCGAGGTGGAATGGCTCGTCCACGAGCTGCGCCTGCCGCAGCTCCCCGTCCCACCCGAACGGCTCGAAGCGGCCTACGCCGCACTGCGGGCCGTTCCGCTGAACTCGGCGCTCACCGTCGAGCCCGGCGGCCAGCTGGAGCTGAGCTCCCTGCCCGCCGCCTCCCTGACGGAGTGCATCGGCACCGTCTCCGCCGACCTGGACGCCGTCCGCGCGACGCTCGCCGAGCACGGTCTCGGCCTCGTCGGCGTCGGCAACGATCCCTGGCACGCACCCCGCCGGTATCTGCGCGAACCCCGCTACGACGCCATGGAAGCCTGCCTGGACCGTACGGGCCCCGCCGGTCGCGCGATGATGTGCACCTCCGCCTCCGTGCAGGTGTGCCTCGACGCCGGCTACGAGGAGCCGGGGCCGCTCGGGCACGGGCGGCGCTGGTGGCTGGCCCACCAGCTGGGCCCGGTCCTGGTCGCCGCGTTCGCCAACTCCCCGCTGGCCGGCCGCGAGCCCACCGGCTGGGTCTCCACCCGCCAGCTGCTGTGGATGGAGATCGGCGCGGGCCGCGCGGGCGCTCCCCCGCTGGAGGGGGATCCGCGCGAGTCGTGGGCGCGGCACGTGCTCGACGCCCCGGTGATGTGCATCCGCCAGGACGACCGCGCCTGGGACGTCCCGGACCACATGACCTTCCGCGACTGGACCCGCTCCGCGACCCCGAGGCCGCCCACCCGCGAGGACCTCGACTACCACCTCACCACGCTGTTCCCGCCGATCAGACCGCGTGGCCACCTCGAGCTGCGCATGATCGACGCCCAGCCCGGCGACGACGGCTGGATCGTGCCGCTCGCCGTGACGACGGCGCTCTTCGACGACCCCGAGGCCGCCGAGACCGCCTACCGCGCGGTGAAACCGCTGGCCGAGCGGGCACTGGGGCTGCCCGCCCCGCACAACCCGCTCTGGCTCGACGCGGCCCGCACCGGCCTCGGCGACCCGGAACTGCACGACGTGGCCGTCCAGTGCTTCACGGCCGCCCTCGACGCGCTGCCCCGGCTCGGCGCGACCGCCGAGGTGACGGACGCCGTCGCGGCGTACCTGGAGCGGTACGTACGCCAGGGCCGCTGCCCCGCCGACGATCTGCTGGACCGGTTGCACGGGAAGGACCTCCGCTCATGACCGACGACGCCGAGACGCTCCGCGTCCGGGCGCTGCACACCCTCACCACGGCGCGCGACCGCACGACGCTGCTGACCAGCTGCGTCGAGGACCCCGACCTCACCGCCCAGCACTCACCGCTGATGTCCCCGCTGGTGTGGGACCTCGCGCACATCGGCAACCAGGAGGAGCTCTGGCTGCTGCGGAACGTCGCGGGGCGCGAGGCCATGCGGCCCGAGATCGACGGCCTGTACGACGCGTTCGAACACCCGCGCGCGGAACGGCCGAAGCTGCCGCTGCTCCCGCCCGACGAGGCCCGGCGCTACGCGGGGGAGGTGCGGGGACGGGTCCTGGACCTGCTGGAGTCCACCGCGTTCCACGGCACGCGGCTCACCGAGGCGGGCTTCGCCTTCGGGATGGTCGCGCAGCACGAACAGCAGCACGACGAGACGATGCTGATCACCCATCAGCTCCGTACCGGCCCCCAGGCCCTGACCGCCCCCGACCCGGACCCCGCGCCCCTGCACACCGGGCCGGCCGAAGTCCTGGTGCCCGGCGGCCCGTTCATGATGGGCACCTCCGACGAGCCGTGGGCGCTGGACAACGAACGCCCGGCGCACCGGCGGGAGGTGGCGCCGTTCTACATCGACACGGCGCCGGTCACCAACGGGGCGTACCAGGAGTTCATCGAGGACGGCGGCTACCGGCTCGACCGGTGGTGGGCGCCGGCCGGCTGGGACCACATCCGGCAGCACGGCATCGACGCCCCGCTGTTCTGGCGGCGCGACGGCAACCAGTGGCTGCGCCGCCGCTTCGGCGTCACCGAGATCGTGCCGCCCGACGAGCCCGTGGTGCACGTGAGCTGGTACGAGGCCGACGCGTACGCCCGCTGGGCCAGGCGGCGGCTGCCCACCGAGGCCGAGTGGGAGAAGGCCGCCCGCCACGACCCCACCACCGGCCGCTCGACGCGCTACCCGTGGGGTGACGCCGACCCGGCGCCCGAGCACGCCAACCTCGGCCAGCGGCATCTGCGCCCGGCCCCGGCGGGCAGCTATCCGGAGGGCGAATCCCCGCTCGGGGTGCGCCAGTTGATCGGCGACGTGTGGGAGTGGACGGCGAGCGACTTCCAGCCGTACCCCGGCTTCGAGGCGTTCCCGTACAAGGAGTACTCGGAGGTGTTCTTCGGCCCCGAGCACAAGGTGCTGCGCGGCGGCTCGTTCGCCGTCGACGCGGTCGCCTGCCGGGGCACGTTCCGCAACTGGGACTACCCGATCCGGCGGCAGATCTTCTCCGGCTTCCGCACCGCCCGTTCCGCGGAGGGCGTCTGATGTGCCGTCACCTGGCGTATCTGGGCCACGAGGAGCCGCTCGGGCGGCTCCTCACGGAGCCCCCGCACAGTCTGTACCGCCAGTCCTGGGAGCCCCGGCACCAGCGCCACGGCACCGTCAACGCCGATGGTTTCGGGGTGGGTTGGTACGCAGAGGACGACCCGGCGCCGGCCCGCTACCGCCGGGCCGGGCCCATCTGGGCGGACCAGTCCTTCGCGGACCTGGCCCGCGTCGTACGGACCTCGGCGCTGCTCGCCGCGGTCCGTGACGCCACGCTGGCGGGCGCGGACGCCGAGGCCGCCGCGGCGCCGTACGCGAGCGGGTCGTGGCTGTTCAGCCACAACGGCGCGGTCAAGGGCTGGCCGCGCTCCCTGGCACCGCTGACCCCGACCCTGCCCGCCGCCGACCTGCTGGCGATGGAGGCCCGCAACGACTCGGCGTTCGTCTGGGCCCTGGTCCTCGCCCGCCTCCGCGCCGGCGACGACGAGAGCCAGGCGCTGGCCGACACGGTCCTGGAGGTCGCCGAGGCCGCCCCCGGCTCGCGCCTCAACCTCCTGCTCACCAACGGCGAGACCATCGCCGCGACCACCTGGGGCGACACCCTGTGGTACCTGACGTCCTCCCGCGGCACGGTCGTCGCCTCCGAGCCCTACGACGACGATCCGCGCTGGCAGGAGGTCCCCGACCACACCCTGCTCGCGGCGAGCCGCACGGACGTACTGCTCACCCCACTGAAGGAGCCGAGTGACGCCGCCTCGGCCATCGCACCGTCGAAGGAGCCCCGTACGTGAGCCCGTTCCTTCTCACCCGCACCCTGCCCGAGGACGCCACCGAGGCCGCCCTGCGCGCCGACGTCCTGCGCGGCCTGACCCGCACCCCGAAGACCCTGCCGCCGAAGTGGTTCTACGACGCCCACGGCAGCGAACTCTTCGACCGAATCACGGAGTTGCCCGAGTACTACCCGACCCGCGCCGAGCGGGAGATCCTCGTCGCCCGGGCCGCCGAGATCGCGGCGGCCTCCGGCGCCCGCACCCTCGTCGAGCTGGGCTCCGGCTCCTCGGAGAAGACGCGGTACGTCATCGACGCGCTGAACGACCTGCACACGTACGTGCCCGTCGACGTCAGCGAGAGCGCCCTCACGCAGGCCGGGCACGCGCTGATCGCGGAGCGGCCGGGGCTGGACGTGCACGCCCTGATCGCCGACTTCACGGCCGAGCTCGCCCTGCCCGGGACGCCGGGCCCCCGGCTGGTGGCGTTCCTCGGCGGCACGATCGGCAATCTGCTGCCGGCCGAGCGGGCGGAGTTCTTCACCTCGGTCCGTGCCCTGCTCTCCCCCGGCGACGCCCTGCTGCTCGGCACGGACCTCGTCAAGGACGAGAACACACTGGTCAGGGCGTACGACGACGCGGCCGGGGTGACGGCGGCGTTCAACAAGAACGTCCTGACCGTCGTCGACCGCGAACTGGGTGCCGACTTCGATCCCGGCGCCTTCGACCATGTGGCGCTCTGGGACGCGGAGAACGAGTGGATCGAGATGCGGCTGCGCTCCCGTACCGCGCAGACCGTGAAGATCCCGACGCTGGATCTCGCCATCGACTTCGCGGCGGGCGAGGAGCTGCACACCGAGGTCTCGGCGAAGTTCCGGAAGGAGGGCGTGCGGGCCGAACTGTCCGCCGCCGGACTGGAACTGGACCACTGGTGGACGGACGAGCAGGGCCGGTTCGCGCTGTCGCTGAGCACGGTGCGGTGACGGACGGCTCGCGCTCCGCCGCCACTTGGGGCACGGTGGAGCCATGACGAATCACACCTATCGGGTGACCGAGATCGTCGGCACCTCGCCCGACGGCGTCGACCAGGCCATCCGCAACGGCATCGGCCGTGCCTCACAGACCCTCCGCAACCTCGACTGGTTCGAGGTGACGCAGGTGCGGGGCCAGATCGAGGAAGGACAGGTCGCGCACTGGCAGGTGGGCCTGAAGGTGGGCTTCCGCCTGGACGAGTCGGACTCGGAGTAGCGACACCGGCTCAGGTCCGCCCCTCCCGCTCCTGCGCGGTCCTCAGCGCGGCGGAGGGGGCGGTCCAGCGCGCACGTACGACAGTGAACCCGGCCCGTTCGGCGTCCTCGCAGACCAGTTCGTCGTCGTCCACCAGCACCCGGATCTCACGGGTGCTGGCGAGCCGGCGGAGGGTCTCCAGCTTGGTGCGCCGGGCGGGCCTGCGGTCGTTGTCGCGCCGCATGTGGACACGCCCCTCGGGCAGTCCCTGGGCGGCGAGCCAGTCGAGGGTGTCCTGTCGGCAGCGCTCGGGCCGGCCGGTGAGATAGACGACCTCGCACTCCTCGGCGCTCTCCAGGACCAGGGCGATGCCCTCCGCCAGGGGCGGGTCCTGGGGCGCGGCGGCGAAGAAGCCGTCCCAGTCGCGGGGCATGCGCTCCAGGAAGCGCTGCCGGTGGGCGGTGTCCGCGAGGGTGTTGTCCAGGTCGAACACGGCGAGGGGCGGTCTGCTGCTGTCGGTCACGCACTCCACCCTAGAACCCGCAGGCGGAGGCGGGAGGCCCCTCCGCAGCCAATTGTTAATGGGATCCATTTTCATGTAGCGTCCTCGGTGCTCGCTGTCCCACCGAGGAGGTCCCTGTCATGGCTGTCCCCAAGCGGAAGATGTTCAACAAGCTCGACCTGGTGGACACGGACGCCGCGGCCCGGCTGCGGGCGGCGTTGCACCGCCTGAACCCCGTCGCCCGGATCGTCGACGCACGCCACGCCCGCCTGGACCTCCAACAGGTCCTGGGCACCGGCCTGTTCGACCTGGAGCGCGCACAGCAGGCGCCGGGCTGGGTCCAGGAACTCAACGGCGAGCACGTCCCGGAGACCGAGGAGTACGGCGTCTCCTCCACGGTCTTCCGCTCTGAACTCCCCTTCCACCCCGCCCGGTTGTGGTCCTTCGTCACGGAGCACCTGGACAGCGGCGCGTACGGCCGCGTCCTGCGCTCCAAGGGCTTCTTCACCCTGGCCGGCCGCCCCCACGTCACCGGCCTGTGGTCCCAGGCCGGCTCGGTGGCCCGCTTCGAACCGTCGGCGGCACGCGACGACGAGGCGCCGTACGCACAGGAACTGGTCTTCATCGGCACACAGTTGGAGGCCGCGCGACTCCACAGCGCCCTAGCGGCCTGCCTCATGGACCCGCAGGAGAGCGTCCCGGGCGCCGACCCCTTCCCGGCCTGGGACACGTACGGCATCGAGGACACCTGCGAGCACGAACACGCCGTATCCACCCAGGAACACGCCGTGTCCGTCCACTGACACCGGGTGACGCCGGGAATGTCACGGCGTCCCCGGCGTTGAACTCCCTGTGACCCACCTGACCACCGCCACCCGCTTCTCCGTCCTCGACCGCTCCCGCACCCGCGAGGGCCACTCGAACGCCGAGGCGCTGCGCGACACCGTGCGGTTCGCGCAGGAGCTGGAGGGGCTCGGATATCACCGGTTCTGGGTCTCGGAGCACCACGGGGTACCCGGCGTCGCCGGTTCCGCCCCGACCGTGCTGGCCGCCGCCGTGGCCGCGGCGACGCGGACGATCCGGGTGGGGACGGGCGGTGTGATGCTGCCCAACCACCGGCCGCTGGTCGTGGCCGAACAGTTCGGTGTCCTGGAGTCCCTCTTCCCCGGCCGCATCGACATGGGGCTGGGCCGTTCGGTCGGCTTCACCGACGGCGTACGCAAGGCACTGGGCCGCGGCAAGGACGACGCCGACGACTTCGCCGGCCAGCTCGACGAACTGCTCGGCTGGTTCCGCGGCACCTCCCCGACCGGTGTGCACGCGCGCCCCGCGGAGGGTCTGACCGTGCCCCCGTTCGTCCTCGCGATGGGCGAGGGCGCCGCGATCGCGGCCCGCGCCGGCCTGCCCATGGTCATCGGCGACCTCCGCGGCCGCGACCGGATGCAGCGCGGCATCGACCACTACCGCACCCACTTCCGCCCCTCCCCCTGGGCACCGGAACCGTACGTCGTGATCTCCGGCACGATCGCGGTCGCCGCCACCCCCGCGGACGCCCGCCGCCTCCTGGTCCCGGAGGCCTGGTCCATGGCCCACTCCCGCACCCACGGCACCTTCCCGCCCCTGCCGGCCGCCGAGCGCGTCGAGGCACTCACCATGACCGCGAAGGAGCGCGACCTCTACGAGTCCGGCCTCACCGGCCACATCGCCGGCACCGAGGACCAGGTGGCGCACGAGCTGGAAACGGTGCTGAAGGAGACGGGCGCACAGGAGGTCCTCGTCACCACCAGCAGCCACGACCGTGACGCGCTGCTGGACTCCTACCGACGGCTCGCCTCGATCGTCTCCGACTAGAGTTCCCCCTCATGCACCACCCACATGACCCGTATGTCCGAGTCCGCGGCGCCCGAGAGCACAACCTCAAGGGTGTGGACGTCGATATCCCGCGGGACGTGCTGGCCGTGTTCACCGGGGTCTCCGGGTCCGGGAAGTCGTCGCTGGCGTTCGGGACGGTCTATGCGGAGGCGCAGCGGCGGTACTTCGAGTCCGTCGCGCCGTACGCCCGCAGGCTGATCCATCAGGTGGGGGCGCCGAAGGTCGGGGAGATCACCGGGTTGCCGCCGGCGGTGTCGCTGCAGCAGCGGCGTGCGGCGCCGACGTCCCGCTCGTCCGTCGGGACGGTCACCAACCTCTCGAACTCCTTGCGGATGCTGTTCTCCCGGGCCGGTGACTATCCGCCCGGCGCCGAGCGGCTCGACTCGGACTCCTTCTCGCCCAATACGGCGGCGGGGGCGTGCCCGGAGTGCCACGGGCTGGGTCAAGTGCACCGGACGACCGAGGAGTTGCTGGTCCCCGATCCGTCGCTGTCGATCCGGGAGGGTGCGATCGCGGCGTGGCCGGGCGCCTGGCAGGGGAAGAACCTGCGGGACATCCTGGACGCGCTCGGGTACGACGTGGACCGGGCGTGGCGCGAGCTGCCCGCCGAGGCGCGGGAGTGGATCCTGTTCACCGACGAGCAGCCGGTCGTCACGGTGCATCCGGTGCGGGATGCGGACCGCATCCAACGGCCGTACCAGGGCACGTACATGAGCGCCCGGCGCTATGTGATGAAGACCTTCTCGGACTCCAAGAGCCCGACGCTGCGGACGAAGGCGGAGCGGTTCCTCAGCAGCGCGCCCTGTCCCGCGTGCGGCGGCAGCCGGCTACGGCCGGAGGCGCTCGCGGTGACCTTCGCGGGCCGGACGATCGCCGAGCTCGCGGCGCTGCCGCTGACGGAGCTCATGGGGCACCTGCGCGCCGTCGACGAGACCACGCGTGTCCTCACCGACGACCTCGCCTCCCGTACCGCCCCCGTCCTCGAACTCGGTCTGGGCTACCTCAGCCTCGACCGCTCCACCCCCACCCTCTCCGCCGGTGAGCTGCAACGGCTCCGGCTCGCGACCCAGCTGCGCTCCGGACTGTTCGGAGTGGTGTACGTCCTCGACGAGCCCTCCGCCGGACTGCACCCGGCGGACACCGAGGCACTGCTGACGGTGCTGGAGCGGCTCAAGGCGGCCGGCAACTCGGTGTTCGTGGTGGAGCACCACCTCGACGTGGTGCGCGGCGCGGACTGGCTGGTGGACGTGGGTCCGGGCGCCGGTGAGCACGGCGGCGAGGTGCTGCACAGCGGTCCCGTGGCGGAACTGGCCGCGGTCGAGGGCTCGGAGACGGCGCGGTTCCTCTTCGGCCGCTCCCCCGCGCCCGTCCGTGAAGTGCGGTCCCCGAAGGGGCAGTTGAAGGTCGGCCCGGTCACCCGGCACAACCTGCGCGGGGTGACGGCGGAGTTCCCGCTGGGCGCCTTCACGGCGGTGACGGGCGTCTCCGGGTCCGGGAAGTCCACACTCATCGGGGAGATCACCGAGGAGTCGGCGGGCGTCGGGCGGCTCGTCCGGGTCGACCAGCGGCCGATCGGCCGCACCCCGCGCTCCAACCTGGCCACCTACACCGGCCTCTTCGACGTCGTACGCAAGGAGTTCGCGGCCACGGACCAGGCACGCACACGCGGGTTCGGTATCGGCCGGTTCTCCTTCAACGTGGCCGGGGGACGCTGCGAGACCTGTCAGGGCGAGGGGTTCGTCAGCGTCGAGCTGCTGTTCCTGCCGAGCACGTACGCGCCGTGCCCGGACTGCGGCGGGGCCCGCTACAACGCCGAGACGCTCGAAGTGACGTACCGGGGGCGGAACATCGCCCAGGTCCTGGATCTGACGGTGGAGTCCGCGGCGGAGTTCTTCGCCGACACCCCCGCCGTCGCCCGCAGCCTCGGCACGCTCCTGGACGTGGGCCTCGGCTATCTGCGGCTGGGCCAGCCCGCCACCGAACTCTCCGGCGGCGAGGCCCAACGCATCAAGCTGGCCAGTGAGTTGCAGCGCGGGCGCCGCGGCCACACCCTCTATCTCCTCGACGAACCGACCACCGGCCTCCACCCGGCCGACGTCGAGGTGCTGATGCGCCGGCTCCACGGACTCGTCGACATCGGACACACCGTCATCGTCGTCGAGCACGACATGTCCGTCGTCGCGGACGCGGACTGGGTGATCGACCTGGGACCGGGCGGCGGGGACGCGGGCGGCCGCGTCGTGGCGACGGGACCGCCCACGGAGGTGGCCCGGGCGCAGGGCAGCACCACGGCCGCGTACCTGGCCGCGGCGCTCGGAGCACCGGGCGCCCCCGCCGACGAGGGGCCCTAGTCGTTCGGCTGGGTGAAGCGGATGCTGTTGCCGAAGGGGTCGCGTACACCGCAGTCGATGCCGTACGGGCGCTCGGTGGGTTCGTCGGTGATCTCGACGCCGCGGCCGCGCAGGGTCTCGCACGTCTTGCGGCAGTCGTCCGTGCTGAAGATGAGGTGGCCCCCCATGGCGCCCTTGGTGAGCAGGTCGCGGACCTGAGCCGCCGTCTCCTCGGACAGCGCCGGCTGCCCCGGCCGCTCCAGCAGGATCTGCCGGTCCGGCCGGCCGGGGACGTTGACGGTGAGCCAGCGCATGAAGCCGAGGTCGGCGTCGGTGTGGACCTCCAGGCCGAGCTTGCCGACGTAGAAATCGAGGGCCTCGTCCTGGTCGAGGACGTAGATCTGTGAGTGTGTGATCGCGGTGAGCATGCGCCTCACGCTACCGAGCGGGCCGGACGAAAACTTATCCAGAACTGCTCAGTCGGCCGAGGCCCTCGGTCGCGTCCACGCCTTCGTGAAGCACGTCGGCACGGCGATCGTCGCGGTCTGCCCGCGGTACGTCCTCGGTGACCGGCCGACGATGTCGCGGAAGGTGCGGCTGAAGGTCCCCGGGCTGCCGAAGCCGACCGCGAAGCAGATGTCGGTCACGCTGCGGTCGGTCTCCCGCAGCAGGAACATCGCCCGCTCGACCCGGCGCCGCTGGAGATAGCGGTGCGGTGTCTCCCCGAACGTGGCACGGAAGGTGCGGGCGAAGTGCGCCGGGGACACATGGGCGATCCGGGCCAGGGCCGGCACGTCCAGCGGCTGCGCGTACGCGCGGTCCATGGCGTCCCGGGCCCGCAGCATGCGGCGGTTGCTCTCTTCGGCGGTGCGGCTCACCCCGCCATCACATCACCTCCGCGACCAGCGCCGAGTGGATCCAGCCGGGTCGGTGCGACGTCGCGGGCTGGGCGGCCAGCGCGAGGGAGCGGCGGTCGGCGTGGCTGCCGGGCGGGATGACGTCCCGTACCTCCACCTCGGCCACCAGCCCCCGCGCCGACACCACCCGCCACACCGAGGCGAGCAGTGTGTCCTCGCCGACGAAGGCGGCCGCGGTGCTGGCCGTGCCGCCGTCGAGCCGGTAGCGCAGCCGCACCGGCTGAACGGGGACCCCGGCGTCCAGGGCGGCCTGGAACACGGCCCGGCGGAAGGTGCCCTGGGCACGTCCGCACCAGGTGCTGCCCTCGGGGAACACCGCGACCGCCTGCCCGCCGCGGAGTCCCTGTGCGATCCGGGCGACCGTGTCCGGGAGGGCGCGCAGCCGGTCCCGCTCGATGAACAGCGCGGCCCGGGCCACCACCGCGCCCGCCATCGGCCACTGCCGGATCTCGGTCTTGGCGACCATCCGGGCCGGGCGCACGGCGGCAAGCAGCGGGATGTCCAGCCAGGAGATGTGGTTGGCGACCAGGAGCAGCCCGCCGCTGGGCGCGGCGGCGCCGGTGACCCGGACCCGGACCCCAGCGGCCCGTACGATCCACCGGCACCACCGCCGCACCGACTCGGCGGGGATCAGCCCGCCGAACGGCGACAGCACGACCCCGGCGAGCACCAGGACCAGGACCGCCGCCAGGCGCAGCACGGCGCGCGGTACCGCCGTGCCGGACCCGGTCGGCTCCACACACGCCCCGGGGGTGCAGGGCGCGCTGGGCAGCCAGCCGCTCATCAGGCCGGTACGAGGGAGAGGAAGTGCCGCAG
Organism: Streptomyces sp. NBC_00490; assembly: GCF_036013645.1. Classification (NCBI taxonomy): domain Bacteria; kingdom Bacillati; phylum Actinomycetota; class Actinomycetes; order Kitasatosporales; family Streptomycetaceae; genus Streptomyces; species Streptomyces sp. NBC_00490. The sequence goes on along the minus strand of NZ_CP107869.1, from coordinate 8,893,569 downwards.
ATAGCGCGGGTCGACGCGGCGCATCGACAGCAGCACGTACAGGTCGGCGACCCCGAAGTCCGGGTCGTGGGCGGGCTCCCCGCAGACCCAGGCGCCGAGGCGGAGGTAGCCGCGCAGCAGGGCGGGCAGCTCACCGCGGCCGGCGGCTGGCTGTCCCGGGGCCCAGGGCAGCAGCGGTCGTACGCGGTACTCCTGCGGTGCCAGGTGCTTGTCCCGCACCCGCTCCCAGGCCGCCGACGCCAGCGCGCCGCCGTCCGCGAGCGGGATCGAGCAGCAGCCGGCCAGCCACTCGTGGCCGCGGTCGAGCATGTAGCGGGCGATGCCGGCCCAGATGAGCCCGATCACGGCGCCGTCCCGGTGGTCGGGGTGCACGCAGGAGCGGCCGACCTCGACGAGGCCGGGCCGCAGGGCGTCGATGCGGGACAGGTCGAACTCGCTCTCCGAGTACAGCCGTCCGGCCACCGCGGCCCGCTCCGGCGGCAGCAGCCGATAGGTGCCGACGACCTGGCCGGTGAGGGTGTCGGTGACGAGCAGGTGGTCGCAGTAGGCGTCGAAGGGATCGACGTCGTGGCCCGGCTGCGGGGAGGACAGCAGGGCGCCCATCTCTCCGGCGAACACGTCGTGCCGCAGCCGCTGGGCGGCGCGTACGTCGGACTCGTCGCGGGCGAGGGTGACGGTGTAGCGGGTGGAAGCGGCGGAAAGGGGCGGGGAGGCCGGAGCGGATACGGCGGTCATGGCTCACTCCAGGTCACGGGCCGGTTCGGGGACGGCACCCGGTGGGCCGGTGGGTCCGGCCCGCACCCTCTGTTCTTCCTGCGCCGATTGGCGTGTACGTGACCGGTTCCGGGAGCGCGGGTGTGGGGAGGCTGAACGGCTCGGGCCGGGTGTCGGGCGTGCCGGGCTCCGTCGACGGGCCGGTGTCGGACAGGTGGCCGACGGGGTGAGGCAACCCCGGGCCCCGCAGGACCGTCTCTCTTCCGGAACTGATCACCGGCAATGGAGGCGCACGCGCGTGGGGGAACCGTCGGTACAGGCGCTGGATGAGTTGCCCTGGGAGCGGCTGACGTCGATGTATCCCGGCGTGTCGATCCAGGAGGTCCGCCGGGTGCTGCTCCATCTCCTGCGCAGCGGTCCGGCGTCGACCGAGGACGACTGCTGGCCGCTGTTCTCCGCCCTGGCGCAACAGGAGCTCGGTGTCGGCCCGGCGGCCACGGCCACCCTGCCGTTCGTCGTCGCGCTCGCCGCCGACCCCCGCACGGGCGCCCGCGGCACGCTCGTCGAGCTGCTGGACAGCCTGGCCTCGTGTGCGCAGCACTGCGCGCCGCACCTGGTGGACCCGGGCTGGCCGCAGGCCTGGGAACGGGAGCGCGCCACGATCCAGGCCCTGCTCTGCGACCCGGATCCGACGGTACGACGGCTGGCCGTGCCCCTCGCGGAGGGTTCCGCCCGGCTGCTGGAGCGGTGGCGGACCGAGCCGGATCTGTCGGTACGGCTGCCCGTGCTGTTCATGCTGGGCCGGCTCCCCGAGGACACCGAGGTCCGCGCGGTCCTGGCCGAGGCACTGCGGGACGACGACCCCGTCGTACGGGCCGCGGCGGTGCACGCCGCCTCGGGGTCGGACCCCGGGATCGCGCTGCGGGAACGGGAGCAGTTGCTGGCAGCCCTCGTCGACCCCGCCGTACGGTCACGCTGGGAGGCGGTCTGGTACATGCCGGACGGGGAACACCCGTTCACCCGCGAGGCGGTCGCCTTCTGGACAGCCGTCCTGTTCGAGGGCACGCCTGCCGAGGCGACCGCGTTCCTGACGCGGCTGGCCGCGAGGGCGGACCCGGCCGAGGACACCGATCTGCTGCTGGCCGTACTGGACCACTCCTGGCGGCTGCTGACCCGCCGACGGTCCGTCGAACCCGCGCTGGTCCCGCTCGCCGCCGGTCTCCTGGACCACTCCGACCCTGCCGTGCGCTACCGGGCCGTCCATCTCCTCGCCGCTCTCGGCCCCGGGGCCGCCGCCCACGCCGACCGGCTCGCCGCGCTGCTCGACGACCCCGGCGAGGACGAGTTCCTGGAGGGCACCGTCGGCGAGCACGCCCGCTGGGCGCTGACCCGGATGGACGACCCGCGGGCACTGCCGGGCCTGGTCGAGGGACTCTGCGCGACCTGGCGCGAGCGCCAGGGCCGGGGCTACGTCATCAGCGACCCGCGCAGCCCCGACCTCGCGGACGTCCTGGGCCCGCTCCGGGCGCACGCGGAGACTCTCCTGCCCGCGGTGCGGGAGGAGTTGCGGCGGGAACTGGCCGACCCCGACCTGCCCGGCTCCGTGCTGGCCGATCTCCTGACGACGCTCAAGACCTGGGGACCGGCCGCGCTGCCCGCGCTGCCGGAGGTCACGGCCGCCCTGGCGGACCGCTTCCGCCGGCACGAAGCCGCCATGGCACTCGCGGCGATGGGCCCCGCTGCTGTCTCCGCCGCACCCGCGCTACGCGAGCAGATGGCCCTCCAACCACCGGAGAACCGCCGGTGGTTGCACTGGGTCCTCTGGCGCGTCGGCGGCGCGGACCCGGCCGAGGCGCTGCGGGCGCTCGGCGAAACCCTGCCGAAGCCGGGCGAGCCGCCGTACTTCCCGTTCGGTCAGCTCGCCGACTTCGGCCGCCGGGCCGCGCCGTACGCCGACGAGCTGCGGCGCATTCTGGCGGAGGCCGACGACGTCTTCGGCGTGGAGGTGGCCATAGCCCTGTGGACGGTGACGGAGGTACCCGAGCCCGCCCGCCCGCTTCTGGAGGAGCAGGTGCTCGCGTTCGCCTCGGGTGACCACGAGTTCTACGGCCTGTTCCACTCCGCGTTGCGGACGCTGATCCGCTTCCGCGCGATCGGCCCGGCGGTACGGGACGCCCTGCGGGCGCTGCGCGACCAGGACCGTCGTATCTCGGCGTACGGCGACTATCGCGCGATCCTCCAGGACGAGGAGTTCCGCGAGCTGATCGACGAGGCGCTGGCCGTGTGAACTTGGCGGGACCGGGGTTGAGCACCACGCCCGGTCCCGCCCGTCCGCACGGGACGGCGAACGGTCGGTGAGGGGCGCTACCGCTTCGCCACCTTGCGGGTGGCTCGTAGCCATTCCTTGTTCATGGCGGTGATGGAGACCAGCGGGATGCCCTTGGGGCAGGCGGTCGCGCATTCGCCGGCCAGCGTGCAGCCGCCGAAGCCCTCTTCGTCCATCTGCGCCACCATGTCCAGCACCCGGGTCTCCCGCTCGGGAGCGCCCTGGGGCAGTACGTTGAGGTGGTTGACCTTGGCCGAGGTGAACAGCATCGCCGCCCCGTTGGGACACGCGGCGACGCAGGCACCGCAGCCGATGCACTCCGCGTGCTCGAACGCGACGTCCGCGTCCGGCTTGGGCACCGGCGTGGCGTGGGCCTCCGGTGCGGCGCCGGTGGGTGCGGTGATGTAGCCGCCGGCCTGGATGATCCGGTCGAAGGCGGTGCGGTCGACGACCAGGTCCTTGATCACCGGGAAGGCCGAGGCCCGCCACGGCTCGATGTCGATCGTGTCGCCGTCCTGGAAGGACCGCATGTGCAGCTGACAGGTGGTCGTCCGCTCGGGCCCGTGCGCATCGCCGTTGATCACGAGCGAGCAGGCGCCGCAGATGCCTTCACGGCAGTCGTGGTCGAAGGCGACCGGGTCCTCGCCGCGCAGGATGAGTTCCTCGTTGAGGGTGTCGAGCATCTCCAGGAACGACATGTCCGAGGAGATTCCGTCCACCTGGTAGGTGGACATGGCGCCTTCGGTGGCGGCGTTCTTCTGGCGCCAGACGCGCAGGGTGAGCTTCATGCGTAGCTCCGCTGGGTGGGGTGGACGTACTCGAAGACCAGGTCTTCCCGGTGCAGAACAGGGGCATCACCGGTGCCGGTGAACTCCCAGGCGGCCGCGTAGGCGAACTCGTCGTCCTTGCGGGCCGCTTCACCGTCGGGGGTCTGGGACTCCTCGCGGAAGTGGCCGCCGCAGGACTCGGCGCGGTGCAGTGCGTCCAGGCACATCAGCTCGGCCAGCTCCAGGTAGTCGACGATCCGGTTCGCCTTCTCCAGTGACTGGTTGAACTCTTCACCGGTGCCGGGGACCTTGATGCGGCGCCAGAACTCCTCGCGGATCTGCGGGATCCGCTCCAACGCCTTGCGCAGCCCGGCATCGGTGCGGGCCATGCCGCAGAACTCCCACATCAGTTCCCCGACTTCGCGGTGGAAGGAGTCGGGGGTGCGGTCGCCGTCCACGGACAGCAGCAGATGCAGCCGGTCTTCGGTCTCCGCCAGCACCTCCTGCACGGCCGGGTGTTCGGCCGTCACGGTGGACTGGTGGGGGTTGCGGGCCAGGTAGTCGTTGATGGTCGCCGGGAGGACGAAGTACCCGTCGGCGAGACCCTGCATCAGGGCCGAGGCGCCGAGGCGGTTCGCGCCGTGGTCGGAGAAGTTGGCCTCGCCGACCGCGAACAAGCCGGGGATGGTGGTCTGGAGGTCGTAGTCGACCCACAAACCGCCCATCGTGTAGTGCACGGCGGGATAGATCCGCATCGGCACCTCGTACGGATCCTCATCCGTGATCCGCTGGTACATGTCGAAGAGGTTGCCGTACTTGGCCTCGACGGCTTTACGGCCCATGCGTTCGATGGCGTCGGCGAAGTCGAGGTAGACGCCCTGGCCGCCCGGGCCCACTCCCCTGCCCTCATCGCAGACGTTCTTCGCGGCACGCGAGGCGATGTCGCGCGGGACCAGGTTGCCGAACGACGGATAGATGCGCTCCAGGTAGTAGTCCCGCTCCTCCTCCGGAATCCGGTGCGCCGGGCGGGTGTCGCCCTTGGCCTTCGGCACCCAGATCCGGCCGTCATTACGCAACGACTCACTCATCAACGTCAGCTTCGACTGGTGATCACCGGTGCGCGGAATGCACGTCGGGTGGATCTGCGTGAAACACGGGTTGGCGAAATAGGCACCGCGGCGATGGGCCCGCCAGACGGCCGTCGCGTTGGAGTTCATGGCGTTGGTCGACAGGTAGAAGACGTTGCCGTAACCACCTGAGGCCAGCACCACCGCGTCCGCGAAATACGTGTCGATGCGACCGGTGATCAAATCCCGCGCGACGATCCCCCGCGCCTTCCCGTCCACGACGATCAGATCCAGCATCTCGGTCCGCGCGTGCATCTCAATGTTCCCGGCCGCGATCTGCCGGCTCAGCGCCTGATACGCACCCAGCAGCAACTGCTGACCCGTCTGACCCCGCGCATAGAACGTCCGCGACACCTGCACCCCACCAAAGGAGCGGGTATCCAGCAGACCGCCGTACTCCCGCGCGAACGGCACCCCCTGCGCCACACACTGATCGATGATCTCGACCGAGATCTGCGCCAGCCGGTGCACATTCGACTCCCGCGCCCGGAAGTCCCCGCCCTTGACGGTGTCGTAGAAGAGCCGGTGGATGGAGTCGCCGTCATTGCGGTAGTTCTTCGCCGCGTTGATACCACCCTGCGCGGCAATCGAATGGGCGCGGCGCGGGGAGTCCTGATAGCAGAACTGCACGACGTGATAGCCCTGTTCGGCAAGCGTCGCACCCGCAGAACCACCCGCCAGACCGGTCCCGACGACGATCACCGTGTGCTTGCGCCGGTTGGCGGGGTTGACCAGCTTCGCCTCGAAGCGGCGCCTGTCCCAGCGCTCGGCCACGGGCCCTGTCGGAGCCTTGGTGTCGACGACCGGTTCGCCGGTCGCGTAGTCGGTGTAAGAAGTCATCTTCAGCTCACCACTCCGGTCATCACGCTCACGGGCACGACGAGGAAGCCGACCGTGAGCACCAGCGCGAGGATGTCGGCCGTGGCCTTGAGGGCCCGGTCGCGGGTGCGGTTGCCGGCGCCCAGCGTTTGGGCGGCGCTCCAGAAGCCGTGCCGGACGTGCAGGCCCAGGGCCGAGACCGCCAGGATGTAGATGACGTTGCCGTACCAGGTGGAGAAGGTGTCCACGACGTTCTGGTACGGCCGCCCCTCCTGGAAACCGCCCGAGTGCACGGTGCCGGTCGTCAGGTCCAGCAGGTGCCAGACGATGAACAGGCCGAGGATGATCCCGCCCCACCGCATGGTCCGCGTCGCATAGCTGGACCGCGGCTTCTTGTGCACGTACTTGGTCGGGCGCGCCTTGATGTCGCGGCGGCTGAGCTGGTACGCCGAGATCGCGTGGGCGACCACCGCGGCCACCAGCACGACCCGGATCACCCACAGCGTCCACTCGTAGTGCATGAAGGGCTCGCCGAGCGTGCGCAGCCAGTGCGCGTAGTGGTTGAACTCCCCCGGCCCGAAGAAGATCTTCAGGTTGCCGATCATGTGGACGACCAGGTACATCAGCATGATCAGCCCGCTGACCGCCATGACGGTCTTCTTGCCGACGGAGCTGTCCCACACCGTGCGTGCCATGGACGGTCGTCGGTCCGTCCGCGTTGCCAGAGCCATGAGTCAAGACGCTAGGGCCCATCAGGCCGATCGGTCCAAGACATGGTCCGGCTTGATTCGATAGGCAACGGCTATCGTACGAGGATGCAGTTCCAGCAGCTCCAGTACTTCGTGGCGGTCGCCGAGACCCGGCACTTCACCCGCGCCGCCGACCTGGTCCACGTGGCGCAGCCGTCCCTGTCCCAGCAGATCAAGGCGCTGGAGCGGGAGCTCGGGGCCGATCTGTTCCAGCGGGCGCGGGGCAACATCACCCTCACCGACGCGGGCGAGGCGCTGCTTCCGCTGGCCCGCCGAATCCTGGCCGACGCGGACACGGCCCGGCACGAGGTGCAGGAACTGGTCCAGCTCCGCAGCGGCCGGGTCCGGCTGGGTGCCACGCCGAGTCTGTGCACGGGTCTGCTGCCGGACGTGCTGCGCGCCTTCCACGACCGCTATCCCGGCATCCGGCTGCTGATCGAGGAAGGCGGTTCCCACGATCTCGTACGGGAGCTCGCGCGCGGCGCCCTCGATCTGGCCCTGGTCGTCCTCCCGCTGCCGACGCCCTCCCCCGCGCTGACGACGGTGGAACTGCTGCGCGAGGACCTGGTCGTCGTCTCGTCGCCGGAGGCCCCCGCACCCGGCGGCCCCACCCGCCGCACCGTACGCATCGCCGACCTGGAGGGCGAGCGGCTCGTGATGTTCCGGCACGGCTACGACCTGCGGGAACTCACGGTGGCCGCATGCCGCGCCGAGGGCTTCGAGCCGGACTTCGCGGTGGAGGGCGGCGAGATGGACGCGGTGCTGGGATTCGTCCGGGCGGGGCTGGGCGTGGCCGTCGTACCGCGGATGGTGGCCGCGCGCTCGGGACGGGGGCTACGGGTCACCCCGCTGGCCCGGCCGGGGCTGCACCGGACCATCGCGCTGGCCCACCGCAGCGACGTGGCCCCGCCCCGGGCGGCGCGGGAGTTGCAGCGTATGTTGCTGGAACGTTGAGACGGAGGGACCGTTGGAGCCGAGTTTCAGGCCGGGCGATGTGCTGCGCGTGAGCTGCCCGGACACCCCGGCCACGGTGGCCTGCGTCTCCCGGGACGACATCTCCCTGGACTGGCCCTGGTGGCGGCGGGACCCCGACTGCGACTGGATCCACTGGAACGGACGGGTGGCCCTGCCGTTCGGCACCGCCCCCGGCGACCGTTCCCTGTTCCGCACCGATCCGCCGCCGGACCGGCTCACCGTCGGCGACACCTGCACGGTCGGGATCCCTGCGGTCGTGGCGCACGTCATCCGGGTCGACCGCTTCGACCCGCCCCTGGAGACGGGACGGCTGCCCCGCCCCACCGTGTCGGTGACGGTCCTGGAGGCCGGGGTGGCCCGCGACCCGGAGCCCGGGGAGTTCGACGAGCAGGGCGAGGAGTTCTACCCCGAGGACGACATCCCCTTCGTCCTCGAACTCGTGCTGCGCCCCTACGCGTTCCTCGAACCCGGTGACGAGATCGCGGACGCCGCGGGGCGGGCCTGGCGCTTCGACGGGCCCTGGGAGTGGTGGCCCTTCGACGGGGCGGGGCCGGGCATCCCCGTGTGGCCGTTGACCCTGCTCGCCCGGGGCGGCAACCCGCTCGCGCCGGACGCGCCGGATCCGGTCGCGCGGGCCACCGCGACCGGCTCGCACGCGGAGGAGGCGGCGCGGTGGCAGGCGCTGACGCGGGTGCCGCCGGCCGGCGTCGCGGGGCCGTGACGGCTCGCCCCGTCCCGCGTCGCCGTACGACCGTGACGGTTCAGCCCGTCGCGTCCACCAGCGCCAGCTGGTGCAGCCGTTCCGGCGGCCCCGGCCGGGCGTAGTACCAGCCCTGGGCCGTGTCGCAGCCCAGTATCCGCAGCTGTTCGGCCTGGGCGCCCGTCTCCACGCCCTCGACCGTGACCGCGAGGTCGAGGCTGTGGGCCAGGGAGACGATCCCCTCGACGATCTTGAGGTCGACGGGGTCCGCCGGGAACTGCTGCATGCTCTGGGTGAAGGAGCGGTCCAGTTTGAGGACGCTCACCGGGAGGCGGCGCAGGTTGGCGAGGTTGGAGTAGCCGGTGCCGAAGTCGTCCAGGGCGATGTCGACGCCCATCTCGGCCAGTCGGCGCAGCGGCTTCAGCAGGTCGTCGTCGGCGCCGATCAGCGCCGACTCCGTGACCTCCAGGCACAGCGCGTCCGGCTCCACCCCCGCGCGCTCCAGGATGTCCACCGTGTCCTGGACCAGACCGGGGTGGGTGAGCTGGCACGGCGACAGGTTGACGTTGATGCGGAGCGGGCCGGCTTCCTCGTGGCGCTCGCGCCACGCGCGGGCCTGGCGGACCGACTGCTCCAGGACCCAGCGGCCCAACGGGACGATCAGGCCGGTGTGTTCGGCGAGCGGGATGAAGCGGTCCGGGCCCAGGACGCCGTGCTGCGGATGCAGCCAGCGCACCAGCGCCTCCGCGCCGCGCACGCTGCCGTCGCCGAGGTGCACCAGCGGCTGGTACTCGATGAAGAACTCGCCGCGTTCCAGGGCCGTCGGCAGGGCGGTGGTCAGACCGTGGCGGGTGATCGCGCGGGCGTCCGCCTCCGCGTCGGCGAGCTCGAAGCGGTTGCCGCCCGACGCCTTGGCCCGGTACATCGTGATGTCCGCGCTGCGCAGCACCTCCGCCGCGCTGCGCTCCCCCGCCGGGCCCTCGACGATGCCGATGCTGCCGCGCACGGTCAGTTCCCGGCCGTCGACGCTGATCGGGGCGAGCAGCGCGTTCATGATCCGCGAGGCCAGCTCGTCGACCTCGCGCTGGGTGTCGGTGCCCGTCGTCAGCGCGACGAACTCGTCACCGCCCAGACGGGCGACCATCTCGCCGGGCGCGGTCGTGCAGGACTGGAGCCGGTCGGCGACCTCGACGAGCAGCCGGTCGCCGGCCGCGTGGCCGAGGCTGTCGTTGATGGTCTTGAAGCCGTCCAGGTCGAGGTAGCACAGGCCGAAGCGCTGGCCGGGGCCGGCGCCCAGCGCCTTCTCCAGCCGTTCGAAGAAGAACGTGCGGTTCGGCAGGCCGGTGAGCGCGTCGTGCGTGGCCTCGTATCGCAGCCGGAGGTTGAGCAGCCGGCGCTCGGTCGTGTCCTCCATCAGCGCGAGCTGGTACTGCGGGTTGCCGTCCGCGTCCCGGAGCAGGGAGACGGTCAGATTGGTCCACAGGACCGTTCCGTCAGAGCGGGAGAACGCCTTTTCCAGGTGGTAGTGCTCGCGCTCGCCGCGGACGAGTTCGTCGTAGAGGGTCCAGGTCTGGGGCGCGTCCTCGGGGTGCGTCCACTCCATGACGTTGCGGCCGCGCATCATCTGCTCGTTGATGCCGAACATGCGCAGCAGCGCCTCGTTGACCTGGAGGATGTTGCCCTCCAGGTCGGCCATGCCGATCCCTATGGCGGCGCCCTCGAAGACCGCGCGGAAGCGGGCCTCGCTCGCGTGCAGCGCCTGCGCCACCACGCCCTGCGCCGTCAGCGCGGCCGCCGAGATGGCCTCCTGCTCGGCCAGGGTCCGCTCGCGCAGCGCCGAGGCGAACCCGGCGGCCATGGCGTGCTGGAGCCGCGAGGCACGTACCCGCAGGTCCTCCTGGTCGCCGTCGCCGCCGCAGTACAGCACGAGGTAGGCGTCGACGCAGTCCAGTGTCCGGCTGAGCGCCTCCGGGTCGGTGCAGTGCACCGTGACGAGCGCGGCGCCCAGCGCACGGCCCTCGTCCGCGTCGAAGGTCCTCGCCCGCAGCGCCTCGCTCAACCGGCGGGCCAGCGGCAGGAGTTGTTCCTCGAACTCGGGCCGGGTCGAGGACGTCGTGGTCACCGGGAAGACGGCCCGGCTCCAGATCGTCGCGAACCGGCGCAGTCTGCCCTCCGGCCCGTCCGGCTCGGCGATCACGCGGTACGCCCCACGCCGGCGAACCCGGAGAAGGCCCAGGGATCCTCGTCGTCGGGGTCCCAGGTCTCCGACTCCGGCCGCCAGTGCGGCATCGGCACCAGTCCCGGTTCCACCATGTCGTACCCCTCGAAGAACCGCGCGATGTCGTCGCGCGAGCGCATGATCAGCGGGTTGCGGATGTCCTTGTACACGTCGACCGCGCCGGTGGCCCGCTCGGCCGGCAGCGGGATTCCCTCGTAGGAGGCGTGTGTGAGCACCAGCAGGCTGCCGGGCGCGAGCGCGTCACGCAGCTCGGCCACCGCATCGTACGGGTCGTCCTCGTCTTCCACGAAGTGCAGTATGGCAACGAGAAGCAGGGCCACCGGCCGGTTCAGGTCGATCAGTTGCTGTACTTCGGCGCTCGCGAGGATCTCCTGGGGCTTGCGGAGGTCCGCGGCGACGACGCCCGTGTCCGCGTTGTCCCGCAGGACGGCCTCGCTGTGGGCGACCGCCACCGGGTCGTGGTCGACGTAGACGACCCGGGCGCCGGGGCTGGCGGACTGGGCCACCTCGTGGACGCTGCCGAAGGTCGGGATGCCCGAACCGATGTCCAGGAACTGGGTGATGCCCTGGTCCGCCGCGAAGCGCACCGCGCGGCGCATGAACGCCCGGTTCGCCTGCATGATCTTGGGGAGTCCCGGCATGAACTCCATCGCCTTGCGGGCCGCCTCGCGGTCGACCTCGAAGTTGTGCGAACCGCCCAGGTAGAAGTCGTAGATCCGCGAAACGCTAGGCACCGAGATGTCGATGCTCCGTGGGGCCCAGGCGGGACGCTCCATCTATCTCTCCAAGGCGTAGGCGATCCGGTGTTCGAGCTGAGGCTACTGATCGCCTGCCAAAGGAGCGACCCGAACCGGAAATTGACCGTCCGTTCCCGGTCACTGCCTGCGGCACGTGCCTGGTTGAGCATGCCCAAGTCCCGCTGAAACAAGGCAAAACGGCCCGCCCCCTGCGTGCGGTGCGCAGGGGGCGGGCCGGTGGACCGCGCGCGGTGCGCGCTGTCCGGACTCCGCTGTCGCCTCGAACCTCCCTTCCGCGGTGCGGTTCTGACGGGGTGGGGCTGCTCGGGCCTGGGGAGATGACCTACTTCTTGATCGGCTTGCCGTCGGGTGCCACGACGTACCAGGTGCCGCCGACGCCCTGGCCGTTGGTGTCCCCGGGCGCCTTGTCCTGGGCGAAGGTGTAGATGGGCCAGCAGTCGATGGTCTGCTGCTTGACCCCGTCGGGCCGGGTGAAGCTCATCAGGCCCTTCTTCTCGATGCCCTTGGTGTCGTTGGCCTCGACCGGTGCGACGGCCGGCCACTTCTCGAGGCAGGCTCCTTCGCACTTCGAGATCGGGTCGGGCCAGGCCACGTCCTTGATGAAGCGGTAGACCGTCATGCCGTTCTTGTCGACGACGATCTCGCCCAGGTTCGGGTCCTGGCGGGTGGACAGCCCGGGCAGGTCGGCCGCCTCGGCGCCGCCCCCGCCTCCGCCGCCGGCCTTCTTGCCGTCGGCGGCCAGCGCGTACCACTTGCCGCCCACACCCTGGCCGTTGACGTCGCCCGCGTTGACGTCCTTCACATAGCGGTACGCCGGCCAGCCGCCGATCGTCAGCTGCTTGCTGCCGTCGGAGCGGGTGACCTCGCCGAGCAGCGACTTGTCGATGCCGTCGCCGGCCGTGGCGTCGTCCGCGGGCACGGGCGGCCAGGTCTTCGCGCAGTCGCCGTCACAGCTGGACTTCGGCGGCTCGGCGGTGTCCGTGTCGAAGCGGTAGAGAGTCAGCCCGCCGCTGTCCGTCAGCACCTTGCCGAGCTCGGGATTGGTGACGACGGCCAGCTTGCCCGCGGAAGCGGCCGGGGCCGCCGCGGAAGCGGAAGCCGAGGGAGTCGCGCTCCCGTTGCCCAGGCCGGACCCGATGCCGGCGCCCGCGCTGCCGTAACCGCCGGCCGCGGCCGTCGCGCCGACGTTCTGGCTGCTAGCGGACGGGGCTGCTTCCTGGCCGCACGCCGTCGTCAGCGCCAGCACCGCCGCAGCGCTCGCCACGAGCGATGCACTCCGCCAGGAGGTCTTCATCGTCAACTCCCAAAAGTTGTACGGGTGTTGCAGCGCGCCTTCTGCGCCGCCGCACGGCCATGAGTACGGACGGAAGTGGCTGTTGTGTTCAGCGGAGACACATTTTTCTTTTGGGAGCCTGTGACAGGGGCCGCTCACTCGTTCGGGGCAATCCATCGGTACCCGGGAGCGGTGCGGAGCGTTCTGGGTTCATGATCTCCGTCGTGCAGCGACCCGAATCGACTCAATACGCCCCGACCATACGGGTGTTGTTGCTCCTGACCCTGACATGGCTGGCGGTCGGCGTACCGGCGAACACGGCGGCGGCCGACGCCTGCGCCTCCGCCTCGACCGGGCCGGACGGAATCAAGGCGGTGGCGGTCGCCGGAAGCCTCACCTGGCCGACGCCCCCGTCCTGCCCGTCGCCTTCGCCGAGCCCCACGCCCACCCCGGCCCCGACCTGCCCACCCGAGCCGTCACCTACGCCACCCCCGCCTCCTCCCCCACCCCCGAAGCCGAAGCCCACACCGACACCGACACCCACGCCGCCACCGCCACCGGAGCCGGCTCCTCCCGCCCCACGGCCGGCGCCACCCCGGCCACAACCGACCCCCCGCCCTACCCCCACACCCACCCCCACACCACGTCCGACCCCGCCCCCCACGCCGACGGCCGAGCCGGCCCCGGCGCCCGCGGCGGCCCCCGTGCACTACCCGGTGTACAAAGCCCCGCCACCCCGGCAAGCCCCCCGCAGGGGCACGTCGCCGCTCACCTTCGTCCTGCTCATCACGGTGCCCGCGCTGGTCGCCGTCGCCGCGCTGCGTCCGCGCTGATCCCTGGAGGCATCCCTTGCCGGAATGGCTTGTTCTCACCCTCGCGATGCTGGCCGCCTGTGGCGCGGTGGTCGTCATCTCGGTCTTCCGCCACAAGGCGGCGGCCCAGGACGAGGACCCCAGCGAGACCCCGGACGTCATCGAGTACATGACGATGTGGATCGGCGTGGTGTACGCCATCGTCCTGGGCCTGGCCATCGCGGGCGTCTGGGAGGGACGCAGCGCCGCCCAGGACCACGTCCAGGCGGAGGCCGTGGCCCTGCACGAGATCTCGGAGCGTGTGCGGGTCTATCCGGCCGACGCCCGTGACCGCATTCGCGACGATGTCAACGCCTATGTCGGACACGTGGTGAACACCGAGTGGAAGGCGATGGCCGACAACGGCGAGGCCACCCAGCGGGGCGCCGACCTCCTCGAGCGGCTCCGCCACGACGTCACCGACTACGAGCCGCGGACGGACTTCCAGGCCCAGGCCTACCAGCCGCTCGTCGACCAGGTGGCCGCGGCCGACCAGGCGCGCACCGCCCGTATCAACTCGATGGGGGCGACGATGCCGGGCGTGGTGTGGTTCGGGCTGATCGGCGGGGCCGTCGTCACCATCGGCATGGTCCTGGCCCTGCAGATCCGGCGCACGGCGCGCGAGCTGATCCTCGCCGGGATCTTCTCCGCGCTGATCGCCTTCCTGCTCTTCCTGATCTGGGACTTCGACGCGCCCTACAGCCGGGGCATCACGGCGTCCGCGGAGCCGTTCCTGAACCTCTTCCCCGACGCCAGGTCCTGACGCGTCCTCACCCCACCGGGCCGCCGGGGGGGGCGGCCGCCACGCCGTCGGCGTCCCCCGGCCGGCCCACATCTGTGCCCCATTCGCCCGACAGCGTTCGCGCACATGTGCGTACCTTCCTAGCGTTCCGATCATCGAGGTGCATTTCTGGCGCAAGCGGAAAAGGTCCGCTGCTGCTCCTCGGGGACCCGGAGGATTCACCATGCGCGCGATACGCGTAGCTTCGGCCGCTCTGCTGGGCGTCAGTGCCCTCGCCCTCGCCGCACCGGCCGCCGTCGCCCAGGGCGACAACATCACGCCGTTCGGCTTCAGCGTCCTGCCCTCGACCGTCGCGGCGGGCGGCCAGGTCACCCTGCAACTGGACCGGGACAAGGGCGGCTGTGTCGGGTCCGCGACGGTCAGCTCGGGGGTGTTCGACACGATCTCCATCCCGGGCCACCGCTCGTCCGCGACGGCGGTGGTCGACTGGGACGCCAAACCGGGCGCCACGTACAAGGTGACGTTCTCCTGCGACGGGGTCAGCGGTTCGACGCACCTGACCATCGCCACCGGCCGCACGAACCCCACGCCCTACCCCTACCCGTACCCCGACCAGGGTGTGCACGCAGGTGAGGGCGGCACGATCGCCGGGTTCGACCTGAAGGAGATCGGACTCGGTGCCGCGCTCATCGCGGGCTCGGTCGGGGCGGCGTACCACTTCTCGCGCCGCCGCACCGGCGAGGACGGCACCTGACCGCTCCCCCGGACAGGCCGTCGCCCCGGACCCTGGGAAGGGGTTCCGGGGCGACGGCCTGTCACGTGCGCGCAGCTGTTGTCTCCGAAGAGGCAGATCAGATGCGCTTCTCCGAGCGGCGGCGCATCCAGAACACCCCACCGCCGACGGCGGCCGCGGCCACGAGCCCGCCGCCGATGGCCATGTCGGTCGGGGTCGCCCCGTTGGAGCTGCTGCCGCCGAGGCCGCCGCGGACACCGCCGATGACGGTGAAGGCGTCGTCCCTGGTGAGCGGATTCCGGCCGTTGGTGCAGTTGACCGTGATGGAGTAAAGGCCCGGGTTGGCGGTCGAGCTGACGGTGGCGGTGCCCCTGGCCGGGTTGCCGGGGGCCAGGGTCACCGGAGCGGTGAACGCCGGTGAGGTGGCGGTGCCGCCGTTGGAGCAGTTGTCGACGGTGATCGTCAACTGGCCGCCGCGGGCGATGACGCTGGGCAGGGCGACGATGTTGCTCGGGCTGACGGCGCTGCCCGAACCGCCCGGCATCCCGTCGCGCGCTACGGCGGCGGGGGCGGCGAGTCCGAGGGCGGCGACCGCGGCGACAGAGGCCGCCAGGGCACGGGTGGTACGCATGTGATCCTCCGCGGAAGGCGCCCCGGGAACGGTCCCCGGTGGATCGGCGAGAAAGCGCCTCCCACAACGACCCTCAGATGCCGTGCGCGCGGGCGCATTTCGGCGATGGTCCGTCCTGGTGAGAGGACACGCCGAGCGATGAGCACACAATCGGATATTGCCGCAGGTCACGGACCGTCAGAAAATTCCTGCCGTCGTCAACTCGGATGGCGCACCGATGGCGGCGGGGCCACCCGTTCGCTGCTGTCGCGTCGCCGGTTCTGCTCTCGGTACTTAGCGTTCTCGTATGCGCGAATGACGGGGCGACGGTCGCGTCGAGAGGGGAAGTCGAATGTCTGCGTCCGAGCTGGCCGAACTGGCCGAGGAGGAGGAGCGGCGGAAGAAGCGCGCTCCTTGGGGCGTGATAGCGCTTGTTCTGCTGACCGGCCTCGCTCTCATTCGGAACGGTTCGGGAGAGTTCGATGTGGGCCCGCCGCAGCCGGCGACCGCCGCCGCGGCGGACAGCCGTGTTCCCGGCACCTTCGCCGGATCGGCGGCACCGCAGCCGTTCTCCGAGCCCGACCGCATCAGGATCCCGGCGATCCAGGTCGACGCGCCGGTCATGCCCGTCGGCCTGGACGCCGACGGCTGGGTGGGCGCCCCGCCGCCGGAGGACCCGAATCTGGCCGGCTGGTTCACCGGCGCCGTCTCTCCCGGTGAGAAGGGCACCGCCATCCTTGTGGGCCATGTCGACAACAAACTGGGCCCCGCGGTGTTCTACGGACTCGGGGCCCTGAAGAAGGGAAATCGGATCGAGGTGCAGCGCAAGGACGGAAAGACGGCCGTGTTCGAGATCTACGGCATCGAGGTCTTCGAGAAGAACAACTTCCCGGGCGACCGCGTCTACGGCTCCAAGGGCACACCGGAATTGCGCGTGATCACCTGCGGCGGAGGTTTCTCCAAGCAGAACGGTTACGAGGGGAATGTCGTCACCTTCGCCCGCCTGGTCGAGGTCCGCTGAGCGTCCCCGACCGGGCGGGCCCGTCCGGCGTTATGCGTAGTGCCGTCTCGGGACGGTGATGTGATAGCCGGAGTCCAGGAGTTGCGGCAGATAGTCGCGCAGCGCCCGGACGCTCTGGGAGCGGTCGCCCCCGGCGTCGTGCGAGAGCACCACGACGCCGGGGGCGGCTCCGTTCTCGACCCGGCCGGCAATGGTGCGGGCCGCGGGGGCGGTCCAGTCGAGGGTGTCCACGGTCCAGGCGAGGGGTTCCATGCCGAGTTCCGCGCCGAGCTGGAAGGCGGCCCGGTTCCAGGCGCCGTAGGGCGCGCGGAACCACTGGGGGCGTTCGCCGTACGCCTCCTCGATGACGTCGCAGGTGCGTTCCATCTCGGAGCGGATGCGACCGCGGCTCAGCCGGGTGAGCAGGGGGTGGGACCAGGTGTGGTTGCCGACGGTATGCCCCTCGTCGGACATGCGGGTCAGCAAATCCTTGTTGTCGACCGCCATCTCGCCGCACACGAAGAACATCGCGCGGACGTCGTACTCCGCCAGGGTGTCCAGGATGTCGGGGGTGTAGCGGGGGTCGGGTCCGTCGTCGAAGGTCAGCACCATGGTGCGGCCGCGCCCGGACACCTTCAGCAGAGGCTCGTGGCGCACCAGGGTGCGGCGGGGGGCGGCGCGCGGGGGGCCGTAGCCGGTCAGGGGCTGGAGGCGGTAGGCGGACGGCTTGAGCGGGCGGCGCGCCGGGGGGCCGGCGGCGGGGAGGACGGGCCGCTTCGGGGTGTCGCCGGTGCCGGCCGCGAACAGTCCGGCCGTGCCGGCCGCGCCGACGGCGGCGGCGCCGGCGAGCAGGGCCCGGCGTCGGGAGAGCAGCCGTGTGAGGAACTGATCCTTCGTCATGACTCATCAGTCGCCCCAACCATGGCCGACGCACCAGGACTACACCGGTGCGGCGGCGGGAAAGCACCCGCCCGGCCCAGTACGGAACCGTCAGCGGCGGCGCACCAGCGGGAAGGGCAGCGTCTCCCGGATCGTCAGGCCGGTGAGGAACATGACGAGCCGGTCGACGCCGATGCCGAGGCCCCCGGTGGGCGGCATCGCGTACTCGAGGGCGTCGAGGAAGTCCTCGTCGAGCTCCATCGCCTCGGGGTCTCCCCCGGCGGCGAGCAGGGACTGTGCGGTGAGGCGGCGGCGCTGCTCGACGGGGTCGGTGAGCTCGGAGTAGGCGGTGCCGAGTTCGGTGCCGAAGGCGACGAGGTCCCAGCGCTCGGCGAGCCTCGGGTCCCCCCGGTGCTGGCGGGTGAGCGGGGAGACGTCGGTCGGGAAGTCCTTGTAGAAGGTGGGCAGCTGGGTCTTCTCCTCGACGAGCCGCTCGTACATCTCCAGGACGACGTCGCCGCGGCCGTCGTCGCCGGTGTACGGCACGCCCGCGCGGTCGCAGTGCCGGTGCAGTCGCAGCAGGTCCGTGCCGGCGTCGATCTCCTCCCCGAGCGCCTCGGAGATGGCGCCGTGGACGGTCTTGACCGGCCAGTCACCGGAGATGTCGTACTCGGTGCCGTCCTTGCGGGCGATCGGCGAGCCGAAGGCGGCGGTGGCGGCGCCCTGGATGAGTTCGCGGGTGAGGTCGAGCATGACGTCGTAGTCGGCGAAGGCCTGGTAGGCCTCCAGCATCGTGAACTCGGGGTTGTGCTTGTAGGAGACGCCTTCGTTGCGGAAGGTGCGGCCCATTTCGAAGACCTTCTCCAGGCCGCCGACGCACAGCCGTTTCAGGTACAGCTCGGGGGCGATGCGCAGATACAGGTCGAGGTCGTAGGCGTTGATGTGGGTGGTGAAGGGGCGGGCGTTGGCGCCGCCGTGGATCTGCTGGAGCATCGGGGTCTCGACCTCGAGGTAGCCGCGGCTCAGCAATCCCTGGCGCAGCGCCTGTACGGCGGTGGAGCGGGCGCGGACGACGTCGCGGGCGGCCGGGCTGGAGACGAGGTCGAGATAGCGCATGCGGACCTTGGCCTCGGGGTCGGTCAGGCCGCGGCGTTTGTCGGGGAGCGGGCGCAGGCACTTGCCGGTGAGCTGCCAGGAGGTGACGAAGACGGTGGGTTCGCCCGTGTCGCTGGCGCCGGCCGTGCCCGTCACGGTGATCTGGTCGCCGATGTCGATGTCGGTGCGGAAGTCGTCGAGGCCGCCGCGGTCGCGGGTCAGGGCGAGTTGGTGGTCTCCGGACCAGTCCCGCAGGGTGACGAAGACGATGCCGCCGAGATCCCGCACCCGCATGACCCGGCCCGCGACGGTGACGTGTTCGCCGTCGCGGACCTCGGCGAGGGTGTGGGTGCGCTGCGGGATGCCGACGGGGTAGGGGTCGATGCCCCGGGCGCGCAGCCGGTCCAGCTTCCGGTGCCGGATGCGGGCCTGTTCGGGCAGGCCCGCATCCGGGCCGGCTGTCCCGGTCCCGTCCCCTCCGTCGAGGCCGAGCGCCGACAGCGGCGGCAGGCCCTCGGTGGTGGCCGGCCGCGGCTGGGTCTTCGGGTGCCCTTTTCCCCAGAGTTTGCGCAGCGAGGGTACGGAGACGAAGCCCTCGGCGATCCCGGAGGCGAGGCCGATGCGGGCGAGGGCGCCGGTGTCGCCGTAGCAGATGAAGCGCGGGTACCACTCGGGGTGGTATTTGGCGTTGGAGCGGTAGAGGGCTTCCAGCTGCCACCACTTGGAGAAGAACAGCAGCAGTCGGCGCCAGAGACGGAGCACCGGTCCGGCGCCGATGCGGGCGCCCTCCTCGAAGACCGAGCGGAAGACGGCGAAGTTGAGGGAGATCCGGCGGACGCCCGACTTGGGTGCCACGGCGCACAGTTCGGCGACCATGAACTCCATGACGCCGTTGGGTGCGCTGCGGTCACGGCGCATCAGGTCGAGGGAGACGCCGTCGGTGCCCCAGGGCACGAAGGACAGCAGGGCGAGCAGCTCGCCGTCCTCGCCGAGGGCCTCCACGAGGAGACAGTCGCCGTCGGCGGGGTCGCCGAGGCGGTCCAGGGCCATGGAGAAGCCGCGTTCGGTCTCGGTGTCGCGCCAGGCGTCGGCCTTGTCGACGATCTCCTCCATCTCCGTGTCGGTGAGGGCGGCGTGACGGCGGATGCGGCAGTGCGCGCCGGTGCGGCGGACCCGGTTCACGGCCTGCCGGGTGACCCGCATGTCGCGGCCGCCCAGGTCGAAGTCGGCCACGTTCAGGATCGCCTCGTCGCCGAGCTGGAGTGCGCCGAGTCCGGCGCGGGCGTAGGCCTTGGCGCCGTCCTCGGAGGCGCCCATCGCGGCGGGCGCCCAGGCGTGCCGGCGGGCCGCGTCGAGCCAGGCGGCGATGGCGTGCGGCCAGGCCTCGCGGTCGCCGACGGGGTCGCCGCTGGCGAGACAGACGCCGGCCTCGACGCGGTAGGTGACGGCGGCCTTGCCGCTGGGCGAGAAGACGACGGCCTTGTCGCGCCGGGTGGCGAAGTAGCCGAGGGAGTCCTTCTCGCCGTAGGCCTTGAGCAGCGCCCTGATCCGGGCCTCCTCGTCGTCGTGGAGGGACGCCTCCATGCGCTGGGAGCGGAAGAGGGTGGCGGCGGCGTTGAGGAGGGCGAGGGCGCCGAACAGGCCGAGGAGGAAGAACAGGGCGCGGGGCGGTGCGCCGTCGAAGGAGCGGCCGGAGACCAGGCCACCGCAGACCCGGTTGGCGGCCCACAGCAGGCGCTGGCCGCGCGGCAGCGTGCCGGGGAAGAGTTCGACCAGGCCCCAGCCGGCCAGGATGCCCAGGACGAGGCCGGCCAGCAGGACGAGGACCGCCCGTCGGACGGCGGCGCGGCGGGAGGCGCCGTAGAACTCCTTGCGGGCGACGACGAGCAGGGCCAGTGCGAGTCCGCACACGACGAGGGACGGGACGGAGTCGGCGTACAGGCCGACGGCTACGCCCAGGGCGTCGACGAGGACGAGCAGGCCCAGGTAGACGACGACCAGCCACCAGGCGACCTTCTTGCGGGCGGCGGTGGCGCCGGCGAGCAGGAAGAGGAAGACGGCGTAGGCGAGGTTGGCACTGACCGGGACGATCAGCAGGTCGAGGAAGCGGACGACGGGGCGCAGGAGTCGGCGCAGCGGCGGGATGAGGGCGAGCAGCAGGCACAGCAGTCCGAGGGCGCCGAAGAAGGCCGCGAAGGCTTCCGGCACCCTGCTGAGGAGGCCGCTGCCGGGCCGTCGTGTCGGGCCCGTGGTGTCCTTCGCCGGTACGGCCTCGACGGTGGCACTCATGTTCCGACTGTAGGAACAGCGGGGCCGTACCGCCCGTCGGGAGGCCCCGGCCGGCGGCGGGAGGCGGTGATTCCGATAGCCTCCAGCCGTGACGGAA
This sequence comes from Streptomyces sp. NBC_00490, assembly GCF_036013645.1. NCBI lineage: Bacteria > Bacillati > Actinomycetota > Actinomycetes > Kitasatosporales > Streptomycetaceae > Streptomyces > Streptomyces sp. NBC_00490. The sequence continues at coordinate 8,872,826 of NZ_CP107869.1, read as the reverse complement.
CAGCACTCGCACCAGTTCGAGCGGGGCACGGACGGGCCGAAGGTCATCGTGGTCGGGGTGGACGGCTCCGACTCCTCCTTCCGGGCGGCGGCGTACGCGGGCGGGCTGGCCCGCCGCCAGCACGCTCTCCTGGCGGTCGTGTACGTGCAGCCGGTGATGTCGGCGGGCGCGGCGCTCGGGGCTCCGGTCGCGGAGACGACCGACGAGATCGCCGAGGATCTGGTCGCCCAGATCCGGGAGGCGACCGAGCGCACCAAGGGGATATTCGATGTGCGGTGGGAGTTCCACACGTTCCGCGGGGACCCCTACAGCGGCCTGGTGCGGGCCGCGGACGAACTCAAGGCGGACGCCGTGGTGGTGGGCGCCTCCGAACAGGCCGGTCACCGGATCGTCGGCTCGGTCGCGGTGCGACTGGTGAAGGCCGGACGGTGGCCGGTGACCGTGGTCCCGTAGGCCCGTTCAGAGGGTGCGGAGGAAGTCGAGCAGGATCTCGTTGAACCGCTCGGGCTTCTCCATGTGCGGGTAGTGGCCGACGTCCTCGATGGTGACCGAGCGGCCGTCGGGCACGGTGTTCACCAGCCGGTCCGCCATGGCTATGGCGTCGGAGGCGTCGAGGGCTCCGTGCACGGCGAGGACCGGTACCGCGATCTCCGGGACCCGTGACCAGGGGTCGGCCAGGGGCGTGAGCCAGTCCTTCTCGCCGGCCGTGTGCTTGGAGAGGGTGTGCGCGGCCATCTCCCGCAGCCGTCGTACGACGTCCGGGGCGACGTCGTCGACCGTGCGGTGCGGTCCGGCCGCGTTCCTTCCGAAGGCCTCGACCCAGCCGTCGAGGTCGCCTGCGGCCAGCATGCGGGCCGACTCGCCCGCGCGCTCCAGCGTCCACGGATCGGCGTACTCGAAGGCGCTGGTCCCGGCGCCGCAGACGGCCACGGCACGGACCAGCTCGGGGTACTCCAGCACGGTGTCGGTCACCACCGCCGAGCCCATGCACAGGCCGACGAGGACCGCGGGCCCGGCGTCGAGCCCGCGCAGCAGGCCGCCGAGGTCGTCCGCCCAGCGGAACGGCTTGCTCGCGTTGGCGGAGAAGCCGTGGCCGCGCACGTCGGGTGCGACGACCCGGTAGCCCGCGGAGACCAGCGCCGGTATCTGCTCGTCGAAGACGCGGTGGTCGGCGAATCCGGAGTGCACCAGCACCACGAGGTCCCCGGTGCCCATGTCGCGGTAGGCGAGGTCTCCGTCGGTGGACGGGTGGTAGCTCAGTTCCGAAGTGACTGTCATGACAACCAAGGTGTCACCTTCTGGCGATTTTGACAACCGAGGTGTCACAATGGCGGGGTGAACGACATCGACGAACCACTGCCGCCCGACGAACTCGGCCACCGCGTCAGCGAGGTGTTCGACCTGGTCGGCGCGCTCTACCGGCGCGGCCTGCGCAAGCTGGAGCAGAGCGAGGCGGTCGAGGGGGTCTCCGTCGGGGTGCGTTCCGTGCTCACCCTGCTGCACCGGTACGGACCCATGACGGTGCCTCAGATGAGCCGGCTCATGACGCTGACCCGGCAGTTCGTACAGCGGATGACCAACGAGGCGATGGAGCGCGGCTGGGCGGAGGCCACGCCCAACCCCGCGCACCAGCGGTCCTCGCTCATCCGCATCACGGGGGACGGCGAGGCCGTCATCACCGCGATCCTCGCGCGCGAGCACGCCCTGAACCGGCAGGTCGGCGGCGATCTGACCGAGGCCGAGCTCACGGCGTGCGCGCGCGTACTGAAGGAGATGCTGCGGACGTTCGACCACGTGGACGTGGACTGACCTCCGGCGCCCCCTCCTTCCCTACTGCCCCATCGTCAGCCCGTCCTTCGCCGCGCCCCGGCTCAGCACCACCTCCCGGATGCGGTCGCGCACGCCGGTCAGCTCGGCGCCCGCCGCGATCACCTCGTTGAGGTTCAGCACCCGGCCGGCGTCGACGTCGAACAGCTGCGGGATGAACTCGGCCTTCTTCACCTCCCAGCGGCCACCCGGCTTCACCGGCGCGACGAAGGTGAAGCGGCCGAGGGTGGACTGGTTGCCGCGCGGATCCTGCGCGCCCTCGTGGTTGAACATCTCGCCGGCGACCTGGTCACCCATGCCGTAGACGACCCAGGTGCCGTTCACCTTCTCGTACGCCTGCGGGACATGGGCATGGGTGCCGAGGATCAGGTCGATGTCGGGACGGCCGCCGGTACGGGCCGCGGTGAGGGAGCGCGCCAGCGTGAGCTGCCGGTCGTCGGGGGCGTCCTGCCATTCGGTGCCCCAGTGCACGGACACCACGACCACGTCGGCACCGGCATGCCGGGCGGCGCGGGCGTCGGCGAGGATCTTGGCCTCGTCGATGAGGTTGACGGCCCAGGGCTGCCCCGGCGGCAGCGGGTAGCCGTTGGTGTCGTAGGTGTACGCGAGGTGGGCGACCTTCGCGGCGCCCGCGCGCAGGACCGTGACGGTCCGTGCCTCGGCCTCGGTGCGGGCGCTGCCGGCGTGCCGTACGCCCTGGCGGTCGAGGGCGTCGAGGGTGCGGCCGATGCCCTGGGCGCCGTCGTCGAGGCTGTGGTTGGAGGCGGTGGAGCAGCCGTCGTAGCCGGTGGCGGCGAGGCCCGCGGCGACTTCGGGCGGGGATTTGAAGGCGGGGTATCCGGTGTAGTCGCCGTCGGCGCCGTAGACGGTCTCCATGTGACACAGCGCCAGATCGGCGCGGGAGACCACAGGTTCGACCCCGGACAGCATCGGGCGGAAGTCGTAGCCGGTACCGCCCGCGTCGAAGCGGGCGCGGTCGATGATGGAGCTGTGCGGGAGGACGTCGCCGGAGGCGACGAGCGTGAAGCCGCGGGACCCGTCGGCGGACGGGGCCGGACGGCCCGGGCGTTCGGGAGGTTCGTGGTCCTGGGCCTGGCAGGCGGCGCCCGCGGCCAGGAGGGCCGTGAGGGCCAGGGCCACCTGTCGTCTGCGTGCAATCATCAGCTCACCCCACTGTGATCATATTTACGCACAAATAGGTACGAAGATCAGCACAGCCGCAAACTGCCCGGGCCGTTCATTCGCCCTATGGGCGATGTGGAGGGAACCGTTCGCCGTACCGTTCGTCGACGCGATCGACCGTCCAGCGCAGATCCGGGTACGTGGCCTGTCCCTCACCCGCGCGCTGCGATGCCATACGGCCATGACGGCCGGAACCACACTCACGAACGGGACGACCGCCGAGCACGAGCTCGCCGCACTGCAGCGGGAGCACGGCCGGCCTCTCTTCGCGCTGCTGCTCCGGCTGTGCGACGGAGACCGGCAGCGCGCCGAGGACCTCGTCCAGGAGACCCTCGTACGGGCCTGGCAGCACCCCGAGGCGCTGCGCGCCGACGACTTCGATTCCGTACGGCCCTGGCTGCTGACCGTGGGACGGCGGCTGGCGATCGACGCGCGGCGGGCCCGGCAGGCGCGTCCGCCGGAGGTCGGGGACGCGATCCTGGAGAACGCGCGGGTCTGCGCCGATCACGCCGAGCGGGCGGCGGCGACCCTCGATGTGCGCGAGGCTGTGAAGACACTCACTCCGGAGCACCGTGAAGTCCTGGTGCTGGTGTATTTCCAGGGGGCGAGTGTGGCGGAGGCCGCGGCAACGCTCGGGATTCCGCCCGGTACCGTGAAGTCCCGCGCGTACTACGCGCTGCGTGCCCTGCGCCGGGTCCTGCCCGGATATGCGGCCGACCTGCGCTGAAACCCATGTTGCGGCAAAGCCTTCGCAAAGCGCCTTGCTGAGGACCATGGTTGAGTAATCGGCTGTCTTCATCCGTGTTCCGCACTGGGGCCCGGCAACGGGCGACGCGCACGCACCGGAGGAAGGCAGGAAGGGATGCTGCACAGAGGTCAAGAGAGCACGGACGGCGCCGGCGGCGGTGAACTCACCGTCCCCATGGCCTGGTTGTACGCCGAGTACATCGCCGACGAGCTGCTGCGGACCGGCGATCTGATGCCGCCGACGTCCTTCGAGTTCCGCGCCGGGCGCGACGCGCTGGCGCTGACCATCTTCCTGTCCGACACCGACGGGGAGCTCTCCGGCATCCGGGTCGTCTCCCAGCTGGAGACCTGGCTGTCGCTGACGGCGTACGACCAGCCGTGGCAGGACTGGGTGCGCGAGCGGATGGCGGGGCTCACGGCCGAGGCGATCGAATCCGGGGCTCCCGCACCCGACTTGGACCTGGCCGAGGCGGCCTGGCAATGGTTGGAGGAGACCGAACTCCTCGCCCCGGACCTCAACGCGGTCCCCGGCGGCGGTTCGGGCGTCGGCGACGACGAGGGTCCGCAGGTGTGGACGAAGGCCTGGCAGCTCGGGCTGCCGCTCGGGCATCTCGCCATCCATCTGTTCTGAGCCATGCGCAACCGGGGGATTCCGGCCGTGCGCGGCCCCGTAGGACGTGGTCCCGGACTTTTTTCGAACGGGACCAATCCTCGTGTTTGGCCGCTCCGAATCCAATGGTTGCGATTCTGTGCGGGGCTTGAGTGATTCGACGGTCCGGTGCGTACGGGTGGGAGCAAGGAGTAACCCCACCCACACCCAACGGCACGAGGATTCCGCATGAGGTCCCAGGAGAGGCATCGCGACGTCGCCGCGTACGCGCTCGGCGTGCTGGACGAGGCGGACGCCTTCCGCTTCGAGGATCACCTCATGGAGTGCCCTCGGTGCGCGGCGCACGTCACCGAATTCGGCCCCATAACCCGTCAGCTGATGCTGTACCGGCGCTCCACCCCCCAGTTCGTGAGTCCGCTGGCCAAGCCCGGCCCCCGGATGCTGGACCGGCTGCTCTCCGAGGTGGGGGCGCGCCATCGGTCCGGACGCAGGAGGTTCCTGTTCGCCGTGGCGGCGACCGTCGCCATCGCGGTGGCCGGACCCGGGATCGTGGTCGCCGCCGGCGGCGGGGACAAGGCCGCCCGGCGGATCGAGGCGACCGACGCACGGTCCGGCGTATGGGCCCAGGTCACGGCCGCGGACGAGACCGCGGGCGCCCAGGTGGAGCTGAAGGTGAAGGACGGGGCCGGCCCCCGCACCTGTCTCCTGGTGATCGTCGGCCACGACGGCACCGAGGAGACGGTCACCACCTGGAGCGTCCCGCGCCACGACGCCCGTGAGCTGATCATGAACGGCGCCTCGTCCTACCACCCCGACCAGATCGCCCGGTACGAGGTCCGCACCATGGACGGCGAGCACCTGGTGACACTCAACTCCGGCTGAGAACGAACGCCGAGCAGGGTCCCGGCGTCTCAGGAGCGACAACCGTTCGGTCCTGGGGGAACACATGCGTACACACGTCGCACGAACTGCCGGTCTATTGGTTGCGCTCGCACTGCTCCTTGCCGGTTGCGGCAGCGAACACGGCTCACGCGCGCAGAGCGGCGAGTCCAGGTCCCGGGCCCAGAAGGTGGCCGACGCCTGGGACGGTTCACGGGCGGCCGAGGTGTGGCGCAAGGGGTACTACCCGATGGCGGACGTGGTCCAGCTGCCCGACAACGCCTTCCGCAACACCGCCGACAAGACGGCCTACGGGGCACGGAACTTCGTCCTCGACGGTGAACTGCCCACCACCTCGCCCGAGAAGGGCAAGGTCGAGTGGAGGAGCGGCGGTTCGCTCACCCTGCCCCTCATGGACGCCCGGCAGGCCTACGACAGCGTGGCCCGCGGCGGCGACGACGGACCGCATCTGACCGTGACCGAGGCGACGTTGGGAGAGACGACCCTGGTCACCAGCCGGGGTCCGGCCACCGTCCCGGCCTGGCTGTTCACGCTGAAGGGGTACGACACCCCGCTCAAGCGCGTCGCGATCGAACCCTCGGAACTTCCCGAGTCCCCGATCGGACCCGCCCGGGAGACTCCCACGGACGAGCAGATGCCGCTGGAGCAGTTCATCAGGGCCGGCGCGGACGGCCGGTCCGTCACCGTCCTCGCGGGCCACGGAGCCTGCGACGACGGGCCCGCCGTGCGCGCCCTGGAGACCGACGGCAGTGTGGTGCTGTCCGCGGCGATCGTCGGAACGAACGACGGTGCGTGCACTTCCAACCTGCTCATGGAGAACGTGACCGTGAAGCTGAAGGGCAAGCTCGGCGAACGGGTCCTCCTCGACGCGTTCACGGGCGCGCCGGTGACGTACGGGCGCCAGACCGAACACGGCTGACGCGCTACTTGAGCAGCCTCGACATCCTGCGGTCCGCCAGGGGCTTCCCGCCCGTCTGGCAGGTCGGGCAGTACTGGAGGGAGGAGTCGCTGAAGGACACCTCGCGGACGGTGTCGCCGCACACGGGACAGGGCTCGCCGGTGCGGCCGTGGACCCGCAGACCGCTCTTCTTCTCGGCCTTCAGGCGCCCGGCCGCGACACCGCGGGAGCGTTCGACCGCCTCCGTGAGGGTGCTTCTCAGGGCCTCGTACAGACGTCCCGTCTCCTCCGGGGTGAGGGAGGCGGCCAGTTTGAAGGGGGACATCTTCGCCGCGTGGAGGATCTCGTCGCTGTAGGCGTTGCCGACCCCGGCGATCAGGCTCTGGTCGCGCAGGGCGCCCTTGAGCCGGCGGCGTTCGTCCTTCAGCAGGTCCGCGAACCGCCGCTCGTCGAAGCCGTCCGCGAGCGGGTCGGGGCCCAGCCGGGCCACGCCCGGAACGTCCTGGGGGTCCCCGACGACGTACACGGCGAGGCGCTTCTGCGTGCCCGCCTCGGTCAGGTCGAAGCCGGCGCCCGTCTCCAGGGCCACCCGCAGGGCGAGGGGTCCCTTGCCGGGGCGGGGCGGGCCGTCGGGGAGCCGGTCCTTCCAGTGCAGCCAGCCGGCGCGGGCCAGGTGGGTCACGAAGTGCGGGCCGCCGCCCGTGACGAGGTCCAGGAACTTGCCGTGCCGGTGCACCGCAGTGACCTCGTGGCCCTCCAGGGCGCTGAGCGGAGGGTCGTACGTCTTCAGGACGCTGATCGCCACGGGCAGCACCCGCACGATCTCGTGGCCGACCAGGTTCTCGGTCAGGAAGTCCTTGAGCGCTTCGACCTCGGGGAGTTCCGGCATACGTCCAGAGTGCCACCGGAGGCCGCAGTGCTCAGCTCAGCTCCGTTCCCGCACCACGAACTCGCACCACACGCACTTGCCGCCGCCCCGCGCCTCCACGCCCCACACGTCGGTGAGCAGGTCGACCAGGAGCAGGCCCCGCCCCGAGACCCCCGACTCCCCCGCCTCGCGGCGGCGCGGCAGGGCGCTGGAGGAGTCCTCGACCTCGACGCGGAGCCGGCGGTCGGAGCCGGCCAGGACCCGCAGGGTGACGATGGCGGAGCCCTCGGTGTGCATGAGGGCGTTGGTGACCAGTTCGTCGGCGACCAGCTCGATCTCGTCGGCCCGGTCCCGTGCGCCCCAGCCCCGGACCGCCGCGCGGATCATGTGCCGGGCCTCGGCCAGCGCCTCCGGATCGCCCGAGGCGACGTGCTGCTGGAGCCGGCCGCCGGACTGCGGGACGTCCAGGCCCCGGCGGCGCAGCAGGAGCAGGGCCACGTCGTCGTCGCCGCCGCGTTCCTCGGCCACGTCGATCAGCCGGTCCGCGAGGTCACGGACGTCCGCGGGACCGGAGGCGATGAGGGCGGTGAGGGTCTGCATGCCGTCGTCGAGATCGGCGCCGGGCGTCTCGACCAGGCCGTCGGTGCACAGCATCAGCGTGTTGCCGGGGTCGAGCTCGACCGTGCCGACGGGGTACTCCAGACTCCCGAACTCGGCGGACAGACCGAGCGGCAGCCCGCCCTCGACGGGGACACGGCGGCAGCTGCCGTCGGCCCGCCGGACAAGGGGGTCGATATGGCCTGCCCGGACGACCTGGACGACTCCGGTGGCGAGGTCCGCCTCGGCGTACAGGCAGGTCGCGAAGCGGTCGGTGTCCAGTTCGTGCAGGAAGACGGAGGCGCGGGCCATCACGGTGGCGGGCGTGTGCCCCTCGGCGGCGTAGGCGCGCAGGACGATCCGCAGCTGGCCCATGACGGCGGCGGCGTGGGTGTCGTGGCCCTGGACGTCGCCGATGACGGCGCCGACCCGGCCGCCGGGCAACGGGATGAGGTCGTACCAGTCGCCGCCGATGTCCCGGCCGAAGGCGGCCGAGCGGTAGCGGACGGCGACGTCGGCGCCGCGCACGCTGGGGATGGTGCGCGGCAGCATGGCCTGCTGGAGCCCGCTGGCGAGGTCCTTCTCCTGCTCGTAGAACATGGCCCGTTGCAGGCTCTGCGCGATGCTGGAGCCCAGTGCGACGAGGACGTTGCGGTCCTCGGGCGAGAAGCCGCGCCGGTCGCTGTAGAGCAGGCCCATGGCGCCGATGGGCCGGGCCTGGGCGATCAGCGGGAGGTAGGCGGCCGAGGTGATGTTGAGGTCCGTGATGTGCGGCCACAGCAGCGGATACCTCTCGGCGAACTCCTGCGGCGACTCGATGAAGCGCGGGGTCAGGGTGCGCACGACCTCGCTCATCGGGTACTGCTCGTCGATGCGGGTGACATCGGTGCCGGGGACGAAGCTGCCCGCCGGGCCCTCCGCGACCAGCCGGATGCGGCCCGCCTCGACCAGACCCATGACCAGGCTGGTGGCGCCGAGGTGGGTGAGGCCGTGGGTGTCCTTGAGGACGTCGATGACGTCGTCGATGGTGCGGGCGTACGCGAGGGCCGCCGTGGTGAGCTGGACGACGTTGGTCTGCTCCTGCCGGGCCTCGTCCCGGCTGGCCTGTCTGCGGCGGTCCTCGATGTCCTGGACTTCCTGGGTGGCGTCACGGACGATCCCGACGATGCGGCGCGGGCGGCCCGTCTCGTCGCGCCGGATGTAGCCCTGGGTGTGGGTCCAGCGCAGCGCGCCGTTGCGGCAGCGGATGCGGAAGTAGGTGCCGTAGTTCTCGCTGCCGTCCTTCATCGCCTGCGCGACCAGGGCGTCGAGCCGGTAGGCCTCCGGCGAGGGGACCCGGATCGCGAGGGTCTCGGGGTGGCCGTTGTATTCGTCGGGGCGCAGGTCGAAGACCTCGTGGGCCTGGGCGTCCATGTGGAACAGACCGGTGTCCAGGTCCCAGTCGAAGCTGCCCATGCGGTTGAGCGCCAGGATCGGGTCCGGGTGGGCGGGCCAGTCGTCCGGGAGTGACAGGGCGCTCGCACCCCGATCAACCATGGGCCCACCTTGCCAGGGTTTGTCCGATTCTTCGACTGGTAGGGACCGACGCGTGGGAGTCAGCCTCCGAATACGCCGGCGGGACTGTCGAAGATGCTGTCGGTCACCGTCGGCTCGTCGGGACCGTCGGGGATCAGGCCTCCGCCGTCGGGGACGTCGGGGGCGTCCGGGACGGTCTGCGGACCGACCTCCCCCGTACCCGACGGTTCCCCGACCGTGGGCTCGTCGGGCACCGCCTCGGCCGGAGGCGTCGCCGTGACCGTCGCGGCGGGGCAGGCGGGGTCCTCGGGGGCGGGAGTGCCCGTCACGGGGACGCCCGGGGTGACGGTGGCGGTCGGGGTGGCGCAGTCGGTCGCCGGACTGTCGGGCGCGGAGCTCTCGTCGCTCGGGGAGGCGCTCTCACCGGCGCTCGCGTCTGTATGCGGACTCGCGTCGGACCGGCTCGGCGGCGCGCCGGCGTCGCTCTCGGAGGGGCTCGGCGGATGTGTGAACGTCGGCGCCACCGGTTGCGGAGGCGGTACGACGTGGTCGTGCCGGGTGTCGTGCCCGCAGCGCCGCTCGATCCAGGTGTTTTCGACGATGTCGATGATCGTGATGTGGGTGATCACCCGGGGCGTCGGAGCCACCACGACCACCTGACCGTGCCGGTAGCCGGACCACGGCCGCCCGCTGGTGACCGCGTCGCCGCTCGTCGCCCGCGCGGGCGTGAGCGGGTTGCCGCAGGCACAGCGGACCCGCGGTACGCCCCGGGTGTCGACGAGGACCGCGGTGCCGCTCTGGAGGACGGACTGGTAGGTGGTGGTGCGCCCGTCCCGGTAGCCGTGGTTGGTGACGCGGGTGTCGGCGCGCAGCACGACCGAGGTCAGCGAGCGCAGATACGACGGGATCGAGTCCTCGGAGACGCCCTCGACCTGTGCGAAGGCCCGCCCCTTGGCCCGATCCGCCGTGAGCTCGCCGATCTGCCGGTTCACGTCACAGCTGCCGGACCCGGCGGTGCCGCCGTACAGGCCGGGCGTCCCGCCGGAGATCGACCGCACGCCCGACCGCGCCGGTTGCTGCGTCCGGGTGACGGGCGCGGGTGTGGCCGTCGAGGTCTGCGTCGAGTCCGTGAAGGGGTCGGGGCCCTGGGCCGCGACAGGCTGGAGAAAGAGTTCTCCGCTGGACTGCGTGCTCTCGTCGCCGGAGCCGACGCAGCCGACGACGATCAGCGCCGTCGCGAGCGCGCAGGCCGTGACGAAGGTTCCGGTGGTTGGACGCACCGCGCTCTCCCGCCTCAAGCCGGGCATTTCGTCACCATTGTCTGCTTCCCTCACTTGGGTTACGCAAGCGGAGGTGCGGTACACGGAGCGTGACATAGGGTTCCGGCGCGACAATGGGCAGAGGAGTACTCGCCGTGGACTGGTTCACCGCACCCGACTACTGGCTGAGCCGGCTGGTCTTCCAGCGGGCCCTGGCCGGCGTGTACCTCGTCGCGTTCCTGACAGCGGCCCTTCAATTCCGGGCGCTGCTCGGCGCGCGCGGCATGCTGCCCATCCCCCGCTATGTCCAGCGGGTTCCTTTCAAGGCGGCACCGAGCCTGTTCCATCTGCACTACTCGGACCGCTTCTTCGCGGTCTGCGCCTGGTCGGGCTGCGCGATCTCGGCGGCGCTGCTCGCCGGGCTCGACTCGCAACTGCCGTTGTGGGGCGGCATGGTGCTGTGGCTGGTGCCGTGGGTGCTGTATCTGTCGATCGTCAACGTCGGCCAGACCTGGTACAGCTTCGGCTGGGAGTCCCTGCTCCTCGAGGTCGGCTTCCTCGCCGTGTTCCTCGGCAACGACGAGGTGGCCCCGCCGATCGTCGTGCTGTTCCTGCTGCGCTGGATCCTGTTCCGGGTGGAGTTCGGGGCAGGGCTGATCAAGATGCGCGGCGACGCGTGCTGGCGGAAGCTGACCTGCCTGGACTACCACCACGAGACTCAGCCGATGCCGGGCCCGCTGAGCTGGTTCTTCCACCATCTCCCCCGACCGCTGCACCGGGCCGAGGTGGCGGCGAACCACTTCACCCAACTCGTCGTCCCGGTCCTGCTGTTCACCCCGCAGCCGATCGCCACGGCGGCCGCGTCCCTGATGATCGTCACCCAGCTGTGGCTGGTCCTGTCGGGCAACTTCTCCTGGCTGAACTGGATCACGATCGTGCTCGCGGTCTCGGCGCTGGAGCTCCCGGGCGACCCGCCCGCCCGGCCCGCCGCCCCGCTCTGGTACGAGATCGTGGTCCTGGCGGTCGCGGCGCTGCTCGCGTACCTCAGCTACCATCCGGTGACGAACATGATCTCCCGCCGCCAGATCATGAACCGTTCCTTCGACCCGCTCCATCTGGTCAACACCTACGGGGCGTTCGGCAGTGTCAGCCGGTTCCGGTACGAGGTGGTGGTCGAGGGCACGGCCGACGAGGTGCCGCGCGAGGACTCGGACTGGCGGGAGTACGAGTTCAAGGGCAAGCCCGGCGACCCCCGGCACTGGCCGCGTCAGTTCGCGCCGTACCACCTGCGCCTGGACTGGCTGATGTGGTTCGCCGCGCTGTCCCCGTCCTACGCCGGCTCCTGGTTCGGCACCTTCGTGGAACGGCTCCTGGAGAACGACCGCGACACCCTCAAGCTGCTGCGCCGTTCACCCTTCCCGCCCGACGCGCCGCCCCGGTTCATCCGCGCCCGTCTCTTCCGCTACCGGTACACGAGCTGGCGGGAGCTGCGGGAGACGGGGGCCTGCTGGGAGCGGACGTTCGTGCGGGAGTATCTGCCGCCGACGAGGCTGGCGGGGGTGGCTCAGAGGTCGTAGACCCGGGTGGCGGTCGTCTCGAAGATCCGCCGGTCGGGGGAGCCGACCAGTTCCCGTGCCGCGTCCAGGACTTGGGCGTAGGTCGCCGCCAGGCCGCACACCGGCCAGTCCGAGCCGAACATCAGACGGTCCGGGCCGAAGGCGTCCAGGACGACGTCGGCGTACGGGCGCAGGTCCTCGACGGTCCAGGCGGCGAGGTCGGCCTCGGTGACCATGCCGGAGAGCTTGCAGACCGTGTTGGGGTGCGCGGCGAGGGCGCGGAGGTCGCCGGCCCACGGTTCGAGGGTGCCGGAGGCGATGGAGGGCTTTCCCAAGTGGTCCAGGACAAAGGTGAGTTGGGGCAGTGCGGCGGCGGCTTTGACGCAGGCGGGCAGCTGGTGGGGCAGGACGAGGAGGTCGTAGACGAGGCCTGCCGCGGCCACGGCGGCGAGACCCCGTCGTACGTCCGCCCGCAGCAGCCACTCCGGGTCGGGCTCGCCCTGGACCTGGTGGCGGATGCCCTTGAGGTACCGGCCGCCGGGGAGTTCCTTGAGGCGGGCCAGTTCGTCGGCGATGTCGGGACGGGTGAGATCGGTCCAGCCGACGACACCGGCGATCAGGTCGTGTGCGGCGGCCAGCGCCAGGAACTCCGGGGTCTCCTCGGCGACGGTGACCGTCTGGACGAGTACCGTCCGGTCCACTCCGGCGGCGGCTGCCTCGGGGGCGAGGTCGGCGACGGTGAAGTCCCGCCGGATCGGGCTGTCCTCGGCGATCCAGTCCTGGTCGCGCACCGACAGGTCCCAGAGGTGGTGGTGCGCGTCGACGGTCACGGCAGCTCCCATACGACGGGCAGACCGGCGGCCGCGCCCTCGTCGGAGTAGTCGTGCACGACGTCGAGGAGCTCGGCCATACGGGCCTGCCAGGCGACGTTGACCGGCAGTTTCTCCAGTTCGGCGAGGAGCCGGCCGTAGTCCTCGCACTCCAGGACGTGGAAGAGGTCGGTGCCGCTGCGCCAGATGGTCCAGGAGGTGGCGCCGCCGGCGCGGATCGCGTCGGTGAGTTCCCTCGGGACCTCGCGGTGGGCCGCGTCGTACTCGGCGACGCGGTCGGCGCGGACCTTGGTGTGCAGGGCGACTCTCATGACGGCTCCTTCGCCGGCAGGAAACCGGTGTCCCTGAGCTCCTGCCAGAACTCCGGTGGTACTGCGGTCTCGAACTGGTCCGCGCAGTCGTGGACTTCGGCGGCCGAGCGGGCGCCGACGAGGACGCTGGTCACCGCGGGGTGGGCCGCGCAGAAGGCCAGGGCGGCGGCCCGCAGGGTGATGCCGTGACGTTCGGCGACCGACTTCAGGCGCAGCGCCCGGTCCAGCAACTCGGGCGGCGCGTCGGCGTAGTCGTACGTCGCTCCCGGGCGCGGGTCGGCCAGCAGGCCGGAGTTGAAGGCACCCCCGACGACGACGGAGGTGCCGCGGGCCACGGCCGCCGGCAGCAGGTCGGTCAGCGCGCTGTGGTCCAGCAGCGTGTAGCGGCCCGCGCACAGCACCACGTCGACGTCGGTGTCGCGGACGAAGCGGGTGAGCATCTCCGTCTGGTTCATGCCGGCGCCGATCGCGCCGACCACGCCCTCCGAGCGGAGCTTCTCCAGGGCCGGGTAGCCCTCCCGGAAGGCCGCTTCGGCATGGTCGTCGGGGTCGTGGAGGTAGACGACGTCGACGCGGTCGAGGCCGAGCCGTTCCAGGCTGGCGTCCAGGGTGCGTCGGATGCCGTCCTCGGTGAAGTCCCAGACGCGGCGGTGCGTGGCGGGGACCGCGAAGCCGTCCGCGAGGTCGTCACCGCCGCCGGCCCTCGGTTCCAGGCGGCGGCCGACCTTCGTCGAGATCGTGTACTGCTCGCGCGGGTGCTCGCGCAGGGCCGCGCCGAGGCGGCGTTCGGAGAGGCCGATGCCGTAGTGGGGCGCGGTGTCGTAGTAGCGGATGCCGCGCTGCCAGGCGGCGGACACGGCCTCGTACGCCTGCTCGTCGGTGACCTCGGTGAAGAGGTTGCCGATGCCGGCCGCTCCGAACCCCAGGCCGCTGGGGGTGCGGGGGGTTCTCACTGGCCCGCCGGGCGCAGTCGCAGGCCGTGCATGCCGCCGTCGACCGCGAGGGAGGTGCCGGTGGTGGCGCCGGACAGCGGGCTCGCCAGATAGGCGATGGCGCCCGCGACCTCGTCCGCCGAGACGAGACGGCCGCTGGGCTGACGGGCCTCCAGGGCGGCGCGCTCGGCGGCGGGGTCGGGGGCCCTGTCGAGGAGGCGGCCGATCCAGGGCGTGTCGGCGGTGCCGGGGTTGACGCAGTTGACGCGGATGCCCTCGCGGACGTGGTCGGCGGCCATCGCGAGGGTGAGGGAGTGCACGGCACCCTTGGTCGCGCTGTAGAGGGCGCGTTGCGGCAGGCCCGCGGTGGCGGCGATGGAGCAGGTGTTGACGATCGCCGCATGCTCCGACCGGCGCAGGTGCGGGAGTGCGGCACGGGCCGCGCGGACCATGCCCACCACATTGACGTCCAGGACGCGGTGCCACTCGGCGTCGTCGTTGTCCTCGACGGTGCCCTGGGCGCCGATGCCCGCGTTGTTGACCAGTATGTCGAGGCCGCCGAGCCACGCGACGGCGGCGGCGACCGCCTCGCGCACCGAGGCGTCGTCGCTGACGTCGGCCTTGAAGCCGAGCAGCGGCTCCGCCACCGACGAGGGGTCCAGGTCGAGGACGGCGACCCGGGCGCCGCGCGCGGCCAGGAGTTCGGCGGTGGACCGGCCGATGCCGGAGGCGCCGCCGGTCACCAGGGCCCTCAGCCCCTCGAAGTCACTCATGCCGCGTGCCCCTTCTTGCCCGAGGTCTCGAGGTCGGCGGCCCAGAAGGCGCCGTCCGGGAACGTGTACCGCGCGATCGACTCGGCCTTCATGGCGGCCGAGAAGCCCGGCGAGGCGGGTGCCGTGTAGTGACCCTCCCTGATCACCACCGGGTCGAGGAAGTGGTCGTGCAGATGATCGACGTACTCGATGACCCGGTCCTCGGTGGTGCCGGTGACCGCCACGTAGTCGAACATCGACAGGTGCTGGACAAGTTCGCACAGACCGACGCCGCCCGCGTGGGGGCACACCGGTACGCCGAACTTCGCGGCGAGCAGCAGGATCGCGAGGTTCTCGTGGACGCCGCCGACGCGGGCCGCGTCGATCTGGACGACGTCGAGGGCGCCGGCCTGGAGGAGCTGCTTGAAGACGACACGGTTCTGGACGTGTTCGCCGGTGGCCACCTTCACCGGGGCGACGGCCTGACGGATCGTCGCGTGGCCGAGGATGTCGTCGGGGCTGGTGGGCTCCTCGATCCAGTAGGGGTCGAACTCGGCGAGGGCCTTGGTCCAGCGGATCGCCTCGTCGACGTCCCAGCGCTGGTTGGCGTCGATGGCGATGCGGACGCCGGGGCCGACGACCTGGCGGGCGACGCGGCAGCGCCGTACGTCGTCGTCGAGGTCCGCGCCGACCTTCAGCTTGATCTGCCGGAAGCCGTCGGCGACGGCCTGGGTGGCGAGCCGGGTGAGCTTCTCGTCGCTGTAGCCGAGCCAGCCGGGGGAGGTCGTGTAGGCGGGGTAGCCGCGCTCCAGCAGCCTGGCCGTGCGTTCCCCGGCGCCCTCGCGGCCCTTGCGGAGGATCTCCAGCGCCTCCTGCGGGGTGAGGACGTCGGTGAGGTAGCGGAAGTCGATCTGGGCGACCAGCCACTCGGGGTCCGCGTCGGCGAGCAGCCGCCACAGCGGCTTGCCGGCGCGCTTGGCGGCCAGGTCCCACACGGCGTTCATGACGGCCCCGATCGCCATGTGCATCACGCCCTTCTCGGGGCCGAGCCAGCGCAGCTGGCTGTCGCCGATCAGGTCGCGGTTGAGGGTCCCCGGGTCGGCGCAGAGTTCGTCGACGTCCCGGCCGATCACGTGGTGCCTGAGCGCGTGGATGGCGGCCACCTGGACCTCGTTGCCCCGCCCGATGGTGAAGCTGAAGCCGTGCCCCTCGTGTCCGTCGGTCCCGTCGGTGCGCAGGACGACGTACGCGGCCGAGTAGTCGGGGTCCGGGTTCATCGCGTCGGAGCCGTCGAGCTCGCGCGAGGTCGGGAAGCGGATGTCGTAGGTGTCGAGCGCGGTGATACGGGCAGGGGGGCCGGGGGTCGGTGACACTGAGGGCCTCTCGGTCGGGGTCGTGGGAACAGGCGGGTCAGTCCTGGGCGCGGCCGGTCGTCACCCGGGCGATGATCAGGGCGAGCAGGATGATGCCGCCGTAGATGGCCTGGATCCAGAAGGACGGCACCTGGGCGAGGGTGAGCAGGTTCTGGACGACTCCGAGGAGGAGTACGCCGGTCAGGGCGCCGAACATGGTGCCCTTGCCGCCGTCGAGGCTGATGCCGCCGATCACCGCGGCCGCGAACACGGTGAAGATCATGTTGTTGCCCTGGTTGGCGCTGATCGCGCCCACGTACCCGGTCTGCATGATCCCGCCGACCGCGGCCAGGGTGCCCGCGACCACGAACACGCCGAGCATCACGCGTTCCACGCGGATACCGGCGGCGCGGGCCGCGTCGGCGTTGCCGCCGATGGCGTACAGGGCGCGGCCGATGCGGTGGTACTTCAGGACGAGTCCGGCGACGGCGAAGGCGATCGCCGCGACCCACACCGACATCGGGACGGTCAGGAAGGTGGTGGTCGCCAGGGAGTAGAAGCTGTCGGGCATCCCGAACAGCGTCTTGCCCTTGGTCGCTCCGACCAGCAGTCCGCGCAGCACGATCAGCATCGCGAGCGTCACGATGAACGCGTTGAGCTTGAACTTGACGACGAGGACGCCGTTGAAGGCGCCGACGCCGGCGCCCACCAGCAGAACCGCCAACAGGGCGAGTGGGGCCGGGAGTTCGGTGCCCCAGCCGGACTGGGCGGCCGGCAGCACCAGCAGCGCGCCCACGGCGGGCGCGATGCCGACGACGGACTCCAGGGACAGGTCGAACTTGCCGGTGATCAGCACCAGCGACTCGGCCAGCACGACCATGGCGAGTGCGGCGGAGGCGCCGAGGATCGAGATCAGGTTGCGTTCGGTGAGGAACGAGTCGTTGACGATCGTACCCAGCACCATGAGCACCAGCAGGGCGGGCACGAGGGCCAGTTCGCGGGCGCGGCGCAGCAGGACCGTACGGGCCACCCGCGCCTCGGGCACGCGCGGCAGCTTCACCGGCGGCGCCTTGGTGTCAGCCATGTTGGTCCACTCCTTCGATGGAGGCGATCAGCTCGTGGTCGCGCCAGCCCGCCGGGTGCTCGGCGACCACGCGGCCGTGGAAGAGGACGAGGACGCGGTCGCAGCGGCGCAGGTCGTCGAGTTCGTCGGAGACGACGAGGACGGCGGTGCCGTCCTCGCGGGCGGTGTCCACGCGGGACAGCAGGGATTCCTTGGACTTCACGTCGACGCCCGCGGTGGGGTTGATGAGCACCAGCAGGCGGGGGTCGGAGGCCAGGGCGCGGGCCATGACGACCTTCTGCGCGTTGCCGCCGGAGAGGTCGGAGACCGGCTGGTCGGGACCCTCGGTGTGGATGTCGAGACGCTCGATCAGCTCGGTGGCGAAGCCGCGCTTGCGGTCGCTGGCGACGAAGCCGAAGCGGCCGAGCCGGTCGAGGACGGTCATGGTGGCGTTGTCGCCGATGGTCATGCCGAACACCAGGCCCTGGCCGTGCCGGTCGCGCGGAACGCAGCCGACGCCGGCCTCCAGGGAGCGGCGTACGTCCCCGAACGGCAGCCGCTCGCCGTCGAGCCGGGCGGTGCCGCCGGTGGGCGTGTGCAGTCCCGTGAACGATTCGGCGAGCTCGGTCTTGCCGCTGCCGCTGATGCCGGCGAGCCCGACGACCTCGCCGCGGCGGACGGTCAGGTCGACGTCCTGGTAGGCGTCCGAGGTGAGGCCGCGGGCTTCCAGGACGACGGGTGCGGTGCTGTCCACGTCCCTCACCGCCATGGTCTGCTCGGCGATGCTCTCTCCGGCCATGGCCTCGACGAGGGCCGCGCGGGGCATGTCGGCCACGGGTGCCGTGGTGATCCAGCGGGCGTCCCGCAGGACGGTGACGGTCTGGCAGACCTCGTAGACCTCCTGGAGATGGTGGGAGATGAAGAGGAAGGTGACCCCGTTCTCCTGGAGGGCCCGCATCCGGGCGAAGAGCCGTTCGATCTCCCGCTTGTCGAGCTGGGCGGTCGGTTCGTCGAGGACGATGAAGCGGGCGCCGAAGCTCAACGCCCGGGCGATCTCCACCATTTGGCGGTCCTCGACCTTGAGGTCGGAGGTGCGCGCCTCCGGGTCGACGTGCACGTCCCAGGTGTCCAGGAGTGCCGCGGCCTCTTCTCTGAGGCGGCGCCAGCTGATGAACCGGCCCTTGAGGGGCTGCCGGTTGATGAACAGGTTCTCGGCGACGGTGAGTTCGGGGACGACGGTCGGCTTCTGGTAGACGCAGGCGACCTTGCGGCGCCACGCGTCCCGGTCGGCGAGCCCGGGTGCGGGCTCGCCGTCGAAGCGGACCTCGCCCTCGTCGGGCGCCTGGAGGCCGGTGAGCACGGTGACCAGGGTCGACTTGCCGGCGCCGTTGCGGCCGACGAGGGCGTGGGACTCGCCGGGCAGGACGGTGAGCCTGCCGTCGGCGAGTGCGGTGGTGGGGCCGTAGCGCTTGACGATGCCGCGGGCCTCGACGAGGGGGGTGATGGTCTGGCTGCTCATCCGACCGTGTTGCCCCACAGCTCGGGGTCGTCGACGTTCTCCTTGGTGACCAGGGGGGCGGGCAGCTGGTCCTCGAGGATGCCGCTGGGCAGCTTGACGATCGTGGAGTCGTGGTCCGTCGGGCCGGGGCGGAAGGTCTTCCCCTGCATCGCCGCCTTGATGTAGTACATGCCGTACTTGGCGTACAGGTCGGCGGGCTGGGAGACGGTGGCGTCGATCTGGCCCTTGCGGATGGCGTCGAACTCCTGCGGGATGCCGTCGTTGGAGACGATCGTGATGTGGCCCGCCTGGCCGGCCTTCTTGAGCATTCCCTTTGACTTCAGGGTCTGCAGGGTCGGCGCGAGATAGACGCCGCCGGCCTGCATGTAGATGCCCTTGATGTCGGGGTTGGCGTTCAGGAGGGTGTCCAGTTTGGAGGCCGCGGTGTCGGACTCCCACTTGGCGGGGATCTCCAGCACCTTCAGCTTGGGGAACTTCTCCTTCACACAGGCGCGGAACGCCTCCGAGCGGTCCCGGCCGTTGACCGAGGCGAGGTCGCCCATGATCTGCACGACCTTGCCGGAGGGGATCTGCTTGCCGAGGTAGTCGCAGGCCTTCTCGCCGTAGGCGACGTTGTTCGCGCGGACGACCATGGCGACCTTGCCCTTGTCGGGCGCGACGTCGACGGCGACCACGGGGACGCCCTTGCGTTCGGCCTGCTCGAGGCCGGCCTCGATGGCGGCACTGTCCAGCGGGGCGACGACCAGGCCCTCGACGCCCTGGTTGAGCTGGTTGTTGATGTCGGTGATCTGCTGTGAGGGGTCACTGTTGGAGTTGACGGTCTTCAGCGCGTCCACCTCCTCGGACTTCGCCATCTTCGGGACGTAGTCGTTGTACGACTGCCAGAACGGCGAGGTGAGCAGGGGCAGGATCACCCCGACCTTGCCGGTGCCGTCCCCTTTCCCGCTGTCGGCCGAGCCGGCGCTGTCCTTGGTGCTCCCGCACGCGCCGAGCACGAGCGAGGCGACCGCGGCCGCTGCCACCGCGCCGACCATCCGGGAACTGTTCCGCTTTCGCACTGTCCTGCACGGCATCTGACGGCTCCTCGTTGAGCGTGTTCGAGCAGATGACCGCATACTTATCAGACCACTCGGCCAGAAGAACACCCTCCGACGGCGAATTTTCCGGAGTTTGGGCCGTAGTGGTCGGACCACATCCGTGGCTAGACTTCCGCCACCTGGTGAGTGGAGGAATGGCGTGGACGACGAGACGGCCCCGCAGAAGGGCACCGTGACCCAGCGCGCCATCGACCGGATCAAGGCGATGATCGGCGAGGGCCGCCTGGAGCCGGGGCAGCGGCTGCCCACCGAGCGCGATCTCGCGGTCCAGCTCGGCATCTCCCGCAGCTCGATGCGCGAGGCGATCCGCGCGCTCACGGTGATGGGGGTGCTGGAGGCACGGCACGGGTCGGGCATCTACGTCACCCAGCTGGAGGCCGGGGATCTGCTGGAGACGTTCGGTGTGGTCGCCGATCTGTCCCGGGGACCGCGTCTGGTGGAGCTCCTCGAGGTGCGGCGCATCCTGGAGTCGACGGCGACGGCCCTAGCGGCGGCGCGGATCACACCGGATCAGCTGGCCGAGGTGGAGAAACACCTGACGGCGATGAACGCCACGGAGGACCCCGAGGAGATCCTCGCCCACGACATCGCCTTCCACCGCGAGATCGCGACGGCCGCCGGCAACGAGACCATGGCGGCGATCCTGGACGGCCTGTCCTCGAGGACGTTCCGCGCCCGGGTCTGGCGGGGCTACCAGGAAGAGGGGGCCTTCGAGCGGACGCGACGCGAGCATGCCGCGATCCACCGGGCGCTGCTGGCCCATGACCCGGAGGCGGCACGGGCCGCGGCGGCCGCGCATGTGGGCGAAGTGGAGCAGTGGCTGCGGGCGCAGCTCGGTACGTGACCGCACCCCGTACAGCGGCGCGACGAGCGGTTCGGCACTGATGCCCGTCCGGTGTTCCGCCTGGGCTGTCACCTGCGAGGGGCCGGCGATCCGGCCGCCAGGGTCCCAGCCGGACCTGCGTGGTCGCAGGCTCTTGTCAGCCCGTCCGGGTGCCGGTGCCGCGGCTGATCGAGCGGGGCAGTACGGGACGGGCGTGCGGCGCATGAGTGGTGCCGTCGCGGATGCGGCTCAGGCCAACTGAAACGGGCCCGTCCCTTCCGCGCTCCCGCGGGAGACAATGGGCCCCATGCGGATACGGGGAACGGCCTGTGCCGCCGCCGGGCTGACGCTGGTCGTCGCGATCGGCTGCACCGGGGGCGACGACGAGACCGCGCCGGCACCGGAGAAGACCTCCGCGTCGGACCGACCCTCCACCGCCACGCCCTCCCCCAGCAGGAAGCCCGTCAACCCGGTCTCCCTGCCCGCCCTCATGCGGAAGGAGCACCGGGGTTCCGGCCTCCGCCTCGGCACCGTCCTGGCCCGCACCGACGCCTACACCAGTTACCGGGTGACGTACGAGTCGAACGGTCTGACGATCTCCGGGCTCATGAACATCCCCCGTGGCAAGGGCCCCTTCCCGGCGCTGGTGCTGGCGCACGGCTACATCGACCCCGCCGTCTACACGACCGGCCGCGGGCTCGCCCGGGAGCAGGACCTCCTGGCCCGCAACGGCTACGTCGTCCTGCACACCGACTACCGCAATCACGCGGCCTCGGACGACGACCCCGACAGTGACATCGACCTGCGTCTCGGCTACACCGAGGACGTCATCGGCGCCGCGCTGGCGCTGCGCGGCTCCGGACGCCCGGAGATCGACGGCGACAGGCTCGGGCTGCTCGGCCGCTCGATGGGCGGCGGCGTCGTCTACAACACCCTGGTGGTGGCACCGGGTCTGTTCGACGCGGCGGTCGCCTTCGCGCCGGTCAGCTCCCGCCCGGACGAGAACATCGACCACTTCCAGCGCGCGGAGGGCGACCCGCTCGTCGCCGAGATCGACGCCAAGTACGGCACGCCCGAGGAGAATCCGGTGTTCTGGCGGGAGGTCTCGCCCCGCACCTACGTGGACCGGGTGACCGAGCCGCTGCTGATCCACCACGGCACCGCGGACGACACCTGCCCGATCGTCTGGTCGGAGCGGATGGCCGCCGCCCTGAGCGCGGCCGGCAAACGCGTCGAGCTCCGCACGTACCAGGGCGAGGGCCACACCTTCTACCCACGGTGGACGGCCTCCATGGACGCCACCATGGACTTCTTCTCCCGGCATCTGCGGTGAGGCGACAGGCGGCCACCAGATCGCCGACGCCCTGGTGACCGCCCTGCCCGAGTACCCTCAGCGGCGCGACCTGTACATGGCGAACTGCGCCATCCGTACGGTGCTCCGGGACCCGGTGACCCGCACCCGCCACCGCCGGGCCCGCACCGGAACCGGCAGCAGCAGGATCCGGCTCGCCCCGACCGTCCCGGCCCGGGTCACCTCCGTCCAGGCCCCGTCGCGCAGCGCCTCCACCACGAAGCTCTCGACCTGCTGACCGTGCGCGATGTCCTCGGCCAGCCGGAACCGGTCCACCTCGCGGGCGGTGCCGAGGTCAACGGTCACCAGGCCGGGTGCGACGGTCGTACGGGCGCCGCGTGCCAGGTCCTCGGGCAGCTCCCGGTCGATGCGTTCACGGAACTCACGCAGCCGGGTCACGTCCGCGGCGGGCAGCAACCCGTCGGTGTCCGGCGGGATGTTGAGGAGGAGCACCGCGTTGCGCCCCACGGACCCGAAGTAGATGTCCGTCAACTGGTCGACGCTCTTGGGTTGTTGGTCGGCGTGGTAGAACCAGCCGTCCCTGATGGACACATCGCACTCCGCGGGCCACCACTGGAGGTAGTCGGTGTCGGGCTGCGCCCGCACCAGCGCGGCACGGCTGCCCTGGTCGGCGGTGTCGTAGGACAGGGCCCAGTCGGTGCGCCCGTACTGGTTCTCCTTGACCGGCACGACGCTCCACTCGTCCTCGCGCGCCAGCCCGCTCTCGTTGCCGACCCAGCGCAGGTCGGGGCCGGTGACGGCGATCGCCGCGTCCGGCGCGAGCGCGCGCACCAGGGTGTACCAGCTGTCCCAGTCGTAGCTCTCCACCTTGTCCGGCGGGATGCGGCCCTGGGCGCCGTCGAACCACACCTCGTCGACCGGGCCGTATTCGGTGAGGACTTCGTAGAGCTGGTTGAGCATGTGGGCGCCGTAGTCGGTGGCGTCCAGCGTGTACGTCCGCGCGGGGGTGCGGTCGTCGCCCTCGACGAGGGTGGGGATGGTGCGTGTGGAGCGGGCGCTGCCGTTGGCGTAGACGCCGTCCAGGTACTGGTTCTCGTCGGCGGGTGAGATGTAGACGCCGACCTTGATGCCGTGGCGCCTCATGGAGTCGGCGAAGGAGCGCAGGACGTCGCCCTGTCCGTCCCGCCAGCTGCTGGAGGCGACGGTGTGGCCGGAGTAGCGGGAGGGGTAGAGGACGAAGCCGTCGTGGTGCTTGACGGTGAGGATGGCCAGCTTGAAGCCGCCGTCGCGCAGGGCCCTGGCCCACTGGTCGGTGTCCAGGCCGGCGGGCTGGAAGACGTCCGGGTCCTCGTCCCCCGTCCCCCATTCCAGGCCGGTGAAGGTGTTGACGCCGAAGTGCAGGAACGCGGTGCGCTCCAGGGCCTGCCAGGCGATCTGCCGTGGGGTGGGCCGGACGTCGGACGCCTTGCGCACCAGGTCCTCGGCCGTGTCGTCGGGGCCGACGGGGATGCGGTAGCCGGGTTCGGCCGGGAGAGGGGCTCCGGCGGCGGATGTCGGGGTGAGGCCGGTCGCGAGGAACGCCGAGACCGAGCCGGCGACGAAGGTGCGTCTGGAGACGGTCATGAAGGTGGGGCTCCTCAGGTCAACTGCCATACGGCGGGCGGGTGCTGGTCGGGCGGGTACTGCACGATCCGGCCGTGCGTCACGCTCATGGCCATCCGCGTGATGGCGTTGACGAGGCGGTATCCGTCCCCGGTGCGCCGCAACTCCCAGCGCTGGAGCGTGTTCGCGGCGGCGCAGGTGTCCCAGGTCGCCTCGACGCCGGGCTGGAGCGGCACGTTGAGCGTGAGCTTGCCGCCGCTCACGGCGAGGCAGCCGGCCGGGCCGCGCAGGGTCACATAGCCGTCCGGGGTGCGCGCGACGTCGGCGTCGAAGGACACACCGTCCGCCTCGAAGGTGTACGTCCCGTCCACCACCGGCGGCTTCGTCAGGTCCCGCCATCCCGGCGCGTGCCCGACAGCCGTAGCGCGCGCGGTGAACTCGTCGTACGTGGCGTCCGGATGCGGGTCGCCCCAGGTGGCCTGGGCGATGTGGCGCAGGGCGGGCCACAGCCGTACCGCGACCTCGTTCTCGGTCTCCCCGCGCCCGTTGTCCGGCCAGAGGCTGATCTTGGCGCCGGTGATGCCCTCGGCGGAGGTGAGCTTCTCGCCCTCGAAGCTGCGCGGGTCCCAACTCTGGTCGTACAGACCCTCGGTGTCGCTGTGGAAGCCGCCGCGGACGAGGTAGAGGGCGTAGGCCGCGTTCATCAACGGATAGCCCTGGGCGATGATCCGGCTGGGCTTGACCGTCACGTTCAGCCAGTGCTCGACGGTCGTGCCGGCCGTCACCGGGACGGTGTTGGCGCCGGTGAGCCCGTCGTTCCAGATGCGCAGCCTCTTGCCCTTGCCCGCCGCGTAGGCGTGGACGCGGTTGACGAAGTCGATGAAGGCGTCCTGCGGGGTGGCGCCGGAACCGTACCTGTCCTGGGCGTACTCGAGGATCTGCGGGTACTTGGCGAAGTCGGAGCCGAGCATGTACTCGTCGGCGCCCATGTGCCAGGCCGGGGCCTTGAAGACCTGGGCGTACTCGTCGATCAGGCCGGTGTAGTAGTCGAAGGCGGCGGGCCGGGTGATGTCGAGCCGTGCGGGCTGCTTGGCGCCGTCGGCGTCGGTGAGCTGGAGATCGGGGCGGTTCTCGATCCACGGGTCCATGTGCCCCGGGGAGTTGATCTCCGGGATGATCTCGACGTGGTACTTCTCGCCGAGGGCGACGAGCCGGCGGATCTCGTCCTTGGTGTAGTAGCCCCAGGTGTTCGCCTCGGGGTGGGCGTCGCTCTTCACCTTCAGTTCGAGGAGCAGCTGGTTGACCTTGTGGTACGCCATCTCCCGGACGAGGTTCTCCAGCCAGGGCAGGGAGATGTGGATGTAGCACGCGCAGACGCCGACTCCGCGTTCCTTGTAGCGCGGTACGTCGACCGTGCGTCCGGCGGGGATCGTGTCGCCCTGGGCGAGGAGCTGGAGGAGGGTCCGGGTGCCGTAGAAGGCACCGGTCTCGGTGGCGCCGGTCACCGACAGCCGTTTCCCGGACCGGAGTTCGTAGCCCTCGGCTCCGAGCGGCTTCCGCGACGGCTGGACGTCGACAACGATGTCCCCGGCGCGCGCCGAGCCGCCGACGACGGGCACGGTGCCGTGTCCGGCTTCCCGCAGATCGTCGGCGAGGGTGTCGGCGACCCTGCGCTCGGCCGGACCGTCCGCCACGAGGCGGGTGCCGGGTCCGAATTCGTAACGGCCGGGTTCCGGCGTCCAGTTGCCCAGTGCGGGCACCGTGACCGGCGGCCGGGTCTCCTCCTGGGCGACCGCCGGGACCGGCGCCAGGAGCAGGGCCAGTGCGGCGGCGACGCCCAGGATCTGACGTCTCGGAAACGTTCTCACGAGCGACTCCCATTCATCGGATGACTGATGATTGGGCGGCCCCCAGGGACTGTCAATGGAACGAGAAGTCGGCCGAGTTGAGCCAGTGATCGGATGACCTGGGCTTCTTCGGATGCCAGGCCACCAAAAGTCCAAGAACACCGCCGCGAATGTCCAAGGCGGTCCTCCACGCGCCCGAAGGCCCGCCCCGGGCCCGTCCCCCTCTCGACGTGACGCCCGAGCAGAGGCACAGTTCTCCCTACGTACTCGCCAGTACCCCCCGAGGAGCACCCGTGACCAGCTGGATCGGCCGGACCGCCGCCGAGATCGCCGCCGCCGTGCAGGAGAAGCGGGCCACGCCCCGTGAGGTGGTGGCCGAGCACCTCGCCCGGATCGAGCGGCTCGACGGCCGTATCGGGGCCTTCCGGACGGTCCGGGCCGAGGCCGCGCTCGCCGAGGCCGACGAGGTGGGTGCCCGCGCCGACCTGGCCGAGCTGCCCCTCGCGGGTGTGCCGATCGCCGTCAAGGACAACCTCGCCGTACGCGGCGAGTCCAAGCGCGTCGGCTCCGCGGCCACGCCGGACACCCCCTCCGCCGAGGACCACGTCACGGTGGCCCGGCTGCGGGCGGCGGGTGCCGTGGTCGTGGGTCTGACCAACGTGCCGGAGCTGTGCGTCTTCGGTACGACGGAGGGCGTCCACGGCACCGCCCGCAACCCCTGGGACACCTCGCGCACCGCGGGCGGCTCCTCGGGCGGCAGCGCGGCCGCGGTCGCCGCGGGCCTGGTGCCGATCGCGCTGGGCAACGACGGCATGGGCTCCCTGCGCATCCCGGCGGCCAACTGCGGCCTCGTCACCATCAAGCCCGGCCACGGCGTGGTCCCGGCGGGCGTCAGCGACGGCGACTGGTTCGGCATGTCCGAGAACGGGCCCCTGGCCACGACGGTCGAGGACGCCCGGCTGATGCTGGCCATCCTGGCGGACACGGAGCCGGCGTCCCCGTCCGCCGCCGCGACGCACACGATCGCGCTCTCCCTGCGCAGCCCGATCGCCGGCATCGCCATCACCAAGCCCTACACGGCCGCCGCCCGGGAGGCCGCCGGAGTCCTGATGAAGGCAGGCCACCAGGTCCGCCGCGCCGACCCGTCCTACCCGATGTCACTGAGCTTCACCTCGCTCGCCCACTGGACGGCGGGCACCTCCGAGGACGCCCAGGGCCTGGACCCGCGACAGCTGACCCGCCGCACCCGGGTCCACGCGGCCGTGGGCCGCCGCTTCGTGAAGGGCGTGCGCACGGGGGCGAGCCGCGACGCACTGCGCGGCCGGCTG
Organism: Streptomyces sp. NBC_00490; assembly: GCF_036013645.1. Taxonomy (NCBI): domain Bacteria; kingdom Bacillati; phylum Actinomycetota; class Actinomycetes; order Kitasatosporales; family Streptomycetaceae; genus Streptomyces; species Streptomyces sp. NBC_00490. Next base: position 8,846,099 of record NZ_CP107869.1, on the reverse strand, counting down.
GAGCCGTTCTTCGAGGAGTACGACGTCCTGCTCACCCCGGCCCTGGCCCGCCGCTCCCCCAAGTCGGCGCCCTGGCACGAGCGGGGCTGGCTCCGCAACGTCCTCGCCAACACCAACTACTCGCCGCTCACGCCGCCCTGGAACCTCACCGGCTGGCCCGCGATGTCCGTCCCCTTCGGCAAGCTCCCCTCCGGCGCCCCCACCGCCGTACAACTGGTGGGACGGCCGGGCTCGGAGGCGGTACTGCTGGAGGTCGCGGAGCAGCTGGAGAAGCTGCACCCGTGGGAGCGGACGGCACCGCTGGACTGACCCGGCTCAGCCCCAGCCGGGCGGCCGGAGCTCCTGGGAGCTCCGGCCGAGCCACTCGCCGAAGGTGACGGGGCGGGCGCCACGCAGGTGGTCGAGGGAGAGCGGCACGATCAGATCGCAGGTGGCCCGCCCGTCCCACCACACGGTGCCGGCGAGCGGGCCGGTCAACGCCAGAAGCGTGGCGAAGCCGCAGCCGTGCTCCTGGATGACGATCGCGCCGGCCGTCTTGCGGTCCTCGAACACTCCGCACTCGTCGTCCCAGGCCCGCCAGGCGGCCTGGTAGGCGCCGTCGTCGGCGAAGTCCTCGGCGCGCGGTTCACGGTCACCCAGCTCGTCGTCCTCGACGACGTAGGAGTCGGGGTGCGGAAAGGGGACGGCGAGCAGCTCGCGCGCGGCACGGGAGTTGTTCTCCCACCACCAGCCCTGTTCCGTCCGCACCAGCCGGGAGACGGTCCCGCCCGCGCTCACCTCCAGCAGATACGCGCGGTACTCGGCAGGGAACGAGACGCCCAACTCCCGCTCGGCCGCGGCCACCTCGGCCTCGCTCAAAGGCGGCGTCTCCATCTACAGCGCCTTGTACATCACGTGCAGCCCCACCAGTCCCTGCCGCGGATGCTCGTACGCGTCCGGCACCGTGCCCAGGACGGTGAAGCCGAGGGAGGTCCACAGGGCGACGGCGGGGTTCGTCTCGACGACGGCGTTGAAGACCATGCCGCGGTATCCGTCGGACTTGGCGGCGGTCAGGACGTGCTCGGCGAGAGCGCGGCCGATGCCCCGGCCGGTGTGGTCGGGGTCGACCATGAAGCCCGCGTTGGCCACACGGGCTGCGGGGCCACCGTAGTTGGGGGTGGTGTAGGCGGAGGCGACGACGGCGCCGGTCTCGTCCTCGACGACGTGGACGCGCTTGGCAGGGCTCATCCACAGTGCCCGTGCCGCCTCCTCGGAGGTGTCCGGATCCCAGGCGTAGGTCTCCCCCGCGGCGACGATCCGGTGCCAGAAAGGCCAGATCCGCGGCCAGTCGTCGGCCGCGGCTTCTCTGATCAGCATGGGCGTGAGTCTGGCACGCCCATGCTGACGGCGATCGCGACGGGGCTCAGTCCACGCTGGGCAGGATGTGGGGTTCGGCCAGGTCGTCCTCGTATCCCGCGAGACGGATGGGGGCGGACCGCGCCCACACGTCGAGGCTGCCGAGCTGTCCGGGCCGGCGGCCCGCTCGCTCGGGGCGTTCCTTGGGCCGTTGATCGCGATTCGTCTTCTCCGGTGTCACCGCGCACTCCTTATGTGTCGGGTCACCCTCGGGGCATACCGGTCAGTGTGCGGTCTGTCGCCGGACGCCCGCTCGGGTCTGAGTCGAGAACAGCTCGGACGCGGTGGCGCCGGTCACTCATGTCAGAACAGGCCGTGGTGATCGGCTGCCCCAGGACGGACCGTGGGTGTGGGTGGGACCCCGTACTGCTGTCCGTCCGCTACAGATTAACCAGATGAGCGCAGGCCCGCTCGATGGGGCTGAAAACAAGGGGTAACTTTCCCAAGTCGCCTGTGTGCACTCGGTCCTACTATGTGGGGTTTTGTCATCTGATGCCCCGTCGAGACCTCACCCGTTCGGCCTACATCGGCGCTCGTGTCTTCGAGGGCCCCGACAGCGCAGTTCAAGTCCCGTTGGCCGAATCGCAAGGCGGCCATGATCTGCTGACGGACGGCAACGGCTTGTCCGGCGGGAGGACTGACGCATGGAGCTGCGCAGTGTCGAAGAGCTGATGGATCTGCTGTACGCCTGCCGGCATCAGCACGCGCTGCGGACCGCCGCGCTGCTGCGCCGTGGTCGGCCCGCCGACAAGGAGCTCCAAGTGGCGGGGCTGGTGCACGGCATCGGGCAGCTGCTGTGCCCGGGCGACGAGACCCTTCGGGCCGAGCGCGCGGCCGAAGCCGTACGGTCCCTGCTGGGCGAGCGGGTCTTCCACCTCGTACGCCGCCAGGGCCCCGTCGGCGACGACGACCTGCTGCGCCTGCGGCTGGCGGACGAGGAGGGCCGGACGGCGGGCTTCGACGCCGGGATCCTGGAGGACTGGCGCACCGTGCTGGAACTGGTGGCGGCCCGGAACTCCCGTCTCGGGGCTGTCGACTGACGGTCCGTCATGAGACGGTACGCCGATGACGTCGCCGTACGGACTTCAGGGCAGGGCCGCGATCGTCACCGGCGGCACCCGCGGCATCGGTCGGGCGGTCGCCGGGCAACTGGCGTCGGCGGGCGCGCTGGTGTGCGTGACCGCGCGCGACGCGGCGGAGGTGCGGCGGGTCGCCGCCGAGCTGGGCGGCATCGGCGTGGCGGGCAGTGTGGCGGATCCGGCACACCTGGACGAGGTCGTCCGGCTCGCCCTGGACGCGTTCGGCCGGATCGACGTCGTCGTCAACAACGCGGCGACCAACCAGCCGTACGGCCCGCTCATGGACGCCGATCCGCGGGCCTGGCGCGAGGCGTTCCTGGTCAACGTGGAGGCGCCGCTGCGGCTGGTGCAGGGCGCGTGGCGGGCGTGGATGCGCGAGCACGGCGGCGCGGTCGTCAACATCTGCACGGAGGGCGCGGAACATGTGGGCCCGCAGATCGGTGCCTACGGGACCAGCAAGGCGGCCCTGCTCCATCTCACCCGGCAGCTCGCGGGCGAACTGGCCCCGCGGGTCCGGGTCAACTCCGTCTCCCCCGGTCTCGTACGCACGGAAATGGCCCGTTTCGTATGGGAGGCGGGCGAGGACGACCTCGCGGCGGGGCTGCCGCTCGGACGGATCGGGGAGCCGGCGGACGTGGCCCGGGCCGTCGTCTGGCTGGCCTCGGACGCGGCCGAATGGGTGACCGGGGCGGACCTGCTCGTGGACGGGGGGACCAGAGTGCGGGCCGCGTACTCCTCCGGGACGTACGCGGTGCACGAGCGACTGCGGTCGCAGGCGCCGGAGGCCGGCTGAGCGGGTGTGCCCGAGATCAAGGCGGTTACGCGGTGCCCTCCGACTGGGCGGCAGGCCCGTGGGTGGGCCTGTCTGGGATCGAACCTGAAGAACGCGTGACCATCGCACCGGGCACACCGGCGCTCCACCGTCACGGTAGAACGCCGGCACCCGGGCCCGCGAGCGAATAAGGACCTACCACTTGCCCGGCGCGTAGTCCTTCAGGAAGACGCCGTACACGTCCTCGCCCGCCTCACCGCGCACGACCGGGTCGTAGACGCGGGCCGCGCCGTCGACCAGGTCGAGCGGGGCGTGGAAGCCCTCCTCGGCCAGGCGCAGCTTGTCGTAGTGGGGGCGCTCGTCGGTGATCCAGCCGGTGTCGACGGAGGTCATGAGGATGCCGTCGCTCTGGAACATCTCCTGGGCGCTGGTCCGCGTGACCATGTTCATCGCGGCCTTGGCGGCGTTGGTGTTGGGGTGGCCGGCGCCCTTGTAGCCGCGGCCGAAGACGCCTTCCATGGCGGAGACGTTGACGACGTAGGCGCGGCCGCTCGCCGCCTTCTTCGCCGCTTCGGCCATCGCCGGGCGGAGTTTGCTGATGAGGATGAACGGCGCCGTGTAGTTGCACAGCTGGGTCTCGAGGAGTTCCACCGGGGAGATCTGCTCGATGGTCTGCACCCAGGTGTTGGTGTCGACGACGTCCGGGACGAGACCGCCGGCGTCGATGGCGGTGCCGTCCAGGTGCCGGGCGACGCTGGCGTTGCCGGCGACCAGGGCGAGGTCGGCGACCTGCTGGGCGTCGAGGCCGCTGATGCCGGCCGGCAGTGCGGCGAGGCCGTCCACGGCGCCGGAGCCGAAGGCGCCGATGACATGGTGGGCGGGCAGCTCACCGGCGGGCAGCGGGGCGCTCTCGCCGTCGACCAGCGCGGCGTAGGCGGAGGGCAGCCGGCGTACGGTCTGCGTCGCGTTGTTGATCAGGATGTCCAGCGGGCCCGCCTCGGCGACCTGGTCGGCGAGGGCCACGGCCTGGGCCGGGTCGCGCAGGTCGATGCCGACGACCTCCAGGCGGTGCAGCCAGTCCGCGGAGTCGTCCATGGCCTTGAAGCGGCGGATGGCGTCCTTGGGGAAGCGCGTGGTGACCGTGGTGTGCGCGCCGTCGCGCAGCAGCCGGAGCGCGATGTACATGCCGATCTTGGCGCGGCCGCCGGTGAGCAGGGCGCGCTTGCCGGTGAGGTCGGCGCGGACGTCGCGCTTGTCCCGGTTCAGGGTGGCGCAGTCCGGACAGAGCTGGTGGTAGAAGTAGTCGACTTCCACGTACCGGGTCTTGCAGGTGTAGCAGGAGCGGGGGCGCTGGAGTATCCCGGCGATCCTCCCGGCCTCGGTGACCGACTGCGGCAGGATGCCCTCGGTCTCGTCGTCGATGCGCTGGGCGGAGCCGGTCGCCGTGGCCTCGGTGACCGTCTTGTCGTGCGCGGTCTTGGCGGCCCTGCGCTCCTGGCGGCGGCGCTGCTTGACGGTGCGGTAGACGCCGGCGGTGGCCCGGCGCACGGCGATGGCGTCCGGGTGGTCGACCTCCAGCTTGTCCAGCTCGTCGAGCACGCCGAGGCAGACGGCCAGTCGCTCCGGGTCGATACCGGGGCCGTACACGACCTCGTCACCGGGCTCGTGGACGACCTCGTCCGTGGTCGCCGGGCCGTCCTCTGTCACCGTCATCGCGCTGCCGTTTCCTTGGCTCACCGTGCGGCGCTCCGACCGCGTCCGCTTTCGAACAGGGAATTCTACGGAGCGCCGGGCCGGTCCTCCAAAAACGGGGACGGTCAAGCCTCGCAGGCGGTGATGAGCGTCTCCACCTCCGCGGTGATCGCCTTGGCCAGGACGTCGAGGTCCGGTACCGCCTCGGCGTCGGCGACGAGGCCGTAGTGGACCTGCCCGCGGTACGTCGAGACGGCGACCGCGAGGGACTGGCCGCGGGCCAGCGGTGCGAAGGGGAAGACCTCCGTGACCGTGTTGCCGCCGAGCTTCAGGCCGATGCCGGGCAGGGGGACGCTGGTGACGAGGATGTCGAACCAGAGCCGGGCGGCCTGGCTCACCAGCGGCCCGCCGAGGCGGTGCCCCAGCGCGGGGACGTGGTCCGCGAGCAGGGCGACCGCGCCCGCGCCCCGGTTGGGCCCCGCGTCCTTGTTGCGGTCCATCGCCGTGCGGACCGTGTGGAGGCGGGCGAGCGGGTCGGGGTCGTCGACCGGAAGCCGCATCAGGTAACCGGAGAGCCGGTTGCCCTGGGGGTGCGCGGTGCGCGGGCGGCGCCTGGAGACCGGGATCAGGGCACGGGGCGCGACGCCCTCGCTGCCGTCGCCGCGCTCGTCCAGCCAGCGGCGCAGGGCGCCGGCGACGACCGCGATCAGGACGTCGTTGACGGTGCCGCCCTGGGCCTTGCGGACCCGGTGCACGTCGTCGAGGTCGACGACGACGCCCGCGGTACGGCGGGTTCCGCTCGGCTCGGAGGTCAGTGCGGAGGACGAGCGCACCCCGACGGTGGACAGGGCGACGGACGCGCCGATGTCGAGGGCGCGGCCCACGTCGGAGACGGTGTCCTTGATGAACCCCGGCAGCTTGCGCACATCGGGGAAGAAGCCTTTCGCGGGCTCCTCGGGACGCGGCTTGCGGGCCGGCAGGTCCATCGGGTCGAGGATGGCGGCCGCGAGGGTCAGCGCGCGCAGTCCGTCGGCCAGGGCGTGGTGGAACTTGAAGAGCACGGCGAAGGAGCAGCCGTCCTCCCCGGGCAGGACATGGGCCTCCCACGGCGGGCGGCCCCGCTCCAGCGGACGCTCCATGAGCCGCCCGGCCACGGCGTGGAAGTCGGCGGTGGGGGCGTGCAGCCGGACGTGGTCCAGGGGGTCGAAGTCGGGGGCGGGCTCGCGCGTGGCGCCCCCGAAGGCCAGTGGCTGCCAGACGTCCCGGATGCGCATCCGCAGCCCCGGCACGGCCGCCGCCCGCGCGGCGAGCAGGTCGGCCGCGTGGGCGCCCGCGGCGGGCGAGCAGGCCGAGAAGACGCCGAGGGCGCCCAGGTGCATGGGGTGTTCCGGGGACTCGATGTTCCAGAAAGCCAGGTCGAGAGGGGCGAGCAGGTCAGAATTCAATGGCTTGCCTCGCGTCGACGAAGGGTGGGCAAGCAGTCAATCGTCCACACGCGATTACGGTCAAGTACGATCAAGCTACGCACAGTTAACAGCAGATTAAGTCCAGCCATGGGCGCCCCACCAGCCACAGGGCGCCCTTCCCTGTGTCTCAGGACACCTGCTGGCCCTTCCCGAGCGCGATCACGCCCCCCTTGGAGACGGTGTAGAGCTCCGCGTCCCGCTCCGGATTCACCCCGATCGTCGCACCCGGCGGCACCTCGACGTTCTTGTCGAGGACGGCACCGCGCACCACCGCGCCCCGGCCTATGTGGACGTTGTCGTGCAGGATCGAGCCCTGGACCACCGCCCCCGGGTCCACCCTGACGCCCGGCGACAGGATCGACCGCGTGACCTGACCGCGGATAAGGCAGCCCGCACTGATGATCGACTCGCTGGCCATGCCGCCCGCGTTGAACCGGGCCGGGGAGAGCTGGCCCGAGTGGGTGTAGATGGGCCACTGCCGGTTGTAGAGGTTGAACGCGGGGCGCTCGGCGATGAGGTCCATATGGGCGTCGTAGTAGGCGTCCAGGGTGCCGACGTCACGCCAGTAGCCCTGGTCGCGGGTGGTCTCACCGGGCACGTGGTTGAGGCTGAAGTCGTACAGCTGTGCCTCACCCCGGTCGGTGAGCTGGGGCAGGATCGAGCCGCCCATGTCGTGCACCGAGTTCTCGTCCTCGGCGTCCCGCTGCAGCGCCTCTATCAGGGCCTTGGTGGTGAAGATGTAGTTGCCCATCGAGGCGAAGACGCACTCCGGGTCGTCCGCGAGACCGGGCGGGTCGGCGGGCTTCTCCAGGAAGCGCTCCACGGTCAGCCCGTCCGACCCCGGCGTGATCACACCGAACTGCGAGGACTCCGAGCGCGGCACCCGGATGCCGGCCACCGTCACCCCCGCCCCGCTCTCGATGTGCTGGGTGAGCATCTGCCGCGGGTCCATCCGGTACACGTGGTCGGCGCCGAACACCACCACGTACTCGGGCTCCTCGTCGTGCACGAGGTTCAGCGACTGCAGGATGGCGTCGGCGCTGCCCAGGTACCAGCGCGGGCCGAGCCGCTGCTGGGCCGGGACCGGGGTGACGTAGTTGCCGAGCAGGCTCGACATCCGCCAGGTGGTGGTGATGTGCCGGTCCAGCGAGTGCGACTTGTACTGCGTCAGGACACAGATGCGCAGGATGTCGCCGTTCACGAGGTTGGAGAGGACGAAATCGACCAGGCGATACGTTCCTCCGAAAGTGACCGCTGGTTTCGCGCGGTCCGCGGTCAAGGGCATCAGGCGTTTGCCTTCTCCGCCCGCCAATACGATGCCGAGCACCGAAGGTCCGCCACGACGCATGGCCGCTCCCCTCACCCTGATTGATCCATGCCTGCCCTGGACCGGCCTCTAGTACGCCTGTTTGAGGATCTCCTCATAGAGCCGCACCGTCCGCCGCGCCACCGCGTCCCAGCCGAACTCGCCCACGGCGCGCTCCCGTCCGGCCTCGCCCATCCGCCGGGCGCCCTCCGGATCACCGAGGACCGAGTCCAGCGCGCGTGCCAGCGCGGGCTCGAAATCGTCGTCCACCGGGACGAGCACACCGGTCTTGCCGTCCTCGACGACCTCCGGGATACCACCGATCCGCGAGGCCACCACGGGGGTTCCGCACGCCATGGCCTCCAGGTTGACGATCCCGAGAGGTTCGTACACCGAAGGGCAGACGAACACGGCGGCGTGTGTGAGCAGTTGGATCACATCCGGACGCGGCAGCATCTGCGGGATCCAGTGGACGCCCTCGCGGACGCTGCTCAGCTCCTGGAACAGCTCGCGGAACTCGCGGTCGATCTCCGGTGTGTCCGGCGCCCCGGCGCACAGCACGACCTGAGCGGCCGGATCGATGTCGCGCACCGCGCGCAACAGATGGGGCACGCCCTTCTGCCGGGTGATGCGGCCGACGAAGAGCACGAAGGGGCGGTCCGGGTCGACCCCGATGCGGGTGAGGGCCTCGGTGCCGTGGTCGGGCCGGTAGAGCGCGGTGTCGATGCCGTTGTGCACGACGTGCACCCGGGCCGGGTCCAGGGCCGGGTAGCAGGCCAGGATGTCCTCGCGCATCGCTCCCGACACGGCGATCACCGCGTCGGCGGACTCGATCGCGGTGCGCTCGGCCCAGCTCGACAGGGCGTACCCGCCGCCGAGCTGCTCGGCCTTCCAGGGGCGCAGCGGCTCCAGCGAGTGGGCGGTCATCACGTGCGGGATGCCGTACAGCAGCTTGCCGAGGTGGCCGGCGAGGTTGGCGTACCAGGTGTGCGAGTGGACGAGTTCGCGGCCTTCGAGACCCGCGGTCATCGCGAGGTCCACGGAGAAGGTGCGCAGCGCGTCGTTGGCGGTGTCCAGGACGGGCCAGGGGCGATGGCGTGCGACGCCCTCCGCGCGGCCCTCGCCCCAGCAGTGCACGTCGAGGTCGATCAGGGAGCTCAACTCCCGGGCGAGGAACTCGACATGGACGCCCGCGCCGCCGTACACATCCGGCGGGTACTCCCGGGTCAGCAGTCCCACTCGCACCCGGAACCCCCTGATCTCAGCGGCTGATTGCTCTTCATGGTCACCCAGATGCGGCGCCCGGGGAAGACCGCGGGGGCCGTGTGAAGCAACAGTCCCCGCAGACACCCCCGCCGGGCACGCGGTAATAGAGGCAGCAACTGCGCCGCCGGCGGGTGCCCGCGTCGAGCGTTCCGGCGAGACCGGGATGGGCGAGGAGGTCCGCGAGCAGGGCGCCGGTGCGGTCGACGGCTTCGGGACGGCCGTTCGCCCGCGCCCATCCCGCCAGCTGCCGGGCGGCGCCGGCCAGCGCGGAGGCCGCGTTGCCGCGCAGCAGACCGGCCGCGACCCCGTACCGGGTGCGCAGCGCCTCCGCCAGCGGTTCGAGGTGGCCCACGAGGACGGCGTCGGCGAGGCTCGCGGCGTCCCCGGGCAGCGGGCGGACCTCGGTGAGCCACAGGTCGTCGGGGGCGCTGCCGTCGGCGTCCCAGCGCACGAGCCGGGCGTCCAGGTCGGGGATGCGGCCGTACAGGACGGCACAGCCGAGCGCCGCCGACCACAGCCGGGAGGCGAGTCCCTGGTGGGCGAGCGAGGCGGCGACGCGCGGCTCGGGTGCGCTCAGCAGGGCTGAGACCTTTTGGATACGGAAAGTCATGGAATTTCCGTAAACATCACACTTTCCATCTTCGTACGTCTGAGCTAGCGTCGGCAGTGTTGAACGCGGCGCCGCACCCGTGCGTAGGAGGAAGAAGCCGCCGAGCGGGCGGAGCGCGGCGAGATCGGCGTCGAGGTCCACGAAGAGCAGTAGTACCAAGGCCCCTAGGGGGTTCCCCCAGCGGGGCTCTGCGTGGTGTCACCCACCTTGGGGAGGACACACCCTCCGTAGTACTCCATCGGCAGTAGGACCCATTGCCTGCTCAGGTACGACGACGGGAATGGCTTTTCGCGGCATCGTGTTGCACATGGAAGCCGACCGTTCGCCGCGCCGGGGCCACCGCCCCTGCCTCTCGCAGAGGAGCAGCTCATGAGCGCCCTCGCGTTGTCCGTGGTCCTGTCGCTCGTTTCCGCCGTCGCGTACGCCGGTGGGGCGATCGTCCAGGAGCAGGTCGCGGTGTCCTCCCCCGAGCAGCAGTTCGCGCCCCTGCGGCGGGCGAGCTGGTGGGCGGCGGTCGCGCTGAACGGTCTCGGCGGACTGCTGCACGTGGTGGCGCTGGCGTACGGCCCGCTGAGCCTGGTGCAGCCGCTGGGCGCCCTGACCATCGTGTTCGCCCTGCCCATGGCGGCGCTGTTCGTGCGCCGCAAGGCCGGGGCGACGGCCTGGCGCGGCGCGATCATGTCGACCGTGGGTCTGGCCGGTCTGCTCTCCCTGGTCGGCACCTCCGACGCACAGTCGCTGGGCACGACACAGCGGGTGGCGGTCGCCACGGCCACCGGCCTCGCCGTCGTCGCGCTGATGATCGCGGGCCGGGCGGCCCACCGGCACCCGGCGGTGCGCAGCATCCTGCTCGCCACCGCGTCCGGCATCGCGTTCGGCATGTCCTCGGTCTTCACCAAGACCGTCGCGGTCGACTGGACCGGCGGTGTGTCCACGGCGGACGTGCCCTCCCTGGCCGTGATCGGCGTCCTGGCCACGGCCGGTGTGCTGCTCTCCCAGGCCTCCTACCGCGGCGCCGGTCTCGCGGCCCCGCTGGCGACCCTCACGGTCGTGAACCCGGTGGCCGCGGCCGCGGTCGGCATCACGATGTTCGGTGAGACCTTCCGCTACGGCACCACGGGCACCGTGCTCGCCCTGGGCTGCGCCGTGGTGACGGCGGGCGGTCTGATCCTGCTGACGACCGAGCGGCTCGCACGCACCGAGACGCCGGCACTGCCCGAGCCCGCCGCGGCGCTCCCCGAGCCTGCCGCGCGGGTGAGCGTGCCGAGCGCCAGGGTGAACGTCCCGGAAGCGGTCACCGCCCAGAAGCTGCTGGCCGGCCTGGCCGAGCCCGTCACCGCCGAGCAGCTCCTCGCCGGCCTCCCCGAGCAGTCGGCGGTCCGGGAGGAGGTCCTGGTCCCGGCGCCGGAGTCGGTCCAGGACCTCGCGCCGCAGGACCCCGACGACGCCCCGGTCTTCCTCTACGGCCCGCTCTACGGCGCGTCGTACGTCCCGATGCCGGTCCCGGACCGCCATCGCATGCGTGTCAAATCCTGACCGCACGCGACCCCGGCCCCGACAGACCTCAGAGCCTGACCCCGCCCGTCCGCAGATACGCGACCGGATCGATGTCGGTGCCGAAGCCGGGCCCCGTCCGCACCTCGAAGTGCAGATGCGGGCCCGTGCTGTTGCCCGTGGACCCGGAGCGCCCGATCCGCTGGCCGGCGCCGACGCCCTGTCCGCTCTTCACGGAGATCGCCGACAGATGCGCGTACTGGGTGTACCTGCCGTCCCCGTGCCGGATCACCACCTGGTAGCCGAACGAACCGGACCACCCGGAACTGACCACCCGCCCCGCGGCGACCGCCTTCACGGAGGTACCGGTGGCGACGGCGAAGTCGACGCCGGTGTGATAGCCCTTCGACCAGGACGAACCCGCCTTGTGGTACGGCGTTCCGGTGGGGGCGTCGACCGGCGCCACGAGGGAACGACTCGTCTCCCGCGTCTCCTCGGTGTCCGAACCGGACTTCTCCGACGTCGACTTGGAGGACGTCTCGGTGGTCGTCGTGACCGCCTTGCCCCGCAGACTGAGCCGCTGCCCCGGCAGGATGAGGTCGGGATCGGCCCCGATGGCCTTCCGGTTCGCGGCGTAGAGCCGCTGCCAGCCGCCCTTGACGTCCTCCCGCTCGGCGATGCCGGAGAGGCTGTCGCCGTGGACCACGGTGTACATCTCGGCCGTCCCGGCCCGGGACTGGGGCGTGGTCTGCGGCTGTACGTCCTGGACGGAGCTCTTGGTGGACCCGGCGGGGTGGATGTCCGGGGTGTCGCCGCCGCGGGTGAGCCCGGCCTCGACCGAGCACGCCGGCCAGGCTCCCGGCCCCTGCCCGTCCAGCACCTTCTCGGCCACGGCGATCTGCTCGTCCTTGGTGGCGAGATCGGCCCGCGGCGCGTACCGCGTGCCGCCGAACGCCTCCCAGGTGGACTGGGTGAACTGCAGTCCGCCGTAGTACCCGTTGCCGGTGTTGATGCTCCAGTTGTTCGTCGACTCGCACGCGGCGACCTTGTTCCAGGTGTCCACGTCGGCCGCCTGGGCCGTGCCGGCGCCGATGAGCGGCATCGCCATTCCGGCACCGCCCGCCGTGACGGTGAGTGAGGCGCGGTTGATCCTGTTCGGCTGATACCGGCGGTGCCGGCCGCGTACGGCCATGGAGCTCCCCCTCGACATTCGTCAGGAGGGCCAAAAGTAAGCGCCCCGAACAGGCCATGACAAGACGGCAATCAGCCGCCCTGCACCGCGAACAAGCAGGAACGCGCCGCGCTTTCACCAACGGCTGAGGCGGACGGGGCCGTCGTCCGTATCTGCGTACGTCACGCCGGGCACCCCGGACATGCGCCCGGCACAGCGGCACGTCAGGATGGCCGGTGGGGCGATACTGACGAGCACGACCGGCACCACCGATACCGGATCCTTTAGGAGCCAACCGAATGAGCAATACAGCCCAGATCGGCGTCACCGGACTCGCGGTCATGGGCCGCAATCTCGCCCGGAACTTCGCGCGCAACGGCTACACGGTCGCGTTGCACAACCGGACGGCGGCGCGTACGCACGCCCTGGTCGAGGAGTTCGGGGACGAGGGCGACTTCATCGCGGCGGAGACCGCCAAGGAGTTCGTGGCGGCACTGGAGCGGCCGCGGCGGCTGGTCATCATGGTCAAGGCGGGCGATCCGACGGACGCGGTGATCGACGAGTTCGCGCCGCTCCTGGAGCCCGGCGACATGATCATCGACGGTGGCAACGCGCACTTCGCGGACACCCGCCGCCGCGAGAAGGCGCTGCGCGAGCAGGGCATCCACTTCGTCGGCATGGGCGTCTCCGGCGGCGAGGAGGGCGCGCTCAACGGACCGAGCATCATGCCGGGCGGCCCGAAGGAGTCGTACGACTCGCTCGGACCCATGCTGGAGAAGATCTCCGCGAAGGCGGCCGACGGTGCGCCCTGTGTGACGCACGTCGGTCCGGACGGCGCGGGGCACTTCGTGAAGATGGTGCACAACGGCATCGAGTACGCCGACATGCAGCTGATCGGCGAGGCGTACCAGCTGCTCCGCGATGTCGCCGGGTACTCGCCCGCGCAGATCGCGGACATCTTCCGGACCTGGAACACGGGCCGGCTGGACTCCTACCTGATCGAGATCACCGCCGAGGTGCTGTCCCACGTGGACGCGGCGACCGGCAAGCCCTTCGTGGACGTGGTCGTGGACCAGGCGGAGCAGAAGGGCACCGGGCGGTGGACGGTGCAGATCGCCCTCGACCTCGGCGTCCCGGTCTCCGGCATCGCCGAGGCGGTCTTCGCCCGGTCGCTGTCCGGGCACGCCGAACTGCGGGAGGCCTCGCGGGGCCTGGCGGGGCCCACGGCGACCGCGCTGAGCGAGGCGGAGGCCGGCGCGTTCGCCGACCGTGTCGAGCAGGCGCTGTACGCCTCGAAGATCGTGTCGTACACGCAGGGCTTCCACGAGATCGCGGCCGCCCGCGAGGAGTACTCGTGGGACATCGACCTCGGCGCGGTGTCCGCCATCTGGCGCGGTGGGTGCATCATTCGCGCCGCGTTCCTGGACCGGATCCGGGCCGCGTACGACACGCGGGCCGATCTGCCGAGTCTGCTGTCCGACGAGACGTTCGCTCGGGAGATCGCCGACGCGCAGGACGACTGGCGTGAGGTGATCGTCGCGGCGACCCGGCAGGGCGTGCCCACGCCGGGCTTCTCGGCGGCGCTGGCGTACTACGACGGGCTGCGTTCCGAGCGGCTGCCCGCGGCGCTGACGCAGGGACAGCGGGACTTCTTCGGGGCGCACACGTACCGGAGGGTGGACCAGGAGGGGTCGTTCCACACGCTGTGGGGCGGGGACCGGTCCGAGGTGTCCGCGTAGTGGCGTAGTGCGGGCCGGTGGGGGCTGCTCGCACCCCTGTGGACACACCCGGGTGGGCGGCGTTTTCACGCCGCCCACCCTGTGTGTTCTACGAGAGCGGAGGTCCCGGCTCGGGGTTCGGTACCGGCTCCGGGCCCGGGGGGACCGGGGACGGTGGCACGGGGTCGGGGGTCGGGACCGGGCCCGGTGCCGGAGGGGTCGGCTGCGGTGGGGGGTCCGGTTGGGGGCCCGGGGTCGGGCCCGGGTGGACGGGGTCCGGGAACGGGTTGGTCATCGTGTCCTCCAGCCTGTGGTGACGTCGGCTCTGGACTACTCCCCCGCGTACCCGGCGTCCGCCGCCCCAGTCACCCGGATGGCCCGCGTCAGAAGCGCCCGGGGTGGGCCGCCAGCCAGCGCTTCGCCGCGCGGAGCAGCTCGGGGTCGGCGGGCGGGGCCTCCTCGGGGTGGCGTTCGGCCCACTTGACGACGTACGGGCAGAGCGGGGCCACCACGACGCCCTCGCGCTGGGCGGTGGCGTAGAGCTCGCGGGCCAGGGAGCCCGCGATGCCCTTTCCCTCGTGCGCCGGTTCCACGATCGTGTGGACGGGGACCAGGGCGCGCCCGGGCGATTCGAGGACGAAGTACTCGATACGGCCCACGACTTCACCGTCGCCGAGGGCCTCCAGGCGGCCCGCCGGACGGTCGTCGCGGATCTCGATGTCGCTCATGGGCATGCTCCTGGTCGAATGCCGTACAGGGATCAGACCGGTACCGACTGCGGGCTGCGCTCCTGGTCGGAGCCCGGCACCGGCTCCGACGGGTCCGCGCCCAGGGCCACGATCCGGTTGTCGCGGTCCACGTGCACGACCCTCGGCTCCAGCGCCCGCGCCTCGGCATCGGCCACTTGAGCGTAACTGATGATGATCACCAGGTCGCCGGGGTGGACGAGATGCGCGGCGGCCCCGTTGATACCGATCACTCCGGAGCCGCGCTCGCCCTCGATGACGTACGTCTCCAGGCGGGCGCCGTTGGTGATGTCGACGATGTGCACGAGCTCGCCGGGCAGCAGGTCGGCGGCGTCGAGGAGGTCCGCGTCGATGGTCACCGATCCCACGTAGTGCAGGTCGGCCTGGGTGACGGTGGCACGGTGGATCTTGGACTTGAACATGGTACGAAACATGAGGAAGCTCCCGTTTTGTCTGCTCCCTGCCTGCGGTGAGGTCAAGGGCGTTGGCGGCAGCGTACATCCATTCGCCTACGGATCAGCCAAGCTTCTGCTCACACTCCTCGAGCGCGAACTCGCCAAAACTGTCCGCGATCTTCTCCATCAGGCCGCCGTCGAGGACCCCCGGGTTCCAGGCGAACACGGGGTACTCGCCGTCCTCGTCGGGCCGGGACGTGTCGAGCACGGCGAACAGCCACACGTCGTCGAGGAGGACCACCATCAGTTCCTGTGGCAGGTCGACCTCGGCAGACGCCGAGGAACTGTGTGGGCGGCGCGTCCCACGTGCCGAACTCCTCGATCAGGAGGCGGTACGACGGCGGGAAGGTGAGACCCATCTCGCGCTCGGCCCGGGCGATGGTCTCGGGAGAGCATCCCCGGCCGTGGGAGGCACGGTCCTCGTGGGCACGCAGCAGCTCGATGACCTGCCGGCTCGCTTCCGTAGCCGTCATCCGCCGCGGCCCCTCCCCCGGAGTGATCAGTGACGCGGACGGCCCCGGTGGGGACGCCGGGCGCGCCGGCGTCGCACCGGGCCGTCAGCTACGTCGACCGGTCGGCTCAGCCGCCGCTCTTGCGCCGGAACGAGCGCTGGCTCGAAGCCGGGCCGTGTGCGGCACGTACCTTCGACGCGTCGGTGTTGGCGGCGACATCGGCGGCGTCCGCCTGGGCACCGCGCTTGCGGGCCAGGGCTTCGCGGAACTTGGCCTTGAGGTCGTAGTTGCCGTCGCTGTCCGGCGTCAGAGGGGACGTCTCGGCGGCATCCGGTTCCGAACCTTCCGGGGATGCGGGATCTGCGGTCATGGTGACCTCCTGGGTTCGGGGTGGGGAAGCACAGCTTGTCATGCCGGGGGCGGTGCGGGGAGCCGGGTCCCGGCCGCGCACCGGGACCCCGCCGCGTCGTGGTTCGCCTCACTCCAGGCCGGTGGGCCTCCGTGACGCCTCCATCGCCTCGTCCACGTCCGTCAGCGGCCGCAGCCGGTAGGTGTAGGCGTAGTCGCGGTCGGCGAACAGTTTGTACTCGTCGTGGGTGTGCGCGCCCCAGCTGTTGTCGCCGCCGACGCCCATCTGGTGGTGGCTCAGACGCAGCACGACCTCCTTGCGCGGGGTGAGCTGGTAGTCGTGGCGGGCCCCGACCGAGAGGTCCTCCGGGGTGAAGTGGGAGGCGTTGACCTCCAGGAGCGGTTCGCCGGAGACGAGCAGCCCGGGGCCGTCGCCGCCGGTGAGGGCGATCCAGCGGACGTCGGTCTTGTTGCCGCTCTCCTGCGGGCGCAGGTAGGAGGTCCGCTGGCCGGTGACCGTACCCGAGTACAGGCCCACGTCGGTGGCGTTGTTGCGGTCCCAGTGGTTCTCCTCGGGCCCGCGGCCGTAGTAGCGCAGCTTCTCCAGCCGGGCGGGCAGGAAGAGCAGGGTTCCCACCTCCGGGATGTACGGCAGCGAGGAGGCGCCCGGGTGCAGGGTGTTGTCGACCTTGATCTCGCCGTTCCCGAAGACCGTGTACGTGGTGGTGTACGTCGACTCGGTGGTGGTGGGCAGGGTGCCGGCGACCTTGATCACGACGGCCTTGTCGCCCAGGGTGCTCACGGCGACGTCGGTGACCTTGCGGCCGGTACCGGCGTCGCGCCAGGTCTGGTTGCGGGTGTGCTGCCCGTTGCCGTGGTCGTTGTCGGTGGGGGCCCGCCAGAAGTTGGGGGCGGGGCCGGAGGTGATCAGTTCGGCGCGTCCGGCCCGGTAGGAGGTGATGACGCCGGTCTTCTTGTCGACGGTGACGGAGAAGCCCTTGCCCGTGACGGTGACCGTCCCGCCGGCGTCCTTGTGGCTCAGGGCGGGGACGCGGGCCAGTGGCAGCGGTGTCACGGCGGGGCTGTCGGAGTCGACGGCGAGTTGCTGCCTGGCCACCTCGAAGCCGGCCTTGGCCCACTTCGTGGTCTCCCTGGTGGTGAAGGACAGCCGCAGGAAGTACTCCGCGCCCGGCGCCGGGTCGTCCGGCACCTCCAAGGGCACGGTGATGTCCTTGCTCGACAGCGGCGCGAGGTCCAGCTGGGCCCGGCTCAGCTTCCCGCGCCGGACCGCCTTTCCGTCGGCGACGAGCTCCCACCGTCCGTCGAACTCACGGAGGTTGGTGAAGAGGTACTCGTTGGTGAGGGTCACCGTCCCCGGACCACCGGACGCCCAGGCCGCGTTGATCGCCTGGTAGATCTGCTTGACCTCGGCGGACTTGCCGGTGAGTCCGCGGTCGGCGGTGACGATGCCGTCCCCGGAGAAGGCCCCGTCGTTGGGGTTGTCGGCCCAGTCGCCGCCGTAGGCGTAGAACGTCCTGTCCCGGGGCCGCTCCTCGGTGAGGCCGACGGTGGCGGCGTCGAACCAGAACCGTACGCCGTCGTCGCCGGGTCCCCGGCCCGCGGCGGCGAGGTCGGCGGCGCTCAGTGCGCGGGCGTACACCCGGGCCCGTCGGATGGTGCCGCTGAACTCCCGGGTGGGGTTGTCGACGTCGGTGGCCAGGGACAGGGACGCGGTGTTGTTCGAAGGGCGTCGGGTGGTGGTGCGGGTGGCCCGTGGCTCGCCGTCGACATGGAGGGTCAGGGTGCCCGCGTCCGCGTCGAAGACGCCCGCGATGTGGTGCTCGCGCCCGGTCCAGTCGTCCGGCAGCGCCCAGCTCACGCTGACCCACTGGCCGCCGCCGTAGATGAAGAACTCCAGGTTCCTGTCCGTCTGCTTGAGGGCGTACTGGGTGTCGCCCTTGGCGAGGATCGGCTGGTGGTAGCCGGTCACGTGCGGGGTGACCCAGGCCTCCAGGGTGAGGGAGCCGGTGAGGTCGAGGCCCGGGTCGCGGGCGAAGACGGTGCCGCCACAGATGCCCTCGGCGCGGGTGAACGTGCCGGCGGGGGCCTGGATCTCGCCGCGCAGTGCGGCCGGTCCGGACTCGGTGAACCGCTTGCGCGTGGGCGTGGGCCACTCGAGGGCCTGGTCGACGAAGTCCCATATCCAGCCGCCCTGGAGGACGTCGTAGCGGCGGACGATGTCCCAGTACTTCTTGAAGTTGCCGTTGGAGTTCCCCATGCCGTGCGAGTACTCGATCATCACGTACGGCCGGGTGTCGTTCGTGTCCTTCGCACGCGCCTCGACGCGGGAGGGACTGTCGTACATCTCGGAGCGGATGTCGCTCATGCCCGGGCGGTCGTCGCCCTCGTACTGGATGACCCGGGTGGTGTCGTACGACCTGATCCAGTCGTACATGGCGTTGAAGGTGCTGCCGCCGCCCGCCTCGTTGCCGAGCGACCAGATCACCACCGAGGCGTGGTTCTTGTCGCGGTGGACCATGTTGCGGGCGCGGTCCACGCACGCCTCGGTCCAGTCGGCATGGTTGCCGGGGTACTCGCCGCGGATGCCGTGGGTCTCGAGGTTGGTCTCGTCGACGAGGTACAGGCCGTACTCGTCGGCGAGTTCGAGCCACTGCGGGTTGTTGGGGTAGTGCGAGGTGCGGACGCTGTTGATGTTCAGCCGCTTGATGATCTCGATGTCCTGGATCATCTCCGCGCGGGTGAGGGCCGAGCCGCGCACCGGGTGCATCTCGTGGCGGTTGGTGCCCCGGAAGGAGACCGGCTTGCCGTTGATGCGCATCAGGCCGTCCTTGAGCGCGAACTCGCGCAGGCCGACGCGGTGGGAGAGGGTCTCGATCACCTTGCCCGCCGGGTCGCGCAGGCGGAGCACGGCGGTGTAGAGGTCGGGGTGTTCGGCCGACCACAGCCGCGGCCGGGGGACGGACTTCGCGGCCTGTACGGTCTCCTCCTTGCCGGAGTCGAGTGCGACGGCCTGCTGGAGCGGTCTGGGCCAGACCGGGTGCCCGTTCGGGTCGTACAGCTGGGTCTCGACGGAGTACCGCCCGCCGCCCCGGCCGCCGTAGTCCCGCACGCTCGCGGTGACCGACAGTTCGGCCGCCTTGTAGTCGTCGCTCAGCGGGGTGTCGAGCCTGAAGTCGCGCAGGTGCACGGCGGGCGTGGAGTACAGGTAGACCGAGCGGAAGATGCCGCTCAGCCGGATCATGTCCTGGTCCTCGAGCCAGTCTCCGTCGGAGTAGCGGTAGACCTCGACCGCGATCTGGTTGGTGCCCGGCTTCAGGTGCGGGGTGATGTCGTACTCGGCGGGGTCGTAGGAGTCCTCGTGGTAGCCGACCAACTCGCCGTTTATCCACACGTAGTGGGCGGACTTGACCCCCTCGAAGTGGAGGAAGGTCCGCCGGCCCTTCCAGTCGCGCGGGACCGTGAAGGTGCGGCGGTACTGGCCCACGGGGTTGCGGCGGGTCGGCGCGGCCGGTGGCTGCGCCTCCTCGCCCAGGCCGTTGGGGCCCCACCAGGGGTAGGTGATGTTGATGTAGATCGGGCGGTCGTAGCCGTGCAGTTGCCAGGCGGAGGGGACGGGGATGGTGTCCCAGTCGCTGTCGTCGACGTCCGTGCGGTAGAAGTCCGCGTCGCGGTCGTCGGGGCGGTCGGCGTACGCGAACCTCCACTTGCCGTCGAGGCTCATCCGGTACAGGGAGCGGGAGCGGTCCGCGGCCAGGGCCTGTCTCACGTCCGCGTACGGCATGAGGGTGGTGTGCGCCGGCTCGGAGCCCAGGCGGAAGACGGCGATGTTGCCGTTCCACTCGGGAGTGGCCGCCGCGTCGGCCGCTCGCGCCGCGGTGATCGATCCGGGCAGGGCGAGCGCGCCGAGGACGGCGGCACCTCCCTCCAGCAGACGGCGGCGGCTGACGGGAGACACGGGAAAGTGCGACATGACCGTGGCCTTCCTCGGGACGACAGTGTGGGGGCACTGCTTGAGTGAGCGTCAGATCCTGTTCGGTGCTGTTGGGAAACCGAACGCACACTAGGTTGTCGTCCCGAGCGAGGCAATGATGTTGTCGGTCTTTGTGCGAACCTGCGGGGTTGACGTGCCGCGTGCGACTGATCTATGCGGCCGTCTCGACCTCCGCGACGTCGCCCGGCCGCTCCGCGAACTGCGTCCGGTACAGCTCGGCGTACCGCCGGCCGGCCGCCAACAGCTCCTCGTGCGTGCCCCGTTCGACGATCCGCCCGCCCTCGACCACCAGGATCTGGTCGGCCGCCCGGACCGTGGACAGACGGTGGGCGATGACGATGGCGGTCCGCCCTTGCAGCGCCTCGGTCAGCGCCTCCTGGACCGCTGCCTCCGAGGTGTTGTCCAGGTGGGCGGTGGCCTCGTCGAGGATGACGACGCGCTGGCGGGCCAGCAGCAGCCGGGCGATGGTCATGCGCTGGCGTTCGCCGCCGGAGAGGCGGTATCCGCGCTCGCCGACCACGGTGTCGAGGCCGTCGGGGAGGGAGTCCACGAGAGCTTCGAGGCGGGAACGGCGCAGGGCGTCGCGGAGGTCGTCCTCGGTGGCCTCCGGGCGGGCCAGCAGCAGGTTGGCGCGGACCGTGTCGTGGAAGAGGTGGCCGTCCTGGGTGACCATGCCGAGGGTGGCGCGCAGCGAACCCGCGGTCAGGTCGCGGACGTCGGTGCCACCGATCCGCACGGCGCCCTCGTCGACGTCGTACAGCCGCGGGAGCAGTCCGGCGATCGTCGACTTGCCCGCGCCCGAGGAGCCGACGAGCGCGATCGTCTGGCCCGGTTCGGCACGGAAGGAGATGCCCTTGAGGACCTCGTCGCCGCCGCGGGTGTCGAGGGAGGCGACCTCCTCCAGGGAGGCCAGGGAGACCTTGTCGGCGGACGGGTAGCCGAAGCGGACGTCCTCGAACTCGACCGCGACCGGCCCCTCGGGGGCGTCGAGAGCGTCCGGCTTCTCCTCGATCAGCGGCTTCAGGTCGAGCACCTCGAAGACCCGCTCGAAGCTGACCAGGGCGCTCATCACCTCGACGCGGGCCCCGGCGAGCGAGGTGAGCGGGGCGTACAGCCGGGTCAGCAGCAGGGCGAGGGAGACGACCGCGCCCGGCTCCAGGGTCCCGCGCAGGGCGAACCAGCCGCCGAGGCCGTAGACGAGGGCCAGCGCCAGGGCGGAGACCAGGGTGAGGGCGGTGATGAACACCGACTGCGCGGTGGCCGTGCGGACACCGATGTCGGCGACCCTGCGGGCGCGGGCCGCGAACTCCTCGGACTCCTGCTCGGGGCGGCCGAACAGCTTGATCAGCGTGGCACCGGGCGCCGAGAAGCGCTCGGTCATACGGGTGCCCATCGCCGCGTTCAGCGCGGCCGCCTCCCGCTGCATCCGGGCCATCCGGCGCCCCATGCGGCGGGCCGGGATCACGAAGACCGGCAGCAGGACCAGCGCGAGCAGGGTGATCTGCCAGGACAGGGTGAGCATGACGGCGAGGGTGAGCAGCAGGGTGACGAGGTTGCTGACGACTCCGGAGAGCGTGTTGCTGAACGCCCTCTGCGCACCGATGACGTCGTTGTTGAGTCGGGAGACCAGCGCTCCCGTACGTGTCCGTGTGAAGAACGCGACCGGCATGCGCTGCACATGATCGAACACAGCCGTCCGCAGATCGAGGATGAGCCCCTCTCCGAGCGTCGACGACAGCCGTCGCCCGAGGATGCCCAGCGCCGCCTCGGCGACCGCGATCAGCGCGATGAGCAGGGCGAGCCGTACGACGGTGCCCTCGTCGTCGCCCGTCACGATCGCGTCCACGACATGCCCGGCGAGCACCGGGGTCGCGACGGCGAGCAGCGCGGTCGCCACCCCGAGCGCCACGAACTGGGCGATGCGGGTGCGGTGCGGTCGGGCGAACGCGCCGATGCGGCGCAGCGTCGTGCGGGCGAAGGGCCGCGTCTCCTGCTCGGCGTGCATCACGCTCTGCAGCTGTGTCCAGGCTGTGGTTTCCATGCTCATGGGAGCGAACGTACGACCTCAAGCGTTGTTGAGGTCAACACCCCCTGGACGTCCGTCCCCAGGATGTCCGTCCTCAGTACCTCTCCCCGCTCGAAGGATCCGATGACCGTACGCAATCCCCCGGCCGCCCTTCCGCAACCCGCGGTTGGCACGGCACCGAGAACCTCTGAGGACGTGAGCCACCGTCGCGTCCCCGCCCGCAGGGTCCGTCAGATCCTGTGTCTGCTTCCGCTTCTGCTCGTCACGGTGGTCGCCGTGCAGCACCGCACGGTCCTCGCCGAGGGCTTCGGCCATCTGGAGTCCGCCGAGTGGCCCTGGCTGCTGGTCGCGGTCTGCACGACCTGTCTGACCTGGGTCGCCGCCTCCTGCACCCGCCAGGGCGCGGTCGTGGAGGGGCTGCCCAAAGGGCGGCTGCTGGCAACCCAGTTCGCGGCCGGCGCGGCCAATCACCTGCTGCCCACCGGCCTGGGCGCGAGCGCGGTCAACCTCCGGTTCATGACGGTGTGCGGGCTCCCGCTGGCCCGTTCCTCGGCCGCCCTCGCCCTGTATCTGCTGGCGGAGTCGATCGGCCGGCTGGGCCTGCTGGCCGCGCTGCTGATCGCCTTCCCCGACGCGCTGAGCCTGGGAGCCCTCCTTCCCGAGGGCGCGCTCGCCGCGCTGCTGCCCGCCCTGGGCCTGGTGCTGGCCGTGGCGGCGGGCGTGCTCGTGTTCGTACGGCGGGTGCGTACGACCGTGACCTCGTTCCTGCGCACGGCGCTCTGCGAGGCACGCGAGGTGCACACCCGGCCCGCCCGGGCGTTCGCCCTGTGGGGCGGTTCGCTCGCCTTCCCCGCGCTCCAGGCGGCCGGACTGGTCGCGGTGGGGCAGGCGTTGGGGCTGCCGGTGCCGCCGCTGCACATCGCGGTGGCGTATCTCGCGGCGACGGTCGCCGTCGCACTGGTGCCGACACCCGGCGGGATCGGCTCGGTGGAGGCGGCGCTGGTCGTGGCGCTGGTGGCGGCGGGCGGTCCGGCGGCGATCGCGACGGCCGTGGTGCTGGCGTACCGGATCATCACCGTGTGGCTTCCGCTGGTTCCGGGGGCGTTGACGCTCGGGGCGCTGGTCCGCATGAAGGTCATCTGAAGGACGGCCGCCCGACCGGGCGGCGCGGGTCGTTCAGGAACCCCTGGACGGTGACGGCCACCCGCGCGCCGGCACGGGCGGCGTCGGCCGCGCTCTGCCCCGGGTGCAGCAGACCGCCGGCGGCGAAGACTCCGGGCCGTGAGGTCTCGGCGGCCAGGGTCAGCCCTGCTCTGCGCGCCAGCTCGTTCTCGGGCACGAAGTCGCCGGTGAACACGACGGTGTCGCACGCCAGGACGGCCGTACGGCCGTCTCGGTGCCGGACGCGGACGCCGGACAGCCGTCCGTGGCCGAGGAGTTCGACGACCGCGGTCCCGGTGAGCAGGGGGACGCGTCGGCGAAGGCGGGCGTCCTGGGCGCGGAGCCGGGTGGTCCGTGCCCGGTCCGACTCCGTGACCATGGCGAGGACGTCGGCTCCCGCGGCCCGTACGGTGTCGGCGGCCGAGTACGAGACGCCTTCCGCACCGACGATCACCGCCCGCGTCCCGATCCGCTGCCCGTACAGGTGGACGGCCTGCTGAAGTTCACCGGTGGTGTAGACGCCGGCCGGCCGGGTCCCGGGCACCAGGCGGGCGGCGCGCGGGCGTTCGCGGGCGCCGGTGGCCAGGATCACGGCCCGCGCCTCTACGGTCTCGGGGCCGTCCCGGCCGACGGTGGCGAGCGCGAGGGGGCCGTGGGGCGGGCCCGCCCAGTCGAGGACACTCACTCCGGTCCGCAGGACCGCCCCGGCCCGCAGCGTCGCGTCCACGAGCAGCCGGGCGTACCCGGGACCGGTCAGCGGATGCAGCCAGGTGCCGTAGCCGCCGTGCCCGCAGTGCCGTGGCGCTCCCCCGGCCCGTTGCTCCCGGTCCAGCGCCTCGACCCTGCCGGCGCCGCCGACGGCCAGGCGGGCCGCGGCGGTGAGGCCCGCGGGACCGGCGCCCACCACGAGGACGTCGACCCTGCGCGTCACCTCCGGGCCTCCTCGAACAGTTCCCGCACGGCCGCCCCGCAGTAGAACCCCTGGCAGCGTCCCGACCGGGCCCGGGTGCGGCGGCGCAGCCCGTCGAGGCCGCCCGGCGCAACCGTACTGGCCAGGGCGTCGCGGATCTCGCCGCGGGAGACGCGTTCGCAGTGGCAGACGAGGGTGCCGTACTCCGGGTCGGCGGCGATGAGTTCGGGACGCTGGTAGGGGCGGGGGAAGGCTTCGCCGAGGTTGGGCATGTGCACGGGGTCCAGTTCACGCGCGGGTCCCAGGTCGAGCCCGTTCTCGGCGAGTTGCCCGACGACATGGTCCGCGATGGCGAGCGAGGCGGTCAGGCCGGTGGAGCGGATGCCGCCCACCGTGACGTAGGACTGTTCCGGGTGGACGTGGATGCGGTAGTCGTCGTGCTCGGTGGCGGCGCGCAGTCCGGCGTAGACGGCGGTGACCTCCTCGTCGAGCAGTGCGGGCAGGACGCGGCGGCCCTTCTCGCGCAACTGGGACAGGCCCTCGGCGGAGGACTGCGTGGCCTGTCGGTCGTCGAGGTCCTCGGCGGTGGGTCCGAGGAGGACGTTGCCGTACACGGTGGGTGCCACCAGGACGCCCTTGCCGAGGGCTGTCGGGACGGGCAGGAGGATGTGCCGGACCAGGCTCCGGGCGAACTTGTCGAAGACGATGAGCTGGCCGCGACGCGGGGTGACGGTGAAGTCGTGGTGGCCGAGCCGCCGGTCGAGGGTGTCGGCGTCGAGACCGGCCGCGTTGACCACCCAACGGGCGTGGAGGGCACCTCGCGTCGTGCCCTGGACGCCTTGTTCCACCCGGCAGTTGAGGTGCAGGTCCACTCCGTGCCGGACGGCCTGCGTGGCGTAGGCCAGCGTGGTGGTCCAGGGGTCGATGATGCTCTCGCCGGGGACCTCCAGCGCCCCCAGCGCGCCGGGGCCCAGGTGCGGCTCGCGCTCGTACACCTCCGCCGCGCCGAGCAGCCGGGACTCCTTGTGGTCGTTGCGCTCGGCCTTCTCCGCGAGGCGGGGCAGCGCGGCGAGCTGCTCCTCGTCCCAGGCGATGAGAAGGGCGCCGACCGGCTCGACGGCGATACCCGACTCGGCGGCGAATTGGGCCAGTCGGCGAGATCCCTCGCGGACGAGCCGCGCCTCCAGCGAGCCGGGGACCGCGTCGAACCCGGTGTGCAGGATCGCCGTGTTGGCCTTCGAGGTGCCCTGGCCCACGTCGTCCCGCGCCTCGACGAGCGCGACGCGCAGCCGCGGGTGGCGGGCGAGTTCGCGGGCGATGGCACAGCCGACCACTCCGGCGCCGATGACGGCCACGTCGTAGGTCGTGGCGGGCAGCGGTCCGGTCGTGGTGACCGTCATGCGGGTGTCCGGTCGAGCAGGGCGGCGACCTCCGTGCGGAAGCCGGCCCGGCGCTCGGCGGCCTCGTCGGGGGTGATGCGCGGCTCGTAGACGGCGGCCGGCCTCCAGCCGGGCAGCGCTTCGGCGACCGTCAGGCCGGGCTGTGCGCCCAGCCGGGCCAGGGCGCCGACGCCGAGCGCGGTGGCGTCGGGCAGGGCGGCCACCTCGACGGGGAGTTGCAGCAGGTCGGCCTGGGTCTGCATGAGCAGGGCGGAGCGGGTGAGGCCCCCGTCGACGCGCAGGGTGGTGAAGGGCGCGCCGAGGTCGGTGCCGGCCGCGTCGGCGAGTTCGGCGACCTGGGCCGCGATGCCCTCGCACAGGGCGCGCACGACGTGGCCGGGACCCGTGTCGAGGCCGAGCCCGGTGAGTGAACCGCGCAGGTCGCCACGCCACCAGGGGGCGGCGAGCCCGGCCAGTGCGGGCACGAAGGTGACACCGGCGCTGTCGGGCACCGTGGCGCCGACGGTGTCGAGGTCGGCGGCGCCCTTGATGACGCCGAGGTCGGTGAGCCAGCGCACGGCGGACGCGACCGTGTACACCTGGCCGTCGAGGCAGTAGCTCGCTGCTCCGCCGAGCCGCCAGGCGACACAGCTGACCAGCCCGGAGGTGCCGCGTCTCGGGGAGTCGCCGGTGTGGGCGAGGAGGAAGGCCCCGGTGCCGTAGGTGCACTTGGCGGCGCCGGGTGCGGTGACGCGCTGGGCGAGCAGGGCGGCCTGCTGGTCGACGGCGAGGCCGGTCAGCGGGATCTCGGGCCCGAACTCCTTCGTCACACCGATTGGTTGGGCGTTGTCGACGACCTCGGGGAGCCGTTCGTCGGCGAGGCCGTACAGGTCGAGGGCGCGCGGTGACCAGCGGACCCGGTCGAGGTCGAGGAGCTGGGTGCGGCCGGCGGTCGCGGCGTCGGTGACGTAGGCGCCGGTGAGACGGTGGACGAGCCAGGCGTCGGTGGTGGTGACGACGCCCTCGCGGGTGCGGTGGCAGCGTATCCAGGCCATCTTGGGCGCGGCGAAGTACGGGTCGAGGGGCAGGCCGGTCAGTTCGCGCAACTCGTCGGCGTACGGGGCGAGTTCCTCGCACACCGAGTCGGCGCGGCGGTCCTGCCAGACGAGCGCCTCGGTGAGCGGGCGGCCGGTGCCGGGATCCCAGGCGAGCACGGTCTCGCCCTGGTTGGCGAGGCCCAGCGCGACGACGGGTTCACCCGCTTCGGCCAGCGCGCGGTGGCCGGCGTCGACGACAGAGGCGTACAAGTCCTCCGGGTCGACCTCGACCAGTCCGCCGGGCAGATGGCGCGGCCGCACCTCGGCGAAGCCGGTGCCGATGACACCGCGTTCGGGGCAGACGACGAGGGCCTTGGTGCCGGATGTGCCCTGGTCGACAGCGAGCACCGGACCTGTCATCGAGCCCTCCCCGGGGCGTGTCGTCGGATCGTCCCTCGGCGATCACCGTGCGCCAGCCTGCCGTCGCCGGACACATCGCGTCAAGCGAGGCTGACTGTGAGTCAACCCTCCGACCCCGCAAAGGAGTTCGAAAAGATCGGGAAACGGGAGGAGATGCGGAACCGGCGCCTCTATAGTGACCGCCGCGACCGACGTGAGCTCCTCAACTGCCGCCCAGAGGAGGGCTGTTGTTACTCCACCCTGCCGTCAGAATCCGCCCGCTGCCCGGGGCGGGAGGCTGATGGCCAGAGACGGAGCCCGCCCCGCCTACGATCCCGCAGGCCACGACACCGCACTGCGCGCCACCCTCCAGGAGTTACGCACGGGACGCTGGATGTCGATGCGCCGGCTCCTCACGGAGACCACGGCCTGGTGGCAGTGGACCCGGCGCACCCAGGTCCTCGCCACCGCGGCCGCCGGCACCGACGTGGTGCGCACCTGGCTCGAGGAGGAACCGCACAGCGTCCCGGCCACGGTGATGCACGCCAGGGTCTGCGTGGAACGGGCGCTGCGGGCACACCGCGAGGGCCACCCCCACACCCTCGACCTGTGGCACGAGGCCTGGCGGGCGAGCCACACCGCGACCCGGGCCGCCCCGCCGGACCCCGTCCCCTGGGTGTGCCTGCTGGCGCTGGCCCGGCTCGACCGGGAGCGGCAGTGGGCCGAGCACCGGGTGGCACCGCCCGGGCCGATGCTGCCGCCGGGCCCGTGGGGACTGCTCGCCGAGGCCGACAAGCGCGACCCGTACAACCGCGAGGCCCACCACCGGATGCTCCAGTTCCTCTACGAGCACGGCACCTCGGGGCGGCTCGCGGAGGCCGCCGGCTACGCGCACTGGGCCACCGACACCGCTCCCCCGGGCTCCGCCCTGCACGTCCTGCCGCTCTACGTCCGGGTCGAGCGCTACCGCCGCTCCGGCGGCCGCGACGCCGCGCTCGACCTGCACTGGGTCGCCGAGGACGCCACCCGCGAGGCCCAGCGCGCGCTGTACGCCTGGTTCGAGCAGACCTTCACCGCCGAGCGCTCCCTGCTGGACCTGAACCATGTCGCCCACGCCCTGTGGGGAGCCCTCCAGTTCACCGACGCCACACGGGTGTTCGAGGCGCTCGGCCCGTACTGGACGCCCCAGCCCTGGGCGTACCGCACCCCCGATCAGGGCGACACCGCCCAGGCCGTGGAGGTCTTCCTCCAGGCCCGGGCGCGCTGCCGCCCCGCCTGATCCCCCACCAGTCCCGGAGGTACGCATGTCCCGCACCACCGACGGCCGCCCACCGCACGACGAGGAGCAGCGCCTGCGCGAACTCGGCTACCGGCCGGTCCTCGCCCGGCGCATGGGCGGCTTCGGCAACTTCGCGATCAGCTTCTCGGTGATCTCGATCCTGTCCGGCTGCATGACCCTGTACGGCTTCGGGCTCGGCGCGGGCGGCCCCGCGGTGATGCTGTGGGGCTGGGCCGGCGTCGGCCTGTTCGTCTTATGTGTGGGCCTCGCGCTCGCCGAGGTCACCAGCGCATACCCGACATCCGGCGCGCTCTACTACATGGCGGACCGGCTCGGCGGCCGCCGCTGGGGCTGGTACACAGGTTGGCTGAATCTGCTCGGTCTGCTGGGGGCGATCGCCGGCATCGACTACGGCGCGGCCCTGTTCGCGGGCGCGTTCGCCAACCTCCAGTGGGGCTTCGAGCCGACGCCGGAGAAGACGATGCTCATCTTCGTCGTGATCCTGCTGCTGCACGCCGTACTGAACCTCTTCGGCGTGCGCCTGGTCAGCGTCCTCAACTCCATCAGCGTGTGGTGGCACCTGGCGGGCGTCGCCCTCATCGTCGGCGCGCTGGCGATCGTCCCGGACCACCACCAGTCGCCGTCCTTCGTCTTCGCCGAGTTCGTCAACGACACCGGCTGGTCGAGCCCCTTGTACGTGGCGGCGATCGGCCTGCTCCTGGCCCAGTACACGTTCTCCGGTTACGACGCCTCCGCCCATCTGTCCGAGGAGACCTCCAACGCCTCCGTGTCGGCCGCGAAGGGCATCGTCCGCTCCATCTGGGTCTCCTGGATAGCCGGCTTCGTCCTGCTCGCCGGTCTCACCTTCGCCATCCAGGACTACGACGCCACCCGGGCCACCGACACCGGGGTGCCGCCGGCGCAGATCCTGCTGGACGGCCTCGGCACGGACGGCGCGAGCGCGCTGCTCGTCGTGGTGATCGTCGCCCAGCTGTTCTGCGGCAACGCCGAAGTCGCCGCCGCCAGCCGGATGGTGTTCGCGTTCAGCCGGGACGGCGCACTGCCGGGCTCGGCCCTGTGGCGCAAGGTCAGCGCCCGCACCCAGACCCCGGTCGCGGCCGTGTGGCTGTCGGTCTCGGTGGCCGGCCTGCTCGCCCTGCCGTCCCTGTACTCGGCGACGGCCTACGGCGCGGTCACCGCCATCAACGTCATCGGCATCACCCCCGCGTACGCCATCCCCGTACTGCTGCGGCTGCGCGCGGGCGACCGGTTCCAGCCGGGCCCCTGGAGCCTGGGGCGGTGGAGCAGACCGATCGGGTGGGTCGCGGTGGTGTGGGTGGCGTTCGTCACGGTGCTCTTCTGCCTGCCGCAGTCCTCGCCGGTGACGGTCGACACGATGAACTACGCGTCCGTGGCGCTCGCCGTCGTACTCGTTCTCGCCACCGTGTGGTGGTACGCCGCCCGCCGTTCGTACGGGACGCCCACCACGGCGGCGTACGGCTCCGACCGTGACCAGGCGGAACTGGCCGAGGGAATCGTCTGAGCGGGGGCGCCCGCCCCCAGGCCGTCTACGAACCCCTGTGCCGGATACGGCAGGATGAGCGGTCGCGCCCGTCGTGGCGCCGCACGGTCCGCGCGGCCGCTCATCCAGCACTTCCGAACAGGTGGCAATGTGACAGCATTTCAACGGGATCTCACCATGGACGACCTCGTCGTCCCCGGAATCGCCGTGGTCGCGGGCCTGGTTGCCGCGTTCCTGCTGCGGATCCTGCTCAAGTGGCTGGGCAAGCACGCCGACCGCACGAAGTGGAGCGGTGACGACGTCATCGTGGCCGCACTGCGCACGGTGGTACCCGCGGCGGCGATCGCGGGGGGCATCGCCATCGCCGCGGCGGCGCTGCCGCTGACGAAGACGACCCAGCGCACCACCAACCAGGTTCTGACCGTTCTGCTGATCTTCGTGGTCACGGTGGCGGCGGCCCGGCTGGTGGCCAGCCTGATGCGGTCGGTCACCCAGTCCCGCCCCGGCGTCGCCGGCTCGGCCACGATCTTCGTCAACATCACCCGCGTGCTGGTCCTGGCGATCGGCTTCCTGGTGGTGCTGCAGACGCTGGGCGTCTCCATAGCGCCGATGCTCACCGCCCTCGGCGTCGGCGGCCTGGCCGTCGCGCTCGCCCTCCAGGACACCCTCGCCAACCTCTTCGCGGGCATCCACATCCTCGCTTCCAAGACCGTCCAGCCCGGTGACTACATCCGGCTGAGCAGCGGTGAGGAGGGCTATGTCGAGGACATCAACTGGCGTCAGACGACGGTCCGGGCGCTCTCCAACAACCTCGTCGTCATCCCCAACGGGGAGCTCGCGAAGTCGAACATGACCAACTTCATGCGCCCCGAGCAGCAGTTGACGATCCTGGTCCAGGTCGGGGTCGCCTACGACAGCGACCTGGAGCACGTCGAGCGGGTGACCATCGAGGTCGTCGCCGAGGTGATGACCGAGATCACCGGCGCGGTCCCCGACCACGAACCGCTGGTCCGCTTCCACACCTTCGGCGACTCCCGGATCGGCTTCACGGTCATCCTGGGCGTCGGCGAGTTCAGCGACCAGTTCCGCATCAAGCACGAGTTCATCAAGCGCCTGCACAAGCGCTACCGCGCCGAGGGCATCCGCATCCCCGCGCCGACGCGCACGGTGGCCCTTCAGCAGGGTGCCGTGGTCATCCCGCAGCAGCGGGGTGCCGGGGAAGCGGGCGAAGTGACCTCCGCCCGCTTCGACTGACGGGCCCGCCGATCGCCTTACAGAGTGGCCGAGTTGTCGTGATAACCGCTGCTCGGCCTGGTCTGGGGCTGACGCAGCGCCGAACTCACCGGCGTCACCGTCCAGTCCGGGTGGCCGGGCATCCGCGGGGTCTTCGTGCCGTAGAGCCAGTCCCGCAGGAACCCTGACTGGTCGGTACCGGAGACCTCCGAGGCGACGGCGATGTAGTCGTCCGTCGTCGCGGAGGAGTTGCGGAAGCGCTCCAGGAAGGTCCGCTCGATGCCGCCGAAGACGCTCTCGCCGACCAGCTGACGCAGCGCGTACAGGACGAGGACGCCGCCCAGGTAGCGCTGGCTGTCGAAGAGGTTGGCCGCGTTGGGTGACGCGACCGGGCCCGAGCTCTTGCGCCACTGGTCGCCGCGCGCGTACGTGTCCTTCATCCGGGCTTCCATCGTGACCAGCCCGAGGGAGTCGGTCCAGCCCCGCTCGTAGCGGTACAGCAGCCCGTAGAAGTCGGCGTGGCCCTCGTTGAGCCACAGGTCGGACCAGGTGGCGGGGCTCACGCTGTTGCCGAAGTAGGAGTGGACCAGCTCGTGCATCATGTGCGAGCCGATCTTCGGCTCGGCCTGGAGCAGGTAGTTCGGCTTGTACAGCGTGAGGGTCTGGGTCTCCAGACCCGTGAAGTCGAAGGCGTCCGAGGCGTCGTTGTTGCACGGCAGAAGGCCGTACGTCTCGAACGGGTACGCCCCGAGCCGCTGCTCGATCCAGCTCACCAGGTTCGGGGTGAGCGAGAGCGCGGGCTCCAGGGCCGCGGCCCGGGCGGTGGGTACGACGTCCCTCAGCGGCAGCCCGTTGGGGCCGGGCCGGTCCTTGATCACGTAGTCGCCGACCGTGATCTGCACGAGCTCGGTGGCCATCGGCTCGCGGGAGCGGTACGTGTACGCGGTACGGCCGTCCCCGAGCTCCTCGGTGCCCACCAGACCGCCGCTCGCGACACCGCGCAGACCCGCCGGGACGGTGACGCGGAAGGTGAAGTCCGCCTTGTCCGCCGGGTGGTCGTTGCAGGGGAAGACGGTGTGCGCCGAGTCCGGCTGGGGGCACACCGCGAAGCCGTCCGGGGTGGGGACCCAGGCGGTGTGCGCGAGGGTGCGGCGCGGGTCCGCGGAGTAGGCCACGGTGACATCCACCGGGACGTCCGCGGCCGGCGGCTCCGCGGGGGTGATCCGCAGCTTCTCGCCCGCCTGCTCGAAGGCGGCCGCGGCACCGGCCACGGTCACGGTGCGTATGTCCAGGCCGAGGGCGTCGAGCGAGAAGCGGCTCAGGTCCTGGGTGGGGGTGATCGAGAGGGTGGCCGTCGCGTCGACGAGCTTGGTCGTGGCGTCGTACGCGAGGTCGAGGTGGTACGCCGAGACGCGGTAGCCGTCGTTGCCGAGGCTCGGGAAGACGGCGTCGCCGAGGGTCTCCGGGCCCGGGGTGCCGGTCTCGGGGGCCGCGAGTGCCGGGGATGCCACGCTCAGCACCGCCGCGGTGCCGAGCAGGGCGGCGGGGGCCGTCACTCTGGTGCGATATCTCATGGTCCGCTTTCGTTCGGGCGGCCGGCTGGTCGGGTCCGGCCGTCGGAAGACGTGTGATCAACATGCTTGACCGCAAGATCAGACGCTTCGAACGGCTCTGCGGATGCGCCGGTTCTCGGACAGCGTGCGCGGACCGCTGTCGAGCCCCGGACGGACAGGAGATATCTTGATGTCGAGCAATGTTGCAGACGTGGAGCGGAGCACCCGGTGACTGACTCGACCATCATCTATACGCACACTGACGAGGCCCCGGCCCTGGCGACGTATTCCTTCCTGCCGGTGGTCCAGGCGTACGCCTCGCAGGCGGGTGTCGCCGTGGAGACGCGGGACATCTCGCTGGCCGGGCGCATCATCGCGGTGTTCCCGGAGTACCTGACCGAGGACCAGCGCATCCCGGACGCCCTGCACGAGCTGGGCGAACTGGCGAAGACGCCCGAGGCGAACATCATCAAGCTGCCGAACGTCTCGGCGTCCATCCCGCAGCTCAAGGCCGCGGTCGCCGAGCTGCAGGCGCAGGGCTACGCGCTGCCGGCCTACCCCGACGACCCGAAGACCGACGAGGAGCGGGACATCCAGGCCCGCTACGACAAGATCAAGGGTTCCGCGGTGAACCCGGTCCTGCGTGAGGGCAACTCCGACCGTCGCGCCCCCGCCTCGGTCAAGAACTACGCCAAGAACCACCCGCACCGCATGGGCGCCTGGTCGTCGGAGTCCAAGACGAACGTGGCGACCATGGGGCAGAACGACTTCCGCTCCACCGAGAAGTCCGTCGTGATCTCCGAGGCGGGCGCGCTGCGGATCGAGCTGGTCGCCGAGGACGGCGCCACCACGGTGCTGCGCGAGTCGGTACCGGTCCTCGAGGGTGAGGTCGTCGACGCGTCCGTGCTGCACGTGGCCGCGCTGCGGGAGTTCCTCACCGCGCAGATCGCCGAGGCAAAGGCCCAGGGCGTGCTGTTCTCCGTGCACCTGAAGGCCACGATGATGAAGGTCTCCGACCCGATCATCTTCGGTCACGTGGTCCGCGCCTTCTTCCCGAAGACCTTCGCGCAGTACGGCACCGCGCTCGCCGCGGCCGGCCTGACCCCGAACGACGGTCTGGGCGGCATCTACAAGGGCCTGGAGTCCCTGCCGGAGGGTGCCGCGATCAAGGCGTCCTTCGACGCCGAGCTCGCCGAGGGCCCGGCCCTGGCCATGGTCGACTCCGACAAGGGCATCACCAACCTGCACGTGCCGTCCGACGTCATCGTCGACGCCTCGATGCCGGCCATGATCCGCACCTCCGGCCACATGTGGGGCCCGGACGGCCAGGAGGCCGACACCCTCGCGGTCCTCCCGGACTCCTCCTACGCCGGTGTCTACCAGGTCGTCGTCGACGACTGCCGCGCCAACGGCGCCTACGACCCCTCGACCATGGGCTCGGTCCCCAACGTCGGCCTCATGGCGCAGAAGGCCGAGGAGTACGGCTCCCACGACAAGACCTTCGAGATCAAGGCGGCCGGTACGGTCCGGCTGGTCGACCAGGCCGGCAACGTCCTCATCGAGCAGCCGGTCGCCGAGGGCGACATCTTCCGTGCCTGCCAGACCAAGGACGCGCCGATCAAGGACTGGGTGAAGCTCGCCGTCACCCGCGCCCGCGCCACCGGTGACCCGGCCGTGTTCTGGCTGGACGAGACCCGCGCGCACGACGCCAACCTGATCGCCAAGGTCAACGCGTACCTGCCGGAGCACGACACCGAGGGCCTGGACATCCGGATCCTCGCCCCGGTCGAGGCGACGAAGCTGTCGGTGGAGCGCATCCGCCGCGGCGAGAACACCATCTCGGTCACCGGCAACGTGCTGCGCGACTACCTCACCGACCTCTTCCCCATCCTGGAGCTGGGCACCAGCGCCAAGATGCTGTCGGTCGTCCCGCTGATGGCGGGCGGCGGCCTCTTCGAGACGGGCGCCGGCGGCTCGGCCCCCAAGCACGTCCAGCAGCTGGTCAAGGAGAACTACCTGCGCTGGGACTCCCTCGGTGAGTTCTTCGCGCTGGTCCCGTCCCTGGAGCAGTGCGCGACGGCCACCGACAACCCGAAGGCCAAGGTCCTCGCCGACACCCTCGACCGCGCCACGGCGACCTTCCTCAACGAGGACAAGTCCCCGACCCGTCGCGTCGGCGGCATCGACAACCGCGGCAGCCACTTCTTCCTGTCCCTGTACTGGGCGCAGGAGCTGGCGGCGCAGACCGAGGACGCGGACCTCGCGAAGGCCTTCGCGCCGCTCGCCGAGACCCTCGCCTCCAACGAGCAGAAGATCATCGACGAGCTGGGCGCCGTCCAGGGCAAGCCGGCCGACATCGGCGGCTACTACCAGCCCGACCCGGCCAAGGCCGCGAAGATCATGCGCCCGTCCACGACGTGGAACGACGCACTGGCGTCCCTGAGCTGACGCTCACACTCCGTACGGCTCCGCCCCGGTCGGGTTCTCCCGGCCGGGGCGGGGTGCGTCTCACCAGTTCCGCCCGGAGATCAGCTCCTCCGCGTCCGCGTCCGTGAAGCCGTAGGCGTGGGCGATGAACCAGAACTGCTCGCCAATCTCCTCCCGCGCGACGGTCTCGATCTCGCTGCCCGCCTCGTCGAAGACCGCCTCGAGGTCGTTGAACTCCTCGGTGGCCGCGTGCGTCAGCGCGTACAGCGCGGTGAGATCGGCGGGGCGTTCCGTCTCGATCCGCTCGCACAGGCGCAGCAGGATCTGCCTGCCCCGGTCCAGCACGTGGTCGGGGTAGTAGTCGTCCGCGTACAGCGCCTCGAGGAACGGGTGCGCGGCCACCTGCGGATTGCCGATGTTCATGCTGTGATCGTGCACCACGCCACTGACAATGCCTCCGGAGCCGCCGCATGACCTCTGCCGAACCGTCCTTCGAGCTGGTGCCCGGAGCCGGGGAGTCGCCCGTGATCCTGCATGTGCCGCATTCGGCGCGGGAGACACCGGCCGAGGTGCGGGCGGAGATCGTGCCGAAGGGCGCCGCACTGGAGCGGGAGCTGGACCACATCGTCGACGCCCACACCGCGGAGCTCGCCGC
Source organism: Streptomyces sp. NBC_00490 (assembly GCF_036013645.1). NCBI lineage: Bacteria > Bacillati > Actinomycetota > Actinomycetes > Kitasatosporales > Streptomycetaceae > Streptomyces > Streptomyces sp. NBC_00490. The sequence continues at coordinate 8,810,536 of NZ_CP107869.1, read as the reverse complement.
ACAGGCGGCCGGGGCGTCGCGCGTCGCCCCGTGGCGGTTCGTGAACCGGCTCTCCCGGCTGGTCGTCGATCCCGAGCGCTTCCCGGACGAGCGGGAGGAGATGCTCGCCGTCGGGATGGGCGCCGTGTACACCCGGACGACGCAGCGCGCGCCCCTGCGGCCCGAGGGCTTCGATCCCGAGCCGTTGATCGCGCGGTACTTCCGGCCGTACGCGCGGGCCATGACCGATGCCGTGGCCCGGCGGCTCGCCGCCACGGGGCGGGCCGTGATCGTCGACGTGCACTCCTACCCCACCGCACCGCTCCCCTACGAGCTGCACGGCGACGGCCCGAGACCGCCGGTGTGTCTGGGGACCGACGCCTTCCACACCCCTCCCGAACTGGTCGAAGCCGCTCAGGAGGCGTTCGCGGGGTGTGGGGGGATCGGGCTGGACAGTCCGTTCAGCGGGACGTACGTGCCCTTGGAGTTCTACGGCCGTGACCCCCGAGTGTCCGCGCTGATGGTGGAGATCCGGCGGGACACCTACATGAGCGAACCCGGCGGACCCGCCGGCCCCGGGCTGCGGGTTCTGGCGTCGGCCCTCGCCACGCTCGTCGACGCCGTCACCCGCTGACCTCCGGCTGGAGCACTCCCGCGCGACAGGCACCACAGGGCCCGTGAGGCTGGGGGCATGACCGAGGAGACCAGCACGCTGACCGGCCAGGACCTGCCCGACGTACGGGACTGGCCCACCCTCGACCTCGACGGCACCGAGTTCGATCCGATCCTTGCCGACCTCATGCGGGAAGGGCCGCTGACCCGCATCCGGCTGCCGTTCGGCGAGGGCTGGGCGTGGCTGGCCACCCGCTACCAGGACGTCAGGGCCATCACCAACGATCCGCGCTTCAGCCGGACCGCGGGAATGACCCGTCAGGTCACCCGGATCGCCCCGCACTTCAGTCCCCAGCCGGGCTCCCCGGCGTGGGCCGACCAGCCCGATCACAACCGGCTGCGCAAGACGGTGGCCGGCGCCTTCACGGTGAGCGCGATGAAGCGGCTGCGGCCTCGCGCGCAGGAGATCCTGGACCCGCTGGTGGAGGGTGTCCTGCGGGAGGGGCCGCCCGCCGATCTCGTCGAGCGGGTGCTGGAGCCCTTCCCGGTCGCCGTGATCTGCGAGGTCATGGGGGTGCCCGCCGCCGACCGGGAGCGGATGCACGCCTGGGCGGCGCAGATCGTCTCCACCAAGGGCGGGGCCGAGGCGTCCGCGGAGGCCAAGAAGGGCATGTTCGGCTGGATCGCGGACACCGTCCGGGCACGCGCCCACAGCGAGGGCGACGACGTGTACTCGCTGATCGGCTCGGCCGTGCGGCGAGGCGAGATCAGCGAGGCGGAGGCGGTCGGGCTGGCCGCGCCGTTGCAGATCGGCGGTGAGGCCGTCACCCACAACTGCGGCCAGATGCTGTATCTGCTGCTCACGCGCCCCGAGTTGATGGCGAGGATGCGGGAACGGCCCGCGGAGCGCGGCCCCGTCCTCGACGAACTGCTCCGCTACATCCCGCACCGCTCCTCGGTCGGCCTGGCCCGGATCGCCCTGGAGGACGTCGACCTGCACGGGGTGCGGATCGGGGCGGGCGAGGCGGTCTACGTCTCCTACCTGGCCGCCAACCGCGACCCCGACGTCTTCCCGTCCCCCGACCGGATCGACGCCGACCGCGACCCCAACCCGCACCTGTCCTTCGGCAACGGCGTCCACTACTGCACCGGCGCCGTCCTCGCCCGGCTGCAGATCGAGCTGCTGGTCGACACCCTGCTCGACAGGCTGCCCGGTCTGCGTCTCGCGGTCCCGGCCGACCAGGTCCCCTGGCGCCGCAGGACGATGATCCGCGGACCCCGGACGCTCCCCGTGACCTGGTAGGCCGGCCCTCGCGGCGGGCTCAGACCCGCAGCCACTCCGTGACCACGACGTCCCCGCCCGCCCGCAGCCGCAGCGCGAAGGGGCCGACGGGCGGCGCGTCGCCGGTGAAGCGGCCCATGTCGTCGGTGACCAGGGGCGCGACCGCCTGAGGGCCGGTGAGCACCTCGATCAGTGCCTGCTGGGGCGGCAGCACCTGCCCCAGCAGTTCCTGTCCGGTCACCTCGACGTCGACGGTGACCTCGCCCGCGCGGAAGGTCAGCATCCGCGGTGCGTCGACGGCTCCCCGCACGGGGATGGCGTCGACCACCGAGTCGAAGGTCAGCTCGGCGATGCGGGCGTCCAGGTCGTGCAGCGCGTAGGCCGCGACGGCCATCTCGCGCAGGTGGGCCGGTACCGGATCGAGGATCGAGGCTGCCTGACGGAGTTCCTCCTCCAGCAGGTCGACGTCGAACTCCTCGCCGTCGTGGGCCTCTTCGTCGAATTCGTCGTTCACGGTGTTCACACCGCCCCCCTTGCTTCCATGCGTGCCCGCAGCCGGCGCAGACAGCGCTGGCGCAGGGGTCCGATGCTGCCCACGGCGATACCCAGGGCCGAGGAGACCTCCTGGTAGCTGGGCGGCGGTGAGGCCATCAGGATGCGCAGCAACTGCCGGCAGCGGTCGCCGAGTTCCTCGAACTCCTGCCACAGATGACGGATCCGCTCGCTCTGCGCGGCCGCCTCCTCGGAGTCGAGCAGCGACTGCTCGGGGGTGCGGTCCTCGCTGACCCGGTCGAGCAGGTGCGGATCGTCCGTGGGCGTCAGCCGCCTTAAGCTCTTGAGCACCTTCAGGCATTCGTGCCGCGCGGTGCTCGCCAGCCAGGAGCCGGCCTTCTGCGGTTCACGGATCCGGCCGAGATGCTGGGCGAAGCGGAACCACACCGTCTGGTACACCTCGTGCGCGTCGGCGTCGGACAGCCGGTGCGCGCGCACGACGGACCACACCAGTGGGCTCAGCCCTTCCACGAGCGCCTTCCAGGCCGCAGCGTCACCGTCGACGGCGGACTGGACCAGCGCGCCGACATCTGCTCGGTCCACGGCCCCACCCCTCGTGTACGGCATGTCATCGTACGCCGTGACGGGGGTGAGTTCGGCCCTCACAGTCGGACAGCCGTGCTCGGGCGCCAGGTCGGCGGAATGAGGGCGGTGACGTGCGCCCCTCGCACCTCCGCGAACTCGGTGTTGGCGGCGATCAGTTGCTGCCGGGCGGCCCGCGGGTCGCCCTCCTTGTTGGCGGTCATGTAGGCGGCCACCATGCCGGCGGCGGCAGGGGTGGCGAAGGAGGTGCCGCTCCAGTGCGCGAAGCCGTCGAACATCACCTGGTCCGGCTTGGCGGGGGTGCCGTCGTCGCTCAGCACGCCCGCGTGGCGCGGGTGTTGGCAGGTGCACAGGTAGCTGAAGTGGAAGCGGCAGGCCTCGTACGTAGAGTGCTGGTACACGTACGGGATCGGCGCGTCGAAGCCGGTGAGGGTGCTGGTGAGGCGCTCGCCGGGGGCGTAGGCGTCGACCCAGGAGCCGTGGTTGCTGAAGCAGGCGCCGTGGTCGCCGTCGGTGCGCAGCGCGCCGATCGACAGGACCGAGCCCGCGTAGTCGGGCAGCGAGGCGTAGGCGGCGGGCCAGAAGGGTGTGGCGCTGGCGTTGTTGCCGGCCGCGGCGACCAACAGGGTGCGCTGCTGCCGGAGTTCCCGCATGAAGGCGTCCACGCCGAGCAGGCCGTCGGTGCGGCCGTTGGAGGTGCCCGCGGACAGGCTGATGATGTCGGGCCAGCCGCCCTCGTCGACGGCGGCGAACAGGGCCTCGCCGAAGTCGGATTCGAGGATGGCGCCGGCGTCGTTGAGGGTGTTGCGCACGGTGATGTCCGTGTTGGGCGCGATGGCCGCGAGTATCCCGGCGATGAAGGTGCCATGGCCGACGTACTGGAGCAGGTTGCCCTGCGGGTCCCTCTCGTTGCCGTGCAGGTCGCCCTGGACGTGGGCCAGGAGCGGGACCAGCTGGTGGTCGTGGGTGAGGCCGTTGTCGATGACGAGGACGCCGACGGCGGTGTCCGGGTCGTGACCCGCCTCGGCGGGGGCCGGGTTGGTGCCCTGGTTGAGCGGTGCGGGCACGGGCTCGTCGCCGGGACAGGAGTTCACCGCGATCGACACGACGTGGTTGCGGCTGACGAGACGGCGTCCGGCGCGTCCCTCCGGCTCACGCATGGCGCGCAGGGCGCCCGCGACGGCCCGGTCGGCGCGCCGGTCGCCGTGGCCGGGGTCGCCGACCTGGATACGGGTGATGCCGGAGCGGTTGGTCTGCGGTCCGGCCCGGCGCACCTGGTCGCCGCTCAGACCGGTCGCGGCGGTGAAGTGGCTGCGCACGGTGTCCTCGACGAGTGCCGCCTCCTCACCGTCCCGGGCGAGGACCACACCCTTCTCGTAGATGAACTCGGCCGAATCGTCGGGCCCCAGTGCCAGGGCGACGTCGGGCATGGAACGCTGGATCTGGTCGAACTGTTCGGTGAATCGCTGTGGTGCCATGGCGTGTCCTCCCACTGGGCGGTGGTCGTCAGTCAGAGTCGCGGGGCCGTTGATTGATACAGCGCCAAACCTGTGTGGCGCCCTACCCGGAGCACTACCATCCGTTGAGTGACGGCGAGAAGCGACTCGGTTCTCGAACTGCTGCCCATGGTGTTCGCCGCCCCCAACCAGGCGCTGGCGAGGGCGGAAGAGGTACTCGGCTCCGATCCCCTACCGCTGCACGCCTCCGTCGCCCACCAGGTCATCGGTATCTGGCAACGGGACTGGGGCGATCTGAGGATCGCGCTGGAGCATCTGCGGCGCGCCCGCGACCTCGCGGCGCGCGCCGAGTCGGCCGACCGCGAGGCGGATGTGCTGGCCGCGCTCGGGGTGGCGCTGGTGCACGCGGGGCGCACCCGGGAGGGTCTGGACGCGCTGGAGCGGGGTGTCGCGATCGGCAGCGGGCACACCCGCGCGCGTGTCCTGTTCCGGCGCGCCTTCGCCTCGTGGGTCCTCGGCCGGCACCGGGAGGCGCTGGAGGACGTACGCCGGGCGATCCCCGTGCTGCGGCAGGCGGACGACGTGATCTGGACCGCGCGGGCGCTCACCCTGCGCGCGACCGTGCATCTGGCGCTGGGCGCGGCGGAGCGGGCGGACGCCGACTTCACCGCGGCCGAGGCGCTGTGGGACACCACCGGCCAGGACCACGACAAGGCGGACGTGGTGGAGAGCCGGGGGCTGGCCGCGTTCCGGTCGGGGGACGTCCCGGTCGCGCTACGGCTGCTGGACGAGGCCGAGGAGCGGTACGCCAAGCTCGGCACGCCGTCGTTCATGCTCTACATCCGGCGCTGCGAGGTCCTGATGGCCGCCGGACTCGTCCCGGAGGCGCTGGCCGAGGCGGACGCGGCGATCGGAGTGCTCGACCGGATCGGCGGGCAGTCCACCCGCAAGGCGGAGCTGCTGCTGGCCGCCGCGCGTGCCGCCCGTCTCGCGGGCGATCCCCATACGGCGATCGCGCGGGCCGCGCTCGCGGTGCGGCTGTTCGCCGCGCAGCGCCGCCCCTGGTGGGAGACGCATGCCCGGCTGGTGCTGATCGAGGCGCGGGTCATGGCGGGGCGTGGTTCGGGGCGGCTGGTCGCCGACGCGGCCGAAGTGGCCGAGAAACTGGCCTCGTTCGGCGCGCCGGCCGCGCCGGAGGCCTCGTTGCTCGCGGGCCGGATCGCGCTCGGGCTGGGCTGGACGGCCGATGCGGAACGGCATCTGGCCGTCGCCGCCCGCAGCAGGCACAGCGGTCCGCCGCTGGCCCGGATGACGGGCTGGGCGGCACAGGCGCTGCGGGCCCGGGCGGCCGGGTCGGGGCGGGGCGTGCTGGAGGCCTGCCGACGCGGCCTGGACGTGCTCGACGATCACCGGATGACGCTGGGCGCGGCGGAGCTGCGGGCCCGGGCCACCGCCCAGGGTGCCGAACTCGCCGCGCTGGCCCAGCAGGCCAGTCTCGGCTCCGGTCCGCGCCGGCTGCTGGTGTGGAGCGAGCGCTGGCGGGCCACCGCGCTGTCCACGCCGCCCACCCGTCCGCCGGCCGATCCGACGCTTCTCGGCGATCTGACCGCGTTCCGCGAGATCGCGGCCCGCGCGGAGGAGGCCCGCATGGAGGGCCGTCCGGTGCCGGCGCTGGATCGCGAACAGCGCCGGCTGGAGCGGGAGATCCGCTCCCGGACCCTGCACATCCGCGGGGACGCGCCCGGCTACGGCAGCCGGTTCGACCCGGCGAGACTGCTGGAGCGGCTGGGGGACGGGATACGTCTGGTCGAACTCGCCGTGCTGGACGGGCGGGTCCAGGTGCTGCTGTGCGGGCAGGGGCGGGTGCGGCGGTTCGAGGCGGGGCTGCTGGCGGACGCGGTGACCGAGGCCGAGCATGTGCAGGCGGGGCTGCGGCGGCTGGCCCACCCCGGGGCGGAGGCGCGGCTTCCGCTGGTGTTGGAGGCGGGGCGCCGGCTGGAGGAACTGCTGCTCGGTCCGGCGGCGGCGCAGCTCGGGTCCGGCCCGGTCGTCGTCGTCCCCCCGGGCCGGCTGCACCGGGTGCCGTGGGCGCTGCTGCCGTCACTGCGGGAGCGGGTGCTCAGCGTGTCGCCGTCGGCGAGCGGCTGGCTGCGGGCCCGGGAGACCGAGCCGCCGCCCGGTGGGCGCCAGGTGCTGGTGCGGGGGCCGGGGCTGGCGACCGAGGGCGCCGAGGTGCCCGAACTGGCGGACCGGTACGGCGGGTCGACGGTGCTGGAGGACGACGACGCGCGGGTGCCGCGGGTGCTGGAGGAGCTCGACGGGGCCGCTCTCGCGCACATCGCCGCGCACGGCACCTTCCGGGCGGACAGCCCGCTCTTCTCGTCGCTGCGGATGGCGGACGGCCCGCTCATCGTGCACGACTTCGAGCGGCTGGACCGCAGCCCGTACCGGATCATCCTGTCCTGCTGCGACACCGCCCGCTTCGCGTCGGTCGGCGCCGACGAGCTGCTCGGCCTGGTCACCGCGCTGCTGCCGCTGGGCACCGCGGGCGTGGTCGCGTGCACGGCGCCCGTCAACGACGCGGCGGTGGTGCCGCTGATGCTCGCGCTGCACAAGGGGCTCGACGCGGGGCTGTCCCTGGCGGAGGCGCTGCGCGACGCGCGGGCCGCGCTGCCCGGGGACGCCACGCATCAGGCCACGGGGTGGGCGTTCTCGGCGTTCGGTGCGGCCTGACGTCCTGGACGGCGCCGAGGGCGTGGCGACGATGTGGCGGCCTGACCCCTCCCCCGATCACGGGGGTCAGACCGCCGGTCCGTGGGCCGGCTCAGGCCGGCTGTGCGTCGGGCAGTTCCACGAGCCACGGCAGGGCGCCCCGGCCGCCCGCGCCGAGCCGGGCGTAGGCGCTGTAGAGGTGGTTGCCGACGGTGCGGATGGACAGGGTCAGCTTCTCGGCGATCTGCCGGTTGCTGAGGCCGGCGGCCGCGAGGGTGACGATCTGCCGCTGGCGGGCGGTGAGTTCACCGAGGACGAGACCGGACAGGGCCGGAGTGCGGGCTCCCTGGCAGCGGCGGGCCAGGTCGACCGCGCGGGTGCGTGAGGTGCGGGCGGCCCGTGGGTCGCTGTGGATGTGCACGGCCTGGGCGCGGGCCTCGGCGGCGAAGAGGAGGAACCCCCGCTCCTCCAGCCGCTCGGCCGCCCGGTCCAGGGCGGGCCCGTCACCCCGGGCGAGCGCGTCGGCGTGCAGCGCGAAGACCTCCGCGCCGGGCGACTCGCCGGGGGCTCCCAGGCGTACGGCGTCGTAGGCGTCGGTGACCGTCTCCAGCGCCCCGTCGAGGTCGCCGCGTGCGGCCGCCAGCCAGGGCGCCGTACGGGGGTCGGTGGGCACCCGGGGGTCCGCGCCGGGGTCGGTCATCTCGCCGGACTGCAGGACGGCCAGGGCGAGTTCGGCACCGCAGGCCGGATCGCCCGCCGTGTCCCGCAGCCCCTCCCTCGCCCAGGCCGCCGCCTCCCGCAGCTCTCCCCGCAGCCGCGCGAACCCCGCACGGACGGCCGCGTACCAGGACGGCACCGGCTCGCCCTCCGCGACGAGCCACTCCCCCACGGGCGCGTTCAGGGTCCGTACGTCGGCCCGCTCCATCGCCTCTGTCAGCTCGGCCGCCTCGTCCTCCAGGGCCGCCTTGCACTGCTCCGGCGTACGGGCGAGCCGCCGCGCCCGCAGCCGGCCGGCCGCCGCCCGCAGGACGGGGCCGTGCAGGGGGTGGGCCAGGCCCACACCGCCGTGGTCGTCGACCCGCACCAGGCCCTCGGCCTCCAGGTCCTCCAGGACGCGCAGGTCGAGTCCGTCCATGTCGAGCGTCAACGGCTCGGCGAATGCCAGGAGTTCGAGCGTCTCGCGCTCCGGCCGTTCCAGGAGGCCGGCCGTCCGTTCCCGCACGGTCGCCGTCACGGGCACCGGCCCGCGCCACGCCCGCTCGTCCGAGCCCGGCAGCCGGACGAGCTGCCCGCCGTCGCGTACGGCACCGACCATCTCGCGCATCAACCGCAGATCTCCCCGGCACAGGTGGTGCAGCCGGTTCACGGTGAGCGGCTCCAGGCCGCCGCCGAGGCCCGCCGCCAGCAGCTGGGCCGTCTCCTCGTGGGGCAGTGACTCCAGAGCGAGGCGGGGCAGCAGCTCCCCGGTCCACAGCCGGGACACCGCGCCCGGGACGGGGACGTCGTCCGTCGCCACCACCAGGAGCCGGGTGCGGCCGTGCACCGCGAGCTGGTGGACCAGGGCGGCCGAGGCGTCGTCGAGCAGGTGCGCGTCGTCCACCAGCAACAGCCGTACCGCGGAGAGCAGTTGGACGGCCCGGTGCAGGGAGACCGCCTCGGGCAGCAGAGGGGCGAACGCGGCGAAGGGAATGTGCCGGGTCTCGGGCGTCCCGGCCACCCTGGCGCAGTCGGTGCCGCGTACGGCCTCCGTGACGAGCCGGGTCTTGCCGCAACCCACCGGACCGGTCACCACGATGCCGTGGTGACCCGCGGCCGAGGACCGGCGGATCAGCTCCAGTTCGTCCTCCCGGCCGGTGAACGGCCAGGGCAGTTCCAGGGTCTTCGCGTCCCGTTCGAAAATCGTCACGACTACAAGAGCCCGAGTACTCACACCTGATACACAGGGACTTGAGTAGCCCTCGACTCAGGCGCCCGCCGAGCACCGACGGCACTCTTGGCGCATGACCTTCCGCTACTGCTCCCTCGCGCAGCAGCCGGCCCCCGCTTTCGCACCGGGGCTGGCCGCCGAGAGGCTCAGTGCGCTCATCGGCGGAAGCCGGATGTGGGTCAACAACACCGTGCTGCACTACCACTTCTTCGACGGCGAGTCCGATGCCTCGGTCATCGCCGTACCGGGCAGCGGGGCGACCCGGCGGGTGTCGTGGGTCGGCGCCAAGGAGCAGCGGGACGTGGTGCGCGAGTGCTTCCAGGAGTGGCAGGACCTCGGCGTCGGCGTCACCTTCGCCGAGGTCGGCGACCGCGGCGAGGCGGAACTGCGCATCGGGTTCCAGCTCGGCGACGGCTCCTGGTCGACCGTGGGCAAGGACGCGCTGCGGGTCGGACTGCACGAGCGGACCATGAACTTCGGGTGGGACCTGACCGCGCCCGGGGAGCGCGGGACGGCCCTGCACGAGATCGGGCACGCGCTCGGCATGCACCACGAGCACCAGAACCCGTTCGCCGGGATCCTCTGGGACGACGAGGCCGTCTACGCCGATCTGGCGGGCCCGCCGAACTTCTGGACCCGGGACCGGACGTTCTTCAACATCCTGCGCAAGCTCGACGCGCGTGAGGTGAACGGTTCCGTCTGGGATCCGCACTCGATCATGGAGTATCCCTTCTCGGGGGGACTGATCCTGGAGCCGGAGCAGTTCCGTGCGGGGCTGAACCCGCCGGGCACGCTCTCGCCCTCCGACAAGGAGTACGTCCTGCGCTGGTACCCGTCGGCCGGCCCGTCGCGGCCGCCCGGACTGGTGCCGTTCCGTTCGGCCCCGCTCGGGCTCGGCCCGGGCGAGCAGGCCGACTTCACCGTCGAGCCGCCGGAGACCCGCGAGTACAGCGTGGGCACCTTCGGCGACAGCGACACCGTCGTGGTGGTCTTCGAGGAGCGGGACGGGGAACCCCGCTACCTCGCCGGCCAGGACGACGGAGGAGCGCCGCACAACGCCACCGTCAAGGCCCGTCTCGTCAAGGGCCGTCGATACTTCGTCCGTGTGCGCCTGTACTCCGCGTGGGGTTCGGGGGAAACCGCGGTCATGTGCTGGTGACAGCGCGTACAGACCGCACACGGGCGATGCCGGCCACTGTCCGGCGCCGGGGGAAGCGGCGGCGACAGTCTCCTTCGGGGGAGGGGGACTGTCGCCGCCCACGCCTGTCCGCAGTGCCGGGGAGCCGGCCGGAGCACGTCCGGCCGGCCTACTCCGTGGGCGCCGGGTGGAACGGTTCCACGGCGAGGACCTTGCGGTAGACGCGGGCCCCGTCGCCGTAGTCGTCGACCGCGTAGTGCCAGGTGGCCTGGTTGTCCCAGAGCACGAAGTCGCCCGGCCGCCAGCCGAACCGGATGGTGTAGTCGGGCGAGGAGGCGTGCCGCAGCAGATGGTCGAGAAGGACCCGGCCCTCCTGCGGGGTGACTCCGGTGAGGCGCTGGGCCGAGGAGCTGATGAACAGCCCCTTGCGTCCGGTGAGGGGGTGTTCGAGGACGACCGGGTGCTCGACGGGGTCGCCCTGCGCGGTCTTCCTGCTGCCCTGGGCGTAGTTCTCCGCGTTGCCGTCGTAGACGGCGTTCACCGAGGTGAGGAGCTGCTTGAAGGGCTCGGAGAGGTCGTCGTAGGCGGCCTGGAGGTCCGCCCACAGGGTGTGGCCGCCGAGTTCGGGGACCTCCTCGTAGACGAGGGACTCGATGGCGAAGACGGGGGTGCGCCACAGTCCGCCGATGTGCCAGGTGCTGGCCTTGCCGGTCTGGCGCACGTTGTACGGGTAGACGAGCGGGTTCTCGGGGTGACGCAGGGCGGTCGGGTGGTCGAAGGGTTCGGCGAAGATCCTTACGGCGGCCACCTGCTGATCGGGCGTCAGATGCTGGCCGCGGAACACGAGGACCTTGTGCTCGGCGAAGGCGCGGCGCAGTTCACCCGCGGTGAGGTCGTCGACGGGCCGGGTGAGGTCCACTCCGTCGATCTCGGCCCCGAAGCGGGGGCCTGCGCGGCGGATGTCGGGGCGTGCGGCAGTGGTCATGCCTGCTCCTCGGGCTGGTGTGCGGGGAGGGTCGTCGTGCGGGGACGACGAGGCAGCCGGGCGCGACGAAGGGCGCCGGGTGCGGGTGGGCGTCAGACGCGCGGACAGCGGGACGCGCCCATGCGCGCCAGGTCCACGTGCAGCCTGCGGAAGAACGCCTGACCGGTCACCTCTTCACGGTAGGCGGGCGGCTCCGGGAATCGCCAGGGCGTGGCATTGCGCCCGTATGAACATTCGCCGGCTGCGGCAGGATGACGGCATGCTCATCGTCGTCGGCGGGCTTCCCGCGTCCGGAAAGACCACGCTCTCCCGGCTCCTGGCCGCCCGTGTCGGGGCGGTTCATCTGCGGATCGACACCATCGAGCAGGCGATCGTACGGTCGGGGCTCGCGGATCATCCGGTGGGGCCGGTGGGGTACGTCGTCGGATACGCCCTCGCCGAGGAGCAGTTGCGGCAGGGGCTGACGGTCGTCGCCGAGTCGGTCAATCCGCTGACCGTCACGCGGGACGCCTGGCGGGAGGCCGCTGTGCGCGCCGGTGTCGGGGTCGTCGAGGTGGAGGTGAGGTGCTCCGATCCCGTCGAGCACCGCCGTCGGGTCGCCTCCCGGTCGGTCGATGTGCCGGGACTGCCGTTGCCCGGCTGGGAGGAGATCGTGGGCCGGGAGTACGAGCCGTGGGAGCGCCGGCGGGTGGTGGTGGACACCGCGGGGCAGACTCCCGAGGAGTCGCTGGAGGTCCTGCTCGCGGCCGTTGCCGCCGCGGGTCCGCCCGCCTAGGATCCGTTCATGCTTGCTTCGGACGGTGGCACGGGTGATGAGCTGCGGGGCTTCCTTCTGACGGTCCTGTGGCTGCTGCCGGTCACGGCGGGGCTGTGTGCCGTGTCCTGTGGGATGTTCTACGGCGCCGGACGCAGGCTGCGGGCGGCCGGTGAGACCTACGCCGCGACCGCGAAGGCGCGGAACGCCGTGGCGACCGGGATGCTCGCGCTGTTCCTCGCCGCCTGCTGGGGTGCCGCTGCCCTGATCGTCCAGTAGCGACCGGCCGTCGGCGTACCGTCTCCGCCGTCAACTCCCTTGCTTCCGGCGGTCCGAGGACCGCCGGAAGTGTGGCCGGGCCGGGCGTCAGCTCGACCGGGTGGAGTGACCTCGCCGGCGCCACTCCTCGGCGAGCAGTTCGTAGGAGCGCACCCGGTCGGTGTGGCCGTGGGTGATGGTGGTGATGAGCAACTCGTCGGCGTCCGTGGCCTCCTGGAGCTGTTCGAGGCGGTCTGCGACCGTGGCCGGGGAGCCGACGAACTGGGTGTCGAGGCGGTCCTGCACCAGCTCCCGGTCCTCGTCGGTCCAGGCGTGGGCGCGGGCCTCGTCCGGCGTCGGGAACGGGATGGCGCCCTCGGCGGTGCGGATGCTGCGGACCCACGGGCCGTAGCCGGTGGCCAGTTCACGGGCGCTCTCGTCGTCCTCGGCGACGACGACGTCGGCCGAGACGCTGACGTACGGCTTGTCGAGGGTCTCGGAGGGCTCGAAGAAGGACCGGTAGCCGTCCACGGCCTCCAGGACGGTGGCCGGGCTGACGTGGTAGTTCGCCGCGAACCGCAGGCCCCGCGCGCCCGCCGTCTCGGCGCTCGTGCCGCCGCTGCTGCCCAGGATCCACAGCTCGACGTCGGCTCCCTCGCCGGGCACCACGTGTGCCTCGATGCCCTCCGGGGAGCGGTAGGTGCCGGCCAGCAGGGCGAGGATGTCGTCGATCTGCTCGGCGTAGTCCTGCGACTCGGCACCGGGCAGCAGGAGGAGCTTGCGCTGGAGGGCTATCCGGGGCGAGCCGAGGAGGCGGGCGAAGGAGAAACGGGGCGGGATGAGCAGGCCGTTCGGGGCCCGGCCCGCGGTCTCGGAGGGGGTGGCCGGCTTCTCCGCCGGTGGTCCGCCGCCCGAGCGGCCCAGGCCCAGGTCGAAACGGCCCGGGTGCAGGGCGTCGAGCAGACCGAACTCCTCGACCGTGTTCAGCGCGGTGCGGTGGCCGAGCTGGACGGCGCCGGAGCCGAGCCGGATCGTGGAGGTCGCGGCGGCCGTCAGGGCGAGGACGACCGCCGGTGACGTGCCGGCCACGCCCGGGTTGAGGTGGTGCTCGGCGAACCAGTGGCGGGCGTAGCCGAACCGCTCGGCCTGCCGGGCGAGGTCGATGGAGTTGCGCAGGGCGTCGGCGGCGGTGGAGCCGCTCGGGACGGGGACCAGGTCCAGGACGCCGAGGGGGATCTCAGGCATGGGCGGACTCCTCCCGTACGGGTTCCCAGGGGAACGGCGGGTCCGGGATGTCGCGCCGCAGCACCGGGGCGACCTCGGACTGGAACAGCTCCAGCGAGTCCCGGTGCTGAGTGTCCGTCAACCCGCTGGCGTCCGCGTGCAGATGGAGCACCGTGTGACCGAACTGCTCGTGGTAGCGCCGCACTTTGTCGACGATCTGCTGCGGGCTGCCGATCAGTGCGGAACTGCGCTCGATGAAGTCCTCGACGGTCTCGAAGACGACCGGCAGACCGAACTGCTTCTGGAACGCCAGGGTCGACTCGAAGATCGGCCGGTAGATCTTCAACGCCTCCTGGGAGGTGGGCGTCACCAGGAGCCCGGCCGTCCCGGCGCCGACCGCGATCCGCGCGGGGTCGTGCCCGTAGTGCTCCCAGCGCTCACGGTAGTGGCGGATCAACTCGGCGTACGGCTCGATGGGGTGGGTGACGTTCGCCGAGAACAGCGGGTCGCCGTACCGTGCCGCGAGGTCCACCGACTCCCTGCTGGTGGCGCTGCCGTGCCAGACCCGGATCGGCCGCTGGTACGGCCTCGGCCATACCTCCGCGTCCGTCAGCTCCGGCCGGAAACGGGTCTTGGCGGTGACCTTGTCCTGGCGCCAGATCTTCCGGAAGACCTCGTAGCTCTCGGCGTTGCGGTCCCACTGGTCCTCCGGTGTGACCTGGAACAGCTCACGCTGGGCGGCGCCGTTGCCCTTGCCGATGATCAGGTCGAGGCGGCCCCCGGAGAGATGGTCGAGGGTGGCGTAGTCCTCGTAGGCGCGCACGGGGTCGAGCAGGCTCAGGGTCGTGACCGCCGTGAAGAGCCTGATGCGCCGGGTCAGGGCGGCGATGTGGCTGAGGACGACGGTCGGCGAGGAGGAGATGAACGGCCGCTCGTGCCGCTCCCCCACCCCGAAGCCGTCGAAGCCCAACTCCTCGGCCAGCACGGCGTTGTCGAGCACTTCACGGAACCGGTCGTGCGTCGACTTCCGCACGCCCGTGACCGGGTCCGGCCGGTGCACGATCAGCGTGATGGCGAGGAACTTCACGAGGCCACCCGCTGCTCGCCCGAGGTCTCGTCCGGATGGGCGAGGCCGAGGTGGTCGCGCAGGGTCGTGCCCTCGTACTCGGTGCGGAAGACGCCCTGCTCCTGGAGCAGCGGGACGACCTTGTCGGCGAAGACGTCGAGGCCGGTCGGGGTGATGTGCGGGACCAGGATGAACCCGTCGCTCGCGTCGGCCTGGACGTAGTCGTTGATGGTCTTCGCGACCGTCGCCGGGGAGCCGACGAAGTTCTGCCGGTTGCCCGACTCGATGACGAGGTCACGGATGGACCAGTTGTTGGCGGCGGCGAGCTCGCGCCATTCACGGGCGGTGGCCAGCGGGTCGCGGTACATACGGACCTGGGCGCGGCCCTTGGCGATGTGGTCGCCGCTGACGTCCGGGTCGATGTCGGGGAGCGGGCCCTCCGGGTCGTACGAGGAGAGGTCCCGGTTCCAGACGAACTCCAGGTGCTTGAGGGCGGTGGCCCCGCTGACCTGCTGGCGGCGCACCTGCTTGGCGAGTTCCTCGGCCTCCTCGTCGGTGTCGCCGAGGACGAAGCTCGCGGCGGGCAGGATCAGCAACTGGTCGTGGCGGCGGCCGTACTTGGCGAGGCGCTTCTTGACGTCCTGGTAGAAGTCCTGGCCTGCGTCCAGCGTGGCGTACCGGCTGAAGATGGCGTCGGCGCTCGACGCGGCGAACTCGCGGCCCTCTTCCGAGTCGCCCGCCTGGAAGATGACCGGGCGGCCCTGCGGGGAGCGGGGGACGTTGAACTGGCCGTGGATGTCGAAGTGCTGACCGGTGTGGACGAAGGAGCCGGCCTTGGCGTCCCGCAGGAACTGCCCCGAGGCCTGGTCGGCGAGAATCTCGTCGCCCTGCCACGAGTCGAAGAGCTCGTTCGCGGTGGCCAGGAACTCCTTCGCGCGGGAGTAGCGCTCCTCCTGCGGGAGGAAGCCGCCGCGGCGGAAGTTCTCGCCGGTGAAGGCGTCCCAGGAGGTGACCACGTTCCAGGCGGCGCGGCCGCCGGAGAGGTGGTCGAGGCTGGCGAACTGCCGGGCCACCTCGTAGGGCTCGTTGAAGGTGGAGTTGATGGTGCCGGTCAGGCCGAGGCGGTCGGTGACGGCGGCGAGCGCGGCGAGGACGGTGAAGGTGTCGGGGCGGCCGACGACGTCCAGGTCGTAGATCTTCCCGCCCTGTTCGCGCAGCCTGAGTCCCTCGGCGAGGAACAGGAAGTCGAACTTGGCGCGTTCGGCGGTCTGCGCGAAGTGGGCGAAGGAGCTGAACTCGATGTGACTGCCGGCCTCGGGGTCGCTCCACACGGTGGTGTTGTTGACGCCCGGGAAGTGGGCGGCCAGATGGATCTGCTTCAGCGGCTTGGTCATGGCTCTGCGGGGTCCTTCCGGCTCAGGCGGCGTAGCGGTTGGCGGGGCGGGCGAGGCCCAGCAGACCGCGCAGGGTGTCGGCCTCGTAGGCGTCGCGGAAGGCTTCGCGGCGCTGGAGTTCGGGGACCAGGCCCTGGGTGATGGCCGGGAGGTCGTGGCCGAGGACGGCGGGGCGCAGCCGGAAGCCGGTCAGCCCGGCGGACTGCAACTCCTGGAGCAGGTTGGCGAGTTGGGCCGGGGTGCCGGTGAAGACGCGGGCGTCGCTCTCGTACGGTTCTCCCGCGGCGGCGTCGAGGCGCTCACGGCGTGCCGCGGCGGCCGTGGGGTCGTCGTCGAGGAAGACCACCAGGTCCCCGAAGATGTGCAGGGGTTGGTCGGCGCGGCCGGCCCTGTCCTGTTCGGCGCGGATCTCGGCGACGATCGCCCGGGCCTGGTCGGTGTCGTGCGGGGTGACGTAGCCGATGTCGGCCTGGCGGGCCACCAGCCGGTACGGGACGGTCTGGTGCGCGAGGGCGCTGACCAGGGGCTGGCCCTGCGGCGGGCGCGGGGTGATGGAGGGGCCCTTGACGCTGAAGTGCTTGCCCTCGAAGTCGATGTAGTGCAGCTTGTCGCGGTCGATGAAGCGGCCGGTGGCGACGTCCCGGATCTCCGCGTCGTCCTCCCAGCTGTCCCAGAGCCGGCGGACGGCCTCGACATATTCGGCGGCCTCGTCGAAGAGGTCGCTGACGAGTTCCTGTCCGGCGGGGCTCTGGAGCTCGGCCAGGCTCAGCGGCGGGACGGTGCGGCGCCCGAAGTGGTCGGCCTCGTCGGGGCGGGGCGAGATCTGCACGCGCAGCCCGGCCCGGCCGGTACTGACGTAGTCCAGGGTGGCGATCGCCTTGGAGATGTGGAACGGCTCGGTGTGGGTGGCGATCACGGTCGGCACCAGCCCTATGTGCCGGGTCAGGGGCGCGACGCGGGAGGCGATGAGTACGGCGTCCAGACGGCCGCGGACCTGGTCGGTGCGGCCGTCCAGCTCACCGAAGACCGACGACTGCAGGCCGAGGCCGTCCTCGAAGGTCACGAAGTCGAGCAGGCCGCGCTCGGCCTCGGCGACCAGGTCGGCCCAGTAGGCGGCGGTGAACACGTCCCGGGGGCGGGCCACCGGCTCACGCCAGGAGGCCGGGTGCCAGCCGGTGCCGTCGAGGGCCACGGCGAGGTGCAGGGAGGAAGAAGGGGACACGAGTGGGTGCCTTCCTGGAGATCCGTACGAGATCACCGGCCCGGGCATGCGGCACTCAGGGCACGGTGGCGGAGAAGGAGGTCAGGGGCGACAGAGAGCGCCGGCGACACGCTGGAGGTCGATGTAGGGACGGGAGTGCAGAAGGAGTCGGTCGATGCGCCGCACGTCCCCGCCTCCCGCCCTGGTGGTGCGTGTCTCGTCCCGACTCACAACGCCCTCGCCCGGGCATCTGTTCCCGGCGTGCGCACCTGGAGGATGGTCGTGCGGCGGCGCAGGGTGAAGCCGATCGACTCGTACAGCCGGATCGCGGTGGCGTTGTTCGCGGCGGCGTGCAGGAACGGGGTCTGCCCGCGTTCCCTGATGCCCGCCGCGACCGCCCGCACCAGACGGGTGCCGAGGCCGCGGCCACGGTGTGCCGGGTCGGTGCAGACGGCGCTGATCTCGGTCCAGCCGGGCAGGTGGAGCCGTTCGCCGGCCAGGGCGACGAGCCTGCCGTGGTGCCGGATGCCGAGGTAGGTGCCGAGGTGGACGGTGCGGGCGAGGAAGGGTCCTGGTCGGGTGCGGGCGACCAGGTCCAGGATGTCGGGTACGTCGTCGGGGCCGAGCCGTACGGCCTCCGGGGCGGGTTCGGCCCGCAGGTGGGTGTCGACGAGCTGGACGCCCTGGCCGCCGCCGACGACGTCCCATCCGTCGGGGACGGTCTCGACTCCCTTCACGCGTGCGGTGGTTGCCGGGCCGAGGAGGCTGTGCAGGTCACTCCAGGCGGCCGGATCCGCCAGGTCGGCGAGCGCGGCGAACGCGTACACGTCCGCCGGATAGCGCGCCGCCCGGCCGACCCGTTCGGCGAAGGCCGCGTGCGGTCCGTCCAGGGCTGCCCAGACGGGGTTGTCCAGGAGACGGGTTCCGAGGGCGATCTGGTGGACCACGACGGCCTTTCTCACAGCGCGTTCTGACGGATGATCACGAGTTGGTGAGCGGCAGCCCGGGCGGGTTGACCTCGGACGTGGCGACAGCCTCGCCCGAGAGGTTCCAGGCCTTGAGCCACTTCGCGTACTGACCGTTCTCGATCAGGTGGTTGATGGCTGCGGCGAGCGGCTTCGCGAGGCCGCTGTCCTTCTTGGCGGTCGCGGCGATCAGCCCCTGAAGGCTCTCACCGGCACCCGAGAACTGGCCCGCGACACGGGTCGCCTGAGGCGTTTTGGCCGTCTGCGTCGCGTGGTAGGACAGGCTCGGGCTGGGGCCGAAGTAGGCGTCGATCTTGCCGCTGTTCAGCGCCAGGTAGAGGCTGTTGGTCTCCTGGAAGTACTTGACGGTGAGCTTCTTGCCCTCCTTCTCCAGCTTGGCCTTCCACTCCAGGAGGAGCTTCTCCTGGTTGGTGCCGTTGCTGACGGAGACCGTCTTGCCGGCGAGGTTCTCGTAGTTGTTGTCGAAGTTCCAGGTGTCGTCCTTCTTCACCTCGAACGCGAGATCGTCCTTGCGGTAGGAGGCGAACTCGTACTTCTGCTTGCGCTCCTCGGTGTCGGTGACGTTGGAGAAGGCCACGTCGACCTTGCCGCTGTCGAGGCCGATGAACAGGTTCTCCCACGTCGAGCGCCGCACCTGCGGCTCGAGCCCGAGGACGGCGGAGACCAGGCGGGCGAGGTCGATCTCGGAACCGGTGAGCGACTTCTGGTCGCTGCCGATGAAGCCGAGCGGCGGGCTGCCGGAGGGCAGGGTGCCGGACCCGATGACCAGCTTGCCGCTCTTCTTGATGTCGTCGGGCAGCAGGGAGCTGATGGACTTCACCTCGGCGACCTTCAGGGCGGTCTCGGTGGCCGCGCCGTTGGAGAGCCGGCCCACGGTCACCGTGCCGGCGGTGTCGGAGGTCTTGGTCGCGGCGTCACTCTCGCCCCCGCAGGCGGCGAGCCCGGCGGCGAGGGTGACGGCGGCGGTGGCCGCGGTGATGCCCCGTATCAGGCTGCGTCGGGAGAACTGGGTAGGCATGACTGTCCTTTGTGGCTGGGAGCGGGTGGTGAGGGTGATGCCGTGGGGGGAAGTCGTGGGCGGTGCTCAGCGCACCGTGTGTCAGGACACGGCGTGTCAGAACGCCTCGCGGTTCAGAGCACCTTGCTGAGGAAGTCCCGGGTCCGCTCGTGCCGCGGCCTGTCCAGGACCTCGGCGGGCGGGCCCTGTTCGACGATCCGGCCGTCGTCGATGAAGACGACCCGGTCGGCGATCTCCCGGGCGAAGCCGATCTCGTGGGTGACGATCACCAGGGTGGTGCCGCTCTTCGCGAGGTCCTTGATGACGGCGAGGACCTCGCCGACGAGTTCGGGGTCGAGGGCGGAGGTGGGCTCGTCGAAGAGGATGACGCCGGGCCGCAGCGCGAGGGCGCGGGCGATGGCCACGCGCTGCTGCTGTCCGCCGGACAGCTGCCGCGGATAGGCGGCCCCCTTGTCGGCGAGGCCGACCCGGTCCAGGAGTTCGCGGGCGAGTTGCCGGGCCGCGGTCCGGTCGAGCTGTCCGGTGGCCGCCGGGGCCGCGGCGACGTTCTCCAGGACGGTCAGGTGCGGGAAGAGGTTGAAGTTCTGGAAGACGAACCCGATCCTGCTGCGCTGGGCGAGGATGGCACGCTCGCTCAGCTCCTTGAGCCGGTCGCCGTGCCGGCGTACGCCGATCAGTTCGCCGTTGATGCTGACGTGGCCGATCTCCGGCTTCTCCAGGTGGTTGACGACCCGGAGCAGGGTGGACTTGCCGGAGCCGGACGGGCCGAGGATCACGGTGACCTCGCCGGGCCGCACGCTCAGGTCGACGCCGTCCAGGACCCGGTGGGTCCCGTACCACTTGTGCACGTCGTGGACCTCGACGGCGGCGGGCACGGCCTTGACGGTCGCGGTGGTCATACGGCGGCCTCCCTGCGGATACGGGCGCGCAGGTCGGTGAGGGCGGTGCGCAGCTTCTGCAACGGGGTCGGCGGCAGGGTGCGGGTGGCGCCCCGGGCGAAGTACCGCTCGACGTAGAACTGGATGACGGAGACGACCGTGGTCAGGATGAGGTACCAGACGGTGACGACCAGCAGCAGCGGCACGATGTCGCCGGGGTAGGTGGCGCCCATGGTCTGGGCTGCGCCGAACAGGTCGAGCAGCGAGACGTAGAACACCAGCGAGGTGGCCTTGACCAGGTCGATGAGCTGGTTGACGTAGTTCGGCGTGATGGAGCGCAGGGCCTGCGGGAAGACGACCTTGCGGAACTGGTAGCCCTTGGGCAGCCCGAGTGCGGCGGCCGCCTCGTGCTGGCCCTGGTCGACGGAGAGGATGCCGCCGCGGACCGCCTCGGCGGCGTACGCCGCCTGGTTCAGGCTCAGACCGACGACGGCGACGGCCATGTCGGTGGCGAGCCGGGACTCGTCGAAGGTGAAGAAGGCGGGCCCGAAGGGGACGCCCACGCTGAGCGTCTGGTACAGGGCGCTGAAGTTGTAGAGGAAGAGCAGGATGACGATCAGCGGTATGGAGCGGAACGTCCAGATGTAGATCCAGCTGACCGCCCGCAGGACAGGGCTCTTCGAGAGCCGGGCCAGCGCGAGGACGACACCGCCGAGGAGGCCCAGCACCGCGCTGTAGGCGGTGACTTCGAGGGTGATCAGCAGCCCGTCGAGGATCGTCGGCCGCAGGAACCAGTAGCCGAACCGGTCCCACTGGTAGAAGGGGTTGGACACCAGGCCGTGCACGAACTGGGCCGTGAGGACCAGGACGACGGCGGTGGCGATCCAGCGTCCGGGGTGCCGCAGCGGCAGAACCCGCTGTGCGGTCAGCTGTTTTGACGGTCTGTCGGCGATCGGCGGTGGCTCCGTGACGGAGACGGCGGCGCCTGGGGGTTCACTCATGAGGGGCTCCGGCGGGTTCGGATCCCCGGACACGGGCGCACGGAACGCGGCTACGACGGCCGCTCTACGGCGGGTCGTGGCACACGGGGACGCACGGGAACCGGGGGCTGGGCGGACAACGGCACACCGCGCGGGCGGTGTTCGTCGGGAACGCGGGGGCTGCGGAGGGGGACGTCAGCCCCGACAGCGGGCTCGGCCCGGTGCGGTACACAGTGCGCTGTTCACGCGCAGGAGGTCGACGGAGCGATCGGCGACAAGGAGATTCGCGTACGGCGGTACGCAGCTCGAGGTACGGCGCGTGGCCGTCCTGGGAGCTGCGTACATGTCCGTCACCGTCATCGTTCTCAGGGGCCGCCAGGGCCCTTCTGCGTCAAGAGTGCCGTAAGTGAAGCCAGTTGTCCGAGCGTCTGTCAACGCCGGTCCACCAGGTGGAACGCCTAGCGGGTCCGCGCGGCGTGCGCCGCCCAGTCCAGGATCTGCACGGCCGATCCCGCGGCCTCCAGGCCACGGCAGTGGGCGTGGTGGCGACGGGCGATGCCGTCGAGGTCGAGGTGCGCGCCGAAGGCGGGGTGGGCCGCCAGCCGGCGGGCGTACGCCCACAGTGCGGGGTGGGCGGCGATCCGCTGCACGGCGGAGGCGTCCAGGTGATGGCGGTGCACGGTGTCGAGCTGGACCAGCGTGACCCACAACTCGACGTCTGCGGCGGTGATCTGATCCCGGATCAGGTACTCCCGTCCGGTGAGCCAGTTCTCCAGCGAGGCCAGGGTCTCCAGCAGCGTGTCGAGCGCCGCGGCACGTGCGTCCGGGTCGGTGCCCGCCGTGCCGGCCTCCTGCGCGGCCCGCTCGATGCCCTGGGCGCACAGCCGTTCCACGGCCTCGGTCTCCGACTCCGCGCCGCACGGGTACAGCGCCGGGCGGTCGCCGCCGAAGCGGGCGAGGTCGCGGGTGATGTCCGGGGCATGGGTGCTGACGATGCGGCCCGACCAGTCGTCGCTGAGCACGGGGCCGACGGCGGCGCCCTTGTACCGGTGCGCGCTGGCCTCGTAGAGGGGGCGCAGCGCCGTGTGGCCGCCGTCGGGACAGTCGGGGATCGCGTCGAGGAACGTCACGGGACAGGCGTCGTCGAGGCCGAGCAGGCTGTGGACGACGGCGATGCGCAGTCCGTCCGGACAGGCGGGCGACAGATGCAGCCGGTAGCGGCGCGGCACGGCGTAGTGCCCGCTGCGCGCGTCCCGGCCGATCCGGCCCCGGAACGCGGCGGTGGACTGCGCGGTCGAGGCGGGAGCGAGCGGTGTGACGGACATGGATCTCCCCGGGTGTG
Source organism: Streptomyces sp. NBC_00490 (assembly GCF_036013645.1). Lineage (NCBI taxonomy): Bacteria > Bacillati > Actinomycetota > Actinomycetes > Kitasatosporales > Streptomycetaceae > Streptomyces > Streptomyces sp. NBC_00490. The sequence continues at coordinate 8,788,248 of NZ_CP107869.1, read as the reverse complement.
GGCGCGCGGACGTACGCGCGGCGGAAGCGACGTCGGGCCAGGACAGGGGGTGCGCCGGTATGCGGCGGCGAGGCTCGGGGACGGGCCGGGCTCAGCCGAGCCGGCGGATCGCGCTGCAGACGCGCTGCAGGTCGATGTGACGGCGGGAGGTCAGAAGAGGCGACGGCCGAGAGGTACGGCTCACTCGGCCGACTGCCGACTCAAGGCGCCTCATGTTTCCCTACCTGTTCACTAGGATTCCCATCTGGAGTGTCGATCGGCCGCGCGAGGACGTCAAGAGGGCGTCCACGAGGCGGTCACCGACGCGGGTGGGGACGTCCGTCTTCTGGGGTGCGACGACGCTGGCTACTCTGGGAGCGCGGCCGACGATCCGGGCGGGGGCGGGCTCCATGGCATTGCTGCGCGAGCGCCATCTGAACGCGTCCACGATCGGCGCCGCGGGCAACGCCCCCGCCGCGTTGCGGCTGCTCACCGGGCTGGAGGCGGACTGCCGTACCCGGCTCGGGGACGACGCCTGGTTCACCCTCGTCGTACGGCACGGTGTCGCGTACTGGACCGGCGTGTGCGGCCGGGCCCCGCAGGCCAGACAGCGGACCCAGGACCTGCTGGACGTGTACCGGGAGCGCCTCGACGACCGCGACCACCGCGCCCTACGGCTGCTGCGCGACGATCTCGCCCGCTGGACCGGCGAGACGGGCGACGCCCAGGACGCCGCGCGGCGGTACGCCGAGCTCCACCGCGACACCGAACGGATCCTGGGCCCCGAGGCTTCGGAAACCCTCCTGACCCGCCACAACACGGCCTACTGGACGGCAGCCCATGGTGCCCGCGCCCAAGCCCTGGCCGAATGCCGCGCTCTGCTCGACGACGCGCACCGGGTCAACGGTCCGGCCCATCCGCACACCCTCGCCGTACGCCACAACATCGCGGGCTGGACCGAGGCCGAGGGCGAACCCCGGGAATCGCTGGGCCTGTTCACCACCCTTCTCGAGGACCGCACCGCCGCCCTCGGCCACGAACACCCGCACACCCTCCTCAACGCCTTCCACGTGGGCCGGCTGACCCGGCTCCACCGGAACCCGTCGGCCGGGGACACCCGGCTCGCCGAGCTGTTGCCCCTCTTCACACGCGTCTTCAGCGGGGACCACCCCTGGACCCGGCGGCTGCACCGGGAGCTCCGGGCCGGACAATGACCTCATGGAGCTCTCCTTCACCGGCCGCGTCATCGAATGGCGTGGTCCGGCGCCCTACTACTTCCTCCCCGTTCCGGACGACGAGTCCGCCGACATCCGCGAGGTGGCGACGACGGCCTCCTACGGCTGGGGGGTGATCCCGGTCGAGGCGCACATCGGCGCGACCGCCTTCACGACGTCGCTCTTCCCCAAGGACGGCCGCTATCTGCTGCCGCTCAAGAACGCCGTACGCAAGCCGCAGCACATCGCGGCCGGTGACGACGTCTCCGTGCGGCTGACCGTCCTGCTCCGACTCAGGTGATCGCCTCGGCGAGCAGGTCGATCTGGTCGAGCCCCGATCCGGTGGGGACGAAGATGAGTTCGTCGCAGCCGCCGGCGGCGAACGCGTCGACGTAGGACGTGACCATCTCGGCACTCACCGCGGCACTGTCCGCGATCTGCCGGGCGAAGTCGCCGAGGAAGCCGTAGTAGTCCAGCAGGTAGGCGTCCGCCTGCGTGCGGGCTTCGGGGCCCAGCCCGAAGTAGGCCAGCGACAGCTTGCGCGGCGTGCCCGCGCGCCCCGCCTTCTGCCAGGCGGCGTCGACACCGGCCGCGGCCTCGGCGAACGTGTCCGGCGAACCGCCGCCCATGATCCAGCCGTCGGCGAACTCGGCGACGCGCCGGAAGCTCGCCTCCGTGGAACCGCCCAGGACGAGTTCGGGGCCGCCCTCGCGCCCGGTGCGGGGCCCGATCGGTCCGGCGAACCCGTACTCCTCTCCGGCCCAGACGCGCTTCATCTCGGCGAGCTGCTCGTCCAGGCGCCGGCCTCTGCCCTGCATGGACACGCCACTGGCCGCGAAGTCGTCGTCCCGGCCGCCCAGCCCCACACCGATGACGAAACGGCCGCCCGATATCCGCTCCAGCGAGGCGGCCTGCTTCGCGAGCAGGGCGGAGTTCGTATGGAGCGGCGCCAGCAGCACGCTGGTGGTGAGCCGTATCCGGCTGGTCACCGCGGCCGCGGCGGTGAGGGCGATCAGTTCCTCGTAACCGCCGTACACCAGCCGTCCGATGGTGCCGAGGGTGCTGAATCCGGCCTCTTCCGCCCGCCGGGCCCAGTCGAGAAGGGACTGGGGATCGGTGCCGGGCACCGTGTTGGGCAGGCCGATTCCGATGTCCATGTGTGCCTCCGTTCATGGGGAACGCACGCTCGACGCCATCATGCCTTCGCCTGCCGCGGTCGCGGGACGGGTGCGCACAGGCCAACCGGCCGGAAGTCACCGGTCGCCGCCCCGCCACGGCAACCCGCGGCGCGCCAGGACTGGACCAATGCCGGGCCACCCTCCATGATGACGCTGCCATGACAACAGCAGTGTCGACGCGGTCCTCGGGATGGTGGCCATGCTCGGATTCCTCGTCAGGGCCGCACTGGCCGCCGTACTCCTGATGACACCCCTGACGACCGCCCCCGAGGCAGCGGCGGCCGCACCGGGCTGGACGGCTCCGCTGAGCACCCGGGGCCGCTGGATCGTGGACGCCGACGGCGACCGCTTCAAGCTGCGCTCCGGCAACTGGCACGGCGCCAGCGGCACGTGGAACGGATCGGGCAGCACGGAGGACGACGCGAACCACCACGCCGGGGAGAACTCCGGCCGGATGCCGCTCGGCCTGGACCGTGCGCCCATGGCCGAGATCATCGCCGGTTTCCAGGAGATCGGGATCAACAGCGTCCGGCTGCCCTTCTCCAACGAGATGATCCACGACACCCGTCCGGTCACGGACGGGTCCGTCGCCGCCAACCCCGTCCTGCGCGGCAGAACACCGCTCCAGGTCTACGACGCCGTGGTGGACGCACTCACCGCCTCCGGCCTCGCCGTGATCCTCAACAACCACACCAACACGACCCGTTGGTGCTGCGGTGTCGACGGCAACGAACGCTGGAACACGAGTCGGTCCGCCGCGGCCTGGGAGAGCGACTGGCTGTTCATGGCCCGCCGCTACCAGCACAACAAGCGGGTCGTCGGCGCCGATCTCTACAACGAGGTCCGCCGCAACGTCTGGGACGACCCCAACTGGGGGCTCGGCGACGACCACGACTGGTTCGCCGCCTCGCAGCGCGTGGGTGACCGCATCCTCACGGAGGCCAACCCGGACCTCCTGATCATCGTCGAGGGCATCAACTGGACCGGCGTCCCCGTCGACGGACTCGCCCACGAACGCCCCACCCTGGAGCCGGTACGCCGGCTGTCGCACACCCTCGTCGACTCCGACAAGCTCGTGTACTCGGCCCACTTCTACGACTACACCGGCCCGAACCACAGCGGCGCCACCGGAACGGGCGAGACCAGCGACCCCCGCTACCGCGACCTCGGCCCCGCCGAACTGATCGGCACCCTGAACCGCCAGGCCTTCTTCGTGACGGCGGAGCAGGACCGGCACTTCACCGCCCCCGTCTGGATCAGCGAGTTCGGCGTCGGAGGACGCGACGAGACGGGTGTGAAGCAGCGGGCCTGGTTCGAGAACTTCGTGGACCAACTCATCCGCACCGACGCCGACTTCGCCTACTGGCCGCTCGTCGGCCTGCACGAGAACCGCAAGGGCAACGGCTGGGCGCTGCTGCACTGGGACGCCGAGGGCCGCCGTATGGGCGTGTACGACGGGGACGACTGGCGGGCCGCCGCCTGGACCCGGCTCATCGAGGCCGAGGGCCGGACGGGTGCGGTGGCCCGCGTACCGGACTGGTCCATGCTCAGCCCCGACCACGGCGACTTCGTGGCGTCACGGCGGATGCGGGCGCGGCCCGACTGGGACTCCGGCGCCCGCAAGGCCGTCTGCCCCGACGGGCAGCGGCTGCTCGGACTCAGCCACACCGGCAACCGGGGGCTGTGCTCGGACGTGTCCACCGGAGGCCTGTGGGATCCGGCCGGCGGACACGAGGTGGTCGTGGACGAGCGGCACGTCACGCCGGGTCGGGACTGGGCGTCCGGGTACACCAAACTCCAGTGCGCCGACGGGCAGTTCCTCATCGGGTACAGCGTCCGCGGTGCCGCCGTCTCCACCGCCCTGTGCGCGGCCGCCCCGCCCGAAAGGCTCGGTACGAGCGGTCGTACCGTCTGGTTCGACCGGGGCGACAACAGGGGCGCGGGCCCCAAGGGCGGCGACTTCGCGGACGGCCGGTACAAGGGGCAGTGCGCGGACGACGAGTACGCGGCCGGGATCGCGTACACCGGCCGGGTGGGCTCCTCCCGCACGCCGGACGCCCTCTACTGCCGCGGACTCGGCTGACCGGTCAGCCCGGGCCGACGGCGGACCCGGGCGCCTCAACTCGCCTCCTTCAATACTTACTTCAACTCTTGACGCGACTGGTCCATACCTTTAGCTTCACGGGTCAGCACCGCCACCTGCGACGCACTCACCCCCACACACCCCAGGAGCGTCCTCAGCCATGCCCCTCTCCGATCGCACAAGATCCCGCACCCGGCTCACGATCCTCGGCACACTCCTCGCCGTCCTCGCCGCCCTGTTCACCTTCACCGCGACGCCCGCCCAGGCGGCCACCGGCTCGATCACCGGCCTCGCGGGCAAGTGCGTCGACGTCGCGGGCGCGAGCAGCGCCGACGGCACCGCCGTACAGCTCTACGACTGCAACGGAACAGGTGCCCAGATCTGGTCCAACTCCGGTGACGGCACCCTGCGCGCGCTCGGCAAGTGTCTGGACGTCGTCGACCGCGGCACCGCCGACGGCGCGGCCATCCAGTTGTGGGGCTGCTCGGGCGGCGCCAACCAGCAGTGGGTGGTCACCGCGGCGCGCGACATCGTCAATCCGGCCGCGAACAAGTGCCTGGACGTCCGGGACAACAGCAGCGCCAACGGCACCCGGCTGCAGCTCTGGACCTGTTCCGGAGGGGCGAACCAGAAGTGGAACGCGCCCGCGAGCGGCGGAGGCACCACGCCGTCCGGGTTCGTCGTCTCCGAGGCCCAGTTCAACCAGATGTTCCCGAACCGGAATTCCTTCTACACCTACGGCGGCCTCACCGCGGCCCTCAGCGCCTACCCCGGCTTCGCGGGCACCGGCAGTGACACGGTGAGGAAGCAGGAGGCGGCCGCGTTCCTGGCCAACGTCAACCACGAGACCGGCGGACTGGTCCACATCGTCGAGCAGAACACCGCCAACTACCCCACCTACTGCGACTGGAGCCGCCCGTACGGCTGCCCGGCGGGCCAGGCCGCCTACTACGGCCGCGGACCGATCCAGCTCAGCTGGAACTTCAACTACAAGGCCGCGGGCGACGCCCTCGGCATCGACCTCCTGGGCAACCCCTGGCTGGTGCAGAACGACTCGGCCGTGGCATGGAAGACGGGCCTGTGGTACTGGAACACCCAGTCCGGGCCCGGCACGATGACCCCGCACAACGCCATGGTCGACCAGGCCGGCTTCGGGCAGACGATCCGCAGCATCAACGGCTCCCTGGAGTGCGACGGCAAGAACCCGGCCCAGGTACAGAGCCGCGTCGACGCCTACAACCGGTTCACCTCGATCCTCGGCGTCGCGCCGGGCGCCAACCTCTACTGCTGACAAGGCGGCCCGAAGATGACCGAGTCGAAGTTCCGGTTCAGACCCCTCGCCCAGGCGCTCCTCGGCGCGTTCGGCGCGCTGACGTTCGTCGTGGCCGTCCCGGCCACCGCCCACGCGGACGTGCTGACCCTGCTCCCCCAGAACGCCGACGGCCTGGAGCAGACCTTCTCCCCCGCGTACGACTACGACCGCGACGGCTGCTACGCCACCGCGGCGATCGGCGCCGACGGCACCCTCAACCCCGGCCTCAAGCTCGGCGGCGACGTCAACGGCAAGTGCCACGACCCCGCCCAACTGGCCAACGCCAACACCTACTCACGCGCGAAGTGCAACAACGGCTGGTGTGCCGTGATGTACGCCAGCTACTTCGAGAAGGACCAGGCGACGCTCGGCCCGGCGGCCATCGGACACCGGCACGACTGGGAGCACGTCGTGGTGTGGGTCAGCAACGACCAGGTCCAGTACGTGTCGGTGTCCCAGCACAGCGGCTACCAGGTGGCCGCCCGCTCGGCGGTCCGCTTCGACGGCACCCACCCGAAGATCGTCTATCACAAGGACGGCATCTCGACCCACTGCTTCCGCTTCGCCGGCGGCAACGACGAACCGGCGGAGAACGCCACCGGCAGCTGGTTCTTCCCCCGGCTCGTCGGCTGGAACGGCTATCCGGCCGGCTACCGCGACAAGCTGACCAGCGCGGACTTCGGCTCGGCGACCCTCAAGATCGACGACGGCGACTTCCCGTACCACCTCGCCGCCTCGAAGCCCTCGGGTATCCCCTTCGACCCGTACGCATGACAAGCGGGGGGCGCGGTCCGCCTACTTTGGTAGCCGCCGTGCCATCCGAGGATGGTTCTTCCCTCGACGATCGCCCGATGCCCGCCATCTCCCGCTTCCCCCAGGGTGAAGACACAACTCACCCTGGGGGAAGCATGGTGATCCTGCACAAGCGGACGAGAGCGGGCGCGCCGACCGCGGTGGCGCTGGCGATGGCAGCGGCGATGACGGCCCTACCGACCTCGGCGTCGGCCGAACAGCCCACAACAGAACCGCAGTTGTACGTCGCCCCGTGGGGCAAGGACTCCTGGCCCGGCACCCTGGACCACCCCTTCGCCACCCCGGCACGCGCACAACAGGCCGCGCGCACCCGGGCACCGGAGAGGACGTCCGGCCTGGTGGTGAACCTGCGTGGCGGGACGTACACCCTCAAGAAGCCGCTGCGGCTGTCGGAGGCCGCTGGTGACTCCGGGGTGATCTACCAGGCGTACGGCTACGGAACCCCGCGGCAGGAGCGGGTCACCCTCAGCGGCGGCCGCCGGATCTCCGGCTGGCGACCGGACCCGGGGTCGCGTGGGTTCTGGCGCGCGGACGTGGGCGGTCTGGAGACCCGGCAACTCTACGTCGACGGGCGCCGCGCCACCCGGCTCTCCCGCGAGGGCGCCGGCTTCGACGGCACGCTGAAGGTGACGAAGAAGGGCTACGTCACCACCAGCGCAGTGCCGCGGAGCTGGAAGAACCCCGCCGACATCGAGTTCGTCTACCGCGGCGGCTATGTCGAGGGCCGCTGCGGGGTCGCCGCCGTCTCCGGCACCGCCATCACGATGGACCAGCCCTGCTGGGACCTTGCCCAAGCCCTTTACGGGGGGCCGGAGTTGCTGACGGAGCCGACGGCCGTCGAGAACTCACCCAGCTTCCGGCCCGAGCCCGGCAGCTGGTACCTCGACCGCTCCCGCCCCGGTCACCACGAGCTGCTGTACTTCCCGCGCGCCGGTCAGGACATGCGCCGCGCCGAGGTGATCGCCCCGGTCCTGGAGAACCTGGTCACCGGCACCGGCCGACCGGGCCGCCCCCTGCACGACGTCGACTTCCGGGGCCTGACGTTCGCGGACGCCACCTGGCTGGCGCCCAGCGAGCCCGCCGGGTTCCCCTCCGCGTGGAGCATGTATCTGCGCCCCGGAAAGGGCGACGACGCGCGGCTGCTGACGGTGCCCGGTGCGGTCGCCTTCCGCACCGCCGAGCGCATCACGCTGGAGGGCAACCGGTTCACCCGTCTCGGCGCCCAGGCACTGGAGCTGTCGCGGAACAGCTCGTACAACACCGTCGACGGAAACCTCGTCGACGACGTCTCCGACGGCGGCATCCTGCTCGGAGTGGCCCCGCCGGACCAGAAGGGCACCAACCGCGGCAACCGGATCACCAACAACCGGATCCACCACATCGGCGCGGAGTACCACGCCGCCTCCGCCATCTGGGACACCGCGACCCAGCACACCACCATCGCGCACAACCAGGTCGACCACGTCCCCTACACCGGCATCCTGTCCGGTCCCGCCGACGACCTGCGGGGCATCATGCGCGGCAACCGCATCCTCGGCAACCGCGTCTTCGCGACGAACCGGCTCCTGGCCGACGGCGGCGGCATCTACCTGCGGGGCGAACAGGGCACCTCGTTCGCCGACGGCGCCGTCATCAGCGGCAACGCGGTGACCAGCAGCAGGTACGGCGAGTGGAACGTCGGGATCTACACCGACGACAGCACCAACTGGACCACCGTGGACGGCAACGCGGTCTACGACTATGTCGCCGCCATCGGCGGATGCAGCGAGGAATGGGGCGACCGCCCCGTCCGCCACGTGCGCTACCGCGGCAACTTCTGGGACGACGCGGTGCCCTCGTGGCTGGAGCGGCGGGACTTCCCCGGGGCCTGGCCCCCGGCCGACAAGGAACACCCCGACGAGGGGTGCGGAGACCCGCACGATTTGGAGTTCACCGGCAACACCCTGCTCCCCTCGCGCGACCCCGGACAGGCCTGCGCGGCCGACACCCGCTGCGCCGCCGTACTGGCGAGCGCCGGACCGCTGCCGCAGTACCGGCAGCGGCTGGGCCTGCGCTGACGGAACGACGAAGGGCCCTCGCGGGCTGCTGCCCGCGAGGGCCCTTCACACCGTCGGGACGACAGGATTTGAACCTGCGACCCCTTGACCCCCAGTCAAGTGCGCTACCAAGCTGCGCCACGTCCCGGTGCGACTCCCCCGGACGAACCGCGGGAACACGCAGGTAAACCCTACCGCATGGACGTGACGACGGCGGACGTCAGCCGCGTACGGCCGCCGGCCGGCCGGCCTCCGACGGTTCGCCCGTGGCCCGTGCCGTCCCGGTCGCACGGCCCGCCCGGCGGACCGGCACCAGCAGGGCGGCCAGGGCGGCGGCCAGGCACAGGACCGCGAGCAGGGTGAAGCCGTGGGTGTAGCCGGAGCCGTACGGCAGCCCGGAGGGCTGGAGCCGGCCGGTGACCAGGACGCTCGTGACCGCGGCGCCGATGGAGCCGCCGATGGTGCGGATGTTGGCGTTCATACCGGTGGCGGCGCCGGTCTGCTCGGGCGGCACGCTGCCGACGATCAGGTTGGCCATCGAGGCGAAGGCCAGTCCGATACCGAGGCCGAACACTCCCGCGACGACGGCGATCTGCCACTGCGCGGCGTGCCAGAGGGCGAGGAACCCGAGGGCCACCGCGCCGAGCGCGGCGCCGGTGGTGAGCAGTGCCTTCGCCCCGACCACGGGTGCCAGCCGGCCGCTCAGGATGCCGGAGCAGAACATCGCCAGCAGCATCGGCAGCATCAGCAGTCCGGAGGTCGTGACGCTCGCGCCGAAGCCGTACCCGGCCGAGCTCGGCGTCTGCACGAAGGCCGGCAGGAAGGACCAGAGCGCGTACATGCCCGCGCCGAAGAGCAGCGCGACGGTGTTGGTCGTCCACACCGCGGGCAGTCGCATGATCCGCAGGTCGATCAGCGGGGAGCGCGAGCGGGCCTCGGCCAGCAGCCACAGCGCGAACAGGACGACGGCCACGGCGAACAGGCCGAGCACCCGGGCCGACCCCCAGCCCCAGGTGCCCGCCTGGCTCAGCGGCAGCAGCAGGGCCACCAGCCACGCCGACAGCAGGACGGCGCCGAGCCAACTGACCTTGCCCTCGGCCCGGTTGGGTGACTCGGGTACGTAGCGCAGGGCGATCAGAGTGGTCGCCGCGACGACCGCGACGGGGATCCAGAACAGCCAGCGGTAGTCGAGCGCGGAGACGATGGGTCCGGCCGCGACGATGCCGACGCCGCCGCCCGCGGCGATCACGGCGGACAGGTTGCTGATGCTGCCGGGGACCTCGGACGGGGCGAACTCGTCGCGGATGATGCCGAAGGAGAGTGGGAACAGGGCGCCGCCGACGCCCTGGACGACCCGGGCGACGATCAGCATGCCGATGTTCGGCGCGAGGGCGGCGAGCAGACAGCCGGCCAGGACGACGAGCAGGACGGCGACGAGGGTGCGCTTCTTGCCGATCAGGTCGCCGATGCGGCCGAGGATCGGGGTGAAGACCGAGGCGGACAGCAGATACGCCGTCATCACCCAGGTCGATGTGGACTGCGAGGTGTGCAGCGCGTGCTGGACGGTCGGCAGGGCCGGCGCGATCAGCGACTGCAGCATGGCGAAGACGCCGGCACCGGTCGCGAGGACCGCGAAGGTGAGGCGGGTGGACGTGCGGGGCATGGAGAGCCTCTCCGAACACAGAGTGCGGCCGGAGCCTCGTGGGAAGCGGTCGCGGAAAGGGCAGGGACGCACCTCGACTGATAAAGTGGAGGCACGCCTCCACTCTAGCGGAGGCACACCTCCGCTTCAACCCGGAACGGAGGTAGACCTCCGTTTCAGCCCCGGGAGGCTTCCGTGACCGCCCAGCCGTCCCCCGTCAGCGAGATCGTCGCGGCCCGCCGTCCCACCCGGAAGGACGCCGCCCGCAACTACGACGCCCTGCTGGCCGCCGCCCGCGAGGCCTTCGCGGAGCACGGGGCGGAGGCCTCCCTGGAGGACATCGCCCGGCGGGCGGGCGTCGGCATCGGCACGCTGTACCGGAACTTTCCCACCAGGCGCCATCTCTTCGAGACCGTGTACGCGGACGAGGTGAACACCCTGGTGCGGGTCGCCGAGGAGGTGGCCGACCGGGAGCCCTGGGAGGCCCTGACCGCGTGGCTCGACCGGTTCGCGGACTACATGGTGACCAAGCGCGCCGTCCGCGAGGCCCTCAATGACGAGACGGAGATCTTCGCCGCCTGTCGCACGTCGATGTACGGCGCCGGCACCCCGCTGCTCGAGCGGGCCCAGCGGGCGGGCGAGGCGCGCACCGACATGGACTTCACCGATCTGCTGCGCATGGTCGCGGGCATCACCGCGACCTCCTTCGACGACGACGCCCAGCGCAGACGGGTCATGTCGATCGCCCTGGACGGCGTCCGCACGAAGGTCTAGCTTCTCCTTGCCTGACTCAACTAAGTTCGGCCGTATGCCCCTCTTGGCTCGACCCCCGATCGCCGCCCTCGCGGCCAGGGCGATGCAGCGAACGACCCGGCTGGCCGGCCGGCGTCTGACCATCTCGTCGTACGCCCGATTCCCCGAATTCCCGCGCAAGGTAAGGGAGTTGACGATCCCGACGTCGGTCGCCCCGGCCCGCGCCACGGTCTATCTGCCGACCGTCACCGAGGGTGCGACGCCCGCGGTGCACGTCAACTTCCACGGCGGTGGATACGTCATGACGCTGACCGAGCTGGACGACCCGCTGTGCCGGTTCCTGGCCGCGGAGGCCGGCGTGGTGGTGATCAACGTGGACTACGTGGTCGCCCCGCAGCACCCGTTCCCGGCGCCGGTCCGGCAGGCCTACGAGGTCGTCCGCTGGGTCGCCGAGCACGGCACCGAGCAGGGCTGGGACGGCGGCCGGCTCACGGTGGGCGGGCAGAGCGCCGGCGGCGGGCTCGCGGCAGCCGTGGCCCGCCAGGCGCTGGAGGAGGCCGGGCCCGGGATCGCCCTCCAGGTCCTGCACTATCCGCCGCTCGACCTGGCCACCGGCGCCCGGCACAAGAGGGCGGCCGTCGCCCGGCCGATGCTGCGGCCCTGGATGGCCGACGTCTTTGACACCTCGTACATCCCGGACGTACGGCTGCGCCGCGACCGGCTCGCCTCCCCCGCGCACCCGTCGGACACCGCCGACCTGAAGGGCATCGCCCCGGCGCTGATCGTCACGGCCGAGTACGACCTCCTGAAGGCGGAGGCGCAGCGCTACGCCGACCGGCTGCGACCCCTGGGCGCGCTGGCCGGGCACCATGACGTGACCGGCGCCGACCACGGTTACGACGGCAAGGACGAGGTGAAGGCACGGGAGTCGTACGCGCTCATCGCCCGGCACCTGCGGGAAGCCGTCGGGTGACGACCGAGCCGAACTAAGCTCCTGGGCCATGCGATTGACAGTTCTCGGCGGCTGCGGCGCCTGGCCCACCGCCACGCAGGCATGCAGCGGCTACGTGGTCGAGGACGACGGCTTCCGCCTCCTCGTCGACCCCGGATACGCGACGCTGCCGCGCCTGTTGACGCGCCTCACGGTCGACGCCGTGGACGCCGTCCTGGTCAGCCACGGCCACCCCGACCACTGCGCCGACCTCAATCCCCTGCTCCGCGCACGGGGGTTGAGCGACGATCCGCCGCCCGCGCTGCCGGTGTACGCCCCGCAGGGTGCCCTCGACGCCGTGCTCGCCCTCGACAAGCCCAGCATGCTCGCCGCCGCCTACCGCCTGCACGAGTTCCGTCCCGGTGGCCGGCTGAGGATCGGCCCCTTCACCGTCGGCACCCGGCTCCTGCCGCACTTCGTGCCCAACGCCGGCCTGCGGATCAGCACTCCGGAGGCCGTGCTGGTCTACACCGGGGACACCGGTCCGAGCGAGGACATCCCGCGCCTCGCCGAGGGTGCGGATCTCTTCCTGTCCGAGGCGACGTACGTCCACCGGGTCCCGTCGCCCGGCGACGCCCCGTATCTGCTGACCGCGCGCCTGGCCGGCCGGTACGCCCGACAGGCGGGCACGGCAAGGCTGTTGCTCACGCACCTGTGGCCGGGCACCGACACGGCGGCGGCTCTGGAAGCGGCCGGTGAAGCCTTCGCCGGCCCCCTCGGCATCGCCGCCCCGGACCTCGTCGTGGATCTCTGACATGCCGGAAGCCGGTCGCCGCAGCGCATGCGGTGACCGGCTTCCGTCCTTGCCCCTCGCCCCGGTCAGTGGGCGCCGACCAACTCCTGGTCCGCACCGCTCCGCGCGGCCGGCCTGGAGCCGCGCAGTGCGGCAATGCCGATGAAGACCATGGACGACAGTCCGGCGATCGCGAAGGCGGTGAAGCCGAACTCCCCGTTGCCCGCGGCGAGCAGCTGGCCGCCGAGCCACGGGCCGAAGACGGCGCCGAAGCGGCCCATGCCGGAGGTCCAGCCGACGGCGGTGGCACGGCTGTCCGGGGTGGAGGCGATCGAGACCGTCGCGTAGATCATCGTCTGGGCGCTGTTGAGGAAGACTCCGGTGAGGAAGACGACCGCCATGGTCACGCCCATCGGCATGTGGACGCTGAGCAGGAAGACGCCCGCGGCGGTCAGCGCGAACCAGAGTGCCGAGATGCGCGGGGCACCGAAGCGGTCGGCGGCCCGGCCCGCGACGAGCATGCCCACGATGCCGCCGAGGTTGAAGACGACGACGAAGGTCAGCGCGTTGGCGAGCTCGTAGCCCTCGGCGCGCATCAGGGTGGGCAGCCAGGTGGCGACGCCGTAGACGAGGAGCAGTCCGCCGAAGGAGGCGAGCCAGTACAGCAGGGTCTGGATCCACTCGCCGCCGCGGAACAGGTTGAGCAGCGAGTTCCAGCGCTCGGCCGCGGCCTGCCTGCCGCCCTTGGCGGCGGGCAGTGCGACCTCGTACCGCTCGGCCAGCGCGCGGGCCTCCTCGGTGCGGCCCTTGGCGACGAGGAAGCTCAGCGACTCGGGCAGGAACCGGGCGAGCACCGGCGCGAAGAGCAGCGGGAGCACGCAGACCCAGAAGGCGGCGCGCCAGCCGACGGGGTCGATGAGCCACTTGGCGACGTAGGCGGAGAGGATGCCGCCCGCGTGGTGGGCGGTCATCAACAGGCCGATGACGAGGGCGCCGCGACCGCGCGGGGCGTAGTCGGAGACCATGCTGATCGCGGTGGGCAGCAGGCCGCCGAGGCCGATGCCCGCCAGGGTGCGGCCGAGGCCGAAGACCTCGACGCTGCCCGCCATGGCGCAGACGCCGGAGGCCAGCGAGAAGAGGGTCACGCAGCCGACCATGAGCTTCTTGCGGCCGATGCGGTCGGCGACGGTGCCGGCGGTGAGCGCGCCGATCAGCATTCCGAAGGTGGCGTAGGAGCCGAGGTCGCCGGCCTGGTCGGCGGTGAGGCCGAAGGTCTTCGTCTCCAGCAGGTGCGGCAGCACCGAGCCGTAGATGAACATGTCGAGGCCGTCGAAGAGCACGGCCAGCCAGCACAGACCGACGACCAGGAGGGCCAGTCTGCTGCCGCGGGCGGACAGAGCGGGGGAGGGGGAGGAAGACATCGTTGGTTACCTCTCGTGCTTGGTGCGCTAGACGCTAAGGAGCCGCCCGCCGAGAGTCAACGTTTTTGTCAACAATCTCATCGACAATCATCGGCGGGCGGCCCTTTGCCCAGCTCAGACCACCGGTGGCGTCCCGTGCGTGTGGAACGACTCAATGGTCTGCAGACCCCAGGCCTGCCCCTTCTTGCGCTCCTCCTCGGTCCAGGTGATCAGCGGCCAGTCGGGCGCGAGGACGAGCCGCGTGAGCGGGTTGCACAGCTCGACGCGGTTGCCGCCCGGCTCGTAGACGTAGAGGAAGAACGTCTGCTGGATGGCGTGCTTGTGCGGGCCCGTCTCGATGAACACCCCGCTGTCGATGGCGAGATCGGCCGCGCGCAGGATGTCCTCGCGGGAGTCCGTCGCGAAGGCGATGTGGTGCAGCCGCCCGGTGCTGCCGGTCCAGTCCGAGGTGTAGACGACGTCGTACGACTTGTTCGTGTACGTCAGCCAGCGCGCCGCGATCCTCCCGCTGTCCAGCCGGATCTGCTCGGTGGGCCGGGCGCCGAGGACGTTCTGCTGGAACTCGGCGTTGGCGAGCACGTCGGCGGCGAGGAAGTTGACGTGGTCCAAGCGCCGTACGCCCACGCCCCGGTTGGGTTTGGCCTGCGGCTGGTTCTTCAGCGCGGGCCTGAGCTCGTCGGGGGCCCGGTAGTGCTCGCTCTCCCAGTACAGGGCGTGTTCATGGCCGTCCGGGTCGGTCGTGACGTAGAGGCGGCCGATACCCGGTTCGTCCTCGACCCATTTGCCGGTGCCTCCCGCCGCCTCGATCGCTTCGATGCGGCGGTGGAGGGCCTCCTCGCTGGAGGTGCGCAGGGCGAGCCGGCCGAGGCCGGGCTGTTCGCGGGCGGTGAGGACCAGGCTGTGGTGCTCGTAGTCGTCGAAGGTCCGCAGCCGGACGGTGTCGCCGTCCTGTCCGTTGACCGTGAGGCCCAGGTAGTCGGTGAAGAAGCCGACGCTGGCGTCCAGGTCCGGGGTGAACAGCTGGGCGTGGCCGATGTGCGCGATGTCGCCGAGCGGCGGAGTCATCGGTGACCTCCTTGGGGTCGTGCGGCAGCCCGGGGGAAGACGCTGCCGTCGAAGATCTTGCGGGCCGTGCGGACCACGGCCGTGCGGCGGGCGGTGGGAAGGCCTTCGGGGGTGGTCCCGAGGCTGCTTTCGATGTCGAGGAATCCGGTGGGATGTTCTATGCGCATCCGATCGCTGCCGGGCGGCAGCTCCGCGAGATCCGCCCCCACACTGCCGTCGATCCGCAGCCCGGCGGCCACACTGGCCGCGCCGAGCACACCGATCGACGTGTGACAGCGCACCGGTATGAAGGTTCGGGTGGTGACCGCGCCGCCGTCGCGGGGCGGGGCGAGGAGGGTGAGCTTGGGGACGGTGGTGTCCGAGACGTCGCCCAGGCCCATCAGCCGGCCCGCCTCCAGGCGGATCCGGCGCAGCCGGTCGGCGAGCGTCAGGTCCTCCTCCAGGTCCTTGGGCGACTCGTACCCGGTGACCTTCAGCGAAGTGGCGGCGATCAGCACGGTCGGCATCCCGTTGTCCACGCAGGTCACCTGGACGCCGTCGATCTCGTCGCGGACGCTTCCCGTAGGCAGCAGTTCGCCCGCGCCGGCCGGGAACTCGATGACCACCGGAGCGGCTGCGCCCGGCACGCCGGAGATCCGTGCGTCGCCGGTGTAGTCGACCCGGCCGCCCGGAGTGGGGAAGGTCGCCGTGGCGTGGTCGCCGGTGTTGACCATGCGGATCCGGACGGAGGTGCGCTCCTCCCCCGCCGGGACCAGTCCGCGCTCGACGGCGAAGGGGCCGACGCCCGCGAGGATGTTCCCGCAGTTCTGACGGTCACTCACCTCCGGTCGGTCGACGACGACCTGGAGGAAGAGATAGTCGACGTCTGCCTGCGGATCGGCGGACGGCGAGACGACGGCCACCTTGCTGGTGAGCGGGTGCGCGCCGCCCAGACCGTCGATCTGCCGCTCGTCCGGACTGCCCATGATGCGCAGCAACAGGTCGTCGCGCAGGGCGGGTTCGGCGGGGAGGTCGCCGGCGAGGAAGTAGGCGCCCTTGGAGGTGCCGCCCCGCATCAGCAGACAGGGCACCTCCTCGGGCACGGAGGTCACGAGGTCTCCCCCGCGTACTCCTCGTACGACCGGTACTCGACGCCGAGCCGCTCGAGGGTGTCCCGCAACCCGTAGCGGTCCAGGCCGAGTTGGCCCTCGATGAAGGCGGCGCGGGTGGCGGCCTCCTTGGCCTCCCGGGCCTCGGCCTTCAGAGCCGTCTCCCGGGCGCGCTCACGCGGGACGACCACGACGCCGTCGTCGTCGGCGAGGATCACGTCGCCGGGGCGGATCACCTGGCCGTCGATGGCGATCGGCACGTTGACCGAGCCGCCGGTGGCCTTGACCGTGCCCTGCGAGGAGACCGCGCGCGACCAGGCGGCGAAGCCCATGTCGCGCAGTTCCTGGGTGTCGCGGATGCCGGTGCCGGTGACGACGCCGCGTACCCCGCGCTGCTTCAGGGCGGTCGCGAACAGCTCGCCGAACAGGCCGTCCGTGCACGGCGAGGTGGTGGTGACGACCAGGATGTCGCCCTCGCCGCACTGCTCGACGGCGGCGTGGATCATGAGGTTGTCGCCGGGCCAGCTGAGCACGGTGACGGCCGTACCGGCGACCCGTACGCCCTGCTGGACGGGGCGGATCTCCGGGCCCAGCAGGCCGGTTCGGCCCATCGCCTCGCTGACGGTGGCCACGCCGTACTGTGCCAGCGCGTCGACGTCCTTCAGGTCCGCCTTCGGCGGGTCGGTGACGATCACGCCGCTCACGCCAGCTCCTTCGCGATCTGCGGGTAGGGACGCATGTACGCCTCGGCCATGGTCTTGTGGGCCAGGCCCAGGTTCGGGCCGGCGTTGCGCTTGAGCTGGACGCCCCGGCGGACGGCGAGGTCGGTGTAGTAGTCCCACAGGTGCTGCTGGGCCGCCAGGCACTCCATGGCCTCGCGCTTGGTGTCCCAGACCTCGGTGATGTCGAGGAGGACCTCGGGCTTGAAGCCGCTCATCTCGGGCTGGTGCGGCTCGAAGAAGAAGACCGGCGGGGCGCCGATGATCTCGCCGGGGCCGGGGTAGCCGATGGCCTGCGCCAGGACGCGGGCCTCCAGGGCCATGCGGCTGGCGGCCGGGTGGTCGCCGTTGTACGGGTCCTCGACGGGGTGGGTGAGCACGACGTCGGGCTGGGTGTCGCGGTAGACCTCGACGAGCCGGTCGGTCAGTTCGGGGGTGACCAGCAGCGGGTAGTCGCCGGCGTCGAAGAAGCGGACCTCGGCGCCGAGGGTGGCCGCGGCCCGCTCCGCCTCGTCCCGGCGTATCGCCTTGATCTCGTCCAGCTTCCTGCCCTCGCGCCACGCCTTGGCGGACTCACCGCGCTCACCGAAGGTCAGACAGGCGATGGTGACCTTCTCGCCGCGGGACGCCGCCAGGGCGATGGCGCCACCCGCACGCCACACGAAGTCGCCGGCGTGCGCGGTGATGACAAGTGTCGATCGTGGGCCGGCGGGCGCATTGGCCTGGGTCATGCTGAAATCTCCTTGCTGACAAGTGGGCGCCCGCCCCGCACGTGATCAGTCGCGCAGCGCCTCGATCACGCTGGTGAGGTGGGCGCGGACGGCCGTCTCGGCCGCCTGCGGGTCCCTGGCCCTGATCGCCTCGATCATGGTCAGATGCTCGTTCAGGGATTGCTGCGGACGCCCCGGACGCAGCGCCAACTGGAAGCGGTGACGGACCAGTTGGGCATTGAGCCGCTCCAGCAGTTCCTGTGCGGTCTGCTGGCCGGAGAACTCCCGGATACGGACGTGCAGTTCGTGGTTGAGCTCGGAGTAGGTGACCGGCTCCCCGTCGGCGACGGCCTTGGACATGGCCGTACCCAGGTCGGTGAGTTCGACCAGCTGCTCGTCGCTCGCCGCGACCGACGCCTTCGCCGCGCACAGCCCTTCGAGGACCATCCGGCACTCGGTGATGGCGACCGCTTCGTCCACGGTCACCACCCGCACCCGTGAACCACGGTTGCGGATCCGCTCCACGAGCCCCTGGGACTCCAGATCGATGAGTGCCGCGCGGATGCTGGCCCGCGTCACACCGAACTGCTCGGCGAGCTCGTTCTCCACCAGCCGCTGCGCCGGTGCCATCTCGCCGTGCAGGATCGCCTGCCGCAGCTGCGCGAGCGCATGCTGCTTGGCCTGCTCCCCGGTGCTCGGACGGGCTTCTTTCGGCATCGTGCCCTCCCTGAGTGAGTGCCTGTCGAACCTAAATCTAGCCAGACAACATTGTCAACAATTTTGTCCGCTGTATTGCAGGCATGCTTGTCGTCCATGGTCGCAGCTCAGCCCTCGCGATACAGCGTCGTGAGCAGTTCCCTCACCGCCGGCAGGGCCGGATGCGGGTCGTCCCGCCACCACGCGAGCCGCACGGCGATGGGCTCGCCGTCGCGCACCGGCCGGTACACGACACCGGGGCGCGGGTACTGGTTGGCCGTCGACTCCGGCGTCATGCCGACACAGCGGCCGGTGGCGATGATGTTCAGCCAGTCGTCGACGTCCTGCGTCTCCTCGGTGGCCGGGCGGACCTCCGGCGGCCACAGGTCAGCGGTCGCGGTACCGGTACGCCGGTCGACGAGCAGGACGCGCCCCGCCAGGTCGGCCAGCCGCACGGACCGGCGCCGGGCCAGCGGATCGTCGGCGGCCATCGCGCACAGCCGCCGCTCCAGGCCGACGATGACCGACTCGAACCGCCGCTCGTCCACGGACCGGCGTACGACGGCCAGGTCACAGGCGCCCTCCGCGAGACCGGCCGTGGCCGAGTTGACCCGGACCAGGTGCAGGTCGGTCCCCGGATGCTCCCGGCTCCAGCGGCGCTGGAAGGCGAGGGTGTGCCGGCCGAGCGCGGACCAGGCGTAGCCCATGCGCAGATGGGCGTGGCCCGAGGTGGCGTCCCGGACCAGGTCGTCGACCTCGGCGAGCACCCGCCGGGCATGCGCGAGAACCCGCAGGCCGGTCGGGGTCGGGGTCACTTCGCGCGAGGTACGCCTCAACAGCCTTACCCCGAGAGCCCGTTCGAAGGAGGCCAGGGTGCGGGAGACGGCCGCCTGGGAGACCCCGAGGGCCAGGGCGGCGTCGGTGAAGGTGCCCTCGTCGACGATGGCGACGAGACAGCGCAGCTGGCGGAGGTCCACATCCATGACTCCAGCGTATAGATAGGCCGGGCCATGCATTTTGCGCAAGTGTCGAGGGAGCGCACGATCGGCCCATGCAAGAGGCACCCGCACGCCCCGCGGCCACTCCCCCGCCCACCACCGGGCCGTCCCGGACGAGCCCGGCCGGGGTGGCCACCATGGTGGGCAGCGGCCTGTCCAACCAGGTCGGTGCCGCGATCGGTTCGCTCGCCTTCCCCGTCATCGGCCCCATCGGGGTCGTCGCGGTCCGCCAGTACGTCGCGGCGGCCGTCCTCCTCGCCGTCGGCCGGCCCCGGTTCCGGTCGTTCACCTGGAGTCAGTGGTGGCCGGTACTACTGCTGGCCGTGGTGTTCGGGACGATGAACCTCTCCCTCTACACCGCCGTCGACCGCGTCGGCCTGGGGCTCGCGGTGACCCTGGAGTTCCTCGGCCCGCTGGCCATCGCCCTGACCTCCACCCGGCGGCGCGTGGACGTGTGCTGTGCGCTGCTGGCGGTGGCGGGTGTCGTCACGCTGATGCGCCCGCGCCCCTCCGCCGACCATGTCGGCATGGGCCTCGGCCTGCTGGCCGCCGGGTGCTGGGCGGCGTACATCCTCCTCAACCGCAGCGTGGGCCGCCGCATCCCCGGAGCGCAGGGCTCGGCCGCCGCGGCGGCACTCTCCGCCCTGATGTTCCTGCCGGTCGGGATCGTCGTCGCCGTGCGGCACCCGCCGACGGCGTGGGCGGTCGGCTGCGCGGTGGCCGCCGGTGTGCTGTCCTCAGCAGTTCCCTACCTCGCCGACCTGTTCACGCTACGCCGGGTACCGGCCCCGGCGTTCGCCCTGTTCATGAGCGTCAACCCGGTCCTGGCGGCCATGGTCGGGTGGATCGTCCTCGGCCAGCGACTGGGCCGACCGGAATGGGCGGGCATCGCAGCCGTCGTCACGGCGAACGCGCTGAGCATCGGTACCTCCCGCAGAACGGCCCGGCGCCCCGCCGACAGCACCGCCGATCACCCGCGACCCCGTCGAGGCCGCCCCCGCCCGCTCGCGGCGCACCCACACCGACCTCCGAAAGACACGCCCTGAGCGCCAGGCGACACGCGCATGCCCCGTGCATCGGAACCTCCCACAGGACGGCCCAACGCCCCGCCGACAGAGCCGCGATCCACGCCGCCGATCACCCACGACCCCATCACGGCCGACCCGGCCCGCTCGGCGCAGGCGCGCATCCGCACCGACCTCCGAAAGACACGCCCTGAGCGCCAGGCGACAGGCGAACGCGCCGAGCGTCGGAACCTCCCACAGGACGACCCGGCGCCCCGCCGACCGCCCCCGTCACGGCACCCACACCCGCTCGACGCAGCCGCGCCCCCGCGCCCCCGCGCCCGCCTCCAGAAAACACTCCATGAGCGCCCAGCGACAGGCGAACGCCCCGAGCATCAACACTTCCCACAGGAGAGCCCGGCGCCCCGCCCGCAGTACCGCGATCCACACCGCCGATCACCCAGGACCCCGTCACGCCCCCGCCCGCTCGACACAGCCGCGCACCCGCACCAGCCTCCGGAAGACCCGCCCCGACCAGTCCGAGCAGCATCCGGTGCGATACCGCGCCCCACCAGGCGCGCGGGGCTGTCGCCGGAATGCCGCTCCGGCCCTGGCCAGCCCCGGCGACCCACACGTTCACCCCCGCCCTCCCAGCGGAGCGCTCAGCCGCCCAGCCAGTAACCGAACCCCCGGCGCGTATGGATCAGCGCGGGTCCCTCCTCGTCCACCTTGTGCCGCAGTCGGGAGACGAGCTTCTCGATCGCCTGGTGTCCTCGGAACTCGCCCCACACATGCCGGCTGATCTGCTCCTTCGACAGCACGCGCCCCGCGTTGGCGAGCAGATGGCGCAGCAGCCGGTACTCGGCGGGCGTGAGGTCGAGCGGCCGGGGTCCGCGGCGGGCGCGGCACGTCGTGTCGTCCAGGAGCAGGTCGCCGTATCCGGGCATCCCGGGGCGCGGCCCGGGACATCGGCGGCGCAGCAGTACCTGCGCCCGGGCCAGTACCTCGGGGACGCGTACGGGTTTGATGACGTAGTCCTCCTCGCCCGGGCCGAGTTCGGGCAGGAGCCGGTGCAGGGAGTCGCAGGAGGCCAGGAAGAGCAGTGGGGGCCGGTCCGCGGGGGCCATCCGCCGGCCCCGGGCGAGGTCCGGCAGGTCGGGCAGGGCGGCGTCCAGGACCACCAGGTCGAACCGCTGCCGGGTGAGCCGTGCCATGCCCTGGGCACCGGTGGCCGCGGTGCCGACCTGATATCCGGCCAACTCCAGTGTGGTGGTGAGCAGTTCGGCGTCGCCGGGGTCGCCCACGACGACCAGGACGTGCTGTCCGTCGCCTCGTGGTGGTGACGGTTTCTCCAGGAGATGTGCGTACATGGCACGACCAATCGTGGGGGGATACGACGGCGGTACGGTCAGGCGGAGAGCGGCGGGCCGACAGGGTCCTCGGCATGGTCGGTGAAGTCGTCGACGAGTCGGCGGAAGAGGCGGGCCAGTTGTCGCAGGTCGTCCTCGGACCAGTCGCCCAGGGCCTGTTCGAGGTAGCGGCGGCCGACCTCGCGGATCCGGCCGACCGCGGCCAGACCCGTGTCGGTGAGCTGGACGCGCTGGGCCCGGCGGTCCTCCGGGTCCGCGATCCGGATCACATAGCCGCCCCGCTCCAACTGCCGTAGCTGGCGGGTGACATGGGAGGCCTCCACGGAGAGCCGGACCGCCAGCACCCCGGGACGCAGCGGCTCGCTCTCCGCGATGTGCCGCAGAATCGCCACGGCCGCGCGGTCGAGCGGGACCCCGGCCATCGCCATGAGGCGCTCGTGCCGTCGACTCCGCCCGGCCAGGTAGGCGACCCGGCTGAGCACTCGCTCTATCTCGGCCAGGGTCGCCGGGGCCGGCGCTTCTGCGGTCATGACACCACCCTAGAGGTACTTGCCTAACTTAAGCAATGTGCTGTTGGTTGCTTGACTTAAGTAACACGACCGTGCTTGCCTAACTCAAGTAAACCGGTGCGCATGGGACGGGGTGCTCGACCACTCCCGACCACGCACACCCGGACCGGGGCCGCATTGAGCGGATGCGGCCCCTTGCGCCCGACCCGTGGGGACGGGGTACGGCGCGGTCACCGGGCCCGGCGGACGGGCCACTCCCCCCTGCCCTCCGCCGGTCCCGGTGCCGTTCACGACGCCGGTCGGGTCGCCCTTGTGCCCGACCGGTCAGGACGTGCCCGAGTCCGGTCACACCTCTTCGCAGTACCTCCAGAAAGCGAGACGCTCCATGGCCACGATGAAGTCCGTCCTCACCGCCAAGGACAAGGTCGACGTGCGGGACGTCGAGCGCCCCACCCCCGGCCCCGCGGACGCGCTCGTCAGGGTCCGCGCCTGCGGGATCTGCGGCACCGACACCTTCTTCCTCCATCTCGGCGGCATGCCGGCCGGTGCCGACGGCTCGATGCGGGCGATCCCGCTGGGCCACGAGCCCGCCGGCGAGATCGTCGAGGCCGGCGCCGAGGTCACCGACGTCAAGGTCGGCGACCGGGTCGTGGTGAACCCGCAGGGCGTGCCCTCCGGGATCATCGGCTGCGGCGGCGCGCACGGCGCCATGAGCGAGTACCTGCTGATCGAGGGCGTCGAGACCGGTAAGAACGTCACGGTCTTCCCCGACACGGTGCCCTTCGAGGTCGCCGCGCTGAACGAGCCGATGGCGGTCGCCCGGCACGCCGTCAACCGCTCCGAGGCGAAGCCCGCCGACAAGGTCGTCGTCTTCGGCGCCGGCCCCATCGGACTGGGCGCAGCCATCTGGCTGAAGCTGCGGGGCGTGGAGCACGTCGTGGTCGTCGACATCATTCCCGAGCGCCTCGAGACGGCACTGGCGGTCGGCGCCGACGCCGTCATCAACTCTGCCGTGGAGAACGTCACCGAGCGGCTGACGGAACTGCACGGCCGGGCCGCCAACGCCCTCGGCCAGCCCCGCCCCGGCACCGACATCTACGTCGACGCCGCCGGCGCCGTCTTCCAGGCCGTCGTCGACAACGCCAAGTGGCACGCCAAGCTGGTCATGGTCGCCGTACAGAAGAAGTCCGACGCCATCGACCTCGGCGGCATGCTGCGCAGCGAGCTGACGCTGATCGCCTCGCAGGGCTATCCGACCGAGATCTTCGAGGTCACGCCCGAACTCATCGAGCACCACGAGCGGTTCGCCCGGCTGATCAGTCACCGGGTCCCGTTCGGCGAGGTCGAGCGGGCCTTCGAGCTGGCGCTGACGCCGGGGGCCGCGGAGAAGGTGGTCGTCACGTTCGACGGCGAGGCGTGAGCGCTCCGTCGGCGCCGCGCCTCCCCCTCCCGGACCCCCGAACTGCCCGTATGACCCCCCATTCGCTTGCTTAAGTCAAGCAACACATTTATGGTTGAGTAACTCAAGCAATCCTTCTGGTTCACGGAGGCCCTGCCATGTCCGACGCCCTTGCCCGACCCGCCGCAGCGGGGGCCGCCCCGTCGCGGTCGAACGCCGTCGTGGCGGTGCTGGCCTTCGCCGGGATCGTCGTCGCGCTGATGCAGACGCTCGTCATCCCGATCGTCCCCGAACTGCCGAAGCTTCTTGACGCCTCGGCGTCGAACACCGCCTGGGCGGTCACCGCCACCCTGCTCGCCGCCGCCGTGGCCACCCCGGTGGTCGGACGCCTCGGCGACATGTACGGCAAGCGCCGCATGCTCCTGGTCAGCATCGTCCTGCTGATCTCCGGCTCGGTCGTCTGCGCACTGGCCGACTCCGTGATCCCGATGATCGCCGGACGCGCCCTGCAGGGCCTGGCCGCCGGTGTCATCCCGCTCGGCATCAGCATCATGCGCGACGTACTGCCCGCCGAACGGCTCGCCGGGTCCACCGCCATGATGAGCGCCTCGCTCGGTGTCGGCGGCGCCCTCGGCCTGCCCTCCGCCGCCTTCATCGCCGACAACTTCGACTGGCACATCCTCTTCTGGGCCTCCGCCGCCCTGGGCGCCGTCTCCTTCCTGCTCGTGCTGCTGATCGTGCCCGAGTCCGACGTGCGGGCCGCCGGCCGCTTCGACCTGGTCGGCTCGCTGGGCCTGTCCGCCGGACTGGTGACCCTGCTGCTGGCCGTCTCCAAGGGCGGCGACTGGGGCTGGACGTCCGCAGGCATCCTGGGCCTCGGCATCGCCTCGGTCGTGATCCTGCTCGCCTGGGGCCGCTACGAGCTGCGCAGCAGCCAGCCCTTGGTGGACCTGCGCACCACCGCCAAGCCCCAGGTGCTCTTCACCAACCTCGCCTCGGTCGCGCTCGGCTTCTCGATGTTCGCGATGTCCCTGGTCCTGCCGCAGCTGCTCCAGCTCCCCGAAGCCACCGGCTACGGCCTCGGCAGGTCGATGCTCACCGTCGGCCTGGTCCTCGCCCCCCAGGGCATCGTCATGATGGTCATGTCCGGCGTCTCCGCCGCCATCACCAAGGCCAAGGGCCCCAAGCTCACCCTGATGATCGGCGCCCTGATCGTGGCCGCCGGCTACGGCCTCAACATCGTGCTCATGTCGCAGGTCTGGCACCTCGTCCTGGTCTCCTGCGTCATCGGCGGCGGCATCGGCTTCACCTACGGCGCCCTGCCCGCCCTGATCATGGGCGCGGTCGACCCCACCCAGACGGGTGCCGCCAACAGCCTCAACACCCTGATGCGCTCCCTGGGCACCAGCTTCGCCAGCGCCATCGCCGGTGTCATCCTCGCCCAGATGACCACCGACTTCGGCGGCTACGCACTGCCTTCGGAGAACGGCTTCAAGGTCGTCATGGCCCTCGGCGCCGGAGCGGCCCTCCTCGCCTTCCTGATCGCCACCTTCATCCCGGCGAAGCGGGCCGCTGTCCCGGCGGAGGCGCCGCAGGACAGTCCGAGCGAGGCGGCGGAGGTCACGGGCGCCAAGGCCTGAGGCACGTCGACAGCACGGGTCCGCCCCCGGAGTTCCCTACTCCGGGGGCGGACCCGTGTTCTTCCACGACGGTCAGGGCGGTCCGCCCTCGTACGCCGCCCGCAGCACCGCCAGCGCCCCGTCCTGCGTGACCTCCCTGGGGTTGGCGTACGCCTGGCCCGCCGCCTGCTCGGCCGCCACCGCCAAGTCGGCCTCCTTCAGACCGAGTTCGGCGAGGGATCGCGGAGCGCCGAGGCTCCCGGCCAGCTGCCACAGGGCCGTCGGGGCCTCGTCCGCGTCCAGGGCTCTCGCCACGGCGGCCACCGCGTCCGGGACCGCGGGCGCGTTGTACGCGAGGACGTACGGGAGGACCACCGTGTGGGTCTGCGAATGCGGCAGGCCGAAGGTGCCGCCGAGGACGTGGCACAGCTTGTGGTGCAGGCCCATCGTGGTGGCGCCGAGGCAGGAGCCGCAGAGCCAGGCGCCGTACAGGGCACGGCCGCGGGCGTCCAGGGAGGCCGGGTCGCCGGCCACGTCGGGAAGGGCGCGGGCCATCGCCCGTACGCCCTCCTCGGCCATCAGCGCGATCAGGGGCGAGGCGTCCGGGGCGTACAGCGCCTCGACGCCGTGCGCGAGGGCGTTGACGCCGCTGGTCACGGAGAGCGGTACGGGGAGGGAGAGGGTCAGCTCGGGGTCGTAGACGATGCTGCGCGGCAGGACGGAGGGGTCGCGGCCGGTGCGTTTGGCGCCGTGTTCGGTCAGTCCCCAGACCGGGGTCGCCTCGGAGCCGGAGTAGGTGGTGGGTACGGCGATCAGCGGCAGGCCGGTGCGCAGGGCGATCGCCTTGCCGAGGCCGATGGACGAGCCGCCGCCGACCGCGACGCATCCGTCGGCGCCCGCGGTCCGCGCCACCTCGACGGCCCGGTCGGCGACCACCACGGGGACATGCATCCGGGCCCCGGTGTGCAGGCCCGCACAGGCCTGGCCGAGGGAGTCGGCGACCGCCCGGGCCGTGTCCGCGCCGCGTGTGCCGGAGACGACCAACAGCCGCCGCAGGCCGAGGCGCCGGGCCTCGTCGGGGGTCGCCGTCGTGGCGGCGCCGGGGCGCAGGACGACCCTCATGGGCGGGGACTCGTGGACGAACTCCGTCATGAGCGCTCCAGTACGAGGTCCACGCGCGCGTGCCGGAAGGGGTTCGGGACGCCGAACTCCTCGGCCAGGGAAGGGTCGTCGGTCGGGGTGAAGTCGCGGACGAGGCTCTGTTTGACGGCGAACACCGCGTCGGATGCCAGGTAGGGGTCGCCGGCCACGAAGATGTGCGTGGTGACGGGGTCGTGTCCGTCGGCCGAGGCGATGAAGTGGATGTGCGCGGGGCGGTAGGGGTGCCGGCCGGTGGCGCGCAGGAGGTCGCCGACCGGGCCGTCCGTGGGGATGGGGTACGAGCTGGGCACACAGGTGCGGAAGCGGAAGCCGCCCTCGGCGTCCGTGGTGAACAGGCCGCGGCCGTTGCCCGGCGGCTGGATCCCCGGCTGCTGGACGTCGTAGTAGCCCCGGTCGTTCGCCTGCCAGACGTCGACCACGGCGCCGGGCACGGGAGTTCCGTCCGTCGAGAGCACCCGGCCGCTCACCACGCACGGCTCGCCGCCGCCCACCAGGTCGATGTTCGCACCGAGTCCGCGGGCCGGTGACTCGGTCATGTGGAAGGGGCCGAGGACCGTCGACTCGGTGGCGCCGGGGGCGTGGCCGCCGTTGATCGTCTCCATCAGCATCGACAGGCCGAGCACGTCCGACAGGAGGATGAACTCCTGCCGGGTGTCCGTGCAGGTCTGTCCGGTCGCCGTCAGGAACCGGATCGCGCCCTCCCATTCCTCCTGGGTCAGTCCGGTCTCGCTCGCGAAGGCGTGCAGGTGGCGGATCAGGGCGGTCAGCAGGTCCCGCAGCCGCGGATCGGCGGTGGTGCGGAGGCTGCGGATCGCCTCGTCGGTGACGTCGCTCATGTGGGCTCCTTCCCCTGCGCGCCCGTCGGCCGAACCCCCGCGCGGCCTCACTTGATGACCGCGTTGGCCACCACGACCCCCACACCGAGCAGCGCGTCCACGAGGCCGATCAGCAGGGCGTAGGGCCAGGAGCGGCGCGACCAGCGGGCCGTCACGACGCCCAGGGTGAACAGCAGGGTGATGTTCAGGGTGAACGCCGGGTACTCCACGCCCTTCGCGGGCCACCAGCCCCAGCCCGCGCCCGCCAGGACGAAGACCGTGGGCAGGACCGCCGTGACCAGGGGCCACTCGTTGACGAGGGTGCGCAGGACGTCACCGCGGCGGTGCGGGGTGCGTTCCGCGATGTAGTGGGCGTAGCCGTGGGCGAGGGCGGAGGCCAGCGCCGTGACCACGAGCCAGACGGCGTCGTAACGGCGGGTCGCCCGGTCGGTGTGGCCGTACTGGGTGAGCGCGGCGACCATCGAGCAGGCCAGGACCGCGCCGTAGACACCGCCGAACAGGAGACTCTCGCGTGTGTCGTGCGCGTGCCGCTCGGACGCGGCAGCAGCCCGGGTGTCCGCCATGCCCTCCACGATCACCCGGGGGCGGGCGCCCCGCCAGTCCGCCCGGCCCCGACGGAGTGTCCTCCTACCTGGGCCGATACCCCACATCCTGTCCACGGCCGTGATCGGTTCGCCGGGGCTAGGGTCCTGCCATGACCCACAGTTTCGTTGTCCACATCCCCGACGCCGAGCTCGAGGCCGAGCCTCTCGCCCCGGAGCAGATCGTCTCCGGCACGCCCGAGGTGACCGGGAAGGTGGTCTGGGAGTCACCGAACGGCAAGCAGATCCGCGGGATCTGGCAGATCACGCCGGGGGTCGTCACCGACACCGAGGCGGACGAGCTGTTCGTGGTGATCAGCGGGTCGGCGACCGTCGAGGTCGAGGGCGGACCGACGCTGAGGGTCGGGCCGGGCGACATGGCCGTGCTGCGGGAGGGCGACCGTACGACGTGGACGGTGCACGAGACGCTGCGGAAGGCGTACGCGATCAGTCTGTAGGCGGTGGCGCAGCCGTCGTGCCCCGGATCTCCAGCGTGGGCGCCGCCAGCTGCACCCGGCCCGCTCCCCCGCCGCCCTCGAAGCGGTCCAGGAGACAGCGGGCCGCGCGGCGGCCGACCTCGTGGTTGGCGCTGTCGACGGTGGTGAGCCAGACGTGGCGCAGGCTCGCGATGCGGGTGTTGTCGTAGCCGACGACGGACAGGTCGCGCGGGACGCGCAGGCCCAGTTCCTCGGCCGCCGACAGGGCGCCGACCGAGGCGATGTCGTTGACGGCGAAGACGGCGGTGGGCCGGTCGGGGCGGCTCAGCAGGCGGACGGTGGTGCGGTAGCCGCCCTCCTCCGTCATGTCGCTGGCCTCCACCACCCCGGCCAGGCCGTGCGCCCGCATCGTCGCCTCGAAGCTGCGCCGGCGCAGTTCGCCGACGGCGCCGTATCCCGCGATGTGGGCGATCCGCCGGTGGCCGAGGCCGATGAGGTGCTCGGTGACCAGGCGGGCGCCCTGTTCGTCGTCGTTGGCGACCATGTCCACGCCCGGCAGGACCGGCTCCCGGGCACCCGCGACGACGACCGGGATGCGCTCGGCGATCGCCCCGAGGGCGGCCGGGTCGGGGAGGGTGCCGACGACGACCAGGCCGTCGGCGCGCAGGTCGAGGAAGGGGCCGGTCATGTCCTGGCCGATGCGGCGGTTGAGGCGGGTGTCGGCCATCAGCATGTGCAGGCCGTTGTCGTGCAGCAGTGAGTTGAGGCCGTCGAGCAGGTCGACGAACCAGGGGTTGCGCAGATCGTTGAGGAGCACGCCGACCGTGCGGGTGCGCTGCTCGCTGAGGCTGCGGGCGGCGGCGTTGGGCCGGTAGCCGAGCTCCTCCATGGCGCGCGTCACCGCCTCGCGCTTCTCGGGGCGCACCTGCTCGGAGCCGCGCAGCACGAGGGAGACCAGGGATTTGGAGACGCCGGCCCGGTCGGCGACGTCGCGGATCGTCGGAGGTCTCATGGTATGGACCGTTCCATGAGGGCCATTGTCCTGTCAAAGGGTTGACACCTTGGGGAATGCGACCCAGGGTGGCCTGGACAGATTGTGGACCGGTCCAAAGAGGGGCTGTCATGGTGGATTCGCTCGGGGTCGCCGTCGTCGGGTTCGGCTGGATGGGCCGGGTGCACACCCAGGCGTACTCCCGCGTCCTGCACCACTACCCGCGGCTGGGCCTGCGTCCGGAGCTCGTGACGGTCGCCGAGGAGGTGCCGGGGCGGGCCGAGGAGGCCGCCGCGCAGTTCGGGTTCGCCTCGACGACCCGGAACTGGCGGGACGTGGCCGCCGATCCGCGGGTGCGGGCCGTCAGCGTCACCGCGCCGAACTTCCTGCACCGGGAGATCGGGGTCGCGATGGCCCAGGCCGGCAAGCACCTCTGGATCGAGAAGCCGGTGGGGCTGAGCGCCGAGGACGCCCGCGCGGTGGCGGACGCGGCCGGGAAGGCGGGGGTCCACAGCGCGGTCGGCTTCAACTACCGCAACGCGCCCGCCGTCGAGGCGGCCCGCGCCCTGATCGCCTCCGGTGACATCGGCACCGTCACGCATGTCCGCATCCGGCTCTTCAGTGACTACGCGGCCCACCCCGAGGGCGCCCTGACCTGGCGGTACGAGAAGGAGCGGGGCGGCAGCGGAGTACTGGGCGACCTGGCCTCGCACGGGGCGGACCTGGCGCGGTATCTACTCGGGGACATCGCGTCGCTGACCGCCGACACGGCGATCTTCGTGCCGGAACGGGCCCGCCCGACCGGTGCCACGGCGGGTCATTCCCGGGCTTCCGGCGGGGAGCTGGGCCCGGTGGAGAACGAGGACTACGTCAACTGCCTGCTCCGCTTCGCCTCCGGCGCCCGTGGTGTCCTGGAGGCCTGCCGGGTCTCGGTCGGCGAGCAGAACAACTACGGCTTCGAGGTGCACGGCACCAAGGGCGCGGTGTTCTGGGACTTCCGCCGGATGAACGAGTTCGGCGTGAGCCGCGGCACCGCCTACCAGGACCAGCCCGTCAGCACGGTCTACGTCGGCCCCGGCGACGGCGAGTTCGGGGCGTTCCAGCCGGGTGCCGCCAACGCCATGGGCTACGACGACCTCAAGGTGGTCGAGGCGCACCGCTTCCTGCGGTCGATCGCGGAGGGCACCTCGTACGGGGCCACGCTCGCGGACGCCGTGCACAGCGCCGTCGTACTCGATGCGATGGCACGGTCGGCGCAGACCGGCGCATGGGTCAGCCTGTGAGCACCGCCGGCATGTTGTAGGGCGTCACGACCTGTATCGCGGACGGCACCGTCGGTCCCGCGGGCGGCAGCGCGCCGTGCTCGCGCATGACCAGGTGACAGGCCTCGCGCATGTCCTGGCGCAGGTCGTGGTGGAGGACGGCGGAGAGCCGCTGCTCGCGCAGCAGCCGGTCGTTGTCGTGGTCGAGGTCGTGGGCGATGAACACCGCGCACTTTCGGCCGAGGTCCTCGAAGGCCTTCAGGGTGGCGATGTTGCCGCCGCCGATCGAGTAGACCGCGCGGATGTCCGGGTCGCGTTCCAGAGCGGCCCGGACGAGGTCGTACTGGGTGGCGTCCAGGCCCTGGCCCTCGGCGATCTCGACCAGGGTGCGGTCGGGGTGACGGGCGCGCATGGCGCTGCGGAAGCCCATCTCGCGCTCCTCCTCGTTGCGGAAGAAGCCGCTGCTCAGGCTGGTGAGGACATTGCCGGGGCGGTCGCCGAGCCACTGGCCCATGAGGTACGCGGCGGTCGCGCCGGCGGCGCGGTTGTCGATGCCGACGTAGCCGAGGCGCGGGGTGGCGGGCAGGTCGGTGACGAGGGTGACCACGGGGATGCCCGCCCGGTCGAGGCGGCCGACGGCGGCGGCGACCTCGGGGACGTCCGGCGCCTTGAGGATCACTCCCTGTGAGCCGCGGCGGGCTATCCGGTCCAGGATTCTGACCTGTTCCTGGGCCGGGCCGGTCTCCCGGAAGTGGAAACGGGAGCGCACGACCGCCGGGTGCAGGGCGGGCAGCTCCGTCTCCAGGGCCGCCCGGACGGCGGTGGAGAAGCGCTCCGGCGCCTGCATCACTATGTCGATCATGAAGGTGCGTCCGACCAGCCTGACCTGGGTGCGCTGCCGGTCCAGGTCGGCGATGGCCTGCCGGACCTCACGCACCGTGCTCTCCCGGACCCCTCCCCTGCCGTTCAGGACCCGGTCGACGGTCGCCTCGCTGAGGCCCGCCTGTCGTGCGATCTCCCGGATCGGGAAGGGGTGGCCCATTCAGTGGCTCCTTGAGGGGTTTTTGATGGTCGCCTGCTGGTTGTTCGACGGGTTTGTACTGACAAGAATGGCAGCGCTGAGTCGCCCCTGTCACCGAGAGGACGCAGATGTCCTTCACCGCCGTACATCACCGTGCCTGGCTGTCCGAGCAGGACTGCGACCTCGACTCCTTCCGCGCGCTCGTCGAGCGGACCGTCGACCCCGCCGACTATCCGCACGCCGCCGGCGTGGAGCGGAACGTCCTGCTGTACGACACCGAGCGCCTCCTGGGCGCCGGGCATCGCCGGGAGGTCCAGGAGGAACTCGTCCGGGCCCTCTGCGACGGGCCCGGAGTGGTGGTCTTCAAGGGCGCCTTCCGCGATCACGAGATCGTCGACCGCGCCTCCAAAGTGTTCGACTCACTGATCCGCGAGCAGGACGCTTCGGGCGCCACGGCCGGCGACCACTTCGCCAAGCCCGGCGCGAACGAGCGGGTGTGGAACGCGCTGGAGAAGGCCGCCCTCTACGACCCGTCGACCTTCGCCGACTACTACGCCAACCCCGTCCTCGCGCTGGTCTCCGAGGCCTGGCTCGGCCCCGGCTACCAGGTGACCTCCCAGATCAACGTGGTCAACCCGGGCGGCCTCGCCCAGACCGTGCACCGCGACTACCACCTCGGATTCCTCTCCGACGAGGTCGCCGCGGCCTACCCGGCGCATGTCCACCGCCTCTCCCCCGTGCTCACCCTCCAGGGCGCGGTCGCGCACTGCGACATGCCGGTGGAGTCGGGGCCGACGCTGTACCTGCCGTTCTCGCAGGCGTACGAGGCGGGCTACCTGGCCTGGCGGCGGCCGGAGTTCCAGAAGTACTTCAAGAAGCACCACGTCCAGCTCCCGCTCGCCCAGGGCGACGCCGTCTTCTTCAACCCGGCGCTGTTCCACGCCGCCGGCACCAACCGCACCACGGACGTGCGCCGCATGGCCAACCTGCTCCAGGTGTCGTCGGCCTTCGGACGCGCCATGGAGACGGTGGACCGGGAGACGGTGACCAACGCGGTCTACCCCGTGCTGCTGCGGCGCGCGTCGGAGGGCGTCGGCGCGGAGTGGCTGGAGAACGTGATCGCCGCCAGTGCCGAGGGCTACCCCTTCCCCACCAACCTCGACAGCGACCCGCCGGTCGACGGCTTGGCCCCGCCCTCGCAGGCGGACCTCGTACGGCGGGCCCTGCGTGAGCGATGGACGCCGCGGACTCTGCGGGACGAGCTGCGGGCGAGCGCCGAGCGGCGCGAGAGCTGAAAGGACCGGACTTCATGGGACTTCTCGACGACAAGGTCGTCCTCGTCAACGGCGGCAGCCAGGGCGTGGGCGCCGCGATCGCACGGGCCGCGGTACGCGAGGGCGCGGTGGTCGCCGTGTCCGGGCGGCGGCCGGAGCCGGGCGAGGCACTGGTCGCCGAACTGACGGAGGCCGGCGGCAAGGCGCTGTTCGTGCGCGCCGACCTCGCCGACGCCGAGCAGGCCAAGGCGTCCGTGGCCGAGGTGGTCGCCGCGTACGGCCGGATCGACTGCCTGGTGAACTCGGCGGGGCTGACCTCCCGGGGCACGCTCCTCGACACCACGCCCGAGCTGTTCGACCAGCACATCGCGATCAACCTCAAGGCGCCGTTCTTCGCGATGCAGGCCGCGGTCGCCGACATGGTCGGCCGCAAGGCCCCCGGCACGATCGTCAACATCATCACGTCCTCGGCGCACGGCGGACAGCCGTTCCTCGCGCCCTACGTCGCCGCCAAGGCCGGGCTCATCGGACTGACCCGCAACGCGGCGCACGCCCACCGCTGGGACCGGGTGCGGATCAACGGCCTCAACATCGGCTGGACCGCGACCGAGGGCGAGGACGCCACGCAGAAGGCGTTCCACGGCGCCGGGGACGACTGGCTGGAGCAGGCAGCCGAGAAGCTGCCGATGGGCAAGCTCGGCCAGCCGGACGAGATCGCCGACTTCGTGGTCCTGCTGCTGTCGGAGCGGTCGGGCGTGGTGACCGGTTCGGTGATCGACTGGGACCAGAACGTGCTCGGCGGACTCGACTGAGGCTCTTCGGGCCTCCCGTTTCCTGTAAAAACCCTCAAGGAGCTGCAACCCCCATGCGCATCGGAATCCTCGGCCTCGGCCGCATCGGCGCCTTCCACGCCGAAACCCTCTCCGGACTCGACGTCGTCGAGTCACTCGTCCTCACCGACCCGTTCGCGGACGCCGCCAAGACCGCCGCGGAGAAGTTCGGCGGCGAGGTCGTGGACTCGCCCGAGGCCCTGCTGGCCGCCGGCGTGGACGGCATCGTCGTCGCCGCCGCGACCGACGCCCACCCCGCGCTGATCCTGGCCGGTGTCGAGGCCGGCATCCCCGTCTTCTGCGAGAAGCCCGTCGCCAAGCACATGAGCGAGGGCGTCGAGGTCCTCAAGGCGATCCAGGGCAAGGACGTGCCGATCCAGATCGGCTACAACCGCCGCTTCGACGCCGGGTTCGTCGCCGCGCGCGCCGCCGTGCAGACCGGCGAGCTCGGCAAGCTGCACACCGTACGGTCGACCACGCTGGACCCGGCGCCCCCGCCGGCCGCGTACGTCGCCGCGTCCGGCGGCATCTTCCGCGACTGTTCGGTGCACGACTTCGACATCATCCGCTGGGTGACCGGCCGCGAGGTCGTCGAGGTGTACGCCGTCGGCGGCAACCGGGGTGCCGACTACATCAAGGAGGCGGGCGACGCCGACACCACCGGCGCGCTCCTCACCCTCGACGACGGCACCATCGCGGTGATCTCCAACTCCCGTCACAACGCCCGGGGTTACGACGTCCGCATGGAGATCCACGGCTTCACGGACTCCATCGCCGTGGGTCTGGAGGACAAGCTGCCGCTGCGCTCGGTCGAGCCGGGCGTGACCTTCCCGGCCGGGACGCCGCACGACTTCTTCATGGACCGCTTCACCGAGGCCTACCGCGCCGAACTCACCGCGTTCACCGAGGTCGTCGCGGGCAACCGCACCTCGCCGTGCACGGTCGAGGACGCCCTGGAGGCCGGCTGGATCGCCGAGGCGTGCACACTGTCCCTGCACGAGCACCGTCCTGTCACCATCGAGGAGGTACGGCAGGCATGAGCGAGCCGGGCCGGGAACCACTGCGCATCGGAGTGCTGGGAGCCGCACGGATCACCGAACGCTCCCTCGTCGACCCGGCCCGGATCACCGGCCACCGCCTTGTCGCGGTGGCCGCCCGCGACCGGTCCCGCGCCGAGGCGTTCGCGGGCGAGCACGGCGTGGAGCGGGTCGTGGACTCCTACGCCGACCTGCTCGCCGACCCCGAGGTCGACGTCGTCTACAACCCGCTCGCCAACGGTCTGCACGGGCCGTGGAACCTCGCCGCCCTCGCGGCGGGCAAGCACGTGCTGAGCGAGAAGCCGTCGGCGAGCAACGCCGAGGAGGCCGCCGAGGTCCGGGAGGCGGCGGCGAAGTCCGGGACCGTCTTCATGGAGGCGTTCCACTACCTCTTCCACCCGGTCACCCGCCGTCTGCACGAGATCCTCGCGAGCGGCGAGATCGGCGAACTCCGGCAGGTGGAAGCCCTGGTCGCGATCCCCGCGCCGCCGGATGCCGACCCGCGCTGGTCGCTGCCGCTGGCCGGCGGCGCGGTGATGGACCTGGGCTGCTACAGCGTCCACGCCCTGCGGATGCTCGCCCCCTTCGCGGGCGGCGCCCCACGGCTCGTCTCGGCGCGGGGCGGGGAGCGCGCGGGTGCGCCGGGCGTCGACGAGTGGCTGGACGCGGAGCTGGAGTTCCCGGGCGGGGCCAGCGGGTCGGCGCGCTGTCACATGGCGTACGACGAGCTGGAGATGAGCATCCGGATCACCGGCAGCCGGGGCGAGGCGAGCGCGCCGAACTTCGTGCTGCCCCAGCTGGACGACCGGGTCGTGGTGCGCACCGCCGAGGGCGAGCGGACCGAGCGGCTCGGCACGCGGTCCTCGTACACGTACCAGCTGGAGGCGTTCGCGGCCCGGGTCCGCGCGGGCACGCCGCTGCCGCTCGACGCGGACGACGCGGTGGCGACGATGACGCTGATCGACGAGAGCTACCGGGCGGCCGGGTTCGAGCCGCGGCCGCGGTCGGTCGTCGGCCGGTAGAAGAGCGTCGGGTACGGCTCTCCCGTCGCCCTCTCCCACGCCTGCACGGTCCGGTCCGTCCGGGCCTCGGCGAAGGCCCGGACGCAGGTGGCGTGGACGTCCGTGGCGTCCGCGCGGCGGGTGAGGGCGAGGAGGGAGCGCAGGGCGGTGACCTTTGCGTCGAGGTCGGTCACGACGGCCCCGGCGCGCAGGGCGTCGGCGAGTACGGAACGGATCGTGGCGAGCTCGGCCTCGACGCCCTGCCGGTCCGGGTGTTCGCCCAGGACGGCTTCCGCCTCCTCGTAGCAGGACACGGTTCCGGCGAGGTCGCCGGCGCTCCCGAGGGCCTGGCCGAGGACGCGGAGGCGGCGGGCGGTGAGCGGGTGGTACGTCTCCCAGTCGGACTCGGCCAGCCTGCGGGTGAGGGTGAGCGCCTCGCGGGCGCTCAGCACCGCCGACTCCGCGTCACCCGCGTCATCTTGACGAAGGCTCAGATTGGCCAGCACGCGGGCCAGTTCGGGCTCGTGCGCCGCGTCGCGGGCCACCGCGCGCCGGTAGGCGGCGATGCCGCGCTCCGTGGCCGCGACGGCCTCGCGGTGACGGCCGGCCCGTCGGTGACAGCGGGCCAGGTCGTCCAGGGTCTTCGCGAGCAGCGGATCAGTCTCCGGCGACTCCTCGGAGTACAGGTCGGCCAGCTCTTGGAGGGTGCTCAACTCCTCGTCCGGCGCGTCGACTTCGGCGAGCGTGTCGGCCAGACACCGCAGCGCGACGGGCAGCCATACCGCACCCGCGGGGCTCCGCGTCCCGGCCACCGCCTCCTCGGCCGTCGTACGGGCCATCTCCCAGTCACCGCCGGCTCCGTGGCAGTCGGCCAGGTCCACGAGCAGCTGTGCGCGCAGCGGTGTCACGATCCCGGGGTACGCGAGGGCCATCCCTCCGCCCAGCGACTCCCTCGCCTCGGGACCGAGCGCCAGCGCCTCCTCGTGGCGCCCGAGGGCCTTCAGGCCACCGACGAGCTCCACGAACACGCGCGCCATGACGAGCAGCACCCTGCCGGACTCCCGCAACGACATGGACCGCAGCAGCCCGGCGCACTCCTCGTACACGAGCACCGACTGTTCCGTGTGCCCGAGCGCCGCGAGCACCAGCCCATAGGTGCGCAGGGCGCCCGGCAGGGAGCCCAGGGAGCGGTCCCGGCCGCCCGGAGCCGGGCCGTGACGGTACATCTCGACGCAGCGTCGGGCCGCCTCCAGCGCCTCCTCGGCTCTGCCGCTCCCCAGGAGTGCCTGCGCCCGGACGTGCAGCAGGAACGCGGTCTGCGCCTGTGACAGCCCGGCCCCTGGTACGGCGTCGGCGGCGGCCACCACCGCGCACGCCTCCTCGTGCCGACCCAGCGCGTCCAGCGCGTGCGCGTGCAGGGCCAGGGCCCGGGCCAGCCGGACCGGGCGGCTCGGGTGGGCGCGGCGCGCCACGGCGACCGCCTCCTCGGCCCAGGCGAGCAGACGCGCGGGCGGACTGGGTCGCAGCAGGACCCAGCCGGGCGTGAGACAGCGCAGCAACAGGGCGCCGAGCAGCGGCTCGCCCACCCCGGGCGCCAACCTCGCCAGCCCGCGCGCCACCGGCAGCAGGACTCTCATGCGCACCTCCGTCACCCTCACACGAAGGACAGCCGCGAGGGCATCCCGGTTGCACCCCTGCCATGATCGACCCCATGGCCGTGCAGATCACTCCCGCCCAAGTCACCGACATCCAGCGGGTCCTGGCGGACCACCCCCGCTACTGGGGCGACCGCGATCTGCGCTCGCTCCATCTCCTCGCCCTGGTGCGGGAGTTCGGCTCGACCTGCCTGGTCGCCCGCGCCGACGACGGCATCCGCGGCTACCTCATCGGCTTCGTGACGCCCGACGGCACCGGGTACGTCCACCTGATCGCCACCCGTGACGACACCCGCGGCACCGGTCTCGGCCGCGCTCTGTACGCCGCGTTCACCGAGGCCGCCCGCGAGCAGGGCGCCGTCCGGCTGAAGGCGATCACGTCGGTCACCAACGAGGGCTCGGTCGCCTTCCACCGCGGCCTGGGGTTCGAGGCGCGTGTCGAGGAGGAGTACAACGGCCCCGGTCAGCCGATGGTCGTCTTCACACGAGCTCTTCCCGGGGCGCCCTGATCGCGTCCCCGGTCACAGGAGTGGATCAGTACAGGGGCGGTCGCTCCACCAACTCCACCTCCACGCGGCCACCTTCGTTCAGGGCCCGCACGCCCGCCTCGCACACGGCGGCGGCCGCGTAGCCGTCCCAGGTACTGGGCCCGGTGACCTCGCCCCGCCGGGTCGCGTCGACCCACACCTGGAGCTCGCGGTCGTAGGCGTCGGCGAAGCGGTCGATGAAGTCCTGGGAGATGGTGCCGCCCCAGCGGCCCGCCATGTTGGTGACCATGGCGTGGCCGTCGCCGATGCGGGCGGTGCCGCGTTCGCAGACCACCTCCGCCTGGACCTGGTAGCCGAAGCCGCAGTTGACGAAGATCTCCACGTCGACGACGGCACCGCCGTCCGTCTCGAACACCACGAACTGCGGGTCCTGGAGGTCCTCCGGCGCGTTCGCGGACGGTCTCGGCCGCAGCACGGTCACGGCGGTGATCTCCTGGCCGAGGAGCCAGCGGGTCACGTCCGTCTCGTGCGCGACCGAGTCGCTGACGAGCATGTCGCTGGTGAAGAAGGGCGGACTGGCCGCGTTGCGGTGCCGGTTGTGCACCATCAGAGGACGACCCAGCTGACCCGTCTCCAGCAGGGACTTGAGCTTCATGTACTCGGCGTCGTACCGCCGCATGAAGCCGACCTGGACCCGGCGGTGGCCCAGCTTGCGCTCGGCCTCCAGCACTCGCAGCGCCGACGCCGAGTCCGGGGTGAGCGGCTTCTCGCACAGGACCGGGAGGTCGCGTGCGAGGGCGGCGAGCAGGGCCGCCTCGTGGGCCGGACCCGACGAGGCGATCAGTACGGCGTCGACGTCGGCCGCCGCGAGTGCCGTCGCCGCGTCGGTGTAGGCGGTGCAGCCGTCGACACGGGCCGCGACGGCCTTGGCCCGCTCGGCGTCGACGTCCACGACGGCGCTCACCCGTGCGCCGTTGACGACCTCTTCGATACGGCGCACATGGTCGGCGCCCATCTTCCCCGTGCCGATGACCGCGACTCGCAGCGGTGCGCGCTGGGTCATGACCGTCCTCTCAGGCTTCGCGGGATCAGGCTCCGCAGGACCGCAGGAACGTGCGGGTGCGTACGGCGATCGGCAGCGGCTTGTCCGGCTCGCACGGGTACATGTCCTGCTCGACGATCGCGAACAGCTCCACGCCGA
Organism: Streptomyces sp. NBC_00490; assembly: GCF_036013645.1. NCBI lineage: Bacteria > Bacillati > Actinomycetota > Actinomycetes > Kitasatosporales > Streptomycetaceae > Streptomyces > Streptomyces sp. NBC_00490. The sequence goes on along the minus strand of NZ_CP107869.1, from coordinate 8,749,141 downwards.
GCTTCTGCGCGGCCACCAGCACCGGCTCCAACTCCGGCACACCGGAGGGCGGTTCGCACATCACCCCGCGCTGCACGGCCGGTCCGAACGGCACCTCGTTCGCCACGACGTCGGCGAGGATCGCCGGGTCGACCTGCTTGAGGTGGAGGTAGCCGATGCGTTCGCCGTACGTCTCGATCAGCTTGACGCTGTCGCCGCCGCAGTAGGCGTAGTGACCGGTGTCCAGGCAGAGGTTGACGAGCTCGGAGTCGGTCGAGTCGAGGAAGCGCTCGACGTGGTCCTCGGTGTCGAGGTGGGTGTCGGCGTGCGGGTGCACGACGATGTCGAGGCCGTACGCCTCCTTCACCTCATGGCCGAGCCGCTCCATGCCCTTGGTGAGGTGGGCCCACTGCTCGTGGGTCAGCTCCGGGGGTTCGAGGATCTCGGCGGTCTTGTCGTCGCGCCAGAACGACGGGATGACGACGAGGTGCCGCGCGCCCATCGCCTGGGTGAGGGCGGCGACCTGGCTGACGTGCTCCCAGGTCGACTCCCAGACGGAGGGGCCGCGGTGCAGGCCGGTGAAGACCGTGCCGGCCGACACCTTGAGGTCGCGTTTGGCCACCTCGTCGTTCAGCCGGGCCGGGTCGGTGGGCAGATAGCCGTAGGGACCCAACTCGATCCAGGAGTAGCCCGCTTCGGCGACCTCGTCCAGGAAGCGTTCCCAGGGGACCTGTTGGGGATCGTCGGGGAACCAGACGCCCCAGGAGTCGGGGGCGGAGCCGACCCGGATGCGGTCCAGGGCGCTCACGACGCGTCCTCCTTGGTCGTCACCACCGGCGCCTTGAGGTCCTGCTCCTCGGGGAGCTCCTCGACATCGACGCCGCGGACCTGGGACAACTCGTGCTTGAGGGCGGCGAGTTCGGAGCCGCCGGCCATGTGGTTGGTGAGTTCTTCGAGGCTGACCTCGTCGCGGGAGGCGTTGAGCTCCATGGTGCCCAGGCGCAGCACGCTGAAGTGGTCGCCGACCATGTAGGCGTGGTGGGGGTTGTGGGTGATGAAGATGACGCCGAGGCCGCGGTCGCGGGCGGCGGCGATGTACTTCAGCACGACACCGGACTGCTTGACGCCGAGGGCGGCGGTGGGCTCGTCGAGGATGAGGACGCGGGCGCCGAAGTAGACGGCGCGGGCGATGGCCACGCACTGCCGCTGGCCGCCGGAGAGGGTGCCGATGGGCTGCTCCATGTCGTCCAGGACGATGCCCATGTTGCGCAGCTCTTCGTCGGCGGTCTTCTTCATCGTCTCGATGTCGAGGCGGCGGATCGGCCAGGGACCCTTGGTGATCTCGGAGCCGAGGAAGAAGTTGCGCCACACCGGCATCAGCGGGACCACGGCAAGGTCCTGGTAGACGGTGGCGATGCCCTTGTCGAGGGCCTCACGCGGGGTGGAGAAGCGCACCGGGACGCCGTCGACGAGGAACTCGCCCTCGGTGTGCTGGTGCAGCCCGGAGATGATCTTGATGAGGGTGGACTTGCCGGCGCCGTTGTCCCCGAGGACACAGGTGACCTGGCTGGCGAAGACCTTCAGGTCGACACCGTGCAGGGCGCGGATGTTGCCGTAGGACTTGCCCGCGTTGCGGAGTTCGACGATCGCCCCGTCGGTGGCGGGGGCGTCGTCGGCGAGGACGGCGCCATGGGTGCCGGTTTCGTTGCTGGATGTCATTGCGGTCACCTCCGGGTCGCCGTACGGCTGACCCACAGATTGATCATTACGGCGCCGAGGAGCATCACGCCGAGGAAGGCCTTGAACCAGTCCGGGTTCCAGCCGGCGTACACGATGCCCTGCTGCACCATGCCGAACATGAACGCGCCGAAGACCGGGCCGATCGCGGAGCCGGCGCCGCCGGTGAGCAGACAGCCGCCGATCACGGCCGCGGAGATGTAGATGAGCTCCTGGCCGACGCCCTCGCCGGACTGCACGGTGTTGAAGGCGAAGAGGTTGTGCATGCCGACGAACCAGGCGCCGAAGCCGACCAGCATGAACAGGGAGATCTTGGTGAAGGTCACCGGGACACCGACGGCCCGCGCGGAGTCCTTGTTGCCGCCGACGGCGAAGATCCAGTTGCCGTACTTGGTGCGCAGCAGCACCCAGGTCGCGAGCGCGGCGAAGACCAGCCAGTAGACGATGGTGATCTTGATCTGGACGCCGCCGACCTCGAAGGACGAGGCGAAGATCTTCTTCGCTCCGTCGAAGCCGTCCATGTCGCTGATGTCGTCGGTGGCCACGTTGCCGGTGACCAGCTTGGTGACCGCGAGGTTCACGCCCTGGAGGATCAGGAACGTGCCCAGGGTGATCAGGAAGCTGGGCAGGCCGGTCTTCATCACCAGCCAGCCGTTGAGGAACCCGACCGCGAGCGACGCGATCAGTGCGGCGATGACACCCACCCACACGTTCATGGTGAGCTGGTAGGCGAGCATGCTCGCGGTGAGCGCCGAGGTGATGACGGCGACGCCGGAGGAGAGGTCGAACTCGCCGCCGATCATCAGCAGCGCCACGGGCAGCGCCATGATCCCGATGGTGGAGGACTGGTACAGGATGTTGGCCATCGAGCCGCCGTCGCGCACCGGCGGGGCGGAGATGAGGAAGAACACCCACACCGCCACGGCGCCGAGGAAGACACCGACGTCGGGGCGCGCCAACAGGCGCAGCGCCAGGGATCGTTGAGCGGTCCGGCCGTCGGTCTCCTTCGGGCCGGGGGCCGGCGGTGTGGTCACCGCCGGCTCGGCGTGCTGGGTCATACCCATCACCGGGTGCCCTTCGAGGCGAACTCGGCGACCTTGTCGACGTTGGTCTTGTCGACGAAGGCGGGTCCGGTCAGCACCGGCTGCTCGCCGCCGCCCATGTAGTTGCCGTTGTTCTTGTAGAGCCACAGCGAGTCGATCGCCAGGTAGCCCTGGAGGTAGGGCTGCTGGTCGACCGCGAACTCGATGGTGCCCTTGCTGATGGCGCCCGTCAGGTCCTTGTTGAGGTCGAAGGTCGCGATCTTGGCCTTGCTGCCCGCGTCCGACACCGACTGCACAGCGGCCAGCGCGAAGGGGGCGCCCAGGGTGACGACGTAGTCGATGGACTTGTCGCTGAGCTTGGCGGTGATCGTCGACGTCACGGACGGCATGTCGGTGCCGTTGACGTTGAGCGTCTGGAGCTTGCCGTCGAAGGTCTTGTCGACGCCGTCGCAGCGCTGGGTCAGGCCGATGTTGCCCTGCTCCTGGACGACACAGACGGCACTCTTGGCACCGGCCTCGTTCAGCCGCTTGCCGAGCGCCTCACCGGCGACGGTCTCGTCCTGGCCGAAGAACTCCATCAGGCCGAGGTTCTGCCACTCGCTGACTCCGGAGTTCAGACCGACGACGGGGATGCCCGCCGCCTTCGCCTTGCCTATGACGTCCTTGAGGGCGTCCGGCTTGGCGAGGGTGACCGCGATGCCGTCGACCTTCTGGTCGATGGCGTTCTGGATGAGACCGGCCTGCTTGGCCGCGCTCGGGTCGGCCGAGTAGACCAGCTTGACGTTGTCCTTGGCGGCCGCGGCCGTGGCGCCCTTGCGGACGATGTCCCAGAAGGTGTCGCCCTGCGACTGGTGCGTGACCAGCGCGATCGTCATGCGCGGAGTGGTGGCCTTGCCCGCTGAGGCGCCGTCTGCGCTCTCCTCGGACTTCTTGCCCCCGGAGCTGCTGGAGCAGCCGGCGAGGGTCAGGGCAGCCGCCGCGGCGATCGCCACAACTGGGGCGAATCGACGAGAACGGGAGTGAGAAGAGCGGTCCATCTTTCCTGCACCTCACTGTGCTTACGGGGGAAAGGGAGAAAAAGATCCCGGGGGATTCCGAGGCCCGGGATCTTGGCATGTCCGGGTCGCGTGCCGCAAATACGGCGGTTGTACTGGGACGGGATTCCATCCCCTCCGGAGCCCGCTGTCAATACTTTGTTAAGACATCATTTCACAATCAGGTCCGAATGTAAGTACAAAGTCTTGACAGGGTTGCCCTCCGGGTCCTACATCTGGGAGGCGACAGGCCCCCTGGGACTCGAGGAGCGTCACACATGGCCGATTCATCCCAGCCCTTCGACTTGATCACGATCGGCCGCATAGGAGTTGATCTTTACCCACTCCAGACCGGCGTGCCACTGGGCGATGTGCAGAAGTTCGGAAAGTTTCTGGGTGGTTCGGCGGCCAATGTTTCGGTCGCCGCCGCCCGGCTGGGGCGCTCCGCCGCCGTGATCACCCGTACCGGCGACGATCCCTTCGGCACCTATCTCCACACCGCGCTCAAGGAGTTCGGCGTCGACGACCGCTGGGTGACCTCGGTGGCCGCGTACCCGACGCCGCTGACGTTCTGCGAGATCTTCCCGCCGGACGACTTCCCGCTGTACTTCTACCGCCGGCCCAAGGCTCCCGACCTGGAGATCCACACGGATGAGCTGGACTACTTCGCGATCCGCGCGGCCCGGATCTTCTGGATCACCGGCACCGGTCTGAGCGAGGAGCCCAGCCGCTCGGCCACGCTCGCCGCGCTGAAGGCCCGCGCCAAGGCGGGCACCACCGTCTTCGACCTCGACTGGCGCCCCATGTTCTGGCGCGACCCCGAGGAGGCCCGCCCGTACTACGCGGAGGCCCTGCGCCATGTGACGGTCGCGGTCGGCAACCTCGACGAGTGCGAGATCGCCACCGGCGTCCGCGAACCCCGCGCCTGCGCGGAGGCCCTGCTGGCGGCCGGAGTGGAGCTGGCCGTCGTCAAGCAGGGCCCCAAGGGGGTGCTCGCGGTCCACCGCGACGGCACGACCGCCGAGGTCCCGCCGGTCCCGGTCGAGGTGGTCAACGGCCTCGGCGCCGGCGACGCGTTCGGCGGCTCCCTCTGCCACGGTCTGCTGTCCGGCTGGGAGCTGGAGCGGATCATGCGCTACGCCAACGCGGCCGGCGCCCTCGTCGCCTCCCGTCTCGCCTGCTCCTCGGCGATGCCGACGGCGGCCGAGGTCGAGGGCCTGCTGGACGGAGTGCCCTCGTGAGCACGGGCATCCGCGACCTCGCCTCCCTCAGGGCCCGGCATCCGGAGGCGATCGCCGAGGCGGCCGCCCGCCGCGCGCGGCGCCCGCTGCTGGGCGACAGCGGCCGGCTGATGATCGTCGCCGCCGATCACCCGGCCCGTGGCGCCCTCGGTGTCCGCGACCGCCCGCTCGCCATGGCCGACCGCGCCGACCTGCTGGAACGGCTCTGCATCGCCCTGTCCCGGCCCGGCGTGGACGGGGTGCTGGCCACCGCGGACATCCTGGAGGACCTGCTCCTGCTCGGTGTGCTGGAGAACAAGGTCGTCATGGGCTCGATGAACCGCGGCGGCCTCGCGGGCGCCGCCTTCGAGCTGGACGACCGCTTCACCGGCCACCGCGCCCAGGACCTCGCCCGGCTCCGCTTCGACGCGGGCAAGCTGCTGCTGCGCATCGACCACGACGACCCGGGCTCGCTGACCACACTGGAGTCCACGGCCCGCGCGATCGACGACATGGCGGCCCACCGGCTCCCCCTGTTCGTGGAACCCTTCCTCTCCCGGCGGCTCGGCGGCAGGGTCGTCAACGACCTCTCCCCCGAGGCCGTCACCAGGTCGATCGCCATCGCCTCGGGCCTCGGCGGCACCTCCGCGTACACCTGGCTGAAGCTGCCCGTGACCCATGACCCGGACGACATGGCGGAGGTCCTGGAGGCCTCCACCCTGCCCGCCGTGCTGCTGGGCGGCGAGGTCGACGACCAGGAGGCCGCCTACGAGCGCTGGCGCAAGGCGCTCAGGCTGCCGACGGTCCAGGGCATGGTCGTGGGCCGCTCCCTGCTCTACCCGGCCGACGGCAGCGTGGAGACGGCGGTCGACACGGCCGTCGGGCTGCTGTGACACGACGGGTACGGAAGGCACGGAGGCACCGATGACGCATCACCTCCCCCGGGAAAGGCCCTCGGCGGCCCCTGCCTGGTCGACGTGTCCCCCGAGTCGGCCGGCCGGGGCAACTGCTCCCGGCAGGTCGACAACTTCGGTGCCGCCGCCCGCGCCGGAGGCCCCTGATGGACAGGGTTCGGCCGAAGTGCGCGGCGGTGACGTCGTGCTGAGCCCGGACGGCCGGCACGGGCCCTCCATGGCCGTACCCGGTCACCCCATGTACTACCTCGACGTCATGGCGGGCCCCGAGGCCGAGCGTGTCCGGCCGGTCCGCGACCGCCCGGACCACGCCCGCATCCGCGACACCTGGCCCGACCAGTCGGCCGACCCCCGCCTCCCCCTCTACACGGCACCGGAGAAGTCCTGATGAGCACGCCCGCCCGCCGCCTGACCGTCGCCCAAGCCCTGGTGCGGTTCCTGTCCGTCCAGTACACCGAGCGGGACGGGGAACGGCACCGGCTGATCGCCGGGACCTGGGGCATCTTCGGCCACGGCAACGTGGCGGGGCTCGGGCAGGCGCTGCTGGAGGCCGGTGAGGGCGTGATGCCGTTCCACCAGGGCCGCAACGAGCAGTCCATGGTGCACGCGGCCGTCGGCCACGCCCGCCACCTCGACCGGCTCTCCGCGCAGGCCGTGACCACGTCCATCGGCCCGGGCGCGACCAACCTGGTCACCGGCGCCGCCCTCGCGACGATCAACCGCATCCCGGTCCTGCTCCTGCCCGGCGACTACTTCGCCACCCGCACCGCCGACCCGCTCCTCCAGCAGCTGGAGCACCCCACGGAGGCGGACGTGTCGGTCAACGACACCCTGCGCCCGGTCTCCCGCTGGTTCGACCGCGTCACCCGTCCGGAAGCCCTGATCCCCTCCGCCCTCAACGCCATGCGGATCCTCGCCGACCCCGCGGAGACCGGCGCCGTCACCCTCGCCCTCCCCCAGGACGTGCAGGCCGAGGCCCACGACTGGCCGGAGGAGTTCTTCGCCGAGCGCGTGTGGCGCGTACGGCGTCCCGCTCCCGATCCCGTCGAGCTGGCCGAGGCGGTGCGTGCCGTACGGTCCGCCGCCCGCCCCCTGATCGTCGCGGGCGGCGGCATCCACCACAGCAAGGCCGAGGAGGCGCTGAAGGCGTTCGTGGACGCCACCGGCATCCCGGTCGCCTCGACCCAGGCCGGCAAGGGTTCGCTGCGCCACGATCACCCCGCCGACCTCGGCGGCATCGGCCACACCGGGACATCGGTCAGCGACGACCTGGCCCGCACCGCGGACCTGGTGATCGGCGTGGGCACCAGGTACACGGACTTCACCACCGCCTCGGGCACGCTCTTCCTCGACCCCGGCGTCCGGTTCCTCAACCTCAACATCACGGGCTTCGACGCCCACAAACTCGCGGCGCGGACCCTGGTCTGCGACGCCCGGGCGGGGCTCACGGCGTTGACGGAGGCGCTGTCCGGCCACCGGGTGGACCCGGCCTACGAGTCCGAGTACCGCTCCGGCAAGGAACGCTGGGAGCAGGTGGTCGACGCGGCTTTCGGCGCCGCCGACGAGCACGCCGTCCCGACCCAGACCCAGCTCCTGGGCGCCCTCGACGCGGTGGTCGGCGACGAGGACGTGGTGATCAACGCGGCGGGCTCGCTCCCCGGCGACCTGCACAAGCTCTGGCGGGCCCGGAGCCCCCGCCAGTACCACCTGGAGTACGGCTACTCCTGCATGGGCTACGAGATCCCGGCCGCGATCGGTGTCCAGCAGGCGAGCCCCGGCACACCCGTGTGGGCGCTGGTCGGCGACGGCACCTATCTGATGATGCCGACCGAGATCGTCACGGCCGTCCAGGAGGGCCTGCCGATCAACCTGGTCCTCATCCAGAACCACGGCTACGCCTCCATCGGCGGCCTCTCCGAGACGGTCGGCGCGGAGCGCTTCGGCACCGCCTACCGCTACCGGGCCGCCGACGGCACCTTCTCCGGCGCCCCGCTCCCCGTCGACCTCGCCGCCAACGCGGCCAGCCTCGGCATGGACGTGCTGCGCGCCAAGACGGTGCGCGAGCTGCGGGAGGCACTGGCCGCGGCCCGCGCCTCGGACCGGCCGACCTGCGTGTACGTCGAGACCGACACCGCCAACCCGGCCGCTCCCCCGACCGAGGCCTGGTGGGACGTGCCGGTCGCCGAGACCGCCTCCCGCGAGGCGGCCGTACGGGCCCGCGGGGAGTACGACCGCCAGGTCGCCGACCGCCGCCGCCACCTCTGAACCACCGCTCAGGAAAGGCCCCGCACCATGAAGACCCTCACCCACTGGATCGACGGCAAGCCCGTCGAAGGCCTCTCCGGCCGCCACGGCGCCGTCTACAACCCGGCGACCGGCGCGCAGGAGAAGCAGGTCGCGTTCGCGACGGTCGACGAGGTGGACGCCGCCGTGGCCTCCGCCAAGGCCGCGTTCGAGAGCTGGGGCACCTCCTCGCTGGCCAGGCGCACGGCGGTCCTCTTCAAGTACCGCGAGCTCCTGGACGCCCACCGCGACGAGATCGCCGCGCTGATCACCGCCGAGCACGGCAAGGTGCACAGCGACGCGCTCGGCGAGGTGGCGCGCGGCATGGAGATCGTGGAGCTGGCCTGCGGGATCAGCGTGCAGCTGAAGGGCGAGCTGTCGACGCAGGTCTCGACCCGGGTCGACGTCGCCTCGATCCGGCAGCCGCTGGGCGTGGTCGCGGGCATCACCCCGTTCAACTTCCCGGCCATGGTGCCGATGTGGATGTTCCCGCTCGCCATCGCCTGCGGGAACACCTTCGTGCTCAAGCCCAGCGAGAAGGACCCCTCGGCCTCCTTCCGGCTGGCCGAACTCGCCTCCGAGGCGGGTCTGCCGGACGGTGTCCTGAACATCGTGCAGGGCGACAAGGTGGCCGTCGACCGCCTCCTGGAGCACCCCGACGTCGAGGCGGTCTCCTTCGTCGGCTCGACACCGATCGCCAAGTACATCCAGCTCAAGGGGGTCGAGCACGGCAAGCGGGTGCAGGCGCTCGGTGGCGCCAAGAACCACATGCTGGTGCTGCCCGACGCCGACCTGGACTTCGCCGCCGACCAGGCGATCAACGCGGCCTACGGCTCGGCGGGCGAGCGCTGCATGGCCGTGTCGGTGGTCGTGGCGGTCGGCGACACGGGGGACGAACTGGTCGGCAAGATCGCCGAACGCGCGAGGAACCTGACGATCGGCCCCGGCGACGACCCGTCGTCCGAGATGGGTCCGCTGATCACGCGCGAGCACCGCGACAAGGTGGCGTCCTACGTGACGTCGGCCGCCGAGCAGGGCGCGGTGGTCGTCGTCGACGGCACCGGACACTCCGTCGAGGGCCACGAGGACGGTTTCTTCCTCGGCGTCTCGCTGCTGGACAAGGTGCCGCTGACGGCGGACGCCTACCGGGACGAGATCTTCGGCCCGGTGCTGGTGGTGGTCCGTGCTCAGTCCTACGACGAGGCCATCAAGCTGATCAACGACTCCCGCTGGGGCAACGGCACCGCGATCTTCACCCGGGACGGCGGCGCCGCCCGCCGGTTCCAGCTGGAGGTCAAGGCGGGCATGGTCGGCGTGAACGTGCCGATCCCGGTCCCGGTCGGCTACCACTCCTTCGGCGGCTGGAAGGACTCCCTCTTCGGCGATCTGCATGTCTACGGCAACGACGGCGTCGCCTTCTACACCCAGGGGAAGGTGATCACCACGCGCTGGCCGGATCCGGCCGACGCGGGTATCAACCTCGGCTTCCCCAGCCACTCCTGACGCTTCCTCAGAAGGGAGGGACGTTCCATGGCGAAGACCGGTGGTTCCTCACGTGCCGCTACCGCCCCCGCACTCGACTCCCTGGACTTCGCCCTGGACCGGGGCAGTCCGGTGCCGCTCTACTACCAGCTCGCCCAGCAGCTGGAGGCGGCGATCGAGCACGGGGCCCTGGCCCCGGGAAACCTCCTGGGCAACGAGATAGACCTGTCCGTACGCCTCGGCCTGTCCCGGCCGACGGTCCGCCAGGCGATCCAGTCCCTCGTCGACAAGGGACTGCTCGTCCGGCGGCGCGGGGTGGGCACACAGGTGGTGCACAGCCAGGTCAAGCGCGGCCTGGAACTGAGCAGCCTCTACGACGACTTGGAAGCCGCCGGACAGGGGCCGACCACGGTGGTGGTGCGCAACGAGCACACCCCGGCCTCCGCCGACGTGGCCGCCGCGCTCGGTGTCGCGGAGGGCGGCGACGTCGTCGTCCTGGAACGGCTGCGCGCCACGCACGGCCAACCGGTCGCGATCCTGTGCAACTACCTGCCCGCGACACTCCTCGAACTCGACTCCGCCCGGCTGGAGTCGACGGGCCTGTACCGGCTGATGCGCTCGGCGGGCATCACCCTGCACAGCGCCCGCCAGACCATAGGGGCCCGCTGCGCCACCGCCGAGGAGGCGGCACGCCTGGACGAGAAGGCGGGGGCCGCGCTGCTGACGATGCAGCGCACGGCCTACGACGACACGGGCCGGCCGGTCGAGTACGGGACGCACATCTACCGTGCGTCCCGGTACGCGTTCGACTTCCAGCTGCTGGTCAGGTCGTGAGGCTCGCGGTGAACGGCGTGACCGGCCGCTCCTGGCGTTCGCCGTCCACGGTGATGTCGACGGCCTCGTTGTAGAAGGCGAGGAGTCCCCTGACCGGGGCCACCGCGAGCAGCGGCTCCGGGTAACTCCACAGGATGTTGCGGGGGATGTCGCCCTCGCCGCGCCAACTCCAGTACTCGGCCGTGCCCTTGTACGGGCAGCCGGTGCGGTGGTCGGTCGGGGTGAACAGGTCGAGGCGGATGTCCTCGCGGGGGAGGTAGTACCGCGTGGGCAGCGAGGTCTCGAAGAGCAGGACCGGTCGCCGGCTGTCGGCGACGACGGTACCGGCGATCTCGACCACGACATGGCGGCTGCTGGGCAGCGCGTCCACCCGTTTGTGCGGGTCACGGGGGTGGACGAAGATCTCTTCCTCCTCCTCGTACCAGTGGTCCAGGCCGCTGTCCCAGTGCCGGAACCACTCGAAGGCGATGTGCCCGGCGAGGTCGTCGGCCGGGAAGGTCCACGCCGCGTTCTCCACGAGCTCGCCGTCGACCTCGAGGTCGTAGAAGGTCTGCGATCCGGTGTGGGCGCCGGTGCGCGGGTTCTTCGCCGGGCGGAGGAGGTCCGTGCGGACCTCCTCGCGGGGGAACGCGTAGCACGGGACGGGGACGCCGGGCTCCCAGACGAGGACCGGGTGGCGGCTGTCGACGACGGTGACGTCGCGTTTGTACCCGCGCACCCACCGCTCGCCGGGCTCCCACAGCAGGCCTTCGGGGGTCGTCCGGACGGACCGCTCGGTGGGGAACAGGCTCATGGCGCACTCTCCCTTCGGGTCCTTCGGAGCGTACTGCGGCCGTGGTCAGTGCGCCCCGTCCAGCCGGGCCCGCTGCTCCTCGGTCAGCTCCAGGTCGATCGCGGCCAGGTTCTCCTCCAGCTGGGCCACCGAGGACACTCCGGCCAGCGGGATGATCGGCAGCGTGCCGCCGATCTGCCAGGCCAGGACGACCTGGTTGACGGTCGCCCCGGTCTCGCGGGCCACCTCGCGCAGGACCTGGAGGCGGGCCGGGGTGCCCGGGTGGTCGAAGTCGGCGGGCAGCCGCTCCGGGTGCGTGTAGGCGCCCTTGAGCAGGGGCGAGTAGGCGACCAGGGTCAGTCCGGGCTCCTCGCGCAGATAGCCGAGGAGGTCGGGTCCCGCGTGGCCGAGGCTGCCGTCGGGGAAGAGGTCGTCGGGGACGTCGTAGCGCGGGCGGAGGTGGCTGTGGGCGTACTGGAACACCTCGTAGCCGGGCAGTCCGGCCGCGGCGGCGATCGACCGGGCCCGCTCGACCCGCCACACGGCGTGGTTGCTGACACCGAGGAGGCCGACCGTGCCCTCGGCGACCAGTTCGGCGAAGCCCTCGACGGTCTCCCGCAGGGGCACCGCGTGGTCCTCGACGTGGGCGTAGAGCAGATCGAGCTTGTCCACGCCGAGCCGTTCCCGGCTGCGCTCGGCGGCCTCACGGATCACCTTCGCGGACAGGCCCTCCGCGTTGTCGACATAGCTGGTGCCGGGGGCGAGGGGGCGGGCGCCGAGCTTGGTGGCGATCACGATCTCGGCGCCGATGCCGCGGCTGCGCCGCCAGCGCCCGAGCAGCTCCTCGCTCTGGCCGCCCTGGCCGCCGTCGATCCAGAAGGCGTAGTTGTCGGACGTGTCGATGAAGTTGCCGCCGGCCTCGACGTAGCGGTCGAGCACGGCGAAGGCGGTCTCCTCGTCGGTGCGCGAGCCGAACAGCATCGCGCCGAGGGCGAGCACACTGACCTCGCGGCGGGTCGTCGGGTCGGTGCCGATCGTGCGGTACTTCATGGGAAACCCCTCCCGTTCACGCATCCGCGTTCGGGGTGCGCAAACGGGAGTCTGCAAGGTGAAGTGCACTTCAACGCAAGGGGATTCACGCCCTGGCGGCGAACGGCCCCTCCAGAGCAGCCCATTGCAGCAGCATGATGGTCTTCGCGTCGGCGATCTCCCCCGCGCGGATCATCTCCAGGGCCCGGCGGAAGGGCAGTTCGAGGATCTCGATGTCCTCGCCCTCCTCGTCCAGGCCGCCGCCCTCGTGGGTGTGGGTGGAGGGGCCGTACTCGGCGGCGTAGAAGCTGACCCGTTCGGTCACGGACCCCGGGCTCATGTAGACGTCGAAGACGTGCCGGACCTCGCCGATGGTGTGCCCGGTCTCCTCGATGACCTCACGCCGTACCGCGATCTCCGGGTGCTCGTCCTCGTCGTCGAGCAGCCCGCCCGGCGTCTCGATCAGCATGCCGTCGGGGTGGCCGTTGACGTAGACGGGGAAGCGGAACTGCCGGGTGAGCAGGACGGTTTCGCGTTCGGCGTCGTAGAGCAGCATGGTGGCGCCGTTGCCGCGGTCGTGGGTCTCGCGCTGCTGCGTGCTCCACGTGCCGTCGGCGCGTTGGAGGTCGAAGGTGGTGGCCCGCTCGACGTACCAGTGGCTGGACAGGAGTTTCACGTCGCGGACCTTGACACGGGGGTTGCCGCTCAGGTCGAGGCCGGTGCGGTGCAGTCCGGTGCGGCCCCGGCCGTCGGGGGTGTCGATGCCGGCGGTCATCGGGCGTTCCAGGTCGGGCGGAAGATCAAGGTGGTCATGCCTCCCTGTCTATCAGCCCCGGGAGCTTCGGTGCGGGCACCGGCGGTCAGGCCCCGGGGCGGATGCACCACGGAGGCGTCCCGCGCTCCGTGGTGCTCCTGGGGCCTCGGCTCAGGCGCGCACCTTGGCGGTCATGGAGAACTCGTCGGCCTCGGCGAGGTCGAAGTCCCCGTGGTCGCTGCCGAGCCCCTGGGCCACCAGGGCCGCCGCGGCACTGCCCAGGATGGCGGCTTCTCGCGGTGTGCGGTCGAGGCTGATGCCGCGCAGGAAGCCGGCGGAGAAGGCGTCGCCGCATCCGGTCGTGTCGACGACCTCGATCTCGAAGGCGGGGACGTCCTCGGTGCCCTCGGCGGTCACCAGCAGCGCGCCGTCACCGCCGCGGGTGACGGCGACGAGCCCGGCCCCGGCGGCGACCAGCTTCTTCGCGCCGGTCACGAGGTCGTCCTCGCCGCTGAAGCCGAGGACCTGGTCGTCGTTGGGCAGCAGGTAGTCGACGTACGGGAGCAGCGGTTCGATCTGGTCGAAGGTGCCGAGCTCACCGGGGGCGAGAAGGTCCACGGAGGTGACGACGCCATGCTCCTTGGCGTGCGCCAGGATGCGCGCGGCGACCTCGGCGCCGATCAACTCCGGTCCGCCCAGGTGGAGATGGGTCGCCTCGGCGACCGCGTCCCAGGGGACGTCGTCGAGGCCGTAGGTGATGTTGGCGCCGAGGAGGTGGAGGGAGGGGCGGTCGCCGTTGGGGCGGATGGGCAGCACGCTCGCGGAGGTGGAGGTGTCGATACGGCGGACGAGCAACCCGGTGTCGATGCCGGCCTGGTCGAGCAGCCGCACCAGCAGGTCGCCCGTCGGGTCGGTGCCGATCGCTCCGGCGGTACGCACCCGTGCGCCGAGCTTGGCGAGGGTGAGCGCGGTGCCGGCGGCCGTACCGGCGGCGGTCATGCGGATGTCCTCCACCAGGGTGGCGCCCTGCCCCTCGGGTATGGCCTCCACCGGCCGTACCAGCACGTCCAGTACGTGCACGCCCATCGTGACGACCTTCATCAGGGTCCCTCCTGCACAGGTGGTACGGATTGTGTGGTGCCGTAATTGCGCGCGACAGCGGCCTCGATGACCGCGAGTTGCTGCTGTTCGTCGAGGACGCGGGGCTGTCCGAGGGCGGCCGCGCTCTGGTAGACCCCGCAGGCCCACTCCAGCAGCAGGGCGTGCTCGACCGCCTTGTCGAGCGTCGGGGCGTGGGTGACCGCGCCGTGGTTGGCCATCAGTGCTCCGCCGCGGCCCTCCAGTGCGGTGAGCACCGACTCGGCGAGTTCCGGGGTGCCGAAGGTGGCGTACGGTGCCACGCGTACGGTGCCGCCGAGAGTGAGCAACTGGTAGTGGATGCAGGGCAGTTCGTCGAGGACGAGGGAGAGCGCGGTCGCCATGGGCGCATGGGTGTGGACGACGGCGCCGGTGCCGTAGCGGTGGTAGACACCGAGGTGCAGGTCCAGTTCCGAGGTCGGCCTGAGACCTCCGGACACGATCTTTCCGTCGAGGTCGACGACGGTCACCTGGTCCGGGGTGAGGTCGGCGAGGACCGCGCCGGTGGCGGTGATCGCGACGCGGTCCTCCGTGCGCACGCTGACGTTCCCGGCCGTGCCGATGAGGAGTCCCTCGGCGCCCAGCCGACGGCAGGCGTCGGCAACGGCGGCCCGCTCCACGCTCCACGCCGAGCTTGAGTCGGTCATGCGCGCGACGCTAACCTAAACATGAAACAAAGTCACGTTCACATTCGGAGGTTGTTGCGTGGCCGATCCCCTCACGGACACGGACTGGGCGGCGGGCGTCGCCTCGCTGCGCCGCACGCCCCAGCAGGCCCGCAGCAAGGCCCGGCTCGCCCGGGTCCTGGAGACCGCCGAGCGCGTGCTGGTCGAGGAGGGCGTCGAGGCGCTCACCACGACCCGGATCGCGGCCGAGGCGAGGGTCTCGGTCGGCTCGCTGTACCAGTACCTGCCGGACCGGGGGGCGATCATCGAGGCGCTCGCGGCCGGGTACTTCGCGAAGCTGGAGGCCGCGATGGACGACCTGGTCGACGCGGCCGCGGCGCAGCGCTGGGTCGACCCGGTCGGCATCCTCATCGACGCGTTCGCCTCCATCTACCGCACCGAGCACGGTTTCCGGGCCCTGTGGTTCGGCAGCGGTCTGACCGAGCAGACCCGCGCCGCCGACCGTGAGCACAAGCGCCGCATGGCCGACGGCATCCGCCGTATCCTCCTCGCCCTCGACCTCGCCGAGGACGACGAGGCGCTGGCCCGCACCTGCCACGCGGCCATGCTCGCGGCCGACGCTCTCGCCCAGGAGGCGTTCCGGCGGGACAGGACGGGGGACGCGGCGCTGCTGGACGAGGCGAAGGTCATGCTGCGGGGGTATCTGGGGGAGGTGGCGGAGCGTTACCGGGGCCGGACGCGGCAGGGCGACCGCTGAAACGCGACCGGCGGACCTGCCTCAGGCAGATCCGCCGGTGAACACCGTCGGGACGACAGGATTTGAACCTGCGACCCCTTGACCCCCAGTCAAGTGCGCTACCAAGCTGCGCCACGTCCCGGTGCGTTTTCGCGCGGCGAACCGCGTGATCGCGCGAAGAGCACTTTACCCCACTTGGTGGGCCGCCTCGAAGACGGCCCGGGCCGCGCGGGACAATCGGCACATGGGCAGCACATCCTCAGGACAGCAGGCCGACGCCAGGGACCGGGACGACGAGGGCCGGGCGCGCAACGCCCGGCCGCGGGACGGGCTCGGGCGGCCCCTGCCGTACGGCGCGGACGGGGTGGAGCGGCAGCCGGAGGGGGTGGTACGCACCCCCGAGCGGAGCGTCGCGGAGGCCCAGGAGCTGCTGGACGCGGGCAAGCCCTTCCATGCGCACGAGGTCTTCGAGGACGCCTGGAAGTCCGGCCCCGACGAGGAGCGGGCCCTGTGGCGCGGCCTGGCCCAGCTCGCGGTCGGCCTCACACACGCGGCCCGCGGCAACGTCACGGGCGGGGCGCGGCTGCTGCGGCGCGGCGCCGGGGCGGTCGAGGACTGGGCGTCGGACACGGGAACGCGGCGGCCGTACGGAATGGACCTGGCCGGACTCGCCGGGTGGGCTCGGGAGCTGGCGGACGATGTGGAGCGGGGCGGCGAGGCCGTGGACGCGGGACTACGGGCACCACGCCTGCGCCGGTGACACCGGTGGTAGCCACGACGTCGACGTCCAGGACAGGAACAAAGGCGGCCGAGGAAGCCACACCCTGCGACACCGGGCCGCCACCCGACCCAAGGGGCGCGGGGAACTGCGCGACCAGCCCCCACTCACCCGCAGCATCACGACCGCCCGCAGCCGACGCAGGCAAGGATGCCTCGCCTTGCGACTCGGGTCGGTACCCGACCTCAGGGGCGCGGGGAACTGCGCGACCAGCCCCCACCCGCCCGCAGCATCACGACCGCCCGCAGCCGACGCAGGCAAGGATGCCTCGCCTTGCGACTCGGGTCGGTACCCGACCTCAGGGGCGCGGGGAACTGCGCGACCAGCCCCCACTCACCCGCACCATCACGACTACCCGCAGCCGACGCAGCCACGGAAGCCGCACCCTGCGACTCCGGGCCGCCACCCGACCCAAGGGGCGCGGGGAACTGCGCGACCAGCCCCCTCCGGCCCGCAGCCGATACGAATGCGACGGTGACTCCGGAAGCGGCGCCGGGGCACGGCACCGGGCCTCGGGCGCGGCCCTCTCCCCGCGGCCCCGCGCCGCGCCCCCGGACGCGGTGACCTCCCTGTCAGTGGCGTACGGCAGACTCGGGGCGTGCGAAAGATTCATGTCATCGGTATCGGCGCGGGCGACCCCGACCAGCTCACGCTCCAGGCGGTCAGGGCGCTGCGGAGCACGGACGTGTTCTTCGTCCTGGACAAGGGCGAGGTGAAGAGCGACCTGACGGATCTGCGCCGGGACATGCTGGAGGCGCACATACCGGAGGGGACGTACCGCGTCGTCGAGGCGCGGGACCCGGAGCGGGACCGTAAGGCGGGCGGCGCTGCCTACTCGCCCGCCGTCGGGGACTGGCGCAGCGCCCGTGCCGGGATCTACGAGCGGCTGATCACCGAGGAGCTGGGCGAGGACGAGAGCGGCGCGTTCCTGGTGTGGGGTGACCCCGCGCTGTACGACAGCACGCTCGGGATCCTGGAGGAGATCCTGGAGCGGGGTGCCGTCAGCTTCGCGTACGACGTCGTGCCCGGCATCAGCAGTGTCTCCGCCCTCGTCGCCCGGCATCGCACCGGACTGAACCGGGTCGCCCGGCCCGTGCAGATCACCACCGGACGGCGGCTCGCCGAGGGGTTCCCCGAGGGCGTGGACGACGTGGTCGTGATGCTCGACGCCCACCAGACGTTCCGGCAGTACGCGGACGAGGACATCGACATCTACTGGGGCGCCTACATCGGCACCCCGGACGAGATCCTCGCCTCGGGCCCGATCGCCGAGGCCGCGCCCCGGATCGAGCGGCTGCGGGCCGAGGCCCGGGAGCGCAAGGGCTGGATCATGGACACGTATCTGCTGCGCCGCAACCCCGGGCAGCGGTAGGGCACCCGAGCGGCCCGTCCCGCAGGCGCCCCTGGGTGGCCGGTGTGATCGTGACCTCGTGACCGTCACCGAGGAAGTCGCGCCGCCCGCCGCAGAGCCGCCGGTACTGGACAAGCGTCGTCGCAACGTCGTCTTCGTGACGATCATGCTGGGCATGCTGCTGGCCGCCCTCGACCAGACGATCGTCGGCACGGCCCTGCCGACGATCGTGTCGGACCTGGGCGGCGCCGAGCACATGTCGTGGGTGGTCACCTCCTATCTGCTCGCGGAGACCGTCTCGACGGTCCTGGTGGGCAAGTTCGGCGACCTGTTCGGCCGCAAGGTGGTGTTCCAGGTCTCGGCGATCGTGTTCATCACGGGTTCGTTCCTGTGCGGTCTCGCCGGGAACATGACGCTGCTCATCGCCTGGCGGGCGATGCAGGGCATCGGCGCGGGCGGTCTGATGGTCACGTCGATGGCCCTGATCGCCGATGTCATCCCGCTGCGGGAGCGCGGCAAGTACCAGGGCGCCATCGGTGCCGTCTTCGGCGTCGCGACCGTCATCGGACCGCTGCTCGGCGGCCTGTTCACCGACCATCTGACCTGGCGCTGGGCGTTCTACGTCAACGTCCCGATCGCGATCGTCGTCGTCTTCGCGGCCGCCCGCACGATCCCGGTGGTGAAGTCGGCCTCCCGGCCGGTCATCGACTATCTCGGCATCGCTCTGGTCGCGGCCGGGGCCAGCACTTTGATCCTGGCGACGAGTTGGGGCGGCAACGAGTACGCGTGGGGTTCGGGCGTCATCATCGCCCTGTTCGTCGGCGGCGCCGTCGCCCTCGGTCTGTTCTGCTGGGTGGAGACCCGGGCGCCCGAACCGATGCTGCCGATGCGGCTGTTCAGGAACCCGGTGTTCACCGTCTGCTCGATCCTCAGCTTCATCGTCGGCTTCGCCATGCTCGGCGCGATGACGTATCTGCCGAGCTATCTGCAGTACGTCGACGGCGACTCGGCCACGGTCTCCGGGGTGCGGACGCTGCCGATGGTCATCGGCCTGCTCCTCGCGTCCGTCGCGAGCGGCAACGTGGTCAGCAAGACCGGGCAGTACCGGATCTTCCCGATCGTCGGCTCCCTGGTGATGGGGGTCGGGCTGTATCTGATGTCCCTGATGGGGCCGGACACCGGGGCCTGGCTGGAGTCGCTGTACATGTTCGTGCTCGGCTCCGGCATCGGTCTGTGCATGCAGGTGCTGACGATCGCCGTGCAGAACACCGTCGACTACACCGACCTGGGCACCGCCACCTCCGGTGTCACCTTCTTCCGCACGCTGGGCAGTTCGTTCGGCACGGCCGTCTTCGGCACCATCTACGCCAACTCCCTCAAGCCCAACCTCGAGGAGGGCGTCGCGCGGGCCGCGCAGACCGGCAGCGGTCTCGACCCGGCGGTCATCGCCAAGGCGGCGACCAGTCCGGAGGGCGTGCACGACCTGCCGCCGGCGGTGGCCGCCCCGATCATCGACGCCTACGCCGACACCATCCAGACCGTCTTCCTGTGGACGGTGCCGGTGGCGGCGCTGGGGTTCGTGGTCGCCCTGTTCCTCAAACAGGTCCAGCTGCGCGACAGCGCGCGGGCGGGCTCCACCGACATGGGCGAGGGCTTCGGGCAGCCGTCCGGGGCGGACTCGCAGCGGGTGCTGGAGGCGGCGGTCGGGAAGATCATCGGCACCACGGGGGTGGAGGACGCGCGCCGTATCGTGGCGGCGTCCGACACCCGTCTGGACATCGCCGGCGCCTGGGCGGTGATGCAGGTGGAGCTGTTCACACGGATGACGGGCCACGCCAGCCTGGGCCTGATCGCCGCCCGCCGACACATGCCGCCCGAGGTGCTGCTGCCGGTCTTCGACCGGATGATCGACGAGGGCTACCTGACCCGCGCCGGCAACCTCTTCTCACACACCGACGCGGGCACCCGCGAGGCCCGTGTCATCGGGAAGGCCTGGGCCACGTGGCTGGAGGAGCGGGTGCAGCAGGACATCGGCCGCCCGGCGGGCACGGATCTGCTGGCCGCGGTCGACACGATCTCCAAGCGTCTGCTGGTGGAGGACCTGGGCAACGGGCTGACGCAACGGTCCGGGGAACTCGCCTCCACCCGCTGAGAATCCGGGTGCGGGACGGGCCGGACACTCGTCATACTCCCGGCATGCCTCCCCTCCGCTTCCACGATCCCGGCCTCGACGCGCACCACTTCAGCGGCTCGATGCTGGTCCGCTGCCCGCGCTGCGACCGGATCGCGCACTTCGAGCGGAGCGCGCCGCCGCAGCCCCGGGTGATCTGCCGGTCCTGCGGTCTGTGCCGGCCCACGGGCCGGTGCGCCTGGCCGACGCTGTGGCTGCGGACCGAGACCCGTCACGGCACGGTGTCGGCGTACAACCTCGAACACCTCGACCTGCTCAGGCGGTTCGTGGCGGCGGACCTGCGGGAGCGGGACCCCTGGTACGAGCACGGGCGCAAGATGACGTACATCGGCCGGCTCCCCGCCTGGATCAAGAGTGCCAAGAACCGCACCGAGGTGCTGCGCGCCATCGACCGCATGCGGGCCTCGGTCATCTCCGGCTGAGGCCCAGCCGCTCCAGGACCCCGGCGACATCGGGCACCATCTCCACGCCCGCGGGCAGCGGGGGACGTCGTACGACCACGACGGGCAAGGCCAGTCGGCGTGCGGCCGTGAGTTTGGCGGCTGTCGCCGCTCCCCCGCTGTCCTTCGTGACCACGACGTCGACGCAGTGCGTGGTCAGCAGCGCGGACTCGTCGTCCACGGTGAACGGGCCGCGTGCCAGCAGGACTTCGGTGCGCGGCGGCATCGGCGGCTCGGGCAGTTCCACGGAGCGTACGACGAAGTGGAGCTCGGTCAGGTGCGCGAAGGCAGCGAGGCCGAGGCGGCCGGTGGTCAGGAACACCCGGGGGCCCAGCAGCGGCAGCAGACCGGCGGCCTCCGCCAGTGAACCGACCGGGTACCAGCGGTCCTCGGGACCGGGCCGCCACCCCGGGCGGCGCAGCACCACCGCCGGTACGCCGGTCGCCGCGGCGGCCCGGGCCGCGTTCTCCGTCATGGCCTCGGCGAACGGATGCGTGGCGTCGACGAGGGCGTCCACACGCTGCTCCCGCATCCAGTCCGCGAGCCCGTCCGCACCGCCGAAGCCCCCGATCCGCACGTCCCCGGTCACCGCTCCGGGGCGCTTCACGCGCCCCGCGAGCGAGGTGGTGACGCGAACACCGGGCAGCGCGGTGAGCGCGGCGGCGATTTCACGGGCCTCGGTGGTGCCGCCGAGGATGAGGACGTGGGGGGCCATGAAGGAGAGCGTACGAAGGGTGTGCGGGAGAGCGGGCACGGGGGGACTCGTTCGATCTGTCCACGATCACCGCGCCCTGAAGTGTGAGGGTCGTGTGGCATGAGTTCGGATCGCTCCGCCGGGCCGGGCGGATCGCTATCGTCCTGCCATGGACTCCGTGCGCGCCGTACTGATCGACATCGACGGGGTTCTCACCGTGTCGTGGGAGCCGTTGCCGGGTGCGGTCGAGGCGTTGCGGGAGCTCCGCGAGGCAGGTCTCGCCGTCGCGCTGGTCACCAACACGACGTCCCGGACACGGGCGTCGATCGCCGGGACGCTCGCGGAGGCGGGGTTCCCGGTGACGGCGCGGGACATCCTCACCGCGCCCGCCGTCACCGCCGCGTACATCGCCGAGCATTTCCCGGGGGCGCGTTGTTCGCTGCTGAACAGCGGGGACATCAGGGAGGATCTCGGGGAGGTGGACGTGATCGGTGCCGGGGAGACCGGGGCCGTGCCGGACGTCGTGATCGTCGGGGGTGCGGGGCCCGAGTTCGACTATGTGGCGCTGAACCGGGCGTTCGGGCACCTCCAGCGCGGCGCGCGGCTGGTGGCGATGCACCGGAATCTGTACTGGCGTACCGACGACGGGCTTCAGCTGGACGCGGGGGCGTTCCTGGCGGGGCTGGAGAAGGCGGCCCGTACCGACGCGGTGGTGACGGGGAAGCCGTCGCGGGCGTTCTTCGCCTCGGCGCTGGCCCGGCTGGGGGCCGGTGCGGACGAGGCGGTGATGGTGGGGGACGACGTGGAGTCGGACGTACTGGCGGCGCAGGCCGCCGGGGTCACGGGCGTGCTGGTCAGGACGGGCAAGTATCTGCCTCAGACGCATCGGGACGCGAGCGGCACCCCGGACCATGTGATCGACTCGTTCGCGGAGCTGCCCGCGTTGCTCCGGGCGTGGTCAGCGGAGCAGTAGCTGGAGGCCGCCGACGATCGTCGCCGCGATCACGAGCTGTTCGAAGAGCCGCTGGTTGATCCTGTTCACGGCCCACTTGCCGAGGAACGCGCCGGGCACGACGAACGCCACGAGTGCGGCGTCGAGCAGGAGCGAGTGCCCGTCGATGAGGCCGAGGCCCACGCTGAAGGGCACCTTGGACGTGTTGACGATCAGGAAGAAGAAGGCGGAGGTGCCCAGGAAGCCGAGCTTCCGGAAGCCCGCCGACAGCAGGTACATCGACATCACGGGGCCGCCGGCGTTGGCGACCATGGTGGTGAAGCCGCCCAGGACGCCGTAGGAACGGGCCTTGATCCGGCCCGTTCTCGTGGCGACCGAGTCGGGTTCGTCGGCCTGGTCGGCGGTGCGGCGGCGCCACACCGTCACGGCGGCCATCAGCAGCAGGATGGCGCCGATCGACGTCCGGACCATCTCGTCGTCGGCCCACATCAGGAAGAGCGTGCCGGCGACCACGCCCGCCGCGACCGCCGGGAACAGCTTCCACAGGGTCGGCCAGTGGGCGTGGCGCCGGTAGGTGAGGACGGCGAGCACGTCCCCGGCGATGAGGATCGGCAGCAGCACACCGGTCGAGGCGCGGGCGGGCAGGACGGCGGCGAAAATGGCGAGGCTGACCGTGTTGGCCCCGCTCACGGCGGTCTTGGAGAAGCCGACGAGGGTTGCAGCGAAGGCGAGGGCGGCGAACTCCCAGCCGGTGATGTGCCAGAGCGTCATCGTGTTCATGCGGGACCCGATGCTATGCGCATCTAACGAGTGACGTAAGCAGCGTCTCGCCTGATGGCCCTTCCCGTGCCTAGTGCCTCTCCACCAGCACCGCGCTCCCCTGCCCCACGCCCACGCACATCGTCGCGAGGCCCCGCGCGGCCCCCGTGCGCCGCATGCGGTGCAGCAGTGTCGTGAGGATGCGGGCCCCCGAGCAGCCCAGCGGATGGCCGAGCGCGATCGCGCCGCCGCTCGGGTTGACCAGCTCCGGATCGATGCCGAGGCGGTCCACGCAGGCGAGGGCCTGGGCGGCGAAGGCCTCGTTGAACTCGGCCTCCTGGAGGTCGCCGACGGTCCAGCCGGCGCGGGCGAGCACCTTCTGTGTGGCGGGGACGGGGCCGATGCCCATCACGTCGGGGTGGACGCCGGCCGAGCCACCGGCGACATAGCGGCCGAGCGACTCCAGGCCGAGGTCGTTCAGCGCCTCCTCGCTGACCAGGAGGAGGCCTGCCGCGCCGTCGTTCATGGGTGAGGCGTTGCCCGCCGTGACGCTCCCGCCCTGCCGGAACACCGGCTTCAGCCGGGACAGCTTCTCGTACGAGGTGTCCTCACGGATGCACTCGTCGGCGTCCACGACCACGCCGTCCGGTAGCTCCACGGGCAGGAGTTCGTCGTCGAAGTGGCCGTTCTTGCGGGCTGCGGCGGCGCGTTGATGGCTGCGCAGGGCGAACTCGTCCTGGCGTTCGCGGGAGACGGCGTAGCGGTCCGCGACCTCCTCCGCCGTCTCGCCCATGGACAGCAGTCCGTGCAGTTCCTTCATCGCCGGGTTGACCAGCCGCCAGCCGAGCCGGGTGTCCACCGTCTCGATGCGGTGCGGCAGGGCCTCGTCGGGGCGCGGCAGGACGAAGGGGGCGCGGCTCATCGACTCCGAGCCGCCGGCGAGCACGATGTCGGCCTCGCCCGCGGCGATGGTGCGGGCGGCCGTCGTCACCGCTTCCAGCCCCGAGGCGCACAGCCGGTTCACCGTGGCGCCCGGCACGGTCTCGGGCAGGCCCGCGAGCAGCGCCGCCATGCGGGCGACGTTGCGGTTGTCCTCACCGGCCTGGTTGGCGGCGCCCCAGTAGACGTCGTCGACGCGGGCGGGGTCGAGGGCGGGCACATCGGCGACGAGCCCGCGGATGACGGCCGCGGCGAGGTCGTCGGGGCGTACGCGGGACAGGGCTCCGCGCAGCTTGCCGATGGGGGTGCGGCGGGCGGCCGCGAAGTGGACGGGACGCACGGCTGGTCTCCCCGGTCGAATTAATTAGCACTGCTAGTTTCGGAGTGTAGACCGCCCCCTCGCGCCCTGGGAAGATCCCCGGGGACCTTCACCGACGCAGCTGGAGGAGAGATGACCGAGGCCCGCGAGCACACCCTCGACGGACTCGTCGTACGCGAGTGGCCGCACCCGCGGCCGCGCCGGCTCGCGCTCGTCGTGCACGGCTACGGCGAACACATCGGGCGCTACGAGGAGCTCGCCGACGTCCTCCACCGGCACGGCGCGGCTGTCTTCGGGCCCGACCACCGGGGTCACGGGAAGTCGGCGGGCGAGCGGGTGCTGGTCGAGGACTTCGAGGACGTGGTCACCGATGTGCACACCGTGGCCGACTTCGCCCGAGCCGCCCACCCCGGCCTGCCGGTCGTCCTGATCGGACACTCCATGGGCGGTCTGATCTGCGCCCGCTTCGCACAGCGCCACGGCACCGAACTCGCCGCGCTCGTCCTGTCCGGACCGGTGATCGGCGACTGGGAGCTGCCCAGGCGGCTGCTAGCCCTGGACGAGATCCCGGACACGCCCGTCAGCCCGGCCTCGCTCTCCCGTGATCCCGCGGTGGGAGCGGCGTACGCGGCGGATCCGCTGGTGTGGCACGGGCCGATGAAGCGGCCGACGGTCGAGTCGTTCCTGCGCACGCTGGAGACCGTGGCCCAGGGCGGTGACATCGGCCCGCTCCCGCTGCTGTGGCTGCACGGAGCCGACGACCGGCTGGTGCCGCTCGCCGGCAGCCGCGTCGGGGTCGAGCAGCTCAGCGGGGGTGTCCTGACCGAGCGGATCTATCCGGGCGCCCGGCACGAGGTGTTCAACGAGACGAACAGCGCAGAAGTCCTCGCCGACCTCACTCGTTTCCTGGACGCGGTGCTCGACGGATGATCCCGCGGCGTTTGCGGCGGTTCGCCCTGGGCACCCGCGCCGACATGGAGTGGTCGCGGCAGACCCCCTGTGACCAGGGACGCGTCGCACCGCTCCGGATCGGCACGAACCACGCCAGAAGGAGGAGCACGGTATGACCGTGGTGAGGAGCACCCTTCCCGAGGACGCCCGACGGATCGCCGGGGACGCCCTGCAGAGCACGCTCGTGGATCTGCTCGGGCTGTCGCTGATCGGGAAGCAGGCGCACTGGAACATCGTCGGCCCGCGCTTCCGCTCCATCCACCTCCAGCTGGACGAAGTGGTGGACACGGCCCGCAACTACTCCGACACCGTGGCGGAGCGCGCCGCGGCGCTCGGGCTGCCGCCCGACGGCCGCCCGGAGACGATCGCCAGCGCGTACACCCTGCCCGGCTCGAAGGAGGGCTGGCAGCGGGACAACGACGTCGTCGCCCTGATGATGGAGACGCTGGAGACGGCCATCGGCCGGCTGCGCGAGCGCATCGCCGCGACCGAGAAGGCGGATCCGGTCACCCAGGACCTGCTGATCGGCATCACGGCGGAACTGGAGAAGCAGCGCTGGATGTTCGACGCGGAGAACTGGCCGAAGGACTGACCGCCACCCGCACGTACGGAAGGGGCACACGATGACCGACGCCCTCGAACTCGACGCGCTGTGGGAGGACTTCCACCGCGTGGTGAACATGACCTCGCAGGAGCTGGCGGCCTGGCTGCGGGTCAGCGACGCCGCCGAGGACGCCGAGCCGCTGCCGGAACACGCCGGGTCGCCCACCGGGCAGCACGTCCTGGCGATCCTGCAGAAACGGCGCACGGATCTCACCGATGACGACGTCCAGGTGATGTACGAGGTGGTGGACACCGTCTCGGCACAGACGGACTCGGAGAACGAGCCGGCGGCCGAGGACACACCGCGTCGGCACCTGCTGATGACGCTGGGCCACGATCCGCTCAAACCGTAGGAACAGCACCGCAGTTGACCTGAACCAGGTGGCCGAAGACCGACTCCGCCCGGCCCGGATCATCGTGCGAGACTGCTCGCAACCCTGACCGGCGAGCAGAGGAGCCACACGTGACCGGGACCGAGCCGGCCTCCGTCCAGCGGATCGACACGACGAAGCCGCACCCGGCCCGCGTCTACGACTGGTACCTCGGCGGCAAGGACAACTACCCGGTCGACGAGGCCCTCGGCCGTCAGATCGCCTCGCTCAGCGGCGACGCCCCGCGGGCCGCGCGCGCCAACCGCTGGTTCATGAACCGGGCCACCCGTCAGTTGGTCGCGAACGCGGGCATCCGCCAGTTCCTGGACATCGGCACCGGTATTCCCACCGAGCCCAATCTCCACCAGATCGCCCAGCAGGTCGCCGCGGACGCCCGCGTCGTCTACGTCGACAACGACCCGATCGTCCTCGCCCACGCCGGCGCCCTGCTGCGCGGCACCGAGGAGGGCGTGACGGAGTACATCGAGGCCGACGTGCGGGAGCCGCGGACGATCCTCGAACAGGCGGGCCGCATCCTCGACTTCGACCGGCCCATCGCCCTGTCGCTCATCGCGCTCATGCACTTCGTCGCCGACAAGGACGGTGCGTACGACCTGGTGGACACGCTGGTCGGCGCGCTGGCCCCGGGCAGCGCGCTGGTGCTGTCCGCGATGACCGCCGACTTCGAGCCGGAGAACGTACGGCGGGGCATCGAGGCCTACGCGGCGGGCGGGGTGACGCTGGTGGCCCGTACGCGGGACGAGTTCGGCCGGTTCTTCGAGGGACTCGACGTGCTGGAGCCGGGGATCGTGTCGGTCAAGGACTGGCGTCCCGAACTCGCGGTGGACGAGACCCCGGACACCGACGAGGGCCCGGTGTCGCTGTACGGGGCCGTCGGGATCAAGTCCTAGCCCAGCAACCATCCCCCGTCCACGGCGAGTTCGACGGCGTTGACCGACCGGTTGCGCAGCAGGAAGTCCACGGCGTCCACCACGTCCGCCATCGTGGCGAGCTGGCCGCTGGGTGTCCTGGTGCGCAGTCCGGCGAGCACCTCCCCCGGTTTGGCCAGCCAGTACGGGCTGTCCCCGACGACCCCGGGGTGGACGGCGTTGACGCGGACGGGGGCGAGTTCGACGGCAAGGGTGTGCACGAGCCCGCGTACGCCCGCGTTGACGGTCGCCACGGTGGTCGCGCCCGGGTAGGGCCGCTCCTTGGCCTGTCCGCCGAAGACGACGATGGCACTGTCGTCGTGCAGCCGGTCCCGGAGCGCGTGGACGACCTCGGTGTAGCCGACGAGCTTCAGCGTCACCAGGTTCAGGGCGGCCTCGATGTCGTACGCGCTCACCCGGTTGTCGTCGCGGGCGACGCCGGCCAGGACCAGATGGTCGACAGGCCCGATGCCGTCGAGCGCCGCCGCGATCTCCCGCGGCCGCGACAGGTCGAGCGCGATGCCGCGCAGCGCACCGGTCTCCTTGGCCGCCGTGTCGGCACGATGGGCGTCCCTGCCGGTGAGGACCACCTCGTCCCCCCGCCCCGCACGGAAGCGGGCGAACTCGCGGCCGATCCCCGACGTACCGCCGACGACGAGCACACTGCTCATGACTCCAGCACCTCCCTCAGGTACTCCCAGTCCCGTGTGAACCGGTACGAGTGGCGGACCGGCGGCTGCGGCGCCTGTGTCTCCAGCCAACGCACCGGCCCCGCACCGGCGTTGGTGAACCCGTGCACACATCCGGCGCCCGCCCAGGCCACATCGCCGGGCCCCAGCCGGTACACCGAGCCGTCGAAGGTGGCGTCGACGGTCCCTTCGAGGATCAGGTACGTCTCCTCGAAGGGATGGTCGTGCGTGCCCGCGACACCGTCCGGGGCGTACTGCACCATGAACATCGTGGAGGCGACCGCGCCCAGGTCGCCGTCGACCATCATCTTCACCGTGATCCCGCTGTAGACCAGCAGCGCGGTGCGCATGCTCGCCGACACCGCGAGCACGTCCTGGGACTGCTTGCCGGGTTCCATCTGCGCGGGCTCGAAGTGCCCGAAGGAACGGGTGCGCGGGTCACGGACGTCGAGGCGGACGGGGCTGCGGCGGGGCAGCGCGGGCACCGCCTGGGTGTCGTGGCCGTAGCGGGCGCGCGGCACGGGCGCGAGCATGTCCGCCCAGCGTGCGGCGGTGTCCCCGGCGCCCCGCCAGGCGTGCGGGACACCGGTCGGCAGCAGCCCGTAGTCGCCCTCTTCGAGGAGGTAGGACCCGTCGGGCACGTCGAGGACGACGGTCCCGTCGAGCACGCAGAAGCTCTCCTCGTACGAGTGGACGTGGGGCCCGATCGCACCGTCCGGCAGCAACTCGCAGACGCCGAAGCCGGTATGGACGCTGCCGTCTTCCTCGCCGACCAACTCCCGCCGCCGGTAGTCGTGTTCGTCGTACTCCAGTGGCGGTACGTCGGTGGCGCGGCGCACCAGGTGAGCGGTCACCGGGCGGCCTTCGCGGCCAGGAGCCGGTCACGGGACTCCTCGACGAGCCGCCGGGCGCGGGCCACGTCGCCGGTCAGCTTCCCGTCCCGCTTGCGGATCACGCCGTCGACGAGCACGGTGTCCACGTTGGAGACATCGGCGGACAGCGTCACCGCGGCCGCCGCGTCGTGCACCGGCGCCACGTTCAGCGCGGTGGCGTCGATCGCGACGACGTCGGCCCGCTTGCCGGGCGTCAGCGAACCGGTGCGGTCCTCCAGTCCGGCGACATGCGCACCGTTGAGCGTGGCGATCTCCAGCATCCGACGGGCCGTCAGCATCGTGTCGGGCACCGGGACATCGGCCTGCCAGGACTCGGCGTTGACGCGGGCGCGCTCGGCGCCGAAGGCCGCGCGGATCTGGGTGAACATGTCGCCGGGGACGGTGGTGACGACGTCGATGCTCAAGGAGGGCCGCAGTCCGTACTCGATCGCCTTCATCACCGGCGGCCAGCCGTGCCCCATCTGCGTCTCGACCTGCGGGGCGACGGACACCGTACCGCCGCTGTCGGCGACCATCCGCCACTCCTCCTCGCTGAGGTAGCAGCAGTGGATGTAGGTGGTGTCCGCACCGAGGAGCCCCAGGTCATGGAGTTGCTTGACCATGCCGAAGCGGCCGGCCAGCCGTCCCATGCCGACATGGACGGTGAGCGGGATGTCCAGTTCGCGGGCCAGACCCCATTCCGCGGTGACGACGTCGTTCACACAGAAGCCGGGGCCGCGGGTGGCGAGGCCCATGGTGAGCAGGGAGTCGTCGGAGGCGAAGTGCTCGGCGCGGATCCGCCGTACGTCGTCGCCCGGGATCGCGATCTTGCTCTCGAACCAGTAGTCGGCGAGGGAGGTGTTGGCGCTGCCGTAGGCGTACTGGGCGCGGATGCCGGACTCGGCGAGGGCCCGGATCGCGGCGTCGGGGTGTTCGGGGGTGTTGTTGATGTGCGACCAGTCGACGAGCGTGGTGATGCCGGCGTTCAGGCACTCCAGGGCGCCGGCCAGGTTGGCCGCGTACACGTCCTCCGGGGTGTAGAGCGGCGCGAAGGTGTCGAGGATGTCGACGAAGTAGTCGTCGAGCGTGGCGTCCGGCGCGACCCCGCGGATCGAGGCCTCCCAGGTGTGGCGGTGGGTGTCGACGAAGCCGGGGATCACGATCCGGCCGCTCATGTCGAGGACTTCGGCATCGGCGCTGATCTCGGGCCGTACGGCCGCGACCCTTCCGTCCTCGATGAGGACGTCCCCGCGGGGAAGGTCCCCGATGTCGGGGTCCATCGAGATCACGTGACCTGCGCGCAGGAGTGTCCGAACGGTCATCGCCCTTCCTCCTTCGGGGTGTTCAGTACGCGGTGAGGTCGCGGACGGTCGCCACGACCTTGTCGACGGTGGGGATGACCCGCTCCTCCAGCGCGTCCGCGAACGGCAACGGGACGCACTCGCCCGCCACCCTGCGCACGGGCGCGTCCAGCAGGCCGAAGCCCTCGTCGGCGACGACCGAGACGACGGTGGCGCCCCAGCCGCCCTGGTACGGGTTCTCCTCGACGGTGACGAGCCGCGAGGTCCGGGCGAGCGAGGCGAGCACGGTACTCATGTCCAGCGGCACCAGACAGCGCAGATCGACGACCTCGGCCGCGATGCCCTCCTCGGCGAGCCGGGCGGCCGCCCGCAGCGCCACCGGCACCATCGCGGCGAGGGCGACGAGGGTCACGTCGGCACCCTCGCGCACGACGGCGGCGCGCCCCAGCTCGACCACGTGATCGGGCGGCGGGGGCGAACCCTTCGACGCCAGCAGCCCCTTGTGCTCGAAGAAGACCACGGGGTCGTCGCTGCGGATCGCCGCCGCCATCATGCCGATCACGTCGGCGGGCGTCGCCGGAGCCGCGATCTGCAGGCCGGGGACGGTGAGCGCCCAGTTCTCGGTGGCCTGCGAGTGCTGGGCGCCGAAACCGAGCCCGCCGCCGTTGGCGGTGCGAACGACGAGGGGCACGGTGACCTGACCGCCCGTCATGTAACGCACCTTGGGTATCTCGTTGGCGAGGTAGTCCCAACAACAGGCCAAAAAGTCCGAGAACATGATCTCCGCGACGGGCCGCATCCCGGTCATGGCCGCGCCCATCGCCGCGCCCACGATGGCCTGTTCGGAGATCGGCGTGTCCCACACCCGCTCCGGCCCGAACTCCTTGAACAGCCCTGCGGTCGTCTTGAACACCCCGCCGGCCTCTCCTATGTCCTCTCCCAGGCACACGACCGCCGCGTCCCGGCGCATCTCCCGCGCGATGCCCTCGGCGACCGCCTCCCGGTAGGTGATCACGTCCGCCATGCGGCACTCCCGTCGGCCCATACATCGGTCAGCGCCTGCTCCGGATCGGGCGCGGGCGCGCTCTTCGCCGCCTCGACCGCCCTGCGTACGACGTCCAGGGCACGCTCGTCGGCCGCGGTGAGCGTCTCCTCGGACACCCCCAGCTCGGTCAGCCGCCCCCGCGCGATGTCCAACGGGTCGTGCTTGAGCCAGCGTTCGACCTCCTCGGCCGGGCGGTAGGTCGCCGGGTCGGAGCGGCTGTGCCCGAAGTGCCGGTAGGTGGCGGCCTCCAGCAGGGCGGGCCCGTCTCCTGCCCGGGCCCGCCCCGCCAGGGCGGCGACGGCGTCCCGGACCGCGACGACGTCGTTGCCGTCGACCGTCTCGCCCGGGATGCCGTAGGCGGGCGCCCGATCGGCGGCGGGCCGGGCGACCGCGGTGACGGAGGCGATCGGCGTGTACTCCATGTACAGGTTGTTCTCGCAGACGAACAGCACGGGCAGCTTCCACACGGCGGCCAGGTTGAGCGCCTCGTGGAAGGCTCCGATGTTGGTCGCGCCGTCGCCGAAGAAGGCCACCGCGACCTGGTCGGTGCCGCGCAGCCGCGCCGACCAGGCCGCGCCGGCCGCCATCGGGAGGTGCGCGCCGACGATGGCGTAGGAGCCGAGCATGCCCGTGGCCGCCTTGGTCAGATGCATGGAGCCGCCCTTGGCGCCGCACAACCCCGTTGCGCGGCTCATGAGTTCGGCGAGGCACTCCTCGGGGGTGGCGCCCCGGGCCAGGGCGTGGTGGTGGCCGCGATAGGTGGCGAAGACGTAGTCGTCGGCGCGCAGGGCGGCGCTCGCGCCGACGGCGATCGCCTCGTGTCCGGCGGCGAGGTGGGTGGTGCCCTTGACGAGTCCCTGGAGGAACAGGTCGTGGGCGGCCTTCTCGGTACGGCGGATGAGGACCATCTGCTCGTACAGGGCGAGGAGTTCGGCGCTATCCACCATGAGAGTCACCCCGGTTGAGATGGGACTGCGACTCCCGCCGGGTGTTGAGTTCGCCGCCGACCGTCCAGTACTTGCGGCCCGCCACCAGCAGTTCCTCGGCCGGGAACTTGGTGATGACCTCGCAGCCGTCGGCGGTGACGACGAGCTCCTCCTCGATACGGGCGGCGGACCAGCCGTCGGCCGCCGGCCAATAGGTCTCCAGCGCGAACACCATGCCCTCTTCGAGGACTTCGGGGTGGTCGAGGGAGACCAAACGGCTGAAGATGGGCTTCTCCCAGATGGACAGCCCGACCCCGTGGCCGTACTGCAGCGCGAAGGCGGCGGTCTCGTCGGCGAAGCCGAACTCCTCGGCGCGCGGCCAGACCCGGACGATGTCGGCGGTGGTGGCGCCGGGACGGACGAGCGCGATCGCCTCGTCCATGTACTCCCGGCAGCGGACATACGCGTCACGCTGGGCGCCGGACGCGCTGCCCACGGCGAAGGTGCGGTAGTAGCAGGTGCGGTAGCCCAGGTGGCTGTGCAGGATGTCGAAGAAGGCCGGGTCGCCGGGGCGGATCAGACGGTCGCTGTAGACGTGCGGGTGGGGTGAACAGCGTTCCCCGGAGATGGCGTTGACACCCTCGACGTACTCGCTGCCGAGGTCGTACAGGACCTTGCTGACCAGCCCCACGCACTCGTTCTCGCGTACACCGGGCCGCAGATAGCCGTACAGCTCCTCGTAGGCGGCGTCCACCATCGCGCAGGCCTGGGCCAGCAGGGAGATCTCGTCGCGGGTCTTGATGCGGCGGGCCTCCAGGAAGACCTGCTGGCCGTCGACAACGTCGATGCCCTCGGCACGCAGGGCGGCGAGGACCGGCATCTCGGCGACGTCGATGCCCAACGGCTCGTCCGCCAGGCCGTGTTCGCGCAGCTCGGCGGCGATCTTCGCGGCGACGTCCTCGGCGATCCCGGCGTCCGGGTGGAAGGCGCCGCGGAGGGTGGAGATGCCGGCGCGGGCGCCGGTGGGCGGGCCGCCCTTGCCGTCGCTGTAGTCCAGCCAGGGGTTGTGGAGCTGGTGGTGGCGGGC
The DNA here is from genome assembly GCF_036013645.1 of Streptomyces sp. NBC_00490. NCBI lineage: Bacteria > Bacillati > Actinomycetota > Actinomycetes > Kitasatosporales > Streptomycetaceae > Streptomyces > Streptomyces sp. NBC_00490. The sequence goes on along the minus strand of NZ_CP107869.1, from coordinate 8,716,364 downwards.
GGCGGAGCCGAAGTCCCAGACGACCGGTTCGCCACCGCGCGTCAGCAGGGCGAAGCGGATCAGCTTGTCCATCGCCCAGGTGCCGATGTGCGTGGCGGTCATGTAGCGGATGTTGGCGAAGTCGAAGCTGAGCACCGCGCCGAGGGAGGAGCGGTTCAGGGTCTCGTGCAGCCGGGCCAGCCGTTGCCCGCGGAGCCGGTCCAGGTCGACGCGCTCTTCCCAGTCGACGGCGTTGGGTCCGAAAGTGCGGATCGCCATGGCGACCACCCCCACCTTCGAGTCAACGACCGCGCCCCGGAAGTGTCAAGTGCTACTGAACACTCCGGCCGGCGACGAACCAGACCCCCACGGCCGGTTCGGCGCCGTCGTTGCGGTAGCGGTGCGGGGTCGTCGACTCGAAGCAGACGGCGTCGCCGGGGCGCAGGACGCGGTCCTCGAAACCGAGGGTGAGGACGAGTTCACCGGAGGTGAGATAGCCGTACTCGGTGCCCGCGTGCCGCATCAGACCGCCCGAGGTGGCGGAGGAGCCACCGGGCCGGTAGGTCACCAGCAGAAAGTCGGCGTCCGTGCCGGGGACGTGTCCGAGCCGCTCCCACACGACGCCCGAGTCCAGCTCCAGGACCTCCCGCTCACCCGGGGTGACCAGGGGACCTATACGTCGGCCGGGGTCGGCGGCGAAGGCGGCCATGGCGTGCAGCGCGGCGCCCGCGACCGTCGCCGCGGCGGGCTCCCGCGCCTCGAAGAGCGACTCGACGGAGATGCCGAGTGCCGTCGTGATCGCGTACAGCGTGCTCACCGACGGCTGGCTCTTGCCGGTCTCGATCTGCGACACCAGGCTCGCGGAGACCCCGACGTCCCGCGCGAGGGCCCGCAGACTGAGCCCGCTCTCCAGGCGCGCCCGCCGAATGCGCGCACCCACGGGCGGCACGGCGACAGGTGACACCGGCGACTCCTCTCCCTCGCGGGAATGTGCAGCCCCATTGAACAGCCGGGACCCGCCGCACGGCCAGCATCGCAGGCAGGCGCGGCACGACAGCTCGCACCGGACGGCTGGGCGGGACCGGACGACGGGCACGACGTGGCGCCGCGGTGCTCGGCGCGAGCGGAGCGGCCCGGCCTGTCGGGTACCGCGAGAGCGGGCGAGGACCGGCGTGGCCCCCAGCACCAGCACCAGCACCCGGACCCGGGACACCAGCGCCCCCACTCCGACGGGGTCCGTGGGCACGGGCGCCTCGGCGGGAAACGCCGGGCTCCGGACGAAGCCCCCGGCCTCGGCGCCCCGGCCGGATACCGATGGCATGCCGGTGACCCGCGGGCGCGGGCGCCGGGCGGTGAGCTCGGCCGTTCGGCCGACCCTGCCCGCCGCGGTCATGGCCGTATGGCCGAGGCGCACACCCGGGCCCGCGGGCGAGGCTGGAGCCACTTCAGAGCCACCCGGAGCCGCCACTCCGGCCCCCTCCGAACCGCCCCTCTCCTCCCCTCCGCCCTTCCACCCGCAGGAGTTCACGATGCAGCGCAGCAAGTTCCTCGTCGGTGCCGTCGGAGGCGCGGCCGCGGTCGTCGCCGTCGGCGGCCTCGGCACGTACCTGCTCTCCGGGACGGAGTCGACCACCGGGCTCGACGACATCAGCACGGTGACCGTCGACGGGCACAGGGCCCTGTCGGGCACGGTCGTCGCGGGCCGCACCCAGAGCAAGTACCACCCGCTGCCCTGGGTCGGCGAGAAGGTCACCGGCGTCACCTGCCCGACCGGTCTGAAGGCCGTGGCGGGGGCCACCGTCACCTGCACCGGCAGGACCACGGGCGGCAAGGCCGTCACGATCCCGGTCTCCGTGGTCAAGGCCACGCATACGTCCGTCACCTGGAAGTTCGAGCGCTGACAGAAGGCCACCCCACCTCATGAGCACTGTTATGGCCGGTCGCGGCCTCGTGAAGAAGTACGGCTCCACCACCGCCCTCGCGGGCGTCGACGTGGAGGTCGGCGAGCGGGACTCCCTCGCCATCATGGGCCCGTCGGGCTCCGGCAAGTCCACCCTGCTGCACACCCTCGCCGGGATCGTCCGCCCCGACGGCGGGCAGGTCCTGCTGCGCGGCGACCGCATCGACACGCTGGGCGAGAACCGGCTCAGCGCCCTGCGCCGCAAGCGGTTCGGGTTCGTCTTCCAGTTCGGCCAGCTGCTGCCGGAACTGCCCGCCGACGAGAACGTCGCCCTGCCGCTGATGCTGGAGGGCACCCCCCGCAGGCAGGCCGTGGAACGCGCCCGCCGCTGGTTCGCCCCGCTCGGCCTCGACGGCCTGGAGCACCGCAGGCCCGGCCAGCTGTCCGGCGGACAGGCCCAGCGCGTCGCCATCGCCCGGGCCCTGGCCGTCGAACCGGACGTGGTCTTCGCCGACGAGCCGACGGGCGCCCTCGACCAGACGACCAGCACCGAGGTGATCCGTCTGCTCACCTCCGTCACCCGCGAGCAGGGCGCCGCCCTCGTCATGGTCACCCACGACGCCGACGTCGCCGCCCACTGCGACCGCGTGCTGCAGGTCCGCGACGGCCGGATCAGCAGCCACAGCCAGTTCACGGTCGCCTGAGCCTCTCGGAGATGTGATGCGCTCCCCCGTCCTGCCCCTGACCTGGCATCTGGCCCGGTCCTCCGGCCGCCGCGGCCTCCAGAGCCGGCTGCTCGCGGCCGGTGCCGCCGCCGTCGGCGTGTTCGTCATGCTGGTGATGATCGCCGCCACGACCGGTTCCGCCGTCCGCGCCGACCGCACGGCCTGGCGCACGCCCGACGCCGTCACACACGGCACGGCCGTCCAGGCGCTGGCCACGACGTATGTCCGCCACGAGCCCGTCACGGTCGTGTCGCTGGCCCAGCTGCCCGGCCGCGCCCGGACCCCCGCACCGCCCGGTCTCCCCAGCTTCCCGAAGCAGGGCGAGGTGTATGTCTCCCCCGCCCTGGCCGCCCTGCTGCACAAGCTTCCGGCGGGCCGGCTCGCCGACCGTTTTCCGAAGCCGGCGGCCTACGGCACGATCGGCTCCGCCGGTCTCGCCTCGCCGGACGAGCTGGTCGCCGTGGTGGGACGGGCGCCGGACGCCGCCGCGGTGTCCCCGGCCGCCGAGGGCGGCGCCACCTGGTTCGACATCGGACAGGCCGCGCGCGCCGAGATCTCCGGGTTCTCCGGCACCCGGCGGAGCCTGTTCACCGACTCCGACCAGACGGCGGCCATGCTCGGCGTCGTGCTCCTGGGCATGCCCGTGGTCGTGCTGGCCTCCGCGGCCGGGCGGCTCGGCGCGGCCCGACGCGAACAGCGGCTCGCCGCCCTGCGGTTGGCCGGGGCGACGCCGCGCCAGATCATCGCGATGACCGCCCTGGAGGCGGCGGCCGTGGGCCTCGCCGGCGCCCTCACCGGTGCGCTCGCCTACGCGGCCCTGCTGCCCGCCCTCGCGCGGATCCCGTACGGCATCGGCGGTTGGTACACGAGCCAACTCTGGGTCGGGACCGGCTGGTTCGCGGCCGTCGTGCTGGGCGTCACCGCCCTGCTCACCGTCAGCGCGGTGTCGATGCTGCGCCAGGTGGCGACCTCACCGCTCGGCGTGGCCCAGCAGGCGAATCCGCGGCGCACCCGGATGATCCGTCTGGTGCTGTTCGTGGGCGCCCTCGGTTACATCTGGGCGACCTCCGGCGGTGCCGGCCAGCTGAACAAGCGGCAGCTCCTGACCCTTCTGCTGCTGTTCTACGGCGCGTTCTGGCTGTTCGGCCCGTGGGTCGTGGACCGGCTCGGCCGGGTGCTCGGCCGCTTCGCCCGCCGACCGGCGACCTTGCTGGCCGCGCGCCGGCTCAGCGACGACCCGCGGGGTGCCTGGCGTACCGTCAGCGGCCTGGTGCTGGCCGGGTTCGCGGCCGGGTTCTTCTCCATCAGCATGCTGGGCGGGGACACCGGGCAGTACCGGGACCAGGTCGCCGTGGTCACCACCGACGCCGGCACCGCCCAACAGGCCGCCGCCGAGGCTCGTACGCTCCTACGCCGGGCCGGTGTCACCGCGACCGTCGCCGTCGGGCGGGAGGACGACTTCGACACCGTGCTGGGCGGCGCACCGGGTGTCATCGCCCAGGTCTCCGGCGGCACGGAAGGTGTCGACACCGCCGTCACCGCGCTCGTCCCGCTCGCCCCGGGCACACCGCCCTACTCCGGCGACTACGCCGGCGCGGGCGACAGCGTCGCCACCGGACGGATCGCCCAGGTCAGCATCGCGACCCTGGCCCTGAGCTTCGTCGTGGCGAGCGCCTCGGCGGGTCTGACCGCCGCCGCGAACGTCCTCGACCGGCGCCGCGTGTACGGCCTGCTCCGGCTGGCCGGCACCCCTCTCAAGGTGCTGGACCGGGCCCGGGTCCGCGAGACGGTCGTCCCGCTGGTGGTCCTGGCGGGCGGCACCACCGCGATGGGCATGTACGGCGCCGGCAAGCTCAACCAGGCGTTCGGCACCACGGTCAGCGCCACCGGCCTCCTGCAACTGGCCGTCTGCGCGGTGCTGGGCGCGCTGGCGATGTTCGCCGCGATCAGCGCCAGCCGGCCGCTGCTGCGGCGGGTGACGGCCGATCCGGCACAGACCGCGGACTGAACCGACCCTCCGCGCACGGCCCGCCGCCACGACAGCGGCGGGCCGTCCGGCCACCCGCGTCCGTGAGGCATGATCGAGCCATGACCGCCCCCAGCCCGGCCGGCGCCCCCGGCAGCCCCATCCGGGTGCTCCTCGCCGACGACCAGGACATGGTCCGCACCGGCTTCCGCTTCTTCCTGAACGCGCAGCCCGACATGACCGTCGTCGCCGAGGCCGCCGACGGCGAGGAGGCGGTGGCACTGGCCCGTGAACTGCGTCCGGACGTGTGTCTGCTGGACATCCGGATGCCGAAGCTGGACGGACTGGCGGCCACCCGGCTGCTGGCCGGGCCGGATGTCGCCGACCCGCTGCGGGTGGTCGTGGTCACCACCTTCGACCTCGACGAGTACGTGTACGGCGCGCTGCGCGGCGGCGCCTGCGGCTTCCTCCTCAAGGACGCCGGTCCCGCGCTCCTGGCCGAGGCGGTCCGGGCCGCGGCGGCCGGCGACTCGCTGGTCTCCCCCTCGGTCACCGTCCGCCTGCTGAAGCATGTGACGGACGCCCCGCAGCCGGCCGCCGCCACCCGCCCCGCACCCGTGACCGAGCCACTGACGGACCGCGAACTCGACGTGGTCCGGCTGGTCGCCCTCGGCCGCACCAACGCCGAGATCGCCGCCGAGCTGTACGTCTCGCTGTCCACGGTCAAGACGCACCTGTCCAGCGTGCAGCTGAAACTGCGGGCACGGAACCGCGTGGAGATCGCCGCGTGGGCCTGGCAGCACGGACAGGTCACGCCCGGCGCCTAGTCTCCCGACCGGATCAGCCCCGTCAGATACCGCCACAGCGACGACCGCCGCTTCACCGCCGGGTCCTGTCCCTCCGCTGCGCCGTCTGCGGGCGCCTCGGCCGGTACGGGCGGCGGCACGAACGTGCCGGACAGCTCGTAGCGCACCGGCAGGGATCGCAGTCCCCGCATGAACGGCGAGGAACGCCACGGCAGTTGGTCCGCCGGCAGGGCGAGCTCCAGATGACCGAACCGTTCGACGATGCGGCCCACTCCGGCCGCCGCGATCGTCGACGCCAGCTCCCGGGCCGGGCACTGACGGGGCCCCGCGCCCCACGCCAGATGTGCCCGGCTGCTGATGCTGGAGGAGCCCGGTGTCATCTGCCCGGCGAACAGGGGGTCGGCGTGCGCGGCGGCGGAGGAGACCCACACGGGGTCGCCGGCGCGGATGGTGTAGTCGCCGAGCGGGGTGTCCGCGGCCGCGAACCTCGGCACGAAGTTGACCAGCGGCGGCTTGCGCATGACCACCCGGTTCATGGTCTCCCGGACCATGCCGGCGGACAGCGTCTGGCGCACCCCGCCGTCGCCCTCGCCGGAGATCACCTCGACGACGGTGTTGGAGATGAGGATGCCGACGTGATCGGAGGTCATGCCGAGCAACATGAACAGTTCGCGGGCCAGTTCGTCGACCGTGAGGTCCGGGTGGGCGGCGAGCAGATGGGAGGGGAAGTCGTCGCCGGGCTTCTCCCGCTTCGCGGCGGCCAGCTCCGAGAGCGTCACCAGCAGTCGCGCCAGGGCGGGTTCGGCGTCCGGGCCGGCGTCCAGCACCCGCCACATGTCCATCAGGGCGTCGTCGCCCTGCGAGCCGGGGAAGCCGAGGAGGTGGCTCGCCGCCATCAGCGGCAACGGGCGGGAGAACTGCGCCGACAGGTCGGCGTGGCCCGTACAGCCGCCCTGCGCGAGCAGGCCGATCAGCTCGTCGGCGTAGCCCGTGACGGCGGCCTTGAGCCGCTTGGCCTGCGGGTGGCGCGGGTCCTGGAAGGGCCGCAGGGCGGTGTCCCAGGCGCCGCGGAGCCGGGGGTAGCCGGGACCGCCCTGGATCAGCACGTGGTTGACCTCGAGGGAGGGGCCGAGCGGCCAGTCGGCGGGCACCCGGCCCTCGGTGCGGGCCCGCCAGTTCTCCAGGCCCTTCGGCCAGCCGGCGTCGTCCTGGAGCACCTGGAGCGACTCGCGGTAGCCGAGCACGAGCCAGGCGGGCACGCCCAGCAGGTCGACCGGTGCGACGGGACCGTGGCGCTCACGCAGCCGCTCGTAGACGAGCGCGGGGCGCGTCTCGTAGTCCCGCGTCAGCAGGGGTTCGGGGGCCAGGTCCTCCAGCCGTGCCCCGTCCGACGTGGACTCCTCCTCGTCGACCACATGGAATTCCATCGTGCTGTCGCCCCCCTTCGGCGCCCGGCCATGACAGGCCGCACGGGACCCTACCCGAGGGGTGACGGGCGTCAAGTGCCGGGGTACTGACCGGTAGCGATCAGTGTCGGTCGCCCTTCCCGGCCACCAACTGCTCCAGCCGGTCGAACCGTTCGTGCAGCGCCTGGACCGTCTCGTGCCCCAGCCGGTGGCTGCGCTTCTGTTCCCGGGCGACGAACCAGGTGGCCAGGGCCGCGGTCACCATGCCGTACGTGGTGATGCCGACGACCATCACCACCGTGCCCACGACCCGGCCCCACGGCGTCACCGGGAAGAAGTCGCCGTATCCGACGGTCGTCGCCGTCTCGATCGACCACCACAGCGCCTTCGGGTACGACGTCAGATTGGCGCCCCGCGCCCCCTCCTCGGCGGCCACCGCCGCCCACGAACCGAGCAGCATCACCACCGCGAGAACGGCCGTGGCACCGCCCGCCGCCTTCAGATGGAGCGAGCGCCCCTCCCGGGCCAGCAGCAACTCGACGGCCCTGGTCAGGAATCCGGGCAGCATGGCGACTCCTTCGGGTGCGGGCGCTTGGAGTCAGTGTCGGCGGCGGTGTGCGGGCGGGCATGCCGGGCGGCTCGTTCGAGTTGCCGTGCGCCGCACGCCGTCATCTGCTGGGGCCGACGCCCCCCACGCGACGACGGAGGACCCATGACGCCGGAGCCCCGATCGGTGCCGGAGACCTTCGCGTTCACCTGCGGAGACTGCGGCCACACCTGGGAGGCCTCCTTCCGGGTCATGTTCTTCACCGACCCGCTGGACACCTCGGGTCTGACCACACAGGAGTACGTCGACGAGGCGGGCAGGGCCATCAGGTCGCCCCTCGCCGACGCGGTCTGCCCCGAGTGCGGCGGCCGCAGGGTGAACATCCTGGAGGCCGGGCACGCGGAACACGCCCGGCACGCGGAGCCGGAACCCCGCACCCGCCACAAGCACCGCCTCCATCTCCCCCACCGCTCACCCGAACGGTCCGACTGAGCTGGTGAGCCGCGCGGCCCGGTGATGCGCTGAGAGCACCCCCACGCCCCAGGAGGCATCCGCGATGACCCGTCGTCCGTCCCGACCCGCCCGCTTCCTCGCCCCGGCCCTGGCAGCGACCGTGCTGCTGACCTGCGCGGCCTGCTCGGACGACGACAAGGACGCCGGCGCCTCGGCCATCGGCGCCACCCCCCTGGCCGCCGACTCCCCGACCGCCTCCGCCCCGGCCCGCCTCACCGAGGCCGGGGCCCGCCGGGCCCTCATCACCGAGACCGACCTCGAGGACGACTGGACGCGGGTCGAGGACGCCGCGACCTGGCGCGACAGCCTGCTCATCGGCAAGGTCGACGTGGCCGACTTCCTCACCGCCAAGGCGGACGCCGCCGACTGCCAGAAGCTCCTCGACGGCCTCTACAGCGACGAGTTGCTCGGCAAGCCGTCCGGCGCCTCCGCGCTCACCGGCTTCGAGGAGGAGGACTCCCGGCTGCTCTACCAGGTGGGCGCCTACCGGCAACCGGGCCTCGACGCCTCCCTGGCCTGGCTGAAGTCCCTGCCGACCAAGTGCGACCAGTTCATCGCGATCGACTCCGCGGGCGACAGGCGCACGGTGCAGGTCATCGAGACCTCGCTGCCCGATGAGGGCGACGCACGAGAGGGGCTGCGAGTGACGGTCCAGGGCACGTCCGGCGGCAACCCGGCCACCCTCACCCTGGACGTCGCCGCCGTACGCGTCGGCACGGACGCGATCACGGTGACGGGCGGTGGTCTGGACGGCATCGAGCACGACAGCGTCAAGGACGCGGTGAGCGCGGGCACCAAGCGCCTCGACGACGTGCTGAGCTAGGACAACCCCTCTTCCGCACCGCTCACTTGAGCCGATTCCGGGACAGCTTGATCATCCGGCGGCACAATGGCGACGACGGGCTGCGGCGCCGCGGTCGTCGGAGCGAGGAGAGGACGAGACGTGAGTGACACCCCGGACCTGCCGTCGAGGCTGAACACCGGTGTCGCGCACAACGCGCGCGTGTGGAACTACTGGATCGGCGGCACGGACAACTACGAGGTCGACCAGCGGGTCGGCGAGCAGGTCGCCGGGATGTTCCCGGTCATCCGGTCCATCGCCCGCGCCGACCGCGACTTCCTCGGCCGGGCCGTGCGCCACCTGGCCGCCGAGCGTGGGCTGCGCCAGTTCCTGGACCTCGGCACCGGCCTGCCGACGGTGGACAACACCCACGAGATCGCCCAGCGCATCGCCCCGGACGCGCGGATCGTCTACGTCGACAACGACCCCGTCGTCCTCGCCCACGCCCGCACCCTGCTCACCAGCACCGGCGAGGGCGTCACCGCCTACATCGACGCCGACGTCCACGAGCCGGAGGCGATCCTCGAACGCGCCGCGCACACCCTGGACTTCACCGAGCCCGTCGCGGTGCTGATGCTGGGCATCCTCAACTTCGTGCTCGACTACGACAAGGCGCGGGACATCGTCCGCCGGGTGCTGGCCGACGTTCCCTCCGGCAGCTGTCTGGTGCTCACCCACCCCACCTTCGACGACGCCCTCGGCGGCGCGGGCCAGATCCCGGCCATGAAGTTCTGGAACGAGAACGCCACCCCGCCGATCACCGCCCGCAGCGGCACCGACATCGCCGCGTTCTTCGACGGACTGGACTTCCTGGAGCCGGGTCTGGTGTCGTGCTCGCAGTGGCGCGCCGAGTCCGACTCCCCGGGCGTGGTACCGCAGTTCGGCGCGGTGGCCGTGAAACCCTGACACGCTGGCCCAGCCCGTCGTGGAGGACGTATGACACCCCTTTCCGACCCCGCCGACCCCGTGCCGGGCGGGCGTCCCGGTGACGTCGACCGGGCCACCGCCCTGAGCGACGAACTGGCCGAGCGGGGCGTGCACGGCGTCGTGCTGTCCTACGTCGACACCGCGGGCGTCGGCCGGGTCAAGACGGTCCCGACGGCCAGGCTGGCCTCGGCCGCGGCCTGGGGCGTCGGTATGTCACCGGTCTTCGACACCTTCCTGGCGAACGACTCCATCGTCAGCACCGACGTCCTCGGCTCCCCGGACGGCGATCTGCGCCTCTACCCCGACCTCGACCGGCTCGTGGTCCTGGCCGGGCAGCCCGGCTGGGCCTGGGCGCCGGTCGACCGCATCACCCAGGAGGGCGAGCGGCACCCGGGCTGCACCCGCACCTTCCTGCGCCGGCTCGTCGCGGACGCGGAGCGGCGGCACGGGATCACCTTCAAGGCGGCCGTCGAGGTCGAGTGGGCGATCGGCCAAGGCCCGTCGGCCGAGGGGGACTTCGTCCCCGCCCTGTCGGGTCCGGCCTACGGCGCGATCCGCCAGGTCGAGGTCAGCGACTACACGGCCGATCTGCTGGCCGCGTTCGCTGCACAGGGCGTCGACGTCGAGCAGCTCCATCCCGAGTACGCGGCCGGGCAGTTCGAGGTCTCGGTCGGCGCCCTGGACCCGGTGGCGGCGGCGGACCGGAGCGTACTGGTGCGGCAGACGATCCGCGCGGTGGCCGCGCGCCACGGGTTCGTGGTCTCGTTCGCCCCGGCGGTCCTCGCCCAGGGCGTCGGCAACGGCGGCCATCTCCATCTCTCCGCCTGGCGCGACGGCACGAACCTCCACGCGGGCGGCGACGGCCGCTACGGCATGACGGCACAGGCGGAGTCCTTCGCGGCCGGGGTACTGGCCCACCTCCCGGCCCTCACGGCCGTCACCGCACCCAGCCCGGCCAGCTATCTGCGCCTCAAACCCTCCCAGTGGGCAGGGGTGTTCACCGCCTGGGGCCGCGAGACCCGCGAGGCGGCGCTGCGCGTCGTCACCGGCACCCTCGGCCTGCGCGACCAGGCGGCCAACCTGGAGGTCAAGCCGGTCGACCTGGCCGCCAACCCGTATCTGGCGCTGGGCAGTGTGATCGCCGCGGGCCTGGACGGCATCACGTCGTCCACGCCGCTCCCCGAGGAGATCACCGGCGACCCGGCCCGCCTCGAAGCCGGCGCCGCGACGGCCCGCGGCGTGCGCCGGCTGCCCGCGTCGCTGGCGGAGGCGGTGGTGGAGTTCCGCGGGGACAAGACGCTGCGCGGAGCCCTGGGCACGGTCCTCGCCGACGCCGTGATCGCCGTACGGGAAGGCGAGATCGCGGCCGTGGCCGGGCTGGACGACGAGCAGGTCGCTGCGGCGTACCGCTGGAAGTACTGACATGGGCGCGGTCCACGAGGCGCTCGCCGCCCTGAGCCTGGTCGACCACCACTGCCACGGTGTCGTGACCGCCGACCTGGACCGGCCCGGCTTCGAGTCGCTGCTGACCGAGGGCGACCGCCGGCCGGGCGGCTCGCCCTTCGACACCCCGGTGGGCGTGGCCGTACGCCGCCACTGCGCACCGTTGCTCGACCTGGACCGGCACGCCCCACCGCGGGAGTACCTGGCGCGGCGGACGGAGCTGGGCTGGCGGGAGGTGAACCGCCGCTTCCTGGCCGCCGCGGGCACCGGCACGTACTGCGTGGACACCGGAATCGCCCCGGCCGAGCTCGCCGCGGACGACGTGTACGAGGTCGTCCGGCTGGAGAGCGTCGAGGAGGCGATGGCCGCCGGGGGCGTGGAGCCCGACGCCTACGCGCGGGCCTTCCACTCGGCCGCGCGGCAGGCGGTGGGGCGGCCGGGCGTGGTGGCGGTGAAGTCCGTGGCGGCCTACCGGACGGGCTTCGACCTGGATCCGGCGCGTCCGTCAGCGGCGGAGGTCGAGCGGGCAGCGCGGCACCGGCTCGCGGTGGGCGGCCGACTGGAGGACCCGGTCCTCGTCCGGAACCTGCTCTGGACGGCGGTCGACCTGGGCCTCCCGCTCCAGCTGCACACGGGGTTCGGCGACAACGACATCCGGCTGCACCGGGCGGATCCCACCCACCTCACGGACTGGCTGCATCTGACCGCCGGTACGATCCCGGTACTGCTGCTGCACTGCTGGCCGTATCAGCGGCAGGCCGGCTATCTGGCGGCGGTCTTCGAGCAGGTGTACCTCGATGTGGGCCTGACCTTGCACCACGTCGGTCCGGCACGGGCACGGGCGGTACTGGAGGAGGCGCTGGAGATCACACCGTTCCGCAAACTGCTGTACAGCTCCGACGCGTACGGTCTGTCCGAGTTCTACGCGCTCGGCGCGCTGTCCTTCCGCAAGGGCCTGGGCGAGCTGCTCCAGGACCGGGTGGACGACGACGAGCTGAGCCTGTCCGACGCGCTGCGGCTCGCAGAGTGGGCGGGAGCACACAATGCCCATCAGGTCTACCGCCTTTCCGGCTCCTCCTGAAAGTATGATCAAGCAATGTCTGACATGACCGAAACCACGCCCGGCTGGCTGACTACGGACGACCTCGAGCAGGCGCGCGCCCGTATGCCGATCCTGTACGTCGAGGCCGTGCCCGTGCGCGTCGACGACAGCGGCGAAGTCACCAGCGTCGGCCTGCTGCTGCGCATCGGTTCCGGCGGGACGGTCAGCCGGACGCTGGTCTCCGGCCGTGTTCTGCACCACGAGCGCGTCCGCGACGCCCTCATGCGGAACCTGGAGAAGGACCTCGGCCCGGTGGCGCTGCCCCGCATCCCGGCGGCCCCGCAGCCCTTCACGGTGGCCGAGTACTTCCCGACGCAGGGCATCACGCCGTACCACGACCCCCGTCAGCACGCGGTGTCGCTGGCCTACGTCGTCCCGGTGACCGGTGACTGCCGCCCCCGCCAGGACGCCCTCGACCTGGTCTGGTTCAGCCCTCAGGACGCCGTGTCGGAGGCGGTGCAGAGCGAGATGCCCGGCGGGCACGGGGTGCTGCTGAAGCAGGCGCTGGCACACCTGGGCTGCGCGGTCTGACCGGCCGGTCCCCAGGTCGGGTGCGCCGAGCTCACTGAGACCTCACGGATCCCTGAGGAGTACAACCATTCGGCGAGCGCTGACGTCTCACTCCGGGGAACTCGCGTTCCCCGCGGTTCGACCGACCGCCACCGCCGATTCACACAAAGGGACCCGCATGTTCCAGGCCGTTCCCGGCTCTCGTACGCTCCGCCGGACCACCGGTGCGCTCGGCGCCGTCGCCCTGCTGGCACTGGGCGCCACGCCCGCCGTCGCCGACGACTCGACGCCCGAACTGGTACTGGGAGAGATAGCGCCCGTGACCGGGCTGAAGCCGGGCAGTGCCTTCGACGTACCGGTCTCCTTCACCAACACGGGCACCGAGGCGCTCGGCAAGGTCTGGCTGTCGTACTCCCTCACCCAGGGGCTGAGCCACACCGAGCTGCCCGCCAACTGCGCCCGCTACGAGGTCGGTTCCTTCGACGAGGCGCCCAGCCACTCGTACGCGGTCTGCGAGTTCGACCAGACCGTGGAACCCGGGGTCGTCTACGCGCCCGAGAAGTCAATGCAGTTCAAGGCCCTCGGCAAGGCCTACACCGATGAACTGCGCGCCGTCGTCTCCGCGGACGACCCCGCCCCCACGGAGGGCGTCGACGAGGGGCCGGTGCCCGGGACCGGGCCCGCCGTGAAACTCGTCGAGCAGCCCGATGCCACCCCGGCCGCCCCGGGTTCCGGCGAGCACGAGGGCTGGGACGCCGCCGATGTGCCGGTGAACGCGGTCAACACGGCCGACTTCCAGGTGTCCGGTGCGAAGTTGAAGGGCAAGGTCGGCGAAACCCTGTCCTTCGAGGTGAAGTTCACCAACGCCGGACCCGCGTGGGTGCGTCGGGAGTCCGGCACCGGGGCGACCAAGGTCGTCGTCAAGACGCCCGCCGGGACGACTGTGACCAAGGCCCACGGATTCTGCGACAAGATCGCGGCCCGTACCTACGAGTGCGGCACCAGCCAGGCCTGGGTCGACCCGGGCGACGGTGAGACCTACACCTTCAAGCTGCGGATCGACAAGACGGTGGCCGGAGCCGAGGGCTCGGTGAAGCTGGCCGGTGAGCCCAGGCCGTTCGACGAGAACACGGCGAACGACACCGCCGCCATCCTCCTCGACGTCGCCGGCAGCGGCGGCGGTTCGACGGGCGGGGGCGGCACCGCGAACGGGGGCGGGTCCACGGGCGGCGGAGGCTCCACGGCCACCCCGAGCGCTGACCCCACCGACGGTGGCGGCTCCACGTCGTCCACCGGCGGTTCCACCACGGGCGGCTCCTCCACCCTCGACGGCGACCTGGCCAGCACCGGCTCCTCCTCGACGCTGCCCCTCGCGGGCGCGGCGGCCGCGGCCGTCGCCGTCGGAACCGGTGCCGTGCTGGTGGTACGGCGTCGCAAGGCCCGCGCGTAGCGGTCCTCAGCCGCCCCTCCTGATCTGCCGCAGGATCGTCTCGTCGCTGATCTTCGTGTCGGCGGCGAGAAGCTGGGCCTTGCTCAGGATCAGCGACAGCCGGTCGTCCTCGAACGGCAGGAACACCTTGCCCTCGGCCCCGCGGCGCGCCGGGACGATGCACAGATAGGCGTCGTCCGGCTCCATCAGGATGTTCGCCGAGCCGAGGTGGATCCGGTACGTCCGCAGATCGCCGCGCACGGTCAGCCAGCGGCCGGCGATCGAGCACCGGTCGGCGATCTTCAGGCGCGGCAGGATCCGTTCCAGTGCCTCGCGGCGGACCTCGGCGCTCGCCGTCAGGTCGCCGAAGCCGGCGCTGCGCCAGTAGGCGGCGTGCCGGCTCTCGCCCCGGTCGCTCCACTCGGGGTCCGCCGCGATCGAGGTGACGCCCACGAACAGATCGATGTCGCGCATCGCCTCGCTGAACACCAGCGGCTCCACGTCGGCCAGCGGAGTCTCGCGCCAGCGCCGGCCGTCTCTTCGTTCGAAGCGCACCTGGTCGGTGGCGGCGCGCTCGATGTCCTGGCCCCCGTCGTCCGCGGGTTCATGGTGGAAGCAGACCCGCCACCGGCCGTCGGCGAACTCCGCCCGGGCCTCCCCGTACCGCCCGCCGTCGTAGTGGCCCAGGAAGTTGCTCTGCCAGCCGCGCTCCTTGAACAGCGCGTAGAGCTGCCGGTAGTGGACGATGTGGGCGGCGAACCGGTTGGAGTAGACGCCGGTCTCCTCCTCGGCCGGAGTGAGCAGATAGAGCTCCCGGAAGGCCTGCTTGAACGGCTGCCTCAGCCGCTCGCCGATGATCCGCTCCCGCCACGCCCCGATCTCGTCCACCGACGCCCGGACGGGATGCCACAGCCGCACCCGCTCAGGCCGCCCGTCCGGGCGGGCGGCCGGTGCCACGGCGTGCCACTCCCCGTCAGCGCCCTGGAACTCCCAGATCAGACCCCGCACCAGCACACCGGTGACCGGGTGGTCGCGGTAGTGGCGACACCATGCGTCGTACGGCCATTCCCGCGCCGCCGACATCAGCGCTTCGAGCCGGCCCCGCTCCCCCGCCAGCGTGCCGCGCACCTCCCTGACCAGGCCTTTCAGCTCCTTGAGCTCTTCGGGGAACCCGTCCTTCAGCGCGGCGGGCGCCGTGCGGGACGTCCGCCCGTCGGGGGCGGTGAAGCCGATCCGTACGGTCGTGGCGTCCTCGATCTCCACCCGGACCCGGTGGCCGCCCACCTCGCGTTCCAGTGAGCCGTCCGCCGCCAGACCGTGGTCGGGCACGCTGCGCTCGACGAGCTGCTCCGGGGTGATGCCCTGCCGCGCGGCTGCCGCCGTGAGCGCGGTGTCGAGCTGCTTGCGCAGACCCCGGTGCCTGATCCGGGACCGGAGCCGCCACAGGGACTCCAGGGCGGCCGGGTCGTCGATCTCGGCCAGTGCGTTGATCGCGGCGCCCGCGAGCTTGAGGTCCTCGGCCACGCCGGTCGGCCGGGCGCCGCCGGTGCGCAGCGCCAGGGCGTCGAGACAGGGCACCGCGGCCGGGCCGGCGGTCAGGGCGGCGGCCCAGACCGTGCCGCGCGCGAGGTCAGCGTCGTTCTGGTGGACGACGTAGTGGTAGTGGTGGTCGCCGTACTCCCAGGCGGTCTGCCGACCGTGCTCCCTGCTGCACAGCGGCTCGCCCTTCGCCAGCGCCCTCAGCGTCTCGGCGACGACCTCCCGCGCCGACGCCGCATCGACGGCCGCCAGACACGTCCGGCGCCAGCGCTGTGTGGGACGCGGCGCCGTGAGGTCGGCCAAGTGGCGTATGAGTCCGGCCAGTTCGGCGCCGGGGGCGGCGACCGCCCGGGCGCGGAGCGGAGCGGCCCAGGGCGCCCGGTCGGGGATGAGGCCGTCGGGGATCTCCGCGCCGTCCACGAGCACCAGCAAGGCACGGAGCCTGCGGGCGAGGGAGGCGGCTCCCGATCCGATCTCCGTGTCGAGGAGCTCCGTGTGCGCCCACCGCAGCCAGGGCGCGAGCGTGCGCAGGTCCTCGGCGTCGAGTTCCTCCGCGGCGGTCAGGGCGGATCCGAGCCCGTTGGCGAACCAGAACCCCATGTCGTACTCGGCGGAGCGCAGCAGCATCACCGCGACCTCGGCGGGAGTCCACCCGCGCACCCGCGAGACCAGGGAGCCGATCTCTGATTCGTAGTGCCACAGCGTGTCACCGAAGGTCGCGGCGAGCATCAGGCTCAGGACCGCGGCCCGGCCCTCCTCGTCCCCACAGGCGGCGAGGCCCGCGTCGATCTCGGCCCGTATCCCCGCGTATCGCGCATCGGACTGCTCGGGCGTGTACGGACCGTGCAGTCCCGCCGCGAACTCGGCTCGCAGCCGTTCCAGAAGATCGACGAGCCACCGGGCGCGGGCGAGCGCGCCCGCCCGCACGTCGTCGAAGGGGTCGTTCCTGCGGGCCTCGGCCACCAAGGTGTCGTAGAGCATGGCGGGATGATGGCAGGGGGCACTGACAACGCGATCAAGCGGTGCAACGAGAAAGGGCCCCCACAGGCTCTCGCCTGTGAAGACCCTTCACACCGTCGGGACGACAGGATTTGAACCTGCGACCCCTTGACCCCCAGTCAAGTGCGCTACCAAGCTGCGCCACGTCCCGGTGTCCGTCTGACCTGGGCTTTCCCCCGGCCGAACGTGCAGGGAAACAATACCGCACTCGGGTCGGTGGTCGCGCACCCGTTTACGCGGGGCCCCCGGTCCTGGGGTGGGCGTCGGCGCGCACGAGGTCTCGTATCGCGGGGACCGAGAGCAGGGCGGCGCAGACGACGAGGCTGGTCGCACCGGAGACGAGGAGCACGTGGTCGGCGCCGAGGACCGCGGCGGAGAGACCGGCGAAGGCTTGGCCGACGGGCATCAGGGCGAGGGAGCCCGCCACGTCGCCGCCCCGGCTCTCACGGCTCCGGATCATGCCACGGGGGCCGACGGCGTCCGAGGGAATTTCAGTCCGTGGCCGGTCTGCCCAACTCGGGGTGGTCGTCGAGGAGTCGGGGCGGGGCGGCCTGGCGCCAGGAGTCGGCCAGGATGGCCCGCAGTTCGTCCTCGTCCTCCAGCGCGGCGAGCCGGGCCCGCACCCAGGCGAACTGCGCCTCGTGCTCGGCGATCCAGAACTTCTCCGGCTCGGCCAGCACCAGTTCGTTCCGCTCCTCCTTGGGGCAGCGCACCGCGAGGGAGGTCTCCTCCTCGGGCAGCGTGGCGAACATCTTGCCCGCGACCCGGAACGTGGGCATGCTCCAGGCGATCTTCTCCGTGGTGTCCGGCAGGGACAGGGCGATACGGCGTACGTCTTCGGCATCCGGCATGGCAGGCACCGTAGTCGCTCGCACTGACAATCACCTGGTGGGAGCGGCTGCTCCCAGTTGCTTGAAGTAGAGGGTGGTCGGCCGCAGCACCCCGGCGGGATCGGCCGCGTAGTCCGGGATCACGCCTGCCCGGGTCCAGCCGGCCCTCCTGTAGAGGTGCTCCGCCGGGCTGTCGGTCTCGGTGTCCAGGTGGAGGAGGGTGACGCCGGCCGCGACGGCGGCCTCCTCGGCGGTCGTCAGGAGTCTGCGTCCGAGGCCCCGGCCGCGGGCGTCCCGGTGCACCATCAGCTTCACCAGTTCGGCGCGGTGGCGGCTGTTGGGTTTGTCGGGAAAGGCCAGGCTGACCGTGCCGAGCACCCGCTCGCCGTCGTGGGCCGCCCAGATCGCCAGCGAACCGGCGGCCACACCGGCGGCCCGCTCCTTCCACCAGGCGGTGGCCTCGGCGTGGTCGAGGGGTCCGAGGAAGCCGATCGAGGCGCCCCCGTCCACGGTGTCGGCCATCAGGCCGGCCAGCGCGTCCAGCCGGTCCAGGACCTCACTCGCGTCCAGGCGTGTCACGTTCACGGCAGGACCACCGCCAGGGCGTAGCGCACCGGCTCGGGCCCCGCGCACCGGAACCGCGTCGGCCCCCACACCCGCAGCCGCAGGCAGTCGCCGGTGTCGAGGTGGCGCTCGACGTCCTGGGCGGTCACGTCGAGCGCCCCCTCCAGGACCCAGATGTGCTGTTCGAGGCCGGGCACGGGCGGCCGGTCGTAGGCGATGTCGGCGCCCGCGGCGAGCCGCCCCTCGACGAGTTCGCCGCGCAGCCCGGTGTGCGGCGGTGACACGGACCGCCGCAGGAAGCCGGAGGCCCGGTCCTCCCACACCGGCTGCTCGGCGGCCCGCATCAGCGGGGCGGGTTCGGCCTCGACCTCGCTGAGCAGCTGGGACATGGTCCGCCCGTACACCCCGCACAGCCGGTTCAGCAGCGAGGCGGTGGGGCTGGTCTCCGCCCGCTCGGCCCGCGACAGGGTCGACCTGCTCACTCCGCTGCGCTCCGCCAACTCCCCCAGCGACCAGCCGCGTTCGGCCCGCAGCTCGGCGAGGCGGGCGCCGAGCCGGACGTCGACGGGGTCGGGTCCCGTCTCGACGACGACATCTTGTTTCATATCCGGGATGCTATCCCGGATACGGGACATCAGTCATCGTGACCCCTCTCACTCCCCCTCACTCCCGCCTCACTCCCGTCCGCCGAACGCCGCCAGCGTCCGCTCCAGCGCCGGCATCGCCCGCACCACCCGCTGCGAGCGGATCAGCAGGTCCCACGCGGGCTCGAACTTCTTCCAGCCGCCCGAGTACGCGAGGTGCCGCAGCCGCTCAGGGCGGCCCGGCTGGGCCGCCGAGCCGCGCCAGATGTTGGACCAGCGGTAGAAGTCGCGGTACGCGCGCCAGTAGCCGTCCTCCAGCTGACGTGGCGTCATCCCCTTGGGCCGGTAGACGACATGCCGGGTGTCGTACAGGTCCCAGTCGCGGTGCACGATCCGGTCCTCGGACTCCATCTGCTTCCACAGGCCGGTCGACGGATAGGGCGTCATGATGTGGAAGGTCGCCGTCTCGATGCCCTGCTCGACCGCCCACGCGACCGTGCGGTCGAAGACGTCCGGGCCGTCCTGGTCGAGCCCGAACACGAAACTCGCGTTGACCATCACCCCGGCGTCGTGCAGGCGCCGCACCGCGGCCGCGTAGTCGGCGCCGATGTTCTGGTTCTTGCGGCGCTCGGCGAGGTTGGCGTCGTTGACCGTCTCGAAGCCGACGAACAGACTGCGCAGCCCCGCCTCCACAGCCTTCTCCAACAGGCCCGGCTTCAGTACGGAGTTGACCGTGCCCGCCCCCTGCCACAGCCGCCCCATGCCCTTCATGCCGTCGAACAGGGCCTCCGCGAAGCGCCGGTTGCCCAGCAGATGGTCGTCGAGGAAGTAGAGGTGGCGGCCGGGCAGCCGGTCGATCTCCGCGAGGGCGTCGTCGACGGTCTGGGTGTAGAAGGACTTGCCGCCCTCGAAGAAGGCGTCCTTGTAGCAGAAGTCGCAGTGGTGGGGGCACCCCCGCGACACCACGAGGGAGTTGGGCACCAGATAGAGGTGACGCTTGATCAGGTCGCGTCGGACGGGCGGCAGTCCGGCCAGGGTGCGCCGGTTCGAGTCGTAGCGGCGGGCGGGGACTCCGTCGCGGAAGTCCTTCAGGAACAGGGGCCAGGTGTCCTCACCGGGGCCGGTGAAGATCGTGTCGGCGTGGGCCGCCGCCTCGTCGGGGAGAGAGGTGACGTGCAGACCGCCCATGGCGACATGGACGCCCCGGGCCCGGAAGTGGTCGGCTATCTCGTAGCTGCGTCTCGCCGAGGTGATGTACGGCTGGACGACCAGGAGGTCGGGGGTGTCGAGAGCCTCGAGATCGATCCGCTCCACGTGTTCGTCGTGCAGGGTGATCTCGTCGTCGGGGTCCAGATATCCGGCCAGGGTCGCCAGGCCCAGGGGCGGGAACAGCGAGTACTTGATGGGCCGGAACAGCGGGCTGGTCGCCTCGGTCAGGGCCGGGAGGATCATCGTCACACGCATGACAGCCCAGACTGCTTTCGGCCGGTGGCCGGTTCCCTACGGCTGGGCGGCCTCTTCGAGCGCTTCGAGCACCGGGCGGATCAGCGGGTGCCCCTCCGCACCACGCCGTACGGCCGCGAAGACCCGGCGGGTCGGCGCGACGCCGTCGACGGGCCGTACGACCACGCCGGTCAGATCCATGCCGATCAGCGCGGACCGCGGTACGAGTGCCACGCCCGCGTCGGCCGAGGCCAGGGCGACGACGGCCCGGAAGTCGTCCGAGGAGTGCTCCAGGCGGGGCTGGAACCCGGCGCTCTCGCAGGCGAGGACCACCACGTCATGACAGGGGTTGCCCGGGTAGGGGCCGATCCACGGGTCCTTGGCCAGCTCCGCCAGCGGCACCTCGCTCACGTCGGCCAGTCGATGGCGTACGGGGACGACCGCGTCGAAGGGCTCGGCGTACAGCGGGACATGGGACAGCCGCGGGTCGTCGGCGGGCGGCGCCCCTCGGTACTCCACCGCCACGGCGACGTCGACCTGGCGGTCCAGCACCATCGGCAGACTGGCGTCGCCCTCGGCGTCCTGGACGCGGATGCGGATGCCGGGCGCGGTGTCGGCGAGACGGGCCACCGCGGGGGCGACGACCAGGGCGATTCCGGTCGCGAAGGAGGCGACGGTGACCGTGCCGGCCTGCCCCGTGTCGTACGCGGCCAGCTCGGCCTCGGCCCGCTCCAGCTGGGCGAGGACGGCGTTGGCGTGGCTGAGCAGGATCTCGCCGGCCGGGGTGAGCCGTACGCCCTTCGCGCCGCGCTCGACCAAGCGGTGCCCGGTCTCCTGCTCCAGCGCCGTGAGCTGCTGGGAGACCGCCGAGGGGGTGAGGTACAGCGCGGCGGCAGCCGCCGTCACCGTGCGGTGGTCGGCCACCGCACGCAGGATGTGGAGCCGCCGCGCTTCGATCATGGATCGATTGTCTCAAATGCCCCGTGCGCTCCGGCTCAGCCGTCCAGCTCCGCCCGCGCCGCGACGAAGGCGTCGACGGCCCGGTCGACGTCGTCCGTGGAGTGGGCGGCCGACAGCTGGACGCGGATCCGCGCCTGGCCCTGGGGGACGACCGGGTACGAGAAGCCGATCACGTACACACCGCGCTCCAGCAGCAGCTCCGCCAGGCGTCCCGCCTTGCCCGCGTCCCCGATCATCACGGGTGCGATGGCGTGGTCGCCGGGCAGGATGTCGAAGCCTTCCTCGGTCATACGGCGGCGGAACAGCGCGGTGTTATCGGCGAGCCGGACCCGCAGGTCGTCCGCCGACTCCAGGAGGTCGAGCACCTTCAGCGAGGCGGCGGCGATCACCGGCGCGAGGGTGTTCGAGAAGAGGTACGGGCGGGAGCGCTGGCGCAGCAGGGCGACGATCTCCGCACGGGCCGCCACATAGCCGCCGGACGCCCCGCCGAGCGCCTTGCCCAGCGTGCCGGTGATGATGTCCACACGGTCCATCACCCCGTGCAGCTCGGGGGTGCCGCGGCCGCCGGGGCCGACGAAGCCGACGGCATGGGAGTCGTCGACCATGACCATGGCGTCGTAGCGGTCGGCGAGGTCGCAGATCTCGCGCAGCGGCGCCACATAGCCGTCCATCGAGAACACACCGTCGGTGACGATCAGACGGCGGCGCGCGTCGGACGCGTCCTTCAACCGGGCTTCCAGGTCGGCCATGTCACGGTTGGCGTAGCGGAAGCGGCGGGCCTTGGACAGGCGGATGCCGTCGATGATCGAGGCGTGGTTGAGGGCGTCGGAGATCACCGCGTCCTCGGGGCCCAGGAGCGTCTCGAAGACACCGCCGTTGGCGTCGAAGCAGGACGAGTAGAGGATCGTGTCCTCCTGGCCGAGGAACGCCGAGAGACGGGCCTCCAGCTCCTTGTGCACCTCCTGCGTCCCGCAGATGAAGCGCACGGACGCCATGCCGTAACCCCAGCGGTCGAGTGCCTCGTGGGCGGCGGCGACCACCTCGGGGTGGTCGGCGAGACCGAGGTAGTTGTTGGCGCAGAAGTTGAGGACCTCACCGGGGCGGCCGCCCGCGGTGACGGCGACGGCCCTGGACTGCGGGGTGCCGATGACCCGCTCGGGCTTGTGCAGACCGGCGGCGCGGATCTCGTCGAGGGTGGCGCGCAGGTCGTCGCGGACGGTGTCGAACATCTCGGGCTCCAAAGAGGGACGTAAGGGCGAGCCAAAAAATCAAGCGGTCCAGTCGAGGATGACCTTGCCGCCGCGGCCGCTCGCCGCGTCGGCGAACGCCGCCTCGAAGTCGCGGTAGCCGTACCGGCCGGTGATCACGGGGGCGAGGTCGAGGCCGCCCTCCAGGAGCACCGACATCGCGTACCAGGTCTCGAACATCTCACGGCCGTAGATGCCCTTGATGGTGATCATCGAGGTGACGATCCGTGCCCAGTCGACCGGGAACTCCTGCGACGGCAGGCCGAGCATGGCGATCCGGCCGCCGTGCGTCATGTTGGCGATCATGTCACGCAAGGCCTCGGGCCGGCCGGACATCTCCAGGCCGATGTCGAAGCCCTCGCGCAGCCCCAACTCCCGCTGCCCGTCGGCGATCTGGCCCTCGGCCACATTGAGTGCCAGGCTCGCGCCGATCTTGCGGGCCAGCTCCAGCCGCTCCTCGCTGACGTCGGTGACGACGACGTTGCGGGCACCGGCGTGCCGGGCGACCGCGGCGGCCATCAGTCCGATCGGACCGGCGCCCGTGATGATGACGTCCTCGCCGACCAGCGGGAAGGACAGCGCGGTGTGCACGGCGTTGCCGAACGGGTCGAAGATCGCGGCGACGTCGAGGTCGACGGGGACGCGGTGCACCCAGACGTTGGCGGCGGGCAGGGCGACGTACTCCGCGAACGCGCCGTCCCGTCCGACGCCGAGACCGACCGTGGCCCGGCACAGATGGCGGCGCCCGGCGAGACAGTTGCGGCACTTCCCGCACACCAGGTGGCCCTCACCGCTGACCCGGTCGCCGACGGCGATGTCGGCGACGTCCCGCCCGGTCTCGACGACCTCGCCCACGAACTCGTGCCCGAGCACCAGCGGGGTACGGATCGCCTGCCGCGCCCAGCCGTCCCAGGACCGGATGTGCAGATCGGTGCCGCAGATGCCGGTGCGCAGCACCTTGATCAGTACGTCGCCGGGTCCGACGGCGGGCTCCGGGACGTCCGCGAGCCACAGCCCGGGCTCCGCCTTCTCCTTGACCAGCGCCTTCAACGCGGCTCCTGTGGGTGCGATCCCCGTGCGCGGACATACCGAAGAGGCCCGCGTCCGGGGAGAGGGGGTGGGATCGCGTAGCAATCTGCCGTACGGCGGCGCCCCAGGTCCATCGAGGTTTTCTTAACCCGCGCCGCAGCTCCGCTTCACGCCCGCCACCGGTGAACCCTTCCGTGGGGAACACCGGGCCGGGGATGCCCGTTGGAATCCCCGAGGACGCACCGGACCCACGGGGAGCCGCACATGAACACCGCACGTGATCTCGCTCTGCTCGCGCTGGGCGCGGCGCCCGAGGCTCCGCTGGAGCAGGGCGATGTGTCGCTCGTGCTCGCGGGCTCCGAGCTGCTGGACCTCCTCGAGGCCGGCGCGCTCCAGGTGGACGATGACCGGATCGTGCCCGGCGCGCCGCAGGTCACGGGCGACCCGCTGCTGGACGAGGCCGCCGCCACGCTCATACGGGACGAGCCGTACGAGTCGGTCCAGGACTGGCTGTGGCGCAGGGGCGACGGGCTGTCCTCCGCGTACCACTCCGCCATCGAGCGGGAGGGGCTGGCGGCCCGGCCGGGGGGCCGGGTGATTCCGCCGCGGAGCGCACGGACGACGCTGGTCGACTCGCCCGAGCGGACGCGCGCCGAGACCCGCCTCGCGTCCGGCGAGCCGGCCTTCACGGCCCTGGTGGCCGCCGCCGGGATCCGGGAGGAGCCGGCCGAGACCCTCGAGATCACCGACGACGTGGTCACGAGCGTGCTGGCCGCCGTCGGGGACGCGGTGATGGAGCTGGAGGCGGTGCGGCAGCGGCGGGCGATAGAGAACTCCGCGTTCGACAACATCTGGCGGGGCGGGGTCTGAGCCCCCGGCGCGGCGGGGGCTTCAGAGCGGGAGGCCGTCGGCCTCCATTCGCTCCAGTCTCGTGACGAGTTGCGCCGCCGACGACTTGATGGTCTCCAGGCCGGGCCTCCCCCAGGGCCGCGGCTCCACGTCCACGACACACACCGTGCCGAGGACCATCCCGGTTCTGTCGATGAGGGGTGCGCCCAGGTAGGAGCGGATGCCGAACTCGTCGACGACCGGATTGCCGGCGAACCGCGGGTAGTCGCAGACGTCCTCGAGGACCAGGGCCTTGCGACGGACGACCACATGCGGGCAGAAGCCGTGGTCGCGCTCCAGATGACGGCCGAGCTCCGGTTTGGTCTCGTCGGTCCGCACCACCGCCGGCCGGGCGTCCGGGGTGTGCAGTCCGGCGAAGAACTGCCGTTTCTCGTCGATGAAGTTGACCATCGCGTACGGCGCTCCGGTGAGCTCGGCGAGCCGGTCCGCGAAGGCGTCCAGGGCCGGCTCCGGGCGCTCGCCCAGACCCAGCCCGTGCAGTCGGACGGCCCGTGCGGGCGCCTCCTTGTCCTCCGGGGTGAGCAGCAGACGACCGGCGGGGCGCACCGGGTCGTAGCTCATCGGCGGGTTCCGTCGCTGTGGCGGTGGGTCATATGCGGCTCCGTGGCGTCGGGTGCGGGGATCACATGTGGGCGCCGTGGCTCGGCGCGGGTGCCGGAGCGTGGGCGATGAGGTGCCGTACGAGGGTCAGCAGGGTCTGGACGCCGGAGCTGGAGATCCGGGCGTCGCAGCGGACGATGGGGATCTCCGGGGCGAGGTCGATGGCGGCGCGGACCTCCTCGGGGTCGTAGCGGTAGGAGCCGTCGAACTCGTTGATCGCGAGGATGAAGCCGAGACCGCGTTGTTCGAAGAAGTCGACGGCGGCGAAGCAGTCCTCCAGCCTGCGGGTGTCGGCGAGGATGACCGCGCCGAGCGCACCCTCGGAGAGTTCGTCCCACATGAACCAGAACCGCTCCTGCCCGGGCGTGCCGAACAGGTACAGCACATGTTCCGGATCGAGGGTGATGCGGCCGAAGTCCATGGCCACGGTCGTCTCGACCTTGTTCTCGATCCCGTCCAGGTTGTCGGTCGCGGCGCTGACCGTGGTGAGCAGTTCCTCGGTGCTGAGGGGCGCGATCTCGCTGACCGCGCCCACGAAGGTGGTCTTGCCTACTCCGAACCCTCCCGCCACCAGGATCTTGAGTGCGGTGGGGAAGGGGTCAGAGCTGTCGTCGTAGTCCATCGAGCACTGCCTCCAGAAGGGCCCGGTCAGTCGGGTTGTGGGTGAACTCGGGGGGCTTGGTGGTGAGCGCCCCGCAGTCGACGAGGTCGGACAGCACCACCTTGGTGACGGCCGCCGGCAGTTTCAGATGGGCGGCGATCTCGGCGACCGAGACAGGTGCCCGGCACAGGTCGAGTGCCTGGGTGTGTTCGAGGCCGAGATAGCCGAGGGGGGTGGCTCCGGTGACCCTCACCTGCGACAGCAGGTCGAGCGCGATGGTGGGTCTGGTGCGGCCGTTGCTGACCGTGAAGGGGCGCACCAGGCGTCCGGCCGCGTCGTCGAGCCAGGGCCCGTCACCGGCCGCCGCCACGCTCAAGGCCTCATCGCCGTCGGTTCGCCTGCGTGCTGCCGGGGTGCGGTCACCAGATAGGGGCGCACGCTCTTGACCAGCATCGCCATCTCGTAGCCGAGGACGGCGGCGTCGGCCTCGCGGCCGGCGAGCACGGCGAGACAGGTGCCGGAGCCTGCGGTGGTCACGAACAGCAGGGTCGCGTCCAGTTCGACGACGACCTGGCGGACGTCTCCGCCGTCCCCGAAGCGGACTCCGGCGCTGCGGCCGAGGGAGTACAGGCCGGAGGCCAGGGCGGCCATGTGGTCGGCGCTGTCGGTGTCGAGACCGTGGACCGACTTCACGAGCCCGTCGCAGGACAGGAGCACCGCGCTGGTGGTGTGCGGGACGCGCTGCACGAGGCCGCTCATCAGCCAGTCGAGATCGGATACATGGCCGGTCGGCGCTTCGCTCGCCATGGTGGATCGACTCCTTGAGGTACGAAGGTCTGCGGGAGCGCTGGGGGGTGGGGTGAAAACGGGGGTGGTCATCCGGCTGTTGCGCTCCCGTCGTGCCGGGTGGGGGTGTGGTCGGGGCGGGCCGCGGACCCGCCGTCGTGCGCGCCGCGCACCTCGGCTATCCGGCCCTGGTCCATGGCGGGGGCGTCCTGGGGTGCCGGGGCGGGGTGCGGCGCGCCGAGGTACGTGGGCCCGGTCCGGTCCGTGTCGAAGCGCACGGCCTCCATGTGCGGGGCCTGCGGGCTGCCCGCGTCCGGGTGGGGTGCCCCCG
The DNA here is from genome assembly GCF_036013645.1 of Streptomyces sp. NBC_00490. Lineage (NCBI taxonomy): Bacteria > Bacillati > Actinomycetota > Actinomycetes > Kitasatosporales > Streptomycetaceae > Streptomyces > Streptomyces sp. NBC_00490. The sequence continues at coordinate 8,689,848 of NZ_CP107869.1, read as the reverse complement.
GGTGCTCGGCCTCCAGGTGCTGCTGTGCCTCGGCGAGGCCGACGCCGCGCTGGAAGGCCGCCATGAGACCCGGGTCGTGACCGGCGAGGTGGTCCGTCTCGGGACGCGGTGCCGCCGGGCCGTCGCGCAGCTGGGGTGCGATGTGTTCCTGGGCGCGGCGGCGGGGCAGTTGGGGCTTGCCCATGGTGCCGCGCACGGTGCCGGTGCGCGGGGTGGGCGGCACGGCGGCGCGGTCGGCGGCGCGGTGCCGGTCCTCGGGGCGGACGCCCGGGACGGCCTCCGCCGGGTTGGGCCGGGCCTGGTGGGTGCCGCGCACGGGCAGCGGTACCGCCGCGCCGGTGTCGGGCGCGGGGGCGGCCGCTCGCGGGGCGTCCGGCTGCCGGCGGGGCGCGAAGGGTACGACGCGCTGCGGCCCGGTGTCGGCGACGGCACCGGCTCCGCCGTCAACACCGGCTCCGGCTCCCGCGTACGGATACTGCTGCTGCGGCGGCGGTACGGAGATCCCCGTCCGGTCCGTCGAACCCTGCGGTGGCACCGGCGGACCCGGCACACCCGGGCCCGTGTCCGGCGCTCCGGTCCCGCCCGGTGAGCGCGGCATGGCGCCCGGGGCGTCCGGGTCCGCGCCCAACAGCCCCTGCGGTACGACGAGTACGGCCTGTACGCCGCCGTAGATGTTCGTCTGGAGCCGGACGTTGATGCCGTGCCGCCGGGCGAGCTGCGAGACCACGAACAGGCCGATGCGGCCGTCCGCCAGCAGGCTGCCCACGTTGACCTGGTCGGGGTCGGCGAGCAGGGCGTTCATCTTGTTCTGCTCGCCCACGGGCATGCCGAGCCCGCGGTCCTCGACCTCGACGGCGAGCCCGGAGGTGACGAGGTTGGCCCGCAGCAGGACCTGGGTGTGCGGCGCGGAGAACACCGTCGCGTTCTCGACCAGTTCGGCGAGCAGGTGGATGACGTCGGCGACGGCGTGCCCGCGCAGGGTTCCGTCGATGGGCGGCACGAGCTTGACCCGGGAGTACTGCTCGACCTCGGCGATGGCGGAGCGCAGCACCTCGGTCATGGAGACGGGGTGGCTCCACTGCCGGCGGGAGACGGCGCCGCCGAGCACGGCGAGGTTCTCGGCGTGCCGCCGGATGCGGGTGGCGAGGTGGTCGACGTGGAAGAGGCCCTTGAGCAGGTCGGGGTCCTCGATCTCGTTCTCCAGCTCGTCGAGGATGGAGATCTCGCGGTGCACCAGTGACTGGAGGCGTCGGGCGAGGTTGAGGAAGACCTCGAGTTTCTGCTCGCTGCCCGCCTGGCTGGAGAGCTGGGCCGCGTGGACCACGGCGGTGACGGCGCCGTCGTGGGCGCGGGTGAGGTCGGCGGCGAGGAGTTCGAAGTCGTCGGCGTCCTCGGGGGGACCGCCGCGCGGCTTGCGCTGGGGCGGTCCGTCGCCACGGCGCAGCGCCTCGACGAGGGCCCGCAGGTCCGCCTCGCCGCGCGCGCTGGTGCGGCGCAGGGCACCGATGCGGTCGCTGACCGTCCTCGCGGCGCGGTCGGCGGCCACAGCGGCGATGAGGATGCCGGCGAGGGCGACCGAGAAGGCGCCGGCGAGCACGCCCCACAGGGTGAGACCGGGCTGTGCGCCGGTGGAGCGGACCGTGAAGAGGACGGCTGCCGAGCCGCTGAGGCCGACCGCGATGGGCGGCAGCACGGCGAGCCGCAGCAGCTGTGGCCGTAGGTGCGTCTCGGGCAGCGCGGGTGCGGGGCGGGCGGCCGGCCTTCCGTGCCGGCCTCCTTCGCGGCGGTCTGCGCGTGTCGCCGGTGCGCGGAGCTGAGCCATCGGTGTCCTCGTACTGGTGGTCCGTCGGGCCTGGTCGCCGGGCGGGCCCGGATGCCCGCGGGCTGGTTCCCGTGGTCCGGTGCGTGCTCCCGCCGGTTGTCCGGCGCGCTCGCCGCGGGCGGCGCGCACTCCGACGCGGTCGTCGGTCACCGGCTTCCCCCGGTGCCCGGTTGCGGTCGAGCTGGGGGGATCCCCATCGCGTCGACTCCCTCCTCCGGCTCGCGGCTGCACGTACCAGACCCCGCTCCCTGATCCGGTCGGATTCCGATGACGCCCCCGGCGGGATGTGCGCCATCGCTGCGTCGGTCGAGAGCGCCGAAAAAGCGGCCCTGCGTCGCCCGACGGACACTCACAGTAGTCGGCAAGGCATCATGTGCGGTGGGCAGTTGACAAACTCGTACGCGGAGCATCCCGCTCTGGTATGAGGCTTCGTACGACAGCCCGATAAGCCCTCGGACGTCCGTTCGGGAACGAGCGGACTTTGATCGGACCTGGTCAGAAGCGGTCACGAGAAGACGGCGAGGGCCGGAGAGCGTGACGCTCTCCGGCCCTCGCCGTCAGTCGCTGTTCGGCCCGGGATCAGCCCGCGGGCACGATCTCGGGCTCTCCGGTGCCCTCGGGCGCGGCACCGGGAATGTCACGGGCCGTGTCGGTCGCCGGGCCCGTCTCGCCACCCACGCCGTCCGCGGGCCACCCGCCCGCCGGCACCGCCGCGACACCTCGCCACCACGGCTCGCCCGGCACGGTCTCGGCGGTGGGCTCGAAGGGCTCGCCCGGCCGGGGCAGGGCGACCCGGGACCCGGCCCGGCGGGCGGCCGCGAGGCTGCCCTCCCCCGGGTCCGCCCACGCGTGCGTGGCCAGGTTGAAGGTCGCCCAATGGATCGGCAGCATCGGTCCGGCCGACGGTCCGCCCTGGAGGTCGAGGTGGGCGCGCATGCCCTCCTCGGGTGTCATGTGGATGTCGGGCCAGAAGTCGCTGTACGCGCCGATCTGGATCATCGTGGCGTCGAACGGGCCGTGCTCGGCGCCGATGTCCTTGAAGCCCTCGAAGTATCCGGTGTCCCCGCTGTGGAAGACCCGGTGCTCCTCGCCGGCGACGACCCAGGAGGCCCAGAGGGTGTGCTGGGTGTTGCGCAGGCCGCGGCCGCAGAAGTGGCGGGCCGGGGTGGCGGTCAGGGTGAGGCCGCCGACCTTGGTCGTCTCGTGCCAGTCCAGCTCGCGCAGCCGGTCGGCGGAGACGCCCCAGTGCTCCAGGTGGGCGCCGACGCCGAGCGGCACCGCGAAGAGGGTGTCGGTGCCCGCCAGCGCCTTGATGGAGGGCATGTCCAGGTGGTCGTAGTGGTCGTGCGAGATGACGACCACGTCGACCGGGCCGAGCGCGGCCAGCGGCAGGGGAACCGGGTGGAGGCGCTTGGGCCCGGCGAAGGGGATCGGGGAGCAGCGCTCGCCCCAGACCGGGTCGAAGAGCACCCGGTGTCCGTCGATCTCCGCGAGCACGCTGGAGTGGCCCATCCAGGTCAGCCGCAGCCCCGTGGCCGGCGGCCGGGAGATGTCGGCGAGGGTGGTGGGGTGCACGGGGATCCGGCCCTCGGGGGCGCGGCGGGGCCGCTGGTCCTTGTCGAAGAAGACCTTCGCGAACTCCACCGTCGAGCCGGAGGGCCGGGTGCGGGCGAAGCCGCCCGGGTTCTGGAAGACCCCGTCCTTGAAGTGCGGGGATCTACGGATGCGCGCGAGGCGCTCACCGCTCGGGTCCACGCCGAAGGCCGCGGGCTGCAGCGCGCGGAGCCCGGAGCTCAGGGAACGGAAACCGGACACGGTACCTCCAGGTGGAGTCGGTGAGGCGTTCCATTATGGTCGGCCGCTCCGACAAACCAGGACCGCCCTGGTCACGGCCGCGTGAATTCCACTTCGGCGGCGCCCCACGCCGTGACGTCCACCTCGTCGCCGACCGCCAGCTTGCCCTGCCGCAGCACGGAGAACTTCACGCCGAACACGGTGCCGACGGCGCCGCGGCGGTAGCCGGCCAGGGTGCGGATGGGTTCCGGGCCGCCCTTGGCGCCGCGCTCCTGGTCGACCAGGGTGACGGCGCAGCGGACGGCGAGCTTCGCGTAGGCGAGTTCGGTGCCGCCGATCAGCATGCGGTGGGCGCGGTCCTCGGTGTGCGGGGTGTCCCAGCCGCCGATCACGATGTTGGGGCGGAAGCGGTTCATCGACAGGGGTTCCCCGCCCCGCTCGGCGATCCTCTCGTTGAGCAGGTCGAGGCTGGAGCGCGACAGCACGTGCAGCGCGCCGCTGTCCGCCCAGCCGGCGGTGCCCGGCGTTCTGCCGTCGGTGACCCGGTCATGCTCCGGCGGTACCCGGACGAGCCTGCTCGGGACGCCGAGCACGTCGGTGAGCCACCGCGCCGCGGAGTCGCCCTGGTCGATGCCCCGGAACGGCTTCCCGAACAGCTCGACGGGCCGCCGCTCTCCGGCGGTGTCGACGTCGACGGCCACCTCGCCATGGTCCGGCGCGCGCAGCGTGAGCCGCTCGCCCGCGGCGTCGATGCCGGGCAGGATCAGCGCGAGCCGCGGGTCGCGCCGCTGGGTCCGGAAGACCCCTTCGTCGCTCACGACCATGAAGGCGCGATCGTGGGCGAGCCCGGCCGGCGTCACCATCGCCTCGCTCGCCGAGATCCCGGCGCATCCCTTCACCGGGTAGTACGACAACTCGACGACGTTCGCCACGTCCCCGCCCCCATCCACCGACCAGTACGTTCCCCAACGGAACGTAACAGCCCCGGATCCGGACCCGTCAACCGGTTTCCCCTCGCGTTGACAGCGCCCCGACCGCCTCCCGATACTGACTCACCGTTCAGTAATCGACCAGGAGAAGCCTTCATGACCACCCCTCTGCTGTCGCTCACCTGGACCGACCATGTCACCGGCCGACAGGGCTTCCTGGTCGTCGACCGGCTGGTGCGCGGCGTGTCCAGCGGCGGGCTGCGCATGCGCGAGGGCTGCACCCTGGACGAGGTCACCGGACTGGCCCGCGGCATGACGATGAAGGAAGCGCTGCACTACGACCCCGAGGGCCGCTACATCCCCCTGGGCGGCGCGAAGGGCGGCATCGACTGCGATCCCCGGGACCCGGCGGCGTACGGCATCCTCGTGCGTTTCCTGCGGGCGACGGGACCGTACGTCGAGAGTTTCTGGACCACCGGCGAGGACCTCGGCCTCACCCAGGACCTCGTGGACCGGGCGGCGGCCGAGGCGGGGCTCGTCTCCTCGATCCAGGCCGTGTATCCGCTGCTCGACGACGAGACGGCGGCCCGGCGGCGGCTCGCGGAGGCGTTCGCGGTCGAGGTGGACGGCATCGGGCTCGACGAACTGGCGGGCGGCTGCGGGGTCGCCGAGTCGGTGCTCGCCGCCCTGGACCGGGCCGGGATGCCGTACGCGGGCACGCGGGTCGCGGTGCAGGGGCTCGGCACGATGGGCGGAGCCACGGCACGGTTCCTTGCGCGCGCGGGACTCCACGTCGTGGCCGTCGCCGACATCAAGGGCACGATCGCCAACCCGGCCGGCCTCGACGTGGAGGCGCTGCTCGCCGGGCGGGACGCCTACGGCACCGTGGACCGCGCCGTGCTGCGCCCCGGCGACCGTGAACTGCCGGGCGACGCCTGGCTGTCCGCCGACGCGGAGGTGCTGGTGCCCGCGGCGGTGTCGTACGCGATCGACGTCTCCAACCAGGCCCGGATCACCGCCCGCTGGATCGTGGAGGCCGCGAACATGCCCGTCCTGCCCGCGGCGGAGGCGCTGCTGGCCGCGCGGGGCGTCACCGTGCTGCCCGACGTCGTCGTGAACTCCGCGACGAACGCCTGGTGGTGGTGGACCCTGTTCGGCGACATCGGCGCCGACGCGGAAGAGGCGTTCGCGCACACCCGCCGCGCCATGCGGGCGCTCGTCGAGCTGATGCTGGCCCGCGCGGAGGCCGACGGGTCGTCACCGCGCGCCGCCGCACACGCGATCGTCGCCGACCGGCTGCCGGTGATCGCGGAACGGTTCGGGTGGTACCGGTGACGGTCGCCACCGGCGGTGCCGCGGGTACAGCGGGGTGGGTCCTGGCGGTTCGGCGGATGCCGGCGGATGTCGGCGGATGTCGGCGGATGTCGGCGGATGTCGGCGGGAGGAGCCTTGTCGTAGCTCGGTCCGTCCGGGCGTGAACGGGGCCTTTGGCGCATCGGCCGGTGGTGGTGTCGGCAACGTCGCGGCCGGCGTCGGCGGCATCCGCGCTGTTCCGGCCGGTTCCGATGACCGCGGCCCATCGGCGCTCCCATGATCTGCCTCGATAGGGTGGCCGCGTGGCGAGAGTGCGGTTGGGTGTGGCCGAGCGGCGCGAGGAGCTGCTGCGGGCCGCCGTCGAGCAGATCGAGGCGCGGGGCGTGGCGGCGGTCAGGATCGCCGACGTGGCCTCGGCGCTCGGGGTCAGCAACGCGCTGGTGCTCTACCACTTCTCGACGAAGGAGAAGCTGGTCGCCGCCGCGTTCCGGCACGCCGCGGAGGACGACCTCGCACAGCTGCGCAAGCTGCTCGGCCGCCGCACGACCGCGCTGCGCCGGCTGCGGTCCGCCGTGCGCTGGTACGCCCCGACCGGCCAGGCCAAGGGCTGGCGGCTGTGGATCGAGGGCTGGGCGGCGGCGCTGCGCGAGCCCGCGCTGCAGGAGGTCACCCGGGACCTCGACCGGCGGTGGAAGGCGGCGATCACCGAGGTCGTCAGGGAGGGCATGGCCGCGGGCGAGTTCCACTGCCCCGACCCGGACGGCACGGCCCTGCGCCTCACCGCCCTGCTCGACGGTCTCGCCGTACAGCTGACGTCCTATCCGGGAGCCGTGTCCCGCTCCCGCGCCCAGGAGTGGGTGGACGAGGCCCTGGCCCGGGAACTCGGCCTGGGAGCCGAGACGTTGAGCGCACAGGAGCGCTGAGGGGGCCGCACCGGCCCCACGCACGGAGCGGCGCCCAGCAGAGCCGGATCCGACCCCGTCCGCAGAGAGGGCCCCGCCCGTGGTCTTACCGACTGCCTCACCTCCCCTGCCCAGCACGACGAAGGTGCTGTCCGTCGGACTGCACCCGCGGGTGCTCGACTACAGCCGGATGCCCGAGGGTGTCGACGAGACGGCCTTCACCGCCCGCATCGAGGCGGCGCACACGGCGCTGCGCGAGGCGGGGTTCGATGTGGTCCCCTGTCTGATCGACACCGATCCGGACCGCTCCGAGGCGGCCGTCCGGGAACGGCTGCGGGCGGATGCGTTCGGCCTGGCGATGATCGGGGGCGGCGTACGGATGGCGCCGGAGCACACCGTGCTGTTCGAACGGCTGGTCAACGTGCTCACCGAGGAGGCGCCCGGGATCCGGTTGTGCTTCAACTCGTCGCCGGAGAACACGGTCGAGGCACTGCGGCGCTGGATCCGGGCGTAGCCGTCGCGTGCCCGTCCGCACCCGTACGGCTCGTCAGTCCAGCTGGTACACGGCCGTGACCGAGGCCGTCGCCCTGATCTCCCCCGGTGCGAGGGGTACCGCGCCGAGGCCCGCGCCCGGCGTGTCCCCGGAGACCGGTGGCATCGGGAGGACGTATCCGGTGCCGCCCTCGCTGAGCGAGACGAGGCGGCCGAGGCGGTGGCCACCGAGCCCGGCGTACTGTGCGGCCTTGGCGTGGGCGTCCCGGTACGCGGCCTTGCGGGCGCGGGCCTGGAGCGGGCGGCGGTCGTCGAGATCGAAGACGACGGAATGGATGCGGCCCGCGTCGCCCGTGGCCTCGGTGACGGCCGTGATCAGGGCGCCGAGGGCAGCCACCTCGCGCACCTTGATCGAGAAGGACTGCGCGGCCCGGTAGCCCTTCAGCGTCGACTCGCCGTCCTGGTAGTCGTACACGGAGCTGAGGGAGACGTTCTCGGTACGGATGTCCCGGTCGGCGATCCCCTGGGCACGCGCCGCCTTCAGCAGTGCGGCGGCCGCCTCGTTCTGCGCGTCCAGCGCGGCCCGGGTGGTCTTGGCGGTGGCCTCCACCCCGGCGCCGACCACGGCGATGTCGGGCTTCGCGACGGCGCTGCCCTCGCCGGTCACGGTGACGGTGGCGGGCGCCGACGTGACACGGGCCGCGGGGACGGCACCGCCCGCGGCGGCGGCCCCGGGTGCGGTGACGGCGGGCACGCCCAGGGCCAGGAGGATGACGGCGACCGCCGTGACGGTCGTACGGGGGACGGGCATGCGCGTCCGGTCCTTCCGGGGGCGGGGTGACGGTGTGCCGTCATCCCAGCACCGGCCCCGGGACCGGACCGCGCACCACTCCCGCGCGGTCACCTCACTGGTCGAGCCGCCACCGCGCGGCCCGTACCGCCGTCACGCCACCGGGGCGATCCGCATCTTGATGTCGTCCGGCGACAGCGCGCCCTTGGCCGTCACATGGTCGCCCGAGGACTCCCCGCGCAACCGGCGCCCGATCCACGGCACCAGGTACTCGCGCGCCCATTGCACGTTGTCGCGCCGGATGTCGAGGGTGCCGCGCGGCGGCAGCGGCGGCCACGGCTGGTCGGGGTCGGCAGGGACCTCCAGACCGAGCACCTGGCCGGCCCGGAGCGCCACGCGCGTGTGCCCGTCCGCCGACAGGTGGAGCCGGTCGCCGTCCCAGGCCCTGCGGTCCTGGATCGTCTTCAGGGACCACAGGTCGAGGACGGGACAGCCGTAGCGGTCGGCGACCGCCCGCACATGTCCGTTGTACGTGGCGATCTTGCCGCGCAGGTGCTTGAGCACGGGCACGTCACGGGTGTCGAAGCCGGTGGTCACCATCACGGTCCCGCACGCCTCGGAGAGCCGGGCGATGGCCCGCTCGAAGCGCTCGGCGACCTCGTCGGGGTCGGTTCCGGGTCGGAGGATGTCGTTGCCGCCGGCGCAGAAGGAGACCAGGTCCGGGGCGAGTTCCACGGCCTTGGGAAGCTGGTCCTCCACGATCTGGTCGAGCAGCTTTCCGCGCACGGCGAGGTTGGTGTACATAAAGGCGCCCTCGGGCCGCCGGTCCGCGAGAAGTACCGCGAACCGGTCGGCCCAGCCGACGAACGCCCCGTCGGGGCCGGGGTCGCCGACGCCCTCGGTGAAGCTGTCCCCCACCGCAACGTACGACCCGATCACTCTTCTGCTGTCACTCTTCGAATCGTCTGCCACACCCGGCATGATTCACCTTCGAATGTGACCTACGCGACCGTAAGGAAGGGTTGACGTGCGGTGAGATAAGCCACTCCTAAAGTGTTGGCCAAGCCCGGAATACCTCTCCGATCAGCGATGTTGAGGGCTCAGCCGCCACACTCGGAAGTCGTTCAGGCGGAAGTGGCTCCACGTCGTCCGGAAGGCGAAGTGCCCGCTCGTGTACGGCTCCGGGTCGGTGTAGTCGAAGACGAGGCGCCCGTTGTTCCACCACCGCTGGGTGGAGCCGTCGGAGACGATCCGGACCCGGTGGGGTTCGTTCGCCACGAGCAGCGGCTCCGTGTAGTCGTAGATCAGCGGACGGACGCCGGCCTCACCGACGTAGCGCCGCAGCCGGGTCGTGGTGTTGGTGTTGGCGCCGTAGCCGACGTAGTACGTCCTGAGGTAGTCGTACTCGGCCAGCGCCCCGCCCCGCCGCGTGGCGAAGAGGTCGTCGGGGGAACGGACGTCGACCGCGTTCCAGAAGTTGTTGAGGTCGGAGACCCGGTCGTTGACGCCGCCCTCGGACACCGGCGTGGCCGTGTACTCGATGACGTAGGGGCCTTCGAGCCGCTTCTTGAACCAGATCGTCGCACCGGCCGGTACCTCGACCTCCAGGGTGCCGCGGGAGGCGGTGACGGTGCCGCCCTTCTCCAGCTCCACGGCCCACTGGCCGAGGCCGTGGCGGAAGTCGTCGTGGGCGATGAGGCGGCCGCGCCGGTGCGAGGAGTGGGCAGTGGCGGTCGTGGCGGGGGCGAGGGCGGCCAGGGCGGCTCCTGCCGCGAGGGTGGTGAAGGCTCTACGCGTGGTCGTCACGGCGGACGGCTCCTTCCGGGAGGGTGATCGAGGGCTTCGGCACCCGGCGGGTCTCGGTGCCGAGGTAGTAGTCGGTGTACGTCGACTGGAGATAGCCGCGTACGGTCCAGCCGAGGCGGTACTCGGCGTTCTGCGCGAGGGTGTAGAGGCGTGTCCTCGTCGGCTCGGTGGTGGTGTAGAGCCGCAGCGCGGTGTGGTCGGCGGTCTCGGCGAGGATCTCCTCGCGCCAGTCGCCCAGGATGTCGCCGTAGAACGGGGTGGCGTTGCGGGCGCCGGAGACGACACCGGACGGCTCGAAGATCTTCGAGGTGGTCTCGGTCGCCGGGTCCCACTTCTCCACGTGGGTGAGGTCGAGGTTCTCCGAGGCCTTGTCGCCGTCCCACCAGATGCGGAAGTTGACGCTGGGCGTGGTCGTGGAGACCTTGCCGTCCTGGACGTTGCGGACGCCGGCGCCGGGGGCGGTGACGTCGGCGGTGGAGGTCCAGTACTCGTAGCCCGGGTGGTTGGGGTCGATGTCGCCGGTGCTGCCGCGGCCGACGTCGATGTCGGTGTCGTCGACCCAGTCCGCCGGGTGCTGTCCGGTGACCAGCCGCTCGCCGGTGTCGGCGTCGTAGTAGTACCAGGGGAAGTTCGGGATCACGCCCAGCTCGGCCTGCTGGATGGCGAATCCCTCCAGGCCGGGACGGTCGGGGTCGAGGTCGGCGATGTGGAAGCGATCGCCGTGCCCGGCGCCGTCGACGACGTACCGGAGCGTGCCGTCGCTGTTGACGACGTAGTTGCCGTCGGCGATCTCGTCCTTGCCGTCGAGGTCGACGTCGACGGTGCGGATCTGGTGGAAGCTGGTCGCGCCGCTGGTGGCGGGGACGACGTACTTCCACCGGGGTGTCAGGTCGGTGCCGTCGAAGTCCCAGGTCTGGAAGAGGATTCGGAAGGCCCCGCGCTTGGCCCCGGCGCGGGTGACCAACTTGGTGACCAGGCTGGGGTGTTCGCCGTCGAGGTAGGCGATGCCGAAGTGGCCGCCGGAGGGACCGTCGGCGACGAAGTCGTCGGGGACGGGCTGCCGGGTGCGCTCGGTGCCGGTCGGGCCGTCGATCACGGAGACGAACTGGTTCGCGGGCGAGGCCGCGGTGACCTGGGAGCCGTCCGCGAAGGTGGTGCCGTCGGCCGTGTGCACCAGCACCTCGGCCTTGCCGTCACCGTCCAGGTCGAACACCGTGACGTTGTCGTCGTTGCGATAGCCGCCGATCGCCGTGGAGCCGCTGATCGCCGCGGGCGCCGGGTCGTTGGCGCCGTTCCCGCCGACCTGGGTGTACGAGCCGGGCCCCTGGTCGACGCGCCACAGCCGCTCGCCGGTCAGCGTGTACGCCTCCAGCAGATCGGGCCTGTCGCGGGTCCCGGAGAGCCGGCTGACGACGACCTCGTACCGCCCGTCGCCGTCGAGGTCACCGGGCCAGGCATGCTGCACGATGTAGCCGTCGGCGGTCGCGAGCGGGATCTCGGCGTAACCCTGCGCGAAGTCGAGCGCGGCCGGACTCCGCTTCTGCTCGCGCCCGTTGACGACGACGCGCACGGTGTAGGTGCCCTTGCCGGGCGTGTCGTCCTGGTAGGTCGTGGACTGGGTGACCGGCGTGCGGTTCAGCCGCCGCCCGTTCTTGTACACGTTGAAGGCGAGGGCGTTGCCGTGGCGCGCGTACTCGGTGCCGAGCAACCGCCAGCTGAGGAACGTGCCCTCTCCGGAGGGTACGGCGACGAGACCGCGGTCGAGGTTCTCGACGACCCGGCGCGGGGCCTCGGCGGCGTGTCCGGCGGGTGCGGAGAACAACCCGGCCAGCAGGGCCGCCGAGGCGACGGCGACGGTTCTTCGGCGGTACGGGCGGTGCACTAGTGCTCCTTTGCGAGAAGGGTGATCAGTCGGTCGGTCACCTTGCGATGGCCCCGGGAGCTCGGGTGGACGGTCCCGTTGAAGTCCCCGTCCGTCAGGGAGAGCCAGTCGGTCGTGTCGACGAACTCGATCCGGGTGTCGGCGAGTTCGGCGACGACGGCGGCGATGTCCTCGGCGTGTGCGCCGTTGAACGGCCGCAGCGCGAGGATGCGCGCATGCGGTGCCGCGGCCCGCAGCGTGTCGAGGTAGGCGCGATAGGCGGCGCGGAACTCTTCCGGCCCCCACGCGGTGTCGTTGGTGCCCTGGTTCACCACGATCACATCGGCCTTGCGGTCCGAATCCGCCGTCGAGCCCGCGTAGTTCCAGCCGTACGCGTCCGACGCGGCCGGCACTCCCCCGTTGCCGGTCTGGATCACGCCCTGACGCCCGAAGCCGACCTGGGTCAGCGAGGCGTGCAGGGCGTCGGCGACCAGGGTGGGATAGGCGGCCGTACCGTCGGCGCAGTCGGAGGTGTTGACGTCGCACAGGGCCATGACGCCCTGGGTGATGGAGTCGCCGTAGAACGCCAACTGCCGCGCGTGAGGAACCTTTTGGCCCAGCAGTCGGCCCCGCACTCCGGTGAGCACCACACCGGTCTCCAGCGGCGGTGTCCACCGCTCGGCCCGCGAGAAGACGTCCTTCACGGACAGCTCGACGGTGTGCGGCCCCCGCCCGGCCGCTCTGATCTCCAGGTCGTTCCGGTCGACGGCGTACAGCTGCTTCGGGCCGCCGTCGACCGATACGTAGATCTGCGCGGGCACGGTGATCGACGAGACGTCGAAGAGGGCGTGGACGCTGTCACCGGTGAAGCGGAAGCGCAGCCGGGCACCGGAGTTGACGGTGGTCGCCGCCTCGGCGGTGCGGCCCCAGTGGCCCTCGTAGGCCAGGCGCCGGTCGTCGGGGCGTACGACATCGCCGGTGGCCGCCACGGGCCGCACCGCCCCCATGACCAGCCCCGCGGTCACCGCCGCGATCAAGCAGGCACGTCTCATGACGGGATCCGGTCTCCGATCAGGGCGAGGTTCTGGATCGCGGCGAGGGCCCACTGGGCCGAGGAGTTGGTGGAGATCCACGGGATCTCCTCGGTGGTGCGCAGGACGGCCGGCGTCCTGACGGTGACCGGGTTCCAGTCGTTGGAGGGGAAGTAGGTGTCGCTGCCGGCGTAGAACTCGTTCCACGCGCGCTTGGCGAGCGTGGCGTCGTCCCGGTGGTGCGCCGCGTAGGCGGTGATCCGGGAGTGGGCGGCGGGCAGCGCCGACTTCCAGGTGGAGCCGGTGAGTTGCCGCTTCTGGGCGTCCGTGCCGTTGTAGTACTGCGCGTAGTTCAGCCAGGCGGTACGGAACTCGGGCTCCTCGTCCCCGAACAGCGACACGAGTTCGCTGTTGGTCTCGACGAGCCCGAAGACGGCGCTCAGATGCGACACGCTCACGGCGGTACCGGTCGTGACGGCGAACTCGCCGGTGTCCGCGTCGAGCAGTCCCGTCCCGGTGAAGAACCCGTTCGGCTGAGCGGCGATCGTCCGCACCGAGTTGACCAGCTTGGCCCTCGCCTGCGCGGCCTTCGGGCCCTGGCGCTCCCACTCGGTGAGCCAGGCCGCCGAGATGCCGCCCCAGTCGGTGCCGAAGCCGACCGACAGCGCGTGCCGGTCGCCGGGCGTGTAGCCGTCGGTGCGGACCTTGCGCTGCGGGTCGACCGCCAGGAACGTCCGCTCCACGTCGACGAGTTCGCTCAGCAGGTCGCCGGTGCGCTCGTCACCGGTGAGGAAGTAGTAGAAGCGGCGGTTGGCGGCCGTGGAGATACGGACCTGCTTGGCGCTGTCCGCCCAGTGCTGCACGCCGTGCCGGGTGCCCAGGCCCGCCCACTTGCCGAGGTGGTACACATCGACCTCGCCGGTGTGCCGGGTCATGGCCTCCGCGAACCGGAAGACCTCGGCGGAGCCGGTGCGCAGGAAGTGGTACCAGAGCCACAGGTCGGTGCCCAACTCCGAGTTGTCCCAGGCGAATCCGCCGACGTCGTAGCGCCAGACGTGCCGGTCGTTGTCGTAGGTGTGCTGGACGTCGCCGTAGTCCAGGAAGCCGTACCAGCGGTGCTGCTCCCGCTGCCCGACGTAGTAGGCGAACAGCTCGTCGAGGCGGTCCTCGACGACCGCCCGGGCCTTGTCGGAACGGTCGACGGGCGCCCAGTCGCCGAACACCCCGGCCGCGTGCAGCCGTTCGGGCGTGGCGGTGAGGAGCGGCGGCGTCGCGGTGGCGGCGGCCTGCGCGGCGAGCACATCGGCCGACGGTGTCTTCTCCACGGCCCAGAAGGTCAGTTCACTGGTCCGCGCGATGCCGTACGGCGTACCGAAGCCGGGCTCGTAGTCCTCATAGGTGATCTCCAGACCACCGTCGGACTGCTTCTCGTACGTGTCCTGCCCCAGCCCGTCGTGGTAGAAGCGCAGGTCGAGCGGGAGCGCCTCGGGCGAGTACAGCCATACGGTGGCCTCGGCGGCCTCCGTGTGGGCGCCCCGGACGTCGAGCTGGGCCGGGTGGCGCTGCCAGAAGTCCCTGAGCCCGAAGGAGAGTCCGCCGCTCGCGCCACCGACGTAGCCGAAGCCGCCGGCACGCCGCCCGGCGGCCGCGTGGATCCAGCCGTAGCCCGCCTTGGTGCGCTTGCGGACGGTGTAGCCGTCGGCGTTGGGCTGGGTGAGTGTGTAGTCGCCCCAGGCCGGGATGTAGGCGAGGCGGCCGGCGACGCGGGTGTCCCAGGTGGCGGTGTCGGGCAGCTTCTCTCCGGCGATCTGGGCACCGCGGACCGCCGCGCCCGGGTCGCGGCGCAGCCCCGTGATGCCCTGGACCGCCTCGCTGAAGAGTCCGCCGCCGGAGTCGGCGAAGCGTATGTGCCGGTCGTAGGGCTGGTCACTCAGCGGCACGGTGAAGCGGACACCGAGGCCGCGCAGGAAGTCGCCCTGGTCGGAGCCGGGCTTCTGCTCGCCGTCCCAGACGAAGGTGTGCACGAGGCGGAAGGAGTCCGCGCCCGCGAAGAAGGAGAAGCGCAGGGTGTACGGCAGCCAGCCGCGGCCGCCCTTGCGGTGCCGGCCCTCGACGCGGACGACGGCCCGGACCGGACCGTCCTGCTCGATCTCGACCTTCTCGACCCGCCCGGCGAAGCTCTCGACGTCGGCGCCCTCGCGCACGGACTCCTGCCGCAGGGCGACCAGCTTCCCGTCCCGCGCGATCTCGGCCGCACCGCGCCGCACGCTGCGCACGACGGTGTCGGAGCCCTTGGTGCCGAACACGGCCGTGATGACACCGGTCGACACCTCGACCCGGCCGCCGGACCGGGTGACGGTGACCTTCCGCTCGGGGGCCGCCGGGCTGCCCGCCGCGAGCTTGTACGCGGAGGCCTTCGGGGCGCCGGGCGCGATCGCGTGCGCGGTCCACTTCACCGAGCCGTCGGGCCAGTGGCCGGTGACCCAGCTCTGGAGGGGAACGTCGTCGCCGGCGGCGGTCGTCAGCCGGAACCGCTGCTCCGGCCGGTACGCCCCGCGGGCCCATGGCACGCCCCAGGTGGTGCCGGCGTGGGCGTCGGGCGTCGCGCCCTCCAGCCAGTGGAGTTCGGTGTCGTCCGCGTCGGCCGCTGCGGCGGTACGGGACTGGGCCCAGGAGAACTGGGCCGCGGCGGCCGCGGCTGCGGCGCCCTTGATGACGGTGCGTCGGTCGACGCCGGGCACGGGGACCTCCGGAAGATGCGGATAGAAAGCGCTTGCATCGCTACGGAGATCACTGTGTCCCCACCCTCCCCTCACTGTCGACGCTTTGGACAGCCGTGCCACAAGAACGCAATAAAGTGATCATGAACCCGCAAGAACGAACACCGAAGGCCGGACCCGGGGATCGGGATCCGGCCTTCGGTGGCACAGGGGGGTGGGCGTCAGCTGACGGAGACGCCCTTCGCGCGGAGGTAGGCGAGCGGGTCCACGTCCGAGCCGTAGTCCGGCGTGGTGCGGATCTCGAAGTGGAGGTGCGGGCCGGTCACGTTGCCGGTCGCACCGGAGAGGCCGACCTGCTGACCCTCGGCGACGGTCTGGCCGGACGACACCGAGAGCGAGGAGAGGTGGGCGTACTGGGCGTAGTAGCCGTCGGCGAGCCTGATGACGACCTGGTTGCCGTACGCGCCGCCCCAGCCGGCGGAGACGACCGTGCCCGCGCCCACGGCCTTGAGCGAGGTGCCGGTCGGGACGACGAAGTCGACGCCCGTGTGGTAGCCGCTGGACCACATGCTGCCGGACATCCGGTACGGAGTACCGACGGTGGCGCCGGCCACGGGGAGGGTGAAGCCGCTGGCGCTGCTGGTGCTGGTCGTCTCGCTGCTCTGCGTCGCCGCCGTCGTGTTCGACGAGGAGGACTTGGAGGATTCCGCGGAGCTGGAGGACGAAGAGGACTTCCGCGTCTCGGCCGACTTCTGCGCGGACTTCTCCGTGCTCGCCGCGGCCTTCTTGCCGAGGGTGAGCTTCAGACCGGGGTGGATCAGCGACGGGTCGGAACCGACGGCCTCGCGGTTGTCGGAGTAGAGCTTCTTCCAGCCACCGCTGACGTTCTGCTCGTCGGCGATCTTCGAGAGGTAGTCACCGGACCGCACCGAATAGGTGCGCGCGGTCGCGGTGTTCGCGGCGCTCTTGTCCGCGGTCTTCTTCTCGGTGGCCGTCTTCCCGGCGACCGGAAGGGACTGGACGGCCTTCTCCGGAACGGACTGCGGGGTGGCCGCGTGGGCACCTGCGGCACCCATCAGCGGGAGGGCGAGTGCGGCGCCACCGGTGCCGGCGACGGCGATCGAACGGGTGAGGCGCTGGGCCTTCGGACGGCGGTGCTTACCCTTCGCGGGCATGACGAATTCCTCTCCGGCGCCTGCGAGGTGAGCTGTCGGGTTCGGGCTGGAGATGCCCGGCCGCACCGAGGTGCGACTTAACCCCTAGCCGTTCCGGAGACCGGAACAGGCGGTTGTACCTGTGGGTCCCCCGCTCCTGCCGTTCACGGGTGAGTTGTGCGGTCCCCGGGCGGCGGCAGGATTGGGCGTCCGTCCGGATTGATGGCGAACGTAAGCGAGCAAGACGCAAAGGGACAAGTGAGAGGTTCCCGGTGCATGCGTTCCTCTTGATCCGCTGTGAGAATTAACGGTCACCCTGCGTGAATTGCGCACGCCTCCCGCCATGCAAAACCCCTGAAAAAGAACGGGAATTACGTGGACATGACGGGCGACGCACGGTCACGGGTATGACGCTCCTCACGTGGCACATTCACAGCTTCCCTTATTCCAGAGCGAGTTGGAATGAAGGATGAGGAAGGCGCCAATTCGGACAGACAGCTCAGATGCGACGCAGCCGGAGAACTGCCGCATCAAGGTCGCCGCGCAATCCGACGCGAAGTCCGTGATGCAGCAATACGGCACCCCTGTGGACTTCGCCCGTTTCGAGGCATTCGTACGACGCTGTCGGGTCGAGCCCGCGCAACCGCAGCGCCGGTACGGGCTCGCCGTAGCTCTGCGCCTGGAGCCAGGCGAGCACGACGGCCTCGTCCCCGAGGACGTACTGGACGGCACTGAGCCCGCCCCGCGGCGGTCGCAGCCGGTGGAGGTCACCGCGCTGCACCACGGGCCGGATCTCCTTGTAGAGCTCCACCCACTCACCGGCCTCGGCGAGCTCCTCCTCGCTCCACCGCGTGAGGTCGCCGCCGACGCCCAGCACCCCGGCCATGGCGCTGACGAACCGGAAACGCAGCGAGCTGACCCGGCCGTTGAGCATGGCGTTCGGGCTGTCGGTGACCCAGGCGGCCATCACGCGCGCGGGGTGGATCTGGCCGAAACCGTGCTGGATGGCGAGCCGGTCGAGCGGGTCGGTGTTGTCGGAGGTCCACACCTGGTCCGTGCGGCCCATGACACCGAGGTCGATACGGCCGCCCCCGCCCGAGCAGGACTCGAAGGCGACGCCCGGATGGGCGGCCCGCAGCCGGTCCAGCAAGGCGTAGTAGGCGCGCACATGGTCGATCCAGAGCCGCTGCGGATAGGCCTCTCCCGGCCAGCCGGCGTCGGTGAAGCTGCGGTTGAAGTCCCACTTCACGTAGTCGATCGGGGCGCTGCCCAGAAGGGCGTCGAGATGCCCCCAGAGGTACTCCTGGACGTCCTCACGCGCGAGGTTCAGCACGAGCTGATTGCGGAACTCCGTCCGCTTTCGTCCTGCTTGGTGCTGAACCCAGTCCGGGTGCGCCCGGTACAGCTCGCTGTCCGGATTGACCATCTCGGGCTCGACCCAGATGCCGAACTGCATGCCGAGCGCGTGCACGTGGTCGGCGAGGGGCTTCAGGCCGCCCGGGAAACGGTCGCGGTTGGGCGTCCAGTCGCCGAGGCCGGCGCGGTCGCTGGTGCGGGTGCCGAACCAGCCGTCGTCGACCACGAACAGCTCGACGCCGATCGCCGCGGCCCGCCGGGCGAGGGTGCCCTGCTGCTCCTCGGAGATGTCGAACTCGGTGGCCTCCCAGGAGTTGAACAGCACCGGCCGGTCCCGGTCGGCGTCCGGGATGACGTACGCACGCTGGTACGCGTGCCACGCCCGGCTCGCCCCGCCGAAGCCGCCGTCGCTCCACAGACCGGCGAAGACGGGCGTCGTGAAGGACTCCCCCGCCGCCAGCCGCAGCAGGCCCGACTCGTCGTGTCCGACGCCGCCGGTGATCTGCACGCGCGCGTCGGAGAGCTGGGCCACGGCGATGCGCCAGGAGCCCGACCAGCCGAGGGCGCAGCCGTAGACCTCGCCGCGCTCCTCGGTGGCGTCCGTGTCCAGCGCCACCCATGGCAGGTACTGGTGCCCGGTGTGCCCGCGGCGGCTGCCGATGATCTTCTCGCCGTAGGTGAGCGGGGCGCTGGTCAGCCGGGACTCGGCGGCCCAGCGGCCGTGCAGATGGGACAGCCGCCACTCCTCGCGGTCGGGCAGGGTCCAGGTGGCGGAGTCGGCGCGCAGGAGCTCCACGGTCTCGGGTCCCTGGTTGTTGTCCAGGGTCACCCAGCGCTCCACCACGTCGCCGCGCATCCGGTAGTGCAGCGTGATCGCCAGCCCGCCGTCACGGAACCGGAGCCGCAGCTCTTCGCCGTCGCCGGAGGTCTCGTGGGACTCGAAGGTCCACTCGGTGCCGCGCCGCTCGTCGGTGCGTACCGACAGCGCGGGCCGCACGAAGCGGGGGCCGCCCTCGACGGGGTACTCCTCGCGGCCGTCGAGCGGGGACTCGAAGCCGCGTTCGGCGGGCAGGGGGCGGGCGGCGAGTTCCTCGGCGTCGGCCAGCTCGATCCTCGGGCCCCAGTGGAGGTGCAACAGGACGTCGTCCGCGGTGAGGTGGACGGCATAACTGCTGGCAGGCCCGGAGAGAAGCCAGGTACGGCCGGTTTCGGAGATCTCCAGCATCAAATCCTCACAGATACAAACAGGTGCGCTCAAGTGCCAACATCATCAACGGCCGCGAGCCCTGGGTGCAACGCCTGTGGACAACTGATTGCCCCAGGAACCGATGTCGTATCGTCGGGGAGGTGCCCGCTGACGAGCCGTGGCGGCGGGACCGGCTGGGAGGAGCCCCCGTGACGCAGCAGATCCCGTCGACCGAGCCCGAGCTGACCGGAGTCCGCAACTTCCGGGATGTCGGCGGTCTGCCGACGGTGGACGGACGGCGGGTGCGGTACGGGGTGCTGTTCCGCAGCGGTCACCTGGCGCACGCGACCGACGAGGACGCCGCGTTCCTCTCCTCCCTGGGGCTGCACACGATCTTCGACTTCCGCAACGCGTCGGACCAGAAGCTGGAGGGCCCCGACGTCGAGCTGCCGGGCGTGCGCAATGTGAACCTCCCGCTGAGCGACCCGGCGGACGGCTCGGAGTTCTGGAAGATGGTCCGGGACGGCGAGATCGAGCAGTTGCGCGAGATCCTCGGCGACGACAAGGCGGCCAACCGGATGATCGCCTCGTACCGCAAGATCGTGAAGGAGCGCACCGCCGAGCACTCCCGCGTCCTGCACTCCCTCGCCGAGGAGAGCGTCCCCGCGCTGATGCACTGCGCGGCGGGCAAGGACCGCGCCGGCCTGTCCATCGCCGTGACGCTGCTCGCCCTCGGTGTGGAGCGGGAGGCGATCGTCGCGGACTACCTGGAGTCGAACGCCAAGCACCGCCGCTACAAGGTGCACCGCAGCAGCAAGTCCGTCGCCGCCTACTCCCCCGAGGTGATGGAGCTGCTCGGCCCGCTCTTCGACGCGCGCGCCGAATATCTCCAGGCCGCGTTCGAGACGATCGAGGAGACCTGGGGCAGCGTCGACGCCTACCTGGAGCAGGGGCTCGGCCTGACCCCGCAGCTCCGGGACCGGCTGCGCGAGCGGCTCCTCGACTGAGAGCCGCCGGCGGGTCTACTGCTGGGCTCCGAGCTCGAACAGCAGGTAGATGAAGGCCGCGAAGAGGTGCCCCACCGCGATGTAGATGATCAGCCGCACCCAGATACCGCGCGGGAACCGCTCCTCCATGTCCTTCATGACGTCTCTCCAGGGGTGGGGCCCAGGCACAGCGTGGCTGTCGGGCTCTGCAGCAGGGTGTGGACGAAGAGCAGCTCGACCCCGTCGGGGTCCTGGGCCGCGATGCGGTGCGGGGTCAGCGAGTCGAAGTGCGCGCTGTCGCCCGGGGCGAGCACGTGGGTGGTGTCCCCGAGGCGCAGCCGCAGCCGTCCTGTGAGGACGTACAGCCACTCCTCGCCGGGGTGGACCCGCACGATGTCGCCCTGCGAGCCGTGCGGGACGTGCACGCGCAGCGCCTGCATGCCGCGTCCGGGCGCACCGGCCGGCCAGTAGGTCCAGCCGCCCGCGGCGGTCGGTTCCATGTCGGCGGCGCGCACGACGGCGTCCCGTTCGGCGACCGTCTCACCGAGCAGCTCCGAGACGGTCGTACCGTAGATACGGGCGAGCGCGAGCAGCATCGGCAGCGAGGGCTGGCGCTGCCCGGTCTCCAGCCGGGAGAGATGGGCGGGCGACAGCCCGGCGGCACGGGCCGCGGCCTCCAGGGTGAGGGAGGCGCGTCGTCGCAGCGCGCGGAGCTGCGGCGCGACGACGGTGAGGGCGTCGGCCGGCTCGGGTTCCGGAGAGCTCATGCTCTCCATTCAGCCGCAGGTTTGCCTCCAGGGCAATTTTCTTGCCTCAGAGGCAAACCATGCCGACTACCGGTTGGCCACCGCCTGCTTGACCAGGGTCTTCCCGAAGTCCCACATCAGCCCGCCCCCGCCGTGCGCGTCGTCCATGATGTCCGTGAAGGCGTCGACGAACCGGTCCACCTCCCGCTCCCCGACGGTCAGTGGCGGGATCAGCTTGATGACCTCCAGGTGGTCGCCGGAGACCTGGGTGAGGATCCGGTGGCGCTCGAGCAGCGGTACGACGACCATCTGCGCGAACAGCCCCTTGCGGGCGGCCTGGAGCATCGTCCAACGGCTGCGCAGACCGAGGGACTTGGGCCGGCCGAACTCGATGCCGACCATCAGACCCCGGCCGCGGACGTCGGCGAGCAGCTCGTACTTGTCGACCAGTGCCGCGAGCCGGTTCTTGAGCAGCTCGCCGGTGGCGCGGGCGTTCGCGGTGATCTGCTCGTTCTCCATGACGGACAGCACGGCGAGCCCGGCCGCCATGGCCTGCGCGTTGGACCCGAAGCTCGCCGAGTGGACCAGGACGCGGTCGATCGACGAGAAGACCTTCTTGAAGATCCAGTCCTTGCCGAGCGTGGCGCCGACCGGCACATAGCCGCCGGAGAGCGCCTTGGCCACGCACACGAGGTCCGGCTCGACGCCGTCCTCGTGCTGGTAGGCGTAGAAGTCGCCGGTCCGCCCGAGTCCCGTCTGCACCTCGTCCGCGATGAGCAGCGCCTTGTGCCGGTGCAGCAGCTCCTGGGCGGCGCGCAGATAGCCGGGCGGTGGCTCGAGGACGCCCTTGCCCTGGATGGGCTCGACGATCAGGGCGGCGACATCGCCCTTCTTCAACTCCCTTGCCAGGGCGTCGAGATCGCCGAGGGGTACGGCCGTGTCGGGCAGCAGCGGGGCGAAGCCGTCCCGGAAGCCGTCCTCGCCGTTGACCGACAGCGAGCCCGTGGTGAGCCCGTGGAAGGCGTGGTCGCAGTACAGGATCCGCGGCTTACCGGTGGCTCGCCGGGCGAACTTCAGCGCGGTCTCCACCGCCTCCGTCCCGCTGTTCCCGAAGAACACCCGGTCCAGGTGCGGGCTGTGCGCGAGGAGCTTCTCGGCCAGCAGCCCGGGCAGCGGCTGGCAGTCGAAACGGGTGAGGTCGGCGAGCCCGGCGTCGAGGACGTCGTGCAGCGCCTTGCGGACGACGGGGTGATGACGGCCCAGGCCCATCACCCCGAACCCGGCGAGCATGTCCAGGTAGTCGTTGCCGTCCGCGTCCCAGAAGTACGCGCCCTCGGCCCGCTCGTAGACCTTGTCGAAGCCGATGGTGTGCAGCATGCGCGGGAGCTGGTGGTTCAGGTACTTCGTGTGCAGCTCGTAGCGCTCGGCTCCGCGCTCGGCGAGGAGTCTGCCGAGGTCGAACTCCGTGGTCATTCAGCCTTCTCCCTGACAGGGCCGCCGGTCTGCGCGCCGACGGCCGACGTTCCCCCGGCGTCCTTGGCGGCCGGCGTCTCCTCGGCCTCCTTGACCGCCAGGCTCGCGCTGATCCGTCCGGCGACCTCCACCGGCGTGAGCCCGATGTCGGCGAGCACCTCGCCGCGTTTGGCGTGCGCGAGGAACTGCTCCGGAATCCCGAACCGCCGCACCGGTACGTCGACTTCGGCGTCGCCCAGCGCGAGGGCGACCGCGGAACCGACCCCGGCGGCACGGCTGTTGTCCTCGACGACGGCGACCAGCCGGTGCTCGGCGGCGAGCCCGGGCAGTGCCGGGTCGACGGGCTTGATCCAGCGGGGGTCCACGACCGTGCAGGCGATACCGCGGGCCTCGAGCAGGTCGGCGGCCTGGAGGCAGACGGGCGCCATCACACCGACGGCCACCAGCAGCACCTCGGGCCGTTCCCCGCGGTGCAGCACGTCCATGCCGCCCACGCGGTCCACCGCGGGGATCCGCGGGCCCACCGACTCCTTGGGGAAGCGGACGAGCGTCGGCGCGTCGTCCACCGCCACGGCCTCCCTGAGCTGCGAGCGGAGCTGGTCCGCGTCCCGGGGGGCGGCGATCCGCAGGCCGGGGACGACCTGGAGGATCGACAGGTCCCACATGCCGTTGTGCGAGGCGCCGTCCACACCGGTGACACCGGCCCGGTCCAGCACGAACGTCACCCCGCAGCGGTGCAGCGCGACGTCCATCAGGAGCTGGTCGAAGGCACGGTTGAGGAAGGTCGCGTACACGGCGACCACGGGATGCAGACCGCCGGTCGCGAGCCCGGCCGCGGAGACCGCCGCGTGCTGCTCGGCGATGCCGACGTCCCACACCCGGTCCGGGAACCGCGCCGCGAACTTCCCGAGCCCCACCGGGTGCAGCATGGCCGCCGTGATGGCCACGACGTCCTCGCGCTCCTCCCCGATCGCGAGGATCTCGTCCCCGAACACCGAGGTCCAGGAAGGCCCGTTGGAGGGCGCGAGCGGCTCGCAGGTGAGCGGGTCCATCACACCGACGGTGTGGAAGTGGTCCTCCTCGTGGGCGAGGGCGGGCTCGTAACCGCGCCCCTTCTCGGTCAGGCAGTGGACGAGGACCGGCCCGTGGAAGCGTTTCGCTCGTCGCAGCGCCGACTCCACGGCCCCGATGTCATGGCCGTCGATCGGGCCGACGTACTTCAGCCCGAGGTCCTCGAACATGCCCTGCGGAGCGAAGGCGTCCTTGAAGCCCTTCTTCGCACCGTGCAGCGACTCGTAGAGCGTGCTGCCCACCACCGGGGTCCGCAGCAGTACGTCCTTCCCCCAGGCCAGGACCTTCTCGTAGCCGTCGGTGGTCCGCAGCGTCGCAAGGTGGTTCGCGAGACCGCCGATGGTCGGCGAGTACGACCGCTCGTTGTCGTTGACGACGATGATCAGCGGCCGGTCCTTGGCGGCCGCGATGTTGTTCAGCGCCTCCCAGGCCATACCGCCGGTGAGCGCGCCGTCGCCGATGACCGCGACCACATGCCCCTTGCCGCCCTGGACCTGGCGGGCCTTGGCCAGCCCGTCGGCCCAGCCGAGCGCGGTGGAGGCGTGGCTGTTCTCCACGATGTCGTGCTCGGACTCCTCACGCGAGGGGTAGCCGGACAGACCGCCCTTGCCGCGCAGCTTCGAGAAGTCCTGACGCCCCGTCAGGATCTTGTGCACATAGCTCTGATGACCGGTGTCCCACACCAGGCGGTCCACCGGCGACTCGAAGACCCGGTGGAGCGCGATGGAGAGTTCCACCACCCCCAGATTGGGCCCGAGGTGTCCTCCGGTCCTGGCCACGGAGTGGACCAGGAACTCCCTTATCTCTTCGGACAGTTCGCCGAGTTCCGCCTCGGACAGCGCCTTCAGGTCACGTGGTCCCCGGATGTTCTCCAGAATCGTCACGTCGGGCCCCCTTCGGTCCGTGCTGTTCAGCTCACGGTGACGGCCGGCTCCCCCGACGCGACGCCGTCCTGCTCCATCTGTTCGGCGATCTTCATCGCCTCCTCGATGAGGGTCTCCACGATCTTCGACTCGGGGACGGTCTTGATGACCTCGCCCTTGACGAAGATCTGGCCCTTGCCGTTGCCGGAGGCGACCCCGAGGTCCGCCTCCCGCGCCTCGCCGGGACCGTTGACCACACATCCCATCACCGCGACCCGCAGGGGCACTTCCATGCCCTCCAGGCCCGCGGTGACCTCGTCGGCCAGCTTGTAGACGTCGACCTGGGCGCGCCCGCAGGACGGACACGACACGATCTCCAGGCGCCGCTGCCGAAGGCCCAGCGACTCCAGGATCTGGATGCCGACCTTGACCTCCTCGGCGGGCGGCGCGGACAACGAGACCCTGATCGTGTCGCCGATGCCCCTGCTGAGGAGCGCCCCGAAGGCCACCGCCGACTTGATCGTGCCCTGAAAGGCGGGACCGGCTTCCGTGACCCCCAGGTGCAACGGGTAGTCGCACTGCTCGGCGAGCAGCCGGTAGGCGTTGACCATGACCACGGGGTCGTTGTGCTTGACCGAGATCTTGATGTCCCTGAAGCCGTGCTCCTCGAACAACGACGCTTCCCACAGCGCCGATTCGACGAGCGCCTCCGGTGTCGCCTTCCCGTACTTCTGCAGGAGCCTGCGGTCCAGCGACCCGGCGTTGACGCCGATCCGGATCGGTGTGCCGTGGTCCGCGGCGGCCCGGGCGATCTCCCGGACCTTGTCGTCGAACTGCTTGATGTTGCCGGGATTGACGCGGACGGCCGCACAGCCGGCCTCGATCGCCGAGAACACGTACTTGGGCTGGAAGTGGATGTCCGCGATCACCGGGATCTGCGACTTGCGGGCGATGGTCGCGAGGGCGTCCGCGTCGTCCTGCGTGGGGCAGGCGACGCGGACGATCTGGCAGCCGGACGCGGTGAGTTCCGCGATCTGCTGAAGGGTGGCGCCGATGTCGGACGTACGGGTCGTCGTCATCGACTGCACCGACACCGGCGCCCCGCCCCCGACCGCCACCGGCCCGACCTGGATCCGCCGCGACACGCGCCGCTCGGCGATCGGCCGGACCGGTACCTCGGGGAGGCCCAAGGAGACGGCGGTCATGTCCTCACTCCCGGTTTCCGGAGACCGTCTCGCGCATCGCGCGCAGCGACTCCTTCAGCGAGCCCATGGTGGCGAGGACGGCGGTGGGCTCGTAGCCGCAGTGCGCCATGCAGTTGGCGCAGCGCGGGTCCTTGCCGCGGCCGTACTTGTCCCAGTCGGTCTCCTCGATGAGTTCGCGGTACGTCGGCACGTACCCGTCGCTCATCAGGTAGCAGGGGCGCTGCCAGCCGAACAGCGAGTAGTTCGGGATCGCCCACGCCGTGCACGGGAAGTCGACCTTGCCCTCCAGGAAGTCGAGGAACAGGGGCGAGTGGTTGAGCCGCCACTTCTTGCGGTTGCCGCCCGCGAAGGCCTTCTTGAAGAGTTCGCGGGTCTGCTCCACGCCCAGGAAGTGCTCCTGGTCGGGCGCCTTCTCGTAGGCGTAGGCGGGCGAGATCATCATCTCGTCGACGTGCAGGTCGTCGTTGAGGTAGTTGAGCACCTCGATGACGGTCTGCGGGGTGTCCGTGTTGAAGAAGGTCGAGTTGGTCGTGACCCGGAAGCCGCGCTTCTTGGCCTCCTTGATCGCCTCGACGGCTTCGTCGAACACGCCCTCCTTCGCCACCGACTCGTCGTGCCGCTCACGCAGCCCGTCGATGTGCACGGCGAAGGCGAAATAGGGCGAGGGCGTGAACTTGTCCATCTTCTTGCGCAGCAGCATGGCGTTGGTGCAGAGGAAGACGTACTTCTTCTTCGCCACCAACTGCCGCACGATCTCATCGATCTGAGGGTGCATCAGCGGCTCGCCGCCGGCGATGGACACCATCGGCGCACCGGACTCCAGCACCGCCCCGACGGCCTGCGCCACCGGCATGCGCTGCTTGAGCACACCCGCCGGGTGCTGGATCTTGCCGCAGCCCTCGCACGCGAGGTTGCACGCGAAGAGGGGTTCCAGCTCCACGATCAGCGGGAACTTGTCCCGCTTGCGGAGCTTTTGTTCGGCCAAGTATGTAGCGACCTTGATGGACTGACGCAGCGGCATGGCCATCTGGCTCACCTCCTGGGGAGCAGCAAGGAACGGTGCCATTCATAGAAAGCGGGAAGGACGGAGCGAAGGACGCGGAAAGCTGATATTCCACCGCGCACCGTGCCGATCCGGACGAGTTCATGTTCTGGAGCGTCCACGACCACCCGGACGGCCGCAACAGGGCGTACCCCCGACCGCACGGCGCTGTGGAGCGTCGCCGCGGACTCCATGTCGACCGCGATCGCGCCGGTCGCGAGCAGATCGGACCGTTCGTGACCGCGTACGACGTGATCGGAGCCGGTGAGCGGTCCGGTGTGGACGGTGCGTCCGGGGGCCGCCCGCAGGAGCTCCTTGACGAGTAGGTCGGTCCCGACGCAGGGAACGGTTCCGTCCGGATCCCGGGTCTCCTCGGCGACGACGAGATCGCCTGGGTGCATGCCGGGGGCGAGCCCCGCACAGAAGCCGGTGGCCAGTACCGCGGCGTCGGCGAGCGCGGGATCGGTGAGGGCGCGGGTGACGGCCCGCTCGGCGGCCTTGGGGCCCATGCCGGTGCGGAGCACGGTGACCGGCCCGTCGGCGCCGGAGCGGTCGCCGCTGCGCAGGGCCAGGTGCTCGATGCCGAGCGCGCAGGCGATCAGCAGCGGGGCGGAGGCCGGCCGGGTGGTCATCTCACGCCTCCCCCGCCTTGCCGAACGGCTCCCCGTGGACGTACCGGCCGAGTGCCGTGAGCGGGAAGACCTGCCGGTAGAGGTGGTAGTTGATGGAGAAGTCCCACGGGAAGCCGGTGCCGGTGAAGTAGGGCTCGTCCCAGGAGCCG
Source organism: Streptomyces sp. NBC_00490 (assembly GCF_036013645.1). Classification (NCBI taxonomy): domain Bacteria; kingdom Bacillati; phylum Actinomycetota; class Actinomycetes; order Kitasatosporales; family Streptomycetaceae; genus Streptomyces; species Streptomyces sp. NBC_00490. The sequence continues at coordinate 8,662,524 of NZ_CP107869.1, read as the reverse complement.
TCCTCCCGCTGGGTGGCCGCGAGCCACGCGATGCCCCGCTCGACCGCCTTGGAGTCCTTCTCGCCGGCGGCCAGCAGGGCCATCAGCGCCCAGGCCGTCTGCGAGGCGGTCGAGGCGCCACGGCCGCTCCACACCGCGGCCTCCTTGTAGGAGCGCAGATCCTCGCCCCAGCCGCCGTCGTCGTTCTGGACGGACTCCAGCCAGCTCACGGCCCGCCGGATCGCCGGGTGCGCGGCGGGGATGCCGGCGGCGGTGAGCGCGGGCACCACCGACCCGGTGCCGTAGACGTAGTTGACGCCCCAGCGCCCGAACCACGAGCCGTCCTGTTCTTGTTCGGCGAGCAGCCACTCGATGCCGCGTCGGGTGCGCGGGTCGTGCGCGAGTCCCTCGACGGCCAGCATCTCCACCACATGGGCGGTGACGTCGGCGGACGGCGGGTCGATGACCTCACCGAAGTCGCAGAACGGCAGCCGGTTGGGGAACGGGCTGGTGTTGTCGACGTCGAAGGCGCCCCAGGCACCGTTCTTCGACTGCATGCCGAGGTTCCAGCGCACCCCGCGCCCGATCGCGTTCTCCACCCGGTCCGGGTCGTGGTGCCTGACCCGGCGCAGGGCGAGGACGACCTCCGCGGTGTCGTCGATGTCGGGGTAGTTGTCGTTGTGGAACTCGAACGCCCAGCCGCCCGGGGGCAGTTGGGGCCGTTTGACGGCCCAGTCCCCGGGCCGGACGATCTCCTCGCCGAGCATCCAGTCCGCGGCCTTGACGAGCTGCGGATGGTCGGCGGGCACACCGGCGTCGGCGAGCGCGATGGTGGCCAGGCAGGTGTCCCACACCGGCGACTGGCAGGCCTCGATCATCCGGGACCCGTCCTCGCGCCAGATGGCGAAACGGTCCAGCGACTCCAGCCCCGCCCGCATGACCGGGTGTTCGAGGTCGTAGCCGACCAGGTGGAGGGCGATGACCGAGTACACGGCCGGCGGCTGGATACCGCCCCAGCAGCCGTCGTTCTCCTGCCGCTCGATGATCCAGCGGGCGGCGGTGTTGACGGCCGCCTTGCGCAGCCGGCGCGGCACGACCTTGCGCACCTGGTGCAGCGCCTTGTCCAGACGCTGGAAGGCGCCGTCCCAACTCGCGGCCGGGGCAAGGGGCTTGGCCGGGTTGGGGTCGGCCGGATCGGTGTGCAGTTCGTCGAGCGGGAAGGGGGCGGGCCGTACCGGCCGCTTCGCCGAGACGATCGTCAGCGGGACGATGGTCTGCCGGGCCCAGCAGCCGAAGTCGTAGATGTTGAGCGGCACCCACTTCGGGAAGTAGATGAGCTCGGGCGGCAGCTCGGGCAGGTCCTCCCACTTCCACCAGCCGAACAGGGCGAGCCAGATCCGGGTGAAGACACGGGCGGAGGCGATACCGCCCCGGGCGCGGATCCACTCCGACGCCCTCGCCATGTGCGGCTCGTCGGGTGCGTCACCGGCCAGCCGGAGGGCGACGTACGCCTCGATGGTGGTGGAGAGTTCGCCGGGTCCGCCGTAGAAGGAGGCCCAGGTGCCGTCCTCGCGCTGCTCGCCGCGGATGAACTGGCCGGCGGCGCGGGTGGTGGACTCGTCGCGGATGCCCAGGAACTGACGGAGCAGCAGATCCTCGGCGTCCATGGTGACGTTGGTCTCCAGGTCGCCCTTCCACCAGCCCTGCGAGTCCTGCCGTGCGAGCAGGTACTCCGTGGCGCGTTGCACGGCGCGTACGGCGGCTTCTTGTACCCCGGCCGCCGCGGGGGTCTCGATGTCGGTTTCGCTGGCCGCGGCAGTCCGGGGCGGCAGAGCCCCGGTGCTTCCGTCGGTCGTCGCTGTCATGGCTTCCCCTTCGTGCAGTGTGCATGTGGTGCTCTGCTGTGGGTCCGCCGTCGGCCGGTGCACGGTTTCCCGCGACACCGGCCGGCGACTACGCGAGGGCTATTCGACCGATAGTGATCATCTCTTTCGTACGACGACGAAGTCGGCGAGCGCGGTGAACCGGTCCCGCACCCGGTCGGGCATGTCGATGGCGTCGAGCGCCTCGACGGCGATGGTGTGCTGACGCCGGGCCTCGCCGGCCGTCCAGTCCCGGCCGCCCGCCTCCTCGATGAGGGCGGCGCGGGCCGCGAACTCCTCCTCGGAGAAGTTCTCGAAGTCGCTGCTCTTGGCGTCCGCGGCGAGGATCTCGCCGAGCCGGTCGGAGGCGGAGCCGCCCGCCGCGAGCGCGGCCACGACCGGCAGGGACTTCTTGCGCTGACGCAGGTCGCTCCAGGTCTGCTTGCCGGTGGAGACCGGGTCGCCCCAGATGCCGAGCAGGTCGTCGACGGCCTGGAAGGCGAGGCCGAGGTGGTAGCCGTACCTCTCCAGGGTGTCGGCGGTGCGGTCGTCCGCGCCGCCGAGCACCGCGCCGATGGAGCTGGCGCAGGCCAGCAGGGCGCCGGTCTTGTTGCCCTCCATCTCCAGGCACTCCTCGACGCTGACGCGGTCGCGGTGCTCGTAGGAGATGTCCTGGGCCTGGCCGTCGATCAGGGCGCGGGTGGCGGAGGTGAGGCGCCGGGTGGCGCGGCCCGCGGCGACGGTGCCGAGTTCGAGGAGCACCTCGTTGGCCAGCGCGAACAGGGCGTCGCCGACGAGGATGGCCTGGGCCGGGCCGTGCACCTTCCAGACGGTGTCGCGGTGACGGCGCTGCTCGTCGCCGTCCATCAGGTCGTCGTGCAGCAGCGAGAAGTTGTGGACCAGCTCCACGGCGACGGCGCCGGGGATCCCGACCTCGGGCGCGGCACCGGTGACCTCGGCGGACAGCACCGCGAGTGCGGGGCGCACGGCCTTGCCGCCGTCACCGGCGGTCGGGTTGCCCTCGGCGTCGATCCAGCCGAAGTGGTAGGCGGAAACGGTGTCCATGGGAGCGGCCAGGCGGTCGATCGCCGCCCTCAGCACCGGAGTGGCCAGGGTTCGGCCACGCTCCAGAAGCGCGGTCACGTCCACCGCCTCGGCAGCCGTCGAGGCCGGGGGCACAGTGGGCACAGTCTCTCCTCTTGTTGCGGTACCGGGGGTGCGGGGGCCTGCCGCGTGCTGATCGAGCATCAGGCCGCCTCCTCCATGTCGAAGAGGCGGCTGGGGCGGGGCCGGCCCAGGGCGCTCAGCGCGGCGTCCGCCGCACTCACACCACTGCGGACCGCACTCTCCATGGTCGCGGGCCACCCTGTGGCGGTCCACGCACCGGCCAGGTACAGGCCGGGGGCTTTGGTACGGGCGCCGGGCCGCAGCCGTCCGACGCCGGGGGCGGGATCGAACGTCGCCGTGCGCTCCCTGGTCACGAAGAAGTCCCGCACCTCGGCACCGCGCGCACCGGGCAGCAGCCGCTCCAGCTCCGGCAGATAGCGCTCGCGCAGGACGGCGACCGGCTCGTCGATCTCGTCCTGCGCGGCGGACTGGGACAGGGCCAGGTACTGCCCGTCCCTGAGCCCGGAGGCGTCGGTGCGGTCGAACACCCACTGCACCGGGGTGCCGAGGGCGGTGAAGAAGGGACGGTTCAGCACCTTGCGGTCGTACACGACGTGCACGTTGAGGATCGGCGCGGTGCCGATCGCGAGCAGCTGTTCGGGGGCGTCGAGGGCGCCGTCCGGCAGCAGGTCGTACGTCTCGCGCTGGGGTACGGCGAGGACGACCGCGTCCGCGCGCAGCGTCTCGCCGGGAACCTGAACGCTCCACGTCCCGTTCTCGTCAGGAGAGAGGGAGGTGACGCGTGTACGGACCTCGGTACGCACGCCCGCGGAGTCGAGCGCCTTGCGGGCCAGCCGGTCATGCAGTTCACCCAGCGGGACGCGCGCCCATCCGATGTCGGCCGCGCCCGGGTCGGACAGCAGACCGGTCTTGAACACCATCGCGGCGAGCCCCAGCGAGGCGTCGCCCGCGACCGCGTTGAGGGTGGCGACCCCGACCAGGTCCCATAGGGCCTCCACGGCACGCGCCGACTGACCGTGCGCGGTCAGCCAGCTGCCGAAGCTCTGCGCGTCCAGGTCCGGATCGGCGAGGTCGAGCCCCTTGAGCGCGAGCGCGGCCCGGCCCACCTTGGCCCGTTCGGCGAGCGAGAGATGCGGATACGTGGCGAGGCTGCGCCCCAGATGCAGGGGCACCGGCAGCGCGTCGCGCCGCAGCCTGCCGAGCCGCCGTCCCTCGGGCTTGTCGACGTCGACCACGGGCACGTCGAGACGGTCCTGCAGCGGCGCCAGCGCGGTGCCCTCGATCCGGTCGAGGAACCAGCGGTAGGCGGTGCAGCAGCGCAGATAGACGTGCTGTCCGTTGTCGACGGTCAGCTCGCCGCGCTGGAAGGAGAAGGCGAGCCCGCCCAGCCGGGGCCGGCCTTCGAGCAGCGTGACGCGGACCCCCGCGTCGGCGAGGGCGAGCGCCGTGGTGATGCCGGCGAGTCCGCCGCCGATCACGACCGCGTCCCGCCCCGACTGATTGCCGTCGGTCATCGTGCGCCCTCCCCTGCCCGGCCGCTGTGGTATTTGAACGGTGCACAGCCGACCGTTGCAGTCAGGGACGCGCTCCCTGAGCGGAGGGTTGCGTGCCACTTTTCCCCAGCGGCATCACCTTGGACCGAATTGTCCATCAAGCGCGCCTCCTGACGGTCCGCCGCGTCACATGCCGGGCGTCGAGGCCGGAGAGGCCGCGCACCGCGACGTACGCCTTCTCGCGTCCGGGCAGCGAGACCCGGCCGCGCAGCACCGCCTGGGGATCGCGCTCGATACGGTCGAGGAGCCGTCGGTAGATGCCGGCCATGGCGGCGACACAGGCACCGCTGCGCCGGTCGAGCATGGGGAGCAGCCGGTAGCCCTCGGCGAAAAGGGCGCGGGCCCGGCGCACTTCGAAGTGCACGAGACCCGCGAAGTCGGAGCCCTCCGGTGGCGTCGGCCCGCTGAACCCGGCCGAGCAGCCGAACTTCGCGAGATCGTCGGCCGGCAGATAGGTGCGCCCGCCCTGGGCGTCCTCACGGACGTCCCGCAGGATGTTGGTGAGCTGGAGCGCGAGACCGAGCGTGTCGGCATACTCCGGCGCGCGCTCGACGCCGCGCGCCCCCTGTTCCGTACCGAAGACACCGAGCGAGAGCCGCCCGATGGCCCCGGCGACACAGCGGCAGTAGACCTTGAGGTCGTCCCAGGTCTCATAGGTCTCGCCGTGCACGTCCATCAGGACGCCGTCGATGAGCTCGTCCAGGCCCCCCAACGGGATCGGGAAGGTCTCGGCGGCATGGGCGAGGGCGACCGCGACCGGGTCGGTGTCGTCCTCGTCGACCGCGCCCTCGCGGACCCGGGCCAGCATCGCCCGGGTGTCCGCGAGTCTGACGGCCTTCACCTCGCGCTCCAGCGCGCCGTCGCCGATGTCGTCGACGCGGCGCGAGAACGCGTAGAGCGCGGACATCGCACGGCGCTTGGGCAACGGCAGGAGCCTGATGCCGTAGGCGAAGTTACGGGCCTGCTGTCCGGTGACGGCCTCGCAATAGCTGTAGGCGGCGAGTACCGGTGCGGACACGCGTGGTTCGGCCTCCACGGTCCGGATCACCCCTTTCCTCGCAGAGTCACGCCCACCTCGCGCAGCAACTGGAGCTTGCCGGGCTTGGGCGGGCCGGGAAGTACGTCGTATTCGGCGGCGGCAATCGCATGGATCGCCGCCCTTCCCCCCGCCACGAACCCCGCGAGCAGCAGCTTCAGCCTGCCGTGGACGCTACCCACCAGGGGGGCGCCTTCATTCAGGAGACCGCGGGCGCGTTGTGCTTCGTACGCGACCAGTGCGCGCACCGATGCGCCTGCGGTCTTCGTGGCGAGATCCGCCTCCTGGACATGGAACCGTTTCATGTCCTGGGCTGGCAGGTAGATGCGGTCGCGGCCGAGGTCCTCGGCGACGTCCTGGAGGTGTTCGACGATCTGCAGGGCCGTGCAGATGGCGTCCGACAGCCGGATCCGCTCGGGGGTCGAGGTGCCGGTGACGCCGAGGACGAGGCGGCCCACCGGGTTGGCCGACAGCTCGCAGTAGGCGAGCAGATCGTCGTAGGTCTCGTACCGCTTGACCAGCTGGTCCTGGCGGTTGGCGGCGATCAGCGCGAGGAAGGGCTCGGGGGTGAGCGAGCAGCGGCGGACCGTCGGCTGCAGGCGGCGCAGCAGGGGGTGGCGGGGTTCTCCGGAGAAGACCCGTTCGAGGTCGGCCTCGAAGGCGTCCAGCAGGCGCAGCCGGTCCTCGGCGTCCTCGGCCGGCACACCGAGCAGACGCGCGTCGGCGCCGCCGGGGGCGAGGTCGCCGTCGCCGATGTCGTCGACAAGGCGGGCGAACCCGTACACCGCCATGAGATCGGTGCGCCAGGCCCTGGGCAGGAAGAAGGGGGCCACGGGGAAGTTCTCACCCGCGGCCTTGTCCAGCGTGCCGCGCTCCGGATCGGGAGCGCCCGCCGTGTCGGTTCCCGTCACCGCGAACCGCCCGGAGCGGGGACGGCACATGCGTTGAGCTGGGGAGTTTCCGTAGCCATAGCCGTCACATCTCCCGTTCTACACCGCCGACCCAATACACACTATTTCGGACACGCCGCCCAGCCTTCCGCGCAGCCGCTCCAACTGAAGATGTCGGGCATTATCGCCCCACTTGCCGCGATTCGGGACCGGTACAGCTTACGTTGTACAACTCAACGTGGTGAGTCGGGGTGTCCTGGACATCACAACAACACACCGATTGGCTTCAAGATTCCTACGCCGCACCGAAGTTGACGTTTCCTTTGCAGACGCGGGGCCCCGCCGGAGCAGTTCCGGCGGGGCCCCACGAAGCGTCGTGGCCCGGTTCGTCCAGGCCCGGGTGGACTACTTGCCCGTGAACTTCTCGTACTCCTTGAGGACCTCTTCGGTCGGGCCGTCCATGCGCAGCTCGCCGCGCTCCAGCCACAGGACCCGGTCGCAGGTGTCACGGATCGACTTGTTGTTGTGGCTGACCAGGAACACCGTGCCCGCGTGCTTGCGCAGTTCGCGGATGCGGGCCTCGGAGCGCTTCTGGAACTTGCGGTCGCCGGTCGCCAGCGCCTCGTCGATCATCAGGACGTCGTGGTCCTTGGCCGCGGCGATGGAGAAACGCAGACGGGCCGCCATGCCGGAGGAATAGGTGCGCATCGGCAGGGTGATGAAGTCGCCCTTCTCGTTGATGCCGGAGAAGTCGACGATCTCCTGGTAGCGCTCCTTGATCTGCTCCCGGGACATGCCCATGGCGAGCCCGCCCAATATGACGTTCCGCTCACCCGTGAGGTCGTTCATCAGGGCCGCGTTGACGCCGAGCAGCGAGGGCTGGCCGTCGGTGTAGACCTTGCCGCTCTCGGCGGGCAGCAGGCCGGCGATGGCGCGCAGCAGGGTCGACTTGCCGGAGCCGTTGGAGCCGATCAGGCCGATGGCCTCACCGCGGTAGGAGACGAAGGAGACACCGCGCACGGCGTGCACCTTGCGGACGCCGCGCTCCTCGCCGCGCTTGACGATGCGGCTCAGCGCGGCGGTGGCGCTGCCCTTGCCGGACTTGGCGCCGTTGACGCGGTAGACGATGTGGAGGTCGTCCGCGATGACGGTGGGGCGGGGGTCCCGCTGCTGCTCAGCCACGGCCGTACCTCTCCTCGGCCTTCCAGAAGTAGACGAAGCCGAACGCACCGGCGAGCAGCGCCCAGCCGAGGGCGAAGAGCCAGACGTGCGGGGGCAGGTACTCCGAGCCGTATCCGTCGATCATCGCGAAGCGGACCAGGTCCATGTAGATCGCGGCGGGGTTCCACTGCAGGACCTCGGTGACCCAGCCCGGCATGTCCTTGTCGGCGAGCATCGCCGGGATGCTGAACATGACGCCCGAGGCGTACATCCAGGTCCGCAGCACGAACGGCATCAGCTGGGCCAGGTCGGGGGTCTTGCTGCCCATGCGGGCGAAGGTCAGCGCGAGGCCGGTGTTGAAGACGAAGTGCAGGACCAGCGCGGGCAGCACCAGCAGCCAGGACAGCCCGGGGTAGCTGCCGAACGCCACCATGACCACGACCAGCACGATCATCGAGTACAGCAGCTGCTGGAGCTGCTGGAGCGCGAAGGAGATCGGCAGCGAGGCGCGCGGGAAGTGCAGGGCGCGGACCAGGCCGAGGTTGCCGGAGATGGCGCGCACGCCGGCGAGGACCGAGCTCTGCGTGAACGTGAAGACGAAGACGCCCGTGACCAGGAACGGCACATAGATGTCGTGCGGAATGCCCTTCCGGGCGCCCAGCAGCAGACCGAAGATGAAGAAGTACACGAGCGCGTTCAGCAGCGGCGTGGCCACCTGCCACAGCTGGCCGAGCTTGGCCTGGCTGTACTGGGCGGTCAGCTTCGCCCGCGAGAACGCGAGGATGAAGTGACGGCGGTCCCAGAGCTGGCGGACGTACTCGACGAGCGAGGGGCGGGCGCCGCTCACGGACAGCCCGTACTTGTCGGCGAGCTGGGCCGCCGTGAGGCCCTCGTCGGGCGACGGAGGCGCGGTCACCGCGACTCCGCCGTCGTGCGTTGTCTCACTACTCACCAGTGGAAACTTTCGTCTTCGAGATGCGCAGCCTGTGCGGGCTGGGGGCATGAACCGGGGTCCTGGGGCGGGCCCGGTGGTGCTCTCAGTGTCGAGCTTGTCAGATGACCGGGGGCCGGCCCAGTCGGGTCAGCCGCCACACCGTACGCCACTTCATGGGCCTGCGGGGGCCGCAGCCGGTGCTCCACCCCTCCCGGAACCCGCCGAACCACGCCTTCAGCGCGGGCCGCGAGGGGCGGCGCAGCAGGGTGAGCAGCATCCAGACCCCGAGGTAGACGGGGACCAGGAGGGCGGGGAGGTTGCGGCGGGCGAGCCAGACGCGGTTGCGGGCGACCATGCGGTGGTAGACCGCGTGCCGCGAGGGCGCGGTCGTGGGGTGGTACAGCACCATGTCGGACCGGTAGTCGATCATCCAGCCCGCGTCGAGAGCCCGCCATGCCAGGTCGGTTTCCTCGTGGGCGTAGAAGAATGCGTCCGGGAGACCGCCGACTTCGGCGAAGACCTTCGTCCGTACGGCGTTGGCGCCGCCGAGGAAGGTGGTGACCCGGGAGGAGCGCATCGGGTCCGCCGCGCGCAGCCGGGGGACGTGGCGGCGCTGGGTCTCGCCGGTGTCCGGGTCGGCGATGCGGAAGCTGATGATGCCGAGCTCGGGGTCGGCCTCGAAGGCCTGGCGGCACAGCTCGGCGGTGTCGTGGTTCGCGAGCAGGCCGTCGTCGTCGAGGAAGAGCAGTATGTCGACGTCGCGGCCGCTGGGGCCGAAGGCCTCGATGCCGACGTTACGGCCGCCGGGGATGCCGAGGTTCTCGGGCAGCTCGACGGTGCGCACGCCTTCGGGGACCTCGGGGACGGGCGAGCCGTTGCCGACGACGGCCACCTCGACGCGGTCGCCGTCCTGCTTGGCGACCGAGTCGAGCAGGGCCCGCAGTTCGTCGGGGCGGTTGCCCATGGTGATGATGACCGCGCCGACCTTCATGCCGCTCACTTCAGCCTGCTGGAGGCGAGGATGGACACGAGGTGCAGCAGGGTCTGGAGCAGCGCGATGCCCGCGAGGACCGCGACGCCGAGCCGGGTCCAGAACAGGTCGCCGCGCATCTGGTCGACGATCGCCAGGACCAGGATCAGCAGGGACGCCTCGATGCCGAGGATCAGCCGGTGGAACTTCAGCAGGGCGGCGGCCTTGCGGGCCAGTGCCATGCCGGAGGAGCGCATCTCGGACGCCGACTCCTGGACCGGCGGCTTGCCGGCCTGGTGCCGGGCGACACCGACGAGGTCGGTCTCCGCCTTGATCAGGATGGCGCCGAGCGCGGCCAGGGTGCCGAGGAAGGCCCACAGCCAGTCGATACGGCCGCTGCCCCACAGGTCGGCGGCGCGCAGACCGAAGCCCACGAGCACGGCGGCGTCGGTCAGGTAGGCGCCGACCCGGTCCAGGTAGACACCGTTGAGGGAGTACTGCTTCTTCCAGCGGGCGATCTCGCCGTCGACGCAGTCCAGCAGCAGATACATCTGCACGCAGACCACACCGAGCACGGCCCCCGGGATCCCCGGCACGAGAAGTGCCGGGGCCGCGAGGACACCGAAGACGGTCATCAGGTACGTGAGCTGATTGGGCGTGACCCTGGTGTTGACCAGGTAGCGGTCGATCCGCAGGGACACCTCGCGCATGTAGAGGCGCCCCATCCAGTGCTCACCGCTGCGCCGGTCCTTGACCCCTGCGGGGTGCACGACCGGACGGAGTTCAGCTACCGATGGTCTTGACATAGTCGACGTAGAGATCCTTGATCTGGTCGGGCTTGAGGTCGAGGTGTTCGAGGATCGTGTACCGGCCGGGCCGGGTCTCCGGAGCGAACTCCACGGCGCGGACGAACTCGTCCACGGTGAAGCCGATCTCCTCCGGAAGCACCGGCAGTCCGTGCCGGCGCAGCACGGAGGCCATGTGCGCCGACTCCTCGTGGGCACCCCGCAGGAACATCGCGAAGGTGGCGCCCAGTCCGCACTGTTCGCCGTGGGCGGCGGCGCGTTTGGGGAACAGCAGGTCGAAGGCGTGGTTGATCTCGTGGCAGGCACCCGAGGAGGGACGGGAGTCCCCCGAGACCGACATGGCGATACCGCTGAGCACGAGCGCCTCGGCGAGCACCTGGAGGAAGTCCGTGTCCCCTATGCCGCCGGGGTGCCGGAGAACCGCCTCGCCGGCCTGGCGGGCGATCGCGGCGGCCAGGCCGTCGATCTTCTCGCCCTTGACACGGTTGGCCAGCTCCCAGTCAGCGATCGCGGAGACGTTGGAGACGGCGTCACCGATGCCCGCGCGCACGAAGCGGGCCGGGGCCTCGTGGATGACGTCGAGGTCGATGACGACCGCGATCGGGTTCGGCACACCGTACGAGCCGCGGCCCGCGTCGTTGTCGAGGGTCGCGACCGGGGAGCACAGGCCGTCGTGCGCGAGATTCGTCGGTACGGCGACCAGTGGCAGGCCGACGCGCGCCGCGGCGAACTTGGCGCAGTCGATGATCTTGCCGCCGCCGAGACCCACGACCGCGTCGTAGTGGCCGGCCTTTATGTCACTGGCCAGCTGGACGGCGTCGTCGAGGGTGCCGCCGCCGACCTCGTACCAGGTGGCGCCGGGCAGCGAGGGCTCGAGCCGCCGGCGCAGCCGGGCGCCGGAGCCGCCGCTGACGGCGACGGCGAGCCGGCCGGAGTGCGAGATGCGCTCGTCGGCGAGGACGCCCACCAGGTCGTCGAGGGCACCCGGGCGGATGTCGACGACGACCGGGGCGGGGATGAGCCGGGTCAGTAGAGGCACGCGATCTCCCGTCCGCGGGCGAGGTCGTCGTGGTTGTCGATCTCCACCCACTTGACGTCGCCGATCGGCGCCACGTCGATCTTGAAACCGCGGTTCACGAGCTCCTGGTAACCGTGCTCGTAGAACTGCTGAGGGTCCGTCTCCCAGACCGTCTTCAGCGCGTCGGCCAGGTCGGCGGCGGCGTCGCCCTCGATCAGGGTGACACCGATGTACTCACCGGTGGCCTCGGCCGGGTCCATCAGCTTGGTGATCTTCCGGACGCCCTTGCCGGGGTCCACGACGACCTTCATCTCCTCGTCCGCGAGCGACTTCACGTCGTCCAGGGCGAGGATGATCCTCTTGCCCTCGCCACGGGCGGCGAGCAGCGTCTTCTCGACGGAGACCGGGTGGACGGTGTCGCCGTTGGCGAGGATCACGCCGTCCTTGAGGGCGTCACGTCCGCACCACAGGGAGTAGGCGTTGTTCCACTCCTCGGCCTTGTCGTTGTCGATGAGGGTGAGCTTGAGGCCGTACTTCGCCTCCAGCGCCGCCTTGCGCTCGTACACGGCTTCCTTGCGGTAGCCGACGATGATCGCGACCTCGGTCAGGCCGATCTCGGCGAAGTTGCCGAGGGTCAGATCGAGAACCGTGGGTTCGCCCTCTATGCCCGCGGGACCCACCGGCACCAGAGCCTTGGGAAGGCTGTCGGTGTAGGGGCGCAGACGCCGTCCGGCGCCGGCCGCCAGCACGAGGCCGATCATGCGGGTTCTCCTTCATCGTGTACGGCGGGCGCCCCGGAGGACACCCAGAAGCGGATGCTCTCGACGAGCACCAGCAGGGCCACGGCCACGGCGAGAGCCGTGAGCGCGACCGTGAACTGCGAGGCGGTGAGCGCGGCGGCCAGGACGGTGACGAGCAGCGTCCGCCCCTCGTGCCCCCCGATGGCGCGCACCAGCCAGGCCGGGGACGCGCCGGCGTTGCCGCGGATGCGGTACACCGTGTCGTAGTGATGGTAGGCGACCGCGGCCACCAGCCCGAAAGCCGCGGGAAGGGCACCGTTCACATCGGACTTGGCCGCCAGGAGCAAGACGGTGCAGTACTCGGCCGCCCGGAAGAACGGGGGGATCAACCAGTCGAGGGCGCCCTTGAGGGGACGCTCGATGGCTTCCGCGGACGCCATGATGTAGCCGCCGGCCATCAGGACGACCCACCAGCTCGGCCCCCACGCCCAGGCCCCGACCGTCACCAGGAGCGCGCCGGCGGCGGCGCTGAGGGGAGCCGTGGGACGGGACGGGCCCGGCAGGAAGCGCGCTATCACCTCGGCCAGCGGACCGCTGTCCGCGAGGTCCGCCAGGGCCTGTGCCGCCCGGTCCGTCCGCTTGGCCTTGCGGGTCAGCGAGCGCAGCACCCGGCCCGCCGTGGTGTACGTGGCCGCGAAGGCACAGCCGATGAGCAGGGCGTAGAAGGTGATCCGGGGAGTCGTGGCCGCCGTCAGGATCGCGATCATCGCCCAGCGCTCGCCGATCGGCAGCACGATCATCCGGCGGATCCACACCGTCCAGCCGACGCTGTCGAGCTTGTCGGAGAGCGCGGCGGTGGGGCTGGTGTTGGCGGTGGCGTCGTGGTTCGCCTCGTTGAAGGAGAAGTCGACGACGTGCCGGCAGGTCTGCAGGATCATCGCGCCGAGCGCCAGTGCCCAGACGTCGTCGCCGCCGCGGGCGGCTCCGAGGGCGAGACCGGCGTAGTAGGCGTACTCCTTGGCCCGGTCGAAGGTGGCGTCGAGCCAGGCGCCGAGCGTGGAGTACTGGAGGGAGTAGCGGGCGATCTGGCCGTCGACGCAGTCCAGGACGAAGGACGCGATCAGCAGGACGCCGGCGGCGATGAAGCCGGCCCGGGTGCCGGTGGCCGCGCTGCCCGCCGCGATCAGGGCGGTGAGCAGGGAGGCGGTGGTGACCTGGTTCGGGGTCAGGCCCCGGCGGGCGCACCAGCGGGCGATGTAGCGGGAGTAGGGGCTGATGAAGTGGGTGGTGAAGAAGCCGTCGCGGGACTTCACGGCCGACTTCAGGCGTACGGCTTCGTCGTCGACGTCCGCGACGGCCTGCCGTGCCTCGTTGCGGGCCTGCGGGTCGGTGGGCACGGCGGCGACCAGGCTGCCGAGCTCGGGGTGGTGGACACCGGCGTTCTCGGCGTCCAGCGCGGTGACGATGCGGTCGGCGAGGCTGTCGACGGCGACCGTCGTCCCGCCGCCGGCGCTGCTCTCCCGGGCCATCGCACGGGTCAGGGCCTGCCGCCCGGCCGGCTGGGCGGTGACGGCGCCGGAGATCGCGGCGAGCGGGAAGCGGGGGTCGGTGAGGCCGAGGCGCAGGGCGTGCGGGTGGCCCACGAAGCGGGCGTCGACTATGGCGACCCGCTGGTCTCCCGGGACCTGGGCGAGGAGCGTCTCGGCGTCGGCGGCGTCCGAGGCGACCCGGACATCGAAGCCGAGCGACCGCAGATCGCCCTCGATCGACGATCCGGGGACCGGCTGACCGGTGAGGATGGCGGTCGACAACCGAACTCACTCCCTGGGTGCCGACGCGGGGCGCCGGTCATCTGCATGGTGGGGGCGCCCCTCGGCGTGGCTCGGCGCGCCCGGGCGGCATGTCGGCAGAGGCTATCGGATGCCGGGAAGCCCACGTTCACCGCCCGTTCACGGGCCGATCAACGCCGTCTCCCCCGGCCTTTGCCGCGATCATCATGGGTGATCACGGGCCCCGCCCACAAACCGCGGGCCACCGGACCGGGCATCCGAGACATTGCGGGACCCACCACCGCCTCGGCATAGGGTGGGCGACCATGACATGGCTGATCACAGGCGGAGCGGGATACATCGGGGCCCACGTGGCGCGGACCATGACGGACGCCGGAGAGCGCGTCCTCGCGCTGGACGATCTGTCCGCCGGGTTCCCGGCGCGGCTGCCGGCGAACGTGCCGCTGGTGCGGGGTTCGTCACGGGACGCCGGTCTGCTGAAGCGGGTGCTCGCCGAGCACGAGGTGACCGGGGTGGTGCACCTGGCCGCGCGCAAGCAGGTCGCCGAGTCGGTCGCCCAGCCGACGCGCTACTACCAGGAGAACGTCGGCGGGCTGGCGACGCTGCTCGAAGCCGTCGCCGAGGCCGGGATCGAGCGCTTCCTCTTCTCCTCGTCCGCCGCCGTCTACGGCAACCCCGACGCGGAGCTGATCACGGAGGACACCCCGTGCGCCCCGGTGAACCCGTACGGCGAGACGAAGCTCACCGGTGAGTGGCTGGTGCGGGCGGCCGGGCGGGCGCACGGCATCTCGACCGTGTGCCTGCGCTACTTCAACGTAGCGGGCGCGGCCGTGCCGGAGCTGGCGGACACCGGTGTCTTCAACATCGTGCCGATGGTCTTCGACCGGCTCACCCGCGACGAGGCCCCGCGGATCTTCGGCGACGACTACCCGACGCCGGACGGCACCTGCGTCCGTGACTACATCCATGTCGCCGACCTGGCGGAGGCGCATCTGGCGGCCGCGCAGGGGCTCGGGGACCGGAGCGGGGACCTGACCGTCAACATCGGCCGCGGCGAGGGCGTCTCCGTGCGCGAGATGGTCACCGTCATCGGCGAGGTCACCGGCGACCGGCGACCGGCCGTCGTGGAGCCCCGGCGCCCCGGCGACGCCCCGGTCTCGGTGGCCTCGGCCGCCCGGGCCGCCGCGGAACTCGGCTGGACGGCTCGCCGCGGGGTGCACGAGATGATCGAGTCGGCGTGGCGGGGCTGGCGGCTGCACCACACCAAGTGAAGCCTGGGCGGTCTGACCTGCGGGATCGTTTCCGCAGGTCAGGGCACATGACAACGGTGTTCAGTGCCGCGTTGCCCCATACCCCCCACCCGTAGTTCACTGTGGCCCCGGGCGGGTTGTTCGGGATCGACGCACAGGAGGCGGCTTCCATGGGGGCTGGGCACGATCACGGGCACGCGCACTCGCATGCGCCGCCCGGCGGTACGGCGACCGCGGCGTACCGGGGCAGGCTGCGGGTCGCGCTGTCGATCACGCTCACCGTCATGGTGGTCGAGATCGTCGGCGGCATCATGGCGGACTCGCTCGCCCTGGTCGCGGACGCGGCGCACATGGCGACGGACGCGCTGGGTCTCGGCATGGCCCTGATGGCGATCCACTTCGCGGGTCTCCCGCCGAGCGGGAAGCGCACCTTCGGTTACGCCCGCGCGGAGATCCTCGCCGCGCTCGCCAACTGTCTGCTGCTGCTCGGCGTCGGCGGCTACGTCCTGTACGAGGCGATCCAGCGGTTCATCACGCCGGCCGGCACCGAGGGCGGGCTGACCATCGTGTTCGGCGCGATCGGCCTGGTCGCGAACATGATCTCGCTGTCGCTGCTGGTGCGCGGACAGGCGGAGAGCCTGAACGTGCGGGGCGCCTTCCTGGAGGTCGCGGCGGACGCGCTCGGCTCGCTCGCGGTGATCATCTCCGCGGTGGTGATCCTGACCACCGGCTGGCAGGCCGCCGACCCGGTCGCCTCCCTGGTCATCGGACTGATGATCGTGCCGCGCACCTGGAAGCTGCTGCGGGAGACCCTCGACGTCCTGCTGGAGGCGGCCCCGAAGAACGTCGACATGGACGACGTCCGGGCCCACATACTGGCGCTCGACGGCGTCGAGGACGTCCACGACCTGCACGCCTGGACGATCACCTCGGGGATGCCGGTGCTGTCCGCGCATGTGGTGGTGCGCTCGGACGTGCTGAATGCGATCGGTCACGAGAAGATGCTCCACGAGCTCCAGGGCTGCCTCGGCGACCACTTCGACGTGGAGCACTGCACCTTCCAGCTGGAGCCGGTCGGGCACGCGGAGCACGAGGCGAAGCTCTGCCACTGACACTCCCGCAAGCATGCTCGAACGTCCCGAAAGTACGTTTCAGGCGGAATGCAGCGATCCGGTGACCGGCTGCGTCCTCCACCCCACAGCACCTCCCCGGACGGTTCCCCGTCCGCCGCGCCGGGCACGATCAACTGCCGGTAGTGCCGTATTTGTGCGGCACACTTGGTGCGCGAAAAACCGATGCGAAGGATGGGCATGCCGATCACACCTGCCACCGCGACACACCGTGCGTCGAACGGCACAGCTGAGGCGATTCTGCTGGAACTCGTCGACGAGGACGGCGTCACGATCGGCACCGCGGAGAAGCTCGCCGCCCATCAGGCGCCGGGGCAGCTGCACCGCGCCTTCTCCGTGTTCCTCTTCGACGAGCGGGGCCGGCTGCTGCTCCAGCAGCGCGCGCTGGGCAAGTACCACTCCCCCGGCGTGTGGTCCAACACCTGCTGCGGCCACCCCTACCCGGGTGAGGCGCCCTTCGCGGCGGCCGCCCGGCGGACCTACGAGGAGCTGGGCGCCTCCCCGTCCCTGCTCGCCGAGGCGGGCACGGTCCGCTACAACCACCCGGACCCGGACTCGGGCCTGGTGGAGCAGGAGTACAACCACCTCTTCGTGGGCCTGCTGCAGTCGCCGCTGCGTCCGGATCCGGAGGAGATCGGCGAGACGGTCTTCGTGACGCCCGCCGAGCTGGCGGAGCGGCATGCCAAGGACACCTTCTCGGCCTGGTTCATGACGGTGCTGGACGCGGCCCGTCCCGCGGTCAGGGAGCTGACGGGCCCATCCGCCGGCTGGTGACGGCCGCTTCCTAGGACACCCGCGCGGGTACGAGCGGCAGGGCGGCCCAGATCACCTTGCCGCCGTTCGCCGTGTGCTCGACATCGCAGACGCCGCCCGCCTCGCGGGTGACCTCGCGCACCAGCAGCAGCCCGCGGCCGCCGGTCTGGCCGTGGTCGGCCTCCAGGGCGGTCGGCCGGTAGGGGTGGTTGTCCTCCACCGACACCCGCACCCACTCGGCGCCGACGGCGACCTCCACGGCGAGCATCGGCGACAGCAGGGCCGCGTGCCGCACCGCGTTGGTGACCAGTTCGGAGACGATCAGCAGGAGTCCCTGCACCAGGTCGTCCGAGACCGGTACGCCCTGACGCAGCAGCAGATCCCGCACGGCGTGCCGCGCCTGCGGGACCGAGACGTCGACGGCGGGTGCGGTGAACCGCCAGACGCCCTCGTACGGCAGGGGCCCGGGCGGACCGGGGGCCGGTTCCTCGACCTCGCCGGCCGCTGGGCGTGGGCCGGACCCGCGCCCATGGTTCTCCATTGTCCGGTCGCCACCCTCGCGCTCGATTGTCACCACACATCGAGTGTTGGCAGCGAGCCGCTCCGCGCCGGATGACTGAACAGAAGTCAGCAGATATCGAGCGTTTGTGATCGCTCTCGCATGACACGGTCGACTATGAGACTGCCCCTGTCCCGCTTTTGCCGTGTTCGTGAACTATTCGGGTTGTACGGGTTTGGCGACCGGCTCGTCCGTTCCGCTCCGCGCACCGTCCTCGGCGGCGAGCCGCTCGGAGACCATGCCGACGATCCGCCGCCCGCCGAACCCCGTGGCGATCAGACCGAGTCCGTCGAAGAGCAGCGCCAGCGAGAAGAAGCAGCCGATGACGTACTTGCTGCTGCTCGGCCAGGAGGCCAGCACGAGGATCCCGAGGAGCAGTCCGAAGGCACCCTGCACCAGCGTCCAGCCGAACTGCGTGCCGCGCACCACCAAGCTGCCGGCCAGCCGGAACACCCCGCCGGTCAGGAAGAGCAGCGCGGCGAACATGGTCAGGGCCTCGGCAGCCGCCTCGGGTCTGCTGATGACGACCACACCGGCCGCGATGTTCAGGGCCGCGACCACGACGCCGAGCCAGAAGAAGTTGCTGCCGCGCGCCTGGATCGCGTGCAGCAGGCCGACTGCGCCGCCGATCAGCAGCAGCCAGCCGAACAGCACCATCGAGGTGAGTGTGGCCACCCCGGTGTAGACGAGCCCGACGAGTCCGGCGAGCACCAGGACCACGCCGAGCGCGACCAGCCGGCCGAAGTCCCGGCTCAGCCTGGCGGTCTCGTCCTTGGCCATCGGCGCCTCCTCACACGGACCCCTCCCCGATCGTACGAGCGTCGGGGGCGGTTAGCATCCGGCCATGGAGCCCCAGCTGCTGTACAGCGTGACCGATTCGGTCGCCACCGTCGTCATCCACCATCCGGCCAAGCGCAACGCGATGACGGCCGCGATGTGGCGGGCGCTGCCGCCGCTGCTCGACACGCTCGCCGCCGACCCGGACGTACGGGCCCTGGTGCTCACCGGGGAGGGCGGGACGTTCTGCGCCGGGGCCGACATCTCCACGCTGCGGGGGTCGCCGGACGAGGCGCAGGGGCTCGCGGTGGCGGCCGAGGAGGCGCTCGCCGCCTTCCCGAAACCGACGCTGGCGGCGATCCGCGGGCACTGTGTGGGCGGTGGTTCACAGCTCGCGGCGGCCTGCGATCTGCGGTTCGCGCAGGAGGGCTCGCTGTTCGGGGTGACCCCGGCCAAGCTGGGGATCGTGTATCCGGCCTCCTCCACCAGGCGGTTGGTGGCACTGGTGGGTCCGGCCACCACCAAGTACCTCCTGTTCTCCGGTGAGTTGATCGACAGCGAACGGGCGTTGCGCACCGGGCTGGTCGACGAGGTGCTGCCGGAGGGTGAACTGACCAAGCGGGTGGCGGAGTTCACCCGGATCCTGGTGTCCCGTTCGCAGTTGACGCAGGCCGCGGCGAAGGAGTTCGCGAACGGCGTCGCGGACCGGGACGGGCACTGGGCCGAGCAGGCACGCGGCAACGGCGACACCGCGGAGGGCGTCGCCGCGTTCCTGGAGCGCAGGCAGCCGCGCTTCTCCTGGACTACTTCAGGATGAACCGGCTCTTGGAACGGAACTCCTCCACGAGGTGCGCGGGGGCCTTCTGGGGCGAGCCGGCGTCGTAGGGCGGCTGCGGGTCGTACTCCGTGAGCAGCTGGACGGCCTGGGCGTGTTCGTCGCCGGCGATCCGGCCCAGCAGGGTGAGCCCCATGTCGATGCCGGAGGAGACGCCGGCCGCGGTGACGTACTTGCCGTCGAGGACGACCCGCTCTCCCGTGGGCTCGGCCCCGAACTGCTTCAGGTAGTCCAGGGCGAGCCAGTGGGAGGTCGCGCGGCGCCCCTCGAGGAGTCCGGCGGCGGCCAGCAGCAGCGATCCGGTGCACACGGACGTCGTCCAGGTGCTGGTGGCGTCGGCGGCGCGCAGCCAGTCCAGGAGGGTCTCGTTCGCCATCTGCGGAGTCTGTCCGGGGCCGCCGGGGACGACCACGATGTCCGGGCTCGGCACGTCGGCGAGCGTGCGGTCGGCGGTGATGGCGAGGTTGCCGGTGTCGGCACGGACGGGACCCGTCCGCTCGGCGACGAAGAACAGCTCCGCGTCCGGGAGGCGACCGAGGGTCTCGTACGGTCCTACGGCGTCGAGGGCGGTGAAGCGGTCGAACAGGACGATGGCGATCTGCATCGGGATCCTTTCGGTGGGCGGATGCCGGAGGCGAACCGACCGGCGTCTCGGTGGGCGGATGCCGGAGGCGAACCGACCGGCGTCTCGGTGGGCGGATGCCGGAGGGGAAAACCGACCGGCGTCTCGATGGGCGACTGCCGGGGGAACCGACCGGCGCATCAGCGGGCAGGCGCCGGACGGAACCGACCGACACCTCAGTTGGCGGATGCCGGCAAGGAACCGACCGGCCTGGGTGAGCGGATGCCGACGAGGACCGACCGGCATCTCAGCCGCCGGATGCCGGAAGGGAACGACCGCCATCTCAGCGGGCGGATGCCGGAACGGAACCGACCGGCGTCTCGGTGGGCGGCGCCGGGGGAACCGACCGGCGCATCTGTGGGCAGGGCGGCGGAGGGAACCGACCGGCGCTTCGGCGGGCGGATGTCGGCAAGGAACCGACCGGCACATCAGTTGGCGGATGCCGGAGCGGAACCGACCGACATCTCGGTGGGCGGAGGCCCGGGGGGCCGACCGGCGCATCAGCGGGCACGGCGGTGGAGGGAACCGACCGGCACATCAGTTGGCGGATGCCGGAGCGGAACCGACCGGCCTCGGCGGGCGGATGCCAACGAGGACCGACCGGCATCTCAACCGGCGGATGCCGGAGGGAACCGACCGCCATCTCAGCGGGCGGGTGCCGGAGAGGAACCGACCGGTATCTCGGTGGGCGGATGCCCGGGGGGGCCGACCGGCGCATCAGCGGGCAGGTGGCGGACGGAACTGACCGGCGTCTCGGTGGGCGGATGCCGGAGTGGAACCGACCGGCGTCTCGGTGGGCGGATGCCGGAAGGGAACCGACCGGCGTCTCGGTGGGTGGATGTCGGCGACGGCTGAACGGTGGTCTCAGTGGGCAGGTGCTGGGTGGAAGCGGCGGCGGTATTCGGCCGGTGGTGTTCCCAGGGCTTTGACGAAGGCGCGGCGCATGGTCTCGGAGGTGCCGTAGCCGCTGGCTCGGGAGATTTCCTCGACGCCGTCGGTGGTGTCCTCCAGGAGACGGCGGGCGTGTTCGAGGCGGACCCGGTCGACGTAGCGGCCGGGGGTCGTGCCCGTCTCCGCCTGGAAGGCGCGGGCGAAGTGGCGGGGCGAGAGGCGGGCCCGGGCGGCGAGCGACTCGACGTTCAGATCGCCGTCCGGATGCTCGGTGATCCACTGCTGGACCTCCCGCAGGGGCTCCCGCCGCGCGGTCTGCGCGGCCAGCTGGGCGCTGAACTGGGCCTGGTTGCCCGGTCTGCGCAGGAAGACCACCAGATGGCGGGCGATGACGAGGGCGACCTCCCGGTCCAGGTCCTCCTCGACCAGCGCGAGGGCGAGGTCGATTCCGGAAGTGACCCCCGCGGAGGTGGCGACCGTTCCGTCCCGGACGTAGATCGGGTCGGGTTCGACGTCGATCGCCGGGTGGTCGCGGGCGAGCCTGTCGCAGTACGCCCAGTGGGTCGTGGCGCGACGGCCGTCGAGCAGGCCCGCCTCGGCGAGCAGGATCGCGCCGGTGCAGACGGAGACGAGGCGCTCCGCGCGCGGTCCGTTCTCGCGCAGCCAGTCCGTCAGGCGCGGGTCGGGACGGCGGGTGCCCTGACCGCCGGGGACCAGGAGGGTGTGCGGGGCGGGTGCGTCCGTGAGTGCCAGATCCGGTACGAGGGTCAGGCCGCTGGAGGTGCGCACGGGGGCGCCGTCCAGGGAGGCCGTACGGATGCGGTACGTGCCCGGGGTGTGTGTCTCGGCCCCGGCGAACACCTCCACGGGGCCGGTGACATCGAGGCTCTGCACGTCGTCGAAGAGGACGACGAGGACGGTTCGCTGCGTCATGCACTCGATTCTGGGCGGGCCCGGGGACGGCCGCAATGACGAGTACCCCACCTTTCCTGCCACGTCCCCCCTCACCCTGGAGCGGCATACCAAGCGGTTGGTAACCTGCCGGGCATGACTACCGCCCCCATCGAGCTGCGGGCCGTCCGCCGCTGCGCGAATGTGCTCAACTCCCTGCACGCCACCTCCTACTTCGCGCCCGAACTGGGCAAGGAACTGGCCGGAATCGGGATCACGCACCCCAGAGCCGCCAACTTCGCGGTGCGGGCCGCCGCCATGGGGCCGGTGGGCGCCGGGACGGTGACGGCGACGTTCTCCAACTACAAGCACGAGCTCGTGGCCCGGTACGTCCCCGAGGTGTGGGCCACCGCCTCGCCCGAGGACGTACTCGCGGCACGCGTGCGTGGCGTCGACGCGGCGCTGCGGCGGCTGCTCGGCGCGCAGACGCTCGCGTCACCGGAGATGGCGGAGGCCGCGGAGCTGGCGCTGCGCGCCACCGAGGCCTGTTCGCGCGGTGCTCGTCCGCTGTACTCGGCGCACGCGGACCTGCCGGTGCCCGAGGAGCCGCATCTGGCGTACTTCCACGCCGCGACCCTGCTGCGCGAGCACCGGGGCGACGGCCATCTCGCCGCGCTGACGGCCGCGGAGCTGAGCGGCCTGGAGGCCATGGTGGCCCACACGGCGACCGGCAAGGGCATGAGCCCCAAGTGGGTGCTCACCACGCGCGGCTGGAGCCGGGACGAATGGGACGCGGCGGTCGGACGGCTCCGGGACCGGGGGCTCCTGGACGAGGCCGGTGAACTGACCGAGCGGGGTGCGGCCCTGCGTGAGGAGATCGAGACCGAGACGGACCGCCTGGACCGGGCACCGTACGAACACCTCGGCACCGCGGGCGTGGCACGGCTGACGGAACTCGGAGCGGGCTTCGCACGGGCGGCGTTGGCGGCGGGGGCGTATCCGGCGGACCTGATCGGCAAGGGGTGAGTGTCGGGAGCCCGACTGGGCGGTGTGCCTTGGCAGCGGAGCGTGGCGGGGGCGCACCTGACGGTTGAGCGCATGTCGGGTCGGCGGACTTGGCGGGCCGTGTCGGGCGGCCTGGGCGCTGGGCCTTGTCGGGGCGGGCCGGAGGGTGGGCCTTGTCCGAGCGGGCCTGAGCACTGAGCCCTTGCCGGGACGGATCTGAGCGCTGCGCCCTGGTCGGGGCGGGCCGGAGGCTTCCGCGCATGTCGGGTCGGGACTGTCGACTGGGCGTATGTCGGGCGGGGCTGAGGGTGGAGCGCCTCTCGGGGCCTGTGGGACGGGCGCGCGCCGGGGCAGGCCTGTTGACCAGGCGCATGTCGGGCGGAGCTGAGGGTGGAGCGCCTCTCGGGGACTGTTGGACGGGCGCGCGCCGGGGCAGGCCTGTTGACCAGGCGCATGTCGGGCGGAGCTGAGGGTGGAGCGCCTCTCGGGGCCTGTGGGACGGGCGCGCGCCGGGGCAGGCCTGTTGACCAGGCGCATGTCGGGCGGAGCTGAGGGTGGAGCGCCTCTCGGGGCCTGTGGGACGGGCGCGCGCCGGGGCAGGCCTGTTGACCAGGCGCATGTCGGGCGGGGCTGAGGGTGGAGCGACTGTCGGGGGCCCTTGGGGTGGGCGCGTGCCGGGGCGAGGCCGGTGGCTTGGGTGCCTTGCGGGGGCGGGTCTGTCGACTGGGCGTGCGGGGTGAGGCGCCCTGGGCGCCAGGAGCGAGCCCGAGTGATGGTTTTGAACGCCGGGGCGTGTCGGCGGCGTCGTCGAGCATCGGGCAGGCCTGACGGCGGCGCCCTTGCGCGTCTGGTCCATGACGCGGCGGCGGCTTGTACGGAGCGCTGCCCTGAGATCGGCCCAGCGCGTGGAGACGGCACCCGCGCCCGGAGGTCAGGAGCGTCCCCGCCCGGCGCACGGTGAACACCGGACGCATGCCGGGGCGGTGATGAGGTACTCGGGCTTCCCCGGTCGCGTGGCCGGGGTGACGAAAGGGGAAGTTCGTGTTCCGAGCGATCGCAGACGTACTCCGTCAGATCGGCGGCGCCATCGCCACCGTCGTGACGCTGCCGTTCCGGGCGGTGGCCCGGCTGTTCGGCGGGGCGTCGAGCTCCACGCGGAGTCGTCGGGCCTGATGTCCGCGCCCTGATCCCCGAGTGTCCGTGCCACCTGCCACAATTGCCGCGCAACCTCTGTGAGAAGGCGGTACGGCATCGTGACGACACGCGAGCCCATCGACATCGGATCCATCGAAGGAAGGATCGCCGAGGAGCTCGGCGTGCGGGAGCGGCAGGTCAGGTCAGCCGTGGAGCTGCTCGACGGCGGCTCGACGGTGCCCTTCATCGCCCGCTACCGCAAGGAAGCGACCGAGATGCTCGACGACGCGCAACTGCGCACGATCGAGGAGCGGCTGCGCTATCTGCGGGAGCTGGAGGAGCGGCGGACGGCGATCCTGGAGTCGGTGCGCGAGCAGGGCAAGCTCACCGAGGAGCTGGAGGCGCGGATCCGCGGCGCGGAGACCAAGGCCCGCCTCGAGGACATCTACCTGCCGTACAAGCCGAAGCGCAGGACCAAGGCACAGATCGCCCGGGAGGCCGGTCTGGAGCCGCTCGCCGAGGGGCTCCTCGCGGACCCGGGCGTCGAACCGCTGGCCGCCGCCGCCGCGTTCGTCGACGCCGACAAGGGCGTGGCCGATCCGCAGGCCGCGCTCGACGGCGCACGGGCCATCCTCACCGAGCGGTTCTCCGAGGACGCCGACCTGATCGGCGAGCTGCGCGAGCGCATGTGGGTGCGCGGGCGGCTCGCCGCCAAGGTGAAGGACGGCAAGGAGGAGGCGGGCGCCAAGTTCGCCGACTACTTCGACTTCTCCGAGCCCTTCAAGCAGCTGCCCTCGCACCGCGTCCTGGCGATGCTGCGCGGCGAGAAGGAGGAGGTCCTCGACCTCGTCCTGGAGCCGGAGGAGCCGTCCGAGCAGCCTGGTCCGTCCTCGTACGAGGGGATCATCGCCCACCGGTTCCAGATCGCCGACCGCGGCCGACCCGGCGACAAGTGGCTCACGGACACCGTCCGTTGGGCCTGGCGGACCCGCATCCTGGTGCACCTCGGCATCGACCTGCGGCTGCGGCTGCGCACCGCCGCCGAGGACGAGGCGGTGAACGTGTTCGCGGCGAACCTCCGCGACCTGCTGCTCGCCGCCCCCGCCGGCACGCGCTCGACGCTGGGCCTGGACCCCGGGTTCCGGACGGGCGTGAAGGTCGCCGTCGTCGACGCCACCGGCAAGGTCGTCGCCACCGACGTCATCTACCCGCACGTCCCGGCCAACAAGTGGGACGAGGCGATCGCCAAGCTGGCCCGCCTCGCCAAGGAGCACGCGGTCGACCTGATCGCGATCGGCAACGGCACGGCGTCCCGCGAGACCGACAAGCTCGCCGGTGAACTCATCACCAAGCACCCCGAGTTGCAGCTCACCAAGGTGATGGTGTCCGAGGCGGGCGCGTCCGTGTACTCGGCGTCGGCCTTCGCCTCGCAGGAACTGCCGGACATGGAC
This sequence comes from Streptomyces sp. NBC_00490, assembly GCF_036013645.1. Taxonomy (NCBI): domain Bacteria; kingdom Bacillati; phylum Actinomycetota; class Actinomycetes; order Kitasatosporales; family Streptomycetaceae; genus Streptomyces; species Streptomyces sp. NBC_00490. The sequence continues at coordinate 8,637,359 of NZ_CP107869.1, read as the reverse complement.
GTGTCGCTGCGCGGCGCGGTGTCGATCGCCCGTCGCCTCCAGGACCCGCTGGCCGAGCTGGTGAAGATCGACCCGAAGTCCATCGGTGTCGGCCAGTACCAGCACGACCTGTCCGAGGTGAAGCTGTCGCGTTCACTGGACGCGGTGGTCGAGGACTGTGTGAACGGTGTGGGCGTGGACGTCAACACGGCGTCGGCCCCGCTGCTCGCACGCGTCTCCGGCATCACCTCCGGCCTCGCCGAGAACATCGTGGCGCACCGCGACGCCAACGGTCCCTTCACCTCGCGCACCGCGCTGAAGAAGGTGGCCCGGCTGGGTCCGAAGGCCTACGAGCAGTGCGCGGGGTTCCTGCGGATCCGCGGCGGCGACGACCCGCTGGACGCGTCCAGCGTGCACCCCGAGGCGTATCCGGTGGTCCGGCGGATGGTGAAGACGGCGGGCCAGGAGGTCGCCGCGCTCATCGGCAACACGGGGGTGCTGCGGTCGCTGCGGCCGCAGGACTTCGTGGACGAGACGTTCGGTCTCCCGACGGTCAGCGACATCCTCAAGGAGCTGGAGAAGCCGGGGCGCGACCCGCGGCCCGCGTTCAAGACGGCCACCTTCAAGGAGGGCGTCGAGAAGATCTCCGACCTGACGTCCGGGATGGTGCTGGAGGGCGTGGTCACCAACGTGGCGGCCTTCGGGGCGTTCATCGACGTCGGCGTCCACCAGGACGGTCTCGCGCATGTCTCGGCGCTGTCGAAGACCTTCGTGAAGGACCCGCGGGAGGTGGTGAAGCCGGGTGACATCGTCAAGGTGAAGGTCCTCGACGTCGACATCCCGCGCAAGCGGATCTCGCTGACGCTGCGGCTGGACGACGAAGCGGCTCCGCAGGGTGAGCAGGGGCAGCAGGGTGGCGGGGGCGAGCGCCGGCAGCGGGGCGGGCGTCCTCCTCAGCAGCGGCAGCAGGGCCAGCAGCGGCAGGGCGGTGGCCGTGGTGGTCAGGGGGGCGGTTCGCGTCAGGCGGCGCCGCCGCCGGCCAACAGCGCGATGGCGGACGCGTTGCGCAAGGCCGGGCTGCTCGATCCGAAGAAGGGCAAGCGCTGACGGCTTCGCCGATCGGACGGTGGGGAAGCTGCAAGACCGTCGTGGCGGGTCGCGCAGTTCCCCGCGCCCCTGGATGAGGCGCTTCGCGCCCATCCAGCAGGGTAGCCCCGGAGGGCGACACGCCTCGCACAGGGCTGAGGACGCGGCGCGTTGGGCCAGGTGCAGTAGCTCGAGCGACTGCCTTCCACCGGCCAGGGCGAAGCTGGGCGGGTCAGTCCGCCCCGTCCCGCCTGCCCGGGAGAGTCCATGCCTGTCCCCTCCAGATTCCGTCGCCGCACGGCGGTCGCCCTGCTCGCGGCCTCTCTGGCCGCACTGTCACCGACCGCCGTCGCCACCACCGCGCCGCCCGGACCGCACACCGACACCAGGCTGCAGCAGCAGCTCCAGGACCTGGTCGACGCGCCCGGCGGTCCGCCCGGTGTCATCGCCGTGCTCCGGGACGGCAGGAACAGCCGGGTCCTCAGGGCCGGAGTCGCCGATCTCGACACCGGTCGCCGGCCCGCGCCCCACGACCACATGCGGATCGCCAGTACGGCCAAGGCCTTCAGCGGCGCGGTCGCGCTCTCCCTCGTCGACTGGAACACCCTGGACCTCGACGACACCCTCGGTGAGCGGCTGCCGCACCTGCCCAAGGCCTGGCATGCCGTGACACTGCGCCAGCTGCTGCACCACACCAGCGGCCTGCCCGACTACTCGCGGAGCGCCGGGTTCCTGAAGATCGTCCTCGCCGACCCCCGGCACCGCTTCGACTCCCGCAAGCTGCTGGACTTCGTCGCCGACGAACCCCTGCGGTTCGAGCCGGGCTCCCGGTACGAGTACTCCAACTCGGACAACATCGCCGTGGCCCTGATGGCGGAGGCGGCCACCCACATCCCGTACGAACAACTGCTGCACAAGCTGGTGTACCGGCCGCTGGGCCTGCGCGACACCAGCCTGCCGCAGGGGTACCGGATGCCGAAGCCGTATCTGCACGGCTACGACGTGACCCCGCCCGACCCGCCCGTGGACGTGAGCGAGGTCCTGGGCATGTCCGGCGTGTGGGCGTCGGGCGGAATCGTCTCCACGCCCTCCGACATGACGCGCTTCATCCGCGGTTACGCCGGAGGGCGACTGTACGGACCGCAGGTCGTGGAGCAGCAACGCGACTGGATCCCCGGCAACTCCGAGCCCAAGGGGCCCGGGCGCAACGACGCGGGGCTCGCCATCTTCCGCTACACCACCCGCTGCGGCGTGGTGCTGGGGCACACCGGCAACACCCTCGGCTACACCCAGCTCATCGCGGCGACCCCGGACGGGCAGCGGTCACTGACGTTCTCGGTCACCACCCAGATCAACCAGGCCCAGAAGCCGGACCTGCTGCGCCGGATGCGGGCCGTCCAGGAGAACCTCGTCTGCTCGCTGCTGCGCCACCGGTCCTAGCGTTCGGTCACCTTGCCGTCCGCGACCTCCAGGCGGCGGGTGACATGGACCGCGTCCAGCATGCGGCGGTCGTGCGTCACCAGGAGCAGCGTGCCCTCGTAGGCGTCGAGCGCCGACTCCAGCTGCTCGATGGCCGGGAGGTCGAGGTGGTTGGTCGGTTCGTCGAGGACCAGGAGGTTGACGCCCCGGCCCTGGAGCAGGGCCAGGGCGGACCTCGTGCGTTCGCCCGGGGAGAGCGTGGCCGCCGGGCGCAGGACGTGGTGGGCCTTCAGACCGAACTTGGCCAGCAGGGTGCGGACCTCGGCCGGTTCGGTGTCGGGGACCGCGGCGCAGAAGGCGTCCAGCAGTGACTCGGTGCCGTGGAACAGCTTGCGGGCCTGGTCGACCTCGCCGACCAGGACGCCGGAGCCCAGCGAGGCGGTGCCCGCGTCGACCGGGACACGGCCCAGCAGCGCCCCGAGGAGGGTCGACTTGCCGGCGCCGTTCGCGCCGGTGACCGCCACCCGGTCCGCCCAGTCGATCTGCAGGGTCACCGGGCCGAGCACGAAGTCACCGCGGCGGACCTCCGCCTCCCGCAGGGTCGCCACCACCGAGCCCGAGCGCGGCGCCGAGGCGATCTCCATGTGCAGTTCCCACTCCTTGCGCGGCTCCTCGACGACCTCCAGGCGTTCGATCATGCGCTGGGTCTGCCGGGCCTTCGCGGCCTGCTTCTCGCTGGCCTCGCTGCGGAACTTGCGGCCGATCTTGTCGTTGTCGTTGCTTGCCTTGCGGCGCGCGTTCTTGACGCCCTTGTCCATCCAGGACCGCTGGGTCTGCGCCCGGTCCTGGAGGGCCGCCTTCTTGTCGGCGTACTCCTCGAAGTCGTCGCGGGCGTGCCGGCGGGACACGTCGCGCTCCTCCAGATAGGCCTCGTAGCCGCCGCCGTAGATATTGATCTGTCCCTGCGCCAGGTCGAGTTCGAGGACCTTGGTGACCGTGCGGGTGAGGAACTCGCGGTCGTGGCTGACGACGACCGTGCCCGCGCGCAGGCCGCTCACGAAGCGCTCCAGGCGCTCCAGGCCGTCCAGGTCGAGGTCGTTGGTCGGCTCGTCGAGGAGGAAGACGTCGTAGCGGGAGAGCAGCAGCGACGCGAGCCCCGCCCGTGCCGCCTGGCCGCCGGACAGGGACGTCATCGGCTGGTCCAGGTCCACGGCCAGGCCCAGTGTGTCGGCCACCTCGGCGGCGCGCTCGTCCAGGTCCGCGCCGCCGAGGTCGAGCCAGCGCTCCAGGCTCGTGGAGTACGCGTCGTCCGCGCCCGGCGCCCCGTCGACCAGGGCCTGGGTCGCCTCGTCCATGACCCGCTGGGCCTCGGCGACGCCGGTGCGGCGGGCCAGGAAGTCCCGGACCGTCTCGCCGGGGCGGCGCTCCGGTTCCTGGGGAAGGTGGCCGACGGTCGCCGTCGGCGGGGAGAGCCGGAGCTCGCCCTCCTCCGGCGTGGTCAGCCCGGCGAGCAGCCTGAGCAGGGTGGACTTGCCCGCGCCGTTGGCTCCGACCAGCCCGATGACGTCACCGGGCGCGACGACGAGGTCGAGCCCGGCGAACAGGGAGCGGTCGCCGTGGCCGGCGGCGAGGTTCTTGGCGACGAGTGTGGCAGTCATGAGGGGATCGATCCTAGCGAGGTGCCGGAGGAGGCTTCCCGCGGATTCCGTGCCGGGGGCCGAGCCGGCGCCACGGGGGACGACAACGCGAGGACGGCGCAGCTGCGCAGAATCGCTCCGATCTCCCCCCGGCGGCTGTACTTTTGCGGTCAACTTCCTTGCATCGCACGGCCATCCGGCCCACATCACCCCTTCCATGGGCTCCGCTCCGAACCTGACGGCGGTGCCGGACCTCGACGCGAAGAAGCTGAAGTGGTACCAGCACTTCGACATCGAGACCTCGTCCAGGGCGCTGGTCAAGTACGCCAAGGCCGAGCTGGACGTGGACGACGACGCCCCCGCGCTGCCCGCCGAGCCGAAGGTCCCCGCGTTCCCGGGACGCAAGTACTTCGTGCCCGGCGCCTCGAACAAGTACGTCCTCCAGCTCGGCAAGCAGGCCCGCACATTGAGCTGGTCCGCCTCGCCCCACGTCCTGCTGGGGCCGACCTTGTAGTGGTCGCCGAAACCGCGCTTCACCAGCGACGCCGACGACATCCCCGGTCCCCTGACCTGGCGCCTGCTGTTCTCCTGAGCGCCCGGACCCCCGCCCCGGCGGGGCCCTCAGTGCGCCATCGCCTCGACCAGCACGCCGCCCGATGTCCGCGCCACCACGAACGACTCCCCCTTCACCGCCCTCGCGTCCAGCGCGATGCGATGCCGGCCCGCCTCCAGCACCCCGTCGAAGACCTCCTGGGCGTGCGTGCGGAAGAGCCGGTCGACGCGGTACGCCGTGAGGCGCACCCGGCACGGCGAGGTGACCTCGATGCCCGCCTCGCCGTCGGCGGCGACCAGCCGGGTCAGGCGGCGCTGTTCCTGCGGGCTGCGGTCGAGGGCGTGCTCGATCTGGGCGACGAGGAGGGGGACTATCGGGGCGAGGCCGTCGACATAGGCCACCTCGACGCCGGCGCGTTCGAAGGACCGGCGTACGGCGGCACGTTCCTGCTGAGCCACCGCACGGCCGAAGGCGACGGCACCGTAGGCGCGCAGTTCGTCGGCGGACACGCCCTCGGCGTCCTGGGTGATGTCGGCGCCGATGCCGATGGTGCGCAGGGCGGCGGCGAGTTTGGCGAGGAGGGCGACGCGGGCGCCGATCAGCAGGACGCGGCGGCGCGGGCTCGCGGAGTCGGGGCCGAGCAGGGAGTCCAGGGCCTGTCGGTACTCGGGCCCGCGGAAGCGGAAGGGGCCGATGCCGTGGTAGCCGTTGAGCTCCAGGTCGGCGTGCTCGTCGGTCTGCCAGGCGAAGTCCCGCCAGATGAAGTCGCCGTGCTCCTCGTCGATCACGGCGGTGACGGCACCGCACCCGAGGTCCTCGCACTCGGGGCAGCCGTAGATGACGTAGCGCCCGCCCGGAAGCGGGGCGTCCGTCTCCAGCAACAGGCTGCGGACCTGGGCGGTGAAGATCGAGGGCGGTACGTCGGAGGCCAGCGGGGAGACGGCGTCGAGGTCGGAGAGTTGGAAGAGCAGCGGTCGTCCGTCGACGATGAAGTCCATGAAGTCCCGGTGGACCTGGAACTCACCGTTGACAAGAACTCCACCGGCACGCATCGCCGGTGCCAGGCCGAAGGTCGCGTACTCGGCAGACATGCTGCGAGTATTCCCGCAGCAAGCGCGCTCTGCGCACGGCATGCGACATTCCGCTAACGTCCCGGTGTGGACGGTGATCCGAGCAGCGATGTTGTGGTGGTCGGCGGTGGGGTGATCGGGCTGACGACGGCCGTGGTCCTGGCCGAGCGCGGCAGGCGGGTGCGGGTGTGGACCCGGGATCCCGTCGAGCGCACCACCTCGTGGGTTGCGGGGGCGCTGTGGTGGCCGCACCGGATCGATCCGGTCGCGTCGGCCCGCGCGTGGGCGCTGCGCTCGCTGGAGGTGTACGAGGCGCTCGCGGCGGACCCGGACCGTACCGGCGTACGCGTGGTCGAAGGAGTACTGGGCGAGGCGGACCTGGACGAGGCCACGGCCTGGGCGGGCCGGCGGCTGCCGGGTCTGCGGGCCGCCACGGCCGCGGAGTACGCCGGGCCGGGGGTGTGGGCACGGCTGCCGCTCGTCGACATGACGGTCCATCTGCCCTGGCTGCGGCAGCGGTTGCTCGACGCGGGCGGGACGATCGAGACGCGTACGGTGTCCGACCTGGTGTCCGTCGGTGCGCCGGTGGTGGTCAACTGCACGGGGCTGGGCGCGCGGGAGCTGGTGCCGGACGCCTCCGTGCAGCCGGTGCGAGGGCAGTTGGTGGTCGTGGCGAACCCCGGCATCCGGACATGGGTCGTGTCGACCGGCGCCGACGGGGAGATGGCGTACTGCTTCCCGCATCCGGACCGCCTCCTGCTGGGCGGCACGGCGGACGACGGGGCCTGGTCGACGGAACCGGATCCGGCGGTGGCCGAGGCGATCGTACGGCGGTGTGCGGCGCTGCGGCCGGAGATCGCGGGGGCGCGGGTGCTGGGGCACCGGGTGGGGCTGCGGCCGGTGCGGGACGCGGTGCGGCTGGAGCGCGTCCCGCTGCCGGAGGGCAGGGCTCTGGTGCACAACTACGGGCACGGTGGGGGCGGGGTGACGGTGGCGTGGGGCTGCGCGGAGGAGGCGGCGAGGCTGGCCGCATCCTGAATCCGGCCGAGCCGTCTTGATCAGATTCCGGCACAGCCCCCACCGGCCCGCAGGTCGTCACCGCTCTTCCAGCGGAGCTAGCCGTGGTCGTGGCCCAGTGGGTCGCCCTCCGTCTCCGTCCCGGCGCCCGGGCCGACCCTGATCTCGAAGTCGCCGTCGTACCTCTTGTGGCCCTCGATCACGGCGAGTTCCACGGCCTCGGAGCCCATCTCGCCGCGCACGATGACCGGGTCGCGGCGCAGGTCGCGCATGAGGGCGACGCACATGCCGATCATCACGAGGACGAAGGGCGCGGCGGCCAGGATCGTGAGGTTCTGCAGACCGGTGAGCGCGTCCCCCTGGCCGCTGCCGACGAGCAGCATGATGGCGGCGACGGCCCCGGTCACGATGCCCCAGAACACGACGACGAAGCGGCCGGGTTCGAGGGCGCCCCGCTGGGAGAGCGTGCCCATCACGATGGAGGCGGCGTCGGCGCCCGAGACGAAGAAGATGCCGACCAGGATCATCACGAGCAGGCTGGTGGCGGTCGCGATGGGGAACTCCTGGAGGACTCCGAAGAGTTGCCCCTCGGGGGTGTCGGCACCGCGGAGCGCGCCGCCCTCCTTCAGCTTCATCGCCGTACCGCCGAAGACCGCGAACCAGACCAGGCTGACGGTGCTGGGCACGAGGATGACGCCGCCGACGAACTGCCGGATGGTGCGGCCGCGGCTGATGCGGGCGATGAACATGCCGACGAACGGCGTCCAGGAGATCCACCAGGCCCAGTAGAAGACGGTCCAGCTGCCGAGCCAGTCCGCGACGCCCTCGCCGCCGCTGGCCTCGGTGCGGCCGGCGAGCTGGGGCAGGTCGCCGAGGTAGGCGAAGATCGAGGTGGGCAGCAGATCGAGGACGATGATCGTGGGGCCCGCGATGAACACGAACACGGCGAGGATCAGCGCGAGCACCATGTTGATGTTCGACAGCCACTGGATGCCCTTCTCCACACCGGAGACCGCCGAGGCCACGAAGGCCAGTGTCAGTACGGCGATGATGGCGACGAGCAGCCCCTCGCTCACGTCGTCCATCCAGTCCAGCTCCTGGAATCCGGAGCCGATCTGGAGCGCGCCCAGGCCCAGCGAGGCCGCCGAGCCGAAGATGGTGGCGATGATCGCGAGGATGTCGATCACCCGGCCCGCGGTGCCGTTGGCGTGCTTCTCGCCGATGAGCGGGGTGAAGACCGCGCTGATGGTCTGGCGGCGGCGTTTGCGGTAGGTGCTGTAGGCGATGCCGAGGCCGACCACCGCGTAGATCGCCCAGGGGTGCAGCGTCCAGTGGAAGAGGGTGGTGGCCATCGCCGTCTCCATGCGTTCCGCGGAGTCGGCGGGGGTGGTGCCCGGCGGTGGGTTCGTGTAGTGCGAGAGCGGTTCGCTCACGCCGTAGAACATCAGACCGATGCCCATGCCGGCGCTGAACATCATCGCGACCCAGGACACCGTCTTGAACTCGGGTTCCTCGCCCTCGGCGCCGAGGTGGATACGGCCGTAGCGGCTGACCGCGAGCCACAGGGCGAAGACGACGAAGCAGGAGGCCGCCAGCATGAAGGCCCAACCGCCGTTGTGGATCAGGCCGTTGAGCATCTTCGTGGAGACGCTCTCCAGCGAGTCCGTCGCCGTCGAGCCCCAGACCACGAACGCCACGGTGATGACGGCGGTGACACCGAACACCACACGGTCGGTGGTGTGGGGGCCGGGAACGTCCGAGGGATCTTCCCGGCCACCCCTTTTCTTCAAGTCTTCCGTCATTTGCGGCACCTTCTCCCGAAAACCATGGATACGGAGTACCACAGGTGCCGCTGATCGATGCCGCTTCAGCAGTCGGTGTCGGGCTCCCCGACCGTCAGGTGGTACGGGGCGCGTTCGTCGAGGAGCAGCGGGACGAGGGCACGCAGGGGCTGGCGGAGGGGGACGAGGGTGCCCTTGGTCCGCACTCCGTGCAGGGCTAGTTCGTCCTTGACCTCCGCGTACTGGGCGTCGGTGAGCCGGTACCCGCAGGGCGGGTCCTCAATCACCTCGGCGGGTTCGGGCGGATCATTGTCGGCGCCGCCGGTGTAGACGGGTCCGGTGTCGGCCCAGCCCTGGTGGCGGGCCGTGCCGGTCGCCGCCTCGATCCGGTCGCGACGCTCGTCGGTGAAGCCGAACAGACCCTTCAGCGCCGCCAGTTGGGAACTGACCCGGCGCCGGTTGTTGGTCGCCTCGTCGACGTCCGCGAGCGCGTCGACGCGGCTCTCGATGAGCAGGCCGACCGCGTGCTTGATGCCGGACATGTTCCGCAGGATGCGTTCCTGGCCGTCACCGGCGGTCTGTCTGATCGGATCGCCCGTGACGGGGTCGGTCCAGATGCCGTACGTGCCGGTGGTGTATCCGGCGCGCTGTGCGGCGGGACGGACATACGCCCGGGACAGGGTCTCGGCCTCGTCGTGGACCGCCTCGTCCGCGTTGAGGTTGCGGGGCCAGAGATCGAAGAGGTCCTTGTCGTAGTACGGGGGTGTGGCTCCGTATTCGTGCAGGTCGTAGATGACATCGGGCTGCCGGTCGCGGATCACGGCGGCCAGGGCCCGCCCCTCGGCCGTCTGGAGGGCGAGGTGGTCGCGGTTGACGTCGATGCCGTCGCTGTTGCCGCGGGTGTCGGCGGCCCGGCCGTCGGGGTTGGCGGTGGGCACGACGAGAAGGGTGGTGCGGTCCAGGAAGCGCCGGGTGCCGGCGTCCTTCGTGTACGCCAGGTCGCGGATCCTGGAGAGACAGGCCTCGCGGCCGGACGGCTCGTCACCGTGCTGGCTGCACACGAGGAGCACCTTGTTCGGGGCGCTCTGCCTGCCCACGCGGACCAGTTGGAGGGGGCGGCCCTGCTTCGTCGTACCGATGCGGGCGAGGGAGACCCGGTCGCTCCCCGCGTCGACGGCCGCCAGGAAGTCCTGTTCCTCCGTCCCGCCCGTCCAGCGGGCCCCGTGGGACTGCTCGAAACCGGTGCGCGGCGGGGCGTCGGCCGCGTGGGCCGGCACGGCGACCAGGGACGCGGCCAGGGCCGCCGTGCTCAGCGTGAGGGCTCGGATCACCGGCCCGCCCCCGGGACGCGCTGGAGGGTCCGCGGCGCCGTCACGCCGTCGAGCGGCGCGGCCTGCGGTACGGCGGTGGCGGCGCCCTTCGTGGCATGCGCGAACGCCGAGGCGCCGCCGACGAACGGGACGCGGGCCGAGGTGCGGGACAGGTCGATCGTGAGCGTCGGGGTGGTCGACGGCGGGTCGATCAGGTCCTTGTCCGTGCCCGCGACGATCAGCGCCAAGCGGTGACCGGCGGGGACGACGTGGTCGGTGGCCGCCAGGTCGACGGTGATGGTGTACGCCTTGCCCGGGGTGAGCGGAACGCCCTTGCCGGGGTCGGCGTAGGTGCCGAGGTCGGCCCAGCCGCGGCTGACGACCTCGTAGTCGACGTCGGCGGTCTTGGCCTGCGTCTGCTTGAAGCAGGCGCTGTCACCGGCGCTGCTGACGCCCCAGCAGGTGCGGTCGGTGAGCGTGGCGATGCCCTCACCGGCGGTCGCGTAGTCCCGGATGGTGGCGGGGCCGAGATCCACGAGGACGGCGGAGAGATGAGCCGTCGAGGTGGTCGGGGTGGCGGTGACGGTGACCTTCGAGGAGCCGGCCAGTCGCAGGTCCTTGGTGAGGACGCCGGTGGTGAAGCCCGCCTTCTCGGGGGTGGACGTGTCGATCCGCGCGGACCAGTCGGTCTCACTCAGGGCCGGGTCGTCGGTGAAGCTCTCGGTGCCGCGGTCGCGGGTCAGGCCGAGGGTGCCGACGCCGGGCTGGGGTCCGTGGGCGGGGCGCAGGGTCGCGGTGCTCGTGCCGCGCGGGGGCCAGGTCTTGGAGGTGACCCACTGGTCGGGGTGGCGTTCGATGTCGGCCATCGGCTCGCGGTCGATGCCGTTGTCGTAGCCGAGGAGCTCGTGGTCGAACCAGCGGTGCAGGGTGTCGACCCACTCGGCGCGGCGGAAGTCGAAGGGGTCGACGTGGCCGGTCTGGGAGAGCCAGATCTTCCGCTCGACGCCGTGCCTGCCGAGGGCGTCCCACCACTGGCCGAGGTGCTTCATCCGGACGTTGAGGTCCTGCTGGCCGTGGATGGCGAAGACGCTGGCCCGCACCTTGGAGGCGCCCTTGAGGTAGTCGCGCTCGGTCCAGAAGTCCGTCCAGTCGCCGGTGCGCGGGGCGCCGTCGACGATCTTCTGCTGGACGGCGTCGCACTTGGCGCGGGCGTCGGGGCTGTTGACGTAGTCGGACAGCCAGTCGGGGCCGGAGTCGTAGAGCGGGGCGCCCTGCTGGAAGTAGTAGTCGTACCAGGAGGAGATGGCGCTGATCGGGACGATCGTCTTGAGTCCCTTGACGCCGGTGGCGGCGACGCCGTTGGCGATGGTGCCGTCCCAGCTCTTGCCGATCATGCCGGTTCTGCCGTTGGTCCAGCCGGCCTTGGTCTTGGCGCTCCCGGTGCGGCTCGTGTAGGCGGTGGCCCGGCCATTCAGCCAGTCGACCACCGCTTTGGCCGACAGGACGTCCGAGCGGCCGCCGACGTCCACGCACCCGTCGGAGCGGTTGGTGCCGGCGAGGTCGACTCCGACGAAGGCGTAGCCGCGGGGCACGAAGTAGTTGTCGTAGAACAGCGGCATCTGGACGACGTGGCCGTTCGCGTCGTACGTCTTGCGCTGGCTCTCGTTGCCGCGACCGCAGCAGGAGTAGTACGGGCTGGCGTCCATGACGACCGGCACCTTGCGGCCCTGCTGGGCGAGTTCGCGGGGCCGGACGATGTCGACGGCCACGCGGTCGCTCCTGCCGTCCCCGTCCCCGTCGAGTCCGGTGTCCACCCAGACGGCCTCACGGACGGCGTTCTCGTACGAGTAGACGGGTCGGCTCTCACGCGGGGCGGCCTGTGCGGCGACGGGCGTGAGGAACGTGGCCAGCAGGGCGGCGGTGGCCGCCGTCGCGAGCGTTCTCCAGATCGTGAAGGGCGTGCGTATCGGCATGGCGCGGACGGTACAGCGGTCAACTCCCGCGCAAAAGAGGGCCGATCGGGGCGGGCGGGATGTGGCTGGAAAGGTGCGTGGGACGTGATCGCTCATGACGGCCAAATGGCGATTGTGTGACAGGGGCGGCTGTGGACACGCCTGCGCCCACAGGTGATGAATAGGCTCCGAACAGACTTCGTGACCCTACGACTTGGAGCTTTCGTGCACCGCAGACTCATCGCGCCCGGCGCACTGGCCGCCGCGTCCGTCCTGCTGGCGATCCCGGCGTCGGCCGCGAGCCACTCCCCCGGCGCTCCGGGCATCGGCGACCCCTACTACCCGGCCTACGGCAACGGCGGATACGACGTCTCCCACTACGACCTGCGGCTGAAGTACCAGCCGGCGACGGACGAACTGGAGGGCACGGCAACCCTCCTGGCCCGCACCACCCAGGATCTGTCGCGCTTCAACCTGGACTTCCTGCTGGACGTCGACGAGGTGCGGGTCAACGGCGCGAAGGCGTCGTTCGCCACGTCGGGCGAGCACGAGCTGGAGATCACGCCGAAGACACCGCTGGCGAAGGGCACCTCCGTCACCGTCGTCGTGCGCTACAGCGGGGTGCCGTCGTCGAAGCAGGCGTACGGCTTCACCAGCTGGCACCGCACCCCGGACGGCGGGGTCGGCGCCAACGAGCCCGAGGCCGCCTGGTGGTGGTTCCCCAGCAACGACCACCCGCTCGACAAGGCCACCTACGACGTGTCCGTGCTGGTGCCGGACGGCACCCAGGCCATCTCCAACGGCACGCTCCAGTCCACGAGTTCACGCCTCGGCTGGACCCGCTTCAACTGGCGGTCCAACAAGCCGCAGGCCACCTATCTGGCGACGCTGGCCGTCGGGAAGTTCGACATCACCACGGGCCGGACCGAGAGCGGGATCCCGGTCGTCAACGCCTACAGCAAGGACCTCGGCGACAACGCCGGTGCGGCGCGGGCGAGCATCGAGCGGACCGGGGAGGTCGCCGACTGGCTGAGCGAGTACTTCGGGCCGTACCCCTTCAACGCGCTCGGCGGGTATGTGCCGAACACGAACACCGGGTACGCGCTGGAGACGCAGACCCGGCCCTTCTACAGCCCGCGCCAGTTCGCGAACGGCTCCAACACCTCCGTGGTCGTGCACGAGCTGGCCCACCAGTGGTACGGCGACCTCGTCTCCGTCGCCGGATGGAAGGACATCTGGATCAACGAGGGCTTCGCCCGGTACGCGCAGTGGCTGTGGTCCGAGCACGAGGACGAGGGCACGGCACAGGAGATCGCGGACTACGTGTACGCCTCGCACCCGGCCGACGACCCGTTCTGGACGGTGAAGCCCGGTGACCCGGGGCCGGAGAACCAGTTCGACATCGCCGTCTACGACCGGGGCGCGCTGGCCCTCCAGGCGCTGCGCAACGAGATCGGCGACGACGCCTTCTTCGCGGTCCTGAAGGGGTGGCCGCAGAAGTACGCGTACGGCAACGCGACGGTCGCCGACTTCCGGACGTACGCCGAGGAGGTGTCGGGGCAGTCGCTGTCGGCACTCTTCGACACATGGCTGTTCCAGCCGGCGAAGCCTGCCGCCCCCGCGGCGGCCGACGCGTCCATCGCCAGGTCGGCCGAGGCCGGGGCGGCGCCGGTGCAGCCGAGGTCGTGGAAGAAGATCGCCGCGACGAACGACGTGCACGAGCACTAGGAGGGCCTGGTCCCCGAGTACGGCGGGGCGGCCCCGTTCATCCTTCGACCCCGGTCGAGGTGTGGGCCGCCCCGACCGGCTTGGACTCCGGCGAGCCGCGCTGGCGGAGGTAGACGGACAGGATGGCCATGGACGCCACGGCAAGGAACTCGGACTGCCAGTTCTGCAGGGTCCGGCTCCAGAAATCCGCCGAACCGACGTAGCTTCCCCAGCCGATGGGCGCCTGGAGCTGCCGGAGCTGTTCCTCGTTGTAGGCGGCGACGCCGGTGATCGACTGGGACAGCCAGGACAGGGCGAAGAGCGTGCCCATCACCAGACCGAGGGAGTGCGAGTAGACGTGCCGCCGGAATCCGCGCCCGCGGGCCCAGCGCGGTGAATTCCGGTGGGCGTATCGGCCCACCTGCTGCTCCTTGTCGGACTCCGTTCCGGCTTTGTGGATTTCCTTCGATTCGGGGGAACCCCTTTGCAGGAGCCACACGGTGGCGGTGATGTAGAGGAAGAACTGCAGATACTCGGACTGCCAGTTCTCCGTCACGTCGACGGCGAAGTCGGACGACATGAGGTATTCGCGGAATCCGACCTGGGCCAGTCCGTCGGTGGCCAGCTGGTTGTTGAACTCCGCGTGGCCCGCGATCGCCTGTCCCACGAGAGCCAGCAGGAATGCGAGGCCGAAGCCGAGGCCCAGTCCGTTGTCGCGGAGGAATCCGCGTGTTCTCGTGGTCATCGGTTCATCAGCCCCACCGCGCTGAAATAGACGAGGCCGCCGAGGACGAGGACCAGACAGAGGGTGAACATGATCCGCATACGCCCTCAGCCTCCCTGGAGGGTGCACTGGTAGGGCCGGTCCGGGCGGGGGACGCATCCGGCGGCGACGACTTTCCAGCCGTCCGCGAACCGCGACAGGAACAGCGTGTCCGACGCGAGGACGACGCGGGCCTGTCTGCCGTAGACGTCCGTGGCGCGGATCTCGCCGCCGAGGGGTATTTCCTGGGCGGCGACCGCCTTCTCGCAATCCGCTTTCTCGGACTCCTCCAATGCGGTCCGGGTCTCCGGTGCGAGTGCCCCGCACAGACCTTCGGCGTCGTCGGAGCTGAGCAGGCGCTCGAATCCGGTCGCCGCGGCGGAGGCCGCCGAGTCCCGCTGCCCGGCACTGTCACAAGCGCCGAGAACCAGTCCGCAGAGAGACAGGATTATCAGCGTGCCGGGGCGGCGCACCTTTCTCACATGGCCCGGGTACCCGATTCCTCCGGGGGCAAAAATCCGGCCACACGGGCGTGGAGCGCGTCCCGGTCGATCGCGTCCGTCTCCGTCGAGGGCACCGTGCAGGCGTGTGCGCCGGCGACCGCGCCGTACAGGGCGCACCGGTGCGGGGGCTCGCCGGACAGCCTGCCGTACAGGAACGCGGCCGCGAAGGCGTCGCCCGCTCCGTTGGAGTCCACGACCGGGGCGGCCGGTGCGACCGCGGGGATCCGGGTCAGCTCGTCGTCGGCCAGCAGATACGCGCCCTCGGCGCCCGCGGTGGCGACGACGACCTCGGCGCGGCCGCGTTCGACGATGCGGCGCATGGTGCGCTCGGGGTCGGTCAGGGCGGTGGCGGACAGGAAGACCACGTCGGCCGTGTACGCGAACGGCTCGTGGTACGGGTTCTCGCCGTCCCAGTCGTGCAGGTCGGTCGAGATGCTCACGCCGCAGTCGCGCAGTGCGGGCAGGGCGTGGGCGCAGGGCTGGGTGATCGACACGTGTGCGTGCCGGCTGGCCGTGGCGAGCTCCCGGACGGTCGCCTCCGGCAGACGGTCGTCGGGGTGGCCGCGGCTGGTGTCGTACAGGGACAGCCGACGGCCGTCGGGGCTGACGAGGTTGACCGCGCGCTTGGTGCCGGCCGGCTGCGGGACGGCGGTGAGGGCGATGCCCCTGTCGCGGTGCAGGACGCGGACGAGGTCGCCCTCGGGGTCGTCGCCGAGCATGTCGATGTGGTGGGTGCGCAGGCCGAGCGAGCCGAGAGCGACGGCGACGAAGTCTCCGGTCTGGCCGGCGCGGGTGCGGATCCCGGAGTCGATCATGTAGCTGTCGGCGTACGGCAACGGCAGCTGAGGCACGTACACGATGGTGTCGACGCCCGCGCCGCCGAGTACCAGCACATCGGTGTCCCTGCTCAACTCCGGCCCTCCCCATGGTCGTAGACCGTGACCGCGATCCCCTTCCCGACCAGCCGCCGCCCGATGAGCGGCTCGACCCGGGACCACTTCCCTCCGGCCAGTCCGCACCCTATCCGCGGCATGTGCACGGAGGCGCCGAGTTCGGTGGCCTTCGCCGCGAGCTTCTCCAGCGCCGCGTCGATCGCCTCGTAGCGCACCGGCACGCCCTTGCTGCCGGTGCGCGTCCCGCGCTGCCCGACCATGTTGGCCACCCACACGTACGGCTCCACCTGGACGAACTGGACGGCGCCCAGGCCGAAGTCGTTCGACGCGCGGTTGCGGTGCCAGGCGCGGTACGCCTTCTCCGGCGCCGGCCAGCGCCGCGACAGCGCGAGCACGAAGCCCTTTCCCCATCCCCCGATGTCGTTGCAGACATGGGCGATGACCTTGACGCCCTTCACCGACGGCGCGGTGGCGTCACCCCGGACATAAGTGATCTCCGACATGACGCCACCGTAGGCGCCGGCACTGACAGTGGGCGTTGGGTTATTCGTCGAGGTCGGGCAGGTTCCTGTTCTCGGGCTTCGTCCGTCGGTGGCGGGTGGCGTACCAGCCGGTGATCAGCATCGCGGCGATCGCGGGGATCAGGAGGAGGGTCTTGCGGCCGACTTCGGGGTCGTTCGCCATCATGCCGAGGCAGGCCAGGAGGAAGGCGATCGTGGTGAGTTCCGTGACCGGGCTGCCGGGGAGGCGGAAGGTGGGGCGGGTGAGCAGGCCGGCCCTGGCGCGGCGGACGAAGGCCAGGTGGCAGATCATGATGATGACCCAGGTCGAGATGACGCCCAGGGAGGCCACGTTGAGCACGATCTCGAAGGCCTGGCTCGGCATGAGGTAGTTCAGGCCGACGCCGAGGACGCAGACCGCGCAGGTGAGCAGGATGCCGCCGTAGGGGACCTGGCTGCGGTTCATCCTCGCCGTGAACTTCGGGGCCGAGCCGGCCATGGCCATCGAGCGCAGGATGCGGCCGGTGGAGTAGAGGCCCGAGTTCAGCGAGGACATCGCCGCCGTCAGGACCACCAGGTTCATCACGTCGCCCGCCGCCGGGACGCCGATCTTCGACAGGACCGTGACGAAGGGGCTCTCGTCGCCCGAGTAGGCCGAGCCCGGCAGCAGCAGGGCCAGCAGGACGACCGAGCCGACGTAGAACAGGCCGACCCGCCACATGATCGAGTTCACCGCGCGCGGGACGACCTTCTCCGGCTCGGCGGTCTCGCCCGCGGCGACGCCGACCAGCTCCAGGGCGGCGTACGCGAAGATCACGCCCTGCATGACGAGGACGACGGGCATCAGACCGTGCGGGAAGGCACCGCCGTTGTCACTGATCACGCCCGGGCCCGGGGTCTGGCCGCCGACCTCGTGCCGGGTGGCGAGCAGGAAGATGCCGACGCACATGAAGGCGACCAACGTGGTCACCTTGATGATCGCGAACCAGAACTCCATCTCGCCGAAGATCTTCACCGAGATCAGGTTGACCACCAGGACGACCGCGAGGGCGATCAGGGCCAGCGTCCACTGCGGGATGTCGGTGAACAGGCTCCAGTAGTGCGTGTAGAGCGCGATCGCGGTGATGTCGGCGATGCCGGTCGTCGACCAGTTCAGGAAGTACATCCAGCCGGCGACGTACGCGCCCTTCTCGCCGAGGAACTCGCGCGCGTACGACACGAAGGAACCGGACGAC
Organism: Streptomyces sp. NBC_00490; assembly: GCF_036013645.1. NCBI lineage: Bacteria > Bacillati > Actinomycetota > Actinomycetes > Kitasatosporales > Streptomycetaceae > Streptomyces > Streptomyces sp. NBC_00490. Next base: position 8,619,954 of record NZ_CP107869.1, on the reverse strand, counting down.
GGGCGGTACAGGACGAGCTCGCCGAGGGCGCGCACCACGAAGAAGGCGAAGATCCCGCAGACCAGGTAGGCGAGCGCGAGCGCCGGGCCCGCGGTGTGGAGGCGCCCTCCGGCGCCGAGGAAGAGGCCGGTGCCGATCGCGCCGCCGATGGCGATCATGTTGACGTGGCGGGCCTTGAGGTCCTTGCTGTAACCGGCGTCGCCCGCGTCCGCGGGAGTCCCGTCCGCCAGCGTGGGGCGGGCGGCCTGTGCCGTGTCCACGGCGTCCTTGCTCACGAGTGGTACCGCTCTCTGGTGCGCCCGAGCGGGCGCGCTCGGATGTCCGGACGTACGTACGGCCCGTGCCCTCGGTGGACGCACAGACCGAGGGGCCGCCTTCCCCGTCCCGCACCGGTCACGCGGTGGCGGACCTCACACAGCGGGGGATCGCTCATGATCGACCGTGGTGTTCGCGAGGTTTCACAGCACTGGTGAGACAGCGATACTGCTGCACATGACGACCGAACCCACCGAGATCGACGCGACCGACCTCACGATCGACGAGCTGGCCGCGCGGGCGGGCGTCACGGTCCGCACGGTCCGCTTCTACGGCACCAAGGGGCTGCTGCCGCCGCCGGTGATCGGTCCGCGGCGGGTGGGGCACTACGGGCAGGAGCACCTCTCCCGGCTCGCGCTGATCGAGGAGCTCCAGCACCAGGGGATGACGCTGGCGGCGATCGAGCGGTATCTGCGGCAGCTGCCGCCGGGCCTGAGCCCGCACGACCTCGCGATCCACCGTGCGGTCGTGGCCTCCTGGGCGCCGGACACGGCGCAGCGCGCCACACGCGTGGAGCTGGAGCAGCGGGCGGGGCGGTCGCTCACCGACGCGGACGTGGAGCGGCTGGCCGCGATGAACGTCGTACGGGCGGACGGCGACGGCTACCACTTCGACTCGGGGCTGCTGCGGCTCGGCGTCCAACTGCTCGACGTACCACTGTCCTTGGAGTCGATCCTCGCGGCGCGCGGCGTGCTCGTCGAGCATGCGCGGGCCGCGGCGCACGAGTTGGCGGAGCTGTTCCGGGGCGAGGTGTCGGAACGGGACACCCAGGACGTGAGGTCGCTGTCCGCCCATATGCATCCGATCGTGGTGCAGGCGCTGCTGACCACTTTCCAGCGGTCGTTGCGGGAGGAGCTCAGCGAATGGGTTCCGCCCTCGTCCGGATCCTCACAAGTAGGCTGATCCTCCTGACACGTTGAGGGTCTGCCCGGTCAGGAAGCCGCTGCCCTCGTCGACCACGTACAGCAGCGTCGAGACCAGGTCGGCGGGCTCCTGGGTGCGGGTGACGGCCTGCCGGTCGCGCACGAACGCGAAGCCGCCGTCGGCGCCGACCGTCCGTTCGGCGGTGGCGGTGCAGACCATGGTGGGCGCGATGGCGTTGACGGTGATCCCGTACGGGGCGAGCGCGGCGGCGAGTGCGCGGGTGAAGCCGATCAGGCCCATCTTCGAGGCGACGTAGGGGACCATCGTGGGCGGTGCGGTGAACACGGCCGCGGAGGCGATGTTGACGACACGGCCCCACCCGGCCGCCTTCAGATGGGGCAGCGCGGCCTGCGTCACCAGGAACGGGGCCTCCAGGTTGACGCGCAGGACGTGCCGCCACTCCTCGGCGGTCGTCTCCTCGAAGGGCTTCGACGGGTAGACGCCGGCGTTGTTGACGACGACGTGCAGGGTGCCGAACCGGTCGATGACACGCTCCAGTCCGGCCCGTACGACCTCCTCGTCGGTGACGTCTCCGACCAGTTCCACGTAGTCGAGGATCCGGTTCGCGGTCTGCGGCTGCGGGACGAGATCGAGCCCCGCGACCCGGTAGCCACGCCCTGCCAGCGCGACGGCGAACTCCTGCCCGAGGCCCTGTGCCGCTCCGGTCACCAGGGCGGTACGTGTCTCCATGGAGCGAGTGTGATGACCCGTCAGGCACCCGGCAAGCGCGCATTCCACTCGCTGGAACGCCCGTGTTGCCGCCCGCGCCCGTGGGGCCGACGCTGCGGCCAGTCGCCCGTGGGGGCGGCCTCCAGCTGCCGCCGTACGGGAGCCGTGCCCGATGACCGAGACCGAGCGTGCCGTGGACGACGCCGAGCGCGCCCGCGAACAGGACCCCGCACCCCGACGGCGGTGGCCGCTGCCGCGCCGGCTGGTACGGGACGAGCTGGGCGTCCTGCTCGTGCTGGGGCTGCTCGTGCTGGCGATCGGCATCCCGTACCCGGACTTCTTCGACGCGGACAACCTGCTGTCCACCGCCCACAACTCGGTCTACATCTCCCTGATGGCGTGCGGCATGGTCTTCGCGCTCGCCATGCGCGAGGTGGACCTGTCGGTGGGCGGCACCTACGCGATGGTGCTGGTCGTCGGGGCGCTCCTGGTGCGGGACGGCTGGGCGCCCTGGGCGGCGGTGCCGGTGATGCTGCTCACCGGGATCGCTCTCGGGATGTTCAACGCGCTGGTGACGACCCTGCTCGCGCTGCCGTCGTTCATCGTCACGCTGGGCACGCTGATGCTCTTCCGGGGTGTCGGGCTCGCGCTGGCCGACGGCAGGCAGATCACCGATCTGCCGCTGGACGACTCGTTCTTCACCTTCGCGGGCGGGGATCCGGGCGGGGTGCCGTTCGCGCTGTGGGTGCTGCTCGCGGTGGTCACCGTGCTGGCCGTGGTGCTCACCCGCACCCGGTTCGGGGCCCGGGTACGGGCCATCGGCTCCAATCCGGACGCCGCCGCGTTCAGCGGTATCCCGGTCGTGCGCACCCGCGTCCAGGCCCTGGCTCTGTCCGGTCTCACCACGGCCTGCGCCGCCGTACTGGCCCTCGCGTTCTACGGCGCCGGCGACCCGACCCTGGGGCAGGGGTACGAGCTCCAGGCCATCGCCGCGTGCATCATCGGCGGGACGCCACTGGCCGGGGGGCGCGGGTCGGTGGTCGGCGCGGTGGCGGGGGCGATGATCCTGGCGGTCGTGGCCACGGGGCTCGTGTTCTTCGAAGTACCCATCAACTGGACGTCGTTCGCGACCGGCGGGGTCATCCTCGTCGCGGTCGCCGCGGACAGCGCGCTGCGCCGCACCGGACGGCGGCGCCGGTGAACACCCGGTCGGCACATGGCTCCTGGAGGCCCCAGATGCATCCTCGATTCCGTACGGTGGCCGCCGCCCTCGGCGTCCTGGCACTGCTGGGCGCCTCCGGGTGCGGTGAGAGCGACGGGTCCGGCGGCAAGGGCGGCAGGCTGGACATGGGCATCGCGGTGGCCAACATCTCCCTCAACTTCGCCCACGAGATGGTGCTCGGCGCCGAGAGCGCCGCGGAGCATGCCAAGGACGTCGACTTCCAGGCGGTCGGCCCGCCCAACACGGACGGTCCCGCCGAGGTCCAGCTGTTCCAGAACCTCCAGACGACCGCGAAGGACGGCATCGTCCTGGAGAACCTCGACCCGCCGATCTTCACCCGCCCCGCCGCCCGGGCCGTGGACAAGGGCATCCCGATCGTCGCGCTGGACACCTCCCCCACGGACGGCAGCAAGGTGAACTTCTACGTGGGCAACGACAATTACGCGCTCGGCGAGCTGATGGCGAAGGAGGCCCTGAAGCGGCTGGGCGACGACCCGAAGGGCGAGATCGTCATCGGGGTGCCGAACCCGGGGACGCCGGTGCTGGACAACCGGGCGGCGGGCATCAAGGACACGTTCGGCAAACAGGCGCCGAACGTGAAGGTACTCGGCCCCTTCCAGACGTACAGCGACCCCGGCCAGAACCACAGCTCCTGGTCGGCGCAGGTCAACGCGCATCCGGACGCGCTGGCGTTCCTCGGTGTCGGGGACGCCGACAGCTACAACCTCGCCAAGATCAAGAAGTCGAAGAAGGGAACGTGGCTGACGGCCGGCTTCGACGTCGACCCCAAGACCCTCGACGCGGTCGAGGACGGCTCGAACTTCGTCACCATCGACCCGCAGCACTTCCTCAAGGGCTATCTGTCCACGGCGATCCTGATCGAGTCGGTGCGCGAGGACGACGGCAAGCTGCCCGACGGCTGGTTCCTCTCCCCCGGCGGGGTCGTCGACTCCTCCAACATCGACGAGGTCATCGCCCGGCAGAAGTCCCCGGAAGCGGCCTACGACTGGTACAGGCCGACCATCGACAAGCTCCTCGGCGACCAGGAGGGACAGCTGCACCCCCTGAAGGACGCGCGCTGAGATGGCGCACGGCGACATCCTCGTGGCCCAGGGCCTGGTCAAGTCCTACGGCGGCGTGCGGGCGTTGGACGGGGCCGGGGTCCGGTTGCGGGGCGGCGAGGTGCACGCACTGGTCGGGGAGAACGGTGCGGGCAAGTCGACGCTGGTACGGATCGTGTCGGGGACGCTGACGGCGGAGGAGGGGGCGATGCGGCTGGCGAAGGACACCCGGATCGCCACCGTCTCGCAGGAGTTGAGCCTGTTCCCCGACCTCACCGTCCGGGAGAACCTCTTCCCCCACCACCCACCGCGCCGCCTCGGCCTGCTCGACCGGGGCGCCATGGACCGGGCTGCCCGGCCGGTCCTCGACGAGCTGGGCCTGGACGTGGACTTCGACACAGAGCTCGGCGAACTGCCCCTGGCCGACCAGCAGTTGACGGAGATCGCCCGCGCTCTGCTGCGCCACCCTCGGCTGCTGATCCTCGACGAGCCGACGTCGGCACTGCCCGCCGCCGCCGTCGACCGCCTCGAAGGCGTCCTGCGCACGCTGACCGGGCGGGGCATCGCCGTCCTGTACGTCACCCACTTCCTGGAGGAGGTGATGCGGTTCGCGCAGCGCGTGACGGTGCTGCGCGACGGACGGGTCGCACTCGCCGGGGTGCGCCGCGAGGAGGTCGACGTGCCCGAACTGGTGACCGCGATGCTGGGCGGCCGGCCCGAGCAGCGGCCACGCCGGACGCGGACCGTGGTCGATCTGCCGCCGCCCGTGGTGTTGTCGGGGGTGAGCGTGCCGGGCAGGCTCACGGACGTGACGTTCACGGTCCGGGCGGGTGAGGTGGTCGGGGTCGCGGGGCTTCAAGGGGCGGGCCATCTGAGCGCGTTGGAGGTGGTGTGCGGCCGTACGGCGATCTCCGCGGGCCGGGTCGACGTCGGGGGCCGCGGTCTGCCGCGCTCGCTGCGGGACGCGGTGCGGTCGGGGGTCGCCTTCGTGCCGAGCGACCGGAAGCGGTACGGGCTGATGGTCGACCGGGAGGTGTGGGAGAACACGACGTCGGTGAGCTGGCTCGGGCTCGGGCGGGGCGGCATCGCGCCGTCCCGGTCGGAACTGGTCCGCCGTACCGTCGAACTGACCGAACGATTACGGCTGGGCGGCGGCCCGCACGACGTGGTGGCCCGGCTGTCCGGCGGTAACCAGCAGAAGGTCGTCTTCGCCAAGTGGCTCGCGACCGACCCCAGGATCGTGGTGCTCGATGACCCGACGCGGGGTGTGGACGTCGGCGTGCGGGCCGAAATGCACCGGATCGTGGGCGAGTTGGCCTCAGGCGGGGCCGCGGTCCTGATCGCGTCGACGGACCTGGCGGAACTGACGGAGGTCTGCGACAGGGTGCTGGTCTTCGTGCGGGGCCGGTTGACGGGAGAGGTGCACGGGGCGCACCTGACGGAGCACGCCTTGGCGGTGGCGATGCAGCACGGGGCGTCGACGTCCCGCTGATCGGCGGATGCGCCCCAGGCCGGACGGCGGTCAACCGCGCTCTTGGGGCGCGGAGGCGGGACGGATCTGCCGACCGCTCACGCCGACAGGGCCCGCGTCAGCGCCCTCGCCGCCGCGCAGACCCGTGCGCCCACTCGGTCCACGTCCAGGCGGCGGGTGCCGCCCGTCACCGAGATCGCGGCGATCGGACGGGGGTCGCGGTCGGAGGCGTAGACCGGGGCCGCGACCGCCGAGACGCCGATCTCGGCCTCCTCCAGGTTGACGCCGAAACCCCGGGCGCGGGTCAGGGCCAGGTCCCGGGCCAGCTGGCCCGGCAGGACCAGGGTGCGGGGCGTCAGACGGTGCAGGGTGCGGTGGGGCGGGCGGGGGTCCAGGGCGAGGAAGACCTTGCCGGTGGCGGTGCAGTGGGCGGGGAGGCGGCCGCCGGTGCGGGAGACGATCGGGGTGGCGCGGCGGCTCGTGATCTTCTCCAGGAACAGGGTGTCGGTACCGTCCGGGACGGCGAGGTGGACGTTCTCGTGGGTGGCCTCGTGCAGGTCGCCCAGGTACGGCAGCGCCGCGTCCCGCAGTTCGCGCACCGACGGCGCGGACTGGCCGAGGACGAAGAGCCCCAGGCCGATGCGGTAGCGGCCGTCCGAGGTGCGCTCGACCAGGCCGAGCCGGACCAGTTCGCCGGTCAGCCGGTGCGCGGTGGGTTTCGGCAGCCCGGTGCGCAGGGCGAGTTCGGCGAGGCTGAGGGCGGTCCCGGAGTCCCCGCAGGCACGCAGCAGGGTCACTCCGCGTGCGAGCACCGACTTGGGCAGAGGACCGTCGTCCGTCATGGACCGAATGGTGATGCCTGGGTCTGCGGGTGGCAAGGTGTGCGTCGCTGTGAGTGGCGGATCACCGGCCCAGTGGTACGTCGACCAGCAGTGGGCCCGTCAACTCCCCCGCCCCCGCGACCAGTTCGCGCAGGTGCTGCGCGCTCTCGGCGCGGACCGCGTCGACGCCGAAGAAGGCGGCCGCCCGGGTGAAGTCCAGGGGGCCCAGCTCGGTGCCGGGGCACGGGCCCGAGCCGCCCATCGCCTCGTAGGTGTCCTGAAGGGTGCGGTAGGCGCCGTTGCCCATCACGACGAATAGGACGGGCGCCGACTGCCGTGCGGCGCTCCACAGCCCCTGGAGCCCGAACAGGGCGCAGCCGTCACCGAGTACGGCGACCACGGGGCGCCCCGGCTCGGCGAGCGCGCGGCCGACGGCGGCACCGATGCCCCAGCCCAGGCCGCCGCCGACGGTGTGGGTGTAGCTGCCGGGCCGGTCCAGGCGTACCAGACGACGGAGCAACAGCCCTACGGTGATGGCCTCTTCGACGATCGCCGCGCCGGGCGGCAGCCCTCGGGCGACGGCGTGGGCGGCGGCCCAGGGGGCGAGCGGGGCCGGGGAGTACGCGGCGCGGGCGGCGGACTCGGCGCGGTCGCGGTCCGCGGCGTGCTGTTCGCCGGCGCGCAGGACGCGGCCCTTGGCGGTGTGGTCGGGCACGCGGTCGCCCAGGAGGTCGGCGAGGCGGTGCAGGGAGGGGCCGAGGGCGCCGACCAGCCCGGCCTCGGCGGGGAAGTTGCGGCCGATCTCATCAGGGTCGGAGTCGAGTTGGACGACGGTGACGCCGGGCGGCAGGGCGGGGCCCGGGGTGTAGTGGTGCGGGGTGAAGGCGTGGGCGCCGGCGATCAGCAGGACGTCGTAGGGGGCGAGTGCGGAGCGGATGGCGTCGTGGCGGGGCGGCAGCATCCCGGCGTAGAGGGGGTGGGTGGTCGGGAAGTTCAGGCAGTCGGCCATGGGCTGGTGGTGCACGGTCGCGCCGCAGGCCTCCGCCGCGCGGACCAGGGCGGCGACGGCGTCCTCGCGGCCGACGCCGTCGCCGGCGACGATCGCGGGGCGGACGGCGTCGCCGAGCAGGACGGCGGCGCGTTCGATGCCGGGGGCCGGTCCCGGCGGGGGCGGCGGGGTGCGGGCCGGGACCTCGACCTCGATGTCCTCGGCGAACACGTCCATCGGGATGGACAGGAACACCGGTCCCGCGGGCGGGCGTCGGGCGAGGGCGAAGGCCCGGCGCAGTGCCAGCGGCAGGTCGCGGGCGTGCTGGACGTCGTACGCCGCCTTCACCGCGGGTGTCGCGAGGCCGACGAGGTCGCCGCTGAGCATGGGGTCCTGCTGGAGGTGGCGGCGGTCCTGCTGGCCGGCCGTCACGACGAGGGGGGTGCGGGAGCGGCGGGCGTTGAGGAGGCCGATGAGGCCGTTGGCGAGGCCGGCCGCGACGTGCAGGCTCACGAAGGCGGGGCGGCCGGTGGCGCGGGCGTAGCCGTCGGCCATCGAGACGACGGCGCCCTCGTGCACGCCGAGGACGTACTCGGGGGCGTCCTCGGTCTCGCTGAGCGCGGCCAGGAAGGGGAGTTCGGTGGTGCCGGGGTTGCCGAAGACCCGGTCCACGCCCTCGCCGCGGAGGATGTCCAGGAAGGCGAGGGCGGGACGGGTTCCCATGGGGGGCTCCTCGGTGGGGACGGGGACCGGTTCGCAGGCCAGCGTCGACGTTCCGCCCCCTGGGGAGCAAGGGTGCCGTGTCGCTCAGCGGTACGGGGTGCCCGGGGCGGTTTTTCTCGCCCCCGCCGCCCCTACCCATTCCCGTCCCCAGGGGCGTGCCGCCCCTTCGACCCCGCTCCCAGGGGGCGCTGCCCCCTGGACCCCCGCTCCTCAAACGCCGGAGGGGCTGGATCTGCTGACGCCGGTCGTGGGGGTCTGGGGGCGCAGCCCCCAGGGACGGGACGGGTAGGGGCGGCGGGGGCGAAGAAAGCCCCCGCCGACGCCCCGTCACTCGTCGCTGAAGCGCTCCCCCTTCTCCGCCTTCCGCACCAGCAGTGCCGGCGGGGTGAAGCGGTCGCCGTAGCGTTCGGCGAGTTCGCGGGCGCGGGTCACGAAGCCCGGGAGGCCGCCCTCGTAGCCGTTGATGTACTGGAGGACGCCACCGGTCCAGCCCGGGAAGCCGATGCCGAAGATGGAGCCGATGTTGGCGTCGGCGACGGACGTCAGGACGCCCTCCTCCAGGAGCTTCACCGTGTCGAGGGCCTCGGAGAAGAGCATGCGTTCCTGCATGTCCACGAAGGGGATCTCGGAGCCGGGCTTGGTGAAGTGCTCGCGCAGGCCCGGCCACAGGGACGTGCGCCTGCCGTCCTCGCCGTACTCGTAGAAGCCGGCGCCACCGCTGCGGCCCGTGCGGCCGAACTCGTCGACCATGCGGTCGATGACGGCCTCGGCGGGATGCGTGGGCCACACCCCGCCCGCCTCCTCGACGGCCCGCTTGGACTCGTTGCGGATCTTGCGCGGGAGCGTCAGCGTGAGTTCGTCCATCAGGGACAGCACCTTCGCCGGGTAGCCCGCCTGCGCCGCCGCCTGCTCGACGGACGCCGGCTCGATGCCCTCGCCGACCATCGCGACGCCCTCGTTGATGAAGTGGCCGATGACGCGGGAGGTGAAGAAGCCGCGCGAGTCGTTCACGACGATCGGCGTCTTCTTGATCTGCCGTACCAGGTCGAAGGCCCGGGCCAGGGCCTCCTCCCCCGTCCGCTCGCCCTTGATGATCTCGACGAGCGGCATCTTGTCGACCGGCGAGAAGAAGTGCAGACCGATGAAGTCCGCCTGGCGCTCCACGCCTTCCGCCAGCACGGTGATCGGCAGGGTCGAGGTGTTGGAGCACAGCAGCGCGTCCGGCTCGACGATGTGCTGGATCTCCTGGAACACCTTGTGCTTGAGCTCGGGGTTCTCGAAGACGGCCTCGATCACCGCGTCACAGCCGGCGACGTCGGCGGGGTCGGACGTCGGCGTGATGCGGGCCAGCAGCGCGTCCGCCTTCTCCTGTGTCGTACGGCCCCGGGAGACCGCCTTCGCGCAGAGCTTCTCGGAGTAGGCCTTGCCCTTGGCGGCCGCTTCCGCCGAGACGTCCTTCAGGACCACGTCGATGCCCGCGCGGGCGCATGAGTAGGCGATGCCCGCGCCCATCATCCCGGCGCCCAGGACGGCGACCTTGCGGACCTCGCGCGGCTCGATGCCCTTGGGGCGGTTGGCACCGGAGTTGACGGCCTGGAGGTCGAAGAAGAACGCCTGGATCATGTTCTTCGAGATCTGGCCGGCCGCCAGCTCCACGAAGTAGCGCGCCTCGATGACCTGTGCGGTCTCGAAGTCGACCTGCGAGCCCTCGACGGCCGCGGCGAGGATGTTGCGCGGGGCCGGGTAGGGGGCGCCGCCCGTCTGCTTGCGCAGGTTGGCGGGGAAGGCGGGGAGGTTGGCCGCGAACTTGGGGTTGGCGGGGGTGCCGCCGGGGATGCGGTAGCCGGGCTTGTCCCAGGGCTGCTGCGACTCGGGGTTGGCCTCGATGAAGGCGCGGGCCTTGGCGAGCAGTTCCTCCTGGGTGGCGGCCACTTCGTGGATCAGGCCGTTCTGGAGGGCGCGCTGCGGGCTGTACTGGGTGCCCTGGAGGAGGACCTTCAGCAGGGCGTCGGTGATCCCGAGGAGGCGGACCGTGCGGGCGACTCCGCCGCCGCCCGGGAGCAGGCCGAGGGTGACCTCGGGGCAGCCGATCTTGGAGCCGGGCGCGTCGAGGGCGACGCGGTGGTGGCAGGCGAGGGCGATCTCGTAACCGCCGCCGAGGGCCGCGCCGTTCATCGCCGCGACGACCGGCTTGCCGAGGGTCTCGATGCGGCGCAGGTCGCGCTTGATCGCGAGGCCGCCGTCGAAGAGCTCCTGCGCGGTCTCGGGGGTGACCCGGATCAGGTCGCGCAGGTCGCCGCCGGCGAAGAAGGTCTTCTTGGCGGACGTGATGATGATGCCGCGGATGGAGTCCTTCTCGGCCTCCAGGCGGTCGGTGACGACGGCGAGGGAGTCGCGGAACGCCTGGTTCATGGTGTTCGCGGACTGGGACGGGTCGTCGAGGACGAGGGTGACGACGCCGGACCGGTCCTGTTCCCAGCGGATGGTGGTGGACTCAGTGCTCATGTGGAGATGCTCCGTGTGATCCGTCGGGAGGGGGGTCAGATGCGCTCGACGATGGTGGCGATGCCCATGCCGCCGCCCACACAGAGCGTGGCGAGGCCGTACCGCTTGTCCTGGCGCTCCAGTTCGTCGACGAGCGAGCCGAGGATCATCGCGCCGGTCGCGCCGAGGGGGTGACCCAGCGCGATGGCGCCGCCGTTGACGTTGACCTTGTCCAGGGACAGGCCCATGTCCTTCACGAAGCGCAGGACGACCGCCGCGAAGGCCTCGTTGATCTCGACGAGGTCGATGTCGTCGATGGTCAGCCCGGCCTTGGCGAGCGCCTTGCGGGCCGCCGGGGCGGGACCGGTGAGCATGATGGTGGGCTCGGAGCCGGAGACGGCGGCGGAGATGATCCGCGCGCGCGGGGTGAGGCCGTAGCGCTCGCCGACCTCCTGGGAGCCGATCGCGACGAGCGAGGCGCCGTCGACGATGCCGGAGGAGTTGCCCGCGTGGTGGACGTGGTCGATCTTCTCGACCCAGTGGTACTTCTGGAGCGCGACGGCGTCGAAGCCGCCCAGGTCGCCGATGTCCGCGAAGGACGGCTTGAGCTTGGCGAGGGAGTCGGCGGTGGTACCCGGGCGCATGTACTCGTCGTGGTCCAGCACCACCAGGCCGCTGCGGTCCTTCACCGGCACGACGGAACGGTCGAAGCGGCCCTCCTTCCAGGCCGTCGCCGCCCGCTCCTGCGACAGCGCCGCGTACTCGTCGACGTCCCGGCGGGAGAAGCCCTCGATGGTGGCGATGAGGTCGGCGCCGATGCCCTGCGGCACGAAGTTCACGGACAGGTTGGTCATCGGGTCGTTGAACCAGGCGCCGCCGTCCGAGGCCATCGGCACCCGGGACATGGACTCCACGCCGCCGGCGAGCACCAGGTCCTCCCAGCCGGAACGGACCTTGGCGGCGGCCATGTTGACCGCCTCGAGACCCGACGCACAGAAGCGGTTCTCCTGTACGCCCGCGACGGTGTCCGGGAGTCCGGCGGCCACGGCGGCAATGCGGGCGATGTCGGAGCCCTGGTCGCCGACGGGGCCGACCACGCCGAGCACGATGTCGTCGATGGCGGCCGGATCCAGGCCCGGGAAACGGTCGCGGATCTCGTGGATGAGTCCGACGACCAGGTCGATGGGCTTGGTGCCGTGCAGGGCGCCGTTCGCCTTGCCGCGACCGCGCGGGGTGCGGATCGCGTCGTACACGTACGCTTCGGTGCTCACAGGGAGGCCTTTCGGGGGTGAGGGTCAGCCGTGCGGAAGAGCTGTTCAGCCGAGCAGGGAACGCCCGATGATCTCCTTCATGATCTCGGTCGTCCCGCCGTAGATGGTCTGGATGCGGCCGTCGGTGAAGGCCCGGGCGACGGGATGTTCGCTCATGTAGCCGTAACCGCCGTGCAGTTGCAGACAGCGGTCGGCGACCCGCTTCTGCAGCTCGGTCGACCACCACTTGGCCATGGAGGCGTGGACGGCGTCGAGCTGCCCGTTCGAGTGCTCCTCGATGCAGCGGTCGAGGAACGTGCGGGTGACGGCGCACTCGGTGGCCATCTCCGCGATCTCGAACCGGATGTGCTGCTTGGTCGCCAGCGGACGGCCGAACGCCTCGCGCTCCTTGACGTACTCCGTGGTGATCTCCAGCAGGTGCTCGGCGGCGGCGATCGCGGAGACGGCGATGCTCAGGCGCTCCTGCGCGAGGTTCGTCATCAGGTGGACGAACGCGCCGTCGAGCTCGCCCAGAAGGTTCTCCTTGGGCACGCGCACGTCGTGGAAGAACAACTCGGCCGTGTCCTGGGCCTTCTGGCCGATCTTGTCGAGGTTGCGGCCGCGCTCGAAGCCCGCCATGCCGCGCTCGACGACGAGCAGCGACAGGCCGCGCGCGCCGCCCTCGGGGGTCGTCTTCGCGACCACGATCACCAGGTCGGCGAGGATGCCGTTGGAGATGAAGGTCTTGGAGCCGTTCAGGACCCAGTGGTCGCCGCGGTCCTCGGCGTGGGTGCGGATGCCCTGGAGGTCGGATCCGGCGCCGGGTTCGGTCATGGCGATGGCGGTGATCAGGGTGCCGTCGCAGAAGCCGGGCAACCAGCGCCGCCGCTGCTCCTCGGTGGCCAGGCCGGTCAGATACGGGCCGATGATGTCGTTGTGCAGGCCGAGAGCGAGCCCGGGCGCTCCCGCGCGCGTGAACTCCTCGGCGAGGACGGCGCTGTAGCGGAAGTCGGCGGTGCCGCCGCCCCCGTGCTCCTCGTCGACGGCGAGCCCGAGCAACCCCTGCTTGCCGGCCGCACGCCAGGCCTCGCGCGAGACGATGCCATCCTTCTCCCACTGCGCGTAGTACGGCTGCACCTCCCTGGCCAGGAAGGCACGCACGGTCTCGCGGAACGCGTCGTGCTCGGGGGCGAAGATCTGCCGCTTCATTCAGGGCCCTTCGTCGCGGGGCCGTCCGGATCGGGGCCCTTCAGGAGATCGGGTACGTCCCAGTCGCGCGCCACGTCCCCGGTGTCGGCGCCTGGCCGGGCGGGGCCGGTGCGTACGGCGGTCGGGGTCGCGGAGAAGCGCGGGGCGGGCGCGGGCTGGGTGAGGCCGCCATGGTCGGTGAAGGTGCCGCGCGCGGCGAGGTGCGGATGGTGCGGGGCCTCGCGCAGCGACAGGACGGGGGCGACGCACGCGTCCGTGCCGTCGAAGGCGGCCGTCCATTCGTCGCGCGTACGGGACTTGAAGCGGGCGGCGACGGCCTCGCGCAGCTCGCCCCAGCGGGTCCAGTCCTTGCGGGCGAGGGCGTGCTCCTCCAGGTCGAGCAGGCGGACGAACTCGGCGTAGAACTGCGGCTCCAGCGGCCCGACCGCCATGTACTTCCCGTCGGCCGTCTCATAGGTGCCGTAGTACGGGCAACCGCCGTCCAGGAGGTTGGCGCCGCGCCGGTCCTGCCAGCCGCCGGCGGCGAGCATGCCGTGGATCATCGCCGAGAGGTGGGCGGTGCCGTCGACGATGGCGGCGTCGACGACCTGGCCGGTACCGGTGGCGCGCGCGTGGTGGAGGGCGGCGAGGACGCCCACGACGAGATAGAGGGACCCGCCCGCGTAGTCGCCGAGGAGGTTGGCGGGGGCCGGCGGGGGCGCGTCGGGGCTGCCGATCATGCCGAGGGTGCCGGTGAGGGCGATGTACGCGATGTCGTGGCCGGCGCGCTGGGCGAGGGGGCCCTCCTGCCCCCAGCCGGTCATCCGGCCGTAGACGAGCCCCGGGTTACGGGCGTGGCAGGACTCCGGGCCGATGCCGAGGCGCTCGGCGACACCGGGGCGGTAGCCCTCGATCAGGACGTCGGCGCGTGCGGCGAGGCCGAGGACGCGGGCGGCGCCGTCCGGGGCCTTGAGGTCGATGATCACCGAGCGCTTGTTGCGGTTGGTGATGTCGAAATCGGGATGGATGGCGAGTCCGGGTCCGCCCGGCCGGTCCACGCGGACCACGTCGGCGCCCAGGTCGGCGAGGAGCATGGCCGCGAACGGGCCCGGTCCGATACCCGCCAGCTCGAGTACGCGCACGCCGGTGAGCGGGCCCTGCGTCGGCGTCGTTGCCGTTGTCATCCAGCCCCCATTGGCGTGACACAACCGATGTAACACCAGTGATGCTAAGAACCTGTTCCACCGGGCACAAGACCTGAACGAGCAAGCGCTTAGACAATCAGCCTCTCACTGCGCGTCCAGCTCCGCTATCAGCCGCTTCGGCGCGATCACGCGGTAGCTCTCCTCCACCCAGTCGCACAGCAGCTCCGCGGCCGGGGCGCCCTTCTCCGCCAGCGGGACGCGCACCCAGCCCGCCCTGCCCAGGCCGTACCCGGCGGGTTCGGCGCCGGGGCAGGTCAGGGCATGCGCATGCGCCGCGTCGTCCTTGAGCTTGACCGTGACGCCGAGCGGATAGCCGCCGTCGGCGACGCCGAGGAAGACGAACACCTTCTTGTTGACCTTGGCTACCGACTCACCCCAGGGGAACTCCTCGACGGCGCCCGGCATCCCGAGCGCGAAGTCGCGCACCTTTTCCCATTTCTTCAGGGCATTTTCGGGCACGGCCACCGCGCACCTCCGGCCTCGTCGTCGGGCTCCGCACTCCTCACGCTAGCCTCGGCCACCGACAACGGCGCGTGGTGCGGAACCGAGGGGTGTCATGAGCAGGCTGAACAGGTCGGAGCGTCCGTACGACATCGTGCTTTTCGGAGCCACCGGGTTCGTGGGGACGCTCACCGCCGAGTACCTCGCCACGCACGCGCCCGAGGGGCTGCGCTGGGCGATCGCCGGTCGCAGCGAGGAGAAGCTCCAGGCGCTGCGGGAGCGGCTGCCGGGCGGCGCGGAGGTCGGGGTGCTGCGGGCGGACGTGGCCGATCCGGCCTCGCTGCGGGAACTCGCCGGGCACGCGCGCGTGGTGGCCACGACGGTGGGTCCCTATGTGACCTACGGCGAGGAGCTGGTCGCGGCCTGCGCGGAGAGCGGGGCGGACTATCTCGACCTCACCGGTGAGCCGGAGTTCGTGGACCGGATGTACGTCCGGCACGACGCACGCGCGCGTGAGACCGGTGCGCGGCTGGTGCACGCCTGTGGCTTCGACTCGGTGCCGCACGACCTGGGCGTGTACTTCACGGTGCGGCAGCTGCCGGAGGGGGTGCCGCTGCGGGTGGACGGGTTCGTGACGGCGGACGCGACCTTCTCGGGCGGTACGTTCGCCTCGGCGCTGGGCCAGTTCGCGCGCGGGCGGCAGATGATCGCCGCCGCCCGGGATCGCGGTCGGCACGAGCCGCGGCTGGTGGGGCGGCGGGCGTCGACCCCGAGCGGTGCCCCGCGGTATGTCGGGGAGGTCGACTCGTGGGCGCTGCCGCTGCCGACGATCGACCCGCAGATCGTGGGGCGTTCGGCCCGCGCGCTGGAACGCTACGGTCCCGACTTCCGCTACCGCCACTACGCGGCCGTACGCCGGCTGCCGATCGCCGTGGGTGGCGTCGCGGCCGTGGGCGCGCTCTTCGCTGCGGCCCAACTGCCGCCCGCGCGACGCTGGTTGTCGGACCGGCTCAAGCCCGGGGACGGGCCGAGCGCCGAGAAGCGCGCCAAGAGCTGGTTCAGGATCCGCTTCGTCGGCGAGGGCGGCGGCCGCAAGGTGTTCACCGAAGTGGCGGGCGGCGACCCGGGTTACGACGAGACGGCGAAGATCTTCGCCGAGGCGGCCCTGTCCCTGGCCTTCGACGACCTGCCCCCGACATCGGGCCAGGTCACCACGGCGGTGGCGATGGGCGACGCGCTGACCGAGCGGCTGCGGCGCGCGGGGATCGTCTTCCGGGTGGCCAGGAGCCGCTGACAGCGCCGGTGTCCATGCCCTACAGCGGCCAGGTCGCCACGGTGTAGATCATCCCGCAGATCCACGCCAGCCCCGCGAGCACGGCCAGGACGAGCGCGGCCATCACCGCCCGCTCGACGGGACGGTTCGGGTCGGCGAGCGGCTTCGGGGAGCGGTGCCGGGGCATTCGGTGCGTCGTCATGGGGCACAGCCTGCCGATCGGGGCGGGGCGCTCACATCCGTACGGATACTCAGATGGGGTACTCAGTCGGCCGGGCCGCGCGACACCTCGATCCGATCGGGATCTTGCGCGGTGGCCGCGACCGGGCGGGCGACAGGGCCGATCTGCCACCCCGCTTCGTGCTCGAAGTAGGGCGGTGGCCCGGCCGCGTTGTGAGCGACCTTGGCGCAACTCGGCGAGGCGGCACAGCGGTTCCCGCTCCACACCGACCCCGCCTGCGGCTCGCGTCCACGAATCAGCGCTAACACCTCGCGTCCCTGGTGCCACCGCTCACGGTCCCCCGCCAGTTCCAGCGCGGCGTCGGTCTCCGGCATCCGGCACGGCACCTGTGCGCCGCCTTGACTTAAGGACGCGGCCCGCCCAGGTCACCGGGTCGGAGTGCCACCGTCGCCTCCTTCAGCGCCGTCCGGCACAGTGAGTCCGCTCGGCGGGTCGTCTCCGGGAGGCGGTACTGGGGGGTCAACGCCAGTGTGTGGGCGCAGGCGTTGTCCAGGTTCACTCGATGGCCCACCGAGACGAAGACCGGCTTGACGGCCTCGCGGGTGCGGAGCGCGCGGCCGACCTCCTCGGTGCCCGCGAGGAGCGGGGAGGCGCTGCCGCGTGGGGTGGGCGGGTCGTCGTAGGTGAAGGTGAAGGGGTTCTTGGCGACGCCGATCGTGGGGAGGCCGGTGAGGACGCCGAGGTGGCCGGCGAGGCCGAAGCGGCGGGGGTGGGCGAGTCCGTAGCCGTCGCAGACCACCAGTCCGGGCGGACACGGGAGGGCCTCCAACGCGGCCATGACCGTGGGGATCTCGCGGAAGGCGAGCAGGCCGGGGACGTACGGGAAGGAGATCCGGCCGACCGCCGTGGCCTCGGCGACGACGTCGAGGGTCGCCGCGTCCAGCACGACCGCCGCGGCCGCCACGACGTCCCGCTCGTCGTCGTACGCGACGTCCACGCCGGTCACGTGCCCCGTGCCGGGTGGCGGCCCCGGCTCGTCGAGCACGACCTTCGTCCGCAACTCGTCCTGGACGGCGCGGGCCTGCTCCTCGGTCGCGGGCCAGCCCGCGGGAATGCTTACGGTCCTCATGGTGGGACGAGCCTACGTCGGCGTAGGCTCGCGATCATGTTCGTACTGGAGCTGTCGTACACCGCCCCGCTCGATCAGGTCGACGCCGTGCTGGAGGCCCATGTGGCGTGGCTCGACGCGCAGTACGAGCGGGGTGTCTTCCTCGCCTCCGGGCGCAAGAACCCCCGCGACGGCGGGGTGATCCTCGCCGTCGCGGGGGACCGTGCGCGCATCGAGGAGATCGCGGCGACCGACCCGTTCGTCACGGCCGGCGTCTGCGCCTACCGCATCACCGAGTTCACGGCCACGAAGACCGCACCGGAGCTGGAGCGGTACCGCGAGTCGACCTCCTGAGGCGTCACTTGCCGAGCGCCCGCTGCAACTGGCTCTTGTTCATGTCCGAACGACCGCTGATGTTGCGGCGCTTGGCCTCCTCGTAGAGCTGGTCGTAGGTCGGGCCCTGCGAGCCCTTCCCGGACCGCTGTCCGCCCCTCTTCCCGGACGACATGTCCTGGGTCGAGGTGCGGCTCGCGGACTTCGACTCCCCGGAGCGGGCGCGTTCCTTGTTGACCGTCCGCGCGGCGATCTCCTCCGCGCGCTTCTTGCTCTCGCCCCGGTCCTGGGCGCTCTCCTTGATGTGCTCGTACTGGCGTTCCCTCTTCGGGCTCGAACCACGTGGCATGTGGGATCACTCCTTCCGCAGTCGGCGACCGGGTACCCACATTCCGGTTCAGCTCTCCAACCGGGCCACACGCCCCTTCTCGCCGGCCGCCCAGCAGCCGAGGTCGGGGGTGCAGTCCACGGTGTCGTACGAGCCCGTGTCGACCGTGCGCCAGGTGCGGCCGCCGTCCGTCGTCAGGTCGGTGCCGGTGGGGCCGACCGCGAGGGCGGCGGTGCGGCTGTGCGGGAGCCAGGCGACGCCCGAGCGGTAGGCGGGCGGCGGTGTCGCCGCGGGCCGCCAGGTGCGGCCACCGTCCCGGGTCACGGCGCCGGCCTGCGGGGACGCCTGGTCGGGGCGGTAGTCGCCACCGACCGCGAGACCGTGGGCACGGTCGCGGAAGGCGAGCGCGAAGACGCCCTTGGCGGGGTCGCCCGCGGGGATCGGCGTGTCGGTGGCCGTCCAGGTCAGACCGCGGTCGGAGGAGTGCAGCACGCGTGCGCGTGCCGCTCCGCCGGTGGCCAGCCAGACGTCCTTCGGGCCGGAGGCGACCAGACACTGGCCACTGGCCGCGAACCCGGCCTCGCCCTCGAGTGCGGCGGGCATGCCGTCGTTCGGCAACACCTTCCAGGAGCGGCCGCCGTCGCTCGTCGACAGGATGCGGAACTTCCCGTCCACCGGGTCGCTCATCGCCAGGCCGTGCTTGGGGTCGAAGAAGGTGAGGCAGTCGTAGAAGGCGCGGGCGTCGGTGTTGCGGAAGGACTCCGTCCAGGTGGCCCCGCCGTCGTCGGTCCGGTACACCCGGGACGCCTCGCCCTCACCGATGGCCAGCACGACGGCCCGGCGGGCGTCGAACGCCTCGATGTCCCGGAACTGGAGTTCGTCGGCGCCGGGCGGTGAGACGTTCCGCCAGGTCGCCCCGGCGTCCGTGGTGCGCAGGACGGTCCCCTGCGTGCCGGAGACCCAGGCGGTGGTCCGGCTGACGGCCGACAGTCCGCGGAAGCGCACCTCCGGGGTCCCGCTGTCCTTGAGTTCCCAGTGCGGCGCCCGGTGCTGCGGCTGCGCCTGTGCGGGCAGGGCCGTCACCGCGGCCAGCGCCGCAGCGCACGCCACCCCCGCGGCCAGCCGTCTGCCGGTACGTCCCGTGTGTCGCGTGCGTCGCGTGCTCCCCATGCGCCTCATGGCGGGCGAAGCTAGTCCACGCGCCCGTGGCCGTCCAGACCGCCCCCGGACGGGGCAGCGGTCGCCACACGCGCACTTCGCGGCACGGAAGGTGGTCTGCGCCACTTGCGTGCATGAAAAACGGTGACCGAGGTCACTCGACTTTCGTGTACACGGATTGGCCGATTCCGTCGTCTCTACCAGTACCCGGCCCCATCCGCCCGGCAGTCAGTCCAGCCGTCACTAGGGAGCAACGCGTTGTCCACTGTCATCGAGCAGCCCGTTGAGGCCCGTCTCGTCGCCGCCGCGCCGCGGATGCCGAGCATTCCCGCCACGCTGCACTACGACCGGCGCGATCCGTTCGCCGTCCGCATGACCTTCCCGGCTCCGGCCACGCTGGAGGGCGTGGAGGTCTGCTGGACCTTCTCCCGCGAGCTCCTCACCGCGGGCCTCGAGACCGCCGAGGGGCATGGCGACGTGCGGGTGCGGCCGTACGGGTACGACCGCACCGTTCTGGAGTTCCACGCGCCCGAGGGCACGGCTGTCGTGCACGTGCGTTCCGGGGAGGTACGCCGGTTCTTGCAGGCCACGGCCGAGTTGGTGCCAGTGGGGCTGGAGCACCTCCAGCTCGACCTTGACGAGCAGCTGGCGGAGTTGATGCGGGACGCGTAGCGCTGCGCGGGGGTGCGTCTAGCGTGCCGCCCCCAGCAGCGCGTTGAGCCTGCCGTAGTCGAGGCCGCCCTCCAGCGACTCGTACGTGCCCGCGCCCAGCAGCTCCCGCGAGGCGCGGTGCACCAGGGCGAGCGCGGCCTGCGCGATGCCCGAACCGGCGCTCACGCGCGCGACGCCGAGCCCGGCCAGATCCGCGACCGGCGGGGCGCCCGGGCCGACCATGACATTCAGCTGCCTGGGAGTGCCTGGTTACCGACTGACCCCAGGGGCGCGAGGAACCGCGCGACCAGCCCCCACCGACCCGCAGCCCCCCACCGGACGTGAGGCCGGCGGGCACGTCAACACACCGGTCCGACTCCGATACCTCGATACCGTCCCCGGCGTCGAAGGGCGCGACACCGACCCACCCCAGGGGCGCGAGGAACCGCGCGACCAGCCCCCACCGACCCGCAGCGCCCCACCGGCCCAGGCAAGCCCACGCACCCGCTCTCAGTCGCTCGCGCCCTCAGACCCCCGTCGGCATGGCGGTAGCCGTCAGCGCCGTGCCCAGCTCGCCCATGATCATCCGCAGCCCCGGCGCCGCCATCCCACTGCGCTCCCCCAGGTCCGCCAGCCGCTCCTTGTACCGTCCGCGTTCCTTGCGGGCGACCAGGGTGCTCACCCCGGCCGCGGCCGCCAGCACGACGACGGCCGCGTCCCGTTCGGAGACGTCCGCTGGCCGCACGGCCCCTTCGAGGACCTCCCGTGCCTCCTCGCGCAGCGCGTCCACGACGGCGACGCGTTCCAGGGCGTACTCGACGGTCGGGAAGAGACCGAGGGCCCGGCGCTTGTCCGCCCGCAGGTACCCCTCGGCGGCGAGCTGTTCCCGTACGGCATCCGCCGTCACGCGCGCGTGCAGCGGCACCCAGCCGCGCCACCGGTGCGGCCGGGACTCGCGTACGAGTTCCAGGAGCCCGTCGAGGACGGCGTCACCGGTGCGGGAGTCCATGTCGACCGGGGTGGCGATGCCGTCGTCGTCGACGAGCAGGCCGCGCTGGGCCAGCTCGACGAGGGCGCCGGCCCGCACCAGGTGGGTGGTGCCGGCGAGCTCGTTCCTCGTGGTGTCCCAGGCCAGCAGATACAGCCGGGCGGGCAGCGACAGCGAGCCGTTGGGCACGGGGCCTCCTCTAGGTGCGATCGGGTCTCACGTTAATTCGTTGACAGCCTTCACGCCCTCTCCTACGGTGTATGACGGTCCTGTTGCCGCCGATTGGAGAAGGACGTTGCTCGTCTGAGGTCCTGAGACACCGCGTCACACATCACCTGTGTGCGCTGCGTGCGACCTCGGCGTTCGAGCCGTCCTCCGGTGCAGGGCTCTTCTCATGCCCGCGGAGTCTGTCTCCCCCTTGGTCCCAGGTGTCTCGATACGCGTTTGCCCCCTGTCGCATCGAGCAACCGCGAGGCCCGTATGTCTACTTCCCTCACCTGCACGTCCCTCTCCTTCGCCTGGCCCGACGGCACACCCGTCTTCGAGGACCTGGACATCGCCTTCGGCCCGGGCCGGACCGGGCTGGTCGGCGTCAACGGGTCGGGAAAGTCCACCCTGTTGAAGCTGATCGCCGGTGAACTCACCCCGTCCGACGGCGCCGTGCGCGTCGCGGGCGAGGTGGGCTACCTCCCGCAGAGCGTCACGCTCGACACCGCCCTGAAGGTCGACGAGGCGCTCGGCATCGCCGACCGGCGTGCCGCGCTGCACGCCATCGAGGCGGGCGACGTGGCGGAGGCGCACTTCGAGACCGTCGGCGACGACTGGGACGTCGAGGAGCGCGCCCTGGCCACGCTCGGTGAACTCGGCCTCGGCCACATCGGGTTGGACCGCACGATCGGCGAGGTGTCCGGCGGCGAGTCGGTGCTCCTGCGGCTGGCCGCGCTGCTGCTGCGCCGCCCGGACGTACTGCTCCTGGACGAGCCGACGAACAACCTGGATCTGTACGCCCGCCGGCGCCTCTACGCGGCCGTCGCGTCCTGGCCCGGCGTCATGATCGTGGTCAGCCACGACCGTGAACTCCTGGACCTGGTGGACCAGATCGCCGATCTGCGCTCCGGCGAGGTCACCTGGTACGGCGGCACCTTCTCCGCCTACGAGGAGGCTCTCGCCGTCGAACAGGAGGCCGCGGAGCGGATGATGCGGGTCGCCGAGGCGGATCTGAAGAAACAGAAGCGCGAACTGTCCGATGCCCAGATGAAGTTGGCCCGCCGCAAGCGGTACGGGCAGAAGATGTGGGACCAGAAACGCGAGCCGAAGATCGTCATGGGGGCACGCAAGCGCGCGGCGCAGGAGTCCGCGGGCAAGCACCGCATCATGCACGAGGAGAAGCTCGCCGAGGCCAGGGAACGGCTGGACGAGGCGGTGGAGGCCGTACGGGACGACGACGAGATCCGCGTCG
This sequence comes from Streptomyces sp. NBC_00490, assembly GCF_036013645.1. Taxonomy (NCBI): domain Bacteria; kingdom Bacillati; phylum Actinomycetota; class Actinomycetes; order Kitasatosporales; family Streptomycetaceae; genus Streptomyces; species Streptomyces sp. NBC_00490. The sequence continues at coordinate 8,597,713 of NZ_CP107869.1, read as the reverse complement.
AGCTGCCGTACACCGCCGTACCGCCGGGCCGGAACGTGCTGACCCTCATGGACCTGGAGCTGGCGTACGGGGCCCGGGTGAGCGGCGGCTTCGACCTGCGCGGACCCGAGCGGATCGCGCTGATCGGGCGCAACGGCGCGGGCAAGACGACGCTGTTGCGGACCGTCGCCGGGGAGCTGGAGCCGGTGGCGGGCGAGGCGACGGCACATGTGCCGCTGCGTTTCCTGCCCCAGCGCCTGGACGTGCTCGACGACGACCTCAGCGTCGCCGAGAACGTGGCCCGGTTCGCGCCGGGCGCCACCAACAACCGGGTGCGGGCCCGTCTCGCCCGCTTCCTGTTCCGGGGCGCCCGCGCCGACCAGCAGGCGGCGACCCTGTCCGGCGGCGAACGCTTCCGGGCGGCGCTGGCCGCGCTGATGCTGGCCGAGCCGGCGCCGCAGCTGCTGATGCTGGACGAGCCGACGAACAACCTCGACATGGCGAGCGTGCGGCAGCTGACGACCGCGCTGGAGTCGTACGAGGGGGCGCTGATCGTGGCCAGCCACGACCTGCCGTTCCTGGAGTCGATCGGCATCACCCGCTGGCTGCTGCTGGACGGGGAGCTGCGGGAAACCACGCCGGAGGCTGTCGGCTAGCCGGGTACGCGGCGCTCCGGGTGCCCCTTCCGCCGGGAGGGCACCCGGGCGCCCGGCCCGCGCCCGCGCACCCGCCGAATGAGCCGCTCACGGCGCCGGGCCCGGTTACCGCCGCGTATCTCAGGAGGGCCACAGCCTGGTACCGGGGGTTTTGTGCACGCGGGCCCGCCCTGCATGATGGCTGACCGGTGCCGCTTTTCCGGGGTGCCGTCCCTGCCGCCGTTACGGAGTTCCTCGTGCCCAGCAAGAAGGCCCTCGTCCGCCGCCCCAGCCCGCGCCTCGCCGAAGGACTGGTGACGCACGTCGAGCGCGAGAAGATCGACCTCGATCTCGCGGTCGAGCAGTGGGAGGCCTACGTCGAGACCCTGCGCGCGCACGGCTGGGACACGGTCGAGGTGGATCCGGCCGACGACTGCCCGGACTCCGTGTTCGTCGAGGACACGGTCGTCATGTACAAGAACGTCGCGCTCATCACCCGGCCCGGCGCCGAGTCCCGGCGCCCGGAGACCGCGGGCGTCGAGGAGGCGGTGGCCTCGCTCGGCTGCTCGGTGAACTGGGTGTGGGAGCCCGGCACGCTCGACGGCGGCGACGTCCTGAAGGTCGGCGACACGATCTACGTCGGGCGCGGCGGCCGGACCAACGCGGCCGGCGTGCAGCAGCTGCGGGCCGCCTTCGAACCGCTCGGGGCGCGGGTCGTCGCGGTGCCGGTGAGCAAGGTGCTGCATCTGAAGTCGGCGGTCACCGCACTCCCCGACGGCACGGTGATCGGACACATCCCGAAGGTGGACCGGCCCTCGCTCTTCCCGCGCTTCCTGTCGGTGCCCGAGGAGGCCGGCGGTCACGTCGTGCTGCTCGGCGGCCATAAGCTGCTCATCTCGGCGAGCGCGCCGAAGACGACGGAACTGCTCGCCGACCTCGGCCACGAGCCGGTCGTCGTCGACATCAGCGAGTTCGAGAAGCTCGAGGGATGTGTGACATGCCTCTCGGTCCGGATGCGGGAGCTGTACGCCTGACCGGGTGAGCGGATCACTCGATCAGCCCCGGGACCTGCGGTCCTGGGGCCTTTGGCGTACACCCTGGAACGTGGGCTGATCAGGGATCTTTACAGCGCGTTTAACCTACGGTCTCGTAACCTACGGATTCGTAGCCTACGCTTTCGTAAGTTCCGTAGGAGCCGGCAACCGCTCGCCGGTTTGTTCAGCTTTGTCACACGTCCCCCTGGAGTCCCCGTGACGATCGCCACCCCTCACCTCGGCAGCCCTTCCGTCTGGACCGACGCCAAGCTGCTGTACGCCCTGGAGGAAGTGGTCGAGCAGGAACTCAACCGGCATCTCAAGGTCACCAAGGACTGGATGCCGCACGAGTACGTGCCGTGGAGCGACGGCCGCAACTTCCCCGGCTTCTTCGAGGACGGCGAGGCCTGGGACAAGCAGCAGTCCAAGGTCACCGAGATCGGCCGCATCGCGCTCGTGGTGAACCTCCTGACCGAGGACAACCTCCCCAGCTACCACCACGAGATCGCCTCGCTCTTCGGCCGCGACGGCGCCTGGGGCACCTGGGTGCACCGCTGGACCGCCGAGGAGGGCCGCCACGGCATCGTGATGCGCGACTACCTCCTCGCCTCGCGCGCGGTGGACCCGGACAAGCTGGAAGCGTTCCGCATGTCCCACATGAGCGAGGGCTTCGAGTCGGACAACCGGCACTCGATGCTGCACTCGGTCGCCTACGTCGCCTTCCAGGAGCTGGCGACCCGCGTCTCGCACCGCAACACCGGCCACCAGTCGGGCGACCCGGTCTGCGACCGCATGCTGGCGCGCATCGCGACCGACGAGAACCTCCACATGGTCTTCTACCGCAACCTCCTGAAGGCCGCGTTCGACCTGGCCCCCGACCTGACCATGCAGGCCGTGCGCGACGTCCTCGTCAACTTCCGCATGCCCGGCCACGGCATGCCCGGCTTCGAGCGGTTCGCGGCGCAGATGGCGATCGGCGAGGTGTACAACCTGCGCATCCACCACGACGACGTCATCCAGCCGGTGCTGCGGTTCCTGAAGGTCATGGACATCGACGGTCTCGGCCCCGAGGGACAGAAGGCGCAGGAGGAGATCGGCCTGTACATGGGCGCTCTCGACTCTGAGGCCTCCAAGTTCGACGAGAAGCTGGCCGCGCGCAAGGCGCGGATGGCGGCGCGCGCCGCCGGCTGACGTCACCCGGGAGCACACGAGCCGGCCCGCGCGGAGAAATTTTCCGCGCGGGCCGGCTTCCGTCTGCGGCATCATGCGGCCATGCGGCAGAACAGCACGGTGGAACAGGCGGTCGGCTCCCTGCTCGGCCTGGTCGACGGGGAGACCGCCGAGCAGGTACGGGCACGAACCGGGCTGCCCTCTCCCGAGCGGCCCAAGGCCACCGCGGCGCGGTTGCGACGTGCATGGACGTGGGCGACGCACCTGCCGGCCTCGGTGGCGCTGTGGATTCTCGAGAACGACGATCCGGAGCTCAACGCCGTCGTGTGGAGGTACGTCAGCACCGACTCCGGGCTGCGCAGGGCCATCGCGCGCGGTGTGCCGTTCGGTCCCGGCCGCACCGGCACCCTCCCCGTCGACCGCACGCTCCGGGGGGCGGAGGACGAGATCCCCGAGAGCTACGTCCGCCATGGCCTCCTCGGCTCCCTGCGCGAAGTGGATTCCATGGCCGCGGGACGCGCCGCCGCGTCCATGGTGCTGACGCGCGCCGACTGGCAGACCGTCGGCGAGGCCGACGGCGAGCACCCACTGCCGGGTTACGCGCGCTGGGCGCTGTCCGTACGCCCGGACTGCCCGCCTTCCGTGCGGGCGGGATTCGGCTCGCACGCCAAGTTCACCCACCGGCTCCGCCAAGCGGGCGTGTACGACGGTCCCGCCGCGTACGTGACGTCCGAGGGGCCGGCCATCCGCGTCCTCGAGGTGTTCGCGATGGGGCACGTGCTGTTCCCGAACCGCGTCAAGGAGGCGGAGGACGCGCTCCGCCCGCTGGTCCGGGAGCACTTGGGCGACCGTGAGGAGGCGTGGGCGGTGCTGGCCCAGCTGGTGGAGAGCTTCCACGGGAACGTGCCCGAACTCGTGGTGACCGCCGGCGCCATCGCCTAGCCGACAGGGGCCCAGGGGGGCGGGGCGGCTGGATTCGAACCAGCGTGTTCTGGTTTTGGAGACCGGTGCGCCTGCCTCTGCGCTACGACCCCGCCCTTGACGCCAGATCGTAATGCCTTGGCCCGATGTCGGTGGGCCCTGGTACCAATGAGGCACGGGGGCAGGCCAGTACGGGGGGCACGGGATGGCGTACGGAGAGCGGGGGCGGCGTCCCCCGGTGGTGGACCTCGGCGACCGCAGGGCACTGGAGGCGTACCGCCCGGCGGATGCGGGGGTGGTGACGGAGGCGCGGCGGCTCAAGGAGGCCGCGCTGCTGGACTTCGGGCTGACGCAGTCGGCGGTGGCGTCCTGGCTGTACGCCAAGTGCCACCACCAGATCCCGACGACCGCGATCGACACGGCGGCCGTGGTGGCGTCCGGCGACGGCACCTGTCTGCTGCTGTTCAACCCGGACTTCTTCGTCGGACTCGGCCTGGACGGCGTGAAGTTCGTCCTGTTCCACGAGGCCCGCCACCTCGTGCACCGCCATCTGTTCGCCGACCCCGAGCTGCACGAGGACCCGGTCTTCGAACTGGCCGCCGAGGTGTCCATCAACCATGTGGCACTGATCCGGCTCGACAGGCGCGAACTGCCGCTGCTGGACGGCCGGCCGACCGGCATCGACCCGCGCGAGGTGTACGACCGCTACCGCGCGGACCTCATGGCCCACGGCCTGGAGCCGGTGTCGTACGAGACGTTCACCGAGACGGACCTGCGGGTTTATGGCGAGCTGAAGCGGATGCACCGCCCGCCGGTCCCGGAGCGCCGGCTGTGCGTGCGTCTTTCGGAGGGCTCCCCCGTCCCGGCCGACCAGGAGACCGTCGACGCGGTGACCTCCTCCGCGCTGCTCAACTCCCTGCTGGCGGCCCGGCGCGGGCACGCGGGCGCGGAGCGGGAGCTGCTCGACCTCATGGACCGCACCCGGGGCGGCAACGCCCGGGCGGCCCGGATCTGGGGGAACCTGGGCGCGGGCATGCTGCGCGGCGAGACCACGCGCACGCGTACGGTCCACTGGTGGCAGCGCTGGCTGGTCGACGTCCTCGGCTCCAGACTGCGTGACGGTGAGCGGCTGGTGTACCCGAAGAAGCGCGGCGCCATGCTCGCGGCCCTCGGCCAGGATCCGATGCTGGCGCGGCGCGGCCCGGTGCGGGACAAGGTGCTGGTCGTCGCGTACGACACCTCGGGCTCGATGCCGCACCATGTGATCACCTGGCTCACCGAACTCGTGGGCAGGATCGACGGCGTTGAGGCGCACTGGCTGTCCTTCGACGCCGTGGTGATGCCGTTCGTGCCGGGCGAGCGGGTCTACGGCGGTGGCGGTACGAGCTTCCAGGCCGTTGCGGACTACGTGGAGGGCCGTACGGAGGTGAACGGGCGGCGTTTCGAGGAGACCCCCGACGCTGTCGTCGTGCTCACCGACGGATACGCGCCGGCGATCACGCCCGCCGAGCCGGACAAATGGATCTGGCTGATCACGGAGGGCGGCGACGAATGGCCCGAGAGGCACACACCCGCGATGGACTGCCATCGCGTCACCACGGGATCGCGGTAATGACCACGGAAACAAGGCAATCGACGACCGTCTCGCGGCTCGAGTCCTTCATCGACGCGATGATCGACATGGGCCAGACGGGCCAGATCTTCGGCGAGCACGGCATCGGGAAGACGGCGACGTTCTTCTCGCACCTCGCCCGCGCCCACCCGGACACCGCCCTGGTGTACGTGCCGGCGGCGAACCTGACGCCGGACGATCTGCTCGTCAACGCGCCGGTGCGCGATCCGCACACCGGTGAACTGGTGCTGCGCCAGCTGGTGATGAGCCGGCTGAAGCCCGGCACACCGTTCGTGCTGCTCATCGACGACTCGTTGCAGGCGGGCGACACCATCCAGTCGCAGCTGATGCAGATCGCGTGCAACTGGACGCTGGGCGAGCACGATCTGCGGGCCCTGGGCTGCGTCGGGGTGTTCCTGACGGACAACGAGTCGCTCGCGGAGACCTCGTCCCGGCGCGGCGACCTCGCGCTCCTGGACCGCATGGTCACGATACGGATCACGGCCAACGACACGTCCTGGCGCAAGCACCTGGCGGCCAAGTACCGCCCGTGGGACCTGCGTCCGGTGTTCTCGCTGTGGGCGTCCCTCTCCCCCGCCCTGCGCGAGCGGCTCTCCCCGCGCACCCTCGACCATGTCCTGGCCAACGCGAAGGAGGGCTTCCCGCTGCGCTGGGGCCTGCCCCTGGTCGACGGGGAGCGGCTGCGGCTGGCGGAGCCGGGCCCGGACGGCAAGCCCGGCCAGAACCCTACGCACGAGATCCTGGACCGGATCGCCGAGGCGGTGGGCGTGGCCAACCCCTCGACGATTCCCGACCCGGTCCGACAGGTGGTGCGCGCCGCGCTGCGCAACCGCTGGACGGTGCTGCTCCAGGGTCCTCCCGGGTGCGGCAAGACGGAGCTGGTGCGGGAGACGGTGCGCGAGGGGCTCGGCCGGGACGCGCTGTACTTCTCGCTGCCGGTGACCAACGTCGAGGACCTGTGCGCGCCGATCCCGTCGGCGGACGGCACGCTGGACAACCTGCTCGCCGCGCACTTCACGGGTCCGGATCCGAAGGTGATCGTGTGGGACGAGTACAACCGGCCCAAGGACAAGGCCGCGTTCGCCAAGCTCATGGAGATCACCCAGGAGTGGTCGCTGGCCGGGCGGCGGATCGAGAACCTGCGCGCCCAGATAGCCGTCCAGAACCCGCCGTACCACCTCGGCCGCAAGCTTCTGGTGTCCCGGAACAACATCGCCCAGGCGACGCGCTTCACGGCCTCGCTGACCGTCGAACCGCAGGACATCCCGGCCAACGAGTGGCTGCTCGCCCACTACGGTTCCGACGCGGAGACGGTCCTGGAGTGGTGGAAGCACGACATCGACGACGACGGCCGCGCCTGGATCACCAAGCGCACGCTGGAGCGGCTCATCAAGCTGCACCGGCGCGGGCTGCCGCTGGAGATGGGCACGGTGTATCTGGGCGACGGCGAGTACGCGCCGGTTCCGCTCACTGCCCTCATGGACCGCTTGAAGGGCCGCCAGGTCACGGGCCTGCGCGAGCTCGCCCGTGACGCCGACGCGTGGGAGGCCCGGCTGCGTCGCGCCGCCGCGCACACCGACGAGGGCGGCGACGACAGCGATGTCGTCCACCAGATCCTCGCCAACGCGGAGCTGTCCCAGCTGAAGAAGCACCGCGCGGTGGTGGCCCGGCTGGTCGCGCTGCTGCCGGCGAAGCTGCGGGCGACGTATCTCGTGGGGGCGTCGGAGCGGCAGCAGCGGTTCTGGACGGAGGTGTTCGTGGGGATGCGGAGGCGGTGAGTCTCAGGCGTCGGGCGGGGCTGTCCGGTGCACGCTCCGGACGGCGGCCACGTCGGAGGGGACCGCCGGGCGCGGAAGGTGGGCGCTGAGCGCCTCCAGGCGGCGTTTGACGCTGGCGGCGATGCCGTGGCCCAGGGCGAAGCGCGTGGCCGTGACGGCGCGGGGTGCGGTGTCGAGGAGGCGGTGGGCCTCGCGGCTGCGCATGCCGGTGTGGGTCAGGACCAGGTGGGTCAGCCGGTGCTCGACGGCGGCCAAGGACTCGGCCATCGTCTCGGCCGCCGTCAGGTCGATGTGGTTGTCGGCGGCGCCCAGGACCGCCGCCGCGCGCACCCGGCCGAGGTCCAGCAGGGTGACCCCGGCCGCGGTCGCCGCCGTCACCAGCCGGGTGGCGGCCCGCGGTCCGATCCCGTTGCTGGCGACGGCGAGACAGGTGAGCCGTCCGTGCGGCGCCCGCTCCAGGGCGTCGGCCAGACGCAGCGCTCCCGCGTCCCCCAACCGGGCGGCCGACACATACAGTTCGTCGATCGCGCCCGCCGCCACGACCGCGCCGAGCGCTTCCGCTCCCGCCTCCCCCAGCGGGTTGCCGCCGACGAAGAGCCGCTCGATACGGCGCCCGTTGTCGGCGGCCGCCAGCAGCGCGTCGACGAGGACGACGGCACCGGCCGCGTCGAGGCCGGTCTGCACGAGGTCGAGGGTGCGCAACGACCGTGCGGACTCGATGAGTTCGGCCGCCGCCCGCCCTCCCCCGGCGCCCAGCGGATTGCGTTTGAGCCACACCCCGGTGACCACCTGCGGAGAGGCCCGCAACTGGTCGGCGATCCGGCAGGCGCCGCCCGCGGTGATCCCGTTGCAGCCGAGGTAGAGCGTCTCGACGTCCTCGCTCGCCGCGGCCACGACGGCCGCCCCGGCGTCGCCCAGCCCGTCGGTGCCGAGCAGCAGATGCCGTACCGGAGAGGGCCCCTGGGCCAGCGCCTCGGCGACCAGGGCGGCGCCCTCCGCGCCCAGCTCCTGCTTGCACAGGTCGAGGCGGCCGTCGGGCAGCGCCGTACCCGCCGGGAAGTCCAGCCGTTCCCCGGCCGGGCGTCCGGCGCGCAACCAGTCCAGCAGTGGGGCGAGTTCGGCGACCGGGCGCGGTACGACGGACGGCACACCGGCGAACCCGTCCGGCGCCGACCGTTTCCCCTCGTCCGATGTCACCACTGCGCCTCCCGATAGTCCTTGAGGAACACCCCGGACACCGGATCGCCCGCCTCACCCCGCACGATCGGGTCGTACACCCGGGCCGCCCCGTCCACCACGTCCAGCGGTGTCCGGAACCCGGCCTCCGCCATGCGTGCCTTCTTCGGCGCCGGGTTCTCGTCGGTGATCCAGCCGGTGTCGACGGCGCACATGTGGACGCCCCGCTCGGCGAGTTCGGCGGCGCTGGTGCGGGTGAGCATGTTGAGGGCGGCCTTGGCCATGTTGGTGTGGGGATGACCGGCCATCTTGTTGCGGACGGCGAAACGGCCCTCCACCGCGGTCACGTTCACCACGTACCGGCGCGGCCGCGGCGAGGCGAGCAGCAGGGGCAGCAGCCGGTCGCACAGCAGGGCCGGGGCGAGAGCGTTGACGAGCTGGGTCTCCAGCACCTCGGCCGGGTCGAGGGCGCCGAGCCGCGCCGACCAGGAGTTCTCCGGGGACGGATCGGGCAGCAGTCCGGCCTCGTCGGCCTCACGCAGAGCCGCCGGCAGGGACGCGGCGCCGCCCTCCAGCATCCGCATCGGCGTGAAGCCGGGCGCCTTGCGCGCTCCCGCGGGCAGCGCGTCGTACTCCCCGGAGGCGAGCAGCGCGTACGACTCGGGCGGCCGCCGCACCGTCTGCGCGGCGTTGTTGACGAGGATGTCGAGCGGCTCACCCTCCTGCCGCAACTCCTCGCACAGCCCGAGCACTTGGCGCGGGTCGCGCAGGTCGACGGCGAGCACGCTCAGCCGGTCGAGCCACTTCCCGCTGCCCGGCTCGGCGCGGAAGCGGCGCACGGTGTCGTGCGGGAAACGCGAGGTGACCAGGACCTCCGCGCCGTCGCGCAGCATCATCAGCGCCAGCTGGAAACCGATCTTCACCCGACCGCCGGTGAGCAGCACGCGGCACCCGTCGAGGTCGGTGCTCAGCTGCCGCCGGGCCGTGTTGTCGGCGGCGCAGGCGGGGCAGAGGCGGTGGTAGAAGGCATCGACGTGTTGATAGGGCGACTTGCAGACATAGCAGGTGCGCGGCTTGCGGAAGACACCTGGATCGCCGGTCCCGGCCAGGGGTGCGTCCTCGCGGCGGCTCAGCGCGCCGGTCGCGGTCGCGGCCATGGCCCGCGCGTCGGCGGCGGAGGCTTCGGCGCCCCGTGTCTTGCGCCGCCGCAGCCGTCCGTCGCGGGCGAAGGAGGCGGCGACCTGCTCGGCGCGCAACCGCACCGGGTCGTCGACGGGCAGGGCCCGCAACTTGCCCACGACCTGGTGGAAGGCGGCCAGTTCCGCCTCGGTGACCGCCTCGTGCCCCGAAACGGTCAGTCCCGCCTCCATGATCGCCTCGCCCCTGTCCCGTCCCCGACCGTCAACGCCGTACCGCGGTCCCGACCGGATTCGAACCGGCGTATCCGCCCTGACAAGGCGGCGAGTCTGCCTCTGCTCTACGGGACCCCGCGCACGCATCCGGACGACCGGATTCGAACCGGCGTAACCGCCTTGAGAGGGCGGCGCGTCTGCCTCTGCGCTACGTCCGGACCGCGCCCCCGGATCCTAACCGCACCCCGAACGGCCGGTCGCACGGATTTACGGGAGGCCTCGTCGGTGCAACGGTGCCCGAAGGGGGTGACACACCATGGCCCAGACCCATGAGTGGATGTTCTACGAGGTCATGTGGCGCGCCTGGGCGGGTCGGGGACAGGTCCCGTACCCGGTGCCCTGGTGGGCGCAGCAGGCCTTCCGACGCTGGAGCGACGACTTCGACTCCGGCACCTACGAGTCCAAGGAGGCGGCCTTCGCCTCCAACGCCCTGTACCGGTACTGGCACATGGTCGGCGTCAAGGACCACCGGCAGGAGTCCCTGATCGGCCAGGCGGGCGAGATCGAGCCGGTCTACGACAAGTACAGCCTCTCGTTCTTCCTGCACGATCCGGCCACGGGCGCCGTGCGGCTGCCCCAACTCCCGGACGGCGGGCGGGTGGAGCAGCGGCTGGAGGCACCGCATCTGCCGGTCGTGCTGACGACGTTCCGCACCGCGGACGACGTCGAGTTCGTGCAGCGCACCTTCGCCGGCACCGTCGGCGCGAACCAACGGGACCTGGTCGTCACGCGGGTGACCGTGGGCAGTCCGACGGGACAGGAGCGCACCGGGCTGCTGTGCGCGGCGGTACTGCCGGCCGGGCCCAGCGGCTTCCAGCGGCACGACCGCAACGGACGGCAGATCACCGACCGGCGGCTGACGTTCCTGCGCCATCTGCCGAACGAGCAGCGGGTGGAGACCAACGCGGGCTGGGGCCCGGTCTTCGACACCGCGCCCCAGCAGTACGGGGTCTACGGCAACCCGGACTTCTCCTCGGACCCCGCCTCGTATCTCACCCGCAGCGCCTTCCACGACCTGGCCGTCGGCGGCAAACTGAACGGCGCCCTGGAGGCGCAGGACCAGGTGGCGGGGCTCTGCAGCGCGGTGTTCGCGTGGCCGTTCCAGATCGCCGAGGACGAGGTCTTCGAGATCGACGTACGCCTGCCCGTCGACCAGTTCTCCGGCTCCGCCGACCTCGCCGAGCTCAGAGGCACACCGGCCACCGAACTGGAGTCCTCCAACCGGGACTTCTGGACGACGAAGCTTCTCGGCCAAGGCCTCCAGCCGGGGCTGCCGCGCCCGGTGGCGCACCTCGCCGACCAGTTCCGCCAGGCGCGTTCACAGCTCCTGATCCTGTCCGACCACGGCGAGATCCATCCCGGCCCGACCGTCTACGACTCCTTCTGGATCCGCGACTCCTGCGTCGAGGCGACGGCATGCTCGCTCGTCGGCGACTCGGCACTGGCCGAACGGCAGTTGGGAACCCACTACCCGCTCAAGTTCAACCGCGGGACGGGCCGGATCGGTCCGTGCGCCGAGTACGGCTTCTACGGCGGCCCGCACGAGAAGGAGGACCGCGAGTGGGACAGCAACGGCCAAGCCCTGTGGGCGATCGGCCGGTTCGACCGCACGAGCGGCCGACGGGCGGCGTTCGGGGCCAAGTTGTACGTCCCCTATGTGCGCGACGCGGCCCGCTGGCTGCGGGACAACCGCGACCGGTACGGCCTGTTGCACAGCGGCTGGAGCGCCGAGCACCTCGGCGAGCGCGACAAGCCGCACTACTGGGACGACTTCTGGGGCCTGGCCGGGCTCTACGAGGCCGCACGGCTCGCCGAGCGCATCGGCGCGCCGGAGGCCGGTGAACTGTGGGACACCTTCGACGACTTGAAGCGCGCCACCGCCGAGTCGATCCGCTGGGTGCTGGGCGAGCAGCAGCGGCGCGGCGCCTGGGAGACGTACATCCCGACCGGCCCCGGTGACGTCGGACGGCGCGACTCGACGATGATCGGCACGGCCGCCTACTTCCACCCGCTGCGGCTGCACATGGGCAGCAAACTGGGCGACGACATCGACCGGGCGGCCCGCTTGACGCTCGACACCATGTACGCGCACTTCGTCAGCGGCGGCTTCCGGCACGACGCCGCCTGGAACGCGTACGGGCCCTACCTGACCATGCAGTTGGCGCACGCCTGTCTGCTCGCCGGTGATCCGGGGCGGATGGACGAGCTGCTCGGCTGGACGGTGGACGCGGGCTTCCCGAGCGTGGCCGGGCGCGCGGCGGCACTGGGCGCCTGGAACGAGCAGCACGCGTACCCGGTGGCGTCCGACTTCGCCGAAGTCCCGTTCAGCCGCTGGTACATGGGCGACATCCCGCACGGCTGGGCGGCCGCCGAGTATCTGCTGCTGATCCGCGACATCCTCTTCTTCGAGGCCGACGAGGACCACGATCCGCACCTGTACATCGCTCCCGGCGTACGGCCGCACTGGGTGCCGGGCGGCGAACGGGTGACCGTGGACGCGGCGCCCACGCTCTTCGGCTCGCCGTTCGGCTACCGGCTCGCCCACGACCCGGCCGCGCGGACGGTCACCGTGGACATCACCAAAGCGCCGGAAGGGGTGCGGTTCGTCTATCCGTGCCGGTTCGGCGAAGTGCGCTCGGCCGAGGCGAACGGGCAGGAGCTCGCCGTGACCGGCCAGGACGTGCGGGTGCCGGCGGGGACGTGGCGGTTCAGTGTGACGTACGCCTGATCAGTGAGAGGTACGCCTGATCTCCAGGCGTTCCTTCTCCGACAGGCCGCCCCAGACACCGAAGCGTTCGTCGTTGTCGAGGGCGTACTCCAGACAGGCGGAGCGGATCGGGCACAGGCCGCAGATCCGCTTCGCCTCCCGTACGGAGCTGCCCGGCTCGGGGAAGAAGAAGTCTCCACCGGTCTGCGCGCACAACGCCTCGTCCTGCCAGTCCAGGCCGGGCGGGGTGATCGTTTCGATGAGCATGGTGAGGATCGTGCCGGGCGGCGAAAAACGTTCGATCAACGCGGGATCAACGCCGCGTGCGCGGGCCCCCGGCCGCCTCGATGGTCCTCCGCCGCGTGGCGTGGCGCACGGCGGCGCGCGGAATCGCGGGAAAACTGGGAGCGGCCTGCCGGACACGGATGGTCACCGCCCGGGGCGATTGTCAGTGGGCGGTGCGAGACTCGGCAGTGCAGTGGACGGGACCCTTCGAAGGAGGGCAACGATGCTCACCACGCGTTATGTCACCGGCGCCCCGAACTGGCTCGATCTCGGCACCCCCGACATCGACGGCGCCGCTTCCTTCTACGGCGCGCTGTTCGGCTGGCGGTTCCAGCCGGGGCCGCCCGAGGCCGGCGGATACGGCTTCTTCCAGCTCGACGGGAGGACGGCCGCGGCCGGCATGCAGAACCCGCCGGAGCAGGGCCCGCCCTCCTGGACGGTGTACTTCCAGACACCGGACGCGGACGCCACGGCGAAGGCCGCCGAGCAGGCGCACGGCGCGGTGCTGATGCAGCCGATGGATGTCATGGACCAGGGCCGCATGGCCATCCTCGCCGACAAGGCGGGTGTCTCCTTCGGCATCTGGCAGCCCGCCCGGAACAAGGGCCTCGACGTCGTGCAGGAACCCGGTTCGCTGTGCTGGCTGGAGTTGTACACCCCGGACCAGCCCGCGGCCGCGTTCTTCTACAACGCCGCCCTCGGTCTGGAGACCTACGGCGTCGACTTCCCCGGCGGCACGTACACCACCGTCAACCCCGCCGGCGCGTCCGAGGACGCCATGTTCGGCGGCATCGTGCCGCTGGCCGAGGCCCCCGGGGAGACGGACGCGTACTGGCTGCCGTACTTCGAGGTCACGGACCCGGACGCGGTGGTGTCCACGACGCGGGAGCTCGGCGGCACGGTCCGGATGCCGGCCACGGACGTGGCGGGTGTCGGCCGCGTGGCCAAGCTGGCCGATCCGTACGGGGCGCGGTTCGCGGTGATCAAGAGCGACCCGGGGCAGGGCTGACGAGGCCGCGAGGAGGCCGGTCGGTGCGCGCCCGTAGCCTGTCGGGATGTTCAGGACGTTCACCGAGCGCCGGGCTCGGAAAGAGAAGGAGCGGCAGCGCGAGCTGTCCGTACGGCTGAGGTCGCCCGAGCCGGAGGTGCGGGTGCCCGCCGCCGGCGAGATCGCCCAGGTGAAGGACACGGCCTGGGCGATACGGGAGCTGGCGCAGGCGATGGACCGGGAGCCGTCTCCCCTCTGGTTCGACGCTGTCGCAGGGCCCTTCTGCGATGCCGTGTGCCGGGACCGGGCGGTGCGGGAACGCGTGGAGCGGATGTTCGCCGCCCATGCCGATGAGCCGGTCGAACTGGTGCGTGCCTGGACCGCCTTGCTGGCCGAGTTCGGGGCGGGGGCCGCGCTGGAAACCGTCGACGACGAGTTGGCCGCGGAAGTGGGCGCTCGGCTGCGGCGAGTACGTGAGCAGGGCGGGATGACCCATGAGCTGTCCGGTTCGGCCCCGGACTCCCTCGACTACGTGGTCACGTTCGGCGTGACCGTCGAGCTGCTCCACGACGCCGTACGCCGCTACGCTCCGCTCCCCGCGGACGACATCGAACGCACGCGACGCGAGACCCGGGAGACCTTGCAGCGGGCCCTGGCGCACCCGGCGGGGAGCGCCGACCGCCACGCGCTGCTGGTTTCCCACTGTGAACCGCCTGATGACGAGACCTGGGCGGATCGGCAGCTGGCCGCCCTGCGCATCAGGGAGGCCCTCGACCTGTGCGGGAGTGCCGAACCGGATCGCGTGTCGCTGGGCGTGGAGGCCCTGTCCGTCATGCTGCGGTTCAACCATGTGTGCCTGAACGACGCCGTCCGCGAGACGCTCGACAGTCTCTGCGTACCGGACCAGGATCCGTTCACGTTCAGCGAGGTCCTGAGCTGCTATCCCTCGCTCCACGCCGGCCGGCGCCTGGACGACCCGCCGGTGGAGATGTTCCTCGCGGCGCTCGGCCACGCCGACCCGCTGGTGAGGGCGAACGCCGCCGCCGGGCTGGACACCATCGCTGCCGGACTGCCCGAGGAGTCACGGGCGGTCGCCGCCCTGATCGAGGCGATGGAGCACGACCCCGATATCGAGGTCGTGCGCTCGGCGGCGTACGCCCTCGCCACGATTGGCTGTACCGAGGAGGCCAACTCCCGTGCCGCCTCCGCCGCGCTCGCGGGCCACGCCGGATCGGCCGACCCGGGACTGCGCGTCGCGAGCGTGGACGGAGCACTCCACCGCGACGAGCCCGGAGCGTACGACCGGTTGACGGCCGAGCTCCAACGGCCCGATGTCGAGGCCCGGTTCATCAGCTCCGTCGGCTTCTTCCTGGATGTCGGAACGCAGCCCTCGAAAGATGTGACCGCGCGATGGACTCAGCTGCTGGAGCGGCTGCGCCAGGACGGCTGGCCCGACCGGCCGAACGAGCACGAGGACGGCGACGACACGGAGCCCGGCTTCCGGATGGCCCTCCTGGAGCTGACGCTGGACAAGCTGCGCGTCTACGAGGCCTAGGCGGACGCCCGCCGCACCAGCGTCGTCCGCAGCACGACGCTGGACGCGGCGCCGGCCGTCCCCAGCAAAAGCCGGGCCATCAACCGCCCCATCTCCTCGATGTCCTGACGGATCGTCGTGAGCGGTGGATCGGTCTGTTCCGCCACCGGCAGCATGTCGTCGAACCCGATCACGGCCACGTCGTCAGGCACGCGCCGCCCCCGCTCACGCAGCACCCGCAGCGCCCCGGACGCCATGAGGTCGTTCGCGGCGAACACGGCGTCGACGTCCGGGCAGCGCTCGAGCAGCTCCCGCATCGCCCGTTCCCCGCCCCCGGGAGTGAAGTCCCCCTCGACCACCAGCTCCGGACCGGTGTCCCCCATGACGTCCCGGAACCCCTCCAGCCGGTCCACCGCCGACGTCTGGTCCAGGGCACCGGTGATGTGCGCGACGCGCGTACGGCCGAGGCCCACGAGATGGCGTACGGCGTCCCGCGCCCCGCCCCGGTTGTCGCTGTCGACGAACACCACGTCACGGCTGCCGTCGCTCCACCCGGGCCGCCCGCCGAACACCGTCGGAATGCCCGCCCGCTGGATCAGTCCGGGCAGCGGATCGTCGAGGTGCAGGGAGAAGACGAGCACCCCGTCGACATGGCCGCCGGCGAGGTAGCGGCCGACCCGGGCGTGGTCGTCGCGCCCCTCGGTCAGCAGCAGGACCAGCTGGTTGTCGTGGGCCGTCAACTCCTTGCTGATTCCCCTGAGTTGCAGCGCGAAGAAGGGGTCGGCGAAGACCCGGGTCTCCGGTTCGGCGACGACGACGGCGATCGCGTCGTGCCGGCGCGTCACCAGGCTGCGGGCGGCCTGGTTGGGCACGTACCCCAGCTCCTCCACCGCCCGCCGGACCCGCTCGACGAGCGGCTCCCGCACCCCGTCCCCACCGTTCACCACCCGGGACACGGTGGCCCGCGAGACCCCGGCCCGCTCGGCCACGGCCTCCAGCGTGGGACGCGGCGCTGTCTCGGTCACTTCGGGGCCCTCCTCGCGGTTGCGGATCAGGATAGCCCTGGCCGGAGGAGTCGTGAGAGCGCTCTCCGGGGCCCGCAATCCGGTTGCTCACGAGCCCGGGGCGCCCGGATCATCGCCGTATGACCGGGAGAAGGCCCCATGCCCGCTGACCGCCACCTGACCCCGTACGCGCGTCTGCCCCGCGAGTACCGCGACCGGGACGTACTGCACAGCACCGTCGACGCCTTCGGGCGTGCGCATTGGCTGCTCTGCGGCACTCGGAGCCCGCACGGTCCGTACGACGCACTCGTGGTCACGGTGGAGGGCGGCTACGCGGACGAGACGCGTCTGAGCGCGGTGGGGCCACGGCATCCGATGATCGACGCCCTGCCGGACGGCGGATTCGAGCTGGCCGATGTGCGCAGTCGCGCCGGGGACGACCAGGTACAGGTATGGGTTGCTCTGCGGGCACCTTCCGGGTGGGCGACGGCATCGAGCACTTCCTGACCGACGAGTCGGGGCACGTATGGGTCGGCCACTTCGACCAGGGCGTCCTGGGCGACCGGCTCAGCGAGCCCGGCATACGCCGGTGGAGCAGCGCGGGAAGGCCGCTGTGGGAGTACGAAGCGGCTCCCGGCGACCAGCCCGTCCTCGAGTGCTACGCCCTCAACGTCGACCATCGCGCCACCTGGGCGTACCCGTACACGGACTTCCCTCTCCTGGAAGTCCGGGACGGCCGACCGACCCGCGTCCGCACCACGCCGGTCAGGTACGCCCACGGCGTCGTCGTCCACGGCGGGCTTGTCGCCTTCTTCGGCGGCCCCGGCGACGTACACGACCGGCTCGTCACCGGCCGGCTCACCGCGAGCACGGTCGAGACCCTGGAGACGACCCGGCTCACCCGCCCGGACGGCACCCGCCTCGGAAGCCGCCGTGTCGTCTGCCGCGGCCCCCGCCTCTACCTCCAGGAGCACCCCGGCACGGAATGGACCCTGTTCGACCTCGCGCGTCAGTGATCGTGCTCGTGCGGCTCGTACCCCGGGATCGTGCCGTCCGTCTTCTTCACCAGGAACAGCCCGACCATCCCCATGTCGGAGTGGCTCTGGACGTGGCAGTGGTACATCCACGCGCCCGCCCCGACGCCCTCCCCCGCGATGACCTGGAAGCCGAAGGAGTCCGCGGGGCCCACGATCTTGTTGTCGATGACCTGGCTCGGGTCGTCGGGGCCGGTGAGCATGCCCGTGCGGTTGTCGGCCCAGCGGTGACCGTGCATGTGGAACGTGTGGTAGTACTCGCCGTGCGTGATCATCACGAACTCGACGCGATCGCCCACCGTGGCCTCGAAGTTGGGCCCGGAGTGCGCCGGCTTGTTGTTGATGAGCATGTCGTTGAAGACGATCGTGTACGTCTTGTCCGGGAGGACGTCGCCCTTGCGCCGCACGATCACCGGACCGTAGAGGCCCTTGCGGATACCGACCGTGCCGTGCTCGGTCCCCACCACGTGGTCGTGGTAATGCCAGTAGCCCGCGCTGCCCGCCCGCCAGGTGCCGTCCTTGCGGCGGCCGGGGGCGTGGGTGCGCCACGTGTAGGTGCGGGTGCCGCCGGGCTCCACATCGCTCTTGTTCAACTTGGTTCCGTCGCTGGTGATTTCGTAGTCGAGGCCGTGGACGTGGAGGCTCGCCGCGATGTCCATGGTGTTCTCGAACTCGATGTGCAGCGTGTCGCCCTCGTTGAGTTCGATGAGCGGGCCGGGGATCGTCGCCTTGCCCTTCTCGAAGCCGTAGCCCAGCTGCCCGTCCGCGAGCTTCTCGGCGTACAGCTTGATGCGTCTCACCTCGCCCCCGGCCGGTGCGGTCCTGGCCGGCCCGTCGGCGCTCGCGGCGTCCGGCGCCAGCGACAACGATGTCGCGACGGCTCCGCTGCCCACGACGGCCGCGCCGCCCAGCAGTACTCGTCGGTTGAACCCGCGTCTGTCCACGTGGAACTCCCCACCCTGATACGGAACTTGCGGAGACGTACCTGTGATGAACCTGTGAGACGGTACCGGCCGTTCCGCTGTTTTTCCACGCTCAGGACAAAGTTGACCCCAACTCGGTCATAGGTATTGGCGAGTTGCGCAAAGAGGTCTAGCTTCCATCGCGCTGTTGCTGTGACCGAGGAGGTGCCCATGCACTTACGAGGACTGAGCGCGAGAAGACGGGTCGGCGTGGCGGGCGTGACCGCCGGGATCGTCGTCGCCGGACTGCTGTCGGGTCCCGCCGCCAGCGCGCGTCCGGCCCCGGAACCACCCCTGACAACGATGTCCGTGAAGTCGCCGCCAGGCGGCGCGAATGTACGCGTACTGGTCTTCTACGGTTCCGCGGCGGCCGGGGAGGAGTCGCCGGTCGTGAACGCGGGGATCGAGACGATCGAGAAGATCGGCCTGTCCGGGCCGACGGAGCAGCGGTTCACGACGGTGGCCACCGACGACGCCTCGGTGTTCACCGACGAGACGAAGCTCGGGCGGTACAACGCGATCGTCTTCCTGACCGGCGGCGGTGACATCCTCGATCCGGAGCAGGAGGCCGGTCTGGAGGCCTACATGGAGGCGGGCGGCGGTTTCGTCGGCGTCCATGACGCGGCGCGCGCCGAGCCGTACTCGGACTGGTTCACCGGACTGGTCGGCGCCCGCCCGGCGGCCTCCAGCCCAACCGCCGTACAACGGGCCGTCGTCGAGGTCGGGGACCGTCGGCATCCGGCGACCAAGGATCTGCCCGTGCAGTGGAAGCGGCCCGACCAGTGGTTCAACTGGGCCAGGAACCCGTCGGGTGAGGTCCACACCGTGGCCCGGGTCCGCGAGTCGACGTATCAGCCGGGAGCGGGCAAGAACGGCTGGGACCACCCGGTGAGCTGGTGCCGTGACTACGACGGCGGCCGTTCCTTCTACACCGGCATGGGCGGCACGGTGTCGTCGTACGACGAGAGCGACTTCCGTACGCATCTGCGCGGCGCCCTGTTGTGGACCTCGCGGCTGGTGCAGGCCGACTGCAAGGCGACCATCACCGGCAACTACAAGGCGGAGCGCCTCACCCAGCCCAACCAGGCGGGGCAGAACGACCAGATCGGCGAGCCGCACGGCCTGGTCACCGCGCCCGACGGCCGGGTGCTCTACATCGGCCGGGGCGGCGCGGACTCCTCGCAGCCCGTGATCACCGACTGGAACAACCCCGACATCGGCAAGGGCCGGGGCGAGATCCATGTCTACGACCCGAAGACCAAAAAGGTCACCCTCGCGGGGGCGTTGACGGTCTTCGGCAACAAGGGCGGCGGCGACGAGCTGGTCAAGGTCGAGGAGGGGCTCCTCGGCATCGAGCTCGATCCGCGGTTCGAGAACAACGGGTGGGTGTATCTGCACTACACACCGCACGCGCAGATCAACCGCGAGACGCGCATGGCCGAGCGCCGGGTCTCCCGGTTCACGCTCGACCTGGCGAGCAACAAGCTGGACCTGGGCAGCGAGAAGGTGCTGCTGAAGTGGCCGGTGCAGATCCACAGTTGCTGCCACGCGGGCGGCGGGATGACCTGGGACTCGAAGGGCAACCTGTACATCGCGACCGGCGACAACAACTCCAGTGGCTTCAGCGGTGGTTACTCCGGCAACAACCCGGAGCCGAACTACAAGGGCGTCTCCTTCGCCGACGCGCGGCGCACCGCCGGCAACACCCACAACCTCAACGGCAAGATCCTGCGCATCCACCCGGAGCCGGACGGGACGTACACGCTGCCCGCCGGGAACCTCTTCACCGGGCAGGAGACCGACGAGGGCGGCGGCAAGACCCGCGGCGAGATCTATGTGATGGGGGTCAGGAACCCCGCCCGTATCTTCGTCGACCAGAAGACCGACATCCTGTACGCCGGCTGGGTCGGCCCTGACGCCTCGGCGCCCTCGACGACCTGGGGTCCGGCCAAGTACGACACGTTCGCCGTCATCACCAAGGCGAGCAACCGGGGCTGGCCGTACTGCATGGGCAACAAGCAGCCCTACCGCGACCGCAACCTGCCCGACCCGACGAAGCCGCTGGGCTGGTACGACTGCGACCACCCGAAGAACGAGTCCCCGAACAACGACGGCCTCGTCAACCTTCCGCCGGTCACCGGCAACAACATCTGGTACTCGCCCCAGGGCGGCGCACCGGACTTCCCGCGCGACGCGAACGGCATCCCCTCCTACAAGCAGGAGGAGTCGACGTATCTGCTGCCGTGGCTGAAGGGCGGCGGACAGGCCGCGATGAACGGACCGGTCTACCGCTACGACACGGCGAGCGCCAGCGAGGTCAAGTGGCCCGCGTACTGGGACGGCAAGTGGTTCGTCGGTGACTTCTACGACGCCGACCAGCCGCGCAACGCCGTCATCACCGACCCGAAGACGCACGGGGACGGCGGGCTGCCCGTGCACTCCGAGTCGTTGAAGAAGATCGTGCCCATCGGCAACGACGGCATCAAGAACCTCATGGACTGGAAGTTCGGTCCGGACGGCTCGCTGTATGTGCTCGACTACGGTCGCGGCTTCTTCACCTCGGACGCCAAGTCGGCGCTGTGGCAGGTCACTTACAAGGGCGGCGGTCCCACTCCGGCCGCCGGTCAGCTGGCGAGGGGGGCCGCTCGGTGACACAGCGACGAAGAATCTGGACGGCCCTGCTGGCCGCCGTACTGATCATGCTCGGGCTGCAGTCGGCACCCGTCTCCGCCCAGCAGCCCGTGGCGCAGGCTGCCGCCGCCCAGACACTCACCTGGACGGCCGGCGACGACATCACCAAGTACACGTCGGCGCCGACGACCGCGGTGGCGGGTCAGGCGACGATCGTCTTCGAGAACAGCGTGACGACCGGCAACACCACCGGCATGCCGCACACGTTGACGTTCGTGACCTCGGACCCCGAGTTCAACAGCGATGTGCAACTCAACATCCTCGCCAACCCGAACGACGACATGGGCGGCCGCCACACCGCCGAGGTCACCCTCACCCCGGGCCGCTACTTCTACCACTGCACGATCCCGGGCCACGGACAGATGCAGGGCATCCTCGTGGTGAGCGAGGGCACCGGCGAGGACACCACCCCGCCCACGACGGCGGCGCAGGTGACCGGGACACAGAACGCGCAGGGCGAGTACGTCGGCTCGGCGAGTGTCGCGATCAGCGCGACGGACAACGAGGGCGGGTCCGGGGTCGACGGCATCCAGTACGCGGTCGGCGATTCGGGTGACTGGCTGCCGTACACCACCCCGGTCGTCGTCGACCAGGTCGGCAGTCACCAGATCCGGTACCGGGCGCTCGACAAGGCGGGCAACGTCGCCGCCGAGAAGAGCGTCCGGTTCACGGTGGTCCCGCCGCCCTCCGACGACACCGCTCCCCCGGACACCTCGGCGACGGTGACCGGCGAGCGGAACGCGGACGGGGCGTATCTCGACATGGCGACGGTGACCGTGTCCGCCTCGGACACCGGCTCCGGCGTCAACACCATCGAGTACGCCGTCGGCGACGGTGCCTGGCAGGCGTACACCGCGCCCGTGATGGTGCATCAGCTCGGCACCCACACCGTGCGCTACCGGGCCACCGACAAGGCGGGCAACGTCGCCGCCGAGAAGAGCGTCCGGTTCACGGTCGTCGCGACACCCACCCCGGACACCACACCGCCGGTGACGGGGGTGACGGTCGAGGGCACGAAGAACGCGGCCGGGGCCTATGTCGGCACCGCCAGGGTGAGCGTGAGCGCGACGGACGAGCACGGTTCCGGTGTCGACCGGATCGAGTACTCGATCGACGGTGGACCGTACATCGCCTACACCACACCGGTGGTCGTCGACCGTGCCGGCACCCACACCCTCGCCTACCGGGCCACCGACAAGGCCGGCAACACCGCCGCCGCTCGCACGGTGACCTTCACCGTCGTCTCCAGCCAGGTCCCCGCCCCCAACTGCCCGGAGTTCGACGAGCGGTTGACGGTGATCGTCGGCGAGGTCGACTCGGGGGTTCCCAACCGGCTCACCAACAGCCGGTGCCGTATCAACGAGTTGATTGAGGACGAGAAGGAGTGGACCTCCCACGCGCTGTTCGTCAAGCACGTGAAGACGGTCCTCGACAAGCTCCTCAAGGAAGGCGTCGTCGACCAGCGCGAGTACAACGCGATCCACAAGGCCGCCCGGCAGTCCGGGATCGGCACGCCCGGGCAGACCGAGGGCTATCGGACCATCCTCGACGGCACCGCCGCGTCGTTCGCCAAGTGGCAGCAGGTGGGCGGCGGTTCGTTCGGGCTGAACGCCGACGGCTCGATCACCTCCGGCACAACCAGGGACGGGCTCGGCATGCTGTGGTTCCCGGAGCGCAAGTACGGCGACTTCTCGCTGCGGCTGCAGTGGCGGGACGACGCGCCGGGCGCCGGCAACACCAACTCGGGTGTGCTCGTGCGCTTCCCGTGGATCCACGACCATCCGGAGGAGTCACGGCCGGAGTGGGTCGCCATCAAGTACGGGCACGAGGTGCAGGTCCTGGACCGGCCCGACGGCGACATGTACAAGACGGGCTCGGTCTACGGATTCGACCGCGTGGGCCTGGCCGGTGCGGGCGTGACCCAGAAGGGCACCTGGAACGACTACGAGATCCGGGTGGTCGACCAGCACTACTCGGTCTACCGCAACGGTGTGCTGATCAACGAGTTCGACAACATCGGCGGCCAGGACTTCACCCCGCCCCGCTCGGACGACCCGGGCACGGACGGGCGACGGTTCGCCTCCGGCTACCTCGGACTCCAGGTGCACGGCATCACGGACGTGGTCTCCTACCGGGACATCAGGATCAAGGAGTTGTGAGCGCCGCCCTCCGGTGATTCCCAGGGGTGCGGCCCACCGCGGTGACGGTGGGCCGCACCCCGCAAACGGTTTGCCCGGCGGCGAGGCCACGTGCGAGCCTGCTGCCGTTCCCTCCCGGCAGCCCCCACAGCCCCGACAGGACAGGTCATGACACTAGGCATGGTGCTCGGCGACGTCCCCGCTCGCGCTTCGACGCGGGAGCGGTAGCCCCGGCGCTCACCGAGAGCCCACCTGCCCTTTCACCCGCGGCCACGCCATCGCGTCGGCCGCTTCTCGTGCTCCTCGTCGAAGTGCTCTTCGTGTATCCGCACGTTCGACCACGAGGAGTTCACCGTGTCCACCGTCTCCTGGACCGAGCCCCGCACCGACACCGTCCGACACGCCCGCTGGCACTCCGAGAGCGCGGCCCCCGCCCCTCGACGCGTCCTCGTCGCCGACGACCGCCTGCGCGCCGACACCGCCCACCGTCTGGCCTGCGAGGGCACCGCGCTGCTCTGGCAGGGCGACTTCCACCACGCGCGCCGCCTCCTGGAGGCCGTCGGCCGTCGCGTCGACCGCAAGCCGCCACGGCCCGGCGCCGGCCCGAGCGAGTCCTTCCACCTGTACCGCAGGGCCCGTGGCCACCGTGCCCGGGTCCTGGGCCGCCTGGTGGTGCTGCTGGCGGACGACCACACTCTGGCCCTGCGCAGGGCCCCGGACGTCCGCGAGGCATGCGCCGCCGCCTACGGTCCGCCCCGCGGCCCCGTGGTCGTCTCCCTCCGGGAGTTGCTGGGCGTGCTCGGCGCCCACGAGTGGCGCCGCAAGGGCGTCGAGGTGCCCGCCCTCGGCGGCGCCCGCGTCCACCCCCACTACGGCGTGTTCTCCCCGGTCAGGGGCGAGTACGTGGACCTCGTCGCGACGGCGCCCCTCCCCGGGCCGGCTCTCCGCACCGCGTTCGACCTGGGCACCGGGACGGGAGTGCTCGCCGCCGTGCTGGCCCGCCGGGGAGTCGGCCGCGTCACGGCCACCGACATCAGCCCGCGCGCCCTGGAATGCGCCCGTGAGAACGCCCGACGGCTGGGCCTTGCCGAGCGCGTCGAGGTGACGGGTCCGGGACTGTTCCCCGAAGGGCGCGCCGACCTCGTCGTCTGCAACCCGCCCTGGCTACCGGCCCGGCCGTCCTCCGCACTGGAACAGGGCGTGTACGACCCGGGCGGCACCATGCTCCACGGCTTCCTGGACGGACTGGCCGGCCATCTCGCGCCGGGCGGCGAGGGCTGGCTGGTCCTGTCGGACCTGGCCGAGCATCTCGGGCTTCGCTCACGCGGCGAGCTGCTGTCGGCGATCGACGGCGCGGGGCTGCGGGTACGCGGGAGGATCGACACCAGGCCGCGTCACCGCCGCGCGACGGACCCCGGTGATCCCCTCCACGCGGCCCGCGCCAGGGAGACGACCTCGCTGTGGCGGCTGGCCGCCCGCGGCTGACGCGCCGTCACGTGTCGTCGTGCTTGGCCCGGCTCGGCTGTACCCGCTTGGGCTCTCCCGGCATCTTCGGATACTCGGGCGGGTACGGCAGGTCGGCCAGACCGTGGTCGTGTTCGTCCTGGCGTGCCAGTTCCAGCAGCGCGTCGAGCGAGAAGGCGTGATCGTCCATGTCCGCGTGCACATCGCCGAGTTCGGCGAAGCGCGCGGGCATGGTCGCGAGGTCGAAGTCGCGCGGGTGCGCCTCGCCGACCTCGTCCCAGCGCAGGGGTGCGGAGACCGGGGCGTGCGGGCGGGGCCGTACGGAATAGGCGGAGGCGATGGTGCGGTCCCTGGCGGTCTGGTTGTAGTCGATGAAGATGCGCTCGCCGCGCTCCTCCTTCCACCACTTGATCGTCACCTGGTCCGGCATCCGCCGTTCCATCTCCCGGCCCACCGCGATCGCGGCCCTGCGGACCTCCGTGAAGGTCCAGCGGGGTTCGATCGGCACGAACACATGCAGGCCCCGCCCGCCGGACGTCTTCGGCCAGCCGCGCAGTCCGCCGAACTCCTCCAGCACGGCGCGGAGTTCGCCCGCCGCGCGCACGGCGTCGTCGTAGTCCGTGCCGGGCTGCGGATCGAGGTCGAGGCGGAGTTCGTCGGGCCGGTCGACGTCGTCGCGCCGTACCGGCCAGGGGTGGAAGGTGAGCGTGCCGTACTGGGCGGCCCACAGGACGGCGGCCTCCTCGGTGGGGCACATCTCGTCGGCGCTGCGGCCGCTGGGGAAGGTGATGTGGGCGGTCGGGATCCAGTCGGGCATGTTCTTCGGCGCGCGCTTCTGGAAGAAGGACTCGCCGCTCACGCCGTCCGGGTAGCGCTCCAGGGTGGTGGGGCGGTTGCGCAGGGCGCGCAGGATGCCGGGGGCGACCGCCTGGTAGTAGCGGGCCAGGTCGAGCTTGGTGAACCCGCGCTCCGGGAAGAAGATCTTGTCCGGACTGGACAGCCGGACACTCCGGCCGCCCGCCTCCAGTTCCACCGCTGCACCCATGCGAGCCACGGTAGGCGTACCACGCAAACCTCGCACACCGGGCATGTACGGCCTCATGGGCGCAGAATCGGCAGCATGGATCTGCCGGTGATGCCGCCCGTGAAGCCGATGCTCGCCAAGTCGGTGGCCAGGATCCCGCCGGGCATGCAGTACGAGGCGAAGTGGGACGGGTTCCGGGCGATCGTGTTCCGCGACGGGGCCGAGGTCGAGCTGGGCAGCCGTACCGGCAAGTCGCTGACCAGGTACTTCCCCGAGCTCGCGGCCGCCCTCCAGGAGAGGGTCCCCGAACGCTGTGTGCTGGACGGGGAGATCGTGATCGCACGGGACGGCCGCCTGGACTTCGACGCGCTCACCGAGCGCATCCACCCGGCGGCCTCCCGGGTCCGCACGCTCGCCGAGCGGACGCCGGCGTCCTTCGTCGCCTTCGACCTGCTGGCCCTCCAGGACGAGTCACTCGTGGACGTCCCGCAGAGCGACCGCAGAACGCTGCTGACCACGGCGCTGTCCGGGGCGAGAGCCCCGGTGCACGTGGCCCCCGCGACCA
This sequence comes from Streptomyces sp. NBC_00490, assembly GCF_036013645.1. NCBI lineage: Bacteria > Bacillati > Actinomycetota > Actinomycetes > Kitasatosporales > Streptomycetaceae > Streptomyces > Streptomyces sp. NBC_00490. The sequence continues at coordinate 8,571,579 of NZ_CP107869.1, read as the reverse complement.
CGGACGTCGAGGTGGCCCAGCGGTGGTTCGAGCAGTACGAGGGGGCGGGCCTCGACGGGGTCATCGCCAAGCCGCTCACCCTGCGCTACCTCCCGGACGAACGCGCCATGTTCAAGATCAAGCACGAGCGGACGGCGGACGTGGTCGTCGCCGGCTACCGCTTTCACAAGAGCGGCCCGATCGTCGGCTCACTCCTGCTCGGCCTCCACGACGACGCAGGCACCCTCCAGCACGTGGGCGTGTCGGCGGCCTTCCCGATGAAGCGACGGGCCGAGCTGGTGGCGGAACTGGAGCCGCTGCGCATGGAGGATGCCTCCGGGCACCCCTGGGCGGCCTGGTCGGACGAGGCGGCGCACGAGAGCGCCCGGCTGCCCGGGGCGCCGAGCCGCTGGTCGGGCAAGAAGGACCTGTCGTGGGTGGCGATCCGGCCGGAACGCGTGGCCGAGGTGGCGTACGACCACATGGAGAACGGCGTCCGGTTCCGGCACACGGCCCGCTTCCGCCGCTGGCGGCCGGACCGTGAGCCGGAGAGCTGCACCTACGCGCAGCTGGAGGAGCCCGTCAGGTACGACCTGAACGAGATCCTGCGCTGACGCACAGGGCACCTAGGGCCGCATCAGCACCTTCACCGCGCCGTCCTGCTTCTTCTGGAACATCTCGTACGCGTGCGGGGCGTCCGACAGCGGCACATGGTGGGTGGCGAAGTCGTCGACGCCGAGCGGGTCCTCGTCGGTCAGGTACGGGATGATCTCGTCGCTCCAGCGCCGCACGTTGGCCTGGCCCATCCGGATCTGGAGCTGCTTGTCGAACATGGTGAGCATGGGCAGCGGGTCGGCCATGCCGCCGTAGACACCGGACAGGGAGATCGTGCCGCCACGGCGTACCAGCTCGATGGCCGTGTGCAGGGCGGCGAGCCGGTCGACGCTGAACCGCTCCGCGAACGGTCCGCTGATCCGGCGCGGCAGCAGGGCGGAGGCCGTCTGGGCCAGCCGGGCGACCGCACTGCCGTGGGCCTCGGTGCCCACGGCGTCGATCACCGCGTCGGGGCCCCGGCCGTCGGTCTCGTCACGGATGGCCTGGACGAGCTCCTTCTCGCTGTCGAAGCTCCTCAGGTCGTACGTCTGCACACCACGCGCGCGTGCCCGGCGCAGCCGCTCGCTCACCAGGTCCACCCCGAACACCTGTCCCGCGCCCCGCACCTGGGCGATACGGCAGGCCATGTCGCCGATGGGTCCGAGACCGAGCACGGCGACGCTGCCGCCTTCGGGGACGTCCGCGTAGGCGACGGCCTGCCAGGCGGTGGGCAGCACGTCGGAGAGGTAGACGAACCGGTCGTCCGCCGGGCCCTCGGGCACCTTGATGGGGCCGTACTGGGCCTGCGGGACCCGCAGGTACTCGGCCTGGCCGCCGGGGACCGCGCCGTAGAGACGGGTGTAGCCGAACAGGGCCGCACCCATGCCCTCGCTGGTGACCTGGGTGGTCTCGCACTGGGTCGGCAGCGAGTTGAGGCACATCCAGCAGTTGCCGCAGGCGATCTGGAACGGCACCACGACCCGGTCGCCCGCCTTCAGATCCGGGACCGCCGCACCCACCTCCTCGACGATGCCCATCGGTTCGTGTCCGAGGATGTCGCCCGGCGTCATGAACGGGGTGAGCACCTCGTACAGATGCAGGTCCGAGCCGCACAGCCCGGTGGAGGTGACGCGGATGACCGCGTCCGTGGGTTCCTGGATCCCCGGATCGGGCACATTCTCCACCCGTACGTCCCGCTTGCCCTGCCAGGTCACTGCCTTCATCACGCCACTCCCTTCGGGCTCTGCGCAGGCGCCCCGGGTACCCGGGGCGCCTGCGCCGAACCGCGCTGTGGGCCGCTCGGCGTAGCGACGCGCTCCTCGGAGGTACTCACCTCGACCGATCAAATCCCACCGGGTATGGCCATCAATGAACACATAAGCGCACAATCAGTGAAACGAGACTTGGGTGGCGACGGTGGGCATGGGACGAAGGGCGCGCAAGAGACGCGCCATGACTACGGCGGCGTTCCTGGCCGCCGCACTGACGATTTCCCTGGCGGCGGGCTGCACGGGCACCAGCAAGCCCGGCCGGGCCGACGACGGGCGAGGAACGGACCAGACGCAGGACCAGGACGAGAACCAGGACCAGGACCCGAGCCAAGAGCCGTCGCAGAGCGGGCTGACCGGGGAGTCGGCGCTCGCCGTGAAGATCGACAACGCACGGGCGGCCCGCCCGCACACGGGCACCGATTCCGCGGACATCATCTACGCCGAGCAGGTCGAGGGCGGACTGAGCCGGCTGATGGCGGTGTACGCGACCAAGCTCCCCAAGGTCATCGGGCCGGTGCGCAGCGCCCGGGAGTCCGATCTGGAGCTGCTGCGCCAGTTCGACCACCCGACGCTCGCCTTCTCCGGCGCCCAGGGGAAGCTGATGCCGCTGATCGACAAGGCGCCGCTGAACCCGCAGACACCCGAGAAGACGTCCGGCGCCTACTTCCGGGGCACCGACAAGCCCTCCCCGCACAACCTCTATCTGCGCCCGGACCGGCTGATGCCCTCGGTCCCTGGCGCGGACGCCCTGACCACCGGCTTCACCTATGGGGCCGCCCCGTCGTCCGGCGGGACGAAGGACACCTCGGAGACCGTGCGCTACCCGGCGGCCGCCTTCCGGTTCACCTGGTCCTCGAGCCGGGACCGCTATCTGGTCTCGATGGACGGCACACCGACCGTGACGACCGCCGGCAAGCGGCTCGCCCCGGCGACGGTCGTCGTGCAGTACGTGAAGATCCGCAAGTCCGACTTCTACGACTTCCTCGGCAACAACACGCCGTACACCGAGACGGTGGGGTCCGGGAAGGCGAAGGTGCTGCGCGGCGGGAAGGCGTACACCGTCGACTGGAAGCGCGAGAAGGCGACGGACGGTACGACGTTCACGACAAGTGACGGCGACCCGGTGAACTTCGCCAAGGGCCAGGTCTGGGTGCTCTTCGCCAAGGCCCAGGCCGACAGGGCCTAGCGCTGGGCGACGAGGGGTTCCGCGGGGTTGCGGAGCCCCTCGGCCGCGTCCGAGACCCGCTGGATCAGTTCGAAGAAGACGGACTGCTCCTCGGCGGAGAGCGGGGCCAGGAAGACCTGGTTCATCCGGGCCGTGCGCACGGTCAGCTTGCGGTGGGTGCGCAGCCCGTCGTCGGTGAGGCGCAGCAGGAACCGCCGGCCGTCCTGCGGATCACGCACCTTGTCGACCAGCCCTCGACGGCCGAGGCGGCTGATCACCTCGGCGATGGTGGACCGGTCCAGACCCACCCGCTCGCCCACCGTGCGCTGGTCGAGGCCCGGCTCGGCGACGAGCGCGTTGAGGACCGCGAACTGCGGCGAGGTGATCTCCTCCGAGACCATCGTGTTCCAGAGGAGGTAGTGCGCCTGCTGGAGCCGCCGGGCCAGGTGCCCGGGGTGGGTGGTGAGGTCCACCGCGGCCATGTGCGCTCCCTGAAGGTCGGATTCGTAAGTGCACTGAACGATACCGGGCGGGGGCGCGCACTGTCTGCAACGTCGCACACCGTTGTGACCTCACACTTCTCAGAGGTCTTGACGTCGCCACCGTCCGGTGACAGCGTGAAGGAAACTTCACCGAAATACTCAGTGCCCTGATTAATCAGCGGGATGGAGCTTCACGCATGGACAAGGTGGTCGCCACCGCCGCCGAGGCGGTGGCCGATGTGCCGGACGGCGCGACACTCGCCGTCGGCGGCTTCGGACTCAGCGGTGTGCCGAACGTGCTGATCCAGGCCCTGTACGAGCGTGAGGTCAGCGGCCTCGGCGTGGTCTCCAACAACTGCGGCGCCATGGAGTCCGGGCTCGCGGTCCTGCTCGCCGCCGGCCGGATCGCCCGGGTGACCGGCTCCTACATCGGGGCCAACAAGGAGTTCGCGCGCCAGTACCTGTCCGGTGAGCTCGAGGTCGAGATGATCCCCCAGGGCACGCTCGCCGAGCGGCTGCGCGCAGGCGGCGCGGGCATCCCCGCGTTCTTCACCCCGGCGGGGGTGGGCACCCAGGTCGCCGAGGGCGGACTGCCGTGGCGCTACGACGGTGAGGGCGGCGTCGCGCTCGCCTCGCCGCCGAAGGAGGTGCGGGAGTTCGACGGCACCGAGTACGTGCTGGAGCGCGGCATCCGCACCGACTTCGCGCTGGTGCGGGCGGCCAGGGGCGACCGGCACGGGAACCTCGTCTTCAACAAGTCCACGCGCAACTTCAACCCCCTCGCGGCGATGGCGGGGCGGGTGACGATCGCCGAGGTCGAGGAACTCGTCGAGCCCGGCGAGATCGAACCGGACGCGGTGCATCTGCCGGGGATCTTCGTGCAGCGGGTGGTGGCACTGACTCCGGGGCAGGCCACCGACAAGCGGATCGAGCAGCGGACGGTGAGTGCGTGATGGCCTGGACACGTGAGCAGATGGCCGCGCGCGCGGCGCGCGAGCTTCAGGACGGGCAGTACGTCAACCTCGGCATCGGCCTGCCCACGCTGATCCCCAACTACCTCCCGGCCGGCGTCGAGGTGATCCTGGAGTCCGAGAACGGCATCCTGGGCACCGGCCCCTACCCGACCGAGGACCAGGTCGACCCGGACCTGATCAACGCCGGCAAGGAGACCGTCACGGTCCTGCCCGGTGCCTCCTTCTTCGACTCGGCGCTGTCCTTCTCGATGATCCGCGGCGGCCACATCGACGTCGCCGTGCTGGGCGCCATGCAGGTCTCCGCCAAGGGCGACCTGGCCAACTGGGCCATCCCCGGCAAGATGATCACCGGGATCGGCGGTGCGATGGACCTCGTCCACGGCGCCCGGACCGTCATCGTGGTCATGACCCACACCGCCAAGGACGGCTCCGCGAAGATCCTCGAGGAGTGCGCGCTGCCGCTGACCGGCAAGGCGTGCGTGAACCGGATCATCACCGACCTCGGCGTGATCGACGTGACGCCGGAGGGGCTCGTGCTGACCGAGACCGCCCCCGGCGTCCCGGCCGACGAGATCATCGCCAAGACCGACGCCAAGCTGACCGTCGCGGAGGAACTGCTGTGAAGCCCGTCTACCTCGTCGACGCGGTCCGCACCCCGATCGGCCGCTACAACGGCGGCCTGTCCTCGGTGCGCCCGGACGACCTGGCCGCCCACGCCATCCGCGAACTCCTCGCCCGTACGCCCGGCCTGGACCCCTCCCGCATCGAGGACGTCTACTTCGGCAACGCCAACGGCGCCGGCGAGGAGAACCGCAACGTCGCCCGCATGGGCGCCCTGCTCGCGGGCCTGCCGACCTCGGTACCCGGCGTCACCGTCAACCGGCTGTGCGCCTCCGGTCTGGAGGCGGTGATCCAGGCGGCCCGCGCCATCGCGGTCGGGGACGCCTCCATCGCCGTGGCGGGCGGCGTGGAGTCGATGACCCGGGCGCCGTACGTCCTGCCCAAGAACGACCGGGCCTTCCCCGCCGGGCACACCGAGCTGTACTCGACCACGCTCGGCTGGCGCATGGTCAACCCGGGGATGGACCCGCGGTGGACGATCCCGCTGGGCGAGTCGGCCGAACTCATCGCCGACAAGCACAAGATCACACGTGAGCAGCAGGACGAGTTCGCGCTGGCCTCGCACCAGAAGGCGGCCAGAGCGCAGGAGGCCGGGCTCTTCGACGCCGAGCTCGCGCCCGTGTCGATCCCGCAGCGCAAGGGCGACCCGGTGGTCTTCGGCGCCGACGAGTGTGTGCGGGCCGACGCCTCCCTGGCCGCGATGGCGAAGCTCAAGCCGTCCTTCCGGCCCGACGGGGGGACGGTCACCGCGGGCAACGCGTCCCCGTTGAACGACGGTGCGGCGGCGCTGCTGCTGGTGGACGAGGAGGGCCTGCGGGCCACGGGGCGGGAGCCACTGGCCCGGGTCTCCGCGACCGGTGTGAACGCCCTCGACCCGGACTACTTCGGGCTCGCCCCCGTGGAGGCCGTGAACCGGGCACTCGCCAAGGCGGGCAAGGGGTTTGACGACCTGTCGGTCCTGGAGCTGAACGAGGCGTTCGCCGCGCAGGTGCTCGGATGCGTGGCCGAGTGGCCCGAGTTCGACCCGGCGATCCTGAACCCGCAGGGCGGTGCCATCGCCCTCGGCCATCCGCTCGGTGCGTCGGGCGCCCGCCTCGCCGGTACGGTCGCCCACCAACTTGCCCGCCAGGGCAGTGGAGTCGGTGTGGCCACGTTGTGCATCGGTGTCGGTCAAGGACTCGCTCTCGTCTTGGAGCGCTAGGCATCGATTGCGACCGCGGACCGGCTGTGGCTGGTCGCGCGGTTCCCCGCGTCCCTTCGGGGGCGCGACACCGCCCCCGAGTTTCAGAGAATCCAGGACCTCCCCATGACACTCACCCAGCACGACATCGACCAGGAGATCGCGGCCGAGCACGCCGCCTACGAGAAGCGGATCGCCGACGGCGGCCCCGTCGAGCACCAGCCGCGCCGCGACTACGCGCCGTACCGCTCCTCGGTCCTGCGCCACCCCAAGCAGCCGCCGGTCACGATCGACGTGTCCAAGGACCCGGAGCTGGTGGAGCTGCACTCCCCCGCCTTCGGCGAGCGGGACATCACCGAGATCGACAACGACCTCACCCGGCAGCACAACGGTGAGCCGATCGGTGAGCGGATCACCGTCTCCGGGCGGCTGCTCGACCGCGACGGGCGCCCGCTGCGCGGCCAGTTGGTCGAGATCTGGCAGTCCAACGCGGCCGGCCGGTACGCACATCAGCGCGAGCAGCACGACGCCCCGCTGGACCCGAACTTCACGGGCGTCGGCCGCACCCTCACCGACGCCGACGGCCACTACCACTTCACCACGATCCAGCCGGGCCCGTACCCGTGGCGTCAGCACCTCAACGCCTGGCGCCCGGCCCACATCCACTTCTCGTTCTTCGGCACGGCGTTCACCCAGCGGCTCGTGACGCAGATGTACTTCCCCGCCGACCCGCTGTTCCCGTACGACCCGATCATCCAGTCGGTGACGGACGACGCTGCCCGCCAGCGTCTCGTCGCGACGTACGACCACAACCTGTCGGTGCCGGAGTTCTCGATGGGCTACCACTGGGACGTCGTGCTCGACGGCCCGAACGCCACCTGGCTCGAAGAAGGGCGCTGACCTGCCATGACGAGGATCGACACGAGCCGTCCCGAGACGGTGCTGCCCACTCCGTCGCACACGGTCGGGCCCTTCTACGGCCACGCCCTGCCCTTCCCCGGCGGCGGCGACATCGCGCCCGTCGGCCACCCCGACACCATCGCGGTCCAGGGATACGTTCACGACGGCGAGGGCAAGCCGCTGCCGGACGCGTTCGTGGAGCTGTGGGGCGCCGACCCGGACGGCAACGTACCGACGGTCGACGGCTCCATGCGGCGCGACCCGGCGAGCGGCGGCTTCCTGGGCCGCAACGGCGTGGAGTTCACCGGCTGGGGGCGCGTCCAGACCGACGCCAACGGCCACTGGTCCGCGCGGACACTGCGGCCGGGCGCCCGCGGGAAGAGCGCGCCGTATCTCAGCGTGTGCGTCTTCGCGCGCGGGCTCCTCGTGCACCTCTACACCCGGATCTATCTCCCGGGTGACGACGCGGCGCTCGCCGCCGACCCGTTGCTCGCCCGGGTGGACGAGGCGCGCCGGGGCACGCTCATCGCGACGGACGACGGCAAGGGGACCTACCGTTTCGACATCCGCCTTCAGGGCGAAGGCGAGACGGTCTTCCTGGAGTTCCAGTGACTTCTGCCGAACCCGACGCCGGTCTGCTCGCCCCCGGGTGGGCCGGCTCCCCCGCCGCCTCCGCGACGAGCGACGCCGCGTATCTGCGCGCGCTGCTCGACGCGGAGGCCGCGCTGACCCGCGCCCAGGCGACGCTGGGCCTGGCTCCCGAGGAGGCCGCCACGGCGGTGACCGCGGCCGCCCGGACCGGGGACTTCGACGCCCGGGACATCGCCGTACGCGCGCGCGGGGGCGGCAACCCGGTGATCCCGCTCGTCGCCGACCTCACGAAAGCGGTCGGCGGGCAGTACGGGCCGTACGTCCACCGGGGCGCGACGAGCCAGGACATCATGGACACGGCGACGGTGCTGGTGGCCGTGCGCACGCTCGACCTGGTCCGTGCCGACCTCGGGCGGACGGAGGCGACACTGGCCCGGCTGGCCGCCGAGCACCGGGACACCCCGATGCCGGGACGCACCCTCACCCAGCACGCCGTGCCGACGACCTTCGGGCTGAAGGCGGCCGGCTGGCGGTCGCTGGTACTGGACGCACGGGACCGCATCACGGCGGTACGGAACGCGCTGCCCGTCCAGCTCGGCGGTGCGGCCGGGACCCTGGCCGCCTTCACCGCGTACGGCGCCACCGACCCGACCGCGCTGCCGGCGGCGTACGCCCGGGAACTCGGCCTTCAGGCGCCCGGGCTTCCCTGGCACACCCTGCGCACCCCGATCGCCGATCTCGCCGGATGTCTGGCGTTCACGGCCGGAGCTCTGGGGAAGGTCGCCACGGACGTGCTCACGCTGGCCCGTACCGAGATCGCCGAGGTCTCGGAGGGCAGCGGGGGCGGTTCATCGGCGATGCCGCACAAGGCGAATCCGGTACGGTCCACGCTGATCGCGGCCGCGGCCCGGCGGGCACCGCAGCTCGCGGCCACGCTGTACGGGTCGCTGACCGCGGAGGACGAGCGGCCGGCCGGGGCCTGGCACGCCGAGTGGGAGCCGCTGCGGGACCTGCTCCGGCTGGTCGGCGGCGCCGCCCGGGACGCCGCCGAACTCACCGAAGGGCTACGGGTGCACGCGGAGGTGATGCGTGAACACCTGGACCTCACCCATGGGTTGATCGTCTCCGAGCGGCTCTCCGCCGAACTGGCACCGGTGCTGGGCCGGGCGCGCGCCAAGTCCCTGCTGACCGAGCTGGCCAGGCGCACCTATACCGAGGGCCGCAGCCTCGGCGAACTCCTGGCGGAAGAACCGGAGTTGAAGGGCCTCGACCTCGACAGTCTCGCCGACCCCACCCGTTACACGGGGGCCGCCGCCACCCTCACCGATCGCGCTCTGGAGCGACGTTGACCGAGAAACTCCTCAACCACCTGACCGAGGGCCCCGCTTCCGCTCCCCCGCTGATCCTCGGACCGTCGCTCGGGACGTCGTACGCCCTGTGGGACAAGGTCGCGCCCGAGCTCTCCGTCAGCCACCGGGTGGTCCGCTGGGATCTGCCGGGGCACGGCGGCAGCGCGGCCGGTCTGATCGGTCCCGGCGCCGCCGTCGGTGGCCTCGCCGACCTGGTGCTCGCGCTCGCGGACTCGCTCGGCATCGAGCGGTTCGCGTACGCGGGGGTGTCGCTGGGCGGCGCGGTCGGGCTGCACCTGGCCGTGCACCACCCGCAGCGGGTGTCGTCGCTGGCCGTGATCTGCTCGTCGTCCCACTTCAACGGCTCCAGGTCCTGGGAGGAGCGGGCCGCGCAGGTCCGCGCCGAGGGCATGGACCGGCTCGTGGAGAGCGCCGACGCCCGCTGGTTCACCCCCGGTTTCACGGTGCCCCGGCTCGTCCGGGACCACCGGGACGCCGACCCGGAGGCCTACGCCGCCTGCTGTGACGCACTCGCCGCCTTCGACATCCGGGAGCGGCTGGCGGAGATCTCCGCGCCCACCCTGCTCGTCGCGGGCCGGGAGGACCCGGCGACCCCGCCGGCGCATCTGCGGGAGATCGCGGACGCGGTGCCGGGCGCGGCGCTCGTCGAGATCCCCGGGGCCTCGCATCTGGCGGTGGCGCAGTGCCCGGAGGCCGTACTGACCGCTCTGCGCGCACACTTCGACGGTGGCGCCAAGCGGGGCATGGAGGTGCGGCGCGAGGTGCTCGGCGACGCACACGTGGACCGGGCGCAGGACCGGCAGTCGCCCTTCACCGCGCGTTTCCAGGACTTCATCTCGCGCTACGCGTGGGGCGAGATCTGGACCGACCCGACGCTCAGCCGCCGCGAGCGCAGCATGATCACCCTGACCGCGCTGGTCGCCCACGGGCACTACGACGAGCTGGCGATGCATGTCCGGGCAGCCCGGCGCAACGGTCTGACGCCGGACGAGATCGGCGCGGTCCTGCTCCAGACGGCCGTGTACTGCGGAGTTCCGGCGGCCAACTCGGCGTTCGCCGCCGCGCAGCGCGTGCTGGCGGAAGAAGAAGGGTGACCCTGCCGGTCGTAGCCTCGACAACACCACGCACATGCCTCCGCAGCGGGCCTACGGTGGAGGCATGTCCACCATTCTGATCACCGGCGCCACCTCCGGGCTCGGCCGCCACCTCGCCTTCGAGCTGGTCCGCTCCGGCCATGTCGTCCTCGCCCACGGCCGCGATCCGGGCCGTACCGAGCGGCTCGTCGAGGAACTGCGCACCGAGGGCGACGCCGAGGCGTTCGTGGCCGACCTGGCCTCCCTGACCGAGGTGCGGGAGCTGGGCGCGCGGGTCGCCGACGCCCGTCCCGACCTGGACGTACTGATCAACAACGCGGGCGTCGGAGCGGGCGCCCCCGGCACGGGACGCGAGGTGAGCGCCGACGGCCACGAACTGCGGCTCGCGGTCAACTACTTGGCGCCGGTGACGCTGACCCGTGCCCTGCTGCCGGTGCTGCGCGCGAACGCGCCCACCCGGATCGTCAACGTGGGCTCGGTCGGCCAGGACCCCGTCGACTTCGACGACATCGAGTTCCGGCGCGGGTACGACGGCTTCGCGGCATACCGACGCGCGAAGTTCGCCCTGGCGGCCCATACCTTCACCCTGGCCGAGGAGTTGGCCGGTACCGGCGTCGCCGTGAACGTCCTGCACCCGGCGACCTTCATGGACACCGGGATGGTACGCGAGGGCGGGTTCGCGGCCCTGAGCACCATCGCGGACGGCGCCCCGGGTGTACTGGCCCTGGCGACACAGGACTTGGGGACGGGCGGCTACTTCGACGGCACGAGCAGGGCACGGGCACACGAGGGAACGTACGACAGAGAGGTACAGAAGCGGTTGGCGGCGGTCACCGACCAACTACTCGCGCTGTAGCGCCCCACAGGGGCGCGGGGAACTGCGCGACAAGCCACAACGGGCCCGCAGCCGCCACACAACCGCGACTGCCGAGCTCTCTAGCGCAATCCCCGACCCGTCTCCAACACGTCCCGCGCCTGCGCGACCAGCCCATCCGCCCCGCACGACCGCGCAAGCGCCAAGCCCCGATTGATCTCGGCGACAGACCGCGCGGCGATCCCGTACTCCACCCGCGCGGCCGCATGCTCGTACTGGCACGGCGAGGACTCCAGATACGTCACCGCCTGGGACAGCAACCGCACCGCCCGCTGCCCCGTCTCCAGCGCGGCAGCGCACCGCAGCGCCTCCCCGATCGCCGTGTCCGTGCCGAAGCGCTCGGCGCGGCGTCGGGCGTCGGAGGCGAGCTGGGCCGCGCGGACCGGGTCCGTCGTGGCGAGGGCGCGGGCGAGGTCGAGCGCCCAGGGGACCATCACCGGGTTGAGGTGGCTGCGGGCGGTGGCCGCCTTCTCCGCGGCCTCCAGCTCGTTGACCGCGTCCTGGGTGCGGCCGACGGCGAGCAGCAGCCGGCCGCGTACGGACTGCGGATCGGGCAGCACGATGGTGGACGGATAGGGCGGGGCGAAACCGTACTGTTCGGCGGCCTCCCAGGCCTCGTCGACATGGCCGCGGGCGAGCAGCGTGTCGACGAGGTTGCACGTCGCCGACCAGTACAGGGGCAGTCCCCGCCCGACGCGCTCGGCGATGCGCAGGGACTCGCGCAGCGTGGACTCGGCCTCCCTGAGACGGCCGCGGCGGCGGTGCGCGAAGCCGAGGAAGGCGTGCGCGAGGGCGAGGTGGCCGCCGCTCCAGCCGGCCGACTCGTAGGTGCGCAGGGCCTCGGTGAACATGCTCTCGGCGCGGTCGAGCCGGTCGGTGTAGGTGTAGGAGCTGGCGAGCATCATGAGGATCTCGAGGCCCCACTCGGTGTCGGTCCAGCCGAGTCCTGGTGCCAGGCGGCCGTTGACGAGGGCGCGGTCGCTCAGCTCGACGACGATCTCCGCGTTCTCGCCGTGGGTCATGGCGTCGAAGCCGCGCAGGATGAGCAGGGCGCGCTCGGAATTGTCGCGCCCGGTGCAGGTCCCGGCGAGTTCGGCGAGCCGCTCGGAGCGCCCCGGGGAGCTGGTCTCGCCCGCGTGGATGCCCTCCCACATGTACTGGACGGCCCGCAGCCGCAGCTGTGCGGGCCCGGGTCCGAGCCGGGCGGCCTCCGCCTCGACCGTGCGGACGGCGTCCTCCAGCTGGTCGTTGTGGAGCAGGGCCTGGGAGAGGCGGAAGACGGCTTCGATGCGTTCGGCGCCGTCCAGGCCGGGCATGGCGAGCGCGGACTGGAGGTGGTCGACGGTGACGGCGGGCGCGGTCAGCAGGGTGGCGCAGCCGAGTTCGTAGAGCACGCGCGCGTGGGTCTCCGGACGGGGCGGTTCCCGCAGTGCCCGTTCCAGGCAGCGGCGGGCCGCGTCGGGGGCGCCGACTGCGACGTGTTCGCGGGCGGCCTCGCGCAGCTGCTCGACGAGCTCCTCGTCGTCGTCCGGGTGCACCTGGAGCAGGTGGCGGGAGGCCATGGCGGCGCCGAGTCCGGAGTCGGCGACGACCTGGGCGGCGATGCCGTGCATGGCGGTGCGCAGGGCGTCGGGGATGGAGTTGTAGACGGCGGTGGCGATGAGCGGGTGGACGAACTCCAGGTCCCCGTCGTCGGCCGGTACGACGGCCGGGTCGGGTTCGGTCAGGATGCGGGCGTTGCGCAGGAGTTCGGCGCAGCGCACGGCGTCGGCGCGGGCCATGGTGGCGAGCTTGGCGACGAGGTCGACGGAGATGCCGGTGCCGAGGATGGCCGCCGCCCACGCGAACCGGGTGGCCTCGATGCCGAGTCCCTCCAGGCGGGCGACGAGGCCGCCGCCGCGCGCGGAGCGGTTCAGGGCGCGCAGTTCGCAGGCCTGGGCCTCGACGGGTTCGAGTTCGCTGTCCTGGACCTTGGCGAGGAGTTCGACGGTCTCGTAGGGGTTGCCGCCGGTGACGGCCCAGACCTCGCGGCAGAACGGGGCGTCGGCGTGTGCGCCGAGGGTGGCGCGGGTGAGGCCCGCGGTGGCGTCCGGGGTGAGGGCGCTGAGCGTGGTGACCGGGCCGCCCGCGGCGGCGGAGACGGCGTCGAGGTGGCGGGCGCTCTCGCCGGTGACGTCCCCGGGGCGGCGGGCCACCACGAGCAGGACGGAGAGGTCGTCGAGGCGCTCGGCGAACGCGGCGAGCCAGCGCAGGGTCTCCTGGTCGGCCCAGTGCGCGTCGTCGATCACGAGGACGAGCGGCCAGTCGCGGCGGGCGAGCCGGCGCACCGCGGCGACCAGACCGTCGCACACGCCCTGCGGGTCGGCCTGGCGCTCGCCGGGATCCGCCACGCCGAGGGCGGGCCCGGCGATGTCGTACCAGTCGCCGAGATACTCGCGCGCCTCCTCCGGCATCAGGGAGACCAGCGCGGGCTGGAGCAGTTGGCGTACGACGTTGAAGGGGACGGACCTGAGGGTCTCGCCGCCGCGGGCGGACCAGACGGTGCAGCCGCGCGCCTCGGCGATCCGGCGCGTCTCGGTGAGCAGTGCGGTCTTGCCGAGTCCCGCCTCGCCCCGGAACACCAGCAGGCTGCCCGCGGAGGACCGGTCCGCGCGCAGGATGTCGATCGCCCGCTCCACGGCGGCGACCTCCTCGTCGCGCTCCCAGAGGGAAGGCGAGGCGGCCGGCGTGGGCCCTTCCTCCGTCATCCCGTTACCTCCCCAAGTCGCCCTAACGACGTACAGACCTCGAGCGTAGCCGTCCGATTGGCTATGTGGAGGGCGGTCCGGACAGCTGTTGCCCCGACGGGTGACAGCGGTGTCGGACAGTCGACGCATCAGGCCTGTGGCCTGCCGTCCCCTGCTGTTTGACGGATGGTCAAAAACCGGAGGAGGAGCCCATTTTCCAAGATCGGAAGACAGGCCGCTCGCGCCGTGCGCTGGTCGCGGGGTCGGTGGGCAACTTCATCGAGTGGTACGAGTTCGGCGTCTACGGCTATTTCGCCACGATCATCGCGGCCCGCTTCTTCACCCCGGAGGGCGGCAGCGAGGCCGAGGCGCTGGTGAAGGCGTACGCGTCGTTCGCGCTGGCGTTCTTCTTCCGGCCCGTCGGCGCGGCCCTGTTCGGCCGGCTCGGCGACCGCGTCGGGCGGCGTCCGGTGCTGATCCTGGTGATCGTGCTGATGACCGGCGCGACGACCCTGATCGGCATCCTGCCGACGTACGCCCAGGTCGGCGCACTGGCTCCCTGGCTGCTCACGTTTCTGAGGGTGCTTCAAGGGCTGTCGGCCGGTGGGGAGTTCGGCGGGGCGGTGTCGGTGATGACCGAGTTCGCGCCGCCGGGTCGGCGCGGACTGTACGGGTCGTGGCAGTCGTTCACGGTGGCGCTGGGCCTGCTGGGCGGTGCCGGGGCGGCGGCGCTGCTCGCCACCGTGCTCACGGAGCGGCAACTGGCCGACTGGGGCTGGCGGCTGCCGTTCCTGCTGACGCTGCCGCTCGGGCTCACGGCGCTGTGGCTGAGGCTGCGGCTGGACGAGACGCCCGCGTTCCGGGAGGAGCACGACGTCGAACGGCCGCCGGTGCGCCGGGTGGTGGGTGCCGTCGCGCTGGGCGCGGGACGGATCATGGGGTGGGCGGCGGCCGGTTACACCTTCCTCGTCGTGCTCCCCTCGTATCTGCAGAGCACTCTGAACGCGAGCTTCCGGCAGGCGCTGGTCGCCACCGTGCTGGCCAACCTGGGCTTCGCGGCGACGATCGTCCCGGCCGGGCTGCTGAGCGACCGGGTGGGGCGGCGCCCGGTGATGCTGACCGGGGCGGTCCTCGTCACGGTCCTGGCGGTACCACTGCTCAACCTCCTTCAGGACACCGGGACTTCGCATGCGGTGAAGGGCGTGGCGGTGTGCGGCGCGGGTGCCGTGGTGGGGCTGATGGCGGGGCCGGGTCCGGCGATGCTGGCGGAGCTGTTCCCGACCACCGTGCGCTACACGGGCCTGGGACTCGCCTACGCCCTGTCCAATGCGGTGTTCTCGGGTTGCGCGGGGCTCATCATCACCAAGACGGTGGAGCGGACCGGGAACGTGGACATCCCGGGGTACTACGCGGCGGCGACCTGTGCGGTGAGCGTGCTGGCACTGGTCAAGCCTCCCGGGCGGAAGGCGGGTTGAGCGGATGCGGGTGATCGGTCTGATGTCCGGGACGTCGTACGACGCCATCGACGCGGCGGCGGCCGAGCTGGACCTCGTCGGGGACAGCCTGGTCATGAGACCGCTGGGACAGGTGAGCGCGTCGTACGACGACGAACTGCGCGAGGCGCTCGCGGCGGCTCTTCCGCCGGGGACGACGTCGATGGCCGAGGTGTGCCGGCTGGACACCCTCATCGGGCAGGCGTTCGCGGCGGCGGCCGTCCGGGCCGATCGTGAACTGTGCGACGGGCGAGCCGAGTTGGTCGCCTCGCACGGGCAGACGGTGTACCACTGGGCCGTCGGCGGTCAGGTGCACGGCACGTTGCAGATCGGACAGCCCGCCTGGATCGCCGAGGCGACCGGGCTGCCCGTGGTCGCCGACTTCCGGCCCCGCGACATCGCCGCCGGCGGTCAGGGCGCCCCGCTGGTCAGCCTGGTCGACCTGCTGTGGCTGCGCGGCCGCCCGGGCACGCCGGTCGCGCTCAACCTGGGCGGCATCGCCAACCTCACCGCGCCCGACGGGACCGCCTTCGACACCGGCCCCGGGTGCGCCCTGATCGACGCGGCGGCCCGGGGGTTCAGCGGCGGGCGCCTGGCGTACGACGCCGACGGGGCGCTCGCCGCTCGCGGGACCGTGCACGGGGCGCTGCTGGAGCGGCTGCTCGCGGAGCCGTACTACGCGCTGGCACCGCCGAAGACGACCGGCAAGGAACTCTTCCACCTCGGGCATCTCCAGGAGGCCCTCGCGGGGTGCGGGACGCTGTCGGCCGAGGACGTCGTCGCCACGCTGACCGCGCTCACCGCCCGGACGGTGGCCGACGCGGTCCGGGCGGTGCGCGCGACGGAGGTGATCGCCTCCGGCGGCGGGACCCGCAATCCGGCGCTGATGCGCATGCTGGCCGCGTCCGTGCCCGGCATCGCGCTGCGCACCTCCGACGAGCTGGGGCTGCCCTTGGACGCCAAGGAGGCGTACGCCTTCGCCGTCCTCGGATTCCTGACCGCGCACGGACTGCCCGGCACCGTGCCCGCGAGCACCGGCGCCCGGCACGCGCGCGTCCTCGGATCGGTCACTCCCGGCCGGGACGGACTGCGTCTGCCGCCGCCCGCGCGAGAGAAACCTGTACGACTCGTCTTGGGTTGACCGGAATTCGGTCCGCCCCTCTCATCCGGCTTTCACCGACGCCTCATACGGTGGGGGCATGACGCAGGTGACTCCTCCCGGGTGGTACCCCGATCCCGGACAGACAAGTGACGGTCCCGCCACCGAGCGCTGGTGGGACGGCAGGGCATGGACGGACCAGACCCGCCCCGCGGGGTCGGCCGCCCAGTGGGGTCCCCCGACGCAGACGCCCGCCGAGGGGGCGTATCCCGCGTATCCGGCCTATCCCGGTCCGCCGCCGGCCGGCGGACGGCGCGGTCTGCGCACCGGCATAGCCGTGGCGGTCGCGGTCGCGGTCCTCGCCAGCATCGGTGTGGGCGTGTGGGCGCTGGCCGGCCACGACTCGGGCGGCGGCAGCACCTCGCAGCAGGGGCCGGGCGGCGGGCCGGGTGGCGCCGGGGGCCAGGACGGTTCCACGGGTGGCCAGGGCGGGCCGGGCGGGAACGGCGGTCCGGGTGGCTCCGGCGGTTCCGGCGGGGCCTCGCCCTCGCCCGGGCAGTCCGAGGCGCCGAAGATCGAGAGCGGTTCGGTGACCGACGCGATCAGCGGGATCAGCATCCCGATCCCGGACGACTGGTACGGCCAGCAGATCCAGGCCGGCGCGTCGGTCACGTCGAACGACTCCTACGAGTGCCCCGGCGACACCTCCCAGAACTGCACGAAGGGCGGTGCGTACTCGGCTCCCGCGGCCCTGCTGGGCACGGTCGGCTCGACGGCCGAGCAGGTCGCCAAGGCGGACATCGAGGCGAACGCCGAGCAGTCCTACGGCGGCAAGACCTACGGCGCGATCACCTCGCACGACGTGCTGGCCTCCAAGGCCGTGACCGTCGCCGGGCAGAAGGGCTACCTGGTCCGCTGGAAGGCGGTCACCAGCAAGGGCGCCGACGGCTACGTCGAGTCGCTGGCCTTCCCCTCCCCCGCGAACGCGCGGCAGATCGTCGTCGTGCGCTTCGGCGTGGACGTCGGCGAGAAGCAGTCCGTCATCGACGAGATCACCAAGGGGATCAAGGTGTCCACGGGCGGCGGCAGCGGCCAGGACGTCTGACACCCCCGGGAAACCCGTCGGCCGGGTGGGGCGCCTCTCCGCTCAAGAGGAACCCCACCCGGCCGGAGGGTGCGCGCCGCCCCCGTCCCCACGGTGCGGCGCGAGCAGGTCACCGTCCAGTCATCCCGTGGACGGCGGCCTGGGTCTTATGTGAGCCCCAGTGCGGGCAGCACCGCGGCCTCCACGAAGCAGACCAGGTACTGCGGATCGGCGTACTCCCCGTCCACGATGGGCCGCGCCCGGATCACGCCGAACATCTGGGCCGGGATGTACTCCAGCGCCGGATGCCCGGCGGCGACCTCGCCCCGGTCGACCCCGCGCTGGAGGATCTCCTTCAGCGACGCGATCTCCGGGTCGACGAGCGCCTCCCGCAGCGCCTTCGCCAGCTCCGGGTCCTGCGTGACGGCGTGTCCGAGGGCCTGGAGCAGCTTGGTGTCGCTATTCGACCAGCGGCCCGCGGCCCGCGCCACCTCCCGCAAGTCGTCCGCGAGCGATCCTGTATCGATGCCGTCGAACTTCGACTGGCGCCGTGAGCGCAGCGCGGCCACCACGAACTGCGGCTTGGTCTTCCACTGCCGGTAGAGCGTGGACTTGCTGCACCGGGTGCTGGCGGCGACACCCTCCATGGTCACGGCTTCATAACCGCATTCGCGGACCTGTTCGAGCACGGCGTCGTAGAACTCCTGCTCACGCTCGGGCGTGATCTTGGAGCGGCGCGAGGCGGCGACCGTCTCCGGTCCGTCCGCGGCCTGCGACGTCATCAGCTCTTCTCCTCGTTCGAGTGGGGCTTGAGCGACTTCATACAAGGTGGTGCGGGGCTGCTTCCAGTGTGGCGTACGTCTATCGATACGTGAGTGTACCGGTACACGACCGTATCGGTACACTGGCGTATCGGTACGCACCCGTATCGATGAGCGCGATGAGTTCGCCGCACCAGACGAGTCTCCAGCTCAGCCCGCACCACCGTCAGCGAAGGGGCCGGGGGATGAATGCCCGCACCGAGCCTGCAGAAGCGGAGACCCGCGCCATAACGCGGCCGCCACTCGTCCGTGAGCTCCTGCTTGTCGCAGGACTCTTCCTCGTCTACAAGTTCGGCCGTCAGCTGGCGAGCGGACACACCGGCGAAGCGTTCCGCAACGCCCGCCGCGTGTGGGACCTGGAACGCGCCGTCCACCTGCCCGGCGAGGGCGACGTACAGAATCTGCTGCTGCACGGCGACACTCTCGTGCACATCGCCAACACCTACTACGCCACGATCCACTTCCCGGCCACCGCGGCCTTCCTGGTCTGGCTCTATCTGCGCCGGCCGGCGCACTACGTCTGGGCCCGCCGGGTACTGGCCGCCGTCACCGGTGCCGCACTCGTGGTGCACCTCGTCTTCCCGCTCGCCCCGCCGCGCATGCTCGCCGCGACGGGCCTGGTGGACACCGCGCGGCTGTACGGACCGTCGGTGTACGGCCCGCCGCAGACCGACCATCTGTCGAACCAGTTCGCGGCGATGCCCTCGCTGCACTTCGGCTGGGCCCTGATGGTGGCGATCGGACTGATCGTGGCCACCCGGTCCCGCCGGCGCTGGCTGTGGCTGCTGCATCCGCTGCTGACACTGACGGTGATCGTCGGGACCGCCAACCACTACTGGCTCGACGCGATCGTGGCGGCGGCCATGCTCGGCATCGCGCTCGCGGTGATCCGGCTGCCCCGGCGCACGACGACGACCGCGGGGCAGCCCGGGGAAATTCAGGAGACTGTGGCACCGGTCGAGGAGAACGTCCTGGTCGGAGCGGGCCGATGAGCGCCACCGCCCTCGCCGTCATCCTGTCCCTGTTCTCGGCCGTCGCCTACGCGGGCGCCGCCGTCGCCCAGGAGCGGCTGGCCTCCCGCAACCCCGGTTCGGGGATGCTGCGGCTGCTCGGCTCGGGCGCCTGGTGGTGGTCCGTCGCCCTCAACGCCTCCGCCGCGCTGCTGCACGTGGTGGCCCTGAAGTACGGCCCGCTGACGGTGGTCCAGCCGCTCGGCGCGCTCACCCTGGTCGCCGCGGTGCCCATGGGCGCGCGGGTCGCCGGGCGCCGGGTCAGCGCGACGGAGTGGCGGGGTACGGCGTACACCCTGATCGGGCTGGCCGCGATCCTCGTCACGGCGTCCGGTCCGGCGCCCGACGACGTGCTGAGCATGCCGGAGGCGCTGGCGGTCGCCGGTGTGACGGCCGCGGCGATCGGCCTGCTGACGCGCCGGGGCACCCGTCCCGGCCTGCGCCACGCGTCCGCGTCGGGCTTCGCCTCCGGGGTCGCCTCGGCGCTCACCCAGACCGTGACGGTGGCCGCGACCGACCGCTCGGACTCCGTGCTGAGCGTGCAGGTCATCGGCGTCGCGCTGCTCGTGGCGGCGTTCGCGGCGGGCGGTCTGCTGCTGTCCCAGGTCGCCTACCGGGGCGGCCTCGGCGCGCCGCTGGCGGTGGTGACCCTGGCCAATCCGGTGGCGGCCGCGCTCATCGGACTGTCATTGCTGGGCGAACGCCTCCAGGGCGGCGCGACGGGCATCCTCCTCGCACTGGCCGGGGCGGGTCTCTCGGCGTGGGGTGTGGTGCTGCTGAGCCGGGTGGCGCCGGACGTGGTGGCGGTGGATCAGGCCTACGACGAGGTGGTCGCGGCGGATCAGCCGCTCGACGACGCCATCACGGTCTCCGATGCCGAGCACCCCGTCGCGGCCGTCCTGGCGCTGGAAGCCGCGAAGGTGCCGCCCGAGTCGATGCTGATGCCCCGGCAGCCCGACCCGGGGCACCTCACCTCGCTCTGACCCGGACGGGTCCGGCCTACACGGTGATGATCGCCGGGTCGCTCACCCCGGGCCGCCCGTTCTCGACGTGCCCGGCAAACCTCCGCAGGAACGCCGGGTCGGAGTCGGACGTGACGGTCAGGTCGTACCAGCGCCGACTCGCCGCGAGGTCGACGCAGTGCCGGACGGTGGTGCCGGGCCGCACGGTGATGGTGCGGACGCGGCCGCCGTAACCGCTGGTGACCTTGAGCCGGGCCGCCTTGGCGCCCTTGTTGGTGAAGGTCAGCTCGATGTCGTCACCGGTGTGCCGTGCGGTGATCTCGGGTCCGGCCGCCTTGTTCGCGCCCTTGAAGGAGCGCACGAAGCCGTTCGGGCCGTGCACGGTCAGGTCGTACGAGCCGCCGGAGTACGCCGAGTTCCAGGTGTCCGCGATCGTCTTGCCGGCCTCCGTGGTGTAGGTCCACGGGCCGTCGGTGCGGTTGCCGGAGGTGACGTGGAAGGCGGCACCGGCCTTGGCGCCGGAGGCGAACGTCAGCGTGACCTTGCCGGCCGCCGCGTCCACGGAAGCGTCCACGTGCGGGGCATATTTGAGGGGGCGGGACGGGCGCAGACCGCGCTCCTGCCGGGGCATGTCCGGATCGGCGGGCGGCGTCGGCCGGTAGTCGGGGTGGCGCTCACGGTCCTGCGGCTCGTACTCGTCCGTCTCCGGCAGCGCGGCGGGGCGGCTGTCCTTGCGGGAGAAGTCGAAGGCCGAGGTGAGGTCGCCGCATATGGCCCGGCGCCAGGGCGAGATGTTGGTTTCCCTGACGCCGAAGCGGCGCTCCATGAACCGCAGGATCGAGGTGTGGTCCAGGGTCTCGGAGTTGACGTAGCCGCCCTTGCTCCACGGCGAGACGACCAGCATCGGGACCCGGGGGCCGAGGCCGTAGGGGCCCGCCGGGCGGTTGGCGTCTCCGGGGTAGAGGTCGGGCGAGACGTCGACGGTCGACTTGCCCTGCGCCGGGGACTTCGGCGGGAGCGGCGGCACCACGTGGTCGAAGAAGCCGTCGTTCTCGTCGAAGGTGATGAACAGGGCCGTCTTCGACCAGACCTCCGGGTTGGAGGTGAGGGCGTCGAGGACCTGCGCGATGTACCAGGCGCCGTAGTTGGAGGGCCAGTTGGAGTGCTCGGAGAACGCCTCCGGGGCGGCGATCCAGGAGATCTGGGGCAGCGTGCCGGCCTTGACGTCGGCCTTCAGCCGGTCGAAGTAGCCGTCGCCGTTCTTGACGTCGGTGCCGGTGCGGGCCTTGTCGTACCAGGGGTCGCCGGGCTGGGCCTGGCGGTACTTGTCGAAGTACAGCAGCGAGTTGTCGCCGTAGTTGCCCCGGTAGGCGTCCGCGATCCAGCCCCAGGAGCCCGCCGCGTCCAGGCCGTCGCCGATGTCCTGGTAGATCTTCCACGAGACGCCGGCCCGCTCCAGACGCTCGGGGTAGGTCGTCCAGCCGTAGCCGGCCTCGTCGTTGCCCAGGACCGGGCCGCCGCCGGTGCCGTCGTTGCCGGTGTATCCCGTCCACATGTAGTAGCGGTTCGGGTCGGTCGAGCCGATGAACGAGCAGTGGTAGGCGTCGCAGACGGTGAAGGCGTCGGCGAGGGCGTAGTGGAAAGGGATGTCCTCACGGGTCAGATAGGCCATCGTGGTGGTGCCCTTCGCCGGCACCCACTTGTCGTACTTGCCCCCGTTGTAGGCCTGGTGGCCGTCGGTCCAGCCGTGTGGCAGGCCCTCCAGGAACTGCATGCCCAGGTCGTCGGCTTCCGGGTGGAAGGGCAGGACGTCCTTGGTGCCGTCGGACTGGTGCCAGATCGGTTTGCCGTTGTCGTGCCGCACCGGGCGCGGGTCGCCGAAACCGCGAACGCCCCGCAAGGCGCCGAAGTAGTGGTCGAAGGAGCGGTTCTCCTGCATCAGGACGACGATGTGCTCCACGTCCTCGATCGACCCCGTGCGATGGTTCGCCGGGAGCGCGGCGGCGCGCTGGATGCTGCTCGACAGCGCGGTGAACGCCGAGGTGGCGCCCGCGAGTTGAAGGAACCTGCGCCGGTTGACTTCGGGCATGGGTGGGTACTGCCTCTCATCCAGGGGTGCGGATGGCCGGAACATGACGGAATGCGCGCGGTGCGAGTGTTCCAAGAGCACCAAACGTCAGGGAAGGGTGCGGTGGCGCTCGTGTGAAAGTCAGCGGTACGGGAGGGGTGGCGGGCCGGGGACCCGGGGACGGGGGCGCGGTGCTGCCGCTCGGCCGTACCCCGCGTGGGGCCGGGCGGCCGAGTCGCGTGCCGCCTCCCACCTGACCTGCCTTTTCACGGAACGTCTTCCGCCTGGCAGAAGCCGCCTTGCCGAGCCCCCGCACACCTCACGAACCTGGGTCCAACCACGGCACGCGGGGCGACGGCGCCTCGCCGACAGGGACGGGAACTGCCATGCCGCACATGACCGCTTTTGCCAGGAATCAGTGGTACGTCGCCGCCTACAGCCACGAGGTGGGCCGGGAGGAACTCCTCGGCCGGACGATCCTCGGTGAGCCGCTCGTGTTCTACCGGACCGAGGAGGAGGGCACGCCCGTCGCGCTGGCCGACCGGTGTGTGCACCGCCGGTTCCCGCTGCACGAGAAGCCGAGCCGGCTCGACGGTGACCGGATCGTGTGCGGGTACCACGGGTTCACGTACGACACGACGGGCACGTGTGTGTATGTGCCGGGGCAGAAGCGCGTCCCGCGCACCGCGCGCGTCGCCTCGTACCCGATCGCCGAGCTGGACTCCCTGATCTGGGTGTGGATCGGCGACCCGGCCCTCGCCGACCCCGACACCATCCCGCGCGCCAGGCACCTGGACTCCCCCGGCTGGACGACCGTGCGCGGCATGGAGCCCATCGACGCCGACTACGGGCTCCTCGTCGACAACCTCCTCGACCTCTCCCACGAGACGTATCTGCACGGCGGCTACATCGGGACCCCCGAGGTCGCCGAGACGCCGATCACGACCGAGGTCGACGAGGGCGCGGGGATCGTGCGGGTCAGCCGGCACATGGACGATGCCGAGTGCCCGCCGTTCTACGCCAAGTCCACCGGCATAGAAGGCCGGATCACCCGCTGGCAGGACATCGAGTACAGCGCGCCCTGCCTGTATCTGCTCCACAGCCGCGTCGCCCCCGTCGGTGTGGTGCCCGAGGCGGACGGCAGCGACCCGAACGGCTTCCACACCGAGGTGACGTACGCGATCACGCCGTCCTCGGACGGCAAGGTGTACGACTTCTGGATGGTCTCGCGCGACTGGGCGACCGAGGACGACGAGGTCACCGAGTTCCTGCGGAAGAACAACCACACCGTCGTCATGCAGGACGTGGACGCGCTCAACCTGCTGCAGAAGACGCTCGGCAGCGAGCGGACGGGGTACCAGGAGCTGAGCATCAACATCGACACCGGCGGCCTGGCCGCCCGCCGTATCCTCGCCCGGCTCGTCGAGGAGGGCGCCAAGCCCGTGGAGAAGGTCCAGTGAGCACTCCGACCGGAGAGATCTACCGCATCGACTGGCTGCCCGGCACGGACGTGCTGCACGGCACCTGTCACTGCGGCCGCGAGCACACCTCGCAGGACCCGATCGAGATGTGGGAGTGGATGCTCGCCCACCCGCAAGGACACCAGCCGCGAGGAAACACCTCATGAGTGACGTGTACGAAGCCGAACTCGTCGTCGGTCGCAGGGAGTCCGCGGCCGACGGCGTGCTCGCCCTCACGCTGCGCCACCCCCTCGGCGAGGAGCTCCCGGCCTGGGAGCCCGGCGGCCACATCGACGTCGTGCTCGGCCCCGGCCTGGAACGCCAGTACTCCCTGTGCGGCGACCCGGCCGACCGCACCGAATGGCGGATCGCCGTACTGCGCGAGCCGGACGGGCGCGGCGGATCCGCCCATGTGCACGAGCAGTTGAGGCAGGGTGACAAGGTGCGGGTGCGCGGACCCCGCAATCACTTCGCCCTCGAGCCCGCGCCCCGCTACCGGTTCATCGCGGGCGGCATCGGCATCACGCCCATCCTGCCGATGCTGGCGGAAGCGGAGTCCCGGGGCGCCGAGTGGACCCTGCTGTACGGCGGGCGCACCCGCGACTCCATCGCCTTCACCGAGGAGTTGAGCCGCTACGGCGACCGGGTCACCGTGGCGCCGCAGGACGAGACCGGCCTGCTCGACCTGGCGTCGGTGCTCGACGACGTACCCGAGGGCACGCTCGTCTACTGCTGCGGCCCGGGTCCCCTGCTGGACGCGGTGGAGGCGCGCTGCCCGGCCGGGGTGCTGCGCCTGGAGCGGTTCACGCCGAAGGAGCAGGAGACCGGCGAGAACACCGAGTTCGAGGTGGAGCTGGCGCAGAGCGGCCGGACGGTGACCGTACCTGCGGACGTCTCCGTGCTGGACGCCGTGCGCGGCGCCGGGCTTGAGGTGCTCTTCTCCTGCACCGAGGGCACCTGCGGGACGTGCGAGACCGATGTCCTCGAAGGTGCCCCGGACCACCGGGACTCGGTGCTCACGGACGCGGAGCGGGAGGCCGGGGAGACGATGATGATCTGTGTGTCCCGGTGTCGGGGCAAGCGGCTCGTCCTCGACCTGTAGCCATCCGCAGGTCCCGCTCGATCGCGGCGACCGTGTCCAGCAGATGCGGCAGCAGATCACGGCGGACCGACGCCACGGTGTTGCGGCTGGCGTGCACCGGGATGTTCACCGCCGCCACCACCTCGCCGCCCCGGTCCCGCACCGGGGCGGCGACCGAGCGCAGCCCCTCCTCCAACTCCTGGTCGACGACGGCGTACCCGCGCGCCCGGACCTTGTCGAGCTCGGCGCGCAGGAGGTCCGCGTCGGTGATCGTGCGCGGTGTCAGGGAGCGGAGTTCGGCCCGCGCCAGCCACGACTCCCGTTCCGCGTCCGGCAGATGGGCGAGGATCACCCGGCCCACCGATGTGACGTACGCCGGGAAGCGTGTCCCGACGGTGATCGCGGCCGTCATGATGCGGCGGGCCGGCACCCGGGCGACATACACGATGTCGTCGCCGTCGAGGACGCACAGGGACGACGACTCCCTTGAGCGGTCGACCAGTTGCTCCAGATGCGGTTCGGCGATCTGCGCCAGCGAGAAGCCCGCGAGGTAGGAGTAGCCGAGTTCCAGCACGCGCGGCGTGAGCCGGAACGCCCGGCCGTCGGCGTGCACGTACCCCAGGTCGGCGAGTGTGAGCAGGAATCTCCGGGCCGCCGCGCGGGTCAGTCCGCAGGTGCGCGCGACCTCGGCGAGCGTCAGGACCGGGTGTTCCGCGTCGAAAGCGCGGATCACGGCGAGGCCCCGCTCGAAGGAGCGGACGAAGTGCGGGGCGCGGGCTGCTGCAGGCATCGTCGCCTCCACCTCAACAACTGTCAACAATATTGTCAGCCAAAGGCGTTGACCGCAGAGAAGGAAAACCTCTACCTTTCGCACTGTGCACCATTGTGCGCTGTGCGCACACCCTGTCGGAACAATGAAGTCTGTGCAGGAGGAGCCATGCGTCGTCTGCTCGCCGCTCTAGCGGCCGGAGCATTCCTGGTCACCGTGTCGGCCTGTGGCTCGTCCGGGGACGGTACGGGGTCGGACAAGTCGTCGTCCGGAGGCACCACCAAGGTCAAGGTCGGTGTGATCCCCATCGTCGACGTCGCCCCGCTCTATCTGGGGCAGGAGAAGGGGTTCTTCAAGAAGCAGGGTCTGGAGCTGGAGGTATCGCTCGCACAGGGCGGTGCGGCGATCGTGCCGGCCGTCGCCAGCGGCCAGTACCAGTTCGGCTTCTCCAACTCGACCTCGCTGATGGTCGCCCAGTCCAACAACGTGCCGGTGAAGGTCGTTTCCAACGGCATCGCCTCAACGGGCGTACAGGGCAAGGACTTCGGTGCCCTCACCGTGAAGGGCGACAGCCCGGTCAAGTCGGCCGACCAGCTGGAGGGCAGGAAGGTCGCCATCAACACCCTGAAGAACATCAACGAGACCGCGGTGCGCGAGTCGGTGCGCAAGGCGGGCGGCGACCCGGACAAGGTGAAGTTCGTCGAGCTCGCCTTCGACCAGATGCCGGCCGCCCTCGACAGCGGGCAGATCGACGCGGCCATGGTGGTCGAACCGGCCCTCGCGACCGTCAAGAGCCAGGGCGCCCGGGAGATCGCCTCACCCCTCGTGGACGTCGCCCCCCACCTCACCGTGGCGATGTACTTCACGTCCACGTCGTACGAACAGCAGAACGCGGCCGTCGTGAAGAAGTTCCGGACCGCCCTCGCCGAGTCGCTCGCCTACGCCGACGCCCACCCGGACGAGGCCCGCCAGGTCGTCACCACGTACACGAAGATCCCGGCGGCCGTACTGGCGAAGGTGACTCTGCCCGCATGGCCGGCCGACCCGGACCGGGCCTCCCTCGACGCGCTGCAGAAGCTCGGCCAGGACGACGGCCTCTTCAAGACGGCACCCGACCTGGACAAGCTGCTGCCGTGAGGGGACTCAACACCGCGCTCGGCGCCGCCGGACTCGCGGCCTTCCTCGCCCTGGGCGAGGCGGTGCCGCGGCTCGGTCTCGTCAAGGAGGCCTACTTCCCGCCGACCAGCCGCATCGCCGACGCCCTCGGCACCGAGCTCTCCGACGACACCTTCTGGACGGCGCTCGGCGACACCCTCACCGGCTGGGCGCTGGGCCTGGCCATCGCCTCGACGGCGGGCATCGTCCTCGGCGTCGCCATCGCGGTGGTGCCGTATCTGCGCGAGGCCACGGCCTCCACGATCGAGTTCCTGCGCCCGATCCCCTCGGTCGCCCTGATCCCCCTCGCGGTGCTGATGTACGGCACCGAACTGCGCTCGGTGCTGCTGCTCGTCGTGTACGCCTCGTTCTGGCAGGTGCTCATCCAGGTCCTGTACGGCGTCCAGGACGTCGACCCGGTCGCCGAGGAGACGGCACGCTCCTACGGTCTCGGACCCTGGGCGCGGGTCCGGCACGTCCTGTGGCCGACCGCGCTGCCGTACGTCATGACCGGCATCCGGCTGGCCGCGGCCGTCGCCCTGATCCTCGCCATCACCGCCGAACTCGTCATCGGCGCACCGGGGTTGGGCGCCCGCATCGCGGTCGCGCAGAACTCCCAGGCGGTGCCGGAGATGTACGCGCTGATCGTGGTGACCGGTGTGCTGGGGCTCCTCATCAACGTGGGCGCGCGTACCGTGGAGCGGCGGGCGCTGGCATGGCATCAGTCGGTGCGCGGGGAGGTGGCGGTGTGAAGGGCGTTCTGCTGCGGCTGTTCTTCGTGCTCGCGCTGCCGGCGCTGCTGTTCACGATCTGGTGGTTCGCGTCCGACAGCAGTACCGACGTGTTCTGGCCGCCCCTGCGGACCATTCTGCAAACCTTCCCGGACGTATGGACGGGCGAACGGTTCAAGGACGACGTGCTGCCCAGCGTGCTGCGGCTTTCGGCCGGGTATGCCGTGGCCGCCGTCGTGGGGATCGGCGTCGGCGTGGTCATCGGCTCCTACCGGCGGGTGCGGGCGGTGTGCGAGCCGGTCCTGGAGTTCCTGCGGGCGGTGCCGCCGCCGGTCCTCGTCCCGGTCATCATGCTGTTCGCGGGCATCGACCACACGATGAAGATCGTCGTGATCGCCAGCGGCTGTGTCTGGCCGGTCCTCCTCAACACGGTCGAGGGGGTGCGCGCGGTGGACTCCGTGATGGCGGAGACGGCCCGCTCGTACGGCATCACGGGCATCGCCCGCCTCAAGGACGTGGTGCTGCGCTCGGCGAGTCCGCAGATCTTCGCGGGGCTGCGGCAGGCCCTGTCGATCGGCATCATCCTCATGGTCATCAGCGAGATGTTCGCGGCCAGCGACGGCCTCGGCTTCACCGTCGTGCAGTTCCAGCGCAGTTTCGCGGTTCCCGAGATGTGGACCGGCATCCTCGTCCTCGGTCTGCTCGGATTTGTGCTCTCCGTCGTCTTCCAGCTGGTCGAGCGGCGGGTCCTCGGCTGGTACCACGGTCTGCGGGCCTCGGCCCGGCGGTCCCCGTGACGCTCACGAAAGGGCGGTCCATGCTCGACATACGCGGCCTGCAGAAGGTCTACGAGGGGTCCGGGCGCCGCGTGGAGGCGGTGCGCGACCTCACCTTCACCGTCGAGGCGGGCGAACTCGTCTGCCTGGTCGGCCCGTCGGGCTGCGGCAAGACGACGCTGCTGAAGTGCATGGGCGGCCTCCTCACGCCGACCGGCGGCGAAGTCCTGCTGGCGGGCCGGAAGGTGAACGGCCCGCCGCCCGGCATGGCGTTCGTGTTCCAGGAGTACGGGCGCAGCCTGTTCCCCTGGAAGCGGGTCGGCGAGAACGTCGAACTCCCTCTGAAACAGAAGGACTTGAGCAAGGCGCGGCGCCGGGAGCTGGTCGCCGACGCGCTGGAGTCGGTGGGACTCGCGGACGCCGCCGGGGCGTATCCCTGGCAACTGTCCGGCGGGATGCAGCAGCGGGTGGCGATCGCTCGCGCGCTGGCGTACGAGCCCGAAGTGCTGCTGATGGACGAGCCGTTCGCGGCCGTCGACGCCCAGACCCGCGCCGATCTGGAGGACCTGGTACGGCGGCTGTGGCGGGAGCGCGGCATCACCATCCTGTTCGTCACCCACGACATCGACGAGGCGGTGTACCTGGGCGAGCGGGTGATCGTGCTGTCCGCCTCCCCCACCGTCGTACAGGAGCAGCTGAAGGTCGATCTCCCGGACGAGCGCGACCAGTTGCACACACGGGTGGCCCCGCGCTTCGCCGAGCTCCGGACCCATGTGTACGAGCAGATCCAGGCGGCGAAGCGCGGGGTCCCGCAGGACACGCTCACGAAGTCGGATACACCTCCACCTCACTGAACTGCCCTGCGGGCCAACCCGTGTTGGCGCTCACGGACAGGCGCAGGTAGCGAAGGCTCGTACCGCCGGGCAGGGAGATGGTGGCCGTGTTGCCGGTGGCGGGGTCGAAGCGGTAGCCCGCGGACCCCAGGACCGTGGTGTAGGCCGAGCCATCGGTGCTGCCCAGCACCGTGACGGTCTGCGTACGCGCGCCCCACGCGGCGGAGGGCGGCAGCTTCAGCACCAGGCGCCGTACGGCCTGTGTGGAGCCCAGGTCGACGGTCCAGGACTGCGGGAAGGCGTTGTTGGTCGACTCCCAGTAGCTGTTGGCGTCGCCGTCGACCGCCTTGCCCGGCGTGTAGACGTCCTGCGACCCGGTCGCGGTGGCCGGCCGGCCCTTGGCGAGGTTACGGGTCGGATCGGGGTCCGGGTTGCCCTGGCCGGGCTGCGGCCAGGTCGAGCAGTCCGACCAGGTGCTGCTCCAGCCGGAGTTGCCGCCGCCGTCGGTGAGGCTGAAGGTCCCGGAGCTCGCCGGATAGGGGCAGTTGTAGAGGCCGGCGGCCCCGATGCCCGTCGCCGTGACGTTGCGGAAGGTGGCCGCGCCCTGGGCCTCCGCCTGCACCACGACCGTCCCCGTGTTGCGCACGGTGGCACCGTCCACGGTGACACCCCGGACCGGGTACCCCTGTCCGCCGCCGGACACGAACTCGAAGGCGCTGTACGGGCTGTCGGCGATGGTCGTGTTGGTGATGTTGATGGTCGCGTTGATGGCGCTGTCGTAGGAGTCGACGCGCAACGCGCCCATCGGATGGTTCCAGTTGGGGTTCATCGCACCGGTGCGCACCAGTGTGTTGCCGTCGACCGTGATGGTGCCGGACAGCGGGTGGAAGGGGTCGAGGAACTTCTGGTTGGAGATCGCGATGCCGCTGCCGAGGGCGTTGGTGTCGGAGATCAGGTTGTTCCTCACGGCGATGTCGGTGCCGCCGTAGATCGCGATTCCGTTGGCCAGGTTCGGCTGGCTGATGGTGTTGTTCTCGAAGCTGCTGTCGGTGTCCGGGGCGTACAGGGACCACATGGCGAGCGCGTCGTCGCCCTGGTTGCGCAGGAAGTTGTTGCGGACGCGGATGCCTCGGGCGTTGCCGTTGAGGTTGAGGCCGTCGGCCGTCATGTCGAGGAAGCGGTTGTTCTCGACGACGAGGTTGTCGTTGTTGCCCAGCAGCCAGAGGCCGACCTTGAGGTGCTGGAGCCACATGCCGGAGACGCTGGAGTTCGGGCCCAGTGATCCGTTGACGAAGTTGTCGGGGTTGGAGTCGACGCGCTCGGTGACCTCGCCGATGACGGCGAAGTTCTTGATGTGCACGCTGCCGGACGAGCTGGTCTGGTCGATGAAGCGGGAGGTGTGCACGACCGAGTGCCAGCTGCCCGCGCCTTGCAGGGTGACGTTCTGGACGCCGCTGAGCGAGGAGGTCAGCCGGTACTCGCCCGGCGGGATCCAGACGACTCCCCCTTGGGCGGACGCGATGGCGTCCCGGAAAGCCTGTGTGGAGTCGCCGTTGCCGCTCGGGTCGGCGCCCTTGGAGACGACGGACACGGACCCGGCGGGCTGTGCGGCGGCCGCGGCGACCTGCTCGAAGTCGGCCACGTCCACGGTCACTTGGGTGCCCGTGGACTGGAAGGCGACCTTGTCGCCTGCCTGGACGTTCTGGCCGAGCACCAGGCGGGCGTTGTCGTAGAAGTGGTGGGTCTTGGCGCCCGGGATCCAGGGGGTGTCGACGTAGGAGTACTTGGAGGTGACGGCGAGCGTCCGGGAGATCCGGGTGCCGTTGACGTACACGTCGAGCGTGCCCGACTGGCCGTCCGGGACGCTGTAGGCGAGGTTCACCGCGTTGGCCGCGCTCGGCACGGTGAACTCCACACGCTGCCCGGAGGTGATCCTGACGGCCTGGCGTCCCGATGCCTCCGAGGCGAGCGTGCCCTGTGTGTAGTCCGGGCCGATCTTCGAGCCGGTCGTGGTCGCGGACTCCGCCTCGACCGAGGTGAACGGAAGAGTGGCACCGGCGGCCGCGTGCGCGGTGGGGGCGGTGGCGGTGAGCAGTCCGGCGGCGAGGGCCACCACCACAGCTGCTGGCATGCCCCTGACAGTTCTCTGCATGTGCTGATCCCTTCGGAGTGGGGGTGCAAGGGGATAGCGGGGTACGTGCGGCCGGGCTCAGGCGCGGAGCCAGACCGCGGTGTCCCTCGGCAGCCTGCCGTCCGTGTGCAGTGGACCGCTGGCGAGGAGCAGTTCGGTGTGGGCGGGCAGCTCGGCGGAAGCGTCGGCCAGGTTCACCACGCACAGGGCGGTGGCGCCCCGGCTGAAGGCGAGGACGCCCTCGGGTGCCGGGAGCCAGGCGAGCGGGCCGTCGCCGAGTGCGGGGCGCAGGCGGATCGCCTCGCGGTAGAGGGCGAGCATGGAGGAGGGATCATCCTGCTGTCGGTCGACCGCATACGATGTCCAGTCGACCGGCTGCGGCAGCCACGGCGTCTCCCGCGAACCGAACCCCGCGTGCGGCGCCTCGGCCGTCCACGGCAGCGGCACCCGGCATCCGTCGCGCCCCGGATCGACGCCGCCCGACCGGAAGTACATCGGATCTTGTATGCGGTCGACGGGAACCTCCGCCTCGGGCAGCCCCAGCTCCTCCCCCTGGTACACGTAGACCGCCCCGGGCAGCGCCAGCGACAGCAGGGCGGCGGCACGGGCGCGCCGGGTGCCCAGGGTGAGGTCGGTCGGGGTGCCGAAGGCCTTGGTGGCGAAGTCGAAGCCGGTGTCCGTACGGCCGTAGCGCGTCACCGTCCGCGTGACGTCGTGGTTGCACAGGACCCAGGTCGCGGGCGCCCCCACCGGGGCGTGCTCGGCGAGCGTCTCGTCGATGGACCGGCGCAGTCGCCGCGCGTCCCAGGGGCAGGTCATGAAGGAGAAGTTGAAGGCCGTGTGCAGTTCGTCGGGGCGCAGATAGCGGGCGAAGCGTTCGGTGTCGGGGAGCCAGACCTCGCCCACGAAGATGCCGTCGTACTCGTCGGCGATCGCCCGCCAGGAGCGGTAGACGTCGTGGAGTTCGTCCCGGTCGACGTACGGGTGCGGGTCCCGTCCCTCGACGAAGTCCGGCAGACGCGGGTCCTTGACCAGGAGGGCCGCCGAGTCGATGCGGACGCCGGCGACGCCCCGCTCGAACCAGAAGCGCAGGATGTCCTCGTGCTCCTGACGGACGGCGGGGTGGGCCCAGTTGAGGTCGGGCTGTTCGGGGGCGAAGAGATGCAGATACCAGTCGCCGTCGTCGAGGCGGCTCCAGGCCGGTCCGCCGAACTGTGACTGCCAGTCGTTGGGCGGGAGTTCGCCGTCCTGACCGCGCCCGCGCCGGAAGTGGAACAGCTCGCGTCCGGGTCCGTCGGCCAGGGCGGCACGGAACCAGGCGTGCTGGTCGGAGACGTGGTTGGGGACGATGTCGACGATGACGCGGATGCCCAGTTCGCGGGCCTCGGCGATCAGTTTTTCCGCCTCGGCGAGGGTGCCGAAGGCCGGGTCGATCGCGCGGTAGTCGGCGACGTCGTAGCCGCCGTCCTTCATCGGGGACAGGTACCAGGGGCTGAACCACAGGGCGTCCACGCCGAGTTCGGCGAGGTACGGCAGCCTGGCGCGGACGCCGGCGAGGTCACCGGTGCCGTCGCCGTCGCCGTCCGCGAAGCTGCGGACGTAGACCTGGTAGATGACGGCGGAGCGCCACCACTCCGTCGGCGCATGGGTGGGCTGTCCCACGGGGCTTCCCTTTCTGTAGACGGGGTGTCGGCGTCAGCCCTTGGTGCTGCCCGCGCTGATCCCGGCGATGATGTGCCGCTGGAAGACCAGGAACAGGGCGACCATGGGGATGCTGGCGATCACCATCGCGGCGATGAGCACGGTCAGCTGGATGTTCTGGGACAGCTGGACGAGTGCCACGCTGATGGGCTGTTTGTCGGTGTCGGAGAAGACCATCAGCGGCCACAGGAAGTCCTGCCAGACGGCGACGAGCGCGAAGATCGACACCACCCCGAGGACCGGCCGGGACATCGGCAGCACGATCGACCACAGGACGCGCAGCTTTCCGGCGCCGTCGATCTCGGCGGCCTCCAGGACGTCGCGCGGGATCTGGTCGAAGAACCGCTTGAGAAGGTAGAGGTTGAAGGCGTTGGCGACGGCCGGGAGCCAGATGGCGAGCGGGTCGTTGAGCAGGCCCAGGTCGGCCACGGTCAGGTATTTCGGCACCACCAGGGCCTGCGCCGGGACCATGAGGGTGGCCAGGATGCCGCCGAGGATCACCTTGCCGAAGACGGGGTTCAGCCTGGACAGCGCGTAGGCGGCGGCCGTGCACAGGACCAGCTGGAACGCCCAGGCGCCGGCCGCCTGGACCACCGTGTTCCACAGGTGCTGGGGCAGTTGCATCAGGTCCCAGGCGTCGCGGTAGCCGTCCGGGTGCCACCGCTCCGGGAGGAGGGTGGGCGGTGTCCGCGCCACCTCGTCGGGGGACTTCACCGCGCCGGTGACCATCCAGTAGACGGGGAAGAGGAACGCGAGCGTGAAGAGCAGGACGACGCCCGTGAAGGCGGTCCAGTACAGGGCCCTGCCGCGGGGGCGGGCCAGGGTCGCCGGGGAGACGAGGGTGCGGGTGCTCACGCGGCGTCCTCCTCTCCGGAGCGGGTCAGGCGCAGATATCCGGCGGAGAAGGCCCCGAGCAGGACCAGGAGCATGACGCTCAGCGCGCAGGCGCCGCCGAAGTCGTTGTAGAGGAAGGCGTACTTGTAGATCAGGTAGAGGACGGTGACGGTGGCGTTCTCGGGGCCGCCGCCGGTGATGACGAACGGTTCGGTGAAGACCTGCATCGTCGCGATGATCTGAAGGAGCATCAGCATGAGGATGACGAAGCGGGTCTGGGGAACCGTCACGTGGCGGATGCGCTGCAGGAGGCTCGCGCCGTCCAGCTCGGCGGCTTCGTACAGCTCGCCGGGGATGGACTGGAGCGCGGCCAGGTAGATCAGGACGGTGCCGCCCATGTTGGCCCAAGTGGCCACGATGACCAGGGAGATGAGCGCGGTGTCGGCGCCGTTGGACCAGTTCGAGGTGGGCAGGTGCAGGAACCGCAGCGCCTCGTTGGCGAGGCCGGTCCCGGGGTCGTAGAACCATTTCCACAGCAGGGCGCTGACCACCGGCGGGATCATCACGGGCAGATAGACCACGACGCGGAAGAACGCCTTCGCGTGCCGCAACTCGTTGAGCAGCAGGGCCAGGACGAAGGGGATCGCGAAGCCGATGAGCAGGGCCAGCGCGGTGAAGGTGAGGGTGTTGCGCCAGGCCGCCGTGAACTCCGGGTCGTGCCACACGCGGCTGAAGTTGTCGGTGCCGACCCACTCGGGTGACGAGCCCGGCGTGTACTTCTGGAAGGCGATCACGATGGCGCGGAGCGCCGGGTACCAGGAGAAGACGGCGAAGCACAGGAGGCCGCCGAGGAGGAAGGCGTGGGCGCGGAGCTGGTCGGTGAGGCGGCGCCGCCTCCGGTCCCCTGCCGGGGGCGGCGCCTTGACCGGTCGTACGGGGATCGTCTCGACCGGTCGTCGATGGGCCGTCCTGGTCATCGGGGTCAGCCCCGGGCCAGGATGCCGTCGATCTTCGCGGAGGCGTCCTTCAGGAGCCCGTCGATGTCGGCGTCCTTCTTGGTGAGGACGGCGGAGACGGCACCGTCGAGGACGGAGTAGATCTGCTGGGCGTGCGGTGGCTCGATCTTCATGTCGAGGTCCTGGTTGCCGTCGAGGAAGGCCTGGTAGTTCTCCACCGGGACATTGGCGTTGGCCTTCTTGACCTGCTGGTCCTTGGCGTCGGCGGCGCCGGTGAACAGACGCGGTTCGGGGAGGCCGACCGGGGCGTCGCTCTTCTTGGCGCGGGCGTAGTCGCCGAGGAAGCCGTCTCCGGGGGTGAGGAACATGTGGTCGAGCCACTTCAGTCCGGCGCGGATCTGGGCGGGGCTCGCCTTCTTGCTGAACATGTAGCCGTCGCCGCCGATGAGCGTGCCCTGTCCGCCGGGCGTGGGGGCGAGGGCGAGGTCCTGGTACGCGCCGCCCTTCTCCTTCACCAGGATCGGGATGTTGTCGGGCGCGGAGAGATACATGCCGAGCTTGCCCGAACCCATCATCTGCTGGACGTCGTTGATGACGAGGAGCTGCTTGCTGCCCATCGAGTCGTCGGTCCAGCGCATGTCGTGCAGGTTCTGGAGGACGGCCCGGCCCTCGGGGGTGTCGACGGTGGCCTTCTTGCCGTCCTCGCTCACCACGTCGCCGCCCTGGGAGTACAGCTCGGCGGTGAAGTGCCAACCGCCCTGGTTCTGGGCGCTGTAGTCGGCGTAGCCGACGGTGCCGTCGCCGAGGGCGGCGATCTTCTTCGCGGCGGCCCGGAGTTCGTCCCAGCCGGCCGGGGGCCGGTCGGGGTCGAGGCCGGCCTTCTCGAAGAGGGCGCGGTTGTAGATCAAGCCCATGGAGTAGCCGGTGCGCGGGATTCCGTACACCTTGCCGTCGACCGTGTACACGTCCCTCAGCTGCTGCTGGATGGTGCCGTAGCTCTTCAACTCCTTGACGTACGGCGTCAGATCAGCGGCCTGCTTGATGTCGACGACGTGCTTGGCGTCGGTGAAGTACGTGTAGAAGACGTCCTCCATCTGTCCGCCGGCGAGTTTGGCGTCGAAGGTCTTCGGGTCCTGGCAGGGGAAGGCGTCGTGGGCGACGACGTCGATGTCCGGGTTCTGCTTCTCGAAGGCGGCGACGTCCTCCTCGAAGAACGCCCGGTCGACCTTGGCGCTCTTGGGCGGCATGCAGTTGACCGTGATGCGGGTCTTGCCGCTCCCCGAGTCGTCGTCCGACCCGCAGGCGGAGGCGGTGAGGACGAGGGAGCAGATGCTGAGCGCGACGAACGTACGGCGGAACCCGGTGCTTCTCATCGGTGGACCCCTCTGGGCATGAGCAAGGAGGGCACGGCGACGGGCGGAGCGAGCCCGCCGTGCTGGCGCCGCACACTCAAGCACCGGCGACATCTGTCCGCAAGATGCCGCGCAGAATCTGTAATTATTCGACAGCGGGATGGATCTCAGCTGCGAGGCGCTTGGGCCGTGGAACCCCGCACCACCAGTTCCGGCTCGAAGAGCAGCTCCTCCGGGGTCACGGAACCGCCGCCGATCTGTGTGTTCAGCAGTTCCACCGCTGCCCGTCCCATGGCCTCGATGGGCTGGCGGACCGTGGTCAGCGGGGGTTCCGTGCAGTTCATGAACGCGGAGTCGTCGTAGCCGACGACCGACACCTGCGCGGGCACTCCAAGTCCCTTGCGGCGGGCGGCCCGGACCGCGCCGAGGGCGAGCGGGTCGCTGGCGCAGATGATCCCGGTGACCCCCCGGTCGATCAGCCGGGAGGCGGCGGCGTGACCGCCCTCGATGGAGAACATGGCCCGGGCCACATGCTCGTCGGGCAGCTCCCCCAACGCGCGGGCCGCGGCGAGCTTGCGCGCCGACGGCACATGGTCGTCGGGTCCCAGCACCAGCCCGATGCGCTCATGACCCAGCGAGGCGAGATGGCGCCAGGCCTGCTCGACGGCGACCGTGTCGTCGCAGGACACCCCCGGAAAGCCGAGGTCGGCGATGGACGCGTTGACGAGGACGACGGGGATGTTGCGGTCGGCGAGCAGCCGGTAGTGGTCGTGCGGGGCGTCGGCCTGGGCGTACAGCCCTCCGGCGAAGACGACGCCGGAGACCTGCTGCTGGAGGAGCAGCGCCACGTAGTCCGCCTCGGAGACGCCGCCCTTGGTCTGCGTGCACAGCACCGGGGTCAGGCCGAGCTGGGCCAGCGCGCCGCCGATGACCTCGGCGAACGCCGGGAAGATCGGGTTCTGCAGCTCGGGCAGCACGAGGCCGACGAGCCGTGCTCGCTCCCCGCGCAGCTGTGTGGGCCGCTCGTAGCCGAGCACGTCCAGGGCGCTCAGCACCGC
This sequence comes from Streptomyces sp. NBC_00490, assembly GCF_036013645.1. Classification (NCBI taxonomy): domain Bacteria; kingdom Bacillati; phylum Actinomycetota; class Actinomycetes; order Kitasatosporales; family Streptomycetaceae; genus Streptomyces; species Streptomyces sp. NBC_00490. Next base: position 8,534,384 of record NZ_CP107869.1, on the reverse strand, counting down.
CTGCCGGGTGGTCTCGGAGACTCCGGGCTTGCCGTTGAGCACCCGGCTGACCGTGGCCTCACTGACCCCGACCTTCTTCGCCACCTCGGCAAGTCGTCGCGTCATGCGCGCAAGAATAGCGCAAGAAATGCAAGCGGCTTGCGTTCTGATGGATCGGGCTTGCGTGGTTTCCGGTGGCTCCGGAAGGCCGCTACTTGGCCGCCCACAGACCGCGGACGTGACCGAGGTGGCGTGTCATCACCGCGCGCGTCGCCTGCTCGTCGCGTGCGATCAGTGCGTCGATGAGTTCGAGGTGCTCCTCGGCGGAGGCCAGCAGCCGGCCCGCCTCGACCAGTGCGGTGAGCCCGTAGAGACGGGACCGCTTGCGGAGATCACCGACGACATCGACGAGATGGGCGTTGCCGGCGAGGGCGAGCAGGCCCAGGTGGAAGCGGGTGTCGGCCTCGACGTACGCCACGAGGTCCCCGGCCGCCGCGGCCTGCACGATCTCCCGGGCCGCCGGGCGCAGCGCCTCCAGCGAGACCGGGTCGGCGGTCCTGGCCAGCTCCGTCACCGTGGGGATCTCGATGAGCGCACGGATGTGGGTGTACTCGTCGAGCTGTCTGTCGGAGACGGCGGTGACTCGGAAGCCCTTGTTGGGGACGGTGTCGACCAGGCCCTCCTTGGCCAGGTCCAGCATCGCCTCGCGCACCGGGGTCGCCGAGACACCGAAGCGGGCGGCGAGGGTCGGCGCCGAGTACACCTCGCCGGGCAGCAGTTCACCGGCGACCAGTGCGGCCCGCAGGGCGTCGGCGACCCGTTCCCGGTAGCTGCTCTTCTTGCCGCCGAGAACGGGCAGGTCCGGGGCGGTGGCAGGGGTGGGGGCGCTGGTGCGCTGGGCAGCCATGAGGGCGGTCTCCTAGTGGTGCAATGTCACGTGACATCGTCATTATCGACCTCCCGGTGGACCTGACAGGACGCCGAGGACGGCCGCCGGGGAACGCCTAGAGGACGAACCCGGCCGGGAAGGGGTCGGTCGGGTCGAGCAGGTACTGGGCGGTGCCCGTGATCCAGGCCCGGCCGGTGAAGCTGGGCAGGACGGCGGGGATGCCGGCGACCTCGGTGGTGCCGAGGAGGCGGCCGGTGAACTGCGTCCCGATGAAGGACTCGTTCACGAACTCGGTGTCCAGGGGGAGTTCGCCGCGCGCGTGGAGCTGCGCCATGCGCGCGCTGGTGCCGGTTCCGCAGGGTGAGCGGTCGAACCAGCCGGGGTGGATCGCCATCGCGTGCCGGGAGTGCCGGGCGGTGGCGCCGGGGGCGTACAGGTGGACGTGGTGACAGCCGCGGATCGAGGGGTCCTCCGGGTGGACGGGCTCCTCCTCGGCGTTGATCGCTTCCATGAGGGCGAGGCCGGCCTGGAGGATGTCGTCCTTGCGGGAGCGGTCGAAGGGCAGCCCGAACTCCTCCAGCGGCAGGATGGCGTAGAAGTTGCCGCCGTATGCCAGGTCATATGTCACCGTGCGCCCGTCGGCGAGTGTGATCTTGCGGTCGAGGCCCACGGAGAAGGACGGCACGTTCCTGAGCGTGACCGTCTTCGCGGCGCCGTCCTCGACCTCGACCTCGGCGACGACGAGTCCCGCCGGGGTGTCGAGCCGGATGGTGGTGACCGGCTCGACGACCTCGACCATGCCGGTCTCCACCAGCACGGTGGCCACCCCGATGGTGCCGTGTCCGCACATCGGCAGATAGCCGGAGACCTCGATGTAGATGACGCCCCAGTCGCAGTCCGGGCGGGTGGGCGGCTGGAGGACGGCGCCGCTCATCGCCGCGTGGCCGCGGGGTTCGTTCATCAGGAGCTGCTTGATGTCGTCGCGGTGCTCGCGGAAGTACAGCCGCCGCTCGTTCATGGTCGCGCCGGGGATCGTGCCGATGCCGCCGGTGATCACGCGGGTGGGCATGCCCTCGGTGTGCGAGTCGACGGCGTGCAGGACGAGTTTGCTGCGCATGACGCTCCTGGTGAACCTGGGGGATCCGACGGGACGGTCAGGCGAGTCCGGCGGCGACCGCCCGCTCGGTGGCCGCGCGCACCGCGGCCTCCTGCTCGGGCAGCAGCGGGACGCGCGGCGGACGGACGGGGCCGCCGTGCCGGCCGACGATGTCCATGGACAGCTTGATGGACTGGACGAACTCGACCTTGGAGTCCCAGCGCAGCAGCGGGTGCAGCTGCTCGTAGAGCTTCTTCGCGGTGGCGAGGTCGCCCGCGACGGCCGCCCGGTAGAGCTCCACGCTCGCGCGGGGCAGCGCGTTCGGATAGCCCGCCACCCAGCCCTTGGCCCCGGCGATCGCCAGCTCCAGGAGAACGTCGTCGGCGCCGATCAACAGGTCCAGCCCGGGGGCGAGTTCGGCGATCCGGTACGCGCGGCGGACGTCGCCGGAGAACTCCTTGACCGCGTGGATGTGGCCCTCGGCGTGCAGCTCGGCCAGCAGCTCCGGGACCAGGTCGACCTTGGTGTCGATGGGGTTGTTGTACGCCACGACCGGCAGGCCCGCCTTCGCGACCTCGGCGTAGTGGGCCAGCACGGACCGCTCGTCGGCGCGGTAGGCGTTGGGTGGCAGCAGCATCACGGAGGCGCAGCCGGCGTCCCTGGCCTGCTCGGCCCAGCGGCGGGCCTCGGCGGAGCCATAGGCGGCGACACCCGGCATCACGCGCTCCCCGCCGATGGCCGCCACGGCCGTCTCGACGACCTTGGCCCGCTCCTCGGGCGTGAGGACCTGGTACTCGCCGAGGGACCCGTTCGGTACGACTCCGTCGCAGCCGTTCTCGACCAGCCAGACGCAGTGCTCGGCGAACCGGTCGTGGTTGACGGAGAGGTCGTCGTTCAGCGGGAGGGCGGTGGCGACGAGGACGCCGCGCCAGGGGCGGCCGCCGGTGTTCTCGGTGCTGGTCATCTGGGATCCCGTCTCATCAATAGGGTGTGACATTTTACTGGTGTCTCAGCCGTCCTCGGGCTCGGCGGCCAGGACACCGAGGGGCACGGGTCCGGCGAACGGCCGAAGCGTCGGCGTCAGCGCGCACCCGGCGAGCCCCGCGACCGCGGGTCCGCACATCCGTCCCTGGCACCAGCCCATCCCGGCCCGCGTCAGCAGTTTCACGGTCCGCACGTCCCCGGCGCCGAGTTCGTCGACGGCCTCCCGGATCGCTCCCCCGGTGACCTCCTCGCAGCGACAGACGACGGTGTCGTCGGTGATCTGCTCGGTCCAGTGGGCGGGCGGCAGGTACACGGCGTCGAGCGCGGCGAAGAACGCGCGCAGCCGGGTGCGGGTCCTCGCGGCCGCGGCCCATTCGCGGGCGTCGGGGTCGATGCCGCGCAGACGTGCCGCGATCGACCGGCCGGCGATGTGGCCTTCGGCGAGGGAGAGGGCGGCGCCGCCGATGCCGGTGGTCTCGCCAGCGGCCCAGACGCCGGGGACGTCGGTGCGCTGCTCGTCGTCGACGTGCACGTCCGTCCCGTCGAGCCGGCAGCCCAGCGTCTGGGCGAGGTCGGTGTGCGGGAGCATGCCGTGCCCGACGGCGAGGGTGTCGCAGGCGATACGGCGCTCGGTCCCGGACCTGACCCGCCCGTCGGCGTCGAGCGCGGCGACGGTCACCGCCTCCAGGCGCCGCGCGCCGTGCGCCTCGACGACGGTGTGGCGGGCGAGGGTGCGCACCCGGTGCCGGGCCAACCGGGCCGCGTACCGGGCGCCTTCGGCGACTTTGCCGGGCCGGGCCGCCAGGGCGCGGGTCCGCCGCACGAAGTCCTTCGGGTCGGCGGACTCGATCAGCGCGGCCACCTCCACACCGGCGGCGGCGAGCCCCGTAGCGACGGGGAGCAGCAGCGGGCCGGTGCCGGCGACCACGGCGGTGCGTCCGGACACGGCGAGGGTGCCCTTGAGCATGGCCTGGGCGCCGCCCGCTGTGACGACGCCGGGGAGGGTCCAGCCGGGGAACGGGAGGACCTTCTCGTAGCCGCCGGTGGCGAGGAGGACGGCGTCGGCGCGGACCGCGGCGGGGTGCTCCTGCTCGGGGCCGAGCAGGGCGTGCACGGTGAAGCCGGCGTCCCGCCGCTCGACGAACCACACGTGATGCTCCGTCAAGTGCCGTACATGGACCGCCTGTACGTGGGCGCGCAGGCCGTCCCTCAGTCGCTCCCAGGTGCGCCATTGGTGGTGCAGGGCCTGCGGGCGGCGAGCGCGGAGGCCCGCGGCGGGCCGACGGTAGAACTGGCCGCCGGCTTCCGCGGCCGAGTCGATCAAGGTGACGTGTACGCCCCGGGACGCGGCGGCGACGGCGGCGGCGAGTCCGGCGGGGCCCGCGCCGATCACGGCGAGGTGCGGCCGGTCAGTCATCGTGGCCCGTCCCCTCCTGCGTACGGATCGCGTCGCCCGGCCGCAACGGCACGAGGCAGGCCCGCCGGTTGGGGCGGTCGTTGACGGTCACCAGGCAGTCGAAGCAGACGCCGATGCCACAGAAGACGCCACGCGGCCGGCCCTCTGCGCGGGTGGTGCGCCAGGAGGTGACACCGGCGGCCCAGAGTGCGGCGGCGACGGTCTGCCCGGGCAGGGCCTCGATCTCGCGGCCGTCGAGGGTGACCGTGAAGGCCGGGCCCGGCCGGGCGTCGGCCAGTTCGAACGGGGATCTCACGCGGTCTCCTCCACGGGGGCGGGGAAGCGGTCGGGACGGAACGGCGTCAGGTCCAGCTCGGGCGTCCTCGCGGTCAGCGCCTGGGCGATCAACTGCCCGGTACCGGTGGCCAGTCCGATGCCCGCGCCCTCGTGGCCGCAGGCGTGGTGCAGACCGGGGACGCGCGGGTCGGGGCCGATCGCGGGGAGGTGGTCGGGCATGTACGGGCGGAATCCGAGGTAGGCGCGCATCGCCCGGACGTCCGTGAGGAACGGGAACAGCCGGGTCGCACCCGCCGCCAGGGCCCGTAGGACCGGCAGCGAGAACGACCGGTCGAAGCCGACCCGTTCACGGCTCGCGCCGATCAACACGGGCCCCGCGGCCGTCCCTTCCACGACCGGCGAGGTCTGGAGCGCGGCCGAGTCGCTGGCCACGTCGGCCACGTAGTCGGCGGCGTACACCTTGTGCCGGACCATCCGCGGGAGGGGTTCGGTGACCAGCACGAAGCCGCGCCGCGGGAGGACGGGGAGGCTGGTTCCCGCGAGCGCGGCCAGTTCGGCGCCCCAGGTGCCGGCCGCGTTGACGACCGCCGGGGTATCGATGTCGCCCCGGTCCGTGCGGACGCCGCACACCGCGCCGTCCGGTGTGAGCCGTACGTCCGTGACGGTCCGGCCGGTGAACAGCCGTGCGCCCGAGGCACGGACCAGGTGGGCGGCGGCCAGCGCGGGCATGACCTGGCAGTCCTGCGGATACAGCACCCCGCCGGGCAGACCAGGGGCGAGGTGCGGTTCGAGGTCGTACAGTCCGTCTCCTACGACGGTTTCGGCGACGACCCCGGCGGCGCGCTGGGTGCCGGCGAACCGCTCGAGCTCGGCGAGCCCGTCCGGCGTCGAGGCGACGACCACGCCACCCTTGGCCTCGTACTCGACGGCCTCCCCCACCTCCTCGGCCAGTTCCGCCCACAGGCGCCCCGACAGCAGGGCCAGGTCCAGTTCCGGGCCGGGCTCCTTGTCGGAGACGAGGAGGTTGCCCTCACCGGCCCCGGTCGTGCCGCCGGCCACCGGACCGCGGTCCACGATGATCACGTCGAGGCCCGCCCGGGCCGCGTACAGGGCGCAGGCCGCGCCCACCATCCCGGCTCCGACGACCACGACATCGCAGGTCAGTCGCTTGCTCACGGCAGTACTATGTCACATAGCTCTCTGTCTGGGAACGCCGCCACACAGCACCGCACAGAAGAAGAGAGGGTGTCCGAGGACCGGCGGGGGGCCGCGGCCTCACTCCGCCGCGGGGACCACCGTCAGGTGGGCTGCGGAACGGCGTGCGCCGCGGGACCTGGCCGTCGCGGGGCGCGCCTCGCGCAGTACCAGGGTCAGCCGGGTGTAGCCCAGCTCCCGGAGGGTGGAGGACGTCTCGTCGACGACCCGGCAGTCGGTGGCGCCCCAGCGCGGGTCGGGGTGCAGGACCGGGCGGACCCCGCCGTCGTGGGCGAAGGCCCGCTCGCCGACGGCGCGGATCCAGTGCGGCAGACCGTGCCGGTAGGCGGCCTCCATGATGGGGTCCTGGGCGATGTCCCGGCGGATCGACTGCAGCCCCTGGTCATGGCCGTGGCGCTCCACGGCGTCCGCGAAGTGGGCGAGCATCGGCAGGCACCAACTGGACTCGTGCTCACCGAGAACCGTTCCCGCGTCCGGATGGAACAGGACGAACCTGAGGAAGTTGTCGTCGGGCATGGCGGTGGGATGCGGGCCCACACCGCGGAAAAGTGTCTCGAAAGCGGTGTTCGACAACACGACGTCCCACCGGTGGTCGAGGACGACCGACGGAAAGGGGACCGCTTCGAGAAGGGTGGCGTAGTCCTGCAGATACGCCCGGGCCTCAAGACTCTCGGGGACGGGCCGCGGCTCCGGCCGCTGCCCTCCTGCCTGTTGTGCCATCGGGAGGTCACCCCTCTTGCCTATGCGGCCTTCACGCGGCGCCCTGATCCTGATGCCCGGGCGCGAGGCGTGTCAACTATCGTGGCATTTCATGCCTGTTGACGGCTGAAATTGGCCACAGTTGTGGCGAGACCTGGATGTAAGTTCGAACAAGGGGCTACTCTCCCCGGAGTTCACGGCAACCGCTTGTGATGATCTTCTTGTGAGAAGCCAGTGAGAGACGTAGGAGATCTGCCGGTGACGGATGGCTTCGCGAGTCCGGCCGCCGCGGTGACGGCCGCGCTGCCGGGCGTCGTCGCCCGGGTCACCGCGCTCGCCGACCGGCTCGGTGTGCCGCACGCGGAGGTCTTCCACACCGGCCGCCTGTCGGTGGCCTCCGGCGTCCCCGAGCCCGTGGTCAAGTCCCTGCTCGGCGGCCGCCCCGCGGGCGAACCCGACGTACAGGCCCGTTTCCTCCAGCGCCTGGACCTGCTGCGCCGCACCCGGCTCAAGCCCAACGGCCGCAAGTACACCCAGCAGGAGATCGCCGACGGCGCCTTCATGTCACGGCAGCAGGCGGGTGCCCTCATCAACGGCGACCGGCGACCCACCATGGAACACTGCGACGCCATCCAGCGCTTCTTCCGGGTGCACGCCGGTTTCCTCACGGCCGAGGACCCCGAGGCGCTCGCCGGGGCCCTGCAACGCACGGAGCAGGAGCTTCTGCAGAAGCTGGCCGACCGTGAGAAGGAGGCGACGGCCGCGGCGGGCGATCCGCTGGAGCGGCTGCTGCAGGACCACGGCGTCCGCGGGATCGCCTGGCGGGCCGCGCAGCTGCCCACCGACCAGCACCGCGACAAGGTCGCCGAATGGCTGGACATGCTCCTGGAGAGCGTCAAACGGCCCGAGTCGTGAGCCGGGGGATAACTGTGGGCATCGGTAGGGAAATGCGCCGCCTGTGCGGCGAGCTGGTGGCGGAACTCACCCTCCCCGCACCGGCGCGTCCGGCGGACCTGTACACCGAACTCTGCGAGGCGATGAGCCGACGCCGCGGCCGCCCGGTCCACTTCCGTACGGCCGCGTTCCCGCCCGACACCGCGAGCGGGCTGTGGCTCGACATGGCCGACCAGGACCTCGTGGTCGTGGAGGAACGCACCGCTCCCGGGCACCAGTTGGTCATCCTCGGGCACGAGCTGTGGCACATGAAGGCCGGGCACTGCAGTCATCACGTCGAAGGCGCCGCGGTCGCGGCCCGCATGCTCAGCGACGACGCCGACCTCCGGGCCACCGTGCTGAAGGTCGCCGCCCGCAGCCGCTTCGACCAGGCCGACGAGAAGGAGGCCGAACGCTTCGGGCTGCTCCTCGCCAGCAAATGCCTGACCTGGCTCGACGGTTCACCGGCCCGGGGGCCGGTACAGCGCGACCGCCTCGCGGGCCGTATCGAGGCGTCGCTCGGCTACCTCGGTCCGCAGAGCTGACCGGCACCGCCGCCGGTCAGGTCGCGCTGCGTTCGCTCGCCTCGCGCATGTCGCGTTCGGTGGCACGGCTGAGCGGCATGCCGGGCCGTCCCTCGCACAGCAGCTCGCGCCAGTGCTCACGGCTCCAGTCCGCCGGAGCCGTGGTCGCGGTGAACTCCTCGACCAGGGAGACGAACCGCCCCGGATCGGCGTGGAACGGAAAGTGTCCCGCCCCCTCGAAGATCTCCAGCCGGCTCCCCGGCATCGCCTCGTGCGCCCCGAACGCGTGCCGCACCGGCACCACACTGTCCCGGTCGCCCCAGAGCAGCATCGTCGGCATGCCCTCGGTCAGATAGCACCGGTCGAGCATGGTCACCACCTGCCCCCGCCAGTCGACCACCGCGCGCAGCGTGCGGATGAAGGCGTTGCGTGACGTCTCGTCCGGCAGCGCGTCCACGAGGTTCAGCAGGTCGGGGGCGTCCTGCCCGAGATCGGTGTCGAGCAGCTTCATCAGCCCCACGGCGAGCCCCACTTGCCACCGCATCCCCGGCAGCCGCAGCGACGACAGCATCAGATGGGCCCCGGGCAGCGACACCATCCGCAGCACGGGATTCACCTCGCGCCCCACGCCGCCCGCGCTGACCAGGATGAGCCGCTCGGTGCGCTCGGGGAACTGGTAGGCGAACTGCATGGCCACCCCGCCGCCCAGCGAGTGCCCGACCAGCGTCGCCGACTCGATGCCGAGGGTGGTCAGCAGATCGCGCACCCCGTTGGCGTACGCGGCCACCGAGTAATCGGCGCGCGGTTTGTCCGAGGCGCCGTGGCCGAGCAGGTCGGGGGCGATGACGGTGTGGGTGCGGGCGAGGTCGGGGATCAGGTCGGCCCAGGTGGCGGAGGAGTCCCCGATGCCGTGGATGAGGACCAGCGCGGGCCCCTGACCGGCCATCCGGAAGGCACGGCGGTAGCCGTGCACGACCCGGTACTGCAACTCGAGTTCACCGTGGCCCACCGAGCGCAGCCTTACGGTGCGCGCCGGGCGCCGGTGCGGGACGTCGACCACGCACGTGCCTCCCCGTTCCCTGGGCCGCCGAGCAGCGGCCGAAAGCCCTTGCATCCAGCGTAGGACGCCTTTCCCACCGGGGATTTCACGGAGGTTTCGCCTCCGCTAAGCGGGCGAACCGGGGAGTGCGCGGGCCTCATTGTCAGTGGTGGGCGGCAAGCTGGAGTTGCACCCCCATGTACGGGTGCGTGACCGATGAGCCGACTTGGGGAGAGCCGACCGATGCACACCGCCGTACTGACCGACCGCGAGCGCACCGCCGTCCAGGCCTACCTGCGGCTTCTGCACACCGTGCGCGCCGCCTTCGACGGCCCGCCCAATGCGGCGCGGCCACCGGTCGTGCCGCCCGCCGTGCTCGCGGAGGCGGAGCAGGCCCTGGCGGACGCGGGCCTCGTGGGCAACGAGGAGGAGTTCTTCCGGCTGCTGCAGAGCTGGTTCCCGCGTCCATGAGGGACCGCTCAGGCGTGCGGCACCACGACGGCGGTGGCGACCAGCCCGCGCCGGACGGTCCAGCGGCCCTCGAAGCGGCCGAGCCGCCGGCCGCCCACCGTCGGTCCGGGCACGAGGAGTTCGGCGCTGAAGCCGCCGCCGAGCCGTTCGCCGGGGTGGGCGAAGAACTCGATGTCGGCCTCGGTGAAGTCGAGCCACTTCCCGGTCAGCGGGAACCACGCCTTGTAGACGGACTCCTTGGCACTGAACAGCAGCCGGTCCCAGTGGATGTCGGGCCGCTGCCCGGCCAGCCCGCGCAGCCGGTCCGCCTCCGCGGGCAGGGAGGTGGAGGCCAGGACCCCGTCGGGGAGTGGCTCGTGGGGTTCGGCGTCGATGCCGAGGGAGGCCAGGTCGGCGGCGCGGACCAGGGCGGCGGCGCGGTAGCCGTCGCAGTGGGTCATGCTGCCGGCCAGTCCGGCGGGCCACCGCGGGGCGCCGCGGACGCCGGGCAGGACGGGCTGGGGCGGGACACCGAGCTTCTCCATGGCCCGGCGGGCGCAGGAGCGTACGGCGGCGAACTCGCGTCGGCGTTTGTCCACCGCCCGCGCCACGACCGCCGCTTCCTCGGGGTACAGCGGCGCGGTCTCGTCGTCACCGTACGTCTCCACGGCCACCACCGTGTCCGGCAGCAGCTCCTCGATCACGGGGCCCGACCTCCTTGGGCAGGATGCGGCGCAGCCGGCCCGGCGGGTCGGGGCGCTCGCGCCACTCCCGGGGGTATCCGACCGACACCTCTTCGAAGCGGACACCGTCGTGCCAGGTGGTCCGCGGGATGTGCAGATGACCGTAGACCATGGTCTCGACGCGGAACCTGCGGTGCCAGTCCGCGGTGAGCGCCGTGCCGCACCACATGGCGAACTCGGGGTACCAGAGCACCTCGGTCGGGTGCCGGTCCAGCGGGTAGTGGTTGACGAGCACGGTGGGCAGGTCGTCGGGCAGCTCGGCGAGTCTGCGGGCGGTCGCCTCGACCCGGGCCCGGCACCAGGCCTCGCGGCTCGGGTAGGGGTCGGGGTGCAGCAGGTGCTCGTCGTTGCAGACGATGCCGGTGCCGTACGCGTACTCCAGCCCCTCCTCCTTGGTCGCGCAGCCCGGGGGCAGGAAGGAGTAGTCGTACAGCAGGAAGAGCGGGGCGACGGCGACCGGGCCGCCGGGGCCCTCCCAGACCGGGTAGGGGTCCTCGGGGGTGGTGACTCCGAGGTCGCGGCAGAGCGCGACGAGGTGTTCGTAGCGCTCGACGCCGCGCAGGGTGACCTCGTCGTCGGGGTGGGTCCACAGTTCGTGGTTGCCCGGGGCCCAGACGACCTTGCGGAAGCGGCCGGCGAGCGTCTCGAGGGTCCAGCGGATCGCGGACACGGTCTCGGCGACGTCACCGGCCACCAGGAGCCAGTCCTCGTCCGTCCCGGGGCGCATCCCCTCGACGAGGGCGCGGTTCTCCGGGTAGCCGACATGCAGGTCACTGATGGCCAGCAGCTGTCCGGAACCCCCGGCCCTCGACGTCACCTCTGGCCTCCTCCGAGCAGACGAATGGGACCACGACAGCACATCCACGGCGCCCGGACAAGCGGGCCCGGCCCCGCCCGGAGAGGGTTCGATCAAGATCGAATAATCCGTAACACGCGCGTTGCACGCCGGGCCCTCGGGAAGCCGTATGATCGCCCCAACACCACCGCCATGAACTTCCCTTCGCGCAGGGCGGTTTGGTGACCCTCCTCACACCCTGGCCGGGTTCGGCCTGCTTCGCCGTGCCCGAAAACCCCGAAAGGCGGCCTGCATGATCTCTCGCGTACGCGTCTGGCTCAACCGCACGTACGCGGAGAACGTGTTTTTCATGGATCAGCTGCGCCGAAATCCCTGTGATCGCGCCGTCAAGATCCATGCGACGCACGGCGACGCGGACTCCCCCGTACTGGCCGCCGCCGACACCGCCGAGCTGGAGCCGGAGGGCCTGTCCCCGGCCGCGTACGTCGAGTACGCGCTCGACCAGTGCACCCGCCGCGGCATCGACGTCTTCGTGCCCCGGCTGCACCAGTCGGCGATCGTGGCGCACCGCGCGGACTTCGCTGCGGTCGGTACGGCTCTGCTCGCGCCGCCGCCGGAGGCCGTGGCCGTCTTCCACGACAAGGTGATCGCGTACGAGGCCGTCCAGGCCATCGGGGTGCCCGTGCCGCCGTGGTACCGGGTGCGGACCGCCGAGGAACTCGTCGTCGCTGTCGAGAAGTTGGAGGCGGACGGGTACAAGGCGTGCTTCAAGCCGGCGTCCGGTGCGGGCGGGGTGGGCTTCCGCGTGATCACGCGCACCCCCTTCTCGCTCGATCACCTCAACGGCTTCCCCAGCCCGTACGTGCCGCTGGACACGGTCGTGGAGGCGCTGACGCAGGCCGACGAGCCGGTGGACTGGCTGGTCATGCCGCGTCTGGAGCAGCCGGAGGTCTCGGTCGACTGCCTCACGGGAACGGACAACCGGATCCGGCTGGCGGTCGGCCGCACCAAGAACGGGCGCCGCCGTGGGTTCACGCTGCACGAGCAGTGGCTGGAGCCGGCGCGGATGATCGCGGAGGGCTTCGGGCTGCACTACCTGTCCAACATCCAGTTCCGGATGTTCGGTGACACGCCGGTGCTGATGGACGTCAACACCCGGCCTGCCGGCGGGCTGCACCAGCTGTCGCTGTGCGGGGTCAACGCGCCTTGGGCCGCTGTGCAGTTGGCGCTGGGCGAGGACCCGGGGGAGATGACTCCGCCGTTCCTGGGCCAGGACTACACGGTGGTGTCGGGGCCGCGGCAGCTTCGGCCTGTGGCCATTCCGCATCAGCGGGCGGAAGTGTCCGAGCCGTTGCCGCGGCCTGCGGCGGCTGAGCCGGTTGCCGTCGACTCCGTCTCGGCTGCGGGTCAGGTCCTGCCGCTTTAGGTTGTGTACCGGGTGCGGGTCGTCCATGGCTGATCGCGCAGTTCCCCGCGCCCCTTAAAGGCATCTTCACCCACCGGTATGGACCAATTCCGTCGCTCACTCTTGACAGGCGGATTGGTCCATACCAACTTGTGTTGCGCACTTCGCTGTACTCCCGAACACCCCCATTTCTTCAGGGAGATCACGTGCGCACTCCTCTTCTACGGCGTTCCAGACGTCTCTTCGCTCTCCTGGGTACCGCGGCTCTCGCGTTGGCCGGGGCGGTCGCTCTTCCCGGTACGGCCCAAGCGGCCAATGTTCTGACCAATCCCGGATTCGAGTCGGGGGCCCTGAGCCCCTGGTCCTGTACCGGGAACCTCGGGTCGGTCGTCTCCTCCCCCGTGCGCGCCGGCTCCAAGGCGCTTGCGGGTGCGGTGAGTTCGAGCGACATCGCCAAGTGCAGCCAGACCGTCGCCGTGCGGCCGAACACCGCGTACACGTTGAGCGGCTGGGTGCGCGGCAGTTACGTCTACCTCGGTGTGGACGGCGGTTCCTCCACATGGACCTCGTCGCCGTCGGCGTACAGCCAGCTCAGTGTGTCCTTCACCACCGGTGCCTCGCAGACGAGCGCCACCGTCTACACCCACGGGTGGTACGCGCAGGGCACCTACTACGCCGATGACATCAACCTCGACGGCCCGGGCGGTGGTTCGGACACGCAGGCGCCGACCGCGCCGGCGAGTCTGCGGTCCACCGGGAAGACGTCGTCGAGCGTGTCGCTGGCGTGGAACGCGTCGACGGACAACGTCGGTGTCACGGCGTACGACATCTACAGCGGTTCGAACCAGGTGCTCAGCGTCTCCGGGACGAGTGCCACCGTCAGCGGGCTCTCCGGCAGCACCGCCTACACGTTCACCGTGCGGGCGCGGGACGCGGCCGGGAACTCCTCGGCGGCCTCCAACGCCGTGAGCGTCACGACGGACGCGGGCGGGGGCGGTACCGGGTTCAAGCAGGCCGCGCCCTACCTCTACCTCGGCTGGGGCGATCCGCCGAGCGCCACCTCGGTGATGAGCTCGACCGGGATCAAGTGGTACACGATGGCGTTCATCCTGTCCTCCGGCGGCTGCAACCCGGCCTGGGACGGCAGCAGGCCGCTGACCGGCGGTAACGACCAGAGCGTCATCAACTCCATCCGTTCCGCGGGCGGCGACATCGTGCCGTCGATCGGCGGCTGGAGCGGCAACAAGCTCGGGCCGAACTGCTCCACCGCCGAAGCGCTGGCGGGCGCCTACCAGAAGGTGATCGACGCCTACGGGCTCAAGGCGATCGACGTCGACATCGAGAACACCGACGAATTCGAGAACGCGACCGTGCAGGACCGGATCCTGAACGCCCTGAAGATCGTCAAGGCGAACAACCCGGGGCTGCGGACCGTCCTGACCTTCGGGACGTCGACGACCGGTCCCACGTACTGGGGCAACCGGCTCATCGAGCAGGCCAAGGCGCTGAACGCCGGCATCGACGTGTTCACGATCATGCCGTTCGACTTCGGCGGCGGCGCCGACATGTACGGCAGCACCGTGAACGCGACGGAGGGGCTCAAGGCCAAGCTGAAGTCCACCTTCGGGTGGGACGACGCGACCGCCTACGCCCACATCGGCATCTCCGGTATGAACGGGCTCTCCGACCAGCAGGAGCTCACCTCCACCGCCACCTGGACCTCGATCCGGGACTGGGCGAACTCCCACCACCTCGCGCGGCTCGCGTTCTGGTCGGTCAACCGTGACCGGCCGTGCCCGGGCGGCGGTGTGGTCAGCAACTGCTCCGGCATCAGCCAGAGCAACTGGCAGTTCACCTCGATCACGGCCGGCTTCACCGGCTGAGCCGGCTGACCGGGTACCCCCACGCCTGCGCCGAGTCGGCCAGGCGTGGGGGCAGTCGGCCCGTGGCGTCGTCAGAACCGCCCCGCGCCTCGGTACAGCTCCAGATCCCCGTCCAGTTCGACCGCGAGCACCGTGGCGTGCGGGTCGAGGTCGGTCTCGGCGGGCGGGTCGATCCACAGGACGCCGACGGCCTCGTGCAGTCCGCCGACGACACGGTGGGCGAGTTCCGTGCCGGTGCCGAGGACGGTGACCCTGCGGACCGGGGTGGCCAGGCCGCGCACGCCGATCTCGGCGCGGGGGATGTCGAACAGGGTGAGGTAGAGCGTCCGGCCGTCGGCGGAGAGGGTGCTGGGCCCGTAGTGGTGCCCGGCAGGCAGCCCGCGCACCGTCCCGTACACCGCCTCCGCGTGTTTCGCGATCCACTCCCCCAGCCCTTCGAGGCGCTCCACCTGCGGCTGCGGGATGGTGCCGTCCTCCATCGGGCCGACGTCGAGCAGCAGGTTGCCGCCCCCGCCGATGGTCTCGGTGAAGTAGCGGACGAGCTGGGTGAGCGATTTGTGGTTGTGGTCCTGGTGCTGGTAGCCCCACGAGTCGTTGATCGTGAGGCACAACTCCCAGGGGCCACTGGGTGGTTCGATGGGGGCGCCCTGCTCGGGGGTGGCGTAGTCGCCCTCGCCGAGCATGCGGGCGTTGAAGACGACATCGGGGTTGTACGAGCGTATGAGCGCGGCGAGTTCGGGGATACGCCACTGCTCCTCGCTGCGGTCCCACTCGCCGTCGAACCACATCAGGTCGGGCCGGTAGCGCGAGGCCAGCTCGCGGATCTGGCCGTCCCGGTAGGCGATGAACCGCTCCCAGGCCGCCAGGTCCTCGTCGTCGGCCGCGCATTCGGAGTAGCGGTTGTCCTCCTGCTCCGGTGGGCGGCCCGGCTTGCGGGTGGTGGCGTAGTCGGGGTGATTCCAGTCGGAGTGCGAGTAGTAGAACCCGACCTTGAGGTCCTTCTCACGCAGGGCCTCGGCGTAGGGGCCGATGTAGTCCTTGCCGAGGTTGAGGTCGCCGAACTGCGTGTCCCACAGGGCGACTCCGTCGTGGTGACGGGTCGTCAGGACGGCGTACCGGGCGCCGGCGCGGGCGAACAGGTCGGCCCACGCGCGAGGGTCGTACTTGGCGCCGGTGAAGCGCTCCAGTTGGGACATGTACCGGTCGTGCGGGACGATGTCGTCGTAGAACGACCAGGACTCCTGGACGCCGTCGACGGCGTAGATGCCCCAGTGGACGAAGATCCCCAACTTGGCGTCGGTGAACCAGGGTTGCATGGGCACGGGTCAGTTCACCTCGGCACGCTTCAGTCGCAGGGTGAGGATCTGGAAGGGGCGCAGCGTCACGGGGACCGAGCCGTCGACGGCGGCCTCGTCCTCGGTCAGGGGTCGCTCCAGCAGGTCGGTCACCCTGGCGCCGGCGAGCGGGAAGCCGGCGCGCAGGACACCCTGGGCGCGGCCGCCGCGGGACTCGTAGAGCCGTACCACCACATCGCCCGAGGTGTCGTCGGCGAGCTTGACCGCCTCGACGGTGATGCCCTCGCCGTCCACGGAGACGACCGGCTCCGGCTCGCCCGCCGAATCGGCCACGCGCAGGGGCAGGTTGAGGGCGTATCCCTCGGCGACCGCGTCCTCGATGCTCGCGCCGGGCAGCAGGGAGTAGGTGAAGCGGTGCTTGCCCTGGTCGGCCTCCGGGTCCGGGACGCGCGGGGCGCGCACCAGGCTGAGGCTGACCTTGGTCGTCGTACCGCCGTCCTCGCGGACCGTGCGGGAGACGTCGTGGCCGTACGTCGAGTCGTTGATGACCGCGACACCGTAGCCGGGCTCCGCGACATGCACCCAGCGGTGGCCGGAGACCTCGAAACGGGCCGCCTCCCAGCTGGTGTTGGTGTGGGTGGGGCGCTGGATGTGACCGAACTGGATCTCCGCGGAGGAGTGCGGGGCGCGGATGTCGATCGGGAAGCCCGCCTTGAGGATCTTCTCGGCCTCGTGCCAGTCGATCTCGGTCTCGAAGTCGATGCGGGGGCTGCCGGAGCGCAGGGTGATGGTCTGGGTGATCTTCGAGCCCTTGCCGAAGGCGCGGGTGACGCGGATCGAGCCGACCAGCACGTCCCGTTCGACGACCTGCACGGACTCGACGTCCACGAGGTCCGTGTAGCGGTTCTTGTAGTGCTTGTCGATGTCCCAGGCGTCCCAGTAGTTGGGCAGGTCCGTGTGGAGGCGGAGCAGGTTGCCCTTGTCGGCGAGGACTTCGCGCCGGGCGATCCGGTCGTAGACGGAGGCCAGGGTGCCGTCCTCGGCCAGCTCGACGCGGACCAGGCCGTTGTCGAGGGCGCGGTCCTCGACGATGACGAGATCGTCGGGAACGACGTTGTCTACGGGCGCGCTGCCGTTCGCCGGAACCTTCACCCAGCCGGTCGTGCCGTCCGCGCGCCGCACCACCTCGCGCCGCTCGAACGGGCCGGTGTTGAAGACCCGCGGCTGTCCGCCGCCCAGCGCGGCGATCGCCTCACCGGTCAGTTCCTCCAGCTCCACGGCCACCCGCGCGTATTCGGCCTCCGCCTCGCGGTGCACCCAGGCGATCGACGAGCCCGGCAGGATGTCGTGGAACTGGTGCAGCAGGACCGTCTTCCACAGGCGGTCGAGCTTCTCGTAGGGGTAGGCGTAGCCCGGCGCGTGCAGGGCGGCCGTCGTCGCCCACAACTCGGCCTCGCGGAGCTTGTGTTCGCTGCGGCGGTTGCCCTGCTTGGTGCGGGCCTGGGAGGTGTAGGTGGCGCGGTGCAGCTCCAGGTAGAGCTCGCCGTTCCAGACGGGGGCGTCCTCGTACTCGGCGCGGGCCTTGGCGAAGAACTCGTCGGGGTGCTCGACGACGACCTTGGGCGAGCCCTCCAGGTCGGCGAGGCGCCGGGCGCGTTCCATGATCTCGCGGGTGGGGCCGCCGCCGCCGTCGCCCCAGCCGAAGGGGGCCAGGGAGCGTGAACCGGCGCCCTTCTCGGAGTAGTTGCGGACCGCGCGGTCCATCTCCTCGCCGCTGAAGCGGGCGTTGTAGGTGTCGACCGGCGGGAAGTGGGTGAAGATGCGGGTGCCGTCGATGCCCTCCCACCAGAAGGTGTGGTGGGGGAACTTGTTGGTCTGGTTCCAGGAGATCTTCTGGGTGAGGAACCACTCGTTGCCGGCGAGCTTCGCGAGCTGCGGATAGGCGGCGTTGTAGCCGAAGGAGTCCGGCAGCCAGACGCCCTTGGTCTCGATGCCGAAGTGCTCGATGAAGAACCGCTTGCCGTGGATGAGCTGGCGGGCGATGGCCTCGCCGCCGGGCAGGTTGCCGTCGGACTCGACCCACATGCCGCCGACCGGGGCCCACTGGCCCTTCTTCACGGACTCCTGGATGCGGGCCCACACGTGCGGGTAGTTGTCGCGCACCCACTCGTACTGCTGGGCCTGCGAGCAGGCGAAGATGAAGTCGTCGTACTCGTCGGCCAAGGACGTGACGTTGGAGAACGTCCGGGACGTCTTGCGCTTGGTCTCACGGATGGGCCACAGCCACGCCGAGTCGATGTGCGCGTGACCGACCCCGGAGATGGTGTGGGCGCTGGCGTGGGCGGGCTTGGCCAGGACCGGGGCCAGCACCTCGCGGACCGCCGCCGCGCTGCCGGAGATGTCGTCCAAGTCGAGGGCGTCCATGGCCCGGTCCAGGGCGTGCAGGATCTCGTGGCGGCGCGGCTCGTGATCACCGAGGTGGACCATGACGCCGAGCAGCACCTGGAGGTCGAGGTCGAGGTGCCAGACCTCCTCGTCGAGGACGGCGATGTCGGCGCGCTGGAATGTATACAGTGGACGGTCGCCTGCCGTCAGTACATCGCCGAGCAGGGTCGGAGCCGCGAAGCTGTTCGCCAGGATGTCGGGGTTGGACGCCGCCTCGACCAGGTAGTCGATCTGCTCCCCGCCCGCCGCCGGGTTGGCGATCGGCACGTACTGGTTGAGCGGGTTGACCGCCTTCAGGGGGCGGCCGTCGGGCAGGTGGACCAGCGCCTCGGCCTGGTTGCCCGGCCAGTCGCCCACGAAGCCGAGATCGATGACCGCCTCGACGCGCTTCCCGGCGAACTCGGCGGGCACCTCGCCCCGCATCCGGAACCAGGTGGTGCCCCAGGGCGGACCCCACGGGGTGTCCATCGCGAAGGGCGCGTACCGGGCCGCCGCGGCCTCCTCGAAGGAGACCGGCTCCCCCGGTGCCTGCCAGGCCTCGACCTCGAAGGGGACGGTGGCCGCGTAGATCGCGGGCTTGATGCGCTGGTTGTGGAGGCGCTCTACGCGTTCCTCGATCCGGCGGCGTTCGTCGTGCATGAGAGGTCTCCAGGAAGGGAGCGAGCGGGTGGAAGCGGAAGGCGGCGGGCCCGGCGGGGCACCACGAGGGGAAAGCGCTTTCCCCTCGTGTGCTCACTTAAGGTACGCCAGGCCCGGATGGACCTCGGTGTAGCCCTCGACCAGTCGGCGGGCGACGTTCACGGAGTCGACGAGCGGGTGCAGCGCGAACGCCTTCACCGCCGTCGTACGGGAGCCGGTCTCGGCGGCGGCCAGCACCTCGCGCTCGACCGCCTTGACCGAGCAGACCAGGCCGCTCGCGTGGTCGGGCAGCGGGGCGACGGCGACCGGGTGGGCGCCGTTGGCGTCGACGAGGCACGGGACCTCGATCACGGCATCGTTGTCGAGCACCGAGAGGGTGCCCTGGTTGCGGACGTTGAGGATCAGGGTGGTGCGCTCGTCGCGGGCGATGGCCCGCATCAGCGCGAGGGCGACCTTCTCGTAGCCGCCGGACAGGTCGTCGGCGTCGCGCTCACCGGCGCCGGCGCTCTCGCGGTTCTCGGACATGTAGGTGGCCTCGCGCTCGGCGCGGGTGCGGTCCCAGGCGGTCAGGGCGGCCGCGTCCGGGCGGCGCATCTCCTCGTAGAAGGCGGCCTGCTGGTCGGCGAGGAAGGCGCCGCGGGTCTTCTCGGCCTGCTGGTAGGCGCGGACGGTCTCGCGGTTGAAGTAGTAGTAGTGCAGGTATTCGTTGGGGATCGCGCCGAGCGACTGCAGCCAGTCGACGCCGAAGAGCTTGCCCTCCTCGAAGGAGCCGAGGAGCCCGGGGTCGGCGAGCAGCCGCGGGAGTTCGTCGCGGCCGGCGACCCGCAGGCCGCGGACCCAGCCGAGGTGGTTGAGGCCGACGTAGTCGATCCACGCCTCGTTCGGGTTCGCGCCGAGCACCCGGGCGATACGGCGGCCGAGGCCGACCGGTGAGTCGCAGATGCCGATGACACGGTCGCCGAGGTGGCGGGACATGGCCTCGGTGACGAGACCCGCCGGGTTGGTGAAGTTGATGAGCCAGGCGTCGGGGGCGAGCCGGGCGACCCGCTGGGCGATGTCGACGGCGACGGGGACCGTGCGCAGACCGTAGGCGATGCCGCCGGCACCCACCGTCTCCTGGCCGAGGACGCCCTCGGCGAGGGCCACCCGCTCGTCGTCGGCGCGGCCCTCCAGGCCGCCGACGCGGATCGCGGAGAAGATGAAGTCGGCGCCGCGGAGCGCCTCGTCGAGGTCGGTGGTGGCGGTGACGGTGGGGGCGTCGTCGACGGTCGACGCCTGTTCAGCCAGTACCCGGGCGACTGCATACAGTCGGCTGTCGTCCAGATCGTGCAGGACGACTTCCGTGACCCGCCCCTCGGCGCGGTCCGTCAGGAGCGCCCCGTACACGAGCGGCACGCGGAATCCGCCGCCCCCCAGAATCGTCAGCTTCACGCTTGTACCTTTCCTGCCACGACCACCGCGACACCCGCCTCCTCCAGGGAGGCCCGCGTCGCCGCGTTCACCGGCGCGTTCGTCACCACCACGTCCAGGTCCTCGGGACCGCAGACCTTCGCCATCCCCGTACCCGGGAACTTCGCCGCGTCGGCGAGCAGCACGATCCTCTCGCTCGCCTTGATCATGGCGCGCTTGACCGGCACCTCGACGACCGTCGTGTCCATCACCTGCCCACCGGGGCGCACTCCACTGGTGCCGAGGAAGAGCCAGTCGGCGTGCAGCTGGCGGAGGTTGTCCTCGGTGAGGAAGCCGACCAGGGAGCGGTACTCGCGGCGGACCATGCCGCCGAGCAGGACCAGCTCGATGCCCTCGTCGTCGGCGAGCTCCTCGTAGACCACCAGGTTGCTGGTGATCACGGTGAGACGGCGGCCGTGCAGCTGGCGGGCCAGGCGGTAGGCGGTGGTGCCGATGTCGAGCAGCACCGACTGCCCGTCCTCGATCAGCCCCGCCGCATGCGCGGCTATGGCGTCCTTCTCGGCCACCCGCACCTCGGCGACCTCGTCGAAGGGCTGGTCGCCCTCCTCGGCACGGGCACCGCCGTGGACGCGGGTGAGCAGCCCGTCCTCCTCGAGTTTGACCAGGTCACGCCTGATCGTGGCGGGGCTCACACCCAGCTGCTCGGAGAGGTCGGTCACGGCCGCGGGACCACCGGAGCGCAGGGCCCGCAGGATGAGTTGATGTCGTCGTTCTGCCAGCACGACGTGAACAGTACTCGTCATTGCCAATCATTTCCATGCTCACTTCTGCTCAGGTATTGACCAATGTCGCGGAGCGGCGCACGATTCCGGTCATCGAAATTGAAGAGTTTTGACGAGCTCCGTCATGGGGCGCCGGACGAGAGGATGTGCGCGTGGACGACGACCGGCCCGATGTACTGCTGACCGGGCTGCTCTTCTACGACCTCGTCCTCACGGGTCTGGGCGGGCCGCCGACGCCGGGCGAGGAGATCTGGACGGCCGGCATGGGCTGCGGCCCCGGCGGCATCGCCAACCTGGCGGTCGCCGCGTCCCGCTTCGGCCTCAGGACCTCCCTGGCGACGGTCTTCGGCGACGACTTCTACGGCGAGTACTGCCGGGACGTCCTCGACGACCAGGAGGGCGTCGACCTCTCGCTCTCCCGCACCGCGGACGGCTGGCCCACCCCCGTCACCGTCTCCCTCGCTCACGGAAACGACCGCGCCCTGGTCACCCACGGCCAGGAGCCCCCCTACTCGCAGGACGTGCTGATGGGCGACCCGCCCGAGGCGCGCACCGCCCTCGTGCACCTCGAGGCCGAACCCCGCGAGTGGATCGCCAGGGCCGCGGCGAACGGCACCCACATCTACGCCGACGTCGGCTGGGACCCCACCCGGCAGTGGTCCACGGACCTGCTGGACCAGCTGAAGCTGTGCCACGCCTTCCTCCCCAACGAGACCGAGGCGATGGCCTACACCCGCACCGACAGCGCGGTCGCGGCGCTCGGCACGCTCTCCGAGCTGGTGCCGGTCGCCGTGGTCACGCGGGGCGGGGACGGCGCGGTGGCCGTGGACCAGACCACCGGCGAGTACGCGGACGTCCCGGCCCTCGACATCGATGTCCTGGACGCGACGGGCGCCGGGGACGTGTTCGGCGCGAGCTTCGTCGCGGCCTCGCTCGGCGGCTGGCCGCTGGAGGAGCGACTGCGGTTCGCGGCGCTCGCGGCCGGGCTGTCCGTCCGGCATCCGGGCGGGGCGCTGGCCGCACCCGGCTGGTACGGCGTCGACCGCTGGTGGCGGTCGCTCGCCGACCGCGAACTGAAGACTGCATACGGTTTTCTGTCCGACCGGATCCCGGCCGACCCCGGGCCTCCCGTCCAGTACGCCCCTGTCACTCCCCCCGCACGGCAGTTCTGACCCCCGTACATATGCGAAGACCCGAAAACCCCCGAAAGGCGGTGGGAGCTGTGCGGCTCTCACGAAGAGGCCTGCTGCGCGCGGGCCTGGCCGGTACGGCCGCCACGGCGCTCGGCGGCCTGGCGTCCGGCTGTGCCGTTCCGACCGGCTCGACCGGCCGGAACATGGTCCTGTGGTACTGGAGCGGCGGCCTGAGCGACACCGTCGTCAAGAACGCCAAGGCCCGCTACGACAGTTCGGTCGACCTCCAGGCCATCCAGATCGGCGGCCAGTACCGCTCCAAGCTCATCACCACGATCACCGGCAAGGCCCATATCCCCGACATCGCGGGGCTCAAGGGCGAGGACATGGCCGCCTATCTGCCGAACGCGGACCAGTTCATCGATCTGCGGACGCTGGGCGCGGAGAAGTACAAGGACCAGTACCTGCCCTGGAAGTGGGACCAGGGCGTCGCCGACGACGGCACGATGGTCGGCTTCCCGATCGACTGCGGGCCGGTCGCGCACTACTACCAGTACGAGGTCTTCCGCAAAGCCGGACTGCCGTACGAACCCGCCGACGTGTCGAGCGAACTGAACACCTGGGAGAAGTTCTTCGACGCGGGTGTGCGGCTCGGCAAGCGCGTCCCCGACGCCAAGCTGCTCACCGACGTCAACGCCGTCTTCGAGAACATCGTGCAGCAGGGCGCGAAGCGGTACGTGGACAAGGACCGCCACTTCATCGGTGACCAGCAGCATGTGCGCGACGCCTGGGCGCTGGCCGTCGAGGCCAAGCGGCGCGGGATCGTCTCGGACCTGGTCAGCGGTACCCCGGACCAGTTGTCGGCCATCCAGGACGGCAAGCTGCCGAGCCAACTCGGCGCCTCCTGGGCCAGCTTCGACATCAAGAACGGCGTGCCGAAGACGAAGGGCAGGTGGAGGGTGGCCGACATGCCGGTGCGGCCCGCCAACAACGGCGGCTCGTTCCTGTCGATCACGAAGGCGTGCCGCGAGCCCGAGCAGGCCTTCCGGATCATCACCTGGATGCTCAACTCGCCCAACCAGGCGCAGGGTTACGTCGACGCGGGCCTCTTCCCCTCCACGCCCGCCTCCTACGACCTCAAGCAGATGCAGGAGCCGGACGACTTCTTCGGCGGCCAGGTCACGACCGACGTCTTCGGACCCGCCGCGCAGAAGATCGTCGTCGCCTACAACAGCCCGTACGACATCGCGCTCGGGCAGCCCATCAAGGACGAGATCAAGAACGTCGGCGTCCTCGGCAAGAACCCCGAGAAAGCCTGGAGTGACGCCATGAGCAAGTGCCGTCGCATCGCGAAGCACCTGGGGGTGAGCTACTGATGGCCGTCCTCGAGCAGACCCCGCCCGCCGTGGTCCAGCCCTCCGCGGTCGGACCGAAGAAGGGCTTCCGCAAGTACTGGCACCTCTACGCCGCGATCTCGCCCTTCTATCTGATCTTCCTGGGCTTCGGCCTGTTCCCGGTCGGCTTCTCGCTCTATCTGTCCTTCCACCGCTGGGACGGCCTCGGCTCGATGGAGTGGGCCGGGCTCTCGCAGTACCGGTACCTGCTGAGCGACAGCGACTTCTGGAACTCGATCGGCAACACGATCATCATCTGGGCGATGGCCACCTTCCCCATGATCCTCATGGCGATGATCACGGCCGTGATGCTCAACTCGGCGGTCCGGTTCAAGAGCCTGTACCGCGTCGCGTACTTCCTGCCGAACGTCACCTCGGTCGTCGCCATCGCGATCGTCTTCGGCTCGATCTTCTCCACCAACGCCGGCATGGTGAACGCGGTCCTGCACGCGGTCGGGATCGACCAGGTCGCCTGGCTGAACACGCCCTGGGGCATCAAGGTCACCATCGCGGCGCTGATGACCTGGCAGTGGACCGGCTACAACGCCATCATCTTCCTCGCCGGCCTCCAGACCGTCCCGAGCGACCTGTACGAGGCGGCCCGCATGGACGGCGCCGGGCCCGTCCAGACCTTCTTCCGGATCACGCTGCCGCTGCTGCGGCCCACGCTGCTCTTCGTGCTCGTCGTCTCGACCGTCACCGGTCTGCAGAGCTTCTCCGAACCACAGGTTCTGCTCCAGACCTCGTCCAACGACTCGACGTTCGCGGGCGGTCCGGGCCACTCGGGCCAGACGATGGTCCTCTACTTCTTCCAGCAGACCTTCGACAACAACGACTTCGGGTACGGCGCCGCCGTGGCGTGGGGCATCTTCCTCGTCGTCGTCCTCTTCTCGATCATCAACTGGCGCCTCGTGCAGCGCCGCGGCGACTAGGAAGGGCCCGCATCATGGCATCCATCAAGGGGTCCCGCCGCAGAGGGATCGCGCTGCACCTCCCGCTGATCCTCGGCACGCTGATCTCGGCCTTCCCGTTCTACTGGGCCGTGATCATGTCGACGCACAGCTCGACGGAGATCTTCTCGTACCCGCCGAAGCTGCTGCCGGGCACGCACTTCCTTCAGAACGTCCGCAACCTCTTCGACGCCATCGACTTCTTCGGGTCGATGTGGAACTCACTGCTGGTCGCGGCGTCGGTGACCTTCCTGGTCCTGCTCTTCGACTCCCTCGCCGCGTTCGTCTTCGCCAAGTTCGCGTTCCCCGGCAAGGGGCCGCTGTTCGGACTGCTCATGGTCATCTTCATGGTGCCGGCGCAGCTGTCGGTCATCCCGCAGTTCGTCCTCATGGCGAAGATCGGCTGGATCGGCTCGATGACCTCGCTGATCGTGCCGGCCGCGGCCAACGCCTTCGGCATCTTCTGGATGCGCCAGTACATGAAGACCGCCATCCACGACGAACTGCTCGACGCCTCCAGGCTCGACGGCGCCAACTTCCTGCGCCAGTACTGGCACGTGGCGCTCCCGGTGGTCCGCCCCGGCCTCGCCTTCCTCGGCATCTTCACCTTCATGGGGCAGTGGAACGACTTCGCCTGGCCCCTGATCGCCCTCACCAACCCGGACAACGTGACCCTCCAGGTCGCGCTGTCCCAGCTCAACGGCACCCACGGCACCACCGACTACGGCATCGTGATGACCGGCGCCCTGCTCGCCCTCGTCCCGCTGCTGATCGTGTTCGCGGTCGGTGCCAAGCAGATCATCGGCGACCTCGCGAAGGGAGCCGTGCGCGGATGACGAGCGATCCCCTGCTCGCCCTGCGTCCCTGGGAGGCACCCGAGGTGACCTCCTGGGGGCGGCTGCCCATGAACGCCGTCGACCGGCGCTCCGGAGCACTCCCCCTGGACGGCGACTGGAATTTCCGGTTGCTGCCGGCTCCGGACGCGCCGGTCGGCGGTCCGTGGTCGACGGCGTACGTACCGGGTGTCTGGACCATGCAGGACACCGACGACCTTCCCCAGTACACGAACATCCGTATGCCGTATGCCGAGGTCCCACCCCTGTCGCCTGTATACAGAAACCCGACGGGTGTGTACGAGCGCACGGTCGACGTCCCCGCCGAGTGGACCGGCCGCCGGATCGTGCTCCAGGTCGGTGCCGCCGAGAGCGTGCTGCTCGTGCAGGTGGACGGGCGGCCGGTCGGACTTTCCAAGGACTCCCACCTCGCCGCCGAGTTCGACCTCACGCCCTTCGTCCGGCCCGGGGAGCGCGCCACCGTGCGCCTGACCGTCGTCAAGTGGTCCGACGCCTCGCACATCGAGGACCAGGACCAGTGGTGGCACGGCGGGATCACCCGCTCGGTGCTGCTGTACGCGACCGATCCCCTCCATCTCGCGGACGTGACCGTACGGGCCGCGTACAGCGGTGAGCTGCGGGTCGACTGCCGGGTGCGGGACGCGGCCGGCGCGCTGCCCGACGGCTGGTACGTCACCGGCGAGCTCGACGGGCGGCTCCTCACCCAGGACGCGGAGTTCGACCGCGCCAACGTCGAGGACGAGCGGGTCTCCGGCTTCCTCGGCGAGGTACGGCTGCACACCACCGTCGCCGACGTGCGCACCTGGAACGCCGAGACGCCCGAGCTGTACGGCCTGACCGTCCGCCTGCACCGCGCCGACGCGACGGTCGCCGACACCTCGTACCACCGCGTCGGCTTCCGCGACGTCGAGATCGTCGGCCGGAACCTCCTCGTCAACGGTGAGCGGGTGTTCATCCGCGGCGTGAACCGGCACGACTTCCATCCGCTGACGGGCCGGACGGTGTCGTACGACGACATGCGCGCGGATCTCGTGCTGCTGAAGCGGTTCGGCTTCAACGCGATCCGCACCGCCCACTACCCGAACGACCCCGGGCTGTACGACCTCGCCGACGAACTCGGTTTCTACGTCGTCGACGAGGCGGACATCGAGTCCCACGACCACGCCCACGAGATCGCCGACGACCCGCGCTATCTGAACGCCTTCGTCGACCGGGTCTCGCGGATGGTGCTCCGCGACAAGAACCATCCGTCGGTGATCATCTGGTCACTGGGCAACGAGTCCGACTACGGCGCCAACCACGACGCCGCGGCGGGCTGGGTGCGCCGGCACGATCCGACACGGCCGATCCAGTACGAGGGCGCGGCCAAGCTCGACTGGGCCGCCACCGACGACGCCTCCGACATCGCCTGCCCCATGTACGCGCCGCTGGAGGACTGCGTCGCCCACGCGCTGTCCGGCGAACAGACCAGGCCACTCATCCAGTGCGAGTACTCGCACGCCATGGGCAACAGCAACGGCACGCTCGCGGACCATTGGGCGGCCATCGAGTCAACGCCAGGTCTTCAGGGCGGGTTCATCTGGGAGTTCTGGGACCACGGCATTCTCCAACGTGTGAACGACGGCAGACCGGTCGGGCGTGGGGGCGCCGGGCTCTATGACAACGGTGTCGCCGCGCCCGGCCATCGCTGGGCGTACGGCGGCGACTTCGGCGAGACGATCCACGACGGCGCCTTCATCGCCGACGGCGTCGTCTTCCCCGACCGCACTCCCAAGCCCGCGATGTACGAGCACCGGGAGATCGCGGCGCCGGTGCGTATCGAGTGCTTCCGGCACGAGGGCATCGTCCTCGGCAACCATCAGCACTTCCGGGGCCTGGACTGGCTGGCCGGTGAGTGGGAGCTGTCGCTCGCCGACGGTGACACGCTGACCGCGCCCGCCGCGCTGCCGGATCTGCGGCCCGGGGAGACGGCGGTCGTGCCGCTGCCCTTCGAGATGCCGCGTGAGGGCGGCGAGGCCTGGCTGACGCTCAGGGTGACGACCGCGCGGGACGAGGCATGGGCGCCGCGGGGCACGGTGGTGTGTCTGCCGCAGGTACGGCTGCGCGAGGCGGCCCCGGTCCCCGCTTCCCCGGAGAACCGTTCCGTCGAGGTCGACGCCGACGGGCTGCTGGTCCATCCCCTGCTCACCGCCGCCCCCACCCTGTCCCTGTGGCGGGCGCCCACCGACAACGACGAGCTGGGCGGCACGGCGCTGCGCTGGCGGACCTGGGGGCTCGACTCGCTCGTCCGCAAGACGGTGTCGGTGCGGGAGGACGACGGCCGGGTGACCGTCCTCGCGGAGTACGCCGGCACCCTCGGCGTCGTGCGGCACCGGCAGGAGCTCACGCCGGTCGAGGGCGGCGTCCGGATCGACGAGGAGGCCGAGCTGCCGGCCGAGTTCGACGACGTGGCGCGGGTCGGGTCGGTGTTCGAGACGGTGGCGGGCCTGGACCTGCTGGAGTGGTTCGGGCAGGGGCCCTGGGAGTCGTATCCCGACCGGAGCGCGGGCGCGCCGGTCGGCCATCACTCCGTGCCGGTCGACGAGTTGTTCACCCCCTATCTGCGGCCGCAGGAGAGCGGCGGCCGCCACGGCGTACGGCGCTTCACGCTCTCGGCGCCCGACGCGACCGGGCTGACGGTCGCGCTCGACGAGCCGCGCCAGGTCTCCGTGACCCGCTACCGGGCCGAGGACCTCACCTCCGTCACCCATCACGACCAACTGGAGCCGCGTGCCGGGTGCGTGGTGCACCTCGACGCGGCCCACCGGGGTCTCGGCACGGCTTCGTGCGGCCCCGACACCTTCCCCTCCTACCTGGTCGCACCGGGTGTCCACCGCTGGAGCTGGACCCTGCGCACCCTCTGAACTCCACCGGATGTCACCCCTTTTACGGAGCACACGTGTGCACTTCGCATGAGCACGGGTCCGAGCATGCCCAGGCGGGCGCCGGACGCCGCAGTTTCCTCCGCGCGACCGCACTGCTCGGTGCCGCCGCCACGGCCGGCGTCGCGCTGCCCGGCGTGGCCGAGGCCGCCGCGCAGAGCCGTTGGCGGCCCGACACCGACAGCCGCCGCTTCACCCTCGCGGTGATGCCCGACACGCAGTACCTCTTCGACGGGCCGAGCATCGACAAGGCGCCGGTCGAGGCGTCCCTGCGCTATCTCCTGGAGCACGGCAAGGACGAGAACCTCGTCTTCCTGTCCCACCTGGGCGACCTCACACAGAACGGTGCGGCGGCCGAAGTCACCGCGATCAGCGAGGCGTTCAGGCTCCTGGACCGGCGCGGTGTCGGCTACAGCGTCCTGGCCGGCAATCACGACGTGAAGTCGTCGACGGACGACCAGCGCGGCTCGACGCCGTATCTGGACGCCTTCGGACCGGACCGGTTCCGGGGCAGGCCGACCTACGGCGGCGCCTCTTCCGACGGCTACAACACCTTCCACCTGTTCACGGCCGCGGGCCGCGAGTGGATGGTCCTGGCGCTGGACTGGCGGCTGTCGGCGAAGGGGTACGCGTGGGCGAAGGACGTCCTCGCCCGGCACCCGAGGACACCCGTCATCCTCACCACCCACGAACTGGTCGTCGAGGACGACACCCTGTCGGCCTACGGCCAGCAGCTGTGGGACCGGCTGATCGAGGACCACGACCAGAT
Source organism: Streptomyces sp. NBC_00490 (assembly GCF_036013645.1). Classification (NCBI taxonomy): domain Bacteria; kingdom Bacillati; phylum Actinomycetota; class Actinomycetes; order Kitasatosporales; family Streptomycetaceae; genus Streptomyces; species Streptomyces sp. NBC_00490. The sequence continues at coordinate 8,505,464 of NZ_CP107869.1, read as the reverse complement.
CTTCCTCACCCTCAACGGCCACTACTGGCCCGCCTGCCGCGCAACCCGCAAGAACGCGGCGGGACATGACGTCCACCTCCATCTGACGAACTACCAGAACCCCTACTTCGGCGGCGCGGCGATGATCCGCCTCTACCGTTTCGACCTCGACCGGAACGTCATCGACGTCGAGACGGTCTCCCCGTGGATCCTGGGCCGGGCGGGCAAGGGTCTCAACGAGCTGGAGCGGCAGGAGATCGAACTCAGCGGTGACGCCGACCGCTTCACGGTCGAGGTCGACTTCGCCGAGCGGTTCTCCGACTTCGCTCCGGTGCCCGCGCGGGCGGAGCATCCCGTGTCGCGGCTGCTGATACCGGGCACGGTCGCCTACTGGCGCTTCGAGTCGGCGGCGAAGGACACCGTCCGTGACCTGTCCGGCCGCGGCAACGACCTCTCCCTGGTCACCGTCGGGGGCGGCGCGCTGGGCTGGTCCGCCGACCACCACCCCGATCAACCCGGGCACGGCAGCCTGGAGTTCCAGGGCTACAAGTCCCCGCTGAAGGGCGCGTATCTGCGCACGGTCGACGGCGCCCCGATCAACTCGGCGACGTTCAAGGCCGGTTACACCATCGAGGCCTTCTACCGGCTCCCCGCCGACTGGGACCCCTCCCATCACGCCTGGTCCGGCATCGTCAGCCGCACCGGCACGGGCGGCGCCGCCGGCAAGACGGGCGACGATCCCGACGAGCCGCTGGCCACGCTGTCGCTGTCCAACGACCGCGAGCCGCAGTGGGCGATGCGTCCGCTCAACCAGGAGGGAATCGCCACCAACTGGGGCCAGGAGACCCCGCTGGAGACCTGGTGGCACCTCGCGGTCGTCAACGACGGCAGGCACACCACGCTCTACGTCGAGGGCTGCCCCGTGGTCCGCAACCCGAAGGCCACCTCGACCGGCATCGCCTCGGTCGGACTCCCCTGGCTGCTGGGCGGCTACGAGTACGGCGGGAAGATCGACCAGATCCTGCACGGACGCCTCGGTGACGTCCGCGTCGTCGAACGGGCCCTGCCCGTCACCTCCTTCATGACGCACTGAACCCCTTCTCGAGGATCACCATGACCGAGCAGCAACTGCCCGACTGGGCCGACCCCTCCGTCTCGCCCGCCGCACTCGATCCGCAAGGGCTGTCCAGGCGCGGACTCCTGCGCCGCGCGGGCCTGTTCGGCGCCGCGTTCACCCTCGGCTCCGCCGCCGTGCCCGCCGCCGCCTCCCCGCAGCGCTACGGCGGCGACGACCCGAGGCTGGCGTACCTGGTGGGCGACCACCACGTCCACTCCGTCTACAGCCACGACGCCAAGTACACCTTCTCCCAGCAGGCCAAGGCGGCCGCCAAGTACGGCCTGGACTGGATGGTCTTCAACGAGCACTCCAACTTCGGACACGCCCACTACGGCGCGAAGCTGGAACACGCGGAGATCCTCCAGGCCCGTGCGGAGAACCCGCGTCAGCTGATCTTCCAGGGTCTCGAGTGGTACATCCCGGCGGCCGAGCACTGCACGGTGTTCGCGGCGCCCGGCCCCCACGAGGTGGACCTGCTCACGCAGTTCGAGCTCGCCTACGACGGCAAGCTGCTCAACTACACCGAGGGCTCCGCCGGCGCGACCGACACCGCCCGCAACGAGGCGCACGCCGTCAAGGCGATCAAGTGGCTGGCCGAGCAGCGCCGTTCGGGTTATGTCGACGACGTCCTCGTCCTCGCCAACCACCCGCTGCGGCTCGGCATCGACTCCCCGCACGAGATGCGCAACTGGCGGGACGCGGCCCCCGAGATCATGATCGGCATGGAGGGCGCGCCGGGCGCCCAGGGCGCGGCCATCCCCGGCTGGCGCGGCGCGACCTCGATCCGCGGCGAGTACGAGAACAAGCCGACCGCCCAGTCCTGGTCCGGTTATCCGGCGGACGCCTACCTCACCTACGGCGGCTTCGACTGGGCGACGGCGACCGTCGGCGGGCTGTGGGACGCGCTGCTGGCCGAGGGCAGGCTGTTCTCGATCACCACCAACTCCGACAACCACCGGACCGTCTTCGACACCTGGAAGAACGGCGACTGGCCGGCGGGCCAGAACTTCGACAGCACCGGCAAACTCCCCGACCCGGTGAACACCGACACCCCACAGCCCGGCAGCGACTTCTGGCCCGGCCAGTTCAGCCGCACCCACGTGGGCGTCACCCGCTACGGCTACCGCGCCGTCATGGCGGGCCTGCGCGCGGGCCGCGTCTGGCTGGACCACGGGCATCTGCTCGACGGGCTCGACGTACGGGTCAAGCGGGACTGCGACACCGGGCGGGGCGTCACGCTGGGCGGACGGTTGCGGGTCCGCAAGGGCGAGCGGATCAGCCTGTACGTCACCGTCACGACCGCGTCCCGGCCCAACCCGCAGGGAATCCTGCCCGAGTTGGCGCACGTGGACGTGATCCGGGGCACGGTGCGCGGCGCGGTCACCGACCGGGACAGCTGGCAGGCGCCGGACACCAAGGTGGTACGCGCTGTGGACGTCAGCGGCCGCAAGGGGACGTACACCCTGCGCATCCCGCTGACCGCCGGGGACGAGTCCTTCTACGTCCGGCTGCGCGGCAGCGACGGCAACCGCCATGGTGCGGGGTACCTCGGCGCCTCGGTCGACCCGAACGGGCCGATCCCGCACGAGCCCGGGAACGGTGACCCGTGGGCGGATACGTGGTTCTATTCCAACCCCGTGTTCGTCGACGTGGCAGGTGCCTGAAGAAGCGTCGTTTCCTCACCCTGGGCTGCTTATGGGGATCCCTCGTGCTCGGCGCGGCGGGCACGGCGGCGGCGACCGGTGAACCGCGCGGACGGCACCCTGCTGTACCGCGGGCTCGCCTCCATCCCGCCGGCCCTGCGGATCAAGGGCTGGAACCACGTCGGCGACCCGGACATCGCGCGCGGGTAGAACAGACTCCAGGTCTTCCCCGCTCCCTGCTCAACCCGGCCACCCCGCCCACCGGCGGTGCGCTGGACGAGGCCTGGCAGATCACCCTGGACAAGCCGGTGCGCGACATCCAGGGCTGTGACTTCGTGACGGACACACGGCTGGTGTGCGCCTCGAACGACGCCACGGGGACGCTGTTACCCGAGCTCCGTCCACTGCTCCAGGTCGACCTGCCCCGTAAGCTCGACGGGCAGCCGGTCACGGGCACGGTGAAGAGCCTGTTCGCGCTCCCGCAGCGCAGCGTGTGCACGGGCGCCTTCGAGGCCGAGGGCGTCGACTACGACGCGCACAGCTGCACGCTCCGCGCGGAGGTGATTGCGCCGGGCGTGTGCGCGGTGAGCACGGCGGTGTACTCGTACCGGCAGCTCACAGGCTGATCGGGGCGAGGTACGGTGGCCGCGTGACCACGGAAGAGTCGCTGCGGCCCCAGTCCCTCATGCTCACGTTCCTGGGCGACCAGGTGCTCGGGCGTGACGTGTGCGTGTACTCGGGCAGCGTCATCGACGTGTTCGCCCGCGCCGGGATCGGCGAGCAGGCGACGCGCTCGACGCTGACGCGGATGGTGAACCGCGGCCTGCTGCGCCGCCAGCGCGAGGGCCGCCGGATGTACTTCGGACTGACCGAGCACTCGGAGGCCGTCCTGCGCGACGGTGAGCGGCGGATCTGGCAGACCGGCGCCGTCAACCGGCAGTGGGACGGCACCTGGACGCTGCTCGGCTTCTCGCTCCCCGAGTCCTGGCAGCGGCAGCGTCACGACCTGCGCTCCAAGCTCACCTGGAGCGGCTTCGGCCCCCTCTTCAGCGGTCTGTGGATCGCGCCCGGCGAGGTCGACGTCGCGGAACTCGTCGCCGACCTGGGCCTGTCCGCCCATGTGAAGGTCTTCCGCGCGCACGCCGACACCGGCATGGACATCGGCGCGATGATCGAGGAGACCTGGGAGCTGGCCGAACTGGCCGAGCGCTACGGGCAGTTCGTACGACGCTGGCAGCCCTGGGAGACCCGGGCGCCGGAAGCCGACGAGGCCCTGGCCCAGCGGCTGCTGCTCCAGGCGGAGTGGCTGCGGGTCATCCGCCGCGATCCGCGACTGCCGGTCAAGCACCTGCCGGACGACTGGCCGGCCGAGCAGGCGGAGAAGACGTTCCGCGCGGTGCACGAGCGGTTCACCCCGCCGGCCCGGGACGCCTCGGAACGTCTCCTCGACCTGGTGCCCGTACGCCCTGATCAGGCGTAGAAGCGGGACAGGCTCTGCAGCACGGCCGCCGGCTTGGCGCCGCCCTCGATCTCGATCGTGCCGTCGACGGTGATCTGCACCCCGCCCGCCACGTCCTCGACCTCGGCCAGCCTGCCGACCAGCCGGATGCGCGAGCCGACCTTCACCGGCGAGGGGAAGCGGACCTTGTTCAGGCCGTAGTTGACCTTCGTCGTGACGCCCTGGACGTCCAGCAGTTCGGTGAAGAGCGGGATGAAGAGGGAGAGGGTCAGATAGCCGTGCGCGATGGGGGCGCCGAAGGGTCCCTCGGCGGCCTTCTCGGGGTCGACGTGGATCCACTGGTGGTCACCCGTGGCGTCGGCGAACGTGTTGATGCGCTCCTGGGTGACCTCGATCCACTCACTGGTGCCGAGGTCGCTGCCCGCCAGCTTCTTGAGTTCGTCGATGCCGTTCACGGTGATGCTCATGAGGTTCCTTCACTGTTGCCGTACCGGGTACGGACACGGGACTTGAGGAGCTTCCCGGAGGCGGTGCGCGGCAGTTCGTCCGCGATGACCACCGACTTCGGGATCTTGTACTTGGCGAGGCGACCGGACAGGGCGGCCAGCACCTCGTCGGCGTCGAGCGAGGCGCCCTCGCGGGGCACGACGACCGCGCGCGGCACCTCGCCCCACTTGTCGTCCGGCACGCCGATGACCGCGCACTCGACGATGTCGGGGTGGGCGAGGAGCAGGTCCTCGATCTCGGCGGGGTAGACGTTCTCACCGCCGGAGATGATCATGTCCTTGATGCGGTCGACGATATGCACGTAACCGTCCTCGTCGACCCGGGCGGCGTCCCCGCTGCGGAACCAGCCGTCCGCGAAGGCGGCGGCCGTCTCCTCGGGCAGCCCCCAGTAGCCGGGCATGACATGCGGCCCGCGGACGTGGACCTCGCCGGTCTCGCCGACGTCGGCGGGGGTGAGGTCGGGCCGCACCACCCGTACGTCGCTGAAGAAGTGCGGTACGCCCGCCGAGCCTGCCTTGCTGAGCGCGTGCTCCGCGTCCAGGAACAGCGTGCCGGGGCTCGCCTCCGTCATGCCGTAGCCCTGGAGGAAGGTGAGACCCCGCTCCTGGTACGCGGCGATCAGCGGTGTGGACACCGGGGAGCCGCCGCAGGTCAGGATCCGCAGGGAGGAGAGGTCGGCGTCGGCCCAGCGCGGATGCCGGGCCACCTGCTCGAACATCGTCGGCACCCCGAACATGAAGGTGATCCGGTGCCGTTCGATGAGGTCGAAGGTGGCCGCCGGGTCGAAGGCCTCGACCAGGACGCAGGTGCCGCCCTTGAGCAGGACCGGCAGCGTCAGCATGTTCAGCCCGGCCGTGTGGAACAACGGGGCGGAGACCAGGGCGCGTTCGTCGGCGATCAGGTCGGTGTCGACGAGGACGTTGATCGCGTTCCAGGTCAGGTTCCCGTGGGTGAGCATGGCGCCCTTGGGGCGGCCGGTCGTCCCCGAGGTGTACATGATGATGCAGGTGTCGTCCGGGGCGACCGGCTCGTCGACGGGCTCCTCGGAGGCCGACGCCAGCGCTTGTTCGTACTCGGCGCCGACCTCGACGTACACGCGTACGTCGGTGCTGCCCGGGAGTCCGGCGACCAGCCCGGCGTGCGACGGCCCGTAGACGAGGGCCTTGGCTCCGGAGTCGGCGAGCTGGTAGGCGATCTCGGGGCCCGCGAGGCGGGTGTTGAGCGGGACGAAGACCGCGCCGAGGGTGCCTGCCGCGAACAGGGTCTCCAGGTAGGAGGGGTGGTTCGGGCCGAGGTAGGCGATCCGGTCGCCGCGGCGGACGCCCCTGGCGCGCAGGGCGTGGGCCAGACGCGTGGTACGTGTATGCAATGTGCGGTAGTCGGTCGACTGTTCGCCGTGGACCAGCGCCGTGCGGTGCGGGGTCTTGCGGGCCCGGCGTGCGGGCCATGACCCCAGTCCCTCGTTGCGCATGCGGGGCCCCTTACGGCTTCGTCAGCCCGAGCAGACGGGCGGCGTTCTCCTTGAGGATCTTCGGCTTGACCTCGTCCTTGATCGACAGCTTCTCGAAGTCCGCGAGCCAGCGGTCGGGGGTGAGGACGGGGAAGTCGGAGCCGAAGAGGACCTTGTCCTTGAGCAGGGTGTTCGCGTACTGCACCAGCTGCGGAGGGAAGTACTTCGGCGACCAGCCGGACAGGTCGATGTGGACGCCCGGCTTGTGGGTGGCGACGGCGAGGGCCTCGTCCTGCCAGGGGAAGGACGGGTGCGCCAGGATGATCTTCAGATGCGGGAAGTCGGCCGCCACGTCGTCGACGTGGAGGGGGTTGGAGTACTTGAGCCTGATCCCGCCGCCGCCCGGGACTCCGGCGCCGATGCCCGTCTGCCCGGTGTGGAAGAGGGCGATCGTGCCCGTCTCCTCGATGACCTCGTACAGGTCGTACGCCACCGAGCGGTCGTTGGGGAAGAAGCCCTGGATGCTGGGGTGGAACTTGAAGCCCTTCACCCCGTACTCCTCGACCAGCCGGCGGGCCTGCTTGACCCCGGCCCTGCCCCGGAAGGGGTCGATGGAGGCGAAGGGGATCAGCACGTCGGAGCTGGCGGCGGCCGCCTCGGCGACCTCCTCGTTGGGGACCGGCGGGGTGCCGGTCGCCGACTCCGCGTCCACCGTGAAGATCACGGCGGCCATCTTCCGCTCGCGGTAGTAGGCGGCCGTCTCCTCGAGCGTCGGCTTCCGCTTGCCCTCGACCTTGAAGTAGGCGGAGGAGGCGTCGTGGAGGTCGTCGTCCAGGGAGGAGTGCCCCTGGGAGGAGACCTCGGCGTGGGTGTGGACGTCGATGGCGACCAGGTCGTCGACGTTCATCGAGGGAGCGGTGTTCGTCGAGGGGGTCATCACGCCTCCGGAAGCTTCGGCGCCGGGATGCCGACGGTCTGGAGTTCGGCGCCGACCGACGTCGGGAAGGCGTCGGCCAGGGTGTCGGGGGTCCAGCCGCCGTCGGCGTAGGCCGTCCTGATCTCCTGCGGATGCGACCAGAGTGCCACCTTGTCGCCGCCGATGCCGATGGCCTGGCCGGTGATGCCCCGGGCGGCCTCGGAGGCGAGGAAGGGGACGAGGGCCGCGCAGTCCTGGGGGGTGCCGAAGCCCTCGCCCTTGCGGAGGAAGTCCGGGAGCGGCTCGCCCTGCTTCATGGCGTCGATGTAGGGGGCGAAGGCCGGGATCGTCTCGGTCATCGCGGTCGCGGCGACCGGCACGATCGCGTTGACGGTGATGCCGGCGCGGCCCAGCTCCATGGACCAGGTGCGGGCGAAGGCGGCGATGCCGGCCTTGGCGGCGGAGTAGTTCGTCTGCCCGAAGTTGCCGCGCTGCCCGGCCGGGGAGCCGACCAGGATCAGCGAGCCGCCCTCGCCCTGCTCGCGCATCCGGACGGCGGCGGCGCGGGCGCAGGTGAAGGTGCCCTTGAGGTGGGTGGTGATCACCGCGTCGAAGTCGTCGTCGGTCATCTTCCAGAGCACCTTGTCGCGCAGGATGCCCGCGTTGGTGACCAGGATGTCGATCCGTCCGAACTCCTCTACGGCCCTGTTCACGAGCCGCTCGGCGGCCTCGGTGGTGCCGACGGGGACGACCTCGGCGACGGCATTGCCGCCGGCCTCGGTGAGGGACTTCACGGCTGCCTCGGCCACCGCCTCGTCGACGTCGTTGACGACCACGGACGCGCCGTGGGCGGCCAGAGCGTGCGCATAGGCGAGGCCGAGGCCCCGGCCGCTGCCGGTGACGACGGCGACCTTGCCGGAGAGATCGATGCTGGGCACGGGGGAGGTCCCTTCACGAGCTGATGCGGGTGGTGCGGAGGCCGCCGTGCGGCTCCGCTGCCGAGATCGAAGCTAAGAGCAATAATTGTTGACGTCAATAGTTGTTGATGACCTACGGGTGCGTCATGCTGGAATCTGCACGACAGACCGACCCAGGGAGCCCGCCATCACACGCCAGCACGTCACCAACCCGAACCTGATCGACGCGGACGAGCCGTGGATGCGCGGGCTGCATGCCGACGCGGGCTATCTGCTGTACCGCCTGGGGCTGCGCTCGGGTCAGTTGTTCAACGCGTTCCTCCAGGAGTCGGGACTGCGGCTGCGCCACTACGCGCTGATGCGCTTCCTCGCCGGTTCCGACGGAGCGCTCCAGCGCGAGCTGAGCCATCGGCTCGGCTACGACCCGAGCGCGATCGTCGGTCTGGTCGACGACCTGGAGAAGCTGGGCCTCGCCGAGCGGCGCCCCTCCCCCGACGACCGCCGCAGCCGGATCGTCGTCCTGACCGAGGACGGCCGCGCGTTCCTGCGCGACACCGACGAGGCGGGCCGGCGGGTGACGAACGAGCTCCTGGACCCGCTGGACGCCGCCGAGCGGGAGGTCCTGCACGGACTGCTGCTGCGGATCGCGGAGGACGGACTCAACTGATGTTGTGCAAGTGATTGACGGTGATACAGGGATTGCCTAACTTCACTCGCGTCCCGCACTCCCGCCCCCGCATCGGAAGGGACCCGTGTTGAGAACCCCCACCGCTCTCGCCGTACTGACCGCGACCCTGTGCACAGCCGTCGCCGTCCCCGCCCAGGCCGCCCCCACGGACACCCACCTGGAGGGCCGACTCGCCTCGGGCGCGCAGTACTTGATGGACGTCCCCGCCGCCTGGAACGGCACCGTGCTGCTCTACAGCCACGGCTACCGCCCCGCCACCGCCCCCGTCTCGGCCCAGAACGCGCCCAGTCCGGCCACCCTCACCGAGCTCCTCGACGAGGGCTACGCGCTCATCGGCTCCTCGTACGCGACGAACGGCTGGGCGATCACGGACGCCGTGCCGGACCAACTGGCCACGCTGGACCTGTTCACGGAGAAGTTCGGCAAGGCCCGCGAGACCATCGCCTGGGGCACCTCGTACGGCGGTTTCGTCACGACGGCCCTCGCCGAGCGGCACGCCGACCGGTTCGACGGCTCGCTGTCGATGTGCGGTCTGGTGCAGGGCGGTGTCGCGAACTGGAACAGCACCCTGGACCCGGTGTTCGCGCTCAAGACGCTGCTCGCGCCGGACGCCGACATCCAACTCGCCGGGTTCGCCGACCAGTCGGCGGCCGTCGGCGCCGCGAACGCGCTCTCCGCGAAGGTCACCGAGGCCCAGCGGACGCCGGAGGGCCGGGCCCGTATCGCGCTGGCCGCCGCCCTGCACAACATCCCCGGCTACAACGACCCCTCCCAGACCGAGCCCGCCCCCACCGACTGGAACGCCCAGCAGTCCAACCAGTACGCGGCGGTTTCCGGCCTCCTGAGCCTGCCCGCCTTCAGCTGGCGGCAGGAGGCCGAGAGCCGGGCGGGCGGCAACATGTCCTGGAACACAGGCGTCGACTACACGGCGATGCTCGCCCGGTCCCCGCTGTTCAAAGAGGTGAAGGAGCTCTACAAGGAGGCCGGCCTCGCCCTGCGCGCCGACCTCGGGACCCTCAACCGCGCACCCCGGATATCCGCCGACGCCAAGGCCGTACGGTGGATGCGGCGGACCAGCGCACTGTCGGGCCGCCTGTCCGACCCCCAGCTGAACATCCACACGACCGGCGACGCGCTGATCCCCGTCCAGGCCGAGAGCGCCTACCGGCGGGCGGCCACGGCGGCGCACTCCGGCAGGCTGCTCAGCCAGGCCTACGTCGACAGCCCCGGCCACTGCACCTTCACCACGGGTGAGACGATCGGCGCCCTGCGCACCCTGGAACGCCGCCTCGACACCGGCCGCTGGGACGCCTCGCCCGAGGCCCTCAACTCCCGTGCCGCACAAGCGGATCCCACGACGGAACCGCGATACGTGAGCTACCGTCCCGCCGTCTACCCCCGCCCCTACGACCTCGCCCACCCGGGAGACGTCCGGCCATGACCGTCCGCTCCGCGCCCGACCGACTGCTGTCCGTGCTCGCCGCGTTCGACCACGAACACCCGGCACTGAGCCTGACGGACATCAGCCGGCGGGCCGGGCTGACCCTGACCACCGCCCACCGGCTCGTGGGCGCCCTCACCGAGTGGGGCGCCCTGGAGCGGGACGAGTCAGGCGTCTACCACGTCGGACTGCGGCTGTGGGAGGTCGCGGCGCTCGCCCCGCGCGGGCTCGCGCTGCGCCAGATCGCGCTGCCGTACCTGGAGGACCTGTACGAAGCCACCCACGAGAACGTGCAGTTGGCGGTGCGGGACGGCGCCGAGGTCGTCTACATCGAGTGGCTGTCGGGCCGTTCGTCGGTCGGCGTCCACATCCGGGTCGGCGCCCGCTGGCCACTGCACGCCACCGGCGTCGGCCTCGCCCTGCTCGCACACGAGAGCCCGGAGGTCCAGGAGCGTTACTGCGCGGGCCCGTTGACCTCCTTCACCCCGTACACGCTCACCGACCCGGCCCGGTTGCGCCGGGTCCTCGCCGACGTACGCCGCACAGGGGTGGCGGTGAGCGACCGCCAGGTCACCGACGACGCCCTCTCGGTCGCCGCCCCCGTACGCGGAACGGGCGGCGCGGTGGTGGCCGCGGTGTCGATCGTGGTGCCGCAGACCGACGCGCAGGTGCCGGTGCTGGTTCCGGCGGTGCGGATGGCCGCGCGGGGGATATCGCGGGCGCTGGGGTGGCGGCCGGACAAGGGTGCCTCGAAGCTCGACGGCTGACCACTGGGCCGGTGCCGGATATCCCTCTCACCGGCGAGGCCCGGCGGCACACCCCTCGCGATACTGGTACGGCCCTTGCCCCGAGGAGCCGCTCATGTCCGCCCAGTCCTGGTTCACTTCCGTCGCCGCGCGGCTGCGCGCGGCGAACCGGTACGCCGTCGACACGGCGCTCGCCGCGCTCGTGCTGTTCGCCGCCTCGTTGCAGTGGATCTTCCCCGACGAGGGGGGCGAGCCGCTCACCTGGGCGGGCTGGCTGCTCGGCGCGGCGACGGCCGTCCCCCTGGTGTGGCGCAGCCGCGCCCCGTTCGCGATGGCGTGCGCCGTGTCGGTGGCCACGCCCGCCCAGGCACTGCATCACGCGCCGCCGCCGGACGTGATGTACGGCGGCCTGGTCGTCCTGTACACGATGGCCGCCCGGGGCAGGCCCTGGCAGCGGCGTTTCATGCTGGCGGGCTGGCTCCTCGGGGTCTCGCTGGTCATGCTGCACAAGCAGGAACCCCAGCCCTTCGAGTACGCCTTCCAGCTGATGGGCGTCGCCTGCGCGTACGCCTTCGGGGTGCTCTCCCGCCTGCAGCGCGCCTACACGGCCGAACTGGAGGACAGGGCGCGGCGGTTGCAGCGGGAGCGGGACGCGGACACCGCCCGGGCGACGGCGCAGGAACGCGCCCGGATCGCCCGGGACATGCACGACATCCTGGCCCACGCGGTGAGCCTGATGGTGGTGCAGGCCGAGGCCGGTCCGGTCGTGGTGCGCAGCGATCCGGCGCGCGCGGAGGCCGCGTTCGAGGCGATCGCGGCGGCCGGACGGGACGCCATGTCGCAGCTGCGGCGGATCCTCGGCGTCCTCAAGGAGGAACAGCGCAACGGGACTTCACCCCAGCCGGGCGTCAAGGCGCTGCCCGCGCTGGTCCGGCAGGTCCGCGAATCGACGGGCCTGCGCGTCGAGTTGCACGCCAAGGGTGAGCCGCGGCCGCTGCCGCCGGACACCGACATCGCGGTCTACCGCGTGATCCAGGAGGCCCTCACCAACACGGTCAAGCACGCGTACGCTTCCTCCGCGACCGTCGAACTCGACTGGACGGAGGAGGCGTTGACGCTGACGGTGACGGACGACGGGCGGAGCACCGCGGCCCCGGGCGGTGGACACGGGCTGATCGGGATCCGGGAACGGGCCGCGGCCTGCGGCGGTGACGCGCGCACCGGGCGGGGTCCGGACGGCGGGTTCCGGGTCGTCGTACGCCTCCCGGTGGGGGACCGGCAGGCGGCGCCGGGGTGAGCATCCGGGTGGTCGTCGCGGACGACCAGGAGCTGGTCCGCAGCGGCTTCAGCATGATCCTGGAGGCGCAGGCGGACATCGAGGTGGTCGCCGAGGCCGGCGACGGGGCGGAGGCGGTCGCCGCGGTGCAGCGGCACACGCCCGACGTCCTGCTGCTCGACATCCGCATGCCCGTGATGGACGGCCTCGAGGCGGCCCGGCGGGTGTGCGCGCAGTCCGCCTGCAAGGTCGTCATGCTGACCACGTTCGATCTGGACGAGTACGTGTACGAGGCGCTGTACGCGGGCGCCAGCGGCTTCCTCCTGAAGGACGTACGCCGCGACGACCTGGTGCACGCGGTACGGGTGGTCGCGGCCGGCGACTCGCTGCTCGCGCCCGCGGTGACCCGGCGGCTGGTCGCGGACATCGTGAAGCGGCGCCGGGAGGAGGCCACGGCCGATGTCACCCCCCGTCGCCTCGACGTGCTGACCGCGCGCGAGGTGGAGACCCTGCGGATGCTCGCCCGCGGCATGTCCAACGCCGAGATCGCCACGTCCCTGTTCGTCAGCGAACACACCGTGAAGACCCATGTCAGCAATGTGCTCGGCAAGTTGGGACTCAGGGACCGGGTGCAGGCGGTGATCTGCGCGTACGAGACCGGACTGGTGACGCCGGGCGCGTCCTAGGCCTGGTCGCCCAGCTCGGTGAAGAGGGTCAGCTGGAGCGCGCCCGGTGCCTCCAGGCGGGAGTTGAGGGAGTTCCAGGGGGTGCGGGTCGGTTCGGCGATCACCTCGGCGCCGGCCTCGGCCAGTCTCGCCGTGGTGGCGGTGGAGTCGTCGACCTCGAAGGCGACCCGGATGGGCCCGGCCACCCGGCGCCCGACCTCGACCTCGTCGATGAACGCGGCATGGTTCGGGTCGGTGATCTCCAGCGTGGCCCGGCCGGCCTCGAGGATGGTGACCCGGCCGTCGGGCGAGGAGAACGCGGCACGTTCGGGCAGGCCGAGGACGTCGCGGTAGAAGCGCAGGGCCTCGTCGTAGTCGTCGGCCGTGACGACGAGACGGAGTTCACGGACGGCGGGTGCGTCGGACATGGCGGCTCCTCGGGATCGCGGATGGTGTACTGATCAACTCCGGTACCGGTGCGGTTCATTCCTCCCTCCAGGGAGTGAGACCAGGGGTCGTCTCCCTCGCGCGACGGAGCCCCGGAAACCACTCCCTCCGGCGATCCGGCACCACCCCCTCCCGCACGAGTCTGAGGGCATGTCAACCGATGCCCCGCCGGGAGGGACCGTGCTCTCCACACTCGCCAGGACGGCCACGCGCCGTCCGCTCACCGTCATCGCGCTCTGGGTGATCTTCCTGCTGCTCGGCTTCGGGCTCGGGACGGGCGTCTTCGGGCGCCTGTCGGACAACGTGCCCGAGGTCCCCGGCACCGAGTCGGAGGCCGCGTCGCGGTATCTCGACCGGGTCGACCCCGCCGGCGAGTCGATCACGGCCGTCGTCGAGGGAACCGCCGTCTCCGACCCCGGACTCCGCGCCCAGGTCGAGCGGGCCGTCGCCGAGGTCCGGGAGGTCCCCGGGGTCGCCGCGGTGCCCGATCCGTACGAGACGCCCGGCCTGCTCGCCGAGGACGGACGGGCGCTCATCATCCCCGTCGCCCTGGAGGGCGGACTGGACGACGACGCCGAGGAACGGGCGGTCGACGACGCGGCCGACCGCGTCAAGGAGATCGACGCGCCCGAGGTCCACGTCAGCGGCGGCCTGCTGCTCGGTCTGCAGATCGGCGAGAAGGCCCAGGAGGACGTGAAGAACGCCGAGTTGATCTCCCTTCCCGTCGTCCTCGCGCTGCTCCTCGTGGTGTTCGGCGGGCTGCGCTCGGCCGCGCTGCCCCTCGTGATCGCGGTGAGCGGCATCGCGGGCGCGTTCCTCGCCCTGTTCCTGTTCAGCGAGGTCACGGACATCTCCGTGTACGCGATCCAGGTCACCACCATGCTGGGCCTCGGACTCGCCGTGGACTACGCCCTGTTGATGCTGGTCCGGTTCCGGGAGGAGCGCAGGAACACCCATGACGTGGCCGAGGCCGTGCACCGCACGGTCGCCGCGGCCGGGCGGACGGTGCTGTTCTCCGGGCTCACCGTGGCGGTCAGTCTGACCGGGCTGCTGGTCTTCCCCAGCGTGTTCCTGCGCAGCATGGGTCTTGCCGTGGCCGCCGTGGTCGTCGTCGACATGCTGGCCGCGCTCACCCTGCTGCCCGCGCTGCTCACCCGCTTCGGCGGGAAGATCCCGCCGGCGAAGGTGCGTCCGGAGGGCGAGGAGGGCCGTGTCTTCGCCCGGCTGGCCCGCTTCTCCGCCCGCAACCGGATCGCCGTCCTCGCGGTGATCGTGCCGGCCCTGCTGGTGCTCGCCCTGCCGGTCGCCGGCCTGCGGATCAACCTCGGCGACGCCCAGCAGCTGCCGTCGAGCACCGAGGCACGCCAGCTGTACGACACCGTCGACGCCCACTTCCCGCCCGGGACCGGGGTGTCACCGGTGACGGTCGTCCTGAAGCCGGGCACGGACCAGTCGACCGTCGACCGCATACAGTCGCTCAGCCCCCGCGCCGAGACCAGGGACGTGCCGGGCGGCATCACCGTCGTGGAACTGCCACCGCCCGGCAGCGTGGACGGCGACGGGGCCACCGCTCTGGTGGAGCGGGTACGGGACATCCGGGGCGACGACCCGGTCGAGGTGACGGGACCCGCGGCACGGCTCGTCGACTTCCGCGCGATGCTCGCCGACCGGGCCCCCTGGGCGGCCGTGACCGTCCTGGCCGGCATCTTCCTCCTCCTGTTCGCGTTCACCGGGTCGGTGCTGATCCCGCTGCGCACGATCGCCACGACCCTGCTCAGCCTGGGTGCCGCGCTCGGTGTGGTGGTGTGGGTCTTCCAGGACGGTCATCTGGCCGGGCTGCTGGGCGCGGAGGGCCTCGGTGCGCTGAGCCTGACCGCCCCGTCGCTGATCATCGCGATCGCCTTCGGCCTCGCCATGGACTACGAGCTGTTCATCCTGGCCCGGATGCGCGAGGCCCGGCGCCGCACCGGCGACGACCAGGAGGCCGTGGTCACCGGACTGCGACGCTCGGGGCGGGTCGTCACCTGCGCCGCGCTCCTGCTCGCCGTGGTCTTCGGGGCCTTCATGACGGGCGGCTTCTCCCCCATCCTCCAGATCGGACTCGGCCTCACCCTCGCGGTGCTGATCGACGCCACCGTCGTCCGCATGCTGCTCGTCCCGGCGACGATGGCGCTGCTCGGACGGCGGGCATGGTGGGCCCCGAAGCCGCTGCGCCGGGTGCACGACCGGTTCGGACTGAGCGAGGAGGAGGCGCCCGAACCGCAGGTGACGACGCACGCCTGACGGCGTTCGGCACGCAGGGGACCCGGCAGGGAGCGCCGGGTCCCCCTGTCGTGCGGCGGCCCTGCTGCCCGTCCCCCGCGGGTCCTCACCGGAATCTCAGGAAGCGGCCCGGGGATTCAAAGGGTCAGCACATCCGCGCGGCGCAGGATGCACACGCAAAGGCGGATATCTCAGGAAGGCCTGTCGTGGGCGTCTCGCACATATCGAACCCGTCCGACCAGCCCTTGGAGAGGTGGTCGCGGCGCGGGGTGCTCACCGTGCTGGGCGCGGTTCCGGCCGCGCTGCTGACCGGGTGCGGCGGGTCGGCGGACGCCTCGGACGGAGCGAAGCCGTCGGCGTCGGCGAAGGTCGCCGCGACGAAGAGGCCGGTCGTCTCGGTGAGCCCCGCGGACGGCACCAGGAAGGCCGGGTTCGGCGCCCCCGTCGAGGTCACCGTCACCGACGGCACGCTCGTCTCCGTCGAGGTCATCGGCAACGACGGCTCCACGCTGGCCGGGACGTACGACGACGCGAAGACCCGGTGGACGTCGACGCGGAACCCGTACTCGGGCACCAGGTACACCGTCACCGCGCGGGCCGAGGGCGCCGACGCACAGACCACGACCTTCACCACCAGGTCCCCGGGCGAGACCTTCGTCGGCTACTTCACTCCCGAGGCGGACTCGACCTCCGGCGTGGGCATGCCCGTGTCGATCAACTTCACCCACGCCGTGTCCGACAAGGCCGCCGTGGAGAAGGCGATCACGGTGACGGCGGAGCCGGCCGTGGAGGTGGTCGGCCACTGGTTCGGCGACACCCGGCTGGACTTCCGGCCGCGGACGTACTGGGCGGCCGGCACGACGATCACCCTCGGTCTGCGGTTGAAGGACGTCGAAGGACAGGATGGTGTATACGGTACACAGTCGAAGGACGTCACTTTCCACATCGGCCGTGAGCAGATCAGCACGGTGGACCTGGCCGCCAAGGAGATGGTGGTGAAGCGGGACGGCGCGACGTACGCCACCTACCCCGTCTCCGGCGGCGACGCCGACCACACCACCTGGTCCGGGATCATGGTGATCAGCGAGCGGTTCAAGGAGACCCGGATGGAGTCCTCCACGGTCGGCCTCGGCGACGAGTACGACATCTCCGACGTCCCGCACGCCCAGCGCCTCACCACCTCCGGCACCTTCGTGCACGGCAACTACTGGGCGTCCTCCTCGGTGTTCGGCAGCCGGAACACCAGCCACGGCTGCATCGGCCTGCACGACGCGAAAGGCGCGGACGACAGCTCCGTCGCGGGCTACAGGTTCTACGAGAGCTCGATGCTCGGCGACGTCGTGATCGTGCGGAACTCCGGCGAAAAGACCGTCGATCCGGCCAACGGGCTCAACGGCTGGAACCTGTCCTGGGCGGACTGGAAGGCGGGCAGCGCGCTGTAGGGCGGGTCAGGGCGGGGGCGCCTCGGGTTCCGGGAAGACGCGGGCGACGGCCGCGGTGCGGCTGGAGACGTCCAGCTTGCGGAAGATGTTCTCCAGGTGCTTGCGGATGGTGCTCGGCGCGACCACGAACTGCCCGGCGATGTCCTCGGTCCCCCCTCCGTTGGCCACGGCCCGCAGGACGTCGAGTTCGCGCGGGGTGAGCCGCACCGGCTCGCGTCGCCGGCGGGCCGCCTCGCGGTGGACGGCGTCGATGTGCGGGCGCAGGAGCTGGAGGGTCAGCCGGTCGCGGTCGCTGAACGGGCGGTCGCGATCACGGGAGACGGAGTACATGCGGATGCGTCCCGGCGCCGTCGGCAGGGCGACGACCATCATGGTGGTGAAGGGCCGCATGTACTCGGTGTAGAGCGCCGTGTCGCGGAACTCCAGGGTCGGCATGTAGTCCGTCAACTGGGCGACGTCCATGTGCCCGTGGCTGCGCTCCACGTCCGCACAGTGCGGGTGCTGGTGCTTCCACAGCCACCACACCTCGTCGTCCCACTCCGGGTAGGGGCCGCCGTACTGCACCGCCTGATAGCCCAGCCCCCGGCGGGTGGGGAGGTCGACCTCGCTGAACTCGGCCAGGTCGCAGGAGACCAGTCGTCCGAGCCCCTTGAGGAGGGCCGGTGGCGGGAACTCGTCGGACGTGTCGTGCCGTGCCTCGTCCACGACCTCGAGCATCAGCCGTAGATGGCGTGCGGTGACGGAGTGCCGGCTCATGGCTCCCCCACTTCTTCGGGGCCAGGTCCGACGGTACGCCCGTCCGCGCGCCGGCGAGGCGACCTCTCGGCACATTCGCGGCTTCATGGGGTGAACTCCCCCGCCCCCGACGGACTTTCACGGTTACACCTCTTGACGGCCGGAGTGGCCGAGAGCACATTGGGCCCACTTTGAGAGCGCTCTCAGACGGTTCCGAGCGCGCTGTCGAGTCACCCGCGCATCCCACCCCGTACCCGAGAGGCACACCCCATGAGTGCACCCTCCGGACCATCCAGACGCCGGCGCGCCCTGATCGCCGTACTCTCCACCTTCGGTCTCGCGGCGGCTCTCGCCACGGCCGCGACCCTGCCCGCGAACGCCAACGCGCCCACGCCTCCCACGGGTTGGACGCAGGTTTTCGTCGACGACTTCAACGGCGCGGCAGGCACCGGCGTCAACACCTCCAACTGGCAGTACGCGACCGGCACCGGCTACCCGGGCGGCCCCGCCAACTGGGGCACCGGCGAGGTCGAGACGATGACGAACAGCACGTCCAACGTCTCGCTCGACGGCAACGGCAACCTCCGCATCACCCCGATCCGCAACGCGGCCGGCAACTGGACGTCCGGCCGCATCGAGACCAACCGCACCGACTTCCAGCCCCCGTCCGGCGGGAAGCTGCGCGTCGAGGCACGCATCCAGATGCCCAACGTCACCGGCACGGCGGCCGAGGGCTACTGGCCGGCGTTCTGGATGCTGGGCGCGCCCTACCGGGGCAACTACCAGAACTGGCCGAGCGTCGGCGAGCTGGACATCATGGAGAACGTCCAGGGCATGAACCGCGTGTGGGCCACGATGCACTGCGGCACCAACCCCGGCGGCCCGTGCAACGAGACGACGGGCATCGGCAACAACACCCCGTGTCCGGGCTCTACCTGCCAGTCGGCGTTCCACACCTACACGATGGAATGGGACCGCTCGGTCACCCCGGAGACCATCCGCTTCCTCGTGGACGGCACCCAGTTCCACTCCGTCAACGCGAGCCAGGTGGACGCGACGACCTGGTCCAACGCCACCAACCACGGCTTCTTCATCATCCTCAACGTGGCGATGGGCGGCGCCTTCCCGGACGCGTTCGGCGGCGGCCTGGACAGCGGCACCCAGTCCGGCGTGCCGATGACCGTCGACTACGTCCAGGTGCTGTCGTCCGCCGGGGGCGGCACCACCCCGCCTCCGACGGGCTCGCGTGACGCCTACGCGGCGATCCAGGCCGAGTCGCACAACGGCCAGAGCGGTGTGAGCACCGAGACCACGACCGACACCGGCGGCGGCCAGAACATCAGCCATCTCGCGGGCGGCGACTGGGCGCTCTACCAGAACGTCAACTTCGGCTCCACGGCGGCCACCCAGTTCGTCGCCCGGGTCGCCAGCGGTGCGGCCTCGGGCGTGAGCGGGCTGGTCGAGGTCCGGCTGGACAGCCGCGGCAACGCGCCCATCGGGAGCTTCGCCCTGGCGGGCACGGGCGGTTGGCAGACCTGGCGGACCGTGCCGGCGAACATCAGCTCGGTGACGGGCACACACGATGTGTATCTGACCTTCACCAGCGGGCAGCCGGCCGACTTCGTGAACGTGAACTGGTTCAACTTCGGCCACTGACGCATCACTTGGGTGAGGGGCTCCGCGCGTCGGGGCCCCTCATCGCAGTTCCGCCCGGAACCCCGCCGGTGTCTGCCCCGCGTGCAGCTGGAAGAACTTCGAGAAGTTCGCCGCGTCCGGGAACCCCACCGCCGCGCCCACCCGCCCGATCGGCAGGTCGGTGTGTGCGAGAAGCCGTTTCGCCTCCAGGACGACCCGCTTGTCGATGAACCCCTTGGGCGTCTCCCCGGTCGCGGCGCGCACCGCACGGACCAGGGTGCGGCGGGAGTAGCCGAGGGTGTCGGCGTACGCGCTGACGCTGTGGTTCGTCGCGAACTCCTTCTCCACCGCGTCCCGGAACAGGGTGAAGGTCGTGTCCGACGGCCCCCGCGCCGCCTCCTGCGAGCTCGCCGCCAGATGGGCCAGGCGCAGCAGGAAGGCCGTCAGGGAGTGGCGGAGCACGGCCGTGTGCAGGCTCAGGGGGAGGGTCGCCGTGTCCTTGTACTCGCGCCGCAGCTGCGCCAGTGCCGCTCCCAGCCCCGCCAGTTGCGCCGTGTCGGGGCGCAGCAGCGGCGGCAGGTCGTAGCGGTACAGCCCGGTCGCCTCCACCGTCGCCCGCGGCAGAAAGCCCGGTTGCATGGTGAGGACGGTTCCGCGGTACCCGCTCGCCTTGGAGAAGCGGTGGACCTGGCCCGGGCGAATCCAGAGCACGTCGCCGGCGTACGCCTCGTACTCCGCGAAGTCGATCATGTGGCGGACCGGCCCCTTGTCGAAGAGCATCACGACATGGAAGTCGATCCGGTGGACGCGGTGCAGTGGGGCATCCGCGTGCCAGGTGCGGTGCGGACCCATCGGGCCGACCTGCATGCCGACGCCGCCGACGCTGAGCTCGATGGGAAAGGGGAAGGTTCTGATCCCGTTCACACCGCCGACGCCGTCTCCGCCTTGGATGGGTCTGTCCGCCATGTCGTACTCGTGCCGCCTTGCTCAAGCCGTCCGTGTCCCACTTTCACCACAGGCTGACACACCTCGACCTTCCCCCGTAAAAGTCAGACTTTTAGATTTGAACGCGTCAGAGCAGATTCCCCGCTCCAACCGAGGACTTCTTGAAGATGAGCACGCAGACACCGGACCGCTTCGAATGGACCGAACTCGACCGGCGTGCCGTCGACACCGCCCGCCTGCTGGCGGCCGATGCCGTGCAGAAGGTCGGGAACGGACACCCGGGCACCGCGATGAGCCTGGCCCCGGCGGCGTACACGCTCTTTCAGAAGGTGATGCGTCACGACCCGGCGGACCCGGAGTGGACCGGCCGTGACCGGTTCGTCCTGTCCCCCGGCCACACCTCGCTCACCCTCTACACCCAGCTGTACCTGGCCGGGTACGAGGTCGGGCTCGACGACCTGAAGGCGTTCCGGACCCAGGGTTCCAAGACGCCCGGTCACCCCGAGTACGGGCACACCGCCGGCGTCGAGACCACCACCGGGCCGCTCGGACAGGGCGCCGCCAACGCCGTGGGCATGGCCATGGCCGCCCGCTACGAGCGCGGCCTGTTCGACCCCGAGGCGCCGCGGGGCGAGTCCCCCTTCGACCACACCATCTGGGCGATCGTCTCCGACGGCGACCTGGAGGAGGGCGTCTCCGCCGAGGCCTCCTCCCTCGCGGGCCACCAGAAGCTGGGCAACCTGGTCTTCCTCTACGACGACAACCACATCTCCATCGAGGGCGACACCGCGACCGCCTTCTCCGAGGACGTCCTGAAGCGGTACGAGGCCTACGGCTGGCACACCCAGCGCATCGAGCCCGCCGCCGACGGCGACATCGACGTGGCCGCCCTCCACGCGGCCCTCAAGGCCGCCCAGGGCGAGACCGAGCGGCCCTCCATCATCGCGATGCGCACGATCATCGCCTGGCCCGCCCCGAACGCGCGGAACACCGAGGCCTCCCACGGCTCCGCCCTCGGCGACGACGAGATCGCGGCCACCAAGCGCCTCCTCGGCTTCGACCCGGAGCGCACCTTCGAGGTCGCCGACGAGGTCCTCGCCCACAGCCGCGGGGCCCTGGACCGAGGCGCCGAGGCGCACGCGGCCTGGGACAAGCAGCTCGACGAGTGGCGCGGCGCCCAGCCGGAGCGGGCCGAGCTCTTCGACCGCGTGGTCGCCGGCCAGCTTCCCGAGGGCTGGGAGTCCTCGGTCCCGGTCTTCGAGGAGGGCAAGGCCGTCGCCACCCGTGCCGCCTCCGGCAAGGTGCTCCAGTCCCTCGGCGGGGTCCTGCCCGAGCTGTGGGGCGGCTCCGCCGACCTGGCCGGCTCGAACAACACCACCATCGACAAGAGCTCCTCCTTCCTCCCCGAGGGCAACCCGCTGCCCGAGGCGGACCCGTACGGCCGTACGGTCCACTTCGGCATCCGCGAGTTCTCGATGGCCGCCGAGATGAACGGCATCGCGCTGCACGGCAACACGCGGATCTACGGCGGCACCTTCCTGGTGTTCTCCGACTACATGCGCAACGCCGTCCGGATGGCGGCGCTGATGCAGCTGCCCGTCACCTACGTGTGGACGCACGACTCCATCGGCCTCGGCGAGGACGGCCCCACCCACCAGCCGGTCGAGCACCTCGCGTCGCTGCGGGCCATCCCGGGCCTGAACGTCGTCCGCCCGGCGGACGCCAACGAGACGGCCGTGGCCTGGGCCGAGATCCTGAAGAGGCACGCCACCAGCCCGGCCCCGCACGGCCTCGCGCTCACGCGTCAGGGTGTGCCGACGTACCCCGTGAACCCCGACGCGGCGAAGGGCGGGTATGTGCTGAAGGACTCCTCGTCCCCGGCCGTGGACGTCGTGCTGATCGCCACCGGCTCCGAGGTGCAGCTCGCCGTGGCCGCCCGGGAGCTGCTGGAGGCAGAGGGGCTCGGCACCCGCGTGGTGTCGATGCCGTCCGTGGAGTGGTTCGAGGAGCAGCCCCGCGCGTACCGCGAGAGCGTGCTGCCCCCGGCCGTGAAGGCGCGCGTAGCGGTCGAGGCCGGGATCGGACTGACCTGGTACCGGTACGTCGGTGACGCCGGACGCATCGTCTCCCTCGAGCACTTCGGCGCCTCCGCCGACGCCAAGACCCTCTTCGCCGAGTTCGGCTTCACCGCCGAGAACGTCGCCGCAGCAGCCAAGGAATCCCTCGCCGCCGCGCGCGGTTGATCCGATCGCCAGAAAGAAGATGATCACTGTGACCGAAGCAACCGCGACCGCGGGAGCACTCAAGCGCCTGTCCGACGAGGGCGTCTCCATCTGGCTGGACGACCTGTCACGGCGGCGGATCGAGTCCGGGAACCTCGCCGGGCTCGTCGAGAACAAGAACGTCGTGGGTGTCACCACCAACCCGTCCATCTTCCAGGCCGCCATCGGCTCAGGCGAGGGGTACGAGGAGCAGCTGACCGACCTCGCGCTGCGGGGCGTCACAGTCGAGGAGGCCGTCCGGATGATGACGACGGCCGATGTGCGGGCCGCCGCCGATATCCTGCATTCCGTATACACGGCGTCGGACGGCCGCGACGGCCGGGTCTCCATCGAGGTCGACCCCCGCCTCGCCCACAACACGCCGGCGACCGTCGCCGAGGCCAAGCAGCTCGCCTGGCTCGTCGACCGTCCCAACGCCATGATCAAGATCCCGGCGACGAAGGCCGGTCTCCCCGCGATCACCGAGGTCATCGGCCTCGGCATCAGCGTCAACGTCACGCTGATCTTCTCGCTGGAGCGCTACCGCGAGGTCATGGACGCCTACCTGGCCGGTCTGGAGAAGGCCGCCGCGAACGGCGTCGACCTCTCCACCATCCACTCGGTCGCCTCCTTCTTCGTCTCCCGCGTCGACTCCGAGATCGACAAGCGGCTCACCGTGCTGGGCACGGACGAGGCCCTCGCCCTCAAGGGGAAGGCCGCGCTCGCCAACGCGCGGCTCGCCTTCGAGGCGTACGAGGAGGTCTTCGGCGGGGAGCGCTTCACCGCCCTCGCCGGTGCCGGGGCCAACAGGCAGCGCCCGCTGTGGGCCTCGACCGGTGTGAAGGACCCGGCGTACAAGGACACCCTGTACGTCGACGAGCTGGTCGCGCCCGGCACCGTCAACACGATGCCGGAGGCGACGCTGAACGCCACCGCCGACCACGGCGACATCACCGGCGACACCGTCACCGGCGGCTACGACCGGGCGCGCGCCGACCTGGCCGCCGTAGAAGCGCTCGGGATCTCCTACGACGAGGTCGTGCAGCAGTTGGAGGACGAGGGCGTCGCCAAGTTCGAGGCGGCCTGGAACGACCTGCTGGCCACCGTCGCCAAGTCGCTGGACAGCAAGGGGGTGGACGCGGAATGACCGGGACTCCTGCAACCGAGACCTCTGCCGCCGAGACTTCTGCCGCCGAGGCCCTCGCCGCGGCCGCCGAGACCGTCGCGGCCACTGAGTCCGCCGAGTGGGAGAACCCGCTCCGCCACCCCCAGGACCGGCGTCTGCCCCGGATCGCCGGTCCGTCCGGGCTCGTCATCTTCGGTGTCACCGGTGACCTGTCCCGCAAGAAGCTGATGCCGGCCGTGTACGACCTGGCCAACCGCGGCATGCTGCCGCCGGGCTTCTCGCTCGTCGGGTTCGCCCGGCGGGACTGGGAGGACCAGGACTTCGCGCAGGTCGTGCACGACTCGGTGCGCGAGCACGCGCGGACGGAGTTCCGTGAGGAGGTCTGGCAGCAGCTCGCCGAGGGCATGCGGTTCATCCCCGGCGACTTCGACGACGACACCGCGTTCAAGCAACTGCGGTCCGCGGTCGATGAGTTGGACGCCTCCCGGGGCACCAGCGGCAACTACGCCTTCTACCTCTCCGTACCGCCGAAGTTCTTCCCGAAGGTCGTCCGGCAGCTGAAGAAGCACGGACTGGCCAAGGCGCCGGAGGGCTCCTGGCGGCGCGCGGTCATCGAGAAGCCGTTCGGTCGCGACCTGGCCAGCGCGCGGGAGCTGAACGCGCTCGTACACGACGTGTTCGACCCGGAGCAGGTGTTCCGGATCGACCACTACCTCGGCAAGGAGACCGTCCAGAACATCCTGGCGCTGCGCTTCGCCAACCAGATGTACGAGCCCGTCTGGAACCGGTCGTACGTGGACCACGTGCAGATCACGATGGCCGAGGACATCGGCATCGGCGGCCGGGCCGGCTACTACGACGGCATCGGCGCCGCCCGTGACGTCATCCAGAACCACCTCCTCCAGCTCATGGCCCTCACCGCCATGGAGGAGCCGATCGCCTTCGACGCCGAGTCGCTGCTCACCGAGAAGCTCAAGGTGCTCAAGTCGGTGCGGCTGCCGGAGAAGATCGGCGAGCACACCGTGCTGGCGCAGTACGCGGAGGGCTGGCAGGGCGGCGCGAAGGTGCCCGGGTACCTCCAGGAGGAGGGCATCGACCCGCAGTCGAAGACCGACACGTACGCGGCCATCAGGCTGGAGGTCGACAACCGGCGCTGGGCGGGCATCCCGTTCTATCTGCGCACCGGCAAGCGCCTGGGCCGCCGGGTCACCGAGATCGCGGTCGTCTTCAAGCGCGCCCCGCACTCCCCCTTCGACTCCACGGCCACCGAGGAGCTCGGGCAGAACGCCATCGTCATCCGCGTCCAGCCGGACGAGGGCATGACGGTGCGGTTCGGCTCCAAGGTGCCGGGCACCTCGATGGAGATCCGGGACGTCTCGATGGACTTCGCCTACGGCGAGTCGTTCACCGAGTCCAGCCCGGAGGCGTACGAGCGACTCATCCTGGATGTCCTCCTGGGCGACGCCAACCTGTTCCCCCGTCACCAGGAAGTGGAAGAGTCCTGGAAGATCCTCGACCCGATCGAGGCGTACTGGGCACGGCACGGCAAGCCCGCGCAGTACGCGTCGGGCAGCTGGGGTCCGAAGGAAGCCGACGAGATGCTCGCACGAGACGGACGGAGCTGGCGCAGGCCATGAAGATCGACCTGACCGACACCACGGCAAGCAAGATCAACAAGGCGTTGGTGCAGGGACGCCGCGCCATCGGCACCCCTGCCGTGGGCATGGTCCTGACGATGGTCATCGTCACGGACGAGGAGAACGCCTACGACTCGATCAAGGCCGCCGAGGAGGCCTCGCACGAGCACCCCTCGCGCACCCTGGTCGTCATCAAGCGGCACGCCCGCACCCCGCGCGACCGCACCAGCTCGCGCCTGGACGCCGAGGTCCGGGTGGGCGCCGACGCCGGCACCGGCGAGACCGTGATCCTGCGGACCTACGGCGAGGTGTCCGACCACGCCGACTCCGTCGTGCTGCCGCTGCTGCTGCCGGACGCGCCCGTCGTGGTGTGGTGGCCGGTGGAGGCCCCGGACAACCCGGCGAAGGACCCGCTGGGCGCCCTGGCACAGCGCCGGATCACCGACCTGTACGCCGTGGAGAACCCCCTGGACGTCCTGAAGGCCCGGGTCCGCTCCTACGCGCCCGGCGACACCGACCTCGCCTGGACCCGGCTCACGCCGTGGCGTTCGATGCTGGCCGCCGCCCTCGACCAGGCCCGCGCGAAGATCACCTCGGCGGCCGTGGAGGCAGAGGAGGACAACCCGGCCGCCGAACTGCTGGCCCGCTGGCTGGAGGCCCGCCTCGGCGTCACGGTCGACCGCGTGGTCACCGACGGTCCGGTCGTCACGGCCGTCCGGCTGGGCACCGCGAACGGCGAGATCGTCATCGACCGCCCCGAGGGCCCGCTGGCCACGCTGTCGCTGCCCGGCCAGCCCTCGCGCACCCTCGCGCTGAAGGTCCGCACCACCTCCGAACTGATCGCCGAGGAGCTGCGGCGCCTCGACGCGGACGAGATGTACGCCGTCGCCCTGCGGGGCGAGGCCACCAAGGAGAACGGCTGATGTCCGACACCCCGAACCTCACCCGGCGGCCCGAGTGGACCGCCCTGGAGGACCACCGCGCCGAAGGGCTCGCGCAGCTGCGGGAGTTGTTCGCGACGGACCCGGGACGCGCGGAGCGCTACGTGGTACGCGTCGGCGATCTGCGCATCGACTACTCCAAGCACCTGATCACGGACGAGACGCTGGCCCTGCTCCAGGAACTGGCCACCGCCACCGACGTGTTCGGCCTGCGTGACGCCATGTTCCGCGGCGAGAGGATCAACCTCACCGAGGACCGGGCCGTCCTGCACACCGCGCTGCGCGCCCCCGCCGACGCGGTCGTCGAGGTCGACGGCGAGAACGTCGTGCCGCAGGTGCACGCCGTGCTCGACAAGATGGGCCGCTTCGCCGACCGGGTCCGCTCCGGCGAGTGGACCGGCCACACGGGCCGCCGTATCCGCAATGTCGTCAACATCGGCATCGGCGGCTCCGACCTGGGCCCGGCGATGGCGTACGAGGCGCTGCGCGCGTTCACGGACCGCTCGCTCACCCTCCGGTTCGTCTCCAACGTCGACGGCTCCGACCTCCACGAGGCCACCCGCGACCTGGACCCGGCGGAGACCCTGTTCATCGTCGCGTCCAAGACGTTCACCACCATCGAGACGATCACCAACGCCACCTCGGCCCGCTCCTGGCTGCTCGACGGCCTCGGAGGCGACGAGAAGGCGGTCGCCCGGCACTTCGTGGCGCTGTCGACGAACGGCGGCAAGGTCACCGAGTTCGGTATCGACCCGGACAACATGTTCGAGTTCTGGGACTGGGTCGGCGGCCGCTACTCGTACGACTCGGCGATCGGCCTCTCGCTGATGATCGCCATCGGCCCGGACCGCTTCCGGGAGATGCTCGACGGCTTCCGTATCGTCGACGAGCACTTCCGCACCGCCCCCGCCGAGGCCAACGCCCCGCTGCTCCTTGGCCTGTTGGGCATCTGGTACGGCAACTTCCTGGGCGCCCAGTCGCACGCGGTACTGCCGTACAGCCACTACCTGTCGAAGTTCACGGCCTACCTCCAGCAGCTCGACATGGAGTCCAACGGCAAGTCGGTGCAGCGCGACGGCCGGCCCGTCGACTGGCAGACCGGACCGGTGGTGTGGGGCACGCCCGGCACCAACGGGCAGCACGCGTACTACCAGTTGATCCACCAGGGCACCAAGCTGATCCCGGCGGACTTCATCGGCTTCGCCCGGCCCGTGGCCGAGCTGAGCGACGAACTCAAGGCGCAGCACGACCTGTTGATGGCCAACCTGTTCGCGCAGGGGCAGGCGCTGGCGTTCGGCAAGACGCCGGACGAGGTGCGCGCCGAGGGCGTCCCGGAGGAACTGGTCACCCACAAGACGTTCAAGGGCAACCACCCCACCACGACGATCCTGGCGAAGGAACTGACCCCGTCGGTCCTCGGTCAGCTGATCGCGCTGTACGAGCACAAGGTGTTCGTCCAGGGCGCCGTCTGGAACATCGACTCCTTCGACCAGTGGGGCGTCGAGCTGGGCAAGGTGCTCGCCAGGCGGGTCGAGCCCGCCCTCACCGAAGGCGCCGAGGTACCCGGCCTCGACGCGTCAACCGCCGCCCTCGTGGCCGCATACCGTGAACTGAAGGAAGTGCGCTGACATGACGTCGATGCAGCTCGGCCTCATCGGCCTCGGCAAGATGGGCGGCAACATGCGCGAGCGGGTCCGCCGCGCAGGCCACACCGTCATCGGATACGACCGCAACCCCGAGGTCTCCGACGTGGCGAGTCTCGCCGAACTCGTCGAGAAGCTCGAAGCCCCCCGCGTGGTCTGGGTGATGGTCCCGGCCGGCGGCCCGACCCAGTCCGTCGTCGATGAGCTCGGCGACCTCCTCTCCCCCGGCGACACGGTCGTCGACGGCGGCAACTCCCGCTGGACGGACGACGAGAAGCACGCCGAGGAGCTCGCCGCCAAGGGCATCGGCTTCGTCGACGCCGGCGTCTCGGGCGGTGTGTGGGGTCTGACGAACGGCTACGCCCTCATGGTCGGCGGCGACGCCGAGCACGTCGCGAAGGTGCAGCCGGTCTTCGACGCGCTCAAGCCCGAGGGCGACTTCGGCTTCGTCCACGCGGGCAAGGTGGGCGCCGGGCACTTCGCGAAGATGGTCCACAACGGCATCGAGTACGCCATGATGCAGGCCTACGCCGAGGGCTGGGAGCTCCTGGAGAAGGTCGACTCCGTGACCGACGTGCGCGAGGTCTTCCGGTCCTGGCAGGAGGGCACGGTCATCCGTTCCTGGCTGCTGGACCTGGCGGTCAACGCCCTGGGCGAGGACGAGCACCTGGACAAGCTGCGCGGCTACGCGGAGGACTCCGGCGAGGGCCGCTGGACCGTCGAGGCCGCCATCGACAACGCCGTACCGCTTCCGGCGATCACCGCGTCCCTGTTCGCACGGTTCGCGTCCCGCCAGGACGACTCGCCGCAGATGAAGATGATCGCGGCGCTGCGCAACCAGTTCGGCGGCCACGCCGTCGAGTCGAAGGAGTAGCGCACCGTGGGGGACCTCCTGCTGGTCCGCCACGGAGAGACGGAGTGGAGCGTGTCGGGCCGGCACACCAGCTGGACCGACCTGCCCCTCACCGCGCACGGTGAGGAACAGGCCAAGTCCCTCGCTCCGCTGCTCTCCGGAAGGACCTTCGTCTCCGCGCTCAGCAGCCCGCTGGACCGCGCGATACGCACCGCCGAACTCGCCGGTCTGTCAGGGGTGTTGCCTTATGACGACCTCCACGAGTGGGACTACGGCGGCTACGAGGGCGTCACCACCGTCGACATCCACCGGACCCGGCCCGACTGGTACCTGTGGACCGACGGCGTGCCGCCCGGCCCCGAGGGACACCCCGGCGAGTCGCCCGCCGAGGTCGGGGCACGCGCCGACCGGGTGCTGGCCCGGGTGGACGCGGCACTCCCGGACGGGGACGTGGTCCTCGTGGCGCACGCCCACTTCCTGCGGGTGCTGACGGCCCGCCGGCTGGGCCTGGTGCCCGCCGACGGACGGCTCTTCCAGCTGGCGACGGGCACGGTCAGCCGGCTGTCCACGGAACACGGCCGCCCGGTCATCGCCGAGTGGAACACCCGGCCGTAGCGGTCGCACGACGAGGCCCGGGCCACCACGTGGTGGCCCGGGCCTCGTCGTCGAAAAAGCGACCGGAGCCCCGCCCTGTCACCGGTGTGTCAGCCGCCAGTGACGCCGTGCTGCGCGGCCAGCCGCACCGGGGCGTTCGGGGCGCCGTAGCCGCGGTAGCCGTCGCGCTGGACGAGTTCGAAGAAGACCCGGCCGACCGTGCGGGTGTAGCAGTGGCGGAACTCGCCGTACGCGTCCCGGTCGTAGAGGATGCCGAGCTCGCGGTACGTCTCCAGCTCACCGTCGGCGAACTCGAAGCGGGCGGCGAGGTCGTCGTAGTAGTTCGCGGGGATCGGCAGGACGCGGCCGCCCGCGTCCCGGAACCGACGTGCCGCCGTGACCACGTCGTCCGTGGCGAACGCGATGTGCTGGGCGTGCACCGTGTCGTCCGTGGGTGCCGCGCCGACGCTCAGCGCGATCCGGACGCTGCCGTCCGGGTTCGTCACCGCCCGGCTGCGCATCAGCCCGTACGGGTCGGCGACGTCCACGCTCTCCTGGGCCTGGAGCCCGAGCACGCTGCGGTGGAACAGGGCCGCCTCGTCGAACTGGTGCCAGGGCTGGACGAGCGCCAGATGGTCGATGCGCCGCACTCCCGTCGCCCCCGCCTCGTGCGTCACGTCCGCGAAGTCGGCCCGCCAGTTGGGCAGTTCGGGACGGCCGGTCGCGCAGAAGAAGAGTTCCGTGCCATCCGGCGCCGCGACGGCGTCCAGGGGGGCGTCCTCCGCGGCGCGGCGGCGGGGCAGGACCGGGGCCAGCAAGGACTCGGCGCGCCGGGCAGCGCCCGCCGGGTCCGGGGACTCCAGGCCGATCGCGGCGAGGCCGGTGCCGTCACGGCGTCCGGCGGGCCCGGTGTTGACCAGCAGTCGGGCCTCGCCCTGCTGCCACAGGTCCACCGGCTTGCTGCGGTGACGTGCGGTGCGGGCGAAGCCCAGCGCGCCGAGCACCGCCGTGACCGGCCCGGCATCGGGTGTGACCAGCTCGGCGAAGGCGACGCCGGTGGGGACGACGGGCCCGGGCAGGGGTGCGACGCCGACCGCCTCCTGGAGCGCCAGCAGCGAGCGGTGCGCGTCCACGGCCGTCGGTCCGGCGTCGGCCTGCCGGTAGACGTCGTTGAAGACTTCGAGCGAGAGCGGACCGTCGTAGCCCGTATGCAATACACGGCGTACAAGATCCGCCACATCGAATCCACCCTGCCCCGGGAAGCAGCGGTAGTGGCGGCTCCACTGCAGGACGTCCATCGCGAGCAGGGGGGCGTCGGCGAGCTGGAGGAAGAAGATCTTCTCGCCGGGGATGTCCGCGATGGCTTCGAGGCTCTTGGGTTCGGAGCCCCGCGAGAGGATGTGGAAGCTGTCCAGGCAGGTGCCGAGCGCCGGGTGGTCGGCCGCGCGGACGATCTGCCAGGCGTGGTCGTACGTGCTCACGTGGCGGCCCCACGCCAGCGCCTCGTAGGCGACCTTGACGCCGAACTCCTGGGCCAGGTCGGCCAGTCGGCCCAGCTGTTCGGCGGCGAGGGCGTCGTCGTCCACGGCGAGGGGGTGGACGCTGGAGCAGACGAGGACCGTGTCGGCGCCGAGCCGCCCCATCAGCTCGAACTTGTGCCGGGCCCGGCGCAGATGGTGCGCGAACTGCTCCTCGGGCACCGCCTCCATGTCCCGCATCGGCTGGTAGAGGTCGATGCCGAGACCGAGGTCGGCGCAGCGGGTGCGGATCTCCTCGGGGGTGAGGGGGCTGGCGAGGAGGTCGTTCTCGAAGATCTCCACACCGTCGAAGCCGGCCCGGGCGGCGGCCGTGAGCTTCTCGGTGAGGGACCCGCTGAGGGAGACGGTGGCGATGGACGTACGCATGGGACATGCTCCTTCGACCTGCGGTCCTACAGGGCCCCGTCAGGGGCGCGGGGCTGTGTACATGTGCGGCTCCGCCGCGGGGCGCGACCAGCCACTGACGGCCCGCAGTATCGACACGGCCTAGCCCGCCGAGCTCTCGACGACCCCGGCCATCTCCGCGATGTCGGCCAGCATGCGAGCGCTGTCGGGCTCCCGCCCGGTGAAGAGACGGAACGCGTCCGCGGCCTGGAACACGGCCATTCCGCCCCCGTCCAAGGTGGCGCAGCCCAACGCGCGGGCGGTGCGCAGGAGTTCGGTCTCGAGAGGGCGGTAGACGACCTCCGCGACCCACAGGCCGGGGTGCAGGAGTTCTGCGGCGAAGGGGAGGCCGGGGTGGGCGGCCATGCCGGTGGGGGTGGCATGGACGATTCCGTCGGCGCTCGCGAGCAGGTCCGGGAGCCGGTCCGGGGTCGCGTGGGTGGCCCGGCCTTCGCCGAAGTGGCGGTTCAGGGAGGCGGCGAGGGCGGCGGCCCGGTCGGTCAGCGCGTCCACGACCGTGACCCGCTCCGCGCCGAGGGTGAGCGTGGCGTGCGCGACGGCCGCTCCCGCGCCGCCCGCGCCCAGCTGGACGACCTTCTCCAGCGGCACGTCCGGCAGGCCGCGGGCGAAGGACGCGGCGAAGCCGGTCACGTCGGTGTTGTGGCCGACGGCCCGGCCGTCCTCGAGGACGACGGTGTTGACCGCGCCGAGCGCCTCGGCCTGCGGGGAGAGCGCGTCGAGGTGCTCGATGACGAGCTGCTTGCAGGGGTGCGTGATGTTGAGCCCGTCGTAACCCGTGTCCCGGGCGGACCGCAGCAGATCGCCGACCGCCTCCGGACCGACGCCGAGGACGTCGATGTCGATGAGCCGGTACAGATAACGCAGACCCTGGCGGTCGGCCTCCCGCTCGTGCAGGCCCGGGCTGAGCGAGGGGCCGATGCCCGCACCGATCAGTCCGACGAGATACGAGTCCTTGGCCACGCGGACCTCCTGAGCGGCTCACTAATGTACGAACTAGTGAGTTAGTCATAGCACCCGGAAAGCGCGCTTGGGAAGCCCTGACCCGTCGCGCGGGGTGAGCGGGCTTCTAGAATCGCGGCACTGGCCGCACACCCGAAGGAACCCGATGACCAGCGTGGAAGAACCGGCACGACCCAACGGGCGCACCCGTGACGCCGCGCGCACCAAGGCCGAGATCCTGGACGTCGCGACCCGCGAGTTCGCCCGGGTCGGCTTCGCGGGGGCCCGGGTCGACGACATCGCGGCCCTCACCAGCACCACGAAGCGGATGATCTACTACTACTTCGGCGGCAAGGAGCAGCTGTTCACGGCCGTCCTGGAGCGGGCGTACGGCGTGATCCGGGAGGCCGAGCAGGAGCTGGACGTCGAGCATCTGGACCCGGTCGCGGCCATCCGCAAGCTCGCCGAGGTCACCTTCGACCACCATGAGCAGCACCCCGACTTCATCCGCCTGGTCAGCATCGAGAACATCCACGAGGCCGAGCACATCGCCGCCTCCGAGAAGCTCGGCAAGATCGGCTCGCCCGCCCTGGACGTGATCCGCCGGATCCTGGAGTCGGGCCAGAAGTCCGGCCTGTTCACGGCCGACGTGGACGCCGTGGACCTGCACGCGATGATCAGCTCCTTCTGCTTCTTCCGGGTCGCCAACCGGCACACCTTCGGCGCCCTGTTCGGCCGCGACCTCGTCGCCCCCGCGCAGCGCGAGCACTACCGGAACATGCTGGGCGACATGGTGATCGCCTACCTGACGGCGGAGCGCATCGCCGACTGAAGATCCTTCGGCAGGGCCTCTTGACACGTGGGAAACGCGGGCGCAACATCCCTACCCAAGCGCTACTAACTACCTAGTGGGTTAATTAACCGCAGCCCCGAGGACCCCAGCGCGGCCGACCCAGCACCCCAGGGCTCAGGCACTTCTCCCCCGCCGCTCACTCCGCATACGTTGGAGTTCCCTCGAAGGAGCACACTCGTGTCCGTCCCCGCCGACGCCGTCGGGCAGCCGAAAAAGGCGGCCACTGCCGCTTGGATCGGCAGCGCGCTGGAGTACTACGACTTCTTCATCTACGGCAGCGCGGCCGCGCTGATCTTCCCGGAGATCTTCTTCGACAAGTCCGACCCGGCCACCGCGACCCTGCTGTCGCTGGCCACGTTC
This sequence comes from Streptomyces sp. NBC_00490, assembly GCF_036013645.1. Classification (NCBI taxonomy): domain Bacteria; kingdom Bacillati; phylum Actinomycetota; class Actinomycetes; order Kitasatosporales; family Streptomycetaceae; genus Streptomyces; species Streptomyces sp. NBC_00490. The sequence continues at coordinate 8,472,044 of NZ_CP107869.1, read as the reverse complement.
GGTGTGGCCTACGCGGCCCGGCCGATCGGCGCGCTCTTCCTGGGCCACTTCGGTGACAAGCTCGGCCGCAAGAAGATCATGGTCTTCACGCTGATCCTGATGGGCCTGTCGACCTTCCTCATCGGCTGTCTGCCCACCCGCGACCAGGTCGGCACGCTCGCACCGGTCCTGCTGGTGCTGTGCCGTGTCCTCCAGGGCATCTCCGCCGCCGGCGAGCAGGCGAGCGCCAACTCCATGACGCTGGAACACGCGCCGCCGCACCGGCGCGGCTTCTTCACCAGCTTCACCCTCAGCGGCACCCAGGGCGGCCAGCTCCTCGCCACGCTGGCCTTCATCCCGATCGCCGCGCTCCCCGAGGACCAGCTGCTGTCCTGGGGCTGGCGGATACCGTTCTTCCTGAGCATCGCGGTCGCCGTCGTCGGCTACGTCATCCGCCGCAAGCTGGAGGAGACCCCGGCCTTCGAGCAGCAGACCGCCTCCGAGGGCGTCGTGAAGATGCCCCTCGCGTTCCTGGCCCGCAACCACTGGGCGGACGTCCTGCGGGTGATCGCGGGTGCGCTGATCGCCTCGGTCTCGACGATCTTCACGGTCTGGGCGCTGGCGTACGCCACCAGCGACTCGGTCGGGATGAGCCGCTCCTCGATGCTGTGGGTGGGCGCGCTGGCCAACCTCGTCGCCCTCGGCACGATCCCGGCGTGGGCCACGCTCTCGGACCGTATCGGCCGCCGCCCGGTCTACCTGATCGGCGCCGCGGGCAGCGGGGTCATGATGTTCGTGTACCTCTGGGCGATCTCCACGGGCAACTACCCGCTGACCCTGGTGCTGGGCATCGTGACCTTCGGTGTCGTCTACAGCGCCGCGAACGGGGTGTGGCCCGCCTTCTACGGCGAGATGTTCTCCACCCGCGTCCGGCTGTCGGGCATGGCGATCGGCACCCAGATCGGTTTCGCCGTGGCCGGGTTCGCGGTCACCTTCGCCGCGCAGATCGCGGGCCCCGACGGCAGCGACTGGTCGGCGGTCGCGTTCTTCACCGCCGCGCTGTGCGTCCCGCCGGTCATCGCCGTCCTCACGGCCCGCGAGACCCACAGCATCCCGACGGAGCAGCTCGGCGAACGCACGCCGAAGCCGACGGCGGAGCGGGCGACCGTGACCGCCTGACCCCCGCCCGCTCGCAGGACTCCCGGGTCCCCGGACGCCGTAACGGCTCCGGGGACCCGGGCTTTCACCCGCCTAGGCGCGCGGATGACGCGGTTCGTACAGGCCGACCTCGGCGCCGCCCGGAAGCCGGAAGCCGGTCACCCGTCCCCAGGCGGCGTCCTGGAGCGGGCGGGTGAACCCGACGCCCTTGCCCCCGAGCTCGGCGGTCGTGGCCTCGATGTCGTCGCACATCAGCAGCAGCTCGTACGCCGCCGCACCCTCGGTGGGATGGCAGGCGACCTCCGTCGGAGGTGCCCTGAAGATCAGCCAGCCGTGCCCGGCGTCGACGTGGGACCAGCCCAGCACCTCCCGCAGGAAGTCACGGTCCGCCTCGGCGTCACGGCTGTGAATCACCACATGTGCCCCATTGATCACGCGCGGAGGCTAGTGAGGCGGGGCCCGGTGGGCAAGCACCGCCGCCTCCGCCGCGGCCCGTCAGTTTTCGAGAAGCGCCCGTCCCCGGGCCGCGCCTAGCGTGAGGTGCATGGACCTCTCCCTTCACGCGAGCTTCCTTCCGCAGGACGACCCGGACGCCGCGCTGGCGTTCTACCGCGATCTCCTCGGTTTCGAGGTGCGCGGTGACGTCGGCAAGGGCTCGATGCGCTGGATCACGGTCGGTCCCGCCGGTCAGCCCGGCACCTCGGTCGTGCTGCATCCGCCGGGCATCGACCCCGATGTCACCGAGGACGAGCGGCGCACGATCTTCGCGATGATGGCCAAGGGCACCTACGCGGGCGTCGTGCTGGCCACCGCCGACCTCGACGCCGTGTTCGACCGGCTTCAGGCGAGGGCCGATGTGGTCCAGGAGCCGATCAAGCAGCCGTGGGGCGTGCGTGACTGTGCCTTCCGTGACCCCGCGGGCAATCTGGTCCGTATCCAGGAACGGAACTGACCAGGCGCGAAACGACGCGGAACGCTTTGTTCCCGCAGGGAAATCAGTCCTAATGCTCGGAGCCGGTGAGATCGAGCCGAACGATGGAGAACAGTCAGCATGGCCACCAAGAGGACGACCCCGCAGCCGACCGCGTCGCACCCCGCCGACAGCCACGATCTGATCCGCGTGCACGGCGCGCGCGAGAACAATCTCAAGGACGTCAGCATTGAGATCCCCAAACGCAGGCTGACGGTGTTCACCGGGGTCTCCGGGTCGGGCAAGAGCTCGCTGGTGTTCGACACGATCGCGGCGGAGTCGCAGCGGCTGATCAACGAGACGTACAGCGCCTTCGTGCAGGGCTTCATGCCGACGCTGGCGCGGCCCGAGGTCGACGTACTGGACGGACTGACCACGGCGATCATCGTCGACCAGGAGCGGATGGGGGCCAACGCCCGCTCGACCGTCGGCACCGTGACCGACGTCAACGCGATGCTGCGCATCCTCTTCAGCCGGCTCGGCACACCGCACATCGGCCCGCCCAACGCGTACTCGTTCAACGTGCCGTCGGTGTCCGCGAGCGGTGCGATCACCGTGGAGCGCGGTGGCAAGACCAAGGCGGAGAAGGCCACGTTCAACCGGCTCGGCGGGATGTGTCCGCGCTGCGAGGGCATGGGCTCGGTCAGTGACTTCGACCTGACGGCGCTGTACGACGACAGCCTCTCGCTCAACGAGGGCGCGCTGACGATCCCCGGCTACAGCATGGACGGCTGGTACGGCCGTATCTACCGGGGCTGCGGCCTCTTCGACCCGGACAAGCCGATCCGCAAGTTCACCAAGCGGGAGATGCACGACCTCCTCCACAAGGAGCCGACCAAGATCAAGGTCGAGGGCATCAATCTCACGTACGAAGGACTGATCCCGAAGATCCAGAAGTCCTTCCTCTCCAAGGACGTCGACGCTCTCCAGCCGCACATCCGTGCCTTCGTGGAGCGGGCGGTGACGTTCCAGACCTGTCCCGAGTGCGACGGCACCCGGCTCAGCGCGGAGGCCCTGGCCTCGAAGATCAAGGGCAAGAACATCGCCGACGTCTGCGCCATGCAGATCGACGACCTGGCCGACTGGGTCCGTGACCTGAAGGAGCCGTCGGTGGCGCCGCTGCTGGCCGCGCTGGGGCACTCGCTGGACTCGTTCGTCGAGATCGGGCTCGGCTACCTCAGCCTCGACCGTCCCTCGGGCACCCTCTCCGGCGGCGAGGCGCAGCGCACCAAGATGATCCGCCACCTCGGGTCCTCGCTCACCGATGTGACGTACGTCTTCGACGAGCCGACGATCGGGCTGCACCCGCACGACATCCGCCGGATGAACGAACTGCTGCTGCAACTGCGCGACAAGGGCAACACCGTGCTGGTCGTGGAGCACAAGCCGGAGGCGATCGAGATCGCCGACCATGTCGTGGACCTCGGCCCGCGCGCCGGCACCGCGGGTGGCGAGGTGGTCTTCGAGGGCACCGTCGAGGGGCTGCGGTCCAGCGACACGCTCACCGGACGGCACCTGGACGACCGGGCCTCGCTGAAGCCCACCGTGCGCGAGCCGTCGGGAGCGCTGAAGGTACGCGGCGCCGCTACGAACAACCTCCAGGACGTCGACGTCGACATCCCGCTGGGCGCACTGGTCGTCGTCACCGGGGTCGCCGGTTCCGGCAAGAGCTCGCTGATCCACGGCTCGGTGTCCGGGCAGGACGGCGTGATCACGGTCGACCAGACGGGGATCCGCGGCTCGCGGCGCAGCAACCCGGCGACGTACACCGGCCTGCTGGAGCCGATCCGCAAGGCGTTCGCCAAGGCCAGCGGCGTGAAGCCGGCCCTGTTCAGCGCCAACTCCGAGGGCGCCTGTCCGACCTGCAACGGCGCGGGCGTCATCTACACCGACCTGGCGATGATGGCCGGGGTGGCTTCCACCTGCGAGGAGTGCGAGGGCAAGCGGTTCCAGGCGGCGGTCCTCGAATACCACCTCGGTGGCCGTGACATCAGCGAGGTGCTCGCGATGCCGGTGTCCGAGGCGGAGGAGTTCTTCGGCGCGGGCGAGGCGCGTACGCCGGCCGCGCACAAGATCCTGGAGCGGCTCGCGGACGTCGGGCTGGGCTATCTCACCCTCGGGCAGCCGCTGACCACGCTGTCGGGCGGTGAGCGGCAGCGGCTGAAGCTGGCCACCCACATGGGCGAGAAGGGCGGGGTCTACATCCTCGACGAGCCGACGACCGGGCTCCATCTCGCGGACGTGGAGCAGCTGTTGGGCCTGCTGGACCGGCTGGTGGACTCCGGGAAGTCGGTCATCGTCATCGAGCACCACCAGGCGGTCATGGCGCACGCCGACTGGATCATCGACCTCGGCCCCGGAGCCGGCCACGACGGCGGCCGGATCGTCTTCGAGGGCACCCCGACGGAGCTGATCGCGGACCGCTCCACGCTCACCGGCCAGCACCTGGCGGAGTACGTCGGAGCCTGAACGGGCCCGGAGCGCCGACGGGGCCGCGCCGACTCATCTGCCGACCGGGGCGGCCCCGAGCCGGTCGGGGCCACCTACGGTCCGGCTCCGCCCCGCCATGAGTGGGGACCGCGTCCACGCCGGTCCCAGCCCGTGACGAGTCGAACCGTCCCCGAGTCCGGCCCATCCCCGCGGACCGGCCCGCTGTGACCCGCAACGGGTCGCGCCGATTCATCTGCCGACCAGGGTGGCCCCGAGCCGGTCGGGGCCACCTACGGTCCGGCTCCGCCCCGCCACGAGTGGGCCGCGTCCACGCCGGTCCCAGCCCGTGACGAGTCGAACCGTCTCCGAGTCCGGCCCATCCCCGCGGACCGGCCCGCTGTGACCCGCGCCGGTCCGCAACGGGTCTCGCCGGGTCATCTGCCGGTCGGGGCCGCCTACGGTCCGGCTCCCTCCCGCCACGAGTGAGGGCCGCATCCGCGCCGGGGCCCCCGGCCGGTGACGAGTCGAACCGCCCCCGAGTCCGGCCCATCCCCGCTATGACCCGCGCCGAGCCGCGACGGGCCGCGCCGGATCATCTGCCGACCAGGGTGGCCCCGAGCCAGCCGGGGCCGGCTCCGTCCCGCCACGCGTGGGGGCCGCGTCCGCGTCGGTCCCGGTCCGTGGCGAATCGGGCCGTCTCCGAGTCCGGCCCGTCCCCTACGAGTTGGACCACGCCCGCTCGCACAGCACCAGCCGGTATCCGTCCGGGTCCTCGATCGTCACGCCCCACTTGTTCCAGTAGGGGTTGGGCGAGGGGACCCGCTTGCCGCCGTGCTGTTCGAGTCGGGCGACCAGGTCCTGCGGCACGGGACCGTCGACGTAGACGACCAGGAGGTCCTCCTCCGTGGGCCGGGGTTCGACGGGGTCGGCCTGGTCGTGGACGAGTTCCAGGTGCCAGCCGGCGTCGGGCCAGCCGAGCATGAGCAGGTCGTGGTGGCCCGGTTCGGCGCCGCCCTCGGCCCGCCACACGACGGCCAGACCGAGCCCGTCGGCCCAGAAACGCTCCGCCGCGGCGAGGTCGCGGGACGGGCGGGCGATACGGATGTGACTGCGGCCGTGGACCGGCATCGTGACCTCTTCCTGAGCGTGGCGTCTCCTCAGCCAGCCTAGGCAGCGCATGATCGCGAAGCCATCGGTCATCCGCCCTGCGCCCCGGGTCCTAGGACCATGCGAACCGCTCCACCCCGTTGACAGTTGACGTTTTCGGCAAGAACATCGGCCGCAACGAGCAGAAAAGAACAGGCGCTCGTCGCGCGCAGCCGGTCCGGGGGGAGGGCTCCGCGCGTACCGGCCGGATTCAGGGGCGGCCGGTACGCGCGGAGATGCCGACCCGGTCGGGCCCGGCCGCGACGCCCCGTGCCTCAGCCCAGGTTGGCACCCTTGGGGATCCCGTACGCCCGTTCCACCTTCAGCCGCAGCACCAGCCGCCGGTCGCGGACCATCGCGGCCCGGTACTCGTCCCAGTCGGGGTGCTCGCCCCCGACGTCGCGGTACAGCCGGACGAGCTCCTCGACGGTCTCGTCGTACGGGTCCCGCGCCACCGGCGTGAGCTCGGCCGTCCCCTCGGCGACCGTGTACGCCCACCGGTCCGCGGCGGTCACATGGTAGGACGCCCTCGGATCGCGGCGCAGGTTGCGGGTCTTGGCGCGGTCGTCCGTGATCGAGACCCGGATGATCCGCTCGTCGGGGTAGTAGGCGTGGCTGACGTTCGACAGCTGGGGCCGGCCGTCGCGTTTGAGGGTGACCAGCACCCCGCCGTGGCCGTCGGAGAGCAGCCCGAGCAGTGCGTTCTGCGTCGCGTCCTGAGTCATGCCTGGGTCAACCGGCACAGGGGGTGCGCGCATTCCCGGAAGGGAAGCGGGTAGACAGTGTCTACCTACCCTGGTAGACACTGTCTATGCATGAACCGGAGAGCGGGCTGCGGGCCCGGCTGGTCGAGGTCGGGGTGGAGTTGGTGGCCCGGGAGGGCGTGCAGGCGCTGACCCTGCGGGAGATCGCCCGCCGGGCGGGCGTCTCGCACGGTGCGCCGCGCCGCTACTTCCCGACCCATCTGGAGCTGCTGTCGGCCATCGCGCGCCACGGCTTCGGCGAGCTGGCGGAGCTGGTGGGGGCGGCCGACGACGGCGCCGCGAGCCCGCGCGACCGGCTGTCGGAGCTGGGGCGGGTCTATCTGCGGTTCGCGCTGGACAACCGTGGCATGTACGAGCTGATGTTCCGTCACGATCTGCTGGAGAGCGGTCATCTGGGCCTCAGGGACACCAGCCTGCCGCTCTTCGGCCGCCTGGTGGAACTGGTCGCCCTGGCCCGCCCGGACGTGGACGCCCGCCTCGTCGCCGGGGCGTTGTGGGCGAACCTGCACGGCATCGCCCAGCTGTGGGGCTGGGGCAGCCTCCAACTGGCCACAGGCACCGACAACTTGGCGCCTGTCCTGCGCCAGGCCCTCGACGCGCACCTCGGCCGGGAGGGCAAGTGAATCCTCGTCTCGTCCTCGCGGCCAGCGTGACCGGAGCCGTGATCGTCGCCCTCGACGGCACGGTCCTCACCATCGCCCAGCCCACCCTGCAAAGGGACCTGGGCGCCTCCTACGCCCAGGTCCAGTGGACCAGCACCGGCTATCTCATCGCGGTGGCGAGTCTGCTGGTGTTCGCGGGACGGCTCGGCGACCGCTACGGACACCGGCGGCTCTTCGGGATCGGCATGCTCGGCTTCGGGATGGCGTCGGCGGGCATCGGACTGGCGCCCGGCGTCGGCTGGGTGATCGGACTGCGGGTCGTCCAGGGGGTGTTCGGGGCGCTGCTGCAACCCGCGACCCTCGGCATGCTGCGCGTCGCCTACCCGCCGGACCGGCTCCGGGGGCCCATCGCCCTGCGCACCGCGGCGATCGGGGTGGCGGCCGCGGTCGGCCCGCTGGTCGGCGGAGTACTGGTGGCCGGGTCCGGGTGGCGCGCGGTGTTCTTCGTCAACGTCGTGCCAGCGCTGGTGTTCGGCGTGCTCGCCCTGGCGGTGCGGGAACCGGAGCGGGCCACCGCGGTCCGGCTGGACCTGCCCGGTGCCGCCCTGCTCGCGGTGACCCTGGGTTTCCTGGTCCATACGCTGGTCTCCCCGCACTGGCTCGGCCTGGCGGTGACCGCGGTGACCGGCGTCGCCTTCGTACGCCACGAGCGCCGCACCGCGAGCCCGCTGATACCGCGTACCGTCCCCGGCGCACCGCTCGGCGTCCTGGTCGCCGCGTCGGCCGCCCTGTCGGGCACGCTGTTCGTGAGCACGTACACCCTGCAGTACACGCTCGGCCTCGACCCCTTCCGGAGCGCCCTGCGCTGCCTCCCGCTGGCGGTGCTGATGGTGGCCGCCGCCGCGACGTGCCCCGTGCTGCTGCGCCGGGCGGGAGCCCGCCGCACCACGACGACCGCGACGGCGGTTCTCGCCGCCGGGATCCTGCTGCTCTCCCACGCGTCCGGCGCGTTCGCGCTGGCCGCCGGATTCGCCCTGCTGGGGGCGGGGTTCGGGACCGTCATGGTGGCGGCCACCCATGTCGTCGTGCGGGAGAGCCCGGTCGGGTCGGCCGGGGTGGCGGGCGGGCTGCAGCAGACCGCGATGAACGTCGGGCCGACGCTCGGGGTGGCTCTCGCCGCCACGGAGGTGTCACTCGTCACGTTCGCCGCTGTCGCACTGGTGGGCGTGGTGCCGGCGGCGGGTTTCCGTGCCACGATCACCGATCGAGGTCGACCGGGCGATCGTTCGGAGATTCCTGCGCGACGATGAGGTCTGAGGTCGTCGCGGCGGGGTATGCCGGATCGCACCTCGACGAACGCGAGCGGAGGAGAGCGATGGCACAGCTGCGGCAGGAAGTCGACCCGGGTGAGGCCGGACTGGACGCGAAGGCGCTGGACCGCCTCGACCAGCACCTCGCCCACTACGTCGACGAGGGACGCATGCCCGGCTTCCTGGTGGCCGTCGCCCGCGGCGGCCGCGTCGCCCACCTCACGGCGCTCGGCCACCGCGATCTCGCCGCCGGACTGCCCGTCGAGCCGGACACCCTGTGGCGGATCTACTCCATGACCAAGCCCGTCACCGCGGTGGCCGCGCTGATCCTGGTGGAGGAGGGGAGGCTGTCGCTGGACGACCCGGTCGCCCGGTATCTGCCGGCCTTCGCCGACGCCCGGGTCCATGTCAGCGGCTCGGGCTCCGACATGGTCACCCGGCCCGCCGAACAGCCCGTGCTGATACGGCACTTGATGACCCACACGGCCGGTCTGACCTTCGCCTTCTACCACTCCCATCCGGTCGACGCCCTGTACCGCGAGGCCGGTCTGGAGTCGTCGGTGGTGCCGGGCACGACCCTGGCCGAGACGGTCGACGTGTACGCGAGCCTGCCGCTCCAGTTCGAGCCGGGCACGCAGTGGAACTACTCGGTCGCCTCCAATGTGCTCGGCCGGGTCATCGAGGTGGTGTCCGGACAGCCGCTGGACGCCTTCTTCGCCGAGCGGGTCTTCGGACCGCTCGGCATGACCGACGCCGGCCTGAGCGTCACGGACGAACAGGCGGTCAGGCTCTCCGAGTTGTACGGCGAGAAGGACGACGGCGGCATCGAGCCGGTCCCCGGACTTCCGCTCCGCGGCCGGCCCCGGTTCCTCTCCGGCAGCGGCGGCATGGTGGCCTCCGCGCACGACATGCACCGCTTCATGGAGATGCTGCGCCGTCGCGGCGAACTCGACGGCACCCGCCTGCTCGCCCCCGAGACGGTGGACCTGATGACCAGGAACCACCTTCCCGGCGGCGCCGACCTGCGCGCCTTCGGCAGCAGGCCGGCCCACGACGAGCCCAACAACGACGGTGTCGGCTTCGGTCTCAGCGTTTCGGTGGTGATCGACCCCGCCCGTACCCTCGCGCCCACGAGCCCGGGCACGTTCGGCTGGAGCGGAGCCGCTTCCACGACCTTCTGGGTCGACCCCGGCCACGATCTGACCGTGCAGTTCTACACCCAGGTGCGGCCGAAATCCCTGAAGCTCAACCCGGATCTCAGACGGCTGGTGCACGAGGCCGTGGTCGAGTGATCAGGCGTCCACCCGCAGCGTGAACTCCACGCCCTCCAGGGCGAGTTCCCGCAGCCACTCCTCCGACCGTGCCGCCGTCTCGGCGGCCCGGCTGAGGCCGGGCGGCAGCGAGCCGTCCAGGACGTGGCGCACGCCGAGGGCGAGGGTGCGGGAGACACAGCGGGCCATCGCGCTCTCCTCCTCGTCCCCCACCAGATCCAGCAGATAGCCGCCCGACCACGTCTGCCCCTCCGGGCCCCGCACATCCAGCGACACGGCGAGCACGACCCGGTCGCGGTCGGTGTCCGTGGTCGGATAGGCCGCCGCCAACTCCCGTGCCAGCGCGGCGATCCGGGCGTCGTCACCGCCCTTGAGCTCCTCGAAGACGGCGTCCCAGGCCCGCAGCCACCCCTCCAGCCGCAGGGTGCCCCGCACGAAGGACCGCGCCTTCCAGGCGGGCGGCATCCCGTACTGCTCGACGAACGGCACGCTGTCGCGGTTCGGATAGACCTCGAAGCCCTCCCCGTCGACGACATGGCGCCGGGTCGCCTCCCACGGCCGCGCGGAGGTGGTCTCGGCACCGTCCTCGATGTACCGGGCGGGCGAGCGCAGGGCGCCCAGGACTCCGAGGGGCGCCCAGCTGAAGCGGTACCGGAAGTCGTTCGGCACCGCGGGGATGCCGCCGCAGTAGGAGGTGAGGCGGTACGAGGCCGCCGTACCGTCGCCGATCGCGTCCCGGGCGCGGGCGACGAGGCTGTGCGCGTAGAGGTGGTCGATGCCCGGGTCGAGCCCGGCCTCGGTGAGGACGACGACCCCGGCGGCGAGGGCCGCGGGCACCTGTTCCAGCACCGCGTCCGACACATAGCTGGAGCAGGCGAAGTGCGCCTTCCGCGCGACGCACGCGGCCAGGATCGCGGCGTGCTCCGGTGCGGGCAGCATCGACACGACGACGTCCCCGGGCGCGAGCTGCTCCGTCAGCGCGGGAAGGGTGTACGCGCGGGGCTCGGCGCGACCGGTGAGCCCCAACCGGTCCAGGGCCTCGGCCGCGCGCTCCTCGGTGCGGTGCCACACCCGCACCCGCTCGGCCGCCCCGCACACCCGGGCCAACCCGCTGCCCGTGGACAGTCCGGTGCCGATCCAGTGGACGGTGCCGCTCGCCGGAACCAGCTCAGACATGGCGCGACTCCCCTTCAGCGATGCCGAGTTCCCGGCGGGCCGCACGGAACCGGTCCAGGCAGCGCCCCCACGGGCCACCGGTCCCGAAGTCCAGCAGCAGCGGCAGCAACTGCCCCGAGAAGCCCTCGCTGGACTCCTTCGGCAGCAGCGAGGGCAGGTTGTCGATGGCGATGAGGTCCAGCGGCGGCTCCTTGCGGAGCCGGCGTACCGGCTCGTCCCACTCGGTGGTGCGGTCGTAGACCGGCAGGACGTTCAGGGGCGAACCGACGTCGCAGGTGACGTCGCAGAGGGTGCGCAGCCGGCGGGCGGGGTCGTCCAGGTCCGCTTCCCGGAGGAAGGGCGGGACCGGGGTGGTGGCGAGGACGCAGTTCACCATCGCGTCGTGCGCCAGCAGGGCCGCGCGGTCCAGGTCGCGGGTCTCCGCCAGGTCCCAGCAGGTGGGGTCGAGCCCGGCGGCCCGGAGGGCGACGTGGGCGCCGCGTCCGCTGCGGCCCAGGGCGCCAATGACGAGCGCGGTGAACTCCTCGTCCCCGGCGGCGGGCCGGAGGGTCTCGTCGAGCTCCTCCTTGGAGGTGGGCGTGAGCGGTGCGACGAGCCGGCCCCGGTGCTGGAGCACCGCCAGGGCGGCGCCCAGATAGCCCGCCCAGTACCCGAAGGCGGCGAGCCGGCGACCGTCGTCGTCGACCAGGTACTCCAGGTCGAGGAGCGCCCCTCCCCCGGCGGCGAACCGGCGGAGCAGTGCCTCGGCGCCCGGCTGCTGCTTGTAGGCGTGCCCGAAGAAGATGTGCCGGTGCGGCAACTCGGCGGGCGCGTCGGGGAGTTCCTTCAGACCGAGGACGACCGCCGACGCCGGCGCCGCCACCCAAGAGCCCGTGGGTGCGATCCGGGCGCCGACGGCCTCGTACTCCTCGATCGGGAAGATCCGCTGCGGGGACTCCTCGACGGTCAGGGTCACCCCGCTCTCGACGAGCCTGCGGGCGTCGGACGGCACGACGGGTGTGCGCCGTTCGGTGGGACGGTCCTCGTGGCGCAGCCACAGATGGAGTTCGGTCATACGCAGTTGGCCTCCGGGCGCGGGGCGTCGGCCGCGAACCGGCCGGCGTTCAACGGGCTGACGTCCACGAAGGGTACGCGGCCCAGGCACAGGTCACGGACGACCTCGCCGACGGCCGGTCCCTGGAGGAAACCATGACCGGAGAAGCCGGTCGCATACAGAAAACGGGATACCGAAGTCGCCTCGCCGATCAGGGCGTTGCGGTCCGGGGTGACCTCGTACAGGCCCGCCCAGCCGCCGGTGCGGCGCAGGTCCAGGAGGGCGGGGGCGCGGTGCTCCATGGCGGCGGCGAGGCGGGGGATCCAGCGGTCGTGGGTGTCGGTGGCGAAGCCGGGGCGCTCGTCGGGGTCGGACATGCCCAGCAGGAGGCCGGGGCCCTCGCGGTGGAAGTAGAGGGTGCTGCTGAAGTCGATGGTCATCGGCAGGCCGGGCGGCAGACCCCGGACCGGCTCGGTGACCGCGATCTGGCGGCGCAGCGGCTCCACCGGGAGGTCCACCCCGACCATCTTCCCGATCGCGCGCGACCAGGCGCCGGCCGCGCAGACCACCGTGTCGGTGGAGATGGTGCCGAGCGTCGTCTCGACGGCCCTGATGGTGTCGCCCCGCACGGTGATGCCGGTGACCTCGGTGTGCCGCAGGACGCGGGCGCCCAGGGCGCGGGCGGCGGAGGCGTAGCCGTGGACGACGGCCTCGGGGGTGCAGTGGCCGTCGTCCGGCGAGAAGGCGGCGGCCAGCAGCCCGTCGGTGGTGATCAGCGGGGAGAGCTTGCGGGCCTCCTTCGGGGTGAGCATGCGGCTGGGCACACCGAGGGAGTTCTGCAGGCGCACCCCCGCCTCGAAGGAGGCCACGTCCTCGGGCGTCGACAGCAGGAACAGATAGCCGACGCGGTGCAGGCCGATGTCGTGGCCGACCTCCTGGTGGAACCGGCCGAACGCCTCCAGGCTGCGCGCGCCGAGCTGCACGTTGAGGGCGTCGGAGAACTGGGCCCGCACCCCTCCGGCCGCCTTCGAGGTGGACCCGGAGGCCAGTTCGTCGCGTTCGACGAGGACGACGTCGCGGACACCGGCGGCGGCGAGGTGGTAGGCGATGCTCGCGCCCATCACTCCGCCGCCGATCACCACGACGTTCGCCTGCGTCCTCACGAGCGAGCCTCCCAGGGGTGTCGGGGCCGGTCCCCTCTTCCTGTCCGGACTCCGCCGCCCGTAATCAGGACAGGTGGGCCACCGCGTCCAGATGCGGCAGGTGGTGGTCCAGCCGTTCCCGCTTGGTGCGCAGGTAGGTGATGTTGCTCTCGCACGGCGCTATCAGCAGCGGGACGGTCTCGGCGACCTCGATGCCGTGGCGCACCAGCGCCGCGCGCTTGTCCGGGTTGTTGGACATCAGCCGCACCGAGCGCACGCCGAGGTCGTGCAGCATCCCGGCGGCGACGCCGTAGTCGCGGGCGTCCACCGGCAGGCCGAGGGCGAGGTTCGCCTCGACGGTGTCCAGGCCCTCCGCCTGCAGGGCCATGGCGCGCAGCTTGGCGAGCAGTCCGATGCCGCGGCCCTCGTGGCCCCGCAGATAGACGACGATGCCGCTGCCCTCGGCGACGACGGCCCGCAGCGCCGAGTCGAGTTGTTCGCCGCACTCGCAGTGCCGGGAGCCGAAGGCGTCACCGGTCAGGCATTCCGAGTGCAGCCGGGTCAGGACCTCGTCCGCGCCGATCTCGCCGTAGACCAGGGCCACTTGCTCGTCACCGCGATCGTGGTCGAGGTAACCGACCGCCCTGAATTCACCGTACACGGTGGGCAGCGGAGCATTCACGACGCGTTCCACGCCCGTGCGCTGTGGGGTCTTCTTGCCGAGTACGCCAACTTTTTCTGTCATGATTCTCGAGTTCCTAAGCAGAGACGAAAGGCCGTGAAAGAATGAGTGGTTCGCAAACGCGGTCGGCGGAGCACGGTACGTTGCCGGCGGACACCACGGAAGACGTACGGGCGCGGGGCGAGGGTGTCTCACGACAGGTCGCCGTCCTTCCCGTCGGGAGCTTCGAACAGCACGGCCCGTACCTTCCGCTGGCGACCGACACGCTCGTCGCCTGCGCCGTCGCCCGGGAGATCGCCGCGGCGTACCCGGTACACCTTCTCCCTCCCGTGACGATCTCCTGCTCGCACGAGCACGCGGCGTGGGCGGGAACCGTCAGCATCTCCTCGGTGACCCTTCACTCGGTGATACGGGACATAGCGTCTTCGCTCCGCCGGTCCGGCGTCGAGACCCTGGTCGTGGTCAACGGGCACGGCGGAAACTACGTACTGGGCAACGTCGTTCAGGAATCCTCCGCCCGCGGCGAGCGAATGGCGCTGTTCCCGGCCCCGGAGGACTGGGAGGCGGCCCGGGAGCAGGCGGGGGTGGTCACCTCGCTGCTCACCGACATGCATGCGGGGGAAATCGAGACCTCCATCCTTCTGCACGCTCATCCCGAATTCGTCCGACCCGGTTATGAGACATCCGATTTCGTCGCCGACGACCGACGTCATCTGCTCACCCTCGGTATGTCCGCCTATACCGATTCCGGTGTCATCGGCCGTCCTTCGCTGGGTTCGGCGGAAAAGGGCAAAGCGCTGCTTGCGAGCCTGGCGGATTCCTTCGGCACATATTTCTCACTGCTCACCTCCGACGGCGATTCGGCCCGCGGATAGCGGGCCAGCAGGACGATGACGCCGGGCAGGCTGGCCGCGAGCGAGAGCACCCCGTAGACGACGGCGACGGCCAGCCCGCTGCCGGCGCCCAGCCCGGCGGCGCCGAACGCCCAGGCGGTGACGCCCTCGCGGGGGCCCCAGCCGCCGACGTTGAGCGGCAGGCCCATGGCGAGCAGGGCGAGCACGGCGATGGGCAGCAGGACGGCGACGGAGGCGGCGGAACCGGCGACGCGGGCGGCGAGCACGAACATCCCGAGGTGTCCGGCGAGGACGACGGCGGAGGACAGGGCCACACCGGGCCCGTTCTGCCGCGACAGCAGCCCCTCGCGGGCCTCGCGCAGGGCCTTGCCGGCCCGTGAGGGCGCCCGGTTCATCCGCAGGGCCAGCACGACGGCCAGCGCGCCCAGCGTGGCGAACACCAGCAGCGGCGCGAGGTGGCGGGCCTGGGCGAGCACCGGTGACGGCATGGTCAGCAGCACCGCGGCGCCGACGACCGCCAACGCGAGCTGCCCGGCGATCCGTTCGAGGACGACGGCCCGCACACAGCGCCCGAGCTCCTGGGTGCTGCGTCCGTGCCGTACCGCCCGGTGCACATCGCCGAGAACGCCGCCGGGCAGGGCGGCGTTGAGGAACAGGGCCCGGTAGTACGAGGCCACGGCCGCACCGAGGGGCAGCCGGATCTTCAGGCTCCGGGCGACCAGCTGCCAGCGCCAGGCGCTGAAGACGGTGGTGACCACGCCGATCCCGAGCGCGGCGAGCAGGGTCGCCCCGTCGATCCGGCGCAGCCCGTCGAGGAAGACGCCGGTGCCGAGCCGCCACAGCAGAACGGCGAGGATGATCACGCCGACAGCACTGCCCACGTGGGTGCGCACGGCGGGGGACTTGAGGCGGGCGAGAACGTTTCGCCACCAGGAGGCGCCGGGGGCGGCCTGCGTGGTGGCGGGCCGCGGGGCGGCGACGATCACGCCGATGCGGTCACCGGAGACGGCGACGGGCGGTGGCGGGACGGCCTTGGCGGGCGGAAGGGCGACGGTGGCGGTACCGGCCTCGGGACGTGCCCCGCCGGCAGCCGGGTCGGCGTACCGTTCCTCCACCGCCGTACGGGCCGGGAAGCCGGCCATGCCCCGCACCGGCGCGGTCGCGTCCACCGGCGTCACCGCGACACGGCCGCGCCCCCGGGTCACCCCGGCCCAGCGCCTGCGTCGGCCAGGCCCCCGCAGGCCCGCGTGGGCCGCCCGTACCGTCTCCACGCTCATGCCGCCCCGTCCGTCGGGCGGGACAGCGCCAGCAGGTCGGTGTGGTGGACGACCACGCTCAACTCGCCCGCCTCGCAGGCCTCCAGGCGGGCGCGGAGGTAACGGTCCGCGCGCTCGCGCAGCTCCGGGCGCTGTTCCACCGCGGCGCCGACCCAGCCGCGCAGCCACTGGGCCGTGAGCGCGGACTCGGCGGGGCCCAGCCGCCAGGGGCTCGGGTTCAGCCGTACCGTCGCGCCGAGTTCGGAGAAGGCCTCGCAGGCCACCGTGACCGCGTCCGGGCCGAGCAGGCCCGCGCGCCGCTGGTGGGCGTTGAACGCCTCGGCGATCTCGGTGTCCATCGGGTCGGACGGGGAGAAGTCGACGCGGCCGGCCACGGAGAGCGTGAGCAGGGCGGGGCAGCCGGCGCCGGTGCAGGCGGCGGCCAGGGTCTCGATCTCCTCGCGGGTGAGGACGTCCAGGAGTGCGGAGGCCGTCACCAGGGAGGCGCCCGCGAGGGCGTCCGGGGTCAGCCGGCCGACGTCACCGCGCCGGGTCTCGACGGTGACCCGGCTGCCGTCCGCGGCGACCCGCGCGGAGGCGACGGCCGCGAAGTGCAGCAGGTAGGGGTCGCGGTCGTGCAGCACCCAGTGCTGGGGGCCGTCGAGGCGGGGTGCGAGCCAGCGGCCCATCGACCCGGTACCGCACCCGAGGTCGTGCACGGTCACCCCGGCCTTGCCGGGCAGGTTGGCGAGCCGGATCCGCAGCGGGTCGAGCAGGTCGATCGAGCGCGCGCCGGCGTCGGCGGGCTCGCGCAGCTCCAGCCACTCGGGCGCGTACCGGGGCTGCTCCTCGGGCCCGTCCTCGCGCAGCCGTACGGTGGGCCGCTCGCCGGGGCGGGCCGCGGGGCCGGCGCCGGGGATCACGGACTGCGCGTCGGTGCCGGGGCCCGCGGACGCCGATGACACCGAGGACGTCGGGTTCCCCGTCTCGGACTCCACTCCTGCCACGTCCCTCGGTCCCGCCTGCGCCGGAATCCTTCCCGCGCGCTGTGTCGTAGCCGTCTTCCTCATGCCGTCCTCCTGGGTTCGCTCGGCAGTCGGCCCAGTACTCCGGCCAGGCTGCGGGCCGTGGTCGCCCAGCCGTCCAGGGCGGCCCGCCGGCCCCGGGCAGCCGCCTTCAGCCGGCGTCGTACGTCCGCCTCGCCGAACCAGCCGCGCAGTTCCGCGGCGAGGGCGGCGGGGTCCTCCGGCGGGACGAGGATGCCGGGCACGCCGCCGTCGGGGGCGCGGCCGACCGCCTCGGGCAGCCCGCCGACGTCGGTGGCCAGCACCGGGATGCCGCGGGCGAGGGCCTCGGTGACCGCCATGCCGTAGGTCTCGGCGTAGGAGGTGAGGACCATCAGGTCGGCGGCGGCGTAGCTGGCGTCGAGTTCGGCCCCGGCCTGCGGTCCGGCCAAGTGCAGCCGGTGTTCCAGGCCGTACTTCGCGATCAGGGCCCGCAGGTCGGCCACGTACTCCGGGTCCTGGGCGAGGCCGCCGACGCACACGCAGCTCCACGGCAGGTCCCGGACCGTGGCCAGCGCCTCCACCAGCCGGTGCTGTCCCTTGCGGGGTGTCACCGCGGCGACGCACAGCAGCCGGGACAGGCCGTCGGTGCCGGAGGCGAGGGGGGCGATGTCGGCGCCGGGGGCGGCGACATGGACCCGGTCGGGGGCCAGGCCGTGGTGGGAGACGAGGCGGCGGACCGCCCAGTCGCTGGTGGCGACGACGGCGGGGACCGCGCGGAGCACCGCGCGCTCCTTCGCGTCCAGCTCGGCGGCCAGGACGGGATCGAGGCCGGTCTCGTCGCCGAGGGGGAGGTGGACGAGGACCGCGAGCCGCAGCCGCTCCGCCTCCGGTACGACGATCTCCGGGACTCCGCAGGCGACCAGGCCGTCCATCAGGACCACGGTGTCGTCCGGCAGCCCCCGCAGCACACCGGCCAGTTCCGCTCGGGCCGAGGCGCCCGGCCGGGGCCACTCGCCCGCCACCGCGTGCTTGTGGACCTGCCAGCCGAAGCCCGGCAGGTCCAGACTCACGCGCCGGTCATAGGCGTTGCCGCCGCTCGGCACGGCCGGGTCGTCGACACCGCCGGGCATGACGAAGTGCACGGAGCGCAGAGCCATGGGGACGATGTCCGCGTTCTTGAGAGCCGAATGCTGCACGGGCACATAGCCCAGCGCCGCCTGCGGGGCCTTCTCCAGGGTCACGTCGGTCACAGCGCACGCTCGTAACTCGCCCACGCGACATGGGACTCGTGCAGGGTGACGGCGATCGCGGCGATGCCCCGGGCGCCCTCGCCCAGCCCGCCCTTCTCGATCCGCTCGGCGAGCCGGTCGGCGATGACCTTGGCCAGGAACTCCGTCGACGTGTTGATCCCGGCGAAGTCGGGCTCGTTGTCGAGGTTTCTGTAGTTCAGCTCGGCGACGACGGCTCCGAGTTCCTGCGTGGCCAGTCCGATGTCGACGACGATGTTGTCGTCGTCCAACTGCTCCCGCCGGAAGGTGGCGTCCACGAGGAACGTCGCTCCGTGCAGGCGCTGTGCGGGTCCGAAGACCTCGCCGCGGAAGCTGTGGGCGATCATGATGTGATCGCGGACGGTGACACTGAACAACGGACGACCCTCCAGGTGCGGCACGTCTGATCCCCCCGGCTGATCGCCGGCGGGGATGCCGAGTAGTACGGCCCTTCGCTACCCCGCGTTCAGCCGACTCTCACTCTTTTCTCAGGTCAGGCGCTCTTGCCGTACCTCACGCGGTGACAAAGAGCGGGAATTTCCCCGGAAGTGAGCCTGGGCATCACCTGCGGCAGCTCCTCGAACGCGCTTTCCCCCGTGATGAGCGCGTCGAGCGCCGGGTCGGCGAGCAGTTCCAGGGCGAGGGCCAGCCGGTCGGCGTACGTGCGGCTGGAGCGGCGGGCCGGGGAGACCGTGCCGACCTGGCTGCTGCGGATGACGAGCCGCCGGGAGTGGAAGGCCTCACCGAGCGGAAGGCTGACCTTCCGGTCGCCGTACCAACTGAGTTCGAGGACCGTGCCCTCGGGCGTCAGCAGCTCCAGGGAGCGGGCCAGTCCCTGCTCGGTGGCGCTGGCGTGGACGACGAGGTCGCACCCCCCGAGCGCGTCCCGCGGCAGCGCGAAGTCGACGCCCAGGGCCTTCGCGACGGTCGCCCGTGCCGGGTCGGCGTCGACCAGCTGGATCCGTACGCCGGGGAAGCGGGCCAGCAGTGCGGCGACCGAGCAGCCGATCATGCCGCCGCCGACCACGGCGATGCGGTCACCGACGAGCGGCGCCGCGTCCCAGGCGGCGTTGACGGCGGTCTCCACCGTGCCGGCGAGGATCGCCCGTTCGGCGGGCACGTTCTCGGGCACCGGGGTCACGGCGGTCACCGGGACGACGTAGCGCGTCTGGTGCGGGTAGAGGCAGAAGACCGTACGGCCCACGAGGTCCGCCGGGCCCTCCTCGACCTCTCCGACGCTGAGGTAGCCGTACTTCACGGGTGCCGGGAAGTCGCCCTCCTGGAACGGCGCCCGCATGGCGGCGTGCTGGCTCTCGGGGACCCCGCCGCGGAAGACGAGCGTCTCCGTGCCGCGGCTGACGCCGGAGTACAGGGCGCGGACCAGCACCTCCCCCTCGGAGGGAGCCGGGAGGGTGACCTCACGTATCTCACCCGCACCGGGGCTGTTGAGCCAGAAAGCACTCGCGGTGCGCTTCATCGGCATCCTCCTGAACGCTTGGGAAGTGGTTCACGTACCGAGGTGTGCACAGGTCGCGCACAGTACGCGGCGTTGATCGACTCTGTCACACGGCCGGAGGATGTTCGGTGGCCCTGAACAACACTTACGACGCAAGGCTGGTCCAGCAGGAGACCGCTGTGGGAGCGGGTCTGCAGATCCTGTTGCTGGCTCTGCTCGGGACGGCGATCGGCATGGGACCGGCGGGCTGGCTGACCGGCCTCGTCTTCGCCGCCGCCACCTGGGCGGTGCTCTCCCGGGCCCTGCACCGCCACCGTCCGCGCTCCTTCGGCCCCGCCAACCGGGTCACGCTCGGCCGGGCCACCCTGGTCGGCGGGGTCACCGCCCTGGTCGCCGACTCCTTCCAGAGCTCACCGCCGGTCACCCTCTTCGTCGGTCTGACGGCCGTGGCCCTGATCCTCGACGGCGTCGACGGCAAGGTCGCCCGCCGCACCGGCACCTCCACCCCGCTCGGCGCCCGCTTCGACATGGAGGTCGACGCGTTCCTGATCCTGGTGCTCAGCGTCTACGTGTCCATGACGCACGGCCCCTGGGTCCTGCTGATCGGCGGCATGCGCTACGCCTTCGTCGCCGCCGCCCGTGTCTGGCCGTGGCTGAACGCCCCGCTCCCGCCGAGCACGGCCCGCAAGACGGTGGCCGCGCTCCAGGGTGTGTTCCTGCTCCTGGCCGCCTCGGGCCTGCTGCCGTACGCCCTGGAGTTCGGGGTCGTCGCGACGGCGCTGGGCGCGCTGGTGTGGTCGTTCGGCCGGGACATCCTGTGGCTGCTGCGCACCTCCCGGATCGAGGAGGTCCTGCTGGAGGACGTGCGCGAGCTGGTCGCGGGATGACCTACGGACGGCGCGGCAGCAGCGTGATCGCCGCGGCCGGTACGGCGGCCAGCACCAGCCAGGGCACGGCCGCCGGCAGCCCGCTGTCGAGGAGTGTGCCGGTCAGTGAGCTGCCGGCCAGCACGATCAGACCGGAGACCGAGGACAGCGCGCCGGTGTAGAGGCCGAGCCGCCCCTCCTCGGCGAGGTCGGGGACCCAGGCGCGGGCGACGGGGGCGACGAGCATCTGGCCGAGGGTGAGCAGCACGACGAACCCGGCCGCGGGCAGCAGCCCCGCCGTCCCGGTCCAGCCGGCCGGCCGGGCGAGCGCCACGACCGTGAACCCGGCGGCGATGAGCAGCAGTCCGGCCGCCATCGAGCGGCGCAGGTCGAGCCGGTCCCCCACCCGGCGGGTGACGGGCAGCTGGGCGGTCACCACCAGCAGCGAGGACAGGGCGAACAGCCCGGCCAGCGCGGACTGGGAACCGGTGGCCCGCTCCACCTCGGCGGGCAGCGCGAGATAGAGCTGGTTGTAGGCGAGCAGATAGGCGCCGTACGCACAGCACAGCGCGAGGAAGCGCCGGTTGCGCAGCAGCACCCGTATCCCGCCCTTGACGTGGACCCGTCGGCGTCCCGGAATGTGCTGCGGCAGCAGCCACGCGTGCCCGGCGAGGACGAGCACGAAGATCCCGGCACCGGCGAGACACACGCTGCGGAAGTCCACCGACAGCAGCAGCGCGCCGAGCAGCGGCCCGACGAACGCCCCCGCCTGTCCGGCCACGGTGAACAGTGCGAGCACCCGGGTACGGGATCCGCCGCCCCGCTCCTCGTGGACGACGGCCTGCCGGGCCACCTCGGACTCGACCGCGGGCGAGAACAGCGCGGCGGCGAACCCGATCAGCAGCACGGCCCCGATGACCGCCCCGGTCGCCTCGGCGTACCCGAGCCAGGCGAACCCGGCGATCCGCAGCGCGCATCCCGCGAGCACGACCGGCCGGATCCCGTACCGGTCGGCGAGCGCCCCGCCCACCACGAACAGCCCCTGCTGGCTGAAGGTCCGCAGCCCCAGCACGAACCCGACCGTCCAGCCCGCCATGCCCACCGCCGTGCCGAGGTGCTCGGACAGGAACGGCAGCACCGCGAAGAAGCCGACGTTGAAGGCGAGTTGGGTGAGGATCAGCAGCCGCAGGAGGGGCGTGAGGCGGGTACGGTCCGGGGTCCCGCGCAGGGCGGTCGACAGCGGGCTGCTCATCGGGCTTCCACCCATTCCCTTGTACGAGGCTGCTGTTCGGGTTCGCTCACGGGTGGGCGCGGGGTGCGGCGCGGCCCGCGCACTCCTCCCGCCGCGGTGACCGCCAGCGCGCCGAGCAGGGCGAGGACGGCGGCCGGGGCGAGGACGGCCCAGGGGGCGCGCTCGGCGTAGGGCTGGTTCTCGGCGAGCAGCAGGCCCCACTCCGGGGAGGGCGGTTGGGCGCCCAGGCCGAGGAAGGCGAGGGAGGCCAGGGCGAGGGCGATGCCGGGGAGCCGTAGCAGGGCGTGACGGGTGACGGGCGGCAGGACGGCGGGCAGGAGTTCGTGGCGCAGCAGGTGCCAGGGGCCGGCGCCCAGGCCGAGGGTGGCGGTGATGTGGAGGGCGGCGCGTTCCTGGCGGAGCAGTGCGGAGGTGTGGGCGGCGAGGGGTGCCCAGGCGACGGCGGTGACGGCGAGCGCGGGGGTGGTGGGACCGCTGCCGGTGACGGCGGTGACGAGGAGGGCGACGAGCACCGGCGGCAACGCGGTGACCGTGTCGACGAGCGGGCCGGACAGACGGGGCAGCAGTCCGAGCAGGACGCCGATGAGCAGTGCGGCCGTGCCGATCGCGAGGGCGAGCAGCAGGGTTTCCAGGGCGCCGTGGCCGACGCGGGCGAGGACGTCGCGGCCGAGCGCGTCGGTGCCGAAGGGGTGCGCGCGGGACGGCGCTTGGAGGGGCTGCCGCGTGTCGAGGGCGAGCGGGTCGCGGGGCAGGCCGAGCGCGATGACGACCGCCAGCAGTCCACCGTAGGCGATCGGCTGTATACCGCGTACCGGCGGCTTCGGTCTGTGCAGCGAGGGCAGGGCGCCGTCGCGCAGGGCGGTGCCGATGAGCAGGCGGGTGGCGAGGGTGGCGAGGCCGGCGCAGGCCGCGGCGAGGAGGACGAGGGCGAGGGTGCCGGCCTGGAGGACGGGGAGGTCCTGGGCGAGGGCGGCCTGGAGGGTGGTGCGGCCGAGGCCGGGTATGTCGAAGATCTGCTCGACGGCGACCGAGCCGCCGGTGAGGCCGACCGCGAACAGGCCGGTGTTCGGCAGGAGTCCGGGCAGACAGCGGCGCAGTGCCTGGCGGGCGATGGCGCGGCCGGGCAGTCCGCGCGCGGCGGCGGCCGGCGCCCACGGTTCGGCGAAGGCGCCGGGCAGCAGGTCGTCGAGGAGGCGGCCGAGCACGGCCCCGGCGGGCAGGCCGAGGGCGAGGGCGGGCAGGATCGTCCACTTCGGCCCGTACCAGCCGAGGGCGGGCAGCCAGCCGAGCTGGACGCCGACGACGGTGGCGAGCACGGACGCGGTGAGGAACTCGGGCAGCGCGGCGAGGACCGCGGACCCGCTGCCGCCGGCCCCGCGTCCGGCGAGCCGGTGGTGCGCGCCGAGCCACAGGGTGCGGGCACAGATCAGGGCGGCGGTGACGGTGGCGCACCCGAGGGCCACCGCCATCAGCAGCAGGGACGCCCCGAGGGCCTGGAGCACGGCGGGTGTGACCTCGGTGCCGGAGATCCACGACTGTCCGGCGTCCCCGCGCCACAGTCCGCCCAGCCACTGCCCGAGAAGACGGAACGGGCCGTCGTCCAGGCCCAGTCGGGCCCGGATGTCGGCCAGCACCTGCGGGTCGGGGTCGCGTTCGGCCGAGCGGGCCTTGAGCACGGTCAGCGCCGGGTCCGTGCGCGTGAGCCAGGGCAGCAGGCCGATGGCGCACACGAGGGCGGCGGCGATCCCGGCCCGCCACAGGAGCGTGGCCGCTTGCTGCCGCACGCGTCAGCGCCGGGTGCCGAGGCCGACGAGGGTGCGCTCGTACGGGTCGAGGAGAGCGCCGCCGACCTTGGGGCCGACGCCGGTGATGACGCGCTGGTGGACCAGCGGGACGACGGCGTCGGTGCCGAGGATCTTCGCCTCGGCCGCCATGGCGGCGTCCTGGCGCCCGGCGGTGTCGGTGACGCGCTCGGCCTTCCGCACCGCCTTGTCGACGTCCTTGTCGCACAGCAGCGCCAGGTTGTAGCTGCCGTCGCAGGTGAAGTCGCTGGCGAGGAGCGAGACGGGGTCGCCGGTGTCGAGGAGGCTGTTGCGGGCACCGACGAAGGCGTCGAACCTGCCCGCCAGCACATCGCTCTCCAGCCGCGAGTACTCGCGCACCTCCAGCTCCACCTCGAAGCCGGCCTTCTCCAGCTGCTGCTTCAACACCTGGGCGACCTCGGGGAGTTCGGGCCGGTTGTCGTACGTCGCGAGGGTGATCGCGGCCCCGTCCGGGTCGGTGGCCCCCGCCCGCCCGGCCGGCTCGGTCCGCTTGCTCTCGGCCCAGGTCACGGCAGGCCCGTAGAGGCCGGTGCCGGCGTCGGCGTACCCCTCGTAGACACCCTCGGCGAGTGCGGAGGTGTCGACCGCCTGCCGCGCGGCGGCCCGGAGGCCGACGTCCTGGAACACGTCCGACTCGGTGTTGAGGAGCAGGCTCGTGGTGCGGGTCGTGGCGGTGGCCTTGCGGAGGCCCTTGTCGAGCGTGGCGGCCTGGGCGACGGGGATCGCCTCCGCGAGGTCGACCTGGTCGGTGCGGAGCGCGCTCGCTCGGGCGGTGCCGTCGGCGACGAACTTCACGTCGATGCCCGGGGCCTGCGCGCGGCCGCCCCAGTAGTCGTCGTTGCGGTCGAGGGTGGCGGCGGTGGCGCCCATGACCTTGGTGAGCTCGAAGGGGCCGGTGGCGTGGCCGACCGGGTCGACGCGGTTCGTCCTGCCGTAGGCCTTCGCGGACAGGACGGCGAGGCTGGGGCTGGACAGGCGCAGCGGCAGGGCGGGGTCGGGGTTCTTCGTGGTGACCCGGACGCCGGTGGTGCCCTCGGTCTTCGCGGTGAGGGTCACGCCGGAGAGGGCGGCGGGGGCCGGCCGGGCCTCGGTGGCGTGGGTGAGGGCGGTGGCGACCGCGGCCGGGGTGACGTCGGTGCCGTCCTGGAAGGTGGCCTCGCGCAGGGTGAACAGCCAGGTGCGGTCGTTCTCGCGGGTCCAGGAAGCCGCCAGCGCGGGGGCGGCGGCGCCGTTGGCGTCCAGGGCGGTCAGGCCCTCGGTGACGCCGAGGCGGCTGAGGAGGGTGGCGTCGGCGCCGTACGGCGAGAGGTGCTCGGCGGGCGGGAAGGCGAGGGCGACCCGCAGCCGGGAGCCGTCGCCGACGTCGTCGGACGAACCGCCCGAGCCTTCCGAGGCGAAGCAGCCGGTGAGGGCCGGGGCGAGGAGGAGGGCGAGGAGGAAGCGCGGTCGGGTCATACGGGTCATCGCCCCATCGGGATCTCGAAGTGCAGGACGCCGGACGCGTCCTCGGGGCCCCCGCGCTCGTCGTGCACGAGCTTGCCGAGCGACCGCCAGAAGGCCTCGGCGCCCGGGACGGCCGGGTCGGTGTGCAGATACAGGGAGCGGTAGCCGCCCTCGGCGACGGCGAACTCCGTCAGCTCCGCGACCAGCCGCCGGGCGAGACCGCGCCTGCGGTGCTCGGGGCGGACGTAGACGCGGCGCAGTTGTGCGGTCCGCCCCGAGGGGTAGCGCTCGGCGACATGGCGCGGGTTCGGCGGGTGGGCCGGGCCCCGGGAGTCCAGCGCGCCGGTGGCGACGACCTCGCCGCTGTGCGGGTCGAGCGCCACGAGGAGGGTGTGGCGCTCGGGGACCAGGTAGGCGGCGGCCGGGTCGATGATGTCGCCGTGCCAGCGGGGCACATAGCCGGAACCGAAGTCGCGGTAGACGGTGTCGAGCATCACCGCTCGCGCGCCGTCGAGGTCGTCCGGGCCCGCGGCCCTGATGCTGTAGTCACGCACTTGCACATCATATGCATTAAGCGGAGGGGCTTGATCAACGCCTCCCGAGTGGCGGTTTGACAGCGCCGCGGTGACGCCCTACAAATCTACCGACATGACATCCATTTTCAAAAAGCCCTTATCCGAAAGGGCGGGGTGCTGATGCGCATCGCTTTCGTCGGCAAAGGTGGCAGCGGCAAGACCACCCTGTCGGCACTCTTCTCCCGTCACCTGGCGCGGTCCGGCGCTCCCGTGCTCGCCGTGGACGGGGACATCAACCAGCATCTGGCCGAGGCGCTGGGCCACGACGGGGAGCTGCCTGCCGCCCCGCCGCTGGGCGCACATCTGAACGCCGTCAAGGACCACCTGCGCGGCGCCAACCCGCGCATCGCCTCCGCCGAGGCCATGATCAAGACCACTCCGCCGGGCCGCGGCTCCCGGCTGCTCACCCTGCTCGGCGACGACGAACTGCACGCCCGGCACGTCCGGCGGGTCGGCGACGTGCCGCTGATGGTGACCGGCGAGTTCGAGGAGAGCGACCTCGGGGTGGCCTGCTACCACTCCAAGCTCGGCGGGGTGGAGCTCTATCTCAACCATCTCGTCGACGGTCCCGGCGAGTACGTGGTGGTGGACATGACGGCGGGCGCGGACGCGTTCGCCTCCGGTCTCTTCACCCGCTTCGACCTCACGTTCCTGGTGGCGGAACCCACCCGCAAGGGCGTCTCGGTCTACCGCCAGTACCGCGACCACGCCCGTGAGTTCGGCATCCGAATCGCCGTCGTCGGCAACAAGGTGACCGGCGAGGATGACCTGCTCTTCCTCAAGGAGGAGGTGGGGGACGACCTGCTGACCCACCTGGTCCACTCACCGTTCGTACGGGCCGCCGAACAGGGCCGCGCACCGGGCGGCCCGGAGTCCCTGGAGCCGCACAACCGGCATGCCCTGAACGTCCTGCGCGAGACCGTGGACGCCTGCCCCCGCGACTGGGCGACGCTCCATCGCCACGCCGTCGAGTTCCATCTGCGCAACGCCCGCTCCTGGGCGGGCGAGGACCTGGCCGCCCAGATCGACCCCGACTTCGTACCGGGCCCCGCTGCCCTCCTCTGACACACCACCTCCCCCTCACCCCCCACTCAACGCACAGACAGGACACGCACCTTCATGTCTCTCGACGTCTCCCCGAAGCTCCTCGCCGAAGCCGAGAACGGCGCCGTCCGCGAGGAGGACTTCGTGGACACCGTCCGCACGTCCCTCCCGTACGCCTACGACCTGATCGCCTCTCTCGCCGTCGAACTCCACGACGGCAAGGCCGAGTTCACCGACAACCAGACGCCCCCGCCGTCCGAGAAGGAGCGCGGCCAGCTGCTGCGGGCCCTGGCCAGCGACGCGATCCGCGGCAGCCTGGAGCGGCACTTCGGGGTGGCCCTGGCCTTCCAGAACTGCCACCGGGTGGCGGCGTTCCGGCCGGGCGCGCGGGACAGCGAGACCTACGCGCGCTTCACCTCGACGCGTTCACAGATCCTGAACCAGTCGCCGGAGTTCAGGGACTGCTGACCCGCCCGCGCGGAACCGCCGCCCCCCGACGGCGGTTCCGCGCCCGGTCAGCCCGCTCTCCCCTTCCCCAACTGCGCGAGGATGGACGGGTCGGTGATCTCGGTGTCGGCGGCCAGCAGCAGGGCCTTGCTGAGGATCACGGTGAGCCGGTCGTCCTCGAACGGCAGGAAGACCTTGCCGACGGCCTTGCCGCGGGTAGGGACGATGCACAGATAGGAGTCGTCGGGCTCCATCAGGATGTTCGCCGAACCGAGATGGATACGGTACGTGCGCAGGTCGCCGCGGACCACCAGGAAGCGGCCGTCGAGGGTGCACCGGTCGGCGATCTTCAGGCGCGGCAGGATCCGCGCGAGGGCGTCGCGGCGGGCCTCGGCGCTCTCGCTCAGCTCGGCGAACCCGGCCCGTTCCCAGTAGGCGCGGGCCGGTCCGTGCTCGGTCCAGTCGGGGTCGGCGGCGATCGAGGTCACGCCGACGAAGAGGTCCACGTCGCGCATCGCCTCGCTGAACACCGGCGGCGGCACCTCCGCGAGGGGCGCCTCGCGCCAGGCGCCCGCCACCCGGCGCTCGAAGCGGACCCGGTCGGTCGAGGCCACCCCGTCACCGTCGGCCCAGTCCACGTAGGTGTGGAAGAAGGCGGCCCGCCACTCCCCCGCGCCCAGGGTCCGCAGGGCCGCGTCCCCGTCCCCGGCGTCCCAGGGCCCGAGCAGCCGGCTCGTCCAGCCGCGGGCCCGGAACAGCGCGAACATCCGGCGGTAGTGCACGAGATGGGCGGCGAAGCGCAGGGAGTGGACGCGGGTCTCCTCCTCCGCCGGGGTGAGCCGGTAGATCTCCCGGAACGCCTGCTTGAACGGCTGTCTCAGCTGCCCGTCGACGAGCCGGTCCCGCCAGGCCCGTACGGTGTCGGCGTCGGAGCGGATCGGATGCCACAGCCGGACGGAGGCGTCGTCGGGCGCGTCGGGGAGGTCCTCGGTCGACGGCAGGACCGCCAGCCACCGGCCGGGCGCCACCTCGATCTCCCAGATCAGCCGGCGTACGACGGACCGGGCGAGGGGATGCCCGGCCAGTTCCGCGCGCCACCAGCCGTACGGGTGGACGGCGTCGACGGTGAACCCGCCCTCCAACGCCCGGGCGAGGGTGCCGAGCTGGATGTCCACCCGCTTCACCAGGTCGCGCAGCTCCTTGACCAGGCCGGCGCGGTCGCGCCGGACGGGCGCGGGGACGCTCTTCAGGGGGCGGCCGTCCTTCTCCCAGGTCAGGTGGGCGGTCTCGGTGACCGTGACGACGGCCGTGTACCCGCCGCCCGCCTCTCTGCGCAGGACACCGTCGTCGTCGAAGCCCTCCCTCGACAGCCGCAGGGCCACCTCGGTCCGCTCGGCCAGGGCCGGCTCGACCTGCTTGAGCAGCTTGTCGAGCTGCCGGGGAATCCCGGCGTGGCGGGTCACCGAGCGGGCGGTGCGGATCGCGGTGACCAGTTCCGGCGTCGGGAAGTCCCGTGCGGCACGGACCAGTTCGTACAGCAGGGCCTGCGAGGGGACCGTCTTCGCGGACGTCGGGGCGACGGCGATGCCGGGCAGCAGCCGGTCGAGGAGGTCCGGCAGCCAGGGCTCGTCGCGCAGCAGGGCCACCCGGGCGGCCTGTCCGAGCATGTCGACCTCGCGGGGCGTGAACGCCTTGTCGGCCCGGTAGGGGATGTCGCCGCGCTGGAGGGCGTCGGCGCGGTCGGCCGCGGCTTCCAGCGCACGGCGGGCGAAGGCGACGTAGGCCGGGATGCCGGCCACCTGCCGCCAGAGGTCCGGTGCGTTCGGCGGCGGGTCGTAGGTGTTGAGCCCGTCGAGCTGCACGAGCACGGTCCGCTCGGCGGGAGTGAGTCCGATGACGACGTCGATCCCGTCCATGGCTATGGCTCCTCCGTCGCGTCGCAGGAGGTCGGCCGCCGTCCGCAGCGCCTCGCCGCCCCCGAGGCTCGCCACCATGAGCAGCGAGTACGGGTCGGTGGCGGCCCCCTTCCCCACCAGGAAACCGGTCAAGGCACGGGCCGGGCCGGAAAGGTCGGGCCAGGGCCCCGTGCAGTGTGTCAGCGCGTCCACGACCGGCCGGAGGCTCACCACGTCGTCGGGGTCCTCGCTGCAGGCGACGACCGCCTCGAACATCCGGCGGCACGCGTCGGGCGTGTAGCGCGGTTCCCTGTCCCTGACCGCCTGGTGCACCGCCACCCGCACCCCCTTCATCGCGTCCGTGGCCCCGCGCCGGGCCCGGTAGGCCGCCGCGAGCAGCCCGCCGACCTCCTCGTCGGAGAGTCCCGAGAGGTCGGCCGCGCGGACGTCGAGGGCGAAGTCGGGGTCGGTCAGCGCCCGGACCAAGTCGTCGTAGAGCATGTCCCGGATCATGACAGGCAGCACTGACAACGCGATCTACGCGAAGAACCTCGCGGTCTCGGCCACGAACCGCCGCGGGTCGTCCAGCCAGGGGAAGTGCGCCGCCCCCTCCTGGACCACCGACTCGGCCTCCGGGAAGAGCCCGGCGTACTCGGCCAGCGCCCGCGGGGGCCCGGCCACGTCCACCTCCCCGGCCCAGCACCAGCACCCGCCCCGCGAACCCGGCCAGCGCCGCTCGCGTCGCCTCCGGGTCGAAGGCGCCCTCGGAGCCGTAGACCGCCGCCGCCTCGTCGTTGCGCTGCTGGTCCTCGGCCGCGCGGACCGCCTTGGCCGCCTCGTCCCAGCGGGCGAACCAGAAGGGGGCGACGGCCTGCCAGGCGCCGGGGGCGGGACGGCCCGCGTTGAGCGATTCCAGCGCCGCGTACGCCGGGGCGAACCACTCCTCGTCACGGCGCAGTCGGGCCGTGCTCAGACGGTCCTCGGCGGTGACGGCGATGCCGACCGCGTAGATGCTCGGCGTGATCAGGGCGAGGCGTGCGACGCGGTCGGGGTGGCGGGCCGTGTAGAGGGCGGCCAGGTTGGCGCCTGCGCTGTGGGCCAGTACGTCCAGGCGGTCCAGGCCGAGTTCCTCGCGCAGTGCCTCGACGTCGTCGACCTGACGGTCGCAGCGGTACGACGCCGGGTCCCCGGGGGTCGCCGAGTCGCCGGTGCCTCTGAGGTCCAGGCGGATCAGGGTGCGGTGGGCGCTGAGGCCGCCGAGGTCACCGAGGTAGGCCGAGGCCTGCATCGGACCGCCGGGGAGGCAGACCAGGGGCGGTCCCTCGCCGGCCGCGTGGTAGGCGAGGGTGGTGCCGTCGGGGGTGGTGAAGGTGGGCATGGCGTGAGGCTTTCACCCTGGCTGGCCTGCGGCAACGTATTTGGTGCGCCGCCGCGGCATCGGGGACGGCGGAGCCCCGGGGCGGGAGTGCGATCCCGCCCCGGGGCCCCTCGGCGAGGGGCTTCTGTCCCCGCTCTGCCCGCCGGGTCAGGCCGCGTGCCGCGCGCGTCCCCGATGGTCGCGGATGATCTCCGCGTACCGGTGTCCGGAGCCCTTGATGGTGCGGGCCTGGGTCCGGTAGTCGACGTGGACCAGGCCGAAACGCTTGTCGTAGCCGTAGGCCCACTCGAAGTTGTCCAGCAGCGACCAGGCGAAGTAGCCGGCCAGCGGGGCGCCCCGGCGGGCGGCGGAGGCGCAGGCGGCGAGGTGCCCGGCCAGGTAGTCCTGCCGCTTGGGGTCCTCGACGCTGCCGTCGGGGCGTACGACGTCCGGGTAGGCGGAGCCGTTCTCGGTCACGTACAGCTTGCGGGCGCCGTACTCGTCGGTGAGGCGGAGCAGCAGGGTCTCGATGCCGCTCGCGTCGATCTCCCAGTCCATTCCGGTGCGGGGCACGCCGAGGCGGCGTACGGAACGGGCGTGCGGGGCCGGGCCGGTGGGGTCGTCGGCGACGGTGGCCGGGAAGTAGTAGTTGAGGCCGAGCCAGTCCAGCGGGGCGGCGATCGTCTCCAGGTCGCCTTCCTTCGCGGGCAGTTCGACGCCGTACAGCTTCCGCATGTCCTCCGGGAAGCCGCGGCCGTGGATCGGGTCCAGCCACCAGCGGTTGGTGTGGCCGTCCATCCGGCGGGCGGCCTCGAGATCCTCCGGACGGTCGGTGGCCGGGTGCACGGTGGAGAGGTTGTTGACGATGCCGACCTCGGCGGCGGGGACGGCCGCCCTGATGGCCTGGGTCGCCAGTCCGTGGCCCAGCAGAAGGTGGTACGAGGCGCGCACCGCGGCGGTCAGATCGGTGAACCCGGGGGCCATCTTGCCTTCGAGGTGGCCGATCCACGCGGAGCACAGCGGTTCGTTGAGGGTGGTCCAGTGGCTGACCCTGTCGCCCAGGCGCGCGGCCACGACCGAGGCGTACGCGGCGAAGTGCTCGGCGGTGTCCCGCTCGGGCCAGCCGCCCCGGTCCTGGAGCGCCTGGGGCAGGTCCCAGTGGTAGAGGGTGACGGAGGGGGTGATGCCCGCGTCCAGCAGGCCGTCGATCAACTCGTCGTAGAAGGCGAGGCCCTTGGCGTTGACCGGGCCGTCGCCGCCCGGCAGCACGCGCGGCCAGGCGATCGACAACCGGTAGGCGTTGGTGCCGAGTTGCTGCATGAGCGCGATGTCCTCGCGCCAGCGGTGGTAGTGGTCGCAGGCGATGTCGCCGTGGTCGTCGCCGGCGATCTTCCCGGGGGTGTGCGAGAAGGTGTCCCAGATCGACGGCGAACGGCCGTCCTCCGCCACGGCTCCCTCGATCTGGTACGCCGAAGTGGCCGTGCCCCACAGAAAGTCGTGCGGGAGTGCGGCGAGGTCGATGGTCACGAAATCCCTTTCGAGGTCGGTCACTTGACGGCACCCGCCGTCAGCCCCGCGACGAGGTAGCGCTGCAGGAGCAGGAAGCTGGCCACCACCGGCACGCTGACGACCAGCGAGGCGGCCATGATCTGGTTCCAGTACACGTCGTTGAGCGTGGAGTAGCCCTGGAGTCCGACGGCGAGCGTGCGGGTGGTGTCGTTGGTCATCACCGACGCGAACAGCACCTCGCCCCAGGCGGTCATGAAGGCGTAGACGGCGACCGCGACGATGCCGGGGATCGCGGCCGGCACCACGACCCGGAACAGCGCCCGCAGCGGCCCGCAGCCGTCGACCAGCGCCGCCTCGTCCAGGTCGCGCGGCACCGAGTCGAAGTACCCGATCAGCATCCAGATCGAGAACGGCAGGGAGAAGGTCAGATACGTCAGGATCAGGCCGCCGCGCGAGCCGAACAGGGCGATGCCGGTGGCGTTGCCGATGTTGACGTAGATCAGGAACAGCGGGAGGAGGAAGAGGATGCCGGGGAACATCTGCGTCGACAGGACGGTGACCGTGAAGACGCGCTTGCCGCGGAAGTCGTAGCGGCTCACCGCGTACGCGGAGAAGACCGCGATCACCACCGAGCAGACCGTCGCCGCGCCCGCCACGATCAGCGAGTTCATGAAGTACCGGGCGAGCGGGACCGTGGACCAGATGTCGATGTACGGGCGGATCGTCAGCTCGCTCGGTATCCAGCGGAACTTGCCGGTGACGTCCGCGAGGGGCTTCAGCGAGCTGGAGACCATCACGTACACCGGTACCAGCACGAAGCCGCCGAGCAGGGTGAGGAAGATCCGCCGGGACCAGAGGAACGAACGCGGCGGTGCCATCGGGGAGTCATGCACGCGAGGTCCTCCGTCCGCGCGAGGTGACGGTGAGGTAGGCGCCCGTCACGAGCAGCAGGAACAGCAGCAGGAGTACGGACATGGCGGAACCGGTGCCGAAGTTCCAGGTGACGAACGAGGCTTGGTAGATGTGCACCGAGACGAGGTCCGCGGCCTCGGGGGCGGTCCTGCCGAACAGGACGTACGGGGTGTTGAAGTCGTTGAACGTCCACAGGAACAGGACCAGGATCAGGACCTGGTTGACGGCGCCCAGCGACGGCAGGGTGATGCGGCGGATCTGCTGCCACACGCCGGCGCCGTCGAGGGCGGCCGCCTCGTACAGCTCCCGGGGGATGTTCTGGAGTCCGGCCATGACGATGAGGAAGGCGAACGGCCAGCCCTTCCACACCGACACGATCAGCAGGGCGTAGAAGCTGTTGTCGCCGATGAGCCAGAAGGACGGCTTGTCGGTGAGGTGCAGCTGGTCGTGCAGGACGTGGTTCACCAGGCCGTTGTCGTGCTGGAACATGAACACCCAGGTGATGACGGCCGCGTAGACCGGCAGGGCGTACGGCACCAGGAACAGCGCCCGCAGCAGGCCCCGGCCGCGGAAGGTGTCCTGCATGAAGACCGCGGCCGCGGTGCCGATCAGCCAGCACAGCGCGACCGACAGCAGGGTGAAGGCGACGGTGACGAGGAAGGAGTGCAGCAGGGCCTCGCCGACGGGGGCGTCGAAGTCCACCGACACCTTGAAGTTGTCGAGTCCGGACCAGGGCGCGGTGCCCCAGTCGCGGATGTAGAACTGTGTGAGCTCCTTGAAGCTCATCACGATGCCGACGCCCATCGGCACCAGGTGGACCAGGAGTTCGAGGAGCAGGGCGGGCAGCAGGAGCAGATACGGCAGTCCGATCCGGCGGATGCGGCCGGGGCGCGGGGTGCGCTTCTCGCCGGACGGCGCCTTGGGGTCGGCGCGTTCCAGAGTGGTGGTCATCAGGCGGCCGGCATCTGCTGCTGGGCCTTCTCCAGCGCCGCCTTCACCGAGTCGGTGGTGACGGCGCGTCCGGCGGCCGCGTCGGCGAACAGGCCCTTGACGGCCGTACCGACCGCCGTCTCGAACTGCGACTCGTCGGCGACCTGGGGCAGCGCGGCGGCGCTCTTGGCGAGGGTGTCCTTCAGGACGGCGTTGGCGGGCGTGTTGAAGGCGCCGTCCGTCTGGGCCGTCTTGACCGGCGGTATCGAGCTGTAGGCGGTGTTGAGGATCTTCTGCTCCGCGTCGCTGGTCATGAACTTCACAAACTTCGTGGCGCCGTCGAGGTTGTCGGTGTTCTTGAAGACGGCCAGGTTGATGCCCGCGACCATGGAGTTGACCTGCGCGCCGGTGCCCGGGGTGCCGGACTGCACGGGCACGGGAGCGATGCCGTAGTCGTCCTCGCTCATGCCCTGGGACTTGAGGTTGGCGGAGGCGGACTGCCACAGCAGCATCGCCGTCTTGCCCTTGGCGAAGTCGCTGACGGACTGGTTCTGGGCGTACTCGGCGTTGCCGGGCGCGATGACCTTGTCCTTGGCCATCAGATCGACGTACTGCTTGACCGCGGTGACGACCCCGTCGCTGGTGAAGTCGGGCTTGCCGTCGGCGGTGAAGAAGTCGGCGCCGTGCTGCTGGGCGAAGACGAAGACGTGGTGGATGTTCTCCGACGGGTTCGAACCCTCCGCTCCCAGGCCCCACTTGCCGTCCTTGGAGAGCTTCTTGCCGTCGGCTGCCAACTCCGCCCAGGTGGCCGGTGGTTGTGCGATGCCCGCGTCGGCGAACATCTTCTTGTTGTAGTAGAGGGCGTACGCCATCGAGTACAGCGGCACCGCGGAGGGGTCCTTGCCCTCGGCGCCCGTCGAGCCGAGCGCCGAGTCGACGAAGCGGTCCCTGCCGCCGATCTTCGCGAAGTTCTCGGCGTCCCAGGGCAGCAGTGCGCCGGTGGCCTGCAGCGAGGCGCTCCAGGTGTTGCCGATGTTGAGGACGTCGGGGCCCTGGCCCGAGGTGGTCGCGGTGAGGATGCGGTTGAGCAGGTCCGACCAGGGCACGACCTCCAGTTTCACCTTGATGCCGGTCTGCTTCTCGAACTTGTCGATCTCGGGCTGGAGGACCTTCTTGTCGACCTCGATGCTCGCCCCCTGGTTGGAGGCCCAGTAGGTGAGCGTCTTCGGCGAGTCGTTGGACCCGCCGCCGTTCGACGAACCGCCTCCGCAGGCCGATGCGGCCAGGGCGAGAGACAGGGTGACGGCGCCTACGGCCGCGGCTCGGATGCTGCGCATGGCTCCTGGTGTCCCTTCAGGGAATGCACTCACGGCTTAATTTAGGACGTGAGTTAACTGCCACGGCTTCGGGACGTCAAGGGGTTGAGCAGGGGGAGTTCGACGGATCGTGCGGCTCGGTGCAGGGTCGTTCATTTCCTGAACGGAGCGGGCGGTCCCTCCCCCGCGGGAGAGGGACCGCCCTGGCACCGCTACCTCTGGGCCGGCGCCACGGTCGCCGGCGCCGGCGCGTACCCGGTGGGCCGGGCCGTGAAGGTGCCGCGGCCCTGGGTCCGGCTGCGCAACCGGGTCGCGTAGCCGAAGAGTTCGGCCAGCGGCACGGTGGCGGTGACGACCGCCGAGCCGGCCCGCGTCGCCGAGCCGGAGACCCGGCCGCGCCGAGCCGCCAGGTCGCCGAGGACTCCCCCGACGGCGGCGTCGGGCACCGTGACCGTGACCTCGGCCACCGGCTCCAGCACGACCATCGCGCAGGCGCGCAGCGCCTCCCGGAGTCCGAACCGGCCCGCCGTGCGGAAGGCCGTGTCGGAGGAGTCCTTCACATGCGTCGCCCCGTCGGTGAGGGTGACCCGCAGCCCGGTCACCGGGTGCCCGCCGAGCGGCCCCTCGGCCAGGGCGTCCCGGCACCCGGCCTCGACGGCCCGGACATACTCCTGCGGCACCCGTCCACCGACGACGGCCGAGCGGAACTCGAACCCCGCGTCGACGTCCAGCGGCTCCACATCGAGGACGACATGCGCGAACTGCCCCGCGCCACCGTCCTGTTTGACGTGCCGGAAGACATGTCCGCTCACGCCGCGCCCGACGGTCTCGCGGTGCGCGACCCGGGGCCGGCCGGCGTTGACGTCCAGCCCGTGGTCCCGCCGCGCCTTCTCCAGCGCGACCTCGAGATGCAGTTCGCCCATGCCGGACAGCACGGTCTGCCCGGTCTCCGGGTCGGTCCGCACGACCAGCGACGGATCCTCCTCGGCGAGCCTCGCGAGCGCCGAGGCCAGCCGGTCCGTGTCGGTGGACCTGACGGCCTCGACCGCGACGGAGACGACCGGTTCGGCCACGCTCGGCGGTTCGAGGACCAGCGGGGCGTCCGGCGCGCAGAGGGTCGACCCGGCGCGGGCGGACTTCAGCCCGACGACCGCGACGATGTCGCCGGCGGCCGCACGGTCCAACTGGGCGTGCCGGTCGGCCTGTACGCGCAGGATCCGTCCGACGCGCTCGCCGCGCCGCGCGCCCGCGTCCACCACCATGTCTCCCTTCTCGATCGTTCCGGAGTACACCCGGAGGTAGGTGAGCCGCCCCGTCGGCGTGGCGTTCACCTTGAACACCAGCGCCGCGAAGGGCGCCGCCGGGTCGGCGGGCCGCTCCTGCCGGGTGTCGCCGAGGGTGCCGCACACGGGCGGCACGTCGAGCGGCGACGGCAGATACGCCACGACCGCGTCCAGGAGCGGCTCGATCCCACGGTTGCGGTAGGCCGAGCCGCACAGCACGACGACGGCGTCGCCGGTACGGGTGAGGTCGCGCAGGGCGCCGACGAGCGTCCCCGTGTCGAGCGTCGACCGCATACAGAATTCCTCCAGCGCTGCCGGATGCAGTTCGGCCACTGTCTCCTCCAGCAGTCGACGCCGGCGCCGCGCCTCTTCCCGAAGATCCTCGGGAATGTCCGCCACGACCATGTCGCCGCCGTCGGTCCAGGTCAGCGCCCGCAGGCGCACCAGGTCCACGACGCCGCGGAACGCGTCCTCCGTGCCGATGGGCAGCTGCAGGACCAGCGGGGCCGGGTGCAGTCGCTCCCGGATCGACTCGACGGCGGTGTCGAGGTCGGCGCCCGCGCGGTCCAGCTTGTTGACGAAGGCGATCCTCGGTACGCCGTACCGGTCGGCCTGCCGCCAGACCGACTCGCTCTGCGGCTCGACGCCCGCGACGGCGTCGAACACCGCGACCGCCCCGTCGAGCACCCGCAGCGCACGCTCCACCTCGTCGGCGAAGTCGACGTGTCCCGGGGTGTCGATCAGGTTGATCCGGTGGCCGTCCCAGGCGCAGCTGACCGCCGCGGCGAAGATCGTGATGCCGCGGTCGCGCTCCTGCGGGTCGAAGTCGGTGACGGTCGTGCCGTCATGGACCTCACCCCGCCGGTGGGTGGTTCCGGTGGCGTAGAGGATCCGCTCGGTGACGGTGGTCTTGCCGGCGTCGACGTGGGCGAGGATGCCCAGGTTGCGGACGACGGCGAGGGTGTCGAGGTTGATGCGCACGGCCCATGGCCTTTCGGATGACGTGTGACAGGGCGGCGCGATTCCCGGGACGGGCCGGACTGATCCGACGGCACGCCAATGCGGGGGCGTGCGAGGTCAGTTGATGGTCAGGCGTGTGTCCCGGGCATCCGGTACCGGCCGCGCAGCGGGCACCGGACGGAGCAGGACACGAGGATCACGTCGTACGACGACGGGGGAACGAGAACAGCGGCGCGGTCACACACGGCCGGTCTCCCCCCACTCGTCGGTCCTCGTCATGTCACGCGCACCGGCCCGCCGTGGGCGGTGTGCGACGCGTGGTGAGTGTAGGGAGACGGGGAGGGGCGGGTCACCCGATTTTCCGTCGCCCCGGTGAGGGCGGCTGCCCGGCAGCGCCCGACGGTCAGGGCCGGGCCTCCGTCGTCGGTCGAGTCGTCCCCTAGCGGATCCGCAGAGACTCTGAGCGATCGCTCCAGCGGATCCGGGCGCGGCAAGGGACCCCGCACCTGCCGGCCTCCGGACAAGGCATCGGGATCCGCGTGCCGTGAAAGCCGCGCGGCGGCGGTCGCCGGCCGCGCCCCCACCCCGCGGTGCGCCGGTCGCGTACGAGCAGCGCACGGTGCGCACGCACCGTCCCCGGATCCCGATCAGGCATGCCACAAGGGCTGTTCGCGCTACCCCGGGCCCCGGACCGAAGCCCTCACCGATCTCCTGGAGCACCGACCATGGCCGAAGAGGCACGCATGAAAGTCGCCGCACTGGACGGGCCCGGCGTCAGCCGGATCATCGAGAAACCCTTGCCGCGGATCGCCGAGGACTACGTCCTGGTGAAGGTGGTCGCGGCCCCGATGTGCAATGAGCATCTGGCGTACGAGCACGGGGACTTCCGCGACCGCAACCGCTGGGACTCCCTGGGGCACGAGGCGGCCGGAGAGGTGGTCGAGGCCCGTGCCGGCAGCCCGTTCCGGCCGGGTGACCGGGTGGTCGTGCTCAGCGGCTATCCCTGCGGGCGCTGCGCGCTGTGCGTCTCCGGGCGGTACGCGCACTGCGCCGACACCGAGGACCCCCTCGCGGTGTGCTCGGGCGAATCGGGTGAGTGCGGCTTCGCGCAGTACATGATCAAGCGGGAACGTCTGCTGCTCCGGATCCCCGACGGGATGCCGTACGAGCATGCCGCGATGGCCTGTTGCGGGATGGGTGCGACGTACACGGCGATGGAGAACATGGGGGTCGCCGCCGGTCACACGGTCCTGGTCACCGGGCTCGGCCAGGTGGGGCTCGGCGCCGTGATCAACGGGCAGGACAGGGGCGCCCGGGTGATCTGCGCCGGACGCAGCCCCTACCGCCGGGAACTGGCACGCCGGTTGGGCGCGGAGCTGATCGTCGACCTGGGGACACCGGACGCGGCTCTGGCCGCCGTACGGGACTTCACCGGGGGCAAGGGCGTCGACCATGTCATCGACTGCTCGGCGCAGACCGGCCACCAGCGGTTCGGACTGGACGCCGCGGGGCGCGGCGGGCGGGTCACCTTCCTCGGGGAATCCGGCGAACTGTCGCTCCACGTCGACCAGGACCTGATCCAGAAGGGCGTCACCCTCTACGGCAGCCTCGATCTGTATCTGCAGCACGCCCCGGGAATGCTCGACGCCATTTCCCGTACCGGACCGCTCATCGACCGGTTCATCACGCACACCTTTCCGCTCGACGAGATCGAGCAGGCCTGGAAACTCCAGCTCACCAGGGAATGCGGAAAGATCATTCTGCATCCGTGGCGCTGAACGCCCGACCGGAACCGAACGGCCGTACACCCACGGAGGTTTGAGGATGTCCGAGAACAACGAGAACCACGACCCGAACACACCGCTCTACGTCGGCACCCGGAAATTCCTCGGAAGGCGTGACCTGGTCCTGTCGTTCTACACGACGAAATGCCAGTTCAAGTGCACGTATTGCGCGCTGCCGACCCGCTCGGCGTCGTTCGAGGTGACGGCCGAGCAGATCAACAACCAGATCGACCACGTCTTCGACTCCAAGGCCGGTGAACTGGGCGGCTTCCGCCAGCTGTGCTTCGGCAACGAGGGCTCCGCTCTCGATCCGAGGCGCTTCCACCGCGAGTCCGTCGACCATCTGCTGCACCGCGCCCGGGAGATGGAGAACCTGGAGGTGCTGTCCATCGAGACGCGCCCCGAGTACGTCAAGCGCGACTACCTGGAGCACATCGCCAGGACCACCCACGCGCCCCGGCTCGACGTGACGGTCGGCTTCGAGACACAGGACGACTTCATCCGGCAGACGGTCCTGAAGAAGAAGATCTCCCGCCGGGTGATGGAGGACCGGGTCGCGCTCCTCGGCGAACTGGGGATCCGGCTCACCTCGTACGTCCTGATCAAGCCGGCGCCACGGATGACGGACGAACACGGGGTGCGCGAGGCCGTCGCCACGATGGAGTACCTGAAGGAGCTCTGCGACCGTCACGGCACCGAATTGGTGATCTATCTGACGCCCACCTATGTGGCCGAGGGCTCCTATCTGCAGCAGACCACACAGCCGGGCGACTGGACCCCGCCCACCATTCAGGGAATCTTCGATGTCGTGGTGGCCGGACATTCCATGGGACTGCCCGTCTACACGGGCCTGTGGAGCGAGGAACTCGCCGACGAGAGCACCGACTTCCGCGGCCGCGAGGGCTACGACCCCGAACTGCGCAAGGCCATGGTCCGTTTCAATCGCGACCACGACTTCAGCCACCTGCTGCCTTTCGCGCCGGCGCAGTTGGCGCTGGCGGGGTAGGGCCGTGCGCGCGTACCGTAATCTTCTCAAGCAACTGTCCGAGGACGCCCCGGAGAAGCTCACCCGGCTGCCCGCGGAATTCCTCTCCGAGCAGACGCGATGGCTGCTCGAAAGGGATGAGATATACGTCCTCGAGCAGGTGAACAAATACGTACCCGTCATGGCCGGGCTGTCCACGGAGGCCGTGGCCCGCGCGGCGGACCGGGCACTGGAGCGGGGTGTGGTCGACGACTTCTGCTTCCTGTACGCGCACCTGCCGCCGGCCGCGCGTCCGGGTCCCGCCCGCATCGACCGGGCCTGCACCCGGCTGGCGCGACGCGGCAACGCGGGCGGCATCGAGCAGATCATCGGGGCGACCGGGGTGCGCCCCGCTCTCGACGAGGAGACGGTCCTGCGGTCGTACAACGTCCTGGTGGCCGCCGGCCGCCTCGGCGCCGTGGACTACATGCGTCAACTCTCCGGCGTCCCCGTCCGGTTCGACCCGGACGCCGCGGCCACCGGCATCCGCGCGCTCCTGGCGAGCGGCCGTCACGGCCCGCTGCGCAAGCTGGCCCGCCTCGCCGACGTCGAGGTCCGCCTCGACGCCCGGGAGATCCACCGCGCGGTCGCCGAGGCCGTCACCGACGGCACTCTGCACGACCTTGCCGCGGCCCTCGCCTGTCTGCGCCCCGCTCCTCGTATCGAGGGCTTCACCGCGGTGTTCCGACGCCTGGTGTCCGAGGCGCGCTTCGCCGAACTGCCCGCCCTGTTCACGGTGTTCGCGGACGCCGACTGGCAGGCCCTCGACGCCCGCATGTGGCGCCGGCTGCTGACCTCGGGCAGCGCACCCGCCGTACGCTTCGCCTTCGAGCGCTGTCAGGACGCCGACCTGCTCGCCCGACAGGCCCCGGAGGCCTATGCGTTGGGGGTCTCGTGCGGCGACCGTCTCCTGGTCAGGCTGGCGTGCGAGCGCGGCGGACTGCCGCTGCGCGCCGAGGACGCGCGGGGGTTGATCGGCGACGCCCTGGAGGACGGGGACGCCCCGTGGCTCGACTTCGTCACCGCCCGGCTCACCACGCTGCCCGCCGTCGACCCCGATCGCGCCCAGCTCTACCTCGCCCGGCAGGCATCCACCCGACCGCAGCGCGTGCGGCGCGACGCCGAGGCACTGGGCGTGCCCTGGATCCCCGAGGTCGGCGCGTGGCTGCTCGCCCTCGCCGAGGGCCGCCATGAGGTGGCTCTGGCGGGCCTCGGGGACGCCGGCGCGCACCCGGTCGCCGCCCTGGTCGCCCACCTGCCCGACCCCGCCGACCCGGCGGGCCTCCCAGCCGATGGAGCGCACGCCTCATGAAGCTCCCGCACGACCCGGACACGGGTTCCCGCTACCGGGGGACGGCTCTCGCCCTGGTGGCCATGGCCAGCGTGCAGACCGGGTCCGGCACCTCCAGTCACCTCTTCGACAAGTTCACGCCCGCGGGGACCGCCTGGCTGCGCCTGACCTGGGCGGCGGTCGTCCTGTGGCTCATCGCCCGGCCCCGCCTGCGCGGCCGCGACCGTCGTGAGGTGGGCACCGCCCTGCTGCTCGGTGCGGTCAGCGGACTGCTCACCCTGCTCTACTTCGAGGCCGTGGTCCGCATCCCGCTCGGCACCGCCACGGCCCTGGAGTTCCTCGGCCCGCTGGGGGTGGCCGTGGCGGGCCTGCGGCGCCGGATCGACGTGCTGTGGCCGCTGACCGCGGCGGCCGGCGTCCTCGCCCTGACCCGGCCCTGGAGCGGTGAGGTCGATCTGGCCGGCGTCGGCTTCGCGCTCGGGGCGGCGGCGGGCTGGGCCGGCTACATCCTGCTGACCAAACGGGTCGGCGCCCAGTTCACCGGTCTCGGCGGCCTGGCCGTCTCCATGGCGGCGGCCTCCGCGGTGACCCTGCCGTTCGCCGGCGTCGGCCACATCGTCGGCCACATGGACCCGCAGGCCTTCGCCCTGTCCGCGCTGGCGGCACTGCTGCTGCCGATCCTGCCGTACGCCGCCGAGATGGTCGCCCTGCGCAATCTGCCCACGACGGTCTTCGGCACCCTGATGAGCCTGGAACCCGCCATCGGGACCGTCGTCGGCTTCGTCCTCCTCGCCGAACAGCCCTCGTGGGCCCAGAGCGCGGGCATCGTGCTGGTGACCGTCGCCGGGATGGGGGCGGTGCGCAGCGAGGCCCGGCAGGTCGTGGGAGACGTCGGTGACCAGAG
Source organism: Streptomyces sp. NBC_00490 (assembly GCF_036013645.1). NCBI lineage: Bacteria > Bacillati > Actinomycetota > Actinomycetes > Kitasatosporales > Streptomycetaceae > Streptomyces > Streptomyces sp. NBC_00490. Next base: position 8,429,925 of record NZ_CP107869.1, on the reverse strand, counting down.
TTCTGGGCCAAAGCAAAAGACCCCTGATGAACAGGGGTCCCAGCTGGTGTCCGAGGGGGGACTTGAACCCCCACGCCCGATAAAGGGCACTAGCACCTCAAGCTAGCGCGTCTGCCATTCCGCCACCCGGACCAGGTGTCTGTCGCCTGGCCGGGGGTGTTCCCCGCGGCGACATGGACAACAATACCAAGCTTTGGGAGCGCCTTTCACCTGCATATCCGTGCCCCGGGCGGCGCTTCCGGGCCCCGGTGCGGAGCGCTTCCGAGGGCTCACCGGGAGCGACGGATCGATGACGCGGGGCCTCTGCTCGTCGGGCGTGCGGGGGCCTGTACCCGGGGTCGATCGGACCCTTACTTGTCGCGCTCGTGGTACATCTTCCGCGTGTGTTCCGTGTGGGCCCGCATGACCGCCGTGGCGCGCTGCTCGTCGCGGTCCGCGATCGCCGCGATCAGCTCACGGTGCTCGATCCAGGACTGCCGGCCGCGCTGCCGGGCGACCGGCGTGTAGTACCAGCGGACCCGGCGGTCGACCTGTGCCGCCAGCTCGGCGAGGACGGCGTTGCCGGCCAGTTCCATGATCTTCGCGTGGAGCCGGGCGTTCATCGCGACGGCGCGGTCCACGTCGTCGTCGGCGACCGCGCGCTCGCCCTCCGCGCACATCTCCTCGAGCACGCCGATGGCGGCCTTACCCGCGTGGGCCGCGGCGAGGCGGGCGGCTTCGGCCTCCAACAGCGTACGGACGGTGAGGAGTTGGTCCGCCTCCTCCTCGGTGGGTTCGTGCACGAACGCGCCCTGCGCGGGCCGCAGATCGACCCACCCCTCCGTGTTCAGCCGCTGCAGCGCTTCGCGCACGGGCTGGCGGGAGACGCCGAGATGTCCGGCGAGCTCGCTCTCGACCAAGTGCTGGCCGGGCTGGAGCGCTCGGGTGGTGATGAGTTCGAGCAGTGCCTCGTAGACACGGTCGCGCAGTGGGCCGGGGCGTTCGAGCTTGGGCACCGCACCCTGCGGCAGTCCTGTCGACAACATCACGGGCCCTCCTCAGCAGCGTCATCGCTGTATGCGAGAGCCAAGTATGGATTGGCTTTCGCCTACAGTCTACGGCGCACAAACCGCTGGACACCCAGGAGTTGGACCTTTCCCGGCGGGCCGTACCAGCAGCTCACGAGCGCGGACGAGCAAACAGCCCGCGCTTCTCACACGCCACGGGCGGCCGTCCCGGTGCCGTCCCAGACTCTTGCTGGCGCACGTTCCATCCTGTAGACAATATTTCGTCGACAGATTTCGACAGTTCCGCGGTACACCCTCGACCGAACGGAGCGCCACCCAGTGAAAGTCGCAGTCCTCGGCGCCGGAGCCATCGGCGCCTACGTCGGCGCCGCCCTGCACCGCGCAGGCGCCGACGTCCACCTCATCGCCCGTGGACCGCACCTCGCGGCCATGAGGCGCAACGGTGTACAAGTCCTCAGCCCCCGCGGGGACTTCACCGCCCTCGCCCACGCCACCGACAACCCCCAGGAGATCGGGCCCGTCGACTACGTCTTCCTCGGGCTCAAGGCCAACTCGTACGCGGCGTGCGGGCCGCTCATCGAGCCGCTCCTGAACGACACCACGGCCGTCATCGCCGCCCAGAACGGCATCCCCTGGTGGTACTTCCACCACCACGGCGGACCCCACGACGGACAGCGCATCGAGAGCGTCGATCCGGGCGGGGCGGTCAGTGCGGTGCTCGCCCCCGAACGCGCCGTCGGATGCGTCGTCTACGCCGCCACCGAACTCGAGGGCCCCGGCGTCGTCCGCCACCTGGAAGGCACCCGCTTCTCCATCGGCGAACCCGACCGGTCGGCCTCCGAGCGCTGTCAGGCCTTCAGCGAGGCCATGCAGGCCGGTGGACTCAAGTGCCCCGTCGAGAAGGACCTGCGCAACGACATCTGGCTCAAGCTGCTCGGCAACATCAGCTTCAACCCGATCAGCGCCCTGTCCCGCGCCACCATGCGCCAGATGTGCCACCACGGCGGCACCCGCCAAGTCATCGAGACGATGATGCGGGAGACCCTGGCCGTCGCCGAGGCACTCGGCTGCGACATCGGGATCTCCATCGAGCGCCGACTGGCCGGCGCCGAACGCGTCGGCGACCACCGCACCTCCACCCTCCAGGACCTGGAGGCGGGCAAGCCTCTCGAACTGGACGTCCTGCTCGCCGCGGTCGTGGAACTGGCCGACATCACCGGCGTCGAGGTGCCCACCCTGAGAACCGTCCACGCCATCAGCGACCTCCTCGCCCATCGGACCGCCGCCTGAGACGGCCCGACCTGCCGCCACGGGACGGCACTTCCATGAACGTGCACGCGGATGCGGACCGCATCACCCTGCGGGGCGCGGCCACTCAGGGCTGACCGGCCCTCCGCTGCACGACGGCGGGACCTCTACCGGCGGGGAGCGCCCCCTGCGCCGGAGGGGTCCCGCCTCAGTCATGTCAGACCTGGATCCTGAGACCGGGATGCTGAGGCTGGATCCTGTATACGATCCTCTGTATACTGCCGACCTGTGCTCGATCACCATCCAACGGCCCCGGCTCGGAGGCGACATGGAAGATCTGAACCCCGATGTGGTGCTGGGCATGGCCGCCCAGGCGCCCGACGGCATCGTGATCGTCGACGGCGAAGGACTGATCCGCTACTGGAACCGGGGTGCGGAGCGCATCTTCGGGTTCTCGGCGGCCGACGTGGACGGTCGCAGCCTGGACGTCATCATTCCCGAGCGGCACCGCAAGCGGCACCAGGAGGGCTTCGAGGAGGCCATGGAGCGGGGGTACAGCAAGTACGGGGACGCGGACCTGCTGAACGTGCCCGCACTGGCCGCGGACGGCCGCAAGCTGTCCATCGAGTTCAGCGTGATGCTGCTGCCCGGCCCCGACGGCAGCACGTATGTCGGTGCGGTCATCCGGGACGTGACCGCTCGCCGTGAGCGGGAGCGGGAGTTGATGCGGCGCCGGGCCGAGGCCTCGGTCTGAGCCCCGGCTGACCGCATACGGAAGCGGCCGTGGCCCGAAGGCCACGGCCGCTTCCGCGTCGTCGGACGCAGGTCAGACGATGACGCCGCTCTCCTTCAGCCGGCCGATGGTCTCCTCGTCGTAGCCGAGCTCGACCAGGACCTCGGAGCTGTGCTCGCCGAGCAGCGGGGCGCCGGTGACGTCCGGCTTGAAGGAGGAGAACTTCACCGGGCTCCCGACGGTCAGATAGGTGCCGCGCTCCTTCTGCTCGACCTCGACGACGGTGCCGCTGCGGCGCAGGTCCTCGTCGTAGGCGATCTCCTTCATGCTCATCACGGGGGCGCAGGGCACCTCCCACTCACGCAGGATGTTGACGGCCTCGTACTTGGTCTTGTCCGCGAGCCACTTCTCGATCTCCTCGAAGATCTCGAAGATGTGCGACTGACGGGCGCGCGCGGTGGCGTACTCCGGGTCCTCGGCCCATTCGGGGCGGCCGATGACCTCGGCGGTGCGCTTCCAGTTCTGCTCCTGGACGGTGAAGTAGATGTACGCGTTCGGGTCGGTCTCCCAGCCCTTGCACTTGAGCACCCAGCCGGGCTGGCCGCCGCCGCCCGCGTTGCCGCCGCGCGGCACCACGTCGGTGAACTCGCCGTTCGGGTACTGCGGGTACTCCTCCAGGTAGCCGACCCGCTCCAGCCGCTGCTGGTCGCGCAGTTTGACCCGGCAGAGGTTGAGGACGGCGTCCTGCATGGAGACGGACACCTTCTGGCCCTTGCCGGTCCTGTTCCGGTCGATGATCGCGGTGAGGATGCCGATCGCCAGGTGCATACCGGTGTTGGTGTCACCGAGCGCGGCACCGGAGATGGTCGGCGGGCCGTCCCAGAAGCCGGTGGTGGAGGCGGCGCCGCCCGCGCACTGGGCGACGTTCTCGTAGACCTTGAGGTCGTTCCAGGAGGACTGGTCGTTGAAACCCTTGACCGAGCCGAAGATCAGGCGCGGGTTGAGCTCCTGGATGCGCTCCCAGGTGAAGCCCATCCGGTCCAGGGCGCCCGGGGCGAAGTTCTCCACCAGGACGTCGGCGCCCTCGATGAGCTTCTCCAGGACCTCCTTGCCCTCGGCGGTCTTGGTGTTGATGGCGAGGGAGCGCTTGTTGCTGTTGAGCATCGTGAAGTAGAGGGCGTCGAGGTCCTCGATGTCCCGGAGCTGACGGCGCGTCACATCGCCGCCGTTGGGACGCTCCACCTTCAGGACGTCGGCGCCGAACCAGGCGAGCATCTGGGTGCAGGCGGGACCGGCCTGGACCCCGGTGAAGTCGATCACCTTGATTCCGGCGAGCGGCTTGTCACTCATGTGTGCTTCCTTCTCGTGAAGTTGCGTGGTCACTTCTTGGCCGGCGTGATGTTGCCGACGGTGATGCCCTTGGGGTTGAGGTGGGAGATGTGGCCGCTCTCGGTGCCGGCCGACGGGTCGATCACGCAGTCGATGAGCGCCGGGCCGCCCGCGGCGAGGGCCTCGGTCAGGGCGGCGGTGACCTCGGCGGGGGTGGTGGCGCGGTAGCCCTTGCCGCCGAACGACTCGATGAGCAGGTCGTGGCGGGCCGCCGACATCAGGGTGGTGGGCGAGGGCGCGTCGTCGTACGGGTTGACGTCGTCGCCGCGGTAGACACCGCCGTTGTTCATGATCACGGTGACGACGGGCAGCCGGTAGCGGCAGATCGTCTCGATCTCGATGCCGCTGAACCCGAAGGCGCTGTCGCCCTCGATGGCGACGACCGGTGCGTCGCTCTCGACGGCGGCGGCGATGGCGTACCCCATGCCGATGCCCATGACACCCCAGGTGCCGCTGTCCAGACGGTGGCGCGGCACGTGCATGTCGATGACGTTGCGCGCGATGTCCAGGGCGTTGGCGCCCTCGTTGACGATGTACGTCTCCGGGTGCCGGCGCACGACGTCGCGTACGGCCTTGAGAGCACCCATGAATTGCATGGGGTGCGGGTCGGCCTCCAGGCGCTTGGCCATCTTGGCGACGTTCTGCGCCGAGCGCTCCCCCAGTTCGTCGCGCCAGGCCGAAGGGGCCTGGATCTGGCCGGGCTTGGTGCGTTCGGCGAGCACGTCGAGCACCGACTCGATGTCCCCGACGAGGGGGGCGGAGATGGGCTGGTTGCTGTCCATCTCCTTGGGGTCGATGTCGATCTGGATGAACTTGGCGTCGGGGTTCCACCCCGTCTGCCCGTGGCCGAGGAGCCAGTTGAGGCGGGCGCCGATCAGCATCACGACGTCGGCCTTCTTCAGGGCCAGGGAACGGGCGGTGGCGGCCGACTGCGGGTGGTCGTCGGGCAGCAGGCCCTTCGCCATCGACATCGGTACGTAGGGGATGCCGGTCGACTCGACGAACTCCCGTACCTTGGCGTCCGCCTGGGCGTACGCCGCGCCCTTGCCGAGCACCACCAGCGGGCGTTCGGCGGAGGCCAGCAGCTCGATCGCGCGGTCCACGGCCTCCGGTGCGGGCAGTTGGCGCGGCGCGGGGTCGACGAGACGGCTCAGCGTGCGGTCACCCTCGGCCTTGGGCATGATGGCGCCGAGCACCGCGGCGGGGATGTCGAGATAGACACCGCCGGGGCGTCCGGAGATCGCGGTACGCAGGGCGCGGGCGATGCCGCGGCCGATGTCCTCCACGCGGCTGACCCGGTAGGCCGCCTTCACGAAGGGCTGAGCGGCGGAGAGTTGGTCCATCTCCTCGTAGTCGCCCTGCTTGAGGTCGACGAGGTGGCGCTCGCTGGAGCCGGAGATCTGGACCATGGGGAAGCAGTTGGTGGTCGCGTTCGCCAGCGCGACCAGGCCGTTCAGGAAGCCGGGGGCCGACACCGTCAGGGCGACGCCGGGCTTCTTGTTGAGGTAGCCGGCGATGGCCGCCGCGTGTCCGGCGTTGCTCTCGTGACGGAACCCGATGTAGCGGATGCCCTGGGCCTGGGCGAGGCGGGCCAGGTCGGTGATCGGGATGCCGACCACGCCGTAGATGGTGTCGACGTCGTTCATCTTGAGCGCGTCGACGACCAGGTGGTACCCGTCGGTGAGCTCGGTCGGAACGTCGGCTGCTGCCGCGGTCTCCAGTGGCGAGGGGGCGGTCATGGTCCGAGGTCCTCCTTGGGCAGGTCCTGCCGGAGCGGCTACTGCTCTCACCATCCGCAGCGCGTCCGCCGGCGTCCAAGACCCATCGGCGACCAGCCGATAACCAACTTCTATCGACGGCCGCCCAAGGCCCTCGCAACTGCCTTGATAGACGCCCGCTATCGGCCGTTCGGCAGTGGGTATTGGACGTGCGTCGCAGGTCACCGCAGGCTCGCAGAGGACCGAAGCATCGGACCTGGGCGCGAGGGGGTGGAGTCATGGCCGTTCCGGCCGCGGCATCCGTGCGCGACGCGAACCGGTACCGGCCTCCGGCGGTCACGGGCCTCGTCGATCTCCTCGACGCGCAGGTGCGTGAACGCCCTTACGCCCGGGCCCTGGTGGTCACCGGGGAGCGGGTGCATCTGTCCTACCGGAGTCTCGCCGCCTTGGCGGACGGCGTGGCGGCGCGGCTCGGCGGTACGGGGTTGCGCCGCGGTGACGCGGTCGGCCTGATCTGCGCCAACACCGCGGAGTTCGTCGTCGCGCTCCTGGGAGCGGCGCGGGCCGGTCTGGTGGCGGCTCCCCTGGACCCGGCGCTGCCCGCGTCCCAACTCTCGGCGCGCATCGAGGCGTTGGGCGCACGGGCGGTCCTGCTGGGCCCGGCCGCGACGAACGCCGCCCCGCTGCCGGTCCCGGCCTGGCCGCTGCGCGTGGACGTCTCCCGCGCGGGGACGGCTGCCGTCGCGTTCGAACCCGGCGCGTGCGCACCACCCCAAGTCGGCGGCGCTGCAGGCGACTTGTCCGACCAGGACGCGCTCATTCTCTTCACCGCCGGTACCAGCGAGCGGGCGAAGATGGTTCCGCTCACCCATGCCAACGTGGCCGCGTCCGTCCACTGCCTGTGCGCCACCTACGAGTTGGGGCCCGGCGACGCCACGGTCGCGGTGATGCCGTTCTTCCACGGGCACGGGCTGTTCGCGGCACTGCTGGCCTCCCTCGCCAGCGGCGGCTGTGTGCTGCTGCCCGAGCGGGGCCGGTTCACGGCAGGCACGTTCTGGAACGACATGCGCGCCGTGGGCGCCACCTGGTTCACCGCGGCCCCGGCCATCCACGAGATCCTGCTGGACCGGTCGGAGCGGGAGTACCCGGGCCCGCAGGCGCCGGCTTTGAAGTTCGTACGCAGTGGCAGCGCTCCTCTCAACCCGGCGACCCAGCGGGCACTGGAGCGTACGTTCGGGGCGCCGTTGCTGTCCGCGTACGGGATGACGGAGTCCTCGCACCAGGCGGCCAGCGAGCCGCTGCCGGGGCGGGGTGTGCTGAAGCACGGTTCGGTCGGGCGGCCGACCGGGGTGGAGATCCGGGTGCTCGACCGCGGCGGGCGGGCCTGTCCGGTGGGTGTCGAGGGCGAGTTGTGGGTGCACGGTCCCACCGTCGCGCGCGGCTATCTCGGTGACCCGGACCAGACGGCGTACACCTTCGTCGACGGCTGGCTGCGCACCGGCGACCTGTGCACTCTGGACGCGGACGGGTACCTGTCCCTGACCGGGCGTATCAAGAACCTCATCAACCGCGGCGGCGAGAAGATCTCGCCCGAACATGTCGAGGACATCCTCACCGGGTGCCCGGGGGTCGCCGACGCGGCCGTGTTCGCCGTGCCCGACACGGTGTACGGGCAGCGGGTGGGCGCCGCCGTGGTGGTGCGGGAGAGCGAGGGCGTGGGACCCGGGGAGATCCTGCGGTACTGCCGTGACCGGCTCGCCGCGTTCGAGGTGCCGGACCGGCTCGAGCTGGTCACCGCGCTGCCGTACACCGCGAAGGGCGGGCTGGACCGAAAGGCGGTGCAGGCGCGTTACGCACCCTGACACCGGCTGCGGACGGCGGGCTCAGCGCACGCGGTGCTCGCTGGGCAGCGGGCGGGCGAAGAAGTCGTCCAGGGACAGGCCGGTCGCCGCGTTGACGAAGGCGCGGGCGGCGACCGAGCCGGGGGTCGCGGCGTGGATCGCCACGGACACCTGCGCGCCGGCCTCCGGGGCGACCAGGGGCAGCGCTCTGGTCCGGCCGATGACGGGCATCGCCCGCAGCCAGGTGTGCGGCACGATGCTGGCCCACTCGCCGCCGCCGACGTGCGCGTAGAGGGAGGCGATGGAGTCCGTCTCGACCTGCGGGGTGACCACGAGCCCCTTCTCCGCGAACACGGTGTCCACGATCTGCCGGATCCGCATGTCGGGCGTCAGCAGCGCGAGCGGCAACTGGGCCGCGTCCGCCCATGTCACGGTCGAGGACTGCGCCGCCAGATGGTCGTCCGACACCAGCAGCATGTAGCGCTCCTGGTAGAGGGGTACGACCTGGAGGCCCTCCTGGTCGTCGGGGTCGAAGTGGGCGATCGCCACGTCGAGTTCGTAGTCGCGCAGCTGACGGTGGAGCTCCTTCGTCGACAGCCGGGAGCGCACCTGCACCTTGGCGAGGGGGTGGGCGGCGCAGAACGCGGCCACGGGAAGCGCCAGGGTCGTCGACGCCGTGGGGTCCGTGCCGAGCCGCAGCGTGCCCGTGATGCCGGACTGCACGGCGGCCACCTCCGCCTTGAACGCGTCCTGTTCGGCGAGGATCCGTTTGGCCCATACGACGAGCCGCTCGCCCTCGGGGGTGAGGCCCTGGTAGTTGTGCCCGCGGTTGATGAGCGTGACGTTCAGCTCCCGCTCCAGCTTGGCTATCGCCGCCGACAGCGCGGGCTGGGAGACGTAACAGGCGTCCGCCGCCCGGGCGAAGTGGCGTTCCCGCGCCACCGCCACGAAGTACTCGAGCTGCCGGAACAGCATGAACGACTCCTCTCTGCCCGAGGTCGCCCCACCTAGCTCCATACTGTATGCAGTATTTGGGATATGTACAGAGGCGGAAGCCGAGTCGTGCCCGGTGCACGAACTGTATGCCGACCGGCATGAGAGCGCCTGCGTCCGCCGCACGTCCCCGCGGCGGGCGCAGGCGCGGCCTGTTCAGCGCAGGAGCTTCACCGCGGCCACCACCAGAGGGTCGAGACCCTCCGCGCCGGCGTCCACGAACTCGTACAGCCTGGTGCGCATGCGCGGGTCCCAGAACCTGCCGATGTGGCCCGCGATCTCCTCGGCGGCCCGCTCCCCCGGCAGATGGCCGAGGTTGCGGGCGATGTCGTTCGCCATCCGGAGCTCGGACGGCACGGTCGCTGTCATCTCAGTCCACCACCGTCACGAGGTCGTTCCCGGCCACTTCGTCCTCGTCGGCCCGGTCCGGGCGGGCGAGCCCCACCTGGACGGCGGTCACTTTGTACTCGGGGCAGTTGGTGGCCCAGTCGGAGTTCTCCGTGGTCACCACGTTGGCCCCGGTCACCGGGTGGTGGAACGTGGTGTAGACGACGCCGGTCGGCATCCGGTCGGAGATCTCCGCGCGCAGGGTCGTCCGCCCGACGCGGCTGGCCAGGGTGACCATGTCACCGTCCTTGATGCCGCGGTCCTCGGCGTCATGGGGATGCAGTTCCAGGATGTCCTCGGGGTGCCAGGCGACGTTGCCGGTACGCCGGGTCTGCGCGCCGACGTTGTACTGGCTGAGGATCCGTCCGGTGGTGAGGACCAGCGGGAAGCGCCGGGTGCTGCGCTCGTTGGTCGGCACATAGGAGGTGACCACGAACTTGCCCTTGCCGCGCACGAATTCGTCCACGTGCATGATGGGCGTCCCCTCCGGAGCCTCCTCGTTGCACGGCCACTGGACACTGCCGAGCTTGTCGAGGAGGTCGAAGGAGACGCCGGTGAACGTCGGGGTGACCGAGGCGATCTCGTCCATGATCCGGCTCGGATGGTCGTAGGCCATCGGATAGCCCATGGCGGTGGCGATCTCACTGACGATCTGCCACTCGTGCTTGCCCGTCTTGGGTTTCATGACCGCGCGGACGCGGTTGATACGGCGTTCGGCGTTGGTGAAGGTGCCGTCCTTCTCCAGGAAGGACGCCCCGGGCAGGAAGACATGGGCGAACTTGGCGGTCTCGTTGAGGAACAGGTCCTGTACGACGACGAGTTCCATGGCCTTCAGCGCGGCGGTGACATGCTGGAGGTTGGGGTCGGACTGGGCGATGTCCTCGCCGTGGACGAAGAGTCCGCGGAAGGTTCCGTCGATGGCCGCGTCGAACATGTTGGGGATGCGAAGTCCCGGTTCCGCGAGGAGGGTTCCGCCCCAGAGGTTCTCGAAGACGGTGCGCACCGCGTCGTCGGAGACGTGCCGGTAGCCCGGGAGCTCGTGCGGGAACGATCCCATGTCGCAGGACCCTTGGACGTTGTTCTGTCCTCGCAGCGGGTTCACACCGACGCCGTCGCGGCCGATGTTGCCGCACGCCATCGCCAGGTTCGCCATTCCCATGACCATGGTGGAGCCCTGGCTGTGCTCGGTGACGCCGAGGCCGTAGTAGATGGCGCCGTTGCGGGCCTCGGCGTACAGCCGTGCGGCGGCGCGGAGTTCGGCGGCCGGGACGCCGGTGACGGGTTCCACCGCTTCCGGGCTGTTCTCCGGCCGGGCGATGAACTCCGCCCAGTCGTCGAAGCCTTCACACCTGGCGTCCACGAAGGAGCGGTCGACCAGACCCTCGGTGACGACGACATGGGCCATCGCGTTGACCACGGCCACGTTGGTGCTGGGCCTCAACTGAAGGTGGTGCTGGGCCTCGACGTGCGGCGAGCGCACGAGATCGATGCGGCGCGGGTCGACGACGATCAGCTTGGCGCCCTCGCGCAGCCGGCGCTTCATCCGGGAGGCGAACACCGGGTGCCCGTCAGTGGGGTTGGCGCCGATCACCATGATGACGTCGGCCTCGGCGACCGAACGGAAGTCCTGGGTGCCCGCCGACTCGCCGAAGGTCTGCTTGAGGCCGTACCCCGTCGGGGAGTGGCAGACGCGGGCGCAGGTGTCGACGTTGTTGTTGCCGAAGGCCGCGCGGACCATCTTCTGGACGACGTAGACCTCTTCGTTGGTGCAGCGCGAGGAGGTGATGGCGCCCACGGAGCTCGTGCCGTACCGGTCCTGGAGCTCGCGCATCCGCCGGGCGACGGTGCCGATCGCCTCGTCCCACTCGACCTCGCGCCAGGGGTCGGTGATTTTTTCGCGGACCATGGGCTTGAGTTGACGGTCGGGGTGGGTGGCGTAGCCGAAGGCGAAGCGGCCCTTCACGCAGGAGTGCCCCTCGTTCGCACCGCCGTCCTTGTACGGCACCATGCGCACGAGTTCGTCGCCGCGCAGCTCGGCCTTGAAGGAGCAGCCGACACCGCAGTACGCGCACGTGGTCACCACCGACCTGGTCGGCATGCCGAGTTCGACGACCGAGCGCTCCTGGAGCGTGGACGTCGGGCATGCCTGGACACAGGCGCCGCAGGAAACACACTCGGAGTCCATGAAGGACTCACCGGCGCCCGCCGAGACCTTGGAGTCGAAACCGCGGCCCTCGATGGTGAGGGCGAAGGTGCCCTGGACCTCGCCGCAGGCGCGGACGCAGCGGGAGCAGGCGATGCACTTGGAGGGGTCGAAGTCGAAGTAGGGGTTGGAGGTGTCCTTCTCGGCGTCGAGGTGGTTCTCGCCCTCGTAGCCGTAGCGGACCTGCCGCAGGCCCACCACGCCCGCCATGTCCTGGAGTTCGCAGTCGCCGTTGGCGGGGCAGGTCAGGCAGTCCAGGGGATGGTCGGAGATGTAGAGCTCCATGACGCCCTGGCGGAGCTTCTCCACCTTCGGTGTCTGGGTGGTCACCTTCATCCCGTCGGAGCACGGGGTGGTGCAGGACGCCGGTGTGCCACGCCGCCCGTCGATCTCCACCACGCACAGGCGGCAGGAGCCGAACGCCTCCAGGCTGTCGGTGGCGCACAACTTGGGTATCTCGACACCGGCCTGTGCCGCCGCGCGCATCACCGAGGTGCCCTCGGGGACGCTCACCGGCAGACCGTCGATCTCCACCGACACCGTTGCCGGACCGGGTTGTTCGGGGGTTCCGTAGTCGGGTTCCTTGAGAAGGCTCATGCCGTGCCCTCCGTCCTCACGCCAGTGGCGTTCACGGGTTGGATCTCCAGGAGCCGGCGGCCGCCGTGGAAGTCGTCGGAGAAGTGGGTGAGGGCGCTGCGCACGGGCATCGGGGTCAGTCCGCCCATCGCACACAGCGAGCCGTCGGTCATCAGGTCGCAGAGGTCTTCCAGCAGGGCCAGGTTCTCGTCCCGGTGCGTGCCGGCGACGATCTTGTCGATCACCTCGACACCGCGGACCGAACCGACCCTGCACGGAGTGCACTTGCCGCAGGACTCCTCGGCGCAGAACTCCATCGCGAAGCGGGCCTGGGCCGCCATGTCGACGGTGTCGTCGAAGACCACGATCCCGCCGTGCCCGAGCATCGCACCGGCCTCGGCGAACGCCTCGTAGTCCATCGGCAGATCGAACAGCGAATCGGGCAGATACGCCCCGAGCGGCCCGCCGACCTGCACGGTACGGACCGGGCGGCCCGTGTGGGTGCCGCCTCCGTACTCCTCGATCAGCTCGCGCAGGGTGATCCCGAAGGCCGTCTCCACGATGCCGCCGCGGGCGATGTTGCCGCCGAGCTGGAAGACCTGGGTGCCGCGGGAGCGGCCGACGCCGAGGTCCTGGTACGCCTTGGCGCCGTTCGCGAGGACCGTGGGGACGGTGGTGAGGGTCAGCACGTTGTTCACCACGGTGGGCTTGCCGAACAGGCCCTCGATCGCCGGGATCGGCGGCTTCGCGCGGACCATGCCCCGCTTGCCCTCCAGGCTCTCCAGCATGGAGGTCTCCTCGCCGCAGATGTACGCGCCCGCCCCGACGCGTACGTGCAGGTCGAAGTCGAGCGCGGAGCCGAGGACGCCCTTGCCCAACCAGCCTTGCCCACGGGCGAGTTCGATCGCCTCGCGCATCGTGGCGATCGCGTCCGGATACTCGGAGCGGATGTAGAGGTACCCCTCGCTCGCGCCGACCGCGTGCGCGGCGATGGTCATGCCCTCGATGAGCAGGAACGGGTCGCCCTCCATGACCATGCGATCGGCGAAGGTCCCGCTGTCGCCCTCGTCGGCGTTGCAGCAGACGAACTTCAGCTCGTCGGCGCACTCCAGCACCGTCTTCCACTTGATACCGGCCGGGAATCCGGCGCCGCCGCGCCCGCGCAGTCCGGACTCGGTGACCTCGGCGACCACGTCCGCGGGGGCGAGTGCGAGGGCGGCGCGCAGTCCGGCGAGGCCGCCGTGCTCGACGTAGTCCCGGGGCGAGAGGGGGTCGATGACGCCGACTCTGGCGAAGGTCACCCGGTTCTGGCGGGCCAGCCAGGGCAGTTCGTCGACAAGGCCGAGCCGCAGCGGATGGTCCGCTCCGTCGAGCAGGCCGGCGGCCAGGAGTCCGTCGACGTCCTCGGGGGTCACCGGGCCGTAGCCGACGCGGCCCCGTGGCGTCGCGACCTCGACCATCGGCTCCAGCCAGAGCATGCCGCGCGATCCATTGCGTACGACGTCGACGGCGAAGTCCCCGCGTGTGGCGGCACGTTGGAGGGCGGCGGCGACCTCGTCGGCGCCGACGGACCTGGCCGCCGAGTCGCGGGGGACGTAGACCGTCGTCGCGCAGTGCGAGGGGGCGCCGTCCGGGATGTCCGCCGGGCTGCCGGCCGTAGCGCCGACCGAGGCGTCGGCCGGGGAGGAGTTGTTCATGATCAGACCGTCCCGTTGAGGATCGAGCCCAGCCGGGCCGGGCCCACTCGTCCGTACAGCCGTCCGTTCGCTTCCACCGACGGTCCCAGCGCGCAGTTGCCGAGGCAGAAGACCTGCTCGACGGTCACGGAGCCGTCGGGTGTCGTCTCGCCCAGGGTGAGTCCGGCCTCGCGTGCGTAACTCACCAGGCGGTCGGCGCCCAGTGCCTGGCAGGCCTCGGCGCGGCAGATGCGGACCGTGGTGCGGCCCGCGGGCTCACGGCGGAAGTCGTGGTAGAAGGTCACCACTCCGTGGACATCCGCCCTGGAGAGGTTCAGCTCGTCGGCGAGTACCGGGACCGCTTCCTGCGGCACATGGCCCAACTCGGCCTGTACGGCGTGCAGTGCGGGCAGCAGCGCGCCGCGCTGACCCCGGTGATCGGCCACCACCCTCCGGACCACGCTCTCGACCGTCACATCGCTCCCGCTGGTCGTCATGATCGCTTCGCCTTCCGTCACACGGGTCCCCGGCGAGGGTTGCAGGAGACTGAGACAATACCTCATACAGGCTTCTGTATACAGACGACAGTCGTAAAGAGCCTCGGTCGAGACCCGGCCCGGCGCCAACAGCAGACACCATGTTGCATACCAAAACCTGTATGCTGAAGCCGCCGTCGGCAACCCACTCGGCGGCCACCACTTGGCACAGCCGTCGGCCCGGCGGCAGAACGGGACAACCATGCGCGAGGCACTCACGGCCGCAGCGTCCCGGCGCGTCACCCGCCCGGCACCACTGCGCCAGGCCGTGTACGACGCCCTGACCGAGCTGATCATCAACGGCTCCCTCAAGCCCGGCCAGCATCTGGTCGAGGCCGAGCTCGCCGAACACCTCGGCGTCAGCCGCCAGCCGGTCCGCGAGGCCCTCCAGCGACTGCAGACGGCCGGCTGGGTCGACCTGCGCCCCGCCCAGGGCGCCTTCGTGCACTCCCCCACCGAGGAGGAGGCCGCCCAACTCCTCGGCGTCCGCTCGGTCCTGGAGACCTACTCGGCCCAACTCGCCGCACAGAACGCCCGAGCCGAGGACATCGAACGTCTCGGTGAGCTCCAGCAGGAAGGCGTGGACGCGCTCGCCGAGGGCGACGTCGAACGCCTCGTCGCGGCCAACACCTCCCTGCACGCCTTCGTCACCTCCATGGCCGCCAACGACGTCCTGGCCGAACTGCTCGCGCAGGTGGGCCAGAAGGTGCGCTGGTACTACACCCCCATCGCCAAGCCGCGCGGCAAGGAGGCCTGGAACGAGCACACCCAGCTCATCAAGGCCATCGCCAAGGGCGACGCGGATCGCGCGGGCGAGGTGATGCGCAAGCACACCGAGCGCACGAGCGACTTCTACCGCAAGCAGATCGCGTCCGGCTCGAACCAGGCCTGACCGCACGGGCCGCCCCTGAAGGGGCCTTCCCCGGGTGGGAGTTCAGGACGGGGCGAGGGATTCCACGGGCCGGCGCACCACGTCGGCGGCCACGAGACGCGGCCCCTCCGCGCCGGCGGCGGCCCGCAGCTCCAGCAGCCAGGGCAGGACCGTACGCAGCACGATGTCGAGCCCGCCGCCGTCCTCGCCGAGCATCGCGTCGGCGGGCACCAGCACCGGATCGGCGAGCACGGTGGAGGTCGCGCTGCCGGACGGCGCCACGCTGTCCGGCCGGGCCGGGACGAACAGGTCCGGGGCGTGCGCCGGAACCCCCCAGAGACTCAGACCGTCCCGCGCGCCGAGCGGGCGGGAGGACCAGAGGTAGCTGTCGGCCTCCCCGGCCGCGACCACCTGGCGTTTGCGCGCACGCAGCGCGACCACGCCACCGGAACGGACTGCGGTGCAGCGTGGCGTGAGGAGTTGGGCCTCCTCCCCGCACCCGCCCGTGCCGTCCTCTGCGAGGGCGAGGCTGGCGAGATGGCGTCCGGCGGCGATCTCTCCGCGTACCCAGTCACTGCCGTACGGCTCGATGACGGCGACCGCGGCGTAGTGGGCCTGGAGCACGGTCGACGTGGCGGGGCAGACGCGCGCGGTCCGCGCCACCACCTCGGCGGCTTCCGGCAGCCCGAGGCCGGCGCCGCCGAACTCGGTGGCGACGGTGAGTCCCAGTAGCCCGGTGGCCCCGAGGGCCGTCACGGCGCCCCGGGGGAACCTGCCTTCCGCACCGGTCAGTTCGGCGCAGGGCGCGACGGCACGGGTGAGGACTTCAGCGAGCGTGGTGCGGTACGACACGGAGTGACCCCCTCGGGAGCGTTGTCCGGTCCGCTGTCAGGCGGCGACGAGGATTGCATACAGTATTTTGCATCCCTTGCTCGATCGGCACCAGAGGTGCGCCGAGGCAATTTCCGGGAGTCCGCGACGCAGGCCGCACGGGAATGTCTATTGCATACTAAACTCAGTATCCCGTAGTCGATGTTTGCCGACCGCAGTCGAACGAGGGAGAGGGTCCATGCCCGACACACCCACCGTGGCAGCCCGCGGCCCGATCGCGCGGCCCGCCCCACTGCGCCAGGCGGTCTACGACGCCCTGACCGAGCTGATCATCAACGGTTCGCTCAAGCCCGGCCAGCACCTCGTCGAGGCCGACCTCGCCGAACACCTCGGCGTCAGCCGCCAGCCCATCCGCGAAGCTCTCCAACGGCTCCACACCGCCGGCTGGGTCGACCTGCGCCCCGCCCAGGGCGCCTTCGTGCACTGCCCCACCGCCGAGGAGTGCGCCCAACTCCTCAGCGTGCGGGCCGTCCTGGAGACCCACTCCGCGCGCGGGGCCGCCCAGCACGCCACTCCCGCCGACGTCGCCCGGCTGCGGGAACTGCAGCGGACCGGCCTCACCGCGCTCGCGGCCGGTGACGCCCGGGCCATCGTGGAGGCGAACGCCGCCCTCCACGCCCACATCACCCACCTCTCGCGCAACGCGGTCCTCGCCGAGCTCATCCCCCAGGTGGACCGGCGTGTGCGCTGGTACTACATGCCCATCGCCAAGCCCCGCGGCACGGACGCCTGGAGCGAGCACGCTCTGATCATCGAGGCCATCGCCGACCGCGACCCCGAGGGCGCCGAGGAGCTCATGCGCCGGCACACCGCGAACACGACCGACTTCTACTGCGAGCAGATCGCCGCGATGGCCGGCCGGGGCGCGTGACGACGGGGCGCGGGTCGAGGCCGGCCCGGCTTCGAGAACAGGGGCGAGCCGGGAGGACCGCGTGGGCGGACCGCGTGGGCGGACCGGGACCGTACTCCCGCCGAGCGCCTACCGGCGGCTTCCGCCTCCCGGGCCGCACCGAGTGGACCAACTGCCCTCCGCCGTCAGCCGAGCTCCGCCGGGCCGCACGACGACGAGGACGCCGCCCTCGAACCCGATGCGATCACCCGCGGTCAGGAAGAGCGGGCGCACAAGTTCGAAGGCGTGGCCGTCGTCGGTCTCGAGATCCTCCGCCCATACCGAACGCGGGATCGGCGTGGCCCCGTCAGCTGTCAGGCGCATGCCGGGATACTCCCACGGCCCCTGGACCGGTTCAGGCCTCCGCGTCTATCTCCCGCAGCAGTCCCGACGTCACGTCGAAGACGAAACCGCGCACGTCGTCGGTGTGCGGCAGGAACGGGGAGGTGCGTACTCGCCGTATGGACTGCCGTACGTCCTGGTCGACGTCCCGGAAGGCCTCCACCGCCCACGCCGGCCGCTGCCCCACCTCCATCTCCAGCTCGTGCCGGAACTCCTCGGTCAGCGTCTGCAGACCGCAGCCGGTGTGGTGGATGAGGACGACACTGCGGGTACCCAGGGCTCGCTGACTGATCGTCAGGGAGCGGATGGTGTCGTCGGTGACCACACCGCCGGCGTTGCGGACGGTGTGGCAGTCGCCGAGTTGCAGGCCGAGCGCGGCGTGCAGATCGATACGGGCGTCCATGCAGGCCACGACGGCCACGCGCAGGACCGGACGGGCGTCCATGCCCGGGTCCACGAACCCTGCGGCGTAGGCGCGGTTGGACTCCACGAGCCGGTCGATGACGGAGTCGCCGACGGGCGGGGCGGTACGGGATGCGTGGGTCGACATGCTGGGCTACCTCACTCCGGTTCGGGTACTCACGGAAACCGTCCCGGGGAGCGGTCGCGGCTCGCCCGGGACGGAGTGGAAGGGGCGTGGACCGCCGTCGGTCAGATCACGCCCTGTGCCTTGAGGAGCGGCAACTCCGCTTTCTCGATGCCGAGTTCGCCGATGAGGATTTCCTCGGTGTGCTGGCCCAGGAGGGGGGAGGGGGTGATGTGGGTGGGGGAGTCGGAGAGTTTGAGGGGGTTGCCGACGGTGGTGAACCGTCCGCGTTGGGGGTGGTCGACCTCCACGACGATCTCGTTGGCGGCCAGCGAGGGGTCCTCGATGATTTCTTTGGTGGACAGGATCGGTCCGCAGGGGATGTCGTGTGTGTTCAGCTGGTGGAGGACCTGCCATTTGGGCAGAGTGGCGGTCCATTCCTCGATGAGCTGGAACATTTTGGCGAGTTTGGGAAGGCGGGCTTCGGGGGTGGCCCATTCCGGGTCGTCGGCCAGTTCGGGGCGGCCGATCAGGTGGGCCAGGGGTGGCCAGCCGACGGGCTGGACGATGACGTAGACGTAGTCGTTGGGCCCGCCGGGCGCGCATTTGACGGCCCAGCCGGGCTGGCCGCCTCCCGACGCGTTGCCGGAGCGCGGGACGTCATCAGAGAAGTCGTCGCCGGGGTATTCGGGCAGCGGGCCGTGTTCCAGGCGTTGTTGGTCGCGGAGTTTGACCCGGCACAGGTTGAGCACGGCGTGCTGCATGGCCACGTTCACCCGCTGTCCGCGTCCGGTGTGCTCGCGCTGGAACAGGGCCGCCAGGATCCCCGCGACGGCGTGGATGCCGGTGCCGGAGTCGCCGATCTGCGCGCCGGTGGCCATCGGCGGCCCGTCCGCGAACCCGGTGGTCGCCATCGACCCGCCCATCGCCTGGGCCACCACCTCATAGGCTTTGAAGCCGGTGTAGGGGCCTTCGCCGAAGCCTTTGATGGAGGCGAACACGATCCGCGGGTTGATCTCCCGGATCCGGTCCCAGGTGAACCCCATCCGTTCCACCGCACCGGGCCCGAAGTTCTCCACCATCACATCCGAACGCCGGATCAGCCCGGTCAGCAGTTCCCTGCCCCGCTCGGACTTCAGGTTCAGCGTGACACTGCGCTTGTTGCAGTTGAGCATCGTGAAATACAGCGAGTCCACACCCGGCACATCCCGCAACTGCCGCCGCGTGATGTCCCCGCCCGGAGCCTCCACCTTCACCACATCCGCACCCAGCCACGCCAGCAACTGCGTCGCCGACGGACCCGACTGCACATGCGTCATATCCAGCACCCGCACACCCTCAAGAGCCCTCGTCATGATCGCCACCTCATTCGTACGTCGACGTCTGCACACGCTGTCCCGAGGACGGCGCCCTCGCGCGGACGCCGCCCTCGGCCGCCGGTCACGGCATGAGCTGGTACTCGGGGAAGTTCCCGGGCAGCCGCTCCCCCGCCGGGCCCTGGGTCACGGCGCGCACCAGCAGCTCGCCGCCGACGAACGCGCCGCGCCAGGACGCGCCGAACCCGCCGAACAGTTCGTCGCGGTCGCCCCGCGAGCGCGGCGTGCCGTGGCCGACCTTGAACGCCCGGATCTGCGGGGCGAGCCGGTCGAAGGTGGACCGGTCGTCCGTGGACAGCGTCGCCACCAGCGCGCCGTTGGAGGCGTTCATCGCGGCCAGCAGCTCCGCCTCGGTGTCGACCAGGACGATGGTGTCGACCGGGCCGAACGGTTCCGCGTGGTGCAGCGGCGAGGACGGCGGCGGGTTGAGGAGCGTGACGGGCTGGACGTACGCCGAGGTGTCCTGGCCGGGCAGGAATCGGGCGTCGCTCTCACTGGCCCGGTGCAGGGGGACGGCGCCGCGGGCGATGGCCTCGGCGACCTGGTCGTGCAGGTCCTTCGCCTTGGCCGCGTTGATCACCGGGCCGAAGTCCAGTGCCGGGTAGGGGTCGTCGGCCCGGGCGACGGCGAGCGGGTGGCCGACCTTGAGGGTGCGCACCGCGGGGAGGTAGGCGGCCAGGAAGTCGTCGAACAGCTCCCGCTGGACCACGAAACGCGGGTACGCCGTGCAGCGTTGCTTGCCGTAGTCGAAGAGCTTGGGGATGACGGTGGCGAGGGCGTCCCAGTCCGAGTGGTTCCAGATGCCCCAGGTGTTGAGCCCCTCCTGTTCGAGGACATGGCGCTTGCCGAGGTCGGCGACGGCGGTGGCCACGGCGGCGCCGGTGTCTCGGCCGCCGACGAAGGAGACGCAGCCGATCTCGGGCGCCCGCACCAGCGCCTCGGACAGCTCGCTCCCGCTGCCGCTGACCAGGGTGACGGGGATCCCTTCGCGGGCGGCCAGCGCGCAGGCCAGGGTCAGACAGGCGACACCGCCGTCGGTCGGGGTCTTGGCGATGACCGCGTTGCCCGCCAGGGCTTGGATCAGCATGGCGTGGACGAGCACGCTCATCGGGTAGTTCCAGCTGGCGATGTTGGACACCGGGCCGTCCAGCGGAGCCCGCCCGGCGACCATCGGCTCGATGCCGTCGACGTACCAGCGCACCCCGTCGATGGCCCGGTCGACGTCCGCCTGGGCGAGCCGCCACGGCTTGCCGATCTCCCAGACGAGCAGCAGGGCGAGGAGTTCGCGGTGCTGGACGAGGGCGTCGAGGGTGGCCGCGACACGGGCTCGGCGCTCTGGGAGCGGGATGTGCCGCCAGGCGCGGTGCTGGTCGAGGGAGGCGCGGACGGCCTGGTGGGCGGCTTCGCGGTCCAGCCGCGGCGGGCCGGCGATCGGGCTGCCGTCGACGGGGCTGCTGGCGGGCAGAGCCCGGCCGTCCGCCTGCCAGGCGGCGTTCCAGAGGTTGAGGACGCGGTCGTCACGGAAGGCCTCGGGGGCGGCCGCGAGACAGCGCCGCCAGGCGTCGTCCCAGGTGGTACCGGACTTCACCACGAGGGGGGTGGAGTTGAGGGTGGTTGTCATGCGGTGTCTCCGCTCTCGGTGCACAGTCGGGGGCGGGGGGTGCCTGGCATCCACGGAAGGTGCTGCGGAACCGCGGACGGCAGGTCCGTGCGACGAGTGGTCGCGTGTACAGGTGAGTGGTCGCGTGTACAGGGAGGAACTCGGTGGCGCCGGGTGATCAGGCCTTGCGGGCCGCGCCCTGGTCGGCCGCCAGCAGGTCGAGCACGAGGCGGGCCGTCTCGGTCGGGGTGTCGCCGACCTTGACGCCGACCGCTTCCAGCGCTTCCTTCTTGGCCTGCGCCGTGCCCGAGGAACCGGACACGATGGCGCCCGCGTGTCCCATGGTCTTTCCCTCGGGGGCGGTGAATCCGGCGATGTAGCCGACGACGGGTTTTCCGACGTGCCGCTCGATGTACGCGGCCGCGCGTTCCTCGGCGTCGCCGCCGATCTCCCCGATGAGTACGACGAGTTCGGTGTCGGGGTCGTCCTGGAACGCGGCCAGGCAGTCGATGTGGGTGGTGCCGACGACGGGGTCGCCGCCGATGCCGACACAGGTCGTGAAGCCGATGTCGCGCAGCTCGTACATGAGTTGGTAGGTGAGCGTGCCCGACTTGGAGACCAGGCCGATGCGTCCGGGTTTGGCGATGTCGGCCGGGATGATGCCCGCGTTGGACTGTCCGGGGGTGATCAGGCCCGGACAGTTGGGGCCGATGATCCGGGTGCCCTTCTCCTTCGCGTACGCGGTGAAGGCGACGGAGTCGTGGACGGGGATGCCTTCGGTGATGACGACGGCGAGCCCGATGCCGGCGTCGGCGGCTTCGATGACGGCGGCCTTGGCGAAAGCGGGCGGTACGAAGACGACGGTGACATCGGCTCCGGTCGACTGTATACCGTCGGCAACCGACCCGAAAACAGGTACGGCACGATCGTCGAAGTCGACGGTCCGGCCGGCCTTGCGCGGGTTGACGCCGCCGACGACGTTCGTGCCGGCCGCGAGCATGCGGCGGGTGTGCTTCATGCCCTCGCCGCCGGTCATGCCCTGGACGAGGACCTTGCTCTCCTTGGTGAGGTAGATCGCCATGTGCCGCCTCCTCAGGCTGTGTCGGCGAGTCGGGCAGCGCGGCGGGCGGCGCCGTCCATGGTGGTGGCCTGCTGGACCAGCGGATGGGCGTGCGCGTCGAGGACGGCGCGACCGCGGGCGGCGTTGTTGCCGTCGAGGCGTACGACGAGCGGTTTGGTCAACTGGACGGTGTCCAGGGCCCGTACGATCCCGTCGGCGACCGCGTCGCACGCGGTGATCCCACCGAAGACGTTGACGAACACCGACCTGACCGCCGGGTCCGAGAGGATGACGGACAGCCCGTCGGCCATCACCTGGGCGGACGCCCCGCCTCCGATGTCGAGGAAGTTGGCGGGCCGGGCGCCGCAGCCGGCGACCACGTCGAGGGTCGACATGACCAGGCCCGCGCCGTTGCCGATGATGCCGACCTCGCCGTCGAGCTTGACGTAGTTGAGGCCCTTGGCGGCAGCGGCCGCCTCCAGCGCGTTCCCGTGCTCCGCCTCCTCGACGCCCCAACGGACCTGGCGGAAGCGGGCGTTGTCGTCGAGGGTGACCTTGCCGTCGAGGGCGAGGAGCTGTCCCTGCCGGGTGCGGACCAGCGGGTTGACCTCGACGAGGACGGCGTCCTCGCGGACCAGTACCTGCCACAGCCGTACGAGGACGTCGGCGGTCTGCGGCGGGAGGCCCGCGGCCTCGGCGATCTCTCCCGCCTTGGCGGAGGTGACCCCTTCGGCCGGGTCGATGTGTATACGGGCGACCGCCTCCGGGCGGGCGGCGGCGACCTCCTCGATCTCCACGCCACCCTCGGCGGAGGCGATGGCGAGGAAGCGGCCCGCGGCGCGGTCGAGGACGTACGAGACGTAGAACTCGGCCTCGATGTCCACCGGTTGGGCCAGCATGACCGTGCCGACGATGTGGCCCTTGATGTCCATGCCGAGGATCCGGCGGGCCGCCTGTTCCGCCGCGGCCGGGTCGGTCGCGAGCCGCACACCGCCGGCCTTGCCCCGTCCCCCGGTCCTGACCTGCGCCTTGACGACGGCGGGGCCGCCCAGCCTGCGCGCGATCTCCCGCGCCTCCTTGGGTGAGTCGGTGACCTCCGCCCTCGGCACGAGGATGCCGTGTTCCTCGAAGAGCCCGCGGGCCTGGTGCTCGTACAGGTCCATGGTTCGGCTCCCGTCTCGATCGGGTCGCGTCTGAAAAGTGGTGCACGACCCCTGGACATCACCCACGGGATGCGGGATAACAATCTTCATACAGTATTCGTCGACTGTATGCAATCTACCGAGCACGGCTCAGGATCAGCGCCGCCATCACGCTCAAGGCAACGGACAAGCGAGGTGACCTGTGACGACGAGGGCTCTTGAGGGTGTGCGGGTGCTGGATATGACGCATGTGCAGTCGGGTCCGTCGGCGACGCAGTTGCTGGCGTGGCTGGGTGCGGATGTGGTGAAGGTGGAGGCTCCGGGCGGGGACATCACGCGGCGGCAGTTGCGGGATGTGCCGGGTGTGGACTCGCTGTATTTCACGATGCTCAACTGCAACAAGCGCAGTGTCACGCTGAACCTGAAGTCCGAGCGGGGCAGGGAACTGCTGACCGGGCTGATCCGGCGTTCGGATGTGATGGTGGAGAACTTCGGGCCCGGTGCGGTGGAACGGATGGGGTTCACCTGGGACCGGATCCGGGAGATCAACCCGCGGATCGTGTTCGCCTCCATCAAAGGCTTCGGCGAAGGCCCCTACACCGGCTTCAAAGCCTATGAGGTGGTGGCCCAGGCGATGGGCGGGTCGATGGCGACCACCGGGTTCGCGGACGGGCCGCCGATGGCCACCGGCGCGCAGATCGGCGACTCCGGCACCGGCATCCACGCCGTCGCGGGGATCCTGGCGGCCCTGTTCCAGCGCGAGCACACCGGACGCGGACAGCGGGTGAACGTGGCCATGCAGCACGCCGTGCTCAACCTGTGCCGGGTCAAACTCCGCGACCAACAACGCCTGGAACACGGCCCGTTGGCGGAGTACCCGAACGAGGACTTCGCCGAGGAGGTCCCGCGCTCCGGCAACGCGTCGGGAGGCGGCCAGCCGGGCTGGGCGGTCAGGTGTGCGCCGGGCGGGCCCAACGACTACGTCTACGTCATCGTCCAGCCCGTCGGCTGGCAGCCACTCGCCGAACTCATCGGCCGCCCCGAACTCGCAGACGACCCGGAATGGGCCACCCCCGAGGCCCGCCTTCCCAAACTCGCCAAAATGTTCCAGCTGATCGAGGAATGGACCTCGACCCTGCCCAAATGGCAGGTCCTGGAACGCCTCAACAGCCACAACATTCCGTGCGGGCCGATCCTGTCCACCAAGGAGATCATCGAGGATCCCTCCCTCGCGGCGAACGAGATCGTCGTGGAGGTCGAGCATCCCGAGCGCGGACGTTTCACCACGGTGGGCAACCCCCTCAAACTCTCCGACTCCCCCACCCACATCACCCCCTCCCCCCTCCTGGGCCAGCACACCGAGGAAATCCTCATCAGCGAACTCGGCATCGGCGACGAGGAATTGCGCCTGCTCAAGTCGAGCGGGGTGATCTGACGTGACTTGACCGAGCAAGGGGCCGACCGACGGTGCGCGTCGCCCGGCCCCGGGACCCGTGCGCGCACGAAAGGCATTTGGACAGGGGGCGCTGGCCAGATCTTTCGACGCAAGGAGTGCTTGAGCAGATGACAACGATCGACTACTCGACGTCCGTCCCGTATCGGGAGGTGACGGACCACAACGGCCGCGTGTACCGCGTCGGTGAGACCGACATCGACATCCTGGGCCGTAAACGCAAGTGGATGGTCATCCTGCCGTGGGTCGGCATGATGGGCATCAGCTCGGCGGAGTACGCGTTCGCGTCTGCCGAGGACACGCTGCACATCGCACACGGCTGGAACGACGGACACATCTTCTGGATGCTCGGCGTCTGGGTGTTCTTCCAGGCCGCCGTCGCCTTCCCGGCCGGAAAGCTCAGGGAAAGCGGCAAGCTGCCCGCGCGTTGGGCGATGATCCTCGGCGCGATCGGCACCCTGCTCGGATATCTGTCCCTCGCGTTCGCGCCGCATGTGGTCGTCGCGTACGTCGGGTTCGGCATGTTCAGCGGTATGGGCGCCGGAATGGTCTACGCGACCTGCGTGAACATGGTCGGCAAATGGTATCCGGAGCGAAAGGGAGGCAAGACCGGTTTCGTCAACGGAGGATTCGCCTACGGTTCCGTGCCGTTCGTCTTCCTCTTCACCAGCTACATGGATCTGACGAACTTCCGCTGGGTGCTCGTCGCGGTCGGTGTCTTCCTGGCGACGACGGTGGCTGTGGCCGGCTCCTTCTTCAAGGACCCGCCGAAGAACTGGTGGCCGGCCGAGGTCGACCCGCTGCGCCCGCCGACCGACCCCCGTGCCCGGCGTGCCATGGCCATGAACCCGCCTGCCGTACGGCAGTACACCCCGGGCGAGGCCTGGCGTACCGGGCGGGTCGCGCTGATGTGGTTCTGCCTGCTGTGCACCTCGGGCGTGAACATCTTCGGTATCGCCTTCCAGGTCGACATAGGCGAGGAGGCCGGCTTCGCGGGCGGAATCGTCGCGACGGCCATGTCGATGAAGGCCATCGTCAACGGCACCGGGCGCGGTGTGATCGGCTGGCTGTCGGACCGTTACGGGCGAAAGCGGTGCCTGATCTTCGTCTGCATCGTGCTCGGTCTTTCGCAGTACGGCATCCTGTGGTCCGCCGACATGAAGAACCTCCCGTTGTTCCTGCTCTTCTCCAGCATCTCCGGGTTCGGCGGCGGCGCCATCTTCCCCATGTTCGCGGCGATGACGGCGGACTACTTCGGCGAGAACAACAATGCCTCCAACTACGGTCTGGTCTACAGCTCCAAGCTGGTGTCCGGACTTCTCGGAGCCGGAATGGGCAAGGTCGTCGTGGACCACTGGGGACACAGCGGCGCATTCACGCTGGCCGGCTCGATCTCTCTGTTCGCCGCGTGCATCGCACTGTTCCTGACACCGCCGGGCCGGCCCAAGAAGAAGGACACCTCTCCCAACCCCCAGCCGCTCGGCGAGGAAATGGCCTGACCCCAAAGGCCTGACGCAAAGGAATTGCTCTGCAATGACGGCAGATCCCATCGCAACGAACAGTTCGTCGACCCACCCCGACGCCGCACACCGTCCCTACCGAGAAGTGACCGACACGCGCGGCCGCGTCTATCGCGTGGGCGAGACCGACCGGGACATCCTCGGTCACTCGCGCAAGCTCATGGTGTATCTGCCGTGGCTCGCCATGATGGCCATCAGCGTCTTCGAATACGCGTACGGCTCGGCGGAGGACACCCTGTCCCACGCCCATGGCTGGACGCAGAGCAACACCTTCTGGATCCTCAGCGTCTGGGTCTTCTTCCAGGCCGGCATCGCCTTCCCGGCGGGCTGGCTGCGGGAGAAGGGCGTCCTGACGGCCCGTAAGGCCATGTACATCGGCTCAGGTCTGTGCCTCGTCGGGTTCCTCGCCCTGTCGCACCTGAGCAACGTATGGCTGGCGATCCTGGGCTTCGGCGTCGTCGGGGGAATCGGCGCCGGGCTCGTGTACGCAACCTGCATCAACATGGTCGGCAAGTGGTTCCCCGAACGCCGGGGCGCCAGAACGGGGTTCGTCAACGGCGGATTCGCGTACGGGTCACTGCCGTTCATCTTCATCTTCAACTACGGCTTCGACACCGCGAACTACCACCGCGTCCTGGACCTGATCGGCTGCTACATCATGATCGTGGTCCTCGGGTCCGCGTTCTTCTTCAAGGATCCGCCGAAGAACTGGTGGCCCGCGGACATCGATCCGCTGGAGTTCTCCGGCGACGGGAAGAACGCGACGAGCCTCGCCAAGAACCCTCCCGCGGTGAAGCAGTACACGCCCAAGGAGGCCATCAGGACCGGCATGCTCCCCCTGATGTGGCTCGCCATCGTGCTCACCGCGGGGGTGTCGATCTTCGGGATCTCCTTCCAGGTCGACTACGCCAAGGAGGTGGGCTTCGGCCCGCTGGTGGCGGCCTCGTCGATGGGTGTCATGGCGGTCATCAACGGCATCGGCCGAGGTGTCGTGGGCTGGCTGTCCGACAAGTGGGGCAGAAAGTCCACCCTGGTGTTCGTCATCGTCGTGCTGGGCCTGGCCCAGTTCGGCGTGATCTGGGCGGGCGACGTGAAGAGCGAGGCGCTGTTCCTGTTCTTCGCCTTCCTCTCCGGCTTCGGCGGCGGCGCGTTCTATCCGCTGTTCGCGGCTCTCACCCCGGACTACTTCGGGGAGAACTACAACGCCTCCAACTACGGGCTGGTGTACAGCGGCAAGCTGATCAGCGGTCTGTTCGGCGGCGGACTCGGCTCCATGGTGGTCGCCGCCTGGGGGTATGACGGGGCGTACGCTCTGGCCGGCGCCGTCTCCATGGTGGCGGCGGTGATCGCCCTGCTGCTGCGGCAGCCCGGGCGGACGGCGGTGCCACAGACCGCCGGCTGACGGCACGCGCGCGTGAGGAGGCCCTCCCGGGATCCCGGGAGGGCCTCCTCATGTGTGCGGGACCGGTCAGCACTTCTCGCGCAGCGAGTGCAGGTGTTCGCTGGAGCGCCGCGCGAAAGTGAAGGAGTCGGTCGGCTGGTCGTGCTCGGCCTGCCAGTGGTGGGCGAACCGCTCACCGCGCAGCCTGGTCACGGCGGAGATGAACCGCTGGTAGTCGATGTCGCCGTCGCCGACGTCCGTCATGCGGTAGCCATAGGTGTTCGCGGGGTCGCTCACCCCGTCCTTGACGTGGAACAGCGGATAGCGGTGGGGCTGCTTGAGGACGTAGTCCAGCGGCTCGAACGGTGCCGCCGTGCCGTCGGGGCGCTTGGAGAAGCGGAACTGGCCCGAGTACGCCCAGAAGATGTCCATCTCCAGGAACACCAGGTCGGGGTCGGTCTCGGCGAGCAGCACGTCGTAGAGCCGGACCTTGGGGTTGTCGGTGGCGAAGGAGAACTCCTCGGAGTGGTTGTGCTGGTAGAACTTCATGCCGCGTGCCCTGGCGGCCGCGCCGTAGGTGTTGAACTCCTCGGCCGCGCGCTTCCAGGCGTCGACGGTGGAGCCGTAGCGGAACGGTCCCGAGGCGGTGCCGATGTGCTTGAGGCCGAGGGCCTGGGCGTCGTCGAGGACCTTGGTGAGGTTCTGGGCGAAGGTGTAGGCGTTCGGGTCGTCGGAGTAGTAGCCGACATGGCTGCCGATCGGGTTCAGGCCGTGGTTCCTGGCCAGCCGCTTGAGCTGGGCGAGGGTGATCGGGCCGGCCGAGCCCTGGGTGTATCCGGCGAACTCGACCTCGTCGTAGCCGTACTTCGCGAGTTCGGCGAAGACGGGCGCGAAACCGAGGGTGGAGACCTTGTCGCGCAGGCTGTAGAGCTGGATGCCGAGCCGGCCGGGCGGCAGGACGGGGCGGCCGCGGCCCGCGCTGCCGGAGGCGGCCTCGGTGGCGGCGCCCGCGGGGGTCGCTGCGGCGCCCACGAGCGCGGCGGCGGTGGCGCCCGCGGCCACACCGAGCATGCCTCGTCTGGTGAGGCGGTGGGTGAGTTCGGGGTCGGGCTGGGAGATGCGGCTCATGCCTGAACTCCTCGAGGTCGGAGGCGTTGTCAGTGGTGGGTGCTTCACTGGTGATCAGTCGGAAGAGGCCGGTCGTGCGGGGCCGGTGGGGTGGGCCGGTCAGCCGAGACCGGCCAGTCGGAGCAGGAGTGCTTTCACATCGGTGGCCGCGACGCGGTCGCCGACAGCGCGGGGGGTGGAGCAGATGAGAAGCGGACCGTCGTCGTCGCTCGCCGGAAGGCGGCCGTGGCTGCCGCGGACAGGTGAGGGATCAAGAGGCACGACCGCCATCCGGTAGCGCAGGCCGAGTTTCTTGCGGGCCAGTGCGGTGGCCGCCTTGACCTTGACGTAGGGGTCGCGGGGATCCATGAAGAGTTCGACCGGGTCGTAGCCGGGTTTGCGGTGGATCTCGACGAGTTGCGCGAAGTCGGGCGCGCGGGCGTCGTCGAGCCAGTAGTAGTACGTGAACCAGGCGTCCGGCTCCGCGACGGCGACGAGCTCTCCGGAGCGCGGGTGGTCGAGGTGGTGGGCCTTCTTGCCCTCGTCGTCCAGGAGTTGCTCGATGCCGGGCAGTCCGGCGAGGGCGTCCCGGGTCGCCTCCAGGTCTTCGGGGCGGCGCACATAGACATGGGCGATCTGGTGGTCGGCGACCGCGAAGGCGCGTGAGGCCATCGGGTCCAGGTACTCCATGCCGTCCTGGGTGTGCACCTCGAGCAGTCCTGCGCGGCGCAGGGCGCGGTTGATGTCGACGGGCCGGCTGACGCCGGTGATGCCGTACTCGGACAGCGCGACGACGGTACGGCCCTCCGCGCGGGCGTCGTCGAGGAGCGGCGCCAGGGCCCGGTCCAGGTCGGCGGCCGCTTTGAGGGAGCGGGGGTCGTCGGGGCCGAAGCGCTGGAGGTCGTAGTCGAGGTGCGGGAGATAGCACAGCGTCAGATCGGGGTGCCGGGTGCTGATGATGTGGCGGGTCGCGTCGATGATCCATCGGCTGGAGACGAGGTCGGCGCCGGGGCCCCAGAAGTGGAAGAGGGGGAAGGTGCCGAATGTGGCGGTGAGTTCGTCGTGCAGGGCCGGAGGGCGGGCGTAGCAGTCGGGTTCCTTGCGGCCGTCGGAGTAGTAGACGGGACGGGGGGTGACGGTGATGTCGGTGTCGGCGCCCATGGCGTACCACCAGCAGATGTTGGCGACGGTGTAGCCGGGATGGGCGCGGCGGGCGGCGTCCCACAGCTTGTCCCCGGCGACCAGGCCGTTGTGCTGGCGCCACAGGAGGACGTCGCCGAGGTCGCGGAAGTACCAGCCGTTGCCGACGATGCCGTGCTCGGCGGGGTGGGTGCCGGTCAGGAAGGTGGACTGGGCGGCGCAGGTCACGGCCGGCAGGACGGTTTCGAGAGGGGCGTGGGAGCCCGACCGGGCGAGGGTCTTGAGGTGGGGCATGTGGTCGAGGAGGCGGGGGGTGAGGCCGACGACGTCGAGGACGAGGAGCGGGGTGGGGCCTGAAGTGTTCCGGGCGGTGCTCATGGAAGTTCCTTCAGGCCGAGGTCCGTCAACAGGTCGCGGGCGAGAATGAGTTCGGCGGCGATGCCGTCGGCGAGCTGGGTCCGGCCGCGGGGCCGCAGTGCGGGCGGGAGGGCCTGCCAGGTGTAGGTCTCGACCTCCAGGTGCCGGGTGAGCGGGTGCGGGCCGCCGACCAGCCGGGTCAGCGCGGCCTTGAGGACGGGGAGCGTGGAGGTGAGGGGGGCTGCGGGGGCCGCGTGCAGGGGGACGTGGAAGTGGGCGCGCCAGGGGCTCGCGTCGGGCAGGGTGTCGCCGCCGAGTGCCTCGCCGAGGTCGTCGGTGCCGCGCAGGCCGGCGGCGGTGGCCGTGCGGGTCTGGTGCAGGAAGCGGGGTTCGTCGAAGGCGGCGAGGGCCGTGCGGACCTCCGGCAGATGGGGGTGCTCGGCGTGCAGGGCGGCCGAGAGCTGGGACTTGACGACGGGGACGCCGGCCGCGGTGAGGGCGTCGAGGGCGGTGTGCGGATCTTCGAAGGAGGTGGCGAGGTGGCACGTGTCCACGCAGATGCCGATCCGGTGGTGGGCGATCGCGGACAGGGGGGCGAGGGCGTCGTGGGTGGTCTCGACGACGCAGCCGGGTTCCGGTTCGAGGCCGATGCGGATGGAGCGTCCGGTCAGCTCCTCCAGGGCTTCGAGGCGTTCGGCGAGCGTACGCAGGGCCTTCTCGTGGCGGCCGGTGCCGTGGGCGGCGGTGCGCCACGCCAGCGGCAGGGTCGAGATGCTGCCCTCGGTGACGTCATCGGGGAGGAGTCCGGCCAGGACCCGGGCCAGGGCGGTGGTGTGCTCCAGGCGTTCGGGGTCGGCCCAGTCCGGCCGGTAGACGCGGTACTTGACCTCCCCGGCGCCGAACCCTTCGTAGGGGAAGCCGTTGAGGGTGACCACTTCCAGGCCGCGCCGGTCGAGTTCGGCGCGCAGGGCGCGCAGGGCGGACGGGTCGGAGTCCAGGGCGCGGGCGGCGTCGGCGGCCAGCCACAGGCCGATGCCGAGGCGGTCGCGGCCGAGGCGGCGGCGGACGGGCTCGCAGTGGTCGCGGAGCTGGGCGACGACACCGCCGAGGGTCTCCGCGGGGTGGACGTTGGTGCAGTAGGCGAGGTGGACGGTGGAGCCGTCGGGGTGGCGGAAGCGCATGCCCTACTCGCCCCCGCGCAGGATGGAGTTGCCCTCGTGGGTGGCCGCGGTCGCGGTGGCGTCGAGGGCGAGGCGGCCGCTGAGCCCGTAGAAGGCGACGGGGTTGCGCCACAGCACCAGGTCGACGTCGTCCTCGGTGAAGCCGTTCGCCAGCATGGTGTCGGCGACTCTGCGGGTCTTGAGGGGATCGCTCCTGCCCCAGTCCGCGGCGGAGTTCACGAGCACCTGCTCCGGGCCGTACTCCTTCAGGATCGCGACCATCCGCTCCTCGTCCATCTTGGTGTCGGGATAGACGGAGAAGCCCAGCCAGCAGCCGCCGGCCTTGGCCTCCTTGACGGTGGTCTCGTTGAGGTGGTCGACCAGGACGTGGTCCGGGGGCAGCGCGGACTCCCGGACGACGTCGAGGGTGCGGCGCAGACCGGCCAGCTTGTCGCGGTGCGGGGTGTGCACGAGGGCGGGCAGTTGGTGGTCGGCGGCGAGCTGGAGCTGGGCGGCGAGGGCGGTGTCCTCGGCGGGGGTCATGGAGTCGTAGCCGATCTCGCCGACGGCGACGACCTGGTCCTTGACGAGATACCGGGGCAGTTCGTCGAGGACGGGGACACAGCGTGGGTCGTTGGCCTCCTTGGGGTTGAGGGCGAGGGTGCAGTGGTGGGCGATGCCGTACTGGGCGGCGCGGAAGGGCTCCCAGCCGAGGAGGGAGTCGAAGTAGTCGAGGAAGGAGGAGGGCGAGGTGCGGGGCTGGCCGAGCCAGAAGGAGGGTTCGACGACGGCGCGGACACCGGCCGCGTGCATGGCCTCGTAGTCGTCGGTGGTGCGGGACGTCATGTGGATGTGGGGGTCGAACAGGCGCATCAGGACTGCTCCTTGGACTCGGTCGGCGTCGCCTGGGTCAGGGCCAGCGCGCGGTGGAGGTCTTCGGGCACTTCACGCCCCGCCGCGGTGCGTTCGGCGGCGTAGTCGCCGAGCATGCGGGCGAGTTCCGCGTCGCCGGCGGCCCGGCGGTCCAGGCCGGCCACCGCGTCGACGGGCACGCCGGTGAACAGGCACTTCAGGACGGCGTGCCGCCACTGGTGGGGGTCCAGGTGGCGGGCCGCGTAGGGGCCGACGGCGGCGGTGAGGAGCCGGGTGTCGTTGGTGCGCAGGGCGTCCTCGACGAGCGGGAGCGCGTCCGGGCCGGGCACGAGGTGGGGCAGGGCGTGCAGGACGGCGCGGCGTTCGTCGGCGGTGCCCTGCCGGTAGACGCGGGTGAGGGCGTCGATGTCGGCGTGGGCCGCGTGCAGGATGAGGACGCGGGCGGCGTCGGCGTGCTCGGGCCCGCAGCGGCGGCCTGCCTCGGCCAGGCGCAGTTCCCACACGGAGATGGGGCCGTGGACGCCGGGGTGGGCGGCGGCCTCGTCGAGGGCCTGGTCGAGCCAGGCGCGGGCGGCTCCGGCGAGGCGGGTGTCGAGGTGGGCGTGCAGGGTGGTCGGCGGGGTGTGGGCGAGGGCGTCGGGGTCCACCGTGGGGGTGTCCGGGGTGGAGTGGGCGGCGCGGGTCATGTGGTGCTCCCTTCAGGGGTGGCGGAGGGATCGCCGGGAGGTGCGTGGGTGGCCGCCGCTCGGCGGAGGAAGGGGAGGGACTGTTCGGCGAAGTGGGGGCCCGCGTGGGAGTGGCGGGGCAGTTCGACGACGGTGAGCCCGCGGTAGCCGGTGTCGGCCAGGGCGGCGAGGACGGCAGGGAAGTCGATCTCCCCGTCGCCGAGGGGAAGGTGTTCGTGGACGCCGCGGCGCATGTCCTCGATCTGGACGTGCCGCAGCCAGGGGGCGGCGGCGCGTACGCAGGCCGCGGGCGGGAGTGGTTCGAGGCACTGGCAGTGGCCGATGTCGAGGGTGAGGCCGAGGGGTTCGGGGTCGCCGAGTTCGCGGCGCAGGCGGTGGAAGTCGGCGAGGGTGGCGAGGAGGTGGCCGGGTTCGGGCTCGACGGCGAGGGGCATGCCCGCGGTGGCGGCGGCGTCGAGGACCGGGGTGAGGGTTTCGGCGAGGCGTTTCCAGGCCGTGTCCCGGTC
The DNA here is from genome assembly GCF_036013645.1 of Streptomyces sp. NBC_00490. Classification (NCBI taxonomy): domain Bacteria; kingdom Bacillati; phylum Actinomycetota; class Actinomycetes; order Kitasatosporales; family Streptomycetaceae; genus Streptomyces; species Streptomyces sp. NBC_00490. The sequence continues at coordinate 8,396,738 of NZ_CP107869.1, read as the reverse complement.
GGTGCCCGTCGGGGTGATCCCGCTGAAGCAGTGCAGGGCGTGTGCGCCGAGGTCGGCCGCGACCCGCACGGCACGCATCAGGAGGTCGACGCGGCGGGCCCGGTCGTCGGGGTCCGGGTCGAGGAGGGAGGGCCCGTGTTTGCGGCGCGGGTCGAGGACATAGCGGGCGCCCGTCTCCACGGTGACGCCCAGGCCCAGCGCGTCCAGCCGCCGGGCGACGCGACCGGTGCGGGCGGCCAGGTCCGGGGCGAGCGGGTCGAGATGCATGTGGTCGAGGGTCAGGCCTACGCCGTCGTAGCCGAGGTCGGCGAGCAGGCCGAGGGCGTCGTCGAGCCGGAGGTCGGTGAGGCCGTTGGTTCCGTAGCCGAAGCGCAGGGGCGAGCCGTCGCGGGTTCGGGCGGGGGCGGCGGCTGCCGGGCTCGTGGGACGCTCACCGCCCTCGCGAAGTGAGCCGGCCGGCCTGGGCGCAACCGCTCCTCTCCCCCGCCTCACCGCTCCTCCCCGAGACGCTCTGTGTGGACGGCGCCCTCTTCCGGCCCGTCGCCGGGTCTCGCCACGGTCAGCCCACCCGCGCGTTTGGTCAGCGGGCAGTCATCCGTGTCGTGGCCGGTGACGACGGTCGTGGCGACGGAGCCGCGCGACCCGATCAGCCGGACACCGACGCGTGGCGAGGAAACGGACGCGGGCATGGGCAGCCTCCTTGTCGAACGCGTCGTGGGTGAACCCCTGGCGGGGAGCCCCTGTCGAGGCAGGGGAAGAGACGGCGGGCGGTGGTCCGGCGTCCCCCGCCCGCCGCCGCTCAGCCGCCCTTGACGGGCAGTTCCTTGACGCGGATGTTCCGGAAGGACACCTGGTCGTCGGCTCCGTGGTTCTGGATGCCGAAGTGACCGTCGGTGAGGCTCCGGGCCGGGTCGGTGTTGGTGAAATCGTTGATCTTCACGCCGTTGAGCCAGACGCGGAGTCGTTCGCCCTCCACGCGGATCTCGTACGTGTTCCACTCCCCCGGCGGGTTCAGCGCGCGGTCGCGCTTCTTCAGGTCGGCGGAGCGGAAGCCGTAGACGGACCCGGTCGTCTTCTCGGGCACGTCCGTGGCGTCGATCTGGATCTCGTAGCCGTTGTTCACGGCCGACCACGGGTCGTCCGAGGGCGGGAATCCCACGAACACACCGGAGTTGTCGTCGCCGGCCGTCTTCCAGTCGAGCTTCAGCGAGTACGCGCGGAAGTCCGACGCGGCGTACCAGAGCATCCCCATGCCGCCGGCCGAGGTGATGGTGCCGTCGTCGTCCAGGGTGAAGGAGCCCGGGCCGGCCTGCCGCCAGCCGCCCAGCGACTGCGCGGTGCCGTCGAACAGCGGACGGTATCCGTTCTCCGGTCGGCAGTCGGCCTGTGCCTCGCCGATCGCATACAGGATGCCGCCGACCAGGTGCCGGCGGAAGGCGGGGTCCGCGTACGACTCCTTCGTGTGGCCGCCGCCCGTGTAGAAGGCCCTGCCGCCCTGGTAGTTCTGGCACCAGGCGATCGGATGGTCCCCGTTCATCGTGCCGCCGGTGTACGACGACTCGTCGAGCGAGGCGAGGACATGGGCCCGTTCCCGGGGGTTGGAGCGGTAGTTGTACCACTCGTCGGACCGGTTCCAGGTCGGCCCCAGTGCCGAGGTGGCCGGGTGGGCGCGGTCCTCGACGACGACCGTGGCGGGCTGGATCGCCGGGTGCGACTGGAAGTAGGCGCCTGCGAGGCCGCCGTAGAACGCCCAGTCGTACTCGGTGTCGGCGGCGGCGTGGATGCCGACGTAGCCGCCGCCCTTGCGGATGTAGCCCTCGAAGGCCTTCTGCTGGGCGGCGTCCAGGACGTCGCCGGTCGTCGACAGGAAGACGACCGCGTCGTAGCGCCGGAGGTTGCGGGAGGTGAAGGCGCCGGCGTCCTCCGTGGCGTCGACCGTGAAGCCGCTCGCCCCGCCGAGCTCCTTCAGGGCGGTGACGCCCTCGGGGATGGAGTCGTGCCGGAAACCGGCCGTCTTGGAGAAGACCAGGACGCGTTCCTTGTCCTGCCCGCCCTGTGAGGCGGCGGGGCCGGAGACGCAGCCCAGAAGCACGGCGGCTCCGACAACTGCCGTGGTCAGTCGGCTCGTTGAGCGCATCGCAGATTCCTCCTGTCAGCCGGTCGTGCAGGTGAGGTCGGCCACGTCGAGCAGGGCCCCGGACCCGGTGCTCCCGTTGACGACCGGGCAGGGCGTGGTGGTGCCTCTCGGTGCGCGGGACGGGGTCCGGGCGTACGGGCGGGTGCGTACGCCGGGGTTCGCGTCGCCCCGGCGTACCGACGGGCGGTCAGTTGCCGAACGCCGCGTCGAAGGAGGCCGACGGCGGCTCGAAGTCGTATGCCTTGAGGCTCTTCAGTGCCTCGGGGGCGCCCTGGAGCCGGTCCATGCCGGCGTCCTCCCACTCGACCGAGACGGGACCCTGGTAGTCGATGGAGCGCAGCATCCGGAACACGTCCTCCCAGGGGACGTCGCCATGGCCGGCGGACACGAAGTCCCAGCCGCGGCGCGGGTCGCCCCAGGGCAGGTGGGAGCCGAGGCGGCCGTTGCGTCCGTCGAGGCGCTTGCGGGCCTCCTTGCAGTCCACGTGGTAGATGCGGTCGCGGAAGTCCCAGAGGAAGCCGACGGGGTCGAGGTCCTGCCAGACGAAGTGGCTGGGGTCGAAGTTGAGGCCGAACGCCGGTCGACGGTCGATCGCATCCAGTGTGCGGACGGTCGTCCAGTAGTCGTAGGCGATCTCGCTGGGGTGGACCTCGTGCGCGAACCGCACGCCCTGCTCGTCGAAGACGTCGAGGATGGGGTTCCAGCGGGTCGCGAAGTCCTCGTAGCCGCGCTCGATCATCGACTCGGGGGCGGGCGGGAACATGGCGACCAGGTGCCAGATGGCGGAGCCGGTGAAGCCGATGACGGTGTCGACGCCGAAGGCGGCCGCGGCCCGCGCGGTGTCCTTCATGCGGTCCGCCGCGCGCCGCCGGACCCCTTCCGGGTCGCCGTCGCCCCACACCTCGCCCGGCAGGATGGCCTGGTGGCGTTCGTCGATGATGGCGTCGCAGACGGCCTGGCCGACCAGGTGGTTGGAGACGGCCCAGCACTTCAGGCCGTACTTCTCCAGGAGTTGGTGGCGCGAGGGGAGGTACGACGGGTCGGAGAGGGCCTTGTCGACCTCGAAGTGGTCGCCCCAGCAGGCGAGTTCCAGTCCGTCGTAGCCGAAGTCGCGGGCCAGGCGGCAGACCTCTTCGAGGGGAAGGTCGGCCCACTGGCCGGTGAAGAGCGTGAATGTGCGCGGCATGTCGCTTGCGCCTCCTCAGACGGCTATGGGTGTGTAGACGGAGTTCTTCTCGGCGCTCTCCTCGACCGCCGCGAGAACGCGCTGGATCTGGAGTCCGTCGGTGAAGGAGGGTTCGGGGCGGCGGCCCTCGGCGACGGCGTGGACGAGGTCGCGGGCCTGGTGGACGAAGCTGTGCTCGTAGCCGAGGCCGTGGCCCGGCGGCCACCAGGCGTCCAGGTAGGGGTGGTCGGGTTCGGTGACGAGGATGCGGCGGAAGCCGGCGTGCGCGGCGGGCTCGGTGCCGTCGTGGTACGAGAGTTCGTTGAGGCGCTCCAGGTCGAAGGCCAACGAGCCGCGCTCGCCGTTGAGTTCGATGCGCAGGGCGTTCTTGCGGCCGGTGGCGTACCGGGTCGCCTCGAAGGAGGCGAGGGCGCCGGAGGTGAAGCGGCCGGTGAACAGGGCGGCGTCGTCCACGGTGACCTGGCCGGTGCCGGCGGACGTCACCGCGGACAGTCCGCTGGTGGCGCCGACGGGCAGGGGCCGTTCCCGGACGAAGGTCTCGGTGAGGGCGCAGACCCCCGCGAGCCGCTCCCCCGCCAGGTGCTGGGCGAGGTCGATGATGTGCGAGCCGAGATCGCCGAGCGAGCCCGAGCCGGCGTGTTCCTTGCGCAGCCGCCAGGTGAGGGGGAACTCCGGGTCGACCAGCCAGTCCTGAAGGTACGTCACCCGCACATGCCGCAGCTTCCCGAGGCGGCCCTCGGCGACCATGTTCCGGGCGAGCGCGGTGGCGGGCACCCGGCGGTAGTTGAAGCCGACCATCGCCAACTGTCCGCGCCCGTAGGCCTCTTCGGCCGCCTCCGCCATCATCGCGGCTTCCTCGACCGTGTTGGCGAGCGGCTTCTCGCACAGCACGTGCTTGCCCGCGGCGAGGGCGGCGACGGCGATCTCGGCGTGGCTGTCGCCGGGGGTGCAGATGTCGACGAGGTCCACGTCGTCCCGGGCGATCAGCGCACGCCAGTCGGTCTCGGCCGCCGCCCAGCCGTGCCGGTCGGCGGCGGCCCGCACGGCTGCCGGGTCGCGGCCGCAGATCGCGGACAGGACCGGCTGCCTGGGCAGGTCGAAGACCCGGCCCACGGTGCGCCAGCCCTGGGAGTGGGCGGCGCCCATGAAGGCGTAGCCGACCATGCCCACCCTCAGGGGCGGTTTCTCGGCCCCTTCTGACTGCTGCGGCTGTGCCATGCGCAATGTCCTCCTCGTCGTCGTGGCGCGGTGGGGGGTGCCTCCCGCCCGACGGGCCGCTGCGGCCTGCCGGGCGGAACGCCTCACTTGAAGCCGGTGGACATGTACTGGTCGATGTTGGTCTTGTCGACGACGGCCGAGTAGAGCGTGAGCGAGGCCGGGATCTCGAACTCGGCGAGGCCGCCGATGCCCTTGCTCTGGCCGAGGGCGCGGGCGAGGTCGATCGCGGAGGCGGCCATGGTCGGCGGGTAGAGGACGGTCGCCTTGAGGACGCCGTCGTCCTTCTTGATGGCCTGGAACGCGGAGAGCGCGCCCGCGCCGCCGACCATCAGGAAGTCGTCCCGCCCGGCCTGCTCGATGGCGCGCAGCGCGCCGACCCCCTGGTCGTCGTCGTGGTTCCACAGCGCGTCGAACTTCGACTGTGCCTGCAGGAGTTGGGCCATCTTGGCCTGCCCGGACTCCACGGTGAACTCGGCGGCCTGACGGGCCACCTTCTTGACGTTGGGGTAGTTCTTCAGGGCGTCGTCGAAGCCCTTGGTGCGCTGCTGGGTCAGCTCCAGGTTGTCCAGGCCGGCCAGTTCGATGACGCGGGCGTCCGACTTCCCCTTGAGCTTCTCGCCGATGTAGTGACCGGCGTTCAGGCCCATGCCGTAGTTGTCGCCGCCGATCCAGCAGCGGTACGCCTGCGGGGTGTTGAAGATCCGGTCGAGGTTGACGACCGGGATGCCCGCGCGCATCGCCTTCAATCCGACCTGGGTGAGCGCCTTGCCGTCGGCGGGCAGCACCACCAGCACGTCGACCTTCTTGTTGATCAGTGTCTCGATCTGGCCGATCTGCGCGGCCGTGTCGTTGGAGCCCTCGGTGATCTCCAGGGTGACGTCCGAGTACTTCTTGGCGCGGCTCTTGGCGTTGTCGTTGATGGCGTTGAGCCAGCCGTGGTCGGCCTGCGGTCCGGCGAAGCCGATGGTGACCTGCTTGCCGGGCTTGTCGTCGGCGGCCGGCTGGTCGTTCGCGGCCGGTTCGTCGTCCGAGTCGTTACTCGTGCACCCCACGAGGAGGGCACCGGCTCCTATGGCGGCGGTCCCGAAGAGCAGCCCTCTGCGGCTGGTGAGCTCTGGCATGGCGGTGAACCCTTTCCTCAGGTCGTGCTTGCGGTACGGCGCTGGACCAGCACGGCGGCGACGATGATCGCTCCCTTGGCGATCTGCTGGACGTCGCTCTGCAGGTTGTTCAGGGCGAAGATGTTGGTGATCGTGGTGAAGATCAGGACCCCGAGCACGGAGCCGGTGATGGTGCCGCGGCCGCCGCTGAGCAGCGTGCCGCCGATGATCGCGGCGGCGATCGCGTCGAGCTCGTAGAGGTTGCCGTTGGTGTTCTGGCCCGAGCCCGAGAGGATGATCAGGAGGAAGGCGGCGATGCCGCAGCACAGCCCGGACAGCAGGTAGAGGTAGAGGCGTTGGCGGCGGACGTCGATACCGGCGAGGCGGGCGGCCTCCGCGTTGCCGCCGACCGCGACGGTGCGGCGGCCGAAGGTGGTGCGGTTGAGGACCAGCCAGCCGATGATCGTGACGACGGCGAAGACCATGACGAGCGGCGGGATCCCGAGGACGTACGCGTCGCGCAGCCCGAGGTCCAGGACGCTGTCCACGGTGACGATCTGCGTCTTGCCGTCGGTGATCTGCAGGGCGAGGCCGCGCGCCGAGGCGAGCATGGCGAGCGTCGCGATGAAGGGGACCATCCCGCCGTACGCGATGAGCAGTCCGTTGACCAGGCCGCAGCCGAGGCCCACCAGGACCGCGGTGAGGAGGATGCCGCCGAAGCCGTACTCCTGGGTGGCGACCGTGGTCGCCCACACGGAGGCCAGGGCGACGATCGCGCCGACGGACAGGTCGATGCCGCCCGACATGATCACGAAGGTCATGCCGACCGTGACGACGCCGATCACCGAGCCCTGGGTGAGGACGAGTTGGAGGTTGCGAGTGTCGAGGAACTCGTCCGGCTTGGTGATCCCGCCGACCACGATCAGTGCGGCGAGGACTCCGAGGAGGGAGAGGGTGCGGAGGTCGACTCGGGCCAGCAGCCCTCGCCAGACGGGTGGCCGGTCCACGGGGGCGGTCTTTCCGGTGCCGTCCCGGGGCGGGGAGACGTGCTGCGTCATGACGCCGGGCTTCCTTCCATGACGAGGTCCAGTACGCGGGATTCGTCGAGCTCGCGGGCGGGGGCCGTGTGCACGACACGGCCCTCGCGCAGGACGAGGACGCGGTCGGCGAGGCCGAGCACTTCGGGCACCTCGCTGGAGACGAGCAGAACGGCGAGGCCTTCGTCGGCCAGTCGACGGACGACTGCATACAGTTCACTGCGGGCACCGACATCGACGCCGCGGGTCGGCTCGTCGAGGAGCAGCACCCGGCAGCCGCGCAGGAGCCAGCGGGCGAGGACGGCCTTCTGCTGGTTGCCGCCGGACAGGGTGCGGACCGGGACGGACGGGTTGTCGGGCCGCAGGGACAGCTCGCGGGTGGCGGCCCGCGCCGCGCCGAGTTCGGCGCCGCGGTCGATCCAGCCGCCGCGCGAGAAGCGGGACATGGTGGAGACCGAGACGTTGCGGGTGACGGACTCCAGCATCAGCAGGGCCTGCGCCTTGCGCTCCTCGGGGGCGAGGCCGAGTCCGGCGCGGACGGCGGCGCGGACGCTGCCGGGTTTGAGCGGTCGGCCATCGACCAGGACCTGCCCGGAGGTCGGCTTCCGTGCACCGTATACAGTCTCCAGGATCTCGGATCGGCCGGATCCGACGAGGCCGGCCAGTCCGACGATCTCGCCGGGGTGCAGGGTGAGGTCGAAGGGCTCGAACTCGCCCTCCCTGCCTAGGCCCCGGACCTCCAGGACCGGGGTGCCGGTGGGAGGCGACACGGGACGGTCGGGGAAGACGTACTCCACGTTCCGTCCCGTCATCAGCGCCACGACCTCACGGGTCGGGGTCGCCTTGGCGGGCAGCCCGCCCGCGACGGCCCGCCCGTCCTTCAGCACGGTGACCCGGTCGCCGATCCGCCGGATCTCCTCCAGCCGGTGGGAGATGTAGACGACGGCGACGCCGTCCGCGGTGAGGTCGCCGACGATCCGGAAGAGGTTGTCGACCTCGTCCGGGTCGAGGGCGGCGGACGGTTCGTCCATCACGATGAGCCGTACGTCGTGGGAGAGGGCCCGCGCCATGGAGACGATCTGCTGCTGGGCCGCGGACAACTCGCCGACCAGGCGGGCCGGGTCGATCTCGGGGTGCCCGAGCCGCTTGAGCAGCAGGCCCGTCGACGCACGGGCCGCCTTGCCCCGTACGACGAATCCGGCCGTCGTCGGTTCGTGGCCGAGGTGCACGTTCTCGGCGACCGACAGGTGCTCCACCAGGTCGAGTTCCTGGTAGATGGTGGCGATGCCGAGGCGCATGGCGGCGATCGGCGAGCGCAGGGTGACCGGCTCGCCGCGCCAGGTGATGGTGCCGTCGTCGGGCTGGTGGGCGCCGGCCAGGACCTTGATGAGGGTGGACTTGCCGGCCCCGTTCTGGCCGAGCAGACAGTGCACTTCACCGGCCTGGACGTCGAGGTCGACGCCGTCGAGGGCCCGGACTCCGGGGAACGACTTGGTGATGCCGGACATGCTGAGGAGCGGTGGTTCTGGTGCCATGTGTGGTTCCCCTCGGCTGGCGTGCGGGCCGTTTCAGGGCAGGGCGAGGCAACGGGTCGTGCCGGTGGGCTGTGCCGGACCAGTGGCTTGCGGGGACTTGCGTGGGCCTTTTCCGGCTCACGCAGGCCTGTTGGGGTCTACGCGGGTGAGAACAGGTGGTCGCTGATCAGCCGGGCCGCGCCGATGACTCCGGCGGTGGGGCCCAACTCCCCCAGAACGATGGGCAGGTTGCCGGTCGCGAGGGGCAACGACTGGCGGTAGACCTGGGTGCGGATCGCGGCGAGCAGGGTGTGGCCGAGGCCGGTCACCCCGCCGCCGATCACCACCAGGCCGGGGTTGAAGAAGCTGACCAGGCCGGCGATGACCTGGCCGGTGCGGTTGCCGCCCTCACGGATGAGGTCGAGGGCGGTGGCGTCGCCGGCGGCGGCCGCGGCCGCGACGTCGACGGCGGTCAGGGTGCCGTTGGTCTCCAGCCGGGCGGCGAGTTCGGCGGAGCGTCCCTGCTGGGCCGCCTCGATGGCGTCCCGGGCGAGGGCCGCGCCGCTGAAGTGGGCTTCCAGGCAGCCCTGGTTGCCGCAGGCGCAGGGGCGGCCGCCGGGCACGGCCTGGATGTGTCCGATGTCGCCCGCGCTGCCCGTCGCCCCGCGGTGGACCTCACCGCCGACGACGATGCCGCAGCCGATACCGGTGCCGATCTTGACGCAGAGGAAGTCGCCCACGGAACGCGCGACGCCCGCGTGCTGCTCCCCCATCGCCATCAGGTTCACGTCGTTGTCGACCATGACCGGGCAGCCCAGGTCCTGGCTCAGCGCCTCCCGGACCGGGAACCCGTCCCAGCCCGGCATGATCGGCGGAGCCACCGGAACACCTTCGGGGAACCGGACCGGTCCCGGCACACCGATGCCGGCACCGTCGAACCCCTCCGCGAGCCCCGTCGCCCTCAACTTCGCGGCCATGGACAGGACTTGCTCGAAGACCGCGACCGGGCCCTCGCGGACGTCCATGGGCTGGTTGAGGTGTCCCAGGATCTCCAGCTCGGCGTTGGTGACGGCGACGTCGACCGAGGTCGCGCCGATGTCCACGCCGAGGAAGCGCAGATTGGGGGCGAGCCGGATGTTGTGGGAGCGGCGGCCGCCGCGCGAGGCGGCGAGTCCGTCGGCCACGACCAGGCCCGTCTCCAGCAGCCGGTCCACCTCCACGGCCAGTTTGGACCGCGACAGGTCGACCTGATCGCCGAGCTGCGCACGGGAGTTGGGACCCCCGTCACGCAACAGCTTGAGCAGCCGGGCCTGATGAGAATTCGCGGGTCGCGCCGTCATCCGTCTCACGAGCCCCTCCCCGCCTCACTCGGCCGCCTGCCGTCGTGCTTTCGAGGGGAACGTAGCAGCGGCTGCCCGACCTGGGAAGAAGCTGTGCAGGAATTGGTGCCGACTTTCTCCACTCGCAGGACAAAGGGGAGAGTCGAGCACCAGGGATCGCCGAACGCGTCAGCTCAGCGGGGTCGGAAGCGTCGGCTCAAGGGGACGGCCGGGCTCAGGACTTGGCCCGGGCGTGGTACGAGCGCCGCGTGTGTTCCGTGTGTTCGCGCATGAGCTGCGTGGCGCGGGTCTCGTCACGGTCCATGATCGCGCCGATCAGCTCCCGGTGCTCGTCCCAGGACTGCTGTCCGCGCTGCCGGGCGATGGGCGCGTAGTACCAGCGGACGCGCCGGTCGACCTGAGCGGCCAGCTCGGCGAGAACGGCGTTGCCGGCCAACTCCATGACCTTCGCGTGGAAACGGGCGTTGAGCAGCACCGCGGCCTCCACGTCGTCCGCGGCGACGGCCCGCATGCCCTGCTCCTGGATGTCGCGCAGGGCCTCGATGCCGGCCTTGGACGCGTTGGCCGCGGCGAGCCGGGCGGCTTCGGCCTCCAGCAGCGTACGGACCGTGAGGAGCTGGTCGGCCTCCTCCTCGGTGGGCTCGTGCACGAACGCGCCCTGCGCGGGCCGCAGATCGACCCACCCCTCCGTGTTCAGCCGCTGCAACGCCTCGCGCACGGGCTGGCGGGAGACGCCGAGATGTCCGGCGAGCTCGCTCTCGACCAGATGCTGGCCCGGCTGCAGCGCTCGGGTGGTGATGAGTTCGAGCAGCGCCTCGTAGACACGGTCGCGCAGCGGGCCGGGGCGTTCCAGTTTGGGCACCGCACCCTGTGGCAGTCCTGGCGTCGACAACATCGGTCGGTCCCCCTCCTGGCAGCACGAGACGACTGCGGTACGAAAGTCGGTATGGATTGTCTTTCGTCTACAGCCTACGGCGCACCGAAGCCGGTCCGTCACGGAGTCGACCGCGTCACACCTCGTCGTACCGGCAGGTCACGGGCAGCGGACGACCTGTCCCGCGTACGACAGGTTGCCGCCGAACCCGAAGAGCAGCACCGGGTCCCCGGTGGAGAGGGCGCCCTGCTCGACGAGCTTGGAGAAGGCGAGGGGGATGCTGGCCGCGGAGGTGTTACCCGATTCGGCGACATCCCGTGCGACGACGGCGTTGACGGCGCCGATCCGCTCGGCGAGCGGCTCGATGATCCGCAGATTGGCCTGGTGCAGGACGACCCCGGCGAGCTCCTCGGGCGCGAGCCCCGCCCGCTCGCAGGCCTTGCGGGCCAGGGGCGGCAGCTGGGTGGTCGCCCAGCGGTACACGCTCTGCCCCTCCTGCGCGAACCGCGCGGGCTGCCCCTCGATGCGCACCGCGTTCCCCATCTCGGGCACCGAACCCCACAGCACGGGCCCGATACCGGCCTCGTCGCCCGGCCCGCAGGCCTCCACCACGGCGGCCCCCGCCCCGTCGCCGACGAGCACACAGGTCGTGCGGTCGGTCCAGTCGGCCACGTCGGACATCTTGTCGGCGCCGATGACCAGCGCCCGGGTCGCGGCACCCGCCCGGATGGTGTGGTCGGCGGTGGCCAGCGCGTGGGTGAAGCCCGCGCACACCACGTTGACGTCCATCGCGGCGGGCGAGGGGATGCCGAGCCGGGCCGCGACCCGGGCGGCCATGTTCGGGGAGCGGTCCACGGCGGTGGACGTGGCGACCAGGACCAGGTCGATGTCGTCGGGCGTGAGACCGGCGGCGGCGAGCGCCTTGGCGGCGGCGTGCGAGGCGAGCTCGTCGACGGGCTCGTCGGGGCCCGCGATGTGGCGCGTGCGGATGCCCACCCGGCTCCTGATCCACTCGTCACTGGTGTCGACCAGGCCCGCCAGGTCCTCGTTGGTGAGTACCTTGGCGGGCTGGTAGTGGCCGACGGCGGCGATGCGCGAGCCGTTCATTGGGTGGTCCCCCTCGTTGCCTTGGGTAGCGGGATCCACCAGTCTGATCAGTGACTCGCGGGTACGACGGCACCCGAGGCGACAGGAAACCGAAGCCAAGGTTGTCGGCTTCTGTCAGGCCCTCGGACGCCCGAACACTTCCGGGTCCCTCACTTGGTGAAGAGCTGGGTCGCCTTCTGCACGAGTTCGTACAGGCCGTAGGCGAGCGGCGCCCCCACCCACAGCCAGGCGAAGGCGATCAGCGGACGCCGGTCAGGCGGGCTCTGACTGCTGTCGTTCTGCGACATCGGCGGCCTCCCTCGGTGCGGGGATGTGGTGACGGACATGGACGGGCCGGACCAGTTCGTTGGCGACGAACCCGATCGCGAGCAGCCCGATCATGATGAAGAGGGACATGGTGTAGAGGGAGGAGCCGTCCTTGCCGGCCTCCTCCTGCCGGTCGGCGATCCAGTTCACGATCAGCGGTCCGAGGACACCGGCCGTGGACCAGGCGGTGAGCAGCCGGCCGTGGATCGCGCCGACCTGGTAGGTCCCGAAGAGGTCCTTCAGATAGGCGGGGATCGTGGCGAAGCCGCCCCCGTAGAACGAGAGGATCACCAGGGCGCACAGGATGAACACCGGCTTGGACGAGTCGCCGACCAGCGCGATGAGCAGATACATCAGCGCGCCCGCGCCCAGGTAGAGGCGGTAGATGTTCTTGCGGCCGATCAGGTCCGAGGTGGACGACCAGCCGATACGGCCCGCCATGTTGGCCGCCGAGAGCAGCGCGACGAAACCGGCCGCGGCCGACACCGACACCGGCGTCGAGGTGTTCCTGAAGAAGTCCGTGATCATCGGGGCGGCCTTCTCCAGGATGCCGATGCCCGCGGTCACGTTCATGCAGAGCACCACCCACAGACACCAGAACTGCGGGGTCCGCACGGCATTGCGGGCGGAGACCTGCGGCCCCGCGAGAACGCTCGGCCCGCTGTCGCCGATGGGCTTCTCCGTGCGCGGCACCCGGACGAGCAGGACGCCCAGCGTCATGAAGACCGCGTACGACAGACCGTGCACGAGGAACGCCGCCGCGATCCCGGAGCTGTCGGAGCCGAACGACTCCAGCATCTGCGCCGACCAGGGCGAGGCGATCAGCGCGCCGCCTCCGAAGCCCATGATGGCGATGCCGGTGGCCATGCCCGGCCGGTCCGGGAACCACTTGATCAGGGTCGACACGGGTGAGATGTAGCCGATGCCGAGGCCGATGCCGCCGACGAAGCCGTAGCCGAAGACGATCAGCCAGTACTGCTCGGTGTACGCGCCGAGCGCGGAGAGCAGGAACCCGGACGAGAAGCAGATCAGGGCGACGGTCATCGCCCAGCGCGGTCCGTTGCGTTCCACGAGCGTGCCGCCGAACGCGGCCGACAGGCCGAGCATGACGATGCCCAACTGGAAGGGCAGCGCGCTCTGCGTACCGCTGAGGCCGAGCGCGGACTCCAGGGGCGGCTTGAAGACGGACCAGGCGTACGCCTGCCCGATGGAGAGATGGACCGAGAGCGCGGCTGGGGGTACGAGCCAACGGCTCCAGCCGGTGGGGGCGACGGGGGGACTCATGATCCCGGACGGTAGGGAGAACCAAGGGAGTTGAGAAGGCGGCGCGTCGAAGGTATGCGATGAACGGTATGCAGCACGCGCCGAACGGTCGGACCGTCCGGTTTCCGTGTCGCACTCACCACTGTGCGTACTCTTGCCGACACCTAGGCCATACTGTAGACAATATGGAGTCGACGGCATTCGGCATCGTGCATCCCGCGGGGTGGGCCGCAGCCCGACCGGCACGTGCAGGACAATGACATCGTGGGGGTCACCGCGCCGCACGACGGCCCGGTGGTCCGGGGCAACCTCTGCATCAAGGGCCGTTTCGGCCACCAGCACGTACAGAACCGGGGCTGATCAGGACATGGGACGAGTCACGGAACGACGCAAGGTGATCCGCATCCGGGACGGGGCCGTCTCCTCCCGCCCGGACACACTGGTCGCCGAGGAACCGCTGGAGATCCGGCTGAACGGCAAGCCGCTCGCGATCACCATGCGCACACCGGGCGACGACTTCGCCCTGGCGGCCGGCTTCCTGGTCAGCGAGGGTGTCCTGGCGGCCGGATCCGATCTGCGGAACATCGTCTACTGCGCGGGCGCGACCGTGGACGGCTCCAACACCTACAACGTGGTGGACGTGCGGACCGCCCCCGACGTGGTGATCCCCGACATCACCCTCGAGCGCAACGTGTACACCACCTCGTCCTGCGGCCTGTGCGGCAAGGCGAGTCTCGACGCTGTCCGTACGACGACCCGCTGGCCCATCTCCGACACTCCCCCGGTCCGCCTCGAACCCGAACTGCTCGCGGCCCTCCCCGACCGGCTGCGCGCGGCTCAGCGGGTCTTCGACCGGACCGGGGGCCTGCACGCCGCCGCCCTCTTCACCGAGGACGGCGAACTCCTCGACATACGCGAGGACGTCGGCCGGCACAACGCCGTCGACAAACTGGTCGGCCGCGCCCTCCAGAACGACGACCTGCCCCTGTCCCGCGTCGTCCTGCTGGTCTCCGGCCGGGCCTCCTTCGAACTCGCCCAGAAGGCGGTCATGGCCGGCATCCCCGTCCTGGCCGCCGTCTCCGCCCCCTCGTCCCTCGCCGTCGACCTCGCCGTCGAGACCGGTCTCACCCTCGTCGGCTTCCTGCGGGGCTCGTCCATGAACGTGTACGCGGGAGAGGACCGCATCGCTCTGCGGGCCACGGCCGCTCAGGGCTGACCGCACCCCTCGCCGCACACCGGCGAGCCCCGGGATCCCGTCCTGAGGTCAGCCGCCGAGGGTCAGCTCCGCCACGCGTACCACCGACCCCAGTCGCGGGAAGTCCAGCCGTACGGACGCCTCGTGCTCGGCCGCCGTGAACGCGGCCATGGCGTCCTCGACGAAGACGAGGTCGTAGCCGAGGTCGGCGGCGGCGCGGGCGGTGGACTCCACGCCGAGGTTGGTGGCGATGCCGCCGAACACGAGGGTGCTGACGCCGAGTTCACGGAGACGGTCGTCGAGGCCGGTGCCCTGGAAGCCGCCGATGGTCCGCTTCACGATCTCGACGTCGCCGTCCCGGGCGAGGCCGCCCACCAGCCCGCTGCCGGGCGGCTGTTCGGCGACCCCGGGGCGTTCGACGCGGATGAGGACGACGGGTGCGCCCGCCGAACGGAAGGCGGCCGCCAACTCCTGCGAGGCGACGAGGACTTCGGCGCCCTTGCGGGGCTCCAGGGGCAGCGCGACGATCCGGTCCATCAGATCGACGAGGACGAGGGCGCTGCGCGCCGGATCAAGGGTGACGGGTTCGGTCATGACGGAACGCTATCCGTCGTCAGCCCTCCGTACCGGAGATCCGGATCAACAAGCCCGGGAAACGCCCGCGTTCGGCGACGCCGTGGGCCGGCCGCGGGTCGCCCCGTTCGGCACCACGTTCCTCCGACTCCCCATGGACCGGACGAGCAAGAGCCACTAACGTCCCGTGGGTGCCCGAGGACGTACGAGCACGACAGCGGACGGGAACGGGGCTCGGCCTGCTGCTGGCCCTGGTTCTCGGGGCCGTGCTGCTCACGGCTCTGCCCAAGGACGACGACCCACAGGATGCGGGCGACTGTATACCGCACACCGTCGGCGCCTGGTCGGCGGACGACCGGCTCACCGGCGAGTTCGCCCGCTACGGCGATGACGCCACCCGCGCCGACGACTGGACCGGCGGTGACGGCACCCACTCGGTGCGGCTGCCGGACGGCCGGATGCTGTGGCTGTTCTCGGACACCTATCTCGGCCAGGTGTACGCCCCGCCCAACCCGGTCGGCGAGTCCTTCGCCTGGCGGGACACCACCGCCCCGCTGGTCCGCAACTCGGCGGTGCTGATGCGCGAGGGCCGGCTGGAGACCACCCTGCCGGCCCCGCTCTTCCCCGACCCGGCGCCCAACCAGTGGCGGTGGCCGGTCGCGGCGCGGGTCGAGCCGCGTGAGCCCGGGTCGGACGAGCGGGTCGTGCGGGTGCTGCTGTGGGTGCGGACGGCGGGGGCGGCGCCGTGGATCTACGGAATGCCCACCGCCACCGAGGTGGCCACGCTCTCGCTGCCCGATCTGCGGGTCGAGTCCATCACCAAGGTGTTCGACCAGCAGCTGGTCCCGGACGCCTCCCGGCGTGTCCTGTTCGGCACCACGCTGATCAAGGAGGACGGCTGGACGTACGTCTTCGGCGGCGACGACGGCCAGGCGGCGTCCCGGCCGGTCTCGTCGGCCTATGCGGCCCGGGTCCCGGAGGGCAGGCTCGGGGAGCCCGCCGCCTGGCAGTACTGGAACGGCTCCACGTGGGCGTCCGGGGCCCGCCCGGCCCCGGTGCTCGGCAACCAGCGCCAGCGCACCGGGGTGGGCAGCGCCTTCTCCGTGGTGCGCAAGGACGGCACGTACGTCCTGTTCACCATGGCGGCGGGCACCGCGGGACTGACCACCGTCACCTCGTACTGGGCCTGCTCCCCCACCGGACCGTGGCACGGACCGACCAGGCACCTCGATGCCGCGCTGCCGGACGGCGAGGTCGCGGCGTACAACCCGCAGGTCCACTCCGAACTGAGCGGTGGCGGACGGCTGGTCCTCAGCTACGACGTGAACTGGCTGGAGCCGGCCGCCGCGGCGGCGCAGCTCAACCGGAACGTGTCCCTGTACCGACCGAGGTTCGTGACGCTGACGCTGAAGCCGCTGAAGTGACCTCGCCCCCCGGCCCCTCCCCCGGCCGCTCCTGCGCGTCCGGGTCGTGGGAGCGGCGCTTGGCGATCACCGCGCACACCATCAGCTGCATCTGGTGGAAGAGCATCAGCGGCAGTACCGCCAGCGACGCGTGCGCGCCGAAGAGCACGCTCGCCATGGGCAGTCCGGAGGCGAGGGACTTCTTCGAGCCCGCGAACTGGATCGCGATCCGGTCCTCGCGGCCGAAGCGGAGCGCCTTGGCGCCGTACCAGGTCAGCGCCAGCATCACGGCGAGCAGTACGGCCTCGACCACGAGCAGTCCGGCCAGCCTCAGCGGGCTCACCTGGTGCCAGATGCCCTGGACCATGCCCTCGCTGAACGCGGTGTAGACGACCAGGAGGATCGAGCCGCGGTCGACCAGGCCGAGGACCTTCTTGTGCCGGGTGACGAAGCCGCCGATCCAGCGGCGCAGCAGCTGCCCGGCGACGAACGGCACCAGCAGCTGGAGCACGATCTGGACGACCGAGTCGGCGGAGAACCCGCCGGCGCTGCTGCCGAGCAGGGCTGCGGCCAGCAGCGGGGTGATGACGATGCCGACCAGCGAGGAGAACGAACCGGCGCAGATCGCCGCGGGCACGTTGCCGCGGGCCATGGAGGTGAAGGCGATCGACGACTGGATGGTGGAGGGGACGAGGGTGAGGAAGAGCAGGCCCTGGTAGAGCGGTTGGGTCAGCAGCACCGGCACGAGGCCGCGGGCGGCCATGCCGAGCAGCGGGAAGACCAGGAAGGTGCAGGCCAGGACCGTGACGTGGAGCCGCCAGTGCTTGACCCCCTCCATCGCCTCACGGGTGGACAGGCGGGCGCCGTAGAGGAAGAAGAGGAAGGCGATCGCGGCGGTGGAGGCCCCGGAGGCGACGTCCGCGCCCGTCCCGCGCGCCGGGAGGAGGGCGGCGAGGCCCACCGTTCCCAGGAGCAGCAGGATGTACGGGTCGATCGGCATCCAAGTCGGCCAACGCAGGCGTTTCACGGTGCTCCATCTAGCTGGTGTCTGTCGGCGGTACCGGGGCCGCAGGGCCCCCCTTCATCGTCCTCCTCCGGACCGCGATCGGGAATCCGGCATACGGCACTGACTGTCATCACGTTCCGCGATAAGCTCCGGGTCATGTACGACCCGTCCCAGTTGCGAACGTTCCTGGCGGTGGCGCAGACGCTGAGCTTCACGCAGGCGGCCCGGCGGCTCGGGCTGCGCCAGTCGACGGTCAGCCAGCACGTACGGCGGCTGGAGGATGCCACGGGGCGGCAGTTGTTCACCCGGGACACCCACTCCGTGGAGCTGACGGAGGACGGCGAGGCGATGCTCGGCTTCGCGCGCCGGATCCTGGACGTGCATGAGCAGGCGTCGGCATTTTTCACGGGTACCCGGCTCCGCGGCCGGTTGCGCTTCGGCGCCTCGGAGGATTTCGTGCTGACCCGGCTGCCGGAGATCCTGGAGGCCTTCCGCCACGACCATCCCGAGGTCGACCTGGAGCTGACCGTCGAGCTCTCGGGCACTTTGCACGAGCAGCTGGAGGCCGGGAAACTGGATCTGGTGCTGGCGAAGCGGCGGCCGGAGGATCCGCGCGGTGAACTCGTCTGGCACGACAAGCTGGTGTGGATCGGCGCGGAACGGCTCCGCCTCGAGGCGGACCGGCCGGTTCCGCTGATCGTCTATCCCCCGCCGGGCATCACCCGCGCCCTCGCCCTGGAGGCTCTGGAGCGTCAGGGCCGCGAGTGGCGCATCGTCTGCACCAGCGGCAGCCTCAACGGTCTCGTCGCCGCGGCCCGCGCCGGCCTCGGTGTGATGGCCCACTCCCGCGGTCTCGTCCCGCCGGGTCTGGTGGGTGTGCCGGACCGCGCGGGCCTGCCCGAACTCGGCCGGGTCGACTTCGTCCTGGTGCACGGCCGCAGACGTACGGCGGCCCAGGGCGCGGCGGACGCGCTCGCAGGGGCGATCCTGACGGGCGGGGACCGGCTGCACCGACGGTGAGCGCTCCCCTCGGTCGGCCGGGCCGGTGTCAGCGGCCGGGCGTCTCGTACGTCAGCTGCTTCACCCTCCGCAGGAACGGCGTCGCCTCCACGTGCTGGACCCCCTCCAGCCGCCCCAGTGGCCCGCTGAGGTAGGCGTACAGCCCCGCCGTGTCCCTGACGACCGCGGTCACGACCAGGTTGGAGGGGCCGGCGGTGGCGCTGGCGAAGGCGACCTCGTCGTGGCCGGCGAGGGCCCGGCCGACGGACGTGAGGGCGCCGGGCGCGGCGGTGATCCACAGGGCCGCGGCCCGCGGGTAGCCGAGCGCCTCGGAGTGGTACTCGATGTCGATGTAGACCGCCCCGGAGCCGAGCAGCGCGGCGAGGCGGCGCTTGACGGCCGACTCGGAGCGCCCGGTGGCGCGCTGGAGTTCCGGAGAGCCCGCCCGTCCGTCGCGCCGCAGGACGGCGAGCAGGGGTTCGTCGTCCGGCTCGACACGGGCCGGGCCGGTCCCGGGTTCCGGGTGCGGGCGCAGAGCGGCGATCTGGTCCTCGTCGAGCGCGCCGAACTTCCTCGACCAGCCGGCCGGGCCGCCGTAGAACCGGTGGAGCAGCTGGTGGGCGCGGATGTCCACGACGCCCGGGGTGCGGGGCAGTTTGCCGAGCAGCAGTTCGTCGTGGTCGCCGGGGCCGCGCGGCCGGGTCATGCAGACGATCTCGGTGCCCCCGGAGGCCAGTCCGATCCAGGCCGTGTCCGGCCGCTTGGCGAGCGCGTCGGAGATGGCCGCCGCGCTGTCGGGCGCGCAGCGGAACCTGAGGATCCACTGGTCCTCGCCGAGGACGTGCGGGTCGCGGAGGGCGAGGACCCGCAGTCCCGCCTCGGCGCACAGCTTGCGGTAGCGGCGGGCGATCGTCTGGTCGGAGGCCCCGAGCACGGCGCCCAGACGGCTGAAGGAGGCGCGGCCGTTGACCTCGAGCGCCGAGAGCAACTGGAGGTCGAGAGCGTCCAGAACGGTGGATTCCAGCGTCAACATGCCTTCTCCTGTCGAGTTCCGGCGCTCGGACACCCATCACCGGTGGGATCGTCCGCACCGGAGCCATCGTACGAAGTACTACGCAGCCCACGGACGAGGAGTTGAGGACATGCGTACATGGGGGCCGCTCACCGCGGTGTGCCTGGGCACGTTCATGTTGTTGCTGGATGTGACGATCGCGATCGTCGCGCTGCCGGACATGGCACGGGCGCTGGACGCGTCACTGAGCGATCTGCAGTGGGTGATGGACGGGTACGCGCTGGCACTGGCCGCGCTGCTGCTCGGGATCGGGGCCGCGGCCGATGTGCTCGGGCATCGCCGGGTGCATCTGGCGGGTGTGGTGGTGTTCGCGGTGGCGTCGCTGCTGTGCGGCCTCGCCTCCGGGCCGGGGACACTGGTCGCGGCCCGGGGGTTGCAGGGGGTGGGCGCGGCGGCGATGTTCGCGACGACGCTGCCGCTGCTGGGCTCGGTCTACCAGGGGCGGCGGCGGTCGGTGGCGCTCGGCGTGTGGGGCGCGGTGAGCGGCGGGGCGGCCGCGGTGGGGCCGGTGCTCGGCGGGCTGCTGACCGACGGGCCCGGCTGGCGGTGGATCTTCTACGTCAATCTGCCGGTGAGCGTGGCCGCGGTGTGGCTGACGCTGCGGCTCGTGCCCGAGTCGCGGGCGGCGCGCGGGCGCCGGGTGGACTGGGCGGGCACGGTGACGTTCGCGGGCTTCGCGGGCGGGGTGACGTACGGGGCGGTGCGGGCCGGCTCGCACGGCTGGACCGCGCCCGGCACCCTCGCCTCCTTCGGGCTCGCGGCGCTCGCGCTGGTCTGCTTCGTCGTGGTGGAGCGGCGGGTGGCCGATCCGCTGCTGGATCTGCGGCTGTTCCTGCGCCCCGCGTTCAGTGGGGTGATGGCGGGGGCGCTCGCCTACAACGCGGCGGCGTTCGGGGTGATGGCGTACACCTCGATCTGGCTGCAGACCGTGCTGGGGATGAGTCCGGTGCGCGGCGGGCTGGTGTTCCTGTGGATGTCGCTGGCCGCATTCGTGGTGTCCGCGGCCGGCGGGCGGCTGCTGCACGGGGTGCCGGTCCGGATCACCGTCGGAGGCGGGCTGCTGCTGATCGGTGCGGGGCAGTTCTGCATGGCGGTGCTGGACGCGGGGTCGGGTGCGGCGGCTCTGGTGCCGGGGCTGCTGCTGGTGGGCTTCGGTACGGGGCTGGTGGCGCCCGGTATCGCGGGGGCCGCGCTGGCCGCCGTACCGCCGGAGCGGGCGGGGATGGCGGGCGGCGCGGTGAACACCTTCCGGCAGCTGGGGTACGCGCTCGGGATCGCCGGTTTCGGTACGGCGCTGACCTCCCGGATGCGGGACACGCTGCCGCACGAGGCGGCGCACACGCTCGCGGGCGGCGGTGCCGGGGCGCTGCGGGGCGTCTTCCCGGAGCAGGTGCTGCGGGCCGCGTTCGCCTCGGGGCTCAACACGGCGGCGGTGACCGCGGGTGCGCTGGCGACGGTCGGCGGGGCGCTGGTCCTCGCCCTGGTCCGGGCGCCGGGTGCCGGCGAGGCGGGTGTGACGGATCCGGCCGCGAAGACGCTGACAGAGGAGACGGCAGCGCCGCGGAACTGATCCTTCCGCGAGCCGCCGTGAGCCGTGCCCGGGCCCGTAGCCGGGTCGTACAGATTCGGTGGAGATTACGGGACCGAAACTTACTCAACCGTCAGTTTTCTGTCCGACCCTTCCCCATGTGAGCGCATTTTCCGACGCTGACCAGTGCGTACCTGAACCGGGCTCGGATCCGCACCCCCTCCCGCCCTGTCCCCGGGTGGGGTAGCTTTCACGGCGCTGTGCGGAGCCACCAGGAACGGGGACCAGGGAGCGGGGAGCGGGGTTTGCGCGAGTTCACCAACCCTCCGTTGGCGTTGCCGGCCCCCGTGGGGGGACTGGCCGACGTCGTCTTCCGGCGTGCCCAGGAGGACCCGCAGCACATCGCGCTCGGCCGCAAGGACGAGCAGGACCAGTGGCGTGACGTCTCCTCCGCGGAGTTCCGGGACGAGGTGCTCGCCCTCGCCAAGGGGCTGCTCTCCCAGGGCATCCGGTTCGGCGACCGGGTCGCCATCATGTCCCGCACCCGCTACGAGTGGACCCTGTTCGACTACGCCCTGTGGACGATCGGCGCCCAGGTGGTGCCGATCTACCCCACCTCCTCGGCCGAGCAGTGTTTCTGGATGCTCTACGACGCCGAGTGCACGGCCGCGATCGTGGAGCACGAGGACCACGCGATGACGATCGCCACCGTCATCGACCGGCTGCCGCAGCTGCACCGGCTGTGGCAGCTGGACGCCGACGCCGTGCACGAGCTGTACGACGCGGGCGCCGCCCTCGACGACGACGTGGTGCACCGGCACCGGCAGGCGGTCACCCCGGACTCGGTCGCCACGATCATCTACACCTCGGGCACCACGGGCCGTCCCAAGGGCTGTGTCATCACCCACGGCAGCTTCATGTGGGAGGCGGACACGGTCGCCGAGCGCTGGGAGCCGGTGTTCCACTCCAAGAAGGGCGACGAGGCGGCGACCCTGCTGTTCCTGCCGCTCGCGCACGTCTTCGGGCGGATGGTGGAGGTCGCCGCGATCAGCCGCGGGGTCCGCTTCGGCCACCAGCCGCAGCTCAACGCCGCCGCGCTGCTGCCGGACCTGGCCGCGTTCAAGCCGACGTTCATCCTCGCCGTGCCGTACATCTTCGAGAAGGTCTTCAACGCCGCCCGCCGCAAGGCCGAGAAGGAGGGCAAGGCCGGGCCCTTCGAGAAGGCCGTCGAGATCGCGGTGAAGTACGCGGAGGCCGTCGAGGCCAAGGCCTGGGGCATCGGACCCGGTCCTTCGGCGGGTCTACGCGTGCAGCACCAGCTCTTCGACAAGCTCGTCTACGCCAAGGTGCGGGCCGCGATGGGCGGCCGGATCCGCAACGCGATGTCGGGCGGCTCGGCGATGGACCGCCGGCTCGGCCTGTTCTTCGCGGGCGCGGGCGTGCAGATCTACGAGGGCTACGGCCTGACCGAGTCGACGGCGGCGGCGACCGCCAACCCGCCCGGGCGCACCCGCTACGGCACGGTCGGCCAGCCCATCCCGGGCGTCACCGTGCACATCGCGGACGACGGCGAGATCTGGCTGCACGGCCCCAACATGTTCCAGTGCTACCTGAACAACCAGAAGGCCACCGACGAGACCCTGCACGACGGCTGGCTCGCCACCGGCGACCTGGGCTCCCTGGACGAGGACGGCTTCCTCACGATCACCGGCCGCAAGAAGGAGATCCTGGTCACCTCGGGCGGCAAGAGCGTGGCGCCCGGGCTGCTGGAGGAACGTGTCCGGGACCATCCGCTGGTCGCCCAGTGCATCGTCGTGGGCAACGACCGCCCGTATGTCGCCGCACTGGTCACCCTCGACCAGGAGGCCGTCGAGCACTGGCTGACGATGCGCGGCAAACCTCAGCTGACGGCGGCCGAGCTGGTGCGGGACGCGGACCTGGAGGCGGAGGTCAGACGGGCCGTGGTCGCCGCCAACACGCTGGTCTCGCAGGCCGAGTCGATCCGTACGTTCCGCATCCTGGCGCAGCCGTTCACCGAGGAGCACGGGTTGCTGACGCCGTCGTTGAAGCTGAAGCGCAAGGCGATCGAGACGACGTACGCCGGCGAGGTCGAGGCCTTGTACCGGGCCTGAGCTCGTTTCCGGCGGATTCTGTCGGATTCCGCGGTCAGGAATGCATCGGGGCGGTTGATCGTTGACGATGGGAGTACCACTTGTCGGCAACCGTAAGGATCAAGAGCTCGTGAGCAGCAAGGTCCCCCCGATCATCCTCAACAACGGCGTGGAGATGCCCCAGCTGGGGTTCGGAGTCTGGCAGGTGCCGGACGACGAGGCCGAGCAGGCGGTCAGCACCGCTCTGGAGGCCGGGTACCGCAGCATCGACACAGCGGCGATCTACGGCAACGAAGAGGGCACCGGCAAGGCGATCGCCGCCGCCGGTCTCCCGCGCGAGGACATCTTCGTCACCACCAAGCTCTGGAACAGCGACCAGGGGTACGACGCGACCCTGCGTGCCTTCGACACCTCGCTGGAGAAGCTCGGCCTGGACTTCGTGGATCTGTACCTGATCCACTGGCCCACCCCTGAGCGGGACTTGTACGTCGACACGTACAAGGCGTTCGAGAAGCTGCACGCCGACGGCCGCATCCGCGCCATCGGTGTGTCCAACTTCGAGCCCGCGCACCTCGAGCGGCTGATCGCCGAGACGTCCGTCATCCCGGCCGTCGACCAGATCGAGCTGCACCCGCACCTCCAGCAGCGCGCGGCCCGCGAGTACCACGCGGAGCAGGGCATCGCCACCGAGGCCTGGTCGCCGCTCGGCCAGGGCAAGGGCCTCCTGGAGGTCCCCGCGGTCGTGGCCATCGCGCAGAAGCACGGGCGCACTCCGGCGCAGGTCGTCCTGCGCTGGCACCTTCAGCTCGGCAATGTCGTGATCCCCAAGTCCGTGACCCCGTCCCGGATCAAGGAGAACATCGAGGTCTTCGACTTCAGCCTGGACACCGAGGACCTCGCGGCGATCAGCGCGCTGAACGAGGACCGGCGGCTGGGCCCGGACCCGTCGACGTTCAACGCGGCCTGACGGTACGGCGTTTCGAGGCCCGGGCGGTGACGCGCCGCCCGGGCCTTCGTCATGTCCCCGCCTCGGGTTCGGGGAACAGCCGCGCGAGGGCGGCGGTACGGCTGGAGACGCCGAGCTTGCGGAAGGTGTTCTCCAGGTGCTTGCGGACGGTACTGGGCGCGACGACGAACTGCCGCGCGATGGCCTCGGTTCCGAGCCCGTCCGCGACGGCCCGCATGACGTCGAGCTCCCGGACGGTGAGCCGCACCGGCACCTGCCGCCGCACAGCGGCCTCCCGGTAGACCGCGTACAGGTGCGGCCGCAGCAACTCCAGTACGAGACGGTCGCGTTCGCTGAAGCGGCGTGAGGTCTCCCGGGAGAAGTTGTACGTGCGGATGCGGCCGGGCGCGCTGGGCAGCATCACGAAGAGCGTGTTGACGACGGGCTTCAGATACTCCGTGTAGAAGGCCTGGTTCCGTATCTCCCGTGCGGACTGGTAGTCCAGGTTCTGGGCGACCGGGAGACGGCCGCAGGCCTGGTCGGCCAGCCGGCAGTGCGGATGCTGGTGCCGCCAGCGCCAATAGGCCTCGACGTGCGGGTCCCCGTAGTCGCCCGCGTAGAGATCCTCCTGGAGGTGAAGATACCGGCGGGTGGGGTTGTCGACCTCGTCGAACCCGGCCACATCGCACGGGATCAGCCGTCCCAGCCCGCGCAGGAGGCTGCGGGGCGGGAACTCGTCCCCGTCGTCGTGCCGGGCCTCGTCGAGGACGTCGAACATCGTCCGCAGGTCCCGTGTCGTGATCGAGTGACGGCTCATGTCCGCCTCCTGTCGCCGGGCTCCTTCGACGGTACGCCTCCGGGGTCGAGGGGCCCTGATGATTCGTCAAATGGCGAATGGTGGCGGGGGCGTGGTGAGTCCACCGTGGTCTCCAGGTATTCGGACCACGAACGGGGTTCAGCAATGAAGGCACGAACACGAACAGGGGCGTTCACCGCGGCCTGCGCGGCGGTCGCCCTCGCGGGCGGCATGCTCGTCGCCGCACAGACGGACGCGGCGGCGGCCTCACCACCGCCCTGCTTCGGCCCCCTCGCCACGGTGTGGGGCGGCAACGGCCCCGACACCCTCAACACCGGTGCGGCCAAGGATGTCGTGCACGGGCTCGGCGGGAACGACAGGATCGACTCCGGCGCCGGCGCGGACGTGGTCTGCGGGGGCGGGGGCAACGACACCCTGCTCGCGGGCAGTGGTGACGACCGGGTCGCGGGCAATGAGGGCGAGGACGTCATCCGGGGGTATGCGGGCTCCGACGAGCTCCGGGGGTTCGACGGCAAGGACACCGTCTACGGCGGCGACGGAATCCACTTCACCTGGAACTGGGGCAACGACAGGCTGTTCGGCGGCCCCGGCCCGGACACGCTGCTGGGCAGCGCGGGCAAGGACACGCTCGACGGCGGGCCCGGGCCGGACACCCTCGTCGGCGGCCTCGGACGGGACACGCTCAGGGGCGGCGCCGGGAAGGACCTGCTCCTGGGCAACTCGGGCGACGACACGATTGACGCCCGGGACAACGAGAAGGACCAGGTGCGCGGCCACGCCGGCTTCGACCGCTGCTACGTCGACCCGATCGACGACGTGTCCGGCTGTGAGGTCAAGGTGTTCGGCTAGGCGTCACGAGGGGCGTCCTCCTCCGAGGAGGGGGCGCCCCTTCGGCCGGTCACCGTGGCGTACGCGCTGACCAGGATGAGCGCGGCGCCGGCCCACTGCGCAGGGGACGGCCGCTCCCCCAGTACCAGCGCCCCAAGCGCCAACGCCCCGACGGGCGTGAGGAGCAGCAGGACCGCGCCGACGTGGCTCGGGAGCCGGGGCGAGTAGACGGCGACCATGAGCCAGCCGATGATCCCGCTGGTGAGCGCCGCCAGGGCGAGCCAGGCCAGGGTGTCCGCGGGCGGGGCGAGGTCGAGGGCGCCCCAGGCCCAGCCGCCGAGGGCCGAGGCGACGGTGGCCGAGAAGACGACCGCGGTGTATGTCGTGCGGACGTGGCCGTGGAAGCCGCCGCGGCGCAGCAGGAACAGGAAACCCGAGTAGCTGAGAGCCGCCAGGATCGCGTGGAGGGTGCCCGCCGCGGGGTCGCTGCCGCTCGCGCCCTGCTCGAACAGCCCGCCGGTGAGCACCACACCGGCGACCAGGACCGGCAGCCACAGCAGGAAACGGCCCGGGACGCGCTCTCGGTCCACCGCCCAGGCCAGCAACGGCACCAGGACGACCTGCACATTGACCAGCACGGTCGACAGCCCCGCGCCCACCTCGCCGATCGCCTTGGTCCACAGCAGCATGTCCCCCGCGAACAGCACCCCGCCCACCAGTCCGTACACCAGCTGCCGCCGGGGCGGCGGGCCTTCGCGCCGGTACTCCGGGAGGACCAGCAGCACCAGAGCGGGCAGCGCGAGCAGACACCGGTACACCGAGGCCGTACCGGCGTCCGCGCCGGACAGTTCGATGCACACCGGCGACACGGCCAGCGTCAGTGCGGCGACCGCCTGCCCGGCTCGCGGGCCCATGGGCTCCCGGGGCGGGCGCAGACGGTCTCGGACGGTGTCGGTACGTGCCACGGAACGTGATCCTCGCGACGGTGACGGAGATCGCCCGCGTACCCGCGCGCCGACGGTCCATGCATCGGCCACCGGTCCGGCAGGAGGGTCGTCAGTTGGGCTGGCCGATCGGCCGTACGACCACGGTGTTGACGTCGACGCCCTCGGGCTGCCGGATGGCCCACACGACCGAGTCGGCGATCTGGTCGGCGGTGAGGAGGTGGCCGGGCGGGAGGCTGCCGTAGCTGTCCCAGAAGGGCGTCTCCACCCGGCCCGGCGCGATGTGGGTCACGCCGACGCCCCACTCGGTCACCTGGCGCCGGGTGTTCTCGGCGAGCCCGGTCACCGCCCACTTCGTCGCCCCGTAGATGTTGCCAGGACCGGGCACGAACCCGGCGACGCTCCCGACCAGCACGATCCGGCCGCGAGTCTCCTTGAGGGCGTCGATGGAGGCGCGGATGAGCAGCGCCGGGCCCAGCACGTTGGTCAGCACCATCTCGGTCCAGCCGGCGGGGTCGCCTTCGGCGACGGAGTCGTGGGTGGCGAAGCCGGCGTTGGCGACGACCGTGTCCAGCCGGCCGAACTCCTTGAGCGTACGGTCGACCGCCGACCGCACACTGTCATAGTCGGCCGCGTTGCCGACGAGCGTCAGCAGCTCTGCCGGATTGCCGAGTTCCCCGGCGAAGCCGCGCAGCCGCTCCTCACCTCGCCCGGTGACGGCCACCCGGTGGCCCGCCGCGAGCAGTTGCCGTGCGACCGCGGCGCCGATACCGCTGCCGCCGCCGGTGATCAGTGCGACCGGAGAGTCGGTCATGGTTACCCCCTGTGGTGTCCTGCGGATGCCGGGGAGTAGATCACTTGAAGCGTTCTCGAAGTCAAGTACCGCAGGTGGCACGGTGGTCGGCGAGTGGGCGCCGACCTTGCGGCCTTCGCCGGGGCGACCGTGCTCGGGCTGGTCTGCGCGGTGCTGCTCAAGCGACGGGTGCTGAGCGAGCACTTCGTGCGGTGCGGCACCCGCCGGGTGCAGGGCGCGGAGATCAGCGTCTACGCCCGGCCGGGCCGCTGCTGAGCATCAGACGCCGCGGGCGGCCGTGTGCACCGTGCGCGCCGCCAGGACGAAGACGTCCGGGCGGTGGTGGATGCTCGCCTTGTCGTCGGGGTCGACGAGCCGGTCGAGGGTGGCGCGGTCCTCGGCGTCGAGACGGTCGCCGAGGACCTCGCGCATCCGGGTCAGGGTGTTGACGGCGACATGGCGGGCCCGGTCCGTGGTCGGCGCGGGCAGGTCGAGCAGGAAGCTGCGGGTGCCGGTGGGCTTGAGGCCGACGGAGGCCAGCAGCGCCGGCCAGTCCTCGATCACGTCGACGGTGCCGGGCAGCCCGGCCCGCATCTGGCTGAACCAGTCCTCGTGCAGCGCGTCGAGCCGGGCCTGGAGTCCGGGGCGGCCGATGCCGATGTCGCGGGGCAGGTACCGGGTGGGGAGGCTGCCCTCCAGCAGGGCCAGCGTGCCGCCGGGCGCGAGCCGGTCGGCGAACGAGGCGAGGGCGGCCCGCTGGTCGCCGAGGTGGTGCAGGCTCCAGCTGGCCCAGATCAGGTCGGCCGGATACTCCAACTCCTCCAGTACGCCTGGCAGTTCACCGGTGAGGGTGCTGAACCGGTCCGCGACGCCGAGCCGGGCCGCCCGCTCGCGGGCCCGCTCCAAAAGCGGCTCGGAGCCGTCGACGGCGACGATCCGGGCGCCGGGGAAGTTCTCGGCGAGCAGACAGGAGGCGACACCGGGTCCGCTGCCCGCGTCGACGACCAGCCCGGGCTCGGTCTGCCGCTTGGCGAGCCAGGCCATCGCCCGCTCGTACATCGGCATGTACAGCTCGGCCTGCTCCTCCAGCATCGGGGCCATCTCGGCCCAGTCGATGTCGGCGTGGTCATGGGAGTGGCCGCGAACGTCGTGGGTGTGATCGTGGTGGTCGTGCGCCATGGGGGTCAGCCTCTCGTCCGGTTGCGGCCAGCGTGCGCCGACGCACCGTGGGGAGGCCACCACTGTTGCCGAGGCGGCAAAAAATGGGGGCGTCCGCCATCCCCTGACGTACCCGGCGGTCCCCCGCGCCCCCGAAGGGGCGCGGAGGACCTGCGCGACCGGCCGTGACGGTCCCGCGGCCGCGTTCACGGTGTTACGACAGCGGCGGGTACGCGTTCGTCATCAGCTGCTGGAACTGCGCCGAGAACCAGTGTCCGGACAGCGGCGCGTTCGGCAGGGCGCCGGACATGCTGTTGCCGTTGCGCGGGTTGCCCGTGTAGGTCGGGTCGCACATCCGGTCGAAGCCCTTGCCCTCGTCGTTGGGAATGGCAGAGCTCGAACCGTCGGACTCACCCGGGGGCTTGATCCACACGTAGGCGTCGATCCCGGCGGCCGGGCTGGCCTGCGGGCGCTCGCCGAGGCCGGCTCCGGACTGGTTGCACCAGTTGCCGACGTGGATACGACGGTCGTAGCGGCCGCCGTTGACATAGGTGTCCACGTCCGTCATCGCTCCCGGTCCCGCGGGCCGGGCACTGCCGCCCCAGCCGTTGCGGGAGGTGTCGATCAGCATGCCGACACCGGAGTTGAAGCCGGCGGTGACCAGCTGGTTGCGGAACGTCTGGGCGAACGACAGCTCGTCGACGTACCGGTTCCAGTCGACCCACTTGGACTCACGGACCGACTTGCCGGCCACGTTGTCGTTGATGGTGAAGTTGTTCTCCTTCAGGGCGCTGTAGTTGGCCGTGTTGGTGATGAAGCCGTGCACGTCGTTGACGGTGGCGCCTTCGGTGGTCGCCGCCTCCTTGATGATGGCCGCGCTGGGTGCGAAGTTGTCGTCCCAGCCGAGCCAGCCGTGGTGGCCGGCGTCGATGTAGTTGTAGACGTTGGGGACGTCACCGAGCTTGTTGAGGGCGTAGCCGACGCCCTTCTGGTAGTTGCCGTTGGCCTTCATCACGTCGCACTGCGGGGTGGCGGTGGGACGGCTGCCGGTGTTGGTGACGAGGTTGGGCAGCGAGTCGATCTCGATGGTGGTGACGATCCGCAGTCCGGCGTACTTGGAGTCGGCGAGGATCGTCTTGATCGGGTCGATGTACTGCGTCTTGTACTTGTCGATCTCCGTCGGGCCGAGCTCGCCGTTGGAGGCGAGGGCCGAGCAGTCGCGGCCGGGCAGGTTGTAGATCACCAGCTGGACGACGAGTTCGCCGGAGCCCTTCTGGGC
This sequence comes from Streptomyces sp. NBC_00490, assembly GCF_036013645.1. Lineage (NCBI taxonomy): Bacteria > Bacillati > Actinomycetota > Actinomycetes > Kitasatosporales > Streptomycetaceae > Streptomyces > Streptomyces sp. NBC_00490. Next base: position 8,367,004 of record NZ_CP107869.1, on the reverse strand, counting down.
GAGCGCCGCGTCGAGGTGGTCGCGCAGACCCATGCCGCCGTTCACGCCGTTGATGGCGGCGGTCCGGTCCAGCCACACACCGGTGGGCTGGTTGGAGATACGGCTGCCGCCCGGCTCGGCGGCGGCCTTCGCGGACCACTCCGGGTTCACGTACACCTTGGCGCCGCTGTACGGGTTGTCGACGCGGGTTCCGGTCCCGGGGTCCGGCGGGTCCGTCGGGTCGGTCGGACCGCCGCCACCGTCGACGTTGCAGGTCACTCCGTCGAGGGTGAAGGTGGCCGGGATCGCGTTGGTGCCGCTGTAGCTGCCCTGGAAGCCGAAGCTGGTCGAACCGCCGGTGGCGAGTGTGCCGTTGTAGGACTCGTTGGCGGCGGTCACGGCGGTGCCGCTCTGGGTGATCTTGGCGTTCCAGCCGCTGGTGACCTGCTGGTTACCGGCGTACGCCCACTTGACCGCCCAACTGCTCTTGGCGGCACCGTTGTTGGTGATGGTCACGGCGGCGGTGAAGCCGGTGCCCCACTGGTTCTGGATCTTGTAGTCCACGGTGCAGGGGACGGCGGCCGCGCCGACGTCCGCCGGATTGACGGCGAGCGCCGTCCCGGAGGCCCCGGCGACCAGGGCCATGGCTGCGAGCAGCGCAGTTCTGGTACGACTCATGAGTGCGGGTTTCCTTCTCCGTCGCGAGGTTCTCGGATTTCGGTGGTGCGTGAGCGGTTATCCGTCGAGCGAACGCAGGTGGTCGCGCAGCCCGATGCCGTACGCCGTCGGCGTACCGTCGTAACCGGAGATCAGAGCGGGACCCGAGGTGCAGCTCCATGTGTTCCAGGTCCAGCCCAGGTAGGACAGGCCACGGTCGTCGAACCACTTCATGACCTGGTCGATGAAGGAGTGACCGCAGGTGTTCTCGCCGATCTCCCCGGCGACCAGCGGCACGTGGGCCGCCACCGGGGCGAGCTGGGAGTTCCAGCAGCTCTCGTTCGCGCAGGTGTTGAAGTTGTAGACGTGCCAGGCGGCCGCGAGATCGTTCTTCGGATCGTCGGGCTTGTGCGTCAGCCATTGGCTGACGTCGTTCGAGTAGGCGATGCCGGGGCAGGTGGCGCGGTCCGGGTAGGGCTCGTTGAACAGGTCGAGGACGACGGTCGGATCGTCTTTGAAGGTGCAGGCCACCGACGTCCGGAAGGACGGGGTGTACTGCATGCCGGGCATCGGTTTCTGGCAGGTGGCGTGCACGTCGGAGCAGCCCGCCGAGTTGCCCGTGTACTGGCCGTGGGTCCAGTGCAGTTCGAGCATCGGCGTCATGCCGTTCGCCTTCACCTTCGCCACCAGGTCCTTGACGGCGTCGATGTAGTGCGAACCGGCGTACTCCGCCTTGATGTTGGACGGGCCATGCCGTCGGCGTCCACGAGCTTGTTCCCCGAGACACTGAGGGCCGGCGGTGTTCCGTCACCGGTGTCCGGTGGACCGGTGGGTGTCGGCGCGGGCGAGGGGTCCGCGTCGACGTTGCAGGTCGTACCGTTGAGCGTGAACGAGGTCGGTGACGGGTTGCTCCCCGACCGGGAGCAGAGGAAGCCGGCGCTGACGCTCGCGCCGGTGGCGAGCGCGCCGTTGCAGCTCTGGTCGGCCGCCGTCACCGTGGTACCGGACCGGGACCATTCGGCGTTCCAGCCCTGGCTCAGCTTCTGCCCGCCCGCGAAGTCGAAGGTGAGACTCCAACTGCTCACGGCGGCGGTGTTGTTGGTGATCGTCACGGCACCGACACCGACCCGAGAAGGGCCACGGCGCCGGCGACGGCTAAAAGTACTGAACGCGGGGGGTGTCGCATGAGCGACTCCTTGCAGATCAGCGCGCCGTGACCGACGCGTCGACTGATGGAACCGCTCCCACTGGTGTCACCGAAGTTAGCGCCAAGTGACGGCAAAGAACAGAGGAGTCACTTGACTTTTCCTCAACCACATTCATCGAATCTTTTCGACTCTTCAAGCATCTTGACCCCTCACACCCTCATCCTCACTATGGGAGCGCTCCCACTGGTTCAAGCCTTGACTTCTCCGAGCCGCAAGGAGGAACCAGCACATGGCACCGAGAAGGAGACGCCGGACTGTCCGGCGCTTATGGACGGCTGTCACGGCCGCCCTGGCTCTGCCGTTCGCCATGCTGAGTGTGGCTTCAACTCCCGCACAAGCAGCGGCAGTTCAGTGCAGCGTCGACTACAAAACGAATGACTGGGGCTCCGGCTTCACCACGGACGTGACGATCACGAACCGCGGTACGGACGCCATCAGCGGCTGGACGCTGACGTATGCCTACACCGGCAACCAGAAGCTGTCGAACGGCTGGAACGGCACCTGGTCCCAGTCCGGCCAGACGGTCACGGTGAACAGCGCGAGCTACAACGGGAACATCGCGGCCGGCGCCGCGGTCTCCACCGGCGCGCAGTTCACCTACAGCGGCACCAACGCCGCCCCGACGTCCTTCGCGATCAACGGCACCACCTGCACCGGCGCGCACCAGCCGCCGATCACCGTGCTGACCAGCCCGGCAGCGGGCGCCGTCTACACGCAGGGCAACGCCGTCCCGCTCGCGGCGACCGCCGCGGCCGCCGACGGCGCGACGATCAGCAAGGTGGAGTTCTACGACAACACCACGCTGCTCGGCACCGACACGACATCGCCGTACTCGCTCTCGGCCTCCAGCTTGACCGTGGGCAGTCATTCGCTGCTGGCGAAGGCGTACGACAGCACGGGCGCGTCGGCGGAGTCCACACCGGTCGGCATCACGGTCGTCTCGGGCCCCGCCATCGTGGCCTCGGCGACCCAACTCGCCGTGCAGCAGGGCAAGACGGGCACGTTCGGGGTGAAGCTGTCGACGCAGCCGTCCGCGAACGTGACGGTGACGACCGCCCGCGCCAGTGGCAACTCGGGCCTGTCCGTGACCGGCGGGGCTTCCCTGACCTTCACCCCGTCGAACTGGAACACCGCCCAGAACGTGACCATCACGGCCGGCTCCTCCGGCACCGGAGCCGCGACCTTCGAGTCGACGGCGACCGGGCACGCCAAGGCGTCGGTGACGGTCACGCAGATCGAGGCGGCGGGCGAGTACAACGCCCGTTTCCTGGAGCTGTACGGCAAGATCACCAACCCGGCGAACGGCTACTTCTCACCCGAGGGCATCCCCTATCACTCGGTGGAGACGCTGATCGTCGAGGCGCCGGACCACGGTCACGAGACCACGTCCGAGGCGTACAGCTACCTGCTCTGGCTGCAGGCCATGTACGGCAAGGTGACCGGCGACTGGACCAAGTTCAACGGTGCCTGGGACATCATGGAGAAGTACATGATCCCCACGCACGCCGACCAGCCGACCAACTCCTTCTACAACGCCTCGAAGCCGGCGACCTACGCGCCCGAGCTGGACACGCCCAACGAGTATCCGGCGAAGCTGGACACCGGGGTGCCGGTCGGTTCGGACCCGATCGCCGGTGAACTGAAGAGCGCCTACGGTACGGACGATGTCTACGGCATGCACTGGTTGCAGGACGTCGACAACGTCTACGGCTACGGCAACGCGCCCGGCAAGTGCGAGGCGGGTCCGACGGACACCGGCCCGTCGTACATCAACACCTTCCAGCGCGGTGCGCAGGAGTCGGTGTGGGAGACGGTGCCGCAGCCGACCTGCGACGCCTTCAAGTACGGCGGCAAGAACGGGTACCTGGACCTCTTCACCGGTGACGCCTCCTACGCCAAGCAGTGGAAGTTCACCAACGCCCCGGACGCCGACGCGCGTGCGGTGCAGGCCGCGTACTGGGCCGACAAGTGGGCCGACGCCCAGGGCAAGGGCAGCCAGATCTCCGCGACCGTCGCCAAGGCCGCGAAGATGGGCGACTACCTGCGCTACTCGATGTACGACAAGTACTTCAAGAAGATCGGCAACTGCGTCGGTCCGACCACCTGTGCGGCCGGGACCGGCAAGGACGCCTCGATGTACCTGATGTCCTGGTACTACGCCTGGGGCGGCGCCACCGACACCTCGGCGGGCTGGGCCTGGCGCATCGGCTCCAGCCATGCGCACGGCGGCTACCAGAACCCGATGGCCGCGTACGCGCTGAGCGCCTACGCCGACCTGAAGCCCAAGTCGAGCACGGGTGCCGCCGATTGGGGCACCTCGCTGACCCGGCAGATCGAGTTCTACCGCTGGCTCCAGTCCAACGAGGGCGCCATCGCGGGCGGTGCGACCAACAGCTGGGCGGGCCGTTACGCGACTCCGCCGGCCGGCAAGTCCACCTTCTACGGCATGTACTACGACCAGCAGCCCGTCTACCACGACCCGCCGTCCAACCAGTGGTTCGGCTTCCAGGCGTGGTCGATGGAGCGGGTGGCCGAGTACTACCAGCAGACGGGGAACGCGGCCGCGAAGACCGTCCTCGACAAGTGGGTGGACTGGGCACTGGACCACACCACCATCAACCCCGACGGCACCTACCAGATCCCGTCGACCCTCCAGTGGTCGGGCCAGCCCGACACCTGGAACGCGTCAAGTCCCGGTTCCAACAGCGGACTTCACGTCACCGTCGCCGACTACACCAACGACGTCGGTGTGGCCGCCGCGTACGCCAAGACTCTGACGTACTACGCGGACCGCTCCGGTGACACGGCCGCCGCGACGACGGCCAAGGCACTCCTGGACGGCATGTGGGACAACCACCAGGACGCCCTGGGCATCGCGGTGCCGGAGAACCGGGCCGACTACAACCGGTTCGACGACAGCGTCTCCATCCCGAGCGGCTGGACCGGCACCATGCCGAACGGCGACGCGATCAACTCGTCGTCGACCTTCGACTCGATCCGGTCGTTCTACGAGGACGATCCGGCCTGGTCGAAGATCGAGGCGTATCTCGCGGGCGGCGCGGTGCCGTCGTTCACGTACCACCGGTTCTGGGCCCAGGCGGACATCGCCCTGGCCATGGGTTCGTACGCGGAGCTTCTCGAATAGCCCCCGCCGAGCGCTCCGCGGGTTGAGCAGCCTTTGACTGCGGGTCCGTTGTGGCTGGTCGCGCAGTTCCCCGCGCCCCTCTCGGGGCGCGGGTCCGGCACCGTTCTTTCCGAGGAACCGCTCCAGAGCTCCGCGTACGTGGTCTCGTCACCTGACGGCGAGGCCGACCGGCCGGGCGGCCCCCTCCCGCACTGGGGGTCGCCCGGCACGTCTCGAACCCCGTAGCAAGCGCTTGCCATTCGCACTTTCCCCTCCTCCCCCCACGTCCCGGAAAGGACCCCCGTGCGAAGAACACGCATCCTCACGGCCGTGCTCGCGCTCGCGGCCGGCCTGCTCGCGGGCACCCCGCCCGCACTGGCCGCCGACAGTCCGAGAACGGCCCTCGCCGCCGACACCTACACCTGGAAGAACGCCCGGATCGACGGCGGCGGATTCGTCCCCGGCATCGTCTTCAACCGCAGCGAGAAGAACCTGGCCTACGCCCGCACCGACATCGGCGGCGCCTACCGCTGGGTGCAGTCGAGCAAGACCTGGACGCCCCTGCTGGACTCGGTCGGCTGGGACGACTGGGGGCACACGGGCGTGGCGAGCCTGGCCTCCGACTCCGTGAACCCGGACCGGGTGTACGCGGCGGTCGGCACGTACACCAACAGCTGGGACCCCGGGAACGGGGCCATCCTGCGCTCCTCCAACCGGGGCGCGAGCTGGCAGAAGACCGATCTGCCGTTCAAGCTGGGCGGCAACATGCCGGGGCGCGGCATGGGCGAGCGGCTGGCGATCGACCCGAACAAGAACAGCGTGCTGTACCTGGGCGCGCCGAGCGGCAAGGGCCTGTGGCGGTCGACGGACTCCGGCGTGACCTGGTCGCAGGTCGCGAACTTCCCGAACGTCGGCAATTACGTACAGGATCCGAGCGACACCTCCGGCTACGCCAGTGACAACCAGGGCGTCGTCTGGGTCACCTTCGACGAGCGCACGGGCACCTCGGGCAGCGCGACACAGACGATCTACGTCGGGGTGGCCGACAAGGACAACGCGGTCTACCGCTCGACGGACGGGGGCGCGAGCTGGTCGCGGCTGGCCGGGCAGCCGACGGGGTACCTCGCGCACAAGGGCGTACTGGATACCGCCAACGGCTATCTGTACATCGCATACAGCGACAAGGGCGGTCCGTACGACGGCGGCAAGGGCCGGCTGCTGCGGTACGCGACCTCGACCGGTACGTGGACGGACATCAGCCCGGTCGCCGAGGCCGACACGTACTACGGCTTCAGCGGGCTGAGCGTCGACCGGCAGCATCCGGGCACGGTGATGGCCACGGCGTACAGCTCCTGGTGGCCGGACACCCAGATCTTCCGCTCCACCGACAGCGGCGCGACCTGGACGAAGGCCTGGGACTACACGTCGTATCCCAGCCGTTCCAACCGCTACACGATGGACGTGTCCTCCTCACCCTGGCTGAGCTGGGGCGCCAACCCGTCACCGCCCGAGCAGTCGCCGAAGCTCGGCTGGATGACGGAGGCGCTGGAGATCGATCCGTTCGACTCCGACCGGATGATGTACGGGACGGGCGCGACGGTCTACGGCACCGAGAACCTGACGAACTGGGACTCCGGCAGCCAGTTCACCATCAAGCCGATGGTGCAGGGCCTGGAGGAGACCGCGGTCAACGACCTCGCCGCTCCCCCCTCCGGCGGCGCCCAGCTCTTCAGCGCCCTCGGGGACATCGGCGGTTTCCGGCACACGGACCTCACCAAGGTGCCGGCGATGATGTACACCCAGCCGAACTTCACCACCACGACCAGCCTGGACTTCGCCGAGACGAACCCGAACACGGTGGTCCGGACCGGCAACCTGGACTCGGGTCCGCACATCGCGTTCTCGACGGACAACGGCGCCAACTGGTTCGGCGGGACGGACCCTTCGGGGGTCAGCGGTGGCGGCACGGTCGCGGCGGCCTCGGACGGCAGCCGCTTCGTGTGGAGTCCGGAGGGCACCGGGGTGCAGTACGCGACGGGCTTCGGCTCGTCCTGGGCGGCGTCGAGCGGCATCCCGGCCGGGGCGATCGTCGAGTCCGACCGGGTCGACGCGAAGACCTTCTACGGCTTCAAGTCCGGCAAGTTCTACGTCAGTTCGGACGGGGGCGCGACTTTCACGGCCTCGGCGGCCACCGGGCTCCCGAGCGGCGACAGCGTCCGCTTCAAGGCGCTGCCCGGCACCAAGGGCGATGTGTGGCTGGCGGGCGGCGCGACGGACGGCGCGTACGGGCTGTGGCACTCGACGAACGGCGGTACGTCCTTCACCAAGCTGTCCAATGTCGAGCAGGCCGACGCCGTCGGCTTCGGCAAGGCGGCGACGGGAGCGTCGTACCAGACCCTCTACACCAGCGCGAAGATCGGCGGTGTGCGCGGCATCTTCCGTTCCACGAACCAGGGTTCGACCTGGACGCGTATCAACGACGATGCCCACCAGTGGGGTTGGACGGGCGCGGCGATCACCGGTGACCCGCGGGTGTACGGCCGGGTCTATGTGTCGACGAACGGCCGTGGCGTCATCTACGGCGACTCCTCCGACGCGGGCGGTGGCGGTGGCGGCACCGACCCCACGCCGACGCCCACGGGTGCCTGCGCGGTGACGTACAAGATCACGAGCCAGTGGTCGGGCGGTTTCCAGGCGGACGTCCAGCTCAGCAACACCGGCTCCAGCGCCTGGAGCGGCTGGTCACTCGGCTGGACCTTCCCGGGCGGCCAGACCGTCGGCCAGCTGTGGAACGCCGAGTACACCCAGTCGGGTTCGGCGGTGACGGCGAAGAACGTCACCTGGAACGCGAACGTGGCGGCGGGCTCCTCCGTGAGCTTCGGCTTCACGGGGAGCTGGTCGGGGACGAACACGAAACCGACGGCGTTCAAGCTGGGTGACCAGTCCTGCACGGTCCTCTGAGCGGACCGCGCACGAGGAGGCCCCGTCCGCTCCCGGACGGGGCCTCTTTGTGTGTCGGTCAGGTCAGGTCAGGTCAGGGGGTGTAGACCGTCGGCCGCGGCGCGGTGGGCATGCCGTTGCCGACGAAGAAGCTCGGGTGCGGGGGCTGGTTGTAGGCGGTGTTCTGCCAGGCCAGGCCGGTGCGGTACATGGTGTCGTGCAGCAGGGTCGTGATCTTCGTGGTGGTCTCGTACGGCGTGGAGTAGATCCGCAGGGCCGTGTTGTCGGAGGTCGGCCAGACGACCTCCTCGCGCCAGTCGCCGAAGAGGTCGCCGGACAGGGACGGGGTGGCCTTGGTGCTGTTGTTGGAGTGGACGCTCGCGCCGGTCAGCAGGCGGGTGTCGGAGGAGGTGCCGTACTTGTCGATGTGGGTGCCGTCGAGGAGTTCGCGGGTGGTGTCGCCGTCCCACCAGGAGAGGAAGTTGACCGACGACGGTTCGCGGCCCTTCGTCGCGCCGCCCTCGTCGCGGATGTTCGAGTCGGAGGCGGACCAGACCTCGGCGCCGTCGTTGCCGGCGTAGATGTCACCCGCGACGCCACGGCCGTTGTCGCAGCAGGCGGCCAGCTTCCAACGGACCGCTCCGGTCGCGGGGTTGATGTAGAGCTCGGCGGGCTGGGAGGACGACTCCGAGACTTTGAAGTACTCCAGGCCGGACGTAGACGGGTCCAGGTCGCCCAGATGCTGCGCGTCGCCGTGGCCCGTCTTCGTCGTCCACAGGCCGTTGCCGTTGTCGTCGACGGCCATCGCGCCGTACACGATCTCGTCCTTGCCGTCGTTGTCGACGTCCCCGACGGACAGGCTGTGCGAGCCCTGACCGTCGTACCCCTTGCCGGAGTTGGTGGAGGAACTGGTGTCGAAGGTCCAGCGGCGGGTGAAGGTTCCGTTGCGCCAGTCCCAGGCCGCGAGCACCGAACGGGTGTAGTAGCCCCGCGCCATGATCAGCGAGGGCCGGGCGCCGTCCAGATACGCCGTGCCCGCCAGGAAGCGGTCGACGCGGTTGCCGTACGCGTCTCCCCAGGAGCTCACCGTGCCGCGGGCCGGCACGTAGTCGACGCTCTGCATCGCCTTGCCGGTCTGGCCGTTGAACATGGTCAGGTACTCGGGTCCGGACAGGACGTACCCGCTGGAGTTGCGGTAGTCCGCCGACGAGCTGCCGATCACCGCGCCCGTCCCGTCGACCGTTCCGTCCGCGGTCTTCACGGCGACCTCGGCCTTGCGGTCGCCGTCGTAGTCGTACACCTGGAACTGTGTGTAGTGCGCGCCGGAACGGATGTTGCGGCCCAGGTCGATGCGCCACAGCCGGGTGCCGTCGAGCTTGACGCCGTCGAGGATCGTGTTGCCGGTGTAGCCGGACTGGGAGTTGTCCTTGGCGTTGGTGGGCTGCCACTTGAGCACGAAGTCCAGCGCCCCGTCACCGTCGAGATCGGCGACGGAGGCGTCGTTGGCCTCGTAGGTGTAGGCGACTCCGTCGGGGGTGGTGCCGCCCGCGGGCGGGCTGATCGGTACGTCCTTGTAGCCGGTGCGGAACTGGATCGCGTGCACCGAGTCGGCCTGCTCCACACCGCCGACGATCGCGCGCACCGTGTAGTCGGCCTGGGAGGGGGCGCCGGAGTGGAAGTAGTTGGTGGAGCCCGTAATGGGCGTGGAGTTGACCTTCGTGCCGGCCCGGTAGACGTTGAACGACACGTCGTTCGGGTCGGTGCCGAGCCAGCGCCAGCTGACCAGGTTGCCGGCGTCGGTGTGGACGCTGACGACGCCGCGGTCGAGTGCCTCCACCTGCCGGGCGGTCGCGGCCTCGGCCGTGCCGGTGGCGAGCTGGGTGAGACCGGCGGCGACGAGCGCCGTGGCGGCGGTCAGCGCGGACAGAACGGCCCTTCGTCTGCGGCGCGGGGGCGGCTGCGGGTGCGGGTGCTGCACGAGACGTACCTCCTGGGAGGACGGACGGAGTCCGTGAGGACGTGCGGGTTCCGTTCCTCAGTGGCCGCCGCGCGCGCTGGGGTTGCCGTACATTTCGGCCAGTTCCGCCGCCGTGCGGGCGAGCCGCTCACGCAGCTCGGGCGGCTGGAGCACCTCGATGTCCGTGCCCATGCGCAGGAACTCCCCGAGGGCGTGGTCGACGGACTCGATGGGGACCGTGGCCACGGTCCCCCCGTCCTCGTCGGTACGGACGTCGGCCGCCCTGGCGAGCGTCACGCCCGGCGCCAGCCGCACCACCGCCTCGCCCCGGTACAGCCGCTCGTGGAAGTCCCGCTGGTAGGCCGCCCAGTACGCGGCCAGGTCGAAGTCGCCGGGGCGCGTGAACTCTCCCTCGGCCACAGTGAGTTGAAGGATCTGGTCGACCCGGAAGGTGCGCGGCCCCGGACCGGCGACGACGTACCAGCGCCCCGCCTTCAGCACCAGCCCGTACGGCTCCAGCCGGCGCTCCACATCGGTCGGCGCACGCCACCGACGGTATACGATATTCAGTACACGGTTGTTCCACACCGCGTCGGCGACCGCCGGCAGATACGGCGTCTCCTCCGCCTCCGCGTACCAGCCGGGTGCGTCCAGATGGAAGCGCCCGCTGATCCGGTCGGCGTGCGCCCGCAGCTCCACCGGCAGCGCCGCCCGCACCTTCAGCTGCGCCGCCGCCAGCACCGAGCCCAGACCGAGCTCGGCGGCCGGACCGGGCACACCCGCGAGGAACAGCGCCTCGGCCTCGTCGGCGGTGAGCCCGGTCAGACGGGTGCGGTAGCCGTCGAGCAACCGGTAGCCGCCGGCATGCCCCGCGTCGGCGTACAGCGGGACCCCGGCCGCGCTCAGCGCCTCCACGTCCCGGTAGACCGTGCGCACCGACACCTCCAGCTCCTGCGCGAGCTGGGCGGCGGTCATCCGCCCCCGGGTCTGGAGCAGGAGCAGGATCGAGACGAGCCGACTGGACCTCACCACCACAGAATCCCAGACTTCACTGACAGAGGATGTCAGTGAAGCGGTCCTAACGTCCCGGCATGAGCTTCACCGAGAAACTCCTCACCGTCCCCCCACCCATCGAGGTGGGCGGCCGGCACATCAAGCGCTACCACGTCACCGCCGACCCGGCGGGCATCGCGCCCGACGTGGAGAAGGCGGCGTACGAGATCCTCCCGGAGCTGCTGCCGGAGCCGGACGGCACCCCGCCCGCGACCTTCGTCGTCCTGCACCGGGGCGGCGACGACGGCGCCTACCTCAACGCCTACAGCTGGGTGTGGGACAACGTCCTGCACTTCCGCGGCGCCTCCGCGGGCCAGCCCGTGCTCGGCTGCCCCGACCGCGACCCCACCCACTTCATCAGACCCGACCTGCCGTGGATCGGCTGTGTCTGGGAGCTCCCGCCGATCCTGCACGAACGGGACGCGTGGGTGCGGCATCTGCTGGCCCCCGAAGTCCCGGACCTGGCCGCCTACTTGACCGACTCCCTGCCCGAGGGAACCACGGGGGACCGCGCATGAGCAGCCCGCACGACTTCGACTTCCTCCACGGCGAGTGGCAGGTCCGCAACCGCCGCCGCACCGACTTCCTCGACCCGGACAGCGCCTGGGAGGAGTTCCGGGCTACCAGCCGCTGCTGGCCGCTGTTCGACGGCGCCGCCAACGTCGACGAGATCGACATGCCGCATCTCGCCGCGAAGGGCGCGACCCTGCGGCTGTTCGACCGGGAGAGCGAGCTGTGGTCGCTGAACTGGGCCTCCAGTCGCAGCGGCACTCTCTTCCCGCCGGTCTTCGGCCGGTTCGACGGCGACCGCGGCGAGTTCTACGGCGACGACACGCACGACGGGAAGGACGTGCGGGTGCGGTTCGTCTGGTCCGATGTCTCTGCCACCGGGGCCCGCTGGGAGCAGGCCTTCTCGCTCGACGGCGGGGACACCTGGCTGACCAACTGGGTCATGGAGTTCACCCGGGCTTCCTGAAGGCCCGCAGCGCGAACACCGGGTCGGGGCGCGGCCGGTCCTGGTCCGGCAGGGCTTCCAGGCGGGCGGCGAACGCGTCGGTGCGCGGGTCGCCCGGCGGCAGCAGGGTGAACCAGCCGCGCCGCAGGTCGGCCGCCGTACGGCGAGGGCTGCGGCCCTGCCCCCGGCCCGGAAACCGGGCCCGCCCGGCGTCCACCAGGCCCTGCGCGGCGGCGTACCCCTCGACGCGGGGCTCGGCGTCCGGGGCGGGCCGGCGGGGGCGCGGGGCGAGGACGGCGTCGATGTCGCTGCCCACGTCGTGCGCGGCCGCCTTGTCGACGGTGGTGACGTACACCCCGCCGGGCCGCAGCACCCGGGCGCACTCCGCGACGACGCTGCGCACGTCCTCCGCGTCGTCGACGAGATGCAGCAGCCACACACTGGTCACCGCGTCGAACGCCCCGTCGGGGAAGGGCAGTCGGCGGCCGTCCGCGAGGACGACCGACCCCGGCAGGCGGGCCGCGGCCATCCGTGCCATGCCGTACGTCAGATCGGCGCCCGCCACCCGCAGCGCGGGCCGTGCGCTCGCGAGCCGCCGGGTGACGATCCCGGTGCCGCAGGCCACGTCCAGCAGGCGGCGGGCGCCCTCGGGGACCAGGCCCAGGACGGCGTCGGCGGCCGCGGCGGCGCGAGGTTCGCCGCCGCGGGTGATGTCGTAGGCGTCGGCCTCCTTGTCGTAGTCCAGCACCTCACCGGGCTCCGTGGCCGGGGGCGAGCGCCTCCACCCTGTGCGCGAGTTCGAAGTCCTTCTCGGTCACCGCGCCGCCCACGCTGTGCGTGTTCACGGTCAGGGACACCGTGTTGTAGCCGAGCGTGAGATCGGAGTGGTGGTCGAGCTCCTCCTGGACCCGGGCGATGTGGACGACCATCGCCGTGGCCGCGAAGTGCGAGGACAGACGGTAGGAACGGGCGAGGCGGTCACCGTCGAGCGACCAGCCCGGCAGTTCCGCGAGCCGATCTTCGACGTCCTTCTGCGACAGCGGTTCGAGGGGCATGACGCTGCTCCTTCCTGGACTGCGGGTTCTCCTTCAGCGTGCCACACGGAGCCCGCCGAAGCCCTGGTCAGCCGGGTTCTCTTGCCCGGTGTGCCCCTTCGTCGTCTACGGTCCTCGTATGACCACCACTGCCGCCGACAAGGGCGTCGGCCCCCTGCTGCGGGCCTGGCGCGAACAGCGCCGGGTCAGTCAGCTGGAACTGGCGCTGCGGGCCGACTCCTCCGCCCGGCACATCAGCTTCATCGAGACGGGCCGCTCCCGGCCGAGCGAGGAGATGGTGCTGCGGCTGGCCGAGCATCTGGACGTCCCCGTACGGGAGCGCAACGCGCTGCTGCTGGCGGCGGGTTACGCCCCGCACTACTCGCAGACCCCGCTGGACGACCCGGCGCTGGACTCCGTGCGGGCGGGCATGGAGCGGCTGATCCAGGGCTACGAGCCGTATCCGGCACTGGTGCTGGACGCGATGTACAACGTGCTCGCGGCCAACCGGGGCATCCTCATGCTGCTCGACGGCATCCCGGAGTCGCTGCTCGAACCCCCGCTGAACGCGATGCGGCTGACGCTGCACCCCGAGGGCATGGCCCCCCGGATCCGCAACCTCGGCGAGTGGCGCGGGCATCTGCTCGCGCAGATGGAGCGGCAGATCGCGCTGCACCGCTCAAAGCCGCTGCGGGAGCTGTATGAGGAGGTGGCGGCGTATCCCGTGCCGGACGCCGGTTCCGGTGAACCGCTGGAAGACGCACCGTACTTCGCGCTGCCGATGCTGATCGAGCACGAGGGCCGGGTGCTGTCGTTCATCTCCTCCATCTCCACCTTCAACACCCCCATGGACGTGACCGTCGCCGAGCTGGCCATCGAGACGTTCCTCCCGGCCGACCCGGCGACGGTCAAGTACCTTCAGTCGCTGATGTCCTGACGGGCCTTCAGGGCCATGTACTGGAGGACGGCGAACCCGGCGACGGTCAGGGCCTGCACGACGGTCCACACGGCGCCCGCCGTCGAAGGGGCGAGCCACAGGACCAGGGCGACGCAACTCACCGCGGTCCAGGCGAGGTTGATCTCGACGACGGCCCGGACCGGCAGCGCGGCCGGGCGGGCCCGGTTGGCCAGCAGGCCGACGGCCGCGGCGTACACCGCGAGGAACGTCCCGAGTGCGAGCAGCAGCGTGGAGTCGACCCCGAACAGGACGCCCAGCGGCCCGGAGAGGGCCAGGTAGGCGAGGGCGTTCGCGCCGGTGACGACCGCGTCGAGGGCGAGGAAGCGCCGCAGCGCGGTGTGCGGGTCGCCGGTGCGGACAAGAGCGGACAGCTGGGTGGCGGACATGGCGAATCACCCTCCGACGGGGTCAAGTTGAGGCGGGGAGAAAGGGCGGTACCCGGGTTCCGGACCGGAGTGCGCCGGCCCGGAACCCGGTGTCACCACGATCCCGCCCCGGGCCCGGCCGGTCGATTACCCCCGAAGTAATGCCACACGTGGTGAGCGCCTCACCCCCGCCCCTGTGAGACCGGAAGCGGAACGTGGCACACTGCCCTGCAGACTTCGGCGCGTAGGGGAGGCGTGGCGTGAGTGAGCGGCGGCCTGCGCCCACCGTGGGTCAGGTGGTGCTCGGCAGACGGCTCCAGGAGTTGCGGGAGGCGGCCGGGCTCAAGCGCGAGGAGGCCGCGAAAGTCCTCCGTGTGGCTCCCGCGACCGTACGGCGCATGGAGATGGCCGAGGTCGCGCTGAAGATCCCCTACGTGCAGCTGCTGCTGTCCACGTACGGCGTCGCGGAGGAGGAGACGGACGCCTTCGTCGCGCTGGCCGAGGAGGCGAACCAGCCGGGCTGGTGGCAGCGGTTCCACGATGTGCTGCCGGACTGGTTCAGCCTGTACGTGAGCCTGGAGGGTGCCGCCCGCATCATCCGCTCCTACGAACCGCACTTCGTGCCCGGCCTGTTGCAGACCGAGGCGTACGCCCGCGCCGTCATGGAGGCGGGCACGATCGCGCAGCAGGGCTCCGACACCATCGAGCGGCACGTGTCCCTGCGGATGACCCGGCAGCAGCTTCTGGAGAAGCCCGATCCGCCCCACCTGTGGGTGATCATGGACGAGACGGTGCTGTGCCGGCCGGTCGGACGGGGCGGCGAGATCATGCGGGAACAGCTCGACAGGCTCCTGGAGTTCGCCGAGCGCGACCGGGTCACCCTGCAGATCGCGGAGTTCGCCGCGGGTCCGCACCCGGGGACGTACGCGCCCTTCTCGCTGTTCCGTTTCGCCGAGCCGGAACTGCCCGACATGGCGTTCACCGAGTATCTGACCGGCGCCCTGTACCTGGACTCGCGCGCGGAGGTCTCCGCGCATCTGGAGGTCCTGGACCACATGACGGCGCGCGCCGCGTCGGCCGAGCGCACCAAGAAGATCCTGCGGGAGCGCCGCGCGACGTATTGAGCCACGCACCACTCGGGCCGCGCACGGCAACCTTCCCGTCATCCCCGACGACTTGCGAGCAGACCCCGTCAGGCACCGCGCACCGAGGAGAAGACACCGCATGACCGGATCCGGATCCGAAGCCGCGCCCACCACCGTCGACACCAGCCGGCCGCACCCGGCGCGGGTGTACGACTGGTGGTTGGGCGGCAAGGACAACTACCCGGTGGACGAGGCGCTGGCCCGCAGGATCCTCGCCACGGACGACACCGCGGTGCGCGGGGCGCGCGCCAACCGCCGGTTCATGCACCGGGCGGTGCGGACGGCCGCCGAGGCCGGGATCCGCCAGTTCCTGGACATCGGCACCGGCATCCCCACCGAGCCGAACCTCCACCAGGTGGCCCAGGAGGTCGCCCCGGAGTCGAGGGTCGTGTACGCCGACAACGACCCGATCGTGCTCCGGCACGCCCAGGCGCTGCTGCACAGCACCCCCAAGGGCGCCACGAACTATGTGCACGCCGACGTCCGGGACCCCGGCACCATCCTGCGGCTGGCCGCGCAGACCCTGGACTTCGCGCGGCCCGTCGCGCTGTCCCTGGTGGCGCTCACCCACTATCTGGACGACGAACCCGACGGCGACGACGTGTACGGCCTGCTCGCGCGGTACGTCGCCGAACTCGCGCCCGGCAGCTTCGTGATCCTGTCCCAGGTCACCCCCGACCTCAGCCCGGAGGCGATCGCCAGGGCCGCGGAGCACTTCCGGGCCGGCGGCACACCGTTCTACCCGCGGTCGCTGGCCGAGTTCTCGCGGTTCTTCGACGGTCTGGAACTGCTCGGCCCCGGCGTGATCCCGGTCTCCGGCTGGCGCCCGGCCCCCGAGGACGTCGCCGCCCAGGCGGAGGGCATCGTCCCGGTCTACGCGGGGGTCGCCCGCAAGCCGTGACCTGACCCCAGGGGTGCCGCCGACGGGCGCGCTCCCCTGCCCGGCCCTGGCTTCGAGGGGCACGGGCCGGCAAGGGTGCGCAGGTGACCGACACCCGGGCCCCGCCCTCGGAGCCGGGTGCGGCGCCACTGCGGGCCGGCAGGCGCTTCCGGCCCGGCACGCCCTCGTCCGACCCGCGCGGGCATCGGGACGGCGCTGATCACGTTCGTGCCGTACAGCCGACCGGTGCACATATTCAGACCGGTGCCGTACCTGTTCCGCCCGTATGTCGTGTGCCGCGGCCGCGACCCCGAGGAGTTGGGGCCGCGGCCGGAACGGCGGGTCGGGAGAAGACGGGCGCGTAGTCCGTCAGCCGCCCTCGATGTGGCCGGCCGGGGCGGCGCCGCCGTCGACGTGTCCGTCCGTGCTGTTCTCGTGGTGGCCGACCGGGGCCGCGTCCACGGACCACTCCCAGTTGTCCGGCGTGTCCCCGCCCCCGGCCACACCCACGGCCGCGGCCCCCGCCAGCAGCGAACCGGCCGCCAGAGCCGCTAACCGTGCGCGTCGTGTCCTGTGGTCACCCATGCTTGTGTCCCTCCGTGAAGCCCGCTGCGGCCGGCCTCTCAGGCCGCCCCGCCCTTGGGGTCCTTGTCGTCGTCGACGATCTCCGCGTCCACGACGCCTTCCTCCTCGGGAGACGCGGGCTGCTGGTCGGTGGGTTCCGACGGGGCCTGGGCGTACATCGCCTGGCCCATCTTCTGGCTGACGGTGGCGAGTTTCTCGACGCCGGTGCGCAGCGCGTTCGTGTCGGGGTTCTGCTCCAGGAGCGTCTTCAGCTCCGAGATCGCCGACTCCACCTCGGACTTGGTGTCGGCGGGGACGCGTTCGTCGTTGTCACGGATGAACTTCTCGGTCTGGTAGACGAGTTGCTCGGCCTGGTTGCGGGTCTCGGCCGCCTCCCGGCGGTTGCGGTCCTCCTCGGCGTACTGCTCCGCGTCCCGCATCATGCGGTCGATGTCGTCCTTGGGCAGGGCCGAGCCGCCGGTGACCGTCATCTTCTGTTCCCGGCCGGTCGCCAGGTCCTTGGCGGAGACGTGCATGATCCCGTTGGCGTCGATGTCGAACGCCACCTCGACCTGCGGGACGCCACGCGGCGCGGGCGGCAGCCCGGTCAGGTCGAAGACGCCCAGCTTCTTGTTGTACGCGGCGATCTCCCGCTCGCCCTGGTACACCTGGATGCCCACCGAGGGCTGGTTGTCGGTCGCCGTCGTGAAGATCTCCGAACGCCGGGTGGGGATCGTGGTGTTGCGCTCGATGAGCTTGGTCATGATGCCGCCCTTGGTCTCGATGCCCAGGGACAGCGGGGTGACGTCGAGCAGCAGGACGTCCTTCACGTCGCCGCGGATGACGCCCGCCTGGAGGGCCGCGCCGACGGCGACGACCTCGTCCGGGTTGACGCCCTTGTGCGGGTCCTTGCCGGTGAGTTCCTTGACGAGGTCGGTGACGGCGGGCATCCGGGTCGAGCCGCCGACGAGGATGACGTGGTCGACCGCGGCGAGCTTGATGCCGGCGTCCTTGACGGCCTGGTGGAAGGGGGTCGTGCAGCGGTCGAGCAGGTCGGCGGTCAGCTCCTGGAACTGGGCGCGCGTCATCTTCTCGTCGAGGTGCAGGGGGCCTTCGGCGGAGGCGGTGATGTAGGGGAGGTTGATCGTCGTCTCCGACGAGCTCGACAGCTCGATCTTGGCCTTCTCAGCTCCCTCGCGCAGCCGTTGCAGCGCCATCTTGTCCTTGCCGAGGTCGACGCCGTACTGCCCCTGGAACTTCTTCACCAGGTGCTCCACGACCCGCTGGTCCCAGTCGTCGCCGCCGAGATGGGTGTCGCCGTTGGTGGCCTTGACCTCGATGACGCCGTCGCCGATCTCCAGCAGGGAGACGTCGAAGGTGCCGCCGCCGAGGTCGAAGACGAGGACGGTCTGCTCCTCGCCCCGGTCCAGGCCGTAGGCGAGCGCGGCGGCCGTCGGCTCGTTGATGATCCGCAGCACGTTCAGGCCCGCGATCTCCCCGGCCTCCTTGGTGGCCTGGCGCTGCGTGTCGTCGAAGTACGCCGGGACGGTGATCACCGCGTCGGTGACGTCCTCGCCGAGATAGGACTCGGCGTCCCGCTTCAGCTTCTGCAGCACCCGCGCGGAGAGCTCCTGCGCCCGGTAGCGGGTGCCGTCGATGTCCCCCTGGTCCGGGAAGCGCCAGCTCCCGTCGCCCATGTACCGCTTCACCGAACGGGCCGTCCGCTCGACGTTCGTCACCGCCTGCCGTTTGGCGACCTCCCCGACCAGCACCTCGCCGTTCTTGGCGAAGGCCACGACCGACGGTGTGGTCCTGGCCCCCTCCGCATTGGCGACGACTGTGGGGTCGCCGCCCTCCAGGACTGCCACCACGGAGTTCGTGGTCCCCAGATCGATCCCGACCGCGCGTCCCATCGCTGTCCCCTTCCGCCAGGGCACTTCCCGGACTCCAGCACAAAACTTGAGTGCGCTGTTGTCAATGCCGCGTACCCATGCCGGGTACCCGGAAATGCGCGCTGCCGCGCCCCTCACGAGGGGGACGCGGCAGTGCGGGACGTACGGGTGTCAGGCGAGCTTCGCCGACAGGGTGATCGGTACGGCCTTGAGGGCCTGGCTGACGGGGCAGTTCACCTTGGCCTGCTCCGCCGCGGCGACGAAGCCGTCCTCGTCGAGGCCCGGCACGGTGCCCTCGACGGTGAGGTGGATGCCGGTGATGCCCTCGCCCGGCTGGAAGGTGACGTCGGCGGAGGTGAGGAGCTTGGTGGGCGGGGTGCCGGCCCCCGCGAGGGCGTGCGAGAACGCCATCGAGAAGCAGCTGGAGTGGGCGGCCGCGATCAGCTCCTCGGGGCTGGTCTTGCCGTTGGCCTCCTGCGTGCGGGCAGCCCACGTCACCGGCTGCTCGGCGATGGCGCCGGAGGAGTCGAAGGTGACGACTCCGTTGCCCTCGAGCAGGTTGCCTTCCCAGACGGTGTGTGCGGAGCGCGTGGTAGCCACGGTCAGTCCTTTCGTGTGGTCCCGGTTCCGGGTGATGCACCCCATCCGATCACACTCGGGCGCGGCTCACCCTGAAGACCGGCCCGCGCGGGCTGAACGGCAGCCGCGCGCCCTCCGGGATCAGATACGCGTGTTCGCGCCGCACCCTCAGCACATCGCACCAGCCGTCCGTGATCACCAACACGGGCGCGCCGGGCGGGAAGTCGTCGGCCCGGTGCAGCAGGTCGATCCCGGGCTGCAGGACCGTACCGCCGCGACCGCGCACCCGGACCCGGCCCGCGATCTCGGTGACCGGCAGATAACCGGCGTCGTGGGGGGCCGCGTCGCAGAACACGACGCGCGCCGCCGGTACGTCCCGGGCCTCGGCGTACGAGGCGATCGCGCCGAGCGCCTTGCCGAGCAGGGTCCGGTCCATGGACCCGGAGGTGTCCAGGACGACGCCGAAGGTGCAGCGGGCGATCTCCTCGGGCGGGAAGTACCGGCCCGCGCGCGGGATGTCGGGGGTGGACGACTGGCGGCGGGAGGGGCGCGCGTACGTCCGCAGGGGTTCAGGGCGGGGCACGAACTCGTCGAACCAGCGCGCGAGTTGGGCGTCCCAAGGCAGTGGTGGGTGGCTGAGTGCGCGGATCTCCTCGACCAGACCGCCGGGCAGGAACCCGCGTGACTGCTCCTGGTGCAGGTCCAGGCCCATGCCGAGGCCGCGGCGGTAGAACTCGTCGAGGTCGACGTAGTCCCGGGGCGAGCCGAGCGGGCCGCCGAGGACGTCGCCGAGGCCCTTGCCGCGCAGGGTGCCCAGGCGGCGCATCCGGCGCATGTCGCCGGCGATACGGTCGTAGACCTCCTCCGCGGACAGGTCCTTCAGCCCGGGGTCGTGGAGCAGCCCGTCGGGCATCGTGCCGACCTGCATGTCGGCCAGCCAGCCGTTGATGACGTAGTCGCAGGCCACGTTGAACAGGTACGGGTCGCGGGTGCCGCAGCGGTCGCCGTGGCGCAGGGCGGCGTGCAGCATCTCGTGGGCGAGGACGAACCGCCATTCCTCGTCGTCGAGTTCGCGCAGCGGGTTGATGTAGATCTCGGCGAGTTCGGCGTTGACCGCGGCGACGGAGATGTCGTGGGCGCGGGCCAGTTCGGCGTCGGCGACCAGGGTGATACCGGCCGCGATGCCGCCGAGCAGCGGGTAGGAGGAGACGAACCAGCTCAACGCCCGCTCCCACGGCTGGAGTCGGGTGGAGCCGCCGCGCATCGACGCACGGCGGCCGCCCGCCACGTCCATGGCGGTGGCGACGGTACGGGTGAGGGCGTGCGCGAAGTCCAGCTGCCAATCCTTCGGGGCGCCGCCCGTCCACACGTCCCAGGGCACGAGCAGTTGGTCCGGTTCACGGCCCGCCGTGCCGCAGTGCTCGTACACGGGCGGGACGCCGTCGCGGCGCCAGCGTGCGGCGAGCTGTTCCTCGTCGCCGTCGGGGTAGGACGGCGGCAGGTCCTCGGGGGTGCGGCCGATGGGGAAGCCGAGCAGGAAGCGGTTGACGACGACGCAGCGGGCGGCCCGCTCCAACCGGTCGGGCTGGGTGCGGCGGCCCTCCTTCGCCGGGACGTGGCCGAAGCCGAGGTGGATGACGGCGTGGGCGATGGCCCAGGCCCAGTCGACGGGGTCGGCGCGCCGGGTGGGGTGGACGTGCAGGGTGCCGTCGGAGTCGACGCGGACCAGCCCGGAGGCGGGCGAGTGCGGGCAGTCCTGCTTGCGGCAGGTGCTGAACCCGATCGCGGCGAGGGCCCGGTTGGCCCGCACCAGCCGCATTCCCTCGGCGAAGGCCTCGGCCGCGAGGTCCTTCTTCGGCGGCTTCGCGGCGCGCGTACGGCTCACCGCCACGCCCCCTTCGCAGGGCTCACTGCCGCGCCTCCACCAGCCGCGGCATGTCACGGGCGGCCTCGACCAGGAACCAGGCGGGCAGCAGCGGGTTGCCGTCGGTGTCCGGGGCGATGACGCTCTGCGCGACCTCCACCGAGATCTCGGCGAGCTGCACGAGCAGCGACTTGGCGCGGTACGCCGTCTGCTGGGCGGACGCGGAGAGGTGCTCCTTGCTGGCGGGCAGCTCCTTGACCAGACGGCCGCGGAAGGACTCGGCGAGGTAGTACAGGAGGTCGCGGTCCGCCATGCGGTGCGGCCAGCGGGCGTCGCCCTTGATGATCGCCTCGATGCCGTACTGGCCGCGCACGATCTTGACGTAGCCGCAGAACGCGACGGCGTGCGCGGGGGTCAGCGTGCCGTGCGCGATCACCTTCAGCGTCTCCTCGTCGAGGCCGTGGCCGAAGGAGTGCAGGGCGTCGGAGAGCATGTGCCAGGAGCGGGGCGTGGAGAACGGCTCCTCGGTCTTGGGCGGCTTGGACCACAGGTGGTCGGGCCGGTCGATGAGGTGGTCCAGGACCCAGGGGTGGATGCCGTTGCCCGCGGCCCACACGAGCCAGTCCTTCGCGGAGGCCTCCAGATGGACATGGGCGAGCCGGTTGACCAGCGCGGAGGCGATGGGGCGGGCGAGGGCGTTGTCGGTGGCCCGGTTGCCGGCGCCGATCACGATCGAGCCGGCCGGGAGGTCGTAGCTGCCGATACGGCGGTCCAGGATCAGCGAGTAGAACGCCTTCTGCACATCCGGGCTCGCCGCGTTGAGCTCGTCCAGGAACAGGCAGTACGGCTCGTCGCGGGCGATCGCCTCCGGCGGGCAGAACACCGAGCGTCCGTCACGGATCTGCGGCACGCCGATCAGGTCCTCGGGAGCGAGCTGGGTGCCCAGCAGACTCACGCACTCCAGTCCCAGGGACTCGGCGAACTCCCGTACCAGGGAGGACTTTCCGATGCCGGGGGCGCCCCAGATGAAGACCGGCCGCACGGTCGCGAGACCGAGCAGCAACTCCGGGATCCGGGCGGGAGTGACGGTGACGGCAGCCTGCACGCAGTGGCTCCAGGGAATGTTCGAGAAGGGCGCGCTGGTGCGCGGGGTCCGATGCGAACAGTGTGTGTGCCGCCGCCACGGGACGCACACGATTTTCCGGGCCCGCGGCGCGTGGGGCGTACCACCGGAGCCGCTCACGGGTGGGACGGGCCGGCACATGCGGGGTGCGCGGCAGTGACCGGAATGTGCCCTGGGCAAAGCCGTGCCGCGGTGACACGGTGTGCGCGGTCCTCCGTGTGAGCCGCTCCTCCGTTCATGGGGGTATGGAGGAGCGGCGGACGCCGAGGACTAGGCCGCGCGCCGCTCCTCGTCCTGACGGGTCGTCAAAGGCACCTGGGGGCCGTCGGATTCACGCAGCCACCGGCTCAGGACGCGGTGGACCTGCTCGGCGCCGACGAGTTCCTCGGTGTCCGCCACGGGCGCGGACAGGACGACGGGCGACAGCAGGAACGGCCGGCCCTGGGCGCCGCCGAGCCCGCCGTGCGAGCCGATCTGCTCCTCGAAGGCGAGGACTTCGCCGTCGATCGGGTCGTACCAGGAGTTGACCATGATGTCGGCGGTGTGCGCGAAGCCGTGCGTGCGGCGTACGACGTCGGCGGCGCCGGGCCCGAAGGCGGCCAACGGGCCCGGTTCCTCGTCGAGTCGGTCGACCGGGATCTCCGTACCGAACGGGCCCAGCACCACTCCCCCGTGCTCCTGACTGCGGACGAGGAGGAAGCCGATGCCGGGGTGGTTGGCGAGCGTGGTCAGCAGGGCGGGGTGACGGGCGTCGATCTCCTCCTTGGTCATCCGGTGGGGCACGTCCGGGAAGGAGACCAGGCCGAGGTTGCCGGAGGCCAGCACGAGCGGCTCCGAGCGGCGGTGCGAGGGCCGGCGCTGCTCGTCGCGCTCCTCGACGCGGATGCGCAGCGCGGCCCGCACGGCCGCGCGGGCCTCGGCGCCGCTGTGGGTGCGCTGTGCCTTGCGGGGCACCGGCAGGCCGCAGCCCGCCCGCACCAGGTCGCCGAGGGAGAGGCCGTAGCGGGTGCGGAAGGTCTCGCCGGGGCTCTGGCCGTGGTCGGACAGGACGACGATCCGGTACGGGCGCGGGGCGTGCTCGGCGACGTTCTCGATCAACGCGAGGGAACGGTCGAGGCGTTCGAGGACCTTCTCGGCGTCGCGGCTGTGCGGTCCGGAGTGGTGGGCGACCTCGTCGTAGGCGACGAGGTCGGCGTAGACGGCGGTGCGGCCGGCGAGCATGTCGCCCATCACCGCGGCGACGACCACGTCCCGTTCGACGACGGTCGCGAAGGCGCGGATGAACGGGTAGAGACCGCCGCGCTTGACGCGGGGACGGGCCCGGCGGGCACGGCTCCTGGTCGACTGCGCGATCTCCCGGCCGACCTCGGCGAAGAACGACAGGGCCGTGCGGACGGCGTTGGCCGGGTCGGAGAAGTATGCGAAGTAGCCCGACCGGGAGCGGGTCTCGCGGCTGCGCCGGCGGGTGGCGATGGACAGCACGAGAGCCTGCTCGTCGGCGCCGCCGCTGAAGAGGTTGCCGCGGCTGGCGCCGTCGGCGCTGAGCAGCCCGCCGTCACCGGTACGGGCCACCGCCCGGCGCTGGAGCTCGGCGGCGCTGGTGGGGCGGTTGCAGACCATCACCTCCTGGCTGTCCTTCTCGTACCAGCG
This sequence comes from Streptomyces sp. NBC_00490, assembly GCF_036013645.1. Taxonomy (NCBI): domain Bacteria; kingdom Bacillati; phylum Actinomycetota; class Actinomycetes; order Kitasatosporales; family Streptomycetaceae; genus Streptomyces; species Streptomyces sp. NBC_00490. The sequence continues at coordinate 8,343,077 of NZ_CP107869.1, read as the reverse complement.
GAAGGCCGGCACGTCCTCGTTGCTGCCGTGCAGGATGCCGAGCTGGCTGGCGCCGGTCTGGCTGGACCAGTCGGTGCGCCACGGGGTGAGCCGGTGGGTGCCGTCCAGCCACTGGGCGACGGTGGGCATGAGGCCCTTCTTCACCGCCGCCTCCAGGACGTCGTGACCGACGCCGTCCAGCTGGAGGAAGACCGTCCCCGGCGTGACGGGGCCGCCCGGTCCCGCGCCGCGGCGGCGGTCGGCGAGCCGGTAGAGCCGGCGCCGGTAGGCGTCGTCGTCGCGCACCGCCAGGGCGGCGCCGGTGGCGGAGGCGACGGCCGACATCACGGCGGCGACCACGACCGCGGTCTCCCACGCGGCCGCGCCTCGCTCGGTCGGGTTCAGCCGCAGCGCCACGAGGAGCAGCGCGCCGTTGAGGAAGAACACCAGCAGGCCCAGCACGAGGGCGGGCACCAGCAGCAGGAGCCGTACGAGAAGCGGCCAGACCAGCGCCGACAGCACACCGAAGGCGCCGGCGCCCAGGGCCGCGGTGACCGCGATGTCGGTGGCGCTGTCACCGTCCGCGGACCGGAGCTGGAACTCCGGCAGGATGCCGGCGAGCACGAGCATGGTGATCGTGGAGACCGCCCACACCGCGACGCTCCGCCCCGTCTGACTGGCGACCCTCCGCCAACGCCCGCCTCGCACGCCCCGCACACCTCACGTCCCGGGCCCGTCGTCGGCGCGGGCCTGCACCCACCCTAGTCACAACGCGCGCAGGCCCCCGGCGTCCCCGGGCAGGTGTCAGCGGCCGTCGTAGCCCGCGGTCGGCATCGACAGCCGGCGGTGGATCCTGGCCTTCATCTGGGCGTCGTACGACGGTTCGGCGCGCCCCACGGTCTCCACCCGCACCCCGCGCCGTGCGCACTCGGCGGCGAACTCCTCGACGGAGGACAGGGCGCTCTCCAGGACCCGGTGGCTGGGCGCGACGAACAGGTCGGTGCCGGGACGGACGCCGTCCCACAGGACGCAGTGGTCGGCGCGCAGACCCCGCACGAGGAGTTCCCGGCTGACGATGTAGCCCCGCTCCGCCGCCCAGCGAGCGCACATCGCGTGCTGGCTGCGGGAGTCCACCAGGAAGGGATCCGCCTCCAGCTCCTCCAACGGCGTCAGACTCGCGATCGCCGTGACCCGCACCGGTCCCATGGCGTCCCCCTCACCTCCGGGTTTCGCCGCCGACCATACTCCTGCCCGTAGGCTTCGGGGAGTCGCGCGAAGGAGGCAAAGAGGTGCCGGTGGAGATCACCTGGTGGGGTCACGCCACCTGCACGGTCGAGGACTCGGACGTCCGCGTGCTCACCGATCCTCTGTTCGCCCGCCGGCTCGCGCATCTGCGCCGCCGCCGCGGGGCGGTGCCGGGGCCCGCCGCCTGGCGCGCGGACGTGGCGCTCGTCTCCCATCTGCACGCCGACCACCTGCACGTTCCCTCGCTGGCCCGGCTCGCGCCGGGCACCCGCCTGCTCGTCCCCCGGGGCGCCGCCCAGGCCGTGCCGGGGCTGCGCCGCCTCGCCCATCTCCAGGTCGACGAGGTGGTGCCCGGGGACGAGACGGTGATCGGGGACGTGGTCGTACGGACCGTCCCGGCCCGGCACGACGGGCGACGGCTGCCCCTGGGACCGCACCGCTCCCCCGCGCTCGGCTACGTCGTCGAGGGCGAGGCGCGCACCTACTTCGCCGGGGACACCGGGCTGTTCGACGAGATGGCCAAGGAGGTCGGGCCGGTCGACGTGGCGCTGCTGCCGGTCGGCGGCTGGGGACCGTACCTGGGCGAAGGGCATCTGGACGCGGGGCGGGCGGCCGAGGCGCTGGCCCGGCTCGAACCGGTGAGCGCGGTGCCGGTGCACTACGGCACGTACTGGCCGATCGGGATGGACGCCGTGCGCCCCCACGAATTCCACGCCCCCGGCGAGGAGTTCGTGCGGCTCGCGGCCGAGCGTGCGCCGGGCGTGGCGGTGCATCTGCTGGAGCACGGGCAGAGTGTGCGCCCCAAGGTGGCCCGGTGAGCTGGCTGGCGGCCGCGTCGACGGCGCCGGGGGCGACGCAGCAGGCGCTCGGGTATCCGTCGCTGTTCCTGCTGGTGCTGATCGGGGCGTTGGTGCCGGTGGTGCCGACGGGGGCGCTGGTGAGTACGGCGGCGGTGGTGGCGTTCCATCAGACGGCGCCCTTCTCTCTGGCCCTGGTGTTCGTGACGGCGTCGCTGGCCGCGTTCCTCGGGGACGCGACGCTGTACTGGCTGGGGCGGCGGGGGATGAAGTCGAAGAACGGGTCGCGGTGGCTGGAGGCGATCCGGTCGCGGGCGCCGGAGGAGCGGCTTGCGCAGGCGCAGGAGAAGCTGGCCGATCACGGGGTGGCGGTGTTGGTGTTGTCCCGGCTCGTGCCGGCCGGCCGGCTTCCCGTGATGCTGGCCTGTCTGATGGCGAAGTGGCCGATGCGCAGGTTTGTCCGCGGCAACTTCCCGGCGTGCCTTGCCTGGGCGGTCACTTACCAGCTGATCGGCATTCTGGGTGGGTCGCTGTTCAAGGAGCCTTGGGAAGGGGTGGTGGCTGCGGTGGTACTGACCGTGGTCATCAGTGTGGCGCCCGGGCTGTGGCGGCGGGTTCGGTCTGCCGCTTGATGTGCGTCGCGGGGTGCGGGTCGTGTGTGGTTGATCGCGCCCCGCGGCGGAGCCGCTCATTGACACAGCCCCGCGCCCCTGGGTTGGTCCCCCTGAGCGCCTGCTAATCGAGTACCTGGGATCCTCCTACCGGTAGGTCCCACAGGTCCTCCCTGTTCAGGCCTGCCAACTCCCAGGCCTCCCGTACTCGCGTCAGGGGTTCCAGGACCGGTTCCGCCGACAGGACGAACGTGCCCCAGTGCATCGGTGCCATCCTGCGCGCGCCCAGGTCCTGGGCCGCCCTGACCGCTTCCTCCGGGTCGCAGTGGACGTCGCTGAGCCACCAGCGGGGGTTGTAGGCGCCGATGGGCAGGAGGGCGAGGTCGATGCCGGGGTAGCGGCGGCCGATGCGGGTGAACCAGTGGCCGTAGCCGGTGTCGCCGGCGAAGTAGACGCGCTGTCCGTCCCGGTCGGTGAGGACCCAGCCGCCCCACAGACTGCGGCAGGTGTCGGTGAGGCTGCGCTTGGACCAGTGGTGGGCGGGGACGAAGTCGAGGCGGACGCCGTCGAGTTCGGCCGCCTCCCACCAGTCCAGCTCGGTGATGCGGGTGAAGCGGCGGCGGCGGAACCAGGTGCCGAGTCCGGCGGGCACGAACACCGGGGTGTCGCGCGGGAGCCGGCGCAGGGTGGGGGCGTCGAGATGGTCGTAGTGGTTGTGGCTGATGACGACGGCGTCGACGGGGGGCAGCGCGTTCCAGGCGACGCCGACCGGGGTGATACGGGCCGGGGTGCCGAGGATGCGGCGGGACCAGACGGGGTCGGTGAGGATGGTCAGCCCGCCGATCCGCACCACCCAACTGGCGTGCCCCGCCCAGGAGACGGCGACCGTGCGGGCGTCCACGCGGGGCATCGGGCCGGGCTCGAACGGCAGGCGAGGGATGTCGGCGAGGCTCTCCCGGTCGGGCCTGAGGGAGCCCTCGCGGGCGAACCGGGCCATGGCCTTGAGGCCGGGCAGCGGGGCGGTCAGTCGGTCGTGGAAGGTCCGCGGCCACACCCGGTGTTCGCCCAGCGGCCGGGGTTCGGCGAGCGGCGGGACGGGCGGCGCGAAGGATGAGAGGGCCGCCGGGTCGTCGGCGTCCCGGACGGTCGTACTCGTGCTGGTCGACTCGGACTGCTGCGTCATCGAGGAGGCTCCCATCGCTGAGCGTCATCGCGGAGGTCGTCGAAGACCGACTTCAAAGTGATCAACGCGCGTCGTGTGTACGGCAGTTCCACCGGTGAGGGCGAACTGAGGCATTCCTCGAGTTCCGTGTCCGTCCCGGCGAGCAGCGATCCGGTCGACAACCGCACGCGCAGGGCGCCCAGGTCGTCGCCGAAGCGATGGCCGCCCGGGGCGGGCAGGCCGAGCCGGGCCGTGAGGAACTCCTCCAGGTCCTGTGCGTCGCCGACTCCGTGCGCGCCGAGCGCGGTGCGCAACGGGCCGAGGTCGACGTAGAGATGCCGGCCGGCCCGCGGGGGCCGGGCCAGGGCGCCGGACGCGACGACGGCGGCGTGCGCGGCGGCGGCCACGCGCGCGTGCAGACGTACGGTGGCCGCCACGCGCGCGGTGACCGGTTCGGGTTCTGTGAGCGCGTACCCGGCCGCGGCGGCGACGGGGGCGGCGACGCGGGCGCCGAGGGCGGTGAGCACGTCCAGCACGCGCGCGTGGAGGTCGTCGGCGACCTCCCCCTCGGGGAAGCGGGCGACGGCGGCGGGCCAGCCCGACGGCAGCAGGGCACCGGCGAGATCGGTGACGACGGTGACCCGCTCGGGCAGCATCTCGGCGGGTCCGATCAGCACGGTGTCGTGCGGGGCGTGCACGGTGTCGCGCCAGGTCTCGTCGCTGACCACATGCAGTCCCTCGCCGACGGCGGCCTCCACGGCCTCGTGCACCGCCTCGGGCGGGGCCACGGTGGCGGTGGGGTCGTCGGCGACGGACAGCACGAGCAGCCGGGGATCACCGCCCTCGGCACGGACCCGGCGCACGGTCTCCAGCAGGGCGTACGGGTCCGGTACCCCGCCGCACTCCGCCGGTGTCCCCACATGGAACACGGGTCTTCCCAACAGGCGCGCGTACGGCGCCCACCAGGCCGCGCAGGGCCGGGGCACCAGGACGTCCCCGCCGAGGGCTGCGGTCAGGGCGAGCAGCAGCGAGGGGGCGCCGGGCGCCGCCACCACACGCTCGGGCCCGGCGGACAGTCCACGCCGGGCCCAGTATGCGCAGGCGGCCTCCAGCAGGGCGGGGCCGCCGCCGACGGGTTCGCTCCCGGCGAAGGGCGCCGCGGCGGCGAGCACGGCCGACAGTTCGGGGAGCACCGGCAGGCCGTCGGCGGGCAGTGGCGGCCCGAATCGGACGGGGCCGTGGCCTTCGGGGTCCGTCCGCCGCATCCGTACCTCCGGGTGAGCTGCTGGGTCACGGTGCCGTCGGGTGTGCTCCCCGGTTCTCCCTCCGTACGACGGGGGCGGCGCCTCGGCCTCCGAGTACCCAGAGTGGCGTACGCCGATAGGAATCCGCTCGAGTTGCGCCGGTCACACTCCCCGGCTCAGACGTCGGCGCGGGACTCCTTGCGGCGCACCCGGTACACGGCCCCGCCGAGGGCGCCCGCGATCAGGAGGCCGCCGGTGACGAGGGCGGGTACGGAGTCGGTGAAGGCGCCGCCCTGACCGGCCTGTACGCCGCGCTGGACGGGCGTGGTGGTGGCGGAGCAGCTCTCGGTGCGCGGCTCGGTGCACGCGTGGCTCTCGCCGCCGTGGGCCACCGTCAGGGTCGCGCTCCACTGTTTGCCCTGGCCGCCGGGCGCGGCCGGACAGGTGCCGTCGACGGTCCACGCGGAGTCCTCGCCGGCCGCGTCGGAGCCGGTCCCCAGGTCCTGGGCGGAGGCGATCCGGGCGGTCCCGCGATAGGCGGGGCCGGACGCCGCTGCGTCGTTACCGGGGACCAGCTGGAGCGGCACGGTCTCCTCGTCGAAGGCCTCTGAGGTGGCCTCGAGGGTGGCCGGTGCCGTGCCGCCGGTGGAGTCGCAGGCGACGGACACGGTGACGCTGGCGCCCGGCTGGACGGTACTCGGGCCGACCTCCGCGGCCGGGTCCGCGAAGGCGACCGGCACGGCGACGCCCACGGCGACTCCGGCCAGAACGGCGACGGACAGGGCACGGGCGGTGCGGCGCATGGGGTGGGCTCCTTAGGCCTGCGGCTGCGAGGGCACGCAGCCATCACAGCCCGGCGGACCCGGCCCCGCGCGCGGCCGGACCCCATTAGCGGGACGGGCACGGCCAAGCGGGTGACGCCGGACCCGTCTCCCGCGCGCTACGCGGCGTCCCGCATCACCTGTTCCCGCACCCGCCCGCAGCACCGGCTGATCAGCCGCGACACATGCATCTGCGAGATCCCCAGCTGCTCGGCGATCCGCGACTGCGTCATGTCGCCGAAGAACCGCATGTACAGGATCGCCCGCTCCCGTTCCGGCAACGCGGCGAGCCGGGGCTTCACGGCCTCCCGGTCCACCACCGTGTCCAGCGCCGGATCCGCCGACCCGAGAGCGTCGCTCAGCGAGTACCCGTCCTCGCTCCCCGGCAGTTCCGCGTCCAGCGACAGCGCGGTGAAGCTCTCCAGCGCCTCGAGCCCCACGAGGACGTCCTCCTCGCTCATGTTCGCGTGCGCGGCGATCTCCGCGACGGTGGGCCGCCGCCCGGGGATGGTCTGCGACAGGTCCTGGGAGGCGAAGCGCACGCGGTTGCGCAGCTCCTGGACCCGCCGGGGCACGTGCAGTGTCCACATGTGGTCGCGGAAGTGCCGCTTGATCTCGCCGGTGATGGTCGGCACGGCGTAGCTCTCGAAGGCATTGCCGCGTTCGGGGTCGTACCGGTCGACGGCCTTGACCAGGCCGAGGGCCGCGACCTGGCGCAGGTCGTCGAAGCTCTCGCCGCGGCTGCGGAAGCGGCCCGCGAGCCGGTCGGCCATGGGCAGCCAGGCCTCGATGATCCGGTCGCGCAGGGTGTCGTGCTGGGGGCCCGGGGGCAGTGCGGCGAGCCTGCGGAAGGCTTCCGCGGTGTCGGGGGCGTCGTCGTGCGGGTGGTGCTTCGCGCTCACTCGGGGGGACATGGTGCGTCGCAACTCCCTAGTTGGTGCTCTGGGTTGGACGGTCACCGTGGGAGCGCGGCCGGACAGACACAGCCGGGGCGGCCTCGGAGCCTTTCCCACGGACGTGCCTCCTGTCCGAAGCACTGTGGGTGCGCCTGCCCCCGGCCCCGGACCGCAAACCCGGGCCCAGGTTTTCCGGGAGCCCGCACGGTCACTCGTAAGGGGCCGTATGCCCCTATGTCCGGGAGGTCCCGTCCATGAGCACCAAGGTCTCCGACCACGTCCTGCAGCGGCTGCGCGAGTGGGGTGTGGACCATGTCTTCGGTTATCCCGGTGACGGCATCAACGGCCTGCTCGCCGCGTGGGGCCGGGCTGAGAACCGGCCGCGGTTCATCCAGTCGCGGCACGAGGAGATGTCGGCGTTCGAGGCGGTCGGCTACGCCAAGTTCAGCGGCCGCATCGGAGTGTGCGCGGCCACCTCGGGACCCGGCGCGATCCATCTCCTCAACGGCCTGTACGACGCCAAGCTGGACCATGTGCCGGTGCTGGCGATCGTCGGCCAGACGCACCGCACCGCGATGGGCGGCTCGTACCAGCAGGAGGTGGATCTGCACACCCTGTTCAAGGACGTCGCCTCGGACTTCGTGGAGACGGTGACGGTCCCCGAGCAGCTGCCGAACGTCCTGGACCGCGCGATCCGCACCGCGTACGCGCGCCGCGCGCCCACCGCGATCATCATCCCTGGCGATGTCCAGGAGCTCGAATACGCGGCCCCCACCCACGAGTTCAAGATGGTGCCGTCCAGCCTGGACCGCAGTTCCTGGACGGCCGTGCCGTCCGAGGAGTCGCTGCTGCGGGCGGCCGAGATCCTCAACTCCGGTGACAAGGTGGGCATTCTGATCGGTCAGGGCGCCTCGGGCGCGCGGGACGAGGTGGCGCGCGTCGCCGAACTGCTCGGCGCGGGTGTCGCGAAGGCGCTGCTCGGCAAGGACGCGCTGAGCGACGAACTCCCGTATGTCACCGGCTCGATCGGCCTGCTGGGCACCCGTCCGTCGTACGAGCTGATGCGGGACTGCGACACCCTGCTGACCATCGGGTCGTCCTTCCCGTACACGCAGTTCCTGCCGGACTTCGGCCAGGCGCGCGGGGTGCAGATCGACATCGACCCGCACATGGTCGGGATGCGATATCCGTACGAGGTGAATCTCGTCGGCGACGCCAAGGCGACCCTGGAGAAGTTGATCCCGCTGCTCAACGCGGAGCGCGGCGGACGCGAGTGGTACGACACGGTGTGCGACAACGTACGGCACTGGCGCGACATCATGGAGCGGCGGGCGCAGCTGTCGGCGGACCCGATCAACCCGGAGTACGTGGCCCATGTCCTGGACCCGCTGCTGCCCGGGAACGCGATCGTCAGCTCCGACTCCGGTTCCGCGGCCAACTGGTACGCGCGCCACCTGACGATGCGGGACGGCATGCGGTCCTCGCTGTCCGGCACGCTCGCGACGATGGGCTGCGGGGTGCCGTACGCCATCGGCGCGAAGTTCGCCCACCCGGACCGGCCGGCGATCGCGCTGGTCGGGGACGGCGCGATGCAGATGAACGGCATGGCGGAACTGATCACGGCGGCCAAGTACCGCGACCAGTGGGAGGATCCGCGGCTGGTGGTGGCCGTGTGGAACAACCACGATCTCAATCAGGTCACCTGGGAGATGCGCGCCATGGAGGGCGCCCCGTCGTTCCTGCCCTCGCAGGAGCTCCCGGACGTGCAGTACGCCGCCTTCGCCCGTTCCCTGGGCCTGACCGGCATCCGCGTGGAGAAGCCCGAGGACGTGGAGGCGGCCTGGCGGGCCGGGCTCGAGGCCGACGGGCCCGCGGTGATCGAGTTCCTCACCGACCCCGCCGTGCCGCCGATCCCGCCGCACGCCACCTGGGACCAGATGGAGGCGACGGCCGCGTCGATCCTGAAGGGCGACGCGGACCGCGGCTCGATGATCAAACAGGGGTTCAAGGCGAAGGTGCAGGAGTTCCTGCCGGGCCGGGAGAAGAAGTAGGCGCGAGCGCGACCGCCTCCTCCCGCTCCGTGGGCAGGAGCAGCTCCTCGTAGCGGCCCAGTGCCAGCACCGTGCCGAGCATGAGGAGCGGGATGAGCACAGCGAGTACCACCATGGCGTTTCCCTTCCCGGGGATCGCGTGGGGGGTGTCCGGCCGGGTCTCCCCCGAAACGGGGGACAAACCCCCGTGTCGGGGTCCGGTCCTCGGGTACGCGGAGCCCACCCCCGAAGATCTGGAAGGAGCGCCATGCAGCGAGGCAGCGACCGGCTGAGCGTCCACCGCGACGACGAGATGAAGCACGAACTACAGGGCCTGCTGAGGTCCGGGCATCCCACCCGGAGCGAGGAGTGGCACGACCCCGAGCCGACCGCCGACGACGATCCGGAGATCGCGGGCGGGCCCGTGGCGCCGGGTGGCTCCCGGGCTTCCCTGGAAGTGGTCCGGACGGAGCTGGCCCGGCATCTGAACCGCAGCGCGTTCCCGGCGAGCGCGCGCCACCTGGCCGGCGCGCTGCGCCACGCGTACGCGCCGGACACCCTGGTCGACGCCGTGGAGCGGCTGCCGCACAAGGAGCAGTACACGACCGTGCAGGAGCTGGCCCAGGCGCTGACCCGGCCCGGCGCATAGGGGCCCGGCCGCGGGGTACTGCGGGCGGCGTCAGCCGAGAAGACCGAGGAAGGGCCCACAGTGATGGCTGAACTCGTGAAGGACGTCATGACCCCGGGGGTGGTCGCCGTCCGCCCGGACGCCTCCCTCGTCGAGGCGGCGCAGCTGATGCGCGCGCAGGACATCGGCGACGTCCTGGTGGCCGACGGACAGCGGATCGTCGGGATGCTCACCGACCGCGACATCACGGTGCGGGCGGTCGCCGAGGGCGTCGATCCGCTGACGGCGAGCGCCGGATCGGTGTGCACCCCGGACCCGGTGCTGGTCGCCCCGCACGACCCCGTGGCCGCCGCGGCGGCGCTGATGCGGGCGCACGCGGTGCGCCGGCTGCCGGTCGTCGAGGACGGGCTGCCGGTCGGCGTGGTCAGCCTCGCCGACCTGGCCGAGGCGGAGAACCCCGGCTCGGTGCTCGCCGAGATCGGCCGGGCCGCACCCGACCACCAGGACACCGTGTGAGCCGGGACCAGGCCATGGAGGTCCGGGCCACGAGCGCCATCGAGGACACGGCGGGCACCAAGGAGTCGGTGATCCTCTCCCACTGCTCCAAAAGCGTGGCAGGTGCCCCCACGCTGATGATGGCCGAGGTCGGCGTCCCGATCGCCGCCACGCTGCGCTACGAGGTCAACCCTGCCCTGCTCGCCGTGCAGCTGGGCGGCGCGGCGGTGCACGAGGCGACCGCGCTGTGGGACGTGCGGACGGCCGTCGACAGCGGCCGTGAGGTCCGGCCGATCGAGCAGCACAGCCACAGCTTTCTGGAGTCGCTGCCGTTCGGCGCGCTGGCCTCGCTGATGTGTCTGCACGCCGACCAGGTGAAGTCCCTGCTGCGCGGGGGCCGCGGCGATCCGGACGCCTGGCGTCCGGTGCCGCGGCGACGGCCGCTGTCCCGCGCCTGTCCGGCGGGCGTCGCGGCCGCGATCGGCACCTGTGTGCTGCTGCCGTACGGCGAGGAGCTGCTGCGCTGTCGGCGGGCGGCCCGACGGAACAAGAAACGCGCGCCGGGCGACGAGGCCGAGTGGCGTGCCACGAAAGGACGTTGAGGATTCATGCGTATCGCATTCCTGACCGCGCCCGAGGGCGTCGAGCAGATCGAGCTCACCGAGCCGTGGAAGGCCGCCGTGGACGCAGGCCACGAGCCCGTCCTGGTGTCCACGAAGCCCGGGACCATCCAGGCCTTCCATCACCTCGACAAGGCGGACACGTTCCCCGTCCAGGAGGTGGTGGGCGAGACGACGGCGGACTCCTTCGGCGGGCTCGTGCTGCCGGGCGGGGTGGCCAACCCGGACAACCTGCGGACGGACGAGAAGGTGGTCCGGTTCGTCAGGGACTTCTTCGAGCAGGGCTGGCCGGTCGCCGCGATCTGCCACGCCCCGTGGACCCTCGTGGAGGCGGACGTGCTCCGCGGCCGGGTGCTGACCTCCTGGCCGAGTCTGGCGACCGACATCCGCAACGCGGGCGGCACGTGGGTCGACGAGCAGGTGAAGATCTGCGACCACGGTGACAGCAAGCTGGTGACCAGCCGCAAGCCGGACGACCTGAAGGCGTTCGACGAGGCGTTCCTGGACGTGTTCGCGCGGGAGGCCGCCTGATGGACACCCCGCGCGACCGCAAGCAGGAGCAGCTCGGGGCCCACCGGGGCGAGGACCCGGCGGGCGGCCCGCTCACCACCGACCAGGGCGTGGAGGTCGACCACACCGACGACTCCCTCGCCGCCGGCGAGCGCGGTCCGACGTTGATGGAGGACTTCCACTTCCGGGAGAAGCTGACCCGCTTCGACCACGAACGCATCCCGGAGCGGGTGGTGCACGCACGCGGCGCGGGCGCGTACGGCTACTTCGAACCGTACGAGTCCTGCGCGGAGTTCACCCGTGCGGCCTTTCTCCAGGACCCGGCGGTGCGGACACCGGTGTTCGTGCGGTTCTCGACCGTGCAGGGGCCGAAGGGCTCGGCGGACACCGTGCGGGACGTGCGCGGTTTCGCCACCAAGTTCTATACGTCGGAGGGCAATTACGACCTGGTCGGGAACAACTTCCCGGTCTTCTTCATCCAGGACGGCATCAAGTTCCCCGACTTCGTGCACGCGGTGAAGCCCGAGCCGCACAACGACATCCCCACCGGCGCCTCCGCCCACGACACCCTGTGGGACTTCGTGTCGCTGCAGCCCGAGACGCTGCACGCGATCATGTGGCTGATGTCGGACCGGGCGATCCCGCGCAGCTACCGCATGATGCAGGGCTTCGGTGTGCACACCTTCCGGTTCGTGAACGCCGAGGGGCGCGGCACGTTCGTCAAGTTCCACTGGAAGCCCCGGCTGGGCGTGCACTCGCTGGTGTGGGACGAGGCGCAGGAGTGCCAGGGCCGCAACCCGGACTTCAACCGGGGTGACCTGTGGGACGCGATCGAGGCCGGTGAGTACCCGGAGTGGGAGCTGGGTGTCCAGCTGGTGCCGGAGGAGGACGAGTTCGCCTTCGACTTCGACCTGCTCGACGCCACGAAGCTCATCCCGGAGGAGCAGGTGCCGGTGCGGCCGATCGGCCGGATGGTCCTGAACCGCAACCCGGAGAACTTCTTCGCCGAGACCGAGCAGGTCGCCTTCCACACGGCCAACGTGGTCCCGGGCATCGACTTCACCAACGACCCGCTGCTGCAGGCCCGCAACTTCTCCTATCTGGACACCCAGTTGATCCGCCTGGGCGGCCCCAACTTCGCCCAGCTGCCGGTGAACCGGCCGGTGGCGCCGGTGCGGACCAACCAGCGTGACGGGTACGGCCAGAGCACGATCCACCGGGGCACGAACTACTTCCCGAACTCGCTCGGCGGCGGCTGCCCGGCCCACGCCGGTGCCGACGCCGGCGCGTACACGCACTACGCGGAGCGCGTCGACGGCGCCAAGATCCGCCGCCGCAGCCCGAGTTTCCAGGACCACTACAGCCAGCCCGCGCTGTTCTGGAAGAGCATGAGCGAGTGGGAACGCCAGCACATCGTCGCGGCCTTCCGGTTCGAGCTGGGCAAGGTCGACGCGATGGCGGTCCGCGCCCGTACGGTCGAGCAACTGGCCCAGGTGGACGGCGAGCTGGCGGTCCAGGTGGCCCGCGGCATCGGGGTGCCGGATCCGGCGGTGCCCGGCGAGACGCCGAACAAGCTGCTCTCCCCCGCGCTGAGTCTTGAGTCCCTGCGCGGCGACGGCTCGATCCGCACCCGGCAGATCGCGGTGCTGGTCACCGACGGTGTGGACGCCGAGCAGGTGGTCTCGGTACGTGACGCGCTGGCCGCCGAGGGGGCGATCGTGGAGGCGCTGGCGGCGACGGACGGCACGGTCGCCGGCGCCGACGGTGAACGGTATACGGTCGACCGCGCACTGCCGACCGTCGCCTCGGTGCTGTACGACGCGGTCCTGCTGCCGGGCGGCCCCACGGGCACGCCGCCGCTCACCGCCGACCAGGACGCGATGCGCTTCGTGCGGGACGCGTACCGGCACGGCAAGCCGGTGGGCGCGCTCGGCTCCGGCGTGGGCGTGCTGTCGGCCCTGGAACCGGAGGGTCTGCAGGTGTCCACGGAGTTCCACCGCGTGGTCCGCGACCAGGGCGTCGTGACGGACACCTCGCCCGGAGCGGCGAGCGAGGAGTTCGTGCGCGCCTTCGTGGAGGCGATCGCGGCGCACCGGCACTGGGACCGGCCGCCGGCCCGCCGCTAGCGGGCACGGTCAGAGGGTCAGAGGCAGGGTCCGTCAGAGGCGGGGAGTCGCCGACTCCCCGCTTCCGCGTTCCCTGGCACCCTCGCGGGTGCGGCCGGCGGCGACCGGGCGCCGGGGGTTGCGACGCAGGTACTCGCCCTCCAGCTCGGCCATCCGGCCGTTGTGGGCGCGCAGCGCGTCGTTCGAGGCGTGCAGCAGCGTGTCGTGGCGCGTGCGGTGGATGGTCTCCAGCTCTTTCATGAGCTGCTGGTCGTCCAGCCTGCTGGGGTCGACTCCGGTCATGGCGGCTTCCCACTCGTCGTGTGCGTTCATGGGCTTCGAGTACCCGCCCGGCAAGCACTACCCCCGAGCGGCATCCGGGACAGAACCGTGGATCTCGCCTTTCCGCACCCACTCTACGAACATCCGGGCCCCCGGGCCCGCGGATCGGGAACTACCGCGCCCGTTCCACCCGCCGCTCGTCCCACACCGGCTCCTGCGTCTCGCGGACCCGGCCGTCGCTGCCGAAGACCAGGTAGCGGTCGAAGGAGCGGGCGAACCAGCGGTCGTGGGTGACGGCGAGGACCGTGCCGTCGAAGGCCTCCAGGCCCTCCTGGAGGGCCTCGGCGGACTCCAGGTCCAGGTTGTCCGTGGGCTCGTCCAGGAGGAGCGCCGTGACGCCCTCCAGCTCCAGCAGGAGGATCTGGAAGCGGGCCTGCTGGCCCCCGGAGAGGCGGTCGAAGGTCTGCTCCGCCTGCTGGGTGAGCTCGTAGCGGCGCAGCCTCGACATCGCGGCGCCCCGGTCCTGGGAGTGTTCCGTCCACAGGATGTCCAGGAGCGTGCGGCCCAGCAGCTCGGGGTGCGCGTGCGTCTGGGCGAAGTGCCCGGGCACGACGCGCGCGCCCAGCTTCCACTCCCCCGAGTGCGCCACGGTGTCCCCCGCCAGCAGCCGCAGGAAGTGCGACTTGCCGGAGCCGTTGGAGCCGAGCACGGCGACCCGCTCGCCGTAGAAGACCTCCAGGTCGAAGGGGTGCATCAGGCCGGTCAGCTCGAGCCCCTTGCAGGTGACGGCCCGTACCCCGGTGCGGCCGCCCTTGAGCCGCATCGTGATGTCCTGCTCGCGCGGCGGCTCCGGCGGCGGGCCGGCCTCCTCGAACTTGCGCAGCCGGGTCTGGGCGGCCTGGTAGCGGGAGGCCAGCTCATGGCTGATGGAGGCCGCCTGCCGCAGGTTCAGGACGAGCTTCTTCAGCTGGGCGTGCTTCTCGTCCCAGCGCCTGCGCAACTCCTCGAAACGGGCGAAGCGTTCACGCCGGGCCTCGTGGTACGTGGCGAAGCCGCCCCCGTGCACCCAGGCGTCGGCGCCCGTCGGCGAGGGCTCCACCGACACGATCTTCTCGGCGGAACGGGCGAGGAGTTCACGGTCGTGGGAGACGAACAGGACCGTCTTGCGGGTCTCCTTCAGCCGCTCCTCCAGCCAGCGCTTGCCGGGCACGTCGAGGTAGTTGTCGGGCTCGTCGAGCAGCAGCACCTCGTCGTTGCCGCGCAGCAGCGTCTCCAGCACGAGCCGCTTCTGCTCGCCGCCGGAGAGGGTGCGCACCTCGCGGAACTGGGCCTTGTCGTAGGGGACGCCCAGCGCGGCCATGGTGCACATGTCCCACAGCGTCTCGGCCTCGTACCCGTGCGCCTCGGCCCAGTCGGAGAGGGCCTGCGCGTACTGCATCTGCGCGGCCTCGTCGTCCACGGTCATGATGAGGTGCTCGGCCTTGTCGACGGCCCGCGCGGCCTCGCGGATGCGGGGCTGCGCCACCGACACCAGCAGGTCCCGTACGGTCGTCTCGTCGCGTACGGAGCCCACGAACTGGCGCATCACGCCGAGGCCGCCGGTGACGGTGACGGTCCCGCCGTGCGGTTTCAGCTCTCCGGAGATCAGCCGCAGCAGGGTCGTCTTGCCGGCGCCGTTGGGTCCGACGAGGGCCACGACGGACCCTTCGCCCACCCGGAAGGACACATCGCCGAGCAGCGGCCTCCCGTCGGGGAGGTAGTACTCGAGGTGTGCGGCTTCCAGATGTCCCATGAGGCCGCATTCTGCGGCCCGGGGGCCGGGACGGGCAAACGCATATCCGACGCCGCGGCAGCCCGGCCGTACGCGCTGGGCCGGGATCGTCGCGTCACGCCACGTCGCGCCTACTCGACCTCGTCCAGCGGCCGGCCCGCCGGTCCGCTCTGCGCCCCGCGCCCCGCGGAGTCCACGACCGCGCCCTCCCACGACAGGACCTTCCAGCCGTCGGCCGGGGAGCCCTCCAGGACCACCACGCCGGTGTTGTCGAGCGGGCGGGCGGCGGCGAAGCCGATGTCGATGTTGCCGGCGCGGGCCGAGGCCCACAGCCGGATCGCGGCGCCATGGCTGACCAGGGCGGCCGTGCCGACCCCGAGGGCGGCGGCCTCGGCGACCACCGCGTCGTAGCGCGCGAGCACCTCGGCGCCGCTCTCGCCGCCCGGCATCCGCAGCTCCGTGTCGCCGGCCGGCCAGGCGAAGATCGTCTCCATGTAGGTCCGGCCCGCCTCCGAGTGCCCGTCCAGCATCTCCAGGTCCCCTGCGGACACCTCGCGGATGCCGTCGCGGACGACGATGTCGAGGCCGCGCGCGGCGGCCAGCGGGGCGGCGGTGAGCTGGGTGCGTATCAGCGTGGAGGCGTAGAGGGCCTCGATGTCCTCGTCGGCGAGGGCCTCGGGCAGGGCGGCGGCCTGGCGTTCACCGAGGGCGGTCAGGCCGGGTCCCGGGACGGCGGTGTCCAACAGGAAGTCGACATTGGACGGGGTCTGACCATGGCGGACGAGGAGCAGTCGCATGCAGCAAGCCTCCGGTGTCGGGTCCCGCCTCCGCACAAGAAACGGCCACTTCAGGGTACCCGCCACCGCATGACCCCTGACGTGGACCTCACCCTCCTGAAGCCCGGCCGGCACGCCGTCCGCGACACGCTCCTGGCGCTGGACTGCCGGCTGTTCGAGTTCGCCGCCGCGCGGAACTGGCCGCTCGCCGAACCCGTGCTGCCGCGGCTGAGCCGGAGCGCGAACCACGGTGTCCTGTGGTTCGCGGCGGCGGCCGCGATCACGGCGAGCCGCACCCCACGGTCTCGCCGGGCCGCCGCCCGCGGTCTCGCCTCGCTGTCACTGGCCTCGCTGACCATCAACACCCTCGGCAAGCGGTCGGTACGCCGTACCCGGCCCGTCCTGGACCCGGTGCCGCTGGTGCGGCGGCTGAAGCGGCAGCCCATCACCACCTCGTTCCCGTCCGGACACTCCGCGTCGGCCGCCGCGTTCGCCGCCGGGGTCGCGCTGGAGTCGCCGGCCTGGGGCGCGGCGGTGGCGCCGATCGCGTGGTCGGTGGCGCTGTCCCGGGTCTACACCGGTGTGCACTTCCCGAGCGACGTGCTGGCCGGTGCGGCGCTCGGGGTGGGGGCCGCGTACGCCGTGCGGGGCATGGTGCCGACCCGCGCCCAGATCGTGCCGCCCGCCCGGCCCCGGGCCGAGGTCCCGGCGCTGCCCGACGGCGAGGGCCTGGTCGTGGTGGCCAACGACGCCGCGGGCAGCGCCGACCGGGTGCACGCCCTCCAGAACGCCCTGCCGGGGTGCGAGGTCGTGGAGTGCCGGCCCGAGGACGTCCCGGCCGAGCTGGAGAAGGCGGCGGCCCGTGCCCGGGTGCTCGGCGTGTGCGGCGGTGACGGCACGGTGAACGCCGCCGCCGAGACCGCCCTGCGCCACGGCCTGCCGCTCGCGGTCCTGCCGGGCGGCACCCTGAACCACTTCGCCTACGACCTGGGCCTGGAGAGCGCCGGCGATCTGGCCAGGGCCGTCCGGGGCGGCGAGGGCGTACGGGTGGACGTGGGCCGCTTCACCTGCGGCGACGCCCAGGGGATCTTCCTCAACACGTGCAGTCTGGGCGTCTATCCGGAGCTGGTGGCCGAGCGGGACCGCTGGTCGCGCCGGATCGGCGGCTGGCCCGCCGGGGTGCTCGCGGCCCTGCGCGTCCTGCGCGCCGACCGGCATCCGCTGGAGGCCGAGTTCCGGGGCCGGGCACACCCGTTGTGGCTGCTGTTCGTCGGCAACGGCACCTACCACCGGGTGGGCCTGACGCCGGGCCGCCGCCACGATCTCGCGGACGGCCGGCTCGACGTACGCGTGGTGCACGGCGGACGGCGGCCCGCGGTACGGCTGCTGGCCGCCGCCCTCGCCGGACCGCTGACCCGCTCCCCCGTGCACGCCGCGGTCCAGGTGGGCCGGCTCCGTCTGGCGGGCGTGGCACCGGGCTCGCTTCTCGCCTACGACGGTGAAGTCACCCGGGTGGAAGGGGAGGTGACGCTGGAGAAGCTGCCCGAGGCGCTCACGGTCTACCGCCCCCTGCCCGGTAACTGATCACCCGTCAGTCCACATGGCAAAACGCGGGTCTCACCATTCGACATGCGGGCGTACCGTGTCGATCACCGACAGGACGTCGAACAGGGGAGTTCAGCCATGTCGAAACCGCAGGAGACCGCCGTCTACACGCACGGGCACCACGAGTCGGTGCTGCGCTCGCACACCTGGCGCACCGCCGCCAACTCCGCCGCCTACCTGCTCGGTTCGCTGAAGCCCCACATGAAGATCCTGGACATCGGCTGCGGCCCCGGCACGATCACCGCCGACCTGGCGGAACTGGTCCCCGACGGCCACGTCACCGGCGTCGACCAGGCGCCCGGCGTCCTGGAGCAGGCGCGGGCCACAGCCGCCGGGCGCGGCCTGGGGAACGTCGACTTCGCGGTCGCGGACGTACACGCCCTGGAGTACCCGGACGACACCTTCTGCGTGGTCCACGCCCACCAGGTGCTCCAGCACGTGGGCGACCCGGTCCAGGCGCTGCGCGAGATGCAGCGGGTGACGAGGCCGGGCGGGTTCATCGCCGTGCGCGACTCGGACTACGCGGCGATGACCTGGTACCCGGCGTCCCAGGGCATGGACGACTGGCTGGACCTGTACCGCCGCGTGGCCCGCGCCAACGGCGGCGAGCCCGACGCCGGGCGCCGGCTGAAGTCCTGGGCCCTGGAGGCGGGCCTGACCGACATCACCGCCACCTCCGGCACCTGGACCTACTCCACCGCCGAGGAGCGGGCCTGGTGGAGCGGACTGTGGGCCGACCGCACCGTGGCCTCGGCGTACGCCGGACGGGCCACGGAGGGCGGGCACGCCACACCGGAGCAGCTGACGGCCGTGTCGGAGGCCTGGCGAGAGTGGGGAAAACGGCACGACGGCTGGTTCGCCGTGCTGCACGGAGAAATTCTGTGCAGAAAGAGTGCCTGAATCTCCGTTTCCTGGAAACCCGGAAAGCAGGAGGTTCACATTATGGTTCCCATCCTGCTCGTACTGCTCCTGGTGTTGATTCTTTTCGGCGCCGGATTCGCAGTGAAAATTCTCTGGTGGATTGCAATCGCGGTGCTCGTGCTGTGGCTGCTGGGGTTCCTGATGCGCAGCACCACGGCGAGCGGAGGCAGGGGACGCTGGTACCGGTGGTGAGTCACCCCGGATAGTCCGGAGGAGTTCACTCCCGGGGAAGCAGCGGTCCGAGCGGCCCGAGGTCCAGATTCAGGTCCTCGGGCCGCAGTCCGTAGCGGTCGCGCAACTCGGCCATGCGGTCGTCGAGCAGCATCAGGGTGAGCCCGATCCGCTCCTCCTGCTCCTCGGTGAGTCCGCCGTCGTCGAAGCGGCGCAGCGCCTGGCGTTCCATGAGCTGGCGCAGCAGCTCCACCACGGTCAGGACGAGTTTGACGAGGTCACGCTCGACGGTGTCCGGCTCGAGGTCGAGGCGGTTGCGATTGCGGTTGCGGGCCTGGGTCACGAGGATTCCCCCCACGGCGACGGGACGTTCGCGTTCACGGAACTGATCAGGGCGTTGAGGTCGATGCGGACGAGGTCGACGTCGGCGATGCGCAGGGTGATGTCGCCGGTGATGACGACCCCGCCGGCCAGCAGCCGGTCCAGCAGGTCCACGAGGGCGATCTCTCGGCGTTCGACGACGGTCACGGCTTCTCCCCCGCGAAGGAATAGGCGGCCCACGGGCCGGTGAGTTCGACCCGCATTCCGGGAACCTCGCCTTTCGTACGGTCGACCAGTTCCACGAATTCCTCGGACACGACCCGGGGCACGAGATACGCGGCATTGAGCACATTGCGTCCGGCCGCTCCGGAGAGCTTGGCATTCTGCGGCGGGTGCAGCCGGGAGTCCTCGGCGAAGGCGGACAGTGTTTCGTGCAGTCCGCCCGCGAATTCCTCGGCCCGCTGCCACTGGTCCTCGTTCGCCCGCACGCGGGAGCTGCGCCGACGGAGGTAGTCCCGGCCACTGACGGCCTTCGCCGGCTCCTCCGCCGGGGCGTCGTCACCGGGCGGCTCGGTCTCGACGTACACCTTGACGCCCCACTCGACCCGCCCGGTCAGCCGGTCGAGGGTGCGGCAGAAGTCCGCCTCGCGGGCTTCCAGCATGGTGCGGACGCCGCTGTCGTCCCGGAAGACGGTGGCCAGCCGGAGCGGCAGCGGCGTCGTGACGACGGTGAGGGCGTCGATCACCCCCTGGTGGGCGCGGGCGGTCTCGGAGAGCCAGTCCAGGTCCTCCAGGTGTGCGTGGAGCGGGCCTTCGGCGAAGTCCCGCTCCGGCACGTGGCTGACCACCGCGACGAGGTCGTGGTGGACCAGCAGTCTGGGCGGATCGCCCGCCACTCCGGTCAGCTGTGACTGCAGGGGCGCCTTGAAGGGCCGGCAGACGGCGTACACGTAACGCAGGCCGGTCATCAGGTCTCCTTCTCGGCTGTGCCGGGCTCCAGCCGGGCGATCCGCTCACGCAACTCGGCGTTCTCCCGGGTGAGTTGGTCACGTCGGGCCTTGGTGGACAGGGCGGGGTCGTCCTCCCACCAGTCGATACCCATCTCCTTCGCCTTGTCGACGGACGCGATGATGAGGCGCAGTTTGATGGTGAGCAGTTCGATGTCGAGCAGGTTGATCCGGATGTCGCCGGCGATGACCACGCCCTTGTCGAGGACGCGCTCCAGGATGTCGGCGAGGTTCGCGCTGCCGTCACCGCGGCCGTAGGGCTCGGGCAGCCGTCCGGGGGTGGTCATCGACGGCTCCCGCCCTCGGCGTACTCGTACTCCTCCTCGTCCGCGCCTTCCTCCTCGTACTCGCCCTCAGGCTCGTCCTCGGGCTCCTCCTCGCCCTCGGCGTCCTCCTGCTCGTACTCGTCCTTCGCGCCCTCTTCGTCCTCCTCGGCGTCCTCCTCGGCGTACGGGCCGTCCTCTTCAGCTTGCTCTTCCTCGTCCTCGTACGCCTCCTCTTCCCCTTCCTGCCCGGCTTCCTCCTCCTCGGCGACCGCGTCGTCGTGGCTCTGTACGACCTCGCCGTCGCGGATCTCGCCGCGCCAGCCGTCCTCGACCTCGCCCTTGAGCGTGACGAAGCGGACGTAGTTCTTGAGGTCGAGGCGGGCCCGGCGGCCCTGGGCGCGCCAGATGTTGCCGGTCTTCTCGAAGAGGCCCTTGGGGTAGTACTCGATCACCAGCAGGACCCGGGTGAGACGGTCGGCGAGCTCGTGGAAGGAGACCACGCCCTTCGTGGTGCCCTTGGCGCCCTCCGAGGTCCAGGCGATGCGGTCGTCGGGGATCTGCTCAGTGGTCTTCGCCTTCCAGCTGCGGTTGGACCAGAAGATCTTCATCTGCCAGTCGGAGGTCGTGTCGTCGGCGCGGTTCGCGCTCTTCACGCCCTTCGCGAAGGTGCTGAAGTCCTGGAACTGGGTCCACTGGTCGTAGGCGGCCCGCAGCGGCAGGCCGACGTCGACGTACTCCATGATGACGGTCGGCTTCTTGCCCGCCCCGCCCTTGCGCTTGCCCTTGCCCTTGCCGCCGAGCCCCTTGAAGGCCTCGACCACGTTGTCCTTGACCCGGGTGGCACCCAGCTCCACGGCGGAGCGCAGCGGCCCCTTGCCTTCGGCGAGCTTGCGTCCGCCGTCGAGGGCGAGCTTGGCGAAGCCGGGGCTCTTGCCGTCGGCTATGTCGTTGAGCTTGACCGTGGTCTCGCCGAGCTTGCGGCCGGTGCCGATCAGCAGCCGCTGGGCCTGCGCGGCGAGGTACTCCTGCACCTCGGCCTTGAGCCGGTCGGTGGCCTCGCTCTGGGCGATACCAGCGAGCGGGCCTGCCTTCTTCGTCGCTCCGCTCGCCGCGGAGGTCGCGGATCCGACGGTGTCGGTCATCGCTCACCGCCTCCCTTCGGCACCCTGGACCTGGCTCCGCGGGCGGCGGTGCGGGCCGCGGCGGTCTTCTTGCCGGTCGTCTTCTTGGCCGCCGTCGTCTTCTTGGCGGCGGTCTTCTTCGCCGGAGCCTTCTTGGCGGGCGCCTTCTCGGCGGTCTTGCGGGCCGTCTTCTTCGCCGGAGGCTTCTTCTCCGCCGTCTTGCGACGCGGCTCGGGCTCCTCCTCTTCCTCCGGTTCCTCGTCCCTGTCCTCGGGCTCCTCGTCGTATTCCTCCTCGGACTCCTCGTCCTCGAAACCGAGGTCCGACGAGTCCGGTACGACGCCCGCGATCTGGTCGCGGACCTCGGCGGTACGCCCGTGCAGCCGGTCGGCGATCGCACTGATCTGCCGCTCGACCATGGCGCCCGAGGCCGCCTTGCCGACGCCCCGCAGGTCCTCGCGCAGCTGGTCGCCGATCTCCTTGAACTGCGGGTTGTCCCGCAGCTGTCCGGACACCAGGTCCGCGAGCGCCCGCGGGCTCAACTGCATCCGCTTGCCGGCCACCAACGTGCCGACGGCGAACGCCAGTTTCATCTTCTTCGTACGCCCGAGGACGTATCCGGCCCCTACCGCGAGGCCCAGTCCGAGTCGGTTCATCCTGATGTCCAGTCGTCGGTTCCGGCCCGATTGCGCGAGCCGATCTCCAGCCGGTCCAAGAGCTCGTCCTCCTGTCGGTCGAACTCCTCCTCGTCGATCTCCCCCGCCTCCAACCGCTCTTCCAGCCGGCCGAGTTCGGCCCGTATCGTGGCCGGGTCGTAGTAGATGCGTTCCGCCTCGTCCAGCACCTGCCCGATCACCCACGCGCTGCCTCGCACCGGGGCGAACGGCAACAGCAGCACCTCGCCGATCAGGCCCATGTCCTCACTCCTTCGAGCTGTCGGCGCCGACCGTGCTGCCGGCGTGCTCGGCGGGGCCGGGCTCGACGAAGCTGTACGGCGGCAGCGGGCCGTTGACCCGCAGTTCCAGGTGGGGGTGGGACTTGCGGACCTGTTCCACCGCGGCCATGAACGCCTCGGCCGACTCGCGGTCCACCAGGAACGACACATTGGCGAGCCAGCCGGTGGACTCGGGGCCCGCGCTGACGGCCGCGGCAGCGGACTCCAGCTCGCGCTGCACCTCGGCCGCGTCCTCGGCCTCCCGTGCCTTCACGGCGGCGACGACCATCTCGCCGAGCCTGAGCTTGTCCTCGTAGGAGCCGCCGCCCGCCTGCCGGTTGGCCTCGGTGAGGGACCGCAGCTCGGGGTTCTCGGCCATCACACGGTGCAGTACGGCCTCTTCGTCGTGGGTCGCCTTGACGTTGTACTCGACCTTGCCGTCCAGCGTCCGCAGCCGTTCCTGGTAGTGCGCGGCGCGTTCGCCGAGGACGTTGACGACGGTCTCGTCGTCGGGTGCGACGCTGCCGAACCGCATGGGCAGCACACAGCCCTCGGCGCCGGCCTCGGCGAGCACCGACTGGTGGGCGAGCAGATCCTTGCGCTTGGGCCGCAGCCCCTCGGGCGCGTCACTCACGACGGCCGCGAGATCACCCGCCGTGAGGACGCGCACGGGCCGCGGCGGGTCGCCGACTCCCGTCAGGTCCTCGGACAGCGAGGCTCCGGAGCCGCCGATGATGCCGTACACATACGTGCTCACTCCTGCTCCTCCTTCCGGCGCGAGGCGGTCGACTTACGGGCGCGCGGCCTGGGCTGCGACTCGCCCTCCTCTCGGGCCTGCTTGAAGGCGTCCGAGACGGTCTGCGCGGCACCGCTCAGCGCGCCCTTGGACTTGCCCCGGGCGCCGGACTCGGTGACCTCACCGACCAGGTCGGGCAGTCCGGGACTGCGGTGCGGACCGGCCTCGAGGTCGAGGCGGTTGCACGCCTCGGCGAAGCGCAGATAGGTGTCGACGCTGGCGACGACGACCCGGATGTCGATCTTGAGGATCTCGATGCCGACCAGGGACACCCGGACGAACGCGTCGATCACCAGGCCCCGGTCGAGGACCAGTTCCAGAACGTCGTAGAGGCCGCTGGTGCCGCCCGAGCCGCCGCTCTGTTGTGCCGGGACAACAGTCATGCCGACCGTGCCTCCTTTTCTGTGAGTGCGAGGGGAAGGAAAGCGCGACCTAGCGGCCGCCGCCCCTGTGCGAGTCGGCCCGCCCGCGTTCGTAACGGCGAACGCGCCGGTAACCCGTGAGTTCGCCCTGCGGGTCCAGATCGACCTGATAGCTCGCCATCAGGCTCATCGTGTCCGGAACCCTGGCGAGCTCGAGGACCTCGACCTCCAGGGACCAGCCGTCCTCCGTCTGTCCGAAGGACGACACCGACTCGGCGGACATGCCGGTGAGCTCCTCGAGCTGGGTGCGCCCGTAACGCAGCACCTCCATGGGCCTCGGCCGGTCTTCCACGGTGTCGCTTTCCGCTCCCTTGGATGATTCCTGTGAGTTCTGTGTGTCTGATGTGTTTTTTGTGTTCGACATGGCCACCTCTTACTCCGGGTGGCCGGATGTCCGTTGGCCAAACCTTCACGACGTAGGTGGGTCAGCCGCGCAACGCGTTGAGCCTGCGCCGGGCGGGGCCAAGAGCGCGGCCCTTGGCCATCACACCGGCCCAGGGATTGGTGCGGGCCTGCTCGACGGCGTCCTCGATGCTCCAGCGGCGGGCGTCCAGGCCCGGGTCGTCGAGCTGGGTCCAGGACATGGGCATGGCGACGGGGGCGCCCCGTTTCGCGCGGACGGTGAACGGCACGACGGCGGTCTGGGCGTAGCCGTTGCGCTGTACGTCCAGGTAGAGCCGCTCGCCGCGGTCCTTCTTGCGGGCGGCGGTGGTGAACTTCTCGGGGTGGGCGGCGGCGAGGGTGTCGGCGACGTCCTTGGCGAATTCCCGCACCTCGTCGAAGTCGTGGTGCCCGGTCACCGGGACCACCACATGCAGACCGCGCGAACCGGTGGTCATCAGCGCGGAGGGCAGTTTCAGCTCGTCGAGCAGCTCCGCCAGCAGCCAGGCCGCCTCGTGGACCGGCGCGAAGTCGTCGTCGAAGGGATCGAGGTCGAAGACCATCCGGTCGGGCTGCTCCACGCGTCCGACGCGGGACAGCCAGCGGTGCAGGGTGAGACAGGCCTGGTCGGCGAGGTAGACCAGGGTGGCGGTGTCGTCGCACACGGTGTGGCGGACGGTGCCGCCCTCCTTGGTCACCTCGACGCGGCTGATCCAGTCGGGATAGCTGTCCGGGGTGTTCTTCTGCATGAACGTCGGGCCGCCGACGCCGTCCGGGAGCCGTTCCAGCATCAGGGGACGGCCGCGCAGATGCGGCAGCATGAAGGGGGCGACGGCCCGGTAGTAGTCGACCAGGTCGGACTTGGTGTACTCCTTGCCCGCCCCGTCGCCGGGGAAGAGGACCTTCTCCGGCCGGTGCACCTCGACGGTGCGGCGACCGGCCCGCACCGTCCGGGTGGCGTCCTCGCTCACCGTACGATCGCCTCCTCCACCAGCAGCCGTGCGGCGGCCGCGATGGACTCGGCGTCGATGCCGGCGGCGTGCAGCTGCTCGTCCGGCGCGGCCGAGCCCGGCATCGTCCGGACGGCCAGGCGCACCAGCCGCGGGACGGGCCGCCCGTCGACGAAGGCGTCGAGCACAGCGTCCCCGAGGCCGCCCTCCTCGTGGTGGTCCTCCACGGTCATCAGACAGCCGGTCTCCTCGGCGGCCCGGCGCAGGGTGAGCCGGTCCACGGGCTTGACCGAGTACAGGTCGACGACCCGGACGGCGATCCCCTGCCCCTGGAGCGCGTCGGCGGCGGCGAGCGCCTCGGGCACGGTGACTCCGGCCGCGACGACGGTCAGCCGGTCCCGGTCGGAGGAGCGCAGCACCTTGCTGCCGCCGACCGGGAACTCCTCGTCGGGCCCGTAGATCACCGGGCTCTTGCCGCGCGAGGTGCGCAGATAGCGGACGCCCTCCAGGCCCGCCATGGCGCCGACGAGGTGCGCGGTCTGGTTGGCGTCGCACGGGTACAGCACGGTCGAGCCGTGCACCGCCCGCATCATCGCCAGGTCCTCCAGACCCATCTGCGAGGGCCCGTCCTGTCCGATGGCGACGCCCGCATGCGAGCCGACCAGGTTGATCCCGGCGCCGCTGACCGAGGCCATGCGCACGAAGTCGTACGCGCGCGTGAGGAAGGCCGCGAAGGTGGAGGCGTACGGCACGAAACCGCGCGCGGCGAGTCCCACGGCCGCAGCGACCATCTGCTGCTCGGCGATGTAGCACTCGAAGTAGCGGTCGGGGTGTTCCTTGGCGAAGAACTCCGCGCGCGTGGAGTCGCTCACCTCGCCGTCCAGGGCGACGACGTCGCCGCGGGCGGTGCCGAGGGCGGCGAGGGCCTGGCCGTAGGCGTCCCGGGTGGCGACGCCGCCCTCGGACCCCTTGTCCCAGCGGGGCAGCTCCAGGTGTCCGGCGCGAACGGCGTGCAGCATGCGGGCGGCGGGCGGCTCGTGCACGTGGATGCGGAGGTCGCGGCGGCCGCCGAGTTCGGCGATCGCCTCGTCGGCGTCGGGCAGCGGCTTGCCGTGCAGGCCCTCACGGTCCTGGACGGCCTCCACGCCCTTGCCCTTGAAGGTGCGGGCGAGGATCACGGTGGGCTGCCCGGAGGTGGAGATCGCCTCGCCGTACGCGCGGTCGACGGCGTCCACGTCGTGTCCGTCCACCTCGATGGTGTGCCAGCCGAAGGCCTGGAAGCGGCGGGCGTAGGCGTCCAGGTCGTGGCCGTGCCGGGTGGGACCGCGCTGGCCGAGCCGGTTGACGTCGACGATGGCGGTGAGGTTGTCGAGGTGCTCGTGCGCGGCGTGCTCGGCGGCCTCCCACACCGATCCCTCGGCGAGTTCGCTGTCCCCGCACAGCACCCACACGCGGTAGCCGGTGCGCTCCAGCCGCTTGCCGGAGAGCGCGATGCCGACACCGACCGGCAGGCCCTGTCCGAGCGATCCGGTGGCCGTCTCGACCCACGGCAGCCGCCGGGGCGTGGGGTGGCCCTCCAGCCGGCTGCCGAGCCCGCGGAAGGTGGCCAGTTCGGCGTCGTCGATCGCGCCGACGGCCTTGTAGGAGGCGTAGAGGAGGGGCGAGGCGTGCCCCTTGGACAGGACGAAGCGGTCGTTCCCGGGGTGGGTGGGGCGGTCGAAGTCGTAGCGCATGTGATGGGCGAGCAGGACGGCCATCAGATCGGCGGCGGACATCGACGACGTCGGATGCCCGGACCCGGCGGCATCGGCCGCGCGGACGCTGTCCACGCGCAGCTGCTGTCCCAGGTCGACGAGTTCGGCGGTGTTCATGAGTCTCCCTCTGCGGGGGTGGCGGGGCGGTCGGGGCGCTTGGCGGGGCCGGGGGCGGTGTCGGTGTCCGGGCCGGGGCCGGGGTTCGCGGCGGGCTCGCCGCCGGGCTGGTTCCTGGCCGGTTCGCCGCCCGGCTGGTTCTTCGCGGGTTCGCCGCCGGGCCGGCCCTTGGCGGGCTCGGCGGTCCCTCCGTTCCCGGTGAGTCCCTCGCTCGCGGCGCTCTGCGCGGGCTTCTCGGCGGGGCGGTCCGCCACGAGCTCCTGTGCGCTCGCGTCCGGCCCCCGCTCGGGCCGCCCCGGCACCCGTGCCAGTTCCGGCGACGCCGTGTCCAACGGCACCGACCAGGACCGGACGAGCCCCAGCTGCACGGCCTGGCGCGGGAGTACGGAGTCCAGCAGCCAGTCCGCGGCGACCCGGACCCGGTTGCCGGGCATCGCCGCGAGGTGGTAGCCGCGGGTGACAAGGCCGGCCAGCGGTCCGGGCAGCGGAACGCCCAGCGGGTTGGCCGCGGCCTTGGCGCCGCCGAGGTCGACGACGAAGCCCAGGTCACGGTGGCGGTACGCGCGGCGGTCGCCGATCCCCAGCGACGCGGCGACGTTCCGGGCCGCGACCTGTCCGTGCCGCCAGGCATGCTGCGCAGTCATCGGGGTGAAGGAACCGGGGTCGTTGAGATCGGGCACCGCGGCCGCGTCCCCGCAGGCGAACACCTCGGGCCGGCCCGGCACCTGGAGGTACGGATCGACGATCAGCCGCCCCCGCTCCAGGGGCTGCCCGACACCCTCCACCAGCGGATCGGGCCGTACGCCGACGCACCACACCAGCGTCCGCGTCTCGACGAACTCCCCGTCGGTCAGCAGGACTCCGTCCTGCGTGGCCTCCTTCACGGAGGTCCCCATGCGGACGTCGACGCCCCGCTCCCGCAGCACCCGGTCGGCGGTGCGGGAGAGCCGTTCGTCCATCTCGGGCAGAACGCGCGGCGCGACGTCGAGCAGCAGCCAGCGCGGCTTCACCCCGTCCCGTGGCGGGCGCCTGCGCGCCTGGGCGTCCGTGTACATCTGCCCGTGCGCGGCGACCTCGGTACCGGTGTAACCGGCGCCGACCACCACGAACGTACTGCGGGCGGCGCTGTCCTTCGCACCGCCCGCGAGTTCCATCTGCCGGGTGACGTGATCGCGCAGATACAGCGCCTCGGGCAGCCCCCGGAACCCGTGCGCGTGCTCGGCGACGCCGGGGATCGGCAGGAGTTTGTTGACGCTGCCGACGGCGATCACCAGCCGGTCGTAGGGCAGCGTGCCGACACCGCCCTCGGGGTCCGTGTAGTGCACGGTGCGCTCGTCCAGGTCGATGCCGTCGGCCTCGCCGAGCACCAGGCGCACCCCGGGCAGCGTGCCCGAGAGGGACACGGTGACCCGGCGCGGCTCCAGGACGCCGGCGGCGACCTGGGGCAGCAGGGGCAGGTACAGGAAGTAGTCGGTCGGGTTGAGCAGGGTGATCTCGGCCTTGTGCCGGGTGAGCCGGGACAGGGTGCGGGCCGTCCGGTACCCGGCGAAACCGGCGCCGACGATCACGATGCGGGGTCGACTCACAGTGCGCCTCCGGGGCTGTCGCGTACCTCGGGAGCCTTCCGCGTAACCCTGGTCAGGGGGCCCAAACGTGTGCCGGTTTCCGTGGATGCCACCGGGTACCCGGACCGCGTCCCGTTCGTGGAACCACCGGAGGCACCCATGCCCGAGTACGGCTACTTCCTGTCCTGCGAGGAGTTCGGCCCCGCGGATCTCGTCGAGCAGGCGAGGATGGCCGAGCAGGCCGGGTTCCGCTCGCTGTGGATCTCGGACCACTTCCACCCGTGGAACGACGCCCAGGGCCAGAGCCCGTTCGTCTGGTCGGTCCTCGGCGCGCTCTCGGAGGCGGTGTCGCTGCCCGTGGAGACGGCGGTGACCTGCCCGACCGTGCGCACGCACCCGGCGGTCGTGGCGCAGGCCGCGGCGACGACGGCGGTGATGACGGAGGGCCGCTTCCGGCTGGGGGTGGGCAGCGGCGAGGCTCTCAACGAGCACATCCTGGGCCACGTCTGGCCGCCCGCGCACATCCGGCTGGAGATGCTGGAGGAGTCGATCCAGATCATGCGCCGGCTCTTCACCGGCGAGGAGGTCAACCACCACGGCACCCACTACACGGTGGAGAACGCCCGCCTCTACACGGTCCCCGACCAGCCCGTCCCCATCGACATCTCCGGTTTCGGCCCGGCGGCGACCTCGCTCGCGGCCCGGGTGGGCGACGGCTACATCACGATGACGCCGGACGAGTCGATGGTGGCCCAGTTCCGCAAGGGCGGCGGGGGCGCCAAGCTGGTCAGCGGCGGGACCAAGGTCTGCTGGGGCACGGACCGCGAGGAGGCCGTACGGACCGTGCACCGGCTGTGGGGGAATCAGTTCCTGCCCGGTGAGATGGCCCAGATCCTGCCCTCGCCGCGCCACTTCGAACAGCTCCAGCCGCTGGTGACCGAGGAGACGGTGCGTGAGAAGGCGGTGTGCGGGGACGACGTCGACGAGCACGTGGCGGCACTGTCCGCGTTCGCCGACGCCGGTTTCGACCGGGTCTACGTCAACCAGATCGGCCCCGACCAGCGCGGCTTCTTCGACTTCTACCGCACCAAGGTGCTGCCCCAGCTGCAGCAGACATGACGATGAAGCTGCGGCTCCCGGCGGTGTCCGTCTACACGGTGCCGACCGACGCCCCCGAGGCCGACGGCACCCTGGCCTGGGATGCCACGACCATGGTGGTCACCGAGGTGACCGCGGGCGACGCGACCGGCACCGGCTGGACGTACGGCCCGCGGGCGGTCGGCGACTTCCTGCGCGGACAGCTGGCCCCGCTGGTGGAGGGCCGCGACGCGCTGGACATCCCCGCCGTGCACGACGCGATGTGCAGGTCGGTGCGGAACGCCGGCCGCCAGGGCATCGCCGCCGGTGCGATCTCGGCCCTGGACATCGCCCTGTGGGACCTCAAGGCCCGCCTCCTGGAGGTCCCCCTCACCGGGCTGCTGGGCGCCGCCCGCCGCCGGGTCCCGGTCTACGGCAGCGGCGGCTTCACCACGTACGACGACACACATATGGCCGCCCAGCTGGGCGGGTGGGTGCACGGGCAGCAGATCCCCCGGGTGAAGATCAAGATCGGCGAGAGCTGGGGCCGGGCGGTCCCGCGTGATCTGGCCCGGGTCCGTGCGGCGCGTCAAGTCATCGGCTCCCGCGCGGAGTTGTACGTCGACGCCAACGGCGCGTACACCCGCAAGCAGGCGGTCCGGGTCGGCGGGGTGCTCGCCGAGCTGGGTGTGGGCTGGTTCGAGGAACCGGTGTCGTCGGACGACCTGACGGGACTGCGCCTGGTGCGGGACGCGGTGGTGTGCGATGTGACGGCGGGCGAATACGGCTACGACCTCCCCTACTTCGCCCGCATGATCGCCGCCGGAGCCGTCGACTGCCTCCAGATCGACGCCACCCGCTGCGGCGGCCTGACGGAGTTCCTGCGCGCCGCCGCGCTGGCCCAGGCCCACGGCCTGGAGGTCTCCACCCACTGCGCCCCGCACGTCCACGCCGCGGCCGCCGCCTGCGTCCCCAACCTCCGCCACATCGAGTGGTTCCACGACCACGTCCGCATCGAGTCGATGCTGTTCGACGGGGCGATGGATCCGACGGGCGGTACGGTCACGCCGGTGACGGGCATCGGTCACGGGCTGACGCTAAGGGTGGAGGAGGCAAGGGAGTTCAGGGTCGCCTGAGGCCGTACGTCGTGTTCAACGCCGTACGAGACGGGCGAGCCTGCGGGCCGCGAGCGCGCTCGCACCCACCACGAGAACCTTCCCCACCTGACCCCGCCGGAGGGACATCCACTCCTGCCGGCTGACCGGACGGGACTCCTCGTCGAAGCGCCCGTGCGCCCCGAAGTCGTGACCGTGCGGGCCGTCGGCCGGGCTCCACAGGTTCGCGGTGGCGCCGTGCGCCCCCTCGTCCTGCTGTGCCTCGAACGCGGTCCGCGCCAGATAGCGGTCCAGCACTCCGGGCAGCACGGCATTGGCGATCAGCGTCGCCGCCGTGGAGCCGCCCACCCAGTACTCCCGCCGCCGTCCATGAGCGGCCGCGTGCACGACCGCGCGGGCCGCCACCTCCGGCTGGTACACCGGTGCGACGGGCCGGGCCTGCCCCGGCATCCGGCTCAACACCCAGTCGAACTGCGGGGTGTTGACGGCGGGCAGCTGCACCATCGTCGTACGGACACCGCTGCGCGCATGCAGCAACTCGCAGCGCAGCGACTCGTTGAAGCCCTGGATGGCGTGCTTGGCACCGCAGTACGCCGACTGCAGCGGAATCCCGCGGTACGCGAGCGCCGAGCCGACCTGCACGATCGTGCCCCGGTCGCGCGGCAGCATGTGCCGCAGCGCGGCCCGGGTGCCGAACACATAGCCCAGGTACGTCACTTCGGTCACCCGGCGGAACTCGTCCGGGGTGATCTCCGTGAACGGCGCGAAGATCCCGGCGAAGGCGTTGTTGACCCACACGTCGATGTGCCCGAACGCGTCGACGACCTTCTGCGCCGCGTCGTCGACCGCCTTGGCGTCGGCCATGTCCACGCTGACGACGAGCGCCTCACCTCCGGCGCGCCGCACCTCGTCCGCCGTCGCGGCGAGGCCCTCGCGTCCGCGGGCCAGCAGGGCGACCCGGTCGCCACGGGCGGCGAAGGCCAGGGCCGTGGCCCGTCCCACGCCGCCGCTGGCCCCGGTCACCACGACGGCCCTGCCCCGACGGTGACGGGGCAGGGCGTTCCGCAGTCCTTCCACCGCGCGTCAGCCCCGGTGGTGCGGCTGCTCGGGGTTGTCGTCGGGACGCGGCGGTACGCCGGGGCCGGGCGTCCCGGCCGCCGGTGTGCCCACGCCGGGCGCGACGGGCGGCACCGGCGGGTACGGCATGCCGGTCCCGCCGGGCGGGGTGGCCGGTGCCCTGCCACCGATGACGTGGTCGCCCTCCGGCGTGGGCCGGGACGGCCGGGCGGCGCCGCGCAGCACATAGGCGGCCACCCCGAGGATCGCCGCGGTGATCAGCGCGGCGGCCCAGTCCGGCAGGCCGAGGGCGAGAGCGAGCCCCACGGCCAGCGCCAGGGCGGCGCCCGCGTAGAGGGCGACGGCGCCGGACGCGGCGTACAGCATGGCCTTGCGGCGCTGCTTGCGCGTCTGCTCGCGCAGTTCCTCGCGTACGGTCTCGCGCGTCACCTGGGCCAACTCCTCGACCAGGTGCTTGTCCAGATGCTCAAGATGATCCAAGCGGTCCATGGCCGACGGGTACCCGTACACCCGTACGCATAACGCGGTCCGTCACGGCCACCCGTACGGCAACGCAACGCACCCCTACAGGAGGAAGAAGAGAAGAGGATGACCGAGCGCACCGACGTAGTGGAGCTGCTCAAGGCGCAGCACACCAGGATCCGAGAACTGCTCGACGAGGTGGCGGCCACCAAGGGCGACGAACGGAAGCATGCCTTCCATGACCTCGTCCGCCTCCTCGCGGTGCACGAGACCGCTGAGGAAGAGGTCGTCCATCCCTTCGCCCGCAAGAACATCGACGGCGGTGAACTCGTCGTCAAGGACCGGATCGAGGAGGAGGAGAAGGCCAAGCGGGTGCTGTCCGAACTGGACGACATGGACCCCGACTCGGCCGAGTTCCTCGACAGGTTCGCGGCTCTGCGCGAGGACGTGCTCACGCACGCCGCGAACGAGGAGCGTCACGAGTTCGCGCACTTCCACAAGGTCGCCGACCGCGGCAGGCTGGAGAACCTGGCCCGTGCCGTGCAGGCCGCCGAGGCCCTGGCGCCGACCCGCCCGCACCCGGGCACCGACAGCGCGGTCAAGAACGTGGCGGTGGGCCCGGTCGCGGCCGTCGTCGACCGCACACGGGACATCGTGCGCAAGGCCATGGGCTGACCCACTGACCCACTGAGGCATGCGTGTCCGGCGGCCGGGGTGCGGGGATCGCGTGAAACGATCTCCTGCCCCGGCCGCCGCTATTAGGCTCGTCCGCATGGACATTCTGGGAGCCACGCTGCGTGTCTGCGTCGACGACCTGGAGACCGCGGTCCCCTTCTACGAACGCCTGGCCGGCGGCCCGGCCCTGCGCTTCGAGCGCGGCG
Source organism: Streptomyces sp. NBC_00490 (assembly GCF_036013645.1). Taxonomy (NCBI): domain Bacteria; kingdom Bacillati; phylum Actinomycetota; class Actinomycetes; order Kitasatosporales; family Streptomycetaceae; genus Streptomyces; species Streptomyces sp. NBC_00490. Next base: position 8,310,162 of record NZ_CP107869.1, on the reverse strand, counting down.
GGGTCCAGGTGGCAGCCGTGGGCTGCTTCCTCCTGATGAGCGGTCCCGAGGCGGAGTTGGAGATCCTGCGCAAGGTCGCGGCCACGATCGCCGTCAAGGACGTGGACGAAGCCCATCGGGTACTGACCGAACTGGGCGCGCACGTCATCGCGGGACCGGTGGGGACACCGGCCGGACGCAATCTGATCGCGATGCATCCGGACGGAGCGGTCTACGAGTACGTGGACCGGCGGGCGTAGACCGGGGTCACCGCATACGGAAGTCGTAGCGGTCCGGGAGCGGTTCGTCGCTGACCCGCTCCCACAGCCGCCCGACGGCCTCCGCGCCTTCCCTCAGATCGGCGACCTCGAAGCCCTCCTCGAACACGGCCCGCGCCTCTTCCCGCCTGCCCTCGGCGACCAGCAGCCCGGCCTCGATGAACCGGAACCGCCCGCGGGCCCGCGTCGCGGGACGCAGCCGCGCCCACACCGACCGGGCGTCCCGCGTACGCCCCACCGCGAGCAGCGCCTCGATGGCCTCGCGGCCGAGCGCGGCCGTGGCCGCCGTCCAGGCCTCCCCCGCGTCGCGCCGCTCCCGGCACAGGTCGTCGAAGGCCTCGGCGTACCGTTCGGCAGCCCGCTCACGGTTGCCGACCTCCTGGTCGGCAACGGCCAGGCAGCGCAGCAACGGCCAGACGGACGGGGCGAGTTCAAGGGCCCGCTCCCAGCTCCGCACCGCCTGCGCCCGGTCGCCCGCGTGCCACTGGGCGACGCCGAGGTGGTACTCGCCGTGCGGGCCCGCGGGCGCGGTCTCCAGCATGTCCCGCCAGTGCGGGGCCACGAGCGTCCCGCCGGGCGGCCGCACCCTTCGCGGCTCGGGCAGCGCTCCGGCCCGCAGCAGCTCCAGCCAGGGTTCCTGCGCCTCGCCGAGGGTGCTGTCGTCGAACGGCGTGCCGGGCAACTTCAGGTCGGCGCGCATCACTTCGAGGGCGCCCCAGCCGGAGCCGGTGGCCAGGATCTCGCCGGGTGCGTTGTCGGCGTGCGGTTTCCAGGCGGCGTACGCGGCGTCGACGTCGGCGCGCGGAAGGACGGCTTCGAGCCGCTCCTCCGCCTTGTCCGCCTGTGCCGTGGAGTGCAGCGGCCCGTACGCCTCCAGCCACGACACCTCGCTCTCCGGCTCCAGCCGTACGTGCTCCAACTGGGTACGGGCGAGGCCCGCCTGGATCTCGCAGTAGCCTTCGGTGCCGGGTTCGGTGAGCCATTCCTGCCAGCGTCGCCCGCCCGGCCCTGACCCCCAGACGAACAGCTTGCGTCCGCGCAGTACGTCGGTGGACGTCTGCACCAGTCCGTGACCGTCCTCGTCGAGGGCGGCGATCCAGCGGCGCCGGGCGTCGGGAATATCGTAGAAGTAGTCGGCCGCGTGCGGGAGTTGCCGGATCTCCTCGTACGACGGCACGGGCACCGTCCGCAGTCGTCGCTCGTAGCCGAAATGCCAGGCCTCCTGGGCCGGTGCGAGGACCCGGCGTCGCTCCGGAACGGCGATGTTGGACCACCAGTACGTCGGCACCGGCGTCTCGTGCGGATTGCGGATACGGACGCCGACGTACAGGAAGTCGGAGCCGTCCGGCAGCCAGAGGTCGACCTGGAAGGGCAGGTCGCGCAGCCGTTCCCACTCCCACAGGCGCAGCATCTCTCCGCCGTCGGGGGCGGGGACGCGGGCGGCGTGCAGGGGTGCGCAGGCGAGGGTGGTGTGGCCGGTGGCGCCGATGTTCCATTCGATGCCGCCGGAGAACCAGGCGCCGTTGAGGGCGATCGCGGCGGGCTGGAACACCGGGTTGCGGTACAGGAGTTCGCGGTCGGAGGGCTTGTGGAGGAGGGAGGCGATCCGGCCGCCGAGACCGGGGAGCACGGTGGCCCGCAGCCGGTCGTTCTCGATCACGAGGGCGTCGATCCCGCGCGGCGCGCGCACCCGCTCGTAGCCGTCCCGCAGGTGCACGGGAAGCAGGCTGCGCAGGGGCCCGTAGCCGATCTGGCGGGCCATGTCCGGGGGCAGGTCGTCGCGGTCGTCGACGCGGTGGAGCTCGTCGAGCGGCCGCAGCGGGGGCAGGGGGTTGTCGGGCCCCAGCTCCGCGGCGGGCAGCGTCAGTACCTCACGTCGGATCGTCGTCACGATCGCCATGGAAGCCGCTCGCCGGGGAGCTGAACAGGGGCACTACAGGTCAGGATTGCGCAAAGGCGGACACCACGATGTCGGCGAGGAGGGCGCCCGCCGTGCCGTCCGGGTCGAGATCGGGGTCGTAGATGGTGACGTTCAGCCCGACGCAGTGCGCGGATCCGACCAACGGCCGCAGCAGCTCGACGAGTTCGTCGGGCAGGAGTCCGTCCGGGTCGGGGCTGTCCACGGCCGGCATGACGGACGGATCGAGGACGTCTGCGTCCAAGTGCACCCAGAATCCGTCGAGTTCGGGGATCTCGAAGGCCTGGGCCGTGGCCCGGGCCGGCGCGTCCGCGCCCCACTCGCGGATGTCCCCGACGGTGACGACGGGGATCTTGAGGGTGGCGAGTTCACCGCGGTCGTCCTCGAACGCGTCGCGGTTGCCGAAGAGCCGTACGTCCTCGTCCCTCAGGTAAGGCTTCAGCCCCTCCAGGTTCGTCAGGTCCTCCTGCCCACGCCCCGTCGCCAGCGCCATCTCCTCACCGCCGGCCGCACCGATCCGCTCGGAGTTGCCGGGGTGGCGGAAGTCGGCGGAGGCGTCCACGGCGGCCAGGCCGTACCGGCCCAGGCGGCGCAGCGCGAGGGAGGCGCCGAGCTGGATCGAGCAGTCACCGCCGAGCACCACCGGGAACTCCCCGGCGCGCACATGGCGTTCGATGCGGTCGGCGAGCTTCACCGTGTAGGCGGCGATGGCGGCCGCGTTGAAGACGCCGTCGCCCTCCTGCCACTCCCCCCGGTCGTAGCGCGGCGGCACCACCACCCCGCCTTCCAGCGCGCCGAGCCGGTGCACGATCCGCTGCTCGCGCAGGGCACCGGCGAGCTTGTAGCAGCCCGGGACGGTTCCCGGCGCGGGCGGACGCAGCCCGAGATTGGACGGGGCGTCCAGCACCACCCTGGTACGCATCGGCCTCACTTCCGGATCATCTCGGCGGTGACGGCCCATCGCTCGTGGTCGCGCCAGGCCCCGTCGATGTAGAGCATCTTCGGCGAGAAGCCCTCCCGGCGGAAGCCGCAGCTGCGGGCGAGGGCGATCGAGGCGGTATTGCCGGGCTGCACGTTGATCTCCAGCCGGTGCAGTCGCATCCCGCCGAAGGCGTAGCGCACGACCAGCCCCAGCCCCTCCCGCATCAGACCGCGCCCGGCGGCATGCGCGAAGGCCCCGTATCCGAGCGCCCCGCACAGGAAGGCACCCTCGACGATGTTGTTGATGTTGATGAACCCGGCGACGGCCCCCTCGCCGTGCTCCCCGTCCTTCTCGCAGACCAGGAACCCCGCCTTGGTCGGGTCCTCGATCAGCCGGCCCGCGTACGCGGTGAACGCGTTGGCGTTGTCCGGCGGGAAGAGCCAGGGTTGGTGCAGTTCCTTGCTCTCGCGGGCCCGGGCGGTGAACTCGGCACCGTCCTCGTAGGTGATGTGGCGTATGCCCACGCGGGGGCCCTCGACGAGATAGCGGGAGGCGGTGTGCGGCATCCCGTCACCTTACGACGGACTAGCGGCGGCGCTTCATGAAATACGCCCCGCACAGGGCGCCGATGACGCCGGTGGCCAGCAGCGCCATCCACAGGGGCATCGTCACCTCGGGGATCAGCAGTCGGATCCTGGTGGCGCGGGTGTTCTCGAAGATGAAGATCAGGGCGAGGACGGCGAGCAGCAGGACGACCACCCGGGCGGGCGTCACGGGGCCACCCTTGCCGCTGGTGGCACCGCCGCTCTCGGAGGTCTTCGGGCTCATGCGACCAGGGTGGGCCCGAAGACCCGGCCTCGCGCGGCGGGGCCGCCCACCGGGTGAATCAGCCGCCGGCCACCGGCAGCTCCAGCACTCCGGTGTTCCCGGGCGAGCTGACCACGGTCACCGGTTTGATCCCCCGGTTGCCGACGTAGGCGTCGTCGCTCGCCGCGACCACGAACCGCAGCCGGTGCCCCTTCTCGTACCGGTGCACGATCCCCGGCAGGGTCACGGTGAAGCTCCTGGTCACGTCGGGCACCCGGACCGGTGCGACGAGCCGGTGCACCAGCGTCCTGGTGCCGTCGGGCGCGATGTCGTACAGCTTGGCGAACAGGACGAGCTTGTCGGCGGCGTCCGAGGAGTTCTGCGTCCGCTCGGCCTTCGGCGAGACCACCTTGAGCGTGGCCTTCGGCGCGCCCACGACGTCGGTGGTCCGGGTGAGCGGCTCACTGGTCCAGCCGAGGTAGGTGCCCTCGGTGTCGTAGGGCGCCGGGTCCGGCAGGCCGATCACCCCGGCCAGCGAGCTCTCCGAGTGGCTGGTGGGGACGAGCCGGTTCGTGTACGTCCGGCTGCCGGGGGCCACCTCGGAGCGGGTGCCGACGAGCTTGCCGTCGCCGGACAGGTACAGCTTCCGGTTGAGTGCGGGCAGCTTGTCGGCGGTGGCGTAGGTGCCGGCCGGGTCGGTGATCCAGTCGCGGTAGTAGGCGAAGGCCGGTCCGGTGCCGGCGCCCTTCGTCTTGTGGAGGTAGCGGTCGAACCAGGCGAGGATCCGCTTGCCGACGTAGGTGGACTCCAGATTCCCCTGGCCGAGATCGAGCTCGCCCGCCGCCGTGCCGCCGCTGTGGCCCCAGGACTGCCAGATCATCTTGGCCGGTGTGCCCTGCTTCTTGAGGGTCTTGTACGTCGCCGTCGCCTCGTTGAGGTTGAAGAGGCTGTCGGCCTGTCCCTGGACGAGCAGCGTGGGTGCCTTCACACGGCTGAGGTAGCTGACCGGGGAGACGCTGCGGGAGTAGGCGAGCAGTTCGGCGGTGCGGTCGGCGGGGTAGCTGCCGGAGTTCAGGGCGCGGACGGTCCGGCAGGCGTCGGTGACGAAGTGCAGACAGTCCAGGGAGTTGATCCGGGAGGGGTCGAGGTTGGGCGCCGTCAGCGGCTGGCTCTCGCCGATCAGATAGAAGCCGTTGGCCCACTGCCATTTGAAGGCGCCGGGCACCGCGCCGTGGGCGCCGGCGTTGTTCGGGTCGAGGGAGTAGGCCAGGTCGTTCCAGGTGATCAGCGGGACGAGCGCGTCGACGCGGTGGTCGACGGCCGCGGTCGCCATCTGGATCGCGCCGCCGTAGGAGCCGCCGATCATGCCGACGCGTGGGTCGCCCTTGCCGTCGAGGGTGACGAAGTCGGCCTGGGTGCCGTCGTCGGCGGCCCGCTTCCCGGCGAGGAAGTCGACCAGCTGGGAGGCGGCCTTGCCGTCGATGTCCGGGTCGTCGAGCGAGATCAGGCAGCCGGAGCCGCCGAAGCCGAGCCCGGAGTAGACGAGCGAGACATAGCCCCGCTCGGCGAAGGCCTTGCCGATGCCGTCCGTGGAACCGTCGGACTTGCTGCCGCCGAATCCGTTGGTGGCGAGCACGGCGGGGGCGCGGCCGGCACCGGTGGGCCGGTACAGATCGGCGTCGATCGTGCAGGTGCGGTCGCCTGCCCGCACGGTGAACTTCAGGGCCGTGACGGTGTACGGGCCGGTGGCGGGGGCGGGGGTGGCGAGTGTGGCACCGAGCAGGAGAGCGAGCGGAACGCTGTATCCGAGCACACGACGAGACACGAGACCTCCACGCTGAGGACAACTCGGCTTACCGGCCGGTAAGAACCGGCCAGTAGTCAGGGTGTGACACGTGTCAAAGGAGGTCAATCACCGGGACGGGTGTTTTCTTGACGATGATTCAGCGCAGGGCCGGTTCGTCGAGCGTCAACGTGCGCGCGTCGGCGTCCAGTTCGGCCGCCACTCCGAAGGGCATGGTCAGCGCCCCGTCGCAGTGCCCGAACCCGAACTCCTCCACGACCGGTACTCCGAGCCCGCCGAGCCGGTCGGCGAGCAGCGCCCGTACCGTCTCCTCGGGACCGCACTCCCGCCACGACCCGAGCAGCACCCCTCGTACCCCGTCGAACCAGCCGCCGCGCAGGAGTTGGGTGAGATAGCGGTCCAGGCGGTACGTCTCCTCCCCCACGTCCTCCAGGCACAGCAGCCCGCCGCGCGCGGAGGGCCGGGCGTGCGGGGTGCCCCGTTCGGCGGCGAGCAGACACAGGCAGCCGCCGAGCGTGACGCCCCGCGCCCGCCCGGGGACCAGGGTCCTGCCGCCGGAGACGATCGTGCGGACGGTCTCCGGTGCGAAGAGCGTGGCCTTGAGGTGCTCCTGTGCCCGGGCGTTCTTGATGAAGTCGATCCCCGCGGCCATCGGCCCGTGGAGCGTGACCAGGCCCAGCCGGGTGGCGAACGCCTCGTGCAGCGCGGTGATGTCGCTGAAGCCGACGAACACCTTCGGCCCGGCCGCCCGCATCGCCTCCCAGTCGAGCAGGTCGGTCATCCGCTGCACGCCGTACCCGCCCCGCGCGCACAGCACCGCGTCGACGGACGGGTCGCACCAGGCGCTCTGCAGATCGGCGGCCCGGTCCGCGTCGGTGCCCGCCAGGTAGTCGAGGTCGCCGTGCCGCTCCAGCACATGGGGGCCGACCACGGGGTCGAGGTCCCAGCCGCGCAGGATGTCGAGTCCGGCCTGCAGCCGCTCCTCGGGAACGGGTCCGCTGGGCGCGACGACGGCCACGCGGGCGCCGGGCGCGAGTCGGGAGGGCCGGACGGATCTGTTCACTTGTCGAGCTCCAGGGTCGGGATGGCGGGCGGGTTCAGGACGAAGACCTGGGCGTAGAGGGAGAGTTCGGACTCCAGCGCCCGGGTCATGGTCTCCGCCCGCCGGAACCCGTGCCCCTCCCCCTCGAAGGCGATGTACGCGTGCGGCACCCGCCGGCCCTCCATGCGGGCCAGGAACCGCTCGCACTGGACGGGCGGGCAGATCACGTCGTCCAGGCCCTGCATCAGCAGGAAAGGCGCGGTGATCCGGTCGGCGTGCTCGGTGGGCGAGCGCTCCGCGTACCGTGCGGGCACCTCGGCGAAGGGGCCGACCAGGGTCTCCAGGTACTGCGACTCGAAGTCGTGGGTCTCGCCCTCGCCCCAGCCAGTCAGATCGAGGACGGGATAGATGACGGTGCCGCAGGCGTAGACGTCGGTCGCGGCGAGGGAGACGGCCGCGGTCCAGCCGCCGGCACTGCCGCCGCGGATCGCCAGCCGGTCGCGGTCGGCGGTGCCCTCGTCGGCGAGGGCCTGGGCGACGGCCGCGCAGTCCTCGACATCGACCACGCCCCACTGCTCGCGCAGCCGGTTGCGGTACTCCCGGCCGTGCCCGGTGGAGCCGCCGTAGTTGACCTCGACGACGCCGATGCCGCGCGAGGTGAAGTAGGCGATCGCCAGGTCGAGGACGAGGGGGGCGCGGCTGGTGGGTCCGCCGTGTGCCCAGACGACGTACGGCGGCAGTTCGTCGCCGGGGGCCACGCAGGTGGGGTGGTGGGGCGGGTAGACGTGGGCGTGGATGTCACGTCCGGCGGGTCCGGTGAAGGTGCGGATCTGCGGCTCGGGGTAGTACGCGGGGTCCACGGCGTCGTCGTGTCCGGCGCCGATCACCCGGGCCCGGCCGGTGCGGGTGTCCAGCTCCACCAGTTCGTGGGCGCTGCGCGGGCTGGCGCCGACGGCGACGACCCGCTCGCCGTGCACCGCGAGGGTGGGCGCGAACTCGGTCCAGGGGCCCGCCGCGTCGACGACCTCCGCGGTCTCGGGGTCCAGTATTCCGAGCGCGGTGGCGCCGCGGCCGTGCACGACGGCGATCAGACCGCTCTCCAGCGGGGCGAACCAGCGCTGGCCCAGCTTCCAGAGCGGACCGCCGAACTCCTCCTCGCGCCGGCACAGCGGTTCGCCGTCGCGGTAGAGGTTCCACCAGCCGGTGCGGTCGCTCGTGTACAGCAGGGCCCCGTCGTGGGCCCAGTCCACCTGGACGATCGACTCCTCGGGTCCCCCGGCGATGGTCCGGGGTTCGCCGAGGGTGCCGTCGGCCCGGACGCCGGTGAGCACCAGCTCCGTGCCGTCCCACGGCATCCGCGGATGGTCCCAGGCGAGCCAGGCCGCGCTGCGCCCGTCGGGTGAGATCCGGGGGCCGGTCACGAACCGGTGCCGGGCGTCGGTGAGTTCGCGCACGGCGTCCCGGTCCTGGGCGGCCGAGCCGTCCAGCGGCACCGCGGCCGGCACCCGGCGCACATCGCCGGGCCCGTCGCCGGTGAACTCCTCCAACACACACCACACTTCACCGCGGTCCGGGAGCAGCACCGGGTCCGCCCAGCGCAGGCCGCCGCCGACCGGGGAGACCGGGGTGAGGGGTCTGGGGTCGCCGTCCGGCGCGTACCGGTACAGCCGCTGGTCGGCGAAGTTCACGAAGACCACGAGCGGTCGGCCGTCCACGACGGTCCCCGCCCAGGGCTGTCCGCCGTACTCGATGACCCGGCTGCGGACGTTCCACGGCGCCGGCAGCACCGACTCCGTCGCGCCGTCGGTGCGCCGCCGCACCAGCGTGCGCCGGCCGCCCTCGGTGGGGCGTGGCTCGGTCCACCAGGCCTCGTCGCCGACGAAGCCCACGAACTCGGGATGCCCGTCGTGCGCGGCGGCCAGTGCCGCGTCGATCGGCGAGGGCCAGGAACCGTACGCCAGCGTCTCCACTTCTCCCCCAGTCGCTCAGGCCGTGCGCAGAAATCGGTCCAGGACCCGGACACCGAAGTGCAGTGCCTCGACCGGAACCCGCTCGTCCACGCCGTGGAAGAGGGCCTGGTAGTCGAAGCCCTCCGGCAGCTTCAGCGGTGTGAATCCATATCCGGTGATGCCGAGGCGCGAGAACTGCTTGGCGTCCGTTCCCCCGGACATGCAGTACGGCACGACGTGCCCCTCCGGCGCGAACTCCTCGACGGCGGCCCGCATCCTCGCGTACGTCGCCGAGTCCACCGGTGCCTGGAGCGCGACCTCGTGGTGCTGGAACTCCCACTCCACGTCCGGCCCGGTCAGCAGGTCGAGGGTGGTCCGGAACTCGTCCTCGCCGCCGGGCAGATACCGTCCGTCGACGTGGGCCACGGCCTCGCCCGGGATGACGTTGACCTTGTAACCGGCGTCCACCATGGTCGGGTTGGCGCTGTTGCGGACCGTCGCCTCGACGAGCTTCGCCGCCGGGCCGAGCTTCTCCAGGAGCCGGTCGACATTGTCCAGGTCGGGCTCGATGCCGTACAGGACAGCGAGTTCGGTGAGGGCGGCGCGAACGGTCGGGGTGAGCCGCAGCGGCCACTCGTGCGCTCCGATACGGGCGATCGCGGCGCACAGGCGGGTGACCGCGTTCTCCTTGTTCACCTTGGAGCCGTGCCCGGCCCGTCCGCGCGCGGTCAGCTTCACCCAGCCCGTGCCCCGCTCGCCGGCCGCGATCGGGTAGATCTGCCGTCCGGCACCGTCGTGGAAGGTGAACGCCCCGGACTCGCTGACGCCCTCGGTGCAGCCCTCGAAGAGCCCGGGATGCTCGTCCGCGAGGAACCCGGAGCCGTCCACGGCGCTGGCCTCCTCGTCGGCGGTGAACGCGACGACGATGTCGCGCCGGGGCCGCACCCCTTCGCGCGCCCAGGCCCGGACGATCGCCAGGATCATCGCGTCCATGTTCTTCATGTCGACCGCGCCCCGGCCCCAGACGACCCCGTCACGGATCTCCCCGGAGAACGGATGCACGCTCCAGTCCCGGGCCTCGGCGGGCACCACGTCCAGGTGACCGTGGACGAGCAGCGCGTCCGCGGAGGGGTCGGTGCCCTCGACGCGCGCCACCACATTGGTGCGGCCCCTGGTCCGCTCCAGCAGCACCGGCTCCAGGCCCGCCTCGGCCAGCCGCGCGGCCGCGTACTCGGCGGCCGGCCGCTCCTGGCAGTCGCCGCCGCCCCGGTTGGTGGTGTCGATACGGATGAGGTCGGAGGTGAACGTCACGACCTCGTCCATTGCCTGTCCGTCAGCCATACTGCTCCTCCACCGCGGCCGAGACGATCGTGGTGACCGCCTTGAAGGTGCGAATTCCCTCGTACATGGTGGCGCTCGTGTACCCCACCTTCCGCTCACCGATCCGGTCGACACCCGGAACGACGGTCGCGGCCAGGGCGAGGTGCTCGGCGTCGAACTCCACGGCGACGGTGAACGGCCCCGCCTGCACGGGTGGGTGACGTACCGCCAGCGCGGCCGCCTCCTTGGCCGCCGCGCGGATGTCGCCGGCGGTCCTGGCCGGTGTCCGGCACACCGCCGCGTACCGCGACACATGGTCCTTGACCGCGACCTTCAGCGCCTCGGGTGCGTAGCCAAGCGCGTCCTCGCAGGCCACGTCGTCGCCGGTGACGAGGACGACCGGCACCCCGTACTCGGCGACCACGTGGGCGTTGAGCAGGCCCTCGCTCGCGCGTACGTCGTTCAGCCACACCCCGGTGATGGAGTTGGCGAGGTAGGTGTGGGCGAGGACGCCCTCCGCTCCGGCGCCCGCGTGGTAGCCGACGAAGGCGATGCCGTCCACGTCGCCGTGCTGCACGCCCTCCACCATGGACAGGGACTTGTGCCGTCCGGTGAGCATCTCCGCCCGGTCGTCGAGCCGCTCCAGGAGCAGGTTACGCATGGTCCAGTGCGCCTCGTTGATCAGCACGTCGTCGGCGCCGCCGTCGAAGAAGCCCTGCACCGCCGCGTTCACGTCCGAGGTGAACATCGCGCGGCACCGCTCCCACTGCGGCGTCCCCGGCAGCACGTCGGCCGGCCAGGTGACGCCCGTGGCGCCCTCCATGTCGGCGCTGATGAGGATCTTCATGCCGACTCACGCTACGCGTTCGTGCCGCCTCCCGTCAGGCCTGTGGACAACCGTCACCGGCTCGGACCAGTTCGGGGACCCCTCAGACCGTACGTCCCACCACCAGCCACTTCGACGGCAGCCCGATCCGGGCTCCGTCGGGGGTGTACTCCGTGGTCACGAGGGGCAGTTCGCCGCCGGCCAGGACGGTGAGCCCGGCCGTGGCCAGGTACTGGGGCACCGCGTCGTCGGAGACCTCGCCGGGTGCGATGCCGTGCCGGAAGATCGGCGCCAGCTTGGGCGGCGGGCCCGAGGGGTGCTGGGCCAGGCCCATCAGGATCGGCTTGGCGGCCTCGGACAGCTCGACGAGGAAGCCCCGGCCGTGCTCGCCGAGCAGCACGGCGAGCCCGTCGACGAGCGGCTGCCGGTCGTCGGGTTCGCACTGGTGGAGCACGCCCCGCATATAGACGTTGGCGTCGCCCAGCTCCGCGTGCAGCGACTCCGCCCCGCCCTTCTCCACGGCGTCCAGCACCCGGTAGGTGGCCTGGCCGGCCGGATCAGCGTCCCGGGCGCGGTCGACGGCGGCCTCGGACAGGTCGACGCCGAGGACGTGCCGGAAGCGGTCGGCGAGGAAGCGGGTCTGGGTGCCGTTGCCGCAGCCCAGGTCGACCAGGGGCAGGGCGGGGGCGGTCACATGCGGTTCGAACAGGGCGAGGTGGCGACCGGCCGTCACCGCGGGCTCCGCGTCCCAGAACACCGCCCCCTGTCCGTCGGGAGCTTCGCTCCAGAAGCTCTCCCAGGCACCCCGGTACCGACTCGTCACGCTCATGCCCAACTCCCCAGGACGCGGCAATGGCCCGCCGCAAGTGACGGGCCAGTACGGTCTATCGCGCCCCGGTCACGGCTACAAGCGCGCGGCGCAATCCTTCACGCCGTGTGCGACACGCGTACGCCCTTACGCCCCCTGCGCCCCTGGGGCACCTCAGCGTCGCGGCAACGTCAGTTCGAACCAGACGGTCTTGCCGGTCTTCGTCCGGCTCGTGCCCCATTCCCGGGCCAGGGTGGAGACGATGCGCAGGCCACGCCCGAACTCGTCCTCGGGGCCGGCGCTCAGCAGGGTCGGCAGGTCGTGGTCGTCGTCGTCCACCTCGCACAGCAGCGTGTCGCCGCGGACGAGGCGCAGTTGGAGGGGACGGCTGCGGGAGTGCCGTACGGCGTTGGTGACGAGCTCGCTGACCAGCAGCTCGGCCGTGTCGGCGAGCCGGGCCAGCCCCCAGTCGTGGAGCTGTTCGCGCACCACGGAGCGCGCCCGGCCGGCCTCGATGGGGTCCGGGGAGAGCCGCCACTCGGCGACGTCATCCGGCTCGATGCCGTTGAGGCGGCTCATCAGGAGGGCGACGTCGTCCTTGCGGCCGCCGCGGCCCTCTTCTGAGAACGTCGCGGCGAGGGCGCGGATGATGGTGTCGCAGGCGTCGTCCATGGACGCGGCCGGGTGGGCGGCGGACTCGCACAGCGTCGCGAGGCCCACGCCGATGTCCTCGCCGCGCACCTCGACCAGGCCGTCGGTGCACATCACGAGCCGGTCGCCGGGCCGCACGCGCACGCGTACCGACTCGAAGGGCACCCCGCCGACGCCGATGGGCGCCCCCGTGGGCAGATCGAGGAGTTCGCTGCGGCCGTCCTCGGCGTGCACGATCACCGGCGGGATGTGGCCGGCGTTGGCGATGTGCAGCTCGCTCGCGATCGGGTCGTACACGGCGTAGAGACAGGTCGCGAGGTAGGTGTCGCCGAGCCGCTGGGCGAGGTCGTCGAGGTTGCGCAGCAGCTGGGCGGGCGGCAGGTCGAGGGCGGCCATGGTCTGTACGGCCGTACGCAACTGGCCCATCATGGCGGCCGAGTTGAGGCCGTGGCCCATGACGTCGCCGACGACGAGGGCGGTGCGGGCACCGGGCAGTTTCACCGAGTCGAACCAGTCGCCGCCGACCCGGCCGAGCAGGGTGCCCGGCAGATAGCGGGTGGCGATGTCGCAGCCCGCCATGTGCGGCGGGATGTGCGGCAGCATGCTGTCCTGGAGGGTCTCGGCGACGGACTCCTGGTAGGTGTACATGCGCGCGTTGTCGAGCACGAGGCCCGCGCGGGCGGCGAGTTCGGCGCCGGTGACCCGGTCCATGTCGTTGAACTCGACGCGCTCCGGGTGCCGCAGCAGGATCATGAAGCCGAGGACCACATTGCGGGCCTTGAGCGGTACGACCAGCATCGACCGGCCCGTGATCAGCGGCCGGATGTCGCGCTTTTCGAACTGTGAGGCGATGGCGTGCCCCATCTGCTCGCTGATGCGCGGCACGAGGACGGGCTCACCGGTGGTCATGCACTGGAAGAACGGGGTGTGGGCCGGGAACGGCATGGCCTCGCCGACCGGCACGACGTCGTCCCAGCGGCCGGGTTCGTCGGTGTGTTCGAGGGCGACCCGGTGCCACATGGTGGTGGTGTCCGGCACTCCCTCGGGGAACCCCTCGCCCGCGACGACCTGCTCCCGCAGATAGGTGCCGGCGACGTCGGTGAAGCGGGGCACGACGGCCCGGCTGACCTCGATGATCGTCTTGGACAGATCGAGGGAGGTGCCGATACGGCCGCTGACCTCGGTAAGGAACTCCAGGCGCTCGCGTACGGCGGTGTACTCCAGGTCCTCGCCCTCGTCGGTGAGTTCCTGCGGGACGGGCCGCCCCTCGGCCACGGCCCGCGCGGCCCTCTCACGGCGCGCCCTGCGTTCGATACGCCGGGGCACGCCCCAGTCGGGGGTGACGGGCACCCGGTCGTTCTGGCTGAACTCCAGGACGGGGTAGCCCAGTTCGAGGATCTGGGCGACGATGCGGGCGCCTTCCTCGACGCTCATGCTGGGCAGGATCTCGGGCAGCCGCCGGGCCAGTTCCTCGGCGCCCGGGAAGTCGGTGTGCAGCGCGAAGGCGGGCGCGATGCGCTCACCGGCGATCTCGTCGTCCGGATCGTCCGCGCGCAGGGCGCCCGCGTCGGCGGCGAGCACCAGCAGCCGCTCCCGTCCGGGGCCCACCAGGGGGTAGGCCCACCACAGGACGTCGAGCCGGTCGGGCTCCGACACCGTGAGGCGGGCGCGGCCCGCGGCCGGGTAGGAGAGCCTGCCGTCGAGGGAGGACTCGAGATCGGGTCCCAGCCCGTCGTAGGCCGCGTACACGCCGTACGGCACGGGGTCGTCCAGGTCGGGCAGGGCGCCGGCGACGGGCAGCAGGTCGGCCGCCGGGCGGCCGAGCGCCTCTTCCTTGGCGGCGCCGAACAGCCGTCGCGCGCCCCTGCTCCAGTGGGACACCAGGCCGTCGCGGTCCACCACGACGACGGCCAGCGGGATACGGCCGGCCGCGGCGTGCTCCACCGCGCCGTCCCCGGCTCCGCGGCCGGGAGCTGCGTCCCTCTCGGTGCCATGGTCCATGGCCCAGGCCCTCTCTCCCCACGGCTCCGCAAGATCTGTGCCGCCTCATCCACCGTACGGCCGTGGGTGGTTGTGATGTGGGGCAATGCGGGAATTGGCCGGGTCGGATCACCCCGGCGTGCGCCCCTGCGCCCCCCTGGTCGGGCAGAACCTGCCGGTGGGAGGCGGGTCGGGGTTACTGACGAGTTCTCAGTCCTCGTGCCCGAGTTGGAGGTCCCGTTCCGTACGCCCGCCGCCGGCGACCTGGAGGACGGTGGCGACGGGCGGATAGCCCGCGGCGATGACGGTGTACTCGCCGGAGGACAGGTCGACGAACCGGAAGGTGCCGTCGGCTCCGGTGGTGAGGGTGTCCACGACGTTGCCGGCGGCGTCGAGGAGCGTCACGCGCGCGTCCTCGACGGGCCGGCCGCCGCCGGCCCGCACGGTGCCGCGCAGCACGGCGCCGCCCGCGAGTTCGACGTCCTGGCGGGTCTCCCGGGATGCCTGCACGGTGACGGGCAGGGCGGCGGGGCGGTGCGCGGGGGCGCCGGCCGCGAGGGTGTACTCGCCGGCGACGAGTTCGGTGATGACGTAGCCGCCCTCGCGGCCGCTGCGGGTGGTGGCGACGACCCGGCCGTGGACGTCGGTGAGGGTGACGGTGGCGTCGCGCACGGGGGTGCCGTCGGCGGTCAGCACGCTTCCGGCGAGGCGTCCGGCGCCGCCGAGGACGACATCGAGCTCGACGGGCCGCTCGCCGACGGTCACGGAGACCGCCTGCGGCTGGTGTCCCCCGGCCGCGGCGATCAGGACGTACGCCCCGGAGTCGGGCGTCGACAGCGCGTACCGTCCGTCCTCGCCGCTCGCCCCGCGCCCGATCTGCTGCCCCACGGCGTCGATCAGGGTGAGCGCCGCGCGCGGTACGACGGTCCCGTCGGGGTGCTGCACCGTGCCGCAGACGGGGACTCCGGCGAGGTGGGGCGCACGGGCCTGCGGGACCGGGGCGTTCACGGGCGCGGGCTCGATGTCGGTGGCGTTGTGGGACACCAGGGGTTTCTCCTTGAGGAAGAAGGCGATGAGCAGGCCGAGGACGAGTACCGGCACGAGGTAGAGGAAGATCCGCGGCATGGCGTCGGCGTACGCGCGGATGTACGCGTCCCGCAGCTCGGGCGGCAGCGCGTGGACGAGCTGCGGGGTGATGGACCCGGCGTCGGGAAGCCCTGTCGTCTCGGGCAGGCGCTTGGCCAGGGCGTCGGTGAGCCGGTCGGCGAAGAGGGTGCCGAAGATCGCGGCGCCGACGCTTCCGCCGATCTGCCGGAAGTAGTTGTTCGCGCTGGTGGCGGTGCCCAGGTCGGCGGGGCGCACCGAGTTCTGGACGGCGAGGACGAGGACGGGCATCACCATGCCGATGCCGGCGCCGAGGACGGCCATCCAGAGGCTGTAGTGCAGCCGGGGCGTGTCGACCTCGAGCCGGGACAGCAGCCACATGCCGAAGACGGACAGGGCGCTGCCCAGGACCGGGTAGATCCGGTAGCGGCCGGTGTGGCTGATGAGCTGTCCGGCGATCACCGAGGCGCCGACGATGCCGCCCATCATGGGCAGCATCAGCAGCCCGGACTCGGTGGCGCTCGCGCCGTCCACCATCTGCAGGAAGGTGGGCAGATAGCTCGCGGCGCCGAAGAGAGCCACGCCCACCACGAGGCCCACCAGGCCGGTGACGATGAAGACCGGGTCCCGGAACAGCCGCAGCGGGATGAGGGGTTCGGCCGCGAAGTGCTCGGCGACGAGGAAGAGCAGGGCCGACGCCAGCGCGCCCGCGCCGAGTCCCAGGACGACGCGCGAGTCCCACGCGTACTCGGTGCCGCCCCAGCTGGTCAGCAGCACCAGGCAGGTGGAGGCGGCGGCGAGCAGCAGCGCGCCGAGGACGTCGAGCCGGGGCTTCGCCGTCGGCTTGGGCAGCTTGAGGACGACGGTGACGACGGCCAGGGTGAGGACGCCGAAGGGGACGTTGAAGTAGAAGCACCAGCGCCAGGAGTGGTCGTCGGTGAAGTAGCCGCCCAGCAGGGGTCCCGCGACGGAGGCGAGGCCGAACGCGGCGCCGATGAGACCCATGAAGCGGCCGCGCTCGCGGGCGGGCACGATGTCGGCGATGATCGCCTGTACGCCGATCATGAGGCCGCCCGCCCCGACGCCCTGTACCGCGCGGAAGGCGATCAGCTGGTCCATCGTCTCGGCCCGCCCGGCGAGGGCGGAGCCGACGACGAACACGACGATCGCGAACTGGAAGACGCCCTTGCGGCCAAGAAGGTCACCGAGCTTTCCGTAGATCGGCAGGCCGATCGTGGAGGTCAGCAGGTAGGCGGTGATCGTCCAGGACATCTTGTCCAGGCCGTGCAGTTCACCGACGATCTTCGGCAGCGCGGTGGCGACGATCATCTGCTCCAGGGCGGCCAGGAGCAGCGCGAGCATGAGCGCGAAGAAGATCAACCGCACCCGGCGCGGGCCGAGTTCGACGGCCTGGGCGGGTGCCGGGGCGGGGATCGGCGGCGGTTGCTCGGCCGGTTCGCCCCGCGGTCCGTCCTGCACCAGAGTGGTCCCGCGCACTGTGCCGCTCCCCTCGTCGCACCCTCACAATTCCCGCGTAAAGCGACAACTGCGAGCAAGCGCGACGAGTTACGGCAGACCGGGGCGGCATCCGGAGATCCACTCGAACCGGTGAGGGGCTCAACGCCCCTCGGACACCGGGGACTTGTCCTTACTTCTCGACCTCGGCGGCGAGCTTGTCGAGCACCTCGTCGTAGATCCGGCCGAGGCCCTTGGGGGCGAAGGTCTTCTCGAAGAATCCGCCGATGCCGCCGGCGCCGTTCCAGACGGTGCTCACGACGACGCGGGACTTGCCCTCGCCGGCCGGGGTGACCCGCCAGGTGGTGACCATGGAGGAGTTGCGGTCCTTCTCGACGAGCTCGCCGTCGGTGGGCTCGCTGACCTCGAGCAGGCAGTCACGGATCCGCTTGCTGGTGGCCTGGAGCTTCCAGTGGACGAGGGTGCCCTCACCGTCGCCGCCCTCGCGCACCTCGTACTCGCTGAAGTGCTGGGGCAGCACCTTCGCGCGCGTGCCGCTGTAGTCGGCGAGGGCGTCGAACACCTTCTCCGCGTCCGCCGCGACGACCCGCTCCGTAGTGGCCTCGACCTGCGCCATTTTTCCTCCAGCACCTGAGTTATCGGGGGTGGGGGCAAGCCAACCACCCCGGTCCCCGACCGCCCAAATCGGGGCCCCGCAAACCCTTCACATCCGCACGCGCACGATCAAGGGAACATGTGTTCTATTCTGTGGCCAGTGCTACCGAGGAGGCGTCATGCGCTGGGAGAACCTCACAGCGGACTCCGGCCACAGCCGGGCCGACGACACCGCGCTGTTCGGCGCGGACGCGGTCGTCACCCGTACCTTCGACACACCGGAGTTCAGCGGGATCACCTTTCACGAGATCCGGGCCCGGTCGATCATCAACCGGGTACCGGCGGTCTCCCGGATGTCCTTCCAGTGGACGGTCAACCCGTACCGGGGCTGCTCGCACGCGTGCGTGTACTGCTTCGCGCGCAAGACGCACAGCTATCTGGACCTCGACACGGGTCTCGGCTTCGACTCCCAGATCGTCGTCAAGACGAACGCTCCCGAACTGCTGCGCCGCCAGCTCGGATCGCCGCGCTGGCAGGGCGAGCACATCGCGATGGGCACGAACGTCGACTGCTACCAGCGCGCGGAAGGCCGCTACCGTCTGATGCCGGGCATCATCGGCGCCCTGCGCGACCACGCGAACCCGTTCTCGATCCTGACCAAGGGCACGCTGATCCTTCGCGACCTCGACCTGCTGAAGCAGGCGCACGCGGTGACGGACGTCGGTGTCTGCGTCTCGGTCGGTTTCATCGACGCGGAACTGTGGCGCACCGTGGAGCCGGGCACGCCGGCCCCTGAGCGCCGCCTGGACGTCGTACGGACCCTGGCCGAGCACGGCATCGGGTGCGGGGTCCTGATGGCGCCGGTGATCCCGTTCCTCAGCGACGCACCGGACCAGCTCCGGGCCACCGTGCGGGCGATCGCCACCGCCGGGGCCACGTCCGTGACCCCGCTGGTGCTGCATCTGCGGCCCGGGGCGCGGGAGTGGTTCATGGAATGGCTGGGCCGGCACCATCCGCACCTGGTGCGCCGCTACGAGCGGCTGTACGCGGACGGCTCCTACGCGCCCAAGTGGTACCAGCGCCGGATCACCCGTCAGGTCCACGAGCTGGCCCGGGAGTACGGCATCGGGCCGGCGGACCCGGTCATGCCCCGGCGGATGCCCGAGCCCGAGCCGCCCGCGCCCGATCTGCCCGAAGGAACCCAACTCACTCTGATCTGACAGCGTTCGGGGGCATCCCACGGCCCAGTAGGGTCAAGTCTTGCCAGAACGCGTTCCTCCGGGCGCGCTTTCCGGAACGATGCGGCGTGGACCGTGACACCCGCGGTCCGAAACCTCCGTCCTGGGAGGACGCCATGAGAAAACGCGCAGCCGTGCTGTGCGGCGTTTCCGTCGTCGTGGCCGGTTCGTTCACCGCCCTGCCCGCCGACGCGAGCACTCCGCTCACCGCGAACGCCACTCAGGCCGCGAAGCTCACCTGGAAGAGCTGCGGCACCACGAACTACCCGACGCTCCAGTGCGCGTCCCTCAAGGTCCCACTCGACCACCACCGCCCGCACGGGCGGCAGATCACCCTCGCGCTGTCCCGTGTCCCGCACACCGCGAAGAAGTTCCAGGGCCCGCTGCTGGTCAACCCCGGCGGTCCCGGCGGCAGCGGTCTGACCCTCGCGGGATTCGTCGCCGGCTCGCTGCCCAAGGCGGTCGCGGCGCAGTACGACGTCATCGGCTTCGACCCGCGCGGTGTGGGCAAGAGCAAGCCGGCGCTCGACTGCAAGCCCGGTCACTTCAACCCGGTCCGCCCGGACTCGGTGCCGAGCACCCCGGCCATCGAGAAGGCCAACCTGAAGCGGGCCAAGTCCTTCGCGCAGGCCTGCGGCAAGAAGTACGCCGATGTGCTGCCGTACATCAACACGGTCCAGGCCGTGCGGGACATGGACTCGATCCGTGCCGCCCTGGGCGCGAAGAAGATCAATTACTTCGGTTACTCCTACGGCACCTATCTCGGCGCGGTCTACGCCAAGCTCTTCCCCGAGCGGGTGCGGCGCCTGGTCCTCGACTCGATCGTCGACCCCACCGGTGTCTGGTACGACGACAACCTCGCGCAGGACCACGCCTTCAACGACCGCCACCGCGCGTTCCTCGCGTGGGTCGCCAAGTACGACTCCACGTACAAGCTCGGCACCGATCCGGAGAAGATCGAGGCCAAGTGGTACGCGATGCGGGCGGCCCTGGCCAAGAAGCCGGCCGGCGGGAAGGTGGGCGCCTCCGAGCTGGAGGACACCTTCATCCCGGGCGGCTACTACAACGGTTACTGGCCGTATCTGGCGGAGGCGTTCTCGGCGTACGTGAACGACAAGAACTCCGAGCCGCTGGTCGAGGCGTACGAGAACTTCGCCGCCGTCGACGCCTCCGGCGACAACGGCTACAGCATCTACACCGCGGTGCAGTGCCGTGACGCCGACTGGCCGCGCGACTGGAGCCAGTGGCGCAATGACAACTGGGCGGTGTACGAGAAGGCGCCGTTCATGACCTGGAACAACGCCTGGTACAACGCGCCGTGCGCGTTCTGGCCGACGAACTCGCTGCAACCGGTGAACGTGGCCAACGCCAAGCTGCCGCCGACGCTGCTGTTCCAGGCGACGGACGACGCGGCCACTCCGTACGAGGGCGGCGTGACGGTCCACCGTCTGCTGCGCGGCTCCAGCCTGGTGGTCGAGCAGGGCGGCGGCAACCACGGCATCACGCTGAGCGGGAACGCCTGCCTGGACAAGTACCTGGCGGCGTATCTGACCGACGGCACGGTGCCGCGCGGCGGCGGCGAGGCCGACGCGGTGTGCGACACGCTGCCCGACCCGAAGCCGCTGAGCTCGGCGTCGTCCTCCGCGCGCGGCTCGACGCTGCACGGCATGCTCGGCTTCCGCGGCTGAGCGGTCCGCCGAGCAGGGTCCGAGGGCCCGTCGGGGGGGTGTCAGTGCCATGGTCCACCATGGACGCATGAGTGAGCTGACCAGGATTCCCGCCCCCGACGGGCTCGCCCCCGCCGCCCAGTACTCCCATGTCGTGCTGGGCACCGGCACGTTCGTCGCGATCTCCGGCCAGCTCGCCCTGGACGCCGACGGCAGGCTCGTCGGCGAGGGCGATCCCACCGCCCAGGCCCGCCAGGTCTTCGAGAACCTGCGCCGCTGCCTGGCCGCCGCGGGCGCGACCTTCGACGACGTCGTCAAACTCACCTACTTCGTCACGGACATGGCGCACCTGCCCGCCATCCGCACCGCCCGCGCCGAGCACATACCCGAGGACCGCCTGCCGGCCGCGTCCGCGGTCCAGGTGGCCGCGCTGGTCCGGCCCGAGTTCCTGATGGAGGTCGAGGCCTTCGCGGTGGTGGCTCCATGAGCGGTCCGCGGATACGCGAGATGACCCTCGCGGACTGCGACCGTGTGGCCGAGATCCGGGTCCGTGGCTGGCAGAGCGCGTACCGAGGCCTCATGCCGCAGCCGTATCTGGACGCGCTGAGCGTGCGAGAGGACGCCGAGCACCGTCGCGAACGTCTTCGGCGGTCGGACGGCAGCGTGGTGAACCTCGTCGCGGAACAGGACGGAGAGCTCTTCGGCTGGGCGGCGCACGGCCCCTACCGGGAGGGTGAAGTGCGCACCGCGGACGCCGAGTTGTACGCGCTCTACGTGGACGCCGGACGGTACGGCGCGGGCCTCGGCCGCGCCCTGCTCCGGGAGTCGGTACGCCGCTGCACCGCCGCCGGGCACGACCGCATGCACCTCTGGGTCCTCAAGGGCAACGCCCGCGCCCGCGCCTTCTACGAACGGGCGGGGTTCTGGCCGGACGGCGCCGAGGAGCCCTTCGAGGTGGACGGTGTGCCGGTGCCGGAGGTGCGGTACACGCGCGGTCTTTAAGGCCGCCCCGGGAGCCGAGCCAGCGCACGCACCGCCGCCTCCGCCAGCGTGGGGTGGGCCAGTGCCTCGTTCAGGACAGGTCTGGCGCGGGCGTCGCCCAGGCTGCCGAGTCCCTCGACGCACGCGAGGGCCACGCGCCGGTAGGGGTCGTGCGGGCGCAGCCGCCGTTCCAGCGTGGTGATGAGGGCCGGCACCGACTCGGGCGCGCGCAGTTCGGTCAGGAGTCTGACCGGGTGCAGGGCGTAGGCGACGCGCAGTTCGTTGGTGGCGAGGGCCGCGGCCGCGCGGGCGGTGCGCGGGTCGCCGAGGCGGGCCAGGGCGTACGCGGCGGAGGCGCAGCGCTGCGGTTCACGGTGGTTGAGCAGCAGGACGAGGGACTCGAAGGCACGGGAGTCCCCCGCGACCCCCAGCCGGAACGCGGCCAGCTCCCTGGCCCACAGCGGCCGCCCGGCCTCGACCAGCACTCCGGCCAGCTCGTCGAGGTCCTTCGTCTCCGCCAGCCGCCCGTACGACGCCGACGCCCCCGACTCCTGCCGTAAGCGCTCCGTGAGCGACCGCAACTCTTCGTCCATGACACGCAGCCTAGGGCGGTCGCGAGCGCCCCGGGACGTACATCACAAACACGGGGACTAGCGCGCTCGTTACCCGCCGGTTAAGCTCAGACGAGCGAGTTACCCACTCGCGGAACTCCTCGCGCCGGCCTGGTGACGCAGCCGTCGTGAGCGCAGTCGGTTCGGTACCTCTCAGGTATCGCAGTACGACGTGGCCCCGGGACAGGGCCGGTCGGTTTCACCGTTCTCCGGGCGTGTGCACGCCTGTGACGACGGCACCGCACCACCGGGCGTGTGCGCTTGCAGCCCGGCAACACCCGCATCCTCCACGCCACCCGGTGCGCCTTCGGGCGTACCGGGTCGCGCTCCCAGTCGTCACCTCATTCCTGGAGTCCCGCGATGGCCGCTCCCCTGTCCGACACCCCTCTGTCCCTGCTGCAGACCGTTGCCGTCGTCGGCCTCGGCACGATGGGCACCGGCATCGCCGAGGTCCTCGCCAAGGCCGGCCGCGAGGTCGTCGGCATCGACATCAGCGAGGCCGCGGCCGCCCAGGCCGTCACCGCCCTGGAGACCTCGACCGCCCGCGCCGTGGAGCGCGGCCGGCTGACCGAACAGGAGCGCGCCGGCATCCTCGCCCGGGTCCGCACCTCCACCGATCTGCGCACCGCGGCCGACGCCGACCTCGTCATCGAGGTGGCGCCGGAGTCGTACGAGATCAAGCACCAGATCTTCCGTGAACTCGACGGGATCGTGCGCCCCGAGACGATCCTGGCGACCGGCACCAACGCCCTGTCCGTCACCCGGCTCGCCGCCGACTCGGCCCGTCCCGAGCGCGTGCTCGGACTGCACTTCTTCAACCCGGCGCCGGCGATGAAGCTGGTCGAGGTCGTCTCCTCGGTGCTGACCGCGCCGGCCGCCGTCAGCGCGGTCACCGACCTCGCCCTCGCCCTCGGCAAGGAGCCCGTGGCGGTCGGCGACCGGCCCGGATTCGTCGCCGACGGACTGCTGTTCGGCTACCTCAACCAGGCCGCCGCGATGTACGAGGCGAGGTACGCCTCCCGCGAGGACATCGACGCCGCGATGCGGCTCGGCTGCGGGCTGCCCATGGGCCCGCTCGCCCTGCTCGACCTGATCGGCATCGACACCGCGCGCACCGTCCTGGAGGCCATGTACTCCGAGTCCCAGGACCGGCTGCACGCCCCCGCGCCGATCCTCAAGCAGCTCAGCGAGGCGGGCCTGACGGGCCGTAAGTCGGGCCGCGGCTTCTACTCGTACGAGGCTCCGGGCAGCGCGACGGTCGTGGCGGACACCCTGACGCCGGCCACCGGGGACTCCGGGACCCCCGGCCGTGCGGTCCGTTCCGTCGGCGTCGCCGGCTCCGGCACCATGGCGTCCGGCATCGCCGAGGTCTTCGCCAAGGCCGGTTACGAGGTCGTCCTCGCGGCCCGCAGCGAGGAGAAGGCCGAGACCGCCAAGGCCCGTATCGGCAAGTCCCTGTCGCGCTCCGTCGACAAGGGGCGGATGACCGCCGAGGCCGCCGCGCAGACCCTGGGCCGGATCACGGCGGCGGGCTCGTACGACGCCTTCGCCGACGTCGATCTGGCCGTCGAGGCCGTCGCCGAGGACCTGGAGGTCAAACAGCAGCTCTTCGCGGCGCTGGACAAGGTCTGCAAGCCGGGCGCGGTCCTGGCGACGACCACCTCGTCGCTGCCGGTCGTCGCCTGTGCCCGTGCCACCTCACGCCCCCAGGACGTGATCGGCATGCACTTCTTCAACCCGGCACCGGCGATGAAGCTGGTCGAGGTCGTCCGCACCGTTCTCACCGCCGACGACGTCCACGCCACCGTCCGCGAGGTCTGCGCGAAGATCAGGAAGCACGCGGTCGACTGCGGCGACCGGGCCGGCTTCATCGTGAACGCCCTGCTGTTCCCGTACCTCAACAACGCCATCAAGATGGTCCAGGAGCACTACGCGTCGCTCGACGACATCGACGCCGCGATGAAGCTGGGCGGCGGCTACCCGATGGGTCCCTTCGAGCTCCTGGACGTCGTCGGGCTCGATGTCTCGCTCGCCATCGAGAAGGTCCTGCACCGCGAGTTCCGGGACCCGGGCCTGGCGCCGGCCCCGCTCCTGGAGCACCTGGTGGCCGCGGGCTGCCTCGGCCGCAAGACCGGCCGTGGCTTCCGCGAATATGCCCGCCGCTGAGCCGTCCGGCGACTGGTTCAAGGACGCCGAGGACTGGGGCGGACTGCTCGACCCCCACGGAACCCCCCTGCCCGCACCGGGCGGGGGGCGCCCGGGACATGAGCGCCAACCTGCGCACATGCAGTACGTTCGGGTCATGCCCCAGCCCGCCAAGTCCTCACGTACACCAGCTACGCCCGACGCGCCGGAAAGTGCCGCAGGCAGCCGTGCTGCCGCCCAGCGGCTCAAGATGCGCCGAGAACTGGCGGCCGCGGCGATGGAGCTGTTCTCGACCAAGGGGTACGAGGCGACGACCGTCGACGAGATCGCGGCGGCGGCCGGAGTCGCCCGCCGCACCTTCTTCCGCCACTTCCGTTCCAAGGAAGAGGCGATCTTCCCCGATCACGACGACACACTGATCCGCGCCGAGGCGGTCCTCAACGCGGCTCCCCCGCACGAGCACCCGCTCGACACGGTGTGCAACGGCATCAAGGAAGTCATGCGGATGTACGCGGCCCGGCCGGAGATCTCGGTCGCCCGCTACAAGCTCACGCGCGAGGTGCCCACCCTGCGCGAGGCGGAGATCGCGTCGGTGGCCCGCTACGAGCGCCTGTTCACCCGCTACCTCCTCGGCCACTTCGACGAGCACGCGCACGACGACGACGCCAACGACGACCCGCTGCTGGCGGAGGTGGCCGCGTCCGCGGTCGTCACGGCCCACAACCACGTGCTGCGGCGCTGGCTCAGAGCCGGCGGCCAGGGCGACGTGGAGTCACAGCTGGACCACGCCTTCGCGATCGTGCGCAAGACGTTCGGCTCCGGCATCGGGGCCGGGCGCAGCACCACCCCGAAGCCGGCCGCCGCGACCGTCTCGGCCCACGGCGAGGTCCTGGTGACGGTCGCCCGCACCGACGCCCCCCTCGACGAGGTCATGAGGACCATCGAGGAGGCGCTCAAGGAGCGCTGAGCACTACCGCATCGCTGTGATGACGGCCACCCCTCGGGGTGGCCGTTTTCGTGTGCCTCCACCCGATTTCCAGGGGATTTCCAGCCGCGTTCGATCGATCATCGCTCATGTGTTACGTAAAGATTTCATCTGAGAGCAGTTCCTGGCACTCAGTGCCTTGCGGAGTGACACGCGGTGTCATACGTTGAAGGAGTCCGGGCGGCCGGCGTGCAGAGACCATGCGTACGCCGGCTGTCCCAACAAGTCATCGACTTGCCCGCCCGGACGCCTGCGTCACAGGCAACCTCCCGCGCCACAAAGCGCTGCCGAAGCACCACCTCGCCGAACCGACGGCACTTCGAAAAAACCCTCAGCAGCACCGACGTAACCCTCAGCGTCCCTCCCTCAGGACGCGTATCGCCGGAGGCAACACCGTGACCGTGAAGGACATCCTGGACGCGATCCAGTCGCCGGACTCGACTCCGGCCGACTTCGCCGCTCTGCCGCTCCCCGAGTCGTACCGCGCGATCACCGTGCACAAGGACGAGACGGAGATGTTCGCGGGCCTGCAGACCCGCGACAAGGACCCGCGCAAGTCGATCCACCTGGACGACGTCCCGGTGCCGGAGCTCGGCCCGGGCGAGGCCCTGGTCGCCGTGATGGCGTCGAGCGTCAACTACAACTCCGTGTGGACCTCGATCTTCGAGCCGCTGTCCACCTTCGGGTTCCTGGAGCGCTACGGCCGCACCAACGACCTGGCCAAGCGGCACGACCTGCCGTACCACATCATCGGCTCCGACCTCGCGGGCGTCGTCCTGCGCACCGGCCCCGGCGTGAACGCCTGGAAGCCCGGTGACGAGGTCGTCGCGCACTGTCTGTCCGTCGAGATGGAGTCCTCCGACGGCCACAACGACACCATGCTCGACCCCGAGCAGCGCATCTGGGGCTTCGAGACCAACTTCGGCGGCCTCGCCGAGATCGCCCTGGTCAAGTCGAACCAGCTGATGCCCAAGCCGGACCACCTCAGCTGGGAGGAGGCCGCCGCACCGGGCCTGGTGAACTCCACCGCCTACCGCCAGCTGGTCTCCCGCAACGGCGCCGGCATGAAGCAGGGCGACAACGTCCTGATCTGGGGCGCCAGCGGCGGACTCGGCTCCTACGCCACCCAGTTCGCCCTGGCCGGCGGCGCCAACCCGATCTGCGTCGTCTCCAGCGACCAGAAGGCGGACATCTGCCGCTCGATGGGCGCCGAGGCGATCATCGACCGCAACGCCGAGGGCTACAAGTTCTGGAAGGACGAGCAGACCCAGGACCCGAAGGAGTGGAAGCGCTTCGGCAAGCGCATCCGCGAACTCACCGGCGGCGAGGACATCGACATCGTCTTCGAGCACCCGGGCCGCGAGACCTTCGGCGCGAGCGTCTTCGTCACCCGCAAGGGCGGCACCATCACCACCTGCGCCTCGACCTCGGGCTACATGCACGAGTACGACAACCGCTACCTGTGGATGTCGCTGAAGCGGATCATCGGCTCGCACTTCGCCAACTACCGCGAGGCCTGGGAGGCCAACCGGCTCATCGCGAAGGGCAAGATCCACCCGACCCTCTCCAAGGTCTACTCCCTGGAGGAGACCGGCCAGGCCGCCCACGACGTGCACCGCAACGCCCACCAGGGCAAGGTCGGCGTGCTGTGCCTGTCGCCCGAGGAGGGCCTGGGCGTGCGCGACGAGGAGATGCGCGCCAAGCACCTCGACGCCATCAACCGCTTCCGCAACATCTGAGACACCCGGGGTCATAGATGACTGAGCGTCAGCCCGCCGCAGGCAAGCGGGAGAAGGACCGGCCGTGGCTCATGCGCACGTACGCCGGCCACTCCACGGCCGAGGCGTCCAACGAGCTGTACCGGCGCAACCTCGCCAAGGGTCAGACCGGCCTGTCGGTGGCGTTCGACCTGCCGACGCAGACCGGCTACGACTCCGACCACATCCTCGCCCGCGGCGAGGTCGGCCGGGTCGGCGTGCCGATCGCGCACCTCGGTGACATGCGCCGGCTGTTCCAGGACATCCCCCTGGAGCAGATGAACACCTCGATGACGATCAACGCCACCGCCATGTGGCTGCTGGCGCTCTACCAGGTCGTCGCCGAGGAGCAGGGTGCGGACATCACCAAGCTCCAGGGCACGACCCAGAACGACATCGTCAAGGAGTACCTGTCCCGGGGCACGCACGTGTTCCCGCCGGTGCCCTCGCTCCGTCTGACGACGGACATGATCTGCTACACGGTGAACCACATCCCCAAGTGGAACCCGATCAACATCTGCAGCTACCACCTCCAGGAGGCGGGAGCCACCCCCGTCCAGGAGATCGCGTACGCGATGTCGACGGCGATCGCGGTCCTGGACGCCGTCCGGGACTCCGGTCAGGTGCCGGCCGAGAAGTTCGGCGACGTGGTCGCCCGTATCTCCTTCTTCGTGAACGCGGGCGTCCGCTTCATCGAGGAGATGTGCAAGATGCGCGCCTTCGGCCGCATCTGGGACAAGGTCACCCGCGAGCGCTACGGCATCGAGAACCCCAAGCAGCGTCGTTTCCGCTACGGCGTCCAGGTCAACTCCCTCGGACTGACCGAGGCGCAGCCGGAGAACAACGTCCAGCGGATCGTGCTGGAGATGCTGGCCGTGACCCTCTCCAAGGACGCACGCGCGCGTGCCGTGCAGCTGCCCGCCTGGAACGAGGCCCTCGGTCTTCCCCGGCCGTGGGACCAGCAGTGGTCGCTGCGCATCCAGCAGGTCCTCGCCCATGAGAGCGACCTGCTGGAGTACGAGGACATCTTCGAGGGCTCCCATGTCATCGAGGCGAAGGTCGAGGAGCTCGTCGAGGCGTCCCTCGCGGAGATCGACCGGATCCAGGAGATGGGCGGCGCGATGGCCGCCGTCGAGTCCGGCTACCTCAAGTCGCAGCTCGTCTCCTCGCACGCCGAGCGCCGGGCCCGGATCGAGTCCGGCCAGGAGAAGATCATCGGTGTCAACATCTTCGAGACGACCGAGCCGAACCCGCTGACGGCCGACCTGGACACCGCGATCCACACGGTCGACCCGGCGGTCGAGGCCCGGGTGATCGAGAGCCTGCGGCACTGGCGCGACACCCGCTACCAGCCGCCCTTCAACCACCCGCGCCCGTGCAAGGCGCTGGAGAAGCTGAAGGAGGCCGCCAAGGGCACCGGCAACCTCATGGAGGCCACCCTGGAGTGCGCCCGCGCGGGTGTCACGACCGGCGAGTGGTCCGGGGCGCTGCGCGAGGTGTTCGGCGAGTTCCGGGCACCGACCGGGGTCTCGTCGGCGCCGGTCGCGGTGCCCGCGGAGGAGGGCTCGGCCATGGCGGACGTGCGCCGCAAGGTCGACCTGACGGCCAAGGACATGGGCGTCGGCAAGCTCCGCTTCCTGGTCGGCAAGCCGGGCCTGGACGGGCACTCCAACGGTGCCGAGCAGATCGCCGTGCGGGCCCGTGACGCCGGGTTCGAGGTGGTCTACCAGGGCATCCGTCTGACACCCGAGCAGATCGTGGACGCGGCCCTCGCCGAGGACGTGCACGCGGTCGGCCTGTCCATCCTGTCCGGCTCGCACGCCCAGCTGGTGCCGGACGTGCTGGAACGGCTGCATGTGGCCGGTGCCACAGATATACCGGTGATCGCCGGTGGCATCATCCCGAACGGGGACGCCGCACAGCTCAGGGCAGCCGGAGTGGCCGCGGTGTTCACCCCGAAGGACTTCGACATCACCGGGATCATCGGCCGCATCGTCGACGAGATCCGCAAAGCGAACAAGCTCGACCCCCTGGAGGTCCCCGCATGACCGTCAACCGTCTGCGTCCCCGCCGCTCGTGTCTCGCGGTGCCGGGAAGCAACCCCCGCTTCCTGGAGAAGGCGCAGGGCCTCCCGGCGGACCAGGTCTTCCTCGACCTGGAGGACGCGTGCGCGCCGCTCGCCAAGCCCGAGGCGCGGCACACCATCGTCAAGTTCCTCAACGAGGGCGACTGGACGGGCAAGACGAGGGTCGTGCGCGTCAACGACTGGACCACCGAGTGGACGTACCGCGACGTCGTCACGGTCGTCGAGGGGGCCGGCCAGAACCTCGACTGCATCATGCTGCCGAAGGTCCAGACGGCCCAGCAGGTCGTCGCCCTTGACCTGCTGCTGACGCAGATCGAGAAGACGATGGGCTTCGAGGTCGGCAAGATCGGCATCGAGGCGCAGATCGAGAACGCGCAGGGTCTCAACAACGTCAACGAGATCGCGACGGCCTCCCAGCGCGTCGAGACGATCATCTTCGGCCCGGCCGACTTCATGGCGTCCATCAACATGAAGTCGCTGGTCGTGGGCGAGCAGCCGCCCGGCTACCCGGCGGACGCCTACCACTACATCCTGATGAAGATCCTGATGGCCGCCCGGGCCAACAACCTCCAGGCGATCGACGGCCCCTACCTCCAGATCCGCAACGTGGACGGCTACCGCGAGGTCGCCCAGCGCGCCGCGGCGCTCGGCTTCGACGGCAAGTGGGTGCTGCACCCGGGCCAGGTCGAGGCGTCCAACGAGATCTTCTCGCCGTCCCAGGAGGACTTCGACCACGCCGAGCTGATCCTGGACGCGTACGAGTACTACACGTCCGAGGCGGGCGGTAAGAAGGGCTCCGCGATGATCGGCGACGAGATGATCGACGAGGCCAGCCGCAAGATGGCCCTGGTCATCTCCGGCAAGGGCCGCGCCGCCGGTATGCAGCGCACCAGCAAGTTCGAGATTCCGGAGGCCTGAGGCCATGCAGTTCGGGCGCACCTACGAGGAGTTCGAGGTCGGGGCGGTCTACAAGCACTGGCCCGGAAAGACGGTCACGGAGTACGACGACCATCTCTTCTGTCTGCTCACCATGAACCACCACCCGCTCCACATGGACAGCAACTATGCGGAGAAGACGACGGACTTCGGCAAGAACGTCGTCGTCGGGAACTACATCTACTCGCTGCTGCTCGGCATGTCCGTCCCGGACGTCTCCGGCAAGGCGATCGCCAACCTGGAGATCGAGTCGCTGAAGCACGTGGCGCCGACCTTCCACGGCGACACGATCTACGGCGAGACGACCGTGCTCGACAAGTGGCCCTCCAAGTCGAAGAACGACCGCGGCATCGTCCACGTCGAGACCAAGGGCTACAAGCAGGACGGCACGCTGGTCTGCGTGTTCCGCCGCAAGGTCATGGTGCCGACCGAGACCTACATCAAGGAGCGCGGCGGCGAGCAGCCCGGCCGCCCCGAGCTGAAGCAGCAGGAGAAGTAAGCCATGGCGCGACTTGCCCAGACCGCCGGTCTGACCGACATCCAGCGGGAAATCCTCTCCACCGTCCGCGACTTCGTGGACAAGGAGATCATCCCGGTCGCCACCGAGCTGGAGCACCGCGACGAGTACCCGCAGCAGATCGTCGACGGCCTCAAGGAGTTGGGCCTGTTCGGCCTGATGATCCCGGAGGAGTACGGCGGTCTGGGCGAGTCGCTCCTGACGTACGCGCTGTGCGTCGAGGAGATCGCCCGCGGCTGGATGTCGGTCTCCGGCATCATCAACACCCACTTCATCGTGGCGTACATGCTCAAGCAGCACGGCACGCAGGAGCAGAAGGACCACTTCCTGCCCCGCATGGCGGCCGGCGACATCCGCGGCGCGTTCTCGATGTCGGAGCCGGGCCTGGGCTCGGACGTGTCGGCGATCACGTCGAAGGCGGTGAAGGACGGCGAGGAGTACGTCCTGAACGGCCAGAAAATGTGGCTGACGAACGGTGGGACGTCGAGTCTGGTCGCCGTACTGGTCCGAAGTGACGAAGGACACCCCGAGGGCACCGCGCCCCACAAGTCGATGACGACCTTCCTCATCGAGAAGGAGCCCGGCTTCGGAGAGGTCCGCCCGGGCCTCACCATCCCCGGGAAGATCGACAAGATGGGCTACAAGGGTGTCGACACCACCGAGCTGATCATGGATGGCCTGCGCGTTCCGGCCGATCGGGTGCTCGGCGGGGTCACCGGCCGAGGTTTTTACCAAATGATGGACGGCGTCGAAGTCGGCCGCGTCAATGTGGCGGCGCGTGGCTGCGGCGTCGCTCAGCGTGCTTTCGAGCTGGGCGTCTCGTATGCCCAGCAGCGTCACACTTTCGGCAAGCCGATCGCCCAGCACCAGGCGATCCAGTTCAAGCTCGCCGAGATGGCTACCAAGGTCGAGGCCGCGCATGCGATGATGGTCAACGCGGCACGCAAAAAGGACTCCGGGGAGCGAAACGACCTTGAGGCTGGGATGGCGAAGTACCTCGCCTCCGAGTACTGCAAGGAGGTCGTCGAGGACGCCTTCCGGATCCACGGCGGCTACGGCTTCTCCAAGGAGTACGAGATCGAGCGCCTCTACCGTGAGGCTCCGATGCTGCTGATCGGTGAAGGTACCGCCGAGATCCAGAAAATGATCATCGGTCGCAGGCTGCTCGAAGAGTATCGATTCCAGGGCTGATTGTCCGGATACGGGGTGTTTTCTTGGAGAAGAAGGTCACACCCCGTCAACACTCTTCAGCCGCCGACTCGGCTTCCTGGCTTGCCCAGTTGTGGCCCACGACCGGTACGATCCCGGGAAAGCCGCCGTCCCCCGTTACAGCGCGGCGCCATCCGCTACGAAGGTCATCCATGCCCCACAGCCAAACCTCTGCACCACGCGACAGCCAGGTCGGCGGCGTACGCCTCGCGCGCGGAGCATCGCCGTGGCTTCTCCCGACGGTCGCCACCGCAGCCCTCAGCCTGGTGCGCGCGCGCAAGTCCGGCGCCGCCAAGGCCGTCGCCGTGCCCGCCACCGCGCTCGCGGCGGGCATGCTGTGGTTCTTCCGCGACCCCGAGCGCGAGATCGCCCAGGGCCGGGTCATCTCGCCCGCCGACGGTGTGGTGCAGAGCATCATGCCGTGGAAGGACGGGCGCACCCGCGTCGCGATCTTCATGAGCCCCCTCAACGTCCACGTCAACCGCGCGCCTCTCTCCGGCACGGTGACGTCGGTCGAGCACATCCCGGGTGGGTTCGTTCCGGCGTTCAACAAGGAGAGCGAGAACAACGAGCGCGTAGTCTGGCACTTCGACACCGAACTCGGTGACATCGAGATGATCCAGATCGCCGGCGCGGTGGCCCGCCGCATCGTGCCCTACGTTCCGCAGGGCACGAAGCTCGAGCAGGGCGACCGCATCGGTCTGATCCGCTTCGGCTCGCGCGTCGACATCTACCTGCCGGAGGGCGTGGACGTCGCGGTGGAGGTCGGTCAGAAGACCGTGGCTGGGGTGACTCGCATTGACCGTGATTGATCCTGAGACCCAAGCGGGCTGGGTGCCCGAGGCCGACGAGGTCGACGACGAGGAGGAGATGCCTCTTTCTCTCCGCCTCTCGATAGCGGACACCCTCACCCTCGGCAACGCCACGTGCGGCTTCATGGCGGTGTACTTCACCACCACCGGCATCCTGATCCCGCACCTCACGGACAGCCAGGAGTCCGGCATGGCCCGCAACAGCGCGGCCACCGCGGTCATCCTGATGCTCTGTGCGGCGGTCTTCGACCTGTTCGACGGCCTGGTGGCGCGCAAGCTGCGCTCCTCGCCGATGGGCGCGGAGCTGGACAACCTCTCCGACCTGGTCAGCTTCGGCCTGGCACCGGCGTACTTCGTCCTCGTCTACGGCATGGTCGCCGCCGACGCCTCCCAGCGGGTGGCGGCGGTGGGGGCGATCGTGGTGCTTCTGGCGGTGGTGCTCAGACTTGCGCGGTTCTCCTGTGTGACGGTGAAGGACGGCACCTTCCAGGGCATGCCGTCACCGTTCGGGGCACTGACCGTGGTCTCGATCGTGCTGCTCGAGCTGCCCTTCGAGGCCACGCTGATGGCGATCCTGGGGACGGCGTGGCTGATGGTCAGCCGGGTGGAGTACCCGAAGCCGCGGGGCATCCTCGCGGTGGCGATGCTCGGCTGG
The DNA here is from genome assembly GCF_036013645.1 of Streptomyces sp. NBC_00490. NCBI lineage: Bacteria > Bacillati > Actinomycetota > Actinomycetes > Kitasatosporales > Streptomycetaceae > Streptomyces > Streptomyces sp. NBC_00490. Next base: position 8,277,105 of record NZ_CP107869.1, on the reverse strand, counting down.
ATCGTGTCGGCCATGGGCCTGCTGGCGGCCTGGGCGTTCGACGCCCCGGGCGGACAGCTGCTCCTTCAGACGGGCTGTGCGCTCCAGCTGGTCATGGGCGCGGTGATCCCGCTGTTCGCCACGGCCCGCCGGGTGCACAACTTCCGTGACAACCGGCGCGAGGCACGAGCGACGCAGCTGCCGTAGGCGCCTGGTGGAAGACGTACGGAAGGGCCCGAACCGGATATCCGGTTCGGGCCCTTTCGCTGTGCGGTGTCAGGCTCCCGGCGTGTACGCCTCCGCGACCTCGGACGCCTCCGCCTCCCGTACGACCTTCATGCCGCCCGTCACGCTCTTGTCGGGCTGAAGGATCACGCTCTGCCGGGAGGACGCGGACTTCGGGTCGGTGAAGTCCTGGGCGATGCCGAAGCCGACGTCGAAGGCGTCGATGGCCAGCAGGGCCTTGTCGACGCCCTCCCGGGTGAGGTCCTTGCTCTCGCAGGCCTTCTTCAGTGCCTCGCCGAAGGCCGACACCGCGGTCCAGCCGGCGACGATGCCGTTGTCGAGGGCGTCCTTCGGGTAGGCCGCCTGATAGTCGGCGACGAGCTTCTTCGCCTCCGGGGTGTCCGCGCCGATCGGGAGCGAGGGCGAGGCCACGTAGTAGTTCTTCATCAGGGCCGGTCCCGCCTGGGTGGCCAGGAGCTGGGGCGCGAAGGCCGAGTTGTTGCCGATGATCGGCACGTCGAAGCCGCCGGCGGCCGCGACGCCGACGAGCGAGGCCGCCTGGCGCGGGCCCGCGCTGATGACGATCCCCTTGACGCCGGCCTGCTTGAGAGCGGCGACCTGGGCGGTCATGTCGTTGTCGGTGGGCTTGATCTTCTGCTCGACGACGGTCAGCCCCTTCTCCTTCGCGATGTGCTTCGACCCCACCAGGGCGCTCTCGCCGTAGTCGCCCTCGAAGTACACATGGCCGATCTTGTCGCCCTTCTTGACGCCCTTCTCCTGGACCAGGAAGTCGACCGCGTTGATCGTCTCGATGTCGTACGTGGAGCCGATGACCCGGATGTACGGGCTGCCGAGCAGCGCCGACGACCACGCCTGCGGCAGTACGAGCCCCTTGTCCTGGCCGTCGACGCGCTGCTTGACCGCGGCGACGAACGGGGAGCCGATGAACTGCGCGAAGCCCAGCACCTTCGGCTCCAGCTCGGTGTAGCCGGAGACGGCCTTCTGCGGGTCGTAGCCGTGGTCGCGGACCGTCAGCCGGACCTTGTAGCCGCAGACACCGCCGTCGGCGTTCAGCTGCTTCACATACAGCTGCTGGGCCTGGGTGACGCTCTTGCCGAGGGTGGCGTAGACGCCGGTCATGTCGGTGAGGGCGCCGAGGGTGATCGTCTTGCCGGAGATGCCGTCGCCGGTCTTCACCCCGCCCGCCGACTGTTTGTCACCGTCGTCGTCCTTGGCCTTGGAGCTGCATCCCGCCAGTACGAGCAGTGCGGCGAGCGCGCCCGCGGCGGCCCTGGCCGCGTACGTCCTGTTCATCGTTCCTCCCGTGAATGAGTTGTGACGCGACGCCGGGCGGCCATCCTGACCAGGCCGCCGGGCAGGAACAGCACCACCAGCACGACGGCGGCGCCGTAGAGATACCGGGATGCCTCGCCCGGTGCGATCCCGCCCGTGCCGGGGGCGGAGACCAGGGGCAGGGCATCGCTGTAGCGGGTCAGCAGCTGCGGGAGCAGGGAGACGAAGACCGCCCCCGCTACCGCGCCGGAGACCGAGCCGAGCCCGCCGATGACGATCATGGCGAGGTACTCGAGGGACAGCGTGATGCCGAAGTAGTCGGGCACGGTCCGCTGGAAGACCAGGGCGAGGAGCACGCCCGCCAGCCCGGCGTACATCGACGACAGCACGAAGACGGCGGCCCGGTGCCGGGCCACGGGGACACCGATCACGCCGGCGGCGATGCGGTGGTCGCGGATGGCGTTCATGGCCCGGCCCGGACGGCCGCGCAGGACGCCACGGGCGAACAGCGCGCCGGCCAGGAGGACCGCCAGACCGGCGTACCACAGCTTCTCCGCCGATCCGAACGGCACGGCGGCCACGAGGAGTTCACGGTCGTCGAAGGTGAGGCCGAAGAGGTTCAGCGGCGGTACGTCACGACCGTTCGCCCCGCCGGTCAGATCGTGGGCGTTGAACATCACGTGCTGTCCGATGAAGACGAGCGCGAGCGTGGCGATGCCGAGGTAGGCGCCGCTGAGCCGCCCGGAGATGGGGCTGAACAGCCCGCCCGCCACCCCCGCGACCAGCACCGCCAGCACGGCCGCCAGCCATGTCGGCAGGCCGAGCCCGGTCAGGCCGTCGCCGCCGTCGGCCGCGAACACGCAGTAGGAGTAGGCGCCGACGGCGAGGAAGAAGGCGTGGCCCATGGAGAGCTGCCCGGTGGCGCCGGTGAGGAGGTTGATGCCGATCGCGCCGATCGCCGCGGCCATGGCGAAGAGCCCGGCCTGGAGCCAGAAACGGTCGAGGTAGAAGGGGAGGGCGAGGAGGAGGACCGCTCCGGCGGCCCGGGCGTAGGAGCGGGGATTCGTGAGCCAGGCAGGGCGGCGGCGGGTGCCGGGCGGTGCCTCGCGGGCCTTGTCGCGGCCGAGAACCTCAGACACGGGCCAGCTCCTTCGTCCCGAACAGCCCGGCCGGGCGGATGAGCAGGATCACGACCATCACGAGGTACGGCGCCAGGTCTCCGAGCCCACGCCCGAGGAACGTCAGGTCGCTCTGGTAGCCCGTCGCCAGCGACTCGGTGATGCCGACCAGCAGTCCGCCCACCAGCGCGCCCGTCGTGGAGTCCAGCCCGCCGAGGATCGCGGCCGGGAAGGCCTTGAGCGCCGCCAGCGAGGTGGCCCGTTCCAGCCCCGGCGTCGGGAAGACGGTGAGGAACAGCGCGGCCACCGCGGCGAGTCCCCCGGCCACCGCCCACGCTCCCAGCGACACCCGGCCCAGCCGTACGCCCATCAGGGCCGCCGTCTCCGCGCTCTCCGCGGCCGCCCGCATCGCCACGCCCCACGAGGTGTACCGGAAGACCAGCAGGAACGCGGTGATGAGCAGCGCCGCCGCCACGAACGCGGCGATCCGCGTGTGGGCGAGGGAGATCGGCCCGAGCCTGAGCACGGAGTCCCCCCACGGGTCCCCGAGCGGCAGCACGTCGGTGCCCATCCGGCGGGTCAGTTCGGTGGTGAGCAGGATGTCGACCCCGATGGTGACGATGGCGAGGACGCTGTGGTCGGAGCCCCGGTAGCGCCGCATCACCAGGAACTCCACCGCCGCGCCGACCACGGCCGCGCCCGCGATCCCGACGAGCAGCGCGGGCCAGAAGCCGAGGTCGTCGTGGAGGGTCGCGGTGACATAGCCGCCCGCGAGCAGCAGCGAGGCGTGGGCGAAGTTGACGACCTCGGTGGCCCGGAAGATCACCACGAAGCCGAGCGCGATGAGCGCGTACACGGAGCCCAGCGAGACGCCGTTGAGGAGGATCTCGGCGAAGGTGCTCATGACGCCTCCCCCAGGTACGCCCGGACGACGGCCGGATCGTTCTGTACGTCGGCGGGGGCGCCGTCGGCGATCCGGCGCCCGAAGTCGAGTACGGTCACGGCGTCCGCGAGCCGCATCACCACCCCCATGTCGTGTTCCACCAGCACGATCGAGATACCGAGCCCGTCGCGGACGCCCGCGATGACGGCGGCCGTCCGGCGCCGCTCATCGGCGGTCATCCCGGCGACGGGCTCGTCGAGAAGCAGCAAGCGCGGCTCCATGCAGAGCGCGCGGGCGAGTTCGGCGAGCTTCTGCTGCCCGTACGGCAGGGAGCCCGCCGGGCGGTCCAGACAGTCCGCGATGCCGACGAACTCGGCGATCTCGCGGACGCGTTCACGGTGCGCGCGTTCCTCTCGTGCGGCCGAGGGCAGCCGGAGTCCCGCCGCCAGGAAGCCGGTTCGGGTCAGCCGGTGCCTGCCGAGGAGCAGGCTGTCCTCGACCGAGGCGAGGGGCGGCAGGGCGAGGTTCTGGAAGATGCGGGCGACGCCGAGGCCGGCGATGCGGTGCGCGGGCATGCCGGTGAGCTCGTGGTCGCCGAAGCGGACGCTGCCCGAGGTGGCCCGGTAGACGCCGGACAGCACGTTGAAGCAGGTGGACTTTCCGGCGCCGTTGGGGCCGATGAGGGCGTGCACGGTGCCGGGGCGGACGGTGAAGCTGACGTCGTCGAGTGCGGTGAGGCCCGCGAACCGGACGGTCAGGTCGCGTACGGCGAGGGTGTCCACCGGCTCACCCCTTCCACGGGGTGAGGGTGCGTCCCACGACCTGGTCGGCGTCGGCCGCCGCGTCCTCGTCGACCACGCCGAGGTAGCGGCGGCGGACCTCGTCGGAGGCGGCCAGTTCGGCGGCCGGGCCGGACAGGGTCACCTCGCCGACCTCCAGGACGTACGCGCGCGTGGCCATCCGCAGGGCGAGGGCGGCGTTCTGTTCGACCAGGAGGACCGAGGTGCCCTGTTCGTTGATCTCTCGGACCGTCTCGGCGATCCGCTGGGCCATGAGCGGGGCGAGTCCGAGGGAGGGCTCGTCGAGGAGCAGGACCTTCGGGACGGCCATCAGGGCCCGGGCGACGGCGAGCATCTGCTGTTCGCCGCCGGAGAGGAGGCCCGCGCGCTGCTGTGCGCGCTCCGCGAGGACGGGGAAGAGTTCGTGGACGCGGGCGAGGGCTTTCGGCCGCTCGGTGCGGCTGCCGCCGAGGCCGCCGGCGCGCAGGTTGTCGGCGACCGTCATCCGGGAGAACACCTGCCTGCCCTCCGGCACATGGGACACCCCGGCCGCCACCACCCGGTCCGGCGCGAGCCCGTCCAGGCGGCGGTCGTCCAGACGTACCTCGCCCTCGGTGACCGTGCCGCCGTGGAAGGACAGCGTGCGGCTGATCGCCCGCAGCAGCGTCGACTTGCCCGCGCCGTTGGAGCCGAGCACCGTCACCACGCTCCCCTCGGGCACCTCCAGGGACACCCGGCGCAGGGCGCGTACGGGCCCGTATCCCACCGAAAGCTCCCGCACCACGAGTCCGGATCCGACCATGAACTTCCCCTCTGCCCTCACTCTGTGTGGCGCTCACCCCAGCACCGGTGCGAGCGCGCGTCCACGGCCCGTGGCAATGTCGCTGCGGGTGCCCAGCGGCCCGGTGCCTGCGTTGTGCGCCCGCACAACACCGCGTGTCAGGGGCCTGTGCGGGGGCCCGTCGCGATGGCATCCTCCGGTCATGGGTGGGCGAAGGCTGCGGACCGGGCACGACTGGAAACTGCTCGCGGAGTCCTGCACGGCTCTGCTGGAACGGGTGCCCGAGCTCGTCGACGAGCACCTACGGCAACTGGCCGAGCACTCCCCCGTCTACGCGGGAGTGCTCGCATCCGACCTCCAGTGGCGGGAGGCGGAGGAGGCGATCCGGATCGGCATCGAGACCCTTTCGGCGCCGCGGGAGTCGCCGCGCCGCGACCTGGAGCACGCCGAGGACCTGGGCCGGCACCGGGCCCAGCAGGGGCTGCCGCTGGATCTGCTGGTGCACGCCTATCGCAACGCCGGCTATCTGGTGTGGGATGCGCTGGTGGAGAGCGCCGCGGGGCGGGAACCGGAGCGGCTGGCGGCGCTGATGCGGTCGGCGACGGTGGTGTGGTCGGCGGTGGACGCGCAGACCCAGACGGCGTCGGAGGCGTACCGGGCGACCGAGGCGGAGCTGCGCCGGCGTACCGACGAACAGTTGCAGGCGCTGCTCGACGCGCTGCTCGAGGGGCAGGCGACGCCGGGGCTGGCGGCGCGGGCGGCCGCGGGGCTCGATCTGCCGGAGCACGGTCCCTACGCGGTGGTGGTCCTGCGGGCGGTGCGACGGGATGCGCACGGGCAGCCGTTGCGAGGAGCGGGGTTCCGGTTCATCTGGCGGATGCGCGCGGACTGCGAGATCGGGGTCGTCGCGCTGACGCCCGGCCAAGGGCTGGACGGAGTGGCCCAGGCGCTGGACGGGCGGTGCTCGGGGCCCGGCGGGATCAGTCCGGTGGTGCCGGGGCTGGCCGAGCTGGGGCGGGCCCGGCGGCTCGCGGAACTGGCGCTGCGGACGTGCCCGCCGGACGCGACCGAGGTCGTACGGCTGGATCAGCGGATGCCGACGGCGCTGGTGGTGAGCCAGCCGGAGCTGGCCGACCGGCTGGTGTCGGACGTGTTCGGCGAGCTGCTGGCGCTGGAGCCCGCCGACCGGGCCGTGCTCCTGGAGACCCTCGACGTGTGGCTGACGTGCGAGGGCTCCGCGGGGCGGGCCGCGGGACGGCTGTACTGCCATCGCAACACGGTCTTCAACCGGCTGCGACGACTGGAACAGCTGACGTCCCGGTCGCTGGCCCGGCCCCGGGACCTGATCGAGATGACGCTGGCGCTGGACGCGTACCGGCTCTCGGGTGCCCGGAGGTGATCAGGTCAGGAAGTCCCGGCCGATCTGCTCCGCCACCCGCTCCAGGATCGGTCCGGCGTCCGCGATGCACTTCGCCACGTCGGGCTCGATCTCGGTGAGCGGGTACGCCCGCCGGATGCCCGCCCTGCCGAGCGCCTCCGGAGGCAGGGCCAGGCGGCCGCAGACCGCGATGACCTCCTTGTCCGCGGCACGGGCCGCGGCGGCGACGCCCGCGGGGGCCTTGCCGTGGAGGGTCTGCTCGTCGAGGGAGCCCTCGCCGGTGATGACCAGGGTGGCCCGCTCCAGCGCGGGGGCGAAGCCGAGGACGTCGAGCATGACCTCGATGCCGGGGCGGAACCGGGCGCCGACCAGCAGCGCGCCGTAGCCGATGCCGCCCGCGGCGCCCGCGCCCGGGGAGGCCGCGTGCTCGGCGGCCTTGGCACCGATGGCGTTCTCCAGCACGCGCGCGTAGTGGGCGAGGGCCTCGTCGAGGGCCTCCACGTCGTCCGGGGAGGCGCCCTTCTGCGGGCCGTAGACCGCGGGCGCGCCCTTCGGGCCGGTCAGCGGGTTGTCGACGTCGCTGGCGAGGACCAGCTCGACGTCGGCGAGACGCGGGTCCAGGTCCGACAGGTCGGCCGTGGCGAGCTCGGCGAGACCGCCGCCGCCCGGGGCGACCGGCTCGCCGTCCTTGTCGAGGAACCGGGCGCCGAGCGCGGTCAGCATGCCGGCGCCGCCGTCGGTGGTGGCGCTGCCTCCGACGCCGAAGACGATCGTGCGGGCGCCCGCGTCGAGCGCGGCCCGCAGCAGCTCGCCGGAGCCGTATGTGGAGGACGTGAGCGGCGCGAAGACGCCCTGGGGGAGGCGCTGGAGGCCGCTGGCCTCCGCCATCTCCACCACGGCCGTGTCGCCGCGCAGCGCGAAGGCTGCCGTGACCTCCTGGCCCAGCGGCCCGGCGGCCTTGATCTCGTGCCGCTCGAAGCCGGCCGCGACCGCCGCGTCCACGGTCCCGTCGCCGCCGTCGGCCACGGGCAGCGTCTCGATCTCGGCGCCGGGCACGACCCGGCGCAGCCCGGCCGTCACCCGCTCCGCGACCTGCACGGCCGTCAGCGATCCCTTGAACTTGTCCGCGGCGATGAGCACCCTCTGGGCACCGTTGCCTGCAGCGTTCGCCACCTTGCATTCCCCTTGCTCTCCGGGCCTCACGCATGTCAGGCCAGTCGCGCCGCTGCGACCTTAACCGGAGGTGCCCCTCGCCGTCATGCACCGCCCGGACCTTGAGAAGCCGCTGCGACCCCGCTGTGCGCCGGCCCGGAATCGGGTAGACCGGTCCTATGACCCCTGTGCGTGGCGCACCAGAGCTCGCCGACCGCGTCCTCGGGGGCTGGCTGGGCCGGATCGCCGGCAACATGCTGGGCAAGCCGGTCGAGCAGGGTGACCTGTGGACGCGGGAGCGGATCGATCACTATCTGCGGCGGGCCGCCGCGCTGCCGCTGACCGACTATCTGCCCGAGCCGCCCAGCGAGAGCGACGGTTTCGAGCTGCGCCCGGAGTGGCGCCAGTGCGTGCGCGGCCGGATCCACGGCAGCTGCCGTGACGACGACGTGGACTACGCCATCCTCGGCCTGGACCTGCTGGAGACGCACGGCTTCGCCTTCAGCACCGAGCAGGTCGGGGACCTGTGGCTGCTGAGGCTGCCGTATCTGCAGACGTTCACGGCGGAACGGGCCGCCTACCGCAACCTCGCCAACGGGCTGAAACCGCCGCTGACGGCGACCTACGACAACCCCTACCAGGAGTGGATCGGCGCCCTGATCCGCGCCGACATCTACGGCTGGACCTGCCCCGGCGTCCCGCGCCGCGCGGCCTCGCTGGCCCGCCGGGACGCCGTGCTGTCGCACACCGGCAACGGTGTGTACGGCGCGATGTGGGCGGCCGCGCTGGTCTCGGCGGCGTTCACCGCGTCGACCGTGCGGCACGCCCTGGACCAGGCGCTGACCGTGATCCCGGGGAGCAGCCGGCTTGCCCGGACGGTGCGCCGGGTGATCTCCCTCCACGACACCCGGATGACGTGGGAGGACACCCTCTCCACGGTGGCCGAGGAGACCTCCCGGATGGGCTGGATCCACACCGTCCCGAACGCCGCGGTGCTCACCGCCGGGCTCCTGTACGGCGACGGCGACTTCACCCGCACCGTCACGCTGACGGTCCGCGGCGGTCTGGACACCGACTCCAACGGGGCGACCGCCGGGTCGGTGGCCGGGGTGCTGAGCGGCGCCGAGGCGATTCCCGCGCAGTGGAAGGAGCCGCTGGAGGACACGGTGCGCAGCGCGGTGTTCGGGTTCGACCGGGTCCGGATCAGCGAACTGGCGGAGCGGACACTGCGGTTGGTGCAGGCCGGGTGACTTCGGCCGCGCGGCGCGCGGGAGGCGTGCGGCCGGGTCCCGCGGGCCTGCGGGAGCCGCTCGGCGCGCTCTTACCGCTCCGGGACGGCCTGGTTACCCTTCGTGGATGACCGCTGCTGACTTCGCCACGTACATCGCGGGCCTGCCCCGTGTCCTCGCCGGTGCCGCCGCCCTCTTCCGGGACGCGGCGGGCCGGGTGCTGCTCGTCGAGCCCAACTACCGTGACGGCTGGGCGCTTCCGGGCGGCACCGTCGAGTCCGACGACGGCGAGACCCCGCGCCAGGGCGCGCGCCGCGAGACCGCGGAGGAGATAGGCCTCGACCGGGAGCTCGGCCGGCTGCTCGCGGTGGACTGGGTGCAGGGGACGGCGGTGCGGCCGCCGCTGGTGGCGTATCTCTACGACGGCGGGGTGCTCGGCGAGGACGACTTCAAGGCGATCCGGCTGCAGGAGGAGGAGCTGCTGTCCTGGCGGCTCGTACCGCGCGAGGAGCTGGCCGAGTATCTGCCGGACGCCCTGGGCCGCCGGGTGCTGGCCGCGCTGGACGTGCTCGCGGGCGGCGCGGGGACGGCCGAGCTGGAGAACGGGCACCGGGCCGGCTGACTCCGCCCGGGAGGGCGGCCCGTCAGTGCCGCAGCCGGGTGTTGAGGCGGGCGGCCTGCCGGGTCAGGTGGTCGCGTTCGGCGAGGTCGGTGGCCTTGCGGGCGGCCTCGGCGTACAACCGTGCCGCCGTCGTCAGGTCGCCGTCGCGCTCGTGGAGGTACGCCGCCACCGCGGTGTGGCGGGGCAGGGAGTCCTCCAGCGCCGCGAGCGCCGCCAGGCCCGCGCGCGGTCCGTCGGCCTCGCCCACGGCGACCGCGCGGTTGAGCAGGACCACGGGGCTGTCGGTCAGCCGGGCGAGTTCGTCGTACCACTCGACGATCTGTACCCAGTCGGTCTCCCCGGCGGTGGGCGCGTCCGCGTGGAGCGCCGCGACGGCGGCCTGGGCCTGGTACTCGCCCAGCCGGTCGCGGGCCAGGGCGGCCTGGAGGATCTCGACGCCCTCGGCGATCGCCCGGGTGTCCCAGCGGCCGCGGTCCTGCTCGGCGAGCGGCACCAGGCTGCCGTCGGGCGCGGTCCGGGCGGCACGGCGGGCGTGGTGGAGCAGCATGAGGGCGAGCAGCCCCGCCACCTCGGGGTGGTCGATGACGGCCGCGAGCTGCCGGGTGAGCCGGATGGCCTCGGCGGCGAGGTCTAGGTCGCCGGAGTAGCCCTCGTTGAAGACCAGGTAGAGGACGCGCAGCACGGTGGCGACGTCGCCGGGCCGGTCGAACCGGACGCCGGAGACGGTGCGCTTGGCGCGGCTGATGCGCTGCGCCATGGTCGCCTCGGGCACCAGGTACGCCTGGGCGATCTGCCGGGTGGTGAGGCCGCCGACCGCGCGCAGGGTGAGGGCGACCGCGGACGACGGTGTCAGCGAGGGGTGGGCGCACAGGAAGTACAGCTGGAGCGTGTCGTCCGCCGCGGGGGCGGGTCCGGGCGCCGGCTCCTCGTCGAGGCGGTCCTCCCGCCGGCGCCGGGCGGTGTCCGCGCGGGTGGCGTCGAGGAACTTGCGCCAGGCCACGGTGACCAGCCAGCCCTTCGCGTCCCGCGGCGGGTCGGCCGGCCAGCAGCGGACCGCCTCCACGAGCGCGTCCTGCACGGCGTCCTCGGCCGCCGCGAAGTCGGCTCCGCGGCGGACGAGGACGGTGAGCACGCTCGGCGTGAGGCTCCTCAGCAGGGCCTCGTCCATCAATGGCACTCCGCGATGGTGGGGGGCGTGGACAGGAACGGGCGCAGTTCGAGCCACTCGTGGATCGGCTTCCCGCCCGCCCCGGGAGCGGCGGACAGCTCTCCTGCCAGTTCGACGGCGCGCTCGTAGGTGTCGACGTCGATCACCATCCAGCCGGCGATGAGGTCCTTGGTCTCGGCGAAGGGGCCGTCGGTGACCGGCGGGCGGCCCTCGCCGTCGTAGCGGACCCACGCGCCCTCGGGGGCGAGCGCCTGCCCGTCGACGAACTCGCCGCTCTTCTCCAGCCGGTCCGCGAAGTCCCGCATGTACTGCACGTGCGCCGAGATCTCCTCCGGCGTCCACTGGTCCATGGGGACGTCGTTCACCGCGGCCGGGGCTCCCCGGTAGTGCTTCAGCAGCAGGTACTTGGCCATGGTGGTTCTCCTCGGTACTGGTGCGGCCCATTGTGGCCGCGTTCACCCCTGGGACGGAGCGGCTCACGGGTTCTCGACATCACCGTCCAAGATTTTTTTGCCCGCATAACCGCTCGCTGCCGACAACCCCGCCGATTTACCCTCGGCCCCATGGACAAGCCTCTCGTCGCCCTGCTCAGTGGCGCAGGTATCTCGACCGATTCCGGGATTCCGGACTATCGCGGTCCCAACGGGCTGTGGCGGCGGGATCCCGAGGCCGAGAAGCTCGTGACGTACGGGTACTACATGGACGATCCGGAGATCCGCCGCCGCTCGTGGCGGATGCGGCGCGAGAACCGGACGCTCAAGGCCGAACCGAACGCCGCGCACATCGCCGTGGCCGAGCTGGAGCGGTCCGGGGTGCCGGTGCGGGTCATCACGCAGAACGTGGACGGGCTGCACCAGCTCGCCGGGATGCCGGCCCGCAAGGTGCTCGAACTGCACGGCTCCGCACGGAGTTTCGTGTGTACGACGTGTCATGCGCGCGGGCCCATGGAGGACGCCCTCGCCCGCGTCGAGGCCGGCGAGGACGACCCGGCGTGCCGGGAGTGCGGCGGGATCCTCAAGTCGGCGACCGTGATGTTCGGTGAACGGCTCGACCCGGTGGTGCTCGGCGAGGCGGTCTCGATCACCAAGGCGTGCCAGGTGTTCATCGCCGTCGGCAGCACCCTCCAGGTCCAGCCCGCGGCCGGGCTCGCCGGTGTCGCCGCCGACCACGGGGCGCGGCTGATCATCGTCAACGCCGAGCCGACGCCGTACGACGATCGCGCCGACGAGGTGGTGCGGGAGCCGATCGGGACGGCACTGCCGAAGCTGCTGCGGCGGCTTCGGGAGGAGGGCTCTCCTCGTCCGGTGTGACTCGTCCGGTGTGACGCGGTGCCGTCCTGGGCGCGTGCCGGGCCGGTCGCCTCAGAACAGTGCCGCTCCCCGCTCGAGGTCCAGCAGTCGCTGCTTGCGTTCCAGGCCGCCGCCGTAGCCGGTCAGACTGCCGTCGGCGCCGACGACGCGGTGGCAGGGGACGATGATGCCGATCGGGTTCTTGCCGTTGGCGAGGCCGACCGCGCGGGAGGCGCCGGGGTTGCCGAGGGCGTCGGCGAGCTCGCCGTAGGTGCGGGTCTCGCCGTGGGGGATGCGGAGCAGCTGCTGCCAGACGCCGCGCTGGAACGGGGTTCCGTCCAGGTGGAGTTCGAGGGTGAACTCCTTCAACTCCCCGGCGAAGTAGGCCGCCAACTGGTCGGCAGGCTCGCCGAAGGGGCGGTCGTCGCGTTCGCCGAAGTTCTCCTGGGGCGGACGGTGGCGCTGGCCGGTCATGTAGAGGCCGCTGAGGATGCCGTCCGTCGCGACCAGGGTCAGCGGTCCGTACGGGCTGTCGATCGTGGTGTGCTGTTTCGCTGAACTCACGGAACGTCCTTATACCGGGAGGAAGTTGATCGGGTGACTGTCGGTCGCCCACAGGTACTGGACCGCGTACGCCCGCCAGGGCCGCCAGGCCGCAGCTCGCGCGGTGAGCGCGGCCGGGGTCGACGGGAGGCCCAGCTCCTGGGCGGCCTTGCGGATGCCGAGGTCGGTGGGGAGGAAGGCGTCGGGGTCCCCGAGCGCGCGCATCGCGATGACGTCGACGGTCCAGGGGCCGAATCCGGGCAGGGCGAGGAGGCGGGCGCGGGTCTCCGCCCAGTCGCCCTCCACGCCCAAGTTCAGTGAGCCGTCCGCCAGTTGGGCGACCAGGGTGGTGAAGGTGGCCCGGCGGGTGCGGGGCATCGCCAGCGACTCCGGGTCGAGCGCGGCGAGTGCCTGCGGGGACGGGAAGAGGTGGGTCAGGCCGCCCTCGGGGTCGTCCAGCGGCTCGCCGTGCGCGGTCACCAGCCGGGCCGCGTGGGTGCGGGCCGCCGCCGTGGACACCTGCTGTCCGAGGACCGCCCGTACGGCGAACTCCGCCTCGTCCACCGTCCGCGGCACCCGCCGCCCCGGCGCCTTGTCGACCAGCGGCGCCAGCACCGGGTCCGCGCGCAACTGGTCGTCGATCGCGACCGGATCGGCGTCCAGGTCGAGCATGCGCCGGCAGCGGCTGATGGCGACGGTCAGGTCGCGCAGGTCGCCGAGGGTGAGGCGGCAGGCGATGTGGTCGGGGTTCGGGGTGAGCGTCACGATGCCGTGGCCGTACGGCAGTCGGAGCGTGCGCCGGTAGGCGCCGTCCCGCCACTCCTCCACCCCCGGTACGGCGGTCGCCGCGAGGTGGCCGAAGAGGTTGTCGGGGTTGAGGGGGGCGCGGAACGGCAGACGCAGGGTGAGGACGCCCGGGGTGCCCGCGGTGGCGCCCTTCTTCGGCGCCCGGGTGCGCAGTTCGCTCGGCGAGAGGGCGAAGACCTCGCGCACGGTGTCGTTGAAGGTACGGATGGAGGAGAAGCCGGCGGCGAAGGCGATCTCCGCCATCGGCAGCGGGGTGGTCTCGATCAACAGCCTTGCCGTCTGGGCGCGTTGGGCCCTGGCGAGGGCGAGCGGGCCCGCCCCGAGCTCGGCGAGGAGCTGGCGTTCGATCTGGCGGGTGCTGTAGCCGAGCCGGGAGGCGAGTCCGGGCACACCCTCGCGGTCGACGATGCCGTCGGCGATCAGCCGCATGGCCCGGGCGACCAGGTCCGCGCGCTGGTTCCACTCGGGGGAGCCGGGGCTGGTGTCCGGGCGGCAGCGCTTGCACGCCCGGAAGCCGGCCTGCTGACAAGCGGCCGCGCTCGGAAAGAACGTCATGTTCTCCGCCTTGGGCGGCACCACCGGGCAACTGGGCCGGCAGTAGATCCGGGTCGTCAGGACCGCCGTGAAGAACCACCCGTCGAACCGGGCGTCCTTGGACTGGACCGCGCGCACGCAGCGCTCGGTGTCGGTGTGCATGCCCTTCTGCATACGTTCAGCATGGTCCAGTCACCCTGCATGGGCTGGCGGGAATCCGACATCAACCTCGCGCTTCCTGCGCCGTCCCGGATCGCCATGCGGATTCACGCAGCAGCCGCAGCCCGTTCAGCCCGACCAGCACGGTCGAGCCCTCGTGACCTGCGACGCCGAGCGGCAGGGGCAGATGACCGACGAGGTCCCACACGACGAGCACGGTGATGCACGTCCCTGCGATGACGAGATTCTGCACCACGAGCCGACGGGCGGCCCGGGACAGCCGTACCACGGCGGGCACGGCCGCCAGCTCGTCGGGCACCACGACCGCGTCCGCCGTCTCCAGCGCCAGGTCGGACCCGGCACGCCCCATCGCGACCCCGGCGTGCGCGGCGGCGAGGGCGGGCGCGTCATTGACCCCATCGCCGACGAACAGCACTTTGCGGCCCGCATCCTGCATACCGCGTACGGCATTCACCTTGCCCTCGGGGAGGAGCTCCGCGCGGACGTCGGTCAGGCCGGTGGCCTCGGCGACGCGGGCGGCGGCGGACGCGTTGTCGCCGGTGAGGAGGACGGGGGTGGTGCCGGTCAGAGCGGTGAGGGCGGCGGTCATGGCGGGGGCGGCCGGACGGAGGCGGTCGGTGAGGGCGAGGGTGCCCACGGGGGTCTCGTCGCGGGTGACGAGGACGACGGTTTTGCCGCGGGCCGCGGTGACGGTGGAGGCGGTTCCGGCGAGGGCGGCGTGCATACGATCGCCGAGATCGTGCATGCCATCGACCGCCGAGTGCATACAGTCGCCCGTCTCCCCCGGCTCCCTCACCTCCCCCGGCTCCCCCACCTCCCCCGTCTCCCCCGCCCCACCGACGAGAACCTCCACCCGTCCGACCCTCACCACCCGCCCCCCGACCACAGCCGTGACCCCGCGCCCCGGTTCGGCCGCGAAGTCCTCCGCGTCGGCGATTCGCAGCCCCCTCCCCCGCGCGGCCCCCACGATCGCGCGTGCCAACGGATGCTCGCTGGGGTGTTCGGCCGCGGCGGCCAGCGCGAGCAGCCCGTCCGCGTCCAGCCCGGAATCCGGCAGCGGCCGTACGTCCGTCACCTCGGGCGCCCCCTCCGTCAGCGTCCCCGTCTTGTCGAGCGCGGCCACGTCGATCTCCCCCAGCCGCTCCATCGCCACGGCGGACTTGACCAGCACACCGTGCCGGCCGGCGTTGGCGATGGCCGACAGCAGGGGTGGCATCGTCGCGAGCACGACCGCACACGGCGAGGCGACGATCATGAAGGTCATCGCCCGCAGCAGCGCGTCCGTGAGGTCGGCGCCGAAGGCGAGCGGCACGGAGAACACGGCGAGCGTGGCGGCCACCATGGCCACCGCGTACCGCTGTTCGACCTTCTCGATGAACAGCTGGGTCGGCGCCTTGGTCCGGGACGCCTCCTCGACGAGCGTGACGATGCGGGCGATGACCGAGTCGGCGGGGTCGCGCGCGACACGGACGCGCAGGGCGCCGGTGCCGTTGAGGGTGCCGGCGAAGACCTCGTCGCCGGGGCGCTTGAGCACCGGCAGCGGTTCGCCGGTGATGGTCGCCTGGTCGGCCTCGCTCGTGCCGTCGAGCACCTGGCCGTCGGCGCCGATGCGTTCGCCCGGCCGGATCAACAGGACGTCCCCGACGGCGAGTTCGGAGGTCGGGACCGTCTCCTCGGCGTCGGCGCCCGTGACGCGGGTCGCGGTGGTGGGCGCCAGGTCCAGCAGGCCTCGTACCGAATCCGCGGTGCGGGCCGTGGCCAGCGCCTCCAGCGCGCCGGAGGTGGCGAAGATGACGATCAGCAGGGCGCCGTCCAGTAACTGTCCGATGGCTGCCGCGCCGAGGGCGGCGACGATCATCAGCAGATCGACGTCGAGGGTCTTCTCCCGCAGGGCCCGCAGCCCTTCCAGCGCGGGCTCCCAGCCGCCCGCTACGTAGGCGACCGCATACAGAAGCCCGTAGACCCACGACGGACCGCCGACGACGGTGTCCAGCAGCAGGCCTGCCAGGAACGACACCGTCGCCCCCAGCGCCCACCGGGCCTCCGGCAGGGCGAGGACACAGGTGCGGCGGCGAGGCGTCGTCGAGGGGGTCGAAGGGGCACGGCCGGGGGCAAGGGTCGCTGACACCCGGCCACCATACAGGAACACATGAAGACTCATTCATCTGTTCATGTGCGGTGGGTAAGATACCCCGCATGGGTCATGGAGCCGTCACCACCACCGACGACGAGCGGGTTCGCCTCGACGCGGGCAATGTCGCGAAGGTCGCCACCACGCTCCAGGCCCTCTCGACCCCTTCCCGGCTGCTGATCCTCGCGCGGCTGCGTGAAGGCCCGTTGCCTGCGACGGAGTTGGCGGCCGCGGTGGGGATGGAGCAGTCGGCGTGTTCGCACCAGTTGCGGCTGCTGCGGAATCTCGGGCTCGTCGTCGGCGAGCGGAGTGGCCGGTCCGTCGTGTACGCGCTCCACGACCACCATGTCGCCGAGTTGCTCGACCAGGCCGTCTACCACGTGGAGCATCTGCGCCTTGGTCTCAGTGACGCCACCGAGTGAGGCGCCCGCGCGCCGGATGTGGCCGCTGTACGCGGCCGGTTTCACCACCGCGTTCGGGGCGCACGGCATCGCCGCGAACCTCGGCGGGGACACGGAGGACGCGGTCACCTCGCTGCTGGTGCTGGGCGGGCTGCTCGCGTTGTACGACGGCGCCGAGGTCCTGCTGAAGCCGGTGTTCGGCACGATCGCCGACCGGATCGGGGCGCGTCCCGTCCTGCTGGGCGGGCTGGTGGCGTTCGCCGTGGCGTCCGCGCTGTACGCCCTCGCCGACAGTCCGGGGTGGCTGTGGGCCGCGCGGCTCGGCCAGGGTGCGGCCGCCTCGGCCTTCTCCCCCGCCGCTTCCGCACTGGTGGCCCGGCTCAATCCGGCGGCCAAGCACGGGCGGGCGTACGGGAGTTACGGCTTCTACAAGTCCATCGGCTACACGCTCGGCCCGCTGCTCGGCGGGGTGCTGGTGTGGGCGGGCGGACTGCGGCTGCTGTTCACGGTGCTGGCGGTGCTGGGGGCGTCGGTGGCGGTGTGGGCGCTGGTCGCCGTACCCGTCGTACCGCCGCTTCCGCGGGCCCGGCAGACGGTGGTCGATCTGGCGCGGCGGCTGGCCGATCCGGTGTTCCTCGTGCCGACGGCCGCGCTCGCGGGGGCGACCGCCGCGCTGTCGGTGGGTGTCGGGTTCCTTCCCGTGTCGGGTGCGGTGGCCGGGCTCGGGACCGTGGCGACGGGCGCGGCGGTGTCGGTGCTCGCGGCGTGTGCGGCGGTCGTGCAGCCGCGGGCGGGGCGGGCGTTGGACGCGGGGCGCGTCACGGCGCGGGGCGGGCTCGTCGTGGGGCTGCTGCTCGCGGCGGCGGGCCTGGCCTGCGCGATGCTGCCGGGACTGACGGGCGTACTGCTCGCCGCGGCCCTGATCGGCGCGGGCACGGGCCTGATCACCCCGCTCGGCTTCGCGGCCCTCGCCTCGGCGACCCCTCCGGAACGGCTGGGGCAGACCATGGGCGCGGCCGAGCTGGGGCGTGAACTGGGCGACGCGGGCGGGCCGTTGCTGGTCGCGGGGGTGGCCGCAGCGGCGACACTGGCCTACGGGTACGGGACGCTGGCGCTGCTGCTGGCCTGCGGGCCCGTAGTGGCCGTGCTGGTGGGGGTACGGCGACGGGTGGGCGCCGGACGCGGCTGACGACCCCGCGCCGGGACGGGCGTCCTGTGCCCGGCCCGCTCACACCCTCCGCGTCCGGGCCGCCAGCAGGGCGATGTCGTCGTGCGCCGACCCTGTCGCGGCCTGCGCGAGGATCCCGTCGAGGATCTCGTCCAGGCCTCCGCCGGGCGGCAGGCGCAGTTCCGTCAGCCGGTGCAGGGAGACGTCGATGTCCTCGCCCCGGCGTTCCACGAGGCCGTCGGTGTAGAGGAGCAGCACCCCGCCCGGGACGCCCGGGCGGGAGACCGTCTCGTAGACGCCCATGCCGGTGCCGAGCGGTGGGCCGGCCGGCAGCGGGACCAGTTCCACGCGGCCGTCGGGCAGGATCCGCAGCGGTGGCAGGTGGCCGGCGTTCGCGTAGCTGACCGTGTCCGTGGCCGGGTCGCCCAACGCCAGCAGGCAGGTGGCGACGCGTTCGAAGCCGGACCCGGCGACCATGCGGTCGGCGGCGGCGAGCATCTCGTGCAGGGGCATTCCGGAGGAGGCGAGGGCGCGCAGCATGGAGCGGTAGTGGCTCATCGCGACCGCGGCCTCGACACCGTGGCCCATGACATCGCCGATGACCAGCAGGTTGCGGCCCTGCGGAAGCGCCAGCGAGTCGTACCAGTCGCCGCCCACGACCGCGCTGTCGTCGGCGGGGAGATAGCGGGAGGCGGTCTCCAGGTCCGGGTGCGGCAGCGTCGGCTCGCTGAGCAGGGCCCGCTGGAGCTCCAGGGCCATGGTGTGTTCGCGGGTGTAGCGCTGGGCGCGTTCCATGGCGTGGGAGGCGCGTCCCGCGAGTTCCTGGGCCACCACGGCGTCCTCGGCGGTGAAGGCGGGCGAGGAGCCCGCCCGGACCATGGCGAGGACGCCCACGCTGCGGGAGTCGGTGCGCAGGGGCACGACCAGGGTGGAGTGGATCCCGGCGGCGCGGTAGCGCGCCAGCCGCTCCGCATAAGGCCCCCTGGGTCGGACCCGGGTCGGCAGGCTGGTCACGAAGGGCCGCCCGCGTTCCAGACAGCGGCGCATGGGGGACGTCGGCCCGTGGTCGTTCACGTCGTCCGGGCCCGCCAGTCCGCCGAGGCGCACGGCGAGCTCCGGCCGGGCGCTCACGGCGGCCCGCCGCATCCGCATCACCCCGGCCGAGGGGGCCCGCGGGGACCTCACCGGTTCGTTCTCCACGACGAGCTCGACCGAGGCCCCGTCCGCGAGGTCGCGTACGACGAAGTCGACGAGTTCCTGGCAGGTGGTCTCCAGGTCCAGCGTGGTGCCGATGCGCAGGGTGGCGGCGTGCAGCATGGCCATCCGGCCGTGGGCCCGTTCCAGCTCGTTGAGATAGCGGCGCGGCTCGGTGACCTCCACGCCGATGGCCACGAGTCCGACGATCTCGCCGCGCTCGTTCTGGAGCCGGTGGTACGTGCTGTGCCACTCCCGCGGCGTGCGGGAGGTCCCGGCGCCCATGTCCCCGGCGATGAGGACATCGCGCGGCCGCCCGTCCCGCAGCACGGCCCCCGGCACCTCCTCCGGTCTCTCCACTCCCGGTATGACCTCGGCGAGCGTCCGTCCCAGCTGGTCCTCGGCCGGTACGCCCACGATCCGGGCCATGTGGGGGTTGACGTACACGTAGCGCAGCCGGGTGTCGAGGACCGCCACGGCCGCCGCTCCGCCCTCCACGATCTCCCGCAGCACGCGGTATTCACGCCCCAGTTCCGCGGTCGCGCCCGCCAGCAGCGTCTCGACGTCCTCGGACAGCAGGGTCCGTGGGAGGGGGAAGTCCGACCCCACAGGAACCTCCCGTTCTCCAGGGCAGTGGGTTCCATGATCCGGCGACGACGGCCGCGCCGCACCCTCTGACGGCGGAACGTGGGGCTGACACCCGTAAGGAGCCGCGTTCTGCGGGAAAGGCCCTGGTCAGCGTCGCCGATGGGGCGCGCTGCGGCCGGTGCGGGCGGTGTGATCGGTTGCGGGGTGCCGGGGCGGTTCCCACCGTGGGCGCTAGAGCAGCAGCTTTCAGCGCTTCGAAAGGAACTCCATGCGCGCCCTAGTCTCCCGCGGCCTCCTCGTGCCGCCCCTGGTCTGTGCGGCACTGGTCCTCGGGCCGGTCGGCACTGCCGCCGCCGTCGGTGACGCGGGCCGAGCGGTGCCGGGCCTGAGCATCAGCGAGGCCGCCCCGCGCGTCGGCGCCGGGACGGACACGGTCCTCGGCCACGACGGCGCACTGGCGCCCCTCCTCGACACGGTCGCGGTCCTCGGCGAGGCGGACGGCACCCGGCTCGACCCGGAGGCGGCGGCCGCGTACGCGGAGGAGTTGCGGGCCTGGAACGCGACCGTCCAGGAGCGCCTGAAGACGCTGGACCGCCCCGCCGACCGGTCCGTGGCGGCCGATCCCGTGGGGGACCTGCTGGCCTCGCTCACGTCCGCGGTCCAGGGTCTGATCAGCTCGTTGACCTCGCTCGACCTCGGCGGAGTGCTGAGCGCGGTCACCGGTCTGCTGTCCCCGGTGCTGGGGCTGGTCACCGGGCTCCTCGGCGGCGGCCTTCCGGAGGTGCCGGCGCTGCCCGTGGCGTAGTGACGGCTTCACCTGCCGGGCCGCCCGGACTCTCCGGGCGGCCCGGTCGCGTGTGTTCGGTCGCGTGCGGTCGCCCGCGTCAGCCGGCCTCTGCGGCGAACGCCGCGTACGCGTCCTCGTCGAACAGGACGAACCTGATCTCCTCGACGTCGGTCTCCGCGGCCCGGACCGTCGCCACGGCGATGCGGGCAGCGTCCCGCATCGGCCAGCGGTAGACGCCGGTGGAGATGGCGGGGAACGCGACGGTACGGGCGCCGAGTTCGTCGGCGACGCGCAGGGATTCGCGGTAGCAGGAGGCCAGCAGGCCGGAACGGTCCTCGGACGGGCTGAACACGGGCCCCACGGTGTGGATCACCCAGCGGGCGTGCAGATTGCCCGCCGTGGTCGCGACCGCGCGGCCCGTCGCAAGGCCCTTGCCGTACTGGGAGGCCCGCAGCCTGCGGCAGTCCTCCAGGATCGCCGGGCCGCCGCGGCGGTGGATGGCGCCGTCGACGCCTCCGCCGCCGAGCAGCGAGGAGTTCGCCGCGTTGACGACGGCGTCGGCGCTCTCGCCGGTGATGTCGCCCTGGACGAGCGTGAGGGCAGTCATGTCTGGCGCAGCCTTCTCCACGCCGCCTTCGCCGCGTTGTGCCCGGACATGCCGTGCACGCCCGGGCCCGGCGGGGTGGCGGAGGAGCAGATGAAGACGGCCGGGTGCGGGGTGGTGTACGGGGACAGGGACAGCTTGGGGCGCAGCAGGATCTGCAGTCCGGTGACCGCTCCGGAGCCGATGTCGCCGCCGACGTAGTTGGCGTTGCGGGCGGCCAGTTCGGGCGGGCCCGCAGTGGCGCGGGCCAGGACCAGGTCGCGGAAGCCCGGGGCGAAACGCTCCAGTTGGCGCTCGACGGCGTCGGTGAGGTCGCCGGTCCAGCCGCTGGGGACATGGCCGTAGGCCCAGAAGACCTGTTTGCCCTCGGGGGCCCGGGTGGGGTCCACCACGCTGGGCTGCACGGTGATCAGGAACGGTCTGTCGGGGGCCCTGCCCTCCCGGGAGGCCGCGCGCAGGGCGGTGCTGATCTCGGCGGTGTTCGCGCCGATCTGCACGGTGCCGGCGGTGCGGGGCTCCGGCGCGGTCCAGGGCACCGGGCCGTCGAGGGCGTAGTCGACCTTGAAGACGCCGGGGCCGTACCGGTAGGTGTCGTAGTAGCGGCCGAAGCCGGCGATGCGGGCCAGCGCGGTGGGCGAGGTGTCGAAGATGTAGGCGCGGGCGGGCGGCAGGTCGTCGAGGCGTTTGACCTCGTAGTCGGTGTGGATGGCGCCGCCGAGGTCCTTGAGGTAGGCCGCGAGCGCGTCGGAGATCGACTGGGAGCCGCCGCGGGCGACGGGCCAGCCGCGCGCGTGCGCGGCGAGCGCGAAGACCAGGCCGATGGCGCCGGTGGCGAAGCCGGAGAGGGGCGCCATGACGTGCGCGACGAGACCGGCG
Source organism: Streptomyces sp. NBC_00490 (assembly GCF_036013645.1). Classification (NCBI taxonomy): domain Bacteria; kingdom Bacillati; phylum Actinomycetota; class Actinomycetes; order Kitasatosporales; family Streptomycetaceae; genus Streptomyces; species Streptomyces sp. NBC_00490. The sequence goes on along the minus strand of NZ_CP107869.1, from coordinate 8,255,396 downwards.
AACAGCGCCTTGGCGCGCTCGTCGCGGAAGCGGCGCAGCAGCCAGGTCGACGGGGGCAGTCCGGCGAGGCCGAAGCGGGCGAGGGTGACCGGGTCGCGGGGCAGCGCGGTCAGCGGCAGCGACATGAAGTCCCGGACCAGGGTGTCCCATCGGGGCAGGAACGGCTCGACCAGTCTGCGGTACGCGCCCGCGTCGCGCGGCCCGAACGAGGCGGCCGTCTCGGCGACCGAACGGGACAGCACGGCGGCGGTGCCGTCGGTGAAGGGGTGGGCCATGGGGAGGTCGGCGTGCAGCCACTCCAGGCCGTACCGCTCCAGCGGAAGGGCGCGGAAGGCGGGCGAGTTGATGCCCAGGGGGTGTGCCGCGGAGCACGGGTCGTGCCGGAAGCCCGGCAGGGTGAGTTCCTCGGTGCGGGCTCCCCCGCCGACGGTGTCGCGCGCCTCGAAGAGGGCCACGGAGAAGCCGCGGCGGGCCAGCTCCACGGCAGCGGTCAGTCCGTTGGGTCCCGCACCCACCACGCATGCGTCAAGCATCGACGGCACCTTCGGACTCCTTCGTCAGCCGATGGCCACTGGATCAGGATAGGACGGGACACCGTCGGTCCAGGGTCGCGGGGGACTGGAGCGCGGACGGTGTCCGGACGGTCACCTTCGGTGGCCGCACCGCGGAACCGGCCGCACCTGCCCGCCGTTCCGCGCCTCAGACCCCGCCCGCCAGCAGCCCCGTGATCCGCCGTGCCGTCGCCGCGTCCCGTGCCGTGGTGAACGGCAGGGCGTTGCCGCCGGTGATGCGAAACGGCTCTCCGGTGACGGTCAGATGGGCGCCGCCCGCCTCCTCGACGAGGAGCAGGCCCGCCGCATGGTCCCAGGCCGCCTCCCAGGAGAAGGCGGTGGCGTCCAGCCGGCCACGGGCGATGGCGAGATACTCCAGGCCGGCGGAACCGCAGGCGCGGGGAGCGATGCCGTCCGTCCACAGCCCCAGCAGGGCGCGCTTCTGCTCTTCCGTCGTGTAGTCCGGGTGGGAGGTCGCCACTTCGAGGTCCCGGCCGGGCTCCGGCGGTCCGGCGAACAGCCGCTCGCCGTCGAGGAACGCGCCCTGGCCCCGTACGGCGGTGGCGAGTTGGTCACGAGCCGGCGCGTAGATCCAGGAGGCGTGCAGCACGCCGCCCCGGGCGAGTGCGACGAGGGTGCTGAAGCCGTCCTCCCCGCGCACGAACTGCCGTGTCCCGTCGACCGGGTCGACGATCCAGACCGGGGCGTCGCCCCGTATCGCCTCGTAGGAGGCCGGGTTGGCGTGCACCGCTTCCTCGCCGACCACGACGGAGCCGGGCAGGAGGGCGCCGAGCGCTTCGGTGAGGTGCTGCTCGGCCAGCCGGTCGGCGTCCGTCACCAGGTCGTGCGGTCCGCTCTTCTGGTCGACCTCGTGCGCGGCGAGCTGACGGAAGCGGGGCATGATCTCGGCCGCGGCGGCCTTGCGGAGGGCCTCCTCCACGTCGGCCGAGTGGCGGGCGAGAAACTCGTCGATGGTTTCCGTGTCGTCGATCATGACTCCATAAGAGCACGCCCCACTGACAATCCCCACCCGATGGGTGGACTGTGGGTGGAATCACGCTGAATACCGGGATATGGGATCAACGGCCGGGAGCGGGCGGGGCGTGGGCTCAGCGGCCCACCGCGTACCCCTGCATCCCGCGCGGGTTCGCCGCCGCCGACAGGATCCCGGTCTCCGGGTCCCGGGCGACCGCGCACAGCCGTCCCTCGGACCAGGGGTCGCCGACCGTCACGTCGTGCCCGCGCCGCCGCAGCTCCTCGACGATCCCGGCATCCAGCCGGGCCTCGACCGTCACGCTGCCGGGCCGCATGCCGCGCGGGTAGAAGGACCCCGGGAAGCTGTCGCTGTGCCAGTTGGGCGCGTCGATCGCGCCTTGCAGGTCGAGGCCCCCGCGCACCGCCGGGCGCAGCGCGACGGCGAGGAAGAAGTGCAGCTGCCACTGGTCCTGCTGGTCCCCGCCGGGGGTGCCGAAGGCCATGACGGGCACGCCGTCGCGCAGCGCGATCGAGGGCGTGAGGGTGGTCCGGGGGCGGCGGCCCGGCGTCAGCGAGTTCGGCAGGCCCTCCTCCAGCCAGGTCATCTGGAGCCGGGTGCCGAGCGGGAAGCCCAGTTCGGGCACGACGGGGTTGGACTGGAGCCAGCCGCCGCTGGGGGTGGCGGCGACCATGTTGCCCCAGCGGTCGACGACGTCGAGGTGGCAGGTGTCCCCGCGGGTGGTGCCGTCGGCGGCGATCTCGGGTTCGCCGGGCACCGGGGAGGCCGGGCTCTTGGCGACGGTGGGCTCCCCCGCGCCCATGGGGCTGAAGCCGGGGTCGTCCGTGGTGACCACGTGCGCGTGCGCGCTCAGCCGGGGCGCGCGCCCGCCGGGGCTGCCGGGCCGCAGTTCGTACGAGGCCTTGTCGCCGACCAGGGCCCGCCGCCGCGCGTTGTACGCGTCCGTGAGCAGTTCGTCGAGCGGCACGTCGGCCGCGTCGCCGTACCAGGCCTCGCGGTCGGCCATGGCGAGCTTGCAGCCCTCGATCAGCAGGTGGACGTAGTCGGCGGACCCGTATGCGGGCAGCTCGGCCGGGAGCAGCGCGAGTTGCTGGAGGAGCGCCGGGCCCTGGCTCCAGGGGCCGGCCTTGCAGAGCGTCCACCCCTTCCAGTCGTACGTCGCCGGGGTCTCGTAGGTCGCGGACCACCCGGCGAGGTCGTCGGCCGTCAGCGTGCCGGTGTGCCGCTCGCCGCTGGTGTCCAGGGTGGGCCGTCGCGCCTGCCGTACGAGGGCCTCGCCGATGAACCCGGTCCGCCAGATGTCCCGCGCCGCCTCGATCTGTGCGACCCGGTCGCCCGCCGCGTCCACCTCGGCGAGCAGCCGCTTCCAGGTGGCGGCCAGCGCGGGGTTGCGGAACAGCTCGCCGGGCCGGGGCGGCTGTCCGCCGGGCAGGTAGATCTCCGCGGACGAGGTCCACTCGGTCTCGAACAGCTCCCGGACGGTCTCGACGGTCGCCCCGACGTTGTCCACGGGCGCGTGTCCGTCCTCGGCGTACCCGATGGCGTACCGGAGGACCTCGGCGAGGGGCTTGGTGCCGTGATCGCGGAGCAGGAGCATCCAGGCGTCGAAGGCGCCGGGGACGGCGGCCGCGAGGGGTCCCGTGCCGGGGACGAGGTCCAGCCCGAGCTCCTTGTAGTGCGCGACGCAGGCTCCGGCCGGGGCGACGCCCTGTCCGCACAGCACCCGTACCTCGCCGCCCGCCGGGGCGAGCAGGATCGGCACCTCCCCGGCGGGCCCGTTGAGGTGCGGTTCGACCACGTGCAGCACGAACGCCCCCGCCACGGCCGCGTCGTAGGCGTTGCCGCCGTCCTCCAGGACGGCCATCGCCGACTGCGAGGCGAGCCAGTGGGTGGAGGACACCATGCCGAAGGTGCCCTGGAGGGTGGGGCGGGTGGTGAACACGGGCGGACTCCTCACTGCGGGGGCGCTGCACATGATCGTACGAAGGAGGCTATGCGGGCCGTGTGCCCGCCGTGAGGAGATGTCCGCTGATCCCCAGGAGCGTCGGTTCCGACTCGATGCGCCGGCTCGCCGCCAGGACGGCCTCACGGCGTTCCGGGTCGTCCAGCCAGTCCTCGACGCCGCCCATCAGCCAGACGGCGCCCTCCAGGCCGTACTGGCCGTCGACGGTGAGCCCGGCGTCGGTGAACTCGGCGGGCGCCTCGTCGGGACGGGCGAAGTAGGCGGTGGTGAACAGGCCGCCCTCGGTGCCGTGCCGCCCGTGGTCGCCGACCGCGTCGGTGCGGGCGCGGTGCGCCGGGTCGAAGTAGCGTTCCGCGCGCAGCAGGTCGTGCAGTCCCGCGAACCGGTTGATGGTCGCCGCGACCACCGGTCCACCGGGCCGGACCACCCGGTGGGCCTCCGTCAACGCCCTGACGCGGTCGGCGCGTTCGGGCAGGTGGTACAGCGGGCCGAGGAGCAGTACCACGTCGTAGGCGGCGTCGGCGGCGGGCAGTTCGCGGGCGTCACCGGCGCGCGCGGTGACGCCGGGGATCCGTGCCGCCTGCTCCACGTGGAGCGGTACGGGATCGACGAGGTCGACCTCGTACCCGTCCCGCACCAGCCACTCCGCGTGCACCCCGCTGCCGCCGCCGACGTCCAGGATCCGGGCCGGCGTCGGGGGCAGCAGCCGTCGCAGCACGTCCTGTGTACGCCAGAACTCCAGCCGCCCGGCGAAACCCCCTCCGTCCCGCAGGCGGGCGTCCTCGTCGCCGCGCGCGTAGTAGGCGAGGATCTCGTCACGGACGGCGGGCTTCCGGGGCTGTGTCGTCTCTGTCATGGCACCAGCGTGCTGATCGGTGCCTCTGCCACGCAACGGGAATTCACTCGCGCGCCCGTACCAGCCCCGACTCGTAGGCGAACACGACCAGTTGGGCCCGGTCCCGGGCCCCCAGTTTCGTCATCGCGCGGCTGACGTGCGTCTTGACCGTGAACGGGCTGATGACCATGTGCGCGGCGATCTCCTCGTTGGTCAGCCCGCGCGCGGCCAGGGCCGTCACCTCGCGTTCGCGAGGGGTGAGGCACTCCAGGCCGGGGGCCGTGGCGCGGTCCGGGGGTCTGGAGACGAACTCGCCGATCAGAGTGCGGGTGACCGACGGCGACAGCAGCGCCTCGCCGCCCGCCACCACGTCGATCGCCTGCAACAGGTCCGCCGGGTCCGTGTCCTTCAGCAGGAAGCCGCTGGCGCCGGCGCGCAGCGCCTCGAAGACATAGCTGTCGAGGCCGTAGTTGGTGAGGATCACCACGCGCACCCCGGTCAGTGCGGGGTCCGCGGCGATACGGCGTGTCGCCTCGATGCCCGTCATCACCGGCATCTGCACGTCGACCAGCGCGATGTCGGGCACCTCGGCCCGCACCAGCGCCAGGCCCTGTTCCCCGTCGGCCGCCTCACCGACCACCTCGATGCCGTCCTCGGCCTCCAGCAGGGCCCGGAACCCGGCCCGCATCAGCGCCTGGTCGTCGACGAGCGCCACCCGGATCATCCGGCCTCCCCCACCGGCAGCTCGGCCCGCACCGCGAAGCCGCCCTCCGTGCGCGGGGCGGCGTGCAGGGTCCCGCCGAGCGCCGTCACCCGCTCCCGCATGCCGGTCAGGCCGATGCCCGGCGCGAAGGGCCGCTCCGGGGCGGCGTTCCCGTCGTCCTCCACGGCCACCGTGACCCGGTCCTGCCCGTAGGCGAGCCGCACCCGCACCTTCGCCGGCCCCGCGTGCCGTGCCGCGTTCGTCAGCGCCTCCTGCACGGTGCGGTACACCGCCTTCTCGACCGTCGCGCCGAGCTCGCACTCCTCGCCCGTCACCGTCAGGTCCACCGCGAGGCCGGCGGCCCGCGCCCGCTCCACCAGCAGTGCGGGCGTGCCGACGACCTCGTCGGTGCGCAGGACCTCCAGCGTGGACCGCAGTTCCCGCATGGCCTCGCCGCTCGCCTCCTGGATGGCCAGCAGGGCGGGCGGTATCTCCTCGCCCCGTTTGCGGGCGAGGTGCACCGCGACGCCCGCCTGGAGCTTGACGATCGAGATGCTGTGGGTGAGGGAGTCGTGCAACTCACGGGCGATCCGCAGGCGTTCCTCACCGGCCCGGCGCAGCGCGGCCTCCTCACGGGTGCGTTCCGCCTCCAGGGCACGCTGTTCGGTCTGGCGCAGATACGCCTGCCAGTTGCGGTCGGCGAGGCCGGTCACGGCCGCGAACAGGAACCAGCCCGCGAGCAGCGCCGCGTTCTCCACGATGTCCCGGGTGGCCGGACCCGTCGCCACGTACGCCGCCAGGTACAGCCCGCTCGCCAGCAGGGCCCAGCCCCGGTGCCCCACCCGGGCCGCCGTGTGCACGGCGGCCAGGACGGGCAGGGCGGCCGGCAGTCCGGGCTGCGCGTGCAGGACGTACGCCGCGCCGGAGGCGGTCGAGACGGCCAGCACCGCCCGTGGGGCCGGCCGGTAGAAGGCCAGTGCGGCCGAACTCACCGCCACCAGGGCGTAGTCCAGCCATCCCCTGTCCCCGTCGAAGGCGACCGTGGTCATCGCCAACGCGCCGACCACGACCGCCAGCGCCGCGTCGGCCAGCCCTTTGTGTGTGACCATGTGCCCGCCCATGTCCGCACACTAGAGGGCCCCGCCGACACCCGCGTCAGCCCTGTGGACAACTCTGCGACTACTCCCGCCGCAGTACACGGCGGGCTCCTCCCGCCCCACGGACGCAGCGTCAACTCCCTTCGGACGTACGACGACCGGGGGCACCCGGTCGGCGCACGCTGCTCTCCATGTCCACACCCTTCCGCTACACCGAGCCACAGCCGCCCAGGGCGGCCACCGGTCGCGTCGCCGAGGTCTACGACCAGCTCGCCCGCGAGTTCGGCATCGACGAACCGGTCACCTTCGTGGTCCTCTCCTCCGCCCCCGAACTCCTCGCCCCCGCCTGGGCGCTGATGCGCGAGTCGTTGATCGCGGGCCCCGGCAGCCGCACCGGCAAGGAGCTGGCGGCGCTCGGGGTGTCGCTCGCCAACCGGTGTCCGTTCTGCGTGGACGCGCACACCGTGCTGCTGCACGCCACCGGCGACCACGCCCTGGCCGAACGCCTGGCGCGCGGGGAGCGGCCCCAGAACGAGGAGCACGCGCGCGTGCTGGAGTGGGGAAAGCAGACCCGTGTCCCGGGCGGCCTCGGCCCCGAGCCGTATCCGTTCCCGGGCGAGGACGCCCCGGGCTACCTCGGCACCGCGCTCGCCTTCCACTTCATCAACCGGATCGTCTCCGCGCTGGTGACCGAGAACCTGCTGCCGGGCAACGTCCAGCGCTTCCGCGCGGTCCGCAGTCTCGCGGGCCGCACGCTGGCCCGGGCCGTACGCCGCCCGGCCCGGCCCGGCGCCGCGCTCGCGCTGCTCGACCTCCCCGACCCCGGTGAGTCCCCCGCGTGGGCGGGTGGCACGGCCGTCGGTCCCGCCTACGCGGCGCTGCTCAGGGCGGCGATGGCGGGTGGCGCCCTGCTCGACACCGACGACCAGGATCTCGTGGAGGAGGTCCTGCTGGACTGGGACGGAGCGCACCCGTCCCTCACCCCGGACCCCTTCCCCGACCGGCGCGAGCGGCCCGGGGCCCGCCTCGCGCTGCTGGCCGCCCTCGCGCCGTACCGCATCACCGACGAGGACGTCGCCGCCTGGCGCCGCCCGGAGCACTCCGACCACTGTCTGGTGCACCTCGTCGCGTACGGGGCGTTCCTGGCGGTCGACCGGATCGAATCGGCGTTCACCCGCAACTCCGTGCGGACATAACAGGACACACAACGCGTCAACTACAGGCCGCTGTCACCGCACATGTACGGAGCGAGTTGGCACTTTCGCCCCACAGGGAGTCGTGTGACACTGTCGTCCCGTCCGCAGTGCGGACACCTTCCGCACCGTCCCCCACGGAAAAGTGCGCCTGTGCGTTCCCTTCCTCTGCCGCTCGCCCTGACCGCGCGTCTGTCCCCGGTCGTCGTGCTCGCCGCCGCGGGCTGGTCGCTCTCCTCGGGACCGGCTCCGACCGCCGACCACGACTCCGCGTCCAAGGGCGGCGGTACGCGATCCGCGTCGGCCCCGGCGACGGCGGCGGCCTCGAAGACGTACGCCGCGGCTCCCTCGCCCTGCGGCAGCGTCTCCACGCAGAACATCAAGTCCCTGGTCCCGGGCGCCAAGGCGGCCGGCAAGGAGATCCCGTCGACGGACACGAAGCTCCGCCGCACCTGCTCCTGGAACGCGCTCAAGGGGTACGACTACCGCTGGCTCGACGTGTCCTTCGAGATCATGGACTCGGACGAAGCGGCGCAGACCTCGTACAAGGAGCGCGTCAAGGAGAAGAGCGGCGGAGGGGACGTGCCGGGCGTGGGCGACCAGGGCTACTCGGTCGTGAACCTCACCACCGAGGACAAGCAGCAGACCCGCGAGGGCACGGTCGTCGTCCAGGCCTCCAACGCGCTGGTGATCATCACCTACAACGGCAGCGACTTCGAGTCGAAGAAGGCGCCCGACACGGATGTGATCAACAAGGGCGCCATCAAGGCGGCCAAGGACGCGGTGGCAGCACTGGAGGGCGGTCAGTAGCGACCGCCCTCCCAGTCCTGGACATCAGACCTGGATGCCCTCCTGCGCCCTGCCCTTCGGCAGCATCAGCGCGACGTACAGCACCAGTGAGGTGCCCAGGCCCACGGCCCAGCCGTAGTCGGCCAGGGGCTTGAGGAACGGGATCAGACCGTCGGTCGGGAACGGCCCCGTCTTGACCCCGTCCGCGCCGACGGCCGAGTGCGACCCGCCGACCGCGAGGACACCGCCGACCAGGAAGGCGGCGATCGCCCGCCAGTTCCAGCCGTTGGAGTACCAGTAGCGCCCGCCGGGCGTGTACAGGTCCGCCAGGTGCAGCACCGTCCTGCGCACGATCCAGTAGTCGGCGATGAGGATGCCCGCGACCGTGCCGAGCAGACCGCCGACCACACCGAGCCAGGTGAAGATGTAGAACTCCGGCGTGGAGATCAGCTTCCACGGGAAGATCAGGATGCCGACGACGCCCGTGATCAGCGCGCCGGTGCGGAAGTTGATGAACTTCGGGGCCAGGTTGGACAGGTCGTACGCCGGTGAGACCACGTTCGCCGCGATGTTCACGGAGACGGTGGCGACCAGCACGATGACGAGCGCGAAGAGCAGACCGAAGGCGTTGTCCGTCTTGGCGGCCAGCGCGACCGGGTCCCAGATGGCCTCGCCGTAGATGGCCTCGGAGCCGGAGGTGACCAGCACCGCGAGGACCGCGAAGAGGGTCATCGTGGTGGGCAGGCCCAGGGTCTGGCCCCACGTCTGCGCCTTCTGACTGGCGCCGAAGCGGGTGAAGTCGGGGATGTTCAGGGACAGAGTGGCCCAGAAACCGATCATGCCCATGAGGGACGGGAAGAAGACCGGCCAGAAGTCGGCGCCCCAGCCCAGCTTGGACGGCTGGTCGAGGAGCGCGCCGAAGCCGTCCGCCTTGACGGCGATCCAGATGAGCAGCACGAGCGCGCCGGCGATGACGAAGGGCGCGGCCCAGTTCTCGAAGTGCCGCAGGAAGTCCATGCCGCGGTAGATGATCGCGATCTGCAGCGCCCAGAAGAGCAGGAAGCACAGCCACAGCGGCCACGGGTTGCCGGCGATCTGCCCCGCGTTCTCCCAGTGCCCGCCGGTGAGCTTGGAGCCCAGCGCGAAGATGCCGCTGCCGCCGATCCAGGTCTGGATGCCGAACCAGCCGCAGGCCACGGCCGCCCGGATCAGTGCCGGGACGTTGGCGCCGCGCAGCCCGAAGGAGGCACGGGCCAGGACCGGGAAGGGGATGCCGTACTTGGGTCCGGCGTGCCCGGTGGCCAGCATCGGCAGCAGCACGATGATGTTGGCCAGCGCGATGGTGAAGACGGCCTGCTTCCAGTCCATGCCGAGCGCGACCAGGCCGGAGGCCAGGGTCCAGCTGGGGATGCAGTGGGCCATGGAGATCCACAGGGCCGCGAAGTTGTACGTCGTCCACTTGCGCTCGGAGACCGGTACGGGACGCAGGTCCTCGTTGGCGAAGGGACTGTCGGCGGGGTAGGCCCCGGGGCTGAGTTCGATCCGGCCGTCGGGGCCGGCGGACTGGGATATCGGCGACCCCGTGGGGACTGTGTCGGTCATGGGCAGGCCAATCGATGAGAGCGGGACGGGATAGGCCGTGCGGGGGCCGGCGGGACCGGGGAACGGCGGGTCCCGCCACCCCTCTCCGCCCCGGGACGGCGGGACGGAGAGGGGGGACAAGGTGTGGGGGGTCGGGGGGAACGGGACCGTGGGGGTCAGGCGTTGACGGCGGGGATCACCTTCGAGCCGTAGGCGTCGATGACGGTCTCCTGCGCGTCGTGCATGTCGTAGAGGGCGAACTGGTCGACACCGAGCTCACGCAGGGCGTTGAGCTTCTCGATGTGCTTCTCGACGGGCCCGATGACGCAGAACCGGTCGACGATCTCGTCGGGCACGAAGGCGGTGTCGGGGTTGTCGGAGCGGCCGTGGTGGGAGTAGTCGTACCCCTCGCGGGCCTTGATGTAGTCGGTGAGTTCGTCGGGTACGGCGGCGGAGTGCTCGCCGTACTTGGACACCAGGTCGGCCACGTGGTTGCCGACCATCCCGCCGAACCAGCGGCACTGGTCGCGCGCGTGGGCGAGCGCCTCGGGCGAGTCGTCCTCGGTGACGTAGGCCGGGGCGGCCACGCAGATCTTCACCTCGGAGGGGTCGCGCCCGGCGGCGACGGCCGCGTCCTTGACCGCCTTGACCATGTACTCGGTGAGGTACAGGTCGGAGAGCTGGAGGATGAAGCCGTCGGCCTCCTCGCCGGTCATCTTCAGCGCCTTGGGACCGTACGCGGCCATCCAGACGGGGAGTTCGGCGTCCTCCTTGATCCACGGGAACTTGACGACCGTGCCCCCGAGGTCCGCCTCCTTGCCCGAGCCGAGCGCCTTGATGACCTTCATGGCCTCGCTGATGCGGGCGAGGGTGTTCGGGGCCCGGCCCGCGACGCGCATCGCGGAGTCGCCGCGCCCGATGCCGCAGACCGTGCGGTTGCCGAACATGTCGTTGAGGGTGGCGAACGTGGAGGCGGTGACCTCCCAGGTGCGGGTGCCCGGGTTGGTGACCATGGGGCCGACCGTCAGCTTGGAGGTGTTGGCGAGGATCTGACTGTAGATCACGAACGGTTCCTGCCAGAGCACGGCGGAGTCGAAGGTCCAGCCGTAGGTGAAGCCGTTGCGCTCGGCCCGCTTCATCAGGCTGACGACCTTCGAGGCCGGCGGGTCGGTCTGCAGGACGAGTCCGAAGTCCATGTGCGCCACTCCTAGGTGAGGTACTGACAGGTGGAGCGCGGGGTGTACGTGCCGTGCCCGGCGTGCCCGGTGTACTCCCGCTCGGTGATGACGAGTTCGCCACGCGACAGGACCGTCTCGACGCGGCCGGTGAGGCGCTTGCCCTCGTACGCCGAGTAGTCGACGTTCATGTGGTGGGTCTCGGCGGAGATGATCTGCTCGGCGTGCGGGTCGTAGATGACGACGTCGGCGTCGGCGCCCGGGGCGATGGTGCCCTTCTTCGGGTACATGCCGAACATCCGGGCCGGGGTGGCGCAGGCGATCTCGATCCAGCGGCGGCGGCTGATGTGCCCGTCGACGACGGCCTGGTGGAGCAGGTCCATACGATTCTCGACGCCCGGCAGACCGTTGGGGATCTTCGAGAAGTCGCCGCGGCCGAGCTCCTTCTGGCCCACGAAGCAGAAGGGGCAGTGGTCGGTGGAGACGACCTGGAGGTCGTTGGTCCTCAGGCCCTGCCACAGCTTCGCCTGGTGCTCCTTGGGACGAAGGGGCGTACTGCACACGTACTTCGAGCCCTCGAAGTCGGGTTCGGCGAGGTTGTCCGTCGACAGGAACAGGTACTGCGGGCAGGTCTCGCCGAAGACGTTCAGACCCTCGTCGCGCGCCCGCGCCAGCTCGGCCACTGCCTCCATGGCCGAGACGTGCACGACGTACAGGGGCGCTCCGGCGACCTGTGCGAGCTTGATGGCGCGGTGGGTGGCCTCGGCCTCCAGGAGCGCCTTGCGCACCTCCCCGTGGTAGCGCGGGTCGGTCTCGCCGCGGGCCAGCGCCTGCTCCACCAGCACGTCGATCGCGATGCCGTTCTCGGCGTGCATCATGATCAGTCCGCCGTTCTCGGCGGAGCGCTGCATGGCGCGCAGGATCTGGCCGTCGTCGGAGTAGAAGACCCCGGGGTAGGCCATGAACTGCTTGAAGGAGGTGACGCCCTCCTCGACCAGCAGGTCCATCTCCTTGAGCGTGTCCTGGTTCACGTCGGAGACGATCATGTGGAAGCCGTAGTCGATGGCGCAGTTGCCCTCGGCCTTGGCGTGCCAGGCGTCGAGCCCTTCGCGCAACGAGTGACCCACGCTCTGCACGGCGAAGTCGACGATGGTCGTCGTGCCGCCCCAGGCAGCCGCCCGGGTGCCGGTCTCGAAGGTGTCGGAGGCGAAGGTGCCGCCGAACGGCAGCTCCATGTGGGTGTGGGCGTCGACGCCGCCCGGGATGACGTACTTGCCGGTGGCGTCGATGGTCCGCTCGGCACTCCAGGCCTCGGCGGCCGGGGTGCCGGAGGCGGCGAGGGCGGCGATACGGCCGTCCTCGATCAGGACGTCGGCGTGGATCTCGTCGGACGCGGTGACGACGAGGCCACCGCGGATGACGGTACGGCTACTCATGTTCCCTCTCCTGGTGTCGTACGAGTCGATCGTTGCCGCCGGTCCGGCCCCCGTGCTCGGACCGACGGCGGTCCAGGACGGTTACGGGGCGGTCAGCGGGGCGTACGCGTCGGGACGGCGGTCGCGGTAGAACTGCCAGCGGTCGCGCACTTCGCGGAGCTTGTTGAGGTCGAGGTCGCGGACGACGAGCTCGGTCTCCTTGTCGGAGGCCACCTCGCCCACGAACTGCGCCTCCGGGTCGACGAAGTAGGTCGTCCCGTAGAAGTCGTTGTCGCCGAGCTCCTCGACACCGACCCGGTTGATCGCGCCGACGAAGTACTCGTTGGCGACGGCCGCGGCCGGCTGCTCCAGCTGCCACAGATAGGCGGACAGGCCGCGTGAGGTGGCCGAGGGGTTGAAGACGATCTCGGCGCCCGCGAGGCCCAACGCCCGCCAGCCCTCCGGGAAGTGGCGGTCGTAGCAGATGTAGACGCCGATCCTGCCGACCTTGGTGTCGAAGACCGGCCAGCCGCTGTTGCCCGGGCGGAAGTAGAACTTCTCCCAGAAGCCCGGCACCTGCGGGATGTGGTGCTTGCGGTACTTGCCGAGGTACGAGCCGTCCGCGTCGATCACGGCGGCGGTGTTGTAGAGGACGCCGGGCTGCTCCTCCTCGTACATGGGCAGGACGAGGACGATGCCCAACTCCTTGGCCAGCGCCTGGAATCGCTTGACGATCGGCCCGCCCGGGATCTGCTCGGCGTACTCGTAGAACGCCTTGTCCTGGACCTGGCAGAAGTACGGCCCGTAGAACAGCTCCTGGAAGCACAGGACCTGAGCACCCTGCGCGGCCGCGTCGCGGGCCGCCTGCTCGTGTACCTGGATCATCGACTCCTTGTCGCCCGTCCACGCGGTCTGGAAAAGGGCGGCACGAATCACTCTGCTCATCGGGACCTCCGGTCGCTAGGTGTGCGAGAAGGCTAGAAAGTCCGAAAGCAGGCTTTGAGTTGCACGGTGTCACGTCTGCGGGCGCTCGGCGTGCCACGGTGTCACCCTGTCGTGGGCCCATGTTTCACCGCCGTTTTCCCAGGTCGTGGCATGTTTCAGCCCTGTTGCGCGTCGTGCGCGAGGAGCGCGATGTGCACCGAGGCGGCCTGTTCGAAGTCGTCGAGGTCCACCCCGAGCCGGGTCTGTATCGCTTCGAGGCGCCGGTACAGCGCGGGGCGCGAGACGTGGTGGAGCTGGGCGGTGCGGGACTTGTTGCGGCCGGTGGCCAGATACGTCCGCAGGACGGCGAGCAGGCCCTCGCCCGCCCCGCGGAGCAGTCCGTCCAGTTCCCGCTCCGCGAAGGACTGCACCTGCGGGTCGTCGCGCAACAGCCGTATCAGACCGCGCAGATGGACGTCTTTCAGGCGTACGACGGCCGGGAGGTCGAGCACTCCGGAGGCGACGGCGTCCGCGACGTGCCGGGCCTCCCGCATTCCGGCGGGGACGTCGTCCCAGTCCGTGCGGGGGTCGGCCGCCGCCACCACCGTCTCCGTCAGCCGGGCCGCGAAGTTCGCCGTCAGGACCGCCGCGTCCTGGTCCCGGGCCAGGCTCAGCAGTACGGCGGTCGCCCCGTCGGCGAGCTCGGCGACGATGCCGGGCAGCCCCAACAGCCGCAGTACGCGGTCGAGTTCGGCCGGGTCACCGTCCCTGACGACCAGGGGCACGAAGGTCCGCCGGTTGACGGGCAGTCCGGCCGCCCGCGCCCGCGGCAGCAGCTGTCTCGCCGGGACGACCCCGCTGACCAGGTCGGTCAGCAGGCTCTGCGCGGACTGCTCCTCCCAGGTGTGGGCGGAGTTCCCGGCGAGCATGCGGTGCAGGACCAGGGCCTCGGCGGCCCGGTCGGCGAGCAGCCGCCCGGTGGCGGTGTCCCCGCGGTACCCGCACAGCAGGATCTGCCCCCACCGCTCTCCGCGCCCGCCCAGCTCGGCGCGGATCCAGCCGTCGCCCTCGCTGCCGCCGGCCTGGCGGGCGATGCGCTCCCAGTCCCGCAGCACGTCGTCCACGGCCGGCCGCTCCCCCGCCGTGGCGAGGACGCGGTGGGCGAGGTTGGTGACCACGACCGGACAGGCGCTGTGCTGGGCGACGTCGTCGAGCAGCCGTTGCAGCGGGGCGCCGGCGGTGATGAGCCCGGTGAGGCTGGTGCGCACGGCCTCGGAGAGGCTGACGGCGGCGAACTTGCGCCGCACCAGCCGGGACTGCACCTCCTCCGTCAGCTCGGCGAAGGGGAAGGGCCGGTGCAGGACGACCATGGGCAGCCCGCACCGCTCGGCGGCCCGCCGCATCACGTCCGGCGGAGCCGGGAACGCCCGCCCGAGGCCCAGCACGACCGCGGCGGCCTCCGCGCGGTGCAGGGACTGGATGTACTCGGCCTGGGCGCCCTCGTCGCCGGCGAGCAGCACCCCGGTGGTGAGGACCATCTCCCCGCCGGTGAGCATGACGCCGACGTCGGGTGCCTCGGCGACATGCACCCAGCGCACGGCCCGGTCGAGCTGGGCCGCGCCGGCCACCACCTCGGGTTCCCCGGCGAGCACCCGTTCCAGGGTGAGGACCTGGCGTACGGACAGGGCCGGTTCCAGGTGGTCCAAGGCGGTGGTCATGGCGGTCGGTCCCTTGCTCTGTCCTGCTGTCGGTCCTGCTACTGGATGCTCCTCAGAGCGTTCTCGAGGATCGCGGCGCCCTCCTCGGCCTCCGCGACGGTGAGGGACAGGGGCGGGGCGACGCGCAGGGCGCTGGTGTTGTGGCCGCCGCCCTTGCCGAGCAGCAGCCCTCCCTCGCGGGCCGCCTCCAGCACGGCGCTCGCCGCGTCCGGGTCGGCCTGGTCGGTGCCGGGCTTGACGAGCTCGATGCCGATCATCAGCCCGCGCCCGCGCACTTCCCGTACGCCGGGAATCTGCGCGGTGACGGCCCGCAGCCGCTCGATGAGCAGCCCGCCGACCCGCCGGGCGTTGCCCTGGAGGTCGTGTTCCAGGAGGTACGACAGGTTGGCGAGACCGGCCGCCATGGTGACCTGGGTGCCGCCGAAGGTGGAGATGCTGTTGGAGTCCAGGCAGTTCATGATCTCGGCGCGGGCCACGACCCCGCCGATGGACATGCCGTTGCCGATGCCCTTGGCGAAGGTGACGATGTCCGGCGGCCCCGAGGAGGCGTGTGCCTGCCAGCCCCAGAAGTGGTCGCCGGTGCGGCCCCAGCCGGTCTGCACCTCGTCGGCGATCCACAGGATGCCGCGCTCGGCGAGCACCTCGCGGAAGGCGGCGTACAGGCCGTCCGGCGGTGAGGTGAAGCCGCCGACGCCCTGGATGGGCTCGGCGATCAGGGCGGCGGGCGGGCGGGTGTGACCGAGCAGGTCGGTCAGGTCGTCGACGCAGGCCGCGATGAACTCGTCGTCGCCGAGGGAGGCGTACGGGCCGCGCGTCCGCACGCCTCCGTGGACGTAGAGCGTCTGGAGCGGGGAGAGCGACGTCGGGGACCAGCCGCGGTTGCCGGTGATGCCGACCGCGCTGAAGGAACGGCCGTGGTAGCTGTTGCGCATCGCCAGGATCGTGTTGCTGCGCCGGTAGGTGGTGGCGAGCATCAGGGCGGTGTCGTTGGCCTCGGTGCCGGAGGTGGTGAAGAAGACCCGGGCGTCCGGGATCCCGGACAGCTGGCTGATCCTCTCGGCCAGTTCCACCATGGGCCGGTTGAGGTAGAGCGTGGACGAGTGGATGATCCTCCCGGCCTGTTCGCTCACCGCCTTGGTGACCTCGGGCAGTGCGTGGGCGGTCATCGTGGTCAGGATGCCGCCGAAGAAGTCGAGGTACTTGTTGCCCGCGGCGTCCCAGACGTGGCGGCCCTCGCCGTGGGTGATCTCCAGCGGGTCCCGGTAGTAGAGGGCGAGCCAGTCGGGCAGGACGGACCGGTGGCGGCCCAGCAGGTCCTTGTCGGTCACGGCTGCACCAGCCCCTCGTAGGCGTCGGGCCGTCGGTCCCGGTAGAAGGCCCACTGCTGCCGTACCTCTTCGATGAGGTCGAAGTCGAGGTCCCGGACGACGAGCTCCTCCACCTTGTCGCTGGCGGTGTCCCCCACGAACTGGCCGCGCGGGTCCACGAAGTACGACGTGCCGTAGAAGTCGTTGTCGCCGTACTCCTCGACGCCGACCCGGTTGATCGCGGCGACGTAGTACTCGTTGGCGACGGCCGCGGCGGGCTGTTCCAGGCGCCAGAGGTGGGAGGAGAGCCCGCGGTGGGTGGCCGACGGGTTGTAGACCAACTGGGCACCGTTGAGGCCGAGTTGCCGCCAGCCCTCCGGGAAGTGCCGGTCGTAGCAGATGTAGACGCCGACCTTGCCCACGGCGGTGTCGAAGACGGGCCAGCCGACGTTGCCCGGCTTGAAGTAGTACTTCTCCCAGAAGCCCTTGACCTGGGGGATGTGGTGTTTGCGGTACTTGCCGAGGAAGGTGCCGTCCGCGTCGATCACGGCCGCGGTGTTGTAGTAGAAGCCGGACTGCTCGACCTCGAAGACCGGTACGACGATCACCATGCCGGTCTCGCGGGCGAGCTCCTGCATACGAACGACGGTCGGCCCGTCGGGCACCGGCTCGGCCCAGCGGTAGTGCTCGGGTTCCTGGACCTGACAGAAGTAGGGGGCATTGAAGACCTCCTGGAACCCGATGATCTTCGCACCCTGCCGGGCCGCCTCCCGGGCGTACTCCTCGTGTTTCGCCACCATGGACTCGGTGTCGCCGGTCCAGGTGGCCTGGACCAGGGCGGCACGTACGACATTGGCCATGAGCTGCTCCTTCGACGGGACCTCAGAGCCTCTACGCCCGTAGACACAGGCCGTAGAGGGTCGAAAGTAAGCCTCCCCGGCAGCCTTGCCAAGACCATCGTCGTTAACCCGCTGAGTCGATCACGTTTCACACTCTCGTGGGTGATCGGCCCCGCCGGTCAGGCGGTGAAGCCCGCGACCCTCAGGGCGTGGACGAGGTCCCAGTGACGCTCCTCCGAGACACCCCGGGCGGCCTCCAGCAGCAGGGGCACGAGGGTCGCCGGGCCGGGGGCGGCACTGCGGGCCGCTTCCTCGGGGGTGCGGACGCGGACGTAGGCGTCGAGCAGCGCCCGCACCTCGCGGCGGCGGCCCTCGGCGGTCAGGCCCAGCACGGCGGCGCCGATCTCCTCGGCGGGCCGGGCCACGCCCTGGCGCAGGATCTGCTCCCCGTCCCCGCCGCGCCCGGCCTCGACCAACGCGTCCGCCGCGGCGACCAGCCGGTCGGCGGGCAGCGAGGCGGCCTCCCAGAGCAGGCTCGCCCAGTCGTGCCCGAGCCCGGCGCGCTGGAGTTCGCCGGCGAGCCGCGGGAAGCGGGCGGCGGGCCAGTGGGCGGCCTCGACGAGCAGCGCGTGCGCCTCACCGCTGCGCCCCTCCGCACGCAGCCGCACCAGCGTCTCGACGGTCTGGACGACCTCCCGCCCGGCCCCCGCGTCCACCGGCTCGGTCTGCGGCTCCGGGCGCACCTCGGGCTCGTCCGCGGCCCCGGCGAACCGGGCACCCCGCGGAGTACGGCGGGTGCGGGCGGCGGGCACGGGCGGGGCGGGCTCGGCGGCGGGCGGTACGACGACGGGGGCGGTCTCCTCCTCGGCGATCCCGGCGAAGCGGGCGCCGCCGCGACGGCGTCTGCGCTGCTTGGGGGTGGGTTCGGCGGCGGGGGGCACGTCGACGGTGTCCGTGTCCGGCGTCCTGGCCCACCCGGGTCCCCCGGCGGCTTCCGGAGCGTCGTGGGCGCCGGTCGCGGAACCGGCATCCTGCCCGCCCCACCCGTCACCCCACCCCGTGTCCTCGTGCCGGACCGTCGTCTCCGCGGCCGTACCCGCGTCGCGCTGTTGCGGCATGTCCGGGACCCGGCCGCCCTGCCGGTCCGCGTCGTCCGCGTCACCCGGGCCGTACTCGCTCTCGATGCGGAACACACCGCCGATGCGGCCGCGGCGGATCGCCTGGGCCCGGCCCTCCGCCGAGCGGTGGTCCAATTGCTGTATCCGGGACCGGAGTTCAGCGCAGCGGACGGTCGCCCGTTCGTGGTCGTCGCGGGCCCAGGCGAGGTCGAGGCGGAGGGCGTCGGCCTGTTCCTGGGAGGTGGCGGCGGCCAGCGCGTGACCCAACTGCGCCTGGCGTTCGGCGGCGTAGCGCTGTTCGCGGAGCATGACGTCGAGCCGGTCACCGAGGGCGTCCCGGCCACCGGGCCGGGCGTCGAACGCGGACAGCGCCGCGGCATGCAGCACCCTGGCGTGTTCGGCCTCGGCGGTGGCGGCGCCCGGGCCGTACTCGGTGGCCAGGTCCTGGAGCAGCGCCTCCACCACGTCCCAGGGCGGCACTTCACGCCCCTCGAGACAGGCCCGCATGCCGTCGGGGTCGCGCTGCCAGAACACCGCGCACCAGCCGCCGCCCTGGTCCAGGCGCGCCAGCAGACCGTTCAGGTAGTTCGCGAACTCGCGCACCCGACCCGGGAGTTGATCCACTGCCATCGCACAACTCCCGCCAGACCGGAGTACTCCGGTCCGTAGAAAACACCAGTTGTGTTACGGCGCGGCTACAGCGGCTTTGCGAACCGGGCGCAAAGATCCCCGGCCGGGCCGTCCGACGCTGTGCGCCCCGCCCGCCGTCAGGCGGGCACCAGCACGCACCTCACCACGAGGTCGTCCATGGACAGCCCCAGCGCTCCCGCCAGGGCGGCGACCGTGAAGAACGCGGGCGTCGGCGCCCGGCCGGTCTCGATCTTCCGGAGGGTCTCCGCGGAGATGCCCGCACATGCCGCGACGTCGGCCATGCTGCGGCCGCCGCGGGCCTCGCGCAGAAACCGGCCGAGCCGCTCGCCGCGTTCACGCTCTGCCTGGGTCAGTGGGGTGCGTACCATGACACCATTCTAATACCGGTATAGTAATTGGCATGGTGGAGCTGAAGACGGACACATCGATCGACGCCATGTACGAGGCCGGACAGGTCGTGGGGCGTGCCCTCACGGCCGTGCGCAAGGCCTCCGACGTGGGCGTCTCCCTGCTGGAGCTGGACGAGGTGGCGCACGACGTGCTGCGGGAGGCGGGCGCGACCTCGCCCTTCCTCGGCTACCGGCCCTCCTTCGCGCCGACCGCCTTCCCGGCCGTCCTCTGCGCCTCCGTGAACGACGCGATCGTGCACGGCATCCCGACCCGCTACAAACTGCGCGACGGCGACCTGGTCTCGATGGACTTCGGCGCCGAACTGGGCGGCTGGGTCGGCGACTCGGCGCTCAGTTTCACGGTCGGCACACCGCGCCCGGCCGACGTGCGCCTGATCGAGACGGCGGAGCGGGCCCTCGCCGCCGGTATCGCGGCGGCCGTCGTCGGCAACCGCATCGGCGACATCGCGCACGCGATCGGCACGGTGTGCCGCGAGGGCGGGTACGGCATCCCGGACGGCTTCGGCGGCCACGGCATCGGCCGCCGGATGCACGAGGACCCGGGGGTGCCCAACGAGGGGCGCCCCGGCCGCGGCATGAAGCTGCGCCACGGCATGGTCCTGGCGATCGAGCCGATGCTGATCGGCGGCGGCACGGACGGCTACCACGCGGACGCGGACGGCTGGACCCTGCGCACCAACGACGGCTCACGCGCGGCACACGCCGAACACACGGTGGCGATCACGGAATCGGGCCCGAGGATCCTGACGGCACGAGCGGACTGACGGGCGCCTGGTCTCCGGGTCCGGGGCGCCCGGATCGGCAGACCCGTCGCACCGCCCGCCAGGAAAACCGCGGGGGGCCGAGGCCCGGCAGTGGGACGGATGGCCTACGCCGCCGCGGCCTGCCACGTGGCGGACGACCCCGTCGTGCCACGTGGCCGCCGACGGGGCGCGTGACCGTGACGGCGCCGAGGACGCCCGCCCCGGACCACCGCCCCCGCGTCCCGGCGGCATGCGGGTCACGCCCTCGCCGCCCGTACAGCCCTGCCGCGGACGGGAGTTACCCTGCCCCATGCCCATCGCACCGGGGACCGCCGCCGACGCCGACCGTATCGCCGCGCTGCACACGGCCAGCTGGCGCAGTGCGTACGCCGCGCTCCTGCCCGCCTCCTATCTGCACGGCCCGGTGGCCGAGGAGCACCGCGCGCAGTGGCGGGCCCGGACCGCCTCGCTCGGTCCCGACCAGCTGCTTCTCGTCGCGTACGAGGACGGTGAGCTGCACGGTTTCCTCTACCTGCGCACCGTGGCGGACGGTCGTGTCCACGTCGACAACCTGCATGTCCGCCCGGACCGCGTCGGCACCGGTCTCGGCCGGAGCCTGCTGCGTCGCGGCTTCGCCTGGGCGGCCGCCGCGCACCCGGGCCGGGACGTCTTCCTGGAGGTGCTGCGGGGCAACGATCGTGCGATCGTGTTCTACGAGCGCCAAGGCGGCCTGCGCACGGCCGAGCGCCCGCTGCGGCTGGCCCCGGACCTCGTGGTGGACGAGGTGGAGTACACCTGGTCCGCGGCACAGGTGGGTCGTCCGGGCGAGGACGGGCCAGAGGTGTAGCCGACAGCCACGTGGGTTACCCGACCCCGGCACGTCGATCGGCGAGGCGTCCCCGGGCCCTGCGGGGAGGCCGGATGGGAACGGCCATGACCAGCGGCTTCAACGGATCGGAAGGCTACGACCCCTTCGGCGAGTTCCTCGCCCGGTTCTTCGGCGGACCCCGGCCCGGACCCCGGCAGATCAACATCGGCCGGCTGCTGAGCCAGCCCGCCCGTGAACTGGTCCGGGGTGCCGCCCAGTACGCCGCCGAGCACGGCAGCCGGGACCTGGACACCCAGCATCTGCTGCGGGCGGCACTGTCCGCCGAGCCGACCAGGAGCCTGCTCAGCCGGGCCGGCGCGGATCCCGACGAGCTCGCCGAGGAGATCGACGAACGGTCCGGCCCGGTGCAGCACCCGCCCGGTGAGGTCCCGCCGCCGACCTCGCTCTCCCTGACCCCGGCCGCCAAGCGCGCCCTGCTGGACGCGCACGACCTGGCCCGGGCCCGCGGCACCGGTTACATCGGCCCCGAGCACGTCCTCAGCGCGCTGGCCGCCAACCCCGACTCCGCGGCCGGGCACATCCTCAACTCCGCCCACTTCGCGCCCTCGCCCCTGCCGCCCGAGACGGCACCGGACGCCGGGCAGCCGCGCACCGAGGCGCCCCGCGCCACCGGCACCCCGACCCTCGACAAGTACAGCCGTGACCTCACCGAGCTGGCCCAGCAGGGCCGTATCGACCCGGTGATCGGCCGCGACGAGGAGATCGAGCAGACCATCGAGGTGCTCTCCCGGCGTGGCAAGAACAACCCGGTGCTGATCGGCGAGGCGGGCGTCGGCAAGACCGCCATCGTGGAGGGGCTCGCCCAGCGGATCTCCGAGAGCGATGTGCCCGACGTGCTGACCGGGCGGCGCGTGGTCGCCCTGGACCTGACCGGGGTGGTCGCGGGCACCCGCTACCGGGGCGACTTCGAGGAGCGGCTCACCATCATCGTGGGCGAGATCCGCGCCCACTCCGACGAGTTGATCGTCTTCATCGACGAACTGCACACCGTCGTCGGCGCGGGCGGCGGCGGTGAGGCCGCCTCGATGGACGCCGGCAACATCCTCAAGCCCGCCCTGGCCCGCGGCGAGCTGCACATCGTCGGCGCGACCACGCTGGAGGAGTTCCGCCGGATCGAGAAGGACGCGGCGCTGGCCCGCCGCTTCCAGCCGATCCTGGTGCCGGAGCCGTCCGTCGCGGACGCCCTGGAGATCCTGCGCGGACTGAGCGACCGCTACGAGGCCCACCACCAGGTCCGCTACGCCGACGAGGCGCTGGTGGCCGCCG
This sequence comes from Streptomyces sp. NBC_00490, assembly GCF_036013645.1. Classification (NCBI taxonomy): domain Bacteria; kingdom Bacillati; phylum Actinomycetota; class Actinomycetes; order Kitasatosporales; family Streptomycetaceae; genus Streptomyces; species Streptomyces sp. NBC_00490. Next base: position 8,233,235 of record NZ_CP107869.1, on the reverse strand, counting down.
TGCAGCTGTCCGACCGCTATCTCACCGACCGCCGGCTGCCCGACAAGGCCATCGACCTCATCGACCAGGCCGGCGCCCGGGTACGGCTGCGGGCCCGCACCAAGGGCACCGACGTCCGGGCCCTGGAGCGCGAGGTCGAGCAGCTGGCCCGGGACAAGGACCAGGCGGTCGCCGACGAGAGCTACGAGCAGGCCATGCAACTGCGCGACCGCATCACGCAGTTGAAGCAGCGCATCGATAAGGCCACCGGGCACGACGAGGCCGACGAGGGGCAGAACCTGGAAGTGACCGCGGAGGCGATCGCCGAGGTGGTGTCGCGGCAGACGGGCATCCCGGTCGCCAGCCTCACCCAGGAGGAGAAGGAACGGCTGCTCGGCCTGGAGGAGCATCTCCACCAGCGCGTGGTCGGCCAGGAGGAGGCGGTGAGCGTGGTCGCCGAGGCGGTCATGCGCTCCCGCGCCGGGCTCGCCAGCCCCGACCGCCCCATCGGCAGCTTCCTCTTCCTCGGCCCGACCGGCGTCGGCAAGACCGAGCTGGCCCGCGCCCTCGCCGAGGCGCTGTTCGGCAGCGAGGAGCGCATGGTCCGCCTGGACATGAGCGAGTACCAGGAACGCCACACCGTCAGCCGCCTGGTCGGCGCCCCGCCCGGATACGTGGGCCACGAGGAGGCCGGGCAGCTCACCGAGGCCGTCCGCCGGCACCCGTACTCGCTCCTGCTGCTGGACGAGGTCGAGAAGGCGCACCCGGACGTCTTCAACATCCTGCTCCAGGTCCTCGACGACGGCCGCCTCACCGACTCCCAGGGCCGCACGGTCGACTTCACCAACACGGTCGTGGTGATGACCAGCAACCTCGGCTCCGAGGCCATCACCCGCCGCGGCGCCGGCATCGGTTTCGGCCCCGGCGGCGCGGAGGCCGACGAGGAGGCCCGGCGCGAACAGATCCTGCGGCCGCTGCGCGAGCACTTCCGCCCGGAGTTCCTCAACCGCATCGACGAGATCGTGGTCTTCCGCCAGTTGACGCAGGAGCAGCTTCGCCGGATCACCAACCTGCTCCTGGACCGGACCCGCCGCATGCTGCACGCCCAGGACATCACGGTCGAGTTCACGGACCCGGCCGTCGACTGGCTCGCCCAGCGCGGCTACCAGCCGGAGTACGGCGCCCGCCCGCTGCGCCGCACGATCCAGCGGGAGGTGGACAACGAGCTGTCCCGGCTGCTGCTGGACAGCCGTGTGAAGGAGGGCGGCCGGGTGACGGTGGACCTGGAGGGCGGGCGTCTCGCGTTCCGTACGCGGGACGAGACGCCCGCCCCTGAGCTGTGACTACGGCGCCGGGTGCACCACCTGCGCCGAGCCGCCGCCCCGTCGTACCGTCTCGGCCGCCGCGAGCCACTTCCCGTCGGGCAGCCGCTGCACACCGGTCGCCGCCCCGATCTCGGGGTTGAGCCTGAACGAGTGCCCGATGGCCTCCAGCCGGGACCTGAGGCTCCCGGGGCTCGTGTCGTTGAAGAGCGCGGGCTCCAGCTCTGTCTGCGCGGCGTTCCGCTGGCTCGCCCGCGGCGCCGCGATCGCGTCGACGAGCGGTTCGCCCCGGTCCACGAACCGCGTCAGCGTCTGCAGCACGGTGGTGATGATGGTCGCCCCGCCGGGTGAACCGAGCGCCACGACCGGCTTGTCGTGCCGGTCGAGCACGATCGTCGGCGAGATCGAGGAGCGCGGCCGCTTGCCGGGACCCGGCAGGTTCGGGTCGTGGACGGCCGGGTTGGCCGGGACGAAGGAGAAGTCCGTCAGCTCGTTGTTCAGGATGAACCCGCGTCCCGGCACGGTGATCCCGCTGCCGCCGGTCTGTTCGATGGTCAGCGTGTAGGAGACGACGTTCCCCCACTTGTCGGCCACCGTCAGATGGGTGGTGTTCTCGCCTTCGTACGTCGTCGGCGCCGCCGTTCCCCCACTGGCGCAGGCCGCCGGACGGCGCGGGTCTCCCGGCGCGACCGGGCTCGTCAGCACCGCGTCGTCCTTGATGAGGCACGCGCGGGAGTCCGCGTACTTCTGCGACAGCAGTTCCTTTGTCGGTACGTCCTCGAAGGCCGGGTCGCCCACCCAGCGCCCCCGGTCCGCGAACGCGATGCGGCTGGCCTCGATGTACCGGTGCAGGTACTGGACCTCGCTCGCCTTCGAGAGGTCGGTGTTCTCCAGGATGTTGAGGGCTTCACCGACGGTCGTGCCGCCGGAGGAGGAGGGCGCGATGGAGTAGACGCCGAGTCCGCGGTAGGAGGTCTTCGTGGGCGCCTGGAGCTTCGCGCGGTAGGCCGCGAGGTCCTTCTCCGACAGCTCGCCCGGGCGGGCGTTCCAGCCGGAGGCCGGGTCCACGGGCGGGTGGTTCACGGTGTCGACGATCTCGTCCCCGAGGGCGCCGCGGTAGAGGGCGTCGACGCCCTTCCTGCCCAACTCCTCGTAGGTGCGGGCGAGATCGGGGTTCTTGAAGGTGGAGCCGACGACCGGGAGCTGTCCGCCGGGCAGGAACAGCTTCGTGGTGTCCGGGAAGTAGCGGAACCGGGTCTCGTTGGCGGCGGTCTGCGTGCGGAAGGTGTCGTCGACGGTGAACCCGTCGCGGGCGATCCGCTCGGCGGGCTTCAGGACCGTGCCGAGTCGTTTGCTGCCCCACTTGCCGAGCGCCGTCGCCCAGGTGGCAGGGGTGCCCGGCGTGCCGACGCTCAGTCCGCTGCTGACGGCGTCCGCGAAGGCGATCGCCTTGCCGTTCTCGACGAACAGGTCGGAGCCGGCCGTCAGCGGAGCCGTCTCCCGGCCGTCGATGGTGTGCACCTTGCGGGACTTGGCGTCGTAGTAGACGAAGTAGCCGCCGCCTCCGATGCCGGAGGAGTAGGGCTCGGTGACGCCGAGCGCGGCGGCCGTGGCGACGGCGGCGTCGACCGCGTTGCCGCCCTTCTTCAGCACCTCGATGCCGGCCGCGGAGGCGTCGAGGTCGACGCTGGCTACGGCGCCGCCGTAGCCGACGGCGACGGGCACCTTCTGCGGCGCCGGAGAGGCCGGGGAGCTCCCTGGCGGAGCTGTCGCCCCGACCGACACCACGGCGGCCGAAACCGCCAGGACGAGAAGCTTCCGCGCGACAGGGCGACGCATGCGTACCTCCAGGCCGGGACCGTCCGCGCAGCGTAACCACAACACCAGGGGCCCGACAGCCCCATTCAGGGCACCTGCCACGAGAACGCCACACTTCGAACACGGGTACGTACCAGCCAGGTCGGCCCGCTACCATGCGCGCCCATGAATGACGACGTGCGCAACATCGTCCTGGGCGTGGTCGCGGCCGGCATCAGTGCCGCCCTCGGCTGGGTGGCCCGCACCTATCTGTGGAAGCGCAAGCTCCGTAAGAAGCAGGCGTTCTTCGGGCTGCCGGACAACTCCGAGTCCCTCCTCGTCGTCAACCGCGACGCCGGCAGCCCGGACCTCGCCGTGCACCGCTACGACGTCTTCGCGCTCCTGGAGCTCTCCGCGCTCATCAAGGACTGCGGCGCGCACGCCGAGGTGATCACCCAGGACACGGCCCGGCAGGGCTTCGGGGAGCGCACGGAGTTCTGTGTCGGCGGCCCGGGGTCCAACCGGCGCATGGCGGCCCATATGCACGCCATGCTGCCCGGGGTGCGGGTGAACACCGACCCGGAACCGGGCCCGGACCGGCTCGCCCTCCAGATCGGCAGCGAGCGCTACCGCATGGAGAAGGGCGTGTCCGAGTACGTGCTGCTGGCCCGGCTCACCGCGGGGCAGCCCGGCCTGAACCGGCCCGTCTTCCTGTTCAGCGGTCAGACCGCGATCACCAACCAGGCCGCGACCCGCTACCTGGCCCGCAACCACGAGCGGCTGTCCCGCAAGTACGGCGACAACACGTTCGTCCTGCTGCTGAAGGTGGTCAACTCCCAGGCGTACGGCCCGGATGTCGCCGAACTGATCGCGGACGTGACCCGGGCGGCACAGGCACCGCTGCCGGCGCCCGCGGCTCCGCGCAACTCCCACCGCGCGTCCTGAATTCATTCACATGACACCAATCGTTACTGCCGCGTAACTTACCGACGGGTTACCTACGGTAAGAAACCGCGGTTACCGTCGGGTCACTTTGCATTGACACGAGTGAGGAGTGACCCGTGGGACACCATCGCAAGGCCCTGCGCACCACCGCCGTGGGCGCCGTCTCCGCGACCCTGATCGCCGGTGGGGTCCTCGGCACCGCCCCCGCCGCGCAGGCCGCGACGAACGACGTCCGGTTCGTCGACATCGCCGGCGAGGGCGGCACCGTCCTCAAGGCGAACGTCATCACCCCGGCCGGCGCCGACGGCAGCCGCTCCTATCCGCTGCTCGTGCTGCCCACGAGCTGGGGCCTGCCCCAGGTCGAGTACGTCGCGCAGGCCCAGAAACTCGCGAACTCCGGCTATGTGGTGCTCACTTACAACGTGCGCGGCTTCTGGCAGTCCGGCGGGGAGATAGAAGTGGCGGGCCCGCCCGACATAGCCGACGCCCGCAAGGTCATCGACTGGGCCCTCGCCCACACCCCGGCCGACGCCCGGAACGTCGGCATGGCGGGCGTCTCCTACGGAGCCGGCATCAGCCTGCTCACCGCCGCACAGGACAAGCGCGTCAAGGCGGTCGCCGCCCTCAGCGGCTGGGCCGACCTGATCGACTCGATCTACTCGGGGCGCACCCAGCACGTCCAGGCCGCGGCCCTCCTCGACGGCGCGAGCCTGGTCACCGGGCGCCAGAGCGCCGAACTCCGGGAGATCTTCGACAACCTCTACGCCTCCGACCTGTCCAGGGAACAGGACATGATCAATTGGGGGAAGAAACGTTCGGCCGCCACATACGTGGATCAGCTGAACAAGAACGGCGCGGCGGTCATGATGGCCAACGCCTGGGGCGACACGGTCTTTTCACCCAACCAGTACGCCGACTTCTACGAGAAGCTCACCGGCCCCAAGAGACTCGAGCTCCGTCCCGGCGACCACGCGACCCCCGAGCTCACCGGTCTGCTGGGGCTGCCCAACGACGTGTGGACCGACACCGAGCGCTGGTTCGACCACTACCTCAAGGGTGAGACCAACGGCATCGACAAGGAGCTGCCGGTCCGGCTCAAGTCCCGCTCCACAGGCGGCTACGAGGGCTACCCGGACTGGAAGTCGGTCGGCGCGACCCGCAAGAAGCTCGCCCTGTCCGGCACCACCACGATCCACACCAACGTCGACTCGGGCGCGAACGGCGGGATCGTCCTCCTGTCCAGCATCCTCGACCAGATCGCCAAGCTGCCCCCGGTCGCCTCGATCCCCCTGCTCCCCCGCGCCTGGGCGGCCGTATGGCAGTCGGAGAAGTACGCGACGGCCCAGCAGGTGCGCGGCACCGCCGAGTTGCACACCACGGTCACTCCCACCAAGGAGAGCGGCACCCTCGTCGCCTATCTGTACGACGTGGGGCCGCTCGGCCTCGGCAAGCTGGTCAGCAACGCGCCGTACACCTTCCACGGGCAGACGCCCGGCCAGCCGTTCGGCGTCGACCTGGAGCTGTACTCCACGGCCTACGACGTCCCGGCAGGGCACCGTCTCGCCCTGGTCGTCGACACGGTCGACCCGCTCTACATCGAGCACAACCCGTCCGGCGCGCGGCTGACCTTCTCCTCGCCGTCGAACGACCCGTCGTACGTGTCGATTCCGCTGCGCGAGCAGTGATCTCCGGCCGGCGCCGGTCGGGTATGGCCCTGTGAGCTGCCACCCCCCTACGGTCTCGGGACCGTGGGGGGATCCCCACCCGGCAGCGGCCTCCCCGGCGGGATCACCGTCACCACGGGGATGAACGGCACAGCGTAGTAGAGGTCCGACGCGAGGAGGTCGCCGGCATGGGGGCCGACCATCGGGTCCTTGCACACACGTGTGGTGCGGAACATGGGTCGCACTCCCGCCGGGTCAATGCGTGAGGATCTTGGAGAGGAAGTCCTTCGCTCGCTCGCTGTTCGGGTTGGTGAAGAACTCCTCGGGGGCGCGGTCCTCGACGATACGGCCGTCGGCCATGAACACGACGCGGTTGGCGGCCGAACGGGCGAAGCCCATCTCGTGGGTGACGACGACCATGGTCATGCCGTCCTTCGCGAGCTGCCGCATGACCTCCAGGACCTCGTTGATCATCTCCGGGTCGAGGGCCGAGGTCGGCTCGTCGAACAGCAGGGCCTTGGGCTCCATGGCGAGGGCGCGGGCGATGGCCACGCGCTGCTGCTGGCCGCCGGAGAGCTGCGCCGGGTACTTGTCCGCCTGGTCGGCGAGACCCACCCGGTCGAGAAGCTGACGGGACCGCTTGTCGGCCTCGCCCTTCCCGCGCTTGCGGACTTTGGTCTGAGCCAGCGAGATGTTCTGGAGGACCGTCTTGTGGGCGAAGAGGTTGAAGGACTGGAAGACCATGCCGACCTCGGCGCGGAGCTTCGCGAGGGCCTTGCCCTCCTCCGGCAGCGGCTGTCCGTCCAGCCGGATCTCACCGGAATGAATGGTCTCCAACCGGTTGATCGCCCTGCACAGGGTCGACTTTCCCGACCCTGACGGGCCGATGACCACGACCACCTCCCCCTTGCCGACAGTGAGGTTGATGTCCTGGAGGACATGCAGTTCCCCGTAGTACTTGTTGACGTCACGCAGCTCGATCAACGGATCGACGGCCATGCCCAGCCCTACCCACTCTCAGCTGTGTCGCGATTGCCGCAAACTATCCAGACAGGACTGGAGTTAATACACGACACGCACTTTTCGGGCATTAGCCGTATTTACTCCGTGCTTATACGTCCGCTCTAGGCCTCCGCCACCTCGGCGTACAACTGGGAGAGTTCGGGCACCCCGCTCGCCGCCCACTCATGGCCGTCGGCGACGACATCGAACTCCCGGCCGGAGGTGAGCCGGATCACCGGCTGCCCGTCGGAGCGGATCCCCCAGCTCGCCCCCTCCACGGTCCGTACGATCACCGTCCCGAGATACAGCCCGGCGTCGTTGCCGAGCCACTCCAGGACCTCCGCGTCGTCCCGCCACCGCGGCACCAGTTGGTCGAGCGCCTCCAACGAGGCGACGGTGTCGTCGAGTTGGACACCGCTGCGGTACGCCTGGTGGCGCAGCAGCTCACATTCGGAGAGGAGCTCGGCGATGCCCTCGGCGTCGTGCACCTCGGGTTCCTTACGCCGGTTGCCCAGAAAAGGGATCTTCATATGCCCAGCGTGTCATTGGCATACGTCCCAGCACCACAGGCGCGCGCCGGGAGTCGATTCGGGGCGACTTCACGCCGAGTTCGCGCATGGCTCGTTGACGCGCCACCGGCGCCTCCCTAACTTCACGGAGCGTCGTTCGTCTCGTCCTGACCGGTGCTGAACGGGGGAACCAGGTGCGCCGAGGTGTACGGATGTCCGCGCTCGCCCTCGCCCTGTGCGCGGTCCTGGTACCGGCAGGACCGGTGCAGGCCAGTGCCCCGCGGCGAGCGGAGAGAGCCGAAACGCTGCCGCTGGAGCGGCTCTTCGACAACACGGCGGTCAGCGACGACACCCGGCCCGGCGCGGCGGACTTCGACGGGTCGGGCGCCTCCCTGTCGGCCCAGGACCTCACCGCGGCGGGCTGGACACCCGGCGGGACGCCGACCGTGCAGGGGGCGCGGCTGTCGTGGCCGCGCCGGGAGGCGGGGGCGCCGGACAACGTACGGGCCGCCGGGCAGTCGGTGCGCGTCGGCGGCCGGGGCGACGCGCTCGCCTTCCTGGTGGCGGGCACGGGCGGCAGCGACGTGACGGGTACGGGCAGGGTGTCGTACGCGAACGGCGGCAGCTCCTCCTACCGGCTCACCGCCCCCGACTGGCGCACCGGCCCGCTCGCCACGAAGGCGGTGCCGCTGCCGCACGTGAACACGCCCGGCGGTCAACTCGCCGAGAAGGCACGGCTGTACGTCATCACCGTCCCGCTCACGCGCGGCCGCCAGGTCGTCTCCGTACGGCTGCCCGACTCACCCGCCCTGCATGTGTTCGCGGTGTCGGTGCGGGCCACCGGTGCGGGCTGGAGCGGGAGTTGGGCCGCCGCGACCGCCGGGTATCCGGCCGTGGGGCCGTGGAGCGAGCGGACGCTGCGGCTGGTGGTGCACCCCTCCGTGGGCGGGCCGCGGGTGCGGCTGCGGTTCGACAACACCTTCGCGGCGGCTCCCGTGCGGATCGGGAGCGCGACGGTGGCGGTCCAGGAGGCCGGTGCGGCGGCGCGGGACGTGCCGGTGCCGGTCGCCTTCCGGGGTGCGATGGGTGTCGAAGTGCCCGCGGGGGCGCAGGTGTTCAGCGATCCGCTCGACTTCGAGGTGCCCGCGGACGCGAATCTGCTGGTGAGCTTCCATCTGCCGGGGACGGTGACGGCGGCGCCCGTGCACCGGCTCGCGCAGCAGCGGTCCTACGTCAGCGAGGCGGGCGACCACACGGCCGACGGCCCGGGGACGGCGTACACCACCGTCCTGACGAGCTGGCCGCTGCTGACCGGGGTGGACGTGGGCGGCGGGCCGGGGTCCGTGGTGCTGCTCGGCGACTCGATCACCGACGGGGACAAGTCGACGGTGGACGCCAACCGGCGCTGGCCCGACGTGCTGGCCGCACGGCTGCCGGCGCAGGACGTGGTCCCGCACTACGGGGTGCTCAACCAGGGGATCTCCGCGAACCGTGTGGTCACCGACCGCTATCCCGGTGACGGGGTCTCCACGGACACCGGCGGGGTGAGCGCCCTGCACCGGTTCGACCGGGATGTCCTCGCGCAGACGTCGGTCCGTACGGCCGTCGTCTTCCAGGGCGTCAACGACCTGCGGTGGGGCGCCACGGCGGACGAGGTGATCGCGGGCCTGCGGGAGATCGCCGACCGGGGCCGGGCGCGCGGGCTGCGGATGCTGGCCGCGACGATCCTGCCCTGCGAGGACGCGGCCGCGGTGGACGGCGAGCGGGTCGCGGTGAACGCCTGGATCCGGGACGCCGGTGTGTTCGACGGCGTCCTCGACTTCGACGGCGTGGTGCGCGACCCGGACCACCCGGCACGGATGCTGCCCGCCTACGACAGCGGCGACCATCTGCACCCGGGGGACACGGGTCTCGCGGCGCTCGCCGGGTCCGTGGACCTCGGTCTGCTGCGGTGACTAGACGTCGAGATCCACGACCACCGGGGCATGGTCCGAGGCGCCCTTGCCCTTGCGCTCCTCGCGGTCCACGTAGGCGTCGCTGACGGCCTTCGCGAACGGCTCGTTGCCGTAGACGAGGTCGATGCGCATGCCGCGGTTCTTGGGGAAGCAGAGCTGGCGGTAGTCCCAGTACGTGAAGGGGTGGTCGTACTTGAGGGGGCGCGGGACCACGTCGGACAGGCCCGCCTCGCGCAGGGAGGCGAGGGCGGCGCGCTCGGCCGGGGTGACGTGGGTGAGGCCCTCGAAGGCGGCCACGTCGTAGACGTCGTCGTCGGTCGGCGCCACGTTGTAGTCGCCCAGGACCGCGAAGGGGCGGCTGCCCGCCGCGTCGCCCGCGACGGCCGCCTTGAGGGCCTCGAACCACTGGAGTTTGTAGGCGTAGTGCGGGTGGTCCACCTCGCGGCCGTTGGGCACGTACACCGACCAGACGCGGACCGGGCCGCAGGTCGCGGAGATGGCGCGGGGCTCGGGAGCCCCGTCGTAGCCCGGGTCGCCGGACAGGCCCTTGACGACGTCCTCCAGGCCGACGCGGGAGATCACCGCCACCCCGTTCCACCGGCCCGTGGCGTTGACCGCCGCCTCGTAGCCCGCCTCGCGCAGCTGGTCGAACGGGAACTGCTCCTCGGCCAGCTTGGCCTCCTGGAGGCAGAGCACGTCGGTGCCGCTGCTCTCCAGCCAGGCCAGGAGCCTCGGCAGGCGGGCGGTGATCGAGTTGACGTTCCAGGTCGCGATGCGCATGCCTGACAACCTACCGGGCGCCACTGACACTCACAGCGACGTGCTCTCCCCGGGCGCCAGCCGCAGATGCTCCGAGCCGCCGAGGGCACCGATCTGGTTGTCGTAGACGGGGCGGGCGAGGTCGGTGAGCAGGGCGTCGTGGATGTCGTAGGCCCGCTGCGGCTTGACCTCGCGGACGTAGTCGATCACCTCGGAGATCTTGCTCCAGGGGGCCATGACCGGGAGCATCAGCGTCTCGACGGTCTGGCCGGGGACGGTCAGGGCGTCGCCGGGGTGGAAGACGCGGCCGCCGTCGACGAGGTAGCCGACGTTGGTGATGCGCGGGATGTCCGGGTGGATGACGGCGTGGAGCTCGCCGTGGACCTGGACGTCGAAGCCGGCCGCCGTGAAGGTGTCACCGTGGCCGACGGTGTGCACCCGGCCCGGGAAGGCACCGGAGATCTTCTCCGCGACGGACTTCAGGGTCCAGATCTCGGCCGCCGGGTTCGCCTCCAGGGCCGCGCGCAGCCGCCCCTCGTCGAAGTGGTCCGGGTGCTCGTGCGTGACGAGGATCGCGTCCGCGCCGAGTGCGGCGTCCGCCTCGCTGAACCCGCCGGGGTCGAGGACGAGCGTGCGTCCGTCCTTCTCGAGGCGGACACAGGCGTGCGACATCTTCGTGAGCTTCATGGCTTCCATCCTGCCTCCTGGAAGGGGCGCCGGGGCGGCTCAGCCTGGTGGTCGCGCTGCCCGGCTGAGGCACTCACTCCTCGGGAGTCGTCTCCTCCCGGATGACCTGCTGGGCCACCTTGAACGCGCTGTTGGCCGCCGGCACCCCGCAGTAGACCGCCGCCTGCAGCAGCACCTCCCTGATCTCGACCGGGGTCAGCCCGTTGCGCAGGGCGGCCCGGACGTGGAAGCCGAGCTCCTCCAGGTGGCCGCCCGCGACGAGGGCGGTGAGCGTGACACAGCTGCGGGAGCGGCGGTCGAGGCCGGGGCGGTCCCAGATCTCGCCCCAGGCGTAGCGGGTGACGAACTCCTGGAAGTCGCCGGAGAACTCGTCGGCCTGCGCCAGCGCCCGGTCGACGTGCGCGTCGCCGAGCACCTCACGGCGCACCTTGATCCCGGCGTCGTACGGGTCGGGCCGTCCCCCGCCCACGAAGGGCGCCGGTACGGCGGGGGCGATCTCGGCGATCGGGGAGAGCTGCGGCGGGGCGGCCAGCACCGGCTTGACCGGGGCGGCCGGGATGGCCGTCTGCCCGGTGGCGGAGTCGTAGGCGGGCTGCCAGGCCGTGGAGAAGTGCCGGACCAAAAGGTCGGTGACGGCCGCGGGCTGCTCCACCGGTACGAGGTGGGAGGCGCCCGGCACCACGGCGAGCCGTGCGTCGGGGATGCCGGCGACGAGCGTACGGGCCTCCGCCGGGCCGGTGACCTGGTCGTCGGAGCCGACGAGGACGAGGGTGGGCACGCCGACGTGGGCGAGGTCGGCCCGTATGTCGAAGGACGCCAGGGCCTCGCAGGCGGCGATGTAGCAGCCCGGGTCGGTGGTGCGGACCATCTGCACGGCCCAGTCGGTGATCGCGGGCTGCGCGGCGGCGAACCCGCCGGTGAACCAGCGGTCGGGGGAGGTACGGGCGATGGGGTCGAGCCCGTTCGTCCGCACGATCACGCCTCGCTGCCGGAACTCGTCCGGCGTGCCGAATCTCGGCGAGGCGGCGATCAGCGCGAGCGAGGCGACCCGCTCCGGGTGGCGCAGGGCCAGCTCCAGGCCGACCGCGCCGCCGAGCGCGCAGCCCGCGTAGCCGAAGCGCTGGATGCCGAGCCGGTCCAGGGTGGCGAGCAGCCGGGCGGTGAGGTCGCCGACCGAGCCCGCCGGGTAGGCGGGGGCGCCGCCGTGCCCCGGCAGGTCGAACCGGAAGATCCGCCACTGCTTGGCCAGCTCGGGAACCTGCCGGTCCCACATGTGCCATGTGGTACCCAGGGAGGGTCCCAGGATCAGGACAGGTGCGTCTTCCGGCCCGTCAAAGCGGTATTGCAAGGTGTTCGGTGGTGTCTCGCTCACCCGTCTGAGCCTCTCATCTGTCACGAGATGTCACATCGCCGGGGTGGACCTAGCGGGCCTTGCCCCGCTCCGGTCCTGCCAACGAGAACCCAGGTATACATTCTCCGGCATGTACTCGTGGCCGTGTCGGCAGTGGGCCCTCCGGGCGAGTGCCCTCCTTCAGTCGCTACGAGCGACGCTTTCCTCTTTGATCACGGCCTCCAGGCGGTTCAGGAAGCAGCATCGAGTGTGGTGGCACGAACGAGGCTCGGCGTGATCCACCTGGAAACCTTCCGAAATCCCGCCCAACAGCAGCTTAAACACCACACGGTGAACGCTTGGTAGAAGGCTTGGCCGTAGCCGGATGCTCTCAGTTACAGCCACCGGTCCAAAACCAGCAAGCGGTCTCCGAAGTCCCCTCGCCCCATTCCTGCAGGCCATACGGCGCGCAAGTCGCTCGGCTCATAGTCCGCGTGGCTCACTCTTGCCCCTCTGCCGCACCCCCGTGCAGGCCATCCCAAGTGGTGGCGGCTCCGCGAAGATCTTCTACATCCGGCTTCACGTACCACCGCTTGGTCGTCTTTACGTTCGTATGTCCGGCCCATCGCGCGAGGATGTGGTCCGGGACGCCGTTGTTGGCCAGGAAGGTGAAGCACGACGAGCGTGCGTCGTAGAGCCTGACGCGACGGAGCCCGAGAAGCTCCATAAGCCGGTACGCGCGTCGGCGAAGTTGCTTGATCGTGAAGGCGTCGCCCGTCTCATGTACCAGCACGTAGCCCGACACCGTGTACGCCTCCCCCAGAGCAAGCCTCTCCTCGGCTTGGAGAGCCCGGAATGCCTTGAGGGCTCCCAGTACCAGCGCCGGCAGCGGCAGGTCCCGCTCACCCGCAAGAGACTTGGTGTCCTTCTCCACCACGTACCGGTTGCCCATCATCGTGCGCGTGTTGGCAATGACGATCGTGGCGTTCTCCAAGTCAACGTCTTCCCACCGGAGGCCGCAGACTTCAGCTGGACGAAGCCCCATCAGCGAAAGAAGAAGCGCAGCATAGAGACGCTCACCCCTAATTCCATGGATGAATTTCTGAACCTCCTGGACGTTCCAGGGCGGCACCTCCTCTTTAGTCTTCCGTTCTTCCTTGCGCGCTCTCCGGGGAATGGTCACGTGCGCAGCGACATTGACGTACACCAACCGCCGGGTAACGGCTCTCCCCAGCGCTTCCTTCAGCCGAGCGAGGCTCATATCCACACTCGTGACACTGAGTGGCGTCCCGGCCCTTTTACCACGCACGCGGCCATGCGCCAGCGCCCAGTCCCTCCACTCTTCCACGTGCTCTTCAGTAAGGTCCTGGAGACGGATATTACCGAGCCTCCCCCGAACTCGGTCCAGGGTAATGCCGTAGTTGTAGATGGTGGTTTCTTCGAGATCCTCCGCTTTCATGGCCAGCCATCGGTCAAGCCACTCATTCACGGTGATCTTGTTGGGCGGCACAAGCGACCCATCATGCCGCCGGTTAGTTATGTTCGCGTACTCAACCCTAGCTTCCTTCAACGAGTCGAAGGTGCGCCTCAACTGCTTACGCTTACCAGTATCGGGGTCGATTCCTGCGTCGACAACAAACCGGTATCGAACCTTCCCCTTCGAGTTCGGTGGAAGTTTCTTGATGGGATCGGACAGAGTACTCACTCTCCTTGAGGTGTGGAAACTGCACGCGGGCGGAGGGGCCGCTGCGCTTCAGCGAAGGGTGCCGCGGGTATCACCGCTGCGGTAGCCGATGCTCCTCCTCTCCCTCCCCGGGGGTTTGGGGAGCGCTGCCTTCTTCTGTGTCCGCTACGGCTCCACTGCCAAGTACAGCCAAATGCGGACCTGCTCAATGGTCGCGACGATCGCCGGTTTGGCTAACCGGCAATCTTGGTCTATGTTGCGCTCGCGCTCCAAAAAGAGGCTCGCCCCGACTGCCAGCCTCGACGCCAATCGATCCGCCCCCGTATGTGGATCCGGCATGAACGGTCCACCGTGTATCGCACAAAGAGTAAGCGGACAGGGGCGGTCGGCCGGACTGATCGGAGGACGCGCATCGGCGGAAATACTCCTCATTGGATCTCCAGGCGGGTCGCTTACCGACCTCGCACTTCCGAGGTGTTGTACGTTGACATACACCCGGAGAGGGTTCCAGTCCTTCGAGCCCCTTTCTCGTCTGCCATGGGCGAAATGCCGAGTCAGCCTGAGGACACAGAAAGAATTCGCCCTATCGGCCGACCTCGTCCGGGCCGCCGCTCGCTCTCCGCTAGGCACCCGCCGACGCGCTGTCGCCCTCGGAAGTCAGGGGCTCGCCGGCCTGCCTTGCGGTCAGTACGAAGCCCAACGGACGACACAACACCCCGGTGAGGTCACGCATCTATGCGGTCCACGCGTTCAGGTCGCCAAGCGTTTGAATGGCCTGCTGCCTGTCTCAGTGGTCCAGGTCGCTGGTTGAGTCCCGCCCGCCTTCACCGGTAGCTACCGACTTCGATGCGCGCTGGACGGCTGGGTAGGGTCGCGGTACCCGAGCTGGAGAGGTAGTCGCATGGCCAACGAGATTGTGATCGCGCAGACGACCAGCGACAACGAGGATCAGGCGAAGGCGCTGGCCCGTGGCGCGGTCCAGAGCAAGCTGGCAGCAGGCGTTCACATTGATGCGCCGATCACAGCTTTCTACTGGTGGAAGGGGAAGGTCGAGACGGCGCAGGAGTGGCGGATCTCGTATGTGACTACGACGGACCGTCTCCCGGCACTGGAGGCGTGGCTGCACGAGAAGCACTCGTACGACGTTCCCCAGTGGATCACGCTGCCCGTGACCGGAGGGTCGGAGGCATACCTGTCTTGGGTTGTCGAGGAGACGGCATAGGTTCTGCGGAGCGCCGGGCCGGCCGTACGACGGCGTTCGCGTCCTGGGCTTACCCGCCAACGGCGTGTGGGGACTCAGGAAGCGAACTGCCGTAGATAGCTGCCGAGCTCCTGCTCACGGTCTGGGAGCGACGCTGCGATAGTCGATGCGCGCTCCTTGCCCATCGTGTTGGGTTTGGCCTGAGCTGCTGCGGCGAACTGGCGTGACACGTAGACCCCTTGGTCGACGTCACCTCCACGCAGCAGGGCCGAAGCGAGATCACCGAGGATCACGACGCCTCCGTCCGGGAGTTCGTCTCCGAGGCGGTCGACTGCGGTGTCTGCTGCAGCGGTGAGTTCGGGACGCCCCAACTGCCCGTATACAGAGAGGGCCAGCGAGTCCATGCGGTACGGGGTCACGAACCGGACCCACGCCTGCTCGTTGGTGTGATCCGCGAAGTCGTAGGCGAAGCGCGCTCGCTCCAACGCCCGGAGCGCCCCCATCTCGTCACCGGCCGCCGCAGCCTCCTCGGCGTGCCTGCCGAGGACCCAAGCGGCAGCAGTAGCGTTGCCGTGGCCTCGCACATCGCTGGCCGCCTGGGAAAGGAACTCCAACTTCGCCTTCGGCGTCGAGGCGCCGTAGCTGCTGTAGGTCAGGGCCAGGGCTCGGAGCGGAGGGTGCCCGGCGGTCGTCGCACACTGCGACGTGACCTTGTAGTAGGCGTCGGCTTTGTCGTGCTCACCCAGGTCCCAGGCAACCCAACCGGCCAGGGCGGCGGTTTCTCCGGCGGCGATAGTGAGAGCCCGCTCGTGCTCGCCGGCACGAGGCAGAGCCGCGGTGATCGCGTCAAGATGCGACTCGACCGTGCTTTGTAGCCGCCGGGCGCTGAGATTGAGTTCCTGGACGTGTAGTTCAGCGGCCCGGTCGATGAGCGCGACGGCGGAGGGCGAATCGATCTTGGACCCCTTGCTGAGGGCGAAGGCGAGGCGCCCCCAGGGCTCGGCAGCCGCGCTCACGCCGACAGCGGCGCCACCCAGCAGCGTGCGACGCTTCACGGCGTCCCGGTCCTCCTCCGCATTGGCATGCCCCTTTCTCTTCCGAGCGCGGGCAGCCTTGGCCGCCCGCTGTAGCTCCTCGAAGGGCACACCGCAGGCCGCCGCGATGTGGGCGATTGTGTGATTGGTAGGGACGTTCTCGAAGTTCTCATAGCGGCTGATCTCTCGGCGGGTCATGGTGTCCCGGCCGGAGACAGCGTTGATCGCGTCTGCCTGCTCCTCCTGCGTCCTGCCCGCCTCCTGCCGGAGCCGGAGGAGCAGGTCGGCGAACGGATCTGGCATGAGTGTGACCTCTGTTGGTGGGCGGAATCCAATCATGGCCTCAATTCCCCCTCCAACTTTCCCCCTTGACAGATATTTCCCCCTCGGGATTCCCCTGGTCGACGGCGTCGCCACGCGGTGCGATAGCCCCCATGACCAGGCTCCAAGAGGAGACCCCGCCCGGCGGGGGCATCCGTAGCTTTGCCGACGTGGCAGGCATGTCATGCGCGAGGTCGGTTCACGAAGACCGGCACAGCACATCGGCGAGGGCAGGCATACCGGCGGCTTCCCATGGCTGTCAGGCGGCCTTTCTCCCTGATCTCGCGAAAGTTGGGGAGATGCGGCAGACAGCCGGGGCGTTCCTGCGGCGGTGCCGTGTTTCGGAGCCGGTGGCGGGGGTCGTCGTACTGGCCGTCTCGGAGCTGGTCACCAACGCCGTGATTCACGGTGAGGGAGAAGTCGTGCTCCGGATCACGGTGGCCGTCGACGTGGTGCGCGTCTCGGTCACCGATCACAACCCGGCCCCAGCCGTACTCAAGGAAGCCGGGCCCGACGGTGAATCCGGTCGCGGGATCCGGCTTGTCGATGCGATCTCAGACGCGTGGGAGAGCAGCGGCAAGGAGACGTGGTGTGAGTTCCGGTACGCGAGGGCTGCGGGTTGAGCCAGACTTCCAACTGGTTCCCGGCCATGCGGTTGACGAGTCGGGCAGCTCAGCCACTTCCCCTACAGGGGATTGCCGGAGGGCCGTTCGCTTGCCTTCGCCCAGTAGTTCGGTTCAAGCATCTCGCCAGGCCATGCTGGCTGACGGATCGAGCCCTGAGGCCCCATCTGTTCGAAGTACGGTGCCAGGTCGATCACGGGCGTCCCATCGACGGCGTCGAGATCGGTGACCAGGAGGTCCCTGCCTTCGGCCTTGAGCAACCGCGGGTAACTGACCGCCAGTTGGTTGGGGCGCCGGTGGTTACGGTGGACGAACGTACCGGTCGCCGGCCAGTTCTGGTTTCCCCTTGGACTGCGTGCGTGGAGCTGGACGTCTTCGGGTCGGGCCAGATGGAAGCGCCAGGTCACGGTCAGGTGGGAGAACTCCTCGATTCCTTGCAGCGTTTCGAGGGGATACGCGTCGTCGAGCCGGATGATCGATTCGACCCCGCCTTGGTAGTCGTCCTGTACGCGGGTGTGGCCGCCGACGACCGTTGCGATCGACTTGACCTCGTAGGTCGACATCAGCGCTCGTTCCTCTCCCTGGGCGTAGCGTGCGCGGCGGCCTCCGGTCAGCGCCGCGAAACCGTTCTGTGGTCAGCCTATGGCGCGCAACATGCCTCGCGCGCGGCGGTCCAGTTCGGCGACGTGGCGACCACCACGCTGCCGGACGGGCGAGATGTCGCTCTGCATGCGGACGATGACGTCGCGGGCACGCCCGGACTGGATACCGGCCATGGCGTCGAGTGCTTCGTTCCAGGTTGCGCATGCCTCATCGAGGCGTCCCTGCTGGACTTGGACAGCGCCGAGGTAGCCGAGCGTCACGCTGTGGGTACGGGCGAACTGCTGGCGTCGGCGCGTGGCCACGCTGCGCTTGAAGTGGATCTCCGCGTCCCGAGGCTGGCCCATGTCGCGCAGAGCGCAGGCCGTCTCGTGGGCGAGGGAGGCTTCCTGGAAGAAGCCGACGCGGGCCGGTGCCTCGGTGGCGTCGGCGCGGGCGAGGTCCCGCTCCGCGCGGCTAATGGCCGCGAGGGTGCCGGCCCGGTCGCCGTCGGACGCAAGGGCGCGTGCATGGACGATCGCCAGCAACGCCTTCTCACGCTGGCTGGCCTGGCCGTAGTGGTCGCGGGACATCGAGGCGTCGGCCAGGGCCAGTGCCCGGCGTGGATGCCCGAGGTCCACGGCCTGGTGGGCGAGGGCGCGCAGGACGTGACCACCGAGCGGTCCGTCTCCAGCTTCCGCCGCGATGCGGGCGGCAATGGTGAGGTAGCGCTGGGCAGTGCGGTGTTCGCTGGCGTCGAAGGCCATCCAACCGGCGAGGTAGGTCATCTCCGCCACGGCGGAGTACGTGTCGCGGCGGAGCTGATCTGTGCGGAATCGGCCGCCGAGCAGCGGTACCGCACCGTCGAGCAGGTGGCTGGCGAGGGCCTTGCGGCCGGATGCGCCGCCTCGCTGCTGGTCGCGCGCGGAGTAGTAGACCGTGAGATCGCGGACGTCGTCGATGTCCGCCCGGGTCACCGAGCGCGAGGAGGCCGGTCGGCGGTTCGCCGCTGCAGCGGGGGCGGCTGCCCACCACGAGGTAGTGGGCAGGGCAAGGCCGGCTGCGGAGTAGGCGGCGGTGGCCAGCAGCTTGCGTCGGTGCATGTCGAGATCGTCGCTTCCCAGCTCGGCCAGTGCGGTCAGAGGGTCGACGCTCCAGTCGGAACCGCAGTCGGTCGTGCCTGTCGGCTCTTCTTCCAGCCCGAGATCGGCCAGGGAGAGGCGGCGGCCGAGTCTGCGGGACAGCGTCTCGCGCAGGATATGCGGTGCTCTGCCGCTGGGCTTTGTGCCCTGGACCCACATGGCGATGTGCGAGCGGGAGATCGCGTCGAGTTCGCGCACTCCGCTCTCAGCGGCCACGCGGGCCACCGCGGCGGCGGCTTGTGGCTGGGACCAGCCTGCAGCGCGCAGAAGTGCGGCGAGGGCGACGTTGCGTTCACGGGCCATGGACTGCCCCTCGGTTCCGAAATGATCTTTGACGCCTTTGACGGCCCTGCGGGCGGTGTGGGCATACCGCTCGGCCGTGATTCACGGTTCGCTCAACGTAGCGACCAGATCACTCACTTCGCACGTCAGTCCTCGGTGCCACTTGGTGACTTGGGCTCACTTTGGCTTGATCCGAACAGGAGTTGTGTCATGCGCCTTTCGCTGGACCCTCGCCGGGGCGACAGCCAGCTCGGAGGCGGGCGCGGGCGGCGAGAGTCCGCCACCGTGGTGCTGGCGCCAGAGCGCGATCACGTGGTTGCCGCGTCGGAGACGGTAACGCTCGTGCTGGGCGAGGATTCACCGCTGCCCGAGAACGCTGCCGATGTGGAGGACCTCGTTCGGCTTCTGCGCGGTCATGTCGCCCAGTTGGGAGCACGGACCGCTGTGGGCAGCCCCGTCCTGGTGCGAGCGCAACGGCTCTGCTCCGAAAGCATTCCCGAGGGCTACATGCCGAGCCGGGTGTACTTGGTCAAGCTCGCCGAAGCCACCCGGGAGCTGATGGCACACGTGGAACGGGGCGGTCCCGGGCCGATCCGATCGAAGCGCGGGCGGCGCTGGCGGAAGCCGCAGATCAACGCGCTGCGCGGGGCGGTCTTCGCCGTCGCCCTGGCCTGTCTGGTCTTCGCCGCTTCGGTACCGCGGACATGACGGTGACCGGGGCCGTCGTCATCGGGCTGGTCCTCGGGCCGATGGCCTGGCTGGTTCTTCGCGGCGAGCGCGCGGCCGGCCCTGCGGGGGCCGACGAGGACTTGCCGCCGCCCCGGAACGCCCCTTCCTCGCTCCGGTAACCACCGGCCTCTCCTCTTCCCACCGTTCCCGGCCGCTGCGGCGGTCCCGATACCGCCCCGGACCTGCGGGGCTCACGGAGATCGACACGATGAAACGGCTTCGGCGCATCGAGCAGTACGGATTGATCGGCGACATGCAGACCAGTGCCCACGTCTGCGATGACGGTTCGATCGACTGGCTGTGCCTGCCCCGGTTCGACTCGCCGGCCGTCTTCACCGGCTTGCTCGGCACGCAGAAACACGGCACCTGGCGGATCGCTCCGGCCGCTCCTGCCGACCGTTCCAGCTCCGAAGCAGTCGCTGAGCGCCGGTACCGCGGTGACTCGCTCGTCCTCGAATCGGTATGGCGCACCGAGGCCGGTTCGGTCCGTGTCCGGGACTTCATGCCACCGCGCGACGGGGCACCGCAGGTGATCCGGATCGTCGAGGGCCTGACCGGTGAGGTCTCCATGATCTCGGCCATGCGTCCACGGCCGGGGTACGGCAGCGTCAGCCCGTGGATTCACGATGTCGGTGGGCGCATGGTCGCGGAGGCCGGCGCGGACGCTCTGTGGCTCGACACCTGCGTCCCGCAGGTGGAGAAGGACGGCGTCATGGTCAGTGCTTTCTCCGTCGCCGCCGGGCAGAGCGTGGCGTTCGTCCTCAGCTGGTGCCCGTCCCACGCAGCGGCGCCCGACGTTCCCGACCCCGAGTCCGCGCTGACCGAGACACTCACGTTCTGGGAGGACTGGACACGGGAGTGCACCTACGAGGGGCCATATCGCGAGGCCGTGGTCCGATCCTTGATCGCGCTGAAGGCGATGACGTACGAGCCGAGCGGTGGGATCGTCGCGGCGCCGACCACGTCGCTGCCCGAGGAGATCGGCGGAAACCGGAACTGGGACTATCGCTTCACTTGGTTGCGGGACGCCTCCACGACGCTGGCCGCGCTCCTGGGGACCGGGTACCGGCAGGAGGCGCAGGCATGGCGGCGATGGCTCTTGCGCGCCGTGGCCGGTGATCCGGAGAACCTGCAGATCATGTACGGGATCACCGGAGAGCGTGACTTGCGGGAACGGGAGCTGTCCTGGCTGCCCGGCTACGAGGGCTCGACCCCGGTACGGGTCGGTAATGGGGCGGCGGATCAACTGCAGCTCGACGTGTATGGCGAGGTCATCGAGACCCTGTACCTCGCACACGAGAGCGGTGTCGCCCACTGCGCCGACACCGCCGTGCTGCACCAGCGACTCATCGAGCTTCTGGCACAGCGCTGGCAGGAGCCCGACGAGGGCATCTGGGAGATCCGCGGAGCACGTCGGCACTTCGTCCACTCCAAGGTGATGGCCTGGGTGGCGGTCGACCGCACCATCCGCCTGGCCGAGGCCGGTGCCCTCCACATCGACGTGGCCCCGTTGATCGAGCTGCGGGCAACCATCCACCACGAGGTCTGCACCAAGGGCTTCGATCCGGTGCGCAACACCTTCACCCAGTCCTACGGTTCCCAGGAGCTGGATGCCGCCACGCTGTTGATCCCCCGCGTCGGCTTCCTGCCGCCCGACGACCCCCGCGTCATCGGCACCGTGGACGCAGTGTGTCGTGAACTCTCCTCGCCGGACGGGCTCGTGCGCCGTTACCCGACCATCGGTGATCGTACCGGGGTGGACGGCCTGAAGGGCGATGAGGGCACCTTCGTCCTCTGCTCCTTCTGGCTCGTCGATGCCCTGGCTCTGGTCGGCCGCCTCAACGAGGCCCACGCCCAGTTCGAACGCCTCCTCGCTCTGCGCAACGACCTCGGGCTCCTTGCCGAGGAGTACGACCCCGTCCAACGGCGCCAGCTCGGCAACTTTCCGCAGGCGTTCAGCCACATGGGCCTGATCCAGAGCGCCCGGCTCCTTCAGCTCCTGTCGACGCAGTCCTCACACGACCGCGGCGCGGTCGCGGTTCCGACGCCCCGTTCAGCCCCACGCAGCACACGCCAGATCTGCGCAGACCTGACGCCGCAACACGCTTAGTCACCCCCACCTGACGAGGATTCCCATGCCTGACAGCGCCTTCCCGGCACGGCCGGCCGCTACCGGCCACCGTAGACGGCGGCCTCCGATCGACGCGTTCACGCTGCACCGTGTCCGCCGCGCCGTGGCATTGCCCCTGGTGCTGCTAGCCGCGCTGCTGGGTGCTGCCTTCCCCCTCTGGTCGGTGTCCGCCGTAGGCCCCGGGTGGCTCCTGGCCTGCCTGGTCTGCGGACTGGCCGGGGTCGCCACGGCGGCGGCTCGCGGAGCGCGTGCGGCGGCAGGGGCCGTGCAGGCGACCGCGGAGGAGGACTGGGCAGCGGCACTGGCAGCGGTTGCGGGGGCAGCGGCGGCCGTCGAGAAGTCGGTGCAGTGGTCGGCGGATGAGCTGTGCCGCGGGGGACGCCCGCCGCTGCCGGACCTGCAGGCGCCAACGTCGGCCATTCCGAACGCCGAGATCAACACGGCGTTGAGTGCCCTCCAGGTGCAGGCCATCGCGTCGCTGATACGGGTGCACGACGAGTCCCAGTCCGTCGTCCTCCTGGGAGTGCTGCGCCGTCTGGCCATGCGCGAGCACGCACTGGTCGGCAAGGCGCTTCAGGCACTGAGCGAGCTGGAGATGCTGACCGACGACCCGGAGCTACTGGCCAAGATCTTCGAGATCGATCACCTCGTGACGCGGATGCGTCGCCAGGTCGAGAGCACTGCGGTGCTGGGTGGCCAGTCCCTGCGTAGCGTGCGCCGGCCCGTTCCCGTCGCGACGGCACTGCGCGGCGCCGTCTCCGAGGTCGTGCAGTATCCACGTGTGTCCGTCGCCGCCGGGTCCGTGGGCGCCGAGCTAGGTCTTCCCGGCCATGTGGGCCCGGACCTGACGCACCTGCTGGCCGAGCTGATCGAGAACGCCTGCGAGTGCTCCGATCCCGCGACGAAGGTGATGGTGCGTGCGCAGCGCGTGGCGAACGGGCTGGCGGTCGAAGTCGAGGACCGGGCTATCCCCATGCATCCGCAGACGCGGGCGCAGATGAATCACCTGCTCAAAGCCCCCGACGAAGTCGACGTCAGCGGCCAAGTCCGGGCTGGCCAACTCGGATTGCTGGTCGCCGCGAAGATCGCCCAGTCGCACGGGCTGTCTGTTCTCCTTCAGGAGAACGTAACAGGAGGGACCACCGCCCTCGTCGTCATCCCGGCACGGCTCCTGGTAGCGATTCCCTCTGTCGACGATGCGACCGCGCGGCACCAGGAAGCCCGCCCATCCGCTCCGCCGCAGCAGGTCGCCGCGGCTCCAGCCGTCCCGACGGCAGGCCAGGTCACACACCCCGGCAATGTGGGGGCACCAGGAGCCGTAGAGGCAGGTCACTCTGCTGATGCGCCCGCTCTTCCCACGCGTAGACGTCAGGCTGGCTCGTTCCGTCCATCGCGCGAGCGGGAGCAAGCCCCCGTGACCGGGGCGACGCCAGGGCTCGCAGCCGCCTTCCGCAACGGCATCCAGGCCGGCGGGAGAGCCGGTTCTTCCGCCGCTTCGACAGAGCAGCCCGCGCCCTGAGCCCCCGTCCCTCGACGTTCCCGGTGGCCCGTTACATCCACGGGCGCCCTTCCCCCTTCTGGAGCGATCCCTATGAGCACCCACCCCGCGATGGACAACGTGACGGGCGACGCGCCCGTAACCGAGACAACTGCAAGCGGACAGCGGGACAACATGGCCTGGCTGTTGCGTCAGTTCGCCTCCGACGTCCCGGGCGTCACGCACGCCGTCCTGCTGTCGCGCGACGGACTGCGGCTGCTGGACAGCGACGTCGACAAGGACTGGGCGGACGAACTGTCGGCCGCCCTCAGCGGAGTTGCCTCCCTCGCGGCGAACATCACCGGCCCCAGCCACAAGAAGAGGCCGGCCCGGCAGGTCATCATCGAGCGCGACGACTGCCTCTTCTTCGTTCAGAGCGCCGGGCGCAGCGCGGCCTTCGACAACCACCCCGGCAACGAACGCGGTGAGGTGGACACGATTCTTGCCGTCATCGCAACCACGGACGCCGATGCGGGCACCGTCGGATTCGAGATGGGGCGCCTCGTCCAGAAGTTCGCCCCCTACATGGTGATCCCGGTCCGCGTCGGCAGGGGCGGAGAGGTCCGGTGAGCACACACGGCCGCGCGACTGAGGAGTCGATGTTCGTGCGGACCTACACCCTGACGCGCGGGCGGACCAGGCCGCGGCACCTGCTCGGTCTGGAAACCGTGCTGGAAGCAGGACCAGGAAGGCCCGGCCCGGCACAGGCCGAGGAATGCGAGGAGATCCTCGCCCTGTGCCGGGAGCGCCGACGATCGGTGGTCGAACTGGCAGGACGACTTGGCCGGCCCGTCACCGCCGTCAAGATCCTCGTCTCGGACCTCCTGGACGCCGACGCCTTGGTCGTCCCCCTCACCCACCCCTATGCCGATACGGGCGCGGAATCCGGTCCGTCTACCCAACTGCTGGCAGCCCTTTCAGCGGGCTTGAAGAGGAAGTGGCCTGATGCCATCGCCTACCCCCAGGCCGGATGACCCGGCCGCGGTGCTGCGTACTTCGCCGCACCCGCGCGCCGGCGCCGCGCCGACCGTGCTGAAGGTCGTGATCGCCGGGGGCTTCGGCGCGGGCAAGACCACCGCCGTAGGCGCCGTCAGCGAGATCGCGCCGCTGAGCACGGAGGAGTACCTGACCGAGGCGAGCGCAGACGTGGACAGCCTGGCGGGCATCGAGGCGAAGCAGACCACCACGGTCGCCTTCGACTTCGGCCGCCTCAGCCTGCCCGACGCGCCCGTACCCCTGGAACTGTTCCTGTTCGGCACGCCCGGTCAGGACCGGTTCGTCGACCTCTGGTACGACCTCTCCCGCGGCGCCGTCGGGGCAGTCGTCCTGGTCGACACCCGCCGTCTGGAGAGCAGCTTCACCCCCATCAGCTTCTTCGAAGACATCGGCCTGCCCTTCGTCGTCGCCGTCAACCAGTTCGACGGAGCGCACTGTTACCAGCCCGAGCAGGTCCGCACCGCCCTCGAACTCCCTGCCTCCGTACCGGTGATCACCTGTGACGCCCGCGACCCGAACCACGTCGCCGGCGTCCTGCTGAACCTCGTCGGCCACGCCGTGAAGAACGCCTCCGTGAGTCGCGTTCACCACACGCCCACTACCACCCTCCAGGACGCCTGATGTCACATCACCCCAACCCCTACCTCGCATCGCCGACCGCCCCACCCGCACTGTCCCTGCCGCGACGCGGCACGCGGGACGCCGACCGCGGGCTGATCACCCCGCCCGCCACCGCCGTCACCGGGCCGCAGACCCAGCAGGCACCGGAGCTGGCGCAGCGGTACGAGCTGCTCAACCGCCTGAGCGTGCCTACCGTGGCGAGCGAGGACTTCGACGACCTGGCCCGCGACATGGCCGCCAAGGCCGGGTTCCTGTACGGGTTCGTCAATCTCTTCCTGGAGGAGCAGACCTTCGTCGGGCTGCACCAGCCGCCAGCGGACAGCGGGTACTTCATCGTCGGCCGCACCATGAGTCGCGACCACGGCTGGTGCCCGGACGTCATGGCCCGCAAGAAGGCTCTCCCGCTGCACGACGTGCACGCCAGTCCGCGCTTCAGCGGCAACCACGTGGCCGACGCCGTCGGGATCCGCTCCTACTTCGGCGCCCCGCTCGTCCATGACAGCGGCACCGTGCTGGGCACGGTGTGCGTCATCGACCCCGAGAAGCGCCCCCTGAGCGAGGCCCGACGGCTCAGGGACATCGTCATCAACGCCGGTGCCCAGGTGATGGACCACATGGTCCGCGCCCCCGTCCGCTAGGCCGTTCCACCACCCCCACCCGGGAGCCGTAGTCGATCCCCGGCCGCTCCACGTTGCGACCTTCGCCCAGGGAGAGGGAGACCATGTCCGCCACACCCACTACACCGCCACCGGCGCTGCGCCCCTACCTCACCGCCCGCCACGAAGTGCTGTGGGACGAGGCGGACGCCTTCGCGGCCGAGCACATCGCGTCGCGCGTCGCGCGTATGGAGGCCGCTCCGGGCAGGGTGGAGCGCAAGGTCGCCGACCTGATGGCCGCACGGGGCTGGTTCGCCGTCACCATCCCGGCCTCCTTCGGCGGGCTGGGTGCCGGACATGTGGCCAAGACCATCCTGGTCCACCGCATCGCGCGGATCTCGGCGGCTGCCGCAGCCATCCTGCAGGCCACCCTGATCCCCGTCGGCGCCCTGCTGCACTTCGCCACCTACGAGCAGAAGGGCCGCTGGCTGCCCCGTGTCGCGGACGGTTCCCTGCTGCTATCGATCGCCGTGACCGAACCACATGCCGGCGGGCACATCGGTGGCATCGAAACCACAGCCGAACGCGCCGGCAGCGAGTGGGTGATCACCGGCAGCAAGGTCCATATCGGCAATAGTCACCTCGCCGGTGCCCACCTCGTCGTCGCCCGCACCGCCGAGGCGGGCGTGAGCACCTCCCAGGCGCTGACCGCGTTCATGGTCGAATCAAGCCGCCGCGGGCTCTCGGTCCCCGAGCACCGCCCCGGCCTTGGTCTGCACGGCTTCTCCGCCGGCCGACTCGACCTCGATCACGTCCGTGTTCCCGAGGACAACGTGGTCGGAGAGATCGGCCAGGGGCTGAGCGTGGCCCAGAGCAGCAGCATTCTGTACGGCCGTCCCAACCTGGCCGCCGTGAGCCTCGGCATTCACGAAGCGGTCGTGGCCGCCACTACTGCTCGTCTGAAGACCCGTCCTCGCTATCGGGCCAGCCTGTCCGACCTGCCCGTACTGCGGGACCGCATCGGTGGCATGGAGGCCCGCCTGCGCGCCGGCCGGATACTCGCCTACCAGTCCGTGCACCTTCTCGACCAGGGCCTGCCCTGCGACGCCGACCTGATCAACGCCAAGTACCTCGGCCACCAGTGGGCCGCGCAGTCGGCCCAGGACGCCATGGAACTGCACGGCGCCCACGCCTTCGACCGCGACTACGTTCTCCAGCGCTTGTGGCGCGACATCCAGCACACCTACCCGCCCGCCGGAACCGGCGAGGTCCAGCGCATACGCCTGGCCGACGCCGCTTTCGACGAGGACCACATCCAGTGGTCCGAACGCCTCGCCGCCGAAGCCGCCTGGGCACGCCCCGACCCGACCGCCGCATGAGCCCCCGTACGCGGCACCCCGTGAATCCCGACCGCCGCGCACGGGCCAGTGCTGCCGGGCCCCGTCCCCCGCGGGGACCGGCGGCACCCACCCCGGTGACCGTCCGTTCCAGCCGAGAAGGAGACACCGTGACCCCGCCCGTGACGACCAGCGCACCGATCACCCCTCTGACGCCGACGCTGCAGCGCGTCGCCCAACACCTCGCGAACGGCTGTGCATCCCAAGAGATCGCCGCGAAGACAGGGCTCTCGGCGGTCACCGTCCGCCAGTACATCCGCGACATCCGCGCGAGCCTCCACTGCCCGCCCCGCTGCAAGCCCCCCGTCATCGTGCACCGCCTGTTCACCACCCAGCAGGTGGCCTCTCCCACGGCGGACAGGCCAGCTCCGAAGCTCAGCCCCGAGCAGCTGCTGCTGTTGCGAACCGTCGCTGAGCACAGCGATACGCGCGACATCGCCGTCGCCGCCAAGCTCGCCCCGGCCGACCAGCGCGCCGCGCTCGACCAGCTCCTCGCCGACACGGGCGCACAGGACACCGCCGAACTGGTGGTCCTGGCGCACAGCTGGCAGCTGCTGCCGGCCGAGCAGGCCGCCCACGCGACGCGAAACGGGGCAAGCCAGTGACCCGACCTACGACCTCGACGGCCAGCGAGGACCGCTCCGCCCCCGTCCCCTTCACGCAGACGCCGCCGGCCGCCATCTACGAGATGCGCATGCTGCGCACGGCGGCCGAGCGCGAGGAAGCTGCGGCCCTCGTCCAGGACCGCCAGCGTTGGCTCACAATGCACGGCCTGCCCGTACCCGCCCGCGCCGACATCCCGGCACTCTTCCGCGAGGCGCAGACCATGTCCGCCGGACTGTACGAGGACGGAAAGCTGCTGGCCTGCATGATCCCCGAGCGTGACCCCGAAAACCTCGGATGGGGCCAGGGTCCGTGCCTCTTCCTCCAAAGCGTCCACACCCTGCCCGGCCAGTCCGATGACATCACCCGCCTGATCACCCTGTGGGCGTCCGACTTCGCCGCCCGACTCGACCTCCAAGTCGTACGGGCCGAGACGCTGGCCCGCCACACTCTCGAAGCCGAACCCCTCGCTGCCCTCCTGCGTCGGCTCACCGACAACGGCTGGGACGTGTGCGGATCCGGCCCGGGACGCGACGGCGATCGAGTCGCCCGCCTCGAACTCCCCGCCGAGCACCGCCCCGGGCTCCGCGCGCTGATCAGCTGCCAGGTCCACGCGCCTCAGCCGGCCCCGGATGATCGGAGCAACGCGTGACAACTGACGAACCGCAGCGGCCCGACCTCGCCCGCGAGCTGATCGCCCGCGCCACGGAATCGGCCGCGCACCGGGCCAAGCGCGTGCGCGACCAGCTCGACGCCGTCCAACTCGGACAGGGCCGGCACACCGACCACGTCAACACCAAGGTGCTGCGTCGCATCCTGGCCGACCACGACTGGCCCGGCCACCGCCTCGTCGGCACCGACGCGGCCCGCGCCGCTTGGAGCATCGCCCTGCACAGCGATGACGAACCCGACTTCCAGCGCGCCGCCACCACCCTGCTGGGACGTGCGGTCCAGGCCGGCGACGCGCTGGTCCAGCACTGGGCGCACCTGCACGACCGAGCCCTCATCACCAGCGGGCGGGACCAGGAGTACGGCACCCAGCTCCTGCTGTGCGCCGACGGCATCGAGCTGTGCCCGCTGCGCGCGCCGGAGTCAGTCGACGCACGCAGGGCCACCGTGGGTCTGCCGCCGATCGCTGTCGCTCTGAAGGCGGTGCGCCGCCGGTACACCGCGCATAGCTCTGCCGATGAAGCCCCGACCGTCGTCCTCGCGGGGGCCGCGTGAAGCAGCGGAACCCCAGGTTCTCCACCAGTCGGCCTCCCGGCCGCAACTCCGCTCTGCGAAAGGATCGTTGACAGATGAAGCTCACCACCGCCGTCCTCGCTGCCGGTGCTGCCGTCTCCGTCACCACCGCCGTGGTCGGAGCCGCCCGGCTCAGGCAGGACGCGCGGCACCAGGCCGAGCGCAACGAGGCGGTCGTCGCCCGCAACCAGCTCGACTGGCTGGCGCAGATGTCCACCAACACCGACCTCGCCAAGCTCTGGGCCCCCGAGGACATGGACGTCGAGGAGTACATGCAGCTGCTCCATGCCAACCAGCAGATCTGCACCCTCAGCCTGCGCGACCGCCTGGGCTTCGTCCGCGACGGACAGCTGCCCTTCTACGCCTCCATGCTCATGAACAGCGACGTCTGCCGGCGCTACTGGGCCCGTTTCGGAGACCTCCGCGCCCAGGAGGCCGAGGGCGACGAACGCGCCGAGCACTTTACCAAGGTCCTGAACCAGGCCGCGAAGGCCCACCAGGAAGCGCAGCCCGTAGCAGCCTGACGGCACGGGGCCCATCGACTCCCAGACGTCCTGGACCAGGCGACGCCTTCGCCTGCCACCAAGCTCCGGGCCCCGACCGGGTCCCGGGATCCCGCACCACCCATCGCCACTAGGAGGCAAGCATGACCGCCGTGCAGACGGAGAGGCCGACCGCCCCCGTGCAGTCGGACCTGGCAACCACCGATGAGACCGACCCGTTCGGACTCGACATCACCTTCATCGAGGGCACGCCGACGACCGAGACGGTCCTGATGTGCAGCACGGGCGACACCTGCGGCAGCTCCTGCCCCAGCGCCTGCACCACCTCGTAAGCCGGGACACCCCGGCAACGCGGGCCGGACGGGGCTCTCCCCGTCCGGCCCGCCCCGCCCCGCCCCGCCACGCCACGCAGAAGATGAGGAGAGCGCTGATGACACGGCACCGGTCCAGCCTGTACGAGGGCGCGGGGCAGGCCATGCTGCGCGCCGCGGTGCACACGACCGAGCCCGCCCTGCCGCCCTGGCCGGCGACGACGGCGCCCGTGGAGGAGTGGCGCGTGTGGCTGAGCACGGTGTGGTCCGACACCGACTTCCGCCGGACCGTGTCGCAGGCGAGCCCTCACCTGGCGGACCAGGTGCAGGCCATCATCGACGGTCGCACACCGAAGGTGCGCCGGATGCGCCGGGCGGCGCTGGCCACCGCCCGCTACGCGATCCGCTACGCCCGCCGCTCCACCCCCTACGGCCTGTTCGCCGGCGTCGCCCCGCTCGGCTTCGCCCAGGCCACGTCCATGCGCTTCGGTGAGAAGCACCAGGCGGTCACCCGCCCCGACCCGGTGGGGCTCGAAGAGATACTCAGTGCCTGGGAGAGCGACGCTGCGCGCATGGCCGACGCCGAGGTCTGCGTCAACACCCTGATCCGACAGCGCGACCAGCACATCCACGTACCGTCCGAGGGCGATGCCGAGTTCCGCCTCGCCCTCAGCCCCGCGCTGCGTCTCGTACTCGACCTCGCGCGATCGCCGATCACGTACCGCCAGTTGTCCGACAAACTGGCCGCGGAGTTCCCCGCCGTGAGCGACACGGCGCGCGACCGGCTACTGGGTGAACTGCTGCGGGTGCGGCTGCTGCGCTCCTCCCTGCGCGCTCCCGCCACCATCGCCAACCCCACCGACGTCTTACCGCCTGCAACGCACACCCAGGCAGTTGGCATGCGGACAGCGTGCGACCTGCGGCTGGACGCCGACGTGCGGCTACCCAAGCAAGTGCTGACCGAATCGGAGACCGCGGCCACCGTCCTGGCCCGCCTGGTCACCCATCCGAACGGGACACCGACCTGGCGCCGGTGGATCGAGCAGTTCTCCGAGCGCTACGGCGAGAACACCGCGGTGCCAGTGGAAGCGGTGACTGACCCCGACCGTGGCGTGGGCTTCCCGGCAGGGTTCGTCACGGCGAGCGAACCGCCCCGGCCAATGTCCCGGCGCGACCGCCTGCTGCTGGAGCTGGCCGGCACCGCAGCCGCCGAAGGCAGCCGCACCGTCGCGCTGACGGGGGCGATGATCGGGGAGCTGGAAGCAGCGGCCGGCGACAAGCCCCAAGCCCTGGCACCCCACCTCGAACTGGCCGCACAGGTCCACGCCTCCTCTCTTCCGGCCCTGGACCGAGGCGACTTCCGGCTGCACGTTCTGACCGTCTCCCGCTCAGCCGGATCCATGACCGGTCGGTTCTGGCACCTCCTGCCCGGCACCGAGACGGCGTACGCGAACCTGCCCACCGTCGATCCGGAGGCGGAACTCGCGCAGCTCTCCTTCCACGCCGGGCGGGTGTCGGCCGACCTGCTCACCCGCGCACCACAGGCCCTGCCCCGGATCGTCAGCGTCGGCGAATTCCGCCGTCCCGAACCGCACGTACTCTTCCCCCGCGACCTGGCGGTCACCGTCGCGGACGGCCGCCCCCAGCTGGTGGAGTCCGCGACGGGCAAGCCGCTGGAGCTGCTGGCCCCCACCGCCATCAACTTCCTGTGGAACAACTACACCCCGCCGATGGCCCGCTTCCTCGGCGAGATCAGCCGGGCCTCGTCCCCGCAGGTGACTTGGTTCGACTGGGGCGCCGCCTGGACCCTGCCCTTCACCCCGGCCCTCACCTACCGTCGCACCATCCTCACCACCGCCCGGTGGAAGATCCGCAGCCGTACGCTGCCTGCCCGCACCGTCCCACTCCAGCAGTGGGCGGACCAACTCCATGCCTGGCGTGCCCGGTTCCGCGTGCCGGATCGGGTCCTGCTCGCCGAGGACGACCAGCAGCTGCCCCTCGACCTCACCCGCGACGTCGACCTGGACCTCCTGCGCGCGCACCTGGACGCCAGCCCTTTCGGCATCGCCACCCTGCACGACGCGCCCCCGCCGGACGCCGACGGGTGGATCGGCGGCCGGGCCCACAGCATCGTCGTCCCCCTGGCCAGGTGCTCATGACCACGACGACCGTGCCCCGAACGCAGGACCTGTCCGAGGGCGCCCTAGGGATGGCGCTGCTCGACATCGAGCGCCGTGACCTGTCCACCGCCCGCCGCCACCTCGCCCAGGCCACCGTCCGGGGCGTCAGCACCGGCAGCAACGCCAGCCTCTTCCACGGCGCACCCGCCCTGGAGTTCGTCCTGGACCGCGCCCACGGGGCCGCAAACGACGTCCGCGCGGCCGTCGACCGCGTCGTGGACGCCCGGCTCGCCGCCGCCCACCGCCGGCAGGAGGCCGGCATGCTGCCCCACCTCGCCGAATGGGACCTCATCCGCGGCATGACCGGGCTCGCCGCACTGCTGCTGTCCCGCCGCCCGATCGCGCCCCGGCTGCCCAACGTGCTCGCTTGCCTCGTCGCGCTCGCACACCCCGCCCGCAGTGACGGCAGGATCCTGCCCGGCTGGTGGTCGCCGGTCGGCCCCGACGGGAAGGACATGGCAGGCGGACACGGCAACAACGGCATGGCCCACGGCATCGCGGGGCCCCTGGCCGTGCTCTCCCTCGCCCTGCGCGCCGGAGTCAGCGTCCCCGGCCAGGAGGAGGCCGTCGGCACGTTCGCGACCTGGCTCGACCGGCACGGCGACCACTACTGGTCCACCGCAGCCCACATGGACGCCGACCAGCCGCCCGCAGCGGAGCCGGCCCGCCAGTCCTGGTGCTACGGCCAGCCCGGCATCGCCCGCGCCCAGCAGCTCGCCGCGCTTGCCCTCGGCGACCCTGTACGGCGCCAAGCGGCCGAGGACACCATCGAGGCGATCCTGACCGACCCGCTGCGGCTCGCCCGGATCACCGACTCGTCGCTCTGCCACGGCTGGGCCGGGCTGCTGACTCTCACCCGCGCGGTCGCCGCCGACAGCACCAGCCCCGAACGCTTCACCCCGATCATCCAAGACCTGCACCGACGGCTGGCCGCCGACTGGGAGCACCTGCCCAAACCCGGATTCATGGAAGGCCGCGCCGGGGCCCAACTTGCCCTGAAGGCCACCGACGACACCGGTTGGACCCGCGTCCTCCTGCTCACCTGATCCCACC
Organism: Streptomyces sp. NBC_00490; assembly: GCF_036013645.1. Lineage (NCBI taxonomy): Bacteria > Bacillati > Actinomycetota > Actinomycetes > Kitasatosporales > Streptomycetaceae > Streptomyces > Streptomyces sp. NBC_00490. Next base: position 8,200,521 of record NZ_CP107869.1, on the reverse strand, counting down.
CCGCCGTCTCGCAAGGAGTTCCCCCCTCATGACCCTCGACGAAGAGAACCTGCCCGTCCCCCCGGACACGTCCTGGTGGCACGCCTCCGTGGCCTTTCCCGACCCGCACGCGGACGCCGCCCGGGCTCTGGCGACCGCGCTGGCCGGGCGCCGCTTCCACTTCCTGCGCAAGGACGCCGGCGTGCGCCTGCGTACCGAACAGCCCGTCGCCGACTTGCTGGACCAGCTCGTCGCCGACCACGTGATCAGCGGCTGGGTGGGCGGGATCTACGAGCCGGAGACGCACGCCTTTGGCGGCCCCGAGGGCATGGAGGTCGCGCACGACGTGTTCTGCGCCGACAGCCCGGCCGCGCTCGCCGAGACCGGCACCCCCGGCGCCCGCGAGCGCAGCGTGATGCTGCTGTCCGCCATGATCCGCGCGGCGGGACTGGACCCCTTCGAAGCCGGAGACGTATGGGCCCGGTGGGCCGCCCTGCGGCCCACCGTCACCCCGCCCCAGGGGCCCGCACTGGACAGAGCCGTCTCCGCGATGCGGCGGCTGATGAACGCGGACGCGGCCCTGCGCCCAGACGCGGAAGCGGGCTGGGTCGAGCGCGTCGCCGAGTTCGAGGACGCTGGCCGCCGCCTGCGCCGGCTCGCCGCAGACGGCCGACTGATACGCGGAATCCGGGCCGTCATCGCCCATCACGCGATCTTCGCGTTCAACCGTGCGGGCGTGCCTGCCGACGCGCAGGCCGCCACCGCATGGCTCGGCCGTCGCGTCGCCTTCTCCACCGGAGAAGGAGCTGACGTGTCTACCCCCAAGTCCGCCTCAGCGGACCCTAGCCTCCCTCGAATGGAGACCTCCGTGACATCCGTAACCGACCCCAACCAGCTGCGCGAAGCCCTCGCCCAGCGGCTCGTCGACAGCGGCCACCTGCGCAGCAAGGCGGCCATCGACGCCTTCCGCACCACCGACCGGCACGCCTTCCTGCCCGGCGTCGACCTGGATAGCGCGTACAAGGAGGACGCCGTCCCGATCAAGCACGACGAGCACGGGGAGATGATCTCCTGCATCTCCGCGCCGTCCATCGTCGCCACCCAGCTCGAACAGCTCGGCGCCCAGCCCGGTCACAAGGTCCTGGAGGCTGGAGCCGCCACCGGCTACAACGCCGCCCTTCTCGGCAAGATCGTCTCCCCCGGCGGGCAAGTGTGGACCCTCGACGTCGACCAGGACCTCGTCTCCGGCGCGAGCAAGCACCTCGCCGAGGCCGGCGTCGACAACGCCACCGCGGTGATGGCCGACGGCGCGGCCGGGCTGCCCGAGCACGCCCCCTACGACCGGATCATCTTCACCGTCGGCGCCGGCGACGTACCCGTGAAGATCCTCGACCAGCTCGCCCCCGGCGGACGCCTGGTCCTGCCGATGCGCATCCGCGGCAGCATCTCCCGATCCTTCGCCTTCGAACGCGACGGCGACACGTGGAAGACCGTCTCCTGCGAGATGGCCACCTTCATCCCGCTGCGCAAGGGCGTCTGCGACGACGTGTACACCCTCGTACCGATGGCAGGCGAGGGCAACGTGCGCCTGGAGACGTTCAGCGAGCAGGACGTCGACCGCGACGCGCTGCGCTCCGTCCTCGACCAGCAGCAGACCAAGCTCTACACCGGGGTGAAGTTCCGGCAGGGCTCAGCCTGGGAGTGGCTGTACCTGTACCTGGCCTGCGTGCTGCCCAACGGCCTGTCCCGGCTGCCGGGCCAGCGCCCCGGGTTCACCCCGCACTTCGGGTGGGGCTCCATGGCCGCCCTCGACGGCGGGTCGCTGGCATACCTGACCATCCGGGAGGGCGAGGACGAGCAGGGCCGGTACTGGGAAGTCGGCGTGATCGGCCACGGCGAGGGCAGCGCCGATCTCGCCGAGCGCGTCGTGAGCGAGATCCGCGCCTGGGACGCGACCGGCGGCAACGACGCCCCCGAGCCGGGCTTCCGGATGGCCGTCGCGGACTCGCGTGACCGGCTGACGGCGGACGACGCCCGCTTCCTCGTCGACAAGCCCTACAGCCGACTCGTCATCGACTGGGCGCGCAAGGGCTGAGCCGATGATCCCCGCGATAGCCAGCCGCATCCCCCTGGTCCGCCGCACCAAGGCGCCCGCGCTCCCCTTGGAGGAGCGCATCAACCACCTCACCGGGCTGACCGTCGCGCCCGCAGGTGCGAGCCACCACGACCTGGTGGCCCGCGCCTGCGGGGTCCTCAACTACGCCGCGCTCATCGCCTCCGACGTCGGCCTGCCCAACCTGGCCGCCGACCTGTGCCGGCGCCAGCACCAGGTCTTCGCCGACGCCGGACGCCTGAGCGGACCGATCGCAGTCATGTCGCTGATGCCGCTGGTCAACCTCTCCCGGCTGCTGACCCGGGACGGCCAGGGCGAGGCCGCCTACGACCTGCTGGTCCGCCTCAACCGCGCCGCGCGGCAGCGGGAGAAGACCGAGATCGATGGCCACACCGTCGACCTCTCGACCCTGACCGGCACGGACGAGGATCACCGCGCGGTGTGCCAGGAGCTGTACGTCACCCTCCTCGTGGACGGCGCCCGCGCCCTCGCCTGCATCGGCCGGTGGGCCGAGGCCGCCGACGCCATGACCCAGCACCGCGGCATCGGCAACCGGCTCCTCGACGGCCGCCAGATCAAGATCATGGCCCTGATGGAACAGGGTCTGGACCAACAGGCCCGCGACCTGATCGACACCACCCAGCCCACGGAGCCTTGGGAGGGAGCCATCGCCCTCCTCCTGCACGCCCACTGCCGGCCCGTAGACACCCCCGTCCCTGAACCCGACCTCGACCGCACCCTTGATGAGGCCGTCCAGCTCCTTGCCCACCCCGATCCGCCGACTGCCGCCTTCCAGACCCGGACGGGCCTGTCAGCCCTGGAACTGGACCGCACCGGACGACATGCCGCCCCCATACTCGACTCCCTCATCAGCGTCGCCCGACTCGACGCCTACGCCGCACGAGACGCACTGCACCACCCCGTCGCCGCGTCCGCCCTGGACGACGGGGCGACAGACGCGCTCAACGCGGTGATCGCCGCGGCCGGACTGGGATCCGGCGTCCTGTCCGCCCACCACCATGAGGCTCTGACGGGCGCGGTCGGCCACGCCGAGACAGAACTGGAAAGGCTGCTGCAGGCCGAACCAGATCCCAGCTAAGAGGGGACGCCCCGGGATGCCCCCGTGCTGCCCACGCTGTTTGGCGGTGTCGGCGTTTCGGCCATTTCCTGCCCGCAGCCGCTCCAAGCCAGACCAGGGATCCCGCGCCCGCGGGGTTCCTGACGCAGGAAATAGCGGGCTCCCCAGCACGACCGAATGACGTGTGTTCGATATCGCAGCCGTGTCGTTAGACCTCACGACTCTGCCGCAGCGACCGTCCTAGGGGGAACGATGCTCGGCCATTACGCAGGACCAGCCGCCGCAACCGCCCAAGAAGACCGCGCCGGACGACGAACCGCAGGAGGCCGGTGTTCGAGAGGAGGAATACCTCTACCGCGACGAGTCGAGGCTCCAGGCCGGCTCCCTGCTGACCTCCCGCACCATGGCGCGGCGCCTTCCCTCGCTCGTGCGGCGCTCGGTGCAGATGGCCTGGCGCGTGGACCGCGGCGCGACCATCGGCCTGCTGGTGTGCCAGATCGGGACCGGCCTCCTCGCTGCCCTCAGCCTCCTGGCCGTCACGGGCACGATCACCGCGCTGATCTCCTCGGGCGACATCACTGAGCGGCTGTGGGACGCCGCCCCGCAACTGGCCGTGATCGCCGCCGCCACCGGCCTGCGCACCCTGCTGGGCATCACCGTCGTCTGGCTGACCGGCCGTCTGCGCCCGGTGCTCGGCCGGGCAGCGGAGCTGACGATGATCGAGGCCGCGCTCGGCGCGGAATTGGCCGCCAACAACAAGCCCGGCTACAACGACGCTTACGACATCGCCGACCGCGGCGCCCAGGTCACCCCCGACCTCGTCGAAGAAGCGCAGGACGTCCTCGCGGCCACCGCCACGCTCGCGGCAGGCGCCACCGTCCTGACCGTCCTGCACCCTCTGCTCCTTCCCCTGCTCTTCCTCGCCTGCCTGCCGCCGCCTACGTCCGCTCCGCCCGCCTCATCTACCTCGCCGGGCTGGAGACCTCCGGGCGGCGCCGGATGCTGGGGAAGCTGCGCTGGCACATGGCCTATCAGGAGTCCAGTGAGGAGATGCGCGCCTGCCTGGCCGGCCCTTTCCTGATCGGCCGGTACCGGCGGCTGGCCGCCTCGGTCAACGCCGCCGAACGCCAAGCCGCGAACACCGGTGCCTGGATGGGACTGGCCGGAGCAGTGGCCGGCGGGATCGCCTCGACCGCGGTGTGGGCGGCGCTGCTGTGGCTCCTGGCCTCCGGGCGGATGAGCCTGGCGGCCGGCGGCGGCGCCGTATTCGCTCTCCAGACCGCCACCGGCTCAGTGCGCGGCATCATCAACGGCGGGGCCCGCCTGGTGCGCACCGGCTGGTACGTACAGGACTGGCAGAACTTCCTCGACAACGCCCACGGCCAGGCCATGACCGACTCCCGCGGCACCGCGCCCGTGACCACGGCCCCGGAGCGCTTCGAGGTCCGCGACGTCATCTACCGCTACGACGGCGCCCCCAAGGACAGCCTGAGCAACGTCTCCCTGCACGTGCGACGCGGGGAGATCGTGGCGCTCGTCGGGGAGAACGGCTCCGGCAAGACAACCCTCTCGCGCCTGCTGTGCGGACTGCTGCTGCCCACCGAGGGCGACGTGGCCTGGGACCACGCCTCCACCGCGGACTTGCACCCGTGGGGGTCGTGGGAGCACGTCGCGCTGGTCCCGCAGAAGTTCACGTACCTGCCGCTGACGATGCGCGACAACATCACGTTCGGGCAGGGCGACACCAGCGACGCGGCCCTGCTAGCCGCCTGCGAGGCGTCCGGCGCCGCGGAGATCCTGCCGGGCCTCCGCTCCGGCCTGAACACCCTCCTGACCAGCGAGTGGTTCGGCGGACAGCAGCTCTCCGGCGGGCAGTGGCAGCGCCTGGTCCTCACTCGCGCGTTCCACCGGCAGGCGGCGCTGCTGGTGATGGATGAACCCACGGCCGCCCTCGACGCCCGCGCAGAGCACCGGATCTTCGCCGGCCTGCGCGAACTGGCCAAGGACCGCGCCATCCTGCTGATCACGCACCGCCTCACCAACGTGGCCGTCGCCGACCGGATCGTGGTCCTGGACGAAGGGCGGATCGTCCAGGAGGGCACCTACGCCCAGCTCACCCAGGAGCCAGGACTCTTCCGGACCCTGTGGGAGCTGCAGCGCCGGATGAGCGGCGACACCCCCTGATCACCCGGCCCGTGCGAGGCCACCGTTCTGCCGGGCAGAGACACAGGGCCGCTCCCGATGCTCCCTCCGCTCCACGTCCGAACCCCCAACTAGCCCCGGAAGGAATGCCGTGACGACTCCGCCGGCTACGGAAGTCAGCGGCGTGAGCGAGCTTCGCCACCAGTTCGTCGAGCAGCTCCGCGCCGACAACCACATCCGCACCGCCGCTGTCGAGCGCGCCTTCCGCACCGTGCCCCGGCACGTCTTCGCTCCCGACGTCGCTGTGGAAGCGGCGTACGCCAACGACATCATCCCCACCCGCCACGCGCCCGACGGCCGGGTGATCAGCTCCGTTTCCGCACCGTGGCTACAGGCCGACATGCTCGAAGCCGCTCGCATTCGGCCTGGCCACCGTGTCCTGGAGATTGGCTCCGGGGGCTACAACGCCGCCCTCATGGCCGAACTCGTCGGCCCGGCCGGGCACGTCACCACCCTCGACATCGACCCTGCCGTCTCCGAGAGGGCCGCCCGCTTCCTCACCGAGGCCGGGTACGACCGCGTCCGCGTGGTCACTGCGGACGCCGAGCACCTGCCCGCCGGTGTGGTTCCGGACGGCGGATTCGACGCCATCGTGGTCACCGTCGACACCTGGGATCTGCCCTGGATCGGCGCCCTGGCCGAGGGCGGCCGTCTCATCGCACCGCTGCGTCTGCACGGCTACCACTGGGCCATCGGCTTCTCCAAAGATGAGGGGACGCTGCACAGCGACGAGCCGCTCATCGTCTGCGGCTTCGTCGCCATGCAGGGCGACGGCGCCTGGCAGACGAACCGTCGCACCGTCCCCGGCACCGGAGTCCACCTGTCTTGGGAAGACGGCACCCCGCTGCCCGTTGATCAACTCGCCTCAGCCCTCACCAGCAAGCCGACCGTGACACGCACCCACGTCACCGTCGGCGGCCAGGAACCCTTCGACGCCCTCACCCTCTACCTCGCCGGCGCCCTGCCCGGCTTCTGCCGCCTGGAGGTCGACTCCGACGGCGACAACGGGGTCCTGAACCCGCCGCCCCGGCATTGGCCCGGCGCCGCCATCGTCCGCGGGGCCTCCCTCGCCCGGCTGGCCACTGAGCGCATCAGCGATGGAGACGATGGCAAGGGCCTGTACGAGTTCGTCGTCCACGGCCATGGCGCCCAAGGACACGTCGCCGCGCAGGAGATGGCCAAGCAGGTACGCCACTGGCAGCGCAACCACCGCGGCGCCCGCTGCCCCCTCATCACCGCCCGTCCGACAGCCGACTGTGCTCCGGCAGGCACGGACCACGAACCGCACGTGTTCGCCAAGAAGCACACCCGTATGACCGTGGACTGGCCGATCGTTCCCAGCAGCACTGACCTGCTCACCAACCCGGGGAGCTGCAGCGCCCGATGAACGTCGATGCCTCCTGATCACCGCTCGCCCGCCCGCGCTGCACTCGCCCGTCCACCGTCTCGGAAGGCAGAGCTACGTGACCTCTCCCGTCTCCCCTTCGGATCACGTCACACCACGTGCCGCCCTGTCCACGGGACAGCACGCCGCATCCCGGCACGCAGTATGGGTCGGCGCCGCCGCGATCATCACCGACGAGGTCGGCCGGGTCCTGCTGGTGCACCCCACCTACCGCGAGGACGGCTCGTGGCTGCTGCCCGGAGGCGTCGTCGAACCCGGCGAACATCCGGACGTCACTTGCCGCCGCGAGATCACCGAGGAACTGGGCCTGGCAAACCTGCCCCTGGCGGGCGTGCTCGCCGTCCACTCCCTCTCCCCGCACCACCCCGACATTCAGCCCGGCACTCCCTTCCCCGGGGAGATCCGGTTCGTCTTCGACGGGGGAACCCTCTGCCCCGACCAGGTCGAGGCCATCCGCCTGCCGCGCGAGGAGCTGTCCGAGTTCACCTTCCTGGAGACCCGGGATGCGGTACAGCGGCTGCGCCCTGTGGACGGGCAGATCATGCTCGCCGCCTACCGTGCCCGGCTCGGGAACACGGCCACCGCCCAACTCGCCGACGGCCGACACATCCTCGACGTCCCGGCGCTGGACCGCCACGACGTGCACGTCCGCTACCGGCCTTTGTGGGACAGCCCTCTCAACCGCGGCCCCGTCCCCGAGCGGCTCCCCATGCAGCAAGCCTGGGCGTGGTGCTTCGTCCCGGACGGCCGGGTCGTCCTCGTGGCCGACCCCGGCCCCCGTGGCGCGCTGCCGATGCTGCCCGGCGGCACCGTGGAGACGACCGACCTGACGCCCGAGGACACCCTGCACCGCGAAGCCGCCGAGGAAGCCCAACTCACCCTGGCCGATCCGGTACGACTGGGCTGGGTGCTGGACGAGACCGGCGAAGTCTACGGCGGAGTGGGGCCTAACGCCCGGCTCCGCCTTGCCGCCCGGGTCACCGCCATCGGGCCTGCGACCGTCGACCCCGCCACCAGGCGCCCTTTCGCCCGCCTGCTCGCCACCCCCGCCCAGACAGCCGCTCTCCTGGGATGGGGCCCGCCCGGAGCGCGGCAAGCCCTGCTCGCCGCGGAGACAGCCCGGAAGCGGTGGCGCCTGCCCACGGCTCGCGCCGCCGCCATCGAGGAAGTCCCGCCGGAGGGGATGCGGCTGAGCTGACACGAACGACCACCCCGCCTCGACTCGTCCCGCTCCACGCACCTCTGAGGTAGCCCCATGCCGTTGTCGCACGACCACATCCGCACCACCGTCGAGACCTACCTCGCTCGCCACCCTCACGAGCGCGAGCAGCTCGGCGGCCTCCTGGACGCCCTAGACCCAATGCCGTTGCGTTAGCTTGCGGGCGTACGCTGCTGTGCAGTGTCCCGGGGGTGGTTCGGGTGGCTGCAAGTGTCTCTGAGTTATCGGGTTTAGGTCTGCTGACCTGGGTGTATCCGCCAGGTCTGGTGGATCGGGTGGTGGCTGCGTGCGGTCGTGCGGAGCAACGCAAGCGCCTGCTTCCGGCCCGGCTGGTGGTGTATTTCGTGTTGGGGCTGGCGTTGTTCTCGCCGGCTCCGTACCTGGAAGTGATGCGGCATCTGGTCGAGGGGCTGCGGGGCCTGGGACTGCTGGGCGCCTGGCATGTCCCGGCGAAGTCGTCGCTGTTCAGGGCCCGGCAGCGGCTGGGCCCGGAGCCGCTGCGGGTGCTGTTCACGACGACCGCGAAACCGATGGGTACCGAAGCCACCCCGGGCTCCTTCTGGCACGGGCTGCGGCTGCTGGCGGTGGACGGGACCTGCTGGGACGTCGCCGACAGCCCGGCCAATGAGGCGGCCTTCGCCCGCCCCGGAAACAGCCGCGGCAGCGACAAGAGCTCGTTTCCCCAGGTGCGGATGGCCTGCCTGGTGGAGGTCGGCACACACCTTGTACTGGACGCCGAGCTGGCCGGCTGCCGGACCGGGGAAGTGACCCTGGTGGGCCGTCTGCCTCGTTCGTGCGGCCCTGGCCAACTGGTCCTGGCCGACCGCGAGTTCCTCGGTGTGCCGTTGTGGCGGTCCTTCACCGCCACCGGCGCCCAGCTGCTGTGGCGGGTGCCCGCCAACCGGATCCTGCCCGTCGACCGGCAGTTGCGGGACGGATCCTGGCTCTCCCGCATCCACGCCCACACCGATCCCGCCCACACAGACCCGGTCACCGTGCGGGTGATGGCCTACCAGCTGGACGGCACCGGCCATGCCGCCGAGGGCTACCGGCTGGTGACCAGCCTGCTCGACGCCCGCCGCTATCCCGCCCGCCAGCTGGCCGCGCTCTACCAGGAGCGCTGGGAAGTGGAGACCGTCTTCGCCGAGATCAAGACCCATCAACGCGGAGCCCACGTCGTCCTCAGCAGCAAGACCCCCGACGGCGTCCTGCAGCAGATCTGGGCACACCTCCTGGTCCACCGAGCCCTGCGCGAGCTGATGGTGAGAACGGCCGCGACCCGGTGCCTGGACCCCGACCGGATCTCCTTCACCGAGACCCTGCGCTCCGCCCGGCGCAGTGTGACCGTCACGCCGGGCAGCTTTTCCCCCTGACCTCCTGGTCAGAACCCTCGTCCTGCTCCAGCACGACCTGCTGGAACGACTCCTGCCGATCAGGCGCCTGCGCAGCCAGCCCCGCGTCGTCAAACGCAAGATGTCCAACTACCGGCTCAAACGGGCCGGACACCACACCTGGCCCCAGCCCACCCGAACCGGCACCCGGGCCATCACCATTCAACGACCCCAACCCGCAAACCCGTAACGCAACGGCATTGGCCCTAGACCGGCCCGCCGACATCGCCAGCCGCTCCACCTTCACCGGGCACGTCACCTGCGGCGCGATCGTCGTCGACCCGCTCGGCCGCGTCCTGCACGTGCTGCACCTGGCGAGCGGGAAGGTCCTCGCCCCCGGCGGACACACCGAGCCCGTCGACGAGTCCCTGGCAGCAGCAGCGCTGCGGGAGCTGCACGAGGAGACCGGGATCCCGCCCCAGGCCGTGGCACCGTGGCCCGGCTACGAGGCCGTGCCGGACTGGGGAAGAGGCAGTGTTCCAACCCTGCAGTATTCGGGGGCGAGGTGACGTGATCGACTCTCAAATCCTCTCCGACTTCCGCGGGCAAGTGAGGGAAGCGGCCGTCGGGCTATCCTCCGGCTACCTCCGGCAGCGGAGCTGTATCACCTGTCCGGCCAGGACGGCCTGCAGCAACGGTGAGCGGCAGTTCGCGCACCTTGCCTGCGGGGCTCAACGCAAGGAGCAGCCAGGAGGCGGCCAGGGGTACCGTCATCACCCACATCGTGGGACGAATGCCAATGGCCGAGCCCAGAAGGCCGCCCAATGCAGAGCCGATGGCGATAGTGCCCTGGTTGGTGGCCATGGAGGCGGAAGCGACGCGGCCGAGAATATCTGGCGGACAGTAGTTCTGGCGAAAGGTGCCCACGACGACGTTGCCCACTCCAACGCCTACGCCGAGCACGAAGGCTCCTGCGCTGAACAGCAACAAGCCGGCGCCGGCCGTGGTGAGTGGCAACAGCAGCGCAAACGGGCAGGCGAGCGCCTGCGTGATCATCATCGTCCGTCCCGTTCCCCAGCGACGGCACAGACGCGTTGCGATCACGGCGCCCAGTGTCCCGCCAAGGCTTGCGCACATCACCAGCACGCCCACGGCGCTGGCGCCTACGCCTACCGTCCGAACGAGAAAGATGACCTGCACGGCCTGGTAGCCCATGAGCAGGAGATTGAGGGTGGCTCCATAGATCACTATGGGGCGCAGGTAGGGATCGTGAGCGAGGAAGCGCAGGCCGACGCCGATCTCTCGGATCAGGCTGGCCCCTTTCTCCTGGCGTACGGGCCTGTCCTCATGCGTTCTGAGCCTGAGCAGGCAGGCCGTGGAGACGAGGAAGGTGAGAGCGTCCATGAGCAGCCCCGTCGCCGCACCAAGGGCCTGGGCGACGAAGCCAGCCACACTGCGCCCCAGCACGCGTGTCGCAGCCTCGCTGACTTGCAGCTTGGCGTTTCCATCCGCGAGGTCCTGGCCGCCGAGGACGGTGGGCACGAATGCGTGGGATGCGGTGTTGAAGAACACGGCCGAGGTGCCACATGTCAGTGCCGCGATATAGAGGTGGGCGAGCGTGAGTTGGTCGAGCCAGGCCGCGACCGGCACACTCGCGTACATTGCCGCGGACACGAGATTGCAGACGATCATGATGGGGCGTCTGGATAGCCGGTCGACCCAGGCGCCAGCCGGTAACCCGACGATCAGCCAGGGAAGCCATACGGCCGCGGCGAGCAGGCCAACATCCAGGGCGTCTGCTCCCAATGCGAGGACGGCCACGAGAGGCAGAGCGACCGTGGTGATGCCGTTTCCCAGGCCACTCGTTGTCTCGCCGATCCAAAGCAGGCGGAAATCCCGCTTCACCAGCACACCCCAACGGCTCTGCTTCGAAGCCATGGCCATCCCCTCCTTGAGTCGTGGCAACGCTACCCACGAGAGGAGGTGGAACGCCGCGGCTGCTTCAGCGCAACTCCGCAATGACGTCGAGCTGCGGTGGCCAATTCTGAGCAAACTGGCTAAATGTCTTTGAACACACCTGGTCAACTACCGCTAAAGGTCACAAGGGACGTGATGGCTGCACTACTCCTGGAGCGCGAGGTAGTCGGTCCAGTTCTGTTGGGCGAATTTGGCCCACTGGAAGGTCGTGGAGGCCGAAAGCCCGAACAGGTCGCTGACCACGATCGGCGGCAGCTCGGTGATGGCGGTGATCATCGCCGTGTTGCGTGCCGCAAGGGTGGGCAGATCGTGGTTCCGCAGCCGTTTGATGAGGTAACTGGCGCTCAGGGGCCGACCTGCGTGTCGACCAGGGAGAAGGTAGTCGGGCCCGGAAGACGCACGGGGCTTGAGCATCGAGCTGGCCTGCGGGCTGGCTATGTGGGCTTTGATGAGCCGGGCCAGCGTCGGCGGCAGCAGCACGGGGTGGCGATCGATGGTGAGGAAGGCACCCGCGTCGTTCTGGTGGAACTGGGAAGTAGTGAGCCCCTTGATGCGCGAGATGGGAAGCGCGTAGAGACGGATCAGGGCTCCCACGATGCGGAGTTCTCGGGGCAGAGCCTCGTCGGTAAGGCATCTCCGCAGCTGTTGCTCATGCTCGTCGTCCGTCTGGAAATTCGCAGGGAACCCCTTACGAACGAGCTGCGCCTCGAGCGGCCGGGTCAGTCTTCGCTTCGTGAGCCAGCGGACGAAGGAGTGGACGGCATTTCGTCGGGTGGAGTTCTGCGCAAGCCACAGATCCAGGTCCTCCTGGCGCAGGTCCGGGAGTGTGAGCTGGTGCTGGTCGAGCCAGTTCAGCAGGAGGATGGCGGCTCGGATGTTGCCGCGGTCTGCGGTGGCGGCGCCTGGGGTGTAGCGTCCGCGTTCCGCTCGGCGGCGTGCGTCTCTGATGACGTGCCATTCTGCGAAGGGACTGACGATCCGGGACTGGTGTGGGGGCAGGGCGTCGAGGGTGGCTCTTGCCCACAGTTCGAGCCGGGCGAAGGTCTCGTGGCGTTCGGGAAGGGCTCCGGTCATGACGAGGTGGTGCCGGACGTTGCGGGTGACCGTGCTCTGAGGCAGCCGATCGAGGAGCCCATGACTGATCTCGGTGTGCTCCGTGGTGAGTTCGTCGAGGAGTCCAGCCGCGGCGCTGGTCCGCAGCCAGCTCATGACCGACCAGGGCTTCTCCGCTTGGGTGAGTGCATCGGCAAGGGGTTGGAACGGTGGGGCGATCGTGCCATCGGCTCCTGCGAGGAGTTGGGTGACTCGATCGGTGATAGCACAGCGGGTACATCGGCCGTTGGCATAGATGTCTCCGGGGTAGTCACATTGTCTGCAGGTCGTATGCAGGTCAGGGCGTCCACTGCAGGGGCCGCAGAGGTCCCCGCCCTCCGAGGTGCGTCCCGCGGCTATGCGGGTGTTGCCGCATTCGACGCAGGTTCGGGGGTTGCGCCGGCGGTGGTGGTAGCAGGTGCTGCAGAGGACGCCGACCGGGTAGGTCGCGGTCACAGGCTTGGACTTCTCGCAGTCAGCGCAAGTCCGAGGCGTCCGTGGCTGGCAGCTGTGACAGAGGAAGGTGCCGCCTCTGCGAACAGCACCTCGGCGTTGATGGCCGCACGCCTCACAGACCGCGATGCGCTGGCGCGAGCACGGCTCGCAGATGTCCGGGCTCGTGTCCGTGGCGCGGATCTTGATGGTCGTGGTCTGTCCGCAGATGCCGCATGGGCGCGTCGGCCGCTCGTAGCAGCGGGGGCAGATCGGGCCAGCGTCTGTGATGGTGCTGGCGCGGGCGACGGTGCCGCAGTGGATGCAGGAGCGTTTGGGTCGAGGACTGCAGGAGGAACAGAGGTTCGTGCCGTCCGGACGCCGGCTGGTGGGGCGAAGTCGCTGGCAGCGGTCGCACTGACGGTGGTTGACGGGGTCCTTCTGAAAGCAGGAGCGGCAAACCGGGCCGTCTGCCGTACGGCTATGGATGCGAGTTTGACGTTCGCATCGGGTGCACTGCTGAAGGCGGTCACGTTCGACGCACCAGTTACAGAGACGCCCGACGGGCGAGTTGCGAGGCAACGGGTCGTCGGTGCGTCCGCAGCGTGCGCAGGCGAGCCTCGTGACGGCGAACCCTGCCGCGGCCAGTTCCAGCAGGAGCCTGGGAAGAGCTGCCGGGCTGTGCGATATCGGTGCGGTGAGCGCGTCAGGGTGCTCGGCCAGGTGGGCGGCCAGAGCTCGGGCGGGCCGAGGCTCCCAGGCGTTGGCTGCCTCCAGGATGCGCTGAGCGTCACTGGAGGTGATTTGTGATCCGGCAACGGTCTGGACGTGTCGTACCAAGTCGGCTCTGCAGCTTGCCAGTTCGGCCTGGTGGCGACGCACTCGCGTGTTGGCCCGGCTGGGCCGGCTCACTGGAGCACTCACGTGCCCGGGCGGCGGACGACCGTCCGGCGCGGTTGCGCGGGCGGGGCGACGTCGGAGTCACCGCCCGCGGTCTTGCGGACCTGAACGTTGACGACTTCGGGCTTGATGAGGTCGTTGGGCGTGCAGTCGAGGATGTCGCAGAGGGCCACCAGGGTGTCCATGCTCATGCGCTGCGGGGCCTGGGTGACCAGGCGGTAGACCTGTTCGCGCGAGAGCTGGATGCCGCGTTCGGCAAGCAAGGGAACCAGGTCGGTGGTCTGGAACATGCCGCGTGCGGCCATCAGCTGACGCAGCTGCCAGTGGTATCCCATCTTCTTGATCACGCGGTCACGTCCCAGACGTCGCCCAGCCGGTTCTTCAACGCCGCCTCCAGCAGATTGTTGCGGTACTCGTTCGACACTCCCATATAGATCGCCGTCGTGGATGCGTGAGAGTGCCCGACCTGCTCTTGGACGAATCGCGCCGGATATCCGAACTCAGTGAGATGGGTGATGTAGCTGTGGCGAAGGCAGTGCAGATCCAGATCCGGATCCAGTCCGGCCGCCTCGCGCGCGGCGGTGAAGGCGGAGTTGATCGACCGAGGCGACAGACGCCCCGCGCGCTCGGTGACCCACAGTGCCGGGTGGCGTCCCGGGACCAGATGTGGGCGTATCTCGGCCTGCCAGTGCTTCAGGACCTCGACCACCCAGTCCATTTCCGGGACAGTCAGGACCATCCGCCGCTTCGGCGGAGCGCCCTTCGACGACTTGCCAAAGCGCACCATCATCGAGCCGAAGTTCCCGAAGTCCGGCGCTTGTCTGTTGCGCCGCAGGTCTACGAGGTCCAGACGCGACGCTTCGGTTCGCCGTATGCCGAAGGCGTAGACGGTTTTGATGACGGCCGCGTCCCGCATCGCTGTCAGAGCGCCCTTGCGTCCCTGCCCGCGGATCTTGGACGGCAGGGCGTCAGCGGCGTCGAACAGGGCCTGGACCTCGTCGTATGTCAGCGGTCGGCGCCGAGGGTCTCCCTCGTACTCGACCGTGTGCATCACCGAGTTGCCTTCGTGGAAGACCTCTTGAGGCACCTCGCCGAACCGCTCCTCGCAGACCTTGAGCCAGTCGTAGCGACTGTCCCTCAGGTACTCGACGAAGAGGCTGATGATGACCTCGTAGCCACGGGCGGTGGACATCTGGATCGGCGTCTGACCACCTCGCAAGTCGGCGATGAATGCCTCGCCCTCCGCTGGCGTCCATTGCCACGGGTAGAGCCCGGTGAACTCCTCGAACCGCTCGATCAGCCGCCGCCGCGGGTCGATCGTCGAGCTCTTCAGAAGGCGAGCCGACTGCTGCCTCGCCCACCCATCGAGCATGGCCTTGAACACCGCGGCCGCCGGGTCCAGATGAACCACGTTCCGGGCGAGGACAAGGGAGGCCGAACCCGGCGCTGTCGCACTCACGCCGCTGTTGTATCAGGTGCAACATTGTTGAATCAATACGCAGCACCCCAGGTCAATGCCGTGCCGCTTCTACCGCTCCCCTTTCGTCGACCCACCGGAGCAGCCAGAATGACGTCCTCCCTGCCGGACGGATTGTTGCATCCAATGCAACTCATCCCGTTTTTCGACATCGACATCCACGACATCGACGCCCACCCGGGCAAAGGCGAACCCGGCCACCAGCACTTCGACCTCCGGTTTCTCTTCCACCTGCACGCCGCGACCGAGGCGCCGGTGGTGCTGCAGGAAGAAGAGGTCGGTGGCATCGAGTGGCGGCCCGTGGACAGGGTGACCTCCCCCTCCCTGCGCGCGAAGCTGCTCAAGCTCACGCCGGAGACCGAACCGCAGACCGCCAATGCCTCCGCCCTGATCTACAACGACCGCGGCGAGTACCTGCTCCACCTGCGCGACTACTTCCCCGGCCGGATCTGGGAGCCGGGCATGTGGTCCCTGCTGGGCGGCGGCCGAGAGCCCCAGGACGCCACCCTGGAACACACCGTGCGGCGCGAACTGGCCGAGGAAGCCGGCCTCGACATCGCCGACCTGACCCCGTTCGGCACCGAGTACGCCTCCGACGACGCCGGCGGGAGCGTGCCCATCGCCATCTACGCCGGCCGCTGGAACGGTGATCCCCGCGAACTTCGCCTGACGGAAGGGGTGATGCTGGCCTGGTTCGCCCCCGACGACCTCCACCGCCTGCGCATCGCAGACATCACCAGCGACCTCGTACGGCGCCACGCGGCCAGCCTCCCGGCCAGCACCGCGCCGCAGAGCGGGCCCTCATCGCACGAGGAGCGCCGCCCAGCTTCGCCGCACGGCACGGTCCTCAACGTCATCGGCGTCCACCTCTACCTGGAGCGGCCCGACGGGACGGTGCTGCTCGGGCTGCGCCACCCCGACTCCGCGTTCGCGCCGTCCACCTGGCACGTCCTAGCCGGCCACTGCGAGCAGGAGAGCGCCATCACCTGCCTGCTCAGGGAGGCACAGGAGGAGGCCGGCCTGCACATCGAGCGACAGGACGTCGAACTCGTCCACGTCGTCCACCACATCGACCGCGCCGGGGACCGGCCCCGCATGGGCCTGTTCGTCCGCGCCCGGACCTGGAGCGGCGAGCCGGAACTGCGCGAGCCGGACAAGTGCACCCAGTGGAAGTTCTGGGACCCGGTCGCCCTCCCCGACGACCTTATCCCCTACACCCGGGTGGCCATCGAGGGCATCCGCGCCGGCCGCCTCTACTCCGAAACGGGCTGGGCATGAGCACGGCCGCGTCCCCGCACCCGGACCTCCCGCCCGAGGAAGTGCGACAGCTCGCCGAGCAGGTGGTGGGGCGCATCGTCACCTGGACGGACGCCTCCTGGGCCCGCGACAGCAGCCGGGTATGGAGGGCCGACGGAGCACAAACGGGAATCTGGTACGTCAAGATCCACCAGAACACGCGGTTCCACTACCGTGAGGTGGGCGCGTACCGCAGCTGGGTACCGAGCCTCGGACCAGCGACTCCCACCCTCGTGACCGCCGACAGCGCGTTGCGGGCCGTCGTCATCACCGCGGTGCCCGGCCATCCTCTGCACGGTCTCGACCACCCGCCCGAGCAGCAACAGCTCCTCTTCCACCAGATCGGCGCCCTGGCCGCGGCCATCCACCGCAGCGCAGCACCGCTCCCCGCGGATGAAGGAGTGCCCGCTCTCGCGAAGGTCGGGAGGCACCTGGAAGCAGCCCGCCCCTACCTGCACCCGGGGGACGAGGAGTTCATCCGCCAGATCGTGGCGCGCGCCGAAGACGTTCCGCCCCTGGACCGCGTGCCGACACACGGGGACTTCCAGCTGCGCAATCTGCTGCTGGACGACAACGGCAGCCTCGCCGTGATCGACTTCGAACGCAGCGAGCCCGGCCCGGCCATCCGCGACCTGGTCCGCCTCTCGGACGCCTGGGCCACACAGCCGCGCCTCCACGACGCCTTCATGTCCGGCTACGGCCGCGCACTTACCCCAGCCGAAGAAGAACGCTTCGTCGTCGACTCCACGCTCGACGCCCTCTCTGGAATCCAGTACGGCGCCACCCAAGCCGACGCGGAAACACAGGAGCGCGGCTACCGCACCCTGGCGCGCCTGCGATCCCAAAGCCGCAACGGACGGACCGCATCGAACGGAGGCACGCGTGCCTGACGAGACCCAGCAGGCGATCCCAGCCGCCCCGAGTCCGGCGACCGGAGGTGAACCACAAGAGCACCACATGCACCTGCTCGGGCGGTACTACCGCCAAGTGCAAGCAGGCCGCAAGACGATCGAAGTGAGGGTGGCCACCTCGCAGAAGCGCGCCGTCGCAGTCGGCGACACGGTCGTCTTCCACGACCGGGACACCGGGCGGGAACTCGACGTCATCGTGCAGCGGATCACCCCATACCCCTCCTTCGAGGATCTGCTCAGCTCGGAGGACACCGTGCGCATCGACCCGGACGGGCCGCCCGGAGAGCTGCTCGCCAACCTCCGCAGCATCTACCCGCCGGCCAAGGAAGCGCTCGGCGTTCTCGCCCTCGCCTTCGACCACCGCCCTGCCCGGCCTGGCCGCCCCATGCCGATGACGCCCACGCAGTACGCGCAGACCGTCCCCCACCACACGGTGTACGGCTGCCTGTACATCCGCGACGAACACGACCGGCCGATCCAGCTCCGCTCGGTCTACGGCTCGAGACTCTGGCAGTTCCCGGGCGGCAACCTGGACGTCCCAGGCGAAGACCCGCTGCAGACCGCACGGCGAGAGGCGGTCGAGGAGACGGGCCTCGAACTCGGTCTGGACACGCCGAAGCTGCTCCTGACGCACTTCCTTCGCGCCGGGCCGCGCCTGCCACTGAACAAGGTGGGGCTCATCTTCGACGGAGGCCAGCTGACCGCCGACCAGTTCGGCCGGATCCGACTCGATCCCGCAGAGCACGACATGTGGGCCGTCCACAACCTCGCGACCTGGCAGGAGCTGATGGCGCCGCGCGCCTTCGCCCGCCTCGACGCCCTCGAACGAGCCCGGCGCGGCGAGGGCCCCGCCTACCTGATCACGCACACCTGATCTCCCCAGCACCCCCACCCAGGAGGCAACCGTGCCCGCCGAGGACACCAACACCCGGGCCTGGCAGATCTACGGCCAGCGCCAACTGGCCCGCGCCTACACCCCGCCCATCCCCGACCGGCTCGGCTGGACGCCCTGGGAAGGGATCGGACCGGGTGCAGAAGTCCTCGGTGACGTCGCCGGCCGCCGGGTCCTGGACATCGGGTCCGGAGCCGGCCACCACGCCGTCCACCTCGTCCAGGCTCACGGAGCCCGCGTCACCGGCATCGAGCTGTCCCCGACCCAGCATGAACGCGCCGTCTCCGCCCACGCGGACGTTGACGGCGTGGAGTTCGTCCAAGCAGACGTGGCCGAGTACCTGGCCGGAGCCGAGCCGTTCGACGCCGCGTACGCGATCGGGACGCTCGCCTTCATCGACCCGCACCGCTCGCTACCGGCACTGCGCGACGGCCTGCGTCCGGGCGCCCCCTTGATCCTCTCGCTCCTGCACACCGACCTGCACGGCCGCGGTCCGTTCACGGAAGTGGCCCCGCGCGAGCAGATGATCATGCTGCGCGACGACCCACCCCTGCCGACACAGATGTGGGTCCTGGCACCGCAGCTGTGGGAGGACCTGCTCATCGAGTACGGCTTCCGCGTCGAGGCCATCGACCTGCTACCGCACCCCGACAACAGCGCCACGGTCATCCAGCAGCTCATCCGCGCCCGGCGCCTGCCCCACGGCCGGCGCGAGTCTCCAGCCGACCCCGCAGCACCCGAGCGCCAGCGGCACACGCGGCCGTCGGCGTCGGCGTCGGCGTCGGCGTCGGCGTCGGCGTCGGCGTCGGGGCGATCCTGAACGGGCCGGGCCTACCGACTGCCGGAGCGGGTAGACGCGGCGGCATGGGCGCGCACATGAGGTACCGGACGTGGCGCTCTGATCCACGAAAAGGGGTACCACGCATGACCATCCCGCTTATGAAGCAGGCGTCGGATGGGCACCACCGCTCGGATGACCGCGATCCGCTGCCTCGGCGCCTGATCTGGCACGACGGCGCGGTAACCAGCGCGGCAGCCCGCCAGGCAGCCCTCGCGTTGCTTGACGAAGCCGGATCCGCAGGCTTGGCCCGTCCAATGGATTCCGCCTGCGAGACGGTGCAGCTGGTCGTCAGCGAGCTGGTGACCAACGCCCGCCAGCACGCGCCGGGTCCCTGCGGCCTGCACCTGGAACTGGACCGGTCCGCTGCAGGCCGCCTGGCCCGGATCACGGTCTGGGACACCTCACCCCACCCGCCCGCTCCCCAGCCTCCCAATCCTCAGCGGATCGGCGGACAGGGCCTGAGGATCGTCCAGGCCGTCAGCCGCCTCACCGTGGACGCCCACCCGGCGGGCAAACGGGTCCGGGCAGAGATCGAGCTGCCTTGAGCACCCGACCGACTTCCATCGACCGCGTACCGCGTCCCTCCCCACCCGCAACAGGGGAGACGATGGCCGACCGGCTGGCCGCCATGGCCCGCGACCTGCTCGAACAGGACTCGCTGCAGGCCACCGTGGACCGGATCGCCGCCCACGCGGTGGACCTCGTCCACGGGTGCGACGCCGCCGGCATCCTCACCCTGCGCCGGGGCCAGGTGCAGACCCTGGCCGCCAGCGCGGACGTGGTCCGTTCCTGCGACCGGATCCAGGGCGAGCTGGGCGAAGGCCCGTGCTTCAACGCGGTCACCGACGACCAGCCCGTCCAGCGCATCCCCGACCTCACCACCGGCGTGGACAGCTGGCCCCGCTACGCGCCCCAGGCCCGCGCCCTGGGTATCCGCAGCGCTCTGGGATTTAGGCTCTTCACACGCCACGAGACCCTGGGCGCGCTGAATCTGTACTCGTTCCGTCCCCGCGCCTTCACCGAGGCCGGCGAACACCTCGGGTGGCTGCTGGCCTCCCACGCGGCGGTCGCCTTCGCCTACGCACGCACCGAGGAACAGCTCACCACTGCCCTGCAGACGCGCCACGAGATCGGGACGGCCACCGGCATCGTGATGGAACGCTTCCACCTCGACGACGACCAGGCGGCCTTCGATGTGCTGAAGAAAACCTCACAGGACCTGAACATCAAACTCCGCGACGTCGCCCGCACGATCCTCAACAACGAAACGATCCCCCGCCGGCCGCGTTGACCTTCAGTATCTGCGTCTGAAGCCGTCACTGATCTACGGAGGCTTTCGCCATGACCGCTGACGCTGAGGGCACGCTGCTCGCTGATGTCAGCCGGACCCTGACCCGCGCCGGCTTCGATGTCGCATCAGCCGGCGACAAGGACAGCCCTGGGCTGCGCGGGTGCGGCAGGATACAGACTCCATCAGGGTGGGATGGGTGCCCGGCAGTGACCTCGGTCCTGCCGGACGCCACGACTCAGAGTACGAGGGCATCCGTGCCGCTCTGCGGCAGGCGTTATCAGCGGTCCTCACTCAGGCCGGTCACGCCGTACAGGTGGTTCTCGACACTGGTGAGGTGCAGGTCAGGCCGCTCGCGTGACCTCCGTCAACGAGGCACGGGCAAAACGGCGGACACCGTCTTCCCGCCCGGGCCGATGTCGACGCGCACTTCCAGTGCCAGCTCCTGCACCAAGTGCCAGCCGAGCCCGCCCGGTTCTCTCGCGTCAAAGGGCCGGGGCTGCGGCGGAACGGGACTGGCGTCCTTCACCGACACCGTGACCGTCCCGGGGCCGGCCGCCAGCTGGAAGCCCGCCACACCCCCGCCATGGCGCACCGCGTTGGTGACCAGTTCTGCAACTACCAGCAGCACCGCCTCCGCCTCAGCGCCGCCTTCGGGCAGGGCCACGGACAAGAACCCACGCGTCATGTTCCACGTCCGCTCCGGGGTCTCCTGCCTGTGACCGGACAGGCTCTCGTAGTCCTCCTCAGGTGAATCCACCACAGCGCCTCCAGCGCCTCGCCACGACGAACACCCGTGCGCCTGCCCCCCAAAAAGCAACATCACCCCCGGACGGCCACGTGTCCTCTGGATCCGCAAGATTCAGTCACAGAGTGACGACGCCTTCCGGGGACGCCGCCACGCCTGTGCCGGTGCGGGTCCGCTGCCCCCGCCCTCCCTGTGCCAGGACATGGGCAGCACAAAGTAGTCGCGCGGCTGTGGGAGCGGCGGCAACACCAGTGCCCGCACCATGGACCGGCCGCAACACGCCATGGACACGCGGCACGCCGTCGGTGAGGCCAGGGGCATCCTCAGGGAACGAGCTCAACGACAACGACGCCTTCCCTGTGCTGCGCCGCATCTCCCAGCATCAAGTCACGTGGCCAAGCGAGTGTCCGAGGCCACGGAACCGCAAGCCTGACGTCAGCCGTGCCGTCGTCCGCTCGTGGCCGCACTGCCGCCCAGGCCCGGTGACCGGGGTTGAGTCGTGACAAGAACGGGCGTGGGGCCACGGGGCCGGCAGGCGACGGGGGGGTGCACCTGCTGGCCCCGTGGGGCACGACCCGCTCACGGGGGGAAAGCGGGCCTTGTGGGCCCGTAGCCACGGCCCCACCGGTGACAGCGCACCGGCCGCCGCAAGTATCACACCCACAGCGCCGACTGCGCCAACCGCCTACTCGAGCTCCGTCAGGCAGCCTCACGCTCCAGCAGCACAGGTCCGTACCGGTCAGCTGGAACAAGCGCGTGACAGCGGACCTCACCGGTGATGGGGGCGCCACCCAATGGATGGTGCCAACCAGCTCAGGGCCCTTCGGCAACGAAGCCGTGTCCACACGGACCGAACCAGTACGTGAGGGGATACCCGTTGCCACCACTGCGCACCCACCGGTCCACCGCGCCCCGGCACTCGATACATCTAGGAAGCGGCCAGTCGTTCGGATAAGGGAGGTCCCCGGCGTCCATGGCTTGTGAGCGCAAACGCACAATTCGGTCGAGAGCCTCAAGTCGTGCATGGGGAAGGATCATTCGCCCGTCGAGGTCACGCGCGACTGGCATGTTACGGCGGCTCAGTTGTAGTGGGGGTCGACGTAGACAATGGCGCCTTCGACCATGCTGCACGGCCATGGAGCCCCGTCGCATCCGTTACACGTCGACTCAGTGCGGTTACTCGGAGGGTGCTCGGTGAGTTGCTTCCCAGCGACAGCGCGGACCGTGCGCTCGTCAGAGGACATTCCGCGATACGTCTCGCTCGCCAAGGCCAGGGCCCAGTCATACTCAGCCAATTGCATGCGAAGGGTGTCCGTCACTGGGGCCTCCCCAGTGACCATCCTTGGACTTCAGCAATGCGTGTGCGCCAGAGCGGCCGTTCAGGTCCTTGCGGTGTGATCCCCTCCATGCTGCCTGCATAGTTGGTGATGAACTTGGCGTCCCTCAGGTGCAGGAACTGCATCAGCTCGTCCTCATCCTGATCCTGTAGCTCCCGATTGACGGCGTCGATCACAGTCGCGAGAACGTCGGAGCTACCGCCAATGGTCGCCAGCCATGCCCTGAACTCGTCTTGCCACCTGCCGTGGCTGATCAGCTCTCCAGTCACAAGGGCGCCCCCCACTTGCAGAGTCACGCTCAGCGCCGACTTGTTAGTCGAGTCCTCTTCCAGCATCGCGAGGATCATCATCAGGTACACGTCCCTGACAGGTTCGGGACGCACGACATGGCTGTGACCCGCAGCTTGCTCTTCGCTCACCGTTCACCATCCACAGCTCTTGAGCGGCGTCACTGCGGAAGTGGCGCAGGAAGCCCCGATCAGCCCAAAGGTATCGAGGGTCACTGACAATTGTGGCCTTTCTTCGAGCTCGCGCCCCATCGTCCCCGGCGCAGACGCCAGACAGCCACTCGGCCGGGGAATGGCGCCGCCGGGAAGCGAGACGCTACCCGCGCGTCCGCGCGGGCCCGGGCCTCGTCAGGCGCCTCGCTCAGCAGCGGCGCAGTTCCTCGGACCAGTCACTCAGCGGGCTTCGAGGGTGAGGGTATCTCCGCGGCTCACTTCGAGGTCGCCGAAGACATGCCGGGCGTCCCGGGCGCCGTCCCTCAGCTTCCCCCGGCGCCTTGTCCGCCGGCGCGGCACCAACCGCAGCCACGCGGGCCGATGTCATTTCCACGACGGGGGTACGGCGCGCGCATTGATCTCGGTCAGGCGGAGTGCCACCGTGATGACGAACTGGCGGCAGAAGTCGAACTCTTCCCGGTTGGGTGCGTATCCGGTCTCCACCGAATAGCGGAGCTCCGGCGAATTGCCGTAGTAGCCCACAGACGGAGTGAGTTGGGTGAACCGCTGGTACTGGTGGAAGTCCACGCCCAGCGCCATCAGCCGCATGCCGATGGCCTGACAGTGGCCGCAGGCGTCGCGGCGGTGCTCTCGACCGGGCCTGTGCGGCGAGCTGCTGCCCGCGCGGACGCGCTGGAGGACCGGCTCACTGCCTACGGTGGTGCGGTGACACCGCCTTCCGACGCCGAACCCAAGCCTGTGCCGGTCCGGGTCGTGCTGCCCGCCGATCCCCTGCTCGGGACCGAGTTGCAGGAAGTCGTCGCGCGGTTGTGGAAGCGGCGGCAAACAGAGACAGGTTGGGCCTACCTCGTGGGGTTGCCGTCGTACCGAGATCGCGAGGACGGCGGTGTAGAGGCAGCCGAGTACCGGGTGTGGGTGCGCGCCCCGGATCACGTGCGCCCCGTCGACGGCGTCGACTACGACCGGGTCGCAACCGAGCGCCTGGAGAAGACGCCGCAGTCGGCGGTCCGTGAGGTCCTCGGGGAGCGCCGGCCTTCGGGGTGGGTCTTTGCCAAGGTGCGCGACGGACGCGGCCCGGCCCACTCCGTCCTTCACGCACCGGACTGCGAGGAAGCGCCACAGGGTGCGGCGCTGCTCGATGTGGACCGCGCCCTGGACGCGGCAGAGCACCCGGGCACCCGGCTGTGCACGCTGTGCGGAGCCGCGCAGGAGCTGACCCCCATGATTCGCGGCTTCGACCACATCACCGACTCCGCCCCCGACGACTCCTGACCCCGGCCGCCGCACCGTCGGCGGCCTTGGCGCGGCGGCCCGCCCGGCGCGCAACACCCGCGAGCGCGCCCCGATCCCCGGCAGCGTCCGCGCCGCCCATCCCGCCCTCCCACTCCCTCAACTCCAGCCAGGGCATGGGCGAAAGGGGGTCGCAACGGGGATGTCAGCAGCCCGACCACGCCCGTACGCTAGGGGTGACCTGCACGGATGCGGCGGCGTCGGCGAGGCTCGCGCAAGAGAGGTCGCAAGAGATGGTGCAGGAGAAGACGCAAGAGTTGGCGCAGGAGATGTTGCCGCGCAGCAGAACCGAGCGCGGTTCGAACAGCAGGACGTTCACCCGGACCATCGCCGCCCCGGTTTCACCACGATCGCGGCTCGGACACTGTCCCACGGCAGCACCCCGGCACGACACCTTGCAGCGTCACATCAGGCGGCCTGCCGGGTTCCCGCCGGGATCGTCGGCCAGCACGATGGCGGCCATGATGCGCTTGCCCACCGGCTCGCGCCGCATCTCGAAGCTGCAGCACACGCCGATCACGATTTCCAGGCCATGCTGCCCGACCCGGCCCGGATCAGGGCTCTGGGCCACCGGCAGCGTCGGATCGGTGTCCCACACGCTGACCTCCACGGCACCGTCACTGATCTCCAGATCCAGCAGGCACGGGCCGGGCGCGTACTTGTGCGCGTTCGTCACCAGCTCGCTGACCACCAGCTGCACCATGCCCATCGCACGGTCCGACACCGGGACTCCGTGCACGGCCTGCACCTCGCTCAGGAAGCCACGGGCAGCATCCCGGGCCTCAGCCACCGGCTCACTGCCGGCGAAGGCCAGAGCCGACAGGATCGGGCGGCTGGCCAGTGGCAGATCGTCGTTTTCGGGCACCACTGGACCACACCGCCACCCTCGTCCTGAGCAACACGGCTAAGGCCTCTCGAATACCCCCGAAACCGCACCACACACCACGTCCGACGCGGGCCGAAATCCTCCGCTGCGGAACCGCCTGACGGGCCCTGCAACCCGCACGTATCCCCGCCGTCCACACAGGTGGGCGCCCCACCCGGTGACTCAGGGCCGCCCAACGGCGGAACGTCGCTCACACTGGACAGCCCGTATCAGGCGTCGCGTGGGTGGTTGAAGTACAAGGTGCGGCATACCGAGGACGCGATCGTGGGCGCGGTCACCGGCTCCCCGACCGCGCCCCGCACCCGTTCGGCCGCATCATGGGCCCGGGCGGCGACATGCTCGTGGCCCGCGAGCCGGGCAGCGACACCGCAGTCGGGTGCATCGCACTTCTGGCTTACCCGGACGCCGTGTTCGAGCTGGCGAAGATGGCCGTGGCCCCCGCCGCGCAAGGACGCGGCATCGGCCGCCAACTCATAGCCGCAGCGATCGACCGCGCCCAGGCACTCGGTGCGGCCCGGCTGTTCCTCGGGACGAACACCAAGCTGGCTCCAGCCATTCACCTCTACGAGGACGCGGGGTTCGTCAGGATCACCCGCGACTGTCTCCCGGTGGCCGACTATTACGCACGCGCCGACATCCTCATGGAACTGAAGTGACCTTCCGGCGGCACTGCCTCGCGCCGGCACCAAACGACATGCGCCACCGGTGACGTAGAGGTCATCCGCTCCATGGTGTGATGACGCCCTCGGCCGTCCCTCCGAGCAGGGGCGCCAGGTGCTCGGCCATCACGAGCAGGGTCCGGTCCGAATAGGCCGGTCCTACGAGCTGCACACCGATCGGGAGGCCGTCAGCGCCGTGCGCAATAGGCATGACCAGGCTGGGCAGACCGACGTGGCTGGTGAGGTTGGCCCAGCCGGTCTGGTCGAAGAAGCTCCGTTCGACGCCGTCGACCGTGAGAGAACGGCTCCCGGCCGGGATCGCCGCGGTGGGAGCGGCGGGCGTAATGAGGACGTCGTACTGACCGTCGGCGAAGAACCGGTGCCACGTCTGCTGGAGCCGGAGGCGCTCCTCGTTGGCGCGGAGCCAGGCGCGGTGTGTCTGCGTGCGGTGGCGGAGGATGGCGGCCCGTGGGCTCGCGTCGTCCGTGTGCAGGTCACGGGCGGCGGCGAGTTCGGCCTCGCCGGCGGCATCGTCGGTGGCGGCCGTCGTGGTGGCGTGGAGGAGCTGCTCGAAGAGGCGGAGGGATTCGGCGAAGCCGACCGGCCCCGCAGTGCGGTGGACACTGGCGCCGACGGAGGCGAGTGTCCCTTCGAGGGCGGCGACAGCATCGGCGATGTTGCGGTCGACGGGGCAGCTCGCGTCGTCGGCCCACACCGCCACGCGGAGCTGGCCGATCTGGCGCTGCGCCGTGGGCAGCGTGACGCTCCAGGGGTTGTTTTCGTCGAGTGACGGCGTCGTCAGTGCGGCGAGGAGCAGGTCGAGGTCGCGGGGATCGCGGGCCAGGGGGCCGGGGGTGACCATGTCGCTGCTGCTGATCCATCCCGGCGGGCGGGGGATGTGGCCGCGGGCTGGGATGAGTCCGTGGGTGGGGCGCAGGCCGTAGACGCCGCAGTAGTGGGCGGGGAGCCGCAGGGAGCCGGCGAGGTCGCTGCCGAGGTCAGCGGGGGTCAGGTGGGCGGCGACTGCTGCGGCGGGGCCTCCGGAAGAGCCGCCGGTGGTGCGCTTGGGGTCGTGCGGGTTGAGCGTGGGGCCGAACAGGACGTTGTCGGTGTGCAGGTCCTGGCAGTACGCCGGGGTGTTGGTCTTGCCCATGATGACGGCACCTTGGTGGCGGAGCCGGGCGACCGCGTCGGCGTCGCGTGTGGGGACGTGGTCGGCGAGGTCTTCGGCGCCGCTGGTGGTGCGCAGGCCGGCCGTCTCGAAGCTGTCCTTGACCGTGAGGGGAAGGCCGTTGAGGACGCCGGTGCTCTCGCTGCGGGCGCGGCGTTCGTCGGCTGCGTGCGCGGCGGCTCGGGCCACGCTGTCGTCGCGCGTGACAACGGCGTTGATCTGGCTGGCGTCTATCTGGGCGAGGTGTAGGTCGAGCAGTTCGCGGCTGGAGATCTCGCCGCGGTCCAGGGCCCGGAGCTGGACGTGGGCGGGCTGGTGGGTGAGGTCGTTCGTCATGCGGAGACTCGCTCAAGGTGGGGGGCCCGTGCGGGCTGGCGGGGCAGGTGGCGCGCGACGTCAAGGAGGGCGTCGATGTCGTCCATGGGCCTGGTGGTCTGGCGTTCGAAGTCGGCGAACTCGGTGAGCTGGTCGGGCTCCGGGCGGGCGCCGGCGGCCCTGGCAGCGATTCCGGCGAGGATCTGGTCCGCCGTGACGGCCGCGGACAGATCCTTTCCGTGAAGCCCTCGGGCCCGGTGACGGGCTTCGCTGGCCTCGCGGACGGCGGCGTCGAGGTACTGGCGAATCACGAACCGGCCGTCCCGGATCTCGACGGCTCGGCGGTAGAGCCGGATCGAGATGCGACGGAAGCGGCGCCGCTGGGCCGGGTCGACCCTGTCGATCGGCAGTTCGATCTCGGGTGCCTCGCTGTAGAAGGCCAGCCATAGGGGGCGCAGGCCGTAGTAGCTGCGGTACTGCTTGATGCGGTACCGGACGCTCTGGGCCTGGTCGCTGATGGTGGGCACGAGCCAGCCGATCAGCGTGAGCATGGCGCCGACATCGCCGCAGGTCCAGGCAAAGCCCTCCCATTCCGCGAGGGAGGTGTCGAAGGCGCCGGCGATCACGTTGCCGATGCGGACGGCGCTGTATCCGAGGGTGACGGTCGCGCCGAGGGCGACGATGCGCAGGCCGACGCGGACGGACCCGCGAATGCTGCGGCGGGCCAGGCGCCAGCAGGCGCGGGCGAGAAAGACTTCGCCGATGGTGTAGGCCGTGACGTACAGGGTGAGGTACGCGGCGTACCAGTCGTCGTGCGCGTAGTAGAGCGTGAAGTCGATCGGGTGCGGCGCGTTGGGCGTCAGCAGGGCGAACAGCACCAGCAGCCCGGCGATCACCGCGAAGCCGGCCCAGAGCCAGCGGCGACTGCGCCGGCGGGCTACCTCGGGCGGGGATCCCCAGTAGGTGAGGACCACCTGTTGGCAGGCCAGGAGCGCGACCACGCAGCCCTGCGCGAGGGGCACGGAGATGTTGACGGTGCCGAGCACGCGGTCGAGGTAGTTCCACATCGGCGTGATGGAGAACAGGAACGAGAGCCCTGACAGCAGGAAGACAGCGGCCAGCGCGGCGGAGGCGGGGTCGCGGCGCCGGGTGGGCACGTCCCGCAGGAGGCAGAGGAAGCCGAGCGTCGCGACGACGAGGCTGATCGGGTGGAGCAGGTCCTTCACGGCCGGGCCTCCCGTCGGCGCAGCAGCGTGTGCGTCACCCGATCCTGCACTTCGTCCCCGGAGGACTCGTCGCTGCGCAACCACCGGTCGATGATCCGGCGCTGGAGCAGCGATGCTAGGAGTTCGGTGTCTCGCTCCTCGTCCTCGTCGTACTTGGTGCGCCCCAACATCATCTGCACGGTGGCCGGGTCCACGCTGGTGATGAAGGCCGGAGCCAGCGCGGAGACCGGTCGGTTCTCGTGGTGGCCGAGCAGTAGGTGGCTGAACTCGTGGGCGATGATGTGGTCCTGGTGCAGGACGCTGGTCCACGGGTCGTAAAAAACGTGGACGGCACTCTCTGTAACGGCACATGCCCCGCATACTGAGGGCGCCTGCTCCCGGGGCTCTAGGACCACCGTCCGTCCCGTGCGGCGAGAGATCTCGTCGCTGAGGTCGCGAATATTGGTGACGTGCGGGAGCTTCAGCTCGGCCAAGAGGTCAGGCCGGCGCAGCCTACGTGCAGACCACATTGCTTTCCTTGATCATTTACTGAACTGCAGCCGTTTACGCGCCAGTTGAGGGCGGCAACCCCTCGGATTTTCGTACGCTCTCAACGATCCCCAGGACGGCATCCTTTCCGTCTGCAGAGACGTCGGATAGGCGAAGAAGAACGTTCTTGATCTTCGCATCGCGAAGCAGCGCGAGCAACTCAAGTTCCTGCACGGTCTTTTCGGCGACAGCATCGTCGAACCAATAGGCGGGATCCACGCCGAAGAACCCTGCGAGCGCTTCGAGATGACGCTTCGTCGGGTTATCGCGCTGCCCGGTCCGCAAGAGCCACAGGTACTGCCCCGACAGCTTGCCCAGCCCTCGCTTCTCCATCAGTTCGGCCACTTCAGCGTTGCTGTAAGGGCCGCGATCGGGCGGGTGCACAGTGTCGAACAGGCGGTTTAGGCGATCCATGAGCCCCTTGGGGCTCACCTGACCTTCGGTCACTCTTTCATGATCCTTTCCAGGGCGGGCTTCCTCGCAACTTCAGCCACCCTACCTCGCCATAAACACCAGTTTGACGCGCCGATCACACGTATGGAAAGTTCTTCCCCACCAGCACGTTTCCGTGTGGCGCGTACCGCCTGTTTCAGGGCGACCTGTCCGTTTCTGCCGACAGGAGTACGCCGGGCGACGTGGCACAAGCCACATTCACCCAGCGACATAAGTCACGTCTGGCAGGCCGTATTTGATCTTCGATCGGAAAGCGCGGAGGCGACCGTGGAAACACCTCATCCACATCGCATTTCCGCTGCAGGGAATACCGGATTCCCGCTCCAATTCGGACACAATGGCACGCTCTCGGCGTACGGGGCAACCGCGGCAACGGTGCGCTTCGACGCGAGGACGGACCCCGCCAGGCCCTGTGCGGACGGCTGCGGCACACGACCGTTCGGCGACTCTCTGCAACCAGTACAGAGTTTAAGAACCAAGTCTGGATCTTGACACCGGTCCGTGCGTATGTTCGTCGTCCCCGGGCAGCCCGCCTGCGGCGACGAACGTGAGGAGACCGCGAGCACGGACCGGACCGCGAAGGTCCGCAATTAGCGACGGCGCCCGAGAGCGGTAACTCGCGGACGCCGAACACTAAGCGGCATACCCGCCCCGGCAAGGGCGGAGATTGCCCACCATCACCACGCTGAGTCCTTCCGAGGGGCGCGTCAGCGTGGCAACACTGCAAAGGGGAGTATCGCATGCCTCCTGCCCTGCGCAAAAGGCGCTTCCGCCTGGCCTGCGCGGCAGCCACCATCGCCTCGGCGCCTCAGCGCCCCGAGCCGGACCGCACCACCCTGGCCCCGGCGAGCAGCCGGACCCGCCCGCTCGTCTGGAGCGGCCGATGAGCAGCGAAGCCCGCGAGTGGGTGTGGGAGCACAGCTCCAGCCGAGGGGCCGCGCGCCTGGTCCTGCTGTCGATCGCTGACCGGGTGGCCGACGAGCAGTGCATCTCCTGGGCCTCGCTGTCCAGCCTGGCCAAGCGCACCCGTGCCTCGGTCTCCACGGTGCGCGAAGCCGTCGAGCGCCTGCTCCTGGCCGGCGAGCTGGAACAGCTCGATGACCTCGTAGGCCCGCAGCGCAGCACGGTCTACCGGATGCCTCTCGCCGCCGAAGTGGTCGCCGAGGCCCAGCGCGAGCAGCAGGAGCAGGAAGACAGCGATACAGCAGCAGACGAGCCCGCGGGCCCTGCGAAGCTTCGGCTCTCGGCTCTGCGGCGGTACGGAATCCGCCCGCGTGAGGTGCCGGAATCCCCCGCGAGGGTCCGGAATCCGGCAGTACCGGAAACCGGCAGGTCGAGGCGGAAACCGGCGCAGCGACGTACCGGCCACCGGCACAGCGATGTACCGGCTACCGGCACACAGAACCGTAGTGAACCTGATTTGAACCGGAGGTACAGCAGTAGTGGTGCTGCCGTCCTCCCGGCTGCCGAGTGGCAGGTCGACTCCGCCACCCACACCTGGGCCCGCCAGCAGGGACACCTCGATCGCCTCGGCGAGCAGGGCCTGCGGGCTGCCGACACGAAGTGGCGTGCACACCGGGCGGGCCATGCTCCGAGGGCGGCGGAAGCCTGGGCTGCCGACTGGCGCTCCTGGGTCGCCCGGGAGCACGCTCCCAGCCGACCGAACCTCTACGCCGTGCCCGGCAAGAACACCGCCGTACCGGGGGGCATGACGCGGACGGAGGCCCACACCGCCGCCCTGCTTGCCGCCCTCGACGAGCCGACCGGAACGGAGGGCTGACCGTGGATCGCCGCGAAATCGCAGCCCTGCTGGCCTACATCGGCCGACTCGACCCCCGCACCATCCGCACCGACCAAGGCGAGGCGCGCGACCAGCTCGCCCAGTGGCACGAGCTGCTGGGCGACGTGCCGATGGCCACCCCGTACGGCTGGGACGTCCGCGTCGCTGCCCGCCAGCACATCCGCACCTCGCCGTACCAGATCCTGCCCGCGGACGTGGCCCGCCCCTGGGAGAGCTACCGGCGCGACCGCCTGGCGAGGCACTCCGATCCCACGCCGTCCGTCGACCCAGACGATCAGGCCGCCTGGACCGCAGAGCTGGCCGGCACCCGCCGCGCCGTCGCCGCTGGCACCGCCCAGCCCGCGCAGGCCCGAGCAATCACCAGCGGTCGCGACGGAGTCGACCCGAAGCTGGAGGCGCGGCTGCGGGAGATCGGCTCCTGCATACCGCCCGCCGCCCGAGCAGCCCTCGCGCCCTACCGACCCGCCCGCGCAGCCCGTGAGGCCGCTGTCGCGCAGGGAATGCCCGAGGCCCTGAGCGTGCGGTGCGAGTGGTGCCTGGCCCAGCCCGGCGAACCATGCCGCCGCCGAAGGATCGGCCCCGACGGCGGAGCCCGCGGAACCGCCCCGCGCGCCACCCCGCACCCCGGCCGCCTCGATCTCGCCACCGCCCAGCAGGCCCAACACGCCGAGCAGGCCCAGCAGCCCGCCCTGGCCTGACCGGCGCACCCGGCGCGTGCACCCCCGTCCGCTGCACCGCCACCCGACACCGCCCGCACCGGCTGCGACGCACGCCCCGCGCCGCAGCCGGCACCCGACGCCGCACCCGCCGAGCACCGCCCTAGCCGGCCGCCGCGGCAGCACATCGGAGACCCGCCTTGCGCCACATCACCACCCACGACGCGCCGGCCACCGGCCTGCGCGGCATCGCAGACACCAGCTGGCACACCCGCGCAGCGTGCCACGGCATGGACGTCGAAGACGCCGACGCCGTGTTCTTCCCCGGGCCCCGGGACCACGAGGAGATCGCAGAGGCGAAGGAGCTGTGCGGCTGGTGCCCCGTACGCCGCGAGTGCCTGGATTTCGCCCTGGAGAACGTCCTCAAGGAGGGCGTCTGGGGCGGCCTCACCGAAGCCGAGCGGCGCCCGCTGCACGACGGACTGCACCAGCGCCTGGACTACCGGCGCGTGACCGCCTTCTTCCAGGGACGCGACGTGCACCTGACCGAGGCCGAGCGGCAGGTCGTCATCGACCACGCCTACGTCCGGGGCTGGCAGCCCGACCGGCTCGCCGCCGCCCTGCAGATCAGCCACAAGCACGCCCGAGACCTGCTCCGGCAAGCCGCCAACAAGGTCCTCGACCGCGACCGTAATTACGGCGTGCCCCGCCTCAAGAAGAAGCGGAAGAAGACCTCCAAGGCCAAGGGCACCCCCGCGCCCGCAGCTCCCGGCACGCAGCAGCCGGCAGGCCGCCCGGCAGCGTCGCCCCCGACGCACGCCCTTCTCGGAAAGGCAGCATGACCCACCCCGTCCTCGCCTTCGGTGCTACTTCGGACCTCCCTCTTCTCCTCGCCGCCGTCGTGCCCGCCACCCTCGCGCTCGTGCTGACCGCCTGGACCATCCGGCGCCGGGGATCTCGCTCGCAGAAACGTCTCGGCGGCCCGGCGGTCAAGGTTGCCGCCGTCGCAGCCCTCGGCTGCACCGCCTACAGCGCCGACACCTCGTGGCGGTTCGCCGCCGACTACCTCGACATGGCCGGCGCCGCCGAGCGCGCCGGCATGTTCGCCGCCGCCGAACTCGCCCTGTTCGCCACCGCGCTGATGGCACGGCAGAACCTCGCCGTCCAGGGCGCCCCCGGCCTGCCGGGCACGCTGGTCTGGGTGATCACCACGGTGCAGGTGATCCCCGCCTACGCAGAGAGCGGCCCCATCGGCGGCACGGTCCGCGCCTTCGTCGGACCAGTCATGGCGGCGATGCTGTGGCACCTGGCCATGGGCATCGAACTGCGCCTGCGCACACCCGGCGCTGCCTCAAAAGGACTGATCGCCGTCCTGGGCCGCGAGGCACGCGAAAGGCTGCTGTCCCGCCTGGGCATCGCCGCGCGAGACCGCGACGCCGCGCAGATCACCCGGGACCGAGCCACCGCCCGTGCGGTCACCCTCGCCGCCCGCCTCGCCGAGCGCACACCCGAGCAGCAGCAGAACCGGCGAGGCCGGCGGCTGACGCGACGCCTGTCGAAGGCGGTCGGCAGGGCCTCGGTCGGCACCGACCCCCTCCAGCGGGCACAGCTGCTCGACCAGCTCGCCGCCCGGCGACACGCGCTCGCGCTCGCCACGGTCCCGCTCCCCTCCCCCTGGTCCCTGGCGCACAGCAGCGCATCGGCGGCCACGGTCCCCGCACAGCCGACATCGAATGTGCCGGTCCCCGTCCCCGGTCCCGACGGTTCCCACGAGCCGGTCCCGGGCCGAGGACCGAGGACTCCTCGGGGACCGGTTCCCGAGGAGGCGGACTCTGAAGCCGAGGTCGGCGCGGGGACCAAGGGTGACGAAACGGGAACGACCGCGGGGACCAAGCCCCCTGAAGACGGCGCGGTCCCGGGGACCGGTCCCGCCGATCCAGAAGCCACAGCGCGGGACACAGCGGCCACGAGGACCGACCGCAACGCGCGAGAAGTAGCAGCTCAGGACCCAGATTCTCATCGGGGACCGAGCCTCGCGAAGTCGGGGACCGAGAGCACCGAGGACCGAGGACCGACAGCCACCGAGTCCGGGACCGAGACCACCCAGGACCGAGGACACAAGGTCCCACTCCGTCGGAAGCCGGCCGGGAAGTCCCGGACGAAGAACAAGGACAAGCGTGCCCGGTCCCGCACTCCGCAGACGGAGCGCCCGGCACGCGAGCTGGGCGAGACCGAGCTCCAGCTTGTCCACGAGGTACGCCCCCATGTTCCCGCCCTGCTCGAACGGGACGGCAATGGAGCGATCACCCGGGTGCAGCTGCGCGAAATCATCCGCCGCCAGGGCCTGACTGGTGTCGGGAACGACCGACTCGGCCTCGTCCTCCAGGAGCTGCGGAACGAGGACATCACGACGACGAGGAGCACCGCCCGATGAAGACCTGCCACCAGTTCGACACCGTCCGCGCGGAGTACGAGCGAGAGATCGGATTCATGCTCGCTCACTCTGAGCGGCACGCGGGCAGGCCGGCGGCGAAGTCCAGTGCGAAGCAAGCTGCCTCGGCGAAACAGCGAATGGCCCGCGCGCTCAACAGCCACGTCGGGCGCTGCCCCGAGTGCGGCTGAACCGGAAAAACCCCAGCTCAAAGCCCGTTCCCATAAAGGTGGCCCGGTTCCACGCCGGGCCACCGCCCCGCTTAGGAGGTACGCCGTGATTCCGCGTCCACCTCGTTCTTCCGAGCCCACGGCCGCCGAGGCCGATGCCTGGGCGGACGTCTTGGTGCGCCGCCAACTCCTACACGCCATCGTCCTCACGCCGACCGGGCATTGGCTCGTCCAGGACCGCCCCGACGGACCGGTCGGCGTCCTTGCCAGCCCAGCCGATGTCCTCGCGCTGGCCGCAACCATCCAGCAGCGCACCCGCCCCACGAGGCCCGAATCCCGATGACGAACGCACGCAAGAACGGCACCACCCCGGAACCTGATCCCGACTCCAGCTCGGTCTCGAGGCGAGCAAGTTGGGGCGGAAGCGTAGCTTCCGCCGAACCCGCCCCCTCGGGAGCGGGAGAGGACCTGCACCGGGGGGCGCAGGTCCTTGAGGCTTCGACCGGGGGCGGATCGAAGCCAGGGCAGGAGGAGAAGCAGACTGAGCCGCGTGTACGCCGACAGCGCGCTCCTCGCGCCCGTCAGCGTCCGCGCCAGTCGCCCGAGAAGAAGCGCCTCCACCAGCCCAACACACGTTTCAATGATGATGAGTTCGCCATGATCAAGTCCGCCGCCGCCCAGTGCAATCTGTCCGTCGCCGGGTTCCTCGCCCGCTCCGCGCTCGCCGCCGCCCGCGACGTCAACCGCACCAGCGCCGAGATCGCCGACGAACGCGAAGTCATCACAGCCCTGTTCGACAGCCGACGTCGGCTCGGCTGGGCCGGCAGCAATCTCAACCAGGCAGTCAAGGCGCTCAACTCCGGTGCAGACGTTCCTCAACTCGAAGCGGCCGTCGCCGCCGTACGGCGTGCTGCCGACACCGCCCACGAAGCCGCCACACGGCTGATCGAGCACCACGGCTCA
This sequence comes from Streptomyces sp. NBC_00490, assembly GCF_036013645.1. Taxonomy (NCBI): domain Bacteria; kingdom Bacillati; phylum Actinomycetota; class Actinomycetes; order Kitasatosporales; family Streptomycetaceae; genus Streptomyces; species Streptomyces sp. NBC_00490. Next base: position 8,164,993 of record NZ_CP107869.1, on the reverse strand, counting down.
TGATCCCCAGCGTCAACCCGTCCGGGTCGGACACCAGAGGTCTCCTCTACTACCTCTACGAGACCGGCAAGTACGAGGATCACACCGACCCCCATCTCGTCGCCTCCTTCGACGGCATGTCCCCCGACCCCGGCCGCGACCCGAGCGCCACCCTCACAGACCTCCAGCAGCTCCTGGACCAGCCCGTGATGGCCCTCGCCAAGCACGCCCGCCCGGCCAAGCACGTGTGGCACACCTCCGTACGCGCCGACCCCGGCGACCGGATCCTGTCCGACGAGGAGTGGGCCGACATCGCCCGCCGCATCGTCGCCGCCACCGGCATCGACCCCGGCGACGGACAGCCCGGCTGCCGCTGGGCCGCTGTACGCCACGCCGACGACCACATCCACATCGTCGCCACCCTCGTCACCGAGGACGGCCACCGCCCCGACGACTACCGCTCCGGCGCCCGCGCCCAGGCAGAAGCCCGGCTCATCGAGAAGGAACTCGGCCTCCACCAGGTCGCACCCGGCGACGGCACCGCAGCCCAACGGCCCACCAGCGCCGAACGCCACAAAGCCGAGCGGCAGGGTCGCGAGCGCACCGCCCGCGAGGAACTGCGCGAAACCGTACGACGGGCGGTGGCCGGCGCGAGGAGCGACGAGGAGTTCTTCGACCGGCTCGCCGCCGCCGGCCTCCTGATCCGCAAGCGCGCCGCTCCCTCTGGCGACCTTCTCGGATACAAGGTCGCCCTGCCCGATGACCTGAACAAGGACGGCGAGCCGGTGTTCTACCCCGGCGCGCGCCTGGCCCCCGACCTGTCGCTGCCCCGCATCCGCGAGCGCTGGGCCGGTGACGCGCAGGACGTTCCGGCTGCCCGGCGAGAGGATGCGATCCGTACGGGGCCGGGCAGTCCGGCCGCCGCACGCCGCGGGACGGCCTCGGCCGTGTGGCAGGCCGTGCTCGTCGTCGAGCACGGCGAGGACGCGGTCGCCGCCGCCCACATCGCAGCAGCCGGCGAGGTCCTGGATGCCCTCGCGAAGACCTCCGCCGCCCACACCCGCCGCGAACTGCGCGACGCTGCAACGGCTTTCGAACGGGCCTCGCGCGCTCACGTCCGCGCCGTGCGCGGGAACGATCGAGCCCTGCGGCAGGCCGCCCGCGACCTCGTTCAAGGCGGCCCGGCCCTCGGCCGCGGCGAGGACGGAGCCACCACGGCCATGGCCATCGACATGCTGTTCTTCCTCATCACTGCCGCCGCGCACTGGCACGCCAGGAAAGGACACGCCCAGCAGGCCGAGGCCGCTACCCGGGCCGCCACGCACCTGCGCACCGCCTACCAGGCCGCCGCCGCCCAGCCCCTGGGCGTGCTCTACCAGCGCGGCCGACGCCTGAGCCGACCGATGCTCCAGCGGCAGACCGTGCTGCTGCGCGAGGCGCTGCCGGAGCTGGCCGAGCAGATCCTCGCCGAGCCCGGCTGGTACGCCCTGGCGGCGACCCTCGCGGAAGCCGAAGCCGCCGGCCACGACACGCCCGTCCTTCTGTCCGACGTCGCCGGCCGCCGCGAACTCGGCACCGCGGACTCCGTCAGCGACGTGCTCGTGTGGCGGATGCGGCGGACCGCCGACCTTCCCGCCGACGCCTCCCACCTGCCCGAGACCAGCACCGCAGGGCGCCGGTCCGCAACGCGCGGGACGACCACCGGGCGCTCCGCGCCCGGCAGGCAGCGCAGCGGAGAGGACACATCACGTAAGGCCCGGTAAGGCCGCTGGATGCCGGCACGCGGCCTCAGCGCATCACCGAGAGAAGGGACAGCGCCACCGTTCCGCCCGCAATCCACGGCATGGTCGTACGCCACATCGAACCTCGGTGGCGACCAGATCCGATGCGGATGCCGTCGGCATCCGTGCACCCGCAGGACGGACGGGCATGGTGCAGGTGAGGCGAATCGAGCCAGTAGGCGTCGCGAAGTTGAGCGCTCGGGGGAAACGATGACGCGTGATCGGGCACACCGTTGCACCGCCGCCGCTCCGTACCAAGACACGCATCGTGGCCAACTCGTCATATGGGCAGCCGAGAAGCCCGAGTACCCCTGCCGACCTGGCCGGAGGTGACTGTGGACTTTGTGAATTGAAACCGCCGGAGACGTGGGGCACGATCATGAAGCGCGCAAGACGAGGTGACGAGGTAAAGGAGGACACCAGGGTGTTTCACCGGATACGCCGCCGGGCCGAGGAGCCGAGCGAAGCTCAGAGGCAGTTCGCCGAGCTACATGCACGGCTGCAGGGCCAGGTCCCGCCCGGCTTCGGAGTGCCGGCACCTGAGCCGGAGCCCGCCGAGCCGGCCGCCGTCGTGGACGACTTCCTCCCGCCGGAACTGCGCGTGCCGAGCCACGACCAGGTCGACGGCAAGATGATGCCGTGGAAGCAACCCCTCGTTCTCGAAGGCGAGATGGCCGCCTGCACCGAGTGCGGCGCATACCGGGACTGGCTCATCCTCTCCACCCGTGGCGAGATCTGGCTGCGCTGCCGGGCAGGCCACCAGCAGCAGGAGACCCGCATCGACACCGCCTGGTACAACCGGCACTCCGGACCGGCGGACGCGACGCACGCCACGTTCGAGGACTGCCTGCGCCACCTCGGGCACTGACCACCACTCCTACGACCCCACCGGGCCCGCAGGCCCGCACTGACCACCCGTCGCCTAGCACCAAGGGGTCAGTTCCGTCATGCGCGTTCGCGTCGCCACCACCGCACTCGGCATCACCGCCGCCCTCCTCGCCCTGCCCGCCTGCGCCACCGACACCACCGGGGCCGAGCACCAGACCCCCTCCTCCCGTACGGGAAAGCCGGCCGACGCCGTCCAGAAGCCGACCGCGCTCTCCTCGGCCGCACTCGAGTCCCGCCTGCTCGACCCGCGCGACCTCGGCAGCGGCTACCTTCCCAAGCCGGAGCGTCCGGCCCAGCACGACGACGTCAGCGTCATCGGCTGCCCGGCCCTGAGCGAGCTGGGCGGCGACGCGGCGACTGCCGGCACGCTCGCCTTCCCGCACAAGGCGAAGGCGGACTTCACCTACGGCGGCAGCTCCTCGGAGATCTCCGAGGAGCTGTACAGCGACAGCGTGAAGAAGCTCTCCGACGGCATCGACCGGATCTTCGACGCCATGACCGGCTGCCCGACCTATCAGGTCGTCGCGGGCGGCACCCCGGTTGACGTGACCTCGCAGAAGCTGCCCGCACCCCACGTCGGCGGTGACGAGCAGTGGAGCCAGCTCCTGACGTTCAACGCCGGGGGACGGAGCACCGTGGTCAAGCAGACCGCGATCCGCGACGGCAACCTGCTGCTGGTCGTCTCCGGCTCCCCGGCCCTCGTCGACCGCCACCTCGACAAGGCCCTCGACAAGGCCACGGCAACGAGCTGACCTGCCCGCCTGCCCCCCTGCGCTGCTGCCTCCGACCGCCATGGGTCGGGGGCAGCAGCGCGTCACTGGCTGACGCGCTGAGCGGCGCGAGCGGCTCGGCCCGGTACCCAGGGCACGGACCTGGCCGGGCTATACGTAGAGCACGTTCGGGTTGTGACTGTGCGACCCATAGCCGCTGGAGGCGTTCACGAGCAGGTACGCGCCCTGGGGAACGTGCCAGGTCCAACCAGGCGTCCTGCTGCCGCCCGGTATCGCACTGTCACGACGGCTTTTGAGCCACGGCGGCCGTCCTGGTAGCCCCGCGTCACCTGAAGGAGTTGCCCCTGCCCGGAGCTGCAGTGCTGCTGGAAAGCCTGCCACTGCGCCGCGAGGGCAGCCGTGCGCTTGCGGCGTGAAGGGACCGTCAACGCGATCGGCACGGCAGCAATGAGAGCGATGACCATAAAGGCGCCGGGGCCGGGGAGCATTGTCGCATCCTGCATCGTTCCGTCACAGGGCGGCAATCCATCCTGGGCATCGAAGACCCAACGGCCCTTCACCCAGGAAGCAAGAAGGTCCGGCACCCCGAACTGGGAGGGTGCCGGACTGGGATCGTCGAGAGATACGAGCGGGACGTTAGGTGGCCGGCGCGCGCAGAAGGCGCTCCTGGGTGGCCTCGGGCACCACCCGCCGCAGGACCGGTGCGGTCGAACTGATGGAGGCGGCGAAGGCGGCGACGAGATCGTGCGGGACGCTGGCGGCGAACGATGCCGCCCACAGACACGGTGCGCCGAGCGCGGGCTCGGCCCACGCCTGCCATCCGGCCGGCCCCGTCTCGTCGTCCTCGGCGGATAGGACACGCGGGTCGGCGTCCTGGATGAGGGGCGGGACCTCGCCGAGGCTGATGTGCGAGGTGAACGTCGGGTCCGTCGCTGCCGCCTGGGGCTGGTCGACGTCGCGGAACCATCCGTGGGCGGCGACGGCGTCCAGGACCAGCTCGGCTCCGGCGAGGGGCACCGTGGGCTGGTCGCTTGCGTCGAGCGCGACGAGGAAGTCGGCCACCGCCTCGCCGGGGACCTCGCGGGTGAAGTAGGCCGACCACTGGGCGAGCGGGCTGCTCGCCTCGGCGCGGGCGGAGATCTGCCAGGCGATCGGCAGCTCGCCCAGGTGGAACGGCTCGTCCGCCAGGCCCCACTGGGCCCATCGCAGGGCATCTGGGCTGATGTGCAGGACGGTGCTGCGCAGGACCTGGCGGTCCTCCGGGGCCTCGTCCAGCTCATGACGTCCGCGGACGATCGTCAGGCTCGTCCAGCCAAGGCCGGCGAGCGTGTCGGCGACGACGTCGTAGAGGCGCCCATCGTCACCAGCCAGGTGCCGGGGGCCGACCCAGAACGCGGGCTGGCCGCCGCGCGGCGTGGACGAGTCGAGTGGGAAGTCGGGATACAGGGGCGCCTCCAAGCGCTCGGTGCGTATCTAGTTGCCGCTGGCGCGGCGGCGGGGGCGGCGCGGGGGTGCCTGAATTGGGCCCTGCCACGTCAGCTCGATGGCGACCTCCGGTGGCAGGTGTCCGAGCTGTGCGTCCTCGTCACGCCCTTCAGCGAGGTAGACGACGGTCCGGCCGGTCTCGTCGACCGACTGCAGGACCTGCGCCAAGCGGTGGGCCATCGGGAAGAACGGGTTCATGGCCTGGCGGACCGGAGCATTCGGGTCGCAGCCGGACAGCAGGTCGATGAGATCGCCGACGGTCATCTCCGGGGACGTCACGAACAGCCTCCTGGGGTGCGGGGAAACGGGGCGGTGGAGCGGGCGCCGTTCGGACGGCCAGCTCGCTCACAGGGCGGGCATTATCTGTCGGTGTCCGCGCTGTCAGAGGCGGCGTGAGGTCTCCAGCACGCGCGCTACGGCGGCGGCAACAATGTCGGCCGGCGTCTCGGTATCGAACGACAGGTGGTAGCCGCGGACCTTGGCGGTGCCGGTGACGGCGATCTTCCATCCCTCGCCGTCCGTGTCGGGGCGGCCGAGCGGGAACCAGCCGAGGTAGAACCTGCCGTCCTTGCTGCTGACGTGCACGTCCGCGCGGTCATCGACGATCAGGTGGAAGTCCTCGGCGGAGAACTGGTCCATGACCAAGGTCGGCTGACCGGGGCCGAGCTGCCACTCCCGCAGTCGCAGGGCTTCGACGGTGGTGGAGAAACCAGGGCCCGAAGGGGCTACAGTCACGGGCAATCACCTCTCTGACCTGGGGTTTCTTGCAAGGTCGTCTACGTTGACATGCCCTCGCACTCGTTGGCCAGTCTTTCCGGGATCTTTCCTGTCTGCCCCCGGTGAACTGCCCGATCACCACCTCGTGTGGGATCTCAGATTCCGTGGCCGAAGTTCACGACCAACGGCCACCCAGTGGCCGATCAGCCGCAACCAGAGACTGGTTGGTTAGACGGGCGCGGCATGGATCAGACGTCACCTTGGGAAAAGACAGTGACGGTGTCAGGGTCTGCTCCTATCTTCAGACCATGACCGTCACCGCACGGCGGGAGCTGGTGAGCCCGGCGACCCGCAACGCCTTCCGCTCTCTGGCCACGGACCTGACCGTCCGGATTGTCGCCGAACTGTGGGAGGACCACGGATTCGCGCCCATCCCGCCAGATGAGCTGAAGTACCAGGACTCAGGCCAGCGGCGGACTGAATTCATGCTCTACGCGGAGGGCGTGGACTGGTCGGATCCGAACCAGGTTCGACGTGTACTCCTGGTCTTCGAGGACTTCATCCGCGCGTACCGAAACCCGGACGATCAGGGAACTCCGAAGTGGCTTGACGACATCAGGGTCCGCTTGGAGCGGGACGGCTGCACTCTCGATAAGGAGGGGAGGATCTCCTGGTCCAACCCGCCAGTGCTGGTCCGCGACCTCAGCACCCTGAGCGACGCCTCCGGCATCACGATTGAGTTGGAGCGCATTCGGAGGGACCTGACCACCGATCCCCATGGGGCCATCGCCGCGGCCAAGCAGCTCATCGAGGCAACGGCGAAGACCGCTCTTGGGGAGCTGAACATCGAGGTCGACCGGAAGGCGGCGCTCCCAGCCCTGATCAGCACGGTCCAGAATGCGCTGAAGCTCGACGCTGGCTCGGCTCCTGATGGGCCCGACGGCAGCAAGGCCGTGAAGAGAATCCTTTCGGGCTCGGTGAACATCGCAGTCGGCGTCGCCGAACTGCGCAACCAGGGCTTCGGCAGCGGTCACGGTCAGGCGAGCGCACCGTCTGGGCTTGGAGTGCGTCATGCCCGCCTGACGGTCAATGCTGCAGTGACCTGGTGCGAGCTGATCCTCGACACGCTCTCGGACCCCGCCGCGCCGTGGCGCAAGACCAAGGTCTGATCACTTCGCGAAGAGGGCTAGGTATCGGGGTGGAGCAGATCGCGCCACCGGCGGGCGTGACTTCAGCTCGCCAACTTGGACCTCCCGCCCACCGGTCCCGGCGGGCCGACTACACCCTGAGAAAATGCCCCGGCCGTGAGTGTCGGCGACGGGTGAATCGTGGTTCTGGATCACTTTTAGTGCCGGGGCCACGGAGGGTCACCACAAGCGCGATCATGAACGGCCTCACGCCGCGAGGAGGACCCGCTTGCGGAGCAGGTCGAAGTTGGCGCGGCCGAACATCTGCCGCTTGATCATCTTGATTTTGTTGTTGTGGCCTTCGACGGCGCCGGAGCTGTAGCGGAGGCTGAGCCCGGCGACGACGGCGTCGAGGTCCTGGCCGAGGCCGTTGACGAAGCCGTGCAGGGCGGGCACGTCGTCAGCCTGCACGCCATCCATCCACTGACCGAGGTCCTGGCCCCGACGGTCGTTCATCAACTCGGCGAAGGCCCGGACGTGTTCGGCGGTTCGGTCAAGGGCGGGGCAGCGGGCGAGAATCTGCTTGAGCTGCTGGGCCTGGTCGTCGTGGAGGCGGTCGGGGTGGCGGGTGATCCAGCTGGTCACGTCGCGCACGGACGGCGCTTTGCGGGGCGGATCGTCGTGTGGGAAGGCTTCGCGGAGCCGTTGGACGTACCTCTTCACCACGCTCTCGCCGCCGGGATAGCCGCGCTCGCGGACTTCCTCGAACAGGCGGCGGGCAACGGTGCAGCCCTCCGACCACCGCTGATGCAGGAAGGGTTTGTAGGGGTCGAGGATGCTGGTCCGGCCGGTCCACCGTCCGACCAGGAGCTCGTCCGCGGTGGCCGCATTGGCGAGGCGACGGACGGTGTTGCGGGCCAGGCCCAGTCGGCGGGCGATCGGCCGCAGGCCGAGCCCCTCATCCAGCAGGGCGTGGACGGCCGCATGCTGCTCGCGCACCCGGTCGGACAGACGGCCCGACTGCCGTGGTTCATCCGGGGAAGGCGGCGCAAGCTCCGGGCTCTCCAGGGGCTCGGCGGCGCGGACCGGGGCAGTGTTCTCCGGCTCGCGCAGCAGGGCGCGGTGCTGGATGACCGTCTTCTCGACGGCCTCCGCCAGGTTTTTCCAGATGTGCCACCGGTCCGCGACGTGAATCGCGTCCGGGGCGCCGAGTCGTCCGGCCTCGGCGTATGCGGTGGACCGGTCACGGCAGATCACCTCGACGCCGGGGTGGTCGGCGAGCCAGGCGGCCACCGTCGCGGTGGCCCGGTCGGGCAGCAGATCGATGGGACGGCGCGTGTCGATGTCCACCAGGATCGTGCCGTAGTTGTGTCCCTTGCGCAGAGCGAACTCGTCCACCCCGAGCACCCGTGGCGTGTGCACTTCGGGCTCCGGCAGACGGCGTATCAGCCGCAGGAGCGTCGACCGGCTCGCCCGGACCGCGAGCGTGTTCGCCAAGCGGGCGCCGGCCCGGCCCGCCAGCGTCATCCCTACCTGTTGCAGCACCGTCTGCAGCCCGGAGCTTCGCCTCCCATGCCGGAACGTGAGTCCGTCGACCTGCTCGACGAACGTGGCCTGCCGGCAGGCGCGGTCACGGCAGCGGAACCGCCGGACCTGTAACTCGATCAACACGGGACGCCCGGCGACCGCAGTATCGGCAAGGCGGCGCACGTATCGGCTGTGCACCCGGCCCGACACCGTCCCGCAGGCGGGACATGCGGCCCGCTCCGCTGATGCGCGGGCCCGCACGACCACCAACTCGCCGTCGACCACTGCGTTTTCGATCACTACGCCTTCGACCTGGTGGAACCACAGGTCCTGGAGGAACACATCACCCACGGCCGTTTATGATCGCGCTTGTGGTGACCCTCCGTGGCCCCGGCACTAAAAGTGATCCAGAACCAGGATTCAGCCGCCGCCGACAAGTGAGACGGACCGGCTGTGCCATCAACTTGAGACAGCGTAAGAGTCCTTCACTGACTTCGTCGGTGAAGGAGCCCGTCTCGGGATCGAGAAGGACCTGGGCGGTCTCGTACAGTTCTTCGGACTCCTCCTCCATGGCCCAGAAGGCGTTGCGGCCTCGGTCGAGGTGCACCCGGTAGAACGTCACGTACCCGCTGGGGCCGACCAGTTCGTGCCCCGCGGCGCAGGTGCGTCGGCGGTGCAGGACGGCAACGTCCCAGCGCTCCAGCGTGTCGGCCTGCAGTGTGTCCCAGAGTTCGTCGTCATAGGAGTGCGCAGGTGCAGCTCGAAGGGATCGCCGGGGAGCGAAGAGGGGTCGATCACTGCGGCAGCGTAACGAGGTCCGCCCGCGTTCGTGGACGCCAGAGCCCCCGGATTCCAGGCTGTGGAATCCGGGGGCTCTGAGTCGTGGAGGGGGAGTGCGGGTCAGCTCTCGGGGGAGTCGTCGGTGGGGCTGTCCGTGCGGCTGCGGCGTGCCAGGAGGAGAGCGCCTCCTCCTGCTGCGATCAGCACCGCCGCGCCACCGATCAGCCACGGTGTGGCGTCGGCTCCGGTGTGGGCGAGGGAGCCCGTCGACGTTTTCTGCGTGGAGTCCTTGACCGAGGTCGCGGCGACGGGTGAGGAGTCGGGCTCCGGTGTGTCGCTGCCCGAGGCGGAGGGCGTGGCACCTGCGGTACCGCTGTTCGGCTTGCCCGGACTGGACGGGGAGTCGGTGGGCCTGTGCGTCGGCTTGCTGGAGGGGTCAGGCTTCGGGTCGGTGGCCGTCTTGGCGTTGGTGACGGTCACCGTCACCGGGGCGCCGGGACCTGCGGTAAACGTCTTCGTCGGCTTGTGGAGGTCGTAGCCGGCAGGAGCCTTGATCTCCTTGACCCAGAACTGCGTCCTGCGGCTCGACACGGGCAGTTCTCCGGAGGCGGCGCCCTTGGTGCCGGTAGTCAGGGTGAGCAGCGTGGAGGTGCCGGTGCCGATGTTCACGGTCGCGCCGGGCAGGAGCCTTCCGGTCTTGTCGTCCTTGGCCTGCAGGAGGACCTTGGCGGCCTTGAACGGGTCGGTGATCGTCAGCCGTGTGGTCGCGCCCGGGGTGACGATGACGTCCTGATCGCTGACAACCTCGTGGAGCGGGCTGCCGGAAGCCGTCTGCTTGAGCCGGTAGACGCCCGGCGCGAGGTCGGGGAAGGTCAGCCTCCCCTGGACGTCGCTCTGTCCGCGTGCGGCTTCCTGGCCGGCGGAGTCGAGCAGCAGGAACGCGGCGCCGGGCAAGACGTCTCCGGCCGTGTCCTTCGTAGTGATCTCGACGCTGCCCGCGTCCGAAGCCGGTGTCGCGGCGGGAGCGGCGGAGGCCGAGGGGGTCGGTTCGGAGGGCTCGGCACTCGCGGCCGGCGCCCAGCTCAGGGTGCTGGCCGCGACAGCGAGGGCAGCAGCAGATCGGACGAGACATGCGTGCACGGGGAAGAGGACTCCTTGATCGGTCGGGGGAGGTCAGCGGGTGCGGCCGACGACTGGGGTAGCCGGCTGGGTGGGAGTGCTGCGCGGGGTACGGCCAGCCGCCCGCCTGGGCTTGGACGCGGCCCAGGCGCCGGGGAACCAGACGGCGGTGTACTGCTCGATGGCGTCGCGCAGCCCGGTGGTGACGGCCCCGTCCCACGGCGGGCGGCCAGGGCGGTGATAGGTGTCGAAGGTGCCGTACTGCTTGGTGTTCGGCCGGGTATTGGTGGCTTCATCGCGGCGGTGGAAGGTCCCGTGGTCCACGAAGCTGAGCGCCACCGCGTCGATCTCGCCGCGTTCCGGGTGAACGACGGCGACACGCAGCCCTCCGTAGGTGTCCGCGTGGATGGTGCGGGTGAAGTCGATCCGCATCCGCAGCGGTGCATCGGGGATCGGGACAGCGAAGTAGGTGTTGCCAACAACGGTGTGGTCGTGGAAGGGAAGGCACAGCTCGGCGAAGAACTCGGCGGCTTGCAGGGACAAGAGAGGCTCCGGTCGAGGTCTGGCTGGTCCTACAGGCGCGGGCCGGGCAGGGCCGGTCGGCTGGTGGTGCTCCAGCGCGGGACGCTGGCCGCGGGCAGCGCAGCCGGACGGCGGGAGGAGACGGCCCGCTGCACGTCGAGCGGAGTGGGAGCCGACGGGCCCGGCGGGAGGATCGGGGTGAGCTGGGCCATCCCCTTGATGTAGCTGGAGGTCAACTCGCGCCACCGGGGCAGGGGAGCCGGATCGGCGACGCACTCGGTGACGGCGGTGAGCAGGGCGACCGGGGTGTCGGTGCTGGCCGTGGCGTACCAGACGGGCCGGTCGATGGACTTGCCCGCCCACAACTGCCAGCGCGCGTCGCGCGTGGTCAGTTCGGCTTCCGGATCGAGGTCGCCGGTGGTGAACTCCATGCCGGCGAGCCCATCCGGGGCCTGGACCGCGAAGACGCCCCAGCGCGGACGGTCGATCTCCCAACCCTGCTTCAGAAGCGGCACGACCGCGAGGAAGGGATCGTGCTCGTCGATGCCGGAGATCGGACGAGCAAGGTAAGCATCCGGCCCCTGCTCGTACGCCGTGGCCAGCATGGTGGTGAACGCCTGGACAAACTCGGTGGGAACGCGGTCGTTAAAGCAGACGCCCCACGCCGGCGGTCCGAAGGAGTCCTTGTAGGCGTTGATGCGCCAGAGCCCGTCGTCCTCGCCTTCGGGCAGGTAGCCCAGGCGCACGCGCCGGTCGGGAGCGCTCACGTACACGTTGGAGTCCTCGTCGTACCGCAGGTCCCAGCCGAGGTCGAGCAACGGGGCGAGGGCGGGGTCGCCGGCTCCGGTGGTGGAGGCGAGGTGGCGCGGGGAGACGTAGACGTCGCCGTCGATCTCGTGGTGCGAATCGGGCTGTGAGTTCATCGGTCTGCCCTCGTGGTGACGGTGATCTCGTCGGCGGCGGTGTCGAGGCGTTCGGTGACCTCGGCGGTGGTGCGGCCGGTGACGATGTAGAACCCGGCCCGGGCGGTGAACAGGTCGCCCTCGGGCGACAGGACGAGCTCGTCGCCGATCTCGCGGATCCACTGCACCTGGCGCAGCCAGGGGGTGTGGGCGGCGAAGGGCTGGTTGATGTGCCGGGCGGTCAGGGTGCCGGAGGTATCCGGGTAGAGCATGCGGATGCCCGCGGCCCCGCTGCGAGTCGGGGTGAGGTCCGGCGCTCGGCCGCAGGCGAGGTCGGCGGCGGCCCGGGGCAGGTCTATGCCGGTGGCCAGACGGACAAGGTGGCCGATCATGTCGCCGCCGATCCTGGCATTGACCTCGATCAACCGCGGCCGACCGTCCACCAGGCGCAGCTCGACGTGCTGCACACCGTCGGTGATCCCCAGGGCCTTGACCGCAGCAGCGGCGGCCGGGGCGACCTGGGCCAGGAGCGGGTCGGCGGCATCGACGGTGTGCCCGGCCTCGTCGAAGTACGGCGCGGGGCCCAGGTGCTTGCGGGTCACGGCGACCGCCGTGGTCGCTCCGCGGTGGGTGACGCATTCGACCGAGAATTCCGGCCCGTCAAGGTACTCCTCGACCAGGACGCCGGTGTCCTCGCGACTGCGGCTCGCACCGGCCGAGGCGAACGCGAACGCGGCGGGCAGTTCTTCGGGCCGGTCGACGCGGATCACTCCGATGCTGCCCGCGAAGGCCGCGGGCTTGATGACCGCCGGCAGGCCGAGGGTTATCGTCGCCAGGCCGGCCTCCAGTAGAGTCCGCGCCCTCATCGAGGCGGCCGAGGGCACCCCATGGCGGGCGAACAGAGCCCGGGCGGTGGCCTTGTTGCGACAGGCCCGCATCACCTCGACGGACGTCGAGGACAGACCGAGCGCGCGGGCGAGACGGGCGGTGGAGACGAGGTGCCACTCGTCCCAGGTGACCACGCCGGCAAGGTCATGGTGCTCGGCCAGCGCCCGGCCGCCGGCGAGCACCGCTGCGGGGTCGCTCAGATCGACCACGGTGTGGTCGACGATGAACGGCTTCTCCCACGACGGCTCGGTGCCGGTGAGCAGGACGACGTCGTACGCGGCGGCCACCTGCTCCAGGCAGTAGCCGCGGTAGGTCTCGTCGCCAGGAGAAACGACGAGCACGAGAGGACGAGCGGACAAGAAGAGGTTCTCCGTATCGGTGGACGGCGGGACGAGGCAAGAGAGGGGTGTCTCAGGCGGCACGGCGGCGGCGCAGCTCGAACGCCGCAGCCCAGTGAGGGTGTTCGCTGATCAGGCGGCGGGCGTAGAGGGCGGTGTAGTTGTTGTTCAGTCCGGCGACCCCATGAGGGAGCTGGCGGCGCAGGTCCTCGAACAGGTCCTTCAAGCTGACCCGGGTTGCGCCGGCGGCCAGGCGGCGAGCGGCCATGCGCTCCAGGGCCCGGTAGACGTACGGGTTGTGGGCGTCGAAGGCGTGGAACTGCTCGGTGATGGTGCGACCAGTCGCGCGGTGCGATCCAAGGGCGGCAATGGACATGAAGTTCTCCACAGGCTGGGGACGCAGCAGGGTCAGGTGCGCAGGGCGGGATCGGTTCGCAGGCGGGCGAAGGCGCAGAACAGACCGAGGGCCTGCAGCGCGGCACAGACGGTGATGACGTGGCCCAGCGCGGCGGGCGGAGTGAGCGCGGTGAGCACGCCGGCGACGGGGAAGGGCAGCAGGAGGATGAGGATGGTCGCCGACAGGGTGCTGCCGAACTTCTCCGGAGGGATCAGGCGGGCGCGCAGGGTGCGCAGGACGACCGTCATGCCGCCTTCGCCCGCCATGAGGACCGCGACCAGGACCAGGTAGGACTGGTAGTCGGGAGCCTGGGCAGCGGCGAGACAGCCGAGCGAGGCGAGGGCGGCGCAGGCGGCGCCGACCGGCCACAGGCCGAGGCGGTCGAGCGCGAACCGGCAGAGCGTGACGCTGAGGAGCGTCGCTGCGGCAGCGGCGGACCAGACGAGGCCGACTGCGGTGGTGGACTGCCCGAAGTGCTTGACGACGATCACGGGACCGGCCGCTTGAAGAAGGCCGGTGGCCAGGTTCGACAGGGTCAGCCCGGTCACGAGCCAGCCGAGCGCGGGAAGCGAGCGGATGGTGCGCCACCCCGTGAGCAGTCCGGCCCTGAACCTCCCCTTCGGCGCACGGGCCGGTGCCACGGGCGAGTGCGGAGTTCGCAGGGCAAGCAGCGCGGCAAGCAACGAGAGCACGGTGATCACCGCGAGCATCAACGGCGGACCGGCAAGCAGGAGCACCCCGGCGAGCGCCGGACCGGCCAGGGTCGCCGTCTGGTCGATACCGAGCAGGACGGCCTGGACACGGTGGGCCCGCCGTCCTGTTCGGCGGCCAGCGGCAGCGCCCGCGGTCTCGGCCGCGATATAGCTGAACTCGGTGAGCACGCCGGTCGTCGCCGCCAGCACCATCACGGTCGCGCTCGCCACAGTGCCGGATGGGTGGAGGTGGAGCAGGACCGCGCCGGCGGCGAGGGCCAGCGCCCGGCCCAGGGAGGCCAGGTGGAAGACCATCGCAGCACCGCGCCGGTCGACAACCGATCCGGCCCACCCGAACGCAGCCAGCCGCGGGATCCACTCTAGGGCGAAGGCTGCGCCCGTCAGCGCGGCGGAGCGCGTCGTGGCCAGGACGAGCAGCGGGATGCCGTAGGTGGACATCGCGAACGCCAACGCGTCCGTCGTGCGCGGTAGGTAGATGCTGCGCATCAGCCCGTCGGTGTGGCGCGCGTGCCGGGGTGTGACCGCTTCGCTCACGCGACCGGCTCAGGTTCGGACACCCTGGCCACCTGGAGGTTGTCGGCCAGCCACTGGATCAGGAGCGTGCGGAGACGGGCCAGGCCCGCCTCCGCTCCGTCGGCGCGCTCAGTGATGAGCGATGGTGCCAACAGGGCAAGGACGTGCCGAATGCGGCTGCTGAACTCGCAGACGGGGGCCGGGACGGCGTGACGCCGGGCCCAGCGGGCCATCGCGTCGTACAGGCCGGCCAACTCCATCCCAGCCTCAGTCAGTTCCAGACCGGTGCCGGGCGCGATCCGGATGAGACCGTGGGTGCGGGCCGTGCCGGATGCGCTGCGCAGTTGGTGCGTGGAGAGGTCGGGCAGGGTGCCGGCCAGCCGTCGCGGCGGTATGGCGCCGTTGTCGTCGATCTCGGTGACCAGGCGGACCAAGGGCCGCGAGGCGAGCAGTTCGACAGCGCGCTGCGCTTCGGCAGAGGTAAAGGGGGTGCTCATCGGCGCGGGCCTCCCGCCGGGACGGCTGCCTTCGGGCGGGCGGTCGCAGCGTGCGAGAAGAGATCCCCGTTGTGCCAGACCGGAGGAGACTGGGGTGTCCGAGCGGGTGGGAGCGCCGTGGGGGCCGGCCGAGACTGGCTGCTGATCCACGGCCTCGGCGCGGGTTTCGCCTGCGGGTGCCCCCAGACCGGGTGCCGGGCCGCCTGGTCGAGGGGCTGCCCGGCGGCCCACGCGGATAGGGTGCCGAGAACGGGGCTCAAGCCGTCGCCTGCTGCGGAGAGCCGGTAGGGTCGGCCGGTGCCCTTGGTGTGGACGAGGCCGTCGGCGACCAGCTGCCGCAGCGGCGGGTAGATGTTGGTCCAGTCGCTGCTGGGCATCACGATCCGGGCCAGGGCCCGCCCGCTGACCTCCTGGCGGGACTTGAGCACCCACAGGATGGCGGCGGCGTGACGCCGGGTGAGCAGGGTGAGGCTGTCCTCGATCTGCTCGATCGCGGGCAGCGTGCGGTCCGCCTTCTCCAGGTGTTCCTCGGCCCAGGTGACGATCATCGGCAGGACCGGCAGCAGGGCAACACCACGGTTGGTGTGGCCGTAGGTCACGTGCCGTGAGGTGTGTTCGGTGCGTTCGACGAGTCCGGCGTCGCACAGCGCCTTGAGCTTGGGGTGGAGCTGGCCGTTCTGCAGCCAGGACACCTTGGCCGCCAGCTCGCTGTAGCGCAGCGGCGGGCCGGAGAGGGCCAGGAGGATCCTCACGTTCCAGCGCGGGGTGATCATGGCCAGGGCCTCGGTGACCCGGGCGATGTCGGCGTCGGTGTCAGGGGGCAGAGCGGTGATGGCCAAGGGAGGAACTCCTGGGTGAACGAAAGGGGGATGGCCTGCGGGTCAGCGGCTGTGCGCCGGGCTCTGCGCCGCAAGAGGCGGAGCTGGAGCAGGCGGCGAGGGAATCGGCGGGGCCGGCGTCGGGGCCGGGATGCGGGCCAGGCTTTGCAGGACGGCGGCGACCGATTTGGCCTGGACCTCGCGGACGGCGACGGCTTCGGCGAGGCGGCGTGCACCTTCGAGGAAGGGGGAGACCTCGTGCGGGCCGATCTGCCGCTCGGGGTGGATGAGCCGGGCGAGGTGGTCGCGGTGGAAGTCGATGCTGCGCTCGGCGAGGGCGAGATCGTCGTGCATGCCGAGCAGGGCGGAGAGCATGCCGGGCGGCTGGGCCTGGGCGTGGGCTTCGAGGTCGGCGAGCGGTGCGCCGTACAGGTCCTCGATGCGTCCGGCTATGTCGGTGGACGTGGGGTGGGGCAATCGAGGGCTTTCACGGTCGGCGGGCCCGGGCCGCCCCGGCACGCGGGGGTGCCGGGGCAGCGGACGGGGGCAGGGTTGCGGTGGCGCTGAGCGGTGCCGTGCGGACGGACCGGGCCTGCTGCGCAGGCGGGGGCATGGTGCGCAGCAGCTCGCCGAGGGCGGCGCGGTAGCCGTCGCGGGCCTCCAGTGCCGCGTCCAGCCACTGCGCGTCGAAGCGGAGCCTGTCGGCCGACAGTTCGCTCATGTCGCGGTCGGGATCCATGTCGGCGTATACGCGGTCGCGGACACAGGCGACCTGCTCCTCAGTGAGCGCCAGGAAGGACCGCAGCTCCAGGGCACGGGTGAACGCTGGCGAGGCATCGTGGCCGGCAGCCGCCTCGTACAGCTCGGGTACCGGCTTCCCGAAGACCTTCTGCAGGTCGCCGTCCATGGTGCTGGCCTTGTCCCGGCTCATCGGGCGGCCCTCGTCGACCGCCACGCCGTCGCCGGTGCGGCTGTACTCGCAGGCCGGTTGGGGGCGCTGGTCTGCACCGCTGGCCCGGTGCGGGGCCGAAGACGGGCGAGGCGCTCTGCGGCGAGGTCCTTCTTCCCTGGGGCGTCCGGGTCGAGGAGCCATCGCACGACCAGGGCCCGGCCGTCGCGGGCCGTGACGGCCGCGTTCACCCGGTGAGCGAGGCCCATCGTAGGGTCGTCGACCTCGCTGGGCTGAGTATGCAGTGCAGCGAGGAGGTCGTCCTCCGCGCGCTCCAGCACGGCCTGGGCCTCAACGAGAAGGCCGTGCCACTTGACGACGTCGGTGGCGTCAGGGTTCGCGGTCGGCGCGGCGGCGACCGCGGCCTTCAACTGGTCCATGCCCATGTCGAAGCGTGCTTCGATCCGTTCGGTGAGCACGCCCACGACATCCGCAGAATCCTCGGACATGCCGTCGGACAAGGGGGATCTCCTGTTCTGGATAGGCCGATGCGTAGGGAATGTGGGGCCCCGTACTGGCGATCAGCCGTTTGCCGGGACGTGCTGAAGTCCGGTCAGTCCAGGCACATACGGACGTCGCGGTACACGTACGTGCCGGAGACCCAGCCCTTCACGCCGGTCGTCTTGTCCGTGATGTAGACCCAGTTGCCGCTCTTCTTGGAGACGGTGAACTTGTGGCTCTTGTAGAGCACGCCGAGCGCCGTGGACTTCGAGCTGGCCTTGGACCGGATGGTCACGGCCTTGGCGTGCACTGCGTACGGCAGCGGCGGGAGGGACGAGCAGGTGCTCGCGGGGAGAGCGGAGGCGGAGGCGGTGGTCGGTGCCGCGTTGGCGGTGGTGGCGGACAGCACCGGCAGAGCGAGTGCGCCGAGCATCGCGGCGGATATGGCAATTCGGGTGGAGCGCATGCGGAAGAAGCCTCCGTGAAGGCGTGGGGAATGTGTGGAAGGGCGCCGCGGAGTTGTCCCGGCGGCTGTATAAGAGTCCGGAGAATCGCCGGTTTGGCTAACCGGCGATCGTCGGCTATGTTGCGCCGCCCGCGTCGGGCTGAGCGCTCAGCGCGAACGGCCGGGCGGGCGCAGGGCAGGGGCCTTCGCCACACCGGCCAGGCGGCTGGCGGCGGCTGCCGGGCGGACCGGCGGGAGAGGGCCGGCCTCGCCGGTGAGCCGGTCGTCGCACCACTGCAGGGCCTCGCCCACCGTGTCGAAGCCGCCCTCGCGCAGGGTGTGCGTCCAGGTGTCGGTGTCGACCTCTTCGACCACAACGCGGAAAGGCGACGGGGCGCGTTCGTCCAAGGCACGCAGTGCCACGACGACGACCATGTCGTCCGGGTCGTCACTGGTGTAGGAGTAGCCCATGGCGTAGTGGTCGCCGTCGCCGGCGAGGCGTCGCTCCAGTGCTCGCGTGGCCTCGTCAGCCGGCGGCGGGCCCAGCTCGGGGTCGAGGCCGATGGCATCGTGCGGGCAGCCGCGGTGGATGAGCCAGGACTGCGCCATCGCGGGCAGCGGCAGCGGGGCCTTCTCGAAGCTGAACGTCCGCTTCTCGTGGTCCCGTTGCAGATGCACGGCGAGCACCTGGGGCATGCCGGGGTGTCCCCAGGTCGCGGTGCGGTCGAACAGGACGTAGTAGCTGTGCGGACCGTCGTGATGTTCGGCGAGGGGGACGAGCATGTCCTCGTGGACGCCGACCTTGCGGTAGAAGTCGAGGTACCTCTCCTCGCCGGCGTCGAGGTCGTCCAGATCGAAGTCGACTTGGGGGATGGACTTCCGGACCGGCGCCGGTTCGGTGGGAGACAACAAGGGGCCTTTCGGTGGAGTTCAGCGCCGCCGCGCCGGAGTGGACGGCGATGTGCCGGGGCGAGCTGGGACCTTCGGCGTCTGCGTCGTGGGGGCCCGGCGGGCGGCGGACAGCGCGGCTCTTCCGGCGTCGGTGAGCGCGACCGGCTGGCCGGCGTGTACGGGGTGGCCGGTGTCCCGGGCGACCAGGCCGGCGTCCTCCAGCCGCCGTAGCTTGGTGTGGGGGACGCGGGTGCCGGAGGCGGCTGTGACGGACATCCGGCCGGTCAGCAGGTGTTCGTAGAGCTTGGCGCCGCCGGCGATGGCGAGCAGCGCCGCCTGGTCGTCCGTCGAGAGCTGCTGCGCGACGGACGCTGTTGCGGCTTCGATGGGCTCCAGGGCGGCGAGCACATCCCGGGCAGCGGCGTCCCGCGCGTCGGCAGCCTCTTCCAACTGGTCCACGGTGCGGTCGATACGCGTGAACAGAGCGCCGTCGACGTCGAACTCGCCGCTGGACAGGCGGTTGAGGAGGCGCAGATGGAAGATGACGCCAGTCTGGGTCTTGGCCAGCTTCCGGTGCCGGTCCACCAGTTGGGCGTGCTGCTCGTCGAGGACGCCGCGGTCGCGGTAGGCCCACAGGGTGTCGATGTCGTGCCCGGTGGCGGCTTCGAGGCGATGGTCGAGCGGGGAGACCGCACGCCGGGAGGATGTCGGCGCGGGTTCAGGGGGCATAGGCGACGCTCCGTGCGTTCAGCGGGTGGGATGGTGCGCGGGGTTCGGTGCGGGACGGGGCAGACCCGGTGGCGCAGTGGGCGGCGGACCGGGCCGGGGCACGGGCGCACGGGCGGCCAGTTGCGGGGAACGGGAGCGTGCCGCGTGGGTGCGGGCGCTCAGCGGCCGGCGAGTCATGCCCAAACGGCGGCCGACCTCGTCGTAGACATCGTTGCCCGCGCGCGGCCGGATCGCGACGACGTGGATCTCCTTGTGGTGGGCGGACTCCGCGGGCGCCGGGCGGACGGCGTAGACGACGCGCCAGTCCTTGCGGGAGTCCACGAACAGCTTTCGACAGCCCTCCAGGTCACCGTCGAGGCGCAGCCCGAAGCGCTGCGCGTTCACGACTTCCTGCAGGTAGGCAAGGGTGAGGTCGCGTATGTCGCTGGGAGCCTGAAGGAGATCGGTCAGCGCGCGCGGATCGAAGCTCAGTCCGAAGGCGGGCTGTCCCTGTCCCGCGGTCATGACGCCGGCTCGTCCTGGTCAGCGGCTTGCGCCGTGGCCGCCGTCTCCGTCCGTACGGACGGCGGCGGACCGGGCAGGAGACGGTGTGCGGGCCGGTCGGGAGAGGTCATGCAGGCCGACAGCGGGCCGCCCGGTGCCCGGATCGCCGCGACGGCGTGGGTGAGGAAATCCCGGTGCCACACGAACAGACCGGAGAGCCCGGATTCGGGGTCCTTGTGCTGCTGGTAGGCGAGCCACAAGGCATGGAGCCAGGCCACGACATCGTCGTGCTCCTGCCACTGCAGGCACCAGGGCGCCGCGGTGGTAACCTCCGCCCCGTAGACCGGGAGGAAGAAGTCGTCGACCCAGTCGGACAGGGCGTCGAGTTCGTCCTCGCGTTCCTCGCCGTCCAGTTCCAGGATCGGGCGGGGCTCCGGTGGAGCGGCGGCCGGCGGGCCACCGAGTCCCGGCATGCCGAACGCGGCGAACGGTGATCCACTCGGCGACGGGGCGGACGCGAGGTGGTCGAGCTGCTGAGCCTGTTGCGCCGACTGCTCCATGAGCCGCCGCACGCTCGCCTCGATTCCCTCCAGCTGTGGATCCGGAATACGAATCGGCTCCAACTCTCCATCGTCGGCAGGTTTTGCGGATTCGGGCATTGAGAAGTTCGGCCTCCTACGAGACGCGGAATGAGGGAAGTGCGGGGGCGCCCTCGCGCGGCGCCGCCGGCGGATTGCACGTTCCTCCGGGCGGTATTTCGCCTACGGCTGCGCGTGGGAGCTGGTCGCCTTGGCGACGGGCAAGGACGCGGCTCAGGCGGTGAGAACCACGTCGTCCTGCGTGAGGGTTGCGCGGATCGTCTCGGTGAGCCGGTCGGCCGCGATCGACGCGTAGTGCTCGGTCTTCTCCACCCCGATGAAGTCCCGGCCTTCCAGCAGGGCGGCCACGCCCGTGGAGCCGGAGCCGGCGCAGAAGTCGAGGACCGTGCCGCCCTCGGGGCTGATCTTGACCAGCTCGCGCATCACCTCGACCGGCTTCTGCGTGATGTGCTGGCGCTTCGCGCCAGAGGGCTGCGAAGCCGAGTACATGCCAGGCAGATAGACGGGGTTGCGGGAGCCGTCGATCGGCCCCTTGCTGGCCCAGACGATGAACTCGCAGTTCTGGGTGAACCGGCCCTTCTGGGGCCTGGCCTGCGGCTTGTGCCAGGCCAGGACACCGCGCCACAGCCATCCGGCCGCCTGGATCGCGTCCGTCGTCGTCGGGAGCTGGCGCCAGTCGGTGAACAGCAGGGCCGTCCCGCCGGTCTTGGTAAGGCGGTGGGCTTCGGTCATGATCTGCGTCAGCCAGAACGAGTAGGACCGCTGATCCATGTTCTCGCCGGTGAAGTCGGCGAGGTCGTTCTTGGCGTCGGCGGAGGTGTACTTCTGCTTCGCGGAGCGCGTGGTGCGCTCCTTCGCGGTCCGGCCTCCGCTGTTGTACGGCGGGTCGGTGATGACGGAGTCGACGCAGCCGTCCGGAAGGCCGGAGAGAACGGCCAGAGCGTCGCCCTGGTGAAGGGAAAAAGGCAAAGAGGAACCCCGATTCGGGTTGCGGAAACGCGGAGGGAAATAGCCGCCTCGCGCAGGAGTCCTCGCGGGCCGGAAGTGGGCATGCAGAAGCCCAGGGCCGCAGACCGAGGAGGGCGAGGGGAGTCCAAAAACTGTAGAGGCGAAACCGCCGACGCCCAAGAAGTGCCCTGCCGAGGTACCGGTTTCCGGCACCTCACGCCGACTTTTTGGTCAACCGCCGATCCGCGCCTACTGTTTTTGAACCGCCCGGCGCACACCGCCGCTGGCCACTCCCCTGCCACGCCTCACGGAGGTACCCCTTGCCCCGGCACACCTAGCTCACGGCCCGGCCACGCGGAGCGAGCGGCAACTCGCCCCGCACCGGCCCGTCCCGATCGCCCACCCCGGCTGCTGCGCCCTTCCGAGACGCCTCGCGCACGCGGTATGCCGGACACCGCACCCCCAAGGACACGTTCATGACGTCTCGCTACCCACCCATGCCCGAAACCGCTGACCGGCGAGCGGTCCGCTCGGATTGAAAGGGCTCGCCGCCGGCATCGGCGTCGTCTTCCTCTCCCCGATCCTGATCGCCGGCACCGGCATGATGCTGGCCTCCTCGGCCGACGCCGTGCAGAGCAGCGGCTCCTTCAGCAGCTGCCTGAGCGACATCGACAGCGACAAGGTCGCCGAACAGGTCACCAAGATCCTCGACGGCGCCTCCGGCAAGGACGTGCACGTCGAGGGCCTGGACCTGCCCGCCGAGCAGGTCCCCAACGCCCAGACAGTCGTGGCCGCCGGCCTCTCCCTCGACGTCCCCAAGAAGGGACAGATCATCGCGCTCGCCACGGCGATGCAGGAGAGCCGACTGCGCAACCTCGCCTACGGCGACCGCGACTCCCTCGGCCTCTTCCAGCAGCGCCCTTCCCAGAGCTGGGGCAGCGCCGAGCAGATCCGCGACCCCACCTACGCGAGCGAGCAGTTCTACAAGCACTTGCTCAAAGTGAGCGGGTGGCAGCAGATGACCGTCACCCAGGCCGCCCAAGCCGTGCAGAAGTCCGGCCTGCCAGACGCCTACGCGCAGTGGGAAAAGCTCGCCACCGCGCTGCAGGGCACAATCGCCAAGAGCTTCCCCGGCGGCGGTGACGCGGACGGCAAGGACACGGACCAGGACAAGCAGTCGGCCATGACCGGCTGCGCGCCGGGCCAGGACGGTTCCGGGTTCGGCCGCATCCCCGGGGGGAGCGTCCCGAAGGGTTACTCGATCCCCAAGGACGCCGATCCGAAGGCGCGCAAGGCCATCACCTGGGCGATGCAGCAGCTCGGGACGCTCTACCAGTGGGGCGGCTCCTGCACGAACTCGCATGGTCCTGACCCCATGGGCCGCTGCGACTGCAGCTCGCTGATGCAGCAGGCGTACGCCCACGCCGGAATCACGCTCACCCGCACGACGTACACGCAGGTCAACGAAGGCAAGGCGATCTCGCCCGCTCATCTCAAGCCCGGTGACCTGATCTTCAGCCGCGGTACCGCCGCCCGGCCCGAGCACGTCGGCATGTACATGGGCGAGGGCCTCGTGATCGAGGCGCCGCGCACCACCAAGCCGGTCCGGATCACCCCGATCAAGGACTGGACGATTCTCGCCGCCCGCCGCGTCCTCTGACGCCGCCCCCGCCCGGCATCGCCCCGGGCGCCCTGGCCCCACGGCCACTTCCGCGCCCTTCGCGCGCCCCCTCCGCTTTCGCCTTCCCCGCCGGCCCTCACTGGGCCCGCGTATGCAAGGAGCCCCACCACCCCTATGTCCGTCCCCCTCGCAGACCGCGTCATCCAGCTCGCCTACGACCCAGGAATTTCGCCCAAGGGCGGTGGTCTGCCCGGCCTGAGCGTGCTGAAGAACGTCGTCAACTCGATCAACATGTTCGGCATCATCGCCGTCGTTGGCGCCCTCGCCGTCTCGCTCGGCGTCTGGGCCTGGGGCCACCACACCGGTGGCCACCAGGCCGAGGCCAACGGGAAGAAGGGCGCCGTGGTCGCCGCCGGCGCCGCCCTCGGTCTGGGCGCCGCGAACGGCATCGTGGCCTTCTTCTCCGGCCTGGGCTCGCAGGTCCACTGATGCGGAAACGATCCCCGTCCCTCTCACTGTCCTCGTACGGCTCGGGGTGGTCGGCCAACCGGCGCATCGCGATCGTCGCCGCCGCCGTCGCCGTCCTGCTCGCCATCGCCGGGGTCGTCGCCCTGCTGACCGGAGGTGGGAATAGCCACCAGGCTCCGGGCGCCGTGGCGCCTGCCCCAACCGGCAGCCCGTCCTCCTCCGAGGCCGCCCCGAAGCCTTCCTCCGGATCCGGGTCGGTGCCCAAGCCGCCGCAGATCTCCGAGCCGGTCGCCTACGCCAAGGCAGCAGCCCAGATGCTGTGGTCCTACGACACCCGTGACACCAGCCGCGACCAGCAGCTCGCCGGCATGCGCGCCTGGATGACCGCCGAGACCAAGTACGCCGACTGGGC
Organism: Streptomyces sp. NBC_00490; assembly: GCF_036013645.1. Classification (NCBI taxonomy): domain Bacteria; kingdom Bacillati; phylum Actinomycetota; class Actinomycetes; order Kitasatosporales; family Streptomycetaceae; genus Streptomyces; species Streptomyces sp. NBC_00490. The sequence continues at coordinate 8,141,285 of NZ_CP107869.1, read as the reverse complement.
CTCGGTCTCCGGCCAGGTTCCTGACCCGGTGCTGTGGTCACGGATGGCCGACCAGGACCAGCACGCCACCGCCCACGTCACCGAGGGCCACTACCCCGGCGCGTTCAAGCAAGCCCTAGCCGAGGACCCGTCCGCAATCACCGAGGCGCACATCTACGTCGTCACCGTCAACGGCAAGCAGACGCTCAGTTGGAAGAAGGGCGGCGGAGGGGCCGAGGAACGGGCCGTGACCCTCGCCGTCCAGTGCCGCCCGAACCACGACTGCACCCTGGCCGCCATCGCTCCGAGCGTCACGCAGTGACCCGCGCTTGAGACACGAAAGGAGGAGTAACTCCCCGTGGGCTTCTGTGATTACCCCCTGGCCGACAAGTTGTGCACGGTCGGCGACGCGGTGGATTTCGCCTCGGACCCCGGCAAGGCCATCGGTGACTGGATGGCGAAGTCCGCCGGTGAACTGGCCGCCGCCGCAGCCGACCTGGCCGCCGAGGCGGTCGACACCACCACGAAGGTGGATCTGAACGCCGGATGGTTCCGTGACAACTACGAGATGCTGCTGCCACTGGGCCTGGTCCTGCTGGTCGCCACGTTCTGCGCACAGCTGGTCCGGGCCGCCATCCGGCGCGACGGGCAAGCGCTGACACAAGCGTTCACCGGCACCATGAGCGGCGTCCTGTTCGCCTTCTGCGCCATCGCCCTGACCACGGTGGCCGTCGAAGTCGTCGACGCCGTCAGCGACGGCCTGTTCAAGACCGCGCACCTGAACATCGAGTCAGCCGTGCGCCGTATCGTGAAGGTCAACCAGATCGGATCGCTGTCCGGACTCGGCTGGCTCGTCCCGGTCGTCGTCGGGCTCGGCGCCGCCATCGGCGCCTTCCTCTACTGGTGCGTGATGATGGTCCGCAAGGTCGGCATCCTCGTCATGGTCACCCTCGCCGTCTTCGCGTCCGCCGGCGGCGGCTGGGAAGTCGCCCGGCGCTGGCGCAAGGGCTGGATCGAAGCCACCGCCACCCTCGTGGTCTCGAAGCTGCTGATGACCGTGATCTTCGTGCTCGGCATCGCTGCCATGGGCAAGACCGAGGCCGAGGACGGCATCGCCGCCCTCGCCGACGTCATGTCCGGCATCGTCATCATGATCCTGGTGCTGCTGTGCCCGTACGCGGTCTTCAAGTTCGTGCACTGGGCGGCCGACGGGACCGACGGGGAGTCCATCCACCGTGCCGGCGGCGCCGGTGCGCAGATCGCGAAGGCTCACGCCGAGAAGGCCGCCCGCAAGGCCGCCGCTGCTGCGGCCACCGCCGGAACCGGTGGCGCTGCCGCCGGCGCGGGTGCCGCACCGCAGGGCCCCGACGGCGGCGGGTTCCCCGGCGACATCGCTGCCAACCCGACCGGCGGAGGCGGCGAGGGCAAGGAGGGATCGCAGAGCGGCGGAACGGGTTCCTCGCCCGGCGGCGACGCGGTCAAGTCCGGCTTGGAGAAGGCCGTCCAGCCCGCGCCGACGAGCGTGTCCGACGACACCAGCGGCCAGGTGGGCGGCAGCCCGGGGCCTGGCGGATCCGGCGCGAGTAGCGCGTCTGGGCAGAGCGGCGGATGGCAGTCCACCCCGCCGACCACAACCCCGCCGCCGCAGGGGGCACCGCCGTCCTCCGGCACGCAGAACGCCCCGTCCAGCGAGGCGAGCGGCCCCCCGCCGCCTCCGACCGGCCTCTGATTCCCTGACCGACTCCCGGGGGCGGGACGTGCACGTGCCCTCCCGCCCCCGGGTTCCACCCGCGCCTCCAGGACCCGCCCCTTGACTGATCTTTCCGTCGCCCCGGTCACGGTGAAGTTCCCGCACCGCAGCCGCCGCGGCATCCTCCTCGGCCTCTCCCTGCCTCAACTCGTCCTCGTCTCCTGCATGCTGGCCCTGCTGCTGATGACGGTGATCTCCACCGGGCTTCTCGGCGCCGTCGCCCTGGCACCGCTGTGGGCGGCATCCGGGGCACTCGTCGCGATCCGCCGGCACGGCCGCTCCCTGATCGACTGGGCGCCGATCGTCACCCGGTATGCGCACCGTCGCCGCACCGGCCAGACCCTCTGGCTTGCCCGGCCCGTCACCCGGCCCCGGCAGGACGGCGTCCTCCATCTGCCCGGCACCGTCGCCTCCCTGAAGGTGGTCACCCCCGGCGACTCCGCCAACGGCGCCGCAGCCGTCCACGACCCGCATCAACAGACGCTGACCGCCATCGCCCGCGTCACCAGCCGCGCCTTCGCTCTCCTCGACCCCGCCACCCAGAACCACAACGTGAGCAGCTGGGGACGCGCGCTCGCGGGCATCGCCCGCACCGGGCACATCGCCACCGTGCAGGTGCTGGAACGCACCGTCCCCGACTCGGGCGACACCCTCACCCGCCACTGGACCCACAACGGGCAGCCCCAGACCCCCGTCGCCGGACAGATCTACTCGGAGCTGGTCTCCTCTGCCGGCCCTGCCGCCGCCCCGCACGAGACCTACCTCGCCATCTCCCTCGACCTCAAGGCCGCCCGGCGCCTGATCAGCCAGGCCGGCGGAGGGCTGCCCGGGGCGTTCACCGTCATGGAGCAGACCACCGCGTCCATCGCGCAGGCCGCCCGCAACGCAGGTCTCCAGGTCACCGGCTGGCTGAGCGCGCGGGAGATCGCCGCCGTCATTCGCACCGCCTACGACCCGAAGGCCCTCGCCGCGCTCCAGCAGTGGTCCGAGACCGGCCGCGCCGAGGCCGACCCCGCAGCTGCCGGGCCCGTCGTCCAGTTCGAGGAGTACGACCGCCTCGCCACCGACAGCGCGCGGCACGCGACGTACTGGGTGGAGAACTGGCCGAGGACCGAGATGGGGGCCGGGTTCCTGCACGGGCTGATGTTCACGGCCGGCGTGCGCCGCAGCCTCTCCCTTATCTACGTGCCGCAGGGGCTCGAGTCCGCACTGCGGGACGTCCAGCGCAAGAAGGCCGCGATCATCGCCGACGCCAACGAGCGCGCCCGCCGCGGACAGGTCGATTCCGAAGAGGACTCCGTCGAGTACGCCGACGTCAAAACCCGCGAACGCCAGCTCATCGCCGGGCACGCGGACGTCGCACTGACCGGCCTGGTCACCGTCACCGCCGAGACCGACGCCCTCCTGGACGCCGCCTGCGCACAGATCGAGACCCACGCCGTCACCTCCGGCGTCGACCTTCGTCGGCTCAACTACCAGCAGCCCGACGCCTTCGCCCTCACCGCGCTGCCGCTCGCCCGCACCGCCCTGTGAACCAGCCGCGCCCGTGCGCACCCCTGACCCGGATCACCCGCGACGGGACGCCCCTCACTGCCCTGCCTACCGGCAGGAAGGACCACCACCTTTGACCTCTCCTACGCGCCCCGACGACGCGCACCCCTACCTCCGCGCCGCGAGCGCCGCCATCCGCTACCACGCACGGGCCTTGGCGCCGTCGGACGCGGACCCGCCCAAGCCCGGAGATCGTCTGCACCTTGACGTGCTGCACGCCCACCTCACCGCTCTGCTCCAGCTTCTGGACCGGCTCGCCGACCACACCCGACCCCCGCACCCAGTCGCCGGACGTCACCTGGCCACCGCCCACACCAGGCTCTGGCAGGCCACCAGCGAAGTCCACGCCGCCTTCCACCTGCTGCCCGGCACACCCCAGGCGGACGCCGAGACAAGCGCCTGCCATCCAGAGCGGCTCCCCGAGGGCCCGCCCGTGCTGACGATCTGCCAACGCCACCTCGCCGCCGGACACGTAGTCCGCCGCAAAACCACCCCCACCGACCTCCGCCCGCACACCACGGCCTGCGTGCGATGAGCACCACCCGCAGAATCGAGGGCCCCCGATGAGCCACCGGCCCGCCCGTCGCGCCCGCCGCGCGTCCGCCAGCCCGCTGTTCACCCCCCACGGCACCGACCGCGCCAGCCGCAAGGCCGCCCGCCGCCAGCTCGCCGAGGCCACCGCCAAAGCCCGCGCCGAAGCAGGCGCCCACCAGAGCGACAGCCCGACCGCCGAGCACCAGATGCCCGCCGCGCTCTACCCAGCGGGCGGACGCCCCGGGCCCGCCTCCGCGCGCGGGAACCAGCTGCGGCTGCCCGCCCACCGCATGACCACCGCGGTCGCGGCCGGCGCCTATCCCTTCCTCGCCGAAGGCGGCCTGGGCGCCGAGGGCATCTACATCGGCCGCGACGTCCACGCAGAAGCGTCGTTCGTCTTCGACCCGTTCGCTCTGTACGGCAAGGTCGAGGGATTCACCAACCCGAACCTGCTGCTCGCCGGCGTGATCGGCCAGGGCAAGAGCGCCCTCGCGAAGTCCTTCGCGCTACGGTCAGTCGCCTTCGGATACCGCGTCTACGTACCGAGCGACCCGAAAGGCGAGTGGACGCCGGTCGCCGAGGCCCTCGGCGGCCGGTCCGTCGCCCTCGGTCCCGGACTGCCGGGGCGCCTGAACCCCCTTGACGCGGCGCCGCGCCCGGAGAGCGTGTCCGAGGCCGACTGGGTCGGCGAGATCCGCAAGCGGCGCCTGCTCCTGCTCGGCTCCCTTGCCCGCACCGTCCTGGGCCGGGACCTGATGCCCATGGAGCACACCGCGCTGGACGTCGCCCTCGACGCCGTCGTCACCCGCGCCGCCGACACGCACCGCACCCCGCTCCTCGGCGACGTCGCCACCACTCTCAACAACCCCCACGCGCTCGACGAGGCTGCCGGGATGATGTCGGGCCAACTCGGCGACGCCGCCCGCGACCTGGCCCACGCCATGCGGCGTCTGGTCCACGGTGACCTGGCCGGCATGTTCGACGCCCCCTCCACCGTCGCCTTCGACCCGAGCGCGCCGATGCTCACCATCGACCTGTCCCGCCTCGGCGGTTCCGGGGACGACACCGCCCTCGTCCTCGCCATGACCTGCGCGAGCGCCTGGATGGAATCCGCCCTCTCCGACCCGAACGGCGGCCGGCGCTGGATCGTGTACGACGAGGCATGGCGCCTGATGCAGCACGTCGGCCTACTCCAGCGGATGCAGGCCCAGTGGAAGCTCAGCCGCGGCCTCGGCATCGCCAACCTCATGGTGATCCACCGGCTGTCCGACCTGCTCACCGCCGGCGACGCCGGATCACAAGGCCGGGCCCTGGCCGAGGGACTCCTCGCCGACTGCAGCACCCGGATCATCTACCGCCAGGAGACCGACCAGCTCCACGCCGCGGCATCCCTGCTCGGCCTGACCTCCGTCGAGATGGACGCTATCGCGCACCTCAACCGAGGGCGTGGCCTGTGGAAAGTCGCAGGTCGGAGCTTCATTGTTCAGCACCTCCTGCACAGCCACGAACTGGCGCTCTTCGACACCGACGCCCGTATGCACTGAGGACCAAGAGGCCCGTGAGGCCCGACTTCCAACGCGACTTGATACCGAGCGCCGAGGTGCTCCAGCTTATCGGCGCGCTCAATGCGATGAAGGACGAACTGCTCAACGCTGCCCAGCAGTGGGAGCTGCTGGACGAGAACGGACACGTACCGGCCACGCCTTCCTACACCGCGCTGCTCCAGCACGCCACCGACGCACAGAACCTCTCCCGCGATGCCCTCCGGCTCACTGCTGACTTCGCCCGGAGCCCACACCACACCACCCGCGCCGGCAGCACCGTTCTGAAGCATCTCGGCACGGCGGCGACCATGTCGAGCCACGCAGCCCCGCACTTCACCGAGTCTGCGGAGTGTGCCCTGGCCCTGCCCCGGTCTGCCAACCCGATCGACCGGCACTACCTCGCGAATCGCATGATCATCGACCATGCCTCAGCCCGCGCCTTCCTGCGGCGTACCTCGGAATCCCTTCGTGACGCGGCCAAGGAACTCGACGACCACCTCGGCTTCCAACGCTTCCTCGCGACGCTCAACCGTCAGGAAGGCCCGCCGGCGCCTCCGCCACCCAGGCCGGGCGGTCGCCACCGCTGACCGCGCCTGCCCCGAAGCCCGATCCACGCACATCCCAAGGAATGCTCTGAACCGCCCCGCTCATTTCAGCGACGCCGACTGGGCCGAATACCAGCAGTACCAGGCCGAGCACGACGACCTCATGGCGCAAGTCGCCGATCGTGAAGCCCAGCTGGAACACGATCTGATCGCCGCCTACGACGAGTACGAACTCGACTCCAGTCCGGTTCCGAAGCCAGAAGCCGACCTCGCTCGCCGAACGCCTCCGTCACACCGACCGGCGTCTCGCAGGAGAATCCGTGGCCGCTGACGAGGCGAACGCTACGGACGCCCGCGCGGCTCCGATCGCGCCACTTCCCGACCACCGCGACGTGAACATGCCGTGGTGGCAGGAGCTGTGGCGTCGCCACGCGCACATCACCACGCCGCTGCGAGCGCGGGGACTGCCATGCGACATCGAGTTCGGCCTCAGCGCCTACATCGTGCGCGTCTCGCTCCCCGACGACAGCTACCTGATCATCAGTCCGCCGCAGGAACCGTCCTCCGACCACCCGCCCGGAGATCCCGAGGGCTGGATCGCGACCCGCGAGCACCCCGACGACCAGACGCTGTTCGAGGTCCTCTACGACTCCGCCCCCTCCGACAACCCCGGCGCTCGCCGGCGGCCCGAAGCCCGCCACGGCGGCAGCGCCCAACCCATGATCGAGGCGATCGACCTCCGCCTCGCCCAGCTCGGACTGCTACCGCACCCCGCTCTGCCCCACGAAAGCCCCCACGTGCACCCGGCCCAACCGACGCCCCCGTCCCCGTCCCGGGACATCCCCGGCAAACCAGACCGCGGCCCCGCCTACGTCTACGGCGACGCGCTGCGCGAACTGACCGACCGGCTCAACGGAGCCGAGTCGCACGCGGATGCCGCTGCCCTTTTGCATCAGATCCTGGAACCCACCGACGGCCTGCTGGCACAGCTCGGCGAGTTCTTCGAAGCAGCTGGCGAGAAAGCCAAGGAAGCCGAGGAGGACGACGGCTTCGACCTGTCCTACGACCTCGCCGACGCCGCTGCCGAGATCCGCAGCCTCGGAGAGGTCCTGCACGTGGCCGAGGACCGGATGCGGGCCCTCACCCCGCTCGCGCCCGCACCGCGGCTGCCCTCCACCCCGGCTCGTGCACCGTCCCTTCCGCCGCGAGCCCTCCCGTCAGCTCCGCCGCGGCACACGCGCTGACGCCGCACCGCCGCCTCCCTCTAGGAACACATGGCCTCGCCCCGCACCGATCTGTCCGCCTTCGCCACCGGCCTCGCTGACCGCCTGCCGGGCATCTGGACCAGCGATTATCAGCGCCACGCGCAGTACGCGGACCAGTTTCCCCGTACCGAGCAGCTCTGGGACGCCGGTCACGTCGACTATGTCGTCAGCCAGTACGTCCTCACCCACGACGCCGTGCTCCACGGGCCGGCCAACCAGCGGCTGTATGTGACCGACCGGCCCCGGTACCCGCACCAGTTCGTCGTCGCGCCGCTCGCCCCCGTCGGCACGCACATCAAGCCGCACCACTTCGAAGCAGTCACGGAACCCAACGGCATCACCGTTCCCAAGGATCCTGCCCAGGCGGCGGCTCGAGTTGTCCAGCGGGTGCTGCCCCGCTACGAGCAGGCTGTTCAGGCAGTGCTCACCAACGCAGCGAACCAGCCCGAGCCTCCGCACCGGCCCGGCCCGCCACAGGTCGACCAGATCCTCACCCTGACCCTGTACAGCGACGGAGCCCTCGGCGCACCGTACGAGAGCGTGCCGGTGGACGCCCGCATGACGCTGTACGCCCACGGCTTCCAGTACCACCCGCACCAAACGGCGTTCCTCCTTCCCGCCGCCTACGGGGACAACGGTCGCGCACTTCGCGTCCACGGCGTGGTCCAGCAGCTCACGGCCAAGGGCATCGGTGTGAACCTCCGCCACTCGGCGCCCACCACCAGCGCGGCCCTTCCCCCGTCATCGCCGAAGACAGCGCCCACGACCAGTCGTGCTCGCTGATCCCCATCCGCCCATCAGATCCTTGGAGCCCCCTATCCGCACCGCTCGCCGTACCCTGCCGCTGTTCGTCGGCGCCGCCTGCCTCGCCCTGGCCCTCACCGGCTGCGCCGGCGAAGACGGCCCCGCCCATGCCCGGCAGACGCCCCGCGCCAGCACCGCCCCGAAGCCTGTGCCCGCTCTCAGCGCCGCCCAGGCCCGCGACGTCATCACCCGCTATTCGAAGATCAACAATGAGGCCAACACCGACCGCGACCGGCGCCTGCTCGACACGGTCGAGGACGGCCCGCTGTACGCGATGTCCGTATCGGACTACACCGAGACCGAAGGGCTCCCCGCGGCAGACCGCAAGCCGTACAAGCCGTGGTCCTACGACTCCGCGGACGCCAAGCTGTACATCCCGCGCCTAGGAGCCGGACAGGACCGCTGGTTCGCCGCCGCGCTCTCGGACCAGAAGGGCAAGGCCCCCTCGCGGTTGGCCGTGTTCGCCGAACGCCCCCAGCACAAGCGCTGGGAGATGGTCTCCGTCGTCGACCTCGACAGCCCGGACCTGCCGGACATCGCCCTCGACCACGACGGACATGCAACGGCCGTCACCGCCGACGGCAACAACCTCGCTGCCGACGCCAAGCTGCTGCGCACCGCGGTCCTCGACAACTTCGCCACCGGAGGCACAAACACGGGGACGAAGGTCTTCACACCGACCAAGGCGAGCAAGCGGCAGATCGAAGTCCACGACGAGACCGGCACCCGCTTCGGGGCCCAGGGCACCACCGTCTTCGCCGGCGCCGCCAACCGCTACACGGACGCCTACGCCCTCAAGACCACCGACGGCGGCGCGCTGATTCTCTTCTCCCACACGCACACCCAGACCGACGCCGTCGCGCACTCCGGCCTGCAGATCAACCCCGGCAAGGACGACCGGGCCTGGCTCCACGACGTGCCCCGCACCTCCATCCGCTACACATTCGCGTGCAACGACGCCGCCACCGTCCCCGCGAAGGCCGAGCCCTCCCGCCTGATCGGCTACACCTGCGCGCGTACCGACGCCTCCGGCCCTCCGGTCCCGTCCTGGTCCGACCGCGCGTAGACGCACCCGCGCGCCACCGTGACGGCCGCCGAACATCCCCCGCACCCCGCTCGCTCCGGAGAATCCCCTGTCCACACGCTCCTTCATCGCCCGTCCCACCCGCGGTACGGGATACACGGGCATCCACGTCCAGCTCGACGGCGTACCCAGCCACCGCCTCCCATTGCTCCTGGCCGCCTACCAGTACAAGTTCGGACGCGACATCGAGGCCATGTCCCGGCACCTCATCGACGACGTCGCCGTCGGCTGGGACGAACTCGGCACCGATCTCCTCGACGACGCCCCGCCCGCACTCGTGACCGCGCTGACCGGCGGCGAGCACTGGCCCAGCCGAACCCTCGATCACCTGATCACCCCGGACGGCTCATCCCCGGTACGCATGTCCGTCACCGACACGACCGCCGACGAGCAGGACGTGCAGTGGGGGTACGTCCTGCACAAGGAGGGCGTCGAGGTGATCAGCCTCCTGCACGAGGACATCGGCCCGATCGTGAGCTGGTCCACCGACCCGCGCACCGCCTTCAACGACCACCCGGCGGCCTGGTCCGCCCTCGACTCCCCGCCCGCCATGCGGGCATCGCGCGGCAGGCAGCCCCAGAGCGCTCCTGCCGCAGCCCCGGCGAAGGCCGGCGCCCCGCGCCCCGCCGCCCGACGCTAGTTCCCCCTCGTCTTCCCGGAGCCTTCTCTGCCCCCGTACACCACGCCCCTGATCACCGTCGTCATCGCAAGCCGCCTGCGCGAAGACAGGCTGGACTACCTGACCGCCATGCACGCCAGCCTCACCCGGCAGTCCGTGCCGTGGGAGGCCGTGATCGCGCTCGACGGTGCTTCGCCCGACCGTCTGCCGGCCCCGCTCGCCCAGGACCCGCGTGTTCGCACGCTGGCGCTGCCCCGTCCGGTCGGCGCCGCCTGCGCCAGGAACCTGGCCCTTGCTCACGTACGCACCCCGTACACCAACTGGGCCGACGACGATGACCTGTTCCCCGACGATGCGATGGCCGTACGGCTGAACACCCTGGAGTCGACGAGAGTCGGCTGGTGCGCCGGCTGGAGCGAGGACCAGCACCTCGACGGCTCGACCACCCTGTGGCGCTGCCCCACGCCGCCCGGCCGGCATGAGGCCGGTGACGTGTGGACGTACTGGAAGTCGCCTGCGGACACCATCCCCATCGGGCCGACCACGATCCTCGCCCGCACCGACCTCGTGCGCGCCGCTCCGATGGGCGGCCTCGTCCAGGGCGAGGACTACTGCGCGGCCCTCGGTGTCACCGCTCTCGCCCCCGGCATCCTGCTGCCAGTACCCGTGTACAGGTACCGCAAGTGGGACGGGCAGATGACGGCCCAGGTCGGATACGACCGGCTGGAGGCAGCTGCCCGGGAGCACGCCTGGGCGTACGGCCGCAGCCTGCGCGCCGTCCTGCGCGGTGGCGAAAACCTGGTCCGTGGCTGAGGCGCAGATCGTCCTGTCGCACAGCCGGGAGTCCGGGATCGTCGCGATCGCCTCGGGCGAGCAGTACCGGTGGGCGCACACCGCCCTTCCGTGCCGAAGCAGGAGCGCCGAGCACACGCGTGGCCGGCCATCGAGACGTGGCTCGCCGACGGCGGAACGTCCTTTCGTCAGGCCCGCATCAGCGCGCCCCATCGTCACCCGGCCCCGCCCGTCACCGCGTCAGCCCGCCCCCTCACCGCGGCCCGGCCCGCGCACCGCGGCCCCTGACCCTTCCGCCCCACGCCCCGAGGAGAGCCCCGCCCCTTGCGACCCGGCACCCACTTCGCCTTCGGCGACCACGAGGAACACGGCTTCGTGGCCTCCTTCACCGCCGCCCTGCCCGCCCACCTCGCCCACTGGTACCTGGAGCGCGAGCAGTTCGAGCCCGTTCCCGGAGAACCCGGCCTGTACCGGCTCAGCGAGCCCGAGCGCGACGGAGTCCGCCGCACCCGCCAAGCCGTCCACGACCTGCGCCGCAACGGCTACACCGTGCAGGCCGACATCCGCCTCGACCCGTCCCTCTCGGCCGGCCCGCCGCGCCCCGTCCGGCCCAACGGACTCCAGGAGCGCCGCAGCCGTCTCGCCCAGGCCGCAGCCGGCCGGACGACGCAGCGCTCCGCACCGCCCACCACCTCCCCGCCAGCGGCCCGGCCGATCCCGCCGAAGCCCACGTACGCTCCGACCGTCCATTTGACAGCCGCGACCGGCGGGCGGTCCCGATGAAACCCGCGAGCAGCCCGGCCCCCGACGGCCACTTGCCGACAGCTCCCGAACTGGCCAACGGGGCACGCGACTTCCGCTTGCGGATGGCGGTCATCGACAGCGAGACCGAGGCCGCGCTCGACATGACACGCGACCGCTACGGCCGTACCGTCCACGCAGGCGCCGCCGCAGCCGCACGAGCCCACCGCGAAAAGGCAGCCGTGGAGGTGTACGCCACTCACCTCGCCCCGCACGCCGAGGCTCTCCTTGATGCCGCCCGCCTCGTGCTCGACGAGCTGCCACCCGCCCGGCACCTGGCCGGGTGGCGGGCCGTCCTGGACGGCCTGGCTGCCTCCGCCGGCGAGATCCGCCGCGCCCTCGACCGGCCGGCCGCCCCTGGCTCCCAGGCCGAACTCACTCAGCACGCGGCCTTGTGGCCGCACCTCACCGCTTGGGCGGACCACAGCTCTATCGCCAGCAGCCTCGCCGACCAGCACCACAAGGCTCCGCTGACCGACGAGGAGCAGCAGATATGGACCGAGAGGGCCCAGGCCGCGCAGCGGCGCGGCGAGCTGGAGCTGACCGAGTCGTGGTATGCCGCCGACGGGCAGCCGCTCACCCTCGCTTACTTGGTCGAGAACAACGACTCGACGGTGGTCGCGCTGCGCGGCGATCCGGGGGTACCGGGCTGGCAGGTGATCGGGTACTACGCCCACGAGTACGAGGCGGGCAAGGCCCTGCCCGCTCCGGTCCCGCCCGGCATCCTGCGCGCGGACGTCTCCCGGTTCAACCGCCCGGCACCGGCCCCGGAGGTGTCCCTGCAGGAACTCATCCGCGACGTCGTCGAAGGCCACACCGCCGGTGACGCATCGAACGCTCTCCTCGGAGCCGTCCAGCGCGGCTACGCCGCCGGCCCGATGGTCCGCCTGCAGGAACTCCTGGAGACGAGCAGCCAGTTCGCCAGCGCCCTGGAGACCGTGCAGGGCCGCCAGATCGCCGCCCGCCTCTCAGCGCTGGGCCCGCAGATCGAGTTCCTCACCCGCGAAGTCGAAGAGGTGGCCGAATACCTCGGCGCGAACCATTGCCGTCCTGCCCCCGCACCGCGCCCCCGTGCTGCGCGCCCGCCCGCGCCCGGCCGTGGACACCACCCCGCCCACGCCGCCACCCCGTGCCAGCACGACCGCCCGTCACCGCTAGACCCCGAGAAAGCACCCGTTGTCCCCGACCGCCCCCGGCCCCGGCACCGCGCATCACCTACGGCGCGGTGCTGAGCAGCCCGTACGTCGCCCGCCTCCTCGGCGGCCCCCTCACTGGCCGACTCCCCCACGGCATGGCGCCCGTCGCCATCCTCCTGTGGGCCACCTCAAGCGGCAGCAGCATCGCCTTCGGCCGACTGCTCAGCGCTCTGTACGGGCTGTCCTCCTCGGTGGTGCAGCCCGTCAAGGGACGCCTCATGGACCGCCACGGCCAGACGGCGGTGCATCTTCCGGCCGCCGTACTCAACTCGGCTCTCCTGGTGACCCTTCCGCTGACGGGACCGTACGGCGGACCGGGCCTCGCCACGGCCATCGTCGTCGCCGCCCGCCTGCCCACCCCGTCCCTGGATGCCGGGCTGCGGGCCCTGCGGCCCAGCGTGCTGCTGTGAGCAGGATCGGTAGTTGGCATCAGGCAGGTTCGTGACCTGCCTGATGCCAACTAGATTCTATGACTCGAACACGCAATCAGAGAAATAGTTGGGCACAGTGGTACACCGCAGGTCAGGGGATGTTTCTCCGGTAACTTCAGGTCTCGATGCAGTGTCCCTGCTGATGATCCGTACGGTGATGCATTCACAGCGCCACGTCGCAACAACCTGTGAACAGCACATTTAGGTGACACTCAACGCCTCGTCTAACCTGGGGTGATGCTAACTGCAGTAGTTTTGGTAATCCGCAGTGAGGTTTCTTCATCAGGCTCTTCGCCAAGTGGCCATTATCCGGGGCCACTGTCTGCGGCACTGAACGCTTTAACCAGCACCGCGTTGGCGACCGTTGCCAATTGACCGAGGAGCAATGCTTCGAATCCGAAGTAAGGACTGGCCTGGAACATCCCGGTGGGGGCGTATCCGAAAACCTCTTCCGAGCCGAAAAGCGTTCCTCGATGTCCCGTGTGCGACCGCTTGTCGTACAGCGGGCCAGCGAGTTCTTTCACCTCGCGTTGCGTCAGCACTGTCTTGAGTGCTTTTCGGAAGCGCTTCTCGGCAACTCCCTTGCTGTGAGTGCATTCGGGATGGCAGTTACAGAGAGCGTCTGGGACGAAGCGCATACCGACGCCCTCAATTGCGGCGACGTAAGTGAGCAGCGCAAGCGAGGGGTGGCGTCTCTGCAGGCGCACGGCCTCGTAGTACGCGTTGAGCGCGATGTTTAGTCCGGAGTCGTTCTCGAGCCTCTCCCACGCCTGGTCCACCCACCACGGCAATTTCCAGTTCCCGGTTCCCGGAGGGACGTCGCCGGTCCACTCCTGGCCTTTCGGCATCGAGAACCCCGGGTTGACCGAGATAGGAACCTTCAAGGTCGGACCGGTGGGGCTCTGGGGCCAAGGGTGTGACCGCGGCTCCCAGAGCAGTCTGGTACTCAGCGTCAACAGGGCGCAGACGCGGCGCAACTGGACCTGCGCAACCGGAACGACGCGATCCCAGTGGTATGTCGTAACTCGACCGGTGACGATCACCGGGAAGGTGCGGCGTATGCCGATGAAGTGAGAGTCGACGCGCTCTGGTCCTCGGAACTCGCGCATGTAGACACCAGCAGAGGCCAGGTCAAGAGGCCCGAGGCTCCTTGCTGCGAGCTCTCCCAAGGTGTCAGGTCCAAGGCCGACCGAGGGGCTGAGACCTACCAGTGCATCCCAGACCTGAGGCTGCTGGTGACGGCCGATCTCGCTCACTGCCGCGTGCGCACCAATACGCCAGGGATCGACCTGGTCAGGGGCCAGCGTGCCGTCCTCGCCGACGACAGTGCAGGCGATGCCGGCGGGGTGCGGGTGAACGCGAAGGATGCTCGTTACAGATCCGTGCAGGGGCGGCCCCATCTCCACAGGCCCTCCGACACCATCGGTACCACTGATGCGGTGAAAACCGGAACCCATGACATTCCCGAGGTGGTGAGCCCATTCGTCACCATCTTCCGCGAAGGGGACCGGGAAGCAACCGATGTCCTGCTCCCACACGATGGACTCCTGCCCCTACAACTACACAAGTGTCGGTCGGTTGCCACTACCACGGCCGGCTCATTCAGCGTCGCACGATCTATGTCATAGTCCCGTTTCACTCGGGTGCGACGCTACCGAATAAGCCGCCGCGATTGGCACCGCTCGTCGCTGCCTGTTCACGTCCTGTGCCAACAGTCGCGGTATGGGGCGCTGATCGTGGCCACGTTAAGTGGGTGGCACGAGGCGGCGCTGCCCAGATGCTGGACGAGTTCGTCCCGCCGGCCGGCTAGCTCAATGACGATGTCCCTCGGTGCGTCGTCTGGCAGTCCCCGTCCCCGTTGGTCCTGATGCCAGTGCCCGAGAAATTCTAGGATTAGGTCGGCGATTCCTCTGCCTGCGTGGGCAGTCAGGATGTCGGCGGGGAGAGAGAACTGACCGGTGTGGATGGCCAGGTTTCGGCTTGCGTACATCCACGCCAAAAGGCCGTGAAAGAGCTCCTGTTGACCTTTGAGCCAGTCGACGAGAGCTGACGGTGCCGCGAGTCGGTGTTGCCAGGCTGTCAGCTGCTCCCTGGCCAGGCCACCTGCCACATCAGCCAGTACGGTCAGTGCGTCCGACGTCTGCTGGACGGTGGGGGGAGTTGACGCCTGACGTGGTAGTACGGCATCCAGGAAGTCGTTCAGATCCAATTTCCAGCTGGACATGTTGCATGGATGGTCGCGGTCGCCACCCTGCAGGAGGTTCTGCCGGACGACGGCAATGGCCGGGGCGAGAACCTTCTCCAGCTGCGCGGCATTCACTTGAGCCTCGGCTTGCCGTCGGCGGATACCTGCCAGCGAGTCCGTGAGGCGGGATGCCGCCTCTTGCGCGGCGGCAGTGGTGCCCCGGTCGGCTGCCGCGAGCGAGCGCTCGGCCTTGGCCAGCACAGCTACGAAGCTGTCTGCATACCACCGTGTGTGACGCAGCTGCGCGTTCGCTGAATCCGTCACAGACTTATAGACGCTCAGCAACTGCTGTCTCACGCTGTGCAAAGCACACGCTTTGGCTATGGTCTCGAAGTCAGCCGCCGTGACCCCGATCGATTCGATGGCGCTCCAGGCCAGGGCCACACTGGCCACCGGGGCATCCACCTGGCCCGCCAGATTCGCCATGCGCAGGGCTGGTCTGAGAGAAGCGGACCACCCGCTGGTGAGGGGGCGAGCGCTCTTGCCGCCACTCACTCGGCTCTCCGTCAGCAGCGGCCTATTAGTCGGGTCGATTACGACCGAAAGCGGGCTGAGACCCAAGTCCAGGAGTCGCTGCCCTGCCGCATATTGGTCCAGTGTCTCCGTCAGCTCCCTCCGGGCCTGGGCGATCGCACTGTGGGCGTCCGCGGCCTGCACAGGTACCTGAACCAGCGTGCCGGAGCCGACCCCTCCGATCACGGCCGTGACCAGGCCGCGCACCGCAGGGCTTCGAGGAACCCCTGGAGGAAGGGCGGGGCCGACCAATGGCCACTGCGCCGCTCCAGGGAGGAGCCGATCCAGTTCCTCCAAGAGCCGTGTGCCCGATACAGTCAGGGCGACCCGGTACTGCTTCCGCGCGGGCCAGAGGATGGCAGCCAGTTTTGCCGCATCCACCGGACCGCGATTGAACGCCGCGACGAGATCGTCCCTGAGAGCGAGCCCGTCCCGCCCTTCGAGCGCTACGAGAACTGCGACTTGGCCGCGGATTTGACCGGCTACGGCCGGGGTCAGAACAGCGCCGTTCCACAATGTCGCAAGCGCGGAGCGGACGGCGCTCGCGACGGGCTGGACGAGAGCCTCAAGTTGCTTGGCGTACGTCTGTTTCACCACTCGCGTGGGACTTCCCACCATGGCGCTGTTCACCAGCGTCAGAAGCTGCTGGGCCTGCCCAATAACGAAGGCGCCGTTCGGCGTGACGCTGTGCGCGGGTACCGCCGCCTCCACATCACTCAGGGCCTGCGCAAGCACGGTTCGAGTCAGGCCCACGCGCGGCTGATCGACGCGGGCGTGGCTCTCAAGTACGTGGTGGGACCGGGTGAGCGCCAGCACGGCACTGTTCGCGCCGGCGACGTGTTCGCTCAGATAGGTGCCCGGTTCGAGCGCACGAAGCACACCTTCCGCCAAGGCCCGCTGTTGTTGAGTGAGGTTAGCCCGGTCGAACGACCGAACTGCATGCGGATCCCACACCGTGTAGCGCATCGCAGAACACTACTGTGTACGTCATCGATCCTGCTGCCCAGCCGTTGCAGATAGTCGGAGTTGGTGGCGCGCGGCTTCTCCGGGCCGACCGATGAAGCCGACTCGGTGCGCTGCCACAGGTCCAGCCAGGGCGTCACCACCGTTGGCACGCCGAGCCGATGTCCGTCGAGGGTCGAACCACTCTGCCTCGGGGACATGAAACCAGGACGCTGTACGTGACATTGGGTGCGATCTGCCCGACGCCCGCCTTCGGCACGCCGCGCTCGCCCTCGACACCGGCACGCAGGGCCTCCTGTACATCGTCGGCCCCCTTCTCGTCGCCGCCCTTGCCTCCGCGTACAACCCCAGCGTCGCGCTCACCGTCACCGCCGTCCTCGGCCTGGCCGGCACCACCGTGGTCGTCCTCGCTCCGCCATCGCGGCGCTGGCGATCGACGCCGTCAGTCGGCACCCTGCACGGTCCCGTTGGACGGCTGACCAGCCCCGGCCTGCTGCTCCTGTTCGTCTCGCTGACCGGCATCGCGTTCGCGATCGGGGCCATGAATGTGTGGTCGATCGCCATAGCCGAGGACCACGAACAGGACATGCTCTCGGGAATCATCCCCGCCGCGTTCTCCACCGGCAGCCTCCTGGGCGGCCTCGTCTACGGGCGCCGCACCTGGAGTCGGACCACCGCCGACCGGCTGATCATCGCCAGCGGCGTTCCTCGCCGGGTGGCTCCCGCTCGTAACCCTGCCCGCGCCGTTCGCGGCACCGCCGCCATCGCAGTGCCCGGTGCGTTCCTGACCGTCGTGGTCGCTTGCGCCCACGTGACCACCGATGCCCTCCCCCTGCGGGCTGAACCAGCGAGGCGTATGCGTGGCTGATCCTCTCGATCGGCGTCGGACAGTCCGCGGGTACCGCCCTGGCCGCACGCCTCGCCGAGCAGCCGCTCACCAGCGCTGTGCTCCCCGCCGCCGGCGCGGCCTTCGCCCTCGCCGTCCTTCTCGCCGCGCGCCGACAGCTCCGCCCCGCCGGACACCGGCCGCGCGGCCGACACCGCCGCCCACTCCGGGGCCGGCACAAGACGCCCTGATCTGGGCGCACCCCCACCTTCCAACCCCTTTTGAGGAGAACGAATTATGGCCGTGCGTACGCACTGGACCGTGGAGCACGCCTGCTCCCACAGCGTGGATCATGACCTGTCCAATCGCCCTGCCGACAAGCGGGCAGGCTTTGCCCGTTGGCTCGCGTCGAAGGACTGCACCGATTGCTGGAAGGCGGCGCGCGACGCCGACTCCGAGTCCAAGGACGAGTGGCTCGCGACCAAGCGTGCCGAGGAGCAGGAGGCAGCCGTCGCGTGGGCCAAGCAGTTCGACATGCCGCAGCTGGAAGGCCCGGAGAAGGCCCTGGACTGGGGCGAGCGCTCCCGCCACCAACTGATGACGGCCGCGCACACCGCGCTCGTCGTCGAGGGCACGTGGGACGAGGCGGACTGGGCGGAGCTGGAGGAGAAGGCCCGCTCCATCACCCGTGCCGGATGGTGGATCGACCAGCGCGACGCCGACGGCACTGACCTGCTCGAACTCCTCGACGCGGCCAGTGAGGCGGACCGCGGGACGGAGAACCCCTTCCGCTGACGGCGGGGCAACATAGCCGGGAAACGCCGGTTAGCCAAACCGGCGTTCCTCCGGACTATTGATGCTCCCACCCGCCAGCAACCGCGCGGAAGGAACTCATGTCCCAGCCCCCGCCCACCTCGGCCTTCGCACCGACGCCCGACCCGCTCACCCCCGACCGGGACATCACCCACGCCCACTTCCAGGCCGGTGACACCGTCGTCGTCCTGAAGGGAGTGGCCGGCGGAGAACTGTGGGGCGACGCGATGCGCGTCGTTGCCCCTTCCTGGCACACCCCGACCGACGAGGACGGGTGGCGTCTGCGGGATGCGACCGGCGGCGCCCAGTCCTACGTCACCGCCCACCCCCGCTACCTCGTGCACCTCTCACGCCGCTGCCCTGACTGCCTGATCTATCTACGGGCCATGGAGAACACCCTCCTCGCTCGGTTCGCCGACCGCGACGAGCTGATCGACTGCGGCTGGTACACCACCACCGCCCTGGGCCAGCTCGTGCACATCGCCGACATCCGGAGCGGCCGGTGATCCCCCGCCTGCACGAGCGGACCCACCGGCCCCACGACCCGCTCGAAGAGGCGCTGGGGCGGCCGGTCTCACCGAACGAGGGCCTGACGGAGCACACGATCGTCGCCCACTGGCCCGGCCTGGATTACTTCACCCTGGACGACGAGCAGAGGATCTGGACGTCCGTCCAGTGGGCCGAGCACCTCGAAGACCCCTACCTGGAGCATCCGTTCGCCGACAGCCCCGACGACGACCGGCGGGCGATCCTCCACCTAGACATCCGCCTTCACCCGGACGACCGGGAACTGACCGGACCGGAGTGGGCCGAGGTCGCTCAACGGCTCGCACGAGCCGCCGGCATCGAGATCCCCGGCAAGGAACATGGCTGCCGATGGATCGCTGTCCAGGCGCAGCCAGGGCGCCTCGATCTGATCGCCAACCTGATCCACCTCGACGGCGCGTGGCACGCTCCCCCCGCGGACAAACTGCGGCGCCTGGCACAGGAGGCGCGTCGCATCGAACAGGACCTCCACCTGATCCCTGTCCGATCCGACCCCCCTTCGCGGCCTGCCGTCCGCGCGGCGCTCACGGCGTCGGCCCAGCTCGCGACCATCCTCAGGCAGCTCGCCGACGAACAGGCCGGCCCTCTGGCCGCGGTACGCGGACTCGTCGAGCACACCTCGCACCGGATCGCCCGCCAGCCGGGAGCAGCCGACACCGATACGGCACACCGCCTGGAGCTGATTGCCCGCCGCCTCTACGCCATCCAGCAGGACCTGGACACCACCGCAAACCGCCTGGCCCAGCCCCGCGCCGTCCCGGCCCCGGACGCCGTCCGGCACAACGCCCACCGATCGCCGTAGGAAATGTCTCCTTGCCCCGCACCGACCGCTTCCTGGACGTCCGCCGCGACCCGCACTCCGACGAACTCCTTGCCCGCGGCGGCGACTCCGAGGCACACAGCATCCTCCAGCGCGCGGGCTTCGTCGCCGTCGTCCGAGTCCATGAGACGTACCACCGCGCCCCGACCGGCCTAGCGGAGGACGACGAGTCCCGCCTCGCCACCGACGCCGTGGCCCGCCTGCGGGCGGCCGGATACCACGTCGACTGCGACGCGGACTTCGACACCGACTCGCGTCCGGCCAGCTACCTGCCGCTGGGATCCTCCGTTGCCCACGTCGCCGAGTGCCTTCGCGAGGCCGCCACTACGGACGAGGCGGCCGATGCGCTGACTGAGCTGACCGCCGCCCACGACGGCGTCCTCGCCGCGCTCGAGGAAGTCCTCACCGCCACCGCCGACTTCCACGACGGGCTCGGCCAGGCGGCCGACCCCTACATCGCGCGGCGGCTGCGCTACCTCGCCGACGAGCACCTTCGCGTCATCCGTACCGACCTCTCCGAGACCCGCAACCAGCTCGCCGACCGGCATGCCCCGCACCCCGGCCGCAGCACCTGCACCGGGGAAGTCCCGTCAACCGAGCAAGAGCGCTCTGCCGTGTGCGCCTGCCCGCCACCGCCGCGCACCCTCCCGGCCCCGCCGCCCCCGATGGCCGCCGGACTGCGCCGCTGACTCCCACCTCGCCCAAGGACACCATGCACGACCACGACACCTCCGAGCGCCTCGCCTCGTACGCCGACGTTCTCGCCGGCGAACTCCCCGACAGTTGGACCGGCTCCCACCTGCCGGCCCACGCCAAGGACGACCTCGCCGAACTCGCCAACCGCATCTGGGACCTGGACCTGGTCGCCGCCTCTCTCGCCGAGCACCCCCTGCAGCAGGCCGCCGTCCTGAGCCGACAGGACGGTGCGCAGCTCGTCCTTCTGGACCGGCACGACGAGCGCGACGGCTTCCTCATCGCCGCCGTCGCCCCGCACGCCCTGCCCGACGAGGCGTTCCGCGGCGTTCCCGAGCCCAACGGCATCGCCCTGGCCGATGACCCGTTCCTGAGCGCCGAGCAAGTTGCCGGCGACCTGCTCGCCCGATACGACAGCGCCCTCGCCCAGGTCCGCCACAACGCCCTGGGCGGCATCCAGCCCTCCCAGCCGGACCGGGTCGTCCTGACCTGGCAGCCGGACGGCAGCATCGCCACTGCCCCTGCCGACGACCGCGCCAGCGCTGTCCTCATGGCCCACGGCTTCGTCCAGGACCCGCAGAGTGGCATCTACCGCCTGAGTGGTGACGACACCCAGGCCCAGGCCCGCGCCCTGCGCGAGATCGGCCCGCGCCTCGACGCGCTCGGCATCGGGACCGCTCTGCAGCATCCCGCAGGCCGGACCGCGCCCACCGCCGCCGCTTCCGTGCCGCCCGTCCCGGCGGGTCTCCGTACGCCGGCCACCCGGTCTCGGTGAAGCAGACGGAGCCCGACTTCTCGGTTCTGGAGTACGTCACCATCACCAAGGACCCCCGAACCGACCTGGTCGTGGCCATCGGCGGCACCGACAAGGCTGCGGACATCCTCCAGCGAACCGGCGGCTTCCTCTCCGTTCCCGGACCGCGCGGGGACTATCACCGGCTTCCACACGGCCTGCCCGTCGAGCAGCAGCGCCGGAAGGCGACCGCAGCCTCGCACGCCCTGCTCGCCGCCGGGCACAGCGTCCACCTCGACCCCACGCTGAACATGCTGGTCGCACCGGACGGTGAACGTGAGGCCGCCCTGCGCTACCTGGCGAGCCTCGCTGAGCGAGCCGCAGCCGCCACAACCAGCAACGAGGTGGCCGAGGTCCTGACCGAGGTCGCTGCCCCCGTCCACGGGCTGCTGCCCCTCGCCAGAGAGGTCGTCGTCCGCGCCTGGATCGCCGCCGGCGACTTCCAAGGGGCCGCGCCCGCCGGGGAACCCGATCCCATCGCACGGCTCGGAAGCACCGCCACCTCCATGAGCGAGGCCGCGCGCGCCATCCTCCACGCCCGCAACCACGCCGCGCGCCCTGCGCAGCGGCCGGCCACTACCTCACCACCGCCGAGCCGCGCCCAGCCCGCGGAATCCCGCCGCCGCTGACCCCGGAGAACCACATGGCCAACCTGGCCGACGAATACGGCACGGACGTCGAGATCTACATCAAGGCCCTGACGACCACCATCCACGCCGACACCCCAACGGGCGCCCCCGCCCAGCTTCACGACCTGCTGGAACACCTCGGCCTGGAACGCCACGCATACCCCACGGACGCGCCGCTCTACATCTGGCACACCGTGCCCGAACACCTCGACGCCGGCGAGCAGAAGCGGCTGGCAACCCGCGCCATCCCCGTCCTGCTCCTGGCCGGGTACGAGGTCAACTGCACGCCCGAAGTCTTCGACGAATCCGCCTACCGGCAGGCCGTGCAGGACCTGCGCACCCGAGCGGGCCGCCCTGCCGTGCGGCAACAGGCACCGATCGGCTCCCCCTCGCCTCCAACCCCGGCCCGCCGCACCCCATAAGGCGCCTGGGCGGTCCCGGCACCGCGCCGGGACCGCCCGCCTCACCACCCGAGACCCGGAGAAACCCGTAGCAACCCGCACACCCCCGCCGATCAGCAACCGGCTCAAGCCCCGCCTCGCCACGGCCCTCTTCCGCCGCTATCTGCGCGCCTGTATTCCGACCGGCCCCGACCGCACCTCCCCGCTGGCCGGCGCCCGCCCGGAGGCCGCCCTCGCCGAGACACAGCGCGTCGGGCACCGCCACCACCACTGACCGTCCACCGCCCCGGAGGAGCATGTCCCACCCCGCCCCCTACCCGGTGAGGCTGGCCGACGAGATCACCCGCCAGCTCGGCCAGCTCGCCGACCACCTCTCTCAGCTTCCCCCGCCCCAGGCCGCTCAGGTCATCGCCCGCGTGCTCGACCCGGACACCGGAGTCCTCGGCGGCGTCACCCACCTCGTCGCCACCGGCAGCGTGTTCGCCAAGGACCAGGCAGAGCGAGGCGCGCTCCCCGCGGAGGTGTGGCTCGCCCTAGGCCGTGCCTCGAACGAACTCGGCGACATCACCCTCGACCTGGACGAACACAAAGACACCCTCCAGCGCGTCGGCGCCCAGCCCGCCACTACGGCGGCGAAGCCCCCGGCACCCGCACCGCTCGTCGTCCGGCGCCGCCGGTGAAGAAGAAGCAGTGGCAGGGCTGGGGACCCGACGAGCAGGCCGAGCAGCACTACCTCGTCCAACCCCGCGCCCTGGCCAGCGGCGGCGACGTCCGGCACGTCTCGGAGTTCCTGCGTGCCTCCGGCTGGCGGGACAAGTCCAAGACGGGCGGCCCCCTGCACATGGAGAGCCCGGACCGCACCGTCCGCATCTCCTACGACCCCTACGTCCTCCCCGGCGGATGGACCATCCGCGGCAGAGCAGACGGAGCGAACGGCGAGTGGTCCGCCCACCTGGGTCGGCAAACGCCGGTGGAGATCGTCGCCGGCCTGACCGACGCCCTCACCCGCCCCCGCTACGCCCATGCCCCCAACGTCTGGGCCCCTCTGCAGGAGCAGAACTGGCACACGCGCTTCGAGGGCCAGGACTACATGGCGACGAGCCCCGACGGCACCGCGTGGATGCAGTACCGGCAGAGCCCCGACGGGGCGGCGATGTGGTGGACCGGAGCGCGGGACAAGCAGGGCAACGGCTGGACCGCCAACTTCACGCCGAACACCCCAATGCACCTGGTGCAAGCCTTCTCCGCCGAACTCGCCAGCCCGGGCCCCGTGATGCGCCCACGCGGACGCGTGCCGCACAGCGCGCAGATCCGTACCTGGTCGGTGTCCGTGAAGCCCTCCCAGCTCAGTGCGTGGCAGCAGGCCCGCATCACGGCCGCCCGCGCCGCCACCTGGTCCCGCAACAGCGCCCGCACCACCAGGCCGCGCACCAGCGCCCGTCCCTACACCCCGGCCGGCGGCGCACGCACCCGCCGCTGACCGCAACACCCCCGCCCCGAGGAGCCCGATGCCCGCACTCACCCCGGACACCATCCACGCCCTGACCGAAACGCTCGCAGACCTCACCGACTACCTGCGCGAGAACCCCGACCCCGCAAAAGCCCTCGCCCTCGTCGGGCCCCTCCTCGACGAGTACACGGGCCTACCCGTCCAGTTCGCCGACACACTGCGCGCCCTCGCCCGCGCCGTACAAGAGAACCCGGACACGCCGCGCACGGCGCAGGGCGACCTTCTGATCACCGAGCTGCGCACGGCCGCCTGGGAACTAGCCGACCAGCACACCCTCCACTACGTGCTGGACGATCTCCGCGACCTGTACGGATGTTCGCCCACGAACGAGCCGGGGTACTGCTGGTGCCGCTGAGCGAACGGCAGCTCGCCGCCTTCGCCGACAAGCACGCCACGCAGATCCCGTACGACACCAGCCCTCGCCACCTCGCCGACCCCGGAGACGCCCGCCACGTCACCCACGGTCTGGCCGCCGCCGGATGGAACGCCGTCTCCGACCCCCTGAGCGCCGAGATCATCCTGGCAAGCCCTGACCTTCGCCACCGGCTCCAGTTCGACCCGCAGTCCCGCACCTCCGCGTGGTGGCGGCTACGGGCGGAGCCCGTCGGCACCGAGCCCGGCTGGTACGCCGAGTTCGGCGAACTAGTGCCCGCCGAGGTCCTCGCCGCCTTCACCGACGCCCTCACCGCCCCGCCGCCACACCAGCCGGACCCGTGGCAGCAGGTGACCTCGGCAGGATGGCACCACGAGCCAGACGGCGCGCGCTCGCCGGACTCCATGTGCCACATCGAACTGCGGCCGTTGAGCGAATTCCACAACCGGTCGTCCTGGCACATCGAGACCCGCGAGCCCGGCCACGGGGAGTTTTTCGGCCCGCGCATCTGGCACGCCTACCTCGACGAGTACACCCCCGCTCACCTGGTCAGCGCGTTCCTCACCGCGCTGACCGACCGCAGCCCGCTCCAGCGCGGCATGTTCGAACGCACCGGCCACTACAGCGCCATACAGGAGCCCAGCCCGCTGCGCCCGCAGCAGGTGGTCGACGCCCACGCCACGCGCATCAAGCATCTGCGCGCCCAGGCACGCTCAGCCCACCGCCAGCAGACGAAACCCGCGACGATCCCGGCGCACGCCAGTACCGCGCAGCCGGCCGCTCGCCGCTGACCTGACAGGACCCCTCCCCATCTCCCGAGACCACCACGCACACCGCGACTTCCTGCGCCACCTCGACCACTACGTGCGGGACAGCCATAAGATCCTCGACGCCTGGGACGCCTACTCCGACGAGCACACCGGCCTCGACGGCTGGCCCTACGACGACCACGCCTACGGCATGCGCAAGAGCCAGCGCGATGCCGACACCGCCGACGCGTTCGAGCCGCTCCGCTACGGCGCCCGGCACCTGCTGGCGACCGCCGAGACACAGCTGGCCCAACTGCCGGAGAACACGGTGCAGAGCCGCTGGGTATACCAGCTGGGCGTCCTGCACACGGCCCTCGACCGTCTCGACGAACTGCACGAGCAATGGCTGCTCACCCGTGACGCCCTGCCCGCCACCGCCAAGCCCGGCACCGCCGAATTCGACGACGCCCTCGCCGAACATCACGCCGAATCCTGGAGCTACCTCGACGACTGGGCCACCCACGGCAAAGCGCTCCGGGAGATCAACACCGCAGCCCGCAAGGCCCCCTCATCCCTGGTTCCCATGCCTGCCCTCGCACCCGTGCGACGAACCGCGGCACGGAAGTGACTAGGGCCCCGACTCCCGAGACCGTCGAGGTCGACTTCATCACCCCGCGCCACCTCGCCGGCGGCGGTGACCCCGCCTGGATCACCGTTCCCCTCCACCGTGCCTGCGGATGGAGCCACGGCAACGACCCCCTGGTGCCACGCGTCCTGCTCTCCAGCCCCGACCAGAAGCCTCTCCTGCGCCCTGGAGCCTGACCCCGACGACCAGTGGTGACCCCGCACCACGTCGCCGAGCCGGACCGGCCCGCCTGGCACGCCAGCTTCGGCGCCCGCACGGCCGTCAAACTGATCGCCGCCTTCACCGACGCCCTCACCGACCCGGCCCCAGCCGCTGCCGGGCCGCGCGACCCGTACGGAGCGCTCCGGCAGGCCCAGTTCGGTGCGCACACTCCGCCACACCTTGTCGCCGCGTTCACCGCCACGCTCGGCGATCCGTAGCCCGTGCACCGCACCGACAGCGGGCGCAGTCTGCCGATCCTCGACCCGAACGTCGTCATCCGCCGGACGACCGACGTGCTCGCCGCGTACGTCGCCGGCGAGCTGGAAGACCGCGTTCACTCCCTCGCTGCCCGGCACACCACCACGCCGACGGCCTCGATCCCCTCACGGCCAGCGCCGCCCAGGCACGACCGCAGCCGCTAATCCTCCCTCCCCGCCCGGAAGCACATAGCCCTTGCCACCTTCCTCCTCCAGCAGCAACACCGACGGATACGACCTCGTCCTGCGCCTCCTCCTCGGGGTGCTCGCCGTCGTCGTCCCCCTGTCCCACCTGGCCTGGCTGTCCGGCAACATCACCGCCTACCTCACCGGCACCAGCTGGGCCCCCTACCAGCCGACCAACGCCCTGCTCCACCCCGAGCAGGTCTGGTCCGACGCAGGAGAAGCGTCCCTGCTGATCGGTGCCCGCATCGTCCCCGTTCTCCTGCTCCTCGCTCTCGGGGCAGGGGCTGGCGTCCTGTGGGCCCGGCACAACAACCGAAGCGGCAGCCGGAAGAAGATCACCGACATGGCCAAGGCCCGGGACATCGAGCCGCTGATGGCCAAGGCGATCACCGACAAAGCCCGCTCCCTGCGCCCCAGCCTGAAGGACAGCAAGCACATCGACGCGAAGGACACCGGCATCCTTCTCGGCAACCTGCAGGGCAGCCGCCACGAGGTACGGATGGGGTTCGAGGACGTCGCCGTCGCGATCATGGCGCCCCGGTCCGGCAAGACCACCTCGCTCGCCATCCCGTCCATGCTCGGCGCACCCGGCCCGGTCCTGCTGACGTCGAACAAGGCCGCCGGCGACGCCTTCACCACCGCCTACGAGGCAAGGGCCCGGGTGGGGGCGGTGTGGACCATGGATCCACAGCAGATCGCGCATGCCGCCCGCGAGATGTGGTGGAACCCTCTCGCCAGCGCGACCACCTTGGACGGGGCGAACCGTCTGGCCGGACACTTCCTCGCGGCCACGGTGGACGCCTCCCAGCAGGGCGACTTCTGGTCGAAGGCCGGCAGCAACATCTTGTCCCAGCTGCTCTTGGCCGCGGCGCTCGACGAGCGGCCCATCACCGACATCATGCAGTGGCTCGCCTTCCCCGCCGACCGCACTCCGTTGGACATCCTGCGCGACCACGACTTCGCCGCCGTCGCCGCTCAGCTCAAGGGCACCGTCGAAGGTCCCCCGGAAACGAGGGACGGTATCTACGAGACAGCCCGGCAGTACGCCTCCGCGCTCCTGAACGCGGAAATCGCCGCGTGGGTGACGCCGCAGAGGGACGTTCCGGAATTCCGGCCGGAGCAGTTCGTCACGTCCACCGACACGCTGTTCCTACTCAGCAAGGACGGTGGCGGCGGAGCCTCGGCGCTGATCGCCGCGTGCGCGGACTCGGTGATGCGGGCCGCGACCGCGCAGGCCGAACGTGCCGGCGGGCGCCTGGATCCGCCCATGCTGGCGATCCTCGACGAGGCCGCCAACGTGTGCAAGATCAGCGACTTGCCAGACCTGTACTCCCACCTCGGCAGCCGCGGGATCATCCCGATCACGATCCTCCAGTCCTACCGCCAAGGCCAGAAGGTCTGGGGAGACGCGGGCATGGACGCCATGTGGTCCGCCTCGACTGTCAAGGTGATCGGCAGCGGTATTGACGACCCGGACTTCGCGGACAAGCTCAGCCGCCTGATCGGCGACCACGACGTGGAGACCACGTCCACCTCGCACTCGGAGTCCGGCAAGAGCACGTCAGTGTCGATGCGGCAGGAACGGATCCTGCCCGCCGACGCGATCCGCGCCCTGCCCAAGGGCACCGCGCTCTGCTTCGCCACCGGCATGCGCGCCGCCATGCTCGACCTCCGGCCGTGGTATCGGGAGCCCGGCGCGGAGGAACTGTCCGCGGCGTCCGCCCGCGCATCGCAAGCGATCACCGCCCGCGCCGTCGCGAAGCACGCGCCGACACAGTCCGACTTCGGGCTGGCCACGTGATACTCGACCTCTTCGCGGGGCCGGGCGGCTGGAGCAGGGCGCTGCACGTCTTCGGCGTGCGCGACATCGGGCTGGAATGGGACGAGTGGGCGTGCAAGTCCCGGGCCGCGGCTGGGCAGTTGACCATCCGCACCGACGTGGCAAGGTATCCGACCTGGCCCTTCATCGGCCGCACCCGCGGAATGATCGCTTCCCCTCCGTGCCAGGCGTGGAGCATGGCCGGCAAACGCCTCGGCCTGCTCGACCAGCCGCTGGTGCACGCGGCGGTCGCGGACCTGGCCGCCGGACGCGACTCCCGCGAACGCCTCCTCGCCGCATGCCGTGACGAGCGCTCCCTGCTCGCAGCCGAGCCGATGCGCTATCTGTACGCCCTGAACATGGTCGGCGAGCCCGACTGGGTCGCCATGGAGGAAGTGCCGCACGTCCTGCCCTTGTGGAAGCAGTACGCGGCCGTCCTGCGCGGGTGGGGGTTCTCCGTCTGGTACGGGATCCTCAACGCGGCCGACTTCGGCGTCCCGCAGACCAGGAAGCGGGCGATACTCCTGGCCTCCCGCGTCCGTACGGCGCGGCCTCCTACCCCCACGCACTCCCAACTGGCCGAACCGGAGTCGCTGTTCGGTCCCGGCCGCGCCCGCTGGGTCAGCATGGCCGAGGCTCTGGGATGGGGCGCCACCGACCGGCCCGTCCCCACCGTCTGCGCGGGCGGTGGACCCGGCGGCGGACCCGAACCGTTCCCGTCGGGCTCCCGCAAAACGCTGTCCGACGCCCGTGAGCGCGGCACCTGGATGCCCCGGCCGGACGGAGTGGTCCTGCAGTCCCGCCCCGAAGGCGCCGGATGGGCGGCCCCGCACGGCACACACGAGAACCGAGCCGCCGACGCTCCGACGCCGCCGTTCACCGCTGAGGCCCACCGCTGGTCCTGGTCCCTGTGCAGCAACAACCAGGCAAACGCCACTGTCCGTCCACTGTCCGAGCCGGCTGGCACGCTGTTCTTCGGGCACCGCGCGAACGAGTGCACTTGGATCGCCGAGCCCGCCTCACCGCCGGCCATGGATGTCGACGCGCCAGCGGTTCCCGAGCCGATCCGAATCACCGCCCACGAGGCGGGCATCCTGCAGACCTTCCCCGCCGACTACCCCTGGGCCGGCAACAAGGGCCAGCAGTTCTCCCAGATCGGCAACGCCGTGCCCCCGCTGCTCGCCGGCCACCTCCTCGCCCCACACCTCGGCGTCACCCTCGACCCCGACGACTTCACCCTCGCCGCCTGATGCCCCACGCCCCCGAACCCGACGAAGACGACCTCGACGCCATCCCACCGCCCCAGCCGGTGTTCCACGTCGAGCAGGCCCTCCTCGGCGCCCTCCTCCTCGAACCGCACCGCCTCAGCAACGTGACCGGCATCGCCGCCGACTCGTTCTCCACCGCCGCGCACTCCGCCTTGTACGCCGCGATCACCACCCTGCCGCCGCCCGACACCGCCGAGCACGCGAAGAACACCAAGTGGCTCGACCGCGTGCTCGCCACAGGCCGGGAGCAGGCGCGCGGACTCACCGCCTCCTACCTGCACACCCTCATCCAAGTCTGCCCCTGGGCCAGCCACGCCCCCGCCTACGCCCGGATGGTCGAAGCCGAACACGCCCGCCGCTGCCTACGGACGGCTGCAGAACGCCTCGTCCACACCGTCCACGACGCCAGCCTCCCGCACCCCGTACAGACGGTGCTCGCCGAGGCGGACGCACTCGCTGCGGTCGTGGATGACATCGCTAACCGCTTCCCGCCACGCGCAGGCGTGCTGCCGCGCACCACCGCCCCGCCGCCGCCCGCCGCACCCGACCCCGCAGAGGCAGTCGAGGAGGAACAGATTCTGCTCGCCACCGCTACGGCCTACCCCGCCGACATCGAGGCCGTCCGGTGGCTGCTCCCCGAGGACCTCACCCTGCCGCTGCACGCCGGCCTGTGGCAGTGCCTGACCACCCTGGCCCGCCGCCGCGAGCCCGTTGACCCTGTCACGGTTCTGTGGGAAGCCCAGCAGCGCGGCCTGCTGGACGACGGCAGTGAACCGGGCGAGGTGCTTCGCCTGCTGACCGAACCGGCCGGTTCCGTCGAGCACTGGGGGGAGAGAGCCCTGCAGCGCTCCCTTCTGGCCACGGCCGAACAAACCGGCCGACGCATCGAGGCGTATGCCAACGACCCGGCGAACACTCCGTTCCAGCTCGTCGTCGGCGCCCGCCGCGGCCTCGCCGACATCAGCGCCATCCGCACCCGCTGGCAGCACGCCACCGGAGCCGCCCCGACACAGCGGCAGCGACCAGCGCCCACCACCCGCGCCGACCCGCCGACCACCACGGCCGCGCACGCCGCCCGGTCCACACGAGCAACCCGGTAGCCCCCGCGTACCTCGGTGGCCGGGCTCGAAGGCCCGGCCACCGGCAGAAGAGACGAGACCCCAACGTGACTCCCGCCATCGACGCCCACGTCCGCCTCGACACCCACCCCACTCACCCGAGCGCCGTGACCGCCATCCTGACCGGCAGTCAGGCCCGCGTCGCTCTCATCGCTCTGGAGGCTGCCGACTGGAGCGTCGCCGCCGACAACATCCTGGTCCTGGCCCGCATCGATCACGAGGAGCCCTACTGGGCCGAGGACGCAGCCAAGCACCTGATCGCCGAAGGCATCACCGTCGAGATCACCCCTCGGCTCCAAGAGGCCATCGACGAGGAATGGACCTGGGCGAACTACCCGATGCCCTGGTGCACCCGCAGCGAAATCCGCGAGGTCTCCAACCAGGCTCAGAAGATCCACGACGACATCCGCCACAGCCAGCTCCTCATCCACGCCCACGCCCACGACGGCCACA
This sequence comes from Streptomyces sp. NBC_00490, assembly GCF_036013645.1. Taxonomy (NCBI): domain Bacteria; kingdom Bacillati; phylum Actinomycetota; class Actinomycetes; order Kitasatosporales; family Streptomycetaceae; genus Streptomyces; species Streptomyces sp. NBC_00490. The sequence continues at coordinate 8,110,568 of NZ_CP107869.1, read as the reverse complement.
CCACCGTCGCGGTCGGCACCTACCTCCACCCAGGCGGCAAGTCCGTCTACCTGCACGGCGAGGACCACCTGCGCCAAATCGCCGACACCTTCGACTCACCCGCCAAGGCCCTGCTCGCCTTCGAGAAGGTCCACTCGGCCGAGATGCGCCCCGGCCCGGCTCCCCTGACCGACACCGAACGCGCCGCCATCGAAGCCCGCTCCGTCTTCGACGTCACCACAGCCAAGCCCGAACCCTCCCGCCCGGAGCCGGAGACCGTCCCCGTCTACCTGTCCGGTGCCGGCGACCACGACGCGCTCCTCGACACCTTCCTCGACGCGCACAGCGAGTTCGAGAAGTGGCGAACCTGGTCGGATGACACGACCCACGCCATCCACGAATCGCAGACCCTGCGTATCGAGCGCGTCCACGAAACCTCCGCCCACGAGACCGCCTGGACCGTAGCCGCCTACGAAACCCCCGTCTCCGACCGCATGTGGGTCCTCACCGCGACCGGCGCCACCCCCGCCCCGGTGCTGCAGAACCTGCTGATCCACCTCGCCGACGGCAACGGCTGGGACACGGTCATCGGGGCCCCGGTGGACGAGAAGATGGTCACCGCAGCCACCCAGCCGCTCTCCGACGCCAGATGGAAGCACACCGCGGACGGACGATGGATCCGCTGGACGTCCCCCGATGGGGACGCGGGCGTCCAGTTCGACGCCTTCGCCGCACAGCACGCGAGTCAGAACCTGGCCACCTGGACCATCTGGGCCGGCTCTGGTCCGGACCGGCCCACCTGGGCCATCACCGCGTCCCCGCACACCCCGAGTTCGCTGCTGGCCGATCTCTCCGAATCCCTCGCCCACGAGACCGGCACGCGCCAGGCCCAGCTGGGCCCCGAGCACAAGGCCCGCCTCGCCGCCAGTGCGCCGGCGGCTCCGGCGGTCACGGCCGGCCGACCCGCCAGCCGTTCACGCTGATCATCGGCCCACACGAGCGGGGCAACATAGCGCGGGATCGCCGGTTGGCCAAACCGGCGATCCCGCGCACCATAGATAGTCCACCGCCACCCCCTGCCCGCACGTCGAGAGGTCCTCCCACGGCCGCAGACACGACACGTAGCGCGGCCCGCCACGAGGCCGCCAGCGGCAGGCGATCACGCCGCCGCGTAGCTCGCCCGGAACAGCTCCTGCGCCCGCTCCACGTCCCTCGGCGTACGGAGCTGCACCTCCAGATCACCCGTCCCGTGGTGACCGAGACCGGACACGTCCCGGGTGAAGCCCGGAACAAGGTCGACCTCCTTCGGGTCGACCTTCAGGTAGACCAGCAGCTTGCTGCGCTGCGGCGGGCACAGGCAGGCGAAGTTCCGCAGCCGCTGATACGCCCGGTAGGTCTTGCGCTCAACCCGGTTCACGCCGTCCCCGAGCCCGAGCAGGACCTCGTCGACCGCGCCCGCCAACTCCACCATCGCCGCGCCCTGGGCATCGGCCGCCGCCCGAGCAACCGCCCCGCGCCGTGCCCGGCGGGTCACCTGCACGCTGCCGCTCACGGAGGCCACGGTCTCAAGCCCGAGCAGGTCCCTGCCGAAGAGTCGGTAGCGGACCAGGTCGATCGACCTCCGGTGCTCACGCACGGCATGCGCGTCGTGGCGGGTAAAGTCGCCGGCGATGCAGATCAGGCGCGGGCCGCTCCACAGGACCTGGGACGCGGCCGTCACCCCGAGCCGGTCGCGGACCAGGTGCTCGAACTCCGCCCGGTGGTCCATCAGCCACGAGAGGTAGAACAGCCCCTGGTTGATGACGCCGGCGTCGACACCGCGCTTGTACTCCACGATGACCGGCGATCCGTTCTCGTCCAGCCCGAGCGAGTCGATCCGGCCCCCGTGCACCGGCCCAGTGCCGTACTCGCTCGCCAGGAATCGGACGCCCAGCAGCGTCTCCATGTGCGCCTCGACGAGACCCTGCACATCGGCCTCGATCTCAGCAAGACGCGGCATGACCTCGGTCATGCCGCTATTCGTCGTGTCCGTGCGGAACAGCTTCAGGCCCGACACCTTCCCCTCCTCGGCTCGGAGACCACCAACGCCGATGAGGTGCGCGTTTGTTTCCGCGAGAGGCTTCGGGGGCGTGAAGATAATGTGAGACCCTACGTACGGCCCGACCGAGGAGCGCTCGCGTCCACCGGCCACCGTGAAACCGCGATTCCCCCATGTGTCCCCCGCAACCTGGGGGACAGCGCCCGGAAGGTGCGTTTACGCAGGTCAGCCCCCGTAGATCAGTGGATAGAGCACGTGCCTTCTAAGCGCTTGGCCGCAGGTTCGAGTCCTGCCAGGGTGCCCCTGACGGCCCGCGTCGCCAGACCGTCAGCCACACCCAACAAGATCATCATTGCGCGGTGCGGGCCAAGACGGCTTCCGCATGGCCACCGCCGCCCACCAGGCCCTGCCGCCAGGGGGCTGGGCCAGGAGCACGGTAGGCAATGCCGGAGCCGCCGAACACCTGCGGTAACACCGCTGGCCGCAGGCAACCGCGGCTGGGATGCGCTGGACAGTGCCCGAACGGGGTCCGCCGCCGCTCTCGCCAGAAGCTATCTCGAACCTGGTTACCGTCGCTGGGAAGCCGCCAACGTCGACGGCGCCCTGAGGTTCATACGCCAAGACCGTCCACGGCAGCGTCCAGATCGCGCCACACATGTTCTGGACGCGTGGGTTACAGCGTCAGTTTGAATCATGTAGGTGCGATGGCAGAGGGGCATGGGGCATGATGATCCGATACGGAGAGCCCCCTCCAGCCGAGCCGACGCCTCGGCCTACAGGGTCAGCGGCTCCCGACCGGGGATGCTTGAGGAAGGACGCAGACGGGGGGCATGGGCGAGTTACTCACCCGCGGCCAACGGCTGTCAGCGGCTTCTGACAATATTGGGGGCCGAGGTAGCTTCGTAGCCTGGCTACGTCCTGGTTTTTCTAAGCGCAGGGGTGAGAACTGGCGTGCGTGCTGACAGCCCTCGCTGGCATGAGGTCAGCAAGTCAGAGTTCCCTCATGAGCGGGCTGGTCTGGCTCTGGTACGCGAGTTGCTCCCCGACCGGCCGCCGTTCCAGGCTTGGAGCAACTTCGAATTCCGTGATCGCCAGGGGAAATGGCACGAAGTCGACCTGTTGGTCCTTGGCGAGAGCCGACTGCACCTTGTCGAGCTCAAGCACTACCGCGGAACGATCTCCGGTAACGCCTACACCTGGCAGCGCAACAACCGCAGCGAAGATTCACCGCTGCCGTTGGCCCGCCGAAAGGCCCAGCGGCTGGCCACCGTAGTCAAGGATGCCCTGCGCGAGCTGGCGCCTCAGCTGGGCAGCCGGGATGTCCCCTTCATCCAAGAATCCATCTTCCTTCATGCTCCCGACAGCCGCTGCCAGCTTCCTTCTGGGGACCGAACCGATCTCTTCGGCCTCGACGGAGAGCAGTCGCGCAGCGGTCTGCCGAGTATTGCGGAGAGGCTGCTCGAACCTCTCGGTGCACGGCGTCGGCCAGGACTGATCGACCACGACGATCTACTGCCAGCCCTATTCGAGCGGATTGGTTTCGCTCAGCGACGCGAGCACGTAGTGGGATCATGGCGACTGACCGGCCAGCCTGAAGCGGAAGGTGTGGACTGGCAGGAGTGGCCTGCTGAGCACCGGATCGCTCGCGACCGCGCCCGCATTCGATTCATGGTGACCCCGCCCGGGTCGTCGGACGCCCAGCGTCAGGCGTCCCGTCAACTGGTAGAGCGCGAATACGGACTCACTCGCCGCCTGCAGCACGACGGGCTGCTGCTCCCGCGCGATCTCGTCGAGGACGAGATTGGCGTGGGTCTCGTGTTCCCGGACGACCGGGAGGCCCAGCGACTCGACCTCTGGCTGGACGACCAGCAGGGAAGTGCGTCCCTCAACGCACAGGTCTCTGTCATCCGACAGCTGGCCGAGGTACTCGCCTACGCGCACCGTAACCACGTAGTGCACCGTGGCCTCACACCAGCAGCTGTGCAAGTGCGGTCTGCCGATCCCGACGTAAAGGTCCGGCTCGGCGGCTGGCAGGTAGCCGGCCGGGACGACCCCGCGAACGCCACCCGCCCCTCGCACGGTGCCTCGACGCGGATCATGCGAGCCCTCGAAGAGGAGGGCTCCTCTAATGACCCAGAGCGCCGGCACGCCGAGGCATACCTTGCACCGGAGGGGCGCTGGGACCCAACGGCGGACCGGATCCGGCTTGATGTCTTCGCTCTCGGTGCCGTTGCCTACCATCTGGTTGCAGGCCAGCCTCCGGCAACCGATGGCGCTGACCTGCGCGAACGCCTCAACCGTGACGGCGGCCTCGACCTGACCGTCGATATCCCCGAGGTGCCCGGAACTCTGCGCCGCCTCGTGCTCGAAGCGACTCGCCCGGTAGTCACTCGGCGGCTGCGAGACATGCAGGCATTTCTCGCCCTGCTCGACGACGTCGACCGGGAGGTTTCCTCACCAGGGGCCGGCGCCGACGGCGACCCCCTCGAAGCTGCCCCTGGAACCTTGATCGGCCAGCGCTTCGAACTCCTGCGCCGCCTCGGCTCGGGTTCCACCGCCGTCGGGCTCCTCGTCAAGGACCGCGAGAATGGCGACGAGCGTCGCGTCCTGAAAGTCGCCCGGGACGACTCGGCCGCCCGACGCCTCGTCGACGAGGCCGAGGTGCTCCTCACGCTCAGGCCCAAGGCTCACCCACGCATCGTCCGCCTGTCGGACGAGCAAATCCTGCGGGTCGGCCGCCGCACCGCTCTTCTCCTGGAGAGCGCCGGCGACGAGACTCTCGCTGACGCTCTCCGCGAGCGCACGAGGCTCTCGCTCGACCTGCTCGACCGCTGGGGAACAGACGTACTTGAAGCGCTCGTCGGGCTCGACAAAGCGGGGGTCGACCACCGCGATATCAAGCCAGCCAACCTCGGCATCCGCGAGCAGCGCTCGGATCGTGCCAAGCACCTCGTCCTCTTCGATTTCTCGCTCTCGCGTGCCGGCGCCGCGTCCATCGAAGCAGGCACACCCCCGTACCTCGACCCGTTCCTTGGCACCCCGCTTCGCCCGAACTGGGACTCTGCTGCGGAACGATACGCCGCAGCGGTAACCCTGTACGAGATGGCGACCGGTCGCGCGCCCGTATACGGCGACGGGCTGTCAGATCCATCCGTACTCCGTGACGAGGTAACTCTCGAGCCGGGTGCATTCGATCCGAGCCTCACTGACCAGCTCACCGCCTTTTTCCGGACTGCCCTGAGCCGTGACTCCCGGCAGCGGCACCACACTGCCGCAGAGATGCACGCCGCCTGGCGTGCCGTCTTTACCGGCACCGACACAGCCCCGCCGGAAGACGCCGACGAGCGAGCCGCAGCGGCAACACCGACAATGTCGCTCTCCGAAGCGGGCCTTTCGGCTCGTGCCCTGTCTGCAGTGGAACCGCTTGGACTCGCAACGGTCGCAGACTTGGCCCTTGCCGACCCGGGAAAGCTCTCCCGGCTGGCTGGCGTCGCCGACGTCAGCCGTCGGGAAGTCCGCTCCCGAGCCAAGCAGTGGCGCGAGCGTTTTGCCGCAGAACTGGCGGCAACGACGCAGCCATCGGCCGCTGTTAAGCACCTAGACGATCCGCTCAGCGATCCCTCAGAAACCGCGGAAGTCCTGGCCCAGGCCGCCGGGTCCACCCGCGCAACCGGACGACGTCGCGCCGCCCGGATCCTGCTGGGCCTCGCACCGGGAGCGGACGCCTTCGCGACCCGGGCCGAGTTCGCCACGGCCTGCGGGCTCAGCGGCGCCCCCCAGGCGTCCAACGCACTGTCTGCGGTACAAGATTCCTGGGCTGACAATCCCTCGGCGCGGCGGCGGCTGGATGACGTCCTCGCGCGTGCCACCGAAGCCCTGACCTCGCTAGGTGGCATCGCCACTGCCGACGATGTCGTGGCCGTACTGGCGGCGTCTGCCGGAACCGCGGAATCAGAGCTGGAGTCGCAGGCCGCACAGCGTCGGGTCGCGGCCGGGCTGCTCGTCGCCGCTCTCGACCGCGCTGAACTGGTCGAAAGGGGCGGAGGGGACTCGTCGCCCGTCACCCGCCGGCGTCGGCGTGGCGGTCGCAGCATCCTGCTCACCACTGCCCCGGTTCTTCTGGACGCAGCCGACACCCTCGGATCGATTGCGGACGAACTCGTCGCGGACGCGACCGCGACCGGCGATCATGTGGTGCCAGTCGGTCGGGCAGCAGCCCGTTTGCGCCCGGCATGGCCCCAAAGCGTCACCGCTCCAGACGACACTCGATTGGCCAAGATCGCGGCCAGGCTCTCGACGCGGGCCCACGCGTCGAGGCGCGGCGAGCTCCACGACCGGGATCTCGACGCTGCCGTGGCAATCCGAATTGCTCTTGGAGGGCTCGCCCCGTCTCAGAAGCTCACCGTGGACGACGTGAAGCGTCGCGTCCGGGCACGCTTCCCGGAATTGGCGGCACTCCCCAACCGCCCGCGGCTCGACCAGGTGATCACTGAGGCGAAGCTGCCGCTGAGCTGGGACGGCGAGGCATTCGCGATCCCGTCACGTCGCTCTGATGGCACAAGCCTCGCCAGTCGCACGATGTTCGCCCCGCGAGGCATCCCCCTGGGCCGTAGCTCGGATGGTGCCGCCACACGCGAAGACGCACAGCTTAGGCAGAGTGCGTCCAGCCGGTCCTTCCTCGCTCTGGGAGCCCCCGCCGGCGGCCAAGATGCCGTTGCCGAAGCACTCGTAGCCCGCCACGGCGCCATCTCACTCGATCTCTCAGCGGTTCTCCTGGAAGCCCTGCGCACCCGGGCGAACGCAGCGGGGATCCCGTGGGAGCTGGTCAAAGCAGCCGATGCCGCAGCGCCCGGCACCCGGGACATGCAGGGCCTATCAGCCCTTGTGCAACAGGCAGCTCCGGCAGTGGAGGAAGCCATCACAGCCGCGATCGCCAGCGCCCCTGGCAGTACCCGGCCTGTACTGCTCGTCGAGGCCGCACCGCTCGCTCGCTACGGTCACCTCGACATTGTGGCGCGACTGGCCGACATCACCACCAGTCGCGCCCAGGCAGTCTGGCTGGTCCTCCCGCTCGGCAGTGACCGAGCGCCCCTGATCGATCGCGTACCCGTACCGCTTACTCACGGCGGACAGTTCCTCTGCCTCGATGACTGGCTCCGCGCCCTCACGCCTGAAGGAGAATCTGCGTGACCGCGTCCGACACGCTTACCGCCGAGCTGCGCGCCGAGATGTCCTGGCTGGAAAGCGATCTCCGGAATCGAGTTACTGCTCAGCCAGCGGTGGACCACGCGTGGCAGGCGGAATATCAGCTCGCTCTGGATGCGGAGCGGACGACCGAGTCCTGGGAAGAGTGGGCAGATGACCGCGTCACTCAAGCCGCAGTGGCCTGGGTGCTGGTAACAGTCTTCATCCGGTTCGCCGAAGACAACCAGCTGGTCAAGCCGGTGTGGATCTCCGGCCCTCAGTCTCGGCGTGACGAGGCGTTCGCTGCGCAGGCCCAGTTCCTGCGTGAGACAGCCCGCACCAACCCGGACGTCACAGACCGAGAATGGCTGCAGGCCGCAGTTGCGTACCTGCGAGAGCTTCCGGCGACCCGGGCGCTGGTCGACGAGACATCCGCGTTGTGGCTCGTGACCCCCTCAGGTGACGCGGCTTCACGTTTGCTCTCCTTCTGGCGCGAGCGTGATGAAAACGGCGAGCTTCTGCGCGATCTGACTGATGAGAGCCTCAGCACCCGTTTCCTGGGCGACCTCTACCAGAACCTGTCCTTGGACGCCCAGGAACGCTACGCGCTGAAGCAGACTCCGATCTTCGTCGAGAAATTCATCCTCGATCACACACTTGAGCCGGCCCTGGCTGAGCGTTCTCTCAACGGTTTCAGGGTAATCGACCCCACTTGCGGTTCCGGGCATTTCCTCCTCGGAGCGTTCACCCGCCTACTCGACCGCTGGCACAACGAATCCCCTGCCCTGGAGCCGTGGGCGCGAGTGCAGAAAGCCCTGGACGCCATCCACGGCGTTGACCTCAATCCCTTCGCCGTGGCAATCGCACGATTCCGCCTGACAGTTGCCGCACTTGTGGCCGGAAGTATTCGGCAGCTAGAGGACGCTCCGGCCTTCAAATATCATCTCGCTGTCGGAGATTCACTGCTCCACGGAACCGAGAAGAACACCCTGCCGGGCATGGATAATACGGGGAACTTCTTGGCGGGGCACAGCTACTCTACCGAGAACCTTGACCTCCTCGGCGAAATACTGCAATCCGAGCGCTACGATGTCGTGGTCGGAAACCCCCCCTACATTGCAATCAACGACAAAGCACTCAAGAACGCCTATCGAACGCGTTACAACTACTGCAAGGGTGCTTTCGTTTATACCGTCCCGTTCATGGAACGGTTCTTCGATCTGGCCAAGACTGGCCGCAACGCGGGCCGCGTGGGGCAGATCACCAGTAATTCGTTCATGCAGCGCCAGTTCGGGAAACCTCTTGTCGAGCGATTTTTCCCGACCAAAGACCTGACGCTTGTCGCAGATACGTCTGGAGCCTTCATTCCAGGGCACGGCACGCCGACGGTCATCATGATCGGTCGCAATCGGCAGCCTGTCACCTCCACTGTGAGGACGGTCCTGGGGCGCCGCGGAGAACCGGGACGCCCCCTGGGGGACCCCGCCAAGGGCAAGGTCTGGTCATCGATCGCCGCTCACGTCGGCGACCCGCAGTATGCCGACGAGTGGGTGACAGTCACCGATCTGGAGCGCGCGTCCTTGGCCAAGCACCCCTGGTCACTCAGCGGTGGCGGCGCCATCGAACTGCAGCAACTGATCGAGGCAACCCCACGCCGCCTCAACGCGCTCATTAGCAGAATTGGAATGTTCGGAGACAGCCACGCCGAGGAAATCTTCGCGGCGGATCCAGGCGCACTCTCCCGGCTCGGCGTGTCAAGCAATGACATCGTTAGCGTCAATGCGGGGAACGGTCTGCGCGATTGGCAGATGACGGCAACCGGCGAGCTCCTCCTCGCACCTGGTCCGGTGACGCACCCCACGCCCGCGCCTGAAACAGAGCGTGCGCTGTGGCCCTGGCGCACCCCGCTGTGGGCGCGAGCCACCTTCGCCGACGGCGACTACCGCGCTGCCGGTCATCACTGGCTCAGCTGGCACCAGCTCAGCGTGACGGACCCTCTCCAGACCCACATCTCCTTCGCGAAGATTTCAACCCACAATCATTTCGCTATTGCTCTCTCCGGGCTCGTGGAAAAGCCGAGCAGTCTTCGTGTGGAGCTCCGCGAAGGCGCCGACGAGAGCGATCATTGCGGGCTCTTGGCTGTATTGAACTCGTCAACCGCTTGCTTCTGGCTCAAGCAGAAAAGCCACGACAAGGGGAGCCAAGGAGTTAACGAAGGATTCAAGTCCCAAGCCTGGGAGCGTTTTTACGAGTTCACGGGAACCACACTTCGCCAATTCCCTCTACCCGTAGATCTTCCAGCCGACCGCGGCCTGCAGCTCGCTCAACACGCCACGCATCTTGCAGATCAGGCACCCTCAGCTGTTGCGGCAGCGACAACGCCGACGCGCGCAGCCTTGGACTCCGCTTGCCGCAATAGCAAAGCTACGCTGGCAGCCATGGTGTCCCTGCAGGAGGAGTTGGACTGGGAGGTCTACCGCCTGTACGGACTGACGAGTGAGGATTTGACCTACCCGGGCTCTGATCTGCCAGCACTGGCACTAGGTGAACGAGCATTCGAGATCGTTCTCGCGCGACAGCCCTCAGCAGAAGCAAACGGCACCACTTGGTTCGAGCGGCACCGCTCGACTCCTATCCAGGACATTCCCCACGACTGGCCGGCTCCATACCGCAAGGTGGTAGAGCGGCGCATTGCGCTGATCGAGGGGAACCCGGCACTTCAACTCCTGGAGCAGCCGGAGTACAAGCGCCGGTGGGAAAGTGAGCTCTGGGGCAAGCGGGAGGAGCGCGCCCTCCGTTCCTGGCTCCTTGACCGGTTGGAGCACACGCGGTTCTGGTTCGACTCAGCGGGCCGTCCCACCCCACGCAGCATCGCGCATCTCGCTGATGATGTCTCCCGCGATCCTGACCTCGTAGCCGTCCTCGCCCTGTGGGAAGGGCGCCCCGATGTCTCCGTCACAGCCAGCCTGCAGCGACTACTCGCAGAGGAAGCCGTCCCGTTTCTCGCGGCCTACCGCTATAAGGATTCCGGCTTGCGCACTCGTGCAGCATGGGAGCGGACGTGGGCCGTGCAGCGCCAGGAAGACGCAGGGGAGAAGACCGGGCCGATTGCGGTCCCGCCGAAGTACAAGGCTGGCGACTTCGCCCGCAAGGAATACTGGACGCATCGCGGCCGAAACGATGTGCCCAAGGAGCGGTTCATCCTTTATCCGGGAGCCGGTCGCGACACTGACCCCACTCCGGTTCTCGGGTGGGCCGGCTGGGACCACGCCCAGAAGGCTCTTGGCCTCGCCCAGCTCATCCAGAGCCGCGAGAGCGACGGTTGGTCCGACGACCGGCTGGTCCCCCTCGTAGCCGGTCTCTCCGAGCTGCAGCCCTGGGTCGAACAGTGGCACTCCGCTCCTGACCCCTTCTACGGCGGCGTATCCCCATCGGAGTTCTTCCACGAGCAGCTAGAATTGCTCGCCCGGCAGGTTGGCAAGACCCGTGAACAGCTCGCCGATTGGCGTCCCGTTTCCACCCGCCGGAAGGCGATCTCATGAGCACCTTTCTCCGTGACGTCATCAACATCCCGCTCGCCGCAGGGGACAACGACTATGTCCTGCGCCTCACGGAGGGTGTAGGCAAGGGTCGACTGGCTGGCACCGTCGATCAGTACGTCGTTACCGACGGACTTGCCGAAGCCTTCGACAGGTCCCTCGGCCTCGTTTCCGCAGCCCTGCGCGACGGCCAGAGCCGCGCGGCGTTCCTGTCCGGTTCGTTCGGCTCCGGCAAGAGCCACTTCATGGCCGTCCTGCATGCCCTGCTTGGCCACGACGCATCGGCGCGGTCCAAGGACGAACTCGCCAGCGTTATTACCAAGCATGACCCTCAGCTCGAGGGAAAGAAGGTCCTGCGACTCGCCTACCACTTTCTCGACGCCAAGAGCATCGAGGATGCGATCCTCGGTGGCTACGTCGCGCAGATCCAAGCCATGGAGCCCGATGCCGATCTGCCTGCCGTTCACCGCGGCGACTCAGTCCTCGCGGATGGCGAGCAGATGCGTCAGCGCCTGGGCGACGACCCCTTCTTTGCTGCGCTCAACGAACACGGCGGCAGCTCAGTCGGAGCAGACCCGTGGACGGCCGTGCTGGAGGGCACTCCCGCCTGGGACACCGAGTCCTACGACACGGCGCGCGCCGCAGCACCCGGCAGCGAACAGCGCCAAGGACTTGTCAGCGCTCTGGTCCGGACATTCTTCACTGCCTACACCAACACGGCAGAGTTCGTTTCCCTGGACGAGGGGCTGCTCGCAATCACCCGGCACGCGAAGGGCCTTGGGTACGACGCCGTTGTGATGTTCCTCGACGAGCTCGTTCTCTGGCTCGCGTTCAATGTGCGCAACAAGGAACTCTTCGGCCGCGAGGCCCAGAAGATCACTAAGTTCATCGAGGCTGGCTCCGGTGAGCGAGCCGTCCCGATCATCTCGTTCGTCGCCCGTCAGATGGACCTGCGACGCTACTTCAACGAGGCCAGCGGCGGCATCGGATCCGAGCAGGAAGCGATCGACAGCGCCTTCCGGCACCAGGAAGGCCGCTTCGCCACCATCGTCCTGGGCGACGATAACTTGCCCTACGTCGCTGAGAAGCGTCTCTTGAAGCCTCTGGACGACGAGGCAAAGGGCACCCTCGACGACGCTTTCCGCCGGCTTGAGCGACGTCCCGAGGTGTGGGACGTACTGCTCGACGGCGTCAACACGGACGATCAGAACCGGGGCGCCGACCAGGTCGCCTTCCGGCGCACCTACCCGTTCTCCCCCGCACTCGTCTCGACATTGCGGACCCTCGCCTCAGCCATGCAGCGGGACCGCACCGCGCTGAAGGTCATGCAGCAGCTGCTGGTACGGCAGCGCGACACCCTGACCGTCGAGGACGTCATCCCCGTCGGCGACATCTTCGACTTCGTCGTCGAGGGCAACCAGGCGCTCACTCCTGAGATGGCCGGCCGGTTCAAGAACGCCCGCTCCCTCTACGAGGAGAAACTGCGCCCCGTCCTTCTCCGGGAACACGGACTCACCCTGTCGGAAATCGCGGCGCTACCGGCGAAGCACCCGTATCGCGCAGACGATCGCTTGGCCAAGACCCTGGTCCTTTCCGCGGTGGCGCCCGAGGTACCCGCGCTCAAGGAGATCACCGCATCCCGGCTGGCCGCCCTCAACCATGGGTCCATCACCAGCCCCTTGCCCGGCAAGGAGGCATCTGTCGTCCTGGGCAAGCTCGAACGGTGGAACGGAGACGTCCCCGAGATCCAAATTGCCCGCGACAGCCGCAACCCCGTGATCCGGCTGCGGATCTCGGAAGTCGACTACGAATCGATCATCGAGAAGGCCAAGGGAGAAGACAACGACGGGCGCCGTCGCGAGACACTGAAGAAACTCGCATGGGAGGCATTCGGGCTCTCAGACCTGGACGGCGACATCTCTGGTGTCTCGCGCCAGAGTCACGTCTGGCGCGGCTCCCGCCGCGACGTCGAAGTGCTTTTCGGTAATGTGCGAGACAGTTCCTGGCTTCCCGACGCTGCTTTCGAAGCCGGCCAGGACACCTGGCGCTTCGTCATCGACTACCCGTTTGACGAAGACGGCCGCAGCGCCCGGGACGACCTCAACCGGCTTGAGGAGCTCCGCGCGCAGGGCGTGGTCAGCCGCACCGTAGCGTGGGTGCCCTATTTCCTCTCCCGAGAACGCCGTGACGATCTGGGACGCCTCGTCATACTCGACTGGCTCCTCGGCGGCCCAGGGGACCGCTGGACCTCGCACGCCAACCACCTCGCCGAGGCCGACCGCGTACAGGCCAAGATCATCCTGGAGTCTCAGCGTGATGCGCTGCGCAACCGGGTCAGTCGTGCCCTGCAACAGGCATACGGTGCCTCCGCCGCGATCCCCGGGACGCTGGAGGCGGAAGAAGGGCACGACCGTGTCCTGCTGAGTCTCGACCCGGAGTTCACCCCGGCCGCGCCAGTCGGACACGACCTCGGTGCCGCGTTCGGCAACTTGATCGAGCAAGCATTCACCGCCACCTTCCCAGGCCATCCCCGGTTCGAGCCCGAGGACCGCGAAGTACGGGCAAACGAGATCACCGCAGTGCTCAACGCCGTCCAGAGCGCCAACCGGGAAAAGGACGGCCGCGCATTCGTAGAGACCCGTCAGCGCGATGCCGTGCGCCGCGTCGCCAACCCGCTGAGCGTCGGCCACATGGGAGAGACCCACTTTCTCTTTGGCCCCGAGCGGTTCCGTTGGGCCATGGAATTCGAGCGAGCTATGGGACGCGACGGGCTCGCGGCCACCGATCCCGTCCAGGTCAAGTCATTGCGCGGCTGGATCAGCGCGCTTGAGCCGGCCATGGGCCTGCGGCCAGAACTGGCCGATCTGATCATCTGCGCCTGGGCTGTCCAGCAGAACCGGGCCTGGTACCGGCACGGAGGCCCGCTCGTTCCTGCTCCCGTTCCCGGAGCGCTCACCCCGGACGCAGAACTCCGCCCTGAAAAGCTGCCCTCCGCAGGTGACTGGGAGGCCGCGGTCCTCCGGGCCGGAGTAATCTTTAAGGCTGTCGGCAACCCGTATCTCACCGGCTCATCCGTCAACGAACTCGCCCAGGCCGTTCTGGACGAGGTCGGTGAAGGTGCTGCACATGCGAACGACCTCGTGAAGCACGTCGAGGGCGCTTACCGGCGACTTGGCCTCACCGCAGCAGACACCGGCCGTCTCGCGACCGCAACCGCGTCCCGCGACCTCGTCACCGCTCTGAAGCGGGCTCCCGATCGTGTCGCCCTGATCGAAGCGTTGGCTGCGGCAGCGTTCCCAGCCACGGATCAGTCCGTGGCAAAGACACTGAGCTCTGCCGGCGCGGTCTCTCGTGCGCTCGCCGACTACAACTGGGATCGGTTGAAGCCGCTGCTCACCGCAGCCAAGGCCAACGACGAGCGAGGGCTGAACGCCAAGGCGATCCTCGACCGATTGCGGGCAACTCTGCTCGCCGACGAACTGGTCCAACCGCTCGCCCAGGCGCTCAAGCGAGCAGAAGACGAGTCCTTCTCGTGGGCTGTCACCACGCCGTCGCCTGCCCCCGCGGACGAGCCCGCGGAAGCGGACACAGACGCGCCTGTCCCACCAACGAAGCCTGCTGCGCGTCCTATGCGCAGGAGTGTGTCATCGCGCGCCGAGCTCGACGACGCGGTTGATGCATTGCACGCCTTCATCGACGAACACAAGGGCAGGAATGTCATCGTGGAATGGCGGGCCGAGTCGTGACAGCGACATCCGCTTCGCTGCCCGTTATCCGTGCTCTCATCGACCAGGCGCGTAGCAAGCAGTTCGAGGGAGGCGTGATCGGCATTCTTGCCCGCCCGGAGTGGGATGGCCCTGCGGAGTTCGAGCATGAGAGTGTCCCGGTGCGCGTGATGCCGTGCCCCTCAGCTCTGGCAGTCCGGGAAGCGCTGCTCAGCCGCTCGTCGGAGCGCTGGCTGGTCGTACTCACCGACCGCGACACGGATGACCTCGGGCTTGGCATTACGGCGCACCTGGTCGGCAAGACACTGCGTCAACCCGACCCTTGGGAGGCCGTGCGCGACGGCTTCGGGGCCACACGCCTGGACCATCGCCTAGTGACAGCGCCGCACCCGCGCGACCTCGCGAACGGATTCCTGACCGCCACACCCGAAGGAGGCTGGGCTCCAGCCCGTGGTGGTCTCCTCACGCCTGACCATGCCTTCAGCAGTCTTGCTTCCGCCCGCCTCGGCCTCGGCCGAGCCGGCGGCGAGATCGACTCTGGTGCCGTGCTCGCCTGGTCCAGCCATCCGGCGTCAGCAACCAGCCTGGCAGACCTGCGTTCCCTTGCCGGTGACACCATCGTTGATGCCCTGCTCGATTGGATCGGCCGACGCACTGGTGCCACCGGAAAGGCCGTTGCGCCTCTCCTGCGCAGCGGACGCTCACGCGACGCGGTGCCCCTTGGACTTGTCACCCGCGCAGTCCTCAGCTCGGCCATGGAATCTGGTCCGCGGGCCCTCCTGCGCGCCCAGCTCGGTGAACGGCTCTCTGACCCTGTACTCCAGGCATGGGCAAGTGACAGCGAAACCGTCACCACCGACCTCCTCGTACGTGACAGTGATGCTTCCGCCCACGTTCTTGCGCGCGCCGAGACCCTGCTCGACACCCTGGAAGCCGGATCGTTCGCCGACGCCTCCGGTTTTCTTCGCCGTGGGCTCTCTTCACGGCTTGCCACACTTGGCGAGGCGCTCCGTCTGGCCACAGAGCGCGCCTCTGTCCGCGCCCGCTCCCACGGGTCCGACGCACCACTCGCGGATCTCGCCCGGCTGCCGGCAGTCGAGCAGGCACTCGCGGAAGTGGAGAGTCATGCTCTCGCCGGGCATCCTGACGAATCGCGCGTTCCTCGTGCTCATGCGGCCGTCCGGCTGACGCGCTGGCTGGCCCGGCCGGCACACCCCCTACCGACAAAGCACCTCGACTCCCATGTCGCGCGGCACCGCGACCATGACGCATGGGTTGACCGCGCCGCAGACGACGTCTGGACCGGCGTCTCGGATGAAGGACTCGCCCAGGGGCTGAGAACAGTCCTGGCCGCCGCCCGACTCCGGCGCAGCTCTCACGATCTCGCCTTCGCCGCTGCCCTCGCGCGCCACGAAGGCGACGGCAAAAGCGCCCCCGGTGAGGTGGCCAACCTTGAGGAGGTCATGGGACGCACAGTCCTCCCGCTGGCCAAGGCCCAACCGGTGCTTCTGATCATTGCCGACGGCATGAGTGCGTCCGTTGCCAGCGAGGTCGTCGACGACATGGTGCACCGCTACGAGTCATGGTTGGAGTGCGTACCCCAAAATCAGGACCGCCGTGGCGCGGCGCTTGCCCTGCTGCCTACCCTGACGCGCGTGTCGCGCACGAGTCTGCTCTGCGGTGAGCTCCGCGACGGCGGCCAAGCCGAGGAACAGGACGGCTTCAAGAACCTGTGCCGAGCCGCTGGCGTGAAGGGGGCGCTGTTCCATAAACGACCGCTTGACAGCAGCGAAGCCGGATTCGAACTCAGCCACGATGTCACCGCTGCCATCGACGACGTCGCAGGCACCCAGCTTGTCGCTTGCGTTCTCAACACGATCGACGATGCGCTCGACCGATCTGACCCTGGCGGCACCTCCTGGAATGCCAGCAACATCAAGCACCTGCGCCCCTTGCTCGATGCGGCCCGTCGCTCGGGGCGAATCGTCGTCCTCACGTCCGATCACGGGCATGTCGTCGAGCGTCGCGAGGGCCGAAGCCTGGCTATTGCAGGCGCCTCCAGCAACCGATCTCGCCCCACCACTGGCACCCCTGCGGAGGAGGGAGAAGTACGCGTACATGGTCCTCGCGTGCTGTTGCACGGTGGCGACGCCATTCTCGCCGTCGACGAGCGTCTGCGGTACGGGAATCTGAAGGCTGGCTACCACGGTGGCGGCGCTCCCGCAGAGGTCGTCGTCCCGGTTTGTGTCCTGACTCCAGCCAGAGAGCCTGAGGGATGGCGATACGCGCCTCCGCAGTCGCCGGACTGGTGGCGAGGCCCCGTCGCCGTCGAGCCGTCCGCCGAACCGGCGGTCTCACCCGCGGCGTCCCCACGTAGCCAGCAGGCGAAGAGCAGCCCCACGCTCTTTGACGTAACAGCCCCGGCCCCCACACCACGTGAGGACCTCGCCACCGCAGTGGTCGCCTCGTCGACCTATCGTGACCAGCGTTCGCGCGCGGCTCGTGTCCTGATTACCAATGATCAGGTGAGCAGCTTGCTGCGAGCGCTCTTGGCCGCGCCCGCGAACCGGCTCGACAACGAGTCGGCTGCCGCCTCGCTGGGGATCGCCACCGTCCAGTTCTCCGGTGCTCTCGGGCAGGTCCAGCGGTTGCTCAACGTCGAGCAGTACCCGGTCCTCAGTAGGGATGCCGATGGTGTCGCCGTTGTCCTCGACACCGCTCTGCTGTGTGAACAGTTCGAGGTAGCCGAGTGACCGCACAGCTCAGCCCCAGGCGCCGCCGTGAGGTCATCGACGCATTGCGGCGTGGAACGGTGCCGCACAACGGACTTGATGTCCTTGCCGTCGGGCTCGCCCGGTTCGAGGACGCGCTCGACACCGAGCTCGCTACGGTTACCGGTGGCGGAGCCGTGTTCAAGGCTGTGCGGGGCGAATACGGCTCGGGCAAGACATTCTTCGCTCGCTGGCTCGGCGAACGGGCAAAGCGATTGGGCATGGCTGTCGCTGAAGTCCAGGTCTCCGAGACCGAGACACCCTTGCATCGGCTCGAAACCGTCTACCGGCGCATCGCAGAGTCTCTACAGACCGCAGAGTTCCCCCCCTCTGCGTTCCGGCCGATCCTTGACGCCTGGCTCTTTGCTCTCGAGCAGGAGGCCGGGGGAAGCGTCGCAGACGTCTTGGAGCGACGTCTCGCGTCGGTGTCCCAGACCACTCCGGCCTTCGCAGCGGCGCTACGCGCCTACCATGCGGCGGTCGCATCGGGAGACACCGCCACCGCCGAGGGGCTGGTGGCCTGGCTGGGTGGACAGCCACACGTCGCTGCTGGCGTGCGCCGCAATGCCGGAGTCCGCGGAGAACTCGATCACTTCGGGGCATTCGGTTTTTTGCAGGGCCTGTTGACCGTGCTGCGGGACTCTGGACATCCGGGTCTGCTAGTCGTTCTCGACGAAGTCGAGACCTTGCAGCGGGTCCGTTCCGACGTCCGGGAGAAGGCTCTCAACGCCCTGCGGCAGCTGATCGACGAAGTCGATTCCGGCCGGTTCCCGGGGCTCTATCTCCTTATCACCGGGACTCCGGCCTTCTTTGAGGGCACCCAAGGCGTACAGCGTCTCGCGCCCCTGGCGCAGCGCTTGGCCGTCGACTTCACTACCGCGGCGCAGTTCGACAACCCTCGTGCCGTTCAGATCCGGCTGCCGGGCTTCACCCTGGATTCCCTTCATGAAGTCGGCAGACGGGTGAGGGACATCTACCTCGACACCGCGGGGGATCGCGACCACGTGGCCGATCTGGTCGACGACGCGTACGTGAATGACCTGGCCATGGCTGTGGCCGGCGGGCTCGGAGGACGAACCGGGGTAGCGCCACGCATCTTCCTGAAGAAACTGGTCGGTGACGTACTCGACCGGGTCGACCAGTTCTCAGACTTCGATCCGCGACAGCACTACGCTCTGACTTTGAGTCCAAACGAGCTGAACGAAGTTGAGCGCAACCTCGCCACTCGGCCAGCTGAGGCTGCCAGCGACGTAGCGCTGGACTTGCCATGATGGACCCGCTCGACGAGCTTCACCCTGTCGTCCTGCACCACATCGTCAACACACTCGGCTGGCCCGGTCTGCGCCCGCTCCAAGAAGCATCCATCAGACCGCTGCTGGCTGGACATGACGCACTGCTGCTGGCACCGACGGCTGGCGGCAAAACCGAGGCTGCCTCTTTCCCCTTGCTCTCCCGGATGGGGAAGGAGAACTGGCAGGGCATGTCAGTACTATATGTGTGCCCGATCAAGGCACTCCTCAATAACCTTCTTCCCCGGTTGGAGACATATGCCGGGTGGCTCGGCCGCCGGGTGGCTTTGTGGCACGGAGACGTTTCGCCCGGCCAACGAAGGCAGATCCTGCGCGAGCGGCCGGACGTGCTGCTCACGACTCCCGAGTCGATCGAAGCGATGCTCGTCAGCACCAAGGTGGAGCACCAAACCTTCTTCGAGAACCTCCGCACTGTCATCGTGGACGAAGTCCACGCATTCGCCGGTGACGACCGGGGCTGGCACCTCCTGGCTGTCCTGGAACGACTTACCCGAATCACCAGGCGACCGATCCAGCGCATCGGACTTTCCGCCACCGTGGGAAACCCTCAGGACCTACTGGGCTGGCTCCAAGGTTCCAGCAAAGGCTCGCGACCATCCCAGGTAGTCGCGCCGGACATCCCCATCACGCCCGCAACTGCATCCATCCCCCCCGCCGGAGACGTCACCCTCGACTACGTCGGCAGCGTGGCTAACGCGGCAAAGGTCATCGCATCCCTCCACCGTGGCGAAAAACGCCTGGTCTTCTGCGACTCCAAGCAACTGGTGGAAGAGCTCGCCGCATCCTTGCGGGCGAGGGGCGTCACTACCTTCCTGTCCCATGCTTCACTGGCTGTAGACGAGCGGCGACGCGCCGAGCAGGCGTTCTCCGAGGAGAGGGACTGCGTCATCGTCTCCACGAGCACGCTGGAACTCGGCATTGACGTTGGCGACCTGGACCGAGTCATTCAGGTCAACGCGCCCGCCACCGTCGCCTCGTTCCTCCAGCGGCTCGGCCGCACCGGTCGCCGCGCTGGCACATCCCGCAACTGCCTCTTCCTTGCCCTGGACGAACAGCGACTGCTGCATGCCGCCGGCCTTCTCTCACTCTGGGGCAGCGGCTTCGTCGAACCCGTCGTCGCACCCCCCGAGCCTCGGCACATCGCCGCACAGCAGTTCCTCGCTCTCTGCCTGCAAGAAGGCCGCGTCGGCGACCAAACATGGACCGAGAGCTGGAACGGCCTTGAACCCTTCAGCCAGAGCGCTGCCCCCATCGTCCAGCACCTCGTCGACAACGGTTTCGTGGACTCCGACAGCGGCATGCTCTTCATCGGGCCTGAAGCAGAACGTCGTTTTGGTCAGCGGCACTTCATGAACCTCACCGCCGTCTTCACTGCGGCCCCAGAGTTCGTCGTGCTCTCCGGCCGCACCGAGATCGGCCGCACCGATCCCATGCTGCTCACCGAAAGAGTGGAGGGCCCTCGGCTTCTCCTCCTCGCCGGCCGCAGCTGGCGCGTCAACTGGATCGACTGGGCCCGGCGCCGTTGCTTCGTCGAACCCGCCGATGGCGGCGGAAAAGCTCGCTGGTACGGAAGCATCCTCGATGGCGCCTCGTACGAACTCGCACGTGCCATGCGAAACGTCATTCTCGGCCAGGACCCACCGGTTCAACTCACCAAGCGCGCCGTCACGTACCTCACACAGCTCCGCGAAAACGCCATCGAGACCGTCCACCCCGGCGGCACCGTCATCACACGCGCCGACGAGGATGTCCGCTGGTGGACCTGGGCTGGCTTTCGCGCCAACGCCACTCTGACCGCAACGCTCGCCGGGCTCACCGATGAAAAGCAGCGCTTCAACGAGCTGTACGTCCGCCTGCGTCCCGACCTGACGCCCCAGATGTGGGCTGCGCACACAGCTGATGCCGCCGAACGCCTTTGCCTTCCCGAGATCGATGACAAAGCCCTGCGCGGCCTGAAATTTAACGAAGCTCTGCCGGCCCACCTAGCCCGCACGACCGTGGCACAGCGTCTAGCCGCCACTGACCGGGCCGCCTCTGTCCTCGGCGAACCTGTCCGTCATACCTTGAGACTGAGCCGTTAGGCAGCAGTCCGGCGGCCTGTCCGAAGGAACGGCCTATGCCCAAAGCCAAACGCCTCGGCGGCCCGCCGCCGGATTCTCCAGGAAGAGTACCGACGTTTGCTGCCCCATCTCCGGGACAGCAGACGTCGGGAATGAGCGAGTGACCCTGCAAGCCCCTCATGCGCACCTGTCCACCTGCATCCAGTCCACCACCGCACCCCCTGACCGCGGTGACCACGCTGGCCAGGCATCTACGCGAGGCAGCACAGTAGTCCTGAGCCGACGGGTGGACACCGGGCCTCGACTCTGCACGAGCGGCCCCTTCCAGCTCTGTAGGGCCAGCCGGAGCATCGACGCCTACTGTTCCTCCGGGGGTCGGACGGAATAGCTCAACTCATTGCCAGCTGGAGGGGAGTCCGAGTTTGTCGAAGAACGCCCGGTTGCGTTCGGTGGCGGCGTTGACGAGACGGTCGAAGCTCACTACTTCGATGTACGCCTTGCACGGCTCGTTGAAACCGAAATAACCCATGCCGTCATGGGTGGGCCGCAAGCCCGCGTATTCGCATCTGTCCACCATCGTCTTCGTGAGGTCCGCGAGAACGTAGCAGAAGGCAGGTGCCTCACGCGTCGGGGGGATCGGCCGCCCCAGCGCGGTCTTCACTCCGCCGGCGCGTACACGCTTCACGTACTCCAGGCACTGCTGGATCGGGTCCTTGTCCTCCGAGGCGTCATTGCGCATCGGCCGTTTGACCTCGATCACGACGATGGACGGCAGCGGGAGCGTTCCCCCTTCCGCGGCCAGCACCGGCGAGCCGACGAGCCGAGTCGCGAGCAGGTCGGGCTCCCGCGTCGAATCGGAACCCGTGATCGGCATGCTCTTAAGCGTCTTGTCAGAAGCGAGGTAGTCGTGGAACGCGAGCCGCTCGTCGATGATCCAGAGGTTGGAGGCATCGGTGCCGATCTCGTTCGAGTCGGTCCGCATCGGCATTAGCAGGGAGTGGATCGCGTCCTCCTTGCTGTATCTACCCTGGTCGTCGGACCTGATCTGCCTGGCGAGTACGTCGAGGATCGTTCTTCGGCGCGAGACGTAGGCGGCCAGGTCGGACTGGTTGATGTCGGTCACTGTATTCAAGTACCGGGCGAGCCGTTCGGCGTAGCCCTCCGGCTGGGCGGAGCCTGCTTCGCCCAGGACGGCGTGGCCTTCAGCGAGCGCAGACGCTTCGAGCTTCTGGAGGTTGCTGTGCAGCAGCAGTTCGAGGTCGTGGTCCTTCGTGGACGGATCCACGGATACGCCGAGCTGCTCGAGCCGCGACAGGACGGGCCGGTACCTCGGAGCGCGGTTGCTGACGAACTCGTGGACCCGGGCCTTGCCCTCCTCGCGTGCTGCGCTGAGCGGTCCAGCGAGGATGCTTTCGACTTCCTTGAGCACGCTCTCCCGGATGTCGTCCATCGACACATCTTCGATCAGTGGGGTGCCCGGCACACGTTCGCTGATGTCGAAGGCTGTACGGTCGGCGCGGACGTGGCTGTCCAGGAAGTCGGAGGATAGGTAGCAGACGTATGTAAACGGGGAGGACTCCGCGTCTTTGAGCCTTCCGTAGAGCCCTGGCACCTTGCTGGTGAGGTTTTCCTCCACCACCACACGGTTCGCAGCGCACCAGTACAGCCGTGGCGCGAGATTCCTCGGCGAGGACTTCAGGCGGAGGCTCACCATCTCAAACCTCTCCCCCTTGACCTCGATCGATGTCCTTTGCATGTCGGAGTACACGAAGTCGTGCATGAGGCTATTAAGCGAGACTGCCCCGTCATCGTCAGCCACCGTGATGTCGGGCGCGCCGCCGGGGCGCAGGAAGTACCAGATGCAGTGCTCGAAGACCTCACGAGCTATGGCCTCTACGGTCTTCAGCGCGCTCTGCTGGAAGGGCCTCTTAAACCCGTCGAGGCTCACGGTCGTGCCGACCTCAGCTGGAATTTCCCCTTCCCCGTCCGGCTCGACCTCTTCCTGGACGGAGAAGCGGAACTGCCGCCCGTTAAGGCATCCGGCTTCGTCCTCGTAGGCGCTGCGGACCGAAACCCTGTCGAACGCCTTAAGCCAGAGCAGGCGCCCCACACCGCGGCAGCCCATGTCGGCCTTGTGGTCGCTGTCCAGCGTCTCGAACGATGTCATGTTCTCCGGAGTGAAGCCCACTCCATTGTCCTCGACGCTGAAGCCGACAATGGGCTTCAACGCCGCGCGCCCTGGGCCGACGTGGCCGAAGTTGAGTGCTTCCTGCTGACTGCGCCGGATCCTGATGCTCAAACGACCGGGCTCCATGTCGTCGCCGAACCGGGCGTCGATCGCCTGGATGCCGTTGACCACGGCCTCCAGGAGCGGCAGAAGGGCATGGCTTTTCGGCAGACTCGTGTTCCGGACCCGGCCGGCCAGCGACGTGGTCAGCGCCATCGTCTTCCTCCTCGCTCCCAGGCCGCCCACCCTATCGGCGGGCTTGGAGCAAAGCGTGCTGGGCGGCCGAAGTACCGGCGAAGTGACCTGCTCGCCACGGCCCGTTGCTGAACCCGCAGTCCGCCACTCGCAGCCTCGGCTGAAGCTGCCAAGTGCCTGGCTTGATGTCCCGCCGACTCGCAGAGCCTAGCCTGCCTGGCAAGCGGCCTGACACTCCATCAGAACGAGCGTCAAATGAGCGTCACGAGCGTCATCTCGGCGTCAAGATATCGCCCGTAACGCCCACACCGCACATAATGCGCACGGACAAAACCGCAGGTCAGGCGCCCTTCGCGACCGGTTCAAGGATCGCGACGCACTCCACATGATGGGTCATCGGAAACACATCAAATTCGAGGAGAGCGGTTCGGACTGTCGCCCTCGGCGACCTCGCATGCGCTCCCCTCCACGCTCCACCTCACAGTTCAGCTCGTCGCGACCTAATCCTGCCGGCCTTGATGCATCCAGGCGATGACGTCGAACACACGCAGGACGCCGATGTCCTCACCGATACTCGCCTTGCCCCGGAGACAGACCAACTGATCGCGAAAGGCGCCGTTGTCCGCCCGCAGGGCCGCAGCCAGCGCGGCCCAGAAGGAGTGGTCCGCCTTCGGTCGCTCGAACAGCTGCTTTATGCGGATGTCGTAGATGGGGATGAGGTGAGGACGCTTACGGGCCAGCAACTTGCCTGCGACAACCGGGCCGCTGCCGTCGGGCTTGTTGAGGTACTGCTTGCTGCCAGCCAGGCGTTCCCACAACTCCCACGCGGGTCCGCCCTCCTCCATGAAGGCATCGCTTCCAGGATTCTCCAAACGTGCGTCACGAGGGATGAGCGACAGCAGGCGCATCCAGTGCCCGTCGGGGTCGGTCAGCAAGTTCATCGCCCCGTGCGGCTCGAGGGAGACACTGAGCGTGGTGATGGCCACCAGGTCGTTGCTGTCGAAGCGGTCCGCGACGTGCTCGGCGTCCCCGCCCCCGCCCAGGCGCTCGAAGTGCGCGCCGGAATAGAACAGGTCGCCGCTTGAGCGTCGTCGGGTGAAGTACTCGACGAGCAGGCTCACGGCCGTGTCGTCGTCCCAGTAGATCTCCGGGATCTTCAGTTCGATCACCGAGAAGCCCCCCAACTCCCTTACGACCAGTGCTGTGTCGGTGGACGGTACACCAGCTGAGACCATGCGGTGGCACGGGCGGAAGCCGCCGCCAACACGTACGCCTGCGTTACGCCGTTTTGAGGTGTGGGTGGTTTCTAGAGGATGGTCCAGACGTCGGTGTCGGTGCCGTTGCCGATGGAGTAGCGGAAGGCCGGGGCAATTACGAGCACCGAACCGGACAGGCGTTTCCTGCTGGAGAGAGAGCAGCAGGAAACGGCCCGGGCTGCACCAGTCGGTCCCCACGAGTGGACGTATGTCGGCCCAGACAGCTTCGAAGCGGAGCAACATAGCGCGCGATCGCCGGTTAGCCAAACCGGCGATCGCGCGGATCATTGATGGCCCACCGACACTGCCTGCCCCTACGTCGAAAGGAATCGCCACGACGGCTGTCAATTGAAAGCGTCGCGCGTGTGTCAGCGCTCTGCGCTGCCGCAGAGATCCTGCGGAACAGGTGCCGTGGCGCTCAAGGCCCCGTAGGTGGCGTAGCAGCACCCCCGCCTCGCCCCCACCGTAGAGGGTCGACTATCGCATCCCCGAGTGCACCCGGGGATGGAGTCGACCTGCACCGGGGGCCTGCTCATCGGTATAAGCCTCAGCGCGCAATGCGGGTGACTTTGCTTACGTCACTTGTTGTTTTGATCAACTTCCGGGTCGGCACCGTGATCCACAGCCGCACCGTCTTAACGACTGGAGAATCTGAATTGCACGGACAGACCAATGAGGTGCACGGCACCCGTTACAGCCCCACGCACATCCGCGCCACCTGGGACGGAACGGGGAGCGTGGAAGACGCCTCCAGGGCGTTGGGGTTCTCTCGGGCGAAGGGTTACGACCTGGTGCGTCGCGGGGAGTTCCCGTGCCGCGTGCTACGCATCGGCCGTACGACACGTGTCGTCACCGCATCCTTGCTCCGCGTCCTGGAAAGCGGAGAGCCGGAGTACAACGGTGCCCTCGCCGGACACTGCACGCCGTCGTAGCCCGCCGTGCGCAGACGCCCCGCCGGAGTTTTCCGGCGGGCTCCGTCGCCTCAAAGGCGCCAGCAGTGCGCCGGCCGGCAGATGAGCCGGCCAGGCGCTTCGCTTCTGCCATTGAACGGCGGGGGCCGCCGCGCCGTCTCACTCAGAGGCGAGACCCTCGCCAGGGAACAACGGCGGCTTTGACTTGCCGAAGCCGCCGCCGGCTTCACGCCCGGTCAGAGCCTGCGAGCGGGCCAACCATCGAGAAGCGTCGAAGCCGAGCTTCACGCCTGCCGGGTAGTACTCCAGCGTCAGAGCGCGGGCTGCGGTGAAGTGCTGCTTCTCGTCAACCTCCAGGATCTGCTGCTGCCCGTTCTCGTAGGTCAGCAGGACGTCCAGGCTCCGCCGCTCGCGAGAAGGGGCCTGCTCCGGCAGGACCAGCCCAGTGAGCGCGCCGTAGATGGCCGCGACAGTCCCCCACATGCCGACGCACTCGGTCCGCCCTGGCCGCCGCAACCAGATCGGACAGCTCTCTGGTTCAATCTCCGCCTTGACCACGTCAGGCAGTAGGCAGGTTATGCCGTCCCGCAACTTCTTCACACCGAGTCCCTCTCACCCCTGATAAAGCATCCGAGTATCAGCGACGCCTCTGATACCGACTCACTCTCGTTGGCCCGACCGCCGGCCTTACAGCACTGCTGGGCAGCGCCACAAAGGGTGGGTGCATCCAACCGCATCTGGAGGGCCTCCGGAGAAGCCATCCTCGGCCGCGAGGTACGGCAGTGGTGCCTGGTCTCCGCTGAGCAGGCTGAAGCTCGACTCCGGAAGGTCGTCGGTCGAACGCCGTCGAGTCTTTCTCGTGGTGTCCGAACCGAGGTGCACACGTCCATGGGCGACAAGCTGGTCCCGCTTCTCTTCAGGAGATTGGCGAGGAGCTCTGGGGATTGGAGAGCCTGCAGTAGCTCCTTCTCGCCGATGAGGAGGGACGACCTGCCGGTCCCGGTATTGGAAAACCGTTTGACAGCGGCGTCGTTGAAGCAGGTCACGCCGATCGGGCCTTGGCCGACCCCCTCCACCGGGATTCTGACGTCATCGACGACGTTCGTGCCGACGGGGTGTTGCTCCCACTTGGCCTCGATGATGTACCAGGTGTTGTCGTAGCCGGCGACGAGGTCGGTCTGCCGCGGTCCGGCTGCGCCGGCGTTGCGCCGGACGAGAAAGCCGCCGACCGGATGGGTCTCTATCTCGGCGACCCCGCTATCGCAGCCAGGATCGCCGACAGTCCTAAACGCGTTCACCGATGGGCCAGAAACCGCCCGGACCCTCTCGAATTTGAGGCTGCCATCCGTAATCTTGCAGCCGAACTCGACGCCCGAGAGGACCTCATCGACTACGAAAGGCGACGGAAGGTCCTGGCGAACTGGTGCATCGGTCCCCAGCCATGGCAAGAGATCAAGGCCAGAATCGCCGTTCCAGGCGGGGGACACGCCCAGGCGGGGGGCTTCCCCAAAGACCTCACCGACCGCAAGAGGAACATCGGATCCGTCATCCTCTGGGCTCTCGTGACCCAGAGTGAGCACTTCTTCGCACCGACCCCCATCTGCGATCAACAAGACCCGCAGACCCAGAAGAAATGGCAGATGAGCGTCGCCGCGGTCTGGGCCCGCATGCGACACGGCGCTACAAGGCCCACCGACAACATGCTGATCACGGCGCTCCACGAGTACGCCGCCTAGCTGACCCCCATCATCGACCACGGCGAGACCCCGTCCAACGAGGCCAGTCCCTGGACCTGAAGAACGCCGGACAAGGTCAAGCCACCGAGCGGTGACACAGAAGCGGTGCCGGTTCCCGCTGAGCTTCTAGATCATGGGGTATTCGTAAGAATGATGCCGAAACTGTTGGCCCTGAAACGACAGGTTGTGACTTTTTGGTATTCCCTCCGGCCTCACCATCATCAGCAGACGCATTCCTTCCAGGAAGCGTCCCGTGTCACACCAAATCAGCATGAGACAGTTGACGGAAAGGCTAGCCTCCTAGTATCTAGCCTACGGCTAAGTGAGTATAGTGGTGGGCCCACGGCCGAATAGGGGCAGCATGGCAGAGATTGCATTCCTTGCGGCGATTCCGGACGAGCGGATCGCGCATGCATTAGAAGACGAGTTGCGCGGATACTCTGCATCTGATGTCACCGTAGTAGGCCCGAAGAACATGGATCCTTCGCTCATTCCGACTATTGTGACCGCGACACTCGCTGGGGTCGGAGGAATTGCCTCGCTCTGGGCATGGCTTCGCCGCCAACTCGCTTGCCTAATGATCGTCAACGTCCAGGAGGGAAGGATTGAAGTGACCTACGATTGCCGAGAGCGACGAGGCCGCACGATCGTCGTGTGCGGCGACGGCACACAGGTGCAAGTCACTGACCCTGGGCATCTCGTTGACTTGAGTGCGGTCATCGAAGTGGCTTCCGGAGGGACGGCGACCGAAATAGTCTCCATTGTGAATCAGGTCGGCGCCACCGCAGAGGTCGTGCGCGGAAGGATGATTCCGTGACGCCGGAAGAGTACCTAGCGTTCCTTCAGCGGGCCATGTCGAGCCCGGAAAGTGAACCACTCTCACCCGAGGAGTATGAAGAGCGTATTGAGGCCCGTTTGCGTCATCTCATTCATAGGAATGACTTAGACCTTGACAGCATCCGAGGAAAGCTGTCCGCAAATCTCTCAAGGGTGGCAACGGGCAACGATGCAGCCACTGATGCAATGATACGGCCGCGCCTCCTGGAAATTTACGAGGTTGCCCGCTCGGCTGGAATAAATGCCGCTGACAGCGAGCCGCTTTTCGGCACCTTGCCGACATTCGGATGCAATGCATGCACGTTGTGGGCCCCTGGCCATGATCGCGTAATCGTAGCATTCACGTCGGGACTTCCGCATTTCCTTAATCGTATCGCCAAAATTGCCCTCATGGTGCATTACGCTGTTCCGCCTTCGGTCTACGACAAACTGAACGAGACAGGTGAAGACCCCCGAGAAGGATATCGGCATGCAGTCGACAAAGTGCTGCGGGAAAATGAGCTCATCACCCGGCGATTCGCGACTGTTCTGGCTGCTTTTGCCTTTGAGGCTCCCTATCTTCTCCCGGTGCAGCAGCCGCCGACCGTTGTCACCCCGGGCCCTGTCGACCTTGTTGGCCTAACGAGGACGGCGTTGCTTTCCGGTGCCGAAAGATTCGTCGCCGGCCACGAGTTCGGGCATGTGGCTCAAGGAGTTGAAGGATCCGCAGTAAGTGTCGCGAGTACCCAAATTCGAGGGGTCGAAGTAACGACGCTTAGCCGAAACCACGAACTAGAGATCGAAGCGGACGTTACTGGCTACTTTTTGAGTCACACCTACGCGCATCGAAGGCATTATCCGCAAGGTCGTGAGGGAGGCGGTTTAGGGGTAATGGTCGACTACCTTTACGACTTTGATCTGGCTGGGGCAAACTTCTTCCTGATGGCCGCAGCTGCTTTAGATGAGGCGCATGAACGACACACCGGAATGCGGCCAGCCTATGACACCCACCCCCCTTATGCATATCGGCTTGAGCAGTTAAAAGGAATGTATGAAAGCCTATACGGGTTCGAAAATGTGAACGCCATGACGCTCGAGGTAATTATCGATGTGCTGAAGCGCGCATCTGCAGCACTACCGGGTGGCATGGTCGAAGCAATCGCTTTTGCTTCTGAAGAAAAACGTCAAGGTGTCACGTGGGACACCCCAATGTCCTTCGGTCTGGAGTGATTCTCCATACTCCGCATGCCTCAATAGTACTGGGCATTTAGTTCGCACCAGCGCAAGGCATGGACGAGAGGCAAGCGTCTGCTGGGTTATCCGGCGGACGTCGCGAGATGCGGAGCCAGCCTTTGATTCGGGGCTAAATAGCGACCTTAAAGGCACATTTTCGATTAACCAACGCAAGCGGCAGCCCAGGACCAATTGATCTGTGACGGCCATCAGGTAGTGCCAACCACCGTTGGCAAGTGCCATGTCTCGCTAAAATTCTCACACCGACAACGCACCATCCCCGACCACCGGCCGACACTGTGACACCAGGACACTTCGGTCAGAAATATCATGAGTCAGACCATGGGCCCGGGACAGCACCCGCCCATCCTCCCGCCCCCATCTCACCACCACTCAGGAACCGCAGGACATGCTCAATCCCCTTCACGCAACACCCCGAACCTGATCCCGACCGAGCGCAACAGCACGTAAAGGCAAGCAGTGCGATCAGAGGTCACCAGCGGCAAGAGTGGGGACCTGGGCGCCGACCTCGTCAGCCACCTCACCGATGGCCTCGCGCTGGCCACGTGGGACTGCACATCATGCACCGGGCCCTGTAGTGGGCACCGCACCCCGATCGCCGAGCTGCCCCAACGGGCGCGCTTGCCGGCGCCCGGGACCCGGATGCATACCTTGACATCCGTCTTGCCCAAGTCGGCGCCCCCCGCACCGCTCTTCGATCACATCCATGTCCCGCCCCGCCCTTCCTGACGTGCACCAGTAGCGGCACCCGCCCATCAGGGACCACAGGGTTCAAAGAAGCTCTCTTGCGTGCTCGCGGCAACATCACTGGAATCCTGCGCTCGGCCCCCGCGTCCGACTACCAAACGGGCTCATATTCGGCACCAAGCTTGATCGACGTCCTACGGACGGGCACCAGCACCGATTTTCCCGGCCACGGGGCGGGACCGACAGGGCCCGGGATGACTACCAAGAGGCCCTAATCCCTTCATGCCCGCGACCAGCTGCGATCACCCGATCGAGACTCCCGTTCGACACACACCCCTCAAGATCGGAGCGACAACAGCTACTGAGCAGTTAGTCAGAGGGCCACTGCCAACTCATGTTGGCAGTGGCCCTCTGACACGTGTTGTGCGTTGATCTCGTTTAATCTCGCCTTGAAATTTTCGACTGATTTCTATACGCCACATGCAGCAGCCACCCCGTGGACGTGGACCTCACCCTTCCAATACATGTGGCAACGAAGCCATCACCGAGCGTGAACGGAGTTCGTCCGGGTCTGGAGTTTCCCATGCCTGACACGGCGTTCGCGTGACATCAGGGGCGCACAACTGGCGGTCGCGAAAGATCGACAATGATCACTTTCAGTCAGTCAGGATGGTGGTCTACTCCTTTTGTGGGCTTGTAGTTTGACGGAGCGTAATTAGATCTCGAAGTAGTCAGCTACTGTGTGTTGCCCGTTAGGCGAAGGCACGCAAGTCCTGCCGCCCGACTCTTGTGCGATCCGCCCAGCGGGGCCATGGCTGAAGGAAGATCATGGGCTACGAGATAGATTTCCTCCCCGTCGGGGAGGAGTCGAGCGGTGGCGATGCCATCGCTCTTCGTTACGGCAACCTCCACGGTCCACGCGAAGAGCAGACCGTGATCGTGATCGACGGCGGGTACCTCGACGACGGCGAAGCGCTCGTCGAGCACATCCGCAAGTACTACGGAACCGGGATCGTGGATCTTGTGGTTTCAACCCACCCGGACAGGGACCACATCAACGGGCTGCGGGTCGTCCTGGAGCAGATGACCGTCAAGAAGCTCCTCATGCACCTGCCTTGGAGCCATTCCGCGGACGTGGCGCGAGCCAAGATGATCCTCTCCCTCAACGCGCGGGCGCTGCGTACGGAGTTGAGAGATTCACTTCAGGGCGCAACCGACCTTGAAGAAGTCGCCAAGGCGCAGGGTGTCCCCATCGAGGAACCGTTCCTTGACTGGACGAGTGACGACGGCGTCCTGCGCATTCTCGGTCCCACCGAGGACTACTACCGGGAGTTGTTGGCTGAGATCGTCGAGCCCGACTCTGCACAGGAGGCCAAGAAGAGCTGGGAAGCGACCATCCGGCATCTGCTCGCCAGAATGGTGCCGGAGACGCTCTGGACCGAGACGCTAGGCGAGGATGGTGAGACATCCGCCAAGAACAACACCAGCGCCATCTGCCTCCTGGAAGTGGACGGCCGGAAGCTGTTGTTCACCGGAGATGCTGGCATTCCCGCTCTCGGACAAGCCCTCGACGTTCTCGAAGATGAGAGCTTCCAGCCCGGGAGCCTTGACTTCGTGCAGGTTCCTCACCATGGCAGCCGCCGCAACGTCGGTCCATCACTACTCGACCGCCTGCTCGGCACCAAGGGAGAGACAACCGTTCTCGGGGAGGCGTTCGTGTCCGCGCCGAAGAAGAACGAGAAGAACAAGCACCCAGCAAAGAAAACCACGAACGCCTTCCATCGGCGGGGTTACCCGGTCTACGCCACACAAGGTCGGACGATTCATCACTCCTATGACGCTCCCAGCCGAGCCGGATACGTCCCAATCATGGCGCTACCACTGCATCCGCAAGTAGAGGAAGGCGGGGACGCGTAGCCGTGCTGTGGCTAGACGACTACGAACGCCGGGCGCGGCTTGCGCCTGGCCTGCTCGCGCTGCTTCCAGTCAGCCTTGCGCTGGCAGTCCTTGGTCTCAGCAAGGCTCCGGTTATTGTATCGGTTATCACCGCGCTGTCACTGGCCGGCGGTCCGATCGTCCTGGCTGAACTGGTGCGTCACCAGGGGCGGCAGGTTCAAGAATCACTCTGGGCATCATGGGGCGGCTCCCCGACCGTCCAGAAGCTCCGTCTACGGCAAGAGGGCCAGAACTCACTACAGCGGGAGACTTGGCGGAAGGCCGTGGCATCTGTAACGGGGATCGAGCTTTCCTCGGCCCGTAGCGAGCGGGCGAACCCCGGGAAGGCCGATGAGGCAATCGAGGTTGCCATAGGGCAGATCCGTAGCCTCACCCGAGATGAAACAAAGTTCCCTATCGTACGCGCCGAGAACCGAAGCTACGGCTTTCATCGAAATCTCTATGGCATCCGTTGGACCGGACGGAGCGCTGCACTCCTGGTGGTGCTCGGCGTCTTGGCGTACATGTTGTGGCTTGCGAACGTCGACCATCAGCCTGCGCTAACGCTCGCGAATTCTCTCGCCCTTCTTGCCACCGTCGTCTGTCTCGCTATCTGGTGGGTCCTTCCCTCGCCCGTACGGATGAAGAATGCAGCGGAGAGGTATGCCTACGAGCTGCTACAAGCAGCGGTTGTCCTTGCTGCCGAGAAGGCCGAGTCCAGATCAGGTTCGCAAGAGTAGTAGTCTCGCCCAATTTCCGAAAGGCTGGTTTGACTTTCGATGATGAAAATCCATTTTCTCAATGTCGGGCACGGGGACTGCACGATCGTCGAGTTTCCGTCAGGCCGGTTGATGATGATTGATATCAACAACTCGAAGAGCCTTCCTGAGGCAGACGAAGAAGCGCTGGCGGAAAGCAAAGGGGTGTCGCTATACGACTTCCGCTACCGTCGCTCGCAGCTGGTTAAAGGCGAGTTTCGAACATGGGAGGACTACTATAAATCTCTCCTGGTCGATCCAGCGGACTATTTCGCGGAGAAATTTTCAGACAAGAGAGTCTTCCGCTACATTCAGACCCACCCTGACATGGACCACATGAGTGGCCTGCATCGATTCTTTTGGCAGGACAAGATTGGCCTCGAAAACTTCTGGGACGTCGATCATGATAAGCATCTAGAGGAGTCGGATTTTGAACACAGCAAGTTTTCGTACCTTGATTGGTTGGTGTACAAATGCCTAGGTTCGGGCATGGGGCCTGACGACTGCAAGCACAAGGTGCTGAAGAATCTTAGAGGAGCTACGGCGCAATATTGGGCCGACGACGGAATTGAGGTGCTGTCGCCGACGCAAGATCTTATCGATCTCTGCGCCGCGAGTGAGAGCTACAACAACTGCTCCTACGTTATCAAAATGACATATGCAGGTCGTACGGTTATCCTGCCGGGTGATGCGGAGGCGGCTGCTTGGAAGTCTGTCCTCGACAAGCCTGGGGAGGATGCCATTTCATGCGACATCCTAAAAGCTTCGCACCATGGGCGTGAGTCGGGTTATCACGAGGATGCTGTTGATGCTATGTCCCCAGAGGTAGTGATTTGTTCAGTCGGCAAGAAGCCGAGCACTGATGCCTCTGACGAATACAAGAGCCACGGTGCCGAGGTCCTCTCAACGCGATACCACGGAACTATCACAGTTACCATCTGGGGTGACGGTGATGTATGGGTAAACAACCATAAGGGCGAACGTATCTATACGATCGATTGAGTTGTGACACTGCGCCGCGCGACTTAGTCCAGCAACCTCCTAGGTCTGCGTCGGCACTGCAGAGGGATTGCGCTCTACCGGAAACGACGCGCGGATGGCATCCTAATTCTTCCTGTAAAGGAAGGGGCAGCGGATGGCGCAGCGGCCGGATGCCACAGCACGGATGTTTGCTCGATTTGTGAAAGAAGCAGCCATCAGGAAGGGGTTCGCGGTCGGCTCATCATCAGGGGATGGCAAAGCCAAGCTGGCCGCAGCCTCAGGTATGTCGGAAGCAGACATATCCAAGATCCTCGCGGGCGAGTACGAGGTACCAACTGACTTGCTCAAGCCCCTGGCTACGGCCATTGGCGAGAAGCAGAAAGATCTACTCCGAGCGGCTGGAATATTGGAGGACAAACCTGCCCAGCAGAGTCCTCCGCTGACCGCACAGCTGGCCGCTCAGCACTTGGGCATCAAGTCGCCGAAGAACGTCGAGGCTTTCGAGACCATCGTTGCTGCCCTGCTGCAAGCCGAGAAGCGCCGCTGACCTGGTGAAGTACCAGCGCAAAGGCTACGATCCGCCTCGAAGCGCCCGGCTTCCCCCCGTAGCCGGGCACTTCTGTGGCGCAAGTACGCCGCCTGCCTACCGTGCAACCGGCGCCCTCATCTGTATCCCGGCTCGCTTCAGTGCCTTCCAGACCGTGCTGCCGCTGATGCCGAACTTCTTCCCGATCTGGTTGGTGCTGAGTCCCTGCTCGTAAAGCTCTATAGCCTGCTCCACCCTGGCCGGTGTCATCTTGACCACCGGCCGCTTTGCGACACCCGCGCGCTCCAGGTGTCGATCCACCGTCTGGCGGTGGACCCCGAACTTACGGGCAAGCGATAGCTCGGTGGCGCCACGCCGATACGCCTCGACCAGCTCGGCCACCTCGTCGGCCGACAGCATCCGGCACTCGCGGACTTCTGTTGCTACTGCAGGATCCGGCGTCACCGGCTCTACCCTCGGAAGTGCCCATCCCCCGCCGCCCTCTAACGAGCTCGTGCATGGTTGGCGGTGAGACGTCGAGGACTTGGATGGGGCTCGGGGTTCACATCTGCTGCGCTGACGTCAGGTCGCTGATTTGCTGATGGGACAACAGGCTGGCGACGGCCTGGACCGTTTCGCTCATGTGCTCGCGGCGGCCGAGGTGGCGTGTGAGTGCCCGCCAGTTCTTAAGGTGTGCGATGCCGTGTTCGACGCGGATGCGGCGTGAGGAGTGCGCTTTGCGCTGGCGCTCGTACATCTCCTCGTACCAGTCCGGGGCGTTCTTCTTGAACTTGCGGTGCGGTGGTGTCACCACGCGTCCGCCGGTCTGGGCGCCCAGACCCTGGTAGCCGGCATCGGCGAGAATCTCGACCGCGGGCCCGTCGGCCAGGAGCTTGACCAGCCCCAACTGGCGGGCGTGGGTGATATCCGCGCAGCTTCCGGGCTTGGTCGGGCTGCAGAACAGCACCCGTCCGTCCTCGTCCGTGACCACCATGGATTTGACGGCGTTCTGCTTGTTCTTGCCGGAGATGAACTTGTCCCGGTCCTTGCGTCCGGCGGCCGGGCGACGGCCCCGGATCTCGGTGCCGTCTATGATGCCGGTCTTCCCGGTAGCTCCGAGATGGTCGACGACCTCGGCCAGGCTTCGCAGCCGCACGTCAAGGCTGATGGTGCACCCACGCTCGGCGAGCAGGGGCCGCACCTCACTGATCGCCCGGGTGATGGTCGAGCGGTCCACGTCGAACCAGCAGGCCAGCACGTCGTGGGTGGCCCCATGACGGAGATGGACCAAGGTGGCCAGCAGCCGGTCGACGAACACCAGCTGGTGCTTCGCACCAGCGCCTACGGCCCGCTTCCGTGGCCGGGATACGAGCCTGGCCTGGTGGCGCTCGTGCCACAACGGGCCGATCTCCGCGACGAGTTCACCGATCACGTCGGCCGTCAGGCCCGTGATCCGCCGGTTGCTGACGAGCACTGCGCGAGTTGCATTCCCCACCACATGACCATGATCAACGATCAAGAGCTCGACGTCTCACCGCCAACCATGCACGAGCTCGTTAGGCTGATGTCATGAAATCCGTCATCACGGCCATCGACGAAGTGTCGCCGGACAACCAGCTCAGGTGCAGCATGCACACCCCGCCGAGTCCTCACTGCAGTGGCCCGGCCGTTGCCGTGGCGACGCTCGACGACGCCGGCGGGAAGGACAACCACTGGAAGGTGTGCCACTGGTGGCTCACCAACCATCCCGACGCGGTCGCCTTCCGAGGTCAGTGACTGGGTGACATTTCACCGTAGGACTCACTTCGACGAAGAACGCGCCTTCCATCTGCTCACGACTTCCACAACGGCAGAAGCTGCTTGACTTCTTCAGAACCCGAGATACCTATCAGGACACAGCTCGCCGGCCCGGTGCGGGCATGCACCGCCCTATCCCCGTGGTCTTCCTCCCGCTCGTCGTAAAGCCGTTCAGCGCGCGGCTGGTCCGCTATGTGCTTCAGCCGACGCCCGCCGACACTCGTCGCGGCACGCAAGGTCAAGCGGATAATTCCTCTGGCACCAGTTCCCGACCTCTGTCAAGAGACAACGACCGCGCGGACAATCATCCCGCGCCCACCATCACCCCGCAGGGGTTTGAGTACCGTTGACCTGAAGCACGGTGAGGGTCGCCCGCTGTTCCCCCTCTGTTTGCAGGCGCTTTCGGATCCATCGGTCCCGAACGCCACTACGGTGAAGGGGACAGCATCGCCGGGTTGATGAGGTGAGCGTCATGAGGACCGGGCGGCGGGACGACGCACGCGCGCTGGCGGGCGCTTTCGCCCCGAGCGTACTGCGGCGGGAGACCGAGCAACTGCGTCAGCTAATCCACCACAGTCCCGCCATGGACGTGGGCTTCCGGCCACTCGCGGTGCCGGGACTGGGGCCGTCCGATCCCGAGACGACGCCCAGCGCCGGCATCGCCGACTTCTACCGGCGGACCGCCGACGCCCGTCTGGTCGTGGTGGGCGGGGGCGGCACGGGCAAGACCTGCCTTCTCATCCGCATGGTGCTCGGGCTGCTGGACCTTCGCCGGCCGGGCGAGGCGGTGCCCTACCGACTCTCCGCCGCCGGCTGGGACGTTGGAGAGGGTCTGGACCGGTGGATGACGAGGGAGTTGGCCAGGGACAGCGGTCTGTCCTTCGGCCAGGCCGCTCTGCTCGTCTCGGAGGGAATGATCCTGCCGGTGCTCGATGGCCTGGACGAGATGGACCCTTCGGGCGCGGAACACCCGTGCCGGGCCGCGGCGGCATGGCGCACTCTCCACGAACGGACGCGAGAGGGCAAGCCGGCCCCCTTTGTGACGGCCTGCCGGGACGGTGTCCACCAGATACTGGCCGCGTCGGATGGTCATCCGGCCACGCCCGCTGTCGTCATGTCGGCGCTCGACGCCGAGCAGATCCGCCAGTGCGTCGGCGGCCTTCCGGGACACGAACGATGGCACGAGGTACTTGGCGAGCTGGAGAGCCGCCCATACGGCAGGCTGGCCCAACAGCTGTCCGTCCCGTGGCACCTGGCTGTAGTAACAGCCCTGTACGAGGAAAGGGACGACGACGGGGGCCATCTGCGGGATCCTTCGGATCTGATCCGGACAGAGTCGGCCCTGCCGGACGCCGGGCCGGTGTCCCAGTACGCGGCCACCCTGCTGCGTGCCGGCGGCTCGAACGAGACCGAAGCGCGCCGGATCCGCGGCATGCTGAGCGAGCTCGCCGCCTACCTAGTGGACAACCAGGCGTTGCAGCGCCGGACCGGCGGTGAACCGCTGCCCCATGTGGACATCGTCGTTCACCGGCTGTGGCCGATAACGGGATCACGTTCGGCCCGCTGGCTGAGCGCCGTCCTGAGCATGGTGCTGTGGATGCCCGCGGCATGCGTCGTCTGGTGGGTCCTGGGACGGATGGACTGGCCCGCGGCGCTCGACGCGGGCATCGCCGTCGCGGCGTCCCTGCTGCCGCTGCGCTCCTTGTGGTCCAGCCTCGCCTGGTGGCCGCATCCCAAACGGATCGTGCTCGGCCGGCTGCGCACCAGGGCCGGTCGGGCGCGGCTGGCGATGACCCTCCCCGGCGCCCTCGCATTGGGCGCGGTGCTGGCGGCCACCGGGCGGCCCGACTATACGGTGGCGTGCGCGGTCTCGTTCGCGGTGGTGTTCGGCGCCGGGATCGCGCTGGCAGTACGGGACACCGCGGACAGCCGACTGCTCGTCCTGACCGGCACTGCGACGGGCCTGCTCCTGGGACTGCTGGGGCGGGTGCTGGTCGGCTTCCTCGGTGCGGCCGGCGGACTGCTGTTCGGCACCGCCGGGGCGGGGCTGGCCCTCTTCGCCGCCGTGGCGGCCGCGTTGCGCTTGCCGGAGGCGGCGCCCGGACATGTGCGCAATCCCGTCTTCGGCGAGTTCGTGCGCGACGACCTGCGCACCGGACTGGTCTCGGGCACACTGACCGCGGCGGTCACCGCGGCCCTGCTCGCGCTCCTGCCCGGCCTGAGGGCCTCACTGCTGCAGATCGCCGTGGCGGCTGGCGGGGTCGGCCTGTCCGTGGGCCTGGGCGCGGTCGCCGACACCTGGCGGCGGCATGTCGCCATGCTCCTCCTGGCGCGCGGGCGCCTTCCGGTCCGGCTGGGCGCCGCCCTGGAGCAGTCCTACCGGTCCGGTCTCCTGCGACGGGCCGGAATCGCCTACCAGTTCCGCCATCTCGAACTGCGGGACCATTTCGCGCACGTTGCACTACGCTGACGCCCGTGACGGCGGGCTGCGCCGACGCGCCCTTCGGCGCTGGTGCGTCGCGACGGGGGGACGACGACGTGGACGCCGAGCAGATCATGGACTACCACGCGTCGACAGTGGTACCGCTGAGGTCGCGGATCCTCGACGAACACCGGGAATTGGCGGCGGACTTGCCCGAGCCGGCCCGCTCCTGCCTCATGACCGTCATCGAGGAACTGCCGGTACACCGGCTTCCCGCGCGCCCGGTGCTCACCTATCTGGGCTGGCTGCTGGCGGGAGGAGACGCGGAGTCGCATGCGCCGGCGTTCGCGGCGATCGCCTCCGAGTTCTTCCACGAGGCCGGACTGATCTACGACGACATCGTGGACTCGTCGCACCACAGGCGCCGGCAGCCGACGGTGTGGGCTGCGTACGCTTCGCTGCACGCCGAGGAGCCGTGGGCCGGGTCGTTCGGCCGCGGTGTGGCGCTCTGGCAGGGCGCCCTCCTGCTGCGCTGGGCGGAGGACGCGTTCGCCCGCGCCCTGCTCGCCGTCGAACCGTCGTGCGTGAGTGGCGCACAGCACGTGTGGCGAAGGTCAGCCGCCGACCTGTGGGCGTCCCAGCACATCGACCTGGTCATCTCGGCGCAGGAGGGGAACACCGGTCCTCCGGGCTCCGCCGAGCGAGTCGTCACCCTCAAGGGCCGCTATGTGGCGCTGCTGCCCTTGCAGATCGGCTGCGCGCTCGCCGGGGGCGAGCCCTCTCTGATGGCCGCGCTGAGCGCGTACGCCGAGCCCCTGGGCAGGGCCTACATCCTCAGGAACGACCTTGAGGGAGTCTTTGGGACCGCGCGCAGCAAGCCGCCGAACGACCTGCGAGAGCGGCGGCTGAGCATGCTGATCGGGTATGCGCGTGCAACGGCGACTGGCCGGCAGGCGGGGGTCCTGGACCTGGCCGGCCGGGAGGACCTGTCCGACGCGCAGGTGCGTGAGATCAAGTCTGTGCTGGAGGCGACCGGTGCCCGTGCCAGGGCCGAACGTGCTGTCCTGACGCTCGCCGAGGAGGCCCGGACCGCCGCCGGTTGGGGGGCCTTTCCGGCCGGAGCGCGCTCTGTGCTGGAGCAGAACGTGGACACCGCGCTGAGCTTCCACGTCC
The DNA here is from genome assembly GCF_036013645.1 of Streptomyces sp. NBC_00490. NCBI lineage: Bacteria > Bacillati > Actinomycetota > Actinomycetes > Kitasatosporales > Streptomycetaceae > Streptomyces > Streptomyces sp. NBC_00490. The sequence continues at coordinate 8,071,288 of NZ_CP107869.1, read as the reverse complement.
TGGCCCCTTAGAGCGCCTCGGTGTCGATCTCGAAGCACAGATAGCCAGCCGGGCCGCTCAACAGCAAGGCGGGTCGCAAGCCGTTCGGCACACCGGTGATCCGGACGGGAGCGCCGCACACCACGCTGAGCACGCACTCGCCGGTGCCGGGATCCCACACCCGCAGGAAACAGTCGTCGCCTGAGGTGGCAAGCAGGGGCAGGTGCCGGCCGCTTGTGAAGGCCACCACACCGCTCACCTCGCCGCCGTGGCCGGTGATGACACCTTCCTCGGACCCGGTCGACGCGTCCCACAACCGCACGGTTCCGTCCGAACCCGCCGTGGCAAGAAGGCTCCTCGCCCTGTCGTCCTGGAACACCGCCACGTCGTTGACCGCCCCTTTGTGCCCGGCCATCCGGTTTCCGGCGTCGCTGCCCGTGAGGGCGTCCCGGACCAGGACCAGCCCGTCACGGCCGGCCGTCACGAGGCGGGGGCGCCTGCCGCGCCCGGGAAAAACGGTCATGCCGGTGACGGCGGCCCGATGACCGGAGGGGTACTGGTACGCCGTCCCGCCCGCCGGATCGCACACGTGGACCGTGCCGTCGGTGACCGCCAGGGCGCACCGCGGGCTGCCGTCCGCGGCGGCGAACGCCGCCGCCGCGGTCACCGTCGCCCCGGGCTCCGCGACCAACGCCAGCGGTGCGGCGGTCTCCTGACCTGTCGTCGCCACCGTGAACCGTACCCGGCGGTCCGCCGACGCGGCGACGAGCAGGAGGCGCCTTCCGGACGCCACAGCCGCGGCGGCGGTGACCGGCACGCGGACGCGCTCGCCCCACCGGCTGGTGACGGCACCCGATCGGGCGTCGCGGACCTCCACCATGCCGTCCCGGTCGGCCAAGACGGCCGTCGGGCGGCCCTCGGTACCGGTGACCGCCACGAGAGTCCGCGTCCGGTGGCGGCGCCGGGTATGGGGTTCGGGCGCGTCCGCGAAGGCGGTCGGGTCCCACAGTCGCAGCGTCTGGTCGTCGCCGGCGGTGGCCAGCAGTTGGCGGTTGCGGCTCCCGGTGAGCACGGCCATGGCGGTGACGGCGCCCTGATGCCCGCTGCGGGCGTGCCGGACGGTCGCTGTGGCCGGGTCCCAGACCCGGACGGCGCCCGTGGCGTGCCCTGCGGCCAGAAGAGGCTGTCCGTCCGCACCCTCGAACCCGCTCAGGGCGGTGATCTGCCCCGTGTGCGCCTCGTGGCCTTCTTGGCTGTCCCTGCCCTCGTGGACTCCGAGGACCGTCGGCACGTCGGACCGGTCGAGATCCCAGAGGCGCAGGACGCCCTCGCCGTCCCCGGCGGCCATAAGCGCCCGCCCGTCCGCTCCTGTGAAGGCGGCGAGCACGTTGATCCGGGCGTCGCCGCCGCGCAGTTCCCGTACGGGCGCGTCCGTCGACAGGTCCCACAGGCGCACCGCGCCGTCGTGGCCGGCCGAGACGAGGAGGGTGCGCCCCCGCGCCGTCGTGACGGCCGCTAGAGCGCGCACCGGCGCGGCGTGCGCCGACCAGATGACAGCCTTCTCGGCGCCCGTCGCCGGATTCTGGACGCGGATGGTGCCCTCCCCGTCCCCGGACGCGAGGAGCGGGAAGCCGTCTGGCCCCGGGAGCACGGTGAGCGCGTTGACCCAGTCGCCGTGGCCGGTGAATTCCCGCACTTCGGCCCCTGTCATCGGGTCCCACACTCGCACCGTGTGGTCCCGTCCGGCCGACGCGAGGAGCACGGGGCCGCCGGGCGCCGTGAGCGCCACCAGGGCGTCGACGCCGTCCCGGTGCCCGGTCATGGGTCCGCCCACGGCAGCACCGGTCACGGGGTCCCACAGGCGGACGGTCCCCTCGGCATCCCCGGCGGCCAGGAGCCGCCGTCCACCGGGCACCGGAACCAGGGCGAGGCCGCGCACGGTTGCGGCGGTCCGGGCCACCACGTTGGCCGGCAGCTCCCAGTCCGACCAGAGGGGCCGCACCAGTGAGCCGGGCACCGCCTGCGTTGGATGACGTGGGTCCCGCTCACCCGCGAAGAGGGCCAGGTGCAGGCTGGAGGCGCGGGAGTGGTGGTCGGCGTCACCGAGGAAGGGTTCGACGGTTGCCCACGCGGCGAGTGCCCGCGTGTGCGGTGAGCCGGCCACCGGAAGGCCCAGCAGTCCCCGCACTGCCGCGCCGCACTCCCAGGGCAGGAACGCCGGAGCGAGGTGGGCGTCGTCCAGCACGCCTCCCGACGCCGCGTGACGGGCCAGATAGCGCCGGATGTAGGGGTGGGGGCCGGCCTCGGACGAGGAGCCGGCGACGGTGGCCGCGAGGGCCTGGGCGATGCGCCGGTGCGCCCGGGCGTCGGTGTCGTGCGTCATAAGCGCCCTCCCCGGTCGGCGAGGCGGACCGGCTCGATCCGTACAAGCCGTCCGACCTTCGCAGACCCTCTCTCTGGCGTACAAGGGGCTATATTCTGACACCAGTTGGGTCCGTGCCATTTCACGTTCGTCGGATGGAGCGCCGGCCGTGCACGACTACCGGCAGGCGTTCACCGCCAGAGCCGCCGCGACGTTCGCCGTCGCGGGTCTCTTGATGATGTCCCTCGCCGCGCTGATCGCGCAGACCTTCTACGGCTGGAGCCCACCGCACATCGGACGTCCGGTCTGCGCCGCCACCGCGATCCTCGCGGCGGCCGCACTGGCCGCCCTGCACGCCGTGCGCGTGCTCTCGGCCACCGGGGAGGCACAGGACCTCTCCGCACCCGCGCTCGCCGACAGACTCGCCGAGATCTGCGTGGCGCGCGAGCGGCATCAGTTCGGCCAGATGGTGGAGACCGGAGCACCGATGGACCTGCTGTTCCGGCGGTTACGGGACTCGGCGGGCCATCCGCGGGGAAGCGGCACCAGCCGGCTGACCGAAATCGCCTCCTACTACCGCGGCTGCGAGCACGAACGTCTGCTGTTCCTCGGCGAGGGCGGATCGGGCAAGACCGTCCTCCTCGTCCATCTGCTCCTGCAGATGCTGGACGAGCGCGCGCCCGGGGGACTTGTCGCGTGGAGGTTCTCACTCTCGCGGTGGGACACCTCGCGGAAACTGTCCGCCTGGATGGCGGAGGAGATTTCCCGGGACACCCGGATACCGTTGACCCAGGCCCACGACCTGGTGACCCGCGGACTCGTTCTGCCGCTGCTGGACGGCCTCGACGAGATGGACCCCCCGCACACGCCGTTCCCGACCCGCGCCGCCGCAGTGGTCGAACAGCTCAACGAGGCCCAGCGCTTCGACAAGCCGATCCCGTTCGTGCTCACCTGCAGGACCGACACCCACGACAGACTCGTCAGCCGAGGAGTACGGCTGGCGGACACCGTCGCCGTCCAGATGCTCCGGCTCAGCCCGAAGCAGGTGCAGCGCCACATCAAGAGCGTCGCGGACGAAGAGCGCTGGGCGGACGTCCTCTCCCATCTGGAGAAGGACGCCAACGGCCGTCTCGCCCAATACCTCAGCCTGCCCTGGCGACTGGCCATGGCGGTCATCATCTACGACAAGAAGTCCGGTGACGGGTACGCGCGGGACCTCTCCGACCTCACAGCCTCCGGATGGTCCGACGACACACCACCCGTGACTGTGGGGCGGTTCGTCGAGGAACTGCTCAGCCGACCCGCCGTCGCCAACCGCCGCGAACCCACCCGCCGCACCCTCGCCACCCTCGCCGCGTACCTCCACGACAAGCGCCGCCGCGATGGCGAGGGAAAGGCGCTTCCGGGTGTGGAGGAAGGCAGGACGCTCTCGGGTGTGGACCTGGTCGTGCACGAACTGTGGCCGGTGGGCGGGCCGCGCGCCCCGCGCTACGTCACCGCCGCGCTCAGCGTGCTGCTGTGGACGCCAGCCGCGGCGGCCGTGCTCTGGACCGTCGGACACATGGCATGGCCATTCTGGCTGAAAGCCGTGGTCTACGGCGTGCTCGGTCTCTTCCCCGCTTACTCCGCCCACACGAGCCTCGCCCAGTGGCCGCATCCCCGCAACGTCGTGCTGGGCAGGTTCCGCACCCCGACGGGCATCAGACGGCTCTCGGCCGCCGCGGCGGTGGGCCTGCTCATGCTGATCCTCCTCGCCGCCACCGGCGCCCCAGAATTCACCGCCGCGTATGCGGCCATGTTCGCGTTGATCTTCGGAAGCGGATCGGCCCTCGCGGTACGGGACGGGGCGGACGTACGGGTCCTGGCCGCCGTCGCCTTGGCCGTGGGACTGGTCTTCGGACTGGCCACCTGTCTCGCCCTAGGGTCGCTCGGCCCGGCCGGAGGCATGCTGGTCGGCACCGGCGGCGGCGGATTGGCCCTTGTGCTCGCGGTACGCGCGGCCCTGCGGGGCGGCGCCGAACCCCGTCACGTCCGCAACCCCGTGTTCGAGGACTTCATCGCCAACGACATCCTGACCGCCTGCGTGTCCGGCTCCGTACTGGCGGCGATCACCGCTGTCCTGCTGTGGTTCCTGCCGCTCCCGGCGTCGGCGCTCCAGGTCGCCCTGGTGTCCGTCGCAGCCGGCTTCTCGCTCGGCTTCGGATTCGTCGCCGACGCCTGGCGGCGGCACATCGCCCTGCTCATCTGCTGCCGGGGCGCGCTGGCCCCCCGCCTGGCTCATGTGCTGGCCCAGGCACACGACGCCGGACTGCTCCGCCGCGCCGGCATCGCTTACCAGTTCCGCCACCTCGACCTCCGCGACCACTTCGCCGCCCTCTCCGCCGAACTCACCGGGCACCGGGCGGGCGGACGAGGAGCCCGGTCCGGTCCCCCGGCACCGTCCGCCAAGGAAAGGTAGGACCGTATGGCAGCCGTTGTAGGCGTTCACGGCATAGGCAAGGAACAACTCGGCCGCCGACAGATGCTCGCGGAGTGGGGCCCCGCTTTCGGGGACGGACTCGAGCGAGCGGCCGGCGGCCCCGCCGCCGTCCCAGCGTTCGACCTCGTCTACTACGCCGACCTGTTCCTGCGAAAGCCCCCGGACGGCCGCGCCTCCAAGGGCTCAGGACCGAACACGGAGGACATCGCCTCCTGGCTCACGGACCCGAATGACGGCACCACACAAGAGGAACTCCTCGACGCCCTCTCGGACATCGTCAGCGCACAGGACATCGCGGACGCCGAGGCGGCACCGGCCAAGGGCTACACCCGTGTACCGAGACCTGTCCAGACAGTCCTGCGTGCCGCTGACCGCCGCTACGGCCCGGGAGCCGCCCTGCTGTACGTGGGCGCCTTCCGGCAGGTGCGCAGATATCTGGGGGACCCGGCCCTCAAGCAGGAGGTGGACGACCGCGTCGACGCCGCCGTCCCCGAGGACTGCCGGGTGCTGATGGGCCATTCCCTGGGCTCCGTTGTCGCGTTCGAGTACGTGCGCCGGCACGGGCGCCGCCGCCTCGACCTGCTGCTGACGATGGGGTCGCCGCTGGGCCTGCGCATCGTGCGGTCCCGGATGCCCAATCCCCGCTACGGCGCGGTGCACGGCCTCCCGGTGGGGGCGCGTTCCTGGGTCAACGTCCTCGATCCCCGCGACCCCGTGACCGGCGGCAGGCAGCTGGCCGACTGGTGGTCCAAGGTGGACGACCGGCGGGTCGACAACCAGGCCGACGCGCACTCCGTGACCCGGTATCTCGGCAAACGGGAGACAGGGGCGGCGGTGCGGGAGGTCCTCACTGCGACGGCCCCGTGACGGGGGTCGCCGACGAGGCGGTCCTCAGACGCCACTTCGTGGCGATCGCGACTGCCGACTACGACGACCCGCGCTGGCAGCCACAGAAACTGCCGGTGGACGACGAGGTCCGCGTGATGCGGGACTGGCTCTGCGCCAGGACGCTGGGCCGACGGCGCTTCACCCCTGTCCACCCGCACCTCGCCGACAACCCGACCCTGACGGAGATCAGCCACGCCCTGCAGGACCCCGAGCCGCACGCGCGGTGGCGTGACGCAGACGCCGCGGTGGTCTACATCACAGGTCACGGCACGGTCGCCGACGAAACCCATTGGAGTGTCCTGCGGCGCACGACGAAGGGCGGCCACGCGGGCACCGCGCAGCGCACCGGTCAGCTCATCGCCTGGCTCGCGGAGAGCGGGATCGAGCACCTGCTGGTCATCGTCGACGAGTGCCACGCCGAGAAGCTCAGCGCCGATCTCGTCCAACGGGAGAGCACACTGCCCCCCGGGTGGCTTATCCTGCCGAGCGCCGCGCGTGACGAGGAGGCGGACAGCCGCGCGCTGACCACGGCCATCTCGGAGTTCCTCAAGGACGTCGTGGCCCGCCCGTACGCGTACAAGCCCGGCCCGCTGCTCCACGTCGAGGAGTTCGTCCTGGGCGTGCAGAGCAGGCTCGGGCGGACGCTCCACCCGCTCGGATCCCAGCGTTACGGACCGCATCCCTGTCTGCCGCATCCGGCGTACACCGGTGCCCCGGTGGACGAGGACGACGAAGAGGACGAGGAGGACGCCTTCGGCCGCCGCGCCCTCATGCGGCGGCTGACACGGGCCGCCGCCGGACCTCCGCAGGCGCTGCTGGTGACAGGGTGTGCGGGCAGCGGGAAGTCGGCGGCCCTGGCACAACTGGCGGCACACGGCGGTTCGTACCGGGTGGACGCGTTCGTGGACGCCGCGGGGCTGAGCGGCACCGAGGTCATGGCCCGGATCTTCGCGGCGCTGGCGATTCTCGCCCCTGGCCGACGGGGAGGATCGCCCTCGCTGCAGGAGTGGCTCGACGCCTGGGCGGACTGGCGCGACAGCGGGTCGGAACCGATCACCGTGGTGGTGGACGCGCCCGACGAGGCCGCCGACCCGGACCGCCTCCTCCAGGATCTGCTGGGCCGGCTGGAGCCGCCGCACACCAGGCACCGCCGACTGCGGCTGATCGTCGGCATGCGGTCGCCGGGAGGGGCGAAACCCGCCGGCCACACCCTCGCGGACCGTGCCGAAGCTCTGCTGCGCGCCGAGCGCGTACGGATCGACGAACTCCCGTACTTCCGGCGGGACCACGTCGCCGCCTGTGTGCGGGCCATCCTGCTCGGAGACGAGAAGTCCCCGTACGCCGAGAAGGAGTCGCTGGCCGACCAGGTCGCCCGTGCCGTCGCCGAAGCCGCAGGACCGTCGTACCTGATGGCCCGCGCGGCCGCCGGGAATCTCGCCGCCCGGGACCGTGCCGTAGACCCGCTCGACCGGAAATGGCGGGCCGTCCTCAAGGAGGATCTCATGGGGATCTTCCGAGACGACCTGCGCCGGATGTTCCCCGACCCGGGGGACCGGCTCGTCGCGGTCGAACTGCTCCGCGCCGTGGCGTACGCCTACGGCCGGGGAATGCCGTGGCGGGGCATCTGGCCCGTGGTCGCCAACGCCCTGTCCTCCGACTCCCCTTCGCGCCCCTACGGCGACGAGGAGATCGCCTGGCTGCTCGCCTCCCGCGCGGGGGCGTACCTCACCACGGACCAGGAGGACGGAGTGACGCTCTACCGGTTGTTCCATGACGCGCTGCGCGAGGTGATCACCGGGCACTGGCCGGAGCTGGTGGGCGAGGTCCCGGGCCGCCGGGACTGATCAGGCAGGCCGACATCACTGGTGGCCCAGTGTGAGGTAGGGCGCGCTTACGCCCGATGCGCGGCCGGTGGCCCGGTGCACACCCGGTTGTTCTCCGAAGAGCGGACAGACGGTCGACGGAGCAGCGACCGGCCACCAGGCCCGACTTCCGTGCGGGCCCGACGGCGGCTACCGGCCCTCCTCGGCGACGAAGACCTTGAGCTGGTCCTGGTCGAGGCCACGCAGCCACCGAGCCTGCCGCGCCAGGCCCTCGGCGAGGGACACCCGGGGCCGGTGGTCGAGCAGCCGCCGAGCGTGCGACGGATCGGCCACGGTGGCCCGCGCGTCACCCGGCCGTGCGCCGGTCACGTCCAGCGGAACGCGTCGTCCCGTGACCGCGGCGGCCACCGTGAGCGCGTCGAGCAGCGACACGCTCGCGCCGCCGCTCACGTTGACGATCTCGTCTCGGGCCGCTGTCCCCGCCGCCGCGACCGTCGCGTCGACGACATCGCCGACGTAGGTGAACTCCCGCTTCTGCGTACCGTCGCCGAACATCCTGAACGGCACGCCCGAGTAGCAGGCGAACAACATCCGGGAGAAGGCCATGTCGGGGCGCTGACGCGGACCATAGACCGTGAAGTAGCGCAACGCGACGACACTGAGCGGGCTGCCGGGACGGCGCGCGTAGGCGAGGCACAGCTGCTCGGCCGCCAGCTTGGTCACGCCGTACGGCGACAGCGGCCGGCAAGCGTCGCCCTCCGAACTCGGCCCTGCGGCCTCCCCGTAGACGCTCGACGAGGACGCGAACACCAAGCGCGGTACGCCGCCGTTGACACAAGCGTTCACGAGCCTGTGGGTCGCGGTGACGTTGGCGGAGAGGTAGTCGCCGAAATCCGCTCCCCAGGAGCCTCGCACTCCCGGCCGTGCGGCGAGGTGGAAGACCACGTCGCGTCCTTCAACCAGCTCCCCGAGCGGATCGGTCCGCAGGTCGACGTCGAGGGTGCGCACGCCGGGCCGCCGCCAGGGCTCTCCGAAGCGCGGTGGCCGGTGGTCGACGGCCAGGACCGACAGACCGAGCCCGGCCAGGTACTCGACCAGGTGTGAGCCGATGAATCCGTTGCTTCCGGTGACGAGTACGCGCTCCACCAACGTCCTTCCCCTCGGCCCGCGGACATCCTTCGGTCAGGCGGTGGTCTGCTCGTTCGAGACGGATCTGTGGGAGCCGCTGTAACCGAGCAGCATGCCCTCCAGCGTCTCCTCGATCCGCTCGCTCTCCCCGGCGGGCAGGTGCGCGCGCCCGGCCAGGACCCGATTGAGCAGCCACATCTTGTGCGGACCTTCGACCTCAGGAATCCAGTGACTCACCCCAAGTCTCTGCTGCCACTCTCTTCGCGAGGACGCGAGTGACCTCTCGAATTCGTCCATCACCTCTCGGGCCTCGGGATCCCGGGGGAAGACGGACACTACACGCCTGACCCGGATGTGCTCGTGTCCTACCACGGGGGAATCTGTTTCAAGGGTGATTCCCTCGCCGCTTTCCCGCAGGTCCAGATCTATTTTCGTGCCGGGCAGACTGAAGAGCCGATCATTAATGCGCATGACGTGTCCGTCCGACAAGGACCGCGTGATCCAGCGGACGTTCTGGGTCAGCGATTTTACTGTCGAGTACAGGCCGGACAGGATGATGTAGGAGACCACGTTCATCCCGTATCGTCGGCAGGCATCCAACGCCAACCGGTTGATCTCAGCCCCGCGGGGCCCGAGCTTCTTGTTGTACGCCTCCAGTTCATCAGGATCGAAGGTCTCCAGGCCCATGCTCACCCCGGTGAATCCCGCGCGCCGCGTGGCTTCGAGAAGGCGGGTGTCGACCGTGAGGGTCCTCGGGTCGACCCAGGTGTCGACCCGGGCCTTGCCGTGATAAGTGACGTCCCTGCCGTCGAGGGCGTGCATCTCGTGCCGAACGTCCTCAAGAGCTTGGAGATCCTCCAGGAGATCGCTCCGCGAACCGCCCCTAAGGAAGAACAGGTCATCCTTGAACATCACCTTCCGGGCCTGCGGATTCTTCAGGAGCAGACTCCGCACGTACGCGGCCAAGTCGTGTTTGCGGATGGCGATGACCCTGGCGGTCCGGCCGTTGCCGTCGCGGTGAAAGGTCGTCGTGCTGCAGAATGCACAGCCCAGAGGGCAGTAGTTACTCGTGTACGGCTTGATGGTGAGGATCTTCCCCAACAGGACCGGGTCGCCGAGCTGCTCCGCGGAATAGTGGGCCTTCAACTGGTCCCAGTACAGATCCAGCCCCACATCCGTGAAGTCCACTGCGAGTGTGGCGCGTGTAAATTCTTCCGCCGTGAACGGTTCGGGATATCCGGTGAAGAATGACTTTCCACCGTCTCTGATGTAAAATCCCCGGACCCGAGACAAATACTGCCGTGGATTCCTCCTGATCGCATCGATCCCGTACTTGTGAACCTTTTCCACCAGTTCGGTGAGAGATTTTTCGCCTTCCCCGCGAGCGATCAGACTGAGATTCGGGACATGCGGGAAAAGCAGCTCCCGCGAGAGTCCCGCTTGCTGGCCTCCTGCTATATGTAATGCGTGCGGGAGTATGCCGCCGGCGTCCAGCATGTGGCCGACGTCCCGCGATAGGGTGTCATGCAGAGGGCTGTACCCCACGATATCGAATTGCACTGCCTCTAGGAGATCATTGAGTGTCTCGCGGGCGTCCGCATAGAGGTTGGGATCGAAGCAGGTCATTTCGATTCTTTCCCTAAACTCACTCTCCAGCCATTTCCTGATGCGATGAATGCCGAGGGGTGGTGAATTGAAGTAGGTTCCGTAATTCCCGCTGTCGTCGGCCTGGATGAGGATCATTTTGATCTTTTTCATTCGAACCGCCTGTCCGGATCCGTATGAAGGAAAGCCCGACGACGTCGGAGGCGACCTGCCTCGTGTCGGCACATCGGCGCTCAAGAGACCTGACGTTAGCCGCCGTTGTCGGTGGTGGGTAGGCCCCCGGCGGCGGATGCCTTGGTGACTACGCCGGTGGCGGGTGAGGGCGGCGGGCTGCGCTGGCTGCACGGTCTCGGCGAACCGCTCCGGGATTGGTGGAGGCTCTATGCGTTGACTCCAGCCGCCGGTTGGGGTGGTGTTGAGGCCAAGGGCAACGTCTTGGAGCGGTGCTCGGCTCAGGGGTTGTCTGCTCTGTCAGTGTGGTGCGGCCGAGCACGGACGCCCCTATAACGCGGGGGCGCTGGAAACCGGTCTGACCAGGTTGAAGACCTCTCGGGCGGCATACCGCTTGAGGCATCGGATGATCTCACGTCGGGTCTTGCCCTCCTGCGTGCGGCGTTCGAAGTACGCCTGGGTGCGGGGGTCGTGGCGCAGCCGGGTGAAGACGATGCGGTGCAGGGCGGCGTTCGCCTGGCGGTCGCCGCCGTAGTTGAGCCGACGCGTGCTCCGCCGGCCAGAGGAGTACTCGATGGGGCTGACTCCGCAAAGGGCAGCAAAGGACGCCTCGGTGTTCAGCCGCTCGGGATTGTCTCCCATGGTGATCAGGAGAGTGGCGGCGCTGTCCGGGCCGATGCCCACCGGTACGAGCAGCTGTGGGGCGTGGCGTTCGACGAGCCGGATCAGGCGCTGGTTCAGCTCATTGATCTGCGCGGTGAGCTGTTCGATGCGCTGGGCGAGCATGCTCAGGGTCATCTGGGTGGCCTGGGCCACCGCGTCCTCTTCTCCTTCATCGTCGGGTGGGCCGAGGCGCGCGCAGGTGCGGAAGAGTTCGGCGTTGCCGAGGCTGGTCAGCCGTTCCCGCAGTGCGGGATCGGCGATGACCAGGACGGCCTTGAGCTGGTTGATCGCCTGGGTACGAGCCTTGACCGCGGAGTCCTTGGCGAGCTTGAAGATCCGGGCGCTGTGCACCGGACCGTCGCCGGACTTGGCCCGGGCCCGGGCGCGACCGCTGAGCACGGCCCGCGCGGCGGCCTGCGCGTCGAGCGGGTCCGACTTCCCCAGCAGCCGACGGGCCGAGCGATCCGGCCGGTTCACCTCATATACCTCGACCTGCTGCGCCAGCAGGTAACGGGCCAGGCCCGCGCCGAAGGTGCCGGTGCCCTCCACACCGGCCCGGCGCACCGTCCCCAGCTTGCCGGCCCAGGCGAGCAGCCGACGGTAGCCGGCCGCCGTGGCCGGAAAGGACTCGGTTCCCAGGACCTTCCCCAGCGGAGAGAGCACGGCGGCAACATGAACCTCGCCGTGCGTGTCCACGCCCAGGACGACCTCGCCCCGAACGGAAGGATTCATGCTGGAGGAGGTGCTGCGCTGTCTGGTCGTCATGGTGGTTCGCCTCCCGCGTGGTGACGTGCTGGGTGGATGGCACCGGCCTGCCCGGGCGGTCTGAACCGTGATGGCGCCTGATCGTCGGCAAGGCCCCTATTGGGACACGCCCTGTGGCTCGGTACCAGCAGGCGCCATCCCGTAACGACAGTCGACATGCCTGTGACTGGACACTTCGGTCATAGATCTCATGAGTCAGACCCCCGTCCGGGACGGCACTGCGCAACCCTCCCATCGATCCCGGCATAACGGCATGCCCCGACCACAGCCGGATGGCTTCGTCCGAACCGCTGCTCAACCTGGCCGGGGCGGGCTGACAATGAGTTGACTCTTCGTCCACTCATGACCGGCCTTGACGAACAGCCGTGTGGCCAGCCTTACCGGCAGTCCTTCGTCGCCCTTGGCACGAACGGCCTCGGACCCTCCAGGATCAGGCGGCCCAGCACGCTGCGGCTGACCCGCGACGGTCGGCGTACCGCAGCGTCTGAGCCGTCCACCGGAACGCTCCCTGCATCCTTGTTCCCAGGGTCTGTGCGATCCCGCCGCCCCGGCCAGGGCCATTCGTCTCCGAGAAGCGGCCGAACGGCATCCACTCCGCGGGGCGGCTGTGAATGACCCCGGGAGGGGTGCGGTGGGTGGCGCCCGCCGGGATCTCACACCGCGCATCGTTCACACACGTCGCAGGGCCATAGGATCTGGGGCGGCCGTCCAACACAGGCGTTCGGGTGCAAGCAGAGCCATTCGGGCATGATGAGAAGGTGCCAACGGCACCTTTTCCGGAGGGAGCGGAAATGGCGGAGAGTCCAGCGCAGGGGCGCAGGGGCGGCCCGGCGGCACCCCAGTTGCGGCTGGATGAGTTGCTGGAGGGCCTGCAGGCGCAGGTGGAGCGGGTTCGCGCGGCCAGGGACCGGGTGCACACGCTGCTGGACGCGGTCCTCACCATCGGCACCGATCTGGATCTCGACGTGGTGCTGCGGCGGATCACCGAGTCCGCGGTCACCCTGGTGGACGCCCAGTACGGGGCCCTCGGCGTGCTGGGCGAGGAAGGGAAGATCCGGCAGTTCATCACGGTCGGCATGGACGAGGACACCATCCGTGCCATCGGCCATTATCCCGAGGGCCATGGCATCCTGGGACTCCTGATCAGGGAGCCGGAGCCGCTGCGCCTGGCCAACCTGGGCCGCCACTCCGACTCGGTCGGCTTCCCCGCGGGGCATCCGCCGATGACCACCTTCCTGGGCGCGCCGGTGCGCGTGCGCGACCAGGTCTTCGGAAACCTGTACCTGACCGACAAGCGCGGAGGGTCGGAGTTCGACGACGATGACGAGGCGGTGCTGCGTACGCTCGCGGCCGCGGCCGGTGTGGCCATCGACAACGCCCGCCTGTACGAGGGCTCCCGGCGCCGGGAGCAGTGGCTGGCGGCGAGCAGCGAACTGACCCGCAGCCTGCTGTCGGGCACCGACCCGGACCAGGTTCTGCATCAGGTCGCCGCCACCGTCCGGACGCTGTCCGGCGCCGACCTGGTGACGCTGGCGGTACGGTTCGACGGCGGCGAGGAGCTGGTGATCGAGGCCGCCGACGGCGAGGGCGCCGAGCAGGTGCGAGGACTGGTCCTGCCGGCCACCACACTGGCCGCGAAGGTCTACCACTCCAACCAGCGGATCAGCAGCAGTGCGCTGTCCGCCGAGCCGCAGGCCGGTGGCGGTTCAGCGGCACAGCTGGGCCTGGGGCCGGGGTTCCTGCTCCCTCTCGGCGGCGGCGAGAACGTGCGCGGAGTTTTGCAGGTGGCCAACCTGCCCGGCGGCGCGGAGTTCTCCGACGCCACCATGGCCATGATCGACAGCTTTGCCGACCAGGCCGCACTCGCCCTGGAGATCGCCGAGCACCGGCGCGAGGCCGAACACCTTGTGGTCCTGACCGACCGCGACCGCATCGCTCGCGACCTGCACGACCTTGCCATCCAACGGCTCTTCGCCTCCGGCCTGACCCTCAATTCCGTACTCGGCCGGATTTCCGACCGGCCCGAGGTGGCCGAGCGCGTCCAGCGCGTGGTCGACGACCTCGACGACACCATCAAGACCGTACGAGGCACGATCTACGCGCTGCACGAGCGCGACCGCTCCGACAGCCGCGGCGGGCTGCGCGCAAGGCTTCTGGCCGAGACCGACCAGGCCGCCGACGTGCTCGGCTTCACTCCCGCCCTGCGCATGACCGGCCTGCTCGACACCGACGTGCCCGCGGACCATGCCGAGCACCTGCTCGCTGTCCTGCGCGAGACGCTCTCCAACGCCGCCCGGCACGCGCACGCCACCGCCGTCGAGGTCACCGCCGAGACGGACGGCCGACGGCTCCACCTGCGCGTCGCCGACAACGGCAGCGGCATCGACCCGGCCGTCACCCGGCGCAGCGGCCTGGACAACCTCCGTCGGCGCGCCACCGACCTCGGTGGCGGCTTCACTCTCACGCCGAACGAACCCACCGGCACCATCGCGGAATGGACCGTGCCTCTCCCCACGCAGACGGACGCCTGAGCCCCGGGGCGGGGGCGGGACCAACACGCTCCCTCCTCGGTGCCGTGCGGCCCCACGACGAGGGCCGGTCACCTCGCGCCTGGTCTCCTCCCCAAACGTCACCGTGGAGGCGCAAACTCGACCCTGGTCCGGCTGAGTCGTCCGAGACATGCCGGGCCCCACCCACGGGCTGGCAACGATGAGCCCCTTCCGGGACGCAGAAGGAACACCAGCCAGGTCGGCGCCGTCCCCTGCCCCGGCCAAGGCGCGTGCCGCCACGACAGGGACAGCACTGAAGTGGGCCGTCCCCGTGGCCGTGGGTCTGACCGTCTACCTGCTGCCGCAGCCGGACGGAATCAAGGCCGGCGGGTGGGCGGTACTCGCCATCTTCACCGGCACCGTACTGGGCCTGATCTTGCAGCCGCTGCCACTCGGCGCGGTCGCCCTCGTCGGCCTGACAGCGGCGATGATCACCGGCACGCTGGAGCCGGACGTCGCGCTCGGCGGCTTCTCCGAGCCGACCATCTGGCTGATCGTGGCCGCGTTCTTCATCTCACTGGGATTCACCAAGACCGGCCTCGGCCGTCGCATCGCCCTGCTGTTCGTCCGTGCCCTGGGCCGCAGCAGCCTGGGGCTGGCCTACGGCATCACCCTCACCGACCTGGTGCTCGCCCCGGCCACCCCGAGCAACACCGCCCGCTACGGCGGCGTCGTCAACCCGTCATCGGCTCGCTCAGCACCAACGCCGGCTCGCACCCCGGCGACGAAAGCCGCCGCAAGCTCGGCGCCTACCTCAGCGTGACCGCCATGCAGATCAACACGGTCACCAGCGCCATGTTCCTGACCTCCGTGGCCGCCAACCCCCTGGTGCAGAAGCTCGCCGCCGACCACGGCATCGCCCTCAGCTGGAGCTCCTGAGCGCTCGCGGCCATCGTGCCCGGACTGGTGGCCCTGCTGGTGCTCCCCGCGCTGCTGTACCGCGTCTTCCCGCCTGCCGTCCGCGCCACCCCCGAGGCCCCGGACCAGGCCCGCGCTCAGCTCGCCGAGCTGGGCCGGATGTCCCGCCAGGAATGGACCATGGCAGGCGTCTTCGTCCTGCTGCTCCTGCTGCGGTCGGTCGGCGGCCAGGTCTGGGACCTGTCCGCCACCGTCTCCGCCTTCACCGGCGTGGCACTGCTGCTCGTGACCGGCGTACTGACCTGGGGCGACCTGGCCGCGGAGAAGGCGGCCTGGACCACCCTGGTGTGGTTCGCCGTCCTGCTCATGATGGCCTCCCGGCCCGTTCTGCTTGCGGAACGGGCCGGAGACCTCGGCAGAAGCCGTCGGACAGCAAGAGAACGTAGTCAAGTTGTCGGTACTCCGTATCTGACGTACCGGCCCGACCAGTCCCGACTGTCAGCCCCAGCGCCTCACTCGTTTCCCGGCCTGGCTTTTCATGATCCCACGCGGTCCCAGCCACGGCGCGGGGCGCGGGCGCCGAGCTGAGTGTCGCGACTGCGGTAGACGATGTAGGGGCGGGTGAGGTAGCCGAGCGGTGCGGTGAGCATGTGCACGAGCCGGGTGAACGGCCAAGCCGCGAACAGCAGGAGGGCGCTGATCGCGTGAAGTTGGAAGAGCACCGGGGCTTCGGCCATCAGGGCGGGGTCGGGCTGGAGGTAGAAGATGGAGCGGAACCAGGGGGAGATCGTTTCCCGGTAGTTGTAGCCGCCGCCCACGATGTTCGCGGCCACCGTGGCGGCCAGGCCCAGGGCGATGGTCACCGTCAGGGAGACGTACATGGCCTTGTCATTGCGGGTGGTGGCTGAGAACACGGGCCCGACGGTGCGGCGTCGGTAGATCAGGATGGCCAGTCCGCCCACGGTGGCGACGCCCGCGATCGTCCCGAGGACAACGGCCGACACGTGGTAGGCGTCCTCGCTGATACCGACCTCTTCGGTCCAGCTCTCCGGAATGACCAGGCCGCCGATGTGGCCGAGGAGTACGACCAGGATCCCGAAGTGGAACAGCGGGCTGCCGACGCGCAGCAGCCGCCTCTCGTACAGCTGGGAGGAGCGGGTGGTCCAGCCGAACTTGTCGTAGCGGTAGCGCCAGACATGGCCGAGCACGAACACCGCGAGGACGACGTACGGCAGCACGACCCACAGCAGAATGCCGCCGGTGCCCGTCTCGGCCGCCAGGGTGAGGGGTTGCGCGGGCGCAGTCATCGGGGACCTCCTACGACGGGGTCGGGCAGGAACACGGGGGATGCGTACGGATCGAGGCCGACCTGCTCCTCGGGCGGGCCCTGGGCGGCCAGGCGCATGACCGCCTCGCGGTCGTCGCCGGCGAGGGCGGGCAGGGTGGCCGAGACGGAGTCCAGGACGTGAGCCCAGGGCGAGCCGTCGTCGGTCAGGGCCAGGCGCAGGAGTTCCAGGCCGGCACGGTGTTCGGTGAGCAGACGCGCTCCCGTGCCCGGTTCGGTGGCGGCGAACTCGAGGACAACGGCGAGGTGGTCGGGCAGCTCGTCGTCGCCCAGGCGCCAGCCGGCCGCCGCATAGGTCTGCTTCAACCGCAGCAGGCCGATGCCACGCTTCCGGGTGTCGCCGTGGGCGTAGTACGTCAGATAGGGGCAGCAGCGTTTGCGGTGGTCGAAGGTGGCGACGTAGGAGGTGGCCAAGTCGGCGGTGGCGGTCCGCCCGGCGTGCGTGGTGAAGCGGAGGAGGGGGCGGGCGACGGGTTCCGGCAGGGTGGCGGTGACCTGACCGGCCAGCGCCAGGCGCTGCTCGAACTGGTCGTCGGGGTAGGCGAGCAGCAGGGACTGGGCCTGCCAGGCGTGGGAGTGCCAGGACTCGGTGCGGGCCGCGCGCGTGGTCTTCTGTTTCATGGTTTCGGCTCGACCTCCCCGTCGCCGGCCGCGCCGACGCCGCTGCCGGATGGTTTGTCCGGGAACAGGCCGGGAGGGGAGCTTTTGCCGTCCCAGTTGAGGAGGTTGACTCGGGTGGCCTTGTCGCTGGGCGTGGCCGGGGTGTCGGCGGTCTGCCGGTCGCGCAGGGCGTGGAAGTTCTCCACCGCGATCGGGGCGGCACCGCCGGAGGTCTCACCGAAGGGGCCCGAGCCGCCCATGCCGGGGCCGCCCTCGTAGTCGAGGCTGCACTCGGTGGCCAACTCTTCGAGTTTGTGGGCCTGTTCGGCGTGCGCGGGCGGAATGACGTACCGCTCGTCGTACTTGGCCAGGGCCAGCAGCCGATACATGTCGTACATCTGTTCTTCGCCCATGCCCACGGCCTTCGGGATCGCGGCATCGGGCTCGCGGCCGAGGTTGATGTCACGCATGTACGCCCGCATCGCTGCCAGCCGGCGCAGGACCGCGTCAACCGGTGCCGGGTCGCCCGCGGTGAACAGCTGGGCGAGGTAGTCGACGGGGATACGCAGGGACTCGACGGCCGCGAACAGGTTCTGGTGATCCTCGGCGTCGCGGCCGGTGTCACGGACGGCGTCGACCACCGGCGACAGCGGCGGAATGTACCAGACCATGGGCATCGTCCGGTACTCCGGGTGCAGAGGCAGGGCCACCTTGTACGTGTTGATCAGTGCGTGGATCGGTGAGCGCTGGGCGGCTTCGATCCAGTCCCGGGGGATGCCCGCCTTCTCGGCTGCGGCGATGACCTGAGGGTCGTCGGGGTCAAGGAAGACCTGTCGCTGGGCTTCGTACAGTCCGGTGTCGTCGGGTGTGGAGGCGGCTTCCAGGACGCGGTCGGCGTCGTAGAGGACGAGGCCGATGTAGCGCAGCCGGCCGACACAGGTCTCGGAGCAGACGGTGGGCAGGCCCACCTCGACGCGCGGGAAGCAGAAGGTGCACTTCTCGGCCTTGCCGGTGCGGTGGTTGAAGTACACCTTCTTGTACGGGCAGCCCGTCACGCACATGCGCCAGCCCCGGCAGCGGTCCTGGTCGACCAGGACGATGCCGTCCTCCTCCCGCTTGTAGATGGCGCCGGAGGGGCAGGACGCCGCGCAGGACGGGTTGAGGCAGTGCTCGCAGATCCGCGGCAGATAGAACATGAAGGTCTGCTCGAACTCGAACTTGATCTTCTCCGAGACCTGGTTGAGCAGCACGTCCTTCTCGCTGGTCGCGGCCGATCCGCCGAGGTCGTCGTCCCAGTTCGCCGACCAGGCGATCTTCATGTCCTTGCCGGAGATCAGGGACTTGGGGCGGGCAACCGGGGTGTGCTCCTGCAGCGGGGCGTTGGTGAGCGTCTCGTAGTCGTAGGTCCAGGGCTCGTAGTAGTGGTCCAGGGACGGCAGGACGGGGTTGGAGAAGATCTGGATCAGCTTCTTGAACCGGCCGCCCGCCTTCAGCGCGAGACGGCCCTTCTTGTTCAGCTCCCAGCCGCCGCGCCACTTGTCCTGGTCCTCGTAGCGGCGGGGGTAGCCCTGGCCGGGGCGGGTCTCGACGTTGTTGAACCACACATACTCGACGCCGGTGCGGTTGGTCCACGCCTGCTTGCAGGTGACCGAGCAGGTGTGGCAGCCGATGCACTTGTCGAGGTTCATCACCATCGCCATCTGAGCCATCACGCGCATCAGTACGTCACCTCCTGGTTGCTGCGGCGGCGGATGACGGTGACCTCGTCGCGCTGGTTGCCGGTGGGGCCGAGGTAGTTGAAGGCGTATGTCAGCTGGGCGTAGCCGCCGATGAGGTGGCTGGGTTTGATCAGCAGGCGGGTCAGGGAGTTGTGGATGCCGCCTCGCCGGCCGGTGGTCTCGGTGCGGGGCACGTCGATGAGGCGGTCCTGGGCGTGGTGCATGTAGACGGTGCCCTCGGGCATGCGGTGCGAGACGATGGCGCGGGCGGCGACCACGCCGTTGCGGTTGACCGCCTCGACCCAGTCGTTGTCCTTCACGCCGACCTTGGCCGCGTCCTGGGTGCTCATCCAGATGGTCGGGCCGCCCCGGGACAGGGAGAGCATGAAGAGGTTGTCCTGGTACTCGGAGTGGATGGACCACTTGTTGTGCGGGGTCAGGTAGCGCACGGTCACGCCGAGTTCGCCCGTCTCGCCGATGCGGGGCTCGTCGAACAGGGCGTGCATGTTCAATGGTGGTCGGTAGACGGGCAGTTGTTCGCCCAGTGCGGTCATCCAGTCGTGGTCGAGGTAGAAGTGCTGGCGGCCGGTGAGGGTGTGCCAGGGCTTGAGGCGCTCGACGTTGATGGTGAACGGGGAGTAGCGGCGTCCTCCGGTCTCGGAGCCGGACCATTCCGGGGAGGTGATGACCGGCACGGGGGCGGCTTGGGTGTCGGCGAAGGTGATCTGCTTGCCCTCGTGCTCGGCGGCCAGGTCCGCGAGCCGTGTGCCGGTGCGGGCTTCGAGGGTGTGGAAGCCCTGGGTGGCGAGGTGGCCGTTGGTGGTGCCGGACAGGGCGAGGATCGCCTCGCAGGCGTGTGTGTCGCGGGCGATCGAGGGCCGCCCGTCGGCCGTGCCGCCGCGCACGGTGCCGTTCTTGTGCCGCAGGTACTCCAGCTCGCGCTCGACCTTGAAGGTGACGCCCTTGGTGGTGGCGCCCAGGGTGTCGAGCAGGGGGCCGAGGGCGGCCATCTTGTCGGCGACGGCGCCGTAGTTGCGTTCCACCGTCACCAGTTTCGGCATCGTGCGGCCGGGGACCGGCTCACACTCGCCCGCCTTCCAGTCGAGCACCCGGCCGTGCGGGTTGGCCATCTCGTCGGGGGTGTCGTGCAGCAGCGCGGCGGCGACCACGTCCTTGCGGACGCCCAGGTGATCGGCGGCCTGGCGGCTGAACTCCTTGGCGATCGTGTGGAAGGCGTCCCAGTCGGTTCGGGTCTGCCAGGGCGGGGCGATGGCCGGATTGAAGGCGTGCACGAAGGGATGCATGTCGGTGCTGGACAGGTCGTGCTTCTCGTACCAGGTGGCGGCGGGCAGGACGATGTCGGAGAAGACGGTCGTGCTGGTCATGCGGAAGTCCAGGGTGAGCAGCAGGTCGAGCTTGCCCTCGGGGGCTTCCTCCCGCCACACCACGTCTCGGGGGCGGGCCTCCGGCGGCGCCTCGGTGGCCCGCACTGAGTGGTCGGTGCCGAGGAGGTGCTTGAGGAAGTACTCGTTGCCCTTGGCCGAGGAGCCCAGCAGATTGGCCCGCCAGATGGTCAGCACGCGCGGGAAGTTCTCGGGGGCGTCGGGGTCCTCGCCCGCGAACCGCAGCCGCCCCGCCTTCAGTTCGTCCACGACGTGCTCGGCGACCGGCCGGCCCGCGGCCTCGGCCTCGTCGGCCAGGTCCAGGGGGTTGCGGTCGAAGGTCGGATAGGACGGCATCCAGCCCATCCGCGCCGACTGCGCGATCACGTCCGCCGTGGTTTTCCCGGCGAACGGGCCGCCCGTTCGCGGACCGGCCGCGGCGAGGGTGTCGGCGGAGAACGGGTCGTAGCGGAACTGGTCGGCATGCAGGTACCAGTAGGCGGTCTGGATCATCTGCCGGGCCGGCCGGTTCCAGTCGCCGGCGGTCGCGATCGCCGAGTAGCCGGTGATCGGACGGACCTTCTCCTGACCGACGTAGTGCGCCCAGCCGCCGCCGTTGACGCCCTGGCAGCCGGTCAACGTCGTCAAGGTCAGAAACGCGCGGTAGATGGTGTCGGAGTGGAACCAGTGGTTGGTGCCCGCCCCCATGATGATCATCGAACGGCCGCCGGACTCCTCGGCGTTGGCCGCGAACTCCCGCGCGATCCGCGCCGCCTTCCCGGCCTCCACTCCGGTGATCGCCGCCTGCCAGGCCGGGGTGTACGGCTCCTCCGCGTCCTCGTAGGAGGACGGCCACCGGCCGGGCAGGCCGTCGCGAGCCACTCCGTACTGGGCGAGCAGGAGGTCGTACACCGTGGTCACCAGCCGCCCGGCGACCCGCTGAACCGGTACGCCGCGCCGCAGGAGCGCCGCGCTGCCGTCAGGGGCGTCGAAGCGGGCCAGGGCGACGGCGACCGGCGCCTCCTCGCCGCCCTCGGCGGACAGCAACGGCTGGATGTCGCCGAGGTCGAGGTTCCACTTGCCGGCGCCTGCCTCGCCGTAACGGTCGCCGAGCGTTCCGTTGGGCACCACCGGCCGGCCGGTGGCCGCGTCCAGCAGCACAGTGCGGAACTCCGCGTGCTCGGCCCGCGCATACTCGCCACCCAGGTCGGCGGCGGTCAGGAACTTGCCCGGCGTGAACGTGTCCGGCTCGCCCTCGACCTCGTCCAGGGCCACCAGGAAAGGCAGATCCGTGTACTTCTTGACGTAGTCGGTGAACTGCGGCGTGGCCCGGTCGACGAAGAACTCCTTGAGGATCACGTGTCCCATGGCCATGGCGAGGGCGCCGTCGGTGCCGGGCTGGGCGGCGAGCCACTCGTCGGCGAACTTCACGTTGTCCGCGTAGTCGGGCGACACGGCGACGACCTTCTGACCCCGGTAGCGGGCCTCGGCCATCCAGTGCGCGTCCGGGGTGCGGGTCACCGGCAGGTTGGAACCCCACATGATCAGATAGCCGGCGTCCCACCAGTCCCCCGACTCCGGGACGTCCGTCTGGTCGCCGAAGACCTGCGGGGAGGCGACCGGCAGGTCGGCGTACCAGTCGTAGAACGACAGCATCGCCCCGCCGAGCAGCGAGTAGAAACGGGCCCCGGCCGCGTGCGAGACCATCGACATCGCCGGGATCGGGGAGAACCCGGCCAGCCGGTCGGGCCCGTACTCCTTGATGGTGTGCACGTGCGCGGCGGCGACCATCTCCACCGCCTCGTCCCAGCTCGCCCGCACCAGGCCGCCCTTGCCGCGCGCCTTCTTGTAGCGACGGGCGCGCTCGGGGTCGGAGACGATGTCCGCCCAGGCCGCGACCGGGTCGCCGAGGCGGGCCTTGGCCTCCCGGTACATCTGCAGCAGCACGCCACGCACGTACGGGTAGCGCACCCGGGTGGGCGAGTAGGTGTACCAGGAGAAGGCAGCCCCGCGCGGGCAGCCGCGCGGCTCGTACTCGGGGCGGTCCGGGCCGACCGAGGGGTAGTCGGTCTGCTGCGCCTCCCAGGTGATGATGCCGTCCTTGACGTACACCTTCCACGAGCACGAGCCGGTGCAGTTCACGCCGTGGGTGGAGCGCACCACCTTGTCGTGCGACCAGCGGTCCCGGTAGAAATCGTCCGCCTGACGGCCGCCCTTCCGGTGCAGGGTGCGAAGATCGTCGGAGACCTCCGCCCTGGTGAAGAACCGGCGGCTGCGCACCAGCGCCTCCGCCAATTCGCCGTCCAGGCCCGCCCGCGTCTGTTTCCCGCTGGTCTCCGTGCTCACCGTGCCACTCCGCCCCGGGCGCACCGGGCGCCCGTTCGAATTATGATCGGTTCCGGCCGCACACGACTCTACGACCGCCGTGCCCCGGAAGGTCAACAGCCACACCACGACCAACATGCGGCCTGCCAAAGATCGCCTGCGGGCAGGGCGGTTACCCGGGCTCCGCGAGGCCATACCTGCCCCTGCAGATCCCGCGCCCCCGCTCATTGCGAGCGGGGGCGCGGGATCTGCAGGGCTCCCCAGAGAGCGGGAGCATGGGGTCAGACGGCCGGCCGGGACAGGGCACCGCCTGCCTGCGCGCGCGCCCTCTCGACCGCTTCCCACTCCTCGGTGCTGAGGTTGGCCAGCGCGGCCGGGAAGACCCCGTCCTGCTCCTTGAGGATGTGATCGCGCAGCAGGGCCATCGCCTCGATGAGCCGGTCCGGCCAGGTCGGGTCCGAGGGTGTCGCGCCGTCGGCGGCCTCGGCCAGCACCACCTCGATACGGCGGTGCTCGGCTTCCAGGGCGGCGATCTGCTCGGGGAAGTCCACTGCCATCGCGGGGAACAGGCCGTACTCCTCGACCCGTGTGTGCGGGTCGAGCACGATGGTGATCTCGCGGGCGATCTGAGCCATCCGGTCCACGTCACCGTCCTGGCGGGCCGGGCGGAGGTGGCTGATCAGGCGGACGACCTCGTCGTGCTCGCGGGTCAGCTCGTCGATCGACGCCAGCGACTGGCAGCCGCAGTACTCGCACACTGGTCTACTCCCTGCCTTTCGTTGCTGCCGTTGTGCGCCGCTCGCCCCTACGCGGTGGTGCCGGCGGTGCGGTGCTCTCGCCGACCGCCGGTGCGCGGCTTCCTCTCGCCGCCTTCGGCCGCCGCGCGGACACCGGTGAGGGTGAAGACCAGCGCCGCGGCGGCCACGATCGCGAGCAGGACGAGACCGATCGCGTACGAGCCGTACGCGCCGTACAGCGAGCCCATCACCAGCGGCGGCAGGAAGCCGCCCAGTCCACCCGCGGCGCCGACCACGCCGGTGACCGAGCCGACCTGGTTGGCCGGGGTGCGCAGGGCCACCAGGGCGAAGGTCGCCCCGCTGCCCGCGCCGAGCGCGCCGGCCATGGCCAGGAAGGCGACGGTGCCCACCGGCGCCAGGGCCGGGGTGAACGCCTGCACGACGGCACCGGCCACGACCACGGTCAGCGCACCGGCCAGCACCCGGACCGGACCGATCCGGTCGGACAGCCAGCCACCGACCGGGCGCATCGCCACTGCGAGGAGCACGAACCCGGCCATGCGGTTCGCGGCGTCGGCCTGGGTCAGGCCGTAGCCGGTCTTGAGGTACGTGGGCAGGTAGACGGAGAAGGCGACGTAGCCGCCGAACGCGACCGCGTACAGCGCGGACGCCTGCCAGGTGATGGGCAGCCGGACGGTGGCGGCCAGGCGGCGGGCCAAGGACTCGGTCGGCACGGTGCGGCCGGGCGCGTCACGCAGCAGCAGCGCGGCGGCCACCGCATACACGGCCAGGACCGCGGCGGTGACCAGGAACGGAGTGGACATGCTGTTCGCGTCGACCAGCTTCACCGTGGTCAGGGCGCTGATCGCGGTGCCGCCCATGCCGGCGCCGAAGACGCCGATGGCAAGACCACGCCGCTCGGGCGGGAACCAGGCGTTGACGAGCGGCACACCGACGGCGAAGGCAGTGCCGCCGACGCCGAGGAAGAACCCGCCGATGAGCAGGGCGGCGAGGGAGGAGTGCCCGGCCAGGCCGAGGTAGAGCACCGGCACGATGGTGGCCGCCGACACGATCGGGAACATGACCCGGCCGCCGAACCGGTCGGTCAGGCCGCCGACCGGGATCCGGCCCAGCGAACCGACCACGACCGGCACCGCCACCAGCAGCGACTGCTCGAACGACGACAGGTCGAGGCCGTCCTTGAACCGGGGGCCGAGCGGACTGAGCAGCGCCCACGCCCAGAAGTTCACGGCGAAACCGACCGTGGCCAGGGCCAGCATCAGCCACGCCCGGCCGGACACCGACCCAGTTGACGGTGAGCTGCCGCTCTTCGACTCCAACGGCTGGACCATGTTGTCCGCCCCTTTCCACTTCATGGTGGTACTGCGCCACCGGGATCGCACGCGCACCGCAGGCTCCTTGCCTGCAGAACAGCGTCACGTCACCACTGTCCGCATCAGGACGCACCAGGGGCATGGGCCATCAGTCCCTACCGACGGACAGACGGTCCCCGGGTTCGGACCCGGCCGTCCCTCCAAACAGCCCTCTGAACCGCCTTGCGCGAGCGGCTCACGCGAAACGACGGCTGCGATCGGCCGTCCCCGCGGGAGCCGGGAGGGGATAGGGCCGACTGGCCCTATCCCCTCCCGGCTCCCGCGGGGACGATGGACTGATGTCCCAGAACGACGCCTTTCGCTCACTCGACCGGCAGGAGTGCCTGCGGCTGCTCTCCAAGGTGCCGGTCGGCCGCGTGGTTTACACCAGGCAGGCGCTGCCCGCGGTCCTCCCCATCAACTTCTCCCTGGACACGGACGCCTCCGTCCTGCTGTGCACCTCGCCGGACTCGGACCTCGTACGCGCCATCGACGGCGTCGTGGTCGCCTTCGAAGCGGACGAGTTCGACGCGGCAACCCGGTCCGGCTGGAGTGTGGTCGTCACCGGACGGGCCACCGTGGTGACCGAGCCCGCCGAGCACGAGCGCCTGTCGCAGGACGGCCCCATGTCCTGGATGCCCCTGCAAGAGGCCGTGTACGTGCGGATCGAATCCGAGATGGTCACCGGCCGGGAGCTCAACGGGGCACGCGGCAATCCGTGAGGAGCGGCAGAGAGGGCCTGGCCACGGTCCTCGATCTGCGCGGGCCACGATCGCCCGCCGCGTCGTGGGGGTGGTGGCAGCGGATGTGCCGCACCGCCCCAGGTGCCGCCCGTCGCGGCCGTCTGGCGTCCCGCCTTGTGAAAAAACACCAGCCGTCCGGGCCTCCAGGACGCGAACGAGACCGTCGATTTCCAGCTGGCTGACGGAGCCGTCCTGGGGCGGCGGCTCGCCGACAGCACTGCCTCAAGACCGCGGCCCCGGCACAGAGCAGGGCCCGTGCGGGGATCGCGCCGGTGTCCCATACGGGCTGGAGCGTGATCGTCACCGGGACGGCGCCCTTGGAACGTGGCCCGCCGGCGGCGCGCTGACTCCCGGACCGGTGGGCAGGGGGGCTACGTCGTGCGGATCCGGCCTGACCTGGTGACCGGATACCGTCTGCTTCGACCGCCCGCGCCATGGGCCCCGCAGGCAGGGGGGAGAGGGCGGCCGCCTCCCGCCGTCAGAGCGCTCAATGGGTTTCCGCCGGGAGACGGCCGCCGCTGGAGTGGGGCCGTCTACGACGGCCTGCGCCGCCTGGGTTCGGCGTCGGGCTCGGCGGCCTCCAGGTTGGCCAGCAGTTCGGCCTGACCCGCCAGTACGCCGGACAGGATGGTGCGCGCGACCCGCAGCAGCTCCGCCACCTGCGGACTGGCCAGCGAGTAATAGACGGCCGAGCCCTCCCGGCGGGGGATGACGAGGTTGGCCCGGCGCAGCACGGCCAGCTGCTGGGAGAGGTGGGCGGCTTCGACACCTACCTCACCGAGCATTTCGGAGACCGCGTGCTCGCGCTGGCTGAGGAGTTCCAGCACGCGGATCCGTACGGGATGGCCGAGGGTCTTGAAGAATTCCGCCTTCAATTGGTAAAGCGGCGCGCTCACCGCGCACTCCCCACTCCCGTAGAGACCGCCGGAGTGCCGGACGGCCGCTGTCGTGCGTGCACCGTGCATCGCATCCACCCAAAACTCTTCGTCATGGGGACATCCTCGCGCCCTCACTCTCACATGATGACCTCGTGAATTGCTCATATTAGCAATTCGGCAATCCGAGGAGGTTGGGGTTCGGTGCGCATCCCACGACTGCCCGGCCCCCGCGCAGCGCCGGTCCTCACCGGTCGGCTGGGTGCTGGCCCAGCGCGAGGGCCCACTGCATGTCGATCGGGACGCCGCGCTGGACACTTTGGACTCGGCCCCGCGGGTGGGCGCCCGGTGCCGACAAACAAGGTGGTCTCGTCCACGACCGAGGACAGGACCACCTGGGTCTGCGTTCAGTCCGCGATGTCGACGGGCCGCTCCGTCAGGACTTCTTGACCACGCTGGACTTGAGCTGCATGGGGCCGAATCCGTCGATCTTGCAGTCGATGTCATGGCCGTCCACCCCGTCCACGAGGCGGATGTTGCGCACCTTGGTGCCGGTCTTGATCCCGGACGGGCTGCCCTTCACCTTCAAGGTCTTGACCACCGTCACCGTGTCGCCGTCGGCGAGCACATTGCCCACCGCATCCCTGATCACCCCGTCCTCGGCGCTGCCCACCGGTTCTGCGACTGCGGGCGACCACTCGTGGCCGCACTCGGGGCAGACCAGGAGCGCGCCCATCTCGTAGGTGTACGTGCCGGAGCACTCGGGGCACGGCGGCAGCGTCTCGGTCACATCGCTCATGGTCTTTCCTTGCCTTGGTTCTTCGTGTGCATCACTTACATCAGGCTTCATATCGCCGCGGCGGGCTCGCCGGGCCACGCGTCCCTGCACCACTGGCGCTGCTCACCACGGCCCGGTGAACGGCGAGGGCGGCGCACAGTCCAAACGCACGGGGATGCAGGCGGGCCGACTGGGTCACGGCCACCTGGCCGCCGGCCGACCAGCCACGCAGTGCGGTCAGGTCCAGGATGACGCCCGGCGCCCGGGCCAGGACCCAGCCGATCGCGCCGGTGAACCGGGCGGCCGCCTCGGGGCCCAGGTGCCCGGCCAGGGAGAGAACACCCGGGCCGGGGTGGGTGGCGTTGCGCCACTCGATGGTCATCCGCTGCCGCCTCGATCTTTCACAGGGGGAGGGTGATCCAGATGCTTTTTCCCTTGCCGTCCGCGTCACCGCGGATGACGGCGGTGCCGCCCAGGCCCAGGGTCAGCTCCATGACGGTGCCCAGCCCGCCGCCGCCCGTTCCCGTCACCGCGGCGAACAGCGCGGGCTGGTAGGGGTGGCGATCGTGCACGGCGAACGCGAACGTGTCCGAGCCGGCCGCGTAGATCACGGTGACGTTCGGGGACAGACTGGCGGCGTGCTGGACGCTGTTGGTGACCAGCTCGGACAGGATCAGCAACGCCGGATCCACCGTGGGATGCCGTCGGCTGATGCCCCACTCGGCGAGGACCTGCTCGGTGGTCTCGCGAGCGATCCCTACCGCCGAGCCCATCGCCGGCAGGGTCAGCACATGCCGCAGGGGCAGGGTTTCCAGTTGGGCGCTCATCGGGCGGCCTCGGCGTGGGCCAGGCGGAACCCTGCCACCGCTTGCGGGCGCATGCGGACCAGGGTGTCGTGCGGGTCGTGCGCCCAGCCGGGCAGGATACGGCGGTAGTGAGCGGTGAGCGACGGCCGGCAGGCCAGAGCGGCGGCCTGCGCGGGAGTACGGACGATCAGACGTCCGTACTCCCGGACATGGACGGTCGGGCGGACCACAGGCATCTCACGCCGCACATGGACCATGCTCCCCTGGGCGGCGCCTTGGAGCAGCCCCAGCGCCTCGCTGCCGGAAACCTCAGTCGTGCGGCGGGAGGGAGTGCTCATCGGGAAGCCTCTTCGGTGACACGGATGCCGGGCAGAAGTCCGGCCCGGTGCAGGTGGGCGCGGGCCTCGGCGATGGCCTCCGGCGTGGTGGCGTACTGCCGTCCCTCCAGCTGGAGCAGGTCCAGGACGCCGACGGACTGCAGGGCTTGGTGCTGGCCGGGGCGTATCCCGGAGGTCAGCACGGCGATGCCGCGCCGGTTGAGCTTCTCCACCGCGTCCTTGAGGACCAGGGCGCCGGTGGCGTCCAATGTCGTGATCCGCGACATGCGCAGGATCACCACGCGGACGTCGGCCACCTCGCTCAGTTCCAGGAGGAAGCGGTGGGCGCCGGCGAAGAACAGCGGCCCGTCGATCCGGTAGGCGACGATGTGCTCGGCCAGCAGGGCGTGCTCCTCCTCACTGTGCTCACCGGGTAGATCGGTCCTGAAGTCCACTTGATCCATCCGGGCCTGGTCGGCGACGGCCCGCAGGGCCAGGGCGCCGGCCACGACCAGGCCGATGACCACCGCGTAGACCAGGTCCAGGGCGATCGTGGCGACGGCCGTCAGGACCAGGACGATCGCGTCCGAGCGGGTCGCCTTCACTATCGCCCGCAGTGCGCCGACCTCGACCATCCGGATCGCGGTCGCCAGCAGTACCCCTGCCAGGGCGGCGAGCGGGATCTTGGAGACCAGCGGGGCGACGGCGAACACGATGACCGCGAGAACGGCGGCGTGGGTGAGCGCGGCCAGCCGGGAGCCCGCGCCGGTGCGGACGTTGACGGCGGTCCGGGCGATCGCCGCGGTGGCGGGGACGCCGCCGAACAGCGGGGCGGCCAGGTTCGCGATGCCCTGCCCGAACAGCTCCTTGTCCGGATCGTGCTGCTGGCCCACCGTCATCCCGTCCGCGACCGTCGCCGACAGCAGCGACTCCAGCGCGGCCAGCGCGGCGACTGCGACAGCTGGGGCGAGCAGCGAACCCACCGCGGACAGGTCGAGGAAGGCCAGGGAGGGGGCGGGCAGTCCGGAGGGCAGCTCGCCGATCGGCTTGGCGGCGTCCAGGTGGAAGAGCTGGGACACGAGGGTGGCGGCGATGACCGCGACGATCGAGAACGGGATGGTGGGCCACCACCGGGCTCCGAGCAGCATCACGGCTGCCACGGCGAGCGCGAGGATCACGGCGGTCGAGTTCGGCGCCTTCACGAACTCCTCGATCGCCCGCCAGGTCACCACCAGGACCTTGTCGCCCTCCGGCTTGGCCACCCCCAGCGCGTTCGGGATCTGCTGCAGTGCGATGACGCAGGCAATGCCGAGGGTGAAGCCCTCCACCACCGGCGCGGGGATGTAGCGCATGTACCGGCCGGCCTTCAGCAAGGCCAGCGCGATCAGCAGCACACCGGCCATCAGCCCGACCGTCAGCACTCCGCCGGGCCCGTACTGGGCGACGATCGGCACCAGCACGACCGTCATCGCTCCCGTAGGGCCGGAGACCTGGAGGTTGGAGCCGCCGAACAGCGCCGCCAGGGCACCGGCCACCACGGCAGTCGCAAGTCCCGATGCGGCTCCGAGCCCGGAGGAGACCCCGAAGCCGAGCGCGAGCGGCAGCGCCACGATGGCGACCGTGAGGCCGGCGAGCAGATCCCGGCGCGGGTTGCGGGCCATGAGTGCGAAGTCGGCGCGGGCAGGCAGCAAGGAGCGCACCCGGCCCACGGCCTGGGTGAGGAACGTACTCACGGACTCCCGACCTCGGCTTCCCGCAGCTCTTCCAAGAGTTCGTTCCGCCCGGCCAGCATCTCGGTCAGGATCCGGCGCGCGGCCCGCAACAGCTCCGCCACATCCCCGCCTGCCAGCTCGTACACCACGGTGGAGCCGTCACGGGCCGAGGTGACGATGCCCGAGCGGCGCAGGACCGCGAGCTGCTGGGAGAGCCCCGAGGGCTCGATCTCGATCGCGGCCAGCAGGTCACGTACCGGCATCGGCCCACCCTGCAGGAGCTCGAGTGCGCGTATGCGGACCGGGTGCCCCAGCATCCGGAAGAACTCAGCTTTGGCCTCATACAGCGGAACCGGCACGACCTGGGACTCCCTTCACCACCCCGATAGCTCGGGGGTGTCGTCTGGCGCCATGCCCGCGGCCACTTGCGGACATAACTAACACAGCATGTAGTGAATTGCAGAATTTCGCAATTCACGGATTTACGCATATCCGATCCGCAGGCCAGGCCGTTCAGCGCCGCAGCTTCAGACTGGCCTGCCGTCTGTCGGCCCGCCCCCGGGCAGGTACTGGGCGCGGTGCATCGGGTCGGTAAGCGGCAGCGTTCGCACCGGCGCCGAACGGACCTCCAGCACCTGGCGGTCAGGGCCCAGGCGGAACCGCCAGGGCTCGCGTGCTGTGGATCGACGGGGCCGTCACGGCCGCCGCCAGGAGCGCCTCCACGGTGGCCGCGTCCGGCAGGACGTGGGTGTGCATGCTGCCTCCTCGCTTCTCTTCGTGGCCGCGGGTCAAGTGGCGGGCAGGGCGGTGGCCAGCAGGACGACCCCGAGGGAGCCGACGAGAGAGACGACCGCCAGGGCCCGGGCCAGGTCGGCGCGGCCTTTGGCGTGGGCGATGCCGTGTCCGGCCGCGGCGAGCATCACCACCACGAACAGGGCGAGTTTGGTCGCCAGGGTGCGGCCGTAACCGGGTTCGGCGAGGGAAGCCCAGGTGACTCCCCGGTGCCAGGCCATGGCCCAGCCGGTGGCCAGCTGCACGGGCAGGAACACCACCCCGGTCAGCATCCCGAACCGGCGTCCCGCCGCGGCGGTGAAGCGGTCCTTGGCCTCCGGGTCGAGCAGGTGGCGGGCCAGCGGCAGGATCACCAGGGACAGGGCCAGTTGGCCACCGACCCACAGGGCGGCGCCGGCCACGTGCGCGAACCGCACGAGGGACCACCAGCCGACGGTGTCCACTACTCACTCACCTCCACCATGCCGTGCGCGCCGGCTTCGGCGTGGCGCATGTCGTGGTCGACGAACGCGTAGTGGCCGGCCCCGGGGAACGTCGTCTCGACGAAGCCGCCCTGCGCCGTGGCCAGGTCCAGCACCTGCGAGCCGCCCGCCTGGTCCGGCTTGAGCAGGTAGGCGCCCTCCTTGTACACGGTGTCGAAGACAGTGCCGACGAGGTGGAAGGCGATGCCGTCGCTGGGACCTGCGGCGATGACCCAGAAGCGGGCCCGCTCGCCGGCCTTCACGTTCAGGGGCCGCTGGGTGTACTGGTTGGCGATGCCGTCGAACGCCCAGGCGTCCGGGGTGTTCTGGCGCATCTTGGTCACTTGGGCGGTGCTGCCCGGGGTGCCGAGGTAGAGCTCGGAGGAGACCAGCACGTACTCGTGGTCAACCTTCTTCAGGCCGGGCGGGTCGATGATGACGGCGCCGTACATGCCGTTGCCCATGTGCTGGAGCATCGGTGCGGTGCTGCAGTGGTACAGCCATGCCCCGGCCTTCTCGGCTCGGAAACGGTAGACCAGGCGCTCGCCGGGCTGGATCGTGCGCATGGGGCGATCCGGGGCGAGGGAGCCGGCGTGGAAGTCGATGCCGTGGCCCATGGACGGGTCGTCGTTGACGAGGGTGACCTCGAAGACGTCGCCGACCTTTCCGTGCAGGGTGGGGCCGGGTGCGGTGCCGCCGAACGTCCACATCTGCTGCTTCACGCCCGGGGCCACTTCGACCGTGGTGTGCGCGGCATGCAGTTCGACCTTGTGGACCGTCCCACCGGGCGCGGGGGTGAGATCGGCGGTGCGTGGCTGCCAGCCGGAGGAGAAGTCGGCGGAGAGATCCAGGCCGCCGCTGTCGGCGGCGGCCGATGGGTGTCCCTCGTGTCCGCTGCTGACTGTTGCCGTGTCGTCCTTGACGACGATGTCCATGGTCATCCCGGCCGCCTTGTGGCCCGGCAGGGTGCACCACGCCTCACGGTCCTCGGTGACCTGCCCGAGGTCGAGTACGCGGGTGTGGCCCTTGGCGAGCATGGGAGTGGACGGGCCGTCCTCGACCTTGAGGTCGTGGCGCTGGGCGTCGGTGTTGGTGACCTTCAGCCGCAGGTCGGTCCCCGCGGCGACCTCGACGCGGGCCGGACGGATGCGCATGTCGGCCAGGGTGACGGCGACGGTGCGGGTGGTTCCAGCGCCCGCACCCGCCGTCCCGGCCGCGCTCGTCCCGCCGCTCGTGTCCCCACCGCTGTTGGCCACGAGCACGGCCAGCACCGTCACTACGGCGCCCACGGCGGTGCCCCACACAGCGGGGCGTCGCGCCACACCGGCTTTGTCCGCGTCCTGGAGGAGCCCCCGTGCGCTGCGAACGAGCACGCGCAGGGCCAGGGCGAGGAACGCGGCCCCGGCCGCGCCGGCGAGCAGCATGCCCACTGTGCCGAGAGGGCCGGGCAGCGGAAGCGCGAGCAGGACTATGCCGAGGTTGAGCACGACGAGCCGTGGCGCCCAGCCCCGCTCGAGTACCGCCCGCAGCGCGGCTCGTTCCTTGGGACCACTGGCCAGCACGATGGGCAGCAGGTAGGTGAGGGCACCGATGAGGACCTGCGCTACGAGGCCGACGAGCAGCACCGGGACCAGTGAGCCGATGTCGTCCTGTATCTCGCCGAGCGGCCGTGCGGCCAGCACCACCAGGTCCACGACCACGCCGACGACCAGCCATCCCGCGGCGGCGGCCAGCATCCACGCGGCGGCCGCCGAGATCGCGGGCCGTCGACGCACGGTGCGCGCGAACAGCTGCGCCGCGACGGCGACGCCGACCGTGTAGCCGGCGATGCCGAGTACGGCGGCGGGGCGCCATCCGGCCGTCAGCCCAGCGACCGCGGTCAGCAGGCCGCCCCCGGTCAGCGCCAGTACCCGTCGCGCCAGCCGGGTGGTGTTCTCGGCCATGCGGACGCCCAGCACGGTGGGCCAGAGCATGAACAGCGTGCCCAGCACGGGCAGTCCGATCCAGCCGAGGAGGGTGACGTGCACGTGGGCCAGCTTCAGCCCGGTGTAGTGCCCGGGTCCGGCTTTGCCGGTGGCCAGCAGCCAGCCCAGCACCGCGCCGATGATCAGTGCCGCCGCGGCGGCCCGGTAGTAGTCGGCGATCGGGGCGAGTCGTCCGCCCAGTGCACCCCGGCCCATGCGGACCAGCACCCCCAGGTGCGCGCCGACCGCGGTGACCAGCAGCACGCACCCGGCACCGGTCAGGACCGGCAGGTCGGCCCACACGCCGGTGAGCACGCCCGCGACCCCTGTGTTGAGGCCGGCCAGCCGGGCGTTGCTCCACCGCCGGTCGGGCAGCGGGGCGTGCAGCATGGCGACGGCGAAGTGCTCGCTCCACACCACGATGGCGGTGGTGGCGGCGCCGAGCAGGAACAGGTGGATGGCCAGCCAGCGGGCCACGGGCAGCGTCTGCTGGGTGCTCGCCGCCAGCAACGCGAGCACCACCCAGACCGCGACTACGACGTGTGCGGCCAGGTGCCGGCTGCGCAGACCGGACGCCTTGAACCTGCTGGGCGGTGGGCCATCGCCGGCACCTGGGTCATGGTTCTTGCTGTACATGGTGCTCCTTGCCGCCGGGGGCGCCGGTCGGGCGGGGACGAACGAGGGGTTCCGTGCCCGCGCCGCCGGACAGCAGTGCGGCCAGTTCCCGCTGGTGCGGAAAGGAGCCGGGAATGTAGCCACACCACGGCTCTTCGGCGTACGGGTCGCCGGTGACGCCGTAGGCGCGGGAGCGCGAACCGCCGCAGACCCGGCGGAACTCGCACGCCCCGCAGCGGCCGCCGAGCATGTCGGGGGCACGCAGGGCGGTGAACAGCGGTGAGGTGCGGTAGATCGACGTCAGCGGCGTCCTGCGGACGCTTCCCGCGCTCAGCGGCAGGAAGCCGCTGGGGTGCACGGTGCCGGTGTGCGAGACGAAGACGAAGCCGCGGCCCGCGTTGACGTCCAGCGGCGGTCGCCGTACCCGGCGCGTGGCGGCGTACAGGCCCAGGACCGCGGCCCGGTCGGTCAGCTCCCGGTAGAGGTCCCCGAGTCCGAGCACCGCCACGTGGTCGTCGCCGGCGTCGGCGAGGACCTGGCGTTGCAGGGCGACGCGGCGGAAGTGGTGGGCCTCGGTGGTCTTGGCGGGGATGGTCAGGCCCATGTCGTAGACGAAGTTGAGGACGTCTTCGACCTCGCCGGCGGTCAGCGCGCCGAGGGTGCGGCCGCGGCCGGTGGGCACGAGGAAGAAGGCGCTCCACAGCATCGCTCCGTGGTCGGCGACGAGGCGGACGATGTCAGGGAGGTCGTGCAGGTTGTGCCGGGCGACCGTGGTGTTGATCTGCACCTTCATGCCGAGGGCGCGTGCGGTGTCCCAGGCGTCCAGGGTCCAGCGAAACACCCCGGGCACCCCGCGGAAGTCGTCGTGGAGTGCGGCGGTGGAGCCGTCCAGGCTGAGCGAGAGCCCGGACGCGCCCGCGGCGTGCACGGCCCGCAACCGCTCCTCGGTGAGCGTCGGCGTGCCGGAAGGGGACACCGCCACCCGGACCCCGATCTCCCTGCCGTAGGCGATGAGTTCGGTCAAGTCGGAGCGCTGGAACGGGTCGCCGCCGGTGATCACGAACAGCGGGGCGGGCTGTCCGAAAGCGGCCACCTGGTCCAGCAGGTCCTTGGCGGCGGCGGTGTCCAGCTCCCGCAGGTCGCGGTCGGGTACGGCTTCGGCGCGGCAGTGGCGGCAGGCCAGCGGGCAGGCCCGGGTGGACTCCCAGATGACGATGAAGGGCCGGTCGGCCGCGTCGTGGCGCTGGCGGCGGATGGCATGGGGGGCGGCGCTCATCGCGCGGTCCTTCCCAGCGACCCGGGGCTGTGTCCGGCCGCCCTGGAGTCAGGGCAGACGAGGCGGGCGGCCGGACGGTGACCGGGCCGGACGGGGCGCGGCACCCACCGCGAGCGACAGCGGTGGAATCGGCCTCGAGGGCGGTCGATGTGGTGGTGCACGGGATACCTCCGGATCGGTCGCCGTCAGCATCCACCGGCGGGGGTGGTCGGCGCGGCGGCCGATGGTCTTCTCTGGCAGGGCCGATGGTCCCTCTTCGGAAAGGGGGGACTGGGCTGTCGGGAAGCCGACGCCCTGCCCGGGGACGCCCGCGAGCGGCCCTGTTCCCCAGGCCGGGCGTGATCAGGGGTGGTTCGGGGAGCAGGGTGCCAGGGCGTCCGCGGTGACCACCAGCGCGGCTCCCAGGCCGGTCAGTGCGGTGCCCAGGCCCGTGACCAGGGTGGTGAGGTGCCATGCCTGGTAGGCGGACATCAGCGAGGCGCGCAGGGACTGGCCCATGAACGCGGTCTGGCGCAACTTGGAGAGCTTCTCGTCGTCGCCTCCCGCTGCGTGCAGCTCCGCTGTGATCTCGGCATAGGTGCGGCCGCCGGTGGCGTGGGCGAGATTGCCCTTGATGAACTCGGCGTAGGCGTGCGCCTCGGGGCCGGTTTTTACGGGCCGGCCGGCGTAGGCGGCGAGTTCGGCAGGCAGCCCGCGCTCGGGGAAGGTGATCTTCTGGTCAGCCAGCTCGGCACGGATCTCCTTCCTGCCGCTGCGGCCGCGCAGCAGCATGACCGGTCCGGCGACCATCAGGGCCGCGCCGACCGTCCCGAGCAGGGTTCCGGCCCGACGGCGGGATCCGTCCATGACGTGTCCTTCCTTCTTTGCTCGTGTGCTGCGGGTACGGCGGCGCGAGCGCGCCGGGTGGAACAACGTCCGCGCGCCGCCTGGAGGTTGGAGTGGCTTTTGGATCAGCGGTGGCTGAGCCGCAGCCGCCAGGCTTCGGGGCCGCGCTCCAGGTACTCCACCGAGAACGTGCCGGGGCTGCGCTGTTCGATCTGCGCGAGCAGCGGCAGCGGGTCGTGCGGGGCGACCAGCACCATCGCGGTGCCCGCCGGAACGGCGTCCAGCGCGCCGAAGACCGTGGCGTGGCGCAGGGCGTGCGGCACCTCCCGCACGTCCAGTTCGGGTTCGGCCGTCTCCTCCGTGCCACCACAGGCGCAGACTCCGCCGCAGCCGCCCGTCTCCTCGATCTGCTCTTGCATGTCCTGTCCCTCCTTGATGTTCTGATCTCCTTGGGCGCCCGCGGCGGACACGTCACTCGCGAGCCGGTGGTGCATGTCCGCGAGCAGCTCCGCCAGACAGACCTCGGGCGTCATGGCGAGCAGCGGCAGCACGAGGCCGTTCTCCTTGGCCACGTGCTCCTCGAAGAGCACCTGCAGGGCCCGCGCGTCGGCCGCCGCCCCCGCCGGGCTGGGTGCGGCGCGCAGCGCGTCGACGAGCGCGGTCAGACAGCGGTGTTCGCCGATCAGGCTCTCGATCAGCAGACGGGCCTCGGGCATGCCGTGCGCGACGGGGTAGAGCACGGCTTCCTCCGCTGCCGCGTGCGGCAGCAGCGAGCGGTCGCAGAAGGTGACGAGACCGGCGTGGATCTTCTCGGCGGCGCCCGGGTCGCGGTCCACGGCCGTGAGCAGCATCTTCACTCGTCCGGCCAGCTCCCCGGCCAGGCGGGCGTGGTGCGCCTCCGCACCTTCAAGGGCTGTGGCGTCCTGCGGGTCCGAGGCGAGGGTGAGCACGCTCATGGTCGTGTCTCCAGCAGGTCGGGCCGGCGCGGCCGGCCGATGCGGGTGGGGATGGCATTCCGGGTGCCGACTCTCGGGGCGGATGCCGCGTCCGGCCGCGGTGAGCGGCCGGACGCTCGACCGAACCGGGCGCCACGCGCCGTACGCGCTGCACCTGCGGCGGCCAGGGACGGGGGAATCGGCCGCCAGGCAGGCACGGAATGCGGTCGTACAGATGGGCATCTGCGGTTCGATCAGTGCCCAGCATGCACGCCGGGCGCAGCCGACGCCCCCGCCGACCGGACCCCAGTACGGGGACCAAAGGTCCCTACTACGACCGGCCAGATGGGGCCGGAAGGTCATCCGGCAGGGACCGCCAGCCCCAGGTGCACCATGGCCTGCGCCTTCTAGCGTTCCCAGCCATGGAGAACGATCAGAACGCACGGCGCCAGGCGTCGCCCACCGGTGAGGGCTGGCCGCTGGCAGCCCGCAGGCTGCTGACCCGCCGGGAGGTGTCCGCGGACGGGCGAGCGGTGTTCGGTGAAGGCGACCCGAAGTGGGAGAGTTTCTACCGGGACCGGTGGGCCCACGACAAGGTGGTGCGTTCCACCCACGGTGTGAACTGCACCGGTTCGTGTTCGTGGATGGTGTACGTCAAGGACGGCATCATCACCTGGGAGCACCAAGCCACCGACTACCCGTCGATCGGCACGGACTGCCCCGAGTACGAGCCGCGCGGCTGCCCCCGCGGGGCATCGTTCTCCTGGTACACCTACTCTCCCAGCCGGGTCCGCTACCCGTACGTGCGCGGCACGCTGCTGAAGCTGTGGCGCGAGGCCCGCAAGCGCCTCGGCGACCCGGTGGCGGCCTGGGCCGAGATCACCGGCGACCCGGCCAAGGCCCGCGCCTACAAGCGGGCCCGCGGCAAGGGCGGCCTGGTGCGCGCCGACTGGGACGAGGTGAGCGAGCTGATCGCGGCCGCCCAGGTGCACACGATCAAGGCATACGGCCCCGACCGCGTCGCCGGCTTCTCGCCCATCCCGGCGATGTCGATGGCGTCGTTCGCCGCCGGGGCGCGGTTCCACTCGCTGATCGGCGGCACACTGCTGTCGTTCTACGACTGGTACGCCGACCTGCCCATCGCCTCGCCGCAGGTCTTCGGCGACCAGACGGACGTGCCGGAGGCCGCGGACTGGTGGAACGCGGGCTATCTGATCATGTGGGGCTCCAACATCCCCGTCACCCGCACGCCCGACGCGCACTTCCTCACCGAGACCCGCTACAACGGCACCAAGGTCGTCGCGGTCAGCCCCGACTATGCCGACAACGTCAAGCACGCCGACGAATGGGTCGCCCCGCACCCCGGCACGGACGGGGCGCTGGCGATGGCCATGGGCCACGTCATCCTGCGCGAGTTCCTGGTCGACCGCGAGGTGCCCTACTTCCAGGACTACATGCGCAAGTTCACCGACGCGCCGTTCCTGGTGACCCTGCGCGAGCACGAGCACGGTCTCGTCCCGGACGGGTTCCTGACCGCCGCCGACCTCGGACACGACACGGAGCACGCCGAGTCCAAGACGGTCCTCCTGGACGGGGCCACGGGCGAACCCGTGGTCCCCAACGGCTCGCTCGGCTTCCGGTGGGGGGAAGCCGGGCGAGGCCGCTGGAACCTGGACCTGGGCGACGTCGTGCCCGAACTGAGCCTGCTGGAGCGGGCCGAGGAGACGGCCGAGGTCGCGCTGCCCCGCTTCGACGAGGGCAGCACGGAAGGCGGTTCGGTCCTGGTGCGCGGGGTGCCGGTGCGCCGGGTCGGCGGCCGGCTCGTCACCACGGTCTTCGACCTGATGCTGGCACAGTACGGCGTCGCACGCCCCGGGCTGCCGGGCAACTGGCCCGCCTCGTACGAGGACGCGTCCGAGCCGTACACCCCGGCCTGGCAGGAGACGATCACCTCGGTCCCGGCGGAGCAGGCGGCCCGCATCGGCCGGGAGTTCGCACGCAACGCCGAGCGCACCAACGGCCGCTCGATGATCGCGCTGGGAGCGGGCACCAACCACTGGTTCCACTCCGACACCATCTACCGGGCCTTCTTGGCGCTGATCACGATGACCGGCTGCCAGGGCGTCAACGGCGGCGGCTGGGCGCACTACGTCGGCCAGGAGAAGGTCCGCCCGGTCACCGGACAGCAGCACCTGTCGTTCGCCTTCGACTGGCAGCGGCCCACCCGGCACATGGCGGGCACCTCGTACTGGTACCTGAACTCCGACCAGTGGCGCCACGAGGCGTTCGGGCCCGACGAGCTCGCTTCCCCGCTCGGGAAAGGCCGGTTCAAGGGCAAGGCGTTCGCGGACACACTCGCGCAGGCCGTGCGGCTGGGCTGGACTCCCGGTCACCCCGGCTTCAACCGCAACCCCCTCGATCTGACCGACGAAGCAGCCGCTGCGGGCCGGCCGGTCGCCGAGCACATCGTGGACGAGCTGAAGTCCGGGCGGCTGCGGTTCGCCGTCGAGGACCCCGACGACCCGGCCAACTTCCCGCGTGTGCTGACGGTGTGGCGGGCCAACCTGCTCGGCTCCTCCGGCAAGGGCAACGAGTACTTCCTGCGCCACCTGCTGGGCACCGACGCGGCCGTCCGCTCCGAGCAGACCCCGTCCGAGGGCCGTCCGAAGGAGGTGGTGTGGCGGGAGGAGGCCCCCGAGGGCAAGCTCGACCTGCTCGTCACCATGGACTTCCGCATGACCTCCACCAGCCTGCTCTCCGACGTCGTCCTGCCGGCCGCCACCTGGTACGAGAAGGACGACCTGTCCAGCACAGACATGCACCCCTTCGTCCACGCCTTCACCCCGGCCATCGCCCCGCCCTGGCAGGCCCGCACCGACTACGACATGTTCCTGACGATGGCCGACAAGTTCAGCGAACTGGCCGCCGACCACCTCGGCACCCGCACCGATGTCCTCGCGGTGCCGCTGCTGCACGACACCCCGGACGAACTCGCCCAGCCGGGCGGGGTGGTACGGGACTGGAAGGCCGGCGAGTGCGAACCGGTCCCCGGGCGGACCATGCCCAAGCTCGTGGTCATCGAGCGGGACTACGCCGCGATCGCGCAGAAAATGCGCGCCGTCGGCCCGCTGCTCGACACGCTGGGCACCACCACCAAGGGCGTCACCGTCCACCCGAACCAGGAGATCGACGACCTCCGGCACCGCAACGGCACCGTCAGGGACGGCATCGCCGCCGGACGGCCCTCCCTCGCCACCGCCTCCGACATGTGCGAGGCGATCCTCGCCCTGTCCGGCACCACCAACGGCCGCCTGGCCACCGAAGGCTTCCGGGAGCTGGAGCGGCAGACCGGCAGCGAGGGCCTGGTCGAACTCGCCGCCGAGCGCGAGGCCGACCGGATCACCTTCGCCGACACGCGCACCCAGCCCCGTTCGGTGATGACGTCGTACGAGTGGTCGGGCTCGGAGACCGGCGGGCGCCGCTACTCCCCGTTCGTGATCAACACCGAGCACAAGAAGCCCTGGCACACCCTCACCGGCCGCCAGCACTTCTTCGTCCAGCACGACTGGATCGCCGAACTCGGCGAGCAACTTCCCGTCTACCGACCGCCGTTGAACACGCCCCGGCACTACGGCGACGAGCAGCTGCGCGAGGACGGCCGGGCGGAGGTCACCGTCCGCTATCTGACCCCGCACTCGAAGTGGTCCATCCACTCGAACTACCAGGACAACAAGTACATGCTCGACCTGTCCCGCGGCGGACCCACGATCTGGATGTCCACCGCCGACGCCGAGAAGATCGGCGTCAAGGACAACGAGTGGATCGAGGCGTACAACCGCAACGGCGTCGTCGCCGCCCGGGCCGTGGTCACCCACCGCATGCCCGAGGGAACCGTGTACATGTACCACGCCCAGGACCGCAACGTGAACGTGCCGAAGACCGAGGTCAGCGGCAAACGCGGCGGCATCCACAACTCCCTCACCAGGCTCCTGCTCAAGCCCACCCATCTCGCGGGCGGCTACGCCCAGTTCACCT
The DNA here is from genome assembly GCF_036013645.1 of Streptomyces sp. NBC_00490. Lineage (NCBI taxonomy): Bacteria > Bacillati > Actinomycetota > Actinomycetes > Kitasatosporales > Streptomycetaceae > Streptomyces > Streptomyces sp. NBC_00490. Next base: position 8,030,404 of record NZ_CP107869.1, on the reverse strand, counting down.
ACGCCTTCAACTATTACGGCCCGACCGGCAACCAGCGCGACGAGGTCACCGTCATCCGCCGCCGCAGCCAGCAAGTGGAGTACTGACATGCGAGTGATGGCCCAGATCGCCATGGTGATGAACCTCGACAAGTGCATCGGCTGCCACACCTGCTCGGTCACCTGCAAGCAGACGTGGACCAACCGCACCGGCGTCGAGTACGCCTGGTTCAACAACGTCGAGACCAAACCCGGCGTCGGCTACCCCCGCCGCTACGAGGACCAGGAGCAGTGGAAGGGCGGCTGGATGCTCGACAAGCGCGGACGCCTCGTCCTGCGCTCCGGCGGCCGGATCAAGAGGCTCCTGTCCCTGTTCTCCAACCCGGACCTGCCGTCCATCGAGGACTACTACGAGCCCGTCACCTACGACTACGACAACCTCGTCAACGCCCCGGCCGGCAAGGACATACCCGTCGCCCGCCCCCGCTCCGTCCTCACCGGCAAACCCACCGCCATCACCTGGGGCGCCAACTGGGAGGACGGCCTCGGCGGCGCCCCCGAGAACGCCGCCGGCGACCCCAACCTCACCGGGGAATGGGCTCAGAAGGTCAAGTTCGAGTTCGAGCAGACCTTCCTCTTCCACCTCCCCCGCCTGTGCGAACACTGCCTCAATCCGGCCTGCGTCTCCGCCTGCCCGTCCGGCGCGATGTACAAGCGCGTCGAGGACGGCATCGTCCTGGTCGACCAGGACCGCTGCCGCGGCTGGCGGATGTGCGTGACGGCGTGCCCGTACAAGAAGGTGTACGTCAACCACGCCACCGGCAAGGCCGAGAAGTGCACGTTCTGCTTCCCGCGCATCGAGGCCGGCCAGCCCACCGTCTGCTCCGAGACCTGCGTCGGCCGACTGCGCTACCTCGGTCTGCTGCTGTACGACGCCGACCGCGTCGGCGAGGCCGCCGCCACCCCGGATGAGAAGGACCTGCTCGACGCCCAGCGCGGCGTCTTCCTCGACCCGCACGACCCCGCCGTGATCACGGCGGCACGGGAGGCCGGCATCCCGGAGGACTGGCTGGACGCGGCCCGCCGCTCCCCGGTCTACGACCTCGTGATGAGGTACAAGGTGGCGCTGCCGCTGCACCCGGAGTACCGGACGATGCCGATGGTCTGGTACGTGCCCCCGCTCTCCCCCGTCCTCGACGCCGTCGACGCGGCGGGCGGCAACCAGGACGACCCCGACCACGTGTTCGCCGCCGTCACCCGGCTGCGCATCCCGCTGGAATACCTGGCGGAGCTGTTCACCGCCGGGGACACGGACGTGGTCGCCGGAGTGCTGATGAAGCTCACCGCGCTGCGCTCGTACATGCGTGAACGCACCCTCGGCGAGTCCGGCGACGAGGCTGCGCTGAAGGCCGTGGGCCTCACCCCCCGCGAGGCGGAGGACCTGCACCGGCTCCTCGCCGTGGCCAAGTACGCCGACCGGTACGTCGTCCCGGCCGCGCACAAGGAAGACGCCGCCGCGCTGACCGCGATGGAGAACCGCTGCCCGGTCGAGTCGTCCGACGCCGCCGAACCCCGCAAGATCATGCTCGGCATCCCCGCCCTGCGCCGCCGCTCGCCCGAAACCCCCGCCGGAGGCCGTCCGTGAGCCCGCTGCCCTCCCCCAGAGCTGAACGCCTGGGGGGACCCCCATCGATCCCCGCCCTCGTCCGCACCCGCGTCCGGGCAGCCATACGCCGCCCGTCCCGCCTCACCCCCGAGGAAGCCCAGGCACGCACCCTGCTGCTGCGCCTGTGCTCGCTGCTGCTGCAGTACCCGGACGCCGAACTCGCCGCCGCCCGCCAGGTGCTCACCGCCACCGTCGAGGCGCTGCCGCCCTCGCCCGCCGCCGAACACCTGGCCGACTTCACCACCTGGCTCACGGGTCAGGAGACGGAGGCGCTGGAGCGGCACTACGTCGAGATGTTCGACCTGCGCCGCAAGAGCAGCCTCTACCTCACCTACTACCTGCACGGCGACACCCGCCGCCGCGGCATGGCCCTGCTCACCCTGAACCAGCGGTACAAGGCCGCCGGCTGGGACATCGACGGGGGTGAACTGCCCGACCACCTGCCGGTCGTCCTGGAGTTCGCCGCCCTCGTAGGCCCGGGGGGCGGCGAGGCACCGCTGCGCCAGCACCGGCGCGGCCTGGAGCTGATCCACCGGGCACTGGCCGACGCCGACTCGCCCTACCGGCACGTGCTGGCCGCGCTACTCACCCTGCTGCCGCCGCCCACCGAGGCGGACCGCGCGGCGGTGGCCCAGCTGGTCGCCGAGGGACCGCCGAACGAGGAGGTCGGCCTCGATCCCTACGGGACGTACGGGGAGGGGGAGTTCGCCCCGCCGGGCACGTTCGTGCCACCGATGGCCGCTCCGCCGACCCGTGTGCCGCCCGCCGACCCGACCACCAGCCGTATGGAAGGCACCCGATGAGCACCGCACCCCTGTCCCCGTCGGCCGCCGCCTCGGCGAGCGGCACCGACCTCCTGCTCTGGGTCGCCATCCCTTACATCTGCCTCGCCGTGTTCGTGGTCGGGCACGTCTGGCGTTACCGCCAGGACCAGTTCGGCTGGACCACCCACACCAGCCAGCTCCTCGAACGCCGCTGGCTGCGCTGGGGCAGCCCGCTGTTCCACCTCGGCGCCTTCATGGTGATCGCCGGCCATGTCGTGGGACTCGCCATTCCCGACTCGTGGACCGAGGCCGTCGGCATCAGCGAGCACGCCTACCACACCACAGCCGTCTGGGCGGGATCAGTGGCGGGCGTCGCCATGGTCGCGGGCCTGGGCATGCTGTGCGCCCGTCGGCTCCTGACCCGCCGGATCCGCCTCGGCACCGACCGCAGCGACAAACTCCTCTTCCCCCTGCTGTCCGCCACCGTCCTGCTCGGCATCACCGCCACCGCCGCCCACAACGTCTTCGGCGCCGGCTACGACTACCGCTCCACCGTCTCCGTCTGGTTCCGCGGCCTGTTCGTCCTCCAGCCGCACCCGGAGGCGATCGCCGGAGCCCCGCTACTGTTCCAACTGCACGCCCTGACCGCCTTCCTGCTCTTCGCGGCCTGGCCGTTCACCCGGCTGGTGCACGTGTGGAGCGCCCCGATCGGCTACCTGGCGCGGCCGTACCTGGTCTACCGGCGGCGTGCCGCACCGGCGCCGGCCCCGACGGCAGACGGCCGGACCCGGCCGGCCTCCGGCTCCCGGCGCGCCGCATGAGTCATGGACCCGTGCTCGCGCCGGACGCCACGACCATCCGGCGCCGGCACACAGTGGGCGCGAGCCGCCGAACGGGATGGGTGATGGTCCTCACCGGGACCGTCGGCTGGCTCGCCTCCTTCCAGCTCACCGTGGACGACTGGCGGCTCCTCAAAGACCCGGCCTACCGACCGCCGTGCAACATCAGCCCCGTCGTCAGTTGTGGCAGCGTCATGTCCAGCCCGCAGGGCAGCCTGTTCGGCTTCCCCAACATGCTGCTCGGACTGGGCGCCTTCTCCGCCGTGATCGCCCTGGGCATCGCCGTACTCTCCGGAGCGTGCCTGCACCGCCGGCTATGGCTCGCGCTGGACGCAGGGGCCCTGGTGGGGGTGGTGTTCGTCCACTGGCTGATCGGGCAGTCGCTGTACGAGCTCAACAAGCTCTGCCCCTACTGCGCCGTCGTCTGGGCGGTCACCATCGTCCTGTTCTGGCATGTCACCCTGCACTGCCTGGAACAGGGAATCGTCCCCGTGCGCCGGGGCGTGCTGGTGCTCGTCCGGGACACCCACTGGGTGCTCCTCGGCGCCTGGTACGGGGTGATCGCGCTGCTCGTCCTCACCCGCTTCTGGCCGTACTGGAGCAGCCTGCTGTAGCCGACCACCGCGCCAACCCGTTCACCGGCACAGGAATGAAAGAACGACGATCATGGACGACGACTGCAGGAGTGGACGGCCGCTCTCAAGGCCGACCTGTTCATCGACCTCGAAGTCGACCGCGCCCTCCTCCTCGCCCTCGCGGGCGATGCCGCTCACGGCGTCGCCCGACCCGCCGCCCCCCTGACGACCTTCCTGGTCGGGTACGCGGCAGGCCAGGCGGGCGGCGGTCCTGACGCGGTGGCCGCCGCAGCCCGGCGAGCCGGCGAACTCGCCGCCCGGTGGTCCGCTGAGACCGACCAGAGCCTCGGCCCCGGGGCCGTATAGCAAGACCTCCCGCCACCAGCCACGCCCAGAACCCCGGCGCCCCTCACCTTGCAGACAGTTGGCAAGGTGAGGGGCGCAGCGGCTTGCGGCTGAGCCGGCGCGGTCAGGAGGACGCCTCGGGGGAGTCGCACAGCCGGCCGAACAGGCTTGCCGGTGAGGCCGCGTTGCGGACTTCCCGCAGACCGGGATGGCGTCGCCGCAGCTGACGCTCCAGCCGCTGATGCAGCGTGAACCAGGAGGCGGGGCAGTCGTGGCAGGCGCCGCCGAGACGGACCGTGACGACGCCGTCGCATACGCCGACGAGGTCGATGCTCCCGCCGTGGGACCGCGCGAAGTCACCCATCTGTCCGGCGAGAACCTCGCGTGCCACCCCGTACAGCAGCGCGTCGTCATCGTAGGCGGCGCTGCTGGTGACTGGGATCCATCCGTCGGGGTCGCCGAGGGCGGTGTGCAGCGCACCGCGAACCCTGGCACCCTCCTGGGACCAGGTGCGGCCCGCACCGAGGCTGGTGACGACGGCCTCGCCGTCCAGGGTGATCTGAGCGAGGGTGCCGTCGGCCAGCAACGCTGCCAGCGGTTCGGGTACCTCCGTGAGTGGGCCGGTGCCGGTGAGGTGTCCGGCGGGGATGATCCAGCGCAGCCGGTCGGACCGACCGGGCACCTGCTGGGGGTGTATGGGGATCATGGCCGCGGCTCACCCGCCCAGCAGAACGGTGACCGTCCGGGCCAGGTAGGCCATCAGCCAGGCCAGCACGGTCAGGTAGGTGAAGGCTATGGCCGGCCATCTCCAGGTGCCGGTCTCCCGGCGCAGGACCGCCACGGTGGCCATGCACTGCAGCGCATAGACGAAGTAGACCAGCAGCGCGGCGATGGTGGGCGCGGTGAACACCGGCTGTCCGGCGCGGGGCCCGTCGGGGTAGGTCATGGCCTGCAGGGCCTGTGCCGGCTCTTCGGGATCCTCGGCGGCGGCGACCTGACCGAGGGTGGCGACGAAGGTCTCGCGGGCGGCCTGTGCCGACAGCACGCCGACGTTGATGCGCCAGTCGAAGCCCAGCGGGTCGAAGACGGGAGCCACCGCCCGGCCCAGGCCGGCGGCGTAGCTGTGGTCGACGGTGTAGGCGGACACGGCCGTGGGGTTGGTGGTGTCCACGCCTGCCGCCTGCATCTGCGCGGCCGTGTGCAGCGGCAGGTTCAGCAGCAGCCACAGGACGATGCTGGTGGCGACGATGACGGTCGAGCACTTGCGCAGGAAGGCGCGCGCGGAGGACCACATCGCCACCAGCACCGCGCGCGGGGCGGGCAAGCGGTAGGGCGGCAGCTCCATGAAGAACGGCACCGGTTGGCCGTGGCGGTCGCCGAGCTTCTTGAATGCCCAGGCGGCCAGCATCGCGGAGACGGCGCCCAGCAGGTAGAGACCGAACATGACCAGGCCCTGCGCGCCGAACGGGCCGACACGCACGGACGGGTCGACCAGCAGGCCGATGAGCAGCACGTAGACCGGGAGCCGGGCCGAGCAGGTCATCAGCGGTGCGGCCATCATGGTGGCCAGGCGGTCCTTGGCCGAGGGCAGGGTGCGGGTGGCCATGATGCCGGGGATCGCGCAGGCGAACGAGGACAGCAGCGCCACGAAGGCCCGGCCCTCCAGGCCGAAGCGGGCCATCACCCGGTCCATCAGGAACGCCGCCCGCGCCATGTACCCCACTCCCTCCAGCAGGGCCAGGAGCAGGAACAGCAGCACGATCTGCGGGACGAACACCAGCACGCCGCCGACCCCGCCGATGAGAGCGTCCCCCAGGAGCCCGGACAGCCACGGATTGCCGATATGGGCGTCCACCTGGCCCGACAGCCAAGCGAACAGGGACTCCACCCCGCCCTGCAACGGGGAGGCCAAAGTGAAGACGGTCTGGAAGAACAACGCCATCACCGCGAAGAACACCGCCGTGCCCCACACCGGATGCAGCAGCACCGCGTCGACCCGCTGGGTGACCCGGTGGCGCTCGGGGGGCCGGTAGCCGGCGTAGGCCAGCACCGATTGCGCCCAGGCGTCCCGCTCGCCCGGCTCGATGGGCGGTGCGACGGCCGGGATCGGCCAGGTGCGCCAGGTGGTGAGCTGCTCGCGCAGCCGCGCGATGCCGTATCCGCGGTGGCCGATCACGGGCAGCACCGGCACGCCGAGCGCCTCGGCGAACGCGTCGAGGTCCAGGCGGCCCTGACGTCGGGCCAGTTCGTCGGTGAAGGTCACCACCACGCAGGCCGGCAGTCCACGGGCCAGGACCTGGGCGACGAATCCCAGGGAGCGCGCCAGCGTGGTGGCGTCCGCGACGACCAGCAGCGCGTCCGGCCGGTGCGCACCCTCCAGCCGGCCCTCCAGCACATCGACGGTGATCCGCTCGTCCGGGCTGATCGGCTCCAGGCTGTAGGTGCCCGGCAGATCCTCGATCACATGCCGGTGCGGGCCGGTCCGGCAGGTCCCGACGAACCGGGACACGGTCACTCCGGGGTAGTTGCCGGTCTTGGCGCGCAGGCCGGTAAGGCCGTTGAAGACGCTGGTCTTTCCCGAGTTGGGGGCACCGACCAGGGCGATCCGGGGCGCCCCGGTCAGGGTCGCGTCCGCGCCGCCCGCAGCATGGCAGTTCGCGCTCACCTCGTCTCCTCTCCGATGTGAACGCACGCGGCCTGCGCCCGGCGCAGGCACACCTCGTAGTCCTTGACCCGGTAGAGGACCGGGTCACGCAGCGGCGCCCGGCGTACCACCTCCACCACCGCGCCCGGGGTGAATCCGAGGTCGTGCAGCCGGCGGACAACGGTGGGCTCACCGTCGGCGGCAAACCCGATCACCGCGGCACGGGCGCCGGGAGCCAGGTCCGCCAGAGAGAGCGGCGGGGCATCCATGACGGTGAACCCCAGGCCGCCTGCTTCGTCGAATACCCCATCTGTGCGACTCATGTGTGTCTCCGCCACATCGCGCCGGGCAAGTCCGCCCAGCAATCGATCACCGACAAAGGTGAGGCTAGGCTTTCCTGCATGGGGAAGGCGTGGGGCTTGTGACCCTCAGGCATGGGCCTGCCGGCCCCATCAAACCGGACCACACGGCCCACACGGCCCACAGCAGCGAGCTGGCCTCAAACCCGCAGGCATACGTCAAGGACGCACGGGGCGAGTTGCGTGAGGTCGGTGTCGCCGAGGTGGGGCAGAGGAGCAGCGGTTGCAGAAGGCGACCGTGGCGGAGCGGAACCTCTCGGCGGCTGCTGAGCCGCGGCAGACAGTGACCCGTCGCGCCGGCCGACGGCCGGGTTGCCGCAGGAGGGCGCAGCGCTCGGCGTCGTCGCCGAGCAAGCCGGGTACGTCCGGCCGGCCGGGACGGGTGTGGCAGGCGGCCGAACGGTGACCGAGCCGGAAAGGCACCGCTTCCAACTGCGGCCTCAAAATTTGGAGAACGCGCAGCCGGCAGATGGAAGCGGCGGTCCGTGGCCTTGCCTCCTCCCGTTCGGTCTCGAAAGCAGCTTCTTCGAACCCCAGAAGGCGGCACTCGGGCCGAACAGTCCCTTTTCCGAGGGCTGTTGGTCCCGTGCAACGGGCGACGACCAGGACCGTCCGGCCCACCCACATCAGGCGCTTCGGCCGGGCACCGCATCAGGAGCCGGTCGTAGCGTTCACCCGCATGACCGACGCCCGGCCGTGTGCCCGGCCGTGATCAGCGCACCAGCGCCGCTGCCACCATGGGCGGCAGCACGTCGCACAGGTCGGTGACCCGGACATGGCCGGCGTGGTGCGCGGTGAACTGCGCGACGGAGAGGTCCAGGGAGCCGAAGGACTCCTCGAACACTCGGCGGGCGTGCGGCGTGCGGTCCAGCGCCCAGGCGGCCGTCGCCCTGGAGGTGCGCAGGAAGCGGCCGGGCTCGGGTCCGACGACGAACAGTTCGGCGCGCCGGCTCGTGCGGTCGGCGGCAAGCATGACCAGATCCTTGAACGTCTGCCGCTTGCGCATGGCGTCCGCGCCGCGCCACCGCGCCAGTTTGAACTCGGCCACGCGCCGGTTCGTCTCCAGGTCGAACGGTCGGCGCGGATCGTTGCCGGCAGCCAGCGAAGGACGTACGGAGATCTCCTCCCCCTCCTCCAGGAGATGAGGCAGCGCCAAAACGATCCCGGCCGCATGGATGAGGTCGTTCAGCCGGCCGAGGCTCTCACGCACGGTCAGCGCAGCCACCATCAGGTCGGGACTGATTCCCCGAGTGGCGGCCAGGTCACCGACCTGTCTCGCGGGCCTTCCCGCCAGGTCCCGCTCCAGTGAGGCGATGGCCGCGGTCAACGGCTCGGCGCCAAGGAAGTCCGCCAGCAGCGCCACGGCCTCACCCAGTTGAGGAGCATCCATGCCATCGCCCACGTCGTCTGTCATGAACGGCATTGTGCCCGGCGGCGCTTCGGCAGCCGGGCCCGGCCGGCTCTTGCAACAGGGCCGATCGGCCCTCCCAAGACGACCCCGATGGTCTCTGCCGCCATCGCTCGCCGATCCGTCACCGTAGCGGTGTGATGTTCAGGTCCGTCATGCCCGGAGGGATGCACACATGCTGATACACGGTGGCAGGGTGTTGCTCTGGCGCTGGCGGCGCAACTTGCTCAAGCGGCGCTCCGACGTCGCCGAAGCCTGGATCGGCGTCGCAGCAGCGGCGCTGCTCCTGCTCATGGTGCCCGCGGTGGGCGTGGTGACGGCTGCCGTGGGCGAGCGCTCCGCTCTCGACCAGGCGCATGTCCTGCATCGCACTGCAGCGCGCCTCGTCGAGGACGCCCCCGCGACGCCGTCACGGTTCTCCGGGATGGCAGAAGACCACGTGCGGACGACCGTGCGGTGGACGACCCCCGACGGCTCCCCCAAGACCGGTGAGGCCCCAGTGGCAGCGGGCAGCAAGGCGGGCTCCTACACCACGGTGTGGCTCGACGACGCCGACCGCCTCCGTCCCGCACCGCCCACCCCCGCCCAGGCCAGGTCACAGGGAGCCGCCCTCGGCGCGGCCGCCGGGGCAGGTGTGTGCGTACTGGTAGTGGGCGGCTGGTGGGTCGCCCGGGTACGGCTGGATGTGCGGCGCATGGCGCGGTGGGAACGCGCCTGGGCCGAGTTCGACGCCAACCGGGGACACCGGCACGCGTAGAACGCCTCCAACTGCGGGGCCCGCACCGCCGCCGAGGGGACGGAGCAGGGCCAGGTGCAGGCGGACAGCGTTCTACGGCTTCACCAGGGCGACACCAACCAGCCATCGGCGGGAGAGCGTTCCGGAACCGCGAGATAGTGGGCGGGACGACCCGCCCCGGTTCTCGCCCAGCCCCTGCCCTGCAACCTTCCTTGGAATAGGATCTCCCTCAAGCAGAGATGGCGCCCGGCGCGCCGCCAAGGGGGACCGTGTGCCACGCAAGGTAACCGAAGCTGAGGCCATCGAGGCCCTGACAAGCCGCGGAGCGCGCCCGATCGAGCCCTTCCCGGGCACACAACTTCCCTGGATGTGCCTCTGCCTGACATGCAATGCGGTGAGCGCGCCGCGCTACAACGACGTCGTGAACAAGGGAACCGGTGTCTGCAACAAGACCTGCCGGTCTCTCAAGATCGCAGCCAAGCTCACCCGCGATGGGGCGCAGGCTGCTGCCGTCATGCTCACATGGGGCTGGGACCCGCTCGAGGACTATCCGGGGGCTGGCAAGCCGTGGTCGGCCAGATGCGTCCACTGCGGGGTCATCAAGCCGAAGAAGCTGTCCCACGTCCAGAACGGGCGCGGCGGCTGCACCAACTGTGCCGGCCGCGATGTCACCGATGAGCCCGCGCGGAAGCTGATGACGGAGGCTGGTCTGGAGCCCCTGGTCGGCTATCCGGGGTCGCTGCAGCCCTGGTTGTGTCGCTGCATGCGCTGCAGTCACGTCGGCACCCCCACCTATGCGAAGGTCCGCGCCCGCGGTCGCCAATGCTGGTCGTGCCGCTCGGAGAAGATCGCGGACGCGCTGCGGCTCGACGAGGCAGAGGCCATCGCCAGCATGCTGGAGAAGGGACTCGAACCGCTCGTCCCCTATCCGGGCAGCACGGACCTGCCCTGGAGGGCGCGCTGCCTGACGTGTGAGACGGTCCTGGCCCCTGGGCCGACGCTGCACAACATCCGAGGCCCGCAGGGAGGCTGCCCGACCTGCGCCGAGCGCGGCATCAACCCCGCCCGGCCGGGCCACCTCTACCTCGTCGTCCATGATGGCCATCGCGCTCTGAAGTGGGGCATTGCCAACCTCGACCAACGCATCACCCAACACGTGTCCCAGGGCTGGCGACTTGTCGCGCGCTGGAACTTCGAGCTCACCGGTGACGCGTGGGCCTTCGAGCGCCAGATCAAGACCTGGGTGCGCGGCCGGGGAATTCCGCCGGCGCTGACCGCCGGCCAGATGAAGTACGGCGGGCACACAGAGACCGCCTTCCTCGCCGACATCGATCTTGATCTGGTGCGGCAGTACATCGAATCCTTGACCGGCCGTCTGCCCGAACCACCGCAGGTGCCATAGGCCCAACGCTCAGTTCTCGGCGTGGGCCAGCCACAGGTCCGGGCCGAAGACCTCGTAGCGGATGTGCCGGGCGGGGATGCCGGCCTGGAGCAACTGTGCTCGTACAGCGCGCATGAACGGCAGCGAGCCACACAGGTAGACGTCCGCGTCCGCGGGCAGATCCACATCGGCGAGGTCCATCAGGCCGACGCGGGCGCCTGCTTCGCCGGCAGCGTCCTCCTCGCCGTTCCGCGGCAATGCGCGTCTTCGAAGGCCGCCAAGCGTCCAGCCCGGGGCACTTCGGCCCCAGGCCAGAGGCAAATAATCACAAGTCGTCGATCCCGTCAGGACGGCGTCTGCACTCCGGAGCGCCTCGTTTCCCGCCCGGACCGCCACGGCGTCTGATCACGCGATCTCAAGGACATCCCCCACGGGGCGGCGGGGCGTGGCCGGGCCTCGCGGACCGTAGCCCAGACGCAGCACCATCTGCACCTGGCCGGCGCCCAATCCCGGGTCGCGGGCAAGCAGGCGCAGCTCGCGGTCCTCCAGGGCGTGGGAGGTCAGGGAGGTGGCCAGGTCGACCAGGGTGGCCTCCAGCAGGACGCGTTCGAGTGCCTGCCCGGCGCGCAGCCAGTCGGCGGGGCCGTCACCGAGGGTGCTGAGCAGGGCGAGGTGCGGGGTGTGTTCAAAGGTCGTGGTGCCGCGGTCGGCTACCGGCCGGCGTCCGGTGAAGTCACGTACGGGAGCCTTGCCGTCCCATTTACGAGGCCCGAAGGCGTATTCGGGGACGCCGTCGACGGCAGTGTCCGCCTCGGGCCCGAGCCGGGTCCAGCGCACCAGGTCCTCATTGGCCTCGGCGTCCATGAAGTCGCGGCTTTCCGCGTCACGGACGAGGTCGAGTACGGTCTCGGTATGCCACAGGCCGGGGAAGAGCAGCTCGGCCCCTTCCCGCGCGGCAGCATCCTGCAAGGTGGACCGCACGTCCTCGGGCACGCCCTTCTCGGCGAAGGGGTGGCGGCTGGTGTGCCGCTCCCGGACCACCGGGTGCAGCCGGGCCAGGTCGTCGTCCCGGAAGCGCCCCGTGGGGTCGGCCAGGTGCACGGCGGCGAGCAGCAGCGGGTCCTGAGGCTCGGGCAGCAGCCGCGTGTCGGGGACAAGGTCCGCGTGCGCGGCTGCCACCCGTAGATTGAACAGTGCGGCCCCGCAGCCGATGTGCAGCGCCCGGCTGTCCGGATCCGAGCGGGGCATGGCCCGCTCGGGATCGGCGTAGAGCAGCACGAGACGTTCGCCGGTCAGGAAGCGGAAGCGCCACGGCTGGGCGTTGTGCATGGACGGAGCCGTCGTGGCCTCGGCCACCAGTTTCGCCACCGTCTTCTCATCCAGTCGCGGTGCCATGGCATCCTCCTCACGTGCTGCCGATGCGACAGGTCCCAGCCGTCGGGTACCCAGCCGAGCGGATTGCCGCTTCTGCCGGCGCCGCGACGATCCGTTCCCACTCCACTCGCCGAGCCGGGCCGGGCCGGGCCGGGCCGGGATTCGCCGCACGACGCTGTTGCGCCCTACCTCCAGACACCACGCCAGAACACGCCCCGCAAGGACCTCATCGTCCCCCCGCAGGGGCCAATCGGCCCTCTGACACGCGGTCCTTCGGAGTGATCATCGAGTCAGGCGCGGGCGTCGGGATCGGCATCCGCGAGGGCTCCCCGTCCCCACACCGCGCGAGACCTCGGCTCCGGTTCGAAGATCCGTGGCCGTGCGTGGTCCCGGGGTTCAGGTCGCCTTAACGCGGACGAGAGCGTTGTCGCCGCTCCGGCCGGCGAGGTCTACCACGCAGCAGCTCCTCGTTCGCGAGGCCGCCCGCACGCGACGATCTTTACGTGCTCTCCTCCCGCGGAGCGGTTGATCACCCCTCCACCGTAGGGCGGGGCGGATGAAGCGGAAGAGCCGGTGGGCCCCATACGGGTCTGGGTCACGGCGAACGCCGCAGGCCACTCCAGGCAGCGCTCCCTGGGACTGCGTGCCTGCGCTATAGGTCCACGGGACGAGACTGGTGGCCGGCGGCCCGGCGTCGGCAGACTCCCGGCCCTCTTGCGGGGACCTTCGGCCCTGCTCCACGCCTTGCCGCGCTTCCTACTGTGGTGTGGGAAAGGGGTGTGCGATGGCCGAACTGCCCGTCCCTGCCAGCAGCTCCGAGGCGCCGCCCCATGCGGCCGGAGCGCTGATTCGTGGCCGACTGCTCGCCGGTGGCCTGCTGGCCCTGGCGGCCTTGAGCGTGATCAACACGCTGCTCGGTCCCGTCGGGTCCGCCGTGATCGAGTACCCGGTCCCCGACGACGGGGCGCTCAAGAGCCAGCTCGTGGCGCTCGACATCTTCGCGGTCGCCGTCGTCGCCCCGCTCGCGGTGTGCGCCGGCGTCCTCGTGCTGCGCCGGCACCGGCTGGGCGCCATGGTCGCCCTCGCACCGGCCGTATACGCGGCGTACATGGCTCCGCAGTACGTCCTGGGACCGCAGTACCTGCGCTACGACGGCAACAGCGAGGCGTTCTTCCCGCTGCACCTCGCCCTGTTCGTCCTCGGCTGGACCACGGCCGTGCTCGCCTGGCAGCAGTTGGACCCGGCGGCTTGGGTGCCGCCCGCCAGGCGGGAGCGGATCGTCGGCGGCATTCTGATCCCATTCCTGGCTGTCGTGGCCTTCGCGCGCTACATACCTGCTCTTCTCGACGCCGCCGGATCGCACCCCTCGGCCGCGGACTACCAGGAGGGCCCCGGCTACTTCTGGACGATCGCGCTGCTCGACCTCGGCGTGGGCCTGCCCGCCGCCATCGCCGCAGCAGCCGGTATGCGTCACGGAGCTGCGTGGGCCCGCAAGACGGCTCTGGCGCTGTCGGGATGGTTGGCGCTGGTCGGCCCGGCCGTCGGAGCCATGGCAGTCGCCGCCTGGCTGCGGGATCTCCCCGACGCCTCCGCCGGGCAGGCCGCAGCGATGACAGTGCTCGGCCTGCTCTTCACGGCATTGACGCTCACCCTGTTCACCACGCTGCGGCCGGCGCTTCCACAGCCGGTGAAGGAGGCAGCACCATGATCCGAAACCACACGAACGCCCTGATCGCAGCCGCAGCGACGGCTGCCGCCTGGTCGGTCACCGTGCGCCCGAGGCTGCTGCGATGGGGTGCCACCGACGACGAACTGCGCATGACCTACCCGGGCGCCGAGATCGTCCCCGCTGGAAAGCGCGGCGCAACGATGGCGGTGACCATCGACGCACCGGTGTCCCAGGTATGGCCCTGGCTGGTGCAGATGGGCTGCGACCGCGCCGGCTGGTACAGCTGGGACCGCCTCGACAACGCCGGACGCCCCAGCGCCGACCGCATCCACCCGGAGTGGCAGGGCATCGCGCTCGGCGACCACCTCGCCTCGACGCCGAGCGGCAACACCTGGTTCGAGGTCGCGGCCCTGGAGCCGCAGCGCTTCCTGGGGCTGAGGGCCTCGCTGAACCTGTGGGGGCACCCCTTCGACCCCGCCACGGACAGGCCCCGGTACTACAGCGACTCCCTGTGGGGATTCCTGCTCAGCGAGCCCGCACCCGGCCGTACCCGCCTCGTCGTCAGCGGCTACGCAGCGGCACGCCCGGCTCTCCCAGCCGGCTTGGCCAACCTCGTGGTCTGGGAGCCCGCCCACTGGATCATGCAAACCCGGCAGTTCCGCCGTCTGAGGCAGCGGGCTGAGGGCGAACGCGCCGCCCCGGCACGTCGCTGAGAAGGCAGTGCCGTCTGGCCTGTCAGCCGACGTCGTGCGCGCGGCGGTCGCCGTCGGCTTCCGCACCACCCCCACGCCCATCCCGCGGCCGATGCACCGCCTGACGGGCATCGAAGCGGTGGCAGGACGACGGTGGGCGGGGGGACGAGCCGTGTCCGCCCCACCGAATAATCAGACCGAGCGTCTGTCTCCGCTGCAGGGCGAGGGGATCAGAGGTCTTGCGGGTCGACTGGTGTCCTGTGCTGTGTGCGACCCGCCCGTGGGGAAGGCGGACGATGTGTTGCCCGGGGGGATTCCCGTCCGGGTGCGAGAGGCCGCTGTGGTCGTCGAATTCCGACTTCATGCCGTCCATCCTGCTCGACCGGCACCGGCCGCCTGCGGTCAGGCCGTGCTCTGGCAGCCGGAAGGCGATCTCCGGGACGGCTGCCGGGGCGGGCTGGATCCCGGGGTTGCTTGTTTGCCGGTTGCCGGCCCGCATATGCCGTGGAGGAGACAAAGACGAACACGCCGCAGGACGTCCGAGTGTCACGATGCGGTGGTAGGGCCCCGCCGATCCGGATACCGGACTCGGTCGGCGGTCACCCGTCGTGCCTCAGTCTTCCTCTGTCAGATCCGAGGGAGGCGTGCGGCGACGTACTCGGTGAGGTCGAGCAGTCGGTTCGTGTAGCCCCACTCGTTGTCGTACCAGCCGAAGACCTTGACCAGATCGCCGTGCGCCTGCGTCAGCGGGGCGTCCAGGACGCACGAGGCGGGGTCGCCGACGACGTCGCGGGAGACGATTGGGGCGTCCGAGACGCGCAGGATGCCCTTCAGCGGCCCGTCGGCGGCCTCCCGGAACGCGGCGTTGACCTCGTCCGCAGTCACGGGCCGCTCCAGAACCACGCTCAGGTCGGTCAGCGAGCCGTCCTCGACCGGCACGCGGACGGCGATGCCGTCCAAGGTCCCGGTCAGCTCCGGCAGGACCAGGCCGACCGCGCGGGCAGCGCCGGTGGACGTGGGGATGATGTTGACGGCGGCGCTGCGACCGCGGCGCAGGTCCTTGTGCGGGCCGTCGAGGACCACCTGGTCGTTGGTGTAGCCGTGGATGGTGGTCATCAGGCCCTTGACCAGGCCGAAGTGCTCGTCGAGCACCTTCACCATGGGCGCCACGCAGTTGGTGGTGCACGAGGCGTTGGAGACCACGTGGTCGCTTTCCGGGACGTACGTGGCCTCATTGACGCCCATCACGATCGTGGCGTCAACTCCCTTGCCCGGCACGGAGAGCAGTACCTTGCGGGCGCCCGCCTTCAGGTGCAGACCGGCCTGCTCACGGGTGCGGAAGCGGCCGGTCGACTCGATGACCACGTCCACACCGAGGTGTCCCCAGTCCAGCTCGGCCGGGTCACGCTCGGCGGTCACGGCGATGCGGTGGCCGTCGACGGTGATCGAAGTGTCGTCGTGTTCGACAGTGCGGGCGAGGCGGCCATACGTCGAGTCGTACGCCAGCAGATGGGCCAGTGCGTCCGGCGAGGTGAGGTCGTTGATCGCCACGACCTCGACCGGTGCGCCGGTACCGCTCTCCGCGCGCTCCAGCACGCAGCGCAGATAGTTCCGTCCGATGCGGCCGAAGCCGTTGATGCCCACGCGCACGGTCATGTCCGTCGCCCTCCCGCTCAGTGGCGCCCGGCGGTGTCCGGGTGCGCTGCCAGCCTGGCGGCCGGGGAGGGGGTTCGGCTTGGGCCGCACGGGGGTCAGGTGAGGGACGTTCGGCCCTGCGGGCTTTTCGGCTGCGAGTGGAGGCTCAGCGCCCTTCGTGCCGCAGCCGGTCCTGGGCCTGCGTGGCAATGACCGCCGCCTGGATGCGCCGCTCCACACCAAGCTTGGCGAGCAGGCGGGAGATGTGGTTCTTGACGGTCTTCTCGGCGAGGTAGAGCCGCTGACCGATCTGGCGGTTGGTCAGGCCCTCGCCGATCAGGGCCAGGATCTCCCGCTCGCGGGTGGTGAGCCCCGGCAGGGCGTCCGGCTCCTCCTCGGGCTGCTGGTCCTTGCGCAGCCGGGCCATCAGCCGGGTGGTGGCGCTCGGGTCGAGCAGAGACTGGCCCGCGGCCACTGTGCGCACAGCCGAGACCAGGTCGGAGCCCTGGATCTGCTTCAGCACGTATCCGGAGGCGCCGGCCATGATCGAGTCGAGCAGGGCCTCCTCATCGTCGAAGGAGGTGAGCATCAGGCAGGCCAGCTCCGGCATCTGGGAGCGCAGCTCCCGGCAGACGGTCACTCCGTCGCCGTCGGGCAGGCGCACGTCGAGCACGGCCACCTGCGGGCGCAGCGCGGGGACGCGGACCAGTGCCTGCTCCACGTTCGCGGCCTCGCCGATCACGGTGATGTCCGGTTCGTCGTTCAGCAGGTCGTGTACCCCCCGGCGTACCACCTCGTGGTCGTCCAGCAGGAAGACCCGGATCGGGTTGTCTGGTCCGGGTCGCTCGCTGTCCGCCATCGACGGCTCCTGTCCTGTGTCGTCATTCTCCGGCACGGAACCGCCGGATGGGCGGGACCGGTCCTTCCCTGTCACAGATCTTGCGCGATTCCGGGCCGAACGGCCAGGGCCGACCGGCCCTTTTCGCTCCGCTGTTCCCGCATTCCCCCGCGTACCGGTTTTGATCGCCTACCCGGCGCCGGCCGGTGCCGAACGCCGAGGTGACCCGGGTGTGCCTTCTTCACCATTGGGGACCATGCCGTCCGAGTCGGGACCATCGGCTCCTGGAACCGCGGCCGCCCCCTCGTAAGGCTCGGGACATGGGCCGACGCCATCGTCCGCGGCCCGCTGGTCCCGTATCCGGAGGTCGCTTCCCATGATTCGCCCCATCACCGTCGGCCTGGGCGGCTCCCCCGAAAGCGTCGCCGCCGCTGACTGGGCAGCCCGCGAGACACAGCGCCGCGATCTGCCGCTGCATCTGGTGCATGCCCGGATCCGGCAGCCGCACGACGTGCCCGTCGCACAGGATCTGGACACGCAGAAGCACTGGGCACTGCGCATACTGCGGGAGGCCGAGGAGGAGCTGCGCGGGCGGCATCCGGAACTGACGGTCAGCACCGAGTCAGATATCCGACACCGCGGCCGGGGTGCTGCTGGGCCAGGCTGAGAAGGCCCAGATGCTGGTGCTGGGCTCCAGCGGTCACGGCGCCATCGCAGGGTTCCTGCTCGGTTCCGTGGGGCAGCAGGTGCTGGCTCGGGCGAACGGCCCGGTGGTCATGGTGCGGGCGAACGCCCGCTCGGCCGCCAAGCACGACGGTGGAGATGTCGTGGTCGGGCTCGACGACCTCGACGGCCCGGCCGGGCCGCTGCTGGAGTTCGCCTTCGAGACGGCCGCCGCCCGCAGAACCGCGCTGCGCGCTGTGCACGCGCCGAGTCTGCCGCCGCTGTACGGATACGGCCCCGCTGTGGGGCAGCCGGCCAGCCAGGATGGCGGTATCACGGGTCAGGCGGAGGAGGCACTGTCCGACGCCCTCAGGCCGTGGCGGGAGAAGTACCCGCAGGTCCCGGTCGCCTGCACGGTCGATCTCGCCCGTGCGTCCGGAGTCGTACTGCAGGCCGCCGCGCAGGCCGGACTCGTAGTGGTCGGCCGCAGGGTGCACCGGCCCGCTCTCGGTATGCGCATCGGGCCGGTCGCCCATGCCGTCCTGCACCACGCCGTCGCCCCGGTCGCCGTCGTCCCGCACGGCTGAGGGCCGGTTTCCGCACGGTTGAGGGCCGAGGGGCCCCACACGCGAGGACGTCCAGGACCTGCCCGCCGCGTCGGGGCCCGTTCGACGCTGGAACCGCACCGAACAGACAGAACCGAGGAGCATCAAAATGAAGGCAGCAGTCGTCCGGTCCTTCGGCCAGCCGCTGGTGATCGAGGAGCGCCCGGACCCGCAGCCCGGCCCCGGCCAGATCCGCATCCGGCTGGAGGCGTCCGGGCTGTGCCACACCGACATCCACGCCGCCCACGGCGACTGGCCGGTCAAGCCGACCCCGCCATTCATCCCCGGTCACGAGGGCGTCGGCATCGTCGAGGCGCTCGGAGACGGGGTGACTCATCTGGAGGTCGGGCAGCGGGTGGCCGTCCCCTGGCTGGGCTGGGCCTGCGGGCGGTGCGAGCACTGCCTGTCCGGCTGGGAGACACTGTGCGAGCAGCAGCAGAACACCGGCTACAGCGTGGACGGCGGCTACGCCGAGAAGATGCTCGCCCCCGCGGACTTCGCCGCTGTGGTCCCCGACGGCATCGACCCGCGCGACGCCGCCCCGCTGACCTGCGCCGGCGTCACGACGTACAAGGCGCTCAAGGTTGCCGGCGTCCGCCCGACCCAGCTGGTGGCGATCTCCGGTGTCGGCGGTCTCGGACACCTCGCCGTGCAGTACGCGAAGATCGCCGGGGCGACCGTCGCCGCGATCGACGTCACCGACGAGAAGCTCGAACTCGCCCGGGAGCTCGGCGCGGACATTCTCATCGATGCCCGCAAGGAGGACCCGGCCGAGGTGCTCAAGCAGCACGGGGGCGCCCACGCGGCCATCGCGCTGGCCGTCAACGAGCAGGCGTTCGCGTCCGTCTACGGCGGACTGCGGCGCGGCGGCAAGTTGGTCATGGTCGCCCTGCCCGCCGGCGGAACCATTCAGGTGCCGATCTTCGACACCGTGCTCAACGGCACCTCCGTCATCGGCTCGATCGTCGGCACCCGCCAGGACCTGGACGAGGTGTTCCAGCTGCACGCCGCCGGACGCACCAAGGTGATCTACGAAACCCGGCCGCTGGAGACCGTCAACGACTCCATCGCCGAAGTCCTCAACGGTCAGATCAAGGCACGCATCGTCTTCGAGATGTGAAACACCCGCGCGGGTCCGCCGCACGTCGTACGCCGACCGGCCA
Organism: Streptomyces sp. NBC_00490; assembly: GCF_036013645.1. Taxonomy (NCBI): domain Bacteria; kingdom Bacillati; phylum Actinomycetota; class Actinomycetes; order Kitasatosporales; family Streptomycetaceae; genus Streptomyces; species Streptomyces sp. NBC_00490. The sequence goes on along the minus strand of NZ_CP107869.1, from coordinate 8,011,070 downwards.
CGACGCCCGGCGGACACGACCGGGCCCCACAACTTCCCACGGGACAGCAGGCTGAAAGGGCACACCGTCATGGTCCGTTACGTGTACGACTTCGCCGCGGGCGGCCGTGACATGGCCGACCTGCTCGGCGGCAAGGGCGCCAACCTGGCCGAGATGACCCGGATGGGCCTGCCGGTGCCGCCCGGGTTCACCGTCACCACCGAAGCCTGCCGCTCCTTCCTGGCCACCGGCACCGAGCCGGACAGCCTGGCCCGCGCGATCTCCGATCATCTGACGGCCTTGGAGGAGGCGGCCGGACGGCGGCTGGGCCAGCCGGACGACCCGCTGCTGCTGTCCGTCCGCTCCGGGGCCCGGTTCTCCATGCCCGGCATGATGGAGACGATCCTGGACATCGGTCTCAACGACGAGTCCGTGCTCGGGCTGGCGAAGTCCTCCGGGAACGAACGCTTCGCCTGGGACTCCTACCGCCGCCTCGTGCAGATGTTCGGCAGCACCGTCATGGGCGTCGGCAGTGCACTGTTCGAAGACGCCATGACCCGCCTCAAGGAGGCCCGGGGCGCGCCGGACGATCTAAGCCTTGACGCGGCCGATCTGGCCGGGCTCGTCGAGATCTCCAAGGAGCTGATCCGTCAGGAGACGGGCGAGTACTTCCCGCAGTCCCCTGCCGAGCAGCTGCGCCGAGCGGTCCTGGCCGTCTTCGAGTCCTGGAACGGCGAACGCGCCCGCCTCTACCGCCGCCGCGAACACATCCCCGACGACCTCGGCACCGCGGTCAATGTACAGACCATGGTCTTCGGCAACCTCGGGCCCGACTCCGGCAGCGGCGTCGCCTTCACCCGCGACCCGGCCACCGGCGCCCGAGGCGTGTACGGCGACTACCTGTCCAACGCTCAGGGCGAGGACGTCGTCGCGGGCATCCGCAACACCGTCCCGCTGACCGACCTGGAGCACCTGGATCCGACGTCGTACGCCCAACTGCTCGAACACATAAGGACGTTGGAGACTCACTACCGGGACCTGTGCGACATCGAGTTCACCATCGAGCGGGGCCGACTGTGGATGCTGCAGACCCGGGTCGGCAAGCGCACCGCCGAGGCCGCCTTCGCCATCGCCGCGGAGCTCGTCGACGAGGAACTGATCACCCCGGACGAGGCCCTGGCACGGGTCAGCGGCGACGGGCTGGCCCGGCTGATGTTCCCCCGCTTCAACACCCCGGCCGTCGGTGAGGCGCTCGCGCACGGCATCCCGGCCTCGCCGGGTGCCGCCGTCGGCGCCGCGGTGTTCGACTCCGTCGAGGCGGTCCGGCGCGCCGCCGCCGGGGAGAAGGTCGTCCTCGTACGTCAGGAGACCACCCCCGACGACCTGCCCGGCATGGTCGCCGCCCAGGCCGTGCTGACCAGCCGGGGCGGCAAGACCAGCCACGCGGCCGTGGTCGCCCGCGGCATGGGCAAGGTCTGCGTGTGCGGTGCCGAGGAAATCACCGTGGATCCGCAGGGCCGTCGCTTCAGCGTGGGCGGCACCGTCGTCGAGGAGGGCACGGTCATCTCCGTCGACGGCACCGAAGGCGCGGTCTACCCCGGGGCGGCTGCGCTGGTCGACTCCATCGTGATGCGGTACTTCGAGACCGGCGGGCAGGGTGAGCGAGCGGCCGGACTGGTCGACGCCGTGGCCCGCGCCATGCGACAAGCCGACGGCGTACGGCGGTTGGGTGTGCGAGCCAACGCCGACACCCCCGAGGACGCCGCCCGCGCCCGCCGGTTCGGCGCGCAGGGCATAGGACTGTGCCGCACCGAGCACATGTTCCTCGGCGACCGCCGCCAGCTGGTCGAGGCGATGATCCTGGCCCGCACCGACGCCGAACGCGAACGGGCCTTCGACGCGCTGCTGCCGCTCCAGCGGCAGGACTTCGTCGGCATCCTGGAGGCGATGGACGGCCTGCCGGTCACCATCCGCCTCCTCGACCCGCCCCTGCACGAGTTCCTGCCCGACCGCACCGAACTCGCCGTACGCCTCGCCGCCGCCGAGGCCCACGGCAACCCACCCAGCGAGCACGACTCCGAACTGCTCGACGCCGTCAACCGCATGCACGAGGAGAACCCGATGCTCGGCCTGCGCGGCGTACGCCTGGGCCTGGTGGCACCGGGCCTGGTCGCCATGCAGGTACGGGCCATCGCCGAGGCGGTTGTCGAACGCAAGCGCGCCGGGGGCAATCCGCAGGCGGAAATCATGGTGCCGCTGATCGACACGGTCGAGGAACTGCGGATTGTGCGCGAGGAGGTGGAGCAGGTCCTGGCCGAGGTCAGCAGGGCCACCGGTGTCCCTGTGGAGTGCCCGGTCGGCACGATGATCGAGCTGCCGAGGGCTGCTCTGACGGCGGGCCGGATCGCCGAGGAGGCACAGTTCTTCTCCTTCGGCACCAACGACCTGACCCAGACCACCTGGGGCTTCTCCCGCGACGACGTCGAGGCGGCCTTCTTCTCCGCCTACCTCGACAAGGGCATCTTCAAGGCGTCCCCGTTCGAGACCATCGACCGCGAGGGTGTGGGCCGCCTGGTCGAGATCGCGGTCGCCGAGGGCCGTGCGGCCCGGCCCGGGCTGAAGATCGGTGTCTGCGGCGAGCACGGCGGTGACCCGGATTCCGTGCACTTCTTCCACGGCGTGGGGCTGGACTACGTCTCCTGTTCGCCATTCCGTGTCCCGGTCGCCCGTTTGGAGGCCGGACGAGCCGCACTCCCCGAGACGCAGACCAGCGACAGCCGGTGACACACCCCGCAGGGCCGGAGGCGAAAGGCCCGGCCTCGGCCCGGCGGGCCGCCGGCCGCAAGTGAGATGACGATGTGCGGCGGTCGCCGCCGCACCTATTCGGAGACAGGCAAGATGGAGACAACGTTTCGAGGCGTCGGCGTCAGCCACGGTGTGGCGATCGGCGCGGTACGGCATATGGGGGCCGCGGTCCTTCAGCCGCCCGACCGGCGGATCCCGGCCGAGGCCGTGCGGGGTGAACAGGGCCGCGCCCGGCGGGCGGTGGACACGGTCGCCGCAGATCTCACGGCGCGCGGTGACCTGGCCGGCGGTGAGGCACAAGCGGTCCTCGAAGCCCAGGCCCTGATGGCCCAGGACCCCGAACTCATAGCCGATGTCGAGCGGCGTATCGCCGGGGGCAGTTGCGCCGAGCGCGCGGTCTTCGACGCCTTCGCCGCCTACCGGGCGCTGCTGGCCCAGGCGGGTGAGTACCTCGCGGGCCGGGTCGCGGACCTGGACGACGTACGTGACCGCATCATCGCCCGGCTGCTGGGCGTGCCCATGCCGGGCCTGCCGGACAGCAAAGAACCCTACGTGCTGCTCGCCCGCGACCTGGCCCCGGCCGACACCGCGCTGCTCGACCCGGACCTGGTCCTGGGCTTCGTCACCGAGCAGGGCGGGCCGACCAGCCACAGCGCCATCCTCGCCCGCGCCCTGGGCGTACCGGCGGTCGTGGCGCTGCCCGGCGCCACCGGGGTGGCCGAAGGCACCGTCGTCGCGGTCGACGGCAGCACCGGCGAAGTGTTCCTGGAACCGGATGCCCGCACGCGGGCAGAGCTGGAGCGCCAGGCCGCCGCCCACGAGGCGGCCCTGGCCTCCGCCTCCGGTCCTGGGGCCACCGCGGACGGACACCGGGTGCCGCTCCTGGCGAACATCGCCGGCCCCGCGGACGTACCGGCCGCCCTCGCGGCGGGGGCCGAAGGCGTCGGCCTCTTCCGCACCGAGTTCCTCTTCCTCGACGACAGCAGGCAGGCGCCGTCCGAGGAACGTCAAGTGGATGCGTACCGCAAGGTGTTCGAGGCATTCCCCGAGGGCCGGGTGGTGGTCCGAGTGCTGGACGCGGGCGCCGACAAGCCACTGGACTTCCTCACCCCGGCCGACGAGCCGAACCCGGCGCTGGGCGTGCGCGGGCTACGTACACTGCTCGACCACCCCGACGTGCTGCAGTCGCAGCTACGGGCGCTGGCCACGGCGGCCGCGGGCCTGCCGGTACAGCTGGAGGTGATGGCGCCGATGGTCGCGGACCGCGCGGACGCCCAGGCGTTCGTCGACGCCTGCCGTCAGGCGGGCCTGCGGGCGAAGATCGGCGCGATGGTCGAGATTCCCTCGGCCGCGTTGCGCGCCCGGTCCATCCTTCAGGAGGCCGGGTTCCTGTCACTGGGCACCAACGACCTCGCGCAGTACACCTTCGCCGCCGACCGACAGGTGGGCGCGCTCGCGCGACTGCAGGACCCATGGCAGCCCGCCCTGCTCGACCTCATCGCTGCGGCCGCCGACGCCGCGACCGCCGAAGGCAAGAGCTGCGGGGTGTGCGGCGAGGCCGCCGCCGATCCACTGCTCGCCTGCGTGCTCACCGGACTCGGCGTCACCAGCCTGTCCATGGGCGCCGCAGCACTGCCCTATGTACGCGCCGAACTGGCCCGGCATACCCTCGCCCAGTGCCGGCGAGCAGCCGCTGCAGCCCTCGCCGCGGACACCGCCGAGGAGGCACGCGCAGCAGCCCGCACCGCCCTGTCCGGGATGGACGAGCCGGTCAGTGCGACTGCCGGATGCCATTGACCGCCCCGCGCCCGGTCGCATCCGCCGGCACTCGGCACCGGAAAGTACGGAAGCGGCCGGGTGCAGTCCGGCCGACTGCGGGCCATCGCGGCTTGAACCCTGCGGCATTGCGCATCCCCACCGCGCCCTCAGCTCTGCCGTCTTCGTGTCAGCGGTGAGTGCAACTGTCCTGCTCCGCCTGATGGTTGCGTTCCTCCCGGCCGCCCCACGGCGGGGTGGGACAGCCGTCCCCGCCTTTGCCGTGGTGATCTCGTCACCGACCGTGTCCAGCCGAGGAGAGGGCGGTTCGGCCCGGGAGCTCGGGACCGGTTGGCCCCTGCACCGCCAAGCCGGTGCGCGGGAGGCTGAAGAGGCATCAGGGGCCGGCTACCCGGGACACTCCAACGGGACAACAGCGACGGACCGGCCGCCCTCACCCGCGAGTTCCGGCCCCCGATGCCCACCGCAGGAGCACATCGCCCAGCGGGGATACGGGACCGTTTGCGCGGGTCGTACGCAAGGGAAACCGAGCGCACCCCGCATGCACCGGTGGAGAAGGGAACTGCCGTGAAGACCTGCAAGGTCGGCGAAGTGATGACCTCCGAGGTCATCGAGGCGCGCCGGGAGACACCGTTCAAGGACGTCGCACAGCTGCTGGCTCGGCATCGGATCAGCGGGCTGCCCGTGGTGGACGCCGACGACAAGGTCCTCGGCGTGATCTCCGAGACCGACCTGATACGCCGACAGGCGGCTCAGGCCGAACCGGACCACCGGGGACGCCGCTTCCGGCTGCCGCCGCTACGCCGCACGGGGCGAAGCGCGGCCGCCAAGGCCCGTGCCATGACCGCCGGGCAGCTGATGTCGACACCCGCGATCACGGTGCACCCGGAACAGCGCGTCGCGGACGCCGCACGGGTGATGGAGCGCCACCACATCGAACGGCTTCCGGTGGTGGACGAGGAGGACCGTCTGATCGGCATCGCTACGCGCCGTGACCTGCTGCGGGTCTTCCTGCGTACCGACGGGGAGATCCGCCAGGAGATCATCGACGAGGTCCTCACCCGCGCCATGTGTCTGCCGCCCCACACCGTCATCGTCTCGGTCCACGACGGCACGGCCACGCTGGAGGGGCGCCTGGAACGCCGCAGCGACATCCCGCTGGTGGTCCAGCTGGCCTGGCGGGTGGACGGCGTGGTGGGCGTGATGAACCGCCTCACCTTCCGCGTCGACGACACCCGCCCTCGCGAGACGCACCCCTCGCGCCGGATCGCCCACGACTGGCTCCCCGAGCGGTAGTCCCGGGCGCCGCTTAGGCGGCGCTCAGGGAGGACCGGCAAGCGCATACCCCCCACCATCACCCCGGGACGTCCGCAGCGCCTACAGGCGCTGCCGGATGCCCGCCCCTGTACGCGATCCGGCGCCCCTCGCCGTCAGGTGACCGATCGGCCCCGACCCCGCCGGGCCGGTCGGCCCCCGGCCGGGACCTTTGACGTCTGGGTGGCGGCTCCCCTCTGCGAGACGGTGGCAGTAGGAGCAGTACCGATCTTCCGCGGTGCCGCTCCCCACGCCGCACGCTGCCGGTCTCCCGGCCCACGACCTCGACGACGGAGGCGCAACCCCCATGACCCGACAGGACGCCCGAACCCGAGCTGCCGCCCCGGGCGGCGAGCCGTCCGAGACCGCCATCGCCGTCGACCGGCTGGTCACGAACGGGCTCAAGGCACTCGCCGACTACGAGGAACTGACGCAGGAGCAAGTCGACCACATCGTCAAGAAGGCGTCGGTCGCCGCCCTCGACCAGCACACCGCGCTCGCACGACTCGCGGTGGAGGAGACCGGACGCGGCGTGTTCGAGGACAAGGCCGCCAAGAACATGTTCGCGTGCGAGCACGTCACGCACAGCATGGGCCGGATGAAGACCGTCGGGGTCATCGCCCGCGACGACATCGAGGACATGGTCGAGATCGCCGAACCGGTGGGGGTGGTGTGCGCCATCACGCCCGTCACCAACCCGACCTCCACCACGATCTTCAAGGCGCTGATGGCGCTGAAGACCCGTAACCCGGTCGTCTTCGCCTTCCACCCCTCGGCCCAGCGCTGCAGCGCCGAGGCCGCTCGCATCGTGCGGGACGCGGCCGTCACCGCGGGCGCGCCGGAGCAGTGCATCCAGTGGATCGAGACCCCGTCGGTCGAGGCCACCGGCACGCTGATGCACCACCCGGGCGTCTCGCTGATCCTCGCCACCGGCGGCAACGCCATGGTCAAGGCCGCCTACTCGGCGGGCAAGCCCGCCCTGGGCGTGGGCGCGGGCAACGTCCCCGCGTACGTGCACAAGAGCGCCAAGCTACGCCGGGCCGTCAACGACCTGGTGCTGTCCAAGTCGTTCGACAACGGGATGATCTGCGCCTCCGAACAGGCCGTCATCCTCGACGACGAGATCTACGACGCCGCCCTGGCCGAGTTCCGCACGCTGCACGCCCACCTGGCGACCGCCGAGGAGAAGTCGAAGCTGGAGGCGTTCCTGTTCCCCTCCGGCCGGGCGGGCGCGGGCTGCGAGCCCAAGGTCAACGCCACGGCCGTAGGTCGGAGCCCGGCGTGGATCGCCGAGCAGGCCGGCTTCACCGTGCCCGAGGACACCTCCGTCATCCTGGTCGAGGCCGAGCGCGTCGGCCCGGACGAGCCGCTGACCCGCGAGAAGCTCTGCCCGGTCCTCGCCGTCCTGCGCGCGGGCTCCGAGCAGCAGGGCTTCGACCTGGCCGCCGACATGGTCGCCTTCCACGGCCAGGGCCACAGCGCCGTCATCCACACCGAGGACCGGGCGCTGGCGGAGGCGTACGGAAAGCGCATCAAGACCGTGCGGATCATCGTCAACGCACCCTCCTCGCAGGGCGCCATCGGCGGCGTCTACAACAGCCTCCTGCCTTCCCTGACGCTCGGCTGCGGCTCCTGGGGCAGCACGTCGGTGTCCAACAACGTCTCCGCCGCCCAGCTGCTGAACGTCAAGCGGGTTGGCACGCGCCGCAACAACCTGCAGTGGTTCAAGGTCCCGCCGAAGATCTACTTCGAGCCGCAGGCCATCCGCTACCTCGCCTCCATGCCGGACGTCCACCGCGTCACGATCGTCACCGACGCGACCATGACCCGCCTCGGCTTCGTCGACCGCGTCGACCGCGTCCTCAAGCGCCGTCCCGAGCCCGTGACACTACAGATCATCGACAACGTCGAACCGGAACCCAGCATCGGCTCCGTGCAGCGCGGCGCCCGCCTCATGCGGGACTTCCGCCCGGACACGATCATCGCGCTCGGCGGCGGCTCACCCATGGACGCGGCCAAGGTGATGTGGCTGCTCTACGAGCACCCGGACATCGACTTCGCCGACATGCGGCACAAGTTCTCCGACATCCGCAAGCGCGCCTTCCGCTTCCCGACGCTGGGCAGCCGGGCCCGCCTGGTGTGCGTGCCCACCACCTCCGGTACCGGCGCCGAGGTCACGCCCTTCGCCGTCATCTCCGACCCGGTTACGGGCAAGAAGTACCCGCTGGCCGACTACGCGCTCACCCCCAGCGTGGCCATCATCGACCCCCTCCTCACCACCGCCCTGCCCCCGGCGCTGGCCGCCGACAGCGGCTTCGACGCGCTCACTCACGCCATCGAGGCGTACGTGTCCGTCTACGCCAACGACTTCACCGACGGGCTGGCGCTGCACGCGATCCGGCTCATCTTCGACCACCTCGAAGCGGCGGTGAACGACCGCGAGGGCTCGGCTCAGGCCCGGGAGAAGATGCACAACGCCGGCACTATCGCGGGCATGGCCTTCGGCAACGCCTTCCTCGGCATCGTCCACGCCATGTCCCACACGCTCGGCGCCACCTTCCACATCGCGCACGGCCGCACCAACGCGGTCCTGCTGCCGCACGTCATCCGCTACAACGGCACCGTCCCGACCAAGCTCACCGGCTGGCCCAAGTACGAGAGCTACCGGGCTCCCGAGCGCTTCCAGGACATCGCCCGCGCCCTCGGTCTGCCCGCCGCCACCCCGCAGGCCGGCGTGGAGTCACTCGCCCGGGCCGTTGAGCGCCTGCGCCAAGCCGTCGGCATCGAGCCGTCGTTCCGGTCCCTCGGCGTCGACGAGCGCTCCTTCCTCGACGCCCTGCCCCAGCAGGCCATGAACGCCTACGAGGACCAGTGCGCCCCGGCCAACCCGCGGATGCCCATGCTCGACGACATGCAGGAGCTGATGCGAGCGGCCTACTACGGCTCCGTCGGTACACCTGGCGAATAGCCTTCCCTGGTGGGCACGCAAGCGCCCACCAGGGAAAGGAAGCCCGGCCTGCCGTCTCAGGGCATCAAGGTCCGCCCGACAAGGCGCTCCCTGACCGCGTCAAGTGCGGCTTGCTGCCTTTCCCAGGCCCCCATGACGCTTCGGTGCCACAAGACGCCGTAGGCGGCCAACACGGCGGTGGACTCCTGTGGGAGAGGCAGGAATTGCGGTTCGCCGCCGTCCACTTGCGACACGGCGACAGCGACGGTGTCCTCGTCGTGGACCCGGTGGAGACGCAGACACCCTGCTTCGGGAAACGCAGCCGTGGCCACCTCGGCGGTAACCGGTAGACCCTCACGCTGGGCGAGGCTCACCCGGTTCTTGCCCTCGACGGCCGCGTAGAGTGGCAAAGCCCCCGCGCGAGCGTACTGTGCCCCGCCACTCGCGTTGATCGCGGCCAAGACAGCCCGGGGATCCCCCCGCAGGTCACGCTCGAACGGTCTGCGCCACAAGCCACCCACGACGAGTGAGGAGTCGACCTCGGTCCGTGGGCGCTTGTCCGGGCCGGCATGGGCCCGATCGAATCGAACGGCCTGGAAGTCGGCTCCGGGGAGTGCCGTGGCCAGGAAGTGACAGGGCTCCGGCACCTTGCGCCACGGACTGTCGTGAAAGTGACCAGGGCTCACATAAGGCGACGGCTGACGCGCCTGCCACCTTCGCCAAGCGGAATAGCCGTCGCCGACGAGCGATCGGCGCTCACCTCGCGCGTCACCTTCTGCCAGCCAGTCGTCCAACTGCGCTTTGCTCGCGACGAGTTGCGCACAAGCCTGCCTGAGCGCACCTGCGTCCGTCATCCCGCTCCCTCCTCCAACGGTCAGTGGATGCGGGCTACCCCTCCCAGGCAGGTCTCGAACCGGCGTGACCCGCCCGGGGCAGGCGGGGTGCCTGCATCTCAAGCCTGCGGTGCCTCGCCCACGCCGTGCGAGGCACCGCAGTCACAGCGCCCGCAGCCCGTGCTCCCGGAACTGCTCGCGCACTCGCTCGGTCAGGTCCGGGTCCGGCGCGGGTGTGTCGCGTAGCGGGAAGGGAATCCCCAGCGCGTCGTACTTGTGGGCGCCGAGCTTGTGGAAGGGCAGGACGTCCACCCGGTCGACGTTGCCCAGCCCGGCGAGGAACGCGCCGAGGCCGTCGATGGCAGCCGGGTCGTCGGTCCAGCCGGGCACGAGGACGTAGCGGATCCACACCGGGACGCCGAGGCGGTCCAGGCGGGTGGCGAAGTTGAGGGTCGGGGAGAGGTCGCCGCCGGTCATGTTCCGGTAGGTGCGGACGTCGAAGGACTTGATGTCCAGCAGGACCAGGTCGGTGTCGGCGAGCAGCTCGTCGGTCGCGCGGGCGCCGAGGAAGCCGGAGGTGTCGAGCGTGGTGTGCACGCCGAGTTCTTTGCAGCGGCGGAAGACCGCGGCCGTGAAGGCCGGCTGCAGCAGCGCCTCGCCGCCCGTGAGCGTCACTCCCCCGCCGGCGGTGGTGATGAAGGCCCGGTACTTCTCGATCTCGGCCATCACCTCGTCGACGGTGGTCTGCTTGCCGTCGCGCATGTGCCAGGTGTCCGGGTTGGCGCAGTACAGGCAGCGCAGCGGGCAGCCGCTGACGAAGAGGACGAACCGGGTCCCGGGACCGTCCACTCCCGTGGACAGGTCCCAGGAGTGGATGCGGCCCGTCACCGGCTCGGCCGTGGTGTTCACAGCGATCCGTGGAAGGTGCGGCTGATCACGTCGAGCTGCTGCTCGCGGGTCAGGCGGACGAAGTTGACGGCGTATCCGGAGACCCGCACCGTCAGTTCCGGGTACTTCTCCGGGTGTTCCATGGCGTCTTCCAGCGTGGCCCGGTCCAACACGTTGACGTTCATGTGGAAGCCGCCGGAGGCCGTGTACGCGTCGAGAATGCCGGCCAGGTGCGCGGCGCGCTCGGCCGGGTCGTGGCCGAGGCCCTCGGGGGTGATCGTCGTCGTGAGCGAGATGCCGTCGCGGGCCTGCTCGTAGGGCAGCTTGGCGACCGAGAGGGCGGAGGCGGCCACGCCGTGGCGGTCGCGACCGTTCATCGGGTTGGCGCCGGGCGCGAACGGGGCGCCGGCGCGGCGGCCGTCGGGGGTGTTGCCGGTGTGCTTGCCGTAGACGACGTTCGAGGTGATGGTCAGTACGGACTGGGTGTGCTCGGCGTTGCGGTACGTGGGGTGGCGGCGCACCTTGGCCATGAACGACTGGACCAGGTCGGCTGCGAGGGCGTCCGCGCGGTCGTCGTTGTTGCCGTACGCCGGGAATTCGCCCTCGACCTCGTAGTCGACGGCCAGCCCGGTGGCGTCCCGGATGACCTTCACGCGGGCGTGCTTGACGGCCGAGAGGCTGTCTGCCGCCACCGACAGGCCGGCGATGCCGCACGCCATGAAGCGGTGCACGGGGTAGTCGTGCAGGGCCATCTCGATGCGCTCGTAAGCGTACTTGTCGTGCATGTAGTGGATGACGTTCAGGGCGTTGACGTACGTGGCCGCGAGCCAGTCGAGCATGCGGTCGTATGCCGCCGACAGCTCCTCGTAGTTCAGGTACTCCCCCGTCAGCGCGGTCATCCGCGACGCGATCTGCTCGCCGGTCATCTCGTCCCGGCCGCCGTTGATCGCGTACAGCAGGGCCTTGGCCAGGTTGACGCGGGCTCCGAAGAACTGCATCTGCTTGCCGACCGCCATGGCGGAGACACAGCAGGCGATCGCGGTGTCGTCTCCGGTGCGCGGCCGCATGAGGTCGTCGGACTCGTACTGGATGGCGCTGGTGTCGATGGAGACCTGGGCGCAGAACTGCTTGAAGCCCTCGGGCAGCCGCGGCGACCACAGGACGGTCAGGTTGGGCTCGGGGGCCGGGCCCAGGTTGTACAGGGTCTGCAGGAAACGGAAGGAGGTGCGGGTGACCAGCGGCCGGCCGTCGGTGCCGATGCCGCCGATGGACTCCGTCACCCAGGTCGGGTCGCCGGAGAAGAGGGCGTCGTACTCGGGGGTGCGCAGGAACCGTACGATCCGCAGCTTGATCACGAAGTCGTCGATCAGCTCCTGGGCGCGGGTCTCGTCGATGGTGCCCTCGTCCAGGTCACGCTGGAGGTAGACGTCCAGGAAGGTGGAGGTGCGGCCCAGCGACATCGCAGCGCCGTTCTGCTCCTTCACCGCGGCCAGGAAGCCGAGGTAGAGCCACTGGACGGCCTCGTGGGCGGTGGCGGCGGGCCGGGAGACGTCGCAGTGGTACGAGGCCGCCATCTGGGTCAGTTCGCCCAACGCCCGGATCTGCTCCGCCAGTTCCTCGCGGTCGCGGATGACGTCGGGGCTGGACGGCCTCCCGTCGAGAAGGGCCCGCTCAGCCCGCTTCGCGTCGATCAGGCGGCCCGTTCCGTACAGTGCGACGCGACGGTAGTCGCCGATGATCCGGCCTCGACCGTAGGCGTCCGGCAGGCCGGTGATGATCCCCGCCTTGCGGGCGGCACGCATCTCGGAGGTGTAGGCGTCGAACACGCCGTCGTTGTGGGTCTTGCGGTAGGTGCCGAAGACCCGCGTGACGAAGGGGTCGGCCTGGTAGCCGTACGCCTTCAGCCCGTTCTCCACCATCCGCAGACCGCCGTTCGGCATGATGGCCCGCCGCAAGGGGGCGTCGGTCTGCAGGCCGACGATCAACTCGCGGTCGCGGTCGATGAAGCCCGGCCGGTGCGAGGTGATGGTGGACGGGGTGCCCGGGTCGACGTCGAGGATGCCCCGGCGCCGCTCCTCGGGGAACAGGCGAGCGACCTTGCCCCAGACGGCGAGCGTGCGTCCGGTCGGCCCGGCCAGAAACGTCGAATCTCCTTCGTAGGGCGTGTAGTTCGCCTGGATGAAGTCACGCACGTCGACCTGGTCCCGCCAGCACGTACCGGCGAAGCCTCGCCACGCCTCGGTCGCCGCCCGGGCTCCAGCTGTCACCGTTGCCGTCATCGCCGGTCTCTCCCTCACTCTGCCCGTAGAACTTCTTCCGCTTTTGATGCTCGTCGCTCGCGATGCCGCCGGGGAGGGCCTCTTGGCGTACTTGAGGCGCGCCACCCGTCCCTCTCTCGCCGGGCCGTAGGTCCCGGTCAGGCAAGGCCCCGCTTCTCATCGCCTGGACCAAGGGCGCGCCCGTGGGCTGCCTCGCAGGAACACGAGCAACCGGGGCACCTCCTCCTACGAGCGGAGGTGCCCCGGTCCGACGAACGCGCCGGCTCTCAGAGCAGCCAACGGTTGCGGCTGACCAACGGCAGCCGCGCCCACGCCTTGCCCAGGCCCCAGGTGGTGCCGGCGCCCGCGACCGCCAGGGCGATCAGGACGATGGCGTAGATGAGGTGGTAGTCGGCGAACGGGTTGGTCGACATGCTCGCCGAGCCGTCGGAGAGGTGCTTGGCCGGCGGCCACTCGGCGATCCACATCAGCGCCATCATGGCGGTGCCCGCGACCGCCGCGAGCCGCAGGCCGATGCCCGCGATCAGGGCGAGGCCGATGCCGAGCAGGCCCAGCATGAACAGCCAGTCCGCCCAAGCGGCCCCGGCCCAGTCGTGGAACGTGGACTCCATCGGGCCGACAGCGACACCGCCGAGGAAGCCCTTGGTCGGCGAACCGCCGTCGATCCAGCCCCTGCCGGAGCCGGTCGCGTAACCGAAGCCGAATGTCTTGTCCAGGAAAGCCCACAGGAAGACGAAGCCGGTCAGGAGACGGAGCCCTGCGAACACGTACGCACGGGTCGCCGTCGCGGCGGCGGTCGTCGTCTCGGCGGAGGCCGGAGCCGTCCCGGCCCTGACCAGGGACGGGAAGCGGAATCCGCGGTACCGGTGGGGGTGGCCGTGCACTGCCATGATGCTCATCCCTTTCGAGGGGGTACGACGCGCGGAATGTGGTGGACGACTCTCGTCGCACCTTCAATGTCCCGCGTCGACGACGCCCATCCGAGGGGCTGCAGGGCCCGGACACAGGGCCGAACGTCCCCCGTCTGGGCCCCCGTTGGCAACCGTCAGCCGTCCCAGGCCCAGTCGGCGACCTCCGGCAGGTCGGTGCCGTGGATGCGGATCCAGTCGTGGTGGCGCAGGCGGGCGTCCTCCATCCGTTGGCGTACGGGCGCGGCGCGCACCGCGAGCCCGGGCACGCGGTCGATGACGTCCATGACCAGTCGGTAGCGGTCCATGTCGTTGCGGACGACCATGTCGAACGGCGTGGTCGTGGTCCCGATCTCCTTGTAGCCGCGCACGTGCAGGTTTTTGTGGCCGGTGCGGCGGTAGGCGAGGCGGTGGATCAGCCACGGGTAGCCGTGGTAGGCGAAGATGACCGGCTTGTCGGGGGTGAACAGCCCGTCGTACTCGAAGTCGCTCATGCCGTGCGGGTGTTCCTCGCGCGGCATCAGGCGTGCGATGTCGACGACGTTCACCACCCGGACGGCCAGCTCGGGCAGGTGCCGGCGCAGCAGCTGGGCGGCGGCCAGGACCTCCTGGGTGGGCACGTCACCGGCGCAGGCCAGGACGGCGTCGGGCTCGCCGCTGTTCTCCGTGCCCGCCCAGTCCCAGATCCCGGCGCCGCGCGCGCAGTGGACCTTGGCCTGCTCCATCGTGAGCCAGTCGAAGCAGGGCTGTTTGCCGGCCACGACGACGTTGACGTAGTCGCGGCTGCGCAGCACATGGTCCGCCACCGACAGGAGGGTGTTGGTGTCCGGCGGAAGGTAGACGCGTACGACCTCCGGGCTCTTGTTGAGGACGTGGTCGACGAAGCCGGGGTCCTGGTGGGAGAAGCCGTTGTGGTCCTGGCGCCACACGTGCGAGGTGAGCAGATAGTTGAGGGAGGCGATGGGCGCGCGCCAGGGCAGCCGGCGGGTGGTGCGCAGCCACTTGATGTGCTGGTTGACCATCGAGTCGACGATGTGCACGAACGCCTCGTAGCAGGAGAACAGCCCGTGCCGACCGGTGAGCAGGTATCCCTCCAGCCAGCCCTGGCAGGTGTGTTCGGAGAGAATCTCCATCACCCGGCCGTGCCGGTCGAGGTGTTCGTCCACCTCGAGGGTGCCGGCCTGCCACGCCTTACCGGTGGCCGCGTACACCGCCTGAAGGCGGTTGGAGGCGGTCTCGTCCGGGCCGACCAGGCGGAAGTCGCGCCGGTCGGCTGTGTTCCGCATGACGTCTTCCAGCAAGTCGCCGAGGACGCGGGTGGGCTCGTGCAGGGTGGCGCCGGGTTTGTCGACGGGGACGGCGTACCGCTCCAGCGGGGGCAGGGGCAGTTCGCGCAGTAGGAGTCCGCCGTTGGCGTGCGGGGTCGCGCCGAGCCTTCGGGCGCCGTCCGGGACGCAGGCCAGGACGTCCGGGCGTGGGCGGCCGTGCTCGTCGAACAGTTCCTCGGGGCGGTAGGAGCGTAGCCAGTCCTCCAACTGACGCAGGTGGTCGGGGTTGTCGCGGACGGCGGCGAGGGGAACTTGATGGGCGCGCCAGGTGCCTTCCACCGGCAGTCCGTCGACCTCCGCCGGGCCGGTCCAGCCCTTGGGGGTGCGCAGCACGATCACCGGCCAGCGGGGGCGTTCGGTTGCTCCGTCCTCGCGTGCGGCGCGTTGGAGGGCGGCGATGCGGTCCAGCGCGGTGTCCATGGCCTCGGCCATCGCCTGGTGGACGGCCGCCGGGTCGTCGCCGGTGACATGGAGCGGGTCGTGACCGTAGCCCCGGAGCAGTTCGTCGAGTTCGGACTCGGGGAGACGGGCGAGCACCGTCGGGTTCGCGATCTTGTAGCCGTTGAGGTGGAGGATCGGCAGGACGGCGCCGTCGTGGACGGGGTCGAGGAACTTGTTGGAATGCCAGGACGCGGCCAGCGGACCGGTCTCGGCCTCGCCGTCGCCGATCACGCACGTGACCACCAGGCCGGGGTTGTCCAGGGCGGCGCCGTAGGCGTGCGAGAGGGCGTACCCGAGTTCACCGCCCTCGTGGACGGAGCCCGGGGTCTCCGGGGCGACATGGCTGGGCACGCCGCCGGGAAAGGAGAACTGCTTGAACAGCCGGGCCATGCCGTCGGCGTCCCGGGTGATGTCCGGGTAGGTCTCGGTGTACGAGCCTTCCAGCCAGGCGTTGGCGAGGACGGCGGGCCCGCCGTGGCCGGGGCCCCAGATGCACAGGGCGTCCAGCTCGCGATTCTTGATGACGCGATTGAGGTGGGTGTGGACCAGGTTGAGGCCGGGAGAGGTGCCCCAGTGGCCGAGGAGACGCGGCTTGACGTGCTCGGGGCGCAGCGGTTCGGTCAGCAGGGGGTTGGCCATGAGGTAGATCTGGCCGACGGCCAGGTAGTTCGCGGCGCGCCAGTGGGCATCCAGGGCGCTGAGCTCCTCGTCCGTGAGTACGCCGGGCGCCTGCTGCGTGTCGGCTGGCATGTGAGCTTCCCTTCCGGGTCGGTGCGTCGGTCAGACGGTGCGCAACGGTCCGCACCTCTCCACTCTCCGCCCACCGGGCCGGGGCCCGCCAGGGCCGACCGGGCCATCACTGACCACCGTGCTCGCCATCAGGTCGCCGCCGGCACCAGCACCACCGGGCAGTGGGAGTGGTGCAACAAGACGTGTGCAACCGGACCGAGCCGACCGATGCGGCGGTGCGCGCCGATGATCACGACGCCGGCCTCGCGAGTGGCCGCCAGCAGGGCGTGGGCCGGACCGGTGCGGACCGTGCGGCTCTCGACGTCGACCTTGGGGTACTCCTCCTTCAGTCGGGCGATGCTGAACCGCGCGACGGCTTCCTCCGCCTGGTCGTTGCGGGCCTGGCGCTGCTGGCCCGGGCTCGTCGCGGGTACCAGCGAGGGCAGTTCGGGTGTGGTGTGCCGGTGGGTTGCGCAGTGCAGAACGCGCAACCGAGTCCCGCGCCGTTCGGCTTCCTGGAAGGCGTAGGCGGCTGCGTCCGCGTCGGCGTTGCTCTCCAGGCCGAGCAGCGCTTCGCGTCCGTTGTCGCAGGGGTGGTCTCCGCGGACGACGAGCAGCGGACCGTGCGTGTGCGCGGCCAGCCGCAGACTCACCGAGCCGGCCAGCAGGCCGGTGACTCCGCCGAACCCACGGGTGCCCACGACGGTGAGGACGGCGCTCTCGCTCTCCCGCGCCAGCGCCCGCACGGCGCCGTCCTCCACGGCCCGAGTGTCCACCGACAGGCCGGGATGACGCTCGTGAACCCGTGCGGCGGCCGATGCCAGAACCGGTCCCGCCTCGTCGCGGTCGCCCACGGCGAACACGATGCGCAACGCGGTGCCACGGTGCGCCGCTTGCTCGGCGGCCCAGTCCAGCGCTCGTACGGCGACCAGTGAACCGTCCACACCGACAGCTACATGACGGAGAGTCATCGTCTTGTTCCCTTCTCTTCGTGCGCGGGGTATGCAGTCCTCGTGGGACCGAGGACCGTGGGCAAGCTCGCCGTCGGGACTGAGCTTCGATCCCGCGGCTGCTCCACGCAGGATGCTCGTCGTCCAAGGCCCCTCCGGGACAGGGGCCGACAGAGCCCATGGACACCCCGTACGGCCCAAGCGCCGTCGGGCCAGCCGGTCCCGGACCCGGACGGATGAGAAGAAAAGGAAAGAACGTTCAGACGGTGAGGTCCACCCCGTACAGAGTGTGTCCGCCGACGAGCTCACGGCCGGTGACCAGTTCGGGCTCGATGCGGACGAAGACCTCCTGCGGCGAGGGCACCCAGGAGACCGGCCCGGTGCGGGCCAGGCGTTCGATCTCGGCGGGGTCGGTCACCACCATCGCTGCGCCGGTGACCACGACGCTCCAGCCGGAGTGCCGGACCGCGTCGACGTCATCAGCCTCGAAGGCGACCACCGCGCCGTCGATCGCGCGGACCAGCTCCGAGGCAGCGGAAGTGCGCAACACCACCGCTCCGCCACTGTCCAGGCTGAAGTTCACCGGCAGCACGGCGGGCAGGGCCTGGCGCGTGTAGACGATGCGGCCGACGGGCACCTTGGCCAGCCGCCGCAGGCACTCCTGCCGCCCGAGTTCGTGGAAACCGTCGTTGGGGTGCATCAGCCAGCCCGTCTTTCGCCTGGTAACAGCGGATCTGCGTCATTCCATCCTGAGCCGGATGCGGCCCGGAGGTGAGGGGCCATCGGTCCCGGCCATGCCGGAGAACGGCCCGGGTCACGCCGCGCTCGATGGGCCCGCCCGGCCTCTCCTGGGCGTGTGGGTGCCACTCGGGCCAGCCGACCGGATCGCACCGCCAGCAGCCCGGCATATCCCACAAAACCCGGCAGTAGGGTCCATCGGCCCCACCCGTGCCTCGCCCCTCCCTGTTGTCTCGGACCATGTCCGATATCGACCCAGGGTCCGCGTCTCATCACACGGAACGCACCGTCGGCGAAACAAGCGTCGTGGAGCTGCGCGGCGAGCTCGACATCTTCACCGCGCCGCCCCTCGCGGCCCGGCTGGACGCCCCTGACCGCCGGCCCGCACCCCGATCTGGTGCTGGACCTGCACTCGACGGCCTTCATCGACTGCGCCGGTCTGGGCCTGCCATCTTCGAGCTGCACACCAGCCTGAGCACGGACCTGGCCCTTCACCGTGTGGAGGCCGTCGCCGCGCCTGCCTCCACACGGTGAAGGGCGGATGGGCTATCGACTCGCCAGCACGTCGTCGACCACGGTGCGCGGGGCGCGCCGCGGGCTCGCGGGGCCCTCCGGGCCGTATCCGAATCGGATGAGCATCTGCGCGTGCCCGGCCGGACCGGGAACCGGGCTCATGGACCTTCGCAGGTCCGGCCACTCCAGTGCCTGGTGCAGGAGGGAGGCGCGCAGGCCGTGGGCCGTGGCGAGGAGCCACATGTGCTGCAGAGCCTGCCCCGCCCGCAGCCAGTCGGCGCGACTGTCGTGTTCGGTGATCAGCACAGCTATGTGCGGAGCTGCCTCGAACGGCCGGGCGACCAGTCGCTCGGTGTGCTGCTGCGCGGTGAAGTCCCGCATGGGAAGGAGTTCGCGCGTGTCCTGAGGGCCGAGCACCGCCCGCGGCAGGCCGACGTCGGCAATCGGATCAAGGTCTCGATGCACCCAGCGGCTGCCCTCCGTGGCACGGTCGGTGTCGACCCGGTTGCGGCGCTCGGCCTCCGCGGTCAGGCGAAGCAGACGCGCCGTCCCGGCAGCGTCGGGGAACCAGAGGCGCGCGCCCTCCACCCGGGCGGCTTCACCGAGTTCGGTGCGCAGGTACGAGGGCAGCGGCCGGCCCGCGAACGGCAGGCGGCTGCTGTGCCTGCGCCAGATCGCCTCGTAGAGGTGGGCCCGATGGCCGGTCGCGGACCGGGTGTCGCGTCCTGCCAGGCGGAGCACGGCGAGCAGGCCCGGGTCCTCCGGCGCGGGCAGTAGGCGCCTGACCGGTGACCACCCGAAGTGGGCCATCGCCACCCTGAGGTTGAGAACCGACGCTCCCACCGAAAGATGCAGGGCACGCCCTGCCGGGTCGGCGCGCCGCAAGCCGCGTTCAGGGGCGGCGCGCACCTGGAACGTGAGGGTCTCGGGATCCAGGCCGAAGCGCCACGGCTGGGTGTTATGGATCGACGGTGCGGCGACCGCGGCCGCCACGGAGGTCTCCACCGTTGCGGCATCCAGGAACGGGGATGTGGTGTGCATGACGCCCTCCTCACGTGTCGGCGCGCGACAGGTTGTGCCGTCCTCCGAGCGTGGGTCCCCCGGCCACCGCCCTGTGAGGGGCCGATGGTCCCGCCGTCGGGGTCCGGACGGGCCACACCGGCACCAAGTGGGTTGCGTCGCGGGCCCCAGACCCGCGACGCCGCCCCTTCCCACCTTGGGACAAGGGCGAACAGGCGCAACACGACGGTGGGTTGAACCCCGACCGACCTCAGCGGCTGTGGCGGTGGCGGACCAACCCGCTGCGACGGCGCGTCGACATCATCGATGCCTGGATCGTGCCGGCCGTGTGGGCGGTCATCGCCGTGGGCGGTACGACCGCCGGCCCCGTGACGGCTCACGCCGCCGATGAGGTGTTTGCGCGGCATCGTGCCGAGCGGTATTCCGTGCGCGGGGTGCTCCTCACCGAGGTCCCTCGCAGCAAGGCTGGGGGCACGAGCGACAGGATCGCGGCGCGGGGTTCGCTGGGCGGACCCCGATGGCTTCGTCCACACCAGCAAGACCTTGGTGGGCACCGGTCGAAAGGCCGGGTCCGAAATCGCGGTCCGGACGGACGGCATGGGTGAGATCACCGCTGAGCCGCCGACTCCGACGGAAGCGGCCGTCGAAGCCGGCTTCCTGGCCACCGCGGCCGCGGTGGCGTTCGCAGGATGATCTACGGCGCCGGAGCGCAGACGCCTGATGGCAGTCGGTCCAGGCAACCCGTCGCACGGTGGCGGCTCGACCAGCAGCGCATCAACCAACGGGCCAGGCATCCGGTGCGTCGTCCGCCGGCCCGATGCGCCGTGCAGGATGTCTTGGGGCGGGTTGAACCTATGGGGGCCACGGCCGACCTGGGTGCGCAACGACGACGCCGTCGCCCGCCCGGGCCGGCGCGCCGGACCTGGTTGCCCCTCTCCCACGGTCGGTCCAACTCGTTCCGGCCGCATTTCAGCCGACAGCCAGATCGGGGCGCACCAGGGTCCCCGACCTCCCGTGAACGATCTCGTACGCCGCGTCGAGGGAACCGATGGCGGCCAGTCCCCCGGTGCGTTCGACGAACCGGGCGGCTGCCTCCGTCTTGGGGCCCATGGAGTCGGCGGGGAAGCCTGCGCGGCGCAGGTCGTCGGGGGTGGCGTCGAGGACGGGCCGCGGGTCATGGGTGCCGTAGCCGGTGTAGACGCATGGAACGTCCGTGAGGATGAGCAGGAAGTCGGCCTTGAGTTCCTCGGCGAGCAGGGCGGCGGTGAAGTCCTTGTCGACGACCGCGTCCGCTCCGTTCAGCGCGCCGGTGTCCTTGTCGGCGGTGACGGGCACGCCTCCGCCGCCGGCGCAGATGACGAGCGCTCCGCAGGTGAGCAGGTCGTGGATGGTCTCGGTCTCGACGATGCCCTCGGGCATGGGTGAGGCGACGACTTGGCGCCACCCGGTGGCGTCCTTGGCGATGTGCCAGCCGCGCCTTCGTGCAAGGGTGCGGGCGACGTCCCGGGGATACACGGGGCCGACGCGCTTTGCGGGTCGTGCGAAGGCCGGGTCGTCGGCCCGTACCAGGGTATGGGTCACGAGTGCGGCGATCTTGTGGCCGGGCAGCGTGTCGTGCAGGGCCCGGACCAGCAGCGAGCCGATCAGGCCCTCGGTCTGGGCTCCCAGTAGGTCCAGCGGATAGGGGGTGGTCAAGACCGGGTCGGCCGCGCTCTCCATGGCGAGCAGGCCGATCTGCGGCTCGTTGCCGTGGGTGAGGACGATCTCGTGTTCGAGAGCGAGAGCGGCGACGGCGGTGGTCACCCGGTCGATGTTCGCCTGCTGCACGGCCGCGTCGGGGCGTTCGCCCCGCCGCAGCAGGGCGTTGCCGCCGAGAGCGATGACGATGCGCATGGCTTGAGTTCCTCCATGGGGGCCACAAGTACGGCCTTGATGGTGTCCAGTCGGCGTCCTGCCGTTGACCTGGAAGGGCAGCTAAAGGCATCCGGGTTCAGCGATGGACCGGGGTCCGATCAGATCGGCGGGGTGCCTCGGTCGCCCGCACGACGGCCGACCGGCGACGGATGCGGCGCCGCTGTGCCCGCAGCGCCAGCGCGTCGAGCGCGGCGCTGAGCACAAAAGTGACCGCGGTGGAGATCACCAGGAGAACCGCGAACAGCCTCCAGAACTCCGAGGTAAGTGACGTACCCACAATGCACACCTCCTTCTGCCGAGTCGTCGCTCGTCTTCATCGAACATCCGGGACCGTTCAAGCACAGGGTGCCGAAGGACCCGGACGTGGTGCCGGGTGGCCCGGCCATGGGGCCGGGTGGCCCATCGCCCGGCACGGGGCACGGGAGCACGCTGGACGTGGCAGGTTCGTACGCCCTGACTGGAGGCACGTCATGAACGCTCCCGCCACGGCCGGCATGCTCCAGGCACTGCCGGCCGAGCACCGCCATCGGCTGATGCGCTTCGCCCGGGAGGTGTCGTTCCCGCAGGGCACCCGCCTCTTCGAGGAAGGCGGCAAGGCGGATAGGTTCTGGATAATCCGTACCGGCACCGTCGCTCTCGACATGCACGTGCCAGGCCGCCGCGCGGCCGTCATCGAGGCCCTCGACCACAACCAACTCATCGGCTGGTCCTGGCTGTTCGCCCCGCACAGCTGGCACCTGGGCGCCGAGGCGACCAGCCCGGTGCGCGCCTACGAGTTCGACGCCACCACGATCCGGTCGATGTGCCAGGACGACCCCGCGCTCGGCGCGAGCGTCGCCCAGTGGGTGGGCTGCGTCCTCGCCCACCGCCTGCGCTCGGCCCGCACCCGGCTGCTGGACCTGTATGCCCCCTACGGCAGCGGCAGCCTCCTGTGATCGCGCCGAGTGGAAGCGACCGTCGCCAAGGAGGCATCATGCACGGCACCCCGCACATCGTCAGCGACGTGATGACCCACACCGTCGCCGCCATCGGCCGTGGTGCCTCGTTCAAGGAGATCGTGCGGATGATGCACGACTGGAAGGTCAGCGCCCTGCCCGTCCTGGAGGGCGAGGGCCGCGTCGTCGGAGTCGTGTCCGAGGCTGACCTGCTGCCCAAGGAGGAGTTCCGGGACAGCGACCCCGACCGGTACACCCAGCTGCGACGCCTGTCCGACCTCGCCAAGGCCGGCGCGGTCACCGCCGGGGAACTGATGACCTCTCCGGCCCTCACGGTCCACGCCGACGCAACGCTCGCGCAGGCCGCGCGGGCCTTGGCGCGCGCCAAGGTCAAGCGGCTGCCGGTCGTCGACGAACTGGGCATGCTGCAGGGCATCGTCAGCCGCGCCGACCTGCTCAAGGTGTTCCTGCGCGACGACGAGGAGATCGCGGAGGAGGTACGCCGGGAGGTGGTGTCGTACCTCTTCCCCGCGCCGGCGTCAGCCGTACGCGTGACGGTGGGGGACGGAGTCGTGACGCTCAGCGGCCGCATCCGGGACACATCCCTGGTGCCTGTGGCCGCACGTCTGGTCCGGGCCGTCGAGGGTGTCGTCAACGTGGACTTCGACCTCGCCGAGCACGGCGGTTCCTCCGAGTCGGCCGCTGCCCATTCAGGCCACAGCGAGGGCGAGAACGCGTCGCCGTCATGACCCACCGCGAGTGGCCAGCCTCAGGGGATCACCTCCAGAGACAACCAGAGCCACGGCGAGAGAGACCAGCCGAACCCGAGCGGGTGTAGTTGCGTGAACTGGCAACAGTGCAGGGCCGTTCGGCCCGTGTTCCGGGCTGAACGGCTCGACCGGTCGGGGTGGGTGGGATGAGGATGCAGGCGGGCGGAGTGTCGGGCTCCGCCGGGACGGCGGGGCGACAGGTGGCAGCTTCCCGAAGCTGTGGCTGCCGCGCCGGGATGCCCTGTCGGGGAGGTCACGGCGGAGTCGGTGCTGCCGAGGCTGCGGTCGGTCGTTTGCGGGAGGCCACCGGCTGCGTGCCCGTGCGGCCGGCCCGCGCGGGCACTTCCCTTTCGGGTTGACGGCTGCGGATTCGTGTCTGCGCAGTTTCATGCCCGGGGCGTGAGGGGCATGTGGGCGTTGCCCGCGTGTGCCGTGCACCGGTTGCGGAGGTCGGTAGTTGGCACCTGGGAACGTTCGGGTGTGGCGGCCGCCGCCCTGTCGTCGGTGATGGCGGCGGCCGTCTGCGCGAGGGCTCGCCTCTTCCCATGGCGCGAGACCTCGCGCGGGATCGTCCTCACGGTCGTTGGGACGTAGGGGAGTTCGCCCCATTGGGCCGGAGGGCGAGGGATCGGAGCCGCAGACCCGTCGCGGGATGCGGGCTCCGGTTTCCCTGAGAGTTCGGTCGTCTCTCCAGGCTCGGGGGCTGGGGGCCAGTGCGCGGTACGGACTGCGTGCGACTGGGCGGTGGCGCAGCTTCCCTTTCCGTGTTCGAAGACCAAGCGGTCTCGGTGAAGTCAACTCCACGTTGGGGCAGGCCCTTTGGCGGGAAGTGATGCTGATGTCGAGCTTCCTGCTGGAACGGTCATCGATCTCGCCATCGAAGTGGCAGCGGGGACGCTGAAGATAAGGGACACTCTTGCCGCCGCGATGTCGTTCGCCACCGATCTCCCGAAGCCCGTGTGCGAGTTCCTGGCTTACCAGGCCCTGCCGGCCATTTGGGCAGGATGTGTGGGGCGGCGCATCATGAACGGGGAGTCGCCTCGATGACCGGGCAGTGAACAGGCAGGACTGCGTCCTCCGATTCGAGTGGGCCAGGAGTGCCATCACTCACAGCCGGAGGGTGAACCAGGTGGTCTTTCCCTGGTCGGTGGGGCGGACGCCCCAGCTGTCGGCGAGGGCGTCGACGAGGATGAGCCCCCGCCCGGACTCCTCGTCCTCGGCGGCCAGCCGCGGCTGGGGCAGGTGCGGGCTCAGGTCGTTGACTTCGACGGCGAGTTCGGTGACGGTACGGCGCAGGTGAAGGAGAAGGGGACCCTCTGCGTGCTGGACGGCGTTGGTGAGCACCTCGGAGACCAAGAGCCTGGCGTCGTCTGCCCTGTGCGCGCAGTCCCAGGAGGTGAACGCCTCGACCAGGAAGGAGCGGCCCTCGGATACCGCGGAGGCCGTGGCCGGCAGTTCCGCGGTGGCGGTGGCCAGCGGGGCGGCGGGGAGCTGGGCCAGCAGCAGTGTGACGTCGTCGTCGTGCCCCTCGGCATCGGGCAGCAGTGTGGCCAGTACGTGGTCGGCGGCGGTCTCCAGGCCGGCGCCGGAGGTGAAGGCGTCACCGAGGGCCTTGGTCAGCTTGTCGATCTGGCATTCGATGTCGCTGCCGGGGGTTTCGACCATGCCATCGGTGTACAGCACGAGGGTGGCACCGGGCGGGACCACCGCGGAGGACTGCTGGTAGAGGATGTCGCCGACACCGAGCGGAGCGTTGACGGGCGCGGAGAGTCGGCGGACGTGGTCGCCGGGGCTGGCGACGAGGGTGGGCAGATGGCCGGCCGAGCAGGTGGTGACGGATCCGGCGTCCGGTGCGATGACCAGGTAGCAGCAGGTGACCAGTTGGTCGGGGACGTCGAGGTCGGCGACGACCGCGTCCAGGGCCTGCATGAGCTGGCGGGGCTGCATGCCGGTCTTGGCCAGGGCGTGGGCGGCGGAGCGCAACTGGCCCATGACGGAGGCCGCTTCCAGACCGCGGCCCATGACGTCGCCGATCAGGACCCCGACCCGGCCGGCCCCCAGCGGGATGAGGTCGAACCAGTCGCCGCCCACGCCGGCGCCCTGGGTGGCGGGCAGGTACCGGCTGGCGGCGGCCAGGCCGGGAATGGCGGGCGGGGTGCCCATGAGGCTGCGCTGAAGGGTGAGGGCGATGTGCTTCTGCTGCTGGTACAGGACGGTCAGTTCGGCTTCGGCTCTCTTGCGGTCACTGACGTCGCGCACGATGGCGCAGGCGCCGATGACCGAGCCGCCGGGGTCGCGAGTGGGCCACAGGGTGACGTCGACGTCGAGCATCCCACCGGTACTGGTGAGCCGTAGGGTTTCGAAGTGCTCGATCTTCTCGCCCTCCCGGAGCCGTTCCACGAGCAGGGTGATCTCGTCCTTGCGGTCCGGTGGCGCCAGGATCGACACGTGCTGGCCCATGGCCTCCTCGGACGTGTAGCCGTACAGCCGCTGGGCGGCGGCGTTCCAGTAGGTGATGCGGCCGTCGAGGGTCTTGGCGAGGATCGCGTCCTGGGAGGACTCGACGAGCGCGGCGAGTTCGTTGATGCGGGCCTCGGCGGCCTTGCGTTCGCTGACGTCCCGTACGGCGGCGGAGACGAGGAGGCCGTCGGCGGTCTCCAGGGGGCTGAGGCTGATCTCGACGGGGAACTCGCTGCCGTCCCTGCGCAGCCCGTGGAGTTCGAGCCCGGCGCCCATCGGCCGCACCTGCTGGTTGGTGGCATAGCGGGCCCGGTGCCGGGTGTGGTGGGCGTGGAATCGGTGCGGGATGAGCAACTCGATCGGGTGACCGAGCAGTTCTTCGCGCCGGTAGCCGAAGAGGGTCTCGGTCTGGGCGTTGACGAGTTTGATGGTGCCGGCGTCGTCGACGATCACCATGGCGTCCGGGGCCGCCTCCAGCAGCCCCCGGAATTTTTCCTCGGCGGCCTTGCGTTCGCTGACGTCGCGTACGGCGGCGGAGACCAGAAGGCCATCGGCGGTCTCCAGGGGGCTGAGGCTGATCTCGACGGGGAACTCGCTGCCGTCCCTGCGCAGCCCGTGCAGCTCCAGCCCTGCGCCCATCGGCCGCACCTGCCGGGTGCCGACATATCCATCGCGGTGGACGCCGTGCTGGGCGCGGAACCGGCCGGGGATGAGCATCTCCACCGGACGGCCGAGGAGGTCTTCGCGCCGATACCCGAAGAGCGTCTCCGTCTGCGCGTTGACGAGTCTGACCGTCCCGGCGTCATCGACGATCACCATGGCGTCCGGAGCCGCTTCCAACAGCCCACGGAACCGGTCCTCGATACGGGGCGACTCGTCCTCACGAGGCCGTACGGCACAGTGGTTGTGCGTGCGCGCGGTGGCTCCGTCGAGGGCCGCTGCTGTGATCATGTCGCCCATATCGACCCCAACCGGCTGACTGCTTACGGTGAATCGGGCAATCTCACCGCGTCCCGGCCACATCCACGCTCAGGTGTCACTTACTGGCTCCGCAATGGCCCAACCCGCCCACTTTCGACTGAGTGCGCCCCACTGTCCGCCGAACCTCGGGAGGATCAACCCGAGCCAGCACGCGAGGCGGACCGCAGGCAAACGTGACGCGCGCCTGCGGCCGGCCCTCAGCTGGTCTTGCGCCCCACTGCGGCCCGCCCCGGTCCCACTCCTCGCCCCAAAGGTCGGTGGCCCGGGGCTCCATCCGCAGACGGACCGCGTGTCCGCCCGCGAGGATCACCAGACCGCCCGCCAAGGCCGCCCTGGTGTCAGTCAGCCCCACGCGCGCCGCCGCCTCCGCCGGGCCGATCGGTGCGGACACCAGCTGCTCGTGTCCGTCCGTCCACCTACACCACGATGCCGACCTTCACGCTCGCGTTGTCGATGCGGACGGTTCCGTCACCGTCGGTCCAGCGCACTCTCGCCCGCACGTGGTTCGTACTTCATGCCGGTGCTCAGGTCGCGCACACCGGTCAGCGCCGACTCCAGGAGCAAGGCGGAGACTGCCGAGCGGGGTACATGATCGGTCCCTGTTGCAAGAGGCCACGTGCCCCGTAGCCGTGGTGCTGTCGTAGGCGCGGCCACGCGGCGACCCCGGTGCCGGACACCGGGGTCTGGACGGAGCGGAGCACTCCGGCCCGCCCTCATCTGTGCGTCAGCTCGTCGGCGACATGTGCCGCCCACGTCTCGATCGCGGTGAAGTCTCGGAAGTCTCCGCCCTTTCCGTCGCGGAGGATCATCCGAGCGACCCATCCCTTCGCGCCTTCCTCCAGGCAGCCTCCGAAGGTGACGTGCTCCCTGGCGTCGAGCTCGACCATTGCCTTCTTCACGCCGGGTGCGGGCGGGATGTCCCGCTCCGAGGCCGAGGCGTCGAGCGGGCCGCTGCTGAACAGCCACAGTGGGCGTTCGGCCAAGTCGTCTCGGTGCCGACGGAGGAACCGGCGGGCGTGCTTCTGCCAGCGTCCGGCGTACAGTCCGCCACCCACGACCACTGCGTCATACGACGCCACACTCGTCACGGACTGGGCCGGAAGGGACTCGACCTTCAGCCCGTACTTGCGCAGGACGTCGGCGATGGCCTCGGCGATCTGCGCCGTCGATCCGTTCGTGGTTCCGTACGTGACCAACACGGTGCCGATCATGGCGGTACGCCTCCTCTCATACTCGGCGCAGCCAGTCGTCGGCCACGCCGTGCAGCGCCTGCTCCTGGGGGCGCAGGTGCGCGTCGTCCAGTCGGTAGGTAAGCCTGTCGACCACGCCGACCACGCCGCCGATCCGCCGGGTCATCGACAGGGCGATCTCCGTCTCGCTCTTGCGTTCCATGTGGCCTGTGAGGGTGGCGACGCCTTCCACCACGGACACGTCGATGCTGCGGGGCGGCAGCCACAGGGTGCGCACCAGTACGTCCTCGATCACCTCATTGCGGAGTTCCCCATCGGGCCGCAGGAATACCTGGAGCAGGTCGCGGCGGGTGACAATGCCGACCAGCCGGTCCGTCTCGTCGAGCACCGGCAGACGTTCCACCTGGTGCTGGGCCATGGTGCGGGCGGCCTCGACGATGGTGTCGTCGGCGTGCGCGGTGACGGGCGGCTCGATCATCAGCCGGCCGGCGGTGCGGGCGTGCACCTTCGCCGCCTGCCGTCGGGCACCGCGCGTCAGCCCGTGGAGGAACGCGAAGCGACGGCGCGGTTCGTACGCTTCGGGAGTGGCCGCCTGGCGTGCCACCAGGTCCGTTTCGGAGATGACGCCGATGACCTTTTCGTCCTCGTCGACCACCGGCAGCCCGCTGATCCGGTGGGCCGCGAGCAGCCTGGCGACCTCCTTGAACGGGGTGCCGTAGGTGGCGCGGACGACGTCCGTGGTCATCACGGAGCCGACCTTGTTGTGCTTCATGTCCGTTCCCTCCTCAGCGGAGCCGGCGCAGATAGGGGTCCTGGGGCCTGCACGGCACCAGGCGGATCCGCGCGTCCAGCACGGTGACGCCGCCCGGCGTCGCGAGGACCGGGTTGAAGTCGGTCTCGGCGAGCTGCGGCAAATCCGCCGCCATTCGGGACAGCCGCAGCAGCAGCTGCTCCAGCTCCTCGAGGTCGACGGGTCCGTCGCCGTGCGCGCCGAACAGAAGCGGGGCGCAGCGCGGGGAGGTGATCAGGTCGTGCACGTCGTGGTCAGTGAGCGGGGCGAGACGGGCCGCGTGGTCGGCCAGGACCTCTGTGGCCGTACCGCCGAGCCCGAACAGAACGAGCGGGCCGAAGACCTGGTCCTGGACGACGCCCGCGAACAGCTCGGTACCGCGGATGGCGAGCGGCTGCAGCACGACACCGGTCATCAGTCCGGCGAAGCGGGCTTCCAGGTCTCGGAAGGCGGCCCGAATTGCGGAATCGCCGCGCAGGTCGAGGTGGACGGCGTGCTGCTGGCTTTTGTGCACCAGCCCGGGCCAGTGGGCCTTCATTACCACCCGGCCATCGCTGCCGCGCAGCCGGTCGGCGGCCAAGACGGCGTCGTCCTCCGTCTCGGCCCAGGCCCAGGGGATCTGCGGGATGCCGTAGCAGGCCAGCAGGTCGGCGCAGGTACGCGGGTCCAGCCAGCCGCCGTCGGGGTGTGCGGCGAGGTAGGTCTCGACGATGGTGCGGGCTCGTTCCGCCTCGACGCCGTCGGGGTCGGGGACGGTCCCGGCGGGACGGGCGAGCCAGGCCGCGCGGTGGGCGGCGTGCGCCAACGCCCGTGCCGCCGCCTGGGGTTCGGCGTACGACGGGACGGTGCCGCCCTCTGCAGCGGGCAACAGCTCTACGGGCAGGCCCTGTTCGAGCCGTACCACGACGATCGGCTTCGCCCTCCGGCCGGGGATGGGGGTCCCCCCGCTCGAGCGCAGCCGAGAGTGGGTGAGGGTGAGGGCCCGGACGAGGTCGTCGCCGGTCGCCGCGGCGACCGCCGTGGGCACCAGGGCCACGAGGACGGCGTCGACGCCGCCGTACCGCATGATCCGGTCCACGC
Organism: Streptomyces sp. NBC_00490; assembly: GCF_036013645.1. Taxonomy (NCBI): domain Bacteria; kingdom Bacillati; phylum Actinomycetota; class Actinomycetes; order Kitasatosporales; family Streptomycetaceae; genus Streptomyces; species Streptomyces sp. NBC_00490. The sequence continues at coordinate 7,981,502 of NZ_CP107869.1, read as the reverse complement.
AGTCCGTGAGCTGTTCCTCCGTGACGGCGGCGGTGGCGTCGACCGGGTTGCCCACGGCAGCCCCGTCCGGCAGGACGGCGAGCAGGTCGTCGATGAGTTCCGGTGTGGGCGCCGGGAGCGACAGCCCGGCTTCGGCGCAGGCGTCGGCCGCGAGGACACCGGCCCCGCCCGCGTTGGTGACGATCGCCACCCTGCTGCCTGGCGGCAGTGGCTGCGAGTGCAACAGCGCGGCGGTCTCAAGGAGTTCGCCGATCGACCGGGTTGCGGTGATGCCGGCCTGGGTGAAGAGCGCGCCGCGGGTCATCGTGCGGGTGGCGGCGGCCGCTGTGTGCGAGGCGGCAGCGCGCCGGCCCGCGTCGGTGCGCCCGGCGTCGACGGTCAGTACGGGCATACGGCGGGTCACGCGCCGGGCGGTGCGGGAGAACGCCCGTGGACTGCCGAACGACTCCAGGTGCAGCAGGGCGAGGTCGGTGCGGCCGTCGTTCTCCCACCACTGAAGCATGTCGTTGCCGCTGACGTCGTACTTGTCGCCGAGAGAGGCGAAGGAAGAGACGCCGATACCGAGCCGGGACAGCCCGTCGAGCAGGGCGATGCCGACGCCGCCGGACTGCACAGCGACGCCCGCGGTGCCGGGGCGCGGATGTCCGGCAGCGAACGTGGCGTCCAGGCTCAGTTGCGGGTCGGTGTTGGCGATGCCGAGGCAGTTGGGTCCGACGAGGCGCATGCCGTACGAACGGCAGGACGCCAGCAGGGCTTGGGCCTGGTCGGCGTGAATGCCTGCGGTGACGACGAGGAGGGCGCGTACGCCCGCCTTGCCGCACTCCTCGGCTGTCTCCGGGATCGCGGCGGCAGGTACGGCGAGCACCGCGAGGTCAGGCGTCCTGGGCAGGGCGCTGACCGACGAGTAGGACGGCACGCCGAGAATCGCGTGCGCGGCGGAGTTCACCGCGAACAGGCGCCCGGTGTAACCGCCCGAGTGCAGCTGGTGCAGGATCGCCCGGCCCACCGAACCCGGCTTGCGCCCGGCGCCTATGACGGCGACCACCTTCGGCCGCAGCAGCGGCTCCAGGCTGGCGACATCGGCGGCCCGGCCGCGTTCCTCGACCGCCGTGAGGTAGCTGTCGCTCTGGTCGAGGACGATGGTGCAGCGCACCTCCGGGCCCTCGAAGCGGCGGTCCGTGCGTAGACCGAGGTCGGCGAAGAGCTTCAACACCTCGTGGTTCTCACTGAGCGCGTCGGCCGTGAAGGTCGTGATGCCCTCCGCGCGGGCGGCCGAGACGAGGTGCTCGACGAGCAGGGTCCCCACGCCCCGGTGGTGCAGCCCGTCGGCGACAGCGATGGACACTTCGGCCGCGTCCTTCTCGTCCCCTGTGTCGTACTCGGCGAGGCCGATCACCTGGCCCTGCGTCTCGGCCAGCAGCGCCCGGTAGCCGGTGCGGGCCGGAGCACAGGCCCGGTCGGCGGCCAGACCGGCGGACCGGCGGCTCGCGGCGAAGAACCTCAGGCGCAGGTTCTCTGGGGACATCTCCTCGTACAGCCCCTCCAACTGATCGTGGTCGCTCGGCCTCACGGGACGGATGCACACAGTGGTGCCGTCAGCGAGCAGGGCGTGGGCGGGGGGTCGGTCGGTCACGTCGTGCGTCATCGCGGGACTCCTCCAAGCCTCTTGTCATTTCGAGCATCCGGCGGATCGGGGGGTGGTCCCATGGGCTGTCCGGGGGCGATGTGAGGGCCGGTAGGCCCAAGATTTCGCCGGTCGTCCCCGGCAGGCGCCGGGAGGCATGCCTGACGGTGCACGTTCAGGGTGCGCCGCTCCCCGCCGGTCAGTACGGTGCTGTCCCGTCTTCGACCGGGGCACCAGTGACTACGTTGAAGTCATCGACGGAACCCATCGGGCGATGGAGGCGGCATGGCCAGCAAGAAGGCGGCGAAGGTGCCGCGCGCGGCATACGAACGGGAACTGCTGCGCCTGCAGACGGAGCTGGTCAAGCTGCAGGAGTGGGTGCGTGCGGAGGGCACCCGGCTGGTCGTCGTCTTCGAGGGCCGGGACGCGGCGGGCAAGGGCGGCACCATCAAACGGGTCGCGGAACATCTCAACCCCCGCGTCGCCCGGATCGTGGCCCTGCCCAAGCCGACCGAGCGCCAGCGCACGCAGTGGTACTTCCAGCGGTACGTCGAGCATTTGCCGGCGGCGGGGGAGATCGTGCTGTTCGACCGGTCCTGGTACAACCGGGCCGGAGTCGAGCACGTGATGGGCTTTTGCACCGAGGAGGAGCATCAGCTCTTCCTGCGCCAGTGCCCGATCTTCGAGCGGATGCTGCTGGAGGACGGGATTTTGCTGCGCAAGTACTGGTTCTCGGTGAGCGACACGGAGCAGCAGGAGCGCTTCCGGCGCCGGATGGAGGATCCGACGCGGCGCTGGAAGCTGTCCCCGATGGACCTGGAGTCCATCACCCGCTGGGAGGCGTATTCCCGGGCCAAGGACGAGATGCTGGTGCACACCGACATCCCGGAGGCTCCCTGGTTCGTCGTCGAGAGCGACGACAAGCGCCGGGCGCGGCTGAACATGATCGCCCACCTGCTGGACTCCGTGCCCTACCAGGAGGTGCCGCCGCCGGTGCTGGAGCTGCCGGAGCGGCCGCCGTCGACCGGCTACCAGCGCCCGCCGCGCGATCTGCAGACCTACGTCCCCGATCACGCGGCGAGCCTCTGAGGCACCGGTCAGGCGTCGTACGCCCGGTGCGGTACGACGGCGACCGGGCAGGCGGAGTGGTGCAGCACCGCATGGGCGACCCGACCGAGCTGAAGCCCGAAGCGCCCCTCGCTGCGCCGAGCGCCGACGACCAGCAGGTCGGCCTCGTGCGAGGCGTCCACGAGCACCCGGCGGGCATGGCCCTCGACGGTGCGCCGGCGCACATCGATGTCCGCCGGGACATTCTGCAACGCCGCTCCCAGTTCCTCGACCGCCCGCTCCTCGTGCAGGCGGGCGGGTTCACCGGCCATGAGTGGGTGGTCGGTGGTCTCGTGCGCGGGGCATCGCCAGGCCCGCGCGGCCTCCAAGGGCACCCCGCGTCGCCGTGCCTCCTCGACGGCGAAGCGCACGGCCGCCGACTCCTTCACGTCCTCGCCGACGCCCACGACGACGCGGCCACGTACCGGGGGCGTCGCCTGGTTGTCGTGGCTGCCGCGCAGCACGATCACCGGGCAGTCGGCGTGGGCGGCGACGGCCAGGCTGACGGAGCCGAGCAGCATCTCGGCGATGCCGCTGCGGCCGCGGGTGCCCACGACCAGCGCGGAGGCGTTCCGCCCCTCGCGCACCAGGGCGTACTCCGGCTCCTCGAACACCACGTCGGCAGTCACCTTCAGGTCGGGGTGCCGGGCACGTGCCCGCTGAGCAGCGGCGCCGGCGACATCCTGGGCCAACGGCAGAGCGGTCGGCTTCCCGATGTCCCGGGCGAGCGCGGCACCCTCGTACCGTTCCCACAGGCAGGCGTACACCACCCGCAACGGCACCCCGCGCAGCACGGCCTCGTCGGCCGCCCAGTCGACGGCACGCAAGCTCGGCTCGGAACCGTCCACGCCCACGACCAAGGGCCCACCGAGGGCTCGTTCCACCGCTGTGTTCATGATCTCCACTCCTTCAGAGAATGCGCTCAGTCGTGCGCGACGACGGCGACGGGGGCGGTGGCATGGTGCAGTACCGCGTGCGTCACAGGGCCGATGTGAGCGCCGATCGGGCTGCGGCGCGTCCGACGACCGACAATGACCAGCGAGGCCGCGCGGGAGGCGTCGATGACGTGGTTGGCGGGGCTGCCGCAGCGGGACACCTCGACGACCTCGATCTCCGGGTACTTCTGCCGCCAGGGGCGCAGCACCCCAGCCAGCGCGGCAGCCTCCTGCCGGCCCAGTTCGGCGTTGAGCTCGGGGTCGGCGGGGAGGCCGTAGGCGAAGTAGGGCGGAAGGTTCCAGCCGTGCACGACCCTCAGCGCGGTGTTTCGACGGGCGGCCTCCTCGAAGGCGAAAGCGATCACCGTGTCGTCGGGGTGGCCGGTGTCAAGGCCGAGGACCACGGGCCGGTACGCGGTGGCGGCGGACGGGATGCCCGCCGGATCCGCCTCGTGCTCGTCGGCGGCCTGCTCCCCGGCCCGCACCAGAATGACAGGGGTCTCCGTGTGCGCGATCACTGCCGTGCCGACGGACCCGACGAGGAATCCCCCGATCCCGCTCAGCCCGCGCGAGCCGAGGACGAGCAGCTCAGCGTCCTTCGCCGCCTCGGCCAACGCATCCGCCGGCCTGCCGGAAATCTGCTCCATCTCCACATGCACGCCGGGGTGGCGCAGGCGGAGGCCCTCGGCAGTCTCGCGCGGAATCCGCTCGCTCCAGTGCACTTGCGTCTCGGCGCTCAGGAGCGGGGCCTGCGCCATGGGCTCCGGGACGGGCTCCCAGACGTGCACCAGCCGCAGCGGCAGGCCGCGCAGCTTCGCCTCGCGCGCCGCCCACTCGGCAGCGGCACGGCTCTCGGTCGAGCCGTCGAGGCCCACGGTGACGTTGCGGGACATGTTGTCCACCTCCTGATCGGGGTTCTGAATCCAGAGTGGCGACGAGGAGAGACTCGGTGCAGAGCCCGCAGGTCCCCGGTCTGGGGCCGACAGGCCCCATCGGCCGAGGTGTCCGCGCCATCGCAGTGCCCGCGCCCGCCGGCCGCGACAGAGCGGTACGTGCGAGCAAGGCGAGGCCGGTGTCGAGCAGACCGAGGGTCACCAACCCGATCCGCCGAGAGTCGTGCACTCGGAGCCGAACCGCGTCCGAGAACACCTGGGAGCAACGGCACCCGCGGGCCGTTCGGCATCTCGCGGCCGACCAGGGTCCCGGAGGATCATGAGGTCCTTCGGCTCAAGGAGGATCATGTCCCAGAGCTCGGTCGGCCGTACTCCAGGGTGGCGCCGCCTGGTGCCCGGGCTCGGTGCCCTGTTCGGCTATCGGCGCTCGTGGCTGGGGGGTGACGTCCTGGCCGGGGTGACAGTGGCCGCGTATCTCGTACCCCAGGTGATGGCGTACGCGGGGGTGGCCGGCCTGCCGCCGGTCGCCGGACTGTGGGCGATCCTGCCTGCGTTCGCCCTGTACACCCTGCTGGGCTCCTCCCGCCTGCTCTCGGTCGGCCCGGAGTCGACGACCGCACTGATGACGGCGACTGTGGTCGGGCCACTCCCCGTCGGAGATCCGGCCCGATACGCAACCCTGGCAGCCACCCTCGCGATCGCGGTCGGCTTGTTGTGCGTGCTGGCATGGGCGGCGCGGCTCGGCTTCATCGCTGACCTGCTGTCCCGGCCGGTGCTGATCGGGTATCTGGCGGGCGTGGCACTGATCATGATCGTGGACCAGCTTCCCAAACTGACCGGTGTCCGGACGACAGGCTCAGCCTTCTTCTCCCAACTGTGGTCGTTCGCAGGGCATTTGTCGCGGCTCCACCTGGCCACGGTGTTGTTCGCCGTCGCGGCGCTCGGGGTCCTCTTCACAGTGGCCCACTTCTTCCGCGCCGTCCCCGGTCCCCTGCTCGCCGTGGTGTTCGGCACGGCGGCCGTGTCCGTCTTCGACCTCGACGGCGAATATGGCATCAAGGTGATCGGCGACGTCCCCTCGGGCCTGCCCACCGTGGCTCTGCCGGACCTGGCCGAACTGCCGCACCTGGTGCTCCCCGCCTTGGGCGTCCTCCTGGTCGGCTACACGGACTTCATCCTCACCGCACGGGCCTTCACCAAGCGCGACGACGGGAGCTCCGGGCTCGACCCCAACCAGGAGTTCCTCGCGCTGGGCGCCGCCAACCTCGGCGCGGGCCTGGTGCACGGCTTCCCGGTCAGCAGCAGTGCCAGCCGTACCGCGCTGGCCTCCTCAGCCGGGGGGCGCAGTCAGGCGTACTCGCTGGTGGCCGGCGCGGCCGTCCTGTCGGTCCTGCTCTTCCTGAGCCCTCTGCTGACCCGCACGCCCACGGCGGTCCTCGGCGCGCTCGTCGTGTACGCGGCCGTCCGCATGATCGACCTGGCGGGCTTCCGACGGCTGGCGTCCTTCCGCCGCCGGGAACTGCTACTGGCGCTCGGCTGCCTGGCCGGGGTGCTCGCCCTGGACATCCTGTACGGCGTGCTGGTCGCCGTCGGTCTGTCCGTGGCCGAACTGCTCACTCGGGTGGCCCGCCCGCACGACGCCATCGAGGGCCTGGTGCCCGGCGTGGCCGGCATGCACGACGTCGACGACTACCCGCAGGCCCGCACCATCCCCGGCCTACTCGTCTACCGCTACGACTCCCCGCTCTTCTTCGCCAACGCGGAGGACTTCCGCCACCGGGCCCTGGCCGCACTCGACGCACAGACCCAACCGGTCCGCTGGTTCGTCCTCAACACCGAGGCCAATGTGGAGGTCGACATCACCGCCCTGGACGCGGTCGACGAACTCCGCCGCGAACTCGCCCACCGCGGCATCGTCTTCGCCCTCGCCCGGGTCAAGCAGGACCTGCTGGACGACCTGACAGCGTACGGCCTGGCGGACACCGTCGGCAGCGAGCGGATCTTCCCCACCCTGCCGACAGCCGTGACCGCATACAGGGAGTGGTCCCGCGATCAGTAAGCCGCCCGGGGATCCGTCGTCCACAGCACGACGCTTGCAGGGTGCCTGACGATGTCGCCGCTGTCGGCGCTCGCCCAGGACGCAGCGGACAGGGCCGACAGGAGGTCGACCCGGTGCCGTGCGGCCCTGCGGCGGGGCGGGTTGTGGGGCCGATGTTCCTGAATCAATGGGGCCGTTCGGCCCCTCTTCGCCCAGCGCCGTGAAACAGCGCCGAAACGCAGCCAGGTGCCTGCTACACAGAAGATGCCGCCCGATGCGATGCGGCTGTCCTTCCCACCTCATCCCTTGCCCGGGAGGCTTCATGCTGTCCGCAGAATCCGCCGACGTCGTCCGTGCCACCCTGCCCGCCGTGGCCGGAGCGCTCGACGAGATCACGACACGCTTCTACGGCGCGATGTTCCGCGACCGGCCGGAACTACTCGACGGGATGTTCAACCGCGGCAACCAGGCCAGCGGGGCCCAGCGCCGCGCACTGGCCGGCTCGATCGCCGGGTTCGCGACCACGCTCCTCGACGACCCGGACACCCGCCCGGACACCCTGCTGGACCGCATCGCGCACAAACACGCCGCGGTCGGCGTCACCGACGACCAGTACACCATCGTGCACAAGTACCTGTTCGGCGCGATAGCGGAGGTACTCGGCGACGCGGTCACCCCGGAGGTCGCGGCCGCCTGGGACGAGGTCTACTGGCTGATGGCCGGCGCCCTGATCGGCCGTGAGGCCCGCCTGTACCAGGACGCGGGCGTCCAGCCCGGCCAGGTCTGGCGGCAGTGGACGGTCGTCGAGCGCCGCACCGAGACACCGGACGTGGTGTCCTTCGTCCTCCGCCCCTCCGACGGCGAACCGGCGCCGCGGGCGCGGGCAGGCCAGTACGTGAGCGTGCGGGTCCTGATGGCCGACGGGGTCCGCCAACTGCGGCAGTACAGCCTGTCCTCAGACCCGGGCGGGGATCTGCGGCGCATCACCGTAAAGCGGGTCGCCGGCACGGCCGACGGGCCGGACGGCGAGGTCTCCAACCTGCTGCACGACCAGGTCCACGAGGGCGACGAACTGACGCTCTCCGCTCCCTTCGGCGACGTCTTCCTCGACGACCCGGCCGACGCCACCACTCCGGTCGTACTGGTCTCCGCGGGCATCGGCGGCACCCCCATGACCAGCATCCTGGCCCACCTCACGGCCCTCGGTTCGACCCGCCCGGCGCTGGTCCTGCACGCCGACCGCTCCCCCACCGACCACGCCCTGCGCACCGAGACGGGCGAACTAGTCGAGCAACTGCCGGGCGCTCGCGCGATCTTCTGGTACGAGCACCCCGGTTCGGAGGAACCTGGCGCCCGCGAGGGCCTGATGAACCTCGACGGCATCGAACTGCCCGACGGCGCCACGGTATTCCTGTGCGGCCCGCTCCCGTTCATGCGCGACGTCCGCGGACAGCTGCTGCGCGCCGGGGTTCCGGCACAGCGCATCCGCTACGAGGTCTTCGGCCCCGACCTGTGGCTGCCCGGCCCGGCGGCCTGAACGAGGTCGGACATCCCACCGCACTTCCAGGAGAGGAACCGACATGACCAGCAAGGACACCCAGGCCACCACTGCCATCGTGCTGCTGCGCTCGGACGGAGAGGTGGACGAGGACACCCTGGCCTACGCCCGCACGAAGATCGACGCCGTCGTGGACCGGCCGGGACTGCCTCCCGTCACCGGTGAGGTGCGGATCACGAGAGCAGCCGCCCACCACGCAGACCGCCCCTGGTCGGCGACGGCCACCCTGCACGTCGGGCGGCGTGAAGTGGTCGTGCTCGCCGAAGAAGCCACCGGCCGAGAGGTCGTCGACCAGCTCCAAGACCGGCTGCGCCGCCAGACCGACAAGGCGATCCACACCGGGCACCACGGCCACCACGCACCGGCACCGCCGTGGCGCGGCGGGGCGGCTGAGCCACGCCCTACTGAAGACAGCGGCAGCGCGGCGAACTCTTACCCGGCGTGAGCCCGCGGTGAGTACAGCCCGGTCGGTGACGGTCCACCGACCGGGCATCTGTGCTTCCGCGCGCCTGTGCATGGGAGCCCACATCCCGGGCCGTTCGGACCAGACGGGTGACCAACGGCCCACTGACAGCGCTCGCAGGCGCAGGAAACGCTGGTGTTGTGCGGTTCCCGATCGACGGGCGATAACGAGGAGTTGTGTGATGGCGAAGGCTTATCTGGTGGGCAGCGGTATCGCGGCGCTCGCCGCGGCCACGTTCCTCATCCGCGACGGCGGATTCGACGGAGCGGACATCCACCTCTTCGAGGAGCAGCGGAACATCGGCGGCAGCCTGGACGCGGGCGGCACCGCCGACGCCGGCTACACCATGCGCGGCGGGCGGATGTTCGAGGCCGAGTACCGTTGCACGTACGACCTGCTGTCCGGCATTCCCACCCTCGACGACCCCTCGGTGTCGGTGACGCAGGAGATCCTGGCCGGACACGAGGACTTCTCCTGGGACGACATCGCACGCCTCGTCGACGGCGACGGGAAGATCGTCGACGCCCGCTCGATGGGATTCTCCGAACGCGACCGACTGGACCTGGTCCGATGCCTGGCTGACACCGAGGGACACCTGGACGGAAAGCGCATCACCGACTGCTTCGGCGAGCACTTCTTCACCACGAACTTCTGGTTCATGTGGTGCACCACGTTCGCCTTCCAGCCCTGGCACAGCGCGATCGAGTTCCGCCGATACCTCAGGCGCTTCATCCACCTCTTCCCCGAATTCGCCTCCATGTCAGGCATCTACCGCACCCGCTACAACCAACACGACTCCATCGTGCGCCCCCTGACCGCCTGGCTCCACGAACGGGGCGTCGCCATCCACACCGGCTGCCACGTCACCGACCTCGCACTCGCACCGGGACGCAGGAGTACGAGGGTTGAGCGCATCTACCTGTCCCGTAGCGGCCGTGACGAGCAGATCGAGGTAGCCCCCGAAGACCTGGTTCTGGTGACCAACGGCTCCATGACCGACGCCTCCAGCCTCGGCTCGCACACCGCCGCACCGCCCCCGCCTCCCCACAGCTCGGACGCCTGGTTGCTCTGGCACCGGCTGGCACGGGGACGCGACGACTTCGGCAACCCGGACGCCTTCGACAAGCACGTCAAGGAGTCCCGCTGGGAGTCGTTCACCGTCACCACCAAGGATCCTGCCTTCCTCAAAGCGCTGGAGGAGTTCAGCGGCCGCGAGACCGGCCGGGGCGGCCTGATGACATTCACCGACTCCAACTGGCTGCTCACCATCGTCGCCAACCGTCAGCCCGTCTACCGCGACCAGCCGGAGGACGTCGCGGTGTGGTGGGGCTACGGCCTATTCCCCGGCCGAGCGGGCAACCACACACCCAAGCCGATGACGATGTGCTCCGGCCGGGAGATCCTCGAAGAGGTCCTGCACCACCTGCCCTTCGACGCGCCGACAGCAGCCCGTGTCCTGGAGACCTCCACCGTCGTGCCCTGCCTCATGCCCTACATCACCAGCCAGTTCCTGGCCCGCCGCCGCGACGACAGGCCACACGTCGTGCCCAAGGGATCGGTCAACCTCGCCTTCATCGGTCAGTTCGCCGAGGTGCCCGACGACGTCGTCTTCACCGTCGAGTACTCGGTCCGCACCGCCTGGACCGCGGTGGCCGAGCTCCTCAAGCTCGACAAGCAGCCGCCCGCGGTCTACAAGGGCCATCACGATCCCCACGTCCTGGCCGCCGCTCTGGAGAGCATGCATCGCGGTTACAGCTGGTGATCTAGTCGTGGGAGTCGGACGAAGACCTTCACCGACCCGCGGCTTGCGCGGCCGTCGTCGACCGTCTGACTAAACGGCGCGATCATCCAGACCGGCACGGAGTCCTACCGGCTCACCCACACCAAGGCACAGGCCGAACGCGCCGCAGCCAGCTGAATCCCTCACCGGTGAGGAACGGCGGCTGCGGAGGGGTCGATGCCATGACGTCCGCAGCCGCCCATCACCGGCCGGTTCAACCGGAGAGGTGCAGCCCCCTGCCATGATCGCCGGGAGAGCTGACGGGGCTGCCGACACAACACGTACACATATTGACGTGTCACCAGGTCAACGCGCGCGGCACCCGGCAGACACGCTCACGTCAGCATCCGGCCATGCATTTCATCCCTGCAGCCTGACACCCGTGGGACACGGAACGACGGCCCTCACCGACTTGCCACGGCATGGACCTTGACCCGCACGTCCACCAACAGCTCCTGCACCAGAAGCCAGCCGAGCCCACCCGGCCTGGTGGCATCCAAGGGCAGGGACAGCGGAGGGACGGTGCTGGCATCGTGGACCGCCACGGTCACCGTTCCAGGCCCGGCCTCCAGCCGGAACCCGGTCACCCCGCCGGCATGCCGCACCGCGTTGGTGAACGGCTCCGAAACCACCAACAACACTGCGTCCACCGCCTCCTCGCCCTCCGGCGCGGCGGCAGCCAGGAACCCGCGGGCCACACCCCTGACCTGCCTAACCGCCCGAAGGTCTCTGTCATCGTCAAGGGGCCCGCGGTCCTTCAGGGGGATGCACCAGCACGGTCTCCGACGGCTCGGTCCTCGAGATTCCTACCGTGCCCTGGGCAGATCGGTTCATCCAGGAAACATGCAGCCGTCACTCTCACGGACTACGAACGGCGGCTCGCTGACCGGACACCAGACTGATGCCTTGCGAGATTTCGCCCCGGAGTTCGAGAACGGGGGATTTTCCGTTCAAGCACTGAAGCAGCGGCACAGTGACATCGCTTCTCATCGACATTGATCATGCGATTGCGCGCCAGGTGACTCCCGAACTCACGCTGAAACGACATCCACGGGAAGCGACACAGCCAACCGCCCGGCGGGCCGGCACCTGGCAGCTCCAGCCGTGCCGTTTGAGCAGCGCGGCAACACTCTGCACGGTGTAGCTCTCATGGAACCGGCGCCCGATGAGGGTCTTGATCCGTGACAGAGTCCAGGTCTGGTCCGGCCAGCCCTGCGCCACCGGCCCCCTTGGGGCAGCTCCTGCTCCAGCACGGCGAACAGCTCGTCACTGAGCAGCAGCAACCCGTTCCTGCGTGCAGGCGGCTCAGGCGGCTGTCGGTCCTGTACAGGCAGGCAAGGAGCCGACAACAGCATCACAGAGGCTCATCCTCTCCCATGTGGTGCCACTCCCTTGGAGCCATTCCAAGCCCCGAGGGTTGAGTCCTGACCGCCAGAGTCAAGCGCGGGTTGTTGGGGTGAACGGAGTGCCAGGCGTAGCCCTGCGGCGGTAAGTTCGGTGTCCTTGGCCGAAGGGGTGCCGTATGCGACTGGACAGATTCTGCGTCCCCGTGGGAGAGGACCTCCCGGTCGACTCCCATGGGTTCCTCATTGACACATCGAGCTGGTATCGCCAGCCACCTTCGGTTGTGCCGCTGATCGACGCCTGTTCTGCTTCTGCGGTACTGCTTGGGGAAGCTGGCATTGGCAAGTCATCGGCGCTGGATACCGTTCTCGAGGCGACCCAGATGAGCAGGGGCTGGGATGCGCAAGTGCGGGTTGATCTCGGCCAGGTCCGGTCCTGGGAGGACCTGACTCGCAAGGCTGATTCGGTACTCAGCCGACTTGGCCCCACAGGACATGCGCCCGCTGCCAGCTCATCCGATGCCGAGGCGGGGCATAGGCACCTTCTCGTCGTGGACGGCGTTGATGAATGCCGGGCCACCGGCAAAGAAATTGCCGGCTGGTTCACCGACTTGGCCGCCACCTATGACTGCCGTTGGCTACAAGTACTGATCGCTTGCCGCAGCATGGCCTACACCGACGTCCTGAGCCAGGCAGTGATCGCCGCCTTCGGTATCGACGAAGCCCGCACCTACACACTGGCACCTCTCCGCCGAAGCGACTTGGTCGCAGCCGCCTCTACCAAGGGCGTGGATCCCAAGCTCTTTCTCGAAGCTGTGACCGAAGCCGGCGCACAAGCCCTCGCGCGTACCCCTTTGACTCTGGACCTGTTGCTCGACACGTTTCTGGAACACAGCACACTGCCTGCCAGCCGCGCCAGCCTCTACTCGTTCGCCCTCCCGCATGCCGTCATGCACCAAGGAGATGACCGTGCCCCTGACGACCTTGCTGGAAGCCAGTCCCAGAGGTTCGCCACCGCAGCCCGCCTCGCCTGTTACTGCGTGCTCACCGGCGCCGAGGGCATCACCACAAGGCGCCGAACCGAGCCCGGCCAGGCTCTGCTGGCCATCGACACCTTCCTCGGCACACGAGAGGGCACCCCCGGTGACACGTTCACGATCGAGCGCCCCATCGTTGAGGGGGTCCTGAACAGCTCGCTGTTCAGCAACCGCGGCCCTGCAGCCGCTGGTCCTGCTCACGCCTCCATCGCCTCCTACCTCACCGCTCAATACCTCACCGACCACCAAGTCCCCCGCGAACAACTGCAGGGACTTCTCGTCCACCGGGGGGAGGTCGGCGAGCCTGGCATTCCCACAGACCTTCATGAACTGGCTGCCTGGCTCATCTCCCTGTGCCCAGACCTCGGCCCTTGGCTGATCGAGGTCGACCCGCAGGCCATAGCCTCCTACAGCTCTTACATCGAGGACCCGCACTGCGCCGAACTCATCGTCGATGGCTTGCTGCGCCAAGCCCGACAGGACACGACTGGCGACGGCCTGCCCTGGTGGCGCATGACGCCCCTGCGACATCCCGGCCTTACCCGCCAGTTGGAGCAGGCTCTTCACGAAGCCGTGAACCGCGCGCCCCACATCACACACGAACTCGAACTCATCCTCAACCTGATCGCCGAGAACGAGGTCGGGGAGCTTTTGCAGGCAGTAGCTTCCATTGCCTGTGATGCCCAGCATCCTCACCGCCTGCGCCGCCTGGCTGCCCAATGTGCTGGCATGCTGGACCAGACAGAGGCTGCTCCACTGCTCAGGCCCATCCTCGCCGAACTAGCTCAACAGCCCGAGCACGATCCCGCCGACGGCTTGCGCGGCGCTGTCCTTCAGACATGCCAGCCCTGGCTCACCCTCGATGAACTCCTCGCAGCCCTGACGCCGCCACGAACCGATCCCAGCCTTTACACCTCTTTCTGCCGCCGTCTGCCTGCTTCTCTCTCGGAGGACCAGATCGCGCCATTTCTGGGCTGGGCCGGATCGCATCTCATGAATCCCAATTCCTTGTGGGCCGGCTGGTCCGACGAAGCAGCCATGGTCCAGGGCCTCCTCGACCGCGCACTGAGCGGGCCGGAAGCCGAGGCGCGTGTTCCCATTGTGGCTGTGTGGCTGCGTATCTACCTGCAGACGTACCCACAGTTGTCCGTTCCCGCGCCGCTGTGCGCACCGTTGGACGACCCTGACAACCAGCACGCTCGCCATCTGCGCCGCACGCTCACTCGACACCTCATCGACGTCGCCCAAGACGCAGAGGATGCCTTCCAGCTGGCCGAGGGATGGGACCCGCATTCCACACGGACCGTCCGCTCGCGTTTTGAGACATCCGTCGGCCCTGAACGAGAACAGCGCACCAGCCTGCTCGACGCCACAGATCTCGCCTGGCTCGTAAAATTCGAACAGAGCCTCAGCGACCAAAAGGCGCCGCATGCCTGGCCCATGCTGCAGCACGTGTGGTCCATGGCCAGGACGACAGACGCCGGGCAGGACACAGCATGGTCCACTCAAGGCACCAGAGTCTGGTCACAGGTGTTCGCTCAAGACCTTGAGGCCATTCCCATCGACGGCCCTCGCGCTGACCAGCTCAGGGCCCAGGCGGCAAGACGTCAGTCGCGAACGGAGCCATGGCAGGGCCGCGACGAGTACATCACCACCACCCGCGAGTTTCTCGCACAGGCGGAGTCGGGCGACCACGACAGCTTCGTGTCCCTGTGCTGGAACCTGCAATGCGATCCGGACACAGGCAGGTTCGCGGCCACCGAGTTGCTCACCGATCTGCTGTCTCTTCCCGGTACCGTCATCCTCGCCGACGGCTATGAACACCGCTTGCTGGCCGTAGCACGCAGGTTCGTCACGAACGGCCTGCCCACCGACAGCAGCTGGATCGGCACCAACAGCCTTCCCGCCCGTCCATGGGCAGCAATCTTTGCCTTCACAGCACTCCTCAACGACGACGGCGAGATACTGGCCACGCTGCCCTCAGGCCAATGGCAAGCCTGGGCACCGACACTCCTGGCCTTCCCCCTCACCAGCACTGCGGCCCGCCACGTCGGCCCGCGCGGCCAGCTGCTGGAAATGGCCCTCCTCCACGCCGCGCTGCAACTCGAGACCACCTACGACACGCTGGTCCGGGCTTTGTACGAGGCGGAAGAGACCTCGCCTGTCCTCGACCTGGCCTCCTACATCTGGACACCGGAGCTGGAGACCAGGTTGCTGCAGACACTCACTGACCTCACCGCGCAAGCTCACGAAAAGGCTCCCGCCATCGGCCCTGGCGGCCACGATGTCCTCGCTCGTGTCCTCACCATCCTTCTACGTCAAGGCAGCCCCCGTGTCTGCCACCAAGTACGGGACCGATTCGGTGCGCCGCTGAGCGAGCCCAACCCAGCAAGCGACGAGCGTCTGGACGCCGCTTATCTGCGTGTCTTCCTGTTGGAGACACCCACAGAAATCTGGCCGACAGCAGAGCACCGTCTTCGTACCGACGGCACCGCGCTCGTAGCCGTTTCCGGCGCCTTTTCCCGCTCTCACAGCACTCAGGCGTGGCTCTTCAAACTGTCCGAACCGGCACTGGCCGAAATCGCCCGCATCCTCCTGGGCCGCTTCCCCTCGACGGACTCGGCTGGCTCGTCCCCGCCGGGTGCGACTGCTGCGCAGACGCACATTGATGTCGTACTCGACCACCTCGCCTCGCGGGGCACCGGTGAGGCCATCCGTCTCCTACGAGAGTTGGCGGCCGATTGGCCCAAGACCAGCATTATCCGAGCGGCGGCACAGAAAGCCGTGCAAGCGCACAGGGAAGGTTCCTGGGTCCGCCCCAGCCCCGACGAACTCAGTCAGCTGATCCACGACCCACGTCGACGACTTGTCAGAAACGGAACGGATCTGATGGACGTCGTCATCGCTCTCCTGAACAAAATGCAGGAAGACCTGACCCAAGGGACTCTCCCCGCGGCAATTCTGTGGAACGAAACCGAGCTGGAAACCCTGCCGAACGGCCAGAGCGGAAAGCAACGGCTGCGATTCCCCAAGGACGAGAACCTGGTGTCCGACTACCTCGCTTACGCCTTACGACGAGACCTCGTCGAAGGCGGCATTCTCATCAACCGCGAAGTGCAGGTGTACCGCAACATCAAGGGAGCAGGTGACCGCATCGACCTGCTCCTGCAGGCGCCCACCGCTGCGGCGACTCACTCCTCACCGCAGCGGCAGGAAGAGTCCGTGGCCCAGGTCGCTATCGAAGTAAAGGGCAACTGGCACGACAAGATCAAAACCGCCATGCAAACCCAGCTCGCCGACGACTACCTCGCCGCGCTGGGCACTCGCAACGGCATCTACCTGATCGCCTTCTTCCCCACCGACCAGTGGACGGCGAAGGAACGCAAGCGGCCAGCTGCAAGGCAGACACCTGCCGGCCTGAAGGAGACCTACGATGCCCAGGCCGCTCAGCTCAACGAGAGTAGGAACCTGAACGTCCGAGCGTTCGTCCTCGACTGCACCATCCGCAGCTCAGCACAACGGAACACCTGACGAAACCGGCTTCTTAGGCGCATAGGCAAGTGCAATCGCAAAGTAGGCGCACCCCCCAAAGCGTCACACGGACAGGCCGCATGAGGAACCGACCCCACGCGCCCGACAGCGCAGCCGCCCTCACGACGAAGCCGCACCGGAGCTCTCCGGTGCGGCTTCGTCGTGTCACGGCTCCGCGCACAGGTCCCACCAGGATGGTCCTCGGCGGGGCCTCGCCGTATCACCCACCTATCACACAGCCATCACCAACTGGGCGGCCCCTGCCGGACCAGGATGCCCTGACCTGCGTTTTCATGCCCGCGCTGGACTGGCGTAGACGCCCCTGGACGGTCTCTACAACCTGTGCCACGTGGTGCCGAGCGAGGGGCCCAGGATGAGGACCGGGGCGTCGTCCGGGCCGTCGAGGCGGTACTGGAGGGCGGGGGTCTGCGTCTCACTCACCGCTCCACGCTAACCGCCGTTCCCTGATCCCCGGCCCCTGGGCCCCCACTCCTCACACCCGGCTCCCGGACATCACCGGCGAATGCTCACACGGCCTTCACCGGAGGACGGGGACGGGGGCCGCGCCGCGGACGGTGACCCCGTACCGGGTCCGCATCCTTCGCATCTCCCACAGCGAGACGGCCGTCACCGACAGCGGGCCGCCCAGCAGCGAGCAGTACTGCACGGCCGGCGGTCCCTGGGGCATGCCGCTGTCGATCGCGTTGAAGACGGCGAGCACCCACACCAGCGCCACGGTCACCACGGGCGGCAGCATCGGATGGACGTGGGCGGTGTTGAACGCGCTGCGCGCGGAGTACAGCGACGCCAGGAGGAAGAAGGGAATGCCCCAGGCCAGCACGGCCAGCCCCGAGAGCCCCACGACGAAGCCCTGCCACCCGCTCAGGTCGTTCTTGGACGCCTGCCCGATTCCCAGGAGGGTCCCCGCGAGGACGCCCACGGTCAGCAGGTACCAGCCGACCGCCTTCAACGGGGCGTGGAGCCTGGAGCGCAGATGGGGCCTCAGGTGCTGGGGCGCGTAGAAGACGAAGGCGAGGATGACCAGCGGGCCGCCGACGATCAGCAGGACCGGGGCGATGATCATGTTGGCCACGCCACCGGTCGCCGCGTCCTCCCAGCCGTCCTTCTCCGCGCCGTAGGCCATGAACAGGGCGACCGTGGCGAGAGCTCCGAGCACCGTGCGGGTCACCTGGACGCGGTCCACGGTGCGGTCCTCGATCCGGCCGTCGCCCTCCTGCACGAAGAGGCGGACCGCGACGCGGTGCGCGGAGCGGAGGATGGCGGTGACGAGGTAGGGCGCGGAGAGGAACCACAGGCGGCTGCGGCGGCGCGGCGCGCGACCGGGCACGGGGGCCGGGGGCACATAGGGGTACGGGTTCTGCGGCGGGTAGGGGTTCTGCGGCGGGTACGGCGCCTGTGGCGGTACGTAGGGGTTGTTGGCCGGCGCTCCGGGCGGAGGGCCCCAGCCCTGTCCGCCCGTTCCGTTGCCGCCGGGCTGTCCCGTGCCGGGACCCCATCCCCCCGTAGCCATGCCGCTCCCCCGTTCGCTTTAGGTCAGTTGGTGTGTCGCAGAGCGACATCGCGGCATTTTAGTGGCACGTGAGTCGCCGCTCCTCGCAGCCACTGTGCGAACTGTGTGTGGTGGTTGTGTGAAGCGTGTCAGCCCTCGGGTGAGGCGCCCAGGCCGGTCAGCGCGCCGACCGGGTCGAGGTCGGGGGTGCCGCGGGGCCACCAGTCGTCGGCGCCCGGATCGGATTCGTAGGCGTACCACAGCCCGTCGCGGCCCAGCCGGAGTTGGACATGGCCGCGGGGGTGGGTGAGGCGGTTGCGCCAGGGGCGGAAGGCCGGGAGGTCGGCGGCGAGCAGGAGCGGGCGGGCGCGGTCGAAGCGGCCGGCCGGCGGGTCCCAGGGTTCCTCCAGGACGGCGAGGCCCTCGAACCCGCCCTGCCGCCAGGCGGCGACCGCGCGTGCCAGGTCGGCCGGGGTGCGGCCGGCCGCGGCGGCGAGCGCGGCGTAGAGCGAGCGGGTGGCTGCGGTGAGGCCGGAGCCGGGGCGGGCCGCTGCGAGCCGCACCGCGTCCTGCCACAGCGTCAGTTCGGCGACCGGGTCGCGTCCGGTGGCGAGCAGCGCGTGGGCGCGACCGGCGGCGTCGGTCGCCAACTGGTCCAGCGCGAAGGGGTCCGGGCCGCCCGGGGCCGCCGGGTAGACCGGGGGCTGCTCCGGGTGCGGGGGCACCGGCAGGGGGGCGGGCAGGGGCGGGAGCCGACGAGGTGCGAGGGCTTCGGCGGCGCGTACGCCGGGCAGGGGTGCCGGGCCCTTGTCCTGGGCGGCACGGGCCGCGCGGGCGGCGCTCAGCCGGGACAGCGCGTCGAGCAGTTCGCGCTCGCCGCGGCCGCGCAGCAGGAGCAGGACGAAGGGATCGGCGTCGAGCAGGCGGGCGGTCTGGTAGCAGAGGGCGGCGGCGTGCTTGCAGGGGTGGCCGCGGTCGGGGCAGCTGCACTGCGGTTCGAGGTCGCCGGGCCCGGGGAGCAGCCGGACACCGCCTTCGGCGAGGGCGTGGGGCATCTCCTTGTCGAGCAGGGCGGCGATGTGCCCGGTCCGCTCCGCGGCGGCGTCCAGGAACCGGTCCCAGTCGGCGTCGTCGAGCGTCCGCAGCCGCACCTGCACCCGGTACGGCCGGGGCCGGCTGCCCTGGACGTACGCGAGGACGAGCCCCGGCGTCACGGTGATGGCGTCCACGTTGCCCTGCTCCGCGTAACCACGCCCCCGCGCCAGCCGCTTGGCGTCCAGCGCACCTGTCTCGAGGGCGTCCACCCACGCGTTGCCCCACCAGGTCTCGGCGAATCCGCCGTCCTCACCGGAGGCACGGGACGTGAACGCCGGGAAGGTACGGCGCAGTTCACCGTCCCGGTCGGGGGCGCCCATGGAGCGGGGGTGGCGGGGCGCGGCGGACGGGGGCGAGTCCGAGAGGGCGGTGCCGGTGCCGTACGGGTCGGGGCCCGTGTCCCGCGAGGCGTCGGCGGGGACGGCGTCCTGGCCCCACTCGGCCGGGCTCCCCTGGTCCGCCCCGTCGTCGGGCATGCGGAAGGCGTCGGCCAGCGACTCCCGTACGGCGCGGGCCCGTTCGGCGGCGGTCGAGCCGGCCGCAGCGCCTCGGGCGAAGGCGGGCGGTGTCGTCCGACGCGGCCGGGCCCCGACCTCGGTGCCCCCGCCCGTGACCTCCGTGCGCAGCCGCCGCTCTTCCGCGCGGGCGGCCCGCAAGGCCTCACGCGCCCGGTCCGCGGGGCGCCCTCCTTGCGGGGCTCCTCCCCCGTTCACCGCTCCCGGGGCGGGATCCGCCGTGTCACCGAGCCGGGCGGTCTCCGCACCGGACCCGCTCGGCGACGCGTCCGGCCCGGCAGGTGTGTCCGCCTCGTCCTCAGCCGTCCCGGTCTCCTGCGCCGGTCCCTCGGCTCCGGCGCCCCGCCGGTCGGCGGCCGCGCGTCGCAGCGCCTCGCGGGCGACGTCCCCCGGCCGGGCCTCACCGGGCTCCGGCTGCCGCGCCGCGGACCCTTCGCCGACGGCTGCGGTGGAACCGGCGGATCCGGCGGATGTCCCCGGCGCGGAGCCGTCGCCCGCGGGCTCCCTCGGCTCCGTCCCGCCCTCCGCGGTCCCCTCCGCCTCCCGGCGTTCCCGCGCCTCCCGCAGTGCCCGGCGTACCTCGTCCGCCGGCCCGCCCGTCATGACGTCCTCCGCAGGGAGACGAGGTCGGACAGCTCGCGGTCGGTCAGTTCGGTCAGGGCGGCCTCGCCGGAGCCGAGGATCGCGTCGGCCAGGGCCCGCTTCGCCTCCAGCATCTCGGCGATGCGGTCCTCGACGGTGCCCTCGGTGATGAGGCGGTGGACCTGGACCGGCTGGGTCTGGCCGATGCGGTAGGCGCGGTCGGTGGCCTGCTCCTCGACGGCCGGGTTCCACCAGCGGTCGAAGTGGACGACGTGGCCCGCGCGGGTGAGGTTGAGGCCGGTGCCCGCCGCCTTCAGCGACAGGACCAGGACGGGCGTCGCACCGCTCTGGAAGCGGTCCACCATGTGCTCGCGCTCCGTCACCGGAGTGCCGCCGTGCAGCAGCTCCACCGGGACCGCCCGGTCGGTCAGGTGGGCGGTGATGAGCCGGGCCATGCCGACGTACTGCGTGAAGACCAGTGCCGAGCCGTCCTCGGCCAGCAGGGTGTCCAACAGCTCGTCCAGCAGGGCCAGTTTGCCGGAGCGGACGGCGAGCCGGTCGGCGGCTCCGGCTTCCTCCTTCAGATACAGCGCGGGGTGGTCGCAGATCTGCTTCAGCGCGCCCAGGAGCTTCAGCACCAGGCCCCGGCGTGCGATGCCCTGCGCCGTCTCGATGGCGAGCAGCGACTCGCGGACCACCGCCTCGTAGAGGGAGGCCTGTTCGCGGGTGAGCGGGACCGGGTGGTCCGTCTCCGTCTTGGGCGGCAGTTCGGGGACGATGCCGGGGTCGGACTTCTTGCGGCGCAGCAGGAAGGGGCGGACCAGCCGGGCCAGCCGCCGCACGGCCTCCTCGTCCTCGCCGTTCTCGACGGCGCGTGCGTGGCGGGCGCGGAAGGACTTCAGGGGGCCGAGCAGTCCGGGGGTCGTCCAGTCGAGCAGGGCCCACAGTTCGGAGAGGTTGTTCTCCACCGGGGTGCCGGACAGCGCCACGCGCGCGGGTGTCGGGATGGTGCGCAGCGCCTTGGCCGTCGCCGAGTACGGGTTCTTCACATGCTGCGCCTCGTCCGCGACGACCATGCCCCAGCGCTGCTCGGCCAGCCGCGGTGCCGCGGATCGCATGGTGCCGTACGTCGTGAGCACGAAGCCGCCGTCGAGGTCCTCCAGGGTGCGGTCGGGGCCGTGGAAGCGGCGGACGGGGACGCCGGGCGCGAACCGGGTGATCTCCCGCTGCCAGTTGCCGAGCAGCGAGGCCGGACAGATCACCAGAGTCGGCTCGCGGCGGGCGCGCTTCAGGTGCAGGGCGATCACCGTGATCGTCTTGCCGAGGCCCATGTCGTCGGCGAGGCAGCCGCCGAGGCCGAGGGAGGTCATGAGGTCCAGCCAGGCCAGACCCCGCAGTTGGTAGTCGCGCAGGGTGGCGTGCAGACCCGGCGGCGGTTCGGCGGGCCGCACCCCGGCCGTCAGCCGGTCCCGCAGCACTGCCAGCGCGCCGACCGGTACGGCTTCCACCGTCTCGCCGTCGACCTCCGCGCTGCCGGTGAGCGCGACGGACAGCGCGTCGACCGGGTCGAGCAGGCCCAGTTCGCGTTTGCGGGCCTTGCGGACGAGCGCCGGGTCGACGAGCACCCACTGGTCGCGCAGCCGGACCACGGGCCGGTGGGCCTCGGCGAGCGCGTCCATCTCGGCCTCGCTGAGCGGGTCGCCGCCGAGCGCCAACTGCCAGCGGAACTGGAGGAGTTCCTCGCTCTCGAAGAAGCCGGTGCCGTCGGTGGCCGAACCCGGCGCGGACCGCACCACCGCGGCCGCGCTCAGGTCCTGGGCCAGGTCACGGGGCCAGTGCACGGCGACCCCGGCCGCCGCGAGCCGGGTCGCGGCGACGCCGAGCAGGTCGCCCAACTCCTCCTCCGACAGGGCCAGTACGTCGGGCACGTCCTGCTCGGCGAGGCGGTCCAGTGGCGCCCAGACCCGGGCGGCGCGCCGCACCGCGAGGGCGGCGTCCACGCGGGCGCGGGGGCCGAACACCGTGTCCGCCTCGCCCGACCACAGGGCCGCCGCGTCGGCCACGAGGGTGGGGTCGGCGAGGCTGTGCACCTGGACGATCGCGGCACCGGCGCTGCGGGCCCGGCCGCCCTCGTCGAAGAGGTCGTACGCCGACAGGTCGAGGCGGAGCGAGATCCGCACGCCCGCGTCCATGCCGGCGGCGACCTCGGCGGCCCAGTCCTGCGCGCCGGGCAGGCGCTGCGGGCGGCGGTCCGCGAAGGGCTTGCCGGAGGCGAGGGGTGCGGCCGGGGTGCGCGGGAGGGTGTCGGCGACGGCGTCCAGGAAGGAGCGCATCAGCGCTTCCGGTGCGGGCAGGCGGAGCGGGCCGGGGCCGGGCAGCGGGACCGCGTGGCCCTCGTGGGGCAGGGCGGCGGCGATCGCGCGCAGGTGCGCGATGTCGTCCGGGTCCAGGGGGCCGGCCCGCCAGGCGTCGTGGCCGGTGGCGGTGAGGCCGGGCAGCAGCCGGCCGCGGGCGGTGAGCCGCAGTGCGTGCAGGGCGGCCGCGCCCCAGCAGGCGGTGGCGGGGTGGGCGGCGGGGTCGCGCCGGGCGCGCACGAGGAGGGGCAGGGCCTCGGCCAGGGGCAGTTCGAGCGCGGGGGCGGTCCTGCGTCGCACCCCGGCGCCGTGTGGTCGTACGACGGTGAGATCCGTGTGTCCGTCGGGCAGCGGCCCGTCCTCGGGGTCCCAGAAGGCCATCCGGCCCTCGCGCGGGAGGGGTGCGGGCAGGAAGACGGCGGCGAGCCGCACGGAGACCGGGTCCGTCGCTCGCCCGGCCGTCGCGACCGTGTCACTCATACGTCCTGCCACCTCCCGTCCCGCGTGTCGGATCAGACGTCTTCGACTCTACGGGCGGGGTCTGACAATCGGCTCCGGCGACGGGCCGACGGACGGGAGGGGCCGCTCGCTCTACGGAACCGTGCGGGAGACGACGTACACCATCGGGTTGGCCGGGTCCGCGGTGTTCACCACGATGTCCTGGGTGGGCGCCGGGTTCTTCTGCTTGTGGACGAGGCCCGACCAGGGACCGGGTCCGGTGAACCGCCAGCCGGTGATCTTCTGGTCGCGGGTGCCGATGGTGATCGCGCCCCCCTTGAGGTCGTCGCGGTTGACGCCGACGCCGGCGAGGAAGGTGTCGAGGCCCGCGTTGCTGGTGCGGAACTGGACGTAGAGGCGGCTGGTCTTCCAGTTGTTGGTCTCGTAGTACGCGATCCGGTCCGCGGGGTGCGGGATCGGCACCTGGTAGAGGCGGCGCTGGACCTTGGAGGGCCAGCCGGCGGTGAGGCCGGTCGCCGAGTACTTGGCCTCCTTGTCCTTGCCGCTGTTGCGGCTCTGGTTCGCGGAGATCACCAGGTAGCCGGCCGGGACGCCGATGAGCAGCACGATGATGAGCAGGGTGAGCGCCCGGCGGCGGTTGCGGTGGCGGCGGTCCTCGGCCGGCCGCCGCGGTTCCTCCGGGGAGTCGCCCTGGCGGGGCACCGAAGGGGTCACGGACGGGTTCACGCCTGCCCCTGGGTCGTCCGGCGGGCCTCCGTGTACTTGGCGTAGCGCTCGTAGCGCTCGACCCGGCGCCGGTTGGCGCGCCGGAAGCGGCGGGCGACCAGGCGGGCGAGGTCGGCGGCGCCGACCATGCCGGCCTCGGGGCCGAGCTGGGCGCGGACGATGCGCGCCTCGGGGCGGTAGCCGCGGCCGGTGAGCTGACGCTTGAAGGCGTCCCGCGCGGGGCCGATCAGCAGCTCGTCGGCGGCCGAGACACCGCCGCCGATCACGAAGCAGGACGGGTCGAGGGCGGCCGCGAGGTTGGCGATGCCGACGCCGAGCCACTGGCCGATGTCCTGGAGCAGCTCGATGCACATGGCGTCGCCCTGACGGGCCAGCTCGGTGATCATCGGGCCGGTGATGTCGCCGATCTGCCCCTTGACGTGCTCGATGATCCCGTAGGCCACCGGGGAGTCGGCCGCGGCCAGCTCCTTGGCCTCCCTGACCAGCGCGTTGCCGGAGCTGTACTGCTCCCAGCAGCCGCGGTTGCCGCACGGGCAGCGGTGGCCGCCGGGCACGACCTGCATATGGCCGAACTCGCCCGCGACACCGAACTTTCCGCGCTTGACCTGGCCGTCCTCGAGGATCGCGCCGCCGATGCCGGTGCCGAGCGTGATCATGACCAGGTGGTCCTCGTCGCGGCCCGCGCCGAAGCGCCACTCGGCCCAGGCGGCGGAGTTGGCGTCGTTGTCGACCAGGACGGGCACGGCGAGCCTGCCCGCGAGGCGGTCGCGCAGCGGCTCGTTGCGCCAGGACAGGTGCGGGGCGAACAGGATGCGGTTGCGGTCGGCGTCGACCCAGCCGGCCGCGCCGATGCCGACGGCGTGCACGTCGTGCCGGTCGGACAGGTCCAGGACCAGTTCGCAGATGGTGTCCTCGACGACCTTGGGACTCTTGGACTTGTCCGGGGTCTCCGCGCGGAGCTTCTCCAGGATGTTGCCGTCGGCGTCGACGACACCCGCCATCACCTTGGTGCCGCCGATGTCGATCCCGACCGTCGGCACGCGGGGTGCGGTCAGGTGTGAGCGGCGTTCCCTGGTGCCGACCGTGCGGAGGACGGGGGCACGCCGGGAGCCGATCGGGGCCGTGAAATTGCCGTAGGTGCTCATCAGGCCCGATTGTGCCTCACGGTGAGTAAGGGTGCTGTGCGGGGGCGCAAAGGGGCGGTTCCTGTGCTGTGCCGGGTGCGGGTGCACTGCGGCCCGCCGCGCACCGGTCGCATTGTCCGGACATTGGAACCAATGCGGCGACACTCGAGCGGATCCCAGGGCCGCCTTCAGGGCCTCACGAGCAGTTGGAACTCGAAGGAGTAGCGGGTGGGCCGGTAGGTGTGGGTGCCGAACTCGACCGCGCGCCCGGTGTCGTCGAAGGTGACGCGCTGCATGGTGAGCAGCGGGGCGCCCTCCTCCTCGGCGAGCCGTTCGGCCTCGGCGGCGGTGGCGCCGCGCGCACCGATGGACTGGCGGGCGCTGTGCAGGGTGATTCCGGCGGAGCGCATCATCCGGTACAGACCGGTGGCCTCGAGCTGGCCGGTCTCCAGGTCGAGCAGGTCGGTCGGCAGGTAGTTGCAGAGGTACGCCATGGGCTCGCCGTGCGCGAGGCGCAGCCGCTCGATGCGGTGCACGTCGCTGTCCTCGGCCACCCCGAGCGCGGCCGCGACCTCGGCGGAGGCCGGGACGAGGGTGTTGACCATGACCTTGGTGGCGGGGCGCTGACCTGCCGATTCCAGGTCGTCGTAGAGGCTGCTGAGCTCGAGCGGGCGCTTGACCTGGCTGTGCACGACCTGCGTGCCGACGCCGCGGCGGCGTACGAGCAGGCCCTTGTCGACGAGTGACTGGATGGCCTGGCGGACGGTGGGCCGGGACAGGCCGAGGCGCGCGGCGAGCTCGATCTCGTTGCCCAGCAGGCTGCCGGGGGTGAGCGTTCCGTGCTCGATCGCGGCCTCCAGCTGCTGGGACAGCTGGAAGTACAACGGCACCGGGCTGCTGCGGTCCACACTGAGTTCGAGCGACACGGTCGGGTCCCCATCTGGTTTCGGCACGGGCCCGAGCGTAGCTCCGCGCGCTGTTGACGGGAAGTTGTGTAGTTCGATTGTCAGGACATATGCATTGACAGGGTGGGGTCTCCGGCCACATTTTGTTCACATGCGCATCGGCGTCATCGGTACGGGCCGGATCGGCACCATTCACGCGAACACGCTCAGTCGTCATCGCGACGTCGGCTCTCTGATCCTCACGGACGCGGACGGCGCGCGGGCCCAGGAGCTCGCGAACCGGCTGGGGGAGACGGCCGCGCCGGGGGTGGACGAGATCTTCAGATGGGGCGTGGACGCGGTGGTGATCACCACCGCCACCTCGGCACACGCCGAACTGATCGGCCGCGCGGCACGCTCGGCGCTGCCGGTGTTCTGCGAGAAGCCGATCGCCCTGGATCTGCCGGGCACGCTCCAGGCGATCGGTGAGGTCGAGTCGGCCGGGACCGTTCTCCAGATGGGGTTCCAGCGCCGCTTCGACGCCGGGTACACGGGCGCCCGGGAGGCGGTGCGGTCGGGGCGGCTCGGGCGGCTGCACACGGTGCGGGCGCTGACCTCGGACCAGGCGCCGCCGCCGGCCTCGTGGCTGCCGCTGTCGGGCGGGCTGTACCGGGACACGCTCATCCACGACTTCGACGTCCTGCGCTGGGTGACCGGGCGGGAGGTCGTGGACGTGTACGCGGCCGGTTCCGACGCCGGACCCGCGATGTTCCGTGACGCGGGCGACATCGACACGGCCGCGGCGGTCCTCACCCTCGACGACGGCACCCTCGCCACGGCGACGGCGACCCGGCTGAACGGCGCGGGCTACGACGTCCGGATGGAGCTGGCCGGGGAGCTGGACCAGATCGTCGTCGGCCTGGACGACCGCACGCCGATCGCCTCCACCGAACCGACGGGGCCACCGGCCGCGACCAAGCCGTGGACGGGGTTCCTGGAACGGTTCGGGCCGGCCTACGAGGCCGAGCTGAACACGTTCGTCGAGGTGGTCCGGGGCGAGCGGCCCAACCCCTGCGACGGGCGCGAGGCGTTGCAGGCGCTGCGGATCGCGGAGGCGTGCGAGGTGTCGCGGCGGGAGCGGCGGCCGGTACGGATGACGGAGCTGCCGGGCTGAGCGGTCCTCCGACCCCGTAACGGCCGAACCTGGCCCTGTCTGCCTACCAGCGCACCGGCAGGCTCCGCAGCCCCCGTATCAGCATCCCCGGCAGCCACTCCCCCGGCGGTCCGTCCAGGGCCAGGTCCGGGGCGCGGTCCAGCAGGCTCCGGATCGCCGTCCGCGCTTCCAGGCGGGCCAGGGGCGCGCCCAGGCAGTAGTGGATGCCGTGGCCGAAGGCGAGGTGACCCCGGGGGTCGCGGCGGATGTCGAAGGTGTCCGGGGCCGGGTAGCGGGCGCCGTCGCGGTCGGCCGCGGTGAGGCCGACCATGACGTGGTCGCCCCCGGCGATGGCGGTGCCGGCGATCTCCAGCGGCTCGGCGGCGTAGCGGAACGTCGCGTTCTCCACCGGTCCCTCGTAGCGCAGGGTCTCCTCGACCGCGCCGTCGATCAGGCTCATGTCGGCGCGCAGGGCGGCGAGTTGGCCGGGGTGGGTGAGCAGGGCGTGGACGCCGTTGGTGATGAGGTTGACCGTCGTCTCGTGGCCGGCGATCAGCAGGAGGAAGGCCATGCCCAGCAGTTCCTGCGGGGAGAGCCGGTCGCCGTCCTCGGCGGTGGTGCGGATGAGGTCGCTCAGCAGGTCGTCGCCCGGCCCGGCGCACCGCTTGTCCTCGATCAGCTCGCGCAGGTACGCGTCGAGCCGGACGACGGCGTCGTAGGCGCTCTCGGGGCTGGTGGGCGCGACCACCTCCGTCGAGACCTTCCGGAACTCCGTGCGGTCCATCTCGGGCACGCCGAGGAGCTCGCAGATCACGGTGATCGGCAGCGGGTAGGCGAGGGACTGCACCAGGTCGCCGCGGCCATAGGGCAGCATCGTGTCGAGGAGGTCGTCGGTGATCTCCTGGACCCTGGGCCGCAGTTCCTCCACGCGGCGCATCGTGAAGGCGCGGGAGACTAGGCCGCGCAGCCGGGTGTGCTCGGGCTGGTCGGCGCCGAGCAGATGGCGGCCGATCAGCTCCTCCTCGTGGAACGTCACACCGATCGGGCGGCCGTCCTTGGACAGCCGGGGGTCGGCGAGCGCGGCCCGCGCCTCCTCGTGCCCGACGACGAGCCAGGCCCAGTAGCCGGGATCGGAGCCCGGCGGCCGGATCCGGTGCACCGGGCCGCGCTCACGCAGTCGCGCGTACACGGGATGCGGGTCCGTGCGGAAGGCCTCGCCGAACTCGCCCAGGTCGACCACTTCTGCCATGAAGATCCCTTCCCCTCACTCCGAGAACGGACAGCGCGACCCGCTAGTGCCCGCCCTCCCTCGATTCCCCGGATTCCGCGGCGTCGGTCCCGTCCTCCAACAGCCCCGCGTCATACGCGAGCAGCGCGATCTGCACCCGGTTGTTGAGGCCGAGCTTGGCCAGGACGCGGGAGACGTGGGTCTTGACGGTGGCCACGCTCATGAAGAGTTCCGCGGCGATCTCGGCGTTGGACAGGCCCCGGCCGACCGCGACGGCCACCTCGCGCTCACGGTCGTTGACGGCGGCGATCCGTGCGCGTGCGCGTGCCCGGCGGGTGTCGGCGGCGGTGCCGGCCGCGTGGTGCATCAACTGCCGGGTGACGGTGGGCGACAGGACCGGGTCGCCGGCCGCGACCCGGCGCACCGCGTCGACGATCTGTGCGGGCGGGGTGTCCTTGAGGACGAACCCGGCGGCGCCCGCGCGCAGGGCGCGCAGGACCTGTTCGTCGGCGTGGAAGGTGGTGAGGACCACGACCTGGGGCGCGTCGGGCCGGGTGCGCAGCCGTTCGGTGGCGGTGATGCCGTCCATGGACGGCATCCGGATGTCCATGAGGACGACGTCCGGGCGGGTGCGGTCGACGAGCGCGTCGACGTCCTTGCCGTCGGCGGCCTCCCCGACGATCTCGATGCCGTCGGCACCGCCGATCATCAGGGACAGGCCGGCCCGAACCAGCGGATCGTCGTCGACGAGGAGCAGTCTGATCGCGGTCATGAGGCCTACGTAATCACGGTTTCGGGGTCCTACCGGCTGTCGTCGGCCACACAACCGCACTCCGTTCCGGAACCGCCGCCACCGCGCCGACGTACCGCGGGGGAAGCGTCAACGGCGCGCGGTCGGCGTGGAGTTGGCTCGGCTCCCGGAGCGCGGCGACCGAGACACGGACGCCGTACGACGCCCAGGCCACCCGGGCGACACGGCGCTGCTGCGGTTCCGCGGACACCGAACCCGGCGCGCCCGGTGCCCGTGTCGTCACGGTCCTCGGTTCCTGCCACTCGGGCGGCGCGCACCCTTTGCTGGCAGGCCGGTTCGCGGCAGGCGCGAACACCCCACGCGCGGCGCCCGGTTCACGTCCACGGCAGCCACGCCCGCACCCCGAACCCTCCGCCCGCCTCCGGCCCGTGCTCGAGTCGCCCGCCGGCCAGCGTCGCCCGTTCGGTCAGCCCGATGAGCCCCTGTCCTGAGCCCGGTACGGGGGTCACCTCGCCCTCGGGTGCGGGGTTGCGGACGGTCACCGTGAGGCCCTCGCCGGGCGCGCCCTCGACCGCGACGGTGACCTCGGTGCCGGGGGCGTGTTTGCGGGCGTTCGTCAGGCCTTCCTGGGCGATGCGGTAGGCGGTGCGGCCGACGGAGGCGGGGACGGCGGCGGGGTCGGTGACGCGGGTGTCGAGGCTGACCTTCATGCCGGCCTCACGGGACTCGGCGACCAGCGCGTCCAAAGCGGCGAGGGTCGGCTGGGGGCGGCCCGTGTCGTCCTGCTCCCCGGCCCGCAGGACCCCGATGATCTCGCGCAGGTCCTGGAGCGCCTCGTGGGAGCTCTCCCGGATGACGCCGGCCGCGCGGGCGACCTCCTCCCGGGGTGCGTCGGGCCGGAACTCCAGCGCGCCCGCGTGCACACTCAGCAGGGTCAGCCGGTGGGCGAGGACGTCGTGCATCTCGCGGGCGATGGCCTCGCGGGCCAGCCGCTGCGCCTGCTCGGCCCGCAGCCGGGCCTCCGTCGCGGCGCGCCGGGCGCGGTCCTGGAAGCTCAGCACCAGTTGCCGCTTGGACCGTACGACCATGCCCGAGGCGACCACCACCGCGGTCATCAGCACGAAGATGACGACCGTGGCGAGATACGGCAGGTCGGGGTCGGGACGGATCCAGCAGTAGAGCGGGATCAGCGCCATGTTGGCCCCGCCCACCCACGCGATGTACCGGAACGGCCGGTGCACGGTGAGCGTGAACAGGGCGATGATGCAGGTGCCGCCCGCGGTGTCCGAGACGAGCCCCACGGGGAGCATGGCGACGGCCAGCCCGACGGGCCAGCGGCGGCGCAGCCACACCGCGGCGCAGGCGATCGCGCCGATCACCTGGTCGAGGCGGGCGAGGGCGTCCGGGACATGGGGGTTGGAGGTCACCGCCTCCGCGCCGACCAGGCCGATGATCACGGCCACCGCGAAGCAGCTGAAGTCGACGAGCCAGTCGCGCGCGGTACGCCGGGGCCGCTGTCCGGGGCGCTCGCCGTCCGGGTCGAGCTCCTTCAGAACGGCTGAGGGCATCAGCCAGCGCCGCCCCGCGAACGCCGGGGGCACCGCTACGGGCTCGTCTCCACTCACGGTCGACAAATCTACGCACGGAAGGTCCGTGTCACCTCCGCGCGGACGCGATCTCCGACCAAAGTCGGCGGGCCGCCTACTTTCGGCGCGGCCGGACCGCGCGGACCGCAGACTTCCGTCGCACGCGCCTCGCCCCGCGGCCGATGTGCGTGGGGGGTCCGCGGGGCGAGCGTATGCGCATGAAGCAACTGCTGGAACTGCTCGGATTCCTCGCCCTGGTGCAGGGCGTCGCCGGCCTGGTGCACGAGTTCACCGACTGGCACTGGGGACTCGTGCAGCGGATCGGCTTCCTCGACGGCTACGGGCTCTACGCGAGCGTCGCCCTGCTCGTGCTGGCGATCGCTCTGTTCGCCGCCGCGGAGAGCCGGAAGCCGGGCTGAACGCGGACCGGAGCTCCGGCCGGCTCAGCAGCCGTAGTTGACCAGCTTGAACGTGGCGTAGTGGTCCGCCGTGTAGTAGTCCTCCTGGGTCTTCTGGCCGGTGACGATACGACGGGCTCCGCGCGTGGACGATCCGGGCGTGATGACCGTGTACTCGTGGTAGTAGCTGCTCGACTGGCTGGGCAGGACGCCTTCCCGGTTCTGGAAGACGGCGCCGTCCTGGGAGTACGGGAAGGGACCACCCTGCTCGATCAGGTCGAGGGTGTCGTGCGCCTGGGAGGGCAGGGCGCTGTAGCAGATGCTGCCGACCGCGGCGGCGGCCGGGGAGGCCGTGGCGACGGTGCCGCCGACGAGAAGCGCGGACAGGACGGCGGCCGCGGCGCCGATACGAGTGATTCGTGGGGGGAATCTCATGCCCTCATGATGACGCGCGTAGACAGTGGCATGTCAATGACAACTTCGGAGATTTTCACCGTCAAGTCCGATGAGTTTTCCCGGAGTTAACCTGCCGCCCGGCGCCCCCACGCGGTCCCCACAAGCACCAGCGCGCCGCCCGCCAGGCCGAGGACGCCGAGCCGTTCCCCGCCGAGCGTGATACCGGCCAGGGCGGCCCACAGGGGTTCGGTGCCCAGGAGCAGGCTGACCCGGGAGGGGGAGGTGCGGCGGACCGCCCACATCTGCACGAAGAAGGCGAACAACGTGCAGCACACGGACAGGAACAGCAGCCCGGCCCACTCACGCGGCCCGAAGTCCACGGCCGTCTGCCAGGGCGTGGCGTCGGCGCCGGTCGCCAGGAGCGCGAACACCGCCACGGCGGCGCCGAGTTGGACGGTGGTCAGGGAGAGCGCGTCGGCGCCCTGGACGGACTTGACGCGGGACATGGCCAGGACGTGGACCGTGCGGGCCAGGGCCGCGAGCAGCATGAGCAGATCGCCGAGGGAGGGCGAGGTGAAGCCGCCGCCCTGGGTGAGCAGGACGACGCCGAGCACGGAGAGGGCGGCGGCGCCGAGGAAGGCCCGTGAGGGGCGGGTGCGGGTGACGGCGGCCTCGGCGAGCGGCGTGAAGATCATGGTGAGGCTGATGATGAGGCCCGCGTTGGTGGCCGAGGTGTGGACGACGCCGTACGTCTCCAGCAGGAAGATCCCGCTGAGGATCAGCCCGAGGAGTCCGGCCCCGCGCCACTGGACGGCGCTCAGGGTGCGCAGCGAGCGCCAGCCGACGGCCACGAGGGCGGGCAGGACGATCGCGAAGCGCAGCACCAGGACCGCGATCACCGTGCGGGCGGTGGTGATGTCCTTGGCGGCGAGATAGCTCGCGCCCCACACCACCGCCACGAGCAGGACGGGCAGGTCGGTCAGCCAGGTGCGGCGGGGCGCGAGGACGCCCGGTACGGCGATCGAGGACATCTGGGCGGCTCTCCCGGTCTCCCTCGGTGATGTGGAGACGTCGGTGGCTCGCACGCGGAGCGATCACCGTACTCGCGCGGCCGGACTTCGCCTAGGGGTTTTCGGGGAGCTCGTAAGACCCGTACTCCGGCCGTCCCGCCAGGTCGTACGTCTGGATGGAGGCGCCCGTGGAGGTGATGAGCCCGCTCCGGTGCGTGAAGGCGGTCGGCAGGCCGCCCTCGGTGAAGAGGCGGCGGCCGGCGCCGAGCACGACCGGGAAGGTGATCAGGTGGACGGTGTCGATCAGGTCGAGGTTCAGCAGGGACCGCAGGAGGGCTCCGCTGCCGTGGAGCTGGATCTCGCCGTCGGTGCGCTCCTTGAGGGAGGTGACCTCCTTGGCGAGGTCACCGCCGATGACAGTGGTGCCGGACCACTCCGGGTCGGTGAGAGTGGAGGAGGCGACGTACTTCGGCAGGGCGTTGAGCTTCGCGGCGACCGGGTCGGCGGGGTCGGTCACCTTCGGCCAGTACCCGGCGAAGATGTCGTACGTGCGACGGCCGAGGAGGAACGCGCCGACGTCGGCGAAGACCCCGCCGACGAACCGGCCGAAGTCCTCGTCGGCGTACGGGACGGTCCAGCCGCCCTGCTCGAAGCCGCCCCTGGTGTCCTCCTGGGGGCCGCCGGGGCCCTGGTAGACGCCGTCGAGGCTGACGAAGATCTGGGAGACGAGCTTGCCCATGACGGGTGCCTTCCCTCTCGGGTGGGGTCTGTTGTCATCAGCTCAGACCCCACGGGCACCCGCAACTCATCGGTGGCGCGTCACCCGGCGTTCGTGGAGAACAGGCCGCCCGTCGGGCCCTGCTTGTCGCCGCCCTGCGCCTTCTTCAGGGCGTTGGCGAGGCTCTCGATGGTGAGGGACTGGAGGATGACGCGGCCGCTGCCCTCCAGGGTGGCCAGGGAGAGGCCCTCGCCACCGAGGACGGCGTTCATGAGCCCCTGCCGGTTGAGGCCGCCGACGCGCTGGACGCCGTAGCGGATGCCCTCCTCGAAGGCGACGACGCAGCCCGTGTCGACCTCGATGCGGCCCCCGAAGTCCGCCGGATCGAGGTCGATGAAGTTTCCGGCGCCAGCGATGATCACGGTGCCGCGGCCGGTGAACTTCTCCAGGACGAACCCCTCGCCGCCCTTCATGCCAGTCCTGCCGCCCTGGAAGGCGATGCCGAAGTCGACGGTGGACTCGGCGGCGACGAAGGCGTCCTTCTCCGCGAACCACGCGCGCGTGCCGTCGAGCTCCAGGGCCCGCATCTCACCGGGCAGGACGCCCGCGAAGCCGACGGTGCCCTCGCCGCCGGTCGACGTGAAGTACTGGAACGCCAGCGACTCGCCCGCGAGGGCACGCTGACCGACCTGCATGGCGGTGCCCATGGCCTGGCGGAGCATGCCGCCCATACCGCCGGCGCCGCCCTGGGGCTGCTGGCCACCGGGGTTCGACGGGCCGCCGAGGCGGGTCTCCATGGTGACGTTCGTGGTCTTGAACAGGAACTTTCCGGCCTCGCAGTACACGGTCTGACCGGGCTGCAGGCTGACGACCGCCATCTGCATGGCGTTGCCGACGATGTCTTGCTGAAGGGTCACGTCTGGAGAACGCGGGAAGCGGAGGAAAGAGTTCCGGGCATCCCACCTCGGTGTCCGTTCGCCGCCAGCACGGGCGCCCGCGGACCACTGGGATGGAGCCATGACTGCTTCTCTGAACGGCAAGGTGGCTCTCGTCACGGGCGGCAGCCGCGGTATCGGCGCGGCGACAGCGGTACGGCTGGCCCGGGAGGGCGCGGACGTGGCCCTCACGTACGTGAACGGCAAGGAGGCGGCCGAGGACGTCGTACGGGCCGTCGAGGCGGTGGGGCGCCGTGCGGTGGCCCTGCGGGCGGACTCCGCGGACGCGGCCGAGGCGGCGGGAGCCGTGGACCGTGCGGTGGAGGCGCTGGGCGACCTGGACGTGCTGGTCAACAACGTGGGCGTGGGGGTGCTGGGGCCGCTGGAGGACCTGTCGCTCGCGGAGGTGGACCGGGTGCTGGCGGTCAATGTGCGCGGGGTGTTCCTGGCCTCGCAGGCGGCGGCCGCGCGGATGTCGTCCGGGGGCCGGATCATCACCGTCGGCACCTGTATGACCCAGCGGGTGCCGGGCCCCGGCGGGACCCTCTACGCGACCAGCAAGTCGGCCCTGATCGGCCTCACGAAGGCCCTCGCCCGGGAACTCGGCCCCCGCGGTATCACCGCGAACATCGTGCATCCGGGTCCTGTCGACACGGACATGAATCCGGCGGACGGGCCCTACGCGGCGGGGCAGGCGGCGATGACGGCGCTCGGGCGGTTCGGGACGGCCGGCGAGGTGGCGGGGATGGTCGCCTACCTGGCGGGGGCGGATTACGTGACGGGGGCGGAGCTGTCGGTGGACGGGGGGCACGCGGCGTGACGCCCATGTGATGTTCTCGCCCCCGCCGCCCCTACCCGTCCCGTCCCTGGGGGCTGCCGCCCCCAGACCCCCGCTTCGGCCCTGAACGGGCCTCGTCCTCGAACGCCGGACGGGCTGGTTTCTCAGCCCCTCCGGCGTTTGACGCCCTGCGCCTGTCAGCCGCCGAGTTCCTGATGCCGGGCCGCCAAGGCTGTCGCGCCGGACTCCGTCAGGGAGCCGTGCAGCCGCAGGCGGGAGATGCCGCCGTCCGGGAAGATGTCCACGCGCGCGTGGGTGCCGACCGCCGGGGCGGGGAGGACGAAGCGGTGGTCGGTGTCGGGCTGGAGGCGGGTGCGCGGGAGGATCTCCGTCCACTCGCCGTCCTCGCCGTCCTTGACGGACACCGAGGCCCAGCCGGCGCTGTTGCCCTTCAGATACGCCGTGTCGATCTCGATCGCGCGGATCTGGGACTGGGCCACCAGGCGGTAGCGGATCCAGTCGTTGCCCTGGTCGCGGCGGCGGCGGGTCTCCCAGCCGTCGTCCATCTTGCGGGAGCGGCCCGGCTGGATGGTGTTGGAGGCCGGGGAGTAGAAGAGGTTGGAGGCGTCCTCGGCCTGGCCGCCGTTCTCCAGGGCGACCACGTCGAAGGTGCCGAGGACCGACAGCCACTGCGGGTCCGGGACCACTTCGCCGTGGACCCGCAGGCGGGCGATGCCGCCGTCGGGGTGCTGGTTGACGCGGACGTGGGTGAAGCGCTGCTCGACCGAGACCTCGAAGCCGTTGGCCGCGTGGCCGCCGACCGCCGTGCGCGGGACGAGCGTCGTCCACTTCACGTCGTCGCCCAGCAGTTCCTCCGGCGACGGCGAGCCCGCCACCGACGTCCCCTCGACCGACACCGCCTGCGGGTAGTTGCCGCGGAAGTGGGCCGTGTCGACGACGATGCCGCGGATCACGCCGGGCGCGCCGAGGCGGACCAGCGCCCAGTCGTGGTCCTCGGCCGTCGGCCACGGGTGCCCGGCGGAGGCACCACGGCGGCGGCGCGTCTCCCAGCCGTCCATGATCTTGCCCTTGTGCCCGAAGTGCTCGGGGTCGAACTCGGCGCGCCCGGGGATCAGCAGGTTCTCGCGCTGGGCGAAGAACTCGTCGTTGGCGGCGATGACTCCGGCACCGAGCTGCCGGGCGGCGAGGTCGGCGTACTGGGTGAAGGGGAAGTCGGCGGTGCGGTAGTCCGCGTACGGGTCACCGCCGCCGTACGGGTTCGCGTCGCCGGTGAAGCTCGGAATCGCCGTCAAAGGTCTGCCTTTCGAGAGTCGGCCGCTGCGGGTGCGGAGGTCTGAATCAGTGGTCCCGGGTGAGGAGCCGGCCCTTCGGCTCCGTGAACTCGCCGTCCTGGACGATGCGTTCGCCGCGCAGCCAGGTCGACTTCACGACGCCGTACAGGGTCTTGCCCGCGTACGCCGTCACGCGGTTGCGGTGCTGGAGACGTGCCGGGTCGACGGTGAAGGTCTCGTCGGGCGCGAGGACCGCGAAGTCGGCGTCACGGCCGGCCTCGATGGCGCCCTTGTGGTCCAGGCCGACCAGTTCGGAGGTCCGGGTGGACATCCAGCGGACGACGTCCTCGAGCGAGTGGTCGCGCCTGCGTGCCTCGGTCCACACGGCCGCGAGGCTCAACTGGAGGCCCGAGATGCCGCCCCACGCCGTCGCGAAGTCGTCCGTCTTCAGGTCGGCCGTCGAGGGCGAGTGGTCGGTGACCACGCAGTCGATGGTGCCGTCGGCCAGCGCCTGCCAGAGCAGGTCCTGGTTGGCAGACTCGCGAATCGGCGGGCAGCACTTGAACTCGCTGGCACCGTCGGGGACTTCCTCGGCGGTGAGGGTGAGGTAGTGCGGGCAGGTCTCGACCGTGATGCGGACGCCCTCGGCCTTGGCGGCGGCGATGAGCGGGAGCGCGTCGCTCGACGAGAGGTGCAGGACGTGCACGCGGGCGTCCAGCCGCTTCGCCTGGGCGATGAGCTGGGCGATAGCGGTGTCCTCGGCGTCGCGCGGACGGGAGGCCAGGAAGTCGGCGTACCGGGGGCCGGCCTGCTGCGGGGCGGCCTCCAGGTGGTGCGGGTCCTCGGCGTGCACGATCAGCAGGCCGCCGAAGGAGGTGATCTCGGCCAGCGACCGGGCGAGCCGGTCCTGTTCCAGGTGCGGGAACTCGTCCACGCCGGACGGGGACAGGAACGCCTTGAACCCGAAGACACCGGCCTCGTGCAGCGGGCGCAGGTCCTTGACGTTGTCGGGCAGGGCGCCGCCCCAGAAGCCGACGTCGATGTGGGCCTTGTCGGCGGCGACTTCCCGCTTCGTACGGAGGTTGTCGACGGTCGTCGTCGGCGGCAGGGAGTTGAGGGGCATGTCGACGAGGGTGGTGATGCCGCCGGCCGCCGCCGCGCGTGTGGCGGTCCAGAAGCCCTCCCACTCGGTGCGGCCCGGGTCGTTGACGTGTACATGGGTGTCGACCAGGCCGGGCAGGACGACGTGGTCGCCGACGTCCTCCAGCCGGGCACCCTCCGGGACGGCGGCGTCGTACGGCAGGACGGCCGTGATCCTCCCGGCGGAGACGGCGACCGAAGCGGCTCGCGTCCCTTCCGGAGTGATGACGCGCGTCGAGCGCAGCACCAGTTCTACGTCGGACACCCGGACCCCTCTCTGTCGCCGTTGTTACTTCCGGGAAATGGAATTTACTTCCACGCAACGGAATTCAACGTTCTGTTGAAGGAGTCTTCACTCCCGCTTCCGTGCCGTCAAGGGCACACTTCTCCAGAGGGCTTCGATGCGCCACACTCTGGACGTTTCCACAAGGCGGAATTAGAATTCCGACAGGCAGAACGTAGCTACGCACCAGCGGGGAGTCAACCGACTGGCGGGTAGGCTTCTGCCCTTTCCCGCCCGCCCCGAAAGGAACGCGCCGTGCCGACGTCCAGCGCCAGCACCACCGACTCCGCCAAGTCCACCACTGGCGGGGTCCAGTCCCTCGAGCGCGCCTTCGATCTGCTGGAGCGGATGGCGGACGCGGGCGGCGAGGTCGGCCTCAGCGAGCTCTCCGCGAGCAGCGGACTGCCGCTGCCGACCATCCACCGTCTCATGCGCACCCTCGTGGCCTGCGGATACGTCCGTCAGCAGCCCAACCGCCGCTATGCGCTGGGCCCGCGTCTGATCCGCCTCGGCGAGTCCGCGGCCCGGCTGCTGGGCACCTGGGCCCGCCCCTATCTGGCCCGGCTGGTCCAGGAGACCGGCGAGACGGCGAACATGGCGCTGCTCGACGGCGACGAGATCGTGTACGTCGCCCAGGTGCCGTCGAAGCACTCGATGCGCATGTTCACCGAGGTCGGCCGGCGCGTCCTGCCGCACTCCACGGGCGTGGGCAAGGCCCTGCTGGCGAACGTCCCCGACGCCGAGGTGCGCGCCCTGCTCGCCCGTACCGGCATGCCGGCCGCGACGGAGAAGACGATCACCACGCCGGAGGGCTTCCTCGCGGCCCTGGCCGACGTACGGCAGCTCGGTTACGCGGTGGACGACAACGAGCAGGAGATCGGCGTCCGCTGCCTCGCGGTGTCGGTCCCCGACTCCCCCACCGCCGCCGCCATCTCGATCTCCGGCCCCGCGGGCCGGGTCACCGAGGCGGCGACGGACAAGATCGTGCCCGTGCTCCAGCAGGTGGCCGGGGAACTCTCCGAGGCGCTGGCCACCCAGAGCCCCGCATGACCGGCTTAGTGCGCTGGCCGGGCCGGTACACCGACCGGCACGGCACCGAGGAGATCACCTTCGAGTCGGACGGCCGCGAACTGATCCGTACGACGATCAGGGGCGTCCGCTTCGAGGGCGACACGATGGACGACCTCGGCGCCCTGGGCGGTACGCCGCCCGGCCTCCCGTTCTCCTTCTTCGACGGAGGCCTGTGCTCGTGCCTCCTGGAGTGGGAGGTTGCGCTGCCCGTCGACGTGGCGGGGGACGGCGTACGGCCCGGTGTGCTGCACTGCGCGCTGCGGATGGGGGGACCGGCGGGTCCGGGGCGCGGCCTGGACGCGGAGACCCTGACCGCCACCCTGCGGCTGGACGGACACGAGTACCAGGTCGTCGACGGCCCGGGCGACCTCGAGCACGCCCTGCACGCCCTCCAGCGCGCGTTGCCCCGAGCGGCCCGGCTCCGGGCCTGCGTCGCGTGCGCCTGGTCCGACTACCACCCGGCCGGCAGCCCGATGATGGCGGGGCTGGCCTGCTTCCGTGACGCCAAGGACCTCTACCGCCGGGTGGACGGCAAGCACGGGCCGCACGGCATCTTCGCGGTCTGGCAAGCGCAGACCGAGCTCGTCCAGGAGACCTGGCTGTGCGAGGAGTTCGAGCACCGCACCTCGGACCACGGCTACCGGGGGCCGTTCCCCTACCGCGGGTCGCTCTGACCTAGCGCCGCGGCTGCCCGAACAGATCCACCGCGTCGCGTACGTCCCTCAGGCCCCGCGACAGCGCGCTCACCGACCCGATCGCCCCCGCGATCAGCAGCAGCGACCTGCGCAGCCGGGGCACCTCCGGTGTCCCGTCGATCGTCATCGCGGCCAGCGCGGCGAGTTCGTCCTCGGCGATGCCCCGGTCGGGGAACTCGGCCGGATGCGCGGCGAGTTCGCGGCGCAGCCGGGACACCGCGGTCCGCAGGCCCGCCACCCTGGGGTCCTCGTCGCTGCCGGTCACTGACGGCCTCTGTCCCAAGCTCCGCAACACAGCTCTCCCCCCTCGCACGCCGTGGTGCGCCCTACGTCGTGATCCCGCCCGAACCGCCCCATGGCGTTGGTCGGGCGCCGGGGACGCGGGTCAGTAAACGCCAGCCGGCAGGGGCCGCGCCACTCCGCGGACCGAAATTCAGCCCCGGGAAACCGG
Source organism: Streptomyces sp. NBC_00490 (assembly GCF_036013645.1). Taxonomy (NCBI): domain Bacteria; kingdom Bacillati; phylum Actinomycetota; class Actinomycetes; order Kitasatosporales; family Streptomycetaceae; genus Streptomyces; species Streptomyces sp. NBC_00490. Next base: position 7,942,059 of record NZ_CP107869.1, on the reverse strand, counting down.
CCAGTACGCGGGGCGTCAGGTATGCAGGACCCATGACGGACAACACGCGCCAGGTCGCCGGGCTGCTCCTCGCCGCGGGGGGCGGCCGGCGACTGGGCGGACGCCCCAAGGCACTGCTCGGACATCGTGGCAGGCCATTGATCGAACACGCAGTGGGCGTCCTGCGCGCCGCGGGCTGCGCGCGCGTGCACGTGGTGCTGGGCGCGGCCGCCGACGCCGTGCGCGAGACCGCGCGGCTCGACGGCTGCGTGCTCGTGGACAACCCCGGGTGGGAGCAGGGCATGGGCTCCTCGCTTCGAGCGGGTCTCGACTCGTTCTCCGGCACGGACGTGCGGGCCGCGCTCGTGTCGCTGGTCGACCAGCCCGGTATCGGACCGGAGGCGTACGCGCGCGTGCTCGGCGCGTACGCGTCCCCCCATTCCCTGGTCTCGGCCGCGTACGACGGCGTACGCGGGCATCCCGTGCTCTTCGGGTCCGCCCACTGGGCGGGGATCGCCGCGACTGCCACGGGAGACCGGGGGGCACGTGCCTATCTGAAGGAACGCGCCGGGGAGATCACCCTCGTCGAGTGCGGGGACGTCGCCCGGCCCTACGACATCGACACCGCCGAAGATCTGCAGCACCTTGAGTGAGCGAGGTGGCACTCAGCGCCACGTTCCCTCGACTCGGAGAATCTCGACATCAACAAACCATTGAACTTCCACGATGAGGAAACTAGTATCCACTGATCAGAAGCGCCCTACCCCTCCCAGGGCGTTCCTCGCCGTACCCGGTTCGAGTGGCACCCGGTGCCAACGCTGAAGGAAGTGACAGCTCATGTCCGCACCAGCGCCGTCCCCGCTGGCCATCGTCGACGCCGAGCCCCTGCCCCGGCAGGAGGAGGTGCTCACCGACGCGGCCCTCGCCTTCGTGGCCGAGCTGCACCGCCGGTTCACGCCCCGCCGTGACGAGCTCCTCGCCCGCCGTGCGGAGCGCCGCGCCGAGATCGCCCGCACCTCCACGCTCGACTTCCTGCCGGAGACGGCCGCGATCCGCGCGGACGACTCCTGGAAGGTGGCCCCCTCCCCCGCGGCCCTGAACGACCGCCGCGTCGAGATCACCGGCCCCACCGACCGCAAGATGACGATCAACGCCCTCAACTCGGGTGCGAAGGTCTGGCTCGCGGACTTCGAGGACGCCTCGGCGCCCACCTGGGAGAACGTGATCCTCGGCCAGGTCAACCTCGCCGACGCGTACACCCGCAGCATCGACTTCACCGACGAGAAGTCGGGCAAGTCGTACGCCCTGCGCCCGGACGAGGAGCTCGCCACCGTCGTGATGCGGCCGCGCGGCTGGCATCTCCACGAGCGCCACCTCGTCGACGCCGACGGCTCCCCGGTGCCGGGCGCCCTCGTCGACTTCGGCCTGTACTTCTTCCACAACGCCCAGCGCCTGCTCGACCTCGGCAAGGGCCCGTACTTCTATCTCCCCAAGACCGAGTCGCACCTCGAAGCCCGCCTGTGGAACGACGTGTTCGTCTTCGCGCAGGACTACGTCGGCATCCCCCAGGGCACCGTCCGCGCCACCGTCCTGATCGAGACGATCACGGCGGCGTACGAGATGGAGGAGATCCTCTACGAACTCCGCGACCACGCCTCCGGGTTGAACGCGGGCCGCTGGGACTACCTGTTCTCCATCGTCAAGAACTTCCGTGACGGCGGCGCCAAGTTCGTCCTGCCGGACCGCAACCTGGTGACGATGACGGCCCCGTTCATGCGGGCGTACACCGAACTCCTCGTCCGCACCTGCCACAAGCGCGGCGCGCACGCGATCGGCGGCATGGCGGCGTTCATCCCGTCGCGCCGGGACGCCGAGGTCAACAAGGTCGCCTTCGAGAAGGTCCGTGCCGACAAGGACCGCGAGGCCGGCGACGGCTTCGACGGCTCCTGGGTCGCCCACCCCGACCTGGTCCCGATCGCCCTGGAGTCCTTCGACAAGGTCCTCGGCGACCGGCCGAACCAGAAGGACCGCCTCCGCGAGGACGTCCACGTGGAGGCGGCCGACCTGATCGCGATCGACTCGCTGGACGCCCGGCCGACGTACGACGGTCTCGTCAACGCCGTCCAGGTCGGCATCCGCTACATCGAGGCCTGGCTGCGCGGTCTCGGCGCGGTCGCCATCTTCAACCTGATGGAGGACGCGGCCACCGCCGAGATCTCGCGCTCGCAGATCTGGCAGTGGATCAACGCGGGCGTCGAGTTCGAGCACGCCGGAGAGACCGTGAAGGCCACGCCCGAGCTGGCCCGCGAGATCGCCGCCGAGGAGCTCACCGCTATCCGCGCGGAGCTCGGCGAGGAGGCGTTCGCCGCCGGCCACTGGCAGCAGGCGCACGACCTGCTCCTGGAGGTCTCCCTCGACGCCGACTACGCGGACTTCCTGACGCTGCCCGCGTACGAGCAGCTCAAGGGCTGACGTCCTCCTGCGCGGCCCTGTCCGAGTGGCCCAGGGACTTTCCCGGGGCCACTCGGTCGCGTACGGCCTGCTTCACGGCGGTGGGCTCCGGGAAGCCCTGCTCCTTGCGGTCCCAGACGACCTCGTCGTCGACCCGGACGACGAAGACGCCACCGGTGCCGGGCTTGAGCGACAGCTCGCCCAGCTCCGTCTCGAAGGTCGTGAGCAGCTCCTGCGCCAGCCAGGCCGCGCGGGGCAGCCAGCGGCACTGGGTGCAGTACTCGATCTGTACGACGGGACTCATCCGAGGTGTACCGACCAATCCTGTTCCGCCGCCGGTTTGCCGTGCAGGTCGGGGACCCGCTTCAGCCAGTCCGGACGGCCCTGCTGTGTCTTCGCCGCGCGGCGGGCCTCCTCCGCGGCGAGTTCCTCCCGGGTGGGGAAGTCGGTGGGCAGCCAGGCGTGGGAGGCCTGGACGCGCGCGTGGAGGTACTCCACGTAGGCCTCCCGCGCCAGGGGCGGCGCGTCGAAGTCCGTCAGCCAGGCGTCGGGGACCTCGGCGACGACGGCGCGCAGCAGTTCCTCGGTGACCTTCGGCGCCAGCTCCGCGTCGGCGGCGCGTACGTCGGGGGCGTAGTGGCCGAGGGCGTGGTGGCGGAAGTCGTAGCGCTTGGCGGGGTCCGAGCCGTCCCAGCGATGGTGGAAGACGAGGGCCGCGCCGTGGTCGATCAGCCACAGGCGCGGGGGCGCGACGCCGAGTGTGGGCCAGACCATGAGGTTGGAGCTGTGGACGGTACGGTCCACGTTCACGGTCAGGGCGTCGAGCCAGACGATCCGGCCCGCCTCCAGAGGGTCGACCCGGAACGACTTGGCGACGTCCGGGGTGAAGTCCGCGGCGCCCGACAGGTAGTCCATGCCGAGGTTGACCCCCGCGCTGGCGCCGTGGAGTTCGCGCACCTCCTGGTGCGGCTCGCTGTCGGCGATCGCCGGGTCGAAGTGCACGAGGACCAGTTCGGGGAAGCGCAGTCCGAGCGCGCGGGCCAGCTCGCCGACGATCACCTCGGCGACCAGGGCCTTGCGGCCCTGTGCCGAGCCGGTGAACTTCACGACGTACGTCCCCAGGTCGTCGGCCTCGACGACTCCGGGCACGGAGCCGCCGGACCGCAGCGGGGTCACGTATCGAACAGCAGTCACATAGCGCAGCACACGGGCCAGGGTAATTCAGATCATGTGGCGGCCAGCGGGTTCGGCAGGGGGAGGTAGCGCGCGTCCGCGCCGTCGGCTCCGGTCCAGCGCAGCAGCAGGTTGGTCTTGCCGGGGAGGGTGGGCGAGGCGAGCAGGGCTCTGATCTCCGGGAGGTCGTGGCGGGCCAGTTCGCGGCGGGCGGCGGGCCAGGGGTCGAGACCGGGATGCCGCTCGGCGAGGACGGCCGCGACCTCGCACAGATGGTTCACGACCAGCGTGTACACCAGCCGCTCCCACCCGGCCGCCCGGCCCACGTCCGAGAGCAGCTTCACGCCCTCGGCGTCCCGGAACAGCGCCTGCACGGGTGTTCCGCCGGCGTCGACGGCGACCAGCGTGTTCTGCAGATGTGCTTCGAGTACGACGCCGTGGTCGGCGAAGGCCGCGAGGGCGGGCGGCACGACGGCGCGCAGATACGCCTCCCACCAGGCCGCGCCGCCGGACGGGCTGCCCTCGAAGCCCTCCACGAGGCCCGCGGCCAGCAGCGGGGTGGCGCCGGCCTCGAGGTGGCCGTGGAAGCCGTCGCGGACCAGGACCGCCAGTTCCTCGAAGGCGAAGTCGGCGGTGCGGTAGCCGCGGTCCGACAGCCAGGCCGCCGGCCCCCCGGCGAACGCGCGGACCGCCGCCGCGTCGGTCCTGCGGAGTCTCAGCAGGTCGTGGCGCCACAGGCGGCGGATGTCGTTGGTGATCCGCACGTCCAGGCTGAACTTCAGGAACAGGTCGTGCTCGGGGGCGTACAGGGTGCGGATCGCGGCCGTGGGCCAGGCGTCGAAGCCGGTGGTGCCGAGGCGGATCAGACGGCCGTCGGCGAAGGCGTCCGAGAGGTCGACCAGGTCGAGCTGCCAGGGGTGGGCGGGCAGCAGCCGGTAGCCGGGCGGGGCCGCACCGAGGGCGTCGAGGGCCGCGGTGTCGCCCTCGTCCACGACCGTGTCCTCGCGTACGCCGAGCAGCGTCAGCGGGAAACGGGCGTGCGCCTCGGGTGCGTACGGCAGCCAGCCGGCGGCCGGACCGCCGCCGCGCGCCTTCGGGGCGGGGTGGTACGGGTGGCCGGTGAGGAGGGACTGCTCGGAGAGCAGGTACGGGTCCGTGGGCGGCGTGGCACGCGCGCGTGCGGCGAGGATCGCGGCCACCGCGTCCCGGCTGTCGATCATCTCGGCGGGCAGGTCGGGGTTGGACAGGCCGGTGTGGCGGGTCAGTTCCTCGACGACGAGTTTCACGAGCTCGGTGTGGCCGATGCGCCGCCAGTGACCGCCGGTGTCCACCTCGGGGTCCGCGGGCCGCCGGTCGCCGCGCACCCGCAGCAGTCGCCCGCTCGGCAGCCTGTGCGTGCGCGGCTCGCCGGAGCCCGGGAGCGGCTCGGCGACCTCGCGCAGCAGACAGTTGAGCAGCGGCGCCGCGGCATGGGCGTCGGCGGCGGCCGGGGGAATGAGGTCCACGCGGTTCACTCGTTCTCTACGGGCGGGCGGAGACGATCAGTATCTATGTCGTCACCCCCGCCGTGACGCCCTACTCGTACCCGAGGAGCCCGCCCGTGCACCGTCCCCCCACCGCCGAGGCCGAGGTCGCCGAAGAGCTGGCCGCAGTGCGCCCCGGCCTCGTGTCGCGGTACACGGCCGAGCTCCCCGGCGCCCGCGCGGCCGTACTGACCCGGCTGTGGCGGGCGCTGGCCCATGAGCCGCTGCCTTGGGTCACCCGTCGCGAAAGCACCCGGGACGCCCTCGTCCTGCGCCTTCGTGACGGACGCCGGCTCCAGGGGCCGCCCGCCGACCCGTACGCGACCGCCGCGTACGTCACCGTCGTCCACCTCGACGACCGGGCGTACGACGATCCGGCACGGCTGACGACCGACCTCGGCGTACCGCACGGCCCGGATCTGGCCGCCGAGCTCGGCCACAGCGTCGCCTCGACGGCGCTGTCCCGGGCCGGGCAGGAGAACCCTTCGGACGAGTGGCCCGGGACCGACTGGGAGTGGGAGCAGCGCGTGGTCGACGGGCACCCGTACCACCCCAACTGCCGTTCCCGACCCGGCTTCTCGGTGGCCGAGCAGCTGGCGTACGGTCCCGAGCACCGGCCGCTCGTCGCGTTGCGCCTGATGCCGGTCGGGGCGGACGAGTGCCTGGTGACCGGCGGGTGGCCGGACGGGATGCGGGACGGGGGGCGGCTGTTGATCCCGGTGCATCCCTGGCAGGCGGCCCATGTGCTGAAGCGGGCGGGCGACGAGGGGCCGGTGGCGCATCCGCTGATGTCCCTGCGCACGCTGGCCCTGGCCGACGGCGGTCCGCATGTGAAGACGGCCCTGAGTGCCCGGCTGACGTCCTCGGTGCGGGACATCTCCGTCTACTCGATCGGCCTGTCGGCGACCCTGTCGGCATTCGCGGAGACGCTCACCGCGCACACGGACGGTCTGCTGCACTTCACCCGCACCCTGGGCGCGGCGACCGCCGACTCCCCTGACCTGGCCGCCGTCCTGCGCGAATCGCCGCAGACGTACGCCGGGAGCGGCGAGCGCGTCGTCCCGGTGGCCGCGCTCGCCACCACCGGGCTGCCCCGATCCCCGGGCTGGCTGGCGGAGTTCGCGCGGCTCGCGCTCACTGTGGGGCTGCGGCTGCTGGAGCTGGGCGTGGCGCTGGAGGCACACGGCCAGAACCTCCTGGTGGTGCTCTCCTCGGCCGGCGCCCCGCTGCGGCTGGTCTATCGCGACCTGGCCGACATCCGGGTCAGCCCGGCACGGCTGACGCGACACGGGCTCCCGGTACCGGAGTTGACGGGCCGGATCGTCACGGACGACGAAACCGCCCTGCGGCGCAAGCTGTTCGGGGCACTGGTCGCCGGAGCCCTGGCGGGGACGGCGGGTTCGGGTACGGCGTTGGGCGCGGCGCTGGAGACCGTCGTAGGAGATCTTCCGCGCACACCGGATCTGGTGGCGCTTCTCGAGAACCCGCTGCCCGCAAAGGCGTTGACGCTGATGAGGCTGTCGCCGGGGACGCCCGGGGATCAGTGGGCGCGGCTGCCGAACCCGGCCCGTTTTGGAGTGCGGCACTCCTGATCAATAGGATCCGCCGATGATCACACGTAAACGGCTGGCGGCAGGAGTGTGCACCCTGCTCGCCGCCCTCACGGCCGGGATCGCCCTCCCGACCGGGGCGGCCGCCGGCGAACCCACGGGCGGGACCGCGCCCCAGGTCGACCTCGTCCTCGACGTGAGCGGCTCCATGCGGACGGCGGACATCGACGGCGGCACCCGCATGGCCGCCGCGAAGCAGGCCTTCAACGAGGTGCTGGACGCGACGCCCGAGGAGGTCCAGCTCGGCATCCGGACCCTCGGCGCCAACTATCCCGGCGACAACCAGAAGACGGGCTGCAAGGACACCGCGCAGCTCTATCCGGTCAGCACGCTGGACCGTACCGAGGCCAAGACGGCGGTGGCGACCCTCTCCCCCACCGGCTGGACGCCGATCGGGCCCGCGCTGCTGAAGGCGGCCGGCGACTTCACCGAGGGTGCCGGTTCCAAGCGGATCGTCCTGATCAGCGACGGCGAGGACACCTGCGCCCCGCTCGACCCGTGCGAGGTGGCCCGCGAGATCGCCGCCAAGGGCATCGGTCTGACCATCGACACGCTCGGCCTGGTCCCGAACACCAAGATGCGGCAGCAGCTGAGCTGCATCGCGGAGGCGACGGGCGGTACGTACACCTCGGTGGAGCACACCGAGGAACTCACCGACAAGGTCAACCAGTTGGTGGACCGGGCGGCCGACCCGGTGGTGACGCCGGTGGCCACCGAGGGCGCCGCCGAGTGCGCGAAGGCGCCCACCCTGAAGTCCGGGCTCTACACGGACCGCGAGGAGTTCGGGCAGGAGCGCTGGTACCGCGTGGAGGTCTTCGACGGACAGGAGCTGCGTGCCTCGGTGAGTGTGGCGGCCGACCGGGCCGTGAACCCCGCCCACGGGACACTGCTGCGGGCCGTCACCGTGCACGGCCGTGAGATCGTGCGCGGCGAGGCCGCCGGCAACGGGCGCACCGACGTCGTCTCCACCGGGCTGCGCTATCCGAAGCCCGAACGGGACGACGACAGCGACAAGCCGGCACCCGAGGTCGTCTGCCTCCAGGTCACCCACTCCTTCTCGGCGGCCTCCGGTGTGAAGACCACGCCCGGTCTGCCGCTCGAACTGACCGTGGACGTCGTGGACGCGCCCTCGGCCGCCGACGACGTCGCCTCGTTCGGTCTCGGACGTGGCTGGTGGCTGCTCGGCGTACTGATCCTCACCGGCTTCCTCGCCGGTGTGCTCTGGGGCTGGCTGTCGCGCTGGCGGTTCGCGGTCTGGAGGACCAACTGATGAGGATCACACGCGTGTTGGGCGCCGCGGCGCTCATGCTCGGGCTGGCGGTCTCCCCCGCGACGGCCGACTCGTCGCCCTCCCCCTCGGCCTCCGCCGACGACGCCGCCCCCACCTCGGCCGGTACGTCGTTCCGTACGGCGACCGAGATCGAGCAGGGGCAGGACGCCACGGCGAGCGGCTCCACCGGTGACTACCAGTACTGGTCGTTCCCCGCGGACGCCGGTCAGCGCCCCACCGTGAAGGCGACGGTGAAGCTGCCGAAGACGCATGCCGCGCAGACCTGGCAGGTCGACGTGTACGACGGACTGCGCCGCCGCCAGGCCTGCCAGTACGGCGCGCAGACCCGCACCGCCGCGGCGGACGCCGCCTCCGTGGAGTTGGCCTGTGTGCTGCGCACGGTCCGCGCCTGGTCGGAGCCGTGGGCGAACGACCCGCTGCCGGGGACGTACTACATCCGGCTGACGGCCGTCGGCCTCGCCACGGCCGACCTCGGCCAGCCGGTCGACACCTCGGTCCGGGCCGACTCCAAGGACATCGGCGGCGCGGCGGCGGTGGACGGCTCCCTGGCCGAGCCGCTGGTGCCGGGCATCGCGGTCACGTCCGCGTCCGACGAGGAGACCTCGGAGTCGTCGGCCGTGCTGTCCGCGATCGAGCCCGAGGACGGCTGGTCCTCGGGCTGGTGGTCCGACCGCTGGGTGTGGACCGTGCTGGGCGGTGTGCTGGCCGCGCTCGCGGGGGTCGGCGGATACACGCTGACGCGCGGGGCGGGACGTCCGCGGCAGGTGCCGCCGGGCGCCTGACGGCACCTCAAGAGGCCCTGGGAGAAGGCCCGCCGCTCAGTACGGCGGGCCTTCTCGCATGTCTGCCTCATGCCTCCCGCAGGGCCTTCGCGAGCGCTCCGTCGCCGGTCACTTCGATACGGCCGTCCCGGACCGCGTCGGTCACGCTCACCTCTCCGCGACTGATCGCCGTACAGGTCGCCGTGTCCAGGACGAGCCGCGCGTCGGGCTCCCCGGGCGCGGGCCCGTCGCCGTAGACCGGCCCGTCCCCGGCGCCGACGTTCAGATGGAAGTGCCCTTCCTCCAGCCGGACTTCGACGAGCCCCTCGCCTTCCCCCCGGTCCCGCAGGGCGCGCAGCATCGGCAACGCGAACCAGTGCGCCCGCACCGCGTCCGTCGGCCGCAGCTCTCCGAGTTCCGCCTCGCCCCACGCGCCCAGCGCCTGCAGCACGGGCAGCAACTCCCTTCCCCGGGGCGTGAGTTCGTAGACGTTCGCCGCGCCGGGCGGCGGCAGCCGGCGCCGGGTGGCCAGTCCGTCGCGCTCCATGTCCTTCAGCCGCGAGGCGAGTACGTCCGTGCTGACGCCCGGCAGATCCGCGTGCAGGTCCGAGTAGCGGCGCGGGCCTGCGAGCAGCTCGCGGACGATCAGCAGGGTCCAGCGGTCGCCGACGGTGTCGAGCGCACGCGCGGCGGAGCAGTACTGGTCGTAGCTTCGGCGAGGTGACATGCGACGCAGTCTAGACAAGTCGTTGGACTTTCCAAGCGGCTACTTGGTAAAACCAAGCAACACCAGAAACCGGAGAGGCGGCAGCGCATGGAGTTCCGGCAGTCCAGCAAGCTCAGCGAGGTCTGTTACGAGATCCGCGGCCCGGTGATCGAGCACGCGAACGCGCTGGAGGAGGCAGGCCACAGCGTGCTGCGCCTCAACACCGGCAACCCGGCGCTCTTCGGTTTCGAGGCGCCGGAGGAGATTGTCCAGGACATGATCCGGATGCTCCCGCAGGCGCACGGCTACACCGACTCCAAGGGCGTCCTCTCCGCCCGCCGGGCGGTCGCGCAGCGCTACCAGACCCTGGGCCTGGAGATCGACGTCGACGACGTCTTCCTCGGCAACGGCGTCTCCGAGCTGATCTCGATGGCCGTGCAGGCGCTGATCGAGGACGGCGACCAAGTCCTCATCCCCGCCCCGGACTTCCCGCTCTGGACGGCGGTCACCACCCTCGCCGGCGGCAAGGCGGTCCACTACCTGTGCGACGAACAGGCCGACTGGTACCCCGACCTGGCCGACATGGAGTCGAAGATCACGGACCGCACCCGGGCCGTCGTGATCATCAACCCCAACAACCCCACGGGCTCGGTCTATCCGAAGGAGATCGTCGAGGGCATCCTCGACCTCGCCCGCCGGCACGGCCTGATGGTCTTCGCCGACGAGATCTACGACCAGATCCTCTACGACGACGCCGTGCACCACTCGGCCGCGGCCCTCGCCCCCGACCTGGTCGTGCTGACGTTCTGCGGTCTGTCCAAGACGTACCGCGTGGCCGGCTTCCGCTCGGGCTGGCTGGTGATCACGGGCCCCAAGCAGCACGCCAAGGACTACCTGGAGGGCCTGACCATGCTGGCCTCCATGCGGCTGTGCGCCAACGCCCCCGCCCAGTACGCCATCCAGGCCGCGCTCGGCGGCCGCCAGTCCATCCGCGAGCTGACCGTGCCGGGCGGGCGGCTGTACGAACAGCGCAACGTGGCCTGGGAGAAGCTCAACGAGATCCCCGGGGTGTCGTGCGTGAAGCCGAAGGGCTCGCTGTACGCGTTCCCGCGGCTCGACCCCAAGGTGTACAAGATCCACGACGACGAGAAGTTCGTCCTGGACCTGCTGCTGCGGGAGAAGATCCAGGTCGTCCAGGGCACCGGCTTCAACTGGCCCACCCCCGACCACTTCCGCATCCTGACGCTCCCGCACGCCGATGACCTGGAGGCGGCGATCGGGCGGATCGGGCGGTTCCTGAGCGGCTACCGGCAGTAGGGAATGCAAAACGTCCGCCTCCTGTTGATCGACTCCATACGGGACCGACGACTGGGGGGGAAGCGGGATGTCGTACGACGTGCAGGGCACCGTGGCCGACGGCTTCGAGGGCGTGCGCGAGGAGTTCGCCGCCTTCGTCGCCGAGGAGACGCACGACCCGGGCGCACAGCTGGCGGCGTACGTGGGCGGCCGGCAGGTGGTCGACCTGTGGGCCGGGGAGGACACCAGCGGCTCCTCGCTGACCAGCCTGTACTCCATCACCAAGGGTGCCGCGCATCTGGTCGTGGCGCTGCTGGTGCAGGAGGGTGTCCTCGACCTTGACCGTGAAGTGGCCTCCTACTGGCCCGAGTTCGCTGCCGAGGGCAAGGACCGACTCACGTTGCGGGAGCTGTTGGAGCACCGGTCGGGTGTGGTCGGCGTGGACAGCGGCTTCACCACGCGGGAGTTGGCCGACGACCGGCTGATCGCCGCGCGGCTGGCCGGACAGAAGCCGCTGTGGGAGCCGGGGACCGCGTACGGCTACCACGCCTTCGTCATCGGCGCGCTCACCGGAGAGGTGGTGCGGCGGGTCACCGGGCGGTCGGTCCAGGAGCTGTACGAGGAGCGCATCCGGGCGCCGTACGGGATCGACTTCCACCTCGGGCTGCCCGAGGAGTTGGAGCCACGGTGGCGGGAGGTGCTGCCGCTGGAACCCACAGCGGAGCAGCTCGCGGCACTGCGGGAGCGGGCGGCCGAGCCCGACAGCATCCCGGGCGTCGCCATGAACGCGAACGCGCCCGAGCGGACCGACATCGTGGCCTTCGGCAACACCCGCGCCGTACGGGTGCTCGGTCCCGCCTCCTCGGGCGGGGTGGGCAACGCGCGCGGGGTGGCCCGGATGTACGCCGCCGCGATCGGCACGGTGGACGGGCGGCCGCCGCTGCTCACCCGGGAGACGGTCGCCGCGTTCGGGGGCCGGCGGACACCGGGGACGGATCTGGTGACCGGGCAGTCGGGCCACTTCGGACTCGGATTCGAGTATCTGACCAGGCTGTACCCGTTCCTCGGCGAGGACACGATCGGGCACAGCGGCGCGACGGGCTCGCTGGGCTTCGCCGACCCGGCGAGCGGCGTGGCGTACGCCTACACGCGGCGCCGTTTCGCGTTCCCTTCCGGCGAGGGCGCCTCCCCCGAGAACGGCCGTCTGGCCGAGTCCGTCGTGCGGGCCGCCCGCGCGGCGTGACACCGTGCTGACAGGCATGGCAGGAGGACGGCGTGGGTGACCTGTTTCTCGTCCGGCACGGTGAGACCGAGTGGTCGCGGTCCGGACGGCACACCGGATGGACGGACGTTCCGCTGACCGAGCGCGGGCGGGCGGAAGCGCGCGGCCTGGTGCCGCTGATCCGCTCGCACCGCATCGGCGCGGCCTTCGTCAGTCCGCTCCAGCGGGCCCGCGAGACGGCCGAGCTCATCGGGGTGCCCGACGCCCGGGTCGACGTCGACCTGCGGGAGTGGGACTACGGCGGCTACGAGGGGATCACCACCGTCGAGATCCAGCGCACCCGGCCGGACTGGTTCCTGTTCACGGACGGGGTCGCACCGGGACCGCCGGACCGTCCCGGGGAGACGCCGGAACAGGTCGGTGAGCGCGCCGACCGGGTGCTGGCCAAGGTGGACGCGGCCCTCGCCAACACCGAGGGCGTGGTGCTGCTGGTCGCCCACGGGCACTTCCTGCGCGTGCTCACGGCGCGCCGGCTCGGGTTGCCGGCGGCCCAGGGCGCGCTGTTCCAGCTGGCGACGGGGACGGTGTGCCGACTGGGCACGGAGCACGGGCGGCCGGTGGTGGCGGGATGGAATGTCAGACCCGATGTCAGACCCCCGTCGTAGTCTTCGAGTGGGTTGATCGCCGCACGGCGACCGCCTGTCCTACCGGCCTGCCGACGGGGAGGAGCACGCCGTGACACGACCGCCGACCGCCGCACAGCGGCGTGTCATCGACGGCGCCGATCCCGTCACCGGACGGCTCAGAGGTACGGAGGCCCAGCTCGCGGCCCTGGTGAAGCACGGGCTCGCGTTCCGGCACCCCCGGCCGCCGCACGACCACTTCCTGACCCCGGCCGGACACCGGATCCGGGAGGCCGAACCGACGGCGCCCCCACCCGAGCCCGAGGCGCCCTCGGCCGCCGGGGTGTTCGCCGCGCGCATCGGCGGCGAGGAGGATCCGCCGGCCGCCGGTGCGGCACGGGTGCGGGAGGTGCACAGCGCCTGGCAGGGGCTGTTGGAGCTGCGCCGGATGACGAACCCGGACGGGGCCACGGACCGGCCCTGCGGCTGGGAGCGCACCCATCTGGTGCAGGCCGCCGCGCTCGCCCTGGAGGCGGCCGGGCACCGTCCGGCGACCGGAGAAGGCACCGAGGGATACCGGGTGCGGGTGACCCCGCAGCCCGAGGCCGTCGCCGTGCGCGAGCCGGACGCCGGCGCGCTCAGGGCCTGCGCGGCCACCCTAGAGGGGGCGGGCTGGCAGGTCGGCGAGTACACCGAGCCGCGGACCAGAGCCCGGTACCTGCTGGCCTCCCCGCGCCGGGTGTAGGGCACCGCGAGGAGCGGCGGCCGCCCCGGACCCACGGGGGCGGAGGCACCGGCCACACCGTAGGAAGGCCTACACGTCGACCAGCTCCGGCTGGTGCTCGGTGTCGTAGGCGGCCCTCGACTCGGCGATGTAGACCCTGTTGCGCTCGGCCCAGTCGGTCAGGCGCTGCAGGGTCTCGTGCAACTCCCTGGCCGCCGTGGTGAGTTCGTACTCGACTTTGGGCGGGACCGTCGGATACACGGTACGGGTCACGAGTCCGTCGCGCTCCAGGTTGCGCAGCGTCAGGGTCAGCATGCGGCGGCTGATGCCCTCGATGCTGCGCTCCAACTCGGTGAAGCGGATGGGTCCGTGGGCGGCGGCCACCAGGATCTGGACGCTCCATTTGCCGGAGACCCTGTCAAGAACTTCGCGGACGGGGCAGGCGTGCGCGTTCACTGCCTGGACGGTAACACCGGTGTTCCTCTGGGACATCGGACTGCCTCCTTACGACCGGCCTCCATGGTCACCCACGATGAACCCCGTTACAAGTCGTGCACCAAGGAAGACCGGAGGCAACGCCGCCATGACGGCCATCATCGAGTCCCGTAGCCGGACACCGCACCGAACACAGCGAACGTACTCCCGCTGGGCCTCCCTTGCCGTCCTGTGCGCGGGGACGCTGATGACGGTCCTGGACGGCAACATCGTCACGGTCGCCATGCCGGCCATCCAGAGCGACCTCGGCTTCTCGGCCTCGGGCCTGGCGTGGGTCGTCAACGCCTATCTCATCGCCTTCGGCGGGCTGTTGCTGCTCGCCGGCCGGCTCGGCGACCTCGTGGGCCGCAAGCGGATGTTCACCGCGGGGCTCGCCGTGTTCACCGTGGCGTCCGTGCTGTGCGGGGTGGCGACCGGCCAGGGTGTGCTGATCGCGGCCCGCGCCTTGCAGGGCGTGGGCGGGGCGATGACCTCGGCCGTGGTCCTCGGCATGCTGGTCGCCCTGTTCCCCGACCCGCGCGAACAGGCCCGTGCCATCGCGGTGTTCAGCGCGGTCGGCGCCGGGGGCGCTTCCCTCGGCACGTTCCTGGGCGGGGCGCTGACCGAGGTCCTGAACTGGCACTGGATCTTCCTCATCAACCTCCCCATCGGCATCGTCGCCCTGCTGGCGGCGTCCCGTGTCCTGGCCCCGGACAGCGGGGAGGGACTCGGCAGGGGCGCCGACTATCCCGGCGCGACGCTGGTCACGGGCGCCCTGATGCTCACGGTCTACGTCATCGTCGGCGCCGGCGACCGCGGACTGACCGTCACGCTCCTGCTGGCCGCCCTCGCCGTCGCGCTCTTCGTGGCGTTCACCGTCCGCCAGGCACGGACCGCCCGGCCGCTGCTGCGGCTGCGGCTGTTCCGCTCCCGGGTGCTGAGCGGTGCGAACGCCGTGCAGATCCTGATGATCGCCACCATGTACGGCTTCCAGTTCATCGCCGCGCTCTATCTCCAACGCGTCCTGGGCTACGGCGAGTTGGCCACGGGTACGGCGTTCCTGCCGGCACCGATCGTGATCGGGGCGCTGATGCTCGGCCTGTCGGCGCGGACCATCGGGCGGTTCGGCGCGTACCGGGTGCTGCTCGCCGGGCTCGTCCTCATCGTCGCCGGCATGGCTCTGCTGAGTCGCGCACCCGTCGACGGCCGCTATGTCACCGACGTACTCCCGTCGCTGCTCCTGCTGGGCGCCGGGTTCGCCGCGGCGATGCCCGCGCTGACCGGGCTGGCCATGTCGGGGGCGCGGGAGGAGGACGCGGGGCTGGCGTCCGGACTGTTCAACACCACCCAGGTGGTGGGTGGTTCGCTGGCACTGGCGGTGCTGTCGGTACTGGCGGCGAGCCGGACGGAGGGGCTGGTCGACGGCGGTGCGGGGCGCCTCGCGGCGACGGCCGAGGGGTATCAGCTCGCCTTCGGGGTCGGGACCGGGATCGCGGTGGTGGCGTTGGGGCTGGCGGCGGGAGTACTGCGGCCGGGACGGAAGTGAGCCAACCTGCGGGCCGGTAAGGGCTGATCGCGCCCACGCGGCGGTAGCCGCACATGAATACAGCCCCGCGCCCCTCAGGGGGCGCGGTTCCGTAGCCGGGGTCGGTGGCGGGCCCGCTGTCCGCCACCGCGCCACCCTGTCACCCCGCTGTGAACGCCTGCCGGTGGTCCTCCGCCCACTCCCGGTACGTCCGGGCCGACCGGCCCAGCACCTCCGGCACATCGTCCGTGACGACCGCGTTGCCGCCCCGGCGCACGAAGGCCGTACCCGCCAGGACGCCCGCCGCCTGCGCCTCGTCGAAGCCCCACGCGGTGAGCAGGTGGTCGCGGGTCTCCTCCGGCGAGAGATCCCGGGTCGCGACCGGCCGGCCGAGGACCGAGGCGAGTACCGCGGCCTGCTCGGGGACGCTGATCGCCTCGGGTCCGGTCAGGGTGTACGTCCGCCCCGCGTGCCCGCCGTCGGCGAGGACCCGGGCCGCGACCTCGGACACATCTCGCGGATCGATCACCCCGGACAGTCCGTCACCGGTCATGTTCGGCACCGGCTCGCCCCGCCCGACGGCCTGCGCCCAGCTCAGCGTGTTGGAGGCGAAGGACGAGGGGCGCAGGATCGTCCACTCGGCGCCGCTGTCCCGCACCGCCTGCTCCCCGGGCACATGCCACTCGCCGGACGGACCGACCTCGGGATCACCCGTCCCGATCGC
This sequence comes from Streptomyces sp. NBC_00490, assembly GCF_036013645.1. Lineage (NCBI taxonomy): Bacteria > Bacillati > Actinomycetota > Actinomycetes > Kitasatosporales > Streptomycetaceae > Streptomyces > Streptomyces sp. NBC_00490. The sequence continues at coordinate 7,925,977 of NZ_CP107869.1, read as the reverse complement.
GGAGAGCTTCACCAGCCGGTGGACGCCCGCCGCGGCCGCGGCCGCCACCAGCGCCTGGTCGTGCCGCGAGCCCGGACCGGGGGCGCCCAGCAGGAACGCGGCCGTCACCCCCGCCGTCGCGCCCTCCAGGGAGCCGGGGTCGAGGTAGTCCCCGCGCACCACCTCCACCCCCGGCGGCACCTGGGCCTTCGCCGGGTCGCGGGTCAGGGCGCGGACCTTCTCGCCGCGCGCCGCGAGCTGTCGTACGAGTTCACTTCCGATGGTGCCCGTGGCACCGGTAACGAGGATCATGTCCCCACCGTGCGCCGGACAGGCGCCCAGGCTCTTGGAAATTCCGGCACGGTTCGCCCGCCCCGCGCGCCGTGCGCTCGTCTACGGTGAAGAGGTGACGAACTCCCGTGCAGAGCAGGCCCTTTCGCTGCCCGAGGCCCTGCGTCCCTGGATCACCGGGATCAGCACCGTGGCCGCCCTCGGCCCGCCCGAGGAGTCGTTCGTCCATCTCCCGGACGTCGGCACGAAGATCGTCGTACGCGTGGCAGTGACCGGGCACCGTGACGTCATCGCCGTCGGTCCTCGGGTCCGGGCCTCCTACCACGAAGGCAAGGCCCTGGCCTCCTGCCTGGAGATGCGCCTCGCTCCCGGAACGGCCCACCCCCTGCTGGGCGTTCCGGCGGTCGAACTGGTGGGGAAGGTCGTCACGCTGGACGAACTGCCGGCCGGCACGGCACGCGAACTCGGCCGTGACCTGCGATGGCTGGCCCCCGAGCAGACGGCGGCGCATCTGGCGGACGTGCTGCCGGACCGGCTCACCAGGACGTCCGACCGCGCCGAGCTGGTGCGGGCCGGGGTCGACGCCATGTCGGTGCGGATCGGCCGCGCCCCCGGGCAGGTCAGCCAGGTGGCCCGCGAACTGGCCGTCAGCGAACGCCAGTTGCGCAACCTCTTCGCGGAGGGTGTGGGCCTGTCCCCCAAGCACTACGCCCGTATCAACCGCGTGCACGCGGTCCTCACCCACGCCACGACAGCTCCCTGGGCCGAACTCGCCACCGCCACGGGCTACTACGACCAGTCGCACATGACGTCCGACTTCCGCGACCTGATGGGCGTCCCGCCCCGCTCGTACTTCACCGGCCGGCTCCCCGCGGCCACCCCGTGCCAGGCGAACCCGCGGCCCCTGAAGCCGTAGGCCGAGACCGCCCGGCGGGTCTTTCTCCGCAAGGGCGATCTCGACCTGGACACACCACTCAAGTGGAAGGTGTGCGGGGACAGTTGCGCGATCGGCTCAGTGCGCCGCCGCGATCTCCTCCCCAGCTTCCATCGGGTGCGTGACGTCCTGCGCGTCGCGCTGCCTGCCGAGGTGGTTGAAGACCAGGTTGAGCACCACCGCGGCCACACAGCCCGTCGAGATCCCCGAGTCGAGGACGATCTTCGCCGTCTCGGGGAACGCGTGGTAGAACTCCGGCGCCGTGATCGGGATGATCCCGACGGCCAGTGAGACGGCCACGATCAGGACGTTGTTGTCCTTGTCCAGACCGGCCCGGACCAGGGTCTGGATGCCGCTCGCCGCGACCGAGCCGAACAGCACCACGCCCGCGCCGCCGAGCACCGGACGGGGTACGACGGCGATGAGCGAGGCGGCCATCGGGCACAGGCCCATCAGCACCAGGAAGGCACCGCCGGTGGCGACGACGTACCGGCTGCGGATCTTCGTCATCGCGACCAGGCCGATGTTCTGGGCGAAGGCGCTGCACATGAAGCCGTTGAAGAGCGGGCTGATCGCCGAGCCGAGGGTGTCGGCGCGCAGGCCCGCCGCGATGGTCTTCTCGTCGGCCGGGCGGTCCACGATCTCGCCCAACGCCAGCATGTCGGCGGTCGATTCGGTCATCGAGACCACCATCACCACGATCATCGACACGATCGCGGCGATCTGGAACTGCGGGGCGCCGAAGTGGAACGGCGTCGGGAAGCCGACCACGTCCGCGTCCGCGACCGGGCCGAAGTCGGTGACCCCGAAGGGGATCGCGACCAGGGTGCCGATCACCAGGCCGAGCAGGACGGCGATCTGCTTGACGAACCCGCGGGTGAAGCGGCGCAGAAGGAGCACGATCACCAGCGTCGCGCCCGCCAGGCCCAGATAGGTCGTCGAACCGTAGTCGTCAGCGGCGGGGTCGGGCCCCTGCGCCCAGCCGAAGGCGACCGGCAGCAGGGACACGCCGATGAGCGTGATGACCGTTCCCGTGACAACCGGCGGGAAGAACCGGACCGCCTTGCTGAAGAAGGGGGCCGCTATGAAGCCCAGCACACCGGCGACGATGACCGCGCCGAAGATGACCGGCAGGGCGTCGGACTTGTCGTCGGTGGACGCGACGATCGCGGTCATCGGGGCGACGCCGGCGAAGGTGACCCCGTTGACGAAGGGCAGGCGGGCGCCGATCTTCCAGATCCCGAGGGTCTGGAGGAACGTGGCTAGGCCGGCGGTGAACAGACAGGCGCCGGTCAGGAAGGTGAGTTCGGTGCCGGACAGGCCGATGGCCGCGCCGACGATCAGGGGCGGGGCGACGACTCCCGCGTACATGGCGGCCACGTGTTGGAGGCCCGTGGTGGCCATTTTGAGTGCGGGGAGCTTTTCGTCGACGGGGTGAGCGGTCACTGCGGTTCCTCCGGGTCAGCTAACACGTCGGCTCTGACGTGGGTTTCTTGGAGGTGGTGCGCGGTCGTGCGGGACCGGAGGACGGGGCCGTGCGAGAGGTGCGGAGACCGTTCCGGGGCGCGCGCGTGTGGCGCACGCCCCGGACACGGCCGCCGTGAACCCCGCTCGGGTTCACGGCTGCCGGCCAGGAGCCGTCCCTCCCGGCCGGAGTCAGGTGCCGTACTTCACTACGGTGTTCAGTGACCGGCGATCTTCGCCAGGCGCTGTGCCTGCTCCCGCGTGGAGCGCGCGATCGCGTCCTCGTCGACGTGCAGCAGACGGTTGTTCTCGACGATCTGGCGGCCGTTGACGAAGGAGGCCGTGACCGGGGCGGCCGCGCCGAAGACCAGTGCCGTGACCGGGTCGGCGATGGAGGCGTGGGCGAGGGTGTCCAGCTTCCACAGCACCAGGTCGGCGAGCTTGCCCGGCTCCAGGGAACCTGTCTGGCTCGCGCGGCCCAGGACCTGGGCGCCGCCGAACGTGCCCAGGCGCAGGGCCTGGCGGGCGTTCAGGGCGGCCTCGCGGTGGGCTCCGAGGCGGTTGATGAGCAGCGCGTTGCGCAGTTCGGTGTGCAGTTCGCCCGACTCGTTGGAGGCGGTGCCGTCGACACCGAGGCCGACCGGGACGCCGGCCTTCAGCATGTCCGGGACCCGTGCGATACCGGCGGCCAGCCGGGCGTTGGACGAGGGGCAGTGGGCCACTCCCGTCTTCGTCCGGGCGAACGCGGCGATGTCGGAGTCGTTCATGTGGACGCAGTGCGCCATCCACACGTCCTCGCCGAGCCAGCCGGTGGACTCGAAGTAGTCGGTGGGACCCATGCCGAACAATTCCTTGCAGAACTGCTCCTCCTCGACGGTCTCCGAACCGTGGGTGTGCAGACGCACCCCGAGACGGCGTGCCAACTCGGCGCCCTCGCGCAGGAGTTCGGTGGAGACGGAGAACGGCGAGCAGGGGGCCACGGCGACCTGGGTCATGGCGTCGAAGGAGGAGTCGTGGTGCTCCTTCACGGTCGCCTCGGTCGCGGCGAGGGCACCGTCGAGGGTCTCGACGGCGAAGTCCGGGGGCAGGCCGCCGTCCTTCTCGCTGCGGTCCATGGAGCCGCGGGCGAGGGTGAAGCGGACGCCCATCTCACGCGCTGCGCCGATGATCGCGCCGGACAGGTCGCCGGAGTCCTCCGGGAAGACGTAGTGGTGGTCCATGGCGGTGGTGACGCCGCCGCGGGCCATCATCGCGAGGGAGCCCTGGGCAGCGGCCCGGACCATCGGCTCGTCGATGCGCGCCCAGGTCGGGTACAGCGCGACGAGCCAGTTGAAGAGGTTGTGGTCGGTGGCCAGGCCCCGGGTGATCCACTGGTAGAAGTGGTGGTGGGTGTTGACCAGACCGGGGGTCACCAGGTGGCCGGTGGCGTCGATCCTGCGGACGACGTTCTCCAGGCCCTCGGGTGCCCTGCCCGCGCCGAGCGCCTCGATGCGGTTGCCGGCGATGACGACGTGACCGCTCGCGTATTCCGTGTCGTCGGCGTCGACGGTCGCGATCGAACAGTTCTCGATGACGATGCGCTGGGCTGCTGCCATGGTTCGTCCTTTGCGCGGTGTGGAGTGGGCACGGCAGGACCCCGGGATTTGAGTGCCGCGGCCCGCCCAGGCGGGCCGCGGGTGCCGCAGATGGAGTTGATCAGAGGTTGGTGAGGTCCACCGGGATCTTCGGCTCACAGCCGTCCCGCAGGACGGTCGCCTCGATCAGGCCGTAGGGCCGGTCGGCGGCGAAGTACACCTCGTTGTCGTTCTTGAGCCCGAACGGCTCCAGGTCCACCAGGAAGTGGTGCTTGTTCGGGAGCGAGAAGCGCACCTCGTCGATCTCGCTGCGGTTGTTGATGATCCGCGAACCCATTTGGTAGAGGGTCTGCTGGAGCGAGAGCGAGTAGGTCTCGGCGAAGGCCTGGAGCATGTGCTTGCGCACCTGCTCGTAGGACTTCTCCCAGTTGGGCATCCGCTGCTCGTCGTCGGTCCAGTTGAAGCGCCAGCGGGCGGAGACCTGGGTGGCCAGGATGCGGTCGTACGCCTCGGGCAGGGTCGTGTACTTGTCCTTGACGTAGCCCCAGAATTCGGAGTTGGTCGAGTTCATCACCACCAGGTCCTTGAGGCCGGAGACGACCTCCCACTTCTCACCGTCGTAGGTGATCTGCGTGACCCGGGTCTCCTGGTTCTTGCGGACGAAGGAGTGCTTGACCTCGTCCGCGCCGATGAACTGCGAGTTGGCGTCGGAGGCGGCGATCCGCTCCCACGCGTACTCCTCGATGCGGATCCGTGCGACCTTGATCGGTTCCTGCGAGGTCACGAAGTGCCGCGCGAGGTGGATGCCGAACTGCTCGGCGGACTCGATGCCGTGCTCCTTGGCGAACGCGTACACCGTGTTCTTGGTGGTGTCGGTCGGCAGGACGTTGGCGTTCGAGCCGGAGTAGTGGACCTCGTCCATGTCGCCGGAGAGCGCGACCGAGACGTTGAGGTCCTTGATGTGGTGGGTGGCGCCGTCCCGCGTGATCTTTACGACTCGGTTCTCGGCCTTGCCGTACTGGTTCTGTCCCAGGATCGTGGGCATTTAGCTAGCTCCCTCGGTAAACGGAGTAGCCGAACGGGTTGAGCAGCAGCGGTACGTGGTAGTGCTCCCCGGGCTCGACGGCGAAGGTGATCGCCACCTCGGGGAAGAACACGGCACCGCTGTCCCGACTCGCGGGGGCGTCCTGCTGCGCATCGGCTTGCTTCTTTTCGAAGTACGCCTCGACGGCGAAGTCGAGCCGTACGTGGGTGGTCCCCTCCGGCAGGGCCGGGAGGTCCTTGCACCGCCCGTCCGCGTCGGTCGCCGAACCGCCGAGCGGCTGCCACCGGGCGTCCCGGCCCGCGCGGGCCGAGAGCTGGATGGCGACACCCTGCGCGGGGCGGCCGAGGCTGGTGTCCAGGATGTGCGTGGACACCGAGGCGGTGGTGCTGGTGCTCATGCTGCGTCAGTCCTCTTCGACGAGTCGGGCGAGCCGGATACGGTTGATCTTGCCCAGCTCGGTGCGGACGATCTCCCGCTCCTGCTCCGGCGAGTTCCCGATCCGTTCCTTGACCGCGTCGCGCATCTGCTCGCCGGTCCGGCCGGTGGCGCAGATGAGGAAGACATGGCCGAACCGGTCCTGGTAGGCCAGGTTCAGTTCCAGCATCTCCGCCTTGAGGTCCTCGGAGGCGCCGGACATGCCGCGCTGCTCCCGCGCCGAGGTCGGGTCGCCGTCCTTGGGGCGGCCGATGGGCGGGTGCCCGGCCATCGCCTCCTCCAGGTCCGCCGCGGTCAGCTCGGCCATGGCGGCGTCACTGGCGGCGTAGAGGGCGTCGACGGTGGGATACGGGCGGGCGGCGAGCAGCCGTCGCGCCCATGCCATGGAGGCGCACGCCTCGTGGAGAGCGGCGAACGCCGCGTGCTCCTCGAGAGCGTTGAACCGGGTAAGGCCCGGCGGCGTGGAAGTCGAAGTCACGGGAGCCTCCGTGGCCGCGAACGGCCTTCGTACTGAACGGGCTCCCGTTAGCTAACGCCCTCCGCAACACCACGTCAACACTTTGTTGAAAATTCCGGGTTACGAAGCGCGCGGGTGCGGTTCAGACGCCTTTGTCGCGATTGAGGTAGTTGTAGACCGTGAAGCGGCTCACCCCGAGCGCGCTCGCCACGGTCTCCACGCCATGCCGTACGGAGAAGGCGCCACGCGCCTCGAGTATCCGTACGACCTCCTGCTTGGCCTTGCGGTCCAGGTCGGCCAGCGGCTTGCCCTGCTTGCGCTCCATGGCGGCGAGGATGTGATCGAGGGAGTCCGCGAGCTGCGGCAGGCGTACGGCGACCACGTCGGAGCCCGCCCAGCTGAGCACCACGTCGTCGGGGCCGGCCTCGTCCGGCGGGACCATCTCCCCGCCCATGGCGTCGACCAGCGGCTTCACCGCCGTGATGAAGGGCTCGTCGCCCGTGCCGGTCACTTCTCGCCCTCCCCGATCACATTGACCTGGAGCGAGACCCGGGTGGCACCGGCCGCCAGGGACCTGCGCAGCAGCGCGTCGACAGCGGTGAGCACGGCGTCGGCCCCGCCTTCCGCCGTGTTGCCGAACGGGCCGACGTCCACCGCGTCCAGCTCGGCCGCCTCGACCACCTCGCGGGCCACCAGCGCGTGCGCGGGTGCCTCGTCCAGGTCGAACGGCTCGGTCGTGAACTCCACTCTCAATCGCACGCGCACAACCTAACGCGCGGCACGTACTTCCGCCGACCCCTCTTGACAAGCAGCGACACCCGGCGGCAATCTTCCATTAAGCAGAAACGAACTTCCGCAATACGGAATCACTCGACACGGAAGGGAGCGCAGACCCCCGATGGGATTCGCAGAGCAGCGCTTCAACGTCAACCTGTCGATCCTCTTCACGGAACTCCCGCTCCTGGAGCGCCCCGCGGCCGCCGCCGCGGCGGGCTTCACCGCGGTCGAGCTGTGGTGGCCCTGGATCGACTCCCCCACTCCCGAGCAGTCCGAGCTCGACGCCCTGAAGAGGGCGATCGAGGACGCGGGCGTCCAGCTCACGGGGCTGAACTTCTACGCCGGGCGGCTGCCGGGCCCGGACCGCGGCGCCCTGTCGCTGCCGGGCGAGGAGTCGGAGCGGTTCCGCGCCAACATCGACGTGGCCACGGACTTCGCCGAGTCCCTGGGCTGCAAGGCCCTCAACGCCCTGTACGGCAACCGCGTCGAGGGCGTGGACCCGGCCGAGCAGGACGCGCTCGCGCTGGAGAACCTGGTCCTCGCGGCGCAAGCGGCCGACCGGATCGGCGCGATCCTGCTGATCGAGGCGCTGAACAAGCCCGAGTCGCCGCTGTACCCGCTGGTGTCGGCGCCGGCCGCGGCCGGGATCGTCGCCAAGGTCAACGAGGCGACGGGACTGGACAACGCGCGCTTCCTCATGGACCTCTACCACCTGTCCATGAACGGCGAGGACCTGCCGTCGGTGATCGAGGAGTTCGCCTCGGTCACCGGCCATGTGCAGATCGCCGACAACCCCGGTCGCGGCGCCCCGGGCACGGGGACGCTGCCACTGGAGGAGCTGCTCGACCAGCTGAGGAAGGCCGGTTACGAGGGCCATGTCGGCCTGGAGTACAAGCCGGGCGACCGTCCGAGCGCCGAGGCCTTCGACTGGCTGCCCGCCGAGGCCCGCGCGGCCCGTTGAGGGCCACCCCACCCACGTAGGACGCAGAGAGGCACCCCCGTCATGAGCACTCTTCCCAAGATCGCCTGGATCGGCCTCGGCATCATGGGCTCCCCCATGTCCGAGAACCTGGTCAAGGCGGGCTACGACGTCACCGGCTTCACCCTGGAGCAGGACAAGCTGGACCGCCTGGCCGCCGCCGGAGGCAGGGCCGCCGGTTCGATCGCCGAGGCCGTCAAGGACGCCGACGTGGTCATCACGATGGTGCCGGCCTCCCCGCAGGTCGAGGCCATCGCCTACGGCCCCGACGGCATCCTCGAGAACGCCCGGCCGGGCGCCCTGGTGATCGACATGTCCTCGATCACCCCGCAGACCTCGGTCGACCTGGCGAAGGCGGCGAAGGACAAGGGCATCCGCGTCCTGGACGCCCCGGTGTCCGGCGGCGAGGCCGGCGCGATCGAGGCCGTGCTGTCCATCATGGTCGGCGGCGAGCAGGCCGACTTCGACACCGCGAAGCCGATTCTCGACGCCCTCGGCAAGACCATCGTGCTGTGCGGTCCGCACGGCTCGGGCCAGACCGTGAAGGCCGCCAACCAGCTGATCGTCGCCGTGAACATCCAGGCGTGCGCGGAGGCCGTGGTCTTCCTGGAGAAGTCCGGCGTGGACCTGAAGGCCGCGCTGGACGTCCTGAACGGCGGACTCGCGGGTTCGACCGTGCTGACCCGCAAGAAGGACAACTTCCTCAGCCGCGACTTCAAGCCGGGCTTCCGCATCGACCTGCACCACAAGGACATGGGCATCGTCACCGACGCCGCCCGCAACGTCGGCGCGGCCCTGCCCGTCGGCGCGGTCGTCGCCCAGCTGGTCGCCTCGCTGCGTGCGCAGGGCGACGGCGGACTGGACCACTCCGCACTGCTCCGGGCCGTGGAGCGCCTCTCCGGCGCCCAGGTCTGACCCAAGACCCCGGGCGGCGCCGCCGCTGACACCTGTCCTGTCGCGCCCAAGCGGCGGCGCCGCCCGGAATCAACTTCAACAAAGTGTTGACGTCCAGATCGCCCCAAACCTAGGCTCCACAAAGCGGAAGTTCCTTTCCGAAGCCTCCGCTGACTCCCGTACGGAAGGTCCTTGATGTCGCAGCGCGTGCTCACGACAGAGTCCGGCGCCCCGGTCGCCGACAACCAGAACTCCGCCTCCGCCGGCGCCGGCGGTCCGCTCCTCCTCCAGGACCAGCACCTGCTGGAGAAGCTCGCCCGCTTCAACCGTGAGCGCATCCCGGAGCGCGTGGTGCACGCCCGCGGCTCCGGCGCGTACGGCTACTTCGAGGTGACGGACGACGTCACCGGCTTCACGTACGCCGACTTCCTGAGCTCCGTCGGCCGGCGCACCGAGGTCTTCCTGCGCTTCTCGACCGTGGCCGACTCGCTCGGCGGCGCGGACGCGGTGCGCGACCCGCGCGGCTTCGCGGTCAAGTTCTACACCGAGGAGGGCAATTACGACCTCGTCGGCAACAACACCCCGGTGTTCTTCATCAAGGACCCCATCAAGTTCCCGGACTTCATCCACTCGCAGAAGCGCGACCCGTTCACCGGCAGGCAGGAGCCGGACAACGTCTGGGACTTCTGGGCGCACTCCCCCGAGGCCACGCACCAGATCACCTGGCTGATGGGCGACCGCGGCATCCCGGCGTCGTACCGCCACATGAACGGTTACGGCTCGCACACCTACCAGTGGACGAACGCCGAGGGCGAGGCCTTCTTCGTCAAGTACCACTTCAAGACGAACCAGGGCGTCCGGTCGCTGTCGGCCGAGCAGGGTGCCGAACTCGCGGGTAAGGACGCCAACTCGCACCAGACGGACCTGCTCCAGGCCATCGAGCGGGGCGTGAACCCGTCCTGGACGCTGTACGTGCAGATCATGCCGGCGGCCGAGGCGGCGGACTACCGCTTCAACCCCTTCGACCTCACCAAGGTGTGGCCGCACCAGGACTACCCGCTCCAGCGCATCGGCCGTCTGGTCCTCGACCGCAACCCGGACAACGTCTTCGCCGAGGTCGAGCAGGCCGCGTTCTCCCCGAACAACTTCGTGCCGGGCATCGGTCCTTCGCCGGACAAGATGCTCCAGGGCCGGCTGTTCGCCTACGCGGACGCGCAGCGCTACCGTCTGGGCGTCAACCACACCCTGCTCCCGGTGAACGCCCCGAGGGCGACGACGGCGCGCAACTACGGCCGTGACGGTGTCATGGCGTCCAACTCCCAGGGCCGCGCGGCGAAGAACTACGAGCCGAACTCGTACGACGGCCCGGCCGAGACCGGCCGCCCGCTGTCGGCGCCGCTGGCCCTCCACGGCTGGACGGGCACGCACGAGGCCCCGCAGCACACCAAGGACGACGACTTCTTCCAGGCCGGCGAGCTGTACCGCCTGATGTCCGAGGACGAGAGGTCCCGGCTGGTCGCGAACATCGCCGGCGGCCTCTCGCAGGTCTCCCGCGACGACGTGATCGAGAAGAATTTGGCCCACTTCCACGCCGCCGACCCGGAGTACGGCAAGCGCGTGGAGGAGGCGGTCCGCGCCCTGCGCGAGGACTGAGCCTCCCGGGAGAAGAGCTCCCTGCTCGCGCCCGGACGCCGGGCGACCCGGATGAGGGGTGGTCCCCGGTACGGGGCACGGGCAGGGTGCGGACCGCGGCGGCGTGCGAGCCAGTGCGGTGGTGAAGGACCGGACCCCCTTCTCGACCTGAGGGAAGGGCGCCCCGGCTCCGTCGCCGCCGCCGCGGTCCCAGAGAAGACGAAGAGCGCCTGACACGGACGGTCCCGTGCGGGCGCTCTTCGCCGTCTCCGGGGGTGCGCTCCCGGCGTCCGCGCAGGACGCTGGAGGCATGGCACATCCAGCGCACCATCCGCATGTCGTGGTGCATTCGCCGGCCCTGGACGGCTCCCGGCGGGTCACCGCGGACGACCACAACCTCGGCGTCGCCTCCCATCTGGACGACGTCGTGGAACTGCTGCGGCTCGCCGATCTCGACGTGGTCGAGGTCGAGGTGAGCGACATCGTCGAATGGCAGGGCGGCGGCCCGGACGACTGGCCGGGCCTGTCCGAGCACCACGAGCACTGAGCCCCGTACGCACTCGGCCCGCCTACGCCACCGGGCGTACGCGGGCTACGGAACCCTCAAATCAACCTCTGAACCCGCCTCCGGGGGCTTCAACTGCCCCTGGGTCAGGGCACATTCTCCTCTACACGGGGCCCGCCGGCACGGGGGCGGCGGGCCTCGGCGGGGGATCCGCACCGGGGGGACGCGCCGAGGGGGCGGCCCAACCCCCCGGTTGGACCGCCCCCTCGGCAGAGCGGTTGAGCTGTGCGGCCGGTCAGGCCCTGATCGGGATGATCGCGGTGGGCGCGTGGCCCGGTTCGGTCGCGATCTCCTCGAACTCCTTCACCGCGCTGATGTCGGCGGTCGGGCTCATCGCGATGTTGGTCACGCGCTCCAGGATCGCCTCGACGACGACCGGCACCCGGTACCGCGCGGCCAGCTTCTTGGCCTCCTCGAAGGCCGGCAGGAGCTGGTCCGGCTCGGTGACGCGGATGGCCTTGCAGCCCAGCCCTTCGGCGACCTTGACGTGGTCGACGCCGTACACGCCCAGCTCGGGCGAGTTCTGGTTCTCGAACTCCAGGTTGACCTGGAAGTTGATGTCCAGCCCGATCTGCGCCTGCCGGATCAGCCCCAGGTAGGCGTTGTTCACCAGGACGTGGACGTAGGGGATGCGGTGCTGTGCGCCGACCGCCAGTTCCTCGATCATGAACTGGAAGTCGTAGTCACCGGAGAGCGCGACGACCTGGGCCTCCGGGTCCGCGGTGGCGACACCAAGGGCCGCGGGGATGGTCCAGCCGAGCGGTCCCGCCTGGCCGCAGTTGATCCAGTGGCGCGGCTTGTAGACGTGCAGCATCTGCGCGCCGGCGATCTGGGAGAGGCCGATGGTGGTGACGTAACGGGTGTCGGGTCCGAACGCCTTGTTCATCTCCTCGTAGACGCGCTGCGGTTTCATCGGCACGTTGTCGAAGTGCGTACGCCGGTGCAGCGAGCCCTTGCGCTCCAGGTGCGAGGCGACCCACGCGGAGCGGTCCGGGAGCCTGCCGGCGGCCTTGAGTTCGCGCGCGACCTCGACGAAGAGTTCGAGGGCGGCCTTGGCGTCGGAGGCGATGCCGTAGTCCGGGGCGAAGATCTTGCCGATCTGGGTCGGCTCGATGTCGACGTGGACGAACGTGCGGCCCTCGCGGTAGACGTCCAGCTTGTAGCCGGTGTGCCGGTTGGCCCAACGGTTGCCGATGCCGAGGACGAAGTCCGACTCCAGGAACGTGGCGTTGCCGTAGCGGTGACCGGTCTGCTGGCCGACCATGCCGGCGTTCAGCTCGTGGTCGTCCGGGATGGCGCCCCAGCCCATCAGGGTGGGCACGACCGGGGTGTTGGTGAGCTCGGCGAACTCGACCAGCAGGTCGCAGGCGTCGGCGTTGATAATGCCGCCGCCGGCGACGATCAGCGGACGCTCGGACTCCAGGAGGAAGGTGAGCGCCTTCTCGATCTGGGCGCGGCTCGCGGCCGGCTTGTAGACCGGGAGCGGTTCGTACGTCTCCGGGTCGAACTCGATCTCGGTCAGCTGGACGTCGATCGGCAGGTCGATGAGAACCGGCCCGGGACGCCCGGAGCGCATGAGGTGGAAGGCCTGCTGGAAGACGCCGGGAACCTGCGCGGCCTCCAGGACGGTGACGGCCATCTTCGTGACCGGCTTGGCGATGGAGGCGATGTCGACGGCCTGGAAGTCCTCTTTGTGGAGCAGGGCGGTCGGGGCCTGGCCGGTGATGCACAGGATCGGGATCGAGTCCCCGATCGCCGAGTACAGACCGGTGATCATGTCGGTGCCGGCCGGGCCGGAGGTGCCGATGCAGACGCCGATGTTCCCCGGGTGCGTGCGTGTGTACCCCTCGGCCATGTGCGAGGCGCCCTCGACATGGCGGGCGAGGGTGTGGTTGATCCCGCCGGAGGCCTTGAGCGCCGCGTAGAAGGGGTTGATCGCCGCGCCCGGCACGCCGAACGCGTTGCTGACGCCTTCGCGCTTGAGGATCTCGACTGCCGCACGGGCAGCGGTCATACGAGCCATTGAGTACTCCTGCTTCGGCTGTCGGACGTGTACTCCCGTCGCGCCCCGCCGTGAGTACTTCCGTAATGCGGAAAGTAATTTCTACTATCTGGAAGCAATGTAAGTGGGCAGGCGTAGGTCGTCAAGAGACGGACAAGCGGGGGCCTCCTGGAGGACGATGGGCTCCATGTCCGAGAGCGTGGCGGTGCGCTGCCCGGTCTGCCGGCGCGAGCACCTCTTCACGGCGCCGGAGTATCCGTGCGTGTGTGGCGCACCCGTGGTGCCGCCGCTGGATCCGCGTGCCCGGGCGACGGCGGTCTCGCAGCGCTCCTGGGAGGACGACTGGGTCACCGTGCTGTGCGCCTCCTGCGGCCGCGCGGGCGAGTGGCCGCACCCGGAGCTGGGCTGCCCGTGCGGGACGGTGCTGCGGGTCCCGGTCGCGGCGGGCGCCGCCCTCGAGCGGGCCGAGCCGGCCCCGCGGCGGGCCTTCCAGCCCGTGACGATCCGCACCGCGCGCGACGCGGTCACGGCGGCGGCCCTGTATCTGCGCTGGCTCGGCTACCGCGACATCCGCCGCGCCGACCAGCGCCCCCCGAACGGCATCGGCATCGCCGCCCGCGGCCTGCTCGCCCAGGTCGACCCGACGGTCCGTCCGGCCTCCCTGCGGGACGTGGAGTGCCTGTGGCTGACGGCCATGACGGAGTCCGCGACCTGCGTCTACTTCTCCCTGTCCGGCTACGCCACCGAGGCCCGCGCGGTGGCCGACACCCTCGGCGTCCCCCTCTTCGTCCTCGACCTGACCGGCACCCCCCAGCCGGTGAACACCCTGGCGGACGACCTGGACTCAACGGGCGCGTAGGGCGGCGGGGCAGGCCACGGAATCCCCGGACGCCGCCCACGCCCCCCGTGCGCCGGGGCTAGCCCGCCGCGTATGTCTGGCGCAGCTCGATCTTCCGGACCTTCCCTGACACCGTCATCGGGAAGGACTCCAGCACCTGCAACCGGCTCGGCACCTTGTAGTGGGCCAGCCGCCCCTCGCAGAAGGCCTGCACGTCCGCCAGCGTCGGCGGATCCGCCGGGTCGCGCGCGATGACACAGGCGAGGACCTCCTCGCCGTAGCGCTCGTGCGGGACCCCGACGACCTGGACGTCGGCGATCTTCGGGTGGGCGTAGAGGAACTCCTCGATCTCGCGCGGGTAGATGTTCTCGCCACCCCGGATGATCATGTCCTTGATCCGCCCGACGATCTCGACGTAGCCGTCCTCCCGCATCACCGCGAGGTCACCCGTGTGCATCCAGCGTCCGGCGTCGACGGCCTCGGCGGTCTTCTCGGGCTCGTTCCAGTAGCCGAGCATCACGCTGTAGCCGCGGGTGCACAACTCCCCCGCCACGCCCCGGGGTTGGGTCACCCCGGCCGGGTCGACGACCTTCACCTCGACGTGCGGCAGGACCCGGCCGACCGTGCCCGTGCGGTGTTCCAGGTCGTCGTCGCGCCGGGTCTGCGTGGAGACCGGCGAGGTCTCCGTCATGCCGTAACAGATCGACACCTCGGCCATGTTCATCTCGCCGACCACCCGCTTCATCACCTCCACCGGACAGGGCGAGCCGGCCATGATCCCGGTGCGGAGCGAGGACAGGTCGTACGTCGCGAAGTCGGGGAGGTTCAACTCCGCGATGAACATGGTCGGGACGCCGTACAGCGAGGTGCAGCGTTCCTGCTGGACGGCCTCCAGGGTGGCCTTCGGGTCGAAGGACGGGGCCGGGATCACCATGCAGGCACCGTGGGACGTGGCCGCCAGGTTGCCCATGACCATGCCGAAGCAGTGGTAGAAGGGCACGGGGATGCAGATCCGGTCCTGCTCGGTATAGGCGATCATCTCGCCCACGAAGTAACCGTTGTTGAGGATGTTGTGGTGGGAGAGGGTCGCCCCCTTGGGGAAGCCCGTCGTGCCCGAGGTGTACTGGATGTTGATCGGGTCGTCGCAGGACAGTTCCTCGAACGGCACCGGCGTCCCGCGCGCGATCAGCGCGTCCCAGCCCGGGTCCCCGATGAAGACGGTCTCCCTCAACTGCGGGCACCTGCCGCGCACTTCCTCCACCATCGCCCGGTAGTCGCTGGTCTTGTGGGCGAGGGAGGCGAAGAGGAGGGAGATCCCGGCCTGGTTGAGGACGTACTCGACCTCATGGGTGCGGTACGCCGGGTTGATGTTCACCATGATCGCGCCGATGCGGGCTGTGGCGTACTGGACCAGCACCCACTCGGGACAGTTGACCGCCCAGATGCCCACCCGGTCACCCTTGGCGACACCGCTCGCGAGCAGCGCGTACGCCAACTCGTCGACGGCCGCGCCGAACCGGGCGTACGTCCAGCGCCGCCCGGACGGCACGTCGACGAGCGCCTCGCGGTCCGGCCAACTCGCCACCGCCCGGTCCAGGTTGGCGCCGATCGTGTCACCGAGCAGCGAAGTCCCGCTCGTTCCGTGGCTGTACGACAGGGATGTCACCGGAAGTCCTCCTCGCGGTACTCGGCGTCCGAGCCGGCGGCCGTGGCCTCGCGCAGCTCGATCCGGCGGATCTTGCCGGAGACGGTCTTGGGCAGCGGCGCGAACTCCAGCCGGCGGACGCGCTTGTAGGGGGCGAGGACGTCCCGGGAGTGCTCGAAGAGCACCTTCGCGGTGTCGGGCCCGGGCTCCCAGCCCTCGGCGAGGACGACATAGGCCTTGGGCACGGCGAGGCGCAGCTCGTCCGGCGCGGGCACGACGGCCGCCTCGGCGACCGCCTCGTGCTCCAGCAGGGCGCTCTCCAGCTCGAAGGGGCTGATCTTGTAGTCGGAGGCCTTGAAGACATCGTCGCTGCGGCCGATGTAGGTCAGGTATCCGTCCTCGTCGCGCGAGGCGACGTCACCGGTGCGGTAGTAGCCGCCGGCCATCGCCTCCGCCGTACGGTCGGCGTCGCCGTGGTAGCCGGTCATCAGCCCGACCGGTCGCGCCGAGAGGTCCAGCGCGATCTCGCCCTCGGTGGCGCCGGGAGCCCCGCTGACCGGGTCCAGCAGTTCCACCCGGTAGCCGGGGCTCGGCCGCCCCATGGAGCCCGTCTTCAGCGGCTGGCCGGGGCTGTTGGAGACCTGGACGGCCGTCTCGGTCTGCCCGAAGCCGTCCCGGATGGTGACGCCCCATCCCCGGCGCACCTGCTCGATGACCTCGGGGTTGAGGGGCTCCCCCGCGGCGACCACCTCGCGCGGCGGGGTCCGCAGCTGGGTCAGGTCGGCCTGGATGAGCATGCGCCAGACGGTCGGCGGGGCGCAGAAGGTCGTGACGCCCGCACGGTCCATCTCCGCCATCAGCCGGGCCGCGTCGAAGCGGGTGTAGTTGTGGATGAAGACGGTCGCCTCCGCGTTCCAGGGCGCGAAGAGGTTCGACCAGGCGTGCTTGGCCCAGCCGGGCGAGGAGATGTTCAGGTGCACGTCACCGGGCCTGAGACCGATCCAGTACATGGTGGCCAGGTGCCCGATCGGGTACGAGGTGTGGGTGTGCTCGACCAGCTTGGGGCGGGCGGTGGTGCCCGAGGTGAAGTAGAGCATCAGCGGGTCGTCCGCCCGGGTCTCGCCGTCGGGTGTGAACCGCGGGGAGGCCTCGTAGGCGTCCTCGTACCGGCGCCAGTCCCGGGGAGCGCCGCCGACCGCGATCCGGGTGTAGCCGCCGGGCACGTCGTCGAACTTGGCGGTGTCCTCGGCGCGTACGAGCACATGGCGGACCCGGCCGCGCTCGACCCGGTCGCGCAGATCGGCGGGGCCCAGCAGCGGGGTGGCCGGGATGACGACGGCGCGGAGCTTCATCGCCGCGAGGGCCGTCTCCCACAGTTCGGCCTGGTTGCCGAGCATGACGAGGATGCGGTCCTCGGCGCCCACGCCCTGCGCGCGCAGCCAGTTGGCGGCACGGTCGGAGCGCTCGGACAGCTCCGCGAAGGAGAGCCGGATCTCGCTGCCGTCCTCCTCGACGATGTGCAGGGCGGTCCGGTCGTTCCCTTCGGCAATGACGTCGAACCAGTCGAGCGCCCAATTGAAGCGGTCGGGGCGGGGCCAGCCGAAGCCGTCGTAGGCCGTCGCGTAGTCCTCGCGATGCTGCAGCAGGAAGTCCCGCGCGCTGCGGAAGGCGGCCGTCGTCATGTCTTCTCCTCTGTGCCGGACCATTGCCGGGCGGCTCTCTGCCATCGTGTAATCCGTGATGCAGGTCTCACTACCCCCGAACGGGGGTGTGCGCTGCAGCGAAGGGACGAACGCGTGGCGGTGGACACGGCCGGGACGGTGGAGATTCGCGGTGCGCTGGCGCGGCTGCGGCGGACGACGGGGCTGCCCGTCGCCTTCGGCGGGCTGGTGGAGCCGGGGCGGCCGCGGATGCGCATCAGTGAACTGAGCGGCACGGCCACGGTCGCGCTCCGCTCCCTGGCGGTGGTCTCCGGCAGCGGCCTCGGCGGCAAGGCGGTCGCCCTGGCCCGCCCCTGCGCGGTGACGGACTACTCCTCCTCACGGCAGATCAGCCACGAGTACGACCTGCCGGTCGCCGCCGAGGGGCTGCGGGCGATCGTGGCGGTGCCCGTGGTCGTACGACGCCGGGTGCGGGGCGTGCTCTACGGCGCGCTGCGCACCGCCCAGCCGCTGGGCGACCGCACGCTCAGCGCGGTGGTGGACGCGGCGCGGGACGTGGAGCAGGCGCTGGTGGTGCGGGACGAGGCGCGGGGGCTGGTGGAGGCGTCGCAGGCGGCCCGCGCGGTCGACCCCGTGGGCCGGGAACAGGTGCGGGAAGCGCATGCGGCCCTGCGGGCCCTGGCGCCGCGGATCACCGATCCGGCGCTGCGGGCCGAACTGCTGGACGCCTGCGGCCTCCTCGCCCCCCGGGCACCGGCCGAGGAGATCGCTCTCGCACCCCGTGAGCTGGACGTCCTGGCCTGTGTGGCCGCGGGGGCGACGAACGCGGCGACCGCCGAGCGGCTGGGGCTGCGGCCCGAGACGGTCAAGGGCTATCTGCGCTCGGCGATGCGGAAGCTGGGGACGCACACCCGCGGGGAGGCGGTGGTGGCGGCGCGCCGGGCGGGGGTGCTGCCGTAACACACCGTTGACAATTCATTCATAGAACGGCACTTTGAATTTCTCCATGCTGCAAGGTTGTTATTTCCCTCACCGCGTCGTCGGTCCGAATTTCAAAGAGACCTTGCCTAGAATTTGGCCCGGACACGACACACGAGGGGAGCGGTGACCGTGCGACGGGACTTCAAGGAGCCTGCCAGATGCCGCCCTGACCTGGTCATCGGCCGGGACGAGGTGTTCGGCCAGGCCCGTGAGCAGCTCACCCGGGGCGGCAGCGTGCTCCTGCACGGCCCCGCCGGAATAGGAAAGTCGACCGTCCTGCGGGCATTGGCCGCGGAAAACGGCGGCGCGGCCCGCACCGTCCTGCGCTGCTCGGCCACCGAGTCCGAATCCCACCTCCCCTTCCTCGCCCTCGCCGATCTGCTCGGTCTGGTCCTCGACGAGGTGTCCGGCAAACTGCCCGCGGCCCAGCTCACCGCCCTGGAGTCGGCGCTCACCGGCCGCGGCGAGTCCACCCTGCAACGCGACGGCCTCGCCCTGCGCCTCGCGGTGCTGTCGGCGCTGCGCGCGCTCGCCGCCGAGGGGCCGGTGCTGATCGTCGCCGACGACGTGCAGTGGCTGGACTCGGCCAGCGCCGAGCTCCTCGGCTTCGCCGCCCGGCGCCTCGGTGAGACACCTGTGCGCATGCTGTGCGCGGTCCGCACCGAGGGCCAGGAGTACGACCGTCATCTACGCGCGTCCCCGCCGGACACCCTCGCCCTGCGCGTCAATCCGCTCACCCGCACCCAGGTCTCCGAACTGCTCGGCCACCGCGGCTACACCGGCCTGCCCCGCTCCACGGTCCGGGACATCCACCGCACCAGCGGCGGCAACCCCCTCTTCGCCCTGGAACTCGGCCGAGCCCTCAGCGAGAACCCCACCCCGCCCCGACCGGGCGAGCCGCTGCCCGTGCCCACCTCGCTGCGCACCCTCGTCCTGAACCGGCTGGAGATGCTCTCGGACGAAGCCCGCCGCACCCTCCTCGTCGCCAGCGCCGGCGCCCGCCCCACCCCCGCCCTGCTGCGCGCGGCCGGCCGCGAGAACGCGGAGGCCGAGACCGCCCAGGCGGCGGCGCTCGGACTGCTGGCCACCGATCCCGAGGGGCCCGCCGTACGGTTCGCGCATCCGCTGATCTCTGCCGCGCTGTACGCGGAGGCACCCGCGCACGAACGGCGGGCCGCGCACGCCGCGCTGTCCGAGGCGGCCTCCGACCCGATCGAGCGGGCCCGGCACCTCGCCCTGGCCACCACCGGCACCGACCCCAGGACCGCCAACAGCCTCGCCGAGGCCGCCGCCCTCGCCCGGGACCGCGGGGCCCCCTCGGTCGCCGCCTCCCTCGGACTGCTCGCCGCCCGGCACACCCCGGCCGACGGCACCCCGGATCCGGACGCGCGCCGGCTCCAGGCCGCCGAGGACGCGATCACCGCGGGCGAGCTGGACCTCGCCCGGGACATCGCCCGGGACGTGCTCACCCGGGCGACCGTGCCCGCGGACCGGGTACGGGCCTGGATCATCGTGATCGACACGGCGGGCCACGCCATGACGGAGGTCGACTCGGTCTTCCCCCAGGCCCTCGCCGACGCCGGCGAGGACCCCAAGCTGCTCGCCCTGATCCACTACCAGCTGACCTGGCGGGCCCTGCTGGTGGACGGCGACTTCGACCAGGCCCGCGAGGAGGCCGCGCACTCGGCGGCGCTGGCCGCGCGGGCCGACGACCGCTACAACGAGCTGATGGCGCTCGCCTTCCAGGCCCAGATCGAGACCCTGATGGGCCATCCGGACGCCCCCGCGACCATCAAGCGCGCGCTGACGGAACCCCAGGACCCGAGGGTGGCGTGCCATCACAACGGGGCCGGCTACTCGCGGTTCCGCTGGCTGATCATGAGCGACCAGCTGTCCGAGGCGCGCGCGACGGTCACCGGGCTGCTGCGCGAGGTGCAGCGCCGCGGGTCCGTCGAGAGCGAGGTGCACTTCCTGCGCGGGGTCGCCGAGACCGAGCTGCGCTCCGGGCACTGCGGACGCGCCCTCGACCTCGCCCGGGAGAGCCTCATGCTGGCCCGGGACACCGGCATCGGCGAGGTGGCCTCCGCCGTGCTCACCTCGCTCTGCGAGGCCTCCGGCGGCGACGTGGAGCGGGCACTGGAGCTGGCCCGGGAGGCGGTCGAGCACGCCGAGCGGGACGGCGACCAGATGTACGTCTCCCGCGGCCTCGCCGCCCTCGGCTACGCCCAGCTGGTGGCCGGGGACGCCGAGGGAACGGTGCGCTCGCTGCGCCGGGTGCGGGAGCTGGAGGACGGTCTCGGCATCACCGACCCGGCGCGCGGCCGCTGGCAGGGCGACCTCGCCGAGGCCCTCGTGCGGATCGGGGAGCTGCGCGAGGCGCAGGACGTCGTCGACGTGACCCGCGAGCAGGCGCTGCGGCTCGGCCGCGAGAGCGTGCTCGCGGTGGTGGACCGCGCGGAGGCCCTGGTGCGGGCCGCACGGGGCGAACACGAGGCCGCGCTGGCCCGGCTGACGTCGGTGCAGGACCGGCTGGCCAAGCTGGGCTACGGCCTGGAGGAGGCCCGTACCGCCTTCGCGGTGGTCCAGCTGCGCACCAGGCTGCCCAGACCGACGTCGTACGACGAGGCGGCACGGCTGTTCCGCCGCTGCCGGGCGCTGCCCTGGCTGCGCCAGGTGGACGCGGCGACCGCCCGGCCGGCGGTCGCACCGGAACAGCCCGCGCCCGTACCGACGGCGGACGCCCTGGAGGGCCTCGCCTCGATGGAGCGTCAGGTCGCCGCGCTCGTCATGGAGGGCGCGACCAACCGGGAGATAGCCGCCCGGCTGTTCATCAGCGTCAAGACGGTCGAGGCGACCCTGACCCGGGTCTACCGCAAGCTGGGGATCCGGTCACGCGTGGACATCGTCCGACTGGCGGCGGGCCGCCGTACCGAGTGACGGGCCGCGGGTCCTCGTGGCCCGCGCGGGGTTTGCCGTGCTCCCATCGAGGGTTTTCCCTGTCCAACTCCCCTAGGGGGTTCCCTCATTGGGAAGGGGAACTTCCGAGTTCTAGGTTATGAACGTGCCGCTCGCCCGGGCATACGGGGGTCGGTCCCGCGACCCCCGTGCTCCACCCCCCACACCCGCGCGAACCCCACCGGCAACCCCCACTGAGGAGACTCATGTTCGGGCTCGACCGCGCAAAGAAGACCGCCGCGCTCCTCGCGGCGACCGCTGCCGCCGCAGCGACAGCACTGATCGGCGCCCCCAACGCCGTCGCCGCTCCCCAGCCCATCGTCGGCGGTACGACGACCACGACGACCACGTACCCCTTCATGATGCAGATCACGGACGCCTCGCAGAACCAGTTCTGCGGCGGCACCCTGGTCTCCTCCACCAAGGTCGTGACCGCGGCCCACTGTATGGTCGGCGAGACCACCAGCAGCGTGAGAGTCGTCGGCGGCCGCACCTACCTCAACGGCACGAACGGCACGGTCAGCCGGGTCAGCAAGATCTGGATCAACCCGTCCTACACGGACGCCACCAACGGTGACGACGTGGCCGTCCTCACCCTCTCGACGGCGATGTCGTACACCCCGGCGTCGTACGTCTCCTCGTCCCAGACCAGCGTGTACGCGGCCGGCACCACGGCCCGCATCCTCGGCTGGGGCACCACGTCGGCGGGCGGCAGCTCGTCCAACCAGCTGCGCACCGCGACGGTGCCGATCGTCTCCAACACCAGCTGCGCGAGCAGCTACGGCTCGGACTTCATCGCGTCCGACATGGTTTGCGCCGGATACACCTCCGGCGGCACAGACACCTGCCAGGGCGACAGCGGCGGTCCCCTGCTCATCGGGGGCGTCCTGGCAGGGATCACTTCATGGGGAGAGGGCTGCGCGCAGGCCGGTTACCCGGGTGTCTACACCCGGCTGACCACCTTCTCGAGCCTGGTGACCACGCAGGTCAACTCATAACCCGGAAGTTCTCCTGAGCACCCCTCAGGTGAAATACCAGGGGGCGTTGCGGGCCTCCACGAGCGGCCCGCAGCGCCCCCTATCCATGTCCGCCAGGCGTCCCTCAGGACTCCCGTACGACGGTCCCGAAGCGGATGTCGTACGACGACCCGGGGTGCATGACGGCCAGCATCCGCTCCCCTTCCTCGGTGACCTCCTCGCGCTGCGCCCTGGTGAGCGTGCCGAAGGGTTCGACGACCAGCGCGTTCTCCTCCAGCTTCCAGACCCCGGCGAGGAAGCCGTCGACGAGGAGGGTGCTGTAGGCCATGTTCCCGACCCAGCTGCGCCCCCAGTACGCGGGCGGGATCACGCGGGTGCGGTCGGCGTGGGACAGGAGGAGGTTGTCGAACTCGGGCAGGAAGCGGGGCGGGGCCGGGGTGCCGGCGTCGGGGTGGGGAGCGTCGGGGAGGTCGAAGAGCTCGACACCCTTCTCGTCACGGAAGGTCACCAGCCGCGGGCGCAGCCGCTCGAAGGCCTCACGCAGCCGGGTCAGTCCGGCCCAGGTCTGCATGTCCTTGACGGAGGCGGGACCGAAGGCGGCGAGGTAGCGCAGCACGGTCGCGTCCGGTGCCGGGGCCGGTTCGGTGGGGCGGCCCAGCCAGTGCTCGGCGGTGGTGAGGGCGACCTGCCCGCTCCTGCCCCACAGTCCGCGCGGGGTGACCTGGACGAGCGGGAGCCGGCAGCGGGCGGCGATCCCGAGGGCCTGCGGGTCGGCGTCCGGCCACTGGGCGAGGAGCTCCTCGCGCAGCTGCTTCATGGTGCGGGGCTCGGCCTCGACGAGGTCGCGGGCGAGGGCGGCGAGGCGGTCGAGGTCGACGCCCTGGAGCCCCTTGCGGAACAGCGTGAGTTCGCGGTCGCGGGCGGCCTGCACCAGCGGGCGCAGGGTGAGCGCGTCCTCGGCGGTGTGGGTGTGGATGGTGGAGCGCATGGTGACGATGCGGACGACCTCGCGGTCGGCCATCAGGGCGGACAGCTCCTCGGGCGCGAAGCCGTCGAGGCGGGCCGCGAGCGCGTAGTACGGGGGTTTGACGTTCTGGGCCTGGAGGCCGAGCAGATGCTCGACGGCCGCCTCGGCGGACAGGTCCGCGCGGCGCAGCAGCAGCTGCCGGTCGAGGGTCGCGCGGTTCAGGGCGCGGGTGTCGAGCACGGGGGCCGTCGTCTTCGTCATGGGGAACACGTTACGGAGGCTTGCGGACACCTTCTGTCCGCAACTCTCACCGGTTCCCGCCTCCCGCGGACACGCCGACGCCGTATGTCCCGTATATCCTGCCCGTGATCACCCAGCCGTCGGCTCGATCCGGGAGGCAGCCGCGATGGCCGAGCGACGCGCCCGTCCGACCTCCAAGAGCGGGGGAAGGTCCGCCTGGCGCCGTGCCCTGACCTCACCGCCCCCGCCGGAGCAGCCGTCGGCCCGGCGGGCCGAGGCGGCACAGGCGGAACCCGAGCAGGCGAGCGTCGTCCAGGCGGCCCTGTACCGGGACGGGGTCCGGGTCTCCTCCCCCGCGACCCTCGCCGACACCTTCCGTGAGCTGCGCGAGCAGCCCTCGGGCATGGCGTGGATCGGTCTGGCCCGCCCCACCGAGGCCGAACTCCTCTCCCTGGCCGCCGAGTTCGACCTGCACCCGCTGTCGGTCGAGGACGCGATGGAGGCCCATCAGCGGCCCAAGCTGGAGCGCTACGGCGACACACTCTTCGTCGTCCTGCGCGCGGCCCGCTATCTGGACGCCTCGGAGGAGGTCGACTTCGGCGAGCTGCATGTCTTCCTCGGCCCCGACTTCGTCATCACGGTCCGGCACGGCGCGGCGCCCGATCTGTCCGCGGTGCGCCGCCGCATGGAGGAGACGCCGGAGCTGCTGAAGCTGGGTCCCGAGGCGGTCCTGTACGCGATCCTGGACGCGGTGGTGGACGGCTATCTGCCGGTCGTGTCGGGGGTCCAGAACGACGTCGACGAGATCGAGACGGAGGTCTTCCGCGGCGACCCGGAAGTCTCCCGCCGTATCTACGAACTCTCCCGCGAAATGGTCGAGTTCCAGCGCGCCACCCGCCCCCTGGTCGGCATGCTGCACGGTCTGATGGCCGGCTTCTCCAAATACGGCACCGACGACGAACTCCAGCGCTACCTCCGCGACGTCGCCGACCACGTCACCCACACCAGCGAACGCGTCGACGGCTTCCGCCTGGCCCTCACCGAGATCCTCACGGTGAACGCGACCCTGGTCACCCAGCAGCAGAACGCGGAGATGCGGGCGCTGGCGGAGGCGGGGTTCGAGCAGAACGAGGAGATCAAGAAGATCTCGTCCTGGGCGGCGATCCTGTTCGCCCCCACCCTCGTCGGGACGATCTACGGCATGAACTTCGACCACATGCCGGAACTGAGCTGGGGCTTCGGCTACCCCTTCGCGGTCGGTCTGATGGGCGTGGTCTGCGTCAGTCTGTACGTCATTTTCAAGCGCCGGGACTGGCTCTAACGGGCAGGTGGGCGGCGTCACAGTATCCGCGAGGGAAACGTCACAGGCGTTCCTCTGCTCCGGCTGGAGCCCGCTGGCCTAGCATCCGACGCATGACGGTCCTGCCTGACGACGGGCTTGAGCTGGCCGGTGAGTTCCCTGACGTTCCCCACGAGCAGTGGCAGCGCCTCGTGGCGGGTGTCCTGCGCAAGGCGGGCAAGGACGTCGAGGACTCCGCGGCCGAGGAAGCCCTGTCCACCGCGCTGGAGGACGGGTTGCGCACCCGGCCTCTGTACTCCGCGCCCGATGCCGCGCCCGACCCCGGCCTGCCCGGTTTCGCCCCCTTCGTACGCGCGGGGCGTCCCGAAGGGAACACGGTCGGCGGCTGGGACGTACGGCAGCGGCACACGGCGGCCGACGGCGCCGCCGTCCTGGCCGACCTGGAGAACGGCGTCGGCTCGCTGTGGCTGGGTGTCGGTGAGGGCGCCATCCCGGTGGCGTCGCTGGGCCGCGTCCTCGACGGCGTCTACCTCGACCTGGCGCCGGTCGTCCTCGATGCCGGAACCGAACTCGAGCCCGCCGCACGCGAGTTGCTGCGACTGTACGAGGAGCGGGGCGTCGCCAGGGAGGCGGCGCGCGGCAATCTGGGCGCCGACCCGCTCGGCCACGAGGCCCGTACCGGGCAGCGCCAGGACGTCGCGCCGGTGGCCGCGCTCGCCCGGCAGTGCGCCGGGGAGTACCCGGGGCTGCGGGCGCTGACCGTGGACGCGCTGCCGTACCACGAGGCCGGCGGCTCGGCCGCGCAGGAGCTCGGCGCCTCACTGGCGACCGGTGTCGCGTATCTGCGGCTCCTCACCGAGGCCGGGCTGAGCGTCGAACAGGCCTGCGGGCAGCTGGAGTTCCGGTACGCGGCGACCGCCGACCAGTTCCTGACGATCGCCAAGCTGCGGGCCGCGCGCCGGCTGTGGGCCCGGGTCGCCGAGGCCTGCGGGGCACCGGGCGCGGGGGCCCAGCTCCAGCACGCGGTGACCTCACCGGTGATGATGACGCGCCGCGACCCGTGGGTGAACATGCTGCGCGCGACCATCGCCACGCTGGCCGCCGGTGCGGGCGGCGCCGAGTCCGTCACGGTGCTGCCCTTCGACGACGCGCTCGGGCTGCCGGACGCGTTCGCACGGCGCATCGCCCGCAACACCTCGACGATCCTCATCGAGGAGTCGCACCTGGCCCGGGTCATCGACCCGGCGGGCGGCTCCTGGTACGTGGAGCGGCTCACCGACGAACTCGCCCACGCGGGCTGGGAGTTCTTCCAGGAGATCGAGCGGGCGGGCGGCCAGGCGGCCGCCCTGCGCTCCGGACTGCTCCGCGACCGGCTCGCCGAGACCTGGGCCGCGCGCAGCGCCAAGCTCGCCAAGCGGCGTGAACCCATCACCGGCGTCAGCGAGTTCCCGAACCTGGGCGAGAAGCCCGTCGTGCGCGAGCCCGCGCCCGAGCCGCCGTCCGGCGGTCTGCCCCGGGTCCGGCGCGACGAGGCGTACGAGGCGCTGCGCGCCCGCTCCGACACCCATCTGGCCGCGACCGGCGCCCGGCCCAGGATCTTCCTGGCGGCCCTGGGTCCGGCCGCCGCCCACACCGCCCGGCTCACCTTCGCGGCCAACCTCTTCCAGGCGGGCGGCATCGAGCCCGTCACCGGGGGCACGTTCGAGGACAGCGGGGCCGGCGAGGTCTGTCTGTGCTCCAGCGACGCCCTGTACGAGGAGCGGGCCGAGAGTGCGGCGGCCGAGCTGAGGGCCGCCGGTGCCTCGCATGTGTCCCTCGCGGGGCGGCCCGGGCAGTACACCGGTGTCGACTCGTACGTCTTCGCGGGCTGTGACGCGGTCGCCGTCCTGTCCGCCACCCTCGACCGCATGGGAGTGTCCTGATGACCACCCCCTCCGTCCCCGACTTCTCCGGGATCGAACTGGGGGCCCCGGCCCCCGCCGGCGGCGCCGACGAGTGGCAGGCGGCGCTCAAGAAGGCGGCCGGCGGCGACGACCTGCTGTGGGAGACCCCGGAGGGCATCCCGGTCAAGCCCCTCTACACCGGGCAGGACCTGGAGGGCCTGGACTTCCTGGCGACCTACCCGGGCGCGGCCCCGTATCTGCGCGGCCCCTACCCGACGATGTACGTCAACCAGCCCTGGACGATCCGCCAGTACGCGGGCTTCTCCACCGCCGAGGAGTCCAACGCCTTCTACCGGCGCAACCTCGCGGCCGGCCAGAAGGGCCTGTCGATCGCCTTCGACCTGCCCACCCACCGCGGTTACGACAGCGACCATCCGCGGGTGACCGGTGACGTCGGCATGGCCGGCGTGGCCATCGACTCCATCTACGACATGCGGCAGCTGTTCGACGGCATCCCGCTGGACAAGATGACCGTGTCGATGACGATGAACGGCGCCGTGCTGCCGGTCCTCGCGCTGTACATCGTCGCGGCGGAGGAACAGGGCGTACCGCCGGAGAAGCTGGCCGGGACCATCCAGAACGACATCCTCAAGGAGTTCATGGTCCGCAACACCTACATCTATCCGCCGACCCCGTCGATGCGGATCATCTCCGACATCTTCGCGTACACCTCGCAGCGGATGCCGCGCTACAACTCCATCTCCATCTCCGGCTACCACATCCAGGAAGCCGGTGCGACGGCCGACCTGGAGCTGGCGTACACCCTCGCCGACGGTGTGGAGTACATCCGGGCGGGCCGCGAGGCGGGCCTGGACGTGGACGCGTTCGCACCCCGGCTCTCCTTCTTCTGGGCGATCGGCATGAACTTCTTCATGGAGATCGCCAAGCTGCGCGCGGCCCGCCTGCTGTGGGCGAAGCTGGTGAAGCAGTTCGACCCGCAGAACGCCAAGTCGCTGTCCCTGCGCACCCATTCGCAGACCTCGGGCTGGTCGCTGACCGCACAGGACGTGTTCAACAACGTCACGCGCACCTGCGTCGAGGCGATGGCCGCCACCCAGGGCCACACCCAGTCGCTGCACACCAACGCCCTCGACGAGGCGCTCGCGCTGCCCACCGACTTCTCGGCGCGCATCGCCCGCAACACCCAGCTCCTCCTCCAGCAGGAGTCCGGCACGACCCGGGTCATCGACCCGTGGGGCGGCAGCGCGTACGTGGAGAAGCTGACGTACGACCTCGCGCGCCGGGCCTGGCAGCACATCCAGGAGGTCGAGGCGGCGGGCGGCATGGCCAAGGCCATCGACGCGGGCATCCCCAAGCTGCGCATCGAGGAGGCGGCGGCCCGTACCCAGGCCCGTATCGACTCCGGGCGCCAGCCGGTGATCGGTGTCAACAAGTACCGCGTCGAGACCGACGAGAAGATCGACGTCCTCAAGGTCGACAACTCCTCGGTGCGCACCCAGCAGATCGAGAAGCTGCGGCGGCTGCGCGCGGAGCGGGACGAGCAGGCGTGCCAGGACTCGCTGGACGCGCTCACCCGGGCGGCCGGCGGTGAGGGCAACCTGCTGGAACTGGCGGTGAACGCGGCCCGCGCCAAGGCCACCGTCGGGGAGATCTCCGACGCCCTGGAGAAGGTGTACGGGCGGCACGCGAGCCAGATCCGTACGATCTCCGGCGTGTACCGCAACGAAGCCGGCGAGTCCCCGTCCGTGGACCGCACCCGCGCCCTGGTGTCCGACTTCGCCGAGGAGGAGGGCCGACGGCCGCGCATCCTGGTCGCCAAGATGGGCCAGGACGGCCATGACCGCGGCCAGAAGGTCATCGCCACCGCCTTCGCCGACCTCGGCTTCGACGTCGACGTCGGCCCCCTGTTCCAGACGCCGGCCGAGGTGGCCCGGCAGGCCGTCGAGGCGGACGTGCACATCGTCGGCGTCTCCTCGCTGGCCGCGGGGCATCTCACCCTCGTACCGGCGCTCAGGGAGCAGCTGGCCGAGGAGGGCCGCGAGGACATCATGATCGTGGTCGGCGGGGTGATCCCGCCGCAGGACGTTCCCACGCTCCTGGAGATGGGCGCGGCCGCCGTCTTCCCGCCGGGGACGGTGATCCCGGACGCGGCGTACGACCTGGTCAAGCGACTGTCGGACGACCTCGGGCACGACCTGTGATCGATGTCGACGCGTATGTGAAGGGTGTGCTCGACGGCAAGCGTGCGCTCGTCGCCCGCGCCATCACGCTCGTCGAGTCGACCCGGCCCCGGCACCGGGCGCTGGCACAGGAGTTGCTCACCGAGCTGCTCCCGCACAGCGGCCGGGCCCGGCGGATCGGGATCAGCGGCGTGCCGGGGGTGGGCAAGTCGACGTTCATCGACGCGTTCGGCACCCAGCTCACCGGTCAGGGCCATCGGGTCGCCGTCCTCGCGGTCGACCCGTCGTCGAGTCGTACGGGCGGCTCCATCCTGGGCGACAAGACCCGGATGGAGCGCCTCGCCGTGGACCCGGCGGCGTTCGTGCGTCCCTCCCCCAGCGCGGGCACGCTCGGCGGCGTCGCCAAGGCGACCCGCGAGTCGATGGTCGTGATGGAGGCGGCCGGCTACGACGTGATCCTGGTCGAGACGGTCGGCGTCGGCCAGTCCGAGACCACCGTGGCGAACATGGTCGACTCCTTCCTGCTCCTGTCCCTCGCCCGTACCGGCGACCAGCTCCAGGGCATCAAGAAGGGCGTCCTGGAGCTGGCCGACGTGATCGCGGTGAACAAGGCGGACGGCCCGCACCAGCGGGACGCGCAGGCCGCGGCCCGGGAGTTGGCGGGTGCGCTGCGGCTGATGCACGGCAAGGACGCGTTCTGGACGCCGCCGGTGCTGAGTTGCAGCGCGCGGGAGTCGACGGGCCTGGACACCGTGTGGGAGCGGCTCGAGCAGCACCGCACCCTGCTGGACTCGACCGGGCGGCTCGCCGCCAAGCGCCGTGACCAGCAGGTCGACTGGACGTGGAGCATGGTTCGCGACGAGCTCCTCGGCCGGCTGCACGCCGATCCCGCGGTACGCGCGCTGGCGCCCGGGCTCGAACAGCAGGTCAGGAACGGCGAGTTGACGGCGACGCTGGCCGCGGAGCGGATCCTCGGAGCGTTCGGGGAGAGCTGACCCCGCCCTCAGAGGGCGGGGGTGACCTGTTGGCGCGCGCTCAACCTCCCTGCTCCGAAGTTCAGTTGACCTCGGCGTGTACGGTCGTGGCATGGCGCGCATCCTGGTCATCGGCGGTGGAACAGGCGGTACGGCGACGGCGCTCGCCCTGCACAAGGCGGGCTTCGACGTCGAAGTGCACGAGGCGCATCCCGACTCGGCGGAGGACCTGGGCGCGTTCCTCACCCTGGCCGGCAACGGCATGCGGGCGCTCGCGCAGATCGACGCCACCGACGCGGTCACCGCGATCGGCTTCCCGTTGCGCTCGATGCGGCTGCTCGACGCAAAGGGCGCTGAGGTGGCCAACGGCCCGCTCGGCGAGGCCGACGACCCGCTCCTGCGGTTTCGCTGCCTGCGCCGCGGCGACCTCAACTCGGCGTTGCAGAAGGAGGCTTCCCGCCGGGGCGTCCCCGTCCGGCACGGCGTTCGGCTCGCCTCCGTAGAGGAGGGCCCCGACAGCGTCACCGCCCGTTTCACGGACGGCAGCAGCGCGACGGGCGACCTCCTCATCGGCGCCGACGGCGTCAACTCCACCGTCCGGAAGGCCATAGCGCCCGACGTCCGCCCCGTCTACGCGGCCCAGCGCGTCTTCTACGGCATGACGCGCGACGCCCGACCGCCCGGCGAGGACGGGCAGTTCACCATGGTGCGGTGCAGCGAGGCCGCCTTCGGGTACACGGTGTCGCCCGACGGGGAGACCTACTGGTTCGCCCGCGTGACCGACGACCCGCTGACCGCCGAGGAGTTGACCCGCGGCGGATGGCGCGACCCGCTGGTGTCGCTGCTGCGCCGGGACACCGGCCCCGCCGCGGACATCGTGGCGGCCACTGGACCCGGCGCCGGCGAGGTGCTGGTCACCAACGCCACCGAGATACCTCCGGGCACCCCCTGGCGCTCCGCGCGGACCCTGCTCGTCGGCGACGCGGCCCACGCGGCCTCCCCCGCGACCGGGCAGGGCGCCTCGATGGCCCTGGAGGACGCCGTCGTGCTCGCGAAGTCCCTGCGCGACACGCCGGACACCGGCACCGGGCTCGCCCTGTACGAGGCGCTGCGCCGCCCGCGTGTGGAGCACAACACGGTGGTCAGCGGGAGTCTGTCCCGCGGAGGCCGGGGCGGTACGGTCCCCCGGCCCCGGGAGGAGGACCTCCCCCGGCTCCTCGACTGGGGCACGGCCGTCTCCGGGTGAGCGTCAGATCCAGCCGTCGAGGGACTTCATGAACCCGTCGAAGTCGTCGCGGTGGATGGTGTGTCCCGCGCCGGTCACCGTACGGACCTCGAAACCGCTCGCCCGCAGCCGCACCACGTCGTCGTCGCCGACCAGGTGACTGGGGTCGGCGAGCTGGACCAGGGAGGGCACGGCCGGGCGGTCGGGGACGAAGCCGGTGAGCGGGCGGCCGTCGAGGAAGTACGAGGTGTCCGCGTCCCAGTCCGCCAGCGTGGCCGCCTCCACGTCGATGTCCTCGGCCGCCCAGTGCGGGTTGATCCGCGCTATGTGCTCGCGGGTGAGGTTCTTGGCGGACGCGAACGCCTCGGTGTCCAGCGGCTGTTCGGGATTGCGGGCCGACCAGGCGGGGTCCGAGTAGACCGCCCGCAGCGGGCGTAGCCGCTCCACGACCAGGGAGAGGCTCAGCCCGCCGAGGGAGTGCCCGACGGCGAGGTCGGCTCCCGTCGGCAGCGTGTCGACGAGGTCGTCGGCGAAGTGCCGCGGACTGTACTCGCCGCGCGGCGACAGACCGTGGCCGCGCAGGTCGACCGCGATGACCCGGTAGCCGTGGTCGGCGAGCGCCGGGCCGACGCGGCGCCAGGTACGGGAGTCGGACATGATGCCGTGCACGAGCAGGGCGGTTCTGTCGCCGGTGTCCCATTCACGGGTGTGGAGTCGCACGTCGGGCCTTTCGTGCCGGTGGGTTCGCCGCGGTCAGTCCGCGGGTTTCTCCCATACGGAAACATGGCCGGCGCTGTCGCTGGTGAAGGGGTCCCTCGTCCACCCTTCCCAGCGTTCGCGCAGCCGCAGTCCGGCGAGCTGTGCCATGAGGTCGAGTTCGGCGGGCCACACGTAGCGGAAAGGGATCTCGTCGTATGTCCCGCGCCCGTCGACCACGCTCACATGGTGCGAACTCATCCGCTGCGTGGCCACGTCGTAGGTGTCGAACCCCAGTCGCCGCGCCAGCGTCGGCGCGGCGCCGAAGCCGACCTGGGCGGCCGCGAGGACCGCACCCGCGAAGGGCGTCCGGGGACCGGCGGCGGTCACGGGTGCGGCCGGGATGCCGGAGAGCCGTCCCTGCTCGGTGGTGCCTCAGTGGTCGGACGGGGTCAGGCCGACCGCTTCGCCGCCAGGATCCGCCGGGCGGCGAGCGTCTTCGCCTCCCGCAGCGGATTCTCGCCCTTCAGCAGCAGTCGTACGGTGTCGGCGATCCCCTCGACCTGGCGTACGGCGGCGTCGTGGTCCAGGCCTTCGCTCTCCCGGCCGAGCGTGTACACGACCCCGCCCGCACTCGCGACGAAGTCCGGCACCCACACGATCCCGCGGGTCGCGAGGACGTCGGCGACGGTGTCGTCGGTGAGCTGGTTGTTGGCGGGGCCCACGACCAGCCGTACGTCGAGCCCGGCGGCCGTCTCCGGGGTGAGCACTCCGCCGACGGCGGCCGGGACCAGGACGTCCGCCGTCGTGCCGAGGACGTCACCGGGCTCCACCCACCCGAACCCCGCGCGACGGGCGGCGTCCCGTTTGGTCCCGTCCACGTCGGAGACGAGGACGCGGGCGCCGTCGGCCGCGAGACCCGCCGCGACCCGGCTCCCCACGGAACCGAAGCCGCTCACCACGACCGTGCGGTCGGCGAACGACGCGGCCCCGAACACGTGCTCGGCGCCCCCGCGCAGGGCGGCCAGCACCCCGGTCGCCGTGGGGACACCGGAGTCACCGGTGCCGCCGTGCTCCTCGGGCAGGCAGTAGACGTACGGCGTCGAGCCGCGCAGGGCGACCATGTCCACGGGCGAGGTGCCGACATCGGGTCCCGCGCGGTACGTCCCGTCGAAGGACGCGATGAACTCGCCCAGGTCGGCCAGCGCGGCCGCACGCAACTCCGGTCCGGGCTCGGCGTGTTGGTCCGCGTCGAGCACGACCACGCTCTTGCCGCCGCCGAAGTCCAGCCCGGAGACCGCGCACTTGTACGTCATCGCCTCGGACAGCCGCAGGGCGTCCGCGAGTCCGTCGCGCCAGCTGTCGTAGCGCCGCATCCGGCAGCCGCCGACGGCGGGGCCGAGGGCACGGGAGTGGATGGCGACGATCAAGGGGAGCCCCGAGCGGGGGCCGCGGCGGATCCGCACCTCTTCGTGTTCGAGTGTCTGCGTCATGGCCCGGACGCTAGGTTCATGTTCCGTCTCTTGGGGAACATGCCGAATTTCCTTCGGAATCAGGTATGAGGAGGCGATCGTGGACGAACTTGATACGGCGATCCTGCGGCATCTTCAGGAGGATGCGCGGCAACCGAACCGTGCCATCGCGCAGAAGGTGGGCATCGCCCCGTCCACATGTCTGGAGCGGATCCGGCTGCTGAGACGGCGCGGGGTGATCCGCGGCTATCACGCACGGGTCGCGCTGCCGGCGCTCAACCGCGGTGTGCAGGCCATGGTCTCGGCGCAGGTGCGGCCGCTGAACCGGGAGGTGGTGGCGGCGTTCGAGCAGTCGGTGGCCGGCCTGCCGGAGGTGCTGTCCGTGTACACCATGGCGGGCAGCGACGACTTCCTGGTCCACGTCACGGCCCCGGACATCGAGCATCTGCACGCGTTCCTGCTCGAACGGTTCACCGAGCGGCGCGAGATAGTCAGCTTCCGGACCTCGATCATCTTCCAGCACCTGACCAACCCGGTCCTGGAGCCACTGGCCGAGGTGAACCCGGCGCCCTGAGCGCGGAGTTCGGCAGCACCCGCGGGCCCCGGACCGCCCCGCCGGGCGGGGTCAGCGGCGGGCTCGTCGGACTTCGGGGCGGGGCGGTCGTATGAACTGCAGCGTGAGCGTGGCCGGGGGCTGCGCCACGCCGGGGCCGCCTGCCGCGGCCCAGGTCAGGACGTCGTCCGTGCAGTCGTCGTCGCCGGACCAGCCGACCCAGGTGGCGCGGCCGCCGCGGCGGCGCCCCTCTCCCGAGGGCTGGACCACGAGGACGTTCGCCTGGTCGCACGGGCCGAGGCAGTCGGTCGTACGGACGGCGAGACGGCCGCCGGACTCCGCGGCGGCGGCCTGCAACCGGTCGAGCTGCCACTGATGGTCGACGTCGGGATACTTGCTCGCGCTGCCGCAGCAGCAGCCCCGGCACACGACGAGCGTGCAGGGCCGTGAGGCCGCGGCCCCGAACACGACCGGACTCAACTCTGTCCCCTCCCCGTGGGCGCCCACGCGACACCGTCGGCGATCAAGATGCACACACCGCCGCCTGCCCCGCAACTCCGCCCGGGCGATCTCGGGACCGGAGAAGGCTCCTGTGACGAAAGCGTTGACGGGGGCATGCCCCACTCCTATCTTCTGACCGACATAACGAACTGCGTTCGAAATTACGGACAGGGACGGTCTCGTATGGTTCGGACTCGCCTCGGGAAACGCCGCAGACCTCTGCTTCTCTGCGTGCTGACCCTCCTGCTCGCCCTGGTGTCGGCGACCCAGCCGGCGTCGGCGGCGGACGGTCGCCCGTACACCAATCCGCTGAAGTCGGCCAAGGGCGCCGATCCCTGGCTGGAGTACTACGACGGCAACTACTACCTGGTCACCACGACGTTCACCGGCATCCTCGGCATCCGCAAGTCGCCGACGCTGGCGGGCCTCGCCACCGCGCCCAGCGTGCAGGTGTGGTCGGACACCACGTCGACGCGCAACACCAACATCTGGGCGCCGGAGCTGCATTTCCTCGACGGCCACTGGTACCTGTACTACTCGGCCGGCCAGAGCGGTGTCGCCTGCTGCGACTCGCAGCGCACGCATGTGCTGGAGAGTTCCGGCACCGACCCGATGGGGACGTACACCTACAAGGGGTCGCTGACCGGCTCCAACCTCACGCCGGGCGGCTGGCTGATCGACGCGAGCGTGCTGAAGGCCAATGACAGGCTGTATCTGGTCGGCAGCGGGTTCATCAACGGCAGTACGCAGAGCCTCGTCATCGCGCCGATGAGCAACCCGTACACCCTCGCGAGCAACACCTTCTCAATCATCTCCAGCCCGACCCTGGACTGGGAGCGGTCCGGCAGCCCCGTCAACGAGGGGCCCGAGCCGCTGTACCGGGGCGGCCGCACCTTCCTCACCTACTCCGCGAGTTCCTGCCAGACCGCCGACTACAAGCTCGGCCAGCTGGAGCTGACGGGCTCCGACCCGCTCAGCCCCGCCTCCTGGACCAAGAAGCAGACGCCGGTCTTCCAGCGCAGTGACGCGGGCGGCGTGTACGGGCCGGGCCACAACGGCTTCTTCACCTCGCCGGACGGCACCGAGAACTGGATCGTCTACCACGCCAACTCGTCCTCGACCGGCGGCTGCGGCAACGGACGCACCACCCGCGCCCAGAAGTTCACCTGGAACGCCGACGGCACCCCGAACTTCGGCACCCCGGTCGCCCTCGGCACCACCCTGCCCGGCCCCTCCGGGGAGACGGCGCCGACCCCGACGTCGTACACCCTCGTGAACCGCAACAGCGGCAAGTGCCTGGACGTGAACGGCGGCGCCACCGCCGACGGGACCAACATCCTCCAGTGGGCCTGCAACGGCGGGACCAACCAGAAGTGGAAGCTGGAGGACCTGGGCGACGACACCAGCCGGCTGGTCAACGTGGCCACCGGCAAGATCGCCGATGTCGCCGAGTGCTCGACCGCGGACGGCGCGGACATCCGGCAGTGGTCGTGGCTGAACAACAAGTGCCAGCGCTTCCGGCTCGTGTTCACCGCCACCGGCGACTACGTCCGGATCGTCAACGAGTCCACCGGCAAGGTCGCCGACGTGGCCGACTGCTCCACCGCGAACGGCGCCGACGTACGCCAGTGGACCTGGCTGAACAACACCTGCCAGCAGTGGCGCCTCGTCCCCACCACCTGATCCTCGTCATTCCTGGAGAACTCCCTTGAGACGCAACGCCGTTCGCCTGCTGCTGGCGATGCTGGTCGCACTCGCGGCCTGCCTCGTCGGCCCGGGCTCCCCCGCCCAGGCCGCCGTGCCCGACTCCCCCGCAGTGACCTACACCAACCCGATCGCGGAGAAGCGGGCCGACCCGCACATCTTCAAACACACCGACGGCTACTACTACTTCACCGCGACGGTCCCCGAGTACGACCGCATCGTGCTGCGCCGCGCGACCACCATCCAGGGGCTGTCGACGGCCGCCGAGGTCACCATCTGGACCAAGCACACCAGCGGGGCGATGGGCGCGCACATCTGGGCTCCGGAGATCCACTTCATCGACGGCAAGTGGTACGTGTACTTCGCCGCCGGGTCCACCAGTGATGTGTGGGCGATCCGGATGTACGTCCTGGAGGGCACCGGCGCCAATCCGCTCACCGCGACCTGGGCCGAGAAGGGCCAGATCAAGACGACCTGGGAGAGCTTCTCGCTGGACGCGACCACCTTCGTCGTGAACGGTGTGCGCTATCTGGCGTGGGCGCAGCGCAACCCGTCGGAGAACAACAACACCAGCCTGTTCATCGCGAAGATGTCCAACCCCTGGACGATCAGCGGGACTCCGGCGGAGCTCTCGCAGCCGACGCTGTCGTGGGAGACCGTCGGCTACAAGGTCAACGAGGGTCCGGCGCTGATCCAGCACGGCTCCAAGGTCTTCATGACGTACTCGGCGAGCGCCACCGACGCCAACTACTGCCTGGGGATGCTGACCGCGTCGGCGACCGCCGACCTCACCAACCCGGCCTCCTGGACGAAGAGTCCGACGCCGGTCTTCCAGACGAGCGCGGCGACCTCGCAGTACGGCCCGGGCCACAACTCCTTCACCGTCTCCGAGGACGGCAAGTCGGACATCCTCGTCTACCACGACCGCAGCTACAAGGACATCACCGGTGACCCGCTGAACGACCCGAACCGCCGCACCCGGGTGCAGAAGGTGTACTGGAAGTCCGACGGCACCCCCGACTTCGGCATCCCGGTCGCCGACGGGGTCACCCCGCAGCGCCTGTCGTCGTACAACTTCGCGGACCGCTTCATCCGGCACTGGGAGTACCGGGCCCGCATCGAGGCGAACGTCTCGCCGCTCGCCGACTCGCAGTTCCGGGTCGTCACCGGCCTCGCCGGCACCGGCACGGTCTCCCTGGAGTCGGCCAACTTCCCCGGGTACTTCCTGCGGCACAAGAACTTCGAGGTGTGGGTGGAGAAGAACGACGGCACCTCGGCCTTCGCCTCGTCCGCCAGCTTCTACCGGCGGGCCGGGCTGGCCGACTCGGCGGGGGTCTCCTACGAGTCGTACAACTACGCCGGCCGGTATGTGCGGCACTACGACTACCTGCTGTACGTGCAGGCAGTGAGCACCTCCACGGACCGGGCGGACGCCACCTTCTACGCCCAGTAGGCGGCCCCGAAGGCATGATCGAATAGACTATACACTGCATGTATAATCGCTATGTATAGTCCCGGCATGCCTTCTGCGACCAACAAGATGAACAAAACGGGGAACAGGTTCCGAGCGGCGCTGATGTCGGCGGCGGCAGCGTCCTTGGCGCTGTCGCTGACCGGCTGCGGATCGCTCGACACGACCGCGCCCAGCACCGCTCGGAACCAGGCCGCGGAAACCGCCCGGACGGCCCCGTTCGGGACCGTCGACTGCCGCCACGCCAAGTGCGTCGCGCTCACCTTCGACGCCGGGCCCAGCGAGCACTCCGCCCGGCTGCTCGACATCCTCAAGGAGAAACAGGTCCCGGCGACCTTCTTCCTCCTCGGCAAACGGCACATCGAGAAGTACCCGGAGCTCGTCGGACGCATGGCCGACGAGGGCCACGAGGTGGCCAGCCACACCTGGGACCACAAGATCCTGACGAAGCTGACGTCCGAGGAGATACGCGAGGAACTGGAGCACCCCAACAGGGAGATAGAGCGGCTCACCGGGCAGAGACCGACGCTCATGCGCCCGCCGCAGGGCCGGACGGACGACACCGTCCACGAGATCTGCCGTGAGCTGGGCATGGCGGAGGTGTTGTGGAGCGTGACCGCCAAGGACTACAAGACGAACGACTCCGCGCTGATCCGGAAGCGCGTGCTCGACCAGGTGTCCCGCGACGGGATCATCCTGCTCCACGACCTCTACGACGGCACCGTGCCGGCCGTGCCCGGGATCATCGACGCGCTGAAGGCGCGCGGGTACGTCTTCGTGACCGTGCCGCAGTTGCTGGCCCCCGGGAAGGCCGAGCCGGGGAAGGTGTACCGCTGAGGCCCTGCGGGGCCTTCACCAGGTGAGGCGCAGACGGTACGGGGAGCGGTGGATCATCGTGGGCCGCATCTCGACCGGCCGGTCGTCCGCCAGTCGCAGCCCGGGCAGCCGCCGGGTCAACTCCTCCAGAGTGAGCCGCAGTTGCTCCCGGGCGAGCTGGGAGCCGGGGCAGCCGTGCACACCGAACCCGAAGGCGAGATGGCGGCCCGGAGCGCGGGTGATGTCGAACGCGTCGGGGCGCGGATGGCGGGCGGCGTCCCGGTTGGCGCCGCCGAACGCCACGAACACCGTCGCCCCGGGCGGGAGTTCGGTCCCGCCGACCGTGACCGGGCCGGTGGTGACCCGGCGGAAGCCCTGCAAGGCGCTGTCGTAGCGGGCGGCCTCCTCGACCGCCGCCGGTATCCGCTCCGGCTCGGCGCACAGCAGCTCCCACTGCTCCCGGTGCCGCAGCAGATGCAGGACCGTCGTCCCGATGAGCGCAGTGGTCGTGAGATGCCCGGCGATCAGCAGGTTCTGAAGGTGGGCGACGAGCTCGTGCCGGTGCTCCAGGGTGAGCTCACCAGGCCCGGCGACGGCGCCGACGAGCTCCGTGCACAGGTCCTCACGGGGCTCGGCGTGCCGTTCCCGCACACACCGGTCCAGCGTGTGCTGCATCGCGACGACGTCCTCGGCGGCGGCGACCTGCTCGGCCTCCTCCAGCGGACGGAACAGCAGCTCCTCGGCACGATGACCGCCGTGCACGACGCCGGGCACGTCCTCGGGATCGAGGCCGACGACACGGCCGATGACGTCACCGGGAAGCTTTCCGGCGTACGCCGACATCAGCTCGACCTCGCCGTCCTCGGCGAACTCCTCGACCAGCTCGATGGCGCGCCCGGCGGCGTACGGCAGGACGGTGGCCACCCGCGCCTGCGAGAGCCCGCGGACGATCGGCGCGCGCAGTTCCTGATGCCGGGCGCCGTCGGAGGTGACGACGACGGGCCGCCCGCCGAAGCCGCCGCCGAGGACGGTGAGCGCGGCGGGCGAGGGCAGCACGTCCGGGATGAGCGCGTTGGCCGACGAGAAGTCCTCGGGCCTGCGCAGGACTTCCCGCACATCGGCGTCCCGGGCGACCAGCCAGGCGTCCAGCTCGTCCAGGTACGTCAGCCCGTCGGCCTGCCGCGCCCGCTCGTAGTGCGGATAGGGATCGCGCTGCAACTCATCACGTCTCCCCAGCAGTTCACGGTCCACGGGACGCCCTCCGGCCGCTGGCGGTGCGAGGTCGCGCTCATGGTGCCGCACGGGTGTAGGGATGCGATAGACGCCAGGACGTCAACGGGCCGCGCCTGTCGCTCCGTTCACCCCGCACACCCCCGTGCATCCCGTCAGAAGACGACCGACCATCCCTCCCGTGCCGCCTGGTCCTTCGTGTACGAAACGCCGTGCGCCTTGAGCCCCTTGGCGTCGAGGAGGGTGATCTCGCCGCCGTGGTTGCCGAGTCGGGCGCCGCTCGCGCCGAGCGGGACGACGAGACAGGCGCCGGGGGCGAGCGGACCGCCCGGCACCGGCGACTTCTGGCCCAACCGGTCCCCGATGCGCCAGTCGGTGAGGTCGACGGGGTCGGGCGAGGCGTTGAGCAGGGTGACCGTCTCCGCCTCGGGTGCGGGGCCGCGCGGGTTGACGAGCGCCGCGACGATCCGGACAGGCAGGCTGTCCGGCTCGGGCCGGTTGCCCTCGACGTCCTCCAGGGCGTGGCCGGTGACATCGTCCGTGTGCCAGGCCTGGCTCTGGAAGGCGAGGAAGATCCCCACCCAGCGGTCCTGGCCCGGGAAGTGGACGAGGATCCCGCCGTCCTGCCAGACACCGTCGTCGCCACGGAACTTCCGGCTGTTGCCCTGGTTCATGTGGATGTCGTGGATGCCGTTGCCGGGCAGGAAGCCGAACACCTTGTCCTTGACGCGGGGTTCGGGCCCGAAGCGCTCGCCGAAGACGTACAGCCGGGCGTCCGGGTCCGCGACGGCACGCCGTACGTAGTGATCGAGGATGTCGGCCAGGTCGTCGTCGGCACCGGGGGCGTCCGGGGGCAGGGTGCGCATCGTCGCCGGGTCGAAGAGGTTGCCGCGCACGAAGTCGAGGTTGGGGCCGCCGGGGCCGGGCGGCAGGGGGTTCCAGCCGCTGCCGAGTCCCGCGAGCCGAGCCGTGACCGGGTGCCGGAAGTCCTCGTCGACGAGGTAGAGCAGCTCCGAGGGCCGCTCCTGGGACAGCACGTTGACGGCGGCGCGGTAGTGGATGTTCTGATCGTCGGTCAGATGGATCTGGTAGTGCGGGGTGTCGACGGCGCCCTCGCGCCGGGTGTCGACCGCCCGTGTGATCAGTACGCCGTATGCCTTCAGTGGCATGGTGACCAACTCCCCCTGGGGCGGGCGGAATGCCCACCCATGGTCGGAATCGTAGGGGTTGCGGGCCTTCGCGCGGGGCGGGTTCGCCGGGGGTACGCCCGTCCGACGACCGCCGAGGGGGCCAAGTATGTGAGCCGGGTATGAATACGGTGCTGAGCCGGCAGGGTTCCCTAAGATCGTCGCGTGGTCAACTTCCTCCTCGAACGCACGGCACCGCTTCCGCCCGACGAGGCCTGGCGCCGCCTCACGCTGTGGCGCCGCCATGGCGAAGTGGTCCCGCTGACCCGCGTCACGGTGGAGACCGCGGGGCCGACGGGTGTGGGCACCGTCTTCGTGGCCCGCTCGGGGGTCGGGCCGTTCACCTTCGACGACCGTATGGAGGTCACGGTGTGGCGGCCGCCGGTGTCCGGGGCGGGCGGGCTGTGCCGGCTGGAGAAACGGGGGCGCGTGGTGACCGGCTGGGCCGAGATCGAGGTCGGTCCCGGGCCGGGTGGGCGCAGTCGGGTGGTGTGGCGGGAGGAGCTGGGGTTCCGGTTTCTGCCCGGGGTGATGGATCCGGTGGTGCGGCGGGTGGCCGGGTATGTGTTCGGGCGGGCGGTGAATCGGCTGTTGCGGTGGGGGTGACGAGTGCGCGCCGAGCGGTTTTCGCCCCCGCTGCCCCTACCCATTCCCATCCCAGGGGGCTCCGCCCCCTGGACCCCCGCTCCTCAAACGCCGGAGGGGCTGAGAAACCCAGCCCGTCCGGCGTTTGAGGACGAGGCCCCTTCAGGGCCGAAGCGGGGGTCTGGGGGCGCAGCCCCCAGGGACGGGACGGGTAGGGGCGGCGGGGGCGAGAACCACCCCTTCAGGCCACCGACCCGATCCGCCCCACCCCCACCGACGTCGCGTCATGGTGGATCGGCGTATGCGCCCCCGTCAGGGAGACCCCGCTCCCCCCACGCCGGTTGGCGACGATCTCCGCCCCGATCGACAGGGCCGTCTCCTCCGGTGTGCGGGCGCCCAGATCCAGGCCGATGGGCGACCGCAGCCGAGCCAACTCCATTTCCGTCACGCCGACTTCGCGCAACCGCTCATTGCGGTCCAGGTGCGTGCGGCGGGAGCCCATCGCGCCGACGTAGGCGACCGGCAGACGGAGGGCCAGCCGGAGCAGGGGTATGTCGAACTTCGCGTCGTGGGTCAGGACGCACAGGACCGTGCGGGCGTCGACGTCCGTGCGCTCCAGGTACGTGTGGGGCCACTCGACGACGATCTCGTCCGCGTCCGGGAAGCGGGCCGCCGTCGCGAAGACCGGTCGCGCGTCGCACACCGTGACGTGGTAGCCCAGGAACTTCCCCACCCGCACCAGCGCCGACGCGAAGTCGATCGCACCGAAGACGATCATCCGAGGCGCCGGGACCGAGGACTCGACCAGGACGGTCAGCGGGGCCCCGCAGCGGGAGCCCTGTTCGCCGATCTCCAGGGTGCCCGTGCGGCCCGCGTCCAGGAAGGCGCCGGCCTCGGCCGCGACCGTGCGGTCCAGTTCCGGGTGGCCGCCGTAGCCGCCGTCGTACGAGCCGTCCGGGCGGACCAGCAGCACACGGCCCAGCAGGTCCGACGGGCCCGACACGATCCGGGCGAGCGCCGCCGCCTCACCCGACGAGGCCGCGGCCAGCGCCGCCGCCACCACCGGACGGACTGGGTCGCCCGCCCGTACCGGCGTGACCAGGATGTCGATGACGCCGCCGCAGGTCAGACCGACCGCGAAGGCGTCGTCGTCGCTGTAGCCGAAGCGCTCCAGGACCGTCTCGCCGTCCTCAAGCGCCTGTTGGCACAGCTCGTACACCGCGCCCTCCACACAACCGCCGGAGACCGAGCCGATCGCCGTGCCGTCGGCGTCGACCGCGAGGGCGGCGCCGGGCTGGCGAGGGGCGCTGCCACCGACGGCCACGACGGTGGCCACGGCGAAGTCGCGTCCCTGCTCGACCCACCGGTGCAGCTCTTCGGCGATGTCCAGCATCTCTCGGTCTCCTTCACAACAGCGGTCGTAGGCAACAGGGCGGCTAGTGCACGCCCATCCAGCTCTCAATGGGACTGAGGGCGAAATAGACGAAGAAGATCAGTGTCAGGGCCCACATGAAGGCCCCGATCTCCCGCGCCTTGCTCTGGGCGACCTTGATCGCCACGTACGAGATGACGCCCGCGGCGACGCCCGCCGTGATCGAGTAGGTGAACGGCATGATGACGACGGTCAGGAAGACCGGGATCGCCGTCGCGCGGTCCGCCCAGTCGACGTGGCGCGCGTTCATCATCATCATCGCGCCGATGACCACCAGGGCCGCCGCCGCGACCTCGCCCGGGACGATCGCCGTCAGCGGGGTGAAGAACAGACAGGCCGCGAAGAACAGGCCGGTGACGACCGAGGAGAGGCCCGTACGGGCACCCTCGCCCACGCCCGTCGCCGACTCCACGAACACCGTCTGGCCCGAGGCACCCGCGACGCCACCGATCGCGCCGCCGGC
Organism: Streptomyces sp. NBC_00490; assembly: GCF_036013645.1. Classification (NCBI taxonomy): domain Bacteria; kingdom Bacillati; phylum Actinomycetota; class Actinomycetes; order Kitasatosporales; family Streptomycetaceae; genus Streptomyces; species Streptomyces sp. NBC_00490. Next base: position 7,882,992 of record NZ_CP107869.1, on the reverse strand, counting down.
GCCGTCGATGAAGAGGGCCTTCGACAGGCCCGGCATCCGGCCCTGCTCGTCGGCCAGCTCGGCCTCCGTGCCGACGCCGATGATGGTGGCCATCGCGTCGAAGAACCCGGCCAGGACGAGCGTGAAGACGATCATGCCGACCGTCATCGCGCCGACCTCGCCCCAGCCGCCGAACTCGACGTTGCCGAAGATCGAGAAGTCCGGCATCGAGACCGCGCTGCCGTGGAGTTCGGGAGCACCGCTCGCCCACTGCCCGGGGTCGATGACGTCGAGGGCGTTGAGTACCACGGCCAGGACCGTGCCGCCGACGATGCCGAGCAGGATCGCGCCGGGGACACCGCGCGCCTGGAGCATGAAGATCGCGAGCAGTGTCACCGCGAACAACAGCACGGGCCAGCCCGCGAGTTCACCCGCCGGGCCGAGCGTCACCGGGGTCGCCTCGCCCTGGTGCACGAAGCCGGCCTTGTAGAAGCCGATCAGGGCGACGAAGAGGCCGATGCCCATGGTGATCGCGTGCTTGAGGGCGAGCGGGATCGCGTTCATGATCATCTCGCGGAGGCCGGTGACGACCAGCAGCATGATGACCACGCCGTACATCACGCACATGCCCATGGCCTGCGGCCAGGTCATCGCGGGGGCGACCTGGGAGGCCAGGACGCCGGAGACGGAGAGACCGGCGGCGAGGGCGAGCGGCACCTTGCCGAAGAAGCCCATCAGCAGCGTGGAGAAGGCCGCCGCGAACGCGGTCGCGGTGATGAGGGCCTGCGGGGCGAGGGTGTCCCCGGCCGCGTCCTTTCCGGACAGGATCAGGGGGTTGAGCAGCAGGATGTACGCCATCGCCATGAAGGTGGTCGTACCGCCGCGCACCTCGCGCGCGACCGTGGATCCCCGCCTGGATATGTGAAAGTACCGGTCGAGCCAGGACCGTCCGGCCGGGACGCGGGTGCCTTCTCCCGCGTCGTCGGCGACGGTCTCCGGCTCCAGTGACTGCTGGGTCATGTGGGCCTACTCCCAAGGTTCACAGGGGCACCCGTACCAACCGCTGCTGCGGCTACGGGATTTGGGAAGGTGCTTCGGCCGCACGACCCGGGGGACGGCCCGAGACGAACGATCAGATCTGGTACTGGGACATGCTCCAGGTGCCGCGAGCGGTGCGGGACCTGGTGCTCCGGGCGGCGCGGTGAAGTGTGACGTTCCCGCGCGCCGCCCGGAGAGCTTTGCTACGCCGTTCCCGTGAGGTGTTCGGGACGTACCGGCGTGCGGTCGAGCTCCAGCCCGGTCGCGTTCCGGATCGCCGCGAGGACGGCCGGGGTGGACGACAGGGTGGGGGCCTCGCCGATGCCGCGGAGCCCGTAGGGGGCGTGGTCGTCAGCGAGTTCGAGCACGTCGACGGGGATGCTCGGCGTGTCGAGGATGGTGGGGAGGAGGTAGTCCGTGAAGGAGGGGTTCCTGACCTTCGCGGTCTTGGGGTCGACGACGATCTCCTCCATGACGGCGATGCCCATGCCCTGGAGCGTGCCGCCCTGGATCTGGCCGACGACCGACAGCGGGTTGAGCGCCTTGCCGACGTCCTGGGCGCAGGCCAGCTCGATCACCTTGACCAGGCCGAGCTCGGTGTCGACCTCGACGACGGCACGGTGGGCCGCGAAGGAGTACTGGACGTGGCCGAAGCCCTGTCCGGTGCGCAGGTCGAAGGCCTCGGTCGGACGGTGCCGCCACTCCGCCTCGACCTCGACGCTCTCGCCCTCGAGGACGTCGACCAGGTCCGCGAGGACCTCGCCGCCGTCGGTGACGACCTTGCCGCCCTCCAGGAGCAGTTCGGCGGTGGCCCAGGCGGGGTGGTAGGAGCCGAACTTGCGGCGGCCGATCTCCAGGACCTTCTCCCGGACCAGCTCGCAGGAGTTCTTCACGGCCCCGCCGGTGACGTACGTCTGACGCGACGCGGACGTCGAACCGGCGCTGCCCACCTGGGTGTCGGCCGGGTGGATGGTCACCTGGGTGACCCCCAGCTCGGTGCGGGCGATCTGCGCGTGGACGGTGACACCGCCCTGGCCGACCTCCGCCATCGCGGTGTGCACGGTCGCGACCGGCTCGCCGGCGATGACGTCCATGCGCACCTTGGCGGTGGAGTAGTCGTCGAAGCCCTCGGAGAAGCCGACGTTCTTGATGCCGACCGCGTAGCCGACACCGCGGACGACGCCTTCGCCGTGCGTGGTGTTGGACAGACCGCCCGGCAGCTGGCGTACGTCGGCGGCCTCGCCGGCCGCGAGCCACTGCTGCTCCGGCGGCATCGGCATCGCCTTGACGCGGCGCAGGAGTTCGGCGACCGGGGCGGGCGAGTCGACCGGCTGGCCGGTCGGCATGATCGTGCCCTGCTCCATCGCGTTGAGCTGACGGAACTCCACCCGGTCCATGCCGACCGCGTCGGCCAGCTTGTCCATCTGCGCCTCGTAGGCGAAGCACGCCTGGACCGCGCCGAAGCCGCGCATGGCGCCGCAGGGCGGGTTGTTGGAGTAGAGGGCGATGGCCTCGATGTCGACGTCGTCGACCACGTACGGGCCGATCGACAGCGAGGAGGCGTTGCCGACGACCGCCGGGGAGGCGGAGGCGTAGGCGCCGCCGTCCAGGACGATGCGGCACTTCACGTGGGTGAGCTTGCCGTCCTTCGTCGCCCCGTGCTCGTAGGTGAGCTTGGCCGGGTGGCGGTGGACGTGCCCGAAGAAGGACTCGAAGCGGTTGTAGACGATCTTGACCGGCTTGCCGGTCCGCATCGCCAGCAGACAGGCGTGGATCTGCATCGAGAGGTCCTCGCGGCCGCCGAAGGCGCCGCCGACGCCGGAGAGCGTCATCCGGACCTTGCTCTCGGGCAGGCCGAGGACCGGGGCGATCTGCTTGAGGTCGCTGTGCAGCCACTGGGTGGCGATGTAGAGGTGGACGCCACCGTCCTCGTCCGGCACCGCGAGACCGGACTCGGGGCCGAGGAAGGCCTGGTCCTGCATGCCGAAGGTGTACTCGCCCCTGACGACGAAGTCGGCGCGCTTCGCGGCCTCTTCGGCGTTGCCGCGGAGGATCGGCTGGCGGTGCACGATGTTCGGGTGCGGGACATGGCCGATGTGGTGGTCGTCGCGGCCCTCGTGGACGAGGATCGCGTCCGGGGCGGTCGCGGAGGCCTCGTCGGTGATGACGGGTAGTTCGCGGTACTCGACCTTGATCTTGGCGGCCGCGCGGCGCGCGGTCTCCGGGTGGTCGGCGGCGACGATCGCGACCGGCTCGCCGTGGTGGCGGACCTTGCCGTGCGCGAGCACCGGGGTGTCCTGGATCTCCAGGCCGTAGTTGCGTACGTCCGTGGGCAGGTCGTCGTACGTCATGACGGCGTAGACGCCCGCCGTCGCGAGGGCTTCGCTCGTGTCGATGGACACGATCTCTGCGTGCGCGACGGTGGAGCGCAGGATCTGGCCCCAGAGCATGTCCTCGTGCCACATGTCGGACGAGTACGCGAACTCGCCGGTGACCTTGAGGGTGCCGTCCGGGCGCAGCGTGGACTCGCCGATGCCGCCCTTGGTCTGCGAACCCTGGGTGATCTTGGTGGGCGCGCCGCTGGTGGGTTTCGTAGGCATGGTCAGACCGCCTCTCCCTGCCGGGCGGCCGCGAGGCGGACCGCGTCCATGATCTTCTCGTAGCCGGTGCAGCGGCACAGGTTGCCCGACAGCGCCTCGCGGATGTCCGCGTCGGTCGGGTTGGGGTTGCGCTCGAGCATCTCGTCGGCGGCGACCAGCAGACCCGGGGTGCAGAAGCCGCACTGGACGGCTCCGGCGTCGATGAACGCCTGCTGGATCGGGGCGAGTTCGGTGCCCTCGCCGGTGTGCGAGTCCTGGCCCTTGGCGGCCCACTGCTGGGCCTCCTGGACGGAGGTGCCCGACTTGCCCGACGTACCGCAGGCACCGGAGGCGCAACCGCCGTGCTCGGCGCGCTGCTTGGCGAAGTCCGCCAGGCCCTCGACGGTGACGACCTCGCGACCCTCGACCTGACCGGCGGCGACCAGGCACGAGCACACCGGCACGCCGTCCAGGCGGACCGTGCAGGAGCCGCACTCACCCTGCTCGCAGGCGTTCTTGGAGCCGGGCAGGCCCAGGCGCTCGCGCAGGACGTAGAGCAGGCTCTCGCCCTCCCAGACGTCGTCGGCTTCCTGCGGACGGCCGTTGACCGTGAAATTGACGCGCATTACGCGACTCCCTCCGTGCGAGCGGCGGTGCCGCGGTAGGACTCCCAGGCCCAGGTCAGCGTGCGGCGGGCCATGATGCCGACCGCGTGGCGGCGGTAGCTCGCCGTGCCCCGGACGTCGTCGATCGGGTTGCAGGCGCCGGAGCACAGGTCCGCGAACTGCTTGGCGACCGACGGGGTGATGATCTTCCCGTTGTCCCAGAAGCCGCCCTCCGCGAGCGCCGCGTTCAGGAACTCCTCCGCGGCCTTGGCCCGGACGGGGGTGGGGGCCGCCGAACCGATGCCGGTGCGGACGGTGCGGGTCTCGGGGTGCAGCGCGAGGCCGAAGGCGCACACGGCGATGACCATGGCGTTGCGCGTACCGACCTTCGAGTACTGCTGCGGGCCGTCGGCCTTCTTGATGTGGACCGCGCGGATCAGCTCGTCGGCGGCGAGCGCGTTGCGCTTCACGCCGGTGTAGAACGCGTCGATCGGGATCAGGCGCGAGCCGCGCACCGACTCGACCTCGACCTCGGCGCCTGCCGCCAGGAGGGCGGGGTGGGCGTCGCCGGCCGGGGAGGCGGTGCCGAGGTTGCCGCCGACGCCGCCGCGGTTGCGGATCTGCGGGGAGGCGACCGTGTGCGAGGCGAGCGCCAGGCCCGGGAGCTCGCCGCGCAGGTTCTCCATGATCGCGGTGTACGGGACGGAGGCACCCAGCCGGACACTCTCCTCGCCGACCTCCCACTCGGTGAGGTCGGTGATCCGGTTCAGGTCGAGCAGGTACTCGGGCCGCCGGTGGTCGAAGTTGATCTCGACCATCACATCGGTGCCGCCCGCAATGGGCACAGCGGTGGGGTGCTCAGCCTTGGCGGCGAGCGCCTCCTCCCAGCTGGCGGGGCGAAGGAAGTCCATGACCGGCTCTCTTCTGCGTCTCGTGAGTCGTACGGATCGAGCCAAACCGTGTGCGGCGGGACCGGCTCGTTCATGTGCTGTTTACGCGGAGTGGGCTCAGTACACAGCGGTGTGCTCCGACGGGGTCAGTCACGGAAACTCTGAAGGAGTTGGCTGGTCGGGGCAGGCATCTTGTAGATTCGTATGAACGGAGGGCCTCAGTAACCTCCATGTTTTCCTGGGGAAACGCGCGACACAGTGGGCGTGACCTGGGACACAGCCCGGACGACCGGGAGACGTGCCCCCGGTCCACCTGACGGGCCTCCGACCCCACAAGACCCTCATAGTTCATCGTAGGTTTCGAGACAAAGATCGGCGGCGACGAGAATGCGGCTGCGCGCACTGCTGGACACCGACGCGCTGGGCCTGCGGCTGCTCGGCGGCGAGGACGAGCTGGATCGCACCGTGCGGGGTGTGATGACCACCGACCTCCGTGACCCGAGCCGCTATCTCTCGGGCGGGGAACTGGTCCTGACGGGCCTGGCCTGGCGCCGGGACGCCGAGGACTCCGAGGCGTTCGTACGGATCCTGGTGCAGGCAGGGGTGGCCGCGCTGGCCGCCGGTGAGGCCGAGCTGGGCGCTGTGCCGGACGACCTCGTGCTGGCCTGTGCCCGCAACCGGCTCCCGCTGTTCGCGGTGCACGAGTCGGTGGCGTTCGCGACGATCACCGAGCATGTCGTGCGGCAGGTGTCGGGCGAGCGCGCCGGAGACCTCGCGGCGGTCGTGGAACGGCACCGCAGGATGATGACCTCGGGTCCGGCGGGCGGCGGCCCGGACGTGGTCCTGGACCTGCTGGGCTCGGACCTGGACCTGCGGGCGTGGGTGCTCTCGCCGACCGGGCGGCTGATCGCGGGTTCGAAGACCACGGGCCCGGCGCTGCCCGCCGACATCTGCGCGAAGCTCGCCGCGGAGCACCTGGCGGCGGCCCGCACCGGCCGCCGCGGGCCGCACCGGCTGCCGCTCGGCTCGACGACGTACTCGCTCTTCCCGGTCCGCAGCAGCGGCCGTTCCCCGCAGGCCTCGCGGGACGTGCGCGAGACGGTCCTGTCGGACTGGCTGCTGGCCGTCGAGGCGGACGCCGGGGACTGGCCCGAGGAGCGCCTGGACCTGCTCCAGGGCGTCACGCAGCTCATCTCGGTCGAACGGGACCGCAGGGACGCGGCGCGCACCGTCCGCCGCCGGCTGGCCCAGGAGGTCCTGGAACTGGTCCAGACGGGTGCCGCGCCCGCCGAGATCGCCGCGCGTCTCAGGGTCGCCGCGCCGGTGCTGCTGCCCGGACTCGGGGCGGCCCCGCACTGGCAGGTCGTCGTGGCCCGCGTCGAGTGGGACGGCGGGGACATCGAGAGCGGCGCGGTCGCCCAGTCGCTGCTCGAGGAGATCCTCGTCGACCCGCTGTCCGCCGGACCCGAGCACTCCGATCGCATCGCCGTGGCCCACACGGGTGACGAGGCCATCGCGCTCGTCCCGCTGCCGGCCGTGTCGACCGAGCACGACGGCTCGGAGGCGGGGATCCTCGCCGACGTGCTCCTGGAGTCCGTACGGGACCCCCTCGCCGCCGGTCTGGACGACGACGGCCGGGTCACGCTGGGCGTCAGCGCGGCCGTGCACTCGGCGGAGGGGCTGCGGGGCGCGCTGGAGGAGGCGCGGCACGCCCGGCGGGTGGCGGCGGCGCGGCCGGGCCGGGTCTGTGCGGCCGGCCACCAGGAACTGGCCTCGCACGTCCTGCTGCTCCCCTTCGTGCCGGACGACGTCCGCAGAGCCTTCACCGCGCGGCTGCTGGACCCGCTGCGCGACTACGACCGCCGCCACCGCGCGGAACTGATCCCGACCCTCGAGGCCTTCCTCGACTGCGACGGCTCGTGGACGCGGTGCGCGACCCGTCTCCACCTGCACGTCAACACACTGCGCTACCGGGTGGGGCGAATCGAGCAGTTGACGAGTCGTGACCTGTCGAGGCTGGAGGACAAGCTGGATTTCTTCCTGGCACTGCGGATGAGCTGAAACCTGGCGGGGCCAGGTAACCCACGACTTTGTGAAATCCTTCACCCACCCTCTTGGCCGGGCCACGGAATTCGTGCTGAGATGCGGCCACCACTCAACAGCTCAATGGTGTGCCGGGGAGGGCGAGGTGGCGTATACCGCCATGTCTGGTAACGGAACGACCCCTGACGATCCACTCCAGACCGCGGTATGGCGGCTGCGCTCACGCGCCTGCTGGGTCGACGCGGCCGCGCTGCTCCAGCCGGTGGAGGCGGGGGTCGCGCTGCAACGGGCGTCCTTGCTGGTCGAGCGCTGTCTCTACACCGAACAGGGCTGGCAGGACGCCGAGGACGCGCTGCGGACCGCGGAGGCGCTGGCACACACCGACGAGGAGCGGGGCGCGGCCGCTTGTGAACGCGGGCACCTTGCGTACGCCGCCACGCTGCACGGGGTGCGGGACCGGGCCGACGAGGCGCGGGCGGCGCTGGGGCGGGCGGCGGCGTTGATCCCTCCGGGGGCGGTGGGGCGGGCGTTGCTGGACTTCCGGCGGGGGTTGGTGGCGGAGAACCTCGCGCGTTCGCCGCAGTCGGCGCGGGCCGCGTATCGGCGGGCGCATGCGGGGGCGGTGGCCCATGCCGATCCGCTGCTGCTGTCCTTCACCTGGCGTCATCTCGCCGGACTCGCCCTGCGGGACGGAGAGTTGGCCGAGGCCCGGCACGGCTTCGCCGAATCCCTGCGGATCCGTGAGGAGTTGGGGTACCTGGTCGGGACCGCCCCCGCGCTGGCCTCCCTGGCGGACGCGGAAGTCGAGCCGGAGGCCTCCCGGTTGCGGGAGGAGGCGCGGCGGCTGTTCCGTCTGCTGGGCGGCGTACCGACGTGGCTCTCCCAGCAGCTGGCACCCCCACCGGCGGCCACGGCCTGAAGCTTTTTTCGCCCCCGCCGCCCCTACCCGTTCCCATCCCAGAGGGCTCCGCCCCCTGGACCCCCGCTCCTCAAACGCCGGAGGGGCTGAGAAACCCAGCCCGTCCGGCGTTTGAGGACGAGGCCCCTTCAGGGCCGAAGCGGGGGTCTGGGGGCGCAGCCCCCAGGGACGGGACGGGTAGGGGCGGCGGGGGCGAGAAACGCCTCAGTTTGCGCCCGTGAAGTGTTCGCCCACCAGGGCTCGCACCACGTCCACGTCCCCGGCGATCAACGCGTCCAGCAGCGCGGTGTGTTCCGCCGCGTCGGCCACGAGATCCGCGCGGCCGCGGAAGGCGGGGGCGCCGACGAGGGGCCACTGGGCGCGACGGTGGAGGTCGTCGGCGATCTGGACGAGCTGGTCGTTGCCGGCGAGGGCGAGGACCGCACGATGGAAGGCGCGGTCGGACTCGGCGTACGCCGCCCGGCTGCCGGTCGACGCGGCCCGCACCGTCGCCTCGGCGAGCGGCCGCAACTCGGCCCACCGCTCGACCGCCACGGTCCGCGCCAGCCGCAGCATCACCGGCACCTCGATCAGCGCACGCACCTCGGCCAGTTCACCCAGCTCCCGCGCCCCCCGCTCCACGACCCGGAACCCGCGGTTGGGCACGACCTCGACGGCACCCTCCAGCGCGAGCTGCTGCATGGCCTCACGGACCGGCGTCGCGGACACCCCGAAACGGTCACCGAGAACGGGCGCCGAGTAGACCTCACCGGGCCTCAGCTCACCGGAGACCAGCGCGGTCCGCAGGGCGTCGAGGATCTGCCCGCGCACGGAGGCCCGCTGCACGACGGGACGGACGGGCGGCTCGGCCGGGGGCCGGTCGGCACGGACCTGCGGGGCGACTGCGTCGTCGGTGCGGGTGCGCTCGGTGCGGGGCTCGGGCACACAGCCTTCGGGGCGCGGTCGCGCCACACCGACGGGAGGCACGGGCCGCTCGCCGTGCGTGTGCTCACCCCGTGCCGCCGTGAGCTGCTGCGGTACCCGTACCGCCGGTGGAACCCCGGTGGAGCCCTGCGCGCTCGGCTTCACGGGTCCTCCTCGGGACGTGTCGGTACTTGGGGTCATTACGGCGGGTTGTTACTCGTCCGTCAAGCACCATAGGCGCAGAAGCCCCTGGTTCACATTCCGGCGATCTTGGGTAAGGTTAGGCTTACCTTCAAAACAGTCGTACAACTGTCTTGGATCGGTGGACCCCGCATGACCGTGCGCACCTCGGCCCTCACTGACGCCTACAGCCGTCTGACCGAGGCTTTCCCGGGATTCACCGTCGCGGAGCTGGACCGTGCCGACCAGGCCCCCCGGGGCGGCGGCTGGGTCACCGCCGCCTCGCTCGCGGAGGGCGGGGCCGGCCTCGACGCCTTTCTGGCGTGGGACGACGCGCAGGTGCTGCGGGACCACGGGCGCAGCGGACGCCCGGACGTCATAGCGAGCTTCGGGCTGCACCGGTACGCCTGGCCCGCCTGTCTGCTGATCACCGCACCGTGGTTCCTTGAGCGCCGGGTGCCGCGCTTCCCCGTGACGCATGTCTCGTACGACCGGACCGAGGGGCCGATGGCCTTCGCCGTGCGGACCGGCACCTTCGCCTGCCTGCCCGGCGATCCCGCCGCCGCACTGCCGGGTGCCCGCGTCGTCCCCGACGAGGAGGCACTGCGGGCCGAGGTGCGGGACGCGATAGCCGAGCACCTGGAGCCCGTGCTCGGCGGGTTCGGGCCGCGGATGCGGCGGCGCGGGCGGGCGCTGTGGGGCATGGTGACGGACGAGATCGTCGAGGGGCTCTGGTACGTCGCCCAGCTGTTCGGCGAGAGCGAGCGGGCGCGGGCCCAGCGGGAGCTGGAGCTGCTGCTGCCGGGCTCGACGAAGCCGTACGTCGGCGCGGCGGCCTTCCGGCAGCTGACGGGACCGCACGGCGAGGCGCTGCCCACCCGGGACCGGGTCAGCTGCTGCATGTACTACACGCTGGAGCCCGAGGACACCTGCGCCACCTGCCCGCGCACCTGCGATGTCGACCGGGTCGTCAAACTCCTGGCCGAAGCCGCCAGTTGAGGGCCCCTCGGGCGCGCGGGCGAACGGACGTCCGTTAAGATCATCCGCGAACAGGGCTGCCACTCGGTTACAGGCGATTCACAATTTCCTCACCTGGCGCAGGAACTTTCCGTGGAACCACCCGTACGGGTAGTCTTATTCGAACTCAACTCCCGCCCCTCACGCGGCAGTTCGAGCAGAACGCCGCCCTGGGCATTCCCTTGCACTTCCTTGGCGGCCTCTTGCCCCGAAACCCCCTGAGGGCCAGTGGGATTGGGCCACTATGGCGGGCGTTACACGCCCTATCCCAATGCAAGGGACCCCAGATGAGACTGACCGACATATCGCTGAACTGGTTGCTTCCGGGCGCCGTACTGCTCCTGGGCATGCTGGCAGCGGTAGCGGTGCTGGCGCGCGGCAAGCGGTCCGCCGGGGAGCACGTGAAGACCGAGGACTCCTGGGAGCGCAGCGAGGAGCGCCGCAGGCGCAAGGAAGCCATATACGGAACGGCCTCCTATGTACTCCTCTTCTGCTGCGCCGCCGTCGCGGCCGCACTCTCCTTCAAGGGCCTGGTCGGCTTCGGTGAGCAGAACCTGGGCCTGGACAACGGCTGGCAGTACCTGGTGCCGTTCGGCCTGGACGGCGCGGCGATGTTCTGCTCCGTCCTCGCGGTGCGCGAGGCCAGCCACGGTGACGCGGCCCTCGGCTCCCGGATACTCGTGTGGACGTTCGCGGGCGCCGCGGCCTGGTTCAACTGGGTGCACGCGCCCCGGGGCCTCAGCCACGCGGGTGCCCCGCACTTCTTCGCCGGCATGTCCCTCTCGGCGGCCGTCCTCTTCGACCGCGCGCTGAAGCAGACCCGCCGGGCCGCCCTGCGCGAGCAGGGTCTGGTGCCGCGTCCGCTGCCCCAGATCCGCATCGTGCGCTGGCTGCGGGCGCCTCGCGAGACCTACAGGGCCTGGTCGCTGATGCTGCTGGAGAACGTGCGCAGCCTGGACGAGGCGGTCGACGAGGTCCGCGAGGACAAGCGCCAGAAGGAGACCGCCCGGCTGCGCCGCCGCGACAAGGAGCGCATGGAGCGCGCCCAGCTCAAGGCCATCAGCCGCGGTCACCGCGGATTCATCGGCCGCGGTGGCGGCCGACCGGGCGAGGCCCAGGCTCTGGAGCGGGGCTCCGACGTGGTCTCCGCGGAGCCTGCCATATCGACGCCGGAGCAACTGCCCGTACGCTCACGGCCGTCCCTGCAGCCCGTCCGCAAGGGTACTGACCCCATCACCGTCGACCTCACCGCCGAGGACGACACCATGGCCCTGCCGCGACTCGACTCCCTGGAGCGCAAGCTCAAGGACCTCGAGCAGCAGTTCGGCTAAGTCTTCGGGCATCACGGGAGGGGGGTACGGCTGCACGCCGTACCCCCCTCCCGTTCGTCATGCGGTCCCGGCGTCGAGTTCGAACCACACCGCCTTGCCCACCGCGTGCGCCCGCACGCCCCACGCGTCCGCGAGGGACTGGACGAGGACCAGGCCCCGGCCGTGCGTACCGTCGTCGGCGTTCGGTACGTGCAGGCTGGGCCGGCGGGCCACGAAGTCCCGTACCTCGACCCTGAGTCCACCGGGTGCGACGGTGGCCGTCAGCACCGCGTCGTGATCGGTGTGGATGAGCGCGTTGGTCACGAGCTCACTGGTGAGCAGTTCCGCTATCTCCGATCGCCCCGGCCTCCCCCAATGCCGTAACAACTCCCGGAGCGCTCTGCGGACTTCGGGCACCGCCCGCAGGTCCGCCTTCCCGAGTCTGCGCCTGAGCTGAGACGCCTGCGCCTTACCCCCGGCGCTCGCGGTCACGTCCTCCACTGTCTGTGCCGAGAAGGCCCCGATCGCCATGGGACCGCCTCCTCGCGCCTGCCTCTTCATGACCCCCGCCCGCGTGCCGATGTCGGTTCCCCTCCTGCTCGAACACGTTCACGGGATCCATGCCCCGTCGGGCACGCGCCAGTCATGTCGAATCATCAACGACCAGGTGTTCGGCCATGGTTGAGGCTCACCGGAGCGAGGGCGGACCACGCGTGCCCGGGCGTTTCGGAGCCCGGTGCGGGGCGGCCGGAGCCCGGGACGCCTGGGGCCGAGGTGGGCTCCGGGGCAGTTCGTGCGGGACGGTCGGCGCGGGGGCGCGTGCCGCCGGTTCCGGCGGGTGGCATGTGCTGCTCGTACGGCGTCCCGACCGGCCGGCGCCGGAGGGCGGGGAAACCCCTGGTCGATCCGCGGGTTCCGGTTGCTGCCCCGGACTGCCGCCACGGCACCCGCCGACCTGGCCTCTCCCCCGCACAACGTCCCCGGCGGCGCCTTCGACGGCGTACACCGGCGGAACCGTCCGTGTCCGGGAGCGGAGGCTCGCGGTTGCATCCGCCCCCGCGGTCTGCGGTCGGCCCGGTACTCCGGGACGGCTTCCGGCCTACCTCCGGGGCGACACGCTGACCACCGGCATCGACCGCACCGTCTACCCCGGTCTGCCGATCCGGCCGTACCGGGGGCAGAGGTGGGACGGCTGGTCCTGGACGCCGGAACGGGGCGAGCTTCCGCCCGCCGTTGAATCTGGCCTGAATTCACCGCTTCCGTACCGGATTTCACGCAGCTGGAGCCGCCCTCCCGTACCCCCGTCGCAGGAGGGCGGCTCCGCTTCTTCGGTTGGTCTCACATGAGGGCCGGGCTCAGTAGAGCTTGTTGACCGCGGTGGTGGTCGTCTTCTTGAACGCCTTCACCGGCGCGTCGTCGAAGTCGCCCATCTGCCCCCACTGCACGACGGTGACGGTCCGCCCGTCCCGGCCCACCGACACCAGGTGGATGTCGGTGGCGCCCCAGGAGGCCTCGGTGTGCAGACCGTGGACGCGGGCGCCCTCCTCCACCGACAGCGCGCCGTAGTTCTTGTACGTGGCGTCGATCTCCGGTTCGGCCTGCTCGATGCGCGTGGCGCAGTCGCGCATGTCCTTGTTCAGGCGGTCGGCGAGGGCCTTGGCCTTGGCGGTGGTGCCGACGACGATCGTGAGCTGCTGGGCGTTGGTCTCCAGTTCGGTGGTGAACGAGCGGTACCTGGAGTCGTAGCCGGGCATCGTCTCCACCAGGCAGCTCAGGAGTTCGTCCGGGACGCCGTCGGTGACCTTGCCCGCCTTCCAGGAGGACGAGGGGTGCGGCGGCAGTTCGGCCGCCGACAGGAACTTCGGCGTGGTCTGCGGTGCGGCGTCCGCCGGTGCGGCGAGCGTCGCGCCGAGGGCGAGGCCTGTGACAGCGACGGCGAACAGGGCGCCGGCTCGGGTGCGCTTGGGCATGGATGGTCCCCCGTGTACGAGTGAGTGCTTGGATAGAGAATGCCGCCGACGGCGGATGGTCGGTCCGGCCCGGTCGGTGCGACACCAAGAGCATCAGCCGTCACAGGCGGCCTGCGCAACAGCCGGCGCCCGATCCACCACGGTGGAACCATCCCAGCCCGTCTGACGTGCAGGTATATGAGGTGCCTGGGATGGGGTCACCGGTCCGGGAGACACAGGGGGAACGTTGTCAGAGCGGGACGGCGTGAACGAGGTCGCGGAATTCGCGGCGCTGCTCACGCGGCTGAAGGAACGTACGGACCGCAGCTACGGCCAGCTGGCCCGGCGTCTGCACATGAACACCTCGACGCTGCACCGCTACTGCGCGGGTGACGCGGTCCCCCTCGACTTCGCCCCCGTGGAGCGCTTCGCCGCGTTGTGCGGGGCGACTCCGGAGGAGCGGCTGGAGCTGCACCGGCTGTGGTTACCGGCGGTGGCGGCACGGCAGCGGCCACGGACACCGGTGGCGGAGCCCGAGCCCGCTCCTGTCCCTGAGTCCACTCCTGATCCCACTCCTGATCCCGAGCCCGTTTCCGAGCCGGTGCCGGAAACCCAGCCGGAGCCGGAGCCGGTGCCCGAGGCCGAGACGGTCACGAACCTCGGTGCCCCTCCCGCCCCGCTCCCCTGGTACCGCCGTCGGCGGATCCTGGTGACGACGGCGGTCGCCGTCGCGTCCGCCGCCACCCTCGCCGGTCTGTCCGCCCTGTCGAACGACCGCTCCCCGTCCTCCGCCGCCGTACGCCCCTCCGACCCCGCCGTCACGACGTCGGCCGCTCCCAGGTCACCGGATCCCACCGCGTCGAGGAAGTCGGCGAGCCCCTCGCCCTCCCCGCACCGGACCTCCCCGTCCCCCTCCGCCGGCACCGGCGGGCCGACCTCCGCGCCGTCCGGCAAGGGCCCCGGCAGCCCCACCGGCGGTGCCGCCCCGGGCGCTGCCGTGCCCCTCACCTGGACCGTCAACTCCCATGTCTGGAACGCGGGCTGCGGTCATCACTACGTCATCGACAAGCCGACGACCATGGTCCCGCCGCCCCCGACCGCGCAGGACGCCCCGGTCTGGGCGTCGACCCTGGGCGCGCTGCACGGCGGCGAGACCATGGTGCAGATCTCCGTGCAGGGGCGCAGCTCCACGGCCGTGGTGCTCGAGGCGCTCCGGGTCCGGGTCGTCAGGCGCGCGGCCCCGGCCGAGGGCAACTCCTATGCCATGGACAACGGCTGCGGCGGCGCCCTCACCCCGCGTCAGTTCTCCGTCGACCTCGACGCGGACCGCCCCATCGCCCGCTCGGAAGCCGGTTCCGACGGCGAGAACGAGATCCCCGCGATCCGGATGCCCTACCGCGTCTCGGCCGAGGATCCGGAGATCCTGCTGGTCACCGCGCGGACGGTGACCTGTGACTGCAGCTGGTACCTGGAGCTGGACTGGTCCTCCCAGGGCCGCACCGGCACCGCCCGGATCACCGACAACGGCAGCCCGTTCCGCACCACGGGCGACAAGAAGCTCCCGCAGTACTCGTACGACTGGACCAACCGCAGGTGGGCGTCTGGGGGTTAGGGCCGCGGCACGTTGCGGAGGTTGGACCGCGCCATCTGCAGCATCCGCCCCACGCCGCCGTCGAGCACGATCTTCGAGGCGGACAGGGCGAACCCGGTCACCATCTCGGCGCTGATCCGCGGGGGGATGGACAGGGCGTTGGGGTCGGTGACGACGTCGACGAGGGCGGGTCCCTTGTGCCGGAAGGCGTCCTTGAGGGCGCCGGCCAGCTGCTTGGGCTTCTCGACCCGGACACCGTGGGCACCGCAGGCGCGGGCCACCGCGGCGAAGTCGGGGTTCTTGTTGGTGGTGCCGTAGGAGGGGAGCCCGGCGACCAGCATCTCCAACTCGACCATACCGAGCGAGGAGTTGTTGAAGAGGACGACCTTCACGGGCAGGTCGTACTGCACGAGGGTCAGAAAGTCGCCCATCAGCATGGAGAACCCGCCGTCCCCGGACATCGACACGACCTGTCGCTTCCGGTCGGTGAACTGCGCGCCGATCGCCATGGGCAACGCGTTCGCCATGGACCCGTGCGAGAACGAACCGATCACGCGGCGGCGGCCGTTGGGTGAGATGTAGCGGGCGGCCCAGACGTTGCACATGCCGGTGTCGACAGTGAACACGGCGTCGTCGTCGGCGAGTTCGTCGAGTACGGAGGCGACGTACTCGGGGTGGATCGGGACGTGCTTGTCGACCTTGCGGGTGTACGCCTTGACGACGCCTTCCAGCGCGGCGGCGTGTTTCCTGAGCATCTTGTCGAGGAACTTGCGGTTCTGCTTGGTCCGCACCCGTGGCGTGAGGCAGCGCAGGGTCTCCTTCACATCGCCCCACACGGCGAGGTCGAGCTTGGAGCGGCGGCCCAGGTGCTCCGGGCGGACGTCGACCTGGGCGATCTTGACGTCGTCGGGGAGGAACGCGTTGTAGGGGAAGTCGGTGCCGAGCAGGATCAGCAGATCGCACTCGTGGGTGGCCTCGTAGGCGGCGCCGTAGCCGAGCAGCCCGCTCATGCCGACGTCGAAGGGGTTGTCGTACTGGATCCACTCCTTGCCCCTGAGGGCGTGCCCCACCGGGGACTTGACCTTCTCCGCGAACTCCATGACCTCGGCGTGCGCGCCCGCGGTGCCGCTGCCGCAGAAGAGGGTGACCTTGTCGGCCGCGTCGATCATCTCGACGAGCCGGTCGATCTCGGTGTCGCCGGGGCGGACGGTGGGCCGGGAGGTGACGAGGGCCGTCTCGGCGGCCTTGTCGGGGGCGGGCTGGTCGGCGATGTCTCCGGGCAGGGTGACGACGCTGACGCCGGAGCGGCCGACGGCGTTCTGGATGGCGGTCTGGAGCAGCCTCGGCATCTGCTGGGGGTTGGAGATCATCTCGCTGTAGTGACTGCACTCCTGGAAGAGGCGGTCGGGATGGGTCTCCTGGAAGAAGCCGAGCCCGATCTCGCTGGAGGGGATGTGCGAGGCGAGGGCGAGGACCGGGGCCATGGAGCGGTGGGCGTCGTACAGGCCGTTGATGAGGTGCAGGTTGCCGGGACCGCAGGAGCCCGCGCAGGCGGTCAGCTTCCCGGTGATCTGCGCCTCGGCGCCGGCGGCGAAGGCGGCGGTCTCCTCGTGCCGGACGTGCACCCAGTCGATGGCGGCGTTGCGGCGTACCGCGTCGACGACCGGGTTGAGGCTGTCGCCGACGACGCCGTAGAGGCGCTGCACACCGGCGCGGACGAGGATGTCGACGAACTGTTCGGCGACGTTCTGCTTGGCCATGGGTCCATCAATCCACAACCCCCGCCGTCACGCCTCCCACACGGCGGCGGCCGTACGGTCGTCCGCGTAGCCCTTGACCCGCACCTGGGTGTCGGCGAGGAAGGCGGCGAGACCCGGTGGGGTGGGGCCGGACCAGCGGTCCGTGAGGTACTCGCACAGCTCCGGTTCGCCGCGCAGGGGCTCCGCGAGGCCGCCGCTGCACATCAGGAGCGTGTCACCCGGGCGGGCTACCGAGGCGCGGAAGCGGAAGGGTTCGCGGGGCGGCTCGGGGGCGGCCTCGTACGGGCTCGGCGGGGTGGGGATGCCGAGGTCCATGGTGAGGCGGTCGCCCTCGGGGGTCTCGGCGGGCAGCGAGCCGAAGCCGACGACGGGTTCGCCGGTGACGTCCAGGACGCGCGGCTCGATGTCCTGCCACTCGCCGTCCCTGAGACGGAACAGTCCGCCCTCGCCGACGCCGAAGAAGACGCGGGTACGGCAGCCCGTGTCGGCCGGCAGGAGAAGGCAGCGCAGGGTGGCGGAGTACTCCTCCGGGTCGATGCCCTGCTCGGTTGCGCTGGCGCGGAGTTTGCCGAGGCTGCGGTCGGTGAGGCGGTGCAGCCCCGACTTCAGGTCGCCGCGGCGGCCGGCGCGGAGGTCCTCGGCGAGGCGTGCGTGGCTGCGGCCGACGGCCCTGCCGATCCAGTGGCAGGCCTCGGCGGCGGCCCGGTGGGCGCCGGGGGTCGCGCGGGCGCCGGTGGCCATCGCGACGAGGACCAGGGCGTGGTCCCCGGTGCCGAAGCGGGCGGTGAGGAGGGAGTCCCGGCGGGGTTCGCCCCGGAAGCGGGCGGAGTCGCCCCGTACGGAGGCGGCGCGCAGGGTGCAGGAGCCGTAGTGGGCGCCGTCGAGGACGGTGTCGGCGACCAGGTCGTCCAGGTCGTCGGGGTCCGCGGGCGGGAGGGCGGTGGGTTCGGCGTCGTAGGTGGGCGGGCCGGAGCCCACGAAGTCCAGGGGGCCGGGCGGGAGCGTGGGGAGGTCGACCCGGGTGGGGGTGCGGGTGGGTGGTGGTTCGGGTGGCGTCTCCGCGGGCGGGGGCGCCGCGTCGGCCGGTGTTTTCGCGGGCGGATGGGTCTCGGCCGCCCGCGCCTGCGGGGTGCCGCCCGGCCCGGATCCGGGGGCCGTCCCGGCGGCACGACGGTCCGCGGGCTCCGCGGACGCGATGTCGGGGGGCTGTGCGGGCGGACCGCTCCCGGGCCCCGGCGGAGCGCCGCCCGTCGCGAAGCCCGGCGGGCCTGTGGTCGTCTGCGTCGGTTCCCAGGGGGCCCGGGACCTCGTCGGCGGGGTGTCCTCCTCGCCCGCCCTCGGCGCCGGAACCCCCGTGCCCGTGTTCACCGTCCCCGCCGCCGAGGCGAACCGGTCGTCCAGCGAGTCGGGCGCGGCGGCCGGGCCCGCGTCCTCGGTGTCGTCGTACAGCTGACCCCACCAGTCGTCCTCGTGACCGGTGGGCCTTCCCCCCTGCTGGCTCATGCCCCTAATTGTCCACCGCGAGGGCCGGATGGAAACGGGGCATCCGGAAAAATCGGCGGCACGCCGCACGGCGGGTGATCCACAGAACGGCCGTACGAATGGAGCCGCCGGACGGTTCCACCCCCCACGGCAGAACCGCCCGGCGACACCGGGGTACCCCAGCCTTGGCTCCCCTCACACCTGTGACCTGGCCCTGAGCACCGCGGAGCGCCGGGCGAGGTGACCACCTGATTGCCGCGAGGCGGTCCTGACCTGCGGTTTCTCCGACCGTCCGGCACCCTGGACGCATGGGAGTGTGGGACCTCCTGCTGGTCGGCCTGGTCCTCTTGCTCGGCCTGTGCGGAGTGCTGGTGCCCGGGGTGCCGGGGTCGTGGCTCGTGTGGGCCGCGGTCTCGTGGTGGGCGCTGAAGGATCCGCGGCCGGTCGCCTGGTGGGTGCTGGTGGGGGCCACCGTGGTGCTGTTCCTGTCCCAGGTGGTGCGCTGGGCACTGCCGCCCCGCCGTCTGCGCACGAGCGGCGCCACTCCCCGGATGGGTGTGTACGCCGGGATCGGCGCGTTCCTGGGCTTCTTCCTGGTCCCCGTACTGGGCGCGATCCCCGGCTTCATGGCCGGCATCTACCTGCACGAACGCCTCCGCCTCGGCCGCCACGGCGAGGCGAAAGCGGCACTGCGCACGGTCATGCGCTCGGGCGGCTCCAGCGTGCTGGCGGAGCTGTTCACCTGCCTGCTGATCATGGGGGCGTGGCTGGGGGTGGTGCTGTGGGGGTGACGTAGGGCCGCGGCCCTAGGCCGAGGAACCGATGTGCCCGCCGGGGCGGGCGTGTTCGGATGGCGGCATGACCGAATTCAGCGAGGCCGAACGCGCGTATCTGAAGTCGCAGCGGCTGGGGCGGCTCGCCACGGTGTCCCCCCAGGGGCAGCCCCAGGCCAACCCGGTCGGGTTCTTCCCCCAGGACGACGGGACGATCCTGGTCGGCGGCTACGAGATGGGGCGCAGCAAGAAGTGGCGCAACCTTCAGAAGAACCCGAAGGTCGCGCTCGTGGTCGACGACATCGTCAGTCTGCGCCCCTGGACCGTCCGGGGCATCGACATCCGCGGCGAGGCGGAACTCCTGATCGGCCCGCACGAGTTGGGCCCGCACTTCAGCGAGGAGGTCATCCGGATCCATCCTCGGCGGATTCACAGTTGGGGGCTCGATGGGGTGGAAGGGTCGTAGTCATGCCGACAGCACACCGGACTTCAGAGAGCACCCTCTAGCGTCAGCAGCGTCGTCTTGCGCTCCAGGCCCCCTGCGTACCCCGTCATCGAACCGTTCGCACCGATCACCCGATGGCACGGCCTGACGATCAGCAGGGGGTTCGCGCCGATGGCGCCGCCGACCGCGCGTACCGCGGCCCTGGGCGCCCCGATGCGGGTGGCGATCTCGCCGTAGGTCGTCGTGGCGCCGTAGGGGACGTCGTCCAGGGCGGCCCAGACCCGCTCGCGGAATTCCGTGCCCTCGGCCCGCAGCTCCAGCCGGAACTCCTTCAGCTCACCGGCGAAGTACGCCGTGAGCTGCTCCACGGCCTCGTGGAAGAGGGCGGGGTCGTGCAGCCAGCCGTCCTGGACCGTACGGCCGCCCTTCTGGTCCGGTACGGACACGGAGGTCAGCACGCCGGTCGGGTCGGCGGTGAGGAGGAGCGGGCCGACGGGGCTGTCCGCGGTCGTCCAGTGCGTGGTCATCGGGTCTCCAGCTCCCCTGCGGTGCGCAGGTGTTGTACGGCGTAGGAGCGCCAGGGGCGCCAGGTGTCGGGGGCGTTCAGGTCGGGCGGGGCCACGTCGGGGTCGCCGAGGGCGCGGGTGCGGACGACGGCGACGGTACGGGCGTCCATGCCGGGCAGGGCGAGCAGCGCGGCCTGTGCGTCGTCGCGGTCGGCGCCGGGGTCCAGGTGGACGGCGCCGTCGGCGAGGGCCGTGGTGAGCGCGCCGAGGGGGCCCTCGGGCTCGGCCTCGGCGAGGACCGCCGGTTCGGGGAAGAGGTGGGTGAGGCTGCCGCAGGGCGCGTCGAGCGCCTTGCCGTACCGCTGCACGAGCCGCGCGGTTCGTGCCGGGCCGGCCAGCGCCCGGACCGCCAGCTCCTCCGGGTCGGCCGCGCCCGGTGACCGCAGTCCCGGGCGGGCCGCGACCAGCGGGGCGAGCCGCGGGTCGGCGCCGAGCCGTTCGTCGACGGCGTACGGGTCGGCGTCGAGGTCGAACAGGCGCCGCAGCCGCTGTACGGCGGTCGTCAGATCCCGCAGGTCGGTGAGGTGGAGCCGGGCGTCGAGCCAGCCGCGCGGCCGCTCCTCGACGGCGGCGATCCCGCTGCCGTACGGCAGTCGCAGCGTGCGCCGGTAGGTGCGCTTGCCCTCCGGTCCGCTCATCTCCTCGACGCCGGGGACGGCCTCGTCGGCGAGGAGGTCGAAGACGGCGTCGGACCGGTACGGGCCCCGGTAGGCGAGCCGCAGCGGCACACCGGCCGCGGGGGTGGCCGTACGGCGGGACGCGGGCGCGGCGTCGCGCAGCCGGCTCGGGGTCTGCGCGTACACGGTGCGGATCGTGTCGTTGAACTGCCGCACGCTGGCGAACCCGGAGGCGAACGCGATCTGGGTGACCGGCAGTTCCGTGGTCTGCAGCAGGACCCGCGCGGTGTGCGAGCGCTGGGCGCGGGCGAGGGCGACGGGCCCGGCACCGAGTTCCGCGGTGAGCTGCCGCTGGACCTGCCGGGCGCTGTAGCCCAGCCGGTCCGCGAGTCCGGCGACCCCCTCCCGGTCGACGACACCGTCGCCGATCAGCCGCATCGCACGGCCCACGACATCGGCCCGTACATTCCACTCCGCCGATCCCGGCACGGCGTCGGGACGGCACCGCCGGCAGGCCCGGAACCCGGAACCCTGCGCGGCGGCGGCCGTCGCGAAGAACCGCACATTGCGCCGCTTCGGCGTGACGGCGGGGCAACTGGGCCGGCAGTAGATCCCGGTCGTCTCGACGGCGAAGAAGAACTCCCCGTCGAACCGCCCGTCCCGACTCCGCACCGCCTCGTACCTGCTGTCTTCGTCCATCACACAGTCCAGTGTGCGACCTGGACGAAAACAGGGCTGGCGGATTTCGGACACGGCACTGAGGCGCCCCCGAAGGGGCGCGGGGCTGTATCGATATGCGGCTCCGCCGCGTGGGCGCGACCAGCCACAACGCACCCGCAGCCGCCCGACGACACAACCCCGCGCCCCCATAGGCGCTACCGCACCCGACCGCGCTTGGCCTCCATCGCAGCCTTCCCTTCAGCGCCCCGACGCTTCCAGTCCCGCCGAAGCTCCGCACGGACCCGCGCATCGGTCTTGGCGACGATCCGCTGGTTCTCCCGGATCAGCTTCCGGTAACTCTCCAGGCGCCGCTCACCCAGCTCGCCGGAGGCGACCGCGGCGAGCACCGCACATCCCGGCTCCGCCTCATGGGCGCAGTCGTGGAAGCGGCACCGCTCGGCCAGTTCCGCGATCTCGGAGAACACCTGCCCGACACCGCTCTCGGCGTCGAAGAGACCGACTCCGCGCAGCCCCGGGGTGTCGATCAGCACTCCCCCGCCCGGGAGGGCGAGGAGGTTGCGGGTGGTCGTCGTGTGCCGCCCCTTGCCGTCGACGTCCCGGGCCGCGCGGACGTCCATGACGTCCTCGCCGATCAGGGCGTTGGCGAGGGTCGACTTGCCCGCTCCGGACTGGCCGAGCAGCACGCTCGTACCCCCGGAGACGACGGCGACGAGGACGTCGAGCCCATCGCCGTCGTGGGCGCTGACCGTCAGCACCGGGACGCCCGGCGCCGTGGTCTCCACGTCCTGGACGAGATGCGCGAGCGTCGCCGCGTCCGGTACGAGGTCGGCCTTGGTGAGCACGACCACGGGCTGCGCCCCGCTCTCCCAGGCGAGCGCGAGGAAGCGCTCGATGCGGCCGAGGTCGAGCTCGACGGCGAGGGAGACGGCGACGATGGCGTGGTCGACGTTGGCGGCGAGGATCTGCCCCTCGGACCGCTTGGAGGAGGTGGAGCGTACGAAGGCGGTGCGGCGCGGCAGATACGTGCGGACGTAGCGCGGGTTGCCGCCGGGCTCGACGGCGACCCAGTCCCCGGTGCACACGACCCGCAGCGGGTCGTGGGGGGTGACGAACGCGGTGTCGGCCCGCAGGAGACCGTCCGCGGTGACGACGTCGCACTGCCCGCGGTCGACGCGGACGACCCGCCCGGCCAGCAGTCCTTCGGCGTCGTAGGGGGCGAACTCGTCCGCCCATGCGTCGTCCCAGCCGTAGGGAGCGAGCGCGGTGAAAAGAGAGCTGGAAGTCAAGGGTGACCCTTCACAGGGTGGCCCCGGCGAGGAGTGAGGTGGTCAGCCGGCGGCCACGGAGGTGGACTTGATGAACTGGATGCGGGCAGCGCTCGTCGCAGTGACAGCCATCGGTCAAACACCTCCTCGTACGCACACGGTCAACGCCGGAACGTCCCCCACCTTAGACAGGTGCGTTCGCGTGCGCCACGGGTTTTTTACGCCGCGCGACAGGACATGGGCACGTTCTGTCAGGTAAGCGCCTTCAGTTGGCAATGTCGCACTACAGGCGCCTGACCTGGGTCTCGCTCCTAATGTTCTTGGTAGGGCCGCCGTACCTCCGCCCACCGCGGACCACGGCGCGCACGGGGCGTACCACGTTCGGAGGCGGGTTCCGATTCTGCAAGCATCCGCGACGCGAGCAACGGCCGGTCGGAGTCTGAGGGCGTCGAGCTTCGTCGGCAGGCGGCAGGAGGTCGCGGAGGTCAAGCGGCTGCTGGCCGCCCACCGGCTGGTCAGCCTGACCGGGCCGGGCGGCGTCGGCAAGACCAGGCTGGCCCTGCATGTCCTGCCCGCGCTGGCGAAGCGGTTCGCCGACGGGGTGCACCTGGTCCAGCTGGCCGGTGTGCGGGACGCCTCGCTGGTGCCGCTCGCCCTGGTCGAGGCACTGAACATCCGTGATGTGTCGGGGCGTTCGCCGGTCGAGGTGCTCGTCGAGCAGCTCGGGGAACGCGATCTGCTCCTCGTGCTGGACAACTGCGAGCACCTGGCCGAGGCCTGCGCTCGGCTCGTCGGGACGCTGCTGGCGCGGACCGCGCGGGTGCGGGTGCTGGCGACCAGCAGGCATCCGCTGGGGCTGGCCGGGCAGCATGTGCTGGAGGTGCAGCCGTTGCCCACGCCCGCGCCGGGCGAACCGCTGCCCGCGAAGCCGGCCCTGGAGTATCCGGCGCTGGCCCTGTTCGCCGACCGGGCCGCGGAGGTGCTGCCCGGGTTCGCGCTCACGGCGGACAACCAGGAGGCGGTGGCCGCCCTGTGCCGTCGCCTGGACGGGCTGCCGCTCGCGATCGAGCTGGCCGCGGTCCGGATGCGCGCGCTGGGTGTGCGGCAGGTGCTGGACCGGCTGGACCGGCGGTACCGGCTGCTGGCCGACACCGAGGGCGCCCCGGCCCGGCACCGCACCCTGCGGGCGACCGTCGACTGGAGCCACGACCTGTGCACCCCCCAGGAGCAGGCGGTGTGGGCGCACGCCTCGGTGTTCGACGGGAGCTTCGACCTGGACGCGGTGGAGGAGGTCTGCGCAGGCGCGGGCCTCGACCGGGACGCGACGGTGGACGCCGTCGCCGGGCTGGTGGACAAGTCGCTCCTGGTCCGCGACGGCGACACCGTGCACGCCCGGTACCGGATGCTGGAGTCGATCCGGCACTACGGCCTCGACCGGCTGTGCGAGAGCGGCGCCGGCGCGCGGGAGGCGGCCCGGCGCCGGGTGCGGGACTGGTGCCTGGGCTTCGTCGAGGAGTGCGAGCGGCGGTGGTTCGGCCCCGACCAGCCGGAGCTGGTGCGGCGGCTGTACGCCGAGTCGGACACCGTCCGTTCGGCGCTGGAGTTCTGTCTGAGCACACCGGGCGAGGTACGGGCCGGGCTGAAGCTGGCCGGGCATCTGTGGTTCTTCTGGTTCGCGACCGGTGCCCTGACGGAGGGCAGGTTCTGGCTGGAGCGGCTGCTGGCCGCCGACCCGGAGCCGAGCCGCGCACGGGCCCGGGCGTTGTGGTGCCTGTCGCTGATGCTGCTCAGCCAGGGCGACGCCATCCGGGGCGGGCCGCTCGCCGAGGAGTCGCACGAGCTGGCCCTGCGGCTCGGCGACGAGACCGAGGCCGCGCACACCTTCTTCGGCCGCGGCGGCGCCCTCCTGATCAGCGGCGCCTACGAGCGGGCCCGGGAGGTGTACGAGGAGGCGCTGGCCGGGCCGCCGCGCGAGGACGAGTCGATGAGCCTGGTCGGCTTCAAGTACGTCGAACTGGCCCATGTCCTCAGCCTCCTGGGCGAGCACGGGCGGGCCATGGCCCTGTGCGCGGAGTTCCGCGGGATCTGCCTGGTCCACGGCGAGCAGTGGATCCACTCGTACCTCCTGCGCATCCTCGCCTTCGCCGAGTGGTCCCAGGGGGACCAGGTGTCGGCCAGGACGCACGCCCGGGAGTGTCTGCGGCTCAAGCGGGCGGTCGGCGACGTGTTCGGGATCGGCATGACGCTGGAACTGCTCGCCGCGGTCCACGCCCGCGTCGGCGAGGGCCGGCCCGCCGCGGTCCTGCTGGGCGCGGCCCGGCGGATCTGGCGGGACGCCCATGTCGCCCTGGACCGCACCCCGTCCCACGGCCCCGTCCGCGACGAGGCCGAGGAAGGCGCCCGGGCGCTGCTGGGCGAGGCGTTCGGGCACGCCCACCGCGAGGGCCTGGAACACGCCCTGGACGACGCGGTCGGCTACGCGCTCGGTGAGCGCACGTCACCCGCCCGCGCGGTGCCCGACAGTCCGCTCACCCGCCGCGAGGCGGAGGTCGCCGAACTCCTCGGGCAGGGCCTCACCAACCAGCAGATCGCCGACCGGCTGGTCGTCGCGGTACGGACGGCGGAGGGCCATGTGGAGCGGATCCTCAGCAAGCTGGGCTTCACCTCCCGCAGCCAGGTCGCCGTCTGGACCGCGTCGCGCGGCATCCCGCGCCCCTGACGACGTCCTTGGACCTCGCTGTCCTTGGACCTCGCTCGACACGAATCGCATGAAAAGGAACCGGACATGACGGATCACCAGCAGCGGACCACCTCTCCCCCCAAGCATCACGCCGGCATCCACTCCTGCGACGAGGAGTTCCTGACGGTGACGGTGCCCTTCCTCAGGGACGGCATCGCCGCCGAGGACGAGCCCGACCCGGTGGCCATCACCACCCCGCGCAAGCTGGACCTGCTGCGCGAGGCGCTCGGCCCCGACGCCCGGCACGTGGACCTCCACAACTCCGCGCACTGGTACCACGGGACACCCGCGAACAGCATGGCCACCGCCCTCGACTACTACGTCACGCACGCGGGCCCCACGGGCCGGCTGCACATGGCGGGCGAACCGGTCTGGAACGGCCGCTCGCCGCGCCAGATCGCCGAGTGGAAGCGGTACGAGGCCCTGGCCACCGAGTTGTTCACCGGCGCGCCGCCGGACCTGATGTGTCTGTACGACACCCGCGTCGCACCGCCCGACGTCGTCGAGGCCGCCCGGCACACCCATCCGACCGTGCTGGACCGGCTCGGCATCCGGCCCAGCCCCCTGTTCACCCGGCCCGCCGCGTACGCGACCCGGGACCTCGCTCCGCTGCCCGAGCCGCCGCCGGAGGCCGTCGGGGTCCCGCTCGCCGGGGACATGGCCGGTGCCCGCCGGTTCGCGGCGGAGCAGGCGAAGGCCCGCGGCATGACGGGCGAGCGGGCCGACCGGTTCGGGGTGGCCGTGTCCGGGGCCACCGGCTACGCGGCCGCCCAGGGCCTGGACAGCGCGCGGCTGCTGCTGTGGTCGACCGGGGAACGGATCGTCTGCGAACTGCGCACGCCGTACGGCCGTATCACCGACCCGTTCCTCGGCTTCCGGCCGCCCGGTCCCGAGACGTGCCCGGAGGACGGGCTGTGGCAGACCCGTCAGTTCTGCGAGTTCGTGGACCTGAGGTCCGGGGACGCGGCCGAGGACGGGTGGACGATCCGGATGGAGACGGCGCTGGCGTCGTCGGGGTGACGGCCTGGTGACGTCCGGGGCTGACGGGCCGGGGCGCGGATGCGCGTAGTTTCCCCCGCGACCCGCGGGCTCGCCGACGGCATGGTGGAGGTCGAGCCGCTGGGGTGAAGGGAAGCGACCATGCCCGACGTCCGTCCGCCCGGTCTGTCCCTGGGCGGTGGCTGTACGACGATCCTGGGGCCCGGACGGTCCTCGGTCCGCCTCGCCAGGGCCGCCGTGCGGACGTGGCTGGCCGAGTACGGGCTCCAGGACCAGGCGGAGACCGCCGAACTGCTGGTCAGCGAACTCGCCACCAACGCGGTCGTGCACGCCCGGGGCCGCTATCGGCTCACCCTCTCCCTCACGGCCGGCCGGCTGCGCTGCACGGTCGCGGACGAGGGGCCGGGCCTGCCCGGGACGCACGGCGAGGGCTCCGACGCGGACAGCGAGAACGGGCGCGGCCTGCTGCTGGTCGACGCGCTCGCCGACCGGTGGGGCAGCGGGCACGTCGAGGACAGCGTCGGCACCGAGGTGTGGTTCGAGCTGGAGGCCGCCGCTCCGGACGCGGCGGCCGGCAGGACGGGCCCCGCGTGGACGTCCGCGCCGAGGTGGTGCCTGCCCGACCGGGCCACGGTGCCGGTGCTGCTGCGTCCGACGGATGCCGTCAGGCCTTCGAGCAGGTGTGCCCGTTCAACGTGAAGGCGTACGCCGGGGAGTTCGTGCCCTGCCAGGAGGCGAGGAAGCCGAAGGCGAGGTCGGCGCCCGCGCGCACGGTCCTGTTGTAGTCCGCGGCGCTCGCGGTGACACGGGAGCCGTCCTGGGCGAAGCTCGCGTCCCACATCTGGCCGACCTTCTGGCCGTCCTTGAAGGACCAGGCGACGCGCCAGTCGTCGAGGGCCTCGTCGGTGGTCACGGTGACGGTGGCCTGGAAGCCGTCGGGCCACTGGTTCACCAGCTCGTACCGGACCTCACAGGTGGCCGCCGCACTCGTGGCGGGGCTCGGCTTCTCGTCGTCGCGGGCGGCGGAGGAGGTGGTGCCCTGGGGTTCGGGGCCGGGGTTCTTCTTCGCGGTGGTGCTGCCGGCCGCGGACGGTGTGGGCGAGGCCGCCGGCCCGGAGGTCGCGGACGGCGAGGGCACGGTGGCGCCGGGATCGGCCACCGGCTGGCGGTCGGTGGGCAGCGAAGCTTTGTCGTCCATGGAGCCGCCCGCCGGCATCATCGAGACGGCGAGGGCCAGCAGTGAGACCAGGACGGCGGTGACGAGCAGTCCGCTGCGCACGACACGCGCCTTGTGGGCGCCGGGGTTCGGCGGACCGGCGTCGGCCGTCTCCGGGCGTCCGGCGCCCAGCCGCACCTCCGCGGCCCGGCGTCTGCGCTCCAGGTAGGCGAGGCCGCCCCAGCCGATCACTCCGCCCGCGAGCGCCCCGGGCAGTCCGCCGCCGTGCAGCCGCAGACAGGCGGCGGCCTCGGCGCACTGCACACAGGTGGCGAGGTGCCGGGAGAGGTCCGCCGGGGTGTCAGCGGTGCTCGCGCGGGTGACCGCGTCGAGGAGGCGGGCGTAGCTGCGGCACTGCGGGGCCATCGGGCTGTCGAGGTGGTTGCGGTGACTGCGGTCCCGGAACAGGCCGCGCACCTGCGCGAGTTCCTCCGGCAGATGGGCCGGGTCCAGACCGAGCCTGCGGGCCACCACGGACAGCGGCAGCGCCTCCACCTCGGCCAGCCACAGCAGATCCGCGTCGTGTTCCTGCATGTCGCGCAGGCCGCGCAGGGCGAGCGGGCGCTGCAACGGCGGGCCGGTGTAGCGTGCGGCCTTGTCCGAGTTGAGCCACAGACGCAGGTCGGGATCGAGCCGGTGGCCCTGGCCGGCGGTCTCCCAGGCGGCGGCGGTGGTGCGTACGGCCGTCAGCAGCAGGGGTATCACGGGCAGCCGGGGCGCACGGCGGCCCACGCCCTTGGCGGTGCCGCCGCCGTCGGTGCGGGCCTCGCGCATGCCGAGGGCGAACGCCTCCGTGGCCAGCTGGGTGGCCGCGGTGGAGCCGGCCGTGCAGAGGTCGGCGTAGGAGAGTACGGCGTCCCAGCACTCGGTGAACAGCACGGCCTCGGCGGCGTCCTGGGGGGTCGGCAGGTCGGGCATCGGACTCCTGCATCGAAAGCGAGGTCAACTCACCTTATTGGCAACGGAGTTGTGGGGAACCTCGCGGCAGTGCACGAGCTTTTCACGGCTTCCACACAACTGACAAGCTCACCATTCAAATCCGGTTACCAGGAGTTCGAGCCCGCCCACACCTCGTTGCCGCTGTTGCGTCTGTTACTCCTGGAGACATACGCAGAAAAGGCCCGGACGACTCGATCCGGACCCTGACTGCTTCATCGGCTCTCGCCGCGACTACACCTCGGCGGGTTCCTGTGCCGGGAGGCTGTCCATGAAGGAGCTCACGGAGAAGACGGCGCGGCCGGGCCCGGGCTCACCGTATCCGGGGGGCGAGGAGAGACCGAAGTCCTCCATCGTCTGGCGATAGGCCTGCAGCAGCCGGATGTGGTACTCCAGCGGGGCGCCCTGCGGATTGGCCTTGCCGAGCGGGGTGGTCGGCTCGGGGCACCAGGTGGTGAAGCGGGGCGTGATGCCCTGCGACATGAAGAAGCGCAGCCCCTCGGTGGTGGACGCGATGGCCTCGTCGACGGTCTTGAAGCCGAAGGGCTCGGCCATCTCCACGCCCGCCACGAAGTTGGGGATCACATTGCGCGCGCCGAAGATCTCCGCCGACTCCAGGATCCGCTTGTGCCACTCGTCGCGGCCGACGTAGCGCTCCTTGCCGGGGCAGTGGAGCTTGAAGAGGTACTCGTCCCACACCTCGTAGTTGGGGTGGTAGATCTGCACGCCGTAGTCCTTGAAGCGCTGCACGTCGTCGCGCGGCAGCGCCTGGGCGACGACCTTGCCGATCCAGCGGCCCGGGAAGCGCTCCTCGATGGCCTTGGCGTAGTGGCCGTAGAAGTCGGCCTCGTCGCGTCCGGCCACCGTCTTGGTGATCGCGCCGCCGGTGAGGGTGTAGGCGGTGGAGGTCTTCGCGGTGTCGTACCGGTCGATGATCTCCAGGGCCTCGAGGACCTCCTCGACGTCCTTGACGCCGGTGTACGGGCGGCCGGCGGCCTTGTGCTGGCGCCAGTTGTGGTTGATGTCGCAGTACTGGCACTCCTCCTTGGCGCCGAAGTACTGGCAGACCCGGAAGACGGTCAGGTAGATGAGGTAGCCCCACTGGATGGTGGGGGCGACCTCCATGACGGACTTCCCGTTGGAGAGCTTGTGCTTGTAGTACTCCGGCATCGGCGGCACACCGACGTCGGCGATGCGCTTGCCGTCGAGGTAGAGGCCGAGCACGCCCTCCTCGTCGGCGGCGACGCGGTACGGCGACGACGGGTTCACGCGCACGGAGACGACGGTGCGGCGCAGGTCGTACGGACCGCCGGTGAGGATGATCTCCTCCGGTGGCCGCCGCAGCGCGGCCTCGCCGAGTTCGGGCAGGGTGCCGTGGTCGAAGGAGAAGATGAAGTACGACTTCGGCTTGACCTCTCCACCCTCGTTGTCGCTGAGCGCGGACGGATCGAAGGCCACCCCGCCGCGCAGCAGATCCTCCTTGAAGACGGCTTCCCGCGGTACGTGCGGGAATCGCTCCATCAGATCTTCGACCAGTGCGGTGCGGCTGCCCATCCGTAAATCTCCTCCCGGCTCAGGCGTTCGACTCCTCACGTTATGCCCCCGCCCGCCCGTCACGCGTACCGGGTCCCCTCGCGTCGAGCGATGTGTTCCGGTACGGGCGTTTCGTCCGGCAGTTCGGGGGCGGCGACGGGTGCGCCCCACACCGAGGTCAGCGGCAGGGTCCCGGCCCAGAGACCGAGCCCGGCGTCGGGTCCGTCGCCATCGTCCGGCGGGCCGCTGCGGATCTTGACCGAGGCCTCTTCGAGGGAGAGGGCGAGGAGCGTGGTGGCGGCGAGTTCCTTGCGGCTCGGGCCGCGGGCGTACGACCACTGCCCCGGGGTCGCGTGGTCGGTGAGCCGGCGCAGGCCCGCCAGCTTCTCCTCGGGGTCGGTGACCTTGCGGGCCTCGCCGTGGATCATCGCGCTGCGGTAGTTCACGCCGTGCTCGAAGACGGACCGGGCGAGGACCAGCCCGTCGACGTGCGTGACCGTGACACAGACGGGGACGCCGCCGGAGAGACTGCGGCTCGCCACCGAGCCGTGGAGATAGAGCTCCCGGTCACCCCGTCCGTACACGGTCGGGACGACCAGCGGCCGACCTTCGACCACCACGCCCAGGTGGCAGACGAAGCCCGCGTCGAGGATGGCGTTCAGGTCGGCGCGGTCGAGGCTGCCCTGGTCGCGCAGGCGGCGGTGGCGGGTGAGGTCGGTCTCAGGGAGCGGGTCGAGCGTCATGACGAGGGAAGCTACTGATATCGCCGCTTTGACGCCAGACATTTATCGATATCCATACCGAGGACCTTCTCCAGCTACGAAATCCGCAGCCCCTCAGGCGCCGTGCTCCAGTGCCGCCAGCTCCACCGGATACGCCGGTCCGGCACCGGTCGCGAGCCGCTCCGCCTCCTCGGCCACCGCTGCGCCGAGCCGGGCCAGCTCATTGCCCTGGGAGCCCGCGAGGTGCGGTGTGACGAAGGCGTTGGGGAGCTCGTACAGGGGCGAGTCGGCGGGGAGCGGTTCGGGGTCGGTCACGTCGAGGACCGCGCTGAGGCGGCCGGTGCGGAGTTCGGCGACCAGGGCGTCGTGGTCGACCAGCCCGCCGCGCGCGGTGTTGACGAGGACCGCCCCGTCGGGCATCAGGGACAGCTCACGGCGGCCGATGAGGTGATGCGTCTCGAGGGTCTCCGGCGCGTGGACGGTGACGATCTGCGAACTCCGCAGCAGCTCGTCCAGCTCCAGCAGGGGCACGCCGAGTCGGGCCGCCTGCGCCTCCGTGACGTACGGGTCGGTGAGCGCGGGCCGCAGGTCGAAGGGGCGCAGGAGTTCCAGGACGCGGCGGCCGATGCGGGAGGCGCCGATGACGCCGACCCGGCGGCCGTGGTTGCCGATGCCGGGGACGATGCCCCAGCCGGGGTGGGCCCGCGAGGCGCGCAGTCGCTCGCGGGCGACGAAGAGGTCCTTCCCGGCGAGGAGGATCATGGCGAGGGTGTACTCGGCGACAGGGAGCGCGTTGGCGTCGGCGGCCGAGGTGACCTCGATGCCCCGCCGCCAGATCTCCGGCGTGGCGAAGCCCTTGACCGAGCCGGCGGAGTGCAGGATCGCCCGCAGTCCGGGGGCGGCGTCGAGGACCGTCGCGTCGATGCGGGGGCAGCCCCAGCCCGTCACGAGGATCTCGGTGCGGGCCAGCGCCTCCTTGACGCGCGGGTCGCTGAAGTCCTCGGCCACGAGATCCGGGTCGATGTCCACCGCCTCCCGCAGCCGCTCCAGCACCTCCGAGGGGAAGACGTGGGCCAGGTTGGCGGCGGTCATGGCGAACAGCGCCTGGGGACGCTCGGGCAAGGTGGTGACCCCCGGTCGAGGAAAACGGATAGAAACCGCTCTCTAAGTTAGGTGGCGGCGAATGAGAGGGTCAACGCAGAGGCATGCCGGCGAGGGCCGGCGTTCCAGGGAAGGGACGACAGGGATGACGGAGACGGTCACCAACTGGGCGGGCAACATCACGTACGGCGCGAAGGAGCTGCACCGCCCGTACTCGCTCGACACGCTGAGCGCCCTCGTGGCCGGGAGCGCGAAGGTGCGGGTGCTGGGCAGTGGGCACTCCTTCAACCTGATCGCCGAACCGGGCCCCGACGGCGTGCTGCTGTCGATCGCCGGGCTCCCCGCGGTGATCGACGTGGACTCCGCGGCCCGTACGGTGCGGGTCGGGGGCGGTGTCCGGTACGCGGAGCTCGCCCGCGCGGTCCACGCCCAGGGGTTCGCGCTGCCCAACATGGCTTCGCTGCCGCACATCTCGGTGGCGGGGTCGGTCGCGACGGGGACGCACGGCTCGGGTGTGGGCAACGGTCCGCTGGGCTCGGCGGTGCGGGAGGTGGAGCTGGTCGTCGCCGACGGGTCGAGGGTGACGATCGGCCGGGACGACGAGCGCTTCGGCGGTGCCGTGACCTCGCTCGGCGCGCTGGGTGTCGTCACCGCGCTCACCCTGGACCTGGAGCCGGCCTTCGAGGTCGAGCAGCACGTCTTCACCGAACTGCCGCTGGAGGGACTGGACTTCGAGACGTTCTCGGCGGCCATGTCGGCCGCGTACAGCGTCAGCCTCTTCACGGACTGGCGGGAGCCGGGCTTCCGGCAGGTGTGGCTGAAGCGGCGGGTGGATCAGCCACTCGACCAGTTCACCTGGGCCGCGCCCGCCACCGAGAAGCTGCACCCGGTGCCGGGGATGCCCGCGGTCAACTGCACCGAGCAGTTCGGGGTGCCGGGACCCTGGCATGAGCGGCTGCCGCACTTCCGGGCGGAGTTCACGCCGAGCAGCGGGGCGGAGCTGCAGTCGGAGTATCTGCTGCCGCGGCAGTCAGCCGTCGAGGCGCTGTATGCGATCGACGGTATTCGGGAGACGGTCGCCGGTGTACTGCAGACCTGCGAGGTGCGTACGGTCGCCGCCGACGAGCAGTGGCTGAGCCCGTCGTACGGACGCGACACGGTGGCGCTGCACTTCACCTGGATCGAGGACACGGCGGCCGTGCTGCCGGTGGTGCGACGGCTGGAGGAGGTGCTCGACGGCTTCGGGCCGCGGCCGCACTGGGGGAAGGTGTTCACCACGCCGGGCGGGGTCCTGCGGGGCCGCTACCCCAGGCTGGACGACTTCCGGGCGCTGGCGCACGGCCTGGACCCTGAGGCAAAATTCGCCAACGCCTTCGTCCGGGACGTGCTCGCCGACTGACTTTATAAAGCCCCTTTCCTAACCCCTTGTCGAAAGTCCCCGGCAGCCCATAGCCTTGCGCCGCGCCGGTGCCGATGCCGTCCCGGCGAGAGCCGAAGGGACGGGGGCAACCCGGTGAAGCGCACCTCACGTGACATCCGTACCGCGAACCGCTACGAGGTGCTGCGCCAGATCATCGCCGCGTCGCCCACGTCCCGGCAGGAGCTGGCGGCCGCCACCGGGCTGAGCCTGGCCACGGTCGCCACGCTCGTCGGCGAGCTGCTCGATCTCTCGATGATCACGGAGGTCGGGTTCGAGGACTCGGCGGGAGGCCGCCCCCGGGGACTCGTCGCGGTCAACGCGTCGGGGGGCGCGTTGATCGGTGTCGACATCGCGGAGACCTACGTCCATGTCGAGCTGTTCGACCTCGGGCTGAACGTGCTGGCCCGCGCCGAGGAGGACGTCCGCCCGGGTGAGAGCCTGCCCGAGCAGGTCGTCGGCCATGTCGCCGCGGTCGTGGGCCAGGTGGTCGCGCAGGCCGGCATCGAGGGCGCCCGTGTCCTCGGGGTCGGGGTGAGCGTGCCGGGCCAGGTGGACCGGGACACCGGGTTCTGCGAGTACGCGCCCAACTGGGACTGGCACGACGTGCCGCTGCTCGATCTGCTCACCGAGCACATCGCCTACCCGCTGTACCTGGACAATCCGCTGCGCGCCTCCGCGGTGGCCGAGCTGTGGTTCGGGGCCGCGCGCGGACGCGGGAACGCCGTGGTGGTGAACCTCGGCACCGGGGTGGGCGCCGGGCTCGTGCTCGGCGGCGGGCTGCACCGGGGGGTGAGCAACAGCGCCGGCGAGTGGGGCCACACCACGATCGTCCTGGACGGCCGGGTGTGCCGCTGCGGCAAGCACGGCTGCGTGGAGGCGTACGTCGGCGCGTCCGGGATCATGCTGAATCTGCGGGAGTTGAGTCCTGGCAGCCCGCTGCTGCACGAGGACGACCAGACGGCCACCATCGCCGCCCTGGCCGAGGGGCTGCGGCACAGCGATCCGGTGGCGGTCGGCACGCTCCGCGACACCGTCCGTTACCTCGGCGCGGGGATCGCCAACCTGGTCAACCTGTTCAATCCCGAGGTGATCGTGCTCAGCAGCTGGGTCGCGGCCGCCCTCGGCGAGCCCCTGGTCGAGGAGGTGCGCGAGGCCGTCGCCCGGCACGCGCTGCCCCGGCCGATGGCGGCCACCGAGATCGTCCTGTCCCCGATCCCCACGGATCCGGTGTGCCTGGGCGCGGCGACGTTCGCGCTGGAGGGCGCCCTCCAGTCGGTCGGCCAGAAGTCGCCGAAACGCACCATCACGCCCGCGAGGGCCAAGACGCACAACCCGCGTTAGTCACAGCCTGGTTCCGGCAGTGGGCCGCAGGGCCCGGAAGGCAGTAACCCGCAGTACCCGAAGGGGGGTCGCGGGCCGCTGGTGCGGCGGCCCGTGACCCGTGATGTCCGGTATCCCGAACACTCCGCAACGCTTCGAACAGACTTCGTCCAACCCCTTGCCGAAGCCTTAGCCGAAGGTTAACGTCCCGCACCGCGACACCAATTGAGCCACCTGGCGCTGAGCCGCTTCAGGCACCGGGCGCAGGGCCGCAGCCGTACTCGAGACAAGGACGTCAAGCATGTCGGCAATGAGTAACGTCAACTGGGACCGCCGTACCGTTCTTCGGGCCGCCATGGGTATGGCCGCCGCCGGCGGACTGGCCGCGTGCGGGGGCAACACCGGACGCAGCAGCTCCGGCGAGGGCCTCACGCAGTACTTCCACGCGTACGGCGAGGCGGGCACCGAGCAGGCCATCAAGCGGTACGCGAAGGCCTACAAGGAAGCCAACGTCACCACCCAGTGGATCACCGGCTCCAACTTCGAGAACAAGCTGTTCCCGGCTCTGCTCACCAAGAACGCGCCCGACGTCTTCGAGTTCCACCCGCAGCTCCAGATGGTGACGAGCGGCCAGGTGGCGGACCTGAGCGACATCATCAACCCGGTCAAGGACGACTTCAACCCGGCCGACATCGCCTCGCACACGGTCGACGGGAAGATATACGGCGTCCGGATGATCGACGACCCGCAGTTCTTCTACTACCGGCCCTCGCTCTTCGAGAAGGCCAAGGTCGAGGTCCCCCAGACGCTGGAGGAGCTGATCGAGGTCATCGACAAGCTCACCACGAGCAAGGTCAAGGGCGCCTTCCTCGGCAACGACATCACCCCCGTGCAGTCCCCGCTGATCTGGTCGGCCGGCGCGGACACCCTGAACGACAAGAACGAGATCGCCTACCACACGGACGCCGTGGCGGACGGTCTGAGCCAGCTGCGCAAGCTGTTCACCAGCGGCAACCTGCTCCTGGACGCCCCCGCCGACTGGTGGGACCCCTCGGCCTTCACCCAGGGCCTGACCGCGATCCAGTGGTGCGGCATGTGGGCCATGCCGGTGATCCAGAAGGCGCTCGGCGACGATGTCGGCATCTTCCCGTTCCCGAAGGTCGGCGACTCCGGCAAGTTCTCGGTCACCAACGGCGGCTGGTCGATGTTCGTCAACGCCAAGAGCAAGAACCTCGACGCGGCCAAGGAATACGTCAAGTGGCTGTGGATCGACCAGAAGGAGTACCAGGAGGACTGGGCGCTGTCCTACGGCTTCCACATCCCGCCGCGCACCTCGATCGCGCAGTCGGCCACCAAGCTCAAGTCGGGTCTGCCGGCCGAGGGCGTCAAGCTCTTCAGCGAGTACGGGCACTTCGACAACATCGCCTGGACGCAGTCGATGATCGCCTCGGTGAACGACGTGATCGCCAACTCCGTGCGCAAGGGCGGCAGTCCGGAGGCCTCACTCGACGCCTGTGACAAGAAGGTCAACGCAGAGCTCAAGAAGCTGTTCGGATAGGCCGGCGGGCGGACCTCGACATGTCGACCACCACCAAGCTCGACCTCACGGACGCCGCCCCGGCCAAGCCTGAGAAGGCGCGGCCGCGGCGGAGTCTGCGGGCCAACAGCACCCTCAACTTCTGGCTCTTCACCAGCCCCTTCCTGATCGGCCTGGTGATCTTCGTCTTCGTGCCGATGGGCTGGAGCATCTACCTCAGCTTCTTCGAGGCACGCTTCACCGTCTCGCCGAGCGAGTTCATCGGCCTGGACAACTACAAGGCGATCCTGGACAACCCGGACTTCACCGGGTCCCTGGTCACCTTCACCGTCTTCGCCGCGTTCATCGTGCCCACCACGTGGGCGCTCTCGCTGGGCCTGGCGCTGCTGGTGCACCGGCTCACGTTCATGAAGGCGTTCTTCCGGTCGGTGTTCTTCATCCCGACCGCGGTCTCCTACGTGGCCGCGGCGCTGATCTGGAAGATGTCCATCTTCAACGGCGTCCGCTTCGGTCTGGCGAACACCGTCATCGGCTGGTTCGGCGTCGAGAACACCGCCTGGCTGGCCAACCCGGACCCGCCCTGGTACTGGCTGGTCATCGTGACGCTGCGGCTGTGGCTCCAGGCCGGCTTCTACATGATCCTGTTCCTGGCGGCGCTCCAGAACATCCCGGCGGAGCTCTACGAGGCCGCCTCGATCGACGGCGCCAAGCCGGGCTGGCAGACCTTCCGGTACATCACCCTGCCCCAGCTGCGGGCCACCTCGACCGCGGTGATCCTGCTGCTGCTGATCGCCGCCTACCAGGCCTTCGACGAGTTCTGGAACCTGCTCGGCAAGGCGACCTGGGGTCAACCACCCCTCGTCGAGCTGTACAAGACGGCCCTCGGTGAGAGCCAGGACTACGGCCAGGGCAGCGCCGGAGCGGTCATCCTCACCGTGCTCATCCTGATCATCACGCTGTTCCAGGGCAAGATCATGGGCTTTGGAAGGGGTGAGGAGTCCAAGTGACCACCACCGCACCTGACGTGACGAAGACCCCCCGCAAGAAGCGCGGGGGCAAGGTCATCGGCAACACCGGGCTCTACATCGCCACCGGTGTCGCGGCCCTGCTCTTCCTGGTCCCGTTCTATCTGATCGTCCGCAACGCCCTGATGACGGACCCGGAGATCACCGGCGAGGACTGGAAGTGGTTCCCCACCGACATCCAGTGGGGGAACATCACCGAACCGTTCAACGACGAGACCGTCGACTTCGGCCGGGCCCTGTGGAACTCCTGGGTCGTCGCCGTCCTGCACACCAGCGGCATCCTGCTGATCTGCTCGCTCGCCGGCTACGGCCTCGCCCGCATCCCGTACCGGCACGCCAACAAGGTCTTCTACGGCGTCCTGGTCACCCTGATGATCCCGACGGCCGTCACCTTCGTGCCGAGCTTCGTGCTGGTGTCGTCGCTGGGCTGGGTCGACACCTACCGCGGCCTCATCATCCCGGGCCTGTTCAGTGGTTTCACC
Organism: Streptomyces sp. NBC_00490; assembly: GCF_036013645.1. Classification (NCBI taxonomy): domain Bacteria; kingdom Bacillati; phylum Actinomycetota; class Actinomycetes; order Kitasatosporales; family Streptomycetaceae; genus Streptomyces; species Streptomyces sp. NBC_00490. Next base: position 7,845,369 of record NZ_CP107869.1, on the reverse strand, counting down.
TGCTTCCTGTTCCGGCAGTACTTCCTGGGGTTCCCCAAGGAGCTGGAGGAGGCGGCACGCGTGGACGGACTCTCGTACTGGGGGGCGTACTGGCGGGTCGTCGTGCCCAACTCGCTGAACTTCTTCGCGGCGATGGCCACGATCACGTTCATCAGCGGCTGGAACTCCTTCCTGTGGCCCCTGGTCATCGGCCAGGACCCGAGCTCCTGGACCATTCAGGTGGCCCTGTCCTCGTACATGACCAACCAGACCGTCAACTACCACCTGATCTTCATGGCCACGGCCATTTCCATCCTGCCCCTGTTGCTCGTGTTCCTCTTCCTCCAGCGCTGGCTGGTGCAGGGGATCGCGCAGACCGGCATCAAGGGCTGACGTTCTCTTCTCAAGACCTGGAGACCGATGTCTTTCCGCACCACCGCCGTCGACTACGTCGAGGACGTCTCGCCCGGTAGCGGGGCCCTGCCGCCCCGCGCCTGGTACGCCGCCTCCGACGCGAAGGCGCTGTCGCTCAACGGCAGTTGGCGCCTGCGCGTCTCGGCGACCATCGACGCCGAGGACGACTCGTTCGCCGAGGAGGGCTACGACGCCGGGGACTGGGCCGAGGTCCAGGTCCCCGGGCACTGGGTCCTCCAGGGGCACGGTTCGCCCATCTACACGAACCATCTGTACCCCTTCCCCGTGGACCCGCCGCACGTCCCGACCGAGAACCCGACCGGTGATCATCTGCGCGTCTTCGACCTGCCCGAGGGCTGGCCGGCGGAGGGCGGTGCGGTGGTCCGCTTCGACGGCGTCGAGTCCTGCGCCCGGGTCTGGCTGAACGGCACGGACATCGGTGAGTTCAAGGGGTCGCGGCTGCCCCATGAGTTCGCGGTGGGGCATCTGCTGAAGCCGAAGGGCAACGTCCTCGCGGTCCGCGTCCACCAGTGGTCGGCCGGCTCCTACCTGGAGGACCAGGACCAGTGGTGGCTGCCCGGCATCTTCCGTGACGTCACGCTGCTGCACCGTCCGGCGGGCAGCGTCCTGGACTTCTTCGTGCACGCCGGCTACGACCACGTCACGGGCGAGGGCACCCTGCGCGTCGACTCCGACGTCGACGGGCGGGTGACCGTGCCCGCCCTGGACATCGATGTCGCGACCGGCGAGTCGGTGACGGTCGCCGTGGAGCCGTGGAACGCCGAGACACCCCGGCTGTACGACGGCGAGCTGGTCACCGAGGGCGAGCGGGTCCCGCTGCGCATCGGCTTCCGCACGATCGTGCTGGAAGGCGGCCTGCTCAAGGTCAACGGCAAGGCGATCCTCTTCAAGGGCGTCAACCGGCACGAGTGGCACCCCGAGAAGGGGCGCGCGCTCGACCTGGAGACCATGCGCGAGGACGTGCTGCTGATGAAGCGGCACAACCTCAACGCGGTGCGCACCTCCCACTACCCGCCGCACCCGGCCTTCCTGGACCTGTGCGACGAGTACGGCCTGTGGGTCATCGACGAGTGCGACCTGGAGACCCACGGCTTCACCGAGCAGGACTGGCGGGACAACCCGGTCGACGACGACCGCTGGGCCCCGGCCCTCCTGGACCGCGCCGCCCGCATGGTCGAGCGCGACAAGAACCACCCCTCGATCGTCTTCTGGTCGCTGGGCAACGAGGCCGGCACCGGACGCGGCCTCACCGCGATGGCCGAGTGGATCCACGGCCGCGACTCCTCGCGCCTCGTGCACTACGAGGGTGACTGGAACTGCCGCGACACGGACGTCTATTCGCGGATGTACGCCAACCACACCGAGGTCGAACAGATCGGCAAGGAGCTCGACGGCGGCACCCACAAGCGTCGTGAACTCCCCTTCATCCAGTGCGAGTACGCACACGCCATGGGCAACGGCCCCGGCGGACTCGCCGACTACCAGGAGCTGTTCGAGAGGCACGACCGGCTCCAGGGCGGCTTCATCTGGGAGTGGATCGACCACGGCATCACCCATCCCGAGCTGGGTTACGCCTACGGCGGCGACTTCGGCGAGGAGCTGCACGACGGCAACTTCGTCTGCGACGGCCTGATCTTCCCCGACCGCACGCCCTCCCCCGGCCTGGTCGAGTACAAGAAGGTCATCGAGCCGGTCCGGATCGAGGGCGACGGCGCCGACGGCACCGTGCGGGTGACCAACAAGTACGACTTCGCCGACCTGTCGGCGCTGGCCTTCGAGTGGTCGTACCAGGTCGAGGGCGAGACGGTGGAGTCCGGCTCGCTGTCGGTGCCCGCGCTGAAGCCCGGTGAGACGGCCGACGTGAAGCTGCCGGAGCCGCCCGCGGACCACCGGGGCGCGGAGACGCAGTGGACCGTGCGGGCGCTGCTGGCGCAGGACGCCTCGTGGGGGCCTGCGGGCCATGTGGTGGCGTGGGGTCAGTTCCCGCTCGCCGCCCGCCCGTTGCCGTCCGTCGCGCCCGCCGAAGGGCCCGTGCGCGGCGAGGGGCGGATCACGCTCGGCCCGGCCTCCTTCGACGCCCGCACCGGTGCCCTGCGGTCGGTCGGCGGGGTGCCGGTCGAGGGCCTGCGCCTGGACGTGTGGCGGGCGACGACGGACAACGACGACGGCGCCGAGTGGCAGACGGACACCCGCTACGGGACGCTGTGGCGGGCGCTCGGCCTGCACCGGATGCAGCACCGGCTGGACGCGGTGGAGCTGTCCGACGACGCGCTGACCGTGCGGACCCGGGTGTCCCCGGCCGCCCGCGAGGTGGGCCTGGCCACGGTGTACCGCTGGACCTCCGACGGCGACCAGCTGAAGCTGACGGTGTCCGTGGCACCCGAGGGCGACTGGACGGTGCCGCTGCCCCGCCTGGGCATCCGGCTCGGGCTCGCCGAGGCGGACGCGGTGCGGTGGTTCGGCGGCGGTCCCGGTGAGGCGTATCCGGACAGCCGTCTGGCGTCGGCCGTCGGCCGCTGGCAGTCGACGGTGGACGCTCTTCAGACGCCGTACGTGCGCCCGCAGGAGAACGGTGCCCGTGCCGACGTCCGCTGGGCGGAGATCGGCGGGCTGCGGATCGAGGGCGACCCGGAGTTCTGGTTCACCGCCCGCCGCTGGACGACCGAGCAGCTGGACGCGGCCACCCACCTCACCGACCTCACCCCCGGCGAGACGGTCTGGGTCAACCTCGACCACGGCCAGCACGGCCTCGGCTCGCAGTCCTGCGGACCGGGCCCGCTGCCGCAGTACCACCTGAAGGCGGAGCCGGCCGAGTTCTCGTTCGTGTTCTCGACCGCCGGGTAAGAGATCCATTAATCGATTGACTGATTGATCGACATTCCGACACTGTCGGAACGTCGCCAGCGGCCGGTCGGCATCCTTGCCGACCGGCCGCACTTGTGTTTGCGCACAGAGGAGTTGATGCCACTTGGTCGGCAGCATCGAGGTCCGCGGACTGTCCCGCACCTTCCACACCACCGTCCGCCGGCCGGGCTTCACCGGCGCGGTCCGTTCCCTGGTCAACCCGGAGCGGGTCGCCAAGCACGCCGTCACCGACATCACCTTCGACGTGTCCCCGGGCGAACTCCTCGCCCTGCTGGGCCCGAACGGTGCGGGCAAGTCCACCACCATCAAGATGCTCACCGGCATCCTCACCCCCACCGCCGGCCACGCCCGGGTCGCGGGCGTGGTGCCCTACGAGGAACGCGAGCGCAACGCCCGCAACATCGGCGCGGTGTTCGGGCAGCGCACCCAGCTGTGGTGGGACCTCCCCGTGCGGGAGTCGTTCGCGATCCTGCGGGACATCTACGAGGTGCCGAACGCCGAACACGCCGCCCGTCTACAGGAGTTCGACGACCTCCTGGACCTGTCGTCGTTCTGGGACACCCGGGTGCGCCACCTCTCGCTCGGCCAGCGCGTCCGCAGCGACCTCGCCGCCGCCCTGCTGCACGATCCGCCGGTCGTCTTCCTCGACGAGCCCACCATCGGCATGGACGTGGTCGTCAAGGAGCAGGTCCGGGAGTTCCTCAGGCACCAGGTCGAGGAGCGGGGCCGCACGGTCCTGCTCACCACCCACGACATGACGGAGGTCGAGCGGCTCGCCGAGCGGGTCGTCCTCGTCAACCACGGCCGGCTGGTCCTCGACGGCTCCCTCGACGAGATCCGCCGCAAGTTCGGCTCGACCTGGCAGGTGCGGGCCACCCTCGCCGACCCGCACGCCGAGATCGTCCCGCTGCCGGGCATCACCCTGCTCCAGCAGACGGGCCCACGCCTGGTGTTCGGCCCGGACGGCGTCGACGCGCCGACCGTGCACCAGGCGCTGAAGGCCGTCATCGAGCGGTACGAGGTGACGGACATCGCGCTCGACGAGGCCGACCTCGAGGACGTGATGCGGGCCGCCTACGTCCATGCGGAAGGGGTCTGACATGGCGGCGATCCACGCCTGGCGCGCCGCCCGCGTCACGCCCCTCGGCGAACTGCACACCCCGCCCCGTATGACGGCCGCGCTGCTCCGCCTGACCGTGCAGATCGTGCTGGTGGCGTCCCTGTGGCACGGCCTGTACCAGAACACCGGCACCACGGCCGGACTCGACCGCGATCAGGCGGTGACCTACGCGGTCCTCGCCGTACTGGCCTCCCGGCTGCGGGAGCTGGACCAGTACGCGGGCCGCGACACGGTCCTGCAGCACATGCACTTCGGCACGATCATCTACTGGTACCTGCGCCCGCTGAAGCCCCAGCGGTACTACGCCCTGCGCGCCTTCGGCGAGCAGTTGTACGGCCTGGTCTGGGCACTGGGCGGATACGCGGTCTGTCTGGCGTCCGGTGTCGTGGAACCCCCGAAGTCGGCAGCCGTGGCCGGGGTGTTCGCGCTCAGTCTGCTGCTGGGCCAGTGGGTCCTGTACTACGTCATGCTCGTCATCGACCAGCTGTGCTTCTGGACGCTGCGCAACGGCGCCGCGATGCTCATCCTGATCTTCGCGCAGAACCTCCTGGCGGGTGTGTACGCGCCGCTGTGGTTCTTCCCCGACTGGTTCATCACGTTGAGCACGTTCCTGCCGTTCCAGGCGACGCTGAGCGTGCCCCTGTCGATCTACATCGGCCGCATCGAACTCTCCGACGCCGCCGTCCAGTTGGCGATCCAGGCCGCCTGGGTCCTCGCGCTGGCCCTGTTCACCCGTCTGCTGTGGCGGCGGGCCGCCCGCCGTGTCGTCTCCCAGGGAGGCTGATGCCTGTGAACGCCGTCCGGATCGCGTGGCGCATCACGCGTCTCAACTTCCGTGCCCAGCTGGAGTACCGCTCCGAGTTCCTGATGATGATCGCGATCGGTGCGATCTGGCAGGTGTCGGTGATCGTGTTCGCGACGGTGCTGCTGACCCGGTTCACCGGGATGGGCGGCTGGGACAGCTCGGACGTGCTGCTGATCCCGGCGACCCGGATGCTGGCGCACGGCCTGTTCGTGCTGTTCCTCGGCCGGGTGCACGGGCTTGGCCGGCGCATCCAGGAGGGGGTCATCGACACCTATCTGGTCCGTCCGATGCCGGTCCACCGCCAGCTCCAGCTGTCCTACTTCCCGACCAACGCGATCGGCGACCTGACGGTGGCCGTGGGTCTGATGGCGGGCGCCCTCAGCCGCAGCGACCTCGACTGGACGGCGGGCCGGATCTCGTACCTGGTCGTGGCCGTGCTCGGCGGTCTGCTCCTGGAGGCGGCCCTGTTCACGGCGGTCGCCTGCGCGTCGCTGCGTTTCCCGGCCGCCGACTACTGGGGGCGCTGGCTGGAGGAGCTCCTCGGCACCTTCGGCAGCTACCCGCTCAACGTGCTGCCGAGGGCGGTGGGCGGCCTCCTGACGTACGGCCTCCCGCTCGCGTTCGTCGCCTACTTCCCGGCCGCCGTGCTCACCGGCCACGGCCACGACACCGGCGTCCCGTACTGGCTGGCCGCGGCCTCGCCACTGCTGGGGGCGCTGGCGTACCTCGGCTCGCGCCGGCTGTGGCAGTTCAGCCTCAAGCACTACACCGGGGTCAACGGATGAAAGGGACCGCACGGGTGGTCCTGGCCGGGAGCTAGGCTCGGGCGCGATGGACGAGCGAGAGGAACGGGTGCGGGCGTACGCCGCCGAGGGGGTCGTCTGGTCCCGGCTCGCCGGGCTGCTGCCGGGCCCCGAGGACGTGGAGCTGATCCAGGCGTGCTGGGACATCGGCGAGCAGGAGGGCGGCCTCTTCCAGCTGGTGGACCGGTTGTTCGAGCTGGAGCTGTCCGTGGACGACCCGGCACGGGCCGAACTCGCGGCGATGGCCTCGCAGTGGGGGGTGTGGGACCAGCTCGCCACGGACATCGTCGACCTGCCCGGTTCTCAGGGGCGGTTGCGGGTTCTCGAGGGATTGGAGCCGGTCGACAGGGACGGCATGGCGCTGGTGCCGTGGATGCGGTGCGAGGGCTGCGGCCGCATCCTCGCCCTGGTGCATCGGTACGAGTCGTGGGGCGCCCTGTCGTCGCAGCCGGTGTCGTACACCGTGTCCGCGCCCGACGGCACGCTCCTGGAGTTCGACCACGAGAAGGAGGGTGCCGTGTGGCGCGCGCTGGACGCGTTGACGGCACCCTGCCGGGTGGGGGCGTCGACGGAAGGTGACCGCGGCCCCCAGGAGTAGCCGTTTCCTGTGGTGTGCCCGAGCGGGTTGACTACCCGCACGGGCTCAACCCGGCGCTCTGCAACGACTGGTCGGCCGGGAGGTCCGCCAGGGAGCGGATCCGCGGTATCGGCGACGGCAGCAGCCACAGCACCGACAGCACTCCGCCGACGGCGACCGGGACGAGCGCCCCTCCGGTGAGTGCGCCGAGGGGGCGTACGCCGTAGTTGACGGTGCCGAACGCGCCGGTCACGCGGCTGCGCAGGGCGTCCGGAGTCACCGCGGTCTGGCGGGAGTTGAGGTTGACGTCGAACCACATCACCCCGAGGCCCACCAGGAAGTGGGCGCCGCCCACAGCTGAACCCGGCGGTTCCGCAGGGTTCGCCCGGTCTCCGGGATCCGCGGCGACCGGGTCAACAGGCTTCGCTGACGGGCGTGTTCACCGCCAGCGGCATCCGGGACTCGCGACGGCGGGCCGACGTATCAGGCGTATCAGACGATCCACGCCCCGCCGTGCCGATGCCGCTCCAGTCCTACGGCGGAGAACTCGTCCTCGGCGGGCCCCGCCACGGCCCCCAGCCGCCGCAGCGCTCGGGAGACCGGGCCGCCGTCAGGGGGAAAGGGCTCCCCCTCCTCCACCCCCAGCGGTCCCAGCACGACGGTGCCGCCGTCCCGGACCACGGCCCGCTGCTCGCCCACGCCGCCGAAGTACTCGGCTTCCACATAGGCCACCGGGCCGCCGGCCGACCAGGCCGCGACGGTCTTCGCGAACGGCTCCGGCAACCGGGAGAACCCCAGCGCGCCCCCGCCCCCGCCGAGCGCGACGGACTCGAACAGGGTGTGCGTCATCGGCATCAGGGCCAGGCCCTGTCCGAGCGACGCCGTCCGGGCGGCGGGCAGGTCCCGCGCCGCGCGGCGCAGCGACTCCTCTTCGGCGATCACTGCTTTCAGGTCGTACGCCATCCGGTCCGCCCCAAGTGGTCGGCCTGAGCCGCGGCCCGCGCTACCGGGGCGTCAGTACACAGAACTCGTTGCCGTCGGGGTCGAGCATCTCGACCCTGCCGGTCTCGCCCGGGTCGGTGTCGGCGAGCTCGGCGCCGAGGGCGAGGAGACGCTCGACCTCGGTCCGCTGGTCACCGCCGACGGGTGGCGCGAGGTCGAAGTGCAGTCGGTTCCGGCCCGTCTTCGGCGCGACCGGCGGGCCGCCCCAGGTGATCTTCGTCCCGCCGTGCGGCGACTGGATCGCGGTCTCCTCGTCCTGGTCCCAGACCAGCGGCCAGCCCAGCGCCTCGCTCCAGAAGTACCCCACCGCCTGCGAACCGTCGCCGGCCAGCGCTCCGATGAACGCGGTGTCGGCGAGGAAGTTGTTGCCCGCCGGGATCACACAGAACTCGTTGCCCTCGGGGTCGGCGAGCACCACGTGCCCCTCCTCCGGGAGTTGGCCGACATCGATGTGCCGCGCGCCGAGTCGCAACGCCCGGTCCACCGTCTCCTGCTGCTGCTCCGGATACGCGCTCGTCAGGTCGAAGTGCATCTGGTTCTGGCCGACCTTCTTCTCCTGCGTCGGAAGGAAGCGGAGCCGGAACCCGTGCTCCTCGGCGGGCAGCAGCGCGATTCCGTCGTGCGGGTCGTCGATCAGCTCCCGCCCCAGGACCCCGGACCAGAATCCCGCGAGACTCCGTGGCTCACTCGCACCGAAACACATCGCGAACAGTTGACAAGTCATAGCCCCGCGCATTCCCGATCCGCTGCCCGGCCACTGCCGACAGGACGCCTCGCCGGCTCCCCGGGGCGGAAGCCTAGGGGCGAGCCGGCATCGCGCGCAGCCCAATATTCGACGTGACCTTCGTGTACTAGCATGCGACCTAGAGACCCTAGGTTTCTGAACAGTCCAGGTTTCCCTTCGGCACCCCGGAGCCCCATGGCCCGCGCAGGAATCACCCCCGACCGCCTCACCGCGGCCGCCGCCGACCTCGCCGACGAGGTCGGGTTCGAGAACGTCACCCTCTCCGCGCTGGCGCGGCACTTCGGGGTGAAGGACGCGAGCCTGTACTCGCACGTCAGGAACCTTCAGGACCTGCGGACCCGGGTCGCGCTGCTCGCCGGGGGCGAGATGATCGACCGGATCGCCGTCGCCGTGGCGGGGCGGGCCGGGAAGGACGCGCTGGCCGCGTTCGCCGGGGCCTACCGGGAGTACGCGCTGGAGCGCCCGGGGCGGTACGCGGCCACCCAGATCCGTATCGACCAGGCCCTCGTCGCCGACTCCCCCGGCCTGCGCCGCACCACCGAGATCACCTACGGCATGCTCCGCGCCTACGGCCTCGAGGAACCCGACCTCACCGACGCCGTACGCCTGCTGCGCAGCACCTTCCACGGCTACTGCGCACTGGAGGCGAGCGGCGGCTTCGGCGCCCCCCGTGATGTACAGAAGTCCTGGAAACGCGCCATCGACGCCCTGCACGTCCTGCTGCAGAACTGGCCCCGCGAGGAGAGCGAGGAAGAGTGACCGACCTCTACTACGACGTCCACGGCAGCGGTCCCGTGCTGCTGATCATCCCCGGCGGGGCGGGCCACCCCATGGGGCTCGGTCCGCTGACCGAGGCACTCGCCGACCGGTTCACCGTCGTCGTCCATGACCCGCTCGGCCTGGCCCACGGCCGGCTCGGCTCACCCGTCGACGACCAGCGCGTCGAGGACTGGAGCGACAGCGCCCGACGGGTGCTCGACAGCGTCCTCGCCGACGACGACACCGCGTACGTCCTCGGCACCAGCGCCGGCGCCGTCGTCGCCCTCGACCTGCTCGCCCGGCACCCGGAGCGGTTGCGGCACGTCGTCGCGCACGAGCCGCCCTGTGTGGGCGTACTCCCGGACGGGCACCGGCACCGGGCCATGTTCCGGGAGGTGGTCGACACCTACCGCAGGGCTGGGCTGCGAGCCGCCGCCGCGCGGATGACCGCCGGGCTCACCGACCAGCCCGCCCCGGCCGCGGAGGCGCCCCTGGTGGGTCAACCCCTCACCCGGCAAGAGGAGTTGGGCAATCCCTTGGCGCTCACCCTCGCGCACGTCCTGGTCCCCTTCACCTCCTACGACCTCGATCTCACCGCCCTCGCCTCCGCCGCTCTCACCCTCGCGGCCGGCAGCGACTCGCGCGGCCAACTCCTCTACCGCACTGCGGAGTTCACTGCCCGGCGGACCGGGACCGCCTTCGCCGAGTTCCCCGGCGGACACCTCGGCGTCGCCCAGCATCCCGACGCCTTCGCCGAACATCTCGTCGGCGTGGTGGGGTTCGGCGAGCGCGGTCACGACAGGTCGCCCACCGCGTCCGCGTAGTACGTCGATTCCCGGAGGTGGAGGGCGAGTTCACGGAAGCTCCAGCCCTCGCCGGGAGAGTCGTCGAGTTCGCGCTCGGTGAGCGCGTTCAGGCGGGCGGCCCAGATCCGGGCCAGCCGGTCCAGACGGCTGCGGGCCTCGTCCAGGTCCTCCTGGGTGAAGGGCGCCAGGTCCGCCCCGGTCGTGATCGCCGAGGCGTGCCAGTGGTCCGGCCGGGGGTCCACACCCGCCAGCCGGGCCTCCATCTCCGCGAGATGGTCGACGAGGTGGTCGGCGACCCGGCGGATCGCCTTGTGCGGGGTGTAGACACGGCCGTCGGTCTCGTACATCCTGCCGTCCCAGGCGGTCCAGGTCGCGGCCAGGGCGAGCACGTGGTCGACCATCCCGGTGACGGCCAGGGCGGGGGTTTCCTGCGGGTTCTCGGTCATACCGGCACGCTAGAAGGGTGTCGGTTCGGCGCTCGCCGAAGTGTCCCCGAGGGGCCCGCTACGCTCCGCGCTCCGCCGCACTGCGCTCCACACAGAACTCGTTGCCCTCCGGATCGGCCAGCACCGCCCATCCCGTACCGTCCGGCTTGCGCCGGTCGTCGAAGAGCTTGGCGCCCAGCCCGAGCAGCCGCTCGACCTCCTCGTCACGGGTGCGGTCCTGCGGCTGGATGTCGAAGTGGAGCCGGTTCTTGGCCGTCTTGGGCTCCGGAACGGTGACGAAGAGCAGACCCGCGGCCTCGATCAGCGCCTCCTCGTCACCGGGATGGTCGTCCTCGTGCAGCGGCAGACCGAGGACCTCGGACCAGAAACCGGCGAGGGCGTAGGCGTCGGCGCAGTCGATCGTCGTATGACGGATGGCGGAAGTCATACGGCGGATTCTCGTGCAGCGCCTTCGCGGAGATCAATGCGCTTTTCGAAGAGATCGACGCGCGCGGCAACCATTCCTCCGGCCGTGGCCACATCAGGGCATGACTTCAGCACCACGCACCACGCGCCACCGCCGTGTCCGGGGCGCCCGCAAGCCGCTGATCGCGGGGCTCGCCGCCACGGCCGCGCTCGTCGGCGCCTGGTACGCGACCGCCGGGGCGAGCACGGCCACCGGGCTCACCGTGTCCACGACCACGGTGTCCCTGTCCGCCAAGTTCCCCTATCTGTCGGCGGGTTACAACAACAGCCGGGAGTGGACGCGCACGGCGACGGCGGCCGCCCCGAACGGCACCCTGCGGGTGGCCTGGCCCGCCTCCGACGGCATCCACGTCACACCGCTGACGGCGGCCGGCAAGCGTTCGGGCGCGGACACGATCGTCGAGGGCGCCAAGGAGGTCGGCGGGCTGGTCGCGCACAACAACGGGTTCGCGCTGCTCACCCGGGTCGCCGACACCAACAAGTGGAAGGAGACGGCGGCCGCGATCGTCCGCTACACGAACGGCACGAAGACCTTCCAGACCAAGCTCACCGGCACCGCCACCCACGACACGTCCCCCACCCTGGACGGACAACTCACCTGGAACGGCACCAAGTACGGCGCCTACTTCGTGGTCCACGGCGCGGGCGGCTTCGCCGACGGGCACTTCGGCGACAAACTGTCGTACCTCAGCGGCACGGGCAAGAAGCTGAGCGGCGGCTGGAGTTGGGGCTGCAGCCACAACGAGGGCATCGCCCTGCACCCCGAGACGTCCGGCGCCTTCACCTCCCTGTGCTTCGACGACTGGCGCTCGGGCCTGTTCGTGTCCACCGGTATCGGCGCCCCCGACGTCGCGCCGGTCGTGCAGCGCGAGCAGTGCTGGGCGGGCTACTGCGGCGGTACGTTCGCGGGCCGTACGGGCGACCTGGTGAAGTCCGCCACCGGCCGCTACGCCACCGCCTTCGCCTCCCGCGGTGCCGCGTCGGCCAAGAAGAACCCCGACGACTCCAGCGGGCGCGGCTGGAGCGTCACGCCGAAGACCGGCACCCACCAGGTCGCCGTCGCGTTCATGAAGAACCGCGACTCCGGTCCCGGCAAGGCGGTCTACCTCTCCACCACCAAGGGCACGGATCACGTCAACGTCCGCCTCGCCCCGTACGGCAAGGACCGGCTCCTGCTCTCCTGGGAGTCCGTCAAGAACGCCCGGTGCACGGCCGGCACCTGCACCGGCACCTTCGCGGGCACTCATCTGCGGCTCATCGACTGGAACGGCAAGTTCCAGGGCGCGGACAAGATCGTGAACACCCGGATCACCGGTGACATCGCGGTCCAGAAGGACGGCGCGCTGACCTGGGCGTCCGTGCCCGTCACCCCGTCGTACGCGACCGCCCTCACCGGGGCGTCCCCGACGACCAAGACGCTGAAGATCAGCCGCCTGGCTCCCTGAACGCGTACAACCACCTCCCCGTCCGGCGTGTCTCCTAGGTGCGATGCACGCGGACGGGGGAGGTCGGTGCGATGTCCGGCGAACGGTTCAAGCGGTTCAAGCGGGTTGTACAGCGTTTCCTCAGGCTTCCGCCGGATGAGCCGCATCCTCCCGCCCCGGTGTGGCCCACCGTGCGGGTCTGGCTGTTCTGCCTGGCGCTCGGGGCGCTGTGTGCGGCTCTCGGCTGGGAGGAGGAGGCCCCCTTCGTGATGATGACGGTGGCGCTGCTGAGCCTGCTGGACGACGTGTCCGAGGGGGTACGCCACGGCCGGCCCGCCTTCGTGGCCGCCCTGGCGTCCGGCGTGGGCGTGAGCGAGCTCGCCCACGCCTCGGTGCCTTCCTCCGGCTCGCTGTGGGGCGAGTACGGCATCGACGCCCTGTGGACGCTGGTGGCCATGGCGACTTTCGTCGCGGTCAGTCGGCTGCCCCGGCGGTGAGTATGCCGACCATCCGGCGTACGACGTCGGCGGGCAGCGCCGGATTCCGGGCCGCCGTCTCCGCGTTGCCGGTGCCCGTCCGCAGCAGCATGACCAGGAGCCGGACCGGCAACCGGGGGTGGAGCGCGGCGGCATGCCGGATGTGCTCGTGGGGATCCTCCAGCAGCCGCGCGGCGCCCGCCGCCGAGAGCCGGGGGTCGGTGGCGGCGCGGTAGCGAACCTCCTCGTCGGGGTCCCTGCTGAGCCGTTCCACCAGCTCGGGCGTGGACCGCGGGTCGTCCAGAGCCAGTTGGCGCATGCGGGGGCTGGGGTCGTCGGCGTACCGCAGGAGGCCGTGGCGGGGGAAGTTGGGGTGGGCGCGCGGCCGGTCGGGGGAGCTGAGGCTGCCGGTCCACCACTGCCACACCCTCAGGAGCATGTCGGCGGGCGCGTCGTCGCAGGACTCGGCCAGGAAGAGCTGGACGACGCGGTCCTCGTCCCGGGCCAGGCGTGCGACGACGTCCGGCGGCAGACGGCGGGCGCGGGCGACGCTTCTGCGGATGAGCGGGTGGCAGGAGGCGGCCAGGCGGCGCATGGCGTCCTCGTCCTCGTGGAGGGCGACGACCCAGTCGAGGGCCCAGGAGTGCTGGCTCAGGTCGAACTCGAAGTCGATGCGCGCGCGTTGCTCCTCGGTGAGGTCGGCCCGCTGCGCCACGACGTAGCGCACGTCGGCATCGGGGTCCTCGGCGAGGAGGGCGACGAGGTCCGGGTCCAGGCGCGGGTTGCGTGCCAGCGAGCGGCGTTCGTCCGGTGTGCCGTGCCGTGCCAGGTGTTCGGCCAGGCTCCGCTCCAGGCGGCACGTCTCCAGTGCCTGGCGGCGGATGTCCTGGACCTCCTGGATCTCCTGGATCTCGAACACGGCACGGGGCATGGGGTGTTGCCGGTGGTGCAGCAGCCGGGCGCGGACGCGCACGGTGCCGTGCGGATCGGCCAGGAGCGCTTCCTGTGCGGCGGCGTCGAGATGGGGCCAGGCCGTCAGACAGGCCACGGCCCGCACGCCGCCGTCGGGATCGGCGGCCAGCGCGACCGACACGTCGGGCGGCAAGGTCTTGAGGCGGGCCGTCTCGGAGCGGACGCGCGGGGACGGGTCGGTGGCGAGTCTGCGGCAGGTGCCTTCGTCGAGTTCGGCCCAGCGCTCGGCGGCGATCAAGGTGAGCAACCAGCGTTGGCGCTCGTCCTGCTCGGCGAGGATCAGCCGGTCCCACTGCTCGGGAGTGATGTTCTGGTGCTCGGCCGCCCGCATCCGCCGATCCGAGTCCGGATGGGTCAAGGCCGCGTCCAGGGCTTCTGTCGACAATGCGCTGTACATCGCATACGAAGACCTGTCGACCAGCTGGGACCGCAGCTCCTTCGGGGTGGCCCCGTTGAGCGAGAGCCCGCTCGCCCAGGCGTCGATCACCTCCTCCGAGGGCCTCGGACCCTGGAACAGCGACTCCCAGGCGGCCGCCCGGTCCTGCGCCGTCTCCCGGCCCGCAAGCCGCGCGGCCTCCTCCTGCCGCTCCCTGATCCGGTCGACGGCGACCAGCCGGACGGCGCGCTCCTCGGTCGTGACGCCCAGCAGGGTGTCCCCGTCCGGCGACATGGTGAGGAACTCCGGCTGCCCGGGCCGCTCCCCGAGCACCCCGGCGAGATCCCAGTCGGCGGCGAGCCGGACCCGTGTCCACCGCCGGGACGCGCACCCGGCATGGACGAGGAACACCCTGTCCTCGCCGAGGATCCCCGTCTCGGACGCCAGCCGGAACCACTGAGCGTTGATCTCGGCGACCGCGTCGGCCCGATCGGAGCCCACCGCCACGGCCGGCTCCGCCTCCCGCTCGGCGACATGGCACCACGCGAACGGGGTCGGCAGCACCTGCTCGACCCGCCGCTCCCCCACGACCTCCAGCCCGGCCCGCCCCAGCAGTTCTACGAGTTCATCCGTCCCACCCATGATCCCCATACTGCCCGAGACGGCTCAGCCCTCGACCCCGACCGACACCCCGGAGTCGTCGAGCCGGACCCGCACCTCGTCTCCCGCACGCCAGTGGACCGTCAACTCGCCCGCGCCGTCGGCCCGTACGGTCACGGCCTCGTCCAGCGGCACGGGATCCGGCTCGCCGGTGAGCCGGACGAGCGCGGCGAAGAGCGTCCCGCCCTCGCCGGTGACCCCGGTCAGCGCCGCGTCGAGACCGACCGCGGGCAACGCCTGCGCCAGCACACCGTCCCCGGCCGCCCACCCGGTGACCCTCACCGGCGTCCCGGGCTCGGCTCCGGACACCAGATGGGCCCGCACCTCCACGGCCCCACGCGCCAGCACCACACTGGTCACCCGCGCTCCCCCGCCGGCCGCGTGCCGCGAGGCCACCCATCCGTCCCCCAGCCCGAGCGGCTCGATGTCGGTACGGCTCGGATCGTCGCCGACGATCACGCTGTTGTCGTACGACGGTGAGGGCGCCGTCACCGTGGAGTACGCGAGGCGCGTGTAGAACGGGTCGTAGCGCACGTCCTCGCTGCCGTGGTTGTGGAGACGGACCAGACCGTCCGAACTGGTCGACTGGATCAGCCAGTTCGGGGCGGCGACCGGTCGGACCTCGTCCGCGTTCTCGACCGGGGACGGCTCCTCCTCCGCCGTCCACACCTCGTGGTCCGGCGGAAGGAGCAGGCCGACGAAGGCCTTGCTCGCCCAGTACGGGGACGCGGGGCCCGAATAGCCCTGGAGGACGGCGGTGTCGGGGCCGTGCCAGCCGAGGGTCAGCAGACCGTCGGAGTTCACCGCGCCCCGGTCGAGGAAGTACTTCAGCGCCCCGGACGCCAGCCGCCGCGTCTGCCCCGGCGTGAGCGGGGTACGGCCGGTCAGGGCGCCCAGCCACAGGGGGGCCGTCGTGGCGAAACGATAAGTCAGCGAGCGGCCCTGATGCATGGGGGCGCCGTCACCGCCGAACAGGCGGGCGTAGTCGGCGAGGTGGGCCTCCAGCCGCTCACCGTATGCAGTCGACAGCCGACTGTCGTCGGCGAACCAGGCATGCAACACCGGATACAGGTGCATCGCCCAGCCGTTGTAATAGTCGAACTTGCGCCCCTCCCCGTCGGTGTACCAGCCGCCGCCGACGTACCACTCCTCGATGCGCTCAAGACCGCGGTCGATCGCCTTGCGCGAGGCCTCGGGCTCGTGGCCGATCTCCTGGAGGAAACCGCCGACGGTGACCGGGAACAACTCCCAGTTGCAGGGCCAGGCCTCGGCGGTCAGCGCGTCGCCGAGCCAGGCGGCGGCCCGTTGGCGCACCCCCTCGTCCAGCCGGTCCCACAGCAGCGGGCGCGTCAGCCGCAGCGCCACCGCGATGGACGCCGCCTCCACCAGCGACTGGCTGCGGTCCTCGATGCGCGGCCAGACGCCGGACACACCGGCCGCGAGGCCCTCGGCGTAGCGCTGGAGGGCGGTCTCGTCCTGACGGAAGGCGGCCAGCAGGATCGTACGGGCGTACCCCTCCAGGCCGTCGGAGAGCCGCCCCGACCAGCTGGTGCGGTCGCCGGGGAAGTAGTAGAGGGCACCGCCCTCGGCGGCGTACGGCTCCGTAGCGGCGAGCAGGCCGTCGGCCACGGCCTCCCAGTGGGCACGGGTGTATCCGGTGTACGGGCTACGGATGCGGTCGTCGGGAGGGAGATGCATGGTCTCTCTTTCGGTTCTTTGGAAACGTCCGGTGCGCACCGCGCCCCTCAAGGGGCGCGGGGAACTGCGCGACCAGCCCCCACCGGCCCGCGGCGTCTCACGGCTCAGCAAGCGCGGCGAACAGGCCTGGGGCGCCCCGGTTCCGGTCGGGGCGCCCCAGGGGCTCATCCCGCCCGCACCAGGCCTTTCGGCACCAGGTGCTGGGCGAGGAGTTCATCGCGGACGAGGCCGGCGTACACCGTGGCCCCGTGCACGGAGGTGTGCGTGTTGTCCCGCTTCTCGTTGTAGAGGTAAATCGCCTTGGAACCCTCGACTCCCAAGGATTCCACGAGCGACTTCGTCTTCGCCGTCAAGTCGATCAGCGGGACGTCCTGCGCGGCGGCGACCGAGCGGGTGACTGCGGGGTGGTCGACGCCGAGTCCGTTGACCAGGAGTGCGGTGTTGTTGTTCAGGGTGCCGTCGGAGTTGAACCAGCGTCGCACGATAGGCGTCACGAGGACAGGCTCCCCGCCCTTTTCCCGGATACCGGCGACCAGTGTCTCCAGGTTCGTCCGGTAGGTCACCTCGTCGGTGGTCTTGTCGTTGTGCGCGAGCTGGACCAGGACGAGGTCGCCGCGACGGATCAACGGCTGGACGGTGGCGAACAGTTGAGGATTGGACAGGTAGGTCACCGTGCTCTCGCCGGAGTCCGCGTAGTTGGCGACGGAGACGCCCTTGCGGAGGTACTGGGGCAACTGCTGGCCCCAGCCGGAGTACGGGTCGCCGGGCTGGTCGCAGACCGTGGAGTCGCCGACGAGGAAGATCTGGCGGGCGTGGCGGGCTGGGGTGACCTTGATGTCGGCGAGCGCGGGGGCCGAGCCGCCGAGCACGAGGTCCAGGCCGGGGGTGCCCTCGGCGCCGGTGGGTTCACCCTCGGGGGTGCGGACGTTCACGGTGAAGCTGCGGGCGGTCCGCTCGCCGGCCGCGACGGCGGTCTCGGGGAGCAGGGAACGCCGGGTCTCACCGCTGACGCTCGTGCTCGATCCGGCGTCGCCGCCGAGGAGGACCTTCACGTCGTACGTGCCCGCGGGGACGTCGAAGTGACATGCGGTGGCGGTGCAGTTCTCGATGCCGAGGGCATGGCGCCCCTCGGCGGCGGCATGGGCCGGGGCGGCGGTCAGTGCGGTGCTCAGTGCGACCGTCGCCAGCAGGGCGAGGTTGAAACGTCTCATTCGAGGCTCCTACGACACACGACAAGGCCTGGCGGCTGGACCGTACCCCCATCGGCAAGCGCTTTCTAGACCTCGGGGCGATTTCACAAGATTGCCAACCTCCAGCAAGCGAAAGCCCTTTCGCGAAATCGATTCAACTGTCACCCTCGCTCTCACCCGCACCACCCCCACATGTCCTCGGAGGAGGCTCCCCCCATGTCCGGATCCGCTGCGAACAGACCGGTCCGCCGCCGCACCTTCGTCCTCGGCACCGCTGCCACCGCCGGCACGGCCGCCCTGGCCGGCCCACTCGCCCAGACCGCCTCCGCCGCGACCTTCGGCTGGAGCGACGACGGCTCCAACTACGTCGTCGACACCGGCGCGAACCTGGTCTTCAAGGTCAGCAAGACCAACGGCGACCTGACCTCGCTGGTCTACAAGGGCACCCAGTACCAGGGCTACGGCGGCAAGAACTCGCACATCGAGTCCGGCCTCGGCACCTCCACCGTGAGCATCAAGCAGTCCGGCACGACGATCCTGATCTCGGTCGCGTACGGAACGCTGAAGCACTACTACGCGGCCCGCAGCGGCGAGAACAACGTCTACCTGTGGACCAACAAGGCCGACGACTCGGTCTCGGCGACCCGCTACATCCTGCGCGTCAACGCGGGCAAGTTCCTCAACGACGAGTCCGACTCCTACACCTACGCGCCCACCACCATCGAGGCCCAGGACGTCTTCGCGAAGTCCGACGGCCAGACCCGCTCGAAGCACTACACGAAGTCCCGGGTCATCGACTACAACTACGTCGGCTGGACCACCGGCAGCGTCGGCCTCTACATCGTGCGCTCCAACCACGAGAAGGCCTCCGGCGGCCCGTTCTACCGCTCCCTCCTGCGCCACCAGAGCGCGGACGGCGGCGGCCTGTACGAGATCCTGTACTACGGCGAGAACCAGACGGAGGCCCAGCGCTTCGGCCTCCAGGGCCCCTACGTCATCGCCTTCACGGACGGCGGCGCCCCCTCCTCGGCGCTGTACCCGGGAACCCTCACCACCTCGTGGGCGGACTCGCTCGGCATCTCCGGCTACGTCCCCGCGAGCGGCCGGGGCAAGGTCGCGGGAGTCGGCATCACCGGCCGGAACACCGCGTACGCCTACACGGTCGGGCTCGCCAACTCCGCCGCCCAGTACTGGGGTTCGGCACGGGCGTCGGACGGCTACTTCTCCATCGCGGGTGTCCTTCCGGGGACGTACACGCTGACCGTCTTCAAGGGTGAACTCGCCGTCCACACCACCTCGGTGTCCGTCAGCGCGGGCGGCACGACCACCCTCAACTCGATCGCGATCCCGTCCTCGAACGACCCGAGCAACGCGGGCACGATCTGGCGCATCAACGACTGGAACGGCACGCCGAGCGGCTTCAAGAACGCCGACCTGATGACGTACGCCCATCCGTCCGACGTCCGCGCCGCCTCCTGGACCGGGAACGTCGTCATCGGCAGCGGCACCGAGACCTCGGCGTTCCCCTGCTATCTGTGGAAGGACGTCAACAGCGGGATCATCGTCTACTTCAAGCTGACGGCCGCCCAGGCCGCCGCCGCGCACACCCTGCGCATCGGTGTGACGACGGCGTACGCCAACGGCCGCCCGCAGGTCGTCGTCAACGACACCTGGACGTCCGCCGTCCCCTCGCCGCCCACCCAGCCGAGCACCCGGTCGCTGACCGTGGGCTCCTACCGGGGCAACAACAACACGTTCACCTACAGCGTGCCGGCGTCCGCCTGGCTGACGGACACCAGCGCCTACAACACGCTGAAGATCTACGTGGCGAGCGGTTCGGGGTCGACGTCCTTCCTCAGTGCCGGTACGTCGATCGACGCGATCGATCTGCTGGCCTGACGTCAGGTCCCGCGCGTCCACTGCTGGTTGGTCGCTCCGTTGCACGTGTACGTGATGATCGCGGCGGAGTTGGCGGTGGACGCGCCGTTCACGTCCAGGCACTCGCCGGAGGCGCGGGCCTTGATGTTGACGTACGAGCCCGAAGTGACCACCGACCACTGCTGGGTGGTCCCGCTGCCGCAGTTCTCCTGGGTGACAGTGGACGCGTTCTCCTGGAGGCACAGGGAGCTGCCGCGGCCGACGAGCTGGTAGTAGCCGGTGCCGAGGTCCTTGAACCAGAACTTCTGGTTGTTGCCGCTGTTGCAGGTGTACTGGGCGAGGGCGATGCCCTGCCACAGGGACTGGTTCGGTACGTCGACGCACTTGGAACTGTTGCGGGCGATCAGGGTGTTGTACGTGGCGCTCCGCCCGGAGATCGTCCCGGCGGCCGCGTCGACGGTGACCTCGGGGTACCAGGACATCGACATCGTGGTGGAGCTCGGGAAGGTCAACGGCAGCCACACATAACGGGAGTCGTTGACGGTCCCGCCGAAGGAGTTGCCCCAGCGGTCGCCCATGTAGAGGTACGAGGTGCCCGAAGTGCCCTGCACGGGAAGGACGTACGCGGTCTGCGAGTTGTACGTCGTGGAGTCGCCGACGTTGGCCATCGACGTCCACGGTCCGGCGAGCGAGGTCGCGGTGGCGTACTGCTGCTGGTTGGCGCTCCAGCCGGTCGCGCCCGACGTCAGCATGAAGTAGACGCCGCCCCGCTTGAAGAGGGCCGGGGCCTCGCGGTGGCCGCCCGCCCAGGGGTTGGCGACCAGGCTGTCGATGGCGGTGTAGGCGGAGTTGAGCTTGTAGATGTGCAGGTCGTAGTTCTCGTTGGCGGCGGACACCATGTAGCCGGTGCCGTCGGTGTCGACGAACGTCGTGATGTCACGGGACATGTGGGTGCCCAGCGGACGGAAGCTGCCCTGGTAGGTGTAGTTCCCGTCGACGGTGTCGGAGACGGCGACGGCAGCGCGGGCCTCGCTGTAGTCGGTGCCGTTCTCCTTGTGCATCCACATCACGAACTTGCCGGTGGACGCGTTGTACATGACCTTGGGCCGCTCGATGTAGGCGGTGCCCAGCTCGGCGGCGGAGGACTGGGTCAGGACGTTGTTCCTGAACTCCCAGTTCTTCAGGTCGGTGGAGCGGTAGGCGGACACGTACCGGAAGGTGTTGTCGGAGTTGCGGTTCTCTCCGAACCAGTAGTAGTACGACCCGACCTTGATGACCCCGCCGCCGTGGGCGTGCAGGGCGCCTCCCGAACTGTCCGTGAACTGGACGCCGTTGGGGATCGTCAGGGCGGCGGCCTGGGCCGGTCCCGCGGTGACCAGGGCGCCTGCCAGGGCCAGACAGAGGGCGAGCAGTACCGCGTACGCACGTCTCATCTCACGCACTCTCCTTCACCGAGTCGATGGCGGTGTCCGCCACCGGTATGCCGAAGTCCGGGGTGCCGTCCGCGTTCCAGCCCAGCTTCTGGACCCGGGTGTGCCGGTTGGGGTCGTTCAGCGGGTCGCCGACGATCTCCTTGTACTGCCGGGCGTGGTAGACGAGGACGTCGCTGCGGCCGTCCTCGGCGACGGTGAAGCTGTTGTGGCCGGGGCCGTACTGCTTCGTGGTGTCGTTGCTGGTGAAGACCGGGGTGGGCGACTTGGACCAGGTGGCGGGGTCCATGAGGTCGGCGTCCGCGTCGGCGGTCAGCAGGCCCATGCAGTAGTTGAAGTCGGTGGCGCTGGCCGAGTACGACATGAACAGACGGCCGTTGCGGGCGATGACCGAGGGGCCCTCGTTGACCTTGTAGCCGATGCACTCCCAGTCGTACTCGGGTGTGGACAGCCGCACTTGAGGGCCCGTCAGGGTCCACGGGTTCGCCATCCTCGACAGCCACAGCGCGGTGTTGTTGCCCATGCCGGGCTCGTGCTGGGCCCAGGCGAGGTAGCGGCTGCCGCGGTGGGTGAAGGTGGTGGCGTCGAGGGAGAAGGTCTCCCAGGCCGTCTTCAGCTGGCCGCGTTCGACCCACGTCCCCTTGAACGGGTTGGGACTGGCGTTCTCCAGGACCCAGATACGGATGTCCCAGATGCTCTCGGCGGGTGCGGAGGCGAAGTAGATGTACCACTTGCCGCCGATGCGGTGGATCTCCGGCGCCCAGATGTGGGCGCCCATGGGGCCGGTCGCGTGCTTGGTCCAGATGACCGACTCGGGTGCGGTCGCCAGCCCGTTCAGGGTGCGGGAGCGGCGCAGGATGATCCGGTCGTACTCGGGGGCGGTGGCGGTGAAGTAGTAGTGGCCGTCGGAGTGCCGGTGGATGTGGGGATCGGCGCGGTTGCGGACGAGCGGGTTCACGAACGGGGGTGTCTTCTTCGGGCTCGGAGCGGCTGCGGCGACGGTGGGGGTCACGGCGAGGGCGCCCGCGGCCAGGGCGCCTTTCAGCAGCAGTCGCCTGTCGGGGACCTCGGGGGTGCGGCTCATACGGACTGCCTCTCGGATGGGGGTGTCCTGAGAGTGATGTTCGATATTGAGAACATCTGTTGTTATTGCGAACAGCCGAAAGGTAAGGCTGGGGAACGAGGAGGTCAACGGGTCGGACGCGACTAAAGAAGGCGCTTTCTACCGGGCGGGCTCTTCGCAGGAACATTTCTGTTATCGACGGCCGGTCCGGCCCGTCTCCGTAACCGTGCGCAGCCATACCCACAAGACAGCAGCCGCAGCCGGCGCCCTCGCGACCGTCGCCTTCCTGATCGCCGCTCCCCCGGCGCGGGCAGCCGGCACCCGCGACATCACCGCCGACGTGCTCGCGGGCCGGAACGTGACGCTCGCCGGCGACACGGTCGTCACCGTCCCCTCCGGCACGACGACGTACGACGGAGTCCTGCGCGGCGAGGGCACGCTCACCGTGCGCGGCACCGGAACACTGATCCTGACCAGGAACAGCGACTTCACGCTGCCGAAGGCCCGGCAGCGGCAGAAGGTGTCGGTCCAGGGCGGCAACCATCCCTACGTCACCACAACCACCCCTGACCCGCCGGCGATCACGGTCGCACGCGGCGCGACACTTCAGTACGGCAACGGCGGCTCGACCGGTCTGATCGGCCACTTCCCTTACGGCACCCCGCAGTTCGCGCTCAACCAGGACAACATCCGGGTCGACGGCACGCTACGGCTGTCCCTGAAATCCGCCTACAACCTGGGCACCATCAGCGGCTCCGGGCTGATCACCCAGCCGCGCTTCCTCTGGGGCACATGGGACCTGTCGGGCACCCACCCCTTCTCCGGGGTGATCGACAACGGCACGCAGGTAAACGCCGGGCGACCGGAGTTCGCGACCGCGCTGCCCAACGTCCGCAAGGTCCTCAACCAGGGCACCTGGACCGTGGACACCCCGCTGGGGCAGACCGTCACCGAGGGCATGGACTTCTACCAGCGCGAGTACGGCAGCGACATCAACGTCCAGTCCCGGCCGGGCGGCAAAGTCGTCCTCACCGGCCAGTACAGCTGGTCGGACCAGGGCGGCGACACCGACCCCTCGCTCAGCGACCCGTCCCTCAACTGGTCGCCCGCACGCAAGAACGTCAACAAGCGCGGCACCAACATCAAGGGCGCGAACGTCCGGTGGGGCGACGGCACGACGCACAGGATCTTCATGCCGGGGACGGCCGAGACGGTCTACATCAACCTGCTGGCGGCACGCTCCCGCTCGCTGCTCACCTTCGACTACAACGGGCCGGTGACGCTGGGCGCCCCCATCGGCGGCGGCACGTTCCACGACACCCTGTCCGCACCCGGCGCCGGGGACATCGTCATCGCCGGAACGCGCGGGAACGACGTCACCTTCGCGGCCGTGCAGTACTACGACGGCTCCACGACCGTCGAGAAGGGTGCGGTGCTGCGGCTGGGCAACGGCCGGTCGGGCGGCGACGGTGGACTGTATACCGCAGGCAGTCTGTACAAGGTCGGCAACAACGGCTCGCTCGTGCTGAACAACGCCGGCAGGGCCCTGGCCCTGTCCCGGATCACCGGCAGCGGGTCGGTCACCCAGTCGGGCGCCGCGACGACGACCCTGACGGGGAGCGGGGTGGCGTACACGGGGACGACCACGGTGAAGAAGGGCACGCTGGCGCTGCGGCAGGGGGCCACACTGCGGCGCAGCAAGGCGATCCGGCTGACCTCCGCGGGCTCCCGGCTGGACGCGGGCCCGACGGGGCTGCGGGTGGCGACCACGCTCAGCGGCAAGGGCACGGTGAAGGGCTCGGTGACCAACGACGGTGTCGTCGCCGGCGGGCTCACGGTCTCCGGGAACTACACGCAGAGCGCGAAGGGCGAACTCGTCCTGCGCGACAAGCCGTTGAAGGTGACCGGTGCGGTGCGCCTGGCCGGGACCCTGGACCTCGCGGCCGCCGGGACCGAGCCCGCGCGCGACATCACCGTGCTGAACCACACGGGCGGTTCGAAGACCGGTGGGACGTTCACCGGGCTGAAGGAGGGCACGAAGGTCAAGCTCGCCGACACCACCTATCGGATCAGCTACCGGGGCGGTGACGGGAACGACGTCGTGCTCACCGCCACCGCCGCGAGCAAGTCCCCTTCCCCGTCCGCGACTTCGCCCTCGGCCGCGGTGGCGACCCGCACCGTGGGCGCCGCGGAGGACGACCGCCTCGGCTGGTGGCCGTACGCGCTGGGGCTCGGTCTGCTGGGCGGACTCGCGGTCCCGGCGACCAGACTGCGGCGCGGGAACCGCCGAGGGGGCGGACGGCACGCGGCGAACGGCTGAGACCGCTCGCACCCCCGGAGCGACCCTCGGCGCCCGCCCGGCGCCTGCCCTCCCCCGACGCTGGGCCGAGCGGGGGCGACACGATCACGTCCCGCCTTTCCGGGCCTGTTCGCGGGGTGGACAAGCACGGCCCGAGGCCGGTCCCCGGAGTACCGTCGACGGCATGACCAGCAACTCCTCCCTCGCCGAGGCCCTCGCCGCCGGAACCGTCGTGCTCGACGGCGGCATGTCCAACCAGCTCGAGTCCGCCGGGCACGACCTCAGCGACGAGCTGTGGTCGGCGCGGCTGCTCGCCGAGCGGCCCGAGGCGATCACCGAGGCGCACCTCGCCTACTTCGAGGCGGGCGCGGACGTGGCGATCACCTCCAGCTACCAGGCCACCTTCGAGGGCTTCGCCAAGCGCGGCATCTCCCACGAGCGGGCGGCCGAACTGCTCACGACGAGCGTCGAGCTGGCCCGCGAGGCGGCCTCACAGGCCCAGGCGAAGGGCGTCACACGGCCGCTGTGGGTGGCGGCGTCGGTCGGCCCGTACGGGGCGATGCTGGCGGACGGCTCCGAGTACCGCGGGCGGTACGGCCTGAGCGTCGACGAGCTCGAACGTTTCCACCGGCCCCGGCTGGAGGTGCTCGCCGCCGCCGGACCCGACGTACTGGCTCTGGAGACGGTGCCGGACGCGGACGAGGCGGAGGCGCTGGTGCGGGCGGTCCGTGGACTGCGTACACCCGCCTGGCTTTCGTATTCGATCGACGGTCGGCACACCCGCGCCAGCCAGCCGCTGGAGGAGGCCTTCGCCCTGGCCGCCGACGCGGACGAGGTGATCGCGGTCGGCGTGAACTGCTGCGCGCCCGAGGACGTGGACGCCGCCGTCGAGATCGCCGCGCGGGTCACCGGCAAGCCGGTCGTCGTCTATCCCAACAGCGGCGAGGCCTGGGACGCCGAGGCCCGCGCCTGGACCGGCCGCTCCTCCTTCGCCCCCGGCCAGGTGCGCGCCTGGCGGGAGTCCGGGGCCCGGCTGATCGGCGGGTGCTGCCGGGTGGGGCCGCGGGCGATCACGTCGATCGCGGGGACGCTGGCACAGGCGTAGCGCGACGACGGGCGACAAAAGGAAAGGCAAGGAGTCAGCTTCTCCTTGCCACTATCAACCTATAGCGCACTGGGGGCCTTGCGGCAAGACCCCCCTCGTACCGCAGAATCTCCGGTCGAAGCCAGAAGCGGCTGAAATCTGCGATTCGCGCACTACATGCGCTTATGGGAGTCTCATGATCGACGTGATCATCGCCGGTGGCGGACCGACCGGCGCGATGCTCGCCGGGGAGCTGCGGCTGCACGGCGTGCGGGTGCTCGTGCTGGAGAAGGACGCCGAGCCCGCCGCGTACGTCCGCTCGCTCGGCCTCCACGTACGCAGCATCGAGGTGATGGACCAGCGCGGTCTGCTGGAGACGTTCCTCGCCCACGGCCGGCAATACCCCGTCAGCGGTGGCTACTTCGCCGCCATCGACAAGCCGGTGCCCGAGCTGGACACCGCCCACGGCTACATCCTCGGCATCCCGCAGCCCGTCACGGATCGTCTGCTCGCCGAGCACGCCACCGAGCTCGGCGCCGAGATCCGGCGCGGGTGCGAGGTGGTGGGGGTGAGCCAGGACGAGGACGGGGTGAGCGTCGAACTCGCCGACGGCACACGGCTGCGCTCGCGCTATCTCGTCGGCTGCGACGGCGGGCGCAGCACGGTACGCAAACTGCTCGGGATCGGCTTCCCCGGTCAACCCGCCCAGACCGAGACGCTGTTGGGCGAGATGGAGGTGACGGAGACCCAGGAGACGATCACCGCCGTCGTGACGGAGATCCGGCAGACCGAGAAGCGGTTCGGCCTCGGACCCGTCGGTGAGGGGCGCTACCGCGTCGTCGTGCCCGCCGAAGGGGTGACCGAGGACCGTTCGGTCCCGCCGACCCTGGAGGAGTTCAAGCGGCAGTTGCGGGCCTATTCGGGCACCGACTTCGGGGTGCACTCGCCGCGTTGGCTCTCCCGGTTCGGTGACGCCACCCGGCTGGCCGAGCACTACCGGGTCGGCCGGGTGCTGCTGGCCGGCGACGCGGCGCACGTCCACCCGCCGCTGGGCGGACAGGGGCTCAACCTCGGTATCCAGGACGCGTTCAACCTCGGCTGGAAGCTGGCCGCCGAGGTCACAGGGCGGGCTCCCGAGGGACTGCTGGACAGTTACGAGAGCGAACGGCGCCCGGTGGCCGCCGCCGTGCTGGACAACACCCGCGTGCAGAGCCTGCTGATCTCCACCGACCCGACCGCCCAGGCGGTGCGGCGGCTGATGGCGGAGCTGATGGACTTCGAGGGCGTCACCCGGCACCTGATCGAGAAGGTCACCGCGCTCGACATCCGCTACGACGTCGGCGAGGGCCACGAGCTGCTCGGCCGGCGGCTGCGCGACGTGAAGCTGAAGCAGGGGCGTCTGTACGAGCTGATGCACAGCGGCCGCGGGCTGCTGCTCGACCAGACCGGCGGCCGGCTCTCGCTCGCGGGCTGGGCGGACCGGGTCGACCACGTCGTCGACAGCAGCGAGGAACTGGACGTGCCCGCCGTGCTGTTGCGGCCGGACGGCCATGTGGCGTGGGTCGGTGAGGACCAGGAGGAGCTGCTCGACCGGCTGCCCCGCTGGTTCGGCGCCGCCACCGGCTGAGCGCACGGCCGCCGCGGTTCCTGCCGCATCCCCTCCGTCCCGGCCCTCCCCGCTGCTAGCCTCCGGGTCGGGAACCGGTTTCCATCCATGTTGCCGCAGTTCCCGAGGGGTGGGCCGACAAGCCCCGGGACAGGGACGAGGCAGGGATGACCAGGAAGAGCGAGGACGCGAGCCGCAGCACCATCAGGGACGTGGCGGCGCGCGCGGGGGTGTCCGCGTCGACCGTGTCCCGGGTGCTGGGCGGGGACTATCCGGTGAGCGCGGCGACCCGTACGCGCGTGATGCGGGCGGTCCGCGAGATGGACTACGTCGCCGACGCGCGCGCCAAGGCGATCGCGGGCGTCGGCACGCCCACCCTGGCGTTCGTGCTCGAGGACATCACCGGCCCGTCGTTCGCGCTGATGGCGCACGGCGTGGAGCGTGAGGCGATGCGGCTGGGCCATCTGTGCCTGGTGTGCAGCACGGAGGGCGACGCGCGGCACGAGCGGGAGTTCGTGGAGATGATGCGCGCGCAGCGGGCGGCCGCCGTGATCCTCGTCGGCGGCGGCGCCGACACCGCCGAGTACCGCGAACGCACCCGCCGCATGGCCGACTCGCTCGCCTCGGCCGGCTCACGCCTCGTACTGTGCGGGCGCCCGCCGCTGGGGCCCGGGGCACCGGTCACGGTCATCGAGTACGACAACGAGGGCGGCGCCTACGCCCTGGTCTCGCACGTCCTCGCCCAGGGCCACCAGCGGGTGCTGTTCCTCGGCGGCAAGTCCGACCACAGCACGGCACAGGGGCGCGAGCGCGGCTACCTCGCCGCCCACCGGGCGCGCGGTGTCGAGCCCGCCGGGGAACTGGTGCGGCACGGCGACTTCACCCGCGACTCAGGCCACCGGCTGATGCGCGAGGCGCTGGAGCGGAAGCTGGACTTCACGGCCGTGGTCGCCGCCACCGACATGGTCGCGGCGGGCGCGCTCACCGCGCTGCACGAGGCGGGCCTCAGTGTGCCGCGCGATGTGTCGCTGGCCGGGTACGACGACATCCCGTTCGCCCGGGATCTGCATCCGGCGCTGACGACCGTGCATGTTCCCTACGAGGAGCTGGGCAGGCTCGCCGTGCGGACCGCGCTGGGGCGCGAACCGAACACCCCGGACGAGCATCTGCTGCTGGGCACGCATGTGGTGGTACGGGACTCGGTGGCGCCGCTGAAGTAAGAGGCGGCGCGGCTACGGGCGCCATGGGCCTCTTGTCGCGGAACCGGTTGCTTCCTATGCTCACGATCTTGGCAACGCTCTCGATCCTGGAGCCTCCCGCATGAGCACCGGCCCCATCCGTCTCACCCCGGGCGCGCACACCGCCCTCCGTCCCGCGACAGCCGCCCGCATCACCGACGGATTCTGGGCCGCCCGCCGCGCCACCAACGCCGACGTCAGCATTGCGCAGGGCCCCGCCCGGCTGGAGGCGGCCGGGAACCTCGGCAACCTCCGCGCCGCCGCCGACGGCAAGGGCGCCTTCACCGGCGACTTCCCGTTCCAGGACTCGGACGTGCACAAGTGGCTGGAGGCGGCGTCCTGGCAGCTCGCGGACCGCCCCGGTGATCCCGAACTGGCCGCTCATGTGGACGAGTTGACGGCTCTCCTGGCCGCCGCACAGGACACCGACGGCTATCTGCAGACGTACTACCAGGTCGCCCGCCCGGACCGGCGCTGGCAGGAACTGGGCTGGGGCCACGAGTTGTACTGCGCGGGCCATCTGCTGCAGGCCGCGGTGGCCCATCACCGGGCGACGGGACGCCGTGAACTCCTCGACGTCGCCGAGCGGTTCGCCGCGCACATCGACTCGGTCCTCGGCCCGGGCGGGCGGATCGACAACGTGTGCGGACACCCCGAGATCGAGACCGCGCTGGTGGAGCTGTACCGGGAGACCGGGGAGCGGCGCTGGCTGGAGCTGGCCGGCCACTTCGTGGACCGGCGCGGACACGGGCTCCTCGACGCCGACGTCAACCCCCATCTGGGCCGAGCCTATTGGCAGGACCACATACCGGTGCGCGAGGCCACGACGGTCTCCGGTCACGCCGTGCGGCAGCTGTATCTGCTCGCGGGTGTGACGGACCTCGCCGCGGAGACGGGCGACCGTGAACTGTATGCGGTCGCCGAGCGACTGTGGGACGTGATGGTGGGGACCAAGACCTATCTGACGGGCGGCGTCGGCGCCCGTCACGAGGGGGAGGCCTTCGGGGAGCCGTACGAGCTCCCGCCGGACCGGGCCTACGCGGAGACCTGCGCCGCCATCGCGTCGATCCAGTGGTCGTGGCGCATGGCGCTGCTGACCGGTGACGCGAAGTACTCCGACCTCGTCGAACGCACCCTCTACAACGGCTTCCTGGCCGGTGTCGGCCTAGACGGCGACAGCTGGCTGTACGTCAACCCGCTCCAGGTCCGCGAGGGGTACGAGGGCGCGTACGAACCGGACAAGGCGGCCCGCCGCACTCCCTGGTTCCGCTGCGCCTGCTGCCCGCCGAACGTGATGCGGCTGCTCGCCTCACTCCCCCACTACATGGCGAGCGGCGACGCCGAGGGGCTGCAGCTCCATCAGTACGCGACGGGCGTGTACGAGGCCGGCGGCGGCCGGGTCCGGGTGGCGACCGGCTACCCCTGGGACGGGCGGATCGCGGTGACCGTCGAGGAGGCGCCGGACGCCGACTGGACGCTGTCGCTGCGGCTCCCGTCCTGGTGCACGGAGTTCACGGCGACGGCCCCCGACGGCGAACCGCCCGCCGAGACCCGCCCCGGCTGGCTGCGGGTGCGTCGTCGCTGGTCGCCGGGCGACACCTTCACCCTCGACCTCGCACTGGACGCCCGGCTCACCCGCCCCGACCCGTACGTGGACGCCGTACGCGGCTGCGTGGCCATCGAACGCGGCCCCCTGGTCCACTGCCTGGAGGGCGTGGACCAACGTCCCGGCATTCCCTTCGAGGACCTGACCCTGCCCCACGGCTCCCGTCTCACGGTCCGGCACGACCCCGGGCTGCTGGGCGGGATCGGTGTCGTCACTGCCGACGGACTGCGCCGGGGAGGCGGAGACGCCGTACCACTGACCGCAGTTCCGTACTACGCGTGGGCGAACCGTCAGGAGGGGCCGATGCGGGTGTGGATTCCGGAGGCGTGACGGCGGCGGCCCAGAGGGCGAGACCGGTGTCGCGGGGGCCGTGTGCCGTGTACGGCGGACTGTATGCGAAATCCGGGCGACCGTCGGCTGTCGACACCGGGCGGTCGTCGATCGCGTAGTCCGTCCGACCGTCGCCGACGTCACCGAAGATCCGCACCGGGTGCGTCTCGTCCCACGCCTCCCACCCCGGATCCCCGTCGACCACGAACCGCACCCACGCCCCGTGCATCGCCTCGGCCAGCTCGTGCGGCGCCCCTTCCCCGGCGAGCTTGGCCGACTCGGGGCTGTCGCCGGTGTCGAAGACGAAGCCCAGTTCCAGGGCGTGGCAGGAGCCGAGGCCGGGGAGGTTGGAGGGCCAGGCGAACTCGTAGACGTACGTGGCGTCGGGGCGGGCCTCGGCCAGGCGGTGCAGGGGGAGGCGCAGCAGGTGGTCGGTGACCATCTGGCCGACGATCTCGGCGGTGCCGGCGTCGGGGTGCAGGACGCGGTAGCCGCGCGGCACCTCGTGGCCGGCGTGGCAGCGGGCCATGGCGCCGGCCAGGGCGACGGCGCCGAGGCGGTCAACGCGTTCCAGGAGGCCGCCGGGCACCAGCCAGAGCCGGTACTCGTCCCGGGTCCAGCCGACCATCAGGTCGACGTCACGGGCCGCGTCGCCCTCGATCAGGGCCTCCAGGGGGTCGCGCGGGACGAGGTCGCCGTCGACGACGATGCCGAAGGCGGGGCCGCCGAGCACCGGGCTGCTGAGCCGGCCGACCTCGCCCTGGGTGCGCAGCAGCAGGTCGCGGTCGACCTCGGCGAAGGCGGCCGCGGTGGCGGGAATCTTCAGCCGTGCGGCCATCCGGCGCACCATCCGCCGCACCTTGTCGCGGTCGGCGGCCTCGGGCGGCCCGCTCTGCAGGATCGCGCGCCGCACCAGACCCTGGGCCTGCGGCGCGGCGAGCAGGGCGCCGGTGCTGATGGCGCCCGCGGACTGGCCCGCGAGGGTGATGCGGGCCGGGTCGCCACCGAAGGCCTCGATCGACCGGTGCACCCACTCCAGCGCGGCGAGCTGGTCGCGCAGGCCCGGGTTGGCGGGGGCGTCCGGGAACAGACCGTAGCCCTCGACCCCCAGCCGGTAGTTGACCGAGACGAAGACGACGCCGTCACGGGCGAACCCATGCCCGTCGTACACCGGCACGGCGGAAGAACCTCTGGTCAGGGCGCCGCCGTGCAGCCAGACCAGAACCGGGAGCCGGGCCCCGCGGCCCGGCTCCGGTGTCCATACGTTGAGGTTGAGACAGTCGTCGCCGGGCACGACCGGGTCGGACAGGTACTGCGCGAAGGCTTCGGAGTACGGCGGCTTCGGTGCCGTGGGCCCGAAGGCCCCCGCGTCCCGCACCCCCTCCCACGGCTCGGGCGGGAGCGGCGGCCGGAACCTTCGGGGGCCGAAGGGGGGTGCCGCGTAGGGGATGCCCCGGAACACCGCGATCCCGTTCTCCTGACGGCCGCGCACGGCTCCGTACGGCGTGCTAACCACGGGATCCTTCTGGACTGCTGCCGTCATCCGCCCACCAGCCTCCTCGCCGCACTCGTGCACCGGTAACAACAGAGCACCACATCACGGCGCGCTATTCCGGCGCACGAGGGCGTCTGGAGGCTGTTCGGGGTACATCGCATACAGTCCGCTACCGTCCGTACACGGTTTGCGCTGTGCTGTGTACAGGACCCGAGGTGGCCGCCGTGGACGTGGAGGCGGGCGCGCCGATCGGTCTCGGGGTGACGGTCGACGGCGTGGACGCGCAGTTCTGGTAAGTCCGGGGCGGCACACGCACCCCGGTCGGCGGGCTCCTCGACTTCGGCAAGCTCTCCGACGACCACGGTTCGGTTCCAGGCTCCGTTTCACCGGAGCGATGTCCGGCATCCACGCCGTGGACCTCGTCGACGCGGCGTTCACCGCCGATTTCACGGGATTTCGCCTGACCTGCCGCCAGCTCTCGGCGTCTTTCCGACTTTCCCCGGCGAACCTAGGATAGGAAGCGCTTACTATCCGCCTTGGTCGATAACTTTCCATGGCCCTCGGGCGGGCCGGAGAGGTGGTTCCCGATGGTCCGTACGGGGAGTGCGAGTGTGGCGGCCGGGCCGACGCTGGCAGTCGTGGCCCGGGAGGCGGGGGTGTCCGTGCCCACCGCCTCCAAAGTCGTCAACGGCCGGGAGGACGTCGCACCCGAGACCCGCCGCCGCGTCACCGAGGCCCTGGACCGGCTCGGCTATGTCCGCAGACCCCGCTTCGACGCGGCGAAACCGCCGGCGCTGGTCGACCTCGTCGTGCACTCACTCAACAGCTCCTGGTCGGGGGCGGTGCTGCACGGCGTGGAGGAGGCCGCTCACGACGCGGGCTTGGAGGTGGTGGTGTCGGCCGGGCTGACCCGCCAGCGGTGCGGCCGGCCGGAGCGGGGCTGGCTGGACAAGCTCATCGCCCGTGGTTCGTCAGGGGTGTTGTTCAACCTGGCCGAGCTGACGCCCTCCCAGTACGCGTGGCTGGAGCAGCACCGCATCCCGTTCGTGATGATCGACCCCGTGGTGGACCCGCCGGCGGGCGTGGTGTCGGTGGGCGCGGCCAACTGGCAGGGCGGGATGGCCGCGACCGAACATCTGCTGGCGCTGGGCCATGAGCGGATCGCGGTGATCGCCGGGAACCGGCGCAAGATGTGCAGCACCGCCCGGGTGGCGGGCTACCGTTCGGCGCTCGCGTCGGCGGGGGTGCGGCAGCGGCCGGAGTACGTACGCCACGCCGGGTTCGACGAGTCCGTCGCCCGCGAACGCATGCGGGAACTCCTCGACCTCCCCGAGCCGCCCACCGCCGTCTTCGTCTGCTCGGACCGGATGGCTCTCGGCGTCTACGAGGCCCTGGCGGAACAGGGGTTGAGCATCCCGGACGACATCAGCGTCGTCGGCTTCGACGACCTCCCGGAGGCCCGCTGGGCCAGCCCCGCCCTCACCACCGTCCGCCAGCCGCTGTCGGAAATGGCGGCGACGGCCACGCGGCTGCTGGTGCGGATGATGGAGGGGACGCGGCCGGAGGGGACGCGGACGGAGTTGTCGACGCGGTTGGTGGAGCGGGCGAGTACGGGACGGCCTCGGGGGTAGGGCGGGTCGGCGGGGTTTACGGGGCCTAGGTTGCCCGCCAGACCGTCACGTCCGCCATCAGGGAGCTGATTCCGGGTGTGTCCCACAGCGCGGTGTTCTTCACCTGGACCACGAGCAACGCGATGTCCCCGGAGGGGTGCCTGACACAGAACTCGCTGCCGGCGGAGGCGGCGGCCAGCGGAAAGTCGTGGTAGGTCTTGCCGCCCTCGTCCTCGGCGCCACCGAGGATCCAACGGCAGTCCCCCAAGGTGGCACCCGGTTCCTCGGCGATGTACTGGACGATCAAGCTGTCGTCGCTCGCCAGCGAACAACCGACGTCTTCGCAGGTGAAGCGGACGTCACCCTGGCGGTCCTCACGGGTCGCCGGGCGTTTGCCGTCGTGGAGGTACAGAGAGTTCTTCTCGTTCAGCATCTGGGGCACGTCCGCCGATATCGCGCGAGGCTGCCCAGCGGACGTCGAGGCTGAGGAGGAACTCGACGTCTCTTCCGCCGCATCCTCGACTTCCGTGTCCGTCCCAGCCGACGCCGACGCCCCCGCCGCCCGCCCCGACACCGTCGCATCCGGCGTCGAAGACGTGGTCGGACCCCGCCCCTCGTCACCGTCCGCCCCTCCCCCGACGTTCCACACCAGCCCCGTCACCAGCAACGCGCCCGCGGCCACAACCCCGCCCGCGATCAGCGCCGTACGACGTCGACGGCCCCGGCGCTGCTCCGGCACCGCCGGTACCGTCGCCCGCGCCGGGGCGATCAGCGGCATCGTGTGCACCGGCGTCGGGTCGGGGACCGGGGCCGGGACGGTCACTTCGGGCCCCGTGATCTCCTGCCACACCGCCGGTCCACCGCCCGCGTCCGCGTCCCGGCCGAGCCGCTGCCGACACCACTCGACGACCTCGGCGAGGGTGGCCCGGTCCTGAGGGGCCTTGGCGAGGCACCGCTCGATCAGCGGCCGGAGCGCCTCGGGCAGCCGGGACAGGTCGGGGTCGGAGTGGACGATCCGGTAGAGGATGGTCGCCGAGGGACCGTCCCCGTACAGCGCCTCGCCCAGGGCCGCGAACGCCGCCGTCTGGCCCAGCGCGAAGACATCCGTCGCCGGTGTGATGTCGCCCGCGACCGCCTGCTCGGGGGCCATGAACTGGGGTGTGCCGACGGCCGCGCCGGTGGCCGTGTAGGCCGTGGTGTCGGCGGCCAGGGAGATGCCGAAGTCGATGACCCGGGGGCCGTCGGCGGCCAGGAGCACGTTGGAGGGCTTCAGGTCCCGGTGGACGATTCCCTCGCCGTGGATGGCCTGGAGCGCCTCGGCCACGCCCGCCATCAGCCACAGCACCGCCGGTACCGGCAGCGGGCCGCGTCGGTGGACGGCTTCCGCGAGGGAGGGTCCGGGGATGTAGAGCGTGGCCAGCCAGGGCGGACGGGCGTCCGCGTCGGCGTCGATGAGCTCGGCGGTGTAGGCGCCCCGGACCCGGCGGGCCGCCTTGATCTCCCGGCCGAAACGGCGCCGGAAGTCCGGGTCGTCGGCCAGCTCCGGGCGTACCACCTTGATCGCCACCGGTCGGCCGCCCGCCGTGTGCGACAGATAGACCCGACCCATGCCACCCGCGCCGAGCCGGGCGGCGAGACGGTAACCGGCCACCGCGGGCGGATCGTCCACCTGAAGTGGCTGGAACACGTCAGCCGCGTTGTTCACCTGTCCCCCTGCTCCCCTGATCCCCTGTCGCATCGGTCCGATCACACGTGCGACACAGCAGCAGCCTAAAGGGTTTTCTGTGACCGCTGACCAGGCTCGGGACCAGGACCGTCCAGCCGGGCCGCCCACCTGATCCCGCCCAGCAGATGCGCCCGGAAGTCCGGGTCCTCGTACGCCTCGGCGGCGTGGCCGAGCGCCGTGTAGAAGACGCGCCCCGCCCCCTGCTCGCGGCACCAGACCAGCGGGTGGTCGGCACCCATGCCGCCGCCGTCGTACGACGACTCGTCGGCGCGGGCCAACACCCGAACCGTGCCGCGGGGGTTGGTGCGGAAGTCGTACCACTCGTCGGTGAAGTCCCATACGGCGGGCAGGTGTCGGGTGGCCGGGTGCTCGCGGTCCTCGATGACGGCCTTGCCGGGCTGGTACTCGGGGTGCCGGTCGAAGCGGGCGCCCAGGAGTTCGCCGTAGTACGGCCAGTCGTACTCGGTGCAGGCCGCCGCGTGTACGCCGACGAAGCCGCCGCCCGACTCGACATACGAGGCAAGGCGTTCGCGGCCCGTCGGGGTGAGGATCTCGCCGCTGGTGGAGAGGAAGACGATGGCGGCGTACCGCTCCAGGGGTGACTCCAGTGCCGTCGGGTCCTCGCTCGCGTCGACCTCGAAGGCGCCGAGGGTGCGTACGGCGGCGACGGCGGCCGGGATGGAGTCGTGCCGGTAGTCGGTGGTGCGGGTGTGGACGAGGAGTCGGGGTGCCATGCCGGCGACCCTATGCCGCGGGTGGTTCAGGTCCCGCCGAGGTCACGCCGAAGTGACCGGGCCCAAAACTCCGGCAGCCCGACGCAATCCTGGCCTCCGCGTGAGGCGACCGGCCACCGCCTGGGTGTTCCATCGCGGAGGCGGCTCTGCGTAGCCTCGGCTGCACGATGAACACCATTCCCGCACGACTTGACCACCTCGTCCTCGCAACTCCCGATCTGGCGGCGACGGTCGCCGACTTCACGCGGCGTACCGGTGTGGCGCCCGCTCCGGGCGGGGTGCACATCGGCTTCGGCACCCGCAACCACCTGGTGTCGCTGGGCGGCACGGGCTATCTGGAGATCATCGGTCCGGACCCGGAGCAGCCCGAGCCGCGGGGGCCGCGCCCCTTCGACGTCGACACGCTGGCGGCGCCCCGCACGGTGACCTGGGCGATCAGTCCGCCGGACCTGGACGCGGCGGTCACGACCGCCCGGGCCCGGGGGTACGACCCGGGCATGGTGCATCCGATGAGCCGTCGCAGACCGGACGGCACTCTGCTGGAGTGGCGGCTGACGGACGGCGAGACCCAACACCCCTCCGGTCTGGTGCCGTTCCTCATCGACTGGGGCACCGCGGTCCACCCGTCGGCCTCCGGTCTGCCCGCCACTCCCCTGCTGGCACTGTCGGCGACCGCCCCCGACCCGGGCGAGATCCGCGCCCTGCTCGCGACCCTCGACACCGAACTCCCCGTCACCGAGGGGCCGGTGGGGCTCTCCTTCACGGTGGACACCCCGCTGGGGCCGGTCAGCTTCGACTGACGGCGGGCGGCGGCGTCGTCATCGAGGAAGAGGACACGTCCGATTCCTTCAAGACCGGCCGCTCCCGCTCTGCCTACGGTGGCCGTATGACTCCACGATTCGATGCCATCGGCCTGATCGTCTCCGACATGGCCGCCTCCGTCGCCTTCTACCGCCGCCTGGGGTTCGAGTTCCCCGAGGGGGCCGAGCAGGAGGGGCATGTCGAGGCACAACTGCCGGGCGGCCTGCGGCTGTTGCTGGACACCGAGGAGGTGGTGCGGTCCTTCCACGCGAGCTGGCAGCCGCCGACGGGCGGCGGTCGCACGGCCCTTGCCCTGCGGTGCGACAGTCCCGCCGAGGTGGATGCGGTGTACGAGGAGCTGGTGAACGCCGGTCACCACGGCGAGCTGAAGCCGTGGGACGCCGTGTGGGGCCAGCGGTACGCGAGCCTGCTCGACCCGGACGGCAACGGCGTCGACCTGTTCGCGCCGCTACCCGCGGCCCAGTAGCTCGGTCAGCGGCACACCGGCCAACTCCCTGACATCCCGCGCCAGATGGGCCTGGTCGGCGAAGCCGGCGCGCACCGCCGTCTCCGCGTACGGCACCCCGCCCCGGGCCAGGCCGAGCGCCCGTTGCAAGCGCAGCACCCGGGCCAGGGTCTTGGGGCCGTATCCGAATGCGGCGAGGCATCTGCGGTGCAACTGGCGGGCGCCGAGCCCGATTTCGTCGGCGGTCGCCGCGACCGGCCGGCCCGCGTCGAGGGCGTCCGCGACATGTCGTAGCAGAGGATCGGCCGGTCCGACGTCGGCCGCCCGACGCAACGCCACTTCTTCGAGCCCGCTCGCCGGATCGGCGGCCGCGTTCACACGCGCGGTGAGCCGCCGTACCTCGGCGGCCGGCCACAGGTCGGCGAGTTCCACCCGCCGGTCGAGCAACTCCCGGGCGGGAACGCCGAGCAGCCCGGGCGCGGTACCGGGCGGGAACCGAACCCCCGCCCACGCGGTCGGCGCGCCTTCCGTGACGTACGCACGCGTGTCGGGCCCGGCGACCAGCAGCCGCCCTTCGTGCCACAGCAGATCCATGCACCCGTCGGGCAGGACGCGCCCCGGGCCGGACCCGGACGGGGTATTGGTCCAGACGACGGCACCGTCGAGCCGGGAGGCCCACTCCGCGTACATAACAACCAGGCTACGCGGCACCCACCCAGGGGCGCGGGACTGATCGATCTGCGGCTGCGCCGCGTGGGCGCGAGCAACCACGGACAACCCGCACCCGGCAGCGCTCCTACGCCACCCTCCCCCGATGCTCCTGCGGACTCACCCCGTACACCCGCTTGAAGGCACTGGACAGCGCGAACGCACTCCCGTACCCCACCTGCCGGGCGATCGCGTCGAGCGTCGCGTCGCTGTCCCGAAGACGATCCGCGGCCAACGCCAGCCGCCACCCGGTCAGATACGTCATCGGCGGCTCCCCCACCAGCTCCGTGAACCGCCGAGCGAGGGCGGCCCTGGAAACCCCGGCCTTCGCCGCGAGCGACGCCACCGTCCACGGGTGGGCCGGATCGTCCTGGACCAGTCGCAGCACCCGCCCGACGACGGGGTCCGCCATCGCCCGGTACCACGCCGGTGCCGCCGCCTCGGGCCTGGAGAACCACGCCCGCAGTGCCGCGATGACCAGCAGGTCGAGCAGCCGGTCGAGGACGACCTCCTGGCCGGGCTCGTCGCGCACGATCTCGTCCATGAGGAACGGCGTGAGCGGGCAGTCCCACACGTCGGAGGTGAGGGTGAGCAGTGGCGGCAGCGCGTCCAGCAGTCGCGCGCTGACCTCGCCCTGCCACAGATACGTGCCGATCAGCATCACGGCGGACCCGTCGAGCCGGTCGCCCCAGGTCCGCACGCCCAGGTCCATGGAGCCGTTCAGGGCACGCCCGTCCGGGTAGTGGCACTCGGCGCCCGGCAGGATCACCGCCTGGGGTTCCGTGCCGGGGTCGTCGGCGCAGGTGTACGGGTCGGGGCCGCGGGCGATGGCGAGGTCGCCGGCCCGCAGCCGTACCCTCCCCCAGCCTTCGGCCGGGGGGACCCCCATCTCGCTCCGCTCGCCCGCGTCCGGCGTGATCCACGCCTCGCCGCGGATCATGAGCATGACGGTGAGGGGGGCGCGGTCCTCGATGCGTATGCACCAGGGGGGTTCGAAACACGCTCGGATCATGAAGGCGCCCCGCGCGCGGGGACCCTCCAAGAGGCCTGCGAGAGCGTCCATGCGGCCAGCCTAGACGGCCGCGTATGGGAATGAGCCGTTCAGCGATGGGGAGTTGGGGCGTGCGGCCGTTGACTTGAGGCATGGCAGACAACACGGTGAAGAAGACAGTGGTGGTGACCGGGGCCTCGGGTCGTACGGGCAGCCGGGTGGCTCAGGCGGTGGGGGCGGCGGGGTTCGAGGTGCGGGCCGCGTCCCGGGCCCGGGGCTTCGACTGGGAGAACCCGACGACCTGGGCGGAGGCCCTGCGGGACGCGGACGCGGCGTATCTGATGTACCCCTCCGACGTCGGCTCCCCCGCGGCGGCCGAGGGTGTCGGGGCACTCGCCCGGGAGGCGGTCGGCCTCGGCGTACGGCGGCTGGTGCTGCTGTCGGCGCGGGGTGAGACGCAGGCGCTGGCGACGGAGGAGGCGTTGAAGTCGTCGGGGGCGCGGTGGACGGTCGTACGGGCGTCGTGGTTCTCGCAGAACTTCAGTGAGGGGCCGCTGGTGGCGGAGCTGCGCCGGGGGGAGCTGGCGTTTCTGGCGGGTGAGGTCGCGGAGCCGTTCCTCGATGTGCGGGACATCGCGGACGTGGTCGCGGTGGCGTTGACGTCCGGGGACGCCTATGTGGGGCGGACCCTGGAGCTGACGGGGCCGCGGTTGCTGTCGTTCCGGGAGGCGGTCGCGGAGATCGCCGGGGCCACCGGGAGGGATCTGGCGTACATCCCGGTTCCGGCGCGGGACTACGGGGAGGCGCTGGTGGGGTTCGGGGTGCCGCCGGAGGAGGCGGAGTTCCTGGTGGAGGTGTTCGAGGGACTGCTCGACGGGCGGAACGCGCGTCTCACGGACGGGGTCCGGGAGGTGCTGGGGCGTGCGCCTCGGGACTTCGGGGACTTTGTCCGGGAGGCTGCGGCGGCGGGGGTCTGGAAGGGGTAGCGCACGCGCGGGCCCCCGGGCACACCCGGCAACCCGGCGGCTTCTACGAACCGTCCTCCTTGTGCGGGGGGTGCGTGCTCTTCGCGTGGGCCCGCAGTCTCGCCGTCACGTCCTCCGGCGGCAGGAACCGCGACCATCGCTCCGGGAACTCCGACGGCATGTCGGGGTCCTCCGGGTCGATCTTGTGGTGGGCCGCGGCGCGTGCGACGTACTCGGCGACCTGTGCCTCGCGGACCCGCTCGTTCGCGGCGCGGGCCGCCGCCGTCGCGGCGGCCGGCCAGACGCGGTCGATCGCGGCGTTGACCGCGGCGCCGACGAGGACGGCGAAGGCGGAGACGCCGATCCACAGCATCACGGCGACGGCGGCGGCGAGGGAGCCGTAGATCGACGCGCCCTCGATGGTGTTCGTGAGGTAGATGCGCAGCAGGAAGCTGCCGAGCACCCACATGGCGAGGGCGACCAGTGCGCCGGGCACGTCCTCGATCCAGGGAGAGCGCACAGGGACGGACACGTGGTAGAGCGTGGTCAGGAAGGCGATCGACAGGACCATCACCACCGGCCAGTACAGGATCTGCACGAGGGTCTCCGACCACGGCACGATCCGCACCACCGCGTCCGGGCCCGCGACCATCAGCGGCAGCGCGATGGAGCCGATCAGCAGGGCCGCGAGGAAGAGCAGGAACGCCACCAGTCGAGTCTTGACGATCCCCCGGACGCCGTCGAGGCCGTACATGACGGTGATGGTGTCGATGAAGACGTTGACCGCGCGGGAGCCGGACCACAGGGCGAAGAGGAAGCCTATGGAGATGACGTCGGGGCGGCCGCCGTTCATCACGTCGTCGAGGATCGGCTGCGCGATCTGCCGTACGCCCTTGTCGGACAGGACGGTGCGCGAGGCCTCCAGGAGGTTGGCCTCCAGGCTGCTGATGCTGTCGGTTCCGGTCCAGTCGTCGACGTAGCCGAGCAGGCCGATCATGCTGAGCAGCAGCGGCGGCACGGACAGCAGCGTGAAGAACGCGGCCTCGGCCGCGAGGCCCAGGATGCGGTACTCCATGCACGAGTTGACGGTGTCCTTGAGCAGCAGCCAGGCGGTCCTGCGCTTGGAGACGTCCCGATAGAGGGCACGCGCCCGGTGGAGGCGGCCGGAGGGGGGCCGCTGGGGGGATTCACTTGCTGGCTGCACGCCCTAAAGGTATCCGTCGCGGGAGGCTGCACTCATCCCCCGGGTGGGCGCCGGGCGTGTGCGGGCAGGTAGGCGATTCGAACCATTTTCCTGTCATGTCCGCGTTGGCGTGAATGTTCGGTCACTTATGTGAACACCCCGGTCCGGAAATTCCCGGGGTTCAGAAACAGGTCAATGACCGAAAATGTCTTGAAGTGTTCATGAATCAGTCGAAACAATCCTGACTGCATTCGTTGCGTCTGCCGAGGATCACTCGGGCGCACACGACACGGGGGAATTCACAGGTCACTGACCATGACCTTTTTCAGCCGCGTCGCCTGTGACACGCCCTTTTCCGCGGCCACTCCCCTCACCTTCAGAACGCGTCGCACCGCATTTCTCACTCCCCCGGGGAACTGCACCCATCACCGAGGAGCCCTCTGTGCCGAACGTCGATGCGGGTACGGCCATGAACACGATCCCGCAATGGACCCTCGACCCGAGGCCCGGCACCGCGGTGTACGAGGTCAGGCTGCCGGACGGCCTGCCGGTCGACGCACAGGCCGTCCGGGCCGCACACGACAGGGTGCTCGCCACCTTCTCCGCGGACCGCGACGACACCGTCCTCCACGTCACCCTCACCGGCCGCACGCTGCGTCTGCGCTACCGCACCGACGTCCTGGACCGCGAGGCCGCCGCCCGGATCACCGGCTACCACCTGAGCGCCCTCACCACCCCGGTACGGCGCAGCCTGCTGTCCGAGGCCGAACTCCGCTTCCAGCTGGAGGAGCTCGCCGGTCCGCGCCGCCCGCTGCCCGACCGGCGGGTCCACGAACTGTTCGAGGAGCGGGCGGCGGCCCACCCCGGCACCGTGGCCGCCGTGGAAGGGGACAGGCAGTGGACGTACGGCGAACTCAACTCCCGGGCGAACCGCATCGGCCGGGCCCTGCTGGAGCACGGACTGCGGCCCGAGGGTGTCGTCGGCGTCATCATGGAACGCAACCTCGACTGGCTGGCCGCCGTCCTGGGCGTCCTCAAGGCGGGCGGTGTGTATCTGCCGATCGAGCCGCACCTCCCGGCCGGACGCGTCAGGGCGATCCTCACCCGCGCCGACTACGACCTCGTCCTCACCAAGGACTCCGTGGCGGCCGCCTACGAGGAGGACCACGCCGGGACCGACCTCGGTGTCCCCGTCGCGGCGGACCGACTGGCGTACATCTGCTTCACGTCGGGCTCCACGGGCGAGCCCAAAGGCGCGATGTGCGAGCACGCCGGTTTCGTCAACCACGTCCTCGCCAAGCTGGAGGACCTGGACATCGGCCCCGGGCAGGTGGTCGCGCAGACCGCGCCGCAGTGCCTCGGCGTCTCCCTGTGGCAGCTGCTGGCCGCGCTGCTGGTGGGCGGGCGGACGCTGCTGATCGGGCAGGACACGATCCAGGACGTGCCGCGGTTCCTGGACACCATCGAGCGCGGCCGGGTCAACGTGCTCCAGGTGGTGCCCCCGTATCTGGAGGCGGTGCTGGCCGAGTTGGAGCGCCGGCCACGTGAACTGCCCCATCTGCGCCGGGTGTCGGTGACCGGGGAGGCGGTGAGGAAGGAGCTGGTGGAGCGCTGGTTCGCGGCCCGCACCGGGATCCCGTTGGTCAACGCGTACGGTCTGACGGAGACTTCGGGCGACACCCACCACGAGGTCATGGACCGGGTGCCTGACGGGGCGCGGGTCCCTCTGGGGCGGCCCATCGCCAACGTGCGGATCTACATCGTCGACGAGCGGTTGCTGCCCGTGCCGCTGGGCGCGCCCGGCGAGATCGTCTTCTCCGGGGTGTGCGTGGGCCGCGGATACGTCGACGATCCCGAGCGCACGGAGGCGGCGTTCACCGAGGACCCGTTCCGGCCCGGCGAGCGGCTGTACCGCAGCGGTGACCACGGGCGCCGGCTGCCCGACGGGAGGCTGGAGTTCCTCGGCCGCCGGGACACCCGGGTGAGGATCCGCGGCTTCCGTGTCGAGATCGGCGAGATCGAGAGCGCGCTGTTGCGGGTGCCCGGCGTCCTTGACGCGGCGGTGGTCGTCGTACGGGGGACGCGACTGGTCGCGTTCTGCACCGGGGCGGCGCCGGTCGACGCGGATGTCGTACGCGAGAAGCTGGCCGGCTCGCTGCCCGCGCACATGATCCCGTCGGTCGTGCACTGGCACCGGCGGCTGCCGTTGACCGCCAACGGCAAGACCGACCGGCGCACGCTGACCGCGCTCGCCGAGGACCTCGACACACGCACGGACGGGCCCCGTACGCCGGTCGAACTGCGGCTCGCCGCCGCCTGGGCCGAGGTGCTCGGGATCCCGGCCGACGGGATCGGCCGTCACGACCACTTCTTCGACCGCGGCGGCACCTCGCTGACCGCCGTGAAGCTGGCGACCGCCCTGGACCGGGCGATCACCCTCAAGGACGTCGTCCGCCATCCGGTCCTCGCGGACCTCGCGGGCCTGCTCGACCGGACCGCCTGAGTCGGCGCCGGCGGCATCGGCTAGGTCACCGAGGGCGACGCCCGGTCCGGCCGCCGCGTGAGCGCGAGGAGGCCACGACGGACCCGCACCCGCCGAACGACTTCACGCGCCCGCGGCGGGTAGGTTCCCCCCCATGGCAGGCAGCACGCACACGGTGACCAACCAGCCCCCGCCCCTGATCGGCCACGACGTCTACACAGCCGACAAAGCCCTGGTGGCGGCGGTGGAACGGCATGTGGACCCCCTACACCTGGACGACGTCCGAAGCGAACTGGTCGCCTTCGGCAAGACCTCCGGTTCCGCCCAGGTCCAGGAATGGGGCGCACAGGCCAACGAGAACCCGCCCCGTCTGAGGACCCACGACCGCTACGGCCACCGCGTCGACGAGGTCGATTTCCACCCGGCCTGGCACCGCCTCCTCGGCAAGGGCGTCTCCGCCGGTCTCACCGCCGCCTGGACCCGCCCCGCCGGCCACGTCCGCCGAGCCGCCGCGTTCCTGATCTGGACCCAGGTCGACGCCGGCAACCTCTGCCCCCTGTCGATGAC
Organism: Streptomyces sp. NBC_00490; assembly: GCF_036013645.1. NCBI lineage: Bacteria > Bacillati > Actinomycetota > Actinomycetes > Kitasatosporales > Streptomycetaceae > Streptomyces > Streptomyces sp. NBC_00490. The sequence continues at coordinate 7,801,504 of NZ_CP107869.1, read as the reverse complement.
CCACGCCGCCGTCCCCGCCCTCCGCACGGACCCCGCCCTCGCCGAGGAGTGGGAGCCCCGGCTGACCTCGATGGTCTACGACCGTGAGCTGCGGCCCGCGCACCAGAAGGCGGGCGCCCTGTTCGGCATGGGGATGACGGAGAAGCAGGGCGGCAGCGACGTACGGGCGGGCACCACCCGGGCCACCCCGCTGGCCGAGGACGGCACCTACGAGCTGACCGGCCACAAGTGGTTCTGCTCGGCCCCCATGTCGGACGGGTTCCTCGTCCTCGCCCAGGCCCCCGAGGGCCTCACCTGCTTCCTCGTCCCGCGCGTCCTGGACGACGGCACCCGCAACCCGTTCCGTATCCAGCGCCTCAAGGACAAGCTCGGCAACCGCTCCAACGCCTCCGCCGAGGTCGAGTTCGACGGCACCTGGGCACGCAGGGTCGGCGAGGAGGACCGGGGGGTGCGGACCATCATCGAGATGGTCGCGGCGACCCGGCTCGACTGCGTGCTCGGTTCGGCGGGTCTGATGCGGCAGGCCGTCACCCAGGCCGTCCACCACTGCACCTACCGCGAGGCCTTCGGCGGCAAGCTCGTCGACAAGCCCCTGATGCGCAACGTGCTGGCCGATCTCGCCCTGGAGTCCGAGGCGGCGACCACCCTCGCGCTGCGGCTCGCGGCGGCCTACGACGACGGCGGCGAGCAGGAGCGGGCCTTCCTGCGGATCGCGGTGCCGGCCGCCAAGTACTGGGTGACCAAGCGCTGCCCCCCGGTGACGCTGGAGGCCGCCGAGTGCCTGGGCGGCAACGGCTACGTCGAGGACTCCGGCATGCCCCGGCTGGTGCGCGAGTCCCCGCTCAACTCGATCTGGGAGGGCGCGGGCAACATCCAGGCCCTGGACGTGCTGCGGGCCCTGCAACGAGAGCCCCTGGCGCTCAACGCCTACCTCCAGGAGGTCGGCAAGGCCCGCGGCGCCGACCACCGCCTGGACGGCGCGATCAAGAACCTCCTGACGGAACTGGCCGACCTGGAGGGCGTAGAGGCCCGAGCCCGACGCCTCACCGAACGCCTCGCCCTCGTCCTCCAGGGCTCCCTACTGGTCCGTTTCGCACCCCCGGAGGTAGCCGACGCCTTCTGCGCGTCCCGCCTAGGCGGAGACGGCGGCACAGCCTTCGGCACCCTGCCCCACAGTCTGCCGCTGGCTTCCCTCGTGGAGCGCGCCCGACCGACCTAGGGGCGCGGGGAACCGCGCGACCAGGCACCCTGCGCCGGCTTCCATCGTGGAGCGCGCCCGACCAACCCAGGGGCGCGGGGAACTGCGCGACCAGCCACCAACCGGCCCGCAGACGCCAACGCACATCACCAGGCACCTCAGGACGCGAACCACGCAACCGCCGGAGGTAGGCGGTGGTGCTCGGCACCCTGCCCCACAGTCCGCCGCTGACTTCCATCATGAACCGCGCCCGACCACCCCAGGGGCGCGGGGAACGGCGCGACCAGCCACCAACCGGCCCGCAGACGCCAACGCACATCACCAGGCACCCCAGGACGCGAATCACGCAACCGCCGGAGGTAGGCGGTGGTGCTCGGCACCCTGCCCCACAGTCCGCCGCTGACTTCCATCATGAACCGCGCCCGACCAACCCAGGGGCGCGGGGAACTGCGCGACCAGCCACCAACCGGCCCGCAGACGCCAACGCACATCACCAGGCACCCCAGGACGCGAACCGCGCAACCGCCGGAGGTAGGGGGTGGTGCTGCGCCGACACGGCACCACCCCCGCCTTGGCCCGTTCGAGGCCGCGAACGCCGCTCGGGACGGCGTCGCTCAAGTTTCAAACAAGGCCTGGCCGTCCACCAGGGTTGCAGGGGGTTGCAACTTGCTGCTGACTGTGGCCGGACTGTGTCCCTCCGCGAGGGCCGAACGGCACTATGAGACAGACAGTCAGGACGGACCTCGCCCACGTGGCCGAAAGGCGACGAGGAACCGGTTGTCCGCAGCCCTTCATCAGCCCCTCGTCAGCCCTTCAACCGGGAGGATCCCGTGGCGCACCCGCCGACGGACGTCACCCAGCTCGCCGCCGTGGACGCGGCGCGCGCGGCACGGGTGCTCAGCGACGTGCGCTCCGCCACGCTCTCCGGGCAGCGGGCCCCGGTCGCACCCCGTCCGGTGATCGAGCAGTCCTGGGGGCGGATGCTGCGCGGCGGGGTCGACCCCGACCATGACTTCCGGACCGGGCTGCTGTCCCGGGAGGAGGTGCAGCGGCGGCGCGAGACCTCGGCGCTGCGGCACGTCCTGCCGGTGCTGCGGCAGGGGCTGGTGTCGGTCGCGGACGCCGCCCACCACATCATGGTCGTCGCCGACGAGGACGGCCGGGTGCTGTGGCGGGAGGGCAGTTCCCCGGTGCTGCGCAAGGCCGACGGGACCGGCTTCGAACTCGGCGCGGACTGGCGGGAGAGCGTCATCGGCACCAACGGCATCGGCACCCCGGTGGTGGCCCGCCGGCCGGTGCAGGTCTTCGCCTCCGAGCACTTCGTGCGTTCGCAGACCTCCTGGACCTGCACCGGGGCGCCGATCACGGACCCGCGGGACGGCCGGCTGATCGGTGTGGTGGACGTGAGCGGCCCGCTGGACACGATGCATCCGGCGACCCTCGCCTGGGTCGACTCGGTCGCCAAGCTCGCCGAGGCCCGGCTGCGGGAGCTGCACCAGGCCTCCCTCGAGCAGCTGCGCGCGGTGGGGGCGCCGGTGCTGGCGCGGCTCGGCGGCCGGGCCCTGGTGGTGGACGGGGACGGCTGGACGGCCGCGGTGACCGGGATGCCGTACCAGAACCGGATCGGGCTGCCCAGGTCGCTGACGGCGGGCCGGCGGTGGCTGCCGACGCTGGGCCTGTGCTCGGTGGAGCCCCTCGCGGGGGGCTGGCTGGTGCGGGCGGCGGCGGAGCCGGTACCGGCGGGCACCGCCCGTATCGTCCTGGATCTGTCGCAGCCGCGCCGCTGGTCGGTGACGGTGTCCGGGATCGCCGGGTCGTGGAGCCACGAACTGAGTCCTCGGCACGCCGAGTTGCTGTATCTGCTGGCCGTGCACCGGGGCGGTCGCAGCGCGGCGGGCCTGGCCGAGGACATGTTCGGCGACCCGGAGCGCAGGGTGACGGTGCGTGCGGAGATGTCCCGGATCCGCCGATATCTCGGGGGACTTCTGGAACACCGGCCGTATCGTTTCTGCGAAGGTGCGGAGGTCGAGGTTCTCCGCCCCGCGGACCCGCACGACCTGCTGCCGCACTCCACGGCACCCGCGGTGACCGGCAAGCGGTTGTCCGCACACCTGCCCTGAAGCACCCAACAGGCGGCATCTTTCGCATATTTGCAGGGTCTTCGTCCCCGGCAGGGTCTGACTGCCGTAGCATCCCTGTACGGGCCACCCCACCTGCTCCTCCGTCAACGTACGGATCACCAGGCGCAGTTGGCTCGCCTCGGGAGGACGACATGATGCAGCGCGGCAGACACCGCAGGCAGAAGCGGGGCAGAGCGGCACGCGCCTTCCTGGCCGGGACCGCCCTCGCCCTCACCGCCGCCGCCACGATGATCAGTGCCTCACAGGCCACGGTCGCCGACGATCCCGGGGCGCTGAAGCCGCTCGCCACGTCCGCCGAGACGGACGTCCTGCGGCTGCGGGAGCACCTGGAGCCGCAGCGCAGCCTCGACCGGCTCTCCTCCTCGATGGGCACACCGACCGGCGTCGGCGCGGTCCTCGACAGCGCCGACCACACGCTGCGCACCGCCGCCGACTGCGCTCCCACCGAGCGCGAGGCGCTGCCCGTCGAGCCGGCCGCCACCCGCGCGTACTGCTGGGACGCCGCCGACACCCGTTCCTGGCGGGCCGGCGCGGTCACCACGTCGGGCGACGCGGACGACGACGGCCTGTGGGGTCAGAACCGGGTGATCCTCTCCGCCTGGTCGCATGGCGCCCATGATCTGGCCCGGGTGGCGTTCATCGACGCCAACGACCTGGAGCGGCCCACCTACTCCTGGGTCCTGCTCACGGTCCCGGTCGACGGCGGCCGCGACTACCGCGCCCTCGACTCGCGGGTCTCCGGCATGGTCTGGTACCAGGACAAACTGCTGGTGACCGCCGCCGAGGGGCTGTACGTGTACGACATGGACCGCGTCCAGCGCACCACGGTGGACAGCCCCGCCGTCGGCCGCGTGGACGGCGGCTGGGCGGCACACGGCAGCCGCTGGGTCCTGCCCGCGGTCGGCACCTACAGCCTGGCCGGCGGGAAGGCCGCCGCGCAGCCCGGCTATCTCTCCCTGGACCGCAGCACCTCCCCCGACAGCCTGGTCGCGAGCGAGTGGGTCTCCAAGGACGACGACCGGGACGTCCGGCTGTGGCGCTACGACTTCAGCGCCGCCTCCGACCGTGCCGGCCTCCTGACCACCGACCCCGCCGGGTACACCCGGGTCGACGAGGCGTACGAGACGAAGGCGGCCGGTGTCGGCGCCGTGCTGTCGTACGGCTCGAACTGGTACCTGGGCCGTGCCGCGGACGCGGACGGCGGCCACGGGACGCTGTGGCGGCAGAGCGCGACCGGCGCGCGGGCCACCCGGTGCGGCACCGACGAGACCCGCCAGTGCTGGAGCACCGAGTCGGAGTCCCTCTCCTACTGGGAGGCGACCGGTGAGGTCTGGTCCCAGTCGGGCCGGATGCTGTTCGCCATGCCGCTGGCCTCGGTCGACCGAGCGCTGGGTTAGGGCAGGACCACGGCCCGCCGGGCGGATCACGGAGCCGTTCGACAGATGATCGGGCCGGATGGTTCCCTGGCAGACATGGCCAACATCCCCGTGACCACCTGGTCCCTGGAACAGACCGACCCGACCGACGTCCTCCCGGCCGCCGGGCCGGACGGTGACGTCAGGATCGTGCGCTCCGAGGTCCCCTCCCCCGAGTTCAGCCGCTTCCTGTACGCCTCCGTCGGCGGCGACATCCGCTGGATCGACCGGCTCGGCTGGACGTACCGGCAGTGGGAGGAGCACCTGGGCCGGCCCGGCGTGGAGACATGGGTGGCGTACGACCGGGGCACGCCCGCGGGGTACGTGGAGCTGGAGCCGCAGGACGACGGGGTCGTGGAGATCGTCTACTTCGGGCTGATCCCGGCGTTCCGGGGCCGCCGGATCGGCGGCCACCTGCTGTCGTACGGCGCCGCCCGCGCCTGGGACCTCGCGGACCGCTGGCCGGGGCTGGCGCCGACGAAGCGGGTCTGGCTGCATACGTGCAGCCTGGACGGCGAGCACGCCATGGACAACTACCTGCGCCGGGGCTTCAAGCTCTTCGACACCAAGGTCGAGGAGGAGCCCGACGTGGCCGCTCCGGGGCCCTGGCCGGGCGCCTACCCGGTCTGACCTGCGCGGACAAGACTCCGCGCGCGGTATGTGATCGAGACCACCCTCGTCTCACTCTTCGGGACCAGGGTGTCCGCATGATGGACGAAGCTGGACTGTGTCCAGATCGCCGTGACACGCTTCCGTCATGTCTGGAACTGGAATTGCCTTGGTGAGTCGGCGGCACGTCGACCTCGGCCGCATGTCCAGCGCCATCTGTCCGGCGCGCTAGCGAGCCGCAGCGCCGCCCGACATCTCCCGCATCGGTCTCATCCCTGCGCAATGCTGCGCACGTACACGTATGCGCCCGTACGCGCAGGTCAGAGCCGCTTTCCCGCCTGTCCCGAAGGACGAATAACCATGGCCGCCACCCCGCAGAACCCTGCTGCCACGACTCCCCGCCGCAAGGTGAGCCGTCACCGCGGTGAGGGTCAGTGGGCCGCGGGACACCACACCCCGCTGAACGGCAACGAGCAGTTCAAGAAGGACGACGACGGTCTCAATGTGCGGACACGCATTGAGACGATCTACTCCAAGCGGGGCTTCGACTCGATCGACCCCAACGACCTGCGCGGCCGGATGCGCTGGTGGGGCCTCTACACCCAGCGCAAGCCCGGGATCGACGGCGGCAAGACCGCGATCCTGGAGCCGGAGGAGCTGGACGACAAGTACTTCATGCTGCGGGTGCGGATCGACGGCGGACGCCTCACCACCCAGCAGCTGCGGGTGATCGGCGAGATCTCCGAGGAGTTCGCGCGCGGCAGCGCGGACGTCACCGACCGGCAGAACATCCAGCTGCACTGGATCCGCATCGAGGACGTCCCGGAGATCTGGAACCGCCTCGAGGCGGTCGGCCTGTCGACCACCGAGGCCTGCGGCGACTGCCCGCGTGTGGTCATCGGCTCGCCGGTCGCCGGTATCGCCGAGGACGAGATCATCGACGGCTCCTGGGCCATCGACGAGATCCACGAGCGGTACATCGGCAGCAAGGAGTTCTCCAACCTGCCGCGCAAGTTCAAGACGGCGATCTCCGGCTCCCCGCTGCTCGACGTGGTCCACGAGATCAACGACATCGCCTTCGTCGGCGTCGAGCACCCCGAGCACGGCCCCGGTTTCGACCTGTGGGTCGGCGGCGGCCTGTCCACCAACCCCAAGCTCGGCGTCCGGCTCGGCGCCTGGGTTCCGCTGGACGAGGTGCCCGAGGTGTGGGCCGGCGTGGTCGGCATCTTCCGCGACTGGGGCTACCGCCGCCTGCGCACCCGCGCGCGTCTGAAGTTCCTCGTCGCCGACTGGGGCCCGGAGAAGTTCCGCCAGGTCCTGGAGGACGACTACCTCGAGCGCAAGCTGGTCGACGGCCCCGCGCCCGCCGAGCCCTCCGGCCGCTGGCGCGACCACGTCGGCGTCCACCGCCAGAAGGACGGCCTGTTCTACGTCGGTTTCGCCCCGCGCGTCGGCCGCGTCGACGGCACCACACTGACGAAGATCGCCGAGGTCGCCGAGGCGCACGGCTCGGGCCGGGTACGGACCACCGTCGAGCAGAAGATGATCATCCTCGATGTCGAGGAGGCGCAGGTCCAGCCGCTGGTCGAGGCCCTGGAGGCGCTCGACCTCACCGCCAAGCCCTCTCCGTTCCGGCGCGGCACCATGGCGTGCACCGGCATCGAGTACTGCAAGCTCGCCATCGTCGAGACCAAGGCGCGCGGCTCGCAGCTGATCGACGAACTGGAGCGCCGGATCCCGGAGTTCGACGAGCCGCTCACCATCAACCTCAACGGCTGCCCGAACGCCTGCGCCCGTATCCAGGTGGCGGACATCGGTCTCAAGGGCCAGCTCATGCTCAACGACCAGGGCGAGCAGGTCGAGGGCTACCAGGTGCACCTGGGCGGCGCCCTCGGTCTGGAGGCCGGGTTCGGCCGCAAGGTGCGTGGTCTGAAGGTCACCTCCGAGGAGCTGCCCGACTACGTCGAGCGGGTCCTGAAGCGGTTCCAGGCCGAGCGCGAGGAGGGCGAGCGCTTCGCCGCCTGGGCCTCGCGTGCCAGCGAGGAGGCCCTGTCATGAGCGAGCGGGCCGCCCCCTTCTACTGCCCCTACTGCGGTGACGAGGACCTCCGTCCGAGCGAGCAGTCCCACGGCGCCTGGGAATGCGCGGCGTGCAACCGCGCATTCCAGTTGAAGTTCCTCGGGCTGCTCGCCCGGGGCCTTCAGCACTCCGACGCAGGGGGAGACCAGATATGACCGCGATTCAGGAAGAGCGCACCACCGACGATCTCAAGGCACTCGCCGAGCAGGCGGGCCGCGACCTGGAGGACGCCTCCGCGCTGGAGATCCTCCAGTGGGCCGTCGACACCTTCGGGGCCCGCTTCTGCGTGACCTCCTCGATGGAGGACGCGGTCGTCTCCCATCTGGCGTCCCGGGTCCGCAAGGGCGTGGACGTCGTCTTCCTCGACACCGGCTACCACTTCGAGGAGACCATCGGCACCCGCGACGCGGTCGAGGCCGTGATGGACGTCAACGTCATCACGCTGTCGCCGACGCGGACGGTCGCCGAGCAGGACGCCGAGTTCGGCCCGAAGCTGCACGACCGCGACCCCGACCTGTGCTGCAGGATGCGCAAGGTCGAGCCGCTGGAGCGGGGCCTGAAGGACTACCTGGCCTGGGCGACCGGGCTGCGCCGCGACGAGTCCCCGACCCGGGCGAACACCCCGGTCGTCGGCTGGGACGAGAAGCGCCGGAAGGTCAAGATCTCCCCGATCGCCCGCTGGACCCAGGACGACGTGGACGCGTACGTCGCCGAACACGGCGTCCTCACCAACCCGCTGCTGATGGACGGCTACGCCTCCGTCGGCTGCGCCCCCTGCACCCGCCGGGTCCTGGAGGGCGAGGACGCGCGCGCCGGGCGCTGGGCGGGCCGCGGCAAGACCGAGTGCGGGCTGCACGCATGACCATCACCGAGAAGGAGTTGCACGTGACGACCGGAGCCACCGTCTGGCTCACGGGTCTGCCGAGTGCCGGCAAGACCACCATCGCGTACGAGCTGGCGGGCCGGCTGCGCGAGGAGGGCCATCTCGTCGAGGTGCTCGACGGCGACGAGATCCGCGAGTTCATCTCGGCGGGCCTCGGCTTCAGCCGCGAGGACCGGCACACGAACGTGCAGCGCATCGGCTTCCTCGCCGAACTGCTCGCCCGCAACGGCGTCAAGGCGCTCGTCCCGGTGATCGCGCCCTACGCGGACAGCCGTGACGCGGTGCGCAAGCGCCACCAGGAGAGCGGGGCGGCGTACCTGGAGATCCACGTGGCCACTCCGGTCGAGGTGTGCTCCGTACGCGATGTGAAGGGTCTGTACGCCAAGCAGGCCGCGGGCGAGCTGACCGGGCTGACCGGCGTCGACGACCCGTACGAGGAGCCCGACTCGCCCGACCTGCGGATCGAGTCGCAGGACCAGACCGTCCAGGAGTCCGCGGCGGCTGTGCACGCGCTGCTCACCGAGAGGGGACTGGCATGACGACGACCGTTGCGGCGGTGGCGGAGGGTACGGACGCTCCGTACGCCCTCTCCCACCTGGACGCCCTCGAGTCCGAGGCCGTGCACATCTTCCGCGAGGTGGCGGGTGAGTTCGAGCGGCCGGTGATCCTGTTCTCCGGCGGCAAGGACTCCATCGTCATGCTGCACCTGGCACTGAAGGCGTTCGCCCCCGCGGCGATCCCCTTCTCGCTGCTGCACGTCGACACCGGGCACAACTTCCCCGAGGTCCTGGAGTACCGCGACCGCACCGTCGAGCGGCACGGTCTGCGGCTGCATGTCGCCTCCGTGCAGGACTACATCGACCGCGGTGTCCTCAAGGAGCGCCCGGACGGGACCCGCAACCCGCTCCAGACCCTCCCGCTGACCGAGAAGATCCAGGCGGAGAAGTTCGACGCCGTCTTCGGCGGTGGCCGGCGCGACGAGGAGAAGGCCCGCGCCAAGGAGCGGGTGTTCTCCCTGCGCGACGAGTTCTCCCAGTGGGACCCGCGCCGCCAGCGCCCCGAGCTGTGGAACCTCTACAACGGCCGGCACGCCCCCGGCGAGCACGTCCGCGTCTTCCCGCTGTCCAACTGGACCGAGCTGGACGTCTGGCAGTACATCGCCCGCGAGGGCATCGAGCTGCCGGAGATCTACTTCGCGCACGAGCGCGAGGTGTTCTCCCGCTCCGGCATGTGGCTGACTCCCGGCGAGTGGGGCGGCCCCAAGGACGGCGAGACGGTCGAGAAGCGCCTGGTGCGCTACCGGACCGTCGGCGACATGTCCTGCACCGGCGCGGTCGACTCGGACGCGGTGACGCTGGACGACGTCATCGTCGAGATCGCCGCCTCCCGGCTCACCGAGCGGGGCGCGACCCGCGCCGACGACAAGATGTCCGAGGCCGCGATGGAAGACCGTAAGCGCGAGGGGTACTTCTAAGCATGAGCACGACCACGGAACTCTCCGAGACCACGCTCCTGCGGTTCGCCACCGCCGGCTCCGTCGACGACGGCAAGTCCACGCTGGTGGGCCGGCTGCTGCACGACTCCAAGTCGGTCCTCACCGACCAGCTGGAGGCCGTGGAGCGCGCCTCGACCGCGCGCGGGCAGGAAGGTCCCGACCTCGCACTGCTCACCGACGGTCTGCGGGCCGAGCGCGAGCAGGGCATCACGATCGACGTGGCGTACCGCTACTTCGCCACCGCCAAGCGCCGGTTCATCCTCGCGGACACCCCGGGGCACGTGCAGTACACCCGCAACATGGTGACGGGCGCCTCCACGGCCGAGCTGACGGTGATCCTGATCGACGCCCGCAACGGTGTCGTCGAGCAGACCCGCCGGCACGCCGCCCTCGCGGCGCTGCTGCGGGTGCCGCACGTGGTCCTCGCCGTGAACAAGATGGACCTGGTCGACTACCAGGAGTCCGTGTTCGCCGCGATCGCCGAGGAGTTCACGGCGTACGCGCTCGAACTAGGCGTCCCGGAGGTCACCGCGATCCCGATCTCGGCGCTCGCCGGTGACAACGTGGTGGAGCCGTCCGCGAACATGGACTGGTACGGCGGCCCCACCGTCCTGGAGCACCTGGAGACGGTCCCGGTCATCCACGACCTCAGCCACTGCCACGCGCGGCTGCCCGTGCAGTTCGTGATCCGTCCGCAGACCGCCGAGCACCCCGACTACCGCGGTTACGCCGGTCAGATCGCCGCCGGTTCGTTCCGGGTCGGCGAGTCGGTGACCGTGCTGCCCTCGGGCCGCAGCTCGAAGATCTCCGGCATCGACCTGCTCGGCGAGCCGGTCTCCATCGCCTGGACGACCCAGTCGGTGACGGTCCTCCTGGAGGACGACATCGACATCTCGCGCGGCGACCTGATCGTGCCCAGCAAGGACGCCCCGCCGACCACCCAGGACATCGAGGCGACCGTCTGCCATGTGGCCGACGCGCCGCTGACCGTCGGTCACCGGGTGCTGCTCAAGCACGGCACCCGCACGGTGAAGGCGATCGTCAAGGACATCCCGTCCCGTCTCACGCTCGACGACCTGTCCCTGCACCCGCACCCGGGACAGCTCGTCGCCAACGACATCGGCCGGGTGAAGATCCGCACCGCGGAGCCGCTGCCGGTGGACTCCTACTCGGACTCCCGGCGTACCGGTTCGTTCATCCTGATCGACCCCAACGACGGCACCACGCTCACCGCGGGCATGGTCGGCGAGTCGTTCGCGTCCCCGGAGCCCGTCAAGGACGCCTCCGAGGACGACGGGTGGGACTTCTGACATGAACTCTCCCGACATCTACTCCACGTTCGCGAAGGAGGGCGGCCGCGTCGGCAGCGGTGCGCTCGGCAGCGGGCAGGGCGGAGTGGCGCGATGTGTGCGCTGACGTACGCGCACCGCTTGCGCGCCCCGTCCCCCCACCCGACGTCCCGGACGAGACGAAGACCTGCCGACCTCCCGGCCACGACCTGAGAGACCGTGACCGCCGGGCCTCCGAGAGGAACACCTCCCGTGCCTGCAAAATCCGCTCTTCGCCGCACCTTCGCGGTCATAGCCGCGCTCCCCCTTCTCACCCTCGCCGCCTGCGGCTACGGCTCCGACGCCAAGGACGACGACACCGCCAAGGTCGCCGCGGGGGCGAAGAAGATCGACGGTCTCGACTCCGTCAAGATCGGCTACTTCGGGAACCTGACCCACGCCACCGCGCTGGTCGGCGCGAACAAGGGCTTCTTCCAGAAGGAACTCGGCGCCACCAAGGCGTCGTACGCGACCTTCAACGCCGGTCCCTCCGAGATCGAGGCGCTCAACTCCGGATCCATCGACATCGGCTGGATCGGCCCCTCCCCGGCGATCAACGGCTACACCAAGTCCAAGGGCACCAACCTGCGCATCATCGGCGGTTCGGCGTCCGGCGGTGTGAAGCTCGTCGTCAACCCGGAGAAGATCAAGTCCGTCAAGGACGTCAAGGGCAAGAAGATCGCCACCCCGCAGCTGGGCAACACGCAGGACGTGGCGTTCCTCAACTGGATCTCGGAGCAGGGCTGGAAGGTCGACGCCGAGAGCGGCAAGGGCGACGTGTCGGTGGTCCGTACCGACAACAAGGTCACCCCGGACGCCTACAAGTCCGGTTCCATCGACGGCGCCTGGGTGCCGGAGCCGACCGCGTCGAAGCTGGTCGCCGAGGGCGGCAAGGTGCTGCTCGACGAGGCGGACCTGTGGCCGGACAAGAAGTTCGTGATCACGAACATCATCGTGTCGCAGAAGTTCCTCAAGGCGCACCCGAAGGCCGTCGAGGCGGTCCTGAAGGCCTCGGTCGAGTCCAACAAGTGGATCAACGCCAACCCGGACGAGGCCAAGGCCGCGGCGAACAAGCAGCTGGAGGCCGACTCGGGCAAGGCGCTCCCGGCGGACGTCCTGGACCCGGCGTGGAAGTCCATCCAGTTCACCAACGACCCGCTGGCCGCCACCCTCAACACCGAGGCGGAGCACGCGGTGAAGGCCGGTCTCCTGGAGGACCCGCTGCTGGACGGCATCTACGACCTCACGCTTTTGAACAAGGTCCTCAAGGCCGCGGGTGAGAGCACGGTCGACGACGCCGGTCTCGGCGTCAAGTAAGTCCTGACCCCCTAAGTCCCCAGGAGGTGACGACCATGGCCACCGCGGTTGCCAAGGCCGAGCAGGCCGAGTCAGTCGAGTACGCCGCCCGGATCGAGCATGTCTCGAAGTCCTTCGCCGGTCCCGCCGGGCAGCAGCTCGTCCTCGACGACATCACCCTCGATGTCGCACCGGGCGAGTTCGTCACCCTCCTGGGGGCCTCGGGCTGTGGCAAGTCCACGCTGCTCAACCTGGTCGCGGGTCTCGACGACCCGAGCGCGGGCAGCATCAAGACGGACGGGCGTCCTGCCCTGATGTTCCAGGAACACGCTCTGCTGCCGTGGCTGACGGCGGGCAAGAACATCGAACTCGCCCTCAAGCTCAGGGGAGTTCCGAAGAACGAGCGGCGCGAGAAGGCCGAGTCGCTGCTCGAACTCGTGCGGCTGCAGGGCGCGTACGGCAAGCGGGTGCACGAGCTGTCGGGCGGTATGCGCCAGCGCGCGGCGCTGGCCCGGGCCCTCGGCCAGGAGAGCAGCCTGCTGCTGATGGACGAGCCGTTCTCGGCGCTCGACGCCATCACGCGGGACGTGCTGCACGACGAGCTCACCCGTATCTGGCAGGAGACCGGGGTCTCCGTCCTGTTCGTGACGCACAACGTGCGTGAGGCGGTGCGGCTCGCTCAGCGCGTGATCCTGCTGTCCTCGCGCCCTGGCCGGATCGCGCGCGAGTGGACGGTCGGCATCCCGCAGCCGCGCCGTATCGAGGACGCGCCCGTGGCCGAACTGTCCCTTGAGATCACCGATGTACTGCGTGGGGAGATCCGCCGTCATGGCCAGCACTGACACGACACCGGTCCAGGAGACCGGGAGCGTAGAGGCGGGCCTCGACGCGCTGGACACCCAGGTCACGGGCCGGCCGACGTTCCGGCAGACCTTCCGCGAGAAGATCTTTCCGCCGCTCGTCGCGACCGCCGTGGTCCTGGTGATCTGGCAGGCGCTGATCACCCTCGACATCGTCACCGACCCGACCAAGCTGCCCTCTCCCGGCGATGTGGCCGCCGAGTTCAAGGACGCCTGGCTGGAGGGCAAGCTCCTCGGTTACATCTGGACCAGCGTGGAGCGCGGTCTGTTCGGCTTCCTGCTGGCGCTGGCGATCGGCACCCCGCTGGGTCTGATCGTGGCCCGGGTGAAGTTCGTGCGCGCGGCGATCGGACCGGTCCTGTCGGGCCTCCAGTCGCTGCCGTCGGTGGCGTGGGTGCCGCCGGCGGTCCTGTGGCTGGGCCTGAACAACTCGATGATGTACGCGGTGATCCTGCTCGGCGCGGTCCCGTCCATCGCCAACGGTCTGGTCTCCGGCATCGACCAGGTGCCGCCGCTGTTCCTGCGGGCGGGACGCACGATGGGCGCGACCGGGTGGAAGGGTGCCTGGCACATCGTCCTGCCGGCCTCGCTGCCCGGTTACCTGGCCGGTCTGAAGCAGGGCTGGGCGTTCTCCTGGCGCTCGTTGATGGCGGCGGAGATCATCGCCTCCTCACCCGATCTGGGCATCGGTCTCGGCGCGCTGCTGGAGAACGGCCGCAATGCCAGCTCCATGCCGATGATCTTCGAGGCCATCTTCCTGATCCTGTTCGTCGGTATCGCCGTCGACCTGCTGGTCTTCAGCCCCCTGGAGCGGCGGGTGCTGCGCAGTCGCGGTCTGCTGGTGAAGAGCTGAGGTTCGCATGCACAACAAGCCGGTCCGCCCCGTCCTTTTGGTCATCGCCCACGGCAGCCGTGACCCCCGGCACGCCGCGACGGTGCACGCCCTCGTCCGCCGGGTGCGCTCCATGCGCCCCGGGGTACGGGTGGAGACCGGCTTCCTGGACTTCAACATCCCCTCCGTCCAGGGGGTGTTGGAGTCGCTCGCTGCGGAGGGCGTCCGTGAGGTGGTCGCCCTGCCGCTGCTGCTGACGCGCGCGTTCCACGCGAAGGCGGACATCCCGGCGGTCCTGCGGGACGCGCCGCCGCAGCTGCGGATCCGTCAGGCGGAGGTGCTGGGCCCGTCCCCGCTGCTCCTGTCGGCGCTGGAACGGCGGCTGTACGAGGCCGGGTTGACGCCGGCCGACAAGTCCTCGACCGGGGTCGTGCTGGCCTCGGCGGGGTCCACGGACCCGGAGGCGATCGCAGTGATCGCAGAAATCGCGCGGGAGTGGCGGCGCACCGGTTGGTGTGCCGTGCGGCCTGCGTTCGCCTCCGCGGCGTTGCCCCGCACGCAGGACGCGGTGCGGGAACTCAGGGAGTCGGGGTGTTCCCGGGTGGCCGTCGCGCCGTATGTCCTCGCTCCCGGCTTCCTGCCGGACCGGATCGCGCGGGGCGCGGTCGAGGCGGATGTGCTTGCCGATGTGCTGGGGCCGTCGCCGGAGGTGGCGCGGGTGTTGTTGGAGCGGTACGACGAGGCGCGGGTGCCGACACTGGCGGTCGTCGGCGCGTAGCCGCTCCGCTGGCCGCGAGGGGCCGTCTGTCGTCTGCGGCGCCGTCGTGGCTGGTCGCGCAGTTCCCCGCGCCCCTGAAGGGGCGCTTGGCCACTGCCCCTTCAGCGGCACAGCTCGTCCCCCAATGCGGTACGCGCATACCGTACGACTCTCCCCTGGCGCGTCCTGCTGAGCAGGCCCGCGTCGTAGAGCACCGCCAGGTGCTGGCTCACCGCGCCCGGGGTGACGTTCAGGCGGTGGGCCAGTTCTGTCGTCGAGGCCGGTTCCGCCAGGAGCAGCAGGAGTCCGGCCCTGGGGCGGCCCAGCAGACGGGCCAGGGCGTCGTCGGTGACCGGGGGCGGTTCCTCGGAGAGGGTGGCGCGGCCGCGGGCCGGATAGACGAGCGTCGGCGGGCGGTCGGGGTCGATCAGGGGCTGGGCGCCGCGGGCGAACATCGTCGGCAGCAGGACGAGGCCGCGTCCAGCGATGCTGGTGTCGCCCCAGGGCGCCTGCTGCATGAAGTCCTGTGTGGACAGCCTCAGTCGGCCGTCGGTCCAGGAGAGCCGCCGGTCGAGGTCCTCGAACATCGCGCCGGCCCCCTGCTCCGCCAGCACCCGTCCGTAGTGGGCGAGGTCGGCCTCCAGGATGCTCTGCACGCGGGGCCACCAGTCGCTGACCAGGCAGCTGTGCCAGTAGGCGGCGAGTGCGTCGGCGACCCGGGCGAGGAAGGCCTCCGGTTCGGCGAGCCCCCGGGCGACGACCGGCGGCAGCGCGTCCCCGGTCCGGTAGGCGGCACGGAAGTCGGCCTCCAGGACGTCAAGGGGCGTACGGCGGACCCGGTCCAGCTCGTCCGCGAAGGCGGGGCGGGCCCGGTCGGGGCGCGGGGTGAGGAAGTCCGGCACCCACAGCCAGGGGGTGGTGAGGGCGGTGAGGAGTTCGTGGTCGAGGGCTTCGAGGCGGGGGCGCATCCGGCGCAGCCACGGCCGGTGGTGCGGGTAGCGGGCCGGGTCGTGCAGACAGCGCAGCGAGAACACCGTCTCCTGGAGCGGGGAGTACGCGAAGGAGGTGGTGGCGAGGTCACCGACCTCGAAGCGGAACTCAATCATTTAGTGCCACGCTAAATCATTGTCGGCGCGGGCCGGCCGCCGGGTGGGATGTCCGCATGACCACGACACCCGCCGCCGTGCCCGCCTCCGCGGGCCAGGAGCTGCGTCCCTCGCGGCTCCCCACCGACCCGACCCTGCGCCGCGCCGCCCTGCTCACCGCCGTCAACTCCCTCGGCAACGGCCTCTACTTCCCGCTCGGCGTCCTCTACTTCACCCGCATCGTCGGCCTCGACGCGACCTCGGTGGGCCTCGGGATGACGGGCGCGGGCCTGGTCGGGGTCGCGGCCGGTGTGCCCGCGGGGCGGGCCGCGGACCGGTGGGGTGCCCGTCAGGTGGGGGCGTGGCTGTGGGCGGGGACGGGCGTGGCGACGGCCGCGTACGTCCTGGTGCAGTCGTACCTCGGGTTCCTTGTCGCGGTGGTCTGCGCGACGGGTCTGCAGATGGCCAGTCGCGGGGTGCAGGGCGCGATCTACGCCGATGTGCTGCCCGCGGCGACCCGGGTGGAGGCGCGGGCCTATCTGCGGATGGTGACCAACGTCTTCATGGGCGTGGGCGGCCTGTTCGGTGCGATCGCGCTCCAACTCGACACCCGTGGCGCCTATATGACGGTGATCGTGGTCAACGCCCTTTCGTTCGCGGGACCCGCCCTGCTGCTCCCCCGGCTGCCGTTGGCACCGCACGCCCTGGAGCGGACGGCCCATGCGCCCGGTGCCCCGGCCGCCGACCGCTGGCGGGCGGTGCGCGACCTGCCGTTCCTCGCGGTGACCGTGCTGAACGCGATCCTGGTCGCGCAGTACACGCTGAGCGAGGTCGGGTTGCCGCTGTGGATCGTCGAGCGGACCGAGGCGCCGCGCTGGACGGCGGCCCTGCTGATGATCCTCAACTGTGTGCTGGTGGCCCTGCTCCAGGTAAGGGTGGCCCGCAGGGCCTCCCAAGTCCCCTCCGCGGTACGGGCGATGGGCCTCTCGGGGCTGCTGCTCGCGGCGGCCTGTGCGGTGTACGCGCTGTCGGCGGGCCTGTCGCCGGTGTGGGCGGTGCTCGCGCTGGGCGTCGGCGCGGTGGTGCAGGTCTTCGCCGAGGTGCTGTCCGCGGCGGGCGGCTGGACGCTCGGCTACGAGCTCGCCGACTCCCGCGCCCACGGCGTGTACCAGGGCGTGTTCGGCGCGGGCATGTCGGCGGGCATGATGGCCGGCCCCGCTCTGGTCACGGTGACCGCGATCCAGCACGGTTCGGCGGGCTGGGCGGTGCTCGGCGTCCTGTTCGCGGCCGCGGGGCTGGCGGTGGCACCCACGGTCCGCTGGGCGCAGCGCGACGGCGAGTGGCGCGGCGACAGGAGCTAGTCGAAGGACAGCCCGCCGGTGCGGGTCCGCTTGAGCTCGAAGAAGTCGGGGTCCGTGGCCAACACCCGGAAGCTGTCGAAGAGTTCGGCCGACCGGCCGCCGCGCGGGACGGCTCGCAGCACGGGCCCGAACCACACCGTCCCGTCGACGTGAAGGGTGGGCGTCCCCACATAGCCGCCCGAGTCGGGCTCGACGCCGGCGTCGTGGCTGCGGCGTACGGCCTCGTTGTACGACGGGTCGTGGGCGGCGGCGGCCAGGTCCGCCGGGAGTCCGAGTTCGGCGAGGGACTCGGCGATCACACCGTCGAAGTCCTCGGCCTTCCGCTCGTGGATCCGGGTGCCCATGGCGGTGTACAGGTCGCGAAGGATCTTCTCGCCGTGCCGTTCGGCGGCGGCCGCGGCGACGCGCACCGGGCCGATCGAGCGGTCGACCAGGTCCCGGTACCAGTCGGGGAGTTCGTTGCCGAGGTTGTGCAGGTAGAGGCTCATCACGTGGAAGCGGAGGTCGAGCGGACGGGTCCGCTCGACCTCCAGCAGCCAGCGGGAGGTGATCCAGGCGAAGGGGCACGCCGGGTCGAACCAGAAGTCGACGCGGGTGGGTTCTGCGGTGGTCATGGCGCAGACGCTAGTCGCCCATTGGTGCAGGATCCCGGCCCAATCATGGTGCTTCTCAGTGGTCCACTTCGTCGGCCAGCCGCATCAGCTCGGCCACCGGCATCGAGCCCGCTGTCCGGCGCTCCCGGGCGAAGGTGTTGGCGAGGCGCTGGAGCAGGTCGTTGAGCGGGGTCGGTACGCCGTGGAGGCGGCCGAGGAGGGCGATCTCGCCGTTGAGGTAGTCGGCCTCGATGGTGCCGGTGCCGCGGGTGAGGGACTGCCAGGAGGAGCCGCCGCCGCGCGGGGTGCCGTGGAGCGGGGCGAGGAAGACCTTGTCGCCGCGGACCGCCTTCTGCTCCTCGGTGCCCGCGTACGGGATCCCGGCGGCCGCGAGGACGGCCGAGCCCTCGGCCTTCACCCGCTCGAACAGCGCCACCGCCTCCGCGCTCTCCATCGGCCCGGTGACGGCCTCCAGCGCGTTCCCGAGGTTGGCCAGCAGCTTGGCGTACTGCCAGCGCGCCACGTCCGGCGTGACCGGCGCCTCGAAGTGCGACTTCTCCAGGTCCGCGGCGACCAGCCGGGCGGTCTCGTCGGTGCCGTGCGGGTAGCGGCCGAGGTGGAGGATGCCGGTGAGCGGACTGCCCGCGGCGCTGACGACGCCCGGTTCGATGTAGGTGCAGGGCAGCCAGACGCAGACGCCGTACACGTCGCGGAAGATCCGCAGGGCGAGCCGCTGGCTCTCCACACCGTTCTGGGCGCAGAGGAGCGGCAGCCGCTCGGCCGCCGTACCGCCGCCCGCGACCGGTGCCGGACCCCAGGTCTGGAGGGCGGCCGCACTGTCCTGGGTCTTCACGGCGAGGACGAGCACGTCGTCAGCGCGCAGCTCGCCGAGCCCGGCGGGACCCTCGACGACCGGCAGCCGGTAGGTCAGTTCGCCCTCCGGCACCCTCAGCCGCAGCCCGCCGTCCTCCAGTGCCGCGCGATGGGCGCCGCGCGCGACCAGGACCACCTCGTGCCCCGAACCCGCGAGCCGCCCGCCGATCGTGCCGCCGACCGCCCCTGCTCCGATGATGATGTAGCGCATGGGACGAGCCTCGCACGCTTGACCTTGTCCCTGGGTAAAGGCCGAGACTCCCCGGCCATGGACAGCTATCTGCGACAGACCCCGTACAGCGACCCGGGAAACCTGGACGTCACCGGCCTGCCGTCCGGTCCGGGTGAACTCGCCGTTCTCGTACGGGATCTGATCATCCATCGGCTGGAGGGACCGCGGTTCGGGTACACCGTCCCCGAGCAACGGCTGCGCGAGGAAGCCGAGTCGCGGTACGTCACCGAGATCCTGCGGATCCTGCGTGAGCGCCGGGACGCGCCGCTCACCGAGGCACGCGCGCCGCACGAGCGGTTCGTGGGCACCTGCCGGGACTTCTCCCTGCTGCTGTGCTCACTGCTGCGGGCGACGGGGACGCCCGCGCGGATCCGCGGCGGCTTCGCGACCTACTTCGTGACGGGGTTCCACGAAGACCACTGGGTCACCGAGTACCGCCTGCCGGACGGGAGTTGGCGGCTGGTCGACCCGCAGGTCACGCACCCGTCGTACGACATCCCCTTCGACCCGCTGGACGTACCCCGCGACCGCTTCCTCCTGGCGGCGGACGCCTGGCGGGCGTGCCGCGACGGGGCCGCCGATCCCGCGACGTTCGGGTTCTGGAGCGTCGCGGGGCTGAGGGGGCTGTGGCTCGTGCGGGCCCGGCTTCTGCAGGACCTGGCGGCCCTGAACGGAGTGGAGCCGCTCCCCTGGGACGGCTGGGGACCGCGGCAGGTCATGGACGACGCGGATCTCACCGCCGACGACCTCGCCCTGATGGACGCGGTCGCCGCGGGCGAGGTGCCCGACGGGATGGCGTCCGTGCCGGACACGGTGACCTCGTACACCGTGTACTCGGGCCCGCGGCAGGTCACTCTCCGGCGGTCATCTCCACCAGCTTGACGACGGTGTTCCAGTTGCGGGTGGTGGCGATCAGGCCCTTGTTGACGCGTGGCCTGGCGAGTTGTTCGGCGAGCTTGGAGCGGCCCAGGCCGTTCGGGGCGTACAGGTACAGGGCACGGTCGCCGAGCCTGAACTCCTCCGGGAGGAAAGCCGGTTGGTCGATCGCCGCGAAGCGGTCCGCGTCGACCGGCTGCGAGAAGTAGGTGACGTGGAGCTGCTTGGCCTCCAGTTCGGCGGCCGGGAAGGGGCAGGCGTCGGCGATCGCGGCGAGATAGGCGTGGTCGCGGACGATCACGTCGACCGGGAAGCCGAAGTGCTTCTCGATCGCGGCCGTGAGCTCGGCGGCGAGGGACTCCTCGTCGCCGTGGCCGGCGGTGAAGACGGCCTGGCCGCTCTGGAGGTGGCTGCGCACGCCGGTGTGGCCCAGGCCTTCCATCAGGGTGCGCAGTTCCGCCATCGGGACCTTCCTGGCTCCGCCCACGTTGATCCCGCGCAACAGCGCCGCATACGTCGTCATGCGCACACCCTAGGGCGGCCTGCCCCCGACGGCCTCCCCGCAGAGCCGCCGGTAGGTGTAAGGGTCACCCTCCTCCTCAGTGAGGAGGGTCCGGGGGGTCCGAGCGGACGATCCCGGCCACCTCACTTCACCAGGCAGAACGACGAGATGGCTTTATCCGCGCCATACCTTCGAATCGAACGGTGTGCGGCACGGGTCGCCATCGTCCGGTGGCGGCAGGGGGCCGTCACCTCGATCAAGGGGGCAAGCCCGTCATGGGGAACGGAGAAACACGCGTGCGGGGCCTTGCGGCCCGGGCCGGCGGCTGGAGCGCCCGGCATCGCTGGGCGGCGGTCGGCATCTGGGTGCTGTTCGTGGTCCTGGCGATGGGACTCGGTTCGGCGGCGGGCCGGGTCGACGTCGACGAGAGCGGCGGCCTGAAAGGCGAGACGCACACCGCGGCGACGATCATCAAGGACGCCGACATCGAGGAGCCGGCCGGTGAGACGGTCCTCGTCCAGGCGAAGGGCAGTGGGCTGAAGGCGACGGACGCCGAGTTCCGGGCGGCCGTCGACGCGGTCGTCAAGGCCGTCGAAGGGACCGGCAAGGTCACGGACGTCCAGTCGCCGTACACCGCCGACACAATCTCGAAGGACGGCCGCAGCGCGCTCGTGCAGTTCGACATGCGCGGGGAGGCGGAGACCGCGTTCGAGCGGGTCGAGCCGGTGCTGAACGCGGTCGAGAAGGTGCAGCAGGACCACTCCTCGGTGCGAATCGAGGAGATCGGCAGCGCCAGCATGCAGAAGACGTTCGACGACGCGTTCGGCGACGACTTCAAGAAGGCTGAGTACTCCGCCCTGCCCGTGGCCCTCGGCATTCTGCTCGTGGCCTTCGGCGCGCTCGTGGCGGCGCTGGTGCCGGTGCTGCTGGCGGTCACCGCGATCATGGCGACGATGGGCCTGATGGGCATCGTCAGCCATGTGATGCCGATGGGCGATGTCGCCAACTCGGTGATGCTCCTTGTCGGTCTGGCCGTCGGCGTCGACTACTGCCTGTTCTATCTGCGCCGTGAGCGCGAGGAGCGCGAGGCCGGCCGGGACGCCCAGACGGCCCTGCGCATAGCCGCCGCCACCAGTGGCCGCGCGATCATCGTCTCCGGTGTCACGGTGTGTGTGGCGATGGCCGGCATGCTCTTCACGGGGATCGCCGACTTCGAGGCGATGGGCCTGGCTTCGCTGATCGTCGTCGCCGTCGCCATGGTCGGCTCGATCACCGTGCTGCCCGCGGTGCTGTCGCTGCTGGGCCACCGGGTCGAGAAGGGCAAGATCCCCTTCCTCCACCCGGAGAGCCGCCTTCGCCGCAACCGCGGGCCCGTCAACCGGGAGAGCCGGTTCTGGACGGCCGTCCTCGGCGGTGTGCTGAAGCGTCCCATGGTCTCGGTCGTCGTCGCGGCCGGTGTGCTGCTCGCGATCGCGGCGCCCGCGGTCGGCATGAAGACCCAGAACCTCACGCTGGACCAGGAGTTCGGCGACTCGCTGCCGATCGTGCAGACCTACGACCGGGTCAACGAGGCCTTCCCGGGCGGTTCGGAGCCCGCCGAGGTGATCGTCAAGGCGGACGACATCAACGCCCCGGAGGTGACCAACGCGCTGGCCGCCTTCAAGCAGGAGGCGATCGCCTCGGGTGCCTCGCGCGGCCCGGTGGAGATCAAGCTGCACGACGCGCAGAACCTCGCCTTCGTGTACGTCCCGCTGGTCGGCGGCTCCGACCTAGACAAGGCGGGCGAGAGCCTGGACAAGCTGCGGGACGAGGTGCGGCCCGCCACGCTCGGTAAGGTCGACGGCCTCGAGGCGCCGGTCACCGGCGGGGTCGCCATGTCGAAGGACTTCAACGACCAGCTGACCGGCGCGGTCGTCCCGGTCTTCGCGTTCGTCGTGGTCTTCGCCTTCCTGCTGATGCTGCTGTCGTTCCGCTCGCTGACGATCGCGATCACCTCGATCGTGCTGAACCTGCTGTCGGTGGGTGCGGCGTACGGCATCCTGGTCGCCGTCTTCCAGCACGGCTGGGGCGCGTCCCTGGTGGGCGCGGAGGGCGTCGGCGCCATCATCAGCTGGCTGCCACTGTTCCTCTTCGTGATCCTGTTCGGCCTGTCGATGGACTACCACGTGTTCGTGGTCTCCCGGATCCGCGAGGCCCGGCTGCGCGGCCGTACGACGAAGGACGCGATCCAGCACGGTGTGGTCACCACCGCCGGTGTCGTCACCAGCGCCGCGGTCATCATGGTCGCCGTGTTCGGGATCTTCGGCACGCTGTCCATGCAGTCCATGAAGCAGATGGGTGTGGGCCTGGCGGCCGCGGTGCTCATCGACGCGACGATCATCCGGGGTGTGCTGCTCCCGGCGGTCATGGCACTGCTCGGTGAGCGCAACTGGTATCTGCCGAAGTGGCTGAACCGGCTGCCGGACCTCACGCACGACGAGGCGTCCGAGGCCGTGGTGCAGTCGGCGCGGGACGACGAGGGCGATCGCGTCCCCGTCTGATTCCGCCCCTTGACCGAAGGCCCGTTGGTATCCCGGGGGAACCAACGGGCCTTCGCCTGCCCTCTGTTCGGCCGACATCCTCGATCGCGGGGGCGCGACGGTCCGAACTACTCCTGGCGGGCGGGCAGTTCGGCCTCGATGAGGTCGGCTGCCCGCCGGGTGCCGCCCTCATCAGCCATCCGGGCCTGGATGTCCTTCAGCTTCCGCGCGACCTCGGGGTCGTCCACGAGTGCGAGGGCGGTGGCCCGCAGCGTTTCGGCGGTGGCCTCCTCGGTGGGGATGTGCCGGGCGACGCCGAGCGCCTGGAGCATGTCGGCGTTGCCGAACTGGTCCACGGCCTGCGGTACGGCGATCATCGGTGTGGCGGTGGCCAGTCCCTCCTGGCTGCCGCCGGCGCCGGCGTGGGTGACGAACAGGTCGGCCTGCCGCAGGATCGCCAACTGCGGCACCCATGAGCGCACTTCGACGTTCGCGGGGATGTCGCCCAGTTCGGCCGGGTCCACGCTCCCGCCGATCTGGAGCACCAGATACCAGCCCGGCAGGTCGCCGAAGGCCTTCAGGCACTCCCGGTAGAAGCCGGGCTGCTTGGTGAAGGACGACCCGAGCGACACGAGCGCCACCTTCTCGGCGTCCGCGGGCCGCCGCCAGTCGCCCTCCGCGCCGCGCTCGCCCTGACAGGCGCCGACGAAGCTGTAGACGGTCTCGTCGACGCGGTCGGCGTGGGGCTGCAGCGCCTTGGGGATCAGGACGATGGAGCGAGGGGGCCGGCCGGCGAAGTCGTCGGGGTGCTGAGTGATCCCGTTCTCCTCCAGCCAGGCGTGGAAGCGGGCGTAGTAGGCCTGTCCGCGCTCGGTCTTCTTCGGCTCCGCCCACATCGGCTCGGCGACCTCCTCCTCGTAGCCCTCCCAGGCGACGAGGTTCGGCGAGAGCGAGACGGCGGGCACGCCCCAGCGGTGGGCGAGGACGCGGGCCGGGTACGAGGTGATGTCGTGCAGGACGAGGTCCGGCTCGTCCCCGTCGTACGCCTCGATCAGCTGCGGGAGCGCCTGGACGGCATCGGCGAGGAACGGCTCCACGTTGTCCAGCAGGGTGCTGCCCCATGCCTCCGGGTCGGCGCCGGGGCCGGGCAGGGTGGAGTTCCAGAGCCTGGGCTCGGCGCCGGTCTCGGCGACCTTCTCCGCGAAGACCGGCGGGATGGCGTACGTGACGCGGTGGCCGCGCGCGACGAGCTCCCGGATCACTTCCAGGCTCGGGTTCACGTGGCCGTGGGCGGCGATGGAGAACATGGCGATGTGTGCGGGAGTGGTCATGGCGCCGACCGTAGGCGAGACGATACGTCTCGTGCAAACTGTTTTCGTGAACCTCGCGGTTAGCGCTGATAGCGGGCGAGCACCAGATTGCCGTCCTTCTCCAGCCGCTCACGCAGCTCGTCGAGTCCGATCGCCCCGCTGTAGTACTCCTGGAAGGCGGGCGTGGCGACCTTGTCCTTCCACTCGGGGTAGCCGCGCACGGACTGGGCGGGCGCCGAGCGCAGTCGACCGGCGAGCGCGGTCCCCGTGGCCCAGTCGTTCTCGCCCGTGCGCAGGGCCGGGTCCTTCAGCGCCGCGGTGCCGGTGGGCAGCATCCAGTCGCCCAGCGCGAGGCGCACCATGTTCTTCGGCCGCAGCAGGAAGTCGACGAACTCGACGGCCTCCTTCTTGTGGGGGCTGTCCTCGGCGACGGAGAGCGTCTGCGGGCTGACGCCCTGGCTGAGCCCGTCGGCACCGGCCGGGGCGGGCAGCACCTGCCAGTCGAAACCCTTCGGCGCCTGCTGGACGATCTGCTGGCGGTAGGAGAAGCCGAGCGGGACCATCGCGTACCTGCCGCCGAAGAAGCCGGGCAGGGTGTCCGAGCCGCCGCTGCCGAGGGTGGTGGGCGAGGCGCTGTCATCGGTGTTCGCCTGGTCGTGGATGGTGCGCGGCACGACCTCGTCTCCCTCCTCGAACCGGATCGTCACCTTGCCGTCGGAGCCCCGGTGGAAGAGCTGTCCGCCCGCCGACAGGGACAGGTTGAGCGTGGCCGAGACGGGCTCCTTGAGCGGCCAGGCGACGCCGTACTTCCCCTCGCCGCTCAGCCGGTCGGTGATCTGCCGGAACTCCGGCCAGGTCCAGGGGTCCTCGGGTGTCGGGATCCGTACGCCGGACTCCTTCAGCCACGTGGCGTTGGCGATCAGCACCCGCGGTTCCTGGAGGAAGGGCACTCCGTAGACACCGTCACCGAAGGTGGTCGTGTCCCAGCTCCGCTGCGGGATGTCCGACCTGAGCCGGGCGGGCAGCAGGTCGCTCAGGTCGGCGAGATAGCCGCCGTACGCGAAGTCCGCCAGGTCGTCGGAGGCGTCATGGATGATGTCCGGCGCCTCGCCACCCTCGAAGGAGGTGAGGAGCTGGTCGTGGACGCTGTCCCAACTGCCCTGGACGTACTCGACCTTGACGTCCGGGTGGCTCGCGTTCCACTCCTTCACCAGCTGCCGGTTCGCCTCGACGGACTCCTCCTGCCAGGCCAGGGACTGGAAGCGCAGGGTGACGGTGCCGGCGTCACCGCTGTCACCGCCGCCGGTGCAGGAGGTGAGCAGCAGGATCAGGCACAGGGCGACGATCCCTCGCGTACGCATCAGCTCTTCACCGCCCCGGTCAGCATGCCGCTCGTGATCCGCCGCTGGATGATCGCGAAGACGACCAGGGAGGGCAGGGTCGCCAGGAACGCGGCGGCGGCCAGCGGGCCCAGGTCGGCGACGCCCTCCGCACCGATGAAGTGGGTGAGGACGACCGGCAGGGTCTGTTTCTCCGGGGTCTTCAGCAGGACCAGCGCGAAGAAGAACTCGTTCCACGCCGTGATGAACGCGAACAGTGCCGTCGCCACGATCCCCGGCGCCAGCAGCGGCGCGGTCACCGACACCAGCGTCCGCAGCTTCCCGGCCCCGTCGACGGCCGCCGCCTCCTCCAGTTCGACGGGCACCGCCCGGACGTACCCGACGAGCATCCACAGCGCGAACGGCAGCGCCCACACCACGTACACCAGCACCAGCCCGAACAGCGAGTTGATCAGCTGAAGGTTCTTCAGCACCAGGAACAGCGGGATGATCACCAGCACCAGCGGGAACGCCTGGCTGACCACCACCCAGCCGGTCGCCGCCCGCGCGAGCGGGGTGCGGTGCCGGGCCATGACGTACGCCAGCGGGGTCGCGATCAGGACGGCGACGAGGGCGGCGCCGAGCGCGGCGAGCAGGGAGTTGCCCGCGGCGCGCAGCAGCGGCTGTTCGTCGAAGGCCTGCCGGAAGTTGTCGAGGGTGGGGTTCTCGGGGATCCAGGTCGGGTGCAGACTGCCCAGTTCCCGGGGCGGCTTGAACGCGGTGGAGAGCAGCCAGAGGAACGGGAACGCGAGGAAGACGAGGTACGCGAGCAGGGCGGCGTACTGTCCGACGCGGCCCGCGGTGCTGGTCCTCATCCCTCGTCACCTCCCCTGATCCGGCCCACCAGGAAGACGGCGAGGAGGAGGGAGATCACCGCGACCATCACACATCCCATGGCCGCCGCGTACCCGAACTGCCCGTAGCGGAAGGCCTCCTCGTAGGCGAAGAGCATGGGCAGCCGGGTGCGGCCGCCGGGTCCGCCGCTGGTGAGCACGTACACGAGGGCGAAGGAGTTGAAGTTCCAGATCAGGTTGAGGGCGACCATGGCGAGGGCGACCGGTCTCAGGGCGGGCCAGGTGACCGTACGGAAGCGCCGCCAGGCACCGGCTCCGTCGACCGCCGCCGCCTCGTGCAGTTCGCGCGGGGTGTTCTGCAGGCCCGCGAGCAGCGCGACCGTGGTGGTCGGCATGCCGGCCCAGATGCCGACGACGATCACCGCGGGCAGGGCGGTGCCCAGACCGCTGAGCCAGTCGCGGCCGTCACCGAGTCCGAGGTCGCGCAGGGTCTCGTTGAGGACGCCGGCGTCCGGGTTGTAGACGAGGCGCCACATCACACCGACGACGACCTCGGGCATGGCCCACGGGATGATCGCCAGCGCGCGGGCCAGCCATCGCAGCCGCAGGTCCTGGTTGAGCAGCAGGGCGAGTCCGAGGGCGAGCAGGAACTGCGGCACGGTCACCCCGACGGCCCACACCAGACCGATCCGGAACGACTCCCAGAACAGCGTGTCGTGCAGCAGGTCCTGGAAGTTGAGGGTGCCGATCCACTGCGTGGACCGGGTCCGGCCGGACTGGGAGTCCGTGAACGCCAGCAGGATGCCGTACAGCAGCGGGCCGACGCTCAGCACCAGGATGGGGATCAGCGCGGGCAGCACCAGGAACCAGGCCCCGCGGTCCACCGTCCGCCGGTCCCCGCCCGCGCGTGGCGCTCCCCGCGTCGAGCGTTTGGTCACGGTCACCGTGGTCACGTGATCGGCTCCTTCCCCCGGTGGGCCTCCGTCATGGTCGTGAAGGGGTTATGGGTCGTCAAGGCACCGCGCACACCGTCCGACCTGTACGAATGCGAGACTGGCCGACGGATGGCGGGAAGTCGACGCCGTGTGCGCGAGCACATCGGCACATCCGGGACATCCGTTACGGGCAGGGCCGAGGAGACGGAGGCGGACGATGGACGAGGCACGGGCGCGGGACGTATTGGCCGCGGCTGGCGTGCTGCCCGGGCCGGGCGCCGGGGCGCGACTGCTCGCGCTGGGCGAGAACGCCGTGTTCGCCGTCGGTGACCTGGTCGTCAAGGTGGGCCGGGACGCCGAACTCCTGGACCGGGCGCGCCGGGAGCTGGCCATCGCGGCGTGGCTCGCCGAGGCGGAGGTGCCGGCGGTGCGGGCGGCCGAGCCGAAGGCCCTGCTCGTCGAGGGGCACCCGGTGACGGTGTGGCGCCGGCTGCCCGATCCCGTACGCCCCGCCGAGCCCCGGGATTTGGCCGAACTCCTACGGGTGGTCCACGCTCTCCCCTCCCCCGCCTTCGCGCTCCCGCCCCGCGAGCTGCTGGGCGGTGTGGAACGCTGGCTGCGTCTCGCGGGCGACGCGGTCGACCCCGCGGACGCCGCGTACCTCCGACAGCGCCGGGACGGCTTCGCGGCGGCCGCGGCCGCGCTCACCCCGCAGCTGCCACCCGGCCCCATCCACGGCGACGCCCTCCCCCGCAATGTGCACATCGGCCCCGACGGCCCGGTCCTGATGGACCTGGAGACCTTCTCCGCCGACCTGCGCGAGCACGACCTGGTGGTGATGGCCCTGTCCCGCGACCGCTACGGGCTGCCCGCGGCGGCTTACGAGTCCTTCACCGAGGCGTACGGCTGGGACGTGCGCGAGTGGGAGGGCTGCGGTGTGCTGCGGGGCGCCCGGGAGACGGCGAGCTGCGCCTGGGTGGCCCAGCACGCACCCGTCAACCCGGCGGCGCTGGCCGAGTTCGAGCGTCGGGTGGCGTCTTTGCGGGACGGGGACGAGACGGTGCGCTGGTATCCGTTCTGAGCGGTTCGCCCCGAAGGGTCAGACCGTTTCGTCCGCCAACTCCCTGAGCGGCCACGTCCCGTCGACCACCGCGTCCGCCTCGCCCTTGCGGCGCAGGAAGCTCTGGAAGTCCGCCGCCCACTCCGCGTACCACTCGATCTGGCGGCGGTGCAGTTCCGCCGGGCCGAGGGAGGCGATCTTGGGGTGGCGGTCGGCTATCGCGTGGGCGAGCCGGGCCGCGGCGAGGGCGTCCGCCGAGGCGTTGTGAGCGGCGTCGAGCGGGACTCCGTACTCCCCGCACACCGCTTCGAGGTTGCGCTTGCCGCGGCGGTAGCGGTCGATGGACCGGTCGATCGTGTACGGGTCGACGACCGGCGCCGGATCGACGCCGCCCAGGCGGTCCCGCAGCGAGGGCAGGCCGTGGCGGCGCAGCTCCGCCGAGAGCAGGGTCAGGTCGAAGGCCGCGTTGTAGGCGACGACCGGGACCCCCGTCTTCCAGTAGGTCGCCAGGACGTCGGCGATGGCGTCCGCGACCTGGTCGGCCGGGCGGCCCTCGGTGGCCGCGCGTTCATTGCTGATCCCGTGGACCGCCACCGCGTCCGCGGGGATCTCCACGCCCGGGTCCGCCAGCCATTCGCGGTGCCCTATGGGCTGTCCCGCCCTGACCTCGATCACGGCCCCCGTCACGATGCGCGCCTCGCGCGGATCGGTTCCGGTCGTCTCCAGGTCGAAGCCGATCAGCAGCTCCTGGTGCCAGCCCATGTGGCGGCCCCCCTTCTTGGTGGTGCTTTCCCCCAGTGGTCTCCACGATCCCATGCGCCACTGACAATCAGAGGACCGCGTTCCGCTTACGGAACTTTCAGGACACCGGCCGTGAATCCACCCAAGACGTCTCGAACTCCTCGCGGTAGGTCGGGAAGAGCCCGCTGTCGTCGATCTCGCCCGGCTTGACGACTTTGTTCCCGTTGCGCAGCACCAGCACCGGGGCCTCCATGCCCCGCGAGCGCCGCAGATAGGACTGCACGACGGCGACCCCGTCCGCGCCGTCCCCGTCGACGAGGTAGGCGGTGAAGCGCGGCGTCTCGTCGTAGACCTGGATCTCGAAGGCGCCCGGGTCGCGCAGCCGGGACCGCACCCGGCGCATGTGCAGGATGTTCATCTCGACGGCGCGGCTCAACTCACCGCGCTTGATGCCGAGTTCACGCTCGCGCCGCTTGACGGCACTGGACGCCGGGTTCAGGAACAGCAGCCGCGCCCGGCACCCGGCCTCGGCGAGGCGCAGCAGCCGGCGGCCGGAGAAGTTCTGCACGAGCAGGTTGAGGCCGATACCGACGGCGTCGAGACGGCGGGCGCCGCCGAAGATGTCCTCGGCGGGGAACTGGCGCAGCAGCCGCACCCGGTCGGAGTGGACGGCGACCACGTCCGCGTACCGGTCGCCGACGAGGTCCTCGACCGCGTCCACGGGCAGTCTGCGCGCGGACGGCACGTCACCGCCGGCGCCGAGTATCTCCAGCAGTTTCGCCGAGGCCCGCTCGGCCTGGCCCAGGACGGCCTCGGACAGGGCCCGGTTGCGCGAGACGACGTTCCGGGTCACTTCCAGCTCGTCCAGGGCGAGTTCGACGTCCCGGCGCTCGTCGAAGTAGGGCTCGAAGCACGGCCAGTGCTGCACCATCAGCTCCCGCAGCTGCGGCAACGTCAGGAAGCTCAGGACGTTGTCGTCGGCCGGGTCGAGCAAGTAGCCCTTGCGGCGGCTGACTTCGCGTACGGCGACCGCGCGCTGCACCCACTCCTGGCCGGCCGGCCCCGCGGCGGCGACCACCCAGTCGTCGCCGTGGACGGGTTCGTAGATGGGACGCAGAACAGCGGCCACGACCGCGCGCAGCCGCTGTTCGACGAGGTTCAGCCAGATGTAGGCCCGGCCGGCCCGCTGGGCGCGCGTACGCACCTCGCGCCAGGCGTCGGCGTCCCAGTCCAGCTCCGGCCCGATGGAACCGGCGGCGTCCATGGGCCGTGCCAGCGACACCGTGCCGGGCGGGACGTCTGCGGAGTTCCCCTCGTGACCCTCGTCACCAGGGGGCAACTCCAGCCCTCCCGAGCCCACCCGCGCACCGCCTTCCGCTCCCCCGAGCACCACCCTTGCCAACGATCAAGGAAGGGTACTCCGGGAGCGGTCGGCGGTGCAGCCGGATGGACAGGGTCGTTTCTCAACTACCGCGGTTCCAGTCGCCGTTCTGCCCGGCGAGGGCGGCGGGAGTGAGCGGATTCATAGCCGTGACGTCACGCGGGGCGATGGAGAAGCCCTGCCAGTGGACCGGCATCGGCTGCTGGTCCTCGTCCCGGGCTATGTGGTGGAACCCGATGTTCATCCACACCACGGGGTGGGTGAGGGCCTGTCCGTTCACGAACTTGTCGACGGACGAGCCCGATCCGGTGGCGCAGCCCGGCTGATTCTCGCTGGCGTACTTCTCGCACTTCTTGTACTCGGTGAAGTACACGTCGTGCTGGGTGAAGGGGCGGCCGGAGTACTTGCTGGTGGGGCCGGGGACGAGCTCGTAGGAGCGCGGGTGGCCGTCCTTGTTCTTGCCCGCCGAGCTCACCACGCGCCACCAGCGCATGTTCTTGTTGTCGCCCGCCAGTTCCTTGGTCACCGTGGTGCGGGTGGTCTTGGCGGTCGGGCCGTTGCCGGCGCCGGCCGGGGCGGTGACCTTCGAGTCGTACTGCTCGACCTTCGCCTTGGAGGAACCGTCGAGGGCGAAGTCGAGCTTCCAGAACACGTTGTGGCTGTGGCTGTCCGCCTTGGCCGCCGCGCCCTTGCCGATCGGCCAGCTGCGGCCGTCACCGGCGTCGTAGTCGTACGGCGAAAGGCTGCCGGTGGCGCCGACGTTCATGTGGACGGTGCCGTCGTCCTGGAAGCGCCACTCGGTGATGTACTCGTACCAGTCGACCTTGTTGACCGTGTAGACGAGCAGGTCCTTGCCCTGCGCCTGGTAGACCGTGTTGTTCTGGTCGTAGTTCATCAGGCGGTAGGCGTGGCCGCGGGTCTTGGTGGTGGTGCACAGGCCCTTGATGTTCGGGTCCTGGTAGTACGAGGTGTTCTTGACCTTGACCGTCTTGATCGTGCCGCCGGGGCACTCCGCGGCGGTCAGGTTCATCAGGCCGTCGCCGAAGTTGTACGTCGTCAGGTCGTTGTACTCGCTCCTGCCGTCGTCGTACGGCACGTGGATCTGGGCGAGCCTGGCGCTGTTGAGGACCTTGATCGGCTTGGTCTCGCCGGGCGGCTGGTAGGAGATGTCCTCCAGGACGATCCCGGCCTTGCTCTCGAAGCGCCAGCACATCCGCCAGGTCGTGCCGGAGGCGAGCTTCTTCTCGATCTGGTACGCCGTGCTGCAGTCGGCGGCCGCGGTCGGGGCGGCCTTCGGCTGGGCGGTGGCCGGGCCCGCACCGGTGGTCATGCCGGCCGCCAGGGCCATCACGGCGACACCCAGGAGCGTCCCTCTGCGGGCACGGCTCATTCTGTTCACACGCATGAAGAAATGACTCCCTTACAGGAGGTACGAAGGGGAAAAGTCGACGGGCGGGCGGTTCAGCCGCGGACGATCTCGACGACCTTGCGGGTGCTCAGGTCGATGACCAGGTCCCGGGTGTCGATCCACGGTCCGTTCCTGACCTTCGGGGTCAGCGTCGCGCAGCGGTGCTCGCCGCAGGCGGTGAGCGCGGCGGGCCGGACCCCCGGGTTCGCCCGGAAGACCATGCTGTTCAGCTGGAGCTGGTCCGGCGAGGTGAGCTCCTTGCCGGTGGCGTCCTTGAAGTCGCCCTTCAGCCCCGCGGACAGCGGGTCGGCGAGCAGTAGCCGGGCCGCCTCGGCCGTCTCGGCCCGGCTCAGCGGCGGCTGTACGCCGTGGCTGGTGGAGGTCCCCTCGACCTTGCCGGTGTCGAGATTGACGGTCCGGGTGACGAGGGTGTCGTCCTTGTAGTCGTAGAACGTCACGTCGGCGCGGCGCGGCGCGTCCGGGTCGTCCAGCTCGCTCGTCTCGGGGTCGGCGAGGTCGATGCCGAGCTGCTGCGGGCCGCGGTCCCCGTCGACGTCCTCACTGGCGTTGAACAGCTGCCGGTTGAGGGCGAGTTTCGCGACCCGTTCCATCTCGTCGTCGGTCAGCGGGTCGCGGCCCGTGCCCTTGTCACCCTCGGCGGGGGCTTCCTCGACGACGCCCGGCGCGCCGGCCGAACCCTGTGCCTCCTGGTCCTGCTGCTGCCCGGCGGCCGCCTGGCCGCCCCCCTTGGTGCCCCCCGTTTCGTCGGCCCCGGCCGTGCCCGGCAGGGTGATTCCGACCATCACGGCGGTCGAGGCCACCGCGATGGCCGCACCGGCCACCACCTTGCCAAGGTGGCGGCGCACTATTTCGCGCACGTCTTTCCCCCTGCTCCCCCTGGTCACGGGAGTATGTGATTGCCCCACAGGTCTGTGCACACCACGTATGCACCGGTCGATCGGTAAGAGGGGCGTAAGTCAGGGGTGGTTCCATCACTTTCGGGGAGACTCGTGGTCAAGGCGCCCCGGCGGCGGGCACGAGCTGAAAGAGTCGTATCCATGCAGGTCTGGCCTGGAGAGGCATATCCACTCGGTGCCACGTACGACGGCGCCGGGACCAACTTCGCGGTCTTCACCGAGGCCGCGGACCGAGTAGAGCTGTGTCTGCTGCACGACGACGGCTCGGAGACGGCGGTGGAGCTGCGGGAGAGCGACGCGTTCGTCCGGCACGCGTATCTGCCCGGCGTGATGCCGGGCCAGCGCTACGGATTCAGGGTGCACGGCCCGTACGCCCCGGAGCGCGGACATCGCTGCAACTCCGCGAAGCTGCTCCTCGACCCGTACGCGCGTGCGATCAGCGGGGCGATCCAGTGGGGCGAGGAGGTCTACGGCTACCACTTCGACTCGCCCGACAAGCGCAACGACCTGGACTCCGCTCCGCACACCATGAGCTCGGTCGTGGTCAACCCGTACTTCGACTGGGGCGACGACCGCCGCCCGCGCACCGACTACCACCAGACGGTGATCTACGAGGCCCATGTGAAGGGCCTCACCATGAGCCACCCGGGCCTGCCCGAGGAACTGCGCGGCACCTACGCCGCCCTCGCGCACCCGGCGATCATCGAGCACCTGACGGAACTGGGCGTCACCGCGCTGGAGCTGATGCCGGTCCACCAGTTCGTGAACGACCACCGGCTGGTCGACATGGGCCTGAACAACTACTGGGGCTACAACACCATCGGCTTCTTCGCCCCCCACAACGCCTACGCCTCCTGGGGCGACCGCGGCCAGCAGGTCCTGGAGTTCAAGTCGGCGGTGCGGGCGCTGCACGAGGCGGGCATAGAGGTCATCCTCGACGTGGTCTACAACCACACCGCCGAGGGCAACCACCTGGGCCCGACGCTGTCCTTCCGAGGGCTCGACAACGCGTCGTACTACCGTCTCACCGACGATCCCCGCTACTACATGGACACCACGGGCACCGGCAACTCCCTGCTGATGCGCTCCCCGCACGTCCTCCAGCTGATCATGGACTCGCTGCGCTACTGGGTCACCGAGATGCATGTCGACGGCTTCCGCTTCGACCTCGCGGCGACACTGGCCCGCCAGTTCCACGAGGTGGACCGGCTGTCGTCCTTCTTCGACCTGGTGCAGCAGGACCCGGTGGTCTCCCAGGTGAAGCTGATCGCCGAGCCGTGGGACGTCGGCGAGGGCGGCTATCAGGTGGGCAACTTCCCACCGCTGTGGACCGAGTGGAACGGGAAGTACCGCGACACCGTGCGGGACCTGTGGCGCGGTGAGCGGCGGGCGGTCGCGGAGTTCGCGTCCCGGCTGACGGGCTCCTCCGACCTGTACCAGGACGACGGGCGGCGCCCGCTTGCCTCCATCAACTTCGTGACCTGTCACGACGGGTTCACGATGCACGACCTCGTCTCGTACAACGACAAGCACAACATGGCCAACGGCGAGGAGAACCGGGACGGCGAGAGCCACAACCGGTCCTGGAACTGCGGCGCCGAGGGCGAGACCGACGACCCGGACGTGCTGGAGCTGCGCGCCCGGCAGATGCGGAACTTCATGGCCACCCTGATGCTGTCCCAGGGCGTGCCGATGCTCAGCCACGGCGACGAGTTCGCCCGAACGCAGCGCGGCAACAACAACGCCTACTGCCAGGACAGCGAGCTGGCGTGGGTGCAGTGGCCACAGGAGGGCGAGGTCTTCGGCGACCTGCTGGCCTTCACGCGCGCGATGGTGGGGCTGCGCCGGGACCATCCGGTCTTCCGCAGGCGGCGCTTCTTCCACGGGCGACTGGTGGAGGGCACTCATGACGAGCTGTCGGACATCGCCTGGTTCACCCACGAGGGCCGGGAGATGACCCAGCGGGACTGGGACCGGGCGCAGGCGTCGGCCATCTCGGTGTTCCTCAACGGCAACGCGATCTCCGAACCGGGACCGCGCGGGGAGCGCATCAGCGACGACTCGTTCCTGCTGATGTTCAACCCCTCGCACCGGACGCTGGACTTCGTGGTGCCGGTCAACCACGGCCGCCAGTGGGAGGTGGTCGTCGACACCGCCCTCCCCGAGGGCGTCCCGCCGGGCACCGGCCCCAAGGTGCAGGCCGGGGACCGGCTGACGCTGGTGGACCGGAGCATGACGGTGTTGCAGCGGCCGGTCTAGAAGCCGCCCGTCCGGGGACCGCCGGTGGGCACGCGCGCGTGGAGCGTGCTGCCGGCGTCCCGGACGTACGGCGTCGGCCTCGCCGTCAGCGCGATCGCGCAGGCGAGCGCGGCCGCCACGCTCGCCGCGCCGAACGCCGCCGCCGGGCCGTACGACTCGGCGAGTCGCCCCGTGCCGGCGATCGCGAGGGCCTGGCCGCCGACCAGGGCGCTCGTCGCGAAGGCCATCGCCTCGGCGAGCCGCGTCGGTGGCACCGCTCGCTCGGTGAGCCCGAACACCGTGATGAGGTGCGGGGCGTAGGCGACACCGAGGACGGTGACGACCGCGTAGAGGGCGACCAGGCCGTCCGTCCACAGCAGGGGCAGGGAGAGTGCGAAGGCCGCCGCGGTGGCCGTCCGCCAGCGTGTCGCGAGCGGGACCCGCGCGGGTACGGCGGCCATGGACAGGCCCGCGACGGCGCTCATCACTCCCATGGCGGCGTAGACGAGCCCCGCCTGGTCGGGCTGTCCGAGGCGTTCGGTGAGCGCGGTGATGCCGGCCTGGCAGGCGCCGAACATGGCGCCCTGGAGGGCGAGGGCGGCGCGCAGGGCGTGGACGGAGCGGGGGACGCGGGGACGGACGGCGGGGGTGGGTGACGTGGCTGCGGGGGCGGCCTCTCGCGCCGCCGTCGGATGCAGTGCGAAGCCGGTCCCGCACACGGCCACCGACAGCGCGGCGGCGCCCAGCGCGTGGGCCGGGTGGGCCAGGACCGCGGCGAGGCCGACCAGGGCGGGCCCGAGGACGAAGGAGATCTCGTCCAGGGTGCTCTCGAAGGACAGGGCGGTGGCGACCGTGGTGTCGGGGGCGTCCGCGCGGCGGGCCAGGGCGATCAGGCGGGCCCGGGCCAGGGGGCCGATCTGCGGCACGGTCGCACCCGCCGTCGCGCCGAGGACCGCGAGGAGCGGCGTGGGCAGGCCGCTCAGCGCTCCGGCGACCAGCGCCGCGATCGCCAGGGCGTTGACGAGGGAGAAGACGAGCACGACCGTCCGCTGACCGTGCCGGTCGGCGAGCCGGCCCACCAGCGGCCCGCAGGCCACCTGGCCGAGCGCCAGCGCACCGCCGGTCAGCCCCGCGGCGCTCAGCGAGCCGCTGGTGCGGGCGACGAGCAGCACGCTGCCGAACTGGATGGTCGCCGTCGGCAGTCGGCCCAGGAAGGACACGACCGGCAGCAGCGGCCCGGTCAGGCCGATGACCTCGCGGTAGGCGCGTCCCATGGTTCCCATCGCTCGAAGGTAGCCACGCGCGCGGGGGGACGTGCACGGACCGATGACACGAAAGACGGTGGGGCGGGTACGTAGGTTTGCATGACACCTGAGCGACCCGACCCGGTGGTGCCCACCGCCACATACCGGCTCCAGCTCCAGCCCGAGTTCCCCTTCGACGCCGCGGCGGCCGCCGTGCCCTACCTGGCCGCGCTCGGCGTCTCGCATCTGCACCTGTCCCCCGTCCTGGAGGCGGTCCCCGGCTCCGCGCACGGCTACGACGTCGTCGACCACGCGCGCGTGCGGGCCGAACTGGGCGGCGAGGAGGGGCTGCGCGCGCTCGCAGGCACCGCGCGGAAGCACGGACTCGGCCTGGTCGTGGACATCGTGCCGAACCACATGGCCATGGCCCCGCGCCACAACCGGGCCCTGTGGGAGGTGCTCAGGGAGGGCCCCAAGTCGCCGTACGCGCGATGGTTCGACATCGACTGGGAGGCCCAGGGCGGACAGGTGCTGCTGCCGGTCCTGGGAGGTCCGCTCGGCTCGGTCATCGGTGACCTGCGGGTCGACGGCGACGTCCTGCGCTACCACGACCACGTCTTCCCGTTGCGCGAGGGCACCGGGGAACTGCCGCTGCCGCGGCTCCTGGACGCGCAGTGGTACCGCCCGGCGTGGTGGCGGCTGGCCCGTACCGAGCTCAACTACCGGCGTTTCTTCAGCATCTCGGAGCTCATCGGGGTGCGGGTGGAGGACCCGGAGGTGTTCGAGGCCACCCACGCCAAGATCCTCCAGCTGCTCCACGAGGGCGTCGTCGACGGGCTGCGGATCGACCACCCCGACGGTCTCGCCGACCCCGACGCGTATCTGCGCAGGCTGCACGAGGCGACCGGCGGCCGCTGGACGGTGGTGGAGAAGATCCTGGCGGACGGCGAGCCGCTGCCGGCGGCCTGGCCGGTCGCGGGCACCACCGGGTACGACGCCCTGCGGCACATCGACGGCGTGCTCACGGACCCGGCCGGGTTCGGCGAACTCCTCGGCCAGTACCGGCGGTTCGCGGCCCCGCAGACGGACCGGGGCGGAGACTGGCAGGCCACGGTGCGGCGGGCGGCGTACAAGGTGCTCGCGCACGAGCTGGCCGCCGAGACCGAGCGGCTGACCCGGGTGGCGGTCCGGCTGTGCGCCACGTCCCCGGAGCCCGCGCTGCGCGACCGCGCGCCGTGGGCGCTGCGCACCGCGCTGCAGGAACTGCTGGTCCGCATGGAGGTCTACCGGCCCTACGGCTCCGTCGACGCGGCCTCCGTCGTCACCGAGGAGGCCGCGGAGGAGGCCCGGCAGGCGTTCGTGGTGCCCGAGGAGGCAGGCGCGGTGGACGTGGTCCGTGATCTGGTGCTGGGGCGGGCGGGTGAGGGGCCCGAGCACGTGGAGTTCGGGACCAGGTTCGCGCAGACCTCGTCGGCGCTGCGGGCCAAGTCCGTGGAGGACACGGCGTTCTACCGCTATGTACCACTGCTGTCGGCGACGGAGGTGGGCGGGAACCCGGGCGCACCCGCGGTGTCCCCGGACGACTTCCACGCGTACTGCGCGCGCGTGCAGCGCGACTGGCCGGCGACCGGCACGGTCGTGTCGACGCACGACACCAAGCGCAGCGCCGACGTACGGGCCGCGCTGGCCGTGCTCACCGAGTGCCCGCAGCGCTGGGCCGACGTCCTGGCCGAGGTGACGCGCACCGGCGAGGGGGTGCCGGACGCGCAGGTGGCGTGGGCGGCCTGGCAGACGGTGTTCGGGCTCGGCCCGGCGGACGCGGAGCGGGTGCAGCAGGCGCTGCTGAAGCATGTGCGCGAGGCCGGGCTGTTCACGAGCTGGACGGAGCAGGAGCCGCCGTACGAGGAGGCGGTGGCGGCCTTTGTCGCGGCGGGGCCGTCCGGGGCGCCGGGCGAGCACGTGGCCGCCTTCCGGAGCGCGCTGGAGCCGTCCGTCCGGGCGAACATGCTCGGCACGGCGCTGCTCCATCTGACCATGCCGGGGGTGCCCGACATCTACCAGGGGACGGAGGCCGAGTACCGGGCCCTGGTGGATCCGGACAACCGCCGGCCCGTGCGGTTCCCGCCCGAGGAGCCCGGCGAGAAGGGCGCGCTCACCGCGGCGGCGCTGCATCTGCGCGCCCGGCGCCCCGCCGCGTTCGGCGACTCGGCGACGTACGCCCCGCTGACGGCCGAGGGCCCGGCGGCGGCCCACTGCCTGGCGTTCGCCCGCTCCGGGGATGTCGTCACCGCCGTGACCCGGCTGTCGCTGCGGCTGGCGGAGGAGGGCGGCTGGCGCGAGACCCGGTTGCCGCTGCCACCGGGTCGATGGGCCGATGTCCTGTCCGAGGGTCGGGAGTTCACGGGGCACGTGCGCGTGGCGGAGCTCTTCGAAGGGCTGCCGGTGGCGTTGCTGGAGCGGGTGGAAGGGGACCGCGGCTGAGTCGTATCCGCGAACTCACCTCGGGCGTGGGCGTCTTCGCCGTACGCCGTCGCTCGGCCCGCCCACCGGCTCGTGACCGCGTGCGCTCCCGGAGCCCGGGCCGGGCGGCCGGCGCGCGGTGACCGGCGGCGGCGCGCGCTCGGCCGCACCGTGAACGGCCACCGGAACCGGCCCACCCGCGCCCCGGCACCCCCGCTGGCACCAACGGCCCTTACCCCTGGCGGTAAATGCATCCGGGCGCCCCCTGGAGGCTCCCCCGTTGCGCGCTTGACACTTCACAGAGGGCGTGGGGTACTGCGGATTGCGAAGCCGGGCGGATGTGTCGGGGGTGAGTCTCCTGCCGGAGCTGCGCTACCCCACAGTGACCGAAATCCTTACGTCCGCACGGGCGTTGGCCGCTCGCAGCCCCGCTCTCTGCACCCTGCGCGAGGTCGGCCGGTCCCGGGCCGGCAGACCTCTGCATCTGCTGTCCGTTGGCCGTGCCCGGCGGGCCGTGCTCGTCGTCGCCGGCGCCCACTCCAACGAGCCGACCGGCGGTGCGACCCTCCTCGACGTCGCCGAACGGGTGCTGAACGAAAGGGAGTTGCGGTTCGAGACGTCCTGGCACTTCCTGCTGTGCGCGGACCCCGACGGGGCGAGCCTGCACCGCACGCCCGCGCCGCGCAGCCTGTTCGACTACCACCTCGGCTTCTTCCGGCCCGCCGGTCACGAGCAGCCGGAGTGGTCCCCGGCGGTGCTGCCGCCGGACCGGCTGCCACCGGAGACCCGGGCCCTGACCGGCGTCATCGACGAGTTGCGCCCCTACCTCCAGGTGACCCTGCACGGCACCGACCTGGGCGGCAGCTGGGTGCAGCTGACGAAGGACATCCCGGGTCTCGCGGAGCCGTTCGCCAAGTCCGCGGCGGAGCTGAACATCCCGGTGGAGCGGGGCGCCTCGGACGCCGCGGGCTGGCCCGCGTCAGGGCCCGGGGTGCATGTGATGCCGGCGCCGGGCGCGGGGGCGGCGTACCCGAGCATGCCGGACGACGCGCGCAACAGCACCTGGTACCACGCGCACCGCTACGGGGGGCTGACGGCGATCGTCGAGGTGCCGATGTGGGCGAGCGACCTGGTCGACGACCCGGCACCGCATCCGGCCCCGGCCGTCGCGCTGCGACGCCTGGCGGGGCGGCTGCTGCGGGACACGCGGCAGGTGGAGCGGGTGCTCGCCGATGCCGCGCCGCGGCTGCCGGAGGTCGAGGGGCCGCTGCTGCGGGCTTCCCGGTGGGGCCTGGAGCTGGTGCCGGGGCTGGCCGCGGACTGGATGCACACCCCGCCCGCCGACAACACGCGCGCGTACGTGGGCAGCGTGGACGCGTTCGCGCGTCGGCTGCCGCTGCGGGCGGCGTCGATGCTGCTGCGGGTGCTGCTGGAGCACGACGACCGCGCGGCGCCCCGTCTGGAACGGTTGGTGGCGTCCTGGAGCGAGGCCTTCGCGGACCGTTTCCGGGCCCGCTGGGTGCCGTTGGAGCATCAGATCGAGCACCAGTCCCGCACGGTGGTGGCGGCGGCGATCCACGCGCGCGCGAGGGGCGTCTGAGCCCCGCCGCCACCGGCCCACTCAGGTGGCGAGGCCGTCGAGCGCGAACACCGATCCGGTCCGCCCGGCCATCACACAGCCGTTGGAGAAGGTCTGCGCGTACTCGACCGGCCGCCCGTTCCACTGCCCCTGCGCGCGTGCGGTCACCGGGGCGTAGTGCATCGGGCAGTAGGTGTGCTTCGCCGGGAGGGCGGCGAGGTCACCGGTCACCGCCTCCAGTTCCGCGCAGGCCTCGGCCGCTTTCGCGTGGCCCTGGGGCGGGTCGCACAGCAGCAGGGTGCCGCGCGTGTCGCTGGACCGGGCGTCGCCCTTGGTGACCGTGAGGTAGAGCCAGTTGTCGGTGCGGACGTCCTCGGGCGCCGCCTGCGCGGGGGCCGTGGTGGCGACGAGCAGGGCGGCCGCGGCGAGCAGGGTGCCTCGTACCGCCTTCGATGCGGTGCAGTTCTTCATTCCCGATGCATCGGCACGGGGGCCTCGGATCCCCACCCCGGCTCACCCGAACGGGAGCCCACGCGCGTGTGCCGCCCGGCCAGTTCGAACACGGTCTGCACCACCCGCGCCTGGTACTCCACCTGGCGCTGGACGGGGATCCAGCGTGCCCCGCAGCCGTCGCGGTAGTCGGCGCACCACTCGTCGATGAGGCGGTCCAGCTCGGGCAGGGCGTCGACCGGATCGGTCCCGGCGGCCCTCACGAGCTGGTGCAGCAGGCCCGCGGTGCGCAGCGTCAGACGGCGGCCGGAGATCCGCAGGGCGGCCAGGTGGGCGGTGCTGAGGGGCGGCAGCGGATGGGAGCCGTCGTCGACATCGGGGTCCCAGGAGTCCGCGATGCCGGGGCAGACCAGTAAATAGTCGTCGACCGGTGCGAGCAGGCGCTCCGCGTCCGGGGCGGCGGTGACGAACGGGCGGACGCGCGCGTAGAGGCGCGCCAGGCGCTGGGTGTCGAGGCGCAGGGTGCGGCTGACGCCGCGCAGTACGGCGGCCGCGTCCAGGGGCGGGGTGCCGTCCTCGACGGCGGTCACGCCCCACATGGGTGCCTCGACGATCGCGGTCACGGTGCCGTACCGGTGCGGGTGGTACCAGGTCGACTCGACGGCGGCCTCGGTGATGGCGGCGGCCAGGTCGCCCCGGCGCGGCGGCGGGATACGGAAGACGGCGGGCCCGAGGACCGGCCAGTACAGGGTGTCGTACGGGCCGAGTTCGCGCGGGATGCCGAGACGGGCCGCGTGGTGGGCGACGCGGCCCGCGAGGCCCGGCAGGTCATGGGTCAGCTCGACGAAGCCGCCGCCCACGTCGACGCCGTGCAGGGAGCACTGGAGGAAGGGCCGGAGCTCGTCCTGGACGTCGAGCAGGGCGCGGGTCTCCGGCAGCGTGACGGCGTCGGCACCGTCGGGCAGCCATTCGGGCTGTTCCAGGAAACCGGGCCGGAAGAAGTTCCGGAAGTGCCGGCCGAGGGTGTAGGGGCCGTGCAGCCAGCCCTCGTTGCGGCGCAGACCGTCGGGGTCGAGGCTGAGCAGCAGGTTCCAGGTGGCGTCGGCGCCCTCGGTGAGCAGGGGGTCGGCGAGGGCGCGTTCGGCGAGCCGCAGGACGGTGCCGCCGCCCACGGGTTCGTTGGCGTGCGGGCCGGCGACCACGAGGGCCTGGCGGGTGCCGTGGCCGACGGACAGCAGCCACAGTGGTGTGCCCGCGCGGGACATGCCGACCGTGCGGAGTCTGGCGTCGCCGGGGTGGCGGGCGACGAGTGCGGACGCCCGGGCGCCCAGCTCGTCGACGGTCGGGTAGCGGAGGAGTGGCGGCAGGGCACACCTCCACGAATGTGGTGCCGTCGGTTCACCTGATGTGCATGGTGTACGCACAGTGAGTCACGACTTGTGGGGTACGTCAACACCGCGGTCGGCAAAGGGATCTGAGCCCTCGACAGCACGTAAACCCCAGGCCAGAGCTAAGGTTCGGCTCAGTTCACGGACGCCCCGGCTCAGTCGGCGGAGAGCCGGAACCACATCCGCCCGAAGCCGATCTGATCGCCCTCACGGACCACGGCGGCCCCGATGACACGCCGCCCGTTCACCGTCGTGCCGTTGGTCGAACCGAGGTCCCGCAGCACCCACATGCCGCCCTGGCGGCTCAGCTCGGCGTGCACCCGGGACACCGTCTCGTGGGTCAGCCTCAGTCCGTTGGCGGGGTCGCGGCCGATCCGCAGCGGGTATCCGTTGCCGGGGTGCGGCAGCAGCAGTTTGGGCAGCCGCTCGGCCTGCCAGGCACGGCGCAGCCGCTGGGTGAAGCCGGAGACCGCCTCCACGGAGCCGAACACCAGCCGGGAGAAGCGCCCTTCCGAGGGCAAGTCGGCGGTGAGCGCCGCGAGTTCGTCCGAGCGGCGGGCGGCGAGCGCCAGCTCCATGCGCCGGATGAACGTGTCGTGCGAGAGCCGGCCCATCGCGACGCCGTCACGGAGCACGCTCAGCGCCTTGTCACGCTCCGCGTCGGAGAGCCGCGCGGGGTACGTGTTGAACTCGAAGGACGACGTCACGTTCGTGATTGTCGGGCAGCGAACGCCGGGTGTCCAGAAAACGTGAGAACAGCCGCCACGCGCGCGCACCGGACGCCACCTGCCACGACACCGGCCGCAAAAGGGAAGATTCAAAAGCGGAGCGGTTCTGTTTGAAGCACCATGGACGGGCTACATCACGGTGAGCAGACGAAGGGGAACCGTCCGTGCAGTTCGAGGTGTGGGCACCGCAGGCCGACCGTGTGACGCTCCAGTGCGACGGCGCCACGCGCGCGTTGGAGCGCGATCCGGAACGGACCGGATGGTGGCGAGGTGAGGCGGAGGCGCAGGACGGCTCCCGGTACGGCTTCGCGCTGGACGGCGGCCCCGTGCTGCCGGACCCGCGCTCGCGCCGCCAGCCGGACGGCCCGGACGGCTTGAGCGCGGTCGTCGACCACGGGCGGTACACGTGGCGCACGGAGTGGGCCGGACGGCCGCTGCCGGGCGCGGTCCTGTACGAGCTGCACGTGGGCACGTACACGCCTGAGGGCACCCTGGAGGCGGCCGCCGAGCGCCTCGGGCACCTCGCCGAACTGGGCGTCACCCACGTCGAGTTGATGCCCCTGTGCCCCTTCCCCGGCCGGCACGGCTGGGGGTACGAGGGCGTCTCGCTGTGGGCCGTGCACGAGCCGTACGGCGGGCCCGAGGGACTGAAACGGTTCGTCGACCGGGCGCACGAGCTCGGTCTCGGGGTGGTCCTGGACGTCGTACACAACCATCTGGGGCCGTCGGGCAATTACCTGCCCGCGTTCGGGCCGTACTTCACCGACACCCACCACACACCGTGGGGCTCCGCGGTGAATCTCGACGCGCCCGGGTCGGACGAGGTGCGGACGTACCTGCTCGGCAGCGCGCTGGCGTGGCTGCGGGACTA
Source organism: Streptomyces sp. NBC_00490 (assembly GCF_036013645.1). Taxonomy (NCBI): domain Bacteria; kingdom Bacillati; phylum Actinomycetota; class Actinomycetes; order Kitasatosporales; family Streptomycetaceae; genus Streptomyces; species Streptomyces sp. NBC_00490. The sequence continues at coordinate 7,757,687 of NZ_CP107869.1, read as the reverse complement.
CCGGATCGACGGACTGCGCCTGGACGCGGTGCACGCGCTGGCCGACACGCGCGCGTTCCACTTCCTGGAGGAACTGTCGACGGCGGTGGACACGCTCGCCGCCGAGGCGGGCCGGCCGCTGTTCCTCGTCGCCGAGTCCGACCTGAACGACCCGCGGCTGATCACCTCCCGCGCGGAGGGCGGATTCGGGCTGCACGCGCAGTGGAACGACGACTTCCACCACTGCCTGCACACCGCGCTGACCGGCGAGTCCCAGGGCTACTACGCCGACTTCGGCCGCGCCCCCCTCGCCGCGCTGGCGAAAACGCTCTCCGGCGGGTACTTCCACGACGGCACGTACTCGAGTTTCCGGGGCCGCCGGCACGGGCGTCCGCTGGACCGTTCACGGGTGGCCGCGCACCGTCTGCTCGGCTACAGCCAGACCCACGACCAGGTGGGCAACCGCGCCCAGGGCGACCGGCTCGCGGCGTCCCTCTCCCCCGGTCTGCTGGCCTGCGCGGCGGCGCTGACGCTGACCGCCCCGTTCACACCGATGCTGTTCATGGGCGAGGAGTGGGCGGCGGGGACGCCCTGGCAGTTCTTCACCGACCACACCGATCCCGAGCTGGCGGAGGCCGTACGGCGGGGCAGGCGGCGGGAGTTCGCCGCGCACGGCTGGAAGGAGGAGGACGTGCCCGATCCGCAGGACCCGGCGACCCGGGACCGCTCCTGCCTCGACTGGTCCGAGCCGGCCCGCGAGCCCCACGCGCGCGTACTGGACTGGTACCGCCGGCTCCTCACCCTGCGCCACGAACAGGCCGACCTCACCGACCCGGACCTCGCCGACACGAAGGTGGCGTACGACGAGCAGGGGCGCTGGCTGGCCTTCCGGCGCGGGGACGTGCGGGTGGTGGTGAATCTGGCCGAGGGGCCCGCCGCGATCCCTCTGGGGCCGCGTCGGGCGCGTGTGCTGGCCGCCTGGGAGCCCGTGGAGGGGCCGGGGGCGGACGGGGTGCTGCATGTGCCCGGGGAGTCGTGCGTGGTGCTTCTGCAGGAGTGAGGGGTCCGGCGCGGCTACTCCTCCTCGTCGCCCTCCCGCAGCTCCGTCACCCGCTCCAGCAGGATCGCCTCCCAGGCGTGCCCGAGCTGCACCCGCAGCTCCGGGAGCGGGGTGGCGCCGCGGCCCTCCAGGCGTTCGGCGAGGCGGACGACCGCGTCGCAGCGGGCGAGCCACAGGCCGCGCAGGCACGGGCGGGCGCCGTACCCGGCGAGGGTGGCGGCGCGGACGGCGGCGGGAGAACCGACGGCGAGGGCGAGCCCCGCGATGTCCTCGGCGGGGTCGCCGACGATCGCCTCGGCCCAGCCGAGCACACCGCGTACCCGGCCGTCGGCGCTGACCACGAGGTGGTCGCCGGTGAGCCCGTGGTGGACGAGGACGGCCGTGCCGGGCTGGGCGGCGAGCTGGACGGCGGCCGCCGAGGTGAGCTGGTGGAGGCGGCCCGCGTCGAACTCGTCGGCGGCGGCGAGGCGTCGGGCCGAGCGTTCGGCGGCTCGGCGCAGCGCCTCCAGGGAGCGCGGGGCGGTGCGCGGAACGCCGAGGGTCTCGGCCTGGCGGGCGGGCACCTCGCGCAGCCCCGTCAGCAGCGCGGCCAGGTCGGCCTCGCCGACGGCGGAGACGTCGTGATCGCGCGCCGAGCCGCCGGGGAGCAGGGCGTCCAGTGTGTAGGTCAGCCCCGGCGTCCACTCGCCGTGGGCCACGCTCGCCGGGACGGCGGCCGGGATGTGCGGTCGGACGAGGTCGCGCAGCCGCAGCTCGCGGCGCTGGCGCAGGGCGGCCTCGCGGTCGGGGGCGAGGCGCAGCACATGGCGGCTGCCGACCCACCAGGTGGCGGGCTCGGCGCTCTCGGCGACGGGACGGACCTCGGGTCCGGCGCCGGCCGAGGCGTCCTTGAGGAGGGAACGGACCAGCCGGCGGACGGTGTCCGCGGTGGGTGTCGGTGCCTGGGTCATGGTCGCGCCGTAGTCACTCGGGGGATGTGCCGGGGCTCCTGATGGCTGCTCAGTCCACTATGACCATGTCGCGGGTGGTGTCGTTGAGGCGGCGGCCGCCGTCCTCGGTGACCGTGACGATGTCCTCGATGCGTACCCCGAAACGTCCCGGCAGATAGACACCGGGCTCGACGGAGAAGCACATGCCGGGGACGAGGGGCTGCTGTTCGCCCTCGATCATGTACGGCGGTTCGTGCGTGGTGACGCCGATGCCGTGGCCGGTGCGGTGGATGAAGTACTCGCCGTACCCGGCGTCGGCGATGACCTTGCGGGCCGCCCGGTCGACCTCCTGGCAGGCCACGCCGGGGCGTACCGCGCGGAAACCGGCCTCCTGGGCCTCGCGCACGAGGTCGTGGACCCGGCGTTCCTCGTCGGTGGGTTCGCCGACGTGGACGGTGCGGGAGGTGTCGGAGCCGTAGCCGTCCTTGAGGCCGCCGAAGTCGAGGACGACCATGTCGCCGCGCTCGATGACCCGGTCGCCGATCTCGTGGTGCGGGTTGGCGCCGTTCGGGCCCGAGGCGACGATGGTGAAGTCGACCTGGGAGTGCCCGAAGCGGCGCAGCAGACGGGCGAGGTCGGCGGCGACCTCGGACTCCCGGCGGCCGCCGAAGGGAACCTCGCGGATCTCCTCGAACGTCGCGTCGGCGGCCGCTCCCGCGGCCGCCAGCAGCTCCAGCTCCGCCGCGTCCTTCACGGCCCGCAGCATCGGCAGGGCGTCGGTGAGGGAGGCGTACGAGGTGCCGGGGAGCGTCTTCTGCAGGCTCAGCAGGTGCATCGCCCAGGCGTTGTCGCTGATGCCGAACCGGCCGCCGGAGTCCAGGAGGGCGGCGGTGGCGGCGTAGGGGTCCTTGCCGTCGACCCAGTCGCGCAGGGTCAGCGCGGGCGCTCCGGTGGCGCGGGCGGCGTCCGGGGCCTCCAGGGCGGGGACGACGAGGACGGGATCCTGGCCGGCGGCGAGGACCAGCAGGGTGAGCCGTTCGGTGATCGCGGGCGGGTTGTAGCCGGTGAGCCAGACCAGGTCCGGGCCGGGTGCCACGAGGAGTCCGGCGAGCCCGGCGTCGGCAGCCGCGCGGGCGGCGCGCTCCATGCGGGCCCGGTAGTCGTCGGCGGTGAAGGGCGCGAGCGTGCTGCCGGTCATCCGGGCCTCCCTGGGCGGACAATGGGACAACGGATGCTACGGGCAGCATCCTGCCCGGACAGCGTGGGCAGCGCGAGCCGGTTCGCGGTGTTTTCCGGGGGTGCGGCGGATGGGTGCGGGGGGCCGCCGGTCGTGGCGTCAGTTCTCCAGGGCCAGGCGGACACCGAGCAGGAGCAGCACGCCTCCGGAGACCTGCTCCAGGCGCCGGCGTACTCCGGCACGGGACAGCAGGGTGCGCATCCGGCCGACGAACCACACGTACAAGCCGTAGTAGCCGACCTCGTAGACGGCCCAGAGCGCGGCGAGTCCCACCATCGTGGGCAGGTGCGGGGCGCCGTCCGGCACGAACTGCGGCAGGAAGGACATGGCGAAGACGGCCGCCTTGGGGTTGGCCAGGTTGAGCAGCAGCCCGCCGCGGTAGGCGGCCCAGCCGCTCTTCTCACCGCCCGCCCAGCCCTCGTCGGCCCGGCCCGCCCGGCTCCGGCGGGCCTGCCACAGCGCCTGGACGCCGAAGGCGACGAGGACGACCCCGCCGACGACGCGCATGACGTCGTAGGCCACCTCGGAGGCCGTCAGCAGTGCGGTCAGGCCGAACGCGGCGACGAGGCCCCAGACGAACACGCCGGTCTCGTTGCCGAGCACGGTCAGGAAACCGGAGCGCCTGCTGCGCAGCGACTGCTTGATGATCAGCACGGTGCTCGGTCCGGGTGAGGCCGCGACGAGGGTGCAGGCCCCGAGGAAGGCGATGAGGGTGCTCGGCATGGGGCTCATCGTGGCCCGCGTCGAGGAGGCCGACCACCGATTTTCCCGCCTTAACGGTTAAGGATTGCTCAAGCATTAGCCCTAATGCTTAGATTCACATACGCCATTAGGGTCGATTTCAGGGGGGGGCATCCGATCGTGCTCGTACTCGCGCACATCAGCGATCTGCATCTGGACGGAAGCGAACGGGCCACGGAGCGCGCGGAGCGGGTGCGCGACCGGCTGTGGGACCTGCCGGGGCGGGTGGACGCCCTGCTGGTGACGGGGGACATCGCGGACCACGGCGCGGAGGCGGAGTACGAGGAGGTCGCGCGGATCCTGGGCGACGCGCCGTTCCCGGTGCTGGCCTGCCCGGGCAACCACGACAGCCGTGCCCCGTACCGCAAGGCCCTGCTGGGGCTGCCTGCGGCGGACGGCCCGGTCAACAGCGTGCGGGTCTTCGATGACGCCGCGGTGCTGATGTGCGACTCCAGCGTCCCGGGCAAGGACGAAGGCACCCTGGAGGAGGAGACGTACGACTGGATCGAGGCGACGCTGGACGGCCTCGGCCAGGAACGCCGCGCGCTGCTCGCCTTCCACCACCCCCCGGTCGCGCTGCATCATCCGCTGCCGGACGCGTACCCGTTGCGGGAGCCCGACCGGCTGGCCGCGCTGCTCGAGCGCCGCCCCGAGATCGCCGGGATCATCACCGGTCACGCCCACACGCCCGCCGCGACCGTCTTCGCCGGGCGGCCGCTGGTGGTCGGACCGGGGGTGACGTGGACGCTGCGGATGCCCTGGGAGGGCGAGCAGATCGCGGACCGGGACGCGCCGGTCGGGTTCGCGTTCCACATCCTCGACGACGCGGGGCGGCTCACCAGCCACTTCCGGGTGGTCATGTGACGATGCCGGGCACTGCGGTCAACTGCTGGTAGCCGCCGCTCTGGTGACGGACCGTCAAAGTGATCTCCTTGCCGGGGCGGGTGCCGGAGACGGTGCGGGCGAGGTCGGCGGCCGAGTCGACGCGGGCCTTGCCGACCTGGAGGAGTACGTCGCCGCGGACCAGGCCCGCCGTGAAGCCGGGGCCCGGCACATGGACGCCGACGATCAGGGCGCCCGTCTTCTCGGCGTCGACGGCCTCCACGCCGAGGACCGCCGTGGGCGGGGCCGGCGCGGGGGCGGGCGTCGCGGAGGACGGCGAGGGCGACGAGGCGGCGGAGCGGGTCGGGGCGGGCGGGGTCCGCTCCGTCTGCCGCTGCAGCTCGGCGAGTCTGCTCATGCCGATCACCGTGGCGCCGACCGTGCCGAGCCCGACGCCGGACAGGACCAGGACCGCTCCGACGAACAGCCCCAGCAGCAGGGTCCGCAGCTTCCGGCCGCGGCGGGGCGCGGCGTGCGGGTGCCGGGTGGCACGGGGTCTGCTGCCGCCGCCGGGCTCCTGGCCGGGCATCGGCTTCGGACGCAACGCGGTCTGTTCCATGGCTTGCCTCCGGCGGGCACAGGGTCGCTCCCGGCTGGTGCTCTACCCGTGACAGCGGCCCCGGACGAGCCACGAACGAGTGAGACTGACTGGCGGTCAAGAACGGGAAGCCATGGGTGTTCGGGCCGATCTACGACACACACGTCCGAGCTCAGCCCGTCAGCACGTCCGCCAGCACCGCCGCCGCTCCCCGCAGCACCCCCGTGTGGACCAGTTCGGTGCGATGGACGATTCGTGGCTCCGTGACCGCGACCGCGACCGTGCCGGGAATTCCCGTCGCCGCCGAGCGGGGCAGCAGGGTCAGGCCGCGCCCCGCCGCGGCCAGGGCGGTGAGGGTACGGACGTCCGTGCCGTCGTAGCGCAGTGCGGGGCGGAACCCGTGACCGCCGTTCGCCGCGCGGAGGTGGGCCAGGGGCAGGCCCGCGTCCGGGGCGTCCAGCCAGCGGGCGTCGGCGAGGTCGGCGATGCGCAGACCGGGGCGGCGCGCGAGCGGATGCGCGTCGGGCAGCAGCACGCACACGGGCTCCTCGCCGGCGCCGCGCGTGGTCAGCGGTGCCACGTCGGGCAGCCGCAGCGGGTCGCTGGGGGCGGCCAGGCCGTCGACCAGGCCCAGGTCCGCCGTACCGGTGGCGACGGCCACGGGGACGGCCTCGCGGGCGAGCACCCGCAGGGTCACGCCCGCGGCCGGAAGCGCGGCCAGGACATGGGCCCCGAGCGCGGTCGGGGCGGCGGCGAGGGTCAGCCCGTACTCGGGCGCGGCCGCCATCCGTACGACGTCGACGCGGGCCGCGTCCAGACGCAGCAGCAGGGGGCCCGCGTGTTCGAGGAGCCGCTCGCCGGCCGCCGTGGGCAGGACGGGACGGCGGGTCAGCAGCGGGGCACCCAGGTCCTGTTCGAGGGCCTGGATGTGCTGGGAGACGGCCGACTGGGTGTAGCCCAGCTCGCGGGCGGCCTCGGAGAAGGAGGCGAGGCGGGCGACGGTGACATAGGTGCGCAGGAGGTGCGGGTCCATGCCCCAGGGTCCCATCAGCTCTGCTTATCGGGAATGCAGAAATCATCGTTGGACGCGATCCGAAGGCCGCGCCCAGGATGAGGCCATGACGAACCCAGCAAGCGTGACCGCCCGGATCGCCCTGGTCGGCGACCGCTCCCCCAGCGTCGTGTCCCACACCCGCATCCCCCTGCTGATGGACTCCCTCGCCGAACGTGACCGGCTCGTCCTCGACGCCTACTGGATCCCGTCCGAGGACGCCGAGAAGGAGGGTGCCGTCAGCGGGTTCGACGCGGTGTGGGTGGTGCCGGGCAGCCCGTACCGCAGCGAGGAGGGCGTGCTCGCGGCGATCCGCACCGCGCGCGTGGAGGGCCTTCCGTTCCTCGGTACGTGCGCCGGGTTCCAGCACGCGCTGCTGGAGTACGCCCGTGACGTGTGCGGCCTCGTGCGTGTGGCGCACGCCGAGACCGACCCCGACGCCGAGGACCTGCTCATCGAGCCGCTGGCGTGTTCCCTCGTCGGCCACGAGGGCGCGGTCACCATCGAGCCGGGCTCGCTCGCCCAGTCCGTGATCGGATCGGAACGCACGGTCGAGCGCTACTTCTGCGCCTACGGCGCGTCCCGCCATCTCGACACACTGCGCGCGCACGGACTGCGCTTCTCCGGGTACGACGAGGACGGACACGTCCGGATCGCCGAACTGCCGGGCCACCCCTTCTTCCTGGCCTCGCTGTTCCAGCCCGAGCTGGCCGGTGACGGCTCGCGCCCGCACCCGATGGTCCGGGCGCTGGCGCGAGCCGCGGTGGAGCACGCCGTGCGGTACCGGGGTCAGCCCGTGTGACCCTCCCTGTGCCCGCCGTGGTGGCCGCCGCCGTGGTCGAACTTCAGGGCCTCGGGCGGCAGGACGACGAAGGGCCGCATCATGCCCATGTCCTCGTGCTCCAGGAAGTGGCAGTGGTACATGAACCGGCCGTACGCCCCGTCGAACCTGCCCATGATGCGCAGCATCTGGTTGCCCGGGACCCGGTAGACGTCCTTGTAGCCCCGTTCGTTGGGCGCCAGCGGAATGGTCCTGGCCGGGTCGTACGCGATCGGTGTGCGGGTGCCGCCCACCGCCTGGTCGAAGCCCGTCACCACGTACGGGTCCCGTCCCAGCGCCTGGAAGTCGGCCAGGTGGATGTGCATCGGGTGCGGGATCGGAGCGAGGTTGAGGAAGCTCCACAGTTCGTGGCTGCCCTCGGCGATGGTGAAGCCCAGGCCGTCGTTGAAGGTCCGGGCCGTGCGCCGGTAGGTCTTCGTGGTGCCGTCCGGGCCGGTGACCTGGATGATCCCCTCGGCGGGGAACTGGATGCCGCTCGCGTCCTCGACCTCGGCCATCTCCCAGATCTCGGGATGTCCGCCGCCGCCCTTGGTGCCGGGCGGTGTGAGCACGATCAGCCGGTGGCCGTGCGGCACGTCGTGGGTGATCCGGCGGAAGGAGCCCGAGAGCATCTCGGGCAGCTCGAAGGTGTCGGTCTCGCAGGACTCACGGACCCGGAACTCCATGACCGCCGGGTAGCGCACATTGCCCACCGGGTCGGGCACGCCCACGGGCTGGTTGGGGCCCTTGTTGAGCAGCCGGAGCCTGCGGCCCGCGAGGCCGCGGAAGTCGACCAGCAGGTCGAAGCGCTCGGCCGGGGCGGCGGTCAGGGTGGGCAGCGCGCCGTCGAAGTCGATCGGCACGGGCCGCGGCAGCAGCCCGCCGTCGCTGCCGATCTGGTGCACGATCCCCGGCACCGGGTTGTCGTCCTCGTCCACCAGGACCAGGTCGTAGATCCGCGCGTTCGACGCGTTCACCAGCCGGAAGCGGTACCAGGCGTCGTCCACGTCGGCGTACGGCCAGATGCGGCCGTTGACCGTGGTGTACGGGCCGAGGAACGGTGTCGTGACCGGCTTGCCCGTCTCCGGGTGGGACGGGTTCACCACGATCGTCTTGTGCAGCAGCCGGCCGTTGAGGAGGCCGTCCTCGTCGGTGTCGAGGTTGCGGTCGGCGAGCAGGAGCGGGATCTCCCGTTCCCCATAAGGGAGATGGAGGGCGTCCTCCTCCTCGTCGCGGACCAGGTAGGTGCCGTACAGGCCCGCCATCACGTTCCACCGCGTGATGTTCATGGCGTGGTCGTGGTACCACCACTGGACCGCCTGGTGGTCGTTCGGGTACTCGGAGAGCTGGGCGTCGCCGAAGCCCACGGCGTTGTCCGTCCAGCCGTCGTTGCCACCGCCCGTCTGGGCGCCGTGCAGATGGGTCACCGACCAGGCGGGCAGCGCGGCCACGTCCTCGTCGGGCTTGACGCCGTCGCGGCCGGGCTCGGTGGTGGCGGGCGCGGTGCCCGCCGGGCGGACCGGCACCTCGACGGCGGTGACCGGGTATTCGCTGCCCTTGGGCACGCGGTTGGTCCAGGCGACGCGGAGCCGCTGGCCGCGCCGCACCTCGATGGTGGGGCCGGGCACCAGGCCCTCGTACCCCCACATCAGGGTCGGCGGCAGCTGCGGGTGCAGCCGCACCCAGGTCGGCTGCAGGGCGATCTCCGTCTCACGCAGCACATCGCCGGTGGCGGGCCGCAGGACGGGTGGGACGGGCAACGGCGCGACGTACGGCGCCAGTTCGCCCGGCGCCGCCTCACGCTCCCTCTTGTCGCTCTCCGTGATCCTGTCGATGATGTCGGTCAAGGTCGAACACCCCCGTGTGTTCTGTGGTCTTGCTTCCTTCACCCCGACAGACTTCCGGCGCATCGCCGAAGTTCCCTGAATATCCCGTTCCGCACGAGAAGGTCCGAAAACCGCGCATGGACGCGCGAACTCCCGTTGACAGCGGGCGCTGTCACGTACGGTGACGTGACCGGTCTCCGGGAAGCCCGGCGGCGGGTCAGCCGACGCGCGGCAGTGTCAGGGCCGGCGGCCGGTCCGGCAGGAAGCCGTGGGACCGGCGGGACAGATATCCGGCCTTGTAGCGGTCGACGGTGCGGTGCCAGTGCAGGATTCCCGCCATCCAGTTCTGGAGGTCGGTGACGTAGTCCCGCATGATCGCGCGCGCCTCGTCCGAGAGGCCGAAGTCGTCGTACACGATGGGCAGTTCATGCGCGGCGACATGCTGGAACTGCCGCATGCGCTGGGTCATCAGGTCGTGGACGACGTCGAGCGCGGTCGGGTAGTCGACGCCGAAGAAGTTCTGCACGACGAGGATCGCGTTGTGGACCTCGCCCTCGTACTCGATCTCCTTCTGGTACGAGAAGACGTCGTTGATGAGCATGCCGTAGTCGATGGCCGCGTTCTCCAGCGAGCGGACCGGGCCGCTGCGGTAGACCTCCGGCGGGACGGCGGGGCCGTGGCCCATCCGGCACAGGCTGATCGTGAGGTCGGAGCCGAAGGTGGCGCGGCGCATCTCCAGGTAGTCGACCGGGTCGGGGATCCGGTTCTGGAGCTGGTTGGAAAGCTCCCAGACCCAGCTCTCGGTCATCACGTTCACGGAGTCCTTGAAGGAGCGGCGCTGGTCCGGCGTCATCCCCGCCGTCGTGCGCGGCCACAGGTCGATCAGGCCGCGCTCCATGCCGTTCAGGGGCACCGGGACCTGCTCGCCCGCCACCGGCATGCAGTCCGACAGACGCTGGGTGATCAGCCGGGCGGCGGCGAGGTCGCGGCGGTGGCCGAAGACCAGCGGGTAGTAGTCGTCGCCGTACGTCCCCCAGGCGAGCCACTGCGCGCTGAGGTCGAGGGCCTCGGGTGTCGCGTCCGGGTCGAGTCCCGCCGAGCACAGCGGCAGATCGGCCGCGGCCAGCCTGTCCTCGTCCCAGACGCCCTCCTGGAGCATGCCCATCCGCTGCGTCCACTCGATGAGCCGGGGGCGGGCGGCGGACAGATGCGGGCTGAGCTCGACCTCGAAGGGCATGAAGAAGTCGGGGAGCCGGGAAGGGCCGACCTTCTGGTACGGGACATGCGTGTACGCGCGCAGCCGTTCCGCACCGGCCGAGGCGAGCAGGGCGCCGATGTCGGCGGCGGAGGTGCCGGGGCCGGTGAGACCGTGCCAGGGCGAGGTGGAGGTGGCGCCCTCGTTCATGTAGCGACTGGAGCGCAGGTGCCACTCGTGGCCGCCGGACTGCCAGTCCTGAAGTCCCTTGGTGTAGGCGGCGATCGCGGCGACGTCCCCCGGGGCGAGACCCTTCTCCAGGGCGAGCGCCGGTACCTCGGTGAGGGCGGTGTGCTCGAACTGGTGGAGCCGGGAGGTGAGGATGTCGTTGACGGTGTCGGCGGCCTGCTGGGTGGTGCAGCCGAAGAAGGTCTCCAGGACCAGCACGCCGTTGCTGTTCTCGCCTTCGTCCTCGACCTCACGCTGGTAGGAGAAGAGGTCGTTGCGCAGATGGACGGCGTCGGAGAACGTCTCCATCAGGACCCTCAGCGGCCTGGACCCCGCGACGGCCACGGGCACTTCGGCGCTCGCGAACTCGACGAGCCCCGCCGACCAGGGGGCGCCGCCCACCTTGCGGCGCATCTCGATGTACTCGACGGGGTTGGCGATACGCCCTTCGTTGATGTTGGACAGTTCCCACAGGGACTCGTTCAGGAGATGCTCGGTGGCGACGGCGAAGCGGCGGCGCCAGTCCGCCGACATGGCGGGCACGGTCCGCGTCCACAGGTCGGCGAGGCCCGCCTCGACGGGGTTCTGCGGCTCGGGCATCGGCGTGGCGAGGTCCATCGGCATGAACAGCGGCAGCCGGTCGAGGTAGGCCTTGCCGCCGGCGCGGTCCTGGGTGCGTTTGAAGATCTCCAGGAAGTGGTCGTCGAAGAAGAAGACCCACACGTACCAGTCGGTGATCAGCGACAGGGCGGGGCCGTCGCAGTCGGGGTGGGTGTAGGCGCAGAGCAGACCGTAGTCATGGGCGTCGAGGTCGGACTGCTCCCAGACCCCGGATCCCTCCAGCATGCCCATGTCGCGTGCCCACCGGCTCGAGTGGGCGCGTGCCTCGTCGAGGTGCGGGTTCAGCCGGGCGGGATACGGCATGTAGAAGTGCGGGAGTTCGAAGGGCTGCGTCATGGGCGGGGCCCTACCCAGGCCCTTCCGGGGGCATCCGCGGCACGGCACATGATCACACCATCGCGTGAATCGGGGCCGAACTCGGGAGTTCTGGACGGGTCTTGTGGCGTTCATCTCTCCGCGCGGTCTTCGCCCCGGCTGGTCGGGGGCCAGGTGCCCCGTACCGCCCGCCCCACCTCCGCTCTGAGCGCCACGAACTCCGGGAGTCCCCGGGTCCCGATCTGCTCCCGCTTGCCCGGCAGTTCGACGGGCAGGTCGAGGACGACGTGGGAGCCGGGGCCCGGGGACAGGACGACGACGCGGTCGCCGACGTAGACGCTCTCGTCGATGTCGTGGGTGACGAACACGATGGTCGTGCCCTCGGTGCGGTGCACTTCCAGGAGGAGGTCCTCCAGGTCCTCGCGGGTCTGGGCGTCCAGGGAGCCGAAGGGTTCGTCCATGAGCAGCAGCGAGGGGCGGCAGACCAGGGCGCGGGCGATGGCGACGCGCTGTTGCATGCCCCCGGAGAGCTGCCAGGGGTGGCGTCCGGCGGTGCCGTCGAGACCGACGCGTTCCAGGATGCGCTCGGCCTCGGCGCGTCGCTCGGCCCGGCCGAGGCCGCGGCGGCGCAGTGGGAGGGCGACGTTGTCGCGGACGGTGAGCCAGGGGTAGAGGGAGCGGCCGTAGTCCTGGAAGACGACCGCGAGCCGGTCGGGTACGCCGGTGACGGGGGTGCCGTCGACGGTGATCTCGCCCTCGCGGGCGGGCAGCAGTCCGGCGACGGTGCGCAGCAGGGTGGACTTGCCGCAGCCGGAGGGGCCGACCACGCACAGGAGTTGGCCGTCGGGGACGGTGAGGGTGAGGTCGGTGAGGACCGGATGGTCGCCGTAGTACTGGCCGACCGCGTCGAGGCGGAGCATGTGCGTGTCTCACCTGGCCCGGGGGTCGTGGGGTGGCTCGGTACGGGTCATCCGGTGGCCCTGCCGCTGCCGACCAGACGCTTCTCGACTGCCAGCAGGCCGGTGTTGAGCAGATAGCCGAGGGCGCCGAGCAGGACCAGGGCCGCCCACACGGTGAGCAGGTCGGAGCGGGTCTGGGCGTCGGTGAGGGTGAAGCCGATGCCGTTGGCGGTGCCCGGGAGGAGTTCCGAGAAGACCATGAGGATGAGGGAGAGCGAGAGGCTCAGTCTCAGACCCGCGAAGATGCGGGGCAGCGCGGAGGGGAGGATCAGGAGGCAGAGCCGTTCGACCGGGTTCAGACGGAGCACGGCGGCGACGTCGAGGCGCAGCGGGTCGGTGTTGCGGGCGCCTTCGGCGGTGTTGATGAGGACCGGCCAGACGGCGCTGAAGGCGATCGACGCGATCTGCATCGGCGTACCGAAGTCGAGGACCACGACGAAGACCGGGACCAGCGCGGGCGGCGGGACGGCGCGTGCGAACTGCAGGACCGGGTTGCACAGGGCGTACGCCGACCGCGAGCGGCCGACCGCGACGCCGAGCGCGATCCCGGCGACGGCGGCGAGCCCGAACCCGGCACCCATCCGGCCGAGGCTGGGCAGGATGTCGGCGACGGCGGCCTCGGAGAGGAACCCATGCCGGACGGGCCCGGAGAACCACAGCTCGTGAGCGTGGCGCACGATGCGGCCGGGGGGCGGGAAGTACACGCTGCCGTGCCCCCGGGCAACCACCTCCCAGAGGACCACGGCGACGACGAGAACGAGCCAGCGCAGGAGGGCGTGACGTAGACCGGTCGACCGACGCCCGCGCTGCGCCTCCTTCGGGGACCGGCGTTCGACCGTCCCGTGCCGCCGGCTCCGGCGGGGGGCGCCTGGCGCCGGGTGTGCCGAATCGGGCGGTCCGTCCCCGCTCGGGTCCGGCGACGCAGCGCCCGGGAGACCGAGCCGGCGCTGGAGAGCGTGACGTAGACCGGTCGACGGTCGCCCGCGCTGCACCCCCTTCGCGGGCCGGCATTCGGCCGTCCCGTGCCGCCGGCTCCGGCGAGAGGAACCTGGCGCCGGCCACGCCGTATCGGGCGACCCACCCCCGCTCGGGTCCGGCAGTGCGGCGCGCGGAAGACCGAGCCGGCGCAGGAGAGCGTGACGAAGACCGGTCGACGGTCGCCCGCGCTGCACCCCCTTCGCGGGCCGGCATTCGGCCGTCCCGTGCCGCCGGCTCCGGCGAGAGGAACCTGGCGCCGGCCACGCCGTATCGGGCGACCCACCCCCGCTCGGGTCCGGCAGTGCGGCGCGCGGAAGACCGAGCCGGCGCAGGAGAGCGTGACGAAGACCGGTCGACGGTCGCCCGCGCTGCACCCCCTTCGCGGGCCGGCGTTCGGCCGTCCTGTGCCGCCGGCTCCGGCGAGAGGAACCTGGCGCCGGCCACGCCGTATCGGGCGACCCACCCCCGCTCGGGTCCGGCGGTGCGGCGCGCGGAAGACCGAGCCGGCGCAGGAGAGCGTGACGTAGACCGGTCGACGGTCGCCCGCGCTGCACCCCCTTCGCGGGCCGGCGTTCGGCCGTCCTGTGCCGCTGGGCCCTGCGGGGGGAGCCTGGCGTCGGCCGTGCCGAATCGGCCGGCTCGTCCCCGCTCGGGCCCGACGCCGGGGGGCGCGGGAGGCCGTGCCCGGTCGGGTCCGTGGCACGTATGGCCTCCCCCGCGCCCTCCTGACCGTCGACCGGCTCCCGGCCGGTGCTCATCGCGTCACCTCGGTCCCGGTGCTCCGCCGCTTCATGACGCCACCCCGGCCCCGGTCTCCAGCTGTCTCATGACGTCACCCCGTCCCCCGGTGTGCCGGTGTCCACGGGAACAGTTTTCGCTCCGCCCAGACCAGCGCCCCGTTGATGACGAGGCCGAGTGTCCCGGCCCAGACCACGCCTGCGAGGACGTCGCGGGTGCCGTCCGTGGCGAGGCCTGCCTGGGCGATGTAGATGCCGAGGCCCTCGCCGAACCCGGCGAGGATCTCCGTGGCGACGGCGAGGATGAGGGCGACGGCGGCCGAGATGCGGATGCCGGCGGCGATGAAGGGGGCCGTGCCGGGGAGTTGGACGCGCAGGAGTACCGACAGCCGGCCGAAGCCGAAGGCCCGCAGGGTGTCCTTGGCGAGGGGGTCGGTCTCGCCGAGGCCGTAGACGGTGTTGAAGAGGATCGGCCACACGCAGGCGTAGGTGACGAGCGCGACCTTGGTCTCGGTGCCCGAGCCGAGCAGCAGGGAGACCAGCGGGATCAGCGCAACGGACGGCAGCGGCCGCAGGAACTCCACGATCGCGCGTACGGCGGCGTCGACGACCGGCACGCTGCCGAAGAGGAGGCCTAGCGGGACGGCGATGGCGCAGGCCAGTCCGAGGCCGAGCGCCCAGGCGCGCAGAGTGGCGCCGACTCCGGCCAGGAACACGCTGTCGCCCGCCAACTCCACGGCCCGTACGAGGACTTCGGAGGCGGGCGGGAAGTAGCTGCGCCGCACGATCCCGGCCCGGCTCACCGCCTCGCACACGCCGAAGGCGAGCAGTACGCCGAGGGCGCCCAGCCACCACTCCCGCAGCCGTCCCGCCCGCTTCACCGCACCAGCAACGTCGCCGGATCGATCGGCTTGCTCAACATCCCCTGTTTCTTCATGAGCTGGGTGAGCCGGGCGATCTGCGCCGCGTCCATGGTCGCCGGGAAGACCGGCAGGTCGATGGAGTCCGCCTGCTTCTCCGTCACCTTGGTGTAGGTCGGCAGCACCTCGCGCACGGCCCCGGGGTCCGCCTCGGCGATCTTCACGGCCGCCTTGAGGGCCCGCTGGAACGCGGCCAGCGCATCGGCGTTCTCGGAGGCGTACTTCTCGGTGGTGAGGTATCCGCTGAGCGGGATGGACTGGACGGGCGCGGACGCCCCGTCCACGAGCACCCTGGCTCCCAACTCGTCCTGGATGGCGCTGTCGTAGGGCTCGACGGCGTGCACGGCGTCGACCTGCCCCTTGTCCAGGGCCGCGCCCATCTGCGGGAAGGGGATCTGCCGGTAGACGGGCTCACCGGGGGCGCCCTGTTCCGCGAGGATCTCGTTGAACGTCAGCGACTGGACGTTATTGAGAACGTTGACGGCGAGCTTGCGGCCCGTGAGGTCGGCGACGGACTTGATGTCGGAGTCCTTCGGCACCAGCACGTCCATCATCTTCGGCGCGGCCCTGATCGCCTCGGCGACGATGCGGATGTCGAGAGTGCCCTTGTCGTGGGCCTGGAAGTAGGTGACGTAGTTCGCGCTCGCGACCATGTCGATCTGCCCCTTGGACAGGGCCGGCAGCGCTTGGAGGCTCTGCTGGATCTGCTGGACGCGGACGTCCAGGCCCTCCTTCTCGAACAGGCCCCGGTCCCGCGCGATGTAGAGCATGGCCGAGTCGACCAGGGGCAGCGCGGCCACGGTGACCGTCCGCCGGTCACCGTCCGAGGACGTGGAGTCGTTGTCGTCGCCGCAGGCCGTGAGTGCGAGCGCGAGGGCGATCGCGGCGGCCGCCGCCTTTCCTCTTCCCGAACACGATGGACGTGACGCCATCCGCGCATGATGACGCCCCGCTTGGCATGATCACTACACAAAAGCAAGCCAACCATCCGCCCCCATCTCGCCGCCGATACAGGCCGGTTGAGCGCTAGGGACGTACCTGGATCAGCGCGTGGGTGCCCCCGGTCCGCCAGCGCTGCCCCTCCGCCGCGACCAGCGCGGCCTCCGTCGCCGGGGCGAGGCCGGTGATCACGTCGGACTTCAGGGTGCGCAGCGCGGCCACCGGGCCCGGGAAGTAGTCCGTCACGTCGGCGAAGGGGGTCGTGGGAGACCACATCCGATCGCCCACCAGGCGCCGGTAGTTGAGGTCGCCCTTGACGACGGTCACCGCGGCCGCGGCGAACTCGGCACGGAGGTCGTCCGGCATCGCCTGGTACGGCAGCGGGGCACAGGAGAAGGGGTGGGCGCGCACAGTGAGGCTGCCGTCGGCCATCGCCGACCACAGCTCGCGCCCGTGACCGGCCGCCGCGCCCGGCGCCCGGGTCAGTCGGCGCACGGCGTCGACCACATCGGCGGTCGTGGCGTCGGAGACGTAGTACGGATACGGCTTGACGTGCAGGATGACCCGGTGGACGCGTCCCTGGGCGAGGAGGTGGGCGATCAGGAGCAGGTCCGGGACGAGTTCGCGGCCCGCGTTGTCGGCGACGAGACAGAGGGTGTCCGCGCCGTCGAGAAGCGGCCAGAGGGCGGCGCTGTCGTCGGCGACCAGCCCCGGGACGGCGTCCCGGCTCTCGGCGTCGGCGTCGGACAGGCGGAAGCCGAGGTCCGCGCGGTTGCCCCACAGGGAGCCGTGCAGCAGGGCCGCGGCCTGGTCGTCGGCGGGCCGGTCGTCGAGGGCGTCGAGCGCGGCCAGTTCCTCGTCGGTCTCCGGGGCGTCGAGTTCGGCGAGCTTGGAGGGGCGGAAGGGGTCGATGCCCTGCCAGGGTCCGGAGCCGAAGTAGCCGACGGCTTCCAGGAGTTGGCGGTAGAACCAGCTCTCCGACCAGAGCCACGGCACATCGAACCAGGAGCGGCCGGTGTACTCGTCCACTCCCCAGGCCGCCCAGTCGGCGCGGTCCGGCGCGGTGGCGGGGAGCGGTTCGATGACGCCCTTGGTGCAGTTCTCCAGCAGCGCGTCGAGGGCGCGGTGCTGCTCGGGGCCGTAGGGGAAGGCCTCCCGAACCTGCCGGATGATCGCGGGATGCCGCTCGGCGAGCACGCTGTGCGGGAACGAGCCGGGTTCGTCGGCGAGGATCACGGGCGGGTTGTCGGGCATGGGCGCCACGGTACCGCGCGGATCACGCGGTTCTGAGCTCCCGCTCCAGGTGGGTGACCAGGCTCAGATAGCGGGCGCGGCGGGGCACCGGCACCATGCCGCGGATCAGGATGTGCCACAGCCCGGCCAGTCGGCGGGGGTGGCGGGTGACGGGTTCGAGGGAGTGGCCCACGACCCGTGTGCCGACCAGGGACGCGACGAGGGAGTGCGCGGCGGCGTCGACATCGATGTCGGCATGCAGGTCGGACTCGTTGACCGCGTCGTGGAGTCTGCGCGTGGCGATGCCCAGGCACTGGGTGAAGGGGTGCGGAAGTTCGGGCGGCAGGTCCGGTCCGCCGGTGGCGAGCCGCAGGCCCGCGCTCGGCAGCGGCCCCTCCAGGGACAGCCGTGCCATGCCGAACGTGGAGCGGATCAGGGCCTCGAGCGCGGTACAGCCGCGGCTGTCCATCTCCTCCGAGAGCCGGTTCAGATTCCTGTACTGGATCTCCATGATGGCGTGAGCGAGGTCCTGTTTCGCCGCGAAGTGGAAGTAGAGGGCGCCCTTCGTGACTTGGGCGTGATCGACGATGTCGCTGAGGCTCGTCGACTCATATCCGCGCCGGTCGAACAGTTCCGCGGCGGCGGCGATGATCGCCGCGCGAGTCTGTTCGGCTCGTAACTGCCTGGCCATAGGCGAGTCTCTCCTGGGGGCGAGAGAGCATGCCCTGAAAAGAACAGGCCATGCCGTTTGTTTTTTACTCCCTGCAAACGATATCTCACCGTCCGGCGACAATCACCGGACACCCCAACTCCGTCCGGTTTCCAGACCTCCCACAACTTGTGGCTCACGCGTGTGCGTACCGCAGGCGTCGGCGGGAGAAACCGGGCGGACGGCACAGAAAAGGCGGGCCGACCGGTGCCCCGTCGGCACCGGTCGGCCCGCCTCTCAGGGCGCGCTCAGAGAGTTCGAGCCCCTGGGCTCAGAAGGTCAGCTTCCAGCTGTTGAGCGTGCCCGTGTCCTGCGCGGCGGTGTCCTGGACGCGGAGCTTCCAGGTGCCGTTGGCCGTCTCGCTCGAGGCGTTCACGGTGTAGGTGGTGTTGACGTTGTCCGCGGAGTCCGAGGAGCTCGCGGCCTTCAGGGTGTACACCGTGCCGTCCGGGGCGACAAGGCTGACCACCAGGTCACCGCGGTAGGTGTGGGTGATGTCCACGGCGACCTGGAGGGCCGAGGGGGCGTTGCCGGTGCGGCCGGTGACCGCGATGGAGGACTCGATCGCCGAGCCGTTGTCCGGGATGGACGCGGCGGTGGTGTTGGAGAACGTCGTCCCCGTGCTCGTACCGCCGCTCACGGCCGCGACCGTCTTCGCCGCGTCCGCGAGACCCGCGCCGCAGCCGCCCGAGCAGGCGCCCGGCAGGGCACGGGCGTTGTTCTTGATGGCGGTCTCGATCTGGGCCGGGGTCAGCGAGGAGTTGGCCGACTTCAGCAGCGCGGCGAGGCCCGCGATGTGCGGGGTGGCCATGCTGGTGCCCTGGTAGTAGGCGTAGCTCTCCGTGGACGCCGTCGTGGCGCCGGAGTTCAGCGTCGACAGGATGCCGTTGGCGGTGCCGGTGCTGGTCTGGCCACCGGGCGCCGAGATGTCGACCAGGGAACCGTAGTTGGAGTACGACGCCTTGGCGCCGGTGCGGCTGGTCGCGGCGACCGATATGACGTTGTTGCAGTTGCCCGGCGAGTGGTTGGCCACGTTGTCGTTGTCGTTGCCCGCGGCGACGGCGACGACGGTGCCGCGGTTCACGGCGGCGGTGATGGCGCTCTGGGTCGCGCTGGTGCAGGCACCGTCGCCGCCCAGGCTCATGTTGATGACCTTGGCGACATTGGTGTTGGCGGGCACGCCGGAGACGGTGCCGCCGGACGCCCAGGTGATGGCGTCGATGATGTCGGAGTCGTAGCCGCCGCACTTGCCGAGGACGCGGACCGGGGAGATCTTCGCGCCGTAGGCGATGCCCGCGACGCCCTTGCTGTTGTTGGTGACGGCGGCGATGGTCCCGGCCACGTGCGTGCCGTGCCAGGAGGAGCCGGACGCCGGGATGCCGGAGCCGCACTCGTTGGCCGCGTAGTAGTCACCGGGGTCGGCCGGGTTGCTGTCGCGGCCGTTGCCGTCGACGGAGACCGCTGTGTCGGCGATGAAGTCGTAACCGGCGACGATGTTCGCGGCGAGGTCGGTGTGGGCGACGTAGCCGGTGTCGATGACGGCGACGGTGACGCCGGAGCCGGTGGTGGTGTTCCAGGCGCCGGGGACGTTCATGCCGGCCGTGGACTCGAAGAGGTCCCACTGCTTGGCGTACTCGGTGTCGTTCGGGTCGGCCTGCGGCGTGTTCAGGCGGTCCGGTACGACGTAGGCGACCTGCGGGTCGGCCTTGTACTCGGCGACCACGTCGGCGACATCGGTGCGGGTCAGGTCCGTGCCCAGGTCGACGAGGGCGGCACCGGTGCCGAGGCGGCGCTGGAAGTCGACGTCCTCGCCGGCCTCCTTGCCCTTGGCGGCGGCGTCGGCCTCGGCGGCCTTGTTCGACTTGGCCTCGGTGGCACCGGACTTGTACCCGACGATGAGGCGCTCGGCCGCGATGCCGGGGGCGGCCTCGGTCTGCGCGGTGGGGACGGCGGCGGCCTGCGGGGCGGACTCCTGGGCCACGGCGACGGTGGTACCGGCCGCCGAGAACAGCGCGGCGGAGACCGCGGCGACGGAGACCAGCTTCCGTCGCAGGGAGGGGGAGGTACGCAAGGGCTTGCCTTTCGTAGCCGTCTCCGGGCAGCGCGGAGCGGCGGTCTGATCGCTTCGTCGGTGAAGCGGCGGGGGGTAGATCGAAAAGCGGCGCGGCGGCCGGCCAAGCGCATGAGCCGAATCGATGAAGGGGTTACCTGTGGTTCGGCTGTGGTCGAACGATAGGCAAAGGGAAGGTCATGTGAATACAGGGGAAACCCTCGATCCGGCGGGAAACACACCCTCGCCGTCGAGGAGTTGAGCGGAAATGAGACCTTTCACCCCCGCTGTACCGCACTGAACGCGCCGGGCCCGGTTTCCGTACTGCACGGGAGCAAACCGTTCCCGCGTCGGCCGAGGAGACGTCCCGGATGCCCCGGATGACCGCATACCGCACCGCTTTGGCGGCCACCGCCGCCGCCCCGCTGCTGCTCACCGTCTGGGCCGCGGGTCCGGCACAGGCGCACGGAGCGCCGACCGATCCGGTGAGCCGCGCCTACGCCTGCTCCCCCGAGGGCGGCGAGCGGGCGGGTACGGCGGCCTGCCGCGCCGCCGTCGCCGCGAACGGCAGTTCCTTCGCGGCCTGGGACAACCTGCGGATCGCGAACGTGAACGGCCGCGACCGGCAGACCGTTCCCGACGGCGAGCTGTGCAGTGGCGGCCTGCCGGCCTACAAGGGCCTCGACCTGACCCGCACCGACTGGCCGTCGACGCGCCTCACGCCGGGCGCGTCGATGACGATGACGTACGCCTCGACGATCCCGCACACCGGCACGTTCAAGATGTTCCTGACCAAGCCGGGCTACGACCCGTCGAAGCCGCTCACCTGGTCCGACCTGCCGTCGCAGCCCTTCGCCGAGGTCAAGGACCCGGCGTTGACGGGCGGCGCGTACCGTCTGCCGGCGAAGCTGCCCGCCGACCGGACCGGTCGCCATGTGCTGTACACGATCTGGCAGAACAGCAGTACGCCGGACACCTACTACTCGTGTTCCGACGTGGTGTTCCCGGCGGCCGCGAAAGACAACGCGGAAGAGAAGAAGACGAAGGAGCCGGGTACGCCGTCGCCCTCGCCGTCCGTCGGCGCGGGCGCGAAGACCTCCGCGAGCACCTCACCGAGCGCCCGGCCCCGGACGGCGACACCTGCGCCGACGCCGTCGCAGGCGAGCCCCGACACCACTCCGGTGGCCTCCACACCCACCGCGGACTCCGGCCCTTCGGCCCCGCTCGTGGCGGGCGGCGCCGCCGCGGTGCTGGTGATCACCGGGGGCGCCGCCCTGGCGCTGCGTCTGCGTCGACGCTGAACGCCGTACGCGCGAAGGTCAGTTGACGAAGACCGCCGCGCCGTCGGAGGTGGCGACCGGGGCGTACTTCGCGGTCCAGAAACCGCTGCTCGGGCAGAGCGAGGAGCCGGAGGTCCTGGTGAACTGCTGGTTGGCGAACTGGATGCTGTTGTCGGTGTTGGAGGCCGCGCCGGTCAGGCTGCCGTTCGTCGCCTGGTAGACACAGGTGACGCTGCCCAGCAGGGTCCGGAGCACGACGGTGGTCTGGATGGCCCCGGCACTCCCCGGAGCCACGGTGACGGTGCCGTCGGAGGCCACGGTGGTGGTGTACGCCAGGTTGTTGACCGTGACGCTGGTGACGCCGAGCACACCCACGTTGTTCGAGGTGCAGTTGCTGAAGGTGTGACCGGTGAGCGACTCGGAGGCCGTACCGGGAGCGGCCGGGTTGCTGTCGACCGTCGCGGTGAACTGCGAGGTGGTGCAGGTGATGCCCGTGGTGCCGGTCGCGCTGGAGTAGAGCGTGGCCGTGGTGCCGCTCGCCAGGGGTGCGGTGAGCGCGGTGCCCTCGGCGACGGCGTCGCCGCCCGCGGATCCGGTGGTGAGGACGTTGTCGGCGGCCGATGCCGGGGAGATCGCCGGGAGGGTGAAGGCGGCGAGGGCGGCGGTGAGGGTGAGCAGGGTTCGCGTACGCATGCGGGGGTGCCTCTTTTCCGAGGTGGGGGGTCTGAAAGGGGTGCGGGGACGCGTCGCGGCGTCCGCCGTCACCGGCTCGTCACGCCTTCTCCGTACGTGACGAACCGGAAACGGCAGCCGGCCGGTGACCGGCCGGAGAACCGTGGGGTGGCCTCCGGCCGGGCCGGGCGGAAAGGCACACGGCACGGATCGAGGGGGGAAGCGACCGTGTGGGTGCCTGGGAGGAGGCGGGCACAGAAGGTGCCCGGAGCGGACAGGACGTCCGGGAGACGCGGGCAGTGCCGCGAGACGGATCCGGCGCCACGGATCCGGGTGAGCAGTGAGAGTTGTAGACCTGATGGTCAGTCAACGTCAAGGAAAAGCGCGGTAGTTGACGATCGTTCAATGGTTTTGCCGGGGCACTGGAATTCCTTGACGCACAGGTGGGGCACAACCGGCACCCTTTTTTCACAACTCCCTTGACCCTCGAATGTAACCCCGGGTAACTTCCTCAGCGGCTACTGCGGAGTAGCGAGAAAGCCCTTGCGCCAGCCGGGAGTTGTGAGGGGTCGCGCGCCGCATGCGCTGTCCGCGCCAGGACAACGTGCCAGTGAGATGCCAGACCGCACTTTCTATGCACTGGGAGCAGACATGGCCTCGTCCACGGACGTCTCGTCGTCCGCCGACAACACCCCCGAGAACCCGGAAAGCGGTTCCTCGCCCGACCCCGTCAGACGCGGACGGGTCCGGGCCCGCCGGGCCGCCGTGATGGCGGTGCCGGCCACGCTGATCGCCGCGACGCTCGCGGTTCTCACCGCGGAGGGCGCGCTCGGCGTGCAGTTCGCGATCTCCGGGATGCCGTTCACGGTCACCGCCAAGGAGCTGAACGGCACCGGGTTCGAGCAGTTCGGCGGACTCGACAACATGGCGCCGGGCAGCCCCAACGAGGGTGACACCGGCGGGCAGGTGCTGGTCGTGACCTCCGCGATCAAGAGCGCGACCCTCGACAGCCTGTGCCAGAGCGTCGACCTCGGCGGCACCAACCTGCTCATCAAGGCGGGCAGCGGATCGCAGAAGGTGCAGGCGACCGACCTGACCACCGACTCGACGGAGCTGACGGGCGACGCGTCCTTCACCAACATCGAGATCGGCAACGACGCCAGCACGCTCACCAAGGCCGGGGTCAAGGGTCCGATCGGCGTCTTCAGCCAGCAGTCCGACACCGTGCGCATCGCCAACCTGCGGCAGACCAACTACGCCACCACGGCAGCGGTGTTCAAGCTTCCGGGTCTCAAGCTCAGCTTCAGCAGCACGGGTTGCTGATGTCGGACACACCAACTCCACGAACCGGAGTGCGGTCGGCCTTCCGTGCCTGGCGGGCCGACCGTCCGTTCTGGGGCGGGCTGTTGCTCACCCTGGGCGGCGCCTGGATCCTGCTCACCGAGAAGGCCTCGCTGAAGGTCATCATGCACATCGGTATGCAGGGGCTGGCCGGCTATCTGCTGCCGGCGCTGATGGTGGTGCTGGGGCTGCTCATCCTGTTCAACCCCACCCAGCGCCTCTTCTACTCGATCACCGGGGTCCTGCTCACCCTGGGCACCTGGCTCACCTCCAACCTGGGCGGCTTCTTCATCGGGCTCCTGCTCGGTGTCGTCGGCAGCTGCCTGACCTTCGGCTGGCTGCCGGACCAGGAGCCGCGCGTGAGCCACCGCAAGCGGCGCAAGGCCGCGCGGGCGGCGGTGCCGCAGGGCTCCGCCAAAGAGCAGCCCGCCTGACCTCGCCCCCCACCGGCTCCCTCTGAACCACCGGCTGTCCACCCCGACCACGTGATGCGCGCGGGATGAACAGCCGGTGTTTCAGGGGGAGTTCGCGTGTGGAGGGCTGGTCAGCGGAACGTCCGATGGTGGGGTTGCATCGCCGCCACGACACGCCGAGGCCGGCCGTCGCCGTACGGCCCGGAAGGGCTGAGCCGCTCCGCGCGGGCAAGGCCCGATCCTGGCGGCACACCGCAGCCCGCCGCCGGGAACGGCGCACTGCCGCGGGCCGCACACCGACGCACCGCGGTAAGAAGATGCCGCACCCGACAGTGGACATGCCGGGACGACCGGAGAGCTCGGGCCGGTCCGTACGGGGACACCGCAGCGGCACGCGGCTGCGGTGTCCCCCGCGGCACCACGCCGAGCACGACGACCCCTGCACGGGACATGCCGTAACGACCGGAGCTCGGGCCAGGCCGTGCGGGAACACCGCCGCGATCCGGAGCCGCACGCGGCTGCGGCCGCTCCCCTGCACGGGACACACCGGAAAATACCGGGACGACCGGAGAGCTCGGGCCGGTCCGTGCGGGGGCACCCCCGCGGACCGTGATCCGGAGCGGCACGCGGTTGCGGCCGCTCCCCACCGCACCGCGCCGCGCCGCGCCGGGGCGCGACGGACCTGGCGCTCGACATGCCGGGCGGGCCTGAGAGTGAGCCGGCTTGCGGGGCCGAGGCGATCCTGGGTTGGTACGTCGGCGTAGGCAGCGACGCTGCCCGGTGCGTCGCCGTAGGTGCGGGTCGGTGGGGGGCGGTTGGCCGGGGGCGGCCCGCGTCAGGGCGTGGGGCCCGCCGACTGTGGGGTGGCCGGTGGCTCCGTCGCCGGGGCCGTGGTGTCGTCGTCCTTCAGCGCCTTCGCCTCGCTCTTGAGGATGCGCATGGACCTGCCGAGCGCTCGTGCGGTGTCGGGCAGCTTCTTCGAGCCGAACAGCACGATGACGACTATCGCCACGATCAGCAGGTGCCAGGGTTCCAGTCCGTTACGGAGCACGGCCGCGGCCTCTTTCCTCGGAGTTCTTCTCAACTCGCTCTTACGTCGGTCGAGCACACTTGCCCCGGCCGCCCGTCGGATGACGGTTGCTGTGGTGCGCAACTGTACAACTCAGGGCGAACATGACAAACCCCCGTAATACGCAAGAGGGCGCGCATGACGATCACCAGCACGCGAAGGCCCGCACCCGCGCGCCACCGGCAGAGCGGCCGCCGCCGGACGGGACGTCGCCGGGGCCGCCGGATACGCCTCGCGCTGCTGGTCTGCCTCTCCGTACTGGTGCTCGCGACCGCCGGTGCCGGCTGGCTCTACCTCAAGCTGGACGGCAACATCAGCACCTTCGACTCGGGCGGCCTCTCCGACCACCGCCCCGAGGCGGCCTCCCAGAAGGGCGAGAACGTCCTGCTGATCGGCTCCGACGCCCGCACCGGCGGCAACGACAAGCTCGGCGGCGGCGACAAGGGCGACATCGGGCGCTCCGACACCACGTTCCTGCTGCACATCTACGCCGACCACCAGCACGCCCTCGCGGTCTCCATCCCCCGCGACACCCTGGTGGCCATCCCGCCGTGCAAGCTCCCCGACGGCAGCTGGACGAAGACACAGCCCGACACCATGTTCAACGCCGCCTACTCCGTCGGCGACACCGCCAAGGGCAACCCGGCCTGCACCCAGAACACCGTCGAGCAGCTCACCGGGCTGCGCGTGGACCACACCGTCGTCGTCGACTTCAAGGGCTTCGCCCGGCTGACCGAGGTGGTGGGCGGGGTGAAGGTGTGCCTGCCCCAGGACATCTACCAGAGCGACCTCAACCCTCACCGCACGACCCCGGGCAAGCGGCTCTTCAGGAAGGGCGAGCAGACCGTCTCCGGGCAGAAGGCGCTGGACTACGTCCGGATCCGGCACGGTCTCGGGGACGGCTCCGACATCGGCCGCATCAAGCGCCAGCAGGCGTTCGTGGCCAGCCTGCTCAAGGAGGTGAAGAGCAGGGGTCTCACCCCGACCAGGCTGCTGCCGCTCGCCGACGCGGCCACGGAGTCGTTGACCGTCGACTCGGGACTGGGCACGGCCGACAAGCTCATCTCCTTCGCCATGGCACTGAAGGACATCGACCTGCACAACACCAAGTTCGTGACCGTGCCCTGGCGGTACGAGGGGTCACGCGTCGCGGTCG
The DNA here is from genome assembly GCF_036013645.1 of Streptomyces sp. NBC_00490. Lineage (NCBI taxonomy): Bacteria > Bacillati > Actinomycetota > Actinomycetes > Kitasatosporales > Streptomycetaceae > Streptomyces > Streptomyces sp. NBC_00490. Next base: position 7,731,809 of record NZ_CP107869.1, on the reverse strand, counting down.
TGCAGCCGGACGCGAGCGAGCTGTTCGCCACGCTGAAGGCGGACCGGACGATCGACGGCAAGAACGCGGGCGGGAAGAAGAAGGCGGCGGCGGCCACCTCCGCCGCGCCCGTCTCCGGGGCCGGGATCGGCGTCTTCGTCTACAACGGCACCACGGTGACCGGCCTGGCCGCACGGGCCGCCGCGACACTCACGTCGGACGGGTTCACGGTCACCGGTACGGCGACCGCGGCCACGCAGGACCACACCGGCACGTCGGTCGAGTACGGGCCCGGCGAGCTGTCCCGGGCCCGTACCGTCGCGGAGGCCTTCCCGGGTGCCGAGCTGGAGTCGGTCACGGCGGCCGGGGTCAGCGTCGTGCTCGGCCGGTCGTACGCCGCCGCCCCCACCGCGACCCCGACGGCCGTACCCACCGAGGTCGCGGACGGCGCACGGTCCGCGGACGACGATCCCTGCTCGAATCTGACGTACGGATGACAACGCGGCCTGGGAGCGAGGGTGCGTCCCGTCGAAGGCACCGGGGGTCCGGGGGCCGGGATTTCTCGCGCGGGCGCACAACTGCCCTGCTTCTGATGGGAAGTTGAACCCTGAGCTCGTCATCCACGCGACAGGAGGGGCACATTGCCCGCCGACGGACGGCCCACCGACCGCATCGACACCGAGACCGCGCACGCCGCTCGGATCTACGACTACATCCTCGGCGGCAAGGACCACTACCCCGCCGACCGCGAGGCCGGCGACGCCATGTGCCGCGAGTGGCCCGCGCTGCCCGTGCACATGCGCGCCAACCGCGACTGGATGCACCGGGCCGTGCGATGGCTCGCCGCGGAGGCGGGGATACGGCAGTTCCTGGACATCGGCTCCGGCATCCCCACCTCGCCGAACATCCATGAGATCGCCCAGTCGGCGGCCCCGGACGCACGCGTCGTCTACGTCGACAACGACCCCCTGGTCCTCGCGCTCTCCGCGGGTCTGCTGAACAGCACACCGCAGGGCAGGACGGCGTACGTCGAGGCGGACATGCGCGACCCGGCGGCCATTCTCGGCTCCCCCCAGTTCCGCGAGACCCTCGACCTCGGCGAGCCGGTAGCGCTGACGGTCATCGCGATCGTCCACTTCATGCTGGACGAGCACGACGCCGTGGGCATCGTCCGCCGGCTCCTCGAACCGCTGCCCACCGGCAGCTACCTGGCGATGTCCATCGGCACCGCCGAGTTCGCCCCCGAGGAGGTCGGCCGCGTCGCCCGCGAGTACGCGGCCCGCGACATGCCGATGCGGCTGCGCACCCACCCCGAGGCCGCCGAGTTCTTCGCGGGCCTCGACCTCGTCGCCCCCGGGATCGTCCAGGTCCACAAGTGGCACCCGGACGGCACGGACACGCGGCCGATCCGGGACGAGGACATCGCGATGTACGGGGCGGTGGGCCGCACGCCATGACCCCTGCCACGAACGGGCCGTGTCCCTTCGCCACAGAGTCCCCACGCTTTACGGCTGGTCCGCACCTGAACATCACGAAGCGGCACCGACAACTCACATAAAGTCGCTGCTCACTTGACTATCGACGGCCTCACGCGATTGGCTCCGGCGAGCGAGAGTCACCCGGACGACGTACAACCCTTCGAACGTCCACCGGGTGCTCCCTCTCGCCGTTCCTCCAGCTCGGCCGCACAGCGAGGTGCCGCACCATCATGAACACTCCTCCCCCACCTCCCGTCTCCCCCAGACGCGTTGCCGCCCTGGCCACCGCCGTCTGTCTGCTCGCGGCCGGCTGCTCCGCATCCGGTGACACGTCGGACTCCGCCACCTCCGCCGGCAAGGCGGGCGGAGCCGGGCTCAGGATCGCCCTGATCACGCACGCCCCCGACGGCGACACCTTCTGGGACCTGGTGCAGAAGGGCGCCGAGACGGCCGCCGCCAAGGACGGCATCGAGCTGACCTACGCCGGCGACCCCGACGCCGCCGGACAGGCCGAGCTGGTGCGTGACGCGGTCCGCGAGAAGGTGGACGGCATCGCGGTGACCCTCGCCAAACCACAGGCGATGCGCGGACCCGTCGCCGCCGCCAAGGCCGCCGGTATCCCCGTGGTCGGCCTCAACTCCGGTATCGACTCATGGCAGTCCGGCGGGCTGCTGGAGTTCTTCGGCCAGGACGAGAGCGTGGCCGGTCAGGCCGTCGGCGACAAGCTGGACGACCTCCACGCCCGCCACGCGCTCTGTGTGATCCACGAGCGCGGCAACGTCGCCCTGGAGGCCCGCTGCGCCGGGGTGAAGAAGACCTTCGGCGGCGAGACGGAGAACCTCTATGTGGAGGGCACCGACACCAAGGCCGTCGCCGCCGCCATCACGGCCCAGCTGCGGCAGGACCCGACGGTCGACGAAGTCGTCACGAACGGCGCGCAGTTCGCGCTCACCGCGGTCGCGTCGGTGAAGGACGCGGGCAGCAAGGCACGCGTCGCCACGTTCGATCTCAACAAGGACCTGGTGAAGGCGGTCGAGAGCGGTGCCGTGGAGTTCGCCGTGGACCAGCAGCCCTACCTTCAGGGGTACCTCGCGGTCGACTCGCTGTGGCTGTACCGGACCAACGGCAACGTCAGCGGCGGCGGGGTGGCCCCCGTCCTCACCGGTCCGGCGTTCGTGACGAAGGCGAACGTGGACGCGGTGGCGAGGTTCGCGGCCAACGGCACACGCTGACCGGCCCGATCCCATCCCTCCCCTCCCCTCCCCTCTCTTCTCCCACCCCCCTCCCTGCTCATCGCCTAGGACGACGAATGTCTCCACGAGGTGCCCGGCGCCGACTCGGCTCCATACGTCTCTCCCTGATCCTGCTGGCCCTGGTGCCCAGCGTCACGCTCACCGCCCTGTGGGGTGTGACGACGACGCAGATGTTCACCGAGGGCCTGCGGCTGCGCGGACAGACCGAGTTGAGCCGGTCGACCGGTGCCATGGGCACCGACGCGACGCTCGCCCTCCAGCGTGAACGCAGCCTGTCGGCGGCCCTGCTGGCCTCACCGGGCGGCTCCCGGACCGCGCTGGACGCGCAGCGCGCGGAGACGGACCGGGCGGTCGCCAAACTGGTCGGGCAGTCCGACGCGATCGCCGAGGCGCCGTCGCGCATCTCGGACCAGCTGTACTCCGTGCTCGGCTCGGTGGGCAGCCTGGAGTACTACCGGGACCAGGTCGACGACCCGACCGACATCACCCCCGCCCAGGTGCTGGACCAGTACAGCTCGATCATCGACGACCAGATCCACGCCTTCCAGGAGCTCTCCCAGGTCGACGACGGCGACCTCACCTCACAGGCCGGACCGCTGGTCGCGCTGGAGCACGCGGCGGAACTGGTCTCGCAGGAGGACGCGCGGCTCACCCTGGCCTGGCCGACCGGGCATCTCGGCGAGAAGGAGTGGATCGCGTTCGCGCAGCTGGTCGACGCCCACCGGTGGCTCGTCGAGGACCAGATCGTCCCGCAGCTGAGCGGCAGCGCGAAGACACAGACCGAACGGATCCTGCAGAGCCCCGAGTGGCGGACCCTGGCGGACATCGAGGACCAGGTGCTGGCCGCACGGGCGCGGGCCTCCGACGGCAAGGTCGTGCTGCCCGACGCGCAGAAGAAGTGGACCGCCGCGCTGGACAAGGTCGCCGCCGCGTACACCCGGCTGATCCAGGACCAGACGGCCGGGCTGCTCGACCGCAGCGCGGACAAGGCGGACAGTCTGCTGTTCACCGCCGCCTCGCTGAGTGCGGGCGGGCTGTTCGGGCTGCTGGTGTGCGTCGGCGTGTCCTGGCGGATCACCCGCTCCCTGTCCCGGCGGCTGCACGGCCTGCGGGAGGCCACGCTGAGCCTCGCCGAGGAGCGACTGCCCGACGTGGTGTCGCGGCTGGAACGCGGCGAGAAGGTCGACGCGGATCTCGCGGCGCCGCCGCTGGACTACGGCGGGGACGAACTCGGCGCGGTGGCAAGGGCGTTCAACAAGGCGCAACGTACGGCGGTACACACGGCGATCGAACTCGCCGACACCCGGCGCGGCTTCCAGAAGGTGATCCTCGGTATCGCCCGGCAGAGCCAGAACCTGGTCAACCTCCAGCTCACCAAGCTCGACGCGCTGGAACGCCGGCACACCGACCCCGACGTCCTCAAAGGTCTGTACGAACTGGACTCCACGGCAAGCCAGTTGCGGCGGTACGAGGAGAATCTCGTCGTCATCAGCGGTGAGCGGCCGGGGCGCAGCTGGCAGGAGCCGGTCGCGCTGATCGACATCCTGCGCAGTGCGGTGGGCGAGGTCGCCGAGTACCAGCGGGTGGAGGTGCACACCGAGGAGGACGTGTATCTCGCGCCGCCCGCGGTGGCCGACGTGATCCATCTGCTGGCCGAGCTCATCGACAACGCGACCGTGTACTCGCCCGCACCCGCGCCGGTCACGGTGCAGGCCTCGTCGGTCGCCAAGGGCCTGGCCGTCGAGGTCGAGGACCGTGGCCTCGGCATGTCGGAGGAGGACTACGCCTCCCTCAACTCCCAGTTGGCGGTGCCTCCGAAGTTCGACGTGGTCGCCCTCGCCGACGATCTCCGCCTCGGCATGTTCGTCATCGGCCGCCTCGCCACCCGCCACGGCATAGCGGTCACCCTGCGCCCGTCGCCGTACGGCGGCACGACGGCGATCGTGCTGCTGCCGCAGGAGATCGTGGTACGCGATGTCGCGGATGCCGATGCGCCGGGTACGGGGGTGGCGCCCGGGCCGGGCACGACCTGGGACACGCTCACGGGCCGGACCCGCATCGGTCCGGGAGGCCCGGTCCGCCAACCCGCCACGGCGGGCGACTCCCCCGAACTGACCCACACCGGCACGGCAGTTGCCGTCCACAGCGACACCACAGAGACTCCTGAGCAGACGCACGCCGACGTCGGAGTCCCGCCCCGACCCGGCAGCACGACAGCCGACGAACCCGACGTGCGGCAGGACGCCCCCGAACCGGCCCGCACCGACGCCGAAGCCCTCCTCCGACACGGCGACGCGAGTTCTGCCGGGACCGGCGGGTTGCGGAGTGCACCCCCGGGGGCGGCTCACCCCCCCGACTCCGAGGCCGGAGTCGCCGCCCGACACGGCGGCACGGACGCCGGCACACCCAGCGTGCGGCAGAGGGCGACTCCAGGAGCGGCCGAACCGGCAGACTCCGACGCCGGAGTCGCTGTCCGGCACGACAGCAGGGACGCCGGGACGGCTGCCCCGCCGTTGCCCGCGCGCCGACGAGGCGCACAGGACGACTCGGAGCACTCCCGCGCGGGTGAGGCCGGCCGGCCGGGAGAACTCAGGGTCCCCGGGGACGTGGGTAGTGCGGGCGAGGCCGGGTACCCCGGGCGCCGCCCCGGCATGGCCCCGCTGCCCCGCCGTGTCCCGCAGACCAGCCTCGCCGTCGAGCTCCGCGAGGACGCCGTGCCCGTCGAACAGGACGGCTGCGGCGAGGAGTTCACCGCGGAGCGCGCCGCCTCCTCACTCGCCGGCTTCCAGCGCGGCACGTTCCGCGCACGGGACGAGGAGGCTGACGCGCCGGAAGGCAAGGAACCGGAAAACCCGCACCCCCGCCCCTCCGCCCTCACCGAAGCGCCGTACGGTCAGGAGGAAACAACCACACCGGACACCCCCGGCCCCCAGCCCCCGGCCACCGGCACGGACGCCCCCGCCGACCGCTGACCTTCCCATTCCGACCGCCCACCCCGCCGCCGCCCCCGCCGACGAAGGACGCCCTCATGACACGCCCCACCCCCGCCACCCACACCCAGCTCGACCAGCTGCTGACCGGACTCGTGGAGCGGGTCGCCGAGGTGAACCACGCCGTCGTGCTGTCCGAGGACGGGCTGGTCGTCAGCAAGTCGACCGGGTTCCTGCGTGACGACGCCGAGCGGCTCGCCGCGACCGCGTCCGGGCTCATGAGTCTCAGCAAGGGCGTCAGCATGGACTTCCGCGGTGGCCCGGTGCGGCAGGCGCTGATCGAGATGGCGCACAGCTATCTGATCCTGACCTCCGCCGGCCCCGGCGCCCACCTGGTCGTCCTCACCAATCAGGGCGCCGACGTCGGTGTGGTGGCGTACCAGATGAACATGCTCGTGAAGAAGATCGGCGAGCACCTCAGCGCGGCACCGCGGGCAGGCGTCGGCCCCACCGCCGACTCCGGCGCGTGAGGTGAGCGGAGGCGATACGGCGGGCCGTCTCGTACGGCCGTTCGCCCTGACCGGCGGACGCACCCGCCCCAGCCGCGCCGACTTCACCCTCATCTCGACGGTGACCGCGGTGGACCCGCCGCCGGTCCGGGCCCCCCGCCCGCAGCCGGAGCACCAGCGCATCCTGCGCCGGTGTGCCGAGCCGATCGCCGTCGCGGAACTCGCCGCTCTGCTCGACCTTCCGATGAGCGTGATCGTCATCATGCTCTGCGACCTGCTGGAAGCGGGCCGCATCACGGTCCGCCCGCCGCATCCGGTCGCCCCCGGCGTCGACCTGGATCTGCTGCAGAAAGTGAGGGACGGTCTTGGCCGACTCTGACACCATCGCCCGGCCGGCACCCGACACGGTCAAGATCCTGATCGCCGGAGGGTTCGGCGTCGGCAAGACCACCATGGTCGGCTCGGTCAGCGAGATCGCCCCGCTGCGCACCGAGGAGTCACTGACCGCGGCGGGCCTGGGCATCGACGACCTGCACGGCATCGAGGAGAAGAAGGCCACCACCGTGGCCCTGGACTTCGGCCGCATCACCATCAGCCGGGATCTGATCCTCTATCTCTTCGGGACCCCCGGCCAGCAGCGGTTCTGGTTCATGTGGAACGACCTGGCGCTGGGCGCCCTGGGTGCCGTGGTCCTCGTCGACGTCCGCCGCCCGGAGTCCAGCTTCGCCGCGCTCGACTTCTTCGAACGCCGGGGCATCCCCTTCGTCGTCGGCGTCAACGGCTTCCACGGCGACCACCCCTACCCGCCCGACGAGATCCGCGACGCGCTCGCCCTGCCGGACCATGTCCAGGTCCTGCTCTGCGACGCCCGCGACCGCGAGTCCTCCCGGGACGTGCTGATCGCTCTCATCGACCAGTTGATCGCCACCGCGGTCCCGTAGCGAGCCACGACTCCGCCGACAAACGGCGCGGGTGCCCTCCGTGTCGGAGGGCACCCGCGCCGGTTCGTCCGTGGTGGGGCGTCAGGACAGTCCGGCCGACTTCAGCCAGGCCTGGGCGACGTCCAGCGGGTCCTTGTTGTCGAGCTGCACCTGGGAGTCGAGGTCCAGGAGCGTCTCCGTGTCCAGCTTGGCGGAGACCGCGTTGAGCGCGTCCACGCCTTCCTTGGCGAGGCCGGACTTGTAGGCCAGCGGGGTCACGTTCGCGAAGCCGAAGAGGTTCTCCGGGTCCTTCAGGACGACGAACTTCTCCTTGGTGATGGTCGGGTCGGTGGTGAAGATGTCCGCGGCCTGCACGGTGTTCTTCGTCAGCGCCGCCTGGGTCAGCGGGCCGCCCGCGTCGAGCGCCTTGAAGGACTTGAACTCCAGGCCGTACACGGACTTCAGGCCGAGCAGGCCCTGCTGCCGGGTCTGGAACTCGGGCGAGCCGCCGATGACCAGCTCGGGGGCTGCGTCCTTGAGGTCGGCGAGGGTGGACTCCGCGGTGAGGTTGTACTTCTTCGCGGTCGCCGCGTTGACGCTGACGGAGTCCTTGTCCTCGGCGGGCGACGACTCCAGCAGCGTCAGCGTGCTGTCGAGCTTCGTCTTCACCGCGGCGTTCACCGCCTCGGCCGTCTTCTGCTCGGCCTTGGGGTCGAGGTAGGACAGCAGTGAGCCGTTGTACTCGGGCAGGACGGTGATGGAGCCGTTCTTCAGCAGGCCGTACGTGGTCTCGCGGCTGCCGATGTTGGGCTTGTAGGTGACCTTGATGCCCTTGGCCTTGAGGGCCTCGCCGTAGATGTCGGCGAGAAGGATGCTCTCAGCGAAGTTGTTGGAGCCGACGACGACGGTGTCGCCGCTGCCGCTCCCCTTGTCCTCCTTGAGCGGGTCGGAGGCGTCGTCCGAGCCGCATCCCGCCAGCAGTGCCGCGGTGGCGGCGAGCGCGACGGCGGCTACGCCGGGATGCTTCCGGATGGACCTGCTGCGTGCGGCGTTGGAAGTCACGATTCCCGTTCCGGACTGTGTGGGCTGATGAGAAACAAGCTCTGACACTGATCCAATCCAGCCAGTTCTCACTCAGTCAAGGGCAGCCTGGTCACCAATTGGCGTCAATGCGCGACCGGTTGTGAAAAGCGTCGGCGGCCCGTCGTTCAGATGCCGTCCCGTTGTAACGGATTCTTGACTCAGGGTGGCATGATCGATCTTCCGAAGAGACGGTAGTCTCCGGGTCGTTGGCGTTCGGACACAGTGGCGTGCCGGTGCCCCATTGGTGCATTTCGACACCTTCCGACACGATCAGAATCGGTCACGTGACGTCTTCGCGCGCCGTCACCCCCCATGAAGGAGGCCTGGTGTCCACGAGCGAGTCGGCCCCGCCTTCGGCCCCGGGTGGCATACGAGGCTTCGCCGATCGCCGGCCGTTCCGGCACAAGCTGAACGTGCTGGTCGGCGTGCCGCTGACGGTGGTCGCGGTCCTGCTCGCCTACCTCATCACCGACCAGGTCCAGCAGTCCTCGGAGGCGGCGGACGCGGCACGGCTCGTGCGCACCAGCACCGAGGTCGCCACGCTCGTGGACCGGCTGGAGGCCGAGCACCAGCAGGCCGTCCTGCTCTCCGTGCGGCACGAGGCCACCAACGACGGTGGTACCCCCTCCCAGGCCCCGTACCGCAAGGCGCAGGTGGCGGTGGACAAGCAGGTCGAGGAGGTCCGCGGGGCCTTCGGTGACCGGCTCCCCGCGGACGAGGCCCGGGCACTGCGGGAGATCGAGGGCCTGGAGAGCCTGCGCAACACCATCGAGCAGGCGTATCTGCCCGCCGACAACATCGACCCCGCCTACGCCAGTGCCGCCAAGGGCCTGATCGACGGCCTCGGCCTGGACCGCAACACGGCCCTGGCGACCACCTTCACCGGCAACCTGCTCGACTCCCTGCTGCGCGCCGACGCCGCCCACAGCGCCTTCGAGACCGGGGTGTTCTCCGCGACGACCGGTGACTCGAACGCGCTCATCGAGTTCATCGGCGCGATCGGCTCCTACGACGAGTACACCCACCAGGCCGACCGGTTCGCGCGGTTCGCCACCGAGGAGCAGACGGAGCAGCTCGCCGAGATCGAGCACAACAGCCCGCAGGCCGCGATCAACCGGCAGTTCGCCGAGCTCCAGATCGACCCCAGCTCCCTGCAGGCCGACTCCCCCGCCGAGATCCGCCGCAAGTTCGAGACGTCGCTCGACTCGTACCCCTCCTACCGCAAGCAGGCCGCGATCCGGCTGGGGATCACCACCTCGCTGATCGACCAGATCGCCGACCGCGCCGACCGCGCCTCCGACGAAGCGCTGCGCAACGCCGTCCTGCTGCTGGGTCTCGCCCTGCTCGGCTTCGTCATCTGGCTCGCGTTCTCGGTGGTGGTACGCCGTTCCGTGGTCCGCCCGGTCCAGGCGCTGACCCACGCCGCGCAGCAGGTCGCCGAGGACGCCGAGCGCGAGCTCGCCCGGGTGGCCGACGACGACGCCGAGGACGACCGCCCGGCGCGGCTGCGGGAGATGCCGGCCACGGCACGCGACGAGATCGGCGACCTCGCCGAGGCCTTCAACCACGTGCAGACCACCGCGGTCGCGCTCCTGGAGCGTCAGGTGCTCAGCCGCCGCAACGTCGCCGAGATGTTCGGCAACGTCGGCCGCCGGGTCAGCAACCTGACCACCCGGCAGCTGGCCCTGATCGACGCGGTGGAGCGCGGCGAGACCGACCCTGAGCTCCTCGAACGCCTCTACAGCATCGACCACATCGCCGTCCGGCTGCGCCGCAACGCCGACAGCCTGATGCTGCTCGCCGGCATCCGCGAGACCGTCCTGGACGCCGGGCCGATCGCGCTGACCAATGTCGTACGGGCCGCGCTCGGCCAGATCGAGGGTTTCCAGCGGGTCCAGCTGCTCGCGCGGACCGAGGTCGCGGTGGCGCCCGACATCATCGGCGACCTGACCCTGATGGTGGCCGAACTGGTGGAGAACGCCGTGTCGTTCTCGCCCGCGGACAGCCCCGTCGAGGTGTTCGTGCAGAACTCGGCCGAGGGCGCGGCGATCGTGGTCGCCGACCACGGCCTGGGCATGGACCCCGAGCGGCTCGACGAGGAGAACGCCCGCATCGTGCGCCGTGAGCGTCTCGACCTGGTGCCCTCGAAGGTGCTCGGCCTCTTCGTGGTCGGCTCGCTGGCGCGCCGCTGGGACATCGACGTCGCCCTGTCCCGCACCCCGGGCGGCGGTGTCACGGCCGAGGTGACCCTCCCGCAGTCGCTGCTGCTGACGGCGGCCGCGGTGCGGCCGGCGGCACCGACCACACCGGCGGCGGCCACGGACGACACGGGCCCCCGGCCTCCGGTCCCCGCCGGCGAACACGACGGACCCCTCCCCCGCCGGGTGCGCCGCGAGGAGGACCCGGCCGCTCCCGAGGACGGCCTGCCCTTCATCCCCAAGGCCCGCGCCGAGGAACCGGCACCCGCCGACGACGCTTCCGGCGCCGCCCGCCCGCTGCGCCGCCGCGTGCGCGGAGCCACCCTGCGCACCACGGCCGACGCCGCCCCCGCGAGCACCCGCCAGGCACCCCGCCCCGCCGACCCGGAGGCCGTCCGCAGCTCCCTCGAGGAGTTCGAGGCCGCGGTGGAACGCGCCCACCGCGACAGCGACACGGAACCGCACCAGACCCCCCGCAAGCACGACCTGAACCACCTCCCGGAAGGAGCGGAACAGTGAGTACGTCGACAGGTGACACTCCGACGGGGAACACACCGGCCGATCTCAAGGCCGCGGCAGCCGACTTCACCTGGCTGTTGAATCGTTTCGCCACCGAGACCGCGGGCGTCGTGGACGCCATCGCCGTCTCCTCGGACGGACTGCTCATCGCGGTCTCCGAACTGCGTGAGCACGCCGATTCCGAGCGCCTCGCGGCGATCGTCTCCGGCATCACCAGCCTGGCCGCCGGCGCGTCCGGCAACTACGGCCTGGGCGGCCTCAACAAGGTCATCATCGACCTGGAGGGCGGCCATGTCCTGGTCTCCGCCATCGGCAGCGGCGCCGTCCTCGGCGTGGTCACCGACAAGGAGGCCAAGCTGGGCAACATCGCCTACGAGATGACACTGTTCGCCAATCGGGCGGGCAGCGCGCTCAGTCCCCAACTGGTGCTGGCGCTGAAGAACAGCGTCGGCTCCCCGTCGGCGCTCTGACCGGGACCGGGACGGACACGCCATGGCGGACGGCTCCTCAGCCCCGGGGCATGACCCGGTCGGGCCCGCCTCCGCCGTGCGGCCGTTCCTGGTCACCGCCGGCCGGGTGGCACCCGGCGGAGCCGGCCGGCCGATGCCCGTCGAGACCCAGGTGGTGGCCACCGTCGAGGGTCTCGAGGCGCTCGGCGGGCTCTCCTTCGAGCAGCACGACATCGTCGCCGCCTGCCGCCGTCCGCAGTCCATCGCGGAACTCGCGGCCCGGCTGCGGCTGCACCTCAACGTGGTGCGGGTGCTCGCCGAGGACCTGCGCACGGAGGGGCAGTTGACGGTGCATGTGCCCGACTCCGACGACACGCACGACGCTTCCGTCCTGCGAAGAGTGATCGATGGCCTGCGCGCCATCCCCGACTCCCGAGGGGTACTCCGTGACTCCGACTGAACCGGCCACCCTCGACGGGTCCGGTCCGGCCGCCCCCGCGCGGCCGCCGCTCCCGGTCAAGATGGTGATCGCGGGCGGCTTCGGCGTGGGCAAGACCACCGCCGTCGGCGCCATCTCCGAGATCGAGCCGCTGACCACCGAGGCGGCCATCACGGAGGTCGCGGCGGGCGTGGACGACCTCACGCACACCCCGCGCAAGACCACGACGACGGTCGCGATGGACTTCGGCTGCATCACCATCGACCCGACCCTGAAGCTGTATCTGTTCGGCACGCCCGGGCAGGAGCGGTTCGGCTTCATGTGGGACGACATCGTCGAGGGCGCGCTGGGCGGCCTGGTCATCGTGGACACCCGCCGTCTCGACGACTGCTACGCCGCGGTCGACTACTTCGAGCACCGGCAGATCCCGTTCGCGGTGGCCGCGAACGCGTTCGACGGCAAGGTCGAGCACACGCTGGAGGAGGTTCGCTGGGCCCTCGACGTCGCGGACCACGTCCCGGTCGTCGTCTTCGACGCCCGCGAGCGCGGCTCGGTCCGGGACGCGCTGCTGGTCGTCCTCGAACTGGCCCTGGCCCGGACGGAGAGCTGACGCGGGGCACGGAATGGGCGGGCGTGTGCGGGAGTTGTGGCCTGACATGAGCCACGACGAGCGCACCATCACCAACCCGCCCGCCCTGCACGACCCGACGCCCTTCGGCTACAGCCACGCCGTCTCGGCGCCCGGCGAACTCGTCTTCATCGCGGGGCAGTACGCCTCCGACGGCACCGGCGCCCCGGTGCCGGGCGACTTCGCGGCGCAGGTGGAGCTCGCCTTCGACCGGCTGCACGCGGCCCTGGAGGGCGTCGGCCTCGGCTTCGAACACGTCGTCCGGCTGGGCTCGTTCGTCGTCGACCACGACCTCGCCAAGCTGGAGGTCCTCGGCAAGGCCTGCACGCCCTCCCCCACTCTCGGCTTCGCTCGAGCGGGAGGTGCCCCCATCGGCGACCGGCTCCCGGCCCAGACGCTCAGCGGGGTCGCCGCCCTCGCCCTGCCGGGCATGCTCTTCGAGGTGGACGCGGTGGCCGTCCGGCCGGGCCACTGAGCGCCCCGCCGGAAGTGCCGCGACGGGTCGCGGTCCGCCCGTGGTCGACTCCGCCCGGACCGCTCAGGCGCTCCGGCGCACTCCCCTGGACACGGTGGCCCGTCCCACCGCCCAGAACAGCGCGAGGGTGAGCAGAGCCAGTCCGGCGACCAGCGTGGCGCCGCCGACGACCTTCTCGTAGTTGCGCTGGTAGAGCCCGTCCACGATGTAGCGGCCCAGGCCGCCGAGGCTGACGTAGGCCGCGATGGTCGCCGTGGAGACGATCTGGATGGCTCCGGAGCGCAGGCCGCTGAGGATCAGCGGGAGCGCGGCCGGGAGTTCGACGTGGAAGAGGACCCCGGCCTCGCTCATGCCCATGCCTCGCGCGGCGTCCACCGAGGAGGGATCGACGGTGCGCATCGCCTCGTACGTGGTGACCAGGATCGGCGGGATGGCGAGGATGACGAGCGGGGTCATCACGTTGACCAGGCCGAAGCCCACCAGCAGGGTGAGCAGCACCAGCAGGCCGAAGGTGGGCAGGGCCCGTCCCGCGGTGGCGATCAGGGAGAGGACGGTGCCGCCGCGCCCGTAGTGGCCGGTGACCAGTCCGACCGGCAGGGCGATCGCGGCGGCGATGAGCAGCGCCTCCACCGTGTACTGGAGGTGCTCCGCCACCCGCGTGGGGATGCCGTCGTAGCCCTGCCACTGGGCGCTGTCGTTGAAGAAGTTGCCGATGTGGGTGAGCAGGTTCACCGTGCTGCCTCTTCCAGGACGGGGGCGGCCTTCCGCTTTCCGCGCTGCGGGCGCGGCATCCACGGCGTCAGCAGACGGCGCAGGAGCACCAGCGCGGCGTCGGCGAGGATCGCGAGGGCGGCCATGGACAGCACGGCGTTCACGGCGAGTTCCGGCCGGTTGTAGATGTTGGCGTCGTTGAGCAGGTTGCCGAGGGCGCCCTGGTTGCCGATGAGGGTGCCGACGCTGACGAGGCTGACGCTGGACACGGTGGCGACCCGCAGTCCCGCGATGATCGCGGGCACGGCGATGGGCAACTGGACCTGGACGTAGCGGCGTACGGGTCCGAGGCCCATGGCCTTCGCGGCCGCGAGGGTCTCCTGCGGGACCGAGCGGACGGCGTCGACGACGGCCGGGACCAGGACGACGAGGCTGTAGACGGTGAGCGGGATCATCACCGTCAGCTCGGTCATGCCGGTGTAGTCGATGAGCAGTACGAAGAAGGCCAGCGAGGGGATGGCGTAGAGCACGGTCGTCACCCACAGCACCGGCGGGTACAGCCAGCGGAAGCGTACACAGAGCTGGGCCAGCGGCAGCGAGATCAGCAGTCCGGCGAGCACCGGCAGCAGGGCCTCGCGCAGATGCAGCCCGACCAGGCCCAGCCAGCTGTGCTGGAGGTCGCTGGGGATGTCGAACATACGGTCCCAGTTCATCCGGCGACCTTCGCGTCCGTACGGCCCTGCGCGTGGGCGCCGCGGATGGCCTCCGCGATGGTCTGCTGGGAGACGACCCCGGCGACCTTGCCGTCGGCGTCCACGGCGACCGCCCAGCCGGTGGGCGAGAGCACCGCACAGTCCAGCGCGGCCCGCAGCGAGTCGGTGCCGGCGACGAACGGCCGCCCGTGCGACAGCAGTCGGCCGACCTCGACCTCGCCCGCCGTCAGGTGCCGCGGCTCGCTCCAGCCGAGGGGCCTGCCGTCGGCGTCCGTGACGAGGAGGTAGGGGGCGTCCGCGCTGTCGCGCACCCGCTCGGCGAGCTGCTCGGCGGTGGCGTCGGCCGCGACGACCGGCCCGGTCGACAACTCCAGCCCCGCGGACGGGAAGAAGGAGAGCCGGCGGATACCGCGGTCGGCGCCGAGGAAGTCCTCGACGAACGCGTCGGCCGGGCTCGTCAGCAGTTCGGCGGGCGGCGCGTACTGGGCGAGCCTGCCGCCGGTGCGCATCACGGCGACCATCGTGCCGATCTTGACGGCCTCGTCGATGTCATGGGTGACGAAGACGATCGTCTTGCCCAACTCCTCCTGGATGCGCAGGAGTTCGTCCTGGAGTCCCTTGCGGACCACGGGGTCGACGGCGGAGAACGGCTCGTCCATGAGCAGGACCGGCGGGTCGGCGGCGAGTGCCCGGGCCACGCCGACGCGCTGCTGCTGGCCGCCGGAGAGCTGGTAGGGGTACCGCTTGGCGAGCGCGGCGTCGAGTCCGACCCGCTCCATCAGTTCGCGGGCCCGCTCCCGGGCCTTGTCCTTGCTCCAGCCGAGGAGACGGGGCACGGTGGCGATGTTGTCGATGATGGTGCGGTGCTGGAAGAGTCCGGCGTTCTGGATGACGTACCCCATGGACCGGCGCAGGGTGTTGACCGGCTGCCGCAGGATGTCCTGGCCGTCGAGGAGGATGGTGCCCTCGGTGGGCTCGACCATGCGGTTGATCATCCGCAGGGTGGTCGTCTTGCCGCAGCCCGAGGGGCCGACGAGAACGGTGATCGAGCGGTCGGGTATCTCCAACGAGAGCCGGTCGACCGCCACCGTGCCGTCCGGGTACCGCTTGGTGACTGAATCTATCCGTATCAAAACGCCGAATACCCTTCGGGTCTGGCCGAGGTGGACCGCTTTCGGCCGTGGTGGGGCGGGCCGTTGCGGGTGAGTCTAGACGGCCCGTGTTGACGCACGTCAGCGGGCACGATCCGGTGGGGCGGCCGGAAAGCACTGTTGACCGGGCAGGGCGCGCGTACTGTCATGGAGTTCGCACGCATCCGACCGTCCATGACGAGGAGCGCGACGTGAGCGACCGGCGCAGCCACGCGATGCGGTGCCCCGTCACGCGTCCGCCGCACGTCAGTGACCGAAACGATTCGTATGTGACCGTCTCCGTCCGCCGGGCCCGGTGACCGGCCGTGGCCTCCGGCGGATCGGCCGCGGGCGGCGGTCCCCGACTCCCCTCCTCCCTTCCCGGCCGGCCCGGCTTCGACCCGGCGGTACTGGCCCGGGGGCGGCTGCTGCTGGCGCTCGCCGACGACGCCCGGGGCCGTGACGCGGCCGACGAGGCGCGGACGCTCGCGCTGCGGGCGGCGGCGGACTTCGAGAGCGGCGTACGGCTCGACGGCCGGCACAGCGCCCCCTCCGCCGTACGCTGCCGGGCCCTGCTGGACCTGGCCGAGGCCCGCGCCGTGGCCGCCGGTGACACCGGGCACCCGGGGGTCCTGGAGGCGCTGGAGCGGGCGGTGGAGGCGGTCCGCGACCAGGGGCCCGCGTTGCGGGTGCCGGCCCTGCGCCGGCTGGCCGAGGCACACACGGCCCGCTACCGGCACACCGCCGAGTCCGCCGAACTCGTCGCCGCCGACGGGTACTTCACCCAGGCCGAGGCCCTGCTGGACCGGGACGACCCGGAGCGGGCGGAGCTGCTCGCGGGCCGTGGCGAGGTGCTGGTCGCCCGGGCCGAACGGGCCGGCGAGCTGGCGGTGGCCACCGACGCCGTACGGGTGCTGCGCGCGGCGCTGGCGCTGACGGCCG
Source organism: Streptomyces sp. NBC_00490 (assembly GCF_036013645.1). Classification (NCBI taxonomy): domain Bacteria; kingdom Bacillati; phylum Actinomycetota; class Actinomycetes; order Kitasatosporales; family Streptomycetaceae; genus Streptomyces; species Streptomyces sp. NBC_00490. The sequence continues at coordinate 7,715,453 of NZ_CP107869.1, read as the reverse complement.
ACAGTGATCCCCATCTGGCCGACCGGCGGCTTCTGTTCGGGCGGGCGCTGCGACATCATCACGGCGCGGGCGGAACGCCGACCGATCTGCACGAGGCCGAGTGGGTGCTGGCCCGCGCGGCACGGGGCGCGCGCGACGACCGTACGGCGGCGCTGGCGTGGCTGGAGCGCGGCGACGTCCTGCTGACGCTGGCCGGGGACGCCGGGGCGCCCGAGTGGCTGGACCTGGCGGCCGACGCGTACCACCACGGCGTACGCAGCGCGGAGCGGGCCGGTGAGCCGCTGCTGGCCGCGCGGGCGCATCACCAGCGCGGAGCGGTCCTGGAGCGGACGGCGGGACCGGAGCACGCGCTGGAGTCGTACCGGACGGCCTGGGCGCTGTGGCAGCGGGCCGGGGCGGCTCAGGGGCCGCAGGCACGCTCGACGTTCGAGCGCATGACCGCGCTCGCCGGAACAGGGAGACGGTGAAGGGGAGTGTGCAGGGTGACGGAGCCGACCGGACGGGACGGACATACGGGGACCCCGCTCCCCGATTACCGGGGCGTCGATCTGGCCGCGCTCCGCGCCCGGGTCGACCACCCCGTGCTGGGCGCGGTGCTGGCCACCCTGCTGGCCCGGTCGTGCGACGCCGACGGCGGCCTCGTGGCGTATCACGAGGACTCCCCGGGGGTAGAACGGTAGCGGCGGCACCGGGCCGCCCAGGGGGAGGCGACGCTGTGCAGACCGCTTCGGACGACAGCTTACGGATCGCCCGGGACCGGGAGTTCGCGCCGTGGCCGCACGCCGAGCTGGACGTGGCGGCCCTCAGACGTGCCGGACAACGCCCCTTCCCCTTCCGCCAGTTCGTCCTGAAGGTGCACAGTCGCTGCAATCTCGACTGCACCTACTGCGTCATCTACCAGGGCGAGGACGCCAGTTGGCGCGGCCGGCCGGCCCGGGTGTCGCCGGGGGTGATGCGGCAGACGGCCCGGCGGATCGCCGAACACGCGGTCACCCACGGGCTGTCCGAGGTGCGGATCGACCTGCACGGCGGGGAGCCGCTGCTGTCCGGCGCCGACACCGCCCTGCAGTACACGGCCGCCGTACGCCGGGCGCTGCCGACCGGCGTCGCGCTGCGGGCCACCGTGCAGAGCAACGGCACGCTGATCACCGACCGGACCCTGGACCGGCTCGCCGACGCGAACATCCGGGTCGGGCTGAGCCTGGACGGCGGCACCGCGCACCTGAACTCCCGCCGCGTGGACCGTGCGGGGCGGCCGTCCTGGCCCGCGGCGGAGCGGGCCGCGCGGCTGCTGGCGGACCGGCCGGAGCTGTACGCCGGGATCCTGTGCGCCATCGACATCACCAGCGACCCCGGCGAGGTGTACTCCTCGCTCGCCGAGCTGCGCCCGCCCCGCCTCGACCTGCTGCTGCCGCACGCCAACTGGTCGAGCCCGCCGCCGGGCCTGCCCGCCCGCGCCCCGGGGGCGTGGCCGGCGGTGCCCACCCCGTACGGTGACTGGCTGGCCGCCGCCTTCGACCTGTGGTGGGACGGCGCGCCCGACGGCTCCCAGCCCCGGGTGCGGCTGTTCACGGAGGTCGTGGCGCTGCTGCTCGGGGTGCCCAGCACCACCGAGTCGATCGGGCTCTCGCCGACCTGCGCGGTGGTCGTGCACACCGACGGCTCGGTGGAGCAGATCGACTCCCTCAATCTCGCCTACGACCAGGCGACCGCCACCGGTCTCGACGTCTTCGGGCACGCCTTCGACGAGGCGCTGGACCATCCGGGGATCGTCGCGCGCCAGCTGGGCGTGGCGGGTCTCGCGGACGAGTGCCGGGCCTGCCCGGTGGGCCGGGTCTGCGGGGGCGGCAACTACGGCCACCGCTACTCCCGCGGTACGGGCTTTCGGCACCCGTCCGTGTTCTGCGCCGACCTGGAGCGTCTCGTGCGGCACGCGGCCGGGCGGCTGAGCGCGGTGATGCCCCCGGATTGAGCGACGTATCGCATAAAGTGCAAGCGAAACCGACAAAATCCGTCATTCTATTGATTTCGGTGTAAGGGGAGACGTTCGGATGGCCGACAGGTCCAAGGGCGCCGAGTCCCACGAGCACTTCACCATCAGTTACGCGGGATTCAACCGGCCCTGGGCGACGTGGATCGCGCACCAGCTGGAGCAGCTGGGCCACGAGACGACCCTGCTGCGCTGGGACCCTCCGGTGCGGATGCCGCTCACCGAGGCGTTGCGCAATCTGCTCCAGGCGCCGGGCCGGGTGCTGCTGGTCCTGGACGACTGGTACTTCTCGCTGGGCCCCCGCTCGGACGCCGAGTGGACGCAGGCGCTGCACGAGGTGGTGCCGGCCCATGTGGACCGGTTCTCCGCGGTCAGCGTGGCGACGAGGGCGCTGCCCGCGACGGCCGCCCCGCTGCGCCCGGTCGACCTGCGCGACCTGGACTCGCGCGAGGCCCGCCGCCGTATCCTGCGCCGCCTGGACTTCGAGGCGTCCGCGGAGCCCGCCGCCCCGTCCGGCATCTCCGCCCCCCGCTTCCCCAACGACCCGCCGTCGGTGTGGAACGTGGCACGCCGCAATGTCCGTTTCACCGGCCGCGACGCGATCCTGGAGGAGCTGCACGCCCGCTTCGAGCGCGGCGGCCGCAGCGGGGCGCGGGTGGCGCTGCGGGGCATCTCCGGCGTCGGCAAGAGCCAGATCGCCAACGAGTACTCGCACCGCTTCGGCAACGACTACGACATCGTGTGGTGGGTCGGCGCCCGCTTCCGCGCGCCCGCGCGCGAGCAGTTCGCCCAGCTCGCCCCGCGTCTCGAACTGCCGGTCGGCCAGGAGCTGGGCGAGCGGATCCGCGCGGTCCACGAGGCGCTGCGGACCGGGACGCCGTACAAGAGATGGCTGCTGATCCTGGACTCCGCGGACGACATGGAACAGATCGAGGATCTGCTCCCGGAGGGCAACGGCCATGTCCTGATCACCACCCTCACCCAGGACTGGGCGGCCTCCGGCAATGTCACCGAGATCGAGGTGCTGCCCTTCAGGCGGCCCGAGTCCGTGGCCTACGTCCGCCGGCGCGCTCAGCGGCTGAACGACACCGAGGCCGACCAGCTCGCCGACGCCGTGCAGGACCTGCCGCTGCTGCTGGCGCAGACCGCGGCCTGGCTCGACGCCAACGCGATGCCCGCCAAGGACTACATCTCGATGATCCGGCGCGGCGAGGCCAGCCAGATCGGCATCCGGATCTCCTCCGACTACCCGATGGGCTTCCAGACCAGCTGGTCGATAACTCTCAACACGCTCCAGGAGAACAACCCCGAGGCCGTGGAGCTCCTCCACCTGTTCGCGCTGTTCTCCCCGGACGCCATCCCGGTCCGGCTGATGCAGGCCGCCCACCCCTCCGACCTGCCCGACCACCTCGCGGCCCTGGCGGGCGACCCGATCCGCTGGCACACCGCGCTGCGCAGGCTGTCGGAGTCGACCGCGGTCCGGCTGGACTACGTCGAGTCCTCCGACGCCGAACCGGCCGTGGACCGCGTCTCCATGCACCGCCTCTACCACAGCTTCCTGGTCAGCACCCTGACCGAGGACCGCCGCGAGGCACTGTCGACGATCGCCTGCACCCTGCTGGCGGGCGCGGACCCGCGCCGCCCCATCGACACCCGCGAGTGGACGCGCTACGCCGAGCTCATCCCGCACCTGGAGACCGCGGGGGCCCTGGACAGCCCCGACCCGGTGGTGCGCCAACTCGTCCTGAACTGCATCGAGTACATGCGGGTCCGGGGCGAGAACCGGGCCGCCCTCAGACTGTGCGAGCAGGCCGTCACCCGCTGGCGGACCCGGCTCGGTCCCGAGGACCGGGACATGCTGATCCTGATTCACGACCACGCCAACATGCTGCGCCGCAGCGGCCGTTACCGGGAGGCGGAGGCCGTCGGACGCGCCGTCCTGGACCAGCTCTCGGAGACCCGCGCCGACGACGACCCCGACCTGCTGCGCGCCAAGAACGGCCTCGGCGGCACCCTGGTGTCGCTGGGCCGCTACGACGAGGCGCACGACATGTTCAAGGAGTGCGTGCAGGCATACACCAGCACCCTGGGCGCCGACGCCCCGCGCGCCCTCCAGGACCGCGGCAACCTCGCCGTGGTCACCAGCCTGCTGGGCCGCTACAAGGAGTCCCTGGAGCTGCACCGCGACATCCTGCTGATCCGGGAGCGGCTGCTGACCCCGCGGCACCATCTCACCCTGCGCTCGGGCATGTTCTACGCCTGGATGCTGCGCCTTCTCGGCCGCTACGACGAGGCGACGTCACGCCAGGAGCTCAACGTCCGCGCCCACCGCAGCACGATGGACCGCTACACCCCCCAAACCCTGTACGCCGAGCACAACTTGGCGCTGTGCATGCGACGCAAGGGCGATCTGCTCGGCGCCGAGTCGCTGATGCGCAGCGTGGTCGAGCGGTTCGTGCAGCGGCAGGGCCCCCACCACCCCGACTCGCTGCTGGTGCAGGCCGACTTCGCCACGTTCAACCGCGAACACGGCAACCTCGAGCAGGCCCGGGAGTCGGCGGCGAGTGTCGCCGAGCAGTACGCCAGACTCGTCGGTCCGCAGCACCCCTACGCGGTGGGCACGGCGGGCAATGTGGCGCTGGCCCTGTGGGAGTACGGGGAGCGCGACGAGGCGCTCCGGCTCGCGGAACGGGCGCTCACGGACATGCGTGCAGCGGTCGGTCCGTCCCATCCCTGGACCCTGGGCGCCGGACTCAACGCCGGGGGTGCCCGCAGCCTCGCGGGCGACGAGGAAGGCGCGGCCGAACTGACCCGCGCCGTTCTGGAGTCGGCGCGCACGACCCTGGGCGAGACCCACCCGCTGACCCTCTCCTGCAAGGCGGCCCTCGCCTCCGACCTGCGGATACTGCGACGCGGGCAGGAGGCGTCCAAGCTGGAGCACGAGGCGCTCCAGCAGCTCTCCGACACCCTGGGCGCCCAGCATCCGCACACCCTCTCGGTCCGCCGACGGGAACGGCCCTACTGGGACTTCGAGCCGCTCCCGACCTGACGTACAGCCAGACCCCAGCGACCGCTGCCAACTTGAGACCTGCGCAACAGCACGGCGCGGACATTTCCGGACCGCCGCGCCACTAGGCTGGGCCGCGCCGTGTGTCAAGAGGCCGGTTCGGCCGTTTTGGAGAGGTTTGAGCGTGCGGGGTACAGAAGGGGACAGGCCTCCCTTGCGTGGAGTGCGGGAGCCGGGCGGCGCGCTGCCCGACCTCACCGATCTCGACCTGCTGGCGCTGTCCCGTGAGTCATCGCATCCGGTGCTCGCGGCGGTCGCCACGGGCCTGCTGCCCCGCAAGCTGCGCGGCGGCCCCGCGATGGCCTTCTACGAGGACGGTCCGTATCAACTGTGACCGCACGGTGGCCTCTTGAGACCCTGGACGTCGCCGGATTACGGCGGTCCGGCGTACGGGCCGTGCCCTTCCGGCAGTTCGTCCTGAAGGTCCACAGCAGCTGCAACCTGGCCTGCGACTACTGCTACGTCTACGAGGGCGCCGACAGCAGCTGGCGGGACCGCCCGACGGCGGTGTCCGCCGGGGTGGTCCGGCGGACCGCGGCACGGATCGCCGAACACACCACGGCCCACGGACTGTCCTCCTTACAGCTCAACCTGCATGGCGGAGAGCCCTTGCTGGCCGGGGTGGACACCCTGGTCGGCTATGTCACCGCGGTGCGGGAGGCCGTCGGCGCGGGCTGCCGGGTGGACGCCAGCGTGCAGACGAACGGCACGCTGCTCACCGAGGACCGGGTGCGTCGGCTGGCCGACGCCGGGATCGGCATCGGGGTGAGCGTGGACGGCGGCACCCCGTGGCTGAACCGGCACCGCGTCAACCACGCCGGGCGCTCGTCCTGGCCGGCGGTATCGGCCGGGCTCGAGGTGCTGCGGCGCCATCCGCAGGCGTACGCCGGGATCCTGAGCGTGATCGACCCGGACTCCGACCCCGTCGAGGTGTACACGTCCCTCACCGCACTCGAACCGCCCTCCATGGATCTGCTGCTGCCGCACGCCAACTGGGCGCATCCACCGGCCGCGACAGGACCCCACCCCTACGCCGACTGGCTGATCCAGGTCTTCGACCTCTGGTTCGACTCCGCCGGACAAGCCGTCCCCGTCCGGCTGTTCCGCGAGATCATCGGGCTGCTGCTCGGCCTGGACGGCGGGGCCGAGGCCGTGGGGAACTCCCCGATGGTCGCCGTGGTCGTCGACACCGACGGGGCGATCGAGCAGGTGGACTCGCTCAAGACGGCCTACGAGGGGGCGCCCGCCACCGGACGTGACGTCTTCCGGCACTCCTTCGACGACGTCCTGGACCATCCCGGCGTCGTCGCACGGCAGTTGGGCCGCCGCGCGCTGTCCCCCGAGTGCCTGGTGTGTCCGCTGGCGGCCGTGTGCGGCGGGGGCAACTACGCCCACCGCTACCGCGCCGACGAGGGCTTTCTCAACCCCTCGGTGTACTGCGCCGACCTGGACCGGCTGATCCGGCACATCGCCGACCGGGTACGCCGTGCCGCCGATCTGGGGACGCCCTCGGAGACGGTCGACAACCGCTGAGCACAGGGCTGTTGAGCGAGCCGGGAACGGGGAAGGAAAGCACAGGGATCAGGCTCGCAGGACGGGGGAGTGCTGCATGACGATCGTGACAGGGGTGGCGGCGGACGGCCGGGACGGGCCGGTGTACGTCGAGGTGGACGGTGTTCCGGCCGCGGGCGGCGTCGACGACGTGTACCGGGGGATCGACACGCGGGGCCCCGCCGACCGGGTGCTGGAGGTGGCGCGTGACGTCTACGCCGACGGTCTCGACCTGGCCCGGCGGTGCGCGCGGCAGGCGGCGGAACAGCTGCACGACCTCGGCGAGGGGCTGAGACCCGACGAGGTGGAACTCCAGCTGTCGATCAAGCTGGACGCCGAGCTCGGCGCGGTGCTGGTGAAGTCCGGGGCGGAGGCACAGCTTCAGGTCACGTTCCGCTGGAACACGGGCGGCGCCTCGTGACCGGTGGGACCGCCGGCTCCGGGATCCACATCCTGCCGTACAGCTATGTGGTGGGACAGACCGAGCTGAAGCTCGCGCTCGAACTGAACTACATCGCGCCGCGGATCGGGGGCGTCCTCGTCAGCGGGCAGCGCGGCACCGCCAAGTCCACGGTGGTGCGGGCGTTCTCGCTGCTGACCCGGGGAGAACTGCCGGTCACCCTGCCGATCAACGCCACGGACGACCGGGTGCTGGGCGGCTGGGAACTCGACGCGCTGATGCAGGGGGTCGCGCGGACGCAGCCGGGGCTGCTCGAGGAGGCCGGCGAGAAGGGGATGCTGTACATCGACGAGGTCAACCTGCTGGACGACCACATCGTCAACATCATCCTCGACGTCGTCTCCACGGGGGTGCTGTCGGTGCAGCGCGAGGCCATCGACACCGTGCGCAGCGTCAGCTTCGGTCTGGTCGGGACGATGAACCCCGAGGAGGGCGGTCTGCGGCCCCAGTTGCTCGACCGCTTCGGGCTGATGGTCGCCGTGTCCGAGCTGGACCAGGAGGCGCGGCGGGCGATGGTGCTGGCCGTGCTGCGCTTCGACGACGAGGCCGGGACGGAGTCCTCCTGGCTGGCGGACGGGATCGCCTCGGACGAGGCGCTGCGCGAGCGGCTGGACGCGGCGCGGGCGGCCGTGCAGGACGTACGGCTGAGCGAGGACATCGCCAAGCTCTGCGCCGACGTCGCCACGCAGTTGCGGGCGGTGGGGCACCGCGGGGAGGTGGTCACCGCCTGGGCCGCCCGGGCGCTGGCGGCCTTCGAGGGCACGGACGAGGTCACCCCTCACCACGTCCGCAAGGTGGCCCCCCTCTCCCTCCGCCACCGCCGCCCCGAAGCGGCCCACGGCGGCCCCGTCGACTGGACACCGGAGGAGTCGGACCTGCTCGACGGGCTGCTGGGATGACGACGGGACGGGGGCGCACGGCCGGATCGCGTCTCCTGACGATGCCGGTGGCCTCCGGGCCCGGGTGGGCGTCCGGGCTGCTGCGGGCGCCGGCCTCCGTCAGGGGGGAACGGTGTGCCGGGACGACGACCGTACGCGGGTGCGTGACCCCGGCGTGCGGGCGCCTCCTGGGGGCCGCTCCCCCGTGCGGCGCCGCGATGACGGACGCCGTGTGCCGGCGGGCGGTCGGGGCGTGTGCGCGACTCCCGCGGATGCCGGTGCACTCCTGGTCGGCGGGCGGCCGGGGCGGAGGGCCGCGATGACGGCGGAGATGAACGGGCGGGTGGCCGGGCCGCGGCAGCGGCTGTTGCAGGTGCTGGCGTGTTCCGCGTTGGGGCCCGGGCTGGACGGGGTGCTGCTGTTCGATCTGGAGCCGGAGATGGTGGCGCCGGTGACGGACGCGTTCGCTCGGGTTCTCGGGTTGCGGAACGGGCGGCCGGTGCGGCGGGCGATGCTCGGCTCGGTCACCGGGGACGACGAGCTGTGGCTGCGGCCCACGCTGCGGCACGAGGGCGCCGGGATCAACTTCTCGCTCGCCCCGGGCCCGTTGGTCGACATCGACCCGGAGGCGTCGACGCTGGTCGTGGTCCCCGATCTGGTCCGGCTGAGCCTGCCCGGCATGCGGGCCGCGGTACAGCTGCTGGGTGCCGACGTCGCCGCGGTCGAGCGCTCCGGCTTCCGCGCCCGCTGGCGCCCCCGGGCCCGCTGGCTCGCCGCGTGCCGTGAGTCGGAAGTGGGTCGCCTCTCCCCCCATCTCCTGGACCGCTTCCCGATCCGCCTCAACGCGGCGGGACTGGAACCGGACCTACTGCTCGACGTACGGGACCGACCGCGACAGAGCCGTGGACCGAGCGGCTCGACCACGCCACGCGTCGACCCCCGACAGGCCCCCGACGCCCTCTCCGGCTCCGTCTCCGACGTACAGGCCACATCCGACGGACCCGAACGCGCCGGACTCCCCCAGCGTCCCACCCCGGCCCCCGCGCCGAGCCTCGGACGACAAGATCCAAGCGCCGCCTCCCCGCTCGGCCCCGGCACTCCGGAGCCCCACGAGCCGGGCCCGCCGGACGCCCCGCACTCCCCCCGAGGGGGCGGCGAACGGGACGCCCTCGACACCCAGGAGCCCACGCCGAGCCCCGGCGACCCCGACGCCCCGCCCTCACCACCCCGACACGGCGAACCCGGCTCCCTCTACACCCGGGAGCGCTCTCCGAGCCCCGGCACCCCGTTCTCTCACCTCGCCCCCGATGACCCCGGCGGCCCTCTCGGCAGCCTCCAGCGCGGCCTCGTTCTCGGCGAGCTTCCCGAGGCGTGGCGGGGTGTGCTGGTGGCGGGGCGGCGGGTGGGGTGTGCGATCGACGAGGAGGCCGCCGCTCGGGTCGTGGCGTTGTTCGACGGGGACCGGGGCAGCCGACGGGCCCTGGGGCTGGCGCGGCTGGCGCGGGCATTGGCCGTGTTCGGGGGTGACGACAGCTGTGGGACCGAGCGGGTCGACGAGGCCGCCCGGCTCATCGGCGTCGCCGCGCGGCCCCCCGTACCGCCCGGCTCCGGGCTGCCCGCCGACCGCGGTCCCGTCACCCACGACGCCGACGGCGAGCGGCGGCCCGTGCCCGAACCCGCGAAGCCGGACCCGGTCGCCGACGACGGTCCCGCGGACCGGATACCCGGCGCCGCCGTCGCCGTGCCCGCCGGACCCGCCGAGGCCCTGGACACCTTCGCCGCCGATACCGGAGACGGCGTCGGCTCCCCCTTCCCCGAGGACGACGCCCGGTTCCTGCGGGAGTTCGCCCCGCTGCGAATCCCCTGGCAGCGACGCCCGGAGCCCAGTTCGGCGCGCGGTCCCGTGATCGGCGTACGGTCGGCCACCACCCTGCGCGACCTCGCCTTCGTCGCCACCGCCATCGAGGCCGCCAAGCACCAGAACCTCCCCGGCCGCCGCGCCCTGCGCACGGACGGCGACGGCCGTCTCGTGGTGCTGCCGGGCGACTTCCGCAGCTACGCCCGGCTCCCCGTCGCGGAACGCATGCTGGTGCTGCTGCTCGACCACACCTGCCGCCGCGGCTGGGACTGGCAGCCCGCCCTCGCCCCGTATCTGCAATGGGCGTACACCGGACGGGCCTCCATCTGCGTGGTCGAGGTCGGCAACCGGGACGCGGCACACGAGCTGAAGGCCGACCACTTCGTGGCCCGCAGCGTCCTCGACCCCCGCGTCGGCCGCGCCCTGCACCGCCCCGCCGGGCGCAGCAGTCCCCTCGCCCACGGGCTGGCGATGACCGACCAGTTGCTGCGCCGCGCGTTCCAGCAGCGCTCCAACCTCGTCGAGGCGTGGCTGGTGGTCGTCTCCGACGGTCGGGGCAACGTTCCGCTCGACACCGGCACGGGCGACCGGCTGCCCGGCCCGGTGCGCCGTACCGGCATCGAGGACGCGCTCTCGGCGGCCGGCCGGATCGGCGCGATGGGGCGGATGCGGCTGCACTCCGTGGTCGTGGACGCCGCCCGACAGCCGTACCCGGACCTGACGTTCCTGCTCGCCGACGCGCTCGGCGGAGTGACCGTCGCCGGACGCACCGCGCGGGGGGTGACCGGTGTCCGCTGAACCGTCCGGCCCCCGCGGTCTCGGCGGGGCGATCCCGCTGGGGCCCGGCATGCCCGCCCGGCCGCCGGCGCCCGAGCCGCTGGTCGCGCCGCGCCCCGCCGCCGTACCGGAGCATGTGGCCGAGCCCCCTGAAGCCGTACGGCTGCCCGCCGCACCCGTCGATCCGGACGCCCGGCTGCCCGCCGGGTTCGCGAAGCTCTCGGTGCAGCGGGCCTACGGCGAGCCAGGGCAGGACGCGTTCTGGCTGACCGGGCACAGCGGTGAGCTGGAGAGCCGCCTCGACTCCGAGTACACCCGGCTGCGCCCGGACGACCTGGTGCTGCACAACCTGCGGCCGGGCAGCTCGATGCCGCCGAGCGAGATCCTCCTGGGGCTGGCCGAATGGTCCCAGGGCCAGGAACCCCTGGTCCGCTGGATCAATGTGCTGCGGGCCCGGCACGGTGCGGAACTGCAGCTCGTGGTCTGGGACGACACGGACTACGACATCCCCTGGGAGCTGCTGCATCTGACGGGCGACCAGGAGCACGGGCTGGTCTCCGGGATCCTGGGCGCCCTGGTGACCGTGGTGCGCTGGACCACCGTCCGGGAGGCCGGAACCACCCCCTTCGGGACCCCGGCGTCCTGCTCGGGCCATGTCCTGGGCTACTACGCCGAGCAGATGAGACGGGACGTCGAGGTGTTCGAGGAGTACGTGCACCGCGCGCACATCGGCACCCCGCGAACCTTCCTCACCGAACTCACCCGGCCCGACCTCGGCGCCGGCCTCGTGTACATGGGGTGCCACGCCGAGTACGGCGCCCGTGCCCACGAGGTCAGGATCGCCTCCGTCAGCTGGAGCGACCTCAACCGGCAGGCCATGCCCGCGCTCCGGGACGGGTCCACCCTGGTCTGCCTCAACGCCTGTGAGTCCGGGCGCCTGTTCGACAACCGTGGGCGCGGGGAGAACGCCCTGCGGGGCTTCGCCGAGCTGTTCCTGCGCAAGGGGGCCGGCGGCTGTATCGCCACGTCCGGGAAGGTCGGCGACGACATCGCCCATCTGCTGATCAAGGAACTGGTGGGCCGGGTGTGCGCCGACCCGGACCTGCCCGTCGCCCGTGCCCTGCGCGAGTTCCGGGCCAGTGCCGTGGCCCGATTACCCGACCCGCTGTCGTGGCTCGACGTCGGCAGCCGCGCCTACACCGAACGGCAGCAGGAGATCCTGCTGGTTCTCTACAGCTTCATGTTCCTCTACTTCGGACATCCGCTCACCACGCTCCGGCTGCGGGTGCGCGCCCAGGAGGTGAGGGCATGACCGGCGACGCCTCCTCCCTGCTGGTCGAGCCCCTGGTCGGCTGGCCCCGCACGGCGCAGGCCGGGCAGAGCTATCTCGTCACCGTCGACCTCAACGGGCCGACGGGGGACGAGGACTGGCCTTACGAAGAGGAGGAGTTCGACTTCGGGGTGGCCCTGGACGGCGCCCCTCACTTCGTGTGCGAGGCGCTGAGCGAGCCCAGCGTCGTCCTGCACCGCTTCGGCGGCACCTACGGCCCGGCGCGATTCGTGGTGACCGCCGACGGCACGCCCGGGCCCGGCACGATCTGGCTGACCATCACCAACCGCTGGGGAGTGCCGGTCCGTACGGTCGAGCTGCCCAGCGAGATCGTCGCCGAGACGGTCCCCACGGGGCCGGGACAGATCGTGGTGCCCTCGGCGAACGGCCGCCCCGCCGCCCTCCCCGGCTCCCCCCGCCCCGGCACGCTCCCCGCACCCCGCCCCTCCGACTCCTGGTCCCCCGACCACGTCACCATCAGCTACGCGGGCACCCACCGTGCCTGGGCCACCTGGGCCGCGCACCAGCTGGAGCGGCACGGCTGCCGTACCGACCTGCTGCGCTGGGACCCGCCCCCCGGGGTACCGCTCAACTCCCTGCTGAGCGAGCTGCTCGGTGCCCCGGGCCGCGTTCTGCTGCTCCTGGACGAGGGGTATCTGCGGCTCGGCCACCGCACCGAGGCCGAGTGGGCCGGGGCGCTGGCCGACGTGGTCGCGCCGCGTCCCGACCGGTTCGCGGCGGTCGACCTGTCCACCCGTGCCCTGCCCGCCGCGGCCGCCGTACTGGGCCCGCCCGCGCTCAGGGACCTGGACCCGGCGGAGGCGCTGCGCCGGCTGCTGGCCGCGCTCGGTCTGGAGCACACCGAGCCGGACACCGAGGAGGACGTACCCGTCGCGCCGCGTTTCCCGGACGCGCCGCCCGCCGTGTGGAACGTGCCGCGCCGCAACTTCCGCTTCACGGGCCGCGATCCGGTCCTGGAGGAGCTGCGCGCCCTGTTCGAGAGCGGCGGTCCGGCCGGGGCGCGGGTGGCGCTGCGCGGGATCTCGGGGGTGGGCAAGAGTCAGATCGTGATCGAGTACGCGCACCGGTTCGCCAACGAGTACGACGTGGTCTGGTGGATCAGCGCGAGCTTCCGGGCCACCGCCCGCCAGCAGTTCGCCGACCTCGCCGACCGGCTCCAGCTCACCGACGCCCGGGCGCTGGGCGAGCGGGTGCGCGCGGTGCGGGAGGCCCTGCGCACCGGTCGCCGGCGCTGGCTGCTCATCGTGGACAGCGCCGACGACATGGAACAGGTCGACGACCTGCTCCCGGAGAGCGGCGGCCATGTCGCGATCACCACCCTCACCCGTGGCTGGGCGGCCTCGGGCGGGGTCGCGGAGATCCAGGTGGACCGGTTCACCCGGGCGGAGAGCATCAGCTACGCCCGCCGGCACGTGGAGCGGCTCACCGAGGAGGAGGCCGACCAACTCGCCGAGGCGGTCGAGGACTTCCCGCTGCTGCTCGGGCAGACCGCGGCCTGGCTGGAGGCCAACAGCCCGGTGCCGGCCGCCGACTACATCGCCCGGCTGCGCGGGGCCGACGCGGACGTCATCGGCATCCAGGTCTCCTCCGACTACCCGATCGGCTTCCGGACCAGCTGGGCCATCACCCTCGACTCCCTGGAGCAGGACAACCCCAAGACGACGGAACTGCTACGTCTGTTCGCCATGTTCTCGCCCGGCTCGATCCCGGTGCGCCAGCTCCAGCACGCCCGCCCCGGCGACCTGCCGCCCCATCTGGCGGAGCTGGCCGCGGACCCGGTGCGCTGGCAGAACGCGCTGGCCCGGCTGGCCGAGTCCACCGCCGTGCGCCGGGACTTCGTGCAGACCTCGGACGGCGAGACCTATGTCGACAGCGTGGAGATGCACCGCCTCTACCACCGCTTCCTGCGCCGTACGCTCTCCCCCGCCGACCGGGACGAACTGTCCGCGGTCGCCTGCCGGGTGCTGGTCTCGGCCGATCCGCAGCGCCCCTCGGACGTGCGCGCCTGGCCGACGTACGCCGGACTGCTGCCGCATCTGTATCCGTCCGGGGCGCTGGAGAGCGCCGAGGACTCGGTGCGCGAACTCGTCCTGAACTGCATCGAGTACCTGCGGCTGCGGGACGAGGAGAGCACCGGGCTCACGCTGTGCGAACAGGTGCTGGCGCGCTGGCGGGTGCGGCTGCCGCCGACCCATCCGTCGATGCTGGTGCTGGTCCACCAGCACGCCAACATGCTGCGGCGCTGCGGGCGTTACCGGGAGGCGGAGGCCGTCGGACGGGCCGTCGTGGAGCAGCTGGAGTACGAGCGGGCGCCCGACGACGCGGAGCTGCTGCGGGCGCAGGTCGGACTCGGCGGGACCTTGATGGCGCTGGGCCTGTTCGAGGAGGCGCACCAGCTCTGCGACCGGGTGTGGCGCGCGTACGACGCCCTGGAGGGGCCGGAGGCGCCGCACACCCAGGGGTCGCTGCACAATCTCGGGGTGGCCCTCGGGCTGCTGGGCCGCTATCTGGAGGCGGCCGCCGTCCACCGCGAACTGCTGGCCCTGCGGGAGCGGTTGCTGCCCCGCAACCATCGGCTGACCCTGCTCACCGGTCTCACCTACGCCCGTTCGCTCAGGCTCCTGGGACGCCATCAGGAGGCCGCCGCGCTCCAGGACGCCAACACCCGGCTGCACCGCGAGACCATGGGCGAGTACCACACCCAGACCTTGCTGGCCCTGCACAACCAGGCTCTGTGCCTGCGTCGTTCGGGCGACTACGAGAGCGCCGGTGACCTGCTGCGCGGTCTCGTGGAGCAGTGCCGCCAGTTGCAGGGCGCCCGGCACCCGATGACGTTGATGATCCAGTCGGACCGCGCGTCCTTCCTGCGCTCCCACGGTGACCCGGTCGAGTCCGCCGACCTCACGCTCCAGGTCTGCGAGGACTACCGGCACCTGCTCGGTGACGACCATCCGAACACGCTGGGCGTGCTGGGCAATCTGGGGCTGGTGTACTGGCGTCTGGGCAACCACGACGACGCCCGGAGCCTGATCGAGCAGGCCCTGCGCGGGATGCGGACGGCGGTGGGCGACGACCACCCCTGGTCCTTGGGCTGTGCCCTGAACGTGGCGGCGGTGCGCCATCTCTCGGGCCGGCAGGAGGAGGCCGCCGCGCTGCGCGAGGACACCCTGCGGCGGGCCCGGCAGGTCGTGGACGAGGGGCATCCGCTGCTGCTGGCGTGCACGCGGGCGCTGACGACGGCGGCCGACGACCCGCCGGACTCCGACTTCGAACCGCAGCCCATCTGAACCGCCGTTCCGGAGCCGGGCCTTGGGCTCGGGCGTGGGCCTTCTTTGAGCCACCTGTGAGTCCGCTGATTCTCATTCCTCCCTCAGCGAGGGCTCAGGGTTCCCCCAGACACCGCCCCGATCGTCACTGCCAGGGCGCCCGCCCCGCTCCTC
This sequence comes from Streptomyces sp. NBC_00490, assembly GCF_036013645.1. Lineage (NCBI taxonomy): Bacteria > Bacillati > Actinomycetota > Actinomycetes > Kitasatosporales > Streptomycetaceae > Streptomyces > Streptomyces sp. NBC_00490. The sequence continues at coordinate 7,700,081 of NZ_CP107869.1, read as the reverse complement.
GCCCCGGACCACCTGGAGTACGCGTCATGACGACTCTCGCCCCGCCGCCCGTCCAGGAGGCCCGGCACCGGGCCGAGCCGCCCGCCGCGCGCGGCCGTGTGGGCAGGCTGTTCACCGGCGCCCCCGAGGACCCCCGCTGGGCCCGGCCCGCCCTGTGGGCGATCCTGGTGCTGGCCACGGCCCTGTACGCCTGGAACCTGGCCTCGGTCACCGGCAACACCTTCTACAACGCGGCCGTCTACTCCGGCACCAAGAGCTGGAAGGCCTTCTTCTTCGGCGCGTTGGACTCCGGCAGCTTCATCACCGTCGACAAACCGCCGTTCGCCCTGTGGGTGATGGGGATCTCGGCCCGCGTCCTCGGTTACGGCACCTGGCAGCTGGCACTCCCGATGGTGGCGCTCGGCACCGGGTCGGTGGCTCTGCTGTACCGCATGGTGAAGCGGGACTTCGGCGCGGTGGCGGCGACGATCGCCGCGCTGGCCCTGACGCTGACCCCGATCACCGTCGCCATCAACCGGGACACCAACCCGGACCCGGTCCTCGTCTTCCTGATGCTGCTCGGCGCGGCCGCCCTGATGCGGGCCGTGCGCACGGGCCGGCTGATGCCGCTGGTGTGGTCCGGGGTCGCGATCGGTTTCGCGTTCAACACGAAGATGATGCAGGCGTACGTGGTGCTACCGGCGTTCTTCCTGGTCCATCTGTGGGCCACGAACGCGCCGCTGGTCCGCCGTGTCCGCAATCTCGCCGTCGGCACGGTCGCCCTGGTGGCCAGTTCGGCGTGGTGGATGGTGGTCGTCGATCTCATCCCCGCCTCCTCCCGCCCCTACATCGGTGGCTCCACGGACAACACGGTCTGGGACCTCGTCATCGGCTACAACGGCTTCGGCCGGATCTTCGGGGCGAGTTCGTCGGTGGGCTCGCAGGGCAACGGGGCGAGCTTCGGCGGCGAGGCGGGCCTGTACCGGTTGTTCAACGGCATCATGGGCGGCCAGATCTCCTGGCTGATCCCGTTCGCGCTGATCGCCCTCGTCGGCGGGCTGGTGCTGCGGGGCCGGGCGCCGCGGACCGACGCCGAGCGGGCGGCGCTGCTGCTGTGGGGCGGCTGGTTCGTCCTGCACTATCTGACGTTCGCGCTCGCCGAGGGCACCTTCCACCCGTACTACGTCACCGCCATGGCACCCGGTGTCGCGGCGCTGGCCGGTATCGGCGCAGTGCAGCTGTACCGGGCCTTCGTGGAGGGTTCGGCGGCGAAGTGGGGCTGGGTGCTGCCGGGGGCGATCGCGGTGAGCACGGTGTGGGCGGTCGTGCTGCTCCAGCGGGTGTCGGGGTCCGGGACGCTGTACACGGTGGCGGAGGTCGTGGCGGGCGTGGCCGGCGCGGTCGCGGTGATCGGGCTGCTGCTGGGTCGGTTCACCGGCCGGCAGCGGCTGACCGGGCTCGCGGCGCTGGCGGCCGTGGTCGCCCTGCTGGCCGGTCCCGCGGCGTACTCGGTGTCGGCGGCCGCTTCCAGCACGAACGGCACCAACCCGACGGCGGGCCCGAGCACCGGTGGCGGCATGGGTGCCGGCGGCATGGGCGGCGGGCAGCGTCCCAGCGGCGGCCCTGACGGCAGCACCAGCCAGAGCGGTTCGGACGGGCAGTCCGCGGGGCAGCCGACGCCCGGCACGGAAAGCGGTGGCACCGAGTCCGACGGCGCGTCCCGGAGCGGTGGGTCCGCCGGCGGCATGGGCGGCGGCACCCAGGTCTCGTCCGCGATGATCACGTATCTGAAGAAGCACCAGGACGGTGCCACCTGGCTGGTCGCGGTGGCCACCGACCAGACGGCCTCCTCGATCATCCTGGAGTCCGGTGAGCCGGTCATCTCGATGGGCGGCTGGTCCGGCAGCGACGACGCGATGACGCTCGCCAAGCTCAAGAGCCTGGTGAAGGCGGGCAAGCTGCACTACATCGTGATCGGCGACAGCGGCCAGGGCTCCTCGAACACCGAGATCTCCACCTGGGTCAAGAAGAACGGCACGGCGGTCTCCGACTACAGCGGCCTGTACCGCCTGGACGCCTCCGACGTCGGCTGACCACCCTCCCCGCCGGACGGGCCACCGGACTCCCCTGCCGGTGGCCCGTCCCTCGTACGCCCTGAAACCGCGCTGAAACCACGCTGAAGGCGGCCCACCGCACACTCCCCGCCATGACCCTCCACCTCACACCCGACCTCGTCCAGAACCCCCTCGGCGCCTACGCGGACCTCCGCTCCCGCCCCGGGCTCGGCCATGTCGTCCTGCCCGGCCTGAGCACGCCGGTACGGCTCGTCACCCGACACAAGGACGTGACGGCCGCACTCACCGAACCCCGCCTGGTCCGGGACCGGTCGACGGTCACCGACTCCGACATGCCGGATCCGCAGGCGGAGTTGCTGGCATCGGGCCTGGAGGGCCTCCCCGAGGAGTACGTGCCGTACCTCTCCGGACACCTGGCCCTCTTCGACGGCGACGAGCACACCCGTCGCCGTACTCCGCTCACCCGCGCCTTCACCGCCCGCCGGGTGGCCGCGCTGCGCCCCTTCGTGGAGAAGACCGCACAGGAGCTGGCCGACGCCCTCGCCGGACGCGAACGGGCCGATCTGCTGGGCGAGTTCGCCTATCCGCTCAGCACGGCCCTGATCTGCGAGCTGGTCGGCGTGGACGCGGCCGACCGGGACAGGGTGTGCGGCTGGATCCGGGACTTCGCGTACGGCGACGGCAGCGGCGTCCTGGACGGGCTCGGCGGGATCGTCGCGTACACGAAGGACCTGGTGGCGCGGCGCCGCGCCGAGCCCGCCGACGACCTGGTGTCGGCGCTGCTGGCGGACGGCGGCATGACCGACGACGAGATCGTCACCGTCTTCTTCCTGCTCATCAACACCGGTATCACCCCGCCCGCCCTCTTCCTCGCCCACGCCGTCCTCGCCCTACTCGACCACCCCGAGCAGCTGCAACTGCTGCGCTCCAAGCCGGAGTTGCTCGGCCGGGCGGTGCCCGAGCTGCTGCGCCACGTCACGCTGGTCCGCATGGGCGCCACGCTCTACGCCACCGAGGAGTTCGTGTTCGCCGGGACCCGGCTGAGGAAGGGCGAGGCGGTGACGGTCGCCCTGTTCGCCGCCGACCACGACCCGGGCGCCTACGACCACCCCGAACGCCTCGACGTGTCCCGGGAGTTCGGCCGCGGCGACGGCCATCTGGCCTTCGGCCACGGCCCGCACTACTGCATCGGCGCGGCCCTCGGCCGGCTGGTGACCGGCGTGGTGCTGGAGCAGCTCGTCGTACGGCGTTCGGCGGCGCCGGAGTTGGCGGTGGACCGCGCCGACGTACCGTTCGGGCACTGGCCCGGCGACGGCTTCCACCTGCTCGGCCTGCCGGTCAGACTGTGACCCGCACCAGCCCCAGAGCGGCCTCCCTAAGCCCCCGCGGGTCCAGGGCGGCATAGGTGGCCACCGCGTCCTCGTAAGCCGTCATATCGGCGTTCCGGGCGGCCTCGCGGGCGAGTGCCGAGGACATCGTGGGCTGGAAGTTGCGCAGCACCCGGAAGCGTTCGGCGAGGGCGGTCAGCCGGGCCCCGCGCGCGCCGTCGCCGTCGGCCAGGGCGATCGTGCCCAGGGCGAGCAGCAGGGCGCCGCACACCGGGAAGTCGACGGTCACATACCGCGGGGTGGCCGCCGGGCGGGTCAGCAGGGCGGTGAGGCGGTCGGGCAGCGCGGCGGCGAGGGGCGCGACGAGGTGAGTGCGGCCGTGCCGGGCGTGGGCGATGACGGCGGCGCACTGGAGCTCCAGCACCCAGCCCTGGATGACGAGTTCCTCGCCGGGGGCGGGGCTCGCCGCGTGTTCCAGTCGCTCCACGGCCCGGCGCCACAGCCCGAGCCCGGTCTCGACGTCGCCGCGGGCCAGCGCCATCTCGGCGCGGGCGCCCAGGTCGGGGGTGAGGGCGTCCAGGGCGGTGGACTCCGGCTCGTGCCGCAGCGCCTCCTCCAGCCAGTGCTCGGCCGCGTCGAGGTCGCCGGTCTGGAGGTTGGCGAGCATCAGACCCCACCGCATGCCGATGGTGTCGCTCCACTCGCCGAGGCTCTCCAGGGCGTCCAGCGCGGCCCGCATGTGCACCAGCGCCTCGCCGCCGCGCTCGGTCCGGAGACAGAGTTCGGCGAGCCGGGAGGCGGGCCAGATCCGCAGCACCGGGATGTCCCCGTCGCCGAGCGCCTCGACCATGCGGCGGGCGGCGGCCAGGGCGAGGTCCGGCCGGTGCTCGCTCTCCCACACATAGCTGGCGACGTAGTTGGCGACGCCCGCGAGCAGCGGCTTGTCGCTGTGGCACAGAGCGTCCAGCTCCTCGTGGTCCGCGAGCACGTGCGGGAAGGCGCGCAGCACCGTCGCGATGGCCCGCACCATCGTGTCCGGTTCGGCGGGCGGCAGCCGGCGCAGGGTGACCAGGGTGCGTACGGCGCCCGGTCCGACGCCCAGGAACAGGTTGGCGGTCAGCAGCGTGGCCGCGGTGCGGGTGGGTTCGACGTACTCGGCGGTGGGCCGGTAGTGGGACAGGGGCCGGGCGGTGTCCTCCAGGAGGGTGATCATCCGCAGGAAGTTGGTCTCCGTGCTCCACAGGGCGCCGAGGACGGCGGTGACCGTGGCGACGGTGGCGAGGTCCTCGCGGGCGAGCGCGAGCCGCAGCGCCTGGACGAGGTTGTCCTGCTCGGCGCGGATCAGCTGCCAGGAGGCGAACGGGTCGGTGCCGAAGGGGGCGTCGTGGTGCGTGGCGCCGAACTCCCGTGCCCAGTGCAGGAATCGGTCGGTGACCGTGTCCTCCCGGTCCACGGCGGCGAACTCGCGGACGGTCTCCAGCATGCTGAAGCGCGCACCGTACGGTGTGTCGGTGACCTTCAGCAGGGACTGGTCGACGAGGTCCTCCAGGAACTCCCAGGCGTCGTCGACGAGTTGACCGGCCGCCTCGGCCGTGAACCCGGCCGGGAAGACGGACAGGGCACGCAGCGCCGCCTGTGCCGGTTCCTCCAGGAGGTTCCAGCTCCAGTCGACCACGGCGTGCAGGGTGCGGTGGCGTTGCGGGGCGTCCCGGGGCCCGCCCCGCAGCAGCCTGAACCGGTCCTCCAGACGCCGGGCTATCTCCGCGACCGACATCACCCGGACCCGGGCGGCGGCGAGTTCGACGGCGAGCGGCAGCCCGTCGAGGCGGCGGCACAGGGTGGCCACGGCGTCGGCGGGCAGGTCGACGCCGGGGCGGGCGGCGCGGGCGCGCTGCGTGAACAGCTCGACGGTGGTGGCCGGGTCCAGCTCGGGCAGCGGGTGGACGGTCTCCGAGGACAGCCCGAGCGGGGCCCGGCTGGTGGTGAGGATCCGCAGGTCCCGGGTGCGTGACACGAGGGTCTGCACGAGGTCGGCGACGCCGCGCACCACCTGTTCGCAGTTGTCCAGGACGAGCAGTGCGGGTCCGGTACCGAGGGCTCCGACCACGGCGGTGACCGGGTCGGGCCCGGCGGCGTCCAGTGCGGAGGCCACCTCGGCGGCGACGTCGCAGTCCTCCCGGACGCCGGCGAGCGGCACCAGGTGCACGATCCGCTGCTCGGCGTCGCGGGCGACGGCGCTCGCGAGGCGGGTCTTGCCGAGGCCGCCGGGGCCGACGACGGAGGTGACCCGGGAGCCGTGCAGCAGCCGGGTCACCTCGGCGACGTCGGCGTCCCGGCCGAGCAGCGGGTTCGGCTCGTGCGGTACGCCGCGCCGCACGACGGGTGCCTCGCCGCGCAGCAGTTCCTGGTGGAGTTCCTGGAGGGCTGGGCCGGGGTCGGTGCCGAGTTCGTCGCGCAGGCGTCGGCGGTGGCGGTCGTACGTCGCGAGCGCGTCCGGGGCGCCCGCGGTGGCCGTCTGGCAGCGCATCAGCTCCAAGAGGAGTTCCTCGTCGCGCGGGTGGGCGGCGGCCAGGGCGGTCAGCGGTCCGACGGCTTCCTCGCGGCGGCCGGTGCGGGCCAGGGCGAGGGCCCGGGAGCGGACGAGGGTGTGGTGGGCGGCGGCCCGTTCGGCGCGCAGCGCGCCCAGGGGGTCGCCGGGAACGGCCTCCTCGTCGGGCGCCTCGGCGCCGTCCCAGAGCGCGAGTCCGGCCTCGGCCTCGGCGAGGGCGCCCGCGTGGTCCTGGGCGCGGGACTTCTCGGTGGCGGCCGCGGTGTGCAGGAGGACGGCACAGGCGTCGACCTGGTCCTCGCGCAGGGTGAGCCGGTATCCGGTGGGGGTGCCGGCGATGGCCTCGGTGCCGAGCTGCCGCCGGGCCCGGGAGACCAGGATCTGCAGCGCCTTCGCGGGGTTCTCCGGTTGCTCCTCCGGCCACAGCCCCGCCATGAGCCGCCCGGCACCGCACCCCGTGCGCAACTCCCCCGCCAGCAGCGCGAGCAGCCCCCGCAGCCGGGGCGCGGTGATCTCCCGCCCCTGATGGGCCACGGTCGTCAGCAACGTCAACTCGATGGTCACCGCGCCAGGTTAGTCAGCCGATCGCACGACCGCCCCTGGTCGGGACCACGAGCAGTCACCGGGAGGACCGAGGCTGGCGGACCGAACCCGCCCGCCCCGCACCCGGTTTCGGCACGTTCTCATGCCGCCGTCGAGCGCTCCCGTGCCGTGGGGAACCCCGGCGTCCGCAGTACCCGGCGCTCGGCGTCCACCGCGAAGACCTCGCAACCCGGGAGCCCCGCCGCCCAGTCGACGCCCTCCGCGCCCATGGCGAAGGCGGCCGTGGCGACCGAGTCGGCCTCGGTCAGGGTGTCGGCCACCACCGTGAGGCTGAGCAGGCCCGTGGCCGGTCGGCCGGTGCGGCCGTCGAGGATGTGGTCGCCGCGTTCGTAGCGGGCGGAGGTGGCGACCGCGCCGTCCGTGAGCTCCAGGACCGTGCACAGCCGGTCGGCGTGCTCGGGGTGGCGTACGCCCACCCGCCAGGGCCCGCCGGCGGCGACCACGTCACCGCCGGCGTTGAGGACGAAGCGCCGGGCGCCGGCCGCCGTCAGGAGCTCGGCGGCGCGCTGCACCGACCAGCCCTTGACCACCGCGCAGGGGTCGAGGCCCCGGCCCGGCAGCCGTATGTCGAACGCGCCGGCCGTCGCGACCCGGTAGTGCTCGCACAGGTCGAGCACGGTCCGCAGATCCGCGCTCACCGCTCCTTCGGCCAGCTCGCCCCGGCCCAGCCGCGACACCTCGCTGTCGGGCTTGAACGGGCTGAACCGGGCGTCGACCTCGCGCAGCCACGCGAAGACGGCGTCCGCGGTCTCCTCGCCGATATGCGCGTCGTCGACCCGCAGCGAGACCGGGAACCCCATGACATGTTCGACCCTGTGCATGGTCAGCCCTTCGCGTCGATCGCGGCCTGGAGGGACTCCTTGTAGCCGTCGCTGGTGATCGTCGCACCGGACACGGTGTCGATGTCCGCGCTCTGCGCCTCCAGCGTCTCCGCGATCAGCTTCGGCACCGCGGCCGTCGTCTGCGGGTGGTTCGGTTGCTGGAGCATCTTCACCGCGGAGATCTCGTCGCCCTCGAAGGCCACCTGCACCTGCACGGTGCCCTTCTCGGTGTTCACCGCCGGGCCGTCGACGGTCCGCGCCGCCGAGGCGGTGGAGGGCGAGGCGGACGGCGAGGGCGAGGCGGCCGCCGCCTCGGCGTTCGCGTCGATCGCGGCCTGGAGGGACTCCTTGTAGCCCTCGGTGGTGATCGTCGCACCGGACACGGTGTCGATGTCCGCGCTCTGCGCCTCCAGCGTCTCCGCGATCAGCTTCGGCACCGCGGCCGTCGTCTGCGGGTGGTTCGGTTGCTGGAGCATCTTCACGGCGGTGATCTCGTCGCCCTGGAAGGTCACCTGGACCTGCACAGGGCCCTTCTCGGTGGTGACCGTCGTGCCCTTGACGACGGTGCCCGACGACGCACCCGAACCCGAGGACGAGGAGGAGTCCGACGGCGTCGAGGCCGCCTCCGTGGTGGACGTGCTGCCGCCGATGGACGGCTCGTAGCGCCAGATGGGGACCAGGCCCGCGATGCTGAGGACGACTACAGGTATGGCTCGCTTCACGATCTCTTCCTCATCCCGCCAGGCTGAAGCGCTCGAAGTGGGTCTGCGCCTTGGGCACGTCCAGCTCACGGAGACTGCCGAGCACGGCGTTCATCATCGGGGGCGGGCCGCACAGGAAGACGTCCCGGTCGGTGATGTCGGGGACCAGCCGGAGCAGCTCGGCCGGGGCCAGCTTGTCGGGCACCGGCGGGCCGGTCACCAGGTGCAGCTCGGCGCCCTTGGCGTGGGCCAGCTCTCGCAGCTCCTCGTAGAGGACGGCGTCCCGGTCGGTGGCGACGCGGTAGATGACGACCGCGTGCCCCTGCAGCTCCTCCAGGAGCGCCCGGATCGGGGTGACGCCGACGCCGCCGGCGATGAGGACGGCCTCGGGGCGGGTGCGGTGCAGCGCGGTGAAGGCGCCGTAGGGGCCCTCGGCGAAGACGCGCGTGCCGGGCTTCAGGTGGCGCAGGGCGGCGGTGCCGTCACCGGCGACCTTCGCGGTGAGGCGCAGGGTGCGGCCGTCGGGGGCCGCCGACAGGGAGAAGGGGTTCGCCTGCCACCAGCGGTCCTTGGTCAGGAAGCGCCACAGGAAGAACTGGCCGGCCTGGGCGGGCAGCTTGTCCAGGTCACGGCCGGTGACATAGATCGAGACGACGTTGTCGGACTCGGGGACGACGGCCTGGATACGGAACTGGTGGCGCAGGTTGCGCCACAGCGGCAGCACCATCCGGCCCAGCACCACCGAGCCGAGGGCGACGGTCCACAGTCCGTACCAGTACGTCTTCGCGGCGTTCGACGAGGTGAACGTCGTACCGACCGCGACCTGGTGGGTGAAGGCCAGCAGCACCGCGACGTAGGTGTACAGGTGGATGAAGTGCCAGGTCTCGTAGGCCAGCCGGCGGCGGGCGTAGCGGGCCGAGACACCGCCGACGACGAGGATGATCGCGAAGGCGGTGAGCGCGCGCAGCACGCCTTCGGTGGTCTCGGCGAGGTCGACGACCGTGCCGACCGGGCCCACCTCGGTGCCCTCGGCGTAGCCGAAGGCGATGAAGACGAGGTGCGCGAGGAGCGTCCACAGGATGCCGAAGCCGGTCCAGCGGTGCCAGGAGGTCAGCCGGTCCATGCCGATGCGGCGGTCGAGCCACGGCAGGCGGGCCACCAGGAGCAGCTGGAAGGCCATGAACAGGGCGCCGTAGAGACCGGCGAGCCGGCCGGTCACGATCAGTGCGTTGGAGGCGAACCCGGCCTGGGCGAAGAAGAAGGCGACCACGGCCACGTTCGCGGCGATCACGGCGTACAGGCCCGTGCGGGCCACCACTTTGGGCCGTATCGCCGTGGGGGGCGCGGTGGGCGGATTGACGGTCGTCGTCACGGACGGAGCTCCTTGATCGGGGCCTGGGTAATCGAGCTTCGCTTGAGCGACCTGTCGATTTACTGTCGTACAACTTTCAAGTGGTTATCGATGTGGCCGTGAGGGAGCATCGGCTCTGGAGTCGGGGCCCGCGTGACGCACTATGAACGGGTGGAAAAAGTACGCCTCCTCGTCGTGGACGACGACCCGCCCATCGCCGACCTCGTGGCGACCGTCGCCCGTTACGAGGGCTGGGACGCGGTGACGGCGAACTCCGGGGAGGAGGCGCTGAGCCGTGCCGCGTCGTTCCGTCCGGACATCGTGGTCCTCGACCTCATGCTGCCCGACATCGACGGCTTCGGCGTCCTGGAGCGGCTGCGCAGCTCGGGGACGATGGTGCCCGTGGTGTTCCTCACCGCCCGGGACGCGGTCGCCGACCGGGTGGCGGGGCTGACCCGGGGCGGCGACGACTATCTGGTGAAGCCGTTCGCGGTGGAGGAGCTGATGGCCCGGCTGCGGACCGTGCTGCGGCGCTCCGCGGGGCCCGGCTTCCAGCGGTCGGTGCTGCGGGTGGCCGATCTGACGATGGACGAGGACACCCGCGAGGTGCGCCGCGGTGACAAACTGCTCACCCTCACCCCGACCGAGTACGAGGTGCTGCGCTACCTCATGCGCAAGTCACCGACCGTGCTCACCAAGGCGCAGATCCTCGACCATGTGTGGGAGTACGGCTTCGGCGGCCGTTCCAACGTCGTCGAGCTGGTCGTGAGCCGACTGCGCCGCAAGCTGGACGACACGGGTGATCCGCTCATCCACACCGTCCGGGGCTTCGGCTATGTGATCCGGCAGGCGGCCGGGTGATCCGGCGGATCCGTCAGGCGTATCGCCGACTCCGGCTCGGCACCCGGCTGGCGCTCGGCCTCGGCGTGCTGGCGCTGCTGGTGTTCGGCGTCGTGGGCACCGCGCTGACGACGTACATGCGGGACTATCTGTCGGCCCAGCTCAACGAGCAGCTCCAGATCGCCCAGGTCGCCCAGTCCAAGAGCATCCTGGACCACGGCTCGCTGGCGGGCAAGAAGTACTGGCGCTGGTACTACGCCGTGTACGACGTGAAGGACGGCACCGCCCGGCTCCGTACCCCCGAGGACGCCACCGACCTGCCGGAGGACGTCGACGACTTCACGTCCCTGGCGCAGGCGCAGACCGGCGCCGGCAGCGAGCTGCTGCGCACCGCGCATCTCCGGGGCGCGGGCGACTACCGGCTGCGGGCCTGTGAGGTCGAGCCCGGTGTGGTCCTGGTCAGCGCGGCACCCATGGACGAGATCGACGAGACCGTGGGGCAGCTGATCACGATCCAGGTCGTCACGTTCGGCCTCGCGCTGCTGGCGCTGGTGCTGTTCGGGCGGAAGGTGCTGCGCAAGGGCCTGAAACCGCTGAGCGACATGGCGTACACCGCGCACGGCATCTCCTCGCACAACCTCAGCGACCCGGAGGCCCGGCTGCCGCTGCGCGCGGACCGCAAGGGCGGCGGCCCGGAGGTCGAGGAACTGCGCACCGCGTTCAACACGATGCTGGAGCACATCGACGACTCGCTCGCGGTGCGCGCGGAGGCCGAGCAGCGGCTGCGCCGGTTCGTCGCGGACGCCTCGCACGAACTCCGTACGCCTCTGATGTCCGTACGGGGCTATGCGGACCTCTTCCAGTACGCCGCCGCCAACGAGCCCGAGGAGCGGGACCGGCATCTGGCGAGGCTGCGCGCGGAGGCGGCCCGGATGGGTGTCCTGCTGGACGACCTGCTGATGCTCGCCCGGCTCGACGCCGCGGAGGTGGACACCCCGCTGCGGCCCAAGGACACGGACCTGGTGGACCTGGTCCACGACGCGGCCGACGCCTTCCGCGCCGCACACCCGGACCGCCCGTTGACGCTGACCAAGGGCCCGCAGTCCTTGATGCTGCGCCTGGACCCGCACCGCATCCGCCAGGTCCTGGACAACCTCCTCACCAACGCGGCCGTGCACACTCCGGCCGGCACCCCGGTGTCGGTGGCGGTCACGGTCGACTCCGCCCGGGTCCTGGTCCGTGTGACGGACGCGGGCCCCGGTATCCCGCCCGCCGACCAGGAGAAGGTCTTCGACCGCTTCTACCGCGTCGACAAGGCCCGCAGTCGCGACCGCGGCGGCAGTGGCCTGGGTCTGGCCGTGGCCCGCGCCCTCGTATGGGCCCACGGCGGCACGGTGGAGGTGAGCAGCGAGCCGGGCCGGACGGTGTTCACGGTGTCGCTGCCGCTGGGAGGCGGGGCGGCGGGCGGCTGAACGGACCGGGCCCGGCCGGGCCCGCGGGCGACGAAATGTCACCGGACGGGCAAGTCTCGTTTGCGGAAGCCAAGTTGGCAGGCCCGGCTCGCCATGAACGGCTGGACAGATCTTCCGGGCTCCCCCAGGATGGCAGTCGCCGGGCTGTGGAGTCCGTGCCCTGGGAGGCAACCCCCGTGGTCACCTGCGCGGAGAGGCGATGCGGTCCGATCCCCAACGTTTGCTTGCCACGGCAGTTCGCCGCATCGCCCGCGCCGAGGACCGTGCGGAGGTCGTCCATGAACTCTGTGCGGTGGGCGTGGAGCACTTCGCGGACGCGGTACTCGTCTACCTCGCGCCCGGCCCCGGCCCCTCGTACGAGCGGGAAACGGTCCCCGGCCGACTCCACCTGACCGCGAGCCGGTTCCTGGCAGACGGGCCGGACCTGGTCGGCTCGACCGGCGCTCCGGTACCGGCTCTCGCCTCGGTGGCGCGCTCCGGTGACCTGGCCGAAGTCCTGCGTGCGGGTGAGACGTTGAGCCGGATCTCCCCCGCGATCGAACCGGCGCTGCGGGAACTGCTGGGCCAGGCTCCCGGGCTGCCGGAGGGGCATCGCGTCCTCCTCGCCCCCCTGTCCGACGCGCGGGGCGTGCTCGGCGCGGCCGTGTTCCTCCGCCGCCCCGACCGCGAGGCCTTCGACGCCGACGACGTGCTGACGGCCGACCGGCTCTCGGCACAGGCCGCACTCGGCGTGAGCGAGGCGACAGCCTCACCCCGCACGGCAGCCACACCCGCCATGACCGACACGACCGACACCGCGGACCCACTGTCTACGGCCTCCGCACCCCCGACGACCGCCTCACCACCACCCCCCGCCGCCGGGACGCGAAAACCGTTCCCACCGTCCCCGACCTCCGCAACGACCCCCGCCCCCATGAGCCGCGAGGGCGACCGGCTGCGCTTCGCCGGGGCGGCGACCCGCCGGATCGCTCGCGGTATCGACCTGGACGAGATCGTGATCGGGCTGTGCCGGGCCAGCGTGCCGACCTTCTCGGACGCGATCCTCGTGTACCTCCGCGAACCGCTGCCGGTCGGCGACGAACGTCCCGTCGAACCGCTCGTCCTGCGGCTGCACCGGACCGACCGGATCCCGCCCGAGGAGGACGGTCTCCGGCTCGTGGACGACCCACGGCCCAGGCCACCCGCGCTGGACGAACTCGTCGCCGAGCGCTGCACCGTGCCGGGCGGCGGCGCGCTCGCCGAGGTGCTGCGAGGCGTACGCCCCGTCTTCACCAACTCCCCGGCGGCCCAGGCCGCCCTGCCCGAACTCCTCGGCAAGGGCAGCGAGTCGGTGACCCCGGCCGGACAGCACGCCATCCTCGCCCCCCTGCGCGGCCGCCGCCGTGTCATCGGCGCCGCCCTCTTCCTGCGCAGCCCCGAACGCCCCGCCTTCGAACAGGACGACCTCCTGCTCGCCGCCCAGCTCGCCACCCACAGCGCCCTCGGCATCGACAAGGCGGCCCTGTACGGCCGTGAGGCGTACATCGCCGACGAACTCCAGCGCGCCATGCTCCCCGAGACCCTGCCCCGCCCGACCGGCGTCCGGCTGGCCTCCCGTTACCTCCCGGCCGCCGAGACGGCCCGTGTCGGCGGCGACTGGTACGACGCGATCCCCCTGCCGGGCAGCCGTGTCGCGCTGGTCGTCGGCGATGTCATGGGCCACTCCATGACCTCCGCCGCGGTCATGGGCCAGCTGCGGACGACGGCCCAGACGCTCGCCGGTCTCGACATGCCGCCGCAGGAAGTGCTGCACCACCTCGACGAACAGGCCCAGCGGCTGGGCGCCGACCGGATGGCAACCTGTGTCTACTGCGTCTACGACCCCGTCGCGCACCGCATCACCATCGCCAACGCCGGCCATCCCCCGCCCATCCTGGTGCACCTGGGCGGCCGCACCGAGGTGCTGCGGGTGCCCCCGGGCGCACCCATCGGGGTCGGCGGCGTCGCCTTCGAGGCCGTGGAGCTGGACGCCCCGGCCGACGCCACCCTGCTCCTGTACACCGACGGGCTGGTCGAATCGCGCCTGCGGGACGTGTGGACCGGTATCGAGCAGCTGCGCGAGAAGCTCGCCGCGACCGCGCGGCTGACCGGCCCCGAGCGTCCGCCGCCGCTGGAGGAGCTGTGCGACGAGGTGCTCGACATGCTCGGACCGGGCGACCGGGACGACGACATCGCACTGCTCGCCGCCCGCTTCGAGGGGATCGCGCCGAGTGACGTGGCGTACTGGTTCCTGGAACCGTCGGAGGCGACACCCGGCCGGGCGCGGCGGCTGGTCCGGCGCACCTTGTCCCGCTGGGGGCTCGAGGAGCTGAGCGACTCCGCGGAGCTGCTGGTCAGCGAGATCGTCACCAATGCCGTGCGGTACGCGTCCCGGCCCATCACCGTGCGGCTGCTGCGCACCCACGTGCTGCGCTGCGAGGTCACCGACGACGAGCCCCGGCTCCCGGTGCTCGGGCAGGCGCGGGCCACGGACGAGGGCGGACGGGGCCTGTACCTGGTGAACAGGGTGGCCCGGCACTGGGGAGCGTCCCGGCTGAGCACCGGCAAGATCGTCTGGTTCGAGCTCGACCGGCCGTGACCGGGTCCGTCACGGCAACGCCAGCTCCGTCCAGATGATCTTCCCCTCAGGGGTGTAGCGCGTCCCCCACCGCTCGGTGAGCTGGGCGACGAGGAACAGCCCGCGGCCGCCCTCGTCCTCGTTCTTCGCACGGCGCAGTCGCGGGGACGTACTGCTGCCGTCGGAGACCTCGCAGATCAGGGCGCGGTCGCGGAGCAGCCGGAGCCGGACCGGGCCGGTGGCGTGCCGGATGGCGTTGGTGACCAGTTCGCTGGCGACGAGTTCGACGGTGAACGACAGCTCCTCCAGGCCCCAGGCCGTGAGCTGTTCGGTGACCGCCGCGCGGAAGCGGGAGACGGCCGCCGGGTCGCTGGGCACGTCCCACTGGGCGACCCGGTCGCAGTCCAGGGCGTGCGTACGGGCCACCAGCAGGGCCACGTCGTCGCTCGGCCGGGCCGGCAGCAGCGCGTCCAGGACCGCCTCGCAGGTCTCCTCCGGCGGCCGTCCGGCCTGGGCGAGGACGGCGCCCAGCCTCTGCATCCCGGCGTCGATGTCCCGCTGCCGGTCCTCGATCAACCCGTCGGTGTAGAGCACCAGTTGGCTGCCCTCCGCCAGCTCCAGCTCGACGGTCTCGAAGGGCATCCCGCCGAGCCCGAGCGGCGGGGCGGAGGGCAGGTCGACGAAGGTCACCGTGCCGTCGGGGTCGACGACCGCGGGCAGCGGGTGCCCGGCGCGGGTCAGGGTGCAGCGCCGGGACACCGGGTCGTAGACGGCGTAGAGACAGGTCGCCCCGACGATCCCGGAGTCGGGGCTGTTCTCCGCCGCCCAGCCCTCGCCCCGGTCGAGGCGGCCGACGAGGTCGTCGAGGTGGGTGAGAAGGTCGTCGGGCGGCAGGTCGAGGGCGCAGAAGTTGTGGACGGCGGTGCGCAGCCGGCCCATCGTGGCGGCCGCGTGCAGTCCGTGGCCCACGACGTCCCCGACCACGAGCGCGACCCGCGCGCCGGAGAGCGGGATGACGTCGAACCAGTCGCCGCCGACGCCGGCCTGGGCCGGCAGATAGCGGTAGGCGACCTCGACGGCGCTCTGCTCGGACCGGCCCCGCGGCAGCAGGCTGCGCTGGAGGGCGAGCGCGGTGTTGTGCTCGCGGGTGTAGCGGCGGGCGTTGTCGATGCAGATGGCCGCGCGGCCGGCCAGTTCCTGGGCGAGGGAGAGGTCGTCGTCCTCGAAGCGGGCGGTCTTCTCGGCGCGGTAGAAGCTGACCAGGCCGAGGGTCTCGCCGCGGGCCCGCAGCGGCACCGTGACCAGGGAGTGGATACCGGCGGCGGCGAGCACGGGTTCGAGCATCGACTGCCGGGCCTCCAGCCCGCGGGCCTGCGGTGTGGACGCGGCGTACCGGACGAGGCCGCCGACCGGGTGCAGACGCGGTTCCTCATGTACGGCGCCCAGGGCGACCCGCCGCAGCGGGGTGTCCGCGCCCAGCGGTCCCGGCTCCTCGCCGAGCAGCACCCCGTCCGGCAGGTCCACGGCGACGAAGTCGGCGAACCGGGGGACGGTCGCCTCCGCGAGTTCCTCCGCGGTGCGGGTGACGTCGAGGGTGGTACCGATCCGCATGCCCGCGTCGTGCAGGAACTCCAGGCGCCGGCGCGCGAGCAGGGCCAGCCGTCCGACACCGGGCTCACCGAGGAGAAGCAGCCGGGCGTCGGCACCTGGGGCGTCCGTCCCGGGGGCGTCGCTGCCGCGCTCGGCGACGGACGGGAGCGCGCCGACACTCGTGACGGTCGCCCCGGGCTCGCCCTGCGCGTCCCACTGCACTTCGGCGGGTGTCGGTACGACCGTCCGCAGTCCGGCGGATCCCACCGCGGGCCGGACCGGTGCGGGGGAGGGGGCCGGCTGTGGAAGGGCCGCGTTCGGGGTGACCGGGGCGGCGGGCGCGCTGAGGCAGACCTGGCGCACGTGCGGGCTGCCGACGATGCGGGCCTCGACGACGACGCCCGTCTCACCCGCCGCGCCCCGGACCTGACGGCGCAGCAGGGTGGCGGTGCGGCCGCCGGAGAGGGTCACCTCGTCGAGGGTGCGGTGCGGGGAGGCGAGGAGTTCCTCGGCCTTCTCGCGCAGCACGGCCCGGTCGACGGGGCCGAGTTCGTCCCCGTCCGGGCGCCCCGGCTGCCGCCACTGTGCCGACGCGTGGGCGGTGGCCCGCCGGTACGCGGCGAGGAGGGCCCGCTCGCGGTCCGTGGCCACCTCCAGCATCCGTGCCTCGATGGCGTGGGCGGCCTCACGGACCAGCCGCAGCATGGCGGGGTCGCCCGCGTCGCGCAGACAGGTGAGGTCGAGGACGGCCTCGATGCGTCCGCTGAGCGGGTTGCGGACGGGCGCGCCGGCGCAGGCGAAGGGCTGGAGGCAGTCGGCGAAGTGCTCACGGCCGACGACGTAGACGGGGTTGCGTTCGGCGAGCGCGGTGCCGACGCCGTTGGTGCCCACGACCCGTTCGGAGGCGTCGAAGCCGGGGGCGAAGTTCACCTCGTCGAGGCGGTCGCAGAGCTGTCGTCCGCCGCCGAGCCGCTGGACCATGCGGCCCTGTCCGTCGCACAGCGCGATGGTCATGCCGGCCTCGGAGAGCGAGGTGGCGAGGTTCTTCAGGACCGGCTCGGCCGCGTGCAGGAGCGGGTCGTCCAGGGTGAGGTCCGGCGCGTAGGCGGCCTGGAGGCGGTCCGGTTCCAGCCCGACGGACCTGCACCGTTTCCAGGAGTCGAGCACGGAGCCCCGGACGTCCGCGTCCACTCGGGCCCCGGCCAGAAAACGTTCGTGGGCATCGACGAGCCCGCCGATGTCGTCCCAGGCGACGGACAACAGGATCACTTCCCTACCCGGCGACGGACCCGGTGGCGCGCCGCCGTTCGGCTCGCCCCCCGGCGGAGTCCTCCCAGTCGTTTTTCACCCTAGACCCTTTGTGATACCGATCACAACAAAGTCCTGAAGCGCCCCGGAGGCACCTTTCGTCCCCATGTTCGACCGTCGTCCTTGACGTTCGGTCAGAGGCCTGTTGAAGAGACGAGGCGGGCTGTCAGCCGCGCGGCGGCCGGCCGCAGCTGCGGCGGACGATGACCTCGACGGGGATCAGCGGCTCGACCCGCTCCTCGGTCCGCCCGTCGATCCGGTCCAGCAGGAGCCGCAGCGAACGCCGGCCGATCGCGGCGAAGTCGGTGCGGACGGTGGTGAGCGGCGGCAGCAGATGGGCCGCCTCGGGGATGTCGTCGTAGCCGACGACGCTCACGTCCTCGGGGACCCGGCGGCCCGCCTCGTGGAGGGCGTGCAGCAGACCGAGGGCCATCTGGTCGTTGGAGGCGAACACGGCGGTGACGTCCGGGCGCCGGGCCAGCCGCCGGCCGAGGTCGTAGCCGGAGTCCGCGCTCCAGTCGCCGATGAGCAGCTCGGGCACCTCGGCGCCCGCCGCCTTCAGGGTGTCCTGCCAGCTGATGAGGCGCTGGTCGGCGGAGGTCCAGCCGGTGGGCCCCGCGATGTGCCACACGGTGGGGTGTCCGAGGCGCAGCAGGTGCTCGACGGCCTTGCGGGCGCCGTTGCGGGAGTCGGCGGTGACCAGCTGGGTGCCGCCCCTGATCTCGTTCTCCAGGACCACCAGCGGGGTGTCGAGGTGGGTGTCGGCCAGCGCCTGTCCCACCCGGTGCTGGGGCGCGATGGCGATGACGCCGTCCGCGCCCTCGGCCGACAGCCGCTCCACGGCCGCGGCGACCGTGGCGTGGTCGGCGGTGTCGTCCAGGGCGATGGAGCTCAGCAGGTAACCGGCCTTCTGGGCGGCGGTGTTGATGGCGGTCAGGGTGCTGGCGGGTCCGTAGCGGGCGGCGTCGAAGGAGATGACCCCGAGCATCCGCGTCCGTCCGCTGGCCAGCGACCGCGCACTGCGGCTGGGCCGGTAGCCGAGGCTCCGCATGGCGGCCTGCACGACTTCACGCGTCTCGGGACGGACGGCCGGGTTGTCGTTGAGCACCCGCGAAACGGTCTGCTTGGACACTCCGGCCAGCCGCGCCACGTCGTCCATGACCGGCCGCGAGCCCGCGAAGTTGCGTCGACTGCGCCCTTTGGGGGCGGGAGCGGCGCTGGAGCTCATCGGAGGCGCTTCCTCAGTAGGCTGCCGGGACGGCTTCAGCATACGACCGGTCCACGCACCCAAGGGGCGCGGGGAACTGCGCGACCAGCCCCCCACGCACCCGCGGCCGACACGTCACCCCACGGCCCTACGGCGAACAGTCACCAGCTCCACCCGCTCGACGTCCGCCCTCCCCCAGCCGTCCCGGGCCTCCGGCGGAACGTACACGTCGGCGCCCTCGAATCCGGGAAGCACCCGCAGCCGCAGCGGCCCCGCCGGGATCCGGTCCAGCCCGATGTCCCACACCCGTCCCGAGAAGAACTGGTCGGCGACAAGGGTGTCCCCCACGTAGGCGCGCCCCACGTCCCCGGTCCAGTGGATACGCAGCAGTGTCCCCGGCGGCACCTCCTCCGGCAGGTCGACCCGGTACTCGGCGGCCGCCGTGTCGAAGTACTTGTCGGCCGGCGCACTGGCCCGCCCCTGCACCCCGGTGGCGGGCTCGGGCGCGGGACCGGCAGGTCTGAGGAGGGTGACCGGCGCCTCCCCGGCACCGGTGCCGTCCGCCGCCAGGGTGTACCGGGTGAACACCCCGTCCGGCGCCCCCTCCCGGGCGGGCAGCGCGGGGAACACGGCGAACGAGGGCCGCTCCACGGTGCTGTGCAGCCGTACCTCACCCCGGTCGAAGACCACACCGGCGTCGGACAGCACCAGCCGCTCGGCGCCCCGGATCTCCCCCTGGTAGGCGGTCCGTGCCGTGGCCGCGTCCAGCACCAGCAGCCCGACGCGGCCGCCCGCCGCCGTCTCGACCTCGACCAGGGCGTCGGTACCGGGCCGCAGCCCGGTGACCAGGACCCGGCCGCCGGTGTGCGTGACCTGCCCGGACGGCGTGCTCAGTGAGCCCACCGTGCCCTCGTCCAGGGCGAGTTCGGGAGTGATGCCCGCCACCGCGGCGAGCACCAGCACGGTACGACCGCTGTCCTGGACCGTGCACACCGGCTGCGCCGTCGCCCACTCCACGCGCAGCCCGGCCACGTCGAGCCGCAGCGGCCAGCAGAAGGTGGCCCCCGACGGGACGGTCACGGGAGCGCTCGGGAGGCTCACCGGGCCGCCCTCGGGGAACTCCACGGTGAACGACGTCCCCGGGTGATCCGGCAACGGCTCGTGGGGCTGGTGGTTGTTGACGAACAGGAATCCCGAACCGCTGTCACCGCGTACGGCCCAGCGCAGTGTGTCCCGGTCGTCCTGCCCGAGCGGCCGCGTAGAGGGCAGCACCGACTCCATCGGCGCGATCAGATGCCCGAAGTCGGCCAACAGCAGGTGCTGGAGCCGGAGTTCGTCGTACGTGGCCCGGTACTGCCCGTACTCGCCGAGCGGTGCCTGGAAGTCGTACGTCAGGACGGGCAGGTCGTTCGGGTAGCCGGTGGCGTGGGACTCCTGGAGCGAGGTCAGTTCGCCCGCGGGATTCGTGCCGCCGTGGAACATGTAGTACCCCTGCCACGCCGAGCCGCACCCGATCTTGGTGAGCCCGAGCGCGGCGATGTCGGCGGCGTCCACGCGCGGGCGCCGGTGGTAGGAGACGGCCATGCCGCCGCCCAACTCGCAGGTGGCCCAAGGGAATCGGTCCGCGCTGGCGTCCGGGGCGCTGCCGCGGACGTGCACCGGGCGCAGGTCGGATCCGATGCCCTCGTCGTCGCGCTGGTGGGTGAAGAAGAAGTGCTTGCGGCAGGTGTCGGGCCAGCCGCCGTCGGCCTCGGTCCAGAAGGTCTCGGTGTAGCCGCCGTACAGCGGAAGCAGTTCGTCGGGCGGGAGTTGGACACCTCCCCAGGCGGTCGAGGTCCACAGGGGAGCGCTCAGTCCGGCCTGTTGGGCCATACGTTTGAGCGTGAGCAGGTGGCCGGGCTGGTCGTAGAGCTCGTTCTCGATCTGGACGGCGACGATGGGGCCGCCGTGTGCCCGGTCGAGACCGCGCAGTTGCTCGGCGACGGCCTCGAACCACGCCCCCACCGCCTCCAGATAGACCGGGTCGTCGGTGCGCGGCACGCAGTCGCGGGCCGCCACCCAGTCCGGCAGGCCGCCGTTGCGGACCTCCGCGTGCACCCAGGGGCCGATGCGGGGGATGAAGTCGAGGCCGTGGCGGGCGCAGAGTTCGGCGAAGCGGCGCAGGTCGCGGTCGCCGTCGAAGCGGACGCGGCCCTCGATCTCCTCGTGGTGGATCCAGATGACGTAACTGGCGACGACGGTGACACCGCCGGCCTTCATCTTGAGGAGCTCCTCCTCCCACTCCCCGGCCGGGTAGCGGGTGTAGTGGAACTCTCCGGAGACCGGGAACCAGGGACGTCCGCCACGGGTGAGACAGCGGCTGGTGACCTCGATCGGGTCGGGCACGCCCGGCGCGTCGGTGAAGGGGAGGTGGCCGGTGAGGGGTGGGCCGGAGGGCGCGGGTACGCGCAGATGGTGCGGCATCAGGAGATCTCCGGTCCGAGGTCGGGGGTGTCCGTGAGCCGGGCGGTCGTGCCGGTGGTGGCGTGCAGTTCGAACAGGACCAGTTCGTTGGTGCCGGGGCGCAGGACCGGTGCGGGCACGTAGAGGGTGTGCTGGGGGCCGCGGTTCCAGTAGCGGCCGAGGTGGAAGCCGTTGACCCAGGCCTGGCCCTTGGTCCAGCCGGGCAGGGCGAGGAAGGCGTCGGCCGGCTCCGCCACCTCGAAGGTGCCCCGGTGGAAGGCGGGTACGGCGTCCGTGGTGGCGTCCGACGGGGTGAAGGGCACGGCCGTGAGGTCGGTCAGGGGCAGCGGGTGGTTGTCCCAGGCGCGCAGGACGGTGCCGTTGAAGGAGACCGGGCCGAGCAGGCCCTTGGGGGCGCCGATGCGGGGGCCGTAGTTGACGCCGCCCATGTTCTCCACGAGCACGTCCAGCGTGGCGCCGGGGCGGGGCACGAGCACGGGCAGGGCCTCGTCGTGGTGGCGCCGTTCGAGTACGCCGACGGGGGCGCCGTCCAGGAAGACCTGGGCGCGGTCGCCGACGCCGCCCGCGAAGTACAGCAGGCCCTGGCCGGACGTGGGGACGGTGGTCCGGTAGAGCGCGTATCCGGAGCTGAGGCCCAACTCGTCCATCATCGCGGGGTCTTCGGTACGCAGCGGGGCGGCGAGGGCGTCGGCGTGCGGGAGCAGGGCCGCGCGACGGTTCAACTCCACGGCGATGGCCGGGAGTTTGGGGGCCGGAGCCGGGACCGGTTCGTCGGGGACGGACGCGTGGCGGGCGATGACCTCGCGGAAGGCGTGGTACTTCGGGCCGGGGTCGCCGGACTCGGTGAGCGGGGCGTCGTAGTCGTAGGACGTGACGGTGGGTTCGTAGGCGTGCTTGTGGTTGGCGCCGTTGCTGAAGCCGAAGTTGGTGCCGCCGTGGAACATGTAGATGTTGACGGAGGCGCCCGCGGAGAGCAGTCGGTCCAGGTCGGCGGCGGCGTCGGCGGCGTCCCGGGTGTGGTGCGGGCCGCCCCAGTGGTCGAACCAGCCGATCCAGAACTCCGCGCACATCAGCGGGTCTTCGGGCCGGTGCGCGCGGTACTGGTCCAGCGCGGCGTCGATCCGTCCGCCGAAGGTGCCGGCGGCCAGCACCCCGGGGAGGCTGCCGGCGGCCAGGTGCTCGGGGTCGGCCTGGTCGCAGGTGAAGAGGAACTCCCCGACTCCCCTGTTACGGAAGGCCTGTTCGAGGTGTTTCAGGTAGGCGCTGTCGTCGCCGTAGGCGCCGTACTCGTTCTCCACCTGGACGGCGATGACGGGACCGCCCGCCTCGGCCATGTGGGGCAGCAGCGGGGGCAGCAGCAGGTCGAGGTAGCGGTCGACGGCGCCGGTGAAGCGGGGGTCGGAGCTGCGCAGCCGGATGTCCGGGTCCGAGGTGAGCCAGCCGGGCAGACCGCCGCCGTCCCACTCGGCGCAGATGAACGGGCCGGGCCGGAGCAGGACGTGCAGCCCCTCGTCCTTGGCGAGGCTCAGATAGCGGGGCAGGTCGAGGAGGCCGTCCAGGACCAGCTCGCCCTCCGGATCGGGCTGGTGGACGTTCCACGGCACATAGGTCTCGACGGTGTTGAGGCCCATCAGGCGGGCCTTGCGCAGCCGGTCGGCCCACTGGTCGGGGTGGACGCGGAAGTAGTGCATGGCGCCGGACAGGATGCGGAACGGCCTGCCGTGCAGCAGGAAACCGTCGGACGTCGTCGTCAGTGCGGGCATGCGGGTGTTCCCCTTCGGTGCGAGCGGGATGAAGTACTGCGGATCAGCCACAGGGTCGCGGCCAGGCACAGCGCCGAGACCCCTCCGAGCAGCAGTGGTACGGCCTTGATGCCGGACCACTCGATGACCTTGCCGAGGGCCGGTCCGGCCACCACACCGCCGGCCATCGAGGCCGCGATGACCAGGGCTCCGGCGCGCCGGGCCTGCGGGGCGGCCCGGTGGAGCCAGGGCAGTCCGGTGGGAAAGTTCGGTGCGATGAACAGCCCGACGCCGGCATAGGCGTAGGGCGCCAACTCGCTGACGGACGCGAGCAGGAGACAGACCGTCATTCCGGCGCACGAGACCGTGATGATCGTCTGCGCCGAGAAGCGCAGCGCGACAGGCGCGACCAGGAACCGGCCCACGGTCATCATCAGCCAGTACACGGAGGTGGCGGTGGCGGCGACCCCGGCGCCGTAGCCGACGGTCTCCAGATGGGTGGGCTCCCAGCCGCCGACGCCGGCCTCGATGCCGACGTGCAGGACGTACAGCGCGACGAACACGGCGAGCACCGAGCCGAGGCTGCGGCCGAGGACGGCACCGGAGCCGGGGACCGTGCCGGACTGCTGCGGCGCCTTGTCCCGTACGCCCTTCAGACACCACAGCAGCGGCAGGTCGACCAGCGCGAAGGTGAGGAAGACGGCCGGGTAGTGCTCGGCGCCGACCGCGCCGATCACGGCCGGTCCGAGGATCGCGCCGATGCCGAAGTGGGCGTTGAGGATGTTCAGCATCGCCGTCGAGCGATGTCCGAAGCCGACGGCGAACAGCTGGTTGAGCCCGTAGTCGATACCGCCGAAGCCGAGCCCGGCCAGCAGGGCGGCGGCGAGCGCGAGCGGCCAGGTGGGAGCGAGCGCGAAGCCCGCCGCGCCGACGGCCATCAGGAGGTACGAGGCGCCGAGGATCCGCCGGTTGCCGATCCGCCCGAACCACCGGTCGAACAGCAATACCCCGGCCACCCCACCGACGAAGTGGGCACTCAGCCCCAGTCCGGCGGCCGACGGGGACAGCCCGAACTCCTCACGGAAGGCGGGGATGGCGGGCCCGTAGAGGGCCTGGAGCGCACCGATCAGAACGAAGCCGACGCACGAGGCGACGACGGCGGCCGGGCTGAACACCGGAGCTTCGACTGCACGGGTTTCTCGGAGCACGACAGGAAATGTTACCGGTAACATCCGGCCCGTCAAGATTGCCGACAGAGGCACTATTGAATGATTGAATCAGCATCAATAGACTCCGCCGGTGGATGAATTCACCTTGCGTTCGAGACTCTCCAGGAGATCGGCGGGGGTGGCCGCCGTGCTGCTGATGGCCGCCGGTCTCACCACCCCGTCCCTGTCACCGGCATCGGCCGCACCCCGGCAGCCCACCCCCGAGGTCTGGCCGAAACCCCAGAGCACGCAGAGCGGCCCCGGCCGGTTCACGGTCCCCGACCGGGTCGTGGAGGTCGTCGGCCCGGACACGGACGCCTCCGCCCGCGAGGTCGTCGAGGCCGCGCTGCGCGAGGCCGGCGCGGACCGGATCGTGACGGTCGACAAGCCGCCCGCGTCGGCCGCCTTCACGGTCTACCTCGACGGCCCCGGCACCACCGCCGCACTGAAGCGCCTGGGGGCCCGGTCCCCCGCCGGACTCCCTTCCGGCGGTTACACCCTGGCGTCCGGGCGCCGGGACGGCCGTACCCTTCTCGCCCTCTCCGGATCCGACGCCACCGGCACCTTCTACGCGGCCCAGACCCTGCGCCAACTCCTCGGCACCTCGGGCACGTTGCCCGAGACCAGGGTCCGCGACTGGCCCACCGCCGCGCTGCGCGGAGTCGTCGAGGGCTTCTACGGCACTCCCTGGACGCATGCCGAGCGCCTGAGCCAGCTCGACTTCTACGGCCGCACCAAGCAGAACGTGTACGTCTACTCCCCCAAGGACGACCCGTATCTGCGCGACCGATGGCGCGACGAGTACCCGTCCGCGGAACTGGCCCGGCTCGAGGAACTGGTCGTCCGCGCCGCCGCCAACCACGTCCGCTTCACCTACGCCCTCTCCCCCGGCCTGTCGGTCTGCTACTCGTCCGGTTCCGACATCGCGGCCCTCACCCGCAAGTTCGACTCGCTGTACGCGATCGGCGTGCGGTCCTTCGCGCTCCCGCTGGACGACATCAGCTACACCAAGTGGAACTGCGCCGCCGACGAGCGGGAGTTCGGCACGGGCGGAGGAGCGGCGGGCACGGCCCAGGCCCATCTCCTCAACGAGGCGTGGACGGCGTTCTCGGCCGGCCACACCGGCCTCGCCCCCCTGGAGATGGTCCCCACCGAGTACTCCGACCTCGCCGACTCCCCCTACAAGACGGCCCTGCGCGAGAAGCTGGACCCCTCCGTGGTCGTCGAGTGGACCGGCACGGGAGTGATCGCGCCGACCATCACCGCCGCGCAGGTGGCCCAGGCCCGCGAGGTGTTCGGCCACCCGATCCTGATCTGGGACAACTACCCGGTCAACGACTACGTCACCAGCCGACTCCTCCTCGGCCCCTACACGGGACGGGAGGCCGGCGCGGCCAAGGCGGCGACCGGCGTCACCGCCAACCCGATGGTCCAGGGCGAGGCGAGCAGGCTCGCGCTGTTCACCTCCGCCGCCTACCTCTGGAACCCGGACTCCTACGACCCCCGGGCCGCCTTCCTCGCCTCGGTCCGCGACCTCGCCGGACCCGGCGCCGCCAGATGGCTGCGGATCTTCGCCGAGAACAACTACTCCTCCCAGCTCGACCCGACCGAGTCCCCCACCCTGACCGAACTCATCGCCGACTTCCGCACGGCGTACGAGCAGGACCGCGGGCTCGACCGGGCCGCCTCCGCGCTGCGCTCGTACTTCACCGACATGGCCGCCACCCCTGCCGAGTTGCGGGCCCGGCTCGACAACCCGGGGTTCCTCGACGAGACGTCCGCCTGGCTGGGCAAGCTCGGCCAGTACGGGAGCGCGGGGCGGACGGCCGTGGATCTGCTGCTCGCCAACAAGCGGGGCGACGCGGAGGCGGTGTCGACGTACTGGTCCCGACTCCGGGACGCGCGCAAGGAATTGGACGCCGTACCCGAGCAGGTCTCGCCGGGCGTGATGGACCAGTTCCTCTATACGACGATGCTGGAGACCGCCCCCGACCCGGGCGTCGACGCCGCCTTCTCCCCGCGCTCACTCTCCCTGAAGCCGGGCGCCTCCGAGACGGTGACGCTCGACTTCTCGGACAAGGAGGCC
This sequence comes from Streptomyces sp. NBC_00490, assembly GCF_036013645.1. Classification (NCBI taxonomy): domain Bacteria; kingdom Bacillati; phylum Actinomycetota; class Actinomycetes; order Kitasatosporales; family Streptomycetaceae; genus Streptomyces; species Streptomyces sp. NBC_00490. The sequence goes on along the minus strand of NZ_CP107869.1, from coordinate 7,674,163 downwards.
CGCACGGTCACCTGGAAACTGGCCGTTCCGGACGGCGTCACCGCCTCGCCGGACCAGGGCACCGTGACGGTCCCGGCCGGGGGCAGCGCCTCGGCCACCGTCACGGTGACCGGGGTCACCGAGGGCGTCCACTCGGTCGTGGTGTCGGGCACGGGCATCCTCGATCGGGCGATCCCCGTCCAAGTCACCGAGAACACCGGCTCATTGAAGGCCGTGACCGCCAACTTCAGTGGCGCGTCCGTCAGTTCGATCGATCTGGCCACCGGCACGTCCAAGAACATCGCGGTCGGCGCCAACCCCGGCGAGGTCGTGGTCAGCGCCGACGGCCGTACCGCCTACGCCGCCAACCAGGGCTCGAACACCGTCAGCGTCATCGACGTGGCGAACGGCACGGCCAGCGGCACGGTCGCCGTGGGCCGCGTTCCCGCCGGGCTCGCGCTCACGCCGGACGGCGGGACGCTGTGGGTGGCCAACTACACGGACGGGACGGTCCAGCCGGTGAACACCTCGACCCTGGTGGCGGGCACGCCGGTCACGGTGGGCGACGGCCCCGAGAACATGGCGATCACCCCGGACGGCACGACCCTGTACGTGGCCAACATCCACGACAACACGGTCAGCCCGGTCGACCTCGCCACCGCGAAGGCGGGTACCGCGATCCCCGTCGGCCCGAGGCCCTTCAACGTCGTCGCCGCACCCGACGGCAGGACGGTCTACGTGTCCAACTCCGGCGGCTCGACGGTGACCCCGATCGACACGGCCACGAACGACACCGAACCGACGCTCCTGGTCACCGGCCAGGCATACGGACTCGGCCTGTCACCGGACGGCCGGACCCTGTGGGTCAGCCCCAGCACCGGCGACTACGTCACGCCCGTCGACACGGTGACCGGCGCCCCGGGCACCAAGGTCACGGTAGGCAGGTCGGCCTTCGACGTGGGCCTGGACTGGAGCGGCGGCACGGCGTACGTCACGACGGCCGACGGAAACAAACTGATCCCGGTCGACACAACAACCGGAACCCCGGGGACCCCGCTGACAACCGGCGCCTATCCATTGGCGGTAGCCCTGACACCGGTACCGATCAAGTAGCGGCCGGCTTCCCCACCCAGGGGCGCGGGGAACTGCGCGACCAGCCCCCACCGGCCCGCAGCTTCCCCGCGACCCTCCCTACCAGCACAGCCACGAAAACAGCCGATCCCGGTCAACACGGCAACATTTCCGCTGGCAATACCCCTGACAGCAGTACCGATGAAGTAACGGCCGGCTTCCCCACCCAGGGGCGCGGGGAACTGCGCGACCAGCCCCCACCGGCCCGCAGCTTCCCCGCGACCCTCGCTAACTCGCCGTACGCCGGATCCGCCCCGCATACCGCTTCTCCAGCTCCAGATTCCCCTCGAAGCCCCCCGGCACATTGGCCGAGACATACACCGGCGGCCGCTCCCCCGCGGCAAGCAGCACAGCCGACGCCTCCGCCACCGCCATCTGCACCAGCATCACCCCCGTCAGCGTCGACAACGCACACACCGCACCCCCACCCGGCAACTCCAGCAGCGCGTCCCCGCGCGGAGCCGCGTTGTCGAGGACCACGTCGGCGAGGTCGACAAGCTTCTTGCCGCTGGAGTGGCCGGCCGGGACGGCGTGGGTGTGGGCGAGGGAGGTGATGGCGAGCAGCTTGTGACCCTGCCGCTTGGCGTGGAGGGCCATCTCGACGATGACGTTGTTCACGCCGGAGTTGGAGATGATCACGAAGAGATCCTGGGGGCGGGGGGCCGCGAGGTCGTAGAGCCGCTCGGCCACGCCCGGCTGCCGCTCCAGGAGCGGATCGTCGAGGACGGAGGGGGCGTCACCGCCGTACAGGACGAGGTCGGCGATGCTCAGCCGGTTCGTGGGCACCAACCCGCCCGCTCGGCCCGCGACTTCCAGGACCATGGCCTGGGAGTGGCCGGTGCCGAAGGCCTGGATGACGCCGTCGGCGCGTACGCAGTCGGCGATCAGTTCCGCGGCGCGGGCCACGTCGGCGCGGGCGGACTCGGTGATCTGCTGAAGGACGGCCAGGCTCTGCTGCGCGAAGCCCTGGGCGCTGACGGACTCGACGGACACGTGGCACTCACTCCCCACTGATGGATTGAACCACCCTATACATCTCCATCGGTGAATCAATAAACCATGAGATGGCTGCTGCATTCAATCGCCTCCCCATCGCTCCCGATCTCACCCGTGTCCGACCGTGAATCCGGTCCTGGTATTCACCGAGTGGCCTGAACGGTGGCTGATACCTTCTTCTCATGCCTCCGACGGACGTCACGACACTGATCCGCACCGAGCTGCCCCGGCTGGCGGGCTCCCTGCGCAAGGTCGGCGAGCTGATCCTGGAGGATCCGGCCGCCGTCACCCACTGCTCGGCCGCCGAGCTGGGCCGCCGCACCGGCACCTCGCAGGCCACGGTGACCCGCTTCTGCCGGGCCATCGGCCTGGACTCCTACCAGCATCTGCTGATCGAGCTGGCCAAGGAGCACGGCCGGGGCGAGGTCTCCGACTGGGGCACCGCCGAGATCGGCCCGGACATCTCCCCGGACGACAGCCTGGAGCGGGTCGTGCAGGTCGTGGGCAACGCCGACCTGCGGGCCGTCCAGCAGACCATCGAGCGGATCGACCTCGACGCGATCGAGCGCGCGGCCCAGGCCATGGCGCGGGCCCGCCGTATCGACCTCTACGGCACCGGTGGCAGCGGGGCGGTGGCGGTGGAGACGGAGACCCGGCTGTTCCGGATCGGCTGCTCGGTGCGGGGCTGGACCGAGGTGCACGGCGCGGTCACGTCCGCGGCCCTGCTCACCCCGGCGGACGTCGCCGTGGGCATCTCGCACTCGGGGGCCACCCGGGAGACCATCGAGCCGTTCGAGCTGGCCAAGGAGCGCGGCGCGACCACCGTGGCGCTCACCTCCGACCCGCGTTCACCGCTGGCCAAGGCCGCCGACATCCGGCTCGTCTCCTCCGCCTCGGAGACCAACTTCCTCACCGGCATCGGCGGCCGGCACTCCGTCCTGGTGCTGCTCGACTGCCTCTACGTCCGGGTCGCGCAGCTCTCCTACCAGCGTGCGAGCGCGTCCCTGGCGCTGACCGACCACATCGTGCCGCAGCACTCGGCGAAGGGTCGGCGCACCCGCTGACGGCAGTGATATTGCATAGATGATTCACCGAGAACACGCGTAGATGGTTGTTTGAACCATCCCTGCGGTGCCAGGATGGTGCTCCGCCGAGCATCCTCGTAGGAGACCCATGCGCGTCACCTCTGTCGAGTCGACCGAGCTTTTCGTCGGAACCGTCGAGCAGCCGTACCAGGTGGTGGTCGCCGAGATCAGCCACGTCCCCGGCCGCACGGTCCGCCTCACGGCCGAGGGCCCGGGCGGTCTCCGCAGTGTCGGGGAGACGCTGGTCACCACCGCCGACGACGGCACCGCACGCGCCGAGATACCCGTGACCGGCGAGGGCGACGAGATCACGGTCGTCGCCGTCGACGGTGAGTTCGGCGACCGGCACACCGCCCCGTTCACGGCCGCCGAGCCCGGCTGGACCATGTTCATGGTCAGCCACTTCCACTACGACCCCGTCTGGTGGAACACCCAGGCCGCCTACACCGAGACCTGGGACGTCGCCGACGACCCGGCCACCTCGGGCCTGCCGGCCCGCACCTTCGACTCGCGCGGCCAGTCCGGGATGAGCCTGGTGCGCGCCCACTGCGACCTCGCGCGGCGCGACCCGGCGTACACCTTCGTGCTCGCGGAGGTCGACTATCTCAAGCCGTACTGGGACGCCTTCCCCGAGGAGCGCGCCTTCCTGCGCCAGCTGATCCGCTCCGGCCGCGTCGAGATCATGGGCGGTACGTACAACGAGCCGAACACCAACCTCACCGGCGCCGAGGCCACCGTACGGAACGCGCTGTACGGCGACGGATACCAGCGCGGGATCATGGGTGCGTCGCCCGAGACCGCCTGGCAGCTGGACGCGTTCGGGCACGATCCGCAGTTCCCCGGGCTGATGGCGGACGCCGGGGTCACCTCCAGCTCCTGGGCGCGCGGGCCGTTCCACCAGTGGGGGCCGACGCTCTCCGTGTTCGGCGAGGAGCCCAGGGATCCCCGACGGATGCAGTTCCCGGCCGAGTTCGACTGGATCGCCCCCTCGGGGCGCGGCATCCTCACCGCGTACATGGTCAACCACTACGGCGCGGGCTGGGCGATCGACAACGCGCCCACCCTGCCGGCGGCCGAACAGGCCGCGCTCAAGCTGTTCAAGGGCCTGAAGAAGGTCGCGCTCACGCGCAACGTCCTGCTCCCCGTCGGCGGGGACTACGCGCCGCCCTGCCGCTGGGTGATGGGCATCCACCGTGACTGGAACACCCGTTACGTCTGGCCGCGGTTCATCAGCGCGATACCCCGGGACTTCTTCGCCGCCGTACGGGCCGAGTTGGCGGCGGAGGGCCGCAAGGCCTCCCCGCAGACCCGGGACATGAACCCGGTCTACACCGGCAAGGACGTCTCCTACATCGACACCAAGCAGGCCCAGCGGTACGGCGAGAGTCTCCTCGCCGACGCGGAGGCCTGGGCGACCCTCGCCTCCCTCACCACCGGGCACCCCTACCCGGACGCGGCGCTCGACAAGGCGTGGCGCCAACTCGTCTACGGCGCCCATCACGACGCCATCACCGGTTCGGAGTCGGACCAGGTCTACATCGATCTCCTCACCGGCTGGCGGGAGTTGTACGACCTCGCCGAGACCGTCCACGCCGACGCGACGCAGGCCCTCGCGGACCGGGTCGCCCCGCTGCCGGGCGACGGCACCGACCTGGTGGTCTTCAACTCCGCGACCTGGACACGCAAGGACGTGCTGAGCGTCCGGGACGAGGGGCTCCTGCCGGTCGAGGAGAGCACCGGGCTTCCCCTGCCCGCGGTGCGTGAGGAGGACGGCCGGCTGAGCGTCGTCGTGCCGAACGTGCCCGGACTGGGCCTCAAGGCCGTCCCGCTCGCCGAAGGTGCCGCCTCCAGGTGGACACCGGCCGAAGGGGCCACGATCCGCAACGAGTTCTACGAGCTGACCGTCGACCCCGCGCGCGGCGGCGGAGTCAGCAGCCTGCGGGCCCTGCGGGAAGGGGCCCGGGAACTGCTGCGTGCCGGTGACATCGGCAACGAACTCGTCGTGCAGGAGGAGTACCCGAGGCACCCGCGCTTCGGCGAGGGCCCCTGGCACCTCACGCCGACCGGCACAACCGCCGCGCGCAGCAGGGATGTCGGGGCGGACATCGAGGTCGAGCACTCCCCCGCCGGACAGCGCGTCACGGTCCGCGCCGACCTCGGCCTCTTCACCTACACACAGCGGCTGACCCTGTGGAAGGGCGTCGACCGTGTGGACGTCTCCACGACCGTCGACGGGTACGACGGTGCCGACCGGCTCATCCGGGTGCGCTGGCCGTCCGACGTGCGCGGCGGGCTGCCGGTGCACGAGGTGGCGGACGCGGTGATCGGGCGCGGTTTCGGGTTCGTGGAGGTGGACAGCGAGCAGTTCCCGTGGACGCTGGACAACCCGGCCAACACCTGGTTCGGGCTGGGGTCCACCACGCGGGTCGCCGTGCACGACGACACCGGCGCGCTCCTCGGGCACCGCTCGATCGGGGTCGCCGAACTGATCTACTCCGACTGGGACATGGCCGGGGAGCTGGGCGCCGGGCTCGCCGCCGCCCTCGTCCGCGCCGGGGTCACGGCGACCTCGACCATCGCGGGCGGGCCCCGTTACGGCGACCTGGAGGTCGACTCCAACCTTCCCGACATCCGGATCGCCGTCGGCGGCCCGGACCGCAACTCCGTGGTCGCCGAGGCCCTCGGCTGGGACCCGGCCGCCGGGCGCGAACTGCGGCGGCAGCTGGCCGAGGGGGACGTGGCGGCCGTGTGGGTCGCGCCGCGCGCCTCGCTGCGGGAGGAGTGGGTGCCGGGAGCCGATCTGCGGGACCTGGAGCGGCTGCCGCTGCTCGTCGTGGCGGGCGGTGAGGACGACGCCAAGGCGGTCGACGCCCTCGTCGCCGACCTGGACGACTTCACCGTCACGGCCACCGCGGCGGGCGGCGGCGAGGCCCTGCCGCCCGGCGACGCCTGGGACGGCCGCAGCTTCTCGGTCCTGAACCGGGGCACGCCCGGCTGTGTGGTCACCTCGTCCGGCGACCTCCACATGTCCCTCATGCGCTCCTGCACCGGCTGGCCCTCCGGCATCTGGGTCGACCCGCCGCGCCGCACGGCCCCGGACGGGTCCGCCTTCCAGCTCCAGCGCTGGTCGCACACCTTCGACTACGCCGTCGTCGCCGGCGAGGGCGACTGGCGGGAGGGTCAACTGCCCAAGCGCGGGCACGAGTTCAACCGCCCGCTCACCGCCCGGCTGCGGACCCGACCCGAGGACGCGCTCCTGCCCCGGAACAGCTCGCTGCTCCAACTGGAGCCCGCGGGCGAGGTGTTGCTGGACGCCCTCAAGCCGGCCGGCTCCCCGCTCGCCCGGGGCGGCACGGCACAGCCGGACCCGGGCACCGGTGTCGTCGTCCGTGTGCACGAGGTCAACGGCCGTCCGGTGCGCGCGCGTCTGTCGCGGCCTCGCGGGTGGACGGAGGGCGCCCGGGCGAACGTACTGGAGACGCCCGGGGAGCCGCTGACGCCGGGCACGGACGGGACGGTGGAGGTCGACCTGGCCGGCTTCGAGGTGACCACCGTCCTCGCCACGCCCGCAGGTGCCCTGGAGACACCGCCGGGCCCCGGTATCGCCGCCGCCGAGCCCGCCCAGCCCGTCCACACCCGCTACTGGCTCCACAACTCCGGCCCCGCCCCGCGCGGCAACATGCCGGTCGCCGTATACGTCTCCCCCACCACGCTCACCGTCTCCGGCCCCGTCACGGCGACCGTCCGGATCTCCTCGGAGCTCGCCGACGCCCCGGTGTCGGGCACGGTGACCTTCGAGGCGCCTCCCGGCTGGTCCACCGAGCCCACCGAACTGCCGTACACCCTCGGCCCCGGCGGCTTCAGCCTCACCGAGGTCACGGTGACACCGCCGCCCGAGCCCGAACCCGGCCGACACTGGCTGGCCGCGCGGCTGTCGTACGGCAGGCAGACGTTCGAGGACGTGGTGGCGCTGGACGTGCCGGACGGGCACACGGGGCCAACGCTGGTGTCACATCTAGGAGTTGACAGGGTCGTCGTACGACGAGACGAACGCGTCCGCGTGCCCGTGACCCTGCGCAACACCACCCGGGGCCCCGTCAGCGGCACCCTCTGGGCGGTGTCCTCCTGGGGCACATGGCCCGGAGTCGGTCCGGGCGTCCAGGGCTTCACCGTGCCCGGCGGGGCGGAGGCCGACTGCGTGATCGAGGTGGACGGCTCGGCGGTGCCACCGGGGTCGTACTGGCTGATGGCAAAGGTGGGCTGGCACGGCTGCGTGGCGTACACGGAGGCCGTGGAACTGGAGGTGAAGCCGTGACGGAGCATGCCGCCTTCGTGGACGGGGAACCCGTGTCGAGGGACCGTGTGAACGCCCTCCTGGAAGCAGTCCCGGCCCGAGACCGCGAAACCCGACCAGAAGCGTTGGCTAGGGCCGAGCGACAACGCCGCCGGTGGGCCGCGCAAGTCGTAGTGATCGACGAACTCGCCCAAAGGGCCTGCGCGGAGCGCAGCCCTAGGGGCGCGGGGAACTGCGCGACAAGCCACGACGGCGCCGCAGCCGAAACACGACCCATCACGGCCACTCTCCCCGCGGAGCGCGACGTGGCTGACCTCGGCAGCATCGTGGCAGTCGCCCTCGCCCACTCCTCAGCCGCCCGCACCCTCCTCGAACACCTGGAACGCGAGCAACAGATCCCCGAGGAGGCGGCGTACGACTACTACGACCGCAACCGCGACCGCTTCCTCACCCCCGAGGAGCTGGCCCGCGGCGCGGACCCCTTCCACGAGACGTCGGACCTCCTCCCGTACGCCCAGGTCCGCGAGGGCATCATCCTCGAACTGCGCCGCGCCGCAGGCCGTCGCGCCTTCTTCGACTGGCTGGACCGGGCACGGGCCGACGTCGTGTACGCACCGGGCTACGAGCACCCCGGCGACCCCTCGCACCCGGACCACGAGCACCGGCACTGATCGGGTCGTTGACCTCTCACGGAACCACCACGGAACCGAAAAGCAACACGGCAAGGCATTGACCTCCGATGAATTCTGGTCCACCTTTTCATCAATCGGAGTCGAAGTTGGTTGATTGAACCAGCCACATCCCTGACTCGCCCGGTCGCAGGAGGGCCCATCACATGCGTGCACAGAGACTGACCCGCACCTTGACCTGTCTCGCCGTTCTGTCGCTGACCGCCGCCGGCTGCGGCCTGTCGGGCGGCGGTTCGGGCGACGGGGACGCCACGGCCGGCGGGTGCAAGGTCGACAAGGGCAACGTCGGGCCGGGCAAGCTGACCGGGGACGTCAAGGGCACGATCACCTTCCAGACGACGAATCTGAAGAAAGACTTCGGGGACTTCTTCAACGGAGTGATCGCCGACTTCGAGAAGGCCCACCCCGGCGCCGAGGTCAAGTGGATCGACGACCCCGGCGACAACACCTTCACCAGCCGCACGGTCGCCGACGCCCAGGCGTGCACGCTGGCGGACGTCATCAACGTCAACGCGCCGACGGCCACGGCCCTCACCAAGGCCGGCTACCTGCTCGACGTCGGCACCAAGGACCCCGACGCGTCCAAGCCGTTCGTCCCGTCGTTCTGGAAGTCCGGCACCTTCAACGACGCCGACGGCAAGGCGATCCACACCACGCTGCCCTGGTACACCGGCGGTGTCCTGCTGACGTACAACAAGGATCTGCTGGCGAAGGCGGGCATCGACCCGGCGAAGCCGCCGACGAGCATCTTCGGGCTCTTCGCCGACTACGAGAAGATAGCCAAGGCCTCCGACGGCAAGTACTTCGCGACGATGGCCAACCCCATCTGGCGCATCCCCGCCGACTTCGACCAGATGGGCATCAAAATTCTCTCCGCCGACGGCAAGTCCGCCGTCTTCGCCGACGACCCGCGCACCACCCAGTGGGTCGCGTGGATGGCGAAGCTCTACAAGGCGGGCGCGATGCCGAAGGACTCGCTGTCCTCCAGCAACGACCCGTCCACGCTCTACAGCCAGGGCAAGGTGGCCTACGGTTCGACGAACCCGAGTTTCGTGCGGTTCGTGAAGCAGAACAGCCCGTCGGTCTACGACAAGACGGCCGTCGGCCAGCAGCCCTACGACGCGCTCGGCCGCGCCTCCGCCGGCGCCCCGCAGTACATCTCGGTCGCCGCGACCAGCAAGCACGCGTCCACGGCGCTGTCGTTCGCGGAGTTCCTCACCAACGCCGAGAACCAGACGGCCTGGTGCAAGGACCCGGCCGTGGTGATCTTCCCGACCACCACGGAGTCGCTGAGTGACCCGTTCTTCCAGAACGCCACCGGCAGCGACCCGTTCTCCCAGGCCCGCAAGCTCGTCGCCGACCAGCTGAAGACGGCCAGCACCAACCAGACCAACCTCTCCCCGGCCGTGCAGAACGCGATCGTGTCCCAGGTGCAGCTGGCCATGCAGGGCAAGAAGAGCGCGGCGGACGCGGTGAAGGACGCCCAGCAGAAGGCCGACGAGCTGCTGAAGCAGGCGGGCTGACCGTGACGGCTCAGATCACGAAGCCGGTGGCCGTGTCCGGCGCGGAGCGCACCCCCGCCGCGCCGGGCGCGAAGCCCTCCCGACTCCGGGCCCTGCTACCGGGCCCGGCGGCCGGTGCCAACGGGGCCGCGATGTACCGCCGTTGGTGGCTGCCCTGGTTGTGGACGGCCCCCGCGATCGGCTGCGCGGTGGTGTTCGGCGTGTTCCCGTTCCTCAACACGCTCCTGCTGTCGTTCACCGACGCCAAGCCGCTGGGCGGCGCCGCGAGCTTCGTCGGGCTCGACAACTACACGCGGATGCTGGACGACTCCGACTTCTGGCTGGCGACGCGCAACAGCATCCTGTACGCGGTGATCGTCGTCCCGCTGATGGTCCTGCTGCCGCTGCTGCTGGCGGTCCTGGTGGAGAAGAACCTCCCCGGCATCGGCTTCTTCCGCTCGGCCTTCTACACACCGGTGCTGGCCTCCAGCGTGGTCGTCGGTCTGAGCTGGCAGTGGCTGCTCGCCGACGACGGTCTGGTCAACACCTGGCTCGAGAAAGCCCACTTGATCAGGTCGGCGATCCCGTTCCTGTCCGACCCGTGGCTGATCCTGCTGTCCGCGATGGGCCTGACGCTGTGGAAGGGCCTCGGCTGGTACATGGTCTTCTACCTGGCCGCGCTCGGGAACGTACCGAAGGAACTGCACGAGGCGGCGGCCATGGACGGCGCGGGCTCGGTCCGCCGCTTCTGGCACATCACCGTGCCCGGCGTACGGCAGGCCATGATGCTCGTCGGCACGCTCACCGGTATCGGCTCGCTCCGGGTGTTCACCGAGATCTACATGCTCGGCAGCTCCACCGGCGGCCCCGGCGGCGCCGACCGCACCCTGCCGTTCTACATCCGGGACGTCGGCCTGGACCCCATCACCGGCAACGCCGGTTACGGCTCCGCCGTCAGCGTGGCCCTGTTCCTGCTGACGCTGGGGCTGACCCTGCTGGCGCAGCGGCTGACGAAGGAGGACGAGTCGTGACGACCGCTGTTCCGGCCACGCGCCGACGCCTGCTGCCCCGCTGGCGGGACTACGGCCGTCCGCGCGAACTGGTCGTCCGTTACCTGCTGTTGTTCCTCGTGCTCGGCCTCACCGTGGGCCCGCTGGTCTGGCAGCTGCTGGCCTCCCTGAAGAGCACGAGCGAGGACGTCTTCGGCGCCGACGCCACCCTCCTGCCGCACGACCCGACCCTGCGCGCCTACCGCACGGTCTTCGACCAGGTCCCGGTGGCCTCGTACATCAAGAACAGCCTGATCGTGGTCGCCCTGTCGGTCACCAGCCAGCTGGTCTTCTCCACCACGGCCGGTTACATGCTCTCCAAGCCGGGCTGGAAGGGCCGCAAGGCGGTCTGGGTGGTGCTGATCGCCTCCATGATGTTCCCCTTCGAGTCGATCATGGTGTCGCTGTTCCTGAGCATCCGCGACCTCGGCCTGGTCGACAGCCTGGCCGGCGTCTGGCTGCCCGGCTTCGTCGGCGCCATCAACGTCCTGCTGATGCGCGCCGCGTTCCTCGCCGTTCCGCGCGAGATCGAGGACTCGGCGATGCTCGACGGCGCGAACGAGTGGCAGCGCTTCCGGTACCTGTATCTGCCGTCCGCGTGGGGCGCGATCCTGGTGGTGGTCATCAACACCTTCATCAGCGCCTGGGACGACTTCCTGTGGCCACTGATCGTGCTGCGCTCGGAAAGCAACATGACGCTGACGCTGGGTCTTTCGCGGCTGCAGAGCTCGTCGTTCGGCTACGACCAGCGGATGGTGATGGCCGGGTCCGTCATCTCGGTGATCCCGGTGCTGGTGCTGTTCGTGATCACCCAGCGGTGGTTCTACAAGGGCGTCTCGTCCGGGGCCGTCAAGCTCTGACGCCCCGCATGTCCAGCACGATCGGCACGGCACGCAAAGCCGCCCGGGCCGACTCCGCGACACGGATCTCGGCGGAGTCGGTCCGGGCTTCTCTCATCGACAGCGGGAGAACGACCGTACGGCGCTCGCCCGGCTCCAGGCCGACTCCCTGGAACGCGCACAGTTCGAGGGTGCGCGGCCAGGTGGACGTGATCAGGCGCCGCAGATAGACCTGCACGACCGAACGCCCGTACCGCTTCCCCGTGTTGGTGACGTCAAGCGTCACAGCTCCGTCGGTGATCCGGGGTGTGCCGTACGCGAAGCTCGTGTACGACAGTCCGTGCCCGAAGGAGTGGCGCGGCTCCGCGCTCTCGTCGACGTAGCCGCCGTACTCGGTGTCCTTGTGGTTGTAGTAGACGGGGAGCTGGGCGGCCGAGCGCGGGACGGAGACGGGGAGTCTGCCGGTGGGTTCCGCGAGTCCGAGCAGCACCTCGGCGATCACCTCGCCGCCCCATGGGCCCGGATACCAGGCCGTGAGCAGCGCACCGGCCGTGTCGGGGACGACATGCGGCCGGCCCTGGATCAGAACGACCGCCGTGGGCGTGCCCGTTGCGACCACCGCCTCCAGAAGCCGGTACTGGGCGGGACCCAGCCGCAGACCGGCCAGGTCGACGCCCTCGCCGCAGGTCATCTCCGAAACCGCCTTCAGCGCGGCCCCGTTGGCGTCGAACTCGGTGTCGGGGGTACGTGCGCTGCTGCCGCCCAGCACCAGCACGGCCACATCGGAGGCGGCGGCCGCGGCGACGGCGTCGGGGATGCCGGAGAGGTCGTCGCCGGTGAGGGCACAGCCGCGGGCGTGGCGGATGTCCACGCCGGGCGGGGCGAGCCGGCGGAGCCCGTCGAGGACGCTGCTGCCGGTGCCGGGGCGCTGTGGAGCGGTGTAGTCGCCCGACTGGTGGGCGGTGGTGGCGGATTGGGGCCCGATCACGGCGATACGAGAGACGGTGGCCGGAATCGGCAGCACACCCTTGTTGTCGAGGAGTGTGACGGCTGCCCGTGCGAGCTCCTTGCTGATCTCGCTGCCCCCGGTCGGCGGAGGGGGCGTGGCGCGCTGTGCGTCGAACAGCCCCAGCCGGAACTTGAGCCGCAGAACGCGGGCGACGGCGGCGTCGAGCACCGATTCCTCGACCAGCCCCCGCTCGACCGCCTCCTCCAGATGCGTGAAGCCCTCGTCCCAGAGGCTCAGATCGACCCCCGAGTTGAGGGCGAGGGCGCCCGCGGAGACCTTGTCCCCGGTGATGCGGGCCAGTCGGTCGACGGCGAGGCCGTCCGCCATGACCAGTCCGTCGAACTCCCAGCTGTACCGGAGGAGTTCGGTCAGCAGAGCGCGATTCCCCGAGCACGGCATGCCGTCGACCTCGTTGTACGCGGCCATGACCGCGGCCGCTCCGGCCCGGACTCCGGCACGGGCGGCGGGGAGATGGATCTCGTGCAGTTCCCGCAGGCCGAGTTCGGACTCCGCGGAGTTGCGGCCGCCGACGGTGGCGCCCTGTCCGGCGAAGTGCTTGAGGACGACGGGGGCCTTGTCGACGGCGAAGTACTCGTGCGCGTCGCCCTGCATGCCCCGCACAAGCGCCTCGGTGAGCCTCCCCGCGAGGTGGGGATCCTCGCCGAAGCACTCCTCGGTGCGGCCCCAGCGGGGGTCGCGGGCGATGTCGAGGGCCGAGACGAGGGCCACATGGCCACCGCGGGCCCGCAGTTCGGCTGCGGCGTGCGCGGCGGCCCGCTCGTACAGCTCCGGGTCCCACGTGCCGCCGACGGCCAGGTTGACGGGCAGGACCGTGCCGTCGAGGGCCATGAGCCCGTGCGGCACCTCCTCGACGAACAACACGGGGATACCGAGCCGGCTCCGCTCGACGACATGCCGCTGCACCAACTCGGCAAGAGCCGCGGCATCCTCGGCGCCGGGCCCGTTCCCATGGTCCACACCGGACCAGGCATCGGCACGCTGGAGCCCGTAGAGCGCACCGAGCCCCCCGAACCGCTCGGTCTCGGCGTACAGGGCGTCGGTGAGTTCGTAACTCCCGTCGGCAGTACGGCGATAGGCATCCCAGCCGTACATGCGCTGATTGAGCTGACCGACCTTCTCGGGGAGGGTCATCCGGGCGAGGAGGTCATGAACGCGGGCGTCGAGAGGGGCGGTGGGGTCGCGGTAGAGGGACTCACTCATCGACTGCCTCCGCCGTGCGTGGGGTGGCGAGGGGGTCGGGGGCTGAGGCTGGTTCATCGTCCACCTCCGCCTTGCGCAAGGCGGGCGAGGGGGCCGGGGGCTGAAGCTGGCTCATCGTCCACCCTCGCCTTGCGCGAGGCAGGCAAGGACACCAGGGCGCTGAGGCCGGTTCAACGCCCACGTCCACTTTGCGCGGAGCGGACGAAGACACCAGCGGGCTGAAGCCGAACCAACGCCCACCCCCGCTGTGCATCGGGCGGGCGAGGGGACGGAGAGCTGAAGCCGGTTCAACGTCCACCTCCACCTTCCACGGAGCGGACGAAGACACCAGCGCGCTGAAGCCGAACCAACGCCCACCCCCGCTGTGCATCGGGCGGGCGAGGGGACGGAGAGCTGAAGCTGGATCATCGTCCACCTCCACCTTCCACGGAGCGGACGAAGACACCAGGGGACTGAGGCCGATCCAACGCCCGCCCAAACCGCAGGGCCGGCGGAACATCGCTGGCCGAGGGGCCCTCATCGCCCACCACCCCCGTGTGCGAGCCGGGCCAGGGCCACGGCGCCCCGGCAGCCGTCGGCCACCCAGTCGAGGGTCAGGCCGAGGGGGTGCAGGCGGATGGTCAGGGGTTCGGTGAGGGGGCCGTCCGGGCCGAGCAGACCGCCGGTGGCGACGAGCGGTTCTCCCGGGCGGGGTGCCAATGCCCGTACGGTCTCCGCCAGTTGGTCGGCGGCCTCGTCGAGGATGCCCACCGCCACCGCGTCCTGCTCCCGGGCCGCCTCGACGACCAGCGGGGCCAGGCGGGCCAGCCGGATCGGGGGGTCGGTCATGACGGCGGGGAGGAGGTACGCGCGGTAGGCCTCGCGATGGGCGAGCGGCCAGTCCGGTACGGCGGGGCCGCCACCGTCGTACGAGACCACTCCGCCGCCCGCCGAGGGGCCGCCCCTGCCACGCGACGCCCCGGGGCCACCCTGCCCCGGGGGGTCACCGAGCCCGTCCCGGGCCACGCCACCGTCCGGCACCGCGCCACCGCCGGGCAACCCCCCACCCCCCGGCGCCCCACCCCCACTCAGCACCACGCCACCACCCGGCACCACGCCCCCACCACCCGGCAGCACCCCGTCCGGCACTGCGAAAGCCCTCCCCACCAGCACCGCCAGGCCCGTTCCCGGCCCCCGTCCGTCCGCCATCCGCAACGCCGCCCGCACCGCGCTCCGCCCGATCCAGAACCCGCTGCCGTCGTCACCCAGCAGCCAGCCGTCGCCGTCCACCGTCGTCGTGGCCCGGCGCCCGGCGATACGCATCGCGACGGCACCCGTGCCGGCGACCAGGGCGAGGCCGTCGGCCGGGGTGCCGGGTGCGGAGGCGAAGGCGGCCTCGATGTCGCTGCACAGGGCGACCGGCCCGGGCGGGATGCCGAGCCGTCGCAGGGCCCCGGTGAGCGCGGACCGGGCGTGGACGTACCCGGGGTCGTCCGCCGACGTCCCCGTCGCGCCCGCGAACCCGCCGGCCACGGCGACGACCCGGCCCCGCGCCGGCTCCGGCACCGCCGCGGCGATCGCCTCGGCCAGATGGTCGGTGAGCTGCGGCTCCGGGACCGTCAGGGCGTTGCCCGGACCTCCCGAGCCCTCGCCCAGCAAGCGACCGTCCGCGGCGGACGCGCACATCGCCCGGGTGCGGGTGCCGCCCGCGTCGAGTCCGACGACGAGGTCGTGCCGCGCGTCGCCCGAGTCTGCCAAGTTCTGGTTCAAATCATTGCCCATCACTGACTATGGTGGTTGATACATTCGCGCAGAACAAGAGCCGACGTGCACCGAACCCGAGGAGGATCCCATCCGTAAGCTCCGCTTCGGCGTCAACTACACGCCCCGCCGCGGCTGGTTCCACGCCTGGCAGGACTTCGACCCGGCGCACGCCCGCGAGGACCTGGAGCAGATAGCCGGCCTGGGGCTCGACCACGTCCGTGTCTTCCACCTCTGGCCCCTGCTCCAGCCCAACCGGAACCTCATCCGCACCACCGCCGTCGACCAGCTGGTGCGGCTCGTCGACCTGGCGGGCGAGGCCGGCCTGGACGTCCTGGTCGACGGCGTACAGGGCCATCTGTCGAGCTTCGACTTCTACCCGGAGTGGACCCGCAGCTGGCACCACCGCAACGTCTTCACCGACCCGGACGCCATCGAGGCTCAGGCGGAGCTGCTCCGCACCCTCGGCCGCGCCCTGACCGGCCGCCCCCATCTGCTCGGCCTCCAGCTCGGCAACGAGCTCAACAACCTGGTCGAACACAACCCGGTGACCCCCGCCGAGGTGGACCACTACCTCGACACCCTCCTGGCCGCCGCCCGCGACGGTCTCGGCGAGCAGGGCATGGTCACCCACTCCGCGTACGACGCCGCCTGGTACGGCGACGACCACCCCTTCACCCCCGAGGCCTCGGCCCGCAAGGGCGATCTGACCACGGTCCACCCCTGGGTGTTCTCCGGCGACTGCGCCCGCCGCTACGGCCCCCGCTCCCCGCAGGTACGCCATCTCGCCGAGTACGGAACAGAGTTGGCGAAGGCCTACGCCGAGAACCCGGCGCGCCCGGTGTGGGTCCAGGAGACGGGCGCGCCCGAACCGCACATCCCGGCCGCCGACGCCCCGGAGTTCGCCCGCGCGACGGTCCGCAACTCCGCCGACTGCGAGGGACTGTGGGGCGTGACCTGGTGGTGCTCCCACGACGTGGACCGCTCCCTCGCCGACTTCCCCGAACTCGAGTACACCCTGGGCCTGTTCGACTCGGCCGGCCGTCCCAAGCCGATCGCCGAGGCGCTGGCGGAGGCGATCACCGAGCCGCACGCGCCCCGACCCCGGGACACCGCCCTGGTGTTGGACTGCACGCCGGGCACCCGGTCCGTGTCGGGCCCGGGCGGGGAGTACTTCGAGGAGTGGATGCGGTGGCGCACGGACGGGGTGCGCCCGGCGGTCGTCCTGGCCGAACGGGCCGAGGACGAGGGGTACTTGGCCGCGCGCGGAATCAAGGAAGTCGTACGACTTTCCTGATCAGGTTCCGAGATCAGGTTCCGAAATCGGGTTCCCAGGAGGTCGTACGGAGGTCGTACGGCCGTCCTGATCAGCTTCCGGTGAGCACCTCCGCCACCGCCCGCAGGTTCACCCGCCCCCGCCCGTAGGAGCACAGCGCACCGCCCTCCGGCAGCCCGGTGTCCACCCGTACCGCGTCGGGCCGCCGGGCCAGGAGGGCGTCGCGCAGCCGGGCCTGCCAGGGGTGGAGCCCGGCGTCGCAGGTGGCGACGACGAGGGGCCGTTCGCGGGCGAGTATCCCGTCGGCGAGGGCGGTCGGATCCTGCGGCGCACCGGCGACCGCCGTGCCCACGGCCGTGGGGTCGAGGGCACGGACCTCGGTGAGCAGGTCCTCGCCACCCCAGTTGAGAGCGGGGTGCGGGTGCGGGAACAGGTCGACGACATGGGCGCCGCGCACCGCGGACGGCGCCCCCTGGCCGCGCACGGCCCGGCGCGCCGCCTCCAGTCCGGCGTCGGTGTCCCACGCGACGACCCTCTCGGTCGGCGTCGCGTACCGCTCGGCGAGCCGCCGCACCCGTTCCGCGGCCTCCCACACCCGCTCCTCCGGCAGCACGCCGGAGCCCAGCGCGTCGAGGACCTCGTCCCGGCAGGCGAGCGTGACCTCCAGGTCCGGTACGGCGACGATGACCTGGTCGGCCCCGGCCGCGAGGGCGATACGCGCCCCGGCCGCCTCCCCGTACTCGTCGGCGATCGCCTTCATCTCCAGGGCGTCGCTGACCAGGACGCCGTCGAAGCCGAGGTCGTGGCGGAGCAGGTCGCCGAGGATGCGGCGGCTGAGGGTGGCGGGCCGGTTGGCGTCCAGGGCCGGGAAGACGACGTGGGCGCTCATCAGCATCGGCACCCCCGCGGCGACGGCGGCACGGAACGGTTCCAGGTCGGCACGGAGCGCGTCGTACGGCCGTGGGTCGACCGCGATGCCGTGGTGGCTGTCGGTGTCGGTACCGCCGTGGCCCGGGAAGTGCTTGGCGCAGGAGGCGATGGAACGTGCCTCGGTGGCGGCGATCCAGGCCCGCAGATGCCGGGCGGCCACCTCGGGGTCGGCGCCGAAGGAGCGGGTGCGCACGATCGGGTTGCTCGGCAGGTGCTGGAGGTCGGCGACGGGGGC
Source organism: Streptomyces sp. NBC_00490 (assembly GCF_036013645.1). NCBI lineage: Bacteria > Bacillati > Actinomycetota > Actinomycetes > Kitasatosporales > Streptomycetaceae > Streptomyces > Streptomyces sp. NBC_00490. Next base: position 7,656,188 of record NZ_CP107869.1, on the reverse strand, counting down.
GTACGAGACGGTGATGCCGAGGGTGGCCAGATGCCCGGCGAGTGCGTCGGCGCAGCGTGCGGTGAGGTTGGGGTCGTCGGCGACGCCGAGGGCGTAGGAGCCGGGCACCTCGGGTGCGCCCGCGCCGACCAGGTGCCCGATGCCGCCGCCCTCGTTGTCGATGGCCACCAGCAGATCCGGCCGGATCGCCCGCAGCGCGTCGGTGAGCTCACGGACCTGCTCCGCGTCCCGCACGTTGCGGGTGAACAGGATGACCCCGCCCAGGCCCCGGTCGACCAGCCGTTTCAGGGTGTCGGGGAACGTGGTCGTACCGTCGAACCCGGCGACGAGACAGCGGTGCGCCGCCTCGTCCAGGTCGGACGGGAGGACGGGGCCGGCGGCCGGTTGCGCTGAAAGGGTCACATCCGGATTCTTCTGGCTGACTCAGCCGGAAGTCAACATCGTGATGGATAGTTTGATTCACCACACATCGTGCGGCCGCGAGGCTGTACCACCCGCCCGGCCCCGCCTCAGCCGAGGATCCGCTCCTTCTCCGGCACCGACCGCGCCGGTGCCGTGCGGCCGGGATCGCGCATCCGGCCGTAGGCGTAGATGCAGCCGGCGCTGCCGGCCTAGGGCTGCGGGGGGCCCCGGGCGACCAGGGTGAACACCGCGCGCCGGTGGCGCCGAGGGCGGCCGCCACCGCCAGTAGACAGATCGTGGCGCCCGGCATGAGGGCCGGATCGAAGGCCTGGACGACGCCGAGGACCGCCACCGCGCAGCGCCCAGCGCCCAGGCGGTGACCACGACCGGGTGGATCCGGTCCGGCAGCCACCCGCCGATCGCCCGGAACACCTCCACGACCAGGGCGAACCCGGCGGCCCTGTTGCCCGCGCCCCGTAGCGGTCGGTGAGCGTGAGTCCGACGGTGGCCGCCACGAGGTTGCGCCAGGCAAGGCCGGGCGACTTTTCGGAAGAGCTCTTTACCCCGCTCGATCTTGAGCGCCACGACGGAATCCGGATCGAATGGACCCATGGACACCGCAGGCACCCACGCCTTCCAGGACATTCCCCCCACCACCCTCGCCGACCTGCTGGGCCGTGCCCAGGTCATGGATATCGGCATCCGCCCGCTGTGGGACGCGCCGCGCGTCGCGGGCCCCGCGTACACGGTGCGCTGCGAGCCCGGCGACAACCTGATGCTGCACGCCGCCATCCATCGCGCCGAGCCCGGTTCGATCGTCGTCGTCGAGTCGGGCGACCTGGACTACGCGCTGGCCGGTGGCAACGTCTGTGCCGTGGCCCGGCGGCGGGGCATCGTCGCCTTCGTGCTCGACGGCCTCATCCGCGACCTCTCCGAGGTCCGCGAGGCTGCCTTCCCCGTCTTCGCCCGCGGAGTCGTCCCGATCCCCGGCACGAAGAAGAAACTCGGCACCCTCGGCGAACCGGTCCACGTCGGCGGCGTCCTGATCCGCCCCGGCGACATCGTGGTCGCCGACGAGGAGGGCATCGTCGTCACACCCGCGGCCCGCCGGGAGGAGATCCTCACGGCGGCGCGGGCGAAGCTCGCCAAGGAAGCGGAGGAGACCCTGGACACCTGGGAGGCGAACCACCGGGCACGCATCGACGAGGCGCTGCGCGACCTGGGCGTCAACGGCTGACATCCCCTGGTCTCCCGAATCTCCGTGTTTCCGTGTCTCCCTGTTCTCCCCGCTCCTCCCCTAGTCCTTCGCGGGCTCGGGCTCCTCCGTGAACGACACCGCCAGGGTGGCCTCGAAGCCGGTGCCCTTGACCGGGAAGTGCCACGCGCCGTCCCGCCCTGATCCCACGGCCTGGACCACGCCCGCCGATTCGACGCGGGTGGCGGCCTCCAACTCCTCCCGGGTGTCCGTGAGGTGTCCTTCGCCCGTGTGCAGATACAGCGCGGGCTCGTCGCCGTCGTCCGTCAGCAGCTGCAGGTAGTACTGCTTGCGGAAGACCACGTTGTCCGAGAAGCCGATCCCGAACGAGTCCCGTTCACCGAGGTACACATCGAGGCGGAACACCAGACCCGGTGCCCCGTCCGGGGTCGCGGGCCGTACGGTCCGGTCGACCCAGCCCTCCCAGATCAGCCGGCCGGGCCCGGCCCAGCCGGTGGTCCGGTCTCCCGCCGCCGACAGCGGCTCGTTCAACTCCTCTTCCAGAGGCGGCGGTCCATCGGTGAGGCGGTCCGAGTGGAACGGGCCGTAGCAGTTCTCCGCCTCGGGACTCTGATGGAACAGATCGAAGTCGACTCCCCTCGGTTTCACCGAGACCCCGAAATAGAACTCGCTGCGGCCGAAGAAGTCCTTGCCGCGCAGCACTTCCGCCGCTTCGAGGTGCAGCCGCACATGGTGGGTGCCGTGGAAGAACCGCATGGCGATCTCGAACGCCTCGCGCGAGGTGATGAGGGAGTCCGGCCCGCCGTGGCACTTGTGCACGAACGTCCGCGGCGCGCCCGGCAGTTGGGCCGACGCCTGCTTCACCAGTCCGTCACTGCGGTTGTGGACCAGGCTGCCTTCGTCGGTCAGACTCACGATCCGGTTCGCCACGGAGGCGATCGCGACCCCGAAACTGCGGTGGTCCGTCCCCACCACGGTGAGGACACGCTTGACGGGGAACCAATCGTTCCAGCGCCTGAACTCCGTGCTCCCCGGATCGAACGCCGCGAGTTCGTCCGCCGCCTCGGCGACCCCCGGCACGTGTTCCACGAGTACACGCGGCAGCACCTGAAAGGCGATACCCCGGTGCGGGGTACCGAGCGTCACGATCCGGTGGACCAGTTCCCCCGGGCCCGGCTCCCCCGCGGGGGCGTCACTCATCCGCCGGAGCGCGGCCCGTACGACGAGCCCTCCCATGCTGTGCGCCACGATGTCGACGCCCGGGAACGGCTCCCCGCCACCGCCGTTTCGGAGGGCGGCGCGCCGAATGATGTCGATCAGGCGTACCAGCCCCGCCCCGTACCCGTCGATCGTCCTCGGTTCGAGGTCGTAGTAGCGGTAGATCCACAGCGTCCCGTCCACACCGTCGCGCAGCACACGATCCGCCATGCCCGGATCGAGGACCACGCTCCCGGCCAGGAGATCCTCGTCCCAGTCCCCCGCGCCCGGCGGTACGGGCAGCGGGCGGGTGTAGTAGCCGACGACGTTGGTGGCGTCCCGGTAGGGATGCTCCGGGTACTTCAACGCCCGCAGCACGAAGCCCTCGTAGATGAAGTTCTCCCCGCGACGGCTGGGATACACGGTCCCTTCGTTGAAGCCCTGGTAGGCGTTGCGCCGAACGCCACCGACATCCGGCCCGCCGAACCCTCGCACCAGAATCAGTGGCCGTACGAAAGCGGTCATCGCGCCCTCCCCCGATAGTGAACCTGGGCACCTCCGCAGTCCCGCCCTACCAGAGTCCCGACCGCGTGAACACATCGGCTTCGGCAACTACGCCCCGAATCGGGCTCGTTCAGGGGCCCGTGCGCAGAGACCGTGCGCCCGACGACGTACCCGTCCCCCACGGTCGACTCCTCGGCATCCACGACATCACCGACTCCCCACCGTGCGCGGCTCGTTGATCGAGGGGACGTATCCGGCTCCTCGTCACAAGGCAGGCTCAGGGCCGCGGTGGACGGGTGCGCCCGGCCGCCCAGGACGTGGTCGACTCGCTGCGCACGATGCCGCGCAGGCCCGACCGGATCAGCCCTCGTCCGGCGTCAACCGCAACGAGATGCTGTTGATGCAGTACCGCTGATCCGTCGGGGTGGCATACCCCTCGCCCTCGAACACATGCCCAAGATGCGACCCGCACCGAGCACACCGCATCTCGGTCCGCACCACCATCCCGTTGCGGCCGGTCGGACACCAACTCCACGGCGTCGGTGTCCTTCGGGTCGCAGAAGAAGGGCGAGCCAACGGCGGGCGCCCTCCCCCAGGTTGAGAAACGCGATCTTCTCCGGGGGTGCGTGGATCCGGCTGGGGCCGATGGGTGCCGCGGCAGTCGGGTTGGTGCGGGTAGTGGGCGTCAACGATCCGTCGACTTAGGGACGTTGAGAGCCGATCGCGACAGATCTCTTCCAGCCGCACCTGGGGCATCGTGGCCAAGGCGAGCTCGTCGCCGGTCACCCAGCACCCCGCCGGGCGTCAGCGCTCGTCGAAGTTGGCCTGCGGCCGAAGGCGGTCCGGAAGAGAAGACGTGAGACGACGACTGAGCGGCCTTCTCCGCTTCTCATGAACTAGATCACGCCACCTCAACTCGATTCGCGTTGCGCCTGCAACGCATGATGCGAGAGGATGTTCGACGTTCTGTGAGCCGTGCGTGACGCACGATGACGCAGTGGCGAGCGGGAAACCGCAGTGCACAACACGCTTACGGGGGTGGGTTGATGAAGTTCGACATGGGATCGACGACGCTGTCGGAGCTCGGCAAGAGAACCGCCGGGTCCAGCGTGGACCTGGGCACGCTGATCTCCTGGCTGATCCAGGCGGCGGAGCCGTTGGAGGGAAAGTTCAACGGGGCGGGCAAAGCCGCGTTCGACAGGTTCAAGCTGCATGCCGACGAGATCACGGACGCGCTGAACGGCTCGCTCAGCGCGATTCTGGGCGGTCAGTCCGGCATGGACACCGCGTTCGGCACGGGTGACCTGGAGCTGGAGGACAACGCCCACCAGAACATGGGCGCTGCCAACTTCGACGCGGCACGCTTCGGAGCCCGGTAACCGCGGCAGCACGCACGCGCTGCTCCGCCGACGTCCACGTCACCGTCACCGTTTTCAAGGGGGAACTCGACCATGGGTCAGAACCTGGACCGCCGCTCGTACGACACCGGCGCCTCGAGTGAGGTGCAGATCAGCCTGCACGGCATCATCGGCCAGTTGGAGAGCGTGCTGACCGACCGTGACGGCGCGGTGAAGGCCGCGATGGCCGACTTCGCCGCCGACGGCGTCGCCGAGGAGTACCACGGCAAGGAACTGCGTTGGCACCGCGCCGCCGACGAGGTCCGCGAGATCATCCGGCTGGTCCGCACCACGATGGAGCAGAACGACGGCACCGCGCAGTCGACCCTGGCCAGAGCCCGGGCCGCTGTCGACAACATCGGCTGACCGCGAACACACAGCAGCAGCGAACGGGGAGAGGGAAACGGGGGCTGACGCATGCCGGGGTGGGACATTTCTCCGTCCGGGGTCGGAGTGGTGGTCTCGCGAGTGGGGGACGTCATGAAGGTCCTGGACGACATCGTCCAGGCGTACGCAGGTGACGTGGAAGGCGCGGCCACCGCGGCCGGGACGATCGCTCCGGGAGGGGCGAGCGGGGGGCACAAGGGGCAGACCGGGCTGGTGGCCGCGGCACTCGCGGAGTTCATCGAGGGCACGGCGGACGAGCTGAGGTTCATCGGCACGCGCGTCGGCAAGTCGGTGAACGGCGCGGTGGACGCCACCGTCGCCTACCGGGACGGCGACCTGGAGATGGCGGCCGAGATGCAACAGCGGGCCGCCGGACTGGTGATGCCCGACATGCCGGACGGCTGGAAGGCGGGACGCCTGTGATCCAGCCGGAGTCCATCCCTCTGTTCACCGGCGACCTCGGCCTGCTGGAGCACCACATCGACGCTCTCGGGCTCGAAGCGGACGGCATCCGCCAGGCCGGCGGCGAAGCTCATCGGCAGTTCCAGGGACTGTCGGCCTTCTACCAGGCCCCGGAGGCGGAGGATCTGTTCGCCTCCACCGCGCCGGCCCGCGACGCCGCCGACGGTTTCGGCGAGAAGGTCGCCACGGTGGCCGACGCGCTGCGCACCTACGCGGCCGAAGTCGCCCCGATCGCACGGCGATTGGAGCACCTGAAGGGCCAGGCGACCGCCTTCGTGGCGGGGCTGAAGACCGACAGCGGCGCGTTCGACGAGAACTGGACCGACGACGCGGACAAGGTCTCCGAGCACCAGGCCCTCATGCATGACGTGGCCGTCGCGCAGGCCGCGTTCACGGCCGCGGAGATCGCCTGCAACAACAAGATCACAGCCTTGGTCGGCGGCACCCAGTACGTCATGAACACCGGCGCCAAGCAGTTCATCCCGCGCGGCGCGGAACTCTACGGCTACAGCGCCGAGGTGCTGGACCACGCCCAGGAACTGCCCTGGGGCACGCCGGAGACCCAGTCCCACGACTGGTGGGATACGGACGATCTCGGCTACTACGCCAAGAGCTTCTTCTGGGACGGGTTCATCGTCGACAACGTCTGGGGCACCATCGACGGCCTCGCGACCCTGACCGGCCTCCACGGCTCGGAAGAAGCCGGGCAGTCCTGGGAAGGCCTGCTCCGCGTGGTCGTCGGCTCCGAGACCTACCTCATGGAAGCCGGCGGCCAGGAACCCACCGGGGTCTTCGCGACCGACTTCGCCCAGGACAGCAAGGCGTACGCCAAGGAGTTCGGCAAGTCCTTCGTCGCCTGGGACATGTGGAAGGAGAACCCGGCCCGCGCCGCCGCCACCGTCCTCTTCAACGGCCTCACCCTGGGCGCCGGCCCTCTCAAGATCGCCTCAGCGGGCAGAGTGGGCACCGGCGCCAAGGTCGCAAGCACGGTCGCGAAGGTCGGCGACGCCATCGACCCGATCGGCGCCGCGGTCAAGGTGACGGGACACGCCGTACCGAAAATCGCCGAGATCACGGCGAACCTGCGCGGGGTCAACGACATCCCCGACCTGACCGCGCCGCACAGCGTTTTGGAACTCTCCGACGGCTCCAAGGTCCGTATCGAGAACGGCGAGTTCATCCCCCTCGACCGCAATGGCAACGCCGTCGGTGACACTCCTCACCGGGAGCTGCCTGCCGACGTACGCGCCCCTCAGCGCCAGACACCATCAGAGAGAGAACTCGCAGGTGTCGGTGCAGGGGCCCGTACGTCTGAAGCCACGGCTCACGTCGGCGATGGCGCATCGCCGCATTCAGGCGACGGGACGTCGGCGGCTGGCGAGACCCCATCGGGGCACAGCCGGGATATCCCTGACGGGACGGGAACCGCGCGCTCCCACACTTCCGGGGCAGGCGGTGGTGGCAGTGACGCGGGCGGCTCGTCGGTCGGCGGAGGTTCGCACCTGCCCGAGGGCCCCATGGAGCCTCGCGGCAACCTCCCGGACGGCTCCTGGGAGGGGCCGCAGGGTCTGAGGCTCACTCCGGAAGAGAACGCCGCCACGGGCCGGTTCATAGACCGCGCCCTGGCGACCGAGCCGCGTATCACAGCAGCGATGCAAGCGGCTGCTGGCCACGTCGAGCACGGGAAGCTCAACGGGCTTGAGTACCGCACGAAGGGTGAGGATTCCCTCAAGCGTAAGGTTGCTACGGCCCTGCTCGAGGACGCCCGGCTGACACCGGACCGCGCTCTGGCCAACATCAGGGATTCGCTTCGATACACGGTCGAGGTTCCCACCAGGGACTACTCACACGGCGTGCAGCAGGCCGTCGACGAACTGCGTGCCCGGGGGTTCGAGAATGTCACGTTCAAGAACACCTGGGAGGGCTCTGGATACAAGGGCATCAATTCCACTTGGCGGGACCCTTCGACTGGTCAGATATTCGAGGTGCAGTTCCACACTCCCGAAAGCTTCGCCGCCAAGATGGACACCCATGTCCTCTACGAGAAGGGCCGCCTTCCCGGCATCTCCCGGGAGGATTTCGACGCCATTCAGGCTGCACAGAACGACCTGTTCGACAGGGTTCCAGTTCCCCACGGAGCCGACTCGATTCGACTCCACCATGATCTGCACGGCGCAGGGCCCGCTGATGGCCCCGACGTTGGCCTGGGACGGCACAGTGACGAGTCTGTGCATGGGAACGGACCGCCGCCGGAGCTCACCCCGGAGCAGCGCACAGCTCACGACACACATCTGAATGCTCTTGCAGAGCGGTACAGCGACGACTTCGACCAGCTGAAGCAAGACCCTGATCACAAGGGCAAGGTGAAGCCGTCGGAAATGGACGAAGCCCGCGTCGCGCTGGATCTCCGCGAAAACGGGAAAGTCCCCACCGACATCCAACGACCCCCCGGCGCCAACCAGGGCGATCTTTATTCGCCGAGCACTGGAGAGTTCTACGACATCAAGGGAGTGCACTCGGACTGGCCTCCCCTGAACAACGTCCGCGACAAGTCGCTGCCGTTCAAGGGGGCTTACAACCCGGCGAACAACCAGGGATGGGTGCGCAAGCTGGAGGATCAAATCGTCACCAAGGGGCGCATGGTTATCCTCGACATGCGCAATGCCGACCAAGCGGCGATCGACGACGTCAGGTCGATCGTCGAGCAGCACGGGTGGAGTGATCGAGTTGTCTGGTATCCGTGACGTGAACCGAATCGTCCGGATGATGCCGCCTAATGATGAGGCCGCTGCCGCTCTACATGAGTGGGTCGAGCAAGCGGACTCGCTGCTGGACGTCTCGGCACTCGACCTGTCCCTGGCCGACCTGTCAGGTGCGGACCTCGCCATGGCACTCCTGACACAGACAGTCCTTCGCAGCGCCAAACTCATCGGCACCGACCTCTATCGGGCCCATCTGGAAGGCGCCGTGCTCGACGAGGCCGACCTTTCCCACGCATCACTGGTCAAGGCTGAACTCGACGAGGCGTCCTTGCGCGGCGCCATTCTGGACGCTGCAGACCTGGGAAGTTCCAGCCTCTGGGCGGTCGACGCCCGGTCGGCTCGCTTCCGGGGGGCGAAGCTCGACGGCGCTTCCCTGATCGACGTCAGGCTGGAGGGGGCCGATCTCACCGACGCGTCGGTGCGAGAGACGTCTTTGAAGGCGGTTCTTGACGAGCACACGGTCGTAGAAGGGCTCTCCGGTACCCTCTTCGGCCCTGCAGTCATCGACCAGGCCGGCGTGCGGCGAGAGATCGGCGGGCTGGAACTGGAACGGTGGCTGAACAGCCGCGGCGCGGAGGTGCGTGTTCTCAATCCGCGATCCGGTGACATTACTTACTACGCCAAGTTCAGTGAGGGCTACTCGCGCAGCAACCCTCAAGGCATCGTCAGGCGTCGCATGGTGAACGGCACAGCCCATGACGAGGCGTTCACCAGGAACCTGCGTTGGGAGCCGACCGAGTACCTGCGGCTCTACGAGTTGGGGCACAACGAAGTCGACCACGCGGAGATCAGTGAAGCGGAAGCGGTCGCATTCATTGAAGAGGTCACGGGACACAACACATAGTCGGCCCAGAAAGCACGGGTCTTGACAGCCGAGAAACGAAGGGCGGACGGCAGGCAACCGTGACAGCGCAGGATTACGACAGTCAACTCCTGGAGTCGGTGTCCGTACGCCGTCGGCGCCTCCGCGACGCCCTGCTCTTCGGCGCCCAGCGCCAACGCCGGTCGCTGGACGAGCGGGTGGGGAAGGTGTTCGCCGGGGTGGTGATCGCGGCGGTGCTGTGTGCCGGGTGTGTGGGGTGGTCGTTCGTGTCGCACCGGGTCATCGGGAAGAGTCCGTACGGGCCCTCCGTGACGACGCCCTCAGCGCAGCCCTCCCCCACAACTCCCTCCCCATCTGCTGTTTCTTCTCGGTGATAGGTTCGAACGCGTGATATCCACGGGGTCCTTGAGTCGTTCCGCGACCGGCAGTCGTACGGCGCTCAGCCGGGTCACCCTGGTCGGTGAGCGGCGTCGGGTGGACCTCGTACTGCCGTCACGGGAGCCCGTCGGAGTACTGCTGCCCGAGATCATGCGGCTGTTGGACGACCGGGTCGGGGACCGGCCCGAGTTGCGGCATCTGATCACCCCCGACGGGTCGGCGCTCGCGCACGACGGCACCCTGGAGTCGGCCGGTGTGGCCGACGGGGCCGTACTGCGTCTGGTGCGGGTCGAGGACGCGCCCTCGGCCCCGGTCGTCCATGACGTCACCGACGAGGTGGCCGACGATCTCGACGTGCGGGCCTGGCGGTGGCGGCCTGCGGTGCGGCGCGTGGTGGCCGGGATCGCCACCGTCCTGTGGGCGCTGGCCGCCGGAGCGCTGGCCCGGACCCAGTTCGACCTCGCCGCGGTCGGTGCGGGGCTGCTCGCGGTGGCTGTCGCCTGTGCCGCCGTCGGCGTCCTGTGCGGGCGGGCCCGGCGGCACGCCCTTGCCGCCACCCTGCTCGTCACGGCCGCCGTGCTGGCCGTCCTTGGCGTCTGGACCTGCGCCGACGCGTACGGCTGGAACGGTTCTGCGCGCCTGGCAGGCGTCGCCGGGGCCGTGGCGCTCGCGTTGTTGCTCGCCGGATGGTTCACACCGTCGGGGCGCGGGGCACTGATCGGTGCCGGGAGTATCGCCGGCTGTCTGGTGCTGTGGGAGGCGGCCCTCGGGCTGCAGGACGGTGCCGCGACCGCTGCCCAGCAGACCCGTGCCGGTGCGTTGCTCGCCGTGGTGTCGGTGGTGGCCCTCGGTGTGCTGCCGCGGCTCGCCTTGATGGCGTCGGGGCTGACCGGGCTGGATGACCGGCGTACGGGCGGGGTGTCGGTGAGCCGGTATCAGGTGGGCACCGCATTGGCGGCCACGCATCGCGGGCTGGTGCAGGCGACCGTGGCCCTCGCTGTCTCCGCGGGCACGGCCGGAGTCCTCGTCCTACAGGCCATGTCGGTGTGGACCATGTCGCTGGGCGTTGTGGTGATGGTAGTGCTCGCGCTGCGGGCACGGGCGTTTCCGCTCGCCGCCGAGGTCGTCGTCCTGCTCGTCGCCGCTGCTGCCGTTGCGGTTCGGCTCGTCACGGTGTGGGCCGAGCACACCACGGCCGCCGGTCCCGTCGCCGCGCTGGGCCTGCTCGCCGTCGTACCGCTGGTGGTGCTGGCGGTGGAACCTGCCGAGCATGTGCGCGTGCGGCTGCGGCGCACTGGTGACCTGCTGGAGTCCGTGGCCGTGATCGCCCTGTTCCCTTTGGTGATCGGCGTGTTCGGGGTGTACGGGCGGCTGCTCGACACCTTCGCGTAGGGCCGGGTGGCCGACATGACAGAAGGAGCCGACTGGCAGCGCGACGTGCTGCGGGATCTGGCCGACAGCACCCCGGCCCCCGTTGTCCCTGCCGCGCCCGTCCCTCCGGCCCAGGCCTCTGCCGAACCGCCTCAGGCCCCGACGCCCCGACCCATCCGTGATCCCCGTGTCCCCGCGCCCGTCCCCGAGTCCCTCCCCACCATCGACCCCCGGCTCGCCGTCGCCCTGGGCAGCCCGCAGCACGGCGACTCGATCGCGCACCGCGCCGGAGCGTCCCTTCGCCGGCTCACCGCCTCCGCCACGCAGGAGGTCGCCCAACAGACCCGCTTCGCGCAGGAGTTGCAGCAGCCCGTCACCACCGGCCGGGTCATCGCCGTCACCTCGATCCGCGGCGGGGTCGGCAAGTCCACCGTCTCCGCGCTGCTCGGCCGTACCTTCAACCACTACCGGCACGACCCGGTGCTCACCCTGGAGGCCGACGGGGCCCTGGGCACCCTCCCGGTGCGCATGGGCGCCGACACGGTGCGCTGGTCCTGTGCCGACCTCGGCCGGATCCTGACCCCATCCATGCAACTCACCGACGTCACCGGCTACCTGGTGCCGGTGGCCGACGGCGGCTGGCTGCTGCCCGCCGGGCAGGGGCGGGTCGGCGCCCCGCTGGACGTGGCCACCTACCGGACGGTGACGCTGGCCCTGCGCCGCTACTTCGCGGTCACGGTGGTGGACTGCGAGACGCTGCCCGGCGAGGTGGCCCGTACCGCGATGGACACCGCACATGCCCGGGTGGTCGTCGCCCCGATGACCGCCGAGGGCATCCACGGCACCCGCCAGGTCCTCGACTGGCTGGCGCAGCTGCCGCACTCCGCCCTGGCCACCACGGTGGTCGCGCTCAGCGCCAACACCCCTGACGCCACCATCGACGAGAAGGCCGCCCTCGCTCACCTGCGCGAGCCCGGCATACCCGTCGTTCTGCTCCCCTACGACCGTCATCTCGCCCAAGGAGGCCCCATCCACACCGCCATGCTGGGCCGGAACACCCGTGACGCGGCCGTCCACCTGGCCGCCGAGGTGATGCAGCGGGCGGTGAGGGTGCGATGACGCAGCGCGTCGTCCACCGACCCGCCCGCTCCACTCGTCCCATCCCGGCGACCGAGCCCCGGACCATCGAGGCGCCGCCGAACCTCCCCGAGGGCAAGGTCGGCAACGCGGCCACCGCGCTGCTGCCCATGGCCGGTGTGGTCAGCTCGGTCGTGCTCATGACAGTCATCCGCAACAGCCAGTTCGCCGCGATCGGCGCGCTCGTGCTGGTCGTCGCCCTGCTCGGGGCGGTGGCGCTGTTCCTGTCGCAGCGCGGCAAGGCGCAGCGCACCCGGCGGGTGCAGCGGGAGCGGTATCTGGAGTACCTGGAGGAGCTGCGCGAGGAACTCGGTGCGGCTGAGCGGGAACGGCGGCGGGCGGCACGCGAGTTGAATCCGCCGCCCGAGGCCCTGTACGACCTCGTCCGGGATCCGGCCCGGTTGTGGGAGCGCCGCCGCCCGGACGCCGACTTCCTCTCGGTGCGGGCCGGCACCGGTGACGTCCCGGCCCCGCAGCCGGCCATCGCGCACAACAGCACTGGCGGGGTCCTCACCCCACCGGACCCCTTCATGCTGAACGAGGCCCGCGCCCTGCAGGCCCGCTTCGGCACCACCACCGACATCCCGCTCAGCGTGCCCCTGGACCGCGCCGGGAACATCAGCATCGTCGGCGACCGGGATGGAGTCCTCCGGATCGCGCGGGCCCTTCTGGTGCAGACGGCGGTGACGCACGCGCCGGACGACGTCGCCGTAGCCGTCGCCACCAGCGACGAGCCGGCATGGGCCTGGGCCAAGTGGCTGCCGCACGTCCTCGATTCCCAGACGTACGACGGCCCGGTCGCCGCCCGCCGTATCGCCCCCGACCTGGCCGAGCTCACCCGACTGTGCGCGCCCGACCTGCGCCGGCGCGCCGCATACGCGGCCGAGGTGCGCCGCGGACTGTCCGGCAGGAGCGCGGACGCCTTGCGCCTGGCGCCCCGCATGCTCATGGTCAGCGACTCCTACGGCCGTCCGGCGGCCGAACTCCCCCGCCCGGACTCGGCGATCGGGCTGCCGGACATGGGCGTCACCGTGCTGCACCTGTTGCAGCAGCAGATCCACGAGCCCGACCAGGTGAGCGTGCGCATCAGTGTCGACGGCGACCGAATCGTCGTGGACGACCTACGCGGGAACGTCGCGCACGGCACGGTCGATGCGGTGAGCACCGCCGGAGCCGAGGGCATCGCCCGTATGCTCGCCCCGCTGCGCCTGTCGGCGGAATCGGCCGCCGAGGGCATGCCCGTGTCCGGGCCCGTCGACTTCCCCGCCCTTGTGGACATCGACGACCCGGCCGCCCTCGACCTGCACCGGCTGTGGGCACCACGCGGTGAGCGCGACTTCCTACGCGTCCCCATCGGCCTGACCGACCGTCATGAACCGGTGCTGCTGGACCTGAAGGAGTCCTCGCAACTCGGCATGGGCCCGCACGGACTGTGCGTGGGCGCCACCGGCTCCGGCAAGAGCGAGCTGCTGCGCACCCTCGTGCTCGCGCTCGCCGCCACCCACTCCCCCGAGGATCTGGCGCTCGTCCTGGTCGACTACAAGGGCGGCGCCACCTTCGCCCCCTTCGCCGAACTCCCGCACGTTGCCGGGGTGATCACCAATCTCGAGAACCAGGCCGGACTCGTCGAGCGCGTCCACACCAGCCTGACCGGCGAGGTCAAACGCCGTCAGCAGGTACTGAAAGACGCCGGGAACATCGCCGACATCGGCCACTACGCCACCCTGCGGGCGACCACCCGCCCCGACCTCGAACCCCTCCCGCACCTGTTCGTCGTCATCGACGAGTTCGGCGAACTCATCACCGCCAAACCGGACTTCATCGACCTGTTCCTGTCCATCGGCCGCATCGGCCGCTCCATCGGTGTCCATCTGCTGCTGTCCAGCCAGCGCATCGAAAGCGGCAGGCTCAAGGGCCTGGACACCTACCTGTCGTACCGGCTGGGCCTGCGCACCTTCTCAGCCGACGAGTCCCGCACAGTCCTCGACACCACCGACGCCTTCCATCTGCCGCCGCTGCCGGGCTTCGGCTACCTCAAGGTCGACACCTCCACCTACGAGCGCTTCAAGGCCGGTTACGTCTCCGGCGCCCACCGCGGCCCGGCCCCACGAGGCGAGGAACGCGACGCCGAGCCGCTCGCCCGGCCCTACCCGGCGTACAACACCCCGCAGCACACCGAGGTGATCGCGGAGGCTCCGACTGCCACGCAACGGGAGACCGGTCCGACGGTGCTGTCCGTCATGGTCGGCCAACTCGCCACGGCGGCCCCGCCGGTACGCCGGATCTGGCTCCCCCCGCTCCCGGACTCCACCAGCTTGGACATGGCCGCCGGACCCGTCCAAGCCGGCCCGGACGGTCTGCGCCTCACCACCGTGGGCGGCCCCATGCACGTCCCGCTGGGCATCCTCGACGACCCCGCCCGGCAGTGGCAGCAGCCCTGGCTGCTCGACCTCACCACCGCCGGCGGTCACGCGGCGATCATCGGTGGACCGCAGTCCGGCAAGACGACACTGCTCCGGACACTCACGCTCTCCCTGGCCCTCACCCATACCCCGTACGACGTCGCCGTCTACGGCCTCGACCTGTCCGGCGGCGGCCTGTCGGCGCTGGCCGGGCTGCCGCACGTCGGCGGCATCGCGGGCCGCGCCGACCGCGACCGGGCCGCGCGGACGGTCGCCGAGGTACGGGCCATGCTGGCGCAGCGCGAGGAACTGTTCCGCGAGCGTGGCATCGACTCCGTCGAGCAGTTGCGACGCTTGCGCGGGCAAGGACGGCTGCCCGAGCTGGGCGCCACCGACGTCGTACTGCTCGTCGACGGATTCGGCGCCCTGCGCGACGAGTTCGCCGATCTCGACGACCCGGTGGCCGACCTCCTCAAGCGCGGTGGCGGCTACGGCATCCACGTCGTGGCGGGCATGCTGCGCTGGAACGACGTCCGCATCGCCACTCAGTCGATGTTCGGCAGCCGCGTCGAGCTGCGCCTGAACGACCCGGCGGACTCCTCCATCGACCGCAAACTGTCCGAGACCCTGGCCCCCGACACCCCCGGCCGGGTGCTGACCGACGACAAGCTGTTCGCGCAGGTCGCACTGCCCCGTATCGACCACCGGCCGGTGGCGGGCGATCTGGCCGACGCCCTGGAGGAAGCCACCCGCACCGTCCGCGCCACCTGGCACGGTGAACTCGCCCCGCCCGTACGGGTCCTGCCCACCCGCCTGACCTCCGACCGACTGCCCTCCCCCGCCGCCGAGCCCGCGAAGGTCCCCCTCGGCGTCGACCAGGACACCCTCGCCCCGGTCCTGCTCGACCTGTTCGACACCGACCAGCACCTGCTGATCCTCGGCGACAACGAGAGCGGCAAGACCAACCTGCTGAAGCTGATCGCCACCCAGCTGGTCCAGCGGCACTCCGACAAGGAGCTTGTCTTCGGCGTCTTCGACCCGCGCCGCGGCCTGCGCGGCGTCGTCCCCGAGCCTTACCGCGGCGGCTACGCCCACAACCCCAAGCTCGCGAACGCCCTCGCCACCGGCATCGCCGCCGAGCTGGACAAGCGCCTGCCCAAGGCGGCCGACCCCGACGCACCCGAGACCGGGCCCGCCTTCCAGGGCCCGCGCATCGTCATCCTCGTCGACGACTACGACATCCTCACCACCGCCGGTCAGCAGCCCCTGACACCCTTCCTGCCCTACCTCTCCTCCGCCCGGGACATCGGCCTGCACTTCGTTCTCGCCCGCCGCACCGCCGGCGCCTCCCGCGCCCTCTACGAGCCCGTGCTGACAACACTGCGGGAGACCGGCACCGCCGCCCTGGTCATGACCGGCGACCGCACCGAGGGCCAGCTCTTCCCCGGCCTGTACGCCTCACAGCAGCCCCCGGGACGCGGCACGCTCGTCCGCCGCGGCCGCCCGCACCTGCTGATCCAGACCGCCCTGAACGACCAAGGGACCCCGTGACCAAGGACGTCATCGCCCTCACCCCCAAGATGCCGGACCTGCGCACCCTGCTGGCGGGGCTCTACGCCGGCGGTCCCGACCTCGGCCTGAACACGACGGCCGACGGTGCCGTCGTGCAGCTCTGCGCCCCTGACGGTCGTCCTCTGGTCTCTGTGGAGGCGCCTGTCCTCGTCCAGGTACCCGGCGAGACCGCCCGCCTGCTGCAACACCCGGCCGACGTGCCGGTGTGGTGGACCGAGGCCCGCGCCTCCACCGCCGTCCCCGAGGCCGGCCGACTCGCGGGCTCCTTCGCAGGGCGCCTGGCAGCCGTGCTGGGAGGCACGGTCTGGCCGCCGGAGGCCGCCACTACCGACGTCGTCTCCCTCACCACCGATGTCTCGGCGACACCCGTCCCAGCCACCGGCGCTCCGGCCGTTGACGTCCTCACACCTGCCACGGCGGTAGTCATCCAGGACCGCCCGGTGGTCGCCCTGACCAGCTGGCTGTCCGATGCCCTGCGCACCGCGACCGCCGCCGACCGCGCCCTGCAGATCGTCACCCCGCCGACGACACGCCTCACCCTGCCCACCCGTACGGCATTGCGCGGGCTGCCCAACCGCTGGGTCGTCCAGGATGCCGATCATGGCTACTACGACGGCCTGTCCGGTGCCGTACTCCACTGGAAGAACGGCACCTTCACCCCCGTGCGGGATGAGACAGGCGCCACCCGGGTGGCCGAGGCTTTCACCCCCACGATCGACACCGGGGACCGTCAGCTGATCCTCACCCTGAGGACCCGCCACCCCGCCGACGCCGGCCTCGTCCTCGGCAGCGCCCTCGAATCCGCCTTCCGCCACCTCACCGGCGCCGCTCCAGCGGGCTGGAGCACTGCTGAACCGGTCAACCTCCCCTGGAGCACCCGCCAGTTGACCGACCTCGCCCTGGCCCGCGCCCCCCGCCCCACCTGGCTGGTCGCCGTCGGACACCCCCGCCGACCCGCCCTCGCCACGATGCGCGTGCTCCGCACACCCGCGGGAGTAGAGGAGGACATCACCCTTGCCCTGGGCTATAGCCGCGACGAGGCACCACCCCTGGACGCCATCGAGAACGCCGCGGCCGAACTCGCCGCCGAACACGGCCTCGTCACTCTGCTCACGGCCCTCCGCGCGGCCCGCCGCGACCTCACCGTGCCGGCGTCGCTCGAACGTCCGCCGATCCCCGTGACATTCACGCTCGGCCACGGTGCGGCCGGGCGCATCGGCGCTGCTCGCACCGAGCACCCGGCCCAGGGCCCTACGCCCGTCCGGCTCGGCTCCGCTGTCGAACCCGCCCTCCACTACCGCCTGGGCGACGGAACCGACCCCCACGCCTGGACAGCGTTTCAGCGCCTCACTGAACACCTGAGGCAGGCATGACCATGAACCGCTCCGGGTTCGGCATGGTCAAGCCCGAAAGACCAAAGATCATGAGTGTCAGCAAGCTCGACCACGGTTGACGTGGTCAAGCTGAGCCTCGTGCGGATGCCGAAGGCCGACCCCCGTCTCAGCCCTCGTCCGGCGTCAACCGCAACGAGATGCTGTTGATGCAGTACCGCTGATCCGTCGGGGTGGCATACCCCTCGCCCTCGAACACATGCCCAAGATGCGACCCGCACCGAGCACACCGCACCTCGGTCCGCACCATCCCGTGCGACCGGTCGGACACCAGCTCCACGGCGTCGGTGTCCTTCGGGTCGTAGAAGGAGGGCCAGCCGCAGTGGGACTCGAACTTCGTGGTGGAGGTGAAGAGTTCGGCGCCGCAGGCGCGGCAGGAGTAGACGCCCGTCGTCTTGGTGTCGGTGTACTCACCGGTGAACGCGGGCTCCGTGGCGGCCTGGCGCAGCACGGCGTACTCGGCCGGGTTCAGCTCCGCGCGCCACTGCTCGTCCGGCTTTTCGACGTCGTACGACATGTTGCTCAGCCCCTATCCACTACGCGAGACGGTCCAGGATGCGCGGGCCGAGGTCCGTGACGTCGCCCGCTCCCATGGTGAGAACGAGATCGCCGGGCTTCGCCATTCCCGCGACCAGCGCGGGGACGTCCGCCTTGTCGTGGACCGGGGTCACGTCCGCGCCCGCGGCGCGCGCCGCGTCGATGATCAGGTCGCTGGTGACGCCGGGGATCGGGTCCTCGCGGGCCGGGTAGATGTCCAGGACCAGCGAGGCGTCCGCCAGGGACAGCGACTGGCCCATCTCCTTGCCCAGCTCCTGGGTGCGGGAGAAGAGGTGGGGCTGGAAGACCACCAGGATGCGGGCGTCGCCGGCGGCCCCGCGCATCGCCTCCAGGTCGGCCGTCATCTCGGTCGGGTGGTGGGCGTAGGAGTCGATGACCTGGACACCGGCCACCTCGCCCTTGAGCTGGAGGCGCCGCTTGACACCCGTGTACGCGGCCAGGGCGGGGGCGAGGTCCGTCGCGGGGATGCCGAGCGCGACGCCCGCCGCGAGGGCGGCGACCGCGTTGTGGGCGTAGTGGCGGCCGGGGACGGAGACGGTGAAGGTGAGCGGCGTGCCGTCCAGTTCGACCGTGACCTCGCTCTTCAGACCCTGGGCCACCACCGACAGCACCCGTACGTCGGCGTCCTCCGCCTCTCCGTACGTCACCGTCCGCACCGAGGGAGCCACCCGTCGCGTCAGCTCGCGCGCGCCCTCGTGGTCGGAGGAGATCACCAGCGTGCCGCCGGGGACGATCTTGCCGGTGAACGTCTCGAAGGACTCGTAGATCTCGTCCATGGAGGCGTAGTTCGCGTGGTGGTCGAGCTCGACGTTGAGGACGATCGCGACCTCGGGGGCGTACTTGTGGAAGCTGCGGTCCGATTCGTCCGCCTCGGCGACGAAGATCTCGCCGTCGCCGTGCAGCGCGTTGGAGCCGGGGGCGTCCAGGTCGCCGCCGATCGCGTACGAGGGCCGCAGGCCGAGCTCCGACAGGGAGACCGCCAGCATCGAGGTGGTCGTGGTCTTGCCGTGGGTGCCCGCCACCGCGATCGGGCGCAGGCCCTCCATCAGGGCGGCCAGCGCGTCGGAGCGGTGCACCACCGGGATGCCCAGCTCGGCCGCGCGGGCCAGCTCCGGGTTGTCCCGGCGGATCGCGGACGACACGACCACACAGCTCGCGTCGTCCGCGAGATGCTCCGCCGCGTGCCCGATGTGCACGGTGACACCCAGCTCCCGCAGCGCCTCGGCGGTCGCCGACTCCTTGGCATCGCTGCCCGCCACCTTCGCCCCGCGCTGCGCGAGGATCTTCGCGATCCCCGACATCCCGGCGCCGCCGATGCCGATGAAGTGCGGTCGGTCCATGGCGGTGGGAAGGGTGCCGGGTGCCACGTGATGTCTCCCTGTGCATACAGATACGGCGGACGTACAGGCGCCCCAGCCTATTGCCTACGGCGACAGGTCCCACCTGAGGGGCGCGGGGAACTGCGCGACCAGCCCCCACTCGCCCGCTACCCGAAGAACGACTACGCCTTGCTGTGCGAGAACAGCTTCAACACCGGCACCCCCACCTTGTGCCGAGCCCGAGAGGCCCAGTCCCGGTGGAAGAACTCCTCCACGTAGTGCGGATCGGTCAGCACGATCACCTCGTCCGCCCCGACCTCCTCCACCAGCCCCTTCAGCGCGTCCAGCGGATGATCCTCGATCAACCGCCCCTCCGCCGCGTTCCCGGAGCCCCGCAGCGCCTGCAGGGACACCTCCAGCGCCCGCTCCCCGAAGGGCCTCGCGGCATCGCCCTCGGGTACCTCGTGTTCCTTCGCCGCGTCGTCCAGTTCGCCGAGCGCGACGTCGTCGATGGCCCGCAGCAGGCGGTCCGCCTGGTCGCCGCGCGGCTGGAGCAGTACGTGGAAGGAGACCTGCTCGTCGCCGTGCAAGGTGGTGACGAACTCCACGTCGGCGGAGGTCAGGGCCTTTTCGATCATCAGTACGCTTGTGAACACCGAGCGCCCCTTCTGCGGAAACCATCCTGCCCCGTGATCTCACGGGGCTGCGAGATTCAGTGTGCCTGTCGGAAGCTAAACGGAACGGTAGATTCCGCCGATTTCGGGACCGGCGGTACCGCTGAACGAATATCAAGTGCGCTGGTAGCGGCCGAAGAGAAACCCCTCCTCCTCCAGGAGGGACACCAGTGCGAACCGATGCGGAACCGCGACCGACGGCCCTCCGGCGATGCGCTGGGCGTCACCGGCGGTGAGCATCGGGGAGACGGTCAGACAGAGCTCGTCGAGTACTTCGGCGGCCACGAACTGACCGAGCAGCCGCGGGCCGCCCTCGGTCAGCAGCCGGGTGAACCCGAGGTCCGCGAGAGCCCGTACGGCACGGGCGGGCTCCACGCCGACGCCGTCACCGGCGATCACGACCCGGGCGCCCGCCTTCTCCGCGGTCGCGACCCGGTCGGGTGCGGCCGCCGCGCCGGTCAGGATCAGGGTGGGGACGAGGGGGGAGGTGAACAGCGGAAGGGAGAAGTCCAGCTCCAGACTGGCGCTGACGACCGCGATCGCCGGCGCGGGTCCCTGTCCGGCCGCCTCCCGGCGCTCGGCGAACTCGGCACGCGCGCGTGCGGGCCGGTAACCTTCCTGGCGTACCGTTTCCGCGCCGACGACGACCACGTCCGCCAGCGCCCTGAGCGTCCCGAAGATCCGCATGTCGGCCGCGGTGGAGATGGGCTGCGACTTCCCGTCGTGCTGAGCGGCACCGTCGAGCGTCGACACCATGTTCGCCCGCAACCAGGCCACCGGCGCCCCGCCGGTCACGGCCTCGGGATAGGCGTAGGCCTCGGCCAGTTCGTCGAGACTCCATTCCCGGTCGACGAGACCGGCACCGGTCCCACCCAGAGCACGCACCGCTTCGCCCCCCTCTCCGACAGCACCGGACCCGTCTGTCCCGGGTACCCCACCGGAGCCTTCCGTCACAGCACCGTCGGTCCCGGCAGTCCCACCGGCTCCATCACTCCCGGAGCTCTCGACCGCACCCCCCGCCCCCACGTCCCCGGGCCCACCGCCGGAGGCCCTCGTCGCTGTCTGGTCGGTCACAGGGAACAGGCGTCGCATGTCGTGCAGTGTGGCACGGCGCTTAGCATGGGGAACCGTGTCGTCCTCCACCGCCGCCTCCGGGATCAGCCCGATAGCAGACGCGGCCCCGATGTCCCTGTGCTCCCGTGAGCCGCATGTCCCCGCGGACCGGCTCGTCGCCGAGATGGTGCCGCCGCCGCGGTTCGACTCGGTGCGGTTCGGCACGTACATCCCCGACCCGAACCAGCCCAGCCAGTTCGAGGCCGTCCGGGTGCTGGAAGGCTTCGCCGGCGGACTCGGCGGGGCGCATGCCGTCGGCGGCGGGAAACGCGGGCTCTTCGGGTTCGGGAAGGCCAAGGCGCCCAAGGTGCCGGCCGGCCCCCGCGGCGTCTACCTCGACGGCGGCTACGGCGTCGGCAAGACCCATCTGCTCGCCTCCCTCTGGCACGCCACCCCGGCGGAGCCCTCGCTCAAGGCGTTCGGCACCTTCGTCGAGCTGACCAACCTCGTGGGCGCCCTGGGCTTCCAGAAGACGGTCCAGACGCTCTCCGGCCACCGTCTCCTGTGCATCGACGAGTTCGAGCTCGACGACCCGGGCGACACCGTCCTCGTCTCCACGCTGCTCGGCAAGCTCGTCGACGCGGGTGTCGCCCTCGCCGCCACCTCCAACACCCTCCCCGGCAAGCTCGGCGAGGGCCGCTTCGCCGCGGCCGACTTCCTGCGCGAGATCCAGGGGCTCAGCGCCCACTTCCGGCCACTGCGCATCGACGGCGAGGACTACCGCCACCGCGGTCTGCCCGCGGCACCGGCCCCGTACTCCGAGGAACAGGTCACCAAGGCGGCGTACGCCACCGAGGGCTCCTCGCTCGACAGTTTCCCGCAACTCCTCGAGCACCTCGCCCGCGTCCACCCCAGCCGGTACGGCGCGCTGACCGATGGCCTGAAGGCGGTGTGTCTCACCGACGTACAGCCGATTCCGGACCAGTCCACCGCGCTACGGCTCGTCGTCCTCGCGGACCGGCTGTACGACCGTGAGGTTCCGGTCCTCGCATCCGGACAGCCGTTCGATCAGCTGTTCAGCGAGGAGATGCTCAACGGCGGGTACCGCAAGAAGTACTTCCGGGCCATCTCCCGGCTCACCGCGCTGGCCCGCGACGGCAAAGCGCTCGTCACGCCCGCCTAACCGGCGAACTCTCGCAGGTCAAGGGCAGGTTCCCGCCACGGACCTACGCTTTTCAGGCTCTCTTCAGCTCGAAACGTTAAGTTAACCCTGCAAACAACTTTGCAGGGTTAACGTGTTTCTTGACCAGGCATTGACCATGTCTTGGCAAGCACGTGAGCCGTGAATTACCGGGAGGGGGACGCATGTTGCGGGACAAACCGATACGAACCGGGATCTCCACCCCTGCCGTGAGTCCACTCCCGCTCACCCTCTTCGCTATCACGGCACCGTTCGCGACCGCGCACACAGCCAGTGAGGCTTCGACCAGAGCTCTGCCTCACAGATAACGGCAGTACCCCCCACCTGTCATGTACGTCCGACGCGCCGCTGCAGGCGCGCCAGGAGGAGTCACCACATGCAGCCCCTCATCGACAACGCCCGTCTGTTCGGACAGCGCCCTGAGGAGTTCGCCAGACTCGCAGAAGGCCAGTCCCCTCAGGTCCTGTTCATCACCTGCTCCGACTCCAGGGTCGTCCCGGCCCTGATCACGGGCGCCGGCCCCGGCGAGCTCTTCGAGCTGCGCACCGCCGGCAACATCGTCCCGCCGTACACCTCCGAGCTCCCCACCAGTGAGGCGGCCACCATCGAGTACGCCGTGGAAGTGCTCGGCGTCAGCGACATCGTGGTCTGCGGCCACTCGCACTGCGGCGCCGTCGGCGCCCTGGTGCGCGGCGACGACCTGACCGCCGTACCCGCCGTGCGCGACTGGCTCGCGCACGCCGCGCCGCGCCCCTCGGGAGCGTCCGAGGACCCGTGCGTCGCCGAGGGCGTGCAGAGCCACGTCCTGACGCAGCTGCTGCGGCTGCGCTCCTACCCGTTCATCGAGAAGAAGTTGACGGATCGTCAACTCACGCTCCGTGCCTGGTACTACGAGGTCCACACCGGCGCCGTGCGGGAACACCGCGCGGACACCGACACCTTCGAAGCGCTGTGATCGCGATGATGACCAAATACCCCCACCTGCGGCGGGACTTCGCCGCCTCCCTGGTCGTCTTCCTGGTCGCGCTCCCGCTGTGCGTGGGCGTCGCCGTCGCCTCCGGCGTGCCGGCGGAGCTCGGACTTGTCACCGGCATCGTGGGCGGCATCGTCACCGGTCTCATGCGCGGCAGCAGCCTCCAGGTCTCCGGACCGGCGGCGGGCCTGACCGTGCTGGTCTTCGAGGCGGTCCAGGAGTTCGGGCTGCCCGTGCTCGGCGTGATCGTGCTGGCCACGGGCGTGCTCCAGATCCTCATGGGCACCCTGAAGCTGGGCCGCTGGTTCCGGGCCATCTCGGTCTCCGTCGTCGAGGGCATGCTCGCCGGCATCGGCCTCGTACTGATCGCCGGACAGCTGTACGCGATGGCCGACGCCAAGGCACCCGCCTCGGGCCTCGGGAAGATAGCCGGGCTGCCCGGCGCGCTCGTGGACGCCGTCGGGAACACCGGGGCGCTGGCCTCGCTCGGACTCGGTGTCGGCACCATCGCCGTGCTCGTGCTGTGGAAGCGCATGCCGGGGAAGGTGCGCACCGTGCCCGGCCCGCTCGCCGCGGTCGGTCTGGCCACGCTCGCCGCTCTGGCGTTCTCCATGCCGGTGGCGACGGTCGAGGTGCAGGGGCTGCTGGGCTCCATCCAGCCGCCGTCCTTCACCGCCTTCGGTGAGCTCGCGAACATCGGTGTGCTCGCCACGATCGTCGCGTTCACCTTGATCGCGTCCGCCGAGTCGCTGTTCAGCGCGGCGGCCGTGGACCGGATGCACGACGGGCCGCGCACCGCGTACGACAAGGAACTGGTCGCGCAGGGCGCGGGCAACGCGCTCTGCGGTGTCCTCGGCGCGCTGCCGATGACCGCGGTGATCGTGCGCAGTGCGGCGAACGTCCAGGCGGGCGCGAAGACCAAGGCGTCCCGGGTGATGCACGGCGTCTGGCTGCTGCTGTTCGCGGCGCTGTTGCCGGGTGCCCTCGCCTACATCCCGATCCCGGCGCTCGCGGGCATCCTGGTCTACTCCGGAGCCAAGCTGATCCCCGTACGGGAGATCGTGTCGCTGTGGCGCGAGCACCGCGGTGAGGCGCTGATCCTGGTGGTCACGGCCGTGTCGATCGTCGCGGTCAGCATGTTCGAGGGCGTCCTCATCGGCCTCGCGCTGGCCGTCGCCAAGACCGCCTGGGAGGCCTCGCACCTGAAGCTGGAGGTCGTGGACAAGGGCGCCGGCCCCGTCCAGGCGTATCTGTCGGGCAACGCGACCTTCCTGCGGCTGCCGAAGATCCTCGACAGCCTGGAGTCCCTGCCGCAGGACCGCCCGGTGGAGCTGGACCTGTCCGGTCTGCACCACCTGGATCACGCCTGCCGTACGGCCCTGGAGAACTGGGCCGAGCGGCACAGCGCGGTCGGCACGGAGCCGGTGCGGGTCACCGCGCAGTAGGACGCGGCACGCGATCCACCCCGGTGCCTGGTCCGTAGCCTCGGACCAGGCACCGGGCATATCGTTGCAGGAGCGGACAAACAGGCCTCTCAGTGAGGGGGTCGCCATGCTCCAGGAGCTCCTGACCGTGGCCGTGGCAGCCGGTTCCGCCGGCGTGGTCTATGTCGCCGCCGGGGCGCGGGTCGTCAAGCAGTACGAGCGCGGGGTGGTCTTCCGGCTCGGGCGGCTGGCGGACGGCGTGCGGGCGCCCGGGTTCACGATGGTGGTCCCGTTCGTGGACCGGATGCACAAGGTCAACATGCAGATCGTCACGCTGCCGGTCCCGGCCCAGGAGGGCATCACCCGGGACAACGTGACGGTGCGGGTGGACGCGGTCGTCTACTTCCGGGTGGTCGACGCGGCGAGCGCGCTCGTGAAGGTCGAGGACTACAAGTTCGCGGTCTCCCAGATGGCGCAGACGTCCCTGCGCTCGATCATCGGCAAGAGCGAACTGGACGACCTGCTCTCCAACCGCGAGAAGCTCAACGAGGGCCTGGAACTGATGATCGACAGCCCGGCCGTCGGCTGGGGTGTGCAGGTCGACCGCGTGGAGATCAAGGACGTGTCGCTGCCGGACGCGATGAAGCGCTCCATGGCCCGGCAGGCGGAGGCCGACCGCGAGCGCCGCGCCCGGATCATCAACGCGGACGCCGAACTCCAGGCGTCGAAGAAACTCGCCGAGGCCGCGAAGGAGATGTCCGAGCAGCCGGCCGCGCTCCAGCTGCGGTTGCTCCAGACGGTGGTGGCGGTGGCCGCCGAGAAGAACTCCACCCTGGTCCTCCCCTTCCCGGTGGAGCTGCTGCGCTTCCTGGAGAGGGCCCAGGAGCACCCCACCGACAGGTGACACCTCTACGCGCGTGGTTCCCGCAGCCCGCGCCAGGTGATAGACACAGCGGCGTCACATCCTGTCCGCCAGCAGGAAGGTTGCTGCTCCATGTCCGCAACACGACGTCAGGTGCTCGTCCGCTCCGGCGCCTTGGGGGCGGGAATCGCCTTCACCGGCGCCCTCTCCGAACTCTTCACGGGCACCGCCGCCGCTCAGAACCTCGGCCACACCGGCTACGGCCCGCTCGTCCCCGACCCGAACGGCCTGCTCGATCTGCCGGAAGGTTTCCGCTACCGGGTCCTCTCCCGTGAGGGCGACCAGCTCCGCTCCGGTGAGGGCCAGGTCCCCTCCAACCACGACGGCATGTCCGCCTTCGCCGGCAGACACGGCCGCGTCCATCTGGTCCGCAACCACGAGAACCGCGTCACCGGCAGAATCCCCGTCCCGACGATCGACGGCCTCACCTACGACCCGATGGGCAAGGGCGGCTGTACGGCCCTCACGCTCGACGGCCGCAACAAGGTCCTGTCCGAGCGGGTCGCCATCGCCGGCACCGCCGTCAACTGCGCGGGCGGGCCCACCCCTTGGGGCACCTGGCTGACCTGCGAGGAGACCGAGGACAAGGCCGGCACCAACGGCTACACCAAGGACCACGGCTTCATCTTCGAGGTCGACGGCGCCGACCCGCGCCGCTCCGGAGCGGTCCCGCTGACCGCGATGGGCCGCTTCCAGCACGAGGCGATCGCCGTCGACCCCCAGCGCGGCATCGTCTACGAGACCGAGGACGCCTTCCTCAAGCCGTTCGGCCTCTTCTACCGCTTCCTGCCGAACAAGCCGCTGGGCGGTCTGGGTTCGCTGCGCGCGGGCGGAAAGCTCCAGGCGATGCGCGTGCCCGGCGTACCGGACCTGTCCTCGATCCAGGAGACGGGCGCGTGCTTCGAGGGCGTCGAGTGGGTCGACGTACCGGACCCGCTGGCCACCCAGACCCCCATCCGCCTCCAGGACTTCGGCCCGAAGGGCATCACGCACGCGCAGAAGCTGGAGGGCTGCTACTGGGGCGGCCGGTGCGTGTACTTCGTGTCGTCCTTCGCCCACAGCGCGGAGGGCTCGGCCGCGGACCACTTCGGCCAGATCTGGCGCTACGACCCGTCGTCGCGCCGTCTGACCCTGGTGATCGTCTTCGGCCCGGACACCGACGTCCAGCTGCCCGGCGAGTCCCCCGACAACATCTGCCTCGCCCCCAGCGGCGGCCTGATGGTCTGCGAGGACGGCAACGGCGCACAGCACGTGTACGGCGTCACGCGCCGGGGCGAGGTGTACGCGATGGCCCGCAACGCCCAGAACATCGGGACGCCCGAGGCACCGGAGTGGGGCGAGTTCGCGGGGGTCACCTTCTCCCCCGACGGCGACACGATGTACGTCAACTGCTACACGCCCGGGACGACGTTCGCGGTGACGGGGCCCTGGCGCAGGTAGGACCCCGTGCCGGGAGGCGGGCCCCGCCTCCCGGCGCGTGAGCGTCAGCAATCCGGGATGTGCCCGATTCATCCCGTTATGTTCATACGGTGATCATTCGAGTACGACAAGTAGCTGCCGTCTGCGCACTCGGCGCCGCCCTCACCGCCTGCACCGCCGCCCCCGAGGCACCCCGCGCCACCCGTCCGGCCCCCTCCGCCCCCGCCGCGCCCTCCCGGCCCCCGACCCTCGCCCCGGGCCCCGCCGGGCTCACGACCGTTTTCAAGAACGGCCCCCGCACGCACGGCAGGACGGTCGCGCTCACCTTCGACGCCGACATGACCGCGGACCAGGGGCCCCGGGCCGCGGCCGGCGAGCACTTCGACAATCCGCGGCTCATCGCGGCCCTGCGGGCGCTGAAGGTGCCGGCCACCGTGTTCATGACGGGGCGGTGGGCCGAGGAGTACCCGACGCAGGCGCGGTCGATCGGACGGGACCCGCTCTTCGAGGTGGCGAACCACTCGTACAGCCACTACGCCTTCACCGGCGACTGCTACGGGCTGCCGACGGTCCCGCGGGACCGCATGCGGGCCGACGTCGAGCACGCGTACACCGCCTTCCGGAAGGCGGGCGTCCCGGACGCGCGGCCCTACTTCCGCTTCCCCGGCGGCTGCTACGACCGCGAGGCCCTCAAGGCGCTCACCCCGGCCGGTGTCACCGTCGTGCAGTGGGACGTGGTCAGCGGGGACGCCTTCGCGACGGACGCGGACGCCGTGGCCCGGCAGGTGCTGGACGGGGTCCGGCCCGGTTCCGTGGTCGTCATGCACTGCACCCGCAGCGCCGCCCCGACGACCGAGCGGGCCGTCCGGACGATCGTGCCGGAGCTGCGGGCCAAGGGGTACCGGTTCGTGAAGGTGTCCGAGTTGATCGGGGCGGGCGGCGGTCGGCACTGACCGTCCTACGCTGGGGGTATGAGCGAGGACTACTGCACGATCAGCGCGGCGCCGAAGCCACCCGTCGCCGACGGTCCGCCGTACGCGGAGTGCGTGCTGTGCCGGAAGCCGACGGAGCACCCGGAGTCGTACAAGGGGATCACGATGTGCCCGGTGTGCGAGTGGCAGGAAGCCCAGCGGACCGCCTGTTCAGGGTGAGCGGCGGGACGTCAGCACGCAGGCCACGGCGGTCGCGCCCGCGGTGAGCAGGGCGGCCGCGGCCAGGGGCAGCAGCGGCAGTGGGACCGTGCCCTCACGGGAGCCGGTGACCAGGCCCTGGACCGCCGCCTGGGCCGGGGAACCGGTCGTCACCATCGTCAGCAGGGCCGCGAGCAGCATCGTGGGGACCGCCCGCCCCGGCGAGCGCAGCAGCGGCCAGGTGGTGAGCGCGCCGACGGCCGTGCCGAGCAGGGCGCAGGCGAGGGCGGCGATCAGCCCGGCCGCACCGGCAGCCCATCGTGGCACCGGCATCTGGTGGTCGGCGCTCACCGGATCGCTGATCAGCGTCACGACGAGAGTCGCCACCGCCCCGAGCGCCGCCGCGGCGGCGAGTGCCACCAGCAGGGAGGCGAGGTGCGCCCGCGCGGGTCCGACCGCCGCGGACACACAGGCGCGGGCCGCGGGCGGCTCGTTGGACACGCAGATCCGCACCAGCCAGGCCGCGACGGGCAGCAGCGCGGCGGCCGCGTACCCGAGCGAGTCGAGGATCGGCTGGCCGCTCTGCACGCCGATGCCCAGGAACGCGACGTACAGGATGAACGGCGGCAGCCAGCGCTGGGAGCGTACGAGCAGGGCGGCCTGGTAGCGGAGCAGAGCGGTCATCGGCCGCCTTCCTGTGTCTCGTGGCTCACGCTCACCACGTGCCACGGCGGTCGGGCCGCCAGCAGGGTGCGGAGCAGCACGTCCGAGTGGGACGCGGGGACGGCGAGCCGGTAGGTGCCCGGTTCCGTCTCCTGGGCGGTGGCGACGGTCCGGAGCGCGTCCGCGGGCAGCCGGCCGCCGGCCGGGCCCTGGGCCACGACGGTCACCTGCGGGCCGGTGGGTGCGGTGTCTTGTGCCGTACGACGGTGGAGGCCGCCCCCGTGCACGGCGTACGTCGCGTCGGGCACCCCCGCCAGCCGGCCCGGGTCGTGGTCGACGAACACCACCGCCCCGCCCGCCGCGGTGCGCTCGGCGACCGCGCGCTCCAGTTCCGCCCGGGCGTCCGCGTCGAGGCCGGTCCATGCCTCGTCCAGGACGAGCAACTCCGGTTCGGCGAGGAGGGCCTGGGCGACGGCGACCTTCTGGCTGCTGCCCTTGGAGAGCTGGGCCATGGGAGTGCGGGCGTAGGGGGTGGCGCCGAAACGCTCCAGGGTGTCGGCCGCGGCTCGCTCCGCCGAGGCTCGGGTGAGGCCGTGGATCGTGGCCAGGTGCGTCAGGTAGCCGAGGGCGGTGAAGGGGAGGGCCGACGGGAAGCGTTCGGGGACGTAGGCGGTGCGGGGGCGGCCTGTGATGCGGCCCTCCGAGGGGGCGTCGAGGCGGGCGAGTACGCGGAGGAGCGTGGATTTGCCGGTACCGTTCGGGCCTTCTATGCGGGTGAGGGTGCCGGGGGCGAGGGTGAGGTGGATGCCTCGTAAGACCCAGGGGCCGCGAAGGCCGTAGCGGCGGCCCACGTTGTCCAGCTGTAGATCGCGTTCCATGGTGGTCATGATGTCGTGTGGCGGCCAAGGGTTGTTTGTGGCTGGTCGCGCCCACGCGGCGGCAGCCGCAAATCGACACAGCCCCGCGCCCCTTAAGGTTGGCTGGTGTGAGCCTTGATTCGACGCCGCCCAGCGATAGTCCTTTCCAGCACTCGGCCACTGCCCGTGATCAGGCGCCGCAGTACGTGCTGCCGCTGGTGGTACGGATCGAGCGCGCCTCTCCCCCTGCCCGTACCGACGCCCTCGAGACCGCCGCACGTGCCGTTCTCGTCATGCTCAGCGATGAACGCTCCCTCGGGGACGGCCAGTGGGCCCAAGTCATGCGGGACTGGCAGGACGCGCGT
The DNA here is from genome assembly GCF_036013645.1 of Streptomyces sp. NBC_00490. Classification (NCBI taxonomy): domain Bacteria; kingdom Bacillati; phylum Actinomycetota; class Actinomycetes; order Kitasatosporales; family Streptomycetaceae; genus Streptomyces; species Streptomyces sp. NBC_00490. The sequence continues at coordinate 7,626,229 of NZ_CP107869.1, read as the reverse complement.
ATCCGGAAGGTCGTGCGGCGGGCCCGTGGGGGTGAGTGGCGGAAGGCCGAGGCGCTGCCCGGGATCACGGTGACCGGGAAGTCCGCGGAGGTGCGGGTGTTTCCGCCGGTGCCGTTGGACGGGTGGCCCAAGGAGTTGGCCAAGCTCCAGGTGTCCGGCACCGACCTCGACGACCCCGAGCCGCCGGTGGACGCCGATCCCGGTGTCCCCGTGCTGTGGATGAGCCCGGACGTCGACATGTCGGCCGGGAAGGCGATGGCTCAGGCCGGGCACGGGGCTCAACTCGCCTGGTGGGAGCTGTCGGAGGAGGAGCGGGCCGGTTGGCGGGACGCCGGGTTCCCGGTCGCCGTGCGGACCCCCGGACGGGACCGGTGGCGTGAACTCGTCGACAGCGGCCTGCCGTTGGTGCGGGACGCCGGGTTCACCGAGATCGCCCCGGGCTCGTGCACGGTCGTCGCCGACCATCCGGCGCTGCGGTGACGCGGCTCGACGGCAGGGTCGAACGGGGCAACCGCACCCGGCAGTCGGTGCTGCGCCGCACCGTCGACATCGCCTCCGTGGAGGGTCTCGAGGCGCTGTCGGTGGGACGGCTCGCGACCGATCTGCAGTTGAGCAAGAGCGGGGTGTTCGCCCTGTTCGGCTCCAAGCAGGAGCTGCAGCTGGCCACGGTGCGGGAGGCCTCGCGGGTGTTCGTCGCGGAGGTCGTGGAGCCCGCTGCGAAGGCCCCGGCGGGGATCGGGCGGGTGTGGCGGCTGTGCGAGGCGTGGCTGGAGTACTCGGAGGGGCGGGTCTTTCCCGGCGGCTGCTTCTTCTACGGCGTGATGGCCGAGTTCGACGCCCGGGAGGGGGCCGTGCACGATGCCCTGGTCCGGGCCCAGCGGGACTGGGGCGCTCATGTGGAGGGCCGCGTCGAGGAGGCTCGGGCGGCGGGCGAGCTGCGTGCCGACACCGATGCCGGGCAGCTCGCCTTCGAGCTGATCGCCCTCATGGAGTCGGCGAACGCGCTGTCCGTGCTGCACGGGGAGAACGTCGCCTACCGACGGGCGCGGGTGGGAATCGCGGCGCGGCTGCGGGCGGTGGCGGTGGACGTCGCTTGGGTACCCCAAGCGGGCTGAGGGCAGGGGGCGTTGGTTACACGCCACTCGGCATCGACCCATCGAAAACAAGTAGCACGATCGTTCGGTTACTTTTACTGTTGGCCCCCTGCGGGCCTACGCCCCGGACCTGACCACCGAGGAGCATCGATGGACGTCGTGGAACTCGACCGGATCGCCGTGCACGAGGCCCTGCGGGTGGTGGAGCTCGCGCAGGACGGGGACTGGGAGCGGGACAGTCCCTGCGCCGGGTGGACGCTGCGGCGGCTGGTGGCACACATGGCCGCGCAGCACCGCGGGTTCGCGGCCGCCGCGCGGGGTGCGGGCGGCGATCCGGCGTACTGGACGGAGCCGGCGGACATGCGCGAGCCGGCCAAGGTGCACCGGGCTGCCGCGACGGATCTCCTCGGGGCGTTCGCCGAACCGGGCGCCGTGGAGCGGGAGTTCACTCTTCCCGAGCTGGGCGGGACGTTCCCCGGGCGGCTCGCGATCGGCTTCCACTTCATCGACTACGTGGTGCACGCCTGGGATGTGGCCGCCACGCTGGGTGTCGGTCTCGAGCTGCCCGACGAGGTCCTGACGGCGGCCCTGGCCGTGGCCCGGTTCGTCCCGGCCGATCCGGAGGGGCGGGGTCCGGGGTTCGCGTTCGCCGCGACGCTGGACGTGCCGCCGGGCGCCGGGCCGCTGGAGGAGACGCTCCGGTTGCTGGGGCGGTCACCGGAGTGGGTGAGCGGGCCGCCCGTTTGAACGGGCCGCCGCCGCGTTGCGTACCTCCTGGCACGGGTGGCCGGAACCTCAAATGTTCCTCTGAACGACCGGGTGAGGGGATTCGGGGCCGGACACCGGGGCCATACCCCCGTCACGCCGGAAACAACGAGCCGTCGAAGGGGACGACACAGCGGATCCAGGTGGAGCGGAGAGTCGGCCGGAGGAGGGGACGGGGACGATGGAGCGACTGGGTACGGGAATCGGATGGCGGCCGGAGATCGCGGACGCCGTGGAGCGCATGCCGGGGATCGACTGGGTCGAGGCCGTGGCGGAGAACGTCTGCCCCGGGCACCTCCCCGAATCGCTGCTGCGGCTGCGTGAGCGCGGGGTGACCGTCGTCCCGCACGGCGTCTCCCTCGGGCTCGGCGGCGCGGACCGGCCCGACGAGGACCGGCTGACGGCCCTCGCCGAGCGTGCCACGGCCCTTGGCTCACCGCTGGTCACCGAGCACATCGCGTTCGTCCGGGCGGGCGGACCCCTGACGGCCTCACCGCGCCTGGAGGCGGGCCACCTGCTGCCGGTGCCCCGCACCCGCGACGCGCTCGACGTGCTGTGCGAGAACGTCCGTATCGTTCAGGCAGCGCTGCCGGTGCCGCTCGCCGTCGAGAACATCGCCGCGCTGATCTCCTGGCCGGGCGAGGAGATGACGGAGGGGCAGTTCCTGTACGAGCTGGCCGACCGCACAGGCGTACGGCTGCTGATCGACGTCGCGAACCTCCACACCAACCACGTCAACCGCGGCGAGGACCCCGCCGAGGCCCTCGCCGACCTCCCCCTGGAGGCCATCGCCTACGTCCACGTGGCGGGCGGCTTCGAACGCGACGGCGTCTGGCACGACAGCCACGCCCACCCCGTCCCCCGCCCGGTCCTCGACATCCTCACCGACCTCGCCTCCCGCGTCTCCCCGCCGGGGGTCCTGCTGGAACGGGACGAGAACTTCCCCGAGCCGAGCGAGCTGGAGGGGGAACTGACGGCGATCCGGGGCGCCCTGGAGAAGGGGCGCGAGCAGGCCGGGGGGAGCTCGGAGGAGAGCGGCGGGGAGTCGGTGACAGTCGCCGCGGGGCGGGCCACGAAGACAGGCCCCGACACCGCTGCCGACACCCCCCTCGACACGGCTGCCGCCGTCTCCGCCACCGCCCCCGCCCGTCAGCGCCTCGCCCTCGCCCAGACCGCTCTGCTCTCCGCGCTCGTCGCCGGGACGCCGGTGCCCGAGGGGTTCGACCGGGTGCGGGTCGGGGTGCAGGCGCGGGCGCTCGCCGGGAAGCGGGCGGACGTCGTGGCGAAGGTCGCGCCCGAGCTGCCGGTGATTCTCGGGGCGGGGTACCGCGCGGCGTTCCTCGGGTACGCCCACGGGCACCCGATGGGCGCCGGCTACCGGCGGGACGCGCTGGACTTCGCCGGGTACCTCCTCGACTCCGGCCTGCCGGAGGACCCGCACGCCCGGGCCGGGCTGCGGGAGTGGTGGCTGGAGCGGTCGGGCACGCGGCCGCGGTCCCACCGGCCCACCGTACGGCTGGCACGGGCGACGCGGCGGGTGCTGCTGCGACGGTGACCGGCCGCCGTCGGCGCCGACACCGCGGCCGAGTGTGCCGGGACTAACACCCGCGCTTCGACACATCTCCCACACACTCGGTTAGCCCCTCTTTGCTGCCATATACCCCCATCTCTCCCTTCACCATTCGCCCCCGGTGTCCGGGATGCAACCATTCGCTCCTGTACGGCAGTTGGTGCGGACCGCGCAGTAACATGCCAATCCCGCACTCGAAATCCCACCAACGTGCGGTGCCGTGACAGGAGGCACCATGCGACCGCGACCCCCCGTCAAAGGCCGAGGAATTCTCAGCGGCACGGGGCTCATCATCACCGGTCTGACAGCGACCCTGGTGGCGCTGATCTTCCCGATCTGGTCGTACGCCGACCGGTCGGGAACCGCAGCCGACGTACTCAACGCCGAGAGCGTGTCGACGCAGTACGGACCGCTGTCCGCTCTCGACCGGGAGTTCGTCACGAAGGTCCGGCTGGCCGGGCTGTGGGAGCTGCCCGCCGGCCAGCAGGCGCAGCAGAAGGGCACGACCCAGGCCGTACGGACGGCCGGACAGCACCTCGTCGAGGGGCACACCTTCCTGGACCAGCGGGTCCGTGATGTCGCCTCGCAGCTGGGCCTGGCGCTTCCCGACGAGCCGAACGACCAGCAGAAGGGGTGGCTCGCCACCCTGAACGCGGCCCAAGGCGTCGAGTACGACCGTGATTTCGCCAACATCCTGCGTCTGGCGCACGGGAAGGTCTTCTCCGTCGTCGCCCAGGTCCGCGCGAGCACCCGCAACTCCCTGGTCCGCAACCTCGCCGACGACGCCAACACCACCGTCCTGGACCACATCAAGATCCTGGAGGCCACGGGCTACGTCGACTTCGACGCCCTGGCCCAGGACATGGCCGCCGGCAGCACACCCCCACTCACCAACTCCCCGGCCCCACCCGCCTTCACCGCGGCCCCGACCCCGGCCGCCCCGGTGACCCCGAGCTACTCGCTGCCCCCGCCCGCCACCAGCCCACCTCCGCGCGAGCCCTAATCGGAACGTCACATACCGGCAAACACTTGTCCGGATTGTGAACAAGGCATGGCGCAGTCCAGACCATCTCGCATAGAACAGCGTCATGTTCTGGGTCCTTCTCCTGCTGCTGGCCTGGGCCGCCGCCGGAACCGCGTGCACCCGGTTGTGCCTGGCCGCCGTGCACGCCGCGGCCGACGACGCGGACGCGGGTCACGGACACGACCTCACGCTGTACGAGGCGGCGTTCCTGTCCGGCGGCCCACGCCGGGTCGCCGACCTCACCCTCGTCTCCATGGCCCGCCAGCGCCGGCTGCTGCTCGCGCACACGGGCTGGGCGACGGTCGTCGATCCGCGCGGCCGGGACGAGATCGAACGCTCCGTCATAGGGGCGATCGGGCCGCAGGGGCAGTCCCGTATCGCCCCGGTCCGGGACGCCGCCGCCACCGCGGCCCCGGTACGCGGTCTCGCCGACCGTCTCGTCCGCGCCGGCCTCGCCGTGCCCGACGGGGCGCGCACGACGGTCGCGGCCGCGGTCCGCCAGGTGCGGATCGCCGCGGTCGTCGTCCTCGCGCTGGGCGCGACCGCGCTGCTGACGCCCGCCCCGTCGGACGTACCGCGCCATCTGATCGCCCTCTGGTTCGCGCTCCCCCTCGCACTGACCCTGAGCTGCCTGGCCATCGCCCGTGTCGAGGTGCACCCGTACTCGCGCTGGGCCTCCCCGGCGGGCCAGCGGCTCCTCGGCGCCCTGCCCCGGCGTGCCGCCGGCGGCGACGACCGTACGTACCTCACCACGGTCGCCGTACGAGGCGTCAGCGCGGTCGGCGAACCGGACCTGCGCGCGGCCTTCGCCGACCGCGAGCACTGGCGCGCCGGGCACTCCAGGGGCGCATAGGGGGCATTGGCGCCGACACCGGCCGGGTGGTGCTTGCCTTCGCCGACAACCGAACGAAACATCCCTTTTGTTGCTGCCGTGCACTGAAGGGATACGCCATGAGAGCCCCCGCCCTCTACTCGGCCGCCGGGACCTTGCTCCTGACCACTCTCGCGGCCGCCCCGGCCGGCAGCACGTCCGGCGCGTCGGGTGCTCCCGTCGCGGCCGAGGTGCGCGGCACCGCGACGGCCGCCGCGCGCGCCGAGGCCGAGGGCATCGCCTTCGGCAGGTGCGCCGAGGTGGAGGACCTGCCGGGCAACGTCCAGTGCGGCACGGTGTCCGTCCCGCTCGACTACGCACGCCCCGACGGGAAGCAGATCAAGCTCACCGTCAGCCGCGTGCGGGCCACCCACAAGGACCCGCACAACAGCAAGCGCAAGGTGCCCCGGCAGGGCGCCCTGGTCTTCAACCCGGGCGGTCCGGGCGCCTCCGGCATGTACTTCCCGCTGATCGGCGTGGTGCCCGAGTGGAAGCGGCTCGCGGCCGCGTACGACCTCGTCGGCTACGCCCCGCGTGGGGTGGGCCGTTCGGCGCCCCTGTCCTGCCAGGACCCCCGGCACTTCTTCAAGGCGCCCACCCTGGCACCGACGTACCCCTCGGAGTCGTACAAGCGGGAGCGCATCGCGCAGGCGAAGGCGTACGCGCGCGGCTGCGCCAAGCGGGCGGGCGGCATTCTGCGGCACTACACCTCGCTCAACAACGCCCGTGACCTCGACGTCCTGCGGGCCGCGCTGGGCGAGGAGAAGCTGACGTTCATGGGGGCGTCGTACGGCACCTACTTCGGGGCGCTGTACGCGACGCTGTTCCCCTCGCACGTACGGCGGATGGTGTTCGACTCGGCGGTGAACCCGGATCCGACGCAGGTCTGGTACCGCAACAACCTCGACCAGTCGGCCGCGTTCGAGGGCCGCTGGGCGGACTTCCGGGACTGGATCGCCAAGCACGACAAGGTGTACGGGCTCGGCGACACGGCGGACCGGGTGCAGCGCAGCTACGACAAGGCGGCGGCGCAGCTGGCGGCGGAGCCGGCGGGCGGCAAGGTCGGGCCCGGGCAGTTGCAGGGGGCGTTCCTGTCGGCCGGGTACTACGACGACTACTGGCCGCACCGGGCGGAGGCGCTCTCGTCGTATCTGAAGGGCGACCCGAAGCAGCTGATCCTTCAGGCGGGGCCGCATCCGGAGGCGGCGAAGGAGGCGGAGAACGGCAACGCGGTCTACACGGCCGTCGAGTGCAACGACGCGTCCTGGCCGACGGAGTGGAAGGTGTGGGACCGGGACAACACACGGCTGGCGCGGGTGGCGCCGTTCGAGACGTGGGACAACGTCTGGATGAACCTGCCCTGCGCGTACTGGTCGGCGCCGCGCCAGGAGCCGGTGGATGTGCGGACCGGTCCCGGTGAGCTGCCGCCGACGCTGATCCTGGCGGCCGAGCGGGACGCGGCGACGCCGTACGACGGCGCCCTGGAGATGCACCGGCGGCTGTGGGGCTCAGTGCTGGTGACCGAGCGGGACGCGGGCACGCACGGCATCGCCGGCGGCCCTAACGCGTGTGTGAACGGGCACGTGGACGCGTACCTGCTGGAGGGCAGCCTCCCGGTGCGGCGCGCGGCCTGCGCACCGCACCCGGAGCCCAAGCCGCGCGAGCAGTCCCGGAAGAAGCCGGCCACCCGGCCCGCGGCCTGATCAGGCGAGGCCCGCGACCAGCTCCGCGATGTCCTTGCGGCGGCCCGTGTAGAACGGGACCTCCTCACGGACGTGCATGCGGGCCTCGGAAGCGCGCAGGTGGCGCATGAGGTCGACGATGCGGTAGAGCTCGTCGGCCTCGAAGGCCAGCATCCACTCGTAGTCGCCGAGCGAGAACGAGGCGACCGTGTTGGCGCGGACGTCCGGGTAGCCGCGGGCCATCTTGCCGTGGTCGGCGAGCATGCGGCGGCGGTCCTCGTCGGGCAGCAGGTACCAGTCGTAGGACCGCACGAAGGGGTAGACGCTGACGTAGTTGCGCGGCGTCTCGTCGGCGAGGAACGCCGGGATGTGCGAGCGGTTGAACTCGGCGGGGCGGTGCAGCGCCATGTTCGACCAGACCGGCTCCAGGGCGCGGCCCAGCCTGGTGCGGCGGAAGAGGTTGTACGCCTCCTGGAGCTGGTCGCTGGTCTCCGCGTGCCACCAGATCATGAGGTCGGCGTCGGCGCGCAGCCCGGACACGTCGTAGGTGCCGCGGACGGTGACGTCCTTGGCGGCGAGCTGGTCGAACAGCTCCTGGACCTCGTCGGCGTAGCCCGCGCGGTCCTCGGGGAGCACGTCCTTCAGCTTGAAGACGGACCAGAGCGTGTAGCGGATGACCTCGTTGAGGTCCTTGGCCAGCTTGCCCTTGTTCGGGATCCGGCCGGCCTCGGGGGTGGGGGCGTCGTTGCTCATGGTCCTTATTCTCCTGCTCCTCCGTGCAGACTCTGCACCGGGTTGGCGGTGAGCTCCTGCACACCGCGGTCGTCGCCGTACACCTGGTCCACGGCCGCGTACGCGCTCGCGACGCACGCCGGGATGCCGACGCCGTCGTACTGCGCTCCGCAGACGGCGAGGCCCGGGAGCTTGGCCACGTGTTCGCGGATGCGGGCCACGCGCGCGTGGTGGCCGACGGGGTACTGGGGCAGGCCGTCGGTCCAGCGGGTGACGCGGGTTTCGAGAGGCGTGGCGTCGAGGTCGGTGGCGGTCCTGAGGTCGTGCCGGGAGACGTCCACGAGCTCGGCGTCCTCGCGCTCCAGGACCGCCGTCTCGCCGTAGCGGCCGACGGAGGTGCGCAGGACGACGACGTCGGGGTTCTCGTCGGCGATCCAGTCCCACTTCTGGGAGGCGAACGTGGACGCCTTGATGGTGCGGCCGTCGACCGGCGGCACGAGGAAGCCGCTGCCCGCGGGGAGGGCGGTGTCGGCGCGGCGGTAGGCGAGGGTGATCAGGGCCATGGAGGCGTACTCCACGGTGGCCAGTTCGGCGGCGGCCTCGGGGGCTTCGGCGCGCAGGAGGCTCGCTGCGGCCGGAGCGGGGACGGCGACGACCACGGAGTCGGCGTGCAGGACCCGGTCGCCGGCGACGACCCGCCAGCCCTCGGCTGCTTCGCGGCGCAGCCCGGTCACGGGCGTGCCGGTGAGGATCTCGCCCCCACGCGCGCGTACGGACTCGGCGACGGCGAGCGGCAGACTGCCCACGCCGCCCTCGATGCCCATGAACACGGGCCCGGTCTGCTGGTTGGCGGTGGCCTTCGCCTGGATCTCGCGGACCGCTTCCGTCAGCGAGGTGTGGCTCTTGGCGGCCTGGAAGAGCTGCGGGATCGCCGAGCGCATCGAGATGCGGTAGGCGTCCCCCGCGTACACGCCGCCGAGCATCGGCTCGATGAGCCGGTCGACGACCTCGCGGCCGAGGCGCTCCGCCACGTACGCGCCCACCGCCACGTCGTCGCCGATCTCCGTGGGCGGCAGGTCGGCGTCGCGCTCGATGCGGGCGAGGCCCTCGTCGGACAGGACGCCGGAGAGGGCGGCCGCGGTGCCGGGGACGCCCATCACATGGCCCCTGGGCATGGGGCGCAGGGCGCCGCGGGTCCAGATCGAGGCGGTCGCGGTGGCGGGTGGCCGCAGGCGGCTGTCGAGGCCGACCTCGCGGGCGAGCGCGAGCGCTTCCGGTCTGCGCGCCAGCATCGACTCGGCCCCGAGGTCCACGCGCGCGCCGGCGATCTCGCCGGGCAGCAGCTTGCCGCCGACGCGGCCGGTCGCCTCCAGGACGGTGACCCGTGCCCCGCGCTGCAGCAGCCGGTGCGCGGCGGCGAGGCCCGCGATCCCGGCTCCGATGACGACGACGTGCTCCGGCGTACCTGATCCGCTCATGGCTCCACCCTCTCAGACGCCCCCGCGAGCCCCGCCGGGGCCGTATGCCCCGTCCGAGTCCTGACCGTGACCGCATCGGGACCGTAGCGCTCCAACGTTCCGGTGCGTCCCGGCGTCGAAGGAGCGTCAGTTCGTCACGACCCTCGGGGGTAGGCCCATGCGCGCACGAAGTTCCGTACGACCGGTCCAGGCCCTGGCCGGGCTCCTGCTCGCCGCGGCTCTCGCCCTGACCGGCTGCAGCGGCTCGGGGGACGATTCCGGCGGCGCCTCGGGTGACTCCGACGTTGGCCAGTCGCAGGCCAAGGAGGCCGCGCCGGGCGCCGCCGCCGACGACGCGGCCGGCGGCGGCAAGCAGGCCCCTACCGCGCCCGAGCTCCCGACGAGCCACATCATCCGTACCGCCGAACTGACCGTGCAGGTCAAGAACGTACCGAAGGCGCTGGAAGCGGCCCGTACGGCCACCGTGAACGCGGGCGGCTACGTCGGCAAGGAGGCCACCTTCCGCGACGAGGAGGGCACCGAGGAGACGCAGGTGACCCTGCGGGTGCCCGCCGACCGGTACGAGGAGGTCCTGGCCGAGCTGGAGGGCTCGGGCAAGCTGATGGAGCGCAAGGCGAAGGCGCAGGACGTCACCGACCAGGTCGTCGACGTGGAGAGCCGCATCAAGACGCAGCGCGCGAGCGTGGCCCGGATCCGGGAGCTGATGGACCAGGCCACCAAGCTCAGCGATGTGGTCACCCTGGAGGGCGAGCTGAGCACCCGTCAGGCCGACCTGGAGGCGCTGCTCGCCCGGCAGGCGTCCCTGAAGGACCGCACGAGCCTGGCCACGATCACCCTGTCCCTGTCCGAGAAGCCGGTCGTGAAGGCCACCGAGGACGACGACCCGGGGGTCCTGGACGCGCTGGCGGGCGGCTGGGGCGCGTTCGTGTCGATGCTGCGCTGGATCGTGGTCGCCGTGGCCGCGGTGCTGCCCTTCGCCGCGGTACTGGCCCTGATCCTCCTGATCTGGCTGCGCTGGGTACGCCCCCGGCTGCCCCGCCGCCCGACCCCGGCGGGCGCGTTGAGCACCCTGGGTCCCCTGCCGACGGCCCGCCCGGCACCGCAGCCCGGACGCACCGAGCAGCAGGGCGAGCAGGACTGAAATGCCCTGCCCACGTAGCGTGTTCGCATGAACATGAGCGCTGCGAGCGAACGGCTGGTCGTGATCGGCGGTGACGCCGCGGGAATGTCCGCGGCGTCGCAGGCGCGTCGGCTGAAGGGGCCCGGGGAACTGGAGATCGTGGCGTTCGAGCGGGGCCACTTCACCTCGTACTCGGCCTGCGGCATCCCGTACTGGGTGGGCGGCGACGTCGAGGAGCGCGATCAGCTGATCGCGCGTACGCCCGAGGAGCACCGGGCCCGTGACATCGATCTGCGCATGCGCACGGAGGTCACGGAGATCGACGTGGCCGGGCAGCGGGTACGCGCGCGTGACCTCGATTCGGGGGCCGAGTCCTGGACGTCGTACGACAAACTCGTGATCGCGACCGGCGCCCGCCCCATCCGCCCCCAGATGCCGGGGGCCGACGCACCGGGCGTCCACGGTGTGCAGACCCTGGACGACGGCCAGGCCCTGCTGGACACGCTGGCACGCACGCGTGGCCGCGACGCGGTGGTGGTCGGCGCCGGGTACATCGGGGTCGAGATGGCCGAGGCCCTCATCAACCGCGGCTACGAGGTGACCGTCGTCAACCGCGGCAGCGAGCCGATGTCCACGCTCGACGCGGACATGGGCCGCCTGGTGCACGAGGCGATGGAGGGCATGGGGATCACCATGGTCAACGACGCCGAGGTCACCAAGGTCCTGACCGGCGACGACGGCCGGGTGCGCGCGGTGGCCACGCAGGACGCGGAGTATCCGGCGGACGTGGTGGTGCTGGGCATCGGCGTACGCCCTGAGACCTCGCTGGCCAAGGCAGCGGGGCTGCCCGTGGGGCAGCACGACGGGCTGCTGACCGACCTGGCCATGCGGGTGCGCGGCCACGAGAACATCTGGGCGGGCGGCGACTGCGTGGAGGTCCTGGACCTGGTCTCCGGACAGGAACGGCACGTCGCGCTCGGCACCCACGCCAACAAGCACGGCCAGGTCATCGGCGCGAACGTGGGCGGCGGCTACGCGACCTTCCCGGGCGTGGTCGGCACGGCCGTGAGCAAGGTCTGCGACCTGGAGATCGCCCGCACGGGTCTGCGGGAGAAGGACGCGCGCCGGGCGGGGCTCCGGTTCGAGACGGTCACCGTCGAGTCCACGTCCCGCGCGGGCTACTACCCCGGCGCCTCCCCCATGACGGTCAAGATGCTCGCCGAGCGCCGCACGGGGCGGCTCCTCGGTGTGCAGATCGTCGGGAGGGAGGGCGCGGCCAAGCGGGTCGACATCGCGGCGGTCGCCTTGACGGCCGGGATGACGGTGGAGGCGATGACAGCCCTGGACCTGGGCTACGCCCCACCGTTCAGCCCGGTGTGGGACCCGGTACTGGTGGCGGCCCGCAAGGCCGCGCTGAAAGTGCGGGCCTCCTGACGGTTATGCCGAGCCGTTGATCCTCTCGATGGCCTGGCGGGCCTGGTCGGCGGCGGGACGGGGCGGCAGGGACGAGACGGAGGCGCTCGGGGCGGCCACCGCCGGCGGCTGCTCCCCCGCCGGTTTCGCGTGGGCCGCGGGCCGGGTCGACCGCAGCCGGTGGCTCACCGCCTCGTCGAGGGTCACGGGTCGCTGCATCTGCGAGGCGAGCCGCCCCGCGTCCTGGCCCAGCCGGGCCACGTCTTCCCAGGGCAGCCGCAGCACGACGGCCACTTCCGCCTCGCCGTCCGGCAGTGCGTGTATCGGAGGGGTAACTCGGTCGTTCATCGCCTGTTCCTCACGTTCACCCCGCGACCCGCCTTCCCCGTGCCGCGGACGGTTGAGGAGTCATACGCACGCGTGCGTGCCCGCGTTCAAGACACGGCACCGATTCGCGGACCACATCGGGGGCAGTACTTCCTTGTGGTCATCCCCGTCCATGACGTGAACCCGGTGCGTCGCACCCCCGTGGTGACGTACGCGCTCATCGCCGCGAACGTACTGGTCTTCCTGTACATGCCCGGCCTCGCCGGCTCCGTGGCGGGCGACAGCGGTCTGTCCCAGCTCTGCCATCTGCAGGCGTTCCTCGATCACTACGCCGCCGTGCCCCAGGAGTTGATCCACCATCAGCTGCCGCGGATGGTCCCCACCGGTGGCGTGAGTCCGGGCGGCGCGGGCTGCGCGGTCGGCCCGCCGGCGTACGACAAGTCACCCGTGCAATCCGTGTTCACCGCGATGTTCCTGCACGGCGGCTGGCTGCACCTGCTGGGCAACATGCTCTTCCTGCTGATCTTCGGCAACAACGTCGAGGACCGCATGGGCCATGTGCGGTTCGCGCTGTTCTACGTCGTCTGCGGCTACGCGGCGTCGTACGGCTTCGCGCTGCTCAACGACGACTCGGGCGACCCTCTGATCGGCGCGTCCGGGGCCATCGCCGGGGTGCTCGGCGCCTATCTGGTGCTGTATCCGAAGGCCAGGGTGTGGGTGCTGGTGCCGTTCCTGGTCTTCCTGCCGCTCCGGCTGCCGGCCTGGCTGGTGCTGGGCTTCTGGTTCGTGCTGCAGGCGGTGTACTCGTCCGGCGAGGGCGTCTCCGACGCCGGGACGGTGGCGTATGCGGCGCACGTCGTGGGCTTCCTCGCGGGCATGCTGCTCGCCTGGCCGCTCAAGGCGGGCACGCCTGCGCCGCCGGAACCGCGCGGTCTGCTGTTCGGCAGGAAGGCACGGCCCCGGCACACCTGGTAGGTCAGTGGGCGGTCCGCGTGTGGACGTACTCCACGAGCCGGGTCAGCGCGTCCGGGTCGGTGGACGGCATGACACCGTGGCCGAGGTTGAAGACATGGCCCTCGAGGTCCTTCGCCGTCTCCAGCACCTCACGGGTCTTGGCCTCGACGGCCTCGGTGCCGGCGAACAGGACGGTCGGGTCGAGGTTGCCCTGGAGCGCCTTGCCGGGGCCGACCCGGCGGACCGCCTCGTCGAGCGGGACGCGCCAGTCGACGCCGACGACGTCCGCGCCGGCCTCGCCCATCAGCCCGAGGAGCTCACCGGTGCCGACACCGAAGTGGATGCGCGGCACGCCGTACCCGGCGACCGCGTCGAAGACCTTGGCGGAGGCGGGCATCACCGAGCGGCGGTAGTCCACCGGGGCGAGGGCGCCGGCCCACGAGTCGAACAGCTGGACCGCCGAGGCGCCCGCCTCGATCTGCACCTTCAGGAAGGCGGCCGTGATCTCCGCGAGACGGTCGAGCAGGTCGGCCCAGAGCTCGGGGTCGCCGTACATCATCGCCTTGGCGTTCTCGTACGTCCGCGACGGGCCGCCCTCGACGAGGTAACTCGCAAGGGTGAAAGGCGCGCCCGCGAAACCGATCAGCGGGGTGGCGCCGAGTTCGCGGGTCAGCAGGCCGATCGCCTCGGTGACGTAGGAGACGTCCTCGGGGGTGAGGTCACGCAGCTGGGCCAGGTCGGCGCGGGTGCGGATCGGCTTCTCGACGACCGGGCCGACGCCGGGCTTGATGTCGAGGTCGATGCCGATGGCCTTGAGCGGGACGACGATGTCGCTGAAGTAGATCGCCGCGTCCACGTCGTGCCGGCGCACCGGCTGGAGGGTGATCTCGGTGACCAGCTCGGGCCGCATGCAGGACTCGAGCATGCCGACGCCCTCGCGGACCTTGCGGTACTCCGGCAGTGAGCGCCCGGCCTGCCGCATGAACCACACCGGGGTGTGCGGCACGGGCTCGCGCCTGCAGGCCTTGAGAAAGGCGGAATCGTACGTGGCGGTCGGCGGCTGGCTCTCGTTGGCACTCACGGGGAAAGTCTCGCACGGTGGCAAGGGCGGTTCTCCACGCCGGTCGGCATCCGCGAGGGCCCCCGTGGCGGGCCCCGGGGTGTCTGGCCCGCGCCGAGCCATGGTTCCCCTAATCTTCCCGCATGGCTGCGGCTCAGGGACGACTGTCGGACGGCGCTGGCGGAATGGACGACGCGAAGGAGGGGGACCGGAATGCGAGCAGTGACGCTCCGCCACTCTTCCGGGCCGCCGTCGATGCACTGAGGGCGGCCCGGCTCCGGCCGCAGATCGAGGTGGAGCCGACGCGCGCGCCGCAGCGGCTCGCGCCCTTCGCGTACGCGCTGGAGGCCGCGGTCGTCGACGGCGACCAGGATCTGGCCGACGGCCGGCTGGTGCTGCTGCACGACCCGGACGGTCATGACGCCTGGCGGGGCACGTTCCGGCTGGTGACGCTGGTGCGGGCGGAGCTGGAGCCGGAGATGGCGGCGGACCCGCTGCTGCCCGACGTGTGCTGGTCGTGGCTGACGGGTGCGCTCCAGGCGCGCGGGCTGGCGTGCGGTGAGCCGAGCGGCACGGTCACGCGTGCGAGCTCCCACTACTTCGGGGGCCTCGCCGAGCGTCCGCCCGCCTCCCAGATCGAGATCCGGGCGTCCTGGACGCCTCGTGAGGGCCTGGGCGGCGTACCGGACACGGCGGGTCACCTGACGGCCTGGTGCGATCTGCTGGCCCAGGTCGCGGGCCTGCCGCCGGCCGGCCCGGGCGACGCGTCGGTGGTGACGCTGCCGCAGCGGCGGGGACCGCAGTCCCGCTGACACCACCCCCATCGGCACGGTCTTCGCGTCGCCTTTTGACGTCCTCTTTGACATCACTTTGTCGATACGGCCACTTTCAGTCGCGAACGAGCCCTCGAACGAACCGATTCGTTCACCGAACGATCGACCGCGTGTCCGAATTGCACGGATTGTTACTCACTAGATCGTGATCTTTCTCTAAAGGCCTACGGGTTTGATGCCGAAGACGTCTGTGACCTCACAGCCGTCCCCCACCCCAGGAGGCCTGGTGTCCGTTCTCCTCGAGCAGCCCGCAAGCCTGGTCGCCTACCGCCCGAACAAGCCGACCGCGATGGTGGTGGCGGCCGACCCGCGCGTCCGCTCCACCGTCACCCGCCACCTCTGGGCGCTCGGTGTCCGCGATGTCATCGAGGCCTCGTCCGTCGCCGAGGCCCGTCCCCGTATCGGCAACCCCCGTGACATCTGCGTCGCCGACGTCCACCTGCCCGACGGATCCGGCCTGACCCTCCTGTCCGAGACCCGCGCCGCGGGCTGGCCCAACGGCCTCGCCCTCTCCGCGGCCGACGACATCGGCGCCGTGCGCAACGCCCTCGCGGGCGGCGTCAAGGGCTACGTCGTCACCGGCACCCGTACCAACGTCGGGCTCCCCACCCGACCGGGCGCCGCGCCCATCGGCTCCCGCGCCGCCGGAATGCACCGCCGCCCCCCGGGTGCCCCGAGCCACCCGGGCGGTTACCGCGAGCTCTCCGGCCGCGAGGTCGAGGTGCTGCGACTGGTCGCGGAGGGCCAGTCCAACAAGGCCATCGGCGTCTCGATGGGCCTGTCCGCGCTGACCGTCAAGAGCCACCTCGCCCGTATCGCCCGCAAGCTGGGCACCGGCGACCGCGCCGGCATGGTCGCGGTGGCCCTGCGGACGGGCATCATCCACTGACCTTCCACCCTTCACGGACGTGAACCGGATCAGTCCTGGATCCGGGACACGCCCCCGATCGGTCGTGAACCCGAGGGATTCACCGACCTGACTGGTTTACGACCCTCAAGCGCCCGTCGACGGAACGTTCCGTCGGCGGGCGCTGTCCATACACAGATACCCTTGACAGGTGACCGACGCCCAAGAGACCGCAGCAGACAGCTCACTGCGAACCACCGGAGGCGCCCCTCCGGACGACGGCGGATCTTCTGTTACGGGGGCGCCCGAACCCGAACCGGGTCCAGAGCCGATTCCTTTGCTCGAACCGCGCGAGGGCATCCCGCCCGTGGTCGCCGACGAGGACAGCCTCGCCCGGGTGATCGCCGCGTTCGCGGCCGGCTCCGGACCCGTCGCCGTCGACGCCGAACGCGCGTCCGGCTATCGCTACGGACAGCGTGCCTACCTGGTCCAGCTGCGCCGCGAGGGCGCGGGGAGCGCGCTGATCGACCCCGTGGCCTGTCCCGACCTGTCCGGGCTCGGCGAGGCGCTCTCCGGGGTGGAGTGGGTGCTGCACGCCGCCACACAGGACCTGCCGTGTCTGCGCGAGATAGGCATGGTGCCCACCTCCCTCTTCGACACCGAGCTCGCCGGACGGCTCGCCGGGTTCCCCCGGGTCGGCCTCGGCGCGATGGTCGAGGGCGTCCTGGGCTTCGTACTCGAAAAGGGACACTCCGCCGTCGACTGGTCGACCCGTCCGCTGCCCGAGCCGTGGCTGCGCTACGCGGCGCTGGACGTGGAGCTCCTCGTCGACCTGCGGGACGCGCTGGAGAAGGAGCTGGACCGGCAGGGGAAGCTGGAGTGGGCGCGACAGGAGTTCGACGCGATCGCCGCCGCGCCGCCTGCCGAGCCGCGCAAGGATCCCTGGCGCCGGACGTCCGGGATGCACAAGGTGCGGCGGCGCCGGCAGCTGGCCGTGGTGCGGGAGCTCTGGCAGACGCGCGACCGGATCGCCCAGCGGCGGGACGTGTCGCCGGGCAAGGTGCTGTCCGACCTGGCCATCGTGGAGGCGGCGTTGGCGCTGCCGGCCGACGCCCAGGCCCTCGCCGCGCTGAACGGGTACGGACAGCGGATGGGGCGGCGGCAGCTGGAGCAGTGGCAGGCGGCCGTGGATCGGGCCAAGGGGCTGCCCGAGACGCAGTTGCCCGCGCCCGGGCAGCCGGTCACCGGGCCGCCGCCGCCACGCGCCTGGGCCGACAAGGACCCCGCCGCCGCGGCCCGGTTGTCCGCGGCCCGCGCCGGGGTTTCCGCGCTGGCCGAGCGGCTCAACATGCCCCAGGAGAACCTGATCACTCCGGACACGGTCCGGCGGGTCTGCTGGGAGCCGCCGAAGGGTGTCGACGCGGAGTCCGTGGGGGCGGCGCTCGCGGGGTACGGGGCTCGGCCCTGGCAGGTGGAGCTTGTCACTCCGGTTCTCGTGAGTGCCTTGTCCGCCTAGTTCCGCGCGCCCCTTTCGGGGCGCGTCACCTCGTCGCTCCTCGCATGAAGCCGTTGTAGATGAAGCGTTGCAGGCTCAGGAACACCACCAGCGTCGGGAGGATCACCAGCACCGCTCCCGCCGAGATGACCTCCCAGTGCGCCGCGTAGGGGCCTCGGAAGCGGAAGAGGGACGTCGAGATCACGCCAAGATCTTCCGACGGCATATAGAGGAAGGGGATGTAGAAGTCGTTGTATACGGTGATCCCCTTCACGATCACCACCGTCGCGATCGCGGGCTTCAGCAGCGGGAAGATGATCCGCCAGTAGATGGTGAACGTGTTGGCCCCGTCCAGGCGGGCCGACTCGTCCAGGGAGATCGGGATCGACCGGACGAACTGCAGGAAGATGTAGATCGAGACGATGTCGGTGCCCATGTAGAGCGCGATCGGCGCCCACAGGGTGTCGAACATGCCGAAGCTGTTGACGATCTGGAAGGTCGCCACCTGGGTCGTGACGCCGGGGACCAGCGCGGCGACGAGGAAGAGCGCCACCACCAGCTTGCGGAAGCGGAAGGTGAAGCGGTCGATGGCGTACGCGGTCATCGAGCCGATGAGGACCGTGCCGCCGATCGAGACCAGCAGGATGACCGCCGTGTTGGCGAAGGCGGAGAGCATCTCGCCGTCGCGGAACGCCGACGCGTAGTTGCCGAAGTTCAGCAGGTTGTCGGGGAGGTCCAGGGCGCCGCTCGAGTTCGCCATCTCCGTCTCCGACTTGAGGGAGGTCAGGAGGACGACGACCAGCGGGAGCAGGACCACCACGGTCGCGGCGATCAGGGACAGGTACACGAGGGTGCGGGACACCGCGTGGCGTGTCATACGAGATCCACCTTGTCGTCGGGCACCAGACGCCGCTGGACCCAGGTCACCAGCAGGATGATCAGCAGCAGGACCACCGCGGCGGCCGAGGCGAGGCCCGTCTTGTTGAAGCGGAAGGCCAGGTTCACCGTCTGGATCACGAAGGTCTCGGTACCGGTGGCGCCGCCGGTCATGATGTAGGGGATCTCGAAGGCCGAGAGCGAGCCGGAGATCGAGAGGATGACCGTCAGCGTCAGCACCGGTTTGATGCCCGGCGCGATGATGTAGCGGAACTGGTGCCAGCGGTTCGCGCCGTCCAGTTCGGCCGCCTCGTACAGCTCCCCCGGGATCGACTGGATCGCACCCAGGAACAGGACGAAGTTCAGGCCCAGATAGCGCCACATCGAGACGCCGGCGAGCGAGGTGTTCGCGGAGACCGGGGTGCCGAGCCAGGCGTGGTCGGTCGTCACTCCGAAGAGGCTCAGGACCGAGTCGAGGGTGCCGCCGTCCTGGAAGAAGTACAGGAAGACGAAGCCAATCGCCACCCCGTTGATCAGATACGGGAAGAACAGCACGCCCTTGAAGAAGTTCCGGAAGCGGATGTTGAAGCTCAGGATCGTCGCGAAGTAGAGCGCGGCGACGATCTGCAGGGCGGAGGCGGCCAGGTAGTAGCCGCTGACCCAGAAGACCTCGAAGAGTTCCGGACGGGTGAAGATCTCCTCGTAGTTCCCGACGCCCGTGTAGTGCAGTTCGGGACTCACGCCGTCCCAGTCGGTGAGGCTGTACGCCACCATGTTGGCGATCGGCGCGTAGGTGAAGGTGACCAGCAGCGCGAGCGGGGCCAGGAGGAAGAGCCACGGGGTGACCCCGCGCCACACCCGGTGCTTGCGGGCGGCGGGGGCCGGGACGGGGACGGCCGGTGCCGCCCCCGTGGCGGTCTTCTCCGCCGCCTTGTGAGTGGTGTCCGTCATCGGTCAGGACCCCGCGGTCTTCTGGGCGTCCGTCCAGCGCTCGCTGAGGTCGGCGAGGAAGTCGTCGAGGCTGCCCTTGCGGGCGCCCCGGGCCAGGTCGACCAGGTTCTGGCGGTACTCGGGGGCGTAGATGCCGACCTCCGAGGTGTTGTCGATCTGCTTGACCTCGGCGCCCTTGGCGTCGTCCACCTCGATGAGCTCGACGCCCGCCTCCTCGTACGGCTTGAGGACCTCGGGCATGGGGGCGTCCTTGAGCGGGGAGATGGCCAGGTTGTCCTCGACGTAGCTCGACTTGTCGGTGAACCAGTCGATCCAGGCGCGGGCCGCTTCCTTGTGCTTCGAGTGGACGTTGACGGCCTGGTTGTAGTCCGGGGCGACGGTCGCGCAGAACTTGCCGTTCGTCTGCGACGGGAAGGGCATGAAGCCGATGTCGTCAGGGTTGGCCCCGGCCTTCTTGGCGGCGTCCTGGAACTGGACGATGGCCCAGGTGCCCAGCCACTGTGTCGCGATCTCGCCCTTCGCGGTCCGGGGCTTGGACTCCTCCCAGTTGCTCGTCGTGGGGTCCTTCTCGATGAGGCCCGACTTCACGATGTCGTGGAGCAGGGTGTCGCCGACGCGCAGGTCGGCGCCCTTCGCCCACGGGTCGCCCTCGGCCAGTTTCGTGGTCGCCTGCGGGTCGCAGTGGACGGCGCCGTCGACGTACGTCCACGAGGTGAGCGTCCAGCCGGCCGAGAAGTTG
Source organism: Streptomyces sp. NBC_00490 (assembly GCF_036013645.1). Lineage (NCBI taxonomy): Bacteria > Bacillati > Actinomycetota > Actinomycetes > Kitasatosporales > Streptomycetaceae > Streptomyces > Streptomyces sp. NBC_00490. The sequence goes on along the minus strand of NZ_CP107869.1, from coordinate 7,606,398 downwards.
GTGTAGTACGGGATGGCGTCGGTCCTGGACTTGATGGCCTTGAGGCTTTCGAGGAACTCGGCCGGGGTGGTGGGCCATTCGGTGATCCCGGCCTCCTTCCAGACGCGCTTGTTGTAGACGAACCCGGGCATCACACCGACCGGGCTCTGGCCGTAGACCTTGCCGTTGACGGTGGTGAAGTCGGTGAAGCGGTACTTCTTGCCGCGCTCGGCCTGGGTGCCGAGCGAGGCGAAGAACTTCGGGTAGTCGGCCTTCTTGATGACCGCGGGGATCAGCAGGACGTCGCCGTAGTTCTCCGTGTTCATACGGATCTTGACTTCGGCCTCGTAGTTGGTGAGGGCCTCGAACTCGACCTTGACCTTCGGGTAGGTCTTGTTGAACTCGGCGGCGTACTTCTTCATCGTGCCGTCCTGCACGAGGTCGGTCCGCACGGTGAGGACTTTGATGGTTCCGCTGACCTTCGACGGGTCGTCGGCTGCCTTGGCGTCGGCGCCTTTCGTGGAACCCCCGGTGCCGGTGCACCCCGGGATGAGCAGGGCGGCTCCCACGGCGAGGGCCAGGACTGTACGGCGGTTCATGTGCGTCAGCTCCGTTCTTGGGACGGACGAGCACGAGCGGGTTGGCTGGTTCCGAACTCTGACAACGTTTTCTTAACCGGTAAAGTCCCTATCTCGCCAACGATGCCAAACTGTTTCCATCGCTTCTCGGCAACTGGACTTGATCGGTTTAGGGAGTGCGCATGCGTCAGGACACACCGCTCGGCGAGGGATGGATCCTGCTGCACGAGGGGAGCGAACTCCCCGCCGCGGTGCCGGGCTGCGTGCACACCGACCTGCTGGCCGCGGGGGTGATCCCGGACCCCTTTCTCGGGCGCAACGAGACCGAGGTGGCCTGGGTGGGGCGGCGGGAGTGGACGTACGAGACGCGGCTGCGGGCCGGCTCGGGACACTCGGCCCACGAGCAGACCGACCTCGTCTTCGAGGGCCTCGACACCGCCGCCGAAGTCCGTCTGGACGGGCGGCTGTTGGGGCGGACTCGGAACATGCACCGCTCGTACCGCTTCGATGTGACCGGCCTGGAAGGACGGCTGTCGGTGCGGTTCGCCTCCGCCTACGCCGAGGCCGAGGCGGTGCGCGGCAAGCTCGGGGAGCGGCCGGCCGCGTATCAGGAGCCCTTCCAGTACATCCGCAAGATGGCCTGCTCCTTCGGCTGGGACTGGGGGCCGACCCTGGTGACGGCCGGGATCTGGCGGCCGGCGCGGCTGGAGCACTGGTCGACGGCCCGGATCGCGCGGGTGCGGCCACTGGTGACCGTTGACGCCGAACAGGGCCTGGGGATCGTGGAGTTGGCCGTCGAGGTCGAGCGGACCCGGGTCGAGGCGTCGCTCGCCGTCCAGGCGACGGTGGGCGGGGTGCGGGTGCGCGCTTCCCTCGACGGGGCGAGTGGGGTCGTACGGCTCGACGTGCCCGACGTGCGGCTGTGGTGGCCGCGCGGGTATGGCGAACAGCCTTTGTACGACGTCGAGTTGACCTTGCTGCACGGTGACGACGTGCTGGATGTGTGGCGGCGGCGGGTCGGTTTCCGCACGGTGGAGCTGGACCGGTCGGCCGATGAGCACGGCACCGGTTTCACCTTCGTCGTCAACGGTGAGCGGCTCTTCGCGCGGGGCGTCAACTGGATCCCGGACGACGTGTTCCCGTCGCGGATCACGCGGGAGCGGTATCGGGAGCGGCTGGCGCAGGCCGCCGGGGCGGGCGTCGATCTCGTCAGGATCTGGGGCGGCGGGATCTACGAGAGCTCGGACTTCTACGACACCTGCGACGAGTTGGGGCTGCTGGTCTGGCAGGACTTCCCGTTCGCGTGCGCGGCCTATCCCGAGGAGCAGCCGCTGCGGGGCGAGGTGGAGGCCGAGGCGCGGGAGAACGTCGTACGGCTGATGCCGCATCCCTCGCTGGTGCTGTGGAACGGCAACAACGAGAACCTGTGGGGGTTCAGGGACTGGGGCTGGGAGGAACGCCTCGCCGGGGACTCCTGGGGCGAGGGGTACTACCTGGGCGTACTGCCGCGGGTGGTGGCCGAGTTGGATCCGACGCGGGCGTACACGGCGGGGAGTCCGTGGTCCGGGTCGTGGGAGCGGCATCCGAACGATCCGGCGCACGGGACGCGGCACTCGTGGGAGGTGTGGAACCGGGAGGACTACGCGGAGTACCGGCGTGAAGTACCGCGGTTCATGGCCGAGTTCGGGTGGCAGGCGCCGCCAGCCCACGCGACGCTGCGGCGGGCGCTGCCGGGTGAGGAGCTGGTGCCGGACTCCCCCGGGATGCTGCACCACCAGAAGGCCGACGACGGGAACGGGAAGCTGCGGCGCGGGCTGGAGCGCCACTTCGTCTTTCCCGAGGGGGACTTCGACCGGTGGCACTACCTCACGCAGGTCAACCAGGCGCGGGCCGTGGCCACCGGGATCGAGCACTGGCGGTCCCACTGGCCGGTGTGCGCGGGGACGGTCGTGTGGCAGCTCAACGATTGCTGGCCGGTGACGTCGTGGGCGGCGATCGACGGGGACGGGCGGGAGAAGCCGCTCTATCACGAGCTGCGGAGGCTTTACGCGGACCGGTTGCTGACGGTTCAGGGGCGAGCCGTGGCCGCCGTCAACCAGGGCCCTGACGTGTGGGCGGGTGCGGTGCGGCTGCGGCGGATGTCGGTCGAGGGGGCGGTGATCGGCGAGGCGAGTGTGGAGTTCACCGCCGGGGCACGGACCGTGGCGCGCGTCGACCTGCCGGGGGAGCTGGAGCCGGTCGGCGCGAAGGAGTTCCTGGTCGCGGACGCGGACGGGCTGCGGGCGCTGCGCTTTCCGGTGCCGGACCGCGAGATCCCCTACCCGCGGCCGGATTTCGACGTCTCGGTCGCGCCGGGCTCGGTGACCGTGACGGCCCGGAGTCTCGTACGGGATCTGCTCCTCCAGGCCGACCGGCTGGACCCGGAGGCGCGGGCCGACCGGGGGCTGGTGACGCTGCTGCCCGGCGAACAGGTGACCATCGGGGTCAGCGGCTGGAAGACTCCTGATCCGGACGCCGCCCGATCCGCCCTGTACTGCCTGGAGCCCAGCCGATGACAGCCCAACCGGCTTCCCGCGTCACCATCAAGGACGTCGCCGCGCGTGCCGGCGTGTCCAAGGGTGCCGTGTCGCTCGCGTTCAACCACAAGCCGGGGTTGGCGGAGACGACCCGGGACCGGATCTTCAAGGCCGCGCGGGAGCTGGGCTGGGCGCCGAACCTCACCGCGCGGACGCTGGCCGGGTCGCGGGTGGACGTGGTGGGCCTCGCGATCTGCCGGCCGGCGCGGCTGCTGGGCCTGGAGCCCTTCTACATGGAGTTCATCTCCGGCGTGGAGAGCGTGCTGACCGAGCACTCGTGCTCCCTGCTGCTGCGTCTGGTGCGGAACGTGGAGGAGGAGGTCGGGATCCAGGAGTCGTGGTGGCGGGGGCGGCAGATCGGCGGCGCGATCCTCGTCGACTTCCGGCCCGACGACCCTCGGGTGGAGACGGCCGAGCGGCTCGGGCTGCCGGTGGTCGCGGTCGGGCATCCCTCGCTCACCGGGAGCCTGACGTCCGTGTGGACCGACGACGCCACCGCCGTGACGGAGGCGGTGCGGTATCTGGCGGCGCTCGGGCACCGGCGGATCGCCCGGGTCGGGGGTGCGGCCGCGCTGGGGCACACCGCGGCGCGTACGGCCGCCTTCGACGAGGCGGCGCGGACGCTGGAGCTGGCCGGGGCGTGGCAGGTGACGACCGACTACTCGGGGGAGGCGGGGGCGCGGGCGACGCGGTCCATGCTGGCCGCCGACGCGGCGGACCGGCCCACGGCGATCGTGTACGACAACGACATCATGGCGGTGGCCGGTCTCTCGGTCGCCGCCGAGATGGGGCTCTCCGTGCCCGGCGACGTCTCGCTGCTCGCCTGGGACGACTCCCAGCTGTGCCGGCTGACCCATCCCACGCTGTCCGCGATGAGCCATGACGTGCACGGATTCGGCGCGGAGGCGGCCCGGACCCTGTTCGGAGTAATCATGGGCGAGGGGCCGGGATCACATCCTGTGCCCACCCCGACCCTCACCCCGCGCGGCTCGACCGCTCCCCCGCGGGTGTGACCTTCGCCGCTCCACCCTCCAGGACTGTGCAGCTACGTTACCCATAAGTAGCATGGGCCTGAGCGCGCGCTCAGCGCTTGTGCAGTGCAGCAGTGCCATCCCGCATCTGGAGGAGAGCCATCGTGCCTCGTACCGTCAGGGACGTCGTCTTCGTCGACGGCGTCCGCACCCCGTTCGGCAAGGCGGGCCCGAAGGGCATCTACCACGAGACCCGCGCCGACGACCTCGTCGTGAAGGCGATCCGGGAGCTGCTGCGCCGCAACCCGGGTCTGGACCCGAAGAAGATCGACGAGGTCGCCATCGCCGCGACCACGCAGATCGGTGACCAGGGTCTGACCATCGGCCGCACGGCCGGCATCCTCGCCGGTCTGCCGCAGTCGGTGCCCGGCTACTCGATCGACCGCATGTGCGCCGGCGCTCTGACCGCCGTCACCTCGGTCGCCGGTTCGGTCGCCTTCGGCGCGTACGACATCGCCATCGCCGGCGGCGTCGAGCACATGGGCCGCCACCCCATGGGCGAGGGCGTGGACCCGAACCCGCGCTTCGTCTCCGAGAAGCTGGTCGACGAGTCGGCGCTGTTCATGGGCATGACCGCCGAGAACCTGCACGACCGCTACCCGCAGATCACCAAGCAGCGCGCCGACGAATACGCCGTGCGCTCCCAGGAGAAGGCCGCCAAGGCGTACGCCAACGGCAAGATCCAGGCCGACCTGGTCCCGATCTCCGTGCGCCGCACCAACCCGGAGGCCGGTGAGACGGGCTGGGGCCTGGTCACCGCCGACGAGCCGATGCGCCCGGGCACCACGCTGGAGAACCTGTCCGGTCTCAAGACGCCGTTCCGCGTCCACGGCCGCGTCACCGCGGGCAACGCCGCCGGTCTCAACGACGGCGCCACCGCCTCCCTCATCGCCTCCGAGGACTTCGCCCGCGAGAACGACCTCCCGGTGAAGATGCGCCTCGTCTCCTACTCCTTCGTGGGTGTGGAGCCGGAGGTCATGGGCTACGGCCCGATCCCGGCCACCGAGAAGGCCCTCGCGCAGGCGGGTCTGTCGATCTCCGACATCGGCCTGTTCGAGATCAACGAGGCCTTCGCCATCCAGGTCCTGGCCTTCCTCGACCACTACGGCATCGCCGACGACGACGCGCGCGTCAACCAGTACGGCGGCGCGATCGCCTTCGGTCACCCGCTGGCCTCCTCGGGCGTGCGTCTGATGACGCAGCTGGCCCGTCAGTTCGAGGAGCAGCCGGAGGTCCGCTACGGCCTCACCACCATGTGCGTCGGCTTCGGCATGGGCGCCACGGTGATCTGGGAGAACCCGAACCACAAGGACGCCGGAGGCGACAAGTGAGCACCACCGCTGAGCTTCTGAAGGGTGCGGCCGAGCTGTTCCCCGACGAGGTCGTGACGTCCGCGCACGTACGCCACCTCGACCTGCCGTTCGGCGCCGGGCGCTTCGCGCTCATCACGCTGGACAACGGCTTCGACCACACCAAGCCGACCACCTTCGGCCCGCAGTCGCTGGCGAACCTCGACGCCGCCATCGACCAGGTCGAGGCGGAGGCCGCGGCCGGCGACATCGTCGGCGTCGGCATCACCGGCAAGCCGTTCATCTTCGCGGTCGGCGCCGACCTCAAGGGCGTCGAGCTCCTCAAGGAGCACAAGGACGCGCTCGCCATCGGCAAGGGCGGCCACGAGGTCTTCAAGCGCCTCGCCGGCATCGCGGTGCCGACCTTCGCGTACTACAACGGTGCCGCGATGGGCGGTGGCGTCGAGGTCGGTCTGCACTGCCAGTACCGGACGGTGTCCGCGGCCCTGCCCGCCTTCTCGCTCCCCGAGGTCTTCCTCGGCCTGGTCCCCGGCTGGGGCGGCTGCACCCTGCTGCCGAACCTGATCGGCGCCGACAAGGCCGTCTCGGTGATCATCGAGAACTCCCTGAACCAGAACAAGCAGCTCAAGGGCGCTCAGGTCTACGAACTGGGCATCGCCGACGCGCTGTTCGAGGGCGCGGACTTCCTGGAGCAGTCCCTGCTGTGGACGGCGTCCGTCCTCAAGGGCGAGATCGTCATCGACCGTCCGGTGATCGACCGCGGTGAGGCCTGGGACCAGGCCGTCGCGCGCGGCCGGTTCATCGCCGACTCCAAGGTGCACGGCGCGGCCCCGGCCGCCTACCGCGCCCTGGACATCATCGCCGCCGCCAAGAACGGCGACCTCCAGCAGGGCTACGACGCCGAGGATGTCGCCCTCGCCGACCTGATCATGGGCGGCGAACTGCGCTCGGGCATCTACGCCTTCAACCTGGTGCAGAAGCGCGGCAAGCGTCCCGCCGGTGCGCCCGACAAGTCGCTGGCCCGCCCGGTCACCAAGGTCGGTGTCGTCGGCGCCGGTCTGATGGCCTCCCAGCTCGCCCTGCTCTTCCTGCGCCGCCTCGAGGTGCCGGTCGTCCTGACCGACATCGACCAGGAGCGCGTCGACAAGGGTGTGGGCTACGTCCACGCCGAGATCGAGAAGCTGCTCGGCAAGGGCCGTATCAACCAGGACAAGGCCAACCGCCTCAAGGCCCTGGTCACCGGTGTGCTGGACAAGGCGGAGGGCTTCTCCGACGCGGACTTCATCATCGAGGCCGTGTTCGAGGAGATCGGCGTCAAGCAGCAGGTGTTCGCGGAGGTCGAGGCGGTCGCCCCGGCGCACGCGATCCTCGCCACCAACACCTCCTCGCTGTCGGTCACCGAGATGGCGTCGAAGCTGAAGAACCCCGAGCGGGTCGTGGGCTTCCACTTCTTCAACCCGGTCGCGATCCTCCCGCTGCTGGAGATCGTCCGCGGTGAGCAGACCGACGACGCCTCGCTGGCCACGGCCTTCGGTGTCGCCAAGAAGCTGAAGAAGACCGCGGTGCTGGTCAAGGACGCCCCGGCGTTCGTCGTGAACCGCATCCTCACCCGCTTCATGGGCGAGATCCAGAACGTCATCGACGAGGGCACCCCGGTCGAGGTCGCGGAGAAGGCGGTCGAGCCGCTGGGTCTGCCGATGTCGCCGCTGGTCCTCCTCGAGCTGGTCGGTCCCGCGATCGGTCTGCACGTCTCCGAGACCCTCAACCGGGCCTTCCCGGACCGCTTCACGGTCTCCCCGAACCTCGCGGCCGTCGTCAAGGCGGGCAAGCGCGGCTTCTACGTCTACGACTCCGGCAAGCCGGAGCTGGACCCCGAGGTCGCCGCGCTCCTCAAGCAGGGCGACTCCGTCCTCACCGAGGAGCAGGTCCGCGACCGCGTCCTGGACGCCGTCGCCCAGGAGATCGGGCTCATGCTCGACGAGGGTGTCGTCGCCGAGGCCCAGGACATCGACCTCTGCCTGATCACGGGTGCGGGCTGGCCCTTCCACCTGGGCGGCATCACGCCGTACCTGGACCGTGAGGGCGTCTCCGAGCGGGTGAACGGGAAGAAGTTCCTGGCGCCGGGTGTGGCCAGCGTCCCCGCGTAAGCGCTCCGCTGTGAACGCCGGTGCCCCGCATGCCGTTTCGGTGTGCGGGGCACCGGCGTTTCGCGTGAGGCAAAGGCGTCTTCTCGCCCCCGCCGCCCCTGCCCTTCCCGTCCCTGGGGGCTTTGCCCCCAGACCCCCTCAAAGATTGCGCAGTTCCCCGCGCCCCTTATGGGGCTTCCCATGCCTCCAGGGCCAGGCCCGGCTCGTTCTTTCTCCGGGTCAGCAGGAGTTGGGCGGACGACGGGGACAGGGTTGCCGCCACCACTCTGCCGTTCTCGTCCGTCGTCAGTGACACCCCTGCGTCCGCCGGGAGCGTCGGGCCCGACTCCGCCCACCACGCGCCCGCCGACTCCTGCTCGGTCGGGTACGCGGCGAAGGCCACGCGGCCGCTGGAGGAGCGTTGGGCGAGCAAGGTGCAGTCGTGGCCGTCGAGTTCGCAGCGGACGGCGGAGACCGGGCCGGGGCCCGCCGAGGCGAGGAGGGCGAGGGGTTTGCCGCCGGGGCGCCAGGCGCACAGGTCGCCGGCGTCGTCGGTGTAGAAGAGCGTGGTGTGCTCCGGGGAGGTCGACACGGCGCGGAGGGTGCCCGGGCGGACCGGGGTCTCCAGTGCCTCCGTCAGGACGGGCTGGGCGCCCGACTTCTCCTGGCGCCAGTACAGGACGCCGCCGGGGACGGCCGCGTACAGCTCCACGCACCCCGACTCGCCGGTCACCGCCGCCAGATCCTCCTGTACGTCACTCCCCTTGAGGTCCCGCCACGGGTCCCAGCCGCCCTTCTCCTTCTGGGCGACCATGCTCACCCCGCCGCCCCTGTTGCGGACGAAGACATGGGCGCGGCCCTGGGCGTCGACCGCGACGGCGGGTGTGCCGGTGCGGTCGCCCGCCTTGTTGGGATGGCCGATGGGCGTCCAGTCGAGGGCGGCGAGGCGCGGGCGGAAGTGCGTGGAGTGCACGAGCCCGGACTCGCCGGGTTTGGTGGGCCGCCAGGACACGAGATGGGCGTAGCCGTCGCCGCCCTGTCCGATCGCGAGGCCCGGGCGGAGTTTCTGGTCGCCGCCGACCGTGCGCGGAGCCGCTTCCCAGGGGCCGCCGGGCCCTTGCTCGGCCCGGCAGAGTACGGACTCGCCGGACGGCAGATAGACACTGAGCCGGCCGTCGCGGCCGCGGAGGAGCCAGTCGCCGTTCACCGCTTCACTCTATGCGTGGCCCCTTGAGCCCTGCCTGGTCACCCCCCGCGCGGGGGGCGCCCGCCGCCTGGCACCCTGGCTCCATGGACGCCGAAGCCCCGCTGCTCGTGATCGTCGATGCCGCCAACGTCGTCGGGTCGGTGCCCGACGGCTGGTGGCGGGACCGGCGGGGGGCGGCGGAGCGGTTGCGGGACCGGCTGGCGGCGGACGGGGTGCCGGGGCACGAGGGGCCGGTGGAGCTCGTGCTGGTGGTCGAGGGGGCCGCCCGGGGCGTGGAGTCCGTGCCGGGGGTACGGGTCGACGCCGCGCCCGGCAGCGGGGACGACCGGATGGTCGAGCTGGTCGCCGAGGCGGCCGGGCGCCGCGTCCTGGTCGTCACCGCCGACCGTGAACTGCGGCGACGGGTGATGGAGTTGGGGGCGGAGGTGGCGGGACCGCGCACCGTCCGCCCCTGAACACGGCTACCGCGCCCCGCCGTTCGGCGGCGTGACGCCCTGGGCGGCCGCCGCCTGCTCCCGTCCGAGGCGGCTGTGCGAGCGGCCGTAGGCGAAGTACACGACGAAGCCGAGGACCATCCAGATCGCGAACCGCAGCCACGTCTCGGCCGGCAGGTTCAGCATCAGCCACAGGGACGCCGCCACCGACAGGATCGGGATGACCGGCACCCACGGGGTGCGGAAGGCCCGGGGCAGGTCGGGGCGGGACTTGCGGAGGATGATCACGCCGATCGCGACGACCACGAACGCGAACAGCGTGCCGATGTTGACCAGTTCGGCCAGTTCGCTCAGGGGCGTGAAGCCGGCGACGATCGCGATGATCACGCCGAGCAGGATGGTCGGGCGGTGCGGGGTCCGGAACTTCGGATGGACGTGGGAGAAGAACGTGGGCAGCAGTCCGTCGCGGCTCATCGCGAAGAAGACCCGGGTCTGGCCCAGCAGCAGGATCATGCAGACCGTGGTCAGGCCGACCGCGGCGCCGAAGCTGATGAAGCCCGCGAACCAGGGGTGCCCGGTGGCCTTGAAGGCGTCGGCGAGCGGGGCCGTGATGGACAGGTCGGTGTACTTCTGCATACCGGTCACGACGATCGACACGGCCACGTAGAGGGTGGTGCAGATGAGGAGGGAGCCGAGGATGCCGCGGGGCATGTCGCGCTGCGGGTTCTTGGTCTCCTCGGCGGCCGTGGCGACGACGTCGAAGCCGATGAAGGCGAAGAAGACGACGGAGGCGGCGGTGAAGATGCCCATCACGCCGAAGTTGGAGGGCGCCCAGCCGAACATCAGCTGGATCAGCGGCGACTGGAGACTGTCACCGGCCGGCACCTCCTGCGCCTTCGGGATGAACGGGTCGTAGTGGTCGCCGTCGATGAAGAAGGCTCCGGCGATGATCACGGTCAGCACGACCGTCACCTTGATGGCGACGACGATCGAGGTCACGCGCGCGGAGAGCTTGGTGCCGAGGACGAGGATGGCGGTGAGGACCAGGACCAGCGCGGCGGCGAGGATGTCGAACCCGAAGCCGTCGGCGCCGTCCCGGCCGCTGAGCGCCGCCGGCAGATGCCAGCCCGCGTTGTCCAGCAGCGAGGCGATGTACCCGGACCAGCCGACGGCCACCACCGCCGTGCCGAGCGCGAACTCCAGGACCAGGTCCCAGCCGATGATCCAGGCGGGCAGTTCCCCGAGGGAAGCGTACGAGAAGGTGTACGCGGAGCCGGCCACCGGGACGGTGGAGGCGAACTCGGCGTAGCAGAGCGCGGCGAGCGCGCAGACGACGCCGGCCACGACGAAGGCCAGGGCGACGGCGGGGCCGGCGTTGTTCCTGGCCACCGTGCCGGTGAGGACGAAGATGCCGGTGCCGATGATGACACCGACGCCGAAGACCGTCAGATCGAGCGCCGACAGGGATTTCTTCAGCGCGTGTTCCGGCTCCTCGGTATCGCGGATGGACTGCTCGACTCTCTTCGTCCGGAAGAGTGTGCTGCTCACGGGCGTACCTCCCACGCTGTGTCGTCCTCGACATGATCGAGAGGGGGCGTACTGCGTATGCCCCGGCACGTGGTGATTCACGCAAATGGGCCGGTTCCACCACCCTTCGCGGTGGTGGAACCGGCCCATCCGGTCGTACGGGTCAGTCGCGCGCGGGCTCCGGTTCGGCCGCCGCGCTACCGTACTTGCCGTCCAGCTTGGAGACCAGACCGGTGACCTGACGGGCGATGTCCGGGGCGGTCAGACCGATCTCCGCCATGACCTCGGCGCGCGAGGCGTGGTCGAGGAAGCGCGGCGGGATGCCGAAGTCGCGCAGCGGGACATCGACACCGGCGTCGCGCAGGGCCTGGGCGACCGCCGAACCGACACCGCCGACACGGGAGTTGTCCTCGACGGTGACGACGACCCGGTGGCGCTCGGCGAGCGGGGCCATGGCCTCGTCGACGGGCTTGACCCAGCGCGGGTCGACCACGGTGGTGGTGATGCCCTGCTTGTCGAGGAGGCCCGCGATCTCCAGGCACATCGGCGCGAGGGCGCCCACGGAGACGAGGAGCACGTCGGGCGTGTCCGTCCCCGGCTCGCGGAGCACGTCCATGCCGCCCACCCGGCCCACCGCGGGCACGGCGGGGCCGACGGCGCCCTTCGAGAACCGTACGACGGTCGGCGCGTCGTCGACCTTCACGGCCTCGCGCAGCTGCGCCCGCACCTGGTCGGCGTCGCGGGGCGCGGCGAGCCGCAGTCCCGGGACGACCTGGAGGATCGACATGTCCCACATGCCGTTGTGGGAGGCACCGTCGGTGCCGGTGACGCCGGCCCGGTCGAGGACGAACGTCACACCGCACTTGTGCAGGGCGACGTCCATCAGGACCTGGTCGAAGGCGCGGTTGAGGAAGGTCGCGTAGACGGCGAAGACGGGGTGCACTCCCCCGGTCGCCAGGCCCGCTGCGGAGACGGCGGCGTGCTGCTCGGCGATGCCGACGTCGTAGACCCGCTCGGGGAACTTCTTGGCGAACTTGTCGAGGCCGACCGGCTGGAGCATGGCGGCGGTGATGGCGACGATGTCGTCCCGCTCCTCGCCGAGCCTGACCATCTCCTCGCCGAAGACGGAGGTCCAGTCGGCGCCGGAGGAGGCGATCGGCAGGCCCGTGTCGGGGTGGATCTTGCCGACGGCGTGGAAGCGGTCGGCCTCGTCCTGGAGGGCGGGCTGGTAGCCGCGGCCCTTCTCGGTGAGGCAGTGGACGATGACCGGGCCGCCGAAGCGCTTGGCGCGGGCCAGCGCGGACTCCAGGGCCTCGATGTCGTGGCCGTCGATGGGGCCGACGTACTTGAGGCCGAGGTCCTCGAACATGCCCTGGGGGGCGATGAAGTCCTTGAGGCCCTTCTTGGCCCCGTGGAGGGTCTCGTAGAGCGGTCTGCCGACGACGGGAGTGCGCTCCAGGAGGTCCTTGCCGCGGGCCAGGAAGCGCTCGTAGCCGTCGGTGGTGCGCAGGGTCGCCAGGTGGTTGGCGAGGCCGCCGATGGTCGGCGCGTAGGACCGCTCGTTGTCGTTGACGACGATGACCAGGGGCCGGTCCCTGGCGTCGGCGATGTTGTTCAGCGCCTCCCACGCCATGCCGCCGGTGAGGGCGCCGTCGCCGATCACGGCGACCACGTGGTCGTCGCCCTTGCGGATCTGGTTGGCCTTCGCGAGTCCGTCGGCCCAGCCGAGGACGGTCGAGGCGTGGCTGTTCTCGATGACGTCGTGCTCGGACTCGGCCTGCGAGGGGTAGCCGGACAGGCCGCCCTTCATCTTCAGCTTCGAGAAGTCCTGGCGGCCGGTGAGCAGCTTGTGGACGTAGGACTGGTGTCCGGTGTCCCAGAGCACCTTGTCCTTCGGCGAGTCGAAGACACGGTGCAGGGCGATGGTGAGCTCGACCACGCCGAGGTTCGGGCCGAGGTGGCCGCCGGTCTTGGAGACGGCGTCGACGAGGAAGGTCCGGATCTCCTCTGCCAGCTGGTCCAGCTGCTCCAGGCTGAGCCGGTCCAGATCGCGCGGTCCCCTGATGCGGGTCAGCAGCGGCACCCGTGCCTCCTTGCAGTAGAGCTGTTGCCGGGCTTGTCGAGTCTAATGTTCCGCCTTTGCGGACGGCGCTCGGGAGGTGCGTCATACGTCACGCGATCGGCTGTACCCAAGATCCGTCGTTCGTACGACATGAAAACGGCCCGGCGCTGTCAGCGCCGGGCCGTTTTCGGGCTTGCTAGCCGCGTCCCGCCGCCTTCTGGCTCTTGCGGGAGACCGAGTCGATGACCACGGCGCCGAGGAGGACGCCGCCGGTGATCATGTACTGGATCGACGTGTTCATGTTGAGCAGGTCGAGACCGGTCTGGATCGACTGGATGACCAGCATGCCCAGCAGCGCCGACCACACCGTGCCACGGCCGCCGAACAGCGACGTACCACCGATGACAGCGGCCGCGATGGCCAGCATCAGCGTGTTGCCGCCGCCCGCGTTCAGCGTCGCGGACGCCGTCTGGCCGGCGAAGAACATACCGCCGATGGCGGCGAAGCCGCCCGCGATGGCGAAGACCGAGATCCGGATCGCCGCCACGTTGATACCGGCACGACGCGCCGCCTCGATACCGCCGCCGACCGCGAAGACCTTGCGGCCGAACGTGGTGCGACGCAGCACGAAGTCCACGATCACCAGCGCGGCGAGGAAGATCACCAGGGAGTTGGAGACACCCGCGGCGTTGTTCAGCACGGCCGCGGCGGCGAAGGACGCCACGGCGAGCAGACCGACGCGCAGCAGGATCTCGCTGGTCGGACGGAACGGCACCCCGGCGGACTTGCGGCGGCGCTGCTCCATCAGCGAGCCCACGAGCATGGACGCCACACCGAGACCCGCCAGCAGGTAGGCACCGATGATGGCCTGGTCCATGAAGAAGGAGCCCTGCCCGAGGACGTGGACCGGGCCGCTGTCGTCCGGGATGTTGATGGTGCCGCTGTCGCCCAGCAGCCACAGCATCAGACCGTTCCAGCCGAGGAAGCCGGCCAGGGTCACGACGAACGCCGGCACACCGACCTTGGCGAAGAACCAGCCGTGCAGGACACCGATGCCGATGCCGGTCAGGATGGCCAGGAAGAGCGCCAGCCACTCGTTCATGCCGTGGGTGACCACGAACACCGCGAAGATCGTGGAGGCGAGACCGCTGACCGAGCCGACCGACAGGTCGATCTCACCGAGCAGCAGCACGAACACCAGGCCGATGGCGAGCATGCCGGTGGCCGAGAGGAAGTAGCTGATGCTGGACAGGTTGTCCGCGCTCAGGAACAGGTCGTTCTTGAGCTGGAAGATCGTCCAGATGACGATGAGGCCGACGACGACCGGCAGCTGGCCGAGCTCGCCGCCCTTCACCTTGCGCTTGAACTCGGTCCAGTAGCCCTTGAGGCCCTCTTCGCGGACCAGCAGACGCGGGTCGACGACGGCGACCGGCGCGGCCGTGGGGTCGTCGGCGGGGGCCACGGTGGTCTGGTCCTCGACCACGCCGGCCTTCTCGGTGGAGACCTTCTCGGTCTTCGACGTGTCGCTCACTTTGCCGCCTCCGTGCTGCGACGCCCCGCACGACGGGTCACGGCGTTCTCCGTGGCACCCGTGATGGCGGCGATGATCTCTTCGTGGGTGGTGTCCTTCACGGAGAAGGAACCGTTGTTCTTACCCAGGCGCAGCACGGCGACGGTGTCGGCGACAGCCTTCACGTCGGCCATGTTGTGGCTGATGAGGATGACGCCGAGGTTGCGCTCGCGCAGCCGCTCGACGAGGTCGAGGACCTGGGCGGTCTGCTCGACACCGAGGGCGGCGGTGGGCTCGTCGAGGATGACGACCTTGGGGTCACCGATGAGGGCACGCGCGATGGCGACGACCTGGCGCTGGCCGCCGGACAGGCTCGCGATCGGGATGCGCACGCTCGGGATGCGGATGGAGAGCGTGGACAGCAGCTCGCGGGCCTTCTGCTCCATGGTGACCTCGTCGATGACGCCGCGGTGCAGCAGCTCGCGTCCGAGGTAGAGGTTGCCGACCACGTCGAGGTTGTCGCACAGCGCGAGGTCCTGGTAGACCGTCGCGACGCCGAGTCCCTGGGCGTCGTGCGGCTTGTTGATGCTGACCGGCTTGCCGTCCCACTCGATGACGCCCTCATCGATGGGGTGGACTCCGGCGATCGTCTTGACCAGCGTGGACTTTCCTGCGCCGTTGTCGCCGACCAGGGCGACTACTTCTCCGGCGTGGACCTCCAGCTCGACATCGGTGAGTGCCTGCACAGCACCGAATCGCTTGGAGACTCCGCGCAACGCCAGCACGGGCGTAGCGGACACGTGAACCATCTCCTTCGCCGCCTGACCGGCGGGGATGCCGCGCTTGGGATGAGAGCGCGGAGGGGGGTGCCGAAGGGGGCACCGACTTACTGATGAACTTGCGCGCGGCCCGTGCCTCTTGGCAACGGGCGCGCTCACCGTGTTTCCGTCCGGCGCCCGTCCCGCAGCGGGGTGTGAAGGCGGGGCGGGCGCCGGAGGGGCTTGTCACCTGCCGGGAGGGCGTGCCGGATCAGAGGCACGCCCTCGGGGCGGTGGTTACTGCAGGCCGGCTGCCTTGCACTTGGCGGCGTACTCGGCGGTGCAGATCTGCTGCACGGTGTACAGCTTGTCCTTGATCACCGTGTCCTTGATGTTGTCGACGGTGACGGAGACCGGGGTCAGCAGCTGCGACGGAACCTTGTCGCCGGAGCCGTTGGTCATGGTCTGCGTGGCGAGGGAGTCGATGCTCTTGCCCTCGAGCAGGTTGACCGCGAGCTGGGCGGCGGCGTCGGCCTCGGGCTTGAAGGCCTTGTAGACCGTGCTGGACTGCGTACCGGCGACGATGCGCTGGATACCCGCGAGCTCGGCGTCCTGGCCCGTCAGCGGGATACCGGAGATGCCAGCGCCCTTGAGGGTGGTGGCGATGCCACCGGCCATGCCGTCGTTGGCGGCGTAGACGCCGGCGATGTTCTTCTTGCCGAGCTGGGTGATCGCCGCCTTCATCTTCTGCGCGGCGACCGAGTCCTTCCACAGGCCGGACTGCTCGTAGGCGATCTTGACCTTGCCGTCGAGGACGCTGTGGGCGCCCTTCTTGAACAGCGCGGCGTTCGGGTCGGCGTCGTCACCGTTGATCATGACGACGTTGGACTTCGGGGTCGCCTTGTCGCCGAGGGAGTCGAGCAGGGCCTGGCCCTGGAGCTGGCCGACCTTCTCGTTGTCGAAGGAGACGTACGCGGAGACCGGGCCCTGGGCCAGACGGTCGTACGCGATGACCTTGACGCCCTTCTTGACCGCGGCGTCGATCGAGGACTTGATGGCGGCCGAGTCCTGGGCGGAGACCACGATGACCTTCACGCCCTTGGTCACCATGGTGCTGACCTGCTGGGCCTGCTTGGCGGCGTCGGCGCCGGCGTTGTTGTAGGACACCGTGCAGTCGTCACACAGCTCCTTGACCTTGGCCTCGAAGAACGGCCGGTCGAACTGCTCGTAACGCGTGGTGACACTGTCGGGCAGGAGCAGGCCGATCGACTTGTTGTCGGAGCCGCTGCCGCCGCTGTCGTTGTCGTCGTCTCCGGCCTTGCCGCAAGCGGCGGCGGAGAGAGCAAGAGCCGAGACCAGAACGGGTACGGCCGCACGACGCATAAGCGTGTTCACTTTTGAAACCTCCCTGACGAGGCCGCGTCGTTGCGGCCGAGGTGGCTGGAAGTCAACTCGGCCGTACGTGCGACGTCAAGAAGTAAATACTTAACGGGTTGGCAACGGCGGGTTTCGTTCTCTAAGTGAAGGCAGGGGCTGCTGCATGCAGCGTGCCGTCCAAAAGGGTCGAATCGCCCATCTCGCTGAGTGCGAGAGCGAGCGCTCCGAGCACCTCCGCACGGCCCCCAAGTGCCCCCGGGAGAACGGAGAGTTGACGTGCTGCGCTAGGGATGGCGTACCGGCCCACGGACTCCCTGATGGGGCCGAGCACCAGCTCACCGGCCTCGGCGAGATCACCGCCCAGGACCACCCTGCTCGGGTTCAGGAGATTGCAGAGATTGGCCACTCCACTGCCGATGTGGCGGCCGACGTCGGCGATCACCCGACGGCAGCCTGGGTCTCCGTCCCTGGCCAGCCGCACGACGCCTTCCATCGTCAGGTCGGTGCCGTGACTGGACTGGAGGAGCGGCAGCACATAGCGCGCGGCCGCGAAGGTCTCCAGGCAGCCGCGGTTTCCACAGCGGCAGACCGGTCCGGACTCATCAAGAGTAATATGCCCGATTTCTCCCGCTGTGCCACCCGGCCCGCGGTAGATCTTGCCGCTGATGACCAGGCCGGCACCCACACCGCTGGCGACCTTGATGTACGCCAGGTCCCTGGCGCCCCTGCCGGCCCCCCAGACCATCTCGCCGAGGGCGCCCAGGTTGGCGTCGTTGTCGACGTGCACGGGGACGCCCAGACGGCCTCCCAGCTCCTCGGCGGGCTTGGTGCCGATCCACCCCGGCAGGATCGCGGAGGAGCCCAGGGAACCGGACTCCACGTCGATCGGGCCGGGCACGCCGAGACCCACCCCGGCGATCTTGGAGCGGTCGACACCGGTGGCCGCGATCAGGCGGTTGACCAGCTCTTCCGCCCGGTCGAAGCCCTGCGTCGAGGAGGCGTCCACGTCCAGCGGCTCGGACTCCTCGGCCAGCACCTGGTGGGCGAGGTTGCCGACGGCGACCCGCAGGTGCGTATGGCCGAAGTCGACGCCGATCACAATCCCGGCGTCCCCGCTGAGCGAGACGCTGCGGGCCCGCCGACCGCCCGCCGACGTGGGCGTGACCTCGACGGTTCCGCCGTCCTTGAGCTCACGGACGATATTGGACACGGTCGCCGCGGACAGCCCGGTGGTCCGGGCGATCTCCGCCTGGGTGAGCGACCCGGCCAGCCGGACGGCCCGGACCACCCGTTCCAGGTTGGCTCGGTGCAGTGACGACTGCGACCCCGGAGTCTCCACGACGACCTCCTGCGCGCGGGACCGCTTCTATGAGGCCCCGTGAATGTCCAACTAGTGAACTCTAAGCTGAGCCGTTCGGGTCGCCTTCCGTCAAGAGGTTGAACAGTATCCGCGGCTCCGGGCACGCGTGCGTACGCCGCTCCCAGGGCCGGGAACGGCGTGCGCACGGTCGGTTCCGGAGCGCTACCCGCCCTTCACTTCAAGGTCGCGGACGTCAGCCCCGCCTGCACCTGACGCTGGAAGGAGAGGTACACGACCAGCATCGGGATCATGGCGATGGTCACCCCCGCGAAGAGAACCGGAAGATCCGAGGCGTACCCCTGTTGCTGCTGGAGCTGGATGAGCCCCTGGGTCAGGACATAGCGCTCCGGATCGTCGCCGCTCTGCGGCTGCATGAGGACCGTCGGCAGGATGAACTGGTTCCACTGGCCGAGGGTGTTGAAGATGCCGACGCTGAGCAGACCCGCCTTCGCCATCGGCAGCATCACCTGGAAGAACGTCCGGGTGTGCGAGGCCCCGTCCAGGACCGCCGCCTCGAAGACCGCTGTCGGCAGGGTCCGGAAGAAGGCGTGCATGAAGAAGACCGTGAACGGCATCGAGTAGGCGATGTAGACCAGGATCAGCCCCTGGTAGGTGTTCAGCATGTCCAGCCGTTTGACCATGAAGAACAGCGGGACGAGGGCGAGGAACACCGGGAACATCGCGCCGGCCACGAAGAAGTAGTACAGGAATCGGTTGCCCCAGAACTCGTAGCGGGCCAGCACGTACGCCGCCATCGAGCCGAACAGCATCGTCAGCGGCACCGAGAAGACCAGCACGATGACGGTGTTCACGAAGTAGTCGCCGATGCCCTTGTCCCAGGCGCGGGAGAAGACGTCCAGCGACCAGTTCTGCGGCCAGCCGAAGGCCGAACCGCCGATCTGGGCATCGGTCCTGAAGGAGCTCAGCACCAGCCACAGCAGCGGCAGCACGATCAGCAGCGCCCACAGGGCGAGGAAGCCGTGCGAGAAGACGTTCAGTGCGAGGCCTTCACCGCGCGGGTCGCCGGGACGTGCCGGGGTCTTGCCGACCGAGGGCTGGGCGGGGACCGAACCGCCCGAGGCGGCGGTCTCCTTGAGGGGTGCGCTCATGAGGTGTCTTCTCTCCCCGCTCAGAACTCGACGCGGTCGCGGCGGGTGGCGCGCAACGTGAACACGGACACGATCAGGGTGAGAACGAGCATGACCACGCCCATGGCGCAGGCGTACCCGCTCTTGCCGTACAGCAGGAAGTTGCGCATCATCACGGTCGCCATGACCTCGCTGTGGTGGTCGGGGCCGCCTCCGTAGTCGCCGGAGGTCATCGTGGAGACCAGGATGAACATGTCCATCGCCGCGATGCCGAGATAGACCCAGGCGGTCTGCACGGACTCCCAGAGCAGGGGCAGCGTGATGCGGAAGAAGGACTGCGAGCGGCCGGCGCCGTCGATGAGCGCGGCCTCGTAGATGTCCTTCGGGATGGACTGCATGGCGGCGGAGAACAGCACGAGGTAGAAGCCGACGCCGTGCCAGACGACCACCACGAGCAGCGCCCACAGCACGAGGTCGGGCTCGTTGAGCCATTCGATGGGGCTCTGGGCGTCGACCAGGCCCAGCTTGATGAGGAGCCCGTTGAGCATGCCGCCGCCGTCACTGCGGTAGACGGCTCCGAACAGCACCGCCATGATCGCCAGCGACAGCACCTGCGGGAAGAAATAGATGATCTTGTAGTACTTGGATCCGGCGACCCCCGCGACCCCGCCGGCCCGGCTGCGACCGCCCACGTTGAGCATGAAGGCGAAGAACAGCGCGAGCAGAATGGTGACCAGGGGAAGGAAGATCAGGAACAGGATGTTGTGCCAGATCGCCCCCATGAAGATGTCGTCCTGGAACAGCGCCTTGTAGTTGTCCAGGCCGACGAACTTGAAGGTCTGGGACTGCCCCTTCCAGTCGGTCAGCGAATATCCGAACGTCTGGATGTACGGCCAGATCACGAAGGTCACATAGAGCGCCACGGGAGCGAAAAGAAATCCCGCGACGAACCGGTACTGCCCTTTGCGCATTGGCGTTTCCTGCCCCTGGTCTCCCGGCGGTACGCCCGCGCCCCCATTCCGGGGGCGCGGGGCACTGTGTGATCTAGTCCCGGTGGTTCTTCTTCGATTCCGGGTCCTTGGCCTGCTTGTCGACGGCGGCCTGGGCCCGCTTGAGCCACTCCGCCGGCTGGATGCGCTTGGCCATCAGCTCGTTGGACGCGTTCTCGATCGCCGTACCCATCTCGCTGTACCACTCGGTGTACAGGAAGCGGAAGGTGTCGTCACCGGCCGCCTTGGACGCCTCGACCGTCGACTGGGTGCCCGGCCGCAGCTTGACCCCGGTGTCGACGCCGTCCTTGACGATGGTCAGCGAGTTCGCCTCCTTGGCGAAGGTCGTCGACCACTCCTTGGACAGCATCATCCGCACGAACTCCTTGGCCGCGGGCAGGTTCTTGGCCTTGGCCGGGATGATGAAGGGCTCGCCGGAACCGGCCCGGATCGCCTCGAAGGGCAGCTTGCTGCCGGGCAGCAGCGGCATGGGCAGGAACTTCATGTCGAAGTCGGACGGGGTCGTCTTGAGCTGCTCGTTCTCCAACCAGGAGCCGCTGGTGATGAACACGGCCTTGTACTGGTTCCAGCGGGTCTGGGACTCGGTGTGGGTCAGGCCGTTCGTGCCGGGCATCAGGTAGCCCTTCTCGACGACCTCGTAGACCGCCTCGACGGCGGCCTTCGCGGCGTCGGAGCCCACGAACGCGTTGGGCTCGAGGTTGTCGATCGCCTTCATGGCCTCCAGGCCGCCGGTCTTGGCAATCAGGTCCATGATGGCGACGTTGATGTAGTACGGGTACTTGCCCTGGTGGGCGAGGCCGCCGATGCCCTGGGACTTGGCGTCCTTGCAGATGGCGAGGAACTCGTCCCAGGTCTTGGGCTCCGTCCAGCCCTTCTCCTTGAAGAGCTTGCCGGAGTACCACAGGCCCCACACCGTGTAGATGTAGTTCAGGGCGACGACCTTGCCGCCCTGCATGCCCGCGTCGAGGGTGCCGGGGATCAGCGTGTCGCGGACCTTCTTGGACGGGTCGTCGATCGACGGGGCGTCCAGGACCACGGCGAGGTCGAGCAGCTGGCCGTTCTTGTACAGCACGTCGATCGGGATCTGCTGGGCGCCGGAGTCGTCCACGATGTCCGGCGGGTTGCCCGCGTTGAAGCGGGGCTGGAGCTTGCCGGTGATCTCCTGGGTGCCGGTGTGGACGGAGGTCACGCCCCACTTCTTCTTGAAGCTCGCCTCCCAGGCCTTGGCGTAGTCGTCGCCGTAGCCGCCCTTGAAGATGACGACGTCCAGCTTGCCGCCGTCCTTCACGCCGAACGGGTTCGACTTGGAGGTCTTGCCCCCGGTGTCGTTGTCGGAGGTGTCGTCCCCGCCGCCGCTGGCGCAGGCGGACAGGACGCTCATGGTGGGTACGGAGATCAGACCGAGCGCGGCGGACCGCTTGATCAGATCGCGGCGGCCGACGGAGGCTTTGTTGCTGTTCTCGGCGGAAGTGGATCCCATGCTCAAGTCCTCGCCTTCTCCAGGACTCAGGCGGTGAACCGGATCCTCCCGGGCACCGCGTTCGGGTCACGCTGGGTCGTGCAGGAAGTGCGGTGAATCGCCGACAGGTATAGTCCACTTCCCGCCAGCGGAGCAAGATCGAATGCAAGGTTGGCCATGGGTCTTTTCCGAGTTGAGACCTCCCGGAAATATGTACGGCCTGTGTGCTCCCTGACGGAAAAATGCCCGTCATTATGCCCGAATGCCACACCCAACGCCCTTGACAACGCTGACCACTTGGGTCACAACTGATCCTTGCGCATCGAAGTTGACAACGTTGTCCGCGATGGCAGGAGGGTGCTGGCACATGCGGCACAGAGCTCGGTACAGACGAGGCCCGGCGGTCGTTCTCACCACCGCCTTTGCTTTGGCCATGGGTTCCCAGGGGGCCGCGACGGCCCTGCCGGAGGCGCCCGGCGCCGACCGGGAGTTCGCGTCCTCCTTCGAGGCGGAGGATCCGGTGCCGGACTGGACCGACACGGTGGAGCGCGCCTCGGGCGTCGACGGCGGCTACAGCAGCGGCATCCCGGGCAATGTGACCGACCGGGTCACGGACGTCCGCGCGAGCGCCGAGAACGCCTCCGGCGGCGAGGTGAAGGAGAACCTCGCCGACGGCGAGCCGGGCACCAAATGGCTGGCGTTCCAGCCGACCGGCTGGGTGGAGTTCGACCTGGACAAACCGCGAAAGATCCTGACGTACGCCCTGGTCTCGGCCAACGACCACGCCGAGCGCGACCCCAGGGACTGGACGCTTCAGGGCTCGGCGGACGGCAAGGACTGGAAGACCCTCGACACCCGCTCCGGCCAGTCCTTCGCCGAGCGCTTCCAGACACAGTCGTACGATCTCGCGGAGCCGGCCGAGTACCAGCACTTCCGCCTCGACGTCACCGCGAACAACGGCGCCTCCGACATCCTCCAGCTCGCCGACGTGCAGTTCTCCACGGGCGGCGGCAACGGGCCCGTCCCGCCGGACATGCTCTCGCTGGTCGACCGCGGCCCGAACGGCTCCCCCACCGCGAAGGCGCGGGCCGGCTTCACCGGGAAGCGCGCGCTGCGGTACGCCGGGCGGCACACCGCGGACGGGCGGGCGTACTCGTACAACAAGGTCTACGACGTGAACGTGGCCGTCGCTCCGGACACCCGGCTGGCGTACCGCGTCTTCCCGTCGATGGCGGACGGCGACCGGGACTACGCGGCGACGAACGTGGCGGTGGACCTGGCCTTCACGGACGGCACGTATCTGAGCGGCCTCGGGGCCCGGGACCAGCACGGTTTCGCGCTGTCGCCGCAGGGTCAGGGCGCCTCGAAGGTGCTGTACGTCAACCAGTGGAACGACGTGTCCTCGCGGATCGGGTCGGTGGCGGCCGGGAAGACGGTCGACCGGATCCTGGTGGCCTACGACTCCCCCGGCGGCCCGGCGCGGTTCCGCGGCTGGCTGGACGACGTACGGCTCGCGCCGGTGGCGCCCGAGAAGCCGAAGGCCCACCTCTCGGACTACGCGCTGACCACCCGCGGCACCCACTCCAGCGGGGCCTTCTCACGCGGCAACAACTTCCCCGCGACCGCCGTGCCCCACGGCTTCAACTTCTGGACGCCGGTCACCAACGCGGGCTCGCTGAGCTGGCTGTACGACTACGCGCGGGCCAACAACGACGACAACCTGCCGACGATCCAGGCGTTCAGCGCGAGCCATGAGCCGAGCCCCTGGATGGGCGACCGGCAGACCTTCCAGGTGATGCCGTCCGTCGCCGCCGGCGTCCCGGAGACCGGCCGCGAGGCGCGGGAGCTGGCCTTCCGGCACGAGAACGAGACCGCGCGGCCGTACTACTACGGGGTGCGGTTCGAGAACGGGCTGAAGGCGGAGATGGCACCGACCGACCACGCGGCGGCGCTGCGCTTCACCTACCCCGGCGACGAGGCGAGCGTCCTCTTCGACAACGTGACGGACCAGGCGGGGCTGACGCTCGACAAGGCGGCCGGGGTCGTCACCGGGTACTCGGACGTGAAGTCCGGGCTCTCGACCGGGGCGACGCGGCTCTTCGTGTACGGCGTCTTCGACAAGCCGGTGGTCGAGGGCGACTCCAGCGGGGTCAAGGGCTATCTGCGGTTCAAGGACCGGACCGTCACCCTGCGGCTGGCGACCTCGCTCATCAGCCTCGACCAGGCCAGGGACAACCTGCGCCAGGAGATCCCGGACGGCACGTCCTTCGAGACGGTGAAGTCGCGTGCCCAGCGGCAGTGGGACGGACTGCTCGGCAAGGTGGAGGTCGAGGGTGCCACCGAGGACCAGCTGACCACGCTGTACTCCAGCCTGTACCGGCTGTACCTGTACCCCAACTCCGGCTTCGAGAAGGTCGGTTCGACGTACAAGTACGCGTCCCCGTTCTCGCCGATGCCGGGCCCCGACACCCCGACGCACACCGGGGCGAAGATCGTCGACGGCAAGGTGTACGTCAACAACGGCTTCTGGGACACGTATCGGACGACCTGGCCGGCGTACTCGCTTCTGACGCCCTCTCAGGCCGGTGAGATGGTCGACGGATTCGTGCAGCAGTACAAGGACGGCGGGTGGACCTCGCGCTGGTCCTCCCCCGGTTACGCGGACCTGATGACCGGCACGTCCTCGGACGTCGCCTTCGCGGACGCGTACGTCAAGGGTGTCGACTTCGACGCCAGGTCGGCGTACGAGGCGGCCCTGAAGAACGCCACCGTGGTGCCGCCCACGTCGGGCGTGGGCCGCAAGGGGATGGAGACCTCCCCGTTCCTCGGCTACACCGGCACCGAGACGCACGAGGGGCTGTCCTGGGCGCTGGAGGGCTATCTCAACGACTACGGCATCGCGCGGATGGGACAGGCGCTGTACGACGAGACGGGTGAGAAGCGGTACGCGGAGGAGTCGGAGTACTTCCTCAACCGGGCCCGGGAGTACGTCAACCTCTTCGATGCGCGGGCCGGCTTCTTCCAAGGGCGGGATCTCGCCGGTGACTGGCGGGTGGAGTCGTCGAAGTACGACCCTCGCGTCTGGGGCCACGACTACACGGAGACCAACGGCTGGGGGTACGCCTTCACCGCCCCGCAGGACAGCCGCGGCCTGGCCAACCTGTACGGCGGCCGCCGCGGGCTCGCCGAGAAGCTCGACGAGTACTTCGCCACGCCGGAGACGGCCTCGCCGGACTTCGTCGGCTCCTACGGCGGGGTCATCCACGAGATGACGGAGGCCCGGGACGTCCGCATGGGCATGTACGGGCACTCCAACCAGGTCGCCCACCATGTGAACTACATGTACGACGCGGCCGGGCAGCCGTGGAAGACCCAGCGCAACGTCCGTGAGGTGCTGTCCCGGCTCTACACCGGCAGTGCGATCGGGCAGGGCTACCACGGTGACGAGGACAACGGCGAGCAGTCGGCGTGGTTCCTCTTCTCCGCGCTGGGCTTCTATCCGCTGGTGATGGGCAGCGGCGAGTACGCCGTCGGGTCACCGCTGTTCACCAAGGCGACCGTGCACCTGGAGAACGGACGGGACCTCGTCGTCAGGGCGCCGAAGAACAGCACCCGCAATGTGTACGTGCAGGGTCTGATGGTCAACGGGAAGACCTGGACGTCGACTTCGCTGCCGCACTCGCTGATCTCGAAGGGCGGCACGCTGACCTTCGACATGGGTCCGCGGCCCTCCACCTGGGGCACGGGCAAGAACGCGGCACCGGTGTCGATCACCAAGGACGACAAGGTGCCCACGCCGCGTGCGGACGTGCTCGTCGGTGACGGGGCGCTGTTCGACAACACCTCGGCGACGGACGCGGCCGTGACCTCGGTGGATCTGCCGGTGTCCCAGCAGATCAAGGGCGTCCAGTACACGGTGACGTCGTCCTCCGACCATACGAAGGCGCCGAGCGGCTGGACCCTCCAGGGCTCGGACGACGGGACCAGGTGGAAGACCCTGGACCAGCGGTCCGCGGAGTCCTTCGCATGGGATCGGCAGACACGGGCGTTCACGGTGAGGTCTCCGGGTACGTACGGGAAGTACCGTCTGGTGCTCGACGGCGAGGCGGTGGTGTCCGAAGTCGAACTGCTCGCCTGAGCAGCAGCGTTGGGGGTCTCATGCAGGGTGTCGATCCGGCCTGGCTGCCGGACGTGGCGTTCCGGCCGATCGGCACCCGGCGGACCCTGATCCGTGGTTCGGGTCCACTGGTGGACACGGTCCACGGGGAGGTGGCCAGGGCCTGCGAGCGGTTCGGAGGGAGCGTCTCGCGCGAATCCGGTTCGTACGACCTGGTGTTGGAGCTGGACGGGGACGACGGCTCCGAGGGGTTCGTGTACGGGCGGGGTGACGGGTGTACGACCGTCACCGCGTCCGGCGCGCGCGGGCTGCTGTACGGGTTCTTCCATGTCGCACGGCTCGGTGAGACGGCGTTCCGCGACGACGCTCGACGCGCCTCCTTTCAGCCTGAGTTGGCGCTGCGGATGCTCGATCACTGGGACAACGTGTCCGTGCACCCGGTGATGGGCCAGGTGGAGCGCGGGTACGCGGGCGGCTCGCTGTTCTGGGAGGACGGGCGGGCGCGCGGCGATCTGGAGCGGGTCAGGGCGTACGGCAGGCTGCTCGCCTCGTGCGGCATCAACGCCGTGGCCGTGAACAACGTCAACGTGCACCGGGCCGAGGCGCGGCTGCTGACCGACCGGATCGGCGAAGTCGCCGCGATCGCGGGCGCGTTGCGGGCGTACGGGATCCGGACGCATCTGTCCGTGAGCTTCGCCGCGCCGGTCGTGCTCGGCGGGCTCGCGACGGCCGACCCGCTCGACGACGACGTGCGGGCGTGGTGGGCCAAGGCGACCGTGCGGGTGTACGAGGCGATACCGGACTTCGGCGGGTACGTGGCGAAGGCCGACTCGGAGGGGCAGCCGGGCCCGTTCGCCTACGGCCGCTCGCACGCCGAGGGGGCGAACATGCTGGCCGCCGCGCTGGAGCCGTACGGCGGGACCGTGCACTGGCGGGCCTTCGTCTACGACCACCGGCAGGACTGGCGGGACCGGACGACGGACCGGGCGCGTGCGGCGTACGACCATTTCGTGCCGCTGGACGGGGAGTTCGCGTCGAACGCCGTGCTCCAGGTCAAGCACGGGCCGATGGACTTCCAGGTGCGGGAGCCGGTCTCACCGCTGATCGGCGCGATGCCCGCCACCCGGCTCGCGGTGGAGTTGCAGGCGACGCAGGAGTACACCGGACAGCAACGGCATGTGTGCTGGCTGGGGCCGATGTGGAGCGAGGTGCTGCGGTTCCGGCCCGACGGCACGCCGGTGGCGGAGCTGGCGGATGCCCTGGTCGCCGTCTCCAACGTCGGCGACGACCCGTTCTGGACCGGGCATCCGCTGGCCCAGGCGAACCTCTACACCTTCGGCCGGCTGGCCTGGCGGCCGGACGCGGACCCGCTGGAGATCCTGGACGAGTGGATCGGGCTCACCTTCGGGACGGAGCCCGCGGCGGGGGTGCGCGCGGTGATGGAGGGGTCGTGGCGCACGTACGAGAAGTACACCGCGCCGCTCGGGGTCGGTTTCATGGTGCAGCCCGGTCACCACTACGGGCCGAGCGTGGACGGATACGAGTACAGCCCCTGGGGCACCTACCACTTCGCCGACCGGGACGGCATCGGCGTGGACCGCAGCGCGGCGACCGGCACGGGGTACGCGGCGCAGTACGCCAAGCGCTGGGCGGAGGTGTACGAGTCACCGGAGACCTGCCCGGACGAGCTGCTGCTGTTCTTCCACCATGTGCCGTACGGGCATGTGCTGCACAGCGGTAAGACGGTGATCCAGCACATCTACGACACGCACTTCGAGGGCGTGGAGGAGGTGGAGGCCGCCCGGCGGGTGTGGGCCTCGCTGGTGGATCTGGTGGACGCCGAACGCCACGCGCGGGTGACGGAGCGGTTCGAGGAGCAGCTCCGCTGTGCTCGCGAGTGGCGCGACCAGGTCAACAGCTACTTCTTCCGGAAGTCCGGTGTGCCCGACGCCAACGGGCGCCGGATCCACTAGCCGCGTTACTCGATGCGCAGGATCGCCGTGCCCAGCGGGTCGAGGGTCAGGGGCTCGCCCTTCTCGGTCCGCTTGCCGGTGAGCAGGTCGGTGGCGGTGGTGTGGGCGGTGAGACGGGCCGGTTCGGGGGTGTGGTTGAGGAGGAAGAGGAGGCGGGTGCCGTCCGGCGCGATACGGGTCGCGGTCTCGACGGTCGGCTGGTCGGCGTAGGGGCCGAGCAGGTCGTGGCGGGCGAGGACGCGGCGGACCACCTCGTCGACGCCGGGCTGGTCGAGGGCGGTGGCGACGTACCAGGCCTCGCCCTCCCCGAACGCGTTGCGGGTGACGGCCGGGGTGCCCGCGTAGAAGTCGGTGCCGTAGGTGGCGACCGGCTCGGCGCCGCGCGGCTGGACGATCTCGAAGACGAGGCGGGCCTGCGACCCCAGCTCGGGTACGGGCTGGGTGAACTGCGGTGGCCGGGCGTCCCATTCGTCGATCCGTACGCCCATCAGGGGCGCGAGCGGTCCCGGTACGTCGGTGAGGAACGCCCGGTCGTGCTCGTCACCGCGGCCCGAGAGGAAGGTCGTCAGGACCGTGCCGCCGCGTGCGGCGACCGCTTCCAGGCGCTCGGCGAGGTCGCCCTTGACCAGGTGCAGGACGGGGGCGAGGACCACGTCGTACGAGGTCAGGTCGGCGGTCTGCGGGACCACGTCCACATCGGCACCCGCCTCGCGGGCGGCGCGGTAGTAGGCGTGGACCACCTCCTGGTACTTGACCAGCCGGGAGGGGCCGTCGGAGATCTCCAGGGCCCACCAGCTGTCCCAGTCGAAGACCAGGGCGGTGCGGGCGGGGGTGCGGGCGCCGAGCGTGGAGCCGCCCAGGGCCTCCAACTCGCGGCCCAGTTCGGCCACTTCGCCGAAGACCCGGGTGTCGTCGCGGCCCGCGTGGCCGATGACCGCGCCGTGGTACTTCTCGCAGGCGCCACGGGAGGCGCGCAGCTGGAAGTAGAGGGCCGCGTCGGCGCCATGGGCGACGGCCTGGAAGGTGGCCAGCCTCAGCTCGCCCGGGCGACGAAGGGGGTTGACGTCCCGGCACGCGGTCGTGGACGGCGTCTGCTCCATCAGCCAGAACGGGGCGCCGTCCTTCAGGCCGCGCATCAGGTCATGGGCCAGGGCGGTCCAGGTCGGCGGGGCGTCGAGGGGCGGGTAGCTGTCCCAGGAGGCGAAGTCGAGGTGCGGGGCCCAGCGGTGGTAGTCGAGGGGGCGGAACATGCCCATGAAGTTGGTGGTGACGGGGGTCTGCCGGTCGTGGGCGCGGATCACCTCCTTCTCGGCGAGGAAGCAGCCGAGGAGGGCGTCGGTGGTGAAGCGGAAGTAGGCGAGGGTGATGCCCTGGAAGGCGGTGTGGTCGGGGCCGCGCCAGTGCTCGGTGAGGGCGCTGGGGGGTTCGATCTCGGCCCAGTCGGTGTAGCGGTGGGACCAGAAGGTGGTCCACCAGGCGTCGTTGAGGGCGTCGAGGGTGACGTACTCGGCCCGGAGCCACGCGCGGAACGCCTCGGCGCAGTGCTCGCAGTAACAGGCGCCGCCGTACTCGTTGTTGATGTGCCAGGCGAGCAGCGCCGGGTGCCCGGCGTACCGTTCGGCGAGGCGGGCGGCCATGGCCGTGGAGAGGCGGCGGTACGCCGGTGAGCTGGGGCAGAAGTTGTGGCGCTGGCCGTAGCGGTGGCGGCGTCCCTCGAAGTCGGTGCGGTTGACCTCGGGGTACTTCCTGGCGAGCCAGGGCGGGAGGGCGGCGGTGCCGGTGGCGAGGCAGACCTGGCGGCCCTCGGCGGCGGCGCGGTCGAGGACCCGGTCCAGGACGGTGAAGTCGTAGGTGTCCTCTGCGGGTTGGGTCAGGGACCAGGAGAAGACGCCGACGGTGAGGGTGTCGATGCCGGCCCGGGTGAAGAGCCGGTGGTCCTCGTCCCAGGTGGACCGTGGCCATTGCTCGGGGTTGTAGTCGCCGCCGTACCGGATCTTGCGGCTCATACGGTGAAGTCCTCCTGGGTCTCGGCGATCACCGGGCGGTCGCCGTGCAGCAGGGACAGCAGCAGCGGGGCGGCCAGCAGGGCGGGCAGGGCCTCGGTGAGCAGGGCGGTCCCCGCGGCGGTCAGGACGAGCAGCGAGGCGGTGGCGAGGGTGGCACGGCCGTGCCGGAAGAGGAAGTAGCCGGCGAGGCGCGCGGTGTCGCGGGCGCGGAAGCTGAAGAGGGAGGTCAGGACGAGTGCGTGGGCTCCCCACAGCAGGGAGCCGAGACCTATCGCCGCGAGCAGCACCGCCCACCAGCCGGGCAGGCCGGTCGCGGAGAAGTGGGTGAGCGTGAAGGCGATGACCGTGAGCCAGGTGAGCAGGGGCGTCCACAGTTTCAGGGCGGGGAGCGCGTTGAGCCGCCAGCCGCGCCAGTAGGTGCGGGCCGGGTGGAGGTCGGTGAGGTCGCGGTCGCGGTGGTGCAGGGCGTAGAGGGCGGCGGCGCAGGCGGGGCCGAGCGGGAGGAGGCACAGGGCGGCGAGGGGGATGTTGGAGGGGGCGGGGCCGAGCAGGAAGAGGCCGGCCAGGCCGGGGGCGGCCGCGACCAGGAGGAGGGCCTCGACGGTGACGAGGGTGTGGATGAGGGCGGCGGCCCGGGACAGGGGGCCGATCCCGAAGGCGGTGGACGGGGTGC
The DNA here is from genome assembly GCF_036013645.1 of Streptomyces sp. NBC_00490. Classification (NCBI taxonomy): domain Bacteria; kingdom Bacillati; phylum Actinomycetota; class Actinomycetes; order Kitasatosporales; family Streptomycetaceae; genus Streptomyces; species Streptomyces sp. NBC_00490. The sequence goes on along the minus strand of NZ_CP107869.1, from coordinate 7,576,237 downwards.
TCATCGCGTCTCCTTCCGGGCAGCCCGTGTCCCCCGACGGGCCGGAAGCCGGCCGATGCCCTCGGCCGGGATGCGGATCACCCGTTCTCCTTCTTGAACCGTTCGTACGCCTTGTTGTGCAGGTCGACGAGCTGCTGCATGTTCTTCGACTTCAACTCGGAGACGTAGTCGTCCCATTCGGACAGCGGGCGCTTGCCGAGGACGAACTGGAGGGTGTTCTGGATGGCGTGGTCCTTGAGCGGCGTCTCCCACAGCGTCGCCTGTTCCTGCTCCACGGACTGCAGGGGGTGGGCGGGGTCGATGGGGAGCTCGGTGCGCTCGGACATGGCGTCCTGGAACTTCTTCTCGTCCGGGCTGAAGTTGGAGGAGACCAGGGCCCAGCTGCCGCCGTAGGTGAAGACGCCGTTGAAGAAGCCGAAGTCCTTCTGGAGGTCCTTCGGGGCGTCCGGGTCGGAGCCCATGAGGGAGATGCCGGGCTCCAGCCTGTACCGGCCGCCGGACTCCGTGTAAGTGGTGCCCTCCACGCCCCACTTGCAGAACTTCTGGCCCTCGTCGGAGTACCAGAGCCAGTCCACGAACTGCATCATCGCGACGAAGGTGTCGGCCTTGAGGGCCTTGCTGGAGACCATGACGCCGTTCTCCAGCCGGGTGCCGCCCAGCACCACCGGGCCCGCCGGCCCGAGGGGCACCGGCACCATCTCGATCTTCGCGCCCTTGACCTGCTTCTCCAGGTTGTAGCGGTAGTTCTGCACCAGCTCCTGCGGATTGGCGCTGATCGCATAGGACTTCTCGGCCAGCAGCTTCTGCACGGCCTGGTCGTCCTGCTGGGTGAAGCTCTCCGGGTCGAGCAGCTTCTCGGCGACGATCTTTCTCAGGTACTCGACCATCTGGCGGTAGGCGTCCGTCGCCGCGTTGAAGACGAACTTCCGCGCCTTGGTGTCGAAGGTGATGTTGTTGTACGACCAGCCCGCCTTGACCCCGTACGCCTGGCCGAGATAGCCGAACAACGCCCCGCACGGGAAGGGGGTGTTGGTGCTCCAGCGGTCGGTCCAGGGGTATTTGTCGGGGTACTCCGCCTTCAGCGCCTTCAGGACGTCGTACACCTCGTCCCAGCTGGTGGGCAGGGACAGGCCGTGCCGGTCGAGGACGTCGGTGCGGAAGGACAGCGAGTAGCCGGACTTGACCTTCTCGTGCAGGCCGGGCAGCAGGTAGTACTTGCCGTCGGACTGGCGTATGGAGTCCAGCTCGGGCTCCAGCCGCCAGCGCTTCACCTTGTCCTGGTAGTTGGGCATCAGGTGCACGTACTCGCTGACCGGGAGGATCGCGCCGGAGGACACGAAGGCGACCTCGCCCGGGTGGTACGTCTTCGGGATCAGGAAGGGGGCGTCGCCCGCGCCGATGAGGACGCTGCGCTTCTTCTCGTAGTCCGCCAGCGGGACGTCGACGGGCTTGATGGTGATCCCGGTGCGCCTGGTGACCTCCTTCCAGAACAGCCAGCCGCTCTTCGTCGGGTAGACCGGGTTGTTGTTGTGCAGCATCGAGAAGGACAGCGGCTTCGCGGCCTTGAACTGCTGGCCCGCGCGGTACTCCTTCATGGCGCCGTTCTGCTTCTTGGAGAGGTCCTTGCTGTCCCCGCCGTCGTCGCCGCTGCCGCACCCGGTGAGGCCGGCGAGTCCGATGAAGCCCGCGGCCGCCAGGATCTGACGCCGCGACAGCTGCCCTTCGTTTCTCACGGATACTCCCTTGTTCCGTAGGTGAATTGAGTGAGCGTCAGCCCTTGACCGCGCCGAGCATCACGCCCGAGACGAAGTAGCGCTGGACGAACGGGTACACGCACAGGATCGGCAGCGCGGTGAGCACGATGGTGACCGCCTGGATGTTCGCCCCGACCTGGCTGAGCTGTTCCGTGCCGGCTCCGGCGTTGGAGCCTCCGGTGGCGCCCTGGATGAGGTTGCGCAGATAGACCGTGACCGGCATCAGATCGGTGCTGTCCATGTAGAGGAACGCGCTGAACCAGGAGTTCCAGAAGGACACCGAGTAGAAGAGCACCATCGTCGCGACGACCGCCTTGGACAGCGGCAGCACGATCCTGAGCAGGATGCCGTAGGTGCTCAGGCCGTCGATCTGCGCGGCCTCCTCCAGTTCGGCCGGCAGGCTCTCGAAGAAGGCCTTCATCACGAGGAGGTTGAAGACACTGATCGCGTTGGGCAGCGCGATCGCCCACACGCTGTTCTTCAGGCCGAGGCTGGTGATCAGGACGTACTGCGGGATCAGGCCGCCGGTGAAGAACATGGTGAACACCGCGACGCCGACGAGCGCGGTACGACCCTTGAGCTGCTTCTTCGACAGGACGTACGCGTAACAGGTCGTCAGGACCATGGCCACGGTGGTCGCCACGACCGTGTAGAACACGGTGTTGCCGTAGTTGCGCCAGAACATCGAGTCCTGGAACACGATCTTGTACGTGGTGAGGTTGAACCCCTTGGGCCACAGGGTGACTTCACCGGCCCGGATCTGCCGCTCCCCGCTGAAGGAGCGGGCGACGATGTTGACGAAGGGATACAGGGTCACCAGCACCACGAGGCTGAGGACCACCCCGTTGACACCCTGGAAGACCCGGTAGGAACGGCTCGGCCTCACCACAGGCTGGTCCCCACCGTGCGGCGCGACAGCTGGTTCGCGGAGACGATCAGCACCAGGCCGATGATCGCCTCGAACAGGCCGATGGCGGCCGCGTAGCTGAAGCTGCTGGACTCCACACCGGTCCGGTAGACGTAGGTGGAGATGACGTCGGCGGTCGGATAGGTCAGCGCGTTGTAGAGCAGCAGGACCTTCTCGAAGCCGACCGCGAGGAACGTGCCGATGTTGAGGATCAGCAGCGTGATCATGGTGGGGCGGATGCCGGGCAGGGTGACGTGCCAGATCTGCCGCCAGCGGTTGGCGCCGTCGATGCGCGCGGCCTCGTACAGGTCCTCGTCGATGGTGGTGAGCGCGGCCAGGTAGAGGATCGTGCCCCAGCCGGCGGTCTGCCAGATCTCGGAGCCGACGTAGATCGTGCGGAACCATCCGGGTTCCTGGATGAACCGGATCGGGTCGTGGCCGAACCAGCCCAGGACGTGGTTGACCGCGCCGTCCGTGGCGAGCATCTGCATGGTGATGCCGGCGACGATCACCATCGACAGGAAGTGCGGGAGATACGACACCGACTGCACGAACCGCTTCAGGGAACGCCGGCGCACCTCGTTCAGCAGCAGGGCCAGCACGATCGGGATCGGGAAGCAGAAGACGAGGGTGAGCCCGCCGATCCACAGGGTGTTGCGGAACACCTGCCAGAAGGTGGGGTCGCTGAGGAACATCTCGACGTAGCGCAGGCCCACCCACTGCTCGCCGAAGATCGAGCCGCCGGGCTGGAAGCGGCGGAACGCGATCACGTTGCCGAGCATCGGCAGATAGCGGAAGACCAGGAAGAACAGCAGCGGCAGCAGGGCCAGCGAGTACAGCTGCCAGTCGCGGCGCAGTGCCCGTCTCCAGGGGACGCGGGCGGAGGGCACGGGCGGCGGGTCGGGCTTCGGTGGGTCCTGGATGCCGGGCGGAGACGCCGACTTGGTGGAGGTGCTCATGCTCGGTCCTCACAGGAGGGGGGAGTTGAACCGAAACTTTCGAGCTCTTACCGGTAACTTCGCGGCAACCTAAAGGCACTCGGAAAGCGCTGTCAATGGGTGCAGCAGCGGGCTTTTGAGGCAGGCGTGCGGAGTTGAAGTCTCTTCCGTGCGGGGTAGGACACGGGAAACCGGCACATCGATCTCCGCAAGTTTCCCTCTGTCGTCCGACTCCTGCGAGGTGTCCGTGCCCGCGTTCGACCTGCCGCTGACGGAGCTGGTGCATCACCGCCCGCTGCCCGAAGAGCCCGCCGACTTCGACGAGTTCTGGCACGAGACCCTCAAGGAGGCGGCGCAGCCCGAGGTGTTGGTGTCGGTCCGGCCGGTGGAGACCGGACTGCGTCTGACGCAGACGTGGGACGTGACCTTCCGGGGCTTCGCGGGCGACCCGGTGCGCGCGTGGTTCAGCAGACCGGCGGGCGTGTCCGAACCCCTGCCCGCGGTGGTCGAGTTCGCCGGTTACGGCCGCGGCCGCGGGCTGCCCCACGAGCGCCTGACCTGGGTGACCGCCGGATACGCCCATCTGCTGATGGACAACCGCGGCCAGGGCGACCAGTACGGCAACGGCGGCCGCACCCCCGACCCGCACGCGCGGACGCCCGGCGGGCCGGGCCCGGCGGTACGCGGTCTGCTCGCCCCGCACGGCTACCACTACCGGCGCCTGATCACGGACGCGGTACGCGCGGTCGCGGCGGTCCGTGAGCTGCCCGGGGTGGACGCCGGACGTGTCTCGGCGGCCGGCAACAGCCAGGGCGGCGGCCTCGCGCTGGCCGTCGCGGGGCTCGTCCCGGACCTGGCGGCGGCGCTGGTGACCGCGCCCTTCCTGTGCGGCATCCAGCGGGCCCTGGATCTCACCGACGCGAGTCCCTACGGCGAGATCACCGCGTACCTGTCCGTCCACCGCGGCTCGGAGCAGGCCGCCCACCGCACGCTCGCCTACATGGAGGGCATCTCCTTCGCCCGCCGCGCCCACGCCCCGGCCCACTTCGGGGTGGGCCTGCGCGACACGGTCTGCCCGCCGAGCGGGGCGTACGCCGCCTTCAACCGCTACGCCGAGTTGTCGGGCGCCGAGCCGCGCACCGAGATCCACGCCTATCCGTACAACGGGCACGAGGGCGGGGACGCGGTGCAGGTGCGCCGGCAACTGGACTGGCTGCACCGGACCTTGGAGGGCTGACGAAAAGCTCTGGTCCTACGATGCGCGGATGGAGAAGACAGTGACCGAGGGCCCCGAGCACCGTGTGGGCGACATTCTGCGCGTGACCTGCCCGTGGACCCCCGCGAAGGTGGCGAGGGTCGCGGGGCGGCACGCCTTCGTCGTCTGGCCGTGGGCCGAGATCGACCCGGACTCGCGGTACCGGTGGGACGGCCAGGTCGCCATGCCCACCGACCCGGACTCCCTCGAGTGGTGGCAGGGCGTCTTCCATACGGAGCCGAAGCCCTGGGAACTGTCGGCCGGGGACACCTGCCTCGTCGGTGTGCCCGAGACCCTGCTCCGGGTCCTCGACATCCAGCGCCACGACCCGCCGGCGGACCGGGGGCGGCTCCCCCGGCCGCGCACCACGCTGGTCGTGGCCCACGTCGATCAGCCGGACGGGACGTGGGACGAGGAGGAGGGCCAGGGATTCGTCCTCGATCCGCACGCCTCCGAGCCCCTCACCTTCGAGCTCGTCTCCCGCGCCACCCCGTAGGTCAGCCGACCGCGAGGGTGAACACGCGCAGTCGCGGATCGTCCGGCAGCCGTACGCTCGCGATGCGCTTGCCCGCCGGCGCGGTGAACGGCTCGGTGGCGAAGACGTACGTCGCGACCGGATCCCTTCCGGCTCCCGCGATGTTCCGGTACGCGGCTTGGGCGACGACCTCGTTGCCGTACCGGACACTGCCGCCGCCACCGCCCCGCGTCCAGTCGGTGAAGGAGAGCTCGGTCGTGTCGGTGGTGCCGTCGGTGTAGGTGACGGTGGCCTCGGACTGCCGGTCGCCGAAGACCGCGCTGCCGACGAAGGACAACTGGCTCACTGGCTCGTCCAGTCGCAGGGTCTGTCCCGCGGCCGAGGCGTGGTCCGGCCGCCCGCTCGGCGAGTCCGGCCAGGTGAAGGCCAGAGCGCCGACCGTGCCCCGCGCACCCGGCGTCAGCCCCGCCGCGGTCAGCGCCTGCCGGGAGTAGCTCCAGCCGGCGCCGTCGAAGTCGGCCTCGGCGTGGTCGCCGGAGTCGTCCGAGACGCCGGTGCCGTTGTAGGCGGCGAGGAGGGTGCCGGGGGCGGCGACGGTCAGGGCCACGGGTTGGACGTAGGAGGTCACCGCGACCTGCACGTCGTGGAAGCCCTGCTCGATGTCCTTGTCGGCCGTCAGCACGATCTCCCGCGTCCCCTCGACGATCCTGCCCTCGGCGGGAGTCGCGGTGATGCCCCGGGGCGTCTCCACGCGGAAACGCACCTCGCCTCCGCCCACCGGAAGGGCTGTGACGCCGACCTTCGTGCTGCCGCCCGGGGCGAGCGTCGCCGTGGTCGGGCCGACACCGATCTGGTACGGCTGCTCGCCCTCGCGGAAGGACGGCGGGGCGTCCTCGGAGGCGGTGCCCCAGGACCGGTCCGGGGTGGCGGAGAGCGTGTAGTCCAGCCGTCCGCCGTCCCGCACGAAGGCGGCCGGGAGCCAAGGGCGTTTGTTCGTCCGGCCGTTGACCTTCAGGGAGTGGATGTACGGCGCGTCGGCGGGGGCGCCCTCCGCGCTGACGGTGATGTCGCCGCCGCCCGGCCGGTCGATCTCGATCCGCGGGAACAGCGGTGAGGCGAGGACGAGTTCGGCCCGCGAGGGGACCTGCGGATACATGCCGAGCGCCGAGAAGACGTACCAGGCCGACATCGCGCCGAGGTCGTCGTTGCCCGGGATGCCGCCGGGCCGCGTCGACCAGAGCTGCCGCATCGCCGCGCGGACGGTCTCCTGCGTCTTGTACGGGGCACCCGCGTAGGCGTACAGGTAGGGGACGTTGATCGACGGCTCGTTGTCCAGCTCGGCCTTCTCCCCGCCGCTGCCGGTCAGGGCCCAACCGCCGTCCTTGTCACGGAAGAAGCCGTCGAGCCGCGCCACCGCCTCACCCCTGCCGCCCATCGCGGCGAAGAGCCCGGCCGGGTTGTGCTGGACCATCCAGGTGTACTGCGCCGCCGTACCCTCGACGAACCCCTTGCCCGTGCCCGGGGTGAAGCCGGTGACCCAGCTGCCGTCGGCGTTGCGGTCGGCGATGTAGCCGCCGCCGGGGTCGGCCGCCAGGTTGAAGTTGTTCTGCCACCACTGGGAACGCCCGGCGAAGTCGGCCGCAATGCCCTTCTCCCCTGCCGCGGCGGCCAGTTGGGAGAGCGCGAAGTCGGCGCCGGACATCTCCAGCGTCTCGGCCGCCCCGCCCCAGGCGTGGGAGACGGACGGCATGTAGTGATGCTTCAGGTACTTGTCCAGGGACGGGCGTTGCCCGACGGACAGCACCGGCCGCCCGGCGGACGACAGGTCCTGCCGGGTCGGCACGGTCGCCGCCTTCACCAGCGAGGCGAGCGCGCCGCGCACATCGAAGTCCGTGCCGCCGAAGGCGTGGATACCGGCGAGGGCGATGGGTGACGGGTCCCCGTTCATGACATGGGTGCCGCTCGCGCCGTGCAGCCAGCGGTCCCAGATGCCGCCGTTCTGCTTGGCCAGTTCGTACAGGGACTGGGCGATGTCGGAGCCGGTGTCCGGCTCCAGCAGGGTGAGCAGCTGCACCTGGTCGCGGTACACGTCCCAGCCGGAGAAGGTGCCGTACTGGGCTCCGCGGGCCGTGGTGTGCGTCTCGCCGTCGGGGCCTCGATATCGACCGTCGACGTCACTGATGACGTTCGGGTGGAGGAGGGAGTGGTAGAGCGCGGTGTAGAAGGTGGTGCGCTCGGCGTCCGTGCCGCCGCCGACCCGGATCGCGTCCAGCCGGTCGCGCCAGGCGCCGCGGGCGGCCTTCCGTACGTCGTCGAAGGTGCGGTACGACGGGTTCTCCGCCGCCAGGTTCGCCTCGGCGCCCTCGCGACTGACGTAGGAGATACCGACCTTGACGTTCACCGGTCCGGCGCCGGGTGCGAACTCGACGTAGCCGCCCGCGCCCTGGCCCGCGACGGGCCGTCCTCCGTTCGCGAAACCGCCGGTGCCGCCGGACGCCTGCCGGGACCCGAAAGCGAGGCGGTCGTCCTCCCAGGTGCCCGTCGCCTTGAAGGCGCGGTCGAAGTGCGCGGTGAAGTGGAGGGTGTAGTAGGCGCGTCGGCCTTCGGAGTCGAGGTGACCGCAGAAGTTCCCGGAGGTGACGGACCCGGAGACAGTGCGGCCCGCCGGGTCGATCTCGATCCGCGAACCGGTCGAGCCCACCTCGGAGTCGGCGGTACGGATCAGCAGCGAGGCCGGCTTGTCGTCCGGGTAGGTGAAGCGGGCCGAGCCGGTGCGGGTGGTGGCGGTCAGGTCGGCCGTGACGCCGGACGCGAGAGCGACCTCGTAGTGGCCGGGCTCGGCGGTCTCGTCGGCGTGGCGGAAGTCGGCGGCGTACACCGCGTTCCCGGTGTCGCTCGCGGGCGAGGTGGTGACCTCACCGGCGTACGGGAAGAACGGGATGTCGCCGCTGCCGCCCGCGCAGCCCGTGCCGGACATGTGGGTGAGGCTGAAGCCCCGGATGCGGGTGGCGTCGTGGTGGTAGCCGCCGGGCGCCGCCGTGCGGGTGGCGTCGCCCCAGGTGTTCTCGGGGCTCCAGGAGAGCATGCCGAAGGGGGTGACGGCGCCGGGGAAGACGTTGCCGCCGTTCCTGGTGCCGATGAGCGGGTCGACGTACGGCGTGGGGTCGTCGACGAGGGCGGGCGGCGCGGCGGGGGCGGTGGGGGTGACGCCGGCGAGCGCGAGGGCGACGGCGAGGATCAGGGACATCACGTGCGCCAGCCGTACCACTGGGCCGGTGGGCGGGGATTCTGCCACGCGGAGGTGCCACCCGGTCGGGGCAACTCCAACTCGCTTGACTTCGCCTTCCGTTGACACGGTAGAGTGAGGTTTAGACCACTAGACAACGTTGTCCGACACCGCACGGACGCGGAATCGCGGCTCCACGGCGCCGCCACAGACCAACCGACGCCCGGGCAGGGGACTCCCCCCGTTCGCCTGCCCGGCCCGCGGACCCGGTGGGGATGCCCACCGGGTCCGCACAGGCCACCCGGCGCCTGTGAATCGGGCACCGGAAGCAGGCCTCCGCGCCTACCCTGTCCGCGTGACTCGCACCGATCTCCTCCTCCGCGCCCTCCAGGACCCTGGCGACCCGCCGCTGCGCCCGCTGCCGGACCGGGCGGCGGAACTGCTGCGGGAACTCGACGCGCCGCCCCGCCTGGCCGCCCATCTGCGGGCGGTGCACGACGTGGCGTACGAACTCGTCGAGTGGGTGTCGCGACGGCACCCGGGGCTGCCGCTCGACCGCGACGCCGTGCTCTTCGGCGCGGCCACGCACGACATCGGCAAGACGGCCCACACCGCCGAACTCTCCGGCCCGGGCTCGGCCCACGAGGACGCCGGCCGCGAACTGCTCCTCTCCCACGGCACCGCCCCCCACCTGGCCCGTTTCGCCGCCACCCACGCCACCTGGACCCGGCCGGACCTCGGCATCGAGGATCTGCTGGTGAGCCTCGCCGACAAGATCTGGAAGAACAAGCGGGTGCCGGAGCTGGAGGACCTGGTCGTCAGGGAGCTGGCCGCGGCGAGCGGGCGGACCGTGTGGGAGGAGTTCCTGGACCTCGACGACCTGCTGACGTCCGTGGGTGAGGGGGCGGACGCGCGGCTGGGGTTCCAGGGGACGTATCCGGTGTGAACCGGGGCCGGCGGTCGGCCACCGGCAGGGGGTGGCCCCCGTCGAAGGGGTCGCGGGTCGCCATGCCGGCCCTCGCTCCCGGGAGGCCCCGCGATTCGCTGCGATTCCCTGCGAGGAATGGCCCGCGAGCCGCTCGCCCCGTTACAACAGGCCCGTGGACTTCCCCAGTGCGCTTCGTGAACGCCGTACCCGCCGTCATCTGAGCCAGCTAGACCTGGCGCTGCGGGCGGGCACCACCCAGCGGCATCTCAGCTTCATCGAGTCCGGCCGGTCCGTGCCCGGACGGAAGATGGTCGTACGCCTTACCGAGTCGCTGGAACTGCCGCTCAGGGAGCGCAACGAGCTGCTCCTGGCCGCCGGTTACGCGCCCGTGTACCCGGAGAGCTCCCTCGACGACCTGGTGCTCGCGCCCGCGCGTACGGCGATCGAGCACATCCTGCGCGGGCATCTGCCGTATCCGGCGCTGGTCGTGGACGGCAGCGGTGGGCTGGTCGCCGCGAACAGCGCGTTCGACGTGATCACCGAGGGGGCGGCCGCCGAGCTGGTGGGGCCGGGCTGCAACATGTACCGCCTCGCGCTGCATCCGGACGGCGTGGCGCCGCGCATCCTCAACCTCGCGGAGTGGGCCCGCCACATCCTCGTACGCCTCGACCACCAGCCTGAGTTACGGGCCGAGCTGACCGCGTACGTCCCCGAACCGGGCGCTTCTGCCGGGCTGTTGGGGTTCGCGGTGCCGTTGCGTCTGCGGTCCTCGTACGGTGAGCTGAGCCTGATGACGACGGTGACCACCTTCGCCACCGCCGTCGATGTGACGCTGGCGGAGCTGAAGCTGGAGGCGTTCCTGCCGGCCGACCCGGCGACGGCGGAGGCGCTCACTGCGGCTGCGGGTCAGGCTCCGGGGAACATGTAGTCGGCCTTGATCCGGCCGTCGTCGTCGAGTACGAGGACCTCCAGGCCCCCTCCCAGCACGTCTCCGGTCTCGGCGGACACCGCCTCCCAGCCGAACTTGACCAGACCGTGCAGGCGTACCGCGTCGGCGCGGGACCGGAAGGTGTACCCCTTCTGCTCGACGAACTCCTCGTAGCTGCGCGTCACCCGGGTCTCGATGGCGTCGTACCCCTGGGCCTCCAGGGTGGTGCGGTCGAAGCCGAGGCCCGCCGCGATCTCCCGTATCTCCACGGGTGGTTGAAGGATGTGCGTGCCGTCCTCGGCCCAGAGCCGCTCGATGGCCGCGCGACGTTCGGCGGCGTCCGGGACGTTCCACTGGGCGATGTAGGCGCGGGCCAGGTCCTGGGGGTCGATCTCGGTCATGTACGTCTGTCTCCTTGCCGGCAGTCGCGCAGGTCGCGCGGGTCGCTTCGACCAGATCCTGCGCTGTGCCGCGGAGACCGACAATTCCCCCCAGGGAATGGGCCGGTGCGCGGACCCGGCGGCCGGCGGCCCACGCCCGCCGGGTCCGCTTCGGCTCAACCCACCCGGCAGGGGAGGGTCGTTGCCGTGTCGGCGCCGCCGCCTTCGACGACGTAGCCGAACGTGGTGCTCGCGCCTGGAGCGAGGGAGCCGTTCCAGTTGGCGTTGTGAACCATCACCGCCTGGCCGGTGTACGTCGCGTTGCCGTTCCAGAGGCTGTTCACCTTCTGGCCGCCGGGCAGCGTCCAGTCGACCATCCAGCCCAGCATCGGGACGTCGCCGGAGTTGGTGACGGTCACCTCGGACTGGTAGCCGCCGCTCCAACTGCCGGTGGTCCTGCGGGTCGCGGTGCAGGCGCCCGGCACCGGCTCGCTCGGGTTGCCCGGCTCGTGGATGCCGGTTACCTCGCCGTTGCCGCCGTCGAAGACGACGTCGGAGCAGGAGTAGAAGGTCTCCGCGCTGTCCGAGCGCTGCCAGACCATGTAGATGATGTGGCGGCCCGACTTGTTCGCCGGAAGCTGCCCGGACCATGCGTAGTTGGCCTCGACCGTGCCCGGGCTGCCGTTGAGCGGCGGGTGGTCGACGGAGAGGAAGGGCCGGTCCTCGATGTCGTCCCAGGTGAGGGTCTGGGACGCGTCGAAGCCGTCCTTGGTGACGTAGACGTAGAACCAACCCGGGTGCGCGGCCCAGGCGTTGTAGGAGAAGTCGACGGTCGCGCCCGAGGTGAGATGGGTCAGCGGCCAGTCGGTGCGGGCGGCGTTGAAGCCGGTGAAGTTGGTGTTGCCGCCGCTGCACAGTTCGCCGTCCGGCACGAAGCCGCGGGTGCGTCCGGCGCCGTCCGAGCGCAGTACGGAGAACCAGTTGTAGAACGGCGTGGTGCCGCTGACCGCCTGTGCGTTCTTGCAGGCCGGGTTGACCGGTTTGATCTCGCCGGTGTCGGTCAGTCCGTCCTGCCAGCACAGGAAGGTGCGGCTGGCGGGCTTCATCGGGGTGCCGTGGGCCTCAGCCGGACCGCCGGTCGACATCACCAGCGTGATGGCCGGGATCGTGGCGAGCAGGGAGACCAGGACGAGGAAGAGGGCTCTGGCGCGGGTGGGGAGCGTTAATCGGCGACCTGGGGACGCCGCTGATCGTGTCATGATCATGACAGTCCAGTCCGTTCCTTGAGGTACGGGCCGTGCGGATGCGTGCGTGCGGATGAGCGGGGTGGGGGGATTCCCTGGGGCAGGTTCCGGTCCGCCATATGGGAGCGCTCCCACCCCGCCTGTTGCGGAAGTTAGCGCGAACGGGGGCGGCTGTAAACGGGTGGCGCGCGAGAGGTGGCCGTCAGGGGGGTGGTACCAGCGCCGACACGGGCTCCCGGCCGGATCGCCCCACCCCCGGATCAAGTACTCACGCCTCTTGGCGAGTTGGCGTCGCACAACGTGCCGCTCACGCTGTCGGCGAGCGGTAGTTCCAGGGTGAATTCCGTGCGGCCAGGTTCGCTTCGCACCCCGATGTGCCCGCCGTGGGCCCCGGTGATCGCGGCGACGATGGCGAGGCCCAGCCCGGATCCGCCCGCCAGGCCTCCGGCGCGGGTGCGGGAGACGTCGGCGCGGGTGAAGCGTTCGAACACCGTCGGCAGGAGGGCGGGCGGGATGCCGGGGCCGTCGTCACGGACGCGTACGACGCAGGTGGCGTCCCGTGTCTCCACCGTGGCCACGACAGTTGTCCCCGCCGGCGTGTGCACCCGCGCGTTGCCCAGCAGATTGGCGACCACCTGATGGAGCCGGGCCCCGTCGCCGATGACCAGCGCAGGTGCGTCGAGGCGCAGTTCCAGCTGCCAGTCGTGGTCGTCGCCCGCGGCGCGCGCGTCCCAGACCGCTTCGGCGACCAGGGCCGCCATGTCGACCTCGTCCGACTGCAGGGGGCGGCCCTCGTCCAGTCGGGCCAGCAGGAGCAGGTCCTCGACGAGGCCCGTCATCCGCGCCGACTCGGCGGAGACCCGGCGCCAGGCCAGTACCGGTTCGATCCGGTCCGTGCCGCGGTTCATCAGTTCCGCGTAGCCCGCGATGGAGGCGAGCGGCGTACGCAGCTCATGGCTGGCGTCGGAGAGGAAGCGGCGCATGCGTTCCTCGGTGCGCCGGCGCTGCGAGAGCGAGGACTCCACGTGGTCGATCATCCGGTTCAGCGCGGCGCCCACCTGGCCCGCCTCGCTGCCGGGGTCGGTGTCCGAGGCCGGGACCCGGGTGAGGGCGGTGACCTCGCCGCGGTCCAGGGGTGCGCGGGAGACCTCGACCGCGGTGGCGGCGACCCGGCCGAGGGGGCGCAGCTGACGGCGGATCACCACGGTGCAGACGCAGCCCGCCACGGTGAGGCCCGCCGCCGCCACGACCGCTTCGACGGCGACCAGGCCGTTGATCAGCTGCCGGACGTCGTCCATGGGGAGGCCGACGAGGACCCGCACTCCGTCGCTGCCGGCCGCGGTGATCCGGTAGGTCCCGAGGCCCGGCACCGTCGCGGTGTGTGTCGAGCCGTCCGTCGCGATGCCGTCGAGGGCGGTGCGCTGGGTGTCGGTCAGGGCCGTCGGCACGGCGTCCTGGCCGACCACCTCGGCGCTGAGGAGGCCGCCTTCGTCGTCGAGGCGGGCGGCGAGCATGCCGGCCGGGTGGCCGCTCTCCATGAGGAAGGCGAGGCTGTTCTCCTGCTCGGGGCGGAGCCGGGCGCCGCCGAGGCTGCGCTGGGCGGCGTTGTCGACGCGGTCGTCCAGGTTGCCCAGCAGATAGGCGCGTTGGACGAGGACCGTGGTCAGCGCCATCGCCGCGCAGACGACGGCCAGGGTGACGCCGATGAAGACGAGCAGGCGGGTGCGCAGGGAGCGCAGGCGTCGGCGGGCGGTCATCTGCCGTCCTCCTCCGAGCGGATGGCGTAGCCGAGGCCGCGCACGGTGTGGATCATCGGCGTCCGGCCCTTGTCGATCTTCCGGCGGAGGTTGGAGATGTAGACCTCGACGAGGTTGCCGCCGCCGTCGAAGGAGGTGCTCCAGACGTGGCCGAGGATCTGTGCCTTGCTGAGCACCTGGCGCGGGTGGTCCAGCATCAGGCTGAGCAGGTCGAACTCTTTGGCGGTGAGCCGGACCGGGGTCCCCGCGCGGTGCACCTCGCGGGTCTCCGCGGTCAGCACGAGGTCGCCGAGGACGCGTACGGACTCGTCGGCGCGGGCGTGTTCGGCCCCGGCCCGGCGCAGCAGGGCGCGCAGTCGCAGCACGACCTCCTCCAGGGAGAAGGGCTTGGTGACGTAGTCGTCGGCGCCCGCCTCCAGGCCGTCGAGCCGGTGTTCCAGGGCGTCGCGGGCGGTGAGCATGAGGACGGGCAGCTTCGGGGTCTCGTAGCGCAGCCGGCGCAGCACCTGGAGGCCGTCCAGGTCGGGCAGCATCCCGTCCAGGACGACGGCGTGCGGGGCGCAGCCGCGTGCGGTCCGCAGCGCGCTCTGTCCGTCCAGGGCCGGATAGGCGCGCCAGCCCGCCTCCTCGACGGCCACGGAGAGCACGTCGGTGAGTGCGGGCTCGTCGTCGACGATGAGCACGCGGACGCGGCCGTTTCGGTACCCAGCGCTGCCAGTCATGTCCCGATCCTGTCCCCGTGGGCTGGCGGAATCCTGTGTTCAGCCTGTGGGTCGGTGATGACCTGGAGGTCCGTGCGCGGGTACGGCGGAGGGCCGCACCCCCGGTGACAGGGATGCGGCCCTCGACGGCCTTCGGCCGGCCTGCCGGTCCGCTTACTGGCGGATCAGCGAGCGCAGCACGTACTGCATGATGCCGCCGTTGCGGTAGTAGTCGGCCTCACCGGGGGTGTCGATGCGGACGACCGCGTCGAACTCGACGCCCGTGTCGGTGGTGACCTTCACCGTGCGCGGCGTGGTGCCGTTGTTGAGCTCCTCGACACCGGTGAAGTCGAAGGTCTCCTCGCCGGTCAGGCCGAGGGTCTCGGCGTTCTGGCCCTCCGGGTACTGGAGCGGCAGGACGCCCATGCCGATGAGGTTCGAGCGGTGGATGCGCTCGTACGACTCGGTGATGACGGCCTTGACGCCGAGGAGCGCGGTGCCCTTGGCGGCCCAGTCGCGGGACGAGCCGGAGCCGTACTCCTTGCCGCCCAGGATGACCAGCGGGATGCCCTGCTCGATGTAGTTGCGCGAGGCGTCGTAGATGAACGACACCGGCGCGTCGGCCTGGGTGAAGTCGCGGGTGTAGCCGCCCTCGGTGCCCGGCGCGATCTGGTTGCGCAGGCGGATGTTCGCGAACGTGCCGCGGATCATGACCTCGTGGTTGCCTCGGCGGGCGCCGTAGGAGTTGAAGTCACGACGCTCCACACCGTGCTCGGTGAGGTACTTGCCGGCCGGGGTGTCGGCCTTGATGGCACCGGCGGGCGAGATGTGGTCGGTGGTGACCGAGTCGCCGAGCTTGGCCAGGACGCGGGCGCCGGAGATGTCGGAGACCGGGGTGGTCTCCATCGTCATGCCGTCGAAGTACGGGGGCTTGCGGACGTAGGTCGACTGCGGGTCCCACTCGAAGGTGTCGCCGGTCGGGATCGACAGCGCCTGCCACTGGGCGTCGCCCGCGAAGACGTCCTGGTAGGACTTGTTGAACATGTCCTCGCCGATGGCGTTCGCCACCACGTCGTTGACCTCGGCCTCGGTCGGCCAGATGTCGGTCAGGTAGACGGGCTTGCCGTCCTGGTCGACACCGAGGGCGTCCTTGGTGATGTCCACCTTCATGGAGCCCGCGAGGGCGTACGCGACGACCAGCGGCGGGGAGGCCAGGTAGTTCATCTTGACGTCGGGGTTGATACGGCCCTCGAAGTTCCGGTTGCCGGAGAGGACCGAGGTGACCGCGAGGTCGTGGTCGTTGACGGCCTTGGAGACCTCCTCCGGCAGCGGGCCGGAGTTGCCGATGCAGGTGGTGCAGCCGTAGCCGACGAGGTTGAAGCCGACCTTGTCGAGGTAGGGGGTGAGCCCCGCCTTGTCGAAGTAGTCGGTGACGACCTTGGAGCCGGGCGCGAGGGTGGTCTTGACCCACGGCTTGCGGGTCAGGCCCTTCTCCACGGCCTTCTTCGCGACGAGCGCGGCGGCGACCATGACGTACGGGTTCGAGGTGTTGGTGCAAGAGGTGATGGCCGCGACCGTCACCGCACCGTGGTCGATCTCGTAGGTCGAGCCGTCGGGGGCGGTGACGGTGACCGGGCTGGTCGGTACGCCGTTGACGGCAGCCGGGGCGTCGGAGGCCGGGAAGGACTCCATGCCCGCCTCGTCCACGCTGTCGACGTAGTTGCGGACGTCCTGCTTGAACTGCTCGGCGGCGTTCGCGAGGACGATACGGTCCTGCGGGCGCTTGGGGCCGGCGATGGAGGGGACGACCGTCGAGAGGTCGAGCTCCAGCTTCTCGGAGAAGTCCGGCTCGGCCTGCGGGTCCAGCCAGAGGCCCTGCTCCTTGGCGTACGCCTCGACGAGCGCGAGCTGCTGCGGGGAGCGGCCGGTGAGCTTGAGGTACTTGATGGTCTCGCCGTCGATCGGGAAGACCGCGGCGGTGGAACCGAACTCCGGCGACATGTTGCCGATGGTGGCGCGGTTCGCGAGGGAGGTCGCGGCGACGCCCTCGCCGTAGAACTCGACGAACTTGCCGACCACACCGTGCTTGCGGAGCATCTCGGTGATGGTGAGCACGAGGTCGGTGGCGGTGGTGCCGGGGGTGAGCTCACCGGTCAGCTTGAAGCCGACGACGCGCGGGATGAGCATCGAGACCGGCTGGCCGAGCATCGCGGCCTCGGCCTCGATGCCGCCGACGCCCCAGCCGAGCACACCGAGGCCGTTGACCATGGTGGTGTGCGAGTCGGTGCCGACGAGGGTGTCGGGGTACGCCTGGCCGTTGCGGACCATGACCGTGCGGGCCAGGTGCTCGATGTTGACCTGGTGGACGATGCCGGTGCCCGGGGGGACGACCTTGAAGTCGTCGAAGGCGGTCTGGCCCCAGCGCAGGAACTGGTAGCGCTCCTTGTTGCGGCCGTACTCCAGGTCGACGTTCTGCTTGAAGGCGTCGTTGGTGCCGAACTTGTCGGCGATGACGGAGTGGTCGATGACCATCTCGGCCGGGGAGAGCGGGTTGACCTTGGCCGGGTCGCCGCCGAGCGCCTTGACGGCCTCGCGCATGGTGGCGAGGTCCACGACACAGGGCACGCCGGTGAAGTCCTGCATGATCACGCGGGCGGGCGTGAACTGGATCTCCTGCGACGGCTGGGCCTGGGAGTCCCAGTTGCCGAGGGCGCGGATGTGGTCGGCGGTGATGTTCGCGCCGTCCTCGGTACGGAGCAGGTTCTCGAGCAGAACCTTGAGGCTGTACGGAAGGCGAGCCGAGCCTTCCACCTGGTCCAGCCGGAAGATCTCGTACGACTCGTCGCCCACGCTCAGCGTGGCACGGGCGTCGAAGCTGTTCGCCGACACGACAGTCTCCTTCATTGATGTGCGCGTACTCACCACGATCCTGCCGCCACGGCATCTTGGCCGATCCGCTAAGGTCAGGCTAAGTTAGGTAACCCTTACCGCTGGAGCGGCGATGCGGGCGGCTGCGGTGCGCCTTGGGCAGATATCTCGATGTCGAGATAACTCTAGTACACGGGCGCGGGATGGTCATGCCCCGCCTCCGTTTGTGATGTCCCCCACGGCTAGGGTCACTGGGTGATTATCCGGCCGAACCCGGCCTTCGGCGCGGGCAGGACCCTCACGACCGCGGGCGCCGCGTGAACGGGCCCGACTTCTTCTGGGACGAGGACGCATTCGCCTGGACGGCACCCATCACCCTGCCGCCGGGCACCTGGGCCGCCGCCACAGCCGCGCCCGTCCCCCTGTATTACGCCCCCGAGGGCCGCGAGGACCACCCCCTGGACCACGCCGAGCTCGCGTCGGCGACCTGGGCGGCCGAACACCTCCCCGCCCTGCTGACCGCCGCCCGGCGCACGGTCCACGCCCATGCCGTCCGCACGCTCGAGCCGCAGGACCTGGCGGCCGCCTCCGCGCTCGACGACGTCGTGCGCGTCAGCGCCGTGTACGTCCACCAGGTCGCGCGTGACCGCATCCCCTACATCGGCATCGAGTTCTCGTGCCCGTGGGACGCGGAGCACGACCTGGGGGTGCTGCTGCACGGCACCCGCGTCGTCGACATCGGCGGCGCCGACACCGCGTTCCTCCTCCGGATCGCCGAACGGGACGCCGCGAACCCCCGCACCGGCCTGGACGAAGCGCTGCTCGGCCACTGGGACACCTCCCCCTTCGCGTACGGCGTGATGGAGACGTCCGAGTTCGAGCTGCGCGCCGACGGGACGGGGTGGAGCCTGCTCGCCCATCCCGCCGGGGAGCACGTCACCCGGCTCACCTGGCGGTGCCCGGACGCGGGAGTGCTGGAGTTGCGGGACGAGGACGGTCTCGTGTCACGGCACCGGTACGCCGTCACCACGGCACCGGTGACCTCGGTCAGCTTCGAAGAGCCCGTCGAGTTCGGCCATCAGTTCGCCAAGTCGGGGTAACCGAGGGGTATTCCGCGATTCAGACGGGAGACACAGATGCCCCTCACGTTCCGCAAGAGCTTCCGGATCCTTCCCGGCGTACGACTCAACATCAACCGGCGCTCCTGGTCCATCACCACCGGCGGCGGCAGCCACGGCCCGAAGCACACCCACAGCAGCACGGGACGTCGTACGACATCGGTTGATTTGCCCGGACCTTTCGGATGGCGCCGCACCCGCAAGGCCGGGCGGCATTGACGCACCATCAGATCCGTCACCCGGACGGACCCCCTCGGAATGCGCCATCTCATATCTGAGATAGCCTCGCCCCATGGCAGACGATTACCTCGTACGCATCGGCAAGCTCATCCGTGACGCCCGGCAACACCGGGGCTGGACACAGTCGCAGCTGGCAGAAGCTCTCGGTACCAGTCAGAGCGCTGTGAACCGCATCGAGCGTGGCAACCAGAACATCAGCCTTGAGATGATCGCTCGGATCGGTGAGGCCCTGGAGAGCGAGATCGTCTCCCTGGGCTACGCGGGGCCGATGCATCTGCGGGTCGTCGGCGGCCGCCGGCTCTCCGGCGCCATCGACGTCAAGACGAGCAAGAACGCGTGCGTGGCACTGCTGTGCGCCTCGCTGCTCAACAAGGGGCGCACGGTGCTGCGTCGCGTCGCCCGCATCGAGGAGGTCTACCGCCTTCTGGAGGTGCTCAACTCCATCGGGGTGCGCACCCGCTGGATCAACGAGGGCGTCGACCTGGAGATCGTGCCGCCCGCCGAGCTGGACATGGGCGCCATCGACGCGGACGCGGCCCGCCGCACCCGCTCGATCATCATGTTCCTCGGCCCGCTGCTGCACCGCATGGACAACTTCAAGCTGCCGTACGCCGGTGGCTGCGACCTCGGTACGAGGACCATCGAGCCGCACATGATCGCGCTGCGCCGGTTCGGTCTCGACATCGCCGCGACCGAGGGCCTGTACCACGCACAGGTGGACCACTCGATCTCCCCCGACCGCCCCATCGTGCTCACCGAGCGCGGCGACACCGTGACCGAGAACGCGCTGCTGGCCGCCGCCCGCCACGACGGCGTCACCGTCATCCGCAACGCGTCCTCCAACTACATGGTCCAGGACCTGTGCTTCTTCCTGGAGGCGCTCGGCGTCAAGGTCGAGGGCATCGGCACCACCACGCTCACCGTGCACGGCATGCCGACCATCGACGTCGACGTGGACTACTCCCCCTCCGAGGACCCGGTCGAGGCGATGAGCCTGCTGGCCGCGGCGGTCGTGACGGAGTCGGAGCTGACCGTGCGCCGGGTGCCGATCGAGTTCCTGGAGATCGAGCTGGCGGTCCTGGAGGAGATGGGCCTCGACCACGACCGTACGCCCGAGTACGTCGCGGACAACGGCCGTACGCGCCTGGTGGACCTCACCGTCCGGCCCTCCAAGCTGGAGGCGCCGATCGACAAGATCCACCCGATGCCGTTCCCGGGACTGAACATCGACAACGTCCCGTTCTTCGCGGCCATCGCGGCCTCCGCGCAGGGCAAGACGCTGATCCACGACTGGGTCTACGACAACCGCGCGATCTATCTCACCGACCTCAACCGCCTCGGCGGCCGCCTCCAGTTGCTGGACCCGCACCGCGTCCTGGTCGAGGGCCCGACCCGCTGGCGCGCCGCCGAGATGATGTGCCCGCCGGCCCTGCGGCCCGCCGTGGTCGTGCTGCTGGCGATGATGGCCGCGGAGGGCACGTCCGTGCTGCGCAACGTGTACGTCATCAACCGCGGTTACGAGGACCTCGCCGAGCGCCTCAACTCGGTCGGCGCGCAGATCGAGATCTTCCGCGACATCTGAGCCCACCGGCACCGACGAAACCACTGAACGGCCCCGCGTGCGGGGCCGTTCTCGTGTCCTGGCCGCCTTCCCCGCCTGCCGGCCCGCGGGCGCCCTGGCGGCGGTCACGCCGGCCGCTCCCTCGCCCCAACTGCGCGTGCCGGCCATCTCGGCCCGGGGCAGGGCCGGGAGGGCCTGCCCCGCCTCACGGCCGACGTACCTGGACCACGGCCGCCGTCTCGACGGCCCACGGTCAGCCCTGCGTCAGCGTGACGTCCTGTTGCCGGGACGCGTGGAAGCGGGGCAGGGGCAGGCCGCCCTGCGGGGCGAGTTCCATGACGGTGGCCTCGACGTGGGCCGTGCCCGGCTCGAGCGCTCCGGGCGAGGGCTTGCCCGTGTTCTGCCAGCGGTGCTCGACGCCGTCGCAGACGGCCTGGGTGCCGCCGATGCCGTGGCGGACGGACGGGGACTTCTGCCCCACGGAGGAGCTCACGAAGACCGGGCCCGAGTTGCCGAGACAGCGGTAGGTGCCGGAGAGGGTGACCGTGCCGTCGGCGGCGATGCTGCCGGCCGGGTCGACGGTGACCGTCTCGTAGGGGTCGGCGGTGGCGGTGGGGGCAGCGGCCAGAAGGAGCAGCGCGGCGAGGACGAGGGCGGGGCGTACGGGCATGGGGATGCCTTCCGAATGAGCGGAACAGGATCCCCCACTCGTACCGGTCAGGCGCCCGGAAGAGGGTGATCGTCACTCCTTCGGTGGCGAGTCCGCGGCGGTCTTCGTGGATCGGTCCTGGTGTTGTCCGCGTGTTGTCACGGTTGGCGTCAGGCCGTTCCGATGAGTCCCCGGCGGGAGCATGGTCTGTCCATAGGGACGACCGTACGGATCGTCCTCCGACGTGGAGGTGCGACATGTGTTCCCACCAGACTTCGTGCCCTTCCTTCGACACCGCCGCGTCGCACGTCGTGGCCGCCCATCCCGAGCAGGGGTGGAGCCTGTTGTGCGACGGGGCGATCGTCTTCGACGACACCGGTGAGCTGCGGCCGGACGGAAGTGCCGTGGGGCCGGTCGAGCGACTGGCCATGGCGGCCTGATTCCCGGGACCTAGGGCAGGACCGCGAAGCCGTCCAGTTCCACCAGCGCCTCCTCGTCCCACAGGCGTACGACCTGGACGACGGCCATCGCGGGATAGTTCCGGCCCGCCAACCTCCGCCAGACACCCCCGAGTTCGGCGGCTCGGGTGCGGTAGTCGGCGACATCCGTGGCGTAGACGGTGACGCGGGCGAGGTCGGCGGGGGTGCCGCCGGCCGCTGTCAACGCTCCCAGCAGATTGGTGAGCGCCCTCTCGAACTGCTCCACGAGCCCCTCCCCCACGACTTTCCCGTCGGTGTCGAGGGCGGTCTGGCCGGCCAGGAAGACCACGCGGGTGCCGGTGGCGACGACGGCGTGGGAGAAGCCGGCGGGCGGGGAGAGCTGGGGCGGGTTCACGCGCTCGGTGCTCACCGGAGTGCCTCCGTCTCCACGGCCGGCTCCTTGCACGACTCCTTGTACAACTCCTTGGCGATGATGCCGCGTTGGACCTCACTCGCGCCCTCGTAGATGCGTGGGGCGCGCACCTCTCGGTAGAGGTGTTCGAGGAGGTGGCCGCGTTGCAGGGCGCGGGCGCCGTGCAGTTGGACGGCGGCGTCGACGACGTACTGCGCGGTCTCGGTGGCGAGCAGCTTCGCCATCGCGGCGCGCTTGGGGACGTCGGGGGCGTCCTCGTCGTACGCCGTCGCCGCCGCGTACACCATCAGGCGGGCCGCGTCGGTGCGCAGGGCGAGCTCGGCGACCCGGTGGGCGACCGTCTGGAGGTCCTTCAACTTGCCGCCGAACGCGTCCCGTTGCGCGGTGTGGGCGAGGGTCGCGTCCAGGGCCGCCTGCGCCATGCCGACCGCGAAGGCGCCGACGCTGGGGCGGAACAGGTTGAGGGTGCCCATCGCCACGCGGAAGCCGCGGTCGGGCTCGCCGAGGACGTCGTCGGCGGTGACCGGTACGGCGTCGAAGGCGAGGGCGCCGATGGGGTGCGGGGAGAGCATGTCGAGGGCGGTGCCGGTGAGTCCGGGACGGTCGGCGGGGACGAGGAAGGCGGTCACACCGCGGGCTCCGGCACCGGGGGTGGTGCGGGCGAAGACGGTGTAGAAGTCGGCCTCGGGCGCGTTGGAGATCCAGCACTTCTCACCGGTGAGACGCCAGCGGGAGCAACCGTCGGACTCGGCGCCCAGTGCTCCCCCTTCCGGCTCGGCACCGAGAGCCGCCTCGACGCCGGGGGCGTCCGGGGGCGGCCACGCACCGGGGACATCCACGCGCGGGCCGCCTTCGGGGACCTTTCCGAGCGCTTCACCACGGCAGGCGTCCGCGCGTGCCTCGGCGGCGGGGGTGTCCCGATGTGTCCCGGCGCCCGCGGAATCCACCCAGCGGCCGCCCGCCACGACATCCGAGCCCGACTCCCCACCGGAACCCCCCGCGGGCAGCCCCTCACCGAGAGGCCTCGCGCGCGTCTCGCCGGCAGAAGCGCCCGCACGCCGCACGCCGTCGCCAAGGGCACTCACGCCCGCCCCGCCGTCAGGCGCCCCGTCCCGTTCCGCTCGCAGCGCCAGCGCCGCCGCGTCCGAGCCGGCGCCCGGCTCGCTCAGCGCGAACGCGGCCACCGCGCGGCCCTCGCTCACCGGGGTCAGCCAGCGTTCCCGTTGCGCCGGTGTCCCGTACGCGTGCACGGGATGGGCGCCCAGCCCCTGTAGCGCGAGCGCGGTCTCCGCCTCGGTGCAGGCATAGGCGAGGGACTCCCGCATCAGGCACAGGTCGAGCGCACCGGCGGTGAACAGCCGCCGCAACAGGCCCAGTTGGCCGAGTTCGGCGACCAGCGGCCGGTTCACGTGCCCCGGCTCGCCCTTCTCCGCCAGCGGGCGCAGCCGCTCCGCGGCCATGGCCCGCAGCTCCGCACACCAGGCGGTTTGTACCGGATCGAGCGAGAATGCGGGCATTGCCGGTCCCCTCTCTCCACTGGACCCTTCGACGATATCGCGTTCCATTGACTGTCGTCACCAAGGCGATACGCTCGTTGCGCGAGCGCACTCACCACGCCCACAAGGCAGCCATCAGGCAGGGGGCGAACCGCCATGAACCTCTCGGCGCACGTCGACACCTTCGCGCGCGACCATCTCCCGCCCCCGGACCAGTGGCCCGAACTCCATTTCGATCTGCCGGAGCTGCGGTACCCCGATCGGCTGAACTGTGCGGCCGAGCTGCTGACCGGCCCGCCCGACGACAACCCGGTGTTCCACAGCCCCACCGAGGACACGTGGACGTACGGCACCCTGCGCGCCCGCGTCGACCGGCTCGCGCACCTCCTCACCGGGGAGCTCGGCGTCGTACCCGGCAATCGTGTGCTCCTGCGCGGACCGACCTCGCCCTGGCTCGCGGCCTGCTGGCTGGCGGTGCTGAAGGCGGGCGCGGTCGCGGTGACCGTGCTGGCGCAGCAGCGGCCGCACGAGCTGGCGACCATGTGTGAGATCGCGCAGGTCAGGCACGCGCTGTGCGACATCCGGGCGGTCGACGACCTCGCGAAGGCCGAGATACCGGGGCTCAGGATCACGGCCTACGGCGGTGACGCGCCCGACGACTTGCTGAACCGGACGGCGCCGGACACGCCGTACCCCGCCGTGGAGACCGCCGCCGACGACGTGGCGCTGATCGCCTTCACCTCCGGCACCACCGGGCGCCCCAAAGGGTGCATGCACTTCCACCGGGACGTGCTCGCGATAGCCGACACCTTCTCGCGGCATGTGCTGCGCCCACAGGCGGATGACGTTTTCGCGGGCAGTCCCCCGCTCGGGTTCACTTTCGGCCTCGGCGGGCTCGTCGTCTTCCCGATGCGGGCCGGTGCCAGCGCGCTGCTGCTCGAACAGGCCGGTCCCAGGCAGCTGTTGCCCGCGATCGCCGAACACCGGGTCTCCGTCGTGTTCACCGCGCCGACCGCGTACCGCGCGATGCTCGACGAGCTGGACGCGTACGACACCACCTCCCTGCGCCGCTGTGTCTCCGCGGGCGAGAACCTTCCCGCGGCCACCTGGCGGGCCTGGCACGAGCGGACGGGGCTGCGGATCATCAACGGCATCGGCGCGACCGAGCTGCTGCACATCTTCATCTCGGCCGCCGACGAGCAGATCAGGCCGGGGACCACCGGGGTGCCCGTACCGGGCTGGCACGCGCGCGTGGTCGACGAGGACGGCCGGGACAGGCCCGACGGGGAGCCCGGGCTGCTCGCCGTGCGCGGGCCCGTCGGCTGCCGCTATCTCGCCGATCCGCGGCAGCGGGAGTACGTGCGCGGCGGCTGGAACATCACCGGGGACACCTACGTCCGGGAGAGCGACGGCTACTTCCGCTATGTCGCCCGCGCGGACGACATGATCATCTCGGCCGGGTACAACATCGCGGGCCCCGAGGTCGAGGACGCGCTGCTGCGCCACCCCGACGTCGTGGAGGCCGCGGTCGTGGGGCGGGCGGACGAGGCGCGCGGGCAGGTCGTGGTGGCGTACGCCGTGGTCAAGGAGGGCGCCGAGCGGGACGCCGAGGCGCTGCGCGCGTTCGTGAAGGCGGAGTTGGCGCCGTACAAGTGTCCCCGCGAGATCGTCTTCCTGGACGCGCTGCCCCGCACGGCGACCGGCAAGCTCCAGAGGTTCAGGTTGCGCACCGGGGGTGACCAGCAGTGATGCCGACGACCTAAGATGATCAACGTGTCCGACCAGCATGCACCACGGTCTCTCATCGTCACGCTCTACGGCGCCTACGGCCGCTTCGTGCCCGGCCCGGTACCGGTCGCCGAGCTCATCCGGCTGCTCGCGGCGGTGGGCGTGGACGCCCCCTCGGTACGTTCGTCCGTGTCCAGACTCAAACGGCGCGGGCTGCTCGTGCCGGCCCGTACGGCGCAGGGCGCGGCGGGGTACGAACTGTCGCCGGACGCCCGCCAGTTGATGGAGGACGGCGACCGGCGCATCTACGCCGTCGAACCGCCTGAGGACGAGGGCTGGGTGCTGGCCGTGTTCTCCGTGCCGGAGTCGGAGCGGCAGAAGCGGCATGTGCTGCGCTCACGGCTGGCCGGTCTCGGCTTCGGCACCGCGGCACCGGGCGTCTGGATCGCGCCCGCGCGGCTGTACGAGGAGGCCCGGCACGTGCTCCAGCGGCTCCGCCTCGACCCGTACGTCGACTTCTTCCGCGGCGAACACCTCGGCTACGCCCCGACCGCCGAGTCCGTGGCCCGTTGGTGGGATCTCGCGGCGATCGCCAAGGAGCACGAGGACTTCCTCAACCGTCACGCGCGCGTGCTGCGGGACTGGGAGCAGCGCGAGGACACTCCGCCCGAGGAGGCCTACCGCGACTATCTCCTCGCCCTGGACTCCTGGCGCCACCTCCCCTACGCCGATCCCGGACTGCCCGCCCGGCTGCTCCCGGAGGACTGGCCGGGCAGCCACTCGGCGGCGGTGTTCCGGGGACTGCACCGGCGACTGCGGGACGCGGGGGCCGACTTCGCCGGGGTGTGACCTCACAGGGCTCAGGGAGCCACGGTGTGGCTCACCGGGCTGTCTGGCGCGGGCAGGACGACCATCGTCCGGAGATCCTCGACGGCGACGAGATACGCCGTTTCCTCTCCGCGGGCCTGGGCTTCTCCCGCGCCAAGGGCCTGTACGCCAGCCAGGCGGCGGGCGCGCTGTACGCGGTGCCGGCGGAGCGGGGGGCTGGTGTGAGTACCGCGACCACCGAGAA
The DNA here is from genome assembly GCF_036013645.1 of Streptomyces sp. NBC_00490. Classification (NCBI taxonomy): domain Bacteria; kingdom Bacillati; phylum Actinomycetota; class Actinomycetes; order Kitasatosporales; family Streptomycetaceae; genus Streptomyces; species Streptomyces sp. NBC_00490. Next base: position 7,550,160 of record NZ_CP107869.1, on the reverse strand, counting down.
GGACTTCGCCCTCTCCTGGGTCCTCAAGTCCCCAGTGTCAGGCGGGGCTTGGGGGCGTCCGTGCGTCCCGTCTGCGGGCGCCGGCTGCCTGCCCGGTACGGGGCCGGCCAGTCGACGCCGGGCCCTTCGTACCCCTGCTCGGCGGCGGCGTGCAGCGTCCAGTGCGGGTCGTAGAGGTGCGGGCGGGCGAGGGCGCACAGATCCGTACGCCCGGCCAGGATCAGGGAGTTGACGTCGTCCCAGGAGGAGATCGCGCCGACCGCGATCACCGGGACGCCGGTCTCATGGCGGATACGGTCCGCGAAGGGCGTCTGGTACGACCGCCCGTACGCGGGCCGTTCGTCCGCGACCACCTGCCCGGTCGACACGTCGACCGCGTCGACGCCGTGCGCGGCGAAGGCGCGGGCGATCTCGACGGCGTCCTCGGCGGACGTACCGCCCTGTGCCCAGTCGGTGGCGGAGATCCGGACCGTCATGGGCCGTTCCTCAGGCCACACGCCCCTTATGGCGTCGAAGACTTCGAGGGGGAACCGGAGCCGCTTCGCGAGGGTGCCGCCGTAGGCGTCGGTGCGGCGGTTGGTGAGCGGGGAGAGGAATCCGGACAGCAGATAGCCGTGCGCGCAGTGCAGTTCGAGCAGGTCGAAACCGGCCCGGGCGGCTCGCCAGGCGGCGGCGGTGAACTGTTCGCGCAGGTCGGTGAGTTGGGCCCGGGTGAGCTCGTGCGGGGTCTGGTTGCCGGGCCCGTACGGGATCGGGGAGGCGGCCACGACGGGCCAGTTGCCGTCGGGCAGCGGCTCGTCGATGCCCTCCCACATCAGCTTGGTCGAGCCCTTGCGACCGCTGTGACCGAGCTGGACGCCGATCGCGGTGTCGGGCGCCTGGGCGTGCACGAAGTCGGTGATCCGTTTCCAGGCCTCGACCTGCTTGCCGGTGTAGAGGCCGGTGCAGCCGGGAGTGATACGGCCCTCCGCGCTGACACACACCATCTCGGTCATCACCAGCCCCGCGCCGCCGAGCGCCCTCGCCCCCAGGTGGACGAGGTGGAAGTCGCCGGGGAGGCCGTCGGTCGCCGAGTACATGTCCATGGGCGACACCACGACCCGGTTGCGCAGGGTCAGGCCGCGCAGCCGGAACGGGGTGAACATCGGGGGCGTACCGGGCGGGCAGCCGAACTCGCGCTCCACGGCTCCGGTGAAGCGGGCGTCGCGCAGCCGCAGGTTGTCGTGGGTGACCCGGCGGCTGCGGGTGAGCAGGTTGAAGGCGAACTGGCGGGGCGGCTGGTCGAGATAGCGTCCGAGGTTCTCGAACCACTCCAGGCTGGCGCGGGCGGCACGCTGTGTGGAGGCGACGACGGGTTTGCGTTCCGTCTCGTAGGCGGTCAACGCCTGCTCCAGTGACGGCTGCTCCTCCAGGCAGGCGGCCAGGGCGAGAGCGTCCTCCACCGCGAGCTTGGTGCCCGAGCCGATCGAGAAGTGCGCGGTGTGGGCGGCGTCGCCGAGGAGGACGGTGTTGCCGTGGGACCAGTGGTCGTTGACGACCGTACGGAAGGTGGTCCACGCGGACTTGTTGGAGCGCAGCGGCCTGCCGCCGAGCGCGTCCGCGAAGATCTTGGCGCAGCGTTCGACCGACTCCTGTTCGCCCAGGTCCGCGAAACCGGCCGCCTGCCAGACCTCCTCACGCATCTCGATGATCACCGTCGAGGCGTCTGCCGCGTACGGGTAGCCGTGCAGTTGCATCACGCCGTGTTCCGTCTCGGCGATCTCGAAGCGGAAGGCGTCGAAGGCGAAGTCGGCGGCGAGCCAGATGTAGCGGCAGTGGTGGGTGGTCACCTGCGGGCGGAACGCGTGGGCGTGGGTCTCGCGGGTGGTGCTGTTGACTCCGTCGGCGGCGATGACGAGGTCGTGGGTGGTCGCGAGGTCGGGTGGGGCCTCGGTGCGGAAGCGGAGGTCGACGCCGAGGTCGTGGCAGCGGGTGTGCAGGATGTCGAGGAGGCGTTTTCTGCCGAGGGCGGCGAAGCCGTGGCCGCCGGAGGTGTGGCGGGTGCCGCGGTGGACGATGTCGATGTCGTCCCAGCGGGTGAAGTCCTGTTGCAGGGCTGTGTAGACCTCTGGGTCGGCGTGCTCGATGCCGCCCAGGGTCTCGTCGGAGAGGACTACCCCGAAGCCGAAGGTGTCGTCGGGGGCGTTGCGTTCCCAGACGGTGATTTCGCGGGCCGGGTCGAGGCGTTTCAGCAGCGCCGCCGCGTAGAGGCCGCCGGGGCCGCCGCCGATGATCGCGACGCGTAGGGGGTGGCTGGTCGTCGTCGGCGACTGCGGGCTCGCGGTGGCTGGTCGCGCCCGCGCGGCGGTAGCCGCAGATTCAACACAGCCCCGCGCCCCTGGGCTAGCCACAGTCACCGTCCTTGCCATTTCGGTGGCCTCTTTTCCGTGAACGCCTTGTGGAACTCCGCGTAGTCCTCGCCGTTCATCAGCAAGGCCTGGGTCGACGCGTCGAGTTCCACCGCCGCCGCCAGCGGCATGTCCAGTTCCGCCGTCAGCAGGGCCTTGGTCTGGGCGTACGCCAGTGCTGGGCCGTCGGCCAGGCGGCGGGCCAGGGTCTGGGCGGCCTCGTCCACCGCGCCCTCGTCCGTCAGTTCGCTGATCAGGCCGATGCGCTCGGCCTCGGGGGCCCGCACCGGTTCGCCGAGCATCAGCAGGCGGGTGGCGTGGCCGAGGCCCACCACCCGGGGCAGCAGGTACGCCGCGCCCATGTCGCCGCCGGACAGTCCCACCCGGGTGAAGAGGAAGGCGAACCGGGCCGTGGGGTCCGCCACCCTGAAGTCCGCCGCCAGGGCCAGTACCGCCCCCGCGCCCGCCGCTACGCCGTGCACGGCCGCGATCACCGGGAACGGGCACTCCCGTACCGCCCGCACGACCTGCCCGGTCATCCGGTTGAAGTCGAGGAGCTGGGCCGTGTCCATCGACAGGGTCGCGCCGATGATCTCGTCCACGTCGCCGCCGGAGCAGAAGCCGCGGCCCTCGCCGGCCAGCACCAGGGCGCGTACCGACCGCTCCCGGGACAGCTCGGCGAGCAGGTCGCGCAGGTCGGCGTAGGCGCCGAAGGTGAGCGCGTTGAGTTTGTCGGGGCGGGCGAGGGTCACGGTGGCGACGCCGGAGGCGACCTCCACGCGCAGATGTTCCCAGCGGGTGGTGCGGGCGGCGGAGCCGGTGAAGGGACTCATGCGGTGCGGCCTCCCCAGACGAGGTGCGCTCTACCCTTCGAAGCTATCACCCATCTTTGACTGTCGTCACGAGTGCGCGATAACACCGTACGGATGTGACCTGGACCGGTCACATCTGTCACGGCTCGTCGACAGAGCCGCTACGGCGGGAGCAGCCGTGCGAGGGAGGGCGTTGTGAGGGGTAAGCCGCCCGGTAACGGGGTCGAAGGTCCCGTTCGGTGCCCGTCGGATGCCTCTGCCGGTCGGCGCCGTACCATTCATAAGGTTGAAAGCAGGACAGCCTGCTCATGAACGGAACCGCCTTGCAAGATCGCCCCTCAGCCTCCGCCTCCTGGCGCATCGCGCTGCCGCACTCCGCGGCTGCCGTACCCGTCGCCCGCGCGCTGGTGCGTACGGCGCTGGCCGAGCTGAAGCACGGGGCCGACAGCGACACCGCTGAGCTGCTGACGGCCGAGCTGGTCGCGAACGCCGTGGAGCACACCGCCGGGGACGCCCCGATAGAGCTCGTCGTGGAGCTGCTGCCCAGCGGCTGCCAGGTCGAGGTGCACGACCCGGACCCGGCGCCGCCCGGCAATCTCACCCGTCCCGTGGACACCGAGCCGGACCCCTGGCAGGAGCACGGGCGCGGCCTGCTGCTGATCCGCGCCCTGAGCTCGTCCTGCGGGCACCGCCCGACCGAGTCCGGCAAGGCGGTGTGGTTCAGGCTGCCGGCGGTGCCGCCGCAGTGGCGGCCCGCGTAGCCGTCAGGCCAGCGTCGCGACCAGTACGGCCTTGATCGTGTGCAGGCGGTTCTCCGCCTCGTCGAAGACGACCGAGTGGGCCGACTCGAAGACCTCGTCGGTCACCTCGAGGGAGTCCAGGCCGTGGGAGTCGTATATCTCCTGCCCGACCTTGGTGCCGAGGTCGTGGAAGGCCGGGAGGCAGTGCAGGAACTTGACGTCCGGGTTGCCGGTGGCCCGCAGGACGTCCATGGTCACGGCGTACGGCGCGAGGGACGTGATCCGCTCGTCCCAGACCTCCTTGGGCTCACCCATGGAGACCCAGACGTCCGTGGCGACGAAGTCGGCGCCCACGACACCCTCGTCCAGGGACTCGGTGAGGGTGATGCGCGCCCCGCTGTCGACGGCGATCCGACGAGCCCGGTCCACGATGCCCTGGGCGGGCCAGTAGGTCTTCGGGGCGACGATCCGGACGTCCATGCCGAGCAGGGCGCCGGTGATCAGGTAGGAGTTGCCCATGTTGAAGCGGGCGTCACCGAGGTAGGCGAAGGCGATCTCCCCGACCGGCTTGCTGGTGTGCTCGGTCATCGTGAGCACGTCGGCGAGCATCTGGGTGGGGTGCCAGTCGTCGGTGAGGCCGTTGTAGACGGGGACGCCGGCGAACGCGGCGAGTGTCTCGACGGTGTCCTGGGCGTCGCCGCGGAACTGGATCGCGTCGAAGAGCCGCCCCAGCACGCGCGCGGTGTCCTTCGTGGACTCCTTCTTGCCGATGTGCGAGCCCGAGGGGTCGATGTACGTCGTGGAGGCGCCCTGGTCGGCCGCCGCGACCTCGAAGGAGCAGCGCGTGCGCGTCGAGGACTTCTCAAAGATCAGCGCGATGTTCTTCCCTCGCAGGTACTGCGTCTCGGTCCCCGCCTTCTTGGCCGCCTTCAGCTCGGCGGCCAGTTCGATCAGACCGAGGAACTCCTGCCCGGTGAAGTCGAGCTCCTTGAGGAAGTGGCGCCCGGCAAGGGCGGTCGGGACGGTCGCCATGGGGGCGCTCCAGGGATACGAGTGACACGGACCTTTGGAAGTCTATACGACACTCGGCATTTCTATGCGATGCCCTGTACGTCTATACGGCCGCCCGTTCGACCGGGCAGCTCATGCAGCGCGGTCCGCCCCTCCCCCGGCCCAGCTCGCTGCCCGGGATCTCGATGACCTCGATGCCCTGCTTGCGCAGATGGGTGTTGGTGGTGGCGTTGCGCTCGTAGGCGACGACGACTCCCGGTTCGACGGCGAGGACGTTGCAGCCGTCGTCCCACTGCTCGCGCGCGGCGGCATGCACGTCCTGGGTCGCGGTCAGCACGCGGATCTCGCTGAGCCCGAGGGCGGCCGCGATCGCGCGGTGCATGTGCTCCGGCGGATGGTCGGTGACCTTGAGCTCCTTGTCGCCGACGCCGGGTTCGATGGTGTACGAGCGGAGCATGCCGAGCCCGGCGTACTGGGTGAAGGTGTCGCCGTCGACCATCGTCATCACGGTGTCGAGGTGCATGAAGGCCCGCCGCTTGGGCATGTCGAGCGCCACGATCGTCTGCGCGGACCCGGCGGCGAACAGCTTGTGCGCGAGCATCTCCACGGCCTGGGGCGTGGTCCGCTCGCTCATGCCGATGAGGACGGCGCCGTTGCCGATGACGAGGACGTCCCCGCCCTCGATGGTGGACGGGTAGTCGGCCTGGCCCTCGCTCCACACGCGGAACGTCTCGTCGCGGAAGAGGGGGTGGTGCCGGTAGATCGCCTCGAAGTGGACCGTCTCGCGCTGCCGGGCCGGCCAGCGCATGGCGTTGACGCAGACGCCGTCGTAGATCCAGGCGGAGGTGTCGCGGGTGAAGAGGTGGTTGGGCAGGGGGGCGAGGAGGAAGTCGTCGAGGTCCATCACATGGAAGCGGACGGAGACCGGCTCCTCGTGCGCGTCCAGGAACTCCCTCTTGGTCATGCCGCCGACGAGCGCCTCGGCCAGCTCGGCCGCGGGCAGCGACTCGAAGGCGGCACGGAGGTGGTCCGTGGCCAGGACGCCGTACTCCTTCTCGTCGAAGACCCGGCCCAGGACGAGGGTGCGGGCCTCCGGGATCGCCAGGGCCTCGGTGAGCAGGTCGCCGAAGAGGTGGACGGTGACCCCGCGGTCGCGCAGCACGTCCGCGAAGCCGTCGTGCTCGGCGCGCGCCCGGCGCACCCACAGCACGTCGTCGAAGAGGAGAGCGTCCTTGTTGCCGGGGGTGAGCCTTTTGAGCTCGAGATCCGGCCGGTGCAGGATGACGCGGCGCAGCCGCCCGGCCTCGGAGTCGACATGGAATCCCATGAGTCCATCCTGACCACCGGCGACCGTCTTCACCCCCCGCTTGACCACTTCCCTTTCTCGTCTCCTTGACGACAACCGCCGCGGAGGGTTATCGTCGTCAAGACGAAAAGAGGGTCTCGTGGCAGACATCACCCGGCGCCTGGGCTGGCGCCATCTGCGTGGCGCACCGACCGCGCATGTGCGGCACCACCGCGGCGGAAAGCTCCTGCACGACGGTCCGGGGCTGAGCTTCTGGTTCCGCGCCCTGACCGCGGCGCTCTCCGAAGTACCGGTCGACGACCGGGAGTTGGCGATGACCTTCCACGCCCGCACCGCCGACTTCCAGGACGTGGCGGTGCAGGCGACCGTGACCTACCGGATCAGCGACCCGGCGCTCGCCGCGGCCCGCCTGGACTTCTCGATCGACCCGGACACGGGCGCGTGGCGCGGCACCCCGCTGGAGCAGCTGGGCACGCTGCTCACGGAGACGGCACAGCAGCACGCGCTGGACGTGCTGGCCCGTACGCCGTTGGCGGCGGCGCTGATGGACGGTGTGGCGGCGGTACGGGAGCGGGTGACGGCGGGGCTGGCGACGGAACCGCGGCTGCCGGCCACCGGGATCGAGGTGGTGGCCGTCCGGGTGGTCGCGCTGCGGCCCGAGCCGGAGGTGGAGCGGGCGCTGCGCACCCCGGCCCGCGAGCAGATCCAGCAGGAGGCGGACCGGGCGACGTACGAGCGACGGGCGGTGGCGGTCGAGCGGGAGCGGACGATCGCCGAGAACGAGCTGGCGAGCCAGATCGAACTCGCCCGGCGCGAGGAGCAGTTGGTGGAGCAGCGCGGCACGAACGCCCGGCGGGAGGCGGAGGAGCACGCGGCGGCGGACGCGGTACGGGCCGAGGCGGAGGCGGCACGCTCGGTCAGGCTGGCCCGCGCCGAGGCCGAGGGCGCGCAGACGGTGGGCGCGGCACGGGCCCAGGCGCAGGCTGCGTGGCTCCAGGTGCACACGGAGGTGGACGTGGCCGTCCTGCACGCGCTCACCGCGACCCGGCTGGCGGAGAACTTCCCCCGCATCGACAGCGTGACGGTGTCGCCGGACGTCCTGACCGGGCTGCTGGCCAGGCTGGGCACGCAGGACCGGACGTGAGCCTCGCCCCGCGGGTCGTCCTCGTCCACCGCACCACGGAGTACGAGGAGTTGGTGGCCCACCACGGCACGCACGGCCAGGCCGCGTTCTTCCTCTCCTCCCGGGGCCGGGACATCGAGGAGGTGGCCGAGCGCCACCGCCGTACGCGCCGCGCGCTCGCGGAGGTGACGGCGGCGATCCCCCTGACCTGGCGTCAGTCACGCGTGGAGCGCGGTGACTTGGACCGCTTCCTGTTCGCCCCCGAGGACGTGGTGGTCGTGGTCGGCCAGGACGGGCTGGTGGCGAACGCGGCGAAGTACCTCTCCGGGCAACCGGTGGTGGGCATCGACACCGACCCCGGCCGCAACCCGGGTGTGCTGGTGCGCCACCGCCCCCGGGACGCGGCGAAACTCCTGACGGCCGGCGCCCCTGCCGTCGACGAACTCACCATGGTCGAGGCGGTCGCCGACGACAGCCAGCGCCTGGTCGCCCTCAACGAGATCTACGTGGGCGCCCCGGGCCATCAGACCGCCCGCTACCGCCTGGGCCTCGACGACCACGGGGGTGCCGCCGAGGCCCAGGCCTCCTCCGGAGTGCTGGTGGGCACGGGGACGGGCGCGACGGGGTGGGTGCGGTCGGTGTGGCAGGAACGGGGCAGCGACCTGCCGCTGCCCCGCCCCACCGAGGACCGCCTGCTCTGGTTCGTCCGCGAGGCCTGGCCCTCGCCGGCCACCGGTACGTCACTGGTGGCCGGCGAACTGCCGGCGTCGGCCGCCCTGCACCTCACCGTCGAGTCCGAACGGCTGATCGCGTTCGGGGACGGGATGGAGTCGGACGCCCTGGAGCTGACCTGGGGCCAGAGCGTCCGCGTGGGGGTGTACGCGGAGCGGCTGAGGCTGGTCGGCTGACCGTCACAACCGCGGGTCCACCGGCTCCGACTCCAGTGCCAGCACCCCGAACACCGCCTCGTGCACCCGCCACAGCGGCTCACCCTCGGCCAGACGGTCCAGTGCCTCCAGGCCGAGTGCGTACTCGCGGATCGCGAGCGAGCGCTTGTGGTTGAGGAAGCGGCCGCGCAGCCGGGTCAGGTTGTCGGGGCGGGTGTATTCCGGGCCGTAGATGATCCGGAGGTACTCGCGGCCGCGGCACTTGATGCCGGGCTGCACCAGGCGCCCCTCCTCGGTGCGCACCACCGCCCCCAGCGGCTTGACCACCATGCCCTCGCCGCCGCGGCCGGTCATCTCCAGCCACCAGTCGACGCCCGCCTGCACCGACTCGGGGTCAGCCGTGTCGACGTAGAGGCGCCGGGTGGTCTGGAGCAGACCCGTGCCGTCGTGCTCCACGAGGCGGTCCAGCAGCGCCAGTTGCTCGTCGTGCGGCAGGGACGCCAGGTTGCGGCCCTGCACGGCCAGGATCTGGAACGGGGCCAGGCGTACGCCGTCCAGGCCCTGCGTCGGCCAGCAGTAGCGCCGGTACGCCTCGGTGAACGCGGCCGCGTTCGAGGCCCGTTCCCGCTGGCGCCCCAGCAGGTCCGTGACGTCGACGCCCCGCTCCGCCGCCCCCTCCAGCGCGGCCAGCGCACCCGGGAACACCGCCCCGGACGCGGCACCGACGGCCGCGTACTGCGAGCGCAGCAGCCCCGACGCCTTCAGCGACCAGGGCATCAGCTCGGCGTCCAACAGGAGCCAGTCCGTGTCGAGTTCGGCCCACAGACCGGCCTCGGTGACCGCGGCGCGCAGCCGCCCGAGGATCTCCTCCGTCACCGACTCGTCGTCGAAGAACGGGCGGCCTGTGCGGGTGTACAGCGAGCCGGTCGGACCGTCCACGCCGAACCGCTTGCGTGCCGCTTCCGCGTCCCGGCACACCAGCGCCACCGCCCGCGAGCCCATGTGCTTCTCCTCGCACACGACCCGTGCGACCCCGTCCGCCGCGTACTGCGCGAAGGCCTCCTCCGGGTGCTCCAGATAGCCCTCGACCTGCGAGGTCGCGGTCGGAGCCATGGTCGGCGGGAGGTACGGCAGCAGTCGCGGGTCCACCGCGAAACGGCTCATGACCTCGAGGGCCGCGGCCGCGTTCTCCTCGCGGATCGCGACACGGCCCTGGTGCCGGGTCTCCACCGCACGGCGGCCGTGCACGTCCGCCAGGTCGAGCGGCCGCCCGTCAAGTCCGCCGGGTGCCTCCGACTTCAGCGGCTTCACCGGCTCGTACCAGACCTTCTCCGCCGGTACGTCGACCAGCTCCCGCTCCGGCCAGCGCAGCGCGGTGAGCTTGCCGCCGAAGACGGCGCCGGTGTCCAGGCAGATGGTGTTGTTGAGCCAGGTCGCCTCCGGGACGGGGGTGTGGCCGTAGACCACGGCCGCCCGGCCCCGGTAGTCCTCGGCCCACGGGTAGCGCACCGGCAGGCCGAACTCGTCGGTCTCCCCGGTGGTTTCGCCGTACAGCGCGTGCGAGCGGACCCGGCCCGAGGTGCGGCCGTGGTACTTCTCCGGCAGACCGGCGTGGCAGACGACCAGCTTGCCGCCGTCGAGGACGTAGTGGCTGACCAGTCCGTCGATGAACTCCCGCACCTCGGCGAGGAACTCCTCGGACGCCCCCTCCATCTGCTCGATGGTCTCGGCGAGTCCGTGGGTGTGCTGGACCTTGCGGCCCTTGAGGTGTCGGCCGTACTTGTTCTCGTGGTTGCCGGGCACGCACAGCGCGTTGCCGGACTTCACCATCGACATCACGCGGCGCAGCACACCCGGGTTGTCCGGGCCGCGGTCGACGAGGTCGCCGACGAAGACCGCGGTGCGGCCCTCGGGGTGCACCCCGTCGACGTAGCCCAACTTGCTCAGCAGCGACTCCAGTTCGGAGCCGCAGCCGTGGATGTCGCCGACGATGTCGAACGGGCCGGTGAGGTGGGTGAGGTCGTTGAAGCGCTTCTCGGTGCGGACGGTGGCGTTCTCGATGTCCTCCACGCCCCGCAGGACGTGCACCTTGCGGAACCCCTCGCGCTCCAGGTGCCGTATGGAACGGCGGAGTTCGCGGATGTGGCGCTTGATGACCCGGACCGGCATGTCCGCCCGGTCGGAGCGGGCCGCGTTGCGCTCGGCGCACACGTTCTCCGGCACGTCGAGGACGATCGCGATGGGCAGGACGTCGTACTGCCGGGCGAGCTCGATCAGCTGGCGCCGGGAGTCCGACTGCACGCTGGTCGCGTCCACGACCGTACGGCGGCCGGCGGCGAGGCGCTTGCCCGCGATGTAGTGGAGCACGTCGAAGGCGTCCTTCGTCGCGCCCTGGTCGTTCTCGTCGTCGGAGACCAGGCCGCGGCAGAAGTCCGAGGAGATGATCTCGGTGGACTTGAAGTGCCGGTGGGCGAACGTGGACTTGCCGGAGCCGGAGGCTCCGACGAGGACGACGAGGGAGAGGTCGGTGACGGGCAGCACGCGCCCCTTGGTCTGGTTCTCGGTCATGCCGCCTTCGCCTCCTTCTCGGTCTCGTCGGTCTTGACGTCGGCTGTGCTCAGTTCGAAGACGGCCATCTGGGTCGGCGGTCCGACCTCGGGGTCGTCGGGCCCGACGGGTACGAACTCAACGCCGTACCCGTGCCGTTCGGCCACCGCCCGGGCCCAGGTCCGGAACTCCTCCCGCGTCCACTCGAAGCGGTGGTCGCCGTGCCGGACATGGCCGGCCGGGAGGGTCTCCCAGCGCACGTTGTACTCGACGTTCGGGGTCGTCACGAGGACGGTCCGCGGGCGGGCGGCGCCGAAGACCGCGTACTCCAGGGCGGGCAGCCGTGGCAGGTCGAGGTGCTCGACGACCTCGCTGAGCACGGCGGCGTCGTAGCCCTTGAGGCGCTTGTCCGTGTAGGCGAGCGACCCCTGGAAGAGCTTGACGCGGGAGGCCTGCCGCTCCCCCATGCGGTCCAGCTTGAGCCGCCGGGAGGCGATGGTGAGCGCGCGCATCGACACGTCGACGCCCACGATCTCGGTGAACCGCACGTCCTTGAGCAGCGCCTGCACCAACTGGCCCTGTCCGCAGCCGAGGTCGAGCACCCGGGCGGCGCCGGACGCCTGGAGGGCGGCGAGGATGGCGTCCCGGCGCTGCACGGCGAGCGGGGTCGGCTTCTGTTCGTCCTCGGTCTCCGCCTCGACGGCGTTGTCGATCTCCTCGACCTCGCTGTCGTCGGCCTCGGCGAGCCGTACGAGCTCCAGGCGCTCCATCGCCGCGCGCGTGAGCGACCAGCGGCGCGACAGATACCGGCTGGTGATCAGCTTCTGCTCGGGGTGGTCGGGCAGCCAGCCCTCACCGGCCCGCAGCAGCTTGTCGACCTCGTCGGAGGCGACCCAGTAGTGCTTGGCGTCGTCGAGGACGGGCAGCAGGACGTAGAGGTGGCGCAGGGCTTGGGCGAGGGTCAGGGTCCGCGACTCCAGCACGAGCCGCACGTACCGCGAGTCGCCCCATTCCGGGAACTGTTCGTCCAGCGCGACCGGTTCGACGGTGACCGCCCAGCCGAGCGGCTCGAAGAGCTTCCGTACGAGGTCGGAGCCGCCGCGCGCGGGCAGCGCGGGCACCTCGATGCGCAGCGGCAGCGGCTGCGCGGCCCGCTCGGGGCGGGCGTTGCACACCCCGCGCATGGCACTGGAGAAGACCGCGCTCAGCGCGACGGCGAGCAGCGAGGACGCGGCGTAGGGCCGGTCGTTGACGTACTGCGCGAGCGCCGCGTCAGGAGCGCCACCGCGGCCCTTGCCCTTGCCGCGCCGGACCAGCGCCACCGCGTCGACCTCCAGCAACAGCGCCGCCGTGCAGCGCTCGGCGTCGGCCTCGGGGTAGAGGACGTGTGCCGTGCCGTAGGACGTGGAGAACGCCTGCGATTTCTCGGGATGCTTGTGGAGCAGGAAGCCGAGGTCGGTCGCGGGGCGTTCGGGGGTGCCGGTGGTACTGATCGTGAGGAACACGGTGGTTACACCTCTGGGATCCTTCTGAGCTGCGGCTTCTCGCCGTTCTGAGCTGCGGGGGGCCCGCTCAACGTACCTCGGGCCGCCCCGTACGTACTCTCGATTTATCGCCCGTCGGCAATGTTCGCTAGCCTCCGGTCGACCGGGCGTTCGAGGGAGGATCCACGACTGTGAGCACGATCGACACCAGCAAGCCCCATTCGGCCCGCATGTACGACTACTTCCTCGGCGGGAAGGACAACTACCCGGTCGACGTGGCGGCGGCCGAGCAGGTGACCTCGCTCTTCCCCTCCGTGAGTCAGATGGCGCGGACCAATCGCGCGTTCATGCACCGGGCCTCCCGGCTGCTGGCCGAGCGGGGCGTGCGGCAGTTCCTCGACATCGGCACCGGCATCCCGACCGAGCCGAACCTCCACCAGATCGTCCAGGCGACGGCCCCCGACGCGCGGGTGGTGTACGCGGACAACGACCCGATCGTCCTCCGGCACGCCGAGGCCCTGCTGCACAGCGCGCCGGAGGGGAAGACCGCCTACGTCCAGGCCGATGTGCGCGAACCGGGCAGGATCCTGGCGGCGGCCCGGGAGACCCTCGACTTCACTCAGCCGATCGCGCTGTCCCTGGTGGCCCTGCTGCACCTGGTCGGGGACGAGGACGAGCCGGTGCGGATCGTGCGGGAGCTGGTCGAATCCCTGGCGCCCGGCAGCTACTTGACGCTCTCGCACGCCACCGGGGACTTCGACCCGGAGACCTGGGAGCGGGTCGTGGAGGTGTACCGCAAGGGCGGTACGGCGGCCCAGGTGCGTTCGCGCGAGGAGTTCTCCGGGTTCTTCACCGGGCTGGAGCTGGTGGACCCGGGTGTCGTGCTCGCGGCCCAGTGGCATCCCGAGCTCGGCGCACGGCAGGGCGGCGAGGAGATCCCCCTGTACGTGGGGGTCGGGCACAAGTCCTGACGGGCGGACGAAAGTCCTGACGGACGATCCGGCGGACCGGGCCGTGCGGCGCGGTCCGCCGGTCGGTCGTTTTCCAGGGTTACGACAGCTGCGACTGCACCTGCGCCGAGATGAGCTCCAGGTGTTCCAGGTCGTGGAGGTCGAGGACCTGGAGGTAGATACGGCGGGAGCCGATCTCGGCGTAGCGACCGATCTTGTCGACGACCTCGGCCGGGGACCCGGCGAGGCCGTTGCTCTTCAGCTCGGGCACCTCACGGCCGATCGCGGCGGCACGACGGGCGACCTCCTGGTCGTCCTTGCCGACGCAGACCACGAGGGCGTTGGAGTACGTCAGCTCGTCGCCCTTGCGTCCGGCCTCCTCGGCGGCGGCGCGCACCCGGGCGAACTGGCGCTCGCTGTCCTCGACCGAGCCGAAGGGCATGTTGAAGTCGGTGCGATCAACTCATCCAAAGTCCCCTGCTCGGCAAGCGCCATGCGGATGTCCAGGCGCGGCAGCCTCACCGGCCCCGGCACCTGCGTGCCGGAGTAGTCGCCCAGCAACTCCACGACCTTGGCGAGATGCCCTCCCTCCACCAGTTCGACGGCCAGCATTTTCAGGTACCTGTGGTTCGTCGTCCCCAGAACCTCCTGGGGCAGCTCCGTCCAGCGCAGCGCATGACGAGCCTTGTAGAACAGGGCGTCGAGCACCATCCGGCGAGACGTCCACCGTGCCGCATCACGGGCGCCCTGGGGCGTCGGGAAGAGCGGGGAGACCCGCTCCCACTGCTCGTCGGTGAGCGGGCCGGGAATCAGCTTCCCGCTCTCGCTGAACCACTTCTCGACCACGCTGGGCCGCAGCACTCCACCAGAGGCCTGATCCTCGATGACCACCTTGACGTCGAACAGGTCAATCACGTCCCGACGCTGCCTTACAGGCAGCTCGTCCAGGCGCGGTGAGATCTGGTCGGCCAGGGCAAGGACGTCCGCCACGCGCTGTTCTTCGGTCTCGACTTCGGCCAGCCAGCCACGGACGTCGTTGAGTTCCTTTTCGAGTCCCCGTTCCTGCTGGATCAGGGTGTCCTTCAGCTCCTCGACCATCTGCGTATCCACGCTGCCGTCCTCGTCGGCAAGCTCCTCCGTGAGCGCCAGCATGGTCAGGATCTTTGACTTGCGGCTCTTGCGCTTCCTGGCAATGGCCGTCTCCAGCTCCTCGATACGCCGCCGGTAGGACTCCGAGCGCTCAGGGATGCCGCCAAGCCACTGGCCCGCCAGGACCCGGAGATTTTCCCTGTCCTTCAGGCCGATGACCACGGCGTCCCACACGAACTGCTCGACCTCTTCGGCGCGGATCTGCGAACACCCGCACTTGGCCTTGCCTCGGGTGTCGTGGCCGACAGCCCCCCTGCACTTATAGGTGGCCGCAAGGCTCTCCGTGGCGTTCTGGCCGCCGATGTATGCGTTGCCGCACTGGCCGATGATCCGCCCCGTGAGGAGGTACTCACGGTTCTCCGGGGTGTACCGGTACCGCGCCAGCCGCGCTACGGCGGTACGTACCGCACTCACGCGCGCCTCCGGGAGAACCCTCGGAAGCCTGACCTCTTGCGTCTCGCCGTTGACGAAGTTCCCCGCTTCGTCGCGCTGCGCCTCAGACAGGCCGCTTTCGGGGTCCCGGTATCGGACGAACCCCTGAATGGCATTGCCCATGAGGATCTTGCGGAGGGAGGTTGCGTTCCAGGGGGCGCCCTTGCGGGTCGGCCTGCCGAGCCGATTCAGCTCGTCGCACGTCTCGGCCAGGTTCATCCCCCGGTCGACCAGGCATTCCGCAGCAAGTTCCAGGGTGCGGGCCTCTTGTTCGTGAGCCACTGGTGTGGCGTCACGACCCTTTCCCTCCAGGGCGAAGCCGAACGGGGCGACGCCCAAGGCCCACTTGCCCTCGGCAAGCTTTGCCTCGCGCCCCGATGTGGTGCGCTCCTTGATGAGGATGTGCTCCATATCGGCCATCCAGGACAGGATGGACAACATCAGCTTGAACATGTCGTCGCTGCTGTCCAGCCGGCCGTCCGCCGTGACGACCCGCACGCCCTTCTCTGTGGTGTCGAACGTCCAGCGGTGGATGTCCTCCATCGTCCGGCCAAGGCGGTCCAGCTTGGCCACCACCACGACGTCCACAAGACCCTCGGCAACCATTTGGTTCATCCGGTCGAAGTCCGGCCGGGAACGCAGCTTCCCCGACACGCCTCCGTCTGTGAAGACCTCGACAATCTCGTGAGGAACGCTTGCGAACTTCAGGCGGACGACGCTCCGGCACATGTCTTCCTGCGTCGAGAGCCCGTAACCGTCCAGCTGCTTAACGGTGGACACTCGCAGGTAGATGGCGATACGCAGGGTTGCGCCGCGCTGCCTGGGCAGGGTTGACTTACGCATGACGGTCTCCTTGCAGACTGTCGAGACCCCAGCCGGGCCACATCCCAGCTGGGGTCATCTCGCTTTCGGGGGAACGTTAGCGGGAATCCGACGCGTCAGGCATGGGACCGAACAGAATGTGTGCGAGGCGACGACTCTCCTCCTCGGTCCACTCCCGCCGGTGGATGGTCAGCGTGCTCCCCGGTGAGGCGGGGGAGCGTAGGTCGATCGTGACCGGCTGATCTCTGGCGTGTTCCCGCAGCCACTCCCCGGCCTCCTCGGCCGGAATGGCGCTCTCGTCTTGCATGTCCACTCCCTCCCGCCCCACAAGGGCGGGGTCATGCGTTGAACTCCTCGGCCCACAGGCCGGGGCGCCAGCGCGCAATGGACTTGGTGATGTGCTCGATGTCCGGCCGTTTCTCGGGCCGGTAGAAGTCCCAGGCATCCCTGGGCTTCATGAAAGCCGGGGCGAGCATGAATCTCCCGCTCCCGGTGCCGGTTTTAGAGTCCCAAGCCAAGTGTTGGCCGGCGTCCCTCGCTTGGGTGCAGGGACGCCGTACGACGTCGGCGAAGCGCTCCTCGTCACGCAGGAGCAGCGGGGCGCGGAAAGGCCCCAGGACGACTGTCTGGACGTCTTCCTGGGGCCCAAAGCGCAGCTGGCCGACGACGGCGAGACGGTCAGATGCAGAACGCAAGGCGTCCAGCTCGTCAATGCAGAGCTGGGCGATCTCTTCAGCTGACCGACTCTCGTTCTCCGGATCTGACAGGATCTTGGTCAGGCCGGTGACCTCGCGCTGACTCACGCCTTCGGGATGCCTCCTCCCCCTTTTTCTTCCAGTCGTTGACGGCGCCGACACTGGCGCCCAGTTCCCGGGTGATCTCGTCGAACGTCAGACCGGCCTGGAACATGAGGTAGACGTCGATATAGAAGTCCTCCTCTGCTCGGTCCTTGGTCTCCTTTGCGCGGGTAAGACGCGCCCGCAGCGCGTCTCTGACCTCGTCGGACAAGACTGTCTTCTTCCGTGGTGGCACGATCCTGCGGTCCCTTCGGTCGTTCAGGCATGGCATGGCAGCTGTGGGGCCAGTGTGGAGGTCAGCTCAAGCTTTGGCCTCCACAGGTAAGACCCTTGCCGAAAACTTAACCGAATGTGGCCACGATTGACCGTGCGGGCGATCGTTGTAAGACACAGCCGATCACCGGCCCCACCACCCCCGAAACCGGGGTCTGTGGCGGGGCATCCGATGACTGCCGGTAGGCCGTAGGAGTACCCGATTCAGAGCGATTAACCAGGCGCTCCTACCCTGGGGGGTGGATTCGCTCACGGCGTACTGGCCACCCGCTTACTCCCCCTCCGTGCCTCCACGATCGCCCGGCCCCGCTCCTCCTTGGCTTTCACCCCAGAGGGTGAGCACTCGGCGACGTGATAGGACACGTCGCCCTGGCTCAGACCGCCCTCGGTGCGAGCCTGGTAGATGGTCACCAGAAGGTCGTCCTTGGCCTTCTGGACGGCGTCCGAGGCCTCCTCCAGCTTCCTGCCCCAGGCCTTCTTTGTCTGCCGAGACGCGGTCACGCAGCCTCCCTTTCCCTGTTGGCGCCGTAGCCCTCCACGAGGGGCATGACTTCGCCCGCGCGGAAGCGCAGGCCGATCGGGTTGATCACTTCGCCAGTGAGGTAGGCGTTCCAGCACTTCACGATCACGGCGTACTGCTGATCCCGCTTGGTGACCTTCGCCTGTGACACGAACCCGCCACGGAACTTGCCTCGCAGCAAGAGCCGCGGATCGGTCTCTGTGAGGTTGGCGCCGGTGCGCAGCCCCTCCAACCATGCGGGGATCGCAGCGGCGTGTTCCGTGCGGGCAGCCTGCGCGAGTACCGCCAGGTGGTGCCCGCGGGGGATGCTCGTCACCCGCCAGATGCCGTAGACCTCGGCGGCGTACCGCTCCAGCTCCGGCCACGCGCGGGCGTTGGCTACCGTCTGGGGCACGGAGACCGAGTTGAAGGACGGGGTACCGAAGCGGTCCCCGATAGCAAGGGCTGCCAGCATCTTGCT
This sequence comes from Streptomyces sp. NBC_00490, assembly GCF_036013645.1. NCBI lineage: Bacteria > Bacillati > Actinomycetota > Actinomycetes > Kitasatosporales > Streptomycetaceae > Streptomyces > Streptomyces sp. NBC_00490. The sequence continues at coordinate 7,532,460 of NZ_CP107869.1, read as the reverse complement.
ACCGGCCCCGATGTCCTTGGCGTAGGCGGTGCCGACCAGCAGGTGAGCGGCTGTGCGCCGGTGCGGCTGGTCCAGATAGGGGGCGATGTCCCGGGGCTGGTTCGGGAAGATCCAGAGATTCAGCCACGGACGGCCGTAGTGCTCGATCAGCTTCGCCGGATCGGCGTTGGCGAGAGCGGCCAGCCGGTGCTGGGCGGAGATGATGTAGCCCTCGGTGTCGAAGACGAGCCCCTCGGGCGTCGCCTCGCAGAAGTCGCCCGCCTCGATCAGGTCCTTGTACTTGCCCACCACTACGGGGGACAGGTGGCGGAGCTTGGGGTGTCCGCTCCGGTAGGAGGACCACGAAGAGGCCATCTCCGGGGACACGCCCATGACCTGTACTTCGCTCGGGAGCGGGTACGGGTCATCGGCCGGCGCCAGCTTAGTAATCCTCTGAATGATCCTTGCCATGCTGCCTCTCCTTTGTGCCGGTGGTGACGTGGAGCCCTTCCTTAAGGGCATTGATGAGCCGCGGTATCTCCTCCATCGGGATGCAGGGGCCGCTGTGCGTGGTGCGCAGAGAGAGCCCCAGCCCCACGCCGGGGATCATGACCTCTTCGACCTCAAAGAGGTCTCCGCGACCGTCCATGTACTTGTAGAGCTTCGCCATTGGCCCCCCTCCTTCGGTTGTGCGTCCCCCCGACGGGGCTCGAACCCGCGCTGGAAACCCTTTTAAGGGGGCTGCCTCTGCCAGCTGGGCTACGGGGGGATGAGTGGGCGGGGCCGGATTCGAACCGGCTTTACCCCTAAGCGGGTGATCAATCCCGTCGCCGCCCTTGACGGCCCGTTTCGCGTCACCGGTGGTGCCATACCGGCTCATGGCGGCCTCCCCAGGCCTGACGCTCTCCGCCCCACAAGGGCGGGGCATGACAAAGCCCCCTGAAACGGCGGGGTCCAGGGGGCTTCGGTCTGTGAGGGTCTAACGGTCGTAGAACGACGCATCCCATGGGGACTGGGCGGGGTCGAAGCGCCGGTTGCGCGCCTGCGCCTTTGCGTCGTTGGGGTCGTCGGTGACGTTCGGGTTGTGGCCCCACGTCTTGTAGCACTGCCTGAGCCAGGCCATGGCGTCGGCGCGCTCTCCCCACTCCAAGACGGTCTCGCCGTCCAGCGAGCAGAAGCCCCGCATGGCCATGTCGCGGATTGCGAACACTGACCCGACCTGCCGGACCTCGTAGCGGTCTTGGATTTCCGGCGGCATCACTCACCCGCCCAGTACGCGGGCAGTTCGCGGACGACAGGGCCATCAGGCACCCCGGTGCAGATCCGCAGTTCCACGACGTTACCCCCGGCGCCCACGTACACCCTGGCCACGTCCCCCACTTCGGCCTCCAGGTCCAGCCCGGCCCGCTCGCATGCGCCGAGCCATTGCCACGCCTCGCCGAAGCGGGGGAAAACCAACTCGTGCTCACCGTCCAGGGAGCAGTGAACTGGCTCCATCTTCTTCTGTAACGCGAGCGGGGACAGCTTGTGATCGAAGATGGAGAACCCGCGCTTCCTGGCGTTGACAACCACTTCGTAGCGCATCGTTCACCCCTCCTTGGTGACGACCAGGGTCAGTGCGTCACCGTGAACCCACATAGGGCACTTCCATTCGCCGACAGATGCCACGGTGGCTTCCACGGTGCTGCTCTGGAAGTCCCGGTTGGCCTGCGCAGCGCTCATGGCAACCCCTTCGGGGTCCTTGCCCAGCGCCTCGGTGATCGCCTCCATGGAGGCCTGTTGAATCTCCTGCATGGTGCCTGTAGCGAGCGGTTCCCCGCCCAAAGTTGCCTTGTACGTCATGGGCTGCCTCTCCGTAGACCATGTGTGTAGGGCACATCCTGCCCTGCTACCCCGGGGGCCGTCACTCACCCCGGGGCAGCGGGGAGTTCTAAGGGCTGTCGTCCACCGCCCGGCCGATGGACTCCAGGAAGCCTCGAATTGCCTTCCAGCCCAGCTCGCTTGTGACGATCGCGGCCATGCCGGTGTCAGTGATCTGGACCATCAGCGGGAAGGGCAGGGAGAACTTCGCTAGTTCGACCTCCGGACTGCCGTCCGAGAACTCCGGGATGTCCTCACCGTTGGCGATAGCCTCCAGCGCCGCAAGGCCACGCCTGTTGCAGTCGTCGCACACGGGTAACCCCCTCTCGGGGTGTTGACCACGGGGCCCCGAAGGGCCCCGTGGGGTTGGTCAGGCGGGCAGGGATTCGCGGTCGACCTCGAAGCCCTCCACGTTCTCTCCCCCGCCGTAGATCTGCGCCTTGTCGCCGTCCTCGTCGACTGGGCGCATGGCGTCCACGACGTCCGCGACGCGGTCCATGAACGCCTTGTCGAGCGTCGGGAGGGTCTTCTCCTCCTGGGCCGCGTGCATCAGCTCCAGCTGCGGCGCCAGAGACGCGGCAGCGTTGACGAAGTCGCTCGTCGTGAGCATGGTCGGCTTGCCGCCCTCACGCGTGATCGCGTAGCGCTTGGCGCGGCTGATCGCCTCCTTGGCGAAGGCGGGCGTGAACTCCTTGAAGCTCTCGAAGACCCGGGCGTAGTCCATGACCCGGAGCATGTCTTCCGGGACGTGCGCCTTGATCAGCTTCTCCACGCCGGACTCGTCCAGGTGGTTGATCGAGATCACGGCATCCAGCCGGCCGGGGCGGAGCATGCCCTTGTGGATGCGGTCCTTGCGGTTCGTGGTGAGGATCGCCACCACTTCGGCACCCTTGGCGCCGATGCCGTCGAAGGAGTCCAGGAGCTTGCTGACCCGGGCCGGGTCGCCAGCTTCTCCGATGACGTCGATGTCCTCGAAGAAGACCACGGCCGGGCTGTAGAGCTGGGCCGTGCGCATGGCTGCGTCCAGGTCGTCGCCGGGCTTGACGAACAGGAACGTCCAGCCGTTGGCCTGGCACTTCTGGGCCGTGAGGAACGCGGCCAGGGACTTGCCGGTGCCGTACGGGCCTTCCAGCAGGACTGCCCGCTTGAGGGACTCGCCCAGCTCCCGCATGAGGTCCGTGTGCTCGATCAGGCTCCAGACGTTCGTCTGGAGCTGCGTCAGGACGTCGTCCGAGTAGATGACCTGCTTCGGGTCGACCTTCCTGACGTCCAGGTAGGCAGGCATGATCTGGTCGCCGCCCACCAGGGCCTTGCCCCGGTAGATCGACGACGTGACCAGGTGCCTTTCGATGACCTTCCAGAGGCCCTCGACCTGCGCCTTGACGCCCCGTGGAGCCTGGATCGAAAGCTTGCCGATCATGCCCAGCTCACGATCCCGAGTGAAGCCCACTTCGATCTTTGCGTTGGGGCCCAGGATCGGAAGGGCCATCAGGTCCCACGGAACCTGTACGGACTGGCCCACGCCGGTGGCGACCTCGATGAACTGCGGGTGGTGCTCGCCGCCGAACATGTCGCGCCACGACTCGCCCATGCCGCTGGTCCCGAACACTTCCGTGAGGGCCAGCGTGAGCGCGTGCGCCACGTCGTAGGGCCGGTACTGGAACACCTTGTTGTACTCGTGCGTCTTGCTCTGCTGATCCTGCCAGCGCTCCAGAAAGGAGATCGCCTCGGGCAGCTTCCCTTCGTACTGCGCGGGAAGGACGAACTTTGCACCCTCGAAGACGAGGTCTTTCTCCGTGATCGTCTTGCCGCCCACCTGGGCGAGCAGGGCCATAGCGGCCTTGCGGACGGCTTCTTCCTGGCTCAGCTCTGTAGCTTGCTGAGTGTGTGCGTCCTGCACCATCGCCAGGAGCTGTTCCGGCGAAATCGCCTGGAACGGATTCTTGCCACCCATGAAACCAACCTCTCCGTTGACATGGGGAATTGGTGGCCCGTGCGGACCCAGGGCGGCACATCAGGGGGAGAGGCAGTGGATTCCACGGCGCCTGATGTGCAGCCTTGCGAACGCAGGGACACGTAAGAGCAGCACCTCGGACCCATCGGGGGGGTTGAGGGGTCCGAGGTGCTGCGGGCGGCCCCAAGGGGGGCTTGGGCCGCCTACCGGCGCCTGGTGGGAGCCAGGGGCGCCGGAGCTTGGGTCAGCCGCTGTCCGGCACGTCAAGGGGGTGCCACCCCGGGGGGTAGGCGCCCCGGGCGTTGCCTTCCTTGCGTGCCAGGTACTCAGGCGAGTAGATCGCCCCTTCGCCGGAGGCGGGAGGTATCGGCCGCTGGTTCAGCGGCAGTTGCCACGCCGCCACCGTCTCCGCCTCGCACTCTTGACACACACTTACTCCCCCTTCCTGGCGAGCGGGGCGAGTTCCAGCACGAGCGTCCATGCGTCGCTCTCGTAGTTGCTCTCGATGTCGTCAAGGCGCCCCAGGTTCGTGACGCCCTCCGTGTTCACGGCGTGGTCATGGACGAGGGTTGCGGCGCGCTCAACGAGCGCTTCCAGCCGGGCCAGGCGCTCGATCTGTGCCGGGGTGACGCCGGTGACCGTGAGTTCGTGGATCGCCTGCACGTAGTCAGTCGGCTCCAAGTCGCTCTCGCCGTACATCAGGTGATCGTTGAGCGTGCTCGCCACGTCACCGGCCATGGCCTTCGTGTGGCCCTCTACGGTGGTCGGGCTGGGCGTGCCTTCGGAGTCCTCCGGCGCCGCGTCGTACGTGATCGTGCCAGCAAACTGCACGGTCACCTTCTGGTTCTCACTCATCATCTGCCGCCTCTCCATGGGCAGTTGGACACCTCGGCTAGATGGCACTCCAGCCGGGGCGTGGCCTGTCAGGCCAAAAGACCAGGCATCCCGCGGGGGGATGCGGGATGCCTGGCGATTTGGGGTGACAGGGTCAGTCGCCGCTGTACGCCTTGACGGTGGCCTCTTTCTGGCCCTCCAGAGCCTCGGAGAGCAGCCACCCGGCATGGCCCTCACAGGCCAGCGTCTGTGCGCCATCCTCGGCCGTGAGGACGAGCGCGGGTCGCTCGTAACAGCCCTTGTCCTCGGCCCTCCAGGAGGCGGCGCAGTCAGCCAGGTGCGGCATGGTCACATCCTCCCCGTGAAGATGTACGCGCCGAAGAGCGCGTTCGAGCCGTAGACCACCACGACCACACACGGGTCACCGGCCGGTGTCCGGAAGTCGTAGCGGTGCACGGGCAGGCCGGTCACGAAGTGCACGCCAACCGCCTGGCAAGCCTGGTCCGCTGTCTGCGGATACTCCTGCGGCTTCTCGCCGACCAGGACGAGATAAGTGATCTCCTTGAAGGCCATGATCACTCGCCCTCCGTCTTCGGGTTCGTGCCAACCTCGGCCAGCAGGCCACGCGTCGTGGCCTGTCTGAGACTCTCGGCGTAGACCCACAGGGCGTCCACCAGTCCCTCGTACTCGATGAACTGCGGCGTGTTCGGCCACTCGTAGGAGTACAGGACTGCCGTCCGCTCCGGCAGGTCGTCGTCCCCCTGCTGTAGCAGCGAGACGCGGTCGCCGTCCGTCGTCGTGTACCAGCTACGCATGGTCCACTCGGTCCCTGCGCTGCGAGGCTTGTCGTTGTCCGCCATGGTCACTCGCCCCAAACCGGGTGTACGTCGCTGTCCGGCAGGCGGAAGTACTGCCCGAGGCCTGCCGAGAACACGACCCATGGCGTGCCGTCGTCGTCCCCCTGGGGGCCGAACGTGACGGACGTGTTGGTGCGCGTCTCCCGGATCTCTGCGCCTGCCTCACGGGCCTTGAAGAGCCGTTCACGGGGCGTCAGCCCCTTGAGGGCGTACTCCGTTTCGAACCGGTTGGACTGCATGACCGCTGCTCCACCCCGGAGGGCCGAGACCTTGAGGACGTAGGACACGGACTCGATCATCTCGTCCGTGAGCTCCGTCGCGTACTTGCCCGACCTGAGCTCCATCGCGCTCTCCAGCACAGTGCGCAGATTGTGCATGCGCTCCGTCTGGTAGTCGTTCGGCTCCGTGAGACGCATGAGGGTCGCGTACTGGCCTGCGGTCAGCTCAACGTCAGTGAGCTGCTCCACGGTGACCGCTCTCGTGCCCTTGTCCTCGATCTTGGTACTGTCGCTCATGGCGCTGCCTGCCTCTCCAGATGGGTTGCGCCGACCAGCGCGGGCCCGGATGGCACTCCGGGCCCGCGCGCTCTTGTCCGTAAGAGCAAGGAAGCGGCCCCCCCCTCACAGCAGGGGGCCGCTCGTCTAACTCCGGCGGATGATCAGGAGCTACTGCCCTGCCACCAGAACGGCTTGTAGTCGTACTCGGGCCTGAGATGGCTCAGGAGCCATGCCCAGACCAGCGGGCGCCGGAACAGGTACCGGCGCTCTTCGGGGTCGTTGTAGCGGTACACGTAGACGAGACGCATCAGGCCGCAACCTCTTGCGTCGTGTACGCAGCTTCCATTTCCCGGATGCGCTGCACGCACTGCCGGAAGTCCTCTTCGTCCGCCACTCGGCGGGATACGAAGGTCACGACCCTGGGGGCGTCCGGAAGGAAGTGTTCGGGGCGCCGCTCCGTGATGACGCGAGTCGTGCCGTCATCCATCACGGCCACGTGCATGCGCTCAAGCGCAACGGACGCGCCGAGGACGAACGTATGGCGCCTGACAACCTTCGCCAGGATGACCTTGTCCGTGTTGAGGTCCTTCATGATCACTGCCTCTCCAGTGGTGATCACGTGGCGTCCGTCCCGGGTGGCACCCCGGGGTGGACGTGCTCTCATCCGTAAGAGCAAGAGGGCCCGCACAGCGTGCGGACCCCGTTGCTGCGGCGGATGATCAGCCCTTGAAGAGCGTCATCGCGTGACGCTCGCCGTGGAGGTACGAGCCGCACCCTTCGCACTGTGAGCGGCTGAAGGTGTTCGTCTCGCAGTCGCACTCGCCGCGCCACTCCCGCTCGATGCGGTTCTGGCAGTCTTCCGCGTGCTCGTCCCATGCCAGACCCATGGCCGCGTGTTGCGGGCCCTCGATGCGGTTCAGAGGCTCTTCGTCGTGCCCCTCATGGCATCCGCCACACTCGCCGTTGGCGTGGTGCAGCATGCAGTCCATGCAGACCCAGATGGTCCCAAGCAACTCGGGACCGCTCTTCTTCTCAGTCATGATCAGCCTCTCCAAGTGATCATGTGGTGCATGCCTCCGGGGTGGCACCCCCGGCGACACGTGCTCTGGTTCCTGTAAGAGCAAGGGGACGGTCCTGATGGCACTCAGGACCGCCCGATACTCCGGCAGGTCAGTCGTTCCACGCGTCCGAGATGGACGTCATGCAGCGCAGACAGCGGACCGAGTGGCCCATGAAGCGCCACCCGAGCTGCTTGTCCGTGCGGTGCTCCAAGGGAGGCACCGTGCCGATGTAGCCGTTGACGCTGATCTCGTGGTCCTGGTGAGGCTCAAGTGCCTCCCGGACCATGGCCAGACGCTCGTCCGTCGCGTACAGGTGCGCCCTTTCCATGGCTCAGACCTCCTGCACGGTCACGGAAGGCTTGTCGGCCACTGTGTATGTCCAGTCACGCCACAAGTCGGGGGACTGCGCAATGAGTTCCGCCATGCGCCTGCACGCGTCTTCGCGCGTCTCTGCCCACGTGAACGTGTGGTGCACCTGCCCCTTGCCGTTGGTGAGCGTTGCGCCCCAACGGGTGCGGCACTCGCCCTGCTCAGTGACGCAGCGACGTTCCTTGTGCTTGCTCAGTTCAACGCTCATGATCACGCCTCCCAAGAGCGGTACTCGGCACGGTGGACGTAGACCGTCCGTGCCCAGCAACCGTTCGCGTGGAAGACGTCGATACGGGTCAGGTTCTGCCCGTACATGATTTCGTACTTCATGATCAGCCTCTCCGTTGATCATCTGACTCATCAAGCGGGCAGGGTGCAACAACGCGTTCCCCCTGCCCGCATGACGAGTGACAGCACATCGGCCCACCAGCCTGTCTGTCTCTCGCGGGCCCGTAGCGGTCCGATGCACCGGCAGTTGTCAGCTTCGAATGCCCCTTGCCCCTTGCGGGGTGCGGGGAGTTCCGTTAGGTCTCCGCTCCGTTCCTGCCGCGCACACCGGGCCTAGGGCCCTTACGCGGTCACAGTGCTGGGGCCTTGATGGTCGTCGCGTCTAGGTGACGCCCGGAGCTTCCTGTGGGGGGCTATGCCCTCACCCCACGCTCGACGGGCCACCTGTGGTGCTCGCTCGCATCGCTGCTCTCCGCAGCACTGTCCAGGGATGTTCCGGCCTCCCTGGCCGCCTTTTCCGGGACTCCCTGACCTCCCGGCCAGATCCACCCCATTACGCCTACTCAGCCTCCCGGCTGTGCCTGGCGTGTTCGCCCGGGGATGCCTCACGGCATGCCCTGCGTCCGAGTTCTCAAGTGGCCGGGTTGATCCGGCCTCGGTCCCTGTCCCGCTTTGGCCGCTTGCGCGTCCTCCCCGGGTAGGAGTGCAGACACTGCCATTGCTCGGTTTTCCGAGTCAAGCCCTTGCACGAAATTCCTTCCAAGATCTTTTCTGTGGGCCTTCCACCTGCACTCATAAGGGTTGCCTGAGCTAGGCAAGATCTTTCTTCGGGGGTGCTGACGCTCGCCTTTCCGTAAGCGGAGCGTGATCAAGGGGCATGTGAAGGGAATGTGAAGAGGTGGCCGATACCCTCCGGCGCACGCCCGGAGCGCACGTAGCACACGGGGTGCGATTCGCATAAATGCAGGTGAGGCGGTGACATCGGCATATGCCGCTGCGGTTACCAGGGGAAACCGGTCAGTCAACCTGTGGTGTAAAACCCGTCACAATGCGTGACGCGTGGAGGTTTGAGTGACGGAAGCGGAATGCAGCACTGCGAGTACTGCCGGTGACCAGGGCGAACAGGCATGCATGAACGGGAGTTCATGCAAGCGGCCAGAGCTGGGCAGGGGGCGCACACGCAGGTGTGCGCACGTACGCACACGCGTACGCGTGGAGCTGTGCTCCGGCCCCTGGGCATCCGGCCGGAGCACACGCATGCATGCACGCAGCTGTGCCCCGAAGGGGCACGCATGGTGCACCCACCAGGGTGCACAGCAGGGCCCTTGTCTATGTGCCCTGGTGGGCACAGCTATGCATGTGAGAGGCACGAGGAGCAGCGCGTGAGCGATGCGGACGAGTGTCCGCCTCGGCTGATCGGGGGCCTAAGAGCCCCCTCCTGTGCCTCAAGAGGCACCATCTGTCCCGTTTTCACACCCCTTTGACCCCGGGGTGTTAAAACGCCTCAGGCCCCCGATCCCTGGTCTCCGCCCAGGTCTCTGTGGCCAACTCCCCAGGGCTGGGCCGCCTTGTCTGGCGGCCGGCTGGGCCTTTCGAGGCCCGGCGGCGGCGCTTGGCGCCGCATATGCAGAAGGGCCCCGGGAGGGGCCCTGAGCTGGGCTGACGCCCTGGCGGGCGTCTGCTGTAAGCGAGAGCGGGAGGGGCTTTTCCCTGCCGGTCGAGCTTCGCTGGGTCGAGCTTAGCTGGCGTGATCATGGGAAAGTCAAGACGGATCGGCGCGTCGTCTTTGTGTTTTCCTCCAAACTTTTCGAGCCCCCCTCTTGGTTGAATTCTGAACTGCTAGCAGAAAGGTGCTAGCAGGCTTTAGCCTCCCGCCCCGGACGGGCCCCTCGGGGGCCCCAGAGGCGGGGAGGTGGCAGTGGCTCGCCTGACGGTGAACAAGGACGGCAAGCTGGCGAACAACTCCCCCAGGGACCGCCGGATCTCCAAGGCCTCCTCGAAGGACCGCAAGCAGATCATCTTGGCGACCGTGCGCATGGGGCACACGATCGCCGAGGGCTGCCGTCAGGCCGGCGTGGTGCGCAAGACGCACGAGTACTACCGCCGCTCCGATGCGGACTACCGGGATCTGATCGACCGGGCGCTTCAGTCGCAGATCGAGAAGGCGCGCGACGGGGTCCCGGACGTCCCGGACTTCCCGGCCTTCTGCGAGCGGTACTTGGACACCAAGCTCTTCTGGCACCACTTGCAGTGGTTCGACCTGCTGGAGGGCAAAGAGCCGCGGGACCTGCACCCGCGCCAGCGGTACGTGAAGGGCGACGAGGACCAGATCCTGGTCAACACCCCGCCGGAGCACGCCAAGTCCACGACGCTGACCGTGAACTATGTGGTTTGGAGGATCGTCCAAGACCCCAACGTCCGCATCCTGCTGATCTCCAAGACACAGGACATGGCGAAGAAGTTCCTCCTGAGCATCAAGGAGCGCTTGGCCGAGTCCGAGGCGTACTTGGACCTTCAGCAGGCCTTCGGCCCGCCGGGGGGCTTCTCGGAAGGCTCCGCCTCCTGGACCGCCGACCGGATCTACGTTGCCGGGCGCACGGCGGGTGAAAAAGACCCAACTGTCCAAGCTGTAGGCATTGGTGGGCATATCTACGGGTCTCGCTGTGATCTCGCGATCATGGACGACTGCGTGGACCACACGAACCACCAGAACTTCGAGAAGCAGATCACCTGGATTCAGAACCAGGTCGGTTCCCGTGTGGCCGACGCTGGCGGCCGGATGCTCCTGATCGGCACCCGCATGGAGACGGTGGATCTGTACTCGGAGATCCTCAAGCCCCAGTACTACGCGGAGGGCACCTCTCCCTGGACGTACCTCACGCAGCCGGCCGTCCTCTCCTTCGCCGAGGACCCCGAGGACTGGGTGACCCTCTGGCCGCGGACCAACCGCCCGCCGGTGACCATCGCCGCGCGCAAGCTCGTCACGCAGGACGAGAACGGCCTTTGGCCGATGTGGGATGGCAAGGCGCTGGCGAAGAAGCGCCGGAAGATGTCGCCGCGCAACTGGAGCATGGTCTACATGCAAGACCAAGTCGCCGATGACGCGGTCTTCAAGATGGAAGACGTACAGGGATGCGTCGACCGGGCCCGGTATCCGGGCCGCCTGATGGACGGCCAGTCCGACCACCGCCGCTACGGGATGGATGGCCTCCTCGTCGTGGCAGGCCTGGACCCGGCGGCGGCCGGGTGCACGGCCATGGTGGTGGTCGGGGTGGACCGCCGCACCGGTGTGCGGTGGGTGCTGGACGTGGTGAACCGCCGGGGGATGCCGCCGCACGAGATGCGTTCGGAGATCGAGCGGCTCACGGAGCGGTACGGGATATCTGAGTGGCGGGTCGAGAAGAACGCCTATCAGGCCAGCATCACGCAGGACCAGTTGATCCGTACGTTCCTCTCCGCCCGCGGCTGTCTGATCACGCCGCACCACACGAACAGCAACAAGTGGGACGCCGACTTCGGCGTGGCGAGCATGGCGCCGCTCTTCGAGGGCTGGCGCACCGACCAGAACCTGATCCGGCTGCCGAGCCAGACGCAGAGCGAGAGCGTGCGCGCGCTGATCGAACAGCTCTGCTCATGGTTCCCGGAGACCAAGGGCCTGACCGACTGCGTCATGGCCCTGTGGTTCGCAGAGATCCGGGCGCGAGAGCTGATGGTCAGTGACTTCTCCGGCTGGCACGTCGCCAACAACGAGTTCACCTCTGAGCGGGACGCAGCCGGCCAGATGGTCGTGGACGTCGACTTCGCCTTGCAGCAGCAGGGCTCGGGCGCCTGGAACGGCGCCCTGACGTGGTGAGGGAGTAGGCATGGCACCGCCGCTGAGCGCAGACAAGCTGGTGGAGGCCCTCAAGGCCGAGGGCGTGAAGGTCGTGGGGCATCCGGGGTGGCGGGACAACAACCGCAACCACAAGGGTGCTTGGGGGCCGGTGAACGGCACGATGATCCACCACACGGGGCCGTACAGCACCGAAGCCGGGATCTTGGAGTACTGCTTTGACGGCAGCACTCCCCTGCCGGGGCCGTTGGCCACGGGCGTGATCGGCAAGACGGGCACCGTCTACCTGATCGGCAACGGCCGTGCGAACCATGCTGGTGGTGGAGACGCGCGGGTTCTCGCCGCGGTCACGGAAGAGGACTACGGGGCCGCCCCGCCTGCGCCGCGCTACGGCCAGGGGGACGCTGACGCAGTCGACGGCAACAGCCACTTCTACGGGTGGGAGTGCGTCAACTCCGGTTCAGGCAACGAGAGTTGGCCGAAGGCTCAGTACGTGGCCATGGTCAAGGCCCAGGCTGCGATCTGCCGCGCCCACGGCTGGGGCGCCAAGAGCGTGATCGCCCACCGGGAGTGGTCGAACCAGAAGATCGACCCTCGCGGGATCGACATGGCGGGCTTCCGGGCTGACGTGGCCGCGTGCCTGGCCAAGCCGGCCGGGAAGTGGACGGGGTCGGTGACTCCCCCGCCGCTGACGGTGGAGCAGCGTCTTGCTCGCCTCGAAGCGAAGGTTTTCGGGTAGTTCTGCCTTAGATTGTTAGGTCAGGGAGGTGTCATGGCAGATATAGCCAGGATCGCTGCACGCGTGGAGGCGCTCCGCCGCGACGCCCAGGAGCGGGACGCGCGGCATCAGACGGTCTTCGACGCGCGTGCGCAGAAGATCGACAGCATTGCGCCGGGCTCGATGCCGGACGCGTGGCCGCGCCCGATCACGGCCAACGTCCTGGACACCTCCGCCCGCCAGCTGGCAGAGAACCTGGCGCCGCTGCCGTCCCTGAACTGCGCGCCGGGCGTGGTAACCAGCGAGCGCGGCAAGCGCTTCGTCGCACGCAAGACGAAGATCGCTTACAGCTACGTGCTGGACTCTGGCCTCAAGCGGCAGATGCCGACCGGCTGTGACTGGTACCTGACCTACGGCGCCATGCCGATCGTCGTGGAGCCGGACTTCGAGAACGGCCGTCCGCGCCTGCGCATCGACAACCCCATGAAGCACTACGCGCAGACCGACTTGAGCGGCAAGGTCATCAGCTACACCAAGGTCTGGCGCGAGGGCGCCCGCCAGCTCGCCGCCAAGTTCCCCGAGTTCTCGGACGCCATCCTGGGCAAGAACCAGCCCTTCGGCGGCGGGCAGCACGTCACCGGGGACACGGAACTTGAGCTGGTCAAGTACTGCGACAAGACCTCGTACGTGCTCTACATGCCGGAGCGCAAGAACCTGGTCCTGATGGAGACCGAGAACCGCTTCGGCAAGGTTCCCGTCGCCGTCGCCAGGAAGCCCACGTGGGACGACCAGGACCGCGGGCAGTTCGATGACGTGGTGTGGCCGATGCTGGCCCGCAACCGCGTGGCGATGCTCGGCCTCCAGGCCACACAGCAGACCGTCCGGGCCCCGCTTGCCATCCCGACCGACGTGCAGAAGATCCCCTTCGGGGATGACGCGGTCATCCGCACCAACTCGCCGGAGAAGATCCGCCGCGTCGGCACGGACATGCCGCAGGCCGCCTGGCAGCAGGATGCGCTTCTGGCCGCGGAGGTCATGAAGGGCACCCGCACCCCGGCCAGTGCGACCGGTGACGTGGACGCCTCGATCATCACCGGCCGCGGAGTCGATGCCCTCAACGGGGGCTACGACATTCAGGTGGCCACGGGTCAGCTCATCATCGGCGACGCGCTGGAGCGTGCCCTTGAGCTGGCCTTCGAGATGGACGAGAAGTACTGGCCGGACGCAAAGAAGTCCATCTCTGGCGTCATCAATGGCACGCCCTTCGAGGAGACCTACACCCCCTCCAAGGACATCAAGGGCAACTATCGCGTCAGCGTGAGCTACGGCTTCGCGTCGGGGATGAACCCGAACCAGGCGCTGATCTTCCTTCTCCAGCTCCGCGGCGACCAGCTGGTGAGCCGGGACTTCGTGCAGCGCCAGCTGCCGATGGATGTGGATGTGGCCTCGCTCCAGGCCGAGGTGGACAAGGAGCAGACGACAGACGCCCTCAAGCAGGGAGTCTTTTCCCTGCTCAGCTCCATGGGGATCATGGCCCAACAGGGCATGGACCCGACGATGATCCTGATGCAGGCCGCGAAGCTGATCGAGCTTCGTGAGCGCATGCCCATGCACGAGGCCATCTTGAAGGCCTTCCAGCCGGAGCCCCAGCCGGAGCCGGCCGGTGCTCCCCCGGGGGCCCCGCCAGGCGCGTCTGGCCCTGGGGCCGACGCCGGGGTCCCCTTCGGCATGAACCCGTCCACCGGTATGCCGGGCGGCATCGCCCCGGGCCAGGCCCAGATGGGCCCCGGCGGCAAGCCCGACGTCATGAGCCTGCTCGCCGGGCTCACCAGTAGCGGACGGCCTACGGCATCCGCATCCGTGAAGAGGAGCGTTCCGGCATGAGCTGCCCGACGTGTGGCCGCGAGGCCGAGAACAACCACCAGGGGCATTGGCTCGGGTGCGAAGAGGCGGTGCGCGACCACGCGCGGAACCTCGTCGAGCCCGACTTCGCGGGCTCGCTGTGCGAGCACGACGGGTGCTCGGAGCCGAAGGCCTCAAAGGGCCCTCGCGCCAAGTGGTGCGAGACGCACAAGGACCCCAAGAACAGGGAGAACTGATGACTGACGGATTCGGCGGCGACCCGTACCACGAGGGCGGGAGCAAGCCCATGGAGCACCTCAAGGGCGGCATGGAGCAGCCCAACACTCAGCAGCCGATGCAGGGTGAGAACAGCGGCGACACGGACGGCAACACCGTGACGCCGAACGTCGTGGGCTGGAACACCACCAGCCTGGGCACCAAGCCTGCGCCGACTGGCAGCAACGACAAGAACAAGGCTCACTAAGCCGTGGCCCGCGGCGGATATCGACAGCCGGGCAGCCCGGCCCCCGTCAGCGGGCCGGGTGCGCTGTCCAAGCGCACTGACGGCGGGCCCTCGCAGCCCATCCGTACACCCTCGGGCGGTGCGTACGGGGAGCGCCAGGAGCTGGATCAGCTCCAGCAGGCGGCCCCCGTGTCGGCATCCCCGGGCGGGGATGTCGGGGCTCCGCAGGTGGCGGACGTGTCGGAGGGCCTGGTGGGCCTCGATGCCGGTACGCAGGAGCCGGGCACGCCGGTAACGGCGGGCGCGGCGCTGGGCGAAGGGCCGGGGCTTGAGGCCCTCGGTCTGCCGAACGAGGTGGATCAGGACATGCGCCGGCTCGTGATGTACCTGCCCTATTTCGAGCACATGGCGAATCAGCCGGGGTCGAGCAAGTCCGCGCGGAACATGGTGCGGATGCTGAAGGGGATGGCGTGACATGGGGTGGTGGACTCAGTTCGGGAACTACTTGGCGTTCTTCGACGACACGCCCGCGCTCGCTTTCGACATGGCCGTGAACGGCCCGAACCCGGGCCACGTCGGCTATGACCTGGCCTTCGGCCTCCAGGCCGCGCGTACGCCGATCGACGTCTACCCCTCTGAGATGTCCTTCGCTGAGCCGGAGGCCTGATGGGCGGATGGGATGACTTCCTGAAGAACGTGCGGGACGGCTCGATCGCCGTCCCGATCGTCGGCACGTACGCGAACCAGGGCCTCACCTGGGCGCTGGGCGACGATGAAGAGGTGGGCCAGTCCGCGACGGGCCGCTTCATCGAGAAGAAGGTTCTGGAGCCCGCGGGCAGGCCTCTGGAGAAGATCCTCCACGGCATGGCCTGGGCGTACGACAACGGCGTATCCCAGCCGATGAGTACGTTCCTCCTGGCGGGCACGCACGCGGAGAACGGCAACATGGGCGACTTGCTCTCTGCCTCCGCATGGGGCAAAGCATGGCAGGTCGCCAACCACGTCAGCCCTGGTCAGGCCTTCTGGGCGGACCACGGTGAGGTGGAAGAGATCCTCAAGGACCGCCCGCTGTACGCCACCCCGCCCAAGGCGTACCTCCCGCCCGGGTGGGACGACCTGACCGAGGACGAGCAGCAGGACTTGCTGAAGCGTGGCGGCATGCCCGTGGTCGGCAACAGGGCGGTCGAGCAGCTGCGCCGGGATTCGACCTTTTTCAAGTACGCCTCGGGCGCAGCGGACTTCGCCGCGCGCTGGTGGCTGGACCCGACGATTCTCGCCGGTAAGGCGATCGGCGCCGCGCGCAAGGAATTCGTGGTCACGCCGCGCCCGCGCGAGGGCTGGAGCGCCGGTGACCTGAACCAGATGATGGCCTCTTCGCGCATGGCGCGTGCCCAAGAATTCATCTGGAACAACCGGGCCCAGCCGGACCTGATCAACAACCTGAGCATGTTCAAGAAGTCGGCCCTGGGGCCCCGGGCCGGCGGGATCATTTCCCAGCTCAAGAGCCCGGACGAAGTGGCTCTCTTCCTGCGTACGACGCTGGGCGACGTCGAGGCGCGCGCACAGCTCCAGTCGCAGAACGCTGCCGCGGCGATGCGGATGGAGCAGGACACCTCGCGCCTGGCGAACCTGGAGGTGGAGGCCCTCCCCCGCGTCCAGGCGCAGGCGAATCCGCAGGCCGAGGCCATGGTCACGAACCGTATGGACGAGCTGCGCACGCGTATCGCGGCGGATGAAGACCTGGTGGCCCGCTATGACGCGACGCTGGGCCATTACGCGGAGCTGGACGCCCTGAACTTGACCCGACTCTCGGGCAGTCGGGCGTATGCCCGCACGGCGAACCAGCGGCTGTTCCGTACCGGCCCCGCGATGGGGTCGACCTCCCGCGAGGTCAACGCGATCGGCAAGACGCGCATCTATGCGTCGGACATGTTCGGCTCCTCCGCCACCTTCGTCCGCTCCTTCGCCGAGGCGCACCCCAATGGGCTGATCGCCATCGACGACATCCACCCGGAGAGCGTGGACGAGCTGCGCGGCCTGATCTCCCGCATCCCCGGCATCGGCCCGGAGATCCGCGCGGAGTATCTGAACAACTACCTCAAGACCACGACCGAGGGGCAGCGGATCGAGGCCCTGGAGCAGATCCAGGGCCACGGCGTCACGGCCGTGGCGCAGAAGCACGGCCTCACGTATGACGAGGGCCTGGCCCTGTACCGCGAGTACCGCTCCAACATCACCCGCGGGCAGGAGGAGCTGCGCCGCTACTCCGGCGCCAACCGCCCGATGGTGGAGGGCGAGACCCGCCAGAGTGCGGACATCTTCGCCGGTCACGATGGCCGTCTGAAGATCCACCCCAACATGGTGACCAAGCTCGCGAACGACCAGATCTTGATCGACCTCAAGGCCTTGGACACCACGCTCGCCCGCCACTCCAGCGCCCTTTCGGCGATCCGTACCGCCCGCGCCGGGAACCCGGACTGGATCGTTGACGGCCTGGACTACATGTCACATTTGTGGAAATTTGCCACACTCTTCCGCCTGGGCTACATCCCCCGCGTCCTCTCGGACGACCTCTTGGGGCAGACGGCCCGCCTGGGCGCCGCCACCATGGCGGCACGCGCGGGCTTCGGCGTGAAGAACCTGGCAACGAACCTCTTCCACTACCGCCCGGCCTCCCACTACGAGGGCGCTGCCGCGGTGGCCCGGGAGGGTATGCGCTACGCGGACGAGGAGATTGCCCAGATCGCACCCCGCATCGAGGCGCGCAACGCCAGGCGGGACACGCGCCTGGCCGTCCTTGCTACGGACCTTGAGCGCGCCGAGGCGCGTCTTCAGCACATGCAGTACCGCCGGTCAGCGCAGGGCGCCCAGGGCGCACCCGGCCAGACCGCGGCCATGGATACGCTGATTCAGCGCCTGACTCAGCAGCGGGACGCGGTGGTCAGTGAGCGCACCTACCTGGCCAGCGGCGCCAACCGGGTGGACTACGACCTCGAAGTCCGTATGCAGGAGCTTGCCGGGCACCGCGAGGGCCTGGAGCTGGCCGAGCGCACCGCGCTGGAAGCGCGGGCCCGCGGGTTCCGCCAGTCCTCGCAGCTGGACCGCCAGGTGGAGGTGGCCCCCGGCGTGCGGCTGCCCGCCTCCGGGGCGGGTGAGCAGGGCGAGTACTACATGAAGCTCATTTCGTCCGACGACTCCCTGAGGACGCTGCTTCAGCGCAACAAGCAGCTGATCCACTCCAACCTTCAGCGCTCCTACAACTCCAAGGCGGCGGCGCCGATTTCGTACCCGGGCACCGAAGAGAGGTTCGTGGAGGCCTGGCACAAGGCGATCAACCATCAGATCATGCAAGATCCGTTCGCGAGGATGGCGGTCAACGGCTCCACGCCGGGCGAGATGGCGCGGTGGCTGCGCACCACGCCGCAGGGGCGGGCGTACCGCAAGCGTCTGGGCATCACCTACGACACCCCGGAGCGCATCGCTCAGTCCGTGTGGCATGAGGTCGACGAGTACATACCTCTCTCCGACGCAGCCCCCGGCCTGCGTGAGGCCGTGGCCCGCGGCGAAGCAGACATCGACTACCTGACCGAGGTGGCCAAGGTCGGCGTCTATCCGCAGTATGTGCACTCCACGCAGTTGGGTGAGGCCCTGGCCGGCTCCAACCAGGCCAGCCGGGCCGCGGACGGCGTCATTGACTGGTGGTACAAGTGGGCGGCCTCGCTGCCTGCCGACCGCATGTCCCGCCACCCCCTGTTCAACCAGCTCTACGAGGGGCACGCACGCTCCTTGGCCTCGCAGGAGATGCGGCAGGGCGTGCACCTGACGCAGTCCGATGCAGACCGCCTGGCGGAGACCGCCCGGCGCCTGGCGCTGAAGGACACGCGCAAGCTCGTCT
Source organism: Streptomyces sp. NBC_00490 (assembly GCF_036013645.1). Lineage (NCBI taxonomy): Bacteria > Bacillati > Actinomycetota > Actinomycetes > Kitasatosporales > Streptomycetaceae > Streptomyces > Streptomyces sp. NBC_00490. The sequence continues at coordinate 7,514,071 of NZ_CP107869.1, read as the reverse complement.
TCGACATCGCGCACCGCTCCGACGCCGGGCACATGCTCCGCTTCATGTCGCCGTTCTTCGCGGCGACGACGGAGGCGTGGCAGCGCTGGGCGCGCATCATCGCCGACCGCCCCCAGGTGGTCGGCTACGCCTCGCAGTTCTTCAACGCCCCGCTGTCGTGGGGATGGATGCAGGACCGCGACGGCAACAAGGTGCAGCGGGATGGCACCGTCACGGTCGTGGACGACGAGACGGGCAAGATGGTGCAGCGCTTCGTCCCCAAGGGCGAGCGCATGATCATCGCTAGGGTGCCGAAGTTCGTGGTTGGCTCCGACATCGGCAAGTCCTGGGGCCTGGACAGCGTCGACAACCAGCTGAAGAACTGGAAGATTTCGCAGGACTCGATGAACCTGATCACCCAAGGTGATCCGTGGTTCAACCCCGGCACGGGCCCTGTGGTGAGCATCCCGGCATCCCTCCTGGTGAAGGACAAGCCCAAGCAGGCGGAGATCCTGCGGCATCTCGGCGTCTTGCCTTTCGGGCCCACGCCCGGCGGCCTGGGGGAAACCGTCCTTCAGCAGGGCCTGCCCGCCTACGCGAAGAACTTCGTGACCGCCCTCGACACCTCGGACGAGCGCTACCAGCGCGTCAAGTTGCAGATCATGCAGAAGGCCGCGTATGAGCATGCGAACTTCGGCACACCCATGCCGACTGCTCAGGAGATCGCGGACCGCACCCGTAACTACTGGCTCTTCTCCGCGGCGACGGCCTGGACGCAGCCGTTCGCGACGCAGCGGACGGACGAGTATCAGTTCTTCCGGGACCAGTACAACAACCTGCGCAGGAAGAACCCGCTCACCGCGGACGAGGCCTTCCTTGACCGCTTCGGCGAGAGCTACTTCGTGTTCGCTCAGGCGACCACGGAGAACACGGGCGGCGTGCCCGCCACGGTGAAAGCCGTGGAGCTGACGCAGAAGTACGCCGACGTCCTTGCGGCGAACCCGGAGCTGGCCGCGCTCATCATCGGCCCCGAGGGTAACGGCCCCTTCTCGCCCGAGGCGTACGCCTATCAGCTCTCCTCCCCGCTCGTCCCCGGCGGGGCGGAGGCGCAGCGCACGCGCCTGAGCGCGGACGAGGCGATGGCGGAGAACCAGCGCCGCCTGGGCTGGGCGAAGTTCACGCAGCTCAACAACTCCGTGACGGCGCAGATGCACTCGGCCGGCTTCACCTCCTTCGAGGACCCGGGCGCGGAGCAGTTCAAGAACATGCGCTCGGCTATCGCCAAGGTCTTGGGTGACCCGCTGCTTCCCGATGGGAGCGAAAACAAGCTCTACAACGAGCAGTGGAGCAAGGACTACTACACGATCGACCCCAAGCGCTATGACCGGCTGATCCCGGGCCTGACCGCGGTGGCGCACAGCGAGCTGTCCCGGCTGAAGAACCGCAGCGATCTACGGGTGCTCCAGCAATACCTGGGCTACCGCAAGGCGCTGACACAGACCCTGGCGCAGCGGGACGCGGCGGGAGGCTCCGCCTCACTGAACGCAAAGAGCAATGCCGACCTGGCGTCCGGCTGGGGCCGGATCGTCGATGACCTCACGGAGTCCGACACCCGGTTCGGCGATCTGTGGTCGCGCTACCTGTCCAGGGACCTGGGCGTGGATCTGGGCCTGGAGGAGGAGGCGTAATGGCCATCATGAGCGGTACCCCGAAGCCGGACCCGTACCAGGCGGGGCTGGAGGCGTTCGCCGGGGCCAGCGCCGCCGCGGGCGGCCAGGTCTACATGGGCCAGGTCTCCGGCATGTACGGCAAGAACGACAAGTACCTGAGCCCGGCCGCCCAGGCCTCGCTGGGCAAGCGCAAGCAAGACCTGTGGGTCTCGCAGGCAGAAGCAGAGGCGGAGTTCCGCAACTGGAACACGAAGAAGCAGAGCGACTTCATGGCGCAAGGCATCCTCTCCGGGATGCTCAAGCTCGGGGACGGCCCCCTGGAGGGGGCCAAGCTCTGGGAGAAGCTCGTTAAGGAGGCCGCGAAGTACGGCGCGCTGAAGAAGAAGGTGTCCCCCTTCGACTTGATGGCCTCCTACGTTCAGGCCTCCGGCGGTGCCAACGCCTGGACGTCGGCCGGTGTGTGGCAGATCAACACGCAGACCGGTGAGCGCAAGTACACCGGGCCCGGTACCTACCTGGGCGGCGGCAAGGCGCAGCAGACGGACACCCGTATCGACCTGACGGACCCGGATACGGCGCGGGCCCTGTCGACGCAGCTCTTCCAGAACCTGATGGGCCGCGACCCTGGGGCGGGCGAGCTGGGCGCGTTCGCCAATGCGTTGCACCAGGCGGAGCAGAACTCGCCAGTCGTCTCCACGACCACCACTGAGTACGACATGGAGACCGGCCAGCAGCTGGGCAGCGACACCACGCAGACCGGCGGCCTGACGGCGGACGGTAAGGCCTACATCGGCGAGCAGCAGATCAAGAAGAAGAAGGAATACGGGGTCACTCAGGCTGTGACCACCTATCAGAACGCTTTCGAGTCCCTGATCTACGGAGCTGCGGAGTAAGCCATGGCGCGTGGTGAGGACATCGTGGAGACGGCGCGGAAGGCCCTGGGCGTGCAGTACGTCTGGGGCGGCGAGAACATGTCCGGCTTCGACTGCTCGGGGCTGGTGACCTGGGCTTTCGGCCAGGCCGGCATCAGCCTTCCCCGCACCACCTACAACATGATCAACGTGGGTGCGTCGGTCCAGCCGAATAAGCTCCGCGCGGGCGACCTGGTCTACTTCGACACGGACCGCAAGCAGTCCGGCCCGGACCATGTGGGCATCTACATCGGGGGCGGCAAATTCATCCATGCCCCGCGGCCGGGGCAGGGCGTGAAGATCTCGTCCCTTGCCGAGGGCTACTACATGGACCGGTGGATGGGCGGGCGCCGGATCTCCGGCGTCTCCGCTGACGCCTCCTCCGGTGGCGGGTACGCCGAAGAGGTCGCCCCGCAGCTCGATGCACACGAGCTGGCGGAGACGTACGGCATGAGCTACGCGTTCTTCAAGAGCCAGCCCGAGCTGTGGAAAATGCTCAACGGCGCCGTTGAGGGCCAGTGGACCGCGCAGAAGTTCCAGGCCGAGGTGAAGAACTCGAACTGGTGGAAGAAGAACTCTGAGACGGTGCGTCAGGCGCAGGTCTTGCAGAAGACGGACCCGGCGACCTACAAGGCGCAGATGGAGGCCGCCCGGGTGGCGGCCAAGCAGATGGCCGTTCAGTCCGGGGCGATCCTCTCCGACAAGAACGCGGAGAAGCTGGCCAAGAACATGGTCTGGTTTGGCTGGCAGGAAGCTCAGGTCCAGAACTTCCTGGGCCAGTACGTGAAGTTCGGGGAGAAGGAGACACTGGGCGGCACAGCCGGCCAGGCGGCCAGGGCCATCAAGGAAGAGGCCTACAAGAACGGCGTCTCCGTCACCAAGCAGTCCGTGTTGAACAACGCGCAATACCTTGTTCGCGGCCTGACGACGATGGAGCAGATCCAGGCCTCGATCCGTGAACAGAGCGCCGGTCTGTACCCGGCGTTCGCCGAGCAGATCAAGGCCGGAGCGGACATCCAAGACCTTGCGCAGCCCTATATCCAGGTCGTTTCACAGGAACTGGGGCTCCCGCAGACGGACGTTAACGTCTTCTCCCCGCGTGTGAAACAGGCGTTGAACAGGTCCAACGCGCAGGGGCAGCCCCAGCCGATGGACCTGAACAGCTTCACGCAGCTGGTGCGCAACGACCCCAAGTGGAGGCGTCAGCCGGGCGTCGCGGACAAGACCATGAACATTGGGCGCCAGGTGCTGGCGGACATGGGATTGGGGTTCTGAGATGGCAGTGAGCTTCGAGGCCTTCTTCTGGGCCATCGCCACGCAGGAGTCCGGCGGCAACTACAAGGCCGTTGGTCCGCAGACCAAGTACGGGCACGCCTACGGCAAGTACCAAGTCCTGGCCCCGAATGTGGCGCCCTGGACGAAGAAGTACTACGGCAAGGCCTTGACCGCACAGCAGTTCCTGAACAACCCGCAGGCCCAGGAGGCCGTGGCCCGCGGTCAGCTCCAGAGCTACTACAGCAAGTACGGCCCCCAGGGCGCCGCTGCCATGTGGTACTCCGGCCAGCCGGACCCGTCCAAGACGTACGGCAACCCGCCGGTCTACAAGTACGTGTCGTCCGTGATGGGCCATGCCGGGGGCTACTCGGGCCAGAGCACGCCCTACAGCGGCGGTGGAAGCGGCGGAGGGACGGTGCCAGCGGTGCCCAAGCTCGACGAAGACGAGCTGATGGAGCAGTACGGCCTTTCGGCCGCGCTGATCAACTCCTCCAAGGAGCTTAAGAAGCTCTTCAATCAGGCGGTGTCCGGCGGCTGGTCGGCCGCCAAGTTCCAGGCCAGCCTGAAGAATTCCAAGTGGTGGAAGAGCCAGAGCAGCACGCTGCGGAAGTACATCACGACCCGGGCGACGGACCCGGCGACCTTCAAGCAGAACTGGGGTGCCGCCCAGTACAAGGTGAACGCCTTGGCGGTCACGGTCGGTCTGGGCAACCAGATCTCCAAGGGCAAGAGCAGCAAGCTGCTGAAGGCCGCGATCTACAACTCGCTCGCGCTGGGCTGGAGTGATGCGCGGATCAAGGACTGGTTGGGCACGAAGGCCACCACCCATGGCGGGATCATGTGGGGGGAGGCCGGCCAGGCCTTCGACAAGATGCACCAGCTTGCCTACCTCAACGGCATGCGCTACTCGCAGGACTGGTACAAGAAAAACGCCGTCGCGGTCGCCTCGGGGAAGACCACGATGGAGACCCTTGAGGCGCAGATCCGTAAGAGTTCGGCTGCGCGGTTCTCTGCCTTCGGCGCGCAGATCCTTGCCGGGCAGGACGCGTTGGACCTGGCGGCCCCCTACATCAAGTCGATGGCGACGCTCCTGGAGCTGCCGGAGACTGACGTGGATCTCTTCGACAAGCACATCTATGGCGCCATGAACGGCAGCAAGGCCGGGGCGAACTTCCCCCTGTGGGAGTTCGAGAACCAGGTTCGCAATGACCCGCGCTGGCGCAAGACCAACAACGCTCGCGAAAGCATGATGTCCGTGGCTCGCCAGGTGGCCAAGGACTTCGGATTGGCGTACTGATGGCCGTTGAGCAGAACGTTCCCGATGACTTCCAGGACGTCATGGATCTGCCCGCGCCGGACGCGGTCGACCAGGGCGCCATCGACGCGGCGAACAAGGGCCTGACCAAGGCCAAGGGCAGCGTCGCCCGCGAGAAGGACATGCTTAAGCGGAACCTTGAGGCGCTCAACCGCCTCAAGAAAGCCCGCGCGGGCGGGAAGCTGACCGACGCGCAGCGCAAGCGCTATGACCTGGACATCAAGCGCCAGGAAGCGGTGATCAAGAAGCAGCAAGCGGACCTCAAGACCTCACAGACGAGCGTCACGACCGCTCAGAACAAGGTCTATGAGGTCTCGGGGCAGTACGACAAGCTGCTCAAGGGCGAGAACCGCGACGCCTACATGGCGCTCAAGAGCCTGTTTGGCCAGTACGGCCTGGGCTCCCTTGCTGGGAAAATCTACGACTTCGTCAAGCAGGGCTACGGGGCCGACACGATCGCGATACTCCTTCAGGACACGAAGGAGTACAAAACCAGGTTCGCCGGGAACGAGGCCCGCGCGAAGGCGGGCCTGGCCGTGCTGAACCCCGCGGACTACCTCTCGACAGAGGCCGCGTACCGGCAGATCCTGTCCAGCTCCGGGCTGCCGAAGGGCTTCTACGACAACCCCGCGGACTTCACCAAGTGGATCGCCGACGACGTCTCCCCCACGGAGATCAAGGGCCGCGTGGACCTGGCCGTGGCCGCGACCGGCCAGGCCAACCCGCAGTACAAAGAGGCCCTCTGGCAGATGTACGGCATCAACGAGTCTGACTTGACCGCGTACTTCCTGGACCGCAAGCGGGCTGAACCGATCCTGAAGAAGCAGGCAGCCGCGGGCGCCATCGGCGCGGCGGCCATCAGGCGGGGCTTCGCCGCCAATGTGTTGGATTTGGAGGGCTACGCCACGCTCGGCATCACTGCCGACCAGGCCGAGCAGGCCTACTCGCAGATCGCGGAGGGCTTCGAATCGATGCTCGGCATTGCTGGCCGCTACGGCTCCACCTGGAACCAGCGCGAGGCGGAACAGGAGCTGTTCACTCCCGGAGCGGCCGGCTCCTACGGCAACGAGTCCGCGGCCGAGAAGGGTAAGCGCCTCAAGAGCCAGGAGCGGGGGTTGTTCGCAGGGGGCAAGGGTTCGTCGGTCCAGGGCCTCAATGCGGGCTACTCGCAGACGTGACCCCTATGCGTGCGCTACGGTTTTTCCCGTAAGAACGTTGCTCCCCGCGCAAGCGGGGGTGGCCCATGCCATGCCGGAGAGACCCGGTCAGCACTGCTCCCCGCACTGGCGGGGGTGACAAGCCCTCGGCTTTCGAGCCGGGGGCTTTGTGCTGCCCTCGAAGATTTCGTACGCCCTTCAACTACCAGTGCTAGCGCTTTTGTGCTAGCAGGGCTTACAGTCGTTCACTGACGGACCGACCGGCCCCGTCCACGACAAGGCCGGTAGCGGAGCACGACCCCTTCCCCGGAGGGCGAGTAGGCCGCGCAAGTGAACGGGAGTGCGCAGTGGGCGAGTACAGCTTCGGTGGCTTCGAAGACCCTGACGACATGTCGGGCCTGGGCGAGACAGGCAACCAGAACCAGCAGGGACCCAAGTGGTTCCGCGAGGGACTGGACAAGCTCTCCAGCCAGGTGAGCGAGCTGAAGGCGGAGAACGACCGCCTGAAGGCCGCACAGAAGCAGCAGGCCGTAGCAGACGCGCTCAAGGCGAAGGGCTATGCCCCGCAGGCCGCAGGCCTGTACGCGGGTGAGCCCGACAAGCTGGACGAGTGGCTGACCGCCAATGGCGGTGCCCTGGCGAAGCTGGCCCCCGAGGGCCAGGAGCAGCCGGGCGAGCAGCAGGCCCCTACGGGGCCGCCTCCCACCACCGTGCCGGCTGACGGTCAGGCGCAGATGCAGCGCATGCAGGAGGCGGGGACACAGGGTGTCGCTCCTCCGCAGGGCTCTGACAAGGAACTGGCAGCGGCCATCAAGGCGTGCCAGACCCCCGAGGAGTTCGAGACGCTGATGAGATCGCACGGCAGTCAGTACGACTGGCAGTGACGTCCGCCTGACCTCTCCCCGTCCCTGCGGCACCCCGGAAGGGGTGAGAGGTCCCCATGGCTAACGCCTATACCGACACTTCAGCGATGTCGAACGCGGTGCAGACCGCGTATGACAAGCGCTTCGAGTTCGCTCTTCGCTCCCAGCCCATGTTCCGCGCTGTCGCGGACAAGCGGCCCGTGGACACCACGGCGCCCGGCGGCTCCATCGTCCTGGAGCGCTACCAGGATCTGGCCGTGGCGACCACGGCCCTGACCGAGACGACCGACCCTGACTCGGTCGCGATGGGCAATCCCACCACCGTCACGATCACCCTCAACGAGTACGGCAACCCGGTGTTGAGGACGAGGAAGCTCTTCCTGTACTCGCTGACCGACGTGGACCCGGCCATCGCCAACATCGTGGCGTTCAACGCCGCGGACTCGGTGGACACGATCGTCCAGACCGAGCTTCGCTCGGGCACGAACGTGATCCAGCGCAAGGCTGGCACGGTCTCCTACGTCACCAACGGCACCGTGAGCGTCCCGGTGGGCACCACGATGGCGGCCACGGACTCCTTTAACTCGGCCATCGCACGCCTTGCGCCGGTGAAGCTCCGCGCCAACAAGGCCGTGCCCCGTAAGGGCTCGCTGTACTGGTGCGCGATCCACCCCGAGGTCTCTCACGACCTCCGGGCGGAGACCGGCGCTGCCGCCTGGCGCGACCCGCACAACTACTCGGCAGCGGGCAACATCTGGGCCGGTGAGATCGGCGCGTACGAGGGCGCCTTCTACATCGAGTCCCCGCGTTGCTACAACGCGGTCGATGCCGGAACGGGCGACAACACGATCCGCCGCTTCCGGACCTACTACGCAGGTCAGCAGGCTCTCGCCGAGGCCGTCGCCGATGAGTTCCACATCGTGGCGGGCCCGATCGTCGACAAGCTGGCGCGGTTCCGTCCGCTCGGCTGGTACGGCGTGGCGGGCTGGAAGATCTACCGCAACGAGGCGCTCATCCGCGCCGAGACGACGAGCACGATCAACTCCAGCTGATGGCTACCTGGACGTTCCGGACCCCGTCAGTCGACGAGGGTCCGGCGTCCTGGGACGACCGCCTGTTTCTGCGGATCAAGCTGGCCCGCGGCATCTCGATTCAGGAGCTTCCGCAGGGCAGTTACCGCGCCCTGCGGTTCCCGACTCAGGACGAGATCGCGGACGCCTTCTTCTTCTACATGGGCGGCCATGAGTACGAGGTCGACGACGCCACCAGGGCCGCGCTTATCGCGGCCGGCGTGGGCGTGACCTCCGCGAACTTCACGATCCCCGCGGACGCTTACGGCGCCGGGGCATACGGCGCCGGGCCCTACGGAGCGTAGACATGGTCGACATCACGACGCCCACGGTGGGCAGCGACACCGACGCCTGGGGCGGCATTCTCAACACGGCTCTGACGACGCTGGAGAGCGCCGTTACGGCCAATGAGGGCAGCATCTCCGCCCTCCAGACGGGCGTCTCCGCGGCGACGTACTACACGCTGGTTGCGGCCAGCAATGCCCCGCAGTCCGTCAAGGACAGGGCGCAGTACATCTGCGATGGCAGCGCGGACAACGTGGAGGTACAGGCCGCTGTCGATGCAGTGAAGGCCGCCGGGGGCGGCCGGGTGCAGCTCTCCCGCGGCTCCTTCAACTGGGCCGCCCCGGTCACGATCCGGGGCAACAACGACGAGGACGACGCGCCCACGATCGGGCTGTACGGCGTGGGCCAGCAGGCCACGGAGATCACCGTGGCGTCGAATCAGATCGGCATCGAGATCACTGACTGGGCGACGTGCGCCGTCGAGGATCTCTGTCTTTTCATCTCCGGCTCCGGCGTGGGGATTCACTCCACGGCTGTACTGAGCGGCAACGAAGTCTCCTTCTGGCACAGCAGCTTCCGGAACCTGCGGATCAACGGCGGCTTCAACGCCGCCTACACCGGCTGGGGCATGGACCTCGCGATGCCGTGGCGCTCGACCTTCGAAAATATCGAGATCGAGGGCACCCGGAACGGGATCAGGCTGAGCAATCAGGGCTCCGTCCAGAATGCCGGTGACAACACGTTCACCAGGATGTTCATTGAGATCGTCGGCACGGGTGGCACGGCGATCCACATCAGCTCGCCATCGAACAATCTGAATCAGAACAACTGGAACATGGTCGAGGCCGGGGCGAATAGCACCGGCTGTACGGGAATCCTGATTGACGGCGCCTCGGGCGGCGCCTCGCAGAGGTTCTGGGGCTTGAACCTCGAACAATTCCAGACCCTGATCAACGTGGACAACGGCGAGTCGAATGTTTTCGACTGCAACTACGTCACAGCCGACACGGGAGGCGCGGGCAACGTCGGCTTCCGCTGCGGCTCGAACGCCTACAACAACAGCTTCAGTGCGAAGTGGTTCAACAACGCTTCGGGCAACACGGTCGAGATCATCCAGGACAACAACACCACCTCGAACGCGCCGAACCGATTCGAGTCCATCCGGATCGAGAACAACGCCACTGGCACGGTCACGTACACCAAGCAGAACAGCAGCGTCTTCAGGGACATCACGACCTTCAACACGGGCAACGCGATGCCTGCGGGGCTGCTTCAGTACCCGCTGACCAACGTCAATGACGCGACCTTCACGCCTGCGGATCACGGCCTGGTGGCCTGGACCCACGACCCGGCAACGCTGCGTTCGGCCTCGAACGCGACGACGAGCGGCACCGTCTATCTCTGCAAGGTCAAGGTCGTCAACCGCAGCTCTGTGGCCACGAACGTCATCGTGGGCATCGAGGCGGCCGGGGTCACGCTCACAGCCGGCCAGTCCTTCGTGGGCCTCTACAACAGCTCCGGGACCCTGTTGTCCGCCTCCGCGGACCAGTCGGCCAACTGGACGAGCACGGGCCTGAAGACGATCGCCCTGTCCGCCCCCCAGACCCTGGCCGTGGGCTCCTACTACGTCGCGATTCTCAGCGTCGGCACCACGCCGCCGCAGTTCGCCATGGGCGCCGGTGGCGCCACCACCGTGAGCGCCGGGCTGTCCACGGCTGCGTCCCGGTTCCTGACCGGGCCGACCGCCCAGACGTCGCTTCCTGCCTCGATCACGCTCGCCAGCCAGACCGTCACGTCCGGGGCCCGCTGGGCCGCCCTCTCCTAGGAGATCCCCATGGATGACCAGAAGTGCTGCCCGGTCGGGCCGGGCGGCAACCACCAGCTCACCAACCAGGACGAGCAAGAGATCCTCACCCGCACGACCGAGGGGTGCCACACGCGTGCTGAAGGCATGCAGGAGCCGGGGCGTCACTGATGTGCCGTAAGGGATGCAAGACGAAGGATCACGCCACGTGGGGTGACTGCCTGCGTGACGCCGGTGTGCGTACGTACCTCGCGAGCCCCTCCAAGGGGCTGGACGGCACCACACAGAAGAAGTGGGACGCGGAGCTGGAGGCGTACCGCACGGTGCGCAAGGAGGGTATCCAGCCGGACGGCACCACCATGAACAAGATCACGGAAGCCGTGAAGCTCTCGGATGCCGCGGGTGCGGCATACGGCAAGGACTTCTCCCTGGCCACTCCGATGCCGGAAGGGGCCTGACATGTCGGCAGAGATGAAGGTCTCCATCGACGGCGTGAACGCCGGTGCGGATAACGCGCTTCAGGTCAGCACGGGCGCGCAGAACGCCTCGCTGACGCTCAACGCCGTGACCGGTGCCGCTACGGGCGGCACGGTGTCCTACGGCTCCGCAAAGACCGTGGCCACGGTAGTGGCCGTGGGTACGGCAACCCTGGCGGGGACGCTGACGATCGAAGGGTCCCTGGACGGGGCCACGTGGGTCTCCACGGGCGCCACCGTGGCGCTGACCGCCGCGGGAACGGTGACCGCCACCAGCGTCGACAAGGCGTTCCGCTACTACCGCACGTCCCTGTCTGGCATCTCGGGCGCCGGTACCTGCACCGCCACCATGATGGCGGCGTGACATGACGACCTTCGATCAGCTCGTCCGCAAGGTCCGCCAGAATCTCCTGGGCTACGCCCTGAGCCAGGAGAGCGTCTCGGAGCTGTCCGCGCCCATGGGCGCCGGGGACACGACCTTCACGTGCGACACGGAGACGGTGAACAACCTCTCGCGCGGCCTGGTCGAGATCGACGACGAACTGATCCTGGTCAAGGCCTACGACTCGACGAGCGGTGTCGTCTCCGTCATGGGCCTGACGAATGGCCGCGGGTACGAAGGCACCACGGCGGCCTCCCACGCGGTCAACTCGTTGATCACCTCCTCCCCGGCCTTCCCCAAGGTCCGGATCAAGGAGGCCGTCAACGAAACGATCCGCTGCCTGTACCCGGACCTTGTGGTCTTCGGCTCCACGGAGCTGACCAAGCTCGCACCCGTCATCGAGTACGAGCTTCCCTCGGAAGTCGAGGGCGTCTGGTACGTGACGGGCCAGCTGATCGGCCCGTCCAAGGTGGCGCAGCCGCTGCCGAACTGGCGCTACAACCCCGAGGCCCGGAGCGCCAACTTCCCCTCGGGGAAGTCGCTTCAGGTCTTCGACTACGTCACAGCCGGCCAGGCCATCAAGGTCGTCTACTCCAAGGCTCCGACTGCTCTCGTCAACGGCTCCGACGAGCTGACGACCACGGGCTACCCGGAGCGTTTCGCGGACCTGATCACGTACGGCGCCTGCAAGCGCCTGATCCCCGGCCTGGAGGCCGCGCGCCTCCAGCTCCAGAGCGTCGAGACGACCGAGCGGGCCGCCCTGGTGCCTCCGCAGTCGGCCGCCAAGGCCGCGTCCCTGTACGCCAGCCTGTACGCCGAGCGGCTCCAAGAGGAGCGCACTCGGCAGTTCGACGAGGTCCCCAACTTCGCGACATTCCAGGGGAGCTGACGTGGCGAACGCCTACAACTACTCCAACACGGCCATTCAGACCACGCTGTCCGGCAACATCTCCGGCGCCGCCACGTCCGTGACGGTCGCCGCAACCACGGGCTTCCCCGGCACCACGCCCTACGTCCTGGCGCTGGACTACGGGGCCTCCGCGGAGGAGCTGGTGGTGGTCACGGGCGTGGCCGGGACCACGCTCACGGTGACCCGCGGCTTCTCCGGGACCTCTGCGCAGTCGCACTCGATCGGCGCCGTGGTCCGGCACGTCTACAACGCCCAGGATGCCGTGGACTTCCGCACGCACGAGGACGCCACGGCGTCCGTGCACGGGGTCACCGGCGCCCTGGTGGGCGCCACGCAGACGCAGACGCTGACGAACAAGACGCTGACCTCCCCGACCGTCAACGGTGGTGCCCTGTCGGGCACCTTCACCGGTGCGCCCACCTTCTCCGGGGCCGTGACTCTCTCGGGTGCGGCGGTGCTGTCCGGCACCCCGAGCATCTCCAGCGGCGCAGCCCTGGCCGGGATGTTCACCGGGAACCCCACGCTGTCCGGCAACGTGAACTTCACCGGTGCCCCGACCTTCCTGACCAGTGCTGGTGTGCTCTTCCAGCGTGGTGCGGACACGAACCTGGCGCTGCGCGCCTCGGTCACGGGTGACGCACAGAACAGGGTCGAGATCCTGGCGGGGGGCGGGTTGCAGTGGGGCTCTGGCGCCGCTGCCGTGGACACGAACCTGTACCGCTCCGCGGCCAACGTCCTGGCCACGGACGACGCCTTCTCCGTGGGCGCAGACCTCTCGGTCGGCACCACCACATGGACGCCCTTCACGCCGACGTGGACGATCACCGGCTCTCCGGCGACGACCACGAACGTGGGCTGGTACAAGAAGCTGGGCAAGATCGTCTTCTTCGAGATCTACACGGTATGGAGCGCCAGCGGTTCCGGTGCGGTCAACATCCAAGGGAACCTGCCGAGCACGCCGTTCCGTGAGGGCAACGGGGCGGCGAGCACGCGGCAGTTCGTCTCCGGCTTCATCACCGGGACGAACGTGATCAGCCCCGGCATGGTCATGGGCCAGATCCTGGCGGGCGGTGCCGGTACGGCCATGGCCGTGAACATGTACGACAACCAGGGCATGCAGTCCGGCTATATCCAGTCCGGCACGATCATCACTCTTCAGGGCTGGTACCGGGAGGCGTAATGGCAGGCATCGTGAGCCGGCTGCCCTTCGCCCTGTCCGGGCGGATGACCGCCGCAGCATCGAGTTTCGCCCTGTCGGGCGTTCAGTACCAGTTCGCCCTGAGCGGGATGCCCTGGCTCTCCGCCATCTCCGATGAGCGGAAGATGACCAGGGCCGGAGCGCCCATCAAAAAGGAACAGTTCGACAACCAGCAGGTACCTGGCGAACAGTCGCTCGCCTCCTGGTGGCTGCGCTCTCAGTCGTCCTGGATCGGCGGCGCCGGGGTCCTCTACCAGGACCCTTCGGCGGACAACCAGTACGCCATCCGCTACGGGGAATCCGTGGGCCTGAACCCGTGGGTGAACGGCCGGCTCACGCTCTTGCGCTCCACGTCTCTGCGAGTCTCTGACGGCACCGCCAACCCCCACTTCGTGGTGGGCTGGAACGACGGCACTGACCGCTTCTGGTCGGCCGCGGGCACGGCCTTGAAGAGCGACACGGGCGCCGCCACCACGACCATCACGTGGGGCGGGGCGAACGTCATCCGCTCTCTGACGAGCGACGGCACGAACTACTTCGCCGCGGACGACGTGGCGGTCTACAAGGGCGCCGGGAACGGCGTCGGCGCTTCGTTCGTGACCACGGGCACCACGGCCGTGGTGTGCCGGTGGGTGAAGGGCCGCCTCATGCTGGCCCTGGACAACAAGATCTACGAGTGCGACAACACGCCCGCGAAGAACTTGAGGTTCACGCACCTCAACTCGGCCTTCGTCTTCACCGACTTCGCGGAGGGCACCAACGCCATCTACGCGGCCGGCCATGCCGGGAGCCAGGGCGAGATCCTCAAATTCGGCCTGGACACCAGCGGGGCGGTGCCGGTGCTGTCCTCGGGCGGCGTACTCGCCGCCCAGCTGCCGCGCGGCGAGATCGTCTACGCCATCACCACGTACCTGGGCAGCTTCGTGGGCATCGGCACCAACAGGGGCTTCCGGGTCGGGCAGATCGACGACAACGGGGACATTCAGTACGGGCCGCTGCTCTTCACCAACTCCTCGGGCGTGAAGGCCATCGCGGCCTATGACCGCTTCTTCTTCGTCGGGGCAACGAACGCCATCTCTGGCAACAGCGGGCTGTATCGGGTAGATCTCGGCCAGCCGCTCCAGGGCGGCGACATCAGTCCGTCCGTGCGCTTCGCCTACGCGACGGACCTTCAGACGCACGTGACCGGTGAGGTCACCGGGGCCACCAACTTTGGCAATTCGGACCGCATGGTGGTGGCCGTCTCGGGCCAGGCGGCCTACCTGGAGTCCGCCACCGTGCTGGAGTCCAGCGGCACCCTGACCACGGGTCGGGTGCGCTACAACACGCTCGAAAACAAGATCTTCAAGTTCGTCTCCGTGAAGACCCCGACCCCTCTATGGGGGTCCGTGGGCGTCTCCGTGCTCGATCCGGGAGGCGGGGATACCTCGGTCCTCACCGTCTCGCAGGGCGGCTCTCAGGTCATTCAGGACGTCATCCTGCCCGCGCCCTCCTCCGCCTCGGAGTGGGTGCAGCTGAAGCTGACCCTGAGCAGGTCCGGGACGGACACGACCAAGGGCGGTGAGGTCAACGGATGGCAGCTCAAGGCCATGCCGGGGGCCGTGCGCCAGCGCGTGATCACTATCCCGCTGGCGTGCTGGGACAAGGAGATGACGAGTTCAGGGCAGCAAGTCGGCTACGAGGGTCGTAGCCTCGCGCGCCTGGCCATGTTTGAGCAGATCTTCTCTCGCGGCGATGCCGTCGCCTTCCAGGACCTGAAGAACGGCACCTCTGACCTGGTGGTGATCGATGACTACCGCTTCGAGCAGGCAGCCCAGCCCGGCAACAACCGCTCCGTGTACGGCGGGGTGTTGTGGGTGGAGCTGCGGACCATCGCAGACGTGATCACAAGCTGAGGTACGACGTGGACTACGAACTGATCAAGCCCGACGAGCAGGACAGGTACGACCCCGCCCCCTTCCTGAACTACGCCCGCGCCCGGCGTACGGACAAGGACGAGCGGGACCCCGACGTGGGCGATTGGGTCCACTACTGGACCGGTGACGAGTGCTGGGCGGCACTCGTCACCAGAGACGACCTCTTCTCTGTCTGGCTCTCCTGCGTCGCCCCCGGCGAGACGTCCTTGCGGCCGGTGCGGGATGTCCCGCACATCGAGGGCACGAAGGCTCAGGGCTCCTGGCACTGGCCCTGCGGGGGCCACTGATGGCCGCACAGACCGATGGGCCCCGCAGTCACCAGCCGCGGGGCCCATCGAAGAGGGTCAGGACCCACCAGGGATCAACCCGGGGACCAGTAAAGCAGGAGGGGCGCCATGTGGCCGCCTGATCGCGTGATTATCGCCCCCGCGAACGAGGGCGAGAGGGATGCCGTACGCACCGCGCAGCGGGCCCTGCGGCTCAACGTGACAGGAGCGATGGACGAGGCCACGAAGGCCTCCCTGCGGGCCGTACAGCACCTCTTCAAGCTCCCCGTAACCGGGGTACTCGACAGGGCCACAGCAGAGGCCCTGGATCAGCTCAAGCACCCATCTCTCAGGGAGGACTGACATGTCCGAAGGAAACGTAACGTTCCTGCTGATCGTGGGCATCTTCGTGATGGTGCTCCTCCAGGTACTGGGGGTGCTGCCCAAGTGAGGTCGACATTCCTTCAGCTCGGCACAGCCGGCCTGGTCGTCGGCGGCTTCGTCGTGCTGACCCTGAAGGGCGCGGAGACGACGGGGTACGTCGCCCTGGTGGCGCCCATCCTGGCCGCTGTGTTCGTCATTCAGCACCTGGACCACCGCACGGACAAGCAGGACGAGCAGCTTGCCCAGCAGGACGAGGCCCTGGCGCAGATTACGCACCAGACCAACGGAGTTCTGACGCAACGGATCAACGATGCAGTGACGGAAGGGATCAAGGTCGCCGTGGAGGACGTGCGCGCGGAGTTGACACGCCGTGAAGACACGAGCACAGAGTGAACCGATTGTCGTATGCCGCGGGTAATGTCGTAAGTGGCATGGCAGCCAATGCCCGTGCTGGTCCCGGCGGGCATAGAGAAGCCCCCCTGATCCGAAGATCAGGGGGGCTTTCCCTTGGGGCGGACCACGTTTCCAGTACCCGAGGCAGTGGGCCTGGCGCTGCGCGCCCACCCTCTCCGGGGAGAGGTTCCGGGGGACGAGTCCGGAGGCCGGAGGGGCCTCCGCACTCTACGACGCGGGAACGTCCGTTTCGGCGACGGAGACGGTCCGCCTGTAGGTCCGGACTTCCTTGCGCGTGTACTTCACGAGAGACAGCGTGTCGTCGTACTGCGGGGCAGCCTGCTTAGCCACTGCCGTGGCCTCCTCGCGATTGGCGAACCGCGAGACCGTAGGCAGCTCCCCCGGCTTGGCCAACTGCGTTCCGCTGGACGTCTCCACGGCCCACCACTCTTGCTCGGCCATCAGTCCTCCATCGCTGCGATACGCGTTGCGGCCTCGCGCATCCGACGACGGGCGGGCACCGCGGCCTCGGCCACCAGATCCCGCAGGAGCTTCGAGAAGCTCGCCTCACCCTTCGTGGCCATCAGGACACGCAAGTTGCGCTTGTCCTCCTCTGTCGGCCGGAAGCCGACGATGCCCTTAATCTCGGGCACCTCGAACGGCTTGGGCTTGTTCACTCCTGCTCCTCCGGGGGGATCATCTCGACCTCGTTCGCGAGGCGTGCGGGGATCTCGGGCGCGGGCGGGGCCTGGCCGGCGTAGGCGGCCCAGCCGTTGACGACCGATCCCGGCTTGGCCTTTTTGAGGGCCATGCCCTCCTCTTCCGTGACCTCGACCATGGGCGGGTGGGTCATCTGTGTCAT
Organism: Streptomyces sp. NBC_00490; assembly: GCF_036013645.1. Classification (NCBI taxonomy): domain Bacteria; kingdom Bacillati; phylum Actinomycetota; class Actinomycetes; order Kitasatosporales; family Streptomycetaceae; genus Streptomyces; species Streptomyces sp. NBC_00490. The sequence continues at coordinate 7,496,955 of NZ_CP107869.1, read as the reverse complement.
CTCCAGCGCCACGCCAGGCGTGCGCGCGGGGAGCGCCGGTGCCGCGCTCTCGCCCTCCACGAAGGCGATGACCCGCTTCATGGTGCCGATCAGCTTCTCTTCGCCGTCGTCGGCCTTGACGGTCCAGGAGGCGGTGAGGTTGTCATCGACGTACGTGAACGTGACGGCGCCTCTACCGGCCGTCAGACTCAGCGCCATTGGCGCCTCCTTCGTTGAGGACGGGGAGCACCTGGACGATCCCGGCGACGGGGCCCAAGTGGTGCTGAATGACAAGGGCTCCGTCTACGGCCCTCACGGTGGCGTCACCAGGAAGGGCCACCTCATAGAGGTGGCCCGAGACGGAATACGTGACGGCGTACGGTGGCCGTCGTGCGGGCTGCGGCGGGGGAGGCTCGTCATCCCCCATGGCCTCGGCCCAGCGTTCGTCTAGGGCCTCGGCCTCCTCTTCCTCCTCGGCGGTCATGGGGGGCTCCTCCTCCGGGGCGGCCCGCGGCGGCAGCCACGACTGCGCGCACTGCACGCAGTGCGCCGGGGATACGAAGTCGTGGTCACTCGATGAGTCGTCGGAGGCCATCGGCCCCTCCTTGCGCGTACAGAGCGTTGCTGTCCAGGCCCCGCGGGATGCGGAGCGGACGGGCCTTGACCTCGCGGGCCATCAGGCTGTTGAACTTGGCGCCCGCCTTGTCCCCGTCACCGGCGCTGTAGACGACGTCGAAGTCCTCCAGGCAGCGCCCGAAGTGCTTTTGCCAGGCGTCCACGCCGGGGATGCCCACGGCGGGCACGCCCGCCAGGGACCAGGAGATGGCATCGATCTCGCCCTCACACACCACGATGTGGGGTGAGTCCCGCTTGAGGTCCAGGACGCCGAAGAGGTTCGTCCCTGCGTCGGGCAGGGACAGGTACTTCGGGCAGCCCAGCGCATGGCAGTCGTGGGGCTCAAGGCAGCGAAAGCGGAGGTTCACGACCCCCGCGGGGGTCAGGTACGGGATGGCCAGACGGCCCTGGTACTGCTCATGGCCGACCAGCGGTCTCCGTACGACGCCCAGGCGGAACGTAGCGAGTGCGGGGCTGAGCCCCCTCTTCGCCAGATACTCCTGGACGGCGGTATCGCCCGCTAGATCGGCTTGGTACGTCGATGCCGCCTGCTCGAAGAATGTCCTCTGTGCGGCGGAGAGCGTCTGCAAGGTCGCAGGCCTCCATGAGCTTGACGAGCGTCACAGCGGTGCCGGTGGCACCGCAGGCGAAGCAGTGGAAGACGCCCTTCTCCGAAGAGACGGACATGGACGGGCGGCGCTCCCCGTGCACGGGGCAGCACACCATTTCGTTGCCCCAGCGACCCTCGTTCAGGGAGACACCGTAGTGAGCAAGTACGGGGGTGATGGGCAGGTCAGGAACAGCACGGCCACGAGCAGATCCATACGCACCCATTCCGAGGCCTCCGTCTCTATGCCTACCTGCCAGGCGGGCAGGTAGGCGTCCCACTGAGCGACTGGCTTGTACGGCCGCTTGACCACCAGCACGCAGCGCAGCGCCCCGGCGTTCTCCTGCTCGTCGAGCGTTTCGCGCTGCCACTTGGCCAGCGCCAGGCGGGCTGCCGCCTTGATCTCCACGGCCACGCCGGGCACTCCCGCGACGTCGCCCTTGTCCTTGTTGCCGGACAGGGCCCGCCGCTCAGCGTCGGGCCACCAGTGCTGGAGGAATCGCACGACCGCCGTTTCCGCGGCGGTGCCTTTCTGCTTGGAGGCGCTCACGCGGCGATCTCCTGCACGGGGATGCCTGCTTCCGTGGCCAGGTCTACGACCTGCTTTGACTCCTCGTCCCCGAGGGTCGAGAAGACGACGGCCAGATCGGCGCCCGTCTCGGTCAGCGCCTTGTCCCTGATGGAGCGGGCGGCCTTCCCGTGCTTCTCGAAGTCCGCGGGATGCGGGACTTCGAAGCACCCCAGATCCCGGCCGGCTGTCTGCATCCATACGTGGGCGGCGTCATCGGAGCCGGTGGCCCCGGCCCCGTGGACCAGCACGAACGGACCGTGCTGGAGATAGAGCCGGTTCAGCGTCTCGAACACGGCGCCCCGGTCGGTCCAGGTGGCTGACCCTCTGACGATCACGCGCATATAACCTCCCTGAGATCCTGGTAGCCACACCGGTGGCACATCCGGAACTGCATGTCGGGCTCGACGTCGGGCAGCAGGCCCGGCGCGGTCTCGGTCTTGATGTACGCCCACTTGCCGAAGCGGTGCATCACTCGGCACGTCCGGCGGACCCTACGACGCCTCATGCCGCATCCGTGAAGCAGCCGCATCCGCCGATGTCATCCATGTCCACGGCCTCCTTGGCCTCGATCCGCTGACGCAGCGCTTCGAGCGTGAGCGGCCTAGTGATGCCTCCTCGCCGATCCCGGAGGATCGTCACGTCCTTGCCGGTCTTGGCCCGCCACTGTCGCTCGCGCTCTTCGTGGTAGGCGTAGCGCTCAGGGAAGGTCTTCAGGAGAAGGGCCCATTGGCCCTGGCCGCCCTTCACGCAGGCCCCGGCGCAGTTGTTATGCGAGAAGCCCAACTCGTACAACCGCGGAGGTCTCAGGCCCGCTCTGCGGGCCTCCTCCATCCAATGATCCTTGCCGAACAACGGCGGCTCGGTCAGCGGGTACTCGACCCGCCACGGCGCCCAGTGCGCCCGGTTGCCCGGGATGCGGTGAGGCTCCATCCAGTCCATACCGACGTAGATGATGGAGTCCTCGGGGGTGGTGTTCGCAACGATCCACCGCCGCGCGGGGACCTGCTTCAGCAGCTTGGCGCACGGGGCGAGTCGCGTGTTGCCGATGTACCGCTCATCGTCGAAGACGTCCCACGTGTCCCGCTCTTGCGGATCGGCGACGCGTACGACCTGGCCGCCCAGCATGGCGGCGGCCTCCTCGTTGAAGCGGTGTAGGTCTTCGTCCTCAGAGTTAGTGTCCGCAAACAAGAACGTCACGGCTTCTGAGCCGTGACGTTCGACAACGATGCGGGCCGTTGCCCACGATGTGATCCCGCCGGACCACATCACCACGTGTTTCACCCCCAGCCCTCCTGTTCTTGATCCCAGCCCGCATAGGCGGGTGGGGCGATCCGCTGTACGTAGTCCCCGACGAAGGACGTTGCGGCGTCCAGATGCATGGGGAAGTGGTTGCTGGCGTCGGCGTCCGCCTTGGCGTGCCTGTTTTTCACGCACGCCACGTGCAGGTCACCGGTCATGGTCAGGCCGCACGTGATGATGACCTCGGGCAGGGCGGAAACCTTGCCCTGCATGTCCCCCTTGCGGGGGCAGGGCCGCTTGGTGCGCTCGGCATCCGAGGCGTGGTGCACCAGCAGCACGTGTGCGCCTGTCTCGCGAGCCAAGACTTTGGATTGCCGCAGCAGATCCCGCAGGGAGGCCCACTCGTCGCCGACGTCGTGACCGACGTCAGAGGCAATGTCGATGACGATCTGTTCGGGCCAGCGCCCCTCGGCCTCGTGGTACGCGTACGCCCCGAGCCAGACGTCATCCATGGTCGGGTCAGGCCTGAAGTCCCACCGCAGAAAGTCGAACGCCCCAAGGAGCTGGGCGCACTTGTCGGGCTCAGTCCTGAGCCATTGCTCAGTCACCTCCGTGGAGGTGCGAGTGGAGATGGCCAGCAGACGGCTGGCCACCGTGTCCTGGTCGCTGTCGGTCGAGTAAGCGAGGGTCGGCACCCGCATGTTGAGCACGGCGTTCAGGACGATCCGGGTCTTGTGAGACCCGGACTGCCCGAACAGCATCGACACAGAGGCCCGCCTGAAGCGGATCGCCCTCGACTCCCAGGAAGCAAAAGCGGGGGGCAGCGGCTCTTTGCCGACTGCCCCCCGCTTCACGGAGCGGGAGAGGGTGAGCACCTACAACCCGCCGTTGATCGCTAGCAGGACCAGCGCAACGCCAGCCAGCGCTGCGAAGACCAGCCAGAAGCCCGCCAAGTTGGCCCGCTTCATCTCCTCGATGCGCTGCCGGTCGTACTCGGACAACCTGTAGTTCGTCATGACACCCCCTCTCCCGCCGGACATCATGCCGGAACGGGCGAGAACTGCGGGAAGGCTCCCGCATATTGCGGGTGGACGTACCAGGCCTTGGTGTCCTTGTGGAAGGAGAACTGCCCTCCCTCGGAGGGGCGGCCCTTGGTCATGCCGTACTGCGCCGTGATCCCGTCGAAGGTCGCCTTGTCCTTGAAGGGCACGTTCAGCCGGTACCAGCCGGCTTGCGCGTACTCGGCAGTCCTGTTGCTCACCGCGGGCGCAGCCGGAGGCGGGGGCATCGCCGGGGCTCCCGGCATGGGAGGCGGTGCAGGGACGCCGGGGGCCGCGGGAGCGGCCGGGACGGGGGTCGTCGGGCCCATGCCTGCGCCCAGGGTCGCGTGGCCCTTGTAGGCCGACCAGGCCGCCCCGATGGCGGCCATCGTGCCGGACGTCTCCAGGCTGTCGAGCCTCTCCTTCAGCTCGCCCTCGGTGGACGCGCGGACCACCAGGAAGGGCGCCTCTTTCGGGGTGAGGGAGAGGGTGTACGGGTGGTTGTGCGGGTTGTCCGGGGTCTCCGGGTACGACACACCATCTACGGTGCCGTCCCAGCCCTCGGCCTCGTTGTCAGGCTCAACAGCGTCAGCGTGGTCGGTCAACTGATCCTCTTTCTCGTTCTCGTTGCGTATGCAGTCGCTGTAATGCCCGCAGCTCTCGCAGCAGGCGCCACAGTCACAGTTGGGGAGCACGGCTCAGCTGTAGTGCGTGCTCAGGTGGGCCGCCATGTCCACGTACGCCGAGAAGGACGCGCCGCAGCCCGGGTACACGCACGTCCATGTGGTCTGGAGCGTGGCCACCAGGTGGAGCCGGGCTCTCACTTGCACGCTTCGTCCACGCGGACCACCAGGTTCGACGGGGCGCTACCGGTGTTCGTCGTGACGAAGTACCGGAAGCCGGGGGCTCCGTAGACGCAGCCGGTAGCGACGTTCCCGAAGCCGTCCGGGTTGTTGGTCACGTGCTTCGCCGAGTCGTCGCCTCCCCTGCCCGCCACGGGGGCGTCGCCCTTGCCGCGCTCGTCGTTGTACTCGGAACAGCCAACAGCGCCGAACAGCAGAAGGGCGCCCACCAGGGCGCCCGCGGTCTTGTTCATGCCTCTCCTCAGAAAGGGGGTGGGTAGCCCGGCGATGCCGGGTCGTACTGCGGGGCCAACGGCCCGTTCTGGGCGGCGCACGAGGACTTCACGTCGCAGATGAAGCACTCGCCCGGGAAGCCGTTGGCGGGGAAGTAGCCGCTCTGGATCTGCTTCCAAGCGGCAGCAAAGATCTCGCCCACGAACTCTGGCGTGTACTCGGCGAGATCGAAGGGCGTGCCCAGCGCCGCCTTACGGTTCATGAACGGGGCGCCCATGGTCACGTCCACGTCGTACTTGACCTTGAGCAGGGCCGCGTACGTGCCGAACTGGGCCGCGGTCTTGGGCGGTTTCTTGCTGGTCTTGATGTCGACAATGACCAGCTTCTTCATGACGGGGTCCCAGAAGACCCGGTCGAGGAAGGCCTTGATCTCGACGTCGCAGCCGGGCAGCTTGCCCGACACGTCCAGCTCGATGGCCGGCTGGCCATCCGGGGCAATCCAGATCTCCCACGGGGAGCGTTCCCGCCACTCGATGTAGGCCTGGACGAATTGCAGGCCCATGCTCCGCCAGACCTCTATGGGCTCGGTCTTGGAGGAGCGCCACTTACTCTCGTCGTCCTCCCGCTCCCATGCCTTGCCCAACTGGACGTTGAAGCAGGATTCCCAGATCCCGGCCACTTCGAAGGCCATCAGCTCTTCGGGGGTTCCGTCGCCCGCTTCTCCGACCCTGAGCAGGTCGTAGAACTCTGTCGTCTCGTGCACCGCACTGCCGCCCGCAAGCCACAGAGAGGGCGCCTGCGGGGCCTTGGCGACGCGGGTAAGGAAGTAGGCCCGAGCGCAGCGCTCCAGCGTCTCCCTGGCGCTGTGGCTGGTGTGGTCAGGCAGCTGGAGCACGGCTCACTCCTTTCTCGTAGCGGTTGAGGATCACTACCGGCTGCGGCTGGTAGAGGTGCACGTCATCGCGGGGGAACCACTTGATCGTTCCCCCGCCGTGGGCGCCGGTCGTGGTGACGCAGATCCACTCGCCGTCCGGGGTCTCACCCCGGTACCAGGCGTCCCGGACGATGGCGCGGTCCCGGGTCCAGGCGTGGCGCTGCCCGGAACGCACGGGAAAGGGGGTCTTGTTGGGCTCGGGCAGCTCCAGGTTCACGACCTGGCCCTTGCTGCCCCGCTTCTCCAGGTGCTCTGCCCACAGCTTGTTGAGCTTCTCTGCGGTGCCCTGCGGTATGCCCGTCCGTGTGCGGATCACCGCGGCGGAGAGCCCCGCCATGCGCAGGCGGTGTATCTCCTGCGCCCAGGCCAGGCGCCGTTCTTCAGGCCAGCGCCAGACAGCCTGACTCAGGCTGCGCCGCACTCGGTAGCGCTCGTGCTCGTCCAGGCCCCCGAACACCCCGTACTCCTCACCCAGGGTGTCTCTGCGGCACTCCGCCAGGACGGGGCAGGCCGCGCAGATCTCCTTGGCCTGGGCCCATCGGGCCCGGGTCTTGGCTGACGGTGCACGGTCGGGCTGACCGTGCCGGGCGAAGAAGAGATTGAGGTCTTCCGGGCGGCAGATGCCGCGCGGAGCCCAGCGCCGGTGAGGGTCGTACAGCATCACTGGGCCCTCAAGTAGAGCGTGACGAAGAACAGGCCGATGGCAGCGCCAAGCACGCCGCTGGTGATCGTCCACCCCACCTGGCTTTCGTACAGCGCCCGACCGGCGCGCTTGATCAGTTCCAATACGGCACCCCGTTCATGACGAAGGCCGCCACGAAGGCGGCCACGATGATTGCTTTCTGAAGGCGGTTGAGGTGAATCACGGGCTCACCCGCAAATGCACTTCATGCGGTGGCAGAACGGGCAGACCATCATTCCTCCTTCGACTTGCGGCGGGTGGTGCGGTAGCCCTCCTGGCTCCGCCCGGCCATCAGGCCTCGCTGGTACGCAGCCGCGGTCTCGCGGCTGAAGATCAGGGCGACCTCTGACGTGACGGCCTCGCAGTGTCGGCAGGGTGACGTCCCGTGGGTGCCGTGCCCTGCCCGTATCGCCCTGCCCAGCTCGTTGCGGGCCTTGATCAGCCACTCCGGTGCGGCCACGGTTCCTCCCATGACGAAGGCCCCCGCTCCGGCGGGGGCCTTGGGTTTGTGCAGGTCAGGCGGCCAAGAGGTGTGACTGACTTTCACGTGCGCACCATGCCCGAATCCTTGAACTCGTCGGCGTACTTCGCGGCCAGCGCCGGGGTACGGGAGGGGCCGTGGCCGCCGACGAGGACGGGGATCTTCGCCTGGGCCGGCTTGGGCAGCGCGGGCGAGTCGGTGAGGTCGTAGTACGTGCCGTGGAAGTCGAAGGTGCTGCCGGCCTCGGTCGCCCAGAGCCCGGTGACGATCTCCAGCTGCTCCTCCAGGCGGCCGAACTTCTCCTTCGGGAAGGGGATGCCGTACGCCTTGTGCTCCTCCTCGAACCAGCCCGCACCCAGGCCCAGTTCGACGCGGCCGCCGGACATCTGGTCGATCTGCGCGACCTGGATGGCGAGCACACCGGGCAGCCGGAAGGTGCCGGCGGTCATCAGCGTGCCGAGGCGGATGCGCTTGGTCTCGCGGGCGAGGCCGGCGAGGGTGATCCAGGCGTCGGTGGGACCGGGCAGGCCGTCCGCGGAGCCCATCTTCAGATAGTGGTCCGACCGGAAGAAGGCGTCGAAGCCGAGGTCCTCGGTGGCCTTGGCGACCGTGAGAAGGGTGTCGTAGGTGGCCCCCTGCTGGGGCTCGGTGAAGATGCGAAGATCCATACCTCCATCCTGCACGCCGTCCCGCCGGTCAACCCCACCTGCCCCCGCCGTCCCTCCCCTGCCCGGTCGGGTGAAATTCCGTCAACGCGGCGCACGGGGGCTGCCCGGGCCAGTGACCCGGCGAAGGTGATGATCGTTGCTCGGGCGGAGCCGGACCGACCGGCACCCGCGCCCGGCCGGTCAGCGCCGGGCGTCACCCGTGTCGGCCTCCCGCGGAGGCCTGGGCCGAGGAGGCCGTCATGTCCGAAGAATCCGTCCCGCAGCAAGGGGCCGGGCCGACCGGTCAGCCGAAAGGCTTGCTGCAGCAGATGGAGGAGCTGATGGCGTCGCTCAACGCGGACCTCTCCGCCCTGGACGCGGATCTGCAGTCGGCGGGGCGCGGTGCGGACGAGGCCGAGAGCCGCTGAGGAAAGCGCCGACGTCGCTCACCCCGGGGCCGGGATCCGCTGAGTGCTCACCCCGCCTCCCGCTCCGGTAAGACCTGATCCCGGTCCGCGAGCTTGTTGAGCATTTCCAGGACGCGGTCCCGGGACTCGTCCGCCGCGTCGATCGCCTCCATGCACTGCCAGTACGTGCCCTCGTCCTCCACCGCGCAGGCGAGGCCGACGAGGGCGATGCCCACCTCGCCGAGCAGTCCGCCGAGGCAGAGCAGAACCTGGCGGGCGTCGCCCAGTTCGGTGAGCTGGGCGGCGCGCAGGTCGGCGGTGTCCAGGTCGGGACGGTCCAGGACCCCGCAGCCTCTGCCCGCCAGCTCGGTCAACCCCAGTGCCTCGCCGCGGAGTCGGGGAGGGCCGGAGACCGCCAGCCTGCTGCCTATCGCCTGGGCCAGCGCCTGCGCCTGCCACACCTCCGTCAGCACCTGAGGCGCCGCGCCGCTCCCCGCGAGGGCCCGCCTGCTCGTCACTATGAGCCGCACCGCATCCATGCGCTGCCCCCGTCTGCCGCCCGAACTCCGTTGTCCACTACCCAGAGTGAGGGTCGGCGGGACGAAAAGCCAGAGGAAGGCGGAAATCTGTGGACAACGAATCGATTTCGGGCCGGATTTTGACTCCGGAGAGTGAAAACGGACCGAGCTACTCCCTGTGCACCGGAGTTGCCGCCCCTGCTACGGCGCCGGAAACCTCCGCTCGTTCCGATCGATCTTCGCGTCCAGTGCCGCCAACGGGTCGATGCCCAGCACCTCGCACAGTTGCAGCAGATACGCGAGCACGTCGGCGACCTCGTCCGTGACCCGGTGCGCGGTGTCGGCGTCGTCCATGACGCGGGCCGACTCCTCCGGGGTCAACCACTGGAAGATCTCGACGAGTTCGGAGGCCTCCACGCTGAGCGCGGCGACGAGGTTCTTGGGGGTGTGGTAGGGCTGCCAGTCGCGCGCCGCCGCGAACTCGGCCAGCCTGCGCTGCAGTTTCGCCACATCGAGAGGGTCTGTCACGGGTCCAGGTGTACCACCGTGAGCCCCTCGGTCCTCGTGGCCCAGGACGCGTCGGTCGCCGTGCCGAGCAGCCGGATGTGCCCGCGGTCGCACATCCGGGCGGCGAGCCCCAGGACTTCGTCCCGCTGGCGCGGGTCCAGCCGCCGGTCGAGCCCGTCGGCGAGCACGGTGAGCGTCTGCATCGCCGCGGGCACCTCGCCGGCGGCGTCGACCTCCAGGACGCCGGGTCCGGTGAACAGCACGAGGGCGAGCGCGAGGTACCTCAGCTCGCCGTCGCCGAGCCGCGCGAGTTCCGTACGGGCACCCTCGCCGCGGTCGAGCACGGCCCGGACCCTGCCGTCGCCGAGCAGTTCGGCGAGGACGTCCGCCACCGGGCCCGCGCATCCGGTGTGCACCGCCGCGACGAACTGCGCGTGGCGGCGCCCGCATTCGGAGCGGGTGCGCCACAGCACGTCGGCGAGGTTGTCGCAGCCGCCGAGGAGGCGCCCGGAGCCGGTGGGCACCGGGGCGCGCATCCGGTCGGGGCGGGGGTCGCAGGCGAACACGGAACGCAGGGCGACGACCGTCTGTTCGGCGGCGGCGAGCACCCGGCGCTGGCCGTCGGTCTTGCCGGCCACCCTCAGCGGGAGCAGTGCGGTGCCGAGCCGGTCGTCCGGGAACGGGGCGCGGGTCACCGTCGCGGAGCCGGCCGTGTGCCAGGCGGCCTGTACGGCCCGTCGCGAGGGGTCGCGCAGCGCCGTCTCCAGCAGGATCTGTCCGCCGACGGCCAGCCGCTCCCCCACGACCCGGAGCTCGGGCTCGGCCTGGACGGCGACGTCGAGCCGGACCGGCCCCTCGGGACCGTCCGTCGTGCACCCGATCCGAAACCCGCGCCGCCGCTGCGCGTCGGGGCGCGCCCACTCCGGGACGCACGCGAGCGGATCGGGGAACACCTCCCCCAGTTCCGCCCCGGCGGCAAGCCGCGCCAGCGCCTCGTACGCCCGCAGCGCACTCGACTTGCCGGATCCGCTGGGCCCGACGAGCAGGGTGAGCGGGCCCAGCGGGAAGCTCGCCCGCCGGTGCGCGGCGAAGGCGGACAGCCGCAGCTCGGTGAGGTGGGGACGGCTGGGGTGGTGACCGGCCGCGACCCGGACGCCGGGCGAGCCGGGCAGCGGGGCCGCCGGGCGGTCGTCTGCGGACACCCCCGGGGGCGTCTCGGCGGACGGCTCCGCGTGTCTCGCGGCCGTCGATTCGCCGGACGTCCCTGGATGCTTCCCGTCACCCGCCGACCGTCCCTGGGACGGCACCCGCCGGTCGCTGGAAGTCTCCGGAACCGCATGAGCCGCGGAACCCGCCGGCACAGAAGTGGCGCACATGTCCGGACCGTAAGCCTCCGGAACGAGGCGAACCGTTCCGCCGGACGCCGCTTCCTACGATCGGGGGACCGGGCTCAGGCGCTGGGGGCGCCCGCGGTCTCCATCAGGCCGCTGACCTCCGTGCCGGGCGGGGTCAACAGGAAGACGTTGCGGTCCACGCGGTGCATGCCGCTGGCGAGGCCGAAGACGACGCCCGTACTGAAGTCGAGGACCCGTTTCGCGACCTCGCCCTCCGCCCCGGTCAGGTCGAGCAGCACCGGGATGCCCGCCATCAGGGTCTCGGCGACCTCGCGGGCGTCGCCGAAGACATTCACCCTCAGCACGACGAAGCGGCGGCGCGGTTCCGTCACCGCTTCGGGCGGCACCCGGTGGTCCACCGCGGACGGCCAGGCGTCCCGGCCGCGCAACGGAACGACCTGGGCGAGCCCTTCCCACTGTTCATCGGTGACGTCGTACCTGCTCACCGGTTCCCCCCGGACTCGCTCGCCTTGATTGCCTGCACCGGCCAATTCTTACGCCAAGTCACCTGTTCGGCCCAACAGCGACACGGACCGCGACAGACCCGCCCCCCTCACATCGCGCCACGAACGGGTGTGTGTCCGACGTAACTCCTCATGATCAAGCCATGTGACATCGGCGTAATGGGCGATTCGTACGCTCTGGGGGCAAGAACCGACCGCGGAAAGGGCCCCGTGTGACCCCCACCACTCCCACGTCCCAGGTGCGCTCGGTCTGCTCCTACTGCGGAGTGGGCTGCGGCATCCTGCTGGACGTCGGCATGGGGCCCGACGGGCGGCGTACGGTCCTGAAGGCCTCCGGGGACAAGGCGCACCCGGCGAACGCGGGCCGGCTGTGCACCAAGGGCGCCACCACGGCCGAGATGCTCTCCGCGCCCGGGAGGCTGACCACCGCGCTGGTCCGGGACGACCGCGGAGCGGAGCCGGTCCCGGCGCCCATCGGCGACGCCATCGCCGAGACCGCGCGGCGGCTGCGCGCGGTCATCGACGAGCACGGTCCGGACTCGGTCGCCTTCTATGTGTCCGGGCAGATGAGCCTGGAGGCCCAGTACCTCACCAACAAGCTCGCCAAGGGGTTCGTCCGCACCAATCAGATCGAGTCGAACTCCCGGCTGTGCATGGCCAGCGCCGGAGCCGGTTACAAGCTGTCGCTGGGCGCCGACGGGCCGCCCGGGTCGTACGAGGACTTCGACCGGGCCGATGCCTTCCTCGTCATCGGGTCGAACATGGCCGACTGCCATCCGATCCTCTTCCTGCGGATGATGGAGCGGGTCAAGGCGGGCGCGAAGCTGATCGTCGTCGATCCGCGGCGCACCGCGACCGCCGCCAAAGCCGATCTGTTTCTGCAGCTCAAGCCGGGTACCGACCTGGCGCTGCTGAACGGTCTGCTGCACCTTCTGGTCGAGGAGGGGCACACCGACCCCGAGTTCGTCGCCGCCCACACCGAGGGCTGGGAGGCGATGCCGGAGTTCCTCGCCGACTACGCGCCCGACGTCGTCGCCGAGATCACGGGACTGGACGAGGACGACCTTCGCGAGGCCGCCCGGCTCATTGGCTCGGCCAGTGAGTGGATGAGCCTGTGGACCATGGGCCTCAACCAGTCCACGCACGGCACCTGGAACACCAACGCCCTGGTCAACCTGCATCTCGCGACCGGCGCCATCTGCCGCCCCGGCAGCGGCCCCTTCTCCCTCACCGGCCAGCCGAACGCCATGGGCGGGCGCGAGATGGGGTACATGGGGCCCGGTCTCCCCGGTCAGCGGTCCGTCCTCGTCGACTCCGAGAGGGAGTTCGTCGAGGAGCTCTGGGAGCTGCCGGCGGGCACCGTCCGCAAGGACGGCGTCGGCAAGGGCACCGTCGAGATGTTCCAGAAGATGGCCGACGGCGAGATCAAGGCCTGCTGGATCATCTGCACCAACCCGGTCGCCTCGGTCGCCAACCGCCGTACCGTCATCGAGGGCCTGGAGGCCGCCGAGTTCGTCGTCACCCAGGACGTGTTCGGGGAGACGGAGACCAATGCCTACGCCGATGTCGTGCTCCCCGGGGCGATGTGGACCGAGGGCGAGGGCGTCTTCGTCAACAGCGAGCGCAACCTCACCCTGACCCAGCCGGTCGCCGACCCGCCGGGCGAGGCGATGGCGGACTGGCGGATCATCGCGGCCGTCGCGCGGGAGATGGGGTACGAGAAGGGGTTCTCGTACGACAGCGCCGAGCAGGTCTTCGAGGAGATCCGGCGGGCCTGGAACCCCGTCACGGGCTGGGACCTGCGCGGGGTGACCTACGAGCGGCTGCGGGAGACCCCCGTGCAGTGGCCGGCCGCCGAGGGCGGGCCCGCGCGCAATCCGATCCGGTACGTCAGCGACGACGGGCTGCGCTTCCCCACCGCGAGCGGCCGGGCCGTCTTCCACGCGCGGCCGCACCTACCCGCCGCGGAGATGCCGGACGACGACTTCCCCTTCGTGCTGAACACGGGGCGGGTGCAGCACCAGTGGCACACGCTGACCAAGACCGGAAGGGTCGCCAAGCTCAACAAGCTGAACCCCGGGCCGTTCGTGGAACTGCACCCCGAGGACGCCGGCGCACTCGGGATCGCCGAGGGCGACCGGGTGGAGGTGGCCTCGCGGCGGGGGCGGGCGGTGCTGCCCGCGGTGGTGACGGACCGGGTGCGGCCGGGGTGCTGTTTCGCGCCGTTCCACTGGAACGACCTCTTCGGCGAGTATCTGAGCGTCAACGCCGTGACCAGCGACGCGGTGGACCCGATCTCCTTCCAGCCGGAGTTCAAGGTGTGCGCGGTGTCGCTGACCCGGGTCTCCGCCGCTCCCGCGCCGGTGCCCGCACCCGCGGTCCTCGTCCCCACCTCCGTCACCCCCACCTCCGTCACCCCCGGCGCCGATCCCTTCGGCCTCGACCCCGCCCCGCCGCCCGTCCTGACCGCCCAGGAGCGCCTGTATCTGACCGGCTTCCTCGCGGGCATCGACTCCGGCGCCCCCGGCGTCCCGGTGCTGCCGCCGGACGCGCCGTTCAGTCCCGAGCACGCGCTGTGGGTCAACGGGGTGCTGGCCGGCATGTACTCGCGGACGGCCCAGGCGCCCCGCACGCAGCCCGGCCGTGAGGTGGTCGTGCTGTGGGCCTCGCAGACCGGGAACGCGGAGGAGTTCGCCGGTGCCGTCGCCGACCGGCTCTCCGCGAGCGGACACCGCCCCCTGCTGGTCGGCATGGACGACACCGACCCGGGCGCGCTGCCCCGGGGCGCCGACCTGCTGCTGGTCACCAGCACCTTCGGGGACGGCGACGCGCCCGACAACGGCTCCGGCTTCTGGGACCGGCTCGCCGCCGAGCAGGCCCCGCGCCTGGACGGCGTCCGCTACTCCGTCCTGGCCTTCGGCGACTCCTCCTACGACGACTTCTGCGGGCACGGGCGACGGCTCGACGACCGCCTCGACGAGCTGGGCGGGGTGCGGCTGGCGCCGCGTACCGACTGCGAGCCGGACTTCGAGCCGTCCGCGGACGCCTGGCTGGACGAGGTGCTCTCCGCGCTGGGAAGCGAGACCAGCACCCGCCCCACCGCCGCCACCGAGGCGCCGAAGCGGCCCGCCCGCTCCCCCAGGCCCGCCGTCACCACAGCCCGCCTCGTCGGCAACCGGCTGCTGAGCCTGCCCGGCGCGGTCAAGGAGGTCCGGCGGTTCACCTTTGACACGAGCGGGACCCCGCTGACGTACGAGGCGGGGGACGCGCTCGGCGTGCGGCCGGTCAACTCGGCCGCCCTGGTGGAGGAGTGGCTGGCGGTCACCGGTGTCGACGGATCGACCGCCGTGGACCTGGACGGGGTCGGCGAGGTCCCCTTCGCGGAGGCCCTGCACCGGCACCTCGACATCACCCGTATCACCCCCGACTTCCTCCGCTTCGTCGGTGAACGCGTCCGTGACGGGCGGGAGTTGAAGAAGCTCCTGCGGCCCGACAACAAGGACGGCCTGGCGCAGTGGAGTTGGGGACGGCAGGCGGTGGATGTGCTCGCCGAGCATCCGGTGCGGGCGGACGCGCGGGACTGGGCGGCCGTCCTCAAGAAGCTTCAGCCGCGCCTGTACTCCATATCCTCCAGCCCCCTCGTCGACGCGAACCTGGTCTCGCTGACGGTGTCCGTCGTGCGGTACGAGAACCTGCGCGGCACACCGCGCGGCGGGGTCTGCTCGCCGTTCCTCGCGGACGCCGAGGCGGGCACCGAGGTGCCGGTGTTCGTCCAGGCCTCCCCGCACTTCAGGCCGCCAGCCGACCCGGCGACGCCGATGGTGATGGTCGGTCCCGGCACGGGGGTCGCGCCGTTCGTGGGCTTCCTCCAGGAGCGGCGCGCGCTCGGGCACCGGGCGCCCAACTGGCTGTTCTTCGGGGAGCAGCACCGGGCCAGCGACTTCTACTACGAGCAGGAGCTGACCGAGCTGCTCGACGAGGGCACCCTCGCCCGTCTCGACACCGCCTTCTCCCGCGACCAGCGCCGGAAGGTCTACGTCCAGGACCGGATGCGCGAGCACGGCCCCGAGCTGTGGCGCTGGCTCCAGGACGGTGCCCACTTCTATGTGTGCGGGGACGCCTCCCGGATGGCCAAGGACGTGGACCGGGCGCTGAAGGACATCGCGGTCGCGCACGGCGGGCTGGGCGAGCAGGAGGCGTCGGCGTATGTGAAGCAGTTGGCCGCGGCGAAAAGGTATGTGCGGGACGTCTACTGACAAACCTCGCTTTCTTACCCCTCTCCTACCGGACTCTTCACCTCCCCCACCACCTCGCTCACCGGGCGCGATTACGGTCCGGTGCCGTGCACTTGGCAGAACTGAAGCCGGTGACACCCGGTCGGCGCACACAGTCGGCGGTGTCCTCCCCCGGTCCGGAAACACCCGCGCAGTGGCATCGCGTCCTGACGCTGCTCGCCGACATCAGCCTCCTCATCGGGACCCGCGCGGTGTGGACACAGGCGGCCTCGCACCAGGTCGCCGTGGCCGCGGTCATCTCGGTCTGCTACGCCTCGATCCTGGTGTGCGGGGTGCTGGCGCTGGTGGTGCGCCGGACCCGTTCGCTTGCCCGCGTCGACCTGTGCGTGCTGGTGACGGCCGTGACCCTGACGCTGTGCGCCTGGTCGGTGCTCCACCAGGGCAGCGACGAGGCGCTCCTGACCACGCAGGCCGCCCGGGAGCTGGTCGCGGGGCACCCCGTCTACGGCCGGTCGTGGCCCTGGCTCTTCGGTCACGGCGTCGCCCTGACCCCCACGGTGACCGGCGGCTACGACTTCACGTACGGCTATCCCCCGCTCGCCCCGCTGCTGACCGCGCCCCTGCTGTGGCTGGGCCACGGCGGCACCCCGGCGACGGCGGTGAGCACGGGTGCGCTGGTCGTCGGCGCGGTGGTGCTGTGGCGGATGCTGCCGGTGCCGTGGCGTCCGGCGGCGACCATGGTGTGCCTGGGCTTCGCGATGCTGCCGCAGTACGGCCGGCTCGGCTATCCCGCGATCCTCGCGCTCGCCCTGTTGGTGCCGGTGGTGGTGCGCTGGCCGCGGATCGGGCGGGGCGGGCTGCTGGGCGCGGCCGGGGTGGCGCGGGCCGTGTGCCTGGGAGCGGCGTGTGCGGCGCAGCAACTGCCGTGGTTCCTCGCGCCGTTCCTGCTGGCCGGGATCTACGCGGTGCGCCGCGGGGAGCTCGGCGGCCGGGGCGCGGCGCTGGTCGTGCTGCGGGTCGTCGGGGTCGCCGCCACCGTGTGGCTGCTGATCGACACGTACTTCCTCGTGAGCGAGCCGGGCCCCTGGCTCACCGGTGTCGCCCTGCCGTTGACCCAGGGCGCGGTGCTGCACGGGCAGGGCCTGGTGGACGTGTCCGCGTATCTCACGGGCGGCAGCGACCGGCTGGACTGGTACGGGCACGCGAGCATGCTGCTGGCGGCGGGTCTGCTGGTGCTGTTCGTGCTGTTCGTACGGCGGTTGGGGCCCGCCGCGACCGTGCTGCCGTGGTGTGCCTTCTTCCTGGCGACGCGTTCGCAGGACGGTTACTACCTGATGATGACGCCGCTGTGGCTGGCGGCGGCCGTCACCGCCCCCGCGTCGGAGTTCGCGGACGCGTGGCAGCCGGGCCCGCGACCGGGCTCCCGTGCGGCACGGATCGCGGTGGCCCTGCTCGTGCTGTCGCCGGCGCTGGTCAGCGCGGCCCTGGCGGTGACGGGCACGCCGCCGCTGCGGATGCGGGTCACCGGGTTGCAGCGGGCCAGGCCTGCCGACGGCTCCCGGCTGACGATCCGGGTCGTCAACACGGCCGACAGCGCCCTCACGCCCCACTTCATGCTGACCGTGGGACAGGGCATGAGCCGGTACTGGACGGTCGTCCGGGGGCCGGCGACGCTGCCCGCCCACGCCACGGCGCGTTATGAACTCCGGCCGCCCGCCGGGGGGTACGGGCTGCCCCGCGCGGGCGCGCGAATCCGGCTGCGGGCCTTCACCGCCGTACCGCAGACGCTGTCGAGCGTGTACGTCAGGCTGCCGTCCGGATGAAGCGGAGGGTGGCGGTGACCGTGGTGAGGCGGGCGATCATGCCGAGTTGGTTCCAGCCCATCCCGAACTGGTTGCGGTCCACGGAGAATTCGGCGTCCAGGGTGAGGGCGTCGGCGTCCGCGCCGGTGAGGCGGGCGGTGAAGGTCTGGGGGCGGCTGATGCCGCGCGCGGTGAGCTGGCCGACGACGTGGACCTGGTCGCCGTCGCGGAGTTCGGCGCTGCGGACCGCGAAGGTGAGCTCGGGGTGGTTGTCGGCGTCGAAGAAGTCGGGGCCCTTCAGGTGGGTGTCGCGCTTGGGGTTCTTGGTGTCCAGGGACGCGACGGCCAGGGTCAGGGTGCCGACGGCGGATCCGTCGGGGCGGACCTCGCCCTGGCCGGTGACGGCGGTGAAGGCGCCCTTCACGGTGACGAGCCCCCAGATCGACTTGTGCTTGATCGCGACGGTCGAGGCGGCGGTGTCGAGCTGCCACAGGCCTGTTTCCACGGCGACGGTCATGGCGGGGTCTCCTTCGTGCTGATGTTCATGTCCAGAGGTCATCCAAATTTGAATGACCTCACGCTATCGGGTCATCCAAATATGAACAACCCCTCCGAGTCATCTGATTCAAAATTGGACAACAGGTAGACTGGGTGTCATGGCCGACCACTCCGACTGCCCCTCCACCGCAGGTGACGGGCTCCTGCCCGCAGAGCTGCACGCCTGGATGCTGATGCTGGCCGCGACCGGAGCCGTCGAGCAGGAGCTGCGCTCCGTGGTCAAGGAGCGGCTGGACGTCTCGCACGACGAGTTCCTGGTCCTGTGTCTGCTGGCCGGGAACCCCTCGGAAGGTCTGCGCATGACGCGGATCGCCGAACTCCTGGGCCGCCCCAAGACCCGCCTCACCTACCAGATCGCCTGCCTCCAGCACGCCGGCCTCGTCACCCGCCAATCGGTCTGCGGCGACAAGCGCGGCATCGAGGTCGCCCTCACCGAGAAGGCCCGGGGCCTGCTGAAGGACGCCTCGGGGGTCCTGGCGCAGACGGTCAAGGAGGCGCTGGCCCGCATCATGGGACCCACCCAGCGCGAGGCGATGGGCGCGCTGATGCCCGACTTCGCCGAGGGCGCGGCACCGGAGTAGTCGCGGGCGCGGGGCCTGTTCCCGGATCTCGCCGATGGGGGTGCTGATGGTCTGTCACGATCACATCGACGGCGCCACGTTGTACACCGACAGCAAGCCCGCCGACTCGGATGCGAGCAGGTCGGTCGAGGTCGGGAGGTGGAGCGGCGACGTGTCCGTGAAGGGATCCGCGACCTGGCCGCTCGACACGGCCGGCGGCGGCTGCGAGACGGGGTCCGTCGAGGGCTTCCGCTCCCGGGCCTGCCAGGGCCGGTGATCACCGTCCGCTGATTGCCCCGTACCGCGCCGGGTACCCGTGGCGCACCTTGTCGCGGGCCGCAGCGGAGGAGGCGATCATGGGCGGGTCGGAGCTGCCCGCTCCCGTCGTACGACGAGGGGCGAGGGTCGACGCGAGGTCCCTGGAGGCCGCCCTGCGCGACCGTGTCGACGGTGAGGTCCGCTTCGACGACGGGAGCCGGGCCGCCTACTCCACCGATGCCTCCAACTTCCGGCAGACACCGATCGGGGTGGTCGTGCCGCACACACCCGAGGCGGCGGTGGAGGCGGTCGCCGTCGCCCGGGAGCACGACGCGCCCGTGCTGTCGCGGGGCGGGGGGACCAGTCTGGCCGGGCAGTGCACCAACACGGCCGTGGTGATCGACTGGTCCAAGTACGGCAACACGCTGGAGTCCGTGGACACCGAAGCCCGTACCTGTGTCGTCCAGCCCGGCATCGTCCTCGACGAGCTCAATCGGCGACTCGCCCCGACCGGACTGCGTTTCGGACCCGAGCCCGCGACCCACGCCAACTGCACGATCGGCGGCATGATCGGCAACAACTCCTGCGGAGCCACGGCACAGGCGTACGGCAAGGTCGTCGACGGCGTCGCCCGTCTGGAGGTGCTGCTCTACGACGGCACCCGGTTCTGGTGCGGCAGGACGAGTGACGAGGAGTACGCCGAGATCGAGCGGCAAGGTGATCTGCGGGCCGCGGTCTACCGGCAGTTGCGCGCCCTGCGCGACGCCCACGCCGACGAGATCCGCCGCCGTTACCCCGACATCCCGCGCCGCGTCTCCGGCTACAACCTCGACTCCCTGCTCCCCGAGCACGGCTTCGACGTCGCCGGGCTCCTCGTCGGCAGCGAGTCGACGCTCGTCACCGTCCTGCGGGCGGAACTGAAACTGGTGCCGGTGGTGAAGGAACGCGCGCTGGTGGTCCTGGGGTTCCCCGGTATCGACCGGGCCGCCGACGCCGTACCGGAGATCCTGCCGTACGAGCCGATCGCCCTGGAGGGCCTCGACTCCTACCTCCTGCACGACGAGCAGCTCAAGCACCTCAACCCCAAGGCGCGCGCCCAACTCCCCGAGGGAGGCGCCTACTTGATGGTGCAGTTCGGCGGCGACACCGTCGGGGAGGTGGACGAACGGGCGCACCGGATGCTGGACGCGCTCCATGAGTCCGAGCACGACCCGGAGGTCGCCTTCCTCGACGAACCCGCGCACCAGGCGGAGTTGTGGCAGGTGCGGGAGGCCGGGCTCGGGGCCACCGCCCATGTGCCCGACCGGCCGGACACCTTCGAGGGCTGGGAGGACTCGGCGGTGCCGCCCGAGCGGCTCGGCGACTACCTGCGCCGACTGCGGGGCCTGTACGAGGAGTTCGGCTACCAGAGCGACGCGGGGCCGAGCCTGTACGGCCACTTCGGGCAGGGGTGCGTGCACACCCGGATCCCCTTCGACCTGTACTCCGCCGACGGGGTCGCCGCCTACCGGCGGTTCATGGAACGCGCCGCCGACCTCGTCGTCGAGTTCGGCGGCTCCTTCTCCGGCGAACACGGGGACGGCCAGAGCCGGGGCGAGCTGCTCCCCAGGATGTTCGGGGAGCAACTGGTGGCGGTCTTCGGGCAGTTGAAGGCGGTCTTCGATCCCCGCGACCGGATGAACCCCGGGAAGGTCGTGGCCCCGTACCGGCTCGACGAGAACCTGCGCCTCGGCGGCGACTGGACCCCGTACGACCCCCTCGACCTGCACTTCGGCTTCCCGGAGGACGGCGGCTCCTTCGCCTCGGCCGCCAACCGGTGCGTGGGCGTGGGCAAATGCCGCCAGCTGGAGACCAAGGGCTCCGTGATGTGCCCCTCGTACCAGGTCACCCGGGAGGAGGAGCACTCCACGCGCGGACGGGCCCGGCTGCTGTTCGAGATGCTCGACGGGCACGGCGACAGCGCGATCCAGGACGGCTGGCGCTCCGAGGCGGTACGGGACGCGCTCGACCTGTGCCTGGCCTGCAAGGGGTGCAAGAAGGACTGCCCGGCCGACGTCGACATGGCCACCTACAAGGCGGAGTTCCTGTCCCACCACTACGAGGGCCGCTGGTGGCGCAGGCCGCGCGCGCATCTGTCCATGGGCTGGCTGCCGCTCCTCGCGCAGACCGTCGGCCGCGCCCGGCTCGGGCCGGTCGTCAACGCCCTCACCCACACGCCGCTGCTGTCCCGGGCGGCCGTCGCCGTCGCGGGCGTGGAGAACCGGGAGGTGCCGCTGTTCGCCGGGCAGACGCTGCAGCAGTGGTTCGCGGGGCATGAGCCGTACGGCGACGGGGCGCGCGGCAGCGTCCTGCTCTGGCCGGACACCTTCACCAACCACTTCCACCCGCACGTCGGCCGCGCGGCCGTGCGGTTGCTGGAGCACGCGGGCTGGCGCGTCGAGCTGCCCGAAGAGCCGCTGTGCTGCGGGCTGACCTGGATCTCCACGGGACAACTCGGTGTCGCCGAGCGGGTGTTGGGCCGTACCGTGCGCCGGCTGGCCGGGCATCTGCGCGACGGCGGCCTCGTGGTCGGCCTGGAACCGAGCTGCACGGCCGTGTTCCGCTCGGACGCGGGCGACCTGTTCCCCGGCGACCCGGACGTACGGCGGCTGCGCGCACAGACCGTCACCCTCGCCGAACTCCTCACCGCGCACTCCCCCGGCTACGAGCCGCCCCAGGTGCCGGACCGCTCCGCGCGGGCGCTCGCCCAGGTGCACTGCCACCAGCACGCGGTCCTGGGCTGGGACGCCGACCGCGAGCTGCTGCGCCGCGCCGGGGTCGACGCCGAGCGGCTGGACTCCGGCTGCTGCGGACTCGCCGGGAACTTCGGCTTCGAGCCCGGCCATCTCGACGTCAGCGAGGCGTGCGCGGAGCGGGTGCTGCTGCCCCGGCTGCGGGAGGCGGACGCGGGCACGGCGGTACTGGCGGACGGGTTCAGCTGCCGCACCCAGATCCACGAATTCGACAGCGGGGGCCATGAGGCGGTGCACTTGGCGGAGCTGCTGGCCTGCGGGTTGCCCGGTGCGGACGGCAGCGCGTACGGAGTCGCCCCCGGCGCCCGGCCGGCGGCCCCAGGACGCCGGGCGCAGGGCATCGCGCTGGCGGGCGTCGGGCTGGCCGCGGCAGGGGCGGCGGCGGGACTCGTGCGCCGGTCGCGGCGCTGAGGCCCGCCTTCACGCCCGCGAGGGACCGGTCCGGAAGGTGAACGCACGGCGACACGACATGGCACAGAGTTGGAACGAATCCATTTCTTGAACCATTCGTGTTTGTGGGGGTAGGTTGGCCCCCATGACTTCACCGCAGCCTCCGACCACCGCAGGGGATCTGCGGGGGGCCGGCCTGCGGGTGACGGCCGCCCGCGTCGCGCTTCTGGAGACCGTCCGCGCAGGTGACCACCTCGGGGTCGACGCCCTCACCTCCGGGGTCCGGGACCGGGTCGGCCACATTTCCGTACAAGCCGTCTACGACGCCCTTCACGCGCTCACCGCGGCGGGACTCGTCCGCCGTATCGAGCCACCGGGCAGTCCCGCCCGCTACGAGGGCCGGGTCGGCGACAACCACCACCACCTGGTCTGCCGGGAGTGCGTGGCCGTCGTCGACGTCGACTGCGCGGTCGGGCACGCGCCCTGTCTGACCGCTTCGGACGACCAGGGCTTCGCCATCGACGAGGCCGAGGTCATCTACTGGGGCCTGTGCCCCTCCTGTTCCACCGCCCGCAAGGCTTGAGCACCACACCCCGGAAGGAATTACCCCTCATGTCCGAGAACAGCGCCGCTGAAGGTAAATGCCCGGTCGCGCACGAGCGCGCCGCACACCCCACCCAGGGCGGCGGAAACCGTCAGTGGTGGCCGGAGCGCCTCAACCTGAAGATCCTCGCGAAGGACCCGGTCGTCGCGAACCCGCTCGGTGAGGAGTTCGACTACGCCGAGGCGTTCGGCAACCTCGACCTCGCGGCCGTCAAGCAGGACATCGCCGAGGTCCTGACCACCTCGCAGGACTGGTGGCCGGCGGACTTCGGCAACTACGGCCCGCTGATGGTCCGGATGGCCTGGCACAGCGCCGGCACCTACCGCATCAGCGACGGCCGTGGCGGTGGCGGCCGTGGCCAGCAGCGCTTCGCTCCGCTGAACAGCTGGCCGGACAACGGCAACCTGGACAAGGCCCGCCGGCTGCTGTGGCCGGTCAAGAAGAAGTACGGCCAGTCCATCTCCTGGGCCGACCTCATGATCCTCACGGGCAACGTGGCGCTGGAGACGATGGGCTTCGAGACCTTCGGCTTCGGCGGCGGCCGCGCCGACGTCTGGGAGGCCGACGAGGACGTGTACTGGGGTCCCGAGACCACCTGGCTCGACGACCAGCGCTACTCCGGCGACCGTGAGCTGGAGAGCCCGCTCGGCGCCGTCCAGATGGGCCTCATCTACGTCAACCCCGAGGGCCCCAACGGCAACCCGGACCCGCTCGCCGCGGCCCGCGACATCCGCGAGACGTTCCGCCGCATGGCGATGAACGACGAGGAGACCGTCGCTCTCATCGCCGGTGGTCACACCTTCGGCAAGACCCACGGCGCCGGCCCGGCGGACAACGTCGGCGCCGACCCCGAGGCCGCCCCGATCGAGGCCCAGGGCCTCGGCTGGGCCAGCACCTACGGCACCGGCAAGGGCGGCGACGCCATCACCTCCGGGCTCGAGGTCACCTGGACCACCAAGCCCACCCAGTGGAGCAACGACTTCTTCGACATCCTCTTCGGCTACGAGTGGGAGCTGACCCAGTCCCCCGCCGGCGCCAACCAGTGGGTGGCCAAGGACGCCGAGGCGATCATCCCCGACGCGCACGACCCGTCGAAGAAGCGTCTGCCCACGATGCTCACCACCGACCTCTCGCTGCGCTTCGACCCGATCTACGGCGAGATCTCGAAGCGCTTCCACGAGAACCCGGACCAGTTCGCGGACGCCTTCGCCCGCGCCTGGTACAAGCTGACCCACCGTGACCTGGGCCCGAAGTCCCTGTACCTCGGCCCGGAGGTCCCGGCGGAGACCCTGCTGTGGCAGGACCCGCTGCCGCAGGCCGAGGGCGAGACCATCGACGCCGCCGACGTCACGGCCCTCAAGGCCAAGCTCCTCGACTCGGGTCTGACCGTCTCGCAGCTGGTGTCGACCGCGTGGGCGTCCGCGTCCACCTTCCGCAGCAGCGACAAGCGCGGCGGTGCCAACGGTGCCCGCATCCGTCTGCAGCCGCAGGCCGGCTGGGAGGTCAACCAGCCCGACGAGCTGGCCCAGGTCCTGCGGGTCCTGGAGGGCGTCCAGTCCGAGTTCAACGCGGGCTCCGGCGCCAAGAAGGTCTCCCTGGCCGACCTGATCGTCCTCGGCGGTGCCGCCGCGGTCGAGAAGGCCGCCAAGGACGCCGGCCACGCCGTCGAGGTGCCCTTCACCCCGGGCCGTGTCGACGCGACCGAGGAGCACACGGACGCCGAGTCGTTCGCCGCCCTCGAGCCGACCGCGGACGGCTTCCGCAACTACCAGGGCAAGGGCAACCGCCTCCCGGCCGAGTACCTGCTGCTCGACAAGGCGAACCTGCTCGGCCTGAGCGCCCCCGAGCTGACCGTCCTCGTCGGCGGTCTGCGCGTCCTGGGCGCCAACCACGGCGGGACGTCCCTCGGTGTCCTCACCGAGACCCCCGGCGTCCTCAGCAACGACTTCTTCGTCAACCTGCTCGACCTGGGCATCGAGTGGAAGTCGACCTCCGAGGACCAGAACCACTTCGAGGCCCGTGACGCCTCGGGCGCGGTCAAGTGGACCGGTACGCGTGCCGACCTCGTCTTCGGCTCGAACTCCGAGCTCCGCGCGGTCGCCGAGGTCTACGCGAGCGACGACGCGAAGGAGAAGTTCGTGAAGGACTTCGTCGCCGCGTGGGTCAAGGTGTCGAACGCGGACCGCTTCGACCTGGTCTGAGCCTGATCCGATCGCCGGGACGCCCCGGCCGGCCCTCACGGGTCGGCCGGGGCGTTCCCCGTTCCTCCGCGGGTGGCCGGCCGGCCGCTCCGTCGCCTCAGGCCGCCGTGTACCCCAACTGCCGCCGCATATAAGGCGTCATCAGCGTCTTCGCCTTCGCCAGCACCGACGTCCGTCCTCCCAGCACCGCGCTCTCCCCGCCCGGCACCGGCAGCAGGGTCATGCCGTCGGCCGAGCCGAAGGGGACGATGAGGGGGGTGCGGTGGAGAGGCCGGTAGAAGCGGGGTTCCTTGCGGTGCCTGCCGCTCTGGAGGTGGGCGCGGATGTTGTGGAACGCCAGGTCGGCCTGGGCCAGCGCGGCCGGGGTGATCTTCAGCTCCGTAGCGTCGTTGACGTCACCGACCGCGAAGACGTCCGGGCGCCCGTCGACCCGGAGCGTGCGGTCGACCTTGACGTGTCCGGAGTGGTTCAGCCAGTCGCCGTGGCCGCCGAGTCGTAGCCAGAGCGTGTTGGGGGTGGTGCCGGTGGCCCAGAAGGAGAGGTCGGCCTCCATGACGTTGCCGTGCGCGTCGCGATAGGTGCCGAAGTCGAAGCCGGGCGACATGAAGGAGTTCAGCCGCACGTCCACGTCGTGCGCCTCCAGCCAGGCCAGCGCCCTGCGCCCGGCGCGCTCACTGCCCGTGCCGTGCAGCAGCGCCGACCCGGAGTGGGCCAGCGTGACGCGGGCGTCCGGCCGGGCCAGCCGTATCTCCGCACTGAGCTCCACGCCGGAGGGCCCGCCGCCGACCACGAGGACGTGCCCGGCACGGGCGACCGCCTGCTGGTGCCCGGCGAAGGCCTTCACCGCCTCGTCCGGGGTGGTGCCGTTGAAGCGGGCCGGTTCGGGATAGTCGGCGCCGGTGGCGATCACCACCACGTCGTACGGCAGCCGCTCCCCCGTCGCCAGGACGACCTGCCGGGCCTCCGTGTCGATGCGCAGCGCCTTGCCCAGCACCACCCGGCCGCCGTTCAGCAGCCGGTCGTACGGGATGAACGGCGTCACCGACCACTCCGGCCGGATCCCGGCGCGCAGTGAGGCGATGCGGTGGAAGAAGACCTCCTTGCGGTCCACCAGCGTGACCCGCGCCGTGCCGTCCAGCTTTTTCGCCAGGCGGACTCCCGCGTAGCCGCCGCCGATCACCACTACGTCGCCGTCGCTCACACGACTCTCCTGTGCATGTGGGGGGAAGTGAGCAGCGCGGCGCGTGGGCTCCGTCGCCCCCACTCGACTGGCGTCGAGCCTATCGCTTGAACTTTAAAGCTAAAGGGTGAGGTGTGTGTGCGTTCCGTGAAGCGACGCGCTACCGCAGCGCCGCGACGAACTTCCCCAGGCGGGCGATCCCTTCGCGCAGTTCCCCGGCGGAGGCCGCGTACGACAGGCGTACATGCGTCTCCGCCGTGCCCACCCCGAAGTCCCGCCCCGGGGTGAGCGCGACATGCGCCTCCTGGAGGGCCCGGGCGCAGAACTCCCACGAGGTGAGCCCGGTTCCGCTGACGTCGAAGTAGACGTAGAACGCCCCGTCGGGCGGCACGGGCACCGGCAGTCCGAGCTGTGCCAGGCCGTCGAGGACGAGCGCGCGCCGGCGCCCGAACTCGGCGCGCCGCTCCTCGCAGACGGCGAGGGAGTCGGGGGTGAAGCAGGCCAGCGCGGCGTGCTGGGCGGGGGTCGAGGCGCACAGGAAGTAGTTCTGCGCCAGACGTTCCAGCGCCGGTACGAGGATCTCCGGGACGACGCACCAGCCGAGCCGCCAGCCGGTCATGCCGAAGTACTTCGAGAAGCTGTTGATGACGACGGCGTCGGGGTCGTACGCCAGCGCGCTGCGCGGCGGCCGGCCCTGGTCGTCGTGGTCACCGAGGTCCAGGTAGATCTCGTCGACGATCCGCCACGCGTCCCGCTCCCGGGCGAGGTCGCACAGCGCGGCCAGTTCGCCCTCCGGGATGGAGGTGCCGGTCGGGTTGGAGGGGGTGGCGACCATGATCCCGCGCGTGCCGTCCGTCCAGTGCGACCGCACGGACTCCGCGTCCAGCTGGAAACGGGAGGCCGCGCTGGTCGGGACGAGCGTGACCCGGGCGCCGAAGCTCTCCATGATCTGCCGGTTGCAGGGGTAGGACGGGTCGCCGATGAGCACCTCGTC
Organism: Streptomyces sp. NBC_00490; assembly: GCF_036013645.1. Lineage (NCBI taxonomy): Bacteria > Bacillati > Actinomycetota > Actinomycetes > Kitasatosporales > Streptomycetaceae > Streptomyces > Streptomyces sp. NBC_00490. The sequence goes on along the minus strand of NZ_CP107869.1, from coordinate 7,470,220 downwards.
CCCGGCGTCGACCAGGGCGGCCGCGCCCAGCACCAGGGCGGCCGAGGCCCCGGCGGTCACGACGACACGGCCCGGGTCGACGTCGACGCCGTGCCGCTCCCCGTAGAACCCCGCGATCGCCTGCCGCAGGGACGGCATCCCGAGGGCCTCGGTGTAGCTCATGGGCCGCCCGTCCATGGCCGTCCGCATCGCCTCGACGACGGCCGGGGGCGCGCCGAAGTCGGGCTCCCCGAGGCTGAGCTTGACGACGTGGTGGCCCTGGGCCTCCAGGGCGGCGGCATGCTTGCCGAACTCCATGGCGTAGAACGGGGCGACGGACTGGGCCCGCTGCGAGATCCGCATGCGGCGACCTCCGGCTCGACGAGGGACGGAACGCCTCGACCCTAAGCGGTCACGGAAGGGGCGGGCCCGCGGGCCCGCCCCTTCACTGCCGTGCGACCGTCGGACCTGGTGCTCAGGCCTTGGCGTACTCCCAGCCACCGCAGCTGTACGGGGTGCCGTCGGAGCCTTCCTGGAGACAGGCGCGGATCTGGAGGGTGGTGCCCTCCGCGAAGGACAGGTTCCAGTCGTGGGCGACGGCGTAGCCGGAGCCGTTGTAGTACGAGTGGGTGGCGGAGCTGGAGTTGTACCGCCACTGGGCGGCGGTGCCGTGGCCGTCCTTCGCCATGTCGAGGGCGGTGAGGATCTCGCCGTCGGCGGCGAAGTACGTCTTCGCGGTGACGTTCGACGAGATGATGGAGTTGGAGGCCTCGTAGACCTCGCCGGCGGCCTGGGCCGGGGCGATGCCGAGGGCGAGCGCCGATGCGGAGGCCGCGGCGAGCCCGAGAACGGTCGTCAGTCGGCGATGGGACGTGCGCAAGACAGCGTTCCTCTCTTCGAACAACTGGTCGCGCCCGAACCTACCTGAGGACAAAGGAAGTTGATCCTGAATTTCCGTGCGCCCGGGCTATGCGCCGGGCAGCGACGCCGCGAGGTGCTCCCACGCCGTGTGCACCTGCTCGCCCACGATCCCGAACTGGGTGACGACCGCGGCGCAGCGGCCGTCGGCGTCGTCGAGTTCGAGCGCCGAGGTCGGGCCTTGGGCCGCCGTGGAGCGGACCAGCCGGCAGGCCCGGACGCCCGCGAGGTCGATCTCCACCGAGCTCCGCGCGATCGCCGCGAACACCCGCCCGCCGGTGGTCCGGTCGGTGACGTGGACCCGGCCGGCGCATGCCTGCATGGCCGAGGGGGCGAACACCGCGACGCCGATCGGCAGTCCGACGGAGCAGACGTGGTCGAGGACCGCGGGCACGACATCGACGTCGATGTCCCGGTGCTCGCCCCGGTAGCGGTCGAACGCGGCACGCCGGGCGAGCCCGCCGTCCGCGAGGATCGCGTCGAGCTGGGCGAGCTGGTCGCCGTTCTCCCACGCCGGTACGTCGCGGACCGGGGAAGGTGCCGCGGCCGTCGACCCGGCGTGGACCGTGGGGGCGAGCCCGGCCAGCAGCCGGTCCCCGTCGGAGAGCAGCCGCCCCTCGTGCACGATCCGGCCCTGCGCGTCGAGCAGGCGCACGGCGACCGAGCCCTCGTCCCGCGCGACGACGGCCGTGTCCACCCCGTCCGCGTCCAGACGCAGCGCGATCTCGCCCGGGTGCACGGCGAACGCGTCGCCGCGCAGGCTCGGGACGGCGTAGCTGCCGGCCTGGTCGATGCGCGCGACCGGTCCCCCGGTGACGGCCTGGACGTACTGGAAGAGGGTCAGGCAGCGCGCCAGTTCCGGCATGCGCGGGTCGATCAGCCGCGCGCCGGTGTTCCGCCGGGGGCGGCAGCCCTCGAACGCGCACCCGTGCTGGTCCGTCATGCTCAGTACACGTCCCGGACGTAGCGCTTGGCCCGGCGCAGATCCGCGAGGTACTCCGCGGCGTCGTCGTCCCCGCGTCCGCGCTGCTCGGCGATGACGCCCAGCAGGGCCGTCTCCACGTCCTTCGCCATGCGGGAGGCGTCGCCGCAGACGTAGAGGTGCGCGCCCTCCTCCAGCCACGCGTACAGCTCCCGCGACCGCTCCCGCATCCGCGTCTGTACGTAGACCTTCTCGGCCTGGTCGCGCGAGAAGGCGAGGTCGAGTTCGGTGAGCACGCCGCGCGTTCGCAGCTCGGTCAGCTCGTCCTCGTAGACGAAGTCGGTCTCGCGGTGCTGGTCCCCGAAGAACAGCCAGTTCCGTCCGGAGGCGCCGCGCGCGGCCCGCTCGTGCAGGAAGCCGCGGAAGGGGGCGATGCCGGTGCCGGGGCCGATCATGACCATCGGGGCGTCGTCGTCCGCCGGGACGCTGAAGGAGGCGTTCGGCTGGAGGTAGATGCCCACCGGGGACTCACCGACCCGGTCCGCCAGGTACGTCGACGTGACGCCCTCGTACCTGCCGTACCGCACCGACGCCACCGTGAGGTGGACGCTGCCCGGGTGGGCGAGCGGGCTCGACGAGATCGAGTACTGGCGTGCCTGCAACGGCCGCAGGAACGGCAGCAGTTCGGCGAGGCCGGGGGCGGCCGGACCGGCATCCCGGAGCAGGTCGAGCACGTCCCGGCCCCAGAGCCAGGAGTCGAGGTCGGACCGGTCGCCGTGGGCGACGACCGAGGCCAGCTCGCTCGCGGGCGCCCGCTCGACGAGGTCGGCGATCAACTCCTTGGAGGGGGTGCGGATCTCGCGTTCGGTGCGCAGCAGTTCGGCGCTCTCCCGGTCGCCGCTCGCGCCCAGGTGCTCCAGCAGCGCTTCGACCAGTGCGGCGTCGTTCACCGGTACGACGGCCAGCGCGTCGCCCGCCTCGTAGGTGATGCCGCTGTCGCCGAGGTCGAACTCGTAGTGGCGGATCTCCTTCGCGCTGTGCGGGGCGGACAGGAGCCTGTTGGTGGCGAGCCGGGACGGGTAGGGGGTGCGCTTGTTCCACTGGGAGCGGGGCTTCTTCGGTGCCTCCGCGGCGCCCGTGCCCTTCGCGCCGGTCTCGGCGGCGACCAGGTCCAGGACCGCGGCCGTCCACTGCCCCGCGGGCTCCTCGAAGTCCACGTCGCAGTCCACGCGTTCGTGCAGCCGGGTCGCCCCGAGCTGCTCCAGACGCGTGTCGATGAGCTTGGCGGCCTGGCAGAAGTCGTCGTAGCCGCGGTCGCCGAGCCCGAGGACCGAGTAGCGCACGCCTTCGAGGCGCGGGGCCGTGTCGGACTGGAGCGCCTCCCAGAACAGCCCGGCGTTGTCGGGCATCTCGCCCTCGCCGTACGTCGAGGTGACGACGATGACGTGGGACATCGCGGCGAGCGCCTCGGGGGTGACGTCGTCGAGGGCGGTGGCCCGGCCGCCGAGTCCGCGGGCGCGGGCACCGGCGACGACGTCGTCGGCCACGAGTTCGGCGTTGCCGGTCTGGGTGCCGATCAGCACGTCGACGGTGGCCGCGGGCGCGTCGGCGCCGGCGCTGTCCCGGCGTCCGGCGGCCGCGATGCCGGCGATGAACCCGGCCAGCCAGGACTCCTGCTGGGCGGAGAAGGGCGCGTCGGCCGGGATGAGGGATCCGGTCGGGGGCATGACGGTCATGCGGTCACCGCCTCGGTCGGGGCCTGCGGGGCGCGGCGGGAGGCGATGTCCTCCAGCGCGGCGTTCGCGAGCAGTTCGTCGAACCGGGCGGCGCGGACGCGACCGGCGTTCTTGGTGGTCTGGTGGATGATCCAGCCGTAGGTGCCGGGGGCGTCCACGCTGAGGTTGTTGCGCTGCTTGAGCGCGCGCTTGTAGTCGTCGAGGCGCTTGATCGCGATGAGGGTGGCGAGTTCGGCGCCGTCGAAGCGGTCGAGCGTGCCGCGCAGGTACTTCACCACGCGCTGCTTGACGAAGAAGTCCTCGGTGAGCACGAGGTTGCGCACGGCTTCGGCGATGCGCGGGTCCTCCGGTCCGCTCGCGCCCGGCACCCGCTGGAGCGCGAGGTCCTGCGCGACGCCGAGCACCGTGTACGAGGACAGCAGCGAGAACATGTCGTCGCTGCCCTGGTCGCCGAAGGCCGGGGCCCGGCCGTCGAGGACGGTGCGGCGGTCGCGGTAGTCGACCTTGAACGCGCGGAGCTTGTCGGTGGCGATGGAGGTCGCCAGCTCGTCGAGGAGCTGGGACCGGGTCGCCGCGGCGAGGATCTCCGTGGAGTCCTGGTAGAGCAGCAGCGCGCGGGGCATCCCGCAGTACACGTGCTGCCGCTCGGTGTCCCAGTCGTGCAGGAGCCGGGCCGCCAGTTCGGAGCCGGTGGCCTCGACATGCCAGGTCAGCAGCAGTCGTACGGCCTCCTCGTGGAAGGCACCGCGCGCGGTGTCCGTCACCGGGAACACCAGCAGCGAGTCGGCGCTCACCCGTCCGGCCAGCTCGCCCGAGGGGTCGTACTGGTACAGGAACCCCCCGCTCATCCCGTTGCCGAGGCCCTTGCCGAAACCGCCGAGGTTGAGCACGGTGCCGCCGGTCATGTACTCGCAGCCGAAGTCGCCGACGCCCTCGACGACCGCGGTCGCGCCGGAGTTGCGCACGGCGAACCGGTCACCGGCCTCGCCCTGCACGAACGTCCGCCCGCCGGTCGCGCCGAACAGCGCGAAGTTGCCGATGAGCACGTTGCCGCCGCGTTCGGCGCTGCCACCGCCGGGAGCCCGGACGATGATCCGGCCGCCGCTCTGGCTCTTGCCGACGCCGTCGTTGGCGGTGCCGGTGTGTTCGAGGGTGATGCCGTCGTTGCAGAACACGCCGTACGACTGACCGGCGGACCCCGTGGTGCGGATGCGGACCGCGTCGTCGACGAGGCGGCGGCGGCCGCGGTCGTCGGTGGTGACGGCGGGTCCGTCGGCGGCGCTCTCGTGGTTGAGCAGCCGCTCGATGTCGATGCTCAGCTGTCCGCCCACCGACTTGTCGCTGTTGCCGAGGCGGATGCCCTCGACGAGCAGGGACGGCTCGCGCCGGTCGAGGAGCGCCGTCCGCACCCGCTCGACGAGGGCGTCGTCGGTGGTGAAGTTCTTCTCCAGGTACTCCGGGTCCGCCACGACCTTCTCGGGCACGCGCGCGAGCAGACGGCGCACGTCCAGGCGGCCCACGCTCGCGGGGTGGTCCAGCAGCTGGAGCAGGTCCGTGCGGCCCCGGGCCTCGCGCAGGGACCGCAGTCCGAGGCGGGCGAGGATCTGCCGTACGTCGTGGGCGATGTTGAGCAGGTACTGGGCGAGTGCGCGCGGGTCGCCCTCGAAGACCTCGGGGTTCGTGGTGAGTCCGGCGGGACACTTCACGTTGCAGTTCTTCGCCATGACACAGCCGAGCATCATCAGCGCGGTCGTACCGAACTCGAAGCTGTCGGCGCCGAGGAGGGCCGAGGTGACGACGTCGCCGCCGGTCTGGTGCGCGCCGGAGCAGCGCAGCACGACCTTCTGCCGGAGCCCGTTCGCGACGAGCGCCTGGTGCACCTCGGCGACGCCGATCTCCGCCGAACGGCCCGCGTACTTGAGGCTGGTGACGGCCGCGGCACCCGTGCCGCCGGTGTTCCCGGCGACGTTGATGACATCCGCGCCGGCCTTGGCGACACCGACCGCGATGGTGCCGATGCCCTCCGAGGACACCAGCTTGACGACGACCCGGACCCGGGCCGCCTTGCAGTCGTGGATGAGCTGCGCGAGGTCCTCGATGGAGTACGTGTCGTGGTGCGGGGGCGGGGAGATCAGCTCGATGCCGGGGGTGCCGCCGCGCGCCGCCGCGATGTCGACGGTGACCTTCGGCGCGGGCAGCTGGCCGCCCTCGCCGGGCTTCGCGCCCTGCCCGATCTTGATCTCCAGCTCTTCGAGCATCGGGTCGGCGAGATAGCCCGCCCAGATGCCGAACCGGCCGGACGCGAACTGCTTGATCCGGGAGCCGCGGATGGTGCCGTACCGGGTGTGGTGCTCGCCGCCCTCACCGCTGTTCGACATGCCGCCGACCATGTTCGTGCCGTGCGCGACGGCTTCGTGCGCGGTCGCCACGAGCGCGCCGTGGCTCATGGCGCCGGAGGCGAGGGACCGGGTGATCTCGTGCGCGGGCTGGACCTCGTCGAGCGGAACGCCGGCGGGGGCGCTGTCGCTGTCGAGGAGGGCCAGGAGGCGGGCTTCGGTACCGGCGGGGGCCACGTCGATGCCGTCGGCGCCCACCGCGAGGATCTCGGCCTCGCCCAGGCGCGCGAGCGCTTCGGCGAGGGCGGTGTGACGGTCCAGGTCCGGTGCGGCGAGACGCAGTCGGAAGGTGCCCTGTTCCGTTCGGGAGACGGCGACACCCCGGACCGTGACGCTCGCGTTCCCGTCCGTCGAGAACCGGCCCAGCTCCCGGGCGAAGTCCTCGGCCGTACGCAGTCCGGTGACGTCCGCGGGCAGCGCGAGCACGTCCCGCAGCGCGGCCGGGCGGCGGGAGCGCTCCTCGTGCGTGGTCCGCAGGAAGGCGCGGTACCCGGGGGTGATCCGGAACGCGTCGATCTCGGCGTCGCTGAGCGCGTCGTACCCGGTGTTGCGGTACGCGGCGTCGGTGATGCCGAACGCGTCGTCGAGCTGGCCGAGCGTGAGCAGCCGGAGCGCGTCGGAGTCCTCGGGCTTCCCGAACTCCGGCTTCTCCTCGACCATGTCGCCGAAGCCGCGCACGGCCGTGACACCGAAGGAGTGCCCGGCGCCGTCCGAGCGCTCCTTGAACAGCCCGAGCAGCGGGATCTGCTGCTCGCCCTGGACCGTACGGGCCCGCTCGTGCCAGTCCGTGGCGGCCTGCGCGATCCGGGCGAACCCGACACCGCCGACCGGGGCGTCCATGTGCGGGAAGGTCCGGGCGAAGACGTCGTCGCGGGTGTCGAGGTAGTTGGGTTCGAAGAACTCGCCGCCGATGTAGCTCTCGGCGGTGCACAGGCCGACCCGGCCCATGGTCTTGGCGAGGGACTTCTCGGCGGCCTTGCGGAACTTCGCCAGCGCCCGGTCGGTCGCGGTGATCTCGCCGGCGGGGGCCGGTGCGCTCGGGAACTTCTCCTCGGCGCGCAGCCGTGCGCTGAGGCTGTAGACGGCGGAGGCGCCGAAGCCGAGCGCGGTCGCCACGTGGTGCGAGGAGGCCAGCTGGCCGCTCTCCGCGACGAGCGAGACGCGCAGCCGCAGCCCGGTCTCGATGAGCCGCTGGTTGACGGCGGCGACGGCGAGGATGACCGGCAGCGGCGCCCGCGTCGAGGAGACCGCGCGGTCGGTGAGGAGCGCGATGCCGCCCTGCTCGGACGCGAACCGCTCGACGTCGTCGCAGAGTTGCCCGAGCGCGGTGCGCAGGGCGTCGGCGTTGGCGGTCTCGTCCCCGGCCACCGGCTCGTAAAGCATGGCGAACCGCTTCAGCGGCACGATCCGCTGGTCCCGCAGCCGGACCATGTCGAGGTGCCCGAGCACGGGCGAGGAGACGACGAGCTGGCGGCCGGCGCTGTGCGGGGTCCCGTCGGGCTTGGGGCCGAGCGCGACCCGCATGCTCATGCCGTCGGCCTCGCGGATGCTGTCCAGCGGCGGGTTGGTCACCTGGGCGAAGCGCTGCGAGAAGTACTTCGCCATGCCGCCCTCGGTGTCGCTGAGCGCGTTGATGGCGTTGCCGTAGCCCATCGCCGAGATCCGCTCCGACCCGTCGGCGAGCATCGGGTCGAGCATGAACCGGAAGCTCTCCTGGTTCAGCGAGTACGCCACGTACCGCCCGGCGAGGGTGAGGTCGCCGTCGTAGCCGAGTGTCGTGGTGCCGCGGTAGTAGTCGGGGGCGGGCAGGTCGTCGAGGTTCACCCGGGCGGAGGTGAGCAGTTCGCTGTACGGGCGGCGCGCGGCGAGGGCGTCCAGCACCTCGCGGGTGCGCAGCCGGCGTCCGGTGCGGTGGTCGACGACGAGCATGCCGCCGGCCTCGATACGGCCCCGGTGCACGACCTCGTCGTCGGGGAAGGCGACCTGGCCGGCCTCCGAGGCGACCATCAGGTACTCGGCGGTCTCCACGGTGCGCAGCGGGCGCAGGCCGAGCCGGTCCAGGCGGGCGCCGACGACGTCGCCGTCGCTGAAGATGAGGGCGGCGGGGCCGTCGTTCTTCTCCTCGTACAGGGAGAAGAACTCCAGCATGTCCCGGGTGGCCGCGGGCAGTGTGCGGTCGTTCTCCCAGGCGGGCGGCATGAGGGACACGACCGCCTCGACGAGGTCCAGGCCGTCGTCGAACACGCGGCTCTGGAGGGTCTGGTCGAGCCGGCTGGAGTCGGACTGCCCCGGCGGGCGCACGATGCTCCGGGTCCGGGCCCGTGCGAGGGCCTCGTCGCTGAGGCGGTTCTTGCGGTCGGTGTTGAGCTCGCCGTTGTGCGCCATGAGCCGGAACGGCTGGGCCATGGTCGGGTGCGGCTCGGTGTTGGTGGAGAACCGGGTGTGGAAGTAGAGCGAGCGCACGGAGTGCCGGGGGTCGACGAGGTCGCGGAAGTACCCGATGACCTCCGCGGAGTTGAGCCGTCCCTTGAGCACCTGGGTGCGGGCGCTGAGCGACAGCACGTACAGCCCCGCGTACGTCGCCTCGTCGGCGTAGGCCACGGCCTCCACGGCGAGCAGGGCACGGTTGGCGGCCGAGTCGGTGTCTGCGCGCTCCCAGCTCACGGGCGCCCGGAACACCCACTGCACGATGGGCAGTTGGTACTGCTCGGCGGCGGGGCAGGCGACGGCGTGGTCGACGGGTACGTCGCGGACGAGGAGGACGTCGAAGCCCTGCTCGGCGATGCTCCGGCCCACGAGGTCGATCGCGGCGGCCCGGCGTTCGCCGTCGGCCGGCACGAAGCAGTTGGCGACGCCGAAGTGCCCGGCACGCAGTTCCTCGCCGGTGATCGCGCCGAAGAACTCCGCCGACAGGTCCACGTTCACGCCCGCGCCGTCCCCGACACCCTCGGCGGACTTGCCGCCGCGGTGCGGGATGGCGCGGAGCGCTTCGTCGCCCTTGCGGATGACGTCGTGGCTCGGTGTCCCGTCGAGCCGGGTGATGAAGCCGACGCCGCAGTCGCTGTGGTCGAGGGCAGGGTCGTACAGACCGAAGGTGCTGTGATTCAAGGGGGCGTCCTGGGAGCAGCGAGTTCCGGCATCGGACGGCCAGGCTGCGTCGGTGAAGCGCTCGCCGCGGGCGGGGCCGGTGTTCCGGCCAGGGCCCTGAGTGGTGCGATTGTGAACGGTAAGGCTTACCTAAGTTCTGCGCAAGTGCGCATCCTGCACATATGTCGGAGCCTCGTCCCGATCGTATGCGAAACACGCCCGAACCCGTCGAGGCGTCCGCAGGCTGGTCCTCGACGCCCCGAAGCCGCGCCGTTCGCGCACGTCACGGAGCCGGACCTGCCCTGCCCTGCCCTGCCGACGGGATTCCGCCGGCAGGGCAGGCGCCTCACGCGTCCCTGGATCCGGCTGACCGCGTCCGCACGACGGCGAACGCGGCCGCGGCCAGCCCGAGCACGCCCACGATCAGCCCGGCGACGCCGAGCCCGCGCGCCGTCGAGTCGCTGCTGTCGGCGGCGGCCTCCTGGGCCTTCGCCGGAGTGGCAGCGGTACCGCCACCGCCCTCCTTGGCGGTGAGCTTCACGACCGGCGCCGGGTTCTCCGGTTCCTCGTCGCCCTGCGCGGCCTCCTCGATCCAGCGGACGGTCTTGCCGTCGGAGTAGGTCTGCAGGGCCTTGAAGGCCAGCCGGCCGGCGTCGTCGGGCAACTGTCCGAAGGCGACGTCGAAGTCCTCGTACTGCCCGGCTCCGATCTTCCCTCCGGTCCAGGTGATCTCGGAGACGGCGTCGGTGATGGTGCCGTCGTCCGTCTTGACCGGCGTCTTGAGCCTGGTGTCGGTGACCTTCGCGGTCCAGCCGTCCCGCGGCGCGACGAGGACACCGAGGAGGGGGTGGTCGGTGGGCAGGAAGATCTGGACCTTGGTGGTGGAGGCGGAGTCCTCCTCGTCGGGGACGCGGAAGGTCAGGGTGCCGTCGGTGGCTCCCCTGGCGTAGCTCTCCGGGTGGACGGTGACATGCGCGGAGGCGGCACTGGCGGCGGTGAGGACTGCGACCGCGGCGAGGGCGACGACGGCGCCGGCGCGGCGCGGGGTGGTGGACATGGCTGAGTGGATCTCCGTACTGCGGAAGGGATGTCGGGAATCAGACGGCGTACGACATCCCGGTGGGCGGCCCGCGCCGGTGAACGGCGTGGCGCAGCCACTCCTGCCGCGGCGACCACGTCCGGTCGCCGGCCCGGCGCACGGGCTGCGGTCCGCTCGGCACGCCCCGGAAGCCATCGGCCGCCCGCCACCAGGCGGCGAGCCCCGGCACGAAGGCGACCGCCCACCGCAGCAGGGACCACAGCGCGGCCTCGCCGCGCCGCAGCCACCAGGTCAGCAGGAGCGCCGCCCCGACGTGGGCGGCGGTGGCGTGGGGTGCCGACGCATGGAGGTGCGGAGCCATCCGCATGCCGTGCATGACCGTCCCGGTGTGCGGCCGGGCGGCGCCGAACGCGAGGTGCAGCCCGCCCTGGGCGGCCGACGTCCCGCCACCGATGCCGCCCAGCGACCGCTCACGCCCGCCCAGCAGCAGCGCGGCCACGAAGACCGCCAGCCCCCGGCGCCCTGCACCGGCACCGGCGGGGCCACCCCCACGGCCAGCGCATGTCCTCCGGTGGCCAGCAGCACGCACAGCACGGCGAACACCGCCGCGCGCAGGCTCCGCACCCCCAGGGACGCACTCATGCCACCCGATGCTGTCATGCGGCCGAAGCCTCCCCCACGCTGCCCACCGGAAGTCCGCCCCCTGGCTCAGCGTGCCGCCGCCTCGGGTTCGTCCGTCGCGGACGGGTGGACGTACCCGTCCTCGCCGAACGGGGTGAACCACGAACCGAACGCGATGGGCGCGCCGTCGAGCCCGACCCCCAGGGCGGAGGCGTCGATCCCGTCCGTCGCGCCGTCGTAGAGCCACTCGTGGTCCATGTCCTCGTACACGTTCCCGGCGAACGCGTCGAGGGCGGCCGACACCTCGTCGTCGAGCAGCCCGTGCAGCTCCAGGGTCACGATGGCCCGGCTCAGGAGGAACCGCAGGGCGAGTTCCTCGGCGACACAGCTGAGCCGCTCGAAGCTCCCGTCGGTGAAGCGGGTGGTCATGGCGATCACCGTCACCAGGAAGCGGCGGGCGAAGCGGGCGTCGTACTGGAGCGCGTACCGGTCGGGCAGGCGTTCCAAGTGCCACAGGGGGCCCTCGCATTCCGCGACGGTGGCGTCCTCCTGCGTCAGGACCTGCACGTCCTCGAACAGCTCGTCCACCAGGATGTCGATCGCGTGGACCAACGCGCCGGCGGCGAGTGCGGCGCTCGCCGGCGAAACGGTGAACTCGCCCTCGCCGTCCGCCCTCCCGTCGCCTTCCTCGCCGGGCACACCGAACACGGCCGGTGGAAAGGACCGCAGTTCGGCCGCCACCCCCAGCATCCGGCTCCGCACCGCGGCGGCCTTCGCCTCACCGTCGGACGCCTCCCCGGCGCCTTCCGGCGTGAGGCCCCCGGTGTGCCGTGCCTTGCGGGTGGCGGGATCGTCGGGCGGGGCATCGGGGCCTTCGGCCGCGTCGAGGCTCTTCCTCGCCAGGTCCTGGTGCAGCTCCACCTCGCATCGCTCGATCGTCCAGTCCGCCAACAGTTCGGAGCGCTCCAGCAGTTCGTCCACGAGCGCCCGCACCGAGTCCTCGGCGAACTCCAGTGCCGGAGCGTCCACGATCACCTTCAGCAGCGCGCCACCGGGGTGGACGGCCACGATGGTGTCCAGCAGTTCGACCGCCACGCCGTCGGGCCCTTCGATCGCCCGGACGGAATCGAATCCGTCCTCGACGATCGCCACGGCTCCGGCACGCTGAAGCGGGTCCATCTCCGGAGTGCCCTCCGGGATGCAGGTGTCCACGGTCACTACGTACGTCACAGGAGCGAGCCTTACAGGAAAGCACCGTTCGCGCGACGCATTGGGCCTGTCCGCGAGGCGAACTCGGTCCGCCTGCCCGGCGCGGACCGCGACAAACCACCCGTCACACCAGCCGCCTGATCTCTCCGCGCACCCGGTAGAAGCCGCCCGAGGAGGAGTGCAGCGCGTCCACCACATACCGTGCGCCGGGCTGGCGTATCGCACGGGGGAACTGGACGTTCCAACTCGGCTCGTAGCCCTCGGAGACCACATGCACCCGCACACGGCCTCCGTGCTCGACGCACTCCACGACGACTCCGCTCCCCGCCGCGGGCACGGCGCTGACCGTGGCGACGGAGGCGGCGGTGGTCAGCGGCGCGTACGTCGGCAGGGCAGCCGCCAGTTTGACGTCCGCGGCGACCGGGACGGTGCCCGACTGGGCGGCGTTGATCGCGGCCTCGCTCGCGTCGATGCAGGCGAGCGAGCCGTCCGTGGAGACGATGTACAGCCTTTCGTCGTGGTACTGCATCGAGAGCGCCGAGCCACCACCCGTGCCGAGCTTCCACAGCCGGGTGCCGTCCGCGGTGAAGCAGTAGACCGAGGAGGCGGAGTCGCCCGCGAAGACGTACCGCCCGCCGGGGGAGGTGGCGCACGAGTACACGGCGGCATCGCACTGGTAGGTGGCCTCGACCCACCCGGAGGACTTCGCGAGCCGCTGCACGACCCGCCGCCCCGTCCCGGCGTAGACCGCGTCCGCCTCCTGCCAGCCGAAGAGCACATTTCCGCTGGTCGCGGTGTGCCAGAGCTGACCGGTGCCGTTCGCCGCGTAGGCCGTCACACCGCTGCTGTGCCCGTGGTAGACGGCGCGGTCGTCGGCCCGCACCATCCACCCCTGCTCGCCGGAGGAGTTGCGCGACCACTGGAGCTCGTCCTCGTGGTCGATGACGGTCAGACCACCGTTGCGGTCGGAGACGTTCAGCACGCCCGCGTGGATGTCCAGCCAGAAGATGTCCACCTCGGCCGCGATCTCGTAGGCGGCGAACGGGACCTTCGCCGAGAGGTCGTACACCCGGCCGTCGTCACAGCCCGCGTAGATCCAGAAGTCGTCCGCCACCAGGCACTTCACACCGTCGGGCAGGGAGTAGTGGGCCAGCACCTCGCCGTCGTGGCTCAGGTTGTAGACACTGCCGTGCTGGTTGCCGACCCAGCAGCGGTCCTCGTCGACATGGATTCCGAACGCCGACGCGCCCGTACGGAACCGCCACAGCACCGGGGCGGTCGCCCGCGCCGTGGACGGCGCCGACGTCACCTGACGGCGCGTCACGGGCCGGGCCGCACGCTGCCCCCGCACCGCCGGCGCGTACCCCTTGCGCACCTTCTCGGCGATCTTCTTCGCCGCCGCCGCGTTCGCCTTCTCCACCGTCGGGAACGCGGAGGTCTGACGCTGCCCGTCCACACCGATCCGCCCGTACCGCACGGAGACGGTGGTCCCCTCGACGGTCACCTCGTAGAACTTGTGGGCACCGCCGCTCTCCTGAGACAGCTCCAGATACGTCGTGCTCCCCGACTGTCGTCCCTGCGCAGCGGACACAGCACACCCCTCCCCAAGACCCCGGTCGACCGCGACGGCCGATCCCCAGTGATTCCAAAATAGAGGTCACCACTGACAACGCGGCCCGCGCCCGGATCCGGGGAGGGGAGGGCTTCCAGGACCCGGTTCAGCGCCCCTTGGAGGCAGGCTCCAGAATCGCCACGCACTCCATGTGATGGGTCATCGGGAACAGATCGAACACCCGCAGCGACCGCACCCGATACCCCCCGTCCCGGAAGTACCCCAAGTCCCTCGCCAGCGCCGCCGGATCGCATGCCACGTACGCGATCTTCCTCGCCCCCAGCTTCACCAGCTGCTCGACCGTCTTGCGCCCCGCCCCCGCGCGCGGCGGGTCCAGGACGATGAGGTCGACCTCGGTGATCCCGGTGCGCGGGAGGACGGTCTCGACCTTGCCCTGTTCGATGCGGACGCGGTCGAAGGCGGCGAGGTTGTGCCGGGCGTCCTCCACCGCGCGCTTGCCGGACTCGATGCCGAGGACGGCGCCCTTGTCGCCGAGCCGGTCGGCGAGGGCGCCCGCGAACAGGCCGACGCCGCAGTACAGGTCCAGCGCCATGTCGCCCTTGCGCGGCAGCAGGCCCTGCATGACGGCCTTGACCAGCGTGTCGGCGGCCATCGGGTGGACCTGCCAGAAGCCGCCGCTGCCCACCCGGTGGGTACGGCCGTCGGCCCGCTCGCGCACGAAGGCGCGGCCGTGGACCCGGTGGATGCCGCCGTCGTGCTCCTCGACGCGCATCACGGAGACGGGCTTGTCGAGCTCCACGAGGGGAAGGCGGGCGCCCGGACGGGGTTCCAGGATCACCATGCGGTCCTGCGAACCCGTCGCGGCGATCGCCTCGACCGAGGCCATCCCGGACCAGTCACGGTCCTCGATGCCCAGCTCGCTGACGCCCGGCGCCGCGATCATGCAGTGCTCGACCGGCTCGACCTCGTGCGAGCGGTGGCGGCGGAGCCCCGCGTTGCCGTCGGCGTCCACCGCGTACTGCACCCGGGTCCGCCACTGGGGCACCTGGCCCGCCGGGAGCTTGTCGCCCTCGGCGGGCAGCACGGTGCCGTCCCAGCCGGCCTCCTCGGGCGTGAGCCCCGCGAGCCGCTGCAACTGCTCGGCGACGACCTCGCCCTTGAGCCGGCGCTGCGCCCCGGGCTTGGCGTGCTGCCAGTCGCAGCCGCCGCAGCGGCCGGGCCCGGCGTAGGGACAGGGCGCCTCGATACGGTCCTTGGAGGCTTCCAGGACCTCGACGGCGTCCGCCCGCAGGAACCGGGCGCCCTCCTCGCCGTCGGTCACCCGGGCCACGACCCGCTCACCGGGAAGGGTGTGCCGGACGAACAGCACCTGGCCGTCGGACGTACGGGCGATGCAGTGCCCGCCGTGCGCGACGGGGCCGACCTCGACCTCGTAGTCGACCCCCACCAGTGATTTCTTCGGTTCTGCCTGCATGGCGGGGAGACTCCACAACGATCGAGTGAGGGATGGACCACGGGACCGGCCCACGGGATGGGCCGACAACAACCCACCACTCTACTTCGGCGTCGACGCCTCCTTCGCCCGCTCCTCCGCGGGTCCCCGCCGCACCGCACCCGGCGCGTTCCAGTCCTGCCGCTTGCGGGCCCGCTTCTTCGCCGCCTCCGAGGACTGCAACTGGTACGGCACCGAGGTCACCATGACCCCCGGCGTGAACAGCAGCCGGCCCTTGAGCCGCAGCGCGCTCTGGTTGTGCAGCAGATGCTCGTACCAGTGACCGACCACGTACTCCGGGATGATCACGGACACCGCGTCCCGCGGCGACTCCTTGCGCAGGCTCTTCACGTACTCGATGACCGGTCGCGTGATCTCGCGGTACGGCGAGTCCAGCACCTTCAGCGGTACGTCGATCCCGCGCCGCTCCCACTCCTCGCGCAGCGCCTTGGTCTCCGCCGGGTCGACGTTGACGCTCAGGGCCTCCAGCGTGTCCGAGCGCATCAGCTTGGCGTACGCCAGGGCCCGCAGCGTGGGGCGGTGGATCTTGGAGATGAGGACGACGGAGTGCACGCGGGACGGTCGTACGCTGTCGTCGCTCGGGCCCTCGGGGGCCGCGATCTCCTCGGCCACCCGGTCGTAGTGCTTACGGATCGCGGACATCGTCGCGTAGAAGATCACCATGCCGAGCAGGGCGACCCAGGCACCGTGCGTGAACTTGGTGACCAGGACGACGACCAGCACCAGGCCGGTGAAGAAGGCGCCGAAGGCGTTGATGGCCCGGGAGCGGACCATGTGGCGGCGCTTGGCCTCGTCCTTCTCGGCGGCCAGGTGGCGGTTCCAGTGCCGGACCATGCCGGTCTGGCTCAGCGTGAAGGACACGAACACGCCGACGATGTAGAGCTGGATCAGGCGGGTCGAGTCGGCGCCGTAGATCCACACCAGCAGTCCGGCGGCGCCGGCGAGCAGCACGATGCCGTTGGAGAAGGCGAGCCGGTCGCCGCGGGTGTGCAGCTGGCGCGGGAGGTAGCGGTCCTGGGCGAGGATCGAGCCGAGCAGCGGGAAGCCGTTGTACGCCGTGTTCGCGGCGAGGAACAGCACCAGCGCGGTCGCCGCGGCCAGCACGATGAACAGGAAGCTGCCCTTGCCGAAGACGGCCTCGGCGACCTGGGAGATCACCGGGTTCTGGACGTAGTCGGCGCCGACGGCGGCGCCGTCCTTCAGCAGGTCCACGGCCGGGTTCTCGGCCATGCGGACCTTGGTCACCATGGCCAGCGCGATGATGCCGCAGAACATGGTGACGGCGAGCAGACCCATCGCCGCGAGCGTGGTGGCGGCGTTCTTCGACTTGGGCTTGCGGAAGGCCGGGACGCCGTTGGAGATGGCCTCGACGCCGGTGAGGGCGGCACAGCCGGAGGAGAAGGCGCGCAGCAGCAGGAAGACCAGGGCGAAGCCCGCCAGGCCCTGGTGTTCGGCCTTGATCTCGTACGACGCCGTCGGCGCCCGCATGGTCTCGTCGAGGACCAGTCCGCGGAACGCCCCCCACGCGATCATGATGAAGACGCCCACGACGAAGACGTACGTCGGGATCGCGAACAGCGAGCCGGACTCCCGCACGCCCCGCAGGTTCATCACGGTGAGCAGCACGATCACGGCGGTCGCGCAGAGCACCTTGTGCTCGACGACGAAGGGCACCGCGGAGCCGAGGTTCTCGATGCCGGAGGAGATCGAGACGGCCACGGTCAGGACGTAGTCGACGAGCAGGGCGCTGGCGACGGTGAGGCCGGCCTTGGGGCCGAGGTTGGTGTTGGCGACCTCGTAGTCACCGCCCCCGCTCGGGTAGGCGTGGACGTTCTGTCGATAGGAGGCGACCACCGTGAACATCAGCACGACGACCGCGAGGGCGATCCAGGGGCTGAAGTGGTAGGCCGACACACCCGCGATGGACAGGACCAGCAGGACCTCGCCAGGCGCGTACGCCACGGAGGACAGCGGGTCGGAGGCGAAGACGGGGAGGGCGATGCGCTTCGGCAGGAGCGTTTCCCCCAGCCGGTCACTGCGCAGTGCGCGCCCGATCAGAATCCGCTTGGGCACGTCGGTCAGTTTGGACACGACAGAACATCGTAGGCGTTCGAACGGGTGCCCAACCACCCGCCACCCCGCTTGTGCCCTCCGGGTGAAAACACGAGGCGCCCCGGCTGCGGATTCCGCAGGTGGCCGGATGCGCATGCCTATATGACAAAAACCCGTCTGTCGCCCGGGCAGTACCTGCCTCTCGCCGCCCCCTGGAGGTCCCATGCACGCCACCGCGGAGCTGATCGGTGCCGCCGGCACCCTCGTCGGCCTCGGAATCCTGACCCTGGTGAGTGTCCGCAGCATCAGCCGCCGCTGATCGTCCCGATCCCCGGGACAACCGTGCACAGGGGTGCCGCCGTCCTACCGTGCGTGTGTAGCTTGGGCGACGGTCTGAGACCCTGATGGGGCTGAGCAGTATCTCTTGACACCGGAAGGACGGTCGTGCACATCGTCATCATGGGCTGCGGCAGAGTGGGTTCCGCTCTCGCCCAGACCCTGGAGCAACAGGGGCACACGGTCGCCGTGATCGACCAGGACCCCACCGCCTTCCGACGACTGGGCTCCGGGTTCGGAGGCCGGCGTGTCACCGGAGTCGGCTTCGACCAGGACACCCTGCGCGAGGCCGGCATCGAGGAGGCCGGTGCCTTCGCCGCCGTCTCCAGCGGTGACAACTCCAACATCATCGCCGCCCGGGTGGCCCGCGAGATGTTCGGCATCGAGAACGTCGCGGCCCGGATCTACGACCCCCGCCGCGCCGAGGTCTACCAGCGTCTGGGCATCCCGACGGTGGCCACGGTCCGCTGGACAGCCGACCAGATGCTGCGCCGGCTGCTGCCCTCGGGTGCCGAGCCGCTGTGGCGCGACCCCACCGGTGGCGTCCAGCTGGCCGAGGTGCACACCTCCGCCGCCTGGGTGGGCCAGCGGATCAGCCGGCTCCAGGAGGAGACGGGCGTCCGCGTGGCGTTCCTGACCCGCCTCGGCGAGGCGATCCTGCCCAGCTCGCAGACGGTGTTGCAGGAAGGCGACCTGGTGCACGTGATGATGCGCACCGACGAGGTCGACAAGGTCGAGGCGTCATTCGCCAAGGGTCCCGAAGACGAGGGCGGTCACTGATGAGGGTCGCCATTGCCGGTGCCGGTGCGGTGGGCCGCTCGATCGCGGGCGAACTGCTGGAGAACGGCCACGAGGTCCTGCTCGTCGACAAGGCGCCGACCGCCATCTCGGTCGAGCGCGTCCCCCAGGCGGAGTGGCTGCTGGCCGACGCCTGCGAGATCACGTCCCTGGACGAGGCGGCGCTGCAGCGCTGCAACGTGGTGATCGCCGCGACGGGTGACGACAAGGTGAACCTGGTCGTCTCACTGCTCGCGAAGACGGAGTACGGCGTCCCGCGCGTCGTCGCCCGGGTGAACAACCCGAAGAACGAGTGGCTCTTCAACGAGTCCTGGGGCGTGGACGTCGCCGTCTCCACCCCGCGTCTGATGTCGGCCCTGGTCGAGGAGGCGGTGAGCGTCGGCGATCTGGTCCGGCTGCTCCGCTTCAGCCACGGTGACGCCAACCTCGTCGAGCTGACCCTGCCCGAGGAGTCGGCCCTGGCCGGCACCCAGGTCGGCGACGTCGAGTGGCCGCAGGACACGTCCCTGGTGACGATCATCCGCGGCACCCGTGTCCTGACCCCGACCCCGGACGACTCCCTGGAGGCCGGCGACGAACTCCTCTTCGTGGCCGCCCCGGCCCGCGAGGAGCAGCTGGAGGACCTGCTGTCGGTGCGCCGCGAGGACACCGCGAGCTGACGTCGTCCGGCGTGACGACGAGGGAGGGCGCCCCGGGAATCCCGGGGCGCCCTCCCTCGTCGTGACGGAAGTCCTCGACCTACGCGTCGCGCCGGTGCCGGGCGGCGCCGGTCGTCTCGCCGCGCTCCTCGTCCCGTGCCGCCTTGCGCTCCTCCTCCGCCTTCTCGGCCGCCTCCATCTCCGCGAACACGTCGATGGGCGCCGGGGCCTTCGCCAGGAAGACCCAGGTCAGCCAGACGGCGAGCAGGAAGGGGGGGATCTTCAGCCCGACCAGTACCCAGCCCAGCTGTGCCGTGTCGGCCCACCAGTACAGCGGGAAGAGGATGGCGCACTTGGCGAGCAGGATCGCGCCCCACGCGAAACTGGCCTTGGCGTACGCCTTCTTGCGGCCCGGGTTGCGCGTGCGCCAGGAGAGGTTCTCCTTGAAGACCGGGCCGAGGATCAGGCCGATCAGCGGGACCCCGCAGAGCGTGGTGATGATGTAGGCCAGGCCCAGGCCCAGTGTGTAGAGCATGCCGGGCAGGTAGAAGTCCTTGGCGTTGCCCGTCATCATCGCGAAGACGACACCGAAGGCGACGCCGAAGACGCCGCTGAAGGCGTGCTTGACGGTGTCCTTCGTCACCAGGCGGACCACGACCAGGATCAGCGACACCGCGAGCGCGGCGATCGCGGACATGTGGAGGTCCTTGTTGATCGTGTAGATCGTGACGAAGAGGAGGCCCGGCAGCACCGTCTCCACCATGCCCCGCAGGCCTCCGAAGGCCTCGAACAGCGCGGCCTCGGTCACCGCCCGGGCGTCGTGCTGCTCAGTGTCTTCGGTCGGCTTGTCGAGCGACGTCACCGGCTACTCCCTACCGAGGGGTCTCAGTTCGTATTTCGGGTTGAACAGCACCCGGCGGCCCCGGCTCATCGAGATCCGGCCCGATGCGATCAGCTTGCGCCCCGGTTCGATCCCCACGATGGAGCGCCTGCCGAGCCACACCACGTCCAGTGCGGCGGAGCCGTCGAACAGCTCGGCCTCCAGCGCGGGGACACCGGCTCTGGGACGCAGCGTGACCGTGCGCAAGGTACCAGTAACGGTCACGATCTGTCGGTCGTGGCAGTCACCGATCTTGATGCAGCCTGCGGTCTCGGCGTCCTCCCGCAGCTCCTCCGACTCCAGGTCCTCCTGCGACGAGGAGAGCCTGTCGAGCATGCGCCGGAACCGGCCCACCGGCTTTTCGGAACGCGGAACAGCACTCATATGTGAAGCGTACCGGGGTGCACTGACACGTTCGTACCCGCAGTACTAGCCCTCGAACCGATAGCCCATACCAGGCTCGGTAATGAAGTGCCGGGGATGCGAGGGGTCCGCCTCCAGCTTTCTGCGCAGTTGGGCCATGTAGACCCGCAGGTAGTTCGTCTCGGTTCCGTACGAGGGCCCCCACACCTCCTGGAGCAGCTGTTTCTGGCTGACCAGACGGCCGGTGTTGCGCACCAGCACCTCCAGCAGATGCCACTCCGTGGGGGTCAGGCGTACGTCCTTGCCGGCCCGGTTGACCTT
Organism: Streptomyces sp. NBC_00490; assembly: GCF_036013645.1. Classification (NCBI taxonomy): domain Bacteria; kingdom Bacillati; phylum Actinomycetota; class Actinomycetes; order Kitasatosporales; family Streptomycetaceae; genus Streptomyces; species Streptomyces sp. NBC_00490. The sequence continues at coordinate 7,449,839 of NZ_CP107869.1, read as the reverse complement.
CTTGGCGGCGAGGTCGACGGTGAACTCCTCGGTCTCCACCGTCGTCACGTCGTCCTCGCCCGGTCCGACCGGCTCGGCCCGCCGGACCGCCGCCCGCAGCCGGGCCAGCAGCTCGTCCATGCCGAAGGGCTTGGTGACGTAGTCGTCGGCGCCCGCGTCGAGGGCCTCGACCTTCTCGTCGGAGGAGTGCCGGGCGGACAGCACCAGGATCGGCACCCGGGTCCAGCCGCGCAGGCCGCGGATCACCTCGACGCCGTCCATGTCGGGCAGGCCGAGGTCGAGGACGACCACGTCGGGGTGGCGGGCGGCGGCCAGCTCGAGGGCGGTGGCGCCGTCGTGGGCCGCGTCGACCTCGTACTTGCGGGCCTTGAGGTTGATCACGAGGGCGCGCACGATCTGCGGCTCGTCTTCGATCACGAGCACCCGGGTCATGTGACCTGCCTTTCGGGTTGTACGACCGGTTGTGGCTCAGGCTGCGATCCTGCCGCCCTGAGCGTGAGGACCATCGTCAGGCCGCCGCCCGGCGTGTCCTCGGCGGTCAGCGTGCCGCTCATCGCCTCGGCGAAGCCCCGGGCCACCGCGAGGCCCAGCCCGACCCCGGCGCCGCGCGGGGCGTCGCCGTAGCGCTGGAAGGGCGCGAAGATGCGCTCCTTGGCCTCGTCGGGGACGCCGGGGCCGCCGTCGACCACCCGGACCTCGACCCGGTCGGCGATGGCGCTGGCGGCCACCAGGACGGCCTGGCCGGGCGGGCTGTACTTGACGGCGTTCTCGACGAGGTTGGCCACGGACCGCTCCAGCAGTCCGGGGTCCACGGCGACCATGGGCAGCGTCTCGGGAATGTCCAGCTCGACGCTGTCCTCGGGAACCCCGCCCAGCGCCATGGGGACGACCTCGTCGAGGTCGATCTCCCGGATCAGCGGGGTGACGGTGCCGGTCTGGAGCCGGGACATGTCGAGGAGGTTCCCGACGAGGTGGTCGAGCCGGTCGGCCCCTTCCTCGATGCCCTCCAGCAATTCCGCCTGGTCCTCCTCGGACCACGCCACGTCGTCGGACCGCAGGGAGGACACCGCCGCCTTGATCCCGGCCAGGGGCGTCCGCAGATCATGGCTCACGGCGGCGAGCAGCGCCGTCCGGATCCGGTTGCCCTCCGCCAGCGTGCGGGCCCGGTCGGCTTCCTCCCGGAGCCGCCGCCGGTCCAGCGCGACGGCCGCCTGCGCGGCGAAGGCGGCCAGTACCCGGCGGTCCTCCGCGGGCAGCACCCGCCCGGTCAGCGCGAGGGCCATGTGGTCGCCGACCGGCACGTCCACGTCCGCGTCCTCCGGCCGCTCCACCGGGCGCCCGAGCCCGGCCCGGCCCGCGCAGGTCCACGGTTCGACGTCGCTCACGCGCTCCAGCAGGGCCGCCGACTCCATCGCGAAGGTCTCCCGGACCCGCTCCAGCAGCTCCTCCAGGCCGGTCTCGCCGCGCAGCACGTTGCCCGCGAGGAAGGAGAGGATCTCCGACTCGGCCCGCAGCCGCGCCGCCTGATGTGTGCGCCGGGCAGCGAGGTCGACCACCGAGGAGACCGAGACACCGACGCCGACGAAGATCGCGATGGCGACGATGTTCTTGGGGTCGGCGATGGTCCAGTGGTGCAGCGGTGGTGTGTAGAAGTAGTTCAGCAGCAGGGAGCCGACGGCGGCCGAGGCCAGCGCGGGCGCCAGTCCGCCGAGCAGGGCGGCCGCGACCGTGACGGTCAGGAACAGCAGCATGTCGTTGGCCAGGCCGAGGTCGACGGTGCTGAGCAGCACGGCCAGGACCGGTGGGCCGGCCACCCCGACCGCCCAGCCCCAGATGTTCCGGGCCCGTCCGAGCCGGGCGCCCCGGGCCACGGGCAGTCCGCGCCCCTTGGCGACCTCGTCGTGGGTGACGATGTGGACGTCCAGGTCGGGCCCTGACTCGCGGGCGACCGTGGCGCCGACTCCGGGGCCGAAGACGTACTGCCAGGTCTTGCGGCGGGAGGACCCGAGGACGATCTGGGTGGCGTTGGCACCGCGTGCGAAGTCGAGCAGCGCCGCGGGTATGTCGTCGCCGACGACGTGGTGGAAGGTGCCGCCGAGGTCCTCGACGAGGGTGCGCTGGACGGCGAGTTCCTTGGGCGAGGCGGCGGTGAGTCCGTCGCTGCGGGCTATGTACACGGCGAGCACTTCCCCGCCGGCGCCCTTCTCGGCGAGCCGTGCGGCCCGCCGGATCAGCGTCCGTCCCTCCGGGCCGCCGGTCAGCCCGACCACGATCCGCTCCCGCGAACCCCAGATCTTCGACACCCGGTGCTCACTGCGGTACTGCGTGAGGTACTCGTCGACCCGGTCCGCCACCCACAGCAGCGCCAGCTCCCGCAGGGCGGTGAGGTTCCCCGGCCGGAAGTAGTTCGACAGCGCCGCGTCGACCTTGTCGGACCGGTAGATGTTGCCGTGCGCCATCCGCCTCCGCAGCGCCTGCGGCGACATGTCGACAAGCTCGATCTGATCCGCCCGCCGCACCACCTCGTCCGGCACGGTCTCGCGCTGCCGTACCCCGGTGATCGACTCGACGACGTCCCCCAGCGACTCCAGATGCTGGATGTTGACGGTGGACACCACGTCGATCCCGGCCGCGAGGAGCTCCTCCACGTCCTGCCACCGCTTGGCGTTGCGGGAGCCGGGGACATTGGTGTGGGCGAGTTCGTCCACCAGGGCGACGGCGGGGGCGCGGCGCAGTACGGCGTCCACGTCCATCTCGGTGAAGGCGCTCCCCCGATACGCGAGCTCCCGGCGCGGGATCCGCTCCAGACCGTGCAGCATCACCTCGGTACGGGGCCGGCCGTGGTGCTCGACGAACGCCACCACGCAGTCGGTGCCCCGCTCGGTCCTGCGGTGTCCCTCGGACAGCATCGCGTACGTCTTGCCGACGCCCGGTGCCGCACCGAGGTAGATCCGAAGCCTGCCGCGTCCCATGGGTCCCATTGTCTTTCGGTCATCACTGCCTGCGCAGCGTCGACCTTACGACCAGCAATCGCGGCAAACGGGGCGGAGGGGCGCCGCCGGAGCCGTCTTTGACGCAACCCTGACGGCACACCCGCGACGGCCGGCCCTGCGCGGTCTCCCCGTCTAGACCTCGACGATCTCCCCGTCGCCCAGCTCCAGCACCCGGTCGGCGAGATCCAGCAGGGTCGCGTCGTGCGTGGCGACCAGCGCGGTGACGTTCTCGCTGCGTACGACGGCCCGCAGCAGCTCCATCACGGCGTGTCCGGTCTCCGCGTCGAGCTGGCCGGTGGGCTCGTCGGCGATCAGCAGCGAGGGGCTGTTGGCGAGGGCGCGGGCGATGGCGACGCGCTGCTGCTGGCCGCCGGAGAGCTCGGTGGGCCGCTGCGCCGCGTGGTCGGCGAGGCCCACCAGGGACAGCAGCAGCTCGACGCGCTCCTCACGCGCGCGTGCCTCGGCCCGGCGCAGCCGCATCGGGACGCCGACGTTCTCGGCGGCGGTGAGGATCGGGATGAGCCCGAAGGACTGGAAGACGAAGCCGATGCTGTCGCGGCGCAGGGCGAGCAGCCCGTCCTCGTCGAGCCCGGCGAGGTCGCGGCCGTCGACCTCGACACGCCCCTCGTCGGGGGTGTCGAGTCCGCCGACGATGTTGAGGAGCGTGGTCTTCCCGGACCCCGACCGTCCCTTCAGGGCGACGAGTTCACCGCGCGGCACCTCCAGGGAGACCCCGCGCAGGGCGTGGACGATGCCCGCTCCGCGCCCGAAGGACTTGTGGACGTTCTCGACCCGCACCATGGTCTCGGTGACCACCTGGCTCATCTGCCGCTCCCCCGTGACGCCTTCGACCGGGCGCCAGTATCCCCACCGGACGCCCGGCCGATCAACGGTTTCAGCTCAGGTTGTCCCCGTGGGTGAGGGTCTCCCAGGCCACGAACAGGTTGTTGCTGCCGGCCGGGCGGTTCCGCTCGGTCAGCGTCTGCGTATTAGTCATGCCCATGCCAAGCCTGTTGTGCAGGGCGTTGTAGCCGACCTCGGTGACCGGCCCGAGGCCCAGATGCAGCGACCCGCCGCACAGCCAGCTCGGCACGGCCGTACCCAGCTCGTACTTGGCCTGGAACCCGAGCGCCTGCCGCAGCCGCTCGCCCACGTCGGTGCCGTACAGATCCTGCCCCTGGATGCGGCTGGTCTCGGCGATGTGCGAGATCGCGGAGATGCCGTACCCGGTGTGCGTGAAGTCGCGGCAGGTCTCCTGGGTGAGGCCGGCGACGAACGTGGACTGCCCCTGCCAGTACCTGACGACCTTGTCCCGGGTGTCGAGGTTCTGGCTCGGAACGGTCTTCGGCAGATCGCCGTCGGAGGCGAGATAGACGTAGGCGGCGGTGCGGGTGCGGAACTTCGCCATGGCCTTGTCGTAGGACGTCCGGTCCTCCAGGAAGACGGAGATGCCGACGGCGGCCTCCATCATCGACAGCTCCCAATTGCCGTTGGAGTTCGAGCCGTTGATGATCTCCGGGAGGTAGACATCGCGGAGCATGGTCGCGAAGCGCCCGGAGTTGGCCCAGCCGCCCGTGTACGTGTGCTTGATGATCTCGGCCGCCTTCGGCCAGGAGGAGCCGGCCCAGCCGGTCTGGAGGGGCGCGTTGCTGTTGGTGTGGTCCGTGATCACCGCCGACCAGGCGTCCATCAGCTGGATCGACTTCTTCGCGTAACGCTCGTCGCGGGTGATGTACCAGGCGAGCGCCTGTGTGTACGCGGCGATGGCGTCCTCGCGCTCGTCGGTGCAGCCGTAGTTGGGGTTCGAGTACGAGCCGCACTCGACGACCGCGCGGGGCTTGGGGGTGCGGTTCAGATCGGCGTACCTGCTCGCCATCATCTGGTCGTAGGCGCCCTTCCAGGGCTGGGCGCCGGCGTTGACCTTGGCTCGGGCGAAGTCCAACTGCCCCTGGGAGACGGTGACTCCGGGATGGGCGAAGGTGGCGGGAGCGGCGTCGGCGGGCCGGACGAGGGCGCCGGCGACGAGCGCGGCGACGGCGGCGAGGAGAGCGGTTCTGCGCATACGTGGGGGGCCTTCCGTTCTCGTATATGAACGCGAAGCGCCTTTATGAACAGACGCGTTGGCCGGAGACGGTAGGTACAGACCAATGCGCCGTCAAGGGTTCACGCACGAGAAAGGGCCGCACCCCCGGTGGGGGTGCGGCCCTCGTGGTTCTACGACGCTCAGCGGACCTCGGTGATCTCCGGGCCGCGCTGGAGCTGGCCCATGCCGCCGGAGAAGCGGGAGCCCTCCTGTTCCTGCTGCTGGACGCCCTCGGGGACCATCTGGGCGTCGTTCGGCAGCTTGAGGACGATCGGATCGCGCGGAGCCATCGGGCCCTCGCCGCGGACCACGACCGTGTCCCGGAAGATCTGCTCGAGAAGACCCGCGGCCTGCGGCTGCACCGCGCCCTGGCCCGAGATCACACCGCGCAGGAACCAGCGCGGACCGTCCACACCGACGAACCGCACGACCTGGAAGCCGCCCGTGCCGTCCGGCAGCTGCACCGGCACCTGGGCCCGCAGCTCCCAGCCCAGCGGACCCTCGACCTCGTCGACGATGCCGCCCTGCTGGGTGATGCCGGTGGCGATCTCCTCGCGCACCTCGCCCCAGATGCCCTCGCGCTTGGGAGCGGCGAAGGCCTGCAGCTGGACGGCGCTGTCGCGCAGCACGACGGTCGCCGCGACGATCGCGTCACCCGCGACCTCGACCCGCAGCTCCATGCCGTCGACGCCGGGCACGAAGAGACCGCCCAGGTCCACGCGGCCCTCGCCGGGCTCGCGCACCTCGGTGTCGTCCCAGGGCCCGTCGGGCCGCGGCTCGGGCTCGAGCCTCACGCGCTCGCGCGCGCCGTTCTCGTCGTCCGCCTCAGTGTCGACACTGTCGACGACCTGCTCGGCCTCGCCGGCCGCGTCCTCGGCGGCACCCTTCTTCTTGCGACGTCCGAACACGTCACTGTCCTTCCCGGTCGGATACGACCGAAGCGTATCGATTCCCACCCGTTGTGCCGCCGTCGGCGGCCTGACCGCTTGTGCTGCTCGCCCCGGCCACCGCGGCATGGCCTCCGGTGGACCCGAAGCCCCCTTCGGCCCGCGCCGAGTCGGGAAGTTCCGCGACCTCCTGGAAGCGGACCCGTTCGACCTGCTGGACGACCAGTTGGGCGATCCGGTCGAAGCGCTCGAACCGCACCACCTCGCGCGGGTCGAGATTCACCACGATCACCTTGATCTCCCCACGGTACCCGGCATCAACCGTCCCTGGGGCATTCACGAGAGCGACACCGCAGCGGGCGGCGAGGCCGGATCGGGGGTGCACGAAGGCCGCGTACCCCGCCGGGAGCGCCACAGACACCCCGGTGGGCAGCACGGCCCGCTCGCCAGGCTTCAGTTCACAGCTCTCGGTGGTGCGCAGATCGGCCCCCGCGTCACCGGGGTGCGCGTACGACGGAAGCGGTACGTCGGGGTCGACGCGCCGGATCAGCACGCTCAGGGGTTCACGGCTCACGGGTTCACCTCGAAGGCACGGGCACGCCGGACCTGGTCCGGGTCGTCCATGGCGGCCCGGATCTCCTCCGGGCGGCCGTTGTCGATGAAGTGGTCGACCTTCACCTCGATGAAGAGCGCCTCGGCACGGACGGCGACGGGCCCGTCGGGGCCGCCGATCCGTCCGGTGGCAGTCGAGTAGATCTTCCGTCCCGCGACGGCCGTCACCTCGGCCTCCAGATGGAGCACCGTGCCGACCGGGACGGGCCGCACGAAGTCGGTCTCCAGGCGTCCGGTCACCGCGATCGTCCGCAGCAACCAGTTCAGCGAGCCGAGCGTCTCGTCGAGGGCGGTCGCGAGCACGCCGCCGTGCGCGAGGCCCGGTGCGCCCTGGTGGGCGGACCGCACGGTGAACTCGGCGGTCACCGAGACCCCTTCGCCGGCCCGGGCCTCCAGGTGCAGTCCGTGGGCCTGCTCGCCGCCGCAGCCGAAGCACTGGCCGTAGTGCGCGCCGAGGAGCTCGCCGGGTGCGGGCGCGTCGGGGTGACGCACCGGCTGCACGGCGTCGGCGGGAGGCTGAAGAGCTGCGGAACTACCACTCACAGCCGCAGACCTTACCCGTCCGCCCGCCTCCCACCGCCACCCTGCCTGACAGCGCTTCGCACTGGCTCCCCCTGACAGCGGCCCGGTTCTCACACCGTGCCAAGCTTGGCCTCATGCAGCTTTCCGCCGCCCCCTACGAAGAACGCCTCACCGCCCCCCGCTCGTGGTGGCTCATCTCGTTCCTGGTGGGGGTCTCCTTCGCTCTGATCCTGCTGCCGTTCGGCACGCTGCCGCTGCTCGGCGGCCTGGTCGGCGGCACCGCGGTCGCGGCCGTCGCCGCCAGCTCGTACGGCTCGCTCCGCATCCGCGTGGTCGGCGGCTCGCTGATCGCCGGCGAGGCGAAGATCCCGGTCACGGCGCTGGGTGCGGCGGAGGTACTGGACGCGGAGGAGGCGCGCGCCTGGCGCACGTACAAGGCCGACACCCGCGCCTTCCTGCTGCTGCGCGCCTACATCCCGACGGCGTTGCGCGTGGAGGTCACGGACCCCGAGGACCCGACGCCGTACCTGTATCTGTCGACGCGGGAGCCGGAGCGGCTGGCGGAGGCGATCAAGCAGGCGCGGGACGCCGCCTAGAACGTTCGCGCGAGGCTTCACTCCGCACTGACCCGTTTTCCGACGGGCCCGTAATCTCACGGAACTCTTACCGGGTTCCGCCGTCCTCCCCGTGTCCCCGCCCGAGCTCCTTCGCGATGTCCCCGATCTCCAGGGGGTGCGCCGGCGCCTCCAGCGGCGGGAGCGCGTCGAGGGTGTCCCAGGGCACCTGGATCTTGCGCAGGTCCGCGCGGATGCGCGCGGCGAGCTTCCTGGTGTCCCTGCGGTTCATGACCGCGCCCACGGCGGCGCCGACCATGAACGGCATCAGGTTCGGCAGGTTCCGGACCATCCGCTTCATGATCTGCTGCCGCAGCTGCTGCTTCATCGGGCCGCTGAGAGCGGAGTTGATCGTCGACGGCTTGGTCACGTCGATGCCGCGCTCCCCCGACCAGGAGTTCAGATACACGGTGCTGCGGTCCTTGAGACCGCCCGGCGGCCGCAGGCCGTAGACCTCGTGGAGCTCGGCGATCAGCTTCAGCTCGATCGCCGCGACCCCGGTGATCTCCGCGGCCAGCTCCGTCGGCATGGCCGGCGGGACAGGCAGCATCGCCGCCGCGCCGATCCCGGCTCCGACGGTCGAGGAGGCGTTCGCGGCACCCGCCACGAGCTTGTCGGCGAGCTGCTCGGGCCCGAGGCCGGGGAACTGCCTGCGGAGCGTCTGGAGGTCGCGTACGGGGATCCGCGGGGCATTGTCGATGATTCGGTCGGCGAGGTACGCCAAGCCCGCCCTGGCGCGGCTGCCGCTTCTGCGGACGCCTTCCCCGACCTTCTCGCGCATCACCGCGACCCGTCGCCTGGCGACGGGCGCGGGATGGTCCGCGGACGCCGGGAAGTCACCCCGGCCGGCCGCGGGTTCGAGCGAGGCTCCCGTACCTGATGAGCCCCGCTCGTCGTCACGCGCACCGTGAGGGCCGTCGGACGGCCCTTGGTCCGCTCCCGGCAGGGGGGAGCGGCGCTTCCAAGGAGGGGTCGAGCCAGTCACGGCCGACCCGCCCTCAGTCGCAGTCGCGGCAGATCGGCTGACCGTTCTTCTCTCGGGCCAGCTGGCTGCGGTGGTGCACCAGGAAGCAGCTCATGCAAGTGAACTCGTCCTGCTGCTTGGGCAGTACCCGGACGGCCAGCTCTTCGTTCGAGAGGTCCGCGCCGGGCAGTTCGAGGCCTTCGGCGGCTTCGAACTCGTCGACATCCACTGCGGAGGTCGACTTGTCGTTCCGGCGAGCCTTCAGTTCTTCAAGGCTGTCCGAGTCGACGTCGTCGTCGGTCTTGCGTGGGGTGTCGTAATCCGTTGCCATGTCGCTCTCCCCCTCTGGGTGTCTGCGGTGTCTCCAGCGCACGTAACGCGTGAGAGGCCGGACTTGTGCCCGACCCGAGGCGGAGATTTTGCCTCACATCAAGGTCTGTTACTCAATCGACACCCAACCGGACTCCTCATGAGTGATCGGCTGGGATGGCGATGGGGACCGTACACGGTCCGAATGCCGCACTTCAAAGGCGTCTCACCGTGTACTTCCCGTGATCAAGCCCCTCGAAAACCCGGACTTTCCCGGCTTTCCGACAGCATTCCTGATCACTGACAGTAGATGGCCGGAAATTCGCCCTTGTGATCGATCACACACGGGACAGCTCGACGAGTGCCCAGAAAATTCCGCGCAAAGCGAACATCCCCGTGTGTCGGCGACATGATCTCAGATCGGCAGGGTGACCCGCATCACGAGGCCTCCCCCCTCTCGCGGCTGTGCATAAATGTGCCCGCCGTGCGCCCGGGCAACCGAGCGGACGATGGACAATCCCAGACCGACACCCTTGTCGCTGCCGGTGCGATCGGCACCCCGGAGCCGCTTGAACGGCTCGAAGAGGTTGTCGATCTCGTACGCCGGAACGACCGGGCCCGTGTTCGACACGACCAGAACCGCCTGGCCGTGCAGGACCTCGGTGGTGACCTCGACCCAGCCGTCCTTCTGCACGTTGTACCGCACGGCGTTCTGCACGAGGTTCAGCGCGATCCGCTCCAGCAGCACGCCGTTGCCCTGGACGACCGCGGACTGCCGCTCACCGCGGATCACGACGCCCTTCGCCTCGGCCTCCCCGTACACCTGGTCGACCGCCTGCTCGGCGACCTCGGCGAGGTCCACGGGCTTGCGTTCGATGATCTGGTTGTCGCTGCGGGCGAGCAGCAGCAGGCCCTCCACGAGCTGCTCACTGCGCTCGTTGGTGGCCAGCAGCGTCTTGCCCAGCTGCTGGAGCTCCATCGGCGCGCCCGGGTCGGAGAGGTGCACCTCGAGCAGTGTGCGGTTGATCGCGAGGGGCGTCCTCAGTTCGTGCGAGGCGTTGCCGACGAACCTCTGCTGGGCCGTGAAGGCCCGCTCCAGGCGCTCCAGCATGTCGTCGAAGGTGTCGGCCAGCTCCTTCAGCTCGTCGTCCGGGCCGTCCAGCTCGATCCGCCGGGCCAGGTCCGAGCCGGCCACCGCGCGTGCGGTCCGGGTGATCCGGCCCAGCGGCGACAGGACCCGGCCGGCCATGGCGTAACCGAACGCGAAGGCGATGATCGCGAGGCCGAGGAGGGCGAGGAGGGAACGGCTGAGGAGGTTGTCGAGGGCGTGCTGGCGCTGCTCGTTCACACACTCGTTGAGCGCGTGGTTGAGCTCGGCCGCCGACAGCTGGGTGGACACGATGTTGCAGTTCTCGCTGGACACCGTGCCGGTGACGATCTTGAAGGGCAGGTCGCTGCCGACCTTCAGCGCGTTCGCGGCCAGCAGGTAGATGATCGACAGGAGCAGGATGCCGGCGATCAGGAACATGCCGCCGTACAGCAGCGTGAGACGTATGCGGATGGTCGGGCGCAGCCAGGGGAACGGCGCTTCGACCCGTCGCGGGTCCCAGGTGGGCTTCGGAGGCGCCCCGGGAGGCGCGGGAGCGGCGGCCACGGCGGATCAGATCCGGTAGCCGGAGCCGGGCACGGTGACGATGACCGGCGGCTCGCCCAGCTTGCGGCGCAGGGTCATGACGGTGACCCGGACGACGTTGGTGAACGGGTCGGTGTTCTCGTCCCAGGCCTTCTCCAGGAGCTGCTCCGCGGAGACGACCGCGCCCTCGGAGCGCATCAGCACCTCCAGGACGGCGAACTCCTTGGGCGCGAGCTGCACCTCCTTGCCGTCCCGGAAGACCTCGCGGCGGTTCGGGTCGAGTTTGATGCCGGCGCGCTCCAGGACGGGCGGCAGCGGCATGCTGGTGCGGCGGCCGAGGGCACGCACGCGTGCCGTCAGCTCGCTGAACGCGAAGGGCTTGGGCAGGTAGTCGTCGGCGCCGATCTCCAGGCCCTCGACACGGTCGCTGACGTCGCCGGACGCCGTGAGCATCAGCACGCGCGTGGGCATGCCGAGCTCGACGATCTTGCGGCAGACGTCGTCGCCGTGCACCAGCGGGAGGTCACGGTCGAGGACGACCACGTCGTAGTCGTTGACGCCGATGCGCTCCAGGGCGGCCGCGCCGTCGTACACGACGTCGACGGCCATGGCCTCCCGGCGCAGTCCGGTGGCCACCGCATCGGCGAGCAGTTGCTCGTCCTCGACGACGAGTACGCGCACGTCGCTTGTCCTTCCTGTGTCCACCCGCGTAGCGCCGCAAGGGCACGCGGGCAGGGGCCTTGGTGAGTGTGTTGACCTCCATCCTGCCCTTTTCGGTCATAAGTCGGCTGTAAGACGGGGAAGGGCCGTCTGAAGGCCAGGTGTGGGCCCGGGTGAAGGTCAGGTGTGAAGCCGGGGAATGCGAGATTTTCTCGTCGGGTTGAGGTTTCCGTGGAAGAGAGCGCGGGGAGGACGGCTTTACACCCCGCGATCACGCTCTGCATGTGCCGCAGCACCATGCGGTGCACCGCAATCCGCTTTCCGCAGAGCGGGCGTGGGTGTCCGGCGCCGCCGCCGCCCAGCAGGGCAGCGCTGGGCATCTGCTGGAGGCGTGATCGCCCCTTCCCAACGGCACACCCCCGTGCCACCGACCCACGACCCAGGACGAGGGGGCGCAGCATGGACGCATTCACCGCAGGACTTCTGCAGCGCATAAGGGCGACCGAGACCGACCTGACGCGGGCTCGTAACGAGGGCGACGACTTCCTCGTCGAGGTGGAGCAGGGCGAGCTCGAAGACCTGCGCCGCCTTGCCGCCGAACATGGTGTGGAGGTCAGCGCCTAGCGTCTGATCGGCTTTGAGCACGACCGTGGGCCCCGGTGAATCCAGCGCCGGGGCCCACTGGCTTGCGTGGTGTCGGTGCCCGTCAGTCGTGCCAGGCGCCGAAGTCCTCCAGGAGCCGCTGGAGGGGCTCGAAGACGCCCGGGGTGCCGGCGATCGCCAGATCCCGTGCGGGGCGCTCTCCGGGGCGTCCACCGGTCAGGGCACCCGCCTCCCGGGCGATCAGGTCGCCCGCCGCGAGGTCCCAGGGGTTCAGGCCGCGTTCGTAGTAGCCGTCGAGGCGGCCCGCGGCCACGTCGCACAGGTCCACCGCGGCCGATCCGCTGCGGCGGATGTCCCGGAGCAGCGGGATCAGTTTCCGGGCGACCTCGGCCTGATGGGCCCGGACCTCCAGGACGTAGTTGAAGCCCGTCGAGACCAGCGCCTGGTCCAGGGGAGGTGCCGGGCGGCAGGCCAGCCTGCGTTCGCCCTCCCACGCGCCCGTGGCCCAGGCGCCCTCGCCCTTCACCGCGTGGTACGTCTCGCCGCGCATCGGGGCCGCCACCACTCCGGCGACCGTCTCGCCGTCCTGCTCGGCCGCGATGGAGACGGCCCAAGTGGGCAGGCCGTACAGGTAGTTGACCGTGCCGTCGAGCGGGTCGATCACCCAGCGGATGCCGCTGGTGCCCTCGCTGGAGGCGCCCTCCTCGCCGAGGAAGCCGTCGTCGGGGCGGTGGGAGGCGATCAGGTCCGTGATCAGTTTCTCCGCCGCGATGTCCATCTCGGTGACCACGTCGATGGGGCTCGACTTGGTGGCGGCCACCGCCAGATCGGCCGGGCGGCCGTCCCTGAGGAGGGCACCGGCCTTGCGGGCGGCCTCCTGGGCGAGCTGAAGCAGTTCCGTGTGCAGAGGGGCGGTCACGGGGTTCCTCACGCGTAGGGGCTGTCGGCGCCCGCGGCGGCGGGGTGGGGGGCACGGGACGGGCAGCAGCCGACCGGGCAGAGGTTGTGGCTCGCGCCGAGTGCGCCGAGGGCGCAGGGCGTGACCGCCTGGCCGCGCTCGACCGCGGATCGCTCCAGGACCAGGTCGCGGATCGCGGCGGCGAACCGCGGGTCGGAGCCGACCGTGGCCGAGCGGCGCATCGGCAGCCCCAGCTCCTCCGCCTTGGCCTTGGCCTCCGTGTCGAGGTCGTACAGGACCTCCATGTGGTCGGAGACGAAGCCGATGGGGGCGATCACCACCGCGGGGGCGCCGGACGCGTGGCGCTCCTCCAGGTGGTCGCAGATGTCCGGCTCCAGCCACGGGATGTGCGGGGCGCCCGAGCGGGACTGGTAGACGAGCTGCCAGGGGTGGTCCACGCCGGTGCGCTCGCGGACCGCCTCGGCGATCAGCCGCGAGACCTCCAGGTGCTGCTCCACGTACGCGCCGCCGTCGCCGTGGCCCTCGACGGGGCCGGAGGTGTCCGCCGACGCGTTCGGGATGGAGTGGGTCGAGAAGGCGAGGTGCGCGCCGTCCCGGACGTCCGCGGGGAGGTCGGCGAGGGACCGCAGGACGCCCTCGATCATGGGCTCCAGGAAGCCCTCGTGGTTGAAGTAGTGCCGCAGCTTGTCGATCCGGGGGAGCTCGACGCCCTCGGCCTCCAGTGCCGCCAGCGAGTCGGCGAGGTTCTCCCGGTACTGGCGGCAGCCCGAGTACGAGGCGTACGCGCTCGTGGCCAGGACCAGGATGCGGCGGTGACCGTCGGCGACCATCTCGCGCAGGGTGTCCGTCAGGTACGGGGCCCAGTTGCGGTTGCCCCAGTAGATCGGCAGGCCCAGGCCGTGCTCGGCGAAGTCCTTGCGCAGGGCGTCCAGCAGGGCGCGGTTCTGGTCGTTGATGGGGCTGACCCCGCCGAACAGGAAGTAGTGCTGCCCGACTTCCTTCAGGCGTTCCTTGGGGATGCCGCGCCCTCGCGTCACGTTCTCCAGGAACGGGACGACGTCGTCCGGGCCCTCCGGGCCGCCGAACGAGAGCAGGAGCAGGGCGTCGTAGGGGGTGGCATCGAGCGCGTCTGGCATGGGTCGATCCTGTCATCCGGTACTGACAGCCGGAAAACGGCGGGGTGCCGGACGGAGTTCCGGGGCCGGACCGCCAGGTGCATTAGGGTCACCTAACTCGTAAGCTGTATCCGCTGCCTTCACGCCTTACTGGACTGTCGGCATCCACCGCCGATCCCGTCCGACCGGAGACCCTCGTGCCGAGCCCCTACCTCGCCCTCTTCGCCGCCCCCGGCAGTAAGGGCTTCTCCGCCGCGGGGTTCCTCGGCAGGATGCCGTTGTCGATGATGGGCATCGGCGTGGTGACCATGGTCTCCCAGCTCACCGGGCGGTACGGGCTCGCCGGCGCGCTGTCGGCCACCATGGCGCTGGCCGCGGCGGTGGCGGGCCCCCAGGTCTCGCGGCTGGTGGACCAGCACGGGCAGCGGCGGGTGCTGCGCCCGGCGACGCTGATCGCACTCGCCTCGGCGGCCGGGCTGCTGTTCGCCGCGCACTACCGGTGGCCCGACTGGACGCTGTACGTGTTCAGCGCCGGCATCGGATGCGTACCGAGCATCGGCGCGATGATCCGCGCGCGGTGGGCCGCGCTGTACGGCGGGACGCCGCAGCTGCACACCGCCTACTCGTTCGAGTCGGTGATCGACGAGGTCTGCTTCATCTTCGGGCCGATCATCTCGATCGGGCTGTCCACGGCCTGGTTCCCGGAGGCGGGCCCGCTGCTCGCCGCCTGCTTCCTGGCGGTCGGCGTCTTCTGGCTGACCGCTCAGCGCGCCACCGAGCCCGCGCCGCACCCGCGCGAGAAGCACGGTGACGGCGGCAGCGCCCTGCGCTCCGCCGGGCTCCAGGTTTTGGTGGCCACCTTCGTGGCGACCGGGGCCATCTTCGGCGGCGTCGACGTGGTCACCGTGGCCTTCGCCGACGAGCAGGGCCACAAGGGCGCCGCCAGCATCGTGCTCGCCCTGTACGCGGCGGGCTCCTGCGCGGCCGGCCTCGTCTTCGGGTTGCTGCACTTCAAGGGGGCGCCCGAACCTCGCTGGCTGCTGGGCATATGCGCGATGGCCGTGAGTATGATCCCCCTCCTACTGGTCGGAAACTTGCCGTTTCTGGCCGTGGCGCTGTTCCTGGCGGGCCTGGCCATCGCTCCCACGATGATCACCACGATGTCCCTCATCGAGCAGCACGTACCACGCGCGCAGCTGACCGAGGGCATGACCTGGATCAGTACCGGGCTGGCGGTCGGGGTCGCACTCGGCTCCTCCGCGGCCGGCTGGGTCATCGACGCGGCCGGGGCGCGCGCCGGGTACGGGGTCCCGGCGGTGTCCGGGGCCGTCGCGGTCGCGGTCGGTTTTCTGGGGTACCGCCGGCTCAAGGGGCCGGCTCCGGGTCGGGGAGGCACCGTTGAGCAGCACAGCGAGCGGCAGGAACGGCACGTGGCGTAACTGGGGTGGGAACGTCGCCGCCCGGCCCGCGCGGGAGGTCACGCCCGCCTCGGTCGAGGAGCTCGCGGACGCCGTACGGAAAGCGGCCGCGGACGGCCTGAAGGTGAAGGCCGTCGGCACCGGGCACTCCTTCACCTCGATCGCCGCCACCGACGGTGTGTTGATACGCCCTCAACTGCTGACCGGTATCCGCGACATCGACCGTGAGGCCGGGACGGTCACCGTGGAGGCCGGGACCCCGCTCAAGCGGCTCAACATCGCTCTCGCGCGGGAGGGCCTGTCGCTCACGAACATGGGCGACATCATGGAGCAGACCGTCTCCGGCGCCACCAGCACCGGCACGCACGGCACCGGCCGTGAGTCCGGTTCGATCGCCGCCCAGATCAAGGGCCTGGAGCTGGTCACGGCCGACGGTTCGGTGCTCAGCTGTTCCGAGAAGGAGAACCCCGAGGTCTTCGCGGCCGCCCGGATAGGCCTCGGCGCGCTCGGCATCGTCACCGCGATCACCTTCGCCGTGGAGCCGATCTTCCTGCTGACGGCCCTCGAGGAGCCGATGCCCTTCGACAGGGTGCTCGCCGAGTTCGACGAACTGTGGGCCGAGAACGAGCACTTCGAGTTCTACTGGTTCCCGCACACCGGCAGCACCAACACCAAGCGCAACAACCGCAGCGCGGGCCCGGAGAAGCCGGTGCCGCAGATCCAGGGCTGGATCGAGGACGAGTTCCTCTCCAACGGCGTCTTCCAGGTCGCCCAGTGGGTCGGCCGCGCGGCGCCCGGGACGATCCCGGCGATCGCCCGGATCTCCAGCAAGGCCCTGTCCGCGCGGACCTACACGGACATCCCGTACAAGGTCTTCACATCGCCGCGCCGGGTGCGCTTCGTGGAGATGGAGTACGCCGTCCCGCGCGCGGCCGTCGCCGAGACGCTGCGCGAGCTGAGGGCCATGGTCGAGCGCTCCGGCCTCAAGGTGAGCTTCCCGGTCGAGGTGCGCACGGCGCCGGCCGACGACATCACCCTGTCCACGGCGTCGGGCCGCGACAGCGCCTACATCGCGGTGCACATGGTCAAGGGCACGCCCTACCAGGCGTACTTCACCGCCGCCGAGCGCATCTTCACCGCGCACGAGGGGCGTCCGCACTGGGGCAAGGTGCACACGCGCGACGCCGAGTACTTCGCCGGGGTCTATCCCCGCTTCGGCGAGTTCACCGCGCTGCGGGACCGGCTCGATCCTGAACGCCGGTTCCAGAACGACTACTTGCGCAGGGTGTTGGGCCCGTAGCGCTCGGTGGGCGCGGCGGGCGGGATCTCGGGGCCGGGTGAAGTGAGCGTGCCGTCACCGGACTTCGCGTTCCGTTTCGGGTGATTACGTGAAGTGCGCCACGTTCAAGATCCCCGAATTCGCGCGGGAGGCCGTCAAGTCCGGTCTGTTGCCAGAAGTTGGGCGGCGCGCCAATCCACGCACGTGGTCCAAATGGAGTACTGTTGCGAGCCCTGGATCCGGTCTCCCGCCAGGGCGTCCATGGCTCCAAGGACCGCCAGGAGGGGGCTAGTTGCACAGGGTGACGGAGTTGGTCACTTAGCGTTGCGAATAGGTAACCGTGCCATAACGGCGTTCCAGGGCCCGTGCCCGACACGCCGGGCAACTCGGCAAGGTTGTGGCAGGCTGCACCCGGGCAGGCCACACTCGACTAGCGGAAGCAGCGACGCACGTGACGTCGGCAGGCACCACCCGGGAGGTCCCCATGCCCGAACTGCGTGTCGTGGCCGTCTCGAATGACGGCACACGGCTGGTGCTGAAGGCTGCGGACAGCACGGAGTACACGCTTCCGATTGACGAGCGTCTGCGCGCCGCGGTACGCGGCGACCGTCCCCGCCTCGGCCAGATCGAGATCGAGGTGGAGAGCCATCTCCGCCCCCGTGACATTCAGGCACGTATACGCGCCGGTGCGACGGCCGAAGAGGTCGCGCAGATGGCCGGCATCCCCGTGGACCGCGTACGCCGCTTCGAGGGCCCTGTGCTCGCGGAGCGCGCGTTCATGGCCGAGCGGGCACGCAAGACACCCGTCCGCCGCCCCGGCGAGAACGCGGGCCCCCAGCTCGGCGAGGCCGTCCAGGAGCGCCTGTTGCTGCGCGGCGTCGAGAAGGACACCGTCCAGTGGGACTCGTGGCGCCGCGACGACGGCACCTGGGAAGTCCTGCTGGTCTACCGGGTCGCGGGCGAACCGCACTCGGCGAGCTGGACGTACGACCCGCCTCGGCGGCTCGTCCAGGCCGTCGACGAGGAAGCACGCTCGCTGATCGGCGAGTCCGACGACCTCGCCGTGCCGGAGCCCAGCTTTCCGTTCGTCCCGCGGATCGCGCGGCTGCCGCGCGACCGTCCGCTGGACCGCGCCCTCGAACGGGGGCCGAGCCTGCCCGTGCCGTCGACCGATCCGGTCGAGGAGGCCACGGCCGAGCGGGACTCGCTGACCAGCCTGCTGGAGGCGGTGCCGAGCTTCCGGGGCGACCTGGTGGTCCCGGAGCGCCCCCCGGAGCCCGCCCCGCCCATGGAGGAGCCCCCCGCCGAACCCGAGGTGGAGGAGCCCCCGGCCCCGGCGGCCTCGGCCGGTTCGGCCTACGCGGATGTCCTCATGCCCCGTTCGGTCGGCAGCCACCGCGACCGCCTCACCGGCTCCACCGACCGCCAGGCCGAGGCCGACGGCGTCCGCCCCGGCCGCCGCGCGGCGGTCCCGAGCTGGGACGAGATCGTGTTCGGCACCCGCCGCAAGAAGCAGGAGTAGCCGGTCGTACGGCTTGGAGACGGCCGTACGAGGACGAGGGCCCGCGCCGATCGGCAGCGGGCCCTCCGGCTTGTGCGGCACGAGTACGGCCGGGCGGCTGAAGAGGCCGCTCAGTCCTCGCGCCGGGTCACTGGGGGTCGGGGCCCACGGCGACCGGCCGGGACGGGTCCGACGACCACTCCGACCAGGACCCGACGTACAGAGCCGCCGGGATCCCGGCGACCGCCAGGGCCAGCACCTCGTGCGCCCCGGAGACGCCCGAACCGCAGTACACCCCGACCTCGGAGCCGTCGCCCGCCCCGAGGGCCTTGAAGCGTGCGCCCAGCTCCTCGGCGGGCAGGAAACGCCCGTCCGGCCCCACGTTCTCGTTCGTCGGCGCGGACACGGCGCCCGGGATGTGCCCGCCGACCCGGTCGATCGGCTCGACCTCGCCCCGGTACCGCTCCCCCGCCCGCGCGTCGAACAGCACCCCGGACCGCGCCAGCGCCGCCGCCGCGTCGGCGTCGAGCAGCCCCGCGGGTCCCGGCATCGGCCGGAAGTCGCCCTCGGCGAGAGCGGGACCGGGCACCGACGACTGCAGGGGCCCCTCCCACGCCGGCAACCCGCCGTCGAGGACCCGCACGTCCGGGTGACCCGTCCAGCGCAGCAACCACCACGCGCGGGCGGCCGCCCAGCCCTGTCCCCCGTCGTACACGACCACCGGCACGGAGGCCGACACACCCGCCCGGCGCATCACGGCGCCGAACTCCGCGACATCGGGCAGGGGATGCCGGCCGCGCGGACCGGCGGCGGAGGCAAGTTCCCTGTCCAGGTCGACGAAGACGGCACCCGGGATGTGCCCGGCCGCGTACTCGGCCCGGCCGTCGAAGGGGGGTTCCCCGGCCGCCTTGGCCACGCTCAACTGCCAGCGGACGTCGAGCAGTACTGGCGGGTTCTCGCCCGCGAGTTCGCTCACGAGTTCGGATGCGGAGATGATGGCGTTCATGGCCACCATCCTCGCGTACGGGGTGGCCGCATCGCCCATGTCCGGCTACTCTGCTCCGCCGGGCAGGCCCGATCACGAGGCGTACGGGATCGGGCACATGCTGTACAGCCGATCGACACCTGTGGGCAATCGCGCAGAAGCGGACGGGAAACCGCACACCGGGCATTCTGCGGACACGGGCCACGGAGCGGCGGCGCGCCCGGAGCGCGCCGTGCCACGGGTGGTGCGAGCATCGGCACGGGGTTCCGGAGAGCGGCGGCGACGCGGCCGCCGCGAGGGGTCGAGGAGAGAGTGACGATGACCGGCGAGACGCACACCCCCGGCACACCCTGCTGGGTGAGCCTGATGGTGCACGGACTGACCACGACCCAGGACTTCTACGGCGAACTGTTCGGCTGGGAGTTCCAACCCGGTCCCAAGCAGCTCGGCCCCTACGTCCGGGCCCTGCTGGACGGCGAGGAGGTCGCCGGAATCGGCCAGCTTCCGCCCGACCGCCACCTCCCGGTCGCCTGGACGCCCTACCTCGCCTCGGACGACGTCGACCTGACCGCGGAGACGGTACGGCTGTGCGGCGGCACGGTCGGGGTAGGCCCGCTGGACGCGGAGGACGCGGGCCGGCTGGCGATCGGATCCGACCCCTCCGGCGCGGTCTTCGGCATCTGGCAGGCGGGAGCGCACCGCGGCACGGGCATCTCCGGCGTCCCCGGCACACCGGCCTGGCACGAGCTGCTCACCTTCGAGACGGCGAGCGTCACCAAGTTCTACGAAACGGTCTTCGGCTACGACGAGGAGCCGGTGGTCTCCGCCGACCTCGACTACGTCACCCTCCAAGTCGCCGGTCACCCGGTTGCCGGAGTCCACGGCGTCGGCAACTGCCTCCCCCGCGACCGGGGCCCGCACTGGATGACGTACTTCGAGGTGGCCGACACCGACGAGACCCTCTCCCGCCTCACCGGCCTCGGCGGCCACATCCTGAAACCGGCCCACGAGAGCCCCCACGGCCGCGTGGCGACGGTGGCGGATCCCGAGGGGGCACGCTTCTCGCTGGTACAGGTACCTCGCTGAGGCTCGTCTCCGCCGGCTCGGGACGTGTGCGGGGTCGGTGACCGGGCCGACGACGGTCATCGGCCGTCCAGGCCCAGGGAGCGGGCGCGGAGCACCGGCCAGGCGGCGAAGGACAGGGCCGCCATCACACCGAAGTAGTGCCAGGTGCCGCTGTCGAGCAGCGCGCCGCCGAGGATCGGTCCGGCGAAGAAGCCCAGGTAGCGCAGTTCCAGCGCGCCGAAGAACGCTCCCTTCTCCGCGTCGGGCGCGAGGCGGTGGGTGACGAGGTCAGCCATCGGCATCAGGAGCGCCTCCCCGACGGTCCAGGCGAGCACCCCGGCCAGCAGGACCCACAGTCGGCCGTCGGAGGTGCCCCAGCACACGAAGGCGACGGCGAAGCCGGTGCAGCCCACCCCGGCCTGTGCCGGGAGCGTGGTCCGCCGGGCGAGCCACGCGGCCGGCCACTGGTAGGCGAAGCCCAGGACGGCGTGCACGGCGAACACCACCGCGAACAGCGTCGGAGCACGGTCACCGGACTCTCCCTTGAGGTAAAGGGGGATCACCGACTCGAGCTGGGCGAAGACCAGGGTGATCAGGACGGCCGAGACCAGCACGAGCCGGAACCGCCCGTCGCGCAGGGAGTGCGTCCAGGTCCAGCGCCCCTGACGGGCGGCCGGTACACGGACGTCCAGCACCCGCAGGGAGTCGCGCCGGGCATGGACCAGCAGCACGCAGCAGGCGAACAGCGCCGCGGAGACGGCGAAGAGCGCCCGGTGGGAGACGCTGTAGGCCGCGGCACCCGCGAGCGGGCCGAGCGCGGCGCCGGCCGACACGGTCATGAACCGTATGCGGAAGACCAGTTCGCCGCCCTCGCCCGCGGCGAGGCTCATCAGCTTCTTCAAGGACGGCCCGACCAGCATCAGCGCGCCGCCCAGGCACACGATCAGGGGCAGCACCAGCACCGGCGCGGTGACGGTGGCGAGGGCTGCGGCCAGCAGCGTGTAGAGGACGAGCCCCGCGCGCAGGAGAGTCCCGGCTCCGGCTCGGTCGGTGATGGCTCCGCCCGCCAGCGCCCCCACCGCACCGACCAGGGCGACGGAGCCGGTGAAGGCTCCGATCGCGGCCGGCGGCAGCGAGGTGATGTCGGCGAGATAGAGCGCCAGGAAGGGCATCATGCCGAAGAAGGCACAGGAGTTGATCAGCGAGCAGAGTGCCAGGACGCGGACCGTCCGGTCCCCGATGAGGTCCGCGAAGCCCGCCTGGCGCACCTGCGTGGTCGTCGTCGTCATCGCGGGACCCGATCCGTCTCCGCGCGCATCTGCGCCCACAGCACCTTGCCGGCCTCGGTGAACTCCGCCGTGGGCTCGCCCTCGATCTCGTCTAGGCCCTTGGCGAGCAGATCCGCGTTCTGCCGCGTCAGTTCGCGGTGGATCTCCTGACCGGTGCGTTCGTGGGCGCGACGGTGGAAGGCGGTGATGCGGGCGAACGCGTGGACGGCCATGAGCATGCCCCACAGGGGGCGCGGGTCCTTGCGCACCGGGGAGTTGAAGGTCGCCCCGTCCGCGACGGTCACCAGCGGGTCGAGTTCCAGGAGCAGCATCAGCCGAAGGTGTGAACTCTCGTGCAACAGGTGCTCGGCGGTGTAGTGGGTGGCGCTGAACGGCTGAGCCGCCTCCGACAGGAACACCGCGCCCATCAGGATCGCCTCGGTGAACGAGGAGTGGAACTCGGAGGCGTAGGGGACGACCACCCGGGTGTAGGCGCGGATCTCGGTGGCGAGCTCGGGCCAGACGTCCTCAATGAGGGCGAAGGCCCGGGAGATGTCGGTGATGTCGTCCTCGCCTATCTCCCGTACGGCGAGGTCGGAGCGGGGGTAACCGGGCTGCGGCTCATGGGAGTTCATGGACGTGAAGTGGCGCCCGATCCAGGGACCGGCGTTGTCGATCTCGATGTCGGTTCCGGCGATGACCGGTCGCCGCACACGCCGGGCGTTCCCCAGCCGGGGATCGCCCGCACCGTGCATGTAGGAGGCGGGCACGGCTGCGGAGCCGTCGCGGACGGTGCCGTCGCCGTCCTCGCGGATCACCAGCCGGTGCACGGGGGTGTCGAAGACCAGGTGATGGCGCACCTGGGGGAACCGCACCTCGGTGACGGGCGCGGCCAGCCGCAGTTCGGTGCCTTCGGGGTCCGCGGCGGGGCCGGTGGCGTGGGGCAGGGCGACGAACCGCGCGAAGTGCGCGGACCAGGCGCGGATGAAGTCGGCGTCCTTGCGCTGGGCCGCGAGCATCAACTGCCGCCACAGGTAGGGGAAGACCGGATGGGACAGGAGCCGGTGCGCGCAGTCGTCGTCCAGCGCCGCGAACCGCTGCCCCCACAGGGTCAGTTCGGCCTCGGCCGGCTCGCCCGCGAGCTGCCCCAGCCGCTTGGTGACCCGCGGGACGGAGGCGCGGAGCTTGGCCACGTAGGCGGGCAGGACGGGGTCGTCGTCCCCGGCGAGGGCCAGATGGCCGCCGAGGAAGTCGGTGGTGGTCATGGTGAGGTCCTGTTCGGAGAGAGGGGCGACGGTGCGACGTCCGGCAGGCCGCGGCGGCGGAGGAAGGGCTCGATGCGCGGCTGGTCCAGGCCGGTGAGCTCGTGGAACAGGGTCATCGCGGCGCGGGATCCGCCGGCGGCGAGCATCGTGCGGAGCGCCTCGCCGCTCGCGCGGGTGAGGCCGCCGCGCTTCTCCAGCGCCTCGACCAGGTTCGCGGCGATGATCTCGGACCAGAGATAGGCGTAGAAGCCCGCGCCGTAGGGGCCGTGGAAGACGTGGTCGAAGTAGCCGGAACGGTAGCGCGGCGGAATCTCGGGCACGGTGTCCAGCCCCCAGCGAGCGGCGCCCCGCGCCTCGATCCGCGCGGCGTCCCAGTCCGCGTTCCCGCCCTGGTCGTCGGGTCCGTCGGGAAGCGTGTGCCAGGACCAGTCCATCGCGGCCGCGCCCAGGATCTCCACCAGCAGGTGCACTCCGCCGGTGCTGTGACGCTCGCTCACCTGCTTGATCCAGTCCGGGGGCAGCGGCTGACCGGTGCGGTGATGCCGTGCGTAGTGCTCGAGGAGTCGCTCGTCGAAGGCCCAGGTCTCGTGGACCTGGGCGGGAGCCTCGGAGAAGTCACGGGGGACGCCGGGGGCCGAGTGCGCCGGATAGCGGACGTCGGAGAGCAGTGCGTGCAGGGCGTGTCCGAACTCGTGGAAGAGGGTGACGACTTCGGGCATGTCGAGGAGGCAGGGGCGCCCGGCACCGGGCGGGGCGAGGTTGAAGGTGTTCACCACGACGGGCCGGGTCGCGGTGGTGTGTGCCTGGGGGCGCAGGATGCCCGTCCACGCGCCGCCTCGTTTGCCGGGCCGGGAGAAGACGTCGATCAGGAAGAGGCCCACCGCGCCGGCGTGTTCGTCGGTGACCTGGAAGACGCGGGCGTCGGGGTGGTGGGCGGTGAGGTCAGGGCGTTCGGTGAACTCGAGGCCGTACAGGAGGCGGGCGCTGTGGAAGAGGCCGCGGGTGATGACGGAGTCCAGTTCGAAGTGGGCGCGGAGCTCGTCCGCGGTGGGTCCTTCGGCGCCGGCCTCACCTCCGTCGGCCGCGGGTGGCGCTGCCGCGTGGTGGGTCCAGTCCCAGGCCCGGATCCGGTGGCCGGCCCTGGCCCGCAGGGCGCGGCGCTCGGTGCGTGCCGCGTGCAGGAGCGGCTCCGCAAGCCGCCGGAACATCGCCTCCACGGCCTGCGGGGTGCCCGTCGTCTGATCCTCGGTCGCCCAGGCGGCGTACGACGGGTAGCCCAGGATGCGGGCCTGGCGGGCGCGTAACCGGGCGATCCGGGCGGCCCGCTGCTCGTTGTCCGCCCCTCTCCCGAGCGAGCGTTCGAAGAGTGTTCTCCGCGTGTCCTGGTCCCGTAGCTGCACGAGCGCCGGCTGGCTGGTGGACGAGGCGAGCGGCAGAACGTGCCAGGGTGCTGCCCTGCCCCGGCGCGCGGCCTCGTCCGCCGCGGCCGCGAGCCGGTCGGCGGGCAGACCACGCAGGGCGTCGGGTCCGGGCACCGCCAGAGCCTGGCGGTGGGCGTCCTCGATCAGGGTCTGCCGGTAGGCGGCGCACTCCCGGGAGAGCTCGCGATTGACCTCGCCGAGTTCCCGGGCGGCGTCGGCGGGCAGCATGGCGCCCACCCGCCGCATGCGACGCCACCAGTGCACGGTCAGGGCCCGGGACTGCGGGTCGGTGATCCGGTCGCGCCCGGCGTGCACCGCGTCGATACGGGCGACCAGACGCCGGTTGCGGACGATGCGCCCTTCGTGGCGGGAGAGCAGGACGGCGATGTCCTGCTCCAGGTCGGTCAGTGCCGCCCCGCCGCCCGCGGTCACCTGGTGGGTGAACGCGTCGTGGATGTACTGCACCCGGGTGCCGGAGAACTCGAGCGCCTCGACGGTGTTGGCGAAGTCCGGCGGCGCCGGGTCGGCGGCGATGGCGTCGACCCGGGCCTCGCGCTCGGCGATGGCCTGCTCCAGCGCGGGCCGGTAGTGCTCCGGGCGGATGTCGGCGAACGGCTGCATCCCGTGGGCGGCGGGAGGCGCCAGAAGCGGGTTCGGACTCATCGGGCCGCCCGCATCCGTACGGCCAGTTCGTCCACGGCCCACTGGCGCAGCGGGCCGGTCCCGCCGTCGGTGCAGATGTCACGCAGCAGGATCAGCGGGGACAGCGCCTGCCGGTCGAGGGAGGCCGACGCGACCAGGGCGCCGTGGGCCTGGTCCGGCTGCTCCAGCCGCAGGGAGCAGCGGGCGGCCTGACAGTGGGCGTAGGAGGCGTACGGCGCGCCCAACCCGGCGGCGGTGCGGTACGCCTCGCGCGCCTCGGCGACCCTGCTCTCCCCCATCAGGAAGTCGGCCAGCCGTACGTGCGCCTTGGGATCGAGCGGGTCCCACTCGGTCATCCGTCGGTAGAACCGCTCCGCGCCCTCGATGTCCCCGCGGGCCTTGGCCGACCGCCCAGAGGTCTCCAGGACCGGGTGGACGTTCTCCAGCGCCAGGAGCCGGGTGTCCCCGTCCGCGAGCGCCACGGCCTCCAGGGCGTATTTCTCGGCGAGTCGCAGCTGCCGGTCGACCTCCGCGTGGTCACCCTCGAAGAACGGTATGAACGCAACTCCGCGCCAGTAGATGGAGGTGTGCAGCGGCTCCATCTCCACGCCCGCCCGGTCGGCCACCTCGTCGGCGGCGGCCAGCCAGTACCGCATGTCGGCCAGTGCCTTCTGCTTGTCGCCCTTGGCGCACAGCACGATCATGTGGGCGGCGGCCCCGTACCGTACGGCCGGGTCGAACTCCTCGGTGCGGGCGATGCTCTCCATGACACCGCGGGCCCGTACGAACGCCGCGGCCGCGCTCCGGGCGTCCCCGGCGAGCTGTGCGTCGGCGTTGTGCCGGAAGTAGGCCAGCCGCAGGGCGTCCAGATCGCGGCCGGCCGGGTCGCCGGGGACGAGGGCCGCGATGGTCTTCCAGAAGCCGAGCTTGGCCAGCGCGGTCACCAGGCGGGACCGGTCGCCGATGGACAGTGCGGACCAGTTCTCGGTCAGGGCGCACAGGTGCTGCCAGCGGGCCGACCTCGAGGAGACGGGCAGGTCGCGGGGGTCGTCCGGGTGGGGCCGGCCGGGCTCCTCGGTCCTCAGCGCCTGCCTGAGCAGTCCGAGCGAGGCGATCTGGTACACGGGAACGGGGAGGTCCTGTGCGAGGCGGCGGCCGACGTCGGCGGTGCACTGGGCGTGCAGGGGACCGCCGGGGCTCTCCAGATCGAAGTACGAGGCGAGGAGTTCACGTGACCGGGGGGCCGGCTCCGGTGCGAAGGTGCCCCTCGGCGGCTCCTGCATCGGGGGCAGGTCGCCGGCGTCTCCCTTGGTCCGCAGAAACTTCTCCACCGCCGGCTCCTCCGTCGTGGTCCTCGGTCGTCGATCGGCTGTCGTTGATCAGCTGTGGTGATCCGCTGGGTGCGCGCTACGAAGCGTGATGGCCGCAAAGGGAGTTCGCCCTTTGCGGCCATCGCGAGCCCGCCTGGTCACCAGGAGGGCAGGTCGCCTGATGTCGGAGATCAGACGGCCGGGGCGTAGTAGGCCACGCCCGAGACCGTGAGACCGAACTCCTCGGCCAGCTCGTCCGTCTCGACCTCGACCTCGGTGATCTGCTCGGCGTCCATGTCTGAACCTCCTGTGTCGACTGCGGCCCCTGGGGTTTTCGGGGACAGGTCAAACGTAGGAGGGGCTTCTCGAAGATCCGCCGAGCATTGCTGGAGATCGACTCGAGAGACGGTCAGGGCATGCGTGAGCCGGGACGGGCGAGCAGGTGAGCGTGGTGCCGGGCCCTCAGCCGGTAGTGACCGGCAGCACGTCGGGGGACAACGCCGCCGCCCGTGCCGTGGCCGAGGTCATCCGGCGGCGGTGGTGGCGACGGCACAGGACCTCGTACCCGATCGCCTCCGCCTGGTTGACGTCCCCCACGACCACCTGAGCGCCTTCCACGACCATCTCGCCCCCTATGGTGCGGGCGTTGTGCGTGGCGCGGGCGCCGCACCAGCAGAGGGCCTCGACCTGCAACACCTCTACGCGGTCGGCCAGTTCCACCAGGCGCTGGGAGCCCGGGAAGAGTTTGGAGCGGAAGTCGGTCGTGATGCCGAAGGCATAGACGTCGAGGCCCAGGTCGTCGACGACGCGGGCGAGCTGGTCGATCTGAGCGGGGGCCAGGAACTGGGCCTCGTCGGCGATGACGTAGTCGGCGCGGCCGCCCTGGGAGAGGTGGTCGACCAGGTAGGCGTACAGGTCCTGGCCGTCCTCGACCTCCACCGCGTCCGTGACCAGGCCGAGGCGGGAGGAGAGTTTGCCCTCGCCCGCGCGGTCGTCCCGGGTGAAGATCATGCCCTGCAGGCCGCGCGCGGAGCGGTTGTGCTCGATCTGGAGCGCCAGGGTCGACTTCCCGCAGTCCATGGTTCCGGAGAAGAACACCAGCTCGGGCATGGGGAGTTGAGCACCTTTCGGCAACGGAGGACGGCAGAGGGAGGCTTCAGGAGCGTACTTCGAGCAGCGGGACCAGCTGCTCCGCGGGGGTCATCGAACCATGGTTGCCGACCATCGCCGACTCCTTGGGCTCCCGCTCGGACGCGATGATCAGGACGTCGTCCCGCGCGGCCGCGATCACGTCACCGAGGCGGGCGTACACCCGGTCGTCGACCCGGGGGCCGAACCAGCCCGCCGCGATCGCCTCGTCCCGCGAGGCCACCCAGAACTGCTCGCCGAGCACCTCGCGCCAGCAGGTCACGACATCGTTCTCGGCGCCCGGCACCGCGTAGACATGGCGGGCCCGGCCCTCGCCGCCCAGCAGGGCGACCCCGGCGCGCAGCTCCCAGTCCTCGTCGAAGTCGATGCGGTGCTGCTCGTCGAAGGGGATGTCGACCATGCCGTGATCGGCGGTGACGTAGAGCGCGCTGCGCGGCGGGAGCTGCTCCGCGAGGCGCTGCACCAGACGGTCCACGTGCATGAGCTGACCACGCCAGGTGTCGGAGTCGACGCCGAAGCGGTGCCCCGCGCCGTCGAGTTCGGCGTAGTACGTGTAGACGAGCGCGCGGTCGGCGGCGGCCAGTTGCTCGGCCGCGAGGTCCATGCGGTCCTCGCCCGGCAGCCGGCCGAGGAACGTGCCGCCGCTCAGCGCGACCTTGGTCAGCGGGGTGTTCTCGAAGGTCGGTGAGGACACCTGCGCCGCGTGCACGCCCGCGTCCTGGGCGAGCTGGAAGACCGTGGGGTACGGCTGCCACACGTGCGGCTTCGTCCACGGCTGCCAGCGCAGCTGGTTCATCAGCTCGCCGGTGTCGGGGTTGCGCACGGTGTACCCGGGCAGTCCGTGTGCGCCCGGCGGCAGTCCGGTGCCGACGGAGGCGAGGGAGGTCGCGGTGGTCGCCGGGAAGCCTGCGGTGATCGGCCGGCCGGTGCCGCCGCGCGAGCCCGCGAGCAGCGAGGCCAGGAAGGGGGCCTCGTCCGGGTGCGCCAGCAGCTGCTCCCAGCCGAGGCCGTCGATCAGGAACACGCAGTTCCGGTCGGCGGGGGTCAGCTCGGTGATCGTGGCGGTCGTGCCGGGTACGCCCATGCCCGCGGCGAGCGTGGGCAGGAGGTCAGCGAGGGAACCGCTGCCGTACTCGGGCAGCGGTGCGGAGTCGACGGCCAGTGGTTCCGGGTAGGGCTCCCAGGCGGTGGGCTGCGCCATCAGTGCGCGGTGTCCGCGGTCGCCTCGGAGAGGGACTGGGCGAAGGCGAGGGTCTGGCGCACCGTGTCGGGGCCGTCGCCGGCCTCGCTGACCCGCAGGCTGAGGTCGTCGGCGGTCGAGTTGCCCGTGTAGCCGTGGTCGGCCTCGCAGTTGGGGTCGCCGCAGGCGGCCGGCTCCAGGTCGATCCGGGAGACGGCGCCCCAGCCGATGGTGAGCACGACCTCGCGGGGCAGGGTGCCCGGCTGGTACTGCTCCGGGTTGGCGACCACTCGGCTGAGCACGACCGAGGAGATCCGGCCGAGCTTCACGGACTCCGTGGACGTCGTGGCGTACGGCGTCGGGGAGGTGGTGTCGGCGGCCTGCTCGTCGGTGTGGCTGACGATGAAGCGGTTGCCGGTGAGGACGAGCACGGTCACATGCCGCCGCACCTCGTTCTGGTCGAACGTCGTCTCCTGGTGGACCAGGTACGACCGGATGGGCTCGCCGCCCACAGCGGCCTCCACCGCCTCGGCCACGAGGGCCGGGTAGTAGCCGCTGCGCTCGATCGCCGCTCGCAGCCCCTGGGTCGTCGTACTGGTCTTGGCCATGACCCCCATCCTACGGGGGGCGACTGACTGCGAGGCACCGCTCAGGGGTGTTCTCAGTACGCGGGCAGGGTCCGCGGGCCGAGGTCGTCGCGGGCGGGCGGGGGTGCCAGGCGTACGGACGCGCCGAGGACGCTCAGGCCGTGCGGGGCGACGACGACAGGTTCCAGGGTCACCGCGACGACCTCGGGGTGATCGTCGACGAGGCGGGACACCCTCAGCAGCAGCTCCTCCAGGGCCGCCGTGTCGACCGGCGCCGAGCCTCTCCAGCCGAACAGGAGCGGTGCCGTCCGGATGGAGCGGACCAGGGAGGTCGCCTCACGGTCGGTGACCGGAATCAGCCGGTGCGCGACGTCCCCGAGCAGCTGCGAGGCGGCCCCGGCGAGCCCGAAGGAGAGCACGGCTCCGGCCGCGGGGTCGATGACGGCCCGTACGACGGTGTCCACGCCGCGTGGCGCCATCCGCTGGACGACCGGGCGCAGCTCCTCGGGCGTCCCGAACAGCTCGGCCAACTCGGCGTACGCCCGCCGCAGTTGCTCCTCGTCCGCGAGGTCGAGCCGTACGCCGCCCAGGTCGGCGCGGTGCCGGAGGTGCGGGGCGGTGGCCTTGAGGGCGACGGGGTAGCCGAGGGTGCGGGCGGCCCCGGCGGCCTCGTCGGGGGTGGGTGCGGGCAGGGCCCGGTGCACCTGGACGCCGTAGGTGCCGAGGAGTTCGCAGGTCTCTTCGGTGCCGAGGGTCAGGCCCTGTCCGCGCGCGAGGAGGCCGTCGATGAGTTCGGCGGCGCCCTTCTCGTCGATGGCCGCGTCGATGTACTCGGGCACCTTGCCGGGCTCGGCGGCGTCGCGTCGCCATTGGGCGTACTTCACGGC
Organism: Streptomyces sp. NBC_00490; assembly: GCF_036013645.1. Classification (NCBI taxonomy): domain Bacteria; kingdom Bacillati; phylum Actinomycetota; class Actinomycetes; order Kitasatosporales; family Streptomycetaceae; genus Streptomyces; species Streptomyces sp. NBC_00490. Next base: position 7,419,968 of record NZ_CP107869.1, on the reverse strand, counting down.
TTCGCCGAGGGCGCGGACGGCACGCTCCGCGGCGGGGTAGGCGGGGATGAGGCGGGAGCAGTTGCGGGGTGCCTCTTCGGGGGCCTTGGCGGCGAGGCGGTCCAGGGCGCGGAAGGGGTGGGAGGCGCTCGGCGTGACGGCCTGCGGTGCCGTGCTGGCCGCGGCGGACAGGGCCTCCGCGAGTCCGCCCAGCTCGACGTGGACCACCAGCACCGGCTTGCCCGGCACCCGCTCGGCCGCCGACCTGAGCGCCTCGGCGAGCGCCGCGTCCCCGGCGGAGCCCTCCCCCACGGCGGGTATCGCGGTCACGACCACCGCGTCGCAGGTGTCGTCCGCCAGCGCGCGCGACAGGGCGGTGTGGAAGTCCGCGGGCGAGGCGGCCGTCGTCAGGTCCAGCGGGGTCAGCGGGCTGAGCCCCTCGGAGAGGCAGGCGTCGTAGGTCAGCAGGCCCAGGGACTCGGAGTTGCCGAGGATCGCCACGCGCGGGCCGCCCGGGAGGGGCTGCCGGGCGAGCAGCAGGCCGGTGTCGACGAGCTCGGTGATCGTGTCCACGCGGATCACACCGGCCTGCGCGAGCAGGGCGGACACCGTCGAGTGCGGCAGCCGGGTGGCCCGGACGGCGTGCCCCTGGGGGGCGGCGCCGGCGCTCTGGACGACGACCAGCGGCTTGGCGGCCGCGGTGCGGCGGGCGAGGCGGGTGAACTTGCGCGGGTTGCCGATGGACTCCAGGTACATGAGGACGACGTCGGTGTCCGGGTCGTCGTACCAGTACTGCAGGACATCGTTGCCGGACACGTCCGCGCGGTTGCCGGAGGAGACGAAGGTGGACACGCCCGTGGTCCCCGTGACGCCGCCGCCGCGCCGGTGCAGGCGGGACAGCAGGGCGATGCCGATGGCGCCGGACTGGGCGAAGAGGCCGATGCGGCCGGGGCGGGGCTTCTCGTTGGCCAGGGACGCGTTCAGCCGCACGTCCGGGTTGGTGTTGATGATGCCGAAGGCGTTGGGCCCGATGATCCGCATGCCGTACGCGCGCGCGTGCCGTACGAGTTCGCGCTGCCGTTCGCGTCCCTCGGGGCCGCTCTCGGCGTACCCGGCGGAGATCACCACGAGTCCCTGTACGCCGTGCTCGCCGCACTCGGTGACGACCTGGGGGACGTGTTCGGCGGGCACGGCGACGACCGCGAGGTCGACGGGCCCCTCGATGTCGCGCACCGAGCGGTAGGCGGGGACCCCGTCGAGCTCCTTGTCGGGGAAGGCCTTGTTCACGGCGTACAGCCGGCCCGTGAAGCCGGCGTCGCGGATGTTGTCGAAGATGCCGCGGCCCACGCCGCCACGGGTGCGGCCGACGCCGATCACGGCGACCGAGCCGGGCGTCAGCAGCCGCTGCACCGACCTCGCCTCGGCGCGCTGCTCGCGCGCGTACTGCACGGCCAGGGAGCGGTCGGTGGGTTCGAGGTCGAACTCCAGGCGGACGACGCCGTCCTCGAAGCTGCGCTTCTGGGTGTACCCGGCGTCCCTGAACACCTTGATCATCTTGTTGTTGGCGGGCAGCACCTCGGCGGCGAAGCGGCGGATGCCGCGCTCGCGGGCGACGGCCCCGATGTGTTCGAGGAGGGCGGAGGCGACGCCCCGGCCCTGGTGGGCGTCCTGCACGAGGAAGGCGACCTCGGCCTCGTCGGCCGGTGCGGACGCGGGCATTCCGTCGGTGCCGATGCGGTCGTAGCGTACGGTGGCGATGAACTCACCGCCGACCGTGGCGGCGAGTCCCACCCGGTCCACAAAGTCGTGGTGCGTGAAGCGGTGGACGTCCTTGGCGGACAGGCGAGGGTAGGGCGCGAAGAAGCGGTAGTACTTCGACTCGTCCGACACCTGCTCGTAGAAGCTGACCAGGCGCTCGGCGTCATCGACGGTGATGGGGCGGATGCGCGCGGTGCCGCCGTCGCGCAGCACCACGTCGGCCTCCCAGTGCGCGGGGTACTCGTGCCGGTCCGGCGAGGTCTGCATGGGCCCCAGATTACGGCTCGCGTACGACAACGGCGCGAGGCAGTCTGTGGAGAACGCAAGAGGATCGCAAGGACGGAAGCCGGACCGAGGCCGCGGTCCGGCGACTCACCCCGGACGGGAGCAGCTCCGCTCCGGAGAAGCTTCACGTTGTGGGAAACTGGTCTAGACAACCCTGAACACCGAAGGGCAGCATCACATGGCTGAGCGCCGCGTCAACGTCGGCTGGGCCGAGGGTCTCCACGCCCGCCCCGCTTCCATCTTCGTCCGGGCCACCACGGCCTCCGGTATCCCCGTGACGATCGCCAAGGCCGACGGCAACCCCGTCAACGCGGCCTCCATGCTGGCGGTTCTGGGCCTCGGCGCCCAGGGCGGCGAGGAGATCGTCCTCGCCTCCGACGCCGAGGGCGCGGACGCCGCCCTCGACCGGCTGGCGAAGCTGGTCTCCGAGGGTCTCGAGGAGCTTCCCGAGACCGTCTGATTTACCGGGGCCGACTGATTCACGGCACCACAGAAGGGCTCGTCCGAATTTATCGGGCGAGCCCTTTGCATTTCCCGTTCACAGGCAGCGGAAATAGTCCCCCGCGAATTACTGCCTCTTTGTATACGGCTCTTGTGTTAATGCCGCAGGCTCGGCATGTTTACGGGATGTTGCGAGTTCCTCACACGCTCCGGCCGATCTCCCGCGCCGTTGAATCGGAGCCGGTGCGCGGCGGTCGAGCGCTCGGTGTGCAGAGCGGTGACCGCCCGCGCGCGCTCCCCGTCGCCGCGCGCCACGGCGTCGACGATGGCGCCGTGCTCCGCCCAGGACTCGACGGGGCTGACCGGGGCGTCCACGGCGTACATCCAGGAGATCTTGTGCCGCAGCTGGGTCAGCATCGAGGTCAGCGCGGGGCTGCCGGAGGCCTGGGCGAGCGTCTCGTGGAACCAGCCGCCCAGGGACCGCAGGTCATCGCTGTTGCCCCGCCTGGCCCGCTCCTGACCCAGCCTCACCAGACCGCGCAGGACCTTCAGGTGCGCCTCGGTGCGCCGCTGGGCGGCCCGGGAGGCGCCCAGGGGCTCCAGGAGCATCCGCATCTCCAGCAGGTCGGCGGCCTCCTGCTCGGTCGGTTCGGCCACGCACGCGCCCGCGTGGCGCCGCGTCACCACGAAGCCCTCGGCCTCCAGGGTGCGCAGCGCCTCCCGGACGGGAACACGGGAGACCCCGTAGCGACGGGCGAGGAGTTCCTCGGTGAGGCGGCTGCCGCGCTCGTAGACACCGGCGACGATGTCGTCCCTGATCGCGGTGCATACCGAGTGCGCCGGAATACGCATGACCGACCTCCGCCTTAATCCCCGTGAAACGTCGATGATTGACGTGTGTTCAGTGACTCTATTGCAAAGAGCGGGAATTTCCGATGGCGGGCCGGAATCCATGGATATTTTTTGGACAACAGGGCGACAGAAACGGCAAAACCCCGGCTCGGTGAGCCGGGGTTTCAGAAGATCTCGCGGTCCGTCGTCAGACGTTCACGCCATGCGAACGCAGGTAGGAGACCGGGTCGATGTCCGAGCCGTACTCCGCGGTCGTGCGGGCCTCGAAGTGCAGGTGCGGCCCGGTGACGTTGCCGGTCGCGCCGGAGAGGCCGATCTGCTGGCCCGGGGTGACCGTCTGGCCCACCGAGACACCGATGGACGACAGGTGCCCGTACTGGGTGTACGTGCCGTCGTTCATCTTGATCACGACGTTGTTGCCGTACGACCCGCCCCAGCCGGCCTCGACGACCGTGCCGGAGCCGACCGCGTGGACGGAGGTGCCGGTGGCGGCGTGGAAGTCGACGCCGGTGTGGCTGCCGGAGGACCAGACGCCGCCGCCGGCCTTGTAGCCGGTGGAGATGTACGAGCCGGATATCGGGGCGACATAGCTGTTGAGGCGCTTGCGCTCGGCGGCGGCGCGGGCGACGCGCTCCTTGGCCTCGCGCTCCTTCTCGGCCTTGGCGGCGGCCTTCTTGAGCGCCGCCTCCTCGGCCTTCTGGCGGGCCTTCTGCTCGGCGGCCTCGATGGCCGCCTGCTGCTGGGCCTCGGCCTGGGCGTCGATCTGGGCGGCGACCGAGTCGCCGATGGTGACGACCGGGGTGAGGCCGGTCTGCTCGGCCGCGGGCTCCGCTGCGAGGGCCGGGGCAGCGAGGGTGCCGATGACGCCGGTGGTGGTGAGGGCCGCGACCCCCGCCACGTGGGCGGTGGTGCGCTTCATCCTGCTGGGACGACGGTGCTTCCCGGTGGCGCGCGTGAACGCCATGTGGTGGCTGGTCCTTTCCTTCCTTCTCGCCTACCGGGTTAGCTGACGGGTTCGGAGCAGGAAGGTCTCCTACGGACCCCCTCGCTGCGCGCGCGGGCGTCCGATTCACCCCAGGGACTACATGAATGTGGGTCCCCGGCTCCCCTGGCTCGCGCCGTACGGGGACTCGGCGATGGCTGTCCGGTGCCGCGGGCGCGGCGCACTGCCTGACGAACAGCCCGGATGACGCTAAGCGGGACGACTTTCAATCCCCAAACGGATCAGGGGTTTTGTAGCGCATGCCACAGGGCAGACAGGCAACCTCTCCCCTAATTCGGACATTAAGGGGCCCTGGTGACGCGTCAGTCACCAGGGCCCCTTCACGCGCGTGCCGCTACTCCGCGGACACGACGCTCACTTCACCGATCCCGAGGGCCTCCACGGGCGCCTTGATGGCCGACGCGTCGCCGACCAGGATCGTCACCAGCCGGTCCACCGGGAAGGCGTTGACGGCCGCCGCGGTGGCCTCCACGGTGCCGGTCGCGGCGAGCTGCCGGTACAGCGTGGCCTGGTAGTCGTCGGGCAGGTGCTGCTCGACCTGGTCGGCCAGCGTGCTCGCGACGGCCGCCGCGGTCTCGTACTTCAGCGGGGCCACGCCGACGAGGTTCTGCACGGCGACGTCCCGCTCGGCGTCGGTCAGCCCCTCCGCGGCGAGGGTGCGCAGCACCGTCCACAGGTCCTCCAGGGCCGGACCGGTGTTCGGGGTGTCGACGGAGCCGCTGATGGCGAGCATCGCGGCGCCCGTCCCGTCGGGGGCGGACCTGAGGACCTGCCCGAACGAGCGCACGCCGTAGGTGTAGCCCTTCTCCTCACGCAGGACGCGGTCCAGGCGGGAGGTGAGGGTGCCGCCGAGGCAGTACGTGCCGAGCACCTGCGCGGCCCACACCCGGTCGTGCCGGTCGGCGCCGATCCGGCCGATCAGCAGCTGCGTCTGGACGGCACCGGGGCGGTCCACGATGACGACACGGCCCGTGTCGTCGGCGGTGATCGGCGGCACCGGACGCGGCTCGGCCTGGGAACCGGTCCACGAGCCGAGGGTGTCGGAGAGCAGCGCGTCCAGGTCGATGCCGGTGAGGTCACCGACGACCACGACGGTGCCGGTGGCCGGGCGGACGTGCTTCTCGTAGAAGGCGCGTACGGCCGCGGAGTCGATGTTCCGGACGGTCTCCTCGGTGCCCTGGCGCGGGCGGGACATGCGCAGGTCCACCGGGAACAGGGTCCTGGAGAGCTCCTTGGCGGCCCGGCGGGAGGGGTTGGCCAGCTCGTGCGGGATCTCGTCGAGGCGGTTGGTGACGAGGCGCTCGACCTCGCTGTCCGCGAACGCGGGCGCCCTGAGGGCGTCGGCCAGCAGACCGAGCGCCTTGGGCAGACGCGACGCCGGGACCTCCAGGCTCAGCCGTACGCCGGGGTGGTCGGCGTGGGCGTCGAGCGTGGCGCCGGCCCGCTCCAGCTCGGCGGCGAACTCCTCGGCGGTGTGCTTGTCGGTGCCCTCCGAGAAGGCCCGCGCCATGATCGTGGCGACGCCGTCCAGGCCGGCCGGCTCGGCGTCCAGCGGGGCGTCGAGAAGGACCTCGACGGCGACGACCTGCTGGCCGGGGCGGTGGCAGCGCAGGACCGTCAGGCCGTTGTCGAGCGTGCCGCGCTCGGGGGCCGGGAAGGCCCACGGCCGCGCCTCGCCCGCCTGCGGCCGGGGGTGGAACTCCATCGTGGCGAGCTCGGTCACTTGGCCGCCTCCTCGTTCTTGTCGCCGGCCTCGACGGTGGCCTCGGCCTCGGGGTCCTCCGGGGGATCCGCGTCCTCGGCGGTCTCCGCGGAGACGGGCTCGTAGACGAGCACCGCGCGGTTGTCGGGACGCAGGCAGGCCTTGGCGACCGCCTGCACTTCCTTGGCGCTCACTTCGAGCACCCGGTTGACGGCGGTGAGGGCGAGCTGCGGGTCGCCGAACAGCACGGCGTAGCGGCACAGTTCGTCGGCGCGGCCCGCGACGGTGCCGAGCCGGTCCAGCCACTCGCGCTCCAACTGGGCCTGGGCGCGCTCCATTTCCTCGGCCGTGGGGCCCTCCGCGGCGAACCGGGCGAGCTCCTCGTCGATCGCCGTCTCGATGACCGGCACCTCGACGTCACCGGACGTCTTCACGTCCAGCCACCCCAGGGAGGGCGCCCCGGCGAGCCGCAGCAAGCCGAAGCCGGCGGCGACGGCCGTACGGTCGCGGCGTACCAGCCGGTTGTAGAGGCGGGAGGACTCGCCGCCGCCGAGGACGGTGAGCGCCAGGTCAGCCGCGTCGGCCTCGCGCGTGCCGTCGTGCGGCAGCCGGTAGGCCGCCATCAACGCGCGCGCGGGGACCTCCTCCTCGACGACCTCGCGCAGCTGCTCGCCGATGATCTCCGGCAGCGAGCCGTCGCGCGGGGCGGGCTTGCCGTCGTGGGACGCGATCGAGCCGAAGTACTTCTCGATCCAGGCGAGCGTCTGCTCGGGGTCGATGTCGCCGACCACGGACAGCACCGCGTTGTTGGGCGCGTAGTACGTCCGGAAGAACGCGCGCGCGTCCTCCAGCGTGGCCGCGTCCAGGTCGGCCATCGAACCGATCGGCGTGTGGTGGTACGGGTGGCCCTCGGGATAGGCGAGGGCGGTCAGCTTCTCGAACGCCGTGCCGTAGGGCACGTTGTCGTAGCGCTGCCGGCGCTCGTTCTTGACGACGTCCCGCTGGTTCTCCATCGACTCGTCGTCGAGGGCGGCGAGCAGCGAGCCCATGCGGTCGGCCTCCAGCCAGAGGGCGAGCTCCAGCTGGTGGGTGGGCATGGTCTCGAAGTAGTTGGTGCGCTCGAAACTGGTGGTGCCGTTGAGCGAGCCGCCCGCGCCCTGGACGAGCTCGAAGTGGCCGTTGCCCTTGACCTGTCCGGAGCCCTGGAACATCAGGTGCTCGAAGAGGTGAGCCAGGCCGGTACGGCCCTTGACCTCGTGACGCGAGCCGACGTCGTACCAGAGGCACACCGCCGCGACCGGGGTCAGGTGGTCCTCGGAGAGCACCACGCGCAGCCCGTTGGCCAGGCGGTGCTCCGTTGCTGTCAGGCCTCCGGTGCCTGCCTGGTCTGTGGCCGTGTGACCCATGGGCATGTACGTCCCTTCGATCGCGGTGCGGTTGATCTGAACCGCGTTTTTCTGCCGGTCCTGCCACTGTATGCAAGCGTGCGGAGCGCCGGTGAAGTTCCCGGTGGTCGTACGCCGACAGCGAGATCCCGTAGCCTGCGGGCGGGGGCCGCGCGCCGTACGGGTGAACACACGGCGGGACGGCTGACGCCGGGTCGTCGTCCGCGTTGTCAGTGCCACGGTCCACAATGGTCCGCGTCAGATCCCGTTCACGCTTCAGCAAGAGTGAGCCGAAGGGGCGCGACCCGAAGGCGAGCGACCAGAAAAGAGGAGCCGGCAGCGATGGCCCGCCGTAGCACGAAGACCCCGCCGCCCGACGACTCGTTCGAGGAGAAGATCCTCGACATCGACGTCGTCGACGAGATGCAGGGCTCCTTCCTCGAGTACGCGTACTCGGTCATCTACTCCCGCGCCCTGCCGGACGCCCGCGACGGCCTCAAGCCGGTGCACCGCCGCATCGTCTACCAGATGAACGAGATGGGCCTGCGCCCCGACCGCGGCTATGTGAAGTGCGCCCGTGTCGTCGGCGAGGTCATGGGCAAGCTGCACCCGCACGGCGACGCGTCGATCTACGACGCCCTGGTGCGCATGGCCCAGCCCTTCTCCATGCGGGTGCCGCTGGTCGACGGCCACGGCAACTTCGGTTCGCTGGGCAACGACGACCCGCCGGCCGCCATGCGGTACACCGAGTGCCGCCAGGCCGAGGCGACGAGCCTGATGACCGAGTCGATCGACGAGGACACGGTCGACTTCGCCCCCAACTACGACGGCCAGGAGCAGGAGCCGGTGGCGCTGCCCGCCGCGTTCCCGAACCTGCTGGTGAACGGCGCGTCGGGCATCGCGGTCGGCATGGCCACCAACATGCCCCCGCACAACCTCTCCGAGGTCATCGCGGCCGCCCGCCATCTGATCCGCCATCCCAACGCGGATCTCGAGACCCTGATGAAGTACGTTCCGGGCCCCGACCTGCCCACCGGCGGCCGGATCGTGGGTCTGGCCGGTATCCGGGACGCCTACGAGACGGGCCGCGGCACCTTCAAGATCCGCGCCACGGTGTCGGTGGACACCGTCACGGCCCGCCGCAAGGGTCTGGTCATCACCGAGCTTCCCTTCGCGGTGGGCCCGGAGAAGGTCATCGCCAAGATCAAGGACCTGGTCGGCTCGAAGAAGATCCAGGGCATCGCCGACGTCAAGGACCTCACCGACCGCGCGCACGGCCTGCGTCTGGTCATCGAGATCAAGAACGGCTTCGTGCCGGAGGCGGTCCTGGAGCAGCTGTACAAGCTGACGCCGATGGAGGAGTCCTTCGGCATCAACAACGTCGCGCTGGTCGACGGCCAGCCGCTGACGCTGGGCCTCAAGGAGCTCCTGGAGGTCTACCTCGACCACCGCTTCGAGGTCGTGCGCCGGCGCAGCGAGTTCCGCCGCACCAAGCGCCGCGACCGTCTGCACCTGGTGGAGGGCCTGCTCACGGCGCTCGTCGACATCGACGAGGTCATCCGCCTCATCCGCTCCAGCGACAACTCCGCGCAGGCCAAGCAGCGCCTGATGGAGCGCTTCTCGCTGAGCGAGATCCAGACGCAGTACATCCTGGACACGCCGCTGCGCCGTCTCACCAAGTTCGACCGCATCGAGCTGGAGTCCGAGAAGGACCGGCTCAACGCGGAGATCGAGGAGCTGACCCGGATCCTCGACTCGGACACCGAGCTGCGCAAGCTGGTCTCCACCGAACTGGCCGCGGTGGCCAAGAAGTTCGGCACCGACCGGCGTACGGTCCTGCTGGAGGCTGGCGCGGTCGCCCCCGCGGCCGGTGTTCCGCTGCAGGTGGCGGACGACCCGTGCCGGGTGCTGCTGTCCTCGACGGGTCTGCTGGCCCGTACGGCGAACGGTGAGCCCTTCCCGGAGGACGCGGACAGCCGGCGCGTGAAGCACGACGTGATCGTCTCGGCGGTCCCGGCGACCGCGCGCGGCGAGGTGGGGGCGGTGACGTCGAGCGGCCGGTTGCTGCGGATCAGCGTCATCGACCTGCCGCAACTGCCCGACACGGCGTCGGCGCCGAACCTCGCCGGAGGGGCTCCGCTGACGGAGTTCGTCTCCCTGGTGGACGGCGAGACGCTGGTCTGCCTGATGACCCTCGACGAGTCGTCGCCGGGTCTGGCGCTCGGCACCGAGCAGGGTGTCGTCAAGCGTGTGGTGCCCGACTATCCGTCCAACAAGGACGAGTTGGAGGTCATCACGCTGAAGGACGGTGACCGGATCGTCGGCGCGGTCGAGCTGCGCACCGGTGAGGAGGACCTGGTCTTCATCACGGACGACGCGCAGTTGCTGCGCTACCAGGCCTCGCAGGTCCGCCCGCAGGGTCGGCCCGCGGGAGGCATGACGGGCGTCAAGCTCACGGACGGCGCGAAGGTCATCTCCTTCACCGCGGTGGACCCGGCGGTGGACGCGGTCGTGTTCACGGTCGCGGGCTCGCGCGGCACGCTGGACGACTCCGTCCAGACGACGGCGAAGCTGACCCCGTTCGACCAGTATCCGCGCAAGGGCCGCGCCACCGGCGGTGTCCGCTGCCAGCGGTTCCTGAAGGGCGAGGACTGCCTGTCCCTGGCCTGGGCGGGTCCGGTACCGGCCCGCGCCGCGCAGAAGAACGGCACACCGGCGGACCTGCCGGAGATCGACCCGCGCCGCGACGGTTCGGGTGTGTCCCTGGCGAAGACGGTGTCGGTGGTGGCGGGACCGGTCTAGAACGCGGGGTCCTGAAGGTCCGCTTCGGGATCCTGTACGTAGCGCAGGACGCCCCACATTCCGTGCTCGTCGGCGGTGTGCGGGGCGTCGCTCGCGCACTCCCCCAGTTCCTTGCCGAGTCCGGGCACGTCGATGCCGGAGCCGATGAGAACCAGCTGGCTGAGGCGCTCGGCGTCCGCCGGCCAGGGTTCCGGGTAGAAGCGCAGGAACCGCCCGACGGCATGGACGGCGTAACGGTTCCGGGTGTCGTACGCGCCGAAGTCGACGTACCCCTTGATCCGGTACAGCCCCTCGGGGCGGCTGTCGAGGAACCGCATCAGCCGGCGCGGGTCGAGCGGCGTCCCGGAGGCGAAGGAGAGGCTCTCGTACGCGGCGTGCAGATGGCCGTCGTGCGGGTCGTCCTCGTGGTGGTGCAGGTCGTCGAAGGAGAGCTGCCCGATCCGCTCCTCGCCGGGCCGGCAGTCGAAGAGGAACTCGGGGTCGATGCGGCCGTAGGCGGCGGGCACCACGGCGGCACGGTCGACGAGGGACCGTACGAGTCCGAGGACGCGCTCGCCGTCGACCGCCCGGTCGAGCTTGTTGACCACGACGAGGTCGGCGAGGGCGAGATGCCGGTCGATCTCGGGGTGCTTGGCGCGGGTGTCGTCGAACTCGGCGGCGTCGACGACTTCGACGAGTCCGCCGTAGACGATCCCCGGATGCTCGCTCGCGAGCACCATGCGCACGAGTTCCTGGGGTTCGGCGAGTCCGCTGGCCTCGATGACGATCACGTCGATGCCGGTGTCCGGACGGGCCAGCCGTGCGAGGTACTCGTCCAGCTCGCCGACGTCGACGGCGCAGCACAGGCAGCCGTTGCCGAGGGAGACGGTGGAGTCGCCGAGAGCGCCCGCGACGGCCATGGCGTCGATCTCGATGGCCCCGAAGTCGTTGACGATCGCACCGATACGGCTGCCTCCGCTGCGGTGCAGGAGATGGTTGAGGAGGGTGGTCTTGCCGGAACCGAGGAATCCGGCGAGTACGACGACCGGGATCTGCCGAAGGGTGTGACTCGGCTGACTCAACGTGCGACCTCTCTGACACCGACGCGTGCACCGGATCGTGGGCCCGGCGCACGTACGAGGATTGAATGCCGGACCAGGATACGAGCCGGAAGAATCACCGCGAAGTGAACGATTGTTAGCAGCACTTGCGGGGCAGACGTTGGGCAAGGCGCCGGTTCGTGCGACCCTCGCTTCCTTCCGTGCGCCGCCTCTCCGCCTCCCCGCCGATCAGAGCCGCTCGGCATTCTGGGAGACGGCAAGCGCCGCCCATCGCTCGCCGGTCCCCTTCCGTCGACCCGCACCCCGACGACCGGCGGACGGCCGCCTGATTCGGGGGTTGACATGGCCACACTTAGGCACTTCGCGGGGAGGATGAGCGCCGCCACGCTCGCGCTCCTGGCCGCCACGGTGACGATGGCAGCACGCCAACGGCGTCTCGACGCGACCCGGCTGGACGAGCGGCGACTGGAGCTCCAAGCGCTGGCGGTTCGGCGCAAGGGGTACGCGCATCAGCAGCGCATGCACTGGGAGCTGCTGTCCAGGGCGATCGACGACCCCACCCTCTTCGCGGTGATCGACACGTACGACAAGAGCATCCCGGCGGCGAAGCGTCGCCAGTTCCTCTACGCCAACGCGTGGTACGCCTACCTGTTCCATCTGTTCCGGGCCGAGGTCCTGGACCAGGAGGAGCTGTACATAGCCATGCGCGAGTTGCTGCAGAATCCGCTGTTCCGTGAGTACTGGGACGCATCGAAGGCCCAGCGGGCGAACCTGAAGCAGTCGTCCGACGAGGCACGCGTCGGGCGCATGATCGACGGTCTCGTACGGGACCTGGACGAGGCGGACACCGACGAGTGGTGGGTGGTGGGCAACCCTCCGTCCGAGTGATCCCCGCCCGCCCCGCCGCATCATCCCGCTCAGGCGCCCCGCCAACACGAGCCTGCGACTTTGGCCGCATGAACGCGCAGCGCTCATCAACCCCAGTACGGTTCTGCCAGCACTGTGCCCCACACAGCGAAGGACCGATACCCCTTGAAAATCGTGCGCCGCATCGGTGTGCCTCCAAGCGCCCGAGGCTCCAACACGGGCGCCAGCTGCCCGGACGTGTTCGAGCTGAGCGACGGCAACTTCGCCGTCATCGGAACCGAAGCCACCGAGGCGCTTGAGCGTGAACTCCCCGCCGATGCCTCCCGTGCCGACTACGAACGCATCGTCATCGTGAGCCGGGAGACCCTGATCCGCGCCAAAGCGGACATCCCCGACGCCTGAACCACGGGCGCGCGTCCGCACCGGACTCGTCACGTGAAAGAGCCCCGCCCGGCCGCACCTCACCAAGAAGCGTCCCGGGCGCCCACCGGCGAGCAGCCCGTCACCCCGTCCCTGCTCGATCTCCCTCGATGAGGCCTGGCGCCAGAACGGCACCAGGCCACACGCGTGTCATGCCACGAAGGCCCTGCGGTCGATCAGGCGGGGTCCTCGTCCAGCTTCGCCACCACCCGGTCGGAGATGTCGGCCAGCGTCCGCAGCTCCGCCGGGGTGACATGGTCCAGGAACAGCTCCCGCACCGCCTCGACGTGCATCGGAGCCGCCGCCGCGATCGCCGCCCGCCCGGCGTCCGTGATCACCACGAACGCTCCTCGCGCGTCCTCGGGGCACTCCTCGCGGATCACGAGCCCTCGCCCGGCCATCCGCGCGATGTGGTGGGACATCCTGCTCTTCTCCCACTCAAGCGCCCGGGACAGATCCTGGTAGCGCTGCCGGCCTTCCGGCACATCCGTCAGGTTGACCAGTACGGCGAAGTCCGCGGCCGAGAGTTTCGACTCGCTCTGGAGCATGCGTGACAGACGGCCCACCAGCCGCTCGTGCAGCCGGACAAAGCTCCGCCAGGCGTGCTGCTCCTCCGCCGTCAACCACCGCACCTCGTCATCCATACAAGCGAGTGTAGAGGAGTTGACAAGTCATCCAGCTGACGAAGGGCGACCCACCGAACACCAGCACGAGCACGTGCACGGCGTCCGAGACCTCGTGGTCAGGACGCGTATCGCGGTGTCCACTGTGTCGCCGAGATCGCCTCGCGCAGCTCGGCCTCCGTGGCCTGGGGGGCCACCCCGTCCTCCACCGCGGCCTCGGCCACGGCCAGAGCGATCTCGCGGGCCGCCTCCCGCATGCCCGCCAGCGGTGGCAGCAGCGGGGTGGCCTCGTCCGTGCCGGCTCGTGCCGCGCACTCCCCCACGGCCCGCGCCGCGGCCACCATCATGCGGTCGGTCACCCGGGAGGCCCGGCAGGCGGCCACGGCCAGGCCGACGGCGGGGAAGACGTAGACGTTGTTGGCCTGAGCGACCGGCACCTCCCGCCCGTCCACCTTCAGCGGCGGGAAGGGCGAACCGGCGGCGATCAGGGCCCTGCCGTCGGTCCAGCGGGCGAGGTCGGCGGGCTCGGCCTCGGCGTTCGAGGTCGGGTTGGACAGCGGCAGGATCACCGGCCGGTCACAGGCGTCGGCCATGGTCCGCACGATCTCCTCGGTGAACGCGCCGTGCGCGGTGGACAGCCCGATCAGCACCGTCGGCTTCACCTCGTCCACGACCTGAGCCAGATCGCTCCCACCCCACTGTCGTACCTCCGCGTCGTCGCGCGCGTAGACCCGCTGCTCGGGAGTGAGGTCGGTGCGGGAGCTCACCAGCAGGCCGTCGATGTCGACGAACCAGAAGCGGTCGGCCGCCTGCTGCTCGGAGAGGCCTTCCTCGACGAGCGCGGTGCGGATCATGTCGGCGACCCCGATCGCCGCCGATCCCGCGCCGAGGACCACGACGCGGTGGTCGGTCAGCCGCGTCCCGGCGACCTTCGTGGCGGTGGTCAGCGCGCCGAGTGCCACGGCCGCGGTGCCCTGGATGTCGTCGTTGAAGGTCAGCAGCCGGTCCTGGTAGCGGCCGAGGATCGGGCGGGCGTGCGCGGTCGCGAAGTCCTCCCATTGGAGGAGGGTGCCGGGGAGTTCGGCTTCCACGGCGGAGACGAACGCCTCGATCATCTCGTCGTAGGCGTCCCCGGTGACGCGATGCTGCCTGCGGCCGAGATAGTGCTCGCCGGTCAGCAGCTGCTCGTTGTCGGTGCCGGCGTCGAGCAGGATCGGCAGGGTGCGCGCGGGGTGGATGCCGCCGATGGCGGTGTAGAGGCTGAGCTTGCCGATCGGGATGCCCATGCCGCCCACCCCCTGGTCGCCCAGGCCCAGGATGCGCTGGCCGTCGGTGACGACGATGACGTCGACATCGGGGTTGGGCCGGTTGCGGAGGATCTCCCGGAAGCGGTGGCGGTCCTCGTAGGACAGGAACAGGCCGCGCGGCCTGCGGTAGATCTGGCTGAAGCGCCGGCACGCCTCGCCGACCGTCGGGGTGTAGACGACCGGCAGCATCTCCTCCAGGTGGCGGGTGAGCAGGTCGTAGAAGAGCACCTCGTTGGTGTCCTGGAGCTGGCGCAGGTAGATGTGCCGGTTGAGCGGCTTGTCGTACGCGAGGAACGCCTTGTGCGCCCGGTCCGCCTGTTCCTCGAGGCTCTCCGTCGCGGGCGGCAGCAGCCCGTCCAGGCCGAGTTCGGCGCGTTCTTGCGGGCTGAAGGCGGTGCCCTTGTTGAGCAGCGGGTCGGCGAGCAGGGCCGCCCCGCGGGCGGAAGCCGGGTTGGTCGACGTCATGACGCTTCCTCACAGGTCCACGGTGGGCGGGCTTCAGGGGCGGGGGATGTTGCGCAGGTTGGCGCGCGCCAGGTCCAGCATCTTGCCGACCCCTCCGTCGAGCACGGTCCGACCTGCCGCGAACGCGAAACCCTTCACCTGACCGGCCGAGATGTGGGGCGGGATCGACAGCGCGTTGGGGTCGGTCACCAGGTCGACCAGGAAGGGGCCGTCGTGGGCGAAGGCCTGCTTGAGGCCGGCGGTGACGTCCTCGGGCCGTTCGACGCGGATCGCCTCGATGCCGGCGCCGCGGGCGATCGCCGCGAAGTCCACCGGCTCGTGGTCGGTCTCGTAGTCGGGCAGTCCGTCGACCAGCATCTCCAACTTCACCATCCCGAGGGAGGAGTTGTTGAACACGATCGTCTTCACCGGCAGGTCGTGCAACTTCGCGGTGAGCAGTTCGCCCATCAGCATGCCGAGTCCGCCGTCGCCCGACATCGAGATCACCTGGCGGCCGCGGTCGGCGAACTGTGCGCCGATGGCGTGCGGCAGCGCGTTGGCCATGGTGCCGTGCAGGAAGGAACCGATCACCCGGCGCCGCCCGTTGGGGGTCAGATAGCGGGCCGCCCAGACGTTGGACATGCCGGTGTCGACGGTGAACACGGCGTCGTCGGCGGCGAGTTCGTCCAGGACGGAGGCCGCGTACTCGGGGTGGATCGGGAGGTGCCGCTCGACGTCGCGCGTATAGGCGCCGACCACCGTCTCCAGGGACTTGGCGTGCTTGCGCAGACTGCGGTCCAGATAGGAACGGTCCCGCTCCGCTTCCACCAGCGGCAGCACCGCGCGCAGTGTCTCCCGTACGTCGCCGTGGACACCGAGCTCCAGCACCGTACGGCGGCCCAGGCGCCCCGCGTCGTGATCGATCTGTACGGTCCGCGCCTGCGGCAGGAAGTCGTTGTACGGGAAGTCCGTACCCAGCAGGACGACCAGGTCGGCCTCGTGCATCGCGTCGAAGCACGCCCCGTAGCCCAGCAGTCCGCTCATGCCGACGTCATAGGGGTTGTCGAACTGGATCCACTCCTTGCCGCGCAGCGTGTGCCCGACGGGGGCGGCGGCCTTCTCGGCGAGTGCCATGACCTCGGCGTGCGCGTCCCGGACTCCGGCGCCGGCGAACAGCATCACCTTCCGCGCCGCGTTCAGCTTCTCGGCCAGGGCCCGCACCTGCGTGTCCGGCGGGATCACCCGGCCGCGTTCGGCGACCAGGTCACTGCTCCCGGTCGGTTGGGTCGCCTGGGCGTGGGTGACATCGCCCGGGACGACGAGCACCGAGACCGCGCTGTGCCCGAGGGCGCGCTGCAGGGCGATTCGCAGGACGCGGGGCATCTGCTCGGGGGTGCTGATCATCTCGCAGTAGTCGCTGCAGTCGGTGAACACGCGCTCGGGGTGCGTCTCCTGGAAGAAGCCGGTGCCGATCTGGTGCGAGGGGATGTGCGAGGCGATCGCCAGCACGGGCGCGCCGGAGCGGTGCGCGTCGTACAGGCCCTGGATCAGATGAGTGTTGCCGGGGCCGCAGCTTCCCGCGCACACCGCGAGCTTGCCGGTCAGCTGTGCCTCCGCCGACGCGGCGAACGCGGCGGCCTCCTCGTTGCGTACGTGCACCCACTCGATGCCGTCGGTGCGCCGCACCGCGTCGACCACGGGGTTCAGACTGTCGCCCACCACTCCGTAGATCCGCTCCACGCCCGCCTGGCGCAGGATGTCCACCATCTGCTGGGCTACGGTCACGTTTCGCATCGCCGGGCTTCTCCTCGTGAGCTGTACGCCGTGTCGTCCGGCGCCTACCCATTCCGATTTTGTTGACCCTTCTATCGCTTCACCACCATTTAGTTGACACATCAATTAGAGCGGACCACCCTTGACACGTCAACCGTTGGCGCCGCGCAGCCACCCCTGACGCACAACACCTACTCACGAAGGAATCCAGCCATGTCTGATCTCGCCTTCGGACACCGAGGAGCTGCGCGCGATGCTCGACCGCTTCCCCGAGTCGGAGCGCGGACGGGCCGTCGCCGCCGCACGGGCCGCCCTCGCGGAACCGGCGCCTGAGCCGTCGTAGGCATCGGAACGCCTCAGCCGCATCGGCTTCACCTCCGCTTGATTGATGTGTCATCCATGCCCCATCGACTCTGATGACACATCAACCTCGGCAGGGGTCGGCCAACGACGACCGGTCAGTCCAGGTGAGCCTCCAGCCACCGCAGGATCTCGGGAGTCACCGGGTCGGCGATGTCGGCGAACTCGTCATGCCTCTTCAGGAACTTGGCCACGTACGGGCAGACCGGCACGATCCGCTTGCCGGAGGCGCGCGTGTCGGTGAGCGCCTGGCGCACCAGTTGCGCGGCCAGGCCTTGTCCGGCGTAGGCGTCGTCGACCTCCGTGTGGAAGAAGACGCGCTGCTCACCGTGGTCGCGGTACTCGGTCAGACCGGCACGCTTGCCGTCGACCACGATCTCGTACCGATGGTGTGCGTCCGCGCGCTCGACGACCGGGTCGGCAGAAGGCTGGCTCATGAGTGGACCTTTCCGAGGGAGGTCAGCGACGCGGAGGGTTGCGGCGCGGCCTGATCGTGGCGTTGGGCAGGGCGGGCGCGGGAAGGCGGCCACCGGGAAAGCTCTCGATGGTGCCGAAGCGTTCGGAGGAGGTCTCCCAGTCCTCGCGGGCCTTGGCGATGTCCTCGTGGGTGCGGCCGATGAAGTTCCACCACATGACGATCTCCTCCTCGAACGGGGTGCCGCCGAGCAGAATGGCCCGCGCCGGAGCGTCCGACTCGTTCGTCAGCGTCAACGCGTCGGCGCCCGGCGGGACATAGCCCAGCTCCGCCCGGTGCAGCAGGGTGTCGGCCACACGGACGTCCCCGCTGTCCACGAGAACACCGTGCTCGAACTCGGCGTCCACGGAGAGGGTGATCGTCATACCCGGTTCGAGGACGATCTCGGCGCCGAGCAGCGGCGTGAACGTCCGCACCGGTGAGACTTCACCCGCGAGCGAGCCGAGAAAGACCCTGATCTCGGCCCCTTGGATCCGCACCGGCTCGGGCGCGTGGTGCTGGAAGTCCCGGTCGGCGTTCCGGTGCTCCTCCGGCAGCGCCACCCACAGCTGCACGCCATGGACGACGGTCGTGCGCGGGGTGGAGACCTCCGAGTGGGCGATGCCGTATCCGCCGGTCATGAGGTTGATCTCGCCGGGGCGCACCACGGCGTGGGTGCCGAGCGTGTCGCGGTGCTCGACCTCCCCGCCGAACAGCCAGGTCACCGTCTGCAGCCCGGTGTGCGGGTGCGGCGGCAGCGCCATGCCACCGCTGTCGGCGACCTGGTCGGGGCCGTAATGGTCGGCGAAGCACCAGGCTCCGATCAGCGTCCGGTCCCGCTGCGGCAGCGTCCGCCGCACCGTCATCGACCGGGGTCCCCCCAGGGGCACGTCCCGCGCGGAGAGCACGTCGACCCGGGGCGCCCCGGCCGGCCGTACGTCGTCGACCGGCGCCCCGCATCTCATCACTGCCGACTCGGCTTCCACGTTGCTCACCGAGATCACCTCCCAGGGATCTAGTTGCTACATCAACTACCATGCCATGATCGCACAACCGTCGCCCGACATCCCTCCGTATATTGATTCAATCAATATTGACAGAGAATCAGTCAAGCATGGACAGTCGAATCAAGTTCAAGGAGGGAACATGCCGATCAACCAGACCGCGTCCGCCACCGTCAACGTGCCGCGAGGCCTCGCGGGTGTCGTCGTCACCGACACCGCACTCGGGGACGTCAGAGGGCTGGAGGGCTTCTATCACTATCGCCAGTACTCGGCAGTCGACCTCGCGCGGACCCGCGGCTTCGAGGACGTCTGGTACTTGATGGTCCACGGCGGCGACCTGCCGGACGCTGCGCAACTGTCCGCGTTCACGGCGCAGACAGCGGAACTCCGCCGCCTGCCCGAGGACGTGCGCGCCGTACTGCCCGCCCTCGCCGCGGCGAGCGGCGCATCCGGCCCGCTCGCCGGTCTACGGACCGCACTGTCCCTGTTCGGGGCCTCCAAGGGGTTCCGGCCGGTGTACGACATCGACACCGACCAGCGGCGCGCGGACACCATCGCGGCCGCGGCGGCCGTACCCACGCTGCTGACGGCGCTGTACCGGCTCGGGCAGGGCCTCGAACCGGTGGAACCGCGGGCGGATCTGCCGTACGCCGCGAACTACCTCTACATGCTGACCGGTTCGGAACCGGACGCGGACCGGGCGAGGGCGATCGAGCAGTACTTGATCTCGACCATTGACCATGGATTCAACGCATCAACGTTCACGGCGAGAGTGATCGCATCGACCGGGGCGGACGTGGCGGCCGCCCTGGCCGGCGCGGTGGGGGCACTCTCCGGCCCCCTCCACGGCGGCGCTCCGAGCCGCGCGCTGGACACGCTGGACGCGATCGGCAGCCGGGACCGTATCGACCCGTGGATCCGGCAACACGTCCTTGCCGGGGACCGCATCATGGGCTTCGGCCACCCTGTCTACCGCACCGAGGATCCCCGTTCCCGCATGCTGCGTGGCATCGCGGAACAGTTCGGCGGCCCGCTGGTCGACTTCGCGACCGAGGTCGAACAGCGCGTGGAGGCGATCCTGGCGGAGCTCAAGCCCGGCCGCGAACTCCACACCAACGTCGAGTTCTACGCGGGCGTGGTCATGGAACTGTGCGGCCTGCCGCGGCAGATGTTCACCCCGACGTTCGCGGCGGCGCGCGTGGTCGGCTGGGGAGCGAACATCCTGGAACAGGCAGAGGACTCGAAGATCATCCGTCCGGCGGCGCGGTACGTGGGGCCTGAAGCGCCGGTGGCGGTACCGACGATGGCCTGACATGTCTCCCCCTGGAATGGATTCGACTGTGCATGGATGACTCACCCGTCGTCACTATTGACTGAATCAACATTCACTCAGCGCCGATACGGTGACCTCATGAGCGATCACGAACCCGTTCCCGACCTCGAGGGACGGCGGCTGACCACCAAGGAGGCCGCCGAGCTGCTCGGCGTGAAGCCCGAGACCGTCTACGCCTATGTGAGCCGCGGTCAGCTCGGCAGCCGACGGGTGTCCGGCGGCCGCGGCAGCACCTTCGACGCCAAGGAGGTGCAGGCGCTCGCCCGGCGCAACAGGCGGGACAGCGGCGGGAGTCCGGGCTCCGGCGGCGAGCTGTCCGTGCGGACCCGCATCACGCTCATCGACACGGACCGGTACTACTTCCGGGGCGTCGACGCGACCGAACTGGCCGCGCGCCATTCCTACGAGGAGATCGCCGAGTGGCTGTGGACGGGGCGGATGCTTCCCGGCACGACGTTCACGGCCCCCGACACCTCCGTCTCCGTCGCCCGACGCGCCGTCGACGCGCTGCCCGAACACACCTCGCCCACCGACCGGTTGCGGGTCGCGGCGATCGCCGCCGCGACCGCGGACCCGCTGCGCTTCGACCTGTCCGAGAGCGCCGTACTGGGCACCGCGCGCATCCTCATCCCCACCCTCGTCGCCGCCCTGCCACCGGTGCGGATCGGTCACCGCGACGAGGGCTCGCTGGCCGAGCGCCTGTGGGCGCGGCTCAGCGCGCGCAAGCCCGACGAGGCGTCCCTGCGTGCCCTGGACACCGCTCTGGGCCTGCTCGTCGACCACGACCTGGCCGCCTCCACCCTCGCCGTGCGGGTCGCCGCCTCGGCCCGCGCACACGCCTACGCGGCCGTCTCCGCCGGGCTCGGCGTGCTCGAGGGCCCGCTGCACGGCGCGGCCAGCGGGCTCGCCCACCGCCTGCTGCTGGACGTGCTCGACCGCGGCGACGCGGGCCCCGTGATCGCGGACGAGCTGCGGGCCGGACGCCGCATCCCGGGACTGGGCCACCGGCTCTACCCGGGCGAGGACCCACGCGCGCGTGCCCTGTTCGGCCTCCTGGAGGAGATCCCTCGCGCGGCACCCGCCCTCGCCGCGGCCCGCGACGTGGTGGCCACCACCGCCCGCCACACCCCGCTGCACGCCAACGTGGACCTCGCCCTCGCCGTGCTCACCGCCTCCTCCGGGATGCCCGCCACGGCAGGCGAGACAATCTTCGCTGTCGCCCGTACGGCGGGCTGGATCGCCCACACCCTGGAGGAGTACGGGGAGCGCCCGCTGCGCATGCGGCCGAGCGGTCTCTACGTGGGCACCAAGCCGCCTCAAGCGCTGCCGTAGCGGGACACCGGCACCGCCGGAAGTCGCCCCGAGCCAAGTCAGGTTAGGCTCACCTCTGTGAGTACGTGTGCATCCGTCTCCCGCGACCTCGACGAGCCCATTTCCGGGACCGCGGCGACCGCGAAGACCTGGCTGCTCCTCGAACAGCCCGGTCCGTGGGGCGCGCATGCGCTCACCTCGAGCCATCTGGACCCCGCCCTGGGCCGAGCCCTGGAACGGGCGGCGAAGGGCACGGGCGTGCGGATCGCGCTCATCCGCCGCCCCGGGCGGCACGCGGACTGCGGCACACCGTCCGTACGCCGGGTGTACGCGTCCCACACGGCTCCCGGCAACGTCTGGCTGCACAGCGCCGAGGTCCACGACCCGCGGCGCCTGCTCGATCTCGACTTCGCCGCGCTGGGCGCCGGTGACCACGACAGCTTCGGCTCGGCGCTCGACGGGCGGCCCCACACAGGTGACCCGCTCGCGCTCGTCTGCACCAACGGCAAGCGCGACCGCTGCTGCGCACTCCTCGGCCGGCCCCTGGCCGCCGAGCTGTCCGCCTCCGGGGTCGACGGGGTCTGGGAGGTCACCCATCTGGGTGGACATCGCTTCTCGCCGACGCTGCTCGTCCTGCCGTACGGCTACGCGTACGGCCGGGTAGGGGCCCATGCCGTCAAGGAGATCCTGCACAGCGTCCAGGACGGACGGATCGTCGTGGAGGGCTGCCGCGGAGGCTCGGCCTGGGAGCGGCCCGGCCAGGCGGCGGAGCTGGCGGTGCGCGCGGCGGCGGGCGAGTACACGGCGGACGCGCTGACCGTCGTACGGATGGACGGCGCGGCTCCCCGCTGGGAGGTGACCGTCGCGCATGTCGACGGGCGCCACTGGCGGGTCGCCGTGGCCCAGAGCGCGTCCCTGCCGCCCCGCGCGGAGAGCTGCGGGACGTCGGTGCTGGGCTCGCCCGCGCGGATGGACGTGGTGGCGGTGCGCGAGCTGGCACCGTCGACAGCGCTGGCGAGCTGACCTGGGCGTACGACTCCGTGCGATGAGGGTCGTACGGCCTTCATGTGTTGATCAAGAGATCCACGCCACACCCCTACAGCAGCTCGTACCCGTCCGCGTACCGTCATGGGTATGAGCCCCACTCCCCCCGCACGACGCCTCCGCCTCGGTCTGCCGCGGCGGATGTTCTCGCAGCTGCTGCTGATGCAGCTCGCGATCGCCGCCGGGGTCACGGTGCTCGCGACCGGGCTCTTCCTCGCGCCGCTGAGCGACCAGCTGGACGACCAGGCGATGCGCCGGGCCCTCGCGATCGCACAGACGACCGCCGAGCAGCCGCAGATCGCGAAGGACCTGCAGAGCACCTCGCCCTCGGTCGACGGCCCGGTGCAGGTGGAGGCCGAGCGGATCCGGAGGGCCACCCAGGCCGAGTACGTCGTGATCATGAACACGAGGGGCGTGCGCTGGTCGCACACCGACCCGCGGCAGATCGGCGGGATCGTCTCCACCGACCCCGCGCGGGCGCTGGCCGGCGAGCAGGTCATGGAGATCGACGACGGCACCCTGGGCCGCTCGGCCCGCGGCAAGGTGCCGTTGCGCGACAGCGACGGCGACATCATCGGCGCGGTCTCGGTGGGCATCGCGTACGACAGCGTGCGGGCCCGGCTGATCCACGCGATCCCGGGGCTGCTCGCCTACGCGGGCGGTGCCCTGGCCGTCGGCGCGCTCGCCGCCTGGCTCATCTCCCGGCGGGTCCAGCGGCAGACCCGTGACCTGGCCTTCTCCGACATCTCGGCGCTGCTCGCGGAGCGCGAGGCGATGCTGCACGGCATCAGGGAGGGCGTCGTCGCGCTGGATCGCGGCGGCCGCATCCGCCTCCTCAACGACGAGGCGCGGCGTCTGCTGGGCATCGGCGACGAGGCCGTCGGCCGCTCCCTGGACGAGGCGCTCGGCGAGGGCCGTACGACCGACGTACTGGCCGGCCGGGTGACCGGCACCGACCTGCTCACGGTGCGTGGCCAGCGGGTCCTGATCGCCAACCGCATGCCCACCGACGACGGCGGCGCCGTCGCCACCCTGCGCGACCGCACCGAGCTGGAGCAGCTGGGCCGGGAGCTCGACTCGACGCGTGGTCTCATCGACGCCCTGCGGGCCCAGGACCACGAGCACGCCAATCGGATGCACACGGTCCTCGGGCTGCTCGAACTGGAGATGTACGACGACGCCGTGGAGTTCGTCGGAGAGGTGGTCGGCGACCATCGCGCCACCGCGGAGCAGGTCACGGAGAAGATCAGGGACCCGCTGCTCGCGGCCCTGCTGGTCGGCAAGGCGACCGTCGCGGCGGAGCGCGCGGTCGCGCTGTGGATCTCGGACCGGACCTGGCTTCCCGATCGGCTGATCGATCCCCGGGGCATCGTCACGGTCGTCGGCAACCTGGTGGACAACGCGCTGGACGCCGTCGCGGGCACACCGCACGCGCGCGTGGAGGTCGAGTTGCGCGCCGAGGGACGTACGGCCGTTCTCAGGGTGCGTGACACGGGGCCCGGGATCCCCGCGGAACAGCGTGAACTGGTCTTCACCGAAGGCTGGTCCACGAAGAAGCCGCCGGCCCACGGCAAGCGCGGCATCGGGCTCTCCCTGGTGCGCAGGCTGGCCGAACGCCAGGGCGGCAGCGCGACCGTGACCGAGGCCGACGGCGGGGGCGCGGAGTTCACCGTCGTCCTGCCGGAGGCCCTGGCGGGCCCCGGCCTGGAACCGGCGCTCACCGTACCCGCAGTCGTCGAGGAGGAGTCGTGATGATCGAGGTCCTTGTCGTGGACGACGACACGCGTGTCGCGCGGGTCAACGCCGCCTATGTCGAGAAGGTGCCGGGCTTCCATGTGGCGGGCGAGGCGCACAGCGCGGCGGAGGCGCTGCGCCAGGTGGAGCTGCTGCCCCGGCTCGACCTGGTCCTCATGGACCACTACCTGCCCGACGAGACGGGTCTGTCGGTCGTCCAGGAGATGCGCCGCCGCGGCCACCAGACCGACGTGATCATGGTGACGGCGGCCCGCGACATCACCACCGTGCAGGCGGCGATGCGGCAAGGTGCGCTGCAGTACCTGGTCAAGCCGTTCGCCTTCGCGGGCCTGCGCGCCAAGCTGGAGGCGTACGCGGAGCTGCGCCGCACCCTCGACGGCGGCGGCGAGGCGGAGCAGGCCGAGGTGGACCGCATCTTCGGTGCCCTGTCCGCACCCTCGGAGCCGGACCTGCCCAAAGGCCACTCCCCCACGACCGCGGAGCTCGTACGCCAGTCCCTGATGAACGCCGAAGGCCCCCTGTCGGCCCAGGAGATCGCCGAACGGACCGGAGTGAGCCGCCAGACCGCTCAGCGCTATCTGAAGCTCCTGGAACGCACAGGACGTGCCCGCCTCACCCTGAAATACGGCGACGCGGGCCGCCCGGAACACCGTTACGTGTGGGCGACCCGCGCCTGAGAGGGCACGGCCCGTGGGGGCGGGGGAAGGGAACCGTGCCCTCCCCTCTTACGGATGGCACCCCGTCCTCGTCTCGACGGCCTAGGCGGCTCCCGCCCCCGTGAGCGACCGCACCTCGGTCTCCGCGTGCTTGGCCTCGTCCGCCACCTCCGCGGAGGTGACCGTGCCGAGCCACCCGGCGAGGAAGCCCAGCGGGATCGAGACGAGGCCGGGGTTCTGCAACGGGAAGTACTGGAAGTCGACACCCGGGAACAGGGACGCGGGGCTTCCCGACACCACCGGCGACAGCAGCACGAGGACGACGGCCGGAATCAGCCCGCCGTACACCGCCCACACCGCGCCCCGGGTGGTGAAGCCGCGCCAGAACAGCGAGTAGAGCAGCACCGGCAGGTTGGCCGACGCGGCGACCGCGAAGGCGAGACCCACCAGGAAGGCGACGTTGAGGTCGCGGGCCAGGAGGCCGAGCCCGATCGCCACCACGCCGATACCGACGGCGGCGAGGCGCGCCACGGCGACCTCGCTGCGGGGCTTCGCGTTCCGTCGCCGCAGCGACGCGTACAAATCGTGGGCCACCGACGCGGAGGAGGCGAGGGTGATGCCGGCGACGACCGCGAGGATCGTGGCGAAGGCGATGGCGGCGACGATCGCGAACAGAACCGTTCCGCCTGTGGAGTTCTCGCCTCCGCCCAGGTCGAGGGCCAACAGGGGCACGGCCGTGTTCCCGGCCGCGTTGGACCCGCGCACCGCTTCCGGGCCCACGATCGCGGCCGCCCCGAAACCGAGGACGATCGTCATCAGATAGAAGCCGCCGATGAGCCCGATCGACCAGACCACCGAACGGCGTGCCGCCCGCGCCGTGGGCACGGTGTAGAAACGCGAGAGGATGTGCGGCAGCCCCGCCGTCCCCAGCACCAGCGCCAGTCCGAGGCTCATGAAGTCGAAGCGCGCGGTCCAGTCCTCACCGTACTTGAGCCCGGGCGCCAGGAACTTCTCGCCGTGCCCGCTGCGTTCGGCCGCGGTGAGCAGCAGCTGGTCGAAATTTCCGTGGAAGCGCACCAGAACGAGCACGGTCAGGACGATCGTGCCGCTGAGGAGCAGGACCGCCTTCACGATCTGGATCCATGTGGTGGCCCGCATCCCTCCCAGCGACACATAGATCACCATGAGCGCGCCCACCCCGATGACCGTCCAGGTCTGCGCCGCCTCACTGGTACCGCCGAGCAGCAGCGCGACCAGGCTCCCCGCGCCCACCATCTGAGCCACCAGATACAGAACGGACACCGTGACCGAGGACGTTCCCGCCGCAATCCGCACCGGCCGCTCACGCATCCGCGCCGCCACCACGTCTGCCAGCGTGAACCGCCCGCAGTTGCGCACCAGTTCGGCGACCAGGAACAGCACCACCAGCCACGCCACGAGAAAGCCCACCGAGTACAGCATCCCGTCGTACCCGAAGAGCGCGATGAGCCCGGAGATGCCCAGGAACGATGCCGCCGACATGTAGTCACCCGCGATGGCAAAACCATTCTCCATCGGCGAGAAGAGGCGACCCCCCGCGTAGAACTCCTCCGCCGAACCGTGCCGGTTGCGGCTCACCCACGTCGTGATCGCCAGCGTGACCGCGACGAACGCGCTGAACAGCAGTAACGCCAGTGTCTGATGGTTGCCCGTCACGAAGCACCGCCCCGGATGCCCCGCGTCAGCTCCTGGGTGTCCCACCGCAGCTCCAGCGCCGCCCGATCCCTGCGCAACCGCGCGTGCCGTGCGTACGCCCACGTGAACAGGAAGGTGGTGAGGAACTGCCCCAGTCCGGCGACCATCGCCACGTTCACCGCACCCGCCACCGGCCGTGCCATCAACCCGGGCGCGGTCGTCGCGGTCACGACGTACCCCACGTACCAGCCGAAGAACACGACGCACGCCGGCACGACGAACCTCCGGTACCGGCCGCGCACCTCCTGGAAGGCCGCACTGCGCTGCACCTGGAGGTACACGTCCGCAGCCGCCGCCTCCTCCCGCTGCGCCCGCCCGGCCTGAGCAACGGGCAACGGCACCGGCGCACCGGCACCGCCCAACTCACCCCAGCCGGAGGCGAGCGCGTCGTACCAGGGGTCCTCGTACCTCACGGCTTCGGGCGCCTCGGCGAGTGCCGGGTCGTGACCGCCGTGGTGTTCGGCCGCACTTTCGGGACCACCCCCGACGCCGCGGGGACGACCGTTGCTTGACTGCATGCCCAAGGATGGACAGAACGGGAAGATCCCCGACTCTTCTTCCCCTCGGGCTTCACCCCATCAGGTGACTCAACCCGCCGGAGGCCGCACAAGTCCCTTCGCGTACGCGTAACGCACCGCCTGCGCCCGGTCCTTGAGCCCCGTCTTGGCGAACAGGTTGTTGATGTGCGTCTTCACGGTCGCGGTGGAGACATGCAGCCTTCTGGCGATCTCCTGGTTGCTGAGCCCATCGGCGATCAGCACCAGCACCTCGGTCTCCCGTCCCGTGAGCCCGTCCGGCGCCTCCACCGGCTCGGCCGACTGCTGCTCGGGGTCCGACAACCGCTCCAGCAACCGCCGCTGGATGCTCGGCGACAACCCGGCGTCCCCGGACAGCACACTGTGCACCGCCCTGACGATCTCGTCCCCACCCGCGTCCTTCGTCAGATAACCGCGCGCCCCGGCTCGCAGCGCCGGGAACAGCGACTCGTCGTCCGCGTACGTGGTGAGCACCACCACCTGGGTGCCAGGGTGCTCGGTCCGGATCCGCCGGGTCGCCTCCACGCCGTCGCAGCGGGGCATGCGCAGGTCCATCAGCACCACGTCCGGGGCGAGTTCGGCCACGAGCCGCACCGCCTCGTCCCCGTCGCCCGCCGCGCCGACGACCTCGACACCGGGCAGCAACCCGAGCAGCATCACGATGCCCTCCCGGACGACGGTCTGGTCGTCAGCGACCACCACCCGCGCGGTCCTGCCCTGGACCTCCTGCGTCATACGGGCACCTTCAGCGTCACCACGAACCCCTCCTCGTCCGGCCCGGCCTCCAGCGACCCGCCGAGCAGCTCGGCACGCTCCCGCATGCCCAGCAGACCGTACCCGGCCCCCGCAGCGGTGAGTTCGCCCGGCGATCCCCCCGAGTCCCGTACGCCCAGGGTCACTTGGTGTTCGCCGTAGTCCAGTCTCAGCCGCACCTTGGCGCCCGGAGCGTGCTTGCGGACATTGGTCAGCGCCTCCTGGGCCACCCTGCGGACAGCCTGCGAGGCTTCGGCCGGCAGTCCCCTGCGCTCACCCGTAATGGTGACCTCGGCATCGGCGGTCGTCTCCACCAGCTGGGCCAGGAAGTCCTCCAACGGCGTGAGATCACCGCGCAGCGCCGAGAGAGCCTGCCGGGTCTCGGCGAGCCCGTCCCGCGCCATCCCCCGTGCCGCCACGACCCGCTCGAGGATCTGCTCCCGGTCGGCGCCCCGCTCGATCAGGAGCCGCGCGGCCTCCAGGTGCACGAGCTGCGCCGAGAGGCTGTGCGCCAGCACGTCATGGATCTCCCGTGCGATGCGGGCCCGCTCCGCGAGGGCCGCCGACTCCGCCTCCGCCTCCCGCGCGGCCCGCTCCTGCGCCAGCAGCCGCTGGGCGTTGCCACGGGCTTCGGCGTCGAGGCGCAGGGTGTAGCCGGCGAGCGCCAGCCCGGCCGCCGTCACCGCGGTCGTCAGCCACGCGTCGTCGTTCATCACGGCGAAGGCTCCGAGGGAGACCGCCGTCACGGGCAGCGCGGCGGCGAGGGGGAGCCGCTCCAGGGCGCTGATGGCACAGCCGCACCAGATGACGAGAGCCACCGTGGTGAAGTCGGCGGCCTGCCCCACGACCGCGATCCCCACGAGCACGGCGATGAGCGCCATCGACGGCAGGAGCCGGTGCGCGAGCGTGGCGCGCCAGAACGCCCAGGCGACGAAGGCGGTCAGCAGCACTCCCGCGACGGCCCCGGCCACGCCCCACCCATGGACGTGCGTGCTGTCGTAGGCACCCCACAGCAGCATGCCGATCACCAACAGCCGCACGACCCAGCCGATCAGCCGCCGGGACCGCGCGGCGCCGTCACGGCCCAGCGCCTCCCGCGAAGGCCAGCGTGTCCAGGCGTTCTCCGTCACACACGCTCCTTCCGTGCGGGCCGGGGCATGCCGTCACCGTACGCCGCGCCCTGTGCGGGAGCCGTGTGCGGGGACCCGGCCCTCAGGGCGAGGATCCCGGAGCGGACGAGCAGTGTGGCTGCCAGGGCGAGGAGCAGGGCGGACGACTCCTGGTGGACACCCAGGGCGGCACCGAGGGCGTAGAGGCCGGCGCGGAGGGCTATGCCGACGAACCAGACCATGCCGCTCGCCTTGGTGCTCCTGCTCCACACGGCTCCGTCCGGCTCCGTCCATATGCGGGTGGTCCAGGCCCAGGCGGCTCCGGTGGCCAGACCGATGAGCAGCTCGGCGCTGAGCAGGACGACCGACGCCGTGTGGTGTCGGGCATCGACGATGCCGGGCTCGCGCAGCGCCACGACGCCCAGGACGACGGGCAGCAGCCACCAGCGCCGTCCCGCGTCGATCCGCTGCGCGCGGAACTGGCGCGCGATCACCAGGGCGACCACGGCCACGATCAGAAACGCGTCGACCAGCCCGGACATCGGAGCCTCCGTGAGCGAAGAAGGGCCGTGCCGACAGCGAGTGCTGCCGACGCCTTCGAAGCTACGGAAATTCGCAGGTCAGGAGATCGGAGCAGGGGTGGATCGTGGGTGGATCCGCGAGTGCGGCGGCGTCCACCCACGGGTGGAGAGACGCTGCCGCCAGTCGGTCGTGGGCGGGGCGGCCCTACGCCGGCCGACACCGACCGGTCTCACCGCGTCGCGCCCCGCCGGGAGCGTTCGTGCGCCTCGAGGTGAACCGGAGGCGCGCCTCAGACGCACCCCGGGCCGAGCCCGGCGACTTCACCGGCCCGAGACGACCGGCGACCACTCCCGGCGCAGCCGCGCTCACCGGACCGGCCCACCAAGCCCGGCCCCGCCAAGCCCGGCCCCGCCAAGCCCGGCCGGGCCCCACTCCGGCATCGCCGGTCCGGGTTCCCGGCCCAAGCCCAGCGCGGCGTTACGCGTCGATGCGCGACCGGTCCAGCGTCGCCGCCGAGTTGGAGATGAACTCCTTGCGCGGCGCCACATCGTTGCCCATCAGGAGGTCGAAGACCTGCTCGGCGGCCTCCAGGTCGGAGAAGGTGATGCGTCGCAGCGTGCGGTGGCGGGGGTCCATGGTCGTCTCGGCCAGCTGGTCGGCGTCCATCTCACCGAGGCCCTTGTACCGCTGGATGGAGTCCTTGTACCGGACGCCCTTCGTCTGGAACTCCATGAGCTTGTCGCGCAGCTCTCGGTCCGAGTACGTGTAGACGTACTTGTCCTGCCCCTTCTTCGGCTGGACGAGCTCGACGCGATGCAGCGGCGGCACCGCCGCGAACACCCGGCCGGCCTCGATCATCGGCCGCATGTAGCGCTGGAACAGCGTCAGCAGCAGGGTCCGGATGTGGGAGCCGTCCACATCGGCGTCGGTCATCATGATGATCTTGCCGTAGCGGGCCGCGTCGATGTCGAAGGTCCGGCCCGACCCCGCCCCTATGACCTGGATGATCGCGCCGCACTCGGCGTTCTTGAGCATGTCGGTCACGGACGACTTCTGGACGTTGAGGATCTTGCCGCGGATCGGCAGCAGCGCCTGGAACTCCGAGTTCCGGGCCAGCTTCGCCGTACCGAGCGCGGAGTCGCCCTCGACGATGAACAGCTCGCTGCGGTCGACGTCGTCACTGCGGCAGTCGGCGAGCTTGGCGGGCAGCGACGAGGACTCCAGGGCCGTCTTCCGGCGCTGCGCGTCCTTGTGCTGGCGGGCCGCGATACGCGTGCGTGCGGCAGCGACCGCCTTCTCCATGACGACCCGGGCCTGCGCCGCCGCGTCCCGCTTCGTGGACGTCAGGAACGCCTTGAGCTCCTTGGCGATCACGGTGTTCACGATGCGGCGGGCCGCCGAGGTACCGAGGACCTCCTTCGTCTGCCCCTCGAACTGCGGTTCGGCCAGTCGCACCGTCACCACCGCCGTGAGGCCCTCCAGGGCGTCGTCCTTGACGATGTCGTCCTCGGCGACACGGAGCAGTTTCTTGGCGCGCAGCACCTCGTTCATGGTGCCGGCCACGGCGGTCTCGAAGCCCGCGACGTGGGTGCCGCCCTTGGGGGTCGCGATGATGTTGACGAACGACTTCAGGGTCGTGTCGTAGCCCGTGCCCCAGCGCATGGCGACATCGACGTCGAGCTCCCGGGTGACCTGGGTGGGCGTCATCTGTCCATGCTCGTCCAGGACCGGCACCGTCTCCTTGAAGGTGCCCTGGCCGGAGAAACGGAGGACGTCGCAGACCGCCTTGTCGGTGGCGAGGTACTCGCAGAACTCGCTGATGCCGCCGTCGAAGCGGAAGGACTCCTCTCCCTTGCTGCCGCCCTCGCCGAGACCGAACTCGTCACGGACGACGATGGTCAGCCCCGGCACCAGGAACGCGGTCTGACGGGCGCGCTGGTGGAGGTTCTCCAAGGACAGCTTGGCGTCCTTGAGGAAGATCTGCCGGTCGGCCCAGTAGCGCACGCGCGTGCCGGTACGGGTCTTGGGGACCCGCTTGGTCTTGCGCAGGCCGCCCGTCTCGAACTTGGCGTCGGGACCGATCGCGGCGAAGGAGCCGGGGACGCCGCGTCGGAAGCTGATCGCGTGCGTGTTGCCGGCGCGGTCCACCTCGACGTCCAGCCGGGCGGACAGGGCGTTCACCACGGAGGCACCGACGCCGTGCAGGCCGCCGGAGGCCGCGTACGACCCTCCGCCGAACTTGCCGCCGGCGTGCAGCTTCGTCATGACGACCTCGACGCCGGACAGGCCGGTCTTGGGCTCGACATCGACCGGGATGCCCCGGCCGTTGTCCCGGACCTCCACCGAGGCGTCATCGTGCAGGATGACCTCGATGTGGTCGCAGTAGCCCCCGAGGGCCTCGTCCACGGAGTTGTCGATG
The DNA here is from genome assembly GCF_036013645.1 of Streptomyces sp. NBC_00490. Taxonomy (NCBI): domain Bacteria; kingdom Bacillati; phylum Actinomycetota; class Actinomycetes; order Kitasatosporales; family Streptomycetaceae; genus Streptomyces; species Streptomyces sp. NBC_00490. The sequence continues at coordinate 7,388,297 of NZ_CP107869.1, read as the reverse complement.
ATCTCCCAGAGGCAGTGCATCAGGCCTCGACTGTCGGTCGAGCCGATGTACATACCCGGGCGCTTGCGCACGGCCTCGAGCCCCTCGAGGACGAGGAGGTGCCGCGCGGTGTAGTTGGAACCGTCCCGGTCTGCTCCTGCCAGCAGCGCTGTGGACGGCACGGACGTCTCGGCGGTCACGCGGTTCGCTCCTCGCTGAATTTCAGATGTGGCCCTTGTGGGTAAGGGCGCGGCTTCGGTCGCCGCCAAGAGGGTACCGAGGCCTGGTAGAGCCGTTGTAACGCCACCCTCGTCCCAAACTCACGATAGTCCAGGGTCGCATAGGTGTTCGATCCCTCGATTGAGTGAAGTACATATCACGTTCCCTTCGAGGCATGAACCATTTAGGCTCCGGGCACGTCCTCATGAACAACCGGCAACCCAGCCGGGAGGATGGACCTTGACAGCAAGAGCGAACCCGTAAGACACATAGACACGCAATACGGCACATTCGCCGCCAACCGGCAGCAGACAGCCGGACTCGAAGATTTTTTTCGAGGAGAGACCCAGAGCGGGAACGTTTTGGGGCTGGTTGGATGTTGACCCTGGTACGACAGCTCGTCGAGCTAGAGAAGAGGCGACGTGACTACTGTTCTGACCCCCGCGAGCCCGTTGACGGCCGCCGATCGCTGCGACCGCTGCGGCGCCCAGGCATACCTGCGCGTCGTCCTGCTCAGTGGCGGTGAACTGCTCTTCTGCGCCCACCATGGCCGCAAGTTCGAGCCGGAACTCAAGAAGATCGCCGCTGAGATACAGGACGAGACGGAGCGGCTGACGACCGTTCCGGCATCCTCCAACGAAGAAGAGCGCTGACACCTCGCGTCCACGACGAGCCAGCGTCGGCACAGGCCGGCACACGGGCGGCCGCCCCTGGAAGCAGGGGCGGCCGCCCGCGCCGTATCCGGCAATGACCCTCAGGCGCCGTCAGGGGGCCGCGTGCGGCCCTCGCAGGCCCCTGCCCCACCCCAGCGTCCGTACGACGTCGGACACGCGCGTATAGACGCCTGGGCTGCCCGGGCGACCGCAGCCGCTCCCCCAGGACACGAGCCCTACCAACTTCCCCTGGGCGACCAGCGGCCCGCCGCTGTCCCCCTGACAGGCGTCGACACCGCCTTCCGCCTCCCCGGCGCACAGCATCGGGCCGGAGGCATAGGTGCCGTCGTCGCCGCCCGGGTAGGCCCGCTCACAGAGAGCGTCGGCCAGCACATGCACGCGTGCCGCCCGCAGACTGCGCGCGTAGTCGCCACCCCCCGTGGCGTCACCCCAGCCGTAGACGACGGCAGCCGTCCCCGGCTCGTAAGCCGCGTCACCGGCGGACGCCATCGTGACGACGGAACTGCCCGCCAGGGGCTCGGCGAGTCTGAGGACCGCGAAGTCTCCGGCGTTGGTGCTCGTGTCGTATCCGGGATTCACCCAGGTGTCGCTGACGGGGATCTCCTGCCCCTGGTCCGAGAGCAGGTCCGTGCGGCCCGCGATGACCTTGAGATCGCGCACCCGGTTCGGAGGCGCCCCCAGCACATCCGCACCCATACAGTGCGCGGCGGTGAGCACGACGGTCCGGCTCACGGCGACACCGCCGCAGAACTGTCCCGCGCGAGTACCTCCGAAGCGGTCACGGCTGGAGAGGGCCACGGTCCACGGCCCTTCGGAGATGTCGACGGGAAACCCGCCGACGACGACGCTGTCGGCGGCCACGGGGGCGGCGGACACCAGCGGTATGACACCCGCCACGGCCGCCAGCATCAGCGACCCGTTCAGTGTCCGGGCAAAGGGACGGCGCATGCACGCTCCTCACTCAGGGGTGGTCATGGGACACCCAGAGTGATCCACGTCGGCGCGACGCGCACCCGCTCAGCACGAAGGCCCGGCTCCCACCAGGAGAACCGGGCCTTCGACGTCGTACGACCGCGACCTAGTCGAGGTAGTCGCGCAGCACCTGCGAACGCGACGGGTGGCGCAGCTTCGACATGGTCTTGGACTCGATCTGGCGGATGCGCTCACGCGTCACGCCGTACACCTTGCCGATCTCGTCGAGGGTCTTCGGCTGACCGTCGGTGAGACCGAAGCGCATCGAGACCACACCGGCCTCGCGCTCGGACAGGGTGTCCAGCACCGAGTGCAGCTGCTCCTGCAGCAGGGTGAAGCTGACCGCGTCGGCCGGGACAACGGCCTCGGAGTCCTCGATGAGGTCACCGAACTCGCTGTCGCCGTCCTCGCCGAGCGGGGTGTGCAGCGAAATGGGCTCGCGGCCGTACTTCTGGACCTCGATGACCTTCTCGGGGGTCATGTCGAGTTCCTTGGCCAGCTCCTCCGGGGTGGGCTCGCGGCCCAGGTCCTGGAGCATCTGGCGCTGCACGCGCGCGAGCTTGTTGATGACCTCGACCATGTGCACCGGGATACGGATGGTGCGGGCCTGGTCGGCCATGGCGCGGGTGATCGCCTGACGGATCCACCATGTGGCGTACGTGGAGAACTTGTAGCCCTTGGTGTAGTCGAACTTCTCGACCGCGCGGATCAGACCGAGGTTGCCCTCCTGGATCAGGTCCAGGAAGAGCATGCCGCGACCGGTGTAGCGCTTGGCCAGGGAGACCACCAGACGGAGGTTGGCCTCCAGAAGGTGGTTCTTGGCGCGGCGGCCGTCCTCGGCGATGATCTCCAGCTCACGCTTGAGCTTCGGAGCCAGCTTGTCGGCGTTGGACAGCTTGTCCTCGGCGAACAGACCGGCCTCGATGCGCTTGGCGAGTTCGACCTCCTGCTCCGCGTTGAGCAGCGGGACCTTGCCGATCTGCTTGAGGTAGTCCTTGACGGGGTCGGCGGTGGCACCGGCCACGGCGACCTGCTGAGCAGGCGCGTCGTCCTCGTCGTCGTCGGAGAGGACGAAGCCCTTGGTCTCGCCGCCCTCCTCTTCCTCTTCGCCGGGCTTGATCTCCTCGAGGACCTCGTCCTCGGCGCCCTCGGCGTCGTCCTTGCCGGCGGCCGTCTTCTTCGCCGCCGTCTTCTTGGCGACGGTCTTCTTCGCGACCGCCTTCTTGGCGGTCGTCGTCTTCTTGGCGGCGGCCTTCTTCACGGGCGCCTCGTCCTCGACGGACGCCTCGGCGGCGGGGGCAGCCGGGGTGGCGGTGGCGGTGGCCTTCTTCGTGGTCACCGTCTTCGCAGCGACCGTCTTGGTGGCGGTGCGCTTGGCCGGACTCTTCGCTGCGACGCTCTTTCGGGTGCGCTTGGGCTCCGCGGCACTGACCATCAGCGTCACACCCTCTTCCTCGAGGATCTGGTTGAGGCTGCGCAGTACGTTCTTCCACTGAGTGGCCGGAATCTGGTCAGCTTCGAAGGCCCGACGCACGTCATCGCCGGCGATCTGCCCCTCAGCCTTTCCCCGCTCAATGAGAGCCATGACAGAGACGGACTCGGCGATCTCCGGCGGGAGCGTACGGGATGTGCTGGCCGACACGAACAACCTCTCGGAACGTTGGAAAACGGCTTCCGGCCCCGTCCGGGATGGACAGGAACCGACCACCGGCCGTGGGGATGGGCCGACGGTGCGGGCGGGGGCCGGGAAGATGCACAGCGCCTTTGACGGCGTCCGTATTCCCTCCGCGGCTGTCACCTCTTAGGTCATCGCGTTGTTTCCACAAGCGTTACGCCCAATCTGCGTGGCCCGAGTCACACCCCGTAAGCGTTCAAAAACGGTCAGACATAGACAGAGGTGGTCACCAGCGAGCCCTTCAGAGGAAAAACTGCCCTGTCACACCATCGGACCCCGCAGGATTCCGAAGGATCCTGCGGGGTCCGACGGGGGGACGGTTCACCGGCCGAACGATGCCCAGGAGGGGGAGGCACCCTCCGGCCGTACCGCCCGCGGTGCGTGGTCAGTGCTCGCGCGGCGCCGGCACCACGCGCTCGACCTCGGGATGAATGGTGAGCAGTTGCCGTACGGCCGCCTCGGCCGCCGTCCCGTCGCCCGTGGCGAGGCCGTCGACGATCCTGCCGTGCTGCACCAGCGACGCCTCATTGGGCCGCTCACATCCCGTGAGCGGACCGCCGGAGACCTGAAGGGCCGCCGAGACGATTCCCGAGAGGTGCTCCAGCATGCGGTTGCCCGCGACCTGGATGAGCAAGGAGTGGAACTCGGCGTCCGCGCGGGAGAAGGTGAGCGCGTCACCCTGCGCCATGGCATGGCCCATGATCTCGACCATGTCGGAGAGCCGCTGCTGGACATCGTCGCGTCCATGCCCGGCGGCGAGGCGCGCGGCGAGCGGTTCGATGGTCCAGCGCAGCTCGCTCAGCTCGCGGCGCTGGTCGTCACGCTGCGGCCCGAAGGCCCGCCACTCGATGATGTCCGGGTCGAGCAGGTTCCAGTCGCTGACGGGACGCACGCGCGTGCCGACGTTCGGACGGGCACTGACCAGGCCCTTGGCCTCCAGGACACGGAGGGACTCACGGACGACGGTGCGGGAGACCTCGAAACGCTGGCCGATCTCCTCGGGCACCAGCGGGCGGTCGGCGCCCAGGTCGCCAGAGACGATCATCTGGCCCAGCTGCTGGACGAGTTGGCCGTGCAGCCCGCGTCCACGGCTGCCCGCGGAGCGTCGGCCCACGCGCCCCAGCTCGGGATCCGCGGCGTCCCAGGCGGACATCCCACGGTCGGCGGCGGGCGCCTCGGCATAGGGGTAGCGGTCAAGTCCGCCCGGGCCGGCGAGGCCGGAGTCTGCGGAGCGGGCGGCGGTCATCATGGTGTGCGCAAGGGTACTCACGGATCATTTGTCGGCGCTGGCCTCAACTGCCTTGAGGTCTTTGGTGAAAAGCACACGAAAGGGTGATCGCTCACCCCGTCGCAATTGACGCCTTATCGGAAAGAAATGGGCTTTCCACGGGGAGTTGTGCGCAGAGCAGGACCGGACGGGCACGGGCGGTCGTCATCGGACCCTGCTTCGCAGGGTCGTGAGCACATATGCGCAGAGCAGGGCCATCAACGACAACGCCAGCGCACCACCCACAGGTTGGGCGATCATGCGCGCCGCGGCGAAAAGATAGCGCTCTCCACCGAAAGGCCACTGCAGAAAGAGCCCCTCGCGCAGCCGCAGTGGAAACCCGGCCGCCGTCCGCACAGCCGGTCCCTCCAAGACCTTTTGTACGAGGGGTACGACCAGGACGGGTACCGCGACCACCGCCGCCAGCCCGGCCGTGGTGGAGCGGAAGATCCCGGCGGCCAGCACACCGGCCCAGGCGCATCCGATCACGAGCCCGAACCAACTCGCGCTCAGCGGCAGCCAGTCGGCGGGAACTCGCGCGAGCTCTCGTCCGTAGAGGAGATAGAGCACTTCGGCGTCGCAGCCCACCGTGAGAAAGGCCAGCAGCAGCGCGGTGACAGCGGAGACGACGAGTTTGGCCGCGAGCAGCCCCAGTCGGCGGGGCACGGTGCCGCGGTCCGCCGCCAGTGCGGGGTGGCGGAACTCGTCGCCGAAGGCGAACGCCCCGAGCAGCCCCGCGCCCAGAGCAGCAGGCGGCAACGGCAGCTCCTGCGGCCATGCGGCCAGCAGGCGGTGCTGCGGGGTATGACCGACACGGGCGAGGAGTGCGGCGGTCAGGGCGGAGACCACGAGTACGGCAGCCCCGGTGAGGAACCCGGTCCCGACACCGGTGGCCCGGCGCAACTCGTACCGCAGCGGGCGGAGCGGGCTGGGAGCGGGGCGGACGGAGATGGGGGGCGGGAGTTCGGAGAGGGCGGTGAGGGTGGTGACTCCGGCAGCGGGTCGGGGTCGCGTGGGGCGCTGAGGCGACACGCCCTTGGCCGGTTGGGGTGCGGCACCGGCGGAGGGTTGCCGGGTGGTCGCGCTGTCGGCCGAGGTATGCGCGGAGGTCGCTGGTTGGGCACTGACGTCGGCTTCGCCTGCACTGCCGGCTTCGTGGGCCTCTGAGTGATCGGACTCGGCGACGAGCTGTGTCTCGCCGACCTCCCCCTGGTCGGCGTGACCGTCCTCTGCGAGCGGCGACGGCACCTCCCGCGATCCACCCGGATCGAGGTGGCCTTCGTGAGCGACAGTCGACGACTGCCGGTCGACTCCGTCCAGGGCCTCGGGACGGAAGGCGGCCGCGTCCGGTCGCGGCTCGTCGGCAGACAGCTTCGGCTGTGCTTCCGCTGTTCCGGGCGCAGTGGTCGGTGCCGGACCGTGTGCGGCGGTGTCGGGTTCCCGGACCGCGTCGAGCCGGTGCCCGTTCCGGGTGGCCTGCGGTGCGTCCGAGGGGGCCTCTCCCGCTCCGGGACCCATGTCGCCGATCTCGTCCGCGAGTTGGTGTACGAGGATGCCGTGACGGTACGCGGTCTCGCCCACGTCGGCGCAGGTGCTGCCGTACACGGAGAGACGGCTGCCGCCCTCGCGCACGACCTCGACGGAGCGCTGTGCCGTGCGGGCCTCCTTGGTCAGCAGGGTCGCGAGACGGGCGGCGTGCGGGGTCCGGACGGCGACCCGGGGGCGCAGTCGGGTGCGGGAGAAGTCGGCGGCCTCCTGGTCGGCGACGAGTCGGCCCTCCTCGAGCGTGACGATCCGGTCCGCGGTGCGGGCGGCCTCCTTGGGGTCGGTCGCGGTGATCAGGACCGTGCCGCCCTGGTGCGCGTGGGCGCGCAGCATGCCGTACAGCCAGCGGCTCTCACGGGCGGAGAGCCCGCCGACGGGATCGTCGAGGACGAGTGTGTGCGGGTCGGACAGCAGGGCGCAGGCCAGGCCGAGGCGACGGTCCATTCCGCGCGAGAGGGTCCCGAGGCGTTCCTCGCGCAGGCTGACGAGACCGACGACCTCGAGCACTTCGTCGGCGCGACGCACCGGGACGCCCGCGGCGGCGCACAGCATGCGCAGATGACCGCGGACCGTGCGGGCGGGGTGCCCGGGCACATCGCCGAGGAGCACGCCGACCTCGCGCGACGGATGGGCGATCCGGCGCAGGGGGCGTCCTCTGAAGTAGGTGACCCCGCGGCCTTGTTGGAGTTCGAGCATGAGTCTGAGTGCTGTCGTCTTGCCCGCTCCCGGAGCGCCGAGCAGCGCGGTGACGCGGCCCGCGCGTGCCTCGAAGGAGACGTCGTCGACGGCGGGCGGAAGCTCCTTGCGGGGGTTGCTGGTCAGTCCGAAGGCCTGGATCACCCGTAGCAAGATAGCGCGCTATGTCCGGTTTTGCGGGCACCGCAAGGCTCGCTCCGTGAGCAGAGATTCAGCCCGGCCGGACCCTTGTTCGGTGGCTGCGGGCGAGGTCGGCCGGTCTGGACCGCGGCGGTGGAGTCACATCTCGCGGCGTCAGCAAGGAGATTGAGTGGTCGTCATACTTCGGGGCGCAGCATCGGCGGGTTGAGCAGCGTGGCGCCACCGGCCCGGAAGAGCTGGGCGGGGCGTCCGCCCTGCCGGGTGGTGGTGCCGCCGGTGGGGACGAGGAAGCCCGGCGTACCCGTCACCTTGCGGTGGAAGTTGCGTGGGTCCAGCGCCACTCCCCACACCGCTTCGTAGACGCGGCGCAGCTCTCCGACGGTGAACTCGGTGGGGCAGAACGCCGTCGCCAGCGACGAGTACTCGATCTTGGAACGGGCGCGCTCCACACCGTCGGCCAGGATCTGAGCGTGATCGAAGGCGAGCGGCGCGACCGGTTCGCCGTCCCGCCCGTAACCGCCCCGTTGCAGCAACTCCTCGACCGGCGCCCAGCGGGCGTTGCTGGCATCGCCGCCCGCGCGGGGCGCGGGGAGGTCGGGGGCGAGCGCGAGGTGGGCGACGCTGACCACCCGCATGCGGGGGTCCCGCTTGGGGTCGCCGTACGTCGCGAGCTGCTCCAGGTGGGCGCCGTTGTCCTGCACGGGAGCGGCAGGCTCGTGGGCACGCAGCCCGGTCTCCTCGGCCAGCTCGCGGGCCGCGGCCTGCGACAGATCCTCATCGGCCCGTACGAAACCGCCCGGCAGCGCCCAGCGTCCCTGGAACGGCGGCTCGCCCCTGCGCACCGCCAGCGCGCACAGAGCATGGCGGCGCACGGTCAGCACGACCAGGTCCACGGTGACGGCGAAGGGCGGAAAGGCTGACGGGTCGTAGGGCATGCGGCGATCATAGTCGTCTGCCTGACGATAAACACTCCCTTCGTGGGCCGCATCGATGGCTGGTCCACTGCGGCTCGAGCGGGTTGCACCGTCCTCCCTGCCGTCGTGCGGCGACACGTCGTACGAGGTCACACGCCCAGTTGCAGCCCGTCGGCCGCCTCCTCGACCATGGCGAGGCCCAGCCGCCCGACCCGTACGGAGAACGGGGCACCCGCGATCCGCAGTCCGGTCAGAACGATCTCGCCCAGGGGTGCGCTGCGCATCGGCCGCAGGGTGACGGTCCCCGCGGGGGCGTCGGGGCGGATGCCCGCGAGCGTGGTCAGCAGCAGTACGCCCGCTGCCGCCGCCGTGGCCGCGGGCCGGCACGCCGCCGGATGCGGGACGGGGGCGCTCCCGTCGGTGCGCTGCTCCCCCGCGTACATCTCCGGCAGCCGGTGACCGAAGGCTTCGGCCGCCGCGAGTGTGCCCCGCAGCAGAGAGGCCGCCTCCTTCTCGTAGCCGGCGGCGGCGAGTCCGGCGACGGCTACGGCCGTCTCGTGGGTGCGCACGGCTCCCCCGCGGTGGCCGAACGGGTTGTACCCCGCCTCTTTGGCACCCAGACCGCGCAACCCCCAGCCCGAGTCCATGGCGGGGCCGCCGAGCAGCCGGGCCAGCTGTTCGGTCTGCACCTTGGCGAGCAGCCCGGACGCCAGCTCACCTCCGCCCAGGAGCCCCGTGTCGAGAAGGTGGACGGCTGCGGCGCCCAGGTGTGGCACGAGCCGCCCGTCCGGAGCACGGGCGGCCGCGGGCCGGCCACCGCCCAGGTCGTCGATCCAGAACTCCTCCCGGAACGCGGCCCGCAGTTCCTGGGCCCATTGCCGCAGCCCGGCACCGCCCGGTCTGCCGCAGGCGTCCAGCAGATCGGCGCCGAGCAGTGCGGCTCGATGGGCATGAGCCTGTGTCTCGCAGCGGACCGGTCCGGCGGGCTGGGGATCGCGCAGGTAGGGGGCATCCCCCACCGTGGTCCGCAGCCAGGTCAGGCAACGTTCGGCCGTGGGCAGCAGTTCTTCCGTGTCGGGATCGGAAAGGCCCCAGCGGCGCGCTTCCGCGAGGAGCACGGGGAAGAGCAGCGTGGCTTCCGTGCCGGTGCAGCTCGGCGGGAGATGGGTGCCCGCGTCGCGTCTGGGTCCGGGGATCATGCCGGACTGCTCTCCCGGGCCCCGGAGTTGGGTGCGGGCAAGGGTGCGCAGGGTGCCCGCGGCCAGCCGGGTACCGAGTGGCAGGAGCATTCGGGCGGCGGCAAGCGCCTCGGCCGGGGCCAGGCCACATCGCCAGGGGGCTCCGGCGGCCAGGTGTGTGTCGGTGGGATGTGCGGGGTCCCGCAGGAGCAGCGCCTGGAGGTCCTCGATGCTCGTCCGGAGCAGGTCCCGGACTCGGGGATCGTCGCCCGCTGCCTGTGCGGGGGCGAGAGGACTGGTGGCCGCCCGGCCCACGGCCCGCACGGGCCCCGTACCGTCCGGACGGACCCGCAGTTCCACGCTCGTACTGCCTCCCGGGGGCAGGACGAACTCCCAGCGCAGCAACCCGGCCGAGGCCAGCGCGTCGGCGGGCTGCGGGTCCGCAGTGATCGACGAGTTGCCGACGGGCGAGGACCAGCGCAGACCGGAGTCGTGGACGCTCGCGGGCAGTTCGGGTCCGGGGGTGCCGCTCGCGATCGCCCCCAGGTCGGCCAGGTCCGTCCCGAGGGCCACCTCGACCGGTAGGCGCAGCGGGCGTGGGGCCGCGCTGTACAGGGTGATCCGCTCCGTGCCGTCCGCGTGCCGGACGCGCTCGACGACGACGTCCGGGTCCGGTCCCGTGTGCGCGGAGGTCCGGACGGTTCCCAGGAAACGGGCGCTGTCGGCCGTGGTCATGCGCGACTGGACCGCGACGGGTTCGCGTCCAGCCACTCGGACCTGGCAGCGGGACAGCACGCGTCGACCGGCCCGGTAGAACCCTTCCAGCCCCCGCCCGGTCAACTGCCCCTGTTCCGTGGAGATCACGAGGCCCGGGAGAGCGACGCAGATGAGGGCGGTGTGGGTGGACGGCAGGTCGACGGGGCGGCGGGGTGGCGGAAGGGGGCTGCCACGACCAGGTGAAGCCGGCGGGCGACCTGTCTGGCCGGTGGGCTGAGGTGGTGCCGAGCGGTGGCCCGTGGGAGGCGGAGAGGCGGGCCTTTCGGCGGCCGACGGACCTGAGTTGTGCGGCCGACCTGCCGATCGGGCACGGGGCGAGCCGGACAGAACGGCCGGGTCCTCCTCTCCCCCGCCTGGCGGGCCCGTCGCCCTCCCCCGGCTGGGGCGATCGGCCGGCTCGGCCTCCCACGAGGGGCGTGAGACCGAGGGCGTCGCAGGCCCGGGACGGCCATCAGGGGTCGCCTCCCACGAGGGCACCGAGGCCGGAGGCATCGCAGAACCAGGGTGACCGTCGGGGTGCGCCTCCGATAAGTGGAGTGGACCTGGAGCGGTCACCGGACCAGGGGGTGCGACTCGGCCCGTCGGCCAGGCGGAATACACCTCTTCCTCGGGCGACGTGGGCGCGTATCGGACCTGGCCGGGGGAGGCAGAGGGGCCACTCGGACCCTCCGGCGCGTGGCGGTCGGCGCCGGCCGCGTGCCGTGGCAGGCCGGTCTGCGGCCCTGGTCCGCCTGCGGCGGAGCGGTCGTCGTCGGTGGCGGCGGGCGGAGTCGGCTGATACATGGGCGGCTTCTTCTGCGCTCTGTGCGCCTCGGGCGTGATCGGCGTCGGCATGGAGGTTCCTGAACGGCCTGAGCGGCACACCGGCAAGGCCCGCCCAGGCGTTCCGCCACTCAGGTGAACGGAACAGAGCTCCTCGGGGTCACGCCTGTGACCGGCCAAGCCGACCGATTGGCGGCGGGTGTAAGGGCGGCCGTAGCGGCCAGTCACCGACGTGGGCTGCCATTCCTCAGGCCGGTCCGGTCGGCTGTCATCTCTTAGGCAGGAAGTAGGCCGACATATCTGAGGTCGGTGCTCGGTCGGCGACGGCCCCTGGACGCCGATGCGGGCTGCCATTCCGAAGAGCGGTGTCCGGGTCCGCCAAGGCCCCTGGCCGACGGCCTGTGTGGGCGCACGGACATACCGAGGGCTCAGGTCCGGACAGCCCAAGCCCCTTGGGCACCGACCCGGGTCCGCCTACCAGTCGCTCCCGCTCACACGTCCCCGTCAGTGTCACCGCCCCGACTCCGCACCGCCCTCTTCCGCGTGCGGTTCACCCGCGCCGCCAGCGGCCTCGTGCCTCCCGCCGCCGGCGTACGAGGGCGGGAACCCTTGGCCCCGTGCCCTTGCCCCTGCGCCCTGGCGTCCGCAGCGTCACCGGGTCGCGTCCTGCGTCGGCGCCCGCTAGCCGGTGCGGCGCAGGACGCAGGTCCGTCCACGTCGCCCGACTCCGGGTCCTCGGCGCCTTCGGGACTTCCGGCTTCCGGCTGTTCCCTGTCCCCCCGCTCGGCGCGCAGACAGCGGCGGATCGACTCGGGGTCCAGGCCCTCGTTGCAGGCCTGGTGGAGCAGCCGCGCGAAGAGGTAGTCGGGGTCCGCGCCGAGTGCCATGGCCAAGGCCTCCCTGGCCTCCAGGTCGTCGCCGGTGGACCAGGCGACCCAGCCGGCGAGGGTGAGCGGCGCGGCGGCGTGTTCGCCGTACGGGCCGACACAGCGCCGGGCCAGGGCCCGCCACAGCCGGAGCGCGAGGACGGCCTCGTCGCCCTCCATCCACTCGGCCGCGCGGTCGCGAGTGGTGCGGTCCTGCAGACCGAGAATGAGCGTGGCGGCCTCGTCGTGGTCGAGCAATTGATCGTCGCGGAGATCCTGCGTGAGCGTGCCGGACACGGCCGGAGCCAGTGCGTAACGCTGCATGATCTGCCTCGCCAGCTGCAGCGTCTCCTCTGCCACGCCCGTACGGCTCGCGCCGTCGAGGATCCTCGGGACGATCGCCATACTGCCCGTGTCCAGGGCGATTTCCTGAGCCAGGGCCGAAGCGTTCTCCCAGGGCAGCAGCCTGCCCCGCAGCTCCCTGAGGGTGCCGCGCACCTGGAGCCCGGCGTAGGTGGCGGCTGCCGCCAGGACGGATGTGCCGGGCAGACCCATCGCCTCCCCTTCGGGCGGGCAGCATTCCTCGCTTCCGCAGCAGTAGGACCAGAAGCGACCGTCCGAAATGCACAGCGCCTCGATCACCGGTACGTCGAGGAGACCGCACTCGACGCGCAGCTTCTGGGCGAGCCCCCTCAGTCGCTCCATCACCTGCCTGCCGGACTCGCCCTTTCCGGGCTCCTGACAGAGATAGGCGACCATCTGCTCGGGGCGGGCTCCCCTGCGTTCGCTGCCGGTGACCAGTCCGTGGGCCAGCTGTCGCGCCACGGCGGGCCAGTCGTCGGCACTGGCGGGGACGCCGAGCCGGGCACGGCCCCCGAAGCGGCCCCGTCCGCCCCGGTCGTGGAGGGCGACCAGGACGATGCTGTCCTCGGGGCGGTATCCGAGCAGATACGGCAGGGCGTCGGCCAGTTCGGCCGGGGTGCGCAGCGTCACCTGATGCTCGGCGCTGTGGCCGTCGTAGGTGGTGCAGTCGAGGTGGCCCATGGGCGTCGCGTGCCCGCCGTGCACACCGTGGGGTGCGCGCGGCTCCTGTCCCGCCGCGTCACCGTTTTCGGGGGATCCAGTCGTTTCGCTGTGGTTCGTCATGCGCAGACGATCTCGCGGATCATGAAGTTCCGCTTTGCCCTGTGGATAACCCCGACCAGGGACACGTCAATTCACATCTTGACCGCGAGACCTCGTCCACAGGCACCTCCGCCCAGCGCCCCGCCCCGAGTGGTCCGGGGCCCGGATTGTCAGTGGCGTCCTGTTGTATGGACGCATGGAGCACACGAGCAACGCCGATCTCCGAGTGGCCGCCGACGCGGTTCTCGCCCGTCTCGTCGGGGACCCCACGGGCACGGCCCGGCTGCGGGAGGACCAGTGGCGGGCGATCGAGGCGCTGGTGGCCGACAAACGGCGGGCCCTCGTCGTACAGCGCACGGGATGGGGCAAGTCCGCGGTGTACTTCGTGGCGACGTCGCTGCTGCGCTCCCGGGGCAGCGGCCCCACCGTGATCGTCTCGCCGCTTCTCGCGCTGATGCGCAACCAGGTCGACGCCGCCGCCCGGGCCGGCATCCACGCACGGACCATCAACTCCTCCAACACGGAGGAGTGGGACACGGTCCAGGCCGAGATCGCGGCCGGCGAGGTCGACGTCCTGCTCGTCAGCCCCGAGCGGCTGAACAACCCTGACTTCCGCGACCAGGTGCTGCCCAAGCTGGCCGCCGCGACCGGGCTCCTCGTGGTGGACGAGGCCCACTGCATCTCCGACTGGGGCCACGACTTCCGCCCGGACTACCGGCGGCTGCGCACCATGCTCGCCGACCTCCCGCCCGGCGTCCCCGTGCTGGCGACGACCGCCACCGCCAACGCGCGTGTGACCGCCGACGTGGCCGAGCAGCTCGGCACGGGGGCCACCTCGGACGCCCTGGTCCTGCGCGGCCCGCTGGACCGGGAGAGCCTGAGCCTGGCCGTCCTGCCGCTGCCGGACGCCGCGCACCGGATGGCCTGGCTGGCCGACCACCTGGACCAGCTGCCGGGCTCCGGCATCATCTACACCCTCACCGTGGCCGCCGCCGAGGAGGTCACCGCCTTCCTCCGGCAGCGGGGCCACACCGTCACCTCGTACACGGGCAAGACGGAGAACGCCGACCGTCAGCAGGCCGAGGACGACCTGCTGGCCAACCGGGTCAAGGCCCTGGTCGCCACTTCCGCGTTGGGCATGGGCTTCGACAAGCCCGATCTCGGCTTCGTGGTCCACCTGGGCTCGCCCTCCTCCCCCATCGCCTACTACCAGCAGGTGGGTCGCGCCGGACGCGGCGTCGAGCACGCCGAGGTGCTCCTCCTGCCGGGCAAGGAGGACGAGGCGATCTGGGAGTACTTCGCCTCTCTCGCCTTCCCTTCCGAGGACCTCGTGCGCCGCACGCTCGACGTCCTCACCCGCGCGACCGGACCGATGTCGCTGCCCGCGCTGGAGCCGCTGGTGGAACTGCGCCGTTCCCGGCTGGAGACCATGCTCAAGGTCCTGGACGTGGACGGGGCCGTCCATCGGGTCAAGGGCGGCTGGGTCGCGACCGGGGAGCCGTGGGCCTACGACGCGGGGCGGTACGAGTGGGTCGCCCGGCAGCGCAAGGCCGAACAGCAGGCGATGCGCGAGTACGCGTCCACGACGGGCTGCCGGATGGAGTTCCTGCAGCGCCAGCTGGACGACGAGGGGGCCAAGCCCTGCGGACGCTGCGACAACTGCGCGGGGACGCGCTTCACCGCCGACACCTCGACGGCCGCACTGGACGCCGCACGCGTCGACCTGGGCCGGGCGGGCGTTGAGGTCGAGCCGCGCCGCATGTGGCCCACCGGGCTGCCGGCGATCGGTGTCGAGCTGAAGGGTCGCATCCCGGCAGGCGAACAGACCGCACCCGGAAGGGCGTTGGGCCGCCTGTCGGACATCGGGTGGGGAAACCGGCTTCGACCGATGTTCGCCCCCCAGGCCCCGGACGGTCCGGTGCCCGACGACGTCGCGAAGGCGGTCGTGGGCGTGCTGACCGACTGGGCCAGGGGCCCGGGCGGCTGGGCTTCGGGGGCGCCGGACGCCCCGCCACGGCCCGTCGGTGTGGTCACCGTCCCCTCGCGCACCCGGCCTCAGCTGATCAACTCCCTCGGTGCGCGCATCGCGGAGGTCGGGCGACTGCCACTGCTGGGGTCGGTGGAGTACGCGGGCGAGGCGCCCCCGCTGTCCCGGAGCAACAGCGCCCAGCGCCTCAAGGCACTCGACGGAGCCCTCGTCGTGCCGTCCGCCCTCTCTGCCGCGCTGGCCGAAGCCGGGGGTCCCGTCCTCCTCGTGGACGACTTCACCGAGACGGGCTGGACCCTCGCGGTGGTCGCCCGGATGCTCCGACGAGCCGGTGCGCAGGGGGTGTTGCCGCTGGTGCTGGCCGTGCAGGGTTGATGACACCGCGTTGCGGAACCCGGTCTCCGACGGCACACACCGACTGCCCGGCACCTCGGGACTCCGCACCTCGCTGAGGTGCGCGGATGTCCCGGGCGTCACACGGCGCTTCGACGGGTAGGGATATAAACCACACACCACCAGATTCCGGTCGGTGACCCCAATTGCTCGTTGCCGCAACCAAGTTCGACAGGAAGAATTGAAGTCCGCTCCCCGCACGGCTCGCCCGTGGTCCGGTAGGGCTCTGCTGCGGCGTGCGTTCCCCCGAATCCGACCCCGCCCGCAGTGTGGGCGCGTAGCCGAAGGGAGGACCGTGACCTTCGGATTCGCTCCGTCCTCCGCGGCATCCACGTCGACGTCTGCCGACCTGTCCGCCGCATCCAACAACCCGCTGACCCGCATGCTCGAACCCGCGGAGTGGGCCGCAGCCGGAATACCCCTGCTGCGCAACCCACGGGAGGTCGTCAGCGGACTGCACTCCCGGCATCGCCCGAAGCCGGCGACCGCGATCGTGGCCGTGCTCGATCCGGACGAGCGGCTGTGCGCGAGTGCGTCGTTCACCCGACGCCCGGCCCCGGCCGACGGCTGGATGTTCCGCAACACGCTGCTCGCACAGCTGCGCAGGGTCATCCCGCACGACCTGCGGCGCCGCACTCCGGTGCGTACCGCCGTGCTGCTCTACTGCCGGGACGGCGACGCGCGTTGGACAGAGGAGGACGGCGCGTGGATGTGGGGCCTGCGGGACGCCTGCACGCTGCACGGGCTGCGCTGCGGTGCGTACATCACGCTGACCCGTGACGGCTGGCAGGTTCTCGGCGAGGGGCGCGGCGGCCGCCGCCCCAACTCCGATTCGGCACCGGAGCCCTTCGCTCTCTCCGAGGCGCCGCCCCCGCTGCCTCGCACCGGCGGTGCCGCCTCGGAAGTCCTGCGCCGCGCGGCAGCCCGCTGAAGAAGCACCGCAGAACCCCGACCCTTGTGGATCAGAGGTCGGGGAACGCTCCGAGCCCGAGCCGTCGGAGCGGTCCGGCTTGAGCATGTCCACGGATCGCTCTGGTTCGCGTCGCGGTCAGCCGCGTACGGCATACGGCTTCGAACGGCACCCGCCTTGGTGCGCCTCAGTACGGCGTACGACGGCCGGACGCGAGGAGCATCGGGCGGCCGCCCAGTGATCGCAGACCACACCTCGATGGCTGCTGCCGGCCGACAACGCAACTCCCCCACGGGTTCAGGGCGCACTTGGGCGACGGCGGACGCGCACGGACCATCCCCACGATCGTCCGCGCACGACAAACCCCCCGCTGTGCAGGTGCCGCCGAAGCGGCGCCTTCATCACCCCCGCGTCCCCCGGACGCGCCGGAACGGGCTCAGACGCGCGCGCCCAGCACCGAGTTGATCTGCTGCGGGTCTCCGCAGACGATCAGCAGGGCACCGGCCCGGCCGTGCGCCAGAGGCAGCACGGTCGCGGCAGAGGAGTCGGGACCGCCGTTGACGGCGACCACGACCACGGGGCGCTTGGCGGCACGGCCCACTGCGGTGGCGTCGGCGTAGAAGACGTCGTCGCCCGCGTCGTGCTGGGCCCAGTAGGAGGCTTCGCCGAAGGTCAGCTCGTGGGTGGCCCACGGGTGCTGCTCGCCGGTGGTGATCACCAGCACCTCACCGGGGGCACGACCCGAATCCAGCAGCAGGTCCACGGCTTCCTCGGCGGCGTCGAGCGCGCCTTCGGCGGAGGCCGGGATCAGCTGGATCTGCGGGGACGCCGGAGCCGGAGCGGCGGCGGTGCGGACAGCCGGACCCGACGGTCCGGGCGTGGCGGCCACGTCATGCGGCGTGCGTTGCACCGGAGGCGTGGGCCGGAGGGGGCCGGGACGGCCGGGACGCGGATGCGCCGTGGGCCGGGGGCCGGGTACGGGACGGGGGGTCGGCGCGGTACGGCCACTGGCCGAAGTGGCGCGGGGACCCTGGGCACTCTCGTGAATCTGAGGCTCCTCGGGAAGGAGAGGCATGGCTGACTTCTATCAAACGTTGGTGCGACTCGCGTCGGCGGGTGGCACATCAGTGCGAGCGGAACGGTCAGAAATCGAATCCGAGTTGGCCTTCGATCTCCGGAACGCCTCCGTCTGCCCAGCTGCGGGCCTTCTTGAGGTGCCGCCACTGGGGCAGCGCATCAAGATACGCCCACGACATCCGGTGGTACGGGGTGGGTCCCCGCTCCTCCAGTGCGGCCTTGTGCACGGGCGACGGATACCCGGCATTGTCCGCAAAACCGAAGTCTGCATGGTCGATACCCAGTTCGGCCATCATTTTGTCGCGCTGAACCTTGGCGATCACCGAGGCCGCCGCGACGGCCACGCACGACTGGTCACCCTTGATCACCGTGCGGACCTTCCAGGGGACCCCGAGATAGTCGTGCTTGCCGTCGAGGATCACCGCGTCCGGCCGGACCGGCAGGACCTCCAGGGCACGGACCGCCGCCAGTCGCAAGGCGGCCGTCATGCCCATGGTGTCGATCTCCTCCGGGGAGGCATGACCGAGGGCATAGGACGTCACCCACTTGCGGAGCTCCACGTCGAGCGCCGTGCGCCGTTTGACGGTGAGCAGCTTGGAGTCGGTGAGGCCTTCGGGGGGCCGGCGCAGTCCGGTGATGGCCGCGCAGACGGTGACGGGGCCGGCCCAGGCGCCGCGCCCCACCTCGTCGACACCGGCAATGACCTTCGCTCCGGTCGTGGCACGGAGGGAGCGCTCGACAGTGTGTGTAGGGGGTTCGTACGGCATGGCGCCCTTAGCGTACGCCGCCTGGATCACCCGGCGACACCCCGGTTTCCCCGAGCCCTGTCGCCCCCGGCCCCGGCCACGTTCACCCGCCGCTCGTCCGCAGCAGGGGAACCATCAACTGGTCGATCATCTCTTCAAGATCCCGATCGTTCCATTCACTGCCGCACATCTTCGATCGGTACATCATCATCGCCGGTATGGCATCGAAGACGTAGCTGTTCGCCGCGTCGGATCGGACCTCTTGCCTCTTGATTCCACGGGTGATGACCTCACGGAGCAACCTGATGGTCGGCTCGACGACCCCGTTGAAGATCACGCCATGGAAACGCTCCGCCTGGATGGGATCGCACTCGTGAATCACGGCACGGAGCGCGAATCCGGGGCGCGAGTACATCGCCTCACGCGCCTGTCGGCACAGCTCGAGAAGGTCCTCGCGCACGCTGCCCAGATCGGGAGCCGTCTCGATGATCGGCAGCCCGGACTGCAGGGCATCGGCGACGAGGTCCTCCTTGGACGGCCAGCGCCGGTAGACCGCGGCCTTGCCGGTCTGGGCGCCGGCCGCGACGCCCTCCATCGTGAGGCCCTTCCAGCCGACCGTACTGAGCTGTTCCAGCGCGGCATCGAGGATCGCGCGTTCGAGCACTGCGCCGCGCCGACGGAGGGAGGCCGCCTGAGCGGGGGCGGCCGTCCAGCGCGAGGTAACCATCTGACTGACTCCAACGAGCAGAGGAAGCGGGGATTCCGGGAATACGGGGGCGGTGCGTGGCGACGACGGGGAATACGCCGCACGACGAGAACCTAAGTGAACGCTTGCGTTCACTATGAGGGACTCACTACGGTTGACGCGACAGTGAACGCGAGCGTTCACTAACGCACTTGTGGGGGACCCATAGTGACAACCTCTCAGTTGATCAAGGAACAGAAGCCAGGTGCGGCTCGTCGGGAAGGACACCCCGGCATCGCGCTCGCCGTCATCGCGGCCTGCCAACTCATGGTGGTCCTGGACGCGACGATTGTGAACATCGCCCTCCCGCACATTCAAGACGCTCTCAAGTTCAGCACCACCGACCTCACCTGGGTCGTCAGCGCGTACACACTCACCTTCGGCGGGCTGCTGCTCCTGGGCGGCCGGGCCGGCGACATCCTCGGCCGGCGCCGGGTCTTCACGACCGGCATCCTGCTGTTCACCTTCGCCTCGCTGCTCGGCGGATTCGCCCAGGAGCCCTGGCAGTTGCTGGCCGCACGCGTCCTGCAAGGTGCCGGTGGCGCGATCGCGTCGCCGACCTCGCTGGCCCTCATCACCACCACGTTCCCCGAGGGCCCGGAACGGAACAGGGCGTTCGGAGTGTTCGCCGCGGTCTCCGCGGGCGGCGGCGCGATCGGCCTGCTCGCGGGCGGCATGCTCACCGAGTGGCTCGACTGGCGCTGGGTGCTCTTCGTCAATGTGCCGATCGGTGTCCTGATCGCCGTCCTCACGCCGCTGTACATCAGCGAGTCCGAACGGCACACCGGCCGCTTCGACATCGCCGGCGCGCTGACCTCGACGGCGGGCATGGCGTCCCTCGTCTACGGCTTCATCCGCGCGGCGGACCAGGGCTGGCGGGACAGTCTGACCATCGGTTCGTTCGGCGCGGCGATCGTGCTGCTGGTCGCCTTCTTCTTCGTCGAGACCCGGGCGAAGGAGCCGATCACACCGCTGAGGATGTTCGCCGACCGCAATCGCTCGGGCACGTACGTGATCATGCTGAGCCTGGCCGCGGCGATGTTCGGCATGTTCTTCTACATCGTGCTCTTCGTGCAGAACGTGCTGGGGTACACCCCGATCGAGGCAGGTCTCGCCTTCCTGCCGGTGACGGTCGTGATCGCCCTCGGCGCGGGCCTGTCCCAGCGGTTCCTGCCGGTGCTCGGACCCAAGCCGTTCATGATCGCCGGTTCGGCACTCACGATGATCGGACTGTTCTGGCAGACCCTCATCAGCTCCGACAGCTCGTACGCCGGCGGAGTACTCGGTCCGATGCTGCTCTTCGGTTTCGGCATGGGCCTCAACTTCGTCACGTTGACGATCACCGCCGTCTCCGGGGTCGCCCCGCACGAGGCGGGCGCGGCATCCGGACTGCTCAACACCACCCAGCAGGTGGGCGGGGCGCTCGGTCTGTCCATCCTGACGACGGTGTTCGGCACGGCCAGCAAGGACGAGGCGGAGAAGCAGCTGCCGCAGTTCATGGCCGACGCCTCGCCTGAGCAGAAAGCGGAGTTCGCCAAGACCCACGAGCTGCCCGCGCCGTGGGGTCATGAAGTGCTCACCCAGGGCATCTCGACGGGATTCATTGCGGCGGCCTCGATGGCCGTACTCGCCCTGGCCACCGCCGCGTTCGTCATCCGGGTCCGCAAGAGCGACCTGGAAGCGCTCGCGGGCACGGCGGGCCCCGGAGTCGGCTGACTCCACCGGGCCCTCGCAGGGTCGCGGATGGCCGGACCTCGTCCAACGAGTCGACGGCGAGGACGATGCTCCGGTCATCCGCACTCCCCGCACGGGGCGCGACGAGACGCAGGCGGCGCGTCGTCGTACGGCCCACGCTCCGGTCACCATGGCCACCGCGGCCGACAGGACCGCGAACATCGACATGAACCCCATGACCACCCCCTGCGCCCCTCGTGAGTCACCTGCCTGTGCGTCCCCATGACTCACACAGCGGAATGCCACGACAACGAGCAAGCGGTCACGCAGAGTTCCCGACATGCACAGAGAGTTTCATGCAGGTGGATACAGCGAGGCCTCAGGCGGTGGTCGGCAGCCAGTCCGGCAGCGCCTCGGTGCGCTCCACCCATGCGGCAGGCGGTGTCCCCGCCTTGCCCCCGGCGATCACCCCGCCCACGATGGCGCAGGTCGTGTCCACGTCGCCGCCCACCTGAGCGGTCGACCAGAACGCCTCCTCGTAGTCCCCGAGGGACCGGGCTGCCGACCAGAGGGCGAAAGGCACCGTGTCATGAGCCGTCGTGCGCCGTCCGCAGCCCAGCACCGCCGCGACCGTCCCCGCGTCGCCGTAGTCGAGCATGTCGCGGGCACGTCGCAGGCCCGCTCCGACAGCGCTCTTGGGGACGAGCGCGATGACTCCGTCGAGGAGGGCCTCGGGGCTGGGCGGCCCTCCGGGAGCCGCGGCGAACGAGGCCGCCGCGGCGACGGCCATGGCGCCCACCACGGCCTCGCGGTGCTGATGCGTGGGGTAGGCGGAGATCTCGGCCTGGTGCACCGCCTGCTCCGGGTCGTCCGCGTACCAGGCTCCGAGGGGGGCGATCCGCATCGCGGCGCCGTTGCCCCAGGACCCCTGCCCGTTGAAGAGTGCGGCGGCGAGCTCACGCCAGTCGCCGCCCTCCCGGACCAGTCGCAGCAGACGGTTGACGGCGGGGCCGTAGCCACGGTCGAAGTCGTGGTGGTGGGCGAAGGAGTGAGCCAGCGCGTCCTGGTCGATCCGACGGTGGGCGCCCAGGACGGCCACCACGGAGCAGGCCATCTCGGTGTCGTCCGTCCACTGCCAGGGCTCGGACGGCAGCTCGCGGCGCTTCAGCAGCGGATAGTTCACCGGCACGAAGAACTGTGAGCCCAGCGCGTCCCCGACCGCGAGTCCGCGCAGGCTGGACAGGGCGCGGTCAAGGCGCCCGTCGGGAGAGGTGTCAGCGGTCATCGCTCTGCCACCCTATCCGGTGATCCCGTAGGGCTCCGGGTCACGCCAGCGTTCAAAAGGCCGGTCGATCACGTACTTGCCGTCGTCCCCGAGAACGAGCATCCGCATCTCCGCGTTCCCCGGATTCGCCAGGGACTCGAATTCCGCGACGGTCCAGTGGAACCAGCGCATGCAGAACAGGCGCATCGCGAGGCCATGGGTCACCAGCAGGACGTTCGGCGGATGGTCGGGAGCCTCGAAGCTGCGGAACAGACTCTCCAGGAAGCCGCCGACCCGGTCGTACACGTCGGCCCCGGACTCCCCCTGGGCAAAGCGGTAGAAGAAGTGGCCGTAGGCGTCCCTGTAGGCCTTCTGCAGGCGCACGTCGTCACCGTCCTGCCAGTTCCCCCAGTCCTGCTCACGCAGCCGGGGCTCCTCACGCACGCGTACGAGCTCAGGGTCGAGGTGGAAGGCGCGGAACGTCTCATGAGTGCGGCGATAGGGGGAGACGTACACGCTGACCCGCTCGCGGCCGAACACCTCGCGCAGCCGTTTGCCGGTCTCCTCGGCCTGCTGCCAGCCTCGCTCGGTCAGGGCCAGAGCGTGGTCTGGCTCGCGTTCGTACACGGTGTCATCAACATTGCCCGTTGACTCGCCGTGCCGGACAAGGACGATGCGCCGTGGTCGTGCCATGCCATGACCCTAGATCGAGTGAGGGCCGATCGAGCACCCGTACGGCCTCCATACGGCGTAGGTCACACATTTCCTGCACCGTGGGCCACACCAGTTTGTACGGTTAACAGTCCGGTTTTCAAACCGTCCAGCTCGGCTCCAGCTGCACGATGTCGCCCGTCAAGGACGCCACGTCCGCCTCGGTCTGGGCGCGCAGCGCGAGCCGCTCGATGCGCTCCGTGCGGTACTTGCCGTGCTCGGCGGCCGACTGCCACATCGACAGCACCAGGAACTCATGGCCCGGCGCCTCACCGAACAGGCCGCGGATCATGCCGGGCGAACCGGCCATCGCGGGGTTCCAGACCTTCTCCTGCATCAGCGTGAAGTGCTCGGCGCGCTCCCCGTGCACCCGGCAGTGGGCGACCCGTACGAGGTCGGTGTCCGTGAAGCGCGGTTCGAAGCCGGTCTTCACGTCGAAGCGGTAGTCGAAGAGCTTGACCTGCGCGTCCTTGAACGTGCCCGACTGTGTGGACGCGAGACGGTCGTGGGAACGGGCCATGAAGGAGTCGTAGAAGGAACGGCTCTCCCAGAAGGAGAAGATGTGCGCCACTCCGGGCCGCCCCCGGCTCCAGCCTCCGCCCTGTCCCCGAAACCCCGGCTCCCCCAGAAGCCCCGCCCATTTCCGCTGCCCGCGCTCGAAGCCGCGGCGGTCCACCACGGTGCAGCGAATCCACTTGACCAGCACCGCGCCATCGTAAGGCCACGCAGCGTGGCCCAGGTCACGCTCCGGCAGAGATCTCTCACGCGAGCGGTACGCGCGCGTGGCAGGATGGACAACCGGCCCCGGCTGCCTGGCAGTTCGGACCGTGGACACGGAGAAGGGGAATCCTGGTGAACGCCCTCAACAAGGGGATCCGCAAGGTCGAGGTCTCGCTGAAGTGGGATCCGAGTCCGGTGGGGAGCGCTGCCACCGACCTGGACATCGTCGCCGCAACGTATCTGGAGGCGGATCCGTACGGCGATCCCGCCTATGTGGTGCACTTCGACAGCCGCTCCCCCGACGGCACCATCACCCTCAATCGGGACAGCAAGGACGGCAAGGGCTTCGGCTGGGACGAGGTCATGACCCTGGAGCTCAACCGGCTCGACAGCCGTTACGCGCGCGTGGTCGTCGGTGTCGTCATCCAACAGCGCTCCGAGGACCGGACGTTCGTCGGTGTACTCAACCCCGCGCTGCGGATCCGTGAGGGATACACCGTGCTCACCGAGGACGACTTCGGCAGCGTCCTCGGGGCGACCGCGGCGACGGTCGCGGAGTTCGTGCGGGACGGGTCCGGAACGTGGGAGCTGCACCCCGGCATCCACGGCTTCGAGGACGACCCCGCGGGCTACACGCGGGCCATGGGGCAGGCACACCGGCCCTGATCAAGGGGTGCCGGTGCGAGGCCTCCGAGCTCCGGGCCCTTGACCTTCAGACCCTTGAGTTCCGAGTCCGCGGCGATTGACGCGAGCCACATCAACTGCCCGTCGCCGGCGACGAGTCCGGCTCGGGCGGTCTCGCACCAGTCCTGCCGGTCGAGCAGCGCGAGATAGGCACGACGCGAGGCCGCCCACCGCTCGGCGGGGTCGACGGAGTCTCTGTCTCTCCGAACCCGGGCCCCTGGCCGGCATCCCGGCAATGAAGAACCGTTCGGCCGACGGCCCGAGTCGAGCGACCTCACGTACGTGAGCCGCCATGACGGCGTCGGGTGTCTGCCGTGTCATGGCGTCACACAGACCCACCACCTCCGCGACCCTGCCCGCGAAGTAGCCGTTGAGATGGCCCCGCGCGGATAGTCACCTTGCCATGAACGAGGCAGGCCTGGCGCCACGGGCCGCCGACTGCAAGAGGCGGGGAGCCGGCACTTCGCCGGCTCCCCGCCTCTTGCAGTCACTTCACGCCTGAACGGCGCTCACCTTCAGCTGCAGCCGCTGGTGGAGCCGCAGCCCTCGCAGATGTAGCAGGAACCGGCCCGCTGCATCTTCGTACCGCAGGAGAAGCAGAGCGGGGCGTCGGCCTGGATGCCCAGCTGCATCTCCACCAGCTCGGCGCTGGTGTGGGCCTGCTTCGGGGCGGGCTTGGCGGCCTCGACCTCGGCCTTGGGGGTGACGACGGCCTTCAGCTCCTGGGCGCGCGGCGCCGACTGGGCCAGCCCTTCGACGTCCATCTCGTCATCGGACGGCTCGTACGAGCCGGTCTCCAGGTGGCGCTGACGCTCCTCGGCGGAGTGGATGCCGAGCGCGGAGCGCGTCTCGAAGGGCAGGAAGTCGAGCGCCAGGCGGCGGAAGATGTAGTCGACGATCGACTGCGCCATCCGCACGTCCGGGTCGTCCGTCATACCGGCCGGCTCGAAGCGCATGTTGGTGAACTTGGAGACGTACGTCTCCAGCGGCACGCCGTACTGGAGGCCGACGGACACCGCGATGGAGAAGGCGTCCATCATGCCCGCGAGGGTGGAGCCCTGCTTGGACATCTTCAGGAAGACCTCGCCGAGACCGTCGTCCGGGTAGGAGTTGGCGGTCATGTAACCCTCGGCGCCGCCGACCGTGAAGGACGTCGTGATGCCGGGACGGCCCTTGGGGAGGCGCTTGCGGACCGGGCGGTACTCGACGACCTTCTCGACCGTCTCGCGGATGGTCGCCTCGGCCTTCGCCGTGACCTCGACCTTCTCCTTCTCCTTGGTCTTGGCGGAGAGGGGCTGGCCGACCTTGCAGTTGTCGCGGTAGATGGCGAGCGCCTTGACGCCCATCTTCCAGGCCTCGAAGTAGACCTCTTCGACGTCCTCGACGGTCGCCGTCTCCGGCAGGTTGACCGTCTTGGAGAGCGCGCCGGAGATCCAGGGCTGGATCGCGGCCATCATCCGGACGTGGCCCATCGCGGAGATGGAGCGCTCGCCCATCGCGCAGTCGAAGACCTCGTAGTGCTCGTGCTTGAGGCCCGGAGCGTCGACGACATTGCCGTTCTCGGCGATGTGGGCGACGATCGCCTCGATCTGCTCCTCCTGGTAACCCAGGCGGCGCAGGGCCTGCGGGACGGTGCCGTTGACGATCTGCATCGAGCCGCCGCCGACCAGCTTCTTGAACTTGACCAGGGCGAGGTCGGGCTCGAGACCGGTGGTGTCGCAGGACATCGCGAGACCGATGGTGCCGGTCGGGGCGATGACGGACGCCTGGGCGTTACGGAAACCGTTCTTCTCACCGACACGCAGCACGTCCTGCCAGGCCTCCGTGGCGGCGGCCCAGATCGGCGTGTCCAGGTCGTCCACGCGGACGGCCTTGGTGTTCTCGTCGGAGTGCTGCTTCATGACCCGCAGGTGCGGCTGCGCGTTGCGGGCGTAGCCGTCGTACGGGCCGACGACCGCGGCGAGCTCGGCGGAACGCTTGTACGACGTGCCGGTCATCAGGGAGGTGATGGCACCGGCGAGGGCGCGGCCGCCGTCCGAGTCGTACGCGTGGCCGGTCGCCATCAGCAGGGCGCCGAGGTTGGCGTAGCCGATGCCGAGCTGGCGGAACGCGCGCGTGTTCTCACCGATCTTCTGCGTCGGGAAGTCCGCGAAGCAGATGGAGATGTCCATCGCGGTGATGACGAGCTCGACGACCTTGGCGAAGCGCTCGACCTCGAAGGACTGGTGGCCCAAGCCGTCGTCCTTGAGGAACTTCATCAGGTTCAGCGAGGCGAGGTTGCAGGACGTGTTGTCCAGGTGCATGTACTCGCTGCAGGGGTTCGAGCCGTTGATACGGCCGGACTCCGGGCAGGTGTGCCAGTGGTTGATGGTGTCGTCGTACTGGATGCCCGGGTCGGCGCAGGCCCAGGCCGCCTCGGCCATCTTGCGGAACAGGGTCTTGGCGTCGACCTCTTCGATGACCTCGCCGGTCATGCGCGACGTCAGGCCGAACTTGCCGCCCGTCTCGACGGCCTTCATGAACGTGTCGTTCACACGGACCGAGTTGTTGGCGTTCTGGTACTGGACCGACGTGATGTCGTCGCCGCCCAGGTCCATGTCGAAGCCCGCGTCACGCAGGGCGCGGATCTTCTCCTCTTCCTTCACCTTGGTCTCGATGAAGTCCTCGATGTCGGGGTGGTCGACGTCGAGGATGACCATCTTGGCGGCGCGACGGGTGGCACCACCGGACTTGATCGTTCCCGCGGAGGCGTCGGCACCGCGCATGAAGGAGACGGGACCCGAGGCGTTGCCGCCGGAGGACAGCAGCTCCTTGGAGGAGCGGATCCGGGAGAGGTTCAGGCCGGCACCGGAGCCGCCCTTGAAGATCATGCCCTCTTCCTTGTACCAGTCGAGGATCGACTCCATGGAGTCGTCGACGGCCAGGATGAAGCACGCGGAGACCTGCTGCGGCTGCGGGGTACCGACGTTGAACCAGACCGGGCTGTTGAAGCTGAAGATCTGGTGCAGGAGGGCGTACGCCAGCTCGTGCTCGAAGATCTCGGCGTCGGCGGGCGAGGCGAAGTACTTGTAGTCCTCGCCGGCCTTCCGATACGTCTTCACGATGCGGTCGATCAGCTGCCTGAGGCCGGTCTCGCGCTGCGGGGTGCCGACGGCACCGCGGAAGTACTTGCTGGTGACGATGTTGACCGCGTTCACCGACCAGAAGTCGGGGAACTCGACGCCACGCTGCTCGAAGTTGACCGAGCCGTCGCGCCAGTTGGTCATGACGACGTCACGACGCTCCCAGGCCACCTCGTCGTACGGATGCACGCCGGGGGTGGTGTGGATGCGCTCGATACGCAGCCCCTTGGTCGCCTTGGTGCCCTTGGCGCGGGAACTCCGTGCCGGACCGCTCGCCGTCTCTGTCATGCCGCCTCCCTGTACAGGCAAAAACGCCCTGAAATGCCACGATGTTCCCGTGGCACTGTGTTGTGTCTGGTGTCGCGGGCACCCACGTGCTTGCCGCCCGCAACAAAGTCGTCGTCCGACGCCGCCCGGCCGGATCCGGGGTCTTGGCCCGGTTCCGGCCCGCCGGTCAGTCGGCGGCGTGGGCGGGTTCGGGGACCTGAGCAGTCCCTCCGGACCCGCGGTCGTCTTCCTGGCTCCCCGTGACAGCCCCTTCGCGGTCCTCGTCGTCCGCGGTGGGCGGTCCCGTCTGGTGCCTGAGCTCCACGATCGCGGCCTCGAAGTCCTCGAGCGAGTCGAACGCCCGGTAGACGGAGGCGAATCGCAGATAGGCGACCAGGTCGAGCTCCTGCAACGGGCCGAGTATGGCCAGCCCCACGTCATGGGTGGTCAGCTCGGCGCTTCCGGTGGCCCGCACCGCCTCCTCGACCCGTTGGCCGAGTTGGGCGAGCGCGTCCTCGGTGACAGGTCGTCCCTGGCATGCCTTGCGCACGCCGTTGATGACCTTGGTACGGCTGAAAGGCTCGGTGACCCCGGACCGCTTGACCACCATGAGCGAGCACGTCTCCACGGTCGTGAAACGACGGGAGCAGTCCGGACACTGGCGGCGCCTGCGGATCGACGTGCCGTCGTCGGTCGTACGACTGTCGACGACGCGACTGTCGGGGTGCCTGCAGAAGGGGCAGTGCATGAAGTCCCAACCCTCCTCACAGCAGAATCAATAGCCTCGCTGGGCCTCTTGGGCCCCTCGAAGCAGCCCCCAGCATAGGCGATCGCCGAGGGTCCGGAGACCCGGGGGACCACAACTTCTGGGCTGCTGTAGCAATCCAAGCACTAGATGTAGGGATCGGCTCCATAAACACGCCGTACGCGCGTGTCGCTCCCGTATTGGCATGTGCCGCGCGACAACGCCGCCACGCCGGGGACGCTCATGCACAGGCGTACCGCTGCGGCGCATGCGGAGATACCGTGGGCACCGCACGGAGGGGACGTGGGGCTCCCGCGCAGATGAGGGCCGGGGCCCTGCCGCCGGAGCACTGGATGGCAGACTGGGGCACCAGCCCATGAGGTCCCCACCTCGGCGGTGAAGAGTACAACAAAGGGCCCTTTTGTCCGCTGGACATCACGTTAGCCATACACCCAGACACATGATCGCGGCAGGCAATCCGCGATTTTTCACTCGAACGTGTGTTTGGCGCAACCTTTCGAAAGCAACTACCGTTGTCCAGCAGGGAGACCATCGAGAGGGGCCGACGTGACCACCACCGCAGACAGTGCCACCATCACTGCCCAGGACCGCTCCCAGGGCCGACTCGAGCCGGTGCATGCGATGAACGAAGCCACGAATCCCGAGGGGCACAAGCGCTCCCTGCCGGGCCGACCGCCAGGCATCCGGGCGGACAGCTCGGGGCTCACCGACAGGCAGCGCCGGGTGATCGAGGTCATCAGGGACTCCGTGCAGCGGCGCGGCTACCCGCCGTCGATGAGGGAGATCGGACAGGCCGTCGGCCTCTCCAGCACCTCCTCGGTCGCACACCAGCTCATGGCACTGGAACGCAAGGGCTTCCTGCGGCGCGACCCGCACCGCCCGCGCGCATACGAGGTGCGGGGCTCGGACCAGGCCGCCTCCGCCCAGCCCACGGACACCGCCGGCAAGCCCGCCGCGTCCTACGTCCCGCTGGTCGGCCGTATCGCCGCTGGCGGACCGATCCTCGCGGAGGAGTCCGTCGAGGATGTGTTCCCGCTTCCACGACAGCTCGTCGGTGACGGCGAGTTGTTCGTCCTGAAGGTCGTCGGCGACTCCATGATCGAGGCCGCCATCTGCGACGGCGACTGGGTCACGGTCCGCCGTCAGCCCGTCGCCGAGAACGGCGACATCGTGGCCGCGATGCTCGACGGCGAGGCCACCGTCAAGCGCTTCAAGCGCGAGGACGGCCACGTCTGGCTGCTCCCGCACAACGCCGCCTACGAGCCGATCCCCGGCGACGACGCGACCATCCTCGGCAAGGTGGTGGCAGTGCTGCGCCGCGTGTGACGGCCGCGGCGGGCGGACCACTTCGATGGTCCGCCTTCTGACCGGGCCCCGGGACCTCTGCGCCGGTTCCGGGGCCCAGTGCTGTGCGGACGCCTTACGGCGGTTCAGGCGACCGACGCCATCGCCGGGCGTGGGGTGTGGGGCGGCCTGACCAGCGACGGTCAGCCCACCCCGCACTCCTACTCCGCTTCCGCCGACTTCGCCGTCGCGTCGATCGAAGCCAGCGACTTCCGGACCTGGTTACGGTCCGTCGTGTACCAGAAGTCGGGCAGCGACGCCTTGAGGTAGCTCCCGTATCGGGCGGTGGCGAGCCGCTGATCCAGTACGGCGACCACACCCCGGTCCCCCGACGCCCGCACGAGACGGCCGGCGCCCTGGGCCATGAGCAGCGCCGCGTGCGTGGCGGCGACCGCCATGAAGCCGTTGCCGCCCGCGTCCTCCACCGCTTTCTGCCGGGCGCTCATGAGCGGGTCGTCGGGGCGCGGGAAGGGGATCTTGTCCATGACGACCAGCTGGCAGCTGGGGCCGGGCACGTCGACGCCCTGCCAGAGCGACAGCGTGCCGAACAGGCATGTCTTCGGGTCTGCCGCGAAGTTCTTGATCAGCTCACCGAGGGTCTCCTCGCCCTGGAGGAGGATCGGGAACTCGGGGATACGGGAGCGCAGTTCCTCGGCGGCGAGCTGGGCGGCCCGCATCGAGGAGAACAGGCCCAGGGTGCGACCGCCGGCCGCCTGGATCAGTTCCGTGAGCTCGTCGAGCATGTCCGCGCGGTCGCCGTCCCGCGCGGGGCGCGACAGGTGCTTGGCGACATAGAGGATGCCCTGCTTCGGGTAGTCGAAGGGCGAGCCGACGTCGACGCCCTTCCACTGCGGGAGGTCGTCTCCTTCGAGGCCCTCGGGGGACAGTCCCAGGGACGCGCCGACGCCGTTGAAGTCGCCGCCCAGCTTCAGGGTCGCCGACGTCAGGACGACGGAGCGGTCCGCGAATAGCTTCTCCCTCAGCAGGCCCGACACGGACATGGGGGCCACACGAAGGGAGGCGCCGAAGCGGTCGTGCTGCTCGTACCAGACGACGTCCCACTCGGAGCCGTTGGTGATCCGCTCCGCCACGTCGTGCACGCTCTCGACAGAGGCCAGAGCCTGCTTGCGTACGGAGTCCTCGTCCTGGACGGACTTGTCGCGGGTGGCGCCGATGGCGGAGATGACTGTGCGGGCGGCATCGCGCAGCGCCATGAGGGCGTAGCCGAGGTCTTCCGGGATCTCCTCCAGGCGGCCCGGCAGCGCGAGTTCCATCAGCCGCTCGAAGCCCTCCGCGGCGGTCTGGAGCTGGTCGGCGGCCTTCTCGTTGACGAGCCTCGCCGCCCGGCGCACCGCGCGGTTGACCTGCCCGGGGGTGAGCTCGCCGGTGGCGACTCCGGTGACCCGGGAGACCAGTTCGTGTGCCTCGTCGACGATCAGTACCTCGTGCTGCGGCAGCACCGGGGCACCCTCGATGGCGTCGATGGCGAGGAGCGCGTGGTTGGTGACGACGACGTCGGCGAGCTTGGCGCGCTCACGGGCCATCTCGGCGAAGCACTCCGCGCCGTACGCGCACTTCGTGGCACCCAGGCACTCCCGGGACGACACCGACACCTGGGCCCAGGCCCGGTCGGAGACGCCCGGAGTGAGGTCGTCGCGGTCGCCGTTCTCCGTCTCGTCCGACCAGTCGCGAAGCCGCAGCAGGTCCTGGCCCAGCTTGCTGGTGGGCGCCGCCGCCTCGAACTGGTCGAAGAGGCCCTCTTCCTCCTCCTGAGGGACGCCCTCGTGGAGGCGGTGCAGACACAGGTAGTTCGACCTGCCCTTGAGCATGGCGAACTCCGGGCGGCGGCGGAGCTGAGGGTGCAGCGCGTCGACCGTGCGCGGGAGGTCCCGTTCCACGAGCTGGCGCTGCAGGGCCAGGGTGGCGGTGGCCACGACGACTCTCTCCCCGTGCGCGAGCGCGGGCACGAGGTAGCCCAGCGACTTTCCGGTGCCGGTGCCGGCCTGCACCAGCAGATGGGAGCCGTCGTCGATCGCCTCCGCGACGGCTTCGGCCATGGTCACCTGACCTGGGCGCTCCGTGCCGCCGACGGCGGCGACGGCGGCATGCAGGAGTTCGGGGAGTGAGGGCTTCGTCATAGCGCGACAACCCTACGGCCCACCACTGACAAACGAGAGGCCAAGGGGGGACGAGGGGCGGGATCAAGGCCGGGTACGGGAGGGGCTGGGGATCGGATGGGTTCGCTTGAGGTCGGGATTGGGCGATTCAGGGTCGGTTTCGGTCTGTGCGGAGGTGGGATCGGTTCAGATGCGAGACGAGTGCGTCGGGCTCGGTCCGGATCGGTCAATTCCGGACGGGATCGGTCTGCGGTGTGCGGGCCCGTCGGACACTCAGATGCCGACCGGGTCTGGCGCGGACCTGCTGAGCACGGACTGGCTGACCAGGGACTTGCCGGGTGCCGACCGGTCGAGGGGTGTCGGTCGAAGGCACGCGGGCGGTCAGTACTGGCCCAGGAGGTCCGGTCGGGGGCCCGCACCCGCCCTGCACGGCGATGTCACTCCGGCCTGAAAAAAGGTGCGAGGCGAGTGGGAACCGAGCCGGGACGAGCGGTGTACCAAAAGTGACACTGTCGCGACGTTGTGTCACATCAGATCGCGCAGGCATCGGTCTCGGACCATGAGGGCGGCTCGTTTGTCGGGCAGGTCGACCTCGGCGGAGAACCGGAAGCCGGCGCTCAGGAAAGCGGAGACAGAAGGGGTGTTTCGCATGGCGGGTTCGGCGATGACACGGGCACAGGCGGGGCGCTTGTCGAGCACGAGGTCGGCGACAGCTCTGAGCAGTGCGCTGCCGAGACCTCGTCCGCGGTCCGTGACCGAGCCGATGAGGAGGTGGATACCCGTGTCGTGAGGTCGGGCGGGGTAGTGGCGGGCCAAGGGATCGAGGTCTGCCCGGTAGATCTCCCAGTAGCTCATCGGCGTGCCGTCCAGGACGCCTAGGCAGGGGACGCTTCGGCCGTCTCCGGCGAGTTGGGCGTGCACATGGTCCGCGGCCAGGTTCCGGGGGCCGGACAGTTGCCAGAACTCCGCGACGGTGGGGTCGTTCATCCAGCGGCTGATGAGCGCGAGGTCCTGCTCGCCCTGGACAGGGACGAGGTGGAACATCCCCACGGGCGTGTCCACGGATCCCCAGTCGGTGACGCTGTCGAGGAGGTCGGCACATGCCCGGGTGGCCGATCCGGGCCCTGCCGTGCCGTGCTCGCCTCGTCGATCCTCGCCGCTGTCGGAGGCTTCGTTCGCGATGAGCGCGAGGAATTCGTCGGGCAGGCGCAGTTCGAGAGTGTCCTCGCTGTCGGATCCCCACGCTGGATCGGCGTCGATACCCCGGACGGGACCGGCATCGGCGATGCCCGGGCCGGCTCCGAAGGCGGTGCGACGGTCGGCCGGGCCGGGGTTGGTGCAGGTTGCGGCATCGGTGCCGGGGGCGGTACCGGCGTCGGCACTCGCGTCGGTGGAAGGCACGGCGACGCTCCTCTCAGGAGACGGGTCGGGGCATGTTCCTCGGGAATGAAGGGGGTTGACGGTGATCACGGGCGACGGAGCGCCGGCGATGAGGCGATACACGGGGGTGATCACGAATGCAGGGGGTTGGCGATGGTGACGTACACGGACTGGGTGTCGACCGGGCCGACGAGTTCGTCGAGGCCATGCAGTCGGGTCAGGAGGTTGGCCTTGCAACGAAGAACGGGTGAGTCGAGCAGGCGGGCGGGCAGTGAGGTGCGCAGCCGGGAGGGTCCGGAGGCGATCTCGCTCAGGAAACGGCGGAAGGCGGCGAGCAGCAGCCGTTCGTCGGCGAGGCGCTGGGAGCCGAACGCACCGATGAGACCGAGGACGTTGTTGATGCCGAGGTAGTACGCGAAGCGTTCGTCGGTGACCTCGTCGGAGACGAATGTGTCGCTGTGCTCGCCGGTTCCGGGGAGCCTGGCGTCGAGTTCCGCACGTCGGGAGGCTCGGAAGTAGTAGCCCTGGTTGTCCCGGTAACGGCCTCCCACGGGCCAACCGTCGCCGTCCAGGTGGACCAGCGTGTTCTGCTGATGCGCCTCCAGGGCGATGCCGGCCTCCGCGTCGAACCACAGCACCGGACGGACGACCTGCTCCAGATAGCGCAGGAACCACTCGGCGGCGACGGCACCCGGCGGTCGACCGGTCCGGCACGCGAGGCGCGTGACGACGTCGGCGAGACGGGACCGCGTGGCCGGCGGGTGGGCCGTCCCACCGCCTGTCGTGGTGTCCGGCCAGGGGAAGGGCCTGGGCGAGACGAGCCCGGCGACGCAGGAGACGTCGTCCGTGGGGCGGAAGGGGTTGTGCCGGATCATCACGTCGAGTCCCGGCACGGGTTGGCCGTCCGGTCCGTCCACGGCCAGCCAGGCCGGGTCGCGGACGATGTCGAAGCCAGGATGAACGGCTTGCCAGTGCTCGACGAGCCCACTGCGCAGAAGGCGGTGGACCTCGACGCCTCGGTGGAGTTCCTTACGGAGATTTTCGCGGCGGGAGTTGGTGATGCGCAGTCCCAACGAGAGCTTGAGCATGGCGGGGGCACCGGAGCGATACACGGTCCGGACGGACGAGGTGGCGTGCCACGCGGAGCCGTGTGCTCCGAGATCCCTGAGCAGTCCGGCGTCGAGCAGGGCCGCGGTCGCGGGATGGTGCCGGACTTCCCGCAACTGCCAGGGGTGGAGCGGCAGGGCGGCGTATCCGTCGGGCAGGGGCAGGCCGGTTTCGGCGAGGCGTGCTGTGAGGTGTGCCGCCGGGATGGGGCGGCCGCGCTCGGTCCAGGCCGAGTCGGTGGCGAGGACGGAAGGAGCGACGGCGATCCAGTGGAGGGGGAAGGAACCGCGCAACTCAGGTGAGTAGAGGGGTGCTTCGACCTCGGAGAGACCCTCGCGGCTCTTCGGAGCGGGGTGCAGGGGGTGTCCGAGCACCAATGCCTGTTCGGCGGCTAGGAAGAGGTCGGATTCGTCGGCGGGATGCCTTCTGCGCTCGTCGATGAACGTGGCGGTGCGGCGCACGGAGTCGGCTACGCGTGCGGCGAGGTCGTTGCCGGCGGTGGCGTCCAGGAGTGGGAAGGCGGCTTGGCCGACCGGGGCAGGGACGGCGGCCGGCTCGGCGTCGGTGGCCGGGCTGGAGACCGCGGTCAGGGGCCGGGCGTCGGGGCTTCCGTCCGACCTCTCCCTGGTGAGCAGTGCGGTGACCATGACGGCGTCTACGGGCGGGGCCTGTGGGGGAACGTCAGCCAGACGGGGAGGGCCGAAGCGGTGCCAGCCCGTCGGGGACCAGTAGTGGACGGGGGCCAGCAGAGCGGTGCCGCTGGCGGGCAGAGGGATGCGGAGGGTGCCGTCGGCGGGGGCGGGGAGGTCGGCCTCGCGCACCCAGCAGCGGAGGAGGTTCTCCACGGCTGCGGCCTGGGCCGCGGTGTGCGGGTCGGGATGGTCCAGGGGGTCCGCAGGGGTGCCCCGCGGCCGGTCGACGCTCTGACGGTTTCCCGGCGCGGGGGTCCCGTCCTGGCCGGGGAGCTGTCCCGGAACCCGCTCCTGACCTGGTCCGTCGCCCCGGCTGGAGGTCTTCGCTTCCTGAGGACTCCGTCGTCCCTGTTCCGGCACCCGTTCCTGCGGGCGGGGGGCCGCGACGGCCGTCGGTCCGGGCTCGGGCTCGGGCTGCCGGGAAGTCTCCGTGACGGAGGGGCCTCGGGTGGGTGTGCGGACCGGGCCGTCGGGTGCGGAGGTGCTGTTCAAGGCTGTTCCTCGTGAGCGGGTTCTGGGTCGTGCGAGCGGGCCGGGGTCATGTCGGGGTGTGGGAGTGCGTCGGCCTGTGGCGTCTTGGTCGGTGGTGAGTCGAGTGGGGGTGCGATGTCTTTCCGGAGCTGGAGCAGTGGGTCGGGGTCGGTCCAGGTCGCGCGCGTGTGGGCGTTCGCGCGATCCGTGTCATCGGCCGGCGGGCTGGCCCATGCGTGCGGGGCGATCGCCGTGACGGTGGTGTGCGTGACCCGATGGGCTTGTCTGGCCGTGAGAGGTGTGGCCGCGCGCCACCGCCCCCAGCGCGTCGGACAGCCGATCGAGCACCGCGTCCGCCTGCTCCTCGCTGATGGTCAGGGGTGGGAGGAGGCGTACGACGCTCGCGTGGCGGCCGCCGAGTTCGACGATGAGGCCGCGCCGCAGACACTCCCGCTGGACCGCGGCGGCGAGTTCGGGAGCGGCAGGGCGGGAATCGGTGGCCGGAGTCTCGGCAGACCCGCTCCGGCCGGCTTCAGCCTCAGCATGCCGAAGTCCCGTCTCGGGATCCACCAGCTCGACCCCGAGCATCAGCCCCCTTCCCCGCACCTCCCCCACACACGAAAGGCGCTGCCCCAGATCCCTGAGTCGGCACAGCATCCGCGCCCCCAGTACCGACGCGCGCTCGGCGAGGCCGTTCTCGCGGACGTACGTGAGGGTCGCGGTGCCCGCGGCCAGGGCGAGTTGGTTGCCGCGGAAGGTGTCGGCGGGAGCGCCGCGGTCGCAGCGGCCGAGGTCGTCGCGGTACACCAGGACGGACAGCGGCAGGCTGCCCCCGATGGCCTTGGAGAGGATCATCACGTCGGGGGTGATCCCGCTGTGCTCCACCGCCCAGAAGGCGCCGGTGCGACCGACTCCCGTGTGGACCTCGTCGGCGATCAGGGGGATGGATCGGGCCGCCGTGATCTGCCGCATGCGCCGCATCCAGGTATCCGGCGCGGGGATGACGCCGCCCTCGCTCTGCACTGCTTCGACGATCAGCCCGGCAGGTCTCGGAGCACCCGACGCGGCGTCGTCGAGGAGCGACTCGGTCCAGCTGGCGGCGAGTTCGGCGCCGCGAGTGCCGCCGACGCCGAACGGGCAGCGGTAGTCCTGCGGATAGGGCAGCCGCGTGACCCGGACGCCGGCCGCCTCCTCGGAGGTGGCGCATGCCGAGGTGGTCATGCCGTGGTGGGCGCCGGCGAAGGCCAGCATGCCGGTGCGCCCGGTTGCCGCCCGCACGAGCTTGAAGGCGGCCGCCACCGCGTCCGTGCCGCCCGGTCCGCAGAACTGCACGCGCGCGTGGTCGGCGAGACCGGCCGGCAGGGTGCGGAACAGCTCGGCGACGAAGGCGTCCTCGACGGGGGTGGCCAGGTCGAGAGCGTGCAGGGGTGCGCCCGAGTCGAGGACCTTGCGGATGGCCTCCAGCACCACGGGATGGTTGTGCCCGAGCGCGAGGGCCCCCGCGCCGGAGAGACAGTCCAGGTAGCGGCGGCCGTCCGCGCCCTCGATGGTGAGTCCGCGCGCCCGCACGGGCACGATCGGAAGGGCACGCGCATAGGTGCGCGCCGCCGACTCGCGGGCCGACTGTCGGCGCGGAGCCCCCTCGGACACGCACCCGCCGTGCGAAGACTCGGCCACGTCTCGCTGTCCTCCCGCCGTCGTCCCACGCCCAGGGGCGAGCCGACGTCGCACCACGGGCACAGGGGACCGCACAGAGACAGCAGGCCCCCACGGCTACCAACCCCGGACGGTTCGCCCGGTTACGGGTTGCCTCAAGATCCTTGCCGTGACGGAACCGTTGCCGTTCCGTGGGGAGTCCCCCACAGCGAGCGCATAGTGTGTGTTGCCGTTCCAAGAGGCCGTGCGCCCACAGGAGAACGGCACCGGACGGACCAGAGCCGCCGGAGTGCCGATGTGGGGGTCACGGCCGCAGCGCCTAGCTCGTTCACCTCAGGGGGAGTCAGATCATGCGATCCATACGGCCGTTGTCCACCGTCCGCCGGGAAAGGGGGGCGCGCCGCAGAACCTCCCCCGTGCTGGCCGCCGTTGCTCTCGCCTCGGCGCTCGCGCTCACGGCGACCGCCTGTGACTCGGGTGACGCCGAGGCAGGCGGCGAGTCCTCCGCCTCCGCCACGTCGGGCGACGGGAAGATCACCATCCCGGACGACATCAAGGACCGGCTCAAGGAGCACGGGATCGACGTCGACAAGTGGAAGGACGGCGCCTGGAAGGACTGGAGCAAGGACGACTGGCTGCGCGAGGCCGAGGACTACTTCAACCCGATCATCGAGGGCCTGTGGGACCCGGACCGGATGCGGGAGGCCGAGGAGCCGGACAAGGGGGTCGACGACAGCGACCTCGACGGTGACCAGGGCGTGACCGACCCGGAGCCCGCGCCGGTGGACGCGAAGGCCGTGTCGCCTACGTATCACGACAGTGTCCCCGAGGCGGGCAAGGTGTTCTTCGACTCCCCCGAAGGACAGATGGTCTGCTCGGCAACGGTCGTGCAGGACCCGGCCAACCCCGGCAAGTCCAACATGGTGTGGACGGCGGGCCACTGTGTCCACGCGGGCAAGAGCGGCGGCTGGTACCGCAACCTCGCGTTCGTGCCGTCGTACAACGACAAGGGCCTGGCCACCGCCGAGTTGGAGAGTGCCGCTCGGGAAGAGGTCGCTCCGTACGGCGTCTGGTGGGCCGACTGGGCGCAGACCTCGGACCAGTGGATCGAGCAGGGCGGTACGACAGGCGGCGACGGAGCCTCGTACGACTTCGCGGTCATTCATGTGACCCCGGAGGAGGGCGGCACGGGCAAGTCGCTGGAGGAGACGGTCGGTTCGGCTCTGCCGGTGGACTTCAAGGCTCCGGCCGCGACGAAGATCCAGGACATGACGGCGACCGGCTACCCGGCCGCGAAGCCGTTCGACGGCCAGACGCTGTACCAGTGCCAGGACAAGCCGGGCCGTCTGTCGATCAGCGCCTCTGACCCGACGATGTACCGCATCGGATGCACCATGACGGGCGGCTCGTCCGGTGGCGGCTGGGTCGCGACCGGTTCCGACGGCAAGCCGGCGCTGGTGTCCAACACCTCGATCGGCCCGGTGACCGCGGGCTGGCTGGCCGGACCGCGGCTGGGTGAGGTGGCCAAGGGCGTGTACGACTCGGTCAGCGACAAGTTCGCCGGTCAGTGACGACGACGGCGACGGGGCGGTTCACCGGGCCCACCGGCTCACGAAAACCTTCACCGCCCCGTCGCCGTTCGCCCTCAACTCCACGGGCATAGTGGGTTCTCGCGTCACGAGGGGTTCGCGCAGAGCACGGACCCCATGAGTGACACGCCCATGACACCAACGCACTGTGAAACACCAATCGCTCCAACGGGGGTTACCGCACCATGCGTTCCACACGTACGTCCGCGGCGCCGAGTCGCAGGCGGCGCACCGCTCTTGCCGTCACCGGCCTCACCGCCGCCCTGGCGCTGACCGCGACCGCCTGCGAAGGCTCGGACACGGCTGGCGACAAGGCGGGCGCCACGACGTCCCAGGCCGCCGACAGCGGCAACGACAAGGTCCAGATCCCTGCCGACCTCGCCGGCAAGCTCAAGGAGCACGGCATCGACGTCGACCAGTGGAAGGACGGCGCCTGGAAGGACTGGGACAAGGACAAGTGGCTCAGTGAGGCCAAGGACTTCGTCAACCCGGTGATCGAGGGCCTCTGGAAGCCGGAGCGGATGAAGTCCGCGAAGGAGGCCAACAAGACGTACTCGACGAAGGACGCGGCGGCCGACCAGGGCGTCAGCGACCCGGACCCGGTGCCCGTCGAGGCCTCGGCCGAGAAGACGCCGTACCACGAGAACGCGGCCCCCGTCGGCAAGATCTTCTTCGACACTCCCGAGGGCTCGGCCGTCTGCTCGGGCACGGTCGTCAAGGACGTGAACCACCCGGGGAAGTCGAACCTGGTGTGGACGGCCGGTCACTGCGTGCACGCGGGTGACGGCGGCGGCTGGTACCGCAACATCATGTTCGTCCCCGCCTACAACGACTACGGCAAGTCCGAGGCGCAGCTGACGAATTCCAACCCCGCCGAGATCGCGCCGTACGGCCAGTGGTGGGCGGACTGGGCGTCGACCTCGAACGAGTGGATCGCGGGCGGCTCGGAGACCGGCGGTGCCGGTGCCGCGTACGACTACTCGGTGCTGCACGTGAAGCCGGAGTCGGGCGCCAAGTCGCTGGAGGAGACGGTCGGAGCCGCGCTGGACGTGGACTTCTCCGCCCCGTCCGCGACCGAGGTCGCCAAGATGGGCGCCTGGGGCTACCCGCAGGCGGCGCCGTACAACGGTCAGAAGATGTTCAAGTGCATCGACCGTCCGGGCCGGCTCTCGCTCAGCACGACGCTGCCGACGATGTACCGCATCGGCTGCACGATGACCGGCGGTTCGTCCGGCGGCGGCTGGTTCCGGGTGGTGGACGGCGAGACCAAGCTGGTCTCGAACACGTCGATCGGCCCGGCCGACAACACCTGGCTGGCCGGTCCGCAGCTGGGCCAGGGGGCCGAGGCGATCTACCAGAGCATGAGCAAGACGTACGGCGGTCAGTGACCGGAACGCGCTGAAGGCCCGCCCCCTGCGGAGGGGGCGGGCCTTCACGGCGTTCCTGAAGAGCTACGGCCGTCAGGCGACCGGCACCGCGACCGGCACGTACGGCGCGAGATCCGCCGCCAGCTCCTCGTGCACCCGGACCTTGAGCAGGGTGCCCTCCGGGGTGTGCTCCTCGGAGATCACCTCGCCCTCGGTGTGGGCGCGGGCGACGAGCTTGCCGAGCGTGTACGGCACGAGCGCCTCGACCTCGACCGACGGCCGCGGCAGCTCGTTGTCGATGAGGGCGAGCAGTTCCTCGATGCCCTGGCCGGTACGGGCCGAGACCGCGATGGAGCGCTTCTCGATCCGCATCAGCCGCTGGAGCGTCAGCGGGTCCGCCGCGTCGGCCTTGTTGATCACGACGATCTCGGGCACGCGGGTGGCGCCCACGTCCGTGATCACCTCGCGCACGGCGGCCAGCTGCTCCTCCGGGTTCGGGTGCGAGCCGTCCACCACGTGCAGGATCAGGTCGGACTCGCCGACCTCCTCCATGGTGGAGCGGAACGCCTCGACCAGGTGGTGCGGCAGGTGGCGTACAAAGCCGACGGTGTCCGCCAGTGTGTACAGCCGCCCGCTCGGGGTCTCGGCCCGGCGCACGGTCGGGTCGAGGGTCGCGAACAGGGAGTTCTCGACCAGCACGCCCGCGCCCGTGAGGCGGTTGAGCAGCGAGGACTTGCCGGCGTTGGTGTAGCCCGCGATGGCCACGGACGGCACCTTGTTGCGCTTGCGTTCCTGGCGCTTGATCTCGCGGCCGGTCTTCATGTCCGCGATCTCCCGGCGCATCTTCGCCATCTTCTCGCGGATCCGTCGCCGGTCCGTCTCGATCTTGGTCTCACCGGGACCACGGGTGGCGAGGCCGCCGCCCTTGCCGCCGCCCATCTGACGGGACAGTGACTGACCCCAGCCGCGCAGTCGCGGCAGCATGTACTGCATCTGCGCGAGCGCGACCTGCGCCTTGCCCTCTCGGGACTTGGCGTGCTGGGCGAAGATGTCGAGGATCAGGGCCGTACGGTCGATGACCTTGACCTTGACGACGTCTTCGAGGTGGATGAGCTGGCCCGGGCTGAGCTCACCGTCGCAGATGACGGTGTCGGCGCCGGTCTCCAGGACGATGTCCCTGAGCTCGGTGGCCTTGCCGGATCCGATGTAGGTGGCCGCGTCGGGCTTGTCGCGGCGCTGGATCACGCCGTCGAGCACGAGTGCGCCCGCGGTCTCCGCGAGGGCGGCGAGCTCCGCGAGGGAGTTCTCCGAGTCCTGTGCGGTCCCCGAGGTCCAGACGCCGACGAGCACGACCCGCTCCAGGCGGAGCTGGCGGTACTCGACCTCGGTGACGTCCTCGAGTTCGGTGGAGAGGCCTGCCACGCGGCGCAGGGCCGCGCGCTCGGAGCGGTCGAACTGGTCGCCGTCCCGCTCTCCGTCGATCTCGTGGCTCCAGGCGACGTCCTCTTCCATCAGGGCATCGGCCCGAAGACCTTCGGGGTGTGAGTGCGCGAAGCGCTGCGAGTCCTGGGAAGGGGATGAAGAGGAGGTCATTGGGTCCTTACGTCGTTGGGGATGCCGATTCGGCGACCGTCACTGGTGACAACGCACGAGTACCCCGGGAGATTCCCGTGTCCCGTGCCGCGCCGACCTGAAGATGGTCGCACGGCACGGCCCGTCTCGTCATCGCCTTATTTCGCGGCCTTCCCAGTGGCCGCCTTCGGGATCGCCACCGGCTTCCAGTCCGGGTGGCCCGGCATCGGCGGGGTCTTCTCGCCGTAGAGCCAGTCCTGGAAGAAGCCCCCCAGGTCACGGCCCGAGAGCTCCTCGGCGAGCGCGACGAAGTCGGCGGTCGTGGCGACACCGTCCTCGTGACGGCGCACCCAG
The DNA here is from genome assembly GCF_036013645.1 of Streptomyces sp. NBC_00490. Taxonomy (NCBI): domain Bacteria; kingdom Bacillati; phylum Actinomycetota; class Actinomycetes; order Kitasatosporales; family Streptomycetaceae; genus Streptomyces; species Streptomyces sp. NBC_00490. Next base: position 7,346,792 of record NZ_CP107869.1, on the reverse strand, counting down.
GCCCGCTCCAGCCCCTCGAAGACGGGCCGGCCGATCTCCTCGCGCAGCGCGTAGAGGACCAGCGCGGCGCCGTCGTAGACGTTGGGACGGAAGATGCTGATCTTCTGGCCGGGGTTGGGCGCCTTGGGCGCGGCCGGCGGTCCGCCCGCGGCGCGCCAGCGGTCGGAGGCGCCGTACGCGGCCTTCATCCGCGTCTCCATGGGCCTGTCGGCCTTCTCCTCGGCGTACAGGGCCTCGTACCAGGTGGCGTGTCCCTCGTTGAGCCACAGGTCGGACCAGTTGCGGGGGCTGACGCTGTCGCCGAACCACTGGTGGGAGAGCTCGTGCACCATGATCGACTCGACGTACCACTTGGGGTAGGCGGGCTCGGTGAACAGGTCTCTCTCGAAGAGAGAGAGGGTCTGCGTCTCGAGTTCGAAGCCGGTGTCGGCGTCGGCCATGAGCAGGCCGTACGTCTCGAAGGGGTAGCGGCCGATCTTGCTCTCCATCCAGGAGATCTGGTCGGGGGTCTTCTCCAGCCAGGGTTCGAGCGCCTCGCGGTGCTTGGTGGGGACGACGTCACGGACCGGCAGTCCGTGCGGGCCGGTGCGGTGCAGCACGGTGGAGCGGCCGATGGACACCTGGGTGAGCTCGGTGGCCATGGGGTGCTGGGTGCGGTACGTCCACGTGGTCTCCCCGGCGACCCGGTCCACGCCGGCCGGCAGGCCGTTCGCGACGGCGGTGTAGCCGTCGGGCGCGGTGACCCGGATCGTGAACATCGCCTTGTCGGAGGGGTGGTCGTTGCACGGGAACACCAGATGGGCGGCGTCGGCCTGGTTGGCCATGGCGAGGCCGTCCGTGGTCCGCACCCAGCCGCCGTCGCGGCCCTGGGCGGACACGGGATCGCTGGTGTGTTGCACGGTGATCCGCATCCAACTGCCGCCGGGCAGCGGCTCCTCGGGCGTGACCACCAGATCCTCGCCGGCGCCGGTGAACGTGGCGGGCTCGCCGTCCACCTCGACCGAATCGACCTTGCCGTGGGCGAAGTCGAGGTTAATGCGGTCCAGTTCGGTGGTGGTCCAGGCGTCGATCGTGGTGACGGCCTTCAGCGGCTTGCTGTTGGGGCCGGCATAGGTGAAGGAGAGGTCGTACGACGCCACGTCGTACCCGGGGTTGCCCAGGTGCGGGAAGAGACGGTCGCCGACGCCCAGCGGGGCGGCGGGCGCACTCGCTGCGATGAGACAGACGGAGACGGCGGAGGCGAGCAGCGCGGCCGCCTTCAGCCGGCGAGGGCTCCTGGCGTGGGGGGTGAGCAGCATGCACCACGGCTACCAGCGCGCGCGTGCCGTACGGCGGCGACTCGCGCCCGGCCCACCCGAACGGGTAACGGCCTGGTTGGATGCGGACATGGACGTGAACGCGGAGTCCGGACTCACGAAGGCGCTCTGGAGCGACGCCGATTTCGAGCAGATGGGGTGGCACGACGTCACCGTGCACGGCATGTACGTGCAGCGGACCGACGACGTGCTGCCGCGCCTGCTGTTCGATCTCGACTACGTCACCCGCTGGGTCCACCCGGTCCCGCCGCAGACGCACTTCAGCTTCTGGATCGCGCCGTCGACGCTCGTCTTCGACGAGGTCTGGGATCTCGAAGGGGATCTCGACTTCAAAGGGCTGGGCGTGGACCTGGAACTCGACGCGCTGCACCGGCTGACGCCCGAGGACGACCGGCCCGGGTGGAGTGACGCGCCGCTGTGGCACCTGGAGGGGCATGCGTTCGACCTCAGGTTCCGCGCCCCCGGCTTCCGCCAGTACATCCGGCAGCCGCCCCGGCTCTCGCGCCGCCTTGTCCTCGGCCACGCCGAGCGTGGCGGCTGCTCCTTCGCCGAGACGGCCTTCGAGTAGGGCGAGCGCCGGTCACACGCCCGTCGTCTGCGCCCTGCTCACGTCGTACACACCCGGGACGTTCCGCATCGCCCGCATGAGCGCGGGCAGCAGTGCCGCGTCCGGGAGCTGGACCGTGTAGGTGTGGCGGACGCGCTGCTGGGTGGGGGGTTCGACGGTCGCCGAGACGATCTCGGCACCTTCGAGTGCCATGGCCTCGGTGAGGTCGGCGAGCAGATGAGGGCGGCCGAACGATTCGGCGAACAGCGTGACCCGGCACTCGGTGGTGTCGCCCCAGCGCACATCGACCTCCGCGCGCTTCGCGTCCTTCATACGCGCCACCGCGGCGCATCCGACGCGGTGCACGGTGACCACTCCCCCGCGCACGGCGAACCCGGTGATGTCGTCGGGCGGTACGGGCGTGCAGCACCCGGCCAGCCGTACGGTCGCGCCGGGCAGGTCGACGAGGACGTCGGCGCTGCCGGGGCGGGCGGCCGGACCGTCCGCGACCGGCGCTTCGGCGGCGGAGCGCGGGGCCGGCTCGCGCTCCTCGACCTCGTGCGGCTCCTCCTGGGAGGGGTGCGTGGCGATCCACCGCTGGATGGCGATCCGCGCGGCGGGCGTGTGCGCGTGCTCCAGCCACTCCCTGGAGGGCTCGGAGGCCGGGTCCTGTCCCATGAGCAGCTGGACGGTGTCGCCGTCCCGCAGAACGGTGCTGAGCGTCGCCAGCCGGCCGTTGACGCGGGCGCCGATGCACGCGTGCGCGTCCTCGCCGTACTGCTCGTAGGCGGCGTCCACACAGGTCGCCCCCTCGGGGAGGCCGAGCGTGCCGCCGTCGGGCCGGAAGACAGTGATCTCGCGGTCCTGGGCTAGGTCCTCGCGCAGGGTGGACCAGAAGGTGTCGGGGTCGGGCGCCGCCTCCTGCCAGTCGAGGAGTCGGGAGAGCCAGCCGGGGCGTGTGGGGTCCTCTCGCTCGCCGTCCGCGGACTCCTCCGACGGAGGAGCGTAGGGATTGGCGAGCGCGACGACGCCGGCCTCGGCGACCTTGTGCATCTGGTGGGTGCGGATGAGGACTTCGGCGACCTGGCCGTCACCGCGCGCGACGGCGGTGTGCAGCGACTGGTACAGGTTGAACTTCGGTACGGCGATGAAGTCCTTGAACTCCGAGACGACGGGCGTCATACAGGTGTGCAGCTCGCCGAGCACGCCGTAACAGTCGGCGTCCTCGTTGACCAGCACCAGCAGCCGGCCGAAGTCGGAACCGCGCAGCCGGCCGCGCTTGCGGGAAACGCGGTGCACGGAGACGAAGTGCCGGGGCCGGATGACGACCTCGGCCGGGATGTCCGCGTCGCGCAGGACGCCGCGTACCTCGTCGGCGATCTCCGCGAGGGGGTCGTCGGCGCGGGAGGCGTTGTCGACGATCAACTCCCGTGTGTGCTCGTACTCCTCGGGGTGCAGGATCGCGAAGACCAGGTCTTCCAGTTCGGTCTTGAGCGCCTGCACGCCGAGCCGTTCGGCGAGCGGGATGAGGACGTCGCGGGTGACTTTGGCGATGCGTTCCTGCTTCTCGGGGCGCATCACGCCGAGGGTGCGCATGTTGTGCAGCCGGTCGGCGAGTTTGATCGACATCACACGGACGTCGTTGCCGGTGGCGACGAGCATCTTGCGGAAGGTCTCGGGCTCGGCGGCGGCGCCGTAGTCGACCTTCTCCAGCTTCGTCACACCGTCGACGAGGAAGCGGACCTCCTCGCCGAACTGCTCCCGCACCTGATCGAGCGTCACATCGGTGTCCTCGACGGTGTCGTGGAGCAGGGACGCCGTCAACGTCGTGGTCTCGGCGCCGAGTTCGGCGAGGATCAGGGTCACGGCGAGCGGATGTGTGATGTACGGCTCACCGCTCTTGCGCATCTGGCCGCGGTGCGAGGACTCGGCCAGGACATAGGCGCGGCGCAGGATGTCGCGGTCGGCGTCGGGGTGGTGGGCCCGGTGGGCCTCGACGACGTGGCTGATGGCGTCGGGCAGCCGGTCGCGGGTCGCTGGGCCGAGCAGGGCGGCGCGGCCCAGACGGCGCAGGTCGATCCGCGCCCGCCAGCGCGCCGCAGGTCCTGTTACCGGACCTGGGGTCGCGGGGTTCGTGGCCTCCGCACTCATGGGCACCTCCGGCTGCGTCAACCGGCGGACGGGGTGCCCCAGGGCGGACACGGCTCAGGGGATGGCATCGGTCCCCCGTCCGGGCCGGTGCTTGATGCTACCGAGCCCACCACGTGCGGCTGACCGCCTCTCGTCGAGCGTGAAACGGATCACCCATTCGAGCGACGATTCCGAGGTTTACGATTTCGCGCCAGCTGACCGGTGATCGTCCGTCGATTCGAACCGCCCCGGATGCCTGGAGCTGCGGATCCCAGTGACCAAGGCCGACGGACCCATGATTCACGCGCTCAGCGGACCGCGTTTTCCAGCCATTCCGGTTCGATCTCACCCTCGGCGACGATCACCGCGGGGCCGGTCATCTCGATCTCGCCGTCGGGCCGCTCGGTGATCACGAGGGTGCCGCCGGGTACGTCGACGGTGTACGTCACCGGCGTCCCGGTCACAGCCGGGTCGGCCCCGTCCCTGCGTGCGGTGGCCACGGCGACGGCGCACGCGCCCGTGCCGCAGGACCGGGTCTCGCCGGATCCGCGCTCATGCACGCGCAGGGCGACGTGACGTGGACCACGGTCGACGACGAACTCCACGTTGACCCCGTCCGGGTAGGCGGCGGCCGGACTGAAGGGCGGCGGGGAGTACAGGTTGCCCGCGTGGGCGAGGTCGTCCACGAAGGCCACGGCGTGCGGGTTGCCCATGTTCACGTTCCGCGCGGGCCAGCTGCGCTCGCCGACGCTCACGGTGACGTCCCCTTCGGGGAGGCGGGCCGCGCCCATGCCGACGGTGACGTCACCGTCCTTCGCGAGGTGCACGGTCTTCACGCCCCCGCGCGTGGCCACGGCCAGGTCGCCCTCGGTGATGTGCCCGGCGTGCTGGAGGTAGCGCGCGAAGACGCGTACGCCGTTGCCGCACATTTCCGCGACGGAGCCGTCGCCGTTGCGGTAGTCCATGAACCACTCCGCCTCGGCGGCCATGCCCCGGGCCTCCGGGTGGGCGGCGGATCGCACCACGTGCAGCAGACCGTCACCCCCGATGCCGGCGCGGCGGTCGCACAGGGCGGCGACGGCGGCCGGGGGGAGGTCGATGGCGTTCTCGGGATCCGGGACGATCACGAAGTCGTTCTCGGTGCCGTGACCCTTGAGGAAGGCGATCCGCGTGCTCATTCCTCGATCGTACGGGGTGGGTACGACAGCGGGTCACGGACAGCCGTACGACGTCTGCACGCGTACGTGGTCGTACCTCACGCCACGCGTGCGTGGAGGTCAGCGCAGCCGGGCCACGCGGAACACGGCCAGCGCGATCACCGCGGCCACGACCACGACGTACAGCAGCACCATGCGCCAGTCGGGACGCAGCCCGGAGCCCCGCTGCGGCAGCCCGGGCCACGTGTGACCGACCCGGCGGGCGGCCATCATGCCCCACCCGGCCGCACAGGAGCAGATCAGCAGGCCCAGCATGGCGATCACGGCCCCGCTGTCGCCGAAGTCGAAGGCCAGCGGGAAGGCGAACATCAGGGAGCCGACCGCGGCCAGGGTGACGATGGGCGCGAGCTGCCAGATACGCATCCGGCGCTGCGGACGCAGCTCGACCTCGACCTCCGGCCCGCCCGCGAACATCTCCTCGGGCTCGGGACCGTCGGCGGTCACTCCACCCTGGGTGTCGTCGGGCCCGTCGGGGCTCAGACTGTCCTCGTCCTGCTCCGGTTCACCGCTGTCGACGGTGAGGGGCTCGGTGCCTTGTGCGGTGTCGCGAGGGCCGGCCTCCATCGCCACGCGCCCTCCCAACTCGGACTCCACTTGGTCGATCGAAGCTCGATGATGGCACGGCGCCGGAGGGCCGGATGACGGCCTGAGCGTCCCGATGCCAGGACGTGATCAGGCTGTGACCGGTCGTTCGACCAACGCCAGCGCGAGCTGCGGAAGTTCTGTGAGATCCGCCGCAGCCCCACTCAACCAGTGCACCCGCGGATCGCGCCTGAACCACGAGTCCTGGCGGCGCGCGAAGCGCTTCGTGGCACGGACGGTCTCGTCCCGCGCTTCTGCGAGCGTGCACTCCCCGGCGAGCGCCGCGAGCACCTGCTGATACCCGAGCGCGCGCGATGCCGTACGCCCCGCGCGCAACCCGTGCGCCTCCAGCGCCCGTACCTCGTCCACCAGGCCCGCGTCCCACATCCGGTCGACCCGGCGCGTGATGCGCTCGTCCAGCTCGGGGCGCGCGACGTCGACACCGATCTGGAGGGTGTCGTAGACCGAGTCGTGGCCGGGGAGGTTGGCGGTGAAGGGCTTGCCGGTGATCTCGATGACCTCCAGGGCCCGGACGATGCGGCGGCCGTTGCTGGGCAGGATCGCCTGGCCGGCCTCGGGGTCGGCGGCGGCCAGACGGGCGTGCAGCGCGCCGGACCCGCGAAGCGTGAGCTCCTCCTCGAGCCGGGCCCGGACCTCGGGGTCGGTGCCGGGGAACTCGAGGTTGTCGACGGCGCCGCGGACGTACAGGCCGGAGCCGCCGACGAGGATCGGCCAGCGTCCCTCGGCGAGCAGCGCGTCGATGCGCTCGCGCGCGAGTCGCTGGTACTCGGCGACGGAGGCCGTGACGGTCACGTCCCAGATGTCCAGGAGGTGGTGCGGGACGTCCTCGCGCTCCTCGGGCGTCAGTTTCGCGGTGCCGATGTCCATCCCTCGGTAGAGCTGCATGGAGTCGGCGTTGACGACCTCGCCGCCGAGACGTCGGGCCAGGAAAACTCCCAGATCGGACTTTCCGGCCGCGGTCGGTCCGACGACGGCGATGACTCGGGGGGCGGGGGGTGCGCTGCTCACCGCACCAGTCTCGCAAACGTCAGGGTGTGGCCTCGAACGAGTTACGTGACGGCACGCGCGCGGGGTCGTTGCCTGTTGCGAGGTTTTCGCCGCCGGTTTCGGGAGGCGGCGTCTCGGGCGACGCAAACGGACGCACCGGGCAACGCGGGATTTCACCCGCACAAGTAACGTATGGAGTGGATATGGGCGTTTTCGCACGACTTCTCCGGAGGTCAAAGGCTGCGGAGGAGACGTCAACCGCCGAGGTGGAGGCCGCCACGCTGACGGCCGAGCCCGAGGCGGAGAAGGCGGCAGAGGCGAAGGAGCCGGCCGAGGCGGACGCCCCGGCCGGGACCGACGCCGACACGGCAGAGCCGACGGCGACGGAGGCCGTCGAGGCCGGTGCCGCCGAAGGCGTCGACATCCCCAAGCAGCAGTCCGCCGAAGAGGCGGCCGACAGCGAGGCCGGCGAGGGCGCCCGCACATAACTGCCCCGCGCGGGAAGGTGAACGATGGGTCTCCTGGACAATTTGAAAGCCAAGCTCAGCCCGGCCAAGGACAAGGTCTCCGGACTCGCACAGCAGCACGGAGACAAGGTGCAGCACGGTCTCGACAAGGCCGCGAAGGTCGTCGACGAGAAGACCAAGGGCAAGTACAGCGGCAAGATCCAGACGGGCATGGGCAAGGCCAAGAACGCCATGGACCGACTCGCGCACAAGGACGACGGAACCGGCGGCGGCACGACCACGCCCCCGTCCTCACCGCCGCCCGCTTCCTGAACGGCACACCGACGGACGGCCGCGGGGCATGACGCCTGGCGGCCGTCCGCCGTTTCACACGGCCCGCACCGGCGTCACGACCGGGCCGGTCCCGACGGCGCAGATCCCGACGAGGCAGGTCACGACCAGGTCGCGACCACGTACCCCACGCCGTACGGCGCGTCGTCGTACAGCAGCCGGCCGTCGAGGCCCGCCCCTTCGGCGGCGCCCGCCAGGACCTGCCAGGGCGCCCGCCCGGACACCTTGAGCTCGTACGCCAGCCCGGCGTCCAGCGCTTCGAGGGCCGCCACGTCCGCCGCCCCCAGCGCCCGCGCGACCTCCGCGTCGAAGGGCGCCGCCCGCTCGTCGAGGTAGCCGGGTGACTTGAGCGTGCGGCAGGCGCTGGCGTCTCCCATCACCAGCAGCGCCACGCGCTCGGCCCGCGCGGCGATTTCCCTTCCGACTTCAATACACCGCTCGGCGGCCAGAGGTTCCCCGACGCCGAGTCCCTCGATCGGGGCGTCCGCCCAACCGGTGCGCTCCAGCAGCCACGCGGCCACGGCGAGGGAGGGCGGAAGCACACGCCCGGACGCCCCGCCCTTGTCCGCGCCCAGCCTGACGTCGACCTCCACGCCGAAGCCGCGGAAGGACCCCGCCGTGCCCTGCGGATGCGTACCGCGCCCGCTCTGCGCGGCGGGTCCGAGGACCACCAGAAGATCGGGCCGGGCGGCGGCGAGCACCCCGAGCGCGTCCGTGCACGCGGTCCGGGCCGCGTCCAGCTCGGGCGCGGCGCCCGCGGCGACCTCCGGCACGAGGAGCGGCGGACAGGGGCAGACGGCGGCGGCGACAAGCATGATCGGCAGCCTACTGCCAGGGCTTCGGCTCGGGATCGACGCTCCACACCAGTTCGGCCAGGCGGTACAGCACGCGATGCGTGGACATCTTGCCTTCGATGGTGGCGTAGTACGCGTCCCCGTCGCCGATCCGGTAGACCTGTCGGCTCTGCTGCCGCAGCCTGGACCTTGGCAGGTGGGTGCAGGCGATCTCGTACAGCCTCGCGCGAGCCCGTTCGAGGGTGTCCTCGATGTGCTCCACCTCGTCGAGGGTGTATTCATCCCCGTAGCCGGCCTGCACCAGGACCACCCAGCGCGCCATGTCCCGCCCCCGTCCCTCGTCGGACGACGAGTATGGCGTGCGCTCAGTCGATCGCGCAGCCACCCGTCGCCGCCGGCAGCGGTTCCGGTACGCCGATCTTCGGCAGCCCCAGCAGCACGCCCGCCGGCTTCGCCGCCTCGGCGGCGTTGCGCTTCTCCCAGGCGTCGCCCGCGCGCGTGCGGCGGACCTTCAGGACCTCGCCCTCGGCGAGGAGGTGGTGCGGGGCGGCGTAGGTGATCTCGACCGTGACGACGTCGCCGGGGCGGACCTCTTCGTCCGGCTTGGTGAAGTGAACCAGGCGGTTGTCGGGGGCACGGCCGGAGAGGCGGTGGGTGGTGCCGTCCTTGCGGCCCTCGCCCTCGGCGACCATGAGGTCGAGGGTGCGGCCGACCTGCTTCTTGTTCTCCTCCCAGGAGATCTCCTCCTGGAGGGCGACGAGACGCTCGTAGCGCGCCTGCACGACCTCCTTGGGGATCTGCCCGTCCATGGTCGCCGCGGGGGTTCCGGGACGCTTGGAGTACTGGAAGGTGAAGGCGTTCGTGAAGCGGGCCTCGCGGACCGCGTGCATCGTCTGCTCGAAGTCCTCCTCGGTCTCGCCGGGGAAGCCCACGATGATGTCGGTCGAGATCGCGGCGTCCGGCATGGCGGCACGCACCTTCTCGATGATCCCGAGGAAACGCTCCTGCCGGTACGAGCGGCGCATCGCCTTCAGGATCGTGTCCGAGCCGGACTGCATCGGCATGTGGAGCTGCGGCATCACGTTCGGCGTCTCGGCCATGGCCGCGATCACGTCGTCGGTGAAGTCGCGCGGGTGCGGGGACGTGAAGCGCACGCGCTCCAGGCCCTCGATCTTCCCGCAGGCCCGCAGCAGCTTGCTGAACGCCTCGCGGTCGCCGATGTCGGAGCCGTACGCGTTGACGTTCTGCCCGAGCAGCGTGATCTCGGAGACGCCCTCGCTGACCAGGGCCTCGATCTCGGCGAGGATGTCGCCGGTGCGGCGGTCCTTCTCCTTGCCGCGCAGCGCGGGGACGATGCAGAAGGTGCAGGTGTTGTTGCAGCCCACGGAGATCGACACCCACGCCGCGTACGCGCTCTCGCGCCGGGTGGGGAGCGTGGACGGGAACGCCTCGAGGGACTCGGCGATCTCGACCTGCGCCTCCTCCTGGACGCGCGCGCGTTCCAGCAGGACGGGCAGCTTGCCGATGTTGTGCGTGCCGAAGACGACGTCCACCCAGGGCGCCTTCTTCACGATGGTGTCGCGGTCCTTCTGCGCCAGACAGCCGCCGACCGCGATCTGCATCCCGGGGCGCTTGGTCTTCATGGGCGCGAGGCGGCCGAGGTTGCCGTACAGCCGGTTGTCGGCGTTCTCGCGCACCGCGCAGGTGTTGAAGACGACGACGTCCGCGTCGCCGTCGGAACCCTCCGGCGCCTTCACGAAACCGGCGTCTTCGAGCAGCCCGGACAATCGCTCGGAATCGTGGACGTTCATCTGGCACCCGTAGGTGCGTACTTCGTAGGTCTTGGAAGAGGAGACGTCCTGGCTCCGGTCGATGCTGCTCATGCGACAAGGGTAGGCGGTGCCGGAAGCGGCTCCGGTCGCCCTGTGGACAACCGGGGTCTCAGGGCTCGATCAGCCCGGCCCGTATCGCGTACCGCGTCAGTTCCAGGCGGTCCCGCATGCCCAGCTTCTGGAGCAGGTTCGCCCGGTGCCGTTCGACCGTCTTCGCGCTGATGAACAGCATCTCGCCGATCTCCTTGGACGTGTGCCCCTCGGCGACGAGCTTGAGGATCTCCTCCTCGCGTTCGGTGACGGCCCGCTCGGGCAGGGAGTCGCCGCGATGGAGGCGCTCCAGGTAGGAGCGGACGAGGGCGCGTTCGGCGCCCGGGTAGACGAACGGCCGGTCGCGGACGGCCGCGCGGCACGCCTCGACCAGATCGCGGTCGGCGACGGACTTGAGGACGTAGCCGCTGGCCCCCGCCTTGAGGGCCTCGAAGAAGTACTGCTCGTTGTCGTACATGGTCAGGATGAGAATGCGCAGGTCGGGCAGGCGGCGGGAGAGCTCGCGGGCCGCCTGGAGGCCCGTCATCCGGGGCATGGCGATGTCCAGGACGGCCAGATCGACGTCACGCGCGCGTGCCAGCTCGACCGCCTCCGCCCCGTCGCCGGCCTCGGCGACGACCGTGAGATCGTCCTCGCCGTCGAGGATGAGACGGACTCCGCGTCGTACGAGGGTGTGGTCGTCGGCGAGCAGCACACGGACCGGGGTGCGGGGTGCCCGGGACGTCATCGGTGCCCTCCGACGCGCAGGCGTACGTCCGTGCCCCCGCCGGGCGCCCCGGCGACCGTGAGCTCCGCTCCTATCAGCAGCGCCCGCTCGCGCATGCCCCGTATCCCGGCCCCTTCCGTGGCCTCCCCCAGGCCTCGGCCGTTGTCGCGGACGAGCAGTTCGACACCGCCCTCGATCTGCTGGAGGCGGACCTCCGCGTGGTCGGCGGCGGCGTGCCGGGCGGTGTTGGTGAGGCCCTCCTGGGCCACCCGGTAGAGCACGAGTTCCGACTCCTCGGTCAGGGGCGGCAGTCCGCCGGGGACGTGGTGACGCACGGTCAGACCATGGGCGCTGAACTCACCGGCGAGCGAGCGCAGGGCGCTGGCCAGGCCGAGTTCCTCCAGGACGCCGGGGCGCAGCCGGCGGGCGATGAAGCGGATCTCGTCGAGCCCCGCGCGCGTGGCCTCCTGGGCCTGGGCCACCTCCTCGCGCAGCGCCTCGGGTGCCCGGTCGGCGACCCTCTTGAGCTGGAGGAGGACGGCGGTCAGGGTCTGACCGACCTCGTCGTGCAGCTCACGCGCGATCCGGTGACGCTCCCGCTCCTGCGCGGACAGGGCCCGGCCGGCCCCGGCGGCGCGCTCGGCCTCCAGCCGGTCGAGCATCGTGTTGTACGTCGTGATGAGCTCGGCCGCTTCGGCGGGACCGGCGACATCCGCGCGGGCACCGGGTCGCAGCAGGTCGGCGGTGGACATGGCCCGGCCGAGCCGTTTGAGCGGGGCGAGGCCGACCCGCAGGACCAGGGCGTTGGCGACCAGCAGCAGGGCGAGGCCGACGAGGACGACCAGGGCCTCGGCCTGTCTGATCGGCGTCGACACGGTGACCGGGCCCAGCAGCAGCGCGGCGGCCACGACCAGGCCGGCGGCGTTGAGCGAGAAGATCCGCCAGAACAGTGACACGTGCGTGTTCTCGCCTTCCTCGCCCCTGTCGCATGGCCCTTCCGTGACCAGCTTCGCCGCCCGGCGCCGGTCGCGCATATCCGTGGCAACACCCATGTCGCCACGGTACGGGCCGATGGCAGCATGCGGACTCGGCACCCACGATCACGCTTGGTACACAGGCCCAGCACAAGGGGAGAAACGTGTCTGCACCGCGCCTGAGGGCGACGCCGCTGCCGGGGATCGGGGTCCAGTACGACCTCGTGACGCGCGAACACCGCCATCTGTCCGTGGTGGCGCACCGCGACGGTGCCCGGACGGTGAGCCTGTACCGGGCCGACGACCCCGACTCCTGCGCCCAGTCGCTGCGGCTGACCGGTGCGGAGGCGGGCTCGCTGATCGACGCGCTGATGCCGTCCCACCACAGCGCGAGCCTGCTCTACACCACGGATCTGGGGCTGGTCGCCGAGCGGATCGAGGTGGCCGCGACCTCACGCTGGAACGGGCGCGTCCTGGGCGAGACCCGGATGCGCACGGACACGGGCGCGTCCATCGTGGCGGTGCTGCGCCGGGCCGAGGCGATTCCCTCGCCGGCGCCGGACTTCCGGCTGGTGGGCGGGGACACGCTGATCGTCGTCGGTACGCGTGAGGGCGTCGACGCCGCCGCGGCGATACTCGGGCGGGAGTGAACCGGTGCACTCCGCGGTCCTGCTCATCGAGTTCGGTTCCATCATTCTCGGCCTCGGCCTGCTCGGCCGGTTCGCCGCCAGGTTCCGGCTCTCCCCCATCCCGCTCTACCTCCTCGCCGGTCTCGCCTTCGGGGAGGGCGGGCTGCTGCCGCTGGGCGCGAGCGAGGAGTTCGTCTCCATCGGCGCCGAGATCGGCGTCATCCTGCTGCTGTTGATGCTCGGCCTGGAGTACTCGGCGGGCGATCTCGTCACCAACCTCAAGGCGCACTATCCGTCCGGACTGGTCGACTGTGCGCTGAACGCCGTACCGGGTGCGGCAGCCGCGCTGCTGCTGGGCTGGGGCCCGGTGGCCGCCGTGGTCCTGGCGGGCGTCACCTGGATCTCGTCGTCCGGCGTCATCGCGAAGGTGCTCGGCGATCTGGGCCGGGTGGGCAACCGGGAGACGCCGGTGATCCTCAGCGTGCTGGTCCTGGAGGACCTGGCGATGGCGGTGTACCTGCCGATCGTCACCGCGCTGGTGGCCGGAGCCGGACTGCTGGCCGGGAGCCTGACGCTGGCCATCGCGCTGGGCGCGGCGGGGCTGGTGCTGTTCGTGGCGGTCCGCTACGGGCGGCTGATCTCACGGTTCGTGTCGAGCGACGATCCGGAGAAGCTGCTCCTTGTGGTGCTCGGGCTGACCATCCTGGTCGCGGGCGTGGCCCAGCAGTTGCAGGTGTCGGCGGCGGTCGGCGCCTTCCTGGTCGGCATCGCGCTGTCCGGGGAGGTCGCGGAGGGAGCGCACACCCTGCTGAGCCCGCTGCGGGACCTGTTCGCCGCCGTGTTCTTCGTCTTCTTCGGGCTGCACACCGACCCGGCGAGCATCCCGCCCGTACTGCTGCCCGCCCTGGCGCTGGCCCTGCTCACCGCGGTCACGAAGATCGCCACGGGCTACTGGGCCGCCCGGCGGGCGGGGATCTCCGTCAAGGGCCGCTGGCGTACGGGCGGCGCGCTGGTCGCCCGCGGCGAGTTCTCGATCGTCATCGCCGGCCTCGCGGTGAGCGCCGGCATCGAGCCGTCACTGGGCCCGCTGGCCACGGCGTACGTCCTGATCCTGGTCGTCCTCGGCCCGCTGACCGCGCGCTACACGGAGCCGCTGGCGTCCTGGTGGACACGACGCTCCGGGGAACGCCGGACGGTACGGGAGGACGCGTCCACAGTGGCGGAGGCATCGGTGGCGGACTGAGGGGCGGCGTCGGGTGCCTGGCATCAGCCCATCCGTCCGACAAGCCTCCGCCTCTCAGGCAACCCCCTCCGGAGCCCACCCCTGTCTGCGCAGCACGCCCGACACATCCGGTGCCTCGTAGTGCTCACCCTTGAGGACCTTGCCGTCGGCCCGGCGGGCGACACGGCCGTCGGGCCCCAGCTTGGTCATGTTGGAACGGTGGATCTCGGCGATCACCGCGTCGAGGTCGATGCCATGGACGAGGGCCGTGCCGTAGGCGACGTAGACCACGTCGGCGAGTTCGTGCGCGAGCCGGTCGAGCGGGCCCTCGACGGCCACCTCGGCGACCTCGGCGGCCTCCTCCGCGAGCAGCTCGCCCCGGTGGGCGGCCAGCTCCGGCGACACCGCGGCCGGCGTACTACGGGCGTCCAGCCCGAAGGCGAGGTGGAACTGACGGACCAGGTCGGCGGGCGATGAGCTCATACGGCGACTCTATCGATCACCACTGACAGTCCGGCGGGCCTTCACCAGCCCCGCCCGGCAGCCCCCAAGGACGCCCCTGTGCCCCCTGCCCTGGTCAGCACGGCGTCCCTGCTGGCAGGATCGCGCGCATGTCCAAGGTGTTCCCCCGTATGAGCAGGAACCGGGCGCTGCAGGGTGCGGCCGCCGGTTTCGTGGTCTTCGGGCTGCTGCTGTGGTGGCTGCTGCCGGGCGAGGAGCCGCCCGGCGGGTCGATCTCCTTCGCCACCGGCTCGCGCGGCGGGGTGTACGAGGAGTACGGCAAGGACCTCAGCGGCGAGTTCGCCAAGGACATGCCGGACCTCAAGGTGGATCTGGAGACCAGCGACGGGTCGCAGGACAACGTCGCGCGCGTGGCGTCCGGCCAGGCCGACTTCGCCATCGCGGCGGCCGACGCGGTGGAGTCGTTCGCGATCGACCATCCGGTCGAGGCCGCCCGGCTGCGCGGTGTCGCACGCCTGTACGACGACTATGTACAGCTCGTCGTCCCGCGGAAGTCGGCCATCGACTCCGTGGCCGACCTGAAGGGCAAGCGGGTCGCCATAGGGCTGAAGACGTCGGGCGTGCGGCTGATCGCCACCCGGGTGCTCAACGCGGAGGGCATCGACCCGGCCAAGGACATCAAGCCGTTCTCGTACGGCATCAAGGACGTCGACCAGCTCGGGCACACCATCGACGCGTTCTTCTGGTCGGGCGGACTGCCGACGAACGGACTGAAGGCGCTCGCCGAGACGTCCTCGTTCAAGTTCGTCCCGATCAAGGCCGACTTCGTCACCAAACTCCACACCCAGAGCGCCGCCAACCGCTACTACCGGCCCACCAACATCCCGGAGGCGGCCTACGACGGCCAGGACGCGTACGCCGTGCCGACGATCGCCGTGTCCAACCTGCTGATCACCCGCGAGGACCTGGACCCGCGGCTCACCGAGTGGCTGACCCGGACCGTGATCCGCAGCCGGGACCACATCGGCAGCGAGGTGCACTCCGCACAGCTGGTCGATCTGCGCACCGCGATCTACACCTCGCCCCTGCCGCTGCACGAGGGCGCACGGCGCTACTACCGCTCCGTCAAGCCGTAGCCGCGCTGCGGGGCACCGTCACCGTCACCTTCAGGCCGTGCGGCTCGTGGTGGTCGTACGAGATCGTGCCGCCGCCCGCGTGCAGCAAGGTCCGCGAGATGGACAGACCGAGGCCGGAGCCCTTGATGTTCTGGTGGCGGTTGCTGCGCCAGAAGCGATCGCCGATGCGGGCGAGTTCCTCGGCCGTCAGACCGGGGCCGTTGTCGGTGACCACGACGGTCGCCGTCTCGCCGTTGGAGGAGACCGTCACCTCGACGCACTCGCCCTCGGGCGTGAACTTGACCGCGTTGTCGATGACCGCGTCCAGCGCGCTGGACAGGGTGACCGGGTCGGCCCAGCCGGTGGTGGGCGGGCAGTCGCCCACCAGGCGTACGCCCTTGGCCTCGGCGGTCGGCGCCCATGCCGCCACGCGCTCGGCGGCCAGCGCGCCGATGTCGGTGATGCGCAGATGCGCGTCCGTGTGCTCGGCCAGGGCCAGGTCCAGCAGGTCGTCCAGGACCTGGGCGAGACGCTTGCCCTCCGTCTGGACCGAGGCGATCTCCTTGTTGCCCTCCGGGAGTTCGAAGGCGAGCAGTTCGATGCGCAGCAACAGCGCGGCGAGGGGGTTGCGCAGCTGGTGCGAGGCGTCGGCGACGAAGGCGCGCTGCTGCTCCAGGACGTCCTCGACGTTGTCCGCCATCTCGTTGAACGACCGGGCCAGGCGCTGGAGTTCCGGCGGCCCGCCGGCGGCCGCGACCCTGGACTTCAGGCGGCCGCTCGCGATCGCGTGCGTCGTGGCGTCGAGGACACGCACCGGCCTGAGCACCCATCCGGTCAGCCGCAGGGCGGCGCCGACGGCCACCAGCATCGCGGCCATCAGGCCCGCGCCGATGACCAGCCAGCCGTGCAGAATGCGCGAACGCATCTCCCCCGTGGGCGAGTCGGTGACGACGACCGCGATGACGTCACCGTCCCGGATGACCGGGGAGGCGACCACGAGCCGCCCCTGCTGCCAGGGAAAGACCTGCGGGGGATCCTCGCTGCGCCGGCTGAGCAGCGCCTCGTCGAACGCGGTCCGCACCTCGCCCGTCTCGGGGATGAACAAGGTCATGGGAGCGTTGGCCATGATGTTCTTGTTCTGGTAGAAGACGCCGACGCGGATGCGGTAGACCTCGTAGTAGCTGTCGAGTTCGCTCTGCAGCGTCTTCTGGCGCTCGCCGCCCTCGCCGGTGACGTACTGGGCGAGGGCCGCGAAGTGCGCGGTGTCGTCGATCCGGTCGACGACCACTTTCTGCTGCTGGGCCGCGGCCACGCTGAAGCCGAGCGGGATGCCCAGCGCCAGCAGCACGGCCGCCATCAGGACGATCAGCAGCGGGAGGAGTCGTGTGCGCACCCGGGCCCGCTACGAGGACGGGGCGACGAGCCGGTAGCCGACGCCGCGTACGGTCTCGATGAGGGCCGGCATGCGCAGCTTGGCGCGCAGGGAGGCCACGTGGACTTCGAGAGTGCGCCCGGTCCCCTCCCAACTGGTGCGCCACACCTCGCTGATGATCTGCTCCCGGCGGAAGACGACTCCGGGGCGCTGGGCCAGCAGGGCGAGCAGGTCGAACTCCTTGCGGGTCAGTTGGACGACCGAACCGTCCACACTGACCTGACGGGTCGGCAGCTCGATACGGACCGGGCCCAGGTGCAGCGCGGCCTCGGCTTCGGCCGCGGGGTCCTCGTGGGCGGTGCGACGGCTGACGGCGTGGATCCGGGCGAGCAGTTCTCCCGTGTCGTACGGCTTCACGACGTAGTCGTCCGCGCCGAGGTTGAGGCCGTGGATGCGGGAACGGACGTCGGAGCGGGCGGTGACCATGATCACCGGGGTGCTGGTGCGCTTGCGGATCTTGCCGCAGACCTCGTATCCGTCCTGGTCCGGCAGGCCCAGGTCGAGGAGGACGACTCCGAAGCCGGCGCCTTCCGGGACGAGTGCCTGGAGGGCTTCCTCGCCACTGCGCGCGTGGGTGACGTCGAAACCGTGCCGCGCCAGAACCGCGGACAGAGCGGCGGCGACGTGATTGTCGTCCTCTACGAGGAGCAGTCTCATCCGGGCCTCCTTCGGTTCATCGGCCGTACGATCTAAATGAGGGTAAAAGTACGATTTAGTGGTGTACAAAAACGCATGCGCACGCGCGCGTGCACCGTGTGAAGTCACGCCGATGGAAGAGGACGACGTCAAGTGGGTTCCGGTTGCGAGCCGCTTCCGTTACCCGGCCGATATGCGCCCTGCTCATAACTGCTACGACACGTGTCCGATTGCTATCGGATCGTGATGCTCAGATTCCCCTCAAAGGTAATGACGCAGGTCGCGTGGGGTCACTACTGTCCTCCGAAACCGAGGAGGACGGAGCCCGATAGCGATGACCGAAGTATCGGTGGCCAAGGAAGATGTGGCCGCGACCGGCGAACTGGTCGTCCTGAAGAGCGTCAACAAGCACTTCGGCGCGTTGCATGTTCTCCAGGACATCGATCTCACGATCGCCCGCGGCGAGGTCGTCGTGGTCATCGGACCCTCCGGGTCCGGTAAGTCCACGCTGTGCCGAACCATCAACCGCCTGGAGACGATCGACTCCGGCACGATCGCCATCGACGGCAAGCCCCTGCCCGCGGAGGGCAAGGCGCTGGCCCGGCTGCGCGCCGACGTCGGGATGGTCTTCCAGTCCTTCAACCTCTTCGCGCACAAGACCGTGCTCGAGAACGTGATGCTCGGCCAGATCAAGGTCCGCAAGGCCGACAAGAAGAAGGCCGAGGAGAAGGCTCGCGCCCTGCTCGACCGGGTCGGCGTGGCGAGCCAGGCGGACAAGTACCCCGCACAGCTCTCCGGCGGCCAGCAGCAGCGTGTCGCCATCGCCCGAGCCCTGGCGATGGACCCCAAGGTCATGCTCTTCGACGAGCCCACCTCGGCGCTCGACCCCGAGATGATCAACGAGGTCCTCGAGGTCATGCAGCAGCTCGCCCGGGACGGCATGACCATGATCGTCGTCACGCACGAGATGGGATTCGCCCGTTCGGCCGCGAACCGGGTGGTGTTCATGGCAGACGGTCGCATCGTCGAGGAGGCTGTGCCGGACCAGTTCTTCAGCGCCCCGCGCAGCGACCGCGCCAAGGACTTCCTGTCCAAGATCCTGCACCACTGACAGCGCGTCACGACCCGCGTCACCCGCCTCGACGGCTCGCATCTCTCATCACACAAAGGATGTTCACCATGAAGCTCCGCAAGGTCACCGCCGCGGCCGCCGCTGCGCTGGTCCTCTCCCTGACCGCGACCGCGTGCGGTGGGGACGACGGCGACAGCGACAGCACCGACTCGGGCTCCAGCGGCGGCGGCAAGATCAAGATCGGCATCAAGTACGACCAGCCCGGTCTGGGCCTCAAGGAGCCCGACGGTTCCTTCTCCGGCTTCGACGTGGACGTCGCGACGTACGTGGCCAAGGAGCTCGGCTACAAGCCGGACCAGATCGAGTTCGTGGAGACGAAGAGCGCCGACCGCGAGAACGCGCTCGCCCGTGGTGACGTCAAGTTCATCGCCGCCACCTACTCGATCAACGACGAGCGCAAGCAGAAGGTCGACTTCGCCGGCCCGTACCTGCTGGCCCACCAGGACCTGCTGGTCAAGGCGGACTCGGACATCACCGAGGCCACCGACCTCAACGGCAAGAAGCTGTGCTCGGTGACCGGCTCCACGTCGGCGCAGAACGTCAAGGACGACTTCGCCCCGAAGGCCAACCTCAAGACGGTCAGCGGCTACTCCGAGTGCCTCTCGGGTCTGCAGAGCGGCACCGTGGACGCGCTCACCACGGACGACTCGATCCTCGCGGGCTTCGCCGCGCAGTCGCAGTACAAGGGCAAGTTCAAGCTCGCCGGCCTCAAGCTGAGCAACGAGAACTACGGCATCGGTGTCAAGAAGGGCGACACCGCGACCGTGGACAAGATCAACAAGGCCCTCGAGAAGATGGTCGCCGACAAGGCCTGGGACAAGGCGGTCCAGGACAACTTCGGCCCGGCCGAGTACAAGAACGAGCCCGCCCCGAAGATCGGCGTGATCGTCAAGTAACACCGGGATCCACTGGCGCGCCGCCGCCCGCCGCGATCAGGGCGGCGGCGCGCCGCGCCCCTCCACGTACCCCAGACACCCGGAAGCGCGGGAGATCGTGTTCGACTTTCTTGATGGTTACGACGTCCTAGCGGCGTTCTGGATGACGGTGAAACTCACCGTCATCTCCGCCCTCGGCTCCCTGATCTGGGGCACCCTGCTGGCCGCGATGCGGGTCAGCCCGGTCCCGCTGATGCGCGGGTTCGGCACCGCCTACGTGAACATCGTCCGGAACACCCCCCTGACGGTGATCATCGTCTTCACCTCGCTCGGTCTCGCCGACACCTTCGGCGTGACCATGGGCTCCGAGGACTTCGCCGTCCAGGGCTTCCGGCTGGCGGTCCTCGGCTTCATCGTCTACACGGCGGCCTTCGTCTGCGAGGCGATCCGCTCCGGCATCAACACCGTCCCCGTGGGGCAGGCCGAGGCGGCACGCGCCATCGGGCTGAACTTCAGCCAGGTCCTGCGGCTCATCGTGCTGCCGCAGGCCTTCCGTTCGGTCATCGGCCCGCTGGCCAACGTACTGATCGCCCTCACCAAGAACACGACCGTGGCGGCCGCGATCGGCGTGGCCGAGGCCGCCGCCCTGATGAAGACGATGATCGAGAACGAAGCCCAGACGCTCGCCATCGGCGCCGTCTTCGCCCTCGGATTCATCGTCCTGACCCTGCCGACCGGCCTCTTCCTCGGATGGCTGAGCAAGCGACTGGCGGTGAAGCGATGAGCTCCGTTCTGTACGACACCCCCGGACCCCGCGCCAAACGGCGCAACGTCCTGATCTCGGTGGTCTTCTTCCTCCTGCTCGCCCTCCTCCTGTGGTGGGTCTGGCTGGTCATGGACGACAACAACCAGCTCGAGTGGAGCCTTTGGGAGCCGTTCACCACCGCACAGGCCTGGACGACCTATCTGTTGCCAGGTCTCGCCAACACCCTGAAGGCCGCGGCCCTCGCCATGGTCATCGCCCTCCCGCTGGGCGCGGTCTTCGGCATCGCCCGCCTCTCCGACCACCGCTGGGTGCGCGGTGCGGCCGGAACCGTGGTGGAGTTCTTCCGGGCCATCCCGGTGCTGCTGCTGATGCTGTTCGCCAACGAGCTCTACGTCCGCTCCACGGACATCAGCAGCGAGCAGCGGCCGCTGTACGCGGTCGTCACCGGCCTGGTGCTCTACAACGCCTCCGTCCTCGCCGAGATCGTCCGGGCCGGCATCCTCTCCCTGCCCAAGGGCCAGACGGAAGCGGCCTACGCGGTCGGCCTGCGCAAGGGCCAGACGATGTCCAGCATCCTGCTGCCGCAGGCCGTCACCGCGATGCTGCCGGCCATCGTCAGCCAGCTCGTCGTCATCGTGAAGGACACCGCCCTGGGCGGCGTGATGCTCAACTTCCCCGAGCTCCTCAACTCGCGCCAGACGCTGGCGGCCAACTACGCCAACGTCATCCCCAGCTTCATCGTCGTCGCGATCATCTTCATCGTCCTGAACTTCCTCCTCACCAGCTTCGCGAGCTGGCTGGAGCAGCGGCTGCGGCGCAGCAAGAAGAGCACGGGCGCGGTTCTCGGCGAGGACACGGAGATCAATCCCGCCGCGATCCCCGGCACTCTCGGCACCGGCGAGAACACCGGCGGCGGAAACTGATGATCAGTCAAGATGCTTGAGTGACACGGCCACAGGGCCGTGACCAGTGCAGAGGCAGTGGCGTGATCGCCACTGCCTCCGTCACTTGACGCAAGCACCGGCAATGGGTTGCATACGTTCTGTGATCGTGCACCCTGCTCCAACCTCCTGTTCACACACGTCTCTCGGGACGCCCTCGCGGGCAGGGGGCGCCGCGTCGTGGACCCGGTGATCATCGTCGGAGCGGGGCCTGTCGGGCTCACGCTCGCCCTCGCGCTGGCCCGTCAGGACGTGCCGTCCGTGGTCCTCGACGAGGGTCCCGGCAAGGACGAACCGCGTCCCGCCCGCACCGTCGTCCTGCGCGAGGACACCGCCGCCCTGATGGAGCGCCTGACCGGCGTCCCGCTCTCCGAGGCCGGTTGCCACTGGGCCGGATGGCGGTCGTTGCGCCGCAAGCAGGTGATGCGCGAGGTCACTTTCGACGACGTGGAGCCGGCGCCGCTGCACATCGCCCAGCACGTGCTGACCGGCGCCCTGCGCGAGGCCTGCGCCGAGGAGCGGCTGGTCAAGCTCTCCGTGGACAGCCGTCTCGACACCGTCGAGCAGGAGCCCTCCGGTGTCACCGCCCACACCCGCGGCCCCAAGGGCACGTGGTGGCGCGGCAGTCACCTGGTCGGCTGCGACGGCCCCCGCTCGACGGTCCGCAAACTCCTCGACATCCGTTTTCCCGGCCGTACGGCGGTGGAACGGCACGCCGTCGCCGCGCTGCGCACGGAACTTCCGTGGGAGGACGAGGCGTTGCTCCACCGGATGCCTCCGTGGCGGACGTCGGGACCCTCGGCCGGGGAGGTCACCGGACGGCCCCTCCCGGACGGCGTCTGGCGCCTCGACTGGCTGCTGCCGCCCGGCAAGGAGCTGGTCACCCCCGAACTCCTGGTGGCCCGGATCCGGGAGACCCTCGCCGGCTGGACAGGCGGCCCGACACCGCCGTACGAACTCCTCGACACCGGCGTGCACACCGTGCACCACCGTCTCGCGCGCCGCTGGCGGGTCGGGCGGGTGTTCCTCGCCGGGGACGCGGCGCATCTGCTCGGCGCGCTCGGCACGCAGGGGCTCGACGAGGGGCTCAGGGACGCCGACAACCTCGCCTGGAAGCTGGCCCTGGCCTGGCATCACGGGCCGCACGAGACGCTGCTCGACAGCTACCAGGCCGAGCGGCGCGGGGTCGTCGCCGCCCGGCTGCGCGCCGCCGACCAGGCGCTGCCGCTGGTGCGCGGCGGCGGAGGGCTGCGGGCCGTCGTCCCGGGTTCCGCGCGCGGGCACGACGCGCTCCTCACGGACGGTCACCTGGGGCGCGGGGCGCTCGGTGCGCCGGGGGCGTACGCCACCTCGCCGCTCGCGCCGCGGCATCTGGAGGCGGAGGTCCCGGTGGACACCGCTGCGGGCGCGCCGGTCGCCGATGTCCGGGTCACCGCCGAGGACGGTTCCTTCGTAGGACTGCGGGACCGGCTCGGTCGTGGGGCGCTGCTCGTGGTGCTGATCGCGCCGGGCACCGGAGTGTGGGAGCGCAAGCACTGGGTGGGCGCCGGGCTCATGCCCCGCCTCGCGGCCGCGGTGGCGGCGCTGCCGCATCCGGCCGAGCTGCTGGTCGCGGAGGGCTATCCGGGCGCGGCGGCCCACACGGTGTTGCTGGTACGGCCCGACGGTCACCTGGTGACCGCGCTGAACGGCGTGCGGCCGGCCGATCTCTACGCGGCCGCCGAGGCCACGCTGGGCGGGCCGGCGAAGACGGAGGCGGAGGCGGGAGCGGGGGCGCGCTGACGACGCCGGGGAGCTCGTACGGGAGCGGAATCCGGCTCGCGTCGACCATGCCGGACAGCTCGGGCCGCGGTCGTCGCGGGGTCGAGTCCGAGTGGTGCGGATGGCTCGGCCCGAGGTCACGGGCCGGGCCACACCAGTGCGTGACTGCCGTACGCACCGTCACCGTGAGGTCCACATCGTGACAGTGAGTTGACCGGCCCGCACCGGCAATGGTGTACTCCGGATCGTGACCGACACCTGTGTGCGCCTGTGGCGGAGGGTCCATATGGACCTCGTCCGCTATGCGGGCTGCGTGTGTCGCGTGTCCTGCTGAAATTCGCCTCCCCCTTCCAGCGCGCGCCGCTTCGGTGCTGCCGCGCGCTTCCCGCGAACGCTCATCAGGACGGTGCCCGTGTCTGTCTCCCCCTCTGTGTCCGCCGTTTCCACACCGACGCAGGCGGAACTCCTCGATTTCGTACGGCGGACCGCCGCCGACGCCGAGCTGATCTCCTCGCTCCCGCTCGACCCCGAGGGCCGCACCTGGGTGCGCCTGAAGGGGCCCGGCGGCAGCGAGGCCTGGCTGATCGGCTGGCCGCCCGGTACGGGCACCGGCTGGCACGACCACGCCGAGTCCGTCGGTGCCTTCGTGACGGCCGCCGGTGAGCTCAAGGAGAACTCGCTCGCCGCCCGCCTCCCCGCGGACGGCTGGCAGACCCTGGAACTCGCCGACGGCATCGACCGGGAGCGGAGGCTCACGGCCGGCAAGGGGCGCTCCTTCGGGCAGCACCACGTCCACGAGGTGCTCAACGAGTCCACCGCCGAGCACGCGATCTCGGTCCACGCCTACTACCCGCCCCTGCCGCAGATCCGCCGCTACAGCCGCACCGGGCAGGTGCTGCGCCTGGAGCACGTGGAGCGCCCGGAGGACTGGCAGTGAGCGGCTCGGGCACGCGGGAGGAGCAGCGCGTGGGCGGCCCCGGTGACGGTTCGGGCGAAGTCCCGGTCGGCATCGACGAGTTGCTGGAGCAGGTCCGCGCGAGCTATGAGCGGATCGAGGCCCGAGAGGCGTACGACGCCGCCCGGCGCGGGGAGGCGCTGCTGGTCGACATCCGCTACGCCGCGCTGCGCGAACGGGACGGACTGGTTCCCGGCGCCCTCGTCGTCGAGCGCAACGAGCTGGAGTGGCGCCTCGACCCGCGGGGCAGCCATCGCGTCCCCGAGGCCACGGGGCACGATCTGCGCGTCGTGGTGATCTGCAACGAGGGTTACGCCTCGAGTCTGGCGGCCGAGTCACTGCATCGGCTGGGGCTGCGCCGGGCCACGGATCTGGTGGGCGGGTTCCAGGCGTGGAAGGCCTCGGGTCTGCCCGTGACGTCGTAGGGCCGGGTCTCGGTCGATCTCGGGTCCGCAGCGGAGCGGGGCGGCGACAGCGCTGCCTTCAGTGACGAGGCGGACCCGGATCGCGGCGATTGTGTCCCCACCCCACCCTCGACGTCCGTTCGCCGAGGGACGGAAGCAGTGCGGGGTCGGACACCTGCACCGGCGCCCTGTCAGGGTTCCATCGCGGCTCCGCGAAGTCTTCCGCGAGCCCAGCCCCGACACGCTCCCGGGCCCCAGTTCCCCGCCGAACTCGGCCCGCGGCTTCAGAACCCCTCGTCGAGGAACTCCGCGTCCTCGCCCTCCTCTTGGAGCGCCTGCCGGACCACTCTCAGGGCCATGCCCTCGGGGTACCCCTTGCGGGCGAGCATGCCCGCGAGGCGGCGCAGTCGCTTGTCGCGGTCGAGGCCACGGGTGGAGCGCAGCTTGCGGGCGACGAGGTCGCGCGCGGTCGCCTCCTCCTGCTCGGAGTCGAGCTGTGAGACGGCCTCGTCGATCAGTGTCGAGTCGACCCCCTTGGTCCGCAGCTCCTGGGCGAGGGCGCGCCGGGCCAGTCCCCGGCCGTGGTGCCGGGACTCCACCCAGGCTTCGGCGAACGCGCTGTCGTTGATCAGCCCGACCTCCTCGAACCGCGACAGCACCTGTTGCGCCGCCTCGTCGGGGATCCCCTTCTTGACCAGGGCGTCCGCGAGCTGTTTGCGCGTGCGCGGGGTCCCGGTGAGCAGGCGCAGACAGATAGCCCGTGCCCGCTCGACCGGGTCCCCTGAAGACTCCCCCTGCTCGGCCCTCGACGAGGAGGGAGCGCCTTCGTCCGCACCGGACGGCTCCCCGCCGCGTCGCTGCCGACGCCCACGGGAACCGCCCTCCCCACGGGCCGCACGGCTCCCACGGGCGCCACCGCGCCCACGTCGGGAACCGCCGCCGGACGGCACCGAGCCGTCGCCCGGCTCTTCGTCGTACGGCCCGTCATGGCCGTACGACTGCCCGGCACCGTGGACCCGGTCGTCGCCGAACGCTCCCCCGGTGCCGTACGACACGGCGCGGCCGTGTCCCCCGTACCCCGCGTCGTCCCCGTACGCATCGCCGCCCGGCCCGGAGAACCCCCCGTCGCCTGCCCCGCCCCGCTCACGCGGAGCGTCCTGGTGGGCGTACTCGGCCCAGTCGGTTCGTCGTGTCACGGGGTCAGCTCTTGGCAGCCGCGGCCTTGGGCTTGGCGGCCTTGGCCGCCGGAGCAGGCACCGTCTTCGCGGCGTCGTCCGGCGCGGCGGTGACCGCGGCGTCCGCGCCCGGCTCGGCGGTCGGCTCCTGGGGCCGTACGCCGACGCCCAGCTTCTCGAGGATCTTCTTCTCGATCTCGTTGGCCAGGTCGGGGTTGTCCTTCAGGAAGTTGCGCGCGTTCTCCTTGCCCTGGCCGAGCTGGTCGCCCTCGTACGTGTACCAGGCGCCGGCCTTGCGGACGAAGCCGTGCTCCACGCCCATGTCGATCAGGCCGCCCTCGCGGCTGATGCCGTGCCCGTAGAGGATGTCGAACTCGGCCTGCTTGAAGGGCGGTGCGACCTTGTTCTTGACGACCTTGACGCGGGTGCGGTTGCCGACCGCGTCCGTGCCGTCCTTCAGAGTCTCGATGCGCCGGATGTCGAGTCGCACCGAGGCGTAGAACTTCAGCGCCCGGCCACCGGTCGTGGTCTCCGGGGAGCCGAACATCACGCCGATCTTCTCGCGGAGCTGGTTGATGAAGATCGCGGTGGTCTTGGACTGGTTGAGCGCACTGGTGATCTTCCGCAGGGCCTGGCTCATCAGACGGGCCTGCAGACCGACGTGGCTGTCACCCATCTCGCCCTCGATCTCCGCGCGCGGGACGAGGGCCGCGACGGAGTCGATGACGATGAGGTCGAGGGCACCGGAGCGGACCAGCATGTCCACGATCTCCAGGGCCTGCTCGCCGTTGTCCGGCTGGGACAGGATCAGGTTGTCGATGTCGACGCCGAGCTTCTTGGCGTACTCGGGGTCGAGGGCGTGCTCCGCGTCGACGAAGGCGACCTGGCCGCCGGCCTTCTGCGCGTTCGCCACCGCGTGCAGCGTCAGCGTGGTCTTGCCGGAGGACTCCGGTCCGTACACCTCCACCACACGGCCACGCGGCAGGCCGCCGACGCCAAGGGCGACGTCGAGTGCGGTCGACCCGGTGGGGATGACCTCGATGGGCTCGTTCGGCCGCTCGCCCAGACGCATCACCGCGCCCTTGCCGAATTGCCGTTCAATCTGTGCGAGAGCGGCATCCAGGGCCTTCTCGCGGTCGGTTCCTGCCATGGGTTCCACCCGATTTGCTTGAGTCGATCGCTTCACGTCAACGACGCTAACGCCTGCCACTGACAATGGGCCCCGACGCCCGTCCGGCCTGTGGATAACTCGGCCACTTCTCCACCGAAACCGTGCCTTAATACCCACGGCGCGCCTCGCCGGAACTCCCATCAGAATGGATGTTCGATTTCCGTGTCAAGCGCACCACGCGGCACTGCCGGGTGGTCTGTGTGGCGGCGTTGTGAAGCTAGCTCTGCAGGGCCGACCGCATGTGGTGGCAGCGGTCGATGAAGCGGCGGCGCGCCCAGAGGAGAGACCAGCAGAACCCCACCACAGCGACCGCGAGGACCAGCGGAATGATCCACGCACCGGCGCTCACCCCGAGAGCGAGTGTTCCGATCGCGATCAGCCCCATGAAACCCAACCAGTACGGCAGCCACCGGCCGCCCCGCTCCACCCGTCCCAGTTCCGCGTCGATCAGCCGTCGCATGGTGGCCCGCTCCTCGGGCGCCTTGGGTACCTCGCCGTGCCGGAGCTTGCGGTTGAGCTCGGCGATTCCGCGCGGGTCGGTGCCGGTGACACGGCCGACCCTGCGACGCTGCGCGGCCAGGAACCCGATGCTGATGGCGGTGCAGAGCGCGGCCTGAACCACCCACCAGACCGGGTTCTCGTGCCGCCGGAACAGGGCGGTGAACCCCAGGAGCAGCGGGAAGATCAGGACCGCCTGCGCGGTGAGACTGCGGTCGAGCAAGCGCTTGAAGGCGCGCACGGCACGTACCTCCTCGAAGTCGACGAAACCGCTGTCGCTTCCGAATACCCCGCCGGGGCAGGCCTATTGAGGTTTGTCCGGTGCCGCGCGGCCCGGTATGGCGCCCGGGGTTCCGGGCCGGCGTGCTTCCCCCGTCGTACGACCGGTGCCTCCGACCGTACGACGACGGGACAGGCTGCCTTCGCGAGCCTTGGGTCATGGAGACCACGAAGAGCACCCACGAGCCCGTGCAGCCCGCCGAGGAGGGCACCTTGCCGACACGCACGCCCGCCGTCACCGCCACCCTGGCCGCCCTGCTCCTGCTGGCCGCATCCATCGCAGGCCAGATCGCCGCCGGTGCGGACTACCCGGCCGTCCCGCCGGGCCTCGTCATCCCACTGGTGACGGCGGGACTGCTGTTCTGGCGCACCAACCGCTGGACGACCGGGCTCGCTCTCACGGTCGGCCTGTTCATCGGCGCGGGCGCATTCCTGACCCCGAACACCGGCGACCACCTCGGGTCGGGGGACACCGCGCTCATCGTCTCGACCGGCGCCGAAATCATCGCTCTCGCCGGGCTGGTCGTCGCCGGGGCCGTCGCCACGCTGCGAAAGGCCGCGAGGGTCTGACAGGCACGCCCCTCAGGAGGGATCGTCCCTCGAGTCCCGCTCCCCGGGCCGTCTCGTCCACAGCGCACGCGCGCGTGTGAAGAGGTTGGATTCCGACAGGCGGTGACCGTGGACCCGGGGGTCGTCCGTGACGTCGTACCGCTTCACATACGCCCCCAGGAACGCCTGCAGCGTGGCGACCGCCGGAATGGCGATCAGCGCACCCACCGCACCGAGGAGGGCGGTACCGGCGATGACCGAGCCGAAGGCGACGGCAGGGTGGACGTCGACGGTCTTCGAGGTCAGCTTGGGCTGCAGCACGTAGTTCTCGAACTGCTGGTAGATCACGACGAAGATCAGCACCCACAGCGCGTACCAGGGATCGACCGTGAAGGCGATCAGCATCGGCAGCGCGCCCGCGAGATACGTACCGATCGTCGGGATGAACTGCGAGACCAGCCCCACCCAGACGGCGAGCACGGGCGCGTTGGGCACCCCCAGGGCCTGGAGCAGGATGTAGTGCGCGACACCGGAGATCAGCGCCATCAGACCGCGTGAGTACAGATACCCGCCGGTCTTGTTGACGGCGATCTCCCAGGCCCGCAGCACCTCCGCCTGCTTGGCGGGCGGCAGGACCGAGCAGAGCGCACGGCGCAGTCGCGGGCCGTCCGCGGCGAAGTAGAACGAGAACAGCGAGATCGTCAGCAGCTGGAAGAGCCCGCCGAGAACCTGGGCGGACACGTCCAGGACGCCGGTGGCGCTGTTCTGCACGTAATTGCGCAACCAGTCGGAGCGCAGCAGCCCCTCCTGCACGTCCACCCGCTTCAGCTCGGTGTGGAAGTGGGTGTTGATCCAGTTGATGACGGAGTCGATGTAGGCGGGGAAGTCCTCGACGATCTTGATGATCTGGTTCGCCAGCATGGTGCCGAGCAGGGTCACGAAGCCCGCGGACACGATCAGCACGGCGAGGAAGACGAGGAAGGCGCCCAGCCCCCGCCGCACCCCGCGCGAGGCCATCCAGCTCACCGCCGGCTCGATGGCCAGGGCCAGGAAGAACGCGATGAGGATGTTGATCAGCAGCCCGGTGAGCTGGTGGAAGGCCCACGTGCCCAACTGGAAGGCGGCATAGAGGGCGAGCGTCAGCACCACGGCACGCGGAATCCAGCGTGGCATGCGCGCGTTCGCCCCGGTGGGTCCGTCGGCCGGGGGCCGGGTGGGCGGCGTCGTGCCGAACGGCGACGCGTGCTGGGGGACCTCGTCGGTCTCGTCGGTGGGTGCCACGGAGCAAGTTTCGCCCACGCGGCCGACAATGCGCCGCCCGCGTCCGATCTTCGTGACCGGTCAGCGCTGTTCTTGAGGCACGTTCATGACGCCGCACACCACACGCCACACGTCCTTGGCCTCCCAGCCACAGTCCAGCGCCTCGTACACCGTGCGCCCACCGAGCTCCGCCATGACGTGGTCACGCGCGAAGGTCTCGGCGGAGCCCGGACCGAAGTGCTCCGCCATCCGCTGCCAGAAGACCGTCAACCGCATGACACCAGTATCCCGCCCCTGAGAGTGGGCCTCGTCCGGGACCGCTTGCCGAGAACGCTTTCCGCCCTACGGTCTGACGCATGGCCGAAACAGGAGCTTCCCCACTCCCCCCGACGCCCCCGGCGCGCTCCCCGCTCTTCCGCGCCGAGCACTTCGTCTGGATCACCGCGCGCGTGCTGGAACAGCGCCTCTTCGCGCACCACTTCCTGAACGGGAACGCCGATCCGGTGGAGACCGCGCTGGACGCCTACCGCAACGAGGACGGCGGATACGGCCACGCGCTGGAGCCCGACCTGCGCGGCCCGGTCAGCCAGCCGCTGCACGCCGGTCACGCGCTGCGCGTCCTGGACGCCATCGGCCGCTGCGGCGGACAGCGCGTGGAACGGGTGTGCCGCTATCTGACCTCGGTCTCCGCCCCGGACGGCGCCCTGCCGGCGATCCGTCCCAGTCAGCGCGGCTATCCCGCGGCCCCGTTCATCCCGATCGTGGACGACCCGCCCAGCGAGCTCCTCGCCACCGGCCCGGTGGTGGGCCTGCTGCACCGCAACGAGGTGTGGCACGCGTGGCTGTTCCGGGCCACGGACTTCTGCTGGCACGCGGTCGAGTCCCTGCGGGAGTCGCACCCGTACGAGGTGCAGGCCGCCGTGGCCTTCCTGGACTCCGCTTCCGACCGTCCGCGCGCGGAGGCGGCCGCCGACCGGCTCGGCCGCCTGGTGCGCGAGAACCGTCTCGCGGCCCTGGACCAGGAGCGCCTCGACTCCTCCCCGGTGTCGCCCGGCTACGCCCCAGGTGAGCACCACTTCCCGCACGACTACGCGAAGACCCCGCACTCGCTCGCGCGCGCGTGGTTCACGGACGAGGAGATGGAGCGCTCCCTGGACTTCCTGACGGGCGAGCAGCAGGAGGACGGCGGCTGGCCGGTCCGCCGGCATCAATGGGCCCCGAGCGCGGCCCTGGAGGCACGCCCCATAGTGACGATCGCGGCACTACGCACCCTGCGGGCGTACGGCCGCTCCATCGGCTGATCTCGGCTTGCCGGCCCGCTCGATCGGCTGTCCTCACCCGATGGCCCGCACGCCCGCTGTCACCACCACGGCCGCCGCGACGACGACCAGGAAGGGGGCGCGCAGCACCAGGGCGAGCGCGGCCGCCGCAAGCCCCGCGGCCCTGGCGTCCAGCACGAGGTCGCGCCCGTCGGCGAAGGTCTGCTGAGCCGTGAGCGCGGCAAGCAGGGCGACCGGCAGCAGAGCGGCGAGCCGCCTGACGAGAGGCCGCTCCAGGGCGCCCGCGGGGACGAGCAGCCCGAGGAGCTTGACGGCGTAGCAACCGAGCGCGGTGACACCGATCGCGATCCAGACGTTCACCGGTTCCCCCTACGACGTCCCTGGACCCACAGCACGAGCGGCGCCGCGAGGGCGGCCGCCAGGACAGGCACCCCGGCGGGCAGCACCGGCAGCAGGCCGAGCCCCAGCAGGACGGCGAGCCCGGCGACGGCACGCTCGGTGGCGGTCTTGAGCATCGGCGCGAGCAACGCCAGGAACACAGCCGGCCCGGCCGCATCGAGACCCCACGCGTCCGTGTCGCCGATCGCCTCGGCACCCAGCGCACCGAGCAGCGTCGTGAGGTTCCACAGCACGTACAGGCTGAGCCCCGTGACGGCGAACCCGATACGCACGCTGCGCCGGGTGGGCTGGGCCAGCGCGACGGCCGCCGTCTCGTCGATGACCCACTGAGCGGCAAAGGGCCGTACCGCGCGCGGAAGGGCGAGCAACTGCGAAAGGCGCAGTCCATAGAACGCGTTGCGCACGCCCAGGAAGAACGCCCCGGCGGCCGCGGTGAGCGGATTGCCACCGGCGGCGAGGGCCCCCACGAGCGCGAACTGGGACGCCCCGGTGAACACCAGGAGACTGAGCGCACAGGTCTGCAGCAGCGTGAGCCCGCTGCCCGCCGAGGTCACCCCGAAGGCGAACCCCGAGAGTCCTACGGCGACCCCGACCCCGAGGGCGTCCCGGACGACGGCGGCGTCCGGCCTTCCTCCGTCGTCGGCGCGTGAATCCGGGAGAGCTGTCTGTTCTGCCACGCATCGGACGGTAGAACCAGCTCCCGCCCGCTGTCTTGTACGTTCTTGCGCTCGCGCTGATACGCCCCGGGAGGCACACCGACGATCCGGGTGAAGTGCCGGTTCAGATGCGGCTGATCGGTGAACCCCACGGCGAGGGCGGCCTCGGCCGGCGAGGTCCCCGCGTCCAGCAGCCGCCGGGCCCGCCGCACCCGCGCATCGGTCAGCCAGGCATGCGGCGGCATCCCGTACGCGTCCCGGAAGGCCCGTAGCAACGCGAACGGACGGGCACCGAGTTCGGCGGCCAGCCGCTCCAGGGTCGGCGGCGCGACCATCCGCTCCTCCAGCACGCCACGCGCCCGTGCCGCCACCCGCGCCCCCGCCGTCCGCACCTCCCGCTCCGGCAACGCCCCGCCGTTGAGCCGCAGCAACCGGGTCACGGCAACCCGCAGCAACGTGTCGGCGGCCAGCGCGTTCCCCTCGTCCGCGGCCCGCAGCACCCGATGCACGAGCCCAGCGGCATAAGGATCATCGAGAACCGGGCTGACGAACCCGGGAGTACCGCGGATGGCCGTGGTCTCCCCGGCGATCTCCGCCACCACCTCGGGCGACGGGTACACCGCCCCGTACCGCCACCCCTCGGGCACCCCGGCCCGCCCGGTATGCGCGGTGTCGGGATTGACCAGCGCGAGCGACCCGGCCCCCGCATACCGATCGGCCCCTCGATAGTGAAAAACCTCCACACCATCGGCGATGGCGGCGATCACGAAGTTCTCGTGGGTATGCCGCACGAAGTTCTTCCGCACATACCGAGCCCGCAACAGATCCACACCCGGCAACTCGGCGTACCGCCAGTGCCGCGCCCGCTCACGAGAACCCGCCATGCCCCCATTGTCCGCCTGCCCGCGCTCGCGCAACGGCGAGAAGGGGACGTACCGGGGGGTGTCCGCCCGCAGCGTCGGGCGACCAACCAACCCCACATCCCCAACCCACAGCACCGCCCGACCGAAGACGGACACCCCCCGGTGCGGCACCGACCCACAACGCGACCGTAGTGCGCAACGCGAACCCCCACCAAAGCCGCACGGGCCGCCGCAGGCATACGAGACGCGCCCGCACCACGGAAAACCACAGGTCAGACCCGTTTGTCAGTACCCGGGTGCAGGATGGACACATGGTCAGCAACCCACGCCGAGCCCTGGACGGCTTCTCCCCCGCCACCCGCGGCTGGTTCACGGGAGCCTTCGACGCGCCCACCGCCGCCCAGGCCGGCGCGTGGAACGCCATCAAAGAGGGCTCGGACGTCCTGGTGGTCGCACCCACCGGCTCCGGCAAGACCCTGGCCGCCTTCCTCGCCGCCCTGGACCAGCTGACCTCCACACCCCCACCCGCGGACCCCCGCAAGCGCTGCCGAGTCCTCTACGTCTCCCCCCTCAAGGCCCTCGCGGTCGACGTGGAGCGCAACCTCCGCAGCCCCCTGACCGGCATCCGCCAGGAATCCGTCCGCCTGGGCCTCCCCGAGCCCGAGGTCAAGGTCGGCATCCGCTCCGGCGACACCCCCGCCGCCGAGCGCCGGGCCCTGTCCACCCGCCCCCCGGACATCCTGATCACCACCCCGGAATCCCTGTTCCTGATGCTGACGTCGGCCACCCGCGACGCGCTGACCGGCATCGAAACGGTGATCCTCGACGAGGTGCACGCCGTCGCGGGCACCAAACGCGGCGCCCACCTCGCCCTCTCCCTCGAACGCCTCGACGAGCTCCTCCCCAAGCCGGCCCGCCGCATCGGCCTCTCCGCGACCGTCCGCCCGGTCGACGAGGTCGCCCGCTACCTCTCCCCCCGCCGCAAGGTGGAGATCGTCCAGCCGAAATCCGGCAAGGAGTTCGACCTGTCCGTCGTGGTCCCCGTGGAGGACCTGGGCGAACTGGGCGGCTCCCCGGTGGCCGACGGCACCGAGGGCGCGGAACGCCCCTCGATCTGGCCGCACGTGGAGGAGCGCATCGCCGACCTCGTCCAGTCCCACCGCTCCACGATCGTGTTCGCCAACTCCCGCCGCCTCGCGGAGCGCCTCTGCAACCGCCTCAACGAGATCGCCTACGAACGGGCCACAGGCGAAACCCTGGACGAGCACCACGCCCCCGCGGAACTCATGGGCGGCTCGGGCGCGGCCCAGGGCGCACCCCCGGTCATCGCCCGCGCCCACCACGGCTCGGTCTCCAAGGAGCAGCGCGCCCTCGTCGAAGAGGACCTCAAAGCGGGCCGCCTCCCCGCGGTGGTCGCCACCTCCAGCCTCGAACTCGGCATCGACATGGGCGCGGTGGACCTGGTCATCCAGGTCGAGTCGCCTCCCTCCGTGGCCTCCGGTCTCCAGCGCGTGGGGCGCGCGGGCCACCAGGTGGGCGCGGTCTCCACCGGCGTGGTCTTCCCGAAGTACCGAGGCGACCTGGTCCAGGCGGCGGTCGTCACCGAACGCATGCGCACCGGCTCCATCGAGTCCCTGAAGGTCCCCGCCAACCCCCTGGACGTACTGGCCCAGCAGGTGGTCGCGATGACGTCGATGGACACCTGGCAGCTGGACGACCTCCTCGCCATGGTCCGCCGAGCCGCTCCCTTCGCCTCGCTGCCCGACTCCGCCTTCACCGCGGTCCTCGACATGCTCGCGGGCCGCTACCCGTCCGACGCCTTCGCGGAACTGCGCCCCCGCGTGGTCTGGGACCGGGTCGCCAGCACGATCACCGGCCGCCCCGGCGCCCAGCGCCTCGCCGTCACCTCCGGCGGCACGATCCCCGACCGCGGCCTCTTCGGAGTGTTCCTCGCCGGAGCCGAGCCGAAGAAGGGCGGCGGCAGGGTGGGCGAGCTCGACGAGGAGATGGTCTACGAGTCGCGCGTCGGCGATGTCTTCACGCTCGGCACCAGCTCCTGGCGCATCGAGGACATCACGCGCGACCGCGTCCTGGTCTCCCCCGCCCCCGGTGTCCCGGGCAGGCTCCCCTTCTGGAAGGGCGACCAGCTGGGCCGCCCGCTCGAACTCGGCCGCGCGGTGGGCGCGTTCCTCCGCGAGGTCGGCTCGCTCCCCAAGGACAAGGCCCGCCCACGCCTCCTCGCGGCGGGCCTGGACACCTGGGCGGCCGACAATGTCCTCGCGTATCTCGACGAACAGCGCGAGGCCTGCGGCCACATCCCCGACGACCGCACGATCGTCGTGGAGCGCTTCCGCGACGAACTCGGCGACTGGCGCGTGGTCGTCCACTCCCCCTTCGGCGCCCAGGTGCACGCCCCGTGGGCCCTTGCCCTGGGCGCCAAGCTCTCCGAGCGGTACGGCATGGACGCCCAGGTCATGCACGCGGACGACGGCATCGTCCTGCGGCTGCCCGACGCCGACATGATGGGCCTGGACCTGCTCGACCAGGAACCGGCCAGGCTCGGCACGGAGTACGACGCGGACCAGGCCCCCGTCGGCGCCGCGGACGTCGTCTTCGACAAGGGCGAGGTCGACCAGGTCGTCACCGACCAGGTGGGCGGATCGGCTCTGTTCGCGTCCCGCTTCCGCGAGTGCGCCGCCCGCGCGCTGCTGCTGCCGCGCCGCAATCCGGGCAAGCGCACCCCGTTGTGGCAGCAGCGCCAGCGCGCCGCCCAACTGCTCCAGGTCGCCAGCGAGTTCGGCTCGTTCCCGATCGTCCTGGAGGCGGTCCGCGAGTGCCTCCAGGACGTCTTCGACGTCCCCGGCCTCGTCGAGCTGATGGGCGACCTGGAGTCCCGCAAGGTCCGCCTGGTCGAGGTCACCACCCCCGAGCCCTCCCCCTTCGCCCGCTCCCTCCTGTTCGGATACGTCGCCCAGTTCCTGTACGAGGGTGACTCGCCGCTCGCCGAGCGCCGCGCGGCGGCCCTGTCGCTCGACTCCCGTCTGCTGGCCGAACTGCTCGGCCAGGCGGAGCTGCGCGAGCTGCTCGACGCCGAGGTGCTGACCGAGCTGGAGCAAGAACTCCAGTGGCTCACCGAGGACCGCCGGGCCAAGGACGCCGAGAGCGTCGCGGACCTCCTCCGCCTCCTCGGCCCCCTCACGGACGCGGAGCTGGCCGCGCGGGGCGCGGAGCCGCAGTGGGCGCAGGAGCTCGCCCGGGCCCGGCGCGCGATCAAGGTCCGTATCGCCGGCACCGACCACTGGGCGGCGATCGAGGACGCCGGCCGCCTGCGCGACGCACTGGGCACAGCACTGCCGGTCGGCGTACCGGAAGCCTTCACGGAACCGGTCAAGGATCCGCTGGGCGACCTCCTGGCCCGCCATGCCCGCACCCACGGCCCGTTCACCTCGGCGACCGCGGCGGCCCGGTTCGGCCTCGGCGTGGCGGTCACGGAGGGCGCGCTGCAGCGCCTTTCCGCGAACGGACGAGTCGTGCAAGGCGAGTTCCATCCGGCGGGGATCGGCCAGGAGTGGTGCGACGCCGCCGTGCTGCGCCGACTGCGCCGCCGCTCCCTGGCCGCCCTGCGCCACGAGCTGGAGCCGGTGTCCCCGCCCGCCCTCGCCCAGTTCCTCCCCCAGTGGCAGCACATCGGCAAGGGCCACGGGCTGCGGGGTGCCGACGGACTGGTGCGCGCGGTCGAGCAGTTGCAGGGCGCCTCGGTGCCCGCCTCCGCCCTGGAGAAGCTGGTCCTGCCGTCCCGCGTCGCGCACTACACCCCGGCGATGCTCGACGAACTCACCTCCGCGGGCGAGCTGGTGTGGGCCGGAGCGGGCTCCCTCCCCGGCAAGGACGGCTGGGTCTCCCTCTATCTCGCCGACGCGGCACCCCTGCTCCTGCCACCACCGCACCCCTTGGAGCTGACGGCACTCCACGAGTCGGTCCTGACCGCCCTCTCCGGCGGCTACGGCCTGTTCTTCCGCCAGATCGCCGACCAGGTCCGCGCGACCACCCACCCCGATGCCACCGATCCCCAACTCGCCGACGTCGTCTGGGACCTGGCCTGGTCCGGCCGCCTGACCAACGACACGCTCACCCCGATGCGCTCCCTGCTGGGTTCGGGCCGCACGGCCGGCTCCACGGCCCACCGCGCCAAACGCACGGTCCCGCGCGGCCGCTACGGCTCCCTCACCGCCGCCGCCCGCCCCGCCTCCCGCACCGGCCCGCCCACGGTCGCCGGCCGCTGGTCCCTGCTGCCGGACCGGGAGCCCGACCCCACCCTGCGCGCGCACGCCCTGGCCCGCACTCTCCTCGACCGGCACGGTGTGGTGACCCGGGGCGCGGTCTCCGCGGAAGGCGTCGAGGGCGGCTTCTCGGCGACGTACCGCATCCTGTCCGCCTTCGAGGAGACCGGCCAGGCCCGCCGCGGCTACGTCGTGGAAGGCCTCGGCGCCGCCCAGTTCGCCATGGACGGCGCGGTCGACCGCCTCCGCGCGGTGGCCAACGCCCGCGACCGGGGAGACGGCCTGCCGGGCGCGAACTCCGGCTTCGGTGCCCCCGGCGCACAAGACGGTTTC
The DNA here is from genome assembly GCF_036013645.1 of Streptomyces sp. NBC_00490. NCBI lineage: Bacteria > Bacillati > Actinomycetota > Actinomycetes > Kitasatosporales > Streptomycetaceae > Streptomyces > Streptomyces sp. NBC_00490. Next base: position 7,309,765 of record NZ_CP107869.1, on the reverse strand, counting down.
GAGGTGCCCGCCGGCACCGCCCCCGCCGACGACTTCGCCTTCGACTGGCTGGACGAGGCCCCACGCTCCCCCGGCGACTACGTCTCCCCCCGCGACCTGGCCCCACCGGCGGGCCGCCCCGTCACCCCCCACCGGACCCCGACCCGCACCCCCGACTCCCGCGCCGTCGTCCTCGCCGCCGCCGACCCGGCGAACGCGTACGGCGCCGCCCTCCCCTGGCCGGAGCCCCCGACCGGCGCGGGCCACAAGGCAGGCCGTAAGGCGGGGTCCCTGGTGGTCCTGGTGGACGGGGAACTGACCCTCTACATGGAGCGCGGCGGCAAGACCCTGCTGGCCTGGCCGGAGGACCCGGACGGCAAGGCCACCGACGACCCCCGCCTCCAGCAGGCCGCCGAAGCCCTCGCCACGGCCGCCCGCGCAGGCTCCCTCGGCACGGTCACGGTGGAACGCATCAACGGCACCCCGGCCCTGACGTCCCCCATCGGCACCCTCCTGGAGGGATCAGGCTTCATCGCCACCCCACGGGGCCTACGCCTACGGGCCTGACGCCGTACACCCAGGGGCGCGGGGAACTGCGCGACAAGCCACCGACAACCCGCACCCGCCACAAGACAGCAGCCCTCAACCCATTAGGCGCCCACCCACCACCCCATGCCACCCTGGACCCATGCCCGAAGGAGACACCGTCTGGCAGGCAGCGAGCCGACTGCACACCGCCCTCGCCGGCAAGGTACTCACCCGCAGCGACCTCCGCGTCCCCAAGTTCGCCACGGCCGACCTCACGGGCCGGACCGTCCTGGACGTCACCCCGCGCGGCAAACACCTGCTCACCCGTATCGAGGGCGGCCTGACCCTCCACTCACACCTCAAAATGGACGGCTCGTGGAAGGTGTACGCCACGGACCAGCGCTGGACCGGCGGCCCCGCCCACCAGATCCGCGCGATCCTCGGCACCGCCGACCGCACGGCCGTCGGCTACCGCCTCCCCGTCCTGGAACTCCTGCGCACCACCGACGAAGACCGTGCGGTGGGACACCTGGGCCCCGACCTCCTGGACCCCGGCTGGGACCCGGACCGCGCCCTCGCCAACCTCCTCCAGGACCCCGCCCGCCCCCTCGGCGAGGCACTCCTCGACCAGCGCAACCTCGCCGGCATCGGCAATGTGTACAAGAGCGAGCTCTGCTTCCTGCTCGGCGTCACCCCGTGGCTCCCCGTGGGCGCCCTCCCCGAGGACCGCGCGGCCAAGCTGCCCCTGCTCGCCAAGAAGCTCCTGGAGGCCAACCGCGACCGCCCGGTCCGCACCACCACGGGCCGCCGTGGCCAGGACCTCTTCGTCTACGGTCGCGCCCGCCACCCGTGCCTGCGCTGCCACACCCCCGTCCGCAAGGCGGACCAGGGCGACGGCTCCCGCGAACGCCCCACCTACTGGTGCCCGGCATGCCAGACCGGCCCGGCCCCCGGCACCGCCCGACGCCCCGGAACCCCACACCGTACGACTAATTGACGACCCGTCAGATTCCCTCGTACCGTCCCCACATGACCGTCAGCGCGTACGACCTGACCGGACGCACCGCATTCGTCACCGGCGCCGCCGGCGGTATCGGCCGCGCCTCCGCGGTCCTGCTCGCCGAAGCCGGCGCCACCGTGCACTGCGCGGACCGGGACGCGCAGGGCCTGCACGAGACGGCGACCCTGATCAAGAGCGCGGGCGGTACCGCTCACACCCACCACCTCGACGTCACGGACCGCGACCGGCTCCACCAGGCCGTCACCTCCTGCGGGCGCCTGGACGTGATGGCGGCGATCGCCGGCATCATGCACAGCAGCCCGGTCCTGGAGACCCGGGACGAGGACCTCGACCGGGTCCTGAACATCAACTTCAAGGGAGTCCTGTACGCCTGCCAGGAGGCGGCCCGTCTGATGCTGGAGCACCGGACCAGGGGCAGCATCATCACGATGGCCTCCGGCGCCGTCGACACCGGCGGTCCCGGCCTGCTCTGCTACGGCGCCGCCAAGGCGGCCGTCGTCCAGCTGACGAAGACCCTGGCGACCGAGGTCGGCCGCCACGGCATCCGCGTCAACGCCGTCGCCCCGGGCTGGATCCGCACCCCCATGACCGACCGCCACGGCGAAAACCAGGAACGGACCGAGGCGCTGATGGCCCGGATGTCCCCGCTGGGCCGGGTCGGCGAGCCGGAGGACATCGCCCACGCCGTGCTGTATCTGGCCTCCGACGCCTCGTCCTTCACGACGGGCCAGATCCTGCGTCCGAACGGCGGAGTGGCGATGCCGTGGTGACCCCCCAGGCCGCCCGCCACCGCCCCACGGCAAGCGCCCCGACCGCCCGCGCCCTGGGCACACAGTGCACCGGCAGCAGACTCAGCCCCCACCCTCCGGCGGCGACCGCACCTTCCAGCACCCCAGCGCCGGGAGCGAAGGCCAACCGCAGCACGGCCCACCACCACACCACCCCGGCCCCCAGGGCCACCCCCCACCGCACTATCGGCCGCGCCATCAACCCACCTCCAGCCGGAGCAGGACGAACGGGGTGAGCGAGACAAGCAGGCCGACCAACCCGAACAACCCGAAGCTAGGTCACCTCCGTCACCCGCCGCGCGGGCGCACCGGCAGCGCAGAGAGGCATCGTCCGCACAACCGGCACCGGTGACCGCGAACCACGTCACTCCACGATGCACGAAAGCCCCGGTCCACGCCTCTCCGGATGATCCGGAGAAACCTGGCCGGGGCCTCCCGCACTTCTCAGCGCGCCCTCAGCTCGTCTTCGAGCGCGTCTCAAGCGCAAACGCCGGCGACGCTCAAGCGGCGACGACGTCCACCGCTTCGGCGGGCGCCTTGATGGTGACCCGTTCCGGTGGCACACCGGCCACCGAGACGGAGCCCAGCATCGGACGTACCGACGTGGGCACGGGCTGGCTGGGGGTGGCCGCAGCGGACTGGGCCAGCTCGGCGAGGGCGAGCTCGTCGCTCACTTCTCGCATCAGTTCGGACATCCGTACGTCCAACGCGTCGCAGATGGCGGAGAGCAGCTCGGAAGATGCCTCCTTCTGCCCCCGCTCCACCTCGGAGAGATAGCCGAGTGAGACTCGGGCGGACGAGGAGACTTCGCGCAGAGTACGGCCCTGGCGCTGGCGCTGCCGACGCAGCACGTCACCCAGCAGGCGACGGAGCAGAATCATCGGTGGCTCCCTCCTCGGACCGCGTAGCCGCATCCTTCACGCCCCACCGTACCGCCTTGCGCCGCGGCCGTGCGGGGAGCGATGTCGTGTTCACTCAGGGCTGCAAACATCAAAACCCCCCGTTCCGTTCCGTATCCTGTGCCCGCTCATTCCCGGTCTGTTCGCCCGCAAGCTCCTGAAGGAGCAGTGCGAGTACGCTCCGTACACTCTCCATACGAATTTCCGCCCGGTCGCCGTTCAACCGCAGCGACGCCACTTTCCCGCCACCGGAGAGTTCCGAGGTGGGTCCGTCGACCGCCACATAGACCGTCCCGACGGGCTTTCCGTCCTGTTCGTCCGGACCTGCGACACCCGTGGTCGCGATGCCCCAGGCGGCCCCGAGCGCCTTGCGCACTCCGGCCGCCATCTGGGCCGCGACCTGGGGATCCACCGCTCCACGCTCAGCCAGCAGAGTGGCGTCGACGCCGAGCAGTTCGTGCTTCAGCTCGGTGGCGTAGGCAGTCACCGAACCCCGGAACGCCCTGGACGCACCGGGGGCCGCTGTGATTTCCGCCGCAACCAACCCACCTGTGAGCGACTCGGCAACAGCGAGCGTCTCCGCCCTCACTGTGAGTAGTCTTACCACTTCGGTGGCCGGGGAATTCACGCTTCCGTCTCCTCCAACGCCGCCTGGCGCTCGGCGATTCCCTGCCGGCGCAGCACAATGGCCTGTCTCACATAGTCGAGGCCGGTCGCCACGGTCAGCGCGACCGCCACAGCCATCACCCAGAACCGCGCGGTGGCCAGCCACCCCGTCAGCGCCAGGATGTACATACCCACCGCGATGCCCTGGGCGAGCGTCTTCAGCTTGCCGCCGCGGCTCGCCGGGATGACGCCGTACCGGATGACCACAAAACGCAGCAGCGTGATCCCGAGTTCCCGACCGAGGATGACCCCGGTCACCCACCACGGCAGATCGCCGAGCGTGGACAGACAGATGAGCGCCGCCCCCATGATCGCCTTGTCGGCGATGGGGTCGGCGATCTTCCCGAAGTCGGTGACGAGGTTGTAGGTGCGCGCCAGATGACCGTCGAAGAGGTCGGTGATCATCGCGACGGCGAAAGCCGCCCAGGCGAACGACCGCCAGGCCGGGTCGTACCCGCCGTCGGCGAGCATCAGCGCGACGAAGCCCGGCACCAGCAGCAGCCGCAGCATGGTCAGGAGGTTGGCGATGTTCCAGAGACTGGCCTGGTCGACGGCGGCCGCCGCGATCTTCCCGCTCCGCGCGGGCTTGGCACCGGTCTCGGTGCCGGACGCACCCGCCGTGCCGGTCGCACCCGCCGGGGAGGGGCCACCCGCAGCGGATGCCGGTGCTCCGGTCATCTGCCCGCCTCCTCACTACACGCGAGCGAGCCGGCCAGCGGCTCGGCCACCAGGTCGACACCCTCGGTGCCGATCACCTTCGCCTCGACCATACGACCGACACTCAGACCTTCGCCGCTCGTGAGCAGCACCTGGCCGTCCGTCTCGGGGGCCTGGTGCTCGCCGCGTCCGTGGACGCCCTCGTCGTCCATGGACTCCACCAGCACCCGCACGGTCTCGCCCACGCGCTCCTCGGCCCGCTGCGAGACGAGTTCCTCGGCCAGCCGGGAGACCCGCGCGAGGCGCTCGGCGACGACGTCCTCGTCGAGCTTGTTGTCGTACGTCGCCGCTTCCGTGCCCTCCTCGTCGGAGTAGCCGAAGACGCCGATGGCGTCCAGCCGCGCGCCGTTCAGGAACCGCTCCAGCTCCGCCAGGTCGGCCTCGGTCTCGCCCGGGAAGCCCACGATGAAGTTGGAGCGCACACCGGCCTGCGGGGCCTTGCCGCGGATCGTGTCGAGCAGCTCCAGGAAGCGGTCGGTGTCACCGAAGCGGCGCATCGCGCGCAGCACGTCGGGGGCGGAGTGCTGGAAGGAGAGGTCGAAGTAGGGCATGACCTTGGGCGTGGAGGTGAGCACGTCGATGAGCCCGGGCCGCATCTCGGCAGGCTGGAGGTAGCTGACGCGCACCCGCTCCAGGCCGTCGACCTCGGCGAGCTCGGGCAGCAGGGACTCCAGCAGCCGGATGTCGCCCAGGTCCTTGCCGTACGAGGTGTTGTTCTCGGAGACCAGCATGATCTCCTTGACGCCCTGCTCGGCCAGCCACCGCGTCTCGTTCAGCACGTCGGAGGGGCGGCGGGAGATGAAGGAGCCGCGGAAGGACGGGATGGCGCAGAAGGTGCAGCGCCGGTCGCAGCCGGAGGCGAGCTTCACCGAGGCGACCGGGGAGCCGTCCAGTCGACGGCGCAGGGGCGCCCGGGGGCCGGAGGCCGGAGCGAGCCCTTCCGGAAGGTCCGCGGGCGCGGGCGCGGCGACCTCGACGGCCGCCCCGTGCCCCGGCAGCGCGACCGCCGCCGCCGATTCCTGCCGCTGCGAAGGGCTGATCGGCAGCAGCTTGCGCCGGTCGCGCGGGGTGTGGGCGGCGTGGATGCCGCCGCTCAGGATGGTCTGCAGGCGGTCCGAGATGTCGGCGTAGTCGTCGAAGCCGAGCACGCCGTCCGCCTCCGGGAGGGCCTCGGCGAGGTCCTTCCCGTACCGCTCGGCCATGCAGCCCACCGCCACGACGGCCTGGGTTCTGCCGTGCCCCTTGAGATCGTTGGCCTCCAGGAGGGCGTCGACGGAGTCCTTCTTGGCGGCGTCGACGAAGCCACAGGTGTTGACGACGGCGACGTCCGCGTCCTCGGCGTCCTCGACGAGCTCCCAGCCGTCCGCCTCCAAGCGGCCTGCGAGCTCCTCCGAGTCCACCTCGTTACGGGCGCAGCCAAGAGTGACGAGTGCGACGGTACGGCGTTCAGGCATGGGCTCAAGACTACTTCGTTCCACCGACAGCCCACGTCGAAGGGGTTGGCGATCTTGGCGCCAACCCCTTCCATGCCTGCCGGAACGCTCACCCGGGCCTAACCGACCGTCGGGTCGCCCTTCGTGTACGTGAGCCGCTCCACGGCTCCCGGCTGCCAGTCGTCGTCGATCTTCTTGCCGTTCACGTACAGCTGGATCGCCCCGGCGTCACCGAGGACGAGGTTGATCTTCTCGTTGTCCTGGAAGGTCTTGCTCTCGCCCTTCTCGAGCACCCCGTCGAACAGCAGCCGGCCGCTGTGGTCCTTGGCGGAGATCCAGCTCCTGCCGTCGGGCGCGCCGACCTGGACGGTCACCTTGTCCTGGGGCGCGGCCGCGATGGCGCTGTCGGACGGGTCCGGCTTCGGCGACTCGGGCTTCTCGCTCTTGGGCGTGGGCGAGGAGGACTTGCCGGCGGAGGGCTCGACACCCTCGGCGACCTGCGCCTTCCCGCCCTCGTCGTCACCCTTGAACGCGGTGAACCCGACGAAGCCGACCACGGCGACGATCGCCGCGACCATGGCGGCGGTCCAGTTGGGTCCACGCCGCTCGGGACGGATGCGTTCCGCCTCGAACAGCGGGGCGGCCGGGGTCGGCGCCGGACGCCCGCCGCCATGGTCGGCGGCGAACTGGTCCAGCAAGGGGGCCGGGTCGAGATGGACGGCCTTGGCCAGGGTCCGGATGTGCCCACGGGCGTAGACGTCCCCGCCACAGGGGGCGAAGTCGTCCGCCTCGATGGCATGCACGATGGCGATGCGGACCCGGGTGGCGCTGCTGACGTCGTCGACGGTCAGCCCGGCCGCGATACGTGCCTGCTGGAGGGCACGGCCGATGGAGATACGGGCTTCCTCGCGGTCGTCTTCGAACGGACGCTCGTCTTCAGGGGAGTTGCCGATGGACACGGGGGCGCCTTTCGAGCGTTTAAGCCACCTGTGCTGAGGATTCAGTCTAGGGGGGGTGCGAAAGGGTGGGGCAACCGGGCGGTGGGACTTTGTACGCCATCGGTATGGCCGGACACACCGATGGTGGGACAGCAGCTTTTCGCTTCCCTCAACTTGACGTACGTCGAAGGGAAACGGTTGCTCAATGATCCCTTACGGGTGAGTCACGATCGAACACCCATCGGCGGCTCATCCGTGGGCCCGGCGACCACTGCGCCCCGTTTCCTGCCTTTAAGCCTCCCCGCGGATCACCGCGAGCACTCCGTCCAGCTCGTCAGCCTTCACAAGAACGTCACGAGCCTTGGATCCCTCGCTCGGTCCGACGATGCCCCGGGACTCCATCAGGTCCATCAGACGCCCCGCCTTGGCGAAGCCGACGCGCAGCTTGCGCTGGAGCATGGAGGTCGACCCGAACTGCGTGGAGACCACCAGCTCGGCCGCCTGGCACAGCAGGTCCAGGTCGTCGCCGATCTCCTCGTCGATCTCCTTCTTCTGCTTGGTGCCCACCACGACGTCGTCCCGGAAGACGGGCGCCATCTGGTCCTTGCAGTGCTGGACGACCGCCGCGACCTCGTCCTCGGTCACGAAGGCGCCCTGCATACGGGTGGGCTTGTTCTGCCCCATGGGCAGGTACAGCCCGTCACCCTTGCCGATCAGCTTCTCGGCGCCGGGCTGGTCGAGGATGACCCGGGAGTCGGCGAGCGAGGAGGTGGCGAAGGCGAGCCGGGAGGGCACGTTCGCCTTGATCAGACCGGTGACGACGTCGACCGAGGGCCGCTGCGTGGCGAGCACCAGGTGGATACCGGCCGCGCGCGCGAGCTGCGTGATGCGCACGATCGAGTCCTCGACGTCCCTCGGCGCGACCATCATCAGGTCGGCGAGCTCGTCGACGATCACCAGCAGATACGGGTACGCCTTCAGCTCCCGCTCGCTGCCTTCCGGCGTCTTGAGCTTGCCTTCGCGGATGGCCTCGTTGAAGTCGTCGATGTGCCGGTACCCGAACGCCGCCAGGTCGTCGTAGCGCAGATCCATTTCGCGTACGACCCACTGGAGCGCCTCGGCGGCCCGCTTGGGGTTGGTGATGATCGGCGTGATCAGGTGCGGAATGCCCTCGTAGGCCGTCAGCTCGACGCGCTTGGGGTCGACGAGGACCATCCGCACGTCCTCGGGGGTCGCGCGGACCATGATGGAAGTGATCAAGCAGTTAATGCACGACGACTTACCGGAACCCGTCGCTCCGGCAACGAGCACATGCGGCATCTTCGCGAGGTTGGCCATCACATAGCCGCCCTCGACGTCCTTGCCGAGCGCGACCAGCATCGGATGCTCGTCCTCGGCCGCCGCGGCCAGCCGCAGCACGTCACCGAGGTTGACCATCTCGCGGTCGGTGTTGGGGATCTCGATGCCGACCGCCGACTTGCCCGGGATCGGGCTGATGATCCGGACGTCCGGGCTGGCGACGGCGTACGCGATGTTCTTCGCCAGCGCGGTGATCCGCTCGACCTTCACGGCGGGGCCGAGCTCGACCTCGTACCGCGTGACCGTCGGCCCGCGCGTGAAACCGGTGACGGCCGCGTCGACCTTGAACTCCATGAAGACGTTCGTCAGCGAGGCGACGACGGCGTCGTTGGCCGCACTGCGCGCCTTGCCGGGGCCCCCGCGCGTGAGGAGGTCGAGCGAGGGCAGCGAGTACGTGATGTCACCGGACAGCTGGAGCTGCTCGGCGCGCGGCGGCAGTTCGCCCTGGGCCTCGGGCGCGGGCTTGGTGAGGTCCGCGACCTCGACCTTCAGCTTCTCCTGGACCTTCAGCTTCCCCTGCCGCGGGCGCGCGGCCGGGGCCGGCACGGAGGTCGGCACCGGCGTCGGCGTCGTGTCCTCGCGGTCCCCGACGCTCACCCCCTGGGTGAGGTCGGCGACGATCGGCGACGGCGGCATGCCGTGCAGGACGGCACCGTCGAGCGCGGCGGCGGCCGCCGCGGCGACGTCCACGGCGTCCATCGGACGGTCCATGTCGGGCTGCGGCACCGCGGAGCGCCGGGGACGGCCGCGACGCCGCGAGAGGGCCTCCTGCTCGGCGCCGTCGGGGTCGTACGCCTCGGGGGCCGGCCCGCGCCTGCGGGTACGCGCGGGCAGCGCCTCGCGCCACTGGTCGTCGTAGCGCTCGTCGTCCTCGCCGAACTCGTCCTCGGCCGGATCGTGCATGACACCGAGCCGCACACCGAGCTCCCGCAGTCGCCGCGGGATGGCGTTGACCGGGGTGGCCGTCACGACCAGCAGCCCGAAGACCGTGAGCAGCACGAGCAGGGGTACGGCGAGGACCTCGCCCATGGTGTAGGTCAGCGGGGTCGCCGCGCTCCAGCCGATGAGACCGCCCGCGTCCCTTATGGCCTGCATGCCGTCGCTGCGGGCAGGTGCGCCGCACGCGATGTGGACCTGCCCGAGCACACCGATGACGAGCGCGGACAGGCCGATCACGATGCGGCCGTTGGCCTCGGGCTGCTCGGGGTGCCGGATGAACCGCGCCGCGATGACCGCGAGCAGTATCGGCACCAGCAGGTCGAGGCGGCCGAAGGCGCCGGTGACGATGATCTCGACCAGGTCGCCGACGGGACCGCGCAGATTCGACCAGGTACCGGCCGCGACGATCAGCGCGAGGCCGAGCAGCAGCAGCGCGACACCGTCCTTGCGGTGCGCCGGGTCGAGGTTCTTCGCGCCATTCCCTATGCCGCGGAACACAGCGCCCACCGCGTGCGCGAGGCCCAGCCAGACGGCGCGCACGAGCCGGTAGATGCCGCCGGTCGGACTGGGCGCCGGCCTCGGGGCCGGCGCGGTCTTCTTCGCGACGGCTTTCTTGGCGGGCGCCTTCTTCGCCGGGGCCTTCTTCGCAGCGGCCTTCTTCGCCGGAGCCGCCGCCTTCTTCGCGGGCTGCTTCTTGGCAGCGGAGGGACGTGAGGCCATAGGTGTGAGGTTACCGGGGGAGACGACTGGGGACACGTGTGCCCGGTGCTTCACCCGTTCGTGTCGCCCTTGCGGGGACGCGGAACTGACACGCGCTCACCCGCAACTGAGCTACGGGTGGGGGTCAGTTCTGCGAGGGCACCGACTGGGTGCTGCCCGTTCCCGGCTCCAGGGCGTCCAGTGCCCGCCGCAGGCCGGTGAGTTTGCGTTCGAGATGCGCCGCGGTGGCCACGGCCGCCGCGTCCGCCGACTCGTCGTCCAGCTGCTTGGACAGGGCCTCGGCCTGCTCCTCGACCGCGGCGAGCCGCGCCGAGAGCTCGGCCAGCAGTCCCGCCGGCTCCTTCGCCTCACCGGCCGGAGCCTTGCCGGCGGCACCGCCCTCCAACTGGAGCCGCAGCAGCGCCGCCTGCTCCCTCAGCTGGCAGTTCTTCATGTACAGCTCGACGAACACGGAGACCTTCGCGCGCAGCACCCACGGGTCGAAGGGCTTGGAGATGTAGTCGACCGCGCCCGCCGCGTACCCGCGGAAGGTGTGATGCGGGCCGTGGTTGATCGCGGTGAGGAAGATGATCGGGATGTCCCGGGTGCGCTCGCGCCGCTTGATGTGCGCCGCCGTCTCGAAGCCGTCCATGCCCGGCATCTGCACGTCCAGCAGAATCACCGCGAAGTCGTCGGTGAGCAGCGCCTTGAGCGCTTCCTCCCCGGACGATGCCCGCACCAGCGTCTGATCGAGCGCGGAGAGAATGGCCTCCAGCGCCAGCAGATTCTCCGGCCGGTCATCGACCAGGAGGATCTTGGCCTTCTGCACCATGGCCCGCCCTCCTCGCCCCGGCTTGGGGCCTCCCCTGTCCTCAGGACTCGTGGTGACACCGGCAGGTGCCGCCCCGTGGGACGGCTCCCTTGCGCCGTCCGTCCTCGTGCCGGTCATGGTAGCCGCACCCCGCCCGTCGCCACACCCTGTCACCGCGATGTCACTGTGCACGTAGCAGAAACGCAGCGGGAGACCAGAAGGTTCCCCGAATCCCGTACTTCTACACGGCTTCGAGCACACTGAGTCAGCAACTCCGCGTGAACACGGAAGGTCCTCGCAGCATCCACGCGAGGCCCGACCGATCCCGTCACGCCTCCTGCATCCGCCGCGATCACGCGCCCCGCATCCACTGCTCCATCACCGACAGCAGATGATCGGGATCGACCGGCTTGGTGACATAGTCGGAGGCGCCCGACTCGATCGCCTTCTCCCGGTCGCCCTTCATCGCCTTCGCCGTCAGCGCGATGATCGGCAGGCCCGCGAACTGCGGCATCCTACGGATCGCCGTCGTCGTCGCATACCCGTCCATCTCGGGCATCATGATGTCCATCAGGACGACCGTGACGTCGTCGTGCTGCTCCAGGACCTCGATGCCCTCGCGGCCGTTCTCGGCGTACAGCACCGACAGTCCGTGCTGTTCCAGGACGCTGGTGAGCGCGAAGACGTTGCGGATGTCGTCGTCGACGATCAGCACCTTCTCACCGCCGAACCGGATGCCCCGCCGCACCTCCGGCGCCGGGCTCTGCGCCGTCGTCGCCCACTGGTCCAGCTGGGGCCGCTGTTCGACCTCCGGCAGGGTCCTGCGGCGGCGCCTGAAGAGCGCCGCGGCGCCGTTCTGGGTCTCCTGGTACGACTTCACCTCGGCCGGCGTCCCGATCTCGACCTCGGCGCGGCCGTTCTCGGAAGCGCTCAGGTCACCGACGTCCAGGACCGCCGCGGACTGCTGGTAGCCCTGCGGAGGCAGTTCGCTCGGGTGCAGCGGCAAATACAGCGTGAACGTCGAGCCGCGTCCCGGCTCGCTCTGCGCGTGGATCTCACCACCGAGCAGCTGGGCGATCTCCCGCGAGATGGAGAGCCCGAGCCCCGTACCGCCGTACTTCCGGCTCGTCGTGCCGTCGGCCTGCTTGAACGCCTCGAAGATCACCCGCATCTTGCTCGCGGCGATCCCGATCCCGGTGTCGGTCACGGAGAACGCGATGAGATCGGCGTCCGGATCCCGCAGCGAACCGGTCTCCAGCAACTGCTCACGGATCTGCATCGGCACATCCGCGCCGGCGGGCCGGATGACCAGCTCCACCGCCCCGGAGTCGGTGAACTTCACGGCGTTGGACAGCAGATTGCGCAGCACCTGCAGCAGCCGCTGCTCGTCGGTGTGCAGCGTGGCGGGCAGCTCCGGCGAGACCCGTACGGACAGGTCGAGGCCCTTCTCCGCGGTCAGCGGGCGGAAGGTGGCCTCCACGTAGTCCACGAGCTGGACGAGCGCGATGCGCGTCGGCGAGACGTCCATCTTGCCCGCCTCGACCTTCGACAGGTCGAGGATGTCGTTGATCAGCTGGAGCAGGTCGGAGCCTGCGCCGTGGATCGTCTCGGCGAACTCGACCTGCTTCGGCGAGAGGTTCGCGTCGGCGTTGTCGGCGAGCAACTTGGCAAGGATCAGCAGCGAGTTGAGTGGCGTGCGCAGCTCGTGCGACATGTTGGCGAGGAACTCGCTCTTGTACCGCATCGACACCGCGAGTTGCTCGGCGCGCTCCTCCAGGACCTGCCGCGCCTCCTCGATCTCGGTGTTCTTCACCTCGATGTCACGGTTCTGCTGGGCCAGCAGCTCGGCCTTCTCCTCCAGTTCCGCGTTGGACGACTGGAGGGCCTTCTGCCGGTTCTCCAACTCCGCCGACCGCTCGCGGAGTTGCTCGGTCAGCTCCTGCGACTGCCGCAGCAGCACCTCGGTCTTGGTGTTGACGGAGATGGTGTTGACGCTGGTCGCGATCATCTCCGCGATCTGGTTGAGGAAGTCCTTCTGGATCTGCGTGAACGGCGTGAAGGACGCCAGCTCGATGACGCCGAGCACCTGGCCCTCGAAGAGCACCGGCAACACGATCACCTGCGCGGGCGGCGCCTCCCCGAGCCCCGAGGAGATCTTCAGATAGCCGCTCGGCGCGTTCTCCACCAGGATCGTGCGCCGCTCCTGCGCGGCCGTCCCGATGAGTGCCTCGCCCGGCCTGAAGGACGTCGGCATCGATCCCATGGAGTAGCCGTACGACCCGAGCATGCGCAGTTCGTACGACTCCTCCTGGTCGGCGCTCGCGTCCTTGCCGTCGACGAGCGGCATCGCCAGGAAGAACGCGCCGTGCTGCGCGGACACCACCGGCGTCAGCTCGCTCATGATCAGCGAGGCCACGTCCGCGAGGTCGCGGCGGCCCTGCATCAGCGCGGAGATACGGGCCAGGTTGCCCTTGAGCCAGTCCTGCTCCTTGTTGGCGATCGTGGTGTCGCGCAGGTTGGCGATCATCTTGTTGATGTAGTCCTGGAGTTCCTGGATCTCCCCGGACGCGTCCACGTCGATCTTCAGGTTCAGGTCGCCGCGGGTCACCGCGGTCGCCACGCGCGCGATGGCACGCACCTGCCGGGTCAGGTTCCCGGCCATCTCGTTCACGGACTCGGTCAGGTCGCGCCAGGTGCCGTCGACGTCACGCACGCGTGCCTGGCCGCCGAGCTGTCCCTCGGTGCCCACCTCACGGGCGACCCGGGTGACCTCCTCGGCGAAGGAGGACAGCTGGTCGACCATGGTGTTGATGGTGGTCTTCAGCTCGAGGATCTCGCCCCGGGCGTCGATGTCGATCTTCTTCGTCAGGTCGCCCTTGGCGATGGCGGTCGTGACCATGGCGATGTTCCGCACCTGACCGGTCAGGTTGGACGCCATCTGGTTCACCGACTCGGTGAGGTCCTTCCACGTACCGGCCACACCCGGCACCCGCGCCTGCCCGCCGAGGATCCCGTCCGTGCCCACCTCACGGGCCACCTTGGTGACCTGGTCGGCGAACGAACTCAGCGTCTTCACCATGGTGTTGAAGGTGTCGGCGAGCTGCGCGACCTCGCCGCGCGCCTCGATGGTCACCGTCCGCGTCAGGTCGCCGTTGGCGACGGCCGACGCGACCTGGGAGATGTTCCGCACCTGCACGGTCAGGTTGTTGGCCATCAGGTTGACGTTGTCGGTGAGGTCCTTCCAGATGCCCGTGACCCCCGACGCGTGCGCCTGCCCGCCCAGGATGCCCTCGGTACCGACCTCGCGGGCGACCCGGGTCACCTGCTCGGCGAAGGACGACAGCTGGTCCACCATCGTGTTGACGGTGCTGACGAGTTCGAGGATCTCGCCCTTCGCGTCGACGGTGATCTTCTTCGACAGATCGCCCTTGGCGACGGCGGTCGTGACCTCGGCGATGTTCCGCACCTGAATCGTCAGGTTGTTCGCCATGAAGTTCACCGACTGCGTGAGGTCCTTCCAGGTGCCGGAGACCCCCTGCACCTCGGCCTGACCGCCGAGGATGCCCTCGGTGCCCACCTCGCGGGCCACACGCGTGACCTCTTCGGCGAACGACGACAGCTGGTCGACCATCGTGTTCAGGGTGTTCTTCAGCTCGAGGATCTCGCCGCGCGCGTCCACGGTGATCTTCTGGGACAGGTCACCCCGGGCCACCGCGGTGGCGACCTGGGCGATGTTGCGCACCTGTCCGGTCAGGTTGGACGCCATGCCGTTCACGGAGTCGGTCAGGTCGCGCCACACACCGGCGACGCCGGGCACCTGCGCCTGCCCGCCCAGCCGTCCTTCGGTGCCCACCTCACGGGCGACCCGGGTCACCTGGTCGGCGAAGGCGGAGAGCTGGTCGACCATCGTGTTGATGGTGTTCTTCAGCTCGAGGATCTCGCCGCGCGCGTCCACGTCGATCTTCTGGGACAGGTCGCCCCGCGCCACCGCCGTCGTCACCTGGGCGATCTGTCGCACCTGCGAGGTGAGGTTGCCGCCCATGAAGTTGACGGAGTCCGTGAGCTCCTTCCACGTCCCCGAGACCCCCGGCACCACGGCCTGACCCCCGAGGCGGCCCTCGGTGCCCACGTCCCGGGCCATCCGCGTCACCTGGTCGGCGAAGGCGGAGAGCTGGTCCACCATCGTGTTCACGGTGTTCTTCAGCTGGAGCATCTCGCCGGAGACGTCCACGGTGACCTTCTGCGACAGGTCGCCGTTGGCCACGGCCGTCGTCACCTGGGCGATGTTCCTCACCTGTCCGGTGAGGTTCCGGAACGCCGTGTTGACGGAGTCCGTGAGGTCCTTCCACGTACCCGCCGCACCCGGCACCTGCGCCTGACCGCCCAGCTCACCCTCGACACCGACCTCGCGCGCCACGCGCGTGACCTCGGCACCGAACGCCGACAGCTGGTCCACCATCCCGTTGACGGTGTTCTTCAGCTCCAGCATCTCGCCGGCCACGTCGACGGTGACCTTCTGCGAGAGGTCGCCGTTGGCCACGGCCGTCGTCACGGCGGCGATGTCCCGCACCTGTGTGGTGAGGTTCCTGAAGACCGTGTTCACCGAATCGGTGAGGTCCTTCCACGTCCCCGCCGCACCCGGCACGTTCGCCTGCCCGCCGAGCTGGCCCTCGGCACCGACCTCGTTGGCCACGCGGGTGACCTCGTCCGCGAAGATCCGCAGCGTCTCGGTCATCTGGTTGATCGTGTCGGCGAGCTGCGCGACCTCACCGCGTGCCGAGACGGTGACCTTCTGCGACAGGTCACCGTTGGCGACCGCGGTCGTCACCTGGGCGATCCCGCGCACCTGGGCCGTCAGATTGCCGGCCATCAGGTTCACCGAATCGGTGAGGTCCTTCCACACACCCGCCACACCGGGCACCTGCGCCTGACCGCCCAGCTCACCCTCGACGCCCACCTCGCGCGCGACGCGGGTCACCTCGGAGGAGAAGGACGACAGCTGGTCCACCATCGTGTTGACGGTGTTCTTCAGCTCCAGCATCTCGCCGGCCACGTGAACCGTGACCTTCCGGGACAGGTCGCCCTTCGCGACGGCCGTGGTGACGAGCGCGATGTCCCGCACCTGTGCCGTCAGCCGGTACGCCATCGTGTTGACGGAATCCGTCAGGTCCTTCCAGGAACCGGACATACCGCGCACCTTGGCCTGTCCGCCCAGCTTGCCCTCGGTGCCCACCTCACTGGCCACGCGCGTGACCTCGTCGGTGAACGTCGACAGCTGGTCGACCAGATTGTTGACGGTCCGCCCGACCTTCAGGAACTCACCCCGCAGCGGGTGCCCCGACCCGTCCGCCGCCTGCGTCCGCAGCTCCATCCGCGGCGAAAGATCACCCTCCGCGACGGCGGAGAGCACCCTGCCGACTTCCGACACAGGCCGTACGAGATCGTCGACCAGGGCATTGGAAGCGTCGATGGCCGTCAGCCACGACCCCTCACAGGCGCCGATCTCCAGCCGCTCCGTGAGCTTTCCCTCACGGCCCACCATCCGCCGCACCCGCGACAGCTCACCCGTCAGATGCAGATTCCGGTCGGCCACCTCGTTGTACACAGCGGCGATCTCGGACAACACGCCGTCGCCGGACACCGTGAGCCGCTTCCGGAAGTTCCCGTCACGCATCGACACGAGAGCCGCCAGCAGTCTGTTCAGGGCGGCCGTGTCCACCGCGGTGGTCCCACCGCGTGGTTTGCGCTGGTTGTTCAGGGACTGTCCGCCTTTCGCGCGCGTCTTAGTGCCCCGCGTCGCTGCGCCAGACTCCACTGTGTCCCTCCCGCAGGGGTCGACCGTTACTGCTGCTCCGGTACTACTGTTCGACGTACCGGTTAATGCTGCGCGTTTTCGCCGGGCAGACCAGGCCGCGCCCCGGGCTGCTGCCCACACTGCGCGGACCACACTCAGCCTGCCCGGACCTTCACAAGAAGCTTGCCCAGTGTTTCACCCTGGCTGAACCAGGCCATAACAGTTCGGCAGCTTCGCACACGGTCCGCACACCCTCCGGACGGAAACACTGGTGACCGGCATCCGCATGGACGGGGAAGGTAAGTAACCTTGCATGCGGCTGTCCAGCCGCGCCGGTCCGTCCGGCCTTGGGCGGTGGCACGAGAACGAGCGGGCATCGGAGGGGCGGCCGCACAACATGACCACCGGACTGATCCCTGGGGGACATCCCCCGGACCGCCGGCCGACGGACAGCCTGCCGCACCAGCGGCACGAGCCGCCCGTCAGCGCAGCCCTGCACGTCGACAACCGGTCGAGGAGTTCTGTGATCACCGCGCGCGCGGCCGCCAGCTTCGAGCCCGTCGGGCGCTCGGTCGCGAGTGCCCGCTCCTTCGTCCGCGACACACTCCAGGGCTGGGGCTTCGCGGACATCGTCGACGACGCGGTCGTCCTCACCAGCGAACTGGTGACCAACGCCGTCGTGCACGCGGGCACCACGGCGGACGTCCTGTGTCTGCGCAGCGACGACGGCGTACGCATCGAGGTCGCCGACCGCTACCCCGAGCGCGAGGTCCCCCTCCAGGGCTCCCTCGCCACCATGGGCAGCCCCGACCGCGAGGGCGGCCGCGGCCTCCAGCTGTGCGCGGCCCTGGCCGGCCGCTGGGGCGTCGAGTACACGCCCACACACAAGCAGGTCTGGTTCCAGATCGCCCTCCCGGAACGCCAGGTGGGCACCCGCGCCGCCGGCCCCTCGCTCCCCGCGAACCTCCTCCCCCTCGCCGACGGCCGCGTCCGCGTCGCCGTCGTCCAGATCGACCGTACGGCGGCCATCTCGGCCTGGAACGAGGACGCCGAGGAACTCTTCGGCTACCCGGCCGAGCAGGTCACCGGCAAACCCCTGACCGATCTCGCGGCCTGGCCCCACACCCCGGGCACCAGTACGGGCATCGCGGAGGCCCTCCAACTCTCCCGCTGGGAAGGCAGTTACGGCATAAGGGGCGCCAACGGCCGCGTCACCCCCGTGTACGCCTCCCACCTCCGCGTCCGCGACACGGAAGGCGAGCCCTCCACGGTCTGCCTCCTGGTCCGCGACCACGAACGCGCGGTCCTCCAGACCCCGTTGCGCATCCCGGCCTCCGACACCTCACCCTCCTCCGACGGCCAGAGCACCGACCCCTTCGAGGTGTTCATCGGCTCCCCGGCCCCGGACGACCTGGACGGCCTCCTCCAGCGCACGGTGGAACGCGCCCGCGACATGCTCGACGCCGACTCCGCCTTCCTCCTCCTGGCCACCGACGACGAAACGGAGCTGGAGGTCCGCGCCTCCACCGGCCTGCCCTCCGCCCGCCAGCGGTTCGCCCGCGTCCCCGTCGAGGCGGGCCCCGGCCGGTACGGCTCGGCCCGCATGCCGGCCGTCCACGAGGACCTCACGGCGGTCCCGGGCGCCGTCCCGCTCCTGAACGGCACCGGCATGCGCTCGGTCGTCACGGTCCCCCTGAAGGTCGAGGGCCGCCTCACAGGCTCCCTCGGCGTCGCGGCCGAAGGCCCCGGCAGATACTCGAACGAAGAAGCCCTGCGCCTCCAATTCGCCGCGGACCGCATCGCGTTGGCCGTCGAGTCGGCCCGCCTCGGCGAACTGGAACGCCTGCGCCGCGGATCGCTCAGCTTCCTCGTCGAGGCCTCCGACCTCCTGGCCGGCACCCTGGACCGCGACCAGACGCTGGCCCTGATGGCCCAGATGACCGTCCCGACGCTTGCGACCTGGTGCGCGGTCTACACGATCGCCGACCAGGCCTCGGAGCCGTATCTGTCGTACGTCCTGCACGAGGACGAGGAACTCATCGACGGCATCAAGTCGTTGCTCTCGAAGATCTCCCCGCCCGACCCGGTACCCACCCCGGGCGCCCGCGTCTGGTCGGCCCCCGCCGAGGCGGCCCACCAGGCGGCCCTGCGCACCTCCATGCGCAGTCTGGGCCTGGGCGAACCCATCGGCCGCCTCAGCTCGGGCATCGGCCCGACCCTCGCCACCGCATCGGCCGTGGGCGGCGAGACGGTCGTCCTCCCCCTGGTGGCCCGCAACCGCGTCATCGGCATGCTGACCCTCGGCAAGCCGACCGACGAGCACTTCCGCCAGGAAATCCTGGAACTGGCCGAGGACTTGAGCCGAAGGGCAGCGCTGGCGCTGGACAACGCCCGCCTGTACTCCGAGCGCACGGCCATCAGCCAGTCCCTCCAGCGCAGCCTCCTGCCGCCCGAGCTCCCCCAGATCGACGGCGTCGAGGTCGAGGTCATCTACCGTGCGGCCGGCGAGGGCAACGAGGTCGGCGGCGACTTCTACGACGTCTTCCCCATCAGCGACGGCGCCTACGGCTTCGCCATCGGCGACGTCTGCGGTACGGGCCCGAACGCGGCGGCGGTGACGGGCCTGGCCCGCCACGCCTTGCGGCTGCTGGCCAGGGAGGGCCTCAGCGGCCCGGCGGTCCTGGAGCGCCTCAACTCCGCGATCCTCGACGAGGGAGCCCGCAGCCGCTTCCTGACGCTCCTCTACGGCGAGATGCGCCCCCAGGAGGACGGCAGCGCCGAACTGAAGGTGGTCTGCGCCGGCCATCCCCTCCCGCTCCGCCTCCGCCAGGACGGCACGGTCGAACCGGCCGCCGAGCCGCAGCCGCTCCTGGGGGTCATCGAGGATCTCGAGCTGTACGAGCAGACGGTCACCCTGGACCCGGGCGACGTCCTGCTGTGCGTCACCGACGGCGTCACCGAACGCCGCGAGGGCACCCGCATGTTGGGCGACGACGGCCTCACCGACGTCCTCACGACCTGCACGGGCCTGACCGCCGGCGCGGTCGCCGCCCGCATCATGCGCGCCGTGGAACGCTTCGCGTCGGATGCCCCGTCCGACGACATGGCGATCCTGGCCATGCGGGTCCCGGGCCTCCAGAAGGACTGAGAACGGTACGAAAAAGGCCCCGCCCAATTGGGCGGGGCCTTTCAGTTGGAGCCCCCTAACGGAATCGAACCGTTGACCTTCTCCTTACCATGGAGACGCTCTGCCGACTGAGCTAAGGGGGCCTGTCGCCTTCGAGGTTTCCCTCGCGGCAACGGGATAGATCATACCCCGAACAGACGGGTGTTCCCAACCACGCCCACGAGGTACGAAAGCCGATCAGAAGGCTGCCTGAAGCAGCCCTCCGAGCGCATTGCACGCGCCCACGACCCGCTGCATGTCCCGCTTGGTCAGCGACGCGTCCACCGGCAGCGCCAACGTCTCGTCCGCCGCCAACTCCGTCTCCCGCAGCGACACACAGCGCCGGAACTCGGGCAACCGGTGCACGGGCGTCTTCACCGGCACCCGGCACTCAACGCCCTTGCCGCGCAAGGCACGGGCGAAGGCATCGCGATCGGGCCGCCCGTTCCCGGGCACCCGCACGACGTACTGCTGATAGGTGTGCCCATCACCACCGTCGGGCTTGCCCACACCCTTCAACTTCCCATCGAGGTAAGCCGCCCGCTCCCTGCGCTGAGCGACCTCGTCGTACGGCGCCTCGGACTCACCCTGCTCCAGCACGAGCAGCCCGTGACGCTGTCCCAGAGCGTGCAGCGCCGCGATGCCGGCCCGCCGCCCGAATCGATGTACGACCACCACGGCCGCGGTCCGCGCGGTCACGGCCGCCTCGACCGCGGACGCATCCAGGCAGTAGCTCACCGGATCTATGTCGGCGAACACCGGAAGCGCACCGGCCAGAACAACAGCCTCGGCGACCTCGACGTTCCCGAAGGCCGGCACCACGACCTCGTCACCGACTCCGACGCCGGCGGCCCTGAGCATTGCAGCAGTACCCATGCTTCGGATGGTGGTCGTGGAACGTGAACGTCAAGTGACGCAGAACAAAAAAGGGTTGGACCCCGAACCGAAGTTCAGGATCCAACCCTTTGAAGAATTGTTCGGCGGTGTCCTACTCTCCCACAGGGTCCCCCCTGCAGTACCATCGGCGCTGTAAGGCTTAGCTTCCGGGTTCGGAATGTAACCGGGCGTTTCCCTCACGCTATGACCACCGAAACACTATGAAACTGTCGAACAATGCCGCACCACACCCGAAATTTTGGGTATGGGGCTGTTCGTGGTTTCAGAACCAACACAGTGGACGCGAGCAACTGAGGACAAGCCCTCGGCCTATTAGTACCGGTCACCTCCGCACGTTACCGTGCTTCCAGATCCGGCCTATCAACCCAGTCGTCTACTGGGAGCCTTAACCCCTCAAAGGGGGTGGGAATACTCATCTCGAAGCAGGCTTCCCGCTTAGATGCTTTCAGCGGTTATCCCTCCCGAACGTAGCCAACCAGCCATGCCCTTGGCAGAACAACTGGCACACCAGAGGTTCGTCCGTCCCGGTCCTCTCGTACTAGGGACAGCCCTTCTCAATATTCCTGCGCGCGCAGCGGATAGGGACCGAACTGTCTCACGACGTTCTAAACCCAGCTCGCGTACCGCTTTAATGGGCGAACAGCCCAACCCTTGGGACCGACTCCAGCCCCAGGATGCGACGAGCCGACATCGAGGTGCCAAACCATCCCGTCGATATGGACTCTTGGGGAAGATCAGCCTGTTATCCCCGGGGTACCTTTTATCCGTTGAGCGACGGCGCTTCCACAAGCCACCGCCGGATCACTAGTCCCGACTTTCGTCCCTGCTCGACCCGTCGGTCTCACAGTCAAGCTCCCTTGTGCACTTACACTCAACACCTGATTGCCAACCAGGCTGAGGGAACCTTTGGGCGCCTCCGTTACTCTTTAGGAGGCAACCGCCCCAGTTAAACTACCCATCAGACACTGTCCCTGATCCGGATCACGGACCCAGGTTAGACATCCAGCACGACCAGACTGGTATTTCAACGACGACTCCCCCTGAACTGGCGTCCAGAGTTCACAGTCTCCCAGCTATCCTACACAAGCCGAACCGAACACCAATATCAAACTGTAGTAAAGGTCCCGGGGTCTTTCCGTCCTGCTGCGCGAAACGAGCATCTTTACTCGTAGTGCAATTTCACCGGGCCTATGGTTGAGACAGTCGAGAAGTCGTTACGCCATTCGTGCAGGTCGGAACTTACCCGACAAGGAATTTCGCTACCTTAGGATGGTTATAGTTACCACCGCCGTTTACTGGCGCTTAAGTTCTCAGCTTCGCCACACCGAAATGTGACTAACCGGTCCCCTTAACGTTCCAGCACCGGGCAGGCGTCAGTCCGTATACATCGCCTTACGGCTTCGCACGGACCTGTGTTTTTAGTAAACAGTCGCTTCTCGCTGGTCTCTGCGGCCACCCCCAGCTCACCGAGTAAATCGGATCACCAGTGATGGCCCCCCTTCTCCCGAAGTTACGGGGGCATTTTGCCGAGTTCCTTAACCATAGTTCACCCGAACGCCTCGGTATTCTCTACCTGACCACCTGAGTCGGTTTAGGGTACGGGCCGCCATGAAACTCGCTAGAGGCTTTTCTCGACAGCATAGGATCATCCACTTCACCACAATCGGCTCGGCATCAGGTCTCAGCCTTGATGAGCGGCGGATTTACCTACCACTCGGCCTACACCCTTACCCCGGGACAACCACCGCCCGGGATGGACTACCTTCCTGCGTCACCCCATCACTCACCTACTACCACCGTGGTTCGGCGGCTCCACCACTTTCCATTCCCCGAAGGGTCCGGAACGGCTTCACGGCCTTAGCATTAATGGGTTCGATGTTTGACGCTTCACAGCGGGTACCGGAATATCAACCGGTTATCCATCGACTACGCCTGTCGGCCTCGCCTTAGGTCCCGACTTACCCTGGGCAGATCAGCTTGACCCAGGAACCCTTAGTCAATCGGCGCACACGTTTCTCACGTGTGTATCGCTACTCATGCCTGCATTCTCACTCGTGAACCGTCCACCACTAGCTTCCGCTGCGGCTTCACCCGGCACACGACGCTCCCCTACCCATCCATACGGGCGTTGGCCCTATTGTATGAATGACACGACTTCGGCGGTACGCTTGAGCCCCGCTACATTGTCGGCGCGGAATCACTAGACCAGTGAGCTATTACGCACTCTTTCAAGGGTGGCTGCTTCTAAGCCAACCTCCTGGTTGTCTGTGCGACTCCACATCCTTTCCCACTTAGCGTACGCTTAGGGGCCTTAGTCGATGCTCTGGGCTGTTTCCCTCTCGACCATGGAGCTTATCCCCCACAGTCTCACTGCCGTGCTCTCACTTACCGGCATTCGGAGTTTGGCTAAGGTCAGTAACCCGGTAGGGCCCATCGCCTATCCAGTGCTCTACCTCCGGCAAGAAACACACGACGCTGCACCTAAATGCATTTCGGGGAGAACCAGCTATCACGGAGTTTGATTGGCCTTTCACCCCTAACCACAGGTCATCCCCCAGGTTTTCAACCCTGGTGGGTTCGGTCCTCCACGAAGTCTTACCTCCGCTTCAACCTGCCCATGGCTAGATCACTCCGCTTCGGGTCTTGAGCGCGCTACTATGTCGCCCTATTCGGACTCGCTTTCGCTACGGCTTCCCCACACGGGTTAACCTCGCAACACACCGCAAACTCGCAGGCTCATTCTTCAAAAGGCACGCAGTCACGACTGTATGTGCAAGCACATACAGCGACGCTCCCACGGCTTGTAGGCACACGGTTTCAGGTACTATTTCACTCCGCTCCCGCGGTACTTTTCACCATTCCCTCACGGTACTATCCGCTATCGGTCACCAGGGAATATTTAGGCTTAGCGGGTGGTCCCGCCAGATTCACACGGGATTTCTCGGGCCCCGTGCTACTTGGGTGTCTCTCAAACGAGCCGTACAGATTTCAGCTACGGGGGTCTTACCCTCTACGCCGGACCTTTCGCATGTCCTTCGCCTATCCATACGGTTTCTGACTCGTCTCACAGCCGGCAGACTGTGAAAGAGAGATCCCACAACCCCCACGACGCAACCCCTGCCGGGTCTCACACGTCGTAGGTTTGGCCTCATCCGGTTTCGCTCGCCACTACTCCCGGAATCACGGTTGTTTTCTCTTCCTGCGGGTACTGAGATGTTTCACTTCCCCGCGTTCCCTCCACATACCCTATGTGTTCAGGTATGGGTGACAGCCCATGACGACTGCCGGGTTTCCCCATTCGGAAACCCCCGGATCAAAGCCTGGTTGACGGCTCCCCGGGGACTATCGTGGCCTCCCACGTCCTTCATCGGTTCCTGGTGCCAAGGCATCCACCGTGCGCCCTTAAAAACTTGGCCACAGATGCTCGCGTCCACTGTGCAGTTCTCAAACAACGACCAGCCACCCATCACCCCGGAGCTTCACTCCGAGTTCACTGGGGCCGGCGTCGAGGGGGTTCATTCCCTCAGACACCCAACAGCGTGCCCGACACCCTAGCCACTCGTGATCAGCTTTCCACGCTCCGAAGAGCAGTACTTGCAGCCCGAGATGACTGAGAGTGCCGAATAATCAACGTTCCACCCTTGAGCAACCACCGCAGAACATTTGCCTGCGTAATGGCCCTGGACCACCAAGCAAGCTTGGCGGCCTAGATGCTCCTTAGAAAGGAGGTGATCCAGCCGCACCTTCCGGTACGGCTACCTTGTTACGACTTCGTCCCAATCGCCAGTCCCACCTTCGACAGCTCCCTCCCACAAGGGGTTGGGCCACCGGCTTCGGGTGTTACCGACTTTCGTGACGTGACGGGCGGTGTGTACAAGGCCCGGGAACGTATTCACCGCAGCAATGCTGATCTGCGATTACTAGCAACTCCGACTTCATGGGGTCGAGTTGCAGACCCCAATCCGAACTGAGACAGGCTTTTTGAGATTCGCTCCACCTCACGGTATCGCAGCTCATTGTACCTGCCATTGTAGCACGTGTGCAGCCCAAGACATAAGGGGCATGATGACTTGACGTCGTCCCCACCTTCCTCCGAGTTGACCCCGGCGGTCTCCTGTGAGTCCCCATCACCCCGAAGGGCATGCTGGCAACACAGGACAAGGGTTGCGCTCGTTGCGGGACTTAACCCAACATCTCACGACACGAGCTGACGACAGCCATGCACCACCTGTACACCGACCACAAGGGGGGCACCATCTCTGATGCTTTCCGGCGTATGTCAAGCCTTGGTAAGGTTCTTCGCGTTGCGTCGAATTAAGCCACATGCTCCGCTGCTTGTGCGGGCCCCCGTCAATTCCTTTGAGTTTTAGCCTTGCGGCCGTACTCCCCAGGCGGGGAACTTAATGCGTTAGCTGCGGCACCGACGACGTGGAATGTCGCCAACACCTAGTTCCCACCGTTTACGGCGTGGACTACCAGGGTATCTAATCCTGTTCGCTCCCCACGCTTTCGCTCCTCAGCGTCAGTAATGGCCCAGAGATCCGCCTTCGCCACCGGTGTTCCTCCTGATATCTGCGCATTTCACCGCTACACCAGGAATTCCGATCTCCCCTACCACACTCTAGCTAGCCCGTATCGAATGCAGACCCGGGGTTAAGCCCCGGGCTTTCACACCCGACGTGACAAGCCGCCTACGAGCTCTTTACGCCCAATAATTCCGGACAACGCTTGCGCCCTACGTATTACCGCGGCTGCTGGCACGTAGTTAGCCGGCGCTTCTTCTGCAGGTACCGTCACTTTCGCTTCTTCCCTGCTGAAAGAGGTTTACAACCCGAAGGCCGTCATCCCTCACGCGGCGTCGCTGCATCAGGCTTTCGCCCATTGTGCAATATTCCCCACTGCTGCCTCCCGTAGGAGTCTGGGCCGTGTCTCAGTCCCAGTGTGGCCGGTCGCCCTCTCAGGCCGGCTACCCGTCGTCGCCTTGGTGAGCCATTACCTCACCAACAAGCTGATAGGCCGCGGGCTCATCCTTCACCGCCGGAGCTTTCAACCACCACAGATGCCTGCGGTAGTGGTATCCGGTATTAGACCCCGTTTCCAGGGCTTGTCCCAGAGTGAAGGGCAGATTGCCCACGTGTTACTCACCCGTTCGCCACTAATCCCCACCGAAGTGGTTCATCGTTCGACTTGCATGTGTTAAGCACGCCGCCAGCGTTCGTCCTGAGCCAGGATCAAACTCTCCGTGAATGTTTACCCGTAATCGGGTGCACACATCACGAGAGCGGAACCACCGGCGGAATAAGCCGATGGTTCACAGCGTCCTCGCTGTGTTTTTCTTCAAAGGAACCTCATCTACGACCATGACGGCCGGAGACGGGGTATCAACTAATCTGGCGTTGATTTTTGGCACGCTGTTGAGTTCTCAAGGAACGGACGCTTCCTTTGTACTCACCCTCTCGGGCTTTCCTCCGGGCTTTTCCCTTCGGTCTTGCGTTTCCGACTCTATCAGACCGTTTCCGGTTCCGATTTCCTCGGTGCTTTCCAGGTTCCCGCTTTCGCGTTTCCCTTTCCGGCGGCTCCGACTTTATCAGAGATTCTGAGTCGGAATTCCCACCCGCTTCGGGGACTGGTTCCGACGCACGAAGCGATCGGGTTCCCGTTCAGGCGGAGCCGTAAACGTACTGGAGCGGGGCTCCTCGATGCAAATCGAGGAGCCCCGCTCCAGGTTCACGCGTACGGATGTCCGACAGGCCGTCAGACCTCCACCACCACCGGGAGGATCATCGGCCTGCGGCGATAGGTGTCGGAGACCCACTTGCCCAGGGTCCGCCGCACCAGCTGTTGCATCTGGTGGGGTTCGACCACACCGTCCTGGGCCGAGCGCTCGAGGACCTCCGTGATCCTCGGGATCACGTCGGCGAACGCCGAGTCCTCGATACCCGAGCCACGGGCCTGGACGTGCGGTCCGCCCGTGATCTTCCCGGTCGACGAGTCGAGGACCACGAAGACCGAGATGATGCCCTCGTCGCCGAGGATGCGGCGGTCCTTGAGGGCCGGTTCGCCCACATCGCCGACCGAGAGGCCGTCGACGTACACGTAACCCGCCTGGACCTTGCCGGAGATCTTGGCCTTGCCCTCGATGAGGTCGACGACGACGCCGTCCTCCGCGATGACGATCCGGTCGTGCGGGACGCCGGTGAGGGCGCCGAGCTCGGCGTTGGCGCGCAGGTGCCGC
Source organism: Streptomyces sp. NBC_00490 (assembly GCF_036013645.1). Classification (NCBI taxonomy): domain Bacteria; kingdom Bacillati; phylum Actinomycetota; class Actinomycetes; order Kitasatosporales; family Streptomycetaceae; genus Streptomyces; species Streptomyces sp. NBC_00490. The sequence continues at coordinate 7,282,896 of NZ_CP107869.1, read as the reverse complement.
CATTCACCGTGGACCGGCATCAGGTTCTTCGGGCGGCAGATGTTGTAGAAGTACAGCAGTTCGCCGGCCGAGGCATGGCCCGAGACATGGACCTTGGCGTTGCCCTTGTGGACGACGTTGGCGCCCCAGCGGGTCAGGCCGTTGATCACGCGGTAGACCGCGTTCTCGTTGCCGGGGATCAGGGACGACGCCAGGATCACGGTGTCGCCGTTGACGATCCGGATCTGGTGGTCGCGGTTGGCCATCCGGGACAGGGCGGCCATCGGTTCGCCCTGGGAGCCCGTGCAGACCAGGACCACCTCGCGGTCGGGAAGGTCGTCGAGCGTCTTGACGTCGACCACCAGGCCCGGCGGGACCTTCAGATAGCCCAGGTCCCGCGCGATGCCCATGTTGCGGACCATCGAGCGGCCGACGAAGGCGACCCTGCGGCCGTACTCGTTGGCCGCGTCCAGGATCTGCTGGATGCGGTGGATGTGGCTGGCGAAGCTCGCCACGATGATCCGCTTGCGGGCGTTGCCGAAGACCTGGTGCAGGACGTTGGAGATGTCCCGCTCCGGCGGGACGAACCCCGGCACCTCGGCGTTCGTCGAGTCGGACAGGAGGAGGTCGATCCCCTCCTCGCTCAGGCGTGCGAACGCGTGCAGGTCCGTCAGACGGTTGTCCAGCGGCAGCTGGTCCATCTTGAAGTCGCCGGTGTGGACCACCATGCCCGCAGGGGTGCGGATGGCCACGGCCAGAGCGTCCGGGATGGAGTGGTTGACCGCGATGAACTCGCAGTCGAAGGGACCGATGCGCTCGCGGTTCCCCTCCACCACCTCGAGGGTGTACGGACGGATCCGGTGCTCCTGGAGCTTCGCCTCGATCAGAGCGAGGGTCAGCTTGGAGCCGATCAGCGGGATGTCCGGCTTCTCGCGGAGCAGGAAGGGGACGGCACCGATGTGGTCCTCGTGGCCGTGCGTGAGCACGATGCCCTCGATGTCGTCGAGGCGGTCCCTGATGGACGAGAAGTCCGGCAGGATCAGGTCGATCCCGGGCTGCTCCTCCTCGGGGAAGAGGACGCCGCAGTCGACGATCAGAAGACGGCCGCCGTACTCGAAGACCGTCATGTTTCGGCCGATCTCGCCGAGACCGCCGAGCGGGGTTACCCGCAGGCCGCCCTCCGGGAGCGGCGGGGGCGTACCGAGTTCAGGATGCGGATGACTCAAAAGACTCTCCTCACCACACGCGCCACGTACCGGTAGGGCACGTGGCGCGCATGACGTTCGTGCTAGTAGCAGTTGTCGTTGTGGGTGGCAGGCACCGGTGGCCTGCCTATTCAGTTGTGAAGTCTGTTGCGCGCCGGGGGCGCGCGAAGTCCGTTGTCAGAGCTGTACCCCGCCGGCGGCAAGATCGATCTTGAGCTGCTCGGTCTCTTCTGACGTGAGCTCCACCATGGGGGCGCGCAGGGGTCCGGCGGGCAGGCCCTGGAGGGCGAGCGCGGCCTTCGTGGTCATGACGCCCTGCGTGCGGAACATGCCCGTGTAGACCGGGAGCAGCTTCTGGTGGATCTCGGTCGCCTTCTGGACGTCGCCGGAGGTGTACGCCTCCACCAGTGCGCGCAGCTCGGGGGTGACCAGGTGGCCGACGACCGAGACGAAGCCGACCGCGCCCACGGAGAGCAGCGGCAGGTTCAGCATGTCGTCGCCGGAGTACCAGGCGAGGCCGGAGCGGGCGATGGCCCAGCTGGCGCGGCCGAGGTCGCCCTTGGCGTCCTTGTTGGCGACGATGCGCGGGTGCTCGGCCAGGCGGACCAGCGTCTCGCTGTTGATCGGGACACCGCTGCGGCCGGGAATGTCGTAGAGCATGACCGGCAGCTCGGTGGCGTCGGCGAGGGCCTTGAAGTGCCGGTACAGGCCCTCCTGCGGGGGCTTGTTGTAGTACGGCGTGACGACGAGCAGGCCGTGGGCGCCGGTCCTCTCGGCCGTACGGGCGAGTTCGAGGCTGTGGTGGGTGTCGTTGGTGCCGACGCCGGCGACGACGTGGGCGCGGTCGCCGACCGCTTCCAGCACGGCTCGTACGAGGTCCGTTTTCTCCGCGTCGCTGGTGGTGGGGGACTCACCGGTGGTGCCGTTGATGATCAGGCCGTCGTTGCCTGCGTCCACCAGGTGGGTTGCGAGCCGCTGCGCGCCGTCGAGGTCGAGCGCGCCGTCCGCCGTGAAGGGCGTGACCATGGCGGTGAGGACCCGCCCGAAGGGGGTCTGCGGAGTGGAGGTCGGAGCCATGGGTAACACGCTACTCGCTGCTCAAGACGTGGTCTGCCCTCGGGGGGCTGGAAAAGTCATGACAAAGAAGGAGCCCGGCACTGCCTGCTCGGGGGTTCAAGCAGTGCCGGGTCCGTTTGATCAGGCTAGATGAACTTCTCCAAATGCCGCAATACGGACACTTCGCACGACTGACCCGTACATCTGTGCCCGGAGGGAGAACGCGGGTGCGTTACGGCGCCACACGACCGTTCGCGTTGAAGGCCGCGTAGGTGAGCGGCATGAGCTTGGCCCACTCCGCCTCCATCTTCTCGCCGACCATCTCGATCTCCCGCTGCGGGAACGACGGGACCTTCGCCAGTTCGTGCTGGGTGCGCAGACCGAGGAAGTGCATCAGCGAGCGCGCGTTGCAGGTCGCGTACATCGAGGAGAACAGGCCGACGGGGAGGACAGCGCGGGCGACCTCGCGGGCGACGCCGGCGGCGAGCATCTCCTGGTAGGCCTCGTAGGCCTGCCGGTAGGAGTCCTCCATCGTGCGGGTGACCAGCTGCTGCTGGGCCTCGGTGCCCTCGACGAAGACGTACTTGCCGGGGCGGCCCTCCTGGACGAGCTTGCGGTCCGCGCCGGGGACGTAGAAGACCGGCTCCAGCTCCCTGTAGCGGCCGGATTCCTCGTTGTAGGACCAGCCCACGCGGTGCCGCATGAACTCGCGGAAGACGAGGATCGGGGCGCTGATGAAGAAGGTCATCGAGTTGTGCTCGAAGGGGCTGCCGTGCCGGTCTCTCATCAGGTAGTTGATGAGGCCCTTGGAGCGCTCGGGGTCCTTCTGCAGCTCTTCCAGGGACTGCTCGCCGGCGGTGGAGACGCGGGCGGCCCACAGGACGTCCGAGTCGGCCGCGGTGTGCTTGACCAGCTCGACGGTGACGTCGCTACGGAAGCTGGGCTTGAGGTCGTCGGCGGGGGTGTCGGTCACGGCTCGGAGGGTCCTTCCATCACTTCTCTCGGGCGGCGCCCACTCTACGGCCCGGCACTGACATCGGGGCGTTCGGTGCCGGGACGCGACATCTTCGGTGAAGTTCTGCGAATTCGGGGCATCAGGGCACCTTTTGTGGCACTCGTGCGTCTGTATCAATAACAGTCACTTATTCGAGCTCGAGAGGAGCGTCCCCCGATGTTCCGTCGGCGTGAGCCCGTCCCGTTCGCCTTCGTCGCCGAGGCCGACAGGTTCCGCAGCAATGTCACTCCCCCACCCGCTGGGAAGTCCACCGCGGGGCAGATAGCCGGGAGCTGGCTTCTGGGGGTCACCATCGTCGCCGCACTGGTGGGATCCCTGATTCTCGGGATGCCGGCGCTGACGCTCGATCACTCCCCTGCCTCGACGCAGGAGTCACAAGCGTCCCAGGGACACTGACTCTCCCCCACTGCCCCAAATGGCGTGGGAGGGACCCCCATGGACCCCCAAGGGTGGATCCAGAAGACACCGGCGGATAGCCTCACCGGGCACAGCCCACCGCATGGATTGAGTGAGGACCAGTCGTGCCCCTGCCCTTCCTGACGGCCGACCGCGCATTCGAGACAGCCGACGACGTCGCGCTGCCCTTCGACGACCGCGAGCACTGGCGGCGTCCCTACCGGCCCGGCCCCTATCGGGTGGGTGCGGCGGCGCTGCTGTTGCTGCTCGCCTCGTATGTGCTGTTCGCGGCGGTCATCATCGCCCTCACCGGCTCCGCGTCCGAGGGCGGTGTGGTCTTCGGGATCGCGCTGGCCGTCATCGCCGTCGCGCTGCGGCTGCTGCGCATGGGGGTGTGGGTGAGCGCCCGCGGAGTGCGCCAGGTGGCGTTCTTCCTCACGCGTACGACGCGCTGGGACAAGATCGTCGCCGTGCGGACGGTGCAGCAGCCGGTGCGCTGGCTGGGGCTGCCGCGGACGGTGCAGGGGCAGGCGCTGACCGTCGTACGCCATGACCGGGCGGCCGGGGCCGCGGTGCCGCTGCTGACCACGCACAACGCGGACTTCCTGGCGCGCCCCGAGGCGTTCGACCGGGCTGCCGACGCGGTGGAGGCGTGGGGCGCGGAGTACCAGCGCGGTTGAGACGCCCGTAGAGACGGCGAAGGGGCCGGTCCGCAGCTGCTGCGGGCCGGCCCCTTCGGTGTGCGTCGGTCAGGCCCGGACCGGCCTTCCCTCGTGCAGGGCGATCGCGCGCTGCATCGCCTTGCGGGCGCGCGGGGTGTCGCGGGCGTCGTGGTAGGCGACGGCGAGGCGGAACCAGCTGCGCCAGTCGTCGGGCGCCGCCTCCGTCTCGGCCTTGCGCTGGGCGAAGACCTCGTCGGCCGAGTCGCGGTCGATACGGCCGCTGGGGGTGCGCTGCAGTTCGTCGAGGGGCAGGCCGCCCTCGGCGTCGAGTTCGGCGGCGAGCCGGTTGGCCTTGCGGACGAACTCGGTGTTCTTCCACAGGAACCACACGCCGATGACCGGCAGGATCAGCACCGCCACGCCGAAGGTGACGGTCAGGAGCGTGCCGGTCTGGATGAGCATGACGCCGCGGCTGCCGACCAGGACGAAGTAGAAGACCAGGACGGCGGCCGTTATGGCGTAGGACAGCTTGGCGCGCATCAGCTCAGGTCCAGGAAGTGTTCCAGGCCGAAGGTGACGCCGGGAGTGGTGACCACGCGGCGGGCGCCCAGCAGGATGCCCGGCATGAAGCTGCTGTGGTGGAGCGAGTCGTGACGGATGGTCAGCGTCTCGCCCTCGCCGCCCAGCAGGACCTCCTGGTGGGCCAGCAGGCCGCGCAGCCGGACGGAGTGGACGGGAACCCCGTCGACGTCCGCGCCGCGCGCGCCGTCCAGACCCGTCTCCGTGGCGTCCGGCGCCGGGGCCGTGCCCGCCTCGGCGCGGGCCGCGGCGATGAGCTGGGCCGTGCGCGTGGCGGTGCCGGACGGGGCGTCGACCTTCTTCGGGTGGTGCAGTTCGACGACCTCCACCGACTCGAAGTAGGGCGCGGCGATCTGCGCGAACTTCATGTTGAGGACGGCCCCGATGGAGAAGTTCGGCGCGATGAGGACGCCGGTCTCCGGGGAGGCGGCCAGCCAGCCGTTCAGCTGCGCGAGGCGCTCGTCGGTCCAGCCCGTCGTGCCGACGACGGCGTGGATACCGTGGCCGACGCAGTACTCGAGATTGGTCATCACCGAGTCGGGCGTGGTCAGTTCGACGGCGACCTGGGCGCCCGTCTCGGCCAGCGTCTCCAGCTTGTCGCCCCGGCTCAGGGCGGCGACCAGCTCCATGTCCTCGGCGGCCTCCACGGCCCGTACCGCCTCGGAGCCGATCCGGCCCTTGGCACCGAGGACCGCCACGCGCAGCTTGCTCATCTTCTTGCTTCCTTAACCGGGTTCTGGAGTCTCGGAGTCGGACCGGGTCAGGCCACGGCCTCGTGCAGCCGCGACGCCTGCTTGTCCTTGAGGGGGCCGATGACCGACAGCGAGGGCCGCTGTCCCAGGATGTCGCGGGCGACCTCGCGGACGTCGTCCGGGGTGACCGACGCTATCCGGGCCAGCATGTCGTCGACGGACATCTGCTCGCCCCAGCACAGCTCGCTCTTGCCGATGCGGTTCATGAGCGCGCCGGTGTCCTCCAGGCCGAGGACGGTGGAGCCGCGGAGCTGGCCGATGGCGCGGTCGATCTCGTCGTCGGTCAGGCCGTGCTCGGCGACGTGGTCGAGTTCGTCGCGGCAGATCTTCAGCACGTCGTGGACCTGCGAGGGCCGGCAGCCCGCGTACACGCCGAACAGGCCGCAGTCGGCGAAGCCCGAGGTGTACGAGTACACGCTGTAGGCCAGGCCCCGCTTCTCGCGGACCTCCTGGAAGAGCCGGGAGGACATGCCGCCGCCCAGCGCGGTGTTCAGCACGCCCAGCGACCAGCGGCGCTCGTCGGTGCGGGCCAGGCCCGGCATGCCGAGGACGACGTGCGCCTGCTCGGTCTTGCGGCCGAGCAGCTCGACGCGGCCCGCGGTGCGCAGGGCGCGCCTGCCCTCGCGCGGGGCGATGGGCGTGGCGTCGGTGTTCTTGAGGGCGCCCGCCTTCTCGAAGGCGGCGCGGACCTGTCGGACGACCGTGTTGTGGTCGATGTTGCCGGCGGCCGCCACGACCAGGTGTGTCGGGTCGTAGTGCTTCTTGTAGAAGCGGCGGATGCGGTCGGCGGTGAGGGCGTTGACGGTGTCGACCGTGCCGAGGACCGGGCGGCCGAGGGGGTTGTCGCCGAACATGGTGTGCGCGAACAGGTCGTGCACACAGTCGCCCGGGTCGTCCTCGGTCATGGCGATCTCTTCGAGGATCGCGCCCCGCTCGACGTTGACGTCGTCCTCGAGGATCAGCGAGCCCGTGAGCATGTCGCAGACGACGTCGATGGCGAGCGGCAGGTCGGTGTCGAGCACGCGTGCGTAGTAGCACGTGTACTCCTTCGCCGTGAACGCGTTCATCTCGCCGCCGACCGCGTCGATCGCCGAGGAGATGTCCAGCGCCGACCTGCGCGTGGTGCCCTTGAAGAGCAGGTGCTCCAGGTAGTGCGTGGCACCGTTCAGGGACGGGGTCTCGTCACGGGAGCCGACGTGGGCCCAGATGCCGAAGGTGGCGGAGCGGACCGAGGGCAGCGTCTCGGTGACGATGCGCAGGCCGCCCGGGAGGGTCGTCTTGCGGACCGTGCCGATGCCGTTCGCGCCCTTGACGAGGGTTTGGGTACGGGCGACGGCCCGCGCCTCCGAAGAGGTGCGGGCCGTCGCCGGTGAGCTACTCGACGTCACTTGTCGGTGTCGTCCTTCTTCTCATCGTTCTCTTCGCCCTCGATGACCGGGATCAGGGAGAGCTTGCCGCGGGAGTCGATCTCGGCGATCTCGACCTGGACCTTGGAGCCCACGGCGACGACGTCCTCGACGTTCTCCACGCGCTTGCCGCCGGCGAGCTTGCGGATCTGCGAGATGTGCAGCAGTCCGTCCTTGCCCGGGAGCAGCGACACGAACGCACCGAAGGTGGTGGTCTTGACGACCGTACCCAGGTAGCGCTCGCCGACCTCCGGCATGGTCGGGTTGGCGATCGAGTTGATCGTGGCGCGCGCGGCCTCGGCCTGCGAGCCCTGCTGGGCACCGATGTAGATGGTGCCGTCGTCCTCGATCGTGATGTCGGCGCCGGTGTCCTCCTGGATCTGGTTGATCATCTTGCCCTTCGGGCCGATGACCTCACCGATCTTGTCCACGGGGATCTTGACCGTGATGATCCGCGGGGCGTTGGGGGACATCTCGTCCGGCGTGTCGATCGCTTCCATCATCACGTCGAGGATGTGGAGGCGGGCGTCACGGGCCTGCTTGAGGGCCGCGGCCAGGACGGAGGCGGGGATGCCGTCCAGCTTGGTGTCCAGCTGGAGGGCGGTGACGAACTCCTTGGTGCCGGCGACCTTGAAGTCCATGTCGCCGAAGGCGTCCTCCGCACCGAGGATGTCGGTGAGGGCGACGTAGTGCGTCTCGCCGTTGATCTCCTGGGAGATCAGGCCCATGGCGATACCGGCGACGGGGGCCTTGAGGGGCACACCGGCGTTCAGCAGCGACATGGTGGAGGCGCAGACCGAGCCCATCGACGTCGAGCCGTTCGAGCTCAGCGCCTCGGACACCTGACGGATCGCGTAGGGGAACTCCTCGCGCGTCGGCAGGACCGGCACGATGGCGCGCTCGGCGAGAGCGCCGTGGCCGATCTCGCGGCGCTTCGGGGAGCCGACGCGGCCGGTCTCGCCGACGGAGTACGGCGGGAAGTTGTAGTTGTGCATGTAGCGCTTGCGGGTCACCGGGGAGAGGGTGTCCAGCTGCTGCTCCATGCGGAGCATGTTGAGGGTGGTGACGCCCAGGATCTGGGTCTCGCCACGCTCGAACACCGCGGAGCCGTGCACGCGCGGGATGGCCTCGACCTCAGCGGCGAGCGTACGGATGTCCGTGACACCGCGGCCGTCGATGCGCTTCTTCTCCTTGATCACGCGCTCGCGGACGAGCTGCTTGGTCAGGGAGCGGTACGCGGCGGAGATCTCCTTCTCGCGGCCCTCGAACTCCGGCAGGAGCTTCTCGGCGGCCAGACCCTTGACGCGGTCCAGCTCGGCCTCTCGGTCCTGCTTGCCCGCGATCGTCAGCGCGGAGGCGAGCTCCGGGCGGACGGCGGCGGCGAGCGCCTCCAGGACGTCGTCCTGGTAGTCGAGGAAGACCGGGAACTCGCCGGTCGGCTTGGCAGCCTTCGCGGCGAGGTCGGCCTGGGCCTTGCAGAGCACCTTGATGAAGGGCTTCGCGGCGTCCAGACCGGAGGCGACGACCTCCTCGGTCGGCGCCTCGGCGCCGCCCGCGACCAGCTGGATGGTCTTCTCGGTGGCCTCGGCCTCGACCATCATGATCGCGACGTCGCCGTCCTCCAGGACGCGACCGGCGACGACCATGTCGAAGACGGCGTCCTCGAGCTCGGTGTGCGTCGGGAACGCGACCCACTGGCCGTTGATCAGCGCGACGCGGACGCCGCCGATCGGGCCGGAGAAGGGCAGACCGGCCAGCTGGGTGGACGCGGAGGCGGCGTTGATCGCCACGACGTCGTACAGGTGGTCGGGGTTGAGCGCCATGATCGTGGCGACGACCTGGATCTCGTTGCGCAGGCCCTTCTTGAAGGACGGGCGCAGCGGACGGTCGATGAGGCGACAGGTGAGGATGGCGTCCTCGGAGGGACGACCCTCACGGCGGAAGAAGCTGCCGGGGATCTTGCCGGCGGCGTACATCCGCTCCTCGACGTCCACCGTGAGGGGGAAGAAGTCGAGGTTTTCCTTGGGGTTCTTGGAGGCGGTGGTGGCCGACAGCACCATGGTGTCGTCGTCCAGATACGCCACGGCGGAGCCGGCGGCCTGCTTGGCCAGGCGGCCCGTCTCGAAGCGGATGGTGCGGGTGCCGAAGGAGCCGTTGTCGATGACGGCCTCGGCGTAGTGGGTCTCGTTCTCCACTAGCGTTTCTCCATTACTTTTCGTCTTTTGTCCCGGCCCGCCCGTGTGGCGGGGGGACATGGGCGGAGAAGCGCTCCGTCTGTTGCGGGCCGGTCTTCGATCGAAGCACCCGGGTTCGCATTGCCCGGGAGCCACTACCGAGGACCGGCGGCGGCGAGGTGCACTTCTCCTCGTGGTACTGCTTGGTACTGCGTTGTGCTACCACACTACAAAGTAGGTGTGACACTCCGCACGTTTCCGCACGTACGGCAAAGGGAGCGACCCCCGACTCGTTTCGGGAACCGCTCCCCACATGACGTCTTACTTGGCGCCCGCCGCACCGCGGCGGATGCCGAGGCGGTCGACCAGCGCGCGGAAGCGCTGGATGTCCTTCTTCGCCAGGTACTGGAGAAGGCGGCGGCGCTGACCGACCAGGATCAGCAGACCACGACGGGAGTGGTGGTCGTGCTTGTGGGTCTTGAGGTGCTCGGTCAGGTCCGAGATCCGGCGCGAGAGCATGGCGACCTGGACCTCGGGGGAGCCGGTGTCGCCTTCCTTCTGACCGAACTCGGCGATGAGCTGCTTCTTCACTGCGGCATCGAGCGGCACTCGAAACTCCTCGTAGTCTGAAAATGGCCACCGAGTGCCCCCGGTCTGTGTCTCGGGGGAGCTTCCGTTACTCGGGAGGCGGGGATCCGCTGGGCGCGGCCTCCAGAGCGAAGGGCTCCGGGGGTGCGTACACGAACGGCCGTCACTCAGGGTACCAGGCAAAGGTGGGGGCCTTCGCCCCGGTTCCGGAAGCACCCTGATGGGGCGCGGGGGGCCACTAGGGTGAGCGCTCGGATCGTGGTCGTACGACGTCGGAAGGGGTCGCCGGGACATGGCGGAGACGGCAGAGGAGATCAAGGCGCGCAAGGAGCGGGAGCGGGACGAGCTCTACGCCCTCGACATCTCGGGCGTCGAGTGGCACAGCGCGCCGGGCACCGAGGAGCACGAGGAGCGGGTCGAGATCGCGTACCTGCCCGAGGGCGCCGTGGCCATGCGGTCCTCGCTGGAGCCGGAGACCGTGCTGCGGTACACGGAGGCGGAGTGGCGGGCGTTCGTGCTGGGTGCGCGGGACGGGGAGTTCGACATCGAGCCGGCGCCGCAAGAGGCGGAGTGACGGTGAGGGGCGGCACGCGTGCGTGCCGCCCCTCTTCGCTCTCTCAGTGCTTCAGTCCGGCGCCCCCGACGGCGAGGGCCATCAGGACCGGGTCGGTCGGGTACTTGTCGTCGGCGACCAGTTCCCGCTTCCCGAAGAAGACCCGGCCCCGGTGGTAGAGGATGTCCGACTGCTCCGGGTCGCTGAGCTCGCCGTCCTCGTCGTCCGGGAGGGTGAAGAGGAGGAGTGGGGTCTCCTTGTCCGTCCTCGGGTTCCAGCGCACCACGGCGGCCGGGGCGACGGTGCCCGCACCGCTCCGGTAGATCAGGAGGTCGTCGCCGCTCATCCGCAGCGGATGGACCTTCTGCAGCTCGCGCCCGTCGAACTTGCCGGCCGTCCTGCCCGTCACCAGGTCGAACGCCACGATCCAGCCCGACGGCTGGTTGGCGGCGATGTTCTCCTCGCTGGTGACGAAGGCCCGGTCGCGTCCGACGACCAGGCCGTCGCAGGTCTCGTACTCGCCGAAGAACGACAGTCCGAAGTACCGCTCGCCGCACTTCGCGTCGTAGCCGTTCAGCGCGATGGTCGTACGGCGCTTGCCCGCGCTGTCGAGCGAGATCAGGTCGGTCACCTCGCTGTCCCCCGCGGCGACGGCGAGCACCGGCGGATCGGACGACGGCAGATAGACGGTCTGGACCCCACGGGCGACCCGGTACGTCCACCGCACCTTGCCCGTGCGCGGGTCCAGCTTCTGCACCTGGAAGGTGACGTCGGGCGGTGATCCGCAGCTGAGCAGGGACAGCAGGGCGCGGCCGCCGGCGAAGGCCTTGTCCTGGCACTTGGAGCCGAGGCTGCTGTTCCACAGCTGCTCGCCGGACTTCATGTCGTACGCCACGGAGCCCTGACCCCAGGCCACGGCGACGACGCCCTTCGTGAGCGTGAGGTTGGTGTTGGTGACGTAGGCGGAGTTCGCCGCGGGCATCTTCTTCTGCCACAGCTTCTCGCCGGTGTCGAGGTCGAAGAACACCACCTGGTCGCAGACGCCCTCCTTCTCCGAGCCCTTGGGCTGCGGAGGCTGGATGACGACGGCGGTACGGCCGTCCGCGGTGACATGTCTGCTGGTGGCGCAGATCTGGCCGTCCAGCTTGAGGCTCCAGGCCTTCTCGTCGGCGTCGAGGGCGATGTTGTAGCCCTCGAGACGGTTGGCGACGCCCTTGACCATGACCTTGTCGGTGGCCCAGGTGCCGGGCGCGTAGCGAGGGGCGGCGTCGTTGGTCTTGGCGAGGTTCTCCTCGTCGTGCTCGATCATCAGCCGGCCCTCGGGCGAGGCGGGGACCGTCTCGGTCGTCTCCCTGATGTCGTCCGGGCTCTGCGCGACGGCCTGCTCGGCGCCGGCGGGTGCGCCGTCGTCCTCGGACGCGAGGAGCCAGCCGCCTCCGCCCAGCGCGACCGCCGCGGCGACCGCCACGGCGCCCAGCAGCGTCGTACGGCGGCGGCGCCTGCGGGCGGTGTCGGCCGAGAGTGCGGATTGGGTGTAGATCGAGGGAGGCGGGCCGAAGCTCACGCGAAGGAGCCCCTTCTGTTTCTGGCGGGATGGTGACCGGATCGATGACCGTTTCGGTGATCGGATCGGCCCTACTATGCCCGGCGGCCGGTTTCGGGCGAGGTTCGGGGTGGGCCGTCGTCCGCCCCAACAGCCCTGCCCGGTAAGGCGCTTCGGGAAGGTCCCGCTCGTCTCCCCTCACCTTCCGTTTATGTTCGGGGTGTTCACGAACATCGCCCTTTTTGACCATGAATGCGAAAGCTGTGTAGGCCAGTTCTGGGCAGGTTGTGACGCGGTGGACGTGCGCTCAGGGGTGGACGGGCCTGCCGGGGTGGGGCTTGTGGTGATTAGGCTGGTACCGGGGGCGGCGCCAGAACCCGTGGACCGGGCGTTGATATCCAGGGGGAGAGCCGGTGGATCGGACGACCTGGAACGACTTCGGACGACGAGAAGACGACAAGAACAGGTCGCCCCTAGCACGGTATGAGGGTGCTCGACCACATCAGGAGGAATTGTGAGCAGCGATCGGGACGGGATCCGCGGGGGCTGGGCCACACCCGGCGATGACCAGCCCGACGCGGAGTCCGCCAGCGAGATGACGGGCGAGTTCACCATCGACTACGCGCCGCCTGCCTGGTACACGCAGAACGCTTCCGGGGGTTCGGGCGACGGGGAGAACGCGTCGGGTACGGCTGGATCGGCAGGCACGGGCGGCACGTCCGGTTCAGCTGGTTCATCCGGTACGACGGGGTCGGCCGGGGCCGGTTCGCCGGCTTCGGGTACGCCCGGTGCCGCGCCCTCTCCCGTGGACTGGTCCGCTTCCTCGCTCCCGGGGCTGACGCCTCCCGCGCATTCGCGTCCCCAGGGTGCCGCTCCGGGGCCCGGGGCTCCGTTCACGCCTCCGGCGCCTGGTCCGGGCGTTCCCTTCACGCCGCCCGCGCCGGGTCCTGGTGCTCCTTTCACTCCGCCCGCTGCCGGTCCGGGGGCGCCTTTCACGCCTCCGGCGCCGACGTCTTCCGGTCCCGGGGCCCCGTTCACGCCGCCGGCTCCGGCTCCGACTCCGGGTGCGCCGTTCCAGCCGCCCGCGCCGTCGCCGTCGAGCGAGGGGCCGGGTGCGGTGCCCGGGCTTCCGGCGGGCAGCGGGTTCGAGCCGCAGCCTCCGCAGGCCGCGCAGCCGCAGCAGCCCGCACCGTCCGAGTCGTCGGCCCCGGATGCCGGGTCGCCGGCGGCCGTGCCGAACATTCCGGGGTTCCAGTCCCAGTGGGGCGCTCCGGCTGCCCCCGCGTCGTCCCCGTCGAGCTTCGCCCTGCCCACGCCGGTGACGCCGCCGGTCGCCGCGGAGCCCGACCCCGCACCGGCAGCGCCGCCCGCCGCGCCCCCGACGAGCTTCACCCTCCCCACGCCCGCGGCTCCGCCTGCCCCTGCGGCGGACGAGGAGCCGGAGTCCGGGAACGGTGACCTGGAGAGCGGCGCCACGATGCGGTTCTCCGCGGCCTCGCTGAAGCGCGAGATCGCGGAGCGCGCCACGGTGGCCGAAGAGGCCGACGGTGCCGATTCCTCCGTTGCCGACGAGCCCGTCGCCGACGACTCCGTCGAGGATGCCGTCGTGGAGCCGTCGGTGGATGCCGAGGCGGACACCCCGGGTGCCGATGCGGTGGACGAGGCCGACGACGACATCGCGGAAGCGGTCGAACCGGCTGCCGAGGACATCACGGAGCCGGACGTGACGGCCGAGGAGAACGACACAGACGCCGACGCCGACGTCCTGGCGTTCCCGGGCGCCTCCGAGGAGACCCCCGCCGAGGACACGGAGCCTGCCGCGGACGACACCTCGCTGTCCCAGGACACCGACGCCGACGTGGAGGACCCGGAGCCCGCGGCGACCGAGCCGGAGGACGCCGGTCCCGACGAGGAGACCGAGGCGGAGGAGACCGCGCTTTCGGAGGCCGTCGCCGAGCCGACCGACGCCGAGCCGGAGGACCCGGAGCTCTCGGACGCGACGCCTGCCGAGGCCGAGCCGGAGGACGCCGTACCTGCGACGGCGGAGCCCATCGACGCCGTACCCACGAGCCCTGAGCCCGCCGACGCCGTACCGGCTGACGCCGAGCCCGAGGACACCACCCCCGCGGACAGCGCACCCCAGGACGCACCCCCCGCCTGGACTCCCCCGCCGGCGCCGCAGGCCGGAATGCCGCCGCTGCCGCCGTCGTACCAACCCGCTGCTCCCGCCCCGGCGGCCCAGTGGCCGCCCCAGCCCCAGCCCCAACCCCAACAGCCGGTCCCGGCGGCACCCGCCCCGCAGCCGACGGCCGCGCAGCCTCACCCGCCCGTACCGCAGCAGCAGCCGCCCTTCCAGCCGCAGGCCCCGCAGCCCGCGCCCGCCGCCTGGAACCAGCCGCCCGCGCCCGCGGCACCCGCCCCGGCCGCACCGCAGCCCGGCACCCCGGCGGCCCAGCAGCCGCCCACCACCCCCGCCCCGCAGGACGGCCACGGCTTCCCGCAGTCCGGCGGAGCCCCCAACCCGCAGCCCGGTTACGGCTTCCCGCAACCCGGCGCCGCCCAGCCGACCGCTCCCCAGCCCCAAGGCGGCTACGGCTTCCCCCAACAGGGTCAGCCCCCGGTCGGAACTCCCTCCGCCCCGCACGCCCAACCGGCGCCCGCCCCCGGCACCCCGCAAACCACCGCGCCTCCCGCAGCGGCCGGTTACGGCTTCCCGCAGCCCGGCGGAGCCCCCGCACCCGCCCCCCAGCCGCAACCCGGCGCTGCCCAGCCCCCGGCCCCCAACGCCCAAGGCGGCTACGGCTTCCCCCAGCAGGGACAGCCCCCGGCCCCCACCCCCTCGGACCCGCACGCCCAACCGGCGCCCGCCCCCGGCCCGCAGGCCGGTTACGGCTTCCCGCAACCCGGAGCTCCGGCCCCCGCTCCCAACGCCCAGGCCGGCTACGGCTTCCCGCACCCCGGTGCTCCCAACGCCCCGCAGGCGCCCGCCCCCGGTGGCTACGGCTTCCCGCAGCCGCCCGCGCAGCAGGATGGCCAGCCCCACCCTCAGCAGGGCGTCCCGCAGGGGCAGCCCCAGCCCGACGGTCAGCCGCAGGGATTCGCCCCGCAGGCACCCCAGCCCCCCGTCGACCCCCGCACCGGTACCGCCTGGCCGCAGCCCATGCAGCACGACCAGCGGCAGATGACCAACCCCGGTGCGGCGCCGCTCGGTTACACCGCTGCGGTGGAGCTGTCCTCGGACCGGCTGCTGAACAACAAGAAGCAGAAGGCGAAGAGCGGCCGTCCCGCCGCTCAGTCCTCCCGGTTCAAGATCGGTGGCAAGAAGGAAGAAGCCGAGCGGCAGCGGAAGTTGGAGCTGATCCGTACGCCCGTGCTGTCCTGCTATCGCATCGCGGTCATCAGCCTCAAGGGCGGTGTCGGCAAGACCACGACCACCACCGCCCTCGGCTCGACCCTCGCCACCGAGCGGCAGGACAAGATCCTCGCCATCGACGCCAACCCGGACGCCGGTACCCTCGGCCGCCGGGTGCGGAGGGAGACCGGGGCCACCATCCGTGACCTCGTCCAGGCGATCCCGTACCTCAACTCGTACATGGACATCCGCCGGTTCACCTCCCAGGCGCCGTCCGGGCTCGAGATCATCGCCAACGACGTCGACCCGGCCGTGTCCACGGCCTTCAACGACGAGGACTACCGGCGGGCCCTCGATGTGCTGGGCAAGCAGTACCCGGTGATCCTGACGGACTCCGGTACCGGTCTGCTCTACTCCGCCATGCGCGGTGTGCTCGACCTCGCCGACCAGCTCATCATCATCTCGACGCCGTCCGTCGACGGTGCGAGCAGCGCGAGTACGACGCTGGACTGGCTGTCGGCGCACGGGTACGCGGATCTCGTGTCGAGGTCCCTCACCGTCATCTCGGGGGTGCGCGAGACCGGCAAGATGATCAAGGTGGACGACATCGTCAGCCACTTCGAGACGCGCTGCCGCGGTGTCATCGTGGTGCCCTTCGACGAACACCTCGCGGCCGGTGCCGAGGTCGACCTCGACATGATGCGGCCGAAGGTCCGGGAGTCGTACTTCAACCTCGCGGCGATGGTCGCCGAGGACTTCGTACGCCACCAGCAGATGCACGGCCTGTGGACCAGCGACGGCAACCCGCCCCCGGTGGCGGCCCCGCCGATGCCGGGCCAGCCCATGCCCGGGCAGCCGTACCCGCAGCAGCCTCAGCAGCCGGGCCACCCGTACGCCGCGCAGCCGGGTCAGCCCTATCCGCAGCAGGCTCAGCCGTACCCTCAGCAAGCCCAGCCGTACCCTCAGCAGGCCCAGCAGCCCGGCCAGCCCTACCCGCAGCCGGGACAGCCCGGGCAGCCGTACCCGCCCGCGCCCCCGCAGCAGTAGCCCGCACACGCGAAGGGCGGCCGGTGCTCACCAGCACCGGCCGCCCTTCGGCGTCGTGGGAACGGGACGAACGACTACTCGGCCGCCGAAATCAGCTCCCGGCACTTCTTGACGTCCTCGGCCATCTGCTCCAGCAGGGCCTCCAGGGAGTCGAACTTCGCCTGGCCGCGCACATACGCGAGGAAGTCGACGGCGACGTGCAGGCCGTAGAGGTCGAGGCCGACGCGGTCGATGGCGTACGCCTCGACCGTGCGCTCGGTGCCGTCGAACTGCGGGTTGGTGCCGACGGAGATCGCGGCCGGCATCGCCTCGCCCTGGGCGTGCAGCCAGCCGGCGTAGACGCCGTCGGCGGGGATGGCGGTGTGCGGGAGGGTCTCCACGTTGGCCGTGGGGAAGCCCAGCTCGCGGCCGCGCTGCGCACCCCGGACGACCACACCCTCGACCCGGTGCGGGCGGCCCAGGATCTCGTGGGCGCCCTCGACGTCGCCGGCGGCGACCAGTCGGCGGGTGAGGGTGGAGGAGAACGGCTCGCCGCCGCCCGCCTCGCCGCACACGAACAGGTCGATGACCTCGACCTCGAAGTCGTACGTCTTGCCCTGCTCGGCGAGGAACTCCACGTTCCCCGCGGCCTTGTGGCCGAAGCGGAAGTTGGGGCCCTCGACGACCGCCTTGGCGCGCAGCTTGTCGACCAGCACCTTGACGACGAACTCGGCCGGCGAGAGCTTCGAGAACTCCGTCGTGAAGGGCAGGATGAGGATCGCGTCCACGCCCAGCTCCGCCATCAGCTCGGCGCGGCGGTGGTGCGGGGCCAGCAGGGGCGGGTGGCTGCCGGGGCGGACGACCTCGCTGGGGTGCGGGTCGAAGGTGACGACGACGGCGGGAACGCCCAGCTCACGGGCGCGTTCCACGGCGTGCCGGATGATCAGCTGGTGTCCGCGGTGGACTCCGTCGTAGGAGCCGATGGTGACGACGCTGCGTCCCCAGTCCTCGGGGATGTCCTCCAAGCCACGCCAGCGCTGCACTGTGACCGCTCCTCGTCGAACCTGTGTCCGTATGTACGGCTTATCTCTTACGCAGGACTAAGGGTGCCATGCCGCGTCGCTCCGGCCCGCATCGGCATGGACGCTGTGACTCGACGCACGTAGGGCGGGCGGGTCAGGCGGGGACGCGGACGCCTGCCAGGTTCTCGATCATCCGGCGGGTACTGGGGCCGACCACGGCCGCCCACTGCTGCGGAGCGCCGGTCAGCCAGCCCGCCACCCGCGCCGCGAAGCCCGGCACCTGACGGCCGAGATCGACCAGGCCGCGGTCGAAACGGGCCGCGCCCTCCGGGGTGCGGACGAGGAGAAGGCCGGTGCGGTGGACGAGTTCGCGCAGTCCGTCGTCGGCGTGGCGGGCGGCGGCGCGCAGGAGGGTGTCCAGGACGGCGGGCGCGTGTTCGTGGCTCAGCAGGAATTCGAGCAGTTCTCGGCGGAGGGGGCGGGAGGCGGGGGTGCCGGGGGTGGCCAGTACGGCGGCGAGGGCGGCCCGCACCTCCTCCGAGCCGCCGTCCAGCAGGCCGGTGACCAGCGGGAGGAGTACCGCCCGCGCCCCCGGCCCCTGGTCCAGGCGCCGGTCGACGTACGCGGCCATGTCCGCCGCGGTCTCCGGGCGCCGCTCCACCGCCTCCCGCACGAGACCGGCGATCCGGCGGGCCTGCGTGGGCGTGGTGACGTCGGCGAGGGTGCGCAGGGCCGCTCCGGCGCCGGGGCGGCGCAGCCGGGCGCGGAAGGCGTCGAGGACCGGCTCCGGGTGTGTGGTCATTGCGGCGACGAGTGCACTCGGCGGGAACTGCGGGTCGCCGGCCATGAAGTGGCCGAGGGCCTGCGGGAGATGACGGGCACGCGTGCGCGGATCGCGCACGAGGAGGGCGAGCGCGCCGCCGTGCAGGGTGCAGTCGGCGGGGCGGGCGAGCAGGGTGAGCGCGGCGTAGCGCAGCAGCTCGCGGTCGGCCTCCGTCCTCAGGTGCGGGGCGGCGCACAGGCCGTACGCCACCGCCGCGACCCTCCGGTCGGGACGTTCGTCGTGCGCCCATCGGTCCACGGCCCGGCACAGCGCCGACGGTTCGTCCTCCGCGAGCACGGTGAGCAGTTCGTCGGCCCGCCGGTGCGCGCAGTCGACGAGCACCTCGGTGAGCTCGTCGAGGGCGAGCCGCCGGTGGGTGTGCAGCAGCGCCTGCGCGGCCTTCGCGACGGTCGCGTGCGGGGTGGCGGGCAGCGGGCGCTCGTCGTCGAACCAGCGCGTCAGATGCGGCGCTACGGCGGTGGGGTCGGCGGCGAGCAGCCCGGAGGCCGCGTCCAGGAAGCGGGGGGCGGTGTCGTGGGCGGGGCCGTCGGCGAGGACGAGACGGCGGAGCAGGTCGAAGAGGGTGATCGGGGGCAGAGCCAGGGCCAGCCAGAAGTCGGGGGCGAACTCGGTGGCCCGGACGGGAAGTTGGTCGAGCTCCTCGTCGAGCCCCTCGTCGCGTCCTTGGCGTCGCCAGTCCACCACGCGGTCCGCGAGCAGGCGCAGTACGCCCGTGTACGGCGTCGCGTCGGGTACGCGGAGCAACGACTCGGTGAGGAGTCGGGCCGCCCACCAGGAGTCGGGGTCGGCGTCCAGTGCCTGGATCAACTCCTCCAGGCGCAGGGCGAGTCGGGGGGTGCCGTGCTGGCGGGACTGGAGGAGCAGGGCCTGGACGACCGGGCCGATGCGGTGGTGCGGCACCGGGAAGGGGTGCGGGCTGCGGCGGTGGACCAGGGCGCGCAGGGCCTCGTCCAGGTCGAGGTGCGTGCCCTGGATCCAGTCGGCGACATCCTCGTGGGCGAAGCGGTAGCCGTTGCCCGCGGGGACCAGGAGGCCCTCGGTGAGGACGGCGGACGCCCAGCCGGTGCCGCCGCCGAGCCGGGCGGAGGCCTGGCCCCAGGGGAACACCGCCTCGAACGACTCGCGGTCCAGTTCGCCCTGGCCCGGGCCGAGGCTGCGGCGGGCGGCCTCGTGCACCTGTCCGGAGACCTTTGCGGCGAGGCGGCGTACGGCGGTGCCGCGCAGGCCGTTCTCGGCGGCGAGGCGGACGGCGATGCGCAGGCACATCAGGTCGAGGTGGGCGGCTAAGACGTCGTGGCGATCCGCGCGGGTGCCGGGCGTGTCGGTGTCGGGGAGGGCGGCTCGGACCTCGGACAGGAGGCGCAGGGTGAGGGGGTGGCGGGCGTCGGTGTCGGTGAGGGCGTCCTCGGGGATGCCGTAACGGGCCCGGGCTTGGCGGGCTTCGTCCTCGTGCAGGTCGGCCAGGTGCACGCAGGGCGGCTTCTCGCCCCCGGACGCCGGACGGGCCGGAAGTGGCTCAGCATCCGGGCCGTGCAGCATTCCTCCCGGGAACCCCTCCCCCGCCCGCTCCCAGTACTCCTCCCGGCACGCCACCACCAGTCGTGCCCTCGTCTCCCCCAGCCATGTCGCCGTGCCGTCGGTCCATTCCGTGAGGCGGTGGGCCAGGACGGGTGGCATCTCCTCGGGGCCGTCGAGGAGGAGGAGCAGGGGGCGGCCGTCGGTGTGGGCGAGCCGGGCCAGCCGCTCAGGGGTCACATCGCCCAGGTCGGCGACGTCCACCGAGCGTGACGCGGCGACGATCCGGGTTGCCCGGGTCAGCGCCCTGCGTGCCGCGTCCGCGACCGAGGTGTCGTCGTCCCTCAGATCGGCGCCGCGCAGCCACAGGGCCGGGGCGGGGCGGGCACCCCGGTTGCGGCGGGCGGCGAGGGACGCGAGTTCTGTCGTACGGCCGCTGCCGGGTGGTCCGACGAGGGCGAGAACGGCGGCCGGACCGTCGGTGAAGGCCGCGAACTCCGCTGCCGTGGCCGCCCGTTGGACCGGTGTCACCGATCCTGGGGTGCCGGTGCTCGCCCGGCCGACGTACCCCGCGAGCGCGCCCGGCGGGCCGTCCTGACCCACCGAGGTCGCCGTCAGCTCCAGTACGCCCGCGAGGTTGAGGTCCACGCCGTACGCGGGGACGGTCGCCGCGTTCTCGGCGAGGAGTTCGGCGAGCGGGCCGGGCGGTGCCGGGAGCAGGGGGACCGCGAACCCGGCGTCACGGCCGCCGCCCTGCAGCGCGGTGCCGAGGACGCCGACCACCGCGCCGGTCGCGGCGTCGAGTACCGGTCCGCCGGCCGCCCCGCCGCCCAGCCGCAGCGCGTCCCGCCCGGCCGTGCCGATCGCCAACTCCAGTGCGCTGTCCAGGAGATGGAAGCGATCCGTCGCGGTGTACGTCACGGCGGTCGCGCCGAGCACCCTCGCCTCACGCCAGCACCCGGCGGCGATCCGCACATAGGCACCGGTCTCGATCCGGTCCCGCACGGTGACGGGGAGCGGTTCGACGCCGAGCCCCTCGGTCCGTACGAGGGCCAGGTTCAGCTCGGGCAGGGCGGTCACCGCGTCGGCGGTCACCACGCAGTGGCGGTCCTCGGTGGCGTGGAGCAGCAGCCTCGGCAGTCCGTCGACGGCCTCGTGGCTGGTGATCACGGTGCCGTGGTGGTCGGCCACGAAGCCGGTGCCCCGGGGGCGGCCGGCCAGATCGTGGATCCGGACGAGGGATTCGTCGTGTGCGCGTCCCGGCCCGGAAGCCGTGCCCGAGGACGCGTGGTGCTCGCTGTCACCCGCGCGTCGGCGGCCGCCCGCAGTCCGCGGGCCTCGTCCCGCCATGGTCGAACCTCCCCGCCGTGCCCTGCCCTGTCTTCGACGGTAGGCACCAGGTGATCGGCGGGACAGATCGCGCGGTGAACGCGCCCCCGTCCGCTCCCCCGCTTCACTCCGAGCGCCTGCCCGCACGGGTGAATGGGAGGGAGTCGATGGATACACCCTAGGGGTGGGGGAACCGAGGGGGGACCGTGGAGCGGCGGACAACTCCGTGACCGCCGCTCCACGGGCGGAGCGTCTCAGCCGAAGACGGCGAGGCTCTTCGCCTTGCCCTTCTGCTCCTCCACGAGGGCCAGCAGCCGGCCTTCGGGAGTGAAGACGGCGACGGTGCCACGGCCCGTGTACTCGTCGGGCATCTCCAGGCGTACGCCGTTGGCGAGCAACCGGGCCCGCCTCTCGTCCACGTCCCAGCGCGGGAACGCGGCCGCGGCCGCCTCGGCGATCGGCATCACCGTCAGCTCCTGCTGGTGCTGCTCCAGCGTCTTGGCCGCGTCCAGCTTGTACGGGCCGACCCGCGTGCGCCGCAGCGCGGTGAGATGGCCGCCCACACCGAGGTCCGCGCCCAGGTCCCGGGCCAGCGCCCGGATGTACGTACCGGACGAGCAGACCACCGAGACGACCAGGTCCATCACGGGCGTGCCGTCCTCGGCGACGGCGTCCCGGACGTCGTACACCGCGAAGGACGAGATCTTGACGGGCCGGGCGGGGATCTCGAACTCCTCGCCCTCACGCGCCCGCTTGTAGGAGCGCACGCCGTCGATCTTGATGGCGCTGACCTTGGACGGCACCTGCATGATGTCGCCGCTCAGCTTGGCGATCCCCGCGTCGATGGCGTCCCGGGTGACCTTCGAGGCGTCTGCCGCTCCCGTGATCTCGCCCTCGGCGTCGTCGGTCAGGGTCGTCTGGCCCAGGCGGATCGTGCCCAGGTACTCCTTCTCGGTGAGCGCGAGGTGTCCGAGGAGCTTGGTCGCCTTCTCGACGCCGAGGACGAGCACACCGGTCGCCATCGGGTCGAGGGTGCCGGCGTGTCCGACGCGGCGGGTCCTCGCGATCCCGCGCATCTTGGCGACGACGTCGTGCGAAGTGAAGCCCGACGGCTTGTCGACGATGACAAGCCCGTCGGGCGTCTGGTTCTTCTGTGTCATTCGGCGGTGTCGTCCTCGTCTTCACCCGGCTTCTTGTACGGGTCCGCCTCACCGGCGTAGGCGGCTCCGGCCGAGACCTCGCGCACCTTCTCGTCGGACTGGCGCGCCTTGTCGAGGAGGTCGTCGATGGTCTTGGCGGTGTCGGGCAGCGCATCGGCCACGAAGGTCAGCGTCGGGGTGAACTTCACTCCCGCCGCCGCTCCGACGGCGGACCGGAGCACGCCCTTGGCGCTCTCCAGTCCGGCGGCCGCGGCCGCCCGCTCCTCGTCGCCGCCGTACACCGTGTAGAAGACGGTCGCCTCCCGCAGGTCACCCGTGACCCGGGTGTCCGTGATGGTGACGTGTGAGCCGAGCCGCGGGTCCTTGATCCCGCGCAGCAGCTTCTGGGCCACCACCTCTCGGATGAGGTCCGCCAGCCTCTTCGCCCGCGCGTTGTCGGCCACTGGTCCGTCTCCTTAAGTGTCTTGCTTCTTGCTGAGTCTTCGTCGCTTCAGTCTTCGTCGCCGTGGAGCCTGCGTCGAACCGAGAGCAGTTCCACCTCGGGCCGCCCGGCGACCAGCCGCTCACAGCGGTCCAGTACATCGGTGAGGTGTCCGGTGTCCCCGGACACCATCGCCAGCCCGATCTCGGCCCTGCGATGGAGGTCCTGATGGCCCGTCTCCGCCGCGCTCACCGCGTACTTGCGCTGGAGCTCGGCCACGATCGGACGGACGAGAGAGCGTTTCTCCTTGAGCGAGTGAACGTCGCCGAGGAGCAGGTCGAAGGACAGAGTCCCCACATACATGTGTGTGTCCGGATGTCCCGCCGGTTCGGGGTATGGGCGCCGCGTCGACGCCGATACAGGAACCGTACACGCAACGGCCGGGGCCGATCGACGGATATTACGTCCGCCGACCGGCCCCGATCGCGTGCTACGACAATCAGCCGCGCGGCTTCTCGCGCATCTCGTACGTCGCGATGACGTCGTCGACCTTGATGTCGTTGAAGTTGCCGAGGTTGATACCGCCCTCGAACCCTTCGCGGATCTCGGTGACGTCGTCCTTGAAGCGACGCAGACCGGAGATGTTGAGGTTCTCCGCGATGACCTTGCCGTCGCGGACGAGTCGAGCCTTCGTGTTGCGCTTGACCTCGCCCGAGCGGACCAGGACACCGGCGATGTTGCCCAGCTTGGACGACTTGAAGACCTCGCGGATCTCCGCCGTGCCGAGCTCGACCTCCTCGTACTCCGGCTTGAGCATGCCCTTGAGGGCCGCCTCGATCTCCTCGATGGCCTGGTAGATCACCGAGTAGTACCGGACGTCGACGCCCTCGCGCTCCGCCATCTGCGCCGCGCGGCCCGCAGCGCGGACGTTGAAGCCGATGACGATGGCGTCGGAGCCGGTCGCCAGGTTGATGTCGGACTCGGTGACCGCACCCACACCGCGGTGCAGGACACGGATGTCGACCTCGTCGCCGACGTCGAGCTGGAGCAGCGAGGACTCGAGAGCCTCCACCGAACCGGACGCGTCACCCTTGATGATGAGGTTGAGTTCCTGCACCAGACCGGCCTTGAGGGCCTCGTCCAGGTTCTCCAGGGAGAACCGGACTCCACGCCGGGCGAAGTTGGCGTTGCGCTCGCGCGCCGCCCGCTTCTCGGCGATCTGACGGGCCGTGCGGTCCTCGTCGACGACCAGGAAGTTGTCGCCGGCGCCGGGGACGTTGGTGAGACCCAGGACCAGGACGGGGGTCGACGGACCCGCTTCCTCGACGTTGTTGCCGTTGTCGTCGAGCATCGCCCGGACACGGCCGTACGCGTCGCCGACCACCATCGTGTCGCCGATGCGCAGCGTGCCGCGCTGGACCAGGACCGTCGAGACGGCACCGCGACCGCGGTCGAGGTGGGACTCGATCGCAATACCCTGCGCGTCCTGCTCCGGGTTGGCCCGCAGGTCGAGCGAGGCGTCCGCGGTGAGGACCACGGCCTCCAGCAGGCTCTCGATGTTGAGGCCCTGCTTGGCGGAGATGTCGACGAACATGGTGTCGCCGCCGTACTCCTCGGCCACCAGACCGAACTCGGTGAGCTGACCGCGCACCTTGGTCGGGTCCGCGCCCTCGACGTCGATCTTGTTGACCGCGACCACGATCGGCACCTCGGCCGCCTTGGCGTGGTTCAGCGCCTCGATCGTCTGGGGCATCACACCGTCGTTGGCCGCCACCACGAGGATCGCGATGTCGGTCGACTTGGCACCACGGGCACGCATGGCGGTGAACGCCTCGTGACCCGGGGTGTCGATGAAGGTGATCCTGCGCTCTTCGCCGTTGACCTCGGTCGCCACCTGGTACGCACCGATGTGCTGCGTGATACCGCCGGCCTCGCCCGCGACGACGTTCGTCTTGCGGATGGTGTCGAGAAGGCGGGTCTTACCGTGGTCGACGTGACCCATGACGGTCACGACCGGCGGACGGACCACCAGGTCTTCCTCGTCGCCCTCGTCCTCGCCGAACTCGATGTCGAAGGACTCGAGAAGCTCGCGGTCCTCCTCCTCCGGGCTGACGATCTCGAGGATGAAGTTCATCTCGTCCGCGAGGAGCTTCAGCGTCTCGTCGGAGACGGACTGCGTGGCAGTGACCATCTCGCCGAGGTTCATCATCACGCCGACGAGCGACGCCGGGTTGGCGCCGATCTTCTCGGCGAAGTCGGTGAGCGACGCACCGCGCGACAGGCGGACGGACTGTCCGTTGCCGCGAGGCAGCATCACGCCGCCGACCGACGGGGCCTGCATGGCCTCGTACTCCTGGCGCCTCTGCCGCTTCGACTTGCGACCACGACGCGCGGGACCGCCGGGACGACCGAAGGCGCCCTGCGTGCCACCACGGCCACCGGGACCACCCGGACGACCGCCGAAGCCGGGACGGCCACCGCCGCCGGGACCACCGGGACCACCCGGACGACCGGCGAAACCGCCACCGCCACCGGGACCACCCGGACGACCGGCGAAGCCGCCGCCACCGCCACCGGGACCAGCGGGACGACCGGCGAAGCCGCCGCCGCCACCCGGACGACCGCCGCCGGCACCGCCGGGACGACCGCCGCCGCCACCGGGACCGCGGCCGCCGGGGCCACCGCCACCGGGACGCGGGCCGGCAGCCGGACGCTGCGGCATCATGCCGGGGTTCGGACGCGGACCGCCGCCGGGACGCGGAGCGCCGCCCTGCGGACGGGGCATGCCGCCCGGGGAGGGACGAGCGCCGCCCGGAGCCGCCGGACGGGCACCGCCCGCAGCGCCCTGGGGACGGGGACCACGGTCCTGGCCCTGCGGACGCGGGGCGCCACCGGGACGGTCACCGGGGCCACCCTGGCCACCGGGACGCGGGGCGCCGCCCGGACGGGGCGCCTGCGGGCGCGCCATGCCGGTGGAGCCACCAGAGGTGAAGGGGTTGTTGCCCGGACGGGGACCGGCCGGACGAGCGCCGGGACGCGAGGCCTGGCCACCCGGACGCGGGGCGCCCGGACGGTCGCCGCGATCGCCGCGGTCGCGACCCTGGCCGCCCTGACCGGGGCCACCGGCGGGACGGGGAGCACCCGGACGCGGAGCCTGCTGGCCGGCCGGACGCGGGGCGCCCGGACGCGGGGCGGAGCCCTGGGAGGCCGGCGGCGCGGCGGGGGCCGACGGGGGTGCCGTGAACTCGGGCGTGGTCGGAGCCGGTGACGCCGGCGCGGGGCGCGGCGCGGGCTTCGGGCCCGGAGTGGGACGGGGGCCGGGAGCGGCCGGCGCGGCGGGAGCCGCGGGCGTCTCGGCAACGGCCGGCTTGGGGGCCGGCGGGCGCGGGGCGGCCGGACGGGCAGCCTGCGCCGGAGAGGGGGCACCCGGCTTGGCCGGTGCGGCCTTGCGGGCGGGGGCGGGCTTGCCGCCTCCGTTGCCCTGCTGAAGGGCGTCCGTCAGCTTACGGACGACGGGCGCTTCGATGGTCGAAGACGCCGAACGGACAAATTCACCGAGTTCTTGGAGCTTGGCCATGACGACCTTGCTCTCCACCCCGAACTCCTTGGCGAGTTCGTATACCCGGACCTTAGCCACTTCGCTCCTTTTAGGTCCGGGTTGCGTCCGGACCGTCGCTACTTCATGGGCGTACTCATCGCGTGCTCATCGAGTGCTCATCGCAATCTCGACCTACTTCCAACTCGCGGGGTACCAGGGCCGCACGGGGGTTCCGTGCGACGCTCCTTGCGGTGTTGCCTGCTCAGCAACTGTCTGTCTGCTCGACGTACTGGCGCAACGCCTTTACGTCGAGCGCTCCCGGGGCGCGAAGCGCCCTCGTGAACGCCCGGCGGCGTACCGCCTGGTCGAGACAGACCAGGGCGGGGTGCACGTAGGCGCCCCGGCCGGGCAGCGTACCGCGAGGATCGGGGACGCATGCGTCCTTGATCGCCACGGTACGCAGCAGATCGGTCTTGGCCGCTCGCTGCCTGCACCCCACACAGGTGCGTTCAGGGCATGCGCGGGCGTGCGTCCGGCCAGACACTGCTAAGTCTACCTCCCCGTAGCGACCTCACCCCTTCGGGGCAGCGATCGAACGGTTGTTGTCGTGATCTCAGCCCTCGTGGGCCGAGATCTATTCCCGATCGTGATCCGGGACCTATTCGCTCGGCTGCTCGATGTCCGGACGGATGTCGATCCGCCAGCCGGTCAGACGAGCCGCGAGCCGGGCATTCTGCCCTTCCTTGCCGATCGCCAGCGACAGCTGGTAGTCCGGCACCGTCACGCGCGCGGAGCGGGCCGCGAGGTCGACGACCTCCACCTTGGATACCCGGGCCGGGGAGAGCGCGTTCGCCACCATCTCGGCCGGGTCGTCCGACCAGTCGACGATGTCGATCTTCTCGCCGTTCAGCTCACCCATGACGTTGCGCACCCGCCCGCCCATGGGGCCGATGCAGGCACCCTTGGCGTTCAGTCCGGAACGGGTGGACCGTACGGCGATCTTCGTCCGGTGACCGGCCTCACGCGCGATGGCGGCGATCTCCACCGAACCGTCGGCGATCTCCGGCACCTCCAGGGCGAAGAGCTTCTTCACCAGATTGGGATGTGTGCGCGACAGCGTGACGGACGGACCGCGCACACCCCTCGCCACCCGCACGACGTACGACCGAAGCCGCATGCCGTGCTGATACGTCTCACCGGGGACCTGCTCCTGCACCGGCAGGATGGCCTCCAGCTTGCCGATGTCCACGAGCACGTTCTTCGGGTCACGGCCCTGCTGGACCATGCCCATGACGATGTCGCCCTCACGGCCGGCGTACTCGCCGAGCGTCGCGTCGTCCTCGGCGTCGCGCAGCCGCTGCAGGATGACCTGCTTGGCGGTGGTGGCGGCGATACGGCCGAAGCCGGACGGGGTGTCGTCGAACTCGCGGGCCTCCTGGCCCTCCTCGAGGTCCTCGGGGTCCTCCTTCGCCCACACCGTCACGTGGCCGGTTTCCCGGTTGAGCTCCACGCGCGCGTGGCGGCGGCTTCCCTCGGTGCGGTGATAGGCGATGAGGAGGGCCGACTCGATCGCCTCGACCAGCAGGGGGAAGGAGATCTCCTTCTCCCGTACCAAGCCCCGCAGGGCACTCATGTCGATGTCCACGGCTACGCCTCCTCTTCCTTCTTGTCCTTGCGGTTGAACTCGACCTGCACGCGCGCCCTGTCGATGTCGGAGAAGGCGAGTCTGCGGCTGGTGGCCTTGCGGCCCTTGACCCCGGGCACCTCGACGTCCAGACCCTCGTCGTCGACCTCGAGGATCCGCGCGACCACTTCGCCGCCCTCGGTCAGCTGGAACTTCACCAGCCGGCCCACGGCCCGCACATAGTGCCGGTGCTCCGTGAGGGGGCGCTCCGCGCCCGGGGTGCCGACCTCGAGGGTGTACTCGCCCTCACCCATCGCGTTCGTCTCGTCGAGCTTCGCCGAGAGCGCGCGGCTCACATCGGCGATCTGGTCCAGGTCCGCCCCGGTGTCGGAGTCCACGACGACGCTGAGCAACCGCTTCCGTCCTACGGAGTCCACTGAGATCTCTTCCAGATCCAGACCCTGGGAGCTGACGAGCGGTTCCAGGAGCTCTCGCAGCCTCTCGCTCTGGGTGGTGCTCATCCGGGTGACTCCTCGGCCGCGTGTGCTGTTGTGGGTAGGTCGCGTGTCTGGTCAAAGGGTATCCGCTCCAAAGGTGTGTTGCCGTCCACCCTGCGGCGACCGGGGGTCCGCCACGGTGCCGATGAGGGGTTGTGGAGCGGGGCGCGGGTACCGTGATCACCGGCGGGCGCCTACCCGCCCATGTGTTCGTACGAGCCCCCCGAGGACGACTGCCGTGCCGTACCCCCCGCCGCCGCGCACCCCCTCGGGGCCGCGCCGAAGAACCCTCCTCGCCTCGGCCGCCGGTGCCGCCCTGCTGGTGGGCTGCTCCTCCGGGTCCGAGGAGACCGAGGAGAGCACCGGAGGCAGTCCGTCGGTCGCCGAGCGGGCACGCACGCGTGCGGCGCGGGACAGCCGGGGGATCGTCGAGCGGTACGACGCGGTGATCGCCGCGTATCCGGGGCTCGCTGAGCGGCTGGGAGTGCTGCGGGCGGAGGCCGTGCGGCATGTGGAGGCGTTCGGCGGTACGCCGGCGGCGACCGGTTCGGCGTCGCCCACCGTCGGCTCCCCCGCCCCCTCCGTCGTACCCGGCACCGAGAAGGACGCCCTCGCCGGGCTCGCCACCGCCGAGCGGTCGCTCGCGGACGCGCGGGCGAAGTCGCTCCTCGAGGTGCCGGGCGAGCTGGCCCGGCTGCTGGCCTCCGTGGCGGCGGCCGGGGCGGCACACGCGTATCTGCTGACGGAGGCGGCGAAGTGAGCGACGAGCGGGACAAGCGTGAGCTGGCCGCGCTCCAGGCGGCGCTGGCGGCCGAACATGCCGCCGTGTACGGGTACGGGGTCGTCGGCGGGCGGATCCGTGAGGGGCGGCGTACCGAGGCGAAGTCGGCGTACGACGCCCATCGCGCCCGGCGCGACGCGCTCGCCCGTGAGGTGCGGGACCTCGGCGGCACCCCGGCGGCAGCCGCGGCGGGTTACGCGCTGCCGTTCCCGGTGCCGGACTCGGACGCGGCCGTACGGCTGGCCGCCGAGCTGGAGGACCGGGTCGCCGGGGTGTACTCCGACCTGGTGCGGGCAACCGTGGACGGGCGGCGCTCCATGGCCGCCGAGGCGCTGCGGGAGGCGGCGGTGCGGGCGGTGCGCTGGCGCGGGGAGAGCGTAGCCTTCCCTGGTCTCGCCGAACGGGCGGCGACCGCGTCGGCCCCACCGGCTTCGGCGACACCCACGGCGTAACGGGTACGGGAAGGGAACTGCTCGCGTATGGCTTTCGAACCGCCACAGCGTCTGGTGAGGGCGCTCGGTGAGACGGCACCCGGAGACGGCTGGCTGGAGAAGCTGCCCGAGGTGGCTCGGCAGGCCGTCGCGCTACGCGAGTCGACCGTGGAACGGGTGCAGGTGCCGGGCGGCCGCAGCAGCCTCGTCGTCCTGGTCCGGCGGTCCGACGGCACCCCCGCCGTGCTCAAGCTGGCCCCGCCCCGGTCCCGGCCGGAGGCCGAGCGGGCGGCACTGGCGCACTGGGGCGGGCGCGGTGCGGTGCAGTTGCTCGACGAGCCGGTGACCGAGGGGGTGCTGCTGCTGGAGCGGCTGCACCCCGATGTGTCGGTGCGGTCGTTGCCGGAGGCGAAGGCGCTGCTGGAGGCGGCGGGCACGTTGCGCCGGTTGTGGGTGGAGCCGCCGGGTGACCAGGTCTTCGAGACGGTGGCCGAGCGGACCGGGCGGCAGGCCGAGGCGATGCGGGCGGGCGCGGGCGCGGATGTGGCCGATCTCGTGAGTGCGGCTCTCACCGCCCGTGAGGAGTTGCTGGTGGCTCCGCCGGAGTCGCGGTTGCTGCACGGGACGTTTCGGCAGAGCAAGGTGCTGGCGGCGGAGCGGTCGCCGTGGCTTGCCGTGGGGCCGGATCCGGTGGTCGGGGAGTGTGCGTTCGATCTGGCTCGGCTGGTGCGGGACCGCGTCGAGGACCTGATCGCCCAGCCGTCGGGGGCGGCCATCACCCGGCGGCGGATCAAGCGGCTCGCGGAGTCGTTGGATGTGGATCAGGAGCGGCTGCGGGGGTGGACGCTGTTCCGGGCGGTGGAGTCCGGGGTGCGGGCGCGGCGGGTGGGCCGGCTTCAGGACGCCGAGCTGCTGCTGGAGTTCGCGGCCTGGCTGCACGGGTGACCGCGCCCCTCTGCCCGAGGGTTGTCGCAGAGGGGCGCGGTGGGTCCGGCCGACGTGCCTCCCGAGCCTGCCGACCGGGGTCTGTGGTGCAGGGCCGTGCGGACCGCCGTCAGTGACCGGCGGGCCGGGCCGAAGGCCGCGGTTCGTCGGGGGTGGTGAGGAAGGCTCCCTCGACCGCCAGCAGCCTGGTGTGGCGGCGGATGTGGGCGGCCTGGTCGGCGGCCCCGTGGCCGTCCCGCGGCGGGCACTGCGGGGTGGGCTCCGCGTACGGGACATGGGTGAACAGCGGCAGCTCGGTGGGCTGCAGCCACCAGCACAGCTGCCGTTCCCCGGCCGTGAGCCGCAACAGGTGCGTGCCGTCCGGTCCGCCGCCGGTGGTCGGGGTGACGACGGCGCTCGACGGGTGCAGCGCCGCCAGCCAGGCCAGCAGGTGCGCCCGTTCAAGGGCGACGCGGGACAGTTCCCGTGCGTAGGAGTCGGCGTGCCGCTGCCAGCGGGCGAGTTCCTGCCGACAGCCGTCCGAGGTCACGTCGGGGCGCTGCCCCGGGGCGGACCGCGGTGGACCGGGACGGTGCCGAGGTCTGAGCAGCCTGACCAGGGCGGTGGCCGCACGGCCTCGCGGCCGGGAACCGTCGGCACCGGGTGCCTCGGGCGGCGTTGTTGTCGGGGGTAGGGACATGGGAACTCCGGTGGCGATGGGCGGGAGACGGGTCCGGAACGGGCGGCGGGTTTTCCTGGGCGGTCCCGCCCAGGACGCGGGCATGGGGCACCACTGACCGCGGGCGGGGTCCTGGCCCGGCGGTCCGAAGACGGGAGAGGTCGGGATTCTCGGGCGGCGAGTCCGTGGCGCACTGATCGCTTGGCCTCAGGACCGGGCCACGGCGGGCCGTATGCCGTCGGCTCGGCTCCGGGTGGAGCCGGTACGGCGGTAGCGGCCGACGTCGCGCGCGTTGGCGTCTCGGCACGCCTCGTCGACGGGTTCGCCCCGGCGCAGGTGACGCTGGTAGGCCGCCCGGGTGCCACAAGGGGCGGGTCGCCTGCGCGGCGCGGCGCCCGGCTGAGGCCGCGGCGGGGGCTGGGTCCGCGCGCGGCGGTCCTCCAGGCGCTCCAGATCGTGGCGCTGGGGGCCCGTCAGTCCGGCGATGACGCCGTCGCGGCGGCCCTTGGGAAGCCCCTTCTCGCGGCGCAGCACCGCGGCCCGGCAGTCGTCGAGCACCGGACATGCCGCGCATATCTCCCGGGCCCTGGTCCAGGACCTGCGGGAGAACCAGATGTCCGCGTCCTGGTGCAGACAGGCGGCGCCGGCCTCCCAGGCACGCGAGCCCTCCGGCGCGGTACCCCGGTCCTCCCGGGCTCCGGTCCCACGGACGGGCAGGGACCGGTTCACCGGGTCGGCCCGTCCGGCCCGGACACCGCGGGCGGTGACTGCCGCAGAGGCCGGAGCCGTACCGCGGAGCCGTCACCGCCCGTTTCTCCCCGAGCGTGCGCTGCCGTGGGCGGCAGCGTCGCGGGTCCCGTGGGCCTCGGCTCCACGATCCGTACGGTCCCCGCCGCGCCGGCCGTCGGCCGCACCGCCCGGGCCCGGCGCCCGGTTCGCTCCCCCACCGGGTTCCGGGCCCGGGACCCGGCGTGTGCCGGCCGCCTGGCCCGGGCGCGGGCCAGGTCCACGGTCGGGGCGGTGCCCGGCATCACGGGCGGGAGGGGTGTCAACGGCCCCAGGTAGGCCGCCACGTTGGCGAGGGTGCATCGTTCGGGCCGGCCGTCGAGGGACATCAATGGCATGCCGTCCCGGGTGCGGGAGCCCTGGAAGTACCAGACGTCCCCCTGCGCGTCCCGTTGCGGCAGGGTCAGGTCGTACGTGGTGCCGTCGAGGTGGAACAGGCACCTTTCCCGGCCGGTCCGCGGGCTCGGCGGCGCCGTGCCCATGCCGTGTGCCACCACGGTCACGCGCACGCCGTCACGTTCCCCCTCTCCGGTCACCGTGCGGGGCTCGGGCCGCTCGCCGACGGCCGTGATACCGAAGTGGACCCGCCAGCGGACCCAGTGAGCCGGATCGTCGACCCGGAGCAGCACCCGCACCCGGTCACCGTCCACCCGGACGTCGTACGGACCAGGGTGCCCGGCCAGTTCACGTTCGACGGCGCGCGCCACCTCCCGGGCCCGCGCGCAGGAGTGGTCCCAGGCCAGAGCCTGCCGCTCCAGTTCCGTGACGGGTTGCGGGGCGCCGGCCCCGTGCCTGTCCGGCGTCCGGTGCAGCACCACGCCGAAGGACCTTTCGGGATCGACGAGGAGCCGGGCCGAGTCCAGCGCGTGCGCGACGGCCGCCGCCTGTTCCGCCCGGACGGACACCAGCACCGTGCGGACGACCCCGGCCGCGTGCGGAAGGTTGCTGTTCACGCCGGCACCGTCCCGATGGTCCAGCGCAGCTTCCGCACCGCCCGGTAGGTGAGCGTCTTGACGGCGCCGACGCTCCTGCCCATCGCCAGAGCCGTCTCCTGCGCCGTCAGTTCGTCGAGGAAACGGAGCTCCACACAGTGCCGCTGATGGGGATTGAGGGTGTGCAGGGCGGTGCGGACGGTCTCGTGGGCCTCGACGGCCTCCAGTTCGCGCAAGGCCAGCGACTCGGCGCCCCGTCCGGAGTCCCCGACGTCCTTGAGTTCGGCGACCGGCGTCTCCAAGCGGGTGCGGCCGTGGCCGAGTTCGTCGAGGAAGAGGTTGCGCGCGATGGTGGTGAGCCAGGCGGCGAAGGCTCTGCCCTGCCAGGTGTACGCGTCGATATGGCGCAACGCGCGGGTGAACACCTCCTGCGTGAGGTCCTCGGCCAGGTGTCTGTTGCGGGTGCGGACGAGCAGGAAGCTGTACACGAGGCCGAAGTGCTCGTGGTACAGCGCGGCGAACGCCTCCCTGTCGCCGACGCGGGCGCGGGCGACCAGGTCGGGCTCCAGGCCGTCCGGGGCGATCGATGGATGGAGCGGTACGGACACAGAAGCCTCCACATATGCAATCTTCATGTAGATGTAGATTTCACGACCGGACGTCGAGGACTGGACATCCGGGGGTATCTACAGTCTTCAGGTAGATGCATATTGTGTCAAGTTACTCACGGAACGTGAGCGACTGGAGAGGTCCGAATTGCCGGTCTGCGATCTACTTGCGCTTGTAGATAGCGATGGCCGATCCTCTGTTGCGTGACGAACGAGCAGAGCCGCCCGGAAGACCCCAACCCCGGCCACGATCCGGCGCGCCGGGACGAGGACCTCGCGGCGCTGCTCGAAAAGCTCCTGGCGCGGGCCCCGGGAAAGACGCAGAAGGATCTGGCGTCGGAGGCCGGCATCTCGTACCCGACGCTGAACGCCTGGATGAACCGGACGCGCGGCACCTCGCGCATCGACCCGGAGAAACTGCGGGCCATGGTGGAGGTGTTCCGGCGCTGGGGCGTGCGAACAACGCCGAAGGAGTTCTTCGAGGCGGTCGGCCGCCCTGTGCCCGGCCCCAGTGGGGACGAGCGTGAGGCGCGGCTCCTGAAGCTGTACCGGCAACTGCCGGAGTCACGTCAACGCGCACTGCTCAAGGACGCCGAGGCAATGCTCCAGGTCACCCGTATTTCGTGAGGGCGGCCGGGTCTGCGCGGGTTCGTGGAACATGTCAAAAGCTTTCACGATCCCGACAGCCGTCGGTACCATCAGTCCGCCGCTGGCCTCCCGGAGCGGATCACTTCGTACCGTCGTGCATCCCTGGGGAGACAGTTGTGTGCATCCACATTTTATTGACGGACGATCTGCCGAGGATCGCGGTGTGGGATCCGGACGAGGTCAGCATCCGCGTGGCCAGAGGACTCCCGGCGCACGACGTACTCCGTGAAGTACGCGACATCCTGATGACCGACCTGGGCGCCCCTGCCTCTCGCGGGGCCCTGCTCCACTGCTTCTGCGGTATGCGCGTGGAACTCCCCGTCCAGTTGATCCCCTGCTTCATGGCAGCCGAAGCGGGCTGAACCGGCGGCGCGGTGGCCGTTCTCCTCCGCGGTGACGTCCTGTCACGCCCCGCGGAAGGGAACGGCCCGAGAGAGCTCTCGTACGACCGCCGGCCCCTGACGACCGATCAGGCGCTGAGCCGGGCGATCGCCTCGTCCACCGTCAGCTCCTCGCGCTCCCCGGTCCTGCGGTCCTTGAGCTCCAGGACGCCCTCGGCGGAGCGGCGGCCCGCGACGAGGATCTTCGGTACGCCGATCAGCTCGGCGTCCGTGAACTTCACGCCCGGGGAGACGCCGGCCCGGTCGTCGACCAGGACCCGCAGGCCGGCCGCGCGCAGCTTCTCGGAGACGTCGAGGGCCAGTTCGGTCTGGAGGGCCTTGCCGGCGGCGACGACGTGGACGTCGGCCGGGGCGACCTCGGCGGGCCAGCACAGGCCCTGCTCGTCGGCGCTCTGCTCGGCGATGGCCGCGACCGCGCGGGTGACGCCGATTCCGTAGGAGCCCATGGTCACGCGGACCGGCTTGCCCTGCTGGCCGAGGACGTCGAGCTTGAGGGCGTCGGCGTACTTGCGGCCCAGCTGGAAGATGTGGCCGATCTCGATGGCCCGGTCCAGCTTGAGGCCGGTGCCGCACTTCGGGCAGGGGTCGCCGTCCTGGACGACCACGACGTCGACGTACTCGCCGACCTCGAAGTCGCGGCCCACGACGACGTTCTTGGTGTGCGTGTTCGCCTTGTTGGCGCCCGTGATCCACGCGGTGCCGGGAGCCACACGCGGGTCGGCGATGTACGTGACCTTCTCGCCCAGACCCTGCGGGCCGACGTAGCCGCGGACCAGGTCCGGGCGGCCCGCGAAGTCCGCCTCGGTGACCATCTCGACGGCCGCGGGGGCGAAGTGCGCCTCGACCTTGCCCATGTCGACCTCACGGTCGCCGGGGACACCGACGGCGACGATCTCGCCGTCGACCTTCACGAGGAGGTTCTTCAGGGTGGCGGAGGCCGGCACGCCGAGGGAGGCGGCGAGGGTCTCGATGGTGGGGGTGTCGGGGGTCGGGATGTCCTCGGCGGCGGGGACGTCGGTGGCGTCCACGGGCTGGAGCTCGTACGAGATCGCCTCGGTGTTGGCCGCGAAGTCGCAGTTGGGGCAGTCGGCGAAGGTGTCCTCGCCGGCGCCGGCCGGGGCGAGGAACTCCTCGGACTTGGAGCCGCCCATCGCGCCCGCGGTGGCAGCGCAGATGCGGTAGTCGAGGCCGAGGCGCGTGAAGATCTTCTGGTAGGCCTCGCGGTGCAGCGCGTAGGACCGGGCCAGGCCCTCGTCCTCGGTGTCGAAGGAGTACGAGTCCTTCATGAGGAACTCGCGGCCGCGCAGCACGCCGGCCCGCGGGCGGGCCTCGTCGCGGTACTTGTTCTGGATCTGGTAGAGGATGACCGGCAGGTCCTTGTAGGAGGACGCCTGGTCCTTCACCAGCAGGGTGAAGATCTCCTCGTGGGTCGGGCCGAGGAGGTAGTCGCCGCCCTTGCGGTCCTGGAGGCGGAACAGCTCGGGGCCGTACTCCTCCCAGCGGCCGGTCGCCTCGTAGGGCTCACGCGGCAGGATGGCGGGGAGCAGCACCTCCTGGGCGCCGATCGCGTCCATCTCCTCACGGACGACCCGTTCCACATTGCGCAGGACCCGCATACCGAGGGGCAGCCAGCTCCAGATGCCGGCCGCGGTGCGGCGGACGTAGCCGGCGCGGACGAGGAGCTTGTGGCTGAGGACCTCGGCGTCCGCCGGGTCGTCGCGCAGCGTCTTCGCCATCAACTGGGACATGCGCTGGACCGGTGCGTTGGCCATGGTTCTCGTACTCCTGCCGGATAAGGGTGATGGCTAGGAGGTTAGCCGGGGGGCCGGTTGTGGCGGAAATCGGTTAACGACGGCGCAAGGGCAAAGGAGCGCCCATGACGGCGTACGGCTTCGGGGCGCTGGGGAACAGGACCTGGCGGGCCAGGTCCTGGTAGCCGAGGGAGTGGTAGAGGCCACGGGCCGGGCTGTCGGTGTCGATCGCGGAGAGGATCGAGCGGGGTTCGCGGGCGCCGTCCGTGATGGTGGTGATCAGGGAGCGGCCCACACCGCGGTTCTGGTAGCGCGGGTGGACGTGGAGTTCCGTGATCACGAAGGAGTCGTCCAGCCAGACGTCGTGGCCCTGGGCGCGGAGATAGGGCTCCACGACCGTGGACCACCAGTGGGTGCGGTCGTTGGGCATGCCGTAGACGAAGCCCACCAGACGCTCCGCCGAGGTGGCGCCGAGGGCATGGGCGCCGGGGTAGGTCATGTGGCGCAGGACGATCTGGCGGCGGACCGCCACCTCGTCGGCGCCGAGACCGAACGCCACCGCTTGGACGGCCAGGGCTTCGTCGACGTGGGTGGAGAGGTCGAGAGGGCCGATCACGATGTCGTCGGGTTGGCGGCGGTGTCCGTGACCGGGGAAGCGCATGTGGGGATCGTATAGGGGGCGCGCGTCGTTGGCTGAGTACGGGTTCGTTGTGGCTGGTCGCGCTCACGCGGCGGTAGCCGCACATCGATACCGCCCCGTGCCCCTACGGCCGTTGCCCCTAAAGACGTTTGCCGGAAAAGGCTTGTCAGAACAGGACGCTCATGAAGGCGCCGACCTCCTGGAAGCCCACCCTCCGGTACGTCCTTCTCGCCGACGTGTTGAAGTCGTTGACGTAGAGACTGACCACCGGGGCCACGTCCGCCAGCGCGTAGCGCAGGACCGCCGCCATGCCCGGGGCCGCCAGGCCCCTCCCCCGGTACTCGGGGGCCACCCACACACCCTGGATCTGGCAGGCCCGGGTCGTGGCCGCGCCGATCTCGGCCTTGAAGACGACCTTGCCGTCGGCGTCGATACGGGCGAACGAGCGGCCTGCGCCGACGAGTTCGGCGACCCTCGCCTGGTAGAGGAGACCCCCGTCACCGGCCAGCGGGGAGACGCCGACCTCCTCGGTGAACATCGCCACGCACGCCGGCATGATCGTCTCCATCTCGTCCTTGCGGACGCGGCGGACGTGCGGATCCGGGGCTATGTCGGTGGGCATGCGGTCGGTGACCATGAGGGGCTGGCGCGGGCGGACGTCGCGGGCCGGGCCCCAGCTGGGTTCGAGGAGGCGCCAGAGTTCGGCGGTGGGCTCGGCCGGGCCGACGATCGAGGAGCAGCGGCGGCCCGCCCTGCGAGCCCGGTCGGCG
Source organism: Streptomyces sp. NBC_00490 (assembly GCF_036013645.1). Classification (NCBI taxonomy): domain Bacteria; kingdom Bacillati; phylum Actinomycetota; class Actinomycetes; order Kitasatosporales; family Streptomycetaceae; genus Streptomyces; species Streptomyces sp. NBC_00490. The sequence continues at coordinate 7,245,309 of NZ_CP107869.1, read as the reverse complement.
AAGGCGCGGACGGCTCGGGGGGTGGCGCAGATGGGGACCAGGTTGGCGCCGGCGTAGCAGAGGGACGTCAGCATGCCGTCCTCGTACCAGCCCCACATCTCGCCGCCGAGCCGCCAGGGGTCGAGGCCGGCGACCTGTACGCGGGATGTCACGAAGGCGTTCGCGACCGGGTCGCGGTCGAGGACGGCGAGCGCGGCGTCCAGGTCGCTCGGTTCGAGGACCCGGGAGGTCGTCTGGGTCAACACGGGCGGGGCCTCACACTGGGGACTGCTGATCTCCGCACTGTACCTGCGGAAGCTGAGCGATGCCGCCCAGTGGAGGGTGCCGTTGTTTTCAGGTGCGGGGCGTGGGGGGTGCCGGGCGCCTGTGAGCTCGGAGGCTGCGGTGCGGGGGCGGCTGCGGGTCGTGGGGGGGCTGGTCGCTCAGTTCCCCGCGCCCCTGGAGGGCTGGGGCCTGCGGCCCCTCAGCCCTCCGGCTTCCGGAGCCCTCCTGCCCCTTCAGGGCCGAAGCGGGGGTCTGGGGGCGCAGCCCCCAGGGGTGGGACGGGTAGGGGCGGCGGGGGCGAAAAACCCTCAGCCCGCGACCGCCACCGACGGCTCGCCCGATGCCACGCCGTCCGCCTCCATCTGTTCGGCCAGCTTCATGGCTTCCTCGATGAGGGTCTCGACGATCTTGGACTCGGGGACGGTCTTGATGACCTCGCCCTTGACGAAGATCTGGCCCTTGCCGTTGCCGGAGGCGACGCCGAGGTCGGCCTCCCGGGCCTCGCCGGGGCCGTTCACCACACAGCCCATGACGGCCACGCGCAGCGGGACCTCCATGCCGGTGAGGCCTGCCGTGACCTCTTCGGCCAGCTTGTAGACGTCGACCTGGGCACGGCCGCAGGACGGGCAGGAGACGATCTCCAGGCCGCGCTGCTTGAGGTTCAGGGACTCCAGGATCTGGTTGCCGACCTTGACCTCCTCGACCGGAGGGGCGCTCAGCGACACGCGGATGGTGTCGCCGATGCCCTGGGACAGCAGCGCGCCGAACGCCACCGCCGACTTGATCGTGCCCTGGAACGCCGGGCCCGCCTCGGTGACGCCGAGGTGGAGGGGGTAGTCGCATTGGGCGGCGAGCTGCTTGTACGCCTCGATCATCACGACCGGGTCGTTGTGCTTCACCGAGATCTTGATGTCCCGGAAGTCGTGCTCCTCGAAGAGGGACGCCTCCCACAGCGCCGACTCGACCAGGGCCTCGGGGGTCGCCTTGCCGTACTTCTGGAGGAGGCGGCGGTCCAGGGAGCCCGCGTTCACGCCGATGCGGATCGGGGTGCCGTGGTCCTTCGCCGCCTTGGCGATCTCCTTGACCTTGTCGTCGAACTGCTTGATGTTGCCGGGGTTCACGCGGACCGCGGCGCAGCCGGCCTCGATGGCCGAGAAGACGTACTTCGGCTGGAAGTGGATGTCCGCGATGACCGGGAGCTGGGACTTGCGGGCGATGGTCGCGAGCGCGTCGGCGTCGTCCTGCGTGGGGCAGGCCACCCGGACGATCTGGCAGCCGGAGGCCGTCAGCTCGGCGATCTGCTGGAGGGTCGCGCCGATGTCCGACGTACGGGTCGTGGTCATCGACTGCACCGAGACCGGGGCGTCTCCGCCGACCGCGACGGAGCCGACCTGGATCTGCCGGCTCTTACGGCGCTCGGCAACCCTGGTCGGAACGGACGGCATGCCGAGAGAAATCGCAGTCATCTGCTGTGCAACCCCAAGTCGTGGATCAAGGTCCGGCGCCAACGGAACAGTGGGCTCCAGGCTTCGAGATTACGGCACGAGCACTGGCCCGAGCACATTCGGCCGGTCAACCCACACGAACGAGGACGGCCCGGCACACACAGTGCCGGGCCGCCACGAACGCCGTATGGCTAGGAGATTCTCACGGGGTTAACCACGTCGGCGATGAGGACGAGGACCGTGAAGCAGATGAAGATCCCCGCCACGACATAGGCCACCGGCATCAGCTTCGCCACGTCGAACGGGCCCGGGTCCGGGCGGCGCAGGACCTTGGCGACGTTTCGCCTCAGCGACTCCCACAGGGCGCCCGCGATATGGCCGCCGTCGAGGGGCAGCAGCGGGAGCATGTTGAAGAGGAAGAGCGAGAGGTTGAAGCCGGCGAGCAGCATGACGAACATCGCCAGCTGCTGCGAGGCCGGGATGTCCAGCGTCGCGATCTCGCCGCCCACCCGGGCCGCGCCGACCACGCCCATCGGGGAGTCCGGCTCGCGCTGGCCGTCGCCGAAGACGGCGTCCCACAGGGCCGGGATCTTGGAGGGCAGGGCGGCGAGGGAGTCCACCGCGTCGCCCACGCGGTCCGTCATCCAGACCACCGAGTCGCCGAAGTCCTGCTTGACGACGCCGGTGGCGGCGCTGAAGCCGAGGAAGCCCGCCTTGACGTACTCGCCCTCGACGTAGGCGCCGTTGGAGTCCTTCTTCGCGACGAGGTTGGTGGCGATCTTCGCCTGGAGGGGGACCTCCTTGCCGTCCCGGTCGACGACGATCGCCACGGTCTTGCCGGCGCTGTCGCGGATGAGGTCGGAGAGGGTGTTCCAGTCGTCGGTCTTCACGCCGGCGAAGGAGACGATCTTGTCGCCCTTCTTCATGCCCGCCGCCGCGGCCGGGGAGGCCGCGTCGGTCTTCTTGCACGTGTCGCGGTTCTCGCTCTGGGAGATCACGCACGGGGAGACCGAGGCGACGTCGGTCGTCTGCTGCTGGATGCCGAACCCCATCAGGACCGTCAGGAAGAGCGCGATCGCGAGGATGAGGTTCATGAAGGGGCCCGCGAACATCACGATGACGCGTTTCCAGGGCTTGCGGGTGTAGAACATCCGGTTCTCGTCACCCGGCTTGAGCTCCTCGTACGCGGCCGAGCGGGCGTCCTCGATCATGCCGCGCCAGGGCGAGGTGGAGCGGGCCTCCAGCTTGCCGTCGGCGCCCGGCGGGAACATGCCGATCATGCGGATGTAGCCGCCGAACGGGATGGCCTTGACGCCGTACTCGGTCTCGCCCTTGTTCCTCGACCAGATGGTCGGGCCGAAGCCGACCATGTACTGCGGCACCCGGATGCCGAAGAGTTTCGCTGTGGACAGGTGCCCCAGCTCGTGCCACGCGATCGAGACCAGCAGGCCGAGCGCGAAGACCGCTATGCCGAGGATGAACATCAGGGTCGTCATGCACGGGCCTCCGCCGTCTGTGCTGCCAGTTCCCGGGCCCGGGTACGCGCCCAGGTCTCCGCTTCGAGGACGTCCGACACGGTGAGTGAGGTTCCCGTGACCGGCGTGCCGTGTTCGTCCACCACGCGCGTCACGGTCTCCATGATCCCGTTGAACGGCAGCGCGCCGGCCCGGAAGGCCTCCACGCACTCCTCGTTGGCGGCATTGAACACTGCCGGGGCCGTGCCCGCGAGCTCCCCCACGTGCCTCGCAAGGTTGACCGAAGGAAACGCGTCGTTGTCGAGCGGGAAGAACTCCCACGTCGACGCCTTGCTCCAGTCGAACGCGGGGGCCGCGTCGGGGACGCGTTCGGGCCAGCCGAGGCCGATGGCGATGGGCCCCCGCATGTCGGGGGGCGTCGCCTGGGCGATTGTCGATCCGTCCGTGAACTCAACCATCGAGTGGACATACGACTGGGGATGCACGACCACCTCAATGCGGTCGAAGGGAATGTCGTAGAGGAGGTGTGCCTCGATGACTTCCAGACCTTTGTTGACGAGGGTCGCGGAGTTGATCGTGATCACCGGGCCCATGGCCCAGGTGGGGTGCGCGAGGGCGTCCTCGACGCTCACCCGGGCGAGGTCGGCTTTGGTACGGCCGCGGAAGGGGCCGCCGGAGGCGGTGACGACCAGCTTCCGTACGTCGGCCCTCGTCCCGGACGCCAGCGCCTGGAACAGCGCCGCGTGCTCGGAGTCGACGGGGATGATCTGCCCGGGCTTGGCGAGGGCCTTGACCAGCGGGCCGCCGACGATGAGCGACTCCTTGTTGGCGAGCGCGAGGGTGCGGCCCGCCTCCAGGGCGGCGAGGGTCGGGGCGAGGCCGATGGAGCCCGTGATGCCGTTCAGCACGGTGTGGCTCTCGGAGGCGGCGACCTGGGTGGCCGCCTCCGGTCCGGCGAGGATCTCGGGGAGCGGCTCGCCCGCGCCGTAGCGGCTCGTCAGCGCCTCGCGCAGCTGCGGTACGGCGTCCTCGCGGGCGACCGCGACGGTCCGCACCCCGAGCCGGTGCGCCTGCTCGGCGAGGAGGGCGACCCGGCCGCCGTTGGCGGAGAGCGCGGTGACGCGGAAGCGGTCCGGGTTGCGCAGGACGAGGTCGATGGCCTGGGTCCCGATCGACCCGGTGGAGCCGAGGATCACCACGTCCTTGGGGCCGTCGCCCGCCACGGGGTCGTAGACGAGGTGCGGGTCGGCGAGAGGGGCTGGACTGTCGCTCATCCCCCCATTGTTGCCGTAAGGACGGTGTGTGAGGACAGCGCGTCCCCCTCCCGGGGGTGCCGGGCGTCACATGAGCGACTCGCGTCCCGTAGGTCCGGGCGAGCCGGCGCTCAATCGGCAACCAGGTCCGCAGGCGCCACGTCGAGGACATGTGCGATCAGCATGCGCCGCGCTCGACCTGGTCGATCCGGCCGCGACCGAGTTTTGTCGCGGTGCCCAGATCGTCCTGGGTGAGTTTCCGGTCCTCCCGCGTGATGGTTCGAGCGGGTGCGCCGGACAAGGGTGTCCCCTTCGCAAGAGGACACCCGTGTCGGTCGCTCAGCGGATCGGGCGGTGGACGTTCTCCTTCTCCGAGGGGCCCGGGGCGGCGTCGGCGATCCACGGGCCCTCGCCCGACGGGTCGACGATGCCCTCCTCCAGCCATGCGTAGGTGCCGGACATGACGCCCTTGACGACCTTGCGGTCCAGGTCGTCGGTGTTGGTCCACAGGCGGCCGAAGAGTTCCTCGACGCGGATGCGGGACTGCCGGCAGAAGGCGTCGGCGAGCTGGTAGGCCTCGCGGCCGTGGTCCTCGGTGGTGCGCAGGAGCTCGGCGCGCACGCAGGCCGCGCTCATCGCGAAGAGTTCCGCGCCGATGTCGACGATCCGGCCGAGGAAGCCCTGCTTGGTCTCCATGCGGCCCTGCCAGCGGGACATGGCGTAGAAGGTGGAGCGGGCGAGTTTGCGGGCGGTGCGTTCGACGTAGCGGAGGTGGACCGAGAGGTCGACCTCGCGTTTGAATTCGTTGTACGAGTATGGGAGTTGGCCCTGGCCCGCCACCAGTTTCGGCAGCCACTTGGCGTAGAAGGCGCCTGCCTGGGCGCCTGCTTTCGCCTTGTCCGACAGGGATTTCTCCGGGTCGATCAGGTCGCCGGCGACGGAGAGGTGGGCGTCGACCGCCTCGCGGGCGATGAGGAGGTGCATGATCTCCGTCGAGCCCTCGAAGATGCGGTTGATGCGGAGGTCGCGCAGGACCTGCTCGGCCGGGACCGCGCGTTCGCCGCGGGCCGCCAGGGAGGCCGCCGTCTCGAAGCCGCGGCCGCCACGGATCTGGACCAGTTCGTCGGCCATGAGCCAGGCCATCTCGGAGGAGAAGAGCTTGGCCAGGGCGCCCTCGATGCGGATGTCGTTCCGGTCCTCGTCGGCCATCTGGCTGGAAAGGTCCAGTACGGCCTCCAGGGCGAAGGTCGTCGCCGCGATGAAACTGATCTTCGCGCCCACGGCCTCGTGGTCGGCGATGGGCTTGCCCCACTGCTCGCGGGCCGCGGACCATTCGCGGGCGATCTTCAGGCACCACTTGCCGGCGGCGACACAGGACGCGGGAAGCGAGAGGCGGCCGGTGTTGAGGGTGGTCAGCGCGATCTTGAGGCCGGCGCCCTCCGGGCCGATGCGGTTGGCCGCCGGGACCCGGACCTGGTGAAAGCGGGTGACGCCGTTCTCGATGCCGCGCAGGCCCATGAAGGCGTTGCGGTTCTCGACGGTGATGCCGGGTGAGTCGCTCTCGACGACGAAGGCCGTGATGCCGCCCTTGTGGCCCTCGCTCTTGGGGACCCGGGCCATCACGACCAGCAGGTCGGCGACCACACCGTTGGTGGTCCACAGTTTCACCCCGTCGAGGACGTACTCGTCCCCGTCGGGCACCGCGCTCGTGGCGAGCCGGGCCGGGTCGGAGCCGACGTCCGGCTCGGTGAGGAGGAAGGCGCTGATGTCGGTGCGGGCGCACCGGGGCAGGAAGGTCTCCTTCTGCTCCTGGGTGCCGAACATCTTCAGCGGCTGGGGGACGCCGATCGACTGGTGGGCGGACAGGAGGACGCCGATCGCGGGACAGGCGGAGCCCGCGAGGGCCAGGGCCTTGTTGTAGTACACCTGGGTGAGGCCGAGGCCGCCGTACTTGGTGTCGATCTTCATGCCGAGGGCGCCGAGCTCCTTGAGGCCGGCGATGACCTCGTCGGGGATCCGGGCCTCGCGCTCGACGAGGGCGCCGTCCACCTTGCTCTCGCAGAAGTCACGGAGCCTGGCGAGGAACTCCTCGCCGCGCCGGGCGTCCTCGTCGGGCGGCATGGGGTGAGGGTGGATGAGGTCGAGCCGGAATCGGCCGAGGAACAGTTCCTTGGCGAAGCTGGGCTTGCGCCAGTCCTGTTCCCGGGCCGCTTCGGCCACCTGCCGGGCCTCGCGTTCGGTGACGACGGGCTTCTGTTGTGGTGCGGACATGAGGGCCACCTCACCGCGAATCGGGATCATGGTTACCGACCGGTGCTACTCGATCGTATGTACCCGATACCGAGCGTGCCCACCACCCCTGGGACGCGGCCGTTCAGCCGATGTTGACGGAGTACGCCTTGGTGTCAAGGCGCCCGGTGCCCTTGAAAACCTCGGTGCCGGACTCGATGCCGGAGACGTACTTTTCGTTGCTCAGCAGCTTGCGCCGAACGAGGGCCTGGGTGAAGTCGTCCAGGTTGAGCGTGGCCTTGGTGGTGTTGGTGCGGCGGACGAAGGAGTACACCTTCCAGCCGATGTCGCCCTGGTAGATGTCCCACATGGCGCCGCCGAGGCTGACGGATCCGTACTTGCCGCCGAGGGGACCCGCGCCGCCCTGCCGGTTGAGCCAGATCATGACCTCGTCGGTGGGCTGGTCCTGCCAGTCCGCGGTGTTCTTGTCGTGCAGCCACAGGTCGTAGGCGACGTTCATGACGCCGGGGTTCGAGCTGACGGTGAACTCCCAGCCGGTCTTCACCGGCTTGCGGTCGCCGACGCGGATCGGCAGACCGGTGGCGGCCTTGTCGACCTTCCAGCCCCAATGCCAGCCGAGGACGCTGGACGCGTAGGACTTCACGTCGTGGTCCTTGCCGGTGCCGCTGTTGGCCAGGCTGTAGTCCGTGCCCCACGAAATGGTCGACCCCGACCGGGAGTTGTCCCAGACGCACTGGGTGCCGGTGGCCTTCTCCCGGTTCCAGACGTTGTTGTTCACGTAGTACTTGCCGAGCGTGACGGTGTCGAAGTCCGTGCACTTCTTGCCGGACTCGTCCGCCTGCGCGACGGTCACGCCGACGGCCGCGGCGAGCGCGACCGTGCCGGAGACGAGAGTCTTCGCCTTCTTGGAGAGGCGGGGGCGGCGGCGGTGCTGCATGGGGCGGGTCCTCACGAAGGGGGTGATCGCTTGCGTCCCCTCAGTGGGCGCCGGGGCGTCAAAGGTTGCCGTGGAGGGTGGTGTGGGCCGCCCCCGGGCCGATCCGCCGGCCGGGCTCTGCCGATTCCGTTCCGTGGCCCCCCGCGATCGGCCATGGTAGGGAGGAACCCCACACCCCGGAACAGCCGCCGGGAGGCCCGAAGGGGAGCCCGTACCAACTCGATGTCGAAGCGCTTCGACAGCCTATGGACACCCACCTCCGGTGGAGCTACTGTCGAACCACCCTCACCCGCCCTTGTTCGTACTGCGCACTGTCGAAGCGCTTCACAAAGCTTGGAGAGCTGGATGGTCACCCTCGCCGAGGTCGCCCAGCACGCCGGAGTCTCGGCGAGCACGGTGAGCTATGTCCTCAGCGGCAAGCGGTCCATCTCCGGCGCCACCCGGCACCGGGTGGAGCAGAGCATCCGCGAGCTGGGCTACCACCCCAACGCGGGCGCCCGCGCCCTGGCCAGCAGCAGGTCCAACATCATCGCGCTGATGGTCCCGTTGCGCACCGACATGTACGTGCCGGTGATGATGGAGATCGCCATCGCGGTGGCCACCACGGCCCGGCTGCACGGCTACGACGTCCTGCTGCTCACCGGCGAGGAGGGCCCCGACGCCGTGCGCCGCGTCACCGGCAGCGGGCTCGCCGACGCGATGATCCTGATGGACGTCGAACTCGACGACGAGCGGCTGCCGTTGCTGCGCGGCACCGACCAGCCCTCCGTCCTCATCGGCCTGCCCGCCGACACCTCGGGACTGACCTGCGTCGACCTCGACTTCCGGGCCACCGGCGCCCTGTGTGTCGAGCACCTCGCGATGCTCGGCCACCGCGACATCGCTGTCATCGGCGAGGCCCCGGCAGTGTACGAACGGCATACCGGCTTCGCCGAGCGCACCCTGGACGGACTGCGCACCCGGGCCCAGGAGTTGGGTGTGCGCCTGCTGCACCGGCCCTGCGAGGGCGGCTACGACGCGATGGCCGTGACCCTCGCCCGCATCCTCGACGAGCGTCCGGGCACCACGGGCTTCGTCGTGCAGAACGAGTCGGCCGTCGAGCCGCTGCTCGCCCTGCTGCGCCAGCAGGGCCGCGCCGTGCCCGAGGACGTGTCCGTCGTCGCGGTCTGCCCCGACCAGGTCGCCACCCAGGCCTCGGTACGGCTCACCTCGGTCGCCATCCCCGCACAGGACATGGGCCGGCACGCCGTGGAACGCCTCGTGGCCAAGCTGGAAGGCCGCGGCAAGGACGAAGTCGTGCTCATCGCGCCCGAGTTGACCGTCCGGACGAGTACGGGACCCGCGCCGTCGGCGCTCTGACGAACCCCTCTGTTCCTCCGCACCGAGCAGCCCGAGCGGCCCCGCTGGGGCACCACCTGTCTCCACTCGCCTCCAGGAGCACCCCTCGTGACTCAGCCTGCCGAAAATCAGCCCCAGCAGGGCGCTGTCAGCCTCGCGCAGTCGTCTCCCACCATCGGCACGTTCCGTGAGCGGGACGGCGGCCTGGAGTGGAGCGGCCGCCAGGAGACGCTCCGCATCGAGCCGTGGGGTCCGGACGCGGTCCGGGTCCGGTCGCGGCTCGGCGGGCCGATCCTCGAGGGGCTGCCGGGCGCGTTGCTGGAGAGCCCGCCCGCCACCTCGTCCACGATCAAGATCGAGGACGGCCGGGGCCAGTTGACCGTGGGCACGCTCACCGTCGAGATAGACGCCGAGGGCCTGGTCCGCTTCCTCCGCACCGAGGACTCCGCCGAGCTCCTCGCCGAGGCCCGCGCCCACTTCTGGTGGCCCGGTTCCCGCCTCTACACCGCCGTCGGCAACGGCCACCACCGGCTGGAGCAGCGCTTCGCCGCGTACGACGACGAGAAGCTGTACGGCCTCGGCCAGCACCAGCACGGCAGGCTCGACCAGAAGGGCCTGGTCCTCGACCTGGTGCAACGCAACGCCGAGGTCGGCATCCCGGTGCTGAGCTCCAGCCGCGGCTACACCCTGCTGTGGAACAACCCGGCGATCGGCCGGGTCGAGCTCGCGCACAACGGCACCCGCTGGGTCGCCGACTCGGCCCGTCAGATCGACTACTGGATCACCGCGGGCGCCCCGGCCGACGGTCAGCGCCGCTACTCCGCGGTGACGGGCCGCACCCCGATGATGCCGGAGTGGGCGGCGGGCTTCTGGCAGTGCAAGCTGCGCTACCGCACGCAGGACGAACTCCTCGCCGTGGCACGGGAGTACAAGCGCCGTGGCCTGCCCATCTCCGCGATCGTCTGCGACTTCTTCCACTGGACGCACCTGGGCGACTGGAAGTTCGACCTGAGCGAGTGGCCCGACCCGGGCGCCATGGTGCGGGAGCTGGAGGAGCTCGGCATCAAACTCGTCGTCTCCGTCTGGCCGTCGGTGTCCCCGCTGAGCGAGAACCACCAGCTCATGGAGCAGCGCGGCTACTTCATCGGCACCCAGTACGGCCCGATGGCGCACGCCGACTGGCCGGACAAGGAGGTCGCCTCCACGGTCCAGGTCGCGTTCTACGACGCCACGAACCCCGAGGCCCGCGACTTCATGTGGTCGCGCGTCCGCGACAACTACCTGATCCCGTACGGCATCACGGCCTTCTGGCTGGACGCCTGCGAGCCGGAGCTGAAGCCGGGCTTCTCGGAGAACCTGCGCTACTGGGCGGGCCCGGGCCTGGAGGTCGGCAACAGTTACCCGGCGGAGAACGCCCGCACCTTCCACGAGGGCCTGACGGCCGAGGGCGAGGAGGTCATCACCCTCAACCGCTCGGCGTGGGCGGGCAGTCAGCGCTACGGCGCCGCTCTGTGGTCCGGCGACATCGGCACCGACTTCCCGACCCTGCGCCGCCAGATCGCGGCCGGCCTCAACACCGCGCTCTCCGGCATCCCTTGGTGGAACACCGACATCGGCGGCTTCCACGGCGGCGACCCGGACGACGAGGCGTACCGCGAGGTCATGGTCCGCTGGTTCCAGTTCGGCGCCCTGTCGCCGCTGATGCGCCTGCACGGCTTCCGCGACCCGGGTATGCCGCTGGGCCCGGAGATGACCGGCGGTCCGAACGAGGTGTGGTCGTACGGCGAGGAGGCCGGCGCGATCCTGGAGCGGTATCTGCGGCTGCGCGAGCGGCTGAAGCCGTATGTCCTCCAGGTGATGCGGGAGGCCCACGAGGAGGGCCTGCCGCCCATGCGGCCGCTGTTCCTGGAGTTCCCCGAGGACCACGCGGCCTGGTCCGTCGACGACGCGTATCTCTTCGGCGGCGACCTGCTGGTGGCCCCGGTGCTGACGGCGGGCGCGACGGCCCGCACGGCCTATCTCCCGGCCGGCGCGACCTGGACGGACGCGTGGACCGGTGAGACGTACGAGGGCGGCACGACCGTGACGGTCGACGCCCCGCTGGACCGTATCCCGCTGTTCCTGCGGGACGGGGCGCGCCTGCCCGTAGCGGAGTAGACGCGCCGGTGCGGCCGGTCCCCATAGGGGAGGGACCGGCCGCACACGCGTGTCCGAGATCGGTGGGGGGTGGGTGCCGATCAGGGGTGGGGTGTCGCACGGATCCCGTGCGACACCCCACCCCGCCCGCTCAACTGCTGCTGACCGTCAGGTTGTTGGTCGTGAAGTTCAGCCCGCCGGACGAGGACGTGATCTCGTAGCCGAACTGCACGTCACCGATGGTCTCGTTGCCGAACCAGCCCTTGGTGTCCTTGATCCACTTCAGGATCGGCAGGACGTTGACCGTGCCGGAGGTGGAGTCGGAGGTGCGCAGGAACGAGAAGACCTCGTTGGCGCCGTTGCTGCCCTTGTAGACGGTCCAGGTGTGGCCGCCGAGGGTGACGTTGCCCTGCGAGGTGCCCAGCGGACCGACGGCTCCGTTGTAGTTGACCCAGAGCATGATCTCGTAGTCGTAGTCCGTGTCCCAGATGTCGTACGACGTGTTGTACGCGCCGGACGACGGGACCGTGACGTTGTAGCTGCTGGAGAGCGAGCCGAGGGAGGTGATCGTCTTGTTGATCACCTTCTTGGAGTCGGGGTAGGACTTGATGCCGCCGGTGTTGGGGTGGTCGGCCCAGACACCCCAGTTGGTGCCGGAGTTGGCCCAGATGCACTGGCTGCCGGCGCCGGAACCCCAGATGTTGTTGTAGAGCGTGTAGCCGTTCAGGCTGGTGCTGCCCCACTGGTCGCAGGAGTTCCAGACGGCGGCCGAGGCGGGGGCGGAGGCGAGGCCGACGGTGGCGCCGAGGGCCATCGCCGGGGCCAGAATCGCCATGGTGATCTTGCGCAGTGTGCTCTTTGCCATGGTGTCCCTTTCCATGGGTGGGGGGAAATGCGGGGGTGGTTACCACGCCCCAAGCGGGAGGACGTGGTCTTCTCCGGCGACGAGGTCGAGCGGCCGCGCGCCGGTGGAAGTCCGGATCTCGATGCGGTGCGTACGGGTGGGGCGTAGCACCGCGGTCGCTTCCTGCGGGGTCCAGCTGAGGTCGAGCTCCGCCCCGAACCGGGTGCGGACGCCCTTGAGTTCGCCTGACGGGTACGCCGCCGGGAGGGCCGGCAGCAGGACCAGCCGGTCCGGCGTGGACTGCACGAGCATCTCGATGAGCACGGCCGGGAGGGTGTGTGCGGCGTCCGCGTTGTAGACGTCGCGGTTCGGGTAGTGCGCGCTCATCAGGGAGGCGTGGAAGAAGTCGCCCTTGAGGACCTGGCCGAGGGCGTGCGCGACCCGTTCGCCGTCGCGCAGCCGGGCGGCGACGAGGGCGTGGTGGAGGTGGCCGTGGGCCGAGTCGTTCTCGGCGCCCCGGAGTTCGAGCGCGCGGTGCGCGGCCGCGGCGAGGTCGGGGGTGTCGTACGGGGTGATCTCGTCGAGCGGCCAGACGCCGTAGAGGTGGCTGAGGTGGCGGTGGTCGTAGGTGTCGTCGAGGCCGGGCCAGGCCCATTCGGCGAGGGCGCCGTCGTCGTTGATCCGGTGGGGCGGGAGCCGGTCGGCGAGGGCTCGCCGGCGCTCCGCCGACTCGGGGTGGTAGTCGGCCGCCGTGTGCAGGGCGTGCCGGGCGGCCGAGAGGTCCATGGCCGCGTTGATCGCACCCCAACTGCCGTTGGCGGGCCGGTTCTCGGGTGAGTAGGAGGGGACGACGACGAGGTTCCCGCCAGTGTCGGTGCGGGTGAGGAAGTCCTCGTAGAACAGGGCGACTTCGGCGAGCACGGCGGCGGTGCGCGGGTCGCGCTCGCCGCGGGTCTCGTCGTGGTCGACGAGCGGCTTGAGCAGCCAGTCGGCGCCGGCCGTCCACAGGTGCAGCGGGTATTCGCGGCTGAAGTGGTACGTCAGCCCCGACTCGCCGTCGCTGTGCGGCGGGGCGACCACCCCGCGGGCGCCGAAGACGGCGCGGGCGTTGTCCCGCCAGTCGTCGAGCTGGCCGTGGATCAGGGAGGCGAGGGCCTCGGTGACTTCGGGCAGGGCGGCGGCCGCCGCGGACGCGGTCTGGAGGTTGACGTTGGCGTCGTTGGTGAACGCTCCCGACCAGGCGGTGTCCCAGTCGCCGGTCCACAGGCCGGTCAGGCGGGGCGGGAAGAGGCCGCTGGCGGAGAGCAGGTGGTAGCGGCCGGCGGCGAAGAGGCGTTCCAGGAGGGCGGGGCTCTCGGTGCGGTCGAGCAACTCCGAGCCGGGGAGGGCACGTTCGGCGGGGCCGGCGTGGAGGTCGAGGGTGACCCGCTCGTAGGCGGTGCGGTGCAGGGCGGTGTGGCGGTCGAGAAGGAAGGTGAACGGGTCTTCGTGCTCGGGTGCGAGTTCGCGCAGGGCACGGGCGTGCTCCAGCACGTCGAGCTCGCCGGTGTGCCGCAGTACACGCGTCAGCAGCAGCACCGACTCGGCGCCGGTGATCCGCAGTCCGGGCGGGGTGAGCGTGGTGGTTCCGCCGGTGACGAGGACGAGGGTGACGCCGGTGTAGGCGCGGTCGCTGCCGGGGTAGCGGGCGCGCAGGGTGAGCAGGGCGCCCTCGGGGGTGAGGACGGCGCCGTGGCCGACGCCGAGGTCCTTCGGGGCGCCCGGGAGGTGGTGGTCCAGGGAGATGTCGAGGTCGGCGGCGACGACTTGCTGAACGATGACGTCGTCGGCGCGGGAGACGAAGACGCGGCTGCCCCAGCACTCGTACCGATGGTGGACGACGCCCGTGGTGAAGGTGACGGAACGTCTGTATCTCCGGGTGGTGCTGCCGGGCACGCTGCGTAGCCGCACCTGGAAGGCCGGATGGAAGGGCTGCACCCACTGGAGGTCCCGCCCGTCCGTGAAGCTCTCCGCGGCGGCCGTCTCTCCGGCCAGCAACCGGTCCTGGAGTGCGGGCAGTCCGGCGGCGAGCTCGGGTGGGCGGGCCTGTTCGGCGCCGTTGGGGCGGACGAGGGTGTGATGGGTGACGACGACCCGCTCATCGCCCGGCTCGCCGAACACCAGGGCGCCGTGATGGCCGTTGCCACTCAGGAAGCCGTCCTCCCAGCGGGCGGCGGGGCGGGGTTCCCAGGTGCGGTGCACCACGTCGGTGTCCGGGTTCACGTACACGTTCATGGGCGCAACACCACCACGCCGTACCGGTCCAAGGTCAACTCGTCCGTGACGGTCGTCCCCGTGAGCAGGTCGTGGTGGGTGCCGGGGACCTCGACGGTCACGGATTCGCGGGAGTGGTTGAGGACGAAGAGCAGGTCACCGCGGCGTACGGCCTCGACGCCCGCGGGGAGCCGGTCGAGCACCGGGCGGACGCCCGCCTCGGACGCGAACTGTGCGAGGAGCGCGCGCAGTCGCTCCGCTTCGGGAAGCGTCGCGAGATACCGCGCCCGCCCCTTGCGGAGCACCGCCGGCAGCCCGTCGAGTTCGCCGCCCTTGAACACGGCCTCGGCGGTCGCGTCCGCGTCCTTCTCGATCTCCTCCGACCACAGCGTTCCGCGGAACCCGTCGCACTCGACCTCCTCCCCCGCGTCCAGCGGCCACCACTCGTGCAGGGTGCGGATGCCGAACAGCTCCCGCAGCCGTCCGTCCATACCGCCGGGCCGCACCCGGTCGTCCTCGTCGGCGATGCCGGTGAGGAAGCCGGCGACGAGGGTGCCGCCCTGCCGGGTGTACGCGAGGAGGTTGTCGATCGCCGCGTCGCTCAGGGAGTACAGCTGAGGGACGACGACGAGCTTGTACGCGCTCAGGTCGTGCTCGGGGTGGGCGAAGTCGGTGGCGAGGTGGGCCTCCCACAGGGCTCGGTGCCAGGCGGTGAGGACCTGGGCGTAGTCGACCTGGGTGGAGAGACGGCCCTCGTGGGCGCCGGCCCACCAGGAGTGCCAGTCGTGCAGGACGGCGATGTCGCCCGCGGTGTGACTGCCCGTCACCTCGCCGGAGATCCGGGCGAGTTCCGCGCCGAGCCGCTTGACCTCCTGATACGTCCGGCCCCGCTCCCCCGCGTGACTGACCATCCCGGAGTGGAACTTCTCCGCGCCCTGCCGGGACTGCCGCCACTGGAAGTAGCAGACGGCGTCCGCGCCACGGGCGACGGCCTGGAGGGACCAGAGGCGGTTGAGGCCCCGCGGCTTGGGGTGGTTGACGCCCCGCCAGTTGACCGGTCCGGCGGCCTGCTCCATGAGCATCCACGGCCCGCGGGCCTGCGAGCGGGTCATGTCCTGTACGAGGGCGCCGGCCTGGGGGCCGTAGGGGTCGCGCGGATCGGGGTAGAGGTCGACGGAGACGACGTCCTCCTCCTCGGCCCACCGCCAGGCGTCCTGCCCGGACCAGAGCGGCATGAAGTTGGAGGTGACCGGCAGGTGCGGGGTGTGCCGGCGCACGATGTCCCGCTCGGCGATGTAGCACTCCAGGAGCATGTCGGAGGTGAACCGCTTGAAGTCAAGCACCTGCGCGGGGTTCTTGAGGTAGTGGGCGTGCCGGGGCGTGTGCACCACGGCCCAGTCGCCGTAGCCCTGGCTCCAGAAGGCGGTGCCCCAGGCGTCGTTGAGTTCCGCGAGCGTGCCGTACCGGTCCTGGAGCCAGCGGCGGAAGCGGGCGGCGGCCTCGGGGCCCCAGTCGTAGGTGCAGTACTCGTTGTTGATGTGCCACATGGTGAGGGCCGGGTGGTTGCCGTAGCGGGCGGCGAGGTCCTCGGTGATGGCGGCGGCGTAGCGGCGGTAGACCGCGCTGGAGTGCGAGAAGTGCTGTCGGCCGCCCCACCACTCGGTGCGGCCGTCCTGGTCGACGGGCAGGGTGTCGGGGTGCAGATGTCCCAGCCAGGGCGGGGGTGAGGAGGTCGGGGTGGCGAGGACGACGCCGATGCCGTGTTCGTGCATCAGGTCCATCAGCCGGTCGAGCCGGCCGAAGTCCCGCTCCCCCGGCCGGGGTTCGAGCATGGCCCAGGAGAAGACGCCGAGGGTGACGGAGTTGACGCCGGCGTCCTTCATGAGCCGGACGTCCTCGTGCCAGGTCTCCTCGGGCCACTGCTCGGGGTTGTAGTCGCCGCCGAAGAGGATGCGGCCGCGCGTCACATCGCCGAGGCCGGGCATCAGACCGGCTCCCCGTACTGGATGCCGCGCCCGTTGGTGGCGAGGTAGACGCGCCCGTACACCCGCGGGTCCCCGGTGATGACCTCGCCGGTCCACCCCCACTGGTGCTGGTCGTCGTTGATCCGCACCCAGGTCTTCGCCTCGTCGTCGGACCGGTAGACGGCGGTGATGCTCTCGGTGGAGCCCACCATGTAGATCGCCGGGTAGTCGGCCCCGGCGGCGGCCTTGCCGAAGCCGAGGGTGTGCGAGGCCCGGCAGCTGGCGACCTTGTCGAAGCTCAGGCCCCCGTCGGTGGACCGGTGGAGCCCGTTCCCCTTCCCGCTCAGCCAGAGGTCCCCGGACCGCCCGGGCGCGGCGACCAGCTCGAACTGGCTGTCCCCGGAGGGGAGCCCGGTCGCACCTTGAGTGAACGTGAGGCCGCTGTCGGTGCTGACGTGCAGCGTTCCCGTGTCGGTGTCGTACGCGTGGAAGCGCGTCGGGTCGGCCGGGTCGGCGACCGGCGTGGCGCCCTTCGGGAAGGAGGAGATCTCGGTCCAGGTGGCCCCGTTGTCCGTGGAGCGGTGGGCCGGGTACTTCGTGCCGTCCCAGTGCACGAAGACCCACAGCAGCACGCTGCCGTCGGCGTTGACGGCGATCGGCCCCGGTGCGTCCTTGGCGAGGGAGGGCTGGGCCGCGAAGGGCGCCCAGGTCTGTCCGCCGTCGTTCGAGTAGGCACCGTTGCCGTGGTCGCCCCACCCGCTGCGGACGACGTACGCCGGCTTCCGCGCGGCCTGTGCGAGTCCCGTCGCCGATCCGAACACGGGGTTCGTGGCCATGCCGCGTGAGGGCGAGGCGGTGAGCCGCTCGTGGTACATCACGCCGATGTCCCCGGACCCGCTGATCAGATGCGCCTCCCCGGCCGGGGGCGAGATCAGCTGCCGCACGGACGTCTCCTCCATGCCCCGGATCTGCGGCGCCCAGTGCTTCAGGTCCCGGGTGCCGTAGAGGGTGGCGCCGGTGCCGTAGACGATGTGCCGGGAGTCGTACGGGTCGAGGGCGAGCGCCTGGATCCACCAGCCGAACTTGGGGGCGTCCGCTCCCCACTTGAGATAGGGGGTCTGCGACACGTCGAGGACGGCGGAGTCCTTGAGGGACGTCCAGTGACGGCCGCCGTCGGTGGACCGGAACACGGTGTCGACGGCGGCCCACCGGTTGTTGGTGGAGACGACGAGGGTGCCGGGCCGTCGCGCGTCCACGGCGACCCCTCCGTACCCGAAGGTGTCGGCGGATCCGTCACTCGTGGTGCCGCCGGGCTTCACCGGACTCACGTCGGCCCACTTCCCGTTGGCCGTGCACAGCTTGTGCACACTGCCGTCGGACTGCCCGTTGGGGCCGGGAGCGTTGGCGTACGTCACGTACAGCTCCCGGGTGAAGCGGTCGTACGCGGCCCGGATCGGCACCTTGGCTGCCGCACCGGAAGGCTGTCCGGGCACGGCCTGCCACGTCGTCCCGTCGGCGGTGCGGAACAGGTTGGCGGCGCTCCCGTCGGAGTCCCCCCAGCCGGCGTAGAGGGTGCGCCCGGCGGCGACGAGCAGGGTGACCCCCTGCCCGGAGGCGCTCGGGGTGCCGGGGAAGCCGGTGGCGGCGGCCCACGTGGCGCCCCGGTCGGTGGACTTGAGCAGCCCGTCGTGCCGGGTCCCGAGCCAGAGGGTGTCGCTGTCACGCGGGTCGACGAGGAGTCGCTCGCCGGTCCCCCGCCCGTCCTCGTTGCCCCCGAGCTTCACGGTGAGGTCGGTTCGGGCCCAGGTGGCACCGCGGTCGTCGGACCGCAGCACGGCTCCGTTGGACGCCCAGGACTGCGCATAGGTCCCGAGGGCCAGATAGACCCGGTTCGAGTGGGCGGGGTCGACGGCCATGGCCTCCACCCCGAGGAGGTTCCAGTCGTCCCACCCGAGGTGATCGGTGAGCGGGATCCAGGCGGCGGCCCTGTCGTCCCATCGGTATGCGCCGCCGATGTCGGTACGGGCGTAGGCGAGCCCACGGACGGAGGGATGGAAGAGCACCCCGGTGACGAACCCGGTGCCACCGATGAAGACGTTGCGCCATCGGTAGGAGGAGCCGACGGCCTCAGCAGCGTGTGCTTGCGCCTGCCCGACGGGAAGAGCGGTGAGCGCGGCCGCGGCAGCGGACCCCGCAAGAACGGCACGACGGCTCAGGTTGAACGTACGCATGACAAGCCTCGCTCTGAGGGATGAGGGGAGTTAGACCTACCTAGGGGCGCGGGGAACTGCGCGACCAGCCACAACGAACCAGCAGCCGCCGACGATCCGAAGCCCCCTGCTCAAGAGGCGCGGCTCAACCCTTCACCGCACCCGTGAGCATGCCCTTCTTGAAGTGCTTCTGGACGAAGGGCGACAGCACGGCCACCGGCAGCAGCGCCATCACCATGACCGCCATCTGGATCGCCAGCCCCGAAAGCTGCCCGGTCCTGATGGCCTGGCTGAGCCCCACCGGTGCCTCCTGCTTCTGCACCAGCTGGATCATGACGTTCTGCAACGGCATCTTGTCCTGGTCGTTCAGGTAGAGCGACGCGTTGAACCAGGCGCTCCAGTACCCGACGGCGTAGAACAGGGTGATCACGGCGAGGACCGCCCGCGACAGCGGCATGACGATCTGCCACAGGACCCGGAAGTCCCCGGCGCCGTCGATGCGCGCGCTGTCGATGAGTTCCTGCGAGATCCCCATGAAGAAGCCGCGCAGCACCAGGATGTTGAAGACGCTCAGCGCGCTCGGCAGGATCAGCGCGAGATAGCTGTCCGTCAGGCCGAGGGACTGCACCAGCAGGTAGGTGGGGATGAGGCCGGCGCTGAAGAACATGGTGGCCAGCAGCGTCATCAGGATCCCGCGGTGGGCGAGGGATCCGCTGCGGGACAGACCGTAGGCGCACAGGACGGACACCGACATCGAGAACAGCGTGCCGACCAGGGTGACGAAGATGCTGACGAGCGTGGCACGGGTGACCTGGCCGCCGCTGAGCAGTTCCTGGTAGGCGATGAAGGTGATGTCCTTGGGCACCATCACGAGGCCGCCCGCCTCGTCGATGGTCTTCCGTGAGGACAGGCTGGTGACGACCACGATCCACAGCGGGAAGAGGACCGCCAGGCAAGCGAGTGCCAGGACGAGACCCTTGCTCGCGAGGCCGGCCTTCGAGGGCTCTTCCTCCCATGCGGGACGCGGAGGTGCGGCCCACGGGCGCGGCTTGCTCGCCGGCTTGTCGATGACGGTGGTCACTTCTTGTACACCCCCTGCTCGCCCATGAGATGGGCCACTTTGTTCGCGGCGAGGACCAGACCGATGCTGACCACGCCCTTGACGAGACCGGCGGCGGCCGCGTAGCCGAAGTCCTGGTTGCGCACGCCGTTCCACCACACGAAGGTGTCGAGGACCTCCCCCGCGCCCGTGCCGACGCCGTCACGTTGCAGCAGGATCTGTTCGAACCCGACGGTCAGAGCGTCACCGACGCGCAGCACGAGGAGGAGGGCGATCACCGGGCGCAGGGCGGGCAGCGTGACGTGCCACATGCGGCGCCAGCGCCCGGCTCCGTCCATCGCGGCGGCCTCGTACAGGTCCGGGGAGACCGAGGACAGCGCGGCGAGGAAGACGATGATCCCCCACCCGGCGTCCTTCCACACGCTCTGCGCGGTGATCAGGAAGGCGAAGGTGTCCGGGTTGGTCATGATGTTGAGGCCGTCGTACCCGTTCTGCCTGAGCAGTTGGGAGAGCATGCCCGCGCCGCCGAACATCTGCTGGAAGACGGCGATGACCAGGACCCAGGAGAAGAAGTGCGGCAGGTAGAGGACCGCCTGCGCGACGGCGCGGACCCGGGGCCGGACCACGCTGTTGATGAGCAGCGCAAGCAGGACCGGGATCGGGAAGAACAGCACCAGCTGGACGAAGAACAGGACCAGGGTGTTCTGGACCGCGTTCCAGAAGGCCGAGTCCTCGAACATCCGCTGGAAGTTCTCCAGGCCCACGAAGGGGCTGTGCAGGATGGAGACGATGCCGTTGTCGCTGATGTAGGGGTCGTAGTCCTGGAAGGCGACGACATTGCCGAGGATCGGCAGGTAGTTGAAGACCAGGACCAACACGACGGCAGGCAGCGTCATGAGGATCAGGGTGCGGTCGCGTCTGAACCTGAGCTTGAGGCTCAGCTTGCCCGAGCCCTGTTTCTTGCGGGCGACGGTGGCGTCCTCGGACGCCACCGGGGTCTTCACCGGTGTGCCGGCCTCGGCGCTGCTCCGAGGCACCGTGCTGTGGGACACGGTTGTTCTCCTTGCCTCAGAGCCCGGTCAGCTCGCCGCCGTGCCGTTCTCGTCGAGCAGCTTCTTGTACCAGTCGCGCAGTTTGTCGCCGCCCTGGCCCTTCCAGTCGGACACGGCCTGCTGCATGTCGCTGATCTTCTTGTGCCCGCGGATGATGTCGTCCTCGAGCTGCTCGAAGTTGTTGGCGAGGTTGGTGTAGCGGGAGGGCTCCGTGACCTGAAGGCCCCAGAAGGACGTCTTCTTGGTGAAGGCACCCATCCGCTGCTCCCACTCGACCATGGCCTTGGTGTAGTCCGGCAGGTCCGGGTGCGCGGTGGTCGGGGCGGGACTGGCCACCATGACATAGGCGTTGACGACTTCGTTGTTGCCCTTGTCGTTCTTGACGGCCACGCCGTCCTTCACGGTGTAGTGCGTGCCCTCGACGCCGTAGTTGGTCATCATCCACTCCTTGGTGCCGTACGGCGCCGCGGTGACGTTGGCTACCGCCAGCACGTCGTGGATGACGGACTCGGAGGCCTTCTTGCTGACGAAGGCGAAGATGCCGGCCGGGTTCTGGGCGTACAGCGTCGGGTTGCCGCCGTCGTGGCCCCAGACGTCCATGCCCCAGACCTTGACGTCGGGGTTCTGGGTGGCCAGGGAGGCCTGCTGGCCGTACCAGTTGACGACGTTGTTGTTCCAGATCAGGAACTCGCCGGCGGCGAACTTGGGGGCGGGGTCGACCGCCTGGCTCTTGCCCAGCTTGAAGTCGGGGTGGACGACTCCGGCGGCGAACAGCTTGCGCGTCCACTCGATGGCTTCGAGGTACTCCTGGGTTTCGACGCGGTTGACCAGCTTGCCGTCGACCATGTCCCACCAGAGCGGCTTCTCCCCGCCGCTGAACACCCCGAAGGTGTTCATCGCGGTCCACTTCATGTCGCCGCAGGCCCACACCTTGGCCCGGGCGTTGGTGATGTCCTTGCACAGGGCCATGAACTCGTCGGCGGACCGCGGGACCTCGTAGCCCTCCTTGTCGAAGATGTCCCGGCGGTACAGGGGGACGATGTTCTGGATCTCCGAGGCGGGCATCGGCAGGCCCATCAGCTTGCCGCCGAAGATGGAGCGCTGCCAGGCGCCGCTGGGGATGGCCGCGAGGTTCGGGTACTTCTTGATCTTGTCGCCGGACAGGTACGGGCCGAGGTCGGCCATCTTGCCGGCGATGGCGCTGGGTATCTTGCCCATCATGTTCCAGCCGGGGATGACCACCACGTCCGGGACGTCACTGGAGGCGAGGACCGCGCCGAGCTTCTGGTCGTAGGTGTTGCCGTCCTGGTTCCGCCACTGGACGTCGACGCCGATCAGGTCGTTCATCGACGTGTAGTAGGGGTTGTTGCCCTTCGGGGGCGAGCCCCAGAACGGCGACATGATGGTGACCTTGCCGCCGCTGCCGAGCTTCTTGGGCACCGAGGTCTTGAGCGTGGCGACGTCGAGCTTGGCGGTGAAGCCCATCGACGAGCCGTTCTTGGACGGGATGTCCGGCTTCACCACGTTGCTCGCCACATAGGCCGGCAGGATCTTCTTCGCGTCCTTGCCCGACGTGGTGCCGTCACGCGAGCCACTGTCCGAACCGCCGCAGGCGGAGAGCAGCGGCACCCCGCCCGCCACCGCTGCGGTGGCCACCGCGGTGGAGGCGAGGAAGCTTCTCCGGCTGGGACCGGAAGGACCAGAGGAGGGGGCGGCGGCGTTCGGCGTCATTGCGTCAACCCTTCATGGCGCACCAGGACACCCGGCGGAGGAGCCGTCGGCTGCGGTGTCTTGAGTGGAACTGGCTGAGCTGAAGCGTTCTTTCGACGTCTACGGTCACCGTGTAGTCGAAGCGCTTCGATGTTGCTGTGAGGTTAAGTGAAGCCCTGTGGGTGCACAAGAGTCGTTCCCAATATTCCTCGGAGGCAGGGGAGGCGACCTTTTCTTATGCACCGCTTGAAGTGATGGCGCTGCTCCCTTGACACCCACCCCAATGTCGAATGAGCATCGAAGCGCTTCGAAAGGGCTCGACCGCTCCACTCCAAGGGGAACCCCACGTGACCGCACAGCCGCCGCCCACGCCGCCTTTCCGCGATCCGCATCTGCCGTTCGCGAAGCGCATCGACGATCTGCTGTCGCGGCTCGCCCTCGACGAGAAGATCGGGTTCCTGCACCAGTTCGCCCCGGCCGTCGAGCGGCTCGGCGTCGGCGCCTTCCGCACCGGCCAGGAGGCCCTGCACGGGGTCGCCTGGATGGGCCCGGCGACGGTGTTCCCGCAGGCGGTGGGCCTGGGCGCGACCTGGAACACCGATCTCGTACGACGGGTCGGCGAGGCCGTCTCCAAGGAGGTCCGCGCGATGCGGGCCCGCGACGACCGCATCGGCCTCAACGTCTGGTCCCCGACGGTGAACCTCCTGCGCCACCCCCTGTGGGGCCGCAACGAGGAGGGCTACTCGGAGGACCCGAAGCTCACCTCGGCGATCGCCGTCGCGTACACCCGCGGGCTGCGCGGCGACCATCCGACGTACTGGCGCACCGCCCCCGTCCTCAAGCACTGGCTCGCCCACAACAACGAGACGGACCGGGCCACTTCGTCCAGCTCGGTCCGCCCGCGCGTGCTGCACGAGTACGACCTGCGCGCCTTCCGCGAGACCGTCGAGGCGGGCGCGGTGGCCGGGGTGATGCCCGCGTACAACCTGGTCAACGGCCGCCCGAACCACGTGAGTCCGTATCTGCGCGAGCACCTGCGCACCTGGACGGACGAGGATCTGCTCGTCTGCTCGGACGCGGGCGCGCCCTCCAACCTGGTCGATCACGAGCACTACTACGACACCCACGAGGAGGCCACCGCGGCCTCGCTCCTGGCCGGCGTCGACAGCTTCACCGACCACGGCACCGACAGCTCGCAGATCACCGGACGGGTCAGGAAGGCGTACGAACAGGGCCTGTTGACCGAGGCCGACATCGACACGGCGGTCCGCCGCCAGCTCTCGGTCCGCTTCCGCCTCGGTGAGTTCGACCCGCAGTACGACCCGCACGCGCTGACCCGGGACTTCGACACCCCGGCCCACCGCGCCCTCGCGCAGGAGGCGGCCGAGCAGTCGGTCGTCCTGCTGCGCAACGACGGTGTGCTGCCGCTCGCCCCGGACACCCGGCTCGCCGTGGTCGGTCTGCTCGCCGACGAGTGCAAGCTCGACTGGTACAGCGGCACGCTGATCCATCGCTCCACCCCGCTGGAGGGCCTGTACGAGCGGTTCGGCGCCGACCGGATCGAGTTCGCGGAGGGCGTGGACCGGGTCCTGCTGAAGACGTCCGACGGAACCTTCCTCCACGTGCCCGAAGCGAACGCCGACGACGAGGTGCGCGGCGCCGAGGGTGCCCTCGACCCCGCGCTGCTGGCGGGCCGCACGGATCTCCCGCCGCTCACCACCCACGCGGTCGGCACCGAGCTCGCCCTGGTCGACTGGGGCGAGGGCGTGCTGACCCTGCGCGCGCCCGACGGCCGCTATCTCTCGGTCGCCGAGGACGGCTATGTGCGCGCCTCCGCCGACCAGCCCGGAGGCTGGATCGTCCAGGAGACATTCCGGCTGGAACCCCATGGGAACGGACACCTCCTCAGGCATGTCGGCACGGGTCGCCACGTCGCTGTCGGCGCCGACGGAGTAAAGGTTGCCGATGAAAACGCGGAACTCGGCGATCAGCCCGAAATCTTCACGCTGATCGTCGCCGAGCACGGCAGGGACGCGGTCTCCAGGGCCGCCGCCGACGCCGATGTGGTGCTGGTGGTGGCGGGCAACGACCCGCACATCGAGGGCCGCGAGACCGAGGACCGCAGGACCCTCGCCCTCCCCGCCCACCAGGACCGCCTGCTGCGGGCGGCCCGCGCCGCCAACCCGAACACGGTGCTGGCCCTGGTCTCCGCCTACCCGTACACGTTCCAGCCGGGCCCGCTGCGGGCCGCGCTCTGGATGTCCCACGGCGGCCAGGCGGCGGGTACCGCGCTGGCCCGGGTCCTGGCCGGCGACGTCTCCCCCGCGGGCCGCCTCCCGCAGACCTGGTACGCCGACGACGCCGACCTGCCCGACCTGCTGGACTACGACGTGCTCGGCGGCCGCCAGACGTACCTGTACTACGAGGGCACCCCGCTGTTCCCCTTCGGGCACGGCCTGTCGTACGCGTCCTTCTCCTACGGCGATCTCACGTCCCGCACGGAGGACGGGACGTTGCAGGTCTCCTTCACGGTCAGGAACACGGGTGACGTGACGGCCGACGAGGTCGCCCAGCTCTACGCCCGCGCCGTGGACCCCTCGGTCCCGCGCCCGCGCCGCGAGCTGGTGGCCCACCGCAGGGTCACGCTCGCCCCCGGCGAGACGGCGGAGCTGTCCTTCGAAGTCCCGCTGTCCGCCTTCGAGTTCTGGGACGTGGCACACGGCCGGTGGCGCCTGGAGCCGGGGCCGTACGACCTGATGGCGGCCGCGTCCAGTGAGGATGTGCGACTGCGTACGACGGTTCTCCTGGACGGCGAGCCGGGCGGGCCGCGCCCCGTCGTCGAACGGGGCCTGGACGGGGCCGACTTCGACGAGCAGAGCGGTGTCGCGATCGTCGACCGGACGAAGGCGGCCGGCGACGCGGTGACGCCGGCGAACGGCGGGGTGGCCGAACTGGTCTACCGGGCCTGTGACTTCGGGGCGGGCGTCACAGAGGTGACGGTGTCCGTGGCGGGCGAGGGCGCGGTGGAGATCTCGCTCGACGGTGGCCCGGCGCTCGCGACGCTGTCACCGAAGACGCCCACGTCGGGGCCGTACGACTACGTCACGCTCCGCACCGGGCTCACCGCCTCCGGTGTGCACGACGTCCACCTCAGGCTGCGCGGCCCGCTGCGGCACGCGCGTGCCGGCTTCTCCGGCTGAGGGTCCGGAGGAGTTCGGCACAAAGAAGGGGCCCGGCACCGGAAGGCATCGGTGCCGGGCCCCTTCGGGACGGTGAGCCACCGTCGCTGCGACGACCTTAGCTGAAAATGGTTCCCATTAGCTAGAGGCGCTGTGCACGGATGTACCCGCAGGGTCAGAGGGCGAGCCCGGTGAGGACGAGGACCCGCTCGTAGGTGTAGTCGTCCATCGCGAACTTCACGCCCTCGCGGCCCACACCGGACTGCTTGGCGCCGCCGTACGGCATCTGGTCGGCGCGGTAGGAGGGCACGTCGCCGATGACGACGCCGCCGACCTCGAGCGCGCGGTGGGCGCGGAAGGCGACCTGGAGGTCGTGCGTGAACACGCCCGCCTGGAGGCCGTACTTGGAGTCGTTGGCGGCCGCGAAGGCCTCGGCCTCGCCGTCCACCTTCTGCACGGTCAGGACCGGTCCGAAGACCTCCTCGCAGGAGATCGTCGTGTCGGCCGGTACGTCGGTGAGGACGGTCGGCGCGTAGGAGGCGCCGTCGCGCTTGCCACCGGTGAGGAGGGTGGCACCGGCGGCGACGGCCTCGTCCACCCACGTCTCGACACGCTTGGCGGCGTCCTCGCTGACCAGCGGGCCGACGTCGGTCTTGTCGTCGGACGGGTCGCCGGTGACCTGGGCCTCGACGGCGGCGACGATCCGGGGAAGCAGCCGGTCGTACACCGACGCGTCGGCGATGACCCGCTGCACGGAGATGCAGGACTGGCCGCCCTGGTAGTTGGAGAAGGTGGCGATACGGGTCGCGGCCCAGTCGAGGTCGGCGTCGGAGGCGTAGTCGCCGAGCACGACCGCCGCGCCGTTGCCGCCCAGCTCCAGGGTGCAGTGCTTGCGCGGCACCGAGTCCATGATCGCGTAGCCGACCTTCTCGGAACCGGTGAAGGAGATGACGGGCAGCCGCTCGTCCTGCACCAGGGCGGGCATCCGGTCGTTCGGGACGGGAAGGATGCTCCAGGAACCGGCCGGCAGCTCGGTCTCGGCGAGGAGTTCGCCGATGACGAGCCCGGAGAGCGGGGTGGCCGGGGCGGGCTTCAGGATGATCGGCACACCGGCCGCGATCGCCGGGGCGATCTTGTGGGCGCACAGGTTGAGCGGGAAGTTGAAGGGCGCGATGCCGAGGACGACGCCCTTCGGGAAGCGGCGGGTGAGCGCGAGCCGGCCCTGGCCGCCGAGGTCGGTGTCGAGGCGCTGGGCCTCGCCGCCGTTGAACCGGCGGGCCTCTTCGGCGGCGAACCGGAACACGGAGACGGCACGGCCGACCTCGCCCCGGGCCCACTTGACCGGCTTGCCGTTCTCGGCGGAGATCAGCTGGGCGATCTCCTCGGTGCGCTCGACGAGGCGGCGGCTCACGTGGTCGAGGGCGGCGGCGCGGATGTGGGCGGGCGTGGCGGCGAACTCGTCCCGTACGGCGTACGCGGCGGCGACGGCCTCCTCGGTCTGGGCGTCGCTCGGCACGCTGACCTTGCCGACGACCCGCCCGTCCCACGGCGAGCTGACATCGAAGCTGACCTCGCCGGCGACCTGGCGCCCGGCGAGCCAGAAGGCGTGGGTGGAAGTCATGTCCCGGCCCTTCCGCGTTGGGGGTGTGCGTTGGCTTTCGGGTCCACGGTAGGGGGGAGGGCGTGAAGGGACGTTTGTCCGGCGCGGAGTGGTGGGGGGCGGGGGCGCACCGGTTTGGCGGGGTGGGGGTGCGCGCCGGGCGGTTTTCGCCCCCGCCGCCCGTACCCGTCCCGTCCCTGGGGGCTGCCGCCCCCTCGACCCCCGGTCACTGCTCCGTCGACGTCGTCTTCAAGGCCAGCCAGAGTTCCATCCGTACGTCCGGGTCGTCCAGCGACCGTCCGAGGATCTCCTCCACGCGCCGCATCCGATACCGCAGGGTGTGCCGGTGCACGCCCAGGTCCGCGGCCGCCGCGTCCCACTGTCCGTGCCGCGACAGCCACGCCCGCAGCGAGGCCACCAGATCCCCCCGCCCCGTCGCGTCGTGGTCGTACAGCGCCCGCAGCAACCCGTCCGCGAAAGCCCGCACCGCGTCATCGGCCAGCAACGGCACCACCGACCCCGCCGCCAGCTGCTCGTGCTCCACACACACCCGCCCCCGCCGCCGCGCGACGGACAGCGCCTGCTCGGCCTGCTTGTAGGCGGCCGCCGCCGCGACCGGCCCGACCGGCGCCGACACCCCCACGACGAGCTCGTCCTCGCCCGCCGCGCCGCCCTGCTCCCCCACCGCCCGCCCGGCCTCCAGCCCGGCGGTGTACTCCCCGCACGCCCCGATCGCCGCGCCCCCGTCCACGGCCAGCACCACCAGCCGCTCCCCCTCCGGAACGACCAGCACGGCCTCCCCGGCCCGCGCGGCGGCGGACTCCACGACCTCGGCGAGGGCACCCAGAAGGTCGCCCTCCGCCGGAGCACGCCCCTCCTCGGCGACGACCATCCGGAACGGCGCGTCCAGCAGCGACCCGTACAGATCCCCGGCGACCGCCCGCGCATGGTCCGGCTCCCCGGCCAGCAGCATCCGCAGCACCGCCGCCCCGAGCCGCTGCTCGGCGGCGCGCAGGGACCGGGACCGCTCGGTGGTCAGGGTGAGCAGGGCGATCGCCGAGTGGACGGCGTACCGCTCCGCCGTCCCGGGCGCCGCCGCCGTGCCCACCGCGAGCGCGGCGCGCGGCCGGCGCCCGGTGCCCAGGGAGTGCAGTTCGACACGGTCCTCGTTGTCGGGGCCGCCGGCCACGGAGGAGGCCGGCGCGGGCCGCTCCCGCAGTCGCTCCACGTCCGCCGTGAGCCGTGCGGCCCGCCGCCCCGCCCACTCCGGCGCGGTGGCGACGACGGCACCGGACGCGTCGTACAGCGCCGCCCACCCGTCCACCTGCGAGGCGAGCGCGGACAGCAGCCCTTCGGGACCGTCCGTCAACGCCTGCCGGGTCAGCTCCCGCTGCGCGGCGAACCCGGCCGTCACGGCCCGGTACTGCTCGGCGGCGATGGCCGCGGAGACGGCCTTGCTGATGGCGAGGAAGGGGGTGCGCCGGGGCACTTCGAGCAGCGGGAGCCCCTCGCCCGCGGCGGCGTCGACGAGCGCCTCGGGAATGTCCTCGTAGTTGACCCCGACCGCGAACCCGAGCCCCACGACCCCCGCACCGACCAGCCGCTTCACATACCGCCGCATCGCCTGCGGATCCTCCGCGTCCAGCTTCAGCGCGGTGATCAGCAGCAGCTCCCCGCCCTCCATGTACGGCACGGGGTCGGCGAGCTCGCTGACATGCGCCCAGCGCACGGGAACGTCGAGCCGGTCCTCGCCCGCCCGCACGGTCAGCTTGAGCGCGGAGTGGTGGACGAGCGAGGCGAGCGTGGGTGGCATGGGGCCCTCAGGTCTACGGGGATCGGGCGTGCCCGGTGATCACTTGGCCGTCCTGTATGAACGGCCTGTGCCGATTCTGCCTCACCGTACGGTCACACCGTCACCGCAAACCCCCGGCACCGAAGGCCCCCGCCTAACCCCGTAGATCCACCAGCAACGGCGGCGCGTGCTCCCCCTTCGCCCCGGTCAGCGACAGCACCGCGTGCCCGGGCGGCACGGCGTGCGCCAGCTCGGAGGCGGACCACCGCTCCCGCTCGACCTGGCGGACGGTGACGGCCTCGGTCGTCACCGCCTTCCCGGTCACCAGCTTGCGCAGGGCGTGCATGGCCCGGGTCATCGGCTGATCGGCGAAGACCGTGTGCTGGGCGACGTCCTTCGTCTCCACCCACTCGGTGCCCCACGCCTCGGCGAAGCGGCTGCCGTCCCAGGTCGTCACCCCGGACAGCGCCATCCGGCAGCCGACCGCCCCGAACAGGGGCCCGTGCAGCGCCTCCGGAACGTCGGAGACCGTGCGCAGCGCGAGCACGACACCCGCGTTCTGCGAGCGCAGCCGCTGGAGCCACCGGACGGACTCGGGGGTCACGGTGCCGGTGGCGTCGTCGAGGACCAGACCGGCGAAGTGATCGCGGCCCCCCTCCCGTACGACGGCGGTGAACTGGGCCAGCACCAGCCGGGCGATCAGCCGGGACGCCTCCGCGTGACCACGGTCGGGCAGGTCGATCCGGACGCGCAGGGGGTGGTGGACGAGGGCGCGCAGCGAGAACGGACGGATCACGTCCGCGCCTGAGCCGGGCGCCCCGGCCGAGCCGAAGAAGCCGGCGAAGGCGGGCCGGTCCAGCAGGGCCAGCCGGTCGGCGAGGACGGGACCGGGGTCGCCGGGGTGGGCGCTCTGCCGTGCGCGGGCGTCGAGCTCGCGACGCATCCCCGCGAACCGCTCGTCCGCCAGCCGCTCGCGCAGTCCGGCGAGGACCGCGGGGTCCCCTTCCAGCAGTTCGCGCAGGACGGGCAGGAGCGGGAAGTGCCCGTACGCGGTCCGGTAGGGGCCGAGGAGCTGGGCGAGGGTCCGCGCCGCGCGCTCGGGGCTCACCGTGTCGAGGTCCCCGGCCAGGGCCTCGGCGAGGAGCGCGGCCGCCTCGTCGGGGTCGTCGGTCTCGGCGTACGGGTCGAGGTCGTGCACCGAGCCGGGGTCGCCGACGCGCACGACGACGTCGTACGACGTGTCCGCCCCGATCGGTGTGCCGGCGCCGCACACCGCGACGACGGCGCAACCGCCGGTGAGTGCCTGGAGGGTGAGGGACTCGGCCACCGGAGCGACCACCTGCCGGGTCTTGCCCGCGCCCGAGGGTCCGACGACCAGCAGCGAGGTGGCGAGGGTCTCCGGCCCGAGAGCCGCGCCCACGCCGCGGTACGCCCGCGGGGTGCGTTCGGCGGGGGCCCACTGTCCGATGCGGACCTGTCCGGTGAGCAGGTCGTGCCGGGCGGTGCGGCCCGCCAGGTCGCGGGCGCCGGAGGGGTGGGTGAGCGCGGCGGCGCCCTGGCGCAGCACGGTGTCCGTGAAGGCGGCGAGCCGTCCCTGGCCGCGGGCCCGTTTCCAGCCGCGCTCGATCCGGGCGCAGTCCACGTCGTTCATCCGCCCGGCCAGCACTTCGGCGGTGAGCAGGTCGGCCGCCTGGTGCTGCCCGGCCTCCCGCAGTCCGGGCCAGCGGGTGCGGGGCTGATCGGTGACGGGTGCGGGATCCTGTCCCTGCCGGGCCCGGCGTCGGGCCTCGAGCCGGGTACGGGCCAGGGACCACCAGCCGCCGATCCGGGCGAAGGGCCACAGGACGAGGGCGGTGACCAGGGCGTACAGCGTGTCCGTGGCCCAGGGCGAGGTGTAGACGCCGTATCCGCCGCTGAGGAGGGCGATGAGGGAGAACAGCGGGTTCACGACGGGCAGGGCGTCCCAGCCGACGCCGGGGAAGGCGTCCGGGAAGACGAAGCTGAGGGTGATGAGGGCGCCCAGCGCGGCCAGCAGGGCGCGGGCGGGCTGGGGCTTGCGGGTCACGAGGTGGCGCACGACGGCCGGCCAGCTGCCCAGGCGGCCCATCGTGTAGACGAGCACGGCGAAGAAGAGGCCGCTGTAGACCTCCAGGGCCTCGACGCCCGGGTACTCCAGCGACTGCCCCTCCAGCCGCTTCGGCGAGGCCATCGTGCCGCCCCACCACCAGTCGTCCGGGGTGAAGAGCCGCAGCAGCGTGAACTGGTACGGGAGCGCGCCGCGCCGCCAGAAGGACCACACCACCAGCGCCACGACGAACGGGATGAGCATGCCGGCGACGGTCAGCGGATTGAGCCGCTCCGCCTTCGAGGCGGCCTTCGGCATCCGGTAGCCGAAGCGCCAGATGCCGGGCTCGGTCTCGGGCCGGGCCTCGTCCAGCCAGTCGGCCACGGACGCGCCCGGGGTGTGCGCCGGCCGCGGCGGCGCGTGCGGCACGTCCGGCGGCCCCGCCGGACGCGGCACGGGGTTCGCATGCGTACCTCGCGCGTCCTGCGTCCCGTCCCTGTCCATCGCCCTCGTTCCCTGACCAGCCGTTCCGTCCACCATCAGCCGTCAATCTAACGCCCCCGCAAGGGGAGTTCACCGCTTACGCGGCCGACTTCCATGGAGCGGACGGTCGCCGTCCGGATCGTCCGCGGCCCCGCCGGTAGCGAGCCGGTCCGCGTCGCTATGTCCACGACGGACAAACCCGCACCCCCGACAACGCCCACATGGAGCATGCCCACCCCCCGTCCTCCGTCCTAGCCTGCGAGAAAAGAAGAGAAGCGTCCGCAAAGACCCCGTTCGCAACACCCCAGGAGCCCCTCATGAGCGCACTTCCGCAGGAGCGCCGGATCGTCACCGCCATCCCCGGCCCGAAGTCGCAGGAGCTGCAGGCCCGCCGCGTCGCCGCGGTCGCGCAGGGTGTCGGCTCGGTGCTGCCCGTGTTCACCGCGCGGGCGGGCGGCGGCATCATCGAGGACGTCGACGGCAACCGCCTGATCGACTTCGGTTCCGGCATCGCCGTGACGAGCGTCGGCGCCTCCGCCGAGGCCGTCGTACGCCGGGCCTCCGCCCAGCTCGCCGACTTCACGCACACCTGTTTCATGGTCACGCCGTACGAGGGGTACGTCGAGGTCGCCGAGGCCCTCGCCGAGCTCACGCCGGGTGACCACGCCAAGAAGTCCGCGCTGTTCAACAGCGGTGCCGAGGCCGTCGAGAACGCCGTCAAGATCGCCCGCGCCTACACCAAGCGCCAGGCCGTCGTCGTCTTCGACCACGGCTACCACGGCCGTACGAACCTGACGATGGCGCTGACCGCGAAGAACATGCCGTACAAGCACGGCTTCGGCCCCTTCGCGCCCGAGGTCTACCGGGTCCCGGTCGCCTACGGCTACCGCTGGCCGACCGGTCCGGACAACGCCGGTCCCGAGGCCGCCGCGCAGGCCATCGACCAGATCACCAAGCAGGTCGGCCCGGACAACGTCGCCGCGATCATCATCGAGCCGGTGCTCGGCGAGGGCGGCTTCATCGAGCCGGCCAAGGGCTTCCTGCCGGCGCTCAGCCAGTTCGCGAAGGACAACGGCATCGTCTTCGTCGCGGACGAGATCCAGTCCGGCTTCTGCCGTACCGGCCAGTGGTTCGCGTGCGAGGACGAGGGCATCGTCCCGGACCTGATCACCACCGCCAAGGGCATCGCGGGCGGTCTGCCGCTCGCCGCCGTCACCGGCCGCGCCGAGATCATGGACGCCGCGCACGCGGGTGGCCTGGGCGGTACCTACGGCGGCAACCCGGTCGCGTGTGCCGGTGCGCTCGGCTCGATCGAGACGATGAAGGAGCTCGACCTCAACGCCAGGGCGAAGAACATCGAGGCCACGATGAAGGCCCGGCTCACCGCGATGGCCGAGAAGTTCGACATCATCGGCGACGTCCGCGGCCGTGGCGCGATGATCGCCATCGAGCTCGTCAAGGACCGCGCCACCAAGGAGCCCAACGCGGAGGCGACCGCCGCCCTCGCCAAGGCCTGTCACCAGGAGGGCCTGCTGGTCCTGACCTGTGGCACCTACGGCAATGTGCTGCGTTTCCTGCCGCCGCTGGTCATCGGCGAGGACCTGCTCAACGAGGGCCTCGACATCATCGAGCAGGCCTTCGCACGCGTCTGACGCCCCAGGAGGAACACGGGGCACACCCCGGCCCAGGTCACACCCGTCGCACCCGCCCCAGCCCCGGATCCACAGCGGATTCCGGGTCTGGGGCGGCCGCCGTCAGAGCGTGTGAAGAACGTGTGCGGGGTCTCTGTCAGGACGCGATTCCAGCTGTCGCAGCCCCATCGGCTGTCGTAGGTTCTACCCAGATGAGAGATACACCCCGCCCACAGGGGACTGTGGGCGACATCAGGCCGGGGCCTCCCCAGCTTCGACCTGGTCGTGCCCTCGCGCACACAACCGGAGCCTCCGGCTCCGGATCTCCTCACCGATCGGACGGTCGCCCGCCCCAAACCCCCCGGGGCGCGCGACGATCCGGTCCGGACGGCCACCCCGGAACCACCCCCCCTGTTCCGGGGTGGCCGACCTCCTTCTCCACCTTCCTTCTTCTCGGCCTTCCGGCCGTCCTCTTCGCGCTGATCACCTGGCAGATCGTCGAGGACGGCCCTTTGGTGCGCCTGGACGAACGCGTCAGCCGCGCCCTGGTCCACCCCGACCGCGCCTCGGAACTCCTCGCCGACCTCGGCAATGTCCAGGTCGCCGTCCCGGTCCTGGCCCTGGCGCTCGGACACGCGGCCTGGCGGGCCCGCCGCGCCGGCACAGACCACTGGTGGCAGCCGTCCGCCGGCGCCGCGCTGCTGATGGCCCTGGTCCCCGCCCTCATCATCCCGATCAAGGAACTGACCGACCGCCCGGGCACCCCGGTCGTCCCTCCGGCCACCGGCTACTACCCGTCCGGCCACACGGCCACAGCGGCCGTCGCCTACGGTGCCGCGACCCTGCTCCTCCTCCCCTGGCTGCGCACCGGATGGCTCCGCCGCACGATCGTGTTCACGTACGGCGTCCTCGTCCTCGGCGTCTCCTACGGCCTGGTCCGCCGTGGCTACCACTGGCCACTGGACGTCGTGGCGAGCTGGTGCCTCTCCACCGTCCTGCTCACCGCTTACGTCCTGGCGGTCAGCCGAAGCAACCGTCGAGCGTCCGCCGGAACTCCCGGCTCCCGTACCGGTCCCCGTTGAGTTGGTGACTCGGAACGTCTTCGCCGCTCGGCCGCCAGGTTCCACACGTACCGGGCACGCGCGCAATGCGGCAGCATCTGCCGCTCCTGCGCGAGTGTCGGGTACATCCGGAAACGTGGCATGCCGCGAACCCGGCCACCCCGTTGCAGGTTCAGTCGTCTCATCCCGCCTCGACGTTTCGCTTGCCGCGACCGCGTCGGCCGCACGGGCGGCCGACGAGAGGTCTGAGCGATCCACAAGCCTCCGGAACTGGGGGAATGGGAGGGGTGGAACGCGCCCTATCCGGTCCCGACCGACTCAGCGGTCAAGACCTCCCGCGGTCGGCTACCCGTCCCCCTCCGTGGCCAGACCCGCCGCCGCCTCGTGCATCGCCAGTTCGAGGAGTGCCGGGTCGGTGAGGGTGCCGGAACCGTCCGGGGGGACCAGCCAGCGGACGCCGCCGGTGGAGCGGCCCGGGTACGGCACCACGATCCAGGTGCCGACGCCGGCCGTGCGGATGCCCGTGCCGACCCAGCGTGCGGCCGTACCGGGCGGCACGAGGAAGCCCATCCGGGCGTCGCCGAAGTCGACCAGCACCGGGCCGAGCTGGTCGATGATGCGGGTGAGGACGTCGAGCGTGGGATAACCGAGCTCGCCCGGCAGGATGAGCACGTCCCAGGCCTTGCCGGCGGGGAGCAGCGCGACCCCGAGGGGATTGCGCTCCCACTCCCAGCGGCAGGCTTCGGGATCCGGTGCCACCGATGCCAGCCACTCGACCGCCGTCTTCGCCCCAGTCATGAGAAGACCTCCCTGTTCCTCCGTGGACGCGGCTCGCGTCCACGAGGGAGAGGGAGGTCCCGGGCGTGCATTACGCGGGTTCCACAACCCCATTGGAGTGAACCGGATCACATGGGGGCGGGAAGGGCGGGCGGGTCGACGCCGGGTCACGCTGTACGCCGCCTGTCAGCGTCAGGCCGGGCCTCCGAGTGATCAGCTGTCGAAGCCGAGTCCCAGTCTGTCCATCGTCTTCAGCCACAGATTGCGCCGCCCGCCGTGCGCGTCCGCCCGTGCCAGCGACCACTTGGTCAGGGCGATGCCGGTCCACGCGAAGGGCTCGGGCGGGAACGGCAGCGGCTTCTTGCGGACCATCTCCAGCGAGGTCCGCTCCGTGGTCTCGCCGTCCAGCAGGTCCAGCATCACGTCCGCGCCGAACCGGGTCGCGCCGACGCCGAGTCCCGTGTAGCCGGCCGCGTAGGCCACGTTGCCGCGGTGCGCGGTGCCGAAGAACGCCGAGAAGCGTGAGCAGGTGTCGATCGCGCCGCCCCACGCGTGCGTGAAGCGGACGCCTTCGAGCTGCGGGAAGCAGGTGAAGAAGTGCTCGGCGAGCTTGGCGTACGTCTCCGGGCGGTCGTCGTACTCGGCGCGCACCCGGCCGCCGTAGTGGTGGACCGCGTCGTAGCCGCCCCACAGGATGCGGTTGTCGGCGGACAGCCGGAAGTAGTGGAACTGGTTGGCGCTGTCGCCGAGGCCCTGGCGGTTCTTCCAGCCGATCGCCGCGAGCTGCTCGCCGCTCAGCGGCTCGGTCATCAGCGCGTAGTCGTAGACCGGGACGGTGTACGACCGGACGCGCTTGACCAGGTTCGGGAAGATGTTGGTGCCGAGCGCGACCTTGCGGGCGCGGACCGAGCCGTAGGGGGTGCGTACGGCCATCCCGGCGCCGTACGGCTTCAGCGTCAGGGCGGGGGTGTGCTCGTGGACGCGGACGCCGAGTCGCACGCAGGCCCGCTTCAGGCCCCAGGCGAGCTTCGCCGGGTTGACCATGGCGACGCCCCGACGGTCGTACAGGCCCGCCTGGAATGTCGGTGAGTCGACTTGTTCCCGTACCGCCTCGGCGTCCAGGAACTCCACGCCCTCGGCGAGGCCCGCGCGCTCCATCTCCTCGTACCAGTCGCGCAGTTCCCACGCCTGGTACGTCTCGGTCGCGACGTCGATCTCGCCGGTGCGCTCGAAGTCGCAGTCGAGGGAGTAGCGGGCGACCGCCTTCTCGATCTCGTCGAGATTGCGGGCGCCCAGCTCCTCCAGCCGGTGGATCTCGTCCGGCCAGCGGGTCAGCCCGTTGCCCAGACCGTGGGTGAGGGAGGCGGCGCAGAAACCGCCGTTGCGGCCCGAGGCTGCCCAGCCCACCTCACGGCCCTCCAGCAGGACCACGTCCCGCTGCGGGTCGCGCTCCTTGGCGAGGAGCGCGGTCCACAGTCCGCTGTAACCACCGCCGACGACCAGCAGGTCGCAGGTCTCGGCGCCGGTGAGGGCGGGCTCGGGGTGCGGCTTGCCGGGGTCGTCCAGCCAGTACGGGACCGGCTGGGCGTCGGAAAGGGATTTCGTCCATTCACTGCCACGACTCATGGCGCTTGGGGCCATGATTTCAACTCCCTACAAGGGTTTTTCGGTTATGCCTTTTGCTTGTTACGGCGATTACTGATGACCATGGAGGCCAGAACGAGCAGTACGGCGACCAGGAACATGGCCGTACCGATCACATTGATCTGAACGGGTGTGCCGCGCTGTGCCGAACCCCAGACGAACATGGGGAAGGTGACGGTCGAACCCGCGTTGAAATTGGTGATGATGAAATCGTCGAAGGAAAGCGCGAAGGCGAGCAGCGCGCCCGCCGCGATGCCGGGGGCGGCGATCGGCAGGGTGACCCTGATGAAGGTCTGGAACGGGCCGGCGTAGAGGTCCTGGGCGGCCTGCTCCAGCCTCGGGTCCATCGACATCACGCGCGCCTTGACGGCGGTGACGACGAAGCTGAGGCAGAACATGATGTGGGCGATGAGGATCGTCCAGAAGCCCAGCTGCGCGCCCATGTTGAGGAACAGGGTGAGCAGCGAGGCGGCCATGACGACCTCGGGCATCGCCATCGGCAGGAAGATCAGCGAGTTCACGGCGCCGCGGGCACGGAAGCGGTAGCGGACCAGCGCGAAGGCGATCAGCGTGCCGAGGACGGTGGCGCCGATCGTCGCCCAGAACGCGATCTGGAGACTGATCGACAGTGAGCCGCACATGTCGGCGACACCGCACGGGTCTTTCCAGGCGTCCAGGGAGAACTGCTGCCATTCGTAGTTGAAGCGCCCCTTCGGATTGTTGAAGGAGAACACCGTCACGACGACGTTCGGCAGCAGGAGATATCCGAGTGTCAGCAGTCCCGCGATGACGACGAATTTGCGCTTGAGCCAGTTGACGAAGGCCATTTAAACCAGATCCTCCGTTCCGGACCTGCGGATGTAGACCGTGACCATGACGAGGATGGCGGCCATCAGGATGAAGGAGAGTGCC
Organism: Streptomyces sp. NBC_00490; assembly: GCF_036013645.1. NCBI lineage: Bacteria > Bacillati > Actinomycetota > Actinomycetes > Kitasatosporales > Streptomycetaceae > Streptomyces > Streptomyces sp. NBC_00490. The sequence goes on along the minus strand of NZ_CP107869.1, from coordinate 7,207,974 downwards.
GCGGCCGTCGGATAGTCCAGGATCCGCAGGAACTGGGACTGGATGACGTTTCCGACCATGCGGGTGTCCGTCGAGCCGAGCAGGTCCGCGTTGACGTAGTCGCCGGCGGCCGGGATGAAGGTCAGCAGCGTGCCGGAGACGACACCCGGCATCGACAGCGGGAAGGTGACCTTCCGGAAGGTCGTGACCGGCTTGGCGTACAGGTCGCCCGCGGCCTCGTGGAGGCGGGTGTCGATGCGCTCCAGTGAGGTGTAGAGCGGAAGGATCATGAACGGCAGGAAGTTGTACGTCAGACCGCACACCACCGCCAGCGGTGTGGCCAGCACCCGGTCGCCGGAGGTCCAGCCGAGCCAGCTGGTGACGTCCAGGACGTGCAGGGTGTTGAGGGCGCCGACGACCGGGCCGCCGTCCGCGAGGATCGTCTTCCAGGCGAGGGTGCGGATCAGGAAGCTGGTGAAGAACGGCGCGATCACCAGGATCATGATCAGGTTCCGCCAGCGGCCCGCGCGGAAGGCGATCAGGTAGGCCAGCGGGTAGCCGAGGATCAGGCACAGGATCGTCGCCGAGCCCGCGTACAGGATCGAGCGCAGATACTGCGGCCAGTACTCGGACAGCGCGTCCCAGTATGTGGCGAAGTGCCAGGTGACCTTGTAGCCCTCCTCCAGGGAGCCCGTCTGCACGGACGTGGAGGCCTGGTAGACCATCGGCAGCGCGAAGAAGACCAGCAGCCACAGGATGCCGGGGAGCAGCAGCCAGTACGGCACGAGCCGGCCGCGTCTGCGCGGGGGCTTCTTCTCGGGCGCGGTCGGGGAGAGAGGCGGCGGCGCCTCGGTGAGGGTCGCCATCAGACCGCCGCCACTTCGTCGAGGCCGGCGTCGATGTCCTGCGCGGCGTCGAACCCGAAGGTGTGGGCCGGGCTCCAGTGCAGGACGACGTCGGCGCCGGGCACGAGCCGGGGGTCCCGCTCGATGTTCTGGACGTAGACCTCGAACTCGGGGCAGACCGCGCTGTCGATGACGTACTGCGTGGAGACGCCGATGAAGCTGCCGTTGGCGATCTTGCCGGTGATGCGGTTGCGGCCCTCGGGGATCTCGCCGGCGTCGTCGGCGTGGGTGAGGGAGATCTTCTCCGGGCGGACGCCGACCAGCACCTTGCCGCCGGTCTGTGTGGGCGCCGAGCACCGCGACTCGGGCAGGACGAGCTTGCCGCCGCCGGCCTTCAGGACGATGTCGTCGCCGCTCCTGGAGTCGACCTCCGCCTCGATCAGGTTCGACGTGCCGAGGAAGTTGGCGACGAACGTGGTGTTGGGGTTCTCGTACAGGTCGGTCGGCGAGCCGAGCTGCTCGACGCGGCCCGCGTTCATCACGGCGACCGTGTCGGCCATGGTCATGGCCTCCTCCTGGTCGTGCGTGACGTGGATGAAGGTGATGCCGACCTCGGTCTGGATGCGCTTGAGCTCCAGCTGCATCTGGCGGCGCAGCTTGAGGTCGAGGGCGCCGAGGGGCTCGTCGAGGAGGAGCACCTTGGGGGTGTTGATCAGCGCGCGGGCCACGGCGACCCGCTGCTGCTGGCCGCCGGAGAGCTGGTGCGGCTTCTTGCGGGCCTGCTCGCCGAGCTGGACGAGCTCCAGCATGTCCTCGACCTGCTTCTTCACCGACTTGATGCCACGCCGGCGCAGGCCGAAGGCGACGTTCTCGAAGATGTCGAGGTGCGGGAAGAGGGCGTAGGACTGGAAGACGGTGTTCACGGGCCGCTTGTAGGGCGGCAGGTCGGTGACGTCCTGCTCGCCGAGCGAGACGGTGCCCGTGGTGGGCTCCTCCAGCCCCGCGATCATCCGCAGGGTGGTGGTCTTGCCGCAGCCGGAGGCGCCGAGCAGGGCGAAGAAGGAGCCCTGCGGCACGGTCAGGTCCAGCGGCTTCACGGCGGTGAAGCCGTTGTCGTACGTCTTGCTGATGCCCGAAAGGCGGACGTCGCCGGTGTTGTCTGTCTTGTTCGTCACGGTGGTCACGCCCCAGTCAGCTTCGCGAACTTCTCTTCGAACTCGGTCTCTTCCTTCGAGCTCAGCGAGCGGAAGGCGTGGGACTTCGCGGCCATGGCCTTGTCCGGGATGATCAGCGGGTTGTTCGCCGCATCCGGGTCGAGCTTCTCCAGCTCGGCCTTCACCCCGTCGACGGGCGTCACGTAGTTGATGTACGCGGCGAGCTCGGCGGCCGGCTTCGGCTCGTAGTAGTAGTCGATGAGCCGCTCGGCGTTCGTCTTGTGACGGGCCTTGTTGGGGATCAGGAAGTTGTCGGTCGACGTGATGTACCCGCTGTCCGGGATCAGGAAGTCGATGTCCGGGCTGTCCGCCTTCAGCTGGACGACGTCACCGGCCCAGGCGATACAGGCGGCGAAGTCGCCGCTGCTCAGGTCGGAGGTGTAGTCGTTGCCGGTGAAGCGGCGGATCTGGCCCTTGTCGACGGCCTTCTGGATGCGGGCGACGGCCGCGTCGTAGTCGTCGGCGGTGAAGTTCCCCGGGTCCTTGCCCATGTCGAGCAGGGTCATGCCGATGCTGTCGCGCATCTCCGACAGGAAGCCGACCTTGCCCTTGAGCTTGGGGTTGTCGAGCAGGTCGGAGAGGGACTTCACCTCGACGCCGTCGAGGGCCTTCTTGTTGTACGCGATGACGGTCGAGATGCCCTGCCACACGTACGAGTGGGCACGGCCGGGGTCCCAGTCGGGGTCGCGGAACTGCGCCGACAGGTTGGTGTACGCATGGGGCAGGTTCGACGGGTCCAGTTTCTGGACCCACCCGAGGCGGATCAGCCGGGCCGCGAGCCAGTCGGTGAGGACGATGATGTCGCGGCCGGTGTCCTGGCCGGCGGCGAGCTGCGGCTTGATCTTGCCGAAGAACTCGACGTTGTCGTTGATGTCCTCGGTGTACTTGACCGTGATGCCGGTCCGCTGCTTGAACTGGTCGAGCGTGGGGTGGTGCTTCTCGCTCTCGTCCACGTCGATGTACTCGGTCCAGTTGGAGAAGTTGACGATCTTCTCCTTCGCCGAGTGGTCCTCCGCGGAGACTCCGCCCTTGGTGTTGCCCGCCGCGGGGATCCCGCAGCCGGTCAGCGCTCCGAGGCCGCCGACCGCGAGTGCGCCGCCCGCGGAGGCGCGCAACAGCGACCGCCGGGTCATGGCGGCCCGGCCGCTCTGGAAGCTGCGCCGCATGGCGGCCACTTGGGCCGGGCTCAGGCGGTCGGGCTCGTACTGCTCCATGCGCGTGGTGCCCTTTCGGGAGGATCGGCCGCGGGTCGGGCGGCCTGGTTACGGCTATCGGTCCCCGAAGATCGTGCGGTGCCAGTCCTTCCTGACGACCGCCGTGTTGTCGAACATGACGTGCTTGATCTGGGTGTACTCCTCGAACGAGTACGAGGACATGTCCTTGCCGAAGCCGGACGCCTTGTACCCGCCATGGGGCATCTCGCTGATGATCGGGATGTGGTCGTTGACCCACACACAGCCCGCCTTGATCTCGCGGGTGGCGCGGTTCGCCCGGTAGACGTCGCGGCTCCAGGCGGAGGCGGCGAGTCCGTACGGGGTGTCGTTGGCGAGCCGGATCCCCTCGTCGTCACTGTCGAAGGGCAGCACCACGAGGACGGGTCCGAAGAGCTCGGACTGGACGATCTCGCTGTCCTGGGCGGCGTCGGCGACCAGGGTGGGGCGATAGTACGCGCCGTTCTTGAGAGCTCCCTGAGGAGCCTCCCCGCCGGTCACCACGCGCGCGTAGCCACGCGCACGGTCGACGAAGGCGGCGACCCGGTCCCGCTGGACGTGCGAGATGAGCGGGCCGAGATCGGTACCGGGGGCGAAGGGGTCACCGAGCCGGACCTGGGCCATGAGCTCGGCCGTCCGCTCCACGAACGCCTCGTAGAGCGGACGTTGCACGTACGCGCGCGTGGCGGCGGTGCAGTCCTGGCCGGTGTTGATGAGCGAGCCCGCGACGGCGCCGTTGACGGCGGCGTCCAGGTCGGCGTCGTCGAAGACCACGAAGGGCGCCTTGCCGCCGAGCTCCAGGTGGATGCGCTTGACGGTGGCGGTGGCGATCTCGGCGACCCGCTTGCCGACGGCGGTGGACCCGGTGAAGGAGGTCATGGCGACGTCGGGGTGCCCGACCAGATGCTCGCCCGCCTCCTTCCCGGTCCCGGAGACGATGTTGATGACACCGTCGGGGATCCCGGCGTCGGTGGCGGCCTGCGCGAAGAGCAGCGAGGTCAGGGGGGTGAGCTCGGCGGGCTTGAGCACGATCGTGTTGCCCGCGGCGATCGCCGGGAGGACCTTCCAGGCGGCCATCTGCAGCGGGTAGTTCCAGGGCGCGATGGAGCCGACGACACCGATGGGCTCACGGCGGACGTACGAGGTGTGGTCGCCGGAGTACTCACCGGCCGACTGCCCCTGCAGATGCCGGGCCGCGCCCGCGAAGAAGGCGGTGTTGTCGATGGTCCCCGGCACGTCGAACTCACGCGTCAGCTTCAGCGGCTTGCCGCACTGGAGGGACTCGGCGCGGGCGAAATCCTCGGCACGGTCGGCGAGCACGGCGGCGAAGCGGTGCAGCGCGTCCGAGCGCTCGCCGGGCGTCGTGGCGGCCCAGGCCGGGAAGGCCTCGCGCGCGGCGGCGACGGCCGCGTCCACGTCGGCGGTGCTCGCCAGTTCGTAGGTGTAGACCTCCTCGCCGGTCGCGGGGTCGACGACCGCGTGTGTCCGTCCTGAGGTGCCCTTGGTGAGACGGCCCGCGATGTACTGCGCACCGTCCGCGAAGCGCTCCTGCGCGGGGAACCGGTCCGGGGTGGCGTTGCCCGGGTTGTGCATGTCGCTCTCCTCCGCCGCCGGCCCACGTTCCCGTAGGCGGGGCGTAGCTCCAGCTCGATTTGAGTGCCGATCCTGACAGAGCAAGTGGCGTCCGACAAGGGATTCCGTTGTTGCCTTTTAGTTACGCGACGAAATCTGTCGACCAGGTGTCGAGCCGGCCTGGAAAAGCCAGGACGGAGTGTCAGTGGTGCCTGCCAGACTCGCATGCATGACGAAGATCGATTCTCGGGACACCCTGGTCAGGGCGGTCCGGGCGGGGGCGAGGGTCAAGTACCTCCACTTCTGGGGACACCGTCCGCTGCCGGACGGCCGGATCGGGGCGAGCTGTCTGAGCCAGTGGTGGCCGTCACCGTTCGTGGTGGACGGAGTGACCTATGCGACCGCCGAGCACTGGATGATGGCGGGCAAGGCGCGGCTGTTCGGCGACACGGAGGCGGAACGGCGGGTGCTGGCCGCGGACCATCCCTCGGTCGCGAAGAGGGAAGGGCGCCTGGTCCGGGGCTTCGACGAGGCTGCCTGGGAGCGCGAGCGCTTCGCGATCGTCGTCGAGGGCAGCGTGCACAAGTTCGACGCGGACGACGCGCTGCGGTCGTTCCTCCTGGGCACCGGGGAGCGGGTACTGGTGGAGGCCAGCCCGGTGGACCGCGTGTGGGGGATCGGACTCGCGGCCACGGACGAGGGCGCGCTGGATCCGGAGCGCTGGCGGGGGCCGAATCTGCTGGGGTTCGCGCTGATGGAGGCGCGGGATCGGTTGCGGGGTACCGGCGGCGCTTAGGCGGAACGGGGTTGGGGTGCCTGCGGGGGGTGAGATCGGCGGGGGATGGTGGGGCCCGCGGAGGACCGGGCTCGCGGCTGTGGCGGGGGCGCATCCGCGGGGGCGCGTTGGCGGAGACGCGGGATCGGGTGCGGGCGGGGGCGGGCGGCGCCGAAGCGGACCAGGTCGGGCATCTGCGGCCGGTGAGGCCTGCAAGGGATCGGGCTCGTGGTGTCAGCCGGAGCCGTGGCGGGGGCCGAATCCGCTGGGGTTCGCGTCAGTGGACGCGCGGGCCGGTCGCGCCCGCGCTGCGGCACGACCCCCTGCCCCTACGTCACCACCAGCAGTACGACCATGCCGATGCCCAGTGCGATGCCCGCGGCCCCGCAGATGATCCCGGCCAGGGCCTGACCGGGGTTGGTGGCCACTCCCCTGCGGGCCTTGCCGCGACCGATCGCACCGAAGATCACGCCGAGAACGCCGAGGACGATCGCCAGCGGCCAGAGGCAGAACACGAGGGCCGAGAGAATGCCGAGCACGAGCCCGGCGGTGCCCATGCCGTTGCTGGGCAGGGGCTGCATGCCGGGCCAGCCGTAGTAGCCCTGCGGTGCGGCGCCCGGGTGGCCGTACCCACCGCCCGGATAGCCGTAGGGCACCTGCCCCGGACCGTCGGGGGCGATGGGCGGCGGCGGGACATGACTGTCCTGGGCGTAGGGGGCGGGACCGGCCGGGGCCGCGAACGGGTTCGGCGGCGGCGCGAACGGGGTGGCGGGGGTGGTATGCCCTGGCGGGGCGAAAGGGTTGGTCCAGGGCTGCGCGGGGGGCGTGGCGGCCGTGCCGTCCGCTCCCGGCATCGAGGTGACCGTCCGCTGGTCGTGGGCGGAAGGGGGCGGCCAGGCGTGGGCGCCCCCGATCGGGGTGAAGGGGGACGCGGACACATCGCCGGACGACGAGGCGGGCGCGTGCCCGGAGGACGGAGTCGGCCTCTCGGCGGTCGGGTTCTCGGCGGTCGGTTCCGCACCGGCCACCCCACCGACCGCACCACCGGTCGCCCCGAACGTCGTGTCTCCCGACGGCGCGAGCGGCACCTCCTCCGCGGTAGCGGTCGGCTCGGCCGTCCCGTCGCTCGCCGGGGACGCCCAGGGCCCCCGCTCCCCTGACGCGTCGCCCTTGTCCAGCCCCACCTTCGGAGCCGACGGCGTAGTCGGCCGCGGTGTCTCGTCCTCCGGCGGCCGCGCCTCGTCGGACATGCCCGGACCCCCCTCTGCCGTGTGCCCCGTCATGCTACGACCAGGTCCCGCCCCGACAAGCAGGCGGCCTACGATGATCCCCGAGTCATCGATCAGCCGATCACCCGCGCCCGCCGCACGCCGGCCGAGGGCGCCGTTCCGGGGAGGAACCTTGACCGAGCACCTCATCGAGCCCAGCGTCCCGCGCGACCTGCACGCCTTCATCGCCTCGCTGCCCAAGGCCGAACTGCACGTCCACCACGTGGGCTCCGCCTCCCCCCGGATCGTCTCCGAACTGGCCGCCCGCCACGCCGACTCCAAGGTCCCGACCGACCCCGAGGCCCTGGCCGACTACTTCACCTTCACGGACTTCGCCCACTTCGTCGAGGTGTACCTGTCCGTCGTCGACCTGATCCGCACGCCGGAGGACGTACGTCTGCTGACGTACGAGGTGGCCCGTGACCTGGCCCGGCAGCAGGTGCGCTACGCCGAGCTGACCATCACCCCGTTCTCCTCGACCCGCCGCGGTATCGACGAGCGCGCCTTCATGGACGCGATCGAGGACGCCCGCAAGGCGGCGGAGGCCGAGTTCGGGACCGTGCTGCGCTGGTGCTTCGACATCCCCGGCGAGGCGGGCCTGGAGGCCGCGGAGGAGACCGTGCGGCTCGCCACCGACGACCGCCTGCGCCCCGAGGGCCTCGTCTCCTTCGGGCTCGGCGGTCCCGAGATCGGCGTACCGCGGCCGCAGTTCAAGCCGCACTTCGACCGCGCGATCGCGGCCGGCCTGCACTCGGTGCCGCACGCCGGTGAGACGACCGGCCCGGAGACGGTCTGGGACGCGCTGACCCACCTGCGCGCCGAGCGCATCGGACACGGCACGAGCTCGGCGCAGGACGAGAAGCTGCTCGCGCACCTCGCCCAGGAGCGGATCCCCCTGGAGGTGTGCCCGACCTCCAACATCGCCACGCGCGCGGTGCGCCACCTCGACGAGCACCCGATCAAGGAGTTCGTGAAGGCGGGCGTCCTGGTCACCATCAACTCCGACGACCCGCCCATGTTCGGCACCGACCTGAACAACGAGTACGCCGTCGCCGCCCGGCTCCTCGAGCTCGACGAGCGCGGCCTGGCCGACCTCGCCAAGAACGCGGTCGAGGCGTCCTTCCTCGACGAGCCCGGCAAGGCCCGGATCAAGGACGAGATCGACGCGTACACCACGGCGTGGCTCGCGCCCTGACCCCACCGCGAACCGGTACCCGCCACCAGCACAATGGGCCCATGCAGAAGCTGACCGCAGTGGCCCATCGGGGCGACCCCTACCGCGTCCGTGAGAACACGCTCGACTCCCTGCGTGCCGCGCTCGCACTGGGCGCGGACGCCGTCGAGATCGACGTACGCCTCACCCGGGACGGGGTCCCCGTGCTGCTGCACGACCACACGCTGAAGCGGCTGTGGGACCACGACCGGCCGCTCTCGTCCCTGTCGTCGGACGAGGTCCGCGGCCTCTCGGACGGCAGGGTGCCGACGCTGGCCGAGGCGCTGGCGGTGGCCGAAGGGGCCCGGCTGATGCTCGACCTGCCGGGCGCGCCGGACGTGCGGGCCGCCCGCCGGGTCGTCGACGCCGTACGGGAGAGCGGCGCCGAGGACCGCGTGTACTACTGCGCGGGCGCCCCCGCCATGCTCGCCGTACGCGCCGCCGACCCGGCCGCCGAGATCGCCCTGACCTGGACCTCGCTGGCCCCGCCGCGCCCCGCGCTGCTGGCGGCGGTGCGCCCGCGCTGGCTGAACTACCGCTTCGGGCTGGTCGACAAGGCCCTCGCCGAGCGCGTCCACCGCGACGGCTACCTCGTCTCCGTCTGGACCCCCGACACGGTCCGCTCGATGCGCCGTCTCATCGCGGCGGGCGTCGACTCGATCACCACGAACCGCGTCGACGCCCTCTGCGCCCTGCGCGACGAGGACTGAGCCGAGGACTAAACCGCGGGCTCGGCCCACGGAAGCGGGGGCGCGATGGCCTGCGCGTCCGCCCCCTCCCCCACCCACAGGCCGATCAGCAGCGCCGCCGTCGCCTCCAGCAGTCCGGCCCGTTGCAGCCCCCCGGCGTTCAGGGGCTCACAGCCGAGGTCGCGCACGAGTCGTCGTACGACCTCCAGGGCCTCCTCGTCGTCCCCGCACAGCGGCACGGCCAGCGGGCGGCCGTCGAAGACCGGCGGGGTCAGGCGCCAGACGTCCTCGTGGCAGAGGTTGAAGGCCTTGACCACCCGGGAGGCGGGTGCGGCGGCCGCGATCCGTTCGGCGGCCGACGGGCCGCCCGCCGTGAGCAGCCGGAAGCCGGGGTGGCCCACCGGGTTGGTGCAGTCGATCAGCACCCGTCCACGCAGCACCTCCTCCAGCCCCGCGACCACCTCCACCGCCGCCTCGTAGGGCACCGCGAGCAGCACCGCGTCCGTCCCGGACCCGGCCGCCTCCCGCACCCCTCCCCGTGACCGGCTCCCGGCCACCACCTCGTGTCCCGCGCGCCGCCACCGCGTGCCCAGCGCGTCCGCCATTCCGCCCGTACCGAGAATCCCTATCCGCATGTTCAGGACTGTAGGAAGCCGCTCGGGCACCATTCGGTACGTGACGTACCTCGCCGACTGCCGCGCCCGCCTCGCCTTCGACCTCCTCTCCAACACCTGGAACGCCGTGGTGCTCTGGGCGCTGCGGGACGGTCCCGTGCGCCACGGGGAACTCCAGGTCCGCATCGGCGGCATCAGCCAGAAGGTGCTCACCGAGACGCTGCGGCGACTGGAGTTCAACGGGCTGGTCCACCGCCGCGCGTCCGGGGGAACCCGGGCCGCGTACGAACTCACCGAGCTGGGGCGGACCTTGCTCGCACCGATCGACGCCTTCGGTGCCTGGGCCTTCGAGCACGGCGACGAGGTGATGGAGGCGCAGGACCGCTACACGCGGGAGCGCTGAGGCACCGTCGCCGGATCGGCGGGGCGCTCCCGGGTGACGTACTGCGGTACCGGCGCCGTGTCCTTGCCGTTGTCGCGGACCAGGCCGTAGCGGATCGCGCCTTGCGGGGGGCCGTAGTTGACGTCCTTGTCCGCCGCCTCCCAGCTGGAGGGGAAGACGGTCAGGCCGTAGGAGGCGCCGCGTTCGTTCACGGTCAGGTCGACGCTGCCGTCGAGGTAGAAGTACTCGTTCTGCCACATCTGCTGGGTGCCGTCCGGCAGCACCGTGTATCCGGTGTCCGGGCCGCCCATGCCGGTGGTGTCGGGGCCGGTGGCGTCGTCCATGCGGCGGCCGCCGCCCGAGGCGACATGGAAGAGCCTGCCCTTGAGGCCGGTCCAGGTGGGCATGGTCAGGCCGCCCGGCCGGTCCTGCGGGGCGATCTGCCAGCGCACCAGCACGTATCCCCGTCCGCTCAGCGTCACTGTCTCGCCCCGGTGCTGCATGACGGCCTTTGCGCCCCAGGTGCTGGTGATGCCGGACTCGGGGCGGTGCGGCAGGGCGGCGGGCCGGGCGTCGGGGGCCGGGGCCCGGTCGACGGCGTCGACGACCGTGCCGTAGAGATCGGCCTTCTTCGGTGTGGGGGACGGGGTCGGTGACGGTGTCGGGGTCGCCGACGGGGAGGTCTTCACCGGTGGGCGGGCCGTGCTCGCCGCCGTGGGACTGGCGACCACGCGCGGCGGCGGACTGTCCGGGGCCTGCGTGACGACGTACGCGCCGCCCGCCACGATCGTGGCCCCCGCCGTCACCGCGACGAAGGGCTGCGTGAGCGCGGCCATCGCCTTGGCGGACCAGCCCACGGAGGCGGCCCCCGCCGCCGCTGCCGCCGTCTTGCCGCCGAAGGCCAGGGAGAGGGTGAAGCCGACGGGGAGCGGGACGAGGGCGATACCGACGAGCAGGCGTTCCGCCGGTACGACGGCCTCGCGGGTGTCCCCGCAGTAGCCGCAGCCCCGGATGTGCCGTGCCAGCCGCTTGCGCCAGACGGAGTCGGGCCGCCCGTTCCAGCGGCCGGTCAGTTCGCGCAGGTCCGGGCAGGCACCGTCGAGGGCCCGCACGATGCCGCGCGCGGTCTCCACGCGCTCCTTGAGCCGCTGGACGCGCACCGCGGCGTGCTGTCTGCTGATGCCGGCCGCTGCGGCCAGCTCGCGCCGGGTCAGCTCGCCCGCGACCTCCAGCCACCACAGCGACAGCAGCTGCCGGTCCTCGTCGTCGAGCCAGCGCACCGCCTCCGCGACCTCGCGCCGCTGCCCCTCCAGCTGGAGCCTGAGAACGGTGAGTTCGGCGAAGTCGGCGGCGTCGCTCGCGGCTGCCTCCGCCAGCGGGGCGGGGGCCGTGCGGCGCCGGGCCCGGTCCCGTATCTGGCGCATGGCGATGGCCACCAGCCAGGAGCGGAAGCTGTCCGGGTCGCGCAGCGCACCGAGGTTGTCGACGGCCCGCAGCATGGTCTCCTGGACGACGTCGTCGACGTCGGCGTGACCGTTCAGGGCGCGGCCGACGATGTTGTAGACCAGCGGCAGCCAGCCCGCGACCAGGTCGTCCAGCGCCTGCCGGTCACCGGCCTGCGCGGCCGCGATGGTGTCGCGCCATTGCCGCGTGTCCACGTCGTTCCGTCCCTCGGTTCGGTTCTGCACGCACCCTCTCAGGCGGCCCCGGGGTCATGGCTATGCCGGAGATCACAAGGTGGAGACGGAGTGAAGGCTTCCGCGATAACAGTTTTTCGCGCGCCGCGGCCTCCCCTAGGGGCCGGCCCGCACAATCCCCTTACCGGGCAGGGAAGTTGCTCAGGGTTCCGCCAGGGTGCGGTGCCCTCCTCGCCGACGATCCCGGTGGGCGCGTACCGGCGGACGATGATCACCACACCGATCGCTTGGAGCATCAGATGCGCACCCGTACGTCCGTCGTCACCCTCTCCCTGGCTCTCGCCCTGGCCGCCGGGCCCCTCGCCGCCCCCGCCTTCGCCGCGGCGCCGGCCGCCGCCGCCGAGTGCACCATGAACGCGCCGGACGCCAAGGCCCTGAGCGCCGCACTCACCGGGCTCCCTAACGCGGACGCGACCGCCGCGCTCGTCCGGGTCGGCGGGTGCGGCGGCAGCTGGCGGGGCAGCGCGGGCGTGCACGACCTGGCGAACGGCCGGGCGGCGGACCCGGACGCGCGGTTCCGGGCCGGGTCGACGACGAAGGTGGTGACGGCGGCGGCCGTGCTGCGGCTGGCGGCCGAGGGACGGATCGACCTGGACAGGCCGGTCCAGCGCTATCTGCCCGGCCTGCTCGGCAAGCAGTTCCGGCCGATCACCGTGCGGCAGCTGCTCGACCACACCAGTGGCATCCCGGCCGGCGACGGCCTCGGCGACACCTTCGAGGAGCTGTACGCCCACCGCTTCGACACGCTCACCCCGCAGCGGGTCGCCGCGTCGGCGGGCGCGAAGAAGCCGGAGTTCTGCCCGGGGAAGCAGCAGCACTACCTCAACATCAACTACACGTTCCTCGGGCTGCTGATCGAGAAGGTGACCGGACGGCCGTACGCCTCCGAGGTCACCCGGCTGGTGCTCGCGCCGGCCGGAATGCGGGACACCTACTTCCCGGGTACCGATCCCCGCATTCGCGGCCCGCACAACCTCGGCTACCAGAAGGTGGAGCGGGCCGACGGGACCACCGAGTTCGTGGACGTCACGGAGTGGAACCAGGCGGACCGGTTCGCGGCCGGGGACATGATCTCCACGACCGCGGACCTGGAACGGCTGATCACCGCGCTCTTCCAGGGGCGGATCGTGCCGAAGTCGCGGATGAAGGAGGTGTTCGCCGTCCCGACGGACATCACCGGCGCGAGCTACAGCGCGGGCGGCCTCCAGCGCTTCGAGATCGAGGGGACCGTCTACTGGGTCAAGTCCGGCGGCCGGTACGGCTACAACTCGGCGATCGCCGCCACCGAGGACCTCAGCCGCACCCTCGCCTACTCGGTCAACTCCACCGACGCGAAGAGCACGGACGCGAACCCGGTCGTCACCGGGATCATCATGGCCGCGGTCAAGTAGCGGGAACGGCCCAGGCGTTGCCCGGGGTGAGCGCCTCCAGCCGCTTGATCTTCCGGCGGACCACATTCAGGGGGATCACCCCGAACACCCCGAACGACATGTCGATCACGCTCCACCAGAACGGGATCCCCCGGATCGGCCCGCAGATCAGTGCGAGCGGAATGATCCCGGCGCAGGCGATCATCCCGAACTCGACGACCCAGATGTTGCGGACGGGGTCGCGGTAGGCGCCGTAGAAGGCGACCGCGATGACGAGGTGGGCGAAGGCCAGCCAGTCGGTGCCGTACAGGAGGAAGGGGTGGTCGGTGTCGGCGGTGTCGAGGCCCTGGCGGACCCGCACGATCCAGTCCATCAGGGGGTCGGGGGTGGGCAGGTGCCGCAACAGGTCCTCGGTCCAGCGCAGTTCGTGGACGAGGGGGAAGGCCGTGGCGCCGCTGAGCACGAGACACACGACGAACAGGACCAACCAGGCGCGAATGCCCTTGAGCAGGGCGGCTCTGTCGCTCATGGCAGGAGCGTACGCCTGTAATTGAACATGTTCAAAATATCTTTCGGCGGTCGCTTCTACGGCTGCTCCGTGGGAGGTTGCGCCGTCGGCGTCGGCTCGGCGGCGGTGGTGGGTGCCGTGGACGGCGAGGCCGAGGGGGTGTCGGGGCGGACGGGTACCGACGTCGCCGGTGCGGACGGCACGGCCGAGGGCTGCCCGTCCGAAGGGGGCGGGGTCGAGGGCGGCGCGGTCGGGGAACTGCTCGCGGGCGGCGGTGCGAGCGGGACCGTCGGGGACCCGGGGGCCTCGGACGCCGTCAGCCTGAGCGGCAGCAGGACGGCTGCGGCGAGCCCGCAGACCACGGCGGTTCCCGCCGCCGCGCGCAGCAGCTTGCGCCGGGTCGCGCCGCGGCGGATCACCTCGTAGCGGCCGGCGGGCGGGCCGAGGTGGTCGGCGGGGGGCCGCAGGAGGACGGTGAGCGGGTCGTCCGGGTCGAGGTCCGGGTCGTCGTCAGGGCGCGTGATCAAGGCTTCTCCTCAGATGGGCGCGGAGCAGTTCGCGGGCCGCGTGGAGGTCGGCCTTGACGGTTCCTTCCTTGCGTCCGGTCAGCACGGACACCTCTCGGATCGGCATGTCAGCGTAGTAGTGGAGCAGGATCGGGACGCGCAGTCGCTCGGGGAGGGACTGGACGAGCAGGCGTACGGCGGGATCGGCCTGTTCGTTGTACGGGCTCACCGCGGCCTCGTTGCCGGCCCGCCGCACGGCCCGGCGCTCGCGCTCCAGCTTGCGCCAGTGATCACGGACGAGGTTCGCCGCGGTGACGTACAGGAACCCGCGCGGTTCCTCCACCGCCGTCCAGCGTGCCCACAGCCGGGTGAAGGCCTCCGAGGCGATCTCGTGGGCCGTCTCGTCGTCGTCGACGAGCCGGCGGCACCAGCCGGCGAGGCGTGGGTAGAGGGCGGCGAACAGCTCGGACGCCGCCCTCTCTCGGGACCGTTTCAACGTTCTCCTGCTGAGATGGACGCGGCGAAGACGATCACGTTGTCGCGGTACCCGGCACCGGTCCGGGGTCCGCCGCAGGTGATGAGACGCAGTTCGGGCCGGTCGACGTTCCCGTACACGGCCCCGGCCGGGAAGTCGGCCTTGTCGACCGTACGGACCTCGGTGACGGCGAAGGCCGCCGTGCCGCCGTTCTCCAGGCGCGCCTCGACGCGGTCACCCCGGCGCAGTTCCCCCAGCCGCCGGAAGACCCCGTCCCCGTACGAGCCGACCGTGACATGACCGAGGAGCACCGACGGACCGGTCTGCCCCGGCGTCGGCGAGTGCTCGTACCAGCCCGCCTGGTCGTGCGCGGTGACAGGGGGCACCTGCACCGTGCCGTCCGGGGCCAGCCCCAGCCGCATGACGGGAGTGTCGACCCCGATCGCCGGTATCCGCAGCCGCACCGGGGCCGAACGGCCCCGCGGGGTGGCCGCTTCGGTGGACGACGGCGTACTGGAGGCGCGGCCCTCCGTCGTGGTCTTCCCGCTCGTGGCTCCCGGGCCGCCGCACCCCGCGAGCAGCGTGGTCAACGCCGCCGCGGTGAAGGCGCGCCTGGAGAGCGGGCTCATGCGCCGGTCGCCCGCCGACGTCGCATGAGGAGGACGGCCCCGCCGCCCAGGACGACGGCCGAGGCGGCACCCCCGCCGACCAGCACGCCCGAGCCACCGGACCCGGACGAGGCCACGCCGGTGTCGGGCGCCCCGCTGGGCACGACGGAGACCTGGTCCGACGGCGCCTCGGTCGGAGCGGCGGTCGGTTCGGTACTGGGGTCGGTGGACCCGCTCGGCGCCGCGCTCGGAGCGGTCGTGGCGCTGGGTACGGCGCTGGGGGTCGCGGTCTCGTCGGCGAACGCGGGCATCGCGCCCGCCAGTACGGCGGTGCATGCGAGGACCAGGGCACTGAGGCCGGTTCGGCGCATCAATCGCTCTCTTTCGTCGGTCCGCCCACGGGGTGCGGGAGGATCGAGCGGAGAGACGAGGCAGCGACCGACGGGGTTGTAAAGAGATGGCAAAGCCGCGAGGGGCGGCCTACAACCCCACGATGGCGTTCCACCGCTTCGCGAACCCCACCCGCTCCTGCGACGTGATGTCCCGCGCGATCACGAGCCGTTCACGCATCTCGTCGTCGGGGAAGATCAGCGGGTTCTCGGCGAGTTCCGCGGTGTCCTTGTCGTCGGACCCGGCGAGGATGTCCCGGGCCGCCGGGACCGGGCAGACGTAGTTGACCCATGCGGCGAGTTCCGCGGCGACCTCGGGCTCGTAGTAGTAGTCGATCAGCCGCTCGGCATTCGCCTTGTGCAGGGCGCGGTCGGGGATCATCAGGGAGTCCGACCACAGCTCGGCGCCCTCCTCGGGGACGACGAAGCGGATGTCGGGGTTGTCGGCCTGGAGCTGGATGACGTCGCCGGAGTACGCCTGACAGGCCAGGACGTCGCCGGTGACGAGGTCCTTGGTGTAGTCGTTGCCGGTGAAGCGGCGGATGTGGCCGCCGCGGACGCGCCGCTCGACCTGGTCGCAGACCTCGTCGAAGTCGGCCGCCTCCCACTTCCCGATGTCGACGCCGTTGCCCTGCATGAGCAGCGCGAACGCCTCGTCGAGCCCGGAGAGCAGGGTCACCCGGCCCTTGAGGTCGCTCGCCCAGAGCTCGTCGACGCTCCGTATCTCGCGGCCCAGCCTGCGGTGGTCGTACGCGATGCCGGTGATGCCCGACTGCCACGGCACCGTGAAGGTGCGGCCCGGGTCGAAGGCGGGCGACCTCAGCAGCGGGTCGAGGTACCGCGTGACGTGGGGCTGGCTCGCCCGGTCCATCTCCTGGACCCAGCCGAGCCGGACGAACCGGGCGCACATCCAGTCGCTCATGACGATCAGATCGCGGTCGGTCTGCTGGTGGTTCATCAGCGCGGGGCTGATCTTGCCGAAGAACTCGTCGTTGTCGTTGATCTCCTCGACGTAGTCGACGGTGATCCCCGACCGCTTCCCGAAGGCGTCCAGCGTCGGCCGCTGCGTCGAGTCGTCGTCGTCCGTGTCGATGTAGAGCGGCCAGTTCGCCCACGCCAGCCGCTTGTCGGTGGCGGACCGGTCGGGCACGGCACGGTCACCGGCGGACACATACGCGGCAGGCACCCCACACCCGGCGAGGGCGCCCAGTGCCGCGCCACCACCGAGCGTGCGCAGCAGGGAGCGGCGGGTGAGCCGGGGTTTGCGCGGTGGGAGGGCCATTCCGGCAGCATGCCGCGCGCACCTGTGGCCGGACAATCGACGCTGCGTCGAGCCGTGGAACGGGGAACGGACACCCTGTCGATCAGCCGCCAGGGAGCGCGGGAGCCGACGGCGGCAGTCCGACCTCCACCGTCAGTCCCCCCTGCGGGCGAGTGGTGGCCCGCACCCGGCCACCGTGCGCGGCCACGACGGCGGCGACGATGGACATGCCGAGCCCGAGCCCGTCCCGCTTGCGCACCCGCTCCGGCCCGAGGCGCCGGAACGGCTGGAACAGCCCGGCCGCCTGGTCCGCCGGGATGACCGGCCCGCTGTTCTCGATCCGCAGCCCGGGTCGGCCCATGACGTCCACACCGGTCCACACCCGCACCCAACTCCCCTCGCCCTCCGCCAGGTTGTGCCGTACGGCGTTGTCCGTGAGGTTGACGACGAGTCGCTCGATGAGCTGCGGATCCCCGAGCACGGCCGCGGGCTCCAGCCGGGCCTCCACCCGCATCCCCGCTCCTGCCCCCGTCCCCGCCAACGGCAACCGCTCCCGGACGATCGCCGCGAGGTCGACGAACTCCTGCCGCTCCAAGCCCCGTTGACTACGGGCGAGGGTCAACAGGGCGTCGATCAGCCGCTCCTGCTCCTCCCCCGCCGCCCGCACCCGAAGCAGCGCCGCCCGCAGCGTCTCGACGGAGGCGCCCGGGTCAGCCAGGGTCACGTCGACGACGGCCTGCTGGAGCGTGAGCGGGGTGCGCAGCTCGTGCGAGGCGTTGGCGACGAAGGCCTTCTGCGCCTCGAACGCACCCTCCAGTCGCGCGAGTACGGCGTCGATGGTGTCCGCCATCGCCTTCAGCTCGTCGTCGGGTCCGGCCACGGCGAGCCGCTCGTGCAGATTGTCGGCGGAGATACGACGGGTGGCCGCGGTCATGGTGCGCAGAGGGTCCAGGACCCGCCCGGCCATCAGCCGGCCCAGGGCCAGCGAGAACACGGTCATCACCGCCAGCGCCAGGGCCGACTCGATCAGCAGCTCGTGCAGCTGCTCGGAGCGCTGCACCGACAGCCGCTGCTGGACGTACGAGGCGACCGTGGGCGGGTCCGGCGTGCTCGGGCCCTCGGCCCGCCCGGTCAGCCGTGGGGGCGAGCCCGCGGTGAGGGACGGCTCGGAGTTGGCCACGAGCACATAGGTGAAGGCCAGCAGCACCGCTCCGGCGACGACGAACAGCGCGCTGTAGAGCAGGGTGAGCCGCCACCGGATGCTGTGCGGGCCGCGAACCCGCCAGGTCGGGAGCCGCATCAGAGCCGGTACCCGGCCCGCTCGACCGTCTCGATCAGCGGCGGCTCGCCCAGCTTCCGCCGCAGCCGGCTCACCGTGACCTTCACGGTCTGACTGAAGGGGTCCGCGGCCTCGTCCCAGGCCCGTTCGAGCAGCTCCTCCGCGGAGACGACCCCGCCCTGTGCGGCCATGAGGAGTTCGAGCACCGCGAACTCCTTGGGGCTGAGCGGCAGTTGGCCCCCGGCCCGGGTGACGGTACGCCGGGCCGGGTCGAGCCGCAGTTCCCCGCGGACCAGGACCGGCGGCAGCGCGGGCTGCGCACGCCGCGCCACGGCCCGTACGCGGGCGACGAGTTCGGTGAACGCGAAGGGCTTGGGCAGATAGTCGTCGGCCCCCAGACCCAACCCCGACACCCGGTCGGCCACCGTCCCGGACGCCGTCAGCATCAGCACCCGCGCCCGGCTGCCGCCCTCGGTGAGCGTCCGGCAGACCTGGTCCCCGTGCACACCGGGCAGGTCGCGGTCGAGCACGACGACGTCATAGCCGTTGACCTGGGCGCGCTCCAGCGCGGTCGGTCCGTCGAAGGCGAGGTCGACCGCCATCCCCTCCCGGCGCAGCCCCGCGGCGACGGTCTCGGCGAGCTCTTCGTGGTCCTCGACCACCAGCACACGCATGCGGTCAGTGTCGCGGGCCGGGGGTTACACGGCGGTAAGGGCGGCCGTTCCCGTGCCGTAACCCCGCCGGCGGTTGTCTGGGGGCCGTGAACAACTCCCGGCACCGACTGGAGGAACACATGCCCGCTCCGTCCCCCCGACCACGGCGGCTCGCCCTCGCCCTGGCCGCGATCACGGCTCTCACCCTCGGCACGGTCAGCGCGTCGACGGCCACCGCCTCCGATTCCACCGACGACCCGCCCCGCGCGCGACCGGGCCTCGCGATCGGTTACGAGCCCACCGCGAACGCCCCGGACGACCTCAACGAGGCCAACGACGACTTCGCCGCGTGCATGCGCGCCGAGGGCCAGACAGTCTTCCCCGACTTCCACGCGGACAAGGGCGAGGACGGGGGCATCCGGCTGCGCGTCCGGATGAAGGCCGAAAAGGGTGACGTCCTCGGCAAGGCCCACCGCAAGGCCCTCAAGAAGTGCGCCCCCATCCTGAAGGAGGCAGGCCTCACCCTCCCGAAGACCCCGGACACCCTCCGCCCACCGAACCTGCCGGGCCACCCGGGCGGCGACGAACTCCCAGGGCTCCGCAAGCACATGGAGAAAGCCTGACCGCTGAGGAGGGGGCAACACGGCGGCCCTAGGAGGGGAGTTCCTTCCCTCCCAGGGCCGCCGTAAGACACCTAGGGGCGCGGGGAACTGCGCGACAAGCCCCCACGCACCCGCAGCCGAACGACTACGCGTCCAACGAAGTCATCACGTGCTTGATCCGCGTGTAGTCATCGAACCCGTACCCCGACAGATCCTTGCCATAGCCGGACTTCTTGAAGCCCCCGTGCGGCATCTCCGCCACCAGCGGAATGTGCGTGTTGATCCACACACACCCGAAGTCCAGCTTCTTGGACATCCGCATGGCCCGCCCATGGTCCTTCGTCCACACCGACGAAGCGAGCGCGTAGTCGACCCCGTTGGCCCACTCGACGGCCTGGTCCTCGTCCGTGAAGGACTGGACGGTGATGACGGGCCCGAAGACCTCGTTCTGCACGATCTCGTCGTCCTGCTTGAGCCCGGACACGACGGTCGGCGCGTAGAAGTACCCCTTCTCCCCGACCCGGTGCCCACCGGCCTCGACCTTCGCGTGGGCCGGCAGCCGCTCGACGAACCCGGAGACCTGCTTCAGCTGGTTCGGGTTGTTGAGCGGACCGAACAGCACGTCCTCGTCATCCGGCTGCCCGGTCTTCGTGTCGGCGGCGGCCTTCGCGAGCGCCTGCACGAACTCGTCGTGGATGCCCTCCTGTACGAGCACGCGCGTCGCGGCCGTACAGTCCTGCCCGGCGTTGAAGAAGCCCGCGACGGAGATGTCCTCGACGGCCTTGGCGATGTCGGTGTCGTCGAAGACCACGACCGGCGCCTTGCCGCCCAGCTCCAGGTGGACCCGCTTGAGGTCCTTGGAGGCGGACTCGGCAACGGACATGCCCGCGCGCACGGACCCGGTGATGGAGGCCATGGCCGGGGTCGGGTGCTCGACCATGAGCCGGCCGGTGTCACGGTCACCCGTGACGACGTTGAAAACACCCTTGGGCAGGATCGACCCGATGATCTCGGCGATGAGGACCGTCGAGGCCGGCGTGGTGTCCGACGGCTTCAGCACGACCGTGTTGCCGGCCGCGATCGCCGGCGCGAACTTCCACACGGCCATCATCATCGGGTAGTTCCACGGCGCGACCTGTGCGCAGACGCCGACCGGCTCACGGCGGACGATGGAGGTCATCCCCTCCATGTACTCACCGGCCGAACGGCCCTCGAGCATGCGGGCCGCACCGGCGAAGAACCGGATCTGGTCCACCATCGGCGGGATCTCCTCGGACCGCGTGAGCCCGATCGGCTTGCCGGTGTTCTCCACCTCGGCCGCGATCAGTTCCTCGGCACGCTCCTCGAACGCGTCCGCGATCTTCAGCAGGGCCTTCTGGCGCTCGGCGGGGGTGGTGTCGCGCCAGCCGGGGAAGGCGGCGGCGGCCGCGCTCATCGCGGCGTCGACGTCCGCCGCTCCGGACAGCGGCGCGGTCGCGTACGCCTCGCCGGTCGCGGGGTTGACCACCTCGGTGGTGCGTCCGTCAGCGGCGTCCCGGAACTCGCCAGCGATGTAGTTCCGTAGGGTGCGCAGCCCACGCGGCTCGGTGCTCACTGCCGGCCTCCTGTGTCGGGTCGAACTGTCCATTGGTTGAGACACCCACCCTAATCGCCTCACCCACGTTTTCAACACCCCTGATCGCGCCGCGGCTGCGAAATCCGCAGTACTCACTCCCGTAAACAACGAATTTCATTGCTGCGACCTTGCGAAACCATCGAGACGTCGTGCACAGTGAGGTCGTGGCCAGTCGAAGCGCAGAGCACAGGGACTCCCGCGAGTCCAGGAACGGCACTCCTCATCTGGATGCCGTCTCCCTCGCCATCATCGAACAGCTCCAGGAGGACGGCCGCCGGCCGTACGCCGCCATCGGCAAGGCCGTCGGCCTCTCCGAGGCCGCCGTGCGCCAGCGCGTCCAGAAGCTGCTCGACCAGGGCGTGATGCAGATCGTCGCCGTCACGGACCCCCTCACCGTGGGGTTCCGGCGCCAGGCGATGGTCGGAATCCACGTCGAGGGCGATGTCGAGTCCGTGGCGGACGCGCTGACCTCCATGGCCGAGTGCGAGTACGTGGTGATGACCGCGGGCTCC
This sequence comes from Streptomyces sp. NBC_00490, assembly GCF_036013645.1. Taxonomy (NCBI): domain Bacteria; kingdom Bacillati; phylum Actinomycetota; class Actinomycetes; order Kitasatosporales; family Streptomycetaceae; genus Streptomyces; species Streptomyces sp. NBC_00490. The sequence goes on along the minus strand of NZ_CP107869.1, from coordinate 7,186,737 downwards.
TTCGACCTGATGGTGGAGATCGTCTGCGAGGACGACGACCACCTTCTCGAGGTCATCAACCGACGCATCCGCGCCATCCCCGGCGTGCGCTCCACCGAGAGCTTCGTCTACCTGAAGCTCAAGAAGCAGACCTACATGTGGGGAACCCGATAACCGTGAGGACCCGATAACCGTGAGCTCCAAGGACCTCAGCCAGACCGCGTACGACCACCTGTGGATGCACTTCACCCGCATGTCCTCGTACGAGAACTCCCCGGTCCCCACCATCGTCCGGGGCGAGGGCACCTACATCTACGACGACAAGGGCAAGCGCTACCTCGACGGTCTCGCGGGCCTGTTCGTGGTCCAGGCCGGCCACGGCCGCACCGAACTCGCCGAGACCGCCTTCAAGCAGGCGCAGGAGCTCGCGTTCTTCCCGGTGTGGTCCTACGCCCACCCGAAGGCCGTGGAGCTCGCGGAGCGTCTCGCGCACGAGGCGCCGGGCGACCTCAACAAGGTCTTCTTCACCACCGGTGGCGGCGAGGCGGTCGAGACCGCCTGGAAGCTCGCCAAGCAGTACTTCAAGCTCACCGGCAAGCCGACCAAGTACAAGGTCATCTCCCGCGCGGTCGCCTACCACGGCACCCCGCAGGGCGCCCTGTCCATCACCGGTCTGCCGGCCCTGAAGGCCCCCTTCGAGCCCCTGGTCCCGGGCGCGCACAAGGTCCCGAACACCAACATCTACCGCGCCCCGATCCACGGCGACGACCCCGAGGCCTACGGCCGCTGGGCCGCCGACCAGATCGAGCAGGAGATCCTCTTCGAGGGCGCGGACACGGTCGCCGCGGTCTTCCTGGAGCCGGTGCAGAACGCGGGCGGCTGCTTCCCGCCGCCGCCCGGCTACTTCCAGCGGGTGCGCGAGATCTGCGACCAGTACGACGTGCTGCTCGTCTCGGACGAGACGATCTGTGCCTTCGGCCGCCTCGGTACGACGTTCGCCTGTGACAAGTTCGACTACATCCCGGACATGATCACCTGCGCCAAGGGCATGACCTCGGGCTACTCCCCGATCGGCGCCTGCGTCATCTCCGACCGGCTGGCCGAGCCGTTCTACAAGGGCGACAACACCTTCCTGCACGGCTACACCTTCGGCGGCCACCCGGTCTCCGCGGCGGTCGCCATCGCCAACCTCGACCTGTTCGAGCGCGAGGGCCTCAACCAGCACGTGCTCGACAACGAGGGCGCCTTCCGCGCGACGCTGGAGAAGCTGTACGACCTGCCGATCGTCGGCGACGTCCGCGGCAACGGGTTCTTCTACGGCATCGAGCTCGTCAAGGACAAGACGACCAAGGAGTCCTTCACCGACGAGGAGACCGAGCGCGTCCTGTACGGCTTCCTCTCCAAGGCGCTGTACGACAACGGCCTGTACTGCCGTGCCGACGACCGCGGCGACCCGGTCGTCCAGCTCGCCCCGCCGCTGATCTCCAACCAGGAGACGTTCGACGAGATCGAGCAGATCCTGCGCGCGACGCTGACGGAGGCGTGGACCAAGCTCTGACCTTCGCGCACCGATCTTCCGTCTGGATGATCAACAACGGCCCCGGTGCCGCCCGTTCGAGTGAGAAACGGGCGCCCGGGGCCGCGTGCTGTCCGGCCTCGCACGGCGGACTCCCTAGCGTGCCCAGTGACCGATCGGCCCTGTCTTCGTTCCCCCGCACGGGGGATCACTTGCAGGGATAACGGATCAGAACGAGGTGTACGCGTATGCAGGCCCCGCCCGACAACGACGTTCTCTGGGCGCGCGCCCTGCACTTCACCTACAAGGACGGCTCACCGGGCCTCGGCGGTGTCTCGCTCGGCGTCCAGGAGGGCGAGATCCTCGCCGTCGGCGGCCCGCGCGGCAGCGGCAAGACCACCCTGCTGCACTGTCTGTCCGGACTGGTCCCGGCCCAGCGCGGCGAGATCTGGTTCAACAGCGTGCCGGTCCACACGATGGGCCCGATGACCCGGGAACGGCTGCGCCGCGACCGCTTCGGCTGGATCGACCCGGTCCCGGTCCTCGTCCCCGAGCTCAACGTCTGGGAGAACGCCGCGCTCCCGCTGATGCTCCGCGGCACCAGCCGCCGGCGCGCCAAGACCGCCGCCCTGGAGTGGCTGGAGCGCCTCGACATCGGCGACAAGACCCGCAAGCGCCCGCACGAACTGCACCAGGCGGAGCGCCAACGGGTCTGCATCGCCAGGGCGTTGGCGCCGGCACCGACGGTGCTGTTCGCGGACGAGCCGACGGCCCCGCTGCACCGCACGGACCGGGCCCATGTACTGCGCACCCTGACCACGGCGGCCCGCTCGCACGGCATCACCGTGGTCCTGGCGACCCACGACGCGGACACGGCGGCGCTGGCCGACCGCACGGTCTCGCTCCTGGACGGCCGCCGGGTGAACACGGTCCACCTCCCCCCGGTCGCCGAGTCGGAAGGCCGGGCCGCGTGCTCGCTCTCCGTCTGACCCGCGGTGCCAAGCCGGCCGTACAGCTGCGCCGCCTGCTGGTGGCCATGGCGGCGGCGGGCACCGGATTCCTCCTGCTGTGCACCCTCGGCTACGCGATCAGCCACCCGGACGACCCGAGGGGTTCGGTGCTCCGCCTGGCGTGGTGTCTGACGCCGCTGGCGGCGACGGTCTACTTCGCGGTGGCGGTGGCCCGCACGGACCCCGGCACCCGCCCCCGCCCCGGCCTCGCGGCGATCGGCCTGGGCCCCGCCCGTCTGATGGCGGTCTCGGCCGCGACCACGGCCCTGTCCTGCACGCTGGGCTCGATGCTGGCCCTGCTCTTCTTCCTCCACCTGCGGGGCGATCTGACCGGGATGCCCTTCGACGGCGCGGCGGCGGAGTTCCTGGCCGCGGACGCCTCCCTGCCGCTGCCCGCGGCGCTGACCCTACTGGGCCTGGTCCCGGTGATCGCGTCGGTCGCGGTGGCCCTGGTACACCGGCCGAAGGACACCCGCACGACCGTGACCCGGCGGGCCGCGCGGTCGTACGGCCGCTTCGGGGCGTACGACCGGACGGGGACGAGGGAGACGTTCGGCGCGTACGGCCGGTTCGGCTCACGGCTGCGACGGGGGGCCGACGGCACCGGGCAGACGCGGTCCGGCGAAGCGCCTCCCGCCCAGGAGAGCGGGACCGACGACCCGGACCCCCACAACCTCCCCGAGACCCCCAGGGAAGCCCCGAAGGACCTCCCCTGGGGCATCGCGGTCCTGGCCGCGGGCCTGGCGGTGGAGGCCTACGCCGCCGAAGCCTCGGCAACCCCCCTCACCTTCCCGGGCGGTCCCACCCCCGTCCTCCTCGGCTGGCTCCTCACCGCCGTCGGTCTGACCCTCGCCGGTCCCGGCCTCACGCACCTCTGCGGCCGCCTCCTGCAAGCGGTCCGCCCGGGCGCCCTGCGCCTGCTCGCCGGCCGGGTCCTCATGGAGGAAGCGAGCCGCATCGGCCGCCCCCTCGGTGTGGTCTGCGCGGTCGCCTCCGCCACGTACGCCATGGCCGAGCTCCGTCACCCCGGCAGCGACGCCTTCGGTCCCCTGACCGTCCTCGGCGCCCTCCTGGTGACCGGCTGCACGGTGGCGACCCTGCTCACCGCGGCCGTGGAGGCGAAACACGCCCGCGCGGACACCACCGCCGCCCTCCTGCGCCTGGGCGCCCCCGCGACCATGCTCCGCAGCGCGGCGGCCCTGCGCGCGGGCGCGGTGCTGGTCCTCTTCGTCCCCCTCACCCTTTTCGTCGCCGAGCTGGCGGCGATGCCGCTGGCCCGCTGAGAACTCGTAGAAAAAAAGATGACCACTCGCCGATGAGTTCCGTTCGGCGCCCGGGTCTACCCACCGAACATCACGAACCCGATGGGAGACGCCAGACATGACCTCCACCGCGTACCAGCAGATGGTCTTCATCAACCTGCCGGTCAACGACCTCGACGCCTCGAAGAAGTTCTTCACGGAGCTCGGCTACTCGATCAACCCCCAGTTCAGCGACGAGAACGCGGCCTCCGTGGTGATCAGCGACACCATCGTCGCGATGCTCCTCACCAAGCCGTTCTACTCGACCTTCACCAAGAAGGAGATCGCGGACGCCGCGACGACCAGCGAGATGATCATCTGTCTGAGCGCCGAGAGCCGCGAGAAGGTCGACGAACTGGTCGAGAAGGCGGGCGCCGCGGGCGGCACCGTGTCGGACAAGGTCCAGGACCCCGGCTTCATGTACGGCCGCGCCTTCGACGACCCCGACGGCCACACCTGGGAGGTCGTGTGGATGGACCCGGCCGCGATCGGCTGAACTCCCGCCGCAGGAGCTGTGCCTAGCATGGGCGGGTGCAGACGATGCCCGCCCATGCGGCCCACCACAACGACCGCGAGATCGAGAGCCTCGACGAGTTCGACGCCACGGTCTCGGCCCGCGGCACCCTCGTCGGCTTCCGCGTCCAGGCCGTCGATCTGACGGACCGCACCCGGGAGTTGCTCGCCACGGACACGGCGGGCGCCGTCTTCCTCGGCTGCCCGATGCGCGAGGACGCGGCCGCCAAGGTCAGCGCGGACGGCGCGATGGTCTTCCCGCCCGTCCCGGACCTGCCGTTCAACCCGTACCGCGGCCTCCTCTACTCGCCGGACGAGCTCTTCGCCGGGCTCGGCAAGGGGTACGAGAAGACGCTCGACGCCCGTGCGTACGCCTGGTTCCAGCGGACCAAGGCCGACGGCGACATACTCGCCTCGATGCTGCGGGCCATCCACGACGACGCGGTCTCGGACGCTCTCGACGAACTCCTCAGGGACACCCGGGTCGTGGGCGTGATGGGCGGCCACGCGATGGGCCGCGGCACGGAGGCCTACGCCGGTGCCGCACGGCTCGGCCGCGAGCTGACCCGCGCCGGCCTCACCGTCGCCACCGGAGGCGGCCCGGGCGCGATGGAGGCGGCGAACCTCGGCGCGTACGCCGCCCCCCTCGACGACGAGATGCTCACCGAGTCCCTGCGACTCCTCGCCACGGCACCGAAGTTCACGCCCTCGATCACCGACTGGGCGTCGGCCGCCTTCGAGGTGCGCACCCGCTGGCCCCGGGGCGGCACCTCCGTCGGCATCCCGACCTGGTTCTACGGCCACGAGCCGCCGAACCCCTTCGCCTCGCACATCGCCAAGTACTTCGCCAACGCCACCCGGGAGGACGGCCTGCTGGCCCGCTCCACCGCCGGTGTGGTGTTCCTGCCGGGCGCCGCCGGGACCGTACAGGAGATCTTCGACAGCGCGACGCCCAACTACTACGAGTCACGCGGCGAGCCGACGCCGATGGTGCTCGTCGACCGGGCGCACTGGACCGAGAAGCTGCCGACGTGGCCGTTGTTGCGGTCACTTGCCCGGGAGCGGTCGATGGAGTCGCGAATCGCCCTGGTTGACCGAATCGAGGAGGCTCCAGAGGCGTTGAAACGTCTTGGTGGTTAATAAGACGGCAAAGCCAATGCCCAGGATGCGTCTACACGTTGACACTACTTACGTCACGCTTATAAACCTGTGAGTCTCGTGGGGATCGTGATGTCACATCACTTCTCCCTCAACCCCCCGCATTTGCGCATCCCGTAAAGGACAAACGTGGCAGTTCTGTCCATATCCCGCCGCACCGTCGCACGTTCCGTGCGCATCCTCGGTGTCGCCTCCGCCTCGGCCGCGCTCGCGCTCGGCGCCGCCGGCAATGCGCTGGCATGCAACATCAACGAGTTCTCCGCCGAAGCCAAGTGCGACGGCACCAACGGCGTCATCACCGTCACCGACGTCGACAAGGCCGGCGTCGAGGCCACTGTCTCGGTGTACCTGGTGGAGAAGAACGCCGACGTCCGCATGGTCGGCGAACAGACCGTCAAGGGCTCCAAGGACGGCACGACCATCACCTTCAAGGAGGACTGGGCGCCCAACGCGGAGTACCGCGTCCACGTCGTAGCCCTGCCTTACATCAAGGGCGCGGACATCAAGCCGAACCTGACGACCCCTTCCACGGCCTGCAAGCCGGAGGAGGAGTCCCCGACCCCGACGGCCACGCCGTCCCCGTCGGACTCGGCCACCCCGCCGGCCGAGGAGGAGAGCCCCAGCCCGACCCCGTCGGCCTCGGAGAGCGAGAGCACCGCTCCGGCGTCCTCGCCGAGCAACGCGCCGACCCCCGCGGCCGGTGACTCCAACCTCGCCGAGACCGGTGCGAACTCCAACACCGGTGTCATCGCCGGCATCGCGGCGGCCCTCGTCGCCATCGGTGGCGGCGCGGTCTTCTTCGGCATGCGTCGTCGTGGGGCGAGCAACACCCGCTGACGTCTCGTGAGCAGTACCGCTGCGGCCCGTCCCCCGTCGGGGGGCGGGCCGCGGTCGTGCCCGGGGACCGTCACCCGAACGTGGCCCGCTCCAGCCAGAACTCCAGCAGCTCCCGCTCACCGAGCACCTCCAACTCCGGGCTGTCCAGCGGCAGTCGACGGTAGAAGGCGAGCAGTACGGCGGTCAGCGGCCCCCTGAGCACGACCGTCGCCTTCTCGTGCCCGCGCCGCCAGACGATGACGTCGTCGGTGAGCTCGACCATCCACTCGGCGCGGAGCGCGGGAGCGCCGTCGGTGGCGTGCAGATGAATGCTGCGCCCCGCGCCCCTCAACTCCCCGGCCTCGTCGTGCGGCATGGTCCGCTGCACGAACTCCACGATCTGCAGCCACTCGTCGATCGCGTCGGCGGCGATGTCGGGCGCGACCTCGTAGGGCAGTCCCGCGGCGAGGGTGGCGTCGGCGCGGTGGACCGTGAGCTCGTGGGCCATCCGGCGGGCCCAGAAGCCGGAGGTGGGGATCCCGGCCCAGGCCCACACCGCCGTGTCCGCCCCGGCCTCCCGGAGTGTCCCGACGAGCATGTCGCCGGTCTCGGCGAGCCACGCGTCCAGCGCGGCCGCGTCTCCCGTGGGCTCGGGCCCGTCCCCCAAGGGCACCTGCTCCTCGGGGACTTCGGCGTCGGCCCTGGTGCGCACCATCAGCTCCACCCAGCGCAGAGCCCCGCCGGTGTGCCGCACCAGCTGCTCCAGCGACCAGTCGGGGCAGGTCGGCACCGTGCCGGACAGGTCGGCGCCCGAGGTCACCACGGACCTCAGCAGGCCGACCTGGTGGGCGATTTCGTCGCAGTAACGGTCATGGGCGAGCGGCGTCATGCCCCGCACCCTACGGGGACCCGGATCAGCCGAGCACGACGATTTCGGCCGCGTCGAACTCCACACCGACCCGGTCCCCGACCTCCGGCGCCTCCCGCAGGGCGCACGCCGCCTCCAGGTGCGGCGCGTCCCCTTCCGGTCGCAGTCGTACGGCGACGTGCGTGCCCTTGAACGTGCGGGCGGCCACCGTGCAGGGCAGCCCCTCGTCGGCGGCCACGAGCCGCACGCCCGCGGGCCGCACCAGCAGACTCCGGGGGCCCTGCGCGGCGTCCGCAGGGACCGGCAGCTTGCCCCAGGGCGTGTCCGCGGCCTCTCCGCCGACCATGCCCTCCACGACGTTCTCGAAGCCGAGGAAGCGGGCCACGAACTCGTCCGCGGGCCGCTGCCACACCTCAAGGGGCGTACCGGACTGGGCGATCCGCCCGTCCCGCATCACGACGACCCGGTCGGCAAGCGCGAACGCCTCGCCCTGGTCGTGGGTGACCGCGAGCACGGTGGTCCCCAACCGTCCGAACAGCTCGCGCAGTTCGACGACGAGCCGCTCCCGCAGCGAGCGGTCCAGCTGCCCGAGCGGCTCGTCCAGCATCAGCAGCCGCGGCCGGGGCGCGAGGGCCCGGGCCAGCGCGACCCGCTGCTGCTCACCACCGGAGAGCGAGGCGACGGCACGCCGACCGGCGCCCGGCAACCCGACGAGGTCGAGCAACTCCCGTACGCGCGAGCCCTGTTCGGCTTTGGAAGCCCCGTGCATCCGCAGTCCGAACGCCACGTTCCCGCCCACGTCCCGCTGCGGGAAGAGCTGATGATCCTGGAACATCAGCCCGACCCCGCGCTTGTGCGCGGCCACCCCCACCTGATCGCGCCCGTCCAGCAACACCTGCCCCTCGTCCAGGTGTTGCAGCCCGGCCACCACCCGCAGCAGCGTCGACTTCCCGCTCCCGCTGGGCCCGAGCACACACACGATCTCGTGCTCGGCGACCGACAGGTCGACCCTGTCGAGCACCGCCCGCCCGCCGAAGCGGACCGTGGCGCCCTGAAGGCTCAGCAGCATCAGAACTCACCCGTCCGATCGGTCCGCAGCCGCTCAAGGACCAGCAGCGCCACCGCGCACACCACCATCAGAATCGTCGAAAGGGCCATCGCCTGCCCGTAGTTGAGCTCACCGGCTCGCCCCAGCAGCCGCGCCACCGCGACCGGCAGCGTCGGGTTGTCGGGCCGCGCGATGAACACGGTCGCCCCGAACTCCCCCAGCGACACGGCGAACGCGAACCCGGCCGCGATCAGCAACGCCCGCCGTACCAGGGGCAGATCGATCTCCCGCCACACCTTCCAGGGCGACGCCCCGAGCACCGCCGCGGCCTCCCGCAGCCGGTGGTCCACGGCCCGCAGCACGGGCAGCATGGTCCGTACGACGAAGGGCACACCGACCAGCGCCTGCGCGAGCGGCACCAGGATCCAGGTGGCCCGCAGATCCAGCGGCGGCTCGTCGAGGGCGATCAGGAACCCGAACCCGACGGTCACCGCGGACACCCCCAACGGCAGCATCAGCAGCGCGTCGAAGCCCCGGACGAACCGCCCCGCGTCCCGCCGGGTCAGCGCCGCCGCGGCGAGACCGCCGATCGCCACCGCGATGGCGGTGGCGGCGAGCGCGTACGTAAGGGAGTTGCCGACCGCCTCGATCGGGGGCACCAGGAACACTCCCCCGTCGGACTTCGTCAGCGCCCGGTAGTACCCGAAGTCGGGGGCGTCGAGCGAACGCTGCACGAGCACGGCGAGCGGCAGCAGCAGGAGGACGACGACGGTGAGCAGCACCCCGCCCAGCAGCGCCCACTGTCCCGCCCCGCGCGGCCGCCGGGCCGTCCCGGACGCGTCCACCAGCCGCAGCGCGGTCTCCCGTCGCCGTACGGTCCAGGCGTGCAGGGCGAGGATCGAGCCGACGGCCACGAACTGGATGATCGTGAGGACCGCGGCCGTGGCCAGGTCGAAGATCTCCGAGGTCTGGCGGTAGATCTCCACTTCGAGGGTGGAGAAGGTCGGTCCGCCGAGGATCTGCACCACACCGAAGGAGGTGAAGGTGAACAGGAAGACCATGAGGGCGGCGGCCGCCACGGCGGGCCCGAGCGCGGGCAGGGTCACCTTCCGCCAGGCCGCGAGGCGCGAGGCGCCCAGCATCCGCGCGGCCTCCTCCTGCCGCGGGTCGAGCTGTGACCAGAGCCCGCCGACCGTGCGGACGACGACCGCGTAGTTGAAGAAGACGTGCGCGAGCAGGATGGCCCACACGGTCGTGTCCAGCCGTACGCCCCACAGCTCGTCGAGCAGTCCCCCGCGCCCGACCAGTGCCAGGAACGCCGTCCCCACGACGACCGTCGGCAGCACGAACGGCACCGTCACGACCGCCCGCAGGACCTGTTTGCCCGGGAAGTCGAAGCGGGCGAAGACATAGGCGCCCGGCAGCGCGACCAGCAGGGTGAGCGCGGTGGAGGCGAGGGCCTGCCAGGTGGTGAACCACAGGACGTGCCGGATGTCGGACTGTGCGAGCACGTCCGTGATCCGGCCGAACTGCCACGTGCCGTCGGCCTTGAGCCCGCGCGCCACGATCGCGGCGACGGGCCAGGCGAAGAAGACCCCGAAGAACGCGACGGGCAGGGCCATGAGCCCGAGCCGCGCCACGTTCCCCCTGAGGCTCCCGCGTGGGGCTACTTCAGTACGAGCGAGGTCCACGACTTGACCCACTGGTCACGGTTGGCGGCGATCTCGGCGGGGTCGAGGGTCTCGGGGTCCTTGGCCTGCGGGCCGTACTTCGTGAACTCCTGCGGCACCTCGGCGGCCTCCCGCACGGGGTAGACGAACATGTTCAGTGGCATGTCCTCCTGGAACCGCTTGGTGAGCAGGAAGTCGAGGAGCGCCTTGCCGCCCTTGCTGTTCCCGGCGTTGCTCAGCAGGCCCGCGTACTCGACCTGGCGGAAGCAGGTTCCCTCGGCGACCCCGGTCGGCGCGGTCGTCGGCTTCGGGTCGGCGTAGATGACCTCGGCGGGCGGCGAGGAGGCGTAGGAGACGACGAGCGGCCGGTCGGCCTTGGCCTTCTTGCCGCCGGCGGACCCCGAGAACTCCTCGTTGTAGGCCTGCTCCCAGCCGTCGACGACCTTCACGCCGTTGGCCTTGAGCTTGGTCCAGTAGCCCTCCCAGCCCCCATCGCCGTACTTGGCGGCGGTCCCGAGAAGGAATCCCAGCCCCGGCGAGGAGGTGGAGGCGTTCTCGGTGACGAGGAGGTTCTTGTAGGCGGGCTTGACCAGGTCGTCGAAGGAGGCCGGCGGGTCCAGCTTGTGCTCGCTGAAGTAGGCCTTGTCATAGTTGACGCAGATGTCGCCGGTGTCGATCGGCGTGACCCGGTGCTTGTTCTCGTCGACCCGGTACGCGGGCAGGATCAGGTCGGATCCCTTGGCCTCGTACGACTGGAACAGCCCGTTGTCCAGCGCCCTGGACAGCAGGGTGTTGTCGACGCCGAAGAAGACGTCGCCCTGCGGATTGTCCTTGGTCAGGATGGCCTTGTTCACGGCCTGCCCGGCGTCGCCGTCCTCCAGGACCTTGACCTTGTACCCGGACTCCTTCTCGAACGCGGCGAGGACGCTCTTGGAGACGGCCCACGAGTTGTGGCTGACGAGGGTGACGGTCTTGGAGCCGCCGCCGCCACTGTCGTTGTCGCTGTCGGACGACCCGCACGCGGACAGCGCGACGAGGCCGAAGCCGACGGCGAGGACCGTGGCCTTCTTGGTGATGCTCACTGGATTCCTCCTGGGGTGACCAGGAAGAGACGCGGCCCTGCCCGGAACCCCTGGAGGGCTCCGGGCAGGGCGCAACAGCTTGAGTGATGACCGAACTTCCTACCCAGAATGACCTGGGCGAGGTTCAGAGGGTCTGCGGCCCGATTGCCGCACTCTCAGCGCTGTGGCGCTCCCCTGTCGGAATATGAAGATGTACGTACGGGCTCAGGTTACCGCTCGCCCGCCGCCAGCTGACCGCAGGCCCCGTCGATCTCCTGCCCACGGGTGTCCCGGACGGTGACGGGCACCCCGTGCGCGGCGATGGCCTCGACGAAGGCCTTCTCGTCCTCCGGCCGGGAGGCGGTCCACTTGGACCCGGGAGTCGGGTTCAGCGGAATGAGGTTCACATGCACGGGCTTGCCCCGCAGCAGCCGCCCGAGCCGGTCACCGCGCCAGGCCTGGTCGTTGATGTCCCGGATGAGCGCGTACTCGATGGAGAGCCGGCGCCCCGACTTCTCGACGTACTCGAACCCGGCGTCGAGGACCTCGCGCACCTTCCACCGCGTGTTCACGGGGACGAGGGTGTCGCGCAGCTCGTCGTCCGGCGCGTGCAGCGAGATCGCGAGCCGGCACTTGAAGCCCTCGTCGGAGAACCGGTGGATGGCCGGCACCAGACCGACGGTCGAGACGGTGATGCCACGCTGCGAGATGCCGAGCCCGTCGGGGGCGGGGTCGGTGAGGGCCCGGATGGACTGCACGACCCGCTTGTAGTTGGCGAGCGGCTCGCCCATGCCCATGAAGACGATGTTGGAGAGCCGCGCGGGCCCGCCGGGCACGTCCCCGTCGCGCAGCGCCCGCATCCCGTCCACGATCTGGTGGACGATCTCGGCGGTGGACAGATTCCGGTCGAGTCCGGCCTGTCCGGTCGCGCAGAAGGGACAGTTCATCCCGCACCCGGCCTGCGAGCTGATGCACATGGTGACCCGGTCCGGGTACCGCATCAGCACCGACTCCACGAGCGTCCCGTCGAACAGCCGCCACAGCGTCTTGCGGGTGGTCCCCTGGTCGGTCGACAGATGCCGTACGACGGTCATCAGCTCAGGAAGCAGCGCCTCCTGCAGCTTTCCGCGAGCACCGGCGGGGATGTCGGTCCACTGCTCCGGATCGTGCGCGTACCGCGCGAAGTAGTGCTGCGAGAGCTGCTTGGCACGGAACGGCTTCTCACCGATCTCGGCCACGACATCCTTGCGCTCGGCAGGTGTGAGATCGGCAAGGTGCCGCGGCGGCTTCTTGGCTCCGCGGGGGGCGACGAAAGTGAGTTCTCCGGGCTTGGGCATGGTCATACCAGTGTCGCAGATCAACCGGAGTGCCCCAGTCGGCTACCGCCACGCCCAGAGATGGGCGGAAACGACCCCGTCGCCGGCCTCCCGGGTCCAGAAGTTCCCCGCAGACAGACCCGGCACCTGGACCTCGATGTCGTGGAAGACGTATTCGGACGCCAGACCCGGATACGACGGGGAGGAGTCCCGGCGCTGACGCCGTTCGGACACGGAGCCCACGACGACGCCGGGGCCTTCGACTCCGAGTTCCTCGGCCACGCACCGCCGCGCCGTGTCCGCCGCGTCCTCGCCGGGCTTCATCTTCTCGGCGGGGGCCTCGTTCCTGGAGCGCCAGGTCCCGTCGGCCATCAGCTGCGCGATCTCCACGAGCTCCTTGCCGCCCTGCCGGACGCGCAGGGAGACCACGGTGACGCGGCGCAGCGGTGGCTCGGAGTCCAGGGTCGTCTCCCCCGCCTCGATCTCGTCCCACAGGTGCTGGACGGACTTGGTCCCGGCGGTCCCCCACGACTCGTGGGGAATCCCGTAGTGCTCCAGCCACTCCCGCAGCCGTTCCAGGCTGTCCGGCACCCGCATACGCCCCGCCCTTCACGGTGTAGCCCGCTCCACCACCCATACGGGAGGCAGCTGCCTCGTAGCAGGGGACCCTACGGCGGAATCGTGGACGGCACACAGATCGCAGCAGCGCCCTGTGCCTTCCAGGAGGGGACCCGTTCCATGGCCGCCAACCGACGACGCGGACGCCGTATCGCCGCCCTCGCCACCACCGTCGCCGCCGTCACCCTGACCGCCGGGCTCCTCACCGGCTGCGAGAACACCGACGACGCGCTCGACTGTCTCACCAACGCCGACACGATCGCCGACGGTCTCAGGGCGATCCACGAGGCGGGCCGGGACGCGGCGAAGGACCCGTCGAGGACCGAGGAATCCATCGAGACCATCGAGAAGAACCTCGACAAGATCAACAATGACACGGACGACGGCGAGGTCGACAAGGCGGTCGACGACCTGAACCAGGCCATCCAGGACTACAACAGGTCCGTCCTCGACGGCGACACCGACCCGGACAGCAGCCGGATCGACGCCGCCGCGAACGAGCTCAAGGACGTCTGCGCGTCCTAGGCGGACGCGGAGAAGCCCCCGCCGAAGCGAGGGCTTCTCCCTGTACGGAAACGAACAGCCGAACCGGTCAGCCGGAAGCGATCAGCCGGACCCGACGAACAGCACCAGCAGCAGCCACACCACCGGCGCCGTCGGCAGCAGCGAGTCCAGCCGGTCCATGATGCCGCCATGGCCCGGCAGCAGCGTGCCCATGTCCTTGATGCCGAGGTCCCGCTTGATCATCGACTCGCCGAGGTCGCCGAGCGTGGCGCTGGCGGCGACCGCGAGGCCCAGCAGCAGGCCCTGCCACCAGATGCCGTCGTCGATCAGGAAATGCATGCACAGCGCGCCCGCGACCATCGCGAACGACACCGCGCCGAGCAGGCCCTCGCGGGTCTTGCCGGGGCTGATGCGCGGCGCGAGCTTGTGCCGGCCGAAGCGCCAGCCGACCGCGTACGCCCCGGTGTCGCTGACGACCGTCAGGACCAGGAACGTCATGACACGGAACGCGCCGTCGTCCGCGGTGAGCATCATCGCGACGAACGTCGCCAGGAACGGCACGTAGAACGCCGCGAAGACCCCCGCGGTGACGTCCTTCAGATAGCCCTCGGGCGGCTCGGTCATCCGCCAGACCAGGACGGCCAGCGCGGTGAGTGCCATCGCCACCCAGGCACCCTCGGCGCCCCGGACGTACCCGGCGACGACCATGGCCGCACCGCCGACCGCGAGCGGCACGAGGGGCGCCTTGATGCCCTTGCGCTCCTCGAGCCGGGACGTCAGCTCCCACAGACCGACGACGACGGCGACCGTTATGACGCCGACGAAGGCGGCCTTGACGACGAACAAGGACGCGACGATCACCGCACCGAGTCCGACGCCGACCCCTATGGCCGCACCCAGATCCCGCCCCGCGCTCTTCTTCTGCGGCGCGGGAGCCGGCTGCGGGGCGTCGGGCATGGGCTCCGGATTCTGCGGCGCCGCCGCACGGGGCTGCGCCGACGTGGTCTCGTCGCGGAACAAGGGGCCGCTCAGCCGAGCGGCCCCCCGGTCGTCATCCTGGTCGTCGCCGTATCGGGGCACGTCAGGTCCGTCAGGCACGATGGGCATGGGGCGAGTGTGCTGCGCCTCAGGCGCATCGTACGCGGGACCCGCCGGGGCAGCCCCCTGGACAGGCCCCTGGTCGGACGGCCCCCAGTACCCGGCTTGTGGCGGCGCTCCCCAGGAAGAGTCGTTCATCAGACCTCGAGCAGCTCCGCTTCCTTGTGCTTCAGGAGCTCGTCCACCTGGGCGACGTACTTGTGCGTGGCGTCGTCGAGCTCCTTCTCCGCACGGCGGCCCTCGTCCTCGCCGACCTCGCCGTCCTTGACGAGCTTGTCGATCGCGTCCTTGGCCTTGCGGCGGACCGAACGGATGGACACACGGGAGTCCTCCGCCTTGGCCTTGGCGACCTTGATGTAGTCGCGGCGGCGCTCCTCGGTCAGCTCGGGGAACACCACACGGATGATGTTGCCGTCATTGCTCGGATTGACGCCCAGGTCGGAGTCGCGGATCGCCTGTTCGATGTTGCGCAGCGCGCTCTTGTCGAACGGGGTCACCACGGCCATGCGCGGCTCCGGCACGGAGAACGAAGCCAGCTGGTTGATCGGCGTCGGCGCACCGTAATAGTCGGCCACGATCTTGTTGAACATCGCCGGGTGCGCACGACCGGTGCGGATCGCGGCGAAGTCCTCCTTGGCGACCACGACGGCCTTCTCCATCTTCTCCTCGGCCTCGAGGAGGGTCTCTTCGATCACCACTTGCTCCTGCGTGTCTTGAGTGAGGCCCGGCTGCGGTTCCTTGGTGAGGGGCGGCGGCCGGCTGCGTCGCGTCTTCTTCCTGCACGGTTCCCGACCGGCAGGACATTGTCCATCCCCCGGTCAGGGTCCGTCCCGTCCGTCCCCCGGACGGGTTGGTTGCCGGATCGTCAGTCCCGGCTGCCCTGGTCACCCACGAGCGTGCCGATCTTCTCACCCTTGACGGCGCGGGCGATATTGCCCTCTGCCAGGAGCTCGAAGACGAGGATCGGGAGCTTGTTGTCGCGGCACAGCGTGATGGCGGTCATGTCGGCGACCTTGAGGTCGCGGGTGATGACCTCGCCGTAGCTGAGCGAGTCGAACTTGACGGCCTCGGGGTTGGCCTTCGGGTCGGAGTCGTAGACCCCGTCCACGCCGTTCTTGCCCATGAGTAGCGCCTGGGCGTCGATCTCCAGGGCGCGCTGGGCGGCGGTGGTGTCGGTGGAGAAGTACGGCATGCCCATACCGGCGCCGAAGATGACCACGCGGCCCTTCTCCAGGTGGCGCACGGCGCGCAGCGGGATGTACGGCTCGGCGACCTGCCCCATGGTGATGGCGGTCTGCACGCGGCTGTCGATGCCCTCCTTCTCCAGGAAGTCCTGGAGGGCGAGGCAGTTCATCACGGTGCCGAGCATGCCCATGTAGTCGGAGCGGGCGCGGTCCATGCCGCGCTGCTGGAGTTCGGCGCCGCGGAAGAAGTTGCCGCCGCCGATGACGACCGCGACCTCCGCGCCGTCGCGCACGACTGCCGCGATCTCGCGGGCGATCTTGTGCACCACGTCCGGGTCCACGCCCAGGCCCCCACCGCCGGAGAAGGCCTCTCCGGACAGCTTCAGCAGAAACCGGCCGCTCACTTTGCCGTCGTCGCTCTTCTGGGCCTTGGTGGTCATCGGATTCTCGCCTCTTTCAAGGGGTCGCACATACGAAGAAGGCCATTGCCGATGGGAACTGGTTCGTATCCCATGCGCGGCAATGGCCTCCTCGTCAGATCTGCTGTCGTCCGCCGCGCGCGTGCGTGGCGGCGTACCGGACGACTGTCTCCGACCCTATCGGGGTCGGACGTCGCACGCGGTACGGACTCAGATGCCGACCTTGATACGCGTGAAGCGCTTCAGGGTGACACCGGCCTCGTCCAGAACCTTCTGGACGGACTTCTTGTTGTCGAGCGCGTACGGCTGGCCGAGCAGCGTGGCGTCCTTGAAGAAGCCGTTGAGGCGACCCTCGACGATCTTCGGCAGGGCGGCCTCGGGCTTGCCCTCGGCGCGGGTGGTCTCCTCGGCGACGCGACGCTCGGACTCGACGACCTCGGCCGGCACGTCCTCCTTGGAGAGGTACTTCGGCGCGAAGGCGGCGATGTGCTGGGCGACACCCTTGGCCAGGTCGGCGTCGGCCTTGTCGAGCTCGACCAGGACACCGATCTGCGGGGGCAGGTCGGGCATGGTGCGGTGCATGTAGGAGAAGACGAAACCGTCGGCGAACTGCGCGAAGCGGTCCAGGACGATCTTCTCACCGAGGTTGGCGTTGGCCTCGTCCACGTACGCCTGGACGGTCTTGCCGGCCTCGATCTCGGAGGCGAGCAGGGCCTGGAGGTCCGCCGGGGAGGTGGCGGCGACGTGCTCGGCGATCGCGGTGGCGACGGCCTGGAACTTCTCGCCCTTGGCGACGAAGTCCGTCTCGCACTTCAGCTCGACCAGGACACCGGAGGTGTTGTCGTCGGCGATGAGGGAGACCACGGCGCCGTTCTCGGCGGAGCGGCCCTCGCGCTTGGCGACGCCCTTCTGGCCCTTGATGCGCAGGGCCTCTACGGCCTTGTCGACATCGCCTTCGGCCTCGTCCAGGGCCTTCTTGCAGTCCATCATGCCGGCGCCGGTGAGCTCGCGGAGCTTCTTGACGTCGGCGGCGGTGTAGTTCGCCATGATTCCTGGAATCTCTCTCGAAGTCTGAAGATCTACGGGCTTGACGGCGGGGGCTGGTCGGCCCCCGCCGTCAAAAGACCCGAAGGGGTGAGGGGTCAGGCCTGCTCGGCCTCGGCGGCCGGAGCCTCGGCAGCGGCCTCGGCGGGCGCCTCGGCAGCGGGCGCCTCGTCGGCGGCGGGGGCGGCGGCCTCTTCGGCGGCGGGGGCCTCGGCAGCAGCCTCGGCCGGCGCCTCAGCAGCGGCCGGAGCGTCGGCGGCCGGGGCCTCCTCGGCCTTCTTCTCGCCCTCGAGCAGGTCGCGCTCCCACGCGGCGAGCGGCTCGCCCGCACCCTTGTCACCCTTGTCGCCGGTGGCGACGCCGGAGCGGGAGATGAGTCCCTCGGCGACGGCGTCGGCGATCACGCGGGTGAGCAAGGTGACGGAGCGGATCGCGTCGTCGTTGCCCGGGATCTTGTAGTCGACCTCGTCGGGGTCGCAGTTGGTGTCGAGGATGGCGACGACCGGGATGTTGAGCTTCCGGGCCTCACCGACCGCGATGTGCTCCTTCTTGGTGTCCACGATCCAGACGGCGCTGGGAACCTTGGACATCTCGCGGATACCACCGAGGGTCTTCTCGAGCTTGGCCTTCTCACGCGAGAGGACCAGGAGCTCCTTCTTGGTGAGGCCGGACGCGGCCACATCCTCGAAGTCGATCTGCTCGAGCTCCTTCAGGCGCTGCAGGCGCTTGTAGACGGTCGAGAAGTTGGTGAGCATGCCGCCCAGCCAGCGCTGGTTGACGTAGGGCATGCCGACGCGCGTCGCCTGCTCGGCGATGGCCTCCTGCGCCTGCTTCTTCGTACCGACGAACATGACCGTGCCGCCGTGGGCGACGGTCTCCTTGACGAACTCGTAGGCGCGGTCGATGTACGACAGCGACTGGAGCAGGTCGATGATGTAGATGCCGTTGCGCTCCGTGAAGATGAATCGCTTCATCTTCGGGTTCCAACGACGGGTCTGGTGACCGAAGTGGACGCCGCTTTCCAGCAGCTCCCGCATCGTGACGACGGCCATGGCCGTTCTCCTTGTTTCTCGGTTATGTCCTGACGCCCACATGCGCCGTGCCGCTAAGGACCGAGGGGCGCTGACCGGGACCGTTGCCGGC
The DNA here is from genome assembly GCF_036013645.1 of Streptomyces sp. NBC_00490. NCBI lineage: Bacteria > Bacillati > Actinomycetota > Actinomycetes > Kitasatosporales > Streptomycetaceae > Streptomyces > Streptomyces sp. NBC_00490. The sequence continues at coordinate 7,168,471 of NZ_CP107869.1, read as the reverse complement.
CGCCGTGTCGGGGCGTGCGAAGTCGACCCGGTGACCCGGATCGCCAGTAGAAGTGTACGGGACCCGCGGGGTACCGGGTGACGCCGATGTCCACAACCGCGGCGCGGTCCACAGCCCCCGGCCGTGATCACGGCTTTCCCGCAGGCTTGCGGCATGCGAGCGATGCGATGTGTGAGCGGGGGCGGCCCGGGGTTGCTGCTGGCCCTGGTGCTGACGGTGCTGGCCGCGGGCCCGGTGTCGGGTGACCCGGCCCCGCCTCCGCCGGCCGCCCCGGACCCTTCGGTTCCGGCCATCGGCCGCGCCTGGCCGGTGGGGGTGCGTCCCTCGGTCCTACGGGGCTGGGAGCCCCCGGCGACGGCGTACAGCCGCGGTCACCGGGGCGTGGACCTCGCGGCCGCACCGGGCACACCTGTACGAGCGGTGGCGGCGGGGCGGGTGCTGTACGCGGGGCGGGTGGCCGGCAAGGGCGTGGTCTCGGTGGAACTCGCCGGCACGGATTTGCGTACGACGTACGAACCGGTGACGGCGTCGGTCGGGAAGGGGGACGAGGTGGCGCCCGGCGAGGTGCTCGGCACGGTGGCGGCGACGGGCTCGCACTGCACGGCTCCGTGCCTGCACTGGGGCCTGCGGAAAGAGGAGGTCTACCTGGACCCGCTGTCACTGCTGCCACCGTGGCTGCTGCACAGGGGCCCGTCGAGGCTCCTGCCGGTACTTGGGGTGCCGCTGCCTCCTTCGGTCACCTAGCCAACGGGCACGCGATGCTGCCCGAGACGGCACAGGTGGGCGCAGACGGCACTCCGCGAGCACGGGCACGGTCCCCGCCCCTACGGCAGCCCCACGCGCCTCAGCCCCGAACGCCCCGCAGGGCCATGGCCACAGCGGCGTCCGTGATGGCCGAAGGATCCTCCGCCATCCCCAGCTCGATCCGCCGCACAGCCGCGTCCACGACCCCTTGCAGCAACATCGCGGCGAGCCGGGGTTCCGAGTGCCCCATCTCCCCGAGCGCCTGCCCGATCATCGCCACGAGGCCACCGTGCGCGGCCCGGATCTTCTCCCGGGCCCCCGCATCCAGCTCACTGGCCGAGATGGCCACGACAGCCCGGTGCCGCCGGTCCCCGACCAGGGCCAGCTGCCGGCGCACATACGCCTCGACCTTCGCCTCAGGCCCCTCGGCCGCGGCCATCGCCGCCGAGACCTCCGCGGCCCAGACCGGGAAGTCGACCTCGCACAGTTCCTCGACCACCGCGGCCCGCGACCGGAAGTACTCGTACACGGACGACCGCGCCAGCCCCGTCCGCTCGGCGAGAGCCGGAAACGTCAGCGCCTCCGTCCCGCCCTCGGACAGCAACGACCGAGCCGCGTCCAGCAGGGCGGCTCGCTGCATCGACCGGTGCTCGGCCACGGAGGCCGCTCGAATCCTTGGCACGTCGTCCACTTTACGGACGCACCACGCCCGACGGGAGTCACTCGTCCCGGCGCTTGTCATTCGGCCAGGTCAGCGGCCGAAGCTGGCCAGTTTCGCGCGCAGTTGCAGCACCGACTTGGTGTGGATCTGGCTGACCCGACTCTCGGTCACACCCAGCACGTTCCCGATCTCCGCGAGCGTGAGCCCCTCGTAGTAGTAGAGGGTGACCACGGTCTTCTCCCGCTCGGGCAGCGTGTTGATGGCCCGCGCCAGGAACCGTCTGAGCTCCCGGTCCTCGGCCACCTCGACCGGATTGTCGGCGGCGGTGTCCTCCAGCGTGTCCATGACGCTGAGCCCGTCCCCGCCCTCGCCCCCGACATGCAGCAGCTCCTCCAGTGCCACCACGTTCGCCAGCGACAACTGGCTGAAGACCGCGTGGAGTTCGTCCACCGCGATCCCCATCTCGGAGGCCACCTCGCCCTCGCTGGGCGTCCGCCTCAGCCGCGCTTCCAGCGTCGCGTACGCCCGCTCGACGTTGCGCGCCTTCTGCCGCACCGAGCGCGGAATCCAGTCCAGCGCCCGGAGCTCGTCGATCATCGCGCCCCGGATCCGCGTGATCGCGTACGTCTCGAACTTGATCTCCCGGTCGATGTCGAACTTCTCGATCGCGTCGATGAGCCCGAAGACCCCGGAGGACACGAAGTCGGCTTGCTCGACATTGGGCGGCAGCCCCACGCTCACCCGGCCCGCCACGTACTTCACCAGCGGCGAGTAGTGCAGGATCAGCTGCTCCCGCAGCTGCTCGTCGCCCGTCCCCTTGTACGAACGCCACAGTTCGTCGAGTGTCGAGGGAGCGGGCGGCCGCACGCTACCGTCGCGGGCGGCTGGGGGGATCGCCGCCCGGTCGGACCCGGAGGTGTGCTGGGGCATTCGTCGCCTTGTGCCGTTCTGCCGTGAATGAGGTGTGCCTGGGTGAGCTGTCTGCCTGATGTCGAGTTCGATGCCGAGGTGCCGGTCTGTGCCGGAATCCCCGTGAGCGTAGCGTGACTGGAGTGTCGCGGTGTGCGAAGTGCGTGGCGGAAGCTGTGCGCAGATACGTTCCTTTGACCGCCCCGCCGGGTCACGGCAGTAGCTCTGCGTGACCGGGCGGCGAGGTCAACTGCGGGAATTCCCAAGGCTGTCGGGGTTCCCCCGGACGGCCGAACACGCTCGGTCAGCATCGACTCCGACCGTCCCGGACGGAGATCATCGCCTGGCGTGTCAACTTCCAGCCGTCGCCGTGTCGTTCGACGTAACCAAGTGATCGGAGCTCGTACAGTCTCGCGATCGCGTCGTCCCGCGTCGTCTGCGCACCGCTTCCGACCTCGGCCGCGGTCGCCGCGCCGCGTGACGGCAGCGCGGCCAGGACCCGCCGGGCGCCCGGTGTGAGCAGATCGCGCGGCAGGACGGGTCCTCTCCGGTCCGGGGCGAGCTCTCCCATGTCGCCGACCAGCTCGACGACTTCCTCGGCATCCGTGACGAGCACCGCGTCCCCGCGCAGCAGCTCGTGCACCCCGGCGGAGAGTCCGCTGGTGGCCGGCCCGGGCACGCCCATGGTGTGCCGGCCGAGCCGCTGCGCCGCCCGCGCGGTGACGAGGGAACCGCTCCGATAGGCGGCCTCGACCACCACGGTCCCTCGGGTCAGCGCGGCGATCACCCGGTTCCGCAGCACGAATCTGCTCGGCGTCGGATGATCGCCGGGCGGCAACTCCCCGACCACCAGGCCCTGTTCCGCGATCCTGGTGATCAACTCGGTGTGCCCCGGCGGGTAGGGCCGGTCGACCCCGCAGGCCAGCACGGCGACGGTGGCCCCGCCGGCGCCGAGGGCACCGCGGTGTGCGGCGCCGTCGACTCCGTAGGCTCCGCCGGACACGACGACCCACCCGCGCTCGGCGAGACCGCACGCGAGGGTGGCCGCCATGTGGGCCCCGTACTCGGTGCACGCCCGGGCGCCCACGACGGCGACCGACCTGAGCGCCCACATCCGCAGACTGGGCGCCCCGCGCACCCACAGCCCCAGCGGCCGCGCGTCACCGAGGTCGTCGAGCTGCCCGGGCCACTCGGCGTCCCCGGGACACACGAACCGCACCCCGCAGTCCCGCGCGATCCGCAGATCGGCATCCGGCTCGGCGGCCCTCCCCCGAGCCACCAGCCCGCCCCACCGCTTCCCGGTCACCCCCGGCAGCGAGACCTCCTGCCCCTCCCGCACCCGCCGGGCCACCTCACACGCCCCGAACTCCCGCACCCACCGCCCGGCGACCTCGTCACCGGGTTCGACGACCCGGGTGAGGAAGACCCGGGCGAGGAGTTCGCCGTCCGGGTCCTGGCCCGCGTTCACGTCAGCGCTCCGATGGCCATCGGTACGCCCCTGGGGACCCCGGTGCGCAGTTGCAGCGCGAGGGCGACGTCGGTCGCGTCGGGGCGGTCGTGTCCGATCAGGTCGGCGACGGTCCAGGCGACGCGCAGGACACGGTCGAGTCCGCGGGCCGTCAGGACGCCGCGTTCGAGGTTGCGCTCGGCCTCGTCCATCGCGCCGGGCACCGCGTGCCAGCGGCTGCGCAGCTCACGGCCCGGCACTTCGCTGTTGGTCCGCCACGGGGTGCCGGTGAGACGGGCCGCGGCCCGCTCCCTGGCCGCCCGTACCCGGTCGGCCACGGTCGCGGTCGACTCGCCCCGGGCCCCGCGCTCGGTGAGCTGGGCCCGGGTGACGCGGTCCACCTCCACCCGCAGGTCGACCCGGTCGAGCAGCGGGCCGGAGAGCCGGGCCTGGTACCGGCGGATCGCCGAGGGCGGGCATTCGCAGAAGTCGTCGGTCTGCGAGAAGCGTCCGCAGGGGCACGGGTTGGCCGCCAGCACCATCAGGAACTTCGCCGGGAACCGTACGACACCCGCGCTGCGGGCGATCACCACATGGCCCGCCTCCAAGGGCTGCCGCAGCGCGTCCAGGGCCTGACTGCTGAACTCCGGGGTCTCGTCCAGGAAGAGGACCCCCCGGTGGGACAGGGACACCGCGCCGGGCCGGGCGATGCTCGGGCCGCCTCCGACGAGCGCCTGCATGGTGGCCGAGTGGTGCGGGGCGCAGTAGGGCGCGACGTCGATCAGCGGTTTGCCCGGCGGCAGCAGACCCGCCACCGAGTGCACCGCCGTGACCTGGAGGGACTCCTCGCGGGTCAGCCGGGGCAGGACGGCGGGCAGCCGCTCCGCGAGCATGGTCTTGCCGGCGCCTGGCGGCCCCTGGAGGAAGAGATGGTGGCCGCCGGCCGCCGAGACCTCCACCGCCGTACGGGCCGAGCGCTGGCCCACGACGTCGGCGAGGTCGTGGCCGTAGTCCTGCTGTGCGGCGCCCATGCTGTGCATCCCCGTGGCGGCGCCGGTGCCCGGCATCCGCAGGCCCGCCATGAGCGGGTCGGGGCGGCCCGGCTCGTCCGGCTCCTCGTCGGGGACCGGCTCGTCCGCGAGGACCGCGATCAGCTGTCGCAGACTGCGCACACCCAGCACGGAGACACCAGGCACCAGCGAGGCCTCGACCGCGGCACACTCCGGCACGACGACCTGCTCATAGCCCGCGTCCGCGGCGGCCAGCACCGCCGGCAGGATGCCCCGGACCGGACGTACACGTCCGTCGAGGCCCAGCTCTCCGATCATCACGATGTCGGCGAGCACCCGTGGGTCGATCCGCTCCGCGGCGCCGAGCACGGCACACGCGATGGCGAGATCGAAGCCCGAGCCGGCTTTCGGCACCGACGCCGGGCTGAGCCCCACCGTCAGCTTCTTCTGCGGCCACCCGACACCCGAGTTCACGACCGCCGCGCGAACCCGGTCCTTGCTCTCCGTAAGACTCTTGTCCGGCAGCCCCACCAACGTGAACGCCGCCACCCCCGGCTCCAGATCCGCCTGGACCTCCACGACCACGCCCTCGACGCCCACCAGCGCCACCGAGCACGTACGAGCGAACCCCATGTCAGGCCACCCCTCGCGCGTGCTCGACGACGGGTGCGCCGCGGTTCGGGAGGACGACGCCCACGAGGTCGATGCGGACCCCGCCCGGCGGTGCTCCTCCGTGGGCGTGGATCCAGCAGGCGGCGAGACCTCGCAGCCGCTCCGCCTTCTCAGGGGTGACGGCTGCCATCGGATGCTCGAAGGCACCCGTCCGGCGTGTCTTGACCTCGCAGACGACCAGGACGTCCCCGTCCCGCGCCACGATGTCGATCTCACCGGTCCTGCCACAGCGCCAGTTGCGCTCCAGGACCGTCATCCCCGCTGCCGCCAGCTGCCGCGCGGCCAGCGTCTCGCCGTACTTTCCCAGTGCACTGCGTGCCTGATGTGTGTTCATGTCGGCACCACCTCCGGCGCCAACCGTCACGCACAGCGGCCCACCAAGTTGATCTTGGTGGGCTACTCAGTGGTTGTGGAAAACTCCGTCACCCCGATGGGGCAACGTCAGCTGCCCGGGAGCTCCAGATCGCTCTTGTTGAGCTCCTCGATGTTCACGTCCTTGAACGTGAGCACTCGCACCTGTTTCACGAACCGAGCCGGCCGATACATGTCCCACACCCATGCATCCGCCATCGACACCTCGAAGAACACCTCACCCTGGACCGAGTGCACCTGCATCTCGTAGTCATTGGTCAGATAGAAGCGCCGCTCGGTCTCGATCACGTACTTGAACAGACCGACGACATCGCGGTACTCCCGATAGAGCTTCAGCTCCATCTCGGTCTCGTACTTCTCGAGGTCCTCGGCGCTCATGGCATGTTCCCCTTCAGCCGTGCGGTCCCACCATTGTGCGCCAGTCCCGTCAGCCCCTAGACGATTTCGGGGTCGAGGGTCACGGGCGTGGCCGGGGGACCTTCGTCGAGCAGCCTGCGGAGCAGCCCGGCGAGTCTGGTCGGATACACCGTCTCATGTGCCTGGGTCAGTTCCTGACACGTCCACCAGCGCGCTCCGGCGACGCTGCGTCGTTCCAGCTCGGTCAGCGCCACGGCCCCGGGCACCACATCCGACGTCCTGGCGGTCCGGGCCAAGTAATACCACTCGTCCTGGTCCCACCGACGGCCCGCGAACGGGAAGGAGCACATCCGTCGCCACAGCACCGGACCGAGTTCCACCTCGGTGATGCCGGTCTCCTCCTCGAGTTCCCGCAGAGCGGCCTGTTCACGAGTCTCCTCGCCCTCGATCCCGCCGCCCGGGGTGAACCACCAGTCGTTCGCCGGATCGTCCGGCTCATGGCCGTGCAGCAGGAGGATGCGGTCGTCCGGGTCGAGCAGCACCACTCTGGCGACCTTGCGCAATCCGCCCTGGTAGGTGTCCGCCGAAGCCTCAGCGGGCACCCACGGGCTCCGTCCGGGTCCGGGAACGGCCGCGGCCCAGCAGATTGGCGACCGGGCCGTAGGCGCCGCCGCCGAGGACGAGCACCGCACCGGCCACGATCAGGATCGTGATGGTCCGCAGCGGGCCCGGCGGGGAGAGCGCACCGAGCTTCTCGAAGCCGGTCGGTTCCTTCAGCATGCCGTTCATCGGCCAGACGACGGCGTCCACCCGGGCCGTCACGGCGGACCGCGCGACCGTGCCGCTGGCGGCGTCCGTCAGATGGGCGCTGGAGTCCAGGGAGCCCTGCCGCTCGTCACCCAGCAGGAACAGACGTCCCTCGGGGACCGTCACGGACGGGATGGTCTTCCACTCGGCCGCGCTGCCCGCGGGCAGATACGGCTCGTCGATCTGCTTGCCGTTGACGGTCAGCTTGCCGTCCGTGCAGCAGGCGACCGTGTCGCCGCCGACCGCGACCACGCGCTTGACCACGGGGGCGTTGGACACCCAGGTCTTGTCGGTGAAGACGACGACATCGCCCCGGCGTATGTCACCGCCGTCGACCCGCTGGGCCAGCACCCGGTTGCCGGCGTCGATGGTGGGCGCCATCGAGCTGGTGGGGACGGTGTACGGCCGGTAGACCACCGCTCCCCAGGCGAACCCGCCGAGGAACAGCACAAGGCCCAGCGCGACGGCCAGTCCGGACAGTCGCTGTCCGGTCCGGCTGCCCACCGGGCCCGTGTTCGTGCCTCCGCTGCGCGGGGCCGTGCGTGTCGTGCTCTCGCCACCCATGGGTCCGCACCCTACCCGGCGGTACCGGACGCGGTCAGCCCCTCACCAGCGACGAAGGTCATCCGCTCCGTAAAGGTTTCCCTGGGTCAGCGGGTCTCGGCCGGCGCGATCCTGCGCCGACGCCACAGCACCACCGGCACCACACCCGCGAGCGCGAGGCCCTGCGGGGCCGCCGACAGGGCGGTGGAGGCGGCGGACCGCGCGCTCAGATCCTGGTCGAAGGTGTCCGGGACCGGCAGGGTGCCCCAGCGGTTGAGCGGCCAGGCCTTCACGATGGCGCGTCCGACGACCTCGTCGACCGGGACCATGCCGTGGTACTTGTCGTCCTGGTTGTACCGCGAGTCGCGTGAGTTCTGGCGGTGGTCGCCCATGACCCAGATGTAGCCCTCGGGCACCTTGACCTTGAACTGGCCGCCGATGTCGTCGACCGTGCACGGGGTGTTGCCCGGGTAGACGTACGCCGACTCGCTCAGTGCCTTGCCGTTGACCTTCACCGGGCCGGTGCCCTTGCACTCGACGGTGTCGCCGCCGACGCCGATGACACGCTTGATGAGGTCCTTCTCCTCGGCGGACGGCATCAGGCCGATCCAGCTGAGGAACGTCTGGATGGCGTTCGGGTCGGCGGTCGGCTCACCCGCCAGCCACTGCGCGGGGTCGTGGAAGACGACGACCTCGCCGCGCTCGGGCTCGGAACCGAACCACGGGGTGAGCTTGTCGACCAGGACGCGGTCACCCTGCTGGAGGGTGTTCTGCATCGAGTCGGAGGGGATCGAGAACGCCTGCACCAGAAACGTCTTGATCAGCAGCGCCAGGACGAGCGCGATGCCGATCAGGATCGGCAGTTCCTTCCAGAAGGAGCGCTGGGTCTTCTGCTTGGGGGCCGAGTCGCCCGGCCCGTCGTCCCCGGGCTGTGGCCGCTCGTCCGCCGCGGAGTCACTCCCTGAGGTCACGGCGTCGTCCGTGGCCGGGTCGGGCGCGTCCACGGGGCGTCCGCGGTGCTCCTCGCCGTCGTGCCCGGACCGTGCGCCAACCGCCACATCCCCCACGCCAACTCCTTACTCTGTGCCGCCGCCTGCCCCATGTACGGCGCAGGCCCACCACTCCCATAACGAGCGGGAGTTCCGCAGGGCTCGGGAGCTGGATCGTTCCGTTCGGATCGTCGGAGGCAACCCTATGCGACAGTTGGGGAGCCGCAGTCGACGCGGCGGCCGAGTCGGTAATGGATGAGTATGTTTTCGGCTCGTCGAGGCTGTTCCAGTGGCCGAAGGGCCAGGCGATGACCCTCGCCCGTCCCACCACCGAGTCCTCGGAGACCGTACCGCCGTAGTCAGTGTCCTGATGTGCGCGGGAGTCCGCGGAGTTGGCCCGGTGATCGCCCATCACCCACAACCGCCCCTGCGGGACGGTGATGTCGAACTCCTGCGTCGAGGGTGCGTTGCCGGGATAGAGGTAGTCGCCCTCGGTGAGCGGGACGCCGTTGACGGTGACCCGCCCTTCCGCGTCACAGCACTTGACCCGGTCCCCGCCGACGCCGACGACGCGCTTGATGAGGTCCTTCTCGTTGTCGGACGGCAGCAGGCCGATGAAGGTGAGCCCTTCCTTGATCTGCTTGATGACGACGGGGTCTTCCTTCTTCGTCGTCGTCTGCTCGTCCTGCAGCCAGCCGCCCGGGTCCTTGAAGACCACGACGTCCCCGCGCTGCGGCTTGGAGCCGAACCACGGGGTGAGCTTGTCGACCAGCACCCGGTCGCCGATCTGGATCGTCTGCTCCATGGAGCCGGACGGGATCACGAAGGCCTGCACGAGGAAGGTCTTCAGCACCAGGGCTATCAGCACGGCGACACCGACGAGCAGCGGTATCTCCTTGGCGGCGGAGCGCCTGCGGCGCCGCTTGACCTTCCGCTGGAGCTTGCGCCGCTCCGCGCGCGTACGACCGCCGGAGGGAGCGGAGGCGCGCCGGACGCCGGTGGGCAGAAGGTTGTCGGCGGCGTCGCTGGGCACACCGCGCGGTTTGCCGCGATTACCCATCGGCACCTGCCGCGGCGGGCACCCGCGCGTAGGCGTCGGGTCGGTGCAGCCGGGTCCAGTGCGCGGTCGGCCATACGATCCAGTCGGCGCGGCCGATCACCTCGGTCACCGGGATCATGCCGCCGCCGGGCGAGCCCAGGTGGTCGCGGGAGTCGCTGGACTCGCCGCGGTGGTCACCGAGGACGAAGAGGGTGCCGTCGGGCACGACGACGTCGAAGTCCACCGAGGACGGAGAGTCACCGGGATACAGGAACGACGACTCGTCGACCGACCGGCCGTTCACCTGGATCCTCCCCTCCTTGTCGCAGCAGACCACGTGGTCTCCCCCCACACCCACGACCCGCTTGATGTAGTCCGCATCCCCGAAATACCCGGTTCCGTCGAACACCACTACATCTCCGCGCCGCGGCTCGGCACCGAAACGGTACGCCAACTTATTTACGAGAACCCGGTCCCCGATCCTCAATCCGTTTTCCATGGATCCGCTGGGAATCTGGAACGGTTGCGCCACGAAAGCGTTGAGAGACAGCAAAAACAGCAGGCAGACCAACAGGGTCACGCTGATCCGGCCGCCGGGAAGCCACTGGGTGATCCACGACACCAACGCGAAGCGCGACCGCCCCTCCTGACCCTCTGTGTCCGAGATCTCCTCGGATGCGGAAGGGCGGGAGGAGCGGTCGCGCTCCGTCTGCTGTGCTTCGGTGTCCATCGGGGCCAGATGCTATCCGGCCCCTCTGTGGACCCCGGAAGGCGAGATCAGTTGTCGCGCTTCTCCTTGATCTTCGCGGCCTTGCCGCGCAGCTCACGGAGGTAGTACAGCTTGGCGCGACGCACGTCACCGCGGGTCACGAGCTCGATCTTCTCGACGATCGGGGTGTGCACCGGGAAGGTGCGCTCCACGCCGACGGAGAACGAGACCTTGCGGACCGTGAAGGTCTCGCGGACACCGGCGCCCTGGCGACGGATGACGACGCCCTTGAACTGCTGCACACGGGAGCGGTTGCCCTCGATGACGCGGACGTGGACGTTGACGGTGTCACCCGGGCGGAAGGCCGGGATGTCGGTGCGCAGCGACGCGCTGTCGACGGAGTCGAGCAGGTGAGACATTTCGTCTGCTTTCTTCACCCATGCCACAGGTCATAGGCGGTAGCTAGGTGTATCGGAGGATGCTGTCCGTGCCGGGGCGGGCGTCGTGTCCCCCTGTGGCAGGGGCGCACGCCGGACGACGCACAACAGCGACCTATTGTTCCACGTCGTCGACCCGACGCCAAAATCGGCCGTACGGCTCCCCTGCCGGATCGGGCGCCCAGCCCAGGATGGAGAGCATCTCGCGGTCCTTCTTGTCGAAGGCCTTGGGCTCACAGCGCTCGATGAGGTCGGGCCGGTTGGCCGAGGTGCGCTTGAGCGCCTCGTCGCGCCGCCAGCGGGCGATCTTGCCGTGGTGGCCGCTGAGCAGCGTCTCCGGGATCTCCCGGCCGCGCCAGCGGGGCGGCTTGGTGTAGACGGGGCCCTCCAGGAGGTTCGCCATGGCCCCGGGCGCGAAGGAGTCGTCCCGGTGGGACTCGGCGTTGCCCAGGACACCGGGCAGCAGCCGGGCCACGGCCTCCGTGACGACGAGGACGGCCGCCTCGCCGCCGGCGAGGACGTAGTCGCCGATGGAGACCTCGTAGACGGGCATCCGGGTGGCGTACTCGTCGATGACGCGGCGGTCGATGCCCTCGTAGCGGGCGGGCGTGAAGACCAGCCAGGGCCGCTCGGAGAGCTCCACGGCGAGTTCCTGGGTGAAGGGACGGCCGCTGGGCGTGGGGACGATGAGCGCGGGCGCGTGGGAGCCCGTGTCATAGCCGTCGGCCAGCACGGAGTCCAGCGCGTCTCCCCACGGGTCGGTCTTCATGACCATGCCGGGGCCGCCGCCGTAGGGGGTGTCGTCGACGGTGTTGTGGCGGTCGTACGTCCAGTCGCGCAGGTCGTGGACGTGGACGTTCAGCTGTCCACGCGCGCGTGCCTTGCCGACGAGGGAGACGTTCAGCGGTTCGAGGTACTCGGGGAAGATCGTGACGACGTCGAGCCTCATGCGCTGTCTTCCTTGGACGACGCGATCTCGGCCTGGTCGTCGATCAGCCCGGGCGGCGGGTCGATCACCGCCCGCTGCTCCTCGAGGTCGATCTCGGTGACGATCGACTCCACGAAGGGGATCATCACCTCACTGCCGTCGGGCCGCTCGACGATGAACAGGTCCTGGGAGGGCAGGTGCGAGATCTCGGTGATCCGGCCGACCTCCAGCCCGTCCTTGGTGACCACGTCCAGGTCCATCAGCTGGTGGTCGTAGTACTCGTCCTCCTCCTCGGGCAGCTCCTCCGGGTCCACCTCGGCGATCAGGAGGGTGTTGCGGAGGGCCTCCGCGCCGGAGCGGTCCTTCACGCCCTCGAAGCGCAGAAGGAGGCGTCCGCTGTGGACGCGGCCGGTCTCGATGGTGAGGGGGCCGGTGGAGGCGGGGTCCGTGAGCAGTACGGCGCCGGGCCCGAGCCTGAGCTCCGGCTCGTCGGTGCGGACCTCCACGGTGACCTCGCCCTTGATGCCGTGGGCACGGCCGATGCGAGCGACTACCAGCTGCACTGTGCTTGTTCTCCTGTAGGTACGACTACGGGCCGGGGACGGCCCAGTGGCCCTCCCCGGCCCGAGCCGGTGCTGCGTTTGGCGTCAGCGGACGTGGTCGACGTCGACAAGGTCGACGCGGACACCACGGCCGCCGATGGCGCCCACGACGGTACGCAGAGCGCGTGCGGTGCGGCCGTTGCGACCGATCACCTTGCCGAGGTCGTCGGGGTGGACCCGGACCTCCAGCACTCGCCCACGACGCAGGTCGCGTGAGGCGACCTGCACATCGTCAGGGTTGTCGACGATGCCCTTCACGAGGTGCTCGAGAGCCTCCTCGAGCATGCTCAGGCCTCGGTCGACTCGGACTCGGCGGCAGCCTCGTCCTTCTTCTCAGCCTTCTTCTTCTGGGTGATGGCCTCACCCTTGCCCTCGTCGTCGCCACCGAGAGCGTCGAACACCGGGCGCGTGGCCTTCGGCTCGGCCACGAGCAGCGGAGCCGGGGCGGGCAGGCCCTTGAACTTCTGCCAGTCGCCGGTCAGCTTCAGGATGGCGAGGACGGGCTCGGTCGGCTGCGCGCCGACACCCAGCCAGTACTGCGCGCGCTCCGAGTCGACCTCGATGCGCGAGGGGTTCTGCACCGGGTGGTACAGGCCGATCTCCTCGATCGCACGGCCGTCACGACGGGTGCGGGAGTCGGCGATGACGATGCGGTAGTGAGGCGAACGGATCTTGCCCAGACGCTTCAGCTTGATCTTGACTGCCACGGGAGTGGGTTCTCCTGGATTTGACGTGGTTGGGCACGGCGAGATTGCCGCGTGGGGTTGCGGTACCCGAGTGCCCGATGGACGCGTCAGCCGGAGGCGAGAGGGTTCCTGTGCGGCTGTCGAGTACAGCTAGCCATTGTGCCATACCCGGCGGGTCGCGTCGGACGGAGCCCGCGGCGGGGCACGCCTGAGGGGCACCCGGCAGCGCAGGGTGCCCCCAGGCGTCGTGCCGGCACCCACGAGATGCCGGTACTCCACCGGCCGCGGTTACGCGGCCCCGAGTACCTCGGGAATGCGGAACGGCTTGCCGCACCCTCCGCAGACGATCGGCGCCTGCGCCAGGACCGACGGGACGACGCGCACATTGCGACCGCAGTCGCAGACCGCCTTGACGCGTACGCCACCGCCGGACGAGCCGTGCCGGGCGGCCGGGCCGCGGAAGGAACGGGCCGTGTCGGCGGAGGTGGCCGCCGTGTGGGCCTTCAGGGCGCGCTGGAGCCGCTCGATGGTCGGGCGGTAGCGGCGCTTGGCCTCGGGGTTGAGCGTGACCAGGGAGAAGCCACTGCTGGGATGCGGTTCCTCGGGGTGGTCCAGGCCCAGCTCCTCGGCGATCGCGAGGAATCTGCGGTTGTGGTAGCGGCCGGCGCGGGAGGTGTCGCGGACGCCGCGGGAGGCGGCGATCCCATGGACTGCCTCGTGGAGCAGTCGCTCGAAGGAGAGCTCGTGTCCGCACGCGGACGACGACTCTCCGATCAGGGACTCTGGCGCGGCGAGATCGGGCAGCTCGGGGTGGTACCGCTGAATGTCGGCCCACGCCTGCGCCAGCTCGGCGGCGAGAACAGGTGGTGTCTGTGTCGTGCTCACGTAATGACAACGAGCCGGGGTGCCCCAGTGTTCCGATTCCGGGGCATCCCAAATAATTTGCACGTACCCGTCAGTTGCCGCTGATGCGTCCGGACGAGGGCGGGTGCGCTGATCTGCGGAGAAGCCTCACAGCTCGTACTAAGCCGGTACGTAGGCCGATATACGCCCCGCCACGTAGACGGTGTCCGCGCCCCGGGGCGACTGTGGTCCGCGGATGCGCAAGAGGCGTTTCGGTCGCTCTCGCGCCGGAAGGCCGCTACCTCAATCAGCGCGGGCGACGACGGTGACGTTACCGGGCGCCTTGTCTCCGTCGCCAACCGACCCGCCCGCGACGACCAGACACCGTACGATCACCGCGCAACCGGCCGCCTTCGCCGTACCGCTCGCCAGGTCACGGGCTCGATCCCGATCCGTGCCGACAGGCTCCGACCGTCGCACCCGCGGACCTTGGCCAGAACCGTCTCGTCGCCCTTGATCGCCGGAGCGACGGCCTGGAACTGCTCCCAACGGACCACGTCCGCCCACTGGTTGATCAGCAGCGGCCGTCTCCGCCCGCGTCCGCTCCCCCAGCCCGTACCCGTTCAGTCGGATGACCATGGTACGGCTCCAGGTTGCCGGGATGTGAATTCTCGTCAGGTGTCCAGGGAACCCTCAAGCCGGGCCCCACAGACCCTGGACGCGCGCTCGAGTGCGGAGTTATCTGGCATACGGGGGGAGTGCGAGCGCACGTCACGGGGGCCATGGAATCGGGCACAGCAGCAACTCTCGGCGGATTGGGGCGCTTTCGATGACACCTACGCTCGTGCGGCAGCACCTGACTCATACGGGGCAGGAGCCCCGTGTGGACCGGTGTGCACGCGCGCGTGACTGGTCCGAGATCCAGGAGCGGATGCTGGTTCCGCTCTACGAGGCCGTCTACGAGCGACTCGAAGTGGGCACCGGCACCCGGGTGCTGGGCCTCGGTTGCGGCAGCGGACTCGCCCTGCTGATGGCGGCGTCGAGAGGGGCCGCGGTCACCGGGGTCGACTCCTCGGCCCCGGAACGACTGGCGCTGGCCCGGGAGCGGCTGCTGCCGGAGGAGTGGGGCACACGCACGCGTGCGCGGACCCGGATCGTGGACGGTCACCCTCGGGACGCGGCCGACGCGGAGACGCCCGCGTACACCCTGATGACCGCCTTCGAGCCCATCGGGTGTCTCGCGGGCGACTCGGAGGGGCTCGCCGGGCTGCTCGCCGCGGCGACGCCGCTCGTCGAGCGGGGGGCACCCGTGGTGCTCGCCGGCTGGGGTCCACCGGAACGGTGCACCACGTCGTCCGTGCTGCGGGTGGCCACCAAGCTGGCGGATCCGCTGCGCAGCGCGGGCAGTTGGCGCCCCGCCCTCCGCGACGACCTGGAGGAGGTGGCCCAGCGGGCGGGCCTCAAGCCGGACGGTTCCGGCCGGGTCGCCTGCCCCTTCGGCTACGCCGACGTGGACAGCGCGTTGCGGGGCCTGCTCTCCACGGGCCTGTTCGACGCGGCGATCTCCGCGACGGACCAGGCCCAGGTCGACAAGGAGGTCGTGGAGGCCCTCCACCCGTACCAGCGCCGGGACGGGACGGTGTGGATGCCGAACGTGTTCCGGTACCTGATCGCGCGCGTGCTGTAGCGCTTCGCCGGCGGTGCCGCGTCGCGGGCCGTCGGCCGGTCTCAACGTTCCGAGGTCGGCGACCAGGAACACGGGCATGTGCGCCTACGACGCTGGGGGCGCCCTCCACAACGGAGGGCGCCCCCAGCGACGTACAGAACGAACCGTCAGCCCATGAACTTCTTGAACTCGTCCGGCAGCTCGAAGTCCTGCGGGGCCTGCTGGCCCGGCACACCGAAGGCGTTGCCGCCCTGGGCGGCCGCGGCCCGGCGCGCGGCCTCCTCGGCCTCCTGCTGCTTGCGCTTCATCGGGTTGCCGGAGCGCTGCTTGCCCTTGGCCTGCTTCGGCTGCTTCTTGGCGCGGCCGGGACCGCCACCCATGCCCGGCATCCCGGGCATCCCCGGCATGCCGCCGCCCTGGGCCATGCGGGACATCATCTTGCGGGCCTCGAAGAACCGCTCGACCAGGTTCTTGACCGCGCTGACCTCGACGCCGGAGCCCTTGGCGATACGGGCGCGGCGGGAGCCGTTGATGATCGTCGCGTCCTGGCGCTCGGCCGGGGTCATCGACTTGATGATGGCGGCCGTGCGGTCGACGTCGCGCTCGTCCAGGTTGTTGATCTGGTCCTTGATCTGGCCCATGCCGGGAAGCATGCCGAGCAGCTTGGAGATGCTGCCCATCTTCCTGACCTGTTCCATCTGGGCCAGGAAGTCGTCCAGGGTGAAGTCCTGGCCCTTCTTGGACGCCAGCTTGGAGGCCATCTTCTCGGCCTCTTCCTGACTGAACGTCTTCTCCGCCTGCTCGATCAGGGTGAGCAGGTCACCCATGTCGAGGATGCGGGAGGCCATCCGGTCAGGGTGGAAGGCGTCGAAGTCCTCGAGCTTCTCGCCGTTCGACGCGAACATGATCGGCTTGCCGGTGATCTGCCGGATCGACAGGGCCGCACCACCGCGGGCGTCACCGTCGAGCTTGGAGAGCACCACGCCGTCGAAGCCGACGCCGTCGCGGAAGGACTCGGCGGTGTTGACCGCGTCCTGACCGATCATCGCGTCGACGACGAAGAGGATCTCGTCGGGCGAGACGGCGTCCCTGATGTCCGCCGCCTGCTGCATCAGCTCCTGGTCGATGCCGAGGCGGCCGGCGGTGTCCACGATCACGATGTCGTGGACCTTGGACTTCGCGAACTCGATGGAGTCCTTGGCGACCTTGACCGGGTCGCCCACGCCGTTGCCGGGCTCCGGCGCGTAGACGGCCACGCCCGCGCGCTCGGCGACGACGCTGAGCTGGTTCACGGCGTTGGGACGCTGGAGGTCGGCGGCGACGAGGAGCGGCGAGTGGCCCTGCTCCTTCAGCCAGCGGCCGAGCTTGCCCGCGAGGGTGGTCTTACCGGCACCCTGCAGACCCGCGAGCATGATCACGGTGGGCGGCTGCTTGGCGAAGCGCAGTCGCCGGGTCTCACCGCCGAGGATCGTGACGAGTTCGTCGTTGACGATCTTCAGAACCTGCTGCGCCGGGTTCAGCGCCTTGGAGACATCGGAGCCGAGCGCGCGCTCCTTGACGTTCTTGATGAACGTACGGACGACGGGCAGGGCCACGTCCGCTTCGAGAAGGGCGATGCGGATCTCGCGGGCCGTGGCGTCGATGTCCGCCTCGGACAACCTGCCCTTGCCGCGGAGATTCTTGAAAGTCGCGCTGAGGCGGTCGGAGAGGGTATCGAACACGGCGGCGTCGGTCCTCGGAGTCGGGGGCGTTTGGACTGCCTTCCAGGGTATCCGGCCCGGCAAGCAATTCGTCCCCGCCCGCCGGGTTGAGCGGACGAAGACGGAAACCCCCGCGTCGGCGGGGAGCGGATCGCACGCGTGCCGGCCTCGCGGAGGCGCCCCGGACCACCCCGCGTCAGCCGGGCACACACCCGACGGTCCGGCCACCCCCGCGTCAGCCAGCAACGCACCCGGCTGTCGGCCAACACGACCGCAAGGTCACGCCCGCAGCGTCTCCTCCAGCTTCCGTGCCACGCTCGACGCCTCCTCCCCCGGCAGCGGCGCCCCCTCGGCCCCCGTGACGTAGAACGCGTCGACGGCGTTGGCGCCCAGCGTGGACACATGGGCGCTGCGCATCCGCACTCCCGCGTCCTCCAGCGCCCGCCCGATCCGGAACAGCAGCCCCGGCGCGTCCTGCGCGCGCACCTCGAACACCGTGGCCAGCCGGGACGCGGTCGGATGGACGGTCACCCGTGCCGCGGGCGCCACCACACCGCGCCTGCGGGGATACGCGGCGTCCCGCTCGGCCAGCCGCCCGGCGATGTCCAGCGAACCGTCCAGCGCCCGCACCAGGTCCGCGCGCAGTCGCGCCGCCTGCGGCAGGGAGCCGTACTCCGCCGCCACCCGCCAGTTCAGCAGCAGCACCGAGCCCTCGACACCGTCCGGCAGGTCCAGTGCGCGCAGCTCGGCCGTGCGGACGGTCAGGCGGTGCATGGCGAGCACGCCGGCCACCGCGGGCAGCACGCCCGGCCGGTCGGGTACGGCGATCAGCAGCTCCACACCGAGCGGCTCGGGGTCACCGGCCGGCTGTCCCTCCGCGACGGCCGGCGGCTCGGTCTGCGCGCGCAGCGACAGAACCGGGCTGCCCGTCGCGATCGCCTCGATGGCGAGCCGCTCTTGCTCGGCGGTGGGCGCCGCGGCCTCGGGCTCGTCCGGGTCGTCGCCGGCGAGCACGGCCGCGACCCGCTTGACCAGGTCGGCGACGAGCGAGCCCCGCCAGGACGACCAGGCGGCCGGTCCGGTGGCCAGCGCGTCGGCCTCCGTCAGGGCGTGCAGCAGTTCGAGCGTGCCCTGCGAGCCGACCGCGTCGGCGACCGAACGGACCGTCGCCGGGTCCTCCAGGTCACGCCGGGTGGCCGTGTCCACGAGCAGCAGGTGATGGCGTACGAGGGAGGCGAGCACCGCCACGTCCTCGCGGTCGAAGCCGATCCGGCTCGCCACGTCACGCGCGATGATCTCGCCGGCCACGGAGTGGTCACCGGGCCACCCCTTGCCGATGTCGTGCAGCAGCGCGGCGACGAGCAGCAGGTCGGGGCGGTGGACGCGGCGGGTGAACTCGGAGGCCCGCACCGCGGTCTCGATGAGATGCCGGTCGACCGTCCAGATGTGCACCGCGTTGCGCTGCGGCCGGCAGCGCACCCGCTCCCAGTCGGGGAGCAGTCGGGTGATCAGCCCCTCCGCCTCCAGCGCCTCCCAGACATCGATCGTCGGGGAGCCGGAGCCGAGCAGGGTCACGAGCTGTTCGCGTGCCTCGGCGGGCCAGGGCGTGGGCAGGGGCCGCACATTGGCCGCCATACGCCGTACGGCGTGCAACGACAGCGGCAGGCCCGCCTGTGCGGCGGCCGCGGCGGCGCGCAGCGGAAGCACGGGGTCGCGTTCGGGACGCGCGGCGCGGGCGAGCACCACCTCGCCGTCCTGCTCGACCACGCCCTCCGCCAGCGGCGACCTGTCGGCCACCGGCTTGCCGCCGCCCAGCATGGCGCGCAGCCGCGGCCGCACGGCGCGCGAACGCAGCACGCGGCCCACTTCGCGCCAGGTGACATCGCTGGCGTAGGCGATGACCCGCGCGGCCTCGTACACCTGCCGCAGCAGCGTGTCCGCGTCGAGCAGTCCGAGCTCGGCGGCGACCTGGTCCTGCTCCTGGAGCGCGAGCCGGTCGGTCGCGCGCCCGGTGGTGAGGTGCAGGGCGTCGCGTACGTCGAGCAGCCGGCGCCGGGCGTCGTCGAGGCCCTCACGCGGGGCGTCGGCCAGCCAGGAGGCGGCGACGGCGCGCAGGGCGGTGGCATCCCGCAGTCCACCGCGGGCTTCCTTCAGGTCCGGCTCCAGCAGGTACTGGAGCTCGCCCTGGCGCTCGGCGCGCTCGGCGCACAGCTCCTGGAGTTCGGGCAGGCGCTTGGGCGCCTGGTTGCGCCAGTCGGCGAGGACGGCGGTGCGCAGTCCGGCCGTCAGGCCCAGATCACCGGCGAGGTGACGGGCGTCCAGGAGACCGAGTTGGACCTTCAGATCCTCCGCGGCCGTCTTGCGGGCTTCGGCGGGCGTCCGCACGGAGTGGTCGAGGGCGAGGCCCAGGTCCCAGACCGGGTACCAGAGACGGTCGGCCAGGGTCGCGACGGCGCCGGAGTCGCTGCCGTCGTGCAGCAGGAGCAGGTCCAGGTCGCTGCGCGGGGACAGCTCGCCACGGCCGTAGCCGCCGACCGCGACCAGGGAGACCCCGCGCAGCGCCTCGGCGCCGGTGTCGAAGAGCCCCGACAGCCAGTCGTCCGTCAGTTCGGCGAGGGCCGAACGGCGCGGCGGCCCGGACTGCGCCCCCTCGGTGAGGAGGCGCAGCCGGGCCGCCGCGTAGCCGCTGGGTCCCGAGTCTTCTGCTTCTTTTCGCACGTCCGTACTCGACACCCAGCAGCTCCTAAATCTTCTTCTGTCAGAGCGCGTCGGGTCCGCGCTCGCCGGTCCGGACCCGTACGGCCGTCTCGACCGGCAGGGACCAGACCTTGCCGTCACCGATCTTGCCGGTGCGGGCGGCCTTGACGATGACGTCGATCAGCTGTTCGGCGTCGTCGTCCTCGGCGAGGACCTCGATGCGGATCTTGGGGACCAGGTCGACGGTGTACTCGGCACCGCGGTAGACCTCGGTGTGGCCCCGCTGACGACCGTAACCGCTCGCCTCGGTGACCGTCAGGCCGTGGACTCCGAAGGCCTGGAGGGCTTCCTTGATCTCGTCGAGCCGGTGGGGCTTGACGACTGCGGTGATGAGCTTCATGCGTCCACCTTCTTGCCCGCTCCTGCGGCGGCGGGAGCGGCCGCGGTCTTGGCGGCACCGCCACCGGCGCCGCTGAAGTCGTATGCGGTCTCGGCGTGCTCGGCCTGGTCGATACCGGCGACCTCTTCGTCCTCGGTGACCCGCATGCCGATGGTCTTGTCGAGGATGAAGGCGAGGATCGCGGAGGCGATCAGGGAGTAGGCGAGGACTCCGCCGACACCGGCGAGCTGCTTCCACAGCTGGGTCCACGAGTGGTCGCCGTAGAAGACGCCGGTCGCGTCCGACTGGCCCTTGCCGCTGGCGAAGAAGCCGATCAGGACCGAGCCCGCGACACCGCCGACGAGGTGGACACCGACGACGTCGAGCGAGTCGTCGTAGCCGAACTTGTACTTCAGGCCGACGGCCATGGCGCACAGGACACCGGCGATGGCACCGACCGCGATCGCGCCGATCGGGGTGACCGCGCCACCGGACGGGGTGATGGCGACCAGACCGGCGACCGCGCCGGAGGCGGCGCCCAGCGTGGTGAACGCGCCGTGGCGGATCTTCTCGTAGATGAGCCAGGCCAGCATGGCGGCGGCGGTGGCGACCTGCGTGTTGACGAACATCAGCGTGCCGACGCCGTCGTCGTTGCCGAGCCACGAACCGGCGTTGAAGCCGAACCAGCCGAACCACAGCAGACCGGCGCCGAGCATGACCAGCGGGAGGCTGTGCGGGCGCATCGGGTCCTTCTTGAATCCGACGCGCTTACCGATGACCAGGATGACGCCGAGCGCCGCGGCACCGGCGTTGATGTGGACCGCCGTACCACCGGCGAAGTCGATCACGCCCAGGTCGAAGGCCCAGCCGCCGGTGCCCCAGACCCAGTGGGCGACGGGGAAGTACACGATCGTGGCCCACAGCGCGATGAACAGCGCCCAGGCGGAGAACTTCACACGGTCGGCCAGCGCGCCGCTTATCAGGGCGGGCGTGATGATCGCGAACATCAGCTGGAAGACCATGAAGGCCAGGACCGGGATGTTGTACGGGAGCCAGAGGTCGCCCTTGTCGATTCCGCTGAGCCCGACGAAGTCCGACGTCCAGCCGACGAGGCTGCCCTTGTCGGCGCCGAAGGCGACGGAGAAGCCGTACAACACCCACAGGATGGTGATGATCCCCATGCTGATGAAGCTCATCATCAGCATGTTCAGGGTGCTCTTGACGCGGACCATGCCTCCGTAGAAGAAGGCCAGACCCGGGGTCATGAGTAGCACCAGGGCGGAACAGATGAGCATGAAGCCCGTGTTGGCGGGCGACAGCTCTACGTCTGCCGCCATCGTGATGGCTGGTGCCATCGGCGTCTCCTCGTCGTTGGTACGGCCCCGTGCGGGCGAAGCCTGAGCGGATTGAGGGGTGGGCCGGTTATGCGCCATGAGATTGGCGCAGCGCGGTTTCGTTGGAAGCCCCTCGTTGTTTCGCCGCCGTGACGAAGGCGCCTTACGTGTTACGCCTCGATGAACTGCCGGATGTTCACCGGAATGATCGTTATCGTGGCGCAACCTTCGGTGAAGGCAAGAAACCGGCCGCGGTCGGCCTTCCGATGACCTGGCATGGGGGAGCCGAGTCGGGCAGTTCGGGAGGGCCGGCCGCGGCCGGGGCTCAAGGAATTCAGACTGCTTCGGCCGTCTCCGGAAGCTCGATGCCGAGCTTCTCGGTGAGATCCACAACCTCGGCGAGATCACCGAAATCGCGTACGGCCGTGTCCACCGTCTTTCGGATACGAGTGTTCACCCGCTCGGAGCGGACCTTCTTGGCGATATGCATCGCCTCCTCGGTGAGCACCGTGCTCCGCTCGGGCTCGCGCTGGAGCAGGTGCACGGTGGCCATGCCGATCAGGTTGAGCGCGTACGACCGCTGGTGCTCGGCGTCCTTGGCGAAGAGGTCCACGGCCCGCTGCATCAGGGGCTCGGCCAGGGACGCGTACGTGGGGCTGCGGCCGGCGACATAGGCCAGGTCACGGTAGGAGTGGGAGTTCTCGCCGTACAGCTCGGCCTCGGAGAAGAAGCGGATCCAGTCGGGGTCCGGCTCGTCCCATTCATCGGAGTCGGCGAAGGTGTCCTCGGCCATCCGGACGGCACGCTTGCACTTGCCGGGCTGTCCCATGTTGGCGTACGCGCGGGCCTCCATCGCATACAGCATCGACTGGGTGCGCGGACTCGCGCAGTCCCGGCTGCCGTACTGCGCGAGGTGGATCAGCTCCAGGGCGTCGTCGGGCCGGCCCAGGTGGATCATCTGGCGGCTCATGCTGGACAGGACGTACGAGCCCAGCGGCTTGTCGCCGGCCTCCTTGGCGGCGTGCAGGGCCAGGACGAAGTACTTCTGCGCGGTCGGCTGGAGCCCGACGTCGTACGACATCCAGCCCGCGAGCTCCGCCAGTTCTGCGGCGACCTTGAACAGCTTGCGGGTGGTGGTGTCGGGCTGGGGTTCCTGGAGGAGGTCCGTGACCTCGTGCAGCTGGCCGACGACCGCCTTGCGGCGCAGACCGCCGCCGCACTGGGCGTCCCACTGCCGGAACATCACGGTGGTGGACTCGAGGAGGTCCAGCTCGGGCTTGGACAGCCGGCCGACCCGGCGGGCCGCGGCCGCCGACTCGGGCTCGTGGTGCGCGGCGGACGGGGAGGGCACGAGCCAGCGCTGCATGGGCTCGATGAGGGACGGGCCCGCGGACAGGGCCAGCGAGGTCCCGAGGAAGCCGCGCCGCGCCAGCATCAGGTCGCTGCGCGAGAACTCGCTGAGCAGGGCCACGGTCTGCGGGCCCGTCCAGGGCAGGTCGACCCCGGACACGGACGGTGACTGGCGGGCGGCCCGCAGGCCGAGATCCTCGACCGAGACGACACAGCCGAACCGCTCGGAGAACAGCTCCGACAGGATCCTGGGGATCGGCTCACGGGGATTCTCGCCGTCCAGCCAGCGGCGGACGCGCGAGGTGTCGGTGGAGATGTGGTTGGCGCCCAACTGGCGGGCCCGGCGGTTGACTTGGCGGGCGAGTTCGCCCTTCGACCAGCCGCTGCGCACGAACCACGAGGTGAGCAGCTCATTGGGGCGCTTGTCACCGTTCGCCGCGCTGCCGGCGCCCGTTCCGCTTTCGCCGTTGCCGCTCACTGGAACGCCCCCATCCCTGAGACCACTTGTCGCTGAGTGCGCCAAGCCCTATCAGAATGCCGGTAAATACGGCCGCCCGTCCGGTACTTCTCACCCTTCGAACGGGATACCGACTTGCCTCCGGCATACCCACAAGTGCATGTGCCCCCAGGACTCGTGCACTCACAGTAATCCTACGATCACCCCTCCAGCCATGGGGATCCCGGAAACGCCACCATTCGCCACCCCTTCGAATGAACTCACGGTCGCCTGCGCGCGATTCACTTGACATAGGACAGCCGGGAGTGGGCGGAACGGTGCACTCAGGGGCGCACAGGGCCGAGCACGCCACCCGGGGCGCATCCGGGCGCCGAGCGGACGTTCGGGAACAGCGCTCAGGTCACTTTCCGTGCACGTCTCGTAACCACCGGTGCGTCGGACCCGTTGGAGGGGGCATGGGCTTCACGATCGGCAGCAGTCGGGGTATCCGCGACATCCGGTCCTCCTCGCGTCGCCGCGGCCGCTCGTCGGAGTGCACCGCCGTGGCCGAGTTCACCGGACTCTGGGGCTGGGACGTCGTCCCGGGCGCCCGGGCCGCCGCGGGCGCCTGCTCCTGTGGCCGGGCGGACTGCCAGACACCGGGCGCGCACCCGCTGGACTTCGCGCCGGAGGTGCCCGCCGGGGCGACGCTGGACGAAGTGACCGGCGCCTGGGCCGAGTTCCCGGGCGCCTCGGTGATGCTGCCCGTCGGCCGGGCCTTCGACGTGATCGAGGTGGCGGAACCCGCCGGCCGCCGCGCCCTGGTCCGCCTGGAGCGCATGGGCCTGCCCCTCGGCCCGGTGACGGCGACCCCCGAGGGCCGCGCGCAGTTCTTCGTCGCCCCCGGCGCCGCCGCCGAACTGCCCGAACTCCTCTACCGCATGGGCTGGGACGACCCGACCTCCCTGGACCTGCGTGGCCTGGGCCCCGGCACCCACATCACGGCCCCGCCCTCGGACCGGGCGGGCCTGGGCCCGGTCGAGTGGCTGCGCTCCCCCGCGCTGGACTCGGCGACGAAACCGCCGGCGGCGAGGCTGCTGCTGGGGACGCTCGCCTACGTGGCACACCGGTCGCGGGCGTAGCGGTACGAGCAGGCGCACATGAAGAAGTGCCCGTCCCCGACTGCACCTCGGGGGCGGGCACTTCTTCATGTGGAGGCGTTCTCCCCACCGACGGCGGGTGAGTACTACTCACCGATAAGGGCATCCACGAACGCTTCCGGCTCGAAGGGCGCCAGGTCGTCGGCACCCTCACCGAGACCCACCAGCTTCACCGGCACACCCAGCTCCCGCTGGACCGCGATCACGATGCCGCCCTTGGCGGTGCCGTCCAGCTTGGTCAGCACGATGCCGGTGATGTCGACGACCTCGGCGAAGACACGGGCCTGCACGAGGCCGTTCTGCCCGGTCGTGGCGTCCAGCACCAACAGAATCTCGTCGAGCGGCGCCTGCTTCTCGACGACCCGCTTGACCTTGCCGAGCTCGTCCATGAGCCCGGTCTTGGTGTGGAGGCGCCCGGCGGTGTCGATCAGCACGACGTCCGCGCCGATCTGCTTGCCCTCCTTCACCGCGTCGAAGGCGATGGAGGCGGGGTCGCCGCCCTCGGGGCCCCGGACGGTGTGGGCGCCGACCCGGTCGCCCCAGGTCTGGAGCTGGTCGGCGGCGGCGGCACGGAAGGTGTCGGCGGCGCCGAGGACCACACTGCGGCCGTCGGCGACCAGGACCCGGGCGAGCTTGCCGGTGGTGGTGGTCTTGCCGGTGCCGTTGACACCGACGACCATCACGATGCCGGGCTTGCTGGTCTCGGGCTCGGTCCTGACCGTGCGGTCGAAGTCGGTGCCGAGCAGCTTGAGGAGCTCCTCGCGCAGCAGGCCGCGCAGCTCCTCGGGGGTCCGGGTGCCGAGCACCTTCACGCGCTCGCGCAGGCTCTCGACCAGTTCCTGGGTGGGGGCGACGCCGACGTCGGCGGTGAGGAGGATGTCCTCGATCTCCTCCCAGGTGTCCTCGTCGAGGTGCTCGCGCGACAGGAGCGTGAGCAGCCCCTTGCCGAGCGCGTTCTGGGAGCGGGAGAGGCGCGCGCGCAGGCGGACGAGACGTCCGGCCGTGGGCTCGGGGACCTCGATCTCGGGGATTTCAAGAGCCGGCGGCTCCTCGACGGCGACCGGGGCCGAGCCGTCCGGGAGATCCACCTCCTCTATCGTCCGGCGCGGTTCGTCGCGGGGCGTCTCGGCCTCGTCGCCGACGTGCGGCTCGGCCGGAGGGGCGGTGATGTCGGGCGCTGCGGGAGGCGGCGGGGGCAGCGGCTTCTTACGTCGGCTGCCGACGACGAGCCCGCCGAGCACACCGAGCACGACCACGGCGATGACTACAGCAAGGATGACGGTTTCCATAACCTGTCCAGTATCAGTCATGGGCCCCTGCCGGACCCAGCCTGCACTTTCCACCAAAGAACAAAAGGGCTCATAGAGGGACCAAACAGATCAAAGCATGATGGCGCCCCATGAGCACCAGCGCCTCCTGGTACCGGGGCGGCTCCGGCCCGGCGTCGGCGACCTCGCCCGAGGGCCCGCGACCATGGCCATCTGACGCATCGTCAGCTAGCGTCCCCCTCCACCGTCCAGTGCATCGAGGGGGAACCCATGCCCGTCACGGTCGTACGCTTCAACCTCGTCGAACCCGGCGCCGGCCCCGCCTCCCTGCGCGCCCGCTACCAGACCGCCCTGGAGATGGCCGCGTACGCCGACGAGCACGGGATCACCACCGTGCAGACCGAGGAGCACCACGGCGTCGCCAACAACTGGCTGCCCTCGCCGTTCGCCTTCGCGGGCGCCGTCTTCGGAGCGACCCGAAGGATCGCGGTCACGGTCTCGGCGATCATCGGCCCGCTGCACGACCCGCTCCGGCTGGCCGAGGAGATCGCCGTACTGGATCTACTGAGCGGCGGCCGCCTGGTGACGGTCGCGGGAATCGGCTACCGGCCCGAGGAGTACGCCCAGTTCGACGTGGACTGGAAGCGACGCGGCAAGCTCCAGGACGAACTCCTCGAGACGCTGCTCAGGGCCTGGACCGGCGAGGAGTTCGAGTACCGGGGCCGTACGGTACGGGTCACCCCGCGCCCCTGCACCGACCCGCACCCCCTGCTCCTGGTCGGCGGCTCCTCCCGGGCCGCCGCCCGCCGGGCCGCCCGTCTGGGCCTGCCGTTCTTCCCCAGCGCGCATCTGCCGGAGCTGGAGGCGTACTACAAGGAGCGGCTCGTCGAGTACGACACCGAGGGCTGGACCATGATGCCCGCCGCCGAGACCCCGCTGCTGCACATCGCCGAGGACCCGGACCGGGCGTGGGACATGTACGGCTCCTGTTTCCTGCACGAGGCCCGGACGTACGCCTCCTGGCAGTCCGGGGACATCCGGTCCGCCGTGCGGTCGGGGGCCACGACCGTGGACGAGCTGCGTGCCGAGGGCGTGTACCGGATCCTGACTCCGGCCGAGTGCGTGGCGCAGGGCCTCGACAACCTCGTCCTGCATCCGCTGGCGGGCGGGATGCCGCTGGAGGAGGGGTGGCGGAGTCTGCGGCTGTTCGCGCAGGAGGTGCTGCCGGCGCTGACGGACTGACCTGTGCGGTGACCCAACGGCACCGCCGCCCCCGACCCGGGCAGTGACCGGGTCGGGGGCGGCGGCAGGATACGGGGAGAAGGACAGCGGGGATGGGCCCGTCCCCCCGAGTTCGTGCGGGCCGTTCAGCCCATCTCCTCCAGCGTCTTGCCCTTCGTCTCCTTGACGAACTTGAGGACGAACGGGATGGAGAGCGCGGCGAAGACCGTGTAGATCACGTAGGTCAGGGAGAGGTTCCAGTCCGCCAGCGAGGGGAAGCTCGCGGTGATGGCCCAGTTGGCGATCCACTGCGCGGAGGCGGCCACACCCAGGGCGGCGGCGCGGATCCTGTTCGGGAACATCTCGCCGAGGAAGACCCAGACCACCACACCCCAGGACAGGGCGAAGAAGAGGACGAAGACGTGGGCGGCGATCAGGGCGGTCCAGCCCTGCGCGGCCGGCAGCTTGCCGTCGACCAGGTCGAAGGAGAAGGCCCAGGCCTCCAGTCCGAGACCGATCACCATGCCGACCGAGCCGATGAGGGCCAGCGGCTTACGGCCGACGCGGTCCACGAAGATCATGGCGATCACGGTGCCGACGATGTTGATGATCGACGTCGTGAACGAGTAGAGGAACGAGTCCGTCGGGTCGACACCGACCGACTGCCACAGGGTCGAGGAGTAGTAGAACGCGACGTTGATGCCGACGAACTGCTGGAAGACCGAGAGGCCGATACCGACCCAGACGATCGGCTTGAAGAAGAAGCTGCCGCCGAGCAGGTCCTTGAAGGTGGACTTGTGCTCGCTGTTCATGGCGTGCTCGATCTCGGTGACGCGGGCGTCCAGATCGATGGTGTCGCCCTCGACCTCCTTGAGGATCTCGCGGGCGCGCTCGTGCTTGCCGACGGAGATCAGGAAGCGCGGGGACTCGGGGATCGCGAAGGAGAGCAGGCCGTAGAGGACGGCCGGGATCACCATGACGCCGAGCATGACCTGCCAGGCCTCGATGCCCATCAGCTCGCCGCGCTGGTCACCGCCGGCCGCGTTCAGCAGGCCCCAGTTGACCAGCTGAGAGACGGCGATGCCGATGACGATCGCGGCCTGCTGGAAGGAACCGAGGCGACCGCGGTAGGCCGGTGGGGCGACCTCCGCGATGTAGGCGGGGCCGATCACGGAGGCCATGCCGATGGCGAAGCCGCCGACGACGCGCCAGAAGGCGAGGTCCCACAGGGCGAAGGGCAGCGCCGAGCCCACCGCGCTGACCGTGAAGAGGACGGCCGAGATCTGCATGCACCGGATGCGGCCGATCCGGTCGGCGATCCGGCCGGCGGTCGCGGCGCCGATGGCGCATCCGATCAGGGCGATGGCGATGACCTGGGCCAGCGCTGCGGACCCGATGTCGTAGCGATCCCGGATGGCCTCGACCGCGCCGTTGATCACGGAGCTGTCGTAGCCGAAGAGGAAGCCTCCCATCGCGGCCGCCGCCGCGATGAAGATGACGTGCCCGAGGTGCTCGGGCTGAGCCGACCTGGCTCCTGACGTGGGTGCCGCTGTGCTGGTCAAGTGAAACTCCTCGGGCCACCGGCAGCGCTGCCGGGTGGGGGGTGAGCCCTTCCAGTGGCGCATAGCTTCACGCCGCCCACCACCTGAAGGTAAAAGCAACGTTGCAGAGACTATGCCTTCAAGTTTCTTAGTCAACAGGGGGACGGCTGTGAATTTTCCGTACCCGCGAGGTGTCGATTCGTTCAAGACTTGAAGTCAGCCAGAAGGCGCAGGTCGTGATAGGTGTAGAGGCCACGTGACTAGCGGAGTCGCTGCGAGATGACCTTCGACACACCGTCGCCCTGCATGGAGACGCCGTACAGCGCGTCGGCGACCTCCATCGTGCGCTTCTGGTGGGTGATGACGATCAGCTGCGAGGCTTCCTGCAGCTCCTGCATGATGCGGATCAGCCGCTGCAGGTTGGTGTCGTCGAGGGCCGCCTCGACCTCGTCCATGACATAGAACGGGCTGGGCCGGGCCTTGAAGATCGACACCAGCATGGCCACGGCCGTCAGCGACCGCTCACCGCCCGAGAGCAGGCTGAGCCGCTTCACCTTCTTGCCCGGCGGACGCGCCTCCACGTCGACGCCGGTGGTGAGCATGTTGTCGGGGTCGGTGAGGATCAGCCGCCCGTCACCACCCGGGAACAGCCGGCTGAAGACACCCTCGAACTCCCGGGCGGTGTCCCGGAAGGCCTCGGTGAAGACCTGCTCGACGCGTTCGTCGACCTCCTTCACCACCTGGAGCAGGTCGGCGCGGGTCTTCTTCAGGTCCTCCAGCTGCTCGCTGAGGAACTTGTGCCGCTCCTCCAGCGCCGAGAACTCCTCGAGCGCGAGCGGGTTCACCTTCCCGAGCTGCTGATAGGCCCGTTCGGCGGCCTTGAGCCGCTTCTCCTGCTCGGCCCGGTGGAACGTCTTCGGCTGGTTGCGCGGATGCTCCGGGTCCTCCGGCAGCTCCTCGCCCTCGGCGGGCGGAGAGGGCGGTACGAGCTGATGGGGCCCGTACTCGGAGACGAGCCCGGCGGGCTCGACCCCCAGCTCCTCCAGCGCCTTGGTCTCCAGCTGCTCGATCCGCATGCGCTTCTCGGCGCCGAGCACCTCACCCCGGTGCACCGAGTCGGTCAGCTTGTCGAGCTCGCCCTTCAGATCCCGGCCGGCGTTGCGGGCGGCGGCCAGCTCCTGCTCGCGGCGCGCCTTGGCGGCCTCGGCGGCGGCCCGCTCCTCGTCGGCTCGCCCGAGGGACACCTCGACGTGCGCGAGGAGTTGCCGCGCACCGGAGGCAACGGCCTCGGCGACCGTGGCCTCGTGCCGCAGCCGTGCCCGCCGCTGCTCGGCACGCGCGCGTGCGTCGCGCTCGGCCCGGGCGGCGCGGTCGAGGGAGTCGGCGCGGCCGGCGAGACCCTTGACCCGCTCCTCGTGCGTCCGCACTTGAAGCCGGGCCTCCATCTCCGTCTGCCGGGCGTTGGCACCGTCGGCGGCGAGCCGGTCCCGTACGGAGGTGTCCGGCTCCTCCTCGACGGGCAGCTCCTCGGCGACGGCGAGACGTTCGGCGAGTTCTTCCACGTCCTGGAGGGCCTTGTCGAGCGATTCCTGCGCCCTGGCCGCGGCGGCGACGGACCGTTCGGCCTCGCCCGCGGCGCCGCGTGCCTGTCCGGCCAGCCGGCCGAGCTGCTGGGCCACGGTCGACTTCTCCCGGTCGGCGGCGCGGCGCCGTTCGCTGAGCTCCTCGACCAGTGCGGTGCGTTCCTTCCGCCGCTCCTGGGCCTCGTGCTGGGCCTCGCTCAACTCCTCGCAGCGGACGGCGAGTTCTTCCAGCTCGGCCGCTGCCTCGTCGACGGATGCCTGTACTTCGAGGAGGCTGGGGGCGCCCGCGGAGCCGCCGTGGGCGAAGTGCGCGCCGAGGAGGTCGCCTTCGGCGGTGACGGCGGTCAGGTCGGGGCGGGCGTAGACGAGGTCCTCGGCGTCTTCGAGAGTGCCGACGACGACGATGCCGTGGAGCAGACGTCGTACGGCCGGCATGAGGTCCGAAGGGCCGCGGACGAAATCCGCCGCGCGGGGTCGTGTGGCGTCAGCCGGCTCGTCGTGGCCGGTCGCGCCGTTCCCCGCGCCCCCGAGGGGCGCCTCCGGCACCCCGGCCAGCAGCAATGACGCCCGTCCGCCGTCCTGCTTCCGCAGCAACCGGATCGCGTCCGCCGCCGCCGACGGTGAGGTCACCGCCAGTGCGTCCGCCGCCGCTCCGAAAGCCGCCGCCAGCGCCACCTCGTAGCCCGGTGTCACCGTCAGCAGCTCTGCCGCCGGGCCCAGCAGGCCGGTGAGGCGATCCTTCGCGCCCAGCAGTATTCCCGTGCCGTCCTTCCTGCGCAGCCCCAACGCGAGCGCCTCGTGCCGGGCCTGGGTCGCCGCCCGCTTCCGCTCCGCCGCCGTGGCCGCTTCCCGGGCCGCCGTCAGCGCGGCCTCCGCCTCGGCCAGCTCCGCTTTCGCCGCGTCGTGCCGCTCCGCCAGTTCGGCGTCGCCCGCGTCGAGCCCGTCGACCTCCGCCTTGAGCGCCTCGTACTCCTCCTGCGCGGCGAAGGCCCGCTCCTGGGCCTCGTCCCGGGTGGCGGCCAGCCGGTCGATCTCGGCCTGGGCCGAGGCGGCGCGCGAACGAGCCGCGTTGACCTGGCCGTTCAGCCGGGCCAGCCCCTCGCGGCGGTCGGCGATGGCGCGGGCGACGTCCTTCAGACGCCGTTCCTCCTGGACGAGCGCGCGTTCCAGTTCGGCGCGGTGCGTGACCGTGTCCTCCAGCGCGTGCTCGGCCGCCTCCAGGGCCGCTTCGAGCTCGGCCTCCTGCTCACGGATCCGGGCGGCCTCGCGCTCCATGTCCTCGGGGTCACGGCCACGCCGTTCCTCCGGTGGCGCCGAGGTCGCGCTCTTCACGCGCGCGTCGGCGAGCGAGACCGTGCCGCGCACCCGCTCGGCGAGCTGGGAGAGCTCGTACCAGGTCTGCTGGGCCCGCTGGAGCCGCGGCGTCAGCTGCCGCACCTCGTCCTCCAGGAGAGCCTCCCGTTGCAGGGCCTTCTTCAGCTCCTGCTCGGCGGCCTCCTTGCGCTCCTTCAGCGCGGCCTCGTCGGCGATCTCGGACGAGAGCGCCTGGCGCAGCCGTACGAGATCGTCGGCCAGGAGCCTGAGACGGGCGTCGCGCAGATCCGCCTGGATCACCGCGGCCCGCCGCGCGACCGCCGCCTGGCGGCCCAGCGGCTTGAGCTGTCTGCGCAGCTCGTCCGTCAGGTCCTGCACGCGCGCGAGGTTGGCCTGCATCGCGTCCAGCTTCCGCAGCGCCTTCTCCTTGCGCTTGCGGTGCTTCAACACACCCGCGGCCTCTTCGATGAAGGCCCTGCGGCCCATCGGATCCGCGTGCAGGACCGAGTCGAGCTGCCCCTGGCCGACGATGACATGCATCTCGCGGCCGATGCCGGAGTCGGAGAGCAGTTCCTGGATGTCCAGCAGCCGGCAGGTGTCGCCGTTGATCTGGTACTCACTGCCGCCGTTGCGGAACATGATCCGCGTGATGGTGACCTCGGCGTACTCGATGGGCAGCGCCCCGTCGGAGTTGTCGATGGTCAGGGACACCTCGGCGCGGCCCAGCGGGGGCCGCCCGGTGGTGCCGGCGAAGATGACGTCCTCCATCTTGCCGCCGCGCAGCGACTTGGCGCCCTGCTCGCCCATGACCCAGCTGAGGGCGTCGACCACATTGGACTTGCCCGAGCCGTTCGGTCCGACGACGCACGTGATACCCGGCTCGAACCGGAGCGTGGTCGCGGAGGCGAACGACTTGAACCCGCGCAGGGTCAGGGCCTTGAGGTGCACGCCGCTGGACTCTACCTTCCGGGCTTGTCTCACTCCATGAACGCGCTGTCCCCCGCGGTTTCACCCATGAACGTGCAGGGCACATCAGACGTTAAAGAGAGCGGGAAGGTGTTGTTGTACGCGGGGGAAAGAAAGAAGGGACGCCGAAGCGTCCCTTGCAAACTCGAACTCTGACTACTTAGCGGTTGATCCGGGCGGCCCAACCACTGCGTATGTCGTGATGCGATGCAGTGATCAGGTGAGCGCAGGCTCCGCCTGGTGTGCGTCGATGCTCTCCAGAAGCGAGTCGTGAGAAGCGGCAGCCGCGAGCGCGTCGTTTTCGGCCTGAATCCGTACGAGCTCGGATTCGAGGTCCTGGACGCGCTGCTGGAGCCGTCGCATCTCGGCGATGAGTCGCGGGTCGGAGCCGCCGACGTAACCGAGAAGCGCCTTTGCCATGATGGATGGTCCTCCACACTGAGTGACCGACCGAAGCGGTGTGGGTCGTGAGGGATTCGCACCCGCGATGCTTGGCACTGTTGAGTTTGTGCTGCCGTTCATCCATGCCAAACAGCTAAGGTGCGCGGGGTGCATTCAGCGTCTCACCAAAAAGTTTGACGGTCAACACGATCACGCCCTGTATTGGCGGCAACCCGGGGGCACGCGGCCTGGAAACGGCGGCGCGGCGACTCCTGCGGGGCCCTAGGGGCGTAGCGATCATCCTTAAGTGCGGAGCCTCCCAGGAAATGCCGTTCTTGGCAACCACCAGGGCCTTTCTGCTTCAGGCAGGTGCCGGTGGCATGTCCCGCGGGTCCCACCTGGCCCGCTTTACAGAACCGGCTCAGCGGATGGCGAACCCGTCGTAACCCCCGCGGGGTGTGTCCCAGATCTCGGTGACACCGTCCACGCGCCCGGGCGTGTCCTCGCCCTGGAGCCAGTCGAGGAGTCCTTCGCAGTGCTTCCTCGGGCCCTCCGCGACCACCTGGACCCGTCCGTCCCCCAAATTGAGAGCAAAACCACTCAACCCACCGAGTTCGAGGGCCTTGGCCCGCGTGAACCAGCGGAAACCCACACCTTGGACACGTCCTCGCACCCAGGCGACCAGTCGCACATCCTCGCTCATAGACGCAACCTAACCAACCAATGTCTCTCTGGGCTCTCCCTCCCCTGGCGCCATGCGGTACCGTCCCCTGCCAATGAATCTCATACGAAACTCACTCGATCGTGTGAGTTTTGTGAGTTCGGTCCGACCGCTGGGGACGAGTCGGCCACAAAGGACGAGGAAGGCCAGGACACATGGGACGCCACCGACGCTCCGCCGCCGGCCGCGCCGCCACGGGCCGCGCCACGGGGGTCACGGAAACAGACGGCTCGTACACGAGCGGCTACGACCCGCAGCACTCGTACGACTACGACCCGCAGCACTCTTACGGCTTGGACCAGCAGTTCTCGTACGACTTCGACGCCGACGCCCGGAGCCACCACACGGGCGAGTACCCCACGGTGGGCATCGCGCCCTATCTGAACCCCGAGGCACACGCCCGCAGCACCACCTACCTCTACGCGACGGACGACGAGTACGCGCAGTCCACGGGCACCACGAGCACCGCGCTGTTCCCCAGCGAGGGTTACTCGCCCGGTGACGGCCCGCGGCGCGACGGGGGTTCGCGCCGTCGCCGTAAGAAGAGGGTCGTGACGCCGGTCAGGACCGGGCTGCTCGGGGTCTCCGCGGCGGTCGCGATCGGTACGGTCGCGGTGGCCACGGGTGTGGTGCCCGGCCTCGACAACTACAAGCTCGGCGGCGGCAACGCCGACAACGTGCAGGCCGCGGACACCCCGACCAACTCCGCGACCGAGCAGGGCGGCACCTCCGGCAGCGCCGACGAGGGCCGGGACGACGAGGCGGCCAGCCGCGCCGGCGAGCGCTCGGCCTCTCCCACGCCGTCCGCCTCACCCTCCACCCCTACGGCCGCGCCGACCAAGACGCCGTCGAAGAAGCCGACGGCCACACCCAGCGAGAAGAAGCCGGAGACGACGCCCTCGCGCGCGGCCACGAAGGCACCGGCGAACACCAAGGCCCCGGTGACGGTCTCCGCGGAGGTACAGGCCGAGGCCGAGGTGCTGAAGCTCGTCAACGAGGAGCGGGCGAAGGTGGGCTGCAGCCCGGTGGCCGCGAACAGCGCGCTGGGCAAGCTCGCCGAGGACTTCAGCGAGGCGATGGCCGCCGAGGGCTTCTTCGACCACACCGACCCCAGTGGCAAGACTCCCTGGGACCGGGCCGAGGCAGCCGGCATCACCAGCCTCGGCGGCGAGAACATAGCCCGGGGCCAGACCGACGCGGCCGCGGTGATGGAGGCCTGGATGAACAGCCCGGGCCACAAGGCGAACATCCTGAACTGCGACTTCCAGACGCTGGGGGTCGGTGTGCACTTCGGGTCGGGTGGCCCGTGGTGGACGCAGGACTTCGGCTACTGACCGACAAAGGGAGCGCTAACTTACGGTTAGTGCTCCCTTTTCGTTAGCGCTGCGCTCCCGTACGCTGGATGTATGGACACCACGCTCGACATCTCCTACGACGTGTTCGCCAAGGCCTGTCCCTCGCGCAACACGCTGGAGCATGTGACGGGACGCTGGGGCGGGCTGACGCTCTGCGCCCTCCACGAGGGCTCCCTGCGCTTCAACGAGCTGCGCCGTCGTGTGGACGGCGTGAGCGAGAAGATGCTCTCCCAGACCTTGCAGGCACTGGAGCGCGACGGCCTGGTGCACCGCGAGGCCCAGCCGACCAACCCGCCCCGCGTGGACTACGAACTGACCCCGCTCGGACGCGGCGTCGCCGAGCGACTGGTCGGCCTCATCGAGTTCGTGGAGGGCCGCATGGACGACGTGCTCGCGGCCCGTCAGCACTACGACGAGACGCGCGGCGCCCGCTGACACTTCGGGCAGAAGTAGCTGGACCGGTTCATCCAGGCCGCTCGCCGCATCGGCGTACCGCACCGCTTGCAGGGCAGCCCCTCGCGGCCGTACGCGTCGAGCGAGCGGTCGAAGTAGCCTGACTCGCCGTTGACGTTGACGTACAGGCTGTCGAAACTCGTGCCGCCCACCGCGAGCGCCGCGTTCATCACATCCCTGACGTGACCCAGGAGTTCGGCCGTGCGCGGGC
This sequence comes from Streptomyces sp. NBC_00490, assembly GCF_036013645.1. NCBI lineage: Bacteria > Bacillati > Actinomycetota > Actinomycetes > Kitasatosporales > Streptomycetaceae > Streptomyces > Streptomyces sp. NBC_00490. The sequence continues at coordinate 7,132,980 of NZ_CP107869.1, read as the reverse complement.
GTGTGAATCCCGCGGTCGGGCGCTCGTAGTGGACGCGGGCACGCCAAAGTGCCTCGTCCGCGTAGATGTTGCCCACTCCGCTGATCAACGACTGGTCGAGCAGGGCCCGTTTGATGGTGCTGCGCTTGCGGCGCAGCGCCTGGTGGAACGCCTCGTCGTCGAAGAGCGGGTCCAGGGGATCGCGGGCGATGTGCGCGATGACGTCGGGCAGACCGTCCTCGGTGTTGTCGTGCAACGACAGGCCGCCGAAGGTGCGTTGGTCGACGAAGCGGAGTTCCGTACCGAGGCCGTCGGCGAAACGGACGCGGATGCGCAGATGCTTCTCGTCCGGGGTCTCGTGCGGCTGGACCAGCAGCTGGCCGCTCATGCCGAGGTGCGCCAGGACCGACTGGTTGGTGTCCTCCAGCGGCAGCCACAGATACTTGCCGCGACGGCTGGGCACACCGATGCGATGCCCTTTGAGGCGGTGGGTGAAGTCGTCGGCGCCGGCGATGTGACGGCGTACCGCACGCGGGTGCAGCACCTCGGCCTCGGCGACGGCACGGTGGGCGACCCACCGCTCCAGACCTCGCCGTACGACCTCGACCTCGGGCAACTCGGGCATGGGATCCCCCGGTGTATGAGCCGAGCGCCCGCCCCGGTGCGGGACGGGCGCTCTGGGTATCGCGCTGTGCGGTCAGGCGGAGGCGGGCGCCTCGTCGGCGCCGGCGTCGGCGTCGGCTTCGACGACCTTCGCCGCAGCCTTGGCTCGCTCGTCCGCCGCGGCCCGGATGGACCGCCATGCGGACTCGGCGGCCTGCTGCTCCGCCTCCTTCTTGCTGCGGCCGGTGCCGGTGCCGTACGAGACGCCTCCGACGCGGGCGGCAGCAGTGAAGGTCTTCTCGTGGTCGGGGCCGGTCTCCGTGACCAGGTACTCGGGGACGCCGAGCCCTTCGGTCGCGGTGAGCTCCTGGAGACTGGTCTTCCAGTCCAGGCCGGCACCGAGGTTGGAGGACTTCTCGATCAGTGGGTCGAAGAGCCGGTGGACGAGTTCGCCCGCCGCGTCCAGACCCTGGTCGAGATAGACCGCGCCGATCACCGCTTCAAGGGTGTCGGCAAGGATGGATGCCTTGTCCCGGCCGCCCGTACCCTCTTCACCACGGCCGAGCCGGATGAAGGAGCCCAGGTCGAGCTCACGGCCCACCTCCGCCAGCGCACGAGAGTTGACCACCGCGGCCCGCAACTTGGCCAGTTGGCCTTCGGGCAGGTCGGGGTGGGTGCGGTACAGCGTGTCCGTGACCACGAGGCCGAGCACGGAGTCCCCGAGGAACTCCAGGCGCTCGTTGGTGGGCAGACCGCCGTTCTCGTACGCATAGGACCGGTGGGTCAGCGCACGCACCAGAAGGGCGGACTCGAGTTTGTACCCGAGCCGCCCTTCCAACAGCGTGTGGGACGAGGCCGTGTTGTCCGCAGAATTCTTCTTCGGAGTGGACACAGTGCCTCTCACCAGCCGCTCAGACCTCGAGGACCTGGCGCTTGTTGTACGTGCCGCAAGACGGGCACGCGATGTGCTGCAGCTTGGGCTCGTGGCAGCGCTCGCACGCAACCAGGGTGGGGACCGCAGCCTTCCACTGCGACCGGCGGTGGCGCGTGTTGCTGCGCGACATCTTCCGCTTCGGAACAGCCACGGCTACTTCTCCTGCTTCTCGTTGGCGCGCGCCGGTCGAGGCGCTTCGCCACTGATCTCGTCCTTCTCGCCATCTTCGAGTGAACCGGCGAGTCCCTGCAGTGCCGCCCAACGGATGTCGACGGCGTCATGGTGGTGGTCCGGGTCGTCCGCCAGCCGCACTCCGCACTCGGAGCACAGGCCGGGGCAGTCGTCCTGGCACACCGGCTGCATCGGCAGGGCAAGCACCACCGCGTCACGCAGCACAGGTTCGAGGTCGAACAAGCCGTCCTCGATGAAGAGCCTGTCCTCGTCTTCCTCGGCGTCGTCGGCCGGTTCCGCCTTGGGGCGGCCCCGGTCGTCGGCGTCAGGGTACGAGAACATCTCCTGGAAGTCCGCTGCGAGCTCCAGCTCAAGCGGCTCCAGACACCTTACGCACTCCCCCTCGGCCAGTGCACGGGCGGTGCCTGTGACAAGCACCCCTTCCATGACCGACTCGAGCCGGAGGTCGAGCTTCACCGGGGCGCCTTCCGGCACTCCGATCACTCCCGCGATCCCGAGATCCTTGGGAGCGTCGATCTCACGGGTCAGGCGCTGCAGCGCACCGGGCCGCCGCCCCAGCTCGTGCGTGTCGAACACGAGAGGCTTGCGGTGGTCGAGGCGGGCGTTCAGAGCCATTCCTGCTTTCGATCTTCGAGCTCAGAGGGACGCTGCCCTTCGGTGTTCCCGGGCAGCGCTGATCGCGGACGTACACGCGACCGAAGAGCCAGGATACTGGACCTTTCCCTCACGGCCCAATCCGGTGGTTTCTTACTGGCCGCGACCCTGCTCGTAGGCCCTGAGCTGCTCCGGCGTGATCATGCCGGTGTCGAAGAGGCTGGTCTCGTCGAGGGCGTACGACTGCTGGACCTGCTGCTGGTCCTGCTGCTGGCCCTGCTGGGCCTGTCCGGCGTCGTAGGCGGCCTGCTGGGCGTCGTAGCCCTGGTACGCGTAGGGATCGGCCTGCTGGTAGCCGTAGGCGTCCTGCTGCTGGGCGTAGGCCTGCTGCTGTGGGTAGCCGCCGTAGGTGTCCGTCTGCTGGTAGCCGTAGGCCGGCTGCGGGTCGTACTGCGGCGGGGCGGCCTGCCCGGCGGCGGCCCGGTTGTCCTGCTCGGCGAGGGCCGTGAGGTCGGCGAGGTAGTCGGCGTCGCTGGAGTGCTGGACGGTGGTGTTGTCGTCGGCGAGGGAGCGGAGGTCGTCCGTGGCGATCCGGCCGTGCAGCTTCTGGCGGCCCTTGCCGACCGCCTCCAGGGTCTTGGTGAGGACCGCCTCGAAGGCGCCGAGCTTGGTGTCGACGTAGGTGTCGGCGTCCCGGCGCAGGGTCTCGGGGTCATGGCTGCGCTCGGGGGCGTCCTCGTCCTCGTAGCCCTGCTCGTCGAGGCCCGGGCCGGTGCCGAGGAGCTTCTCGCGGCCGCGGCCGACGGAGCCGATGGTCTTGGTGAGGACGACCTCGAAGTTGGCGAGCTTGGAGTCGACGTAGTCGTCGGCCTCCGCGCGGACGTCCTCGGCCTCGCGGCGGGCCTCGGCGAGGATGCGGTCGGCCTCGGCCTGGGAGCGGCGGGCGACCTCGGTGTCGGAGATCAGCGAGCCGCGCTCGGCGTGCGCGCTCGAGATGATCCGCTCGGCCTCCTGGCGGGCCTGCTCGACCATCTGCTCACGGCCGCCGATCAGCTCCTGGGCCTGGGCGAGGGAGTCGGGCAGGGCCGCCCGCACCTCCTCCAGCATCGCGAGCAGCTCGGCGCGGTTGACCACGCACGAGGCCGACATGGGCATCGACCGGGCGCCGGAGACCGCGGCGACGATCTCGTCGAGCTTCTTCTGCACGTCCACCTGTGCTCGCCACTCTCTACAGCTGTGTTGGAGACGGACGGGACGACTGTAGCCCCATCAGTCCTTGCGCAGGCGTTCGTTGAGCGCCTCCAGGACCAGCGGCGGCACCAGGTGGGCGATGTCTCCGCCCCAGGTGGCGACCTCCTTGACGAGCGAGGAGGACAGGAAGCTGTAGGTGGGGTTGGTCGGTACGAAGAGCGTCTCGACGCCGGACAGGCCGTTGTTCATCTGGGCCATCTGCAGCTCGTAGTCGAAGTCGCTGACCGCGCGCAGGCCCTTGACGATGGCCGGGATGTCGCGCTGCTTGCAGTAGTCGACGAGGAGGCCGTGGAAGGCCTCGACCTTCACGTTGCCGTATTCGGCGGTGACCTGGCGGATCAGCTCGATCCGCTCGTCGACCTCGAACAGGCCCTTCTTGGACTTGTTGATCATGACCGCGACATAGACCTCGTCATACAGACGGGAGGCGCGGGAAATGATGTCGAGATGTCCGTTGGTGATCGGGTCGAACGACCCGGGACAGACGGCGCGGCGCACTTGAGATCCCTCGCTCTCCGGTCCGGTCATCGTGCGTCTTCGCACGTAGAGGCGGCGCGACCGTACCAAAAGGTTCCTTCGCCGTAGCGACGGGACCGGAGCGCTTCGAAGCCGTCCGGCCAGTGGAACTCTCCGCCTCTGGTGCTGCGCTCCACGGTGACCAGGGCTTCGGCCGTGAGCCAGCCCTGGGTGCGGAGTGTGAGCAGAATCTCCCGAAGATCGTCGTCCGAGACGGCGTACGGGGGGTCGAGAAAGACGATGTCGTACGGGTCCGGCGGCGCCGGCGTCTGGACGATCTGTTCGGCTTTGCCCGCCCTCACCTCGGCGCCGGGGAGACCGAGAGACTTCACGTTCTCGCGGATCGTGCGGGCCGCTCGGGCGTCGGCCTCCACGAGAAGGGTGTGGCCTGCGCCACGGGAGAGGGCCTCCAGGCCCACGGCGCCTGAGCCCGCGTACAGGTCCAGGACGCGTTCCCCGTCGAGAGGGCGGCCTCCGAGCAGGGACTGCCAGGTCGAGAAGAGACCTTCGCGTGCACGGTCGGACGTGGGGCGGGTGCCGGTCCCTGGCGGGACGGCCAGGCGGCGACCGCCGGCTGCACCGGCGATTACGCGGGTCATCTTCGATCCTTGGTCGTGGGTGGCTTCCGGTATCAGTGTGGCTGGTCGCGCCCGCGCGGCGGTAGCCGCATATGGATTACGGCCCCGCGCCCCTGGGGGTCTTCCTCACCCCTTTTCCAAGTACTGCTCTCTTTCCTCGTCCAAGAGAGCGTCCAGGGCTGTGCGCAGGCCCGGGAGGTCGGTGAGCTCCGGATCCGCCGCCACCACTGCCGCCGCCTCTTCCCTGGCCTCGGCGATGATCTCCTCGTCCTCGATGACGGCCAGCATGCGCAGGCTGGTGCGGGCGCCGGACTGGGCCTGGCCGAGGACGTCGCCCTCCCGGCGCTGTTCGAGGTCGATACGGGAGAGCTCGAAGCCGTCGAGGGTGGCGGCGACGGCGTTGAGGCGCTGGCGGGCGGGGCTGGCCTCGGGCATCTCGGTGACCAGGAGACAGAGGCCGGCCGCCGAGCCGCGGCCCACGCGGCCGCGGAGCTGGTGGAGCTGGGAGACACCGAACCTGTCGGCGTCCATGATCACCATGGCGGTGGCGTTCGGGACGTTGACGCCGACCTCGATGACCGTGGTGGCGACCAGGACATGGGTCTCGCCGGCGGCGAAGCGGCGCATGACCGCGTCCTTGTCGTCGGGGTGCATCCGGCCGTGCAGGACCTCGACACGCAGGCCCTGGAGCGGTCCCTTGGCCAGCTGGTCGGCCACCTCCAGAACGGCCAGCGGCGGGCGCTTCTCGGCCTCGTCCTCGGCGGACTTCTTCTTTTTCGGGTCCACCTCCTCGTCGCCGATGCGGGGGCAGACGACATAGGCCTGATGGCCGTTCTCGACCTCCTCGCGCACGCGCTCCCACGCGCGCGACAGGAAGTGGGGCTTGTCGGCGGCGGGGACCACATGGCTGGCGATCGGGGAGCGGCCGGCCGGGAGCTGGTCGAGGACCGAGGTCTCCAGGTCGCCGAAGACCGTCATGGCGACCGTGCGCGGAATGGGGGTGGCGGTCATGACGAGGAGATGGGGCGGCTGTTTGCCCTTGCCGCGCAGGGCGTCCCGCTGTTCCACGCCGAAGCGGTGCTGTTCGTCCACGACGACGAGTCCGAGGTCGTGGAACTGCACCTTGTCCTCGATCAGCGCGTGCGTGCCGATGACGATCCCGGCGTCCGCGGTGACGAGGTCGAGCAGGGCCTGGCGACGGGCGGCCATGCCCATCGAACCGGTCAGGAGCACCACCTTCGTGGCGTGTTCGGTCCCGCCCAGCATTCCGCCCTCGGCCAGATCGCCCATCATCTCGACGATCGAGCGGTGGTGCTGCTGGGCGAGGACCTCGGTGGGGGCGAGCATGGCGGCCTGACCGCCGGCGTCGACGACGGCGAGCATGGCTCTGAGGGCCACCATCGTCTTCCCCGAACCGACCTCTCCCTGCAGCAGCCGGTGCATCGGGTGCTCTGTGGCCAGGTCGTCGAAGATCTCCTTGGAGACCTTCTGCTGGCCCTCGGTGAGGGTGAAGGGGAGGCGGGCGTCGAAGGCGGTCAGGAGGCCGTCCGACTTGGGTTCTCGGGCCACCGCGGGGAGTTGGGCGTCGGCGTGGCGGCGGCGGGCGAGGGCGACCTGGAGGACGAAGGCCTCGTCCCACTTGAGGCGGGAGCGGGCGTCCTCGATGTCGGCCTTGGTGTGCGGACGGTGGATCTTGAGGAGGGCCTCGGGGAGGGGGACCAGGCCCCGGCCGTCACGGAGGGAGTCCGGGAGGGGGTCCACCGCCTCCTGGGCGCTGGGAAGGACCGTCTGGATCGCCTTGCCGATCTTCCAGGACTCCAGCTTGGCCGTGGCGGGGTAGATGGGGATCAGGGCGCCGGCCCAGGTCTCCACCGTCTCCTCGGCGTCTCCGCGCAGCAACTCATAGGCGGGGTGCGCCAGTTGGAGGCGGCGGTTGAAGACCGAGACCTTGCCCGCGAACAGCGCGCGGGTGCCCGGCAGGAGCTCCTTGTGGGGCTTGTGGACACCGGCACCGAAGAAGACCAGCTGGAGGCGGCCGCTGCCGTCGGTGATGGTCACCTCCAGCCGCTGGCCCTTGCCGCGGGGAGCCTTGGCCGAGGCGAAGGTGTGCAGCCGGGCGTCGGCGACCTGGGCGACCACGGTGACGTGCTCGTCCATGGGGAGGTCGGCCAGGTGTGTGAGCTGGCCCCGCTCCTCGTATCTGCGCGGGTAGTGGTGCAGGAGGTCGCCGACGGTGTGCAGGCCGAGATGCTCGGCCATCACCTTCGCGGTGGGTGGGCCGAGCACCTTTTTCAGTGGTTCTTCGAGTGCGGGCACGAGATCCATTGCACACCACCCCACTGACATTGCCGTATACGTCTCGCGAAACCCCTGGTCAGACGGGCTGTTCCGGCTCTAGGATGACGCGCTCCGGCCATCCCGCGGTCACCGCCCCACCGGGACCGCCCAACCCCGCGCCGAAGACCTCCCCACCCTCGGCGTTGCAGCGATGGACTCCCAGACCTCACAGTCATCCCAGGCATCCCCGTCACCTCATACGTTCCAGGTCGACCTGCGTGGCCTGGTGGACCTGCTGTCCCATCACCTCTACTCCAGTCCGAAGGTCTATCTGCGCGAGCTGCTGCAGAACGCCGTGGACGCCATCACCGCCCGGCGCGCCGAACAGCCCGACGCCCCGGCCAGGGTGCGGCTCCACGCCCAGGAGGGCACCCTGCGGGTCGAGGACTCCGGCGTGGGGCTCACCGAGGCGGATGTGCACACCCTGCTGGCGACCATCGGCCGCAGCTCGAAGCGGGCCGGAGCGCTTCAGGACGGGCTTCAGGAGGTCCGCTCCGACTTCCTCGGCCAGTTCGGCATCGGCCTGCTCGCCTGCTTCGTGGTGGCCGAGCGGATCCGGGTCGTCAGCCGTAGTGCCCGTACGCCCGAGGCGGCACCCGTGGAGTGGACGGCGAGCGACGACGGTTCGTACACCGTGCGGACGTTGCCGCACGAGGCCCGTCCCGAGCCCGGTACCACCGTGCATCTGACGGCTCGGCCGGGAGCCGGCGAGTGGCTCACCCCCGAGCGGGTCCTCACGCTGGCGCGGGACTTCGGCTCGCTGCTGCCGTACGACGTGCGGGTGGGCGACGAGGCGGTCACCGACCTGCCGGCGCCCTGGGACCGGTCCTACCCCTCCCCCGCCACCCGAAGGGTGGCCCTGGCGCGGCACTGTCACGACCTCTTCGGGTTCACCCCGCTGGACTCGATCGAGCTGACCGTGCCGCTCGCCGGGATCCGCGGGGTGGCGTACGTGCTGCCCTCGGCGGTCAGCCCGGCCACGCGCGCGACGCACCGCGTCCACCTCAAGGGCATGCTGCTGACCGAGCGCGCCGAACAGCTGCTGCCGGACTGGGCGTTCTTCGTGCGCTGCGTCCTGGACACGGACAGTCTGCGGCCGACGGCCTCGCGCGAGTCGCTGTACGAGGACGAGACGCTGGCGGCCGTACGGGAGGCGCTGGGCGAGAGGATCCGGTCCTGGCTGACGGGGCTGGCCGCCGGTGATCCGGAGCGGCTGGCGGCCTTCCTCTCCGTGCACCACCTGGGCGTGAAGTCACTGGCCCGGCACGACAAGGACATGCTGCGCACCATGCTGCCGTGGCTGCCCTTCGAGACGACCGACGGACAGCTGTCCCTGGAGGAGTTCGCACAGCGGCACCCCGTCGTGCACTTCACACGGACCGTGGAGGAGTACCGGCAGGTCGCGCCGATCGCGTCCGCGCAGGGCGTGGGCGTGGTCAACGGCGGTTACACGTACGACAGCGACCTGGTCGAGGCGCTCCCCTCGGTGCGGCCGGGCACGGTGGTCGCCGAGCTGGACACCGACACCGTGACCGCGCACCTGGACGCGGTCGACCCGGCCGACGAACTGGCGCTGTCCGGGTTCCTGGCCGCCGCGCGGGCCAGACTCGATCCGCTGGGCTGTGACGTCGTCCTGCGCGCGTTCCGCCCGCTCTCCGTGCCCGCGCTGCACCTGGACGACCGGTCCGCCCGGCACGAGCAGGCGCGCGCGGACGCCGAGGCGCGGGCCGACGACCTGTGGGCGGGCATCCTCGGCTCGCTGCGCGGCAGCGCGCCACGCGCGCGTCTGGTGCTCAACCACCTCAATCCGCTGATCCGGAGGATCAGTTCACTCGGCGATCCGGAGCTGATCGGCACCGCGACGGAGTCCCTGTACGGACAGGCGCTGCTGATGGCACAGCGGCCGCTCAGGCCCGCGGACTCGGCATTGCTGAACCGGGCCTTCATGGGCCTTCTGGAGTGGGCCACGAACGGCGAGGAGGGTCGCTGATGAGCGAGATCACGGACTTCGACACGCTGCGCCGGGCGATGGCCGAGAACGGCGAGCAGCCGGAGGGTCCCGCCCGCAACGCGCGCGCGGAGCAGCTGCTGGTGGCGGCCGAGAAGCTGAACGTGCCGCTCGCCGTGATCGAGGCGCTCGGACACCAGCTGAAGGTCTACAACTACAGCTCCGAGAAGGACAAGATGTTCGTCCCCTTCGCGCGTCTGCTGCGCATGTGGGACGAGCGGCCCGAGGACTTCGACGAGTACGAGACCCACACCCTGCACTGGGTCTTCAAGTGGATGTCGTCCGGCATGCTCGACCAGCCGCATGTGCCGCTCGCCTCGATCGAGAAGTGGCTCGGCGAGATGGAGCACCGCTACCGGCTTGCCGGGCACTCCGAACGGGCCGTGCGCAGCGCCGAGTTCAACGTCGCCGCGCACATCGGGGACCTGCCGCGCGCGGAACGCGCGTACGTCGCGTGGCTCGCCGCCGACCGGGACCGCATGGCCGACTGTCCCGCGTGTGAGCTGCACGGGCAGGGCTGGTGGCAGAGCGAGCGGAGCCGGGACGCGGCGGCGCTCGAGCTGTGGGCGCCGGTCCTGGAGGGCGAGCTCAGTTGCGCGCACGAGCCGCACACCTCGCTCGCGGCCTCCCTGCTGCCCCTGTTGCGCCTCGGCCGCCTCGACGAGGCGCGCGCGAACCATCTGCGGGGTTTCCGGCTCGTACGGGCCATGGAGAGCATGCGCGGCGCCTATGCGGACCACGTCGAGTTCTGCGCCCTGAGCGGCAATGAGGCGCGCGGTCTGGAGCTGCTCGCGGAGCGGCCCGCGTACTTCACGGACACCGGGCATCCGCGCAGCGGGCTGGAGTTCCTGAGCGTGGTGGCGTTGCTCATGGACCGGCTGACGGGGCTCGGCCTCGGCGACCGTGAGGTGCCGGGACCGGCCGGCCGTTCGTGGACGGCCCGTGAACTCGCCACGCACGCGCGTGCGGAGGCCCTCGACCTGGCCGACCGCTTCGACGCGCGCAACGGCACGGCACACGTCAGTGAGCGGGCACGCGCGCGTATGGCGCAGGAGCCGCTGGTGGAGCGGTTGCCGCTGGGGGTGCGGTCGGCGAGGACGGCCGCCCCGCCGGCCACGTCCCCCGCGGTCGCGCCGGAGGCCGCGGAACCGGATCTGGCGGCTCTGATCGCCGAGGCGCGGCGGCTGTCGGACGGTCTGCGGCCGAACGCCGTCGAGGCGTGGGTGGCGGTCTCACGGGCGGCGCAGGGTGTCGAACTGGACCCGCGCGACCGGGCGGAGATCGCCGACCACCAGGCCATGGACCTCGGCCCCGAGGGCATCGAGCTGTTCGAGCGTGCCGCCGAGCTGTACACGGAGGCCGGCGACCCGGGCGAGGCGCTGGCCGCACGCGCGCGTGGGGCGCTCGTCCGCACCCTCGCGGGCGACACGGACGCGGCGCTCACGGCGATCGCCGGCCCGTACGACGAGATCCTCGCGCTCTACGCCGAGGACGGCACCGGCGTACGCCAGACGGCGTCGGTGCTGATGGCACGGGCCCGGATCCTGATGCGGCGGGTACAGGAGGCCGGGGAGACGCCGGAGGGGGGCGAGCGGCCGGACGCCGAAGGGGCGAGTCCCGTCGAGGAGGCCCCTGCCGGCGAGGGGGCACCGACGACGGCCGAGCCTCCCGCGGACCACCCGGTCACGGACGGCCTCCCGCCAGGTGGGGCCCTCGGTGGCGCTGCCCGCCAGGGCGAGACGCCGGACGACGGCTCGACGGACGGCGGGGTTACGAGCGGCAACCCGACAACAGCCGGGGCCTCGGACGACGGTTCGACGGACGGCAGGATCACGGACGGCGACCTGACGGCAGCGAGGACCCTCGACGGCACCGCGACGGCCGCCACAGGCGCACACGGCGACCCGACGACTGCCGAGGCCCCGAACAACACCCCGGCAGCAACCACAGCCCCAAGCAGCAACCCCACAGCCGCCGGGGCCTCGGACGACGGTTCGACGGACGGCAGGATCACGGACAACGACCTGACGGCAGCGAGGACCCTCGACGGCACGGCGACGGCCGCCACAGGCGCACACGGCGACCCGACGACTGCCGAGGCCCCGAACAACACCCCGGCAGCACCCACGGCCCCAGGCAGCAACCCCACAGCGGCCGGGGCCTCGGACGACGGTTCGACGGACGGCAGGATCACGGACGGCGACCTGACGGCAGCGAGGACCCTCGACGGCACCGCGACGGCCGCCACAGGCGCACACGGCGACCCGACGACTGCCGAGGCCCCGAACAACACCCCGGCAGCACCCACGGCCCCAGGCAGCAACCCGACAACAACCGAGGGCTCAGACGGCGACCCGACGCCGACCGCCGCCCCGGGCGGTAGCCCGACAGCGGCCGGAGTCCCGGGCCGTCGGCCCTCCGTGGCCTCCCTTCGAGCCGACGCCGACGCCGCCGTGCGGGAGGTGCTCGCGCTTGTCGACGGGCGGGCCGGGGACGATGTGCAGCTCGGGTCGCGGGCCGCCGAGGCGTGGGCGATGTTCGCGGAGCTGGCCGTCGGTGCCGGGGAGCTGCGGACCGGTGCGGACCTGTTCCGGCATGCCGCGGAGGGGTTCGTGGGGGCCGGGCTGCCGTGGTTCGCCGTGGAGTCGGAGGCCCGGCTGGCGCAGCTCGCCCACCATATGGGCGACGTCGAGGAGGCCGAGCGGGCGCTGCGGGCCGCGTTGGAGCACGGCGGGCCGTATCTGGAGGCGATCGGACGAGCCCAGCTGCACCTCCAGCTCGCCGAGGTGCTGGGTGGCAGGGGGATGGTCGAGGAGGCCGCCGAGCATGCCCTGGAGGCGGCGCACTGGGCCGACGCGGCCGGTGAGGGGCCGGCGCTGGGCGCGTGGGCGCGGCAGCTGCTCGGCGGGTTCCTGCTGCGGCAGGGGCGGTGGGCCGAGGCCGCGGAGGTGCTGGAGTCGGCGCTGCCCGACCTGGCCCCCGAGACGCACGGCGACGGCGCGGTCGTCCAGGTGCAGTGGTGGCTCGGCGACTGTCTGAGCGAGCTCGGCGAGCACCGCGCGGCGGCCGAGCGGCGGTTGCAGGCGGCCGAGATCGCGAGGCTATGGCCCGAGCAGCAGGACCACGCGACGCTCGCCCATCTCGCCGCCGAGTCCCTCGGCCAGGCCGGGCTGTCCGCCGAGGCGGACCGGGCCTACGCCCGCGCGGGCGAGCTGTGGCGCTCGCTCGGCGACGTCCACGGCCTGGTCCGTGCCCTGCGCGCCCGCGCGTGGCTCGCGCTGGGCACGGAGGACGGGCAGGGCGAGGCCAAGGAGCTGATGGCGGACGCGGTCCGGGAGTGCGAGGAGGCGCTGGGGGCGGACGCCGCCGACGAGGAGGCCCGGCAGCGGCTCGTCGCCGAGCTCGGCCACACGCACCGGCAGTTCGGCGACCTGCTCGCCCGTTCCGCCGCCGAGGACGACGATGACGACTCCATCCGGGCCGCGATGGAGGACGCCCTGTCCCAGGTGACGGAGGCCATCGTGGTGTTCGCCGCGCTCGGCGAGGACGCCCTGCACAGCCGTACCGGCGCCGAGCTCGCCGCGGGCTGGCTGGAGGCCGACCTGGGCCGCCCCGACCGGGCGGCGGCACGCGCGCGTGCGGTGCTGGCGGCGTACCAGGCATACGAGGCGTACGAGGAGAGCGAGACCGACGAGACGGTGCCGGCCCGGCGGGCGGAGGCGCGGCAGATGCTCGACGTCGTGGAGGACTAGCGGCTACTCGACCCCGATGAGCAGCAGGGCTCCTTGGCGTCCGCCCCGGTAGACCACCGTGTCGACGCCGAGGTGTCCCTCACGCACGCGTGCTTCGAGGTGGTCGGCGATGGACTCGGGTGCCTCGTCGCCGAGGACGAGGGTGACCAGTTCGCCGCCTGCCGAGAGCATGCGGTCCAGGACGGTCTCGGCGGCGGCGGTGACATCCGAGCCGATGACGGACACGTCGCCCTCGATGAGGCCGAGCACGTCGCCGGCCTGGCAGATGCCGGCCATGGTCCAGGACTGGCGCTCGGCGAGGACGACCTCGGCGTAGCGGGTCGCGCCGGCCGCCGAGGTCATCGACACGACGTCCTCGTCGAAGCGGCGCTCGGGCTCGTGCACGGCGAGCGCCGCGATGCCCTGGACTGCGGAGCGGGTCGGGATGAGGGCGACGCGGATGCCCTCCGCGCGGGCCTGTTCGGCCGCCGCGGCGGCGGTGTGGCGCAGGTCGGCGTCGTTGGGCAGCAGGACGACCTCGCGCGCGTGGGCCCGCCGTACGGCTTCGACCATCTCCCCGCTGGCGGGCGGCTCTCCGGGGCGGGCGAGCACGGTCGTCGCGCCGGCCTCGCTGTAGAGCCCGGCCAGGCCCTCGCCGGGTACGACGGCGACGACGGCCCGCTGCACCCGCTCCCGCGGCGGCCGTTCACCGCCCCGTGTATGCACGTCGCCGAGCGCGAAGTGTGTGATCCGGATCCGGTAGGGCCGCCCGGCCTCGACTCCCGCCTCCACCGCGGCGCCCGCGTCGTCGACGTGCACATGGACGTTCCACAGTCCGTCGCCGCCCACCACGACGAGCGAGTCCCCGAGACCGTCGAGCCGCATCCGCAGCCGGTCCACGGCGTCGTCCTCGGCCTCCAGGAGATAGATCACCTCGAAGGCGGGCCCGCCCTGCTCGGGGGGGCTGTCGGCGCACTCGTCGACGTCACCGGGGCCCACCGCCCCGACCGCAAGGGCATCGGCCCGAGCCGCGGAGCCGGAGTCGAAGGACAGGGAGCCTCCGCGCGGATCGCCGTAGGCCACGGAAGCGACAGCGCCAGGTGCCGCGACACCGTCAGTCCTCTCCGCGCCACCGGTGTCCACGCGCGCGTGGAAGGCCCCTGACCCTTCGTGCCCCACCCGTGGGAGCCGCCCGGGGACCGCCCCCGGCGCCTCCCCCGTGAACGTCTCCACCAACGCCCCGAGCACCGCCACCAGTCCCCGCCCCCCGGCGTCGACCACCCCGGCTCGCTCCAGCACGGCCAGCTGGCCGGGAGTGGCCGCGAGAGCCTCCCGTGCCCCTTCGTAGGCGGCCCGGGCGACCGCCCCGCAGCCGCCGTCGGTCCTCTCGGCCGCGTCGGCCGCCGCCGAGGCGACCGAGAGGACCGTGCCCTCGACCGGGTGAGCCACGGCCTGGCGGGCGGAGTCGGCGGCGTGCCGGAAGGCGAGCCGCAGGCCGGCCCCGTCGGTGTGAGGTGTGTCGCTGTCGGCGGCGAGCACCTGGGCCATGCCGCGCAGCAGTTGCGCGAGGATCGTGCCGGAGTTGCCCCGGGCGCCTATGAGGGCGCCGTGCGCCATCGCGCGCGCCGCGTCGGCCGGTGACGGCTTCCCGGCACCCCCCGAGCCGCCCGGGCGGCCTCCGGGGCCGACCCCGTGGCCCTCGAAGGCGGCCTCGACGGCCGCGACGGCGGACTCCATGGTCAGGTACAGGTTCGTGCCGGTGTCCCCGTCGGCGACGGGGTAGACATTGATCGCGTCGATCTCCTCGCGCGCCCGCCCCAGCGCCGTCAACGCGAGGCCGCACCAGGTGCGTACCGCGAGAGCATCGAAGAATGTCTGCGGCACCTGCGCCACCTGCGCCTCCCTGAGCTGCCCGGACGTGGACGCAGCGTAGACCCCGGAGAGGTGTCCGCCGGAAGAGGGCCTGGAGCAGGCCCATGAGCAGCCATGGTAGTTTCGTTGTACTGGCGCAGTCGTTGTATGCTGCTCCGGTTGCCCGATCTCATCGGGCCTTTTCCCCCGGCAGCGCCACTCAGATCTCTGATCCTACGATCTCGATCCCGGCACGCCGGGTTCTATCCGTAAGTGCATCTGAAGTCTTTGGAGTGACCCGTGGCTGCCAACTGCGACGTCTGCGGCAAGGGGCCGGGCTTCGGCAACAACATCTCGCACTCGCACCGCCGTACGTCCCGTCGCTGGAACCCGAACATCCAGCGCGTCCGTACTGTGGTCAGCGGGACGCCGAAGCGCGTGAACGCTTGCACCTCGTGCATCAAGGCCGGCAAGGTCTCGCGCTGACGCACAGTTAAGCGCGCGGCCACTGCTGGTTCGCTGTAAGTAGCCGGTCCACCGACAGGTGGATCGGCTTCTTGCTGTGCCCGGGCAACGCCCGCCGGCCGGAGGGCCACGGCCGTCAGGCCGAGGTGGTACCCGGTCCTCCCGGAAACCTGAAGGCCCACCCGTGATCCACGGGCCCGATACCCCCGCCCAGCGCGAACCCGCCCCGGATCGCCCAGGTGACGTACTCCTTGGCCGCCGCCACCGCCTCCGGCACTGACAGGCCCTTGGCGAGATGCGAGGCGATCGCCGAGGCGAGCGTGCAGCCCGTGCCGTGCGTGTGCCGGTTGTCGTAACGGGGCGCGCGCAGCCAGTGCTCCCGCGAGCCGTCGGTGAGCAGATCGACGGCGTCGCCGGTGAGATGACCGCCCTTGACGAGGGCCCATTGCGGCCCGTACGACAGGATGGCGGCCGCGGCCCGGCGCAGGTCGTCCTCGGTCTCCACCCGTACGCCGGTGAGCTGCGCCACCTCGTCGAGGTTCGGTGTCGCCACCGTGGCCACCGGCAGCAGCTTCGTCCGCACGGAGTCCAGCGCGGACGCGGCCAGCAGCGAGTCACCGTGCTTGGAGATGCCGACCGGGTCGACGACGGCCGGGGCGTCCGTGCCGCCGATCAATTCGGCCACCGCCTCGACGAGTTCCGCCGAGGCCAGCATGCCGGTCTTCACGGCCTGTACGCCGATGTCGTCGACGACGCTGCGGTACTGGGCCCGCACCGCCGCCACCGGCAACTCCCAAGCCCCCTGCACGCCGAGGGAGTTCTGCGCGGTGACGGCCGTGACGACGCTCATGCCGTGCACGCCGAGCGCGAGCATCGTCTTCAGGTCGGCCTGGATCCCGGCGCCTCCGCCGGAGTCGGAGCCCGCGACCGTCAGCACCCTCGGCGGCGCGCTCACGACTCGATGTCCCCGAAGTGGTCCCAGCCGCCCTTGCTGGTCCAGGGCGCCCCGTCGACCGTCACCTGGGGCAGCGCCGAGGGGTTGAGGACCTCGCCGATGACCTTCCAGCGGGCCGGCAGCTTCACGTCCGGCGGGAAGGTCGCCACGATCGCGTGGTCCTCTCCCCCGGTGAGCACCCACTGCATGGGGTCGACGCCGACGGCCTGCCCGATGTCGTTCATCTGGGAGGGGATGTCGATCGCGCCGGAGCGGATGTCGATACGGACCTTGCTGGCCTCGGCGATGTGCCCGAGGTCGGCGATCAGCCCGTCGCTCACGTCGCACATCGCGGTCGCGCCGAGCCCGGCGGCCGCGGGGCCCGCGTGGTACGGCGGTTCGGGACGCCGGTGCGCCTCCACGAAGGCGCGCGGTGAGCGGAAGCCGCGGGAGAGCACCGCGAACCCGGCCGCGGACCAGCCCAGCCAGCCGGTCACCGCGACGAGGTCGCCGGGCTGTGCGCCGCCGCGCGTCACGGGCTCCTGGTTGCGCAGATCGCCGAGCGCGGTGATGGAGACCATGATCGTGTCCCCGCGTACGACATCCCCGCCCACCACCGAAGCGCCCGCCACCTGGCACTCGTCGCGCAGCCCGTCCATCAGCTCGCTCGCCCAGGTGACCGGGAGTTCGGCCGGCACGACCAGGCCGAGCAGGAGGGCCGTCGGTACGGCGCCCATGGCGGCGATGTCCGCGAGGTTCTGTGCGGCGGCCTTGCGGCCCACGTCGTAGGCCGTGGACCAGTCGCGGCGGAAGTGCCGCCCCTCCAGGAGGATGTCGGTGCTGGCCACGACCCGGCGGTCGGGAGCGGCCACCACCGCGGCGTCGTCGCCGGGGCCGACCCGGACCGCCGGGGTGGTGGTGAGACGGGAGGTGAGCTCCCTGATGAGCCCGAACTCCCCGAGCTCACCAACAGTGCCCTTCATTGCCCTTTCGCCCCTTCTGTCCCTTGTTGTGCCCGGTCGCGCGTGACCAGTGTCCCCGATACGGTCGAAGAGACCGTCAACTTCTGTCATGCCTGCCCCCGGCGCGGAGGCCGCCTGTCCCACAGGTCTCCCCGCGGCGAGCGGCGACGCGATACCGTGGCGTTCCTTTTCCCCACATGATCCTCGTGGCCGCCCTGGAGGTTCCGTGGTACAGGCGTACATCCTGATCCAGACGGAGGTCGGCAAAGCGTCGACCGTCGCCGAGACGATCAGCAAGATTCCTGGGGTGATCCAGGCCGAGGACGTGACAGGACCTTATGACGTGATCGTGCGGGCGCAAGCCGACACCGTGGACGACCTGGGCCGCATGGTGGTCGCGAAGGTCCAGCAAGTGGACGGCATCACCCGCACCCTGACCTGCCCGGTCGTCCATCTGTAGCCCCCGTCTACCCTTGGCCGGTGAACCTTTTCCGGCACCGGCACCGCGCTGTCCTCGGGCTGCCCGCCCTGGCCCTGCTGATCGTCACCACAGGGTGCTCCTCAGCAGACGACAGTGACTCGGTGACGGTTCCCAGCCCCACGGCGAAGGTCGCGAAGCTGTGCCGAAACCTGGACAGTGTCCTGCCGGACAAGGTCGACGGTCTCGACCGGCGTGATCCCGAGCCCGCGTCCGCGCTGACGGCGGGCTGGGGAAGCCCGGCGATCATACTGCGCTGCGGTGTCGTCCGGCCGCCGAAGATGATCGACCCCAAGGTCGCGGCCGGAAGCGACCCCAAGGCGATAGCGGGCGAGGTGAACGGCGTCGAGTGGCTCATGGAGAAGCAGGACGACGGATCGACCCGCTTCACCACGGCCAACCGGCATGCGTACGTCGAGGTGACGGTGCCCGAGGGGCGGGACACCGCGGGGATGCTGACCGACATGGCCTCGCCGGTCAAGAAGGCGATCCCCTTCGGGAAGTGAGCCCCACGGCTTCCCGGAGGGGCCGCTAGCGCAGGCCAGTGGAGCGCCGGAGCGCCGCCCGGATCAGCAGGTCCACCAGCTCCGGGTAGCTGATCCCGGTCGCCTGCCACATCTGCGGGTACATCGAGATCGGGGTGAAGCCCGGCATCGTGTTGATCTCGTTGATGACGAACTCCCCGTCCTCCGTGAGGAAGAAGTCCGCGCGCACCAGGCCCTCGCAGGACGCCGCGTCGAAGGCCGCCACGGCGAGGCGCTGGACCTCCGCCGTCTCCTCGGGGGTCAGCGGGGCCGGGACGAGGCCCGGGGTGGAGTCGATGTACTTGGCCTCGAAGTCGTAGTACGCGTGCGCGTCCGGCGGCGGGATCTCCGCGGGGACCGAGGCTCGCGGGCCGTCCTCGAACTCCAGGACACCGCACTCGATCTCACGGCCGCGCAGCGCCGCCTCGACGAGGATCTTCGGGTCGTGCCGCTGGGCCTCGGCGATGGCCTCGTCCAGCCCGGACGGGTCGTCGACCTTGGTGATGCCGATCGACGAACCCGCGCGCGCGGGCTTCACGAACAGCGGCCAGCCGTGCTCGGCGGCCAGGTCGACGATCTTCCTGCGGGCGGCCGGCTCGTCCTGCTCCCACTCGCGGGGCCGAATCACCACGTACGGGCCGACCTTGAGCCCGAAGGAGGTGAACACCCGCTTCATGTACTCCTTGTCCTGGCCGACGGCCGAGGCGAGCACACCCGAGCCGACGTAGGGGACACCGGAGAGCTCCAGCAGGCCCTGGAGGGTGCCGTCCTCGCCGTAGGGGCCGTGCAGGACGGGGAAGACGACGTCGACCTCGCCGAGCGCCTTGGGCACCGATCCCGGCTCGTTGTAGACGACTTCACGGTTCGCGGGGTCGACGGGGAGCACCACGCCGCCCTCGCGCGACTCGGCGAGTTCCTCGACGTTGGGCGTCCGGCGCTCGGCGATCGCCATCCGGTCCGGCTCGTCGGCGGTGAGGGCCCAACGGCCGTCCTGGGTGATGCCGATCGGCAGAACGTCGTACTTCGTCCGGTCGATGGCCTTGAGGACGGCGCCGGCCGTGACCACGGAGATCCCGTGTTCGGAGCTGCGCCCGCCGAACACGACGGCCACGCGCGGCTTGCGAGGCGGCTGCTCAGGGCTCTGGGGGAGGTTCTCGGTGCTCATATCGCGTTGAGAGTACCCGTTGGTAGAGCCCCGATACAGCGTGGCTCAGGGGGCGTCGCTCAGCGTCGTTCGGGTTTCGCGCTGCGCGACATCAGCTCCTTGACGGCGACCACCGGAGGCTTGCCCTCGTGCACGATGGCGACGACCGTCTCGGTGATCGGCATGTCGACGCCGTGCCTGCGTGCCAGATCCAGCACGGACTCACAGGACTTGACGCCCTCGGCGGTCTGCTTGGTGACCGCGATGGTCTCCTGGAGGGTCATGCCCTTGCCGAGGTTGGTGCCGAAGGTGTGGTTGCGGGACAGCGGCGAGGAGCAGGTCGCCACCAGGTCGCCCAGACCGGCGAGTCCGGAGAACGTCAGCGGGTCGGCGCCCATCGCCAGCCCCAGGCGCATCGTCTCGGCGAGACCGCGCGTGATGAGCGAGCCCTTGGTGTTGTCGCCGAGCCCCATGCCGTCCGCGATGCCGACGGCGAGCCCGATGACGTTCTTCACGGCGCCGCCCAGCTCGCAACCGATCACGTCCGTCTCGGTGTACGGCCTGAAGTACGGCGTGTGGCAAGCCGACTGGAGCCGCCGGGCCACCGTCTCGTCCGCGCACGCGACCACCGCGGCGGCCGGCATGCGGGCCGCGATCTCGCGGGCGAGGTTGGGTCCGGTGACCACCGCGATGCGGTTCGGGCCCACCTTGGCGACGTCCTCGATGACCTCGCTCATCCGCATGGCGGAGCCGAGTTCGACGCCCTTCATGAGGGAGACGAGGACCGTGTCGGGCGCGAGCAGCGGCACCCACTCGGCGAGGTTGCCGCGCAACGTCTGTGAGGGGACGGCGAGTACGGTGAAGTCGGCGTCGCGCGCGGCCTCGGCTGCGTCCGTCGTCGCCCGCAGATTCACCGGGAGTTCGACGCCGGGCAGGTAGTCCGGGTTGGTGTGCGTGGAGTTGACCGCTTCCGCGAGTTCGGCGCGGCGGCCCCACAGGGTGACCTCGCAGCCCGCGTCGGCCAGCACCATGCCGAAGGCGGTGCCCCACGATCCGGTGCCGAAGACGGCCGCCTTGACCGGCTTGCTCACGTGCTCTGCCCCTCTTCCTGCTCGACCTTCGCCTGAGTCTGCGCGGAGGTCCTGCGCCGCTGCTCGATCCGCTCCTGGCGCGGGTCGTAGGGTGACTCGGGCGCCTTCTCGCCGCGGATCTCCTCCAGCTGGCGGGTGACCGCGGCCATGATGACCTCGGTCGCCTCCTTCAGGATCTCCGGGCTCATCTCCTTGTCGTAGAAGCGCGACAGGTCCACGGGGGGACCCGCGAGGACGTGCGAGGTCTTGCGGGGACGGAGGTTGAGCTTCTTGGCGTACGGCGGCAGCAGCTCGTTGGCGCCCCACTGCGCGACCGGGATCACCGGGCACTTGGTCTGCAGGGCCACGCGCGCGGCGCCGGTCTTGCCGGTCATGGGCCACTGGGCGGGGTCCCGGGTGATGGTGCCCTCGGGATAGAAGGCCACGCACTCACCGCGTTCCACGGCGTCGATCGCGGCCCGGAAGGCGCTCAGCGCGTCGGTCGTCTCGCGATAGACGGGGATCTGTCCGGTGCCGCGCATGACGGCGCCGACGAATCCCTTCTTGAAAAGACTGCTCTTCGCGAGGAATCGCGGAACGCGGCCGGTGTTGTACTGAAAGTGTGCGTAGGCGAAGGGATCGACGTGCGAATTGTGGTTCACCGCGGTGATAAATCCACCGTCGGCCGGAATGTTCTCCATTCCGCGCCAGTCCCGCTTGATCAGAACCACCAGAGGCGGTTTGGCGATCACCGCTGCGAGGCGGTACCAGAAGCCGATTCTGCGGCGGGGCACGCGGACACCTTCCTCTAGGGCCTGAGGGCCGGACAAGTGTCGCCCCAGGCCGCCCGTCTGTCGAGAACACCGTACGCCTAGGGGCGACGGCCGCCAGATGGCCCAGGTGACGGCTGAGTGACAATGCTCGCGACAAGAGAGGGACGGAACGCTCGTGCAGTGGACCTTGGTCATACCCCTGAAGCCCCTGGCGCGCGCCAAGAGCAGGCTCTCGGACACCGCCGCCGACGCGTTGCGTCCGGGCCTGGCCCTCGCCTTCGCCCAGGACACGGTGGCAGCCGCGCTGGCCAGCCCTGCCGTCGCGGATGTGGCGGTCGTCACGGACGACGCCCGGGCGGCTCGGGAGCTGATCGCCCTGGGCGCCCGCGTCGTCCCGGACGAGCCGCGCGCGGGCCTGAACGCGGCGCTGGCGCACGGGGCCGCGACCGTACGTGCCCGGCACCCCGAAAGCGCCGTGGCAGCCCTGAATGCCGATGTGCCGGCACTGCGCCCCTGGGAATTGGCCCGGGTACTGGATGCGGCCGCCGAATTCCCCCGTGCTTTTCTCCCGGATGCGGCCGCGATCGGCACGACTTTGCTGGCCGCCGCCAAGGGCCAGGAATTGCGTCCGGCTTTCGGCACGGATTCCCGGGCCCGCCACCGTGCGTCGGGGGCGGTGGAGCTGTGTCTCGCCGGGGTGGATTCCGTACGACAGGACGTGGACACCGGCGAGGACCTGCGGGCGGCGCTGGCGCTGGGGGTGGGCCCGAGGACCGCAGTGGCAACCGCGGGACTACTGATCAGGGGCCAGTAGGAACGTCCCGAAGGGGCGCGGGCCCGCCTCGCTGAGCGGCTCCGCCGAGCGGGCGCGACCAGCCGCGACGCACCCCGCACCCGACCACCAGCCACTACCCTGACGACCATGCAGGCCACCGCTTACACGTACGACGCCGACACCCGCACCGGCAGCGTGCTGCTGGACGACGGCACCCCCGTCCCCTTCGACGCCCCGGCGTTCGACGCGGGCGGTCTTAGGCTCCTGCGCCCCGGGCAGCGGGTGCGTATCGAACTGGAGGACTCCAAGGTCACCCTCGTGACCCTGCAGACCTTTTGAACCCCCTGAACACGCCGCGGGCCGGACTCCGACACGGAGTCCGGCCCGGCGCGTGAGTACCCTTGCGCCCCTACCGCTTGCGGGCGGTGGTCTTCTTGGCGGTGGTCGTGCGAGCCGCCGACTTCTTGGCGGGGGCCTTCTTGGCCGTCGCCTTCTTCGCCGGGGCCTTCTTGGCCGTCGCCTTCTTGGCGGTGGTCTTCTTCGCGGCGGTGGTCTTGGCGGCGCCCGTGGTCTTCTTGGCCGTCGTCGTCTTCGCCGTGGTCTTCTTCGCGGTCGCCGTGGTCTTCTTGGCGGTCGTCTTCTTCGCCGTGGTCTTCTTCGCGGCGGCCGTCGCCTTCTTCGCCGGGGCGGCCTTCTTCGCGGCGGCCTTCTTGACCGTCGCCGAAGATCCGCCGGTCAGGCTGCCCTTGGGCGCCTTCTTGACCGCGACGTCGTTCTTCGGGAGCTTCTTCGTGCCGCTCACCAGGTCCTTGAAGCCCTGGCCGGCACGGAAGCGCGGGACGGAGGTCTTCTTGACCCGAACCCGCTCGCCCGTCTGGGGATTGCGGGCGTACCGAGCCGGACGGTCGACCTTCTCGAACGAACCGAAGCCGGTGACCGAGACCCGGTCCCCCGCCACGGTCGCGCGGACGATGGCGTCCAGGACCGCGTCGACCGCGTCGGCGGCCTGCTGACGGCCACCGACCTTGTCGGCAATCGCTTCTACGAGCTGCGCCTTGTTCACGTCTTCCCCTTCGGAGACATTGCCCGAACGAAACTGTTCAGGCTTTTTCGCACGTTAGGCAGATATATACCGCAAATCAAACACGAAACGGGCTTATCACCCTTGTGCCGCAACGGGTTCGACTGTTGTGGACTTGTTCAGCGTTCCTCTTCGGGGAATCGACCCGCGTCGAGGTCCGCCGTGAAGGCCTCCAGACGCCTTGCCGCATCGGCGAGATCGTGCTTGGCCGCGGCCGTAATGACCAGCAGCTTCCGGGTCAGCGCCATCCGTACGCCCTCCGGGACTTGCAGTGCGCGCACTCTTGTGTGCGCTTCCTTGAGTTGGTCCGCGACTGCCGCATAGAGCTTGAGTTGGCCGTCGTGTTCCATGCACAGATTGTGCCATCTGGGGCGAGTTGTCGCCTGCTCAGGGTGCAACTGCCGCCTCAAACGGCCTTCCGGGCACTTGTGGAAGCCGCGGGTGTACAACTCGCGTACCCCGGCAACACCCCTCCTAACGTGGGAAGTTGAGGACGGTCACGAGCGGGTGCAGGGCCGTTCGGGTGCAGACACAGCCGTACCCCCGATCGGGCTGATCGGGGGTACGGCGGGGGTGTTGCGGTGGCCGAAAGTCGACCTGTTGGACGCCTGGGGATCAGACCTCGATCGTCCGCGGCTTGTACGAGGGCCGCTTGGCCTCGTAGGTGGCGATGTCTTCCTCGTTCTGAAGGGTGATGGAGATGTCGTCCAGCCCGTTCAGCAGCCGCCAGCGGGAGTTCTCGTCCAGCTCGAAGCTCGCGGTGATGCCCTCGGCGCGCACCTCGCGGGCCTCCAGGTCGACCGTGACCTCGGCCTCGGGGTCCTTCTCGGTGAGGTCCTGGAGCGCGTCCACGATCTTCTGGTCCAGAACCACCGTGAGCAGGCCGTTCTTGAGCGAGTTACCGCGGAAGATGTCGGCGAACCGGGAGGAGATGACGGCCTTGAAGCCGTAGTTCTGCAGCGCCCACACGGCGTGCTCACGGGAGGAGCCGGTGCCGAAGTCGGGGCCGGCGACCAGGACGGTCGCACCCTCGCGCTCGGGCTGGTTGAGGATGAACTTCTCGTCCTTGCGCCAGGCCTCGAACAGACCGTCCTCGAACCCGTCCCTGGTCACCTTCTTGAGCCAGTGAGCAGGGATGATCTGGTCGGTGTCGACGTTGGAGCGGCGCAGCGGGACGGCCCGGCCGGTGTGCGTGGTGAATGCTTCCATGACTCTCAGACTCCAGCGGGCACAGGGGCGTCGGACAGGTCGGCGGGCGAGGCCAGGTGGCCCAGCACGGCGGTCGCGGCGGCGACCTGCGGCGAGACCAGGTGCGTACGGCCGCCCTTGCCCTGCCTGCCCTCGAAGTTGCGGTTGGAGGTGGACGCGGAGCGCTCACCGGGAGCCAGCTGGTCCGGGTTCATGCCCAGACACATCGAGCAGCCCGCGTGCCGCCATTCGGCGCCGGCGTCCTTGAAGACGACGTCCAGGCCCTCGGAGACGGCCTGCAGACCGACCCGCGCGGAGCCGGGGACGACCAGCATCCGTACACCGTCGGCGACTTTGCGGCCCTTCACGAGCTCGGCCGCGGCGCGCAGGTCCTCGATACGGCCGTTGGTGCACGAACCTACGAAGACGGTGTCCACCTTGATGGAGCGCAGCGGCTGTCCGGCCTCCAACCCCATGTATTCCAGGGCCTTTTCGGCGGCGTGGCGCTCCGAAGCGTCTTCGTACGAAGCAGGATCGGGGACGGTCGCCGAAAGCGGCGCGCCCTGGCCGGGGTTGGTGCCCCAGGTGACGAACGGCGACAGCTCGTCGGCCTTGATGACGACCTCGGCGTCGAACTCCGCGTCCTCGTCCGACTTCAGCGTCTTCCAGTACGCGACGGCCGCGTCCCAGTCCTCGCCCTTGGGGGCGTGCACCCGGCCCTCGAGGTAGTCGAAGGTGGTCTGGTCGGGGGCGATCATGCCCGCGCGGGCGCCGGCCTCGATCGACATGTTGCAGATGGTCATCCGGGCCTCCATCGAGAGCTTCTCGATGGCGGAGCCGCGGTACTCCAGGACATAGCCCTGGCCGCCGCCGGTGCCGATCCGCGCGATGATCGCCAGGATCAGGTCCTTGGCGGTGACGCCCTCGGGCAGTTCGCCGTCGACCGTGATGGCCATGGTCTTCGGACGCACCAGCGGCAGCGTCTGGGTGGCCAGCACATGCTCCACCTGGGAGGTGCCGATGCCGAACGCCAGACCGCCGAAGGCGCCGTGCGTGGAGGTGTGGGAGTCACCGCAGACGACCGTCATGCCGGGCTGGGTCAGACCCAGCTGCGGGCCCACGACGTGGACGACACCCTGCTCGACGTCGCCCAGCGAGTGCAGGCGCACACCGAAGTCGGCGGCGTTCTTGCGCAGCGTCTCCAGCTGGACCCGGGAGACCGGGTCGGCGATGGGCTTGTCGATGTCGAGGGTCGGGGTGTTGTGATCCTCGGTGGCGATGGTCAGGTCGAGCCTGCGCACCGGGCGACCGCTCTTGCGAAGGCCGTCGAAGGCCTGCGGGCTGGTCACTTCGTGCAGCAGGTGCAGATCGATGAAGAGGAGGTCGGGCTCGCCCTCGGCGCGCCGGACGACATGGTCGTCCCAGACCTTCTCCGCGAGTGTCCTACCCATCGCTTTCCCTCCGGCCGGCAAACGGTGCGCCGGCCCAACTAGAGATCTTCAGGAAGCGGCGCCCGCACCCCCTGGTTTCCCGGGCAGCCGCCACCAGGCCCGTTGGTCCGCGGGCCCGCTGTGTATCCAAGGGTTGCGCGTCTCACGAAAAAAGGAACTTGCGTTTCACAGAGTGAGACGTGAGTATCGTTTCATGGACAACAGTAGCGGCGTCGGCGTTCTGGACAAGGCAGCCCTTGTCCTCAGCGCCCTGGAGTCCGGTCCGGCCACCCTCGCAGGTCTTGTGGCGGCCACCGGACTGGCACGACCCACGGCCCACCGGCTGGCCGTGGCCTTGGAACACCACCGTATGGTGGCGCGCGACATGCAGGGCCGTTTCATTCTCGGCCCCCGGCTGGCGGAGCTGGCCGCGGCCGCGGGCGAGGACCGCCTGCTCGCCACCGCAGGCCCGGTGCTCACGCATCTCCGTGACATCACCGGCGAGAGCGCGCAGCTCTACCGCCGCCAGGGCGACATGCGCATCTGCGTCGCCGCGGCCGAGCGGCTGTCCGGACTCCGGGACACCGTCCCGGTCGGCTCGACGCTCACGATGAAGGCCGGCTCCTCGGCCCAGATCCTGATGGCCTGGGAGGAGCCCGAGCGCCTCCACCGCGGCCTGCAGGGCGCCCGTTTCACGGCCACCGCGCTCTCGGGCGTACGACGCCGGGGCTGGGCCCAGTCCATCGGTGAGCGCGAGCCGGGCGTCGCGTCCGTGTCCGCGCCCGTCCGCGGTCCCTCCAACCGAGTCGTGGCCGCCGTCTCGGTCTCCGGCCCCATCGAGCGCCTGACGCGCCACCCGGGCCGTATGCACGCCCAGGCGGTCATCGACGCCGCCGCCCGCCTCTCCGAGGCCCTGCGCCGCACCGGCTGACGAACCCGGGACACCACAGCGGGGAGGACCTGCCCCAACGCCGCGGCAGGCCCTCCCCGTCCCCCGATCCCCCCGTCACTTGGCTTCTTCGGCCACCTTCGCCTTCGCCGACCGGTGCGCGAAGCGGTCCTTGCCGGTACGCCCCCGCCGCTCCAGCGGCACCTGACCGTGCGCCGCCGCGAGTCCGAAGGCCGGCATGTCGGCGTAGATCGACTCGTAGGACCCCTCGGGCACGACATAGGTCTCGTGCCACAGCCCGACGTGCTGCCTGGCCTTGCCCGCCTTCTCCTTGCGGTTGAGGATCGCCCACGCCCGGCGGTGGAACATGTCCGGTGCCTGCGCGTAGGCGTAGAGCTTCTCCTTGGACTCCCAGTACTGGACGACGTAGTACGTCCGCGGGTTGGCCGTCAGCAGGACATGGCCGAGCAGTCCCCGCTCGGGCGCCCTCCCCAGCTCGCGCAGCATCCGCGGCATGGCCAGGAGCACCGGGAACCAGTGGTGCACGGCCCAGAAGTGGTTGATACGCATGCCGATCAGCAGGACGACCACATCGCCCTCGGCGTCGGCTGTGGTGCGACCCGGTACCGGCTTGGCGAACATGACGAGCCCCCGTTTCCCCTGTCGGACAGCGGCACTATCCTTCTGAGCAATGCTTGGATAGTGGCACTCCCCAATGAAGGGCGCAAGACATGCGGCTGGCCGAACTGAGCGAGCGCAGTGGGGTGTCCACGGCGACGATCAAGTACTACCTGCGCGAAGGGCTGTTGGCCCCCGGCCGCCAGATCAACACGACGACGGCCGAGTACGACGAGGAGCACCTGCGCCGGCTGAGGCTGATCCGCGCGATGATCCAGGTGGGCCGGATGCCGGTGGCGACGGTCCGGGAGGTGCTGGGGCATGTCGACGACGATTCGCTGCCCCGCGCGATGCGGCTGGGCGCGGCGGTGTGGGCCATGCCGCAGGTGCCGGAGCCGGACGCTGACGACGAGTTCGTGCGGGGGGCACGGGCCTCGATGGAGGAGCTGCTGCGGACGCTGGGGTGGTCCAACGCCCAGGCCCTGACGTCGATCTCGCCCTCTTTCCGCTCCCTGGTGGTGGCGACGGCCGCACTGCGCCGCCTCGGCTACGACTGGGATCCCGAGACCCTCGTGCCCTATGCCCGGCTCATGCACCAAGTGGCCGAGCTGGACATGGAGTTCATGGAGTCGCATGTCTCGGAGGCCGAGAAGGCGGAGGTCGCGGTGCTGGGTGTGGTGCTCGTCGAGCCGATGCTCCGGGCGCTGCACCGGCTGGCGCAGGAGGAGGAGTCGACGCGGAGGTACGGCTACGAGTAGGCGCCGGGCACGGCGAAGGCCCCCCACCGAAGTGGAGGGCCTTCCCTGTACGTACCCCCGACCGGATTCGAACCGGCGCTACCGCCTTGAGAGGGCGGCGTGCTAGGCCGCTACACAACGGGGGCCCTAGCGATCCTGCGTTTCCGCAGTTCCGAGCTGGTCTACCTGGACTCGAACCAAGAATGACGGTACCAGAAACCGTAGTGTTGCCAATTACACCATAGACCAATAAGGTTTAAACCTTTTCGTACCCCCGACCGGATTCGAACCGGCGCTACCGCCTTGAGAGGGCGGCGTGCTAGGCCGCTACACAACGGGGGCCCTAGCGATCCTGCATCGAGATCGGCGGGAGCTACCCTGACCATCCTCGCGGGAAGGATCTGTACCCCCGACCGGATTCGAACCGGCGCTACTGCCTTGAGAGGGCAGCGTGCTAGGCCGCTACACAACGGGGGCTTTGCGGAATCGATCTCCGCTGCAGATGAGCTCTGCGAGCTGGCCTACCTGGACTCGAACCAAGACTAACTGAACCAGAATCAGTCGTGCTGCCAATTACACCATAGGCCACTGGAACGCAAGCCCCGAAGGGGATCTTGTTCTAGTTTGCTCCGTCGGTCCCGGCCTTTCGGCCCGGTCTCCGGCGGCGCAGGAAGAACATTACCCGAAGGTGGACGGGGCTCCAAAACGGGTATCCGCGCCGAGGAGGGCGGGGAGTTCGGCGAGGCTGGCGATCCGGTGCAGGCCGACGGGTGCCGTCCCGGCCGTGTACACGCCGTCGCGGTCGATCCAGAAGGAACGCAGGCCGGCCTCGGCGGCACCGCGTCCGTCGATCTCCGGATGGTCACCGACGTACGCCACCTCCCCCGGAGCGAGTTCCAGGGCCTCGCAGGCCGCGTGGAAGGCACCGGCCTGCGGCTTGGAGACGCCGAGTTCGGCGGCGCAGAGGACGGCCTCGAAGCGGTCGTACACGCCGAGGGCGCGCAGTTTGCGGTCCTGGACGTGGATGCTGGAGTTGGAGAGCACCGCGTGCCGGTGGCTGTCGGCGAGGGCGTCCAGGACGGGCAGGACGTCCGGGAAGAGGGTCCAGACCGTCTCGTAGTGGGCGATGTACCGCTCGAACCAGGCGTCGGCCTCCGCGTCACTCAGTTCCGCGGCGAGGAAGGCCCGCACCCGGTCCCGGCGCTGGCCCTGGAAGTCGACCTCCCCCGCCGAGAACCGCGCCCACTGGGCGTCCGTGATCTCCCGCCAGCTCACGATGGCCTGCTCGGCGCTCTCGTACGCCTCCGACAGCCCCTCGGCCGCGAGGTGCAGACGCATTCCGGCGCGGTCGGCACCGGTGTAGTCGAAGAGGGTGTCGTCCACGTCCCAGACCACGGCACGAATGCTCATGATCCGACCGTAACCCGGGAGTTGCCGCCCTGTCCGGGGTACGGCGAAGGGGCGGCACCCGGTGACCCGGTGCCGCCCCTCACGTGCGCGTGCGTCACGCGGTCAGCTTCACCAGGGCCGCGTCGATACGGGCCAGGGTCGTCTCCTTGCCCAGCACCTCCAGGGACTCGAAGAGGGGCAGGCCGACCGTGCGGCCGGTGACGGCGACCCGGACCGGGGCCTGGGCCTT
This sequence comes from Streptomyces sp. NBC_00490, assembly GCF_036013645.1. Lineage (NCBI taxonomy): Bacteria > Bacillati > Actinomycetota > Actinomycetes > Kitasatosporales > Streptomycetaceae > Streptomyces > Streptomyces sp. NBC_00490. Next base: position 7,103,699 of record NZ_CP107869.1, on the reverse strand, counting down.
GCCGAGCTTGAGGCCGTGGGCCTCGCCCGCCGCCAGAACCGCCTCCTTGAGGGACTCGGCGGAGGTCCAGTCCGCCGACTCCAGCTTCTCGCGGGCCGTACGGAGCAGGGCGTCGGAGCCCTCCTTCATCGCCTTGGTCCAGGACGCCTCGTCGAAGACCGGCTCCGCCAGGAACAGGAAGTCGACGTTGTCCGTGATCTCCGAGAGGACCTTCAGACGGGTCTGGGCGTGCGGCGCGATCGCGTGCCACTTCGACTCGTCGAAGTCCTCCGGCGCCCAGGGGGCGAACGGGGCCCGCAGCCAGGGGGCGCAGCGCTCGGTGAAGTCCTTCACGTCCAGCAGGCGGATGTGGTCGCCGTTGATCGACTCGCACTTCTTGAGGTCGAAGCGGGCCGGGTTGGGCTGGACGTCCGCGACGTCGAAGGCCGCGACCATCTCGTCCATCGTGAAGATGTCCTGGTCGGCCGAGAGCGACCAGCCGAGGAGGGAGAGGTAGTTGAGCAGCCCCTCGGGCAGGAAGCCGCGCTCGCGGTACAGGTTGAGCGAGGACTCCGGGTCGCGCTTGGAGAGCTTCTTGTTGCCCTCGCCCATCACGTACGGCAGGTGGCCGAAGGACGGGGTCCGCTTGGCGATGCCCAGCTCGGTCAGTGCCTTGTACAGGGCGATCTGGCGCGGGGTGGAGGAGAGCAGGTCCTCGCCGCGCAGGACGTGGGTGATCTCCATCAGGGCGTCGTCGACGGGATTCACGAGGGTGTAGAGGGGCGCCCCGTTGGCTCGTACGATCCCGTAGTCCGGCACGTTCTCCGGGGTGAACGTCAGCTCACCGCGGACCAGGTCCGTGAAGGTGATCGTCTCGTCGGGCATGCGGAAGCGGACGATGGGCTCGCGGCCCTGCGCCTTGTACTCCTCGACCTGCGCGTCGGTCAGCTCGCGGCAGTGGCCGTCGTAGCCGGAGGGCCGGCCGGCGGCGCGGGCGGCCTCGCGGCGGGTGTCCAGCTCCTGCTGGGAGCAGTAGCAGTGGTACGCGTGACCGGCGTCCAGCAGCTTGCCCGCGACCTCCTTGTAGAGGTCCATGCGCTGCGACTGGCGGTACGGGGCGTGCGGGCCGCCGATCTCGGGGCCCTCGTCCCAGTCGAAGCCCAGCCAGCGCATCGAGTCGAGCAGCTGCTCGTAGGACTCCTCGGAGTCGCGGGCCGCGTCGGTGTCCTCGATGCGGAAGACCAGGGTGCCCTGGTGGTGCTTGGCGAACGCCCAGTTGAACAGGGCGGTGCGGACCAGGCCCACATGGGGGTTACCGGTGGGCGAGGGGCAGAAACGTACGCGGACGGGTGCGCTAGCCACGCTTGACAACCTTGTTGGTGAGAGTGCCGATGCCTTCGATGGTGACGGCGACCTCGTCGCCGACGGTGAGCGGCCCGACGCCTGCCGGGGTGCCCGTGAGGATCACGTCGCCGGGGAGCAGCGTCATGGCCTCGGAGATGTTGACGATCAGATCCTCGATCGGGTGGATCATCTCGCTGGTGCGGCCGAGCTGGCGCTGTTGGCCGTTGACCGTGAGCTGGATCGTGAGATCGGAGGGGTCGAGGTCCGTCTCCACCCAGGGGCCGAGCGGGCAGGAGGTGTCGAAGCCCTTGGCCCTGGCCCACTGCTTCTCGCGCTTCTGGACGTCGCGGGCGGTGATGTCGTTGGCGCAGGTGTAGCCGAGGATGACGTCCTTGACGCGGTCGCGCGGGACCTCGCGGCACATACGGCCGATGACCACGGCCAGCTCGGCCTCGTGGTGGAGGTCCTGGGAGAAGGACGGGTACTGGATCTCGTCGCCGGAGCCGATCACCGAGGTGGACGGCTTGAAGAAGGCGAACGGCGCGTCGGGGACCTCGTTGCCCAGTTCCCGCGCGTGCTCGGCGTAGTTGCGGCCGTAGGCCACGACCTTGTTGGGGAGCACCGGCGGCAGCAGCCGGACCTTGCTCAGCGGGACCTTCGTACCGGAGAGCTCGAAGTCCGCGAACGGGATGCCCTTGATGATGTCGAGGACGAGCTCGTCCGGCTTGTCGCCCTCGACCGCGCCGAAGGCGACGTTCCCGTCGATGGAGAATCTGGCGATGCGCACGGGATCCTTGCGCCCCTCACTTGAGCTGTCTGGAGTCTGACGCTCCAGGCTAACGCGGCAAGGGGCCGGCGCCTCGCGCATCGGGGCGGGCGCCCCGACGGCTCTGCGAGCGTGATCTACTCGGCGGTGGCGGAGACCGGGACGTCCATCAGGATCGTGCGGCGCGGGTTGGCGGTCTGGGCCGGGAGGTCGACCGAGTGCTCCGGGAGCTCCGGGGTCTGCAGGTCGTCGGCGTCCTCGAGGTGCGCCAGCGTCGTGCGCCGCGGGTTGGCTATGTTGCGGAACATCATCGTCGTCTTCACGGTTGTACAAGACCTTGTCGTCTTAGGGCGCCGCATGGGTCCCAAGGGGCCCCGGGTGGGCGCGGGTTGTCAAAGTGTTACGTCATGTAAAGCGTCAGGCTAAACATGCGATTCCCCTCCGAAGGCGTGAAGACCCCATGATCTGCATGTGAGTTTGCTCACGAGGTGGGACGCAAAGCGGTCAATTCAGGCCCGCAACCCACCCCAACGAAACGGACATTGACCCCCTGAAGCCACCATTCCGCTCCTGATCATGGCGACTGGGACACCCTTGTCCCACAAGGGATCCGTTCGGGTACGTCCGCTTTTGAGTGGATCACTTCCTACGTCTCGTAACCCGCCCCTCACGTGCTGTCACGGAAGTCACAGCCTGGCCTACGGCCCTTGTTGGAGATCCTGCACTGTGCTGGAATCTCACGGACCGCCGCAGGAACGAGCCGGCGCACTGGGGGCGCTCCGCGCGCCGGGTGGCGGCGAGTAAGGGGGAGCCAGCGCCGGTCACTCACGACCATCGGGGGGCGTAATTCAGGGCGCCCCCTAGTACGCCGACACCGTGTCCTTCCGTTCACTCGGAGGGGCGCCTGGTCCAGAGGTTGCGACGCTAGTGCAGGGACGTTTCAAGAGGGATGGCAGCGCTTCGGCGGAGCCGGAGCCGCACGGCGGGACTGGCCCGAAAGGCGGCTCCGCGCCCCAGCACGCCCAGAACCAGGGCCAGGCGGCCACGTCCGGTGACGGGGGCGAGCGCTCCGGTCGACCCGGCGCGGCGTCCTCCGGACCCGCGAACCCCGCCGCCCCGACGGTGAAGGCGCCCAAGGGCCCGACCGGACCCGGCTCGCGAATAGCGCTGCGCAACTGGCGGATCTCCACCCGCCTGGTGTCGCTGCTCGCGCTGCCCGTGGTCGCGGCCACCTCGCTGGGCGCCCTGCGCATCAGCGACAACATGGACGACATCCAGCAGCTCGAGAACATGAAGCTGCTGACGGACATGACCAAGCAGGCGACGGCGCTGGCCGACGCGCTCCAGAAGGAGCGCGACCTGTCCGCCGGCCCGCTGGCGCACGGTTCCAGCGCGACCGAGTACACGATCAAGGGTCTGCGCGACAAGACGGACCGCGCCCTCGAGGACTTCGTCGACTCCTCGGAGGAGGTCGGCGACGAGGGCAACGGCCTCCAGGGCATCCGCGACAACGTGGTGCTCCTGGTCGGCAACCTGCGCGGTATCGAGAAGATCCGCAACACCGCGTACGAGCAGAAGAACAACTCCACCCAGACGGTGGAGGCCTACCACCGCCTCGTGACGCAGCTGCTGGACCTCTCGCGCGACATGGCGCAGGCGACCAGCAACCCCGAGATGATCCAGCGCACGCGTGCCCTGGCGGCCTTCTCCGCCGCCAAGGAGTACTCCTCCGTGCAGCGCGCGGTCCTCGCGGCGGCGCTGCCCGCGAACAAGACGACGTTCGGCGACCTCTCCGAGAACGACCGGCTCTACGGCCAGTCGGCTCTCACCAACGAAGAGGCCGACATCAAGAGCTTCCAGGTCATCTACGGCAAGACCAGCGCCGTGGAGCTCATGGAGCCCATCAGCGACAACAACTCGACCATCCAGTCCGCCGACACCTACGCCAGCCGGGCCCTGAACGCCCAGGACGGCCTGGAGAACCTGGACAAGCGGTCCTACCAGGACTGGGTGGACGACAGCTCCTCCAAGATCGACCAGATGGGCAAGATCGAGCACACGCTGCTCGAGGAGATGGAGCAGAAGGCCCGCGAGCTGCGCAACGAGTCGGAGCAGGAAGCGATCATCTCCGGTGCGCTGATCCTGCTCGTGCTCGGCATCTCGCTCGTCGGCGCCTTCGTGGTGGCCCGGTCCATGATCCGCTCGCTGCGCCGCCTGGAGGAGACCGCCACCAAGGTCGCCACGGACCGGCTGCCCGAGCTGGTCAAGCAGCTGTCCGAGTCCGACCCGCAGGACGTCGACACGTCCGTGGAGTCGGTCGGTGTGCACTCCCGGGACGAGATCGGCAAGGTGGCCGCGGCCTTCGACGACGTGCACCGCGAGGCGGTCCGCCTCGCCGCCGAGCAGGCCCTCCTCCGGGGCAACGTCAACGCGATGTTCACCAACCTCTCGCGCCGCTCCCAGGGTCTTATCCAGCGCCAGCTGTCGCTGATCTCCGAGCTCGAGTCCCGTGAGGCCGACCCGGACCAGCTGTCCTCGCTGTTCAAGCTGGACCACCTCGCGACCCGTATGCGCCGTAACGGTGAGAACCTCCTGGTCCTCGCCGGTGAAGAGCCCGGCCGCCGCTGGACCCGCCCGGTCCCGCTGGTCGACGTGCTCCGCGCCGCCGCCTCCGAGGTGGAGCAGTACGAGCGCATCGAGCTGGCCTCGGTGCCGACCACCGAAGTCGCCGGCCGCGTCGTCAACGACCTCGTGCACCTCCTCGCCGAGCTGCTCGAGAACGCGACCTCCTTCTCCTCACCGCAGACCAAGGTCAAGGTCACCGGTCACGCGCTGCCCGACGGCCGCGTACTGATCGAGATCCACGACACCGGCATCGGCCTCTCCCCCGAGGACCTCGCGGCGATCAACGAGCGGCTCGCCTCGCCGCCCACCGTGGACGTCTCGGTCTCCCGCCGCATGGGTCTGTTCGTGGTCGGCCGGCTGTCGCAGCGGCACGGCATCCGCATCCAGCTGCGCCCGTCCGACTCCGGTGGTACGACCGCGCTGGTCATGCTGCCCGTCGATGTCGCCCAGGGCGGCAAGAAGCCGCAGCCCAAGCCCGGCCAGGGTGCCGGTGGCGCCCCGTCCGCCGCACAGGCGTCCGCCGGTGTGGCCGCGGCCCGTCGTGGCCCCGGCCAGCAGGGCGGCGCGTTCGGTGCGGGTGCGCCCCTCGGTGCCGGCGCTCAGCCCGGTGGCCGGCTCAATGCCGGTCAGGGGCCGCGGGCCGCGCTGCCGGGCACGGGCAACGGCGGTCGTCCGGGTGCGCCGGGTGGCGCGCGCGGACCCCAGGCCCCCTCGGCTCCTCCGCAGGGCCGGCCTTCCCCGGCCGGTGCGGGCGCCGGGTTCGGCGGTCAGGCGCCGGGTGCCCCGCAGGGTCTGCAGGCCGCGGGCACCTCCGCGCCGCAGGACGCCTTCGGTGGCGGCCGCGGTCCCGTACCGCCGCAGCAGTCCGCTCCCTCGGGCAACGAGCAGCAGGGCCGTCGCCGTGGGCGTCAGCTCCCGGGCCGTGGCGGTCCGCGGGCCGAGCTGCCCGGCGGCAACCCGCAGCAGCCCCGGACGCCCAGCTGGAGCGACGAGAACGCGCAGCCGCAGATCTCGCACACCTCGCTCGACACCCCGCGCGGGCATGACGAGCAGGACTCCGCGCAGACGTCCCGTATGCCGCGGATCGACGACCGGCAGGGCCCGGGCGCGACCACGGAGATGCCCGCGATCCCCCGGTCGGACGGCCGCCAGGGTCCCGGCTCCACCTCCGAGTTCGCCCGCCCGGACTTCGACGCCCCGCAGAACACCGGTCAGTTCGCCCGCTCCGAGTACGACGCCCCGCAGAACGGCACGGGTTCGTTCGTCCGCCCGGACGTCTTCGGCACCGCGGGGCAGAACAGCCCCTCGGCGACGGGCCCGTTCACGGTTCCGCAGGGGTACGACAACGGCTCCACGGGCCAGTTCCCGATGCCGGGCCAGGACAGCGGCTCCACCGGCCAGCACGCGCTGCCGGGTCAGCAGAACCCGCAGCACACCGGCCAGTTCGAGCGCCCGCAGACGAACGGCGGACGTGGTCCGGCCGACTTCGGCGCCCCGCTTCCCCCGGTCCCGCCGCGTCCGCAGCGTCCCGCCCGTCAGGAGCCCGAGGCGCTGCCTCCGGCGACGAGCGCGGGCGACGGACGGACGCCGCTGTACGACACCCTGGAGACCAACTGGTTCCACGGTCAGCAGGCCGGCCAGCAGGATCAGCAGGGCAGCGCTCCGGCTCAGGCCCCGCAGCAGCCGCAGACTCCCGCGGCTCCCCAGTCCTCCGCCTCCGCTCCCCAGCGGACCGCGGCCAACTCCTCCTGGCGCAGCTCGCCGAACGACGATCTCGTCCGGCAGGCCGAGCGGGTCAGGCAGCCGGCCGCGGGCGGAGTCACCACCTCCGGCCTCCCGCGCCGGGTGCCCCGGGCGAACCTCGTCCCGGGCACGGCTCAGCAGCAACAGCACCAATCCGGTCCGGCGGTCTCGCGTGCGCCTGATGACGTACGCGGCCGGCTGACCAATCTCCGTCGGGGTATCCAGCAAGGTCGTCAGGCCGGCACCGGCCAGACGGGCAGCTTCCCGAGCCCCACTCACCAGCAGGAGCGTTAGTTGAGCCCGATGAGCCAGGCGGCACAGAACCTGAACTGGTTGATCACCAACTTCGTGGACAACACCCCCGGGGTGTCCCACACCGTCGTCGTGTCCGCCGACGGACTCCTTCTGGCGATGTCCGAGGGTTTTCCGCGCGACCGCGCCGACCAGCTCGCGGCCGTCGCGTCGGGTCTCACCTCGCTGACGGCCGGGGCCTCCCGGATCTTCGAGGGCGGCAACGTGGCACAGACGGTCGTCGAGATGGAGCGGGGTTTCCTGTTCCTGATGTCCGTCTCGGACGGCTCGTCGCTGGCCGTGCTCGCGCACCCGGACTGCGACATCGGCCTGGTCGGCTACGAGATGGCCCTGCTCGTCGACCGCGCGGGGGCGGTCCTCACGCCTGATCTCCGCGCCGAACTACAGGGCAGTCTGCTTCACTGACCGGCCCCGGATCCACCTGTCTCACCAAACCACCGTCCGGCCGCCACAATCCCCCCACGGCCATGTCAGACGGCTTGACTCACCGACTTGCTGTCCCGCCCGGAGGATTCATGACCCCGCCCAACGCCTCTCATGATCCGTACGCGGAGCCGTACGAGGATGAGGGCGACCAGCCGCTGGTACGTCCGTACGCGATGACCGGCGGCCGGACCCGGCCGCGCTACCAGCTCGCCATAGAGGCCCTGATCAGCACCACGGCCGACCCGGCGGCACTGATGGGCCTGCTCCCCGAGCACCAGCGCATCTGCCACCTGTGCCGTGAGGTGAAGTCGGTGGCCGAGGTGTCGGCGCTCCTGGCCATGCCGCTCGGTGTGGCCCGCATCCTCGTCGCGGACCTCGCCGAGGCGGGTCTCGTCGCCATCCACCAGCCGGGCGGCGACGAGAGCACCGGCGCTCCGGACGTGACACTGCTCGAAAGGGTGCTCAGTGGACTTCGCAAGCTCTGACGGAGGCCGGGCGACCACCTCCGCGAAGATCGTGGTGGCCGGCGGCTTCGGCGTCGGCAAGACCACGTTCGTGGGCGCCGTCTCCGAGATCAACCCGCTGCGCACCGAGGCCGTCATGACCTCGGCGAGCGCGGGGATCGACGACCTCACGCACACCGGGGGCAAGACGACCACCACGGTCGCCATGGACTTCGGACGCATCACCCTGGACCAGGACCTGATCCTGTACCTCTTCGGTACGCCGGGCCAGGACCGGTTCTGGTTCATGTGGGACGACCTGGTGCGCGGTGCCATCGGCGCGATCGTGCTGGTGGACACCCGCCGTCTCGCCGACTGCTTCCCCGCGGTCGACTACTTCGAGAACTCGGGACTCCCCTTCGTCGTCGCGCTCAACGGCTTCGAGGGGCACCAGCCCTACGCACCCGAGGAGGTGCGCGAGGCGCTGCAGATCGGTCCGGACACCCCGATCATCACGACGGACGCCCGCCACCGCTCGGATGCGAAGAGTGCCCTGATCACGCTGGTCGAGCACGCTTTGATGGCACGGCTGCGCTAGCACACAAATCGTCCGCGCCGTACGGAAGTTGTCGTAGACGCCCCGGAGCCGGCTGTGTCCTTTGACACGGTCGGCCCCGGTGTTCATAACGTTTCGGCAGAGGAATCGGGTGGTACGGCCACGCGTCGTTGCCAAGCGGTCTCACTGCGCTCACAAAAGCCCCGTCATTTGACGGGGCTCGCTCTTTATGACCGTTTTATCTAGGGCTTACATCACTCCGAATCCTCGCCCTCGCATGTTTGGAGGACCGTAGGCGGACATGCTGGAATGCCTGAACTGCCCAATAGTCAAAGACGTACTCACTAGTCGATGGCGTACTGGGCTCTGAGAGACTGCGGCACAACGTTGGTGCCGACCCCGCCGGAAGGTTGTTGGTCGAGTGAGGCGAAGCAAGAACGGTCCCGAGCCGTCGGCCCGGGGCAACTTCACCCCGCCGCCGCGCGGAGCGGCGCCCGCCCCTGTGCCCGGTTCGGAACCGACGGCCGCGCCCGCTCCGAGCGGCAGCCGTCTCTCCCCGCGCAACTGGCGCGTGCCGACGCGGCTGAACGCGATCCTGCTCATACCCGTGCTGGTCGGCCTCGTCATGGGCGGCTTCCAGGTGAAGAGCTCGATCGACACCTGGCAGCAGGCCGAGGACGCGGAGAAGACCGCACGTCTGGTCCGGGCCGCCCTCACCTACGGCGACGCCCTCTACACCGAGCGCGACTCCACCGCCGCCCCGCTGCTCCAGGGCCTGGGTGAGGACGACAAGACGGTCGTCGCCGCCCGCAAGGCCACGGACACCGCCGCCGATGCCTTCGACGAGGCCGCGCAGAACATGCCGCAGACGGCGGGCCTCCAGCGCCGCCTCCAGATCTTCCGCAAGGTGGAGCCGAAGCTCCAGAAGCTGCGTACGGCCGCGTACACCAAGAACCTCGCCGGTGTGCAGACCGAAGAGGGTTACGTCGAGGTCGCGCACCCCCTGATGGAGTTCTCCAACGAACTCGGTCTCGGCACCGGAAACATCACCAGCTACGGCCGTACCGTCTACGCGATCGCGCTGACCAAGGCCTCACTGTCGCTCGAGCGCTCCATCGGCATGCACCTGCTGATCAAGCCGGGCACCGACGACAAGAGCTTCGCCGCCCAGCGCACCGCGCTCACCTCGTACGCCTACCTCGAGGGCATCGCCATCGAGGAGTACATCGGTGGTGGCACCGAGGCCGACGCCCAGAAGCTGGACACCCTGCAGAAGCAGGCCCTGGCCGACGGCGCGGCGATGGCCAAGGAAGCCAAGCAGAAGAACTCCGCCTATGTGGCGCCCCCTGCCGACCCCGTCGACATGGTCCGGGGCATCGGCGGTCTGACCTCCACGGACAAGTCCGAGCGTGACGCGCTCGCCACCAAGGGCATCACCGCCGAGAACTGGTGGGCGGTCAACACCCTCAAGTACAACGTCTACCGGACGATCGAGTCCGACATGGCCGACAAGGCCGTGGACGAGGCCGCCAGCATCGCCGACGAGGCCCAGCGGGACGCCTTCGTCACCGGTGCCGCCGTCGTGGTCGCCCTGCTCGCCGCGTTCATCCTGGCCGGCATGGTGGCCCGCCAGATGTCCCGCTCGATGCGCCAGCTGCGCAACGCCGCCTTCGGTATCGCCGAGCAGCGCCTGCCGATGCTGGTCGACCAGCTCTCCCGCACCGACCCCGGCCGGGTCGACACCCGGGTCACGCCGATCCCGATCACCTCGACCGACGAGATCGGCGAAGTCGCCCGCGCCTTCGACCAGGTCCACCGCGAGGCCGTCCGGCTCGCCGCCGAGCAGGCCCTCCTGCGGGGCAACATCAACGCGATCTTCACCAACCTGTCGCGCCGCAACCAGTCGCTCATCGAGGGCCAGCTGACCCTCATCACCGAGCTGGAGAACAACGAGGCCGACCCGGACCAGCTGGAGAACCTCTTCCGCCTGGACCACCTCGCGACCCGTATGCGCCGCAACGGCGAGAACCTCCTGGTCCTCGCCGGCGAGGAGCCCGGCCGCCGCTGGGACCAGCCGGTCCCGCTGGTCGACGTGCTCCGCGCCGCCTCCTCCGAGGTGGAGCAGTACGAGCGCATCGAGCTCTCGGGCGTCCCGGAGGCCGAGATCCACGGCCGCGCCGTGACCGACCTCGTGCACCTGCTCGCCGAGCTGCTGGAGAACGCCACCACGTTCTCCTCCCCGCAGACCAAGGTCCGCGTGACCGCGACCCGTCTCCCCGACGGCCGCGTGATGATCGAGATCCACGACAAGGGCATCGGCCTCACCGCCGAGGACTTCGCGGACATCAACCACAAGCTGGCCAACCCGCCGACCGTGGACGCCGCGATCTCGCAGCGCATGGGTCTGTTCGTGGTCGGCCGGCTGTCCGACCGGCACGGCATCCGCGTCCAGCTGCGCCCCTCGGGCGAGCAGGCCGGTACGACCTCCCTGGTCATGCTGCCGGACGCGATCACCCACGGTGGTGGTGGCGAGCAGCAGCAGCCGTCCCAGGACGAGTTCACGGTCTCGCAGATCATCCCGGAGCAGAGCTTCGGCGGCGAGAACTTCAACAACGGTCTGCCGATGCGCACGGCCGCCGAACTCGGCTTCGACGACAGCCGCTACACCGAGGTCCCGGACGACATACGCGAGCTGGACCCCGTGGGCCGCTCCCTCATGCGTGAGGAGCGTCGCGCGGCCCTGGAGGCCCAGCACGGCCAGCCGTCCCTGGAAGGCCCCGCGAACCCGTCGTACGCCGACGAGTTCGACGCGCAGCAGGCCGCCTACGAGAACGGCCACGGCGGCTTCCAGCAGCCCTCCGGCTACGAGGAGCAGCAGCAGGCGCCCTACGCCGAGCCGCAGCGCGCCGCGTACGAGGAGCCGCAGCAGCAGGCGTCGTACGACGAGCAGTACTACGCGCCGAACGGCGGCATGCCGCAGAACGACGGCTTCTCGGCGAACGGCGGCTACCCCGAGCCCACGTATGCGGAACCCTCCCAGGCGGACCACACGTCCGTACCGGAATCCATCCCGGCCTTCGAGGAGCGGCGCTACCAGGACGACTGGCCGCAGCAGGACGGGTACCAGAACGGGTACCAGGACCAGTACGCTCCCGAAGCGGAATCCGCGCAGGCCGCTGACGTCGGTGAGCGCGACCACGTAGGCTTCGACCGTCCGGGTCCGGCTCCGTCGGCCAGTCACGACCTGACCGAGGCGGGGCTCCCCCGCCGCGGATCCGGCGGGGGCGGGGCGAACGGCACGGCCCGTGCGAACGGAACGAACGGCACGGGCAGCACGACCGACATGTTCGGCTCGCGGCACGTGGCCCAGGAACAGCCGGCCTCCGCACCGGAGAGCAACGGCACCGGCAACGGTGACTGGCGTTCGGCCAACGACGAGCGCTGGCAGCAGGCTTCGGCGCTCAAGAAGCCCAAGGCGGGCGGGGTCACCTCCTCCGGTCTGCCGAGGCGGGTGCCCAAGGCCAACCTGGTCGAGGGAGCCGCCGAGACCACCCCGCAGGGCGGCCCACAGGTCTCCCGCGCTCCCGAGGACGTCCGGGGCAGGTTGAGCAACCTGCGCCGCGGTGTCGAGCGGGGCCGCAGCGCAAGCAGTGAAACGAACGGTCAGGGCTTCGGTTCTGACAGCACCTACAACCAGGAGCGTTAGTGTGAGCCCGATGAGCCAGGCGGCACAGAACCTGAACTGGTTGATCACCAACTTCGTGGACAACACCCCCGGGGTGTCCCACACGGTGGTGGTCTCCGCCGACGGACTCCTTCTGGCGATGTCCGAGGGTTTTCCGCGTGACCGCGCCGACCAGCTTGCGGCCGTCGCCTCCGGTCTGACCTCACTGACCGCCGGTGCCTCGCGCATCTTCGAGGGCGGCAGCGTGAACCAGACGGTTGTGGAGATGGAGCGGGGATTCCTCTTCATCATGTCCGTCTCCGACGGATCATCGCTCGCAGTACTCGCACATCCCGAGGCGGACATCGGTCTCATCGGGTACGAGATGGCGCTCCTGGTGGACCGTGCCGGTACGGTCCTGACGCCCGATCTTCGGGCCGAGCTCCAAGGGAGCCTTCTCAACTAACAGACAGACGGTGCGTTTTGGCGTCCCGAGGCCATAAGGTTTCGGGACGCGGCTCCACAGTGATGCGGTGCCCGGCACAGTCGGAGGAGGAGAGAAAGTGGCAACACCCCCAGGCGGTTCATCGTCCGGTAATTGGTCGTACGGCCCTGGCCAGGGTCAGAACGACGGTTCCCAGAACCCGAACCGTTACAACTTCCCCTCCGCACCGAGTCATCGGCAGCCGTACGCGCCCCAGGGCCCCGGCCCCTCGCCGTACGACCAGCCGTCGGCACCGCGTATCCAGCCTGTGCAGCCGCAGCGACGCGCCCCTGAGCCGGCGCCCTCAGGGGCGTCGAACAACAACCACAACCCCCTGGTGCGCCCGTACGCCATGACCGGCGGCCGGACGCGCCCGCGCTACCAGCTCGCCATCGAGGCACTGGTGCACACCACCGCGCAGCCGCACCAGATGCAGGGCCAGTTGCCCGAGCATCAGCGGATCTGCAACCTCTGCCGGGAGATCAAGTCGGTAGCCGAAGTCTCGGCTCTGCTGACGATCCCTCTCGGCGTGGCCAGGATCCTCGTCGCCGACTTGGCGGAGGCGGGCCTGGTCGCCATTCATCAGCCCGGCGGCGACGAGAACGCCGGCGGCCAGCCAGACGTGACACTGCTCGAAAGGGTGCTCAGTGGACTTCGCAAGCTCTAGCGGCGGTCCTTCCCGCTCCACCACCTCGGCGAAGATCGTGGTGGCGGGTGGCTTCGGCGTGGGCAAGACCACGTTCGTCGGGGCCGTTTCGGAGATCAACCCGCTGCGCACCGAGGCCGTCATGACGTCCGCTTCCGCGGGCATCGACGACCTCACCCACACCGGTGACAAGACCACCACCACGGTGGCCATGGACTTCGGCCGTATCACCCTGGACCAGGACCTGATCCTGTACCTGTTCGGTACGCCCGGTCAGGACCGTTTCTGGTTCATGTGGGACGACCTGGTGCGCGGTGCCATCGGTGCGATCGTCCTCGTTGACACGAGGCGCCTTGCCGACTGTTTCCCGGCTGTCGACTACTTCGAGAACTCGGGGCTTCCTTTTGTGATCGCCCTGAACGGGTTCGACGGGAACCAGCCGTACAACCCGGACGAGGTCCGTGAGGCCCTTCAGATCGGCCCGGACACCCCGATCATCACGACCGACGCTCGCCACCGTGCGGACGCGAAGTCGGCGCTGATCACTCTCGTGGAGCATGCGCTGATGGCGCGCCTGCGGTAAGTGGTTCTCTGTTTGCGGCCACTGGGCTGCCACGGACGGTTGTACGCCGTCTGCGGCAGCCCAGTGGCTTGTCGCGCCCACGCGGCGGAGCCGCACATCGATACACCTTCGCGCCCCTGAAAGCCAAATGCCTGAGGGCCCCCTCTCTTTCGAGAGGGGGCCCTCAGACGTCGTACGTCAGCTCAGTGCCAGCTGTGCGGGGCTCGGAAGCCGCCCTCGCGTTCCAGGCGGCGCCAGCCGGCCTTGGGGTGGGGGCGGTGGTCCGGGGAAGCGGGCTGGGCGGCGGCGCGGGCCAGGAGGATCGCGGTGATCGCGGCGACTTCCTCGGGCCCGGCGTGGCCCTTCTCGACGCGGATGTCGGGAGTGTTCATGGGTGTCAGTCTCCGTGAGAGAGGTTTCCGCAGGGGTGCCGCGGAGGGTCCGCTGGGTTACTGCGGGGGGTTGCCGTGCTTGCGGGACGGCAGGTCGGCGTGCTTGGACTGGAGCATCGCCAGGGACTTGATGAGGACCTCGCGGGTTTCCGCCGGGTCGATCACGTCGTCCACCAGGCCGCGCTCGGCGGCGTAGTACGGGTGCATCAGCTCGGACTTGTACTCCTTGACCATCTTCTGCCGCATGGCCTCGGGGTCCTCGGCGTCCGCGATCTGCCGGCGGAAGATGACGTTGGCGGCACCTTCGGCGCCCATCACGGCGATCTCGTTCGTCGGCCAGGCGTAGGTGAGGTCGGCGCCGATGGACTGGCTGTCCATGACGATGTAGGCGCCTCCGTAGGCCTTGCGCAGGATCAGCGAGATCCGCGGCACGGTCGCGTTGCAGTAGGCGTAGAGGAGCTTGGCGCCGTGGCGGATGATTCCGCCGTGCTCCTGGTCGACGCCCGGGAGGAACCCGGGGACGTCCAGGAAAGTGACGATCGGGATGTTAAAAGCGTCACACATCTGCACGAAACGCGCAGCTTTTTCGCTCGCCTCGATGTCCAGGACGCCCGCGAGGGACTGCGGCTGGTTCGCCACGATGCCGACGACCTGGCCGTCGAGACGGGCCAGTGCGCAGATGATGTTCCGCGCCCAGCGCTCGTGGACCTCGAGGTAGTCGCCGTCGTCGACGATCTCCTCGATGACCTTGGCCATGTCGTAGGGCCGGTTGCCGTCCGCGGGGACCAGGTCGAGCAGTACGTCGCCCCGGCGGTCCGCGGCGTCCGTGGACTCCGCGCGCGGCGGGTTCTCGCGGTTGTTCTGCGGGAGCATCGACAGGAGGTAGCGCACCTCCGCGATGCAGGTCTCCTCGTCGTCGTAGGCGAAGTGGCACACGCCCGAGGTCTCGGCGTGCACGTCCGCGCCGCCGAGGCCGTTCTGGGTGATCTCCTCGCCCGTCACGGCCTTGACCACGTCCGGGCCGGTGATGAACATCTGCGAGGTCTCGCGGACCATGAACACGAAGTCCGTCAGCGCCGGCGAGTACGCCGCGCCGCCCGCACACGGGCCCAGCATCACCGAGATCTGCGGGATCACCCCGCTCGCCCTGGTGTTGCGCTGGAAGATGCCGCCGTACCCGGCCAGCGCCGAGACGCCTTCCTGGATACGGGCGCCCGCGCCGTCGTTCAGGGACACCAGCGGCGCGCCGGCCGCGATGGCCATGTCCATGATCTTGTGGATCTTCGTGGCGTGGGCCTCGCCCAGCGCGCCGCCGAAGATCCGGAAGTCGTGCGCGTACACGAAGACCGTGCGGCCCTCGACCGTGCCCCAGCCGGTGATGACACCGTCGGTGAACGGCTTCTTGGCCTCCAGGCCGAACCCGGTCGCCCGGTGCCGGCGCAGCTGCTCGACCTCCTGGAAGGAACCCGCGTCCAGGAGCAGCTCGATGCGCTCCCGTGCGGTCAGCTTGCCCTTGGCATGCTGCGCCTCGGTCGCCCTGTCACTCGGTCCGGCCATCGCCTGCGCACGGATCTCGTGCAGCTCGGCCACTCGCCCCCGTGCGTCCGTCGGCTCACCCGGCGCGTCATCCAAAACGGTCATGTAGTGACCTTACGAAGTGCGGCAAGGAAACCGGGCCGTCGACTCCGTACAGTCTCCGACCCGTTTTCCTGGTACCCCTGAACAGAACCTCGGAGCCATGCAGCCATTCCGACTGCTCAGGGGGCGTCCCGCTTGTAGAGATCACACAAAGACATCAGCTGAGAGCCACCTCACATTCATGGGGGGCACATGCCCTCCCCGGGGTGATTCTGAGGCGCAGACGGCGGCCCGTGGCGAGGATCTCGACCGATTCGTCGGCCCGGATCACCGCGCGGACCGGATGGTCCCAGGCGATCTCCACCGGCTCCCCCGTCCGCGGCGGTTCGCTCACGCAGAGGGTAGCGGTGCGGCCCCGGCGGCGTACCAGCACGCTCGCGCCCGCGGAGGCGGCGAGCGGGCCCGCCGAACCGGCCTGCCAGAAGTTGGCGGCCGTCAGCGAGAGGGAGGGGACGTGGACGGCCTGGCGGGTGCCGTCATTGGCGAGCACCTTCAGCCACCGGCGGTCGGCGGCGCGGGCCGCGACCCCGTGGCGGGACGCCCCCGGCATCAGGACATAGGCGTACGACGCGTCCGTCGGGTCCGTGCCGTGGTCCAGCCAGAGGGTCTGCCAGCGGCGCGTGGCCCGCTCGGTCGTACTGGTGGTGTTGATGCCCGACCAGGCGCCGGTGCGGTCCTCCCGGAGGGTGCGCAGTTCGCCGTACGGCACCACCCAGCCGCCGTGGCCCTCCAGGTGGGCCCAGCCGCGCCCCCGCACGAAGGCCGGGGTGCCGCCCTCCCCCAGGTTGCGGTTGTCGACGACGGTCTCGACCGGGACGCCGTCGGCGCAGGTGATGCCGGCGCCCAGGCAGATCACCGCGTCGGCGACACAGAACCACGACTTACGGGCTTCCAGCGTCGAGCCGAGGCCCTTCAGGTGCTGTCCGATCGCCGCGTACTCGCCGTCGGTGACACCGCCGACCCAGCGCGCGTCGGGTTTGGGCTCGCCCCATTCGCCACCGGCCCGGTCGGGAAGGCGGCGGGTGGAGACGGTGGTGCCCGGGAGGCGGTACCAGTCGACGGTGGGCCAGTACCAGTCTGTGTACTGGTCGGCCCGGCCGCCGGTCCACCAATAGAGCATTCCGGCTCCGGTGTGCCAGCCGCGCGGGTTCTCGCCATTGCCGCACTCGTAGTACGCGATGCGGTCGCTCGCCATGGCGATGTTCGCGACGAAGCCGGGGCGGCGGTGGACGGCCCGGTCCATGGCGGCGAAGATCCGGTGGCCGACGGGGTCGGGGGCGGCGGGCACGGGGGACTCGGCGACCGCGCGCAGCCGGGCGAGGTCGGCCACGCCGAGCTGACGCGCCGTCAGGATCGGTGAGACGGTGTCCCGTTCGATCCATCCCTTGACACGGCCGTACCAGCGCTCCCGCTCCGCCTCGCTCGCCGCGCCCGCGAGGAGGGCCGTCGCGGCGATGACGCCCTGGCCGTGGAAGTGGTCGCCGCGCAGCACGTGCCGGTCGTCGCTCTTGAGGTAACCCCGGCTGATGGCACGGCCGTTGACGCTGTCCATCATCAGACCGTCGTGGATCAGGGGCGCGTAGGCGTGCTCCACGGCGTCCAGGACGATCTGCCGGTTCGGGTCGGTCACGGCCCACTCGGAGCCGGCGAGGAGGGCGAAGAGGCGGCCTAGGCCGTCGAGGAGGACCTGGCCGTAGGTGCCGGAGTAAGGGACCCAGGTGTGCTGGACGAACGAGCCGTCGGCGTAGAGGCCGTCGCCCTGGACGACGTACGGGAAGACCGGCGAGAGCGCGTCGCGGGCCAGGGCGATCTTGGCGGGGGCCGGGCCGAGGATGCCGCGCAGGACGACGGAGCGGCACAGGTCGACGCGGTTGGCGCCGGTGGAGGTACCGGAGTAGTCGCTCAGCATCGCGTCGGGGACGAAGTGGTCGACGGCGGCACAGGCGGCTTCCCGCCGGTCGTCGGTGAGGTGGTCGTACAGCGCGGCCGTGAGGTCCATGAGCAGCCGGGGGCTGCCGATCTGCCATTCCCACCAGTTGCCGTAGCGGGTGGTGGAGGGGTTGTAGACCGTGGCGGAGAGGTGGTCGAGGCCGCGCAGGACGTCGGCGAGGAGGGACTCGTCGCCGGTGGAGCCGGTGCCCGACTGGATGCAGGCCTGGGTCATGGTCCACAGGCGGCCGTAGCTCTGGGTGATGCCGGACGGCGGGTCGTAGGGGTGGCCGGGCCAGAGGGAGGTCGCGGTGGGGGCCATGGTCGCGCGAAAGCCGCGGGCGAGGGCGCCGGTCTCGGCGAGGCGGGCGGCATAGGGCTCGGCGGTGGGGTCGTAGCCGGTGCCGAGGGCGATGTCGAGCCAGCGGAGGCGCAGGGCGCGGTAGGGGTCGGGGGCGGCGGCGCGGGCACCGGGGGCGGCCGTGGCGAGGAGCGCCGCGGTGAGTAAGGCGGCCCGGCGGGTGAGCCGGAGGGGGCCTCTGGGATACGGGTTCATGCCCTGGGCATCTACCACCTCAGCGTAATCACGCCAACACTTCACGGATGATGTTGAAACTTGTACGGAATAGGTCTACGGTCGTTCCTGTTAGGTAATTCAACGTTCAACTTCCTCACTTCCAAGGAGCACGCCATGGCGAACACCGACCTGACCGCCCTGACCGGCGACTACGCGATCGACGCGGCCCACTCGACGATCGGCTTCACCGTCCGCCACGCCATGGTCACCAACGTCAAGGGCAAGTTCCTCGACTTCAGCGGCTCGCTGCACCTGGACGGCGGCGACCCGGCCGCGTCCTCGGCATCCATCGACGTCAAGATGGACAGCATCGACACGGGCTCCGCGGACCGCGACGGCCACCTCAAGAGCGCGGACTTCTTCAAGACGGACGAGTTCCCGACGATGACCTTCCGCTCCACCAAGGCGGAGGCCCTCGGCGACGAGGACTACCGCATCACCGGTGACCTCACCATCCTCGGCACCACCAAGCCGCTCACCATCGACCTCGAGTTCAACGGCGCCGCGAAGGACCCCTTCGGCAACGAGCGCGTCGGCTTCGAGGGCAAGGCGACGATCCTGCGCTCCGAGTGGGGCCTGACCTGGAACGCGGCGCTGGAGACGGGCGGCGTGCTGGTCTCCGACAAGATCAAGCTGAACTTCGACATCTCGGCCATCAAGAACGCGTGACGCGTCGTTCGTGAGCATGCCCGCCCTCGTGTCCTTGAGGGCGGGCGCTCGGCGTTCTCAGCCGTCGCGGCCGGGCAGTTCCTCCAGGCCGGCCACCGCCGAGGCGACCTGAGCGGCCCGGCTCTCCGGCGTGAGGGCCCGCAGCACACCGAGCATGACCTGGTACCGGTCCGTCCTGCCGAGCCCTTCGAAGGCCGCTTCGGCCCGCGGGCTGCGCTTCAGCGCGGCGGCCAGGTCGTCGGGCACCTCCGCCTCCTTCTGGGAGAGGTACGCCGCCGCCCACCGTCCGTCCGCCTTCGCCGCGTCGATCTCCGCGAGGCCGGTCTCACGCATCCTGCCGTCGGTGATCAGTTCCTCGACCCGGCGCACGTTGACCATGGACCAGAGGCTGCCGGTGCGGCGCGGGGTGATCCTCTGGAGGAAGTGCGAGGCGTCGAACCCCTTGCGCTGACCGGTGATCCAGCCGTGACAGAGGGCCACGTCATTGACTTCGGCGGCGGTGACGGAGGGGATGCCCGAGCCCTTCTTGGCGACCTTCACCCACAGGCCGGGGTGGGGGGCCGGGTGCTCGGTGAGCCAGGCCTCGAGGGCGGCGGCGGAGGCGAAGGTTTCCGACATGGAGTGACCGTACGCCGCTATTAGGTCGGTTTCTGTCCTAATTGACGCGCGGCCGGGCTGGCCGAATCACACCCCTTGTGCGGCCTGTCACAGCGTTCTCATAATCCAGCAACAGATTTGACCTGCCCATGCCAGGCCCATGCCGACAGATGGGTGTTTCTTTGCGTTCCTGATTGGCATGCGCACGACAGATCTGGGACTGAGCACTTCATGAGCACTTCCACCCCCCACGGAAGGCAGAACGTTGAAGAGACTCCTCACGGCCCTCAAGAGATGCGCGGCATTCGGCGCCGCCGCGCTCGCGATCGCCAGTCTTCAGCCCGTCTCGGCCGCGCAGGCCGCCCCTGCGCCCGTCGTCGGCGGGACCCGTGCCGCGCAGGGCGAGTTCCCGTTCATGGTCCGGCTCTCCATGGGCTGTGGCGGCGCGCTGTACACGCAGCAGATCGTGCTGACCGCCGCGCACTGTGTGAACGGGACCGGCGCCAACACCTCCATCACCGCCACCGCCGGTGTCGTGGACCTGCAGTCCACCAGCGGGCGGGTCCAGGTCAGGTCGACGTACGTGTACCGGGCTCCCGGGTACAACGGTGACGGCAAGGACTGGGCGCTCATCAAGCTCGCCTCGCCGATCAATCTGCCGACGCTGAAGATCGCGACGACCACGCAGTACAACACCGGGACGTTCACCGTGGCCGGGTGGGGTGCGGCCAGTGAGGGTGGCTCCCAGCAGCGGTACATGCTCAAGGCGACCGTGCCGTTCGTGAGTGACGCGACCTGCCGTTCGTACAGCGGGTACAGCGGGCTCATCGCAAGCGAGGAGATCTGTGCGGGGTACGCGGCGGGTGGGGTCGACACCTGTCAGGGGGACTCCGGTGGGCCGATGTTCCGGCGGGACGCGAGCAACGCGTGGGTGCAGGTCGGGATCGTGAGCTGGGGTATCGGGTGTGCGCGGGCCAACGCGCCGGGTGTGTACACCGAGGTGTCGACGTTCGCGTCGGCGATCGCGTCGGCTGCGGCTTCTCTCTGACGCGCGGGTTGTCTCGTACGGTCTTCCGCGGGCTCGGCGTGTGGTGCGCCGGGCCCGTGGCCGTGGACGAGGGCTTCCTTCGCCCCCGCCGCCCCTACCCGTCCCCTCCCCAGGGGCTCCGCCCCTTCGACCCCACTGGGGCTCCGCCCCAGACCCCGATCGGCCCGAAGGGCCTCGTCCTCAAACGCCGGACGGGCTGAAATGCCTGGACCGGCGTCGAGAGGGTCCGTCCCAGCGGGTGGGTGTCGGCTTGGCTTCGTTCTCAAGGGCCGTGCGGTCAGAAGCCTCCCCCGCCGAAGTCTCCGCCTCCTCCGAAGTCGCCGCCGCCGAAGCCGCCTGAGAAGTCGTCGGAGTTGAAGTCTGCGCCTGAGGTGTCACCGCCTTCGTAGGCGGAGGTGGGGTCGGAGGCGTAGGACGGGGTGGTCATCATGTTGCCGAGCATCGTGCCGACGAGGAGGCCGGGGAGCAGGCCGCCGCCGAAGTAGCCGCCCGCCCAGGGGCCGTAGGCGGGGCCCGCGTCCCAGTAGGGGCGGCGGCCCTGGTCGGTGTCGACCTCGCGCATCACCGGGTCGCGGCCGTCGGCGAGGCGGGTCGCGTCGGCCGCGCAGACCGGGACCTCGCGCGGGGCACCGCTGGGCGGGGTCCAGGTCGCGTCCGTGGTGGACGGGCCGTGGCGGGGGTCGAAGAAGCAGGGCGGGCGGCGGTCCGGGAGGGGCCGGCCCTCCCTGCGGGCGGCCAGTCGTGCCAGGGAGAAGCGGCCGTCATCCAGGGCCTGGGTCACCGCGCGGACCTCCTCCGGCCGCCGCGCGGCCGCCATGAACGACTTCGCCTTCTCGTAGGAGTCGAGCGCGTGTTCGTAGTCCTCGCGCATGGCGTCGTCCGCGCCCGGTTCGGCGGGGTGGAAGTCCAGGCGGTCCAGTTCCTCGCCGAAGGCGGTGATGTCCTCGTCCACCACGACCCGCAGCTTCTCCAGGGCGGCCCGCTGCTCCTCCGCCTGCCGGCGGCGGTTACGGCGGACCAGCGTGTACGCGCCCACGCCACCGACCGCCAGCACGGCGCCGACCGTCACCAGCGCACCCGCCGGGACCCCTCCGCCGTCGGAGGACGAGCCCCAGCTCGCGGGCGCCGAGCCGCCCATGTTGGCCAGTGCCCGGTCCGCGAAGTCGTCGAGCTGGGTCTTCGCGTCACTCTCGCCCTCGACGCTCGCGACGAGGTTGCGCACGGCCGTCCTCGGCAGGACCGAGGAATCCGCGCCCGCGTCGAAACGGTCGCCGACCCGCACCGCGTACAGACCTGTCACGCCGGTCGCGGTGCGCAGGTTCCGCAGGAGGTTCTCGGTCGGTTGGTCCGCGGGCAGGACCGCCACGAACAGGGCCTTGTCCGCGTTCTCGATCTGCTCGGCGAGCGCGGTGGCGTCCCCGGAGGACAGCTGTGCGGAGGCCGCCGGGTCGACGTACACCGGACTCTCGCGGAGCGCCTCGGCGATCCTGGAGACGCTCGTGGCGGCGGAGGCGGGCGCGGGAACCGCCCACAGTACGGTCAGGGCCGCGAGCACAAGTGCCGCGAGCAGCCCTGGGAGGCTTCGGGTCCGCAGGACGGACGTCATACTTCGAAGCTACCCGAAGCCTCCCAAAAGAGCTTCAGCCGGTCGCCCGGTAGGCCTGTGTCAGTTGTGCCACCGCCGCCGCGTACCGCCCGGTGAGCAGCAGGTGGTCCGCTTCGGCGAAGGGCTTGGCCGAAGCGGCCGTGATCTTCCTCTGCTGGACGATCAGCCGCGCCTTGGTCACGATCGCGCGGCCCGCCTCCTCGGACCCGGCCCTCTCGGCCACCGCCGCCGCGACGCCGAGCGCCTTCAGTGTCGTGGCGCCCCCCTCCGGCACCTTGGTCAGCGTGGTGAGGCCCCAGCCGTAGGGGAACTGCGGGTCGTACGCCGTGTCGCCGACGTTGATCGGCAGCTGCTCCTGCGACTTCGGCCAGGTGACGGGGAGTTGCCCGGTGAAGGCGCGCTTGCCGTAGAGGACGTCCGCGACGCCGTCGCCCTCCGTCCCGGGCAGCCAGGAGGCCACCAGCGCGTCGATCTCGCCGAGCCGGTCGCCGATGAGCTGGGGGCGGCCCGAGACGATCAGCACCGCGCACTTCATGGCCGCGCAGACCTTGTCGACGGCCGCCTGGTCGGCGGGGCTCAGCTCCAGGTCATGACCGTTGCCGACGTCTCCGACGCCCTCGGCGTACGGGGTCTCGCCGACGACGACCACCCCGATGTCGTGGCCGGTGGTGGGGGCGGAGGCGTCCTTGGAGTACGTCAGCCGCGCGGAGTTCTTCCGCATGGCCTCCAGGATCGTCGTACCAGGGGTGATGTCGCCGGACGCGCCCTGCCAGGTGACGGTCCAGCCGCCGCTCTGGTTGCCGATGTCGTCGGCGTTGGAGCCGGCGACGTACACCTTCTGGGACCCCTTCAGCGGCAGCACGCCGTCGGCGTTCTTCAGCAGCACCTGCGACTCGGCGGCCGCCCGGCGCGCGACGGACCGGTGCTCGGCGGAACCGATCTTCGAGGCGCCGCTGGTGTCGGCGTACGGCTTCTCGAAGAGACCGAGGCGGAACTTCTGCGTGAGGATGCGGGAGACCGCGTCGTCGATGCGCTGCCCGCTGACGCGCCCGGCCTGGGCCTCCTCCATGAGCGTGGTGCGGAACTCCCTGAAGGCGTACGGGGCCATGACCATGTCGACGCCGGCGTTGACCGACGTACGGACGTCGGACGCGCGGTCGCCGGGGATCTGGTCGATGCCGTCCCAGTCGCTGATCACGAAGCCGTCGAAGCCCATACGGCCCTTGAGCACGCCGTTGATCATGTCGGCGCGGGCGTGCATCTTGACCGGTCCCTGGCCGTCGCCGAGGACGTCGAGCGAGGAGTACGAGGGCATCACGGTGCCGACCCCGCGGTCGACGGCGGTCTCGTACGGCGCCAGGTGGACGGCTTCCAGCTGCTGCCGGGTGACCTTGGTGACGCCCTGGTCGATGGTGTAGGTGCCGGTCGTGGAGGAGCCGTACGCGGTGCCGCCGTCGCCGACGAAGTGCTTGGCGGTGGCGAGGACCTTGTCGTTGTCCTTCAAGTCCTTGCCGTTCCGGGCGCCTTGGAGGCCCTGGATCACCGTCTCCAGGGAGTCGACGAGGGCCGGGTCCTCGCCGAAGGACTCGTAGGAGCGCCCCCAGCGTTCGTCACGCGTGACGCAGAGGCAGGGGGCGAAGTCCCAGGGGACGCCGGTGGCGCGGACCTCGGCGGCGGTCACCGCGCCGGTCCGCTGGGCGAGTTGGGGGTTCCTGGAGGCACCGAGGCCGATGTTGTGGGGCATGACGGTGGCGCCGACCAGGTTGTTGTGGCCGTGGACGGCGTCGACGCCGTAGACGAGGGGGATCTGGAAGCGGGTCGCCTGGGCCCGGAGCTGGAAGCCGTCGATCATCTTCGCCCAGGCTTCGGGTGTGTTGGGCGTCGGGGTGGAGCCGCCGCCGGACAGGAGCGAGCCGAGGTCGTACGTGGCGACGTCCGCCCCGGTCCCCACGGCTCCGCGCTCGGCCTGGGTCATCTGACCGGCCTTCTCCGCGAGCGACATACGGGACAGGAGGTCGGCGACGCGCCGCTTCACCGGCAACTCGGCGTTCAGATACGGCAGTCCGTGCGCGTCGACGACGATCTGCGGGGGCTCGGCCGGGGGTTTGGCGCCGGTGACGGTGAGGGCGAGGGGGATGGTCTCGGCGGGCTCGGCCTGCTTGTCCTTCAGCGTCGGTACCCGCACGGTCCGTGTGGCGCCGGAGACGGTGCCCGCGGGGAAGGTGACGGTCCCGCTGACCGGGGTGTAGTCCTTGCCGGGGTCGGCGGTGCCGGTCGCGGCCGTCTCGTAGGCGACGGTGACGGGTTCGTCGATCGGGGCGGAGCCGGTGGTGGCGACGGAGATCTTCACGGTCGCCGTGCCGCCCTCGTCCGTGGGATAGACGGCGGAGTCGGTGAGGACGGAGGCGCGCAGTGACTGGTCGGCCTTGCCGTACAGCTCGACGCCGTCCATGGCGAACCGGCCCTGGGTGCCGACGGGGAGGGTGACGGCGTAGCCCCATGTCTCGGTGAGGCCGAGGATGTGGTCGATGCCGCCGACGGGCTGGTAGTCCGTGCGGTAGGCGAAGTCGGTGAAGGGGATCTCGATCTGTTTCCAGCCGCTGAAGTCGTCGGTGAAGGAGGTCGTCCACAGCTCGGAGGCCTCGCCGTCGGCGCCGCCGTCCTTGAGCTCGAAGGCGACCTTCTTGCCGTTGTCGCGGCCTTCCCACCAGAAGCGGATGCCCTTGTGGGCGGACCAGTCGTGGGCGGGCTCGGCGAAGGCGAAGTCATGGGTGAAGCCGCCGTAGCCGCTGATGTCGTAGGTGCCGGACAGGACGCGGTCGCCCTCGGGGGCGTCGGCGCGTTCCTCGAGCGCGAGCGCGGGCGGGTCGTCGTTGTCGCTGCCCCAGGTGAAGATGCCTCCCGCGGGCGGGTTCGCGAAGGGCACCTCGCCCTCGAAGCGGTCCACGGCGACCGGGGCGGGATCGTCGGCGGCCTGTGGCTGTGCCTGTGCGGACACCATCGGCAGCAGGGTTGTCAGCAGGGCGGCTGAGGCGAGCAGGGCGGTTCTTCGCATGGAGCTTCCCCCTTGGCTCTCGTTAGTCCACTCATGACTTACCTCACGCCGTGAGTTAACTGGTGGCACCCAGGCCCGTCAAGGCGTCACATCAGCCATTCAGCCCCAACTGGCGGGCCGGTGAGGCACGTTGTGCGACCGCAATGGGAACGGTGCACAACAGTGGTCGTGCGGCTTTTCGTCCCGTGGTGTGGTGAAGGCGACGGAGGGTGGGGGCATGGGGCGTGTGAGGGTGGCGGCGTTGGTCGGGGCCGTGGGCGGGGCATTGCTGCTGAGCGGGTGCGGGGCCTCGCTACTGCCGCTGGTCGCGGTGCGGCTGGACGCCTCTGGGGCACCCCAGGCCTTGCTGCGGCCGTGCGGCGACGACCTGATCCAAGGTCTCCGGCTGACCGGGGCCCCGACCGAGGAGGACTCCGACGAGAACCTCTCCGGCTGGGAGACGTCCGGCAAACGCGCGGGCGAGGACATCGGGTTCCCGCTGTTCGAGCCGCCGGCCGCGTGGCACGCCCGGCCGGCCGGGCAGCAACGGCTGGTGCCGGCGTACAGCTACCGACTCGCCTTCGGGAAGGCCGAGTTCAACTACGAGTACACGGGCACCGTCACGTTCCGCGCGGCAGACCTCGCCGCTCTGGAGCCCGGTCAGGTCTGGGCCGATGATCGGGTCATGAGCCTCGGCGAGTTCGAGGGGCTCGCCGAGGGCTCGTGTTGAGCGGCGGTTACTCGGCGGGCTCCACGCCGGCGCGCAGCAGGCCGTAGGTGTAAGCGTCCTCCAGGGCCTGCCAGGACGCCGCGATCACGTTCTCGGCGACTCCTACCGTGGACCACTCCCCCGCGCCGTCGGACGTGGAGATCAGCACGCGGGTCGTGGACTGGGTGCCGTGGACGCCTTCGAGGATGCGGACCTTGTAGTCGACGAGGTCGAGCTTGGCGAGCTGGGGGTAGATCTTCTCCAGGGCGACCCGGAGTGCGCGGTCCAGCGCGTTGACGGGGCCGTTGCCCTCGGCGGTGGCGACGATGCGCTCGCCCTTGGCGAAGAGCTTCACCGTGGCCTCGTTCGCGTGGCTGCCGTCGGGGCGGTCCTCGACGATCGCGCGCCAGGACTCGACCTGGAAGTACGTCAGGGGCTTGCCCTCGACCTCGGCGCGCAGCAGCAGCTCGAACGACGCGTCCGCCGCCTCGTACGTGTAGCCCTTGAGCTCGCGTTCCTTCACGCGCTCCACCACCCGGCCGACCACCTCGCGGTCGCCGCCGAGGTCCACGCCCAGTTCCTTGCCCTTGAGCTCGACCGAAGCGCGGCCCGCCATGTCGGAGACCAGCATCCGCATGGTGTTGCCGACCTGCTCGGGGTCGATGTGCTGGTAGAGGTCCGGGTCGACCTTGATGGCCGAGGCGTGCAGGCCGGCCTTGTGGGCGAAGGCCGAGACGCCGACGTAGGGCTGGTGCGTCGAGGGGGTGAGGTTCACGACCTCGGCGATCGCGTGCGAGATCCGCGTCATCTCGCGGAGCTTGCCCTCCGGCAGCACCTTCTTGCCGTACTTCAGCTCCAGGGCCGCTACCACCGGGAACAGGTTGGCGTTGCCGACCCGCTCGCCGTAGCCGTTGGCCGTGCACTGGACGTGGGTGGCGCCCGCGTCCACCGCGGCCAGGGTGTTGGCGACCGCGCAGCCCGTGTCGTCCTGGGTGTGGATGCCGAGCCGGGCGCCGGTGTCGGCGAGGACCGTGGAGACGACGGCCTGGACCTGGGCGGGGAGCATGCCGCCGTTGGTGTCACAGAGGATGACCACCGAGGCGCCCGCCTCCGAGGCCGCCCGTACGACCGCCTTCGCGTACTCCGGGTTCGCGCGGTAGCCGTCGAAGAAGTGCTCGCAGTCGACGAAGACCCGGCGGCCCTGTGCCGTCAGGTACGACACCGTGTCGCGGACCATCTCCAGGTTCTCGTCCAGCGTGGTGCGCAGGGCGAGTTCGACATGGCGGTCGTGGGACTTGGCGACCAGGGTGATCACCGGGGCGCCGGACGCCAGCAGTGCGTTGACCTGCGGGTCCTCCGCCGCCTTGGCGCCGGCCCTGCGCGTCGCGCCGAAGGCGACCAGCTGGGCGTGCTTGAACTCGATCTCCTGCTGGGCGCGGGCGAAGAACTCGGTGTCCCGCGGGTTGGCGCCGGGCCAGCCGCCCTCGATGAAGCCCACGCCGAAGTCGTCCAGGTGCCGCGCGATGGCCAGCTTGTCCGCGACGGTGAGGTTGATGCCCTCCCGCTGGGCGCCGTCGCGCAGGGTGGTGTCGAAGACGTGGAACTGATCGTCGAGCTCGCTGGTTGCGGTCATGGTCTCAAGGCTCCTGAGGATTGGATCTCGGTCTGTACCGGAATGACCGGCTCCACCGTCCCCACATGGTCCCTCGCGCTCTCGCCTCTGGTTACGGGTGGGCCAGAAAAGCGAAAAACCTCTCGCGGGTGCGAGAGGTCTGCGCGCGGGTCGAGGACGACGGTGTCCGCCCGTACCTGGTCGTACGTGGCGGTCACTGCGGACCGGCGCGCCTGCTGCCAATAATCATGGCGAACGAGAGCACGGGGGCAGTCTGGCACAAGACTCCCCCGCGCTCACCGTCCGTCTCAGGATGCGAACCGGGTGCTGGTCAGCGCAGGTGGCGGACGAAGCCGTCGTAGCTGCCGTTGGTGTCGCCGGCGACGAGCTGGGACGAGGCACTGGCGAGGCCGAGGCGCTTCGCCCCCGCGCTCACCGAGCTCAGCCAGACGGAGGCGTCCGTCACGGGCCCGCCGGTGACGGACGCGCCCACCAGACGGGTGCTGCCGGTGCGCAGGTCGCGAAGGTAGACGTTGGTCGGGCCGGTCGTGCCGTCGGGCAGCCGCGGGGTGGCCTCGTAGCCCAGGTACCGGCCGTCCGGGCTGAGTTCCGGCCGGTCGGGCATGGTCTCGCCGTCGGGGCCGGTGTCGACCCGCCGGGTGACGTCCTTACGCAGGTCGCGGACATAGATGTCGGACGCGTCCTCGGGGGTGGGGCCGGGGACCAGGCCCTCGTCGGTGTTGTGGAAGGCGACGGTGCGGCCGTCCGCGGAGAGCGTGGCGGGCATCGCGTACCCCTCGACCGGGGAGCCGTCCGCCTTGACGTTGACCCGCTCCTCGGCGCCGGTGCGGCGGTCGTGCACCCAGGTGATCCCGCGCCCACTGCGCGGCACCAGCTGCGTGTACAGCACATAGCGGCCGTCGGCGCTCACGTCCTGGAAGAGCGCGGGGTTGTCCGGGCGGTTCGGGTTGCTGACCCGCTCCGTCCTGCCGGTGCTGCGGTCGAAGACGTACACGGCTCCGAAGAGGTCGCGGGCTCCCTCCTCCATCCGGTCGGCCTTGGCGTTGAAGGTGATGTAGCGGGCGTTCGCCGACATGTCGGTGCCGGCCGCGTACGCGGAGCCCCCGTCGAAGCCGACACTGATCCGCCGCGTGGTGCCGGTGCGCCGGTCGTGCAGATAGACGTCGGCGGCACCGGCGTCCGCGGGCGGGGTGTCCCAGGGGACCAGGTTCCGTGCGTTCGAGCTGAACAGGACGTACCGGCCGTCGTCGCTGATGGCCCGCACGGACGACGGCTGGTCGGCCTGTACGCCGGCCGAGCTGACGCTGACCCGCTCGACGGTCCCCTTGCGCAGGTCGCGCACGAAGACGTCCGACATCTCGTTGGTGTCGCCGGGCACCAGGTTGGACGCGTCCGCCGTGAAGGCCGCGAACCGGCCGTCGGCACTGAGCTGCGGCCCGTACGCGGAGCCGTTGCCCTGCTCCCCCGTCGCCGACAGGGTGACGCGCTCGGTGGACGGGACGCGGGGCGCGGCGCCCGCCGAGGTCACGGTCACGGCCACCGTGGCGGCGACGAAGGCGGCGGCGAGCGCGACGGCTCGCTTGTTGCTGTGCATGGTTGTTCCCCCGTTGTGGTTGCTGCTGGTCATTGCACTGTCCGCAGGAAGACGTCCGACACCCCGTTGGTGTCCCCTTCCACCAGATCGGGTGACGCCGACTCGAAGGCGACGACCGTGCCGTCGGCGTTGACGGAAGGATGCCGGGCCGGGAGGTCGTTGCGGCCGCCCCAGCGGTCGACGCTGATCAACTGCCGCTTCCCGGTGGTGAGTTCCCGCAGGTATACGGCGCCGTGCGAGGTGTACGCCACGCGCGCGCCGTCCCCGGAGAGCGAGGGCTGGGTGCCCCTGATCCGGGTGGTCGTTCCGGTGTCGAGGTCGCGGACGCGCACCTCGCCACCCTGCTGGAAGGCGACCTTGCGGCCGTCCGCGCTGATCGACGGGGCCGAGCCCGCGCCGAGCGTCGACAGGGCACCGGTGTCCAGGTCGCGGACGTGGACCTCGCCGCCCTGCTCGAAGGCGATGTACCGGCCGCCGTAGTTGATGGACGGGTTGCCCGCCGGCTCGCCCGTGGGCGCGCTGACCACGTCGAGGGTGCCGCCGTTGAACTTGAAGCGGTAGAGGCGGGGTTCGGGCGACGGATCGGTGTCGGTGGCGGGCAGTGTGGCGGCGTAGGTGACCCACGCGCAGGTCGGGTCGACCTGGGGCTGTCCCATCCAGGTGAAGCGGACGCCGTCGTGGGAGCCGATGGTGGTCAGCTTCCCGACCGAGCGGTTGCGGATATGGACCTGCGGGCCGCCGTCGGTCGGGGACGGGGCCACATAGCCGACCATGCGCCCGCTGTAGCAGGGGGCGCCCTCGCGCGAGGGGCCCTGGTCGGTGGAGTCGACCTGGGAGAGACCGCCGGCCGCGTTGACGAACACGTCGTCGCCCGAGGTGAAGGCGACGACCTTGCCCTCTCCCATCACGGGGTCGTACGAGGCCTCGGGCCGCTGCTGTCCGTCCCTGGTCATGCTGATCCGCTCGGTGACGGAGGGCATCGGAGCCGGGTTCTTCCTCAGCGCGCCCGAGAAGACGAACACGTCGGACTCCCTGTTGGTGTCTCCCGCCACCAGGTGGGACGCCTTCGAACTGAACGCCACCGCACGCCCGCCGGCTGCCAGCATGTCGTCACCGGTCTGGGCGTCCGGCGGAAGGGCGGCCCCCCGCAGCCCCGTCCGCAGGTCGCGCACCCGCACCCCGTCCTCGCCCGCGACGACGGCGTACCGGCCGTCCGCGGTGACCGAGGAGGCGGATCCCTCGGCCACGCGCCGCGCGTCGCCCGTGCGGAGGTCGCGGCTGTAGACACCGTTGTCGGCGTTGAAGAGGACGTGGCGGCCGTCGGCGGTGATACGGACCAGGGAGGCGGGGCCGAAGCCCTGGTCGACCTGGGTCCGCTTCCCCGTCGCCCGGTCCTTCACGAAGAGGTCGGCCGGATCCGGCCCCTCCACATCACCCCGGACCGAGTACGCGACCCGCTTGCCGTCGCCGCTCACCGAGGCGCCCGGCTTGTCGCCCTCCTCGGCCGGTGAGATCAGCTCGTCGGTACCGGTGGCCGTGTCACGGACGTACAGCAGCCGGAAGTTCTCGTCGCCGTTGCGGTTGCCGATGGTGTACGCGATATGCGTGCCGTCCGGGCTGATCGACTGGGCGCGGCCCAACTCGTTGAAGCCTGGCGGGTCTTGCGGCCACAGTTTCTCCGTACGGCCGGTGGCGCCGTCGTACAGGTAGGGCGCGAGGAACCGGGTGCCCGCGGAGAAGGCGATACGGCTGCCGTCGGCGCTCGGCGCGGGCGAGCCGTAGGTGTAGCCGCTGCCGAGGTCGATCTTGGTCAGCCCGCCGTCGTGCAGGTCCTTCACGAGCAGGCACCTGTCGAAGCGCGCGCAGCCGAAGCTCGGCGCGACGGAGGTGAACGCCACTTTGCGGCCGTCGGCGCTGATCGCGCCGCCCGACGACTGCCCGTCGGCCTGGCTGCCGTCGGCGGCGGTGCTGACCCTGTGCACCCGGGGCGCGTGCGGCTCGGCACCGGCGGTCGTTCCGGTGAGCGCGAGCAGCAGCGCCGTACCTAAG
Source organism: Streptomyces sp. NBC_00490 (assembly GCF_036013645.1). NCBI lineage: Bacteria > Bacillati > Actinomycetota > Actinomycetes > Kitasatosporales > Streptomycetaceae > Streptomyces > Streptomyces sp. NBC_00490. The sequence goes on along the minus strand of NZ_CP107869.1, from coordinate 7,072,674 downwards.
GACATGCTGGACACACGTACGGCTCTGGACATGTTCCCCCCTGTGTTCCCCCGTGGACGCTCTCCCCCGGCCCCGCGCCGAGGGCTCCCCAAGAGGCAAACGCACCACGGGCCACAGGGTCAATCGGCCTTTTTGCGTACAACCCGGGCTCGGGGTCAGGCGTCCGCGAGAAGGTTCTCGTCCAGGAACTCCCGTACGTGGCCGAGAATCTGCGCTCGGTCCGCGCCTCGCAGCCCGATCGCCACATGGATGGAGAATCCGTCGAGCAGCGCCCGCAGCCGGGCGGCCACGCGGTCGGGGTCGACCGCGCGGAACTCACCCCTCGACACGCCTTCCGCCAGCAGTGCCACCAGGTCGCGGTGCCAGGCGCCCTCGATGGCGGCCTGCCGGTCGCGGGCGTCGGCGGGGGCGTTCTGCGAGCGGTTCCAGACCTCAAGCCAGAGGGTCCAGTGGGGGTCGCGATGGCCGTGGGGGACGTACAGGTCGACGTACGCATCGAGCCGTTCGCGCGCGGTGGCCGTGCGGGTGAGGAGGCGGCCGCGTTCGGCGCCCAGCCGGCCCTCGCTCCACTCCAGGGTCTGGAGCAGCAGCTCGTCCTTGGAGTGGAAGTAGTACAGGAGGTGGCCGCTGCTCATCCCGACCTCGCGGCCGAGGGCCGCCATGGTGAGCTTCTCCAGGCCGAGTTCGGCGATCATCTCCATGGCGGCGGCGAGGACGTCCTCGCGGGGCGGGGCGGGGGTGCGACGGCGGGCGGGGGTCATACGGCGGACTCCACGCGGACGGCGTCCGGCAGGAAGTGCGTCTCGTACGGGCCGTAGCACTCGGAGTACCGCGTCGCCACCGCCGTGCCGCACTCCGCGCAGACCTCGTTCGGCCCCTCGCGGCCGGGGCGGCCGCAGCACCCGACCTCCTCGACGGCGGGGTTGGCGGACAGGCGCCCACGGGTGTCCTCGGGGTGGACCACCCATGTGTCGCGCGGCCCGGCGGAGATCAGGCATCCCGGTCCGTCGGGGTCTCCCATGCACACGTCTCCCGGGTGGGCCGATCCGCACCATTCGGGGTCGGGATGCGGCACGTACGGCGCCCCGCACGGCTCCGGGTCGACCGCGTAGGCCCCGCGCGGCAGGGTCGACGGGGCGTGCCGGGAGCCGTCGGGGTTCTTGAGTCCGTCGTACTCCGGGCGGGGCGGCACTTCCGGCAGGAGCCGCAGCGGCTCGGTCAGGCGGCTTCCGCAGGCGGCACAGGTCAGCACGTTCACCCGTACGTTCTACCTGACCGTCGTCCGCGGCTGCTGCTGGGTGATGCAGTGGATGCCGCCCCCGCCCGCGAAGACGGTCCGCGCGTCCACCAGTGTCACCGTCCGTTCGGGGAAGAGCCGGCGGAAGACGCCGGCCGCGAGTTCGTCGTTCGGGTCGTCGAAGGCGCAGAGCACCACGCCGCCGTTGCAGAGGTAGTGGTTGATGTACGAGTAGTCGACCCACTCCCCGTCCTGATCCTTGAGGACCGTGGGGGCGGGGATCTCGACGACCTCCAGGCGGCGGCCCCTCGCGTCCGTCTGTCCGCGCAGGATCTCGACGTACTCCCGCGAGCGGGCGTGGTCGGGGTGGTCCGGGTTCCGCTGGCTGTGGACGACCACGGTGCCGGGCCCGGCGAAGGCCGCGACGATGTCGACGTGACCCTGGGTGCCGTACGTGCCGTAGTCGCCGGCGAGGCCGTGCGGGAGCCAGATCGCCTTGCTGGTGCCGAGTCGGTCGTGGATCTCCGCCTCGACCCGCTCGCGCGTCCAGCCGGGGTTGCGCCCGGCGCCGAGCTGGACCGTCTCGGTGAGCAGGACCGTGCCCTCGCCGTCGACGTGGATCGCGCCGCCCTCGTTGACCAGGGTGCTGCTCCGCACCGGCACCCCGGCCAGGTCCGCGACATGGCGGGCGATCTTGGAGTCGTGCTCCCAGCTCGCCCAGTCCTGTGCCCCCCAGCCGTTGAACACCCAGTCCACGGCGGCCAGTCGACGGCCGTCGCTCACGAACGTGGGCCCGATGTCACGCATCCACGCGTCGTCGAGTTCGCGCTCCACCAGGTCGATGTCCGGTCCGAGCAGCTCGCGCGCGGACTCCCCCTGGCCCGTGCCGTGCACCATCGTCACCGGCTCAAAGCGGCGCACGGCGCGGGCCACCGCGGCCCAGGCGGTCCGGGCCTCGGCGAGCTTCTCGTCGTCGGCGAAGGTCGCGTTGGGTCCGGGCCAGGCCATCCAGGTGCGCTCGTGCGGCTCCCACTCGGCGGGCATGCGGTAGGTCATCAGGTGCTCCGGGGGTCCTAGAGGAAGTACAGGCGGTTGAGGGAGACGGAGTCGGCCGGCTCGGAGCGCAGTGGCTCGCCGTCGAGGGTGACCAGGCCGGTGCGCTGGTCGACATCGACCGCTCCGGTACGGGAGTTGAGGCGCAGGTCGGCCGGTCCGATGCCGCGGGTGCCGCGGACGGCGACCCTGCGGCGGCGGGTCGGCATCGAGTCGTTGCCCTGGTCGAGCGCCGCCCGGGCGACGAAGGCGACGGAGAGGTCGGCGGGGGTGGCGCCGTACGCGCCGAACTGCGGTCCCAGCACCAGGGGTTCACAGGTGTCCGTCGCCGCGTTGGGGTCGCCCACCACGCCGTACGCCGGGAAGCCGGACTTCAGGACCAGCTGCGGTTTCGCGCCGAAGTACTCCGGGCGCCACAGCACGATGTCGGCCAGCTTGCCGACCTCGATGGAACCGACCTCGTGCGAGAGACCGTGCGCGATGGCCGGGTTGATCGTCAGCTTGGCCAGGTAGCGCAGGACGCGTTCGTTGTCGTGGTCCTCGTCGGGGGCGCCGAACTGGGCCTTCATCTTCCCTGCCATGGCGAACGTACGGCGGACCGTCTCGCCCGCTCGCCCCATGCCCTGCGCGTCCGAGGAGGTGATGCCGATCGCGCCCAGGTCGTGCAGGACGTCCTCGGCGCCCATGGTCCCGGCGCGGATCCGGTCGCGGGCCAGGGCGGCGTCGCCGGGCAGGTCGGTCTTCAGGCCGTGGACGGAGACGATCATGCCGTAGTGCTCGGCGACCGCGTCCCGGCCGAAGGGCAGGGTGGGGTTGGTGGAGGAGCCGATGACGTTCGCGACGCCCGCCATCTTCAGCACGTTCGGGACGTGTCCGCCGCCGCAGCCCTCGATGTGGAAGGCGTGGATGGTGCGCCCCTCCAGGACGCGCAGGGTGTCCTCGACGGACAGGCACTCGTTCAACCCGTCGCTGTGCAGGGCGACTTGGACGTCGTGTTCCTCGGCGACCCGCAGTGCCGTGTCCAGCGCCCGGGTGTGGGCGCCCATGTCCTCGTGCACCTTGAAGCCGGACGCACCGCCTTCGGCGAGGGCCTCGATCAGGGGCGCGTCGCGCGAGGACGAACCCCGGCCCAGGAAGCCGATGTTGACCGGCCAGGCGTCGAAGGCGTTGAACGTGTGCCGCAGCGCCCAGGGCGAGTTGACGCCGACGCCCCAGACCGGCCCGAACTCCTGGCCGATGATCGTGGTCACGCCGGAGGCCAGCGAGGCCTCCATGATCCGTGGCGACAGCAGATGGACGTGGGTGTCGACGGCCCCGGCGGTGGCGATGAGCCCTTCGCCGGACACGATGGACGTGCCGGTGCCGACGACGACGTCGACCCCGTCGAGGGTGTCGGGGTTCCCGGCCCGCCCGATGGAGTGGACACGGCCTTCCCGGATGCCGATGGAGACCTTGCGGATCCCCTGCACGGCATCGATCACGACGACGTTGCTGATGACGACGTCGCAGGTCTCCCGCACGGCCGCGGCCTTGAGGTGCAGTCCGTCGCGGGCGGTCTTGCCGAAGCCGGCGAGGAACTCGTCGCCGTGGCGCTGGGAGTCGGCCTCGACGCGGATCGTCAGCCCGGAGTCGCCGAGCCGGATGCGGTCGCCGGCGCGGGGGCCGTGGGTGGCGGCGTACTCGTGGGGGGTGAGGCGGCGGGCCTCGGCGGGGTGCCCTCCGGGGCGGCTCATCGGCCGGCCTCCTCGACGGACACGCCCAGGTAGCCGCAGGCGGCGGCGCGGCGCAGGGCCTCCTCGCGGGCGCCGGGCGCGTCCAGCGGTCCGTCGACGAGCCCGGCGAAGCCGATGGCGACCCGGGCACCGCCGATCGGCACCAGGCCGACCTCCAGCGACTCCCCCGGCCCGAACCGCACCGAGGAGCCGGCGGGGACGGCGAGCCGTGTCCCGTAGGCCTCGGCGCGGTCGAAGTCGAGGCGAGGGTTGACCTCGAAGAAGTGGAAGTGGGAGGTGACGGAGACGGGGACGGTGGCGGTGTTGGTGACCGTCAGCCGTACGACGGCCTCGGGCTCGGTGTGCTCGGGTCCGGGCAGCAGCGCGCCGGGAGCCTCGGGGCCGAGCCCGCCGCCGATCGGGTCGCTCACCACGGCCAGCCGGGACCCGTCGTCGAAGACGGCCTCGACATGCACCTCGGTGACGACGTCCGCGACGCCGGGCAGCACGTCGTCAGGGCCGAGCACCGCGCGGGCCCGCTCGACGGCCTCGGCGAGCCGCGCCCCGTCGCGGGCGGCCTCGCACACGGTGTCCGCGATGAGCGCGGTGGCCTCCGGCACGTTGAGCCGCAGCCCTCGGGCGCGGCGGGCACGGGCCAGCTCGGCGGCTCCGAAGAGCAGCAGCCGGTCGCGTTCGGTGGGGGTCAGCCGCATGTCGTTCCCTTCTCTTAGAACGCCACTCTAAACACAGGTGGCTATGTAAGGAACCCTGGCTGCCTTTCATGGCACGCATCACATTGAGCACCGCTCTAATTCCGGTCACGACATGCGCCCTGAAGGGGCGCGGGGAACTGCGCGACCAGCCACGACGGCGCCGCGGCCGACAGCCCGGCATGCGAAAGGGCCGCCGCGGACACGGAGTCCACGGCGGCCCTGATCGGGTCCGCGACTAGCCCAGCTTGTGCATCCAGCCGTGCTTGTCCTCGGCCGTGCCGCGCTGGATGTCCAGCAGGGCCTGCCGCAGCTTCAGCGTGACCTCGCCCGGCTCGCCGCCCGACTGCTGCCACTCGGAGTTCGCGCGCTTGACCGTGCCGACCGGGGTGATCACGGCGGCCGTGCCACAGGCGAAGACCTCGGTCAGGGTGCCGTTCTCGGCGTCGCGCTGCCACTGGTCGATGGAGACGCGGCCCTCCTCGGACTCGTAGCCGAGGTCGCGGGCGACCGCCAGCAGGGAGTCGCGGGTCACGCCCTCCAGGATCGAGCCCGTCAGCGTCGGCGTGATGATCTTGTCGCCGTACACGAAGTACAGGTTCATGCCGCCGAGTTCCTCGACCCACTTGTGCTCGACCGCGTCGAGGTAGCAGACCTGGTCGCAGCCCTTGGCGGCCGCCTCGGCCTGGGCGAGGAGGGAGGCCGCGTAGTTGCCGCCCGTCTTCGCGTCGCCCATGCCGCCGGGAACGGCGCGGACGCGGTCCTCGGAGAGCCAGATGGAGACCGGCTTGACGCCGCCGGGGAAGTAGGCGCCGGCCGGGGAGGCGATGACCAGGAAGAGGTACTCGTTGGCGGGCTTGACGCCCAGGCCGACCTCGGTGGCGATCATGAAGGGGCGGAGGTAGAGGGACTCCTCGCCGCCGTGCGCCGGGACCCAGTCCCGGTCCTGCTGGACGAGGGCGTCGCAGGCCTCGATGAACGTCTCGACCGGCAGCTCGGGCATGCCGAGGCGGTGCGCGGAACGCTGGAATCGCTCGGCGTTCTTCTCGGGGCGGAAGGTGGCGACGGTTCCGTCGGGCTGGCGGTACGCCTTGAGGCCCTCGAAGATCTCCTGCGCGTAGTGCAGGACCATCGTCGCCGGGTCGAGCTGGAGCGGGGCGTACGGCACGAGCTGGCCGTCGTGCCAGCCGCGGCCCTCGGTCCACTTGATGACGACCATGTGGTCGGTGAAGTGGCGGCCGAAGCCGGGGTTCGCCAGGATCGCGGCGCGCTCGGCGTCGGAAAGTGGCGAGGCTGAGGGCTTGAGCTCGATCGTGGGCGTCGTCATGAGTGGTTGTCCTTCACCGGTTGTGTAGTGATGGGCCGCGCTCCACGCCCTTTACTGTCAGTTGCCAGTGCTAGGACGTCCGAGCATTCCCTCATTCCGCGGCTCCGCGTTCGATTATCGCGCTACGGAGGCCAGGGACGAAAACGGCGTGAATGTGACCCAGGGGATGATGGTGGCACCCGGCGGGGACATAAGGAAAGCCGCCGGGTGCGGATGCGACCCGGCGGCTTCGTGTGGTTCTGGGAGCCTGGCGGGTCAGCCGGCTACTCGTACGGCGAGCGCGTCGCCGATCTCCGAGGTGCTGCGCGCGGGCTTGCCGGTGCGCTCGGCGAGGTCGACGGAGACCGCCTCGTCGATCCGGGCGGCCTCGGCCTCGTAGCCGAGGTGACGCAGGAGCAGCGCGACGGACAGGACCGTGGCGGTGGGGTCGGCCTTGCCCTGGCCCGCGATGTCGGGGGCCGAGCCGTGAACGGGCTCGAACATCGACGGGAACTCGCCGCTGGGGTTGATGTTGCCGCTCGCCGCGACGCCGATGCCGCCGGAGACGGCCGCGGCGAGGTCGGTGATGATGTCGCCGAAGAGGTTGTCGGTGACGATCACGTCGAACCGGGCCGGGTCGGTGACCAGGTAGATCGTGGCCGCGTCGACGTGGATGTAGTCGGTGGTGACCTCGGGGAACTCCTCGGCCACCTGGTTGAAGACGTTCGTCCACAGGTGGCCCGCGAAGGAGAGCACGTTGTTCTTGTGGACCAGCGTGAGCTTCTTGCGGGGACGGGCCTGGGCACGGGCGAAGGCGTCGCGGACGACACGCTCGACACCGAAGGCCGTGTTCACGGAGACCTCGGTGGCGACCTCGTGCGGGGTGCCCTTGCGGATGGTGCCGCCGTTGCCGGTGTACGGGCCCTCGGTGCCCTCGCGGACCACGACGAAGTCGATGGCCGGCTCGCCCTTCAGCGGCGTCTCCACACCCGGCAGCAGCTTCGACGGCCGCAGGTTGACGTGGTGGTCGAAGAGGAAGCGGAGCTTGAGCAGGAAGCCGCGCTCCAGGACGCCGGAGGGGACGCTGGGGTCGCCGATGGCACCGAGGAGGATCGCGTCGTGCTGCTTCAGCGCGTCCACGTCGGCGTCGGTGAGGGTCTCACCGGTGGCGTGGTAGCGCTTGGCGCCGAAGTCGTACTCCTTGGTCTCCAGCTTCACATCCTGCGGAAGGACGGCGGAGAGGACCTTCAGGCCTTCGGCCACGACCTCCTGGCCGATGCCGTCACCGGGAATCACTGCGAGATTGATGCTGCGAGACATGTCGGCACCCTACTCCGCGTCCCATGAGATGACACGACACGTCCGCCATACGGACAGCCGCGCACACCTGGGCGTCAGCCCTTCGACTGGCGTTCACCCGTATGTATGGCGGGTGTTGGGCTGCGCTGGGAACTTTCCCGGCATGGACCTTCCCGACGTCGGCATCCCGCCGCGGCTCGCGCGCCGGATGAGCATGGCCGAGCAGTACGAGTATCTGCGCACGAAGGTGACCCGGCGCCGCACCCTGGTGACGGCCGGCGCGGTGGCGGGCGGGCTGCTGACCGGCGGCTGCGCGGGAGACTCGCCGTCACCCTCTTCCCGTACGGCCGCTTCCCCGTCCACCGCCGCCAAGGTGCACGGCTCGGTCGTCGCCCCCTTCGGCCGCCACCTCGCCTTCGGCGCCGACCCGAAGACGCAGATGCGGATCTCCTGGCAGGTCCCGCTCGCGGTGCGGAAGCCATTCGTCCGGATCGGCACCCGCCCCGACGATCTGAGCCGCCGGATCGGGGCCGAGGTCCGCGATCTGCGCACCCCGGGCGTCCCGGGCGTCCGCGCGGCCCTCGACCAGTACTACCTGCACGCCGCCCTGGACGGGCTGCGCCCCGGCACCACGTACTACTACGGCGTCGGCCACGACGGACTCGACCCGGCCGCCGCCGCGCACCGCTCCACCATCGCGTCCTTCCGCACGGCCCCGGCGAGCCCGGAGACGTTCGTCTTCACGGCCTTCGGAGACCAGGGCGTCAGCAAGGCCGCCGCCGCCAACGACCACATCCTGCTGCGCCGGAACCCCGCGTTCCATCTCCACGCGGGCGACATCTGCTATGCGAACGTCAACGGCCGGGGCGAGACCTCGGACGGCTACGACCCCTCGTACTGGGACCTGTTCCTCAAGCAGAACGAGGAGGTCACACGGTCGGTGCCGTGGATGGTGACGACCGGCAACCACGACATGGAGGCCTGGTACTCCCCCGACGGCTACGGCGGCCAGCTCGCCCGCTGGTCCCTGCCGGACAGCGGCTTCGATCCGCGCGCGGCGCCGGGCGTGTACGCGTTCACATACGGCAACGTCGGCTTCGTGGCGCTGGACGCCAACGACGTGTCGTACGAGATCCCCGCCAACCTCGGCTACACGGGCGGCAAGCAGACGGCGTGGCTGGACGAGAAGCTGGGCGAGCTGCGGGGGTCGGTGGACTTCGTCGTCGTCTTCTTCCACCACTGCGCCTACTCGACCTCCTCGCACGCCTCCGACGGCGGGGTGCGCGAGGAGTGGCTGCCGCTGTTCGCGAAGCACCAGGTGGACCTGGTGATCAACGGGCACAACCACGTCTACGAGCGCACCGACGCCATCAAGGGCGACGCGGTCGGCAGGCGGGTGCCGATCGGCGCGTCGACCGACCCGACGCGGGACGGGACCGTGTACGTCACCGCGGGCGGCGGCGGCAAGGACCTGTACGGCTTCCCGGCGGGCGTGAAGGAGAGCTACGAGGGGCACGTGCGCGACCGCGAGTCCGTGGACACCTTCCGGTGGACGAAGTCACGGGCCGCCGACAAGGAGACCGTGGAGTGGTCGCGGGTGCGCTACCGGGGGTTCTCCTTCCTCCAGGTGGAGGCGGAGAGCGGTACGACCCCGAGGCTCAAGGTGTCGGCGCTGGCGCAGAACGGCGACCGGATCGACCATTTCGAGGTGCGGCGCGGGACGTGATCCCGCGCCGCATCCCGACGGGTGCGGCTCCCGGTACTGGGGGTGTGCGGCCTCAGTGGCCGGTCGAGCCGCCGTTGTCACGGCGGTCGAGGGCGCGCTGGAGGGCGGCCGCGGCGTTCTTGCGGTCGGACTCGTTCGTACGGACGGTGTGACGGACTCGACGGCGGGCGGTCGTCTCGGCCATGAGAAATCGACTCCTTCGAATTCATGGAGTGCAGAAGGGAGTTGCGAGACGCCGGAAGAGGCGGGGAGCACTGGCCGCAGGGGTTGCCTGCATGGGGCCCGGCTCACGACCGCCATTCGCTTGATCGAGCGAGACGTTCGGCTTCTACAAAGCTAAGGGAGGACGCTCGGTCTGTCTCCACAATTACTCGGACTTCCTACTATCTGAGACAGTGCAGTGAGTCACACGGCGCTGACCTGCGGTTTCGCATGGCTGCGCAGCTCGCGGACCAGGGCCCGGACGACGGCGGTGGTGGCGAGTTCGGGTGTGGTGACGTATCCGATCCGACGGGTGGGCCGGTCCGGTCCGAGATCGGTTATCTCCAGGCCGTGCGGCGCCCTGGTGAGGGAGAGCGCGGGCATGATCGCCATGCCGAGACCGCTGCCCACCATCGAGAGCACCGCCCCGTCGTCCTCGGCGCGGACGGTCGCGGTGGGGATCCAGTCCTGGGCCGCCCACCAGGTGCGGGTGTAGGAGGAGCAGTTCTCCCGCCAGTCGACGAGCGGCAGGGAGCGCGAGGCGGGATGGCCGGCCGGATGGACGAGGGCGTACGGCTCCTCCAGCAGAACGTCCCCGACCAGATGCGGCGGGATCGGGGAACTGGTGCCGAAGGTGGCGATACCGAGGTCGGCCCGCCCCTCGGCGACCTCTCCGGCCGTGCCGGGTCCGATCTCCCGTACGACGGTGACGGTCGGCTCGATCGCGGGGTGCCGTGCGGTGAGGCGTTCCAGGACGGGGGGCAGGAGGTGGAGGGCGGCGCTGCGGAAGGCGGCGATCCGCAGGGGGCCGGCGACGTCGTGGGGCTCCGCGGCCCGCGCCTCCCGGACGAGCAGGTCCAGCATCCGCAGGACGCGGCGGCCGTGGGCGACGGCCCGTGCGCCGGCCGCCGTGGGCCGGGCCCCGTACCGTCCGCGGTCGAACAGCACGACGCCCAGCTTGCGTTCGATGCCGCGCACCGCGTGCGAGACGGCGGACTGACTCGTGCCGAGCCGGACGGCGGCGGCCGAGAAGCCGCCCTCCTCGGCGACCGCGACGAGGGTACGGAGTTCCTGCGGCGCGAGATCGACGGCGCTGCTCATGGCGGGTCCCCCACCTGCTGCTATGAGCGAAAGCTCATGGATGTGTCCGTTCCATGAGCGCAACCCTCTGCTGCGGTCCGGCATTCCTCCGTACGGTCCCGTCCATGACCGACACAGCGATCACCGTGCACCAGACCGCCCGCCCGAAGGGCTTCCCCACCCCCGCCGACTTCGCCTTCGTGGAGTCCTCCCTGCCCGCCCCCGCCCCCGGCACGGCGCTGGTGGAGAACCTCTACTGGTCGGTCGACCCCTACCACCGCGAAATGATGGACGGCGACTTCGAGTTGAACGCGCCGCTGGAGGGCCGCGCGCTGGGCCGGATCGTGGCCTCGCGGGACCCGGGGCTGCCCGAGGGCAAGATCGTCTTCCACCGGCAGGGCTGGCGCACCCACTCCCTGGTGACCCCGGCGGAGATCAGACGCCTGCCGTTGTACGAAGGCGTCCCGCTGTCCGCGTACTTGAGCGTGCTGGGCGGCACGGGCCTGACGGCGTACGTCGGTCTCACCCGGATCGCGCGGCTCCGCGAAGGCGACGACGTGTTCGTCTCCGCGGCGGCGGGCGGGGTCGGCACGGCGACGGGCCGCTTCGCGCGGCTGCTGGGCGCGGGTCGGCTGGTGGGCAGCGCGGGCTCTCCGGAGAAGGTCCGCCATCTGATCGAACAGGTCGGCTACGACGCGGCGTTCGACTACCACCAGGGCCCGGTCCCGGACCTCCTGGCGAAATCCGCCCCCACCGGCATCGACGTCTTCGTCGACAACGTCGGCGGCGACCACCTGGGCGCGGCGATCGGCGCCCTGCGCGACCACGGTCGCGTGGTCCGCGTCGGCACGGTGAGCCAGTACAACACCCCGGACGCGCCGCCGGTCGTCTTCAACCACGCCGACGTGGTGGAGAAGCGCCTGCGCATCGAGGGCTTCCTGGTCAGCGACTACCGCGACCTCCAGGACGAGCTGTACGACTTCGCCGTCCCGCACCTCCTCAGCGGCGCGCTCACGCTGGACGAGACGGTGGTGGAGGGCTTCGAACGGATCGTGGAGGCGTTCTTGTCGATGCTGGGGGGCGGGAACGTGGGGAAGATCTTGGTACGCGCGAGGACGTGACCCAGCAGGTGAGGGCGGGGGCGGTCGGCGAGCCCTAACTGTTCTCATACTCTTGACCAGTTAGAGCGATCCATGGTGAACTTACCTAACTGCCACAGAGACAGTCAGGGGTTAGAGCATCATGATGACCGCCCACCGCACCACCACCGTCCGCGGCCTCGACGTCCACTACCGCGAGGCCGGGCCCGCCGACGCCCCCGCTCTCCTCCTGCTGCACGGCTTCCCGAGCAGCTCGCACATGTTCCGTGACCTCATCCCGCTTCTCGCCGACCGCTACCGCCTCATCGCCCCGGACCACATCGGGTTCGGGCGCTCGTCGGCTCCGGGAGCCTCCGACTTCGCGTACACGTTCGCCGAACTCGCCGAGATCACCGCCGAGTTCACCGAGCAGTTGGGGCTGAAGGAGTACGCCCTCTACATCCAGGACTACGGCGCCCCGATCGGCCTGCGGCTCGCACTCGCGCACCCCGAGCGGGTGACGGCGATCGTCACGCAGAACGGCAACGCCTACGAGGAGGGGCTGGGGAAGGAGGCCTGGGCTCCCGTGCTCGCGCTCATCGCCGAGCGGACGCCGGAGACCGAGGCGCCGGTGCGGGAGATCTCCTCGCCGGACGGCATCAAGTGGCAGTACCTGCACGGGGTTCCGGAGGACCTGCGACACCTCGTCAGCCCGGACGCGTACGAGCACGACGCGGCCCTCATGGCCCGCCCCGGCCAGCCGGAGATCCAGCTCGACCTGATCGCCGACTACGGCTCCAACTTCGCCCTCTACCCCGCCTTCCACGACTACTTCCGCACCAGCCAGGTCCCCCTGCTGGCCGTCTGGGGCGCCCACGACGAGATCTTCGTCCCGGCCGGCGCCCTCGCCTACCAGTGCGACCTCCCGAAGGCCGAGATCCACCTCCTGCCCACGGGCCACTTCGCCCTGGAGACACACGCACCCCAGATCGGCGCGCTGATAGGCGACTTCCTCAGCCGGACCCTCTGAGCGCCGCCCCCACCGCCTCCCGGAAGCCGTCCGGATCCTCCACCCACGGCGAGTGCCCGGCACCGGCGAGCACCACCCGCCGCACCCGGGGCAGCGCCCGCTCCAGTGAGTCGACCGCCCAGCGCGGCCGGACGTCCCGCTCACCGTCGACGATCAGCACCGGCACATCCAGCCCCTGGCAGGCGGCGTACAGCTCGGGGCTCCCCCAGGTCTGTTTCGTCTCCGCGCCCAGCGCCCTGTTGCACTCGAAGTTGATCTCGAACCAGGGGTCCGCCATCCGACCGGCGTGCTCCAGCGCCCGCTCCCGGTCCTCGAAGTCGACCGACCACTGCAGCACCGCCCGCTCACGGTCCCCGTCCACCAACTCCTGCCAACGGGCGAGCCGTTCGGGCACCTCACCCAGCCTCGCGCGGAAGTTCTCCTCGAAGGGCCCGCGCCAGGTGGACACCGGGTCGATGCCCGTGCCGCCCACGTACACGAGGCCCCCGACCCGCTCCGGGTGCGCCAGCGCATAGCTGAGCGCCAGCTGGGCGCCCCAGGAGTGGCCGAGCAGCACGGGCCGGTCGAGCGCGAAGTGCTGTCGTACGGCGTCCAGATCCGCCACGAACCGGTCGGTCGTCCAGGGCCCCGCGGCCCGCTCGGAGCGCCCGCACCCGCGCTGGTCCCAGCGGACGACGCTCGCCCGGTCCTCCAGCATGGCGGCCACGTCCTCGAACATGTCCCACAGTCCGGGGCCGCCGTGACACAGCACCAGGGCCTCGCCGCCGTGCCCCTGCCGCGTGGCCCACAGCCGTACACCGTCGTCAGTCGTCACCGTCATGGCCACGAGTCTGCGCCACGGGTCCAGCCGGAGACGGCGAAGGGCCGGGCAACAGCCCGGCCCTTCCAGCTCTCCGACCTACCGTCAGCCCATGTGCGGGTACGCGTAGTCGGTCGGCGGGACCAGGGTCTCCTTGATGGCGCGGGTCAGGGTCCAGCGCATCAGGTTCTGCGGGGCGCCGGCCTTGTCGTTGGTGCCGGAGGCGCGGCCGCCGCCGAAGGGCTGCTGGCCGACGACGGCTCCGGTGGACTTGTCGTTGATGTAGAAGTTGCCGGCCGCGTAGCGCAGCTTGTCCATCGTGTACGCCGCCGCCGCGCGGTCGGCCGAGATGACCGAGCCGGTGAGCGCGTAGTCGGACACCGACTCCATCTGGGTCAGCATCTCGTCGTACTTGTCGTCCTCGTAGACGTGCACGGCGAGGAAGGGGCCGAAGTACTCGGTGGTGAAGACCTCGTTCGCCGGGTCCGAGCACTCGACGACGGTCGGGCGGACGAAGTAGCCGACCGAGTCGTCGTACGAACCGCCCGCGACGATCGTGCAGGCCGGGTCGGACTTGGCGCGGTCGATGGCGGCCTTGTTCTTGGCGAAGGCGCGCTCGTCGATGACGGCGCCGATGAAGTTGGAGAGGTCGGTGACATCGCCCATGGTGAGGTAGTCGACCTCGGCCGCGAACTCCTCCTTGAAGCCGCTGTTCCAGATCGACGCCGGGATGTAGGCCCGGGAGGTCGCGCTGCACTTCTGGCCCTGGTACTCGAACGCACCGCGGGTCAGTGCGGTCTTGAGGATCGCCTTGTCGGCGCTCGGGTGGGCGACGACGAAGTCCTTGCCGCCGGTCTCGCCGACCAGACGGGGGTAGGTGCGGTACTTCTCGATGTTGGCGCCGACCGTCTTCCACAGGTGCTGGAAGGTCTTGGTGGAACCGGTGAAGTGGATGCCCGCGAGGTCGCGGTGCTCGAGGGCGACCTTGGAGACCTCGATGCCGTCGCCGGTGACGAGGTTGATGACGCCCTTAGGCAGCCCGGCCTCCTCCAGGAGCTGCATGAGCAGCACGGCGGCGTGGGTCTGCGTCGGGGACGGCTTCCAGACGACGACGTTGCCCATCAGCGCGGGCGCGGTCGGGAGGTTGCCCGCGATCGCCGTGAAGTTGAAGGGCGTGATCGCGTAGACGAAGCCTTCGAGCGGGCGGTGGTCGAGGCGGTTCCAGACGCCCGGGGAGTTCGCCGGGGGCTGCTCGGCCAGCAGGTCGCGGGCATACTTGACGTTGAAGCGCCAGAAATCGACGAGCTCGCAGGGGGTGTCGATCTCGGCCTGCTGGGCGGTCTTCGACTGGCCGAGCATGGTGGAGGCGGCGAGGGTCTCGCGCCAGGGGCCGGCGAGGAGTTCGGCGGCGCGCAGGATGATCGCGGCGCGGTCGTCGAAGGCCATCGCGCGCCAGGCGGGCGCGGCGGCGAGGGCCGCGTCGATCGCGTCCTGCGCGTCCTGCTGGGTGGCGTTGCGGTACGTGCCCAGAACGGCCTTGTGGTTGTGCGGCTGCACGACCTGGAAGGCGTCGCCGCCGCCGAGCCGCTTCTCACCGCCGATGGTCATCGGCAGGTCGATCGGGTTCTCGGCCAGCTCCTTCAGCTTGACCTCGAGACGGGCGCGCTCGGGCGAGCCGGGGGCGTAGCCGTGCACCGGCTCGTTGACGGGGGTGGGGACCTGGGTCACAGCGTCCATGGGGTACCTCTTCCGAGTGATTCCCGGGCTTCAGCCGGGGGGAGCTGAAGCGGTTGCGTATGGTGAGCAGCGGTCAGGGCTTGACCGTCACGGGCTCGCTGCGGCGAGTTCGTGAGAAGCCTCTTCGGGGGCGGAGTCACGAGATCCGTAACTCCTTTCGGCGGATCCGGGTCCGGCTCAGCCGGCCGCGGGGCGGCTGCCGTCGTCCTCCGAGCACTCGCCGGAGGCCAACGGCAGCCGCTCACCCCGCGCATCAGCCCTTGGTGATCATGCTTCGCGCGAAAAAGCGCAGGTTCGCCGGCTTCTCCGCGAGGCGGCGCATGAAGTAGCCGTACCAGTCGGTGCCGTAGGCCGTGTAGACGCGCATGCGGTGGCCCTCGGCGGCGAGGCGCAGGTGTTCGTCGCCGCGGATGCCGTACAGCATCTGGAACTCGTACTCGTCGGGCTTGCGGCCGGCCCGGTGGGCCAGTTCCTGGGCGATGGAGATCAGGCGCGGGTCGTGGGACCCGATCATCGGGTACCCCTCGCCCTCCATCAGGACCTTCAGGATGCGGACGTACGCCTTGTCGATCTCGTGCTTCTGCTGGTACGCGACCTCGGCGGGCTCCTTGTAGGCGCCCTTCACGAGCCGCACGCGGCTGCCGCTCTCGGCGAGGCGGCGGGCGTCGGCCTCGGTGCGGAAGAGGTAGGCCTGGATGACGCAGCCGGTCTGCGGGAAGTCCTTCCGCAGCTCCTCGTGGATGGCGAACATCGAGTCGAGGGTGGTGTGGTCCTCGGCGTCCAGCGTCACGGTGGTACCGATGGCGGCGGCCGCCTCGACGACCGGTCGGACATTGGCCAGGGCCAGCTCGTGGCCGCCCGGCAGCGCCTGTCCGAACATCGACAGCTTCACGGACATCTCGGCGCGGGTGCCCAGGTCCAGCTCCTTGAGCCGGTCGACGAGCCGGAGGTAGGCGTCCCGGGCGGCTTCGGCCTGCTCGGGGGTGGTGATGTCCTCGCCGACGACGTCCATCGTCAGCTCCAGACCCCGGTCCGTGAGCTCCCTGATGATCGGCACGACCTCGTCGACCGTCTCGCCGGGGATGAAGCGGTCGACGACCTGCTTGGTCACCGGCGCCGCCGAGATCAGGCGTCGCATCCGGTCGCTGCGCGACGCGGCAAGAATCACGGGACCCAGCACGGGGCACCTCCACAAACCAGCAGATAGAACCACCGTGAAACCTAAGGATCCCTCCGATCGTCGGCCATCGACAGCTGTCACGCATCCGTGCCGCAGATCTCAGACAGATGTATGAAGGGGCGGGATTGTGCGGGAGAATGCCCGAGTGACAGCCGATGCCGCGTCGTCCAGCCGAGCCGGTGACTACCAGGAGCTGGTCGACGAGATCTCCGAGCTGCTCGGGGTACCCGCGACCCTGGAGAGCCGCGACTTCGAGCTGATCGCCTTCGGGGCGTACGACAGTGAGGGCGACCTCGATCCGTCGGCGCTGGACCCGGTGCGCGCCCGCTCGATCCTGACCCGCCGCTCGACGGCCGCGGTCCGGACCTGGTTCGAGGGCTTCGGCATCACCCGCGCGACCGGTCCCGTCCGTATCCCGCCGACGCCCGAGGCGGGGGTGTACCGCGGACGGATCTGTCTGCCCGTGCGCCATCGGGGTGTCGTCCTGGGGTACGTCTGGCTGCTGGAGTCCGACCCCGGGCCCACCGAGGCCCAGCTGACCGCCGCCATGGAGGTGACGGTGCGGATCGGCGCGCTGTTCGCGGACGAGGCGCAGCACGGGGCGGACCTCAGCCGGGAGCTGCGGGCGGTGCTGACCGCCGAGCGGGGCTGGCAGGGGGAGATGGCGGTGGCGGCGCTGCGTACGGCGCTCGGGCCGCGCGGCGACGGGCCGCACGCGGTGGTGTGTGTCGCGCCCTGGCCGTCCACCGACCTGGACGACGCGCCGTCCGCGCGGACGGTGCCGCACACGACGGCCCTGTGCACGGTGCCGTGGGGCACGACCGCGCAGAGCCTCGCGGTCCTCGTCCGGCTGCGGGCGCCCGAGGTGCGGACGCCGGCACTCGCGGCGGCACAGCGGCTGCTGGGGGAAGGCGCCCGGGCGGCCGGCGTGGGTGAGCCCCGTACCGGTCTCGGCGATCTGGCGACGTCCTGGCGGGAGGCCTCGGCGGCGGCCCGCGCGGCCCTCGCTGAGCCTGCGCTCGGCCCGGTCACGGAGTGGTCGCGGATCGGTCCGTACCGGCTGCTGACCTCGCTCCCCGCGGAGACGGCCCACGACCCCGCCGTACGGCCCCTGCTCTCCCCCGCCCACCGCGAACTCGCGCGCACCGCCGAGATCTATCTCGACCGCGCGGGCCAGGCGGGCCGCACGGCCGCCGAGCTGGGCATCCACCGCCAGACCCTGTACTACCGCCTGTCCCGGGTGGAGCAGCTGACGGGCCTGGACCTGGACGACGGCGAGGACCGGCTGCTGCTGCACATGGCACTGAAGGGGGCGCGCCTCTAAAGCTCCTCAAGAGCTCTTTTGACCGTCCCCATGCCCGAATCCGGGCAGGAAGAGGGGGAATTCGTCGACTCCCCCCCTCTACAGTGCCCGCATGATCACTGCCTCCGCACTGGGCTCCTTCGCACTGATCGTGGGCCTGCTGACCCTCACCCCGGGCATCGACACCGCCCTCATCCTCCGCACCGCCGTCACGGGGCGCCGCACGCGCGCGTGGGGCGTGGTCCTCGGCATCCAGACCGGCACCCTCGTCTGGGGCGTGCTCGGCGCGCTCGGCGTCACCGCCGTCCTGACCGCGTCCCACCTCGCCTACACCGCCCTGCGCTGGGCGGGTGCCGCGTACCTGGTCTGGATGGGCGCCCGCATGGTGTGGGCGACGCTGCGGCGGCGGGGCGGGGACGCCGGACCCGCGCAGGACGGGGACAGCGGGGGCGGCTTCTGGAGCGGCTGGCGCAAGGGCGCCCTGACGAACCTGCTCAACCCGAAGGTGGGCGCCTTCTACATGGCGGTCCTGCCGCAGTTCGTCCCGGAGGGCGGCGCGGCGGCACACCTGGTGGCCGGCACCTTGCTGGCGGGCGTGCACATCGCGCTCGGGGTGATCTGGTCGGGCGTCCTGATCCTCTTCGCCCGCACCCTGCGCGACACGCTCCGCCGCCCGTCCGCCCGCCGCGTCCTGGACCGCGTCACCGGCACGGTCATCGCCGCCTTCGGAGCCCGCCTGGCCTTCGGGGAGTGACCCCGTGCTGCTGCTGATCGGGTTTACGCCCCCGCCGCCCTTACCCGTTCCCCTCCCCAGGGGCTGCCGCCCCTTCGACCCCACCCCAGGGGGCTCCGCCCCCTGGACCCCCATCGGCCCCAAGGGCCTCGTCCTCAAACGCCGGACGGGCTGAAGCATGCGGGCCGGCGTTGAGAGGCGAAGCCGCCTGCGGGTGGGCGGGGGATCGGAATGGCAGGTCCTCGTCCTCAAACGCCGGGCAGGCTGAAAGCACGGGTGGGCCGCGATCCGAGTCGGCGTCCGCCAGGAGTGCCGGCTCAGCCGCCGTCGAGGAGGTCCGCCACCGCCGCCACCCCCTCCGCGATCGCGCGTTCCGTCACATTGCCGAATCCCAGGACGAGTTGAGGCGGCGCCGCGGCTGCCGAGGTGCGGCACGCGCTCATGCCGTACAGGCCGACGCCGCGGGTGCGAGCCGCATCGACGAGGGTGTGTTCGTGGGCCCTCGCGGGCAGATGGGCCACGGCGTGGAATCCCGCCGCCAGTCCGGACAGCCGTACCGCGGGGGCGTGCGCGGCCAGGGCGTCGACCAGGGCGGTACGGCGGGTGGCGTAGGTCGTGCGCATGCGCCGCAGATGGCGGTCGTAGCGGCCGGACTCGATCAGGCGGGCGAGGGCGAGCTGGTCGAGGGTGGGTGAGCCGCGGTCGGTGACGCGTTTGAGGTCGGTGACGAGGTCGAGCAGGGCCGGCGGGCACAGCAGCCAGCCCAGCCGCAGTGCGGGGGCCAGTGACTTGCTCACCGTGCCGATGGAGATCACCCGGTCGGCCGCCAGCCCCTGGAGCGCACCGACCGGTTCGCGGTCGTAGCGGAACTCGGCGTCGTAGTCGTCCTCGATGACGTACGCGTCCTGGCGCACGGCCCAGTCGATCAGCGCATGGCGGCGGTCGGGCGCCAGCACGACTCCCGTCGGCCACTGGTGGGCCGGGGTGACGATCACGGCCCGGGCACCGGTGGCCGCCAACTTCCCTACGTCCACGCCCTCTTCGTCGACCGGGACCGGTACGGCCGTCAGCCCCGCAGCCTCGGCGGCCGCCCGCGCGGTGGCCGGGCCGCCCGGGTCCTCGTACGCCACGACCCGCGCACCCCGGCGGGCGAGGGCGCCCAGGGCGAGGCTCAGCCCCTGCGCGTAGCCCGAGCAGACCACGGTCCGGGCAGGGTCGGTGGCGGCGCCGCGCACCCGGCCCAGATATCCGGCGACGACCTCGCGCAGGGCCGAACTCCCCCGTGGATCCCCGTAGTCGAGGTCGGCGGTGGGCATGCGCCGGGCCGCTTCCCTGGTGGCCCAGAGCCAGTCGGCGAGCGGGAAGGAGGTCAGGTCCGGCACCCCGTGGCGGAAGTCGGCGATCAGCCGGGGGCCGGGGCCGGCCGGGGATGCGGGGGCCGGTTCCGTCGGCTGGGCGCAGGCCGCCACGCGGGTGGCCGAGCCGACGCGGGTCACGAGGTAGCCCTCGGCCTGGAGTTGGGCGTAGCAGTCCTGGACGAGACCACGGGACAGACCGAGCTCCCGCGCGAGTTCCCGGGAGGACGGGAGGCGTTCGCCGGCCTGGAGCCGACCGGTGCGGATGGCGTCCCGCAGTTGTCCCTCCACCTGCGCGGACAGTCGCTGCGTGCTGTCCCGGTCGACGGTCAGAAGCAGCCCTGGTGACAGACCGGCCCACTGCACTGGCATGGAATTGGAGCTTAGCGGAGGGCCGGTGGGAACCTACCGTCGACGGTATGACGACTTCGGCCAAGCACCCCGCACCAACGACCGGTTCGCGTCCGCCCCTGCTCACCCGGCCCCTGCTGCTCCGCTTCGTGAGCCTGGTCGGGGCGACCGTCAGCTTCTTCCTGCTGCTGTCGGTCGTCCCCGCCTACGCGGCCGGGTCGGGCGGCGGGGGTGCGGCGGGTCTCGCCACCGGTGCCCTGATGCTCTCCACGGTCCTCGGTGAACTGGTCACTCCCCGGCTGGTCGCACGCTTCGGATACCGGGTCGTCCTGATCGCCGGCCTGTTCCTGCTCGGCGCCCCGGCCCTGGCGCTGACCGCCTCCCGGGACATCGTGTGGATCGTGGCCGTGTGTCTGGTGCGCGGACTGGGCTTCGCGCTCACCATCGTCGCGGGCGGCGCCCTGACGGCGACGCTGATCCCGGCCGAGCGGAGGGGCGAGGGCCTCGCCGTGGTGGGCGTGGTGTCCGGTGTGCCGTCGCTGATCGCGCTGCCGCTCGGGCTGTGGCTGGCGGAGCACGCGGGGTACGGGACCGTCGCGGCCGTCGGCGGCGGTGCCGCGCTCGCCGCGATCGTCTCGGTGTTCGGCCTGCCGGACCGTGGCGCGAGCGCCGAGCGGCCGGTCGGTGTGGTCCGCGGGCTGCGCACCGGTGCCCTGCTGCGCCCCGTCCTCGTCTTCGGCGCCACCGCGACGGCCGCCGGAATCCTGGTCACCTTCCTGCCGTTGGCGGCCGGTTCGGTGTCCTCCTCGGTGATCGCGGCGGCCCTGTTCGCCCAGCCCGCGGCCGCGACCGTCACCCGCTGGCTGGCGGGCCGGCACGGTGACCGGCACGGCAGCGCCGGGCTCGTCCTGCCCGGTCTGCTCCTGTCGGCGGCGGGCCTGCTGGTCACCGCGGCGACCGGCAGCCCGGTGGCCGTCGTCGCGGGATCGGCGCTGTTCGGGGCCGGCTTCGGCATCGCCCAGAACGCCACCCTGACCCTGATGTACGCCCGGGTGTCCGCCTCTTCGTACGGCACGGTCAGCGCGCTGTGGAATCTCGCCTACGACGGTGGCATGGGCGTCGGTGCGGCGGGCTTCGGTGTCCTCGCGGGGCTGACCGGCTATCCGTGGGCGTTCGCTGCGACGGCCGCGCTGATGCTGATCGCGCTGGTCCCGGCGCTGCGCGATCTCCGTCACACTGATTACTGAAAATGATTGTCATCGTGTTAGCGTCGGCGCACTCACCCTTGACCACCCCTTTACCCGGAGGGTTCCGTGCGCCTGCCCGCCCGTCACCTGTTCTCGGCCGCCGTGGCCTCCGCCCTGCTCACCGGCTGTTTCTCCGGTGCCTCCGCCGAGGGTGAGGGCGACGGGGGCGGTGACGGCAAGCGCGTCCGGGTCGCGATGATGCTGCCCCCGCGTTCGGCCCTCTCCCCGCTCTCCGACGACGCGTTCAAGCTGTCCCGCTGGTCGACGGCGGAGACCCTCGTGAAGCTCGACGCCGACGGGGACGCCGAACCCGCGCTCGCCACCGAGTGGCAGCAGTCCGGCAGGACCTGGACGTTCCAGATACGCGACGGCGTCACCTTCCACGACGGCACGAAGCTCGACGCCGAGGCCGTCGTACGCTCGCTCACCACCGCCGCCACCGCCTCCCCCAAGCCCCGCATCCTGGACGGCGTCGACCTGACCGTGAAGACGAAGGACCCGGACACCGTCACCGTCACCACCGCCGACGAGGACCCCCTGGTCCCGCAGCGGCTCAGCTCGCCCCAGCTGTCGGTCCTCGCCGCGAAGGCCTACACCGGGAAGACGGTGAACCCCGTCGGCGCCGGCACCGGCCCCTTCGAGCTCACCGAGGTCGACGGCACCTCCTCCGCCACCCTCGACCGCTACGACGCCTACTGGGGCGGCAAGGCCAAGTCCCCCGGTATCGACGTGAGGTTCGTGCCCGACGGCACCGCCCGGGCCGCCGCCCTGCGCAGCGGTGAGGCCGACATCGTCGAGGCGGTCCCCGTCTCCCAGGCCGCGCTCCTCGACGAGGACCTGATCACCGAGGTCCCGATGCCGCGCACCAACACCCTGTACCTCAACAACGGGAAGGGCGTCTTCAAGGACGCCGCCCTGCGTGCCGCCGCCCGCGAGGCGATCGACGCCGAGTCGATCGTGAAGGGCGTGTACGAGGGACGCGCCGATGTCGCCGAGGGGTTGCTCGGTCCCGCGCTGCCCTGGGCCGCCGAACTGCGGTCGGACGTCAAGCGCACCGCCGCCGCGAAGCCGAAGGGCCGCACCGTGACCATCGGCACCTTCACCGACCGCGCCGAACTCCCCGAGGTCGCCGCCACCCTGCAACAGCAGCTTCAGAAGGCCGGGTTCAAGGTGAAGCTCGATGTCCGCGAGTACGCCAACATCGAGTCCGACGCCCTCGCCGGCGCGTTCGACGCCTTCATCCTGTCCCGAGCGACCGTCCTCGACTCCGGTGACCCGGCCGCCTACCTCTACAGCGACTTCGCCTCCGACGGCTCCTTCAACATCTCCCAGCTCGCCGACGCCCAGGTGGACGCCGCCCTGAGGAAGGCCGGCGGGACCGAGGCCGGCGAGGCCCGGCGCAAGGCCGTCATCGCGGCCGAGGCCGCCGTGCTCGGCACCGACGCGGCCGTCCCGATGCTGCACGAGCGCGTGATCCAGGGTGACGCCGCCGACGTCGTGGACGCCGCGCACGACCCGCGCGAGCGTGAGCTGGTCACGGCCGACACGTACGTCAAGTGAGGCTCGCTTCAAGGCGGTTGCCCACCGCGGCCGGGGTGACCCGGGTCCTGTGCCTGCTCGGGACCGTGACCGCCGTCGGGCTGCTCCCCTGGCTCTCCGGCAGGGACCCGGCGCTCACCGTCCTGCGCGCCCGTTCCGCCGAGCAGGAGCCGACGAAGGAGGCCCTGGACGCCGTACGACAGGATCTCGGCCTCGACACGGGTCCCCTTTCGCTGCTGGGGAGCTGGGCGTCCGAGCTGCTGCACGGGGACCTCGGGACCTCGTGGGTGTCGGGTACCGATGTGCTGGCGTCCGTCGTGTCCGGGCTCCAGGTGTCGCTGGCGCTGATGGGCGCGGCCTTCGCCGTCGCGGTGCTGCTCGCGGGGGCACTGGTCGCGCCCGTGCTGGTACGGGGGCGCAGGTCGGCCGGGGCCTTCGCGGCGATGCTGGCCGCCGTGCCCGAATTCCTGCTGGCCACCGTCGCGTTGCTGCTCTGCGGGGTGTGGCTGGGATGGCTGCCCACCTCCGGCTGGCAGGGTCCGGCGTACATGGTCCTGCCCGCCCTCGCGCTCGGCGTCCCCGCGGGCGGGCTGCTCGGACGGCTGGTCGCGGACGCGCTGCCCGCCGTGCTCGACGAGCGGTGGGTGGAGCTGTGGCGCGGGGCCGGGGTCGGCCGGGCCCGGGTCTGCGCGGCCGCCCTCCGACGCGTACTGCCGCCTCTGGTCCCGCAGTTCGGGATGGCCGCCGTCGGGCTCACCGGGGGCGCGGTCGCCGTGGAGACGGTGTTCGCGGTGCCGGGGATCGGGCGCACGGCGCTGGGGGCCGCCAAGTCGCAGGACCTGCCGCTGCTCCAGGGGGCGGTGCTCGCCCTGCTGCTGCTCGGTCTGGCCGTGGGGGCACTGTCCGCGCTCACCCGGCGCCGGCTGCTGGGTCCGGCCCTGCGGGACGCCTCGCTCACCCTGCCACCCGCCAGGCCGGTCCGTACCCACCCGGCGATCCCCTCGGCCCTGTTCGCCGTCCTCGCCCTGGCGATCGGCTGGGGTCTGCTGCGCGACCCGTACGCGATCGAGACCGCGAACCGGCTGGCCTCTCCCACCGGGGTGCATCCGCTCGGCACCGACGGCCTCGGCCGTGACGTCCTGGCCCGGCTCGGGCACGGCGCCGCCTCCACCGTCGGCACGGCCGCCGCCGTCTGTCTGCTGAGCCTGCTGGTCGCGCTGGTGTTCGGTTTCCTGCCCGGTGTCGCGGCGGGCGCGGCGGACATCGCCAACGCCCTGCCCCCGGTGATCGTCGGCATCCTGGTCGCCGCGGCGGCCGGACCCGGCACGGGCGGTGCGGCCCTCGCGGTTGCCCTGATCTCGTGGCCGCCGCTGGCCGCGCACGCGGCGTCGCTGGTGCAGGAGGTCCGGGCGTCCTCCTTCCTGATGGCCCAACGCGCCATCGGCGCACCGCCCTTGTGGATCCTGACCCGGCACGTCCTGCCCTCGGTCGCCGCGCCCGTCGCCCGGCACGCGCTGCTGCGGCTGCCCGGCATCGCGCTCGCCCTGGCCTCACTGGGCTTCCTGGGCCTGGGCGCCCAGCCACCCGCCCCGGAGTGGGGCCTGCTGCTCGACGAGTCCCGCGCCTATGTCGAACGCGCCCCCTGGGCCGCCCTCGCCCCGGCGGTGGCGCTGGCCCTGCTGGCGGGGCTGGCGGTGTCGGGGGCGTCGTACGCGCAGGGCCGCAGCGGCACGAAAGGCCGGCGAGCCGTGAAGGAGATCCCCGTTGGAGTCTGAGGCACTGCTGTCGGTACGCGATCTGCGGATCGCCTTCGACGGCGTCGAGGTCGTGCGCGGACTGTCCTTCGACATCCGCCCGCGTGAAGTGCTGGCGGTCGTCGGCGAGTCGGGCGCGGGCAAGTCCCTGACCGCCCGGGCGCTGCTGGGCATGCTGCCCAAGGACGCGACGGCGACCGGGACCGTCCGGCCGGACCTCTCGGCCGAGCGCGGCAGCCGCATCGCCCTGGTCCCCCAGGACGCCCTGTCCGCCCTCTCCCCCGTGCACCCGGTGGGCGACCAACTCGCCGCCGCCGTACGGTCGGTGGCCCGCGTCTCCCGCAAGGAGGCCCGGGCGCGCGCGGTCGCGGCACTCGACCGGGTGGGCATCCCGGACGCCGCGCGGCGGGCACGGTCGTATCCGCACGAGTTCTCCGGCGGTATGCGCCAGCGCGCGGTCGTCGCGATGGCCACGATCAACGAACCGGACATCCTGGTCGCCGACGAACCCACCACCGCCCTCGACGAGGAACGCCGCGAGCAGGTGCTCCGGGTCCTCGCCGAGCAGCGGGAGGCGGTCGGCGCCGCGCTCGTCCTGGTCACGCACGACCTGGACGTCGTACGGCGGCACGCGGACCGCGCGCTCGTCATGTACGCCGGCCGGCTGACCGAACTCGGCCCGGCACGGGAGGTGCTGGCCCGTCCCCGGGCCCCGTACACAGCGGGCCTGCTGGCGTCCCTCCCGCAGAACGCCCGAGGGCGCCGTCTGCCCGCCCTCCCCGGCACACCCCCGGCCCCGGGCACGCTTTCGCCGGGCTGCGCCTTCGCCCCGCGCTGCCCGCTCGCCACCGACACCTGCCGCCGCGAGGAACCCGAACCGCGGCGCGTGGAGGGGCGGTTGGTCTCCTGCCACCACTGGGAGAGAGTGTGAGCACACCCCTTCTCGCCGTCCGCGACCTCGTCGTCCGCCACGGTGCCGTGACCGCGGTGGACCGTGTCGGCTTCTCCCTGGAGGCCGGCGAGACCCTCGCCCTGAACGGCCCCTCCGGCTGCGGAAAGTCCTCCACCGCGCTGGCGGTGCTTCAGCTGCGCCGCCCGACCTCCGGCGAAGTCCGCTTCGAGGGCCGGGAGTTGACGACCCTGACGGAACGCGAACTCCGCCCCCTGCGCCCGCGTATGCAGCCCGTCTTCCAGGACCCCTACGGCTCCCTCAGCCCCCGCCACCGCATCCGGGACGCGGTGGCGGAACCGCTGAAGGTCCAGGGCCGCTGGAACGCCTCGTCCGGTCCCGCCCGGGTGGCCGGACTCCTGGACCGGGTCGGCCTCGACCCGTCGTACGGCGACCGGTATCCGCACGAACTCTCCGGCGGCCAGTGCCAACGCGCCGGGATCGCCCGGGCGTTGGCCTCCGAGCCGCGCCTGCTGGTGCTGGACGAGCCGGTGTCGGCGCTGGACCCGTCGGTGCGGGCCGGGGTGCTGAACCTGCTGGCCGACCTCCGGGACGAGCTGGGGCTCGGCTATCTGTTCATCTGCCACGACCGGGCCGTCGTACGGCATTTCGCGGACCGTGTCCTGGAGATGCGGGAGGGACGGATCAGCTCTTGTTGACCCCGGCGATCACCTGGCGCAGCCCCTCGGCGAGCTGTTCCCCGCTGGGCGCGGTCTTCGGATCGAAGTGCCACTGGGCGATGAGCCCCGTCATGAGCGTCACGTAGAACATGCCGAGGGTGTCCGCGGTGTCGTCCGAGACGTCCTCCTCACGCCCACCCATGAGCATCGGCACGAATCCCCGCCCGGCCTCCCGCTGGGCCCGCGCCAAGTAGTCGCGCACCTCGGGCAGTTGGTCGCCCATGACCACGATCTCCATGCTGAGATGCCAGATCGAGCCGGGCTCCCGCATGGTGGCGATGACGTTCGACCACACCTCCTGGAAACGTTCGAGGGAACCGGGTTCGGCATTCATGGCCGTTCCGTCCCCCTCGAAGGCATCGCCCATCCCCTCGGCCAGCGACACGTACGCCTCGGCCAGCAGCGCGTCCTTCGAGCCGTAGTGATAGCCGATCGAGGCGAGGTTGGTCCCCGACTCCTTGACGATGTCGCGCGCCGTCGTGCGCGCGAAGCCCTTCTCCAGCAGGCACCGCTTGGCGCCTTCGAGCAGATCCTCACGGTGTCCCATGCGCTCAACTCTATCTAGACAAGCGATTTATACAAGCGTCATAGACAAGCGTTTAATACATCCGTATAGTCGCCGCCATGACGAACCCGACGAGCACGTCCACCGGCACCCTCGCCGGACGCCGTGAATGGACCGCCCTCACCGTCCTGATGCTTCCGCTGCTCCTGGTCTCGATGGACGTCTCCGTCCTCTACTTCGCGATCCCGTCGATCAGCGCGGACCTGGAGCCGAGCGGCACCCAGCAGCTGTGGATCTTCGACATCTACGCGTTCGTGCTGGCCGGCCTGCTGATGACGATGGGCTCGCTCGGCGACCGTATCGGCCACCGCAGGCTCCTGGTGATCGGCGCCGCCGCCTTCGGCGCCGCCTCGCTGGTGGCGGCGTACGCGAACAGCGCCGAGACCCTGATCGCGGCCCGCGCGGTCCTCGGCATCGGCGGCGCGACCCTGATGCCCTCGACGATGGCCCTGCTGCGCACGATGTTCACCGACCCCGGCCAGCGCGCGAAGGCGATCGGCCTGTGGTCCGGCGTGATGACGGCCGGGATCGCGCTCGGCTCGGTGATGAGCGGGGTCCTGGTCGAGCACTTCTGGTGGGGCTCGGTCTTCCTGGTCAACCTGCCCGCGATGGCCCTGCTGCTGCTCCTCGGCCCGCTGCTGCTCCCCGAGTCGCGGAACCCCTCGCCCGGCCGCTTCGACTGGCTGAGCGTCCCCCTGTCGATGGCCGCCGTGCTCCCCGTGATCTACGGCCTCAAGGAGATCCCCTCGGAGGGCTGGAACGTCCTCTACGTCCTGTCGATCACCGTCGGTCTGCTCTTCGCCGCCCTCTTCGTCCACCGCCAGCGCACCACGGCCGCACCGATGATCGACCCGGCCCTGTTCCGCGGCCGCGGCTTCGCGCCCGCCGTCGCCCTGAACCTCGTCTCGGCGTTCGGGATCCTGGGATCGGCCTACTTCACCACGCAGTACCTGCAGTCGGTGCTCGGCAAGAGCGCGCTGGAGTCAGCCCTGTGGGCCCTGCTGCCGTCGGTGCCGATCGGGGCCGCCGCGCCGATCGCGACCGCGCTCGTCCAGAAGGGCGTCAACCGCGCCTGGGTCGTCACCGCGGGCTTCGCGATCTCGGCGTGCGGCTTCGCGCTGCTGGCACTGGCCGGTACGGACTCGATGTGGCTGGTGCTGGTCTCCTGCGGTGTCCTCGCGGTCGGCGCCGTCACCGTGATGTCCCAGATCATGGACCTCGCGATGGGCACCGCCCCGGTCGAACGGGCGGGCACCGCGTCCTCCCTGATGGAGACCGGCGCGGAGTTCGGCGGCGCGCTGGGGATGGCGGTCCTCGGCTCCATCGGTACGGCCGTCTACCGCCACGACATCCCGGCCTCGGCGCCCGACGTGGCCCACGAGACGCTGGGCGGGGCGCTGGCGGTCGCCGATCAGGTGCCGGGACTGGCGACCGTGGCCCGGGAGGCGTTCACCCACGGGATGCACTGGGCGGCGATCGCGGGGGCGGTGCTGCTGGCGGGCGCGGCGGTGCTGGCCGCGGTGACGCTGCGAGGTGTCGAGGTGCGGGAGCCGGTGAAGGAGCCGGAGCCGGACAAGGTTGCCGCGTAGGACGGAAAAGGCCGGGCGGGCCGAGGAATTCCTCGGCCCGCCCGGCTTTTCGCGTGGTACGTCAGACCAGGTTCACCGCACGGGCCGACGTCGCGCCGATCTCCACCTCGAGCTCGGCCAGGACCGCCGGGGGCACCGTGTCGTCCACCGTCAGGACGGCGAGCGCCTCGCCGCCGGCCACCGAACGGGACACCTGCATACCGGCGATGTTGATGCCGGCCTCGCCGAAGACGCGGCCCACGGTGCCGACGACGCCCGGACGGTCCTCGTACTTGAGGACGACCATGTGGTCGGCGAGGGCCAGGTCGACGTCGTACTCGCCGACCGCGACGATCTTCTGGAGGTGCTTCGGACCGGCCAGCGTGCCGGAGACCGCGACCTCCTCGCCGTTGCCCAGCGTGCCGCGCACGGTGACGACGTTGCGGTGGTCGGCCGACTCCGAGCTGGTCGTCAGGCGCACCTCGACACCGCGCTCCTGCGCGAACAGCGGGGCGTTGACGTACGACACGGTCTCGTCGACGACGTCCTCGAAGACACCCTTGAGGGCGCTGAGCTCCAGCACCTTCACGTCGTGCTGGGTGATCTCGCCGTAGACCTCGACGTCGAGGCGGACCGCGACCTCACCGGCGAGCGCGGTGAAGATCCGGCCGAGGCGCTCGGCGAGCGGCAGACCCGGCTTGACGTCCTCGGCGATGACGCCGCCCTGGACGTTGACCGCGTCCGGGACCAGCTCACCGGCGAGCGCGAGGCGCACGGAGCGGGCGACGGCGATGCCGGCCTTCTCCTGGGCCTCGTCGGTGGAGGCGCCGAGGTGCGGGGTGCAGACGACCTCGTCGAGCTCGAAGAGCGGGGAGTCCGTGCAGGGCTCCTTCGCGTACACGTCGAGGCCGGCGCCGGCGACGCGGCCCTCCTTCAGCGCCGAGAACAGCGCCGTCTCGTCGACGATCCCGCCGCGCGCGGCGTTGACGATGCGCACGCTCGGCTTGACCTTGTGCAGGGCCTCGTCGCCGATGAGACCGAGGGTCTCGGGGGTCTTCGGCAGGTGCACGGTGATGAAGTCGGAGACCTCGAGCAGCTCGTCGAGGGAGAGGACCTTCACGCCCATCTGCGCAGCCCGCGCGGGCTGCACGTAGGGGTCGTAGGCCACGACCTTCATGCCGAAGGCCGACATGCGCTGGGCGACGAGCGCGCCGATGCGGCCGAGGCCGACGACACCGAGGGTCTTCTCGGCCAGCTCGACGCCGGTGTACTTGCTGCGCTTCCACTCGCCGTTCTTCAGCGCGGTGTTGGCCTGCGGGATGTGGCGCGCGGTGGCCAGCAGCAGACCGCAGGCGAGCTCGGCGGCGGTGACGATGTTGGAGGTGGGGGCGTTGACGACCATCACGCCGGCCTTGGTGGCGGCGGAGACGTCGACGTTGTCCAGGCCGACGCCGGCTCGTGCGACGACCTTCAGCTTCTTCGCGGCGGCGATCGCCTCGGCGTCCACCTTGGTGGCGGAGCGGATCAGGATCGCGTCCACGTCGGCGATGGCGGGCAGCAGCTCGGCCCGGTCGGCGCCGTTGCACTGCCGGATCTCGAAGTCCGGGCCAAGCGCGTCCACGGTCGCGGGCGACAGCTCTTCAGCGATGAGTACGACAGGTTTCGAGCTCACGTGAGTCCTCACAAGTCCAATGCGGACGGCCGTCCCGACGGCCGCATGCGGTGGAGGTGGCTAGCCGCGTGGAAGACGCACGACGCTGTGGGCCTGACGCGTATGTAGTACGGCAGTGTAGTGGCGCGGCCGAGAGCGTCTTACGCCTCTACGGAAGGATCACCCGTCCGTGGCCGGACAGGTTGGACAACGGGGCCGGAGCTGTCCGCTCCGGCCCCGCCGGCCGAGGCTTTACGCCTCCTCGTCGACCCAGCTCATCAGCTTGCGCAGCTGCTTGCCGGTGGTCTCCAGCAGGTGCTCGGAGTCCTGCTGCTTGTACTCGTTGTACTTCTTCAGACCGCCGTGGTACTCGGCCATCCACTCACGCGCGAAGGTGCCGTCCTGGATCTCGGCGAGGACCTTCTTCATCTCGGCCTTGGTGGCGTCCGTGATGATGCGGGGACCGGTGACGTAGTCGCCCCACTCGGCGGTCTCGGAGACGGACCAGCGCATCTTCTCCAGGCCGCCCTCGTACATGAGGTCGACGATCAGCTTCAGCTCGTGCAGGCACTCGAAGTACGCGATCTCGGGCTGGTAGCCCGCCTCGGTCAGCGTCTCGAAACCGGCCTTGACCAGCGCGGCCGTACCACCGCAGAGAACGGCCTGCTCGCCGAAGAGGTCGGTCTCGGTCTCCTCGGTGAAGGTCGTCTTGATGACGCCCGCGCGGGTGCCGCCGATGCCCTTGGCGTACGACAGGGCCAGCGCGAAGGCGTTGCCCGTGGCGTCCTGCTCGACGGCCGCGATGCAGGGAACGCCGCGACCCTCCTCGTACTGGCGGCGGACGAGGTGGCCCGGGCCCTTCGGGGCGACCATGCAGACGTCGATGCCGGCCGGGGGCTTGATGAAGTCGAAGCGGATGTTCAGACCGTGGCCGAAGAACAGCGCGTCGCCGTCGTTGAGGTTGTCCTTGATGGACTCCTCGTAGACCTGGGCCTGGATCGGGTCCGGCACCAGGATCATGATGACGTCGGCCTCGGCGGCGGCCTCCGACGGCGTCACCACGCGCAGGCCCTGCTCCTCGGCCTTGGCCTTGGACTTCGAGCCCTCGTGCAGACCCACCCGGACGTCGACACCCGAGTCACGCAGCGACAGCGCGTGGGCGTGGCCCTGGCTGCCGTAACCGATGACCGCGACCTTGCGGCCCTGGATGATGGACAGGTCGGCGTCGGCGTCGTAGAACAGCTCGGCCACTTTGGGTTCTCTCCTTGAGTGCAGGTGTTGCGTCCCACCGTATGACGGCGGGGTGACGTGAAGTTTCGGGGTCTCGCCATACGGGCGGCCGACGACCGCGGCCGCCCGTGTCAAGCGTCAGGCAGATCGGTCGAGGGCGCGCAGTGAGCGGTCGGTGATCGAACGGGCGCCGCGGCCGATGGCGATCGTGCCGGACTGGACGAGCTCCTTGATGCCGAACGGCTCCAGCATCTTGAGCATGGCCTCCAACTTGTCGCTGCCGCCGGTGGCCTCGATGGTGACGGCCTCCGGGGAGACGTCGACGGTCTTGGCGCGGAACAGCTGGACGATCTCGACGATCTGCGAGCGCGTCTCGTTGTCGGCGCGCACCTTCACCAGAACGAGTTCACGCTGGACGGCGCTCGCCGGCTCGAGCTCGACGATCTTGAGCACCTCGACGAGCTTGTTGAGCTGCTTGGTGACCTGCTCGAGGGGCAGCGCCTCGACGCTCACCACGATCGTGATGCGGGAGATGTCGGCGTGCTCGGTGACGCCGACGGCGAGCGAGTCGATGTTGAAGCCGCGGCGGGAGAAGAGCGCGGCGATCCGGGCGAGGATGCCCGGCTTGTTCTCCACCAGGACGGAGAGCGTGTGCTTGGACATGATCTTTTACGTCTCTCTCGCTCAGTCGTCTTCGTTGTCGCCGAAGTCGGGGCGGACGTCCCGGGCGGCCAGGATCTCGTCGTTGGAGGTGCCGGCGGCGACCATCGGCCACACCATCGCGTCCTCGTGGACGATGAAGTCGACGACGACCGGGCGGTCGTTGATGGAGTTCGCCTCTTCGATGACCTTGTCGAGGTCCTCCGGGGACTCGCAGCGGATCGCGTAGCAGCCCATGGCCTCCGACAGCTTCACGAAGTCGGGGACGCGGGTGCCCCTGGCCGCCGGGTTGACGTCGTCGGGGCCGGAGTGCAGCACGGTGTTGGAGTACCGCTGGTTGTAGAAGAGGGTCTGCCACTGGCGGACCATCCCGAGGGCGCCGTTGTTGATGATGGCGACCTTGATCGGGATGTTGTTCAGGGCGCAGGTGGTGAGCTCCTGATTGGTCATCTGGAAGCAGCCGTCGCCGTCGACCGCCCAGACCGTCTGGTCCGGGGCTCCGGCCTTGGCGCCCATCGCGGCCGGGACCGCGTAGCCCATCGTTCCGGCGCCACCGGAGTTCAGCCAGGTCGCGGGCTTCTCGTACTGGATGTAGTGCGCGGCCCACATCTGGTGCTGGCCGACGCCCGCGGCGAAGATCGTGCCCTCCGGCGCGAGTTGGCCGATGCGCTCGATGACCTGCTGCGGGGACAGCGTGCCGTTGCTCGGCTGGTCGTAGCCGAGCGGGTAGGTGTCGCGCCAGCGGTTGAGGTCCTTCCACCAGGCGGTGTAGTCGCCCTGGTGGCCCTCGCTGTGCTCCTTCTGCACGGCCTGGACCAGGTCGGCGATGACCTCGCGGGCATCCCCGACGATCGGCACGTCCGCGGCGCGGTTCTTGCCGATCTCGGCCGGGTCGATGTCGGCGTGGACGATCTTGGCGTACGGGGCGAAGCTGTCCAGCTTGCCCGTGACGCGGTCGTCGAATCGGGCTCCGAGGGCGACGATCAGGTCGGCCTTCTGCAGCGCGGTGACGGCGGTGACCGCACCGTGCATGCCCGGCATTCCCACGTGCAGCGGGTGGCTGTCGGGGAATGCGCCGAGCGCCATCAGTGTGGTGGTGACGGGCGCTCCGGTGAGCTCGGCGAGAACCTTGAGCTCCGCGGTGGCGTGTGCCTTGAGGACACCGCCGCCGACGTAGAGGACGGGCCGCTTGGCGTTGGTGATGAGCTTCGCGGCCTCGCGGATCTGCTTGGCGTGCGGCTTGGTGACGGGCCGGTAGCCGGGCAGGTCCATGGTGGGCGGCCAGGAGAAGGTGGTCCGCGCCTGGAGGGCGTCCTTGGCGATGTCGACCAGGACCGGGCCGGGGCGGCCGGTGGAGGCGATGTGGAACGCCTGCGCGATCACCCGCGGGATGTCCTCGGCCTTGGTGACGAGGAAGTTGTGCTTGGTGATCGGCATCGTGATGCCGACGATGTCCGCCTCCTGGAAGGCGTCCGTGCCGATCGCCTTCGACGCGACCTGCCCGGTGATCGCCACGAGCGGCACCGAGTCCATGTGCGCGTCCGCGATCGGCGTCACCAGGTTGGTGGCACCGGGTCCGGAGGTCGCCATGCAGACGCCGACCTTGCCGGTGGCCTGCGCGTAACCGGTGGCCGCGTGGCCGGCGCCCTGCTCGTGGCGGACCAGGACGTGGCGCACCCGCCGGGAGTCCATCAGCGGGTCGTACGCGGGCAGGATCGCACCGCCGGGAATGCCGAATACCGTCTCGGCGCCGACCTCCTCGAGAGAGCGGATGAGGGACTGCGCGCCCGTGACGTGCTCGGGGGCGGACTGCTGTCCTCCGGATCGGGGCCGCGGCTGCGGATGGGCCCCGGTGGCCTGCTCGGTCATCGTCATTCTCTTCTCGATGCTGAGGGTTTTTGCGAGGTTCGTACGGTGTGATGCTTTTTACGCCTGGTGTCTGTGCAACAAAAAACCCCTCGTGCCAAGAGGCAAGCGAGGGGAGCGCGCCGGGTGTGGTCGCTGGGAGTTCCGGGTCGATCCGGACGTCACCAGCTCAGCCGACGCGCTGTCCAAGTACGAGAATTCGGGTGCGCATGGCACAGACCCTCCCCCCGGCGCACACCCAGTGTCAAGCGGGTGGGACGGGAGTCTCATTATGTGAGCGAAGGGCACTTCCGCCTCCGAGAACAGCGGGCACACCACTTGTGTACACCCCCGCACCTCCCCCCGCGAACGCGGGCTCCGCCGGTCCGTGCGGAACCGGATAATGGCCGGAACCGAGCGCCCGGCGCAGCCGGTACTCGTCCAACGGACCGGAAAACGCCATTCCCTGTCCGTGTGTGCACCCCATCGCGCGCAGCGCCACGACCTGCTCGGGCAGATCCACGCCGTCGGCCACGGACTGCAGCCCGAGATCGCCGGCGATCCTGAGCAGCCCACTGGTGATCTTGTGCAGCCGCGCGGACTCCACGACCCCCTCGACCAGACTGCGGTCGAGTTTGAGCACGTCGACGGGGAGTCTGCGCAGCGCCGTGATCGCCGCGTAGCCGCTCCCGAAGCCGTCCAGGGCGATCCGGACACCGAGCCTGCGCAGGGCGCCGAGACGGCGTTCCAGCTCGTCGAGGGAGACCCGGGGGTCGGTCTCGGACAGCTCGATCACCAGGGACCCGGACGGCAGCCCGTGCCGGGTCAGCAGGGCCTCGATCGAGCCGAGCGGCAGGGAGCGGTCCAGCAGCCGGCGGGCGTTCATCCGGACGGCCACCGGCATGGTCAGCCCGGTCGCGGCGCGCTCGGCGGCCTGCTCGACGGCCTCCTCCAGCATCCAGCGGCCCAGTTCGGCGGTCTTGTCGCTGTCCTCGGCGACTCTGAGGAACTCGGCCGGCGTGAAGAGCACCCCCTGCGAGGAGCGCCAGCGTGCCTGGGCGGCGACCGAGGTGATCCGACCGTCCTCCAGACAGACCACGGGCTGGTGCAGCAGCGCGAACTCGCCGTCGTGCAGCGCGGCCCGCAGGCGCGTGGCCAGCTCCGCCTTGCGTACGACGTCCTGCTGCATCTGGGGCGCGTACAGCTCGACGCGACCCTTTCCGGCCGACTTGGCGCGGTACATGGCCAGGTCGGCGTTGCGCAGGATCTCGCCCGCGCCGAGGCCCGGCTCGGAGAACGCGACGCCGATGGAGGCGGCGACGCGGACATCGTTGCCGTCGATGAGGTAGGGCTGCGAGAGCGTGATCCGCAGGCGGTCGGCGAGGTCCAGGATGTGCCGCTCGCGGGCGCTGCGGTCACGGGTGCCGTCCCCGACGATCAGGGCCGCGAACTCGTCGCCGCCGAGCCTGGACGCGGTGTCGCCGTGCCGGACCGCGTCCTGGAGTCTGCGGGCGGCCTGGACGAGCAGCTCGTCCCCGGCCTGGTGCCCGATCGTGTCGTTGACGGCCTTGAAGCCGTCGAGGTCGATGAAGAGGACGGCGGTGCCGCGGTCGGAGGCGCGGCGGCCGGAGAGCGCGTGCTGGACACGCTTGGTGAACAGGGCGCGGTTGGGCAGGTCGGTGAGCGGGTCGTGCTCGGCGTTGTGCTGGAGCTGCGCCTGCAGGCGCACTCTTTCGGTCACGTCCCGGCTGTTGAAGATGAGGCCGCCGTGGTGGCGGTTGACGGTGGACTCGACATTGAGCCAGCCTCCGTCGCCGGACCGGAAACGGCACTCGATGCGTGTGGTGGGTTCCTCGAGAGGGTTGGCGGCGAGGAAGCGGCGCACCTCGTGCACCACGCAGCCCAGGTCCTCCGGGTGGATGAGATTGGCCAGCTCGGTGCCCACCAGGTCCTCCGCGGGGCAGCCGTAGACACCGGCGGCGGCCGGGGAGACGTAGCGGAGTATCCCGTTGGGTGCGGCGATCATGATGACGTCGCTGGAGCCCTGCACCAGGGAGCGGAAGTGGTTCTCCTTCTGCGCCAGTTCCTGGGTGAGGGTGATGTTGTCGAGCAGCATGATGCCCTGGCGCACCACGAGGGCGAGCACGACGGTGCCGCCGGTGAGGAGCACCACGCGGTCGACGCTGTGGCCGTTGAGGACGTTGTAGAGGATGCCCAGCGTGCAGACGGCGGCGGCGAGATACGGCGTGAGCGCGGACAGGGAACCGACGATGGGCCCCGCGGCCGGATACCGGCTGTGATCACCGCCCTGCGGGGGTGCGTGGTGGTGGATGCCGCCGCGCTGTCCCGGCAGATGCTCGTGGACCACGCGCGTGTGCCCCGCGCCGTCCGCCCCTTCGGTGCCCGGCTGCCCCTGGCGGGCCGCGGCCCAGGGCGCGTAGGCGAGCAGGAGCGAGCCCGCGAACCAGCCCGCGTCCAGCAACTGGCCGGAGCGGTAGGCGTTCTGGACCAGCGGCGAGGTGAACAGGGCGTCGCACATGACGGTCAGGGCGAGTGCGCCGATCGCGGTGTTCACCGCCGTACGGTTCACCGCCGAGCGCCGGAAGTGCAGCGCGAGCACCATGCTGACCAGGGCGATGTCCAGCAGCGGGTAGGCGAGCGACAGCGCGGTCTGCGACACACTCGACCCGTCGGACCGCGCCGCCTGGGCGAGGGCCAGGCTCCACGAGAGCGTGAGCAGCGAGCCGCCGATCAGCCAGGCGTCCAGACCGAGGCAGACCCAACCGGCCTTCGTCACCGGCCGTTTGGCGAGGACCAGCAGGCCCACGATGGCGGGCGGCGCGAAGCACAGGAAGAACCCGTCGGCGTAACTGGGGGTGGGCACGGGGCGTTGCAGAACTACCTCGTACCACCCCCAGACCAGGTTGCCCAGGGACGCCATGGCCGAGGAGAGGGCGAACAGTATCCAGGCGAGCCGAAAGCGGACGCGCCGGTTACGGGCGTAGAGGAAGCAGGAGACGGCGGCGATGGCCGCCGCGGCGCTCAGCCCGAAGTCGCCCATGATCAGCGCGACTTCCTGCGAGCCCCAGCCGAGCGCGGAACCGACGGCGTATCCCGCGCACACCAGGGCCAGCAGGAGTTGGTGGACCATGTTCGTCCGGCTGCCGGAGGCCGGCGGCCGGGGCAGCCGCGCCCCCGGCGAAGGCTGTGCCCGCAGCGCTCCGTTGAGGGTGGTCGTGGGAGGCGGCGGCGAACTCACCGGACCCTCCTGGTCCGCGCCGCTCCAGGGTCCCGGGAATCCGGGGTCGCTGGATGCGCATGCCTCCTGCGGCTGCTGTGCCTGCGCTGGTGATGGCTGTGACGGCAGGTGTGGCTGCCGTGGTGACCGCGTCTGCGCGCGGCCGTGCGCCAGGGTCGTCGTCGGCGGCTTCGCCGCGTCGGATCGTTCGTCCATAGGCCGTGCATCGCCCGTCGCCCCCCTCACAGTCTGCAATGTCCATCCCCGGCGCCGAACTGTCCGCGGCGCAGCCCCTGTCGGGACGATACACCAGTCTCGTCACTCAGGGACATAGTTCCTCTACGCTCCGTGACGACCAGCGGGGATGCGAGCACGGACCGCGTCCGGAGGATTGCGGAGGGTACCGGAAGCGGATTACGCGCTTGTTGCTCTGCGGCTCTCGTCGCTTGTGGAGCCCGTCGTAAGGATCACGTTGCGCAACGGCTCCCGGTTCACGAAACGCCCCAACTGGTCCACCAGCAGCCGCTTGGCGCGCGGCAGGAACGCGGATGTCGGTCCGCCCACGTGGGGACTGATGAGCACGCCGGGCGCCTGCCACAACGGGTGCCCCGCGGGCAGCGGTTCGGGGTCGACGACGTCCAGGGCCGCGGTGATCCGGCCGCTCTCCAGTTCGGCGAGCAGGGCCTTGGTGTCGACGACGCCACCGCGCGCGACGTTCACCAGGAGGGCGCCGTCCTTCATCCGGGCCAGGAACCCGGAGTTCACCAGACCTCGGGTGGTGTCGTCGAGCGGCGTGGAGAGGATGACGACGTCCGCCTCCGGCAGCAGGGCGGGCAGTTCGGCGAGCGGGTGCACCGGTCCGCGCTCCGTGGTGCGCCCGGAGCGCGCGACGCGCGCCACCCGCGCGACCTCGAACGGTACGAGCCGGTCCTCGATGGCGGAGCCGATGGAGCCGTAGCCGACGATGAGCACCGACTTGTCGGCGAGCGCCGGGTGGAAGTCGCCCTGCCAGTGCTCCTGTTGCTGGGCGCGGACGAAGCCGGGGATGCCGCGCAGCGAGGCCAGCGTGAGCGTCAGGGCGAGTTCGGCGGTGCTCGCCTCGTGCACACCGCGCGCGTTGCACAGCTCCACGCCGGGGACGATGTCGTCGAGTTGCGCCAGGACGTCGTCGACGCCCGCCGTGAGCGTCTGGACGAGCCGCAGGTTGCGCATCTCCTTCAGCGGGCGGACCTTCACGGGCTGCCGCTTCATGTACGGCACGACGTACACGGCGCAGTCGGCCGGGTCCCCGGGGAACTCCTGCCGCCCGTCCTCACCCCCGTCCCAGAACAGGTAGTGGGGCCCTTCCGGGAGCCCTGCGATCTCTTCCGGCGGGATGGGGAGCCACACTTCAGCGGTCATGGTCCGAGGCTATGTCAGGTGCGTGGGATGCAGAGGTTAGGTTGTGGGGTGCCGGAAGAGGGAGGGTCACGAGCAGGTGGAGCGCAGGACGATCGGGGCGGCGGCGCTCGCGGTGGGGGGTGTCGGACTCGGTTGCATGCCGATGAGCTGGGCCTACAGCGGGTCGCGGCAGCGGGGCGAGGAGTCGTTCAGGGCCGTGCACCGGGCGCTGGACCTGGGCTCGACGCTGCTGGACACGGCCGACATGTACGGCCCGTTCACCAACGAGCTGTTGGTGGGGCGGGTGTTGAAGGAGCGGCGCGGTGAGGCCTTCGTGTCGACGAAGGTGGGGCTGCTGGTCGGCGAGCAGCACATCGTGGCCAACGGCCGGCCCGGTTATGTGAAGCGGGCGTGCGACGCGTCGCTGCGGCGACTGCAGACGGACGTGATCGACCTGTACCAGCTGCACCGCGCCGACCCCGAGGTCCCGGTCGAGGAGACCTGGGGCGCGATGGCGGAACTGGTCCAGGCCGGGAAGGTGCGGTCGCTGGGGCTGTGCGCGGTGGGTGCGCGCGGTGGCCGCCGGTCCGGGGCCCGGCTGCACGACGCGACGATCCGCCAGCTGCAGCGCGTCCAGCAGGTCTTCCCGGTGAGTGCGGTGGAGGCGGAGCTGTCGGTGTGGTCGCCGGAGGCCCTGGAGTCGCTGCTGCCGTGGTGCGAGGCCCGCGGGGTCGGCTTCCTGGCGGCGATGCCGCTGGGCAACGGCTTCCTCACCGGCACGCTGACCCCGGGCGAGGGCTTCGAACCGGACGACGTCCGGGCCCGCCACCCCCGCTTCACGGCGGAGATGATGGCCGCCAACCAGCCGATCGTCGTCGGCCTGCGCCGCATCGCCGCCCGCCACGGCGACGCCGTCACACCCGCCCAGGTGGCCTTGGCGTGGGTGCTCTCCCGGGGCCGCCATGTGGTCCCGGTCCCGGGCGCCAAGCAGGAGCGCTGGGTGACGGAGAACGCGGCGGCGGCCGGGCTGCGGCTGTCCGCGCAGGACCTGGCGGAGGTGGCGGCACTGCCCAGGGCGCGGGGATCCTGGGACTGACGGGATCGGGCGGCACAGCGGCCCGTCGCGGTTCGGGTCCCGGAGATCGGGAACCTGTGAGGCCCGAGCGGTGTAAGAACAGTAGAAGCCACCGCGTCGAAGGGACCGAGATCGTGCAACGACGAGCAGTGTCGGCCGTGTTGGCCGCAACCGCGCTCCTGGTGACGGCCGGATGTTCCTCCGACGACGGCGGTGGCGGGGCGTCGGGCGGGGGGACGACACCGAGCAGCAGTACGACGTCGGAGGCCGCCCCCAGCCGGCAGGCCGCCGAGGAGACACCTCCCGCGAAGGGCTCGGTGAAGGTGCTCCGCACGGCCGCCACCGGGCTGGACACCCCTTGGGGCCTGGCCCCGCTGCCCGACGGCGATCTGCTGGTCTCCTCCCGGGACGAGGCGACGATCACCCGGGTCGACGGGGAGAGCGGCAAGAAGACCGAGCTGGGCGAGGTGCCAGGGGTCTCCCCCGCCGGTGAGGGCGGGCTCATGGGCCTCGCGCTGTCACCGGACTACGCCTCGGACCACATGGTCTATGCCTACTTCACCTCTGCCTCGGACAACCGCGTCGTCCGCATGCTGTACGAGGAGGGGAAGCCGCCCGGCGAGCAGCTGGGCGCACCGGACACCGTCTTCAGGCGCATCCCCAAGGGCTATATCCACAACGGCGGCCGGATCGCCTTCGGCCCGGACAAGATGCTGTACGCGGGCACGGGCGAGAGCGGCAACACCGGTCTGTCCCAGGACAAGAAGTCCCTGGGCGGCAAGATCCTGCGGCTGACGCCGGAGGGCGAGCCGGCTCCGGGCAACCCGTTCCCCGACTCCCCCGTGTACTCGCTGGGCCACCGCAATGTGCAGGGCCTGGCCTGGGACTCCAAGCAGCGTCTGTTCGCCTCGGAGTTCGGCCAGGACACCTGGGACGAGCTGAACGCGATCGAGCCGGGCGGCAACTACGGCTGGCCGGAGACGGAAGGCAAGTCCGACGAGGGTGACTTCCGCGACCCCCTAGCCCAGTGGGCCACGGATGACGCCTCCCCCAGCGGTATCGCCTACGCCGAGGGCTCGATATGGATGGCGGGGCTGAAGGGCCAGCGCCTGTGGCGCATCCCGCTGAAGGGCACGGCGGCCTCGGCGGACCCGCAGGCGTTCCTGGAGGGTGAGTATGGCCGGCTGCGCACGGTGGTGTCGGCGGGCGGCGACAAGCTGTGGCTGGTCACCAGCAACACGGACGGGAGGGGCGACCCGAAGGAGGGGGACGACCGGATCCTGCAGATACAGGTGAGCTGACCGGGCCGTCAGTCCTGGGCGGGCTCGTCCTCGTCCGATGTCGGGCGCCGTACGACGACCTTGCCGGACGCGAGGTCTATCGGCCCGCGTCCGGGGTCGTTGTCTCCGATGTCCTCCCGTGTCAGTGCCAGCCGGTTCTCTTCGTCCTGGGTGTGTTTTCGACCGGGTGCGAACAGTTCCTCGAAGGCGTTGAACACGGGACCTCCCTGGGCCGATGTCCTTTACAGCGTAAGCCTGACGCCGTTGGTCCGAAGGGTGAGCCTGTGGCCTCGTTCCCGCGGGGCCTCATCCCGCCGTCCGGCCGGTGAGCGGCTCCGCCGGGAACAGCTCCAGCCGGTGTGCCACGGCCGCGGCCTCGCCCCTGCCCGAGACGCCGAGCTTGGCCAGGATGTTCGAGACATGGACGCTGGCCGTCTTCGGGGAGATGAACAGCTCCTCGGCTATCTGGCGGTTGCTGCGGCCGGCGGAGACCAGGCGCAGCACATCGCGTTCCCGGCCGGTGAGGCCGAGGGAATCGGCCGTCGGGGCCTGGGACCGCTTCGGGGCGCGGGCCATGGGGAGGCGGGCGCGCTGGGCGAGCTGGGTGACGGCGTCGGCCAGGGGACGGGCACCGAGGTGGCGGGCGACGACGTGGGCGAGGCGGAGCAGCTCCGTGGCGCGGTCGCGTCCGTCCTCGCCGCCGGTGGCCAGGAGGGCCTCGGCGAGGCGGTGGCGGACGCGGGCGAGGTCGTAGGGGCGGTTCAGGCACTCGAAGGCGGCGGTCACCTCCGACCAGTCGTCGGGGTCGCTCGTGCCCTCGGCGCGCAGGAGTTCCGCGCGGACCCAGCGTTCGTGGGCCTGCCAGACGGGGACGTTGGTGGCCAGGGGCTTGGCGGCCGTACGGATGCGTTCGAGGAGTTCGGCGCGGCCGGGGTCGGCGGCGGGCAGGCCGAGGGCGTCGGCCTCCATGGCGGCGGCGGTTCGCAGGAGGGGCCAGGCGTAGCGCTGGGTGTCGGGCGGGAAGCCGGTGTCCATGGCGCGTTCGAGTTCGGCGCGGGCGTCCAGGAGGCGGCCCTCGCCGGCGGCGACGCCGATGGCGATGCGGGCGAGGGGGATCTCGTTCTGGGGCGGCCGGTCGTGGCTGCCGAAGTGGGCTCGGGAGGCGGCCAGTTGGAGGCGGGCCTCGGCCAGGTCTCCGCGGGCGAGGGCGAGTTCGGCGCGCAGGAGGGCGTGGAAGCCGCGGGGCTTGGCGCTCTGCCCGATGCGACCGGCGTTGACGGAGGCTTCGGCGGCCTCGTCCCAGCGGCCCAGGCTGCAGAGGGATTCGGCAAGGTTGCCCCAGGCCCAGGCCTCGCTGTCCGGGAGGCCGAACCGCCGGGTGTAGGCGAGCCCTTCCTCCAGGACGGGCACGGCGTCGGCGGAGCGTCCGACGGCTTCGAGGGCGTCCGGCAGGTTCACATAGACGCGGGCCGCGACGGCGGAGAGACCGTGCTCGACCGTCTCGCGCTTGACCTCCAGCATCTCGCCGAGTCCGGTCTCGATGTCACCGGCGTGGACCTTGAGGCTGCCGAGGGTGAGCCGGGCGTTCATCTCGATCTCGTGCACGCCGAGCATGCGCGCGTACTCCACGGCGCGCTCGGCGGCGGAGAAGGCGTCGGGGCCGGGGACGTGCACCATGGACCAGTTGGCGACGCTGGCGAGGACCTCGGCGTGCACCTCGGAGGGCGGCAGGCCGCGTACCAGCTCCTGGGCGGTGGCCAGTTCCTGCCAGCCGTCGCCCCGGGACAGCGCCGAGATCAGCCGGGAGCGCTGTACCCAGAACCAGGCGCTGCGCAGCGGGTCGCCCTCCTCCTCCAGGAGGTGCAGTGCCCGCTTGGTGATCTTCAGGGCGCGTTCCCGTTCCCCGCAGAGCCGGCCGGCCACGGCGGCCTCGGCCATCAGGTCGAGATAGCGCAGCGGGGTGGTGGCCGGGTCGCAGCCGCAGGCGGGGTAGACCTCGGCGTAGTCGACGGGTCGCAGGGCGGCCCGTACGTTCTCGGGGGCGGTGTCCCAGAGCTCCATCGCGCGTTCCAGGAGCCGCAGTTGTTCGGAGTAGGCGTGCCGACGGCGGGCGGTGACGGAGGCGTCCAGGACGGCGGGCAGGGCCTTGGCCGCGTCGTGGGCGTGGTACCAGTAGCTGGCCAGGCGCATGACGCGGCCGTCGGCCGGCACGAGCGCCGGGTCGGCCTCCAGGGCTTCGGCGTAGCGGCGGTTGAGGCGGGAGCGCTCGCCGGGCAGCAGGTCGTCGCTGACGGCCTCGCGGACCAGGGAGTGGCGGAAGCGGTAGCCGTCGCCGTCGGGTGCGGCGCTGAGGATGTTGGCGTTCACGGCGGTCCGCAGCGCCTCGATGAGGTCGTCCTCGGCGAGTCCGGCGACGGCGGCGAGCAGCCGGTACTCGACGGTGGAGCCGCCCTCGGCGACGACCCGGGCGACCCGCTGGGTGCTCTCGGGCAGTCCCTCGACCCGGACCAGGAGCAGGTCGCGCAGTGAGTCGGTAAGGCCGGCGCAGCAGCCCTCGTGGGCGGCGACGGCGAGTTCCTCGACGAAGAAGGCGTTGCCGTCGGAGCGTTCGAAGATGTCGTCGACGGTGGCCGGGTCGGGTTCGGAGGCGAGGATGCCGGCGATCTGGCGGCCGACCTCGGTGCGGTTGAAGCGGCCGAGTTCGAGGCGGCGGACGGTGCGCAGCCGGTCGAGTTCGGCGAGCAGGGGGCGCAGCGGGTGGCGGCGGTGGATGTCGTCGGCGCGGTAGGTGGCGAGGACGACGAGGCGGCCGGTGCGCAGGGTGCGGAAGAGGTAGGCGAGGAGGTGGCGGGTGGAGGCGTCGGCCCAGTGCAGGTCTTCGAGGGCGACGACGACCGTGCGGTCGGCGGCGACGCGCTCCAGCACGCGCGCGGTGAGTTCGAAGAGGCGGGCCATGCTCTGCTCGTCGTGGCGTCCCGAGGGCGCTTCGCCCAGTTCGGGCAGGAGCCGGGCCAGTTCCTCCTCCTGGCCCGTGGCCGCAGCGGCCATCTCGTCCGGCAGTTCGCGGCGCAGGGCGCGCAGGGCGGTGGAGAACGGGGCGAAGGGCAGCCCGTCGGCGCCGATCTCGACGCAGCCGCCGAGTGCGACGACCGCGCCGTGTCCGCCGGCCGCGGTGGCGAA
Source organism: Streptomyces sp. NBC_00490 (assembly GCF_036013645.1). Lineage (NCBI taxonomy): Bacteria > Bacillati > Actinomycetota > Actinomycetes > Kitasatosporales > Streptomycetaceae > Streptomyces > Streptomyces sp. NBC_00490. Next base: position 7,028,942 of record NZ_CP107869.1, on the reverse strand, counting down.
CTCCTCGACGAGCCGGGTCTTGCCGACACCGGCCTCGCCGCCGATCAGCAAGGCCTGTGGCTCGCCCGCGGCGGCACGGGCGAGCGCCTCGTTCAAGTGGGTCAGTTCATCGGCGCGGCCGACGAACACGGGACTGACGGACCTGGTCTCCACGGGCCCGAGCATCGCACGGGGGTCCGACAGCGCGGCACCGGTTTTCGCGGGGAGGGTGCCCGCCGCCTCCCTCATGGGGTCGGCTGGTGCCCCGGCGTGCGGGGGGACGGCCGCCTCGGTCGGCGGGCGGCCGTCCCCCTCCCCCGTGGTCACGCGGTGCGCAGGAAGCGGAGCCGGCGGGAGAGCCCGGTATGCACCTCGCCCTCGGTCTCGTGGCCGGCTGCCTCGCGGCGGGCGGCGCGGCGTCCGCGGACCGCCTCGCGGGCCAGCCGCTCCTGCTGGGCCTGGCGGCGCAGGTCGGCGGAGCGCAGCTGGGAGAGCTCGTACTCGTACATGGTGTCCCCTTGGGAGAGTCGGTTTCGTGCTTCGCTTTCTGCGATGCCTTTACCTTCGTCTCCAAGGCGGGTCCGCCACATCGGGAGAGTTCCGCATCTTCGGCCACGGTAGGGGCCTTAGACGTGCCCAAGGGGCCTCAGGCGCCGCGTAAGGTGCTTACGCTCGGCCTAAGACCCCTTGGTGACCTGCGGTGATTCAGCTCGTGGACGGCAGTCCGAGCAGGACGTCGGTGTACTTGAGGACGGCCAGGAGCAGGCCGATGACCCCGAGCGAGACACCCGCCCAGCCGACCGACTTGATCCACGGGGCCTGCGGCTTGCCGGGCGCCCCGAAGGCGGGCCGGGCCAGTACGAAGACGCCCACGATCAGCGCGGCGAGCGCGAAGAAGCCGGCCCACAGGGCGGAGGTCTGCCAGGCGTCGCCGTAGACCTCCTTGACCTGCGTGGCGACGGTCGCGGTCGACGCCGTCTCCAGCTGACCCACGAGGGTCTCGCGGGCGGCGGCGACCGTACCGATCCAGCCACCGGTGAGGGAGACGAGACCGAGCCCGGCGGACACGACGGCGGCCGCACCCTGGCCGACGCCGGACGGGCCCTCCTTCTCGTCCTCGCCGGCGCCCTCGAGGAGTTCGGACTCGTCGCCGTCCTCGGCGTCATCGACCTCGGTCACCTCGTCGGCGCCCACGGCGTCGCTCTTCGTGACGTCCACCTTCTCCTCGTCGGTCCTGGCCTCGGGGCCCGTGTCGGCCCCGGTCTCGTCAACAGTCTTGGTTCCCATACCTCGCACCGTACGGACGCAGTCTGAGAGGTTTCTTAATGATCGTTGTGAGCAGCACGCGCGCGTGCCTCACGCCACTCGGGCGCCAGCACCGACCACACCTCGAGATCGTGCCGCACCCCACCATAGAGGTGCGCCTGGCGGTGGACACCGTCGCGGGTCATCCCCAGCCGCCGGGCGACATTGAGGCTGTTGGTGTTGCCGGCGGCGGCGATCCATTCGACGCGGTGGATGCCGCGCTCCTCGATCACCCAGTCGATGAGCACCCGCATCGCCCGGGTGATCAGCCCGCGCCCGGTGGCGGCGGGCTCCAGCCAGCACCCGACCTCGGCGTTGCCCTGAGCGGCGTCGAAGTTGAGGGTGAGCACTCCGCCGACGAGCTTTCCGTCGAGCCAGATGCCGTGGTAGCCGCCGGTGTCGTCGGAACGCATCCGGGCGTAGCGCTGGAGCGTCTCGCGCGCGGACTCCACGTCCACCACGTGGGAGCCGAAGGGGATGAACTCCCCGATGAACTCCCTGCCGCGGTCCAGGTTCGCCAGGAACTCCTCCGCGTGCCACGGCTCCAGCGGACGCAGTTCGGCGCCGTCACCCAGCGATATCGCGTACATCGATGTCCCGCTCCTTCTCCAGCTCCGCCACGACGCCGTCCAGCCTCGCATGGGCGGCCCGGCACTCGGGCGGCTCGATGCTGATGCGGGGCATCCGGCGGTCCAGCCAGCCCGGCAGCCACCAGTTGGCGCCGCCGAGCAGGTGCATGAGGGCGGGGACGAGCAGGGTGCGCAGGACGAACGCGTCGAGGGCGACGGCGGCGGCGAGGGCGATGCCGAACATGGCGATCACGCGGTCGCCGCTGAGGACGAAGGCGAGGAAGACCGAGATCATGATGACCGCGGCGGAGTTGATCACCCGGCTGGTCTCGGCGAGGCCGACGCGGACGGCCCGCCGGTTGTCGCCGGTCTCCAGCCACTCCTCGTACATCCGGCTGACCAGGAAGACCTGGTAGTCCATGGAGAGCCCGAAGAGGACGGACACCATGATCACCGGCAGGAAGGGCTCGATCGGCCCGGCCCGGCCGAGGCCCAGGAACTCGCTCCCCCAGCCCCACTGGAAGATCGCGACGACGATCCCGAAGGCGGCGGCGACCGCGGCGACGTTCATCGCGGCCGCCTTCAGCGGGATGCCGACGGACCGGAAGGCGAGCAGGAGCAGCAGACAGCCCAGGCCGATGACGACGCCGACGAACAGGGGCAGCTTGCCGACGATCACCTCGGCGAAGTCGTCGTACGACGCCGTCACACCGCCGACCTGGATGTCGAGCGAGGTGCCGGTCTCGGCGCGCGGCAGCACCTCGGTGCGCAGCCGGTCGACGAGGTCGCTGGTCTTCTGGGACTGCGGGGACGACTCCGGGACGATCGTGAAGTACCCGGTGTCCCCGCCCGCGTCGTAGGTCACCGGAGTCGCCGAGGCGACGCCCTCGGTGGTGCGGATGGTGGCGTCGAGGTTGTCGAGGAGGAGCTTGTCCTCGGCGCCGTCGACGTGGGTCACCAGGGTCAGCGGGCCGTTGACGCCGGGGCCGAAGCCGCCGGCGAGCAGGTCGTAGGCCTGGCGGGTGGTGGACGCCTGCGGGTTGTTGCCCTGGTCGGAGGTGCCCAGGTGCAGACCCAGCGTGGGCAGGGCCAGGACGGTCATGACGGCGAGGGCGACCGCGCCGAGCAGCTTGGGGTGGCGTTCCACGAACGCCGACCAGCGCGCGGCGAGCCCGGTCGGCAGCTCGGGCTGCGGGCCGTGCTCGTCCAGGTGGCGTCGCTCGCGGCGGCTCAGGGCGCGCATGCCGATGAAGGAGAGCAGGGCGGGCAGCAGGGTGACGGAGGCCGCGACGGTGAGGACGACGGTGAGCGAGGCGGCTATCGCGACGCCGTTGAGGAAGCTCAGCCGGAGGATCAGCATGCCCAGCAGGGCGATGCAAACCGTGGCACCCGCGAAGACGACGGCCCGTCCGGTGGTCGCGACGGCGTTGGTGATGGACTCGGCGACGCCCAGTCCGCGTTTCAGTCCGCGCCGGTGCCGGGTCACGATGAACAGGGCGTAGTCGATGCCGACGCCGAGCCCGATCAGCATGCCGAGCATGGGCGCGAAGTCGGCGACGGTCATGGCGTGCCCGAGCAGCACGATCCCGGCGTAGGCCGTGCCGACGCTGACCAGCGCGGTGGCGATGGGCAGCAGTGAGGCGGCGAGCGAGCCGAAGGCGAGGAACAGCACGAGCGCGGCGACGAGCACGCCGACGGCCTCGGCGAGATGTCCGCCCGAGGACTCGGTGAGGGCGATGGCGCTGCCGCCCAGCTCCACCTGGAGCCCGTCGCTGCGCGCCTTCTCGGCGGTGTCGACGACGGCCTGTGCCTGGCCCTCGTCGATGTCCTCGGCCCGGTCGTCGAAGGTGACCGTGGCGTACGCGGTCCGGCCGTTCTCGCTGATCTGGGTGGCGCCCTGCTCGTCGTACGGACTGACGACGGCGGCCACTGCGGGCAGATCGGCGATCTCGTCGAGGGTCCGGGTCATGGTCTGTTCGACGGCGGAGGCACGGACCGTGCCGGACGCGGTGTGCCAGACGACGGTGTCGCTGTCCCCGCCGAGCTCCGGGAAGCCTTCGCGCAGCAGTTGGGTGGCGCGGCCCGACTCGGTGCCGGGGACCTCGTAGTCATTCGAGTACGCCGAGCCGGTGGCCACGGCCGCCGCGGTCACCCCGCCGAAGGCGAGGAGCCACAGCAGAACGGCGACGAGGCGGCGCTGGACACACCAGCGTGCGAGGGCTGCCACGAAACGTGCTCCCGGGTGGATTTATGGATCTTTGACCGGGAACAGTCGTCGATGAGAAGAACAGCCCGCAAAGAACGCATGAGCAATGCGGAGACCACTCTTGCAGCCAGAAATGATCGTTTACCGCATTCGTGCTTTTATTCACAGGAGTGGGAGGCAGATCACAGGACAGTAACGGCCTCTCTGTCACCTCAGTCGAACTGGTCGCCCAGCGCCATCACCATCACGCCGACGATCAGCAGCCACAGCGCCCTGCGGGTGCGTCCCCGGGAACCCAGCACCGACGCGAGCGCACAGACCGCGGCCCCGGTGGCGTAGGCGGCCGGGACGAGCGCCGGGACGGATCCCGTGAAGCGGAGCGCCGAGGCCGCCATGCCCGCGAGCGTCAGCACGGCCCCGGTGGCAAGAGCCGCCCAGCGGGCCCGCCGCGCGTCCTCGGCCGGGTCCGCGTACTCCTCCGGTATCTCGGAATCACCGCGTCCGTTCATGGCGGGCGAGCGTAGCGCGTCCCCCTGGGAAATCGGGTGCCGGACGGCCTCGCCCCCTGCTACGGTCCCGCCGTCCGCCGTCTCCGGCTTTCCGCCGCCGACCGAAGCAGGTTGATTTTTTGAAGGTCCGACCGAGCTCCTCTGCACATCTCTTCCCTACGAAGGACTCAAGGAGCCCGTTCACCGATGTCAGACATCACCCCGAGTGCCTCGAGTGAGGACCTCGTCCGGCGGCTGACCCAGAGCCGCTATCCGCGCAGCAACGGCTACGACGTCCGCTGGGTCATCGAGAACCAGATGGGCCCCAACGCGCTGTGGCTGCTGGAGTGGCTGGCGCCCGCGCTGGGCCTGGACCGGCTGCGCCCCGGCGCCCGCGTCCTCGACCTGGGCTGCGGCCGCGCCATGACCTCCGTGTTCCTCGCCAAGGAGTACGACGTCCAGGTCACCGCCGCCGACCTGTGGGTCGGGGCCGACGAGAACGCCGTACGCGTCGCCGAGGCGGGTGTCGGCGACCGTGTGCTGCCGGTGTACGCCGAGGCGCACGACCTGCCGTTCGGCGAGGGCACGTTCGACGCGATCGTCTCCGTCGACGCGTATCAGTACTTCGGCACGAACGACCTGTATCTGCCCACGCTGGCGCGGCTGTTGAAGCCCGGCGGGCGGATCGGGGTCGTCGTACCGGCGCTTCGGGAGGAGTTGGAGGGCGACGACCCTCCGGCGCATCTGACGGAGTACTGGGAGAAGGACCCCGGGTTCTGGGCCTTCCACTCCCCCGCCTGGTGGCGGCGGCTGTGGACGCGCGGCGGGGCCGTGACGGTCGAGACGGCCGACTGGCTGGAGGACGGCTGGCGCGACTGGCTGCTGTGGAGCGAGGTGTGCGCCGAGGAGAGCTCCAGCGAGTTCATGGCGGACATGGCGCGCTGGTCGGTCGACCTGATGCACGCCGACGTCGAGCATGTGCTCGGTTTCGCGCGGGTCGTGGGACGCCGTAAGTGACAGCGGGGCCCCGGAGGTCATGCCTCCGGGGCCCCGCCCACGCCTGCCTCAGCCCTCGCTGACGCCCAGCTTCTCCAGGATCAGTTCCTTGACGCGGGCCGCGTCGGCCTGACCGCGGGTCGCCTTCATGACCGCGCCGACCAGGGCGCCGGCGGCGGCGACCTTGCCGCCGCGGATCTTGTCGGCGATGCCCGGGTTGCCGGCGATGGCCTCCTCGACGGCGGTGGTCAGCGCACCCTCGTCGGAGACGACCTTCAGACCGCGCTTGTCGACGACCTCGTCCGGGGTGCCTTCGCCCGCGAGGACGCCTTCGATGACCTGACGGGCCAGCTTGTCGTTGAGGTCACCCTTGGCGACGAGCTCGGTGACCCGGGCGACCTGCGCCGGGGTGATGGCCAGCTCGTCCAGCGACGTGCCCGACTCGTTGGCGCTGCGGGCGAGTTCGCCCATCCACCACTTGCGGGCGGAGGCCGCGTCCGCGCCGGCGTCGATCGTGGCGACGATCGGGTCCAGCGCACCGGCGTTGAGGATCGCCTGCATGTCCAGCGCCGAGATGCCCCACTCCGCGACGAGGCGGTTGCGGCGGGCCAGCGGCAGTTCGGGCAGACCGGCGCGGATCTCCTCGACCCACTCGCGCGAGGGGGCCACCGGAACGAGGTCCGGCTCGGGGAAGTACCGGTAGTCCTCGGCCTCCTCCTTCACGCGGCCCGAGGTCGTCGACCCGGTGTCCTCGTGGAAGTGCCGGGTCTCCTGGATGATCGTCCCGCCGCTGTTGAGTACGGCGGCATGCCGCTGGATCTCGAAGCGGGCGGCGCGCTCCACGGAACGCAGCGAGTTGACGTTCTTGGTCTCGCTGCGGGTGCCGAACTTCTCGCGGCCGTGCGGGCGCAGCGACAGGTTCACGTCGCAGCGCATCTGCCCCTGCTCCATACGGGCCTCGGAGACACCGAGCGCCTTGATGAGCTCGCGCAGCTCGGCGACGTACGCCTTCGCGACCTCGGGAGCACGCTCGCCGGCGCCCTCGATCGGCTTGGTGACGATCTCGATGAGGGGGATGCCGGCCCGGTTGTAGTCCAGCAGCGAGTGGGACGCGCCGTGGATGCGGCCGGTGGCACCGCCGACGTGCAGCGACTTGCCGGTGTCCTCCTCCATGTGGGCGCGCTCGATCTCCACACGGAAGGTCTCGCCGTCCTCCAGCTGGACGTCGAGGTAGCCGTTGAAGGCGATCGGCTCGTCGTACTGGGAGGTCTGGAAGTTCTTCGGCATGTCCGGATAGAAGTAGTTCTTCCGGGCGAAGCGGCACCACTCGGCGATCTCGCAGTTCAGCGCGAGACCGATCCTGATCGCCGACTCGACTCCGGTCGCGTTGACGACCGGGAGCGCGCCGGGCAGGCCGAGGCAGACGGGGCAGGTCTGCGTGTTGGCGTCCTGACCGAGTTCGGTCGAACAGCCGCAGAACATCTTGGTCTTGGTGCCGAGTTCGACATGGACCTCGAGGCCCATGACGGGGTCGTACGACGCGAGTGCGTCCTCGTACGACTCCAGGTCGGTCGTGGTGGTCACGGTGAAACTTCCCTCTCAGCCCAGCAGGACGTCGTCGTCGCCCAGCCGCTTCAGCTCGCGGTAGAGGATGGCGAGGCCGGTGACGATGGCGACGGCGGACACGGTGGCGTCGATGAGGACCAGGGTGTCCTTGTCGGCGCGGGCCTTCTTGAGCCGCTTGGCGACGCCGATCGCGCCGAACGCGGTCCCGGCGATGGACAGGTACGTGCCGGACTTGGACTTCTTGAAGCCCTTGGCCTTGGTCAGTGCGCTCACAGCGACGGAGCCTCCTCGAGAAGCGGATGCCCCCACTTTTCCACGAAGGCGGCCTCGACGGCGGCGCCGACCTTGTAAAGACGGTCGTCCTTCAGCGCCGGGGCGATGATCTGCAGACCGACCGGGAGGTTGTCCTCCGGGGCGAGCCCGCAGGGCAGCGACATGGCCGCGTTGCCCGCCAGGTTGGTCGGGATGGTGCACAGGTCCGCGAGGTACATCGCCATCGGGTCGTCGGCACGCTCGCCGATCGGGAAGGCGGTGGTGGGCGTCGTCGGCGAGACGATGACGTCGACCTGCTCGAAGGCCTTCTCGAAGTCGCGCGTGATGAGCGTGCGGACCTTCTGGGCGCTGCCGTAGTACGCGTCGTAGTAGCCGGAGCTGAGCGCGTAGGTGCCGAGCATGATGCGCCGCTTCACCTCGGGGCCGAAGCCCGCCTCACGGGTGAGGGAGGTGACCTCCTCGGCCGAGTGGGTGCCGTCGTCGCCGACCCGCAGGCCGTAGCGCAGGCCGTCGAAGCGGGCGAGGTTGGACGAGCACTCGGACGGCGCGATCAGGTAGTACGCCGACAGCGCGAGGTCGAAGGACGGGCAGTCCAGCTCGACGATCTCGGCGCCCAGGTCCTTCAGCAGCGCGACGGACTCGTCGAACCGCTGGATGACACCGGCCTGGTAGCCCTCGCCGCGGAACTGCTTGACGACGCCGACGCGCATGCCCTCGACGCTGCCGTTGCGGGCGGCCTCGACGACCGGCGGGACCGGGGCGTCGATGGAGGTGGAGTCGAGCGGGTCGTGCCCGGCGATGACCTCGTGCAGCAGCGCCGCGTCCAGGACCGTACGGGCGCAGGGGCCGCCCTGGTCGAGGGAGGACGAGAACGCGACCATGCCGTAGCGGGACACGGCCCCGTACGTGGGCTTCACGCCGACCGTGCCGGTGACGGAGGCCGGCTGGCGGATGGAGCCGCCGGTGTCGGTGCCGATGGCGAGGGGCGCCATGTGCGCGGCCAGCGCGGCGGAGGAGCCGCCGCCGGAGCCGCCGGGGATCCTGGTGAGGTCCCAGGGGTTGCCGGTCGGGCCGTAGGCGCTGTTCTCGGTGGAGGACCCCATGGCGAACTCGTCCATGTTGGTCTTGCCGAGGATGACGACGTCCGCGGCCTTGAGCCGCTTGGTGAGAGTGGCGTCGTACGGCGGGATCCAGCCCTCGAGGATCTTCGAACCGACGGTCGTCGGAATGCCCTCGGTGGTGAAGATGTCCTTCAGCGCGAGCGGGACGCCGGCCAGCGGGCCGAGCTTCTCGCCCTTGGCGCGCTTCTCGTCGACGGCACGGGCCTGGGCCAGCGCGCCCTCGCGGTCGACGTGCAGGAAGGCGTGCACCTTCTCGTCGACGGCCTCGATACGGGCCAGGTGGGCCTCGGTCACCTCGACCGCGGTGAGCTCGCCGGAGGCGATCTTCGCGGCGGTCTCGGCGGCGGTGAGCTTGATGATGTTGACGTTGTCCGTCATGGCGGTTAGTCCTCCCCCAGGATCTGCGGCACCTTGAAACGCTGCTGCTCCTGGGCCGGGGCGCCGGAGAGCGCCTGCTCGGGGGTGAGCGACGGACGGACCTCGTCCGCCCGCATGACGTTCGTCAGCGGGAGCGGGTGCGAGGTCGGCGGTACGTCTTGGTCGGCGACCTCGCTGACGCGTGCGACCGCGCCGATGATGTCGTCCAGCTGTCCCGCGAAGTGCTCGAGCTCTTCGGGCTTCAGCTCCAGACGCGCCAGCCGTGCGAGGTGGGCGACCTCCTCGCGCGTGATGCCAGGCATGCAGCGATCCTCTGGGTGGGAGTGTGTGGTTTGGGGCCAATCCTATGGGGCGGCGCCCTGTGCCCGTGAAACGGTTTCCTCGCCCCCGGTCGGCGTCGGTGAATTCAGCCCCTCCGGCGTTCGAGGAGCGGGGGTCCAGGGGGCGGAGCCTCCTGGACCCCCGCTCCTCGAACGCCGGAGGGGCGGCAGCCCCTGGGGAGGGGAACGGGTAAGGGCGGCGGGGGCGGAGAGCGCCTGGCTACTCGTCGGCGGCAGCCGCCGGCAGGGCCGCCCGCGGGCGCTGCCATCCGCGTGAACCCCGGGCCAGCAGCCAGGCGGTGGCCTCCTCGGCCGGCATCGCCGCCGCGACCAGCCACCCCTGGACGGCGTCGCAGCCCAGGTCCCGCAGCCGCTCCCAGGTCTCGTCGTCCTCGACGCCCTCGGCGACCACCAGGAGGCCCAGCGAGTGAGCCAGGTCCACCGTGCACCGCACGATCTCGGCGTCCTCGGTGTCGATCGCCAGCCGCGCCACGAAGGAGCGGTCGATCTTCAGCTCGCTGACCGGCAGCCGACGCAGATGCACCAGCGACGAGTAGCCCGTGCCGAAGTCGTCCAGCGACATCTTCACGCCGTGCCCGGTCAGCCCCGCGAGGGTGTCGGCGGCGCGCTGCGGGTCCTCCAGCAGCACGTGCTCGGTGATCTCCAGCTGGAGCGAGCCCGCGGGGACGCCGTGCCGGGCCAGCCGGGCGGCGACGGAGCCGGCGAAGCCGGGGGTGTGGACGTCGCGCGGGGAGACGTTGACCGCGACGGGCACGTACAGGCCCTGGGCGCGCCACCGGGCCACCTGGGCGAGCGCGGTGTCCAGGACGTACTCCGTGAGGTGCGGCATCAGCCCCGACGACTCGGCGATGGCGATGAACTCGTCCGGCGGCACCTTCCCGCGCTCCGGGTGCACCCACCGGACGAGGGCCTCCAGGCCCGCCACCTGTCCGTCGAAGCGGACCTTGGGCTGGTAGTGCAGCTGGACCTCGTGCGCGTCCAGGGCCCGGCGCAGATCGCCCAGCAGTCCGAGCCGGTCGGGGGTGTTGGAGTCCCGCTTGGACTCGTAGACCTCGACGCCGGTACGGTCCCGCTTCGCCTGGTACATCGCCACGTCCGCCCGGCGCAGCAGCCCCTCGGCGTCCAGGGCGTGGTCGGGGAAGACGGCGACTCCGGCGCTGGCCTCCAGGACGAGGGTGAGCCCGTCGAGGTCGAGGGGGGAGCTGAGGGCCGCGACGAGGTTGCGGGCGACCCGGGTCGCGGACGTCGTGGAGTCGGCGACGGGCAGTAAGACGGCGAACTCGTCACCGCCGAGCCGTGCGGCCTCCGCTCCGCGCGGCAGGGCCGCCTGCAGCCGGTCGGCTATCTGCAGGAGCAGCCGGTCACCGGCCAGGTGGCCCAGGGTGTCGTTGACCGACCGGAAGCGGTCGAGGTCGATGAGCATCAGGGCGGCCCGGGCGCCGATGCGTTCGGCGTCGTCCAGGGCGGTCCAGATCCGTTCGAGGAGCCATTGCCGGTTGGGGAGCCCGGTCAGCGGGTCGCGCAGCTGCTCCTCCGCCCGGGCCCTGGCTATCCACAGGGTGGAGTCGAGGGCGATGAGCGGGATCGAGAAGAGCGGCAGCAGCACCGGTTTGGCGACGGCGACGACGCAGACCAGCGGTGCGATACCGAGCAGCGCGACCGCGACCAGGCCCTGTCTGACGAGGGCGGTGCGGGCCACGGTGGGCAGTCCGCCGGTGCGCGGGGCGTGCAGGTACCACAGCAGGGTGCGGGTGACCGCGAGGTAGGCGGCCGCCACGAGGACCACCCCGGGGGCGGTGTAGAAGGTCCAGGTGTCGGGGTTCCAGGGGGTCTCGACGGACGGAACGCGTCCGAACGCGGCCAGCACCAGGGCGCCGGCGCCGATGCCGAGGATGTCCACCGCGCCGTGCAGGACGCCCTGTCGCCAGCGGTTGCGCCTGGCTATGCCGACCAGGACGACGACGGTGAGGCTGACCATCCCGGCGGGCACCCAGCCGTACAGCAGCAGCACGGCGAGGGTGAGGGCGGCGCCCGAGCCGGTGCCGCCCCACCAGCGGGCGCGGCCGAGCGCGACCAGGTGGCCGACGATGATGCCGCTCAGCAGGGCCAGGGACCAGCCGACGGTGCCGGACGGGAAGAGCGCGTGGCCTTCGGTGAAGGCCCGGTAGAAGCCGGCGCCGAGCACGAACCCGGCCGCCGCGACGACTCCGGTGGGCAGCGCGGGCCAGGACAGATGCCGCTCGGACCCGGAGCCCGGCAGTCCAGGGGTGTGTTCGGTGGGCTGTACGGGGCTACGTCCGGCTGCCGAGGCGGAGTACGGTCCGAGGGCGCGCGTCTCCTCGCCCGGACGGGGTGCGGACCGCGTCGACCGCCGGCTCGCCTGCCAGGCGCCCGTCATCCGGCGCAGCCGTGAGTCCGGGGCGGCGCTCTCGGTCGGTTCCATTCCCGTCCCTCTCACAGCCGGCGGTGCCCACGCCACGCGGCCCGTTGCCCGACAAACCTTCGACGGCGCCGCGTTGGAAAGCCCTTCCCCCTGCTCTGGAGGAGCAAGGGGATGCCCCGACCGCAGCTGGGCACGGCAGGCGCACCTCTCAACAGTAGGCCGCAGAAGGCTTCCACGGGCAACGGTCGCCGACGGTTGCCCGAATGCGCCCCGGCCACCCGTATGCATCTGGTATGCGCCGATCGGGTGGCCTTCAACCGCTGCTCCGTCCTGCTCCTCGCCCGCTGCGCGCCTACTCCTCGGTCGGAAGCGCGACTTCGGCGGCCGCCTCGGGGCCCTGTTCCAGCAGGACGTCGAAGCCGTCCTCGTTCAGGACGGGCACCTTGAGCTGCATCGCCTTGTCGTACTTCGAACCTGGATTGTCACCCACAACGACGAAAGACGTCTTCTTCGAAACAGAACCGGTCACTTTCGCACCCCGAGTTTGCAATGCCTCCTTGGCACCATCACGGGTGAAGCGGTCCAGGGTGCCGGTCACCACAACGGTGAGGCCTTCGAGGGGGCGGGGGCCCTCGTCCTCGCCGGAGCTCTCCTCCTCCAGGCGGACGCCGGCGGCCCGCCACTTGCGGAGGATCTCCTGGTGCCACTCCTCGGCGAACCACTCCTTGAGCGACTTCGCGATGATCCCGCCGACGCCGTCGGTGGCGGCCAGCTCCTGCTCCGTCGCCTGCTCGATCCGCTCGATCGAGCGGAACTCACGGGCCAGCGCCTGGGCGGCGACCGGGCCGACGTGGCGGATCGAGAGGCCGGTGAGGACACGGGCCAGGGGGCGCTCCTTGGCCGCGGCGATGTTCTCCAGCATGGCCACCGCGTTCTTCTTCGGCTCGCCCTGCTGGTTGGCGAAGACCGTGGCGATCTTCTCCTCGCCGGTCTTCGGGTCACGCTTGGGCAGACCGCTGTCCTGGTCGAGGACGTACGCCTTGATGGGGAGCAACTGCTCGATGGTGAGGTCGAAGAGGTCGCCCTCGTCGGTGAGCGGCGGATCGGAGGGCTCCAGCGGATCGGTCAGGGCCGCGGCGGCCACATACCCGAAGTGCTCGATGTCCAGCGACTTGCGGCCCGCGAGGTAGAACAGGCGCTCCCGCAACTGGGCCCGGCAGCCCTCGGCGTTGGGGCAGCGCAGATCGACGTCGCCCTCCTTCATGGGCCTGAGCGCCGTCCCGCACTCCGGGCACTCGGCCGGCATCACGAACTCGCGCTCACTGCCGTCACGCAGGTCCGCGACCGGCCCGAGGATCTCCGGGATGACGTCACCGGCCTTGCGGATCACCACGGTGTCACCGATCAGCACCCCCTTCGCCTTGACGACGTCCTGGTTGTGCAGGGTGGCGAACTCGACCTCCGAGCCCGCGACCGTGACCGGTTCGACCTGGGCGTAGGGCGTGACCCGGCCCGTACGGCCCACGCCCACACGGATGTTGATGAGCTTGGTGTTGACCTCTTCGGGCGCGTATTTGTAGGCGATCGCCCAGCGCGGCGCGCGCGAGGTGGAGCCGAGGCGTCCCTGGAGCGGGATCTCGTCCAGCTTGACGACCGCGCCGTCGATCTCGTGCGCCACCGAGTGCCGGTGCTCGCCGAAGTACGCGATGAACTCCCGTACCCCGTCGAGGTCGTCGACCACCCTGTTGTGCTCGGCGGTGGGCAGGCCCCATTCCTTGAGCAGGTCGTAGGCCTGGGACAGCCGGGTCATGCCGTCGAAGCCCTCCAGCGCGCCGATGCCGTGGACGACCATGTGCAGGGGCAGGGTCGCCGTGACCTTCGGGTCCTTCTGCCGCAGCGAACCCGAGGCGGAGTTGCGGGGGTTGGCGTACGGCTTCTCACCGGCCGCCACGCGACGGGCGTTGAGGCCCTCGAAGGCCTCCATCGGGAAGTAGACCTCGCCGCGGATCTCGACGAGGCTCGGCACCCGGTCGCCCTTCAGCCGGTGCGGGATCTCGGCGATCGTCATCACATTGGGCGTGATGTCCTCACCGATCCGCCCGGTACCCCGCGTGGCCGCGCGGGTGAGCCTGCCGTTCTCGTAGGTCAGGTTCACCGCCAGGCCGTCGATCTTGAGCTCGCACAGGAAGTGGTGGTCCGAGGTGCCGACGTCCTTGTGGACGCGCTCGGCCCACGCGGCGAGCCCCGCGTCGTCGAAGACGTTGTCGAGCGAGAGCATGCGTTCGCGGTGCTCGACCTTGGCGAGGTCGGTCTCGAACTCGACGGCGACCTTCTGCGTCGGCGAGTCCGGTGTCCGCAGCTCGCCGTACTCCTCCTCCAGCGCCTCGAGCGAGCGCAGGAGCTGGTCGAACTCCGCGTCGCTGACGACCGGAGCGTCCTGCACGTAGTACCGGAAGCGGTGCTCCTCGATCTGCTCAGCGAGCTTCGCGTGCTGCTCCCGCGCCTCGGCGGGCACCGTCGTCTCCGCTTGCTTGTCGCCGGCCACCGTGTTGTCCTCCCGTTACTCTGGGTTGTCCGCGAGGGACCTCGCCGCCTGGGCACAGTGGGCGAGAGCCGCACGCGCGTAACTCGGGGAGGCCCCCGCGAGCCCGCACGCCGGAGTGACCGTGACCGCCTCCGCGAGAAGCCCCGGATGCAGCCCCAACCTGCGCCACAGCGTCCTGACACCCATGACGCTACCGGCAGGGTCCGACAATGCCGTGTCCGTGCCGGGTACGACACCGGCGAAGAGCCGGGCGCCGTCCTCCACCGCCTCACCGATCGCGTCGTCGTCACGCTCGGTGAGAAGACCGAAGTCGAAGGAGATCGCCGCCGCACCGGCCCGGCGCAGGAGGGCGAACGGGACGTCCGGTGCGCACGAGTGGACCACGACGGGACCGTCCGCGTGAACCCCGACGACATCGCGGAGGGTCGACTCGACGACCTGCCGGTCGACGGCGCGGTGGGTGCGGTAGCCGCTGGCGGTCTTGACGTGCCCGCGGAGCACGGCCATCAGGGAGGGCTCGTCGAGCTGGAGGACGAGCTGGGCGCCGGGGATGCGGCGGTGCACTTCGGCGAGGTGCTCGCGCAGTCCCTCGGCGAGCGAAACGGCCAGGTCCCGGCAGGCTCCGGGGTCGCCCAGGGCGGATTCGCCGTTCCTCAGCTCCAGCGCGGCGGCGAGGGTCCAGGGGCCGACGGCCTGCACCTTGAGCGGGCCCTCGTAGCCCTGGGTGAACTCCTCCAGGGCGTCGAGGTCCTCATTGAGCCAGGACCGGGCGCGCTTGGTGTCCCGGCCCGGCCGGTCCCCGATCCGCCACCCGCTGGGCTCGACGCGCGCGTACACCTCGACGAGCATCCCGGCGGTCCGCCCGATCATGTCCGCGCCGGGTCCGCGCGCGGGGAGCTCGGGCAGGAACGGGAAGTCCTCGAAGGAACCGGTGGCCGTCCTGGCGGCCTCCCTGGCGTCGCCGCCGGGCAGGGAGCCCACGCCGGTGGCGGGAGCGAAAGCGAACGCGGTCATCGTCCCGGCCTCACCGTCAGGTCGTTGATCTCCGCGTCCCTGGGCAGGTCGATCGCCGTCAGGATCGTCGTGGCGACCGACTCGGGGTCGATCCACGCCGAGGGGTCGTACTCCTTGCCCTCCTGCTGGTGGACCTTGGCCTGCATGGGGCTCGCCGTGCGGCCCGGATACACGGAGGTGACGCGGACGCCGCTGCCGTGCTCCTCCGCGCGCAGGGAGTCCGCCAGGGCCTTCAGTCCGTGCTTGGAGGCGGCGTACGCCGACCACTCCGCGCTCGCCCGCAGGCCCGCGCCCGAGTTGACGAACACCACGTGCCCGCGCGCGGTGCGGAGTTGGGGCAGGAGGTGGCGGGTCAGCTCGGCCGGGGAGATCAGGTTGACGTTGAGCTGGTGACGCCAGGACTTGGGGGTCAGGTCGCCGACCGGACCGAGGTCGACCACGCCCGCGATGTGCAGCAGGGAGTCGATCCGGTCGGGGAGCGTCTGGTGGGAGAAGGCCCAGGACAGCTTGTCCGGGTCGGACAGGTCACCGACGAGTGTCCTCGACCCGGGGAACTCCGCCGCCAGCTCCTTCGCACGGCCCGCGTCGCGCGCGTGGAGCACGAGTTCGTCTCCGCGCGCGTGCAGACGGCGGGCCACCGCCGCGCCGATGCCGGAGCCCGCCCCGGTGATCACATGTGTAGCCATGCCGCCATGCTCGCATCACCCGGGGGTCACCCGATGCCCTGGCTCTCCTCCAGGTACGCCAGCGCCCCCACCGGCTCCTCCGCGAAGAACACCAGGTCGGTCAGTGGACGCGGCAGGAAGCCCTCGTCGTCCATGCGCCGGAACTGCTCCTTGAGTCCGTCGTAGAAGCCCGCGGTGTTCAGCAGGACCACCGGCTTGTCGGTGTGGCCGTGCTTCTTCAGCTCCAGGATCTCCGTCGCCTCGTCCAGCGTGCCCGTGCCGCCCACCATGATCACCACAGCGTCGGCCTTCTCCAGGAGCAGCTTCTTGCGCTCGGCGAGATCCTTCGCGATCACCATCTCGTCGACCCCGGGACGGACCTTGGCGGACAGGAACTCGACCGAGACACCGACGAGCCGGCCGCCCGACTCGTGCACCCCGTCCGCGACCACCTTCATCAGCCCGACGTCCGAACCACCCCACACCAGGGTGTGGCCGCCCTTGCCGAGCAGCTCCGCGAACTCCCGCGCGGGGCGGGTGTAGCGCTCGTCGAGATCGGCGGCGGAGAGGAAGACGCAGATGTTCATGGGCCCACGGTACGGGGCCGGTCCGACATCAGGGTGACGCGGATCTTCGACTGCCGGTACGGCAACCGCTCCCAGTCGTCCATGAAACGGGCCTTCAGGCCGTGGCGTGCGGCGATCGTGGTCAGGGTCCGCGTCCGGTAGGAGAAGTCCTCGTGCGGCAGCTGGTGTTCGCGGCCCTCGGTGCGGTTGAAGGTGAAGTCGAAGTGGCCGCCGGGCGCCAGGAGGCGCCCCACATGCGCGAGGCACTGCTCGACTACCTGCCGGGGCGAGTGCGAGAAGACGCTGTGCGCGTGGACGACGTCGAAGTGCCCCTCGGGCAGGAAGCCGAAGGTCAGGTCACCGACGAGCGTCAGGTGCGGCAGTTTGGCCTGCAGACCCTCGCGTACGAGGGTGCCCTGGGCGGCGAGCAGGATGGCCGGGGAGATGTCGATGCCGTAGTAGTGGCCGGTGTCCAGGTGGTCGATCAACAGGCGTCCCGCGCGGAGGTTCCCGCAGCCGATCTCGAGCACGTGGTGCTCCGGGCGCAGGCCGTGGGCCAGCAGATAGTCGAACTGCATCCGGCCGAGCTGTGCCCAGTGTTCGCGCGACAGGTCGTGCCCCGCCTCCGCCTCGGGGCTGCGGTCCGTGTCGTCGGCCGTCACCGCGCGGTGGTACGCGATGTGCCCGGGGTGCCGCAGGGCGTGACGGACCCGGTGGACGACGTTCTGGCGGTCTCCGGACGGATCTGCGGCTCCCATGAGGACCTCCTCGGGAAGAACTCGGGGCCGGCGCGCGCTGCATCTTCCACATACGGCTACCCCAAGGAGGCCCCACCGTGTCCCAAGGCCACCGCATCACCGTCGAGAAGGGCACCGCACACGTCCGTGTCGTCCACGGCGACCAGGTCCTCGCGGAGACCGACCGGCCCCTCGTCCTGCGCGAGACGGGCTCTCCGGTGCGCTACTACATCCCCGCCGAGGACGTACGCCTGGACCTGCTGACCCCGTCCGACACCCATACCGTCTGCCCCTTCAAGGGGACGGCCTCGTACTGGTCGCTGCCGGACGCGGCGGACCTGGTCTGGGCCTACCCCGATCCGAAGCCGGGCGTGGCCGAGATCAAGGACCACCTCTGCTTCTACGAGGTGGATGTCACCGATTAGTCCGGCGGCCGGTGGCAGTCTTCACCGGCATGGACAAGAAGATTCTTTCCCGCGACGGCACACCCCTCGCCTACGAAAGCACCGGGCAGGGCCCCGCCGTGATCCTCGTGAGCGGGGCGATGTCGACGGGCGGCACGGTGGCTCCGCTGGCCGTGCCGCTGTCGGACCGGTTCACGGTCCTCGTGTACGACCGCCGGGGCCGTGGCGAGAGCGGTGACACGGCGCCGTACGCGGTGGAGCGTGAGGTCGAGGACCTCGCCGCACTGATCGACGCGGCGGGCGGCGAGGCGTGTCTGTACGGGATCTCCTCGGGCGGCGCGCTGGTGCTCCGGGCGGCGGCGAGCGGGCTGCCGGTGCGCCGGGTCGCCGTGTACGAGACGCCGTTCGCGGACTTCTCCGAGGACGGTGCGAAGCGGCGGGCCGAGTACACCGAGAACCTGACCGTCGCCCTGGCTCAGGGCCGGCGCGGGGACGCGGTCGAGCTGTTCCTCCGGCTCGTCGAGACGCCCGACGAGATGATCCAGGGCGCCCGCCGGTCCCCCATGTGGCCCGGCATGGAGGCCGTCGCACCGAGTCTGGCCTACGACAATGCCGTCCTCGGCGACGGTCTGGTGCCCCGGGACCAGCTGGCCTCGATCACCGTCCCCGTCCTGGCGGTCGCGGGAGGTGCGAGCCCCGAGTGGCTCCAGGAGGCCACCCGGGCGGTCGCGGAGGCGGTGCCGGAGGGGTCGTACCGGAATCTGGCGGGCCAGACCCACATGGTGGACCCGGACGCCCTGGCTCCGGTGCTGGCCGACTACTTCACGCCGTAGCGCCCGACCTCGCGCGCGTGGTCGTCGCGATCGTCGCCGAGCCGACCACGCGCGTGTCGTCGTACAGCACGATCGCCTGGCCGGGGGCCACGCCGCGGACGGGCTCGGTGAACGACACCCGCAACTCGCCGTCCACCAGCTCCGCGGTCACCTGCGTCTCGCCGCCGTGCGCGCGGAGCTGGGCGGTGTAGGTGCCGGGGCCGGTGGGGGCGGTGCCGCACCAGCGGGGCTTGATCGCCGTCAGCGCGTCGACGTCCAGGGCGGCGGCCGGGCCGACCGTCACGGTGTTGTTCACCGGGGAGATGTCCAGGACGTAGCGCGGCTTGCCGTCGGCGGCCGGGGTGCCGATGCGCAGCCCCTTGCGCTGGCCGATGGTGAAGCCGTACGCGCCCTCGTGGGTGCCGATCTTCGCGCCCGACTCGTCGACGATGTCGCCCTCCGCCTTGCCGAGGCGGTTGGCCAGGAAGCCCTGGGTGTCGCCGTCGGCGATGAAGCAGATGTCGTGGGAGTCGGGCTTCTTGGCGACCGCGAGGCCGCGGCGCTCGGCCTCCGCGCGGATCTCGTCCTTCGTCGTGACCGTGTCGCCGAGCGGGAAGAGCGCGTGGGCGAGCTGCTTCTCGTCGAGGACGCCGAGGACGTACGACTGGTCCTTCGCCATGTCGGAGGCGCGGTGCAGCTCGCGCGAGCCGTCCTGACGGACGATCACCTGGGCGTAGTGGCCCGTGCAGACCGCGTCGAAGCCCAGCGCGAGCGCCTTGTCGAGCAGGGCGGCGAACTTGATCTTCTCGTTGCAGCGCAGGCACGGGTTCGGGGTGCGCCCCGCCTCGTACTCGGCGACGAAGTCCTCGACCACGTCCTCGCGGAAGCGGTCGGCGAGGTCCCAGACGTAGAACGGGATGCCGATGACGTCCGCGGCGCGGCGGGCGTCGCGGGAGTCCTCGATGGTGCAACAGCCACGCGCGCCCGTGCGGAACGATTGGGGATTCGCCGAGAGGGCGAGGTGGACACCGGTCACGTCATGGCCGGCTTCCGCGGCACGGGCGGCGGCGACGGCGGAGTCCACGCCGCCGGACATGGCGGCGAGGACGCGGAGGGGGCGCTGCGTGGAGTGAGTCATAACTCCTCCAGGGTACGGGGGCGCGGGAACCGGAGCCCACGAGTATCCGTTGACGATCACATGGGGGCGAGCGAGGCATCCAAGGACGGCGACCGGCGGATCGGGCGCCGCGCCCTGCTGATCGGCGGGGCGGCCGCCGCGGTGGGCACCGGTGTGCTGGCCCGGGACGAGCTGGCGCGCCTGTGGTGGCGCACGCCCGGCGTGGAGAAGCCGCGCAAGGCGGGCGAGGTCGACTACACCGGAGCACGCTGGGTCGCGGCCTCGGACGCCAACTGGCGGCGCGCGGACCGGCCCGACGACTACGGCATAGACATGGTGGTCGTCCATGTCACCCAGGGCAGCTTCGACAGCGCGGTGAAGGCCTTCCAGGACCCGGACCACCAGGCGGCCGCGCACTACATAGTCGGCAAGAACGGCCGGGTCACCCAGATGATCCGCGAGCTGGACGTGGCGTACCACGCGGGCAACCGCGACTACAACGAGCGCAGTGTCGGCATCGAGCACGAGGGTTTCGTGGACCGGCCCGAGGACTTCACGGACGAGATGTACGAGGCCTCGGCCCGGCTGACGGCCCGGATCTGCGCGCGCTACGACATACCCGTGGACCGCGAGCACATCATCGGGCACGTGGAGGTGCCGGGGACGGACCACACCGACCCGGGTGAACACTGGGACTGGGACCGGTACATGAAGCTCGTGCGCCAGGCCTCAGTGAAGGCGTGACACAGGTCACACCTCCGGCTCCCTAGGTCAGCCCCGCCGCCCGGGCGCGTTCCACCGCCGGGCCGATCGCCTTGGCGACCGCCTCCACGTCGGCCTCGGTGGAGGTGTGGCCGAGGGAGAAGCGGAGGGTGCCGCGGGCGAGGTCCGGGTCGGTTCCGGTGGCGAGGAGCACGTGACTGGGCTGGGCGACGCCGGCGGTGCAGGCGGAGCCGGTGGAGCACTCGATGCCCTGGGCGTCCAGCAGCAGGAGCAGGGAGTCGCCCTCGCACCCGGGGAAGGTGAAGTGGGCGTTGGCCGGAAGCCGGCCCCCCGGGGAAGGGTCGCCGCCGAGGATCGCGTCCGGGACCGCCGTACGGACCGCTTCGACCAGGTCGTCGCGCAGGGCGCCGATCTCCCGGGCGAACCACTCGCGCTGCTCGGCGGCGAGCCGGCCCGCGACCGCGAAGGAGGCGACGGCGGGGACGTCGAGGGTGCCGGAGCGGACGTGGCGCTCCTGGCCGCCGCCGTGCAGGACGGGTACGGGGGTGTACTCACGGCCGAGGAGGAGCGCTCCGATGCCGTACGGGCCGCCGATCTTGTGACCGGAGACGGTCATCGCGGCGAGGCCGGAGGCGGCGAAGTCGACGGGGACCTGACCGTAGGCCTGGACGGCGTCCGCGTGCAGCGGGATGTCGAACTCCCCTGCTACGTCCGCCAGTTCACGGACCGGCATGATCGTGCCGATCTCGTTGTTGGCCCACATCACGGTGGCGAGGGCGACGTCGTCGGGGTTGCGCTCGACGGCCTCGCGCAGGGCGTCGGGGTGGACGCGGCCGTACGCGTCGACGGGGAGGTACTCGACCGTGGCGCCCTCGTGTTCGCCGAGCCAGTGCACGGCGTCGAGGACGGCGTGGTGCTCGACGGGGCTGGCCAGGACCCGGGTGCGGGCCGGGTCGGCGTCGCGGCGGGACCAGTACAGGCCCTTGACCGCGAGGTTGTCGGCTTCGGTGCCGCCGGAGGTGAGGACGACCTCGCTGGGGCGGGCGCCCAGTGCTTCGGCGAGGGTCTCGCGGGCCTCCTCGACGGTGCGCCTCGCGCGGCGGCCGGATGCGTGGAGGGAGGAGGCGTTGCCGGTGACGGCCAGCTGTGCGCTGAGTGCCTCGACTGCCTCGGGAAGCATCGGAGTCGTCGCGGCGTGGTCGAGGTAAGCCATGGTGACCCGATTCTACGGGCCCTGCGGAGAGGACTCGGTGCGAGGGTTGACGCTAGAAGCTCCAGGACACCGTGCTGTCCATCTGCATGAACGCCACCAGCACCAGGAGGTCGGCGACGCCCAGGCCCAGACCCAGGAAGGCGCGGCCGCGGCGGGCGGTGCCGCGCCACAGGGCGGCCGAGGCCAGGGCGATGGCGATCGGGCCGAGGAAGACGTTCAGGACGAGGAGGCCGACGAGGCCGAGGATGAAGGCGGCCACGGCCATGCCGTCGGCGTCGCGGACCGGAGTGTCGCGAACCGGGGTGCGGTCGGTGGTCGGTGCGGTGAGCTGCATGGTGATCAGTTCCCTGGGTGCGTGATGTCGGGTGGGCCGGCGGGTCAGCGGGTCGAGGCGTGGCGGCGGGAGTGCCGCTCGCGGAGCGCGAAGATGCCGAGCCAGGCGGCGATCACGGTCGCGGCGACGGCGGTGAAGGTGAACGGCGCGTGGGCGACGGTGCCCAGGACGGCGCCGAAGAGCAGAAGTGCGGCGACGAGGAACAGCATGGGATGGATCCCCCTCCGAGATGCTTGCGTGGTGCTTCTCGTTACGTGTCGGTGAACAGTTGTAGTAACACTTGTTCACTGAGTTCCCAGTCTAGCGCTGCCTACGACTTCTCAATTCCAGAGAACAGTTGTTTACTGGAGACATGAGTCACACCCTCGGCATCCGGCAGGTCCAGAAGCAGAAGACCCGACAGGCGCTCCTCGACGCCGCGTTGGGGCTGCTGGAGGAGCAGAGCCTGAGCAGTCTGGGCCTGCGCGAGGTCACGCGGGCCATCGGCGTCGCGCCGACCGCCTTCTACCGGCACTTCCGCTCCACCGCCGACCTCGGCGTGGCCCTCGTCGAGGAGGCGCTGGGCAGCCTGCATCCGCTGATCCGCACGACGGTCACCTCGGCCGAGAGCGCCGAGGAACGCATCGTCCGCGCCGTCGAGTTGATCGCCCACCACGTGGCCACGCACCCCGCCCACGTCCGCTTCATCGCCCGTGAGCGGCACGGCGGCGTCCAGCCCGTGCGGGAGGCCATCCGGGGCCAACTGGCCCGGTTCGCCCAGGAGGTGAAGGACGAGCTCGCCAAGGACGTGGAGTCCGAGGGCTGGAGCGACGACGACCTGCTGATGCTGGCGAACCTCTACGTCGACCAGATGCTCATCACCGCCTCGCTGTTCCTGGAGGCACTGGAGGGCTCGGAGCAGGAGCGGGAGCGGGTCCGGCAGGTCGCCACCAGCCAGATGCGGCTCATCAGCATCGGCCGGGACCACTGGCGCGGCTGAGCCGCGCCGAGCGCAACGCCCAGGGGCGGCACCCCCGTTCACCGGGAGTGCCGCCCCTGTCGTACGACGTGACAGGTCAGCTCTTCGTGGCCGACGCCGTCGCCTGCTGGGTCGGGGCACCGCTCGGCGCCGCACCGCCGCCGCCGGGACCACCGCAGCCGCCCTGGCCGCCGCCGGGACCGCCACCCTGACCGCCCCCACCGGGGCCGCCGCTGGGCATGCCGGAGGGCGCGCCGGACGGCCGGTCCGTGCCGTTGGCGGTGGGTGCGCCCGACGGGGCGCCGCTCGGCATGCCCGACGGGTTGCCACTCGGCGCACCGGACCGACACGACTGCTGCCCGGAGTTGCCGCTGTTCGAGGAGGACGAGGAGTCGCCCGAGCCGCAGGCCACCAGGGCGAGGGGCGAGAGCGCGAGCAGGGCCACCGCGGGAATGAGACGCGCACGCTGCATGAGAAACAACTCCAAGAAGGATGAGGGAGTCCTGAGGGCTGGAACTCAATCAACGCGGCTTAGGGCTTCCTTGAGTGATCACTGTCCCCCGCCTGTGCGCAAGGCAAAGCCCCTCTAAAGAACCCCGTCTGAACTGCGATTTTCTTCGAGTCCGCCGTCTACTCGCTGGTACAGACCCGTGACAGAGGCGGCCGCCCGGAACAGTTCCTCGCGCACCTCGGGCGGGGAGAGCACCTCGACCCGGTCGGAGAACTGGAGCAGTTGGCGGGCCTCGCCGAGCTCGCCGTACGACATCCGGACCGTCACCCACTCCCCCGCACCGCCGTCCTCGCCGTCGTCCGCGGGGAGTTCGGCCAGCCAGGGGCCGTTGAGCCGCAGGAACAGGTCGAGGCGGTCGCGCCGGACCCGCACGACGACGTCGATGCCGCCCGGCCGCTTCTCGACCTCGCGGCGCAACACCTCCCACACGTCGGCGAGTTCGACACCCGGGCGGCGTTTCACCGGGTCGTCGAGCACGGTCGCCGCCCGCACCCGGTCGGCGCGGAACAGCCGCGGACTCCCCCGCCGGTCGGCGACGAGGTACCAGACGCCGGCCTTGGAGACGAGACCGTACGGGTCGACGGTGTACGTCCTCGGTTCCCGCTGCCCGCTGTGCCGGTAGCGCAGCCGGAGCCGGCGGTCGGCGAAGACCGCGTCCTGGAGCACGTCCAGGTCGACGGCGGCCCGCGGTCCGCCCTTCCAGCGCGTGGCGTCGACAAGGATGCGCCGGGCGGTCGCCTCGGCGGCGGGCCGATGGGGTGCGGGCAGCGCCGCCATCACCTTGCGCAGCGCCGAGCCGAGCGCCGCGTCCAGACCGAGCGCGGCGTGCGCGCCCTGGGCGGCCAGGATGAACAGGGCGCGGGACTCGTCGGCGGTCAGCCCGGTGACATCCGTACGGAATCCCGCGAGCAGCTCGATGCCGCCGTGCCGCCCGCGTTCGGCGTAGACGGGGACGCCCGAGGCGGACAGGGCCTCGATGTCCCGGTAGATGGTGCGTACGGACACCTCGAGGCGTTCCGCGAGTTCGTGCGCGGGGACACGGCCGCGGGTCTGCAGGAGCAGCAGGATCGACAGGAGGCGGTCGGATTTCACCCCACCAGGATCCCTCCCGCGCGGAAGGCACCCACCAGGAGCGGCCTGGAGCGGCGGCGGATCAGCCGAGCCGGACGCGGGCCAGCTGGCGGGACTGGGCGACCAGGCGGTCCGTGCTGTCCCAGACCTCGGCGTCCTCCTCCAGGAAGCCGCCGGCGAGGTTGCGGGTGGTGATCGAGACGCGGAGGGGGCCGGGCGCGGGGCGGCAGCGGACGTGGACCGTCAGCTCGACCGTCGGGACCCAGCCCTTGAGGCCGATCTCGAAGGCGGTGGGCGGCAGCGCGTCCACCGCGAGGAGCAGCGAGAAGGGGTCGGCGTCGCGACCGTCGGCGAGGCCGAACCAGGCCCGCATCTCGCCCTTGCCGGACGGCGCGCCGAGGGCCCAGCCCAGGGTCGACGGGTCCAGCTTGAGCATCAGCCGGTCGGTGATGGCGGAGCTGCCGTCGACCGGGGCCGGCCCGTCCTCGGGACCGAAGCACTGGTCCATGGGCGGGAAGGCGGGCGGCTTCGCCGTCGTACGGACGTCGTCGGGCAGCGAGTCCAGGTCGCCGTAGGAGGCGAGGACGCGGATGCGTTCGATCTCGTTGCCCTGCTCGTCGTACTGGAAGAGCGAGGCCTGGCCGGTGGACAGGGTGCGGCCGGTGCGGACGACGTCCGTGCGGACGACCGCGGGGCCGGGCTGGGAGGCGGTCAGGTAGTGCGCGGAGATCGTGAACGGGTCGGCGTGCGGCAGGGCGTCCGCGAGGGCGCGGCCGAGGACGGCCAGAAGGTAGCCGCCGTTGACGGCGCTGATGATCGTCCAGCCGGCGGAGAGGTCGATGTCGTAGACGCCGGGCTCGCGAAGGGTGAGCGCGGTGTCGCGGTCGAACTCGCTGTCGCCGATCGTGGCCTGCGTGGCGGTAGCTGCTTCTGGCATGGCTGAACGGTACAACAACCAATTACTAAGCGGTAGCTTTGGTCTCGGTCGGGCCAGGGTGAGAGCGGGGCAATTTCCTGGTAAGTGTCCGCACTCGTCCGTAAACCCGAGGCCTCGCCGCCCCCTCTGTAGGGGCATGAGCCTCACCGGGACCACGTTCCTCTCCACACTGATCGTGCTGTCCGTCGTCGCCGTCCTCCTTCCGCTCCTCCTGTGGTCCCGGCTGCGCGGGCCCCGCGCCCTGCGCGCCGCGGGCCGTCTGCTGATGGTCGTGTTCGCCCAGGGGACCGCCGTCGCCCTCGTCTTCGTCCTGGTCAACAACCAGAACAACCTGTACGACGACTGGGCCGACCTGCTCGGCACCGGCGACCACGTCCAGCAGGCCGCGGACCTCGGCGCCGACGGCACCGGCGGTATCGCGTTGAAACGGCTCCCGAAGATCCGGCAGCACTTCACCGACGCCTCCGGTCCCGGGATGCGGTCAGTCCGGGAGACCCAGCTCACGGGCCGGGTGTCGGGTGTGAACGCCGAGGTCTACGTCTGGCTGCCGCCGCAGTACGGCCGACCCGCCTACCGGCACCACAGGTTCCCCGTCGTCGAGCTGCTGTCGGGCTACCCGGGCTCGGCGAAGGCCTGGTTCGGATCGCTGCACGCGGCGGACCAGCTGCGGCCCCTGATGCGTGACGGCCGGGTGGCGCCGTTCATCATGGTCGCCCCGCGCATGAACCTGCTGGCGGGGGTGGACACCGGGTGCGCCAACATCACGGGCACCGTGAACGCCGACACCTGGCTCAGCGTCGACGTGCCGAAGATGGTCACGGACAACTTCCGCGCCCAGGCCGGTCCGGCGGGCTGGGCGGTGGCCGGATACTCGGCGGGCGGGCACTGCGCGACGAAGCTCGCCGTCGCACACCCCGACCGCTACCGGGCCGCGGTGAGCATGTCCGGCTACAACGACCCGATCGGCGAACCCGACTCGCTGGCCGCCGAGACACCCGCACTGCGCCGCGCCAACAACCCCTACGTGCTGCTGCGCGCCGCCCGCACCCCGCCCGCGGTCGCGCTCTACCAGTCCGGCCAGCCCGGCGACGGCTACGAGGCGGCCACCGGCCTCGCACGGATCGCGAAGGCGCCGACGACCGTGCACGCCGTCTACGTCCCGAAGAGTGCGGGCGGCCACAACATGGCGCTGTGGCGGCCGCAGGTGATCCCGGCGTTCCGCTGGCTGACCGAGGAGATGGGACTGCTGCACGGCCGGGCGGCAGCTACTCCTCGCGCACGGTCGAGCGCCGGTTCCAGGCCCGCGGAGCTCGCCAGTGGAACCGCATCGCCAGCAGCCGCAGCACGAAGGCCGTGAGCGCCGCGAGCCCGCTGGTGAACGAGGTGAGGGCGTCGTAGCGGATGCACAGGGCGACCATGGTGGCGCCGACGATCGCCGGGACCGCGTACAGGTCGCGGTCCCAGCGCAGCAGCGAGGGCACCTCGTTGGCGAGCACGTCCCTGAGGACACCGCCGCCGACAGCGGTGGCGAGACCGAGGGTCACCGACTGGGTGAGGCCGAGCCCGTACTCGTACGCCTTGGTCGTCCCGGCGACGCAGAACAGGCCGAGACCGGCCGCGTCGAAGACGTTCACGCCGACCTGGATGCGCTCCACATGCGGGTGCAGGAAGAAAACCAGCAGGGCGGCGAGCAGCGGGGTGACGAAGTACCCCAGGTCCGTGAAGGCGGCGGGCGGTACCGCGCCGATGATCAGGTCCCGGAACAGTCCACCGCCCAGCGCCGTGACCTCGGCGAGGACGGCGATGCCGAAGACGTCGAAGTTCTTGCGGACGGCCAGCAGCGCGCCGGAGATCGCGAAGACGAAGATGCCGATCAGATCGAGCGTGTGCTGGACGGAGGGGCTGAACAGGTTCTGGAACACCCTCATATTCTCACCCAGCAGTGAGCCCCCGCCTTACAAATGAAGGCGGGGGCTCGCTGACAGGGCTTACTTCTCCTTGGAAGGAGCCTCAGGCTCTTCGGAAGGAGCTTCCGGCTCTGCCGTCTCCTCGGCGGTGAGCTCGGCGACCTCCGCCGCCACCGCCGCCGACGTCTCCGCCGACTCCGCGAGCACCTCGTCCGCGACCAGCTCGGCCGCCTCCCTGGCGACCGTCAGCAGGACGGTGTCCTGCGGGGCCTGGTCCTCGAAGTTCTCCGGGTGGTGGCAGGCGACCTGCTGACCGGGCTTGAGCTCGACGAGCTTCGGCTCGGTCGTCTTGCAGATCTCCGTCGCCTTCCAGCACCGGGTGTGGAACCGGCAGCCGCTGGGCGGGGAGATCGGCGAGGGCACGTCGCCCTTGAGCAGGATGCGCTCGCTCTTGGCGTTCTTGCGCCGCGGGTCCGGGATCGGCACCGCCGACATGAGCGCCTTGGTGTACGGGTGCATAGGCGCCCGGTAGAGCGACTCGCGGTCCGCCAGCTCGACGATCTTGCCGAGGTACATCACCGCGATCCGGTCCGAGACGTGCCGGACGACCGAGAGGTCGTGCGCGATGATCACGTACGTCAGACCGAGCTCCTGCTGGAGGTCGTCCAGCAGGTTCACGACCTGGGCCTGGATCGACACGTCCAGCGCGGAGACCGGCTCGTCGGCCACCACGAGCTTCGGGTTGAGCGCGAGCGCGCGGGCGATGCCGATGCGCTGACGCTGACCGCCGGAGAACTCGTGCGGGTAGCGGTTGTAGTGCTCGGGGTTGAGACCGACCACCGACAGCAGCCGCTGGACCTCCGCCTTGATGCCGCCCTCGGGCGTGACGCCCTGGAGCTTGAAGGGGGCGCCGATGATCGTGCCGATGGTGTGGCGCGGGTTCAGCGACGAGTACGGGTCCTGGAAGATCATCTGCACATCGCGGCGCAGCGGACGCATCCCGCTCACCCCGAGGTGGGTGATGTCCTTGCCCTCGAACTCGACCGTGCCGGCGGTCGGTTCGAGCAGCCGGGTGATCAGCCGGCCCATCGTCGACTTGCCGCAGCCCGACTCGCCCACGACACCGAGCGTCTCGCCGGACTTGACCTCGAAGTCGATGCCGTCGACCGCGCGCACCGCGCCGACCTGCCGCTGGAGCAGGCCCTTCTTGATCGGGAAGTGTTTCTGGAGCCCGGTCACCTTCAGCAGGGTCTCGCCAGGGGCGGCGTCGCCCTTGGTGATCACCGTGCCATCGCTCTGCGCAGGGATGCTCACTTTGTCCTCGCTCACAGCTTCGGCGCAATCTCTTCGATCCAGATACGCTCCCGCTGCTCCTGCGACATGTGGCAGGCGGCCCAGTGCTGGCTGCCCACCTCCGACAGCTCGGGGCGGACCGTGCGGGTGACGTCGTCCTTCGGGATGTCCGCGTACGGGCAGCGCGGGTTGAAGGCGCAGCCGGACGGGATGTTGATCAGCGAGGGCGGGGAGCCCTTCACCGGGATCAGGCGCTCCTGCTGGTCGCGGTCCAGGCGCGGCATCGAGCCGAGCAGACCCCAGGTGTAGGGGTGGCGGGGCTCGTAGAACACCTTCTCCGCCGGACCGCGCTCGACGCACCGGCCGCCGTACATCACCAGGATGTCGTCGGCGAGCTCGGCGACGACGCCCAGGTCGTGCGTGATGATGATGACCGCGGAGCCGAACTCCTTCTGCAGATCCCGGATCAGGTCGAGGATCTGCGCCTGGACGGTCACGTCCAGGGCGGTCGTCGGCTCGTCCGCGATGAGCAGTTCGGGGTTGTTGACCAGCGACATCGCGATCATCGCGCGCTGGCGCATACCGCCGGAGAACTCGTGCGGGTAGCTGTCCACCCGCTTGTCCGGCTGCGGGATGCCGACCCGGTCGAGCATCTCCACGGCACGGCGCTTGGCGGTCTTCTTGTCGACCTTGTGGTGGATGCGGTACGCCTCCACGATCTGCTGGCCGATCGTGTAGTACGGGTGCAGCGCGGACAGCGGGTCCTGGAAGATCATCGCCATGTCCCGGCCGCGCAGCTTGCGCACGTGGTCGGGGTCGGCGGTGAGCAGCTCGGTGCCGTCCAGCCAGATCTCGCCGGAGATCTGCGCCTTGCGCTTGCCGTACTGGCCGGCGGTGTGCAGGCCCATGATGCCGAGCGAGGTCACCGACTTGCCGGAGCCGGACTCGCCCACGATGCCGAGGGTCTTGCCCTTCTCCAGCTGGAAGGTGAGCCCGTCGACGGACTTGACCAGACCGTCGTCGGTCGGGAAGTGCACCTTCAGGTCGCGCACTTCCAGGAACGCGGTCGGCGCGGGCGAAGCGGGGGTGGGCTCGCCCACGGCCGCTCCGCTCTTGCTGAGTTCGGTCATGCGAGCCTCACTCGGGGGTCGATCACGGCGTACATGACGTCCACCACGAGGTTGGCGATCAGCACGGCTACGGAGGTGATCAGGGTGACGCCCAGGATGATGGGCAGGTCCTGGTTCTTGATGCCGTTCAGCACCGCCTGGCCGAGGCCGGGGAGGCTGAACGTGGTCTCGGTCAGGATCGCGCCGCCGATGAGGGCGCCGAGGTCCATACCGAGCATGGTGAGGATGGGCGTCATCGTGGAGCGCATGGCGTGCTTGCCGATGACGACCTGTTCCTTGAGGCCCTTGGCGCGCGCGGTTCTGATGTAGTCCTCGCCGAGGATCTCCAGCATGGTGGCGCGGGTGATCCGGGCGTACATCGCGGCGTAGAGGAAGGCCAGGGTGATCCAGGGCAGGATCATGCCGCCGAACCAGCCGGTGAAGCTCTCCTCGAGGGGAACGTACTCGCCCTCGATCCAGCCCAGGCTGTAGGAGAAGATCGCCAGGCTCAGCAGACCGGTGAAGTAGATCGGGAGGGAGACACCCGCGAGGGCGACGACCATCGCACCGCGGTCCCAGAGGCTGCCCCGCTTGAGCGCGGAGAGCACACCCGCCGAGACGCCGAGGATCAGCCACAGTACGGCGGCACCGAGCGCGAGCCCCAGGGTCACCGGGAAGCGGTCGGTCAGCACCGGCCAGACGGCCTGCTCGCTGCGGAAGGAGTAGCCGAAGCACGGCGCGGAGCAGTGGATGACGTCGCCGCCACCCGCATAGGTGCGGCCCGCGAAGATGCCCTTGAAGAACTCCCAGACCTGAGCGTAGATCGGGTCGCCCAGTCCCAGCTTCTGCCGCACGCCCTCGACAGCGGCGGGGTCGGCCTGCTTGCCCACGAAGCTCAGGGCGACGTCGACACCCGCCCACTTGGGGACGAGGAAGAAGATGCCGAAGACCACCATGATGATGACCACGAGCATCACTGCGGCGGCAAACAGCCGCCTGATGAGGTAAGCGAGCACAGCTCTCGGCCCGCCGCGGATCGCGGGCCACCGGAGGTCTTCCGGTGGCCCGCGATCACACGTCGCCGGCCTTCACCTGCCTTTCGTGCCGTTCGGCGGGTGTGCCGGGATTACTTCGAGGACTTCAGACCGAGGTTGACGAAGTCGTACATGCCGCTGTAGTTGTCCGACGTGTAGACGTTGGCCAGGCGGTCACCGCGCCAGTTCACGAACTTCTCGAAGACGAACGGCAGGTAGTAGCCACCGTCCATCACCGCGTGGTTGATGTCCTTGGCGAGCTGCAGCTTCTCCGAGTCACCCTGCGTCTTGACGTAGGTGTCGAAGAGTCCGTTGATCTTCTTGTCGTCGATCATCGCGAAGTTGTTGTTACCGCTCTCCAGGATGTACTTGCCATCCCACAGCGGCAGACCGAAGCCCTGGACGGACGGGAAGTCCGCGCCCCAGCCCATGATGATGATGCCGAAGCCCTTCTTCTTCACGTTCGAGGGGCTGCCGATGATGCCGGAGGTCTGCGAGCCGTCGTACTGCTCGATGTCGACGGAGATGCCGACCTTCTTCAGCGAGGCCTGGAGGGACTCGGCGGTGGCCACCTCGACCGGCTTGTTGTTACGCACCGCGATGGTGGTCTTGAAGCCGCTCGGCTTGCCGCAGGCCTTCAGCTCTTCCTTGGCCTTGGCGACGTTGCCGTTCTTGTTGGCACCGGCGAGCTCGTACGGGTCGTAGGACTGGCCCTCGGAACCCGGAACGGTCGGCGGGAGCATGTTGGTGCCGATGTCACCACCGGCGACCGGGCCACCGCGCGCGGTCTGCAGCGAGACGTGGTCGGCGCCGTAGATCACGGCCTTGCGGCAGTGGATGTTGTCGAACGGCTTCACCGTCTGCGGGAAGACCGCGTAGCGGATGTAGCCGGAGACCGGGTTGTCCAGGTTGGCCTTGTGCTCCTGGAGGGCGCTGGTGCGGCCCTGCGGGGACAGACCGGTCTGGTTGATGTCCAGGTCGTAGTCACCGGCGAGCAGACGGGCGTCCAGGTCGTTGGCGTTCGAGAAGAACTTGACCGAGATCTTGTCCGGGTACGCCTTGCGGATCGGGTCCGAGGCCTGGTCCCACTTGTCGTTGCGGACCAGGACCAGGTCCTTGCCCGGGCTGTACGACTGGAACTTGTACGGGCCGGAGGAGAACGGCTTCAGACCGTACTTGGACTTGGTGTCCTTGTCCTGGCGGACCGGGGAGGCCGAGACCAGGGCGAGGATCTCCTGGAAGTCGGCGTTGGCCGCGGGCAGCTTGAAGACGATGGTCTTGTCGTCCGGCGTCTCTATCGCCTTCAGACCGAGCTTGTCCTTGGAGGTGTCCTTGTAGGGACCCTTGTACTCGCCCTTGGGGTCGAGGACGTCCTTCAGGTAGACCGGACCGCCGGACAGCACGTCCTGCGCCCAGACGCGCTCGATGCCGTACTTCACGTCCTTGGACGTGATCGGCTTGCCGTCCTCCCACGTGATGCCGTCACGCAGGGTGTACGTGTAGGTCTTGCCGTCGTCGGAGACCTTGGCCAGACCGTTGGCGAGGTCCGGCGTGAGCTCGGTGCCCTTCTCGCCCGGCGCCGCGGCACCCGTCACGAGCTGACGGCTGTAGTAGCGCGCGAAGTTCCACATGAAGCCGTAGTAGCCACGCGTGGTGTCCCACGAGTCGGCGTCCTGGGCACCGGCGAACTTCAGCTCGCCGCCCTTCTTGGCCAGCGAGGCCTGGGCGACCTTGTTGTTCGCGGCGTTGAAGCCGGCCGCGCCCTTGGAGCTGTTGTTGCCGTCGCCGTCATCACCGCCGCCGCCGCACGCCGCCGTGGTCAGCAGCGCGGCGACCGCGGCGACAGCGGCAAACGCCTGCTTCCGCCGCCCTGAGGTGCGTTGGGTAGTCACGATCTCGGATCCTCCGGATTTGATGAGAGACCCCGTGTTGGTGCCACGGGACGCTTTGTGTACGGCAGTTCAGCGGGAACCCTTCGGGTCCAGCGCGTCACGCACGCCGTCGCCGAAGAGGTTGAAGGCCAGAACGGTGATGAAGATCGCTACACCCGGGACCACCATGTACGTGGGGTCCGACTTGTAGTAGTCGATCGCGTTCGAGAGCATCTGCCCCCAGGAGGCCGTGGGCGGCTTGACGCCCACGCCCAGGAAGCTGAGCGCCGCCTCGGTGAGGATGTTGGTGGGGATCATCATCGTCGTGTAGACGATGATCGGCGCGACCAGGTTGGGCAGCAGCTCCTTGAACAGGATGTAGAACCGCCCGGCGCCGAGCGAACGGGCCGCCTCGACGTATTCGCGCTCGCGCAGCGAGAGCGTCTGGCCGCGCACCACGCGTCCGATGTAGGGCCAGCCGAAGAAGCCGATGACCAGGATCATCACGAACAGGCGCACGTCGGTGCCGGTCAGTCCCAGCATCTCGTTCGGCATGACGGAGACCAGCGCGATGATGAAGAGCAGCTGCGGGAAGGCCAGCAGCCCGTCCATGACGCGGCTGATGGCCGAGTCGACCCAGCCTCCGAAGAACCCGGCCAGGATGCCCAGGATCGTGCCGATGACGACGGCGACGATCGCGGACAGGAAGCCGACGAGCAGGGAGATGCGGGCGCCGTAGAGGACCCGGGCGAAGATGTCCCGGCCGTTGACCGGCTCGACGCCCAGCCAGTGGTCGCCGCTGATGCCGCCGAAGGACCCCTTGGGGGTGCCGAACAGCGGGTCGATCAGGTCTTTGTCGTTGTACGTGTTCGGGTCCTGCCCGTACAGGTTGGTGATCACCGGCGCGAGCAGTGCGACGACGATGAGGAAGAGCACGACAATGCCGCCCGCGAGCGCCAGTTTGTCCCGCTTCAGGCGCTCCCAGGCGATCCGTCCCAGGGAACGCCCCTGTACGGCCTTGGCGTCGGCGCTGATAACCGCCGCTTCTTCGGCCGCGCTCGGGGCCGCTTCCGCGGTCGGCTCGTGCAGTGGTGCCGTCATCTGGCAGGGGCCCCTCTCAACCGGCGGTAGCCGGCCTTCACTTGCCGCTGTGGCGGCGTGATCAGTCCGTCGTACACAGGGGCGAACCCACCCCTGCTGCGGGAGTCTTCAACGCTTTGGCGATCTGTTGCCAGACTTGGCGGTGAAAGGATGCATAAACGTGATGCGGCTAGGAGGGTTCCGTTATCCGGACGCCGGGTAACGGCCGCCGGACGGGGACCAGTTGGGACAATGAGGGCCTCATAGGCGTTATCTGCCCTCATCTACGCGCGCAGATGCACTTCCGTAACAGTAGAGCCTGTGACCGTCTGGATCAGTAGCCGCCGGGCGCCGGAGGGTAGCCGTACCCCGCCGCCGGGGCCTGGGCCGGAGCCGCCGCGTGCGCCTCGCGGTCGTAGAAGGGGCGGGCGCTCGCGCGCATCCACATCGCGACCGGGTCGTACTCGTCGGACATGGCGACGGTCGACACCGGCAGCCCGTCCGGGACCGCGCCGATGGACTGCTGCATCATCGCCCGCACCGAGTCCACGGCGGGCGGGCTGGTGTCGTACACGTCCAGCCCGATGGCGAGGTACGGCGCCCCGAGCGCGGGCTGCACCCAGGCGCGGCGCAGCGAGCGGACGGCCGGGGTGCGGTGGGCGTTCTGCGCGATCAGGCCGTAGAACTGCGGAATCTCGATCCCGGGCTCCGACAGCCGCAGCGGGCCGGCGGGCTGGCGCTCCAGACCGGTGGCGATCCGGCGCAGGTCGAGCCAGGGGATGCCGACGCCGCCGCCGGGGGCGTGCGGGTTGAGCCAGAGGCCGAAGTGGTCGGGGTAGAGGGTGCGGGCGACGTCGACGCCGTCGACGACCTCGTAGGAGCGGTTCCACCCGCTGGCGCTCAGCTCCTGGGCGGAGGTGACGCACGGGGCGTATCCGTACCCGCCCACCTCCATGTTTCCGTACTGGGCGTCCGGCGAGCCCGACTGGCCGTGCCAGAGGAGCATCCAGATCTGACCGGAGGAGGGGGTGGCGAGGGCGCGGAGGAGTGCCTCGTAGGCGTCGTATCGCCCCGGCGTCACCTGGCGCAGCATGTGCTCGACCTGGCCGGTCGCGGCGGTGCCGCTCGCGCTCACCTTCTACCGCCCCTTCGGGAAAGTTGCGTGTGTCTGCCGACAGCTTAAGCGGTGGGAGCTCGGGGCTTGCGGTGGTCTGTCGGCTGCGGGTGTGTGGGGGTTGATCGCGCCCACGCGGCGGAGCCGCAAATCGACACAGCCTCGCGCCCCTGAGGTCGGTGCCCCTGGCGGCGTTTACAAGCTCCCTTGGTAGAACGGACGTACTTTCTCTCGCATCCAGTGGCCGACCGGGTCATCCGCTACGTCCAGCAGGACCAGGTTCACCGGCCACTGCACCGGGGTTCGGGTCAGGGCGCGGCCCAGGGCGTCCATGGGGAGGGTACGCAGGTCGCCCTCCCATTGGGAGAGTTCGACTCCCACGAACATCACGGGGTCGGCCGTCTCGATCGAGGCCAGGCAGCGGCGGGCCGTGCGGACCACGCCGGTCGCGGCGAACTCGGCGGAGGCGGTGGCGAGGAAGTCGACCGGGTCCTCCTGCCAGTCGGGCTCGTAGAGCTTGACGCGGCCGCCGGTGTTGGGGCCGTCCAGCGGGGTGCGGCCGACGCGGCAGAGCTCGGCGACGGCGGGCGGCGGGAGCGGGACGCCGACCACACCGTCCGGGTTCACGGCGATCCCGATGTGCGGGGGCAGACCGCGCGCGAACTCCACCGCGGGCGCGATGGTGTACGCCATGTGCCCGCCCGCGACGTGCCGGAACTGCTCCTCGGAGCTGAAGACCGGGACGTAGGCCTGGCCCTCGATCTCCATGCTGGGCAGGTCGAGCGGGCCGCTGTGCGGGCCGCCGCCGTTCGGCAGCGGGACCCAGACGAAGCTGCGGCCCAGGACCTCGATGATCCGGCCGCCGGCCGCGGGCATGCCGAGGGAGGCCGAGAGCACCTCCTCCAGCTCGTTGCCGGGCCATCCGCCGCCGTGCGGATGGGGGTGTGCCTGTGCCGGGAATGCCATCTGTCCGTCCGCCTGCCGAGTGCTGCCGCTTGTGGCCTGTCTGTGGCTGAAAAGGCTAGCGGGTGTGGAGGCGGCTGAGATCAGCCCGTGAAACCGACCCGGCGCAGGGTGTCCGCCGCGTCCCGGTCGAGCAGCACCGCCGAGCCGACGCCCTGCGGCAGGTCGCCCTTGGCCACGGAGCGGATCAGCCGGTCGGCCGCGGTGCGGTGCCGCAGGAAGGCGTACCTCGAGACGCCGCGGCCGCGCTCGCGCTGGCCGGCCAGGGCGGTGTCCGGGGTGACGTCGAGCAGCAGCAGATGCAGGGTGCCGCCACGGCGGCGGGCCTCGCGGGCCAGCCAGCCGCGCACCCAGGACTGGGTGCCGCAGTCGTGCACGACGACACCCTTGCCGGAGCGCAGGGCGCGGAACAGACCGAGGTAGTGGGCGGCGCGGACGAGGGGGCGGTAGACCGCGTACGGCAGGAAGCGCGGCGCCCGGTCGTCCCAGCGGTCGCGGGTGTCCTGGGAGTCGATGCGGACGCCCTTGACCGTCCGCCGCATCAGGGTGGACTTGCCGCTGCCGGGCAGGCCGGTGATCACGACCAGGTCGTCCGGGGCGAAGAGCAGGGCGTGCGGGCTGTGGCCGGCGCGGTCGCGCAGGTCGCGGACGACCGGTCGCGCCGCGCACGTCTCCCGGGCCGGAGCGGCCGGCTGTGCGGGCAGCGCGACGGCCGACGTGGTGGCGTACGCAGTGGGCCTGTTCACCGTGATCGTCCTCCCCTGGGGCGGGTCACGAGTTACCCTCCCCGTCGAGTGTAAAGAGAAGGTAATCCGCGGCGCCTCCTGTTTCCGTCCGTTTCTCGCAACAGGCCTGCTACAGGGTGCGGCGAGTGACGGTTGAGGCTGTGCGGCCCCTGTGGGAGCCACCCCTGCCCCGCCGGACGGATGCGTGCAATGATGTCCGCGCCAACTGCATACCGGCCGTTTGAATCCGCGCGGGAGAGTTCCGGGCCGTACGTCCTCGTACGAGTGCCCGGGCGCCGAAGGAGCAAGTCCCTCCCTTGAATCTCTCAGGCCCCGTTACCGCGCGGGCGAGGCACATCTGAAAAGCGAGCCGCCCTCCGGCGGCTCCACCCAAGGTGCAAGTCATGTCCCCAGGGGTCATGGCGAACCTCTCAGGTTCCGATGACAGATGGGGAGGAACGACCTCGCCGTCATGCCTTGGGAGACAACCGTCCGATGAGCAATGAACCCCGCCTTACCGCGCTCGATGCCCTGCATCGCTCGCTCGGCGCGACGATGACCGACTTCGCCGGCTGGGACATGCCCCTGCGCTACGGCTCCGAGCGCGACGAGCACAACGCCGTACGCACGAAGGCCGGGCTCTTCGACCTCTCGCACATGGGCGAGATCACGGTCACCGGCCCGCAGGCGGCCGCCCTCCTGAACTACGCCCTGGTCGGCAACATCGCCTCCGTCGGCGTGGGCCGCGCCCGCTACACCATGATCTGCCGCGAGGACGGCGGCATCCTCGACGACCTCATCGTCTACCGGCTCGAAGAGACCGAGTACATGGTGGTCGCCAACGCCTCCAACGCCCAGGTCGTCCTGGACGCACTCGTGGAGCGTGCGGCCGGCTTCGACGCCGAGGTGCGGGACGACCGGGACGCGTACGCGCTGCTCGCCGTCCAGGGACCGCAGTCGCCGGGGATCCTCGCCTCGCTCACCGACGCCGACCTCGACGGACTGAAGTACTACGCCGGGCTGCCCGGCACGGTCGCCGGCGTCCCGGCGCTGATCGCCCGCACCGGTTACACGGGCGAGGACGGCTTCGAGCTGTTCGTGAAGCCCGAGCACGCGGTCGAGCTGTGGCAGGCCCTGACCAAGGCGGGCGAGGGCGTCGGCCTGGTCCCCTGCGGTCTGTCCTGCCGGGACACGCTCCGCCTGGAGGCGGGCATGCCGCTGTACGGGCATGAGCTCTCCACGGAGCTGACCCCCTTCGACGCGGGCCTCGGTCGGGTCGTGAAGTTCGAGAAGGAGGGCGACTTCGTGGGCCGCGCGGCCCTGCGCGAGGCCGCCGAGCACGCCGACCACGAGCCGCCGCGCGTCCTCGTCGGCCTGATCGCCGAGGGCCGCCGGGTCCCCCGCGCCGGGTACGCCGTGGTCGCGGACGGCCAGGTGATCGGCGAGGTCACCTCCGGCGCCCCCTCGCCCACGCTGGGCAAGCCGATCGCGATGGCGTACGTCGACGCCATGCACGCCGCGCCGGGCACCGGAGTCGGTGTGGACATCCGGGGCAGCCATGAGCCCTACGAGGTCGTGGCTCTGCCGTTCTATAAGCGCCAGAAGTAGACACTGGACGCGAGGTCCCGCGCGCTCGCGTGACCCTGCGCACATTTCCGCTGCTCACGCACGTTCCCAGTAGCCCCCCATCCACCAGCACTCCCCCGCGTACAGGAGAATTCAGGCCATGAGCAACCCCCAGCAGCTGCGCTACAGCAAGGAGCACGAGTGGCTGTCGGGCGCCGAGGACGGCGTCTCGACAGTCGGCATCACGGAGCACGCGGCCAACGCCCTCGGCGATGTCGTCTTCGTGCAGCTCCCGGAGGTCGGTGACACGGTGACCGCGGGCGAGACCTGCGGCGAGCTGGAGTCGACCAAGTCGGTCTCCGACCTGTACTCCCCGGTCTCCGGTGAGGTCACCGCGGTCAACGAGGACGTCGTCAACGACCCGTCGCTGGTGAACTCCGCCCCCTTCGAAGGCGGCTGGCTGTTCAAGGTACGCATCGCGGACGAGCCGGCCGACCTGCTCTCCGCCGACGAGTACACCGCCTTTTCCGCCGGCTGAGGAGTCGTAGACCTGATGTCCGTTCTGAACACGTCCCTGCATGAGCTCGACCCGGAGATCGCCGCGGCGGTCGATGCCGAGCTGGACCGTCAGCAGTCCACCCTGGAGATGATCGCCTCCGAGAACTTCGCGCCGGTCGCGGTGATGGAGGCCCAGGGCTCGGTCCTGACCAACAAGTACGCCGAGGGCTACCCCGGCCGCCGCTACTACGGCGGCTGCGAGCACGTGGACGTCGCCGAGCAGATCGCCATCGACCGGGTCAAGGCCCTGTTCGGCGCCGAGTACGCCAACGTCCAGCCGCACTCGGGTGCCTCCGCCAACCAGGCCGCCCTGTTCGCGCTCGCCTCCCCCGGCGACACCATCCTGGGCCTGGACCTGGCGCACGGCGGCCACCTCACCCACGGCATGCGGCTGAACTTCTCCGGCAAGCAGTTCAACGTGGTCGCCTACCACGTGGACGACGCCGGCCTGGTCGACATGGCCGAGGTCGAGCGCCTCGCCAAGGAACACCGGCCGAAGGTGATCATCGCGGGCTGGTCCGCCTACCCGCGCCAGCTCGACTTCGCCGAGTTCCGCCGGATCGCCGACGAGGTCGAGGCGTTCCTGTGGGTCGACATGGCGCACTTCGCCGGACTGGTCGCCGCCGGTCTGCACCCCAACCCGGTCGAGTACGCCGATGTCGTCACCTCCACCACGCACAAGACCCTGGGCGGACCGCGCGGCGGGATCATCCTCGCCAGGCAGGCGTTCGCGAAGAAGCTCAACTCCTCCGTCTTCCCCGGCTTCCAGGGCGGCCCGCTGGAGCATGTGATCGCGGCCAAGGCGGTCTCCTTCAAGGTCGCCGCGAGCGAGGAGTTCAAGGAGCGCCAGGCGCGTACGGTGGAGGGAGCGCGGATCCTCGCCGAGCGTCTGACAGCCCCGGACGCCCGCGAGGCCGGTGTCAACGTGCTGTCCGGCGGCACCGACGTCCACCTCATCCTGGTCGACCTGCGCGCCTCCGAGCTGGACGGGCAGCAGGCCGAGGACCGTCTCCACGAGGTCGGCATCACCGTCAACCGCAACGCGGTCCCCAACGACCCGCGGCCCCCGATGGTCACCTCGGGCCTGCGGATCGGCACCCCGGCGCTGGCCACCCGCGGCTTCACCGCCGACGACTTCACCGAGGTCGCCGACGTGATCGCCTCCGCGCTGAAGCCGTCCTACGACGTCGACGACCTCAAGGCCCGGGTCAAGACGCTCGCCGACAAGCACCCGCTGTACCCCGGCCTGAACAAGTAGTTCCCTGGTGGGGGCACCCGACGACGTGTGCCCCCACCCTTTCGCAAGGAGTTCCCGTGGCCATCTCGGTCTTCGACCTGTTCTCGATCGGCATCGGCCCGTCGAGCTCGCACACGGTCGGCCCGATGCGTGCGGCCCGTATGTTCGCCCGCCGTCTGCGCAACGAGGGCCTGCTGCCCGACGTCGCCTCGGTCCGCTCGGAGCTCTACGGCTCCCTGGGCGCGACCGGCCATGGCCACGGCACCCCCAAGGCGGTGCTGCTGGGACTCGAAGGAGCCTCTCCGCGCACGGTCGACGTGGAGGGGGCGGACGAGCGGGTGTCGGCGATCAAGGACACGGGGGTCCTGAAGCTCCTCGGTGAGCGCGAGATCCCGTTCTCCTTCGACGACGACCTCGTCCTGCACCGGCGCAAGGCACTGCCGTACCACGCGAACGGCATGACGCTGTGGGCGTACGACGCGGCGGGTGCGGAGCTGTTGTCCAAGACCTACTACTCGGTCGGCGGCGGTTTCGTCGTCGACGAGGACGCGGTGGGCGAGGACAGGATCAAGCTGGACGACACCGTCCTGAAGTACTCCTTCCGCACGGGCGACGAACTGCTGCGCGTGACCCGGGAGACAGGGCTGTCGATCTCCGCGCTGATGCTGGAGAACGAGCGCGCCTGGCGCACCGAGGACGAGATCCGCGCCGGTCTGCTGGAGATCTGGCGGGCGATGCAGGCCTGCGTCTCGCGGGGCATGTCGCGGGAGGGCATCCTGCCGGGCGGGCTGCGGGTCAAGCGCCGCGCCGCCGTCACCGCACGCCAACTGCGGGCGGAGGGCGATCCGTTGGCGCACGCGATGGAGTGGATCACGCTCTACGCGATGGCGGTGAACGAGGAGAACGCGGCGGGCGGACGGGTCGTCACGGCCCCGACGAACGGCGCCGCCGGCATCATCCCGGCCGTCCTGCACTACTACATCAACTTCGTGCCGGGCGCCGACGAGGACGGGGTCGTGCGGTTCCTGCTGGCCGCGGGTGCGATCGGCATGCTCTTCAAGGAGAACGCCTCCATCTCCGGCGCCGAGGTCGGCTGCCAGGGCGAGGTCGGCTCCGCCTGCTCGATGGCCGCGGGCGCGCTCGCGGAGG
This sequence comes from Streptomyces sp. NBC_00490, assembly GCF_036013645.1. Classification (NCBI taxonomy): domain Bacteria; kingdom Bacillati; phylum Actinomycetota; class Actinomycetes; order Kitasatosporales; family Streptomycetaceae; genus Streptomyces; species Streptomyces sp. NBC_00490. Next base: position 6,988,124 of record NZ_CP107869.1, on the reverse strand, counting down.
TCCTCGGCGGCTCCCCGGAGCAGGTCGAGAACGCCGCCGAGATCGGCATGGAACACAACCTCGGGCTGACCTGCGACCCCGTCGGCGGCCTCGTCCAGATCCCCTGCATCGAACGCAACGGCATGGCCGCGGTCAAGGCGGTGACCGCCGCGCGGATGGCGATGCGCGGGGACGGCTCGCACAAGGTGTCCCTGGACAAGGTCATCAAGACCATGAAGGAGACCGGGGCGGACATGTCGGTGAAGTACAAGGAGACCGCGCGGGGCGGGCTCGCGGTGAACATCATCGAGTGCTGAACTCCCGCGGTGCCTGACACCCGTGGTGCCTAAGGTATGGGGTACTCCAACTCCTGTCCCCCTACGGCATTTCGAGGAGTCCCCCATGCTGCGCGGCATCGACGTCAGCTCGTACCAGTCCTCCTCCTACGACACGGACGGCCTCTCCTTCGTCTTCATCAAGGCGACGGAGGGCCGCACGTACACCAACCCCAAACTGGCGGCCCAGACGAAGACGGCCCGCGACGCCGGCCTGGTCGTCGGCTACTACCACTTCCTCTGGCCGGGCAACCTCACCGCCCAGGCGGAGCACTTCCTCAGCAAGGCTCCGGAGCGGGCCGGCGAGATCCTCGCGGTGGACTGGGAGACGACCGGGGACGGGACACACGCGACCAACGCGGAGAAGGACCGGTTCATCCGGAAGCTGAAGGAACTGCGGCCGAACAACCGGGTGATCCTCTACGCCAACCGCAACTACTGGTTGGACATCGACAAGACGTCCTATGCCGGTGACGCCCTCTGGATCGCCGACTACGTGACCGCGGGCAAGCCCCGTATCAAGGCGAAGTGGCTCTTCCACCAGTACACCGACGATCCGGTGGACAAGAACGTCGCGGACTTCGCGAGCAAGGCCGCCCTGCGGGCGTGGGCGGAGAACGCCTGAGCCCATCTACGCTGCTCGGCTTATGCTGCTCGGCATGGGTGGGACAGTCGCTGCGGTCAGCAGCAATGGGACGTACTCGTTCACCAAGCCGAACCGGGACAGCGTCACGCTGCTCGCCGGGCTCGGGGTGGAGGGGGATGTGCATGCCGGGGAGACGGTGAAGCACCGGTTCCGGATGAAGAAGGATGCCTCGCAGCCGAATCTGCGGCAGGTGCACCTCATTCACGAGGAGTTGTTCGAGGAGGTGCGGGAGGCCGGGTTCGAGGTGGGTGCCGGGGAGCTCGGGGAGAACGTCACCACCCGGGGGATCGATCTGCTCGGGCTGCCGGTCGGGACCCGGCTGCATCTCGGGACGCAGGCCGTCGTCGAGGTGACCGGGCTGCGGAATCCCTGTGCGCAGATCGACACCTTCCAGAAGGGGCTCATGAAGCAGGTCGTCGGGCGGGACGACGACGGCACGACGCGGTTCAAGTCCGGGATCATGAGCGTCGTTCTCGAAGGCGGCGTCGTGCGGCCCGGGGATGCCATCAAGGTCGAGCTTCCCGACGGGCCGCACATGCCGCTGGAGATCGTCTGACGTCGGCCCGGGTCTAGCCGCGGAAGTCCGCCGGGCGCTCCGGGCTCGCCTCCGCCAGCGCCTTCGTGACCGCCTCGACGCCCTCCCGCAGTCCGTACACCGGTGTGTCCGGCTGCTGGCGCCAGGAGTCGTCGAGGCCGCCCGCGTCGACCGTGTCGAAGCCGAGTTCGTCGATCAGGGCGCGGACCTTCGCCTTGGCCGCCGCGTCGTCGCCCGCGACCGGGAGTGCCTGGCGGTCGGGGGTGCCGGCCGGGCGGTGGCGGTCGAGGATGTCCTGGGCGTAGGTGCCGTTGAAGGCCTTGATGACGGGATGGCCGAGGTGCTGTTCCGTCCAGCGGCTCTCCGTGAGGCCCTCGTCCTCGATCGCGGCGATCCGGCCGTCGCGCTGGCGGGGGTAGTAGTTGCCGGTGTCGATGACCGCGACCCCGTCCGCCGCCTCGGCGAAGAGGCCGGAGGGCAGGTCGGGGATCGCCTTCAGCGGGATCGTGACGACGACCACCTCCGCGCCGCGCGCCGCCTCCTCCACCGGGACGGGCGTCGCACCCGTCTCCTTCGCCAGCTCGGTGAGCGTGTGCGGGCCGCGGGAGTTCGCGACGGACACCTCGTGTCCGAGGGCGGTGAGCCTGCGGGTGAGGTTGCCGCCGATCTGTCCCGCGCCGATGATGCCGATCTTCATGAAAGCCCTCTCCAGGTCGATGCATGTGCATGCGTCTGAGCAGGGCAACCGGGGAGGCCCGGAAGGTATTCCTCGGAGCCTCAGATCCGTACGACGATCTTCCCCGTGTGCCGGTTCGACTCCATCAACCGGTGGGCGTCCCGGATCCGGTCCAGCCCGTCGAAGACCTCGGCGACCACCGGCCGGAACCCCCCGTCCGCCAGCCCCGCGTTCAGGAACGCCGTGGAGCGGCGGCGGCCCCCCGGTGTCGCGGTGAGGGTCATGTTGGCGTACGTGTGGATCGTGAACGGCCAGTTCCAGGGGATCTCGGCGGGCCGGCGGTCCAGCCAGCCGTAGACCAGGACCGTGCCGCCCTCCGCCAGCGCTTCGGCCAGCGGACGGAAACCGGGACCGCCGATCGCGTCGAAGATCACCTCGGCGCCCCGGCCGCCGGTGAGCCGCCTGACCTCCTTGGCCACCGTCCCGGCGTCGCCCCCGGAGACGATCACCTCCGCCGCCCCCGCGTCCAGCAGCCCTTGCCGCTTCGCCTCCGAACGGGTCGTCGCCAGCGGAATCGCGCCGATGCGCCGCGCGACCTGGATCGCCGCGGTGCCGACCCCGCTGGAGGCGCCCGTGATCAGGACGTGGTCGCCGGGCCGCAGGCCGGCCGTCTCCAGGAGGCCGCCGTACGCCGTCGTGTACGTCAGCCAGGACGCGGCCCCCGTGACGGCGTCCACGGAGGCGGGGCGGGGCAGGACCGCGCTCTCGGGCAGCACGACCCGCTCCGCGTACACACCCTGTGCGCTCATCTCGATGCCGGGTCCGGTCGTCACCGGGTCGCCGACGGCGAGTTCGGTGACGCCCTCGCCGATCGCCTCGACGACGCCGGAGGCCTCGTAGCCGAGGCGGGAGGCGGGGAGGGCCGGCTGGTAGTAGTAGCCGCCCGAGCGGAAGAGTGCCTCGGCACGGTTGAGGCCCAACGCCTCGACGCGCACGGCGACTTGACCGGGACCCGGCGCGGGGACGGCCACCTCCTCGATCTCGAGGACGTCAGGTCCGCCGATTTCATGAAAGAGCACGGTACGTGCGGTGGTTGACATGGCGTCCACGCTAGGAGTCCGCGGCGAGACGATCCATGTCCACCGGTCTCCCTTTCCTGTCCGTACGTCTTCCACTCTCAACTCCCCGCTACCGTTGCGGACATGGACGTACTCAGCGACGCGATCGCCGCGATGCGCGCCGGCCGGCCGCACTCGGGGCGCCGGGACAAGTACGCGCCCTGGGGGATGCGGATCGAGGACTCGGAGGGCGCCGGGTTCCATGTGGTGCTGCGGGGGTCGGCCTGGCTGATCCCCACGGTGGGCGAGCCGGTGGCGCTCGGACCGGGGGACGTGGTGTTCCTGGCGCACGGGCGGGGGTACGCGCTGGCGAGCGGCCTGGACGTGGAGCCGGAGGTCGTACGGCCGAACCCCGACGGGAGCATCCCCGAACCCCCCTCCCCCACCAGGCAATCCACGACGCCTCCCGACACCGTCATGCTCTGCGGCGCCTACTGGCTGGACCGCAGCCGGACGCACCCCCTGCTGTCCGAGCTGCCGGAGGTGGTGCATCTGCCCGCCGAGGTCGGCACCCACCGGTCCCTGCGGGCGGCGGTGGAGCTGCTGGGCGCGGAACTGGTCGAGCCGCAGCCGGGGTCGGACACCATCGTCTCCTCGCTCCTGGACACCCTGCTGCTCTACATCCTGCGCGCCTGGTGGCAGGGCGAGGCGCACGCCGGCGGACATCCCACCGGCTGGGCCGCCGCGCTCGCCGACCCCGCGGTGGCAGCGGCGCTGCGGGCCATCCACTCCGCCCCGGACCGCCCCTGGACGGTGGAGGAACTCGGCGCCCACGGCGGCCTGTCCCGCGCGGCCTTCTCCCGACGGTTCACCGCCCTCGTGGGGCGCCCGCCGCTGACGTATCTGACGTGGTGGCGCATGACGACCGCCGGCCGGCTGCTCCGCGAGGACGACCTGCCCCTGCGCCTGGTCGCCCAACGCACCGGCTATACCTCCGAGTTCGCCTTCGCCAAGGCCTTCAAGAGGGAGTACGGGGTGGCGCCGGGGCAGTACCGGAGGACGGCGTCCTGACCGCGTCCTGGCCCGCGAAGGGGTCCTCCAACTCCTCGCGCACCACCTCGGCCGCCGTCTCCGCGTCCCCGTCCGCGATGGCCCGGACCATCGCCTCGTGCGCCTCGTCCGCCGTGTTGGGGTCGCGTGTGCGCAGACCGGTCAGGGACAGGAGGTCGATGAGGCCCTGTCGCAGGACCGGTGTGAACTCCGCGAACAGGTCGTCGAGCACGGGGTTGTGCGCGGCCGCCACCACGGCCGCGTGGAAGGCGATGTCCGCGTCGACGAACGCCGCGTCATCCGCGCCCGAAGCCACCCGGCGCCCCTCCAGCGCCGCCTCCATCGCCGCCACGTCCTCGGGCGTGCGCCGCCGCGCGGCGAGACGGGCCGCGTGGACCTCGACCGCCATGCGGACCTCGTAGACGTCGGTGACGGCAGCGCGCCGCAGCCGGGTGGGCCAGTCCCGCGTCGGCTCGGTCGCGAGGACGAAGACGCCGGCGCCCTGGCGGGGCTGCACCAGACCCGCGCCGGCCAGCGCGCGGAGCGCCTCGCGGACCGTCGAGCGGCCGACGCCGAGTTCCCTGGCGAGCGTGGTCTCGCCGGGCAGTTTGCTGCCGACCGCCCAGTGACCGGCGGCGATCTGCTCACGCAGACGCTCGGCGGCTTGTTCCACCAAGGGGCTCGGGCGGAGGGGACCCAGTGGCATCGACCGTTCACCAACTTGTCTGAGGAGTTTTCCGTGCTCCAGCTATTCTCACTTGTCTGAGGAGCTGAGGAGTGGTTAGCGTAGCCCGTATGACGTTCCGCGGTCTTCTTCTCGGCTGCCGCGGCGGGGCCTGACGCGACCGGCACCCCGCCGCGGGTCGCCGTGCTGCCGGTCACCGTCCGACCGAGCCGACGAAGGCAGCAGACGATGACCCTCACCTGGAATCCGCAACGGCCCAGCGCCATGCCGTTCCACCGCTACCGCCCCTACGACCAGCGCGTCGACGTCCCCGTCACCGACCGCGGCTGGACCTCCGCCCGTATCGAGCGCGCCCCGCTCTGGGTCCCCGTCGACCTGCGCGACGGCAACCAGGCGCTGGCCGAGCCGATGGACACGCCGCGCAAGCGCCGCTTCTTCGACCTGCTGGTCTCCCTGGGCTTCAAGGAGATCGAGGTCGGCTATCCGTCCGCGAGCCGTACCGACTTCGACTTCGTACGGCATCTGGTGACCGACGGCGCCGTACCGGACGACGTCACCCCCGTCGTCTTCACCCCGGCCCGGCGCGAGCTGATCGACCGGACCTTCGACTCGATCGAAGGGCTGCCCCGTGCCGTCGTCCACCTGTACATCGCGACCTCGCCGGTGTGGCGGGACGTCGTCCTGGGCCGGGACCGGGACGAGGTGTGGCGGACGGTGAAGGACGCGGCCGAGCACATGGTCCGGCGGGCGGCGCCCGGAGTCCGCTTCCAGTTCTCGCCCGAGACCTTCAACCTCACCGAGCCCGACTTCGTCCTGGAGCTGTGCGACCGGCTGACCGGGCTGTGGGACGCGAGCCCGGACCGTCCGGTCACGCACAACCTCCCGGCGACGGTGGAGATCGCGACCCCGAACGTCTACGCGGACCAGATCGAGTACTTCCACCGCCATCTGTCCCGCCGCGACTCGGTCATCCTCTCCGTGCACCCGCACAACGACCGCGGCACCGGCGTCGCCTGCGCCGAACTCTCCGTGCTGGCCGGGGCGCAGCGGGTCGAGGGCTGTCTGTTCGGCAACGGGGAGCGGACGGGCAACGTCGACCTGGTCACCCTGGCACTGAACCTGTACGCCCAGGGGGTGGACCCGATGATCGACTTCAGCGACATCGACGCGGTGAAGGAGACGGTCGAGCACTGCAACCGGCTGCCGGTGCATCCCCGCCATCCCTACGCCGGGGACCTCGTCCACACCGCCTTCTCGGGTACGCACCAGGACGCCATCAGCAAGGGCTTCGCCCGCCGGGCCGGGCACCCGGACGCGCCCTGGGACGTCCCTTACCTGCCGATCGACCCGGCCGACATCGGCCGTTCCTACGAGGCGGTGATCCGCGTGAACTCCCAGTCGGGCAAGGGCGGAATGGCGTACCTGCTCAAGACCCACCACGGCATCGACCTGCCGGCCCGTATGCGGCCCGAGTTCTCGCGGGTCGTCCAGGAGGCCACGGACGACAGCGGGCGGGAGATGACGCCGAAGGAGCTGTACGGCCTGTTCCGTTCCACGTATGTCGTGACGGACGGGGAGGTCGCCCTGGAGGCCTGGTCGGTCCACCGGGACGAGTCCGGCGCGCACCGTTTCGTCTGCACCCTGCGCACGGGGGACCGTACGGGCGACTACGAGGGCACCGGCGCCGGTCCGGTGACCGCGTTCGTCGACGCGCTGGCCGGCGCCGGATTCACCGTCCACGTCCGGGACTTCGCCGAGGACGGCACGGCGGCCTACGCCGAGTGCGAGACCGACGGCGTCCCGGCCTGGGGCGCCGGCGAGGGCCGGGGGGCCTCCGTCCAGGCAGTGCTGTCGGCGGTGAACCGGGCGCCGCGGTGAGGGAGGTACTGCGCGCCGAGGGGGTGGATGTCGTACGGGAGGGGACGCCGATCCTTCAGGAGGTGTCTCTCACCGTCCGGGCCGGCGAGCACTGGGCGCTGCTCGGCGCCAACGGGGCGGGAAAATCCACCCTGCTGAGCCTGCTGGGTGCCCGGGTCCATCCGAGCCGGGGATCGGTGGAGGTCCTCGGCAGCCGGCTGGGCCGGGTGGATCTGCGGGAGTTGCGGACGTGCGTCGGTCATGTCGATCCGCGTCATCCGCTCGCCGAGCCGCTGCGGGTGCGGGACGTGGTCCTGACCGGGCTCACCAACTCCGTGGCTCCGCTCCCCCGTTGGCGCCCGACACCGGAGCAGGGGGAACGCGCCGAACGGCTGATCGCCACGCTCGGTCTCACGGAGCTCCACGATGCCCGCTGGCCCACGCTCTCCCAGGGCCAGCGCGGCCGGACCCTGATCGCCCGCGCGCTCATGCCGGAGCCGCGACTGCTGCTCCTCGACGAACCCGCGACCGGCCTGGACCTGCCGGGCCGGGAGCAGCTGATCGCGGCGCTGGACGAGCTGCGCCGGGAGCATCCCACGCTCGCCACCGTCCTGGTCACCCACCACCTGGAGGAACTCCCCTCCGGCACCACCCACGCCCTGCTCCTGCGCGAGGGCCGCGTCCTCGCGCAGGGTCCGGCGGCCCACGTCCTCACCAGCGACCAGGTCGGCAAGTGTTTCGACCTGCCGCTGTCCCTGGACCGGCACCAGGGCCGCTGGACCGTGCGCCGGGCATGACGAAGGGGGGCGCCCCGAAAGCCGAGCCCGGGCGCCCCCCTTCCGTTCGCGTCACTTGCTCAGGTATGCCCAGAACTCGTCGAACGACAGCACCTTGTCGCCGTTCAGGTCGCGTGTCTTGATGATCACCTCGGCGACCGATTCGGTGACGTTCCAGTCGCCCGCCTGGGCGAGGGCGGTCTTGAACTCGGCTGCGGTGATGAAGCCGTCACCGTCCGTGTCGATCCGTTCGAAATGCTTGCGTGCCTCGTCGATGTCCGCCACCGCGCCGCCCCTTTTTCGTCGTTCCTTGCCGTCTTGCTGACGGAGGCCAGATTATCCGGCGCTCCGAGCACGCAGAGCGGCGACCACCCACGCGAACTCCTCCTCGTACGACGGCTGGGGTTCGAGCCCGTTCACGACGGCCGACAGCTCGCGGTACCGGGCGAGCCGCAGGTTCGTTCCCGCCTCGAGACGCTTGAGCACCTCGGCCCGGTCGGCGTCGCCGAGGAGACCGGCCAGCAGCGCGTCCGCCTCCGGCGCCTCGGGCGCGATCCCGCGCCCCCGCGCCTCCCCTGCCAGCTGGACGAGCCGGCTCATGAACCACAGGGACGTCCCGGCGGGGACATCGGGCCCCCGGTCCGCCGCGTTGAACTCGACCGCCCTGCGCATCAGCGCCCGGAACTCCGGGTCCTGGATGAGTTCGGCCAGCTCCACCCACGCGTCCACCTGCTCGGGGCTGGGTTCGTCCGGCAGGTTGGCGGAGCCGGCGAACCGCAGCCGGGTGCGGATGTCGGGATCCGCCGTGTCGAGCCCCTCGAAGATCTCCGCCATGAAGTCCTCGATGATCCTGCGCCGCTCCTCGGCGGACAGCCGTGCCAGCTTGTTCATCAGAGTCATCTCCTCCGCGGTCGACCCGCGTCGCGCAACGGTCGACAGCACCGCCCGGGTCACCTTCAGCGAGCGGATCCGCGCGTCCAGCGCCACCACATGTGCCGCCGCGACCTCCGCCACCGTCCGCTCCCCGGCCAGCACCTTGCGCACGTCCACCAGGCCGAGGCCCAGCTCGCGCAGTGTGCGGATCAGTTCGAGGCGGGCGGCGGACTCCGCGTTGTAGAGGCGGTAGCCGCCGTCCGAGCGGGTCACCGGCGTGAGCACGCCCTCGTCGGACCAGTAACGGATGGTCCGGACGGTCAGGCCGGTGGCCCGCGCCAGCTCGCCGATGGTGAAAAGCCCGGTGCCGTCGTCGATCATGTCTGCGAGTCTGGGCCTTCCAGTGGGTGGAGACTCAAGGAGCGGGTGCGGTGGAGACTCTTCGGGACATTCTCGACGCGGCCGCCCGCGGTGTCTTCCCGCCGCCCAACGGCCGTACGACCGTCGTGCCGCAGGCCTCCGCCCGGGACGCGGGCGTACTCGCCTTCACCGCGCACTCCGTCGTCTTCACGGACGAGGACCCGCGGTGGGTGTACGACACGCTGGCGGCCCTGGAGTGCGATCCGCTGGCCGCGACGATGAACCCGGCTTTCCTGGCGGCCTTCATGGCGCGGACGGGGCGTACGGCCGAGACCATCGACGCGATGTTCGTCGGCTCGCCCCTGCCCGGCGAGCCTCCGCTCGCGCTGGCGGAGATCACGGACGCCGGTCATCCGCGTATCGCGTACGCCCGCGGGCGCCGTGACGACGTACGGGCCTGGACGACCGACGGCGGGGTCCTGGTGGCGGGGCGCGGGATCGGTGGCCGGCTGGAGGTCTCGCTGGAGGTGGACGAGGACGTACGCCACCGGGGGCTGGGCCGTCTGCTCCTGACCGCCGCCCGGCAGCTCGTCGAGGAGCCGCTGTGGGCCCAGGTGGCCCCCGGGAACGCCCGCAGCACACGGGCGTTCCAGGCGGCGGGCTACCGTCCCGTCGGCGCGGAGGCGCTGCTGCTCAGTGCCAGGCCTCGAAGTGCGGGTTGCTCTGACAGCCGCTCATGATCTCGGTCTTGGTCGTCTTGTTCACCGGGCAGACGCCGACGATGTACTTCCGCTGGATGCCGCCGGGGAAGGCGACCTCGACCTGGTCGGCCCACTTGTGGGTGTCGCCGATGGTCTTGTTCACGTCCACGCCGCCGGGGGCGTCGATGTAGTAGTTGTAGCCCGACTTCCACCACGTCTTGTACAGGTCGTGGTCGTACGTCGTGGAGACGTACGGGGAGGGCTGGTTGACCAGGACGTACTTCTCGATGTCGTACTGGCCGTCGATGACGTCCTTGGGCTTGAAGCCCTCCGCGAAGACGATCTCGGGGCCGCGGCCGTCGCTGCGGTAGAGCGTGCCGCAGGTCTTGCGCCAGACCGGGTCCGGGGTGATGCGGTCGACCTCGACGCGCTTGTCGACGGCCGCCTTGATCGGGTCGTCGAACTGGACGGGGCAGTCGTGGGGAGCGGGGGCCTTCGCGGGGGCGGCGGCCGCCGTGGTCGCGAAGACGGCGGCGAGGGACAGGACGGCGGCAGCAGCCCGCCGCCGCAGCTGGGTTGTGATCATGGGGAGCACAATTCCGTTTCTGCGACGGCGGGTTGTGGATCATCACTCGTACGGGGGCGTGTCAACCGGTCCGGTGTCAGCGGAAGATGCCGGTGTGGCCGAGCGAGTACCGTCCCGGCTGCGGGTACACCGCGAGTCCGTGCGGGCCGCTGCCCACCGGGATCCGGGCCAGCTGCTCACCGGTGCGGGTGTCGATGGCGTACACCTCGGCGTCGTAACGCCCCGACAGCCACAGCACCTTGCCGTCCGCCGAGACGCCGCCCATGTCGGGGCTGGCGCCGTCGGACAGGTGCCACTTCCTGGTGACCTTGTTCTGTGCGAAGTCCCAGACGGAGACGGTGCCTTCGCCGCGGTTGGAGACGTACATCTCGCGGGAGTCGCGGCTGACGTACAGCCCGTGGGTGCCCTTGCCCGTGGGCAGCAGCTTCGGCTTGCCGAAGGTGTCGCCGTCGAGGACCCACATGCCGTCGGCCATCATGTCGGCGACGTAGAACCGCTTCCCGTCGGGCGAGATCTTCACGTCCTGCGGCATGGCCCCCTTGAAGGGGAGTTTCTGCTGCCCGACGACCTTCATCTTCTCGGTGTCGACCTTGAGCAGTTCGCCGCTGAACTCGCAGGAGACGATGAAGTACCTGCCGTCGAGGGAGAAGTCGGCGTGGTTGACGCCGTAGCAGCTGACCGGTTCGGTCTTGACCTGCTCCATGGTGTGCGGGTCGCGGAAGACGAGTTCGCGGTCGAGGGAGGCCATCACGACGGCGTACTTGCCGTTGGGTGTGAAGTAGAGGTTGTAGGGGTCGTGCACCGCGACCGGCTTGCCCGCCTTCCCGGTCCTCGGGTCGATGGGGGTGAGCGTGTGGCCGCGGTTGTTGTTCACCCAGAGGGTCTTCATGTCCCAGGAGGGGACGACGTGTTGGGGCTGGCGGCCGACGCGGACGGTCTCGATGATCCGGTACGTCTTCGGGTCGATGACGGAGACCGTGTCGGACTCGGTGTTGGGGACGTAGACCCGGGAGGGGAAGTCCTTGACCACCGGGGAGAGCTTGCCCGGGCGGTCGGCGGCGTACACGTCCTTCGGGTCGAGGACGGGCGGCATGCCGGGCAGTCCCTCGACGGGCTTCTTCTTCGGCTGGGCGGGGACGGCGGCGGCTTTGGTGGTGCGGTGCCGTTCTTCGGAGGGGGCCTTGTCCCGGGCGTCGGTGCCACAGGCGGCGAGGGCGGCGAGTACGGCGCCCGCGACAAGGGTGCGCTGGAGGAGGTGGGTGCGGTGCATCAGCTGAACAGCTCCGTGGTGGTCACGGCGGCCAGGCCGCGGCGGTCGAGTTCTTCCAGTACGGCGGGGAGGGCGGCGACCGTGTCGGCGTACCCGAAGTGCAGGCTCACCACGGACCCGTTGCGGATCTCGCCGAGGACCTTGCGGGTGACGGCGGGGGCGCCGGGCGAGGTGAAGTCGAGGGAGTCGACGTCGTACGACAGGACGTGCGGGTAGCCGGCGTCACGGGCCAGCCGCTCGACGAGCGGTGTGGCACGCGCGGCGCGCGAGGGCCGGAACCAGCTGCCGATCGAGCCGGTGAGCCGTCTCAGCCGCTCGGCACAGCCGTCGATCTCGGCCCGGGCGTCGGCCTCGGACATGTCGTTGACGCCGAGGTGGTGGAGGGTGTGGTTGCCGAGGTCGTGGCCGCCGTCGAGGATGCGGCGGGCGATCCCGGGGTGCTCGTCGAGCCAGGTGCCGACGGCGAGGACGGTGATGCGGGCCCCGGCCCGTTCCGCCTCGCGGAGCAGGGCGCGGGCGGTGGCGGGGTCGCCGTTGCCGTGGAAGGTGAGGGCTACGCGGGGGTGGGTGCGGGGGCCGTGGGTGAGCTGGGCGGGGAGGCCGGGGAAGCGACGGGGTGCGAGTGGTGGCTTGGCCAGTGCGCGGGAGTGGACGGGGTGGGCGACGGCACCGCTGGTGGCACACCCGGTGGCGAGGAGGAGCCCGGCGCTGGCACGCAGCACGGTCCGACGATCGGTCGTGGTCACCCGGACCATTTAAGGGGATTGCATGGATATATCGGTCGATTCACCCACCTAGGGGCGCGGGGCTGCGACATCGGCGGCTCCGCCGCGGGGCGCGACAAGCCACGACGCACCCGCAGCCGGACAACTACCGGTCAGCCACCCGCATCTCGAACCACGTCGTCTTGCCACGCGGCAGCAGGTCGACGCCCCACCGGTCGGACAGCTTGTCCACGAGGAAAAGCCCCCGCCCGCTGATGTCCATCTCCTGCACCGGCATCAGACAGGGCAACCCGCGGGAGGGATCACGCACCTCGACCCGGATCCACCCACGGCGACGCCGCATCCGGAGCCCGAAAACCCGGGCTCCCGTATGACGCACGGCGTTGCCCACGAGCTCGGAGACGAGCAGAACCGCGTCCTCGGTCATCTTCGGGGTGAGTCCCCACTGGCGCAGGACCACGACTTGGGTCAACCGGCGGGCCGCGGCGGCGGACTCGGGGCGTGAGGGGAGCGGAACCTCCGCCTCCGTCGGGTTACCGAACAACTCCAGAACCTTGAGCGCGTGTTCGTCCTCGACCGTGGGCGACCAGCGCGCCGCGGTCGCACGGCCGTGTCCCCGCGGCTGTTCGATACCCTCCAGCCCCGCCATGCCTCCATCATGGCCGCACCCGCTGCCCTCCGGGGTCGTCTCTACGGAATACGCCCCCTGGAATCCATCATTCCGCTGGTTCCGATCGACATATGCCAAAGGCATTTCAGGGCTTGAAGCAGCCCCTCTGACCTGCGACGGAGGCTCGGCTGGCGGCAATCGACGGCTCCCTCGACAAGGCAGGCTTAAGGTTGCCTTAAGGCTCCCATAAACCGCCCCATCGAGGGAACCGGATCAGACGTCCCGTCAACAGCAAGTGGTTCAGGCGGGTTTCCTCAGGAGATTCCTCACAGGAACTTCGCCTTGCCAGGGCCTTCCTCGACGAAGCTGCGCATCCCGGTCTCGCGGTCGGCGGTGGCGAACAGGCCCGCGAACCAGTTCCGTTCGACGGCCAGTCCGGTGTCGATGTCGGTCTCCAGCCCGGTGTCGATGGACTCCTTCGCGGCGCGCAGCGCGATCGCCGGACCCTGCGCGAGCCTGGCCGCCCAGGCGTGCGCCTCGGTGTACACGTCGGCGGCCGGGACGACCCGGTCCACCAGGCCCAGCCTCTCGGCCTCGTCGGCCCTGACCATCCGGCCGGTGAAGATGAGGTCCTTCGCCTTGGACGGGCCGATGAGCCGGGCCAGACGCTGGGTGCCGCCGGCGCCCGGGATCAGACCGAGCAGGATCTCGGGCTGGCCCAGCTTGGCGTTGTCGGCGGCGATCCGGAAGTCCGCGCACAGCGCCAGTTCGCAGCCGCCGCCCAGGGCGTAACCGGTGACGGCCGCGACGACCGGCTTGGGGATGCGGGCCACCGCCGTGAACGAGTCCTGGAGCGCGCGGGCGCGCAGGATCATCGCCGTGTGGTCCATGGCCTGCATCTCCTTGATGTCCGCGCCCGCCGCGAACACCTTCTCCCCGCCGTAGATCACCACGGCACGCACGTCCTCGCGGCGCGTGGCCTCCTCGGCGAGCTCCTTGAGCCGGTCCTGGACGGCGATGTCCAGCGCGTTCATGGGCGGGCGGTCGAGTCGGATCGTGCCGACGCCGTCGGCCACTTCGAGAGTCACGGTCATGAGGGAAGGTTAACGGCCACTAACGACAGGGGCCCCGGTGCGATGTCTCACACCGGGGCCCCTCGTCGCCGTAGGGCTTACGCCTTCCACTTCTCCCAGGAGAGGTTCCAGCCGTTGAGGCCGTTGGCCGGGTCGACCGTCGGGTCGGTGGAGTTCTTGACCGTCACCACGTCACCGGGCATCGAGTTGTCGAAGAACCACGCGGCCGGCACCGACCTGTCGTAGCCACCGCGGACATCGCGCAGACCGATGCAGCCATGGCTGGCGTTGTAGTTGCCGAAGGCGTCGCCGCCCCAGTAGTTGCCGTGCACGAAGGTGCCGGAGTCGGTCAGCCGCATGGCGTCCGGGACGTCCTTGATGTCGTACTCGCCGTCGTAGCCGACGGTGTCGCCGTTCATCCGGGTCACCCTGAACTTCTCGCTGATGACCATCTGGCCGTTCCAGGTGGCGTAGCCGGGCTTGCCGGTCGTGACCGGGATGGTCTTGAAGAGCTTGCCGTCCCGCATGACCTTCATCGTGTGCTTCTTGGCGTCCACGATGGAGACCTGGCTGCGGCCGACGGTGAAGGACACGGTCTTGGACTGCTCGCCGTAGACGCCGTCGCGGCCCTCGACGCCGTCCAGGTTCAGCTTGACGGTGACCTTGGTGCCGGACTTCCAGTATTCCTCGGGGCGGAAGTCCAGCCGGTCGTTGCCGAACCAGTGGCCCGCGACCTCGACGGCCGGCTCGGTCTTGACGGTGATGGCCTTCTCGACGTCCTCGGGCTTGGTGATGCCCCGGGTGAAGCGGATGGAGAAGGGCATTCCGACGCCGACCTTGGAGCCGTCCTCGGGCGTGAAGGTGCCGATGAAGGTGTTCTTCGGCGTCAGCGTGGTGAAGCTGGAGTCCTCGGCGGCCTCACGGCCCTCGGAGTCCTTCGCGACCGCGTGCACCGAGTACTTGGTGGCGGCCGCCAGATGGCTGGCCGGCGTCCAGGAGGCGCCGTCGGCGGATATCGCGCCGTCGATCTTCTCGCCCTTGGAGTCCTTGACCTCGACCGTGGTCAGCTTGCCCTTGTCGGCGCCGATCTTCAGAGCCCCGCTGGTCTCGACGGACTTGGCACCGTCCTTGGGGGCGATGGAGACGACCGCCACGGACTGCTTGCTCTGCGCGGTGTCCGCGCCCTTGCCGGAGCCGGGCTTGGCGTCCGAGTCCCCGCCGCCTCCCCCGCACGCGGTGACGGCGGTCAGCACGACCCCCAGCAACAGCGCGGCCATCCGCTGACGGCCACGCCCGCGTGCGTCAACCGACGCCCCCGATATCGGTCGCACGTTCAAGATGTTTTCTCCCCTCGCCGGGCCCGGTCCCAGGCCCGCAACCCCTGCGCGTCCCGCGCGTCCGGCGATATTAACCGCAAGATCAGGCCCGTCGGCGGGGTGCGATTGTCACCGTTCGGTCCCAACTGCGCCCGCTCGACCGGGGCCCGACCCCGCCCCCCACCTGGCTACTTCACCGCGCTGCCCGCCTTCCACTCCTTCCAGCCCATATTCCACCCTCCGAGGCCGTTGTCAGGAGCGACCTTTTTGTCATTGCTGTGGACGACCTCCACCACGTCCCCGATGAGGCTGCGGTCGAAGAACCAGCCCGCCGGGGTGTCCGAACCGCCCCCCTTCACGTCCCTCAGACCCACACAGCCGTGGCTGACATTGACCTTGCCGGGGGCGTCCGGCGCCCAGTAGTTGCCGTGCAGGAAGGTGCCGGAGTCGGTCAGGCGCATGGCGTGCGGGACGTCCGGGATGTCGTACTCGCCGCCGAAGCCGACCGTGCGGCTGTTCATCCGGGTGACCTCGAGCATCTCGGAGACGACCATTTTGCCGTTGTACGTCGTCGTCCTCGGGGCGCCCGCCGTGATCGGCACGGTGGCGAGCAGCTCGCCCTCACGCCGCACCTGCATGGTGTGCTTCGCCGCGTCGACCAGGGAGACCTGGCTGCGGCCGACGGTGAAGGAGAACGTCTTGTACTGCAACCCGTAGACGCCGGGCGCCCCTTCGACGTCCCGCAGCCGCAGCCCGACGGTGACCCGGGTGCCGGGCTTCCAGTAGCGCTCGGGACGGAAGTCGAGGCGGCCCGTGCCGAACCAGTGCGGGCGGATCTCGACGGGCGGCTCGGACGTGACGTGGACGGCGCGTTCGACGGCGGCCCGGTTCTCGATCTCCCGGTTGAACTCCAGGGAGACGATCATTCCGGTGCCGACCGTGGAGCGGTTCTCCGGGCTGACGTATCCGATGAAGCGCTCGTCGGGGACGTACGTGGTGAAGGTGGTGTGCCGGGCGGAGCGGCGCCCGTGCCCGTCCAGGGCCACCACGTCGACGGTGTACTTGGCGGCGAGCGCGAGCCTCTCCTCGTCGGGTTCCCAGCGCAGGCCGTCGTCGGAGATGTGCCCGGACACCGGGGTCTCCTGCGCGTCCTGCGCCTTGACGACCTCGACCGACTCCAGCCGCCCGCTGGGTACGCGGACAAGGAATCTGGTGTCCTGCCGGACGCCCTTGCTGTTGTCGTCGGGCAGGACGCGGATGACGTCCTCGGGTGCGGGGGGCTTGCCCAGCCCGCCGAGATCGATCCCTCCCGTGGATCCGGAAGTGCAGCCGGCCAGCAGTCCGGCCCATGTCAGTACGGCGGCCAGTGCGGCCCCTGCGCGCCGAGCGCGCCCTTGTACGTGCCTCACATCGCACCCAACGACCGGCCCGCCCTGGGGAAACGTGAGTGCGAGGCGCTCCGCTGACACGCCGTCATGGATCCTCCGCCCGGTGGGGCTGATCGCGCGGTTCCTCGCGCCCCTCGCAGGCGCGGGTCGGTTGGCCAACCGTTGGGCAGAACAGTGGGGAGGACGACGCTCTTGGGGAGCCGCGGCCGGGATGCCGTGCGCTCTCCTTCCAGGTCGTCCCCCGAGCCGTGGGAGGACGAAGGGTGTCCAGCGCAGCCGAGCAGGAGGCGGTGGCCGAGGAAGCGGGTCCGGCCGTCGTGAACGGTGCGCGGCGCACGCCGTCCGCACCGGGGGTACCCGTGTGGCCGGGCGCACCCACGCCCCTGGGATCCCGGTTCCGGGTGGGCCCCGACGGGGTCGCGGGCACCAACTTCGCGCTGTGGGCGGGCGGCGCCGAAGGGGTCGAGCTGTGCCTCTTCGACGAGCGGGGCAAGGAGACACGGGCCCGGCTGACCGAGCTGACGCACGAGATCTGGCACGGCTTCGTGCCGGGCGTCATGCCCGGGCAGCGGTACGGCTACCGGGTGCACGGCCGCTGGGACCCGTGGACCGGCGGCCGCTGGAACCCGGCGAAGCTGCTTCTCGACCCGTACGCCCGCGCGGTGGACGGCGACTTCAGTCTGCCGCCCGAGGTGTACGGGCATGTCCGCGACTGGCCGCAGCAGCAGGTCGCCGACACCGTGCGCGACGAGCGGGACTCGGCGCCGTTCGTCCCCAAGGGTGTCGTCGTCCACGATGACGACGAGTGGGAGGACGACCGCCGTCCGAAGACACCGTGGGCGGACTCCGTCATCTACGAACTGCACGTCCGGGGCTTCACGAAACTGCACCCGGGGATACCCGAGGAACTGCGCGGCACCTACGCCGGGCTGGCGCACCCGGCGGCCATAGAACACCTGGTGAAGCTGGGCGTCACGGCTGTGGAGCTGCTCCCCGTGCACCAGTTCGCCCACGAGGACCACCTGCTGCGGCGAGGCCTCAAGAACTACTGGGGCTACAACTCCATCGGCTACTTCGCCCCGCACGCCACCTACGCCGCCTCCGGTACGACCGGTCAGCAGGTCGGCGAGTTCAAGCGCATGGTGCGCGCCCTGCACGCCGCCGGGATCGAGGTCATCCTCGACGTGGTCTACAACCACACCGCGGAGGCGGGCGAGCTGGGCCCGACGCTGTCGCTGAAGGGCATCGACAACCGGGGCTACTACAGGCTGCAGTCGGACGCCCGGAGGTACGCCGACTACACGGGCTGCGGCAACACCCTGCACGTGGTCCAGCCGCATGTCCTGCGACTCATCACCGACTCCCTGCGCTACTGGGTGACGGAGATGGGCGTCGACGGCTTCCGCTTCGACCTCGCCGCCGCGCTGGCCCGCTCCATGCACGACGTCGACATGCTGTCCCCGTTCCTGGCGGTGATCGCCCAGGACCCGGTGCTGCGGCGCGTGAAGCTGATCGCCGAACCGTGGGACGTGGGGTCGGGCGGCTACCAGGTCGGCGCCTTCCCTCCGCTGTGGACGGAGTGGAACGACCGGTACCGCAACGCCGTACGGGACTTCTGGCGGGGCGCGCTGCCGGACGTGCGGGATCTCGGCTACCGCCTGTCGGGGTCCAGCGATCTCTACGCCTGGGGCGGCCGACGCCCGTACGCCTCGGTCAACTTCGTGACCGCGCACGACGGTTTCACGCTGCGGGACATGGTGTCCTACGAGCGCAAGCACAACGAGGCCAACGGCGAGGGCAACCGGGACGGTTCGGACGACAACCGGTCGTGGAACTGCGGGGCGGAGGGCGAGACCGACGACGAGCGGGTACGGGGGCTCAGGCGCCGTCAACTGCGCAACCTGCTGACGACGCTGCTGCTGTCGACGGGGGTGCCGATGCTGGTCGCGGGCGACGAGCTGGGACGGACCCAGCGCGGCAACAACAACGCGTACTGCCAGGACAACGAGATCAGCTGGCTGGACTGGGGGCTGCTGGAACAGCCGGGCTGGAAGGCCCTGTTCGACCTGACGTCGAGGCTCATCGCACTCCGGCACCAACACCCGGTCCTGCGCCGCCGGGCCTTCTTCTCCGGACGGGCGCACTCCGCGGACGGGCTGCGGGACCTGGCCTGGTTCACGGCACGCGGCACGGAGATGACGGAACGGGACTGGTACGCCCCGGCACCCACCCTCGGCATGTATCTGTCCGGCCGCGACATCCCCGGACGCGACGAGCGGGGCGCCCCGATCGTCGACGACAGCTTCCTCGCCGTACTGCACGCCGGAGACCGTCCGGCAAGCTTCGTCCTGCCGGGCCCGCCGTGGGCGGAACGGTACGAGGTGGTCATCGACACGGCCCGGGAGACCCAGGCGGAGGAGCCGGGGGTGACGCATCGGGCGGGGACGGCGATCACGGTGCCGGCTCGGGCGGTGTTGTTGTTGAAGGTGGCGGGGTAGGCGGTGGGGTTCCGATGAGGCCTCAACTGCCTTCGTGAGCAAAGCCGTTCGTGGGGCAGGGCCGAGCCGGTAGCCTCGGTCCGTGAGCGGACAGATCCAGACTCTTCTGGGTTCCGCGTTCGGTGTCGGCCTCTTGGCGCTGATTCTGTTCGTGGCGCGCCCTTACTTCACCACTCTGGCCACATGGGCCGCACAGGCAACTCCGCACGCGGTACGCAGGCTGTACCGGCGGCTCCGCCCGGTCGGCGGCCGCCGGCTGAAGCGCTACCGCGACCAGGTCCGGGTCGAGTGCGCACGAGTGCGGATCGGCCTCTCGCCCGGCGACCGAGACGGTGAGGGCGGGCGCCCGCCCGGTCTGCGGGACGTCTATGTGCCGCTGCAGTGCGAGCAGAACGGCGGGCGCACCGACGCGGCGGGGCTGCTGCACGGCCACCGCCGCACCGTTCTGCTGGGGGACCCCGGGGCAGGCAAGACCCTGCTGCTCAAGCACGAGATGCTGGACTGGGCGGACGGCGGGGACGACAAGGTCGTGCCCGTGATCGTCGAACTGCACGCGTGCAACCGCAGGAAGGACCCCTTCGAGGAGCTCATCACCGAGAAGTTCCAGCAGGCGGGCATCGCCACCGCGGCGGAGATGGTGGAGAGGCGTCTGGACTCCGGCGGACTGCGGGTCTTCTTCGACGGACTGGACGAGGTCGGTTCCGAGGAGTTCGAGCGGGTGGTCCGCGACCTCCATGAATTCGCCGTCCGGCATCCCGACTGCGACATGGTCGTCTCGTGCCGGACAGCTGCCTACGACCAGCAGCTGCAGGACGTGTTCGACCAGGAGATCCGGGTCGCCGAGTTCGACGACGCCTCCATCCTGCGCTTCCTGGCGAAGTGGCCCGAGCTCGCCGACCAGGTCACAGCGGCCCGGATCTTCCAGGCGCTCCAGGACGACCCGGAACTGATGGTGCTGGCGCGCAGCCCGCTGATGCTCACCCTGATCGCCTACCTCCAGTCCGGCGACCGGCCCGAGAGCGTCGGCCCGCTGCCCAACTCCCGGTCCCGCTTCTACGACATGGCGGTCGCCCATCTGCTGGACCGGGACCGGCTGCTGAACCGCAGCGAGGCGATCGGTTCGTACCACGCGGGCCGCAAGACCCTGGTGCTCCAGCGGCTGGCTCTCAAGCAGCTGAGCGAGTCGTCGGCGCGCGGCGACCAGCAGGAGATCACGCGCGAGCAGTTCGAGTCCGTCGTCGAGGAGCTGCTGCCCGGCTTCGACCTGGACCGCAGCCCTCATCTCCAGGGAATGCTGCGGGAGATCGTCAGCCGCAGCGAGCTGATCAAGGACATCGACCGCGGCCGTCACTACCAGTTCACCCACCTCACGCTGCTCGAGTACCTGGCGGCCTGTGAACTGCGCGCCGACGAGCGGACGTTGATGCACCACTACCGGCGGGACCCCAAACCGTGGCGGGAGACCGTGCGCATGTGGTGCGCGGTCACCCGTGGCTCCTGCACCCGGGTGGTACGCGAGGTCTTCGAGGACGCCGACATGTGGCGCAAGGTGCTCGCCCTGCAGTGTCTGGCCGACGCCGTGCACATCGAGGAGGATCTTGCCGAGGAGATCCTGACGTTCTTCCTCGATGGGCTCGGCGCCCCTGGCGATCCCCACGGTCACATCGCCAAGGGGCTCGGCACGCTGGCCGCCAGCAACAGCCCGCGGGGGCGGCGGGTCCTGGAGGCGCTCGTCGAGACGGCACAGGGGCCCGCCTCGGCGCGGCGGACGGCGGCACTGCGGGCCCTGACCGTGTCGGGGCGCCAGGAGGCGGCGCAGGCCCTGGCCGGGCAACAGGACGACGAGGCGCGTACGGCACTCCAGGCGATGGGGGACGTGGCGGTGTCGTCGCTGGCCCGGCGGGCCGAACTGGGCGAGATCTGGGCGGTGCGCTCACTCAGGGCGGTGGGGACGCCGGCGGCGGCGATACAACTGGCGGGGCTGCTGTGGAGTGGACACCCGGTGGTCTTCCCCGTCGCGCGGACGGCGGCTTGGAATCTGGCCTCCCTGATCTGCAACCCGGACGTGCGCGACGCCCTGAGCGAGTGGACTCCCCCCTCGGGCCTCCCCCGCGACCAGCAGTACGGCTGGATCTGGAGCGGGCTGCCGTACAGCGGCGCGCTGAAGACGATCGCGGCGCGGGTCGCGTGGCTGATGGACTGCGGGCGGCTCGACGGGCATCCCGCCTCCGATCTGGCGGCGGACATGGAACCGGCAGCAGGCATCACGGCCGTCCACCCGCATATCGGCATACCTCTGTTCGCCTGTGCCACATTTCGATGGGCGAGGCTGCCCAGCGGAGACGCCACCTGGGGCGAGGTGGACAGCCAGGTCAACGCGGCCTGGGAGCTGCTGGAGCTACCGTCTCACGTCTCCGCCAGGGGCCCTCTGCTCGATCGCCGACGTCTGTGCGAGTTCGCCTTCAAGAGTCCGGCGGCGGCGTCGGGCCGGGGCAGACAGGCCCTGGAACCGCTGCGCGATGTGCTGTTGAGGATCCACGGTGTGGCACCGACGCAGCAGGCCGTGCTGCGGGCTCTGCCGTGGGCGGTGCAGGTAGAACTCGTCAAGATCCGGTTCGGTGACCCGGCAGTCCGGTTCGGCGCGCGGCTGCGGCACAGCGCACAGGATCTGCGGACCCAGTGGTGCCAGATCCAGGAGCAGCCGGATCCACCGCGCACCCTGAACGCCGTGGCCTGGGCCGCGGGAGGTCTGCTGACTCTCCTCACCGTCGGAACCGGCGGCACGCGCGTCGCCTCGCAGGTGTTCGGCTGGCACCCGTTCGGTCTCGGTCCCTGGGGACCCCCGGAACTGGCCAAGGTGGTCTGCCTCGCACTCGTCGCCACTGCGGGACTGCTGTTCATCGCGCTCAGGCCCTCGTTGGACCGTGACTTGGACGACGTCGTGACTCTGGCGGCCATCTTCGGAGCGGTTCTCCTACCGTTCCTGTTGTGGGCCGCTATCGACACCGGAAGGCAGCTGACCGGCAGCTGGCGAATCCCACTGCTCACCACGGCCGCGCTGACCGGATGCTGCGCCCTGGCAATCCAGTTGACCACCCAGATCAACAGGAAACGGAACAATCTCCTGCGGGCCGCCTTCTCCGGGCAGCCGGAGCTCGGCTGAGACCGGTTGGCTCGGGCAACGTTGCAGGTCCGTGAACTCCGCGGCGGATTTCTGGTCAGGAGGCGGGGTCGGTTGATCCACTGAAGGGCATGCCCGAGATATCCCGTCGTGCCTTCGGTGGTCTCGTCGGTGGCGGTGCCGTGACCGCCGTCGCCGGTACGGCCGCCGCCGCCGAGGCCGCTGAGACCGCCGCCCCCGCCGAGCGCCCCTTCCGGGCCCGCCGTGCCGCCTCCGCCGGCAGGCGCCCCAACCTCCTGGTCATCCTCGGTGACGACCTCGGCTGGGCCGACCTGTCCTCCTACGGCGCCCCGCACATCAGGACGCCGCACCTGGACCGGCTGGCCCGGCAGGGTGTGCGGTTCACCGACGCGTACTCGGGGTCGGCCACCTGCTCGCCGACCCGGTTCAGCCTCTACACGGGGCGCTATCCGGGACGTACCCCGGGCGGGCTCGCCGAGCCGATCGGAAACCGGACGCAGGGGCTGGACCCGAACCACCCCACGCTCGCCTCCTTGCTGAAGAAGGCCGGTTACGCCACCGCCCTCATCGGCAAGTGGCACTGCGGCTGGCTGCCGGACTACAGCCCCACCAAGTCCGGCTGGGACGAGTTCTTCGGCAACCACGGCGGTGTGCTGGAGTACTTCTCCAAGCTCGGCCAGCTCGGCGAGTACGACCTGTACGAGGGCGACGCCACCTACAAGGACCTGCGCTACTACACCGAGGTCCTGACCGAGCGGGCCGTCGAGTACGTCGGCCGGGACCACGACAGGCCCTGGCTGCTGAACCTCAACTTCACCACCCCGCACTGGCCGTGGCTCGCGGAGGGCGACGAGGAGACGGGCGCCGGGATCGAGGCGAAGATCCGCGCCGCGAAGACGCAGGCCGAGGTCGTCGCCGCGCTCAACCACTTCGACGGCGGCTCGGTCGAGAAGTACAAGGAGATGGTGGAGAGCCTGGACGCCGCCGTCGGCGAGGTGCTCGCCGCGCTGCGCCGCTCCGGGCAGGAGGAGAACACCCTCGTCCTGTTCGCCAGCGACAACGGCGGTGAGCGCTACTCCTACAACTGGCCGCTCAGCGGCGAGAAGTTCGTGCTGCTCGAAGGCGGTATCCGCGTTCCGACGATCGTGCGCTGGCCCGCCCGCGTCGACGGCCACCAGGTCAGCCACGAGCCCAACTTCTCCCCCGACTGGACGGCGACCCTGCTGGAGATCGGCGGCGCGCGCCCCGACCCGGCGTATCCGCTCGACGGCACGAGCCTCGCCGGATACCTGCTCAAGGGCGAGGAGCTGCCCGAGCGGGACCTGTTCTGGCGGGTGCGGGCCAACCGGGCGCTGCGCCGCGGGGACTGGAAGTACTACCAGGACGCCGACAGGACCGACCACCTCTACAACCTGGCCGCCGACTCCCGCGAACAGGCCGATCTGGCCCCGGACGAGCCCGAGTTGCTCGCCGAGCTGAAGGCGTCCTGGGAGAAGACCGCCGGCACCCTGCTGCCGTACCCGGACTAGCCGAGGATCCCTCGCTCGTACGCCGTCGCCACCGCGGCCGCCCGGTCCTTGACGCCCAGCTTGGCGTACAGGTGGGTGAGATGGGTCTTCACGGTCGCCTCGCTGATGAACAGTTCCCGGGCGATCTCCCGGTTGGACGTGCCCCTGGCGACCAGGGCCAGCACCTCGCGTTCGCGCGCGGAGAGCGGTTCGTTGCCGGGGGCGCGCACGGCCGAGACCAGGCGGGAGGCGACGGCCGGGGAGAGGACCGTACGGCCGTCCGCCGCCGCGCGGACGGCCGTGAACAGCTCGTCGCGCGGGGCGTCCTTGAGCAGATAGCCCGTCGCGCCCGCCTCGATGGCGGGCAGGGTGTCCGAGTCCGTGTCGTACGTGGTGAGGACGAGGACTTTCGCGCGGGCGGCCCGGCGGGTCAGTTCCCGGATGGCGTCGACTCCCCCGCCGCCCGGCATGCGCAGATCCATCAGGATCACGTCGGGGTCGAGCGCGGCGGCCCGCGCCAGCGCCTCGACGCCGTTCGACGCCTCGCCGAGGACGGTGAATCCGGGGGCGTTCTCGAACATGCCGCGCAGACCGTCCCGTACGACGGGATGGTCGTCGACGATCAGCAGCGAGATGTCACGGGTCATGGCGGACCAACGGTACGCGAGCCGACAGTGCCGTGCCGTGGCCCGGATCGGACTCCACGGCGAGGGAGCCGGCGATGCGTTCGGCGCGGGCCCGCATGCCGTCGAGTCCGAAGCCGCCGGCGCGGGTGCGGGCGGGGACGGCGAGGGGGTCGAAGCCCTGGCCGTCGTCGCGGATGTCGAGGATCACCTCGTCCCCCAGGAAGCTGAGGGTCACCCCGACCCGGCTGGCCCGCGCATGGCGGGCGGCGTTCGACAGGGCCTCCTGGACGATCCTCAGCAGCGTGGCGGCGACCTCCTCGTGCAGCTGCTCCGCCCTCCCGGTCACGGTGAACTCGGCCCGTACGCCCGTGTGTGCACCCCATTCGGCGACCGTCTTCTTCAGTGCCTCCGGCAGCCCGGCGTCCTGAAGCGCCACCGGGGCGAGGTTGTGCACCGAGCGGCGGGCCTCGCCGAGGCTGTGCCGGGCCAGGTCGGAGGCGCGGGTTAGATGGGTGCGGGCGACGTCCAGGTCGGGGGCGTTCGCGACGACCTGGAGCTGGGCGATGATGCCGGTCAGGCCCTGGGCGATGGTGTCGTGGATCTCGGCGGCGAGCCGCCGGCGCTCGTCGGCGACGCCCGCTTCCCGTGCCTGGACGAGGAGTTGGGCGTGAAGGGCGGCGTTCTCGTCGAGCGCCTGCTGCAACGCCGTGTTGGTGCGTTCGAGTTCGGTGATGGCGACGGCCCGGTCGCGGGAGCGCTGTTCCTCCTGCTGGGCGATATGACCGGTCAGTCCCAGCAGGGCCGTGTTCGTGCACAGCATCACGCCGAACAGGGGCCATTGGATCATGCTGCGGAACGGCAGTCCGCCAGCCTGGGTGCCCGCCAGCACGACGGCTGTGGCGAACAGACCGAGCCGCTGTCGCCACGCTCCGCGGATCGTCTCGTCGCTGTCGAAGTAGCCGCAGGCCGCGTAGAAGCCGAAGAAGGGGCTGATCCAGGTGAGGGCGAAGGAGATCGCCCACCGCAGCACGTAGTAGACGGTCCCGCGGCGGGACGGGGTCCGGCGGCCGCGGCGGGGCCCGTGCCACAGCTGGAGCAGCACCGCGGCCACCACCAGCGCCACGGCCCCGTACCACTCCGCGGCGCTCCCCATCAGATTGCTCGCGACGACCGCGAGGACGACGGAGACGACGAGCAGCCCGTAGACACCCCAGGTGTGGAACTGGTCCTGACGGTGCTCGATCTGGTCGGCCGCGGTCATCTCCCCAGTCTGCACGGGTCCTCCCTCACTCCCAGCGGAACCAGCGCCGTGCGGCGGCCGTGAGCAGCACCGTCCAGGCCACCACCACCGCCAGGTGCGTCCAGCCCGGCCAGTCGCCGCCCGCGGCCCGGTTCAGGGCCTCGGCCGCCGCGCCGAACGGGGTGTACCCGACGATCCGGGCGAGGACGTCCGGCATGGTCTGCACCGGCGCCCACACCCCCGCGCAGAACATCGACGGGAAGAACACGGCCGACCCGATGGCACCGGCGATCTTCGTCGTCCGGGACAGCGCGGAGATCACCGCGCCGAGCGCGAGGGCGCCCAGGACGGCCAGGACCAGGGCGAGCAGATATCCGGGGAGCTGCTCGGGCAGTCGTACGTCGAAGGCGAGCCGGCCGACGGCGAGCGCGAGCAGCGCGGACGCCAGGGCGGCACCGCCGTAGACCAGCATCTGCGCGCCGAGCAGGGCGGACGGGCGGACCGGGGTCGTGGACATACGGCGCAGGATGCCGCGCTCGCGGTAGCCGGTGAGGGTCTGCGGCATGGACTGGAGGCCGCCCACGATCAGGCCGAGGAGCACGGCCACGGGGACGTAGACGTCGATGGTCCGCAGGCCGCCGAGGTCGGCCTGGTGGTCGTGGAAGGCCGGGATCGAGCCGAGGATCACCAGCAGCAGGGTCGGGAAGAGCAGGATCCAGAAGAGGGCGCCGGGTTCGCGGCACAAGAGCCGCAGCTCGGTCCTGAGGACGGCGGTGTTCATGCCGCTGTCTCCTTGGTCTCGGTGAGGTCGAGGAACGCGTCGTCCAACGTGGCTTCGGTGACGCGGAGTTGGTGAGCCGTGATGTGGGTGCGGGCCAGCAGGGTGATGACGGCGTTGACCGTCTCGTCGGTGCCGGCGAGCGTGACGCGGCTGTCCCGGTGCTGGACGGACGCGAGCCCGGGCAGGGCGTTCAGGTCACGGTCGTCGAGGGGGACGGACGGCGTGAAGCTGATGACGGTGGCGCCCGCCGAGCGGCGGATCAGTCCGGCCGGGGTGTCCAGGGCGGCGATCCGGCCCTTGTCGATCACCGCGATCCGGTCGCACAGCCGCTGCGCCTCCTCCATGAAGTGCGTGACCAGCAGGACGGTGACACCGCTCGCGCGGACCTCCTCGATGAGCTCCCAGGTGTCGCGGCGGGCGCGGGGATCGAGGCCCGTGGTGAGCTCGTCGAGGACGACGACCCTGGGGTCGCCGATGAGGGCGAGCGCGATGAACAGGCGCTGTTTCTGACCGCCGGAGAGCTTGCCGAACCGGGTGGTCAACATGCCGGTCAGGCCGAGGCGTTCGGCGAGGGGGCGCCAGTCGGCGGGCTTCTCGTGGAACGCGGCGTACAGCTCCAGGGCCTCGCGCACGGTCAGTTTGGGCTGGAGCTCGCTCTGCTGGAGCTGGGCGCCGAGGACGCGGGCGACCCGCTCGTGGTCGGCGATCGGGTCGAGGCCGGTGACGCGGACGCGGCCGGCGTCGGGGACGCGCAGGCCCTCGACGCACTCGACGGTGGTGGTCTTGCCGGCTCCGTTAGGGCCGAGGACGCCGAAGATCTCGCCTTCCTCGACGGCGAAGGAGACACCGTCCACGGCGGGCCGGCCGCCGTAGGACTTGCGCAGTTCGGTGACTTCGATGACGGACATGGCATCAGCGTCGCGGTCGGCGGGCGGTGCGCACATCGGCCGTCGCGCTCGAAGGCGCATCAGCCGATCGGTTGACGCGGGGGTACGACCGGGCCGTGCGGCCGGTCGAACGCGCAGGTCGTAGGTCCAACGGCCGATTCCGGTCCGGCCAAAACTCGGTGGGCGTTGTCAGTGCCGATTTGTAGGCTCACTGCTGATGCCCTCGACACGTGCCACCACCAAGGAACACTCCGCCGTCCGTACCCTGCTGCGCCTGTGGCCGTACGTCAGGCCCGTCCGGGCGCGGCTGCTCGGCGCCGCGGCGGTGGCGATCCTCGCGTCCTGTGCGGGCCTGGTGATCCCGCTCGTCCTGAAGTGGATGGTGGACGGACCGGTCGCCGACCAGGATCCGGCGGGCGTGTGGCTCGGCGCGCTGTTCCTGCTGCTGCTCGGGCTCGGGGAGGCGCTGCTGTTCGGGCTGCGGCGGTGGCTGGTGGCGCGGCCGCTGTCCCATGTCGAGGCGGAGATGCGGGCGGATCTGTACCGCCATCTGCAGCGGCTGCCGGTGTCGTTCCACGACCGGTGGGCGTCGGGACAGCTGCTGTCGCGCGGCACCACCGACCTGATGCTGGTGCGGATGTTCCTGGCCTTCCCGCTGACGTTCCTGCTGGTCAACGCGGTGACGATCCTCATCGGCGTGGTCATCATGCTGCTTCAGGACTGGACGCTCGGGCTGGTGATCCTGGGGCCCGCCCTGCCCGTGATCGTCACCTGCGTGCTCTTCGAGCGGCGGTACTTCCATGTGGCGCGGCTCGCCCAGGACCAGGTCGGCGATCTGACGACGGTCGTCGAGGAGAGCGTGCTCGGCATCCGCATCATCAAGGGTTTCGGGCGCCACCGGAGCCAGGCGCGGGCGTTCCGTGAACTGTCGCGGACCCTGCGCGGGACGGAGCTGCGCAAGGCCCGGCTCCTCGCGTCGATCTGGGGTGTCATCGTGACGCTGCCGGAGATCGCCATCGGGGCCGCGCTGGTGCTGGGGTCGGTACAGGTGGCCGACGGGGACCTGTCGGCGGGGACCCTGGTCGCCTTTCTGTCCACGGCTCTGGCGCTGCGGTGGCCCATCGACTCGATCGGCTTCCTGCTGGCGATCAGCCAGGACGCGGCGAGCGCGACGGAACGGTACTTCGAGGTGATGGACGAAACACCGGAGCCAGACGCGCCCCAAAGGGGCGCGGGGCTGCATCAAATTGCGGCTGCGCCGCGGGGCGCGACCAGCCCCCACCGGCCCGCAGCCGACAGCGACGGTCTTCGGTTCCACGACGTCCGGTTCCGTTACCCCGACGCCGCACCCGACTCACCCGCCGTCCTCGATCGCATAGACCTCCACGTCCGCTCCGGTGAGTCCATGGCCCTGGTAGGCGCCACCGGCAGCGGCAAGACCACCCTCACCGCGCTCGTTCCCCGGCTCCACGAGTTGACGTCCGGCCGGATCACACTCGACGGGCAGGACATCACCGAGCTCCCCCGGGAATCGCTGCGCGAACTCGTCGCCGTGGCCTTCGAGGAACCCACCCTCTTCTCCGCGAGCGTCGGCGAGAACGTGCTGATGGGCGCCGAGGAAGGGGATCTCGACCGGGCCCTGGCCGTCGCCCAGGCCGACTTCGTGCACGCCCTCCCCCACGGCACCGACACCCAGGTCGGAGAACAGGGCCTCAGCCTCTCCGGCGGCCAGCGGCAGCGCCTGGCTCTCGCGAGGGCGGTGGTCGGGCAGCCCCGGTTCCTCGTCCTCGACGACCCGTTGTCCGCCCTGGACGTGCACACCGAGGCCGCCGTGGAGGCCGCGCTGCGGGAGGTGCTCGCCGAGACCACCGCGCTCATCGTGGCGCACCGGCCCTCGACCGTGCTGCTCGCCGACCGGGTCGCCCTGCTGTCACAGGGCCGGATCGCCGCCGTGGGCACCCACCACGAACTGCTGCGCACGAACGCCGAGTACGCCCACCTCATGGCGGGGTCAGGGGAGACGGGGGAGGACCGATGACGGCACCGACGAAGGCCGCGCCCACCGCCGCCGACGAGGAACCGGACGGCCACAAGTCCGCGGGCGGCGGCGATCCCTTCGACCGTGACGTCCTGCCCGTACCGCCCCGGGCGACCTCGAACCTCCTGCGCTCCCTGCTCGCGCCGATGCGGGCCCGCGCCCTCGGTGCCGCGTTTCTGCTGCTGCTCCAGCAGGCGGCGGTGCAGGCGGGCCCGCTGCTGGTGGCGTACGCGATCGACAGGGCCGTCCCGGCGTTCCGCGAGGACCGCCACGGCCCGCTGATCGCCGTGGGCGTCGGCTATCTGCTGTGCGCGCTGGCCGCGGGCGGGCTGCAGTACGTGTTCATCCTCGCCTCGGCGCGGGTCAACCAGGATGTGCTCCTCGACCTGCGCGGCCGTATCTTCCGCCATGCGCAGGCCCTCAGCGTCGACTTCCACGAGCGCTACACCTCGGGCCGGCTCATCTCCCGCTCCACGGCGGACGTCGAGTCGCTGCGCGAGCTCCTGAACGAGGGGCTCCAGGAGCTGGTGACGGTCGTCCTGTCCTTCGTCTACATCTCGGCGCTGCTGCTCTGGCTGGATCTGGGCCTCGGCGCGGTGGCGGTGGCGTCGTTCGTGCCGCTCCATCTCCTCATCCGGATCTACCAGCGGCGCGCGGGAGAGGTGTACACCCGGCGGTCCACGGCGATCGCCGCCGTGATCGTGAAGTTCGTCGAGACGATGAACGGCATCCGCCCGGTGCGCGCGTTCCGCCGCGAGGCGGCCAACGACGCCGACTTCGCGGTGCTCAACACGCGGCACGAGCGCACCAACGGCGACGCGCTCATCGAGATGGCCCGCTATGTGGTCGGCTCCCGGCTGGTCGCCAACACGGCCGTCGCGCTGATCGTGCTGTGGGGCGCCTACCGGGTGGCGGGCGGCACGCTGGAGCTCGGTGTGCTGGCCGCGGCGGTGCTGTATCTGCGGCGGCTGTACGACCCGATCGACCGGCTCGGCATGTTCCTCAACTCGTACCAGTCGGCGGCGGCCTCGCTGGAGAAGATCGCGGGCCTGCTCGCGCAGACGCCGTCGGTGCCGGAGCCGTCCGAGCCGCGGCAGCTTCCGCCCCTGGAGTCCGAGCACCCCGGCCGCGAGGTCGTCTTCGACGGCGTCCGCTTCGCCTACCGCACCGGCGGCGAGGTCCTGCCCCGCTTCGACCTCACCCTCCCCGCCGGGCAGACGGTCGCGGTGGTCGGCTCCACCGGCGCCGGCAAGTCCACGCTGGCCAAGCTGCTCGCCCGCTTCTACGACCCCTCCGAGGGCCGCGTCCTGCTCGACGGGGTCGATCTGCGCGAGCTGGCCGTGCCCGAACTGCGGCGCGGGGTCGTCATGGTGACGCAGGAGGCCTTCCTGTTCTCCGGCACGGTCGCCGACAACATCGCCATCGGCCGCTCGGACGCCACCCGCGAGGACATCGAGCGGGCCGCGAAGGCGATCGGCGCCCATGAGTTCATCAGCGCCCTGCCCGACGGCTACGACACGGACGTACGCAAGCGGGGCGGCCGTATCTCCGCCGGTCAGCGTCAACTCGTCGCGTTCGCGCGGGCGTTGCTCGCCGACCCGGCGGTGCTCATCCTGGACGAGGCGACCAGCTCGCTGGACATCCCGGGCGAACGGGCCGTGCAGCGGGCGATGTCGACGGTCCTGCACGGCCGTACGGCGGTGGTGATCGCCCACCGTCTCTCCACGGTCGGGATCGCGGACCGGGTGCTGGTGATGGAGCACGGCCGGATCGTCGAGGACGGCCCGCCGGACGAGCTCATCGCGGGGACGGGCAGGTTCGCGGATCTGCACCGGGCGTGGCGGGACAGTCTGGCGTAGGGAATCGGGGGGAACGACAGGTGATCGACGCGTACGAGGATCCCGGCACGCCCGACGCGCGGGGCGGCTGGTGGTACCTGTGGTGGCTGGTGCGGTGCCAGGCGGGCCGGTGTGCCCTCGGGGCGGTGATCGCCAGTACCTGGATGGTGCTGCTGGCCGCGACGCCGTACCTGATGGCCAAGGCGATCGACGAGGGTCTGGAACCGGGTGACTTCGGCGCGCTGACCGGCTGGTCCGCGGTCCTCTTCGTGGTGGGGTCGTTCAACGCGTGGCTGAGCATCATGCGGCACCGCACGATGACCCGGGTGCGGATGGACGCCAACTTCCGCACGGTGAAGGTCGTCGTCGGCCACGCGGTCCGGCTCGGCGCCGCGCTGTCGCGCCGGGCGGGTGCCGGGGAGGTCGTCACGATCGGGGTGGGCGACGTGCAGACGATCGCCCAGGCCCTGACCGTGGTCGGCCCGGGGGTGGGGGCCGTCATCGCCTATCTGACGATCGCCGGACTGCTGGTCTCGGTCTCGCCGCTGATCGCGGCCGTGGTGCTGCTGGGCATCCCCGCGATCGTCGTCCTCGTCGGCCCTCTCCTCACCCGTCTCCAGGGCACGGAGACCGAGTACCGCGAGCGGCAGGGCGTCCTCACCGCCCGTATCGCCGACCTCGCGAGCGGCCTGCGCGTTCTCAACGGCCTCGGCGGCAAGGGTCTGGTCGCGGACGCCTTCCACCGCGACTCCCAGCATCTGCGCGCGCAGGGCTACCGCGTCGGCGCGGTCACCAGTTGGGTCCAGTCCCTCGGCGTGGGCCTCCCGACGGTCTTCCTGTCCGTGGTGACCTGGCTGGCCGCCCGCCTCGTAGCCCAGGGCGACATCACCGTGGGCGAGCTGGTCTCGGTCTACGGCTATGTCGCGGTCCTGGTGGGCCCGGTGGCGTTCTGGGTCGAGTGCGGCTACATGCTGAGCCGGGGCGTGGTGGCGGCCCGCCGCGTCGTACGTTTCCTGCGCCTGGAGCCGATGGAGGACGCGGGCACAAGGCCGGCCCCCGCGGAACCGTCGGTACTCCACGACCCCGAGTCGGACGTGAAGGTCCGACCGGGCCGCCTGACGGCACTGGCGAGCGCCCATCCGGCGGACGCGGCAACGGTGATCGACCGCCTGGGCAGATACACCCCGTCGCGAACGACCTGGGGCGAAGTCCCCCTGGACGAAATCCCGTTGAAGGAGATCCGCGCCCGCATCCTGGTGGCGGACCACGAGGCGGACGTGTTCGCGGACACCCTGCGCAACGTCATAGACAGCGCCGGAGACACCCTCAGGGGCTCGGGGCTGTATCAATTTGCGGCTCCGCCGCGGGGCGCGACCAGCCACAACGAACCCGCGGACGCCATGCGACAACCCGAGGCACCCCTAGAAGCGCACATCTCCCGAGCCCTCCACGCAGCGGTGGCCGACGACATAGTCCAGGCCCTCCCGGACGGCCTGGACTCACAGATCGACGCCCAGGCCCGCAACCTCTCCGGCGGCCAACGCCAACGCGTCCGCCTCGCACGAGCCCTCGCCGCCGACCCGGAAATACTCCTCGCCACAGAACCCACCTCGGCCCTGGACGCCCACACCGAGGCCCGCGTCGCCGACAGACTCCGCGCCGCCCGCGACGGTCGTACCACCCTCGTCGCCACCACCTCCCCCCTGGTCCTGGACCACATGGACACCGTCCTCTACCTGGTCGACGGCAAGGTCGCGGCCACCGGCACCCACCGCCAACTCCTCGACACCACCCCCGGCTACCGCCGGCTCGTCGCCAGGGACACCGACTCCGAGGAGGCCGTACGGTGACGTCCGGACACCTGCCCGTCGCCGAACCCGCGGACGTGCGCAAGGCCTCGCTCCGCCTGATCCGGGCCGACGGCCGGGCCTTCACCGCCGCCCTCGCCCTCAACGCGCTGGCCGCGATCGCCGGCCTCGGCGGGCCCTGGCTGCTCGGCAGAATCATCGACGAGGTCCGCGCGGGCAGCGGAGTGGGCGCCGTGGACCGGCTCGCCCTCGCCCTGCTGGTGTGCTCCCTCGCGGAGTTGCTGCTCGCCCGCTGGGCCCGTTACGTGGGCCACCGCTTCGGCGAACGCACCCTCGCCCGGGTCCGCGAGGAGTTCGTGGACCGCACGCTCGCCCTGCCCGCGTCCGTGGTGGAGCGCGCGGGAACGGGCGACCTCACCGCCCGCGGTACGGCGGACGTGGCCACGGTCGGCACGACACTGCGCGACGCCGGTCCCGACCTGTTCA
Organism: Streptomyces sp. NBC_00490; assembly: GCF_036013645.1. Lineage (NCBI taxonomy): Bacteria > Bacillati > Actinomycetota > Actinomycetes > Kitasatosporales > Streptomycetaceae > Streptomyces > Streptomyces sp. NBC_00490. The sequence goes on along the minus strand of NZ_CP107869.1, from coordinate 6,954,773 downwards.
TCAACTCCGTACGGTTCCTGTTCGCGCTCGTCGCCATCTTCCTGATCGATCCCGTCCTCGGCGCCGTCGCCGTACTCGGCCTCACCCCGATCTGGTTCGCCCTGCGCTGGTATCTGCGCCGGGCCCGGGAGGGCTATCTCGCCGAGGGGGCGGCGACCTCGGACGTCGCCGAGATCGTCGCGGCGACGGCGGCGGGCGCCCGTACGGTGGAGGCGCTCCGGCTGGAGGAGCGGCGTGTCCGGGCCGGCCGGGACACCCTCGAGACCGCCCGGCGCACCCGCTTCCACACCCTCTACCTGCGCAGCGTGTTCTTCCCCTCGGTGGAGGTGTCGTACGTCATCCCCATCGCCGGGATCCTGGTCATCGGCGGACTCCTGCACACGCACGGGGCGATGAGTCTGGGCTCGGTCGTGGCGGCCGCCCTCTACCTCAACCAGTTGGTCAACCCGCTCGACCAGATCCTGGTCCGGGTCGAGCAACTGCAGAGCGCCAGTGCCTCGTTCGCCCGCGTGGAGGGGCTGGCGCGCGCTCCGCGGGCCGGCGAGGCCAAGGTCCTGTCCCCGGCCGGTGACCGGATCGACGTGACCGGCGTGCGGTATTCCTACGGCCGGGGCGGCGAGGTGCTGCACGGGGTCGATCTGACGGTACGGCCCGGGGAGCGGCTCGCGGTCGTGGGGCCGTCCGGTGCCGGGAAGACCACGCTCAGCCGGCTCATCGCGGGCGTCGACGCGCCCAGCGCGGGCAGCGTGACGGTCGGCGGGGTGCCCGTCGTCGAGCTCGGCCCCGAGCTGCTGCGCCGCCAGGTCGTCCTGGTCACGCAGGAGCACCATGTGTTCCTGGGCTCGGTCCGGGACAATCTGCTGATCGCCGAACCGTCCGCAGGGGACGCGGAGTTGTGGTCGGCGCTGGCCGCGGTCGGCGCCGACGCCTGGGTGCGTGAGCTGCCCGACGGCCTCGACACCGCGCTGGGCGACGGCGGTCGCGCCACCGACGGCTCGCAGGCCCAGCAACTGGCCCTGGCCCGGGTGGTGCTGGCCGACCCGCACACCCTGATCCTCGACGAGGCCACGGCGTTGCTCGACCCGACCACCGCCCGGCACACCGAGCGCGCCCTGGCCGCCGTACTGGAGGGACGTACCGTCATCGCGATCGCGCACCGGCTGCACACCGCGCACGACGCGGACCGGGTCGCGGTGATGGAGGACGGGCTGCTCACCGAACTCGGCTCGCACGAGGAGCTGGTGGCGGCGGACGGGGCGTACGCGGCGCTGTGGCACTCGTGGCACGGGGGCCGGCCGTCCTGACGAGCAGGCAAATTGCCCGTATAACGAACATGACCATCCGGGCAACGGACGATTTCCAGCCAACTTCCTGACGCGCTCCTGACAGAAACCGCGAACTGCTGCCACTCTTCCCACGGCCCCGTCACAGCAACCCCACAGCATCCGCACAGCGCTGTGCCGCGGCCGAACTCCCGCACGCGCAATTCCCGTTCTGCCCGGCCGGCCCACCCGCCGCCCGGTCTCCCCCGGCCGCGCGACCCGCGGCCCGCAGACGCAGGAGTCAGTGTTGAGAGCGAGTTCCTCCCACAGACGCACCTCCCACACCATGCCCCGCCGGGCCGCCGCAGTGGCCCTGGTCGGTGTGTCCGCCCTGATCGCCGCGGCCGTCCAGTCGGGCGCCGCGTCCGCAGCCCCGGAGAAGGCACCGTCGGCCGCGGGCAAGGTCATACCGGGCGCCGAGTCCGTCAAACTCACCCCCGCCCAGCGCGCCGCGCTGATCCGCACGGCCAACGCCACCAAGGCGGAAACCGCCAGGGAACTGGGCCTGGGCGCCAAGGAGAAGCTGGTCGTCCGTGACGTCCTCAAGGACGGCAACGGAACCATCCACACCCGCTACGAGCGCACCTACGACGGCCTGCCCGTCCTCGGCGGCGACCTCGTCGTGGAATCCACGAAGGCCGACGCGACCGAGTCCGTCGTGAAGGCGACCCGCGCCGCCATCAAGCCGGCCACCACCACGGCCGCCGTCTCCGCCGCCAAGGCCAAGAGCCAGGCCCTCGGCGCCGCGAAGGCGGAGGACGCCAAGAGCCCCGCCGTCAACCGCGCCCCGCGCAAGGTGATCTGGGCGGGCGACGGCAAGCCGACCCTGGCGTACGAGACGGTCGTGGGCGGCTTCCAGCACGACGGCACCCCGCAGGAGCTGCACGTCGTCACGGACGCGGCGACCGGCGCGAAGCTGTACGAGTGGGAGGCGATCGAGACCGGCACCGGCAACACGGTGTACTCGGGCTCGGTCACCCTCGGCACCACGCAGGCCGGGTCGACGTACAACCTCACGGACGGCACCCGCGGCGGTCACAAGACGTACAACCTCAACCGCGGCACCTCCGGTACCGGCACCCTCTTCTCCGGTCCGGACGACATCTGGGGCAACGGCAGCCCGTCCAACCTGGAGTCGGCCGCCGCGGACGCGCACTACGGTGCCGCGCTGACGTGGGACTACTACAAGAACGTGCACGGACGCAGCGGTATCCGCGGTGACGGCGTCGGGGCGTACTCCCGCGTCCACTACGGCAACAACTACGTCAACGCGTTCTGGTCCGACAGCTGCTTCTGCATGACGTACGGCGACGGCTCGGGCAACACCAACCCGCTCACGTCGATCGACGTGGCCGCGCACGAGATGACCCACGGGCTCACCTCGAACACGGCCGGACTCAACTACAGCGGTGAGTCCGGCGGCCTGAACGAGGCGACCTCGGACATCTTCGGTTCGACCGTCGAGTTCTACGCCAACAACTCCTCCGACGTCGGTGACTACCTCATCGGCGAGGAGATCAACATCAACGGCGACGGCACGCCGCTGCGGTACATGGACCAGCCGAGCAAGGACGGCTCGTCGTACAACAACTGGACGTCCAGCATCGGCAACGCCGACGTGCACTACTCGTCCGGACCGGCGAACCACTTCTTCTACCTCCTGTCCGAGGGCAGCGGCGCCAAAACCATCAACGGCGTCAGCTACAACTCGCCCACCGCGGACGGCCTTCCGGTCACCGGTATCGGCCGCGACAAGGCGGAGAAGATCTGGTTCCGCGCGCTGACCACGAAGTTCACCTCCACGACCAACTACGCGGCGGCCCGCACCGGCACCCTCGCGGCGACGGGTGAGCTGTACGGCACGACGAGCGCGGAGTACACGGCGGTCCAGAACGCCTGGGCGGGCGTGGCGGTCGGTTCGCGTCCCGGTGGCGGCGGTGGCGGCGGCACCTCCTTCGAGAGCACGACCGACGTATCGATTCCGGACAACGGGGCCGCGGTGACGTCCCCGATCACGGTGTCCGGCCGTACGGGCAACGCGCCGTCGAACCTCGCGGTCGCGGTCGACATCGTGCACACCTACATCGGTGACCTCCAGGTCCAGCTGGTCGCCCCCGACGGCTCGGCGTACACGCTGAAGGCGTACGGCACCGGTGGGAGCACGGACAACCTCAACACCACCTACACGGTGAACGCGTCCTCCGAAGTCGCCAACGGGACCTGGCTGTTGAGGGTTCAGGACAACGCGGCGATCGACACCGGCTACATCAACAGCTGGAAGCTCACCTTCCCGTAGACCGGGTGGTGCCGATCGGCTGAAGGACAGGGCGCCGTCCCGGTGGTTCGACTCCCCGGGGCGGCGCCCTCTTTTTGCCAGCGCCTTACCGAGGGCTTGTTGGGCCTTTGCCGAGGTCACGTCGCTTTACATTGCGGAAATGTTCACCCAGTCGCTGGTTTTCGGCCAACATCACGACGGGGTCATGACATTTATGCGGCCCTGATGTCACTCTTCCTCACACCCGCCGCACAACTTCACAACCACCCCGGCCGGTTGCCCCACAACCGTCCGGGCTCCCCCACTAAGGAGCTTGTGTGACCCCCGTCTACGCGCGTCGCAAGCACACCACTCTGGCCATCGCCACCGCTGTCGCGGCCGGAGCCCTCCTCGCCACCGGTCTGACCACCGGCAGTGCCGCGGCGCAGAGCCCGGCGGAAGCCACGGGCAAGGCCACTCTCGCCGCAGCGCCCCTCCAGCTGTCTCCCGCCGCGCGCACCACGCTCATCAAGCAGCAGCAGGCCGACGCCTCCGACACCGCCCGGGAGATAGGCCTCGGCGCCAAGGAGAAGCTGGTCGTCAAGGACGTCGTGAAGGACGCCGACGGCACCGTTCACACCCGTTACGAGCGCACCTACGCCGGGCTGCCGGTCCTCGGTGGCGACCTGGTCGTCCACGAGTCGAAGTCCGGTGCGGCCAAGGGCGTCTCCAGAGCGACGACCAAGACCATCAAGGTCTCCTCCCTGACCCCGAAGCTCACCGTCGCCAAGGCCGAGAAGCAGGCGCTGACCATCGCCAAGGCCGCGGGCTCGGAGAAGACCGCCGCCGACGGCGCGCGCAAGGTCGTCTGGGCCGGCTCGGGCACCCCCGTCCTCGCCTACGAGACGATCGTCGGCGGCTTCCAGGACGACGGCACCCCCAACCAGCTGCACGTCATCACCGACGCCGCCACCGGCAAGAAGCTCTTCGAGTACCAGGGCATCGAGAACGCGACCGGCACCGGCAAGAGCCTGTACTCGGGCACGGTCAGCCTGGAGACCACCCTGTCGGGCTCGACGTACCAGCTGACCGACGGCACGCGCGGCAGCCACAAGACGTACAACAAGTCCCACGGCACCAGCTCCTCCGCTGGCACGCTCTTCACGGACGCCGACAACACGTGGGGCACCGGAGCCGCCTCCAGCTCCACCACCGACCAGACCGCGGCCGTCGACGCCGCCTACGGCGCGGCGACCACCTGGGACTTCTACAAGTCCACCTTCGGCCGCTCCGGCATCAAGAACAACGGTGTCGCGGCCTACTCCCGGGTCCACTACGGCAACGCGTACGTCAACGCGTTCTGGGACGACAGCTGCTTCTGCATGACGTACGGCGACGGCGAGACGAACACGCACCCGCTGACCTCGCTGGACGTGGCCGGCCACGAGATGAGCCACGGTGTCACCTCGAACACGGCCGGTCTGAACTACAGCGGCGAGTCCGGCGGCCTCAACGAGGCGACCTCGGACATCTTCGGCACGGGTGTCGAGTTCTACGCGGCCAACTCCAACGACGTCGGTGACTACCTCATCGGCGAGGAGATCGACATCAACGGCGACGGCTCCCCGCTGCGCTACATGGACAAGCCCAGCAAGGACGGCGGCTCGGCGGACTCCTGGTCCTCCTCGGTCGGCAACCTGGACGTCCACTACTCGTCCGGCGTCGCGAACCACTTCTTCTACCTCCTCTCGGAGGGCAGCGGCGCGAAGACGATCAACGGCGTGAGCTACAACTCGCCCACGTCCAACAGCTCCACGGTCACCGGCATCGGCCGCGCCAAGGCGCTCCAGATCTGGTACAAGGCGCTGACGACGTACTTCACGTCGACGACCAACTACAAGGCGGCACGCACGGGCACGCTCTCGGCGGCCTCCGCCCTGTACGGCTCCACCAGCACCGAGTACAAGGCGGTGGCCGCCGCCTGGTCCGCGGTCAACGTGAGCTAGCCCGAGGGGGGCTCGCTGGGCGGTACCCGGGACGAAGGCATTCCCGGGTGCCGCCCTACCCTTGTCTCCCATGTCCTTCACGTACGACGACGTAGGCGCGACCCAGCGGAACGGTTTCTGCCCGCCCGGCTTCCGCCCCCTCCACGTCCGCAACCGCATCGGCGAGGGCGAACAGGTCTTCCGCCGCGCCTCGGAAGCGGTCCTGACCTGGGAGATGCACCGGGCGCTGGGCATGGGCATCGACGCCTCCGCGGAACGCGCGGCGCCCGACGTCGACGTCACGGTGACGCTGGCCGGCCTCATCAAGGCACCCTGCCGTGTGGTCTGGACGGTGGAGGAACACCGCCGCGCGGGCTGGGCGTACGGGACGCTTTCCGGCCACCCCGAGTGCGGCGAGGAGTCCTTCGTCGTGGACCGGACGGGAGACGGCACGGTCTGGCTCACCGTCTCCGCGTTCAGCCGGGCCGCGAAGTGGTACGCCAAGGCGGGCGGGCCGGCGACCCGGGGGTTGCAGCACGCGTACGCGCGCAGGTGCGGGGTGGTGCTGCGGCGGCTGAGCGGCGGGGGCGAGGACTGAGTCCTGCCCGGGCCGCGCCAGCCGCCTGTCGAGCTCAAGCGCCTGTCACCTCATCAGCACCCCCGCCGCCTCCACCACGTCCTCCGACGGCACCGCCACCAGCCCCAGCTCCGCCCCGGACGCCAGCAGCCGATGCGAGGGAAGGATGCGGACGGTGTATCCGAAGGGCCCCGTCCGGTCCAGTGACAGCGGCCCCTCGTACACCCACCGCCCTTCCTGGTCGGGCCCGCCCACGGGCTTCAGGGGAACCGTCATCGCGTCCGCGATCCGGTCCTCCTCGTCCACGCGCCCGGACACGGCCTGCACCTCGACGTCCTCGGGGCTCAGCTCACCGAGCCCCACCCGCACCCGTAGCCCGAGCGTGGACCCGAGTTCCGCCGTGGTCGTCGCGACCGACGTCTCGACGTGGTCGACGGTGACCGAGGACCAGGCGCCGCGCACCCGCGCCTTCCAGAGGGCGAGCTCCCGCGCCAGGTCCGGCGTCATCGCGCGATGCGCGTGCGCGGCCGGCGTGTAGAGGCGCTCCACGTAGTCCCGGACCATGCGGCCGGCCAGCACCTTCGGGCCGAGCAGGGTCAGGGTCTGGCGGACCATCTCGATCCAGCGGTCCGGCAGCCCGCCCTGCCCGCGCTCGTAGAACCGTGGCGTGACCCGCTGCTCCAGCAGGTCGTACAGCGCCGCCGCCTCCACGTCGTCCCGGTGGTCGGGGTCCGTGCCCGTTCCGTCCGCGGTCGGGATCGACCAGCCGAAGTCGGGCTGGAACCACTCGTCCCACCAGCCGTCCAGGACCGACAGGTTGAGGCAGCCGTTGAGCGCCGCCTTCATCCCCGACGTCCCGCACGCCTCCAGCGGGCGCAGCGGGTTGTTCAGCCAGATGTCGCAGCCCGGGTAGAGCTTCTGCGCCATCGCCATGCCGTAGTCCGGCAGGAACACGATCCGGTGCCGCACCCTCGGGTCGTCCGCGAACCGGACCAGCTCCTGGACCAGCCGCTTTCCGCCGTCGTCCGCCGGGTGCGCCTTCCCCGCGACCACGATCTGGATCGGCCGCTCGGGGTGCAGCAGCAGGTCCATGAGCCGGTCCCGGTCGCGCAGCATCAGCGTCAGGCGTTTGTACGACGGGACGCGCCGCGCGAATCCGATCGTCAGGACGTCCGGGTCCAGCACCCCGTCGATCCACCCCAACTCGGCTGTTCCCGCGCCTCGTTGGCGCCACGACACGCGCAGGCGCTCGCGCACCTCCGTCACCAGCTGCTCGCGCAGCACCCGGCGCAGCTCCCAGATGTCCTGGTCGGGGATCTCCCCCACCGCGTCCCACCGGTCCGAGCCGCCGACCGTCAGCGCGTCCTCGGTGCGCTGGGCGCCGATCTGCCGGGCGCCGAGCCGGAAGACCTCCGGGGCGACCCAGGTCGGCGCGTGCACCCCGTTCGTCACTGAGGTGATCGGCACCTCGTCGGGGTCGAATCCCGGCCAGAGTCCGGAGAACATCTCGCGGCTGACCTGACCGTGGAGCAGCGAGACGCCGTTCGCGCGCTGCCCCAGGCGCAGGCCCATCACCGCCATGTTGAACAGGTTGGGCTCGCCTCCCGGATAGGTCTCCATGCCGAGCCGCAGGATCCGTTCGACGTCGATGCGCGGCAACTCGGCATCCGTGCCGAAGTGCCGGGCGACCAGTTCGCGGTCGAAGCGGTCGATGCCGGCGGGGACGGGGGTGTGGGTGGTGAAGACCGTCCCGGCCCGGACCGCTTCCAGTGCCGCGTCGAAATCGAGGCCTTGATCGCCCAGTTCGGCGATCCGCTCCAGCCCCAGGAACCCGGCGTGGCCCTCATTGGTGTGGAAGACCTCGGGTGCGGCGTGGCCGGTCAGCCGGCAGTAGGTGCGGACCGCCCGGACCCCGCCGATGCCCAGCAGCATCTCCTGGAGCAGGCGGTGCTCGCTGCCGCCGCCGTAGAGCCGGTCGGTCACCCCGCGTTCGCCGAGGTCGTTCTCCTCGACGTCGGAGTCGAGCATCAGCAGGGGCACGCGGCCGACCTGGGCCAGCCAGATCCGGGCGTGCAGCTGTTTGCCGCCGGGCAGGGCCAGCGACACCTGTGCGGGCGCGCCGTCGGCCTCCCTCAGCAACGCCACGGGCAGTTCGTTGGGGTCGAGGACGGGATAGTGCTCCTGCTGCCAGCCGTCGCGGGACAGCGACTGGCGGAAGTAGCCGTGCCGGTACAGCAGGCCCACGCCTATCAGCGGGACGCCCAGGTCACTGGCCGCCTTCAGATGGTCGCCCGCCAGGATGCCCAGACCGCCGGAGTACTGGGGCAGGGCCGCCGTGACGCCGAACTCGGGTGAGAAGTAGGCGACGGCGGCGGGGAGTTCGCCGGACTGCGCCTGGTACCAGCGCGCGCCGGAGACATAGTCGTGCAGATCGTCCGCGGCGGCCGTCAGCCGGCGCAGGAAGCGGCGGTCCTCCGCCAGCTCGGCGAGCCGCCGGGGCGGTACGTCGCCCAGCAGGCGTACGGGATCACAGCCCGAAGCGGCCCAGCACTCCGGATCGACCGACTGGAACAGGTCACGGGTCTCCGCATGCCAGGACCAGCGCAGATTGCGCGCGAGGTCGCTCAGCGGCCGGAGGGGTTCGGGCAGTACGGGTCGGACGGTGAAGCGACGGATAGCCTTCATTGCCACCTCGTACGACGTGCGGAGGGGGACGCACCGCGCTGTGCGCCCCGTCGTCACCGTCGACGGTATAGGGCGGCGGCCCTCGTAACCACGGTGCGGCAGAAGCAGACAGACCGGAAAACGCCGCAACCTTCACGCGCCCCCCATGGACGGTATGGCCGATTCCGCCCCCATAGGCGTGCTTGTGGCGGCTTCGCACCCCACGAGAGGCTGCGGGTGGCGTATCGGCCACGCCGGTCGGCTCCCGGTGCACCACGGCCGTCGTACGCCGAGTCGAGGAGGGGAACTCACACCATGGCACGGACGCGCACATGGCGTCTGCGCTGGGCGGGGGGCCTGACCGCGGTGACCTGTGCCGCCGCGCTTTCGGCCATCACCCTGCCCGCGCACGCCGCGCCGGAGGGGAAGATACTCGGCGCCGGGACCCCCGGTTCCGTCGGGGGAAGCTACCTGGTGACTCTCAAGGGGGGAACGAAGGCTCCGTCGTCGGCGGGAAGACGTGTCGCCGAGATGTACGGGGCGAAAATAAGCCATACCTACGGCACGGTCCTCAACGGCTACGCGGTCGAGGCCGACGAGAGACAGGCCAGGTTCCTCGCCGCCGACTCCCGCGTCGCGTCGGTCACCCAGGACACCCGTGTGACCCTGGAGCGCAGCCGGCAGAACCCGCCGTCCTGGGGGCTGGACCGCGTCGACCAGAAGAATCTGCCGCTGGACAAGAGCTACACCTGGCCCGAGTCCGCGGGCGCCGGAGCGACGGTGTACGTGATCGACACCGGCATCCGCGTCTCGCACAAGGACTTCGCCGGACGCGCCCGTTACGGCTGGGACTTCGTCGACGGCGACCGGACCGCGAGCGACGGGAACGGCCACGGCACCCATGTCGCCGGCACCGTCGCGGGCACCAGGTACGGCGTCGCCAAGCGGGCCGAGGTCGTCGCCGTCCGTGTCCTCGACAACGCCGGTTCGGGCACGACCGCCCAGGTCATCGCGGGTATCGACTGGGTGACCAAGCACGCGAGGAAGCCCGCCGTCGCCAACGTCAGCCTCGGCGGCTACCGCAACGCCCAACTCGACGCCGCCGTACGCAACTCGATCAAGTCGGGTGTCACGTACACGGTCGCGGCGGGCAACGACGCGCTGCCGGCGAGCCTCTACTCGCCCGCGAACGTCCGGCAGGCGATCACGGTCGGCGCGAGCGACAAGAAGGACGCGCGGGCGGACTTCTCCAACTTCGGCGCCGCCCTCGACCTCTTCGCCCCGGGCGTCGCGATCACCTCGGCATCCCACAAGGCCGACACCGCCAAGGCCACCTTCTCGGGTACGTCGATGGCGTCGCCGCACGCGGCGGGCACGGCCGCGCTCTATCTGGCCGACCATCCCAGGGCTACACCCGCACAGGTGTCCAAGGCGCTGGTCGCGCAGGCGGTTTCCGGAAAAATCTCCGGCCGAGGGCTTGCCTCGCCGAACAAACTGCTGCAGGTTCCGGCCCCGTAGCGACAGTGTGCAGGATTCGGCCCCGTTCGTCTCGAACGGGGCCGGTCTTGTGTGTAGACATACGCGTGAGTAGTTAACAAAGTGCCGGATTGCTCACCCGAATAGGGTGGGAAGGCTCCTCCGGTACAACCCCCAGCAACACCACGCAGGACCCACCTCCCCACAGCCATCCGCCCACCCACGTTGACGCGGACAGGAGCGGTCATGCCCGCCACGCACCACTCGTCAGCACCCCCGACGGCCGGTACCGAGTCACCCCCCGAGCACCACTCGGCAGCCATCCAGCCACCGCCTCCGGAGCCACCCTCCGTCGGCGACGGCATCGGGCGCATACCCGTCCTCGACGTCCGTCCGATCGTCCAGCGCGGACGCCGGCCCGCGAAGGCGGTCACCGGCGAGACGTTCGAGATCTCGGCCACCGTGTTCCGCGAAGGCCATGACGCGGTCGCCGCCAACGTCGTACTGAAAGACCCCGAAGGGCGCCCGGGCCCCTGGACCCCGATGCGTGAACTGGTCCCCGGCACCGATCGCTGGGGCGCCGAGGTCACGGCCGGTGAACCCGGCCACTGGACGTTCCACGTCGAGGCCTGGGGCGATCCGATCAGCACCTGGCGCCACCACGCCCAGATCAAGATCCCGGCGGGCATGGACACCGACCTCGTCCTGGAGGACGGCGCGCGCCTGTACGAGCGGGCCGCCGACGGCGTTCCCAAGGGCGAGGGCCTGCGCAAGGTGATCCGCGCCGCCGTGGCGGCCCTCCGCGACGAGACCCGCCCGGCCGCGGCGCGGCTGGCGGGGGCGTTGACGCCGGAGGTGGACGCGGTGCTGGCGCGGTATCCGCTGCGCGAGCTGGTGACGGTTTCCGAGGTGCTGCCGCTGCTGGTGGAGCGGGAGCGGGCGCTGTACGGGGCCTGGTACGAGTTCTTCCCGCGCTCCGAGGGCACGCCGCAGCGTCCGCACGGTACCTTCCGCACGGCCGCGCGGCGGCTGGGGGCGATCGCGGCGATGGGGTTCGACGTGGTGTATCTGCCGCCGGTCCATCCGATCGGGTCGACCTTCCGCAAGGGCCCCAACAACACCCTGTCCGCCACCGCCGAGGACGTGGGCGTGCCGTGGGCGATCGGCTCCCCGGAGGGCGGCCACGACGCCGTCCACCCCGACCTGGGGACGATCGAGGACTTCGACTGGTTCGTGGCCCGGGCCCGCGAGCACCATCTGGAGATCGCGCTGGACTTCGCGCTGCAGTGTTCGCCGGATCATCCCTGGGTGCACAAGCATCCGGAGTGGTTCCATCACCGCCCCGACGGCACCATCGCCTATGCGGAGAACCCGCCGAAGAAGTACCAGGACATCTACCCGATCGCCTTCGACGCCGACATGGACGGTCTGGTCGCGGAGACGCTGCGGGTGCTGCGGTTCTGGATGGAGCACGGGGTGCGGATCTTCAGGGTCGACAACCCGCACACCAAGCCGGTGGTCTTCTGGGAGCGGGTGATCGCGGAGATCAACGCCGCCGACCCGGACGTGATCTTCCTGGCCGAGGCGTTCACCCGGCCGGCGATGATGCACACCCTGGCCCAGATCGGGTTCCAGCAGTCGTACACGTACTTCACCTGGCGCAACACCAAGGAAGAACTCACCGAGTACCTGACCGAGCTGTCGGGTGAGGCGGCCGCCTATATGCGGCCCAACTTCTTCGCCAACACCCCCGACATCCTGCACGCCTATCTCCAGCAGGGCGGCCGGCCCGCCTTCGAGATCCGGGCGGTGCTGGCCGCGACCCTCTCCCCCACCTGGGGGATCTACAGCGGCTACGAACTGTGCGAGAACACCCCCCTGCGCGAGGGCAGCGAGGAGTACCTCGACTCCGAGAAGTACCAGCTCCGCCACCGTGACTGGGACACCGCCGACAGCATCACCCCCCTGATCACCCAGCTGAACCGGATCAGGCGGGCGAGCCCCGCACTGCGCCAGTTGCGCGATCTCCACTTCCACCACGCGGACCAGGAAGCGGTCATCGCGTACTCGAAGCAGAGCGGCTCGAACACGGTTCTGGTGGTCGTCAACCTCGACCCTCACCACACCCAGGAGGCCACGGTCTCGTTGGACATGCCGCAACTCGGCCTGGAATGGCACGAGTCGGTGCCGGTGCGCGACGAGCTCACCGGCGAGACCTATCACTGGGGCAGGGCGAACTATGTGCGCCTCGAACCGGGCACTCGCCCCGCGCACATCCTGACCGTCCTGCGACCGTCCACCCCGCAGACCGGAGGGTCACCCACAATATGATCGTCAACGAGCCCGTCCAGGACACCTTCGAGGACACCCCCGCGAAGGACCGGGACCCCGACTGGTTCAAGCGTGCCGTCTTCTACGAAGTGCTGGTCCGCTCCTTCCAGGACAGCAACGGCGACGGCGTCGGCGACCTCAAGGGCCTCACCGCCAAACTCGACTACCTGCAATGGCTGGGTGTCGACTGCCTGTGGCTGCCGCCGTTCTTCCAGTCACCTCTGCGTGACGGCGGCTACGACGTCTCCAACTACACGGCCGTCCTGCCCGAGTTCGGCGACCTCGCCGACTTCGTGGAGTTCGTCGACTCCGCCCACCAGCGCGGCATGCGCGTCATCATCGACTTCGTCATGAACCACACCAGCGACCAGCACCCGTGGTTCCAGGAGTCCCGCAACGACCCCGACGGCCCCTACGGCGACTACTACGTCTGGGCCGACGACGACAAGCAGTACCAGGACGCCCGGATCATCTTCGTCGACACCGAGGCCTCCAACTGGACCTTCGACCCGGTCCGCAAGCAGTACTACTGGCACCGCTTCTTCTCCCACCAACCGGACCTCAACTACGAGAACCCGGCGGTCCAGGAGGAGATCATCTCCGCGCTGCGGTTCTGGCTGGACCTCGGCATCGACGGCTTCCGCCTCGACGCGGTGCCGTACCTCTACCAGCAAGAGGGCACCAACTGCGAAAACCTTCCGGCGACCCACGAGTTCCTCAAGCGGGTCCGCAAGGAGATCGACGCGCACTATCCGGACACGGTGCTGCTGGCGGAGGCCAACCAGTGGCCCGAGGACGTCGTCGACTACTTCGGCGACTACCGGTCCGGCGGCGACGAATGCCACATGGCCTTCCACTTCCCGGTCATGCCCCGCATCTTCATGGCGGTGCGCCGCGAATCGCGCTACCCGGTCTCGGAGATCCTCGCCAAGACCCCGGCGATCCCGTCGAGCTGCCAGTGGGGCATCTTCCTGCGCAACCACGACGAGCTCACCCTCGAGATGGTCACCGACGAAGAACGCGACTACATGTGGGCCGAATACGCCAAAGACCCCCGCATGCGCGCCAACATCGGTATCCGCCGCCGGCTCGCCACCCTGCTGGACAACGACCGCAACCAGATCGAGCTGTTCACCGCGCTGCTGCTGTCCCTGCCCGGCTCGCCGATCCTGTACTACGGCGACGAGATCGGCATGGGCGACAACATCTGGCTCGGCGACCGCGACGCGGTCCGCACCCCCATGCAGTGGACACCGGACCGCAACGCAGGTTTTTCGTCCTGTGACCCCGGGCGGCTGTACCTGCCCACCATCATGGACCCCGTCTACGGCTACCAGGTCACCAACGTCGAGGCGTCGATGTCGTCGCCCTCCTCGCTGCTGCACTGGACCCGCCGCATGATCGAGATCCGCAAGCAGAACCCCGCTTTCGGCCTCGGCTCCTACACCGAACTCCAGTCGTCCAACCCCGCCGTGATCGCGTTCCTGCGCGAGTACGAGGACGACCTGGTCCTGTGCGTGCACAACTTCTCCCGCTTCGCACAGCCGACGGAGCTGGACCTGAGCACGTTCAACGGACGGCACCCGGTCGAGTTGTTCGGCGGGGTGCGGTTCCCGGCCATCGGGGACCTGCCGTACTTGCTGACGCTGGCAGGGCACGGTTTCTACTGGTTCCGCCTCCGCAAGGAAGCGCTCTAGAAGCCCGGGCGGGGCGGTTTCCCCCGTCCCGCCCGGGGCACGCATCAGTAACACCCCGCCCACCCCGGGGAAAGGACGCGACGCCATGTCGGAAGCCGTCATCCGTACTGCCACGACGAGTCCCGCCCTCCTTGCGTCTCTTGATCCACTGCTGCGGGAGTGGCTGCCACGGCAGCGGTGGTTCGCGGGCAAGGGCCGTCCGGTCACCGGATTCTCGCTGGTCGCGGCGACCGAGCTGCTCCCCGTCGAGGGCAGGCTGGGCCTGTACCACCTGTTGGTGCGGGCCCATCAGCCCATGACCTCGGGCGACTGCTACCAGCTCCTCATAGGCGTGCGCGAGGCGCTGCCACCCCATCTGGCGCCCGCGCTGATCGGTCACATGGAAGAGGGCCCGCTCGCCGGACGCACGGTGTACGAGGCCCTGTACGACACCCGGCCCGCCGAGGTGCTCCTGGAGGCGCTGCGCGCCCAGGCCCGCATCGGCGGGCTGCGCTTCGAACGGGACCCGGACCAGGAGATCCGGTCCGGTCTGGTGCCCCGCATGGTGACCGCCGAGCAGTCGAACTCGTCGGTGATCTACGGAGATACGTTCATTCTCAAGCTGCTCCGCCGGGTCGTGCCCGGCGTCAACCCCGACCTGGAGCTCCCGCTGGCGCTGGCCCGCGAAGGCTGCCCACGGGTACCGGCGCCGACGGCGTGGCTGCACGCCGAGCTCGACGGGGAGTCGTCCGTCCTCGGTGTGCTCCAGCCCTTCGTCCAGGGCGCGGCGGACGGCTGGGAGCTGGCGCTGCGCGAGCTGGCCAAGGGGGAGGACTTCACTGCGGAGGCGCGCGCGCTGGGGCGGGCCACCGCCGAGGTGCACACCGCGCTGGCCCGGGCGCTGCCCTCGGTGACCCTGGGCGCGGCCCAGCTGCAACCGCTGGTCGACGGCATGACCGAGCGCCTGGAGGCGGCCGTGCAGGCGGTGCCCTCGCTGCGCCCGTACGCCCCCGGGCTGCACTCGGCGTTCACCGCGCTGGCCGACCTGGCCGCGGAGGGCCGTACCTGGACCGCGCAGCGCGTGCACGGCGATCTGCATCTGGGCCAGTGTCTGCGCTCGCCCGCCGGGCAGTGGTCGCTGATCGACTTCGAGGGTGAGCCGTCGAAGCCGCTGGCCGAGCGGCGGATGCCACAGCCGCCGGCGCGGGACGTGGCGGGCATGCTCCGCTCCTTCGACTACGCCGCCCTCTCGGCCGATCCCCCGATGCCGGGCTGGGCCCACGCCTGCCGGGCCGCGTACTGCTCCGGGTACGCCGAGGTCGCCGGCGCCGATCCGCGTACCGATCCCGTGCTGCTGCGGGCCTACGAGACGGACAAGGCGATCTACGAGGTCGTCTACGAGGCCCGCCACCGCCCCGACTGGCTGCCGGTGCCGATGGCCGCGATCGAGCGGTACGCCACATCCGATCTGATCTGACCCGCACAGCCGAGGAGGCTCCACCCGTGACCCCGCGCCCCCCGTCCAGCGATTCGGATCCGAAGAAGTCGGTCAAGAAGGCCGCGGAGAAGGCGGTCACCAAGAAGGCCGCCGCGAAGGAGACTCCGGCGGTGAAGAAGGCCGCCGCCCAGAAGGCCACGGCGAAGAAGGCGCCCGCCGAGAAGGCGCCGGCGCGGCCCGAGCCCGTCGTGCCGGCCGCCTCTCCCGCCCTCGACGCCCACGACCGCGACCGTCTGCTCTCCGCCACCCACCACGACCCGCACGGCGTCCTGGGCGCCCATCCGATACCCGGCGGCATAGCCTTCCGCGTCTTCAAGCCGTACGCGCTCTCCGTCACGGTCCTCGCCGGAACCCTGCGGGCGGAGCTGCACGACGACGGCGACGGGTTCTTCTCGGGCCTCGTGCCGCTGCAGGAGGTCCCCGCCTACCGGCTGCTCGTGAC
Organism: Streptomyces sp. NBC_00490; assembly: GCF_036013645.1. Taxonomy (NCBI): domain Bacteria; kingdom Bacillati; phylum Actinomycetota; class Actinomycetes; order Kitasatosporales; family Streptomycetaceae; genus Streptomyces; species Streptomyces sp. NBC_00490. The sequence goes on along the minus strand of NZ_CP107869.1, from coordinate 6,938,548 downwards.
GTACGAGGGCAGCGTCCAGGAGACGGAGGACGCGTACCGTTTCCTGCCCGCGCTGGGCGATCTGGACCTGCATCTGATCGGCGAGGGCCGGCACGAGCAGCTGTGGCGGGCGCTCGGCGCCGAGCCGATGACCCACCAGGGCGTGACCGGCACCCGCTTCACGGTGTGGGCGCCGAACGCGCGCGGGGTGAGTGTGGCCGGCACCTTCAACTTCTGGGACGGCACGGGGTATCCGATGCGCTCCCTCGGTTCGACCGGTATCTGGGAGCTGTTCGTGCCCGGCGTCGGCGAGGGCGAGCTGTACAAGTTCGCGATCACCCGGCAGGACGGTTCGAAGACCCTGCGGGCCGACCCGATGGCCCGCAGGACCGAGGTCCCGCCCAACACCTCGTCGATCGTGCACGCCTCGCATCACGAGTGGCACGACGACGTGTGGCTGGAGGGGCGCGCGGACACCCCGGCGCACGAGGCTCCGTTCTCGGTGTACGAGGTCCATCTGGCGTCCTGGCGACCGGGACTGACGTACCGTCAACTCGCCGAGCAGCTCCCGGCGTACGTCAAGGACCTCGGTTTCACCCATGTCGAGCTCATGCCGGTCGCCGAGCATCCCTTCGGCGGCTCCTGGGGCTATCAGGTCACCGGCTTCTACGCCCCGACGGCCCGGCTGGGCACGCCCGACGACTTCAAGTACCTGGTGGACGCCTTCCACCAGGCGGGCATCGGCGTGCTGATGGACTGGGTGCCGGCCCACTTCCCGCGCGACGACTGGGCGCTGGCCGAGTTCGACGGGCGGCCCCTGTACGAGCACGAGGACCCGCTCCGCTCCGCGCATCCCGACTGGGGCACCCTGGAGTTCGACTTCGGCCGCCGTGAGGTGCGCAACTTCCTGGTCGCCAACGCCGTGTACTGGTGCGAGGAGTTCCACATCGACGGGCTGCGGGTGGACGCGGTCGCCTCGATGCTCTACCTCGACTACTCGCGCGAGCCCGGCCAGTGGGTGCCGAACGAGCACGGCGGCCGGGAGAACCTGGACGCGGTGGCGTTCCTCCAGGAGATGAACGCCACGGTCTACCGGCGGGTGCCGGGCGTGGTGACCATCGCCGAGGAGTCGACGGCCTGGGACGGCGTCACCCGTGCCACCCACCACATCGGCCCCGGCGGCTTCGGTGGTCTGGGCTTCGGTCTGAAGTGGAACATGGGCTGGATGCACGACTCCCTGGGCTACGTCCAGCACGAGCCGGTGCACCGCAAGTACCACCACCACGAGATGACCTTCTCCATGGTGTACGCCTACAGCGAGAACTACGTCCTGCCGATCTCCCACGACGAGGTCGTCCACGGCAAACGCTCCCTGGTGTCGAAGATGCCCGGCGACTGGTGGCAGCAGCGCGCCACCGACCGCGCCTACCTCGCCTTCATGTGGGCCCACCCCGGCAAACAACTCCTCTTCATGGGCCAGGAGTTCGCCCAGGGCGCCGAGTGGTCCGAGGCGCACGGCCCGGACTGGTGGCTCCTCGACCCCGGCTACGGCGCGGAAGCGGACCACCGCGGGGTCCGGGACCTGGTCCGCGACCTCAACATCGTCTACCGCCACACCCCGGCCCTGTGGCAGCTGGACACGAGCCCCGACGGCTTCGAGTGGATCGTGGGAGACGCCTCCGAGGACAACGTCTTCGCCTTCCTGCGCCTGGACGCCGAAGGAAACCCCCTCCTCGCCGTCTCCAACTTCTCCCCCGTCGTCCGCCACGACTACCGCCTCGGCGTGCCCGACTCCGTCCCCGCCTGGCACGAGACCCTCAACACCGACGTCGGCAAGTACGGCGGCGGAGACGTGACCAACCCGGACGTCATCAAGCCGGAGGCGACCGCCTGGCACGGCCGTCCGGCCAGCATCACGCTCTCGCTGCCGCCGCTGGCCACGGTGTGGCTACGGCCCGAGTAGCCGGGAGCGCCGCTCCGTAGAGTGGTCCGGGTCCACGTCGGCGTCCACGGGGAGTTGCGGGCCCATGCGATCCGGAAGCACACGCGGGGCGGCCCTGGCCGTCCTGCTCTGCGCTGTCGCCGTACTGCTGCTCGGTGCGTGCGGAACCGAGGCGGCCGGCCGCGGGACCTCGCCGTCGGACGCTGCGTCCCCGGCGGCCACCGCGCTCCGGTGGACGCTGTCGGCGCCCACGCGCACCCAGATCAACGGCGCCGAGATCGGCGCTGACCGGCGCACGGTGACCATCACCGTGGAGGTGCCCAGCGGCCCGAACCCGTGTGTGCGCGACCTCGAGGCGAAACTCACCGAGCCCGTCGGGAACACCGTGCCGGTCCAGGTCACCTTCGTCTCGCCGTCCGGGGACCGGAGCTCCGGCTGCTCGAAGACGACCACGGCGAGGGCCCGCGTCAAGCTGCCCGAACCCCTGGGAGAGCGCGAGTTGGTGGTCGGCTACCCCGGCGCCGTCTTCACCGCCGAGGGCGCCCACCTGCCCGCGCTGCGGCTCTGCGGCGACCTGGGCTGCACCCCTGCGGCCACCGGCTGCACCGCCCCCTCGTACGACCAGGCGCTGAAGGCGGTCGGCGTACCCGCGCACACCTATCGGGACGCGGAGCACTGCGACGGCAGGTGGCTGGTGCTGGACTTCTCCTGGCGCACGGGTCCGGTCTGCGGAGACACCACGAACGGGGCCTGCACCTCGCGGCTGGGCGACCGCTGGTTCTTCAAGGCCGGGAAGTCGGGCTGGAAGCCGTTCTTCCGCACCGCGGAGGGAGGCTGCCAGGACGTGCGGGACAGGGAGCCGGCCTTCCCTACCGCCCTGTGCGCGTCACTGGAGCCCCTCGCCCCCTCGCTGCACCCGAACTACTCCACGACGACGACCGAGGCACCCTCGCCCTAACCGGCCAGCGCCTTCGGCAGCCGCCCGGTGTGCAGCACCCCCAGCCGCTGGGTGGCGCGGGTCAGGGCCACGTACAGATCGCTCGTGCCGTACAGCCCCGGCTCGACCACCAGCACGGAGTCGAATTCGAGGCCCTTGGACTGCCGCGGGTCGAGGAGGACGACGGTCCGGGTGAGGTCGGGTTCGGCGCCCGCCGTCACCCCGTCCAGGTGCGCCGCCAGCCTGGCGTGCAGATGGCGCGGGGCGATGACCGCGAGCCGGCCCTCGGCGGGGGTCAGCTCCTCGACCGCCTTGGCCACGGCGCCGGGGAGGTCGTCGGTGGCGCGGACCCAGGGCCGTACCCCCGTCGAACGGATCGAGCTCGGCGGTTCGAAGTCCGGGTTCTCCGCCCGTACGACGGCTGCCGCCAGCTCCATGATCTCGGCGGGTGTGCGGTAGTTGACGCCCAGGCGGGTGTGGTCCCAGCGGTCCTCGACATACGGTTCGAGGATCTTCTGCCAGGAGCCGACGCCCGCCGCCTCCGCGGTCTGCGCGGGGTCGCCGACCAGGGTCATCGAGCGGGTCGGGCTGCGTCGCATGAGCAGCCGCCAGGCCATCGGCGACAGCTCCTGCGCCTCGTCGACGATGATGTGTCCGAAGGCCCAGGTCCGGTCGGCGGCCGCGCGTTCGGCGGCGCTGCGGTGGTCGTCCTCCTCCTGCCGCTCGGCGAACCGTTCGGCGTCGATGATGTCGTGCGCGGACAGCACCTCGGACTCCTCGTCGTCGATGTCCTCGAACTCATAGGTCCGGGAGGCGTAGGAGACGTCCAGCACGCCCTGTGCGTAGGCGACCTGGGTCTCCCGCTCGCGCTCGGCCCGGGCCCGCGCCAGCCGTTCGTCCACGCCGAGCAGTTCGGCCGCCTCGTCGAGGAGGGGTACGTCCGCCACGGTCCAGGCCCGGGTCACCGGGCGGCGGATCGCGGCCGCGTCCTCGTCGGGGAGGTAGCCCACCGGGTCGGCGAGGAAGTCCGCGACCAGACGCTGTGGCGTCAGGCGGGGCCACAACTGGTCGATGGCCGCCCACACTTCACGGTTCTCGGCGATCTCGTCGCGGATCTGTGTGACATCGCTCGGGTCGAGGAGGTTCGTGCCGTCGTACGGGTCGGTGCCGACGCGCTCGGCGTACAGCTCGGTGAGCGTGTTGAGGATGTGGCCCTCGAAGTGCTCACGGGCGACGTTGTGCGGCAGTCCGGCCTCGCGGGTGCGCTCGCGGGCGACCCGCACGAGGTCGTCGTCGAGCATGAGGATCTCGCGCTCGTGCTCGATCGCGATCACCGGGTCGGGCAGTGACTGCCAGTCGCGGACGGCTGCGGCGAGGACGTCCGCCATCGCGGCGTTCCCCTTCACCGCGGCCGCCTCGCGGGTGTCGGTCGCCTTCGCCTTCACGCCGGGGAACAGTTCTCCGACCGTCGCGAGGAGGACGCCCGTCTCGCCCAGCGAGGGCAGCACCTCGCCGATGTAGCCGAGGAAGGCGGGGTTGGGGCCGACGATCAGAACGGCGCGCTTGGCCAGCAACTCACGGTATTCGTACAGGAGATACGCGGCCCGGTGCAGGGCGACGGCGGTCTTGCCGGTGCCGGGGCCGCCCTCGACCACCAGCACCCCGCGGTGCGGTGCCCGGATGATCTCGTCCTGCTCGGCCTGGATGGTCTGCACGATGTCGTGCATCCGGCCGGTGCGGGCGGCGTCGAGCGCGGCCAGCAGGACGGCGTCGCCGGTCGGGTCCTCGTGGCCGGTGCGGGTCGCGTCGCCCAGATCGAGGATCTCGTCGTGCAGGGCGGTGACCTCACGGCCCTCGGTGGTGATGTGCCGGCGCCGCCGCAGCCCCATCGGGGTGTGGCCGGTGGCCAGGTAGAACGGCCGGGCCACGGCGGCCCGCCAGTCGATCAGCATCGGTGTGCGCTCGGCGTCGTCCCTGCGCAGACCGATCCGGCCGACGTGGTGACTGGTGCCGGACGTCAGATCGATCCGGCCGAAGCACAGCGAACCGTCCACCGCGTTGAGCGCGGCGAGCAGCCCCGAGCGCTCGGCGACGAGGATGTCCCGCTCCAGGCGGGCCTGCATGGGCGTGTTGCCCTGGGCGAGCGCGTCGGTGACACCGGCCTCGGTGTGACCGCGCAGGGCGTCCACGCGCGCGTACAGGGTGTCGATGAATTCCTGCTCACCGCGAATTTCACCGCTGTTTGACAATTCCACTCCCACGCCGATATACTGTGCCTACTGAGCTTCTCCGCGACCGAATTCCCGTAAAGTCGCGAACCATTGAGTGTAACCAAAGAAATCCCCCCGGCGCAATTGCCGAGGGGATTTTTTCGTTATGCGTAATCAGACGACGTCGGCCAGTTCCTCCAGCAGCCGGCGCTTGGGCCTGGCTCCCACCATGGACTTCACCGGCTCACCGCCGCGGAAGACCATGAACGTGGGCATCGAGAGGACTTTGTAGGCGTTCGTGGTCAGCGGATTGTGGTCCACGTTCAACTGCACCACCTTGAACCGGTCGGCCTCCTCGGCGGCGAGGGCGCGCAGCACGGGCCCCATCTGTCTGCACGGCGGGCACCAATCGGCCGTGAACTCCACGAGCACCGGCATCTCCGACCCGATCACTTCCGTCGCGAAATCCGCGTCCGTCACATCGATCACAGTTCCTGCCCTCCCAGTTCGCACAACGGTGGTTCGTCCCCGGCCATGGCCGCCAGCCGTACGCCGATCTGCGCCCGCACGGTCTGCAGTTCGCCGATCAGCTCGTCCAGCTCCGTCAGCTTGCGCCGGTAGACGGCGAGCGAGGCGGGGCACGAGTCGCCCTCGGGATGCCCGGACCGCAGGCACTCCACGAACGGCCGCGTCTCCTCCAGGTCGAACCCGAAGTCCTGGAGCGTCCTGATCTGCCGCAGCAGCTTCAGATCGCTCTCGTCGTACGCCCGGTACCCGTTGTCGCCGCGCCGCGCGGGCAGCAGCCCACGGGACTCGTAGTACCGCAGCGTCCGCGTCGTGGTCCCGGCCCGTGCGGCCAGCTCGCCGATTCGCATGCGTACGAACGTAAGCCTTGACCCCGACGTCAAGGCAACAGGGGTTTGCGCTCCACGGGAGAGGTGAGCACGATCGAGGTCGTCGTGCGGCCCAGCGCGGAGACCGCTTCGAGAACCTCCTCCAGGTGGACCGTGTCGCGGACGGCGACCTTGAGGATCCAGCAGTCCTCGCCGACCACGTGGTGCACCTCGGTGATCTCGGGGCGCCCGATCAGCTCCAGGGTCCTCGGATGCTTCAGCGTGTAGCCGCCGTGCGGGTTGACCCGGATGAACGCCTGGATGCCGTAGCCGAGCCGGGCCGGCGCGACATGGGCGCCGTAGCCGCTGATCACACCCGCCGTCTCCAGCCGCCGCACCCGCTCGGTGACCGCCGCCGGACTCAGCCGCACCCGGCGCCCCAGCTCGCTCAGCTTGATCCGGCCGTCGCTCTGGAGGAGCTCCAGGATCTGCCGGTCCACCGCGTCGAAGGCCACCGAGGTTTCCTCGGCGGCAGCTCGCAGCGGCCGAGGTTCTTTCGGTGCCACGGACCGAACTCCCATGGTTCCCCCTTCAGAACGTGGATGTACGCCGGGAGAATTATGGTCATGGAAAAGGCACGGGAGATACTGGTCATCGGCGGCAACCGCTATTTCGGCAAGCGCCTCATCGCACGGCTGCTGGCCGCCGGACACCGCGTGACCGTACTCAATCGGGGATCCTCGCCGCCACCACCGGGCGCGACCCATCTGGTCGCCGACCGCAACGACGAGACGTCCCTGACGGACGCCCTCGGTCCACGCGTGTTCGACGTCGTCGTCGACCAGGTCTGCTACACCCCGCGGCAGGCGGAGATCGCCCGCCGGGTCTTCGCGGGGCGCACCGGACGCTATGTGATGACGTCGACGGTCGAGGTGTACGAGTACGAGGACTCCATCGCCCTCGTACGGGAGGACGCCGTCGATCCGCTGACGGTGACCGTCGACACCGAACTCCCCTGGGAGGACCCGACGTTCCTGGAGACCCACTACGGCGAGGGCAAGCGGCAGGCGGAGGCGGTGTTCGCGGCCGCCCCGGACTTCCCGTACGCGGCCGTCCGGGTGGCCCATGTGCTGGGCGGGGACGACGACTTCACCGGACGCCTCGACCACTACGCCTCCCGCATCCGCGCCGGCGAGCCGATCGCGGTGCCCTTCTCGAACCAGCCCGCCACCTACATCCACGTCGAGGAGATCGCCGACTTCCTGGCGTGGGCGGCCGGCGAGGAGTTCACGGGACCGGTCAACGCGGCCTCCCACGGACTGCTGACCACCGTGGAGCTGTGCGAGGCGGTGACCGCGCACCTGCCCCGGGGCAAGGTGGTGCTCCAGCTCGTCGAGGTCGGCGAGGTCTCGCCGTTCTCCTTCTCCCGCTCCTACGGCATGGACAACTCCCGCGCCGCACGGCTCGGTTTCGCCTTCGGCGACGTACGGCAGTGGCTGCCCACGGCGATCACCGAGACCCTCGGGAAGGACGGCGACTGACATGCGGTACCGCACACTTGGCGATCTGCGGGTGAGTGCCGTCGGGCTGGGCGCGATGCCGCTGTCCCTGGAGGGCCGCCCGGACGAGCGGCGCGCCCTGGCCACCGTGCACGCGGCACTGGACGCGGGCGTCACCCTGCTGGACACGGCGGACTCGTACCATCCGCCCGGCGCCGAGCCCGGCCACAACGAACTGCTGGTGGCCCGCGCCCTCGCCGCGTACGGCGGTGACACCTCCGACGTACTGGTGGCGACGAAGGGCGGCCGGGGCCGCGCGGCCGACGGCGGCTGGACGGTGACGGGCGACCCGGGCCATCTGAAGCGGGCGGCCGAGGGCTCCCTCAAGCGGCTCGGCGTCGAGGCGATCGGCCTCTACCAGCTGCACAAGCCCGACCCGGCCGTGCCCTTCGAGGAGTCGGTCGGCGCACTGCGGGAGCTGCTCGACGAGGGAAAGATCCGTCTCGCCGGGGTCTCCAACACCGAGGGGGAGCAGATCCGTTCGGCCCGCGCGATCCTCGGTGACCGGATGGTGTCGGTGCAGAACCGGTACTCCTCCGAGGTCCGCGACAGCGAGGCCGAGCTGCGGCTGTGCGCGGAACTCGGTCTGGCCTTCCTGCCGTGGAGTCCGCTGGGCGGTATCTCGCAGCGCGCTGGACGGGCCGTCGCGGCTGCCGGGGGCGGAACGCTTCGGCGCCTTCCGCGAGGTCGCGGCCGAGCGCGGGGTCAGCCCCCAACAGGTTTGCCTGGCCTGGTTGTTGGCGAAGTCGCCGACCGTGATCCCGATTCCCGGCGCGAGCCGGCCGGAGACGATCCGGGACTCGGCGGGCGCGGCGGACCTCGTCCTGAACGCGCGGGAGCTGGCCCGGCTGGACGCTCAGCGCAACGGCGGCTCGTAACAGCCGGGAGGCATCCCCGGGTACCCCGGGTACAGACCCGGCCCCGGGCCCGGCCCCCTGACGGCCTGCGCCCCTCCTCTCCCGTCCTCGTCGCCGTCCGTCATCCAGTCCTCGTCCTCGATGTCCTCGGCGCCCCGCACCCCCAGCAGCCGGCGGGTGAGCCGGTCCCCGTCGGACAGCAGCTCGTCGAGGGCCTCGCGGACGTCCCGCGCCTCGGTGCGGGCCGCTTCGCGTTCGGCGGCGATGAGCACGGACCGGCGTACCAGCTCCTTGGTGAAGGAGGCGGTCGTGCCCTCCGTGCGGGCCACGACCTCGTCCGCGATGTCCTGGCCGAGGCCCAGCCCGCTCCCGTACAGGCCGAGCAGGGCGGCGCGGCCCGCGGCGTCCGGGAGGGGGATCTCGACGGCGAGGTCGACCCGGCCGGGGCGCTGCACGAGGGCGGGTTCGAGGAGGTCGGCGCGGTTGGTGGTGAGGAGGAAGGTCACGTCGGCGTCGTCGCCGAGGCCGTCCATCTCGTTCAGCACCTGGAAGAGCAGGGGCTGTTCGCCGCCGCCGTAGTCGCGGGCCTCGGCGATGAGGTCGCAGTCCTCCAGGACGACGAGGGCGGGCTGGAGCATCCGGGCCAGGGCGCAGGCCGGGCCGATGGCCCTGATGCTCTCGCCGGACAGGATCACCGCGGTGAACTGCGGGAGGTGGGAGAGGAGATAGCGGATCGTGTGCGTCTTGCCGGTGCCGGGCGGGCCGTACAGCAGCAGGCCCCGGCGCAGATGCTGACCGGCCGCGCGGAGCTGTTCACGGCGCCGGGCCACGCCGACGACCTGGCGCTCCACGCGGTCCAGGAGTCCGGCCGGCAGCACGATGTCGTCGCGGTTCAGGCCGGGGCGGCGGTGGAAGCGGAACGGTCCGAGGCCGTGTCCGAACTCCGAGCCCTCGAAGGAGAGGACCTGTCCGCGGAAGACGTTGTGCTCGCGCAGGAGGGCGTCGATCCCGGCGAGGAAGCGGTCCCCGAACTCCTTGTCCCCGGCGAGGACTTCGAGCTCGACCTTGTTGCGCCCGTACTCGTCCTGCGGGCCGCGCAGGAGGACGGCGAACCGCTCGTCGCCCTCGGTGCCGAGGTAGAACCCGCAGGAGACGCAGGCCAGTTCCTCGTCCGGGGAGACGGGCAGGTGGGCGTAGTCGACCGCGCCGATCACGAACCGCTGGTGGCGGTCGGCTACTTCGAGGATGTCGCCGAGGGTGAGCTCGCCGTGGTGCTGGGAGCCGCGCATGCCGATCAGTTCATGCGTACGGCCTTCGGCGGCGAACCAGCGTTCCAGGGCGAGGTGGACGTTGGGCAGGTCGTAGGAGGCATACGCGGCCTTCACCACCGGGCGGTCCGCCGGAGCCGAGCCCAGGTGGTCGCGGAGCCGCTTGGCGAGGTCGCGGCTGCCGTCGGCGTCGGCACGCTTCGGGCGGGCGACCGCCATGAGGAACTCGTGGAACAGCTCGTTGACCCGGTCCAGCGGCAGTGGCGAGGGCTCTCGGTCCTTCCCGTACCTCGCCTCGTACTCGGCACTGCTGACGATCTCCACCCCACCGGGCTCCCCCATGTCCGCCTCCGCGTCGCTCTGCCCCGGGCCCCAAGGTTCTCCAGCGTGCGCCCCTGCGAGCCACGGGTCAAAGCATTTCGGGCAAGTGGTCGTGAACAGACCGGAAAGGGACGGGAGGCGTCACTCAGGTGGCGTCCAGCAGAGCCTGTTCCTCTTCGGTGACCCGGCCGAAGCAGACGTCTTCGGTGACCATGACGGTGGACCAACTCCAGGTCCGCAGGCTGCTGTGCCGGGCGTGGAGCGTCCAGCCCTGTTTCTTGTAGCCGGCCATGAAGTAGGTGCCGTTCTCCGTGAGCGGCGCCTCGGCCGGTTCGGTCGCGGGGGTCGTGGGGGTCACAGGGGTCGAGAACCCTCAGTCCTCGGTCGACCAGGAGACCACGCAGGGTGACAGCCGGGTGATGAGGGCGGCCAGTTTCCCTCCCTCCGCGGTGGTCGCCGTACTGGCGGCCCTGCCGCTCCGGGAGTACCCCACCTCGGTCCTCCCCTCCGGCAGCCCGGCGGCCACGGTCTAGGCCGGGGCTCCCGCCTTCGCCGCCTCCTCGACCTCCAGCAGCGAGGCGGTGCGCCGTTCCGCCTCGAAGGCGCGGTGGCCGCCGCGCAGGCCGAACAGGCGCTTGGCGAGGAGGATGTAGACCACGGCGAGGATGTTGAGGACCAGCGTGGCGATCTTCAACCAGCTGATGTGCTCGGTGAGTTCGTAGATCTCCAGCGGGAGGAAGGCGGCCGTGGCGACGACCGTCAGATACTCCGCCCAGCGCTTGGCGTACCAGAGGCCGACCGCCTCGACGAGTTCGATCACGGCGTAGGCCAGGAGCAGCACCGCCACCAGGAGCAGGGTGTCGTGACCGTAGCCGAAGGTCCTCTGGATGGTGCCCACGACCGGTGAGTGGTCGAGGTCGTAGTGGAAGTGCCTGAACACCGGGCGGAAGACGTCCAGATACTCGTCGAAGAGGTTGCGCACCGCGTCCTGGCTGTTGCTGAACTTCCAGACCGCCAGCGCCACCAGCACGATGAACACCCCGCGCACCGCCCGCTCGACGGCGAGGAAGCGCAGGACGAACAGGTCGCGCAGGACCTTGCCGCGCGGCACCAGCGGGGCTTCGGAGGCCGGCCCGGAACCGTGCGGCTCCCCCAGTGCGAAGTCGCCGCAGCGCAGACAGCGCCAGACCTCCCCGAGGGCGGTCTCTGCGTGCAGTCCCGCCCGCAGCCGGAGCTCGTCCGGCGCGTACGTCACATGTCCGCGCCGCGCGCACGTCCGTCGGTCCCAGTCGATCGCCATCCCCCGTGCCTCCACCGACGTGCCGCGCCTGTACTGGACAGACGCGGCACGCTACCGGGAGGGGGTAAGAGTTCGGTGAGTCAGCGGCTGCCGGCCAACTCCTTCTCCGCTTCGGCCGTCTCGACGGGCTCCGCCGCCTTCTTCCGCCCCGGCAGCAGCACCGCGACCAGCACCGTGCCGACGCCCAGGACCACGGCCCCGATCAGGCTGGTGTGGGCGACCGCGTCGGAGAAGGAGGAGCCGACCGCCTCGGCCATCTGCTTGGCCCCGGCGGCGAGTTGATCGGCCTGCGCCTTCAGCTGGGCCGCCTGCTGGGGGTCCGTGGCCTTCGCGGCCTGTCCGGCGACCTGCCGGGCCTGCTCCCCGATGCCCTGCGCGACGGTGTACCCGGCACCGACCGAGTCCTGCGCGGTGTCGAGCGTGGCCGCCGGGAGCTTGCTGCCGCCGGTGGCGTCGGCGAGGTGACCGGAGTACGACGTCGCCAGCAGCGAGCCGAGGATCGCGATGCCGAGCGAACCGCCGAGCTCGATCGAGGTGTCGTTCACCGCGCCGCCGACGCCCAGTTCGGACTCGGGGAACGCCCCCATGATCGCGTCCGTGGCGGGCGAGAGGGCGAGGCCGATCGCCAGACCGAGGACGGCGAGCGGGGCGACGAAATCGCCGTACGACGAGCTCGCGTCCACCTGGGTCAGCAGCGCGAGCGCCGCGGTGCCGCCCACCATGCCCGCGGTGACCGTCCACTTCATGCCGACCCGCGGGGTGAGGAAGCCGGTCAGGGCCGAGCCGACGAAGACGGCGCCGGCGAGCGGCAGCATGCGCAGGCCGGTCTCCAGGGCGCTGTAGCCGAGGACGAACTGGAGGTGCTGGGTGAGGTAGTAGAAGGCGCCGAAGACGGCGAGGAAGAACAGGGCGACGGCGAGGTTGGAGCCGGCGAAACCGCGGTCGGTGAAGCGGCGGACGTCGACGACGGGGCGCGGGTGACGCAGCTCCCACAGGACGAAGGCCAGCAGTCCGGCGACCGCGACGACCGCGGCGCCGATCGCCTTCGCACCCCATCCGAAGTGCGGGCCCTCGATGATCATGTAGACGAGCGAGCCTATCCACACCACCGACAGCAGTCCGCCGACGTAGTCGATCCGGCCCTTGTCCCTGGCCTTGGACGGCGGGACGAGGACCAGGGCGCCGACGATCGCGAGCGCGGCGACGGGGACGTTGATGAGGAACGTCGAGGTCCAGGCGTGGTTCTCCAGGAGCGCGCCCGCGACCAGCGGACCGGCCGCTATGGCCACGCCCGACGTGGCGGTCCACACGGTGATCGCCTTGGCCCGCTCGGCGCGCGGGAAGGTCGAGGCGAGCAGGGACAGCGTCGCCGGCATGATCATCGCGGCGCCGGTGCCCATCACGGCACGGGCCGCGATGACCGTCGTGGAGCTGTCGGCGAGGTACCCGAAGACGGACCCGCCGCCGAACACGACCAGGCCGAGCAGCAGGGCGCCGCGGCGGCTGTACTTGTCGCCGATCGCGCCGAGCAGCAGCATCAGCGCGGCGTACGGGACGGTGTAGCCGTCGATGACCCACTGGAGGTCGGCGCTGGACAGACCGAGGTCCTGGGTCATGGCGGGCGCGGCGACCGTGAGGGCGGTGTTCGCCATCACGATGATCAGCAGGCTCAGGCAGAGGACGAGGAGCGCCCACCAACGCCGGGCGTAGGGGCGGTCCATCCTCTCGACCGGTTCGGTCATGACGAGTCGCATGGCAGGGGTGGCCTTCCTCAGCGGACTTGTTTTCCACGGGTTGCACAGCGCTGTGCATTTGCACAACACTGTGCAATGTACGCTCCTTGCACAGCACTGTGCAAGTCGATGAGGGAAGAGGCACAATGGCGTCCATGACCACGGGTAACCCCAGCCGCGCCGACGCCAACCGCCGCCGCATCCTCGACGTGGCGCTCGCCGAGCTGCTGCGCGATCCGGATGCGTCCATGGACCAGATCGCGCGCGCCGCGGGAGTCGTACGGCGGACCGTGTACGGGCACTTCCCCAGCCGTGAGGCGCTGGTGAGCACGCTCGTCGACGGAGCCGTGGAAGCGGTGGCGGCGGCCGACGAGGCGGGGCGCGGGGACGTCGAGGACCCGGCAGAGGCGCTGGCCGCCTCCATCCTGGCGGTCTGGGAGGTCGCCGACCGCTATCGCATCCTGGTCGCGCTGGCCCAGCGCAGCGTGACGATGCAGGGCATCCGGGAACGTCTGGCGCCGGTGCGCGAGGCCAGCGAGGACCTGCTGCGGCGCGGCCTGGCAGCGGGCGTCTTCGCCTCCCCGCTGCCCGTGCCTGCCCTGGCGTACGTCCATGAACAGCTGGTGTTCGCGGTGATGGAGGCGGTGAACGACGGCCTCCTGGCACCCGAAGAGGCGGGCCGCTCCGCCGCGGTCACCGTACTGACCGCGGCGGGCGTACCCGCCTCTCGTGCCACCGAACTGGTGGCGAAGCTGAGCGATTGAGTTGTACTGCTGCCGGTTGTGGCCCGGGCGGCTGAGCGACGGGGGAGCTTCTCAGCCGCCCGGAGTTTTTGATGCCGGTCGGGGCAGCGCCCCGAAGGGGCGCGGGGAACTGCGCGACCAGCCAGAGCGGACCCGCGGTTCCCGACCAGAGCAAGCCCCGAGTTCTCGACGGCTCGCCCAGCGGAGCGCCTACGCTTTCGCCAGCTCCTTCTCGCCGCCCTGCTCCGGCACATCCGCGACAACGGTCTCGTGGCCGTCGTCGAGGAGGGTCTTCTCGTCGAACGGGAGGTGACCGGCGAGGACCTGGTCGACGCGCTCGCGGTCGATCTCCTTGGTCCAGGTGCCGATCAGGACCGTGGCGACGGCGTTGCCCGCGAAGTTGGTGAGGGCGCGGGCCTCGCTCATGAAGCGGTCGATGCCGACGATGAGGCCGATACCGTCCACCAGGGCCGGCTTGTGCGACTGCAGACCACCGGCCAGCGTGGCCAGACCCGCACCGGTGACACCGGCGGCGCCCTTCGAGGCGACGAACAGGAAGAGCAGCAGCGGGATCTGCTCACCGATCGACATCGGCGTACCCATGGCGTCGGCGATGAACAGCGAGGCCATGGTCATGTAGATCATGGTGCCGTCGAGGTTGAAGGAGTAGCCGGTCGGGACGGTGATGCCGACGACGGGCTTGCTGATGCCCAGGTGCTCCATCTTCGCGATGAGCCGCGGCAGCGCGGACTCGGAGGAGGAGGTCGACAGGATCAGCAGGAACTCACGGCCGAGGTACTTGAAGAGCGTGAGGATGTTGAGGCCCGCGATCACCCGCAGCAGCGTGCCGAGCACGATGAAGACGAACAGGACGCAGGTGGTGTAGAAGCCCAGCATCAGCAGGGCGAGGTCCTTCAGCGCGTCCACGCCGGCGGAGCCCACGACGGCGGCCATGGCACCGAAGGCACCGATCGGAGCGGCCCACATGATCATGGCGAGGATGCGGAAGACGAGCCGCTGGATGTGCTCGACACCGCGCAGGACCGGCGCCCCGGCGGGACCCATGGCCTGCAGCGCGAACCCGGCGAGCAGGGCGATGAGCAGCGTCTGCAGGACCTCGCCCTGGGTGAACGCGGAGATCATCGTGGTCGGGATGATGCCGAGCAGGAACTCGGTGGTGTCCTTGGCCTCCGCGTCGACCTGCGCGTGACCGGCGTCCTTGACCGCGTCGGTCACCGCGAGGCCGGTGCCCGGGTCCAGGATGTTGCCGACGACGAGGCCGATGCCCAGCGCGACCATCGACATGATCGTGAAGTAGAGGAGCGCGATACCGCCGACGGCACCGACCTTGGCGGCCTTCCGCACCGAACCGATACCCAGCACGATCGTGCAGAAGATGATCGGCGAGATCATCATCTTGATCAGGTTCACGAAGCCCGTACCGATGGGCTTCAGCTCGACGGCGAAGTCGGGCGCGACCATGCCGACAAGAATGCCGATGGCGACCGCGACGATCACCGCGATGTACAGATAATGGGTGCGGTCCCGCTTGGCGGGCGCGGCAGATGCGGTTTCGGGGGTGCTGGCGGCCACGGCTGCCCTCCTTTGACGTCTTCGTCGGTTGTCACCGGCGTGCGGCTCACGTCCGGGCTTTAGAGGAATGCCGTGACTATCTCCTGCCCTGTGAGGGCGGTCACCCTTCCGTTCATTTAGTTCACACTTACTGTCGGAGGCACACTGACGACATGCACATACCGGTCCCGAGACCCCGCAGCCTGGCCGGCCAGCTCTTCGCCATGCAGGCCGTGCTGATAGCGGTGCTCGTCGCCGGGTACGCGCTCTTCACCTACGTCAGCGACCGCAGCCAGGCCGAGGACGCGGCCGGCCGACAGGCGATGGGGGTGGCCCGCGCGGTCGCGGACGCCCCTTCGGTACGGGAGGCCATCGGTACGCCCGATCCGTCCGCGAAGCTCCAGCCGTACGCGCTGCGGGTGATGCACGACGCCGACGTCGACTTCGTCACGATCATGAATCCGCAGGGGATCCGCTGGACGCATCCCCGCGAGGAGGAGATCGGCAAGCACTTCCTCGGCAACATCACTCCCGCCCTGGGCGGCGACTCCTTCACCGAGACCTACACCGGCACGCTCGGCGCCTCGGTCCGCGCGGTCACCCCCATCAAGGCGCACGGCGAGGTCGTGGGCCTGGTCAGCGCGGGTATCCGGGTGGAGGAGATCAGTGAGCGGGTGCAGGGCCAGCTGACGGCCCTGCTGGGCGTCGCCGCGGGCGCGCTGGCGCTGGGCGCGGTGGGCACGTACGTCATCAACGCCCGTCTGCGCCGCCACACCCACAACATGAACGCGACCGAGCTCAGCCATATGCACGACTACCACCAGGCGGCGCTGCACGCGGTGCGCGAGGGGTTGTTGATGCTGGACGGGCAGTACCGGGTGGCGCTGATCAACGACGGCGGCCGGGAACTGCTCGGCGTGGCCGAGGACGTGGTGGGCCGCTCGGTGGCCGAACTCGGCCTGCCCGCACCCCTGACGGGCGCGCTGCTGGCGTCGGAGCCTCGGGTGGACGAGGTGCACCTGACGGCGGACCGGGTCCTGGTCATCAACACCTCACCGGTGTCCGGAGGGGACCGCCGGGGCACGGTCGTGACCCTGCGCGACGTGACCGAACTCCAGTCCCTGATGGGCGAGTTGAACTCCGAACGCGGCTTCACCCAGGCGCTGCGCTCGCAGGCGCACGAGGCGGCGAACCGTCTCCACACGGTCGTCTCCCTGATCGAACTCGACCGGGCCGCGGAGGCGGTGGACTTCGCCACAGCCGAACTGGAGCTGGCGCAGGCGCTCACCGACCAGGTGGTGGCGGCGGTGAGCGAACCGGTGCTGGCGGCCCTGCTGCTCGGGAAGACGGCACAGGCGAACGAGCGGGGCGTGGAGCTGGTGGTGTCCGAGGACAGCCGCCTGGACGACGGCCTGCTGCCGGCCTCGCTCCCCGCACGCGACCTGGTGACGATCCTCGGCAACCTGATCGACAACGCGGTGGACGCGGCGCAGGGCAGCGTGGGCGCGCGGGTCACGGTGACGGCGTACACGGAAGCCGCCGAACTGATCCTGCGCGTCTCCGACACCGGCGGGGGCGTGGACCCGGCACACACGGAGGCGGTCTTCCAGCGAGGCTTCTCGACAAAGCCCGCGGGCCCGGGCGGCCGAGGCCTCGGCCTGGCCCTCGTACGCCAGGCGGTCAGCCGCCACGAGGGAACCCTGACGGTGGCGGAGGCGGCCGGGGGCGGAGCGGAATTCGAGGTGCGCGTACCGCTGCGGGGCGGGGGCCCGGGCGAGGCCTGGGCGCGGGGGGCTGCTCGGGCCGGGGGCGACGGGGAAGGCCGGGGCGTCGGGGGCGAGGCGGAGGCCCGGGGCGAGGTGCGGGTCGGGGGCGGGGCGGGGGCCCGGAGCGACGGGGCGGTCCGGAGCGGGGTGGACACCCGCAGCGTCGGGGGCGAGACGGAGACCCGGGGCGCCGCTGAGGCCAGGGGCAACGCGGAGGCCAGGGGCATCGGAGACGCGGCGGAGACCCGGGGCGATGTGCGGGTCCAGGGCGGGGTGGAGACCCGGGGCGCTGCGGAGGCCGGGAACGTCGGGGGCGAGACGGCCGCCGGGGGCGGCGCGGGTGAGGCGGAGGCTCGGGGCGGAGGGCAGGTCGGGGGCGAGGCGGAGGTCGGGGGCGTGTCCTCGTGGGGGAACGGTGGGGAGGCCTCGCGGGGCGGGGGTGTGGGGGGCGGGCGTACGGTGGGCGCGGGCGTGGCCGAAGATGCGTCGACGGCAGGTGCCGTACCGGTGGGGATCGAGCCGCGGACCCCGGGGCCGGAGGGTGGCGAACCGGAGGGCGCCGGTTCGCGGGGTACCGCTTCTGGAGGCGACGCATGACGACCCAGCCACAGCCGATCCGTGTCCTGGTCGTGGAGGACGACCCGGTCGCCGCGGACGCGCACGTCATGTACGTCAACCGGGTGCAGGGCTTCACGGCCGTCGGCAAGGCGCACACCGGGGCGGAGGCGCGGCGCCTGCTGGACCGTACGCCGGTGGACCTGCTCCTGCTGGACCTGCACCTCCCCGACGTGCACGGTCTGCAGTTCGCCCGCTCGCTCCGGGCCGCCGGGCATCAGGCGGACGTGATCGCGGTGACGTCGGCGCGGGACCTGACGGTGGTACGGGAGGGCGTCTCCCTGGGTGTCGTCCAGTACGTCCTGAAGCCGTTCACCTTCGCCACGTTGCGGGACCGGCTGGTGCGCTACGCCGAGTTCCACGCGTCGGTGGGCGAGGCGAGCGGACAGGACGAGGTGGACCGGGCGCTGGCGACACTGCGGGCGCCGGGACCGGCGGCGCTGCCGAAGGGGCTGAGCTCCCCGACGCTGGAACGGGTCACCGTGGCGCTGCGGGACAGCGGGGAGGGACTGACGGCCACCGGACTCGCGGAGGTCGTGGGGATCTCCCGGATCACCGCCCGGCGGTATCTGGAGCATCTCGTGGACGCGGGGAGGGCGGCGCGGGCTCCGCAGTACGGGACGGTGGGACGGCCGGAGTTGCAGTACCGGTGGGTCAAGGGGCCGTAGGACCGAACGGCCGCGTGTATACGACGACTTGGGCCGCGAGCCCGATCACGGTCAGCGCCTCGACGAGCGACAGGGCGAGAAGTCCGGCGCCGTTCGCTCCCGCCGCCCAGTAGACGGTGAGCCCGGCGAGGGGGACGACGCAGAAGGCCAGGAGGTCGATCCCGCACTGGATGACCTTGCGCTGACGCCGGCGGGCGTCGGAGCGGTGGACGGTCTCCCAGGTGAACGCGTGCTCGGCCCGGGCGAGTTGGGCGAGCTTCGGTCCCAGGTCATGGCGTATGTGCCGGCCGATCGCGGAGATCTTCTCGTCGTTGACGAGGTACGTCCACCCGAGCACCACGCACACGGGCGGGAGCGCGAGCAGCATGTCGGGGCGTTTCGCCTGGGCGGTGGCGGCGATGACCGCGGCGACGACGGTGAGGGTGACGTAGAGGAGGTTGTCGCGGAAGCCGATGCGGGTCTTCTGTTCGTCCTTGAGGCTCTGGTACTCGGCGAGGAGCAGTTGCCCGACGGTGACGTCGTGCTGGTCCGGCATCAGCTCTCCCCTGGTCCCGACGGCATCCCCGCACAGGTCACCTGGCCGTACCTTAAGGGAGCGATGGCAGCCCCGGGCACCCAATCCGGCGCAGACTCATTGACCTGACTAGACCACTCCCCCTACGTTCACCGGGCAGCCACCCGGCCACCCCCACGTGAGCCCGTAGGAGGTCATGCCCGTGCGCCCCACCGCCGTCCGCACCGCGCTCCCCGCACTCCTCGCCGCCGCCCTCACCGCCACCGCCCTCACCGCGTGCAGTTCCGGTTCCGGAAGCGACCCGGACACCCTGAAGGTCTCCTTCAAGCAGTCCACGGACAACTCCATCAAGGTGATGGACGAGTTCCTGGCCGGCATCAAGAAGCAGTTCGAGAAGGAGAACCCCGGCAAGAAGGTCGAGCTCGTCCCCATCAAGGCCCCGGACTCGGAGTACTACACCAAGGTCCAGCAGATGCTCCGCTCCCCCAAGACCGCCCCGGACCTGGTCTACGAGGACACCTTCCTCATCAACTCCGACATCACCAGCGGGTACTTGAAGCCCCTGGACGCCTATCTCGCCAAGTGGCCGGACTGGAGCCAGTTCATCGACACGGCGAAGACGGCGGCCAAGGCCGAGGACGGGAAGACGTACGGCGTCCCGGACGGCACCGACACCCGGGGGCTGTGGTTCGACAAGGGCGTCTTCGCCAAGGCCGGTCTCCCCGCCGACTGGCAGCCGAAGACCTGGGACGAGGTCCTCGAAGCCGCCCGCACGATCAAGAGGAAGGTCCCCGACGTCACGCCTCTCAACGTCTACACCGGCAAACCCGCGGGTGAGGCCGCGACGATGCAGGGCTTCGAGATGCTGCTCTACGGCACGGCCGACGGCACCGCGGACCCCCTCTACGACACGGCCACCAAGAAGTGGATCGCCGGCGGCCAGGGCTTCAAGGACGCCCTCTCCTTCGTCGAGACGGTCTACAGGGAGAAGCTCGGCCCGGACGTCGAGACCGCCCTGGACCCCAACATCCAGACCATCATCCGCGGCGACCTCCTCCCCAAGGGCAAGCTCGGCATCGACCTGGACGGCTCCTGGCTCCCGCAGGACTGGCTGGAGGGCAGCGGGCACGAATGGCCCGAGTGGTCACGGAAGTTGGGCCTCGCGTACATGCCCACCCAGCACGGCCAGGCCCCCGGCAAGGTGAGCATGTCCGGCGGCTGGACCTGGGCCATCCCGTCGAAGGCGGCCAACCCCGACCTGGCCTTCGACTTCATCAGGACGATGCAGACCAAGGCGAACGCCCAGAAGTGGTACATCGCCAACTCCGGCATCGCGGTCCGCAAGGACGTCGCCGAGGACCCCGCGTACGCCGACGCCCAGCCCGGCATCACGTTCTTCACCGACCTGGTCGCGAGCACGCACTACCGGCCCGCCTATCCGGCGTATCCGAAGGTCTCCACCGCGATCCAGGAGGCGATGGAGGGCGTGACGACGGGCGACATGTCGGTGGAGGAAGCGGCGAGGGCCTACGACGAGGAGCTGAGAACGGCGGCCGACGGCAAAGTGATCGAGAAGTGAGCCCTCTCCCATGAGACTCACGAGGACCGCCCGCGCGCTCCCCCTCGCCCCCTCCGTGATCCTCCTGCTCCTCTTCCTGGCCGGCCCCATCGCCTACTGCGCCTACATCGCCTTCACCGACCTCCAACTCACCGGCCAGGCCCAGGAGTCGTTCATCGGCCTCGAGAACTTCCGTACGGCCTTCGGGGACGAGGCGTTCCGCAACGCGGTGTGGCTGACGCTGGTCTTCACGGTCGTGTCGGCGCTGATCGGCCAGAACACGCTGGGCCTGGCGCTGGCCGCGCTGATGCGGCGCGCGTCGAAGCCGGTGCGCACGGTCGTCGGCGCGGTGGTCATCGCGGCGTGGGTGCTCCCGGAGGTGGTCGCCGGCTTCCTCCTCTACGCCTTCTTCCGCCGCGAGGGCACCCTGAACGCCGTCCTGGACCGGCTCCATCTGCCCACCCAGAACTGGCTGTTCACCCTGCCGATCCTCGCGGTGTCGTTCGCGAACGTGTGGCGGGGCACGGCGTTCTCCATGCTGGTCTACTCGGCGGCGCTGAACGAGATCCCCCAGGAGATCACCGAGGCGGCGGAGGTCGACGGCGCGGGCGGCTGGCGCCGCATGTGGCACATCACCCTCCCGATGATCCGCCGCTCCATCGGCACGAACCTCATGCTCATCACCCTCCAGACCCTGTCCGTGTTCGGCCTGATCTGGGTGATGACGAGGGGCGGCCCGGGCGGCAGGAGCCAGACGCTGCCGCTGTTCATGTACGAGGAGGCGTTCCAGAAGAGCATGATCGGCTACGGCACGGCGGTGGCGCTGCTGCTTCTGGTGGTGGGCTCGCTGTTCTCGGCGGTGTACGTGCGGCTGCTCCGGACGGAGGTCTGACCCCGATGGCATCCAGGGCATCCGGTGCCTCCATGGCATCCCGCAGAACCACCCGCCGCCTGGCCGCCGACGCGGGCCTCCTGGTGGTGGCCGCCGCGTTCATGCTCCCGCTGGCGTGGGTGCTCCTGTCCTCGGTGGACCCGGACGCGAACCTCCGCGTGAAGGTCCCCGACGGAGTGACCCTGTCCCACTTCGACGCGGTCCTGACCCCGGAGATCACGTTCACCCCGCTGCTGAACAGTCTGCTGCTGTGCGGGGGCGGCACGCTGCTGACGGTGGTGTGCGCGGCGCTGGCGGCGTACCCCCTGTCGCGCTTCCGCTCCCGCCTGAACCGCCCCTTCCTCCTGACGATCCTCTTCGCGACGAGCCTCCCGATCACCGCGATCATGGTCCCGGTGTACGCGCTGTTCGTCCAGGTGAACCTGATCGACACCCTCCAGGGCACGATCTTCTTCTTCGCGGCGTCTCAACTGCCGTTCGCGATATGGCTGATGAAGAACTTCATGGACGGCGTACCGAAGGAACTGGAGGAGGCGGCCTGGACGGACGGCGCGTCGCCCTTCCAGTCCCTGCTCCGGATCGTGCTGCCCCTGATGGGGCCCGGTGTGGCGGTGGTGACGGTCTTCTCGTTCGTCATGATGTGGGGCAACTTCTTCGTCCCGTTCATGCTGCTGCTCACACCGGATCAGATGCCGGCGGCGGTGAGCATCAACGAGTTCTTCGGCAACCGGGGGATGGTGGCGTACGGGCAGTTGGCGGCGTTCTCGGTGATCTACTCGACGCCGGTGATCCTGCTGTACGTGCTGGTGGCACGGCGGTTGGGCGGAGGGTTCGCGTTGGGCGGGGCGGTCAAGGGGTGACGGGCCCCCTGCACTCCCCGTCCCGCCGACCTCCCCTAACCCTCTTCAGGCAGCACCCCGGGACGGAACGGCTCCACCCCCACGACCCTCCGTACCCGCACCGGCTCGATCAACAACATCACCCGGCGCTCCCCGGGAAGCAGCCACGGATACCGCTCCTCCCCGATGTACTTCCGGGTGAGCCGGTCCATGGACCGCTCCGCCTCCTCCCCCTCGACGAAACGCACGACCCGTCCCCGGATCTCCACCCGGTCGTAGGGGTTCTCGGGGTCGTGGTGCGACAGGGAAACGTTCGGATTGCGCCGAAGATTCTCCTCCTTCACGCGCCCGATCGCCGTGTTGACCATGACGTACTCCCCTTCGAGATCCGCCCACATGGGCGAGACCTGCGGAGACCCGTCCGGCCCCACCGTCGCGAGGTGCCAGAAGTTCGGCGCCAGCAAGCGCTCGCGAATATGCCCCTCTACCTTGCCATTCACCTCGTACACGAAGATCCACACGCCTTCCCGGAATCCCGATCACGCCACTGCGCGCCATCCTCGCCACCACCCGCGCCCACCCGACAGGCGATCTTCAGCCACCCCCGACCGGGGCCTGAACCGTACGTTCCTACAATCCGTGATCCTGGCCGAACAGACCGTAGTAACCGGAGCCCAACGCCCCTACGTTGTGCCCCGTGCGCCGACCCCCAGCCCTTCCGAACCAGCCAGGCCCTCCCTTCAACGCCCCCGCCGCCCGCCGCCTCCGTGCCGCCCTGAACATGGGCCCCGAACATGTCGCCTACGGCATGCGGGCCTCCTACGGGCTGCCCTACGTCACCCCGGACCTCGTCATCGCGTGGGAACGGGGCACGACGAATCCCACCAGCCCCGAACTCACCGCTCTCGCGGGCGTGTTGTGGTGTTCCGCCGGCGAACTCATCGGCAAGCCGCGCACCCTGCGCGAGCACCGGATCAGACGCGGCCTGGCCCCCGAGGACGTCGCCCATGCCCTGGGGCTCGAACTCCTCGCCTATCTGAGCATGGAGGAGAACAACGACTGGCGGGGCAACGACCGTCAGTCCGCCGTCCTCGCCGAGGTGCTGGACCTGACTCTGCCGGACTTCGTCACCGTCACGGGCCGCGAGCCACGGCTGACGGAGCATCTCCGCAGCGCCGTCACCACGCGCTGGCAGGCGTACGTCCGTCCCGTGAGCAAGATCGTGCCCCTGGACCGGCGGCTCCTGGAGGACGTCCTCCAGGAGCTGCACCAGGAGTACCAGGGGCAGATGGTCGCCACGCTGAGCTGGGGAGAAGGCAGCGCGGCAGGCGATTCGAGCCACTCGGGCCGGGACTTCCTCGACCGGATCGTGGACACCTTCTGGACGAACGTCCAGAAGGTCACGGGATAGCGGGCCCGGCGAGGGGGTGGGTGAACGCGGGTTAGAAGACCGACTCCGCCTCGTCCATCCGGTCCTTGGGCACCGTCTTCAACTCGGTCACCGCCTCCGCGAGCGGCACCATCACGATGTCCGTCCCGCGCAGCGCCGTCATCCGCCCGAACTCGCCCCGGTGCGCGGCCTCCACCGCGTGCCACCCGAAGCGGGTGGCCAGGACGCGGTCGTACGCCGTCGGTACGCCACCTCGCTGGACGTGGCCCAGGATGACCGGCTTGGCCTCCTTGCCGAGCCGTCGCTCCAGCTCGTACGCCAGCGCCGTACCGATGCCCTGGAAGCGCTCGTGGCCGAACTGGTCGATGGCGCCCTTGCCGTAGTCCATGGAGCCCTCGGCGGGGTGCGCGCCCTCGGCGACGCAGATGACCGCGAACTTCTTGCCGCGGGAGAAGCGCTCCTCGACCAACTTGACCAGGTCGGCCGGGTCGAAGGGGCGCTCGGGGAGACAGATGCCGTGGGCGCCGGCGGCCATGCCGGACTCCAGGGCGATCCAGCCGGCGTGGCGGCCCATGACCTCGACGACCATCACCCGCTGGTGCGACTCGGCCGTCGTCTTGAGGCGGTCCATCGCCTCCGTGGCGACCCCCACCGCCGTGTCGAAACCGAAGGTCCGGTCCGTGGAGGAGATGTCGTTGTCGATCGTCTTCGGGACGCCGACGACCGGGAGGCCCGCGTCCGACAGCATCCGCGCCGCCGTCAGCGTGCCCTCGCCGCCGATCGGGATCAGCGCGTCGATGCCGAAGTCACGGGCGATGTCGGGCGCGCTCTCACAGGCCTCGCGCAGACGGTCGCGCTCCAGACGGGAGGAGCCGAGGATCGTGCCGCCGCGGGCCAGGATGCCGCTCACCGCGTCCAGGTCGAGGCTGCGGTAGTGGCTGTCCAGGAGGCCCGCGTAGCCGTCCTCGAAGCCGATCACCTCGTCGCCGTACTGCGTGACCGCTCGGTGCACGACCGACCGGATCACTGCGTTCAGGCCGGGGCAGTCGCCGCCTGCGGTGAGAACTCCGATACGCATCGTGCTGTGTCTCCTGCTCGCTGTTGATACCGGTGAGCCAGTCCGATTGTTTCACGTCCCACACCGCACTGCCGCCCCCACTCCTGACGGGCGCCTTATCCAGCGCGAGAGGTATTGTCAAGAGGGTTCTGCTCACCTCGGTGGGCGATTTTTGTGCCCCCTCTTTGGAACGGAGAGCACGCGTGACCCGCAGCGTGTACGTGACCGGAATCGACCGCGGCGACGGCCGCCAGGTCGTCGAGCTGGGGGTCATGGAACTCCTGACCCGGCAGGTCGACCGGGTGGGTGTCTTCCGGCCCCTCGTCCACCACAGTCCCGATCGCCTGTTCGAGTTGCTGCGCGCCCGCTACCGCCTCTCCCAGGACCCCACGACGGTCTACGGCATGGACTACCACGAGGCGTCCACGCTCCAGGCCGAACGAGGGACGGACGAGCTGGTCTCGACGCTCGTCGACCGCTTCCACCTCGTCGCGCGCGACTACGACGTCGTCCTCGTCCTCGGGACGGACTTCGCCGACACCCAGCTCCCCGACGAGCTCTCGCTCAACGCCCGGCTCGCCAACGAGTTCGGGGCGTCCGTCATCCCCGTCGTCGGCGGCCGCAAGCAGCCCGCCGAGTCGGTGCTGGCCGAGACCCGCAACGCGTACCGCGCCTACGACGGGCTGGGCTGCGACGTCCTCGCCATGGTCACCAACCGCGTCGCCCGCGAGGACCGGGACCTCATCGCCGAGCGGCTGGACTCCTCCCGGCTGCCCGTGCCCTGCTACGTCGTGCCCGACGAGCCCGCGCTGTCCGCGCCCACCGTCGCGCAGATCGGCCAGTCCCTCGGCGCCAAGGTGCTGCTCGGCGACGACTCGGGGCTGGCCCGGGACGCGCTCGGCTTCGTCTTCGGCGGCGCCATGCTGCCGAACTTCCTCGGCGCCCTGACCCCGGGCTGTCTCGTCGTGACCCCGGGCGACCGCGCCGACCTGGTCGTCGGCTCGCTCGCCGCGCACAGCGCCGGCACCCCGCCGATAGCCGGTGTGCTGCTCACCCTGGGCGAGGTGCCGAACGACGACGTCCTCACCCTCGCCGCCCGCCTCGCCCCGGGCACCCCGGTACTCTCGGTGCCCGGCAACAGCTTCCCGACCGCCGAGCAACTCTTCTCCCTGGAAGGGAAGTTGAACGCGGCCACGCCACGCAAGGCGGAGACCGCGCTCGGCCTCTTCGAGCGGTACATCGACAGCGGCGACCTGCTCAAGCGGGTCTCGGCACCCAGCAGCGACCGCGTCACACCGATGATGTTCGAGCACAAGCTCCTGGAGCAGGCCCGCTCCGACAAGCGCCGCGTCGTGCTGCCCGAGGGCACCGAGCCCCGCGTCCTGCACGCCGCCGAGGTGCTGCTGCGCCGCGGGGTCTGTGAACTCACCCTGCTCGGCCCTGTCGACCAGATCCGCAAGAAGGCCGCCGACCTCGGCATCGACCTCGGCCACGCCCAGCTGATCGACCCGGCCACCAGCGAGCTGCGCGACTCCTTCGCCGAGAAGTACGCGACCGTGCGCGCCCACAAGGGCGTGACGGTGGAGCTGGCGTACGACGTCGTCTCCGACGTGAACTACTTCGGGACGCTGATGGTGCAGGAGGGGCTCGCCGACGGCATGGTGTCCGGGTCCGTGCACTCCACCGCCGCGACCATCCGGCCCGCCTTCGAGATCATCAAGACCAAGCCGGACGCCGACATCGTGTCGTCCGTCTTCTTCATGTGCCTGGCCGACCGGGTCCTCGTCTACGGCGACTGCGCGGTCAACCCGGACCCGGACGCCGAGCAGTTGGCCGACATCGCCATCCAGGCGGCCGCGACCGCCGGGCAGTTCGGGGTGGACCCGCGGATCGCGATGCTGTCGTACTCGACGGGTACCTCCGGCTCCGGCGCCGACGTCGACAAGGTGCGCGAGGCGACCGAGCTGGTGCGGCTGCGGCGGCCCGACCTGCGGATCGAGGGACCGATCCAGTACGACGCCGCCGTCGAGCCCACCGTCGCGGCGACCAAGCTGCCGGAGTCCGAGGTGGCCGGGCAGGCGACGGTCCTGATCTTCCCCGACCTCAACACGGGCAACAACACCTACAAGGCCGTGCAGCGTTCGGCCGGCGCGATCGCCGTCGGCCCGGTGCTCCAGGGTCTGCGCAAGCCGGTCAACGACCTGTCCCGGGGCGCGCTCGTCCAGGACATCGTCAACACCGTCGCCATCACGGCGATCCAGGCCCAGTCCCCCGCCCCGTCCCCCACCGAGAAGGCGTCCCAGCAGTGAGCTCGCCCCGCGGCACCCGTGTCCTCGTCCTCAACTCCGGCTCCTCGTCGGTGAAGTACCAGCTGCTCGACATGCAGGACAGCAGCCGGCTGGCCTTGGGCCTCGTCGAGCGCATCGGCGAGGAGTCCTCCCGGCTCAAGCACACGTCCCTCACCACGGGCGACTCCCGTGAGCGGACCGGCCCGATCCCCGACCACGAGGCCGCCCTGAAGGCCGTGGCGGAGGAACTGGCCAAGGACGGGCTCGGCCTCGACTCCCCCGAGCTGGCCGCCATCGGCCACCGGGTCGTGCACGGCGGGCAGTCCTTCACCGCGCCCACCGTCATCGACGACGCCGTGCTCGCCGAGATCGAGCGGCTGATCCCGGTCGCCCCGCTGCACAACCCGGCCAACCTCACCGGCATCCGCACCGCCCAGGCGCTGCGCCCCGACCTGCCCCAGGTCGCCGTCTTCGACACCGCCTTCCACACGACGATGCCGGAGTCGGCCGCCCGGTACGCGATCGACGTCGCCACCGCCGACGAGCACCGCATCCGGCGCTACGGCTTCCACGGCACCTCGCACGCGTACGTCGCCCGGGCGACCGCGAAGCTGCTGGGCAAGGCGCCGCAGGAGGTCAACGTCATCGTGCTGCACCTGGGCAACGGGGCCTCGGCCTCCGCCGTCGAGAAGGGCCGGTGCGTGGACACCTCCATGGGGCTGACGCCTTTGGAGGGGCTCGTGATGGGTACGCGCTCCGGAGACGTGGATCCGGCCGTCATCTTCCATTTGATGCGTGTTGGCGAAATGTCCACGGACGAGATCGACACTCTTCTCAACAAGAAGAGCGGCTTGATCGGACTGTGCGGGGACAACGACATGCGGGAGATCCGCCGCCGCGTGGACGAGGGTGACGAACAGGCGCAACTCGCCTTCGACATCTACATTCACCGTTTGAAGAAGTACATAGGCGCCTATTACGCGGTGCTGGGCCGGGTGGACGCCATCGCCTTCACAGCGGGAGTCGGGGAAAACGCGAGCCCGGTGCGGGAGGCTGCGGTGTCGGGCTTGGAGCAGCTGGGCCTCGCGGTGGACAGCGAGCTCAACGCCGTACGCAGCGACGAGCCGCGGCTGATCTCCCCGGAGCACGCACGCGTGGCCGTGGCCGTGGTGCCCACCGACGAAGAACTGGAGATCGCCACACAGACCTACGCGCTGGTCGGAAGTAATACACGCCAGTAACACGCCTGAGCAGATAGGCGCCCATTTGTATCTTCCACCAGACGGAATATTCCGTAGCGAAACAAACCGATAGGATCGCCCCATGCGCCGTTCGAAAATCGTCTGTACTCTCGGCCCCGCGGTCGACTCCCACGAAATGCTCGTGTCCCTGATCGAAGCCGGCATGAACGTGGCCCGCTTCAACTTCAGCCACGGCACGCACGCCGAACACCAGGGGCGGTACGACCGCGTCCGTGCCGCCGCCAAGGAGACGGGCCGGGCCATCGGTGTCCTCGCCGACCTTCAGGGCCCCAAGATCCGCCTGGAGACCTTCGCCGAGGGCCCGGTGGAGCTGGAGCGCGGTGACGAGTTCGTCATCACGACCGAGGACGTCCAGGGTGACAAGCAGATCTGCGGGACCACCTACAAGGGCCTGCCGGGCGATGTCTCGCGCGGCGACCAGATCCTCATCAACGACGGCAACGTCGAGCTGAAGGTCCTGGACGTCGAGGGCCCCCGGGTCAAGGCGATCGTCATCGAGGGCGGTGTCGTCTCCGACCACAA
This sequence comes from Streptomyces sp. NBC_00490, assembly GCF_036013645.1. Taxonomy (NCBI): domain Bacteria; kingdom Bacillati; phylum Actinomycetota; class Actinomycetes; order Kitasatosporales; family Streptomycetaceae; genus Streptomyces; species Streptomyces sp. NBC_00490. The sequence continues at coordinate 6,909,923 of NZ_CP107869.1, read as the reverse complement.
GGGCATCAACCTGCCCGGCGCGGCCGTGAACGTGCCCGCGCTGTCCGAGAAGGACGTCGAGGACCTCCGTTTCGCGCTGCGCATGGGCTGCGACATGGTCGCGCTGTCCTTCGTCCGCGACGCCAAGGACGTGGCCGACGTCCACAAGGTGATGGACGAGGAGGGCCGCCGGGTCCCCGTCATCGCCAAGGTGGAGAAGCCGCAGGCGGTGGAGAACATGGAGGACGTCGTGATGGCGTTCGACGCCGTGATGGTCGCCCGTGGTGACCTCGCCGTCGAATACCCGCTCGAGAAGGTCCCGATGGTGCAGAAGCGCCTCATCGAGCTGTGCCGCCGCAACGCCAAGCCGGTGATCGTGGCGACCCAGATGATGGAGTCGATGATCACCAACTCCCGTCCCACCCGCGCCGAGGCCTCCGACGTGGCCAACGCGATCCTGGACGGCGCGGACGCGGTCATGCTGTCCGCCGAGTCGAGCGTGGGCGCCTACCCGATCGAGACCGTCAAGACGATGTCGAAGATCGTCACCGCGGCCGAGCAGGAGCTGCTCAGCAAGGGTCTGCAGCCGCTCGTCCCGGGCAAGAAGCCGCGCACGCAGGGCGGTTCGATCGCCCGTGCCGCGTGCGAGATCGCCGACTTCCTCGGCGGCCGGGCCCTGGTCGCCTTCACCCAGTCCGGCGACACCGCCCGCCGTCTGTCGCGCTACCGCGCGGTCCAGCCGATCGTCGCCTTCACCACCGACGAGAGCACCCGCAACCAGCTGACGCTCAGCTGGGGCGTCGAGTCGCACGTCGTGCCGTTCGTGAACAGCACCGACGAAATGGTCGACATGGTCGACCAGGAGATCGCCAAGATCAACCGCTTCAACCCGGGCGAGATCGTCATCATCACCGCCGGCTCGCCCCCCGGCATCCCCGGCACCACCAACATGCTCCGCGTCCACCACCTGGGCGGCCACAAGTAGCACCCCGGGGCCCCTCCGGGGGCCCCGACGGCCGAGAAGGCCCCTGTACGGCGCTGAGGGCGCCCCCTGGATCAGGGGGCGCCCTCAGGCGTGTCGCGGCTCCCGAACGGGCCTGTGGGGGCGCTCAGTCGGTGGTGAAGTTGTGCAGCCCGGGCACGTGCAGGGTGCCGCCGAACTGGCCGGCCTGCACGACCGTCACCTTGGTGAAGTAGATCAGCGGGATGTTCAGCGGCGGCGGGCTCTTCGGGCTGAACGTCACCGGGATCAGTCCCAGCAGGTTGCCGGAGATGCTCTCCGTGTACATCACCGTGTCGCCGTCACGGATCGTGGAGGTCGAGCCCTTGGCCGCCTGCACGTGGTAGGTCTTGCCGGACTGCTCGTCCTTCACCGTCTGGTGCAGGTCGCCGATGTCGGTGCCGTCGGAGATGACGTACTTCAGCACCTCCTTGACGGTGCCGTCGGCCGTGCGCACCTTGACGATGCCCTTGTAGTCGGCGCCCTTCAGCAGCAGCGAGCTGGCGTTCAGGTACCAGGGGTCGACCGGCAGCGGCACGGCGTTGTCCACGCCGCCCTCCGCGTCGGTGGCGACCGGGCAGTCGTCGACGTCCGTGCTGGAGCTCGGCGACGGGCTGGCGGTGGCCGCCTCGGCCGCCTTCTCGACAGCCTTGGTGGTGTCCTCGGCAGCCTTGGACGCCGCGTCGGTCGTGTCCTTCGCGGTGTCCTCGACCGTGTCGGCGACCTTGTCGGTGGTGTCCTTGACGGCGTCGGACGCGTCGTCCTTGCTGTCGTCGGAGGCGCTCTCCGAGGCCGAGGCGGACGGCGTCGGGCTGGCGCTCGCGGACGGCGAGGCGCTCTCGCCGCCCGTGAAGATGTCCTCGATGGCGTCGCCGATGTCCTCCAGCACGTTCCCGCTGCTCTCGGAGGCCGAGGGCGAGGGTGTGGCGGTGGCACCGGACTGGGCGTCGTTGGAGCTGGGCGAGGACGAACTGGCGGACGCCGACGGCGTGGGCTCGGTCTCGTCGTCGGAACCTGAATCCGACGAGGAGTCGCCGCCCGAGCCGGAGCCCGGGGAAGCGGACGCCGAGGGAGACGCCTCGGTGTCGTCGGCGGAGTCACTGGCGGAGGCCGACGGCGACGGTGAGGCGGACGCCGAGGCGTCGTCCTCCAGGGCCGCGACACAGTCCTTGTACTCGTCGGCCGTCAGGCTCTTGGAGGCGGGCTGGTCCTCCGCGTTGGCGGCGAGCGTCGGCGTGAACCCCATCCCCATGAGGACCGCGGTCGGCATCGCCGCCAGGGCTATCGCCTTGCCGGCGGGCATGTGGAAGCGGGTGAACAGCGGCTTCTTGGGCGCCGCATGCCGTGGCCCGGTTCTCGCACGGGACCCCTCCACATCGGTCCCGTGGGTCACCTCGTCAGCCGGCACTGTGCCTCCCGTTCGCCCCGTTCGCCGGGCTCGTTCCTGACAGATCGTTCGGCTCACCGACGTCGTACGCGTCCTTGGAGAGCGTGGGAACCGCACCCTCGGGGGCACTGCCCTCACCCGCGGTGCCCTCCTGGCCCGGCTCCTGCACCGGCGGCCCGCCCGGCACCCAGGCCACGGCCATCGCTCCGCCGACGAGGGCGAAGAGGAAGCCGACGAGGAAGCCGCCGAGGTTGGACACGGGGATGGACACCAGGGCCAGCAGGATCGCCGCCACGCCCGCGAAAGTGCGCACGTGCTTCTGGAACCAGAGGCTGATGCCGAGGACCACCAGCAGCACGCCGATGATCAGGGACCCGGCGCCCGCGGTGGTGGCCATCGCGAGGGTCAGGTGACCGATCTGGATGTGTGCGTAAGGGAAGTACGCGATGGGGATTCCGCCCAGAAGGACGAACAGGCCGGCCCAGAACGGCCGGTCGCCCCGCCAGGCGCGGAACTTCCGCTTGATGACCCGGATGTAGTGCTCATCGTGGCCGGGTACGGCAGGAGTCTCGGCGCTCATGGATACAGCTCCCTGGTGCGGCGTTGCTGTGGTGGTGAGTTGTACGGCACGTGAAGAACCGCGCTTCACAGTGGACGGGCGGGGGCGCCATCGGCTCCCCCGCCCGTCAGCGAGTGCTTAGTAGCACTCCTTGACACCTGACGACAGCGACATCTTGAGGCCGCTGAGCTTGAAGGTTCCGGCAGTGGTCGCCCACGCCGTCTGCTTCACGTCGGTCAGCGTGGCCTTGTCGGCCTGCTGGGCGAAGCCGAAGGGGTTGGCCTGCTCGCCGCCACCCTTCATGCCCGGACCCTTGCTGGCGTCCTTGGCGGCCACACCGATGTCGATGTTCTCGAACGTCGCGTCGGCCTCGAGGTCCTGGACATCGATGTACAGGTTCTCGGCCTGGACGGGAGTACTGCCGCCGCCCGCCTTCAGGATCAGGCTGACCGACCCGAGGATCGGGATGTTCGGCGTGACCACGGACTGACACATGTCAGTGATCGAGGCCGACTTGAACGCCGAGACCGCGACGGGGTGAGCCGTCTTCTTGCCGTCGAGGGTGTACCCCGAGTCAAGCGCACCGTACTGGGAGAAGCCCGTACCGACGAGCTTGTCCGCGGTGACCTTGAACGACTGGCCCGACACACTGAACGACGCGGCGAGAGCGCCCTGCGCGAGGGCGACACCTATCGCAGCCGTGGCGGCCACGCTGGGCACCATCACGACGGCGAACCGCTTCCATCTGGTCCCGCCACGCACCTGGGACTCCATATTTCCTCCTTCTCGGACGTACATCTCCTGGCCCTGACTGCCCCTGTCGAACATGACGGCTCAGCCGGGCAGGGATGGGAGAAGTGCTACGTCCTCGGGAAGGGGAGCGCCCGTACTCGGAGGCGCGAACCGCGCACCGATCACCGGCGATCACCCCCGAGCGACAACCACTGGTCGCGCCTGAGCACATCACGCACAACCTTGCTGGACAGGCTTCACCGGAAGGCGAAGACCCCCCTGCCCAAGAGCAGGCACCACTGCTGCCTGCTCTACTCGGTGGGGACCCAGGAGTTCCCGCGGGCCCGACCGGCTGTCGGGGTGCGGGGAATGGACCGAGCGTCGCCGATCGTGGTGCATTCTCGCCGCCCGCACAAGGGGCTTCGTTACTCGGTAGTAACGGCCGGATAACCGAACAACGACCCGCTGGTCTCGGCCGACGACTCAGGGTGGCGCGAAGGGGCCGGACAAAATTGTTGATCGCCGGACAGAAACCGACAGATCAACGTCCAAAACTTACTTGCAGTAACAGCGGCCGCGTTTACCAAGATTTGGTAAAGCGCGGCCGCAGTGGCACTCCGTCGGCAAATCTTTCACTCGGGCACCACAGGCCCGGATGTTTAGGGACTGGTCAGAACGGGGCTCCCGCCCCGGTCGGCACCCCTCCCCTAGAACAGGGCCCGCGCCAGCGCCCGGCGCGCCGCGACCACCCGCGGGTCATCGGCCCCGACGACCTCGAAGAGCTCCAACAGCCGTACACGTACGGCATCCCGGTCGTCACCGAACGTGCGCCGCACGGTGTCGATGAGCCGTCCGAAGGCGTCATCCACATGTCCGCCCACCAGATCCAGGTCGGCGGCGGCGATCTGCGCCGGCACATCGGCCGGCTTCTCGGCGGCGTCCTTGCGGACCTGCTGCGGGTCCAGACCCTGCACCCGCTGGAGCAACTCGGCCTGGGCGAGGCCCAGTTTGGCCTCCGAGTTGCCCGGGTCGTCACTCAGTACGCTCTTGTACGCCTGCACCGCACCGCCGAAGTCCCCCGCGTCCAGGGCCTGTACGGCGGCCTCGAGCAGCGCGTCGTAGGGTCCGACCGGCGTCGCGGGCGCGGCGGCCTGCGCGGCACCGGGCCGGGCGTCGGGGTCCACCGTGATCCCGGTGAGCCCGAAGCGCTCCTCGGCGACCTGCACCAACTGGTCCAGGGTCTGCTGGATCTGCTCCTTGCCGGCGGCTCCCTGGAAGAGCGGCAGGGCCTGTCCGGCCACCACCGCGAAGACGGCCGGAATCCCCTGGACCCCGAACTGCTGCATCAGCATCTGGTTGGCGTCGACGTCGATCTTGGCGAGGAGGAGGCGCCCGTTGTACTGGACGACGAGCTGCTCCAGCACCGGGCTGAGCTGCTTGCAGGGCTCGCACCACTCGGCCCAGAAGTCGATGACGACCGGTACCTCGGTGGAGCGCTGCAGGACGTCCCGCTCGAATCCGGCCTCGTCGACGTCGATGACGAGATCGGCCGGCGAGACGCCTGCGGTGCCGCCGCCCTGCCGGGCCGCTGCGGCGCGCGCCTGCTCCGCCTTCTCCTTGGCCTCCTGGGCCGCCTTCACCGCGGCGAGGTCGACGACTCCGCTCATGGACATGTTCCGTGGCTGCATGCGTCTATCCTCCCCCGTCCGCGCGTGCAAGTGAAAAGCGTTGAGAAAGCCGGTACCGCTTCTGTACTGCCGAGCGCCGGGTCCCCACCCCGCGCCAGTGGTTTCGCTACGGGTCGTAGCGTAATGGCACGGGGTGCCTCGGGGCCACCCGGGCCCGGTGATCTCCCTCACGGCCGCACGGGAAACGCCGGTTATGGTCATGGGATGCAGAGCCGCACTCCCGCCCCGCGGGCCACAGGACGCCCCCGCAGCGCCACCGCGGACGCGGCGATCCTCGCGGCGACCCGTGAGGCTCTCGTGGAACTGGGCTGGTCCAAGCTCACCCTGGGAGACGTGGCGGCCCGCGCGGGGGTCGCGAAAACGACGCTCTACCGTCGCTGGGCGGGCAAGAACGAACTGGTCGTCGACGCGGTGGCGGAACTCTTCGACGAACTGGAACTCCCCGACCGCGGCACACTCGCCGCCGACATCGAGGGCGTGGTCCTGCAGTTCGCACGGATCCTGGACCGCCCGGAGGCCAAGAGCGGCCTGATGGCGGTGATCGCCGAGTCCACCCGCGACGAGGTCCTGCGCGAACGCATCCGCGAGTCGATCGTCGAACGCCAGAAACGGCTCGTGCTGGAGGGCCGCGCCCGCGCCGAACAACGCGGGGAACTTCCCCCGGAGCCCGATCCGGAGGAAGCCGCGCGCACGGTGGACCTCATCTTCGACGTCGTCGCGGGCGCCGTCGTCCACCGCACCCTGGTGAGCGCGGGCGCGGCGGACGAGGAGTGGGTACGGAGCTTCACGAGGGTGCTGCTCCTGGGGCTGACCTCCGCTCAGAACCCCGCCGGCTCCGTATAGACGCCCCACTCGTCCCGCAGCACCCCGCAGATCTCACCGAGGGTCGCTTCGGCCCGTACGGCGTCCAGCATCGGCCCGATCATGTTGCCGCCGTCCCGCGCGGAGGCGAGCATCGCGTCGAGGGCGGTGCGTACCGCGGCCTCGTCCCGCGCGCCCTTGCGGGCACCCAGCACGCGCACCTGCTCCCGCTCCACCTCGTGGCTGACCCGCAGGATCTCCAGGTCGCCGGTGACGGAGCCGTGGTGGACGTTGACGCCGACGACCCTCTTGTCGCCCTTCTCCAGGGACCGTTGGTACTGGAACGCGGACTCGGCGATCTCGCCGGTGAACCAGCCGTCCTCGATGCCGCGCAGGATGCCGGAGGTGATGGGCCCGATGGGATGCCGCCCGTCGGGATGGGCCCGCAGCCCCCGCTCCTTGATCTGCTCGAAGATCTTCTCGGCGTCGGCCTCGATACGGTCCGTCAGCTGCTCCACGTACCACGAACCGCCCAGCGGATCCGCCACGTTGGCGACCCCGGTCTCCTCCATGAGTACCTGCTGGGTCCGCAGCGCGATCTCCGCGGCCTGCTCGGACGGGAGCGCGAGGGTCTCGTCGAGGGCGTTGGTGTGCAGGGAGTTGGTGCCGCCGAGCACGGCCGCGAGCGCCTCGACGGCCGTCCGTACGACGTTGTTGTACGGCTGCTGCGCGGTCAGCGAGACCCCGGCGGTCTGGGTGTGGAAGCGCAGCCACTGCGCCTTGTCGCTCCGCGCCCCGTACACGTCCCGCATCCACCTCGCCCAGATCCTGCGGGCCGCGCGGAACTTGGCGATCTCCTCGAAGAAATCGACGTGGGCGTCGAAGAAGAAGGAGAGCCCGGGCGCGAAGACCTCGACGTCGAGTCCGCGGCTCAGCCCCAGCTCCACGTACCCGAACCCGTCGGCGAGCGTGTAGGCGAGCTCCTGCGCGGCCGTCGATCCCGCTTCGCGGATGTGGTACCCGGAGACGGAGAGCGGCTTGTACGCGGGGATGCCCTGCGCGCAGTACTCCATGAGATCCCCGATGAGCCGCAGATGGGGCTCGGGCTGGAAGAGCCACTCCTTCTGCGCGATGTACTCCTTGAAGATGTCGGTCTGGAGCGTGCCGTTGAGCACCCCGGGATCGACACCCTGCCGCTCGGCGGCGACGAGGTACATGCAGAAGACGGGAACAGCGGGCCCGCTGATGGTCATGGAGGTGGTGACGTCCCCGAGCGGGATGTCCTTGAACAGCACCTCCATGTCGGCGGCCGAGTCGATGGCGACCCCGCAGTGCCCGACCTCGCCGAGCGCCCGGGGGTCGTCGGAGTCCCGCCCCATGAGGGTCGGCATGTCAAAAGCGACGGACAGCCCCCCGCCCCCGTTGGCGAGGATCTTCTTGTACCGCTCGTTGGTCTGCTCGGCGTTCCCGAACCCGGCGAACTGCCGGATGGTCCACGTGCGCCCCCGGTACCCGGTCGGATAGAGCCCCCGCGTGAACGGATACTCCCCCGGCCACCCGATCCGCTCGAACCCGTCATACCGGTCCCCCGCCCGGGGCCCGTACACCGGCTCCACGGCATCCCCGGACAACGTGGTGAAGTCCGCCTCCCGCTTACGCGAGGCGTCGTACCGGGCCTGCCACCGTCGGCGGCCCTCTTCGATGGCGTCAGCGTCCATGCTTCGAATTTACTAGGACGTCCTAGTAAATGTCGACGGCAACCCACCCGTTACTCTCGACGGCATGAAGAAGAGCGTCCTGACCCGCTACCGGGTGATGGCCTACGTCACCGCCGTCCTGCTCATCCTGCTGACGATCGGCGTGATCGGGAAGCGACTGCTGGGCCTGGACGGGTTCGACGGCTTCGTCTCGGTGGTCGGCATCGCCCACGGCTGGCTGTACGTCATCTACCTGGTCTTCGCCTTCGACCTGGGCACCAAGGCGAAGATGCCGCTGGGCCGCCTCGCCTGGGTGCTCCTCGCCGGCACGGTTCCGACCGCCGCCTTCTTCGTCGAGCGCAAGGTGACCCGGGAGGTCACACCGCTCGTGATCGACGACCCCGCCCCGAAGACCGCCGCGGCCTGACGCTCACTTCGTGATGAAGTGGCACTGCGTGGCGCGCAGCTTGCCGTTCACGTAGAACCTCGCGCAGGCCTTTCCGTACTTCGGCAGCGTCTGCGCGGAGTTGCGTCGCAGCGGATCGCGACGGCATTCGGTGTGCGTCTTGCCGCGGGCGGTCTTGTACGTCCGGTTGCCGGTGTCCGCGTAGGTGAAGTCGATCCTCCAGTTGCAGAACTTGGAGAAGGTCGCCGCGAGTCCCATGCAGTCCACGCCCGCCAACTGGCTCGTGATGCGCTTGCCCGAGCCGTCGATGGAGTGCGTCAGGAAGCACCCCACGGGGACCTTCACCCCCGCCCCGCGCAGGTCGTAGTCGAACGTCCCGATCGCGGTGGTCCCGGTGGCGCTGGCCCTCGCCACTCCTCCGGCGCCCAGTGTCACGGCACCGATGACCGCGACGGCGCTCCCGGCGGTCAGTAAGCGACGAGTGGCAGTACGAAGCTTCGACACGGCGGATTCCCCTGTTCCTGTTGGGCCCGGACTCCATCGCCCGGACGATGACCGCCCAACAAGATCGCAGGGAAAACATCGGCCCCTGGCTGCCGTATCGATCATGCGCGGGTGAGATCACCTTCAGGTGCGATCCGCTCCCGCGGGTTGACCGACCGCCTCAGCCCTCGTCGAAGTCGTGCGCCGCCACCCGTAGGGGTCTGAGCATCGCGAAGAGTTCGGCGCATTCCTCCGCGTCGTAGACGCCGAGTCCGAAGTCCATGGCCATGAGGTCGCGGGTGGCGGATTCGACGACCTCGCGGCCCTTTTCGGTGATGACGGCGAGTGTGCCGCGGCCGTCGTTGGGGTTGGGCTTTCTGTCCACGAGGCCCGATTTCACCAGGCGGTCGACCGTGTTGGTGACCGACGTGGGGTGGACCATCAGACGTTCGCCGATCTTGGACATGGTCAGCTCGCCGGCCTTGGAGAAGGTGAGCAGGACCAGGGCCTCGTAGCGCGCGAAGGTCAGTCCGTAGGGCTTGACGACCGCGTCGACCTCGGCGAGGAGGATCTGGTGGGCGCGCATGATCGAGGTGATCGCGGCCATGGACGGCACGTTTCCCCAGCGCTGCTTCCAGAGTTCGTCGGCGCGGGCGATGGGATCGAAGGGAAGACTGAGCGGCTTCGGCACGGCACCAGACCTTACCGGCCGGTCACATGCTGGTCAGCCCCGTCTTGGCATTCGGTCCGGCGGGCCGCCACGGCCAGCAGCACACAGCACGCCGTGCCCAGCACTCCCGCCCCCGCCACGGTCCCCGCGACCCCCGCGAACTCGGCCACCACCCCCGCCAGCGCCATTCCCACGCCCTGGATCGTCATCAGGCCGGCCGTCAGCAGCGTCATCGCCCGGCCCCGCAGCTCCTCCGGCACCGCCCGCACGAACCACTGGTCCAGGCCCAGCGTGTACGCCGACCCCGCCCCCGACAGCACCAACACCAGCAGGGAGACGGACAGCCCCGGGTGCAGCACATACGCCACGTACGGCACCAGCGTCACGCCCACCAGCGGCAACGCGATCCGTTCCCGGGCCGCCGGCCCCAGCCGCGCCCCCGCCCACAGCTCCCCCGCGATCGTGCCCACCGGCAGCGCGCACATCAGCAGCCCCAGCCCCACCGACCCCGCGCCCAGATCGTCCGCGTACGGCGCCGCCAGCGCCTCCGGCACCACCGAGAACATCGGCGGCACCCAGAAGAGGAACAGCAGCACCCGGACCCTGCGGTTCGCGAACACCTGCCGCGCGCCCTTCAGCGACTCCGTCACCAGCGCCGTCCCGGCCCCCGCCCGCGCCGGCCGCCGCCGCGTACCGAACCGCAGCAGCACCGCCGACGCGCAGAACGTGGCCACCGTGATCAGCAGCGCATGCCGGGGCGCCACCACGGTCAGCAGCAGGCCGCCCACCCCATACCCCACGAGCAGCGCGCTCTGCGACACGATCCGCAGCAGCGAGCGACCCAGGACGAACAGATCGCCGTCCCCGAGGATGTCGGCCAGCGTCGCCATCCGCGTCCCCTGGAACACCGGCGCCACCACCGCCAGACAGCACCGCAGCGCCAGCAGCAGCCCGATGCCCGCCCCCGGCGCCGCCATCGGCAACACGCACGCCGCGCACACCAGGTCGCACACCACCAGCACCCGCCGGGCCGGAAAGCGGTCGGCGATCCCCGCGAGCAGGGTGCCGCCGACGACGTACGGGAGGAATCCGAGCGCGAACGCCAGCGCGCTCATCAGGGGCGAGCCCGTCAGGTCGTAGACGAGGACCGAGAGCGCGATCTCGCTGACCACGACACCCAACAGGGAGAGCAGATGCGCCACGAAGACCGCGCGGAACTCCCGTACGGCGAAGACGCGGCCGTAGCCGGTGGGCGGGGCGGCGGTGAGGGTGTCGTCCGTCATGTGCAGCAGCGTGCCGACCGCCCCGCCCACGCCCTAGAGTTTCGGACACAGCCGAATCTTCCTGCCAGCCACTCATCCAGCCATCCAGCCAGGGACGCGTATGCCTTCGCGACTGCACTTCGGTGAGGACGACTTCCTCCGCTGCCGCTTCGCGATCTCCCCTCTCTGGGAGACGCAGGAAGTCGTCCGCACCCTGAAGCGGCCCGACCGGCACGGCTATCACACGCCCTGGCTGCGCCGGATCCGCACCGCGGCCGCCGAGCTGGACCTCACGCCGTTGTGGCTGCTCATGCCCCGCCGCGGGCACTCCCCCGACTGGCTGGGCCCGCCCCCGCTCGGGCCCGGGGCCACCTTCGAGGAGGAGATCGCGGCCGTACGCGCGAGTGATCCGGCGGCCGCGCGCGCGGACACCGCGAAGTCGCTCGCGTGCACGCCCGGCGCCCTGGAGTCGGTGCACGGACGGGCCTGGATGCGGGATCCCGTCCGGATGGTGCGGGAACTGTCCGACGCGGTCGAGGAGGTCTGGCGCACCCTCGTCGCCCCGGACTGGCCCCGGCTGCGCGCCCTGCTGGAGGCCGACGTCGCCTTCCACTCGCGCCGGCTGGCCGAGGTGGGGCTCGGCGGACTGCTGCCGGAGATCAGCCGGCGGTTCGGGTGGGACGCGGGGACGCTGACCGTCGAGCACCGGGGCGAGCACGAGCGACGGCTCGAGGGCCAGGGGCTGGTGCTCATGCCGAGCGTCTTCATCTGGCCCGACGTGGTCAGCACCTTCGACCCGCCCTGGCAGCCGACCCTCGCGTATCCGGCGCGGGGCATCGGCGGGTTGTGGGCCGAGCCCGACGACCGTACGTCCGACTCGCTCGTACGACTCCTCGGCCGCGGCCGGGCCGCCGTACTCGCCGCACTCGACGAACCAGCCACCACAACCGCCCTGGCCCACCGCCTCGGCCTCGCCCCGTCATCCGTCTCCGCCCACCTGACGGTCCTGCGCGACGCGGGCCTGCTCACCGCGAGAAGGTACGGCCACCAGGTTTTGTACGAACGCACCCCGCTGGGGATCGCCCTGAGCGGGGCCGCGCCAGCGCCTCGCTAGGGGCGCGGGGAACTGCGCGACCAGCCCCCACCAACCCGCAGACGAACGCGGCCCTCCCCGCGGAGCGGTGTCGCATCCGGTTCGGACAGGTGACCCATGTGACGATGGGTGACGCACCCTTACCCAACGTCACCCTCGCGCAAGGGAGCAGCATGCCCCGGCTGACCCACACCCTCGCGGTCCTCACAACCCTCGCGCTCGCCGCAGGCTGCTCCTCCGCGTCCGACGTCGAGGAGGCCTCCGTCGCCGGCGCGGCCAGCAGGAAGTCGGACACGGATCCGGCGTCCCCGTTCTGGGTGGACCCCAACAGTTCCGCCGCCCAGCAGATCCAGCTGTGGCAGCGGGAGGGCCGTACCCGGGACGCGGCGCGGCTCCAGAAGATCGCGGACCAGCCGGCCGCGCTGTGGCCGGCCGGTGAGATCGACCCGGGTCCGACCGTCAGGGCGGCCATCGGCTCGGCCGCGGCCGAGGACCGTACGGCACTGTTCGTCGCGTACAACATCCCGCACCGGGACTGCGGCCAGCACTCGGCGGGCGGGGCCGCGGACGCGGACGCCTACCGGCAGTGGATCGGGAGGTTCGCGGACGCGCTCGGTGACGCGAAGGCCCTCGTCGTCCTGGAACCCGACGCGGTCGCGCACATCGTGGACGGCTGCACACCGGGCGAATACCACGCCGAGCGCGAGCAGTTGCTGGCCGAGGCGATCGACCGGCTGAAGCGGCAGCCGAACACCAAGGTGTACCTCGACGCGGGCAACCCGTCGTGGATCCGGCAGCCCAAGAAGCTGGTCGAGCCACTGCTGCGGGCAGGCGTGGCGAAGGCCGACGGCTTCTCGCTGAACGTCTCCAACTTCCAGACCGACGCCGTCACCAAGGAGTACGGCCGCCGCCTCTCCAAGGACCTCGACGGCAAGCACTTCGTCATCGACAGCAGCCGTAACGGCAACGGGCCGCTGCCGGGCGTGTGGTGCAACCCGCCCGGCCGGGCGCTGGGCACCGCGCCGACGACGAGCACCGGCGAGACGGCCCTGGACGCCTATCTGTGGGTCAAGCGGCCCGGCGAGTCGGACGGGACCTGCGAGGGCGGTCCGGACGCCGGGCAGTGGTGGCCGGAGTACGCCCTGGGGCTGGCGGACAACTCCCGGAACTGACCGGCCACTTCGACCGCGCCAACCGCTCCGTCTACTTCACCTGGATCCACTTCGCTTCGGACGGGGTGCCGTCCGCGTCCGTCACGAACAGCATGTACCAGCCGGGCGGCACCAGAGCCGGGTCCTTGGGCACCTCGAAGGTGACGGCGTTCGCGTTCTTCGTGATGCCGAGCTCGATGGAGCGCTGTTCGACGTCGGTGGTGTGCGTCACCGCGCTCGGCCGCATCAGCCGCGCCTCGGCGATCCGGTCCGCGTCGGCGGTGCGGAAGGTCGCGCGGTGGTCCGCGCCGAGTTCCTTCGGTCCGTCCTTCAGTTCGGGGCGGTCGGCGCCGCCACGGTGCAGGGCCGGCGGTGTGAAGATCTCCATGCGCTGCTCGAAGTGACCCAGTTTGGTGTTCTGCTGGTCGTCGTAGAGCGGGTCGGAGCCGAAGCTGGCGACCCTTCCGTCGGGCAGCAGCAGCGCCTCGGAGTGGTAGTTGCGGCCCACCGTCGGGGACGCGGCCTCGTGGAAGACGTTGCCATTCGGGTCGTAGAACTGCGCCTTGAGGATGTTGCTGGCACTGCGGCCGCGGTAGTCCTCGGCGCCGTTCGCGGTGAACACGGTGTCGTCCGGCATGATCACGCTGTTCAGGTACCGCGTGCCCTGCGGGAGGTCGGGGCCGTCCTCGAAGACGGGGTTGTCCTTCTTCAGGTCGACCACGGCCGTGCGCGGGGTCGACTTCTTCGACTCGCCGACGCCTCCGCCGCCGAGGATCATCACCTTCTGGTCCTGCGCGGGCGGCAGGAGGAGGGACGCCGAGGTCTCCGTCTCGTCGGCGTCGCGCAGACCGGGGACCTTCTCGAAGGTGTTGGTCTTCAGGTCCCACAGCCCCGGTTCGCGGCCCATGTCGGCAGGCCCGTAACCGGCGTTGGAGGCCGGGTAGAAGAGCTTGCCGCCCTTGGTGAGGAAGAGCGCCGGGTACGTGGGGAAGTACCGCTTGGGGCCTGGTGACCACTTCTTCGTCTTCGGGTCGTAGATCTCGTTGTCGCCCGGGTCGATCATCCCCACGTCGTCCAGGCCGGAGACGGCGAGGACGCGGCCGTCGTCGAGGCCGACCAGGGTCGGGTACCAGCGGGCCTTGTCCATCGGGTCGACCGGGATGTACTTCTCGGCGAGCGGGTCGAACTCGTAGGCGGCGCGGATGCCCTGGAAGTCCTGCTTGTCGAGGGTGATCTTCTCGCTGAGGCCGTAGGCGTTGTCCGCGTCCTCGCCGTTCAGGCCCACGATCTCGTACTGGGCCTGCTTCTCCGTGACGGACATCGGGCCCTTCTCCACGGCCTCCACGAAGACCCGCGCCTCGGCGGCCGTCACCTTCGTCTGCCAGGGCTGCATCACCCCGCGGGCGTTGTAGGTGACCTTGAAGGTCTTCTTCGCCTTGGGGACGGTGACGTCGAACTTGGTGGCGTACTCGACCCCGGCGGGCGAGCGGAAGCGGGTCCCCTTCTTCAGGACGATCGCCTTGTCGGGGTTCTCGTTCTTCACGCGCATGCCGCCGCCGGCCCGGTCCACCTCGCCGTCGAGCAGCTCGTAGCGGGCCGTACCGCCGGCCACGAGGAGCCTGCCGTCCGGGAGTTGGGCGTGCCCCGAGCAGAAGAAGTCGTCGGGGGTCGGGATCTTCTTGAAGGTGTCCTTGGCCGGGTCCCAGAGAACGGTGTCGAAGGACCCCTCGTCGAACTTCTTCTGTTCGTTCCCGGAGCCCGCGACGATGAGTACCTTGCCGGTGTGCAGGAGCGCCGCGTGGATGGCGTTGGTGCGGTACTCCTCCGGGATGTCGACCCGGCTCCAACTCCCGTACTTCGCCTTGTACCCGGGCTGGGCGATCTTGTACGCGTAGTACTGATCACCGGCGAAGTCGAGCGCGGCCGGGGCGTTCAGGCCGACGAGGACGGCGATGCCGCCGATGCCGAGGACGGTCTTCTTGGTGCGCTGGGACGGCTGGTAGGCCATGCCTAGTTGCCTCCTGTCGTGGTGCTGGAGGTGGTGGCGAGGGCGGGCTCGGTGCCGTCGACGGGACGGGGGGTGACTGAGGCTGTGGCTGTGACCGTCGTCCTGGAGCGGTGGGCCTGGCGTTCCTTCAGGCGGGTGGAGATCCACACACCGACCGGGGCCAGGGATATCGCCATGGCCAGGACCGCCCAGGTGCGCATCGCCACATGCGTGTGGTCCAGGACGACCGAGCCGGCCAGCGAGGTCGCGAGGAGGGCCGCCCAGAACAGGTGGATGCGGAAGGTGAGCAGCCGGTCGGGGCTGGCGTCGCCGCCCTTCGGGGTGACGACGAAGCGGCTGGGGCGGCGGATGAGGGCCTCGCCGAAGGACTTCAGGTAGATCGGCGCGGAGAGGGCCGACATCGCCATGCCCGCGAGGCCGCCGGAGCCCTCGGGCTCGTGCGGGGAGACGTTGTGGCGGCGGTTCCAGAGGTAGAGGCCGATCTGGAGGGCGGCCGCGTCGCTGTAGAGCATCAGCCAGACGGATGCGGCGACCTGAGTGCCGGACGCGCCGAACCAGAGGAACAGGAAACAGCTCAGGATGCCCAGGAACCAGTTGACGGCCGTCATCGGGTAGTAGACGAGCATCAGCGTGTACGAGAGGAGGCGCCCGGGCGGCATCGTGAACGGTGCCTTCCAGTACTGCTTGAAGAGCGTCTCGTACGTGCCGCGCGACCACCGCATCTGCTGGGTGAAGAAGTCCGTCCAGGAGGCGGGGCCTTCGCCGACGGCGAGGACGTCGGGGGTGTAGACGCTGCGCCAGTGGTTGCGGGTTCTCGGGTTGCGGTGGCGGTGGAGCTCGAAGCCGGTGGCCATGTCCTCGGTGATGGAGTCGTACAGGCCGCCGATCTGCTTCACGGCCGCGATGCGTACGACGTTGTTGGTGCCGACGAACATGGGGGCGCGGTAGCGGTTGCCGGCGCGCTGGATCAGCGCGTGGAAGAGGAACTGCTGGGACTCGGCGGCCTTGGTGACGGGGTTGTGGTAGTTGCCGTACACCTGCGGGCCCACGACGAAGGCGACGTCCGGGTCCCGGAGGTAACCCATCATCCGCTCCAGGAAGTTGGGGAGCGGGACGTGGTCGGTGTCGACCGAGGCGAAGAAGTCGTACGCGTCGCCGTGCATGGCGATCCAGGCGTTGTAGTTCCCGTGCTTGGTGTTCGCCTTGTGGACGCCCTTGGGTCTGTTCCACTCGGGGACGCCGTGGCGGGTGAAGTGCCGTACACCGAGTTCCGCGCACAGGGCCTTGGCCGGTTCGTCGTCGCCCTCGTCCAGGAGCCAGACGTCCAGGGGGCCGGTGTGGGTGATCCTCGTGGCGCCCTCGAGGGTGGCGCGGACCATCTCCAGGGGTTCCTTGCCCGGGACGTACGTCGTGAGGAAGGCGACGCGGGTGCCGGGTTCGGGGGTGACGGGGACGGGGTCGCGGGCCACGAGGGTGGCGTGGGCGACGGAGACGACGTTGACGACCATGAACAGCTCGATGAGCGCGATGGCTATGAGCATCGTGATGTCGAGGCCGACCATCCACCCGTCGCCGCCCTCGCGTTCGACCCAGTGGGTGGGCCAGACGAGGTAGACCAGCAGGGCGCCGGTGAGCAGGGGCGCGAGGGTCATCAGAAGGATCGCGCGTATTCGGTGCGGCTCGCCTGCGAGGAGTGAGGTGTACTGCACCCGGTACTTCTCTTCGGACGGCTCGGTGAGCGGTCCGGCAAGTCGGCTGTGGGTGTCGTAGTCGTAGCCCTCCGGCCGCACAGCGCCCTCCAGTGATCGAACGAGCCGATATCCACACACAAGTGGAGATTTAGGGGCGTGTCGAACTGGGAGGGTCCAGGCGAGTGGGGGTGCGGGGTGCCTGCGGCGGCCTGTGGCGGCTTCGGTGGGGGCGTGCGTTGCGCACTACTCGTCGTTGGGGGTCGGTGCCGCACCGGGGGGTGTCCGTCCTCGGTCGGGCGGTGCTGTGGGTTGGGCATGTGCGGTTGGTTGGTCGCCCGACGCTGCGGGCGGACACCCCCCGGTACGTCCCCTTCTCGCCGTTGCGCATGCGCGGGCCCGTCCCGCCTGGGGGCGGTGCGGCGGTGCGCATGCGTGGGTGGCGCCCCGCCGGGGGCGAATGCGGCTGCGTTCCGCCTGGGGGGCGGTGCGGCGGTGCGCCTGCGGGGGCGTCCCGCTTGGAGGCGGCGCGCGAGCGTGGGTGCCCCGCCTGGGGGCGGTGCGCATGCGTGGGTGCCCCGCCTGGGGGCGGTGCGCATGCGTGGGTGGTGCCCCGCCGGGGGCGAATGCGGCTGCGTTCCGCCTGGGGGGCGGTGCGGCGGTGCACCTGCGGGGGCGTCCCGCTTGGAGGCGGCGCGCGAGCGTGGGTGTCCCACCTGGGGGCGGTGCGTATGCGTGGGTGGCGCCCCGCCGGGGGCGGTGCGGCTGCGTTCCGCCTGGGCGGTGCGCGCGGGGCCGACCCGCCTGGGGGCGGTGCGGCGGTGCGCCTGCGGGTGCGTCCCGCTTGGGGGGCAGTGCGCATGCGTCTGTGGTGCCCGTCGGGGGCCGGGGCGTTGCGGCTCACTGTCCGCCGCGCCCCGAAGGGGCGCGGGGAACTGCGCGACCAGCCACGACGGAGCCGCACCGTGCTTCCAGGGGCGCTCAGTCGGTGAGGTGACGCTCCACCGTTGCCACCTTGGAGGTCAGGCCGTCGGTCACGCCCGGGCGGATGTCCGCCTTGAGGACCAGGGAGACGCGCGGGGCGCGTGCCTCGACCGCGGCGACGGCGCGCTTCACGACGTCCATGACCTCGTCCCAGTCGCCCTCGATCGAGGTGAACATCGCGTCGGTGCGGTTGGGGAGGCCCGATTCGCGGACGACGCGGACGGCGTCGGCGACGTACTCCCCCACCTCGTCGCCGACGCCGAGCGGGGTGACGGAGAAGGCGACGATCACGACGCCTTCACCGCGCTCTCCTGGCGGGCGCGGGAGGCGATGACCGCGTCCTCGGCCTCGCGCTTGAGCTTGCGCTCGGCGAAGAAGCCGCCGGTGGGCAGGACCGAGAGGACGAAGTAGAGGGCGGCGGTCTTCACGGGCCACTTCGTGCGGTTCCAGGCGTCGGCCCAGAAGATCACGTAGAGGACGAACAGGACGCCGTGGACCATGCCCATCACGGGCACCGCGTTGAACTCCGTGGTCCGCTTCAGGACCGAGCAGACGAGCAGGAGCAGGAACGAGACCGCCTCGGGGGCGGAGACGAGGCGGAGGCGGCGGAGGGCGCTGGCGGTCTTGAGGTCCACGGGTCACCTTCGGTGGAGGGGCGTCGACGCTTTGTGAATGCGTGCACAAACGTTTGTCCATTGTGGCAAACGGCCGAGCGGGGACAGGCTGGGGGGTCCGTCGTCGGTGTCTCGCAGCCAGGAGCGCGTGTGCAGTTCGTCTTCTTCATGACCCTGCCGGGACTGGTCGTGCTGCTCACTGTGCTGGCCTTCGTCGATCAGCTGCTGCTGCGGGCCGGCCGGGCCGGAGCGCTGCCCTGGCGCAACGCTGCCCGGCAGGGGCAGGTCTCCGCGACCGGCTTCGAGCAACTGCACGCCGCCCTCTCGCCCGGCAAGCAGAGCGAGCTGAAGGAACGCCAGAGCGCGCTGGTGATGCGGGACGACGAGGAGGACGGCGCGCCCCCGCACTCCACCGTCGACCTGACCTCGGGGAAGGCGGTCATACGGCTGCCCGGAGCCCGTCGCTGACCCCCTAGGGGTGCGATCAGGGTCCCTCTCCACCCACGGGCTCTGTCGGCAAGGCCTTTCCGCGGGCTACCTTCGCAGCGTGGCGATGTTCCGACTTCAAGGAAGCAAGGTGCTCGCCGTCGAGATGACCGGGGACGCCGTGAAGGCGAAGAACGGCTCGATGGTCGCGTACGACGGACAGATGGCGTTCAAGAAGCTCAGCGGTGGCGGTGAGGGCATCCGGGGCATGGTGACCCGGCGGATCACCGGTGAGCAGATGACGGTGATGGAGGTGAGGGGGCAGGGGACCTGCTGGTTCGCCGATCGCGCCTCCGAGATCAATCTCGTCGGTCTCCAGGGGGACAAGCTCTACGTGGAGTCGAGCAATCTACTCGCGACCGACGGGGGGCTGCGGACGGGGACCACTTTCACGGGGCTGCGCGGCGCCTCGCAGGGCAACGGGCTGTTCACGACCACCGTCGAGGGCCATGGCCAGGCGGCGATCACCTCGGACGGTCCGGCCGTGGTGCTGCGGGTCAGCCCGCAGTACCCGCTGAGCGTCGACCCGGGGGCGTACATCGCGCACCAGGGGAATCTGCGGCAGTCCTTCCAGTCCGGTGTGACATTCCGCACCCTCATGGGAGAGGGCGGCGGCGAGGCCTTCCAGATCCGCTTCGAGGGGGACGGTCTGGTGTACGTCCAGCCCAGTGAGCGGAACACGATCGCGGGGGATGTCTGAGATGGCCTTCCGTGAGCTGAACTCGAAGATGGTCGAGGCGACCGTCATGCCCGGGCAGCGGCTGTTCAGTCAGCGCGGCGCGATGCTCGCCTACCGGGGCGAGGTGTCCTTCACGCCCAACACCCAGGGCGGCCAGGGCGGGATCGCGTCGATGATCGGGCGCCGGGTCGCGGGCGAGGTCACTCCCCTGATGACCGTGGAGGGCAGCGGCACCGTCCTGTTCGGGCACGGCGGCCACCACGTCCAGGTGATCAACCTCACCGGCGACACCCTGTACGTCGAGGCGGACCGCCTTCTCGCCTTCGAGGGCACCCTCGATCAGGGCACGATGTTCATGGGCTCGCAGGGCGGCGTCATGGGCATGGTCCGCGGCCAGGTCACCGGCCAGGGGCTGTTCACCACCACCCTCAAGGGACACGGCTCGGTCGCCGTGATGGCCCACGGCGGCGTCATCGAGCTGCCGATCACCCCGCAGCGTCCGGTCCATGTCGACCCGCAGGCCTACGTCGCCCACCACGGGGACGTCCGCAACAAGCTGTCCACCGCGCTCGGCTGGCGCGACATGGTGGGCCGCGGCTCCGGCGAGGCCTTCCAGCTGGAGCTCAGTGGTCACGGATCGGTGTTCGTCCAGGCGTCGGAGGAGAAGCTGTGAGCACCTACCCGGGCGCGGGCCCCACCGTCCACGACCCCGCGACACTGCCCGTCGACGACAACGTGAACAACTACACCTTCTGCGTGGAGCTCAAGGGGAGCCAGTGGTTCCTGCAGAAGGGGAAGATGATCGCCTACTACGGTTCGATCGATTTCAACGGTGTCGGGCACGGGCGACTCGACCGACTTGTCCGTACGTCCTTCCATTCGCCTCTGCACGCTAGCGACTGGGTCGTGGCCGAGGGTTCGGGCAAGATGCTGCTCGCCGACCGGGCCTTCGACGTGAATTCGTACGATCTCGAGAACGGCAACCTGACCATTCGCTCAGGCAACCTGCTCGCTTTTCAGCCAAGTCTCGCCCTCAAGCAATCGATCGTGCCGGGTTTTCTGACCCTGATCGGAACCGGAAAGTTCGTGGCCGCATCTAACGGCCCGGTGGTGTTCATGGAACCCCCGATCCGGGTGGACCCGCAGGCGCTCGTCGGCTGGGCCGACTGCCCGTCGCCGTGCCATCACTACGACCACGGCTACATGACCGGTCTGATGGGCGGTCTACGTGCGATGACGGGCCTGGGCGGGGCCTCTGGGGAGGAGCATCAGTTCGAGTTCGTGGGGGCCGGCACCGTACTGCTCCAGTCGTCCGAGGCACTGATGGCGGAGCAGGCCACGGGGGCGGTTCCCCAGCAGGCCGGAGTACCCGGTTCCGGAGTGCCCTCCACAGGCCCTTCACAGCAGGCGGGCACACCGCGCCTTCCCGGACAGCTGGGGGACCTCCAGCGTCGCTTCGGGCTGTGAGCGGTAGTCTGCGGAGTGTGACGTCGAACGTGTGCACGCCGTCACGCCGAAACCCTCACTAGTTCGCCTTTCAACTTCTTAGGTAGACTTCATTCATGGAGACCGAGACGGCCACGCCCTGGCTGACTGATGCGGAGCAGTGCGCCTGGCGCACCCACCTGGAGGTCAACAGGCTGTTGACGTACCAGCTCGAGAAGGACCTCCAGCCGTTCGGCCTGACAATGAACGACTACGAGATCCTGGTGAATCTCTCCGAGTCGGAGGACGTACGGATGCGGATGAGCGATCTCGCGTCCGCCACCCTCCAGTCCAAGAGTCGCCTCTCGCACCAGATCACCCGTATGGAGAACGCGGACCTGGTGCGGCGCGAGAACTGCGAGTCGGACCGCCGCGGTCTGTACGCGGTCCTGACCGAGCACGGCATGGAGACGATGAAGAAGGTCGCGCCACACCACGTGGCGTCTGTGCGGCGCCACTTCATCGACCTGCTGAACCCCGACTCCCTGGCGGAGCTCGACAAGTCCCTCAAGCCCATCGCGGAGCATCTGCGCGGCCAGCGCGGGCGCCCCTGACCGGGTAACGACAGCTAACCGAGCGGCAGGCGGAGTTCGAACAGGGCTCCGCCTGCCGGTGCGTCGCGGACCGTGAGCGTGCCGCCGTGACGTGCGGCGACGTCCGGGCGATGGCGAGCCCGAGCCCGGCGCCGCCGCCATCACGGCTGCGGGCCTGGTCGTCGACGGCGGCCCACGCCCCGTCCCGCCGTACGGTCACACCGACCGCCGAACGGGCGTGCCGCTGGGCGTGGTCAAGCAGATCACCGATCACCCGCCCCAGCCGGCTCCGGGCCCCGGCCACCTCCACGTCCGCCAACTCGACGGCCACCCCGTCGCGCGCCCGCGCCTCCCGGCGACCAGCAGATCGGCGGCGAGCCGCAGGAGTCGTACGGTGTCCTGCACTGCGCGTGCCCGGGACGTCCAGCAACTCCGGATGGGCGGCGCCCACTCTCGCCGGGTTCGCGGGCGGTGCCGTCGTCCGCGTCGTCGTCGCCCGAGCCGCTCGAGCTGCCCGGTACGCCTGGGCCTTCACCGCGTCGGTGGCGGTGCCGCTGATCCGCTCCAGGCCGTCGCTGACCGCGACCAGCGTGCCGTTCGCGTCGACGACCTGGACCGGGTTCTCGTCGGCCAGGTCAAGGTCGGCGTAGCACTTCCCGGTGGCGAGCAGGGTGGCCACGCCGCGTGCCGAGCGTTCCGCCTGGGTGTCCGCCCGTCGATGAGGCGCCACGTACGTAAAGGTTCGCAAAGCCGAGCTGAAGATCGCTTCAGGTGGCTTCAGGTTCCCCTCAGTGTCGATCGGCGATGTTTGGTCATGTCGAAAGCGAGCGAATCGCTGAAACCGAGTGAAGCCGACCGAATAGGCAGGAAAACCTCATGAAGCGCAACATCGTCATCGCCACCCTGACCGCCGCCGCCCTGGTCACCGGCGGGACCGTCGCGGCCTTCGCGGCGGGCGACGACGACACGACGGCGCAGCGTCAGGCGAGCGCCGGCGCGCAGGTGATCGCGGATCGGGACGACGCCGACGACGTGAACGACCGCGACGACGACGACCGTACGGCGACCGCCGACGGGGACGTCACCGCCGCCGAGGCGATCGCGGCCGCGCTCAAGCACACCCCGGGCACCGCCGTCTCCGCCGACGTGGACGACGACGGCGCCGACGCCGGCACGTGGGACGTGGACGTGGTCAAGGGCGACGGCGCCGAGTACAGCGTCAACGTCGCCCCGGACACCGGCAAGGTCCTCGGCGCCCACCGCGACGCCGACGAGGACAACGACAGCGAGGACCGCGCCGAACTGGCCGCGCTGAAGGGCGCCGAGTTCGACGCCCGTGAGATCGCGAAGGCGGCCGCGGCCAAGGGCACGGTCACCGAGGTCGGCGTCGACGACGACAACGGCACCGTGGCGTGGAGCGTGGAGACCGTGAAGAACAAGGTGACCTCCGAGTGGAAGGGCGCCCTCGACACGGGCAAGCTCACCCAGGACCAGGACGACTGACCTTCCCCTCCGCAGAGGGCCCGGCCTCCCCCGCCGGGCCCTCGGATCCCCCCACCCGGCGGGCGCGGCTTCTGGCCGCGCCCGCCGGTCTCGTCATACGGCGGCCAGGGCTGCCTTCGCCTCAGCCGTACGGCCGCGCCGGGCGCCTTTCGCCACGGCCAGTGCCGTCAGGACGACGGCCGCGCCGGTCACCGCGAAGCACCCGGCCACCGGCAGCCGTCCCGCGAGGACACCGGCCGCGGCCGTACCGGCCGTGCTCCCGGCGTTGACCGCCGTGTTGACCCAGGCACCGGCCCGGGTGCGCGCCGCGTCGGCGACGGCCTCGTCCGCGAGGAGATACGCGGTGGTGAGGGCCGGCGACACGAAGAAGCCGGCCACCGTCATGGCCAGGGTGAGCGTGCCCAGGCCCGGGGCGAGACCGGCGCCGAGGAGCGCGAGACCGAGGCCCGCCGTCAGCAGGGCCAGCCGGACCGGGGCGGACATACGCCAGTGGACGGCACCGTTCAGCAGGCCGCCGACGGCGCTCCCGGCGGACAGCGCGGCCAGTACCCAGGCCACGCTCGCCCCGCCGTGGTGGTGCCGTTCGGCGAAGACCATGACCAGCAGATCGAGCACACCGAGAGCGATCCCGACGGCCACGGCGGCGGTGACGGGCCGTCCGATCCTCCGCAGCACGGGACGACCGCGCCCGCCCCGGCCGTCGGCCCCACTGCGGCCCGCGGGCGCCATGCCCCGCACCACCGGCGACGACACGAACCCGACCGCCCCCGTCACCATCAGCGCCGCCCCCACGACGATCCCGGCCGCCGGCGCGGCGACCCCGACCAGGACGCCCACCAGCAGCGGGCCCGAGACGAAGAGCAGTTCCTCGGCGACGGCGTCGAGGCTGTACGCGCGTTGCAGCAGGTCGCGGTCCGGGGCGAGCCGGCTCCAGACGGTCCGCATGGTCGGGCCGAGCGGCGGCACGCAGGCGCCGGCGAGGGCGGTGAGGGCGCCCAGGACGTACGCCGGCGCGCCGGGCCGCCAGACGGCCGCGGTCAGCAGACCGAGCAGGACGGTGTAGGCGACGAGCATCGGCACGAGCGCCCGGCGCGGCCCGTACCGGTCGATCAGCGAGGCCCTCGCGGGCGCCAGGAAGACGACGGTGGCGCCGAACAGGGCCATCACGGTGCCCGCCACGGCGTACGAGCCGGAGGCGCGGGTCACGGCGAGCATCACGGACAGCGGGACGATGCCGTACGACAGTCTGCCGACCAGGGCGGTGGCGAAGGTGCGGCGGGCATGCGGAATGCGCAGTACGCGCGCGTAGGACGCGGACATGGTGAGTTCCTCGGAGAAGAGGCGGAAGGCGGACACCGGGGAGTCACGGGAGCGGTGTGCTCGACCGTGACTCGGTGTGCGCTCTATGCCAGGGAGAGGAACATGCGGATCAACGTATCAGCGGCGCCGCGGAGTTGACCAGGGCGCCTCAGCCCTGCGTCAGGCCCGCCACCAGCTCGTCGGCCGCCCTGTACGGGTCCAGTTCCCCGGCCACGATCCGGTCCGCCAGCGCGTCCAGGCGCCGGTCCCCGTGCAGGTCGCCGATCCTCTCGCGCAGGGCCGTGACCGCGATGGTCTCCACCTCGCGGGCGGCGCGGGCGCGGCGGCGCTCGGCCAGGACGCCGCGCTCCTCCATCCAGGCGCGGTGCTTCTCCAGCGCCTCGACGACCTCGTCGATGCCCTCGGAGCGGGCGGCGACCGTCTTCACGATGGGCGGGCGCCAGTCGCCGGGGCCGCGGGACTCGCCGAGGCCCAGCATGTGGTTGAGCTCGCGGGCGGTGGCGTCGGCGCCGTCCCGGTCGGCCTTGTTGACGACGTACACATCGCCGATCTCCAGGATTCCGGCCTTGGCCGCCTGGATGCCGTCGCCCATGCCCGGGGCGAGGAGGACGACGCTGGTGTCCGCCTGCGAGGCGATCTCGACCTCCGACTGGCCGACGCCGACCGTCTCGACCAGGACGACGTCGCAGCCCGCCGCGTCCAGGACCCGGATCGCCTGCGGGGCCGACCAGGCCAGGCCGCCGAGGTGGCCGCGGGTGGCCATCGAGCGGATGTAGACGCCCGGGTCGGAGGCGTGGTCCGACATCCGGACGCGGTCGCCCAGCAGGGCGCCGCCCGAGAAGGGCGAGGACGGGTCGACGGCCAGGACGCCGACCCGCCTGCCCTGCTTGCGGTACGCGGTGACCAGGGCGGACGTGGACGTGGACTTGCCCACGCCCGGCGAGCCGGTGAGGCCCACGACGTACGCGTTGCCCGTCAGCGGGGCGAGCGCCGCCATGACCTCCCTGAGCTGCGGGGACGCCCCCTCCACCAGGGAGATCAGCCGGGCCACGGCACGTGGCCTGCCCTCCCTCGCCTGGGCCACCAGAGAGGAGACGTCCTGCATCACAGCTCCGATCCGTGAGAAAAGTACAGCTCAGGCCTTGGGTACCCGCACGATGAGCGCGTCACCCTGACCGCCGCCGCCGCACAGCGCGGCCGCGCCGACACCGCCGCCGCGCCGCTTCAGCTCCAGTGCCAGGTGCAGCACCAGACGGGCGCCGGACATGCCGATCGGGTGGCCCAGGGCGATGGCACCGCCGTTGACGTTCACCGTTTCGGAGGACACCCCGAGGTCCTTCATTGACTGGACCGCGACGGCGGCGAAGGCCTCGTTGATCTCGATCAGGTCGAGGTCGGAGACGTCCAGGCCCTCCTTCTTCAGGGCGTGGAGGATGGCGTTGGACGGCTGGGACTGGAGGGAGTTGTCCGGTCCCGCCACATTGCCGTGGGCGCCGATCTCGGCGATCCACTCCAGGCCGAGCTCCTGCGCCTTGGTCTTGCTCATCACGACCACGGCCGCGGCACCGTCGGAGATCTGCGAGGAGGTGCCCGCCGTGATGGTGCCGTCGCGGGTGAACGCCGGGCGCAGCTTGCCCAGGGACTCCGCGGTCGTCTCCGCGCGGATGCCCTCGTCCTTGCTGAAGACGACCGGCTCGCCCTTGCGCTGCGGGATCTCGATCGGGGTGATCTCGGCCTCGAAGAGGCCGTTCTTCTGGGCGGCGGCGGCGCGCTGGTGGGACAGGGCGGCGATCTCGTCCTGCTCGGCGCGCTGGATGCCGAGGCGGGTGTTGTGCTTCTCGGTCGACTCGCCCATGGGGATGTTCTCCCACGGGTCGGTCAGACCGTCGTACGCCATGGCGTCGAGCATCTCGATGGCGCCGTACTTGAAGCCCTCGCGGGACTTCGGGAGCAGGTGGGGGGCGTTGGTCATGGACTCCTGGCCGCCCGCGACGATCACGTCGAACTCGCCCGCGCGGATCAGCTGGTCGGCCAGCGCGATCGCGTCGAGGCCCGACAGACAGACCTTGTTGATGGTGAGCGCCGGGACGCCCATCGGGATGCCGGCCTTGACCGCGGCCTGGCGCGCCGGGATCTGGCCGGCCCCGGCCTGGAGCACCTGGCCCATGATCACGTACTGCACCTGGTCGCCGCCGATCCCCGCACGGTCGAGGGCGGCCTTGATCGCGAAGCCGCCGAGGTCGGCTCCGGAGAAGGACTTGAGTGAGCCGAGCAACCGTCCCATCGGGGTGCGGGCACCCGCCACGATGACGGACGTCGTGCTGTTCGAACCAGACATGAGGTGCGATCCCCTTTCAGCTGCACAGCTGAGGAGTGAACGAGGGTTTACTTCGAATGTACTGAGTGGCACTCCGTGCCGTCACCGGGCTGTCGGTGTGATCGCGCGCACGTTGCGTAACCACCTCCGGAGCGCTGCACTGAGTTCCATGCTGACGCGAATCGACCACATCGGGATCGCCTGTTTCGACCTGGACAAGACTGTCGAGTTCTACCGGGCCACCTACGGCTTCGAGGTGTACCACTCCGAGGTCAACGAGGAGCAGGGCGTGCGCGAGGCCA
Source organism: Streptomyces sp. NBC_00490 (assembly GCF_036013645.1). Classification (NCBI taxonomy): domain Bacteria; kingdom Bacillati; phylum Actinomycetota; class Actinomycetes; order Kitasatosporales; family Streptomycetaceae; genus Streptomyces; species Streptomyces sp. NBC_00490. The sequence goes on along the minus strand of NZ_CP107869.1, from coordinate 6,883,096 downwards.
TGCTCAAGATCAACGAGACGTCGGACGGCGGAGCTTCCTACCTGCAGCTCCTCGAACCGACCCGCGAGGACTCCACCGTCGCGAAGTGGCTCGCCAAGAACGGTGAGGGCGTGCACCACATCGCTTTCGGTACGGCGGATGTGGACGGCGAGTCCGCCGACATCCGCGGCAAGGGCGTACGCGTCCTGTACGAGGAGCCGCGACGCGGCTCCATGGGGTCACGGATCACGTTCCTGCATCCCAAGGATTGCCATGGAGTACTGACAGAACTGGTCACTTCGGCGCCTGTTGAGTCACCTGAGCACTGACCCCCGTACATATGGGCCGGTAGGGTTGGGGGCGGTCGCCGCTCTTGGGGGGCGACCTGGCTCCCCCGGTCAAAGGTGGTGCCTGCCCCGCGACGTCTGGTACGCACGCTCGCCGCGTTGCCGAAAGGCCCTAGTAGCTCCGCTACGAGGACCTTCCGGCGCCTTGCGATCGCACGCACCAGACGCCGCGGGGCCCGCCCTTCGGGCGGACGACACCACCTTTGACCGGAGAAGCCGCCGGGGTCCGGGTTTCGGGGGACAAGCGTCGGGGCGGCAGCCCTTGCTCCGCCGTTGATCTGACACCATTCCCCGGGGGCCCCGTTCGGCGGATGGACGGAGCTCGTTTGGGCAGACACGCGACCAGGGGACGGATGGGACCGCGCAGTGCGGGGCTACGAAAGCCAGGAGCGAGTGCCGGCGGCTGACGTCGACCACCTCTCTCGGTTCGAGGCCGAGATGGACCGGCTGAAGACCGAGCGGGAAAAGGCGATCCAGCACGCCGAGGACCTCGGCTACCAGGTCGAGGTGCTGCGCGCCAAGTTGCACGAGGCGCGGCGCACCCTCATGTCCCGACCGTCCTACGACGGCGGCGACATCGGCTATCAAGCCGAACAGTTGCTCCGCAACGCCCAGATCCAGGCCGATCAGCTGCGCCAGGACGCCGAGCGCGAGCTGAGCCAGGCGCGGGCGCAGACCCAGCGCATCCTCCAGGAGCACGCCGAGAACGCGGCGCGGCTCCAGGCGGAGCTGCACCAGGAGGCGGTCACCCGCCGCCAGCAGCTGGACCAGGAGCTCTCCGAGCGCCGCCAGACCGTCGAGTCGCACGTCAACGAGAACGTGGCGTGGGCCGAGCAGCTGCGCGCCCGTACCGAGCAGCAGGCCCGCCGGCTCCTGGAGGAGTCCCGCGCGGAGGCCGAGCAGGCCATGGCCGCCGCCCGCGCGGAGGCCGAGCGGGTCGCCGCCGAGGCCCGCCAGCGGCTCCAGAGCGAGGCCGAGACGGCCCGCGCGGAGGCCGAGCAACTGCTGCGCCGCGCCCGCACGGACGCCGAGCGGCTGCTGAACGCCGCGTCCACGCAGGCCCAGGAGGCCACCGACCACGCCGAGCAGTTGCGCAACTCCACGGCGAGCGAGTCGGACAGCGCCCGCCGTGAGGCGACCGAGCTGAGCCGCGCGGCCGAACAGCGGATGACGGAGGCCGAGGAGGCGCTCCGCAAGGCGCAGAGCGAGGCCGAGAAGCTGCTCGCCGAGGCCAAGGCGAGCGCCGAGAAGACGCTCTCCAGCGCCGAGTCGGCCAACGAGCAGCGCACGCGTACGGCCAAGGAGCAGGTCGCGCGGCTGGTCACCGAGGCCACCAAGGAGGCCGAGGCCACCAAGGCGGACGCCGAGCAGCTCGTCGCGGACGCCCGCGCGGAGGCCGAGAAGATCGTCGCCCAGGCCTCCGAGAAGGCCCGCACGCTCACCGCCGAGGAGACCGCGTCCCAGCTGGGCAAGGCCGCCAAGACCGCCGAGGACGTCCTCACCAAGGCGTCCGAGGACGCCCGTAGGACCACCAAGGCCGCCGCCGAGGAGGCCGAGCGGATCCGTTCCGAGGCCGAGGCCGAGGCGGACCGGCTGCGCGCCGAGGCGCATGACATCGCCGAGCAGCTCAAGGGCTCGGCGAAGGACGACACCAAGGAGTACCGGGCCAAGACGGTCGAGCTCCAGGAGGAGGCCCGCCGGCTGCGCGGCGAGGCCGAGCAGCTGCGCGCCGACGCGGTCGCCGAGGGCGAGAAGATCCGCGCGGAGGCCCGCAAGGAGGCCGTCCAGCAGATCGAGGAGGCGGCCAAGACCGCCGAGGAACTGCTGGCGAAGGCCAAGCAGGACGCGGACGAGCTGCGTCAGACGGCCACGACGGACAGCGAGAAGGTCCGCACCGAGGCAATCGAGCGCGCCACCACGCTGCGCCGGCAGGCCGAGGAGACCCTGGAGCGCACCCGCCAGGAGGCCGAGCGGCACCGCGCGGAGGTGATCGAGCAGTCCGAGGGCATCAAGGCGGACGCCGAGCGGGCCGCGCGCGAGCTGCACGAGGAGACCGAGCAGGCCATAGCGGCCCGCCGGGCCGAGGCCGCCGAGGAACTGACCCGGCTGCGCACCGACGCCGAGGAGCGGCTCGCCGCCGCCGAGCAGGCGCTGACCGACGCTCGCGCCGAGGCCGCACGGATCCGTCGCGAGGCCGTCGAGGAGAGCGAGCGGCTGCGCTCCGAGTCCGCCGAGCGGATCCGCACCCTGCAGCAGCAGGCCGAGGCGGAGGCCGAACGGCTGCGCAACGAGGCCGCCTCCGACGCGTCCGCGTCCCGCGCGGAGGGCGAGGCCATCGCCGTACGGCTGCGTTCGGCGGCCGCGGCCGAGGCCGAGCAGCTGAAGGCGGAGGCCCAGGACACCGCCGACCGGGTCCGTGCGGAGGCGCAGGCCGCCGCCGAGCGGCTCGCGACGGAGGCGTCCGAGACGCTGGCCGCCGCCCAGGAGGAGGCCGTCCGGCGCCGCCGCGAGGCCGAGGAGACCCTCGGCTCGGCGCGCCAGGAGGCCGACCAGGAGCGCCAGCGGGCCCGCGAGCAGAGCGAGGAGCTGCTGGCCTCCGCACGCAACCGTGTGGAGGAGGCGCAGGCCGAGGCGGTGCGGCTGGTCGAGGAGGCCGACCGGCGCGCCACCGAGATGGTGTCGGCGGCCGAACAGCACGCCCAGCAGGTACGGGACTCCGTGGCCGGGCTGCACGAGCAGGCTCAGGAGGAGATCACCGGGCTGCGCAGCGCCGCCGAGCACGCGGCGGAGCGCACCCGGCGCGAGGCCGAGGAGGAGGCGGACCGGGTCCGCGGCGACGCCTACGCCGAGCGGGAGCGGGCCAGCGAGGACGCGGGCCGCGTCCGGCGCGAGGCGAACGAGGAGTCGGAGGCCGCCAAGGCGCTCGCCGAGCGCACCGTCGGGGAGGCGATCGCCGAGGCGGAGCGGCTCAGGTCGGACGCCGCCGAGCACGCCCAGCGGGTGCGCACGGACGCCTCGAACACGATCGCCGAGGCCGACCAGGCCGCCGCCCGTACCCGGGCGGACGCCCGTGAGGACGCCAACCGGATCCGTTCCGACGCGGCCTCGCAGGCCGACGCCCTCATCACCGAGGCGCGCAACGAGGCCGAGCGGCTCACCACGGAGACGCTCGCCGACACCGACCGGCTGCGCACGGACACGGTCAACGAGGCCGAGCGCGTACGGTCCGAGGCGGTCGCCAAGGCCGAGAAGCTGATCGCGGACGCCTCCGGGGACGCGGAGCGGCTGCGCGCCGAGGCCGCCGACACGGTCGGTTCCGCGCAGCAGCACGCCGACCGGGTGCGCGCCGACTCCGAGCGTTTCAAGGCCGACGCGCTGGCCGAGGCCGAGCGGGTCACGACGGCCGCGCGCGAGGAGGCCGAGCGGACCCTCGACGAGGCCCGCAAGGACGCCAACAAGCGGCGCCAGGACGTGGCCGAGCAGGTCGACACGCTCATCACGGAGACCACGGCCGAGGCGGACAAGCTCCTCACCGAGGCGCAGCAGCAGGCCCACAAGACCACCGCGGACGCGGAGGGGCAGGCCGACTCCATGGTGGGCGCGGCCCGCTCGGAGGCGGACCGGCTGATCTCGGAGGCGACCGTCGAGGGCAACTCCCTGGTGGAGAAGGCCCGTACGGACGCGGACGAGCTGCTCGTCGGTGCCCGCCGGGACGCCACCGCCATAAGGGAGCGCGCCGAGGAGCTGCGGGAGCGCATCACGGCCGAGATCGAGGACCTGCACGAGCGGGCCCGCCGCGAGGCCGCCGAGACGATGAGGTCGACCGGCGACCGCTGCGACGCGCTCATCAAGGCGTCCGAGGAGCAGCTGGCGAAGGCGCAGGCGAAGGCCAAGGAGCTGGTCTCGGAGGCGAACTCCGAGGCGGGCAAGGTCCGTATCGCCGCCGTGAAGAAGGCCGAGGGGCTCCTGAAGGAGGCCGAGCAGAAGAAGGCGACGCTCGTGCGGGAGGCCGAGGAGCTGAAGGCGGAGGCGATCCGCGAGGCCCGGCGCACGGTGGAGGAAGGCAAGCGCGAGCTGGAGATCCTGGTGCGTCGCCGCGAGGACATCAACGCCGAGATCTCCCGTGTCCAGGACGTCCTGGAGGCGTTGGAATCCTTCGAGGCTCCTTCGGCGGGCAAGGACGGTGGCGTCAAGGCCGGCGTCACGGTCGGCGCCCCTCGATCGGGTGGCAAGCCGTCCGACAGTTAGGCGTCGGACAGCTGTCCGAAGGCTGACCGACAGGTCGAATTCCGGTGCCGTCTGGGGCCTTTGACCAAGTTTTTGGCAAGCCGTCCCGGGGTTAGCCACTCAAAAGGGGTGTCATTCTCCAGATCAAACACGTATCCGCTCGATGACACACCGCTTCGGCCCCTAGGATTCCCCCTATCACCTCACCGGTCTCATTTGACAGGAACCCCATGAGCGACACTTCCCCCTACGGCTTCGAGCTTGTGCGGCGTGGGTACGACCGCGCTCAGGTGGACGAACGGATCTCCAAGCTCGTCTCCGACCGTGACAGCGCTCTCTCCCGCATCACCGCTCTGGAAAAGCGCATCGAGGAGCTCCACCTCGAAACGCAGAACGCGCAGGCTCAGGTCACCGACGCCGAGCCCTCGTACGCCGGTCTCGGCGCGCGTGTCGAGAAGATCCTCCGCCTCGCCGAGGAGGAGGCCAAGGATCTGCGCGAGGAGGCCCGTCGCGCGGCGGAGCAGCACCGCGAACTCGCCGAGTCGGCGGCCCAGCAGGTCCGCAATGACGCGGAGTCGTTCGCCGCGGAGCGCAAGGCCAAGGCCGAGGACGAAGGCGTCCGGATCGTCGAGAAGGCCAAGAGCGACTCCTCTCAGCTGCGCCAGGAGGCACAGAAGGACGCGCAGCAGAAGCGCGAGGAGGCGGACGCCCTCTTCGAGGAGACCCGCGCCAAGGCCGCCCAGGCCGCTGCGGACTTCGAGACGAACCTCGCCAAGCGTCGCGAGCAGTCCGAGCGCGACCTGGCGTCCCGCCAGCAGAAGGCCGAGAAGCGCCTCGCGGAGATCGAGCACCGCGCGGAGCAGCTGCGTCTCGAGGCCGAGAAGCTGCGCACCGACGCCGAGCGCCGGGCCCGTCAGACCGTCGAGACGGCGCAGCGCCAGGCCGAGGACATCGTGGCCGACGCGAACGCCAAGGCCGACCGGATCCGTTCGGAATCCGAGCGCGAGCTGGCCGCCCTCACCAACCGCCGCGACAGCATCAACGCCCAGCTGACGAACGTGCGCGAGATGCTCGCCACGCTCACGGGCGCCGCGGTGGCCGCGGCCGGTTCGCCGGCCACGGACGACGAGCCGATCTCCCGTGGGGTCCCGGCTCAGCAGTCCCGGTAAGCAGCAGCACGCTCAGAGGCCCGCACCGTCTCCCCCGAAGGTGCGGGCCTCTGGCGTGCCCACCGGGGGCAGGAAGACGTGGTCGACAATCTCCGTCAGCGCATGGTCCGTCACCTGTTCCCGGCTCAGCAGGATCTCGCCGCGCTCGGCGGCCCGCTCGACGACCGTGCGCAGCACGCCCCGCATGATGCCGAAGAAGGACGGGTCCACGTCCCGGGCCTCGGCGAGCAGCCCGTGCAGCGTGTCCGGGCCGACCTCCCGCTGGCGGCGCGCACCCGCCCGGAGCACCTCCAGTACGTCTTCCCGCAGCGAGCCGGTGTCGGGCACCCGGTGCGGTGGCGCGTCCTGGCCGCCGTACTGGCACGCGGGCGGGGAGCCGCGGCCTTCCCGGACGCCTTCCTCTGGTCGACGGCCTTCACGGTGCTCGCCGCCCTCGTCGCACTCTCCCCGCCCGCTCAAGTGGCAGCCCCCGAACGCCCGTCTTAGCGTGGCCGCATGATCGAGCTCGAGGGCCTGACCAAGCGGTACGGCGAGAAGGTGGCGGTCAACAACCTGACCTTCGCCGTCAGACCGGGCATCGTCACGGGCTTCCTCGGTCCCAACGGCGCCGGCAAGTCCACGACGATGCGGATGATGCTCGGCCTCGACCGCCCCACCGCCGGTGACGTCCGGATCGACGGGCAGCACTACGACCACCTCAGAGAGCCTCTGAAGTACATCGGCGCCCTGCTGGACGCCAAGGCCATGCACGGCGGGCGCAGCGCCTTCAACCACCTCCTCTGCCTCGCCCAGAGCAACGGCATCCCCCGCGGCCGGGTCGCCGAGGTCCTCGACACCGTCGGCCTCACCGCAGTGGCGAGGAAGAAGGCCAAGGGGTTCTCCCTCGGCATGGGACAGCGGCTCGGCATCGCGGGCGCGCTGCTGGGCGATCCGCGGATCCTGATGTTCGACGAGCCGGTCAACGGGCTCGACCCCGAGGGCATCCACTGGATCCGCAACCTGATGAAATCGCTCGCCGCACAGGGGCGGACCGTCTTCGTCTCCTCCCACCTCATGAGCGAGATGGCACTGACCGCCGATCACCTCGTCGTCATCGGTCAGGGGCGGCTGCTCGCCGACACCTCCATGGCCGAATTCATCGAGCAGAACTCGCGGTCGTACGTCCGGATCCGCTCACCCCAGCGCGAGCGGCTGCTCGACGTGCTGCACGAGGCGGGGATCACGGCCGTGGAGGCCGGCAACGGGACGCTGGAGGTCGACGGCGGCAAGCCCGAGCACGTCGGGGAGCTGGCCGCGCGGCACCAGATCGTGCTGCACGAGCTGAGCCCTCAGCAGGCCTCCCTGGAAGAGGCGTTCATGCAGCTGACCGCGGAGTCGGTCGAGTACCACGCACACTCCGACACCCCCGTCGCCGCGCCGGCCGAGCAGTGGGGCGACTGGAAGGGGAACCGACCATGACGGCGGTCCAGGTCGTACGGTCCGAGTGGACCAAGATCCGGTCGGTGGCCTCCACCGTGTGGACGCTCTCCCTCGCCGTGGTCGTCACCCTCGCCCTCGGCATGCTGATCGCGGCCCTGTCGAAGAACGAGTTCGACAACATGAGCCGCAACGACCAGCTCTCCTTCGACCCCACCTACATCAGCTTCGCCGGGATGGGCCTCGGCCAGCTCGCGATGATCGTGTTCGGGGTGCTCGTGGTGTCGAACGAGTACAGCACCGGCATGATCCGCACCTCGCTGGCCGCCGTACCGCAGCGCGGCACCTTCCTGTTCAGCAAGATCGCGGTGGCGGCCGGCCTCTGCCTCGTCGTCGGCCTCGTCACCAGCTTCGTCACCTTCTTCCTCGGCCAGGCAATGCTCGGCTCGCGCCGGGCCGAGATCGGCGATCCGGGAGTGCTGCGCGCGGTCATCGGCGGCGGGCTCTACATGACCCTCATCGCGGTGTTCTCGATGGGCGTGGCCACGATGCTGCGCTCGCCGATGCTGTCGCTGGGCATCCTGATGCCGTTCTTCTTCCTGATCTCCAACATCCTCGGCAACGTCTCGGCGACCAAGAAGATCGGCCGGTACCTGCCCGACCAGGCCGGCAGCAAGATCATGCAGGTGGTCACCCCGATCGACGACGACACTCCGTACGGTCCCTGGGGCGGGCTCGGGATCATGGTGCTGTGGGTGGTCGCGGCGGTCGCGGGAGGGTACGTCCTGCTGAAGAAGAGGGACGCCTGACGACCCGGAGCTTTGCTCGCTCTTGAGTGGAACCGTCAGCGCCCCGATAAGCTCCTAACCCTTACGGGGGCGTGTGCCCTGCTGTCCTGAACCTTTCGATGGGTGCGGAGCATGATCGAGGCAGTCGGCCTGACCAAGCAATATGGCGACAAGACCGCTGTGTACAACCTTTCCTTCCAGGTACGGCCCGGCGCCGTCACCGGTTTCCTGGGCCCCAACGGCTCCGGCAAGTCGACGACGATGAGGATGATCCTCGGTCTGGACAATCCCACGTCGGGACAGGTGACGATCGGCGGCTACCCGTACCGCAAGCTGCCCAACGCCCCCCGGCAGGTGGGCGCGCTGCTCGACGCCAAGGCCGTGCACGGCGGCCGGCACGCCCGCAACCATCTGCTCTGCCTCGCCCAGCTGTCCGGCATCCCGGCCCGCCGGGTGGACGAGGTGCTCGGCGTGGTCGGACTCCAGGACGTGGCCAGGAAGCGCTCCAAGGGCTTCTCCCTCGGCATGGGCCAGCGGCTCGGCATCGCCGCCGCACTGCTCGGCGACCCCCAGGTGCTGCTGTTCGACGAGCCGGTCAACGGCCTCGACCCCGAGGGCATCCTCTGGGTGCGCAACCTGATGAAGTCGCTCGCGGCGGAGGGCCGTACGGTCTTCGTCTCCTCGCACCTCATGAGCGAGATGGCGCTGACCGCCGACCACCTGATCGTCATCGGGCGCGGACAGCTGCTGGCCGACATGAGCGTGCAGGACTTCATCGCCGCGAACTCCGCCGGCTTCGCGCGCGTACGCACCCCCGACACCGACCCGCAGCTGCGCGAGAAGCTGACGTCCGCGCTGACGGAGGCGGGCGGGCACGTGCTGCCGGAGCAGGACGGCGCGCTGCGCATCACGGGTCTGCCGCTCCCCCGCATCAGCGACATCGCCCACGACACGGACGTACGCCTGTGGGAGCTCTCCCCGCACCAGGCCTCGCTGGAAGAGGCGTACATGCGGATGACCCAGGGCGCCGTCGACTACCGCTCGACGACCGACCAGAAGGCGGGCCTCCAGCAGCTCCTCCCGCCGGGGGCGCAGCCCCCGATGCCGGTCCCGGGCCAGGGCCAGCCCGGCTGGTACGCGCCTCCGCCGCCGCAGCAGGGCGGCCGGCCGCTCGCGGGCGCCCCCGCCGGCGCGTACGGCACCGGGCAGCCCCCGGCGGGCCCGTACGCCGCCCCCGCCGCGGATCAGCCCAACCCGTACGCCCAGACGCCTCCCCAGGCCCCCCAGGCCCCGGCGCAGCCCTCCGTCCCGGCGGCCCCGCCCGCGGACCGGCAGCCCGCCCCGAGCGCGCCCGCCGCGGCCCCCGCGCCGCCCACGGCCGCACCGCAGCCCACCGCACCCGCCCCGGCCCCCGCGCCCGCCGCCGACCTGACGAAGTCCGAGGACGCCCGATGAGTACGCCCCAGCCCCCGATGCCGCAGGCCGCCGCACCCGACTGGCAGGCGGCGCCCGCTCCTTCGTACGCCGCGTACACCTCGCCGATCCCGGTCGTGCGCACGCACCTCGGGCACGCGATCGCCTCGGAGTGGACGAAGATCCGCTCGGTGCGCTCGACGATGTGGACGCTGGGCGTCTTCGTGCTGCTGGTCGTCGGTATCGGCCTGCTCGCCGCCGCCGTGGTGTCGAGCAGCGCGACCGAGGGCGATCTGTCCGGTGAGAACCCGCTGTCGTTCGGCTTCTTCGGACTGCTGCTCGGCACGATGTGCGTGATCACGCTCGGCGTGCTGACCACCGCCTCCGAGTACGGCACCGGCATGATCCGCACGACGATGACCGCGTGCCCGAGCCGTGGCCGGGTGCTGACCGCGAAGGCCGTCGTCTTCTTCCTGGTCGCCTTCGTCGTCACGTTCGTGTCGGTCCTGCTGGTCGCCCTCGCCGACGTGGCCCTCCTCGACGGCACCGGTGTGAAGGACCCCTCCGGCAGCGAGTGGCTCAAGGGCACCCTCGGCATCTCGCTCTACATCGCGCTGCTCGGCCTGCTCTCGCTGGTCGTCGGCTCGATCATCCGGCACTCGGCGGGCGCCATCACCATCATGATCGGCCTGGTGCTGGCGCCGCTGGTCATCGCCCTGTTCATGTTCTCGTCCTCGCTGGAGGACCTGCGCACGGCCCTGTTCGAGTACTCCATCCCGAACCAGCTGAGCGTCTTCTACTCCAACTCGCTCACCGAGACCGGCCCCTCCGGCTGGGACCCGCTGTGGATCATCGCGGGGGTGACGGCCGCCGCGTTCGCCGGCGCCTACGCCCTCCTCAACCAGCGGGACGTCTAGAACCTCGGCGCGTTACGGGACCGCTGCACCCGCGTGGTGCGGCGGTCCTTCGCGTTCCAGCACGCCTTGTGCCAGTGCCGGCGCTCGTCGACGCCCGAGTGGTCCGGCCAGGCCACCACATGCGGGACGCCGTCGGGGATCAACTGGTCGCAGCCCGGGCAGCGGTAGGACTTGCCCTGGGCACTCGCCCCCGGCACATGGCGGATGTTCCACTCCTCGCCCTGCCAGCTCTCGGAGGACTGGAAACCGCCGTAACGCCCCGAGCGGTCGTCCCCGCCTGAGGGGTCGGCTCCTTTGGGTCGGTTGCGACGCGGGGACACAGGACACCTCACGGGGCTATACAGGAAGCATGGGCCGTGTCCAGCCTACGCGGCACGAGCCTGGGTAGGCGTAGGGGACCAACCCCCACAAGTGCCCCTTCATATCGGTCCATTCTGCAGACAATCCGAGTATCTCTTCGGCAGGCCGTGTCCTCGGCACGTGTCAGACGGTTATGCCGGGTGGGGGAGCTCCGCGTCGGAGCCAAGGAAGCAGGAAAAGCAATGCACGTGGGAAGTTTCGTGTTGGCGGCCCAGTTCCCGGGGCAGGGCCAGGGGGAGGCGCTGCACCGCGCGGTCCGCTCGGCCGAGGTGGCCGAGGAGGCCGGGCTCGACTCGGTCTGGCTGGCCGAGCATCACTTCGTGCCGTACGGCACCTGTCCGTCGGCGATCACCCTGGCGGCTTTACTGCTGGGCCGCACCAGTCGTCTCAGGGTCGGCACCGCGGTCAGCGTGCTGCCCACCGTCCACCCGGTCGCCCTCGGCGAGCAGGCCGCGCTGCTGCACATCGCGTCCGGCGGACGGTTCTCGCTGGGCGTGGGGCGCGGCGGGCCGTGGGTCGACCTGGAGGTGTTCGGCGCGGGCCTGGAGGCGTACGAGACGGGGTTCCCGGAATCACTCGATCTGCTGGTGCGCTGGCTGCGCGAACCGTCGGTGGGTGCCTCCGGGGAGCGCTTCACCTTCCGTGAAGTACCCGTCGTACCACGGCCGTCGGAGTCCCTGTCGGAGGAGCCGGGGCCCGAGGTCGTCGTCGCGTGCACCTCCCCGGCGAGTGTGCGGCTGGCCGCCGAGCGTGGACTGCCGATGCTGCTGGGGATGCACGTGGGGGACGAGGAGAAGGCCGAGATGGTCTCCCTGTGGCGCACCCACGCGCGCGCGACGGGCCGTTCGCCGCAGGAGGTGCGGGGCGCCGCCCATGTCTCGGCCGGGGTCTGCCAGATCGCGGACCGGCGCACGGACGCGGTGGAGACCCTGGTGAAGGCGATGCCGGGCTGGCTGCGGCAGGGCCTGGAGGCCCATGTGACCGTCGACGGCCGGCATCGATCGATGCGCGACCCGGTGGCGTACACCGAACTGCTCTGCGGGCTGCACCCGGTGGGCACTCCGCGGCTCTGCGCCGACCGGCTCGCGGCGACCAGCGAGCGGACCGGGATCACCCGCTTCGCCCTGCTCACGGAGGGCTCGGGGGATCTGGCGGCGACGGAGGAGAACGTCCGGCGGCTGGGTGCCGAGGTGCTCCCCCACCTCGGCTGACCGTGCGTTTCGCACCCGCCGTGCCTGCCGCCCCGGTACCTGATGCACCTCCCGCGTACGGGGCGGCAAGCAAGCAGTTCGCTGTCAGCAGTCCCGGAACTCCGGCGACTGATTGAGCAGCTGGCTACGGACCGAGGTGAAACGGGCCAGTGACTCGTCCACCGAGCCGTCCAGCGGGAACACCGCCACACGGTGGCAGTTCTGGAAAGCCAGTCGCACCCCGAAGTGCCGTTGCAGCGCGCCGCGTATCGCGTCACTCGCGAGCGCACGCAGCAGCTGACCGCGTGCTTGCTCGTCCGGCGGAGGCGTCTGGTTGTCGGCGAACTTGCCGCCGTCGACCTTCAGCTGGGCCACCAGGGAGCTGACCATCTCCCATGCGTAGGGCAGGGAGGTCCGGACGCAGTCGACGAATTCCGCTTCGTCGACCTCGCCTCGCTCGGCCTTCTCGAGTAGGGCCGGTGAGACGTCGAGCGACATGGGTTCTCCTCTCGCACCCCCGAACAGGTATTCAGGGGTTGCCGGACAGGTAAGGGAGTTCGCGAATCTGGACACTCTGAGTGCACGCTCCGCGACCTCCCGGTTACTACGGTAAGCAACGGACGGTGACCGCACCAGGCGAACGCGTACATAGAGAGCCCTGGTTGGGGACACAATCGGCCACAAAAGAACATCGCGTTTCTGGGGCGAATCGCGTGGACCCGGGCCCGTCGAGTAGCGTTGCCGACCATGCGTCTCGTCATTGCCCGGTGCTCCGTGGACTACGCGGGCCGGCTCACCGCCCACCTCCCGTCCGCCCCCCGTCTCATCCTGGTGAAGGCGGACGGCAGCGTGTCGATCCACGCGGACGACCGGGCCTACAAGCCCCTGAACTGGATGTCGCCGCCCTGCACGTTGAAGGAGGAATCGGGAGACTTTCCCGAGGGCGCCGTGGGCGTCTGGACCGTCGTCAACAAGGGCGGCGAGAAGCTGATCATCACCATGGAGGAGATCCTCCACGACTCCTCGCACGAACTGGGTGTGGATCCCGGCCTGATCAAGGACGGCGTGGAAGCACACCTTCAGGAACTGCTCGCCGACCGCATCGAAACCCTCGGCGACGGCTATACGTTGATCCGCCGCGAGTACATGACGGCCATCGGCCCGGTCGACATCCTGTGCCGGGACGCCGAGGGCCAGACCGTCGCGGTCGAGATCAAGCGGCGCGGCGAGATCGACGGCGTGGAGCAACTCACCCGCTATCTGGAGCTGTTGAACCGCGACCCGCATCTCGCCCCGGTCCGCGGCGTCTTCGCGGCCCAGGAGATCAAGCCCCAGGCCCGCGTCCTGGCCACGGACCGCGGCATCGGCTGCACGGTCCTCGACTACAACGCCCTGCGCGGCATCGAGGACGACAAGCTGCGGCTGTTCTGACGGGTCCTTCTGCCACGGCGGTTCTTCTACGGCGGTTCTTCTACGGCGAAGAGGGCCGGGTCCTGTCTCCAGGACCCGGCCTTCTTGTGCTGCCGTACCGGCGTCAGATCACCGCGTTCGACGCCGAGCCCGTGGCGCTGGGCGAACCCGCGCCACTGCTCGCCGGGACGCCGGCGGAGGTGCTCGCCGGTGCGCTGGACGCGGCGGGGCCGCTGGCCGAGTCGGAGGTGGACGGCTCGTCCGAAGGATCCGGCGTGGGGCTCGTCGTGGGCGACGGCGGCTCGGATGTCTCGGTCGGCGTCGGATCCGGAGACTCCGTCGGCGGCTTGGAGGTCGGCGGCTTCGAGGTCGAGGTCGGCGGCTTCGTCGTCGGCGGCTTGCTCGGCGAGCTCGACGGCCCGCCCGTCCCCTTCGTCCCGCTCGGGTCGTCCGAAGGCTCCGCGGTGTCCGTCGGGGTCGGGTCGTCGGACGTGCCGTAGGTGCCGTCGGGGCCCGGGTCGGTCGGCCGGCTGGTGGCCTCGCCGGTGTCGCCCTCGTCGCCGTTCTTCGGCACGTCGGCGCCCAGACTGCCGTCGTTCAGGTCCTGGCTGGCCGACGGGTTGGGGCCGACCTTGGTGGACGGGCCGTCGTTGTCGGGGTTGGAGGTGGCGCCGAGCGTCACCACCGTGCCGAGCACCGCCGCGAGCAGCGCGCCCGCGCCGGCCGCGACCAGGTTGCGGCGGGCCAGACCCTTCAGACCGCCCCGGGCCTTGCGGTTGGGAACGGGGGCCGCCGGGACCCGGTTGGTGACCAGGGTCGAGCTGTCGAACGGCGACTGGAGCGGCGGGAAGGCCGTGGGGACGCCCCCGGGAGGCGACTGGGACTCCTCGGACCGGGCGTCGGGCACCTCTTCACCGGCCGTCGCGCCGATGGCGAGCGGGGCGCCGGAGCGGTCGGAGACCAGCGCCAGAGCCCGGCGGCCGGCGACCGTGCCGCGCTTGTCGGCGAGTGCGCCGCGCAGCCCGACGGAGGCCTCCAGTTCGGAGCGGGCCCGGTCGAGCTGGTCGGCGCAGAGCGCGAGGACACCCAACTCGTGGTGGAAGTAGGCCCGTTCACTCCCGTCACCGGCGACCCGGGCGGCCTCGGCCCCGAGCTGCAGGGTTTGTTCCCAGGCGCTCCAGTGCAGCCCGGCGGCGAACGCGGGCGCCGCCGTGCGGGCCAGCTGGACGGTGACGGACTCCTCGTCCTCGGCGGGCGGGACGGCGGTCGGCACGAGGATGCCGAGCGCGGCGAGCACGGCGTCCGCCTCGGCGCACACCCGCTCGGGAGTGACCGAGGGATGCCCGGCCCACCAGGCGTAGTGCCGGGCGGCGGCGAGGGCCTGGGCCTCGGTGTCGGTGCCGTATCCGGCGGCCTCCAGCTGGGCCTGCACCCCGGCGGCGAGCCGGTAGCGGGAGCCGACCGGGGAGACCAGCGCGCAGCCCAGCAGTTCGCCGAGGGCGGCGTCCGCATGGGTGTCGCCGACGAGGGCGGGCAGATGTGCCTGGTGCGGCACCTCGCCGCCGAGCGCCACGGCGAACCGCAGTGCGGCGCGGGCCGAGTCGCTGAGCCGGGTGGCGAGCAGGGCCGCGGGCGCGGCTCCCTCGGCGAGCGAGGGCAGCGGTACGTCGTGTCCGTCGCCGGCCTCGAAGGGCGCGTCGACCTGGGCTTCCTGGAAGACGCCGAACTCGTCGAAGGCCTCCGCGCTGGCCCGCAGTTCGTCGCGCTGCCGGAGCAGGGCGCCGGCCTGGACGAAGCGCAGCGGCAGCCCCTCGGACTCGAACCAGAGGTCGCCGGCCCAGTTGGCCTCCTCCTCGGTGAGGACCCGGCCGACACCGCGCTCCAGGAGTTCCACGCCGCCGGCCCGGTCCAGGCCGCTGAGGAAGACCTCCTCGATGGCCGAGTCGGCGGACGGCGCGGGCACGTCCGGTGTCGTGGCGACCAGGAAGGCGCACTCGGGGGTGGCGTCCAGGAGTTCGTCGAGCGCGGCCCCGCCGAACTCGACGTCGTCCAGGATGACGACCGCGCCTATCTCCCGGACGTAGCCGAGCAGCTCGTCCCGTGCGGGCCGGTGCAGGGGGGCGTCGAAGACGGCGTGGAAGAGGTCGTACAGCAGGTCGTCGGCCGTGCGATGGAAGCCGGTCAGCCGGATCACGCCGTCGGGGGCGAGGTCCGAGCAGTCCTCGGCGAGAAGGTCGAGCAGGCTGGTGCGACCGGAGCCGGCGGGGCCGGTGAGACGTACGGAACGGCCGCGGGCGAGCAGGCGTACCAGCCGTTCCCGCTCGTCCTGGCGGGCCAGGAGGTGCAGTGCGGGCCGGTTGAGGCCGGCCGGCACGGGCGGTTTGGCCGCGCGGTCCAGCTCGGCGCGTTCGGTGGCGCTGAGCTTCCGGGGCCGCGAGGGCCGTTCGCCTGGCGGGCAGACCTCTATCTCGCTGCCGTCGACGGGGTTGACGGTGAGCAGGTAGTCGCCGGACACCAGCTGCACCGTGCGAGCCAGGGCGGGTCGGCTCTGGCCGAAGTCGGGTGTGAGGGGGTCCCTGGGCGGGCGCTGGCGCGGCGAATCGCCGTCACCGTCATGGCCGTACTCCTCGGGTCCCCGGTTGTTCGGGTCCATAGGTCAAGCCCCCCAAAAGCGTCGTGTGCCGAGCCCCTCCCGGCCTTGCTGCACACCGCGCTGTCGCTTCTGGTCCGGGCCCGCTCGTTCAGGGATGTTCACTCAGCGGGCGACCGAACCCTAAACCTTCGCACAGTATCTACGACAGCCCGGGGTACCGCGCCGTCCGAGACGTCACAGTCTCGTGAGGATTGTGCGCGACCTGCGCTTCACAGCCGCAGCACCCGGCCCTCACACCGCATTCACACAAGGGGTCACACCCGGGGCAGTGACTCCACCCCGATGCCGCCCTCGATCGCCAGGATCCGGTGCAGTCGGGTGGCCACCAGCAGGCGCTGGAGCTGCGGCGGTACCTCGCGCAGCACCAGGCGCCGGCCGCAGCGGCCGGCCCTTCGGTGGGCCCCCATGATCACCCCGAGTCCGGTGGCGTCCCAGGAGTCGAGCTCGGACAGATCCAGCACCAGGTCGCCGACTCCGTCGTCGACGGCCGTGTGCAGGACCGTACGGGCGTCCGCCGCGCTGCGGACGTCGAGGCGGCCCCCGACGACCAGCTCGGCGTGGTCGCCCCTGATGAACATATGCGCTCCCCGTGGTGCGTCTCGTGCTCCGCGAATGTGATGTCCGGTGATGCAACGTCTGACTGAGTTGGACGGTCAGAGGTTGCCGTCTGTAAGCGAACCGATACCGAATTCACCCCCGGGAGTGATACCTCAGGGGCCTGTGCGGTTTCAGTGCTTGTAGAAGCCCTGCCCGCTCTTGCGCCCGATGTCACCGGCGTCAACCATCCGGCGCATCAGCTCCGGCGGGGCGAACTTCTCGTCCTGGGTCTCGGTGTAGATGTTGCTCGTGGCGTGCAGCAGGATGTCGACGCCGGTGAGGTCGGCGGTGGCGAGCGGGCCCATGGCGTGGCCGAAGCCCAGCTTGCAGGCGAGGTCGATGTCCTCGGCGGTGGCGACGCCCGACTCGTAGAGCTTGGTCGCCTCGACGACGAGGGCGGAGATGAGCCGGGTGGTGACGAAGCCGGCGACGTCCCGGTTGACGACGATGCAGGTCTTGCCGACGGACTCGGCGAACTCCCGGGCGGTGGCGAGGGTTTCGTCGCTGGTCTTGTAGCCGCGGACGAGCTCGACGAGCTGCATCATCGGCACCGGCGAGAAGAAGTGCACCCCGACGACCCGCTCGGGGCGCTCGGTGGCCGCCGCGATCTTGGTGATCGGGATGGCGGAGGTGTTGGAGGCGAGCACGGCGTCTTCGCGCACGATCTTGTCGAGGGCACGGAAGATCTCGTGCTTGACCTCGAGCTTCTCGAAGACCGCCTCGACGACGATGTCGGCGTCCGCGGCGGCGTCCAGGTCGGTGGTGGCGGTGATCCGGCCGAGGGCGGCGTCGGCGTCGTGCGCCTCCAGCTTGCCCTTGCTCACGAACTTGTCGTACGAGGCCTTGATGCCGTCGGTGCCACGCTTGAGCGCCTCGTCGGTGACGTCCCGCAGGACGACGTCCCAGCCCGCCTGAGCGGAGACCTGGGCGATCCCGGAACCCATCAAGCCGGCGCCGATGACGGCAAGCTTCCGTGCCACTGTGCGACTCCCCTTCGAACGCCTTACACGCTGTTGACATCTGCCTCTTCGGCGGACCTTAGCGGGCGTGAGGTGCTGTGTGGCGGGTTAGTAATGCGCGTCACGTCTCATCTGACGGACATCACACCGGCACGGCTCATCGGTGGTCACGTACGGCGTAGTTGAGCACGTTCTCGCTCAACAGCTCCTCGATGTCGTCGAGAAGCGTCAGCACCTCTCGTGACACTTCGTCCGGATTGCGCCCGGCGACCATCTCACGCCCCACGTGCACGAACACCTCCGAGTGGACCCAGCAGATCTGACCGGCGATCAGCCCCGGCAGCGGGTCCGCGTCGGCGGCACCGGTCGCCTCCCGGAGGGTCGCTTCGAGGTGGTCGTGGATCTCCTGCTGGAGACTCCACAGCCGGGAGCGCAGCGGCGGCGCCTCGTGGATGCAGCGCATGAAACGGTCGTAGCCCGCCATGAGGCCGATCCGGGGCGAGACCGCCTCCGCCTCCGCGCGCAGCTCGCGCAGCACGGCCCGCGCGGCCGACTCCCCCACGTCCCGGGCGCGCACCCAGCGCGAGAGCTGTTCGACGACGCCGGAGGAGCGGTCGAAGAAGAGGTCCTCCTTGGCCGGGAAGTAGTTGTAGACGGTGTTCACGGAGACATCGGCGGCCTCCGCCACCTCCGCGATGGTCACGGTCACGAACCCGTGCTCCAGGAACAGCCCGGTGGCGATGTCCGAGATCCGCTGTCTCGTCTCGCGCTTCTTCCGCTCCCTGAGCCCTTCAGCCATGGTCCACATCCTAGCTTCGCTGGACTCTCTGAAACTTTGGGGTCATTGCAAAATTTAAGAGACTCTGTTTTTCTGTGGCCATGACCGTCATCAGTACGGCGGGCCTGGCCCGTACCTTCCAGACGAAACTCGGCCCGGTGGAGGCCGTCCGCGGCATCGACCTGAGGGTCCGCGAGGGCGAGATCCTCGGCTTCCTCGGCCCGAACGGCGCCGGGAAGACCACCACCCTGCGGATGCTCACGACCCTGTTGAAACCCACCGGCGGCGCCGCCACCGTCGCCGGCCACGACCTCGCCACCGACCCCGCCGGGGTGCGGAGGGCCTGCGGCTATGTGGCCCAGTCGGGAGGGGTCGACCCGCAGATCACCGTGCGGGAGGAACTGGTCACCCAGGGCCGCCTCTACCGCCTGACGAAGACCCGGGCGGCCGAACGGGCCGAGGAGCTGGCCCGGGACCTGGATCTGACCGGGCTGCTCGACCGCAAGTGCGGGGCGCTGTCGGGCGGTCAGCGCCGCCGCCTGGACATCGCCATGGCCCTCACCCATCGCCCGAAGGTGCTCTTCCTCGACGAACCCACCACCGGACTCGACCCCGGCAGCCGGGCCGACCTGTGGGACCTGGTCCGCCGGCTGCGCGACGAGCACGGCACCACGGTCTTCCTGACCACCCACTACCTGGACGAGGCCGACGCCCTCGCCGACCGCCTGGTCGTCGTCGACAAGGGCGTGGTCGTCGCGGAGGGCACACCGACCGCGCTCAAGCTGGAGTACGGCGGCTCGATCGACGCCTCCCTCCAGGACACCTTCCTCGCCATCACCGGCCGCAGCGCCACACCGGCCGACGCCGCCCCCGTAGCCGTATAGGAATCCCCCGACGATGCTTCTCCACGACACCGCGCTGATCTACGGCCGCTATCTCCGTCAGTCGCTGCGGTCCCGCTTCGCCCTGCTCTTCGGCGTGCTGATGCCGCTGCTCTACCTCCTCTTCTTCGGCCCGCTGCTCACCGATCTCCCGCTGGGCGGGGCGGGCAGCTCCTGGCAAATGCTGGTGCCCGGGCTGCTGCTTCAACTCGGTCTGTTCGGCGCCTCGTTCGCGGGGTTCGCGATCATCGTCGAGAAGAGCCAGGGAGTGGTGGAGCGGATGCGGGTGACGCCGGTCAGCCGGCTGGCGCTGCTGCTGGGGCGGGTACTGCGCGACGCCACCGTCTTCGTCCTCCAGGCGGTGCTGCTCGTGCTGGCCGCGCTGGCGATGGGGCTGCGGGCCCCGCTGGCCGGCATCCTGATCGGCTTCGCGTTCGTCGCGCTGCTGACGGTGTCGCTGGCCTCGCTGTCGTACGCGCTGGCCATGAAGCTGCACACGCCGGGCGAGTTCGGTCCGGCGGTCAACGCCCTGACGATGCCGATGATGCTGCTGTCCGGCCTGATGCTCCCGATGACCCTCGGCCCGGGCTGGCTGGACGTCCTCTCGCACTTCGTGCCGTTCCGCTATCTGGTGGACGCGGTCAGGGACGCCTACGTCGGCTCCTACGCCTCGGCGCACATGGCGTACGGCGTGCTGGTCGCCCTCGCCCTCACGGCACTCGCCGTGACGGTGGGCACACGCGTGTTCCGAACGGCCGGGGCGTAACTACGCTGACCTCATGGTCAATCTGACGCGCATCTACACCAGGACCGGCGACCAGGGCACCACCGCCCTCGGCGACATGAGCCGGGTCGCCAAGACCGATCTGCGGATCTCGGCGTACGCCGACGCCAACGAGGCGAACGCGGTGATCGGCACGGCGATCGCGCTGGGCGGACTCGACGAGGAGATCGTCAAGGTCCTCACCCGGGTGCAGAACGACCTGTTCGACGTGGGCGCGGACCTGTCGACGCCGGTCGTGGAGAACCCGGAGTTCCCGCCGCTCAGGGTCGAGCAGTTCTACGTCGACAAGCTGGAGGCGGACTGCGACCACTTCAACGAGCGGCTGGAGAAGCTCCGGTCCTTCATCCTGCCCGGCGGCACTCCGGGTGCGGCCCTGCTGCACCAGGCCTGCACGGTCGTACGACGTGCCGAGCGCTCCACGTGGGCCGCACTGGAGGTGCACGGCGAGGTGATGAACCCGCTGACGGCGACCTACCTGAACCGGTTGTCGGACCTGCTGTTCATCCTTGCCCGCTCGGCCAACAAGGACGTCGGGGACGTGCTCTGGGTCCCGGGCGGGGAGCGTTAACGCTCGCGCTTGGGAAACAGGGTGTAGCCGGCGGCGATGATCACGTTGATGCCTATCAGCCACACCATGCGCTGCTGCCAGGCCCGTAGCGACTCGGTTCCGCCCTCGCCGCCGACGTACCAGATCGCCCCCTGGAGCAGCGCCATGGCGACGACCGCGGCGAGGATCCAGCGGCCCGCGACCTTCCACTCGTGGACGGCGCGGGCCGTGCCGTACTTCGGCGGCCGTACCGGCGGCGGGCCGCCCGCGAAGCGGTGGGCGAAGCGGGCGTCGGCCCAGCGGATCGTGGAGTGGCCGAGGCCCACGGTGAAGCCGATGTAGACGGCGGCCAGGCCGTGCTTCCAGTCGGGCTCGGCGCCGCCGCGCAGATCGACCGCGGTGACGGTGAACAGCACGAGCTCCAGCAACGGCTCGCACAGCAGCAGGGCCAGCCCCACCCGCGGCATCCCGAAGACGTACCGGAAGGCCAGGCCCGCGGCCAGCAGCACCCAGAACGCCACCTCGCAGGCGACGATCAGTCCGACGATCACGGCTCGCTCCCCTCAGTCACCCTTCCAGGCTCCCGGTGCGCGCCGCCGCTTTCGTCGTCGCCGCTGACGAAGTCGCCGTACATCGAAAGATGCAGTCCAGGACCGTCCCCGGGGATCAGGCGGGCGCCGCGCGGGCCGTGTTTCATGGGGACATGGCCGTTCGACTCCCCCGCCCGCACCGCTTCGACGTGTACATCGCGGCCGGCGGGCTGCTCGGCGGGCTGCTGCTCGTCCTCGCGGGTCTCGGCACCCGGCGGTCCGACGATCCGATCACCCTCTTCGACGGTCCTTGGCCGGTGCTGGTGCCGCTCACCGTGCTGGCCGGCTGCGAGCTGCTGCGCCGCACGGCGCCCCGCGCGGCTCTGCTGACCGGCACGGTCGCGATCTGCGCGGACCTGGTGACCCAGGGCAGCCTCGCGTCGGTGCTGATGTTCACCGACGTGGTCTACGCGGCCGTCCTGTACGGTCCGCTCGCCTCGGCACGGCGCATCCAGTGGATCACGGGTCTGCTCACGGTGGCCGGGACGCTGGTGCCGTTCGCGGTGTGGCGGGTGCCGGAGGCGCTGCTGATCGGCGTGGTCGTCGGTGTCGTGGCGTACGGACCCGCGGCCACCGGCTGGATCGTCCGCAACCACCGCGACGCCGCCGAGGCCGCACGCCTGCGTGCCGAACAGACCGCCCTGCTCGCCGAGATGGACCGCACCCAGGCCGTCGTCGCCGAACGCGCCCGGATGGCACGGGAGTTGCACGACATGGTCGCCAACCATCTGTCGGCGATCGCCATCCACTCCACCGCCGCGCTGTCGCTGGACGATGCGGAGACGTCCCGGCAGGCCCTCGGCGTCATCCGCGAGAACAGCGTCAAGGGACTCGAGGAGATGCGCCGGCTGATCGGCATCCTGCGGGAGGGCGACAGTGCGCCCAGCGCGGTCCCCACCCTCGACGGCCTCAGCGTCCTGGTCGACGACGCCCGCGCCAACGGCCTCGACGTCACGCTGGAGGCCGAGCACGGCACGACCCTGCCGGCCCCCGTCGAGCTCGCCGCCTACCGGATGGTCCAGGAGTCCCTCACCAACGCCCTCAAGCACGCCTGCCCCGGCCGGGTCACCGTGCTGCTGCGCCAGGCGGACGGCTCCCTCGCCATCGCCGTGACCAGCCCGTACGGCGACCGCGACGGGCCGAGCGCGCCCGGTTCCGGCGCCGGTCTGGTGGGTATGCGGGAGCGGGCGGCGCTGCTCGGCGGCACCTTCGAGTCCGGCCCCGAGAGCTCGGCGCACGGCAAGATCTGGGCCGTACGCGCCATCCTGCCCGTCGCCGACGTCGCTGAAGGAGATCCCGCATGATCCGCGTGCTCGTCGCCGAGGACCAGTCCGCCGTCCGCGCCGGGCTGGTCCTCATCCTGCGCAGCGCGCCCGACATCGAGGTGGTCGGCGAGGCCGCGGACGGCGAGCAGGCGGTCGCGCTGGCCCGGGAACTGCGGCCCGACCTGGTGCTGATGGACGTACAGATGCCGCGTCTGGACGGGGTGTCGGCGACCCGGAAGGTCACGGAGGAGGGGCTCGCGGACGTCCTCGTGCTGACCACCTTCGACCTCGACGAGTATGTGTTCGGGGCGCTCAGGGCCGGGGCGGCCGGGTTCCTGCTGAAGAACACGGAGGCGAGGGACCTGGTGGAAGCGGTCCGTACGGTGGCGCGGGGCGAGGGGATCGTCGCTCCGGCCGTCACCCGGCGGCTGATCTCCGAGTTCGCCGCCAGGCCGGTCCGGCAGCCGAGCGCCGACCCGGCGGTGCTGAACACCCTCACGCGCCGGGAACGCGAGGTGCTGTCCTGTCTGGGCGAGGGACTGTCCAACGCGGACATCGCGACCCGTCTCGACATGGCGGAGGCGACAGTGAAGACGCACGTCAGCCGACTGCTGGGGAAGCTGGAACTGCGCAGCCGCGTGCAAGCCGCGGTGCTGGCGCAGGAGTTGGGTGTCTGAGCGATCGCATACTGAGTGGTCCAGACCTATTGACCCGTGGTCCAGACCTTTCTATTCTCGCCGCACCGTGGGCGTGAAGGCTCAGTTGCGCCCCAACACCCCTCCCCAAGGGCTCAGGCGCCCCGAAAAATCAGACAAGGAGGCGCTACATGCGCTTCAGACACAGAGTGGCGGCAGGGATAGCGACCCTGGTGCTCCCCTTCGCCGGCCTCGTCGGCCTCGCGAGCCCCGCCCAGGCCGCGACATCCGCGACCGCCACCTACGCCAAGCCGCAGGACTGGGGCACCGGTTTCGAAGGCAAGTGGACCGTCAAGAACACCGGCGACACGGCCCTCAGCTCCTGGACCGTCGAGTGGGACTTCCCCTCCGGCACATCCGTCACCTCCGCCTGGGACGCCGACGTCACCTCCTCCGGCACCCACTGGACCGCCAAGAACAAGTCCTGGAACGGCACCCTCGCCCCCGGCGCCTCCGTCTCCTTCGGCTTCAACGGCTCCGGGTCCGGCTCCCCCGCCAACTGCAAGCTCAACGGCGGCAGTTGTGACGGCGGCACCTCGACCCCCGGCGACAGCGCGCCGAGCGCCCCCGGCACTCCCACCGCCTCGGACATCACCGACACCTCGGTGAAGCTCTCCTGGAGCGCCGCCACCGACGACAAGGGCGTCAAGAACTACGACGTCCTGCGCGACGGCACCAAGGTCGCCACCGTGACCACGACGTCGTACACCAACACCGGCCTGACCGCCGGCACCGACTACTCCTACAGCGTCCAGGCCCGCGACACCGCCGACCAGACCGGGCCGGTCAGCGGCGCCCGCGCGGTGCGCACCACCGGCGGCACCACCGAGCCGCCGCCCACCGGTGACAAGGTCAAGCTCGGCTACTTCACCGAGTGGGGCGTCTACGGCCGCAACTACCACGTCAAGAACCTGGTCAGCTCCGGCTCCGCGGCGAAGATCACGCACATCAACTACGCGTTCGGCAACGTCAAGAACGGTCAGTGCACCGTCGACGACACCTACGCCGCCTACGACAAGGCCTACACCGCCGACCAGTCCGTCAGCGGCACCGCCGACACCTGGGACCAGCCGCTGCGCGGCAACTTCAACCAGCTGCGCCAGCTGAAGGCCAAGTACCCGCACATCAAGGTGCTGTACTCCTTCGGCGGCTGGACCTACTCCGGCGGCTTCGGCCAGGCCGCGGCCAACCCGGCCGCTTTCGCCAAGTCCTGCAAGGCGGTCGTCGAGGACCCGCGCTGGGCCGATGTCTTCGACGGCATCGACATCGACTGGGAGTACCCGAACGCCTGCGGACTGACCTGTGACACCTCGGGCGCCGCGGCCTTCAAGAACCTGATGCAGGCCCTGCGCACCGAGTTCGGCTCGAACTACCTGGTCACCGCGGCCATCACGGCCGACGGCTCCTCCGGCGGCAAGATCGACGCAGCCGACTACGGCGGCGCCTCGGCCTCCGTCGACTGGTACAACGTGATGACGTACGACTACTTCGGCGCCTTCAACGCGAAGGGCCCGACGGCCCCGCACTCGCCGCTGACCTCGTACTCCGGCATCCCGCAGGCGGGCTTCAACTCCGCCGACGCGATCGCCAAGCTGAAGTCGAAGGGCGTGGCCTCGAAGAAGCTGCTGCTCGGCATCGGCTTCTACGGCCGTGGCTGGACCGGTGTCACCCAGGCCGCCCCCGGCGGCACGGCGACCGGCGCGGCCCCGGGCACCTACGAGGCGGGCATCGAGGACTACAAGGTCCTCAAGACGTCCTGCCCGGCCACCGGCACCATCGCGGGCACGGCGTACGCCTACTGCGGCAACAACTGGTGGTCGTACGACACCCCGGCCACCATCGGCACCAAGATGACCTGGGCCAAGAACCAGGGCCTGGGCGGGGCGTTCTTCTGGGAGTTCAGCGGCGACACCGGCAACGGTGAGCTGGTGAGCGCCATCAACAGCGGGCTGTCGTAAGCAGGCTGACGACCGTCAGTAGGACCTAGGCGACATTGACGCGCTGACCGGGCGGGGCTGCTTCCAGCCACGCGAGGAAACCGGTCAGCGCGTCTTCGCTCATGGCGAGTTCCAGCCGCGTGCCCCGGTGCAGACAGGTCAGGATCACGGCATCGGAGAGCAGTGCCAGCTCCTCCTCGCCCTCCGGCAGCCGGCGCCCGGCGACCTCGATCGCGGCGCGCTCCAGGACGCGACGCGGGCGGTAGGCGTAGGAGAAGACGCGGTACCACTCGATGCGGTCGCCGTTGTAGCGGGCGACACCGTAGCTCCAGCCCTTGCCGTTGGTGTCGGGTTTCTCCGGGACGTCCCAGCGCAGCGAACAGTCGAAGGTGCCGCCGGAGCGCTGGATGAGTCTGCGACGAAGGCCGAAGACGAACAGTCCCAGCACAACAAGTGCCACGACGATTCCGCACACAGTCAGAGCGAGGGCCATCGACACCGACCTCCTCGTCTACTCGGTAACGGAATGGAAAAAACATCCACATTTGCCTCAGCCGCGACCAGGGCCGGATTGCTCCGGTCCCAGCCGCGGCTGAGTGACGTCATAGGCGTGACGCGCCGACTAGCGCGTCGCCGCCGCACGGATCCGTACGTCCGCGCGACGCTCGGCGGCGGCGTCACCCTCCGCCTTCGCCCGCTCCAGCTCGCGTTCCGCGCGCTGGACGTCGATCTCGTCCGACAGCTCGGCGATCTCGGCCAGCAGCGACAGCTTGTTGTCCGCGAACGAGATGAAACCGCCGTGCACCGCGGCGACGACCGTTCCACCATCACTCGTACGGATGGTCACCGGGCCCGACTCCAGCACACCGAGCAGCGGCTGGTGACCGGGCATGACGCCGATGTCGCCGGACGTGGTGCGCGCGACGACCAGGGTGGCCTCGCCGGACCAGACCTCTCGGTCGGCCGCGACCAGCGCGACGTGCAGCTCAGCAGCCAAGGTGGCTCCTCGGGTCACCACCCGGCGGTTCGGCCGGGTGTTGGTTACAAGTCTAGTAGGCGTGAAAGAGGGGGCGGGACGTGCCCCGCCCCCTCAGTCGAACTCAGAGCTCAGGACTCTTCAGGTCCGAGTTCAGGAGACGCCGAGCTCCTTGGCGTTGGCCTTGAGGTCCTCAATGCCACCGCAGAGGAAGAACGCCTGCTCCGGGAAGTGGTCGTACTCGCCGTCGATGATCGCGTTGAACGCGGTGATCGACTCCTCCAGCGGGACGTCCGACCCGTCGACGCCGGTGAACTGCTTGGCGACGTGGGTGTTCTGGGACAGGAAGCGCTCCACGCGACGGGCGCGGTGGACGACGAGCTTGTCCTCTTCGCCCAGCTCGTCGATACCGAGGATCGCGATGATGTCCTGGAGGTCCTTGTACTTCTGCAGGACACCCTTGACACGCATGGCCGTGTTGTAGTGGTCCGCCGCGATGTAGCGGGGGTCCAGGATGCGGGACGTGGAGTCCAGCGGGTCCACGGCCGGGTAGATGCCCTTCTCGGAGATCGGACGGGAGAGCACCGTCGTCGCGTCGAGGTGGGCGAAGGTGGTGGCCGGGGCCGGGTCGGTCAGGTCGTCCGCGGGGACGTAGATCGCCTGCATCGAGGTGATCGAGTGACCACGGGTCGAGGTGATGCGCTCCTGGAGGAGACCCATCTCGTCGGCCAGGTTCGGCTGGTAACCCACCGCGGAGGGCATCCGGCCGAGCAGGGTCGAGACCTCGGAACCGGCCTGCGTGAAGCGGAAGATGTTGTCGATGAAGAACAGCACGTCCTGCTTCTGCACATCGCGGAAGTACTCCGCCATGGTCAGACCGGCGAGGGCCACGCGCAGACGGGTGCCCGGGGGCTCGTCCATCTGACCGAAGACCAGGGCGGTCTTGTCGATGACGCCCGACTCCGCCATCTCCTCGATGAGGTCGTTGCCCTCACGCGTGCGCTCACCGACACCGGCGAACACGGAGACACCGTCGTGGTTGTTGGCGACGCGGTAGATCATCTCCTGGATGAGCACCGTCTTGCCGACGCCGGCACCACCGAACAGACCGATCTTTCCACCCTTGACGTACGGGGTGAGAAGGTCGATGACCTTGACGCCGGTCTCGAACATCTCGGTCTTCGACTCGAGCTCGTCGAAGTTCGGAGCCTTGCGGTGGATGCCCCAGCGCTCACCGTCGTACTGCTCGTCGGTGTTCAGAACCTCGCCGAGGGTGTTGAACACCTTGCCCTTGGTGAAGTCGCCGACCGGCACGGTGATGGAGGCACCCGTGTCGGTGACCGCGGCCTGGCGGACCAGACCGTCGGTGGGCTGCATGGAGATGGTGCGGACCAGGCCGTCACCCAGGTGCTGGGCGACCTCCAGGGTCAGCGTCTTCTTGGCGCCGTCGAGGGCCGGGTCGGCCACCTCGACATGCAGAGCGTTGTAGATCTCCGGCATCGCGTCGACGGGGAATTCCACGTCGACGACCGGGCCGATGACCCGGGCGACGCGGCCCGTGGCAGCGGCCGTCTCAACTGTCGTCGTCATTACCTGTCACTCCCCGCGGTCGCGTCGGCCAGGGCTGCGGAGCCACCGACGATCTCGCTGATTTCCTGGGTGATTTCGGCCTGGCGGGCCGCGTTGGCAAGACGGGAGAGAGTGGTGATCAGCTCTCCCGCGTTGTCGGTGGCCGACTTCATCGCGCGCCGCGTGGCGGCGTGCTTCGAAGCGGCCGACTGGAGCAGCGCGTTGTAGATACGGCTCTCCACGTAGCGCGGCAGGAGGGCGTCGAGGACGTCCTCCGCCGAGGGCTCGAAGTCGTACAGCGGAAGGATCTCGCCCTTGGGCGTGGCCTCCGCGGCGACCTCTTCGAGGCTGAGCGGCAGCAGACGGTCGTCGAGCGCCGTCTGCGTCATCATCGAGACGAACTCGGTGAAGACGATGTGGAGTTCATCCACGCCGCCCTCGGCCGTGTCCTTCTCGATGGCCTCGATCAGCGGACCCGCGACCTTCTTCGCGTCCGCGTACGTGGGCTCGTCGGTGAAGCCCGACCACGACTCCGCGACCTTGCGCTCGCGGAAGTTGTAGTGGGCCAGACCGCGGCGGCCGACGATGTACGTGTCGACCTCCTTGCCCTCGGCCTCGAGACGCTCGGTGAGCTTCTCCGCCACCTTGATGGCGTTGGCGTTGAAGGCGCCGGCGAGACCACGGTCGCTCGTGAGGAGCAGCACCGCGGACCGCACGACCGTCTCGGCCTGCGTGGTCAGCGGGTGCTTGGTGTTCGAGCCGGTTCCGACCGCCGTGACCGCGCGGGTGAGCTCGGTCGCGTACGGCGTGGAGGCCGCCACCTTGCGCTGTGCCTTGACGACACGCGAGGCGGCGATCATCTCCATCGCCTTCGTGATCTTCTTGGTCGCGGTGACGGATCGGATACGACGCTTGTAGACCCGGAGCTGGGCTCCCATGAGTCAGGTCCCTTCCGTCGTCACTTGGCCGCGGCGGCCGGCGCGTCTTCGCCGAGAAGCTTGCCGTCCGAGGTCTCGAACTGCTTCTTGAAGTCCGCGATGCCGTCGGCGATGGCGGTGAGCGTGTCGTCCGACATCTTGCCGCCCTCCTTGATGGAGGTCATGAGGCCCTGCTCCTTGCGGTGCAGGTACTCCAGGAGCTCCTTCTCGAAGCGGCGGATGTCGTTGACCGGGACGTCGTCCATCTTGCCGGTGGTACCGGCCCACACGGAGACGACCTGGTCCTCGGTCGGCATCGGCTGGTACTGAGCCTGCTTGAGCAGCTCGACCAGCCGCTGACCGCGCTCCAGCTGCGACTTCGACGCGGCGTCCAGGTCGGAACCGAAGGCGGCGAACGCCTCCAGCTCGCGGTACTGGGCGAGGTCGAGGCGCAGACGGCCCGAGACCTGCTTCATCGCCTTGTGCTGCGCGGAACCACCGACTCGGGAGACGGAGATACCGACGTTCAGCGCGGGGCGCTGACCGGCGTTGAACAGGTCCGACTCCAGGAAGCACTGGCCGTCGGTGATGGAGATGACGTTGGTCGGGATGAACGCCGACACGTCGTTCGCCTTGGTCTCGACGATCGGCAGACCCGTCATCGAACCGGCGCCCAGGTCGTCGGAGAGCTTCGCGCAGCGCTCCAGCAGACGGGAGTGCAGGTAGAAGACGTCACCCGGGTAGGCCTCACGGCCCGGCGGGCGGCGCAGCAGCAGGGACACGGCGCGGTAGGCGTCGGCCTGCTTCGAGAGGTCGTCGAAGATGATGAGGACGTGCTTGCCCTCGTACATCCACTGCTGACCGATGGCCGAACCGGTGTACGGCGCCAGGTACTTGAAGCCGGCCGGGTCGGACGCCGGGGCGGCGACGATGGTCGTGTACTCCAGCGCGCCGGCCTCGTCGAGGGCGCCACGCACGGAGGCGATGGTCGAGCCCTTCTGGCCGATGGCGACGTAGACGCAGCGGACCTGCTTCTTCGGGTCGCCGGAGCGCCAGTTGTCACGCTGGTTGATGATCGTGTCGACAGCCAGGGCGGTCTTGCCGGTCTGACGGTCACCGATGATCAGCTGACGCTGGCCACGGCCGATCGGGGTCATCGCGTCGACGGCCTTGTAGCCGGTCTCCATCGGCTCGTGCACCGACTTACGGGCCATGACGCCCGGAGCCTGCAGCTCAAGGGCGCGACGACCGCTGGTCTCGATCTCGCCGAGGCCGTCGATCGGGTTGCCGAGCGGGTCGACGACGCGGCCGAGGTAGCCCTCGCCCACCGCGACGGACAGGACCTCGCCGGTGCGGGTGACCGGCTGGCCCTCCTCGACGCCGCTGAACTCGCCGAGGATGACGGTACCGATCTCGCGCTCTTCCAGGTTGAGCGCGAGTCCGAGGGTGCCGTCCTCGAACTTCAGCAGTTCGTTGGCCATGGCCGAGGGAAGACCCTCGACCTTCGCGATGCCGTCGCCGGCAAGGGTGACCGTACCGACCTCCTCGCGCGAGGCCGCGTCCGGCTTGTACGACTGGACGAAGTTCTCCAGCGCGTCCCGGATCTCCTCCGGCCGGATCGTGAGCTCCGCCATCTGGGTTCCCTGCTCTCCTTGTTGGGCCCGAAGTTTCAACTTGGGGGTCTGGGGGCGACCCCCAGGAATCCTCTGCACGGCCCAACCGGGCCGTCTGTACGTACTGCTTATGAAGTTGCTGCTCAGCCCGCCAGGCGGCGGCCGGCGTCCTCGATACGGTCCGCGAGGGAGCCGTTGATGACCTCGTCGCCGACCTGCACCCGGATCCCGCCGAGGACCTCGGGGTCCACGTCGATGTTGAGGTGCATCGTGTGGCCGTAGAGCTTCGCGAGGGCGGCGCCCAGGCGCTGCTTCTGCGTGTCGCTCAGCGGCACCGCCGAGGTGACGACGGCGACCAGTCGGTTCCGGCGCTCGGCGGCGAGCTTGGACAGGGACTCCAGTCCCGACTCCAGGCTACGTCCCCGCGGCGCGGTGACGAGACGCGTCACCAGACGCTCGGTGGTCGCGTGCGCACGGCCGCCGAGCAGAGTGCGCAGCAGCTCGCCCTTGGCCGGCGCCGTCGCGGCGCGGTCGGTCAGCGCGGCACGCAGCTCGGTGTTCGAAGAGACGATCCGGCCGAACCGGAACAGTTCGTCCTCGACGTCGTCGAGCGCGCCCGTCTGCTGCGCGGCGGTGAGGTCGGCGAGGTTCGCCAGCTCCTCCAGGGCGTCCGCGAGGTCACGCGACTGCGACCAGCGGGAACGCACCATGCCGGACACCAGATCGGCGGCCTCGCCGCCCACCTGGCCACCGAGGAGGCGCCGGGCCAGGTCGGCCTTGCCCTCGCCGGCCTGCGCCGGGTCGGTGAGGACCCGACGCAGCGACACCTCGCGGTCGAGCAGCGTGGTGACGGCGGCCAGCTCCCCGGCGAGCGTGCCGACGTTCACGGACGTGTTGTCCGTCAGCGCGTCGAGACGCTCACGTGCGGCTGCCAGGGCCTCGCGGCTCGCTCCGTTCATCGCGCGGCCTCGGCCTTCTCCTCGAGCTCGTCGAGGAAGCGGTCGATCACGCGGCTCTGTCGGGCGTGGTCCTCGAGGGACTCGCCGACGAGCTTGCCGGCCAGGTCGGTGGCGAGCTTGCCGACGTCCTGGCGCAGCGCGGAGGACGCGGCCTTGCGGTCGGCCTCGAGCTGCGCGTGACCGGCGGCGACGATCTCCTCGCGCTGCCGCTGGCCTTCCGCGCGCATCTCGGCGATGAGCGTGGCGCCCTGCTCCTGCGCCTCCTGGCGCAGACGCGCGGCCTCGTGCCGGGCCTCGGCGAGCTGAGCCTTGTACTGCTCAAGGACGCTCTGGGCCTCGACCTGCGCGGCCTCGGCCTTCTCGATTCCGCCTTCGATCGCCTCGCGGCGCTCTTCCAGAACCTTGTTGATGTTCGGAAGCAGCTTCTTCCAGAAGAAGAAGAACACGATGGCGAAGGCGATGGTGCCGACGAGCAGCTCGGGGCCCGGAGGAATGAGCGGGTTCTGCTCTTCCTCGGCCGCCAGCTGTACCAGGTTGGCGATCACATCAGTGCCTTTCGTGGAAAGGTTGGCTCGTCAGGTTTCGATCATCCGTAGACGAACGGCATGACGATGCCGATGAGGGCAAGCGCCTCACAGAAGGCGAAGCCGAGGATCTGGTTGGCACGGATCAGGCCGGCGGCCTCGGGCTGACGGGCGAGGGCCTGGGTGCCGTTACCGAAGATGATGCCGACGCCGACGCCGGGGCCGATGGCGGCAAGGCCGTAACCGATGGAACCGATGTTGCCTTCGACAGCGGCGAGGGTCTCAAGGGCAGCCATGCTGATTCTTCCTTCTCTTTCATGGACCGGCGGGGGTTGACCACCGGACGTTCTGGGGGCTTGTGAGCGATACGACTCAGTGGTGCTCGGCCATAGCGCCCTGGAGGTACGAGCAGGCCAGCAGCACGAAGACGTACGCCTGGACGGCCTGCACGAAAAGCTCGAAGAGGATCATGACCATCGTCATGACGAACGAGACGCCGGCAGCCGGGATCATCCAGCTGTTCAGCAGGTACCAGGAGGCGACCGTGAACATGACCAGCATCAGGTGGCCGGCGAACATGTTGGCGAAGAGTCGGACCGCGTGTGTGAACGGTCGGACCAGCAGGTTCGAGAAGAACTCGATGACCATCACGAGCGGCAGAACCGGACCCAGCGACTTGTCGTAGCCGGTGACGTTCTTGAAGAAGCCGACGAAGCCGTGACGCTTGAACGTCACCGAGACCCACATGATCCAGACGATGGCGGCCAGCACCATCGGGAAGGCGATGATCGACGACACCGGGAACTGGGCCAGCGGGATCACGGACCAGATGTTCATGATCCAGATGAAGAAGAACAGCGAGACCATGAACGGGACGTACTTCTCGCCCTCGCGCTTGCCGAGCGTCTCGTAGACGATGCCGCGGCGCACGAAGTCGTAGCCGGCCTCGCCGACCATCTGGAGCTTGCCCGGTACCACCTTGGCCTTGCCGAAGGCGGCATAGAAGAAGGTGATGACGAGCAGGGTGGTGATGAGCGCGAGCAGCATCACCTTGTTGAACTCGAACCCGCCGACCGTAGCGATCGGCTTGAACAGGAACGAGTGCAGGCCCGGAGCCGGGAAGCCACACCCGTTGTCGGACATGATCCGACAACTCCAGTCAAAGGCGAGCTGGGTCTGGTCAGCACTCACCACGGGCTCCTTCGGCGTGACGCATGGGTACGGCTACCTCGTTGTGTCGGCGCGGCACGCAGCCGCTGGTCGGCACCGGACAGGTCTTACGGATGTGGGGGCGGCTGGGGGGCATCAAGCCTCGCGATTGAGCAGGCGTCAGCTCAGATGCCCGCGCCCGCGATGCCGCAGTTGGCACCGGACGATAGCAGGGTCTCCCGAGCGCCCTTATCCCGGCCCTACCTCTCACGACGAGTGCCCTGTCTTTTCGGGCTTGTCACCCGAATCAGGTTCGACGTAGAGGATCTTGGCCTTCATGTGGGCGCGCGTCTGCGCGGCGATCCACACGAGCGTGCCGGCGAGGAGCGTGATCGCGAAGGCACGGGGGTTGAACAAGGTGGTGTCCTTGAACATGGACAGGAAGATGAACAGCAGCAGGATCTGCGCCGCGTACAGCATCAGCCCCATCATCTGGAACAGATGCGGAAGCGATTTGGCAGTGCGCTGCAGGACGTAGAACCCGAGCCCCATGAACAGAATCACGAGCAGTGTCGCGACCGCCGCCCCGATCGCCCCCTTGCCGCCTGCGACCACTCCGCTGACGACGACAGCAACAGCTCCGGCGGCGGCTGTGGGCACAGCAGCCTGGAGCAGGGTCCGGACGTCGTTGGACGGCATGGCGGCAACTCCGCTTTCACGGTGGGGGAAGGGGTGTCGTCATGGACGAGCGTAGTCCCGGGCCGAGGGTGGACCTCACACCAACGGACCGTCGCACTACGGTCCTTCGGCTCTACCCGGGGTTCTCGTGAACCGTATCACAAACTATTTGATGAGGTCTTTACCTGGTGGGTGTGCTCGGTGTCACACATGAGAGTGACAGTGCGCGTCTGTGCAAAAACGCCGCCCATTTGTCTGGTATTGGGGCGCTTTGCATCCCCAACCCACTCCCACGACTTGGCAATGCTCTCGTCAGATTCTTACCTTGCCGCGTCAGCGCGACGTTCCGGCTTTCCGCCTGTCCAGGAAGCGCGAACGGGCGCCGAGCGCGGTCGCGCCGTTGACGCCGGACACCCCGACGGCGACCGGAGCGCGCTCCTCGTCCTCCTCCGACTCCCCTGCCGCGGCGGCCGGTTCGGCGACCGGCGTGGATTCCGCAACGGCCCTGCGACGGCGGTAGCGCGGCGGCAGGAAGGCCTGCGCCCACCTCGGGGCGCGCGGCGTGAAGCGCGGCAGCAGCAGGAGCAGGAGGCCGATCGCGGAGAGGAACACCACGCTCAGGACGATCCACATGGACGCGGAGTTCACGGAGTACGCGAGCGCGCCGAACGCGATCAGCGCCGACCAGAAGTACATGATCAGCACCGCGCGGCTGTGCGAGTGCCCGATCTCCAGGAGCCGGTGGTGCAGATGCCCGCGGTCGGCGGCGAACGGCGACTGACCGCGCCAGGTGCGGCGCACGATCGCCAGGATCAGGTCCGCCGCCGGGATCGCGATGATGGTCAGCGGCAGCAGCAGCGGGATGTAGACCGGGACCGTCTGGTGCACGGCCGCCTTCTCGGACCCGGCGAACAGCTTCAACGCGTCGGGGTCGACCTGGCCGGTGATGGAGATCGCGCCCGCGGCCAGCACCAGACCGATCAGCATGGAGCCGGAGTCGCCCATGAAGATCCGCGCGGGATGCATGTTGTGCGGCAGGAAGCCCAGGCACATGCCCATCAGGATCGCCGAGAACAGCGTGGCCGGGGCGGCGGCCTCGATGCCGTACGACACCCAGACGCGGTAGGCGTAGAGGAAGAACGCCACCGACGCGATGCACACCATGCCCGCCGCGAGGCCGTCGAGACCGTCGACGAAGTTGACCGCGTTGATGGTGATGACGACGAGCGCCACCGTCAGCAGGGTGCCCTGCCACTGGGTCAGCGCGACATTGCCCACCGTGGGGATCGGCAGCCACAGGATCGTCAGACCCTGCATGACCATGACGCCGGCGGCGATCATCTGGCCGCCCAGCTTGATCAGGGCGTCGATCTCGAACTTGTCGTCCAGGACGCCGATCAGCCAGATCAGCGCGGCGCCGCTGAGCAGCGCTCTGGGCTCGTTCGACTTGTCGAAGACCTGGCTGAGGTTGGTGAGGTGGTCGGCGACCAGCAGGCCCGCGCACAGGCCGAAGAACATGGCGATACCGCCGAGCCGCGGAGTCGGTTCCCGGTGCACGTCACGGGCCCTGATCTCCGGCATCGCTCCGGCCACGATCGCGAACTTACGTACCGGCCCTGTCAGCAGATACGTCACCGCGGCCGTGATGCAGAGCGTCAGCAGGTATTCACGCACGGGCTTCCCCACAGGTCTCGCTGGCCATCTCAGCCCCACACCCTAGCGATGGACGCATATGGATGGGGACTTTCGGGTAGCGACGATGGTTGCACGAGTGGCTGTGCACCTCGGAACGCGTACCCCCGCTCAGGCCGGATACGGCGGAAATCCCCCGACCAGATCCCGGACTTCTTCACGTGCCTTCTGCGTCTCGGCCTCACCTCTGAGCACCCCCGCGAGCAGTACGGCGATCCGCTCCATCTGCGCCTCCCCCATGCCCTGGGTGGTCACGGCGGCCGTTCCCAGGCGCAGGCCGCGGGCGTCCGCGTGCGGCAGCGCACAGCAGTCGAGCACCATGCCGGCCGCCACGAGCCGGCCCTTCGCGGTCCGCCCGTCGACGCCGAGCGGGGCCGGATCGGCGGTGACCAGATGGGTGTCGGTCCCGCCCGTGGTGACGACGAGCCCCTCGGCGGCCAGCCCCGCCGCGAGAACCCGCGCATTGGCGACCACCTGATGGGCGTACGCCGCGAAGGCAGGTGTTGCCGCCTCGCCGAACGCGACGGCCTTGGCGGCGATGGTGTGCATCTGCGCGCCGCCCTGCGTGAACGGGAAGACGGCCCGGTCGACCCGTTCGGCCAGATCGGCGCCGCACAGGATCATGCCGCCGCGGGGTCCGCGCAGCACCTTGTGCGTGGTGGCGCAGACGACGTCGGCGTACGGCACCGGACTGGGCGCCGCTCCCCCGGCGACGAGCCCGATGGGGTGGGCGGCGTCGGCGATGAGATACGCCCCGACCTCGTCGGCGACCTCGCGGAAGAAGGCGTAGTCGATGTGCCGGGGGTAGGCGATGGAGCCGCACACGATGGCCTTGGGCCGGTGCTGACGGGCGAGCGTGCGGACCTGGTCGTAGTCGATGAGCCCGGTCTCCGCGTCGACGCCGTAGGGCACGAAGTCGAACCAGCGGCCGGAGAAGTTGGCGGGCGAACCGTGGGTGAGGTGACCGCCGTAGGGCAGGCCGAGGGCGAGGACGGTGTCCCCGGGGCGCAGGAGCGCGGCGTAGGCGGCCAGCACGGCCGACGACCCCGAATGGGCCTGCACGTTGGCGTGTTCGGCGCCGAAGAGGGCCTTGGCGCGGTCCACGGCGATCCGCTCGGCGACGTCGACGATCTCGCAGCCGCCGTGGTGCCGGGCACCGGGGTACCCCTCGGCGTACTTGTTCGCCAGCGGCGACCCCATCGCGGCCAGCACGGCCGGCGAGCAGAAGTTCTCGGCGGCGATCAGCTGCAACGACGTCGACTGGCGCGCGAGCTCACCGAGCAGGATCTCGGCCAGCTCGGGATCCTGCCGCCGCAGGATGTCGGCGGTCTCGGGGGCATGGGTGACCGACATGGTGGACTCCGGGGCGTCGACGGTGACGTACGTCCAATGTAGGCCCGGGACCGGTGAGGTGCTCGGTCGTCACGTCCTGGCGGCTACTCCGGTGAGCGCAGTGACGACAGGATCCACCGCCTGATGTATCTCGTCCCCGACCGACCGGAAGAACGGCAGCGGGGCGCCGTACGGGACCCGTTCCCCGACGGACTCCGTCGACCGGCTCACCCCCCGCCGCGTCACATCCGGGCAGGCACGCCCGTCAGCGCGGTGACGACAGGATCCACCGCCTGATGTATCTCGTCCCCGATCGACCGGAAGAACGGCAGGGGGGCGCCGTAGGGGTCGTACACCTCGTCCGCCTCTGCCGTCGGGGCCAGGAGCCACCCGCGTAGAGCCGCCGCGGCGCGGACCAGGGCGCGGGCGCGGGCCACCACGCCGTCCTCCAGGGGAGGCAGCGTGGTCGGGTCTATCGCGCGGACCAGGCGGGTGAACTCCTTCAGGGTGAAGGTGCGCAGACCCGCCGAGTGGCCCATCGAGATGACCTGCTGACGGTGGTCGCGGGTGGCGGTGAGGACGAGGTCGGCCATGATGACGTGCTCGTCGAGGAGTTCGCGGCCCGTGAAGCCGGTCGCGTCCGCGCCGAAGTCGGCCAGCACGGCCTCCGCGTTGGCCTCCATGGGCGCGCCCTCATGGCCCCAGGTCCCCGCGCTCTCCACGACGAGCCCGCCCCACAGCGGGTCGCCGAGCCGGTCCGCCAGGGCATGGCGGGTCAGCCGCTCGGTGATCGGCGAGCGGCACACGTTGCCGGTGCTGACGTGGAGGATGCGGAAGGTGTCACGCGGGAGCCCTGTGAAGGTCCGCGTCTCCTCCGGGTCCCATATGCCACGCCCCGCGTCAGGGGCCGTCAATTCGCCACCTCGAGGTCGGGTACGACCTTCCTGAGCTCCTCCGCGGAGATCGCGCCCGCGCGCAGCAGCAGCGGCACCTCGCGGGTGACGTCGACGATCGAGGAGGGGACGATGCCCGGGGTCGGACCGCCGTCGAGGTACACGGAGACCGAGTCGCCGAGCATCTCCTGGGCCGCGTCGCAGTCCTCCGGCGCCGGGTGGCCCGTCAGGTTCGCCGAGGACACCGCCATCGGACCGACCTCGGTCAGCAGCTCGATGGCGACGGGGTGCAGGGGCATACGGACGGCGACCGTGCCCCTCGTGTCCCCCAGGTCCCACTGGAGCGACGGCTGGTGCTTGGCGACCAGCGTCAGCGCGCCCGGCCAGAACGCGTCGACGAGTTCCCAGGCCAGCTCGGAGAAGTCCGTGACGAGGCCGTGCAGGGTGTTCGGGGAGCCGATGAGGACGGGCGTGGGCATGTTGCGGCCCCGGCCCTTGGCCTCCAGCAGGTCGTGCACCGCTTCCGAGGAGAACGCGTCGGCGCCGATGCCGTACACCGTGTCGGTCGGGAGGACCACGAGCTCGCCACGGCGGACGGCGGACGCGGCTTCGCGCAGACCGGTCGAGCGGTCGGTCGCGTCGTTGGTGTCGTATCGCCGTGCCATTTAGCGGGCCTCCTCGTACACGTACTGCTCTGAAGACTGGGGGGTGGGGCTCACGGCATCGCCTTGCGGGCCGTGGCGAACCGGGGGCGGTTGTTGAGGTCCGGGTGGTCGGCCGCGTCGGCCCAGCCCCGCTCCTCGGTGAAGATCCACGGCACCTGGCCGCCCTGGGTGTCGGCGTGCTCGATGACGACGACGCCGCCCGGGCGCAGGAGCCGGTGTGCGGTCCGTTCCAGACCGCGGATGAGTTCGAGGCCGTCCTCCCCTGAGAACAGGGCGAGTTCGGGATCGTAGTCCCGCGCCTCGGGAGCGACGTACTCCCATTCGGTCAGCGGGATGTAGGGCGGGTTGGAGATGACGAGGTCGACGTGGCCGTCGAGGTCCGGGAAGGCGTCCAGGGCGTTGCCCTGACGCAGGTCGACCCTGGACCCCTCGGTGTTCTTGCGCGTCCACCGCAGGGCGTCCTCGGACAGCTCCACGGCGTGCACCCGGGAGCGCGGGACCTCCTGGGCGAGGGCGAGCGCGATGGCGCCGGAGCCGGTGCACAGGTCGACGATGCACGGCTCCACGACGTCCATGGCGCGTACGGCGTCTATCGCCCACCCGACCACGGACTCGGTCTCGGGCCGGGGCACGAAGACCCCGGGACCGACCTGGAGCTCCAGGTAGCGGAAGAAGGCCCGTCCGGTGATGTGCTGGAGCGGCTCACGCTGCTCCCGGCGGGCGATGACCTCCCAGTACCGGGCGTCGAAGTCGGAGTCCTTCACGGAGTGCAGCGCGCCCCGCTTCACGCCGTGCACGAACGCGGCGAGCTCCTCCGCGTCGTTGCGCGGCGAGGGCACGCCGGCGTCGGCCAGCCGCTGGGTGGCCTGGGCCACCTCTGCGAGCAGCAGGTTCACGCAAGTCCTCCGTGTCGTACTCGGTCGTGCGTAGGTACCTCTTTACGCGGCCGCCAGCTTGGCCGCGGAATCCGCGTCGACGCAGGCCTGGATCACCGCGTCGAGGTCGCCGTCCAGGACCTGGTCCAGGTTGTACGACTTGAAGCCGACGCGGTGGTCCGAGAGGCGGTTCTCCGGGAAGTTGTACGTGCGGATCTTCTCGGAGCGGTCGACGGTGCGGACCTGGCTGCGGCGGGCGTCCGCGGCTTCCCGCTCCGCTTCCTCCACGGCTGCCGCGAGCAGCCTGGAGCGCAGGATACGCATCGCCTGCTCCTTGTTCTGCAGCTGGCTCTTCTCGTTCTGGCAGGAGGCGACGACTCCGGTGGGAATGTGCGTGATGCGCACGGCGGAGTCGGTCGTGTTGACGGACTGGCCGCCGGGGCCGGAGGAACGGTAGACGTCGATGCGCAGGTCGTTCGGGTTGATCTCGACGTCGACCTCCTCGGCCTCGGGGGTCACGAGGACACCGGCCGCGGAGGTGTGGATACGGCCCTGGGACTCGGTCGCCGGCACCCGCTGCACGCGGTGCACGCCGCCCTCGTACTTCAGCCGGGCCCAGACGCCCTGCCCGGGCTCGGTGGCACCCTGGCCGCCCTTGGTCTTCACGGCGACCTGGACGTCCTTGTAGCCGCCCAGTTCGGACTCGGTGGCGTCGATGATCTCGGTCTTCCAGCCGACCCGCTCGGCGTAGCGCAGGTACATGCGCAGCAGGTCGCCGGCGAACAGGGCGGACTCGTCGCCGCCGGCGCCCGCCTTGACCTCGAGGATGACGTCCTTGTCGTCGTTGGGGTCCCGCGGAACGAGCAGCAGGCGCAGCTTCTCGGTGAGCTCCTCGCGCTGCTTCTCCAGCTCCTTGACCTCGGCGGCGAAGTCCGGGTCGTCGGCGACGAACTCCTTCGCCGTCTCGATGTCGTCGCCGGTCTGCTTCCAGGAGCGGTACGTGGCGACGATCGGGGTGAGCTCGGCGTAGCGCTTGTTCAGCTTGCGCGCGTTGGCCTGGTCGGAGTGGACCGACGGGTCGGCGAGCTTCGTCTCCAGGTCGGCGTGCTCACCGACGAGTTCCTCGACGGCCTCGAACATCTCAGGGCTCCTGTACTGCGGATGAAGGGGGAAGGCGGGCGACCAAAAACGCCGGTCCCGGCGCACTCCGAGGAGTGCGGCGTGGACCGGCGCTGGTGGCTCGCTACTTCTTGGCAGCAGCCTTGCCGAAGCGGGCCTCGAAGCGGGCCACACGGCCACCGGTGTCGAGGATCTTCTGCTTGCCC
This sequence comes from Streptomyces sp. NBC_00490, assembly GCF_036013645.1. Taxonomy (NCBI): domain Bacteria; kingdom Bacillati; phylum Actinomycetota; class Actinomycetes; order Kitasatosporales; family Streptomycetaceae; genus Streptomyces; species Streptomyces sp. NBC_00490. The sequence goes on along the minus strand of NZ_CP107869.1, from coordinate 6,843,027 downwards.
GTGTAGAACGGGTGGCACTCGGAGCAGACCTCGGCGCGGATGGCGCCGCTCTGGATCGTGCTACGGGTGGTGAACGACGCGCCACAGGTGCAGCTGACCTGCGTCTCGACGTACTCGGGGTGGATCTCGCGCTTCAAGGTGTCTCCTAGTTTCGGGAGGGCACCGGGTCGCCGTCCGCGGGTTGCGGGGGCGTGAACCGGGGCCGACGTACCAGTCTGCCAGCACTGGCCGCATCCCCCAAAACCGGGAGGCGGGGCGATCTATTCCCAGCGCCCCGGCGGGGGGTCGTGCACGGGCCTACGAGGAGGTGACGACGCCCTTGGCCTGGCCGGTGGCGGTGCCCTTGGTGGCGCTCTTCGGGATCGCCCGGTCGTTCTCCAGGGCCTTCCAGACCAGCTTCGCCTTGTCCTCGTCCACCAGCACCCGGTTGCCGTCCCGGGGGTCGTACTGGACCGGCATGGTGACCATGGTCATGTTCTTGGAGCTGATGCCCTTGAGGCCGTTCGCGAAGGACATGAGCTTGTCGACCGAGCCGAGGCCGGTGTCGGTCGTCACGGCGTTGGTCGCGGTGTCGGCGAGGTTGTAGAGCTTCTTCGGGCTGTCGAAGAGGTCGACGGTCTTGATCTGGTTGATCAGGGCCTTGATGAACGCCTGCTGGAGCTGGATGCGCCCGAGGTCGGAGCCGTCGCCGACGCCGTGCCGGGTGCGGACCAGGCCGAGGGCCTGCTTGCCGGTGAGCGTGTGCGTGCCGGCCTTCAGGTCGAGGTGGCTGTCGCGGTCGGTGATGCTCTTCGTGGTGGTGACCTCGACGCCGCCGAGCTCGTCGATGAGCTTCTGGAAGCCGGAGAAGTCGACCTCCAGATAGTGGTCCATGCGGATGTCGGTGAGCGACTCGACGGTCTTCACGGCGCAGGAGGCACCGCCCGTGGAGTACGCGGAGTTGAACATCACGTTGGTCGCGGCGTCGTGCTCGGTGCCTTCGGAGTCGGTGCACTCGGGGCGGTCGACGAGGGTGTCGCGGGGGATGGAGACCACGCTGGCCTTCTTGTGGCCCTCGTAGACGTGCACGATCATCGCCGTGTCGGAGCGGGCGCTGCCGTCGTCGGCGCCGCCGCCCAGCTTCTTGTTGGAGCCGGAACGGGTGTCGGAGCCGAGCACGAGGATGTTCTCGGAGCCGTTGTCGACCTTCGTGGGCCGGTCGGTGCCGAGGGCCTGGTCGATGTCGATGCTCTTGATGTTGCCGTTGAGCTTGAAGTACAGATAGCCGGCGCCCGTGCCGCCCAGCACGACGATGCCCGCGGCGGTCCAGGTCGCTATCAGCAGGCCCTTGCGCTGGCCGCGGGTCTTGCGGCGGCGGCCCTTGGCGCGGCGGCGCGGGCCCGTGGTGCCGGACTCCCCGGGTATGCCGGGTTCCGGCGTGCTCTCGGCAGACATGTGCTCCTCATTCTCGTCCGGTCGGTTACCCCCTGCTTTCAGGGTCAGACGTGGTCGTTACGACCCGAACCTCACCATGGTCGCCCCGCCTGGTCAGACGGGTAAACCCGAGAAAGGGTTGCACAACGCGCTGTGCCCACCCCGTGGAAGGGTGGGCACAGTGCGTAGTCGTTGAACGCGGGCGTACCGCGCTCACCTGCTATTTCAGCCGAAGATGTCGTACTGCTTGAAATCGGTACCGACCGAGATCCTTGTGGCGAAGATCTCGCTGGTGGCCTTGCCGGTGCCCTTGTACAGGTACAGGGTGCCGCCGGGCGTACGGGCCAGGAAGTCGGCCTTGCCGTCGCCGGTCATGTCACCGATGGCGTCGAAGGCGTTGTACGTCGTGTTGCTCCAGGTGCGCACCTTCACGCGGGCGGAGAAGGGGCTGGAGGCCTTGCCGGTGCCCTTGTAGAGGTAGATGGCGCCGGTGCTCTTGTTGCGCGCGAGCAGGTCGGCCTTGCCGTCACCGTTGAAGTCGCCCTTGCCGCGGACCATGTTGTAGGCGTTCCAGCCGCTGCCGGTGCCGATCTGCACACGGGCCGAGAAGGTGCCGTTGCCCTTGCCCGGGTAGAGCCACGCCTTGCCGGCGGAGTCCACGGAGACCAGGTCGGGCTTGTAGTCACCGGTCAGGTCGCCCGGGGTGATGATGCGGGTGCGGGTCTTCCAGTTGTCGAAGATCTGCTTGGTCGCCCAGTCCTGGATGGACCAGTCGTAGTGCGTCCAGTAGACGTCGCCGTTGTCGCTGCGGCGGTACACCAGGTCCTGGACGCTGTCCCGGTCGAAGTCCGTCTGCGTGACGAGGTTGACGCCGCCCCAGTCGCCGAGGCTCTGCCGGGCGCCGAAGGACGTGCCCTTGGAGTTCTTCTGGTAGCCCGTCTTCGTGGACGCGTTGCGCACGTAGAGGTCGGCCTTGGCGTCGGCGTAGCTCATGTTGGCGTCGTCGACCTGGGCGTAGGCGGCACCGAGGTACGTCTTGACCTTCGAGAAGACGCTGTACGCGCCCTTCTCGACGCAGTCCACGACACCCCACGAGACAACACCGACGATGCGGCCGCCCACCACCAGCGGACCACCGGAGTCACCGTTGCAGGCGGACGTCGTACCGGCGTCGCTGCCGCTGGCGGGCTTGCCCGCGCAGACCATGTGGCCCTTGACGAAGTCGGTGCCGTAGTAGCCGGCGCAGGTGCTGTCCGACTGGATCGGCAGCGTGGCCGTCTTCAGGGTGTTGGAGACGTCCTGGGTGGTGGAGCTGGTGCGGCCCCAGCCGTAGACCTTGGCGCTGGTACCGGCGGTGTACGAGGCGGTGTCCGTGGACGTCGTCATACGGATCGGCGTCGCCTTGACCGGGGAGGCCAGGGTGAGGACGGCGATGTCGTTGTCGATGGTCCGCGAGCTGTACGACGGGTGGGTCCACTGACGGACCACGCCGGAGACCTCGCCGGTGGTGTTGCCCGCGTCGTCGGGCAGCTGCGTGGCACCGGTCACGATCGCGCCGTACTTGGCCCAGTCGTAGCCCTTGGCGCAGTGCGCGGCGGTGAGGATCTTCGTGGGCGAGACGACGGTGCCACCGCAGAAGAAGCCGGTGTCGGTGGTGTCGTCGTAGTACCAGAGCTGGGCCATCCACGGTGCCGAGGTGATGGTCGTGGTGGAGCCGCCGATGATCTTCGCGTCGACGGTGCCGCTGCTCGAACTCAGCGACGACTTGCTGGTGTTCTCCCCCGCGGTGTCGTCACCGGCGACCGCGCCGGCCACCCGCTTCTCCAGCTCGGCCTGCGACACCGTGCTGATGGCGGGCTTGACCGTCGGCTTCGGAAGCGTGGTCGCGGCACCGGCCGACGTGGTCAGCAGCGCGGCGGCGACAGCGGCTGCGACACCTGCCGCGCCGATGGGCAGGGCGATCCGCATCCGACGTCTGTGGCGACCGGCTCCGGACGTGGCTGTACCCACTCAAGTCCCCCCTCGGGATCAGAAGTTCCAGGGTCGAAAAAGTGACCGAAGAGCGCGATCGTACACCGAGCCACAGACAGCGAAGAGGGCCACCCTTGCAACAAGGGTGGCCCTCTTTACGAAGACTTACGTCAGTCGCCGTTACCGGGGGTCGGCGTCGTCTTCTGGATCTGCATCAGGAACTCGGCGTTCGACTTCGTCTGCTTCATCTTGTCGAGGAGCAGTTCGACCGCCTGCTGCTGGTCGAGCGCGTGCAGCACCCGGCGCAGCTTCCAGACGATCCCGAGCTCGTCGGGAGCGAGCAGGATCTCTTCCTTACGGGTACCGGACGCGTCCACGTCCACCGCCGGGAAGATGCGCTTGTCCGCGAGCTTGCGGTCGAGCTTGAGCTCGGCGTTGCCGGTGCCCTTGAACTCCTCGAAGATGACCTCGTCCATGCGGGACCCGGTGTCCACCAGCGCGGTGGCGAGGATGGTCAGCGAGCCGCCGTCCTCGATGTTGCGGGCCGCACCGAAGAAGCGCTTCGGCGGGTACAGGGCGGTCGAGTCGACACCACCGGACAGGATGCGGCCGGAGGCGGGCGCGGCGAGGTTGTACGCACGGCCCAGACGCGTGATCGAGTCGAGCAGCACGACGACGTCGTGACCCAGCTCCACCAGACGCTTGGCGCGCTCGATGGCGAGCTCGGCGACCGTGGTGTGGTCCTCGGCCGGGCGGTCGAAGGTCGAGGAGATGACCTCGCCCTTGACCGACCGCTGCATGTCGGTGACCTCTTCCGGACGCTCGTCGACCAGGACGACCATCAGGTGGCACTCGGGGTTGTTGTGCGTGATCGCGTTGGCGATCGCCTGCATGATCATGGTCTTGCCGGTCTTCGGCGGGGCCACGATCAGACCGCGCTGGCCCTTACCGATCGGCGCGACGAGGTCGATGATGCGGGTGGTGAGGATGCCCGGGTCCGTCTCCAGACGGAGGCGGTCCTGCGGGTACAGCGGCGTCAGCTTGTTGAACTCCGGCCGCCCGCGCCCGGATTCGGGCGCCATGCCGTTGACGGAGTCCAGCCGGACCAGCGCGTTGAACTTCTCGCGGCGCTCGCCGTCCTTGGGCTGACGGACCGCACCGGTGACGTGGTCACCCTTGCGCAGGCCGTTCTTGCGGACCTGGGCGAGGGAGACGTACACGTCGTTGGGGCCCGGGAGGTAGCCCGACGTACGGATGAAGGCGTAGTTGTCGAGGATGTCCAGGATGCCCGCGACGGGGATCAGGACGTCGTCGTCGGCTACCTGCGGCTCGGCGGCGCCACCCATCTCGTCACGGCCACGACGGCCACGACGGTCCCGGTAACGGCCGCGACGGCCACGGCGGCCGCCGTCGAAGTCGTCGTCGTCCTGCGGGCCGGCGTTGCGGTCCTGGCGGTCCTGACGACCGCCGCCCTGCTGCTGGCTCTGCTGCTGGCCGCGCTGGCCGCCCTGCTGGTCGTCGCCCTTGCCGCGGCGGTCGCGGTCCCGGCCACCCCGGTCACGGTCACCGCGCTCGGCACGGTCACCACGCTCGGCGCGGTCACCGCGGTCGGTACGGTCCCGGCGGTCGCGACGGCCCTGACGGCCGTCCGCGTCACCGGCGTCGCCCTGCGCCTGCGCGGGCGTCTCGGCCTTCGGCTCGCTCTTCGCCTCGGCGACCACCGTCTCGGGGCTGCCGGCATCGGCCGTGGCACGACGGCGACGGCGCTCCGCGGGAGCGTCGTCGCTGGCGGGCTGGCCGGGAATCTCGATCTGCTGCTGGGCCACGGCCTTCTCGGCGGGGGCCTCGGCCGCCTTCTCCGCCTTCTTCTCGGCGGCTTCGCCGGTACGGGCCTTGGAGGTGGCACGGCGCTTGGGCTTGGTCTCGGCGACGTCCCCGGCGGGGGATGACGCGGCCTTGGCCGGGGCGGCACCACCGCCGGCCTGTGCCTCCTTGATGACCTCGATCAGCTGGCTCTTGCGCATACGCGCGGTGCCCCTGATGCCGAGGCCGGATGCGACCTGCTGCAGCTCGGCCAGCACCATGCCGTCGAGGCCGGTACCGCGGCGCCGCCGGGAGCCGGCACCGGTGGCAGGCGCGGAGGCGTCCGTGGAGGGCGCGGCAGCGGTCTCCTCGACACGTGCGCCCATCAGATCGGTGGTGTCGCTCACGAAGGGTCCTTCCCTGGAGCGGACGTCGGCCTGTCTGGCTCGGCGACCGTTTGTGCTGTCCGACGGCGGTCCCATCCTTGTGGACCGTGCCGGGGCGGTTGTCCGCCTGGGCGGCGGAGGAATCTGGTGATGGCGCTTCCCAGAGCAGTGACACCGACGGTCTGTGTCACATGGCTCGGTCGCACCGGTTCCGGAGCGTGCCCGGCAAGTCGCTCAGTGCCCGCGTACGAGGTACAGCCCGCGTACGTCGTACGAAACACAGTGCGGCTTGGGAGGCTCCCGGAAGAATGTCTGTCCCGGACGGGGACGTGAAGCACCTCGCCATGGTGGGGTCGGGTGCAGACTTGAGGTTAACACTACCGGATCCAACAAACATTCCCCCTCTCCAAATCCGGCTCGCCGCCGGTTTTCCAATGTCGCTGTCAGATGTCACCGGTGGCAGCGAGCGGCAGCACAATCGCCCCCTGACCATCGAGTTCGAGCCGATTGGCGGCCCAGCCCTCGCCTGCCAGATGGGCCACCTTGTCCGCGCTGTCCTCATCGGCCAGCGCGAGAACCGTGGGGCCCGCTCCGGAAATCACGGCCGGAACTCCGTCCGCCCTCAATCGCTCTACGAGCGCGGCGCTTTCCGGCATGGCCGGAGCCCGGTATTCCTGGTGCAGCCGGTCCTCGGTCGCGGGGAGCAGCAACTCGGGGCGCCGGGTGAGGGCCTCGACGAGCAGCGCGGCGCGGCCCGCGTTGGCGGCGGCGTCGACGTGCGGCACGGTGCGCGGCAGCAGTCCGCGCGCGGTCTCGGTGAGCACCGGTTTCCCGGGCACGAAAACCACCGGAACGACGGAACGATCGGGCTCCATCCTGATCGCGCGCGCGGCGCCCGCCTCCATCCAGGAGAGCGTGAAACCGCCGAGCAGACACGCCGCGACATTGTCGGGGTGGCCCTCGATCTCGGTCGCGAGCTCGAGGAGCGCGGTGTCGTCGAGCCTGGACTCACCGCCTATGGTCACGGCACGCGCGGCGACGATGCCCGCGCAGATGGCGGCCGAGGAGGAGCCCAGGCCACGGCCGTGCGGGATGCGGTTGGCGCACACGATCTCGAGGCCGCGCGGCTGTCCGCCGAGCAGGTCGAAGGCGGTGCGCAGGGACCGTACGAGAAGGTGCTTCTCGTCGCGCGGGAGGGTCTCGCTGCCCTCACCCGCGATGTCGATGTGCAGCCCGGAGTCGGCCACCCGGACGACGACGTCGTCGTAGAGCCCCAGCGACAGGCCGAGGGCGTCGAAGCCCGGGCCGAGGTTGGCGCTGGTGGCGGGGACGCGCACCCGGACGGCGGCGGCGCGGAACGCTGGACCGGCCATCGCTCGATGACTCTCCTTGAGCTGCGTGATTGTCGAAGACATTCGATACGTACCTGGAAACCCTCGGGTCGCGGAGATGACACGACTCCCGGCCATGCGCGGGGGCATATGCGGCGGGCGGGTTCAGTACAGCCTATCGAAGGAAGGTTCTGTGGCGACATAGGGCGCACAGGAGGCGCACGATGCGTGTCGTAAGCCCCCTGTGCACCCCCTTGGGGATGTCGCTCCAGGGATGTCTCTTATACGAGGCCGAGGCGCTCGGCCGCCGTGGCCGCGTCGACCGGGACGGTGACCGGCTGCGGGGCGCCGGCGACGGCCCAGTCGGGGTCCTTGAGGCCGTTGCCGGTGACGGTGCACACGATCTTCTGGCCCGGGTCGACCAGTCCCTGCTCGGCGGCCTTCAGCAGACCGGCGACGGACGCGGCGGAGGCGGGCTCCACGAAGACACCCTCCTGCGCGGCCAACAGGCGGTAGGCGCGCAGGATCTCACGGTCCGTCACCTCGTCGATGAGGCCGCCGGACTCGTCCCGGGCCGCGAGGGCGTAGTTCCAGGAGGCCGGGTTGCCGATGCGGATGGCGGTGGCGATCGTCGACGGGTCCTTGACGACCTCGCCGCGCACGATCGGGGCACTGCCGGAGGCCTGGAAGCCCCACATGCGGGGGGTCTTCGCGGCGATGCCGTCGGCGGCGTACTCCTTGTAGCCCTTCCAGTACGCGGTGATGTTGCCCGCGTTGCCGACCGGGAGCACGTGGATGTCGGGTGCGTCGCCGAGCATGTCCACGATCTCGAAGGCGGCGGTCTTCTGACCCTCGATGCGCACCGGATTGACCGAATTGACCAGCGCCACGGGGTAGTTGTCGCTCAGGGCGCGGGCGAGGGTGAGGCAGTCGTCGAAGTTGCCGTCGACCTGGAGGATCTTCGCGCCGTGGATGAGCGCCTGGCCCATCTTGCCGAGCGCGATCTTTCCCTGCGGGACGAGTACGGCGCAGACCATGCCGGCGCGCACCGCGTACGCGGCGGCGGAGGCGGAGGTGTTGCCGGTGGAGGCGCAGATGACCGCCTTCGCACCCTCCTCCTTGGCCCGGGTGATGGCCATGGTCATGCCGCGGTCCTTGAAGGACCCCGTCGGGTTCGCGCCCTCCACCTTGAGGTGGACCTCGCAGCCCGTGCGCTCGGAGAGCACCTGCGCGGGCACGAGGGGCGTGCCGCCCTCGCGGAGCGTCACGACCGGCGTGCTGTCGGAGACGGGCAGCCGGTCCCGGTACTCCTCGATGATTCCGCGCCACTGGTGGGTCATTGCTGGTTACTCTCCTTCAACCCGCATGATGCTGGCGACACCGCGCACGGTGTCGAGCTTGCGCAACGCCTCGACGGTCCCGCCCAGGGCGGCGTCGGACGCGCGGTGGGTCACGACGACGAGGGAGGCCTCGCCGTCCTTGCCCTGTTGGCGAACCGTATCGATGGACACCCCGTGTTCGGCGAACACAGTGGCCACCTGGGCGAGAACACCCGGTTTGTCCGCCACGTCAAGGCTGATGTGGTACCGCGTGAAGACCTCACCCATGCCCGACACGGGAAGGGCGGCGTACGCGGACTCGCCGGGACCGGTCGCACCATTGAGCCGGTTCCGGCAGACGGCGACCAGGTCGCCGAGCACGGCCGAGGCGGTGGGAGCACCACCGGCGCCGGGGCCGTAGAACATGAGCTGACCGGCCGCGTCCGACTCGACGAAGACGGCGTTGTAGGCGCCGCGCACGGAGGCCAGCGGATGGGTCAGCGGGATCATCGCGGGGTGCACGCGCGCGGTGACGGACTCGCCGTCCCCGGCCCGCTCGCAGATCGCGAGCAGCTTGATGGTGCAGCCCATGTTCTTCGCGGAGGCGAAGTCGGAGGCGGTGACCTCGGTCATCCCCTCGCGGTAGACGTCGTCGAGACGCACGCGCGTGTGGAAGGCGATACCGGCGAGGATGGCGGCCTTGGCGGCGGCGTCGAAGCCCTCGACGTCGGCGGTGGGGTCGGCCTCGGCGTACCCCAGGGCGGTGGCCTCGTCGAGGGCCTCCTGGTAGCCGGCGCCGGTGGAGTCCATCTTGTCGAGGATGAAGTTGGTCGTGCCGTTGACGATGCCGAGCACGCGGTTGACCTTGTCGCCGGCGAGGGACTCGCGCAGCGGCCGGATCAGCGGGATGGCACCGGCGACGGCGGCCTCGTAGTAGAGGTCCGCGTCGTGCTCCTCGGCGGCGGCGTGCAGGGCGGCGCCGTCCTGGGCGAGGAGCGCCTTGTTGGCGGAGACGACGGAGGCGCCGTGCTCGAAGGCCGTGGTGATGAGGGAGCGCGCGGGCTCGATGCCGCCGATGACCTCCACGACGACGTCGATGTCCCCGCGTTTGACGAGGGCGGTGGCGTCGGTGGTCACGAGCTCGGCCGGGATGCCTTCGCGCACCTTGGAGGGCCGTCGCACGGCGACCCCGGCGAGCTCGACGGGGGCGCCGATGCGCGCGGCGAGGTCGTCGGCGTGCGTCGTCATGATGCGCGCCACCTCTGAGCCGACAACCCCACAGCCCAGCAGCGCCACCTTCAGCGGACGCGTACGCATCATCCGACCTCGTTTCCTCATACCGTCTACGGTTGGACCAGTCTCACTCACTGGACGGGAGTTTCTACCCTTCGTCCGGATCGTGAGACATCTATTTCATTTGTACGGGGGTGGAAGACAGGAGATCTTCCACCCGCCGCCGAGGGCTCACCCGACGTCGAGACGCAGCAGGTCCTCCTCCGTCTCACGGCGGACGATGACCCGGGACTCACCATCGTTCACCGCGACGACCGGCGGCCGCAGCACATGGTTGTAGTTGCTGGCCATGGACCGGCAGTAGGCACCCGTGGCAGGGACCGCGATGAGGTCACCGGGCACGATGTCGGCCGGCAGGAACGCGTCCTTCACCACGATGTCCCCGCTCTCGCAGTGCTTGCCGACGACCCGCGCGAGCATGGGCTCGGCGTCGGAGGTGCGGGAGACCAGGGCGACGGTGTACTCGGCGTCGTACAGCGCGGTCCGGATGTTGTCGGACATGCCGCCGTCGACGGAGACGTAGGTGCGAAGGCCGTCGAGGGGCTTGGTGGTGCCGACCTCGTAGAGCGTGAACGCGGTGGGGCCGACGATGGCACGCCCCGGCTCGACGGAGATCCGGGGGGTGCGGAGCTTGGCGGACTCGCACTCACGCGTGACGATCTCGGTGAGCGCCTTGGCGATCTCGTGGGGCTCGCGCGGGTCGTCGTCGGAGGTGTAGGCGATACCGAGGCCACCACCGAGGTCGATCTCGGGAAGCTCCACGCCGTGCTCGTCACGGATGTCCTTCAGCAGCCCGACGACCCGGTGGGCGGCGACCTCGAAGCCGGACATGTCGAAGATCTGCGACCCGATGTGGGAGTGGATGCCGATGAGTTCGAGGCCGTCCAGCTGAAGAGCCCGCCGTACGGCTTCGGCGGCCTGCCCGCCGGCGAGCGGGATGCCGAACTTCTGGTCCTCGTGGGCGGTGGCGATGAACTCGTGCGTGTGTGCTTCCACGCCGACGGTGACACGGATCTGGACGCGCTGCCGCTTGCCGAGTTCCTGGGCGATGTGGGCGACGCGGACGATCTCCTGGAAGGAGTCGAGGACGATACGGCCGACGTCCGCGCGGATCGCCCTCTCGATCTCCTCCTTCGACTTGTTGTTGCCGTGGAAGGCGATGCGGTCGGCGGGCATACCGGCGGACAGGGCGGTGGCGAGCTCGCCACCGGAGCACACGTCGAGGTTGAGCCCCTCCTCGTGCAGCCAGCGGACGACGGCACGGGAGAGGAACGCCTTGCCGGCGTAGAAGACGTCGGCGTCGGCACCGAAGGCGGAACGCCAGGCGCGGGCCCGCGCGCGGAAGTCGGTCTCGTCGATGACGTAGGCGGGGGTGCCGTACTCCTCGGCGAGCTGGGTGGCGGTGATGCCGCCGACGGTGAGGACACCGTCCTCGTCGCGCGTGACCGTCTGGGCCCAGACCTTCGGGTCGAGGGTGTTCAGGTCGGCGGGCGGCGCGGAGTAGTGGCCCTCGGGGAGGACATCGGCGTGACGGGGCCCGGCGGGGTGTGCGGAACGGCTCATGGTCTGTGGCTGGCTCTCTAGATGTGGTCGGGTGCGTCGATGCCGAGCAGGGTCAGGCCGCCGGCCAGCACCGTCCCGGCGGCCTCGGCGAGGGCGAGCCGGGAACGGTGGGCGACCGAGGGTTTCTCGTCGCCGAGCGGGAGGACCGTGGGAAGAAAGGCGAGGGTCGCGTCGGCGACGGTGACCAGGTGGCGGGCGAGCCGGTCCGGCGCATACGCCGTGGCGGCGACGCCCAGGATCCGGGGGTGGTCGGCGAGGACGCCGAAGAGAACGCCGGCGGTGACTCGCGGCTCGCCGGGGTGCGGATCGCCAGGCCGTACGTCTCCGGGGTACGGATCGTCAGACCGTACGTCTCCGGGTTGGGCGTCGAATCCCAGGTCGGCGGCGTTGCGGCTGAGGGCCCGGGTGCGGGCGTGGGCGTAGCGGACGCGGAAGAGAGGGTTGCTCTCGCGCTGGACGAGGTGCTCGTCGGTGATCCGGGGCCGGTCGTGGGCGGCGGGATGGAGCAGGGCCCAGCGGGCGGCGTCACGGCCGAGGGGGGTGGGGTCGGCGGGGGCGGGCACCGGGCGGACGTCGACGTCGAGGGGGGTGGGTGCGTCGGGGGTGCCGGAGGGGGTGGGGTCGGCGGGGGCAGACACCGGTCGCACGTTGGCGTCGAGGGAGGCGGGCGCCTTGAGGGTGCCGAAGGCATCGACGCGCGCCCCAGAGGAGGCGGGGTCAGCGGGGGCGACCACCGGACGGACGTCGACGTCGAGGGGGGTGGGCGCGTCAGGGGTGCCGGAGGCGTCGACGCGTGCGCCCAGGAGGCCGGTCCACTCCGGCCGGGGCGGGGTTTGCGAGGACGTACGGACGAGGGCGCCCTGGGAGACCAGGATGCGGGCGATGGCGTCCATGACGACGACGGCGCGGACCTCGTGCGGGGCGTGGAGCCGCACGGTCTGTCCGGTGGGACGGTCACTGTGCCCGTACCGGAGCCCGCGCCGCAGGATCTCCTCGACAAGCCCGGTGGGGCCGGCGTCGCGCAGACTGATGTTGAGGAACCCCGGTCCCGTGACGACGACGTCGGTGACGCCGGGGGTGTCGAGGAGATGCGGCCGGAGGATCTCGGCGACCTTTGCCGACGGCTGCCCGGCGGGGCGGGCGAGCTGGAGGGCGATGTTGGTGGCGTAGTCACCACAGCCACCGGGCCCTGGGGGCGTGACGACGGCCCGTCCGGGAACGGTCACGCTCAGCTCCCCGCCGTCGACAGCGCGACGGACCGCGCGCAGCACGGTGCGGGAGAGCTCGACGGGGGTCACGGGACAAGCGTAGGGGAGGAGGGGGGTGGGTAGGCGAGTCGGTTTGGGCGAAGGTCCGCGATGTGGACGGCGGCGAGATACCGGGCCAGGCGGGCGTGGGGCGTGAGGTGGGTGGCGGGCGGGGCGATCGGGCGGCTCAGGCGCCGGTGCGTCCGGCCCTCTCGGTCTCGCCGGCGCCGAGGACGCGCCCGAACACGTCGTCGCTGTCCTCCTCGACCGGGTCCGCGGCATGCCTGCGCTCGATCAACTGCCGTACGAGCTGGACGAGTTCGGCGGGCTCGAAGGGCTTGGCCAGGAACGCGTCGACGCCGACATCGAGACCGCTTTCGACCTCGTGCTGCGTGCACGCGCTGACGATGGCCAGAGGAAGATCACGGGTCCGCGGATCGGAACGCAGCCGAGCGGCGGTCCGAAGCCCATCGAGTCGGGGCATAACGACATCAAGGGTCACCACATCGGGCCGCACCTGATGCACCACATCCAGACACTCGGCACCATCAGCCGCGGTCACGACCTCGATGCCCTCCAGCTCGAGATTGACCCTGATCAACTGCCGGATGACCTTGTTGTCGTCCACAACAAGCACCCGGCCCGACGCGCCTGGCACAACTCGAGAGTAGGTCCGGACCGGCCACCGCGTCCGGGTTTTACCGACTTCTGCCCCCACCGGGGAACGAACGAGATCACCAGTCCCCACAACCGACCACCACACCCCCTCCCGGACAGGGCTACGACGCCGATAAACCCGTTCATGAACACCCCGACGGAGCTGGTAGTGTTCTACCCGTCGCCGCGAGCAACGCGACCGACACGCCCCCGTAGCTCAGGGGATAGAGCAACGGCCTCCGGAGCCGTGTGCGCAGGTTCGAATCCTGCCGGGGGCACCCTGTATGAGGTGCCCAGAGACCCCGTAACCAGCAGTGATGCTGAGTGCGGGGTCTTGGCGTATGTGCAGGCGTATGCAGCACTGAGCGGCCCTATGTCGGGGTCCGTGGACTATTCGTGGACGGGATCTTGAGGCATCGTCCCTGGTCAGCCCTAGAAACGGCGAAGGCCCCCGGACGAATCCAGGGGCCTGAAGCCTAGCGCGGGGCGGGCGGGGTCAGTCGTACTCGCGCAACAGCTCCTCGATCTTGCGGTTGGCGATCCCTTGTCGACCGTCGATGCACTTCGCATAACGGCTCAACAGGACCTCGACACTGTTGCCCGCCCGTTCGGCGACCTCGGTTGCGTCAACACCCGAGTTGAGCCAGGTCGACAGCGCTGAGTGCCGAAGGTCGTACGGGCGGGCGGCGAGCGGTGACGCCAAGACGGCTGGCGGGAGTGCCAGCGCGCGAGCCTCCTGCCACACCCGGAAGTACGTCGACGAACCGACCACTCCCCCACGCTCGTTGGTGAACAGGCGTCCGTCATCCGCTACGCCGAAGGTGTCGATGTGATCCCGCAGGATCGCGACGAGGTGAGGCGGAATCGGCACGGGTCGGACCTCTTCCACGGGCCGGTTCTTCAGACCGCGATCGTCGTGCGTTTCGCCGGAGTCGGTCCAACGCTTACCGACACTGGGACGAGTGCTATTCAGCAGCGCCGTACCCCAGCCCTTTTCCGGCAGCTTCAAGTCCGCCTCTTTGAGACCGACAGCTTCGGCCGGACGGAACGCGCCGTAGTACATGCAGGCGAAAAGGCCGACTAGTCGACGACCGCGAGCCCGGCCATAGCCGCCGATGTAGGAGACTGCGACCAGCAGAGACCGAGCCTGCTCCGGGTTCGCGACCACGCGCGGATCAACTTCCTTGACGACCTTCGGTTTCTTCCAGCGCACCGAGGTGATCGGGTTCTCTTTGAATTCGCCGAGATCAACCGCGTAATGCATCGCATTGACCAGCGTTCGCCGCTTGCGCCGTACGGTCTCTGCAGCAGCTGCTGTCCCGTCGAGCTTCAGCTTCAGCGAGTCCAGCACGGCCCGGCCGATCACTGCGTCCCCGAGGTCCGAGAGCGGGCGCGAAGCCTTGGCCACCCAGTGCAGCGTGTTCGCAATCTCTGTCGGCAACTCACAGTCGTCGGGACCGGGCAGGACGAAGGCCCAGTTACGGAGAGCCTTCCTCAGCAGCTCATCCGCCGGTCGTCCCGGGCGGTCGTCGAGGAGCGCCACAGTCAGCGCGGTCAGCGACTCGTTGACCCCATCGCGCGTGTTCGGCGCAGCATGCGGCCACTTCATGGCGAGGTACTTCAGGGCGAAGGCGTACCACGTCATCGAAGGCGCCTTTTCGACCATCGAATCCGGCAGCCCCGTCACCGTGTCGAATTCCTCGCCATCACGCATGGCGCGGAGCAGCTTGGAACGGTAGTTGTCGGCAAGTCCCTTGGTACGGAACTGATCAGAGAACACGTTCCCGGCGACAATCCACCGGATGTCATAGGACGGCTTTTTGGTGTTCCTCTTGCGTACACCCCAGACCTTCACGTCGAGCGACTTCACGCCGCCACCCTTTCTCGGCTGTTCAGCCATGCCGTGAAGTCGCTCCGCCACACCCTCAGTTCACCGTTTGGCAGCTTGAATGCCTGCGGGGCCTGCCCCAGTTCGCGCCAGCGGTAGAAGGTCCGGCGTGAGATGCCCTTGAGTTCGGCGAGGATCTCCGGAACGGTCATCAGCTCGTCTTTCACGCCGGTTCCCCCTTCAATGCGTCGCGGGCGGTTTCGCGGTTGAGCTGAAGGCCGCGGGCGATGGTGGCGGCGAGGGCGGATTCGCCGGGGGTGTGGCCGTGTCCGGTGTATTGCCAGTCGGCGAGGACGAGGACGGTGTCCGGCTCGATGTCGTCGAGGCCGCGTGTCTGGCGTTCTTGGGCGGCGCGGTAGTCGGCGCGGGTCTGTCGGAGGGCGCCGAGGGTGGTGGAGTAGCGGCGGGACTTGGAGCTGAAGTGGCCGCGGAAGCCGAGCATGTGGGCCCAGTCGCGTAGCTTGCGGTCCGGGTAGAGCGCGTGCAGGTCCAGGCAGGCGGCGATGAGTCGCCGGGGGTGGTCGGGGATGTCGAGGAGGTCCAGGGCTTCCTTGTTGCCGATCCGGCGGTCAACGGTGTCGGTGCTCTCGGCGGCTTTGGTGGCGTACTTGGCGACGTAGGAGGCGACGGCCCGTTCGGTCAGCTCTGAGCCGTCCCCGAAGGCTTTGACGGGGCGGATGTCGAGCTGTCGGCCCCATCGGAAGGTGCGGGCGGGCTGGTCGCCGGAGGGCGGGATGCTGACGCTGGTGTAGGTGTGCCGGACGGCGGCGCGGATCGCGTCGGTGAGCAGATCGGTGGTGGCCCAGGAGGGCGGCGGGGAGTCGGGGCCGTCTGGTCCGTCGAGGCGGATCACGGCGTGGAAGTGGACGGCGCCCCGCTTCTGGAACTCGGCGACCTTGCCGTAGGAGATGCGGCAGGCGTCGGCGAGTTCGCGTTGGGTCAGTCCGGCGCGGGCGGCGATCTCGCGGCGCAGCCGGTTGGTGAAGCGCATCCACAGCCCGCCCGCGTGGTTGTTGAAGAGCACGGCGCCCGCGTAGTCGTAGGTCGCCGGGTCGAGGGCGGAGCCGAGGGCGGGATCGTCGCCAGCGTGTCGTGTCCCGCAGCGGCAGGCGCCGCGGTCGGGCCGGTTGTGGACCGGGCCGAAGGACGGCGCGGTGAGGGTGGCGAAGACCCGGGGGTGGTCGCGGACGGTGGCGGGGATGTCCCGGCGGTCATCTCCGGCGAGCCCTGCGCGGATGAGGTGGTAGGTGTCGCCCGCATAGGTCCAGGCGCAGGCCGGGCAGCGTGAGGCACGCCGGTTGCCGCAGGCGATACGCAGCCGTCCGCCGGGTTCGTGTTCGGTGCTGTAGCGGTGCAGGACCTCACCGCTGGTCTTGTCCTTGTGCAAGACCCAGCCGGTCAGGTGGATCGGGTCGGCACAGCCTCCGGTCCGCTTGATCTGCTCTTGCCAGCGCTCGAAGCCCGGTTGCCCGGCCACCCGCAGTGCGTCGGCGAGGGTGACCGGGTCCAGGCCCGCGAGGGTCGCGGTGTCGCTCATGCGCGGCCCCCGGCCATCTGGACGGCGCGAGCCGGAACGGTGCCGTGGCCGTGGCAGGCCGGGCAGTCGACGGTGATCGTGGGCAGGTGGCCGTGGTGGTCGCGGCTGAGGCCGGAGGTGACAGCGGCAGAGGCGAAGCCGTGGCAGCTCGGGCAGACCCGTGTGAGGGACTGCGGGGCCAGGTTGGGGCCGGTCATGATGGGAGTTCCTTCCGGTTCATTGGATCGGTTGGGGAAGGCGCCCGGGCGGCTGATGCTTGGCGGTTGAGGCCGCCCGGGGGCCGGTTAGCGTCGGGTGTCGCTGGCGAGGATCGAGCGGATCACCACGGCACAGATCGCGACCGATGCGCCGGTGATGGCGACGGCGAGGAGCATCGAGACGAGCACCGCGCCGATGACGAGCACGACGGCCACGCCCATCCCGGCGGTGGCGACGACCGTGCCGGGGGTGAGCTGCACGACCGGCCGGGACGGCGGAGCGGTCGGGGCGGGCGGCGCGGCGTGCGGGCTGCTGGGGATGACGGCGGTCGGCTCGACGACGGCGGGCGTTGCGGCGTAGCTGGTCGGCATCGGGTTGACCGGGACCTTTGGACGGATCATGACGAGGTCTCCCTTCTCTACTTGGTTGCGGTGTCGATGGCGGGGGCCAGGACGCTGTCGGCGAGGAGGTAGCCGCCGAGCAGCAGGACCAGGACGAGCCACCAGGGCGGGCGGATGAGCTTGACGCCGACCCAGCCAAGGCAGGCGAGGAAGAACCACAGCGGGATAGACATCGCGCGATCTCCTTTCAGCGGACGGGGCAGACGTGGCCGCGGGCGGCGACGGAGGCGGCTTCGAAGGTGTCGTAGGCGGACGACCAGCCGCAGTCCTCGGACTCGCAGGCGGCGACGTACTTCATCTCGCCGGTGCGTCGGTCGGGTCCGCCGCCGATGTGGGTGGTGCCGACGCGGTGCAGCTCGTTCCAGATCTGGTAGAGACCCATGGGTGAACGTCCTTTCATTTCAGGTGAGTTGGGCGGCGATCGCGTCGGCCATGGGGGCGGGAACGCCGAGGCGGGCGCGCAGGGTGTCGGTGTCGATCGGGCTACCGGTGCGTGCGTGGTGGTCGTCGGCGACCTTGCGCGCGTGGTCCACCAGCGCCGCAGGAACCGGCGGGGCCGGGTCGGCGGCGGGCAGTGCGGGGGTGTCTTCGTCGGCGGCGGGCGTGATGCTCTGCGGTGCCTGCTCCGGCTGGATGTCGGGTTGGGGGGCCGGGGCTGCGGGCGCCGGCAGAACCGGCACCCGGTCCCCGGCCGGGTCAGGCGAGGGTGCGTGGGCGAGGAGAGTGCCGCCGAGGAAGGCGAGCGCGGGCCATCCGGCGATGCCGAAGCGCAGCCAGGCCGGAGGGTGGGCCAGGTCGAGGAATCCGGCGGTGGCGACGTTCGCGCCGAGCGAGGCGACCAGGGCGATCAGGAACCAGGACCAGGCCAGGCGGGACGAGCCGCCGGTACGCAGCCTGCGCCAGGCGGCGACGAGCAGCAGGTCGACGGAGACCGGGTAGGCCCAGGCCTTCCAGCCGGATTGCCCGGCCGCGGCGGCGAGGTCGTGCAGGTGGGCGAAGGACAGCGCCCCGGCAATCACGGCCTGGATGAGCACGGCATCGAAGCGGAGTTGGCGGGTCATGTCCTCACCTCCTTCAGGGGTGTTGGGCCAGGGGCGGGGCGGGGATCGGTGTCCGGCCGCCCAGCCCCGGCGGTTCAGTCGGTGGTGGCTTCGCCGGAGCCGAAGCAGGCCAGGCACATCCCGGTCTGTTGGCCCACGACACGGCCCTTGCGGCCGACACGGACAGGGCGGGAGACCTCCCCGGTGCCGCCGCACGGCGTGCACTTGACCGGCTCCGGCTTGACGGTCCGGCGACGGACGGGCTTCCTCGCGGTGGCCACGGCCATCACCCTTGTCCGGGGTACTGGGGGCCGTCGTCCGGGTTGTAGCCGGGCGGGAGGGTGCCGGGCGGCGGCGCGGGCAGGGATGCGGCCAGCGACGGGCCCATGGCGTCGATGAAGGCGATGTCCGCGCCGTCAACGTGGGAGTAGAGGGCCAGGGCGGCGAGCATCTCGACGGTGCGGGCGAAGTCCTCGCAGTGCGGGCACATGGGAAGCGATCTCCCTTCCATCAGGCATGGATCGGGTAGGGACTTGGCGCGAGGCGGTCACGCCGACCGTGGAACGGGATGGGTTCAGGCGGCTTGGGCCACCGCGGGCGCCTCGATGGGCGCGTGATCGAGCAGCGGGCGGAAGCGCGCCAGCTCCGGCAGGTCCGGGGTCAGGTCCGCATGCCGGTTGCAGGCGGACACGGCCCGCCGCATCGAGGTGTGCGGGGTACGGATGCGCACCCACTCGCCGGTCGAGTAGCCGACGATCGCCATGCCGCGCCGGTCGTTGGGGATCTGCGTGGCCGCGAAGACCGCGTGCGGGGAGATGTCCCCGAAGGCCATCTTCGCGGTGGACTCGTCGTTGACGCGGTGCACCATCCGGCCGGTCAATTGCGCACGGAGCATGGTGATCCCGTCGCCGAGTTCGGAGCCGAAGCGCTGGCCGTAGATGTCCAGGAAGATCCCCGCAGCCCGGCCGAGCTGGGCGAGGCGGACCAGGGCTTTGACGATCCGGTCGCGGCGCGGGTCGTTCTTCTTTGTGCTCAGGGTGAGTTCGGCGATCTCATCGATCGTGACCACGATCGGCACCGGCCGCAGGTGTACGGGCAGGTCCCAGATGTTCGCGGCGATCTCCCCATCGGGGGTGTCGGCGCTGATCCGCTGCTCGATGCGGATCACGTCGTAGATGCCCTCCATCCGGGCAACGAGTGCTTCGAGTAACTCCATCGCGTCATCCGGGTTGTCGGCCAGCGCGGAGAACCGGCGGGCGAACGGCCCGAGCTCGATCTTCTTGCAGTCGATGCCGACCAACGCGACGTGCTGGGCAGCGAGTTCTTTGATCACGGTGCGCTGCGTGACGGACTTGCCGGACATCGTGGCGCCGACCGTGACCGAGTGCGGAACCTCCCGGTAGTCCCGGTAATGGACTGTGCCGTCCTCGACCAGGGCGACCGGGATCTTCAGCACATCGCGCTCAACGGTGGCGGGCATCTGCACCCGCTTGAGGACGTCGTAGCCGGTCAGGGTCAGTTCGATGACACCCGGCTTTATCTCACGCGAGGTGACCTGATGGACGGCGAAGGAGTGCCGCAGCCGATCAGATGCAGCGGAGAACTCGAACGCGTCCTGCCCCGGCCACAGCCTGATCCGCAGCCGGACACCGGTCCGGGTCGGCCTGATCCACAACAGGCGCGGCACCCGCTGCGGTGGAACCGGCTTGCCTGCCCAGCGGGCCACCGCGCGACGCATCCGCGAAGCGGGCATGGTCAGGCGGCAGGCCTCCATGGTGGTGGCGTAGCGGAACCGCACCCGCAACATGGCGAGGGTGACGCCGAAGCTCAGCCAGTACCAGACCGGACGGCGCCACCGAAGCAGCAGCGCCAGCCCGACCAGGACCGCGAGCACGATCCCTAACAGCTCCCCCATGGTTCAGGCCGCCTTCGGCTTCGACGCAGCGGCGGCGAGCGAGGTGACGGCGACCGCACGGAACGCGATCCCGTGCCGCTTCTGGCCGTTGAACTCGTTCTCCCACGGCCGCGCGATCACCCCGGTCAGCGCCACAGGGGTACCCATGGCCAGCTCACCGGTGATGCCCGGCTCCGGGACGGTGAGGGAGAGGATCTCAACCTCGTCATTGGCCGCGAACATCACGTCCACGGTCATCAGCGTGGCACCGGTCTCAGCGTCGGTGGCGATCTCGCCGGTACGACGGTCCTTGACCTTCGGCTGCGGACTCTTGGCGACCATCACGATCGCACCGGTGGTGTCGACGGGAATCTGACGCATGGTCTGTTCTCCTGATCTAGCGGGGAGTTGGCGCCGACTGTTTCGTCGGTGAGATCAGGAGACCCCGAAGGGCGATGGACGCATCACGGCCCGTATGGACGTTTGAGGACGTCTGAGCTATCGTCAAAACGTCCCTGAGACGTCCCAAGAGAGGGCCCGTCATGGCGAACGAGCGTCTGCGCGCGGCGATTTCAGCGAAGGGCGAGACCATCCAGTCTCTGGCGCAGCATGTCGGAGTGGACCCGAAGAGCGTGGAACGCTGGATCACTACCGCCCGGACCCCGCACCGCGGACACCGCTGGAAGGCTGCGAGCTTCCTTGGTGTCGACGAGGTCTACCTCTGGCCGACCGTTGAGAAGCAGGCCGAGTCGGCAAGCTCATCCGAGCTGATCACGTACTACCCCCACCGGGGCGCTGTCCCCACGTCCCTGTGGTCGTCGCTGATCGAGAAGTCGAAGGATCAGGTAGACATCCTCGTTTACGGCGGGACGTTCCTTTTCGACGGCTTCCCTGATCTTCCCTACCAGTTGGCCGACAAGGCGAAGGCCGGAACACAGGTGCGGGTCCTGTTGGGCGACCCCGAATCCGAGATGGTTCGCCAGCGTGGCGAAGAAGAGGGCATAGGCGACGGCCTAGCCGCACGAGCGCGGATCACACGGCGATACCTCGAACCGGCGGCTACGACACCCGGCATCGAGATCAGGTTGCACGACACAATTCTGTACAACTCGATCTACCGATTCGACGAAGACGTGTTGGTGAACCCTCACGTCCTCGGAGCACCAGCCGGGCAGAACCCAGTTCTGCACTTCCGCTACATCCCCGGAGCCCGGACGTTCCGGCACTACATGCGGAGCTTCGACTACGCGTGGGAGCGCGGTCGACCAGCGTAGGCAGCGACACACTTGGGTGCCGGGGCTGCGGGCGCCGGCAGAACCGGCACCCGGTCCCCGGCCGACTCGGTTCGGTAGCCGAACGTGCGACGCTGGAGGCATGGCCCGAGTCGACTACTTCAACGATCCGAACGCTCCGAAAGCGAACAGCATCGTCCCCTCCGTGACCGCCGTGGCCCTCAACGACGCCGGGGAAGTGCTACTGATCCACAAGACCGACAACAACCTGTGGGCTCTGCCCGGCGGCGGAGTCGACCTCGGCGAGTCAGCCGCCGATGCGGCCGTACGGGAGACCAAAGAGGAGACCGGGTTCGACGTCGAGGTGACCGATCTGGTCGGCCTCTACACCAACCCCGCTCACGTGCTGGCGTACGACGACGGCGAGGTCCGCCAACAGTTCTCGATCTGCTTCACGGCACGCATCGTCGGCGGAGAGTTGCGGACCAGCAGCGAGAGCAAGGAAGTAGCGTTCGTCCCACCGAGCCAGCTGGACGCGCTGAACATTCACCCATCCATGCGTATGCGGATTGACCACGGCTTGGCCAACCGACCGAAGCCCTACATCGGCTGATCAGCCAGACGGGCGCGCGTCCGCTCGACAGCAGCACCGAGGTAAGGCCGCGCTTTGCTGATTGCGCTGTGCACCTCACTGCCCGGCTCGTAGCGCTCCAGGATCTCGTCAATGCGCTGATCGAAGTCGAAGGACTGCCCGGCTGGACCAGTCGTCATGTCGGCACAGACAAGCGCATCCGCTACCGGGGAATCCTCCCGCTCATACACCGCCAGCTCGTCTGTGAGGCCACGCTGTTCCGCCTCGTACACGGCTCCGGAGTGATGAGCAACCAGCCGCACGAGCCTTGACGGCGCTCCAAGCCGTTCCAAGTGGCGAGCACCGTCGAGGGGATGAAACCCCGTCTCACGCAGCTCCGGGGCGTAGCCGATGTCGTGCAGCCAAGCAGCAGCAACGAGCAGCTCGCGTTCCTCTTCGGACACAGCCGCGGATACCTCACGAGCACGAGCCGCAACGGCCTGAGTGTGCAGCCAGCGGTTCCCGAGCGGGGGCAACAGGGACTCGGCCAGTTCGGCCGCGCCCTGGGGCGTGTCCAGTACAGAAGGCATGAACGGCACCGTAGCCGAGTCGGACGCTTGGCCGACAGCCCGGCACCAGTCGTTCCGAATCTTGGCGCGGTAAGAGTTTCCCTACTTCATCAAGGCTCGCTGCGCTCGCGGCCGCCATGCACCGGCCGCGAACACCAACCGCCCTATGACCTGGGGCTCTTGCTCCGGTAACGCAGGGCACGCCCGCGGGGAACCGCCGCCGCGATCCGGCCTAGGGATGGAAGACCCATCAGCACCCGCAGGACCCACAAGGCGCACGAGCACGAGACACCCCATCAAGACCATAAGACCCGAGCCGCCCAACGAAGTCGGGATCGATCCCAGGGGACCGAGGGCCGCGCACGCGCGGCGGCGCCGGTCGGTCGCCGCCGCGCCGCCTCTATGTCTCCGCCACCGGCCGCGCACCGTCGCCCGCCCGTCGCCACCAGCAGCGGCCAAGAACCAAGCACCGGGGTCATCAGGTACAGGGGATTGCCGCACACCAGGTCAACGACGCTTTGTGTTACCGAGAAGGCCGGATCGCGGCGGCGGTTCCCCGCGGGCTACCTCGCTACCGGGGCCGTTGCCCCGTGGCTGGGGCGGTCGGCTCCACGACTTTAGCCAGCCACTTTGGCGCGAGCCTCGAAGATCATGGCCCCAACGTCGTGCTTTAACGGGCAGGTCCACAGACTGCCCGACTCGCCATGAGCTTACGGGGCCATGATCACTCGCGCCAAAGCAGCTCCCGGCCAAAGTCACTCCACCGACCTTGTTACCAATCTGCTCCTAAGGAATCCCTTAGATTGGCAATGGGGATGAGAGGTGATCAAGGTCAATTTCCTCAGAATGCCTATACCTCTCGAAAGGGAAATCTTCACTTGAAATAATATCCGAATTAATGTATCCGCCCTCAACTGCCGAAAGAACATCCACCTCGGCCTGGGGCGGCGCAATGCACATAGCAGCCCAGGAATCAGCTAGAGCACTCCAAAGCCAGTAACGTTCCACAGCGTCAAGGGAGGCCTTTCCTCCGCCATAAAGCCGCTGGGCTATCTCACTCGACTTACGGAGAAGAGAATCACCGGAAGACCCATAAAGCCACTGATGCAAGGACTTAGGGCAACCAGGGATCTCATCTGGAGGGAAAGGCGGAAGCACACCTGGCTCCGTGACCACACAAAGCGTCAGAGAGTACGGGCCCTCTTTCCACTCCCCATCGCACTCAAGTCGAAGCGAGGCCACTCTTTCCAAAGCCCACCCCAACGGGCTCGTCCCCTTACCTGCCCTGCTCTCCACAATGGATTGGAGCGGACGAATCCACGGTACAACTTCGTCAGGAAAAGCAAATCTACTAAACCGCCGGCCGACTCGTTGGCCAAACTTACGCACGTCGTCAATATCTGTGACACCAGGGCGACGTGTCGAACTAACCACTACCGACTTGCCTACCGTCCCGATATAAGTCAAGTCCGCGAAGAAAGTGTCGCCCAATTCCGGGAGAGGGACAAGATGGGGGCGCCTACCGGTTCGGTTGGCCTTGGCTTCATTAGCGCTAAGCTCGACGACGGGTACTAGGTGCGCCGTCGGCCTATCCGGCAGAACGAGATCACAAGTCTGGGTAATTACAGCCGCACCAAGCGGAGTAGGAACCCATTCCACATCCCCCCGCCCTGTCATTAGGGAGATGCTCTCGACGTTGATCACGTCGCCTTGTCGGTATTCCTTGATGCGTTCAGTCCAGTCAGCAACGGCCACTCGCCGTCTGCGCATCCCCCTCAAGCGGCCCAGCAAGGCTGACTTTGAAAGAAGACGCACTCACTTGCTCCCTCGCCCCGTGAGTCACTCAGCTTCGTTACTGAGCAGCTGCGCCGGAGTATATCCAACACCTTGTACAGGCGCACCGCGCTTCCTGTACTGCTCTTGGAAGATCTCCAAGGGACTCCCCTCACCGGGGCGTGAGGCAAACAACCACGCTCGGACACGCGAGGGGTCAACGACAGGAGCCGCCTTGATGATCTCGGCGAGGCGGACCAGCATCTCACCGTGTCGAGCGTTTACACGTCCGCCCGATGCCCAAAGATGCACGGAGCGCCGACTCACCCCCAATACACGGCTGAGCTGTTCCCACGTCAAGCCGCTCTCATCGTGGATCAACTTAACCAGTTCTTCTGCACTCAGAGGAACCACTTCGACTTCGCTGGTTCTCTGCTCGGCAGTAATCGACTCCTCTTCCGGGCTGGCGAAAGCAGGAGACGTAGTCTGTTCAGAAAGCGACAGCGCTTCAGCTACTGAAGAGCCGACAAAAGTCGATGTAGCAATCGTCGCTGCGCATGCGAAACCTGCAATCCAGACGCGCGGGCCGGGGTTCTTTAGAATATCAAATTGCATGACTCTCGCCGGAGAAGCTGCCGAGTCGGTGAGTACTTGCGCAATGGCATTGCCCTGATATTCACTCATCAAACCTGTCATCGCACATCTCCCCCATAGCGAGCCAGGAACTCATCAGTCACGACCCAGCGAAAGAAGCGGTACGCAGACGTGGACAAACGTTCTGCGTAAAGCTTCACGTCCTCCGGTTCCGAGCTAACCGCAGCACTTTGAAAGTAGGAATCTAGATCAAGAATCCATGAGTGCTCTTGCACGGCCGACAAAGTGGGATCAAACGTTCCCCCAGGGGGCATCTCACCCCACTGCGCCAGGAGCCCGTGATTTTCATCCACGAGAAAACTTGCTTGCGCCAAACAGTGCTGCAACTTCGCACTGCCCCCAAAAGTAGAACCAGAGACACCCAGAATCTCCGAGCGAATCAGGCCAGGAAGACCCTCCAGCACCTCATCGCCGGTAACCCTATTTGTGTAGCGATATCCGATGCGATCATAGGCAGGAACGAACGCGACCTTCTTGAGTGCCGCAGCAAGATCAGACAGATCAGCGCAGAAACTCGTACGCCCGGGATACGCGGTTGTCTCTAGCGAGATTGACCCATTCGCCAGGGAAACCACTGTCTTTTTGTCCGGTGAACGGAAACGCCACACCGGATTTTGGCCCACCTGAGGGGACACCTGACCAGGGCTGATCAGCATGTTGAACTGCGAAGCCTTCTCAATATATGGATACTTGCTGCCAATCTCGGCACCGAAAAGGGTGGCAGTATTGGAAGACTCCAAGGCAGCCAGCGGCTCAAAACGCAGCTGCGCGAGGACGCGCGCCAACGGAGCCTCACTCAGGGGCACATCCTCGCATGGCTCATCGCCAAAGGGTGTTCGGAGCTGGCGCGTCATCATACTTCACACACTACTTCACATCGCCGCCGCCGTCATCGCTCGCGTCGACTTCAGGCCGCCCCGACAGAAGCACGTTGAGTTACATCCCCTGGGTGAATTTTAACCCTCCGTAGCGACACCTTGCGATTGAAGCTCACCACTCGAACACATGATCGATTGGGTCTGGCCCATCGCCTCGCAGAGCAAACATCACTCACACCAGCACAGCTGTCTAACGAATTCGCCGCAAAGCACATTTAGATAAGTGGCATGGCAGACGTTAGATCACATCACGCACATTGGCCCGCCCTTCATGCCAGATTCGTTCCTAGGTCCGCCTTCACTCGACCAGTTGCGCGCCGAGTTTCACGGATCAGTGAAGCGCGCCGCTCTGGGATGCCGCGGTCGAGTTGGATGCCGACAATTCCGGCCTGGACAGCGCGGCAGGTCGGAGCCCTAAACGCTCAGCGGTGACGCTGCTAGGCAGATCGGCGTGCATCGGGCAGGTCGAGCGGCTCATGGTGATGCCACAGTAGGTGTCGGTCACCGCGGCGCAGCTCTGCATCTCCCCATTCAAGGCGCATGACCCCCGTACCCATGGCGCATGCGTAAGCCAGGAGAACCAGCCCGGCATCGGGGTCTAGCTGGCTCAAGTCTTTGTGGAACTCCTGTTCTTGCAGCTCCTCAAGCCCTAGATCCAACTCCCCCTGCAGAGGCTCCGGACCGTGGCGGCGGATCAAATCGGCTCGAAGGCCGACCGCACGGCGAAGACGGGTCACCGTGACCGGTACATCTCGCTTGGCGTAGCGGATGGGGTACAGCACCTGGCCAGCAACAACCATCACTGTGCGCGCTTGCAGACGTACCGCAGTAGCGCCTGAAAGGTCAGCGAGCCCGGCCGCCAGCTCCTCGTATTGGGAAGCGTGAAGACCGTGACCGTACGCTTCCAGAGTCTGTGTTCCCACTCCCCGGTGGCCGTCCCGCGCCCGTTCGTGGGCCCTGACAATGCACTCTGGGATCAGTTTCGACAACGGTGCAGCCAGTTCACCAAAGACGCCCTGCGACCATGACTCGCTTGTGCTGCGCTCCGCCATCCCTGTTCCCCCTCGCACTCGTGGCACTGTCAGAGGCAACTACGAGAACTGACGGTGACCTGCAATGAGGCTTGCCGCAAGGGCGCAGAACGGGCGCTCAGCGAGGTTGAGCCAGCAACATCAGATCACGCACGCTTCCGTCGGCGGTGCATCGACCCTGGTGAGAGCTCGGACGGAAGACTCCGGACGCTGGACTATTTGTGGACAGATTCCCGGCAACTTGACGCAATAGAGCCTCTGACCAGCACGTTACCCGTGCACTGAAGGGCCCTCCGGAGCCGTGTGCGCAGGTTCGAATCCTGCCGGGGGCACCCTGTATGAGGTGCCCAGAGACCCCGTAAACAGCAGCAATGCTGAGTGCGGGGTCTTCGCGTATGCGTAGGCGCCCTGGGGCTCCATGGGTCGAGGCGTGGTCGAGGAGTTCTCACCCGGCGTCCGGCAGTGTCTCCGGGGGTGGGGGTGGGTCTGAAGGCTGCTGGCGGTCCGCTCGGCGTGTGTTTTCGTTTCGCAGGCTTGTCAGCCATGGCCAGAGGTCGGGGAGAGGTTGGGCCGAGCAGGCCAGTCGGTGTTCGATGCGGCACCGTTGGAAGGGGTCCGGCGGACAGACGCCGTAGACCGTCACCCGCCCGTCGGACAGTTCGATCCATCGGTGTTCCGCCGGCACGGTGTGGGCCAACGGCTCCATGTCCGGCTCGAGCAGCACCCAGTCGTACTCCAGTGTCGCCACGCGTTCGGCCGGCAAGCCGCAGTAGGGGCAGCGTGACCGCCCGCGTTCCAGCCTGCGTGGTCCCTCGTCCAAAGCCGCCATACCGCGAGGGTCGGCAGCCCGGGCCCCCGTGCGAAGAGGGGAATCGGACGCAACGCCTGGTGCGGGCACCCATTGTTGAAACTGCGCACAACGCGGAAGGTGCGCCCCGCAACTGACGACCGACAGTGCGCGGCCGAGATCTCACGATCCGACGACGTTGCGCGGCGGCGACGGACGCTGCGGCTCGGGTCGGCGTTCGCGGTCGCGTCTCTCGCTCGTTTCGCCGGTGCCGGGTGATGATCGGTTCGTGTGCGACCGTGACCTTCCACACAGATCATCCGTAGCTGCGGTCGGCAACTCTGCTCCGGCCGAGGTGAGTTGACGGTGTGTCCGTTTCGGGCCTTGTTTGCGGAGGGCAAGAAAGCGGGCATGTTTCCCTTTCAACTATGGCCTTTCCGGCTTTCGTCCAGTTCACTCGGGACGGCCTGCCGCAAGGCAGTTCGGACCACAGGAAGCATGTACGGATATGTCCAAATCGTCCGAGAATCCGCAAGTACCGATAAATCCCCACCCCGTTAGCGCCGCCGAGGTCATCCCAGGGGATCTCGTCGCCCTGGCGCCGGAGGATGTCGAGGCGCCTCGGTGGTACGTCGTCACGCACACGCTGCCCGAGTCGCCGGAGACGATCCGGCTGACGTTGCGGCCGCCGTTGGGCGGGGTGGACCGGGACGAGGTGCTCGGGCGGGAGCGGCCGGTGACCGTCGCGTGCCGACGGATGGATGTCGCCGGGGTGCCCCGGCTCTCCACGCCCCCTCTCGACGACGTCGAGTTCCGGGACGGGGACCGCGTGGGGTCCCTGCGGGCCGTCGATCCGGGTGCCGTCGAGGTGACCTTCGTACGGCGGTGGGGGGTCTGGCACCGGGATCTCGACCACTGCGCAGACGCGCCCGCCTCCGACCGTGACGTGCGGCGGTGGGCCGCCGACGCGGACCGGGAGGGGTTCGTCGTACGGCATCACCCTCGGCCTGTGCGTGAGGCCGCCGCCTCCGGACCCCGGCGGGTCGTCGTCACCGGGCTCGGGGCCGTCACTCCGCTCGGTGTCGGGGTCGACGAGCTGTGGCGTGGGCTGCTCGACGGGCGGCACGGGATACGGGAGTTGGACGACGAGGAGTTCCGTGAGCTGCCGGTGCGGGTGGCCGGGACCGTGCCCGTCGATCCCCTCACGCTGCTGCCCCGCGCCGCCGCCCGGCGGATGAACCGTGCCGCCCAGTTCGCCGTGCTGGCCGCGCGGGAGGCCTGGGGAGATGCCGGGTTCGTGGAGGGCGGGACGGTCGAGAGCGGGCTCGACCCGGCTCGGGTGGGGGTGAGCCTCGGGGCGATTCTCGGGGACGCGTCCGTGCTCGTGGGCGGGGACCGGAAGCTGCGGGACAAGGGGCCGCGTGGGGTCTCACCCCTCACCACACCCATGACCGTGCCCTCACAGGCCGCCTCCCAGGTCTCCCTCGACCTGCACATCACCGGCGAGGCACGGACCGTCACCAGCGCCTGCGCCTCCGGGACCGAGGCGATCGGGCAGGCCATCGACCGCATACGGTACGGCCGGGTCGACCTCGCTCTCGCGGGTGGCGCCGAAGCTGTCGTCACGCCGGCGATCATGGCCTCGTTCGCCTCCATGCGGGCCCTGTCCCAGGCGGGGTTGGCCGACGGGTCACCCTCGCGGCCGTTCGCCAAGGACCGGGACGGGTTCGTGAACGGGGAGGGCGCGGGGGTGCTCGTACTCGAGGCCGAGGAGCACGCCCGGGCCCGGGGTGCGCGGATCTACTGCGAGGCCGCCGGATGGGGGCTCTCCGCCGACGCGCATCACATGGCCGCGCCCGATCCGTCCGGGAGCGGGGTCGCGCTGGCCGTGCGGCGGGCGGTGCGGGACGCGGGTGGGTATGTGGTGGACGTCGTCCATGTGAACGCGCACGCGACGGCGACCGTGGAGGGGGACCTTGCCGAGGCGGGCGCTCTGCGGGCCGTGCTGGGGCGGCGGTCGGTGCCGGTGACCGCGTTGAAGGGGCACCTCGGGCATCTGCAGGGGGCCGCGGGCGGGGTCGAGGCGATCGCCGCCGTGCTGACGTTGCATCACGGGGTGGTGCCGCCGACCGTGGGGTGCCGGGAGGTCGACGACGCGGTCGGGCTGGATGTGGTGCTCGGGGAGCCGCGGGAGTTGCCGGCCGACGGCGACCTGGCGCTCAGCAACTCGTTCGGGTTCGGGGGGCACAACGCGGTACTGGCCCTGCGGCGGCTCGGGCTCGCATAGTTCGGCAGGCACCGCCGGGCCGGGGTGCGGGAAGGGACAGCGGGGCTCGACTCAGGCCGAGCGCTTGCGGGGTGTCGTCTTCTTCGCCGTCGTCTTCTTCGCCGACGCCGTGGACTTCGATGCCGTGGATCTCGACGCCGTGGACTTCGATGCGGTGGACTTCGACGCCGTGGATCTTGACGCCGTCTTCTTCGTCGCCGTCGACTTCTTCGCCGAGGCCGCCGCGGTCGCCGCCGTCGACTTCTTGCCCCCCGCCTGCTTCGGCGTGGCGCGTGCCGACTTGCGCTGGGGCAGGCGGTGGACCTCCGCGGGCTCCTCGCCCCGGGACTCCTTCGCGTCGCGGACGCTCTTCTCCAGGGCGGCCATGAGGTCGAGGACCTTGCCGCCCTTCGCGGGTTCCGCAGCCTCGGGCACGGTCTCGCCGGCCGCCTTGGCGGCGACGACCTCCTCCAGCGCCTCGCGGTACTCGTCGTGGAGGTCGTCCAGGTCGATCTCGCCCAGGGTGTCCATCAGCGCGTCCGCGAGGTCCAGCTCCTTGTCGTTCACCGTGACCCTGGTGTCGGGCGCGACTCCCTGCGGGGCCCGGACCTCGTCCGGCCACAGCAGCCCGTGCATGGCGATCGCGTCCTCCACCACCCGCAGCATGCCCAGGCGCTCCCGGCCCCGTAGCGCGAACTTGGCGATGGCGACCTTGTTGCTGCGCTTCAGCGCCTCCCGCAGCAGTGTGTACGGCTTCGCCGCCGGGGCGCCGCCCGCCGCGAGGTAGTACGCCGCGTCCATCTGGAGCGGGTCGATCCGGTCGGCCGGTACGAAGGCGACGATCTCGATCGTCTTGGCCGTCGGGAGGGGGAGGTGGGCGAGATCGTCGTCGGTGATCGGGATGATCGTGCCGTCGGCGTCCTCGTAGCCCTTGCCGATCTCGGCCGAGCCGACCTCCTTCTCCTCCAGCTCGCAGACCTTGCGGTAGCGGATGCGGCCGCCGTCCTCCAGATGGATCTGACGGAAGGAGATCGAGTGGCTCTCGGTGGCGTTGACCAGCTTGATGGGGATGCTGACCAGGCCGAACGAGATGGCGCCGTTCCATATGGATCGCACGATCAGCACCTTTCCGGAACATAAAGGCCTTTAGGGTGTTATCCACCCATTCCGTGGGATTCTCATCGTATGACGCCGATCACCGAGGTGGACGGGCACCGGCTCGCACTCAGCAATCTGGACAAGGTGCTGTATCCCGCGACCGGGTTCACCAAGGGCGAGGTGCTGCACTACTACGCGACCGCCGCCGACGCCCTGCTCCCCCATCTGCGGGACCGGCCGGTGTCCTTCCTGCGGTATCCGGACGGCCCCGACGGTCAGGTGTTCTTCGCCAAGAACGTGCCGCCGGGTACGCCCGACTGGGTCACCACGGCCGAGGTGCCCAGGTCGGAGGGGCCGGCGCGGATGGTGCTGGTCCAGGATCTGGCGAGCCTGATGTGGGCCGCGAACCTCGTCACGGAGTTCCATACGCACCAGTGGGCGATCCAGCGGCCCGACCGCGCCGACCGGATTGTCTTCGATCTCGACCCCGGTCCCCCGGCCACCGTCGTCGACTGCTGCGAGGTCGCGCTCTGGCTGCGGGAGCGGCTCGCCGAGGACGGGATCGAGGCGTACGCCAAGACGTCCGGGTCCAAGGGGCTGCATCTGCTGGCGGCCGTGCACCCCACGCCGTCCGATCGGGTGACCGAGTACGCCAAGGAACTGGCCGTCGCCGCCGAGCGCGCCCTCCCGCGCCTGGCCGTGCACCGGATGACCAAGAGCCTGCGGCCCGGAAAGGTCTTCGTCGACTGGAGCCAGAACGCGGCCCGGAAGACGACCGCCACGCCCTACACCCTGCGGGCCCGACAGGAGCCCACCGTCTCCGCCCCCGTCACCTGGGACGAGGTCGAGGAGTGCCGGTCACCCGGGCAACTCGCCTTCCTCGCGACGGACATCGCACCCCGCCTCCAGGACCACGGCGACCTGCTCGCCCCGCTCTTCGACAGCGCTGACGTCGCTCGGCTGCCCTCGCTCCGGTGACCGTCATCGACTCAGGCCGGTGACGTGGTCACACCCGCGTCCAGGTGTGCCGGTCGCGTGCCATCGCGTGCAGGGCCTCCACGTCCGCCGGCTTGAGCATCCCGCCGAGCCGGGCCAGGCTCTCCACCTCCGTGTCCGCGATGATCCGGACCTCCCTCGGCGGGGCGGTGATCCGGACGTCCGCCGGGCCGACGAGGGCGAGGACGGGGTGGACCTCGGCGGTCAGGGCGTACGAGGCGCGGTCGGCGTCGGCGCGGACGCGGCGCAGCAGCGGGTGGGCGTCGCGGCGGCCCAGGGTGACCATGGGGTCGGCGACCGTCACCCGTTGCTTGCGGGCGTACACCGAATGGATCGCGAAGAGGCCGCCGGGACCGATCGCCAGATGGTGGACGCGGTCGCCGCCGGGGAACGGGACCGAGTGCAGGACGTGCCAGCCCGCCCCGTCCAGCCGGTCCAGCGCCTCCCCCACCGCCTGCTCGGCCAGCAGTGCCCTGCGGCGCGGGTCCGCGCGCAGCCGGTGCGGTGGTCCCGGGTCGCGGTCGAGGGCGATCTGGAGGGCCTCGCCGGGGCGGTTGGGCGCCAGGTCGTCGTCCGGGTGGAGGGTAAGGCGGGCGAGCTCCGCCGGTGTCGGCACCGGGGGCGGACCCACCGCCACCGGGCCGGTCAGGAAGGGCCCGAGGACTTCGAGTACGTCGTCCCTGCGGTCCTCGCTCAACAGGTTCACCCGGGCCGCCTCACGGTCGTACCAGGCGACGTTGCGCCCGTCCGTCAGGCACACGTAGAGCCGCTCCTGGCCGTGGCGCCAGGTCGGTATGACGCGCAGTCCGCTCATGCACCATCACCCCTTGACCATGGGAACAGGCGGGGTGCTCCAGGGGCAAGAAGGCGGTTACCTTTGGGAGTAGTTGGGTGGGGGAGTTGGGGAGGCGTTGTTGCGTACCCGCAGGAAGCAGCCCGACGTACCGGCCCCGGACAGTCCCTGGAACGAGATAGTGCCCGGCCTGTGGATGGGCGGGCACGAGTTCAGGGGGCACTCGGGGCAACTGGAATTCGCCGTCGTACGGGACGAGTTCGATCTCGTCCAGACCTTGCTGAGGCTGCCGGGGCACGGGCCCGACCCGGGAGTGGAACACCATGTCTGGCCGATTCCCGACGGGCCACTGGACGGAACCCAGCTCGCGGGCGTGATACGCCTCGCGCAGGCCGCGAGCGACGCACTGGACGAGGGCCGCAAGGTCCTCGTCCGCTGTTATCACGGCTACAACCGCTCGGGACTGGTCATCGCGCACGCGCTGATCCGGAGCGGGCGCTCCGCGGAGGAGGCGATCCGGACGGTCCGGGCCCGCCGCTCGCCGTGGGCGCTGCACAACGACCTGTTCGTCGACTATCTGCGGGCGGGGCTGCCGACCGCGCGGCTGCTGGAGGAGCTGGCAGAGTAGGCCCACGCCCCGCCCCTCAGGTGCGCAAAAAGGACTTCCGTACGAATAAGGTGTACGGGCCGGTCATCACCCCACCGCCTGCCCGTCCCGCCAGGAGCACAGTGCCACGCCCCGTCCGTTCCCTTGTCACCGCAGCCCTGGTGCTGGCCACCGCCGCGGGCTGCGGTGACGCGGGCGGACTGCACGGCGCGGGCCCCACCTCGACCGCGACCAGCCCGGCCCGGCTGTGGCCGAATCTGACCCCTGCCGCCAGTCCCGCCTGGAACTACGACGACGGCGAGTCCGAGGCCATGAAGGGCATCACCGCGCCGGGCGACGACGTCCGCGAGGTGGATCCGGTGGCCGTCGTGAAGGCGGAGATCGCCCAGCATCCCGACGACTACTCCGGTGCGAAGGCGCCGTACCGCGAGACGGCCCGCCGCATGGCGTACTGCGGGAGGAAGCCGGCCGACCACCGGTGCCCGCTGCTCAAGGCGTACTACCGCGACCTCACCGGCGACGGGCACGACGATCTGACGCTGGGGTTCCGGCTGCTTCCGGGCCACCAGACGGCGGTGCGCGTCTACACCTTCGAGGGCGGCCGGCTGCTCCAGGTCATGGCCAACGACGACGCCGTGAGCGGGGTCGAGCTGGCCGGGCGCTCGGTGATCATCCACGCGCCGTCCGACCTCGCGGACTACGAGTACCGCTTCCAGTGGACCTGGGATCCGGAGCAGCACGTCATGCTGCTGACCCACGACGAGATGCTGCACATCGGCAAGAGCCCGTCCCCGTCGGTGAGCACGCGGTGAGGGTCGCGCTCCCACGGTGGGCCGGCACCCTCGCCGTGAAGGCCGCCGTGTTCATCACGGTGATGTGCTGTGCGCTCGCCGCGTTGCTCGGCGTCCTCGTGCATGTCTCGGTGACCAACCAGACCGTCGGCCAGGCCCGCGACCTCGCGCTCCAGCGGCTCGAGGACGCGACCTCGGCGTACGAGGCCGGGGACACCCCCGGACCCTTCGCGGGCGTCGATCCGCCGGGACTGCCGGGCTCCCTGCGGGACCTGGCCGTGGCGGGCGACCGCGGCACGATGGTCGCCACCCGGGACGGCGATCCCACGATGTGGGCGGCCGGCCCCGCCGACGGGAACCGGGCCCTCGCGGTCCGCGTCGACTACCGCCAGCAGGCCCGCACCATCGCCGCCCTCGACCGGTCGATCCTGTGGTCCTCGGCCCTGGCGATCGGGGCGACGCTGCTGGTGGGGGCCTTCGCGGTGACCCGGGTGACCCGGCGGCTGCACGCCACGGCGCGGGTGGCCCGGCGGATCAGCGCGGGCGACCTGGACGCACGGGTCGACGATCCCCGCACGAAGGATCCCTCGCGCCCCCAGGACGAGGTCGCCGCGGTCGCCGCGGCACTGGACTCCATGGCGGCCTCGTTGCAGGGGAAGCTGCTGAGCGAGCAGCGGTTCACGGCGGACGTGGCGCATGAGCTGCGGACGCCGTTGACCGGGTTGCACGCGGCGGCGGAGCTGCTGCCTCCGGGGCGGCCGACGGAGTTGGTACGGGACCGGGTGGGGGCGCTGCGGACGCTGACGGAGGATCTGCTGGAGATCTCGCGGCTGGACACCGGGCGGGAGCGGGTGGAGCTGGACACCGAGCCGTTGGGGGCGCTGGCCGAGCGGGTGGTGCGGGCGTCCGGGACGGACACCGAGGTCGTCGTCGTACGGGATGTTTCCGTGGAGACGGATCGGCGGCGGCTGGAGCGGGTGCTGGGGAATCTGGTGGCCAATGCGCATCGGCATGGGCGGGGGCCGGTGTCTCTGACGGTTGACGGGCCGGTCGTGGTCGTTCGTGATCACGGGGACGGGTTTCCGGAGTATCTGGTCGAGCACGGGCCGCAGCGGTTTCGGACGGAGGGGGGTTCCAAGGGGCATGGGCTGGGGTTGACGATCGCGCTCGGGCAGGCGGAGGTGTTGGGGGCGCGGCTTTCGTTTGCGAATGCGGGTGGTGGTGGGGCGGTTGCGACGTTGGTGCTGCGGTAGTTGGCGGTCTGGCGGTTGTGTGTGGCTGGTCGCGCCCACGCGGCGGAGCCGCATATCGGATACAGCCCCGCGCTCCTGGGGGTTCTCCTATGGCCCAGCCTGAAAGGCGCCCCTCGGACGCTCCTCCTAATGTGGCGAATAGTCAGCTTCGCCCCATACGTGGAGGTCTCCCCCATGTCCCTGCGTTCCCGCCTCTCCATAACCGTCGTCGCCGGCGCCCTTGTCGCCGCGGCCGCCGTCAGCCCCGCCGTCGCGAACGATGACTGGGGTGGCTCTCAAGGCGAGTCCCAGAGCAACTCCCAGAGTGACTCCCAGAGCGGCTCCCGTGGTGACTGGGGTCAGCACCACCAGAGCAACCAGCGTCTCTACAAGGGCGTCGTGACGGCCAGTACGCTGCGGCTGCGCAGCAAGCCGACGACCGGGTCCCAGGTGATCCGCTACGCCTACCGGGGCGAGATCGTCTCCATCTTCTGCAAGACCGGCGGTCAGAACGTCGACGGCAACCACCTCTGGTACCTCCTCACGGACGGCACCTGGGCCTGGGGCGCCGCCCGGTACATCGACAACATCGGGGCCGCGCCACGCTGGTGCTGAGGCTAGGAAGACAACCTGCACCATTTGGGTAAGTTCCGGACATGACCAAGGCCGGAACCACCGTGGCTCAAGCGGATCCCCCCGCTCCCGCTGTACGTCTCCCCCGGCGCCGTGGCATCGAACTCGCCCTCATCGTCGTCGCCGTACTGCTCTCCGTGTACGGCTACTGCGCTGTCGGCCTCGCCACCTACGGCGCCGTCCCGCCCGGCGCCGCCGGCTACGGCGCCGGGCTCGGTGTGCTGGCGCTGGTCGCGCATCTCGTGGTGCGTTACCGGGCGCCGTACGCCGATCCGCTGCTTCTGCCGATCGGCGTCCTGCTCAACGGGCTCGGCCTGGTCCTCATCTACCGGCTCGACCTGGAGACGCCCGGCGACCGGGCGGCCCCCACCCAACTCGTGTGGTCCACGGTCGGCGTCGCCCTGTTCATCGTGACCGTGCTGCTGCTCCGCGACTATCGCGTGCTCCAGCGGTACGCGTACGTCTGCGTGGCGGCCGCCCTCGTGCTGCTCACCCTGCCGATCTTCTTCCCCTCCGTGAACGGGGCCCGGATCTGGATCCGGATCGCCGGATTCTCCATCCAGCCGGGCGAGTTCGCGAAGGTGCTGCTCGCGGTCTTCTTCGCGGCCTACCTCGCCGCCAACCGCAACGCGCTCGCGTACACGGGGCGCCGGGTGTGGCGGCTCCAGCTGCCGACCGGGCGGGTGCTCGGGCCGATCGTGGCGATCTGGCTGCTGAGCGTGTGCGTGCTGGTGCTGGAGCGGGACCTGGGGACCTCGCTGCTGTTCTTCGGACTGTTCGTGGTCCTGCTCTACGTCGCCACCGGGCGCACCGGCTGGATCGCCGTGGGCCTGCTGCTGGCCTCCTTCGGCGCGGTCGCCGTCGGCTGGCTGGAGCCGCATGTGCACAGCAGGGTCGAGGACTGGCTGCATCCGTTCGCCTCGATCGAGGCCGGCCAGGGTCCGAACCAGCTCGCGCAGTCCCTGTTCGCCTTCGCCGCCGGCGGCATGCTCGGCACCGGGCTGGGGCTCGGCCACTCGATCCTCATCGGGTTCGCGGCGAAGTCGGACTTCATCCTGGCCACGGCGGGCGAGGAGTTGGGGCTTGCCGGACTGTCGGCGATCTTCCTGCTCTACGCCCTGCTGGTGGAGCGCGGGATCCGGGCCGGGCTGGCGTTGCGCGATCCCTTCGGGCGGCTGCTCGCCGTCGGGCTCGCCTCGATCGTGGCGTTGCAGGTGTTCGTCATCGCCGGCGGGGTGACCGGGCTGATCCCGCTGACCGGGATGGCGATGCCGTTCCTGGCGCAGGGCGGCTCGTCGGTCGTCACCAACTGGGCGATCGTGG
The DNA here is from genome assembly GCF_036013645.1 of Streptomyces sp. NBC_00490. NCBI lineage: Bacteria > Bacillati > Actinomycetota > Actinomycetes > Kitasatosporales > Streptomycetaceae > Streptomyces > Streptomyces sp. NBC_00490. The sequence goes on along the minus strand of NZ_CP107869.1, from coordinate 6,805,852 downwards.
CGCTGCTGATCCGGGTGAGCGACTCGGCCCGCAGCCAGTACGACGGGGAGGAAGCCGCATGACCCGGGACAGGACCCGGCACATGACCCGCTACATCCGGCACGCGGCCTGCTTCTGCGCCCTGCTGCTCGCGGCGCTGCTCGTCAACGCCACCCGCGTCCAGGTCTTCGAGGCCCGGTCCTACGACGACAACCCCGCCAACCGCCGCTCCACCATCGCCCGTTACGGCCAGCCGCGCGGCGACATCCTGGTCGACGGAGAGCCGGTCACCGGTTCCCAGGACACGGACGGGCGGCTGCGCTTCGAACGGACGTATCCGAAGGGCCCGTTGTACGCGCCGGTCACCGGGTTCGCCTCGCAGATCTACGGCACGACGTTCCTGGAGCACACCGAGGACGGCATCCTGTCCGGGACCGACCCGATGCTCTCGGGGTTCCCGCTGTGGAACGACTTCACCCGCGCCCAGAGCCCCGGCGGGCACGTGGTCACCACGATCAACGGGGCCGCCCAGGAGGCCGCTTACGCGGGGCTCGCCGGACGGAAGGGCGCGGTGGCGGCCGTCGAGCCGTCGAGCGGGCGGATTCTGGCGCTGGTGTCGAGCCCGTCGTACGACCCCGGAGTGCTGTCCGGGAACGGCGCGGCCGTGGAGCGGTCCTGGGCGGGGCTGAACGAGGACCCGGACAAGCCGATGCTCAACCGGGCGATCCGGCAGACCTATCCGCCGGGTTCGACCTTCAAGGTGGTGACCGCGGCGGCCGCGCTGGACGCGGGGGTGGTGACGGACGTGGAGAAGCCGACCCGCTCGCCGGACCCCTACCGTCTGCCGGGCACCTCGACCTCGCTGGTGAACGAGGCGACGGGCTGCGAGGACGCCTCGGTGCACGCGGCCTTCGTGTGGTCGTGCAACACGGTGTTCGCCAAGCTGGGGGTGCGGGTCGGGGTGGCGGACATGGCGGCCACGGCGGCGGGGTTCGGCTTCAACGACCAGGGGCTCGGCATCCCGTTCTCCGTCGCCGAGAGCACCTTCGACGTCTCCGTCGACAAGGCGCAGCTCGCGCTGTCGTCGATCGGGCAGTACAACACGCGGGCCACACCGCTGCAGATGGCGATGGTGTCGGCGGCTGTCGCCAATGGGGGTCAGGTGCGGCCGCCGTATCTGGTGGAACGTACGACCCGCTCGGGCGGCGCCACCGTGGCGACGTCCGGCTCCCGGCCGGTACGGCAGGCGATGTACCCGTCGACCGCGGTACGTCTGAAGGAGCTGATGGAGGACGTGGTGCGAGAGGGCACCGGCACCAACGCCGCGATCCCCGGCGCGACAGTCGGGGGCAAGACCGGCACCGCGCAGCACGGGATCGGCAACTCCGGGACGCCGTACGCCTGGTTCATCTCCTGGGCGCAGGGCGAGCGGGACATGGAACCGAAGGTCGCGGTCGCCGTGGTGGTGGAGGACGCGGAGGCGGACCGGGGCGAGATCAGCGGGGGCGGGGACGCGGCGCCGATCGCCCGGGCGGTGATGGAGGCGGTGCTCAACTCGTAGGGCAGCGGGGTCTGTTCACGTGGTGAGACGGGGTCTGTACTTCCGACGGAGGACCGACCTACCGTTCGGTACATGACTTCAGCCGTCGCTCACGAACTCGCCCAGGTCAATATCTCCCGCCTCAAGTTCCCGCTGGATTCACCGGAGTTGAAGGACTTCGTCGACGCGCTCGACCCGGTCAACGCCTCCGCGGAGGCAGCCGACGGCTACGTCTGGCGTCTGCAGTCCGAGGGGGGCGACGCGACCGACATCAAGGTCTTCGGCGACGACTGGCTGATCATCAACCTGACGGTGTGGCGGGACACCGACGCCCTGACGGCCTTCATGTACCAGGGGCAGCACCGCGAGATGCTGGCCCGGCGCCGCGAGTGGTTCGAGAAGGTCGCGGAGGCGATGACGGCCCTGTGGTGGGTCCCGGCCGGCCGTCGCCCGACGGTCGCGGAGGCCGAGTCCCGCCTTCTGCACCTGCGGGCGAACGGCCCGACACCGTACGCCTTCACCCTGCGGACGTCGTTCCCGGCCCAGGGTGCGGAGCCGGTGTCGTTCGCGGTGCCGGAGGATCTGGGCTGCGGGGTCTAGCCGGCTCCGCCGGGTACCGCCTCCCGCCGTCGCAGCCACCCCTCCGGCACGTCCTCCACGCCTGTGCGGGCGGCGACGACACCGCCCGTGATGGCGCAGGTGGTGTCGACGTCGCCGAAGCCCTCGGCGGTGGACCAGAGGGCGGAGACGAGGTCGTCGGGGTGGCGGGCGGCGGTCCAGAGGGCGAAGGGGACGGTGTCGTCGGCGCGGATCCGCTGTCCGTTGCCGAGGAGGTCGGAGGCCTTCCACGGTTCGGTGGAGAAGGGGACTTCCGCGGCCCGGACGAGACCCTCCTGCACCGCGCTCCGGGGTGTCAGCGCCGCCACCGCGTCCAGCGTCAGCTCGTGCCCGACCGACAGCGCCGCCGCCACCGCCACGGCGACCGCCCCCGCGACCCCTTCCGGATGGGCGTGCGTGACCTCGGCCGACAGGGTGGCCTGCTCGACCACCCGGGACAGATCGGTATGGAACCACGCACCCAACGGCGCCACCCGCATCGCCGAGCCGTTGCCGAGGCTGCCCTCGCCGCCGAAGAGCTCCCGGGCGAACTCGGGCCAGCGGCCGGGCTCGTGGAGGAGGCGGGGCAGCAACTGGTGCATGCCATGGCCGTATCCGCGGGCGGGGTCGGCGTCGTAGCCAAGCGCGAAGGCCTGGGCCAGCTCGGTCCGGCGTACCTCGCCGAACTCGTCGAGCACCCGGAAGATCCCGAGCGCCATGGCCGTGTCGTCGGTCCAGTGCCACTCGGGCTCCTGCGGCACCCGACGGTCCCGGACCTCGTTGTACGCCTGCCGGGGCTCGCGGAAGAGCGGGAACCACCGCTCGCCGAACGCGTCGCCGAGGGCGAGGCCCTCCAGGCTGCGCCGCGCGGCGACACGGTCCGGGACGATGGTCACTCACTGGCCCCCAGTTCGATCGACTGCCGCACCTCGGCGACGCGTTCATGCTCCTCCGCCGCGAACCGTTCCGCATCCAGTTTCTCGGCGATCTCCTCGTCCTGGGCCATCAGCAGATCGAGGTTGGAGTCCCCCATCTCGAAGACCCCCATGTCGACGTAGGCCTGCTGGAGCCGCTTGCCCCACAGCCCGATGTCCTTGACGCACGGCACGATGCGCGAGAACAGCAACTGCCGGAACAGGGCGAGGAATTCGGAGTTCTCGCTGTACTCCTCGGCCTCGGCGGTCGGGATCCCGAAGTTCTCCAGGACCTCGACGCCCCGCAGCCGGTCCCGCATCAGGTAGCAGCCCTCGATGACGAACTCCTCCCGCTCCCGCAGTTCGGCGTCGCTGAGCTGCTTGTAGTAGTCCCGCAGCGCCATCCGTCCGAAGGCCACGTGCCGGGCCTCGTCCTGCATGACGTAGGCGAGGATCTGTTTCGGCAGCGGCTTGTCGGTCGTGTCGCGGATCATCCCGAAGGCGGCGAGGGCGAGCCCCTCGATGAGGACCTGCATCCCCAGATAGGGCATGTCCCACCGGCTGTCCCGCAGGGTGTCGCCCAGCAGGGACTGGAGGTTGTCGTTGACCGGGTAGAGCGTCCCGATCTTCTCGTGCAGGAACCGGCCGTAGATCTCCGCGTGCCGGGCCTCGTCCATCACCTGGGTCGCCGAGTAGAGCTTGGCGTCGAGATCGGGCACGGACTCGACGATCCGCGCGGCGCACACCATCGCGCCCTGCTCACCGTGCAGGAACTGGCTGAACTGCCAGGAGGCGTAGTGCCGCCGCAGCTCCCCCTTGTCCTTCTCCGTCAGCTTCGCCCAGTGCTTGGTGCCGTACAGGGACATGGACTCGTCGGGCGTTCCGAGCGGGTCGTCCGGATCGACCTCCAGCTCCCAGTCGATGCGCTTCTGCCCGTCCCACTGCTTGTCCTTGCCTTTCTGGTAGAGGGCGAGCAGACGGTCCCGTCCATCGTCGTACTCCCAGCTGAAACGCGCCGCGCCGGTAGCCGGCACCTGCCAGTGGGGATCTCCCGGATCTGTGGCGTACAGGTCGAAAGTCGGCATGTCCCGCAGGCTCACACGCGGTAGACGCGGGGTCAACAAGTCGCGCGCGAGGGATTGACGAGCTTGCTGACAAGCAGTCTCATAAGGGCATGACGACGTTGACGGACGCCGACGCGCTCGCGGGGTTGCGCGATGCGCTCGGCCTGCTCAAGGACCGGGAGCAGGTGGCCCAGCGGCTCCTCGACTCCTCCGCGAAGCACTCCTTCGACCCGGACAAGGAACTGGACTGGGACGCGCCCTTCGAGGAGGGCAAGTGGTTCTGGCCGCCGGAACTGGTCTCCCTCTACGACACCCCGATGTGGAAACGGATGAGCGAGGAGCAGCGCATCCTGCTCTCCCAGCACGAGGCGGCGGCGCTGGCCTCGCTGGGCATCTGGTTCGAGATCATCCTGATGCAGCTGCTCGTCCGGCACATCTACGACAAGGCGGCGACGAGTGCGCATGTGCGCTACGCGCTGACCGAGATCGAGGACGAGTGCCGGCACTCGAAGATGTTCGCCCGCCTGATCTCCCGCGGCGGCACCCCCTGGTACCCGGTCAGCCGGGCCCACCAGAACCTGGGCCGCCTCTTCAAGACCATCTCCACCACCCCCGGTTCCTTCACGGCGACGCTGCTCGGCGAGGAGGTCCTCGACTGGATGCAGCGGCTGACGTTCCCCGACGAGCGGGTGCAGCCCCTGGTCCGGGGCGTGACCCGCATCCACGTCGTGGAGGAGGCCCGCCATGTCCGCTACGCCCGTGAGGAACTGCGCCGCCAGATGATGACGGCGCCTCGGTGGTCGCAGGAGTTCACGCGGGTCACCTCCGGTGAGTTCGCGCGCGTCTTCTCCGTGGCCTTCGTCAACCCCGAGGTCTACACGAATGTGGGGCTGGACAGCCGGGAGGCGATGGCGCAGGTGAAGGCGAGCGGCCATCGTCGGGAGGTCATGCAGACGGGTGCGAAGAAGCTGACGGACTTCCTGGACGACATCGGGGTGTTGCGGGGTGTCGGGCGACGGCTGTGGAGGGCTTCGGGGTTGCTGGCTTGACGGTTGTCTGCGGGCCGGTGGGGGCTGGTCGCGCAGTTCCCCGCGCCCCTAAGAGGTCGGGACAGCCAGGCATGTCTTTGGCTGCACCCACCCAGGGGCGCGGGGAACTGCGCGACCAGCCACAACGGGCCCCCGGACGGCCGACTACCCTTCGAGGCATGACCCCAGCCGCCCCTGCCTACCGCCGTCTGAGTGTCGAGGAGCGCCGCACCCAGCTCCTCGAAGCCGCCCTCGGCCTCTTCGCGCACCGCGCACCCGAGGACGTGTCGCTCGACGACGTGGCGGAGGCGGCCGGAGTCTCCCGCCCCCTGGTGTACCGGTACTTCCCCGGCGGCAAGCAGCAGCTGTACGAGGCCGCTCTCCGGTCCGCCGCCGATGAACTCCGGCAGTGCTTCGACGAGCCCCGCGAGGGCCCGCTCCTCATCCGTCTCTCCCGTGCCCTGGACCGCTACCTCGCCTTCGTCGACCAGCACGACGCCGGGTTCAGCGCCCTGCTCCAGGGCGGCAGCGTGGTGGAGACGTCCCGCACGACGGCCATCGTGGACGGCGTACGCCGGGCCGCGGCCGAGCACATCCTCAGCCACCTCGGGGTCACCGAACCGGGCCTCCGGCTCCGCATGACGGTACGCATGTGGATCACCGCCGTGGAGGCGGCGTCACTGATCTGGCTCGACGAGGGCAAGCAGCCTCCCCTCGACGAGCTCCGCGACTGGCTGGTCGACCAGTTCGTCGCCGTACTCACCGTCACCGCCGCCCGCGACCCGCAGACGGCGACGCTGGCGCAGGCCCTCACGTCGCATATCTGAGACTGGTCCCGTGAAAAGCGAAGACACCCCCTTCGAGGGCGGACCGATGGACGGCCGCGTACTGCCCGTCCTCCTGGGTCCCACCGGCCACCCGCCCAAGCAGTACCGCATCCCGGTCCCGGACGCCGCCGGCGGCCCGCCCACCGTGCTGGTCTACCGCCGTGTCCCCCGGGGCCAGAGCAAGCGGCTCGGCCTCCCGCAGGGGTGGAAGTACGAGTACGACCCCGAGGGCACGCCCTCCCGGCTGCGCTGGCCATGGTCGAAACCCGCCGCCAAGCCCGACGCCACGCCGGGCGGCAAGCGGGAGGACACCGACGGGTGACGTGATTGGGCCGAACCGCGCACGCTCGACGCGCGCGCCCTTGCGGCCCGTCCCATGCTCGCGGTGCGGGACAGAGTGGCTGTTCCGCACCGGAGGTGATGACGTGTCAGGAAGGCTTCTGCGCCTGGCGTGTACGGCGGCGATCGCGGCCGCCGCAGCCCTGGCGCCCGTGCCCGCGAACGCCGTACCGGAACCCGGGGAGCGCACCGTCGCCGAACTGCTGACGGACCTTCAGCGCCTGTACCGGGAGGCGGAGCGGGCCACGGAGACGTACAACGCGACCGAGGAGAAGCTGAGGAAGCAGAAGGCGGAGGTGCTCCGTCTGGACACCGCGCTGTCCCGGGCCCGGCTCTCCCTCCACGACAGCCGGGGCGCGGCCGGCCGTCTGGCCCGCCAGCAGTACCAGAACAGCACCGACATCTCCCCGTACGTCCGGCTGCTCCTGGCCCGCGACCCCCAGCGCGCCCTCGACGAGGGCCATGTCATCGGACAGATGGCCCGGGAGCGCGCCGAGACGGTGGGCCGCCTGACCGGAAGCGAGAAGAAGGCCGACGGTCTGGCGCGCGCGGCCCGCAAGGCGCTGGACGGCCAACTCACGCTGGCCGCACGCCAGAAGAAGGACCGGGACGAGGTGCGGAAGAAGCTGCACGACGTCGAGGAGCTGCTCTCCTCCTTGAGCGCGGAGCAGGTGCGGGAGCTCGCCCGGTTCGAGGAGGACGAGATCACCGAGGCACAGGACGACCTCGTCGCGTCGGGCGCCCTGAGCGACAAGGACGCCAAGCCGTCGGACCAGGGCGACAAGGCGGTGCGCTATGCCCTGGACCAGCTCGGGAAGCCGTACAAGTGGGGTGCGGAGGGGCCGAAGGAGTACGACTGCTCAGGTCTGACCTCGCAGGCGTGGGGCCATGCGGGGACGCCCATCCCCCGGACCAGCGAGGAGCAGTGGGCGCTGCTCCCCCGTATCCCTCTGAAGGAGCTGCGCCCCGGCGACCTGGTGGTCTACTTCCCCGACGCCACCCACGTGGGGATGTACCTGGGCAAGGGCAAGATCGTGCAGGCTCCGAGGACCGGCGAGAAGGTCAAGGTGTCGCCGATCGCGTCGAACCCGATCCTCGGAGCCGTACGCCCTGATCAGGACAGCGAGGCCAGGTAGGCCGCCGTCTTCTCGGGCTCGTAGAAGAAGTTCTCGAAGTCGGCCGGGTCGTTGAACGCGTTGGCGAACCGGTCGGCGGCGGGCTGCAACTGCCCTGCCGCGCCGATGAGGTTCAGGATGTGCTCCGGCGGCGGCGCCAGCATCGCATTGGTCCACTTGGTGACGTGCTGGGCCGTGTCCCAGTAGCGGTCGAACGTCCCTCGCATCCACTCCTCGTCGAACTCCTTCTCGCCGCGCTCGAGGATGGAGGCGAGGTACGAAGCGGCGCACTTGGAGGCGGAGTTGGAGCCCTGACCCGTGATCGGGTCGTTCGCGACGACGACGTCGGCGACACCGAGGACGAGACCGCCACCGGGCAGCCGGCCGACGGGGTTACGGACGGTGGGCGCGTACCGGCCCGCCAATGTGCCACCGGCGTCGGTCAGTTCGACCTTCGTGGCCCGCGCGTACTCCCACGGCGTGAACCGCTCCATGAGTTCCAGGGTCAGGGAGAGGTGTTCCGCGGGGTCCTTGACGCCGTTGAAGACGTCGAGCGGGCCGCCGGGTATGCCCTCCCAGAACAGGATGTCGGCGCGGCCGGAGGTCGTGAGGGTCGGCATGACGAACAGCTCGCCGACACCGGGGACCAGGTTGCAGCGGACCGCGTCGTGGTCCGGGTGCTCGGGCCGGGGGCCCAGGCCGTGGACGTACGACACGGCCAGCGCGCGCTGCGGCTCGCTGTACGGCGAACGGGAGGCGTCCCGGCCGAACATCGACACCAGTTCGCCCTTGCCCGCCGACACCAGCACCAGGTCGTACGTACGGGAGAAGTAGTCGAGGTCGGAGACCGCCGCGCCGTGGATGACGAGCTGGCCGCCGCGCTGGGCGAACGTCTCCATCCAGCCCGCCATCTTCACGCGCTGGTCGACCGACTGCGCGTACCCGTCGAGCTTGCCCACCCAGTCGATCGCACGGGCCGCGGGGCCCTCGGCCCACGAGCCGGGGGCCGCGACCGAGACGCCGAGTCCTTCGATCTTCGGGGCCTGGGACTCCCAGAAGTTCAGCTGGAGATCGCGCTCGTGCTGCAGTGCCGTGTGGAACATGCACTGCGTCGACATGACCCGGCCGGAGCGGATCTCGTCCGCCGTCCGGTTCGACATCAGGGTGACCTCGTACCCGTGCGACTGGAGTCCGAGGGCGAGCTGGAGACCGGACTGGCCGGCCCCTACGACGAGTATCTTCCGCATACGGCTGGTGGCTCCTAGGTCGCGACTACTCGGGTGTTTCGTCCAGCGCGTGGCCGACGAGGGCCAGGAGGCTCTCGATCACCGAGATCCTGCGGCGCGCATCCATGATCATTACAGGTATGTGCGCGGGGATCGTCAACGCCTCCCGCACGTCCTCCGGTTCGAACAGCTCGCTGTCGTCGAAGTGGTTGACCGCGACGACGTACGGCAGTCCGCAGCTCTCGAAGTAGTCCAGCGCCGGGAAGCAGTCCTTCAGCCGGCGGGTGTCGGCCAGCACGACCGCGCCGATCGCACCGCGCACCAGGTCGTCCCACATGAACCAGAACCGCTGCTGGCCCGGCGTGCCGAACAGGTAGAGCACCAGGTCGTCGTCGAGCGTGAGGCGGCCGAAGTCCATGGCCACGGTGGTGGTGAGCTTGCCGGGCGTGGCGGTGAGGTCGTCGGTCTCCTCGCTCGCCTCGGTCATCAGCGCCTCGGTCTCCAGGGGCGTGATCTCCGAGACGGCGGTGACGAGCGTGGTCTTGCCGACGCCGAAGCCGCCGGCCACGACTATCTTCGTCGCGATCGGGGCCCGGGTACGGTCCGTCTGCCAGGACTTCACGTCCTCGTCGGTGTCGTCAAAGACGGCGGAGTCCACTCAGCACCCTTTCGAGCAGAGCGCGGTCCGGGCGACCGGTCCCGTGACCGGTGCCGGTGCCGTACACACGGATCTTTCCCTGGTCCGCGAGGTCGCTCAGGAGCACGCGGACCACGCCGAGCGGCATCTTCAGCAGCGCGGCGATCTCGGCCACCGTGCGCATACGGCGGCAGAGTTCGACGATGGCCCGCATCTCCGGCATGACCCGGGTGTTGAGGGAACCATTCGCCAGTTCCTTGCGCTCCTCGGCGGCCTCCAGCGCCGCGACGAACGTCTCCACGAGGAGGACGTGGCCGAAGCGGGTGCGGCCGCCGGTGAGCGAGTAGGGGCGCACGCGGGCGGGCTTGCGGTCGCCGCCGCGGACGGGGAGGTTCGGACGGCCGGTCATCGTCCGCCCCCCGCGCTCTCGGACTCCAGCGACTGCCGTAGCTCACTGCGGAGTTCGGGGGTCAGGACGTGCCCGGCACGGCCGACGAACAGGGCCATGTGGTACGCCACGACGCTCATGTCGCTGTCCGCGGAGCCGTGCACACCGAGCAGCGAGCCGTCGCTGATCGACATCACGAACAGGCTGCCCTCGTCCATCGCGACCATCGTGTGCTTCACCCCGCCGGACTCCATGAGCTTGGCGGCGCCGATGGTGAGGCTGCCGATGCCGGACACGATGGTCGCGAGATCGGCGGAGGAGCCTCGTGGGCCCTTCGGGGTGGTGCGGGTCTGCCGGGCCTCGTCGTTGGTGCCGGGGTCGGAGGAGAGCAGGAGCAGGCCGTCCGATGAGACCACCGCTACTGACTGGATGCCCGGCACCTCCTCGACCAGGTTCGTCAGCAGCCAGTGCAGATTGCGGGCTTCACTGCTCAGTCCGAAGGTACTGGGCGCGGTCAACTGCTTGCCTCCTCGGGAGTGCCCCCCGTGGAATCTTCGCTGTGTGCGGGCGTCCTCATCTGGCCCGTCTGTTCGGCGATCTCTGCTTCTACGTCGCGGTAGCCCGCCTCCGCCCCCCGGCGGAAGCCGCCGAGCCTCCGGCGGAGGGCTTCGGCGTCCACGGAACTGCTGCGCGGGCGCGGTGTGGTCGCGGGCGCGGTGATCTTCGGTGTGCGCTTGGGGAGGCCCTTCGCGGTGAGCTGGTCCTCGTCCGGGGTGCGCTCGTGTTCCGTCTCGCCGTCGTCGGGCGCGGGTGACCCCTGTGGGGGTTCCTCGCCGTCGGCGGCCGCGGGTTCGGGGGTTGCCTCGGGCTCCGCCGTAACCGGCAGCAACAGCTCCATCGTCGTCTCGGCCGGGGTCTCCGCCCCCGCCGTCTGCGATGTCCGTACCGCCTTCTCCGCCAGGGCCACCAGCACGTCGCCGGTGCCCGAACGGGTAGGCAGGACGTTGGAGTTGGCCTCCGCGTCGGCGCCCGGCAGGGAGACGGTGTGGGGGGTGCCGGGCAGCGGGTCCGAGGAGGGGACCGCGGCGGACGGTGCCGGCGCCAGCAGGCCCTTCGGGAGGACGACCACCGCGGCGATGCCGCCCTGCTTCTGCTCGCGGAGCTGGACGCGGACGCCGTGGCGGTGGGCGAGGCGGGCGACGACGTACAGGCCGAGACCGAGCCCCTCCTCGCCCTCCTGGTCGTACGGGGAGTCCGGGTCGAAGTCGGCGAGGCGGGAGTTGAGCCGGGTCAGCCGCTCGTCGGGCACGCCGATGCCCTCGTCCTGGACGGAGAGCATGACCTCGCCGCTCTCCAGGAGCCAGCCGGAGACCTCGACGGGCATGTCCGGCGGGGAGAACGACGTGGCGTTCTCCATCAGCTCGGCCAGGAGGTGGGACAGGTCGTCGGCCGCGAAGCCCGCGACATGCGCGTGCGGGGGCAGGGCCGCGATACGGACGCGCTCGTAGCGCTCGATCTCGCTCACCGCGGCCCGGACGACATCCACCAGCGGGACCGGGCCGGCGTGCTGCTGGACGTGTTCCGTGCCGGCGAGGACGAGGAGGTTCTCGCTGTGGCGGCGCATGACCGTGGCGAAGTGGTCGAGCTTGAAGAGGGTGGCGAGGCGGTCGGGGTCCTGTTCGCGCTCCTCCAGGTTCTCGATGACGGCGAGTTGGCGTTCCACCAGGCCGAGGGTGCGCAGGGCGAGGTTGACGAAGGTGCCGCCGATGCTCTCGCGAAGGCGCGCCAACTGAACGGCGGACTCGGCGAGTTCGGTGCGCAGCTCCTCGCGGGCGTCGGCCATCTTCTGACGCTGGCCGACCAGGTGCTTGCGGTCGGACTCCAGGGTGGCGACGCGCTCCTGGACGGCGACGGCGTGCGCGTGCAGGGCGTTGACGGAGCGGACGACCTGGGCGAACTCGTCGTTGCGGCCGGTGAACTTGACCGGTTCCTCGGTGGTCGGCTCCTCGGACTGCGCCAACCGGGCCGAGCCCAGGCGCAGGACGGCGAGGGGGCGGGTCAGGGTGCGGGCCATGGCGGTGGCGATACCGACGGCGAGCAGCATGAGGGCGCCGAGGATGGCGACGCGCAGCTCCAGCGCGGTGACGTCGTCGTCGCGGAGCTGGGCGAGGTCCTTGGTGCGCTGGTTGTAGAGGGCCGACTCCACACCGCGCATCAGGTCCACGCGCGCGGAGAGGGCGGCGTCGGCCTTCTTGGTGCTGGTGTCGAGTTCGCCGTCGGAGAGCGTGGCCCGGTCGGTGAGGCCGGCGAGGTACTTCTCGGCGGAGTTGACCTCGGGGCCGGTGACCGTGGAGTCGAAGCTGTTCTTCGCGGCTTCGGGAGCGGTGTCGTGGAAGTCGGCGAGGGCGGCGTCGGAGCGCAGCCGGGCCTGCTGGGCGGCGGCGGTGAGGGCGTCGCGCTGCCTGGTGTCGGCGGCCGAGGAGGTGACGGCGGTGGAGGCGATCCCGGTGATGGGGTCGGTGACCGTCTGGGTGGTGCGGGGCACGTTGAGCGCCGCGAGCAGCAGGCCGCGGGTGGCGGCGGCCTGCTGCACGGCGGAGTCCAGCTCGGCGAGCGCGTAGGCGCCGGAGCCCGCGCGGGGCGGCATCTGCTCGGCCAGGTGCTCGGCGAGACGGTGCAGCTCGTTGATGGCCGCGGAGTAGGTCTGGTGCACCTCGAGGGCGGAGCTCTTGCCGGTGAGCGCCGCGCGGCGCAGGGCGGCGATGCCGTCGAGGTCCGTACGGAGGTCGGCGGGGGTGTCGGTGTCGGCGCGCAACTCCTCGACCTGGCGGTCGACGCGGGCGCCGCGCTGCTCGGAGGGGGCCTTGGACTTGGCGCGTCCGGCGGCGACGTACGAGGTGACCTCGTCCCGCTCGTCGGCGAGCGAGTGCGCGAGGATCAGGGCGTCCTGGGTCTGCTCGGCGAGTGTCACCAGGTCCTGGGAGTCGCTCAGTTCTCCCGAGGCGGCGAGGATCGAGGGGGCCCCGGCGCCGGCGATGGCGGCGGCCACGACGGCCGCGGCGATGATCAGCCGGTTGCGTACGTGGGTGGGGCGGCCCTTGCCGACGGCGGAACCGTCGGCGGTGGTGGGATCGGCGGGGGCCGTCTGCTTGCTCGTACGACGTGGCCGCGTCTTCTGCACCGGTGCTCGCATTCCTGACTCGTGTACCCATGGGCCCGGGTGACGCTCCGTCAACTGGAGTCACACACCGGGTACGTTTCCCGACCCTCCCAGTGCCGCTGGGCAGCGGGCGCGCATCACCCGACCCGCCACCCGAAGGAGTGAACCCCGGACGGGAGTTGGCGAGCAAGTTCCGGTGGCATGGTCAGCGACCTTGACCGGCGGGCCGGTTGGACGTCGCCGCCGACCGATGGCATTATCCGCCACCACGTCTTCCCGGAGTGAACCAATCCCTCCCAAACCAGGCGCCTGACCTGCGCGACTGCGCCCGTCCGGCAACCATTGCCAGCCTTTTGTGAACACCGTGAAGGGCTCGTGCAGACTGGCCGGATGCGTACGGAACTTGTTTCGGAGCCCGGCGACCGGGCCCGCCCCAACGAGGACTTCGCGAGCGTCGCCCTTCCGGCCTCCGGACAGGGCGGGGCGCTCGTGGTCCTGGACGGCGTCACACCGCCGACGGGCGGGACGGGGTGTCTGCATTCCGTCCCCTGGTTCACGGCGCGACTGGGTGGCGCGCTGACCGAACTGACCGTTTCCCTCCCCGATGTTCCGCTGACCGAGGCATTGGGCCTCGCGGTCTCTCGTACCTCCGAGTCCCACGCGCACGCCTGTGACCTTTCTCACCCACGCACACCACAGGCCACGGTGGTCGTCGCCCGCTGGTCGGCGCGGACGGTGGAGTACCTGGTCCTCTCGGACTCGGCCCTGCTGCTGGAGTCGCAGGACGGCACGGTGACGGCCGTCCTCGACGACCGCCTCGCCCGCCTCCCCCGCTCCGCCCTGGCCACGGACGCCCTCATCGACTCGACCCTGCGCAACATGGAGGGCGGCTTCTTCACCGCCGCGGCCGATCCGTCGGTGGCGGGCCGGGCGGTGACGGGCGCGCTGCCGCGTTCGTCGGTCCGGTCCCTGGCCGCGCTGACGGACGGGGCGGCCCGGTGGGTGGAGAAGTTCCGCGAGGGGGACTGGACGGACTGCCTCACCTTCGTACGGAAGGACGGGGCGGGGGCGCTGGTGGCGCGGGTGCGGGAGCTGGAGAGCGCGGATGCGGAGGCGCGGATGTATCTGGGGCGGAGCAAGACGCATGACGATGCGACGGTGGTGTACGCCGAGCTGTGAGGCGGGCCGGGCTGCCGTCCGGCGGCCGGGTCAGCGCTCCGTGCCCCGGTTCAGCTCATGCAGCAGCCGCGCGAGCTCGGACACCTCGCGGGGGTTCCAGTCCGCCAGCCGGCCCGCGTACCGCGCCCGTCGCGCGTTCCGTACCCGCCCGACCCGGGACCGTCCCTCCTCCGTGAGCTCGACGAGCCAGGCGCGTCCGTCCGCGGGGTCCGGGGCGCGGGTGACGAGGCCCAGGGTCTCCAGGGCGCGCAACTGGCGGGACATGGTGGCCTTGCCGACGCCGATGTAGGCGGCGAGTTCCGTGGCGCGCTGCTGTCCGGACTCCTCGAGCCGCACCAGCAGTCCGTAGGCGGCGGACTCCAGGTCGGGGTGGACTTCGCGTGCCATCTCGCCCTGGTTGGCCCGGGCGCGCCGCAGGAGCACGGTCAACTCGCGTTCCAGCGCCAGGAATTCGGGCTGGTCCAGACCAGTCCTGGGCCCCTCGGGCCCGTCTCCGTGTCCGCCGTCGTTCCCGTCTTGGTGCACGTCAGCCCCTGCCTCGGTCTTCCCGGTCCTGAAAGTTTCCGCCAAATTGCGCCGTCACCGCAGCTCGGTAAGTATTTCGCAGGGCTAGACCAACGGCAGCAACCGGTCCCTCTTCCCACCCGCTCGTCGACGTGCGTAGCTTCTTGACCAGGCGCTGACTGGCATGCCCACGCCATACACCCCGGCCGGGTGTCCCCCACCGAGCATCATCGAAACCCTCGGAGGCACGCCATGCCCGTGCACAGACCCGGATCGCCCCGCCCTCGCCCGCTGTTCCTCACCGGCGTCCTCACCGCCGTGCTCGCGCTGCTGTCCATAGCCCCGGCGTCGGCCGCCGAGTCGCCCGACGCCACCGCCACACCGACCCGCGGCACCGCCCGCATGGGCATGGGCGTCGTCGCCCACGACGGACAGGGCGGCCTGCCCGCCGACACCCGCGCCGCCCAGACCGAGGGCGTCGACGTGGCCAGTTACCAGGGCAACGTCGCCTGGACGACCCTCTGGAACAGCGGGGTCCGGTGGGCCTACACCAAGGGGAGCGAGGGGACGTACTACACGAACCCCTACTTCTCCCAGCAGTACAGCGGCTCCTACGGCGTCGGCATGATCCGCGGCGCGTACCACTTCGCGACCCCGGACACCACGACCGGCGCAACGCAGGCCAACTATTTCGTCGACCACGGAGGCGGCTGGTCCGCCGACGGCAGGACCCTGCCCGGCACCCTCGACATCGAGTGGAACCCGTACGGCGACTCCTGCTACGGCAAGACCAAGAGCGCGATGGTGAGCTGGATCCGTGACTTCCTGAACCAGTACAAGGCCCGCACCGGCCGCGACGCCGTCATCTACACCTCCACCAGCTGGTGGACCCAGTGCACCGGCAACTACGCCGGCTTCGCCGCCAACCCGCTCTGGATCGCCCGCTATGCCTCGACCGCGGGCACCCTGCCGGCCGGGTGGAGCACCTACACGATGTGGCAGTACACCTCGTCCGGGCCGACGGTCGGCGACCACGACCGGTTCAACGGGGCGCTCGACAGGGTGCAGGCGCTCGCCAAGGGCTGACCCCTTCCCCGGTACGGCGAAGGCCCGGGCCTCCCTCACGAGAACCCGGGCCTTCACCTCATCCGATGGCGTCCGTCACGCCGCCACCGGAACCTCCGACGCCGCCCCGGCCACGGCCGGCGACAACGCCAGCTCCAGGACCTGGCGGACGTCCGTCACGGCGTGGACGTCGAGCTTGTCCAGCACCTCGGCGGGGACGTCGTCCAGGTCGGGCTCGTTGCGCTTGGGGATGATGACGGTGGTGACGCCCGCCCGGTGCGCGGCCAGCAGCTTCTGCTTCACACCGCCGATGGGCAGCACGCGGCCCGTAAGCGAGACCTCGCCCGTCATGGCGACGTCGGTCCGCACCAGCCGCCCGCTCAGCAGCGACGCCAGTGCCGTCGTCATCGTGACGCCCGCGCTCGGGCCGTCCTTCGGCACCGCGCCCGCCGGGAAGTGGATGTGCACGCCCCGGTCCTTCAGGTCGCCCACCGGCAGCTCCAGTTCGGCGCCGTGCGAGCGGAGGAAGCTCAACGCGATCTGCGCGCTCTCCTTCATCACGTCACCCAGCTGGCCGGTCAGGGTCAGACCCGCCGCACCCGTCTCCGGGTCCGCCAGGGACGCCTCCACGAAGAGCACGTCACCGCCGGCTCCCGTGACCGCCAGGCCCGTCGCCACACCCGGCACCGCGGTACGGCGCTCCGCCGGGTCCTGCGCCGACTCCGGCACGTGGTGCGGGCGCCCGATGAGGCCCCGCAGCTCCTCGTCCGTCACGGTGAACGGCAGCTTGCGCTCACCCAGTTCGTGCTGGGCCGCGACCTTGCGCAGCAGCCGTGCGATGGACCGCTCCAGGGTGCGGACGCCCGCCTCGCGGGTGTACTCGCCGGCGAGCTTGCGCAGGGCGCTCTCGTCCAGGGTCACCTCGTCCTTGTCGAGGCCGGCCCGCTCCAGCTGGCGCGGGAGCAGGTGGTCACGGGCGATGACGACCTTCTCGTCCTCGGTGTAGCCGTCGAGGCGGACCAGCTCCATACGGTCGAGCAGGGCCTCGGGGATGGCCTCCAGGACGTTGGCGGTGGCGAGGAAGACCACGTCGCTCAGGTCCAGCTCCACCTCCAGGTAGTGGTCCCGGAAGGTGTGGTTCTGCGCGGGGTCGAGGACCTCCAGCAGGGCGGCCGCCGGATCGCCCCGGAAGTCGGAGCCCACCTTGTCGATCTCGTCGAGCAGGACCACCGGGTTCATGGACCCGGCCTCCTTGACGGCACGGACGATCCGGCCGGGCAGCGCGCCGACGTACGTACGCCGGTGACCGCGGATCTCGGCCTCGTCCCGCACCCCGCCGAGGGCGACGCGGACGAACTTGCGGCCCATGGCGTGCGCGACGGACTCGCCCAGGGACGTCTTGCCGACGCCGGGCGGGCCGACCAGCGCCAGGACGGCGCCGCCACGGCGGCCGCCGACCACACCCAGCCCTCGTTCGTTGCGGCGCTTGCGCACCGCGAGGTACTCGGTGATCCGTTCCTTCACGTCCTCCAGGCCCGCGTGCTCGGCGTCCAGGACCGACTTGGCGCCCTGGATGTCGTAGGAGTCCTCGGTCCGCTCGTTCCACGGGAGTTCGAGCACCGTGTCCAGCCAGGTCCGGATCCAGGATCCCTCGGGCGACTGGTCGCTGGACCGCTCCAGCTTGTCGACC
Source organism: Streptomyces sp. NBC_00490 (assembly GCF_036013645.1). Classification (NCBI taxonomy): domain Bacteria; kingdom Bacillati; phylum Actinomycetota; class Actinomycetes; order Kitasatosporales; family Streptomycetaceae; genus Streptomyces; species Streptomyces sp. NBC_00490. Next base: position 6,788,600 of record NZ_CP107869.1, on the reverse strand, counting down.
TCCTTGAGGGCCGCCTCGCGGACGTTCTCCGGCAGGTCGGCGGCCTCCACGCGGGCGCGGTAGTCGTCGGACTCCTCGCCGTCCTTCTCGCCGTTGAGGTCGCGCAGCTCCTTGCGCACGGCTTCCAGCTGGCGGCGGAGCAGGAACTCGCGCTGCTGCTTGTCGACGCCTTCCTGGACGTCCTTGGCGATGGTCTCGGCGACGTCCTGCTCGGCGAGGTGGTCGCGCAGGTGCTGGGTCGCGAGCTTGAGGCGGGCCACCGGGTCGGCGGTCTCCAGCAGTTCGACCTTCTGGTCGGTGGTCAGGAAGGGCGAGTAGCCGGAGTTGTCGGCGAGCGCGGAGACGTCGTCGATGGCCTGGACGCGGTCCACGACCTGCCAGGCGCCGCGCTTGCGCAGCCAGGCGGTGGCGAGGGCCTTGTACTCCTTGACCAGTTCGGTGACATGGCCCGGCAGCGGCTCGGGCGTGGTCTCGTCGATACGGGTGCCCTCGATCCAGAGGGCGGCACCCGGCCCCGTGGTCCCGGCACCGATGCGCACCCGTCCCCGGCCGCGGATGAGCGCGCCAGGGTCGCCGTCGGCCAGCCGGCCGACCTGCTCGACGGTGCCGAGGACGCCGGTACCGGTGTAGGTGCCGTCGATGCGCGGCACCAGCAGGACCTTGGGCTTGCCCGGCTCGGACCGGGCGGCGGCCTGGGCGGCCTCCACCGCGGCGCGTACGTCGGGATCGTTCAGGTCGAGCGGTACGACCATGCCGGGAAGCACGACCTCGTCGTCGAGCGGCAGCACGGGCAGAGTGAGCGGTGTGGACGTCGAAGCCATGATCTCCCCTTCGGCACTCAAGTTGAGCTATGCCGACTCAATGCACGTGAGCCCTTGATTGTTCCCCGGGACGCGTTCGCTGTGAGCGATCACATCTGCGGGGAAGCGTGACCTGCGACTGTAATAACCCCGGACGGCTTTCATTCGTTACCGGAAGGGGTGCCATGGACCGGCTCGTACGGGCATGGGTGGACGGTTGGGTGCTCTCGCGCGGGGCGGCCCCGCCGGTGGTCGAGGCGTGGGGGTGCACGATCGACGTGGGCTCGGACGGACATGTCGCCCGGCATGTGTTCGGCGCGGTCGGCGACGGCGTCGAGGAGACGGCCGTGCGGAAGGTGGCCGGGGCGGTCACCGGCGCCGGTGTGTGGCTCAAGGTGTTCCGGGATCCGAGCGTGGTCGGCGGCTGGCTCGGCGAGGGCTGGTGGATCGACCCCGAGCCCGGCTACCTGATGGCCCTCCCCCTGACCACCGCACCCGACCGGCCGACGGTCCCCGACGGCTACCGTCTGCGCACCTGGTCCCGCGGCGGCGTCACCCGCACCATGCTCGCCGCCCCCGACGGCTCCTGGGCGGCCCGCGGCCAGCTCGCCCCGACCGGCGCGACGGCGGTCGTCGACCAGATCGAGACCTCGCCGCTGCACCGCCGCAAGGGCCTCGGCACGGTCGTCATGCACACCCTCCAGCGGGCCGCCTCGGAACAGGGCGTGGAGCTCTGCGTCCTGGCGGGGACGCCCGCGGGCCGGGGGCTGTACGAGTCGCTGGGCTGGACGGTGACCGCGCCACTGACCAGCGCGAAGTTCACCGGCTGAGGGCGCCGCGCAAAACCGGTTGCCTCCTGTGCCGGACGCCGTACGGTCGTGCCGTGACCGACACCGAGATCTTCCTCGCCGCCTACGACGACCAGATGCGCGGTGCGCCGCCCACCCCGCCCGCCGGAGTGACGTACGAGAAGGACGGCCCGCTGCTGCGGATCGTCGGACAGTTCCGGGGCTTTGTGAGCGGGCCGCGCGAACTCGGCGTCGACGGGGACGCACTGGACCGGCTCATCGCCTCGCAGCGGGACTTCTTCGCGGCGCGCGGCGAGGCCGTGGAGTGGAAGACCCGGGGCCACGACACCCCGGCCGACCTCACCGAACGGCTCCGCGCGGCAGGCTTCCTGCCGGAGGAGCGGGAGACGGTGCTGATCGGGCGCGCGGCCGACATGGCCGTACGCGAGCCCGTCCTGCCGGAGGGTGTGACCCTGCGGCGGGTCACGACGGACGCCGACATGCGCCGCGTCGCCGCCATGGAGTCCACCGTCTGGGGCGAGGACCGCAGCTGGCTCGCCGACGACCTCATCGGCCGGGTCGCCGCCGCTCCCGACGAGATCGCGGTCTACGTCGCCGAGGCGGACGGCGAGGTGGTCTGCGCGGCCTGGCTGGCCTTCCGCGCGGGCACGGCGTTCGCGAGCCTGTGGGGCGGTTCCACGCTCGCCGAGTGGCGGGGCCGGGGGATCTACCGCGCCCTGGTCGCCACCCGCGCCGCCCTCGCGACCGCGCGCGGCGTCACGTATCTGCACGTGGACGCCTCCGACGACAGCGCCCCCATCCTGCGCCGCCTCGGCTTCGAGCCGGTGACGACGACCACGCCGTACGTCTGGAACCCGCCCCGCACGGCGTGAGGCGGGAGGATCTGCGCGGTGCCGGCGACCAGTTCCGGTCCGGATGACGGCCGTGCGTTCCTCGGTCGTCCGGCCGCCGTGGCCGCCCGCGTCGGCATGGCCCTGGTCGGTAAGGCCGAGGACGGTCCAGCGCTCCCGACGCACCCGCCCCGCCGGAGACCAGGTGTTCGGCCCGTCCGCGCCGAGCCGGGCGCGGCCGGGGACTATGCGGCGGTGGCCGCGCCCGGGACCTGAAGCCCGTACCAGCGCCGGACCACCGGCCAGGTCGCCACCCCGATCGCCAGGGCCATCAGGTGCCCCCACTCGGTCATCGGGTCGGTGAAGGCGAGCAGGTCCTGCACCAGCATCGCCCCGTACAAGCCCAGCAGCGGCCATCGCAGCCATGGCGGGAGCAGTCCGGCGAGCGCGCCCGTCGCGGCGGCGACGCCGAAGCTGATGCCGTAGTCGAGGCGGTGCAGGGAGGTGTCGGGGAGGTGGCCGGCCAGGACGGCGAGGCCCACCGGGACCTCGGTCGCGAGGGTGGCCAGGACATGGCCGAGGAGGAAGACGCCGGCCGCGCGCAGGCCGCCGATCCGGCGCTCCAGCGCGGTCATGACCAGCAGGAAGCCGAGGACGTACGGCGACGCGATCCCGCCCGCGATCCACAGCGCGCTGGCGAACAGGACGAGCACGGGCGTGCGCACGAGGTGGGCCACGTCGGTACTGGAGCCCTGGAGCAGGGTGTGGACGAGGGACGGGTCGGCGTACTCCGTGACGAGCGAGGTGACGGCCAGGACGGCGGCGTAACCGAAGGTGAACGGCGTCCCGGTGGGGGTGGGGAACAGCCGCCACGGGCGGATCCTCGGGCGGACCTCGGGGGCGGCCACGGCGACCGGGAGAGCGGCCGGGACAGGAACCGGCCCGCGCTGCTTCGGCACCCCGTCCAGCAGGCCCGATGCGCTGTCCGGCACGGACGTCGTCCCCGCCCTGTCCTCAGAAGCCCGCGCGGCGACCTCGCTGCGTTCCACCGTGAGGCGCTCCTTCCGTGTCGCTCCAGCCTTCGCACTCCGCCGCCCCCGTGTCTGTGACCGGCGCCACGCGGGCCCCGATTCACAGGTACTTCTCAAGAACCGTCCGGCAGCCCGATCCCTTCCACGGTGACCGCCCGCAGCAGCCGGTCCGCGTACTGCCGGAACCGCCCGACCATGTCGAAGCCCTTCGGGTCGAGCACCCACTGGAGCTGGAGCCCGTCCATGACGGCGGCCGTCTCCTCCGCGAGGGCCACGACATCCGTGCCGGGCCTCAGCTCACCGCTCTGGACCGCGTGCCGGAAGGCGGCGGACATGACCTCGACGAGCTCCGCGTACCGCCGTACGAAGTACGCGTGCGCGGGATGACCGACATCGCCCGCCTCCGCCAGGAGGACGTTGAACATCCGTGTGCGGCCGAGGCGTGCGGCGTTGTGCTCGTGGAGGCGGACGAGGTTGGCGTAGCACTGCACCGCGGTGCCGGACTCCTCCGCGAAGAACCGCTCCTTGTCCTGCCGTTCCGTGCGCTCCAGAACCTGTACGAGCAGGTCCTCCTTGCTGCGGAAGTGGTGCAGCAGACCGCCCTGGGTGATGCCGACGTCCTTGGCGATACGGGCGAGGGAGGAGGCGTGGAAGCCCCACTGGGCGAAGTGTTCGACGGCGGCGTCGAGGATGCGCGAGCGTCGTTCGTCACCCACCGCGTAGCTGCCGCGGCCTGCGGCTTTGCCGGTGCGGGTGCTCTCCTTGGGCTCCATGCCCGTCACGATAACCGACGCCCGGACCGATGGTTACACGTGTCAAACGCCCCATATTTCAAGCCATGTGCGGCGTGATTCTGCCCACGCGAACAAAACCTAGTACCCACTCGGTTTTGCTGTTTCCCTGAGCGGGCCGGCGCGCAACGAAGCCGCCCCCGTCCCCCAGGAGTGCCTCATGGCCGTGAGCCACGACGCCCCGCTCGACGCGACGACCTCCCCAGCGTCCGTCGAGACCCCGCAGCAGGCCGCCCCCGCCAAGCTGATCGCCGCTCTCGCCCTCGCCCAGTTCGGCGCCTACCTCGCCGTCCTCACCCCGGTCATGGTGACCCTCGCCCTCCGGGTCAGCCAGATCGTCCCGGAGGCGGACCGCGGCGCGGCCCTCGGCCAGGTGCTCTCCGTCGGCGCGCTGCTCGCGATGCTCGGCAACCCGGTCTTCGGAGCCCTCTCCGACCGCACCACCAGCCGCTTCGGCCGCCGTCGCCCATGGCTTGTCGGCGGCATGCTGGCCGGCCTCGGCGGACTCGCGGTGGTCGCCGTCGGCACCGACGTGCCGACCCTGCTGCTCGGCTGGACCCTCGCCCAGCTCGGCATCAACGCCACCCTCGCCGCGCTGACCTCCTGCATCCCCGACCTGATCCCGCAGCGCCAGATGGGCCGCGTCTGCGGCATGGTCGGCATGACCACCCCGTTCGCGATCATCGCCGGCTCCGCCATGGCCCAGGCGTTCAGCGGCTCGATGGCCCTCGCCTTCCTGGTGCCCGGCGTGATCGGCCTGGTCACGGTCGGTTCGCTCGCCGCCGTGATGAAGGACCGCCCGGCCCGCGCAGGCGCCTTCCAGCCGTACAGCTTGCGGGAGTTCCTGCGCAGCTTCTGGGTCGACCCGCGCAAGCACCCCGACTTCGCGTGGAACTTCGCCGGCCGCTTCCTGGTCTTCACCGGCGCCTCCTGCGTCACCAGCTACCAGGTGTACTTCCTCATGGACCGCCTCGGTTACTCCGACGAACAGGTCACCGGAAAGCTCTTCACCGGCACCGTCGCCATGGTCGTCGCGATCGTCCTCGGCTCCCTGCTCGGCGGCCAGCTCTCCGACCGCTCGGGCCGCCGCAAGCCGTATGTGCTGGGCTCCTCGCTGATCATGGCGGTCAGCCTCGCCATGATCGCCACAGCCCAGTCCTTCGGGATGTATGTCGCCGCCGTGGTCGTCTTCGGCTTCGGCGAGGGGCTCTACCTCTCCGTCGACATGGCGCTCGCCGCGGCCGTGCTCCCCAACCCGGAGGAGTCCGCCAAGGACATGGGCGTCCTGAACATCGGCAACGCCCTCCCCCAGTCCCTCGTCCCCATCGTCGCCCCCGCGTTCCTCGCGATCGGCACAGGCGGCGGCAACTACAGCGCGCTGTTCCTGTTCGGCGCGATCGCCGCCGTACTGGGCGCGCTGGCCGTCCAGTGCATCCGTAGCGTCAAGTAAGCCCACGTCTTAGGGAATTCCGGGATGACGACCCCCACGTACCGCGATCCGAACCGCCCCGTCGACGAGCGCGTGGCGGACCTCCTCTCCCGCATGACACTGGAGGACAAGGCCGGCCAGCTCTTCCACACCATGCTCGCCATGGGCCCGGACGGCACCCTCGCCGAGGACGGCTCGTTCCTGACGTGCGGCACCACCGAACTCGTGACGGAGCGCCGGTTGAGCCACTTCAACCTGATCGGCCAGGGCACCGCCCGTGAGATGGCCACCTGGGTCAACCGGGTCCAGGAACTGGCCGCGAGCACCCGGCTCGGCATTCCGCTCACCCTCTCCACCGACCCGCGGCACGCGTTCACCGACAACCCGGGCGCCTCCTTCCTGGCCGGCGACTTCTCGGCCTGGCCGGAACCGCTGGGCCTGGCCGCGATCGGGGACGCCGAGCTGGTGGAGAGGTTCGCGGACACCGTGCGCCGCGAGTATCTGGCGGTCGGCTTCCGGGTCGCCCTGCACCCGCAGATCGACCTGGCGACCGAGCCGCGCTGGTCCCGCCAGTCGGGCACGTTCGGCTCCAGCGCGGAGGTGACGAGCGAGCTGGTCCGGGCGTACGTCCGCGGCCTGCAGGGCCCGCGGCTCGGCCCGGAGTCGGTCGCCGCGATGGTCAAGCACTTCCCGGGCGGCGGCCCGCAGAAGGACGGCGAGGACCCGCACTTCGCGCACGGCAAGGACCAGGTGTACCCGGGCGGGATGCGCGACCACCACCTGGAACCCTTCAAGGCCGCGATCGAGGCCGGGTGTTCGCAGATGATGCCGTACTACGGCCGGCCCGTCGGCACCGACTGGGAGGAGGTCGGCTTCGGCTTCAACAAGGACGTCCTGACCGGCCTCCTGCGCGAACGCCTCGGCTTCCGGGGCATCGTCTGCACCGACTGGGGCCTCCTCAACGACGCCGAGATCCTCGGCGAACCCGCCGAGGCCCGCGCCTGGGGCGTGGAGCACCTGTCGGTTCCCGAACGCGCCGCGAAGGCCCTGGACGCGGGCACCGACCAGTTCGGCGGCGAGCAGTGCCCCGAGGTGATCGTGGAACTGGTCCGCTCCGGCCGGATCTCCGAGGACCGTGTCGACGACTCCGTACGACGGCTGCTGCGCGAGAAGTTCGTCCTCGGGCTCTTCGAGAATCCGTACGTCGATGTCGACCGGGCCGAGGAGACCGTGGGCGCGAGCGAGTTCACCGCCCTCGGCGCCGCCGCCCAGCGCCGCGCGCTGACCGTCCTGACCAACCACTCCCTGCTGCCCCTCGCCGAGCGCCCCGACCTCTATGTCCGGGGCGTGAGCGAGAAGACGGCGGCGGCGTACGGCAATGTCGTGGCGGACCCGGCCGAGGCGGACGTGGCGGTGCTGCGGCTGCGGACGCCCTTCGAGCCGCGCACCGGCGCCTTCGAGTCCTTCTTCCACGCGGGTTCGCTCGCCTTCCCCGAGGACCAGCTGAAGGAGATCCTGCGGCTCCTGGACACCGTGCCGACGCTGGTGTGCGTCAACCTCGAACGGCCCGCCGTGCTCCCGGAGATCGCCGAGCGCGCGGCCGCCCTGGTCGCCGACTTCGGCGCCTGCGACGCCGCGTTGCTCGACGTGGCCTTCGGACGGGCACGGGCGGAGGGCCGGCTGCCCTTCGAACTGCCGCGCTCCATGGCGGCGGTGGCGGCCGCACGGTCCGACGTTCCCGACGACACCGAGGACCCGGTGTTCCCGTACGGCCACGGACTGGCCCTGCAGAGCACCCCTGACCGGCGGGGACCTGAATCCATCCCCGCCCGCCCGGGGCCCGTCCCGTGGGGGGAGCCGGGCCCCGGGCAATTCCCTGTGCACCCGCCACCGGACTGCCAGAATGGGCGGATGCCCATCTCGTACGACATCCCCGAAGTCCTGGACCGTCGTGAGGGCCCGCACGGTGAGGTCGTGCTGCGCCGCCACGGTGAGTTGCTGCAGATCATCGCCAACGGGTGCTTCCTGATGGACACCTCCGACGGGCGCTCGGAGCGGCTGCTGATGGACGTGGCGCTCGACGCGCTGGACGGGCGGCCCGAGCCGCGTGTGCTGATCGGCGGGCTCGGCGTCGGGTTCTCGCTCGCCCACGCGGCCGCAAATCCCCGCTGGGGCCGCATCACCGTCGTGGAGCGCGAGACGGCCGTGATCGACTGGCACCGCCACGGCCCGCTGTCCGCGCTCTCGGCGCCGGCGCTCGCCGATCCACGGACCGAGATTCTGGAAACGGATCTTGTCGCTTATGTGAATGAGACATCGAACACGTACGACGCGCTGTGCCTGGACATCGACAACGGACCCGACTGGACCGTCACGGAGGGCAACGAAGGGCTCTACTCGGCGAGCGGACTGGCCAGCTGCGCAAGGGTGTTGAGACCCGGCGGGGTGCTCGCCGTGTGGTCGGCGCAGCCTTCGCCGGAATTCGAGGGATCCCTACGGAATGCCGGGTTCCGGGGGGTGCGTACCGAAGAGGTGCCGGTTGCCCGGGGCGTTCCGGACGTCGTGCATCTCGGGGTCCGACCTGGATAGCCGAGGCGTGGTGACTCCCCGTACTCTGCTTCCCTGGCGCAGATCATTCAAGCGTCAATCGCAAGCATGCGCAGGCATAAGCCAGTAAGCGGGATCACCCCACTGATTCCGGAAAGCAACCCTTGGGGCGGGCGATGGAGCAGACACACACCTCCCACAACGGCACGGCCACCGCCACTCCCGGCGCACAGCGCCGGGTGCTCGTGGTCGAGGACGACCCGACGATCGTGGAGGCCATCGCGACCCGCCTGCGTGCCGAGGGATTCCTCGTGCAGACCGCGGGCGACGGTCCGGCGGCGGTCGACACGGCCGAGGCCTGGCAGCCCGATCTGCTGATCCTCGACATCATGCTGCCCGGCTTCGACGGTCTGGAGGTCTGCCGTCGCGTGCAGGCCGCCCGGCCGGTGCCGGTGCTGATGCTCACCGCGCGCGACGACGAGACCGACATGCTGGTCGGACTCGGGGTCGGCGCCGACGACTACATGACCAAGCCCTTCTCCATGCGTGAGCTGGCCGCCCGCGTGCATGTGCTGCTGCGCCGGGTGGAGCGGGCCGCGCTGGCCGCCGCGACGCCCAGAAGCGGCATCCTGCGCCTGGGCGAGCTGGAGATCGACCACGCGCAGCGCCGGGTGCGGGTGCGGAGTGAGGATGTTCACCTCACGCCGACCGAGTTCGACCTTCTGGTGTGCCTGGCGAACACCCCGCGCGCGGTTCTCTCCCGCGAGCAGCTGCTCGCCGAGGTGTGGGACTGGGCGGACGCCTCCGGCACCCGCACGGTCGACAGCCACATCAAGGCGCTGCGCCGGAAGATCGGTGCCGAGCGGATCCGCACGGTGCACGGCGTGGGCTACGCCCTGGAGACGCCGACGCCATGAGCGGCGGTCCGTCCGGACGGAGAGGTCCCTGGGAGCCCTGGGGCGGCGTGCGCCCGTTCTCGATCAAGACCAAGCTGGGTGCGCTCGTCGTCACCTCGGTCCTGATCACCACGGGTCTGTCGATGATCGCGGTTCGCACCAAGACGGAGCTGCGCTTCATCACGGTGTTCTCGATGATCGCCACACTGCTCATTACGCAGTTCGTGGCGCATTCGCTCACGGCTCCGCTGGACGAGATGAACGCGGTGGCCCGGTCCATCTCGCACGGCGACTACACGCGCCGGGTGCGGGAGAACCGCCGGGACGAGCTGGGCGACCTCGCCGAGACCATCAACCGGATGGCCGACGACCTGGAGGCCCAGGAGCAGCAGCGCAAGGAGCTCGTGGCGAATGTCTCCCATGAGCTGCGCACCCCCATCGCGGGATTGCGGGCGGTGCTGGAGAACATCGTGGACGGGGTCTCGCCCGCGGACCCCGAGACGATGCGGACGGCACTGAAACAGACGGAGCGGCTCGGCCGACTGGTCGAGACGCTGCTGGACCTCTCCCGCCTCGACAACGGCGTCGTACCGCTGAAGACGCGTCGTTTCGAGGTGTGGCCGTATCTGTCGGGCGTGCTGAAGGAGGCCAACATGGTCGCTTCGGCGCGTGCGGGCATCGCCTCCGGATCGGGCAGTCACACGCGTACGGACGTGCATCTGCACCTGGACGTGTCCCCGCCCGAGCTGACCGCCAACGCGGACCCGGAGCGGATCCACCAGGTCGTGGCCAACCTGATCGACAACGCGGTCAAGCACAGCCCGCCGCACGGGCGCGTGACGGTGAAGGCCCGGCGCGGGGCGCTGTCGGACTCCCTGGAGCTGGAGGTTCTCGACGAGGGCCCCGGTATCCCGCGCTCGGAGTGGCATCGCGTCTTCGAGCGGTTCAACCGGGGGGCCGTGAACCGGCCGCACGGTCCCGGCAGCGACGGCGGCACCGGGCTCGGTCTGGCGATCGCCCGCTGGGCGGTGGATCTGCACGGCGGCCGGATCGGAGTGGCTGAATCCGAGCGGGGTTGCCGGATCCTTGTCACCCTTCCGGGACTTCCATCTCTGCCAAGTTGACGTAAAGTTCGAACCGGAGCCACAAGATCCATGTGCGTCCGCGCTGACGGACACGTGTGATCGGCCACAGGCCCGCGCCATCGGCGTCCGGGGTCCGGCTGCGCCCTTCCCTTCTGAAGCGGAACCACGCTTGTTTCCCGCCATTTCTGGCCCCGAAACACGCTTTCCGATGTGACTTACACGACGATGACCTTGCCCGGCCTGAACTTCCCGGCCATGGGGGCGTAGCCTTTATTCCCGCTGTCCATCACCTTGTGAAGCGGAAGAGGGCGGTTGCCGCCGTGTCGTCACAGTCCCCCAGTAACTCGAGCATCTCGACCGACACCGACCAAGCGGGGAAGAACCCTGCTGCTGCGTTCGGTCCCAATGAGTGGCTCGTCGACGAGATCTATCAGCAGTACCTCCAGGATCCGAACTCGGTCGACCGAGCCTGGTGGGACTTCTTCGCCGACTACAAGCCGGGCGCCGCTGCCGCCCCGACGGCGGCCGCTCCGGCCCCCGCCGCCGCGCCGGCCCAGGCCGCGCCTGCCGCCCCGGCCGCTCCACCGGCTCCCGCGGTGCCCGCTCCGGCTCCCGCCGCGCCCGCGGCCGCCCAGCCCGCGGCCGCCGCTCCGGCGCCCGTGAAGGCCGCCGCCCCGGCTCCGGCCGCGGCGCAGCCCGCCGCGGCCAAGCCGAAGGCCGAGCCCGCCGCCGCGTCCGCGGGCGGCCCGGAGCTGGTCACGCTGCGTGGCCCCGCCGCCGCCGTCGCGAAGAACATGAACGCCTCGATCGAGGTGCCCACGGCCACGTCCGTGCGCGCGGTCCCGGTGAAGCTGCTCTTCGACAACCGCATCGTCATCAACAACCACCTGAAGCGCGCCCGGGGCGGGAAGATCTCCTTCACGCACCTGATCGGGTACGCGATGGTGCAGGCCATCAAGGCCATGCCGTCGATGAACTACTCCTTCACGGAGAAGGACGGCAAGCCGACCCTGGTCAAGCCGGAGCACATCAACTTCGGCCTCGCCATCGACCTGGTGAAGCCCAACGGCGACCGCCAGCTGGTCGTCGCGGGCATCAAGAAGGCCGAGACGCTGAACTTCTTCGAGTTCTGGCAGGCCTACGAGGACATCGTCCGCCGCGCCCGCGACGGCAAGCTGACGATGGACGACTTCTCGGGTGTCACGGTCTCCCTGACCAACCCCGGCGGCCTCGGCACCGTGCACTCCGTGCCGCGTCTGATGCCCGGACAGTCCGTGATCATGGGCGTCGGCTCCATGGACTACCCGGCGGAGTTCCAGGGCACCTCCCAGGACACCCTGAACAAGCTCGGCATCTCGAAGGTCATGACGCTCACGTCGACCTACGACCACCGGGTCATCCAGGGCGCCGCCTCCGGCGAGTTCCTGCGGATCGTCGCGAACCTCCTCCTCGGCGAGGGCGGCTTCTACGACGACATCTTCGAGGCCCTGCGCATCCCCTACGAGCCGGTCCGCTGGCTCAAGGACATCGACGCCAGCCACGACGACGACGTCACCAAGGCCGCCCGCGTCTTCGAGCTGATCCACTCCTACCGGGTCCGCGGCCACGTCATGGCCGACACCGACCCGCTGGAGTACCGCCAGCGCAAGCACCCCGACCTGGACATCACCGAGCACGGCCTCACCCTGTGGGACCTGGAGCGCGAGTTCGCGGTCGGCGGTTTCGCGGGCAAGTCCCTGATGAAGCTGCGCGACATCCTGGGCGTGCTGCGCGACTCGTACTGCCGCACCACCGGTGTCGAGTTCATGCACATCCAGGACCCCAAGCAGCGCAAGTGGATCCAGGACCGCATCGAGCGCGCGCACTCCAAGCCGGAGCGTGAGGAGCAGCTGCGCATCCTGCGCCGGCTGAACGCGGCGGAGGCTTTCGAGACCTTCCTGCAGACGAAGTACGTCGGCCAGAAGCGCTTCTCGCTCGAGGGCGGCGAGTCCGTCATCCCGCTGCTGGACGCGGTCATCGACAGCGCGGCCGAGTCGCGCCTGGACGAGGTCGTCATCGGCATGGCCCACCGCGGCCGGCTGAACGTCCTCGCGAACATCGTCGGCAAGTCGTACGCCCAGATCTTCCGCGAGTTCGAGGGCAACCTCGACCCGAAGTCGATGCACGGCTCCGGCGACGTGAAGTACCACCTGGGCGCCCAGGGCACCTTCACCGGCCTGGACGGCGAGCAGATCACCGTCTCGCTGGCCGCGAACCCGTCCCACCTGGAGACGGTCGACCCGGTCATCGAGGGCATCGCCCGCGCCAAGCAGGACATCATCAACAAGGGCGGCACGGACTTCACCGTCCTGCCGGTCGCCCTGCACGGTGACGCGGCCTTCGCGGGCCAGGGCGTGGTGGCCGAGACCCTGAACATGTCGCAGCTGCGCGGCTACCGCACCGGCGGCACGGTCCACATCGTCATCAACAACCAGGTCGGCTTCACGGCGGCTCCCGAGTCGTCGCGTTCCTCGATGTACGCCACGGACGTGGCCCGCATGATCGAGGCGCCGATCTTCCACGTGAACGGCGACGACCCCGAGGCCGTCGTCCGCGTGGCCCGGCTGGCCTTCGAGTTCCGTCAGGCGTTCAACAAGGACGTCGTGATCGACCTCATCTGCTACCGCCGCCGCGGTCACAACGAGTCGGACAACCCGGCCTTCACCCAGCCGCTGATGTACGACCTGATCGACAAGAAGCGCTCGGTGCGCAAGCTCTACACCGAGTCCCTCATCGGTCGCGGCGACATCACCCTGGAAGAGGCCGAGCAGGCCCTTCAGGACTACCAGGGCCAGCTGGAGAAGGTCTTCACCGAGGTCCGCGAGGCCATCACGGCCCAGCCGGCCGCGGGACCGATCTCGGACCCGCAGGCGGACTTCCCGGTCGCCGTGAACACCGCGATCACCTCGGAGACCGTGAAGCGGATCGCCGAGTCCCAGGTCAACATCCCCGACAGCTTCCACGTCCACCCGCGTCTGCTGCCGCAGCTGCAGCGCCGGGCGACGATGGTCGAGGACGGCACGATCGACTGGGGCATGGGCGAGACGCTGGCCGTCGGCTCCCTCCTGCTGGAGGGCACCCCGGTCCGGCTCTCCGGCCAGGACTCCCAGCGCGGCACCTTCGGCCAGCGCCACGCGGTCCTCATCGACCGTGAGACGGGCGAGGAGCACACCCCGCTCCAGTACCTCGCCGAGGACCAGGCGCGCTACAACGTCTACAACTCCCTGCTGTCCGAGTACGCGGTCATGGGCTTCGAGTACGGCTACTCGCTGGCCCGCCCCGACGCGCTCGTGATGTGGGAGGCGCAGTTCGGCGACTTCGTCAACGGCGCCCAGACGGTGGTCGACGAGTACATCTCGGCGGCGGAGCAGAAGTGGGGCCAGACCTCCGGCGTCACCCTCCTCCTCCCGCACGGCTACGAGGGCCAGGGCCCGGACCACTCCTCGGCCCGTGTCGAGCGCTTCCTCCAGCTCTGCGCCCAGAACAACATGACGGTCGCGATGCCGACCCTGCCGTCGAACTACTTCCACCTCCTGCGGTGGCAGGTGCACAACCCGCACCACAAGCCGCTGGTGGTCTTCACCCCGAAGTCGATGCTGCGCCTCAAGGCCGCCGCGTCGAAGACGGAGGAGTTCACGTCGGGTCAGTTCCGCCCGGTCATCGGCGACTCGACGGTGCCGGACCCGGCCGCGGTGCGCAAGGTCGTCTTCGTGACGGGCAAGCTGTACTACGACCTGGATGCCGAGCGCACCAAGCGGGGCAACACGGACACGGCGATCATCCGTATCGAGCGCCTGTACCCGCTGCCCGGCGCCGAGGTCCAGGCGGAGATCGCCAAGTACCCGAACGCCGAGAAGTACCTGTGGGCCCAGGAGGAGCCGGCGAACCAGGGCGCATGGCCCTTCATCGCCCTCAACCTGATCGACCACCTCGACCTCGCGGTCGGCGCGGACGTCCCGCACGGCGAGCGCCTGCGACGCATCTCGCGCCCGCACGGCTCGTCCCCGGCGGTCGGCTCGGCCAAGCGCCACCAGGCCGAGCAGGAACAGCTGGTGCGTGAGGTGTTCGAGGCGTAGGTCTCGGAACAGCTGATCAATTGATCGCAGAAGGGCCCGACCCCGTCCAGGGGCCGGGCCCTTCCCGCTACCCCAACTCGACGGGAAGTACGCGATCCAGGTCGTGCCCGCCCGCGGCGGAGAACTGGGGGAGATACCCGGGCGCCGCCCAGGGAGGCGCGCTGCCGCCACTGGATGACCACGCGGTCGCGGTGCTGAACGCGCGGATCAGTCTGTCGGCGGCACCCTCTGGCCGCGGTGACCGATCCGGACGGGCGGCCGCGGTATCTGCCGCCCGTCGGCCGGGCGGACCGACTACTCGTCGTCCTCGTCGTCGTCCAGTCGGGCCAGCCACGTGGCCAGGCGCTCCACCGGCACCTCGAAGTCCGGGTTGAGATCGACGAACGTCCGCAGCTGCTCGGCGAGCCACTCGAAGGTGACCTCCTCCTGGCCGCGCCGCTTCTCCAGTTCTTCGATGCCACGGTCGGTGAAGTACAACTCTCGCTCCTGATACGGACGGGCACTGCCCTCGGACGTACTCCCTCAGGGTATGCCGTACGTCAGTCGCGCGGCCGCCCCAGGTCGTACGCCAGTCCCAGCGTCCCGTGCGCCAGCAGCAGGGCGCCTGCCGTGATCCAGCCGCCGCTGCGGCGCCGCAGTCCGAGGGCCGTGAGCGGGACGCCCGCGGCCACCTGGGCCAGGGCGAGAACACGCGCCCTGGGGGTGCCTGCCCAGGGAAGCCAGGGGCCCAGGCGGCTGCTCTCGACGACGTCGAGCTCCGCGCGGACCGCGTCCCGCCAGCCCGCCCACTCGACCGGGCGGGCGTCCGGCTGGACGCGGGCGACCTCGCGGAGGCGGTCGGCGGGTTCGCCGGGGGTGAGGCCGGTGGGCAGGGTCAGGCCCGCGCGGGTGAGGACGGCGAGGAGGCCGAGGAGGCGGGCGCGGGCGTCGGCGGCCGGGTCGGGTTGCACGAGGGCGTTCAGGGACTGCACGTCCAGGACCGGGTCCAGGCCCAGCCGGGTGGCGAAGGTGCGCATGGCCTCGTCCTCGCCGGCCGGGGTGCCGCTCGCGAGCCAGACGTAGCCGACGGGGCGGCGGAAGCCGGCGGCGAGGGTGTAGCCGCTGCGGTCGGCGTCCCACCACAGGGCGAGGACGGGCCAGGGGGCGCCGACGGCCAGTGCCGTGGCCCAGCCGGTGAGGACGCGGTCGACCGGCTCGCCGCCCTGCTGCCAGGGCGTGCCCTCGGGGACGAGGACGCTCCACCGCGCGCCCGCGCTCGTGAGCAGCATTCGCTCGCGCAGCAGCCGGGCGGCCGGGGCGACGGCTTCGGGTTCCGCGCGGCAGAGCAGCAGGGCACCCGGGGCGCGGCCGGTACGAGGGGCTTCCGTCGGGGACATGCTCACACGCTAGGCGGATTCATATGGTTTGGGCATTTTTGGGCGTCGGACATCCCCAGAACGGGTGTCTTGACTTTCCGTTTCCGCGATATATCGTGAATAGCGGAAGACGCGATATGGCGTGTGCGGTGTCACGGGGAGGTCTGCACCATGTCCGAGTGGTCCGTATCGGAGCCGAGGAAGCTCACGTTCGACGAGCCGGTGACCCAGCTCCATGTGCGCATCGTCAACGGAACGGTGAACGTCGTGGGCACGGACGAAGGTTCCGCCCGACTGGAGGTCTCCGAGCTGGAGGGGCCGCCCCTGATGGTGACCCAGGAGGGCGGCACCCTCACGGTGGCCTACGAGGACCTGCCCTGGAAGGGCTTCCTCAAGTGGCTGGACCGCAAGGGCTGGCGGCGCAGCGCCGTCGTCTCGCTGGCCGTGCCGGCCGACACCCGGGTCGAGGTGGGCGTGGTGGGCGCCGCCGCCGTGGTCTCGGGGATCGACGGACGCGCGGAGGTCAAGGGGGTCACCGGCGACACCACGCTCGTGGGGCTCACCGGCCCCGTCCGCGCCGACACCGTCTCGGGCAACCTGGAGGCCCAGGCCCTCCGCGGAGACCTCCGCTTCAACTCCGTCTCCGGCGACCTGACCGTGGTCGAGGCGGGCTCCTCGGTCAAGGCGGACTCGGTGAGCGGTTCGATGATCGTCGACCTCGATCCGACCAGCCGCCCGACCGACATCAACCTCACGAGCGTCTCCGGCGAGATCGCCATCCGCCTCCCCCACCCCGCGGACGCGGAGGTGGAGGCGAACACGGCGAGCGGAAAGGTCTCCAACGCCTTCGAGGACCTGCGGGTCGGCGGCCAGTGGGGCGCCAAACGGATCACCGGCCGGCTCGGCGCGGGCAACGGCAGCCTGAAGGCGACCACCGTCTCGGGCTCGATCGCCCTGCTGCGCCGCCCACCGACCGAGGACGTGCCGTGGGACGCGGACCCGGCGGACATGAGCCCCGCGCCCGAGAAGGCAGGATCGGGCCCCGGCCCAGTGGCCGATCCGCAGAGCGACTCGGGGGACAATTCCGTTTCCGGCCCGGGTGAGGGCGCTGACGCCGTGGACGCGGCCGACGCCGACGACACCCCGGCCGACGGCACGACCGACAAGAAGGTGCTCTGACATGCCTCCCGTCTTCGCCCACGGCCGCCTCCGCCTCTACCTGCTGAAGCTGCTCGACGAGGCCCCCCGTCACGGCTACGAGGTGATCCGGCTGCTGGAGGAGCGGTTCCAGGGGCTGTACGCACCCTCGGCCGGCACCGTCTACCCCCGTCTCGCCAAGTTGCAGGCCGAGGGCCTGGTCACCCACACCACCGAGGGCGGCCGCAAGGTGTACGCGATCACGGACGCGGGCCGCGCCGAACTGGCCGACCGCAGCGGTGAGCTGGCCGATCTGGAGCTGGAGATCCGGGAGTCGGTCGCCGAGCTCGCCGCCGAGATCCGGGCCGATGTGCGCGGCGCGGCGGGCGACCTGCGGCGCGAGATGCGGGCGGCCGCCTCGCAGGCCCGCGCCAGCGGCGACCAGGACAGCCCCCCGGGGGAGTTCGGGGACCACACCGACAGCGAGTCCTGGCGCGCGGCCAAGGAGGAGATGCGCCGCGTCAAGCAGGAGTGGAAGGAGCAGGCCCGGCGCGCCAAGGACGAGAGCCGGCGGGCCCGTGAGGAGGCCCAGCGGGCCCGGCGTCAGGCCAAGGAGGCGCAGGAGCGGGCGCGGGTCCAGGCCCAGGAGGAGGTGCAGCGCATCGCACGGCGGGTCCAGGAGCAGGTGCAGGACCACTTCGCGCGGGGCGACTGGCCGACGGGGGTACGCGAGGGGCTGACCGAACTGGCCAAGGAGTTCGGCGAGTTCGGGCGGGACTACGGCAGGGGACTCGGCAAGGACTTCGGGTTCGGGCACGGGAACGCGGAGAAGGACGGCGCGAAGTCGGCGGCGGGCGCGCCCGAGTACTCACAGACCCCCGAGGACTTCCCCGCCGACTACGAACCGGCCTGGGCCCATGAGGACGGCACCGGGGACCCGGCCCGCGACCTGGACCGCCTCCTCGACCGCTTCCGGGACGACATCCGCGACGCGGCCCGGGACCACGGCGTCACCTCGGACCAGCTCCGCGACGCCCGTCGGCACCTGTCGACGGCGGCGGCACACATCGGGGCGCTGCTGCGGACACCGAAGGCCTGAGTCCCCCAGGCCCACCTCCGGACCCGGCGCCGCCGCACCGCCCCGGGTCCGCCTCCTCCCCCTCCCCCTCAGCCCGCCTTCGCCTCCCCGTCGCCGTAGAGCACGCGGACCAGCGACTCGTACGTCACCCCGTGGTCGGCGAGCACCTCGCCCGGGGCGCCGGGGCGGATCGTGAGGGCGAGGAGCAGGTGTTCGTCGCCGATATGGCGGTCGTGGCGGGCGACGGCGGTGCGCAGGGAGCGTTCCAGGGTGTCCTTGGCGCCCCGGCTGAAGGGGCGGCGCCCGGACAGGCCGCTCCTGCCCTTGCGGTCGCCGGACATCGCTCCGACGCCGTGCACCTCCTCGACGCGGACGACGATCCGCGCGACGTCGATGCCGAGTCCGGCGAGGGCGTCGGTCTCGGCCTGGGAGAGGCCGGCGCGGCGCCGGGCCTCGGCCAGGGACTGCCGGACCGACTCCTTGCCTTCCTCCGCGACGCCCAGCGAGGCCAGCGCGAAGGAGGCACGGCTCGCCTCCCGGTCGAGCAGCGCGAGCAGGAGGTGCTCGGCGTCGACGGTGTCCGCGCCCGTCCGTTCGGCCTGTGTCACCGCCGACTGCACCACGGCGCGGGCGTCCTTCGTGAACCGCTCGAACATCAATGCCTCCCGTACTTCTTGTGCACGGCCTGCCTGCTCACACCGAGTTCGGCGGCGATCTCCTGCCACGACCAGCCCTGGTTGCGCGCGCTGCGCACCTGCACGGACTCCAGCTGTTCGAGCAGCCGGCGCAGGGCGGCGACGGCCCGCAGGCCGACCCGTGGATCGCGGTCGCCGGCACGCTCGGCGAGATCCGTCGCTTCGGTCATGACGTCAACTTACGTTGACGCGAGTGGCATGTCAACCAGAGTTGACACCTCGAGCGCAAAAGAGGCGGGCCCGGAACCCCGGACCCGCCTCACGTCACCTCACGTCACCTCAGGAATGCGTGAGCACGATCTTCCCGAACTGCTCGCCCGAAGCCAGCCGTTCGAAGCCCTCGCGGGCCCGGTCCAGCGGAAGCTCCTCGTCGATCACCGGGCGCACCCCGGTGGCCGCGCAGAAGGACAGCAGGTCCTCCAGCTCGTCCTTGGTGCCCATGGTCGAGCCCACGACCTTGAGCTCCAGGAAGAAGATCCGGGTGAGTTCGGCGTGCGAGGGCCGGTCGCCGCTGGTCGCACCGGAGATGACCAGCGTGCCGCCCGGCCGCAGGGACTTCACCGAGTGGGACCAGGTGGCGGCACCGACGGTCTCGATGACGGCGTCCACCCGCTGCGGCAGCCGCGCCCCCGACTCCAGCGCCTCCACGGCGCCCAGCTCGATCGCCCGCTTGCGCTTGGCCTCGTCCCGGCTGGTGGCGAAGACCCGCAGACCTGCGGCCTTGCCGAGCACGATCGCGGCCGTGGCGACCCCGCCGCCGGCCCCCTGGACGAGGACCGAGTCGCCGGGACGTACGCCCGCGTTGGTGAAGAGCATCCGGTACGCCGTCAGCCACGCCGTGGGCAGACAGGCGGCCTCGGCGAAGGACAGCTCCTTGGGCTTGGGCAGCACGTTCCAGGTCGGCACGGCGACCTGCTCGGCGAACGTGCCCTGGTAGTGCTCGGTGAGGATGGAGCGGGGCTCCCTGGGGCCGACGCCGTGTCCGGTCTGGCCGATCACGGAGTGCAGGACGACCTCGTTGCCGTCCTCGTCGACACCGGCGGCGTCACAGCCGAGGATCATCGGCAACTTGTCCTCGGACAGGCCGACGCCCTTGAGGGACCAGAGGTCGTGATGGTTGAGGGAGGCGGCCCTGACGTCGATCACGCTCCAGCCGGGTCGGGCCTCGGGAGCCGGACGCTCCCCCAACTCGAGTCCGGAGAGCGGCTGGTCACGGTCGATGCGGGCGGCATAGGCGGCGAACATGACCTTGACGATAGGGTCCACCGGCGACACGGGGAACCGGAAAGCCGTGTGACACACACCCTCTTGCGCGACGGATCCAGCGTCTCCGGCGTTCAAGGACGAGGGCTCGCCGGTCCTGCTGTTTCAGCCCGTCCGGCGTTTGAGGACGAGGCCCTTCGGGCCGATGGGGGTCCAGGGGGCAGAGCCCCCTGTGGGCGGGGTCGAAGGGGCGGCACGCCCCTGGAGGATGGGACGGGTAGGGGCGGCGGGGGCGAAAAACCACCCAACCAGCCCCCCGCCCAGGTAAAAAAAAGCGACCCCGCCCGGCGAACCGGACGGGGCCACCCACAGCCACCTGCCTCAGCGGCGGGCAACACCCTCCGCACGCGCCGCGGCCGCGACAGCCGCGGTAACGGCCGGAGCCACCCGCTCGTCGAACGGCGACGGAATCACGTAGTCCGCAGCGAGGTCGTCACCGACCACCGCCGCCAACGCCTCCGCCGCCGCGATCTTCATACCCTCGGTGATACGGGAGGCCCGCACCTGGAGCGCCCCGGCGAAGATGCCCGGGAACGCGAGGACGTTGTTGATCTGGTTCGGGAAGTCGGAGCGGCCCGTGGCCACGACCGCCGCGTACTTGTGCGCGACGTCCGGGTGCACCTCGGGGTTCGGGTTGGCCATGGCGAAGACGAAGGCACCCTCTGCCATAGACGCCACCGCCTCCTCCGCCACCGTGCCGCCGGAGACGCCGATGAAGACGTCGGCGCCTGCCAGAGCGGCCTCCAGGGACCCGGTGAGGCCGGCCTTGTTGGTGAAGCCCGCGAGCTCCCGCTTGACCGGGGTGAGGTCGTCCCGGTCGGCCGACACCACGCCCTTGCGGTCGGCGACGGCGACGTCCCCGATCCCGGCGTCGACGAGGATCTTCGCGATGGCGACACCGGCCGCGCCGGCGCCCGAGATGACCGCACGGAGCTCACCGACCCCGCGCCCGGTCAGCCGCGCGGCGTTCCGCAGGGCGGCAAGGGTCACGACGGCCGTGCCGTGCTGGTCGTCGTGGAAGATCGGGATGTCGAGGGCGTCCTGGAGGCGCTTCTCGATCTCGAAGCACCGGGGCGCCGAGATGTCCTCCAGGTTCACGCCGCCGAAGGACGGCGCGAGCCGGACCACGGTCTCGACGATCTCGTCGACGTCCGTGCAGGCCAGCGCGATCGGCACCGCGTCGACGCCGCCGAACTGCTTGAAGAGGATGGCCTTGCCTTCCATCACCGGAAGGGAGGCCTCGGGCCCGATGTCACCGAGTCCGAGCACGGCGGTGCCGTCCGTGACGACGGCGACGACGGAGGACTTCCACGTGTAGTCGTGGACGAGGTCGGGCTGCTCGGCGATGGCGCTGCACACCTTCGCCACGCCGGGCGTGTACGCGAGGGACAGGTCGTCCTTGTCGCGGATCGGCACGGTGGCCTGCACAGCCATCTTGCCGCCGCGATGCAGCGCGAACGCGGGGTCGAAGGAATCGAGGGGCTCCGCCCCGTCCTGGCCCGTATCGCTGTCGCTGCGAGGATTGACGATCTCCGCTGCCACTTGTTCTACCCCTTAGATATTCATGGTTTGAGGGTGGCCACTCCTGGTTGAGAAGTGGGCGGGCACCGCGTACGACCCTGTCGGTGATGCGTATGGGTCGTGCGCGACGGGCGCGCCGCACACGCGCCCTGAGCCCCGGATGAGGGGTGTAAAGAACCTTCTTACCGGACGGACGGCACCCGCGACGAGTCCATAAGTGCAAGGTCACATGACGGACCTTGTGGGCCCCGGACCGGTGACATGAATCATGGTCAAGTATGCGGACTCATCCTCGATCGCCTCTTGACAAGGGCTGGATCCGCGGGCCCGGACGTCAAGGCCACGCTCGCATCCTGAGATGCGCCGAAGATCCTCCGGCCGGAAGGATGGATTCCCGCAGAAGGTGCGGCCGTGATGTCCGACCTGATGCGGTTCGGGGGTCACCCGTTATCCGATTTTGACATGGCTGGCCCCCTGAATGGTCCAGTCCGAATGGCAAGATGCCGTAATCACACGAGGTCGCGACACTCGAAGGCGTGTGCTCTCGTCGACCTGAGAAAACAAGGCGTCCGTCGGCACCGTCGACAGATGCCCGCCCCATCGGCAACTCCACCCATCCGCCGGAGGAACCCAAAATGACCGCAAGCTCCCGTCGTACGACCGCCGCGCGCTCCAGGACTGCCGCGGTAGGTGCGATCGCGGTCGCAGGCGCCCTGCTTCTCACCGGTTGCGGTGACCAGACCGAGGGCGGCAACGACAGCGGCTCCAAGGAGACGGCGTCCTCCAGCAGCGCCCCGCTGTTCGACAAGCTGCCCGCCAATATCCAGAAGGCCGGTGTCATCAAGGTCGGCACCAACGCCGAGTACGCCCCCATGGAGTACCAGGACGGCGGCAAGATCGTCGGCGTCGACCCCGACATCGCCGCGGCGCTGGGCAAGCAGCTGGGCGTGGAGTTCAAGTTCACCTCCGGCTCCTTCGACGGCCTGATCACCTCGCTGAACTCGGGCCGTTACGACGTCGCCATGTCCTCCATCACGGACACCAAGGCGCGTCAGGAGGGCCTGGACGACAAGGGCAAGAAGCTCGGCCCGGGTGTCGACTTCGTGGACTACTTCACGGCCGGTACCGCCGTGTACGTCCAGAAGGGCAACCCGAAGAAGATCAACTCGATCGCCGACCTCTGCGGCCAGACGGCCGCCGTGCAGCGCGGCACGACGTACGAGCAGGCCCTGCAGAAGCAGTCGAAGGCCTGCACGGGCGACGGCAAGAAGAAGATCACGATCGAGTCGTTCGAGAACGACACCGAGGCCCAGACCCGTGTGAAGTCGGGCGGCGCGGTCGCCGGCGTCAACGACTACCCGGTCGCCATCGACATGGCCCGCAAGGCCGACGGCGGCAACGCGTTCGAGGTCGTCGGCGAGCAGGTCGACGCCGGCCCGTTCGGTATCGCCGTGAACAAGGACAACAAGGAGCTCTCCGCCGCCCTGGAGGAGGCCGTCAACGCGATCATCGCGGACGGCACCTACAAGACGATCCTGGAGAAGTGGGGCGCCGAGAGCGGCGCCATCGACAAGGCCGCCGTCAACGGCGGCAAGTGACCGACCCAGCAGCACTGAAGGGCAGTCACTGTGACTGACAAGTTCGACAAGGAGCCGGCGGACGCGACGCCGCCGGTCTCCAAGGAAGCCTCCGTTCCACCGGAGGCGATCAAGGCCATCCCGGTCCGCCACTACGGCCGCTACGTCAGCGGCCTCGTGGTCCTGGCCCTGGTGGGCCTGCTGGTCAACGCGTTCGCCACCGCTGAGAAGATCCAGTGGAGCGCCGTCGGCGACAAGATGTTCGACTCCACGGTCCTCGCCGGTGCCGGCCGCACCCTGCTGATCAGCATCCTGGCGATGATCCTGGGCGTGGTCCTCGGCATCGTGCTCGCTGTCATGCGGCTCTCGAAGAACCCGGTGACGAGCTGGGTGGCCTGGGTCTACATCTGGTTCTTCCGCGGGACGCCGGTCTACGTCCAGCTCCTGCTGTGGTTCAACCTGGCGCTGATCTTCCCGATGCTGAATCTCGGTCCGATCTACAAGGACGAGATGACGGACGTCATGACGCCGTTCATGTGCGCCCTCCTCGGCCTCGGCCTCAATGAGGCGGCGTACATGGCGGAGATCTGCCGCGCCGGCCTGATGGCCGTCGACGAGGGCCAGACCGAGGCCTCGCACGCCCTCGGTATGAGCCACGCCAAGACGCTGCGCCGCATCGTGATCCCGCAGGCGATGCGGGTGATCGTGCCGCCGACCGGCAACGAGTTCATCAACATGCTGAAGACCTCGGCGCTGGTGTACGCGGTGACGTACAACGAGCTGCTGCGCGCCACGTCGTCCATCGGCTCCACCTCGTACGCCGTGATGGAAATGCTGTTCGTCGCCTCCATCTGGTACCTGGTCATGACGAGCGTCTTCAGCGTCTTCCAGTTCTACCTGGAGCGCCGTTACGCCCGCGGCACGTCCCGGAGCCTGCCGCCGACGCCGTGGCAGAAGATCAGGGTCAACCTGATGGCCTTCAGCCGTGAAAGGGGCGGAGCATGACCGTGATGGTGAAGTCCGAGGGCGTCCACAAGTCCTTCGGCCTGGTGCACGTCCTCAAGGGCATCGACCTGGAGGTCAAGCAGGGTGAGGTGTTCTGCCTCATCGGCCCCTCCGGCTCCGGCAAGTCGACCTTCCTGAGGTGCATCAACCACCTCGAGAAGATCAGCGCCGGACGGCTGTACGTCGACGGTGAGCTGGTCGGCTACCGCCAGAAGGGCGACAAGCTGTACGAGCTCAAGGACAGCGAGGTCGCGCTCCAGCGCCAGGACATCGGCATGGTGTTCCAGCGGTTCAACCTGTTCCCGCACATGACGGCCGCCGACAACATCATCGAGGCGCCGGTCCAGGTCAAGGGCGTGAGCAAGGCCCAGGCCAGGGAGCGGGCGCGGGAGCTGCTCGACCGGGTCGGACTGGCCGACAAGGCCGACACCTACCCCTCGCAGCTCTCCGGCGGCCAGCAGCAGCGCGTCGCCATCGCCCGGGCCCTCGCCATGGACCCGAAGCTGATGCTGTTCGACGAGCCGACCTCGGCCCTCGACCCGGAGCTGGTCGGCGACGTCCTCGACGTCATGCGCGACCTCGCCGAGTCCGGCATGACGATGGTCGTCGTCACCCACGAGATGGGCTTCGCCCGCGAGGTCGGCGACAGCCTGGTCTTCATGGACGACGGTGTGGTGGTCGAGTCCGGCAACCCCCGCGACGTCCTGACCAACCCGCAGCACGAACGGACGCAGGCGTTCCTGTCGAAGGTGCTGTAGCGGCGGTACGACGTGACGTGGAAGGGGCGGTACGGGATTCCCGTACCGCCCCTTCCACATGCGCTACTTCAACGCCAGCAGCAGCGTGTCCGACGGCGAGCACCACACCGGGCGAGCCTCCCCGAAGCCCTTCTCGCGCAGTACGCGCGCGTGCCACGCGGCGGAGGGCATGTCGCCGTCGGCGTGCTCGCCGTAGATCTCGAAGCGGCGGGCGGTGGGCTCCGCGAGGACGGGGTCGTTGGCGGCGACCTGCCACCATTCGGACCAGTCGAGGGCGCCGTCGTGCCTGGCCTGGTCCATCCGGGTGTGGCGCTGGGCGCGTTCGGCCGCGTTGATCCTGGGCGTGGTGTCGTCGATCATGTGGTCCGCGTTCATGAAGAGACCGCCGTCGCGGACCAGGCCCGCGACCTGACCGTAGAGGGCCGCGAGGGGTTCGCTGTGCAGCCAGTGCAGGGCCGTGGCGGTCAGGACGGCGTCGTACGACGTGCAGGGCAGCTTCGCCGTCCAGTCCGGGTCCTTGAGGTCGGCCGTCACGAAGGTGACCCGGTCGTCGGCCGCGAAGGTGCCCTCGGCGATGGCGAGGAGCGCCGGGTCGAGGTCGACACCCGTGCTGACGGCCTCCGGGAACCGGGCGAGCAGCCGGGCCGTGATACTTCCCGTGCCGCATGCGAGATCCAGTACCCGGGGGCGGGGTCCCACGAGGGCCTCGACCATGTCGAGCATGATCCGGAAGCGCTCCTCCCGGTCGGGCATGTACCACTCCTGCTGGCGGTCCCAGCTCTCCTGCCAGGCCTGCCAGTCGGTTCCGGTACTCGTCGTCATGGGAGCCCCCTCTTCGAACGTATGCGTAATACCCTGGAAGCACGATCAGCTGTTACCAACCGCCCGCACGACGACGATAGAACGCCTCCGTAAGGACTACAAGTGGAACTGGCCTATTACTCGGACTACGCCGTGCGCCTCGTCAACACCGAGGACCCGGCCCGGGGCAAGGACTCGCTCACCTCGGTCGAGGCCGTTCGCGACCTGTTCGGGGGCAACGCGTCGGCGGCCCGCCGCGCCACCGACGCGGACGTCACCCGCTTCCGCTCGGTCCGGGGCCGGCTGCGCTCGGTCTTCGAGGCGGCGGACGGCGGCGACGAGACGCTCGCCGTGGACCTGCTGAACTCGCTCCTCCTGGAGTTCCCGGTGAGCCCGCAGATCTCCGGGCACGATCACCGCGACGACGACGGCCGCCCCCTGTGGCACATGCACCTGGCGGACCACCCGTCCAACGCGACCGCCGGTTACGCGGCCATCGCGGCGATGGGCCTCGCCTTCCACCTCACCGAGTACGGCGTGGACCGCCTGGGCCTGTGCGAGGCGTCGCCCTGCCGCAACGCCTATCTGGACACGTCCACGAACCGCTCCCGGCGCTACTGCTCCGACCGCTGCGCCACCCGCGCCAACGTGGCCGCCTACCGCGCCCGCAAACGCCTGGAGGCCGACCGGTCGGAGAGGACGGGCCTGGCGCAGGACAGCACCCAGCGCGCGACGGCGAACGGCGAACGCTGATCCGGCCTGCGCGGCCGGTACCGCAGACGCACCTTGCCGAGGACCAGCTCGACGGGCACGACCCCGTAGTCCGTGCTGTCGCCGCCCGCGTACGCGTTGTCCCCGAGCACCCACCAGCCGCCCTCGCGGCGCTCCACGGCCCGCTTGACGACCAGCAGGTCCTGCTGGAACGGATGCCGCAGGACCACCACGTCACCCGGCCGGATCCGGGCCCCGTACTGCACCAGGAGCCGGTCCGCGTGGTGCAGCGTGGGCACCATCGACGGCCCGGTCACCTCGGCCGGCCCGAAGGGCAGGAGCGCACCCCTGTGTTCGGTCTCCTGCGACAGTTCCGGCATCCCCGGCACCTCCCCTGTCCGTTCATCCACCAGTCTGATACTGACCCCGGACTTTTGTCCTAAGCCCATGGGGGCACTCGCGAAATCGCCTCTCCCAGGGAGTAATGTCGCACCTGAGAAGACGATCACGAGGAAGGAATGCTCCATGCTTTCCCGCCTGTTTGCCCCCAAGGTCAAGGTCAGCGCACACTGCGACCTGCCCTGCGGTGTGTACGACCCGGCCCAGGCCCGCATCGAGGCGGAGTCGGTGAAGGCCGTGCAGGAGAAGATGGCCGCCAACGACGACCCGCACTTCCAGGCCCGTGCCACGGTCATCAAGGAGCAGCGCGCCGAGCTCGCGAAGCACCACGTTTCCGTGCTCTGGAGCGACTACTTCAAGCCCCCGCACTTCGAGAAGTACCCGGAGCTGCACCAGCTGGTCAACGACGCCCTGAAGGCCCTCTCGGCCGCCAAGGCGTCCACCGACCCGGCGACCGGCCAGAAGGCGCTGGACTACATCGCCCAGATCGACAAGATCTTCTGGGAGACCAAGAAGGCCTGACGTACAGTCAGCCGCCCGTGACCGGCGATCGGTGCACCATCGCGGGTCAGCGGGAACGGGAATCTGAAGGGGTCCGGCCGAAGTTCTGGCCGGACCCCTTCGGCGTGCGTCGGCAAGCAGCCAGAGCGAAGGAGTCGTGGTGTCCTCCCTCAAGCCCGTGTCCGGTACCGAACTCCCGATCTGCCACACCTGCGGAATGCAGTACG
This sequence comes from Streptomyces sp. NBC_00490, assembly GCF_036013645.1. Taxonomy (NCBI): domain Bacteria; kingdom Bacillati; phylum Actinomycetota; class Actinomycetes; order Kitasatosporales; family Streptomycetaceae; genus Streptomyces; species Streptomyces sp. NBC_00490. Next base: position 6,761,239 of record NZ_CP107869.1, on the reverse strand, counting down.
CCGCACCCCGCGCCGACTGCCCGGTCTGCCTGGACGAGCGGCAGTACGTCGGCTGGGAGGGCCAGCGCTGGACCAGCCTGGCCGAGTTGCGCGACAGCGGCCACCGCGGGCGGCTGCGCGAGGAGGGGCCCGGCGTCGTCGGCGTCGCCGCGGAGCCGTCCGTGGCCATCGGGCAGCGGGCGCTGCTGCTGCGCTCACCGGCCGGGAACGTGCTGTGGGACTGCCTCGGCTACCTCGACGACGAACTCGCCGCCGAGGTCGAGAAGCTGGGCGGCGTCAGCGCGATCGCCGTCAGCCATCCGCACTTCCACGGCGCGATGACCGAGTGGGGCCGGGTCTTCGACGCCCCCGTGTACGTCCACGCCGCGGACCGCGACTGGGTCGGCCGCCCCGATCCGCTGATCGAGTACTGGTCGGGCGACACCCACCCGATCGCCCCCGGCATGACGCTGATCAACGCGGGCACGCACTTCGCCGGCGGCACCGTGCTGCACTGGGCGGACGACCCGGAGGGGCGCGGTGCGCTGTTCAGCGGCGACATCTTCATGGTGGTGATGGACCGGCGGTGGGTCAGCTTCATGTACAGCATCCCCAACTTCATCCCGGAGCGGCCGCGGACCGTCCGGCGCGCGCTGCGGCTGGTCGAGCCGTTCGGCTTCGAGCGCATCTACGGGGCGTTCTGGGGACGGGTGGTCACCGCCGACGGGGCGGCCGCGGTGCGGCGTTCGGCGGAGCGGTATCTGCGTTTCGCGCTGGACGACGAAGGGTGACGGAGCACCCGAGCGCCTCCCGCACCGGGGGCGGACCCCGCCCCCTTTCCGTCAGCCTGTGCCCGCGTGCGATGCTGGCGAGGTGAACCGTGAGGATCTGGTCAGACTGCGCAAGGCACGCGACCGCATGGACCGCGAGTACACCGAGCCCCTCGACGTGACCGCCCTCGCGCGCACCGCCCTGATGTCCCCGGGCCACTTCCAGCGCAGCTTCAAGGAGGCGTACGGCGAGACGCCGTACGGCTATCTCATGACCCGTCGCGTCGAGCGCGCGAAGATGCTGCTGCGCCGCGGCGACCTCTCCGTCACCGATGTCTGCATGGCGGTCGGCTGTACGTCCCTCGGCTCCTTCAGCTCCCGCTTCACCGAACTGGTGGGCGAGACGCCGAGCTCCTACCGGGCCCGCTCGCACGAGGAGAGCGCGGAGATCCCGCCCTGCGTGGTGCGGGCGTACACGCGCCCCAGACGGACATGACGCCGTTCCGAGCTTAGGTTGGTCCCATGGACCTGAAGCTCCACACCTGTTTCATCGCCGTCGACGACCACGACAAGGCGATCGCCTTCTACTGCGACGTCCTGGGCCTGGAGGTCCGCAACGACGTCAAGTACGAGGGCATGCGGTGGACGACCGTAGGCTCGCCGCTGCAACCGGACGTGTCGATCGTCCTGGAGCCGCCCGCGGCCAACCCCGACCTCTCCCCGGCCGACCGGGAGTCGATGGAGCAGCTGCTGGCCAAGGGTGTGCTGCGCGGGGTCAACTTCACCACCGAGGACTGCGACGCCCTCTTCGCGCGCGTCCGGGAATCCGGCGCCGACGTGATCCAGGAACCGACGGACATGCCGTACGGGGTGCGCGACTGCGCGTTCCGGGACCCCGCCGGAAATATGCTGCGGTTCATGCAGTCCCCCTGATCTACGATCCCCGGCATGAGCATCCGCTGGACGTACGCCTTCGTCGACCGTCGCATCGAACTCCTCGACCGGGCCCATGAGTTCTGGACGGCGGTCACGGAGACTCAGCTGTCCGCGCCGCGTGGCTCGCGGGGCGAGTTCGTGACCCTCCTGCCCGACGGCGCCGACCCCTGCGTCAAGGTCCAGGGCGTCGACGAGGGCCACGGCGGTGCCCACCTCGACTTCTGCGTGGACGAGGACGGCCTGCCGGAGTTCGTGCGGTCGGCTCTGCGTCTGGGCGCGACCATGGCCGCCGAGCACGAGGGGTGGGCCGTACTCCGCTCTCCCGCCGGGCAGTTGTTCTGCGCGGTGCCCTGGCACGGGGAGTCGGTCCGCCCGCCCGTCGTCCACGGCAGCCGCCTCGACCAGGTCTGTCTCGACATCGCGCCTTCGCTCCACGACGGCGAAGTCACGTTCTGGAGCGCCCTGTTGCCCGACTGGGAGTCCCGCCCCGGCTCCCTGCCCGAGTTCCACGTCCTCGTGCCGCCGCCCGGTCTCCCGGTCCGCATCCTGCTCCAGCGGCTGGGCGAGGAGCGCGCCGGCTCCGCCCATCTCGACCTGGCCTGCGCGGACATCGAGGCGACCCGGGTCCGGCACGAGGCGCTGGGCGCGGCGACGGTCACGCACGGCAAGCACTGGACGGTGCTGCGGGACCCGGCGGGCGGGACGTACTGCCTGACGGGCCGGGATCCGGAGACGGGCGGACTGCCGGCCTAACCGGTGGCGAAGGCGCAGGCATACAGCACCGAGTCGCCGTCCGGTTCGGTGCTGGGGGCCGGGCACGCGGTCTCCCAGCCGTCGGGGAGCGCGGGCTCCGGACTGCTCTGCTCCCAGACGCGTGGCTCCGGTGGCTCCGCGGAGTCCTGGAGCCACCGGGTCAGACCGGCGCCGACGACCACCGCGACCGCCCACGCGATCACGGCCCGGCGCCATAACCGGGACCGTCGGGTCACCCCCACGGCTCCACGTCGACCACGGCGTCCACCGGGAGCGGCCCGTAGATGTGCGGGAACGCCTCGGCACCGGGCTCCGGGGCCTCGTACTTCAGGGGTACGCCGAGCCGGTCGGGGTCGATGACCAGGAGCACCAGGTCGTCGGGGCCGTCGTAGGAGCCGTAGAGGAAGGCGGCGACACCCGGGAGCTGCGCGCGCGTCGAGCAGTGGATGAAGCCCTCCTGCTGGAGGGTCTTGCCGCGGGTCGACATCTCGTACGTGCCGCGGGCGCGGGCGGCTTCCCACAGGGAGCGTTCGGTCAGGTGCACGATCGGCGTGGACATGCGCTCACGTTAAGCCCTGAGCCGTGCCGCCCGCGCGTGCAAATAGCGCTGCTCGGGCAGGCTCAGCGTCTGCGCGGCCGCCGACTCGTAGGCGGCGCGGGCTTCGTCGTACGATCCGGCGCGCTCCAGCAGATGCGCCCGTACGGCGTCCCGCCGGTGTCCCAACTCGCCCTCCAGGGCGTCCACTTCGGCGAGGCCCGCCGCGGGCCCGTGGACCATGGCGACGGCGACCGCGCGGTTGAGGAGTTCGACGGGGCCGGGGACGAGGCGGACCAGGACGTCGTAGAGGCCGAGGATCTCCCGCCAGTCGGTGGCCTCGGCGGAGGGTGCCTCGTCGTGCACGGCGGCGATGGCCGCGCGCAGTTGGTACGGGCCCGCCGGGCCGCTGCTCAGGGCGTGGGTGATGAGGGCCACGCCCTCCTCGATCGCGGCCTTGTCCCAGCGGTCGCGGTCCTGTTCGTCGAGGGGCACGAGGTCGCCGTGCGGGCCGGTGCGGGCCTCGCGGCGGGCGTCGGTGAGCAGCATCAGGGCGAGCAGTCCGGTGACCTCGCCGGTGCCGGGGAGGAGACGGTGGACGGTGCGGGTCAGCCGGATCGCCTCGCCGGCGAGGTCGCGGCGTTGCAGCGCCGGGCCGGAGGTCGCCGTATAGCCCTCGTTGAAGATCAGGTACAGCGTGTGGAGGACGGCCGGCAGCCGCTCCACCCCGTGGTCGGGCCGCCCGAAGCGCACCCCCTTCACCTTCTGCTTGGCACGGCTGATGCGCTGGGCCATGGTCGCCTCGGGCACCAGGTGGGCGCGGGCGATCTCGGCCGTCGTCAGACCGCCGACCGCGCGCAGGGTGAGGGCGATCTGCGCGGGTGGGGGCAGGTCGGGGTGGCAGCACAGGAAGAGGAGGGAGAGGGTGTCGTCGTCCTGCGGGACCCGCTCGGCCGGCGGCAGGGCGAGCGCCGCCGCCTTCTCCTCCCGAGCCCGCCGCGCGTCCTCCGCCCGCAGGGCGTCCACGAGCCGCCGCGAGGCCACCTTGATGAGCCAGCCGCGCGGGTTGTCCGGCACCCCGCCCTCGGGCCACTGCCGGCCGCCGCGAGGAGTGCCTCCTGTACGGCGTCCTCGGCGGTGTCGAAATGGCCGTAGCGCCTGATCAGCGCGGAGAGGACCTGCGGCGCGTGCAGGCGCAGCAGGTCCTCGACGTCGGTCGTCCTCCGCACGGGCTCAGATGTCCCCGGCGCCGTCCAGGATGGGGCGGATCACCACCGGGTACTCGGGGGCGCCCGCGGGCTGCGGGCAGCGGGCGATGCGCTCGGCGATCTCCGTGACCCGTTCCAGGCTCGCGCAGTCCAGCACCCAGTAGCCGGCCAGCAGCTCCTTGGTCTCGCTGTACGGCCCGTCGGTGATCACGGCCTTGCCGTCCGGGCCAAGGCCGACGTGCCGGACCTTCGCGGGCTCGGCGAGGCCCTGGCCGTCGACCATCTCGCCGCTCTCGGCCAGGTCGTCGTTGATCGCGCTCATGAAGGCGTACATCGCCTGGATCTCCTGCTCGCTCCAGGCCGGGGAGTTCGCTGAGCCCTTGCCGCGCATGGCCTCGTAGTCGGCCTGGGTTCCCTGCACCATGACCAGGTACTTCATGAGTCCACTCCTTCGGCTCCGGCCGCCCCTGACGGGCGGCTCTCACAGGGGACGTCGGAGCCGGGCCCGGGTTCTCGACAGGGTTCAGGGTTTTTTCGCGGCGGATTTCCAGCCGGTCTTCCTCGCGCGCTCGTCCTCGGGCTCAGTGCCCTCCTGGACGTGCGCCTCGCACTTCGGATTCCGGCACGGCCCGGCCACCCAGACCGGGACCCACGCGCCCAGCGTCTTGTGACGCTTGACGACGGTCTCGACAGACTGTCCACAGGCGGGACAGGCATTTCTCTCGCTGTCCATGCCTTCAGGGTAGGGCGGACAGGACGTCAGCGCTTCCTGCTGTACGTCCGCACGAACACGCCGTTCTTGAAGGTGCGGACGTCGTCGAGGCCGAACTCGGTGATCGAGAAGCCGGATCCGAACATCGGCATGCCCGAGCCGATGGTGACCGGGTACGTCTTGATGACGAGCTCGTCGATCAGGTCGAACAGTTCGCCCGCGATCCGGGATCCGCCGCACAGATAGATCCCCAGCTCCCCTTCCTCGGCCTTCAGCTCGCGGACCCTGCCGACCAGGTCGTCGGCGATGATCTCGACGTGGGGGTCGGGCGACTCGGTCAGGGTGCGCGAGGCGACGTACTCCCGCAGGTGGGCGTAGGGGCTGGTGACGCCCTGCTTCAGGCCCTCGTTGTAGCTGCCGCGGCCCTGGACGACGGTGTCCCAGCGCTTGTTCGCGAGGCCGTCGAGACCGAGGGCCCTGCGGCCCGCGGTCGCCAGGGTCTCCGGGTACTCGGCCGCGAGGAACGCCAGGAACTCCTCGTCGACGAACGGCATCATGAACTCCGCGTCGCCGCTCTCGTCCCCGATGAAGCCGTCGATGGAACAGGCGATGAAGTAGGTGAGCTTGCGCAAGCTGGTCTCTTTCCGTCGGCCGGGTACCGGCTGTGCATTGTCCGTTGAACCACTTCATTTATAGTGCTTCACTTGTAGTGGTTGCAAGATGTTTTCGGCACCTGGCACAAGTAGGAAAGGGGATTCCGCATGGCGAGCAATCCGGAGCGCCGGGCGGCGCTGGTCGACGCGGGGATCGAGGTGCTCTCACGGGAGGGGGCGCGGGGGCTGACGTTCCGCGCGGTGGACGCGGAGGCCGGGGTGCCGGTGGGGACCGCCTCCAACTACTTCACCGGGCGCGACGACCTGCTGCGCCAGATAGACGCCCGGCTCCATGTACGACTCGCTCCGGACCCCTCGGTGCTCGCCGAGCTGATGACGAGACCGAAGGACCGCGCGCTGGTCACGGCCTTCATGCACGACCTCATGGCCCGCGCGACCCGCGACCGCACCGGCTACCTGGCCCTTCTGGAAATGCGCCTCGAAGCCACCCGCCGCCCCGGACTCCGGGAGTCCTACACCGAGTCGGTACGCGGAGACCTCGACTACGCCATGCGGTTCCACCGCGACGCGGGGCTGCCCGGCGGCGACGAAACGGTCGTGGTCCTCTACCTCGCGATGCTCGGCCTGATCCTGGAACACCTGACCCTGCCGGGGGTACTGGACGGGGTGCTGCCCGGGGTGGGGGTGCCGGAAGGGATGGTGGAGCGGGTGGTGGCGATGGTGGTGCCGGAGGGGTAGCCGCTCGGCCCACCCGGCGCCCCTGTGGCCGCACGCACCCCCGCGTCCCGCTCGGGTCGGCTCAGCCCCGCGGCTCGCGCCACATCGGCCACATCCGGGGGCCGTCCGGGAGGTCCAGCGCGGGGCCGGTGAGCTCGAAGCCGAGGCGCTCGTACAGGGCGCGGCTGCGGGCGCTGCTCGCTTCCAGGTAGGCGCAGAGACCCTCGCGATCGCAGCGGTCGAGGACCGAGGCGATGAGCGCGCTGCCCAGGCCCTGGCCCTGGTGGCCCGGTGCCACGCCGATCATCCACAGGTATTCGTGGGCGCGGCCGGCGGGGTGGATGTCCGCCGTCAGCCGGCCGATCAGCTCGACGCGCTCGTTGTCCGGGTCGACCTCCGCGCGCAGCTCGGCGGGACCGTCGGCACCCTCCTCGTCCGCGTGCTCGCCGTCCGGCACCGGGAGCCACAGCGCACAGGCCGTACCGTCCTCGGTGACGTCGACGCGCCCCTCGGCCAGCACGATGTCGGTGAAGGCGGCCATGAGCCGAGGGTGGGCCGTACGACGGTGCTCGTCACCCGGGAACACCCACCGGCTGACCGGGTCGTCCTGGAACGCCGCGTCCAGCAGTCCGACGACCAGTTCACGATCCCCTTCGCCCGCCGCCCGGATCGCCACACCCATGTTCCGCCGCCCCTCTCTCAACCGCCCTTGATCGTACGGGCGTTGACTCTATAGGGGGGCCGAAGGGAGAGGCGAGTGAGTCGAAGGGGAACCGAGCTGCCAAAAAAGAGAGGGCGGGGCCCGCACGCCGTGGGGATGTGCGGGACCCGCCTGACCGGAGCCCCTCGGGGCCGTGCGGGGTCAGGAGCCGCACGGCCCCGGGGGCTCCGGGGTCCGGATCGACTGCTTCCGCAGAGCAGTACGGCCTACGGGGGTACCAGCGCTCAACTGGTACGCCGTGTCACGAACTCGGCCAGGGCCAGCAGTCCCTCCGCCGCCGCCGGCTCGGGCACCGCACGGGACAGTTCCGCGATCGCGCGGGCCATCCGGTCGGCCGCCTGGACCTGCGCCCAGTCACGTCCGCCGGCCCGCTCGACGGCGAGTGCCGTCCGGTCCAGGTCCTCCTTCGCGTACGGAGTCGTGTAGAGCTCCGCCAGTTCCGCGCCCGCCGGGGTGCCGGAGGCCAGCGCGGCGACGACCGGCAGGGACTTCTTGCGGACCGCGAGGTCGGCCCCGGCCGGTTTGCCGGTGTGGCGCGGGTCGCCCCATATGCCGATCACGTCGTCGATGAGCTGGAAGGCGAGCCCGGCCTCCCGGCCGAACGCGTCCAGCGCCTCGACGTCCTCCCGCGACGCGCCCGCGTACAGCGCGCCCACCGCACAGGCACATCCGATCAGCGCGCCGGTCTTGGCCTCGGCCATGGCGAGCACCTCGTCGAGGGTGACCTCGCCGGGGTCCTGTGTCTCCATGGCCGTGTCCGCGTGCTGGCCGGCGCACAGCTCGACGACACAGGCCGCGAGCCGGGCGGCCGCGGCCCCGGCCGCCGGGTGCGGGTCCTGCGCGAGCAGCCCGAGGGCGAGCGCCTGGAGGGTGTCACCGGCGAGGATCGCGTCGGCGTCACCGAACACCGTCCACGCGGTGGGCCGGTGCCGCCGGGTGGTGTCCCGGTCCATCACGTCGTCGTGCAGCAGCGTGAAGTTGTGGACCAGTTCCACCGCCGCGGCCGCCCGCACGGCCACCTCCCGCGCCGCCGCTCCCCCCAGTGCGGCGGCCGCGGTGAGGACGAGTGCGGGCCGTATCGCCTTGCCGGCGTTGCCCGCCGCCGGGGTGCCGTCGGCGTGCTCCCAGCCGAAGTGGTAGAGCGCGATCCGGCGCATGGAGCCCGGCAGCGAGTCGATCGCCTCGCGCAGCACGGGGTCGACCGAGGCCCGGGCCCGCTCCAGGATCACCGCCGCCTCGTGCCCGTCGAGCGGCTCCGTCCCGGCGGGGTGCTGGGGCACCTCCCTCATGAGCTCGGCCATGGAGGTCTCCTCGGAGAGTCCGCGGACGGTGGCGTTTCCGCCGCGGCTGGGCGCGTTCGACCGGGGTGTACCCGCCCGCGGGGGCGGGGACACGGTTCCCAGCTGCGGGAACGTCACCTCCACCGGCCGATCTCGACGTTCTCCAACACACCGAGCGCGTCCGGCACCAGCACCGCGGCGGAGTAGTACGCCGTCACCAGGTACTTGATGATCGCCTGCTCGTTGATGCCCATGAACCGCACCGACAGGCTCGGCTCGATCTCGTCCGGGATGCCGGCCTGCTGCAGACCGATGACGCCCTGCTCGGCCTCGCCGGTACGCATCGCGATGATCGAGGTCGTACGGGCCTCGGTGACCGGGATCTTGTTGCACGGGTAGATCGGCACCCCCCGCCAGGTGGGGATGCGGTTGCCGCCCACGTCGATGGTCTCGGGGACGAGTCCGCGCTTGTTGAGCTCACGCCCGATCGCGGAGATCGCGCGCGGATGCGCGAGCAGCAGCTTGGTGCCGCGCCGCCTGCTGAGGAGCTCGTCCAGGTCGTCGGGGCTGGGCACGCCGTCGTGCGGCTGGATGCGCTGGTCGTACTCGCAGTTGCTGAGCAGTCCGAACTCGCGGTTGTTGACGAGCTCGTGCTCCTGGCGCTCCTTCAACGCCTCCACAGTGAGCCTCAGTTGCTGCTCGGTCTGGTTCATCGGCTGGTTGTAGAGGTCGGCCACGCGCGAGTGGATGCGCAGCACCGTCTGGGCCACGCTCAGTTCGTACTCGCGCGGCCGGGCCTCGTAGTCCACGAAGGTGTGCGGGATGTCCGGCTCGCCGCTGTGGCCGGCCGCGAGGTCGATCGCCTTCTCACCGTATTTGTTGGTGCTCTGCTCCGGGATCGAACGCAGCGCCTGGAGGTGATCACGCAGGGAGTCGGTGCGCTCCGCGACCTGCTCGACGGCGTTGCGCGGAAGGACGAGCACCGTGCAGGCGGTGACCGCGCGGGCGGTGTACTCCCAGATGGCCTCGGGGTCCAGCAGCGCCTGGTCGCCGAAGTAGGCGCCGTCGGCGAGGACTCCGAGGACGGCGTCGTCGCCGTAGGGGCCCGTGCCGATCTTCTCCACCCTGCCGTGCGCGAGCAGGAAGACCACGTCGGCCTGGCTGCCGAACGAGGCGATCACGTCCCCCGCCGCGAACTCGCGCTGCTCACACCGCCGGGCGAGCTCCGTGAGCACCTCCTCGTCGTCGTACGTCCGGAGCGCCGGCAGTTCGCACAGCTCCTCCGGGATGACCTCGACCCGTTCGCCCGTCTTCACGAAAGTGACCCGGCCGTCCCCCACGGCGTAGGTCAGCCGCCGGTTCACGCGGTACGTACCGCCTTGAACATTCACCCAGGGCAGCGTGCGCAGCAGCCAGCGCGAGCTGATCTCCTGCATCTGGGGTGCGGACTTGGTGGTGGTGGCCAGGTTCCGCGCGGCCGCCGTGCCGAGGCTCTGCTGCGGCCGGCCCTGCTCGGTGCGGACCTCTTCGCCTACCGACATATGAGAATTGCCCTCCCGGTCAACCCCGGCGCCGGTCTGCACCGGGGCATCGAACTGCGGACCAGCCTTCCATCACGGAGTGTGCTGGTGCTATTACACGAAAGAGTTGGAATGGATCTTCGATAACTGGGCAATACCGAGATCTCGCACACTGTTCCCGGCCCGGTGTCCGAAACAGCTCGCACACCGTGCGAACCAAGTGGTCCCGGCTGTCCGCCCCGGGTACAAGCAGCGGTACGAGCCGGTCGCGACAGGCGGTCGCCGCGCAAGCGAAGGAGGCGGCATGGCCCCACCCATGTCCGCGAACACGTTCCTGGACGCCCTGCAGGACGAGGGCGTCACCGTCGTCCAGGTCGGCGACTGGAGACATCACAACCGCAATCACAAGGGCCCCTGGGGCCCGGTGCACGGCGTGATGATCCACCACACGGTGACCAAGGGCAGCGCGCGCACCGTCGAACTCTGCCGCGACGGCTACGAGGACCTCCCCGGCCCGCTCTGCCACGGCGTGATCACCAAGGACGGCCGCGTCCACCTCGTCGGCTACGGCCGCGCCAACCACGCGGGCCTCGGCGACGACGACGTCCTGCGCGCGGTGATCGCCGAGACGGCCCTGCCGGCGGACAACGAGGCGAACACCGACGGCAACCGCCACTTCTACGGCTTCGAGTGCGAGAACCTCGGCGACGGCCGGGACCCGTGGCCGGAGGCCCAGCTGGACGCGATCGAGAAGGTCGCCGCCGCGATCTGCCGCCACCACGGCTGGACGGAACGGTCGGTCATCGGCCACCTGGAGTGGCAGCCCGGGAAGGTGGACCCACGCGGCTTCACGATGGCGTCGATGCGGACCCGGATCAGGGACCGTCTGACGTGACGGCACGGCTGGTCCGGGGGCGGCCACACAGGCGACAATGAGGGCGTGACCAGCACCGACCTCGCCGACCTGCGCCCCCGGCTCCCGTCGCCGCTGCAGGAGATCGAGGACGACCGCTTCACCCGCCGGGGTGTCCGCCTGTCACTGAAACGCGACGACCTGATCCACCCGGACCTCGTCGGCAACAAGTGGCGCAAGCTCGCCCCGAACCTCACGGCCGCGGCCGGCCGCACCCTGCTCACCTTCGGCGGCGCGTACTCCAACCACCTGCGCGCGACGGCCGCCGCGGGGCGGTTGCTGGGGCTGCCGACGGTCGGCGTGGTCCGCGGCGACGAACTGGCCGACCGGCCCCTCAACCCGTCCCTGGCCCGCTGCGTGTCCGACGGCATGCGGCTGTCTTTCGTCGACAGATCGACCTATCGCCGCAAGAACGAGCCGTCGGCTCTGGCGGCGGTACTGCGCGCGGCCGGGGCCGAGGACGCGTACGTCGTGCCCGAGGGCGGGAGCAACGCACTCGCGGTACGGGGCTGCCGGGCGCTCGGTGAGGAGCTGCGGGGGCGGGCCGACGTGGTCGCGGTGGCGTGCGGGACGGGCGGGACCTTCGCGGGGCTGGCGGCCGGGCTGGGGGCGGGTCAGCGGGCGTTGGGGATACCGGTGCTCAAGGGCGGGTTCCTGACGGCCGGCATAGAGGGTCTGCAGCGGGAGGCGTTCGGGGGGCGCCGCGGTGAGTGGGCGCTGGACGACCGGTTCCACTTCGGGGGGTACGCACGCACGACACCCGAACTCGACGCCTTCGCGGAGGACTTCGAGGGGCGGCACGGGGTGGGGGTGGAGCGGCTGTATGTCGCCAAGTTGCTGTATGGACTTGCGGCGTTGGCGGAAGAGGGGGCGTTCGAGCCGGGGAGCAGGGTGACCGCCGTGATCACCGGAGCGCCGTACGACGGGTGACCGGCGGGGCTTCTTGCGGGACTTGCGCCCCGTCGCCTTCTTGGCGCCCTGGACGAAGTCGTCCCCGGTGTCCCAGCCCCGCACTCGTCACGTCGCCTCGCGGTACGCCGCCGCCTCCTCCAGGTCCAGCCTGCGCAGCAGGGTCCGCAGCATCTCGTCGTCGATGTAGCGCCCGTCCCGCAGTTTCACGAACACCTCGCGTTCGGCGCCGATCATCTCCCGGGACAGCCGGCGGTAGGTGTCGTCGACGGTCTCGCCGGTCACCGGGTTCACCGCGCCCAGGCGCTCCCAGACGGCGTTGCGGCGGCGTTCCAGGACCGAGCGGAGGCGGTCGGCGAGGGGTTGCGGGAGGGAGTTGCGTTCGTCGGAGAGGAGGCCGTCCAGGGTGCGTTCGGCGGCCCGGGAGGCCTGTGCCTGGGCGTTGGCCTCCGCCAGGGTCTCGGCCTGGGCGTCGCGGCCGGGGAGCTTCAGCAGGCGGATCAGCGGGGGCAGGGTGACGCCCTGGACGACCAGGGTGCCGATGACGGTGGTGAAGGTCAGGAAGAGGATGAGGTTGCGGCCGGGGAACGGTTCGCCGCCGTGCATGGTCTCGGGGATCGAGAAGGCGATGGCCAGCGAGACCACACCGCGCATGCCGGCCCAGGCGATGACGAACGGCGCCTTCCAGGTGGGGTTGTCCTCACGCTTCCTGATCCGCGCGGAGAGCAGGCGCGGCAGGAACGTCGCGGGGTACACCCAGACGAACCGCGACGCGACGACCACCGCGAAGACGGCCACCGCGTACATGACGGCGTCGCCGCCCTCGTACTCCCCGAGCCCCTTCACCACGACGCGGAGCTGCAGACCGATGAGGGCGAACACCGACGACTCCAGGACGAAGGCGACCATCTTCCACACGGCGTCCTCCTGGAGGCGCGTGGCGAAGTCGACCTCCCACGCGCGGTGTCCGAGGAAGAGGGCCACGACGACGACCGCGAGGACTCCGGAGGCGTGGAACTGCTCGGCGGCGGCGTAGGCGACGAAGGGGATCAGCAGGGAGAGGGTGTTCTGGAGCAGCGGTTCCTTGAGGTGGGTGCGCAGCCAGTGGATCGGGACCATCAGGATCAGACCGACCGCCACGCCGCCGACCGCCGCGAGCAGGAACTCGCCGATGCCGCCCGCCCAGGACGCGCCCTCGCCGACCGCGGCCGCGAGGGCGACCCGGTAGGCGGTGATCGCGGTGGCGTCGTTCACCAGGGACTCGCCCTGGAGGATCGTGGTGATCCGGGACGGCAGCCCCACCCGGCGCGCCACCGCCGTCGCCGCGACCGCGTCCGGCGGCGCCACCACCGCGCCCAGGACGAGCGCCCCGGTCAGCGACAGGCCGGGCACGATCCGGTAGGCGGCCCAGCCGACGACGATGGTCGCGAAGAGCACGTACCCCACGGACAGCAGCGCCACGGGCCGCAGTTGCGCGCGCAGGTCGAGGTAGGAGCTGTCGGTGGCCGCCGAGTGCAGCAGCGGGGGCAGCACGAGGGGCAGGACGATGTCCGGGTCGAGGGTGTACTCCGGGACCCCCGGGACGTACGAGAGCACCAGCCCCACGGCCACCAGCAGCAGGGGCGCCGGCACCGGGGTGCGCCGGGCCGCCGCGGCGACCGCGGCGCTTCCCGCCACCAGCAGCAGCAGTGGCATCACGTCCATGGTCTTCGCCCACCCTCGTTTTTCCGCACGGTCTTCCGCGCGGCCGTCGTAATCTGGCAATCATGAAACAGTGCACGCATGCCGACGCGCTGCCGCACCCGGAACCCGCCCCGCTGAGCGACACGTGCGTCGAGTGTCTGCGCGAGGGCCGGCACCCGGTGCAGCTGCGACTGTGCCTCGACTGCGGCCACGTCGGCTGCTGCGACTCCTCGCCGGGAAGACATGCCACCGAGCACCACAAGGATTCCGGACACCCGATCATGCGGACATTCGAACCCGGTGAGAGCTGGCGATGGTGCTTCGTGGACCACGTTCTCGTATGACCTCGGACCGCTCCGGTTTTCGACGGTTCGACCGTCTGACGTCTGGGTACGTCAACCCGGCGCGCGTTCTTCCCAATTGGAGCCGCAGACCCCTAGACACGGAGCGTATCCACAGTTTTACTGTGAGTGACGCCGAGGGGTTGGGGTCCTGGGGACAGGAAAGTTGAGAGCGCGATAGCGTCACCGCTGAACCACACTTCGCGTTACCCCGGGGGGCGACCCTCGGCCCCGAAAAGCTTGTACCACCTTGGAGGTGAGGGTGTCCCAGATCGCAGGCGAGCCCGCGACCCAGGACTTCGTGGAAGTCCGGCTGCCGGCTGCGGGTGCCTACCTGTCGGTGCTGCGTACGGCGACTGCCGGCCTCGCGGCCCGTTTGGACTTCACCCTCGACGAGATCGAGGACCTGCGCATCGCGGTGGACGAGGCGTGCGCGATCCTGCTCCAGCAGGCCGTGCCCGGCTCGGTCCTCAGTTGCGTCTTCCGCCTCGTCGACGACTCACTCGAGGTCACCGTCTCGGCGCCGACCACGGACGGTCACGCCCCCGCGCGTGACACCTTCGCCTGGACCGTCCTGTCCGCTCTCGCGGGCAAGGTCTCCTCAGCCGTGGACGACGACAAAACCGTTTCGATCAGCCTCTACAAACAGCGCGGCGCGGGACCCGGGCCGGCGTGAGGACAGGGGACGGGCCGGTGCGTGACGAAGAGCGCGGCACACGGGAGCTGCCGGCCGAGGGCACAGGCGGGTCCCGACGCATGGGGGACGGTGTCAACGGCATCCCCGAACAGGCCCGGCCGCATCCGGAGGACGACTCGCCGGGGGCCGGCTTCCTGGACGACGGGCAGCGGGATCAGGAAGGTGCCGTGCAGAGCGTGTCTCTGGACGGACGGATCGGGGTCTCCCCTGTCCGAGCAGAGACGAGGGCTCGGGGAAGGGCGACGGGCGGGACGATGAGCGAGCACCAGCGAGACGATCAACAGGGCGCGCAGAGCGGGCAGGCCACGCAGCACAACCCTCAGGACCGCAGCGGGGCGCGGGCACTCTTCATCGAGCTGCGCAAGCTGCAGGACGGCAGCGCGGAGTACGCGGACCTGCGCAACCGGCTGGTCCGTATGCACCTGCCGCTCGTCGAGCACCTCGCGCGCCGCTTCCGCAACCGCGGCGAGCCGCTGGACGACCTGACCCAGGTCGCCACCATCGGCCTGATCAAGTCGGTCGACCGCTTCGACCCGGAGCGCGGCGTCGAGTTCTCGACGTACGCGACCCCGACGGTCGTCGGCGAGATCAAGCGGCACTTCCGGGACAAGGGCTGGGCGGTCCGCGTCCCGCGCAGGCTGCAGGAACTGCGCCTCTCGCTCACCACGGCGACGGCGGAGCTCTCGCAGCTGCACGGTCGCTCCCCCACGGTCCACGAGCTGGCCGAGAAGCTGGGCATCTCGGAGGAGGAGGTCCTGGAGGGCCTGGAGTCCGCCAACGCGTACTCCACGCTGTCCCTGGACGTCCCGGACACCGATGACGAGTCCCCAGCGGTGGCGGACACCCTGGGCGCGGAGGACGAGGCGCTGGAGGGCGTCGAGTACCGCGAGTCGCTCAAGCCGCTCCTCGAGGACCTGCCCCCGCGCGAGAAGCGGATCCTGCTGCTGCGTTTCTTCGGCAACATGACGCAGTCGCAGATCGCGCAGGAGGTCGGCATCTCGCAGATGCATGTCTCCCGGCTGCTGGCGCGGACACTGGCGCAGCTGCGGGAAAAGCTCCTGGTGGAGGAGTAGTCGAGGGCCGGGCCCTACTTCTCCGCGCCGCCGGCGTTGCCGGGTCCGCGGATTCCGAGGGCCCGGGTCGTCTCCGCGTTGACGAGCAGGACGAGCGCGGTGACCGCGACGACCGCGAGCACGATCCCCGCCGGGATCGCCACACTGTCGGCCTGCAGCAGGTTGTAGGCCACGGGCAGCGCCAGGATCTGGGTGATGACGGCGGGCCCCCGGCTCCAGCTGCGACGGGCGAGCAGCCCCCGCGCGGCGAGCAGCGGCAGCAGGGCGAGGACGATCACCGTGATACCGCCGGTGACACCGGTCTGCCTGTCGCCCGAGTCGCCCGTGAGTCCCGCCACGAGCATCCACACGCCTCCGACCACCAGGGCGAGCCCCTCCAGCGCGGCCAGCGCGGCGGCGTAGATCAGCCGCCGCGGACGCGGACCGGCGGTTTCCTCGGGGACGGGCGTCTGCTCACTGGTCACCCCTGAAGGGTATCGGCCACCCAGCGCGTCCCCATGGCGGGCCCGAGCGTCTCTCCGGCGGTTCCGGACGCGTGCCCGGCACCGCCTCCGTGGCGAGGTTCACGTGCTCATCTCTTACGTGATCCCTACCTCGGCCTGTGCCGGGTACCACCCAGTAGGTACCCTGCAACTCATGCGTGCACTTCTCGTGGTCAATCCGGCAGCTACCACCACAAGCGCACGTACGCGCGATGTGCTGATCCACGCGCTCGCGAGCGAGATGAAGCTCGAGGCGGTCACCACCGAGTACCGAGGGCACGCGCGCGATCTGGGCAGGCAGGCGGCGGAGAGCCGGGACGTCGACCTGGTGGTCGCCCTCGGCGGCGACGGGACGGTCAACGAGGTCGTCAACGGTCTGCTGCACGCCGGGCCCGACCCGGAGCGGCTCCCCCGTCTCGCCGTGGTCCCCGGCGGCTCCACCAACGTCTTCGCCCGCGCCCTGGGCCTGCCCAACGACGCCGTGGAGGCGACCGGCGCGATCCTGGACGCCCTGCGGGACGGCAGCGAGCGCACGGTCGGCCTGGGCCTGACCTCGGGCACGCCCGGCACGGAGGACGAGGCGGTGCCCGCGCGCTGGTTCACCTTCAACGCGGGCCTCGGTTTCGACGCCGGCGTGGTGGGCCGGGTCGAGCAGCAGCGCGAGCGCGGCAGGAAGTCGACGCACGCGCTGTACGTCCGCCAGGCCATGCGTCAGTTCTTCGGCGAGGCCCACCGCCGGCACGGCACGATCACCGTGGAGCGCCCGGACGCCGATCCGGTGACCGATCTGGTGCTGTCCATAGTCTCGAACACTTCTCCGTGGACGTTCCTGGGCAATCACCCGATGTACGCGTCGCCTAAGGCCTCGTTCGATAAAGGCCTCGACGTACTCGGTCTCAGCCGAATGACGACGACCGCTGTTGCCCGGTATGGCACCCAGTTGCTCACTTCGTCCCCCGAGCGTGGCCCGCATGGCAAGCATGCGTTCTCCCTGCACGACCTGGACCAGTTCACCTTGCATTCCAAGGTGCCCCTGCCCCTTCAGATGGACGGCGACCACCTAGGGCTGCGTACGAGCGTGACGTTCACAGGCGTACGCCGTGCACTGCGTGTGATTGTGTGAGCAGAAAGGGCTGAAGTCCTTTCACTCGAACGTTTAGGCCAGCATCCACCCCATGGAAGTACGGCTGTGACCTAGTCGACACCGAGGAATCAAAAAAAACTTTCCGGAAGGGGTTGTATCCGCCGCTGAGGTTTGCGAGTCTCTACGTGGCGATCGGGACAGCCCGCAACACCGGCTCCACAGATCACCGGAACCCCTCATCAAAACCCAGGACCACGCCGGGGAAACCTGACGTTCGGCCCTTCACTTGTTGAGGGATTCGTGAAAGCGTTCACATTCACAAGCAACTTGCATGTAATACCAAGGAGAGGTAGCAGCCATGGACTGGCGTCACAACGCCGTTTGCCGCGAGGAAGACCCCGAGCTCTTCTTCCCCATCGGCAACACCGGTCCTGCGCTGCTGCAGATCGAGGAAGCCAAGGCCGTCTGCCGCCGCTGCCCCGTCATGGAGCAGTGCCTGCAGTGGGCGCTCGAGTCCGGCCAGGACTCCGGCGTCTGGGGTGGTCTCAGCGAGGACGAGCGTCGCGCCATGAAGCGCCGCGCCGCCCGCAACCGGGCCCGTCAGGCTTCTGCCTGACGCACCCACCCCGCCTGAGCTTGGCGGCGCGTACAGCGAGTACGCATCTCCCGCCCCCGAGCCGCAGCGCGCAGTACCCCCGATGCGCAGCACAAGCTGGCAACGAGCATTCGAGCCCCGGACCACTTCAGGTCCGGGGCTTCTTGCTGTGCCCGTTTACTGAACACAGCGCGTTTCACTCCTACTTGTTCGCGCTCACCGGGACGTCCAGGATCACCCGGGTACCGCCCTCCGGCACCGGAACCATGTCGAACGTGCCGCCCAACTCGCCCTCCACCAGCGTCCGCACGATCTGAAGACCGAGGTTGCCGCCGGTGTGCGGGTCGAAGCCCTCGGGCAGACCGACCCCGTCGTCCTGGACCGTGACGAGGAGGCGAGCCTCCTTGGTCGTACCGCCACGGACGGCCGAGACCTCGACCGTGCCGGTCTCGCCCTCACGGAAGCCGTGCTCCAGGGCGTTCTGGAGGATCTCGGTCAACACCATCGACAGCGGGGTGGCGACCTCGGCGTCGAGGATGCCGAAGCGGCCGGTGCGCCGGCCGGCGACCTTGCCGGGCGAGATCTCCGCGACCATCGCCAGGACCCGGTCGGCGATCTCGTCGAACTCCACGCGTTCGTCCAGGTTCTGAGACAGCGTCTCATGCACGATCGCGATCGATCCGACCCGGCGGACCGCCTCTTCGAGGGCTTCGCGGCCGCGATCGGACTCGATACGGCGGGCCTGGAGGCGCAGCAGCGCGGCGACCGTCTGGAGGTTGTTCTTGACCCGGTGGTGGATCTCCCGGATGGTCGCGTCCTTGGTGATCAACTCGCGCTCGCGGCGCCGCAGTTCGGTGACGTCACGGAGCAGGACCAGCGAACCGATGCGGGTGCCCTTGGGCTTCAGCGGGATCGCCCTGAACTGGATGACCCCGTCACCCGACTCGATCTCGAACTCGCGCGGCGCCCAGCCGCTGGCGACCTTGGCGAGTGCCTCGTCCACCGGGCCGCGGGTGGGGGCGAGTTCGGCGGTGGTCATGCCGAGGTGGTGGCCGACCAGGTCGGAGGCGAGGCCGAGACGGTGGTAGGCGGAGAGCGCGTTCGGGGAGGCGTACTGGACGACACCGTCGGCGTCGAGGCGGATCAGGCCGTCGCCGACGCGTGGGGCGGCGTCCATGTCCATCTGCTGGTTCGCGAACGGGAAGGAACCGGCCGCGATCATCTGCGCGAGGTCCGACGCGCTCTGCAGATACGTCAGTTCGAGACGGCTCGGGGTGCGCACGGTGAGCAGGTTGGTGTTGCGCGCGATGACACCGAGGACGCGCCCCTCCCGTCGTACGGGGATCGACTCGACCCGTACGGGGACCTCTTCGCGCCACTCCGGGTCGCCCTCGCGCACGATCCGGCCCTCGTCGAGCGCGGCGTCGAGGAGCGGGCGGCGGCCGCGTGGGACGAGGTGGCCGACCATGTCGTCCTGGTAGGAGGTGGGGCCGGTGTTGGGGCGCATCTGCGCCACGGACACATACCGGGCGCCGTCCCGGGTGGGCACCCACAGCACGAGGTCGGCGAAGGAGAGGTCGGAGAGCAGCTGCCACTCCGACACCAGCAGATGGAGCCACTCGAGGTCGGAGTCGTCGAGGGCGGTGTGCTGGCGGACCAGTTCGTTCATGGAGGGCACGTGTGCGAGCGTACCTGGGGGTATGTGGATGGCCTAAAAGCGCCGGGGACCGTACGGTCCTGCGCACCGGGCCGGTCCGGACGGGCCCTGAGAACACCCGCGGGCCGCGGCGCCTGAGAGGGACCCTCAACCCTCTCGGCACCGCAGCCCGGAGCAACAACGGCCGCGGGGTGTGCGGTCCCGGTCGGCCGAAGGATGAGGAGCCGGGGCAGTCAGGGCAGAGAGCACCGGTTCCTCGGTCCGCCTTCCTGTGCGGGGAAGACGGAAGTCTGCGTATTCAGTTCTCTGCAACGCATTGTGGACTAGACCACTCGATGTGTCCATGCGTTGGAGGCTGTTCGTTGTTGTCAGTTCTCCGAGGGTCCCAGAAGTGGCTCGACCCCCGCTGGAGAACTGATCGGACGCCCTAGCATCCACCACGCAGCCTAACCCGTGTGGGTTCATGTGCGGGGCCAGATGGCCATGGCAATTTCCGCGAGCGCCTCCAGTTCCGAGCGGCTCGCGCCGTCGCGCGCCTGTTGGGACATGCCGTTGATGATCGCCCCGGTATGGCGGGCGAGCGCGGCGGCGTCGACGCCGGGCGGGAGTGCGCCGGTGGCGATGTCCGCCCGGATACGACTCTCGAAGGCGGCGATGGTGGCGTTGCGCCGGTCGCGCAGGGAGTCGGCGACCTCCGGGGTCGTGCAGTTGATGGCCGCGTGGGCGATGAGACAGCCGTGCGGGCGCTCCGGGTCCGTGTACTTGGCGGCGGCTTCCCGCAGGGTCCGTTCCACCACGGCGCGGGCCGTGGGTTCCTCGGCGAGGGCCCGGTCGGCGAAGGCGGCGTAGCGGGCGGTGTAGACGCGGACGGCTTCGTCGAAGAGGGAGCGCTTGTCGCCGAAGGCGGCGTAGAGACTCGGGGCGCCGATGTCCATGACCCGGGTGAGGTCGGAGACCGAGGTGGCCTCGTAGCCGTGCTCCCAGAAGGCGAGGATCGCCTTCTCCAGGGCGGTCTCCCGGTCGAAGGAACGAGGCCGGCCGCGGGGCCTGGCCACAGGGGCGGTCTTCGCCTTGGTCTCCTCACTGTTCACCATGGAGTGCATTTTATAGCGGGTGCTAGAGAATTGTCGGCGCCCTGTTGTACGGTCTTTGTGTATCGACCGCTAGGGAATTTCGAGGGGGCGTCGGCATGGGTGGCACGGGTGTGCTCGCGGGCAGGACGGCACTGGTCACGGGGGCGAGCAGGGGGATCGGGCGGGCGGTGGCCGAGCGGCTGGCGCGCGACGGGGCGCGGGTCGCCGTGCACTACGGCAGCAATGAGGCGGCGGCGAAGGAGACGGTCGCCGCGATCGAGGCGGCGGGCGGGAGCGCCTTCGCGATCCGGGCCGAGCTGGGCGTACCCGGCGACGCGGAGTCCTTGTGGGAGGCCTTCGACCGGCAGGCGCGGGGACTGGACATCCTGGTCAACAACGCGGGGATGGCCCTCTTCGCGACCGTCGAGGAGACGAACGAGGAGCTCTACGACCGGACGCAGGCGGTCAACGCCAGAGCGCCGTTCTTCATCGTCAAGCACGGCCTGCGGCGACTGCGCGACCAAGGCCGGATCATCAACGTCACGGCGGCGACAGACGCCGCCATCTCCCCCATAGCCGCGACCCACATGGCCAAGGGAGCCGTGACGACCCTGACCCGCTCCCTCGCGGCCGAGCTGGCACCGCGCGGCATCACCGCCAACTCGGTCGGTCCCGGCTTCATCGACACCGACCTGACGAGCGCGGCCCTGGCCGACCCCGCGATACGTGCGCACGCGGAGTCCGTATCGGTCTTCAAGCGCGTCGGCACCACGTCCGACGTGGCCGATGTGGTGGCGTTCCTGGCGTCACCGGACTCCCGCTGGGTCACGGGGCAGCACATCGACGCGACCGGGGGGTCGTTGCTGAGCCTGCACTAGCTCCCTGACCGATCCCGCCCCGGCCGTCAGTGGGTCTCCATCAGCGGGTCTCCGTCACCTTCGCCAGGGCGCGCGGCGCGTCCGGGTCCTGGCCGCGGGCGATCGTGACCTCGTAGGCGAGGAGTTGCAGCGGGATGATCTCCAGGACGGGCTGGAGCTCCTCGGCGATGCCCTCGGTGGGCAGGACGAAGCCGGCCGAGGCCTGTTCGACCTGGTCGGCGGGGCCGATGACGACCAGGTCGGCGCCTCGGCCGCGCAGTCGGTCGAGGACGGGCTGAAGGGCCTCGCCGCCCTTGCCGTCGGTGACGACCGCGATGACCGGGGAGACGTTGTCGACCATGGCGAGGGGGCCGTGCAGAAGGTCGGCGCCGGAGTAGGAGAGAGCCGGGATGTAGCTGGTCTCCATCAGCTTGAGGGCGGCCTCCTTGGCGGTGGGGTAGCCGTAGCCGCGCGAGGTGATCACCATGCGTTCGGCGAAGCGGTAGCGGGAGGCGAGGGCGCGGACCTCGTCCTGCCGGGCGAGGAGCCGCTCGGCGAGGTCGGGCAGGGTTTTCGCGGAGGCGCCGTCGCCGCCGCGCAGGCCCTCGACGAAGAGATAGAGCGCGAGGAGGGAGGCGGTGTAGGTCTTGGTCGCGGGGAGGGCCTTCTCCGGTCCGGCCATGATGTCGATGTGGTACTCGGAGACGCCGGCCAGCGGTGAGTCGGGGTTGTTGGTGACGGCGAGGGTGATCGCGCCGGCCTCGCGGGCGGCCCGGGTCGAGGCCACGAGGTCCGGGGAGCCGCCGGACTGACTGACGGTGACGACCAGGACGTCGGTGAGGTCGGGGCGCGCGCCGTAGGCGGTGGTGGTCGACATCGAGGTCAGACCGCAGGGCAGGCCGAGGCGGATCTCCAGGAGGTACTTGGCGTAGAGCGCGGCGTTGTCGGAGGTGCCGCGGGCGGTGAGCAGGACGAAGCGGGGGTTGCGGGCGGCGATCTCCTGGGCGACCTGCCGGATGCCGGGGGCGCCCTCCTCCAGGATCCGGCGGAGCACGGCAGGCTGCTCGGCCATCTCGCGGGCCATGATCCGGCCGGGGAGTTCGCTCTGGGGCTCCGATGTCGTGGCGGTCATGCGGGGGTCCTCCCGGGTGGGGCCGTGCGTCCGGTTCTCGAGTGGCCAGCGGCAGGTGGCCTCTCCCATTCCACTCCCCCGGGTGCCAGGACGCCTGTGCGGGGTGCGGATCCGTCCGTGCCGGCATCTCGTCCACACCTGTTCGCGGCCGTCTCGTACGGGCCGTTTCACCTGGGCAGGGAAAGCCGGTTCTGTTAAATTGGTCTAAACCACACAGCCCTTTCAGAACGGCAGGCCCAGCGTGGAAGTTGTCATCGTTCCGGACGCCAAGTCGGGCGGCGAGCTCATCGCCGAGGCCATGGCGCAGCTCCTGCGGCGCAAGCCCGACGCGCTGCTCGGCGTGGCCACCGGCTCGACACCGCTGCCGATCTATCACGCGCTCACCGCGAAGGTGCGGGCCGGTGCGGTGGACGCCTCTCGGGCGCGGATCGCCCAGCTCGACGAGTACGTGGGGCTTCCTGCCGAGCATCCGGAGTCGTACCGGTCGGTGCTGCGGCGCGAGGTGCTGGAGCCGCTGGGCATCGGGATGTCCTCCTTCATCGGGCCGGACGGTACGGCGGAGGACGTTCAGGGGGCGTGCGAGGCGTATGACGCGGCGCTGGCGAACGCCGGGGGTGTGGATCTGCAGTTGCTCGGGATCGGGACCGACGGGCACATCGGGTTCAACGAGCCGTGTTCCTCCCTGGCCTCGCGGACCCGGATCAAGACGTTGACCGAGCAGACCCGGGTGGACAACGCGCGGTTCTTCGACGGGGACATCTCGCAGGTGCCGCATCACGTGATCACTCAGGGGATCGGGACGATCCTGGAGGCTCGGCATCTGGTGCTGCTCGCCACGGGTGAGGGGAAAGCGGATGCCGTGGCGGCGACGGTGGAGGGGCCGGTTGCCGCGGTGTGTCCGGCGTCGGCGTTGCAGTTGCATCCGCATGCGACGGTTGTGGTCGATGAGGGTGCCGCGTCCAAGTTGAAGTTGGCGGACTACTTCCGGCACACGTATGTCAACAAGCCGGAGTGGCAGGGGATTTAGCGGGGTCTCGTCTGCCAGGTTCGGTTTGCTGCCGGGTGCGGGTCCGATGTGGCTGGTCGCGCCCACGCGGCGGAGCCGCAATCCATACAGCCCCGCGCCCCTGAAAGCCAAGACAGGCGCCGGTTCCTTTTCAGGAACCGGCGCCTGTCTTGTCGTTGCGGCTACTCGCCCGCGATGACTTCCGCCGCCGCTCTGCCGCAAACCCTCGCCGCGCCGTGTGTCGCGATGTGCAGGGCGCCGCGGGCGGGGGCCTGGGGGACGCCCATTTCGACCACGATCGTGTCCGGGCGGCTGCGGAGGACGCTGTCCAGGGCCGCCGTCATCCAGGGGTGGCGGTGTTCGTCGCGGACGACGGCGACGATGCGGCGCCGGCCCGCTGCCGCCAGTGCGGCCATGCCGGCGCCCTCGCCCGCGAAGCTGCCCGTCTCCGTGCCGGGCAGCAGGCGGCTGAGTTCCGCGGCCACGCCCCAGGGGGTCTCGTCGCCCACCGCGAAGTTGGCGACCGGGGTGAAGGCGGCGACATAGGGCGGCTCGGTGAGGGGCGTGGGCCTCGCTCCGGTCAGGGTGAGGGCTCGGCGGGCCGCGCGGAGGCCAACCTCCGGGTCCGGGTCGGTCGCCGGGTCGGCCGCCGATGCCGCCGCCGTCCAGCGAGCCAGGGAGCGGACGCGTTCCGCCGCGTCCGCCAGGCGTTCCTCGGGGAGTTCGCCCGAGCGGACCGCCGACACCAGCGCGTCGCGCAGCCGTCGTACCGTCTCGTCGTCCGCCAGGCCGCCGCCCACGCAGATCGCGTCCGCGCCGGCGGCGACGGCGAGCACGCTGCCGCGTTCGATGCCGTAGGTGTCCGCGATGGCCCGCATCTCCATGCCGTCGGTGACGATCAGGCCGTCGTAGCCGAGTTCGCCGCGGAGGAGGTCCGTCAGCACCTTGCGGGACAGCGTCGCCGGGTGCTCGGGGTCCAGGGCCGGGACCAGGATGTGGGCGCTCATCACCGCCCGGGAGCCGGCCGCGATCGCGGCGCGGAACGGGGAGAGTTCACGGGACATCAGCACCTGGAGGTCCACGTCGATGCGCGGCAGGGCGTGGTGGGAGTCGATCGCCGTGTCGCCGTGGCCCGGGAAGTGCTTGGTGCAGGCGGCGACCCCGGCCGACTGAAGGCCCGTGACATAGGCCGCCGTGTGCCGGGCGACCAGGTCCGCGGAGGCGCCGAAGGAGCGGACGCCGATCACCGGGTTGTCCGGGTTCGAGTTCACGTCGGCCGACGGGGCCCAGTTGAGGTTGACCCCGCAGGCGGCGAGGCGGCGGCCGAGTTCGGAGGCCACCTCGCGCGTCAGGTCCACGTCGTCGACCGCGCCGAGCGCGTGGTTGCCGGGGAAGGAGGAGCCCGTCCGCACCTCCAGGCGTGTGACGTCACCGCCCTCCTCGTCGATGGCGACCAGGACGTCGTCGCGTTCGGCGCGCAACTGGGCGGTGAGCGCGGCCAGTTGGTCCGGGGAGTCGATGTTGCGGCCGAACAGGCCCACCGAGGCGAGCCCCTCCCCCAGGCGGCGCAGCAGCCAGTCGGGGGCGGATGTGCCGGTGAAACCGGGCTGGAGGACGGTCAGGGCGTCGCGGGTGAGCGTGTCCGTACCGCTGGCGAAAGTCGTCATCGGGTGGCGTTATCCCTTCACCGCGCCGGCGGTCAGGCCCGCGGCCATCTTGCGCTGGACGAGGAGGAACAGGACGACGATCGGCACGGCCATCAGGGTGGATCCGGCCATCATCGGGGCGTATTCGGTGCCGTGCTTGGTGGTGAAGTTGCCCAGCCAGACGGTCGCCGTCTGGTTCTCCTGGCTGAGCAGCATGAGGGCGTAGAGGTACTCGTTCCAGGCCTGGATGAAGCCGTAGACCGAGGTGGCGACCATGCCGGGGGCGAGGAGCGGGAAGACCACGCGCAGGAACGCGGTCGTGCGGGAGCAGCCGTCGACCATCGCCGCCTCCTCCAGCTCCTTCGGGATATTGACGATGAAGCCGCGCAGCGTCCACACCGTGAAGGGGAGGATGAAGGTCAGATAGGTGAGGACCAGGCCGGACAGCCGGTCGTACTGGCCGAGGTCGTTGAGCAGCAGGAAGACCGGGATGATCATCGCGACCAGCGGGACCATCTGGACCGCCAGGATGCCGACGATCACGATCTTGCGGCCGCGGAAGGCGAACCGGGAGATGGCGAGCGCGGCCAGCAGGCCGATGACGATGCCGATCGCCACCACCGAGAGGGACACGACGAGGCTGCGGCCGACCGGGCCCCAGAAGTCGGCGATGTTCAGCGCCCGGTCGAAGTTGGAGAACGTGATGCCGGTGGGCAGCAGGCTCGGGTCCGGGTCGATGGCGTCCTTGGCCGGCTTGAAGGCCGTGTTGAGCATCCAGTAGACGGGGAAGCCGGCGGTGACGAAGACGAGGAGACCGAGGAGGTTCCAGCCGGCCTTGGACTTCCGGCGTCCCGAACGGCCCTTCGAGCCGCGCCCCGGCGTGGTGGTCGCGCTCATGCTGGTCATTCGACGTCTCCGATCTTCAGCATCTGACGCATGTAGACCGCGACCACGCCGAGCAGGAGCAGCACGGTGAGCAGGGCGATCGCCGAGCCCTGGGCGTAGTCGTTGACCACGAAGGCACGGTCGTAGGAGTAGGTGGTGAGGAGCTGGAACTCGGCCTCCGGATGTCCGTTGCGCATCACGAAGACCTGCGGGAAGACGCCCATGTCCCAGATGACCGAGAGGGTCGTGAGCATCACGATGATCGGCTTGAGGATGGGGAGGGTGACGAACCTAAAGACGCCCCAGGCGCCCGCGCCGTCGAGGCGGGCCGCCTCCTCCAGTTCGGCCGGGACCTGGGTGAGCCCGGCGCTGAGGGTGATCACGACGAAGGGGACGGCTCCCCAGACCACCAGCAGCATGATCACGGCCAGGCCCTGCGGTCCGCTCGCGAACCAGTTGTGGCCGACCATCTCGACCCCGGGCACCTTGCTGAGCAGCGCGTTGAGGATGCCGTAGTCCGCGTCGAAGAGCCATTTGAAGACGGTGGTGGCGACGATGATCGGCATGCCCCAGCTGGCCACGAGGGCGATGTTGACGAGGGTCTTCACCCAGCCGGAGACCCGCTGGAGCAGCAGCGCGATCAGCATGCCGGCGACCATCGTGAAGATGACGCAGCCGGCCGCGAAGACGACCGTGCGCACGACGACCGCCCAGAACTCGCCGTCGCCCAGCACCTTGCCGAAGTTGTCGAACCCGACCGACTCGGCCGGCTTGAAGCCCCACAGCTGGGACTGGCCGAACTCCTGGAAGGACAGGGTGACCAGGCGGACCAGCGGATAGCCGAGGACGAGCGCCAGGATCAGCAGACAGGGGGCGAGCAGCAGCCAGGGGGTGCCGGCTCCGCCGGTACTGCGCTTTCCGGCCGGCTTCTTCCGCACGGCCGGTGCTGGTGGTGGTGACTGCCGCGCCGGCGGCACTTTGGCAGTGGTCGTGTCTGCGGCACTCATCCGCGCGCTCCTCAGCGGTCCTTCGAGGTCGAACGAGAAGCAGGGCCCCGTCACGCTCAACGGGGCCCCGCCGGTGGTCACTTGGTGTTGATGACCTTGTCGATCTTGGCGTCCGCTTCCTTCGCGGCGTCCTCGACCGACTTCTTGCCGGTGCCGATGGACTGCAGCATGGTCTGCAGGACCTGGGCCTTCTCGACCTGGCCCCAGCCGGGCGCCATCGGGACGAACCAGTTGGACTCGGCCGCGGTGGCCGGGACCGCCGTGGCCGGGTCGTTCTTCAGGGTGGCGAGGTCGGTCTTGTTGTTGGGCAGGTTGCCCTTGGCCATCAGGCCCTTCTGGCCGGAGGTGCCCGTGAAGGCGTTGATCCACTCGGCGGCGACGGCCTGCGCGTCGGACTTCACCGGTACGGCGAGGTCGGAGCCGCCCAGGAAGACGGGGAGGTTCTTGCCGGACGGGCCGGGCATCACGAAGTTCTCGACGTTGCCCTCGAGCTTGCCGGTCTTGTCGTTCTCCTTGGCCGCGGCGGTGGCGCCCTCCCAGGCGGGAGCGAAGATCATGCCGGACTTGCCCTGGCCGTAGACGATGTAGCGGTCGGACTCGTCCTTGGTCTTGTCGCCGTGCATGTACGTGTCGACGACGTTCTGGAACGCCTTCAGGCCCTTGACGGACTCGGGCGAGGAGAGGTTGGCCTTCCACTGGCCGCCGGACTCGACCGCGATGGAGCCGCCGGCGTCGTAGACGAAGGACATGGCCGCGTACCAGTCACGGGTGGGCTGGTACCAGGCGTTGAACTTGTCGCCCTCCTTCTTCTGGACCTTGTCCAGGGCGGCGGTGAGCTCGTCGTACGTCTTCGGCGTGGACTTGACGCCGACCGAGGCGAAGAGGTCCTTGCGCCAGTTGGCGACGCGGCCACCGGCGTAGTACGGGACGCCGTAGGTCTTGCCGTCGTAGGTCACCGAGGCCTTGAGGCCGTCCAGCCAGGCGTCCGAGCTGTCGAACTTCGCCGGGTCGACGGGCGCGAAGGCACCCTTGACCATGTAGCTCAGCATCTCGGTGTTGCCCATCTCGACCACGTCGGGGGCCTTGTCGGTGGCGAGGACCGCGTCGAGCTTGGCGTTCTTGTCCGGCCAGCCGTAGTACTCGTGCTTGATCTTGATGCCCGGGTGCTTCTTCACGATGGCCGCGTCGGCGGCCTTCACCAGCTCGGGCCAGTTGTTCTGCGCGTCCACGGTGAGCCAGACGGTCAGTTCCTTGGCGTCGGCGCCGCTGTTGTCCGAGCTGCCGCTGTCACTGTCCCCACATGCCGCGATGGAGACCATCATGCCCGCGATACCGATCGCGGCTATCAGCTTGCGCTTCACGCCACCCTCCTCAGGGATGCCACAAACCCCCCTGCCTCCCCGCACGAGCGTTGGGCCGGGACCTGGACCAATGGTGTAGACCAGTACCGGGAGCTTGGACCAGACCAGGAAGCCTGTCAAGGGTGTCCGAATAGGCTCTGACCAGCCGTTATCCGACCTACATATGCAAGAACCTTTAAGTAAGAAGCCAGCGAAATCAGCACCGCCGGAGTACTGTCTTCCACTAGACCACCTGGGGCTATGGACTAGACCAAAAGAGGCGGCGACGGTATACAGAAGGGATCACGATGTGACCCGCATCCGGAGCCGGGAAGGCAGAGCATGACTACCGACGTCAGCAGTGCGGAGAACGAGGGCGGGGCCGGCGTCCGTACCGCGCGCGTGCCCAAGTACTACCGCCTGAAGAAGCACCTGCTCGACATGACGGAGACCCAGTCGCCCGGTACGCCGGTCCCGCCCGAGCGCACCCTGGCCGCGGAGTTCGACACCTCTCGCACGACCGTCCGCCAGGCCCTCCAGGAGCTCGTCGTCGAGGGCCGCCTCGAACGCATCCAGGGCAAGGGCACCTTCGTCGCCAAGCCGAAGGTCTCCCAGGCGCTCCAACTCACCTCGTACACCGAGGACATGCGCGCCCAGGGCCTCGAACCCACCTCGCAGCTCCTGGACATCGGCTACATCACCGCCGACGACCGCCTCGCCGAGCTCCTCGACATCACGGCCGGCGGCCGGGTGCTGCGCATCGAGCGCCTCCGTATGGCGAACGGCGAGCCGATGGCCATCGAGACCACCCACCTCAGCGCCAAGCGCTTCCCGGCACTGCGGCGCAGTCTCGCGAAGTACACGTCCCTCTACACCGCGCTCGCCGAGGTCTACGACGTCCATCTCGCCGAGGCCGAGGAGACCATCGAGACCTCGCTGGCCACTCCCCGCGAGGCCGGCCTGCTCGGCACCGACGTGGGCCTGCCGATGCTGATGCTGTCCCGCCACTCCCTGGACCGGGACGGCCAGCCGGTGGAGTGGGTCCGGTCGGTGTACCGCGGGGACCGGTACAAGTTCGTGGCGAGGCTCAAGAGGCCTGTCGACTAGCGGGCTTTCAATACCGCACGCGGTGTAGCGCTACGGCACATCCTGCTCTACGGTCCTCCCGTCTCCGTATGGACGGGAGGACCGCGCTGTGCGTACCGCGAACGTCCGAACCATCGCCATCTGGACCGTCGTCGCGCTGATCGCCGCCACCGGCTGGGCCGTGCTCGCACTCTCCCGCGGTGAGGACGTCTCCGCCGCCTGGATGGTCGCGGCCGCCCTCGGCTCGTACGCGATCGGCTACCGCTTCTACGCGAAGTTCATCGCGTACAAGGTCCTCAAGGTCGACAGGACCCGGGCCACCCCGGCCGAACGCCTCGACAACGGCATCGACTTCCACCCCACCGACCGGCGCGTCCTCCTCGGTCACCACTTCGCGGCGATCGCCGGCGCCGGACCGCTCGTCGGTCCCGTGCTGGCCGCGCAGATGGGCTATCTGCCCGGCACGATCTGGATCATCGTGGGCGTCATCTTCGCGGGCGCCGTCCAGGACATGGTGGTGCTGTTCTTCTCGACCCGGCGCGACGGCCGCTCGCTCGGCCAGATGGCCCGCGAGGAGATCGGCCCGTTCGGCGGCGCGGCCGCCCTCATCGCCGCCTTCGCCATCATGATCATCCTGCTCGGCGTGCTGGCCCTGGTCATCGTCAACGCCCTCGCCCAGTCGCCCTGGGGCACCTTCTCCATCGCGATGACCATCCCGATCGCCCTGCTCATGGGCTTCTATCTGCGGGTCCTGCGCCCCGGCCGGATCGCCGAGGTCTCGCTCATCGGCGTGGCGCTGCTGCTGTTCGCCCTGGTCGCGGGGCGCTGGGTCGCGGAGTCCTCGTGGGCCGGCACCTTCACCCTCGCGCCCTCGACACTGGTCGTCTGGCTGGTGGCGTACGGCTTCATCGCCTCGATCCTGCCGGTGTGGATGCTGCTCGCACCGCGCGACTACCTCTCCACCTTCATGAAGATCGGCACGATCTTCCTGCTCGCGCTCGGTGTCGTCGTCTCCCTGCCGACCCTGAAGATGGACGCGGTCACCGACTTCGCCTCGCAGGGCAACGGCCCCGTGTTCGCCGGGTCGTTGTTCCCCTTCGTCTTCATCACCATCGCCTGCGGCGCCCTGTCCGGCTTCCACTCCCTCATCTCCTCCGGCACCACGCCGAAGATGATCCAGAAGGAGACGCAGGTCCGGATGATCGGCTACGGCTCCATGCTGATGGAGTCGTCGGTCGCCGTGATGGCGCTGGTCGCGGCCAGCATCATCGACCCGGGCCTGTACTTCGCGATGAACGCGCCCTCGGGAGCGATCGGCACCACCGTGCAGGAGGCCTCACGGGTGGTGACCGGGTGGGGCTACGCGATCTCCCCCGACGCTCTGGCCCGGGCGGCCGAGCGGGTCGAGGAGTCGTCGCTGCTGTCCCGGACCGGCGGGGCACCCACCCTGGCCATCGGGGTCTCGGAGATCTTCTCCAAGGTCACCGGAGGGAGCCTGCGGGCCTTCTGGTATCACTTCGCGATCATGTTCGAGGCGCTGTTCATCCTGACCGCACTCGACGCCGGGACGCGCGTGGGCCGGTTCATGCTCCAGGACATGCTGGGCAACGTCATCAAGCCCTTCAAGAACATCAGTTGGAAGCCCGGCCTCGTCATCACCAGCGCGATCGTGTGCGGTCTGTGGGGGTACTTCCTCTGGGTGGGCGTCCACGAACCGCTCGGCGGGATCAACCAGCTGTTCCCGATCTTCGGCATCTCCAACCAGCTGCTCGCCGCCGTCGCCCTGGCCGTCTGCACCACGCTGCTCGTGAAGTCCGGACGTCTCAAGTGGGCCTGGATCACCGGGATCCCGCTCGCCTGGGACGCCACGGTCACGCTGACCGCGAGCTGGCAGAAGGTGTTCTCCGACGACCCCAAGGTCGGCTTCTTCAAGCAGCGGCAGATCTTCCAGGACGCCATCGACCGGGGTGAGGTGCTGCCGCCCGCCAAGACCATGGACGACATGCGCACCGTGGTCACCAACTCCACGGTGGACGGCGTACTGACGGCCGTCCTCGCGCTGCTGATCGTGGTGGTGATCGCCGACGCGCTGCGGGTCTGCGTCCGGCACGTACGCCGTCCCGCGCTCTCCACGCTCAGCGAGTCGCCGTACGTCGAGTCGCAACTCGTCGCCCCGGCCGGGCTGTTCCCGACCCAGGAGGAGAAGGAGGAGGCACGCCATGAGGTCGGCACTGCGGCGCGCACTTAGGGGTGTGCGCTGGTATGTGCGCGAGCTGACCGACGAGTCGGCGTACGACCGCTATGTCGCGCACGTCCGCCGGGACCACCCGCAGGCGGCCGTGCCGACCCGGCGGGCGTTCGAGCGGATGCGGACGGACCGGCAGGAGGCGGACCCCCGGCAGGGATTCCGCTGCTGCTGACACCTATTGCGGACCTTCACCGAATCGACATACCGATATGCGGACGAGGTCTTCCACTCCTGTCACACCGTGACCTAGATTGCCTGCGCGTTACACGGTGATCAGTGAGGATCGGAGCCGCCGTATGTCAACAGATTCGCCCGAGGCCAGACCACCGGTGGTGACACCGGTGCGGGTCGTCATCGCCCTGTGCCTCCTGGCACCGTTCGTCGCCATGCTGTGGGTCGGCTCGTACGCCAAGGTGGACCCCACGTTCATCGGCATCCCGTTCTTCTACTGGTACCAGATGCTGTGGGTGCTCATCTCGACCGCGCTGACGATGGTCGCGTACAAGCTGTGGCAGCGTGACCAGCGCGCCCGCCGGGAAGGTGCCTCCAAGTGAACGACGGCGTGAACGGCGTGGCACTCGCCGTCTTCATCATCTTCTTCCTGGCCGTCACGGTCATGGGCTTCCTGGCCTCGCGCTGGCGCAAGGCCGAGAACGAACACACGCTGGACGAATGGGGCCTGGGCGGCCGGTCGTTCGGCACCTGGATCACCTGGTTCCTGCTCGGCGGCGACCTCTACACGGCGTACACCTTCGTCGCCGTACCGGCGGCGATCTACGCGGCGGGCGCGGCCGGCTTCTTCGCGGTGCCCTACACGATCCTCGTCTACCCGCTGATCTTCACCTTCCTGCCCCGGCTCTGGTCGGTCTCCCACAAGCACGGCTATGTGACGACGTCCGACTTCGTGCGCGGCCGGTGGGGTTCCAAGGGCCTGTCGCTGGCGGTGGCCGTCACGGGCATCCTGGCGACGATGCCCTACATCGCCCTCCAACTCGTCGGCATCCAGGCGGTGCTGGACGTGATGGGCGTCGGCGGCGGGGAGGACACCAACTGGTTCGTCAAGGACCTCCCGCTGCTCATCGCCTTCGGTGTGCTGGCGGCGTACACCTACTCCTCGGGACTGCGCGCCCCCGCGATGATCGCGTTCGTGAAGGACACGCTGATCTACATCGTCATCGCGGTGGCGATCATCTACATCCCGATCAAGCTGGGCGGGTTCGACGAGATCTTCGGCGCGGCGAACGACAAGTACACCGCCGCCAAGGCGGGCGGCCTGGTCCCGATCGAGGCGGGCCAATGGACGTACGCCACGCTGGCGTTGGGCTCCGCGCTCGCGCTGTTCATGTACCCGCACTCGATCACCGCGACGCTCTCCTCCAAGAGCCGTGAGGTGATCCGCCGCAACACCACGATCCTGCCCCTGTACTCGCTGATGCTGGGCCTGCTCGCCCTGCTGGGCTTCATGGCCATCGCGGCCGGTGTCGACGTCACCAACCCGCAGTTGGCGATCCCGCAGCTCTTCGAGGACATGTTCCCGAGCTGGTTCGCGGGCGTGGCCTTCGCGGCGATCGGCATCGGCGCGCTGGTGCCGGCGGCGATCATGTCCATCGCGGCAGCGAACCTCTTCACCCGCAACATCTACAAGGACTTCATCAAGCCGGACGCGACGCCGCAGCAGGAGACGAAGATCTCCAAGCTGGTCTCGCTGCTGGTGAAGGTGGGCGCCCTGATCTTCGTCCTCACCATGGACAAGACGGTCGCCATCAACTTCCAGCTCCTGGGCGGCATCTGGATCCTCCAGACCTTCCCGGCGCTGGTCGGCGGCCTGTTCACCCGCTGGTTCCACCGCTGGGCGCTGCTCGCGGGCTGGGCGGTCGGCATGATCTACGGCACGGTCGCCGCGTACGGCGTGGCCTCCCCGACGCAGAAGCACTTCGGCGGCTCGTCGAAGGAGATCCCGGGCATCGGCGAGATCGGCTACATCGGTCTGACGGCGTTCGTGCTCAACGTGGCGGTCACAGTGGTCCTCACGTTCGTCCTGAGGGCCGCGAAGGCCCCCGAGGGCATCGACGAGACGCGCCCCGAGGACTACACGGCGGACGCGGGCGACCCGGGCGTACAGGTGGAACTGCCGCCGGCGACCGCGGGTTCCGCTCACTAGGGTCACGTTGACCGACGGGCCGCCGGAATATCCGGCGGCCCGTCGGCGTGCGGTCGGGCACACTCGCCCTCATGGACATCGAGATCCGGGCAGCGGACCCCACCGAATACGACGCGATCGGCGAGATCACGGCCCAGGCCTACCTCCTGGACGGCCTCCTCGCCTTCGGCGAGAGCGACTGGTACCTGGGCGAGTTGAGAGACGTCGCCAAACGAGCCGCGGCGGCAGAGGTACTCGTGGCCCTCCTCGGCGGCGAGCCGATAGGCACCGTCACCTACGTCCCCGCCGGCGGCCCCATGGCGGAGCTCTCCCGCCCCGGGGAGGCCGAGATCCGCATGCTGGCCGTGTCCCGGGCGGCGCGCGGCAGAGGAGCCGGCGAAGCCCTCGTCCGTGCCTGCGTCGACCGGGCGAAAGCCGCCGACGGCTGCACCGGCATGGTCCTGTCGACGCAGCCGGTCATGCACGCCGCGCACCGCGTCTACGAACGCCTCGGCTTCACCCGCGCCCCCGCCCGCGACTGGAACCCGATCGAGGGCGTCGACTTCACGCTCCTCACCTATGAGTTGACTCTCTGAAGTCGCTGCGACACAACATCTAGGGGTGCCAACTGAACCCGGCACAAGATGTATGCTCATGCTCGCTGTCGCCGCAGGGGAATCCGGTGCGAATCCGGAACTGTCCCGCAACGGTGTACTCATGTGTGCATAAGCGCATATGAGAGTCAGTCCGAGGACCTGTCGACAGTGTGCCCAGGCCGCCGTGGCCCGGGTGCCAAGACGTCCGGGCCTCGTGGAGTGGGCCGGTGGACGCGACGCCCCGTGCGCTCGTGTGCTGCCCCCTGCCCTCCGCAAGGCCCCGTGCCGAGCGAGGGAGAGCCCCCACGTGACCATCGCGCCAGTCGACCCGGCTTCAGTGACGCAGGCGGAGACCGACGGTCCCGGAACAGCGCTGCTGCGGATCCTGACCGAGCTGACCGCCGACCTCCCCGACGCCGACCCCGGGCGGGTCGCCGCCGCCGCGCTGCGCGGCCGGTCCGCCCGGGCCGACGAGTCGGAGCTGCGCGAGCTGGCGACCGAGGCGGCCGCGGGGCTGATCTCCGAGGACCCCGCCTACTCCCGGCTCGCCGCCCGGCTGCTGACGATCAGCATCGCCGCCGAGGCCGCCTCGCAGGGCGTCACGACCTTCACCGAGTCGGTCGCGGTCGGCCACCGTGAGGGCCTGATCGCGGACCGCACGGCGGAGTTCGTCCGGGTGCACGCCGCGAGGCTCGACGCCCTGATCGACGTGCACGCCGACGACCGCTTCGGCTACTTCGGCCTGCGCACCCTGCACAGCCGTTACCTCCTGCGGCACCCGATCACGCGCCAGGTCATCGAGACCCCCCAGCACTTCATGCTCCGGGTGGCGTCCGGCCTCGCCGAGGACGACACGGCCCGGGCCATGGACGAGGTCGCCGCGCTCTACCGGCTCATGAGCCGCCTCGACTACCTCCCCTCCTCCCCCACGCTCTTCAACTCCGGCACCCGGCACCCCCAGATGTCGTCCTGCTACCTCCTCGACTCCCCGCTGGACGAGCTGGACTCCATCTACGACCGCTACCACCAGGTCGCCCGTCTCTCGAAGCACGCCGGCGGCATCGGACTGTCGTACTCCCGCATCCGCAGCCGCGGTTCGCTGATCCGCGGCACCAACGGGCACTCCAACGGCATCGTCCCGTTCCTGAAGACGCTCGACGCCTCGGTCGCCGCCGTGAACCAGGGCGGCCGGCGCAAGGGTGCGGCCGCGGTCTACCTGGAGACCTGGCACTCCGACATCGAGGAGTTCCTGGAGCTGCGGGACAACACCGGTGAGGACGCCCGGCGTACGCACAACCTGAACCTCGCGCACTGGATCCCGGACGAGTTCATGCGCCGGGTGAACGCCGACGGCCAGTGGTCCCTGTTCTCCCCCGCCGACGTGCCCGAGCTGGTGGACCTGTGGGGCGCCGAGTTCGACGCGGCGTACCGCGAGGCGGAGGCGAAGGGCCTCGCCAAGAAGACCATCCCGGCCCGTGACCTGTACGGCCGCATGATGCGCACCCTCGCGCAGACCGGCAACGGCTGGATGACCTTCAAGGACGCCGCCAACCGCACCGCCAACCAGACGGCCGAGGCGGGCAGCGTCGTCCACTCGTCCAACCTGTGCACCGAGATCCTGGAGGTGACCGACGACGGGGAGACGGCGGTCTGCAACCTCGGGTCCGTCAACCTCGGCGCGTTCGTGGTCGGCGACGACATCGACTGGGAGCGGCTGGACGAGACCGTCCGCACCGCCGTGACCTTCCTCGACCGGGTCGTCGACATCAACTTCTACCCGACCGAGCAGGCGGGCCGCTCCAACGCCCGCTGGCGCCCGGTGGGCCTGGGCGCGATGGGCCTCCAGGACGTCTTCTTCAAGCTGCGGCTGCCCTTCGACTCCCCGCAGGCCAGGGCGCTCTCCACCCGGATCGCCGAGCGCATCATGCTCGCCGCGTACGAGGCCTCCGCCGACCTGGCCGAGCGCAACGGCCCGCTGCCGGCGTGGGAGCGGACCCGTACCGCGAAGGGTGTCCTGCACCCCGACCACTACGACGTGGAGCTCACCTGGCCGGAGCGCTGGGCGGCACTGCGGGAACGCATCGCGGCGGTCGGCATGCGCAACTCGCTCCTGCTGGCGATCGCCCCCACGGCCACCATCGCGTCCATCGCGGGCGTGTACGAGTGCATCGAGCCGCAGGTCTCGAACCTCTTCAAGCGCGAGACGCTGTCCGGTGAGTTCCTCCAGGTCAACTCCTACCTGGTGGCCGAGTTGAAGAAGCTCGGCGTCTGGGACGCGCAGACCCGTGAGGCGCTGCGCGAGGCCAACGGCTCGGTGCAGGGCTTCACCTGGGTGCCGCAGGACGTCCGCGACCTGTACCGCACGGCGTGGGAGATCCCGCAGCGCGGCCTGATCGACATGGCGGCGGACCGGACCCCGTTCCTCGACCAGTCGCAGTCCCTGAACCTGTTCCTGGAGACGCCGACCATCGGCAAGCTCTCCTCGATGTACGCGTACGCCTGGAAGCAGGGCCTGAAGACGACGTACTACCTGCGTTCGCGCCCGGCGACGAGGATCGCCCGCGCGGCCCAGGCGCAGGCCCAGCCCGAGAACACCCTCCCCGTCCAGCAGGTGACCTCCGAAGAGGCCCTCGCCTGCTCCCTGGAAAACCCCGAGTCCTGCGAGGCCTGCCAGTAATGCCCAGCAATCAGAACCTGCTCGACCCCGGCTTCGAGCTGACTCTGCGCCCCATGCGCTACCCGGACTTCTACGAGCGCTACCGGGACGCCATCAAGAACACCTGGACCGTCGAGGAGGTCGACCTCCACTCGGACGTCGCCGACCTGGCGAAGCTGTCCGAGGGCGAACAGCACATGATCGGCCGCCTGGTGGCCTTCTTCGCGACGGGCGACTCGATCGTCGCGAACAACCTGGTCCTGACCCTCTACAAGCACATCAACTCCCCGGAGGCGCGCCTGTATCTGTCGCGCCAGCTCTTCGAGGAGGCCGTGCACGTCCAGTTCTATCTGACCCTTCTGGACACCTACCTGCCCGACCCGGAGGACCGTGCGGCCGCCTTCGACGCGGTGGAGAACATCCCCTCCATCCGCGAGAAGGCCGAGTTCTGCTTCAAGTGGATGGACTCGGTCG
The DNA here is from genome assembly GCF_036013645.1 of Streptomyces sp. NBC_00490. Taxonomy (NCBI): domain Bacteria; kingdom Bacillati; phylum Actinomycetota; class Actinomycetes; order Kitasatosporales; family Streptomycetaceae; genus Streptomyces; species Streptomyces sp. NBC_00490. The sequence goes on along the minus strand of NZ_CP107869.1, from coordinate 6,723,914 downwards.
AGAAGCTGGACCGCCTGGAGACCAAGGCCGACCGCCGCCGCTTCCTGCTCAACCTGATCTGCTTCGCCGCGTGCATCGAGGGCCTGTTCTTCTACGGCGCCTTCGCCTACGTCTACTGGTTCCGCAGCCGGGGCCTGCTGCACGGCCTCGCCACCGGCACCAACTGGGTGTTCCGGGACGAGACCATGCACATGTCCTTCGCGTTCGAGGTCGTCGACACCGTCCGCAAGGAGGAGCCGGAGCTCTTCGACGACCAGCTCAGGGACCAGGTCGTCGACATGCTGAAGGAGGCCGTGGAGGCCGAGCTCCAGTTCGGGCGCGACCTGTGCGGTGACGGGCTGCCGGGCATGAACACCGAGTCGATGCGCCAGTACCTCGAGTGCGTCGCCGACCAGCGCCTCACCCGCCTCGGCTTCGCCCCGGTCTACGGCTCCGAGAACCCCTTCTCCTTCATGGAGCTCCAGGGCGTCCAGGAGCTGACCAACTTCTTCGAGCGGCGGCCGTCCGCGTACCAGGTCGCCGTGGAGGGCACGGTCGACCTGGACGAGGACTTCTGACCGAGGATCGTGGATCCCTCCTCGCCGCTGTTACGTCACAACGGTGAGGAGGGATTCTTCATGCGCCGTATCGCGACTCTCGCCGTCACAGCCCTGCTGCTGGCCGGGTGCGGAACCCAGACCGGCGACGACCGGGGTGACAGCGGTGACTCCGTGTCACCGTCGCCCTCGGGCTGTACGTCCGCACCCGAACTCCACGCCGCCGACAGTGGCCGCACGGTCTGCCTGGCGGTGGGCGGCACGGTCCGGGTCGCCCTGGACGGGGCGAAGGACCGGCCGTGGACACCGGTCACCACCGAGGGCAGCGGATTGAAAGCCACCAACAGCGGCGTCGTGCTGCTGCCGGGCGACGCGAACGCCGCGTTCGAGGCGGTGTCGGCGGGCCGCACCGAACTCAGCTCCTCGCGCCCGCTGTGCGCCACCGAGACCGGCAAGGTCGCCTGCAAGGGCCTTCAGGACTGGTCGGTCACCGTGGTGATCACTTGAGCGTGACCGCGTCCCCCACCGACACGACCCGTGCGGTCGTCGTCGTGCCGGGGAAGTACCAGCGCCAGCTGCCGGCCGAGGTGACGGTGACCTTGGTGCTCAGCTTTCCGGCGTCGCCCGTCTTCACGGTCCTGACCGTGCTGTAGTGGGCGGCGCCGGCGGGGCGGTACTGGAGCTTGACCTCCTGGCCGGTGAAGCCGTGGTACTTGAGGTCCTCCCAGTTGGCCCGGGAGAGCTTGCCGTTGATGGTGAGCTTGGCGCCCTTGGCGACCGGCTCGGGGGTGGCGTCGGTCGTGAGCTTGGAGGCGCGCTTGACCTTGTACTGGGCGATGTCGTCCGAGATCCAGTAGTCGCCGTCGTTCGCCTTGACGGTGGCGTCGACCCGCCAGACGCCGGCGACCTTGTTGCTGTCGATGTCGTCACTGTCGGCGATCCAGCCCGGGTCGATCGTGACCGTACCCGTGCACACCGACGTCGTCGAACTCTTCTTCACGCAGGACGAGTCGCCGTCCCAGGTCGCGAAGCCGTAGCCGTTGGTCTTGTTGAACGTGAAGAGATCCGTGATCTTCTTGACGCCCGAGTCGTCCTTGATGGTGATCGCTACGGGGTACTTGACGGTCTTCGCCGTGCCGACGATGACGTTGCCGCCGTCGTTGACGACCGTCTTCGTGACCCGGATGTCGCCCTTCCCCTCGGCGTGCGCCCCCGTGGCCGTGAGCAGTACGAGCGCTACCGTCCCGCCTGCCACGGCCCATGTTCTGTGTCTCATGATCCTCCCCTGTTGGTGCAGGAGAGGTTAGACGGTGCGAGCCAGCCGACGGGAGGTGCCCCTGTGCTGCTGGGCTGCCTTGATCTGGCGGTCCATGCGGCGGTCGCGGACGATGCCGATCACGGCGGGGGTGACCAGCAGGACCAGGATTCCGAGAACGATGAGCATTCCGATCAGTCCCTCTGTCTGTGCGGTAGTCATGACACCACTGTCGCGCTGGACACTCCTTACCAACAGTGGCAGGACTGCCGTACAACCTCGATTTACTGCCACTTCCGAGGCATACTGACACCATGCTGAAAAACGTGGCGGCCGTACTGCTCGACGGCGTGCACCCCTTCGAACTCGGGGTGATCTGCGAGGTGTTCGGCATCGACCGCAGCGACGAGGGGCTGCCGACGTACGACTTCGCGGTCGCCTCGGCGGAGGGTCCGTCGCTGACCACGCATGTCGGCGGCCTCACCGTGGGCACGCCGTACGGCCTCGAGCGGCTGGAGGAGGCCGACCTGATCGCGGTCCCCGCGGGGGCGGGCTATGTCGTGCGCGACTATCCGCCCGAGCTGCTCGACGCGCTCAGGAGGGCCGTCGACCGGGGCGCCCGGGTGCTCAGCGTCTGCTCCGGCGTCTTCGTGCTCGGCGCCGCCGGACTCCTCGACGGGCGGCGCTGCAGTGTGCACTGGCGGCAGGCGGACGAGCTCGCCGTGCGCAACCCGCGGGCGGTCATCGAGCCCGATGTGCTGTACGTCGACGAGGACCCGGTGATCACCTCCGCCGGCACCGCCGCCGGTATCGACGCCTGTCTGCACATCGTGCGCAAGGAACAGGGACCCGAGGTCGCGAACAAGATCGCCCGGCGCATGGTCGTCCCCCCGCACCGGGACGGCGGACAGGCGCAGTACATCGAGCGGCCGCTGCCGAAGAACTCGTGCGACACCGTCGGCGAGGTGCTGGTGTGGATGGAGCACCACCTCGACGAGGACGTCACCGTCGAGCAGCTCGCCGACCGCGCCCACATGTCCCCGCGCACCTTCGCCCGTCGCTTCCAGCAGGAGACGGGCACGACCCCCTACCGCTGGATCCTGCGCCAGCGGGTGCTGCTGGCCCAGCACTTGCTGGAGGCGACCGACGAAACGGTGGACGCGGTCGCGGGCCGAACCGGGTTCGGCACCGCGGCCGCACTGCGCCACCAGTTCGTCCGGGCGCTGGGGACCACCCCGAACGCCTACCGAAGGGCGTTCAGGGGGCCGGAAGCGGCCTGAGCGGTCACCTCGCCACGGGCCTCAGCAACAGCTTGTGCGGGCGCAGCGTGATGCCCACCCGCGTCCCGTCGTCGGAACCCGACACCTGCTCGAAGCGGTACTTCGTCGCCACCGCCGCCGTGATCAGCGACAGCTGCGCCATCGAGAAGTGGTCGCTGGGGCACTTGCGGTTGCCCACGCTGAACGGGCTCATGGCGTATTTCGGTACGTCCTTGGCCCGCTCGGGAAGCCAGCGGTCGGGGTCGAACTCCAGGTTGTCCTTGTACGACTTCGCATCGCGCTGGATCGCGTACGGGCTGTAGACGATGTCGGCTCCGGCCGGAATGCGATACCCGCCGAGTTCCGTGTCGGCGACCGCCCGGCGCGTCAATATCCACACGGCGGGGCGCAAACGCATGGCCTCGACGACGACATTGTTCGTGTGGGTCAGCGCCCGGACATCCTCGAATGCGACAGGACGGCCGCCCGTTACGGATTGCACCTCCTCGCACACCCTGTCCGCGTGTTCCGGGTGTTCCGCGAGCACTTGGAGCAGCCACATGATCGTGGAGGCCACTGTTTCGCTGCCCGGGGTGAGGATGGCGACCACCTGGTCGTGGATCTCCTGTTCCCCGATGGGGTCGCCATTGTCGTCCTTCGCCTCCAGCAATGCCGTCAGCAAATCGTCCGGCTTTTGACCAGATGTGCGGCGCTCGGCGACGATCTCGTCGACCACCAGATGCAAATCGGCCAGGGCCGCGTTGAATTTGCGGTTGGGCGGCAGGGGGAGGTTGTACAGCGGTCCGAGCGGGACGACCATCCGCCGGTACATGCCCCGGAAGACGGTGGCGAGCGCGACGCACAGCCGCTCGGCCCGCTCGTCCATGAAGTCGCCGCGCAGCAGACAGCGGGCCGCGATGCGCACGGCCACCCGGAAGGACTCGGAGGTGCAGTCGATGGTCTCCCCGGGCTGCCAGCGCGTCGTCAGCGCGTGCGCCTCCTCCTCCATGATCGGCCCGTATCCGGGTATCGCGTCGAGCCGGAAGGCGGGCTGGATGGTGCGCCGCTGCCGCCGATGCCGCGGACCGTTGGCGGTGGCCACGCCCTCCTTGCCGAGCAGGCCCTCCAGGGCCTGCCACAGCGGCCCGTCGATGACGTAGTCGGGGTCGAGTGCCATGGCCCCGGTGAGGGCCGGCGTGGTGACGGCGTACACCGTCTTGGGTCCGAGCTTGAGGCGTACGACCTCGCCGTGGTCACGCAGCTGGGACATGAAGGCCAGCGGATCCCGCAGCAGTTTCAGCCCGTGCCCGAGGACCGGGACGGCCCCTCCCGCGAGGACCGGTTCACGCGGCCCGGGCCCCGGTGTGGCCGGGGATTCGGGCTTCACAGACTCGACGGTCATTGCTCACCTGCCGCTTCGTTGTTGACGTACGGGGGTGTGGACCGGTCGTCCCAGCTGTCGACCATGTAGCGGCCGGACTCGTGGTGGAACCAGTAGACGGTGCTGAACCAGTTGCGCATATTGCCGACGCAGGCCCGCACGGTGGCGCTCAGGTCTTTTCCGCGCAGGGTTCCGTCGTCGAGCGACGCGGCGAACCGCAGGGCTGCTTTCTCGGCGACAAGGAATTCACCGACACATTCCTCGACCCGTCGCCGGACTTCCTTTATGGCCTCTTCGAGCGTCAGCCCCTCGTGTTTGATGAGGCTGATCCCGAGATTGTGGACCTCGTCGCCCGCTATTTCCTTCGGCAGCGAACAGAGGTCGTTGTACCAGGCGGCGAATTCCTGGCTCAGAAGTGCCGCCCGCCGATATGCCGGGTGTTTCCTCACCCGGTCCGGGAGTTCCCGGCCCGCGCTCGGCTCCAGCAGATCGGTCCAGATCCAGTGCGCGAAAGTGAGGCGCCGGAGCGCGAGGTATTCCTCGACGGTCGGCACGACACCTTCCGTGCGGTTGCGGAATTCCCGGTCGTACGCCTCGATCACCGAGTGGAAGTGCCGGGCGAACCGTGCGTTCCAGGTGCCGGGCAGAAACGCGTACAGCCGCACCATGGTGTCGGCGAACGCGGCGACCAGGGGATCCTCGTGGTGCAGGTGCTCCCCGGGGGAGTCGAGTGCCGCGTGCAGCCGGTGCTTGAGCCGCCGCCAGGCCCCGCGCCGGCGGTGGACGATGTCGCGGTCGTGCCGGTCGTCCCAGACGAAGAACCAGGCGCTGTAGTCCGCTATCGCCTGGAGGACCTCGTCGGGGGCGCCCAGGTAGTAGCCGGCCATGAGGTCCGTGTAGCAAAGGCCGTCGGCATATTCCTCCACCTTGTCCGCCGGCATGAGCCGCTTTTCCAGCAGCCAGGTGCGTGTCTTCTCCTGGAGCTGGGGCCAATACGAGTGGAGTTGCCGGGGAAACGCCGCCTCGATCATCGGGAGAGAGAGCGACGGCGGGACCGCGATCGCTGCCGGTGTCGCTGTGGTGCCGTGTGAGAAAGCATGCACGAACTAACCCCTCTCAGCCGCCAGTTACGCGCGCCCCTCCCGCAGTGCCGGGCGTGCGCCGTTGCGTATCCCCGCACTTCCCATTCAGCACCACAACTGACCGATCTGGGAACGCATTTGCACCATTCACTACCCCACCGTGCCGAGAATCTCCCCTTGTGTGACTGGATCTGGATCACTAAGGGAGCACATCCGATCGAACGTGCGACGGACAGACGAACGGCGCCTGGTCAGCGAGGGGAACCTGAACAGACGCCGTGCGCAAGGGACTTGGGTGATCCCGAGAGGTCTCAGTCGTTGGCGACCACGGGGTAGCGGGGCTCGTTCTCGGCCATCTGCCGCAGCGCGTCCTTGCGTTCCCGCTTGGAGAGCCGGTCGATGTAGAGGTATCCGTAAAGGTGATCGGTCTCGTGCTGCAAACACCGAGCGAAGTACCCGGTGCCGCGGACCTTGATCGGGTTGCCCTTCTCGTCCTGCCCGGTCAGCTCCGCGTAGTCGGGGCGGGCGAGCGGCGCGTACGCGGTCGGCACGGACAGGCAGCCCTCGTTGCTGTCGTCCAGGACGCGGCGGTCGGCGGGCAGGTCGACGAGCTTGGGGTTGCAGACCACGCCGACGTGCCGCTTGCCCTCGTCGTCCATGCAGTCGTACACGAAGACCTTCAGGTCGACGCCGATCTGGTTGGCGGCCAGGCCCACGCCCTCGGCGGTGCGCTGCGAGGCGAACATGTCCGCCACCAGCTGGTCCAGCTCCGCGCCGAACTCGGTGACGTCCCTGCACTCCTTGTGCAGCACGGGGTTCCCGACCACGGTGATGGGCCGCGAGGTCCCACGCTCCCGCCAGGCGTTCTCCCGCTCCTCGGTCTCCTCGGTGTCGATGACGAAGCCCTCGTCGTCCACGGGGAGCACGCCCGCGTGCTGCTGATCGGTGTCCTGCTGCGCCATGACCGACGTATGCCTTCCTCAAACAAGAACGGGGGTTTGATGCTGATACAGGGTAAGGGGAGCTTGCTTTCAGGGGCGCGGGGCTGTGCCCGAGACGGCTCCGCCGCGGGGGCGCGACCAGCCACGACGGGCCCGCGCCCGAAATCCGTCAGCACACCTCTTCGAGATCACGCCAGTCCCGCGAATCAGGGCTGTCGGCGACCCACCCGTCCAGCAGCCCCCGCACCAGCGCGGCCGGCGCAGCCACCCCGCACTCCCGCTCCGGCACCCACAACTGGCCGTCCGTGCGATGCCCCAGCGGCCCCGGATGTCCCGGCTCGCTGTGGTCGTGCGGATCGAGATGCTCCCCGTCGCCCTCGTCGGACGGCATCTGCGACTCGGAACACATCCGGCACAGCAGCCGCACGGACGACGACCAGTCCTCCGCGGCGAACCCCGCGTCGGAGGCCAGCTGCTCCAGGGCGTCCCGGTCGGCCTCCGTCGCAGCCTCCAGCAGCACCACCCACGTCGGCACCGGCGACGGCGCCCACAGCTCGATCTCGTCGAACACGGGGTACGAGTGCCCGGCAGCGGTGGTCCGCTCGCCGTGCGGCACCCCGTCGTGGAGCACGACCTCACCCCAGCGCCGCCCGGACGACGGCAGCGGGATCGACAGCACCTCGATGCGGGCCGGATCCAGCCGCCGGCCCCACACCACCTCGGCCTCCCCCTCCGGGGACAGCCGCACGGCGGCGCTGCCGAGGTCCATGCCGACCGGCTCCCCGGGATCCGCGGCCCCGCCCGGCACCCGCAGCCCGTAGGCCTGCCAGGCCCGCCGGGCCAGCGGCCAGTCCTGGAGCGCGGTGGCCGCGATCCCGACGTTCCACCAGTCGGGTGCGCCCGTCTCCCGGTCGAGCAGCGCGACGGCCCTGAGTCCCGCGGCCCGCGCCTGCTCCCAGTCGTGCCGGAACTTGTGCAGCAGGGCGAGGTTGAACCAGGACTCGGACAGCCAGGGCTCCAGATCGGCGGCGCGCGTCAGCAGCGCGCCCGCGTCCTCGTACCGACCGTCGCCGATCAGCGTGAACGCGCGGTCTGTGGCCTGCCGCCAGGAGGCGGAGGGCCGGTGCCGTCCCTTGCCGAAGATCCTCACGATTCCCGCCTGCCAGTTCCGTTCAGTGGGCTGGCCATCGCCCCCGGACACCCTCTTCTTCGCATCCAACCATGCGCGGCTGGAAGGGCGCTCATTACCCATGGGTTACCCAGCCGAGGGCAGGGTAAGACAGTCCCTGGCCAGCACCCGGGCCAGCGCCTCCACGACCTCGGGCGCGTAGTCCCCCGCCGTGGCGAGCCGCAGCTCCTCCAGAGCGGTGAGAGGCCCGCCCGGCCCGGCGTCCCGCGCCTTCTCCTCGTAGGCGTTCACCGCCCGCACGATCCGCGCGGCGACCGGCTGCTGCCGGAAGGGATCGGCCTGCCGCTCCACGACCAGGGCGACCGTGCCGTCCACCCCCGTCTGCCGCACGACGGCCCCGCCGAGCAGGGCGATCCGCCGCTGCTCCTCGGCGGGCAGCCCCGCGGTGGCCCCCGCCGGGACCGGATCGATCAGGCTCAGCTGTCCGATGTCGTGCATGAGGGCGGCGTACTCCAGGACGGTGAGATCGGGTCCGGTCAGCCCCAGGTCCCGCCCCACGGCCTTGCTGAGCTCGGCGACGCGGCGGGCGTGCCCCGCGGGGGTGTACCCGGCGATCTCGGTGGCCCTGGCGAGGGAGGCGATGGTCTGCCGGTAGGTGGTCCGTACGGCGGCGTACCGCCGGAAGGCCAGCTGGGTGAGGAGGAGGGGCACGGAGAACACGGGCAGCGCCCACAGTCCGGCGACGGCGACCGCGAGGGCCATCACCGCGCCGGTCGCGCAGACGGCGGACCCGATGCCGAGCAGGGCCCGCAGCTCGTGCCTCAGCAGCGGGGCGAAGGGCCAGCGGGTGCGGGAGTGCGCGAGTGCGGCGGCGAGCACGGCGTCGCAGAGCGCGGTGAGGGCGAGGAGCGCGATCAGGACGAGGGCGTACGCCGGTCCGCCCCAGTCGTCGAGGACGCCCCGGTTGTAGAGGGGCTGGAAGCAGACGGCGCAGAACGCGGTGCTGAGCAGGCGTCGCGAGAGATGGTCGACCATCGGACCCTGCCCGCGCGCGATGTGCGGCACGCTGCCGAGGAGCGCGGCGGCGAGCACGACGGCGACGACCTGGAGGACCCCGTGCGTGGTGGGCCGCCCGGCGTCCGGCCCGAGCAGCGCGTACGCCAGCGCCCCGGCGGCCCCGAGCGGCGCGGCCTCCCGGACCCGGGCACCGGTCCACCGCGCGAGCTCCCCGACGGTGATCAGCACCCCGAAGGCCAGCGCGACCCCGCGCTCCTCGAGCCCCGTCCAGAGAATGACCCCGAGCGACACGAGCGCGAGCACCCCGGCCGCACCGTGCACCAGCAGCCGGGGCCACCTCATCGGTGCGCTCCGGGGCGGCTGGAGACCGGGCGTCGGGGCCTCGGTGGGCGTTCCTCGTCCGCGGTCACCGCGGGGTGCCAGCCGTGTCTGCTCAGTGCCCGCACCAGCGCCGTGACCATCCGCGGGTCGAACTGCGACCCCGCGCACCGCTCCAGCTCCTCCAGCGCGGTGGCGACAGGCCGAGCGCGGCGATAGGACCGCGTGGACGTCATGGCGTCGAAGGCGTCGGCGACCGCCACCACCCGCGCGGACTCGGGGATCTGGCCCCCCACCAGCCCGTACGGATACCCGCTCCCGTCCAGCCGCTCGTGGTGATGCAGGACCGCAGCCCGCGCCTCCCCCAGAAACGAGATCCCCCGCACCATCTCGTGCCCGTACTCGGGATGCAGTTCGATGACGCGCCGCTCCTGCGGGGTCAGCGGCCCGTCCTTGCGCAGCAGCCGTGTCGGCACGCCCAGCTTGCCGACGTCGTGGAGGATCCCGGCGAACCGGAGCACCTCGACGCGGCCCTCGTCCATGCCGAGTTCACGGGCGATCATCATCGAGGCCTGGCCGACGCGCTCGCTGTGTCCGCGGGTGTACTCGTCCTTGATGTCGACGGCCTGCACGAGCGCGCGGATGGTGGCCTGATGGGCGGCCTGTTCCCGGTGGTACTGGGCGAACGCCCACCAGGACACGCACATCGGCAGCAGCACGAGCAGCGCGGCGACAGGTCCGTACGGGCTGCGCCACAGCACGGCCATCATCAGCCCGGCGAGCCCGTGCACGGCGATCGGTGCGAGGGAACGCAGGAACAGACCGCGCCAGGCCAGTCGTACCGGCACCCGCTCGGCGAGCGCCAGGATGCCCCCGTCCAGAACGGTCAGCGCCAGACAGAAGGTGATGACGGCAGCCCCGGCCGGGACGAGCACGTAGGGAAAGTCGGGGGCCACGACGGCGTCCCTGCCGCCCAGCGTCCAGTGCACCCGGGACGCCGCCCAGACGGCGACGGCGAGTTGGGCGGCCCGCCAGATCCGGCGGATCGAGCGCGGCCGCTGCACGACCGGGGAGAGCAGCGCCCCCGGCAGCGCGACGAGCGCGGCGGCGGGGGGCGGCAGCAGAAAGGCCCCGGCGAGCAGCACGGGATAGAAAGTGCCGGACAACCGCTCGCCCCCGGCGTAGAGGGCGGCGAGCAGGGCGACCGCCCACCAGGGGGCGGTCACCGCGGGCAGCGCGTGCACGCAGTACAGGGCGCTGAGGGCGACACCGACCACGTACACGCGTGCCCGTGCCGCTGTCCCCTCCATGACGCCCCTTAGAGATCTCCCGAGCCTGCTCAGCTCGGAGCCTAGGAGGGCAAGAGGGGGTTCCGCGGGCCGATTACCCGCGGATTAGCACGTTCGAGTGACGACAGCCCGTTCCCCGAAGGGAGTTCAGGCCTCCTGGGCCGGGGCCGCGGTGATGTCGTGGTCGGGCACCGCCTGCCCGGAGCGGATCAGATCGAGCCGCCCCAGGACCTTGGAGCGCAGGTCGGTGGGGACGTCGTCATGACCGCAGCACCGCTTGACCAGCTTCTTCACGGCCTCTTCCAGGCCGTACTTCTCCAGGCACGGCGAGCACTCCGTGAAGTGCTGCTTGAACTTGTCGCGGTCGACGTCCGGCATCTCACTGTCGAGGAACTCGTAGAGATGATCGAGTACCTCACTGCAGTCCGTCTCGTGCGGCTCTCCGCAGCTCATGAGCCCGAACCTTTCGCTTCGTTCGACTCTCCGGCGCCGGCCGGGACCAGCCCGCGCTCACGGGCGTAGTCCTCGAGCATGCCGCGCAGTTGACGGCGGCCCCGGTGCAGCCGGGACATCACCGTACCGATGGGTGTCCCCATGATGTCCGCGATCTCCTTGTACGCAAAGCCCTCGACGTCCGCCAGATAGACGGCGATGCGGAATTCCTCGGGGATCGCCTGGAGCGCTTCCTTCACGTCCGAGTCGGGCAGGTGGTCGAGCGCCTGCGACTCGGCGGAGCGCAGACCGGTCGACATGTGCGACTCGGCGCGGGCGAGCTGCCAGTCCTCGATCTCCTCGGCCGCGGAGCGCTGGGGTTCACGCTGCTTCTTGCGGTACGAGTTGATGAAGGTGTTGGTCAGGATCCGGTACAGCCAGGCCTTCAGGTTGGTGCCCTCGCGGAACTGGTGGAAGGACGCGTACGCCTTGGCGTACGTCTCCTGCACCAGGTCCTCGGCGTCGGCCGGGTTGCGCGTCATGCGCAGGGCGGCCGAGTACATCTGGTCGAGGAATTCGAGCGCGTCCCGCTCGAAGCGCGCGGTGCGCTCCGACGTGGTCTCCGTGCTCGTGCCCTGGCCCTCGGGCTGCTCCGCCTGGCCGTGTTCGGTCCCTGCGTCGGTACCGGGAACCGGACCCACCTCCTCAAGATTGCGGGCAGGACCGAAACCGATCCCACCAGAATCGGAGGATAGAACACGATCCGGTCCGCCCGCCGCCCGAATAGGGCCGGTCTTGGCCGCGTGCAGCACCGTCCAGTCCAGGTCAGCGCGGCTGCTGCGGCTCGGGCAGATGGTCGAACCCATGCGGCGGACTTCCTCTCTACGACGGTCGGTGCTGGTTCTTCAGCACTTCTGTCCGCCACAACAGAGCTCCGGGGCTCAGCATTCCCGAGCCTTTACCCGAGTGACCCGGCCCACTTCACCACCGCGTCGGTGATGAGTGTCACGGCCTGTTCCTGGGTGAGGTCCGCCTTCTTCGGCAGCGCGAACCCATGATCCCCGTACGGCACCTCGACCAGTTCATGAGCGCCGGCCGGGAACTCCTCCGGCTTCCCGAAGGGGTCGTTGCCGCCCTGTACGACCAGCGTGGGCACCCCGGACCCGAGCAGCTCGTGGGCCCGGGACTTCTCGGGCCTGCCGGGCGGATGCAGCGGGAAGCTGAGGGCGAGCACGGCGGCGGCGCCCAGCTCGACGGCGGTACGGCAGGCCACCCGGGCCCCGGCACTGCGCCCGCCGGAGACGACGGGCAGCCCCGGCGCGGCCACGGCGGGCCAGATCCCCCGCCATCCCACGTCGAGCGTCTTCGGCGGGGACGCCACCTTCTTGCCCGCCACCCGCCAGGGCTGCTCGACGAGCGCGACGCTCACGCCGTGGTCCGGGAGAGTCCCCGCGAGAGCCTGCAGATCCCTCGCCTCGATCCCTCCCCCGGCGCCATGGCTGACGGCGAGCACGAGGCGCGCCTTCCGCGCGGGGTGCCAGGTGATGCGGGCGTCGCCGGCATCCGTACCGATGATCTCGGTGGTCACTGTGGTCACGTCAGAAGAGTGTGCCCTCTTCGGGTGCCTCCAGCTCGGTCAGCAGTTCCGGTCCGTTGTTGCGGACGTTGCTGACGGCCGTGGAGACCGGGTAGGCGCGCATCAGCCCCGCGGGGGGCGGCTCCAGGAGGGAGCGGAGGTCCTCGACGTCCGTGCGGGAGGGGTCCAGCCAGGAGTCCCAGCGGTCCGGGGTGAGCATCAGCGGCATCCGGGGGTGGATGTCGGCGAGGGCGTACGGTCCGTCGGCCGGGGCGACCGCGAGCGGGCTGGTCTCCGCCTCGGTGGTGATGACCGAGCAGGTCACCCACCAGGCCTGCGGGTGGTCGTCCGGGAGGGTCTTGTCCCGCCAGAACTCGTACAGCCCCGCCATGGCGAAGACGGACCCGTCGGCCGGCAGCACGAAGTACGGCTGCTTGCGCGGCCGCTTCTTCCTGCCCTCGACCTCCAGGTCCCGCTCCGCCTTGGCGGTGACCCACTCGTAGTAGCCGTCGGCGGGGATGATGCACCGGCGGGTGGAGAAGGCCCGCTTGTACGACGGCTTCTCGTGGACGGTCTCGGCGCGGGCGTTGATCATCCGGGCGGCGCCCTCGGGGGTCTTCGACCAGCTCGGCACCAGTCCCCACTTGAGCGTGCGCAGCTGGCGGACCGGGCGTGGGTCATCCGCGTCCTTGAGGGGACGGTCGAGGACGGCGTAGACCTCCTTGGTGGGGGCCACGTTGTAGTCGGGGGCCAGTGTCTCCTCGGGCTCCCACTTCTCGATCTCGAAGATTCCGGCGAGATCCCCGGGCCCCCGACTCGCCGCATACCGCCCGCACATCCGTAACCACCCCTCCGGCTTCCTGCGCCCCGTCCACCGGGACACATCCAAGAGTGGCAGACCACCGCCGCGCCCACGCCGGGTGTGCCGGCGGACCGGAGACGGGCCCGGCGGCCCGGTGCCGTGCAGGCGATCCGTCGCGGGGCCAATCCGACGCCCGACCTGATCCGGATTACGCGGGACAGCACTGATCGCGGCCGACAGGAGGAAGGGCGATGGAACGCACGTCGAGGGGGGCGTCGCGAGCGCCGGAGCACGCGGGGCGGCGCATTGCCGTCGTGGGCGCCGGGGTCGCGGGGCTGACCGCCGCGTACGTCCTGGGCCCGGACCGTCACGTCACCCTCTACGAGGCCGACGACCGGCTCGGCGGACACGCACACACCCATGAGCTGACCTCGCCGCACGACGGGCGGGTGCACCGCGTCGACTCCGGTTTCATCGTGCACAACCGGCGGACCTACCCGTATCTGCTGCGGCTGTTCGACGAACTCGGCGTCGCCACGCAGGAGTCGGAGATGAGCATGTCGGTGCGGTGCGAGGGGTGCGGACTGGAATACGCCGGTGCCCGTGGCCCGGCCGGCCTGCTCGCGCGACCTCGCAGCCTCCTGCGCGGCCGCTATCTGCGGCTGCTGGCGGAGGTTCCGGCGTTCTACCGGGCGGCCCGCCGGCTGCTCGCCGAAAGCCCCGGGGGCCCGCTCACCCTCGGCGAGTTCCTGGACCGGGAGGGCTTCTCCGGCTACTTCCGCGCCCACTTCATGACGCCGGTGGTGTCCGCCGTGTGGTCCTGCGACGCCGCGACCGCGCAGCTCTACCCCGCCGCCTATCTGTTCCGTTTCCTGGCCCACCACGGGATGCTCTCGGTGGGCGGTTCACCGGTGTGGCGCACGGTGACCGGCGGCTCGCGCGAGTACGTCGACCGGGTCGCCAAGCACGTCGACGAGGTCCGCACCGCCACTCCCGTCCGGGCCGTACGACGGCACGCCGACGGCGTGGACATCACCACCGAGGACGGCACGACCGAGTCGTACGACGCCGTGGTGATCGCGGCCCACCCGGACTCGGCGCTGCGGCTGCTGGCCGACGCGACCACGCGTGAGCGGGAGGTGCTGGGCGCGTTCCGGTACTCCCGCAACTCCACGCTCCTGCACACCGACACCGGGCTGCTGCCGCGTGCGCGCGGTGCCCGCGCCTCCTGGAACTACCTGATGCCGTCGTGCACGGCGGGCGCCGACCGGGTGCGGGTCAGCTACGACATGAACCGGCTGCAACGCCTCGACGCCGCCGAGAGGTTCGTGGTCACGCTGGGCGGCGAGGACCGCGTGGACCCCGGCCGGGTGCTGGCCCGCATGGTCTACGAACACCCCGTCTACACACCGGAGTCGGTGGCCGCTCAGCAGCGCCTGCCGGAGCTGAACAGCCCGGTCTGCGCGTTCGCGGGCGCCTATCACGGCTGGGGGTTCCACGAGGACGGCTGCCGCTCCGGGGTCGAGGCCGCCGCCGCGCTCGGAGTGCGCTGGTGAGCACCGTACCGGCCCTGTATCCCTGCACGATCGCCCATGTGCGGACCACGCCCCGGCGGTACGCGCTGCGTCACCGCACGTACATGTGGCTCGTCGACCCCGACCGTCCGCCCCGACTCCCGCTTCCGCTGCGGCCGTTCGCCCGGTTCGACCCGCGCGACCACTTCACCGGTGACCGGCCCACGATCCGGGCCGCTCTGGACGCCTTCCTGGCCGCGCACGGCGTGGACCTGGACCGCGGGCGGGTGCTGATGCTCACCCACGCGCGCGTGCTCGGGTACGTCTTCAACCCGCTCACCCTGTACTGGTGCCACGGCCCGGCCGGGGAACTGCGCTGTGTGGTCGCGGAGGTGCACAACACCTACGGCGGACGCCACGGCTACCTGCTGCATCCGGACGCGGCCGGCGCCGGGAAGGAGCTCCGGACCGACAAGAAGCTCTATGTCTCGCCGTTCTTCCCCGTCGACGGCCGCTACCGCATGCGCCTTCCGCCGCCCGGAGCGCGGCTCGACCTGACCGTGCGCCTGGACCGCGAGGGCGGCCGGGCCTTCACCGCGACCGTGCGCGGCGCCCGGCGCCCGGTGAGCACGGCGTCCCTGCTGCGGCTGGCGGTGCGGCACCCCTGGTCCACCCTCGCCGTGTCGGCCGCGATCCGCGCCCACGGCATCCGCCTGTACCTGCGCGGACTGCCCGTCCAGCCCCGCCCGGAACACCGCACCTCGGAGAAAGCGACATGACGACAGCGAGGCCGGCAGAGCCCCGTACCGCCCCCCACGGGCACACCGGTCCCACCAGCACCGGCGACGGCCGCAGCGCCCCCGTGGACGCCGCCCACTGGCCGGACATCGCCGCCGTACCGAAGGCGTCGTGGCCCCGGACCGCCGTGACGCGGGCCCTCGTTCGGCGTGCGTTGCGCGGGCTGCCCCTGTGGACACGGTTCGCCGGCTCCGAGCCCTTCGGCCGGGGCGGACCACTGCTGGAGGTGCGGGATCCGGAGAGCTTCCACGCGCGCGTGGGCACCCACGGACTGGTCGGGTTCGGGGAGTCCTACATGGCGGGCGAGTGGGACGCCCCCGACCTGGTCGGCGTCCTCACCGCGTTCGCCGCGCACGCCGCCGATCTGGTCCCGGCACCGCTGCAGGGGCTGCGCGGCCTGTGGGCGCTGCGCCGGCCCGACGAGCAGCGCAACACCCCCGACGGTTCCCGGGCCAACATCAGCCGCCACTACGACCTGTCCAACGACCTGTTCGCCCTCTTCCTCGACGACACCCTCACCTACTCCTCGGCTCTCTTCCGGGGCTTCCCGGCGAGCCGGGACCTGCTCGCCGCCGCCCAGCACCGCAAGATCGACCGGCTGCTCGACCTCGCCGACGTCGGCGCGGGCACCCGGCTGCTGGAGATCGGCACCGGCTGGGGCGAACTGGCCCTGCGGGCCGTCGCGCGCGGTGCCCGTGTCACCACGCTCACCCTGTCCCGGGAACAGCAGACCCTGGCCCGGGAACGGATCCGCGCGGCGGGACTCGAGGAGCGGGTCCGCGTCGAACTGTGCGACTACCGCGAGGCCCGCGGGGAGTACAACGCCGTCGTCAGCGTGGAGATGATCGAGGCGGTGGGCGCGGAGTTCTGGCCGGTGTACTTCCGTGCCCTGGACGAGCGGCTGGCGCCGGGCGGCCGGGCGGCGCTCCAGGCCATCACCATGCCGCACGAGCGGATGCTCGCCACCCGCTCCACCTTCACCTGGATCCACAAGTACGTCTTCCCCGGCGGGCAGATCCCGTCCACCCGGGCCGTCGAGGAGACCGCCCGCGACCACACCCGGCTGCGTCTGACCCGGCGTGACGGCTTCGGCGCCCACTACGCCGAGACGCTGCGCCTGTGGCGGGAGCGGTTCACGCAACGCGCCGGGGAGGCCGAGGAGCTCGGCTTCGACGAGACCTTCCGCCGCCTGTGGACCTTCTACCTGGCCTATTCCGAGGCCGGGTTCCGCTCCGGCTACCTGGACGTCCAGCAGTACCTGTTCACCAAGGAGAACCCCCTCCGATGACCGCCACCGAGATCTCCGCCCGGCCCGGTGCCGCCCACCGGCTCGCCGCCCTCGCCGAGGACCTCCTCGGCGGCCCGCTGCCGGTCCGGCTGCGGGCCTGGGACGGTAGCGAGACGGGCCCGGCCGGCGCCCCCGTGGTCGTCGTGCGCTCCCGGCGCGCACTGCGCCGACTGCTGTGGCAGCCCGGCGAACCGGGCCTGGCGCAGGCCTACGTCACCGGTGAGGTCGACATCGAGGGCGACCTGGCCCAGGGGCTGCGGACGGTGTGGGCCGCGCAGCGGGAGCGCGGCCTGCGCCCGCCCCGGCTCACGCCCGCCGACCGGGGCCGTGCCCTCGCCACGGCCGTACGGCTCGGTGCCGTGGGCCCGCGTCCGTCCGCCCCGGCCTCCCAGGCCCGGCTGCGCGGCGGCCTGCACAGCCGGGCCCGCGACCGGGCCGCCGTCAGCCACCACTACCGCGGGATGCCGTCGACCACGCGGGCCTGGTACGAGGGGCTGGACCGGCTGTGAGCGGGTTCGCCTGGAGCGCGTTCGCGGCCAATCTCGCCTGGGCCGCCGGCGCGGCGCTCGCGGTCATGCTCGTCACCTTCGCGCTCGCGGTGCGCGCGGGGCTGCACCGGATCGTGGACATCGCCTGGGGTGTCGGGTTCACCGCCGTCGCCGCCGTGACCCTCGTCGCCTCCGCCGGGCACGGGGACCCGGCGCGGCGGGTGCTGGTGACCGCCCTGACCGCGGTGTGGGGGCTGCGGCTCGCCGTGCACATCGCCCGCCGCGGCCGGGGTCACGGCGAGGACCCGCGCTACGAGGCGATGCTGGCCAAGGCGCCCGGCAGTCGGAACCTGTACGCCCTGCGCATGGTGTACCTGCTCCAGGGCGCCCTGGTCTGGCTGGTGTCCCTGCCCGTCCAGGCGGCGCAGTACGTGTCCGGCCCGCCGACGTTCCTCGCCTGGGCCGGGGTCGCGGTGTGGGCGGTGGGCCTCTGCTTCGAGGCGGTCGGCGACGCCCAGCTCGCCCGGTTCAAGGCCGATCCCGCCCACCGGGGCCGCATCATGGACCGAGGGCTGTGGGGGTGGACCCGGCACCCCAACTACTTCGGTGACTTCTGTGTGTGGTGGGGCCTGTTCCTGCTCGCCTGTGACGCGCCGCAGTCGGCTGCCGTGTCCGTCGTGTCCCCGCTGGTGATGAGCCTGCTGCTGGTGCGCGGGAGCGGGAAGCGGCTGCTGGAGCGGCACATGGCGGGCCGTCCCGGCTACGCCGAGTACGTGGCGCGGACCAGCGGCTTCTTTCCCCGCCCACCGCGCCGACGCTGACCGTGCCGTGGAGAGGGAGACGAGGAATGCCCGCAGTGCCCCGTGACGAGACCGGGCCGCCGCGCACGCCCGGCGCCGCACTCCTGCCGCTGCGCCTTCCGACGCGGCCCCGGGCGGCCGTGCTGGTCCTGCACGGAGGGCGGGCGGTCGGCCGCCGCCCGTCGCGGCCCTGGCACCTCGCCGCCCTGCGGATGCGCCCGTTCCTGTGGTCGCTGGCGGCGGAACTGCCCGGCCGGGACGTCCTGCTGGCCCGGGTGCGCTATCGCCTCCGGGGCTGGAACGACGTCGACGCCGACCCCGTGGCCGACACCCACCGGGCGCTGGACCGCCTCGCGGAGCTGGCAGGCCCGGTGCCCACGGTGCTGGTCGGCCACTCGATGGGCGCCCGGGCGGCACTGCGCGCCGCCGGCCACCCGCAGGTGAGCGCCGTCCTCGCGCTGGCGCCCTGGTGTCCGCCGGGCGAGCCGGTGGAGCAGACGGCGGGCCGTCGCCTGGTGGTCCTGCACGGCGACCGGGACCGCGTCACCTCGCCGGTGGAAGCGGCCGACTACGTACGCCGGGCGCGGGGCACGGCGGCACGGGCGGGCATGGCCCTGGTCGGCGGCGGTGACCACGCGATGCTGCGCCGCCACACCCTCTGGCACCGCACCGCCGCGGCAGCCGTGGCCCACCTCCTGGACCCCGGCTCCGTGCCCGACCCGCTGCCCGCGGAGTCCTACGGCACGGCCGACAACTTCCCCGTGCTCTGACCGCGCGGCCCCGCGAGTTCCGCGGCGAACTGCGCCCCGGTCAGCAGGGCGAGGTTGGACAGCCACAGCCAGACGAGGAAGACGACGACGCCCGCGAGCGAGCCGTAGAGCCTGCTGTACGCGCTCAGGCTCGAGGCGTACCAGGCGAAGCCCGCGGAGACCGTCAGCCACAGCGCGGCGGCCAGCACCCCGCCGGGCAGGCTGCGGGCACGCGGACGGGCCGCGGTCGGACCGGTGTGGAAGACGACCACGACCAGGAGGGCGACCAGGCACAGCAGGAAGGGCCAGCGCAGCACGCTCCAGGCCCAGGTCGCGGTGGTGTCCACGCCGAGGATCCGGCCCGCCGCCGCGGCGAGCGGGCCGGTCAGCAGCAGGACGAGCGAGCCGGCGAGGAGCAGTCCCAGCAGCACGAGGGCGGTCAGCACGATCCGGTGCGCCTTGCGCCAGGTCGAGCGCCGGTCCTCCACCCGGTGCATACGGTGCAGGGCACGGCGGAAGACGGCGAGATAGCTGGAGGCCGACCACATCGCGCTGACCGTACCGGTCACGATCAGCGGCCATGCCGTCCCGTCGGGGCTCAGCGCACGGGACAGCACGGCGTGCAGGTCGGCACCGGACTCGGCGGGGGCATAGGCGGTGACGTGGGTGACGAACTCCTCGGCCGTGTCCGGGCTGATCAGCCCGAACGCGAGGACGGTGACCAGCATCCCGGGGAGCACGGCCAGGATCGCGTAGTACGTCAGCGCCGCCGCGTAGTCCGTGATGTCGTCGTTCCACAGGGACACCGGCGTGCGCCGCAGCGCCGGCCACCAGGCGGCGGGCAGCCGGGGCACATGGCGGCCCACGGCGGCGTACGTGAACGGTCTGCTCATGCCCCTGCGCCTCTCACCCGGATCCACTCCCGCATACCCCGCGCCGGGCGGATTCCATCTCGGCTGTGCGAACAAAGACCCCGGGGGACGTCACATGGGTGACGTCCCCCGGGGCCGTGTGCGGTCAGCTGGTGGGCATCAGCACGGTGTCGACGATGTACACGTTGGCGTTGGCGGTCTTGACGTCTCCGCAGACGACCTTCGAGGAGTCGTTGACTGTATAGGACTCGCCCGAGCCGGAGGTGGTCAGCTTCGACTTCTCCAGCGTGTCGAAGGACCCCTTCTCCAGGTCCGCCGGGGCCAGCCGCTGTCCGACGACGTGGTACGTGAGGATCTTGGTCAGCTGGGCCTTGTCGTTCAGGACCTTGTCCAGGGTGGCCTTCGGGATCTTCGCGAAGGCGTCGTTGGTCGGCGCGAACACGGTGATGTTCTCGGCGTTGTTGAGGGTGTCGACCAGACCGGCCTTCTTCACGGCCGTGACCAGCGTGGACAGGGCCGGGTTGTTGGAGGCGGCGGTGGCCACCGGGTCCTGGGCCATGCCCTCGAAGGAGCCGGCACCGCTCTCGGGGACCGTCGCGCAGGCGGGGCCGAAGGGCTGGTCGCCGGCCGGGGTGCCGGAACCGGCCATGCCGTCGTCGGAGGCGGACGCGGGGGCGGACGCCTTGGTGGAGGAGTCCGACGACGCCGAGTCGCTGCTGTCGTCCGAGCAGGCGCTCAGCGCCAGGGGCAGCACGGCGGCCGCGGCGAGGGTCACGGCGGTACGGCGGAAACGGGTGTTCATAGTGTTTCTCCTGTGGGATCGACGCGGCCGGGGCCGCGTTCACTTGGGAAGGGAAGAAGTGGCTTGAGGGGGCGTCAGTCGACGGTCACCACGACGGAGTGCCATCCGCTGGCGCCGTCGGGGATCGTCCGTGCGCGTTTCTCGGTCTGCACCCGGCCGGTGCGGTCGGTGGCGCGGACGGTGAGGGTGTGGCCGCCCTTCGGGGCCTGCCAGGCCAGGGACCACTGACGCCAGGTGTCGCGGGTGTCCTCGGCGGCGAGCCGGGCCTCCCGCCAGGGGCCGTCGTCGACGCGGACCTCGACCTTGTCGATGCCCCGGTGCTGGGCCCAGGCGACCCCGGCGACCATGACCGGGCCGGCCTGGGGACGGGCGAACGGCTTCGGGGTGTCGATCCGCGACTGCGTCTTGACCGGTGCCCTGCGGGCCCAGTCACGCTTGACCCAGTAGGGGTCGTAGGCGTCGAACGTGGTGAGTTCGATGTCCTCGATCCACTTGCAGGCCGAGACGTAGCCGTACAGGCCGGGCACCACCATCCGGACGGGGAACCCGTGCGCGAAGGGCAGCGGTTCACCGTTCATGCCCAGGGCGAGAAGAGCGTCCCGGCCATCCATGACGTCCTCGACCGGACTGCCGATCGTCATGCCGTCGACCGAGCGGGCCACCAGCTGGTCGGCCGGACCACCCCGGGAGGGCGGCCGTACACCGCACTCGGAGAGCAGCTCGGACAGGCGTACGCCGATCCAGCGGGCGTTGCCGACGTACGGGCCGCCGACCTCGTTGGAGACACAGGTCAGGGTGATGTCGCGCTCGATGAGCTCACGCCGCAGCAGATCGTCGTACGAGAGGGACAGCGGGCGGCGAACGCCCGTGCCCTGGATGCGCAGCCGCCAGGTCCTGGCGTTCACCTTGGGGACCACGAGCGCGGTGTCGACGCGGTAGAAGTCGCCGTTCGGTGTGGTGAAGGAGCTGATGCCGGGGATCCGCAACCGGGCCCCCCTGGGGACGGCCGGGGCCGCGGAGACCGGAGCGGGCAGCACGACCTCGTCGCGCGAGGCGACAGCGCCCCGGCCGCTCGAACCGTTGAGGGCCCGCCCCAGTACGCCGGCCCCGGCGGAGGCCGCGGCGGCAGTCGTAGCGGCGATGACGAAGCCACGGCGATCCCATCCCCGCCCCACGGGCGGACCGCTCTCCGGACCGGTCTCCGGGTTGGCTGTCGCGTCCGGCACCGGGCCCCGGAGGACGAGACGGCCGGCCAGGAAAAGGAGCAGTACGGCTCCGACGATCGCGCCCGCGATGGACGGCAGGGCATCGGAGAAACCGTTCGAATCGGGCCGGCTGATGGCCGCGGCCGCTCCGACGGCACCGAACAGCAGAACACCGGCGGCGGCGGTACGGCGAAATCGCAGCGCCGCCATTCCCAGAGCGATGGCGAAAACCGCGAGCACGGAAAGAACACCGAGCTGGAGAAAGAGTTTGTCGTCGGTGCCGAAATTCCGGATCGCCCAGTCCTTCACCGCGGCGGGCGTCCGGTCGATCGCCGCGCCGCCGACCACGACGACGGGACCGGACTGCGGCCGAACCGCCGCCGACACCAGCTCCGCCGTGGCGAGCGCGGCGAAACCTGCCAGCGCGCCACCGAGCGCGGCCAACGCAGGCCGTGTCCACCCGCGGGTGTTCCGGAATTCCTTCTCGTCATCGGTCACGTGGGGAATCCGGTCCCGAGCGGCCGGTGGATTGGTCGGCCCTCGATCGGATGAATTATTTTTTCCGGACCAATCCACATCGGCTGCCGCTACGGATAAGCGGCGTTCGCCGGGACATGAAAAAATCCCGGCGCCCCTTTTCCAGAAAGCGGAATCAGGGGCGCCCGGGACTGTAAAGGTCCGGCTTGCGCCGGAAAGGGAGCGGTCAGGCCTTCAGGCCGGGAAGGTCATCAAAGCGAGCGGAGCCGAGGTGGGCCGCTTCGAGCCGCCGC
The DNA here is from genome assembly GCF_036013645.1 of Streptomyces sp. NBC_00490. Lineage (NCBI taxonomy): Bacteria > Bacillati > Actinomycetota > Actinomycetes > Kitasatosporales > Streptomycetaceae > Streptomyces > Streptomyces sp. NBC_00490. The sequence goes on along the minus strand of NZ_CP107869.1, from coordinate 6,701,611 downwards.
TGGGTTCGACGGTGATGCCCATGCCCGACGCCGAGTCCACGGGACCCCGCATCAGGACGGCCTGGTCGGCGCGGGCGGGGTCCATCAGGCCGGCCGACCGCATCGCTCCGGCGTCGTCGAACCACAGCTGGTAGACCTTGCCGCCCGGGGGACTCGCCATCCCGGAGACGAGGAAGACGGCCCTGTCCAGGTCACGGGAGACCACGACCGTGCCGGTGGCGCCCCCGGCCAGATCCGCGACCCGTGTCCGGGCGTCCGGCGCGGTCAGTACGGCGGCGATCTCGTCCGTCCCCTGTTCGGCGCGGTGCGCCCGGCCCAGCGCCTCCTCGGCCCGCTGGTGCTGCCACACCGTCGTACCGCCGAGCGCGGTGGCCGCCAGACAGGCGGCCAGCGTCCACCGCGACAGCAGCCGGGCCCGCGGCCGCGTACGGCCCCAGCGGGACGGGGCCGCGCCGTCGGGCCCCTCCTGCCGGACGGTGGTGATCCGCCGCAGCACCTGCTCCCGCAGCGCCGCGGAAGGCGTCACCGAGGCCGCGAGCCCCAGGCGGGCCGCGGTGGCGGCCAGTTCGGCCGCCTCCTGCGCGCACGCCTCGCAGCCCGCGAGGTGCCGCTCGAACGCCTCGCGCTCCCCGTCGGGCAGGGCGTGCAGTGCGTAGGCACCCGTCAGCCGGTGCAGGTCGGTGGCCGTCATGCCGTCACTCCCAGACAGTCGCGCAGCCGGATGAGTCCGTCCCGCAACCGGGTCTTGACCGTGCCCAGCGGCAGCGACAGCGCCTCTGCCACCTGCCGGTAGGTCAGTCCGCGGTAGTAGGCCAGCGTGACGGCCTGGTGCTGGATCTCGGTCAGCGTGCGCAGACAGCGCCGTACCTGTTCCCGCTCCAGCCGCGCCTCGACCTGCTCGGTCACCTCGTCGTACTCGGGCGTGCGCTCCAGCAGGGCCGCCTTGTGGTCCCGGACGGCCGCGGCCTCCACCGAGCGCACCCGGTCCACCGCCCTGCGGTGCGCCAGCGTGAGGATCCAGTTGATGGCCGTACCCCGGTCACGGCGGTAGCGGGGCGCGGTGCGCCACACCTCCACCAGGACCTCCTGGGCCACCTCCTCCGACTGCGCCTGGTCGCGCAGTACGGCACGGACGACGCCCAGGACCGAGCCCGCGACGGCGTCGTACACCGAGGCGAACGCCTTGTCGTCGCCCAGGGCCACACAGCCCACGAGCTCCTCAAGGTTCGGCTCGACAGAAGGATTTCTGCCGATATGTACAGCTTCTTTCACCGAGGGCCTCCGCGGTCGGGACATCTCCGGACGTAATCCGATCCAGCTGAGGCGGCGGATTGGTCCCGATGACGATGAAAACGCAGGTGACGCACGAGGACGCGGACACAACACATCCGCCCTCGCGTCACCGAAGGGGATTCCGGCCGACGGCCCGTCGTGGATGCAGCCCGCCGTCCCGCGCCGCCCCAGCGTCACGGAACCGTCCCGGAACGGACTGCGGCCATCCCGGCCACAACGCTGCGACCTGCATGTTTGCCGTCAGGAACGATCGCCGCCACGTGGACGTCTCAGTTGACGTCCGGACATCCGTGCCACACTGCCAGACTCCGTACGACCGAGAGGGAGCCACCGGGAGACATGGACACCAGCACAGCGACCTCTCTCTGGGGCGAGCTGATCGGCACCCAGCCCGACCCCGACCTGTGGGTGGTTCTGGCCACCTTGGTCGCGGCGCTCGCCATAGTGGTCCCGCACGGTCTGTGGCGTGTCTCGCGCAACGCCATCACCATCGCCCACGAGGGCGGCCACGGTCTGATCGCCCTGCTCACCGGTCGCACCCTCACCGGTATACGGCTGCACTCCGACACCAGCGGCCTCACGGTCAGCCGGGGCAAGCCGCACGGCATCGGCATGATCCTCACCGCGGCGGCCGGCTACACCGCTCCCCCGCTGCTGGGCCTGGGCGGCGCGGCCCTGCTGGCCACGGGCCGCATCACCCTGCTGCTCTGGGTGGCCACCGCCCTGTTGGTGGCGATGCTGGTGATGATCCGCAACGCCTACGGCGCCCTGACGGTCATCGTCACCGGCGCCACGTTCGTGGTGGTGTCCTGGCTGGCGGGCCCCCAGGTCCAGGCGGCCTTCGCGTACGCGGCGGTGTGGTTCCTGCTGACGGGCGGCGTCCGTCCCGCTTTCGAGTTGCAGGCGAAGCGGGTGCGGGGAGGGGCGGGGGATTCCGATGCGGACCAGTTGTCGCGCCTGACGCACGTACCCGCAGGACTCTGGTTGTTCCTGTTCCACGCGGTGAGCCTGTGCTCATTGATAGGCGGCGGCAGGTGGCTCCTGGAGGTGTGACGCGCCCCGAAGGGGCAGGCGTCAGGGGCGCGGGGAACTGCGCGACCAGCCACAACGGCGCAGCACCCGAACCACAGCCCCCTACTAAAGTGGACCCCATGGCTTTGAACCCCGCAGACACCGCCCTCTGGCCCGCCCCCTATGCGACCGGAGCCGTCGACGCAACGGTCCACGTACCGGGGTCCAAGTCGGTCACCAACCGGGCCCTGGTCCTCGCGGCCCTCGCCAGCGAGCCCGGCTGGCTGCGCCGCCCCCTGCGCTCCCGGGACACCCTCCTCATGGCCGCGGCCCTCCGCGAAATGGGCGTGGGCATCGAGGAAGGCGTGGGCCCCGACGGCACGGGCGAGTCCTGGCGCGTCCTGCCGGCAGGCCTCCGCGGCCCCGCCACGGTGCACGTCGGCAACGCCGGCACCGTCATGCGCTTCCTCCCTCCCGTCGCCGCCCTCGCCGACGGCGAGATCCGCTTCGACGGCGATCCGAGGTCGTACGAGCGTCCCCTGAACGGCGTCATCGACGCCCTGCGCGTCCTCGGCGCCCGCATCGACGACGACGGCCGCGGCGCACTGCCGCTGACGGTCCACGGCGGCGGTGCCCTGGACGGCGGCCCGGTGGAGATCGACGCGTCCTCGTCGTCGCAGTTCGTGAGCGCGCTGCTGCTGAGCGGCCCCCGCTTCAACCAGGGCGTGGAGGTCCGTCATGTGGGCTCCACCCTCCCCTCGCTCCCCCACATCCGTATGACCGTCGACATGCTGCGCGCGGTCGGCGCCCAGGTCGACACCCCGGAGTCGGGCGGCGAGCCCAACGTCTGGCGGGTCACGCCGGGGGCGCTGCTCGGCCGGGACCTGACGATCGAGCCGGACCTCTCCAACGCCCAGCCGTTCCTGGCGGCGGCCCTGGTGACCGGCGGCAAGGTCGTCGTCCCCGACTGGCCGAGCCGCACCACCCAGCCCGGTGACAGGCTGCGGGAGATCTTCACCGAGATGGGCGGTTCTTGCGAACTCACCGAGTACGGCCTGGTGTTCACCGGTTCGGGTGCGATTCACGGTATCGATGTGGACCTGGGCGAGGTCGGCGAGCTGACGCCGGGCATCGCGGCGGTGGCGGCGCTGGCCGACTCCCCCTCGACGCTGCGCGGCGTGTCCCATCTGCGCCTGCACGAGACGGACCGTCTGGCCGCGCTCACCAAGGAGATCAACGAGCTCGGCGGTGATGTGACCGAGACGGCCGACGGACTGCACATCCGCCCGCGCCGTCTGCACGGCGGGATCTTCCACACGTACGAGGACCACCGTATGGCGACGGCCGGCGCGATCATCGGTCTCGCGGTGGAGGGCGTGCAGATCGAGAACGTGGCGACGACGGCGAAGACCCTGCCGGACTTCCCGGAACTCTGGACCGGGATGCTCGGCGCGTAGGGGTCTGGACATCATGCGTCGCTACGGCAAGAACACCGACGAGGACGACATCCGCAGCCGCCCGAACCGCAAGGGCAACCGGCCGCGTACCAACATCCGCCCCAAGCACGAGGAAGCGGTCGAGGGCATGGTCCTCACCGTCGACCGTGGCCGGCTGACGTGTCTGGTCGACGACACGGTCGTGATGGCCATGAAGGCCCGCGAACTGGGCCGCAAGGCCGCCGTCGTCGGAGACCGGGTGGCCATCGTCGGCGACCTCTCCGGCCAGAAGGACACCCTGGCCCGTATCGTCCGCATCGCGCCGCGCACCTCGGTGCTGCGCCGTACCGCGGACGACGACGACCCCTTCGAGCGCGTGGTCGTCGCCAACGCCGACCAGCTGGCGATCGTCACGGCCCTCGCCGACCCCGAGCCCCGCCCGCGCCTCATCGACCGCTGCCTGGTCGCGGCGTTCGACGGCGGTCTGACCCCGCTCCTGGTCCTGACCAAGTCGGACCTCGCCCAGCCCGACAAACTCCTGGAGCTGTACGGCCACTTGGACATCCCGCACGTCGTCACCAGCCGCGAGGAACTGGAGAACGGCAGCGCGGTGGAGCGGGTGCGCGCGGAACTCGACGGCAAGATCACGGCGTTCGTCGGTCACTCGGGCGTGGGCAAGACGACGCTGGTGAACGCGCTGGTCCCGCAGGACCGCCGCCGGGTGACGGGCCATGTGAACGCGGTGACCGGCCGCGGCCGCCACACCACCACCTCGGCGCTGGCGCTGCCCCTGGCGGGCGACGCGGGCTGGGTGATCGACACCCCGGGCCTGCGGTCGTTCGGCCTGCACCACGTCGATCCGTCCCGCGTGATCCTCGCCTTCCCGGACCTGGTGCCGGGAACCGAAGGCTGTCCCCGTGCGTGCAGTCATGATGAGCCGGACTGCGCGCTGGACGAGTGGGTGGCCGAGGGACACGCCGACCCGGCGCGGCTGTACTCGCTCCGCCGTCTGCTGGCGACCAGGGAACGCACGGAAGGCGACTGACCTTCGCGTTGTTTGGCTCCGTACAGGTGAGGCAAAGGCATAATCGCACCGAGCCGGACCTACGGGAGGACAGCACATGGCGTGGCTGCTGGTAGTGGTCGCCGGGTTGTTGGAGACCGGTTTCGCCGTGTGCCTCAAGCTCTCGCACGGCTTCACCCGACTGTGGCCCACGGTCGCGTTCTGCGTCTTCGCCCTCGGCAGCTTCGGCCTGCTGACGCTGTCGCTGAAGAAGCTCGACGTGGGCCCGGCGTACGCGGTGTGGACCGGCATCGGGGCGGCCGGTACGGCGATCTACGGCATGATCTTCCTCGGCGACCTGGTGTCGACGCTGAAGCTCGTCTCGATCAGCCTGGTCATCGTGGGCGTGATCGGCCTCCAGCTGTCCGGCTCGGCACACTGACGGCTTTCACACCGGCTGCCGGTGCAGCGCGCTGCGTACCAGGTCCGCGACCCCGCCCTCACCCGGCGGGGCGGCCACGCACGACAGTGCGACCCGGACGGTCAGCTCGCAGGAGCGGGCGAGGTCGGCGTGGTCCGCCTTGTTCGCACCCGGTCCGCCGAGCACCGCCACAGCGCGGTCGCGGACCAGCGCCACCAAGTCGCCGGGCGACGGCAGCGGGCCGTCCGCCCGGCGCTGTGCCGGTACGGCCGAGGAGGACGGGACCGCGGACAGTGTCGGGGAGGGCAGCCGCTCGCTCCAGCAGCCGGTGAGCAGGGCCCGTACGAGCGCGTTGTCCCTGGCGGTGGCCGCGGTCCACTCGGCGGTCGCGGTCAGCCGGTCACGGGCGTCGCTGTGGGTGGCGAGCGCGCGCTCGACACCGGCGAGATAGCCGTCGGCCTCCCTTCTCACCAGGGCGCGGGCCAGTCCTTCCTTGCTCCCGAACTCGTTGTAAAGCGTCTGCCGGGACACTCCTGCCGCCGCCGCGACATCCACCATCCGCACGGTGGACCACGGCCTGCGGGCCAGCGCCGTGTACGCGGCGTCCAGCAGGGATTCCCTCGCTGCAGGCATCATCGCCTCCTAGGGGCGAGCGGCTCTGGGCCCAGATTTGACGCGCGTGAGGGCACTGTCAAGGGTTCGCGAGGGCATCGGGGGGCGCCCTTGATCCACCGCGCGCCGTCCGCCGGGGCCCGTCCGCACCTTGGTCCCGTGTAGCCCCGCAGCGACCATGGCGGATAGCGTTCGTCCCATGCCGGACTACCTCGACGACCTCCGCTTCGCCCATGTCCTCGCGGACGCGGCCGACGCAACCACCATGGACCGCTTCAAGGCGCTGGACCTCAAGGTCGAGACGAAGCCGGACATGACCCCGGTGAGCGAAGCGGACAAGGCGGCGGAGGAGATCATCCGCACCCATCTCCAGCGCGCCCGTCCGCGGGACGCGATCCTCGGCGAGGAGTACGGCGTCCAGGGCACCGGCCCCCGCCGCTGGGTGATCGACCCGATCGACGGCACCAAGAACTACGTCCGGGGTGTCCCCGTCTGGGCCACCCTGATCTCCCTGATGGAGGTGGCGGAGGGCGGCTACCAGCCCGTTGTCGGCGTCGTCTCCGCGCCGGCGCTCAACCGCCGCTGGTGGGCCGCGAAGGGCAACGGCGCCTTCACCGGACGCAGCCTCACTTCGGCCTCCCGGCTGCATGTCTCCCGCGTCTCGAAGATGTCGGACGCCTCCTTCGCGTACTCCTCCCTGAGCGGCTGGGAGGAGCGGAGCCTCCTCAACGGCTTCCTGGACCTGACCCGCGACGTGTGGCGCACGCGCGCGTACGGCGACTTCTGGCCCTACATGCTGGTCGCCGAGGGCGCGGTCGACCTCTGTGCCGAACCCGAGCTGTCCCTGTGGGACATGGCCGCCAACGCGATCATCGTGACGGAGGCGGGCGGCTCCTTCACCGGCCTCGACGGCCGCCCGGGCCCGCACAGCGGCAACGCGGCCGCCTCCAACGGTCTGCTCCACGACGAGATGCTGGGATATCTCAACCAGCGCTACTGAGCGCGTACGCCCTCAATCGGCCGCACGCGCCCCCTTGTTGACTCTCGCTTTGCCTGCGACTCTGAGGGGACCCTCATTTGTGAACTTGTGAATCCTCGAACTATCCCGGGGATTCGTAGGAGGTGACTCCGCACCCATGCTCGTCCGCGACGCCATGAGCACGGTGGTCCTCACCATCGGCCCCGCCCACACCCTCCGCCAAGCCGCCGCCCTGATGTCAGCCCGGCGCGTCGGCGCGGCCGTGATCCACGACCCCGACGCCGGCGGCATCGGCATCCTCACCGAACGCGACGTCCTCAATGCCGTGGGACTGGGCCAGAGCCCGGACACGGAACGCGTCCACGACCACGCCACCACCGACGTCGTCTTCGCGACACCGTCCTGGACCCTGGAGGAGGCGGCCCGGGCCATGACCCACGGCGGCTTCCGACACCTCATCGTCCTGGACCACGGCGAGCCGGTCGGCATCGTCTCGGTCCGCGACATCATCCGCTGCTGGGCACCGGCACGACAGCACGTCCCGGCCTGAGCGCAGTACCGGGGGGTGGGCCGGGCGGACCCGGCACGCCCCCCGCCACACTGGACATTGTCCAACTCGAGGTGCACTCTAAATTCACACCTATTCGGAGCCTGGTCCCCCTTGCTGTTAAGGTGACCCCTATGAGTGACCTTCTGGAACGACTGCGCGGCCGCGGATGGCGGATGACCGCGCAGCGGCGTGTCGTGGCCGAGGTCCTCGACGGCGATCACGTCCACCTGACGGCCGACGAGGTCCACGCACGGGCCGTCGCCAAGCTGCCCGAGATCTCCCGCGCGACCGTCTACAACACGCTGGGCGAGCTGGTCTCCCTCGGCGAGGTGCTCGAGGTCGCCACCGACAAGCGCGCCAAGCGGTACGACCCGAACGCGCACCGGCCGCACCACCACCTGGTCTGCGCCCAGTGCGGCGCGATCCGCGACGTCCACCCGAGCGGCGACCCGCTCACCGACCTCCCCGACTCGGAGCGCTTCGGCTTCACGGTCTCGGGCGTCGAGGTGACGTACCGCGGCGTCTGCCCGAACTGCGCGGCGGCGTAGCCCCGCTTCCGAAGCCCCGGCCCCCAAGGGCGCCGGGGCTTTGTGCTGTCTACAGGCTTCCCGGATCTGACGGGCCGTCATATGGTCATCGGCACCCACCAGTCCGTTCCGCACTCCGCGAGGAGACCCCGTGGGAGAGCCGTATCCGAAACTCAGCGCACGTGATCTGACCCGAACCTTCGGCCGTGGCCCCGGCGCGGTGCCCGCCCTCGGCCCGCTGGACCTGTCCGTGAGCGCCGGTGAGTTCGTCTGTGTCGTCGGCCCCTCGGGCTGCGGCAAGTCGACCCTGCTGCGCATCGCCGCGGGCCTGCTGCGCCCCAGCACGGGCCGCCTGGAGATCCGTACGACCAGCCCTCGCCCGGCCGCCATGATCTTCCAGGACTACGGCATCTACGACTGGAAGACGGTCCGCGCCAACGTCCGCTTCGGCCTCGACATCCAGCGCGTCCCCCGCCGCGAGGCCGACGCCCGCGCCGACGGCTGGCTGGCCCGCATGGGCCTGTCGGACTTCGCCACCGCCTACCCCTCGACCCTCTCCGGCGGCATGCGCCAGCGCGTGGCGATCGCCCGGGCGCTGGCGGTGGAGCCCGAACTCCTCCTGATGGACGAGCCGTTCGCGGCCCTGGACGCCCAACTCCGCATGATCCTCCAGGACGAGCTCCTGGAACTCACCCAGACGACCCGCACCACCACCCTCTTCATCACCCACAGCCTGGAGGAGGCGATCGTCCTGGGCGACCGCGTCCTGGTGATGTCCGCCCGCCCCGGCCGCGTCATCGCCGAGCGCCGCCCGCCCTTCCCCCGCCCGCGCACCGGAGACATCCGCTCCGCGCCGGAGTTCACGGACCTCAAGAGCGAGCTGTGGGACCTGCTGCGCAAGGAGGCGGTACCGGCATGACGACGACCGCTCCCGCACGGGAGTCCGTCCTGGTCCGCGCCCCGGGCCCGCACGAGCTCCATCCCGTACGCACCCACAGGCGCCGACGCGCCCTGGAACTGTCCCTGGCCGCGGCCGTCCCGCTGTTCCTGGTCCTCCTGTGGCAACTGGCCGCCGACCGCGCCTGGATCGACTCCCGTGTCTACCCCGCACCGTCCACGATCTTCGCGGACGGCTGGGACCGGGCCGCGGAGGGCGACCTGTGGCCGGACGTATGGGCCACGTCGAAGCGCGTCGTGGCGGGCTACGCGGTGGGCACGGCCGCCGGGTACGCGCTGGGCCTGCTGATGGGCTCGCTCTCCCTGGTCAGAGCGGCACTGGAGCCCCTGCTGGACGCCCTGTACGTGGTCCCGAAACTGGCCCTGCTGCCGATCTTCCTGAACATGTTCGGCCTGGGCGAGGGCCCGCAGGTGGCCCTGGTCGCGGCCACGGTCTTCTTCTTCGTGTGGATCTCGACGATGTCCGCGGTCATGTCGATCCCGGCAGGCCACCGCGACGCGGGCCAGGTCTTCGGCGCCTCGCCCTGGCAGATGTTCCGCCACGTCCTGCTGCCGGCGTCACTGCCGTCGGTCCTGGTGGGCGCCCGCATAGCGGCGGGCGTGGCCGTGCTGGTGATCGTCGCCTCGGAGCAGATCGCGGCGACGAACGGCCTGGGCCATCTGATCTTCGACTCCCGCGCGCTGTTCCAGAACGACGTGATGTTCGTGGGGATCGTCTGTGTGGCGGCCCTGGGGGTCGTCTTCTCCGAACTGGTGCGGGTGGTGGGCCGGTTGCTCACCCCCTGGGCACCGCGGGACCGTGGACGGGGGCAGTCATGAGGGGACGGACGTGTGTGGTGGCGGCGCTGACCGCCGTACTGCTGACCTCGGCGGCCTGCTCGTCGCCGTACGAGGACAACGCACCGCGGGCGGACGCCGGGAAGCGCACGATCAGCCCGGTGGAGGGCTGTGGCGCCACGTCCTGGACGGACCCGGCCGACCTCTCCCCGAGCCGTCTGCCGGCCCGCTGCCAGCCCGGCGCACCGGCCCCGAAGCCCCTGGCGGAGAGGCGGAAGCTGACGATCGCGACGGGGACGCTGAGCGCCGAGTACGTGGCACCGCTGCAAGTGGCGTTGGACAAGGGCGAGTTCGCACGTGAGGGCCTGGACGTCACCCTCAAGGTCCTCCCCACGCCGGACGCGCTGCCCCTGCTCGCCAAGGGCGACCTCGACGCGATCTGGGCGGCTCCGGAGGCGGCCGTGATGAACGGTCTCCGGGGCGGCTTCGACATCAAGTGGGTCGCGGGGAACTTCTCACCGGACCCCGGCTCGAAGAGCGGCCTGTGGGTGCGGCTGAAGGACGGCGAGAGCGCGTCCCACGTGTCCATGGCCGGCCGCAGACTCGGCACGATGATCGGCAAGGGCTCCGTCATCGCGTACCCCATGGAAAAGGCCCTGGAGAAGCACGGCGGCGCCCTCGACAGGATCCAGTACCAGCAGCTGGGCTCCGCGGACGTCCTCACCGCCCTGGAGAACGGCGGCGTCGACTCGGCCTGGCTCCTGGACCCGGTGTGGCGCAAGGTCGACGGACAGCCCGCCTACGCCTTCCTCGGCGGCCAGCCGCAGGGCGAGCCGCTGGGCGGCATGCTGTACGGCCCCTCACTGCTCCAGCGGGACGTGGACGCGGGAGTGGCCCTGCTCCGGGCGTACATCCGCACGGTGAACTCGTACTTCGCGACGGACTACAAGAAGGACGAGGCCTACGTCACCTACCTGGCGAAACTCCTGAAGGCCGACCAGCGGATCCTCCGCTCGACCCCGTCCCTGCGGATGGACTGGGAGATCCGCGAAGGCACGACCGACCGTCTGCAAGCGGCATACACCGCGCAAGGAGTCTTCGAGGGCGACCCGCTGCCGGAGTCCAGGACAGTCGACCGCACCCTGTACGAGGAGGCGGTGGGCCACCGGCGATGAAGAAACACCGAGGGCCGGAATCCTTCTGGATTCCGGCCCTCGGCCTTCAGTAGCGGGGACAGGATTTGAACCTGCGACCTCTGGGTTATGAGCCCAGCGAGCTACCGAGCTGCTCCACCCCGCGTCGGTGAAATGAACACTACGTCAACGCGGAGGACGGAAGCAAATCGCTTTTCCCACGGTCCCCGGAGCCGGCCCGTCAGGCCGACAGTTCCTGCCGCAGCGCGTCCCGCAGACGAGCCGCCCGCTCCGACACCTCCCGCGGTCCCAGCGTCACGGCCCGGTCGGCCCAGCGCTGGCCCTCCGCGAGCTCCCCACGACGCGCGTAGACCAGGGCGAGCCGCAAAGCCGCCCGCCCGTGCCCCGCGTCCGCCGCACGGGTCCACCACACCGCCGCCTCGGGCTCGCTCCCCTCCCGGGCCAGCAGCAGCCCGAGATTGAAGGCACCGTTGCGGGAGCCCGCCTCGGCCGCCTCCCGGTACCAGCGAGCCGCCCCCACGACATCCCCGCGGGCAGCGGCCAGCATGCCCACCCGCACCTGCGCCCGCCGATGCCCCTGGGACGCCGCCCGCTCGTACCACTCCTCGCACTCGCTCTTGGAGGAGTGGACCGGCTCCCCCAGCTCATGCGCGGGCACGGGCGGGCGCCGGGCGTCCAGCACGGTCGCCAGCCGGTACGCCGCCTCCGAGCTGCCTCCTCCCGCCGCACACCGCAGATGCCGCTCCGCCGCCGCCTCGTCCCCGTCCCGCAGTCGCGCGATCCCGACCTGGAGCGCCGCCTCGGTGTGCCCGGCGGCCGCGGCCCGCTCGTACCACCGCAGCGCGACGGCGTCCTCGCCCCGCCCCGCGAAGAGGATCCCGAGGTTGAACGCCGCGTCCACGCTCCCGGCCTCGGCCGCCTTGGAGAACCACGGCTCGGCCCCGGCGGTGTCCCCGCCCTGCAGCAGCAGGATCGCCAGCGCGTTCGCCGCCTCCCGGTGTCCGGCGTACGCCGCCCGCCGGTACCACTGCTCGGCCTGCGCGGTCCGCGCCTGCTCGGCGCAGAGCAGCCCGAGGTTGTACGCGCCGTTGACGTCACCGGCGTCCATCGCGGCCCGGTACCACCGCTCGGCGGTCTGTGTCTCGCCCCGCTCGGCGTGCAGCGCCCCCAGCGCGTTCGCCGCGTTGCCGTCCCCGTCCTGAGCGGCACGCAGCCACCAGACCGCGGCGCTCTCGACGTCTCCCGCGTCACGCATCAGGAACCCGAGGGCGCAGGCGGCCCGTGCCTCGCCGTCCTTGGCGGAGGTCAGATACCAGCGCCCGGCCTCCTTCAGCTCACCGCGCCGCTCCAGGATCGCGCCGAGGTGCAGCGCGGCCCGCCGGTGTCCGCGCGCGGCGGCCTGCCGGTACCACTGCTCGGCCGCCGGGGAGACACCGTTGTCGGGCCCGTCGTCCCCTTCGGCGGACACTTCGCGATCAAGAGCGCGCGCCAGCCGGTAGGCCGCCTCACGGTGCCCCCGCTCGGCCGCGGCGCGCATCCACTGCCCGGCCGCGGCGTCCCCGCGGTGCTCCAGCAGATCGGCGAGCGCGTACGCGCCGAGGGCGTGCCCCTGCTCGGCGGACTGGCGCAGCCAGTACTCGGCGGCGGGCTCGTCGCCCTTCTCCCGGTGGTGGCGGCCCAGCGCGTGCGCGGCCGCGGCGGACCCGGCGACGGCGGCGATCCGCCACCATCCGGCGGCGTCGTCGGCGTATCCGCGCTGGTGCAGCAGGACGCCCAGGTTGTTGGCGGCGGCCCGGTCACCCGCGGCGGTGGCGGCACGCAGCTGGGGTTCGGCTCCGTCGAGATCACCGCGGCGCAGCAGCATGGCCCCGAGGACGCTCATCGCCTCGACATCGCCGGCTTCCGCGGCGAGCCGCTGCCTTGCTTCCTCGGCGGCCTCACCGGTCTCGTCCCGGTCGGAAGGCTGCACAAGATCGGCAGACTGCACAAAGTCAGCAGACTGCTCAAACCGCCCTGTCTCCAACAGAGTTGCCTTGTCCCCCATAACGTCCATCGTCGCACCACCTGCAACCTGGGTACACCTGGTATACCGCAGCCAGTGAGGTCACTTCAGCGTTTTGTCGACATGCCCACAGAGAGACAAGTCAAACACAGTTCGCCCAACTCCCCACGGCGGCACAGCCGTCCCTCTGTCCGGCACATGCGTTCGCACACCACGAAGGCCCGGATCCTTGATCAGGATCCGGGCCTTCGTTTTCAGTAGCGGGGACAGGATTTGAACCTGCGACCTCTGGGTTATGAGCCCAGCGAGCTACCGAGCTGCTCCACCCCGCGCCGTTGTGTTCAAACCGTACCACGGCGCGGGAGGGGCATTTGACCAGCTCAGGAACCGGTCAGCCGCTGGGACTGCTGCTCGGGCTCGGACTGCCGCTCGGACTCGGGCTGCTGCCGCCGGTCTTGTCCTCCTTGGACTGTGCGTCCTCGGCCCGTTGCAGCGCTTCCTCGAGGTCCTTCTGCGCCAGGCCGTACGCCTCCCAGTCGCCCTTCTTCAGGGCCGCCTGGCCGTCCTCGAAGGCCTTCTGGGCGTCGTCCAACGCCTCTTGGACCGTCGGGTTGTCGGAGGTCGGTGGCGGCTTCGTGGTGTCCCCGCCGTCGTCCTCCGGTGGCGTGGTGGTCTCGCCGTCCGCCCCGAACACCTTGTTGAGGGCCTCGTCGAGGGTGTCCTCGAAGGCGGTCTTGCCTCCGTAGGTCACCAACACCTTCCGCAGCAGCGGGTACTTCAGTCCACCACCGCGTACGTAGACCGGCTCCACGTACAGCAGTCCTCCGTCGAGCGGCACCGTCAGCAGGTTGCCGTACTCCACCTTGGAATCACCTCTGTTGAGGAGGCTGATGGTCTCGGCGATGTTCTGTTCGGAGTTGAACTGGCTCTGCACCTGTTTGGGTCCGGGGACGGTGGTGTTCGTCGGCAGTTTCAGGATTCTGATCTTGCCGTAGTCGCTGGTCCCCGCCTCGGCGTCGACCGACATGAACGCGCTGAGCTGGTCACGGCCGTTGGGCGTGAACGTCGTCGTGAGCGAGAACGCCTGCGCCTTCTGGTCGGGCATCTTCATGCTCAGGTAGTACGGCGGCACCGCGTCGCCCGACGTGTTGGTCGGGTCGTCCGGCACCTGCCACACCTCGGAGCCGCTGAGGAACGTCGTCGCGTCCTTCACGTGGTACCGGCTGAGCAGCTCGCGCTGGACCTTGAACAGGTCCTGCGGGTAGCGCAGATGAGCCATCAGCGAGTCCGAGATCGCGGTCTTCGACTTCACCGTGCCCGGGAACGCCTTCATCCAGGTCTTCAGGACCGGGTCCTTGGTGTCCCACTGGTACAGGCTCACCTGGCCGGTGTAGGCGTCGACGGTGGCCTTCACCGAGTTGCGGATGTAGTTGACCTGGTTCTGCTGGGCCACCACCGCGCGCGAGTTGTTCGTCGCGGTCAGCGAGTCGGCCGTGGTGTCACCGAGGGTCGTACGCGACGAGTACGGGTAGCCGTTCGTCGTCGTGTAGGCGTCGACGATCCACTGGATCTTCCCGTCCACGACCGCCGGGTAGGCGTCGCCGTCGATGGTCAGCCACGGGGCGACCGCCTCGACGCGCTCCTTGGGCGTGCGGTTGTACAGGATCCGCGAACCCTCGCCGATCGCGCCGGAGTAGAGGATCTGCGGCTCGTTGAACGCCACCGCGTACGCGGCCCGGTTGACCGGGTTGGAGAGGTTGACCCCGCTCTTGCCGTTGTAGCTGAAGGTCTTCTCGCCGCTGTCGTCGGAGTAGTCGATCTCCTTCTGGGGACCGCCGACGATCGAGTACTCGGTGGTCTTCTCGCCGTAGTAGACCCGCTGCTGATACGTGCCGAGGTCGCCCTGCGAGGGCAGGTCGGACTCGGTGAAGACCGGGCGGCCCTCGGAGTCGGCGGCGGTGCCCTTGGCGGCGACCACGCCGTAGCCGTGGGTGTAGCGGAAGTGGTCGTTGATCCAGTTGTTCTTCGGAATGCCGGCGAGGTTCAGCTCGCGCAGACCGATGACCGTGTCCTGGTCCTTGCCGTCCTTGGTGTAGCGGTCGACGTCCAGGTTGATCGGGAACCCGTAGTAGTTGCGCATCTGCTGAAGCTGCTGGAACGTCGGCGAGACGATGTTCGGGTCCACCACGCGGATGCTGGCCGTGTTGTCGACGTCGTCGCGCAGCTTGGTCTTGTCCGTGGTCGTGGACGTGCCCGCGTACTCGTTGACGTCGGCGTCGTCGATGCCGTACGCCTCGCGCGTCGCCTTGAGGTTCTTGGTGACGTACGGCGCTTCCTTGGCCTGCTCGTTCGGCTGGACCTGGAACTTCTGGACGATCGCCGGGTACAGGCCGCCGATGAGGATCGCCGACAGCACCATCAGACCGAAGCCGATGACGGGCAGCTGCCAGGTGCGCCGCCACAGGGTGGCGAAGAACAGCAGGGCGCAGATGACGGCGATGCAGAACAGGATCGTCTTGGCCGGCAGATAGGCGTTCGCGTCGACGTACCTCAGGCCGGTCCAGTTGTCGGTCGCCTTGAAGTCGCTGGACTTGACCGCGAGACCGTACCGGTCGAGCCAGTAGGCCACCGCCTTCAGGGCGACGAAGACGCCCATCAGCACCGACAGATGGCCCGTGGCGGCGGCCGTGGCGCGCGCACCCGGGCTGGTGATCCTGAGCCCGCCGTACAGGTAGTGCGTCAGCGCGGCGGCGATCACGGACAGGATCGCAGCTGCGAAGCCGAAGCCGAGCAGGAACCGGTACCAGGGCAGGTCGAAGGTGAAGAAGGAGATGTCGAGCTTGAACTGCGGGTCCTTCTCACCGAAGGACACACCGTTGACCCACATCAGCCAGGTCCGCCACTGGCTCGACGCCGAGGCGCCGGCGATGAGGCCGACGAGCGCGGTGATCCCCAGCAGCAGCCACTTCTTGTAGGGCGCGATGCCCATGCGGTAGCGGTCGAGGTTCTGCTGCTCCATCGACATCGCGCTCAGCGGTGGCCGCAGCCGGTGCGCCAGCCAGATGTTGAAGCCGACCGCCAGGGCCATCAGCAGGCCGAAGACGAAGAACAGACCGATCTTCGTCCACAGGGTCGTCGTGAACA
This sequence comes from Streptomyces sp. NBC_00490, assembly GCF_036013645.1. NCBI lineage: Bacteria > Bacillati > Actinomycetota > Actinomycetes > Kitasatosporales > Streptomycetaceae > Streptomyces > Streptomyces sp. NBC_00490. Next base: position 6,685,745 of record NZ_CP107869.1, on the reverse strand, counting down.
CGGACGAGTAGTTCACCGACCGGTACCAGAGCCAGTCCGTCCAGAACCCGGCGAACATGGTGAACGCCATGCCGAGCACGGCAAGGACGCCCAGTGTCATGAGCAGGGTCCGGACACGCCGGGACGGGCGGCCCACTCTGATCCGTGGCCCCGTCGGGCCTCCGCCGCGGTCCGGCATCTGGAAAGCCAAGGTGCGCACCTCGAAAGTCGCTGTTGGTCCGTCAGACCCGCGTCCCCGCGGGCCGTCCGTGGGCCACGTGATCGTAGGCCCTCACCTATGCAACTTACTCACGCTTTACTCGGTTCCCGATTCGGGCCATGAACGAGGCAGGATTGTGACCATGTCCAACACACCCATGGCAGCGAGCCCCCTGACCCGGGCCGTACTCGAGATCGACGAGTACGTGTCCGGCCTCGGCTGGGACCAGCCCGCTCGCCTCTTCGCCCTCGTAGACACCGCCCGGCTGCGCGCTCAGGAACCGGGCCTCGCGGCCCAGCTCGGCCTGGAGGACGAGCAGGCGACCACCGGTCTCACCCCGATCGAGCAGGAGGAGATCCCGGCGGGCAAGCCGCTGGACGAGTTCCTCGGCACGATCGCCTGGCCCGACCCGGTCGTCGGCTGCGCCCTGACGGTGGAGCGCCTGATGCTCCCGCCGTCCGCCGAGGCGTCGGTCCCGGAGGGCCTGAGCGACAAGAAGCTCTCCCAGTGGGTCGCCAAGCACCCCGACCGTCAGGAGGTCCGCATGACGGTCGCGGTCCTGCGGGACGGCACCCGCGACTCGGCCCTGCGACTGCGTGAGAAGGACTCCCCGACGGAGGTCCTCACGGGCGGCGCCCTGGTGCCGGGGCTCGCGGAGGCGCTGTCGGCGACGTTCGAGGACTGAGTCCTTCCGGTACGACCGTCTCTTCCCGTACGTGAACGGGGGCGCCCCCGGTCCTGGGGCGCCCCCGTTCACGTACGCGCGCGTGTCTGTTCCGTCAGCCCTTGGTCGTGCACTTGGGCAGGCCGTCGGTGTCGCCGGAGCGGATGTCCTTAAGGGCGCCGAGGGCGTCCGCGATGGTGTTCACCTTCACCAGCGTGAGCCCGCCGGGAGTGTCCTTGGCGGCGGCCGCGCAGTTGTCGGCGGGCGTGAGGAAGTACCGGGCTCCCTTGTCGCGGGCGCCGACGGTCTTCATCTCGATGCCGCCGATCGGGCCGACCTTGCCGTCGTCGTCGATGGTGCCGGTGCCGGCCACGAACGTGCCGCCGGTCAGGCTGCCCGGGGTGAGCTTGTCGTAGATGCCGAGCGCGAACATGAGCCCGGCACTCGGACCTCCGACGTCGGCGAGCTTGATGTCGATGGTGAACGGGAAGGTGTGGTCGGTCCCGGCGGAGATCCCGACGACGGCGCGCTTCTCGCCGTCGTCGTCGGACGCCCTGGTCGTGACGGTCACGTCCTCGGTTCTGGTCGCCGTCCGCTGCTCCTTCTCCGCGGCGGCCTGCTCCTTGGCGGGCACGATGGTGAAGACGACCTTCTCGCCGGTCTTGTGCTTGGTGACCAGCTCGGCGACGTCGGCGGGCGCCTTGACGGCGGTCCCGTCGACGGCCTTGATGACGTCACCGGCGTGCAGCCGGTCCTCGGCCGGGGAGTCCTTGACGACCGTGGAGACGATCACGAAGGACTTCACGGGGACGTCCAGCTCCTTCAGGGCGGCGACCTTGGCGCTCTCCTGGGACTGGCTGAACTCCTCGGCGTTCTCCTGGGTGGACTGTTCCTCGGTCTTGCCGTCCGGGTACAGCGTGTCGTGCGGCACGACCTTGTTGTCGTGCGCGAGCCAGCCGTACACGGCCTCGACGAGGTTCATCTTGTAGTCGGCGCTGGTGACCCGGACGGTGGTCATGTTCAGGTGGCCGCTCGTCGCGTACGTCTTCCGGCCGGAGATCTGGAGCACCGGCTCGCCGTCGTGATCGCCCAGGGTGTTCACCGTCGGCCCGGGGGACATCTCCGCGTACGGCACGGGGATCAACACACCCGCGCACAGGAGTGCGATCAGCATCAGGGTGGAGGCGAGCATCGTCGCGGTGCGGCGTGGCATGGCACGACAGTACGGGACGCCCCTGTCAGCGACCCGTCAGGGCCGCCTGAAGGACTGTCTCAGGGTTGCTTCTCCATGGCCTCGCGGAACCGGGCGTACCCGTCCAGCTCGGGCCCGTCGCTGCGGGTCCTGCGGGTCCGGTTGGCCCAACTGCCCCACAGACCTGCGCCGATCGCGGCCAAGAGCGGAATCAGCAACCAGGCGAGCGCCGCCATGTCGTCCTCCCAACCCCGGTGCGCGACCGCAACTGACTGATCAGCAGATTAACCATCCGCACTGACAACGCTCACGCCAGGGGTGCGGTTACGCAACCGGAGACAACAGAAGGAAGGATTCGGCAGAGGCCGTGGGCTCAGCAGGCGCCGACCCACTCCTCCGTTCCGTCGGAGAACTTCTGGTGCTTCCAGATCGGCACTTCGTGCTTGAGTTCGTCGATCAGTTTCCGGCAGGCCTCGAAGGCCTCCCCGCGATGCGGGCACGACACGGCGACGACGACGGCGAGATCCCCGACGCTCAGGTCCCCCACGCGATGCACCGCGGCCAGCGCCCGCACGGGGTACTCGGCGACGACCTTCTCCGCGACCCGCCGCATCTCCGCCTCGGCACTGGGATGACACGAATAGCCGAGCTCGTCGACATCGGCTCCGCCGTCGTGATTGCGCACGGTCCCGACGAACAGCGCGGTCCCCCCGGCCGCGTCGTCCCCGACGGCCTTGAAGACCTCGTCCAGGGAGAGCGCGGTCTCACGAATGGCGATGAGCTTGATCGCGTCCTGCGCGCCCCGCTCACCGGGGTGATCGTCGATGGCTGCCATGCCCCCATCGTGCCTCATGCCCGCGACCACACGGAATAGCGTGATCGCCCGGCACGCGCGCGTGGGCGTTTGGAGCCTCCTACAGGCCTGGACCCCTCGATCTCAGATCCGCCGCCGGGCCTTCCGCGCCCGCCGCACCACGGCCGCCGCGCCCAGCAGCGCCACCGTCGCACCCGCGGCGCCCGCGGCCGTCGCGTCCTTGCGGCCCAGTCGGCGTCCCACGACCGTGTGCCGTCCGGAGACCTCCTCCAGCAGCTCCGCGAGGACCTCCTCGTTGGTCCACTGCGGCCGCCATCCGGCGTCGTGGAGCCGGCTGCCGCTCACCACCCAGGGGTACATCGTGTAGGCGAGATCCCCGGCCGGAGACGGCGTGAGCCCGATCCGGTGCAGCCGGGCCGCCGCGCCCAGCGCGACGGCCGAGGGCAGCTCCATCCGCCGGATCCCGCTGAGCTCCTCGACCTCCTCCTGCTCCAGCCATCCGTCACAGCCGACGGCGAGCTCGCCCTCGACCTTCTCCAGGACGGCGTACTCCAGAGCACTGCACAGATCCTCGACGTGGCAGAACTGCCAGGCGGGCCGGGAGCCGGCCACGACCAGCAGCCGCGGCGACTCGAAGTACCTGGTCAGCGCGGTGTCGATGCCTCCGACGAGGACAGCGGGCCGCACCACGGTGACATTGAGCCCGGGGTGCGCCCGCGGAGCGCGCCGCGCGAGCCGCTCGACCTCCAGCAGGTCCCCGACCCCGGTCGCCTCCGCCGTCGCCCGCAGCTCCGCGTCCTCGGACAGCGGCAGCTCGTTGTCCGGAAGGGCGCCGTAGACCATGGCGGAGGTGCACAGCACGACCCGGTGCACGCCGGCCGCGGCCGCGGCGGTCAGCACGGTCTGCGTACCGCGCACGTTGTAGGCCGTACGGGCGGCGCCGTCGGTCTCCAGATCGAGATCGAGCGCCAGATGCACCACGACGTCCGCGCCCCGCAGCTTCTCCGCGATCGCCGGGTCCCGCACATCCAGGATGTGCCACTGTGCCGCCGCGCACTCGCCCCGCCGCTCGTCGATGGCGATGACCTGCTTGATCTCCTCCGAAGCGGCGAGCCGCTCGGTGAGCAGCGCGCCGACACCGGCGGCGGCGCCGGTCACGGCGACGACCGGTCCGCGCAGGCCGGGATGGGTTGACCGGTTTCGCGCTGCGCGAACCTGTGGATCAGGGGAACTCACCGGGCGTCTCCAGCGGTTGTCTTCAGTACGGGCGCGAGTGACGCGTACGTACCAGGTGGCATCCATCCTGCCGCAGGCCGAGACTCGGCGGAGCACCGAGGCCCGATCCGCTCGCGGTGTCTAGGCTGGGTGGTGTTATCGGGCAGTCGCGCCGTCGGAGAGACACCGGCGGCCTTACCAGCCGAGGAATCCCGTGAGTGACACCCCATTCGGATTCGGCCTTCCGCCGGAGGAGCCGGACGACGGCGACGAGGGCAAGAAGAAGGACCAGCAGAGCGGTGGTGGTCAGGGCCCGGCCAACCCGTTCGGTTTCGGCGGGCTGCCTGGAGCCGGCGGCTTCGGTGCCCCTGGTGCCGACAACCCGTTCGCTGCCATGTTCGGTTCCCTGAACCCCAACGACCTGGGCGCCGCGTTCCAGCAGCTGGGCCAGATGCTCTCGTACGAGGGCGGCCCGGTGAACTGGGACATGGCCAAGCAGATCGCCCGCCAGACGGTCTCCCAGGGCACCGCCGACGGCACCAAGGACGCGAGTGTCGGCCCCGCCGAGCGCACCGCGGTCCAGGAGGCCGTCCGCCTGGCCGACCTGTGGCTCGACGACGCGACGTCCCTGCCGTCCGGCGCGGGCTCCGCCGTGGCGTGGTCCCGCGCGGAGTGGGTCGAGGCGACCCTGCCCGCGTGGAAGGAGCTCGTCGACCCGGTGGCCGAGCGCGTCGGCAACGCCATGGGCGACGTGCTGCCGGAGGAGATGCAGGCCATGGCCGGCCCGCTGATCGGCATGATGCGCTCGATGGGCGGCGCCATGTTCGGCACGCAGATCGGGCAGGCCGTCGGCGTGCTGGCGGGTGAGGTCGTCGGCTCCACCGACATCGGCCTGCCGCTCGGCCCGGCCGGCAAGGCCGCGCTGCTGCCGCTCAACGTCGAGGCGTTCGGCAAGGACCTGGGCGTGGCGCAGGACGAGGTGCGGCTGTACCTCGCGCTGCGCGAGGCCGCCCACCAGCGTCTCTTCACGCACGTGCCGTGGCTGCGCTCGCACCTGTTCGGCGCGGTCGACGGGTATGCGCGCGGCATCAAGGTCGACACCGCCAAGCTCGAGGACGTGGTCGGCCAGTTCGACCCGCAGAACCCCGAGCAGTTGCAGGACGCTCTCCAGCAGGGCATGTTCCAGCCGGAGGACACGCCCGAGCAGAAGGCGGCGCTGGCCCGTCTGGAGACGGCTCTGGCGCTCGTCGAGGGCTGGGTGGACGCGGTGGTCCACGCCGCCGCGAAGCCTCGTCTGTCGTCGGCGGACGCGCTGCGCGAGACCCTGCGCCGCCGTCGCGCCTCGGGCGGCCCGGCGGAGCAGACCTTCGCCACGCTGATCGGGCTGGAGCTGCGCCCCCGCCGGCTGCGGGACGCCTCCCGGCTGTGGGCCTCGCTCACGGACGCGCGCGGTGTCGACGGCCGGGACGGGCTGTGGGCCCACCCGGACATGCTTCCGACCGCCTCCGACCTGGACGACCCGGACGGCTTCGTCCACCGCGAGCAGCTGGACTTCTCCGAGCTGGACAAGATGCTCGGCGAGGCGGCGCAGAAGCCCGACCTGAAGAAGAAGGACGCCGACGCCGACAAGGACGACAAGGACGACGACACCGAGTGAGCCTGTTCGACGACGCGGTCCTCGTACTGAAGGGCTACGAGGACCAGGAAGAGCTGCGCCAGACCTATCTGGATCATCTGGCGACGCACCCGGACGGTATGTGGAAGGCCTGTGGCGACGGGCACATCACGGCGAGCGCGCTGGTGATCGACCCGTCGCGCGGGCAGGTCCTGCTGACCCTCCACCGGAAGCTGCGGATGTGGCTCCAGATGGGCGGCCACTGCGAACCGGTCGACGAGAGCCTGGCGGCGGCCGCCCTGCGCGAGGGCACCGAGGAGTCCGGCATCGAGGGGCTGACCCTGCTGCCCGGCGGCCCGGTCCGTCTGGACCGCCATCACACGCCGTGCGCCTGGCACCTCGACGTCCAGTACGCGGCGCTGGCCCCGGCCGGGGCGGCGGAGGCGATCAGCGACGAGTCCCTGGACCTGCGCTGGTACGCGTACGACGAGGTATCGGACGTGGCGGACGAGTCCGTCGTACGGCTGCTCGAAGCGACCCGGGCCAGGCTGTGAACGCGTAAGGGGCGACCACCATGGTGGTCGCCCCTTACCTGTCACGTGTGGCTAGCTCCAGGCGTTGCCCTGGTTCTGGCCGCGGGCGCCCTGCTGCCCCATCCCGTACTGCGCGGCGAGGCCGGAGCCGATCTGGGCGTTCTGCGGCGGCAGCAGCTCGCTGGGCTGGACGATCGCGTAACCGCTGCCCATGAAGCTGAGCTCCCAGCCCTCACCGGTGTTGCCCCGGCGCCGGAACACCCCGGAGGAATGCGTCTGGGCCTGCATCTGGACGCGCAGCGAGGTCGACCAGCCGACGATCGCGTCGGCGTCGCAGTTGACGTACTTGTCGGGCGTCACCTGCATCATCAGCGGCGCGCCGGAGGTCATGAGGGCGACCTTGCCGCGGCCGGTGATGTTGAGCTGGTACTTCCCCGAGCCGGAGATGCCGTAGAGGCTGTCGACGGCGATGACCTCGTGGTGCAGCGACGAGTCCATGGCGAGGACGTAGCTGCTGTCGACGGTCAGTCCGTCCTGCTCCACGTCCACCAGATGGACGTGCTGCTTGAGATTGGCGAGATAGACCGTGCCCTGCCCGTGGCAGCGCATCAGATCCAGGCCCTCGCCGGTCTGCGCACGCGCGCGTCCCTGCTGGTTGCTCTGGTACTCGGCGTCGAACTCCATCAGGCCCTGGTAGGCGACCATCGTGCCCTTGCGGGCGAGGATGTCGTCGTGGCCCTCCAGGCTGACGCGGAGCATCTGCTTGTTCTGCAGGCTCCAGCGGTCCTGGGTCTGCTGGTCGTTGTAGGCGAAAAGCGGACTCTGCATGACGTTCTGGCTCCCCCTCAGCCCCGGACCCGGAGGCGGTCGGTGCTGTCCTCGCTGGGCTGGACGACGACGATGCCCTGGCCCGAGAAGGCCATCTGGTAGGCCTCACCGCTGCCCCGGCCGATGAGCGACTGCGCCTTGAAGCTGCGCTTGCCCTTCACCTTGAGGTTCGGGGACCAGGCGACGAGCGCGTCGGGGTCGACGTACGTCTCGTCCTCGCCACCGCCGCAGTCCACGACGATCGGCTTGCCCCGGGAGGTCAGCGCGACCCAGCCCTGCCCGGAGATCTTGGTGTTCCACAGTCCCTGCCCGGCGAACTTCGCCAGGCCCTTCACGCGCTCGACACCCCAGGTGAGGTGCGCGTCGAAGGCGAGCAGGTTGGTGGCGTTGACGGAGATGCCGTCGCCGTTGAGGTTGATGACGACCACGTTGGCGCCGTAGTCGGCGAGATAGAGCAGTCCGTCGCCCGTGCACTTCATCAGGGGCGCGCCCTCGCCGGTCATCCAGTCCTTGGCGATCTGGCGCACGGCCGGCGGGTTGGGCTCGTACTGGACGAACCCTTCGTAGGCGACCATCGACCCCACGCGCGCGAAGAGGTCGTTGCCGGTCTGCATGGCGATCTTCGCCATGTGGTTGCCGTGGTTCTCCATGCGGGCCGTGACGGGTGCGGGAGCGAAGCCCGCGAGTGGCTGGTTCATGACGGACTCCCTCAGATCTCGTACGGCTGGACGACGATGAAGTTGCCGGGCGCGGCCCGGAACTGCAGGTTGACGCTCTCCCCGGTGTCGCCGGGGTAGGCGTTGCGCCGCATCCGGACCTGGCTGGAGACGACCACCTGGGCGGCGGACGACCAGGCGACCACGGCGTTGGCGTCGGCGAACGTCGTGGGTGTCACCGGCAGCACCACGGGCGTGCCGTGCGTCTTGAGGACGATCGTGCCGGTGCCCTGGAACAGCATCGTGAACAGCGCGCCGCCCGGGATGCCATGTCCTTCGATACGGCGGACCTCGTACTGGAGGCTCTCGTCGAAGGCGAGGACGTTCTCGGCGGAGACGCAGATGCCGTCGCCCTGGAGTTCGATGGGGTGCAGCATCGTGGAGTTCTCGGCGAGGAAGACCTGCCCCTGGCCGGTGCAGCGCATCAGCTGCATCTCCTGGCCGGTCGCGTTGCCGACGACCCGGCCGGCGAAGCCCGCGCCCTTGTAGCTGAAGTCGACCTTGCCCTGGTAGAGCACCATGCTGCCCTGCCGGGCCAGCACGGGGTGCCCGCCGATGCCGAGGTCCACGCGGACGAGCTTCTTGTTCTGCTGCGTCCAGCGCTGGCCGGTGGGCGTCTCCTTGAACTGCTGGAGAGCGCCGGCGACCCCGGCGGCCTGGGGTGCGCCCTGCGGTACGCCCTGGGGCGCGCCGTAGGGGGCCTGCTGGCCCGGGACCTGGCCGTACGGAGGCTGCTGACCGTAGCCCGGGGGCGGGGTCGGCTGGCCGTAGCCCGGGGGCGGGGTCGGCTGGCCGTAGCCGGGCGGCGGGCCCGGAGCCTGGGGCGCCTGCGGGGCCTGGGGCTGGGCGCCGTAGCCGGGCGGCGGGGCGGGCTGGCCGTACGGGGGCTGCTGCGGCTGGCCGTAGGGCGCGGGAGCCGGGGCCGGGGGCGGCACCGGGGCGCCGCCGGGCGGGGTCATGGGCGCAATGATGGTGGGTTGGGCGTGCACGTTCGGCGCGGGTGCCGGGGCCGGGGGCGGAGTCGCTCCGGGCGGGGGCGCGTAGCCCTGCGGGGCGGGTGCGGGCGCCGGGGCGCCGAACGCGGGCGGCGCGGTGGCCTGGGCCGGCGGGGCGAAGCCCGGGGTGGCGCCGGCCTGCGGCTGCGGCGGGGCCGCGGGGGTCTCCTCCTCCGCCACCTCGCCGCCGAAGTTCTTCAGCAGTGCCTCGAGGCCGCCGTCGAAGCCCTGTCCCACCGCGGCGAAGCGCCAGACGTCCTTCAGGTAGAAGTCGCCCAGCATCACGGCCCGCTCGGTGGAGAACTCCGAGCCGTTGAAGGAGTAGCGGGCCACTTCCTCGCCGCCGGCCACGATCCGGAGGTATCCGGGGGCGATCTGCGACATCTGGCCGGCGCCGTCGATCGTCGCCGTGAAGGACAGCTTGTGGATCTGCGCCGGGATCCGGTCGAGGGTGACCCGGAAGGACTCCGAGTCTCCCGCCTGGGCGCCCAGAAGCTGGATGGACTCCTCGGGGGACTTCGGCTGGTTGAAGAAGACGAAGTACCGGTCGTCCGAGAGCCGTTCGTCGGCGTCGAGACCGAAGCAGCTGATGTCGAAGCTCAGTCCGGGGCCGGTGATCTGCACACCTACGTACAGATCCGTGCCCGCGGTGAGGTCACTGACCTTGGCCTTGTGGCCGCGTTGGAATTCCCTGGCCATGCGTAACGACCGTCCCCCATCCAAGTGCGAGTGCGTCGCGCCAGGCTAACGGCAAACTCGGACAGTGGACGAAGTCGGTACAGACCCGGTACACAATCCCCGGCCGGGGGTGTACCGGTCACTCTCCGCTCGTGCCGGGCACATGCGGCAGCCGGTCGGCCGCGACCACGCCTTCGAGATAGCCCCGGGCCCGCTCGGTGCGCGGATACGCCTCCAGGAGCCGCCAGAAACGGGGCCCGTGTCCGGGCACGAGCAGATGCGCCAGCTCATGGACGAGGACGTAGTCGACGACGTATTCGGGCATGCCCTGCAGCCGGTGCGAGAGGCGGATGCTGCCCTCGGAGGGGGTGCACGAGCCCCAGCGGGTGTTCTGGTTGGTGACCCAGCGCACCGAGGCGGGTCGGGCGCGTCCCTCGAAGTACTGGGCGGACAGCCTTGCGGCGCGCTCGGCCAGTTCGGTGTCGCCGAGGACCCGCTTGCTCTCCTGGGCGGCCAGCTTGTCGAGCATGACGCTCACCCAGCGTTGCTCCTCCGCCTCCGACATCCGGGCAGGGATCAGCACGACGGTGCGGTCGCCCTCGCGGTACGCGGAGACCGTCCGGCGTCGTCGGGCGCTCCTGCGCACCTCGATCGCGCTCGCACCCGAGCCGCTGGGCGGCTGGCTCGACGTGCGTCGCTGTGGTGTTCCGGCGCGGTGCAGTGGGTCGGCGGACACGCCCCGACGTTACCCGCTGTGAGGGCTGGAAGTCCCGACTCCGGGACGGTTCGGTCCGGATCCCCCGCCAAGCGTTTGATTTGTACGACGAATACCCACCGCCTGTGGACAACTTTCGGCGGCGTGTCACCGATCCGGGCATGCTGGCATGCGCCGACGGAGCACGACCGACCACCGAGGGGTCTCCGGGCGGCGCACGGGGATGTTCCACGAGGGCTACGGGGGCCTGTCATGCAGTCTTCACAAGATCCGCCGGTTACGGCGATCCCACTGGTTCCGCTGGTGAAGCCCGCGCTGCGGCGCGGCTGGCGCGACCTGAACACCGTGCAGTTCGGGATGACCCCGGCGCACGCGATGACGCTGGGCCCGATGGACACGGCTACGGGCAGTTTCCTCGATCTGCTCAACGGCACCCGCGGTCCGGGGCTGCTGCGCGAGGAGGGGCGGCGCATGGATCTGCCCGACGGCCATGTCGACCGGCTCCTGGAGCGGCTGGCGCGGGCCGGGCTGCTCGACGACGCGCGGGGCGGCGGCCGGGCCGGTGACACCCTGCGAAGGAAGAAGCGGGTCCTCGACCGGCTCCGCCCCGATCTGGCCTCGCTGTCCCTGACGACGTCCGAGCCGGGCGAGGGGATCGAGCTGCTGGCCGCCCGCCGCTCGCTGCGCGTACAGATCAGGGGTGCGGGCCGGGTGGGCGCGGTGCTGGCCTCGCTGCTCGCGGGCGCCGGGGTCGGCGAGGTCGACGTGCGTGATGTCGGCGAGGTCGAGCCGTGGGACGTCGCCCCGGGCGGACTGCCCGCCGAGGCGATCGGCGAGCGCCGGGACGAGGCCGCCCGGCGCGCGGCCCGCCGGTCCGCGCCGGACCGCTCTCCACGCCGGCCGCCCTCCGGGACGGGCGAACCCGGGTTCGCCCTGGTGATCCTCGCCCCGAGGGACGACGTCGCGGTGCACGCCCCGCCGCCCGCCGACCCCCTCGTCGACTCCGGTACGCCGCATCTGTACGCCGGTGTCGTGGAGGCGACCGGTGTCGTCGGCCCTCTCGTCCTGCCGGGGGTGACGGGTTGCGCGGGCTGTCTGCACGAGGGGCGGGCCGACCGGGATCCGGTGTGGCCCCGGCTGGTCGCGCAGTGGCGGTCGGGTTCGGGGCGGTCTCGCCAGGTGCGTCCGTGCGACCTGGCGCTGGCCACTACGGTGGCAGGGTTGGCGGCCGCGCACACCCTTTCCTTCCTCGACGGCCGGACCCCGTCGAGCGCCGGCGCCCGCTGGGAGGTGTCCCTTCCCGCGCTGAACTGGCATGCTCGGCCGGTCTGGGCACATCCCGCGTGCCGGTGCGGAGCCGCGCAGAAAGGTAAGGAGGAACACACCGTCAAGGACGGGGAGTCGCACGAGACAATGGCGGAGCAAGGGCCGTCCAAGGAATTGCGCCGCGAGGCGGATGCGGCACGGCCTGCTGGGACCTGGAGGGCGCATGTCTGATCTTCCCCGCAAGGCGGTCACCCGTACCGCCAAGCTCGCCGCGCTCCCGCTCGGCTTCGCAGGCCGGGCCACCTGGGGGCTGGGCAAGAGAATCGTCGGGGAGTCCGCGGAGATCGTCGGCCGTGAGCTGCAACAGCGCACGGCGGAGCAGCTGTTCAAGGTGCTCGGCGAGCTCAAGGGCGGTGCGATGAAGTTCGGCCAGGCCCTGTCCGTCTTCGAGTCGGCGCTGCCCGAGGAGGTCGCCGGTCCCTATCGGGCCGCGCTGACGAAGCTCCAGGAGGCGGCACCGCCGATGCCGACGCGCACGGTGCACCGGGTGCTGGAGGAGCGGCTCGGGGAGGACTGGCAGGAACTGTTCGCGGAGTTCGAGGACAAGCCCTCCGCCGCGGCGTCGATCGGCCAGGTGCACCATGCCGTGTGGCACGACGGCCGCGAGGTGGCGGTCAAGGTGCAGTACCCGGGAGCCGGCGACGCCCTCCTGTCCGACCTGAACCAATTGAGCCGTTTCGCCCGCCTTTTGGGCCCGCTGATCCCCGGCATGGACATCAAGCCGCTCATCGCGGAACTGAGGGACCGGGTCTCCGAGGAACTGGACTACGGCCTGGAGGCCCAGGCCCAGCAGGTCCATGCCGAGGAGTTCGCGGACGACCCGGACGTCGTGGTGCCGGCGGTGGTCCACCAGTGCGACCAGATCCTGATCACCGAGTGGATGGGCGGCGTCCCCCTGTCGGAGGTCATCTCGGACGGCACCCAGGAACAACGCGACCGCGCCGGCCAGCTGCTGGCCCGCTTCCTCTTCTCCGGCCCGGCCCGCACCGGCCTGCTCCACGCCGACCCGCATCCCGGCAACTTCCGCCTCCTGCCCGGCGGCCCCGACGGCGAGGACGACTGGCGCCTGGGCGTCCTGGACTTCGGCACGGTCGATCGCCTTCCGGGCGGCCTGCCCACTCCCATCGGCGACTCCCTACGCATGACCCTCGACGGCGAGGCGGAGGCGGTCTACGAACTGCTGTGTCTGGAGGGCTTCGTCAAGGAGTCCATAGAGCTGGAACCCGACGCGGTCCTCGACTATCTCCGGCCGATCATCGAACCGGCCCTGCTCGACGAGTTCACCTTCACCCGCGGCTGGATGCGCAGCCAGGCGGCCCGCATCGCCGACATCCGCTCCCCCGCCTACCAGCTGGGCAAGCAGCTGAACCTTCCCCCGGCCTACCTCCTCATCCACCGCGTGACCCTGAGCACGATCGGCGTCCTGTGCCAACTGGGCGCGACGGTACGGCTGCGGGAGGAACTGGAGGAGTGGCTGCCGGGGTTCGTGCTGGAAGAGGAGAGCGAGGACTCGGCGGCGGAGGCGTGAGCCGCTGGTGAACCGGGGCGGCGGCACGGCGTCAGGGAGGCCCTACCACCAAGCGGAGTCCAAGCGCCCCTCGATCGCTCTGAGGTTGTCCCTCGAGCAGGTGTCGCAGAAGTACTGACGGACGCCGTTCTCCACGGAGCAGATCCAGGTGGGCCGCGGGCCGTCGGCGGTGGTGCCGCAGCGGGCGCACACCAGAGGCCGGGGCTCCGTGGCGGAGCCGCTGTCTTCGCTGCCTCCCGGATGACTCGTCACGCGGCGACGATATCGCCGCGGCCGGCGGATCGGCGCGCGCAACGCACCGCGGGGGCCGGTCCGTTCGCACGGACCGGCCCCCGCGGGGAGCTTTCGCCTCCCGGAGTCCGGAAGGCCACTGCTTCAGGTGGCTTCGCCTACTGCATGACCGCGATGGCCAGCGCACGGCGGGCACGCATCGACGCGCGCTCGGCCCGGCGCTGCATGCGGCGCGCGGCCGCCAGGCTCACGGCCCGGCGTTCCTGCTCCGCCTGGTGCAGTCGCTCGTGCATATGCGCACGAGCGAGGGCTTCTGGTTGAAGTTGCATTTCTCGGGTCCTGTTCTGGCGCAAGTCGCTCGCGCCGACGGTGGTGAAGTCTGGGATCGCGGAGCCGGCGGGCTCGGTGGTGGACGGCTTCATCGGGGCCTGCTTCTTGGGGTCGAGCGTGAGGGGGCGGTCGATCGTTCCTGCGATGGTGTTCATGCCGTGACCGGGTTCTTGCGCGGGCGGCCACGCGGCCGCTTCCGGGCGACGACGACACCCTGGACGAACAGCTCGCCACCCCAGACGCCCCAGGGCTCACGCCGCTCCTTGGCGCCGGCGAGGCAGGCCTCCATCAGCGGGCAGGTGCGGCAGAGGGACTTGGCGTACTCGACGTCGGCCGGCGACTCGGCGAAGAAGACCTCCGGGTCGTACGAACGGCAGGGGACGGGTACGCCGAGGCTCTCGATGGCGTCGTCGAGCGCGGTGAGCGCGGTGAGCGGGATCAAGGTGGAGTCCTCCGTGAGGCCGGGCGGGGGGATCGTTTCGGAAGGCGGTACGGACGGGGCGTGCGCTTCGAGTTGCACGGATCGTTTTCCTCGTCTGGTCGGCCCGGCCCTGTTGGGCCGGTGGTCGGCTAGGTACCGGGTTCTTTTCTTGTCCCGAGGCCCCTTCGCTCCGTCATCCCCGTTCGAGGACAAACAGAAGGGCCGCGGATCCCGGATGGGGTTCCGCGGCCCTGAAGGCGCCGGCCTGATCACATCAGGCTGGATCACTCCAGGGTTCTGGCCCACGGAAGGCCCACATCAGGTGGTGCTGCGTCGCCTGCTTCCGGCTTCCGGCACCGGCCGCCGTAAAGGCATAGGCATGCGCCTGTCCCTCTACTGCTTCCAGTGCCTTGGTCGGTCGCTCATTGCGCTCACGAACGGGAAGACCGGCGCGAGACACGGAGGCTGCCGGGCCGGCGACACGAATGCCGGACAGACCGGTGCCCTGGTTCGAGACAGCGAGCATGCACAGGGAGGCGACGACCGAGCGATCGGTCATTTTCGCGGTGAAGCTGGCGTTGATGCTGGTCACTGGGCTCGCCTCCTCTCGGCGTCTCGGGGGACCGGGATGAACCAGTCCTGCGGGTATGTAAGTAGAGCACGGAATCAGGGCCTCCGAGAAGGCCTCCGTTCCCGTGGAAAGAACCTATGGGGATTGCCGGGGCATGCGCAAACTATTTTTGCGACGAGTTCGGATCAGTTCCCCGCTTCTTCCGCCCCAGGCTCCTGGCCTGCGCAGATCGCCAGCACATCGGCTCCGAAACGGTTGAACTTGCGGACGCCGACCCCGGGGATCCGCGCGAGCTCGCCCTCGTCGTCGGGGACGGCCTCGGCGATCGCCATCAGTGTCTTGTCGGTGAAGACGCAGAACGCGGGCTGTCCGCTGCGCCGCGCCTGCTCCGCCCGCCACTCGCGCAACCGCTCGTAGAGGCCCTCGTCCATGTCGGAGGGACAGTCCTCGCACCGCATCAGTTTCATCTCGCCGGCGTCGGTGAGAGTGCGGCCGCAGACCCGGCAGCGGGCCGGGGTGCGCCGGGCCCGCCGGGGCACGGCACCGGCCGGACCGCTCGTGAAGCCGCGCTCCACACCGCCTGGGCCGCCGGTGGCGGCGCGCGCGGCGGCACCGGTCGAACCGGGGCGCAGCCCGTCGAGGAAGCGGCTGGGGCGGCGACTGGGGCGTCCGCCGGGCGAGCGGGACAGTGCCCAGGAGACATGGAGGTGCTCGCGGGCGCGGGTGACGCCGACATAGAGGAGACGGCGCTCCTCCTCGATCTGCTCGTCGGTCTTTGCGTAGGTGATCGGCATCATGCCCTCGGCGACCCCGACCAGGAAGACGACGTCCCACTCCAGGCCCTTGGCCGAGTGCAGGGAGGCGAGGGTGACGCCCTGGACGGTCGGGGCGTGCTGGGCGCCCGCCCGCTCGTCCAGTTCGGCGACGAGGTCGGCGAGGGTGGCGCCGGATCTTGCCGCGGCGAAGTCCTGCGCCAGGTTCACCAGGGCGGCCAGCGACTCCCAGCGCTCTCTGACCGCGCCGGATCCTGCCGGGGGCTGAGTGGTCCAGCCTTCTCCGGAGAGCACGGCCCGCACCTGGGAGGGCAGGTCGGGGGCGTCGTCCAGGAGGGCGTCGTTGCCGCCGAAGCGGGAGGCGGCGCGCAGCGCGATGCCGGCCTTGCGCACCTCAGGGCGGTCGAAGAACCGTTCGGCACCGCGCAGCTGATAGGGGACGCCCGCGTCGGCGAGGGCCTGTTCGTACGTCTCGGACTGGGCGTTCGTACGGAACAGGACGGCGATCTCGGCGGCCGGGACACCGGCGGCCATCAGTTCGCGGATGCGGCGGGCGGCGCCCTCGGCCTCGGCGGGCTCGTCGGTGTACTCGGTGTAGACGGGCTCGGGGCCGGGGGCGCGCTGCGAGACCAGCTCCAGGCGGTGATCGGCGGCACGGCCGCTGGCCTGGGCGAGCAGGCCGTTGGCGAGATGGACGACCTGGGGGGTGGAGCGGTAGTCGCGGACCAGCTTGACGACGGTGGCACCGGGGTGGCGGGTGCGGAAGTCGAGCAGGTGGTCGGGGGTTGCTCCCGTGAACGAGTAGATCGTCTGGCTGGCGTCGCCGACGACGCAGAGGTTGTCCCGGTCGCCGAGCCACAGCTCCAGCAGGCGCTGCTGGAGGGGGCTGACGTCCTGGTACTCGTCGACGACGAAGTGCTGGTACTGGGCGCGGACCTGGTCGGCGATGTCGTGCCGGTCCTGGAGGACGGCCACCGTGAGCAGCAGGACGTCCTCGAAGTCGATGACGCCGCGCTCGCGCTTGAGGTCCTCGTAGGCGGCGTAGAGCTGGGCGATCTCGGCGGGGTTGCGGGGGACGTCCCGGCCCGCCTTCGCGGCCGCGAGGGCGTAGTCGCCGGGGACGGTCTGGGTGACCTTGGACCACTCGATCTCGGCGGTGACGTCCCGCAGCTCGCCCCTGTCGAGGCGGATGCGGCAGGCGGCGGCCGCGTCGACGACGAGCTGGATCTTGCGGTCGACGAGCCGGGGCATGGAACCACCGACCGCTTTCGGCCAGAAGTACTGGAGCTGGCGCAGGGCGGCCGAGTGGAAGGTGCGGGCCTGGACCCCGGCGGCACCGAGCTGGCGGAGCCGGCCACGCATCTCGCCGGCGGCGCGGTTGGTGAAGGTGACGGCCAGCACGCTGGAGGGCTGCAGGATGCCGGCGCGCACTCCGTAGGCGATGCGGTGGGTGATCGCCCGTGTCTTGCCCGTCCCGGCGCCCGCCAGCACGCACACCGGCCCGTGCAGCGCCAGGGCCACTTCGCGCTGCTCGGGATCGAGCCCTTCGAGCACCGCGTCGGCCGTGTCCGGGACCTGCGGGAAAAGGGTGGAGTGCGTTGCTGCTGTCACACCGCCATGCTGCCAGGTCGGCGGGGACGGCTGTGCCGGTTGTCCACAGGCAGGGGCTCGCAGTCGTACTAATGCGGCAGGCGTCACCCTGCCGGGCAGCGCGGTCGGGAATGGCGCTCCGGTCGCATACGTTCCCCTGTGTGGACCACCTCGTCCCCGGCCACCAGAGGAGCGCGCGAGACATGCAGGGCACTGTGACGATGTACAGCACCACGTGGTGCGGCTACTGCCAGCGGCTGAAGAAGCAGATGGACCGCGAGGGCATCGCGTACACCGAGATCAACATCGAGCAGGACCCGGCGTCCGCGGCGTTCGTCGAGAAGGCGAATGGCGGAAACCAGACGGTCCCGACCGTGCTGTTCGCCGACGGTTCGACGCTGACGAACCCGTCGCTGGCCCAGGTGAAGCAGAAGATCGCCGCGTAAGCGACGCACCTACAGCGCAGTGGGGCGGCTCCCGGTCGGGAGCCGCCCCACTGCGCTGTCAGACGCCGCGCGTCGGCAGCGGCTTTCCGTACCAGAGCTCGATCAGGCGGGCCGCGATCGAGATGCCGTAGGGCGGCAGGACCTCGCCGGAGTCGAAGGCGGCGCCCAGTTCGTCGCGGGAGAACCAGCGGGCCTCGCCGATCTCGTCGCCGTCGACATTGATCTCGGTGGAGGTGGCGCGGGCCAGGAAGCCGAGCATGAGGCTGGACGGGAACGGCCAGGGCTGGCTGGCGATGTACTCGACCTGGCCGACGGTGATGCCGGCCTCCTCGAAGACCTCGCGGCGCACGGCCTGCTCGATGGACTCGCCCGGCTCGACGAAGCCGGCCAGCGTCGAGAAGCGGCCCTCGGGCCAGTGGACCTGGCGGCCCAGCAGGATGCGGTCGTCCTCGTCGGTGACGGCCATGATCACGGCGGGGTCGGTGCGCGGGTAGTGCTCGGCGCCACAGGCCTGGCAGCGGCGGATGTGGCCGGCCGCGGCGATGACCGTGCGCTCGCCGCAGCGGGAGCAGAAGCGGTGGGTGCGCTGCCAGTTCTCCAGACCGACCGCGTGCACCATCAGGCCCGCCTCGCGCGGCGACAGCAGCAGGCCCGCCTCGCGCAGACCCGCCGGGCGCGCGGACTGGTCGATGCGGCCGGGCAGGGCGTCCTTCTGGAGGGCGAAGTAGCTGACGCCCTCCTCGTCGATGCCGAGGAAGTAGCGGTGTGCCTCGGTGAGCGGCGCCTCGAAGGCGGGCGTCATGAGGAGTTCGGTACGGCCGTCGGCCGTCTCGTCGACGAGGACCTGACCGCCGGACACCACGAAGCAGCGGGTCGTGGGGTGGCTCCACGCCGCGGCGAGCCAGGCCTCGTCGAGCCGGTGGTGGGCGGCCCGGTCGATGCCGCTGGGGGCGGTGAGCGAGATGGGTCGATCGGCGGTGTGGTCGGTCCAGGTGGTCACGGGTACTTCCAACTCCCCCGGTGGAACGGATTGTTTCGGCGGGCGGTGCGGCGGGACGTACGGCGGGAGGCGACCGCGTCCGGTGTTCGGCGGTACGGGACAGTTCTTCCAGTCTGCCCCGTGCTCCATGCCGGTCCGGACGCCTCGGGGTGATCAGGGCGCGTGCCGCCAGTGCTCGGCGAGGTCTCCCCACAGGTACGCGGTGGTCTCGACGCCTTTGAGGAGCAGGTCGAGCTCGACCTTCTCGTTCGGCGCGTGCCAGCCGTCGGAGGGGACGGAGATACCGAGGAAGAGCACGGGGGCGCCGAGGACTTCCTGGAGGTCGGCGGCCGGTCCGGAGCCGCCCTCGCGGGTGAAGCGGACGGGCTTGTCGAAGGCGCGGCCCATGGCGCGGACGACGGACTGCAGGGCCGGGTGGTCCAGCGGGGTCAGACACGGGCGGGTGGCCGCGCCGAACGTGATCTCGCAGCGGATCCCGGCGGGCACCTGCCCGGCCGCCCACGCGCGGACGGCCTTCTCGATGTGATCGGGGTCCTGTCCGGCGACGAGGCGGAAGGACAGCTTCACCATCGCGGAGGACGGGATGATCGTCTTGCTGCCGGGGCCCTGGTAGCCGCCGCC
Source organism: Streptomyces sp. NBC_00490 (assembly GCF_036013645.1). Classification (NCBI taxonomy): domain Bacteria; kingdom Bacillati; phylum Actinomycetota; class Actinomycetes; order Kitasatosporales; family Streptomycetaceae; genus Streptomyces; species Streptomyces sp. NBC_00490. The sequence continues at coordinate 6,666,744 of NZ_CP107869.1, read as the reverse complement.
GATGCCGTTGACCTCGGCGGTGGGGCGGGCCCAGACGCGCTCCAGGGTGGTGTGACCGGCTTCGCCCCGCGTGGCGTACGACTTGGCCGTGCTCAGCCATTGCCGCTCGTCGAAGGGCAGCTCGGCGAAGAGTTCGCGCTCGCGGTCGGTCAGTTCGACGATGCCGTCGTAGAAGCCGGGGACGGCCACGCGTGCGTCGTCGTCGTGCAGGGCAGCGACCAGGCGGGCGGCGGCGGTCGCCGGGTTGGGCACGGCGCCGCCGAAGGAGCCGGAGTGGATGTCCTGGTCGGGGCCGTGGAGCCGGATCTCGCACTCGGCGAGACCGCGCATGCCGGTGCAGACGGTCGGGGTGTCCTCGGCCCACATGCCGGTGTCGGAGACGATCACGGCGTCGGCGGCGAGCCGCTCCGCGCGCTCCTCGACGAGGGCACGGAAGTGCGGCGAGCCGGACTCCTCCTCGCCCTCGATCAGCAGCTTGAGGTGCACGGCGGGCGTGCTGCGGCCGGTCGCGGCGAGGTGGGCGCGGACGCCGAGTGTGTGGAAGAACACCTGGCCCTTGTCGTCGGCCGCCCCGCGCGCGTAGAGCCGGTTCTCGCGGACCACGGGTTCGAAGGGGTCGCTGTCCCAGCCGTCCTCCAGGGCGGCGGGCTGCACGTCGTGGTGGCCGTAGACAAGGACCGTGGGCGCGCCGGGGACGTCGGAGGGCCACTCCGCGAAGACGGCGGGGGCGCCGGGTGTCTCCCAGACCTCGGTGGTCGGGAAGCCGGTCTCCTGGAGTCGGGCGGCGAGCCAGTCGGCGCTGCGGCGTACGTCGGGCGCGTGGTCGGGCTGGGCCGACACGGAGGGGATGCGCAGCCACTCGGCGAGGTCGCCGAGAAAGGCGGTGCGGTGCTGCTCGATGTACGTACGGACGGCGCTGACGGCACTGTCAACGGGGTGGCTCATGGTCACGAGCCTATCGGCCCGCATCGACATCCTCAGTGGGCGGTTCCTCACACTCCGCCGACGCGGAAGGGTCCTCCAGCAGCAGCCGCTCCAGCGCGATCCGGTCGGCGAGGTCGTCCGGCCGGTCGATCTCACCGCTGCGGACGTACAGGAAAGCGGCCGTGACCGACTCCAGCGGCACCCCCTGCTGCTCGGCCCAGGCGAGCCGGTACAGGGCGAGCTGCAGCGGGTCGGCGGTGCGGTCGCGGTTGGTCTTCCAGTCGACGATCTCGTACGTCGCCGTCTCGCCGTCGCCCTCCTTGTAGACCGCGTCGATACGGCCCCGCACCACGCGGCCGGCGATGGCCAGCTGGAAGGGGGCCTCCACCCGGTAGGGCGTGCGGTGGGCGAACTCGGTGCGCTCGAAGGCGTCCTTGAGGCCTTCCAGGTCGCGTTCGTCGGCGATCTCGGCCTCGCTGCCGGGCAGCTCCTCCGGCTCCAGCATGGGCAGCGTCAGCGCCTCGAAGCGCGCCTCCACCCATGCGTGGAAACGGGTGCCTCGGCGTGCGGCGGGTTGTGGGGGGCGCGGCATGGGGCGCGCGAGTTCCTGCGCGAAACCGTCCGGGTCGGCTGCCAGGCGCAGCAGCTGGGACGCGGTGAGCGAGGCGGGCAGGGGTACGTCGGTGACGGCCTCCCGCGCGCGGAGGAGTTCCCCGGTGAGGGCGTCGAGGTCGCGGTCCCAGGAGGCGAGGGTGCGGGCCTCCTCCGGGGTGAGGCGGGGGCGGGCCGGCTCGGTGTCCGGGTCGGGTTCCGCCGGGTGGGCACGCGCGTGCGCGGTCGCAGCGGTGTCGGGTGCCGTCGCCTGGTGCGGGACTGCCGGGCGGTCCGTCGTCCAGGTGTCCCAGTCGGCCGCGTCGGCGGGGTCGGCCGCGTCGTCGGGGAAGACCTCGTCCTCGTAGGGAGGCTCGTCGTCCTCCGGTGGCGGCCAGTCCGGGTCGCTGTACGTCTCCGGGTCGTGCTCGGCGGCGGGGTGGCCGTCCGTGTGGGTGGCGAGGCGCTCCAGGTGGGCCAGGACCGTCTCGGCTGCGGCGCGGCGGCGGGTCAGGGCCATGTCGTCCAGGGGCAGGGGCCAGACCTGGTCGACGGTGGCCGCGTGGAGGGCCGGATTCTGCTCGTCCTCGGCGGGCTCGTCCGCCCACGCCTCGATCTCGCCGTGGCCGGCCTCGCAGTGCGCGTACAGGGCCTGAAGGAAGTCGGACGGGCCGCGGGGCTTCTTCTGGGCGGGGCCCCACCAGTGGCCGGAGCCGAGGAGGAGGGAGCGGGGGCGGGTGAAGGTGACGTAGCCGAGGCGGAGTTCCTCGGTGTGCTGATGCTCCTTCATGGCCTCCTGGAAGGCTTTCAAGCCGCGGGAGTCCCACGCCTCCACGTCGGGCAGGGTGTCGGCGTCGCCGCGCAGGTCGTGCGGCAGCACCTTGCCCTGGGCGGTCCACTTCTCGCGGCCCTGGGTGCTGGGGAAGGTGCCGTTGACCAGGCCGGGCACGGCGACGACGTCCCACTCCAGGCCCTTGGACTTGTGCGCGGTGAGCACCTTGACCGTGTTCTCGCCGCCGGGCAGGGCGTTGTCGAGGCCCTTCTCGTACTGGGCGGCGGTGCGCAGGAAGCCGAGGAAGGCCAGCAGGGTCGCCTCGCCGTCCCCGGCGGCGAAGGAGGCGGCGATGTCCAGGAAGTTGGAGAGGGTCTCGCGGCGGCGGGCGGCCAGGGCGTGCGGGGACGCCGACAGTTCCACCTCCAGGCCGGTGACGGCGAGGACGCGGTGCAGGACGTCCATGAGCGGGTCGGCCAGGGAGCGGCGCAGGTCGCGCAGTTCGGTGGCCAGGCGGGCGAACCGCACGCGCGCGTCCGGCGAGAAGGGCAGCCCGTCGTCGTCCCCGCCGCCGTCGAACGGTGTCTCCAGGAACGTGTCCAGGGCGTCCGCGAGCGATATCACCTCGGACGGGTCGACCCCCTCGACGGCCTCGGCGAGCCGGCGGTCCGGGTCGTCGTCGCCGTCCACGCGTGCGTGGGTCACCAGGCGCCGGGCGCGGCGCCCCAGGAGGGCGAGGTCGCGTGGTCCGATGCGCCAGCGGGGGCCGGTCAGCAGCCGGACCAGGGAGGCGTTGGCTCCGGGGTCCTGGAGGACCTCGCAGACGGCGACCAGGTCGGCGACCTCGGGCAGGTGCAGCAGGCCGGAGAGGCCGACGACCTCGACCGGGACGTCCCGGGCGACCAACGCGCCCTGGATCTCGGCGAAGTCGGTCGCCGTGCGGCACAGGACGGCGATCTCGCCGGGCGCCTTGCCTGTGTTCACCAGATGCGCGATCGAGTCGGCGATCCAGTCGATCTCCTCGGCGTGGGTGCGCAGCAGGGCGCAGCGCACCATGCCGTCGCGTTCGGCGCCGGGGGCCGGGCGGAGTGCCTCCACGCCCGCGTGCATGGCGCGCAGGGGCTCGGCGAGGCCGTTGGCGAGGTCGAGGAGGCGGCCGCCGCTGCGGCGGTTCTCGCTGAGCGACTGGCGGGTGGCCAGGTGGCCGTCGGCGTGGGCGAAGTGCTCGGGGAAGTCGTCGAGGTTGGCGACGGAGGCGCCGCGCCAGCCGTAGATCGCCTGGCAGGGGTCGCCGACCGCGGTCACCGGGTGGCCGGTGCCGGCGCCGAAGAGACCCGCCAGGAGGACGCGCTGGGCGACGGAGGTGTCCTGGTACTCGTCGAGCAGCACCACCCGGAACTCGTCGCGCAGGATGCGCCCCACCTCGGCGATCTGGGCGAGCTCGGCGGACAGGGCGATCTGGTCGCCGAAGTCGAGCAGGTCGCGCTCACGCTTGGCCGCGCGGTAGCGGACCACCAGCTCGGCCAGTTCACGGCGCGCGGCGGCCGCCTCGGGGACCTTGCGCAGGTCGGCGTTGGTGAGCTTGGCCCTCTCGAGGGAGAGCAGCAGCTCGGCGTCGTACGCGCGCAGCGCTTCCGGCCGTACGAGGTGTTCGGCGAGCTCGGCGTCGAGGGTGAGGAGGTCGCCGACCAGGTCCGGGAAGGAGCGGGTCAGGGCCGGGTAGGGGCCCGGGGCCTCGCGCAGCACGCGTGCGGCGAGCTGGTAACGGGTGGCGTCGGCGAGGAGGCGGGAGGTGGGCTCCAGGCCGATGCGCAGACCGTGGTCGGTCAGCAGGCGGCCCGCGAAGGCGTGGTACGTCGAGATGACGGGCTCGCCGGGCGGGTTGTCCGGGTCGATGACGTCGGGGTCGGTGACGCCCGCCTTGATGAGCGCCTTGCGGACGCGCTCGGCGAGTTCGCCGGCGGCCTTGTTGGTGAAGGTGAGGCCGAGGACCTGCTCGGGGGCGACCTGGCCGGTGCCGACCAGCCAGACCACGCGGGCCGCCATGACCGTCGTCTTGCCCGACCCGGCACCGGCCACGATCACCTGCGGTGCGGGCGGCGCGATGATGCAGGCCGTCTGCTCCGGGGTGAACGGGATACCGAGGAGCTCTTTGAGCTGATCGGGATCGGTGATGCGGGCGGCCATGTCGGAGAGGCTAGCGGCGCGCACTGACAGTCGAGGACGAATCGCCCTCCAGAGCACATCCGGGCCGGAAGAAGCGCAGGTCAGCACAGGTGGTGCAACCGATCACACCAGGAGGGTCACTCGACCACGTGACGTCCTTCGGGGCGAGCGCTGCACGACGCCCGGAACGCGCAGTGCGTGCAGTGCTGCCCCGTGCTCGGCGTGAACCGCTCGTCGAGGACCTTGCCGGCGGCCGTGGCGAGCAGATCGCCGACCCACTCCCCTTCGAGAGGCTCCTGTGCCTGCACCTTGGGCAACGTCTCGCCACCGTCCCGCTTGGCGGCGCCCTGCCGCAGCTGGACGAGTTCCGCGCCGCCCGGCTCCGGGCGTACCCCGTCGAACGCCTCGTCGACGGCACCTTCCCGGACGGCCAGCTGGTAGACGGCGAGCTGCGGGTGGTGCTCCACCTCCGCCTTGCTCACCGCCTGTTTGCCGGTCTTGAAGTCGACGACGTAGGCGCGCCCCTCGCCGTCCGCCTCGACGCGGTCCATCTGGCCCCGGATGCGCACCTCGTAGTCGCCCGCTCCGAGGGTCACGTCGAAGTCGTGCTCGCTGGCCACCGGTGTGCGTCCGGTGCGGTCCATGACGTGCCACTGGAGGAAGCGTTCGAGCGCCACACGCGCGTGCGCCTTCTCCTGCGCCGACTTCCAGGGCGCGTCGAAGGCGAGCGCGTTCCACACGGAGTCGAGGCGCTCCATCAGGACGGCGAGGTCGGCCGGGGTGTGTCCGGAGGCGACCTCGTCGGCGAGGACGTGGACGACGTTGCCGAAGCCCTGGGCGACCGTGGCGGGTGCGTCGGCCTTCACCTCTCGGCCCAGGAACCACTGCAGGGCGCAGGTGTTGGCGAGCTGGTCGAGGGCGCTGCCGGAGAGCACGACGGGCTGGTCGCGGTCGCGCAGCGGCACCTTGGACTCGGTCGGCTCGAACATGCCCCACCAGCGGTAGGGGTGGGCGGACGGGACGAGCGGACGGCCGTCCTCGTCGGCGAGTGCGGCGAGCCGGGCCAGCCTGCGGGCGGCGGCCTCCCTGAGGGTGTCCGAGACCCGCGGGTCGACGGTGGTGGCACGGAGTTCGGCGACGAGCGCGGCGACGGACAGGGGGCGGCGCGGGCGGCCGGTGACGTCCTTGGGTTCGACGCCGAGTTCGGTGAGGAAGCGGGAGGGCTGGTCGCCGTCGTCCGCGGGTGCCTTGACCGCCGTGACGACCAGACGCTCACGCGCGCGTGTGGCGGCGACGTAGAACAGGCGGCGCTCCTCCGCCAGCAGCGCGCCCGGGGTGAGCGGCTCGGCGAGTCCGTCGCGGCCGATGCGGTCGGCCTCCAGCAGGGAGCCGCGGCGGCGCAGGTCGGGCCACAGGCCCTCCTGGACGCCCGCGACGACGACCAGGCGCCACTCCAGGCCCTTGGAGCGGTGCGCGGTCATCAGGCGGACGGCGTCAGGACGTACGGCACGTCGTGTAAGGGTGTCGGCGGCGATGTCCTCGGCGTCGATCTCCTCCAGGAAGTTGAGGGCGCCCCGGCCGCCGGTGCGCTCCTCCGCGCGGGTCGCGGTCGCGAACAGGGCGCAGACGGCGTCCAGGTCACGGTCGGCGTTGCGGCCGGCCGCGCCGCCGCGCCGGGCGGCCCGCTCCAGGCGCGTGGGCCACGGTGTTCCCTCCCACAGGTCCCAGAGCGCCTCCTCGGCGCTGCCGCCGCCCGCGAGTCGCTCACGGGCCTTGCGCAGCAGTGCGCCCAGCCGCTGGGCGCCACGCGCGTACGCGGGGTCGTGCACGGCCAGCCGCTCCGGCTCGGCGAGCGCCCGCGCGAGCAGCTCGTCCGAGGGCGGCGGCAGCGGGTTGCCGGCCGCCCGCTCCTCGTCGCGCAGGGCTCGTCCGAGGCGGCGCAGGTCGGCGGCGTCCATGCCGGCGAGGGGGGAGGCGAGGAGGGTGAGGGCGGTCTCGGTGTCGAGCCAGCAGGGGGCCTGCTCTTCGACGGCCGCCTCATCGGGCGCGTCATCCATGGACGTCTCTTCAACAGGGGTCTCATCGGCGGAAGTCCCTTCAGTGGACACCTCCACGGCAGTGCTCTCCCCCGGAGCGGCCTCCTCGTCGGGGCGAGCCGAGGCCTCCGCCGCGGCCACCGCCCGCAATGCCGTCAGCAGTGGCGCCACCGCCGGTTCGTGCCGCAGTGGCAGATCGTCGCCGTCGATGTCGAGGGGCACCCCCGCCGACGTCAGGGCTCGGCGGACCGTCGGGATGGTGCGTGACCCCGCGCGCACCAGTACGGCCATCTCGCCCCACGGGACGCCGTCCTCCAGATGCGCCCGGCGCAGGATGTCGGCGATGTTGTCCAGTTCCGTGCCGGGCGTCGGGTACGTGAAGACCTCGACGCGACCGCCCTCCCGGACCGGGGCGAGCGCGCGGTGGGCGCGTGCCTTCTCCGCCGGGAGCCGGGTCAGCGGCATCCGCTGGGTCAGCAGCCGGGTCGCGTTCAGCAGGGCGTCGCCGGAGCGGCGGGAGGTGCGCAGGACCTCGACGGGCGCCGGGCGGCCGTCGAGGCGCGGGAAGGCCTGCGGGAAGTCCAGGATGCCGTTCACGTCGGCGCCCCGGAACGCGTAGATCGACTGGTCGGGGTCGCCGAAGGCGACGAGGTCGCGGCCGCCTCCGGCGAGGGCGTGCAGCAGCCGTACCTGGGCCGGGTCCGTGTCCTGGTACTCGTCCACGAACACGGCGTCGTACTGCGTGGCGAGCCGCCCGGCGACCTCGGGACGGTGGGCGAGGAGCACCGCGCGGTGGACCAGCTCCGCGTAGTCGAGCACGCCCTGGAGGTCGAGGACGTCGAGGTACTCGGCGAGGAAGGCGGCCGCGGCCCGCCAGTCGGGGCGGCCGATGCCGCGGGCGAAGGCGTCCAGGGCCTCCGGGCCCAGGCCCAGTTCGCGGCTGCGGGCGAGCACCGCGCGGACCTCGTCGGCGAAACCGCGGGTGGTCAGGCAGGCGCGCAGCTCGTCCGGCCAGCGCACATGCGCGAGGCCGAGCCGCTCCAGGTCGGGCTGGCCGGCGAGCAGTCCGCGTACGGCGACGTCCTGCTCGGGGCCGGACAGCAGCCTGAGCGGCTCCACGAACAGGTCGCTGTCCTGGTGGGCGCGGACCAGGGCGTAGCAGAACGAGTGGAAGGTGGTCGCCCGGGGCGCGCGGGCGGCCCCTATGCGCAGGGCCATGCGGTCGCGCAGCTCGACGGCCGCCTTGCGGCTGAACGTCAGCACCAGCACGCGCGCGGGGTCACCGCCCCGGGCGATCCTGGCCGCCACGGACTCCACGAGCGTGGTGGTCTTGCCGGTGCCCGGACCAGCGAGGACGAGCAGCGGACCGGCCCCGTGCTCAACCACGGAGCGCTGTGCGGCGTCCAGACGAGGGGGGACCACGCGGGCCGGCGGGGTACGCACCAGTCGGTAAGCGCCACGGCTCCCCTGCCGCACCTGGGGGTGCGGCAGGCGCCTGGTGAAGGAAGAGGAGCTCACGTGGTTCGCCGGTCCTGGTGGGTGTGCTGGTCGGGCGTCCGCCGTACGTGCGGGGCGGTGATCGCGGGATGAGGGGGACGCGTGCAGCCGACGCTACGCCGACGAAGAGACCGGAAGCAGGTCTTCCGCTTCTTCCCGTACGACACTCACGGCGCTCGCGACACCTGTGTCCCTCGCCCCACGAACGTACGCCATGCCACGGACATGCCCGCTTTCGCCCGTTTCCCCCGTACGGATCACAGGCCACCCCTGGACCCGTCCGATGGCGGAAGCTGTCAGGTGTGACCTTCCGCGCGTTCGCCGCCGTCCCATCGCGCCCGCTTCATGTCGAGGCGCGGCAGGTGGCCTTCGGCGGCCCTGCTCGCGGTCCTGAGCGGTGTGCCCTCCGCGCGGTAGTGGTCGAGCGCCCGCAGTTCGTGGCCCGGGAGCAGCACGCCGTCCGAGCGGACGACCCGCCACCACGGGACGGCTCCCCCGTAGAGGGCCATCACCCGGCCGACCTGACGCGGGCCGCCCTCCTCCAGCCACTCGGCCACGTCGCCGTACGTCATGACGCGCCCGGGCGGGATGAGTTCCGCCACTTCCAGGACGCGCTCGGCGTACTCCGGCAGGGCGTCACGCGGAAGGCTCTCGTCACTCATCCGCCCCATCCTGCCCCACCCCACCGACAACGTGACGCGCTGACCACCGTGCGTATCCCTCGCCCCGGGGCGGCGCTTCGGGCAGACTGTGCGCCCCCGCGTTTGCACCCTGATGCCCCCGTGTGTCGGTGGGGCATGCCACCATCGTGCGGGCGGTGACCGGTGATACGAGATCAAGAAGAGACGATGAAGCAACAGGGCGTGCACCCGGAGGGCGCGGAGAGCACCTCTGACGCTTCGTCGCGCCCGGGCACCAGTGGCGAAGACGCGGCGGCCGAGTTCGAGGACGAGACGCACAGCGACGCGGTCGAGGGCGACGAACCCCTCCTCCCCGCGCGCGTGCACCGTCCCTCGGACCTCATGCGGCTCCTGGTCGGTGTGCTGGCGGTGGTGATCCTGCTGGCGATCGCCGCGTTCGCACACGGCACCACCTCCGGTCTCGAACAGGACATCAACAAGGGCACGGGACAGGCGCCCGACCTACTCATCAAGATCGCCGGCCTGGCCTCCAGCATCGCGATCCTGCTGGTGCCGGTCGCCTTCGCGATCGAGCGGCTGATCAAGCGCGACGGGCTGCGTATCGCGGACGGCGTGCTCGCGGCGGTCCTGGCGCACGGAGTGACCCTCGCCACCGACCTGTGGGTCGCCAAGGCCGCCCCCGACTCGATCCAGGAGGCGCTCACCCAGCCCTCCCCCGGTGACATCCACGCCCTCACCGACCCGGTGCACGGCTATCTCGCGCCGGTCATCGCCTACATGACGGCGGTCGGCATGTCGCGCCGGCCGCGCTGGCGCGCGGTGTTGTGGATCGTACTGATGCTCGACGCCTTCTCGATGCTCGTCACGGGCTACACCACGCCGTTCTCGATCATCCTGACGGTGCTGATCGGCTGGACGGTGGCCTACGGCACGCTGTACGCGGTGGGCTCGCCCAACGTCCAGCCCACGGGACGGACGCTGATGGCGGGCCTTCGGCACGTCGGCTTCCATCCGGTGAGCGCGGCCCGCGAGGAGGTCGCGGAGACCCCGGAGACGGGCGACCGGGGCCGGCGCTACTTCGTCACGCTGGAGGACGGTCCGCCGCTGGACGTGACGGTGGTCGACCGGGAACAGCAGGCGCAGGGGTTCTTCTACCGCGCGTGGCGCAATCTGACCCTGCGCGGCTTCGCCACCCGCAGCAGCCTTCCCTCGCTGCGCCAGGCCCTGGAGCAGGAGGCCCTGCTCGCCTACGCGGCCATCGCGGCCGGTGCCAACGCCCCCAAGCTCATCGCGACCTCCGAGCTCGGTCCCGACGCCGTGATGCTCGTCTACGAGCACACCGGCGGCCGCACCCTCGACTCGCTGCCGGACGAGGACATCACCGACGACCTGCTCCGGGACACCTGGCACCAGGTGCGGGCCCTGCAGTCCCGGCGCATCGCCCACCGGCGCCTCGTCGGCGACGCGATTCTGGTGGATCGTTCCGGCACGGTGATCCTCACCGATCTGCGCGTCGGCGAGATCGCGGCCGGTGACCTGCTGCTGCGCATGGACATCTCTCAGCTGCTGGTGACGCTCGGCCTGCGGGTGGGCGCCGAGCGCGCGGTGGCCGCGGCGGTGAGCGTGCTCGGTCCCGACGCCGTGGCCGACTGTCTGCCGATGCTCCAGCCCATCGCCCTCAGCCGCTCCACGCGCGCGACGCTGCGCACACTGGCCCGCGAACGCGCCCAGCGCGAGCGCGACGCGATCCTGGAGGCGTCACAGCAGGCCAAGCAGGCCAGGCTCGAGGAAACGCACGACGACGCCACACCCGTACTCGAGAAGCCCGACAAGAAGGCCGTACGCGCGGAGGCGCGGGCCGAGAAGCGGGCCATCGACGAGGCGCTGGAGGAGGCCCGCGAGGAGGACCTGCTCACTCAGATCCGCCACGCGGTGCTGCTGATCAGGCCGCAGGCACCGGTCGAGCCGGCCCGCCTGGAGCGGGTGCGGCCGCGCACCCTGATCAGCGTCATCGCCGGTGCCATCGGCGCGTACTTCCTGCTGACGCAGCTCACCCACATCGAGTTCGGCCCGCTCATCCAGAACGCGGAGTGGGGCTGGGTCGCCGCGGCCGTGCTGTTCTCGGCGGCGAGCTACTTCGCGGCGGCGATGTCGCTGCTGGGGTTCGTGCCCGAGCGGGTGCCGTTCACGCGGACCGTGGGGGCGCAGGTCGCCGGGTCGTTCGTGAAGATCGTCGCGCCGGCCGCGGTGGGCGGTGTCGCCCTCAACACGCGCTTCCTGCAACGCCAGGGCGTGCGGCCCGGGCTCGCGGTGGCCAGTGTCGGCGCCTCGCAGCTGTTCGGGCTCGGCTGCCACATCCTGATGCTGCTGTCCTTCGGCTATCTGACCGGCACCGAGAAGACACCGTCGCTGTCGCCGTCCCGGACGGTCATCGCGGGTCTGCTGACGGTGGCGGTGCTCGTGCTCGTCGTCACCTCCGTGCCGTTCCTGCGGAAGTTCGTCGTCACGCGCGTGCGGTCGCTCTTCGCGGGCGTCATCCCGCGCATGCTCGACGTGCTCCAGCGACCGCAGAAGCTTCTCACCGGCATCGGCGGCATGCTCCTGCTGACCGCCTGCTTCGTGATGTGCCTGGACGCCTCGATCCGGGCCTTCGGCACCGAGGGCTCCTCGATCAGCATCGCCAGCGTCGCCGTCGTCTTCCTCGCCGGCAACGCGCTCGGCTCGGCGGCCCCGACGCCGGGCGGTGTGGGCGCGGTCGAGGCGACCCTGACCGTCGGCCTCATCGCCGTGGGCCTCGAGAGCGAGGTCGCCGCTCCGGCCGTGCTGCTGTTCCGGCTGCTGACCCTGTGGATTCCGGTGCTGCCGGGCTGGCTGGCCTTCAACCACCTGTCCCGCAAGGGCGCGCTGTAGGCACGCGCGCAGGCCGTACGTCGGCCACGTGCGCGTGCCCCGGAGGACCGGCACGCGCGCGTACCTCGTACGGCCCGTGCCCCGAGCGGCCCGAGGTGGCCGCCCGCAGGATGGGGTCATGCCGAACCCTCCCCGCCTGCGCGTCGCCGCCCTGACCGTCTCCGCCGTCCTGCTGTCCACCCTGCTGGCGGGCTGCGGCGACGACTCCGAGGACCAGGACGTCACAGCCCAGAAGCTGAGCTGGAAGGACTGCCCGGCACCGGACGCGGCGGAGGGCGGTGGTGACGCCCCGTCACCTCTGCCGAACGGCGACACGTGGCAGTGCGCCACCCTGAAAGCGCCGCTCGACTGGAACAAGCCCAAGGGCGACAAGATCGGGCTCGCGCTGATCCGGGCGAAGGCCAGCGGCGACGAGAGCAAGCGGATCGGCTCCCTGATCTTCAACTTCGGCGGCCCCGGCGGCTCGGGCGTCACCACGCTGCCCGCCTTCGGCGAGGATTACGCGAAACTGCGCACCCGCTACGACCTGGTGAGCTTCGACCCGCGCGGGGTGGGCCGCAGCGAACCCGTGGAGTGCCTCAACGACCTCCAGCTCGACGCGTACTTCCAGCAGGACGCGACCCCTGACGACACGGCCGAGCGCACCAGGCTCCTGGACAACACCAAGGAGTTCAACGCGGCCTGCGAGGACAACTCCGAGAAAGTCCTCTCCCATGTGCGCACCACCGACGCCGCCCGCGACCTGGACCTGATGCGCCAGATCCTCGGCGACAGGCAACTGCACTACTTCGGCATCTCCTACGGCACCGAACTCGGCGGCGTCTACGCCCACCTGTTCCCCCAGAAGGTGGGCCGCGCCGTCTTCGACGCGGTCGTCGACCCGACCGAGGACTCGGAGCAGGGCTCCCTCGGGCAGGCCAAGGGCTTCCAGCGCGCGCTCGACAACTTCGCCGAGCACTGTGTGTCGCAGACGGAAGACTGCCCGATCGGCGACAGCGAACAGGACGTCAAGGCCCGTATCGCCAAGCTGCTGAAGGACCTCGACAGCGCACCGATCCCCGGTGTCGGTCTGCGCGAGCTGACCCAGACCGCCGCGACCAGCGGAATCGCCCAGTCGCTGTACTCGCAGGACTTCTGGGAGTACCTCACCGAGGGCCTGGAGCAGGCCTACGACGGGGACGGCCGGGTGCTGATGCTGCTGGCCGACTCCATGAACGGGCGCAACGAGGACGGCGAGTACAGCAATCTCAGCGCGGCCAACATCGCCATCAACTGCGCCGACGACAAGCCCCGTTACACCGAGGACTACGTGGAGCGGAAGCTGCCGGAGTTCCGGTCCGTCTCCCCCGTCTTCGGCGACTACCTGGCATGGGGCATGGTCAGCTGCACCGACTGGGCCGTCGCGGGCGCCGCCGAGCACCCGGACGTGAGTGCGGCCGGCTCGGCGCCGATCCTTGTCATCGGGAACACCGGCGACCCGGCCACACCGTACGAGGGGGCACGGAAGATGGTGGACGCGCTGGGCAAGGGCGTGGGCGTGGAGCTGACGTACAAGGGGCAGGGGCACGGCGCGTACGGCAGCGAGAACACGTGTGTGCACGGCGCGGTGAACGGCTATCTGCTGGACGGGAAGGTACCGGCGGCCGGGACGATCTGCTCCTGACCCGAGGATTCCGGAAAATCAGCAGGTCAGAGCGTTATCCACAGGCACGCGCAGCTGTGATGCGGGCCGCCTACCATGGCAGGACCGCCATCCGCGGCACAGTGCGGACGGCCTGCATGGGGGGACTGCGATGACGCGTTTCGTACGGTGGACGGCCCTGGCCGCCGCCGCGGCACTGCTGGCGGGGGGCTGCAGCGGCGGCTCGTCCGACGACGGCAAGAACGACGAGGGCACGAACACGTCCACTCCGTCGTCGGGTGCCTCCGACACCGAGGCGGCCGCCGCGCTGCCGTCCTCGCTGACCTCTCAGAAACTCGACTGGAAGGGCTGCAAGGGCACGGCGGACTCCCCCGCGCCGAGCAGCGAATGGCAGTGCGCGACGCTCAAGGCGCCGCTGGACTGGGCGAAGCCGGAGGGCAGGACGATCGGTCTGGCGCTGATCCGCGCCAAGGCCCGCGGCGACAGCGGCGAGCGCATCGGCTCGCTGCTGTTCAACTTCGGCGGCCCGGGCGGCTCGGGCGTGTCCATGATGCCGCTGTACGGCGCGACGGTCTCCACGCTCCGCGAGCGGTACGACCTGGTGAGCTGGGACCCGCGCGGGGTCGCCGCCAGCGAGGGCGTCCGCTGTCGCGGCGACAAGGAGATCCAGTCCGCCGAGAGCGTGGACGCGACGCCGGACACCGCGGCTGAGGAAGCGGCGTACTTCAAGGACGCCACCACCTTCGGCAAGGGCTGCCAGAAGGCCGCCGGGGCGCTCCTGGCGCACGTCTCGACCACCGACACCGCCCGCGACATGGACCTCATGCGCCAGGTGCTGGGCGACACGAAGATGCACTACTTCGGCATCTCCTACGGCACCGAACTCGGCGGCGTCTACGCCCACCTGTTCCCGAAGAAGGTCGGGCGGCTGATCCTCGACGCGGTCGTCGACCCGAGCGCCGACACGGTGGGCCACGCGGAGAACCAGACCCGGGGCTTCCAGCGGGCGCTCGACGACTATCTGAAGTCGACCGGCCAGGCCCCCGAGCAGGGCACGCGGAAGATCGCCGACCTGCTGAAGAAGCTCGACGCGAACCCGCTGCCGACCGGCTCCGACCGGAAGCTGACGCAGACGCTCGCGGTCACGGGCATCGTGCTTCCCCTGTACAGCAAGTCCAGCTGGCCCACCCTGACCAGTGCGCTGAAGGCCGCGGAACAGGGCGACGGTTCGGAGCTGCTGACGCTCGCCGACGGTTACAACGAGCGGGACACCGCGGGACACTACGGCACGACGACCCACTCGCAGCGGGTCATATCGTGCTTGGACGACAAGCAGCGGCCGACCGCCGCGGAGACGAAGAAGCTGCTGCCGACGTTCGAGAAGCTCTCGCCCGTCTTCGGTGCCTTCCTGGGCTGGGACACGGCCGGCTGGTGCCACGACTGGCCGGTGACCGGACAGTGGGACACCCCGGAGGTGAGCGCTCCCGGTGCGCCGCCGGTCCTCGTGGTCGGCAACACCGGCGACCCGGCGACGCCCTACGAGGGCGCCCGGAAGATGGCGGACGAGCTGGGCAAGGACGTCGGTGTGGTGCTCACCTGGAAGGGCGAGGGCCACGGGGCGTACGGCAGCGGGAGCGACTGCGTCGACTCCACGGTGAACGCTTATCTGCTCAAGGGCACGGTGCCCAAGGACGGCAAGGTCTGCTCATGACGACGGCGGGGGTTCCCCGCACCCGTGGTGCGTGGAACCCCCGCCGATCGCAGCAGATCCGGTCAGTACACCGGCTTGTCGGGCTCGATCTGGTGGACCCAGCCGATCACGCCGCCGCCGACGTGCACGGCGTCCGCGAAGCCCGCGGACTTCAGCACGGCGAGGACTTCCGCACTGCGGACACCCGTCTTGCAGTGCAGGACGATCTTCTTGTCCTGCGGGAGGCTCTCCAGGGCGGTACCCATGAGGAACTCGTTCTTCGGGATCAGCTTGGCGCCCGGGATGGAGACGATCTCGTACTCGTTGATCTCGCGGACGTCGATGATCTCGATGTTCTCGCCGTCGTCGATCCACTCCTTGAGCTGCTTGGGAGTGATCGTCGAGCCGGCGGCCGCCTCCTGGGCCTCCTCGGAGACGACGCCGCAGAAGGCCTCGTAGTCGATGAGCTCGGTGACGGTCGGGTTCTCGCCGCAGACCGCGCAGTTCGGGTCCTTGCGGACCTTGACCTGGCGGTACTGCATCTCCAGGGCGTCGTAGATCATCAGGCGGCCGACGAGCGGCTCGCCGATGCCCGCGAGGAGCTTGATGGCCTCGTTGACCTGGATGGAGCCGATGGACGCGCACAGCACGCCCAGGACGCCGCCCTCGGCGCAGGAGGGGACCATGCCCGGGGGCGGGGGCTCCGGGTAGAGGCAGCGGTAGCACGGGCCGTGCTCGGCCCAGAAGACCGAGGCCTGGCCGTCGAAGCGGTAGATCGAGCCCCATACGTACGGCTTGTTCAGCAGCACGGCCGCGTCGTTGACGAGGTAGCGGGTCGCGAAGTTGTCGGTGCCGTCGACGATCAGGTCGTACTGGCTGAAGATGTCCATCACGTTCTCGGCCTCGAGCCGCTCTTCGTGGAGGATCACGTTCACGTACGGGTTGATGCCGAGGACGGAGTCGCGCGCGGACTCGGCCTTGGAGCGGCCGATGTCGGCCTGGCTGTGGATGATCTGGCGCTGCAGGTTCGACTCGTCGACCTCGTCGAACTCCACGATGCCGATCGTGCCCACGCCCGCCGCGGCCAGGTACATCAGCGCCGGCGAGCCCAGGCCGCCGGCGCCCACACACAGCACCTTGGCGTTCTTCAGCCGCTTCTGCCCGTCCATCCCCACGTCGGGGATGATCAGGTGGCGGGAGTACCTGCGGACCTCGTCTACGGTGAGCTCGGAAGCGGGCTCGACCAGGGGTGGCAGCGACACGGGGACTCCGTTGGTCGGTCAATCACTACGGTTGTTCTCCCCGTAACACTGCCATGGCCTTCTTCATTCCGAGACACCTGTTCCGATCCGCGAGACGATTTCGTCCCAGTAGCCGGGCATGGCCTCCCAGGGATCGATCCGGCCGCCCCGGTCCGTGCGGTCCGTGAAGTAGATGGTCGAGGCACCCTGCCAACGGGCGATGCGCAGCGCCTCGTCGAGATGGCCGCCCGGCACCCCGTGGACGAGATGGCAGAAGCGCTCGGGCGGATGGTCGGCGGTCCACTCGGCCACCTGCGACCAGCGGTAGTCGCTCCACGGGCCGGAGAAGGTGACCAACTGGTCGGCGCTCTCCGCGTAGCCGGGGTGCGGATGGGTGCCGTGGCCGAGGACGACATGGGCGTCGTCGCGGATCGCGCGGAGCGTGGTGACCGTGCGGCGGATCTCGGGGAGCGCGGCGCGCTCGGTCGGGCAGCGGTCGAGGAGGAAGCCGTCGGCCTTGTACCAGTCGATGTAGCGGTGCGCGTCGGAGATCATCTCGCCGAAGCTCCGCGCTCCGTAGGTCGCGTCGATGTGGCCGAGGACCCGGACGCCCGCGTTGCGCAGCCGGCCGGCCGCCTCCAGACAGTGCGGGTCGGGGCGGCTGCCGGGACCGTCGGCGACATTGAGGACGACCCAGTGCACGGGGGTGCCGGGGCGGGTGAGCTCGGCCCATTCGGCGGGGGCGACGAGGGGGTGGGCGAAGCCGGGGACACCGACGCCCGTATGGAGTCCGGTACCGGACGCGGCCTTCTTCGTGCTGGTCAGATGCGGCATGCCGCCTCCATCCAGATGTCGGCGAGGGACTCTTCGAGGTTGATCCGGGGGCGCCAGCCGAGCCGGTCGCGTGCGGTGCGCACATCGGCCTGCTGCCAGCTGCCGCAGCCGTCCGGGTACGGGTACGCGGCCGGAGCGGCATGGTCCGGTTCGGAGCGGGGGTGGCCGATGGATGCCCGGAGCGGGCCGGGAGGTCCGTCGAGTTCGTGGAGGGCGCCCCCGTATCCGGCCACGCGGGCCAGGACGGCGGCGGCGTCACGGAGGCGGACGGCACGGCCGGAGCCGATGTTGATGACGCCCTGCGCGGCGGAGAGGCTGGCGGCGTGGACGGCGCGGGCGACGTCGCGGACATCGATGAAGTCCCGTTGGGCGCCCAGGCCGCCGAGCTTGAGTTCGCCGTCACCGGACTGCATGGCGCGGCGCATGGCCTCGGCGAGGCGGCCGAGCGGGGATCCCGCGGGGGTGCCGGGGCCCGCCGGTGAGAAGACGCGGAGCACGACCGCGTCCAGTCCGGAGCCCAGGACCAGTTCGGTGGCGGCGAGTTTGCTGACGCCGTACGGGCCGCCGGGGCGGGGGACGGCGTCCTCGGCGGTGGAGGAGCCGGGCTGGCTCGGGCCGTACTCGGCGCCGCAGCCGATCTGGACCAGCCGTGCCCCGCAGCCGCTGCGCCGCAGGGCCTCGCAGACGGTGGCCACGGCGACGGTGTTGTGGCGGGCGAGTTCACGGGCACCGCCGCGGGTGGCGCCGGCGCAGTTGATGACCACGCCGGGGTGGACCGCGTCGAGGAAGCGGGTGAGTGCTCCGGGGCTGCCGGACGCGAGGTCGAAGCGGACGTCGGCGTCGTCGCCGCGGCCGAGGGCGGTGAGCTGGACGGCCGGGTCGGCGAGCAGGCGGTCGGCGACGAAGCGGCCGAGGTAGCCGTTGGCTCCGATCATCAGGACCCTCATCGCGCGGCTCCCGTCGCCGGGTCTTCGGGTCGGGAGGTGTTCATGTGGTGCTCTCCTGTCAGAACGGTGTGCCGCCGGCAAAGGGGCGAGATGCCTGCGCCGGCCTGCTGGGGTGAGTGGGGGCGCGCGGGGCGCCGTACCGCTGCGTCGTGCGTCGTGGGGTTCGCGCCCCGTTGGCTCACCACTGCTGGTCCGTGGGGGCGTGGGCCGAGGCCCTCGTCAGCCTGCGGGTCGCGTGCAGCAGGAGGGTGAGCGCTCCCGCCGCGCAGGCGAGCGCCGGGACGCCGCCCGGGCCCCATGCCTCGGCGAGGGTCTCGATCGGAGCGCCCAGGAAGTCGCAGCCCGGGAGGCGGGCGGTGAAGACCGAGGCGATGGCGGTCAGTTCCGTCAGGGCCGTGGCGGTCAGGACGAGTGCCGGGGCGTGGGTGAAGCCGTGGGTGGTGAGGAGACGGGAAAGGAAGAGGAGGGCGCCCAGGGTGAGGGTGTGGGCGTAGCGGGCGGGTTCGCCCAGGACTGCCGAGATCGGGATCAGCAGGGCCGTCAGGGCGCACAGGTACAGGGCGAACACGCCGAACAGCAGCGGCAGTACGGAGGCGGTGAAGTCCTCCAGGCCCCGGCTGAGCGTGAGTTTGCGGCGGGCTCGGGCCGTGAAGAGGTGGGCGGTCCAGGCCGCGGGGGCGCAGGACAGCGTGAGGGCCAGGACGGGGGCGGTCGTCAGCGGCCAGGGGCCGTCGGGGGCGCCGGTGGGGAGGGCGTCGGGTCCGCCGGTGACGGCCGCCTGGAGGAGGCCGTCGCCCAGGAGGGCGTAGGCGATCAGCCAGCAGGTCAGGGTGAGGGTGCGGGGTGGTGAGTGGTGGGTGGTGCTCAGGGGGCCGCGGGTGAGTGCCGCGCGCAGCGCCAGCGCCACGGCGAGCGTGCCCACGAGGGCCACGGCCAGACGGGGCTGACCGTCGGTGAGGCGGAGTCCGGCCACCGTCGCGGCGCACAGTGCGCCCGGCAGAAGGGTGAGCAGGATCCAGTCGGCGCTTGCTCGGGGGGCGTCGGAGGGGGCGGCGGGTGCGGCGGGTTCGCCGTCTCTCGACACGCGCGCGTACATCTCCTCCGCGAGGGAGAAGACGTCCCGGTGGCGGAAGCGGGTCGCGGTGCGGTCGGTGACGCCGTGTGCCTCCAGGCCTGCCGCGATCTCCAAGGGATCCACGGCCCGTTCGCACAGCTCGCGATGACGGTGGATCAGGGCCTTCACGGGGTCCCCGGCGGTGCGGCGGGGTGCGGGGGGCCGGCTGCGGGCCGGGGTCGCCTCGGGGGCGCGGGGGGTCGTGCTGTCCGCGTCCGCGGCGGCTACGACGGTTTCGGTGCCGTCGACCTCGGCGCCATCGCCGTCGTCGCCGTCCCCCACCAGCCAGTCCTGCGAGCGTGCGTCCCACGGGCCGGGGCTGGCCGGAGTGCCGGGACGGTCCAGTTCGCCGAGGTCGCTCATCGCGCTCCCTCCGTGGCGGGCAGCGGGGTGTTGGCGCGCACCGGAGGGCCTTCCGCCCAGCCGGGGCCGCCGCGGGCCACGACCCGTGCCCCGGAGTCTGTCCAGCGGCCGGGCATGTGGGCCTCGGCGGGGACGGCGAACGGCAGCGGTTCTCCGGTGGTGTCGAGGACGACCCGGCGGACCGGGTGCCGCGAGACGATCTCCAGGTAAATGCCGTGAAATGCCGTGATGTTCTGTTCGACGGTGAACAGCTCGAGCGCCCGCGCGCGGGCCGCGGCGCCCAGGCGCGCACGGCGCTCGGGGTCGCGCAACAGGGTCACGCACGCCTCGGCGAGCGCCCGCGGATTGCGCGGGGGGACGACGAGTCCGGTGCCGCCGATGGCCTCCACCACCGCGCCCACGTCCGTGGACACGGTCGCGCGGCCGCAGAACATGGCCTCCACCAGGCTGATCGGGAAGCCCTCGACGACACTGGACAGGACGGTCACGGCGCCCGAGGCGTACGCGTCGGCGAGGGCCGGCACCTCCGGGCCGCCGATCTCCCCGAAGGAGACCGGGTTGTCGCCGACGGCGTGCAGACCGTCCGCCTCGTCCGGGAAGAGCTGCGCGGCCAGCGCCTTGCAGTGGCCCAGGTAGTCCGTGCCCTCGGGACCGGCCGGCGCTCCGATGATCCGCAGCCGGGTCTTCGGCTCCTCCTTGCGGATCTCCGCGAAGGCGTGCAGGAGGGAGATGAGGTCCTTGGTCGGTTCGATGCGGCCGACCCAGACCAGGGTGTCGGGGTCCGTGCACTCCGGGGACTCGCCGACCTCCGCGAAGCGGGCGGCGTCCATGCCCGGATAGACCGTGCGGATCTTGCCCCGGTCGGCACCGCAGCGCTCCTGCCAGCGGCGGGCGTGTGTGTTGCCGGGGGTGACGAGCGCGGCGCGGCCGTAGATCTCGGCGGCGAGCCGGCCGTGGAAGGCGGCGAGCAGCGACCGCACCGACGGCGAGGCCTCCGTGGCGGACAGGTAGTGCGTCCGCAACCGCACCCCGTACTCGGTCACCAGCAGGGGGACGTCGGAGAAGTGGCGGGCGAGCAGTCCGGGCAGCGCGGCCGGGCCGCCGGAGGCCGCGTGGCACAGGTCGACCGAGCCGAGCCCGTCGTCCCCGTACCAGTCGAGGGACAGGGGGCGCAGCGCGCGTTCCAGGTGGGCGGCCACGGCGAGCAGATCGGGTACGCGCGCCTCGCGGGCCGTGCGTGCGGCGCCCGGCGCACGACAGGCGTGTTCGAGGGCGCGTACGGCGGCTTCGGAGCGCAGCGCCCCCACCAGCCCGCCCTCGTCGCGGGCCAGTTCGGCGAGACCGTACAGCGCGCTGGCGAAACGGTCCGCCTCAAGGGCCGACGGCTCCTCGGAGGGGCCGACGCAGAGGACGGCCGCCAACTCGCCGTAGCACTCCGCGAACCGCCGGCGCGCACGACGGCCGTACCCCACGCCGTCGTCCTCGGCCGTCCACAGGGGTGCCGTACGCACTCGGCTGACCTGCGGGGGAAGCGGGACCCAGCCCTCGTCCTCCTGGCGCTCGCTGCGGCTGAGCGCGTAGATGTCGAACTCGTGCTGCCCGAGCCCGCGCACGAGCCGGTCGCACCAGAGCCTGGCGTCACCGCTCACATACGGATAGCCACCCTCCGTAAGCAGTCCGATGCGCACGAGCGCACCCCCGATCTCCCGTATGGGGAGCCGCCGTTGGTCCGGCGGCTCGCAGCGGGACGAACGTATGCGGACATGACGGTGGCGCGACGGACGGTTGTCCATCGCGCCACCAGAAGGGGTGAACGGTCGTAACTTTCCCGTGCGGGCCGCGTTCGATCGCGCTAAGAGATCAAGCAGTTACGTTACGTCAGGCAGCGGCCAGTTCTCTCCGTGCCGCTCTGCGCCGCGCGGCCACCTCGGGATCGAGCGCCGGTACGGCGGCCAGGAGCTGCTTGGTGTACGGGTCCCGGGGGTTGTCGTACACCTCGTCGGCGGGCCCCGACTCGACGATCCGGCCGCGGCGCATCACCGCGACCCGGTCGCTGACCTGCCGTACCACGGCGAGGTCGTGGGCGACGAAGACGAGCGCGAGCCCGAGTTCGCGCTGCAACTCGCCGAGCAGGGCGACCACCTGGGCCTGGGTCGTCACGTCGAGCGCGGAGACCGGTTCGTCGCACACGATGACGCGCGGGTCGGCCGCGAGCGCCCGCGCGATGCCCACGCGCTGGCGCTGTCCGCCGCTGAACTCGTGCGGATAGCGGTCGTAGTGCGCCCCCTCGAGCCCCACGCGCTCCAGCAGCTCCCTCACACGCCCCTTGATGCGTGTCTCGTCCTTCTCGCCCCGCGCGCGGAGCGGGTCGGCGATCGACTCGCCCACGCTGCGGCGGGGGTTGAGGGAGGAGACGGGATCCTGGAAGACCATCTGCACGTCCGGGCGCACCCCGCCGCCCGGCTCGATCTCCCCCGCCGTCGGCTCCAGCAGCCCGACCAGCATGCGCCCGAGCGTCGTCTTGCCGCTGCCGCTCTCCCCGACGATGCCGAGGGTCTCCCCGCGGCGGATCGTCAGCGACACGTCGTCCACGGCGACGAACGCCCGCTTGCCGCGGCCGAACTCACGGCGGAGGCCGCGCGCTTCGAGGACGACGTCGGTGGGCCGCGCAGTCGCCTCGGAGGCGGGCTTCGACAGCGCCCCCGAGGGCGGCCCGGCAACCTTCGGCGAGGACCCGCCCGAGGCGGGGCCCGGCACGCTCGACGGCTCCGCGGAACCCCCGGGAGACGGCACGCCGGCTGTGGTCGAGCCCGCCCTCGCAGCCGGTACTCCGGCCGCCGCGCGCCGCCGCGCATCCACCCGCGGCACCGCCCCCAGCAGCTCCCGCGTGTACGCCTGCGACGGCTTCCCCAGCACATCGCTCACCGCTCCGTGCTCGACCACGCGCCCGTGCCGCATCACCAGCACCTCGTCGACGCTCTCGGCAGCCACGCCCACGTCGTGCGTGACGAGCAGCAGCCCCATGCCGGTCTCCTCGCGCAGCGTGTGCAGCAGGTCGAGGATCTGGGCCTGGACGGTGACGTCGAGGGCGGTGGTCGGCTCGTCGGCGATCAGGAGGTCCGGCTCGCAGGCCAGTGCCATGGCGATGAGCGCGCGCTGGCGCATGCCGCCGCTGAACTCGTGCGGACGGGACCGGGACCGGCGCGGTGCGTCCGCGATTCCCACCCGGTCCAGCACCTCCACCCCACGCGCGCGTGCGGCTCGGCGCGACACGCGCGCGTGCACGCGGTACACCTCGGCGATCTGGTCGCCGATCGCGTAGTACGGGTCGAGGGACGACAGCGGGTCCTGGAAGACCATCGCGGCCTTCCCGCCCCGCAGCCGCCGCAGCGCCTCGTCCGACGCCGCCGCTACGTCGATGCCGGCGACCTCGATCGCACCGCCGACCTTCGCGCCCGTGCCGCGATGCAGCCCCAGCAGCGCGGAGGCGACCGTGGACTTGCCGGAGCCGGACTCACCCACCAGGGCGAGGGCGGCGCCCTTCTCCAGGCGGAAGGAGAGTCCGTCGACGGCCCGCAGCTCGCCGAACTCCACCGTCAGGTCCCTGACGTCCACCAGACTCATGCGAGCACCACCCTTCGGTCGGCCACCGCGTACAGCACGTCCGCGAGGGCGTTGGCGAGGACCACGAAGAAGCCGACGACCAGGACCATGCCGACCACGACCGGCAGGTCGACCACCTTGACGGCGTGGACGAGCTCCTGACCGATGCCCGGCAGTCCGAACAGCGTCTCGGTGAGCACCGCGCCGCCGACCGCGCCGCCGAAGTTGTTGGCGTTGAGCGCGATGACCGGCGCGAGCGCCCCGCGCAACGCGTGCCGCCCGATGATCGACCGCTCCCCCACGCCGTACGCGCGGAAGGTGCGGATGTGGTCCTCGGCGAGCGTCTCCAGCATCGACGCGCGCGTGAGGCGGGCGAACGCGGCCGCCTCGATGAGGGCCAGCGACAGCCAGGGCAGCAGCAGGTTCCACGCCCACTGTTCGGGGTCGTCGGTGAGTTTCACGTACTGCGGGAACGGCAGCAGTTGCAGCTGCCCGCAGACCACGATCATCAGGACCAGGCCGATGACGAAGACCGGCGTGGCCACACCCGCGAGCGTGATGCCGGTCAGGACGCGCTCGGTGAGCCGGCCGCGCCGCCACGCGGACAGCACGCCGGTGCCGACGCCGAGGATCAGCCAGAGCACCATCGCGCCGAACACCAGCGACAGGCTGACCGGCAGCTTGGCCAGGATCAGCTGGGTGACCTGCTGGTCGCTCTGGTACGACAGCCCGAGGCAGGGCGCAGAGCAGTGCTCCACGGAGGTGCCGGTCGAGTAGTCCTGGCCGGCGACGAGGCCCTGCAGGAAGTGCCAGTACTGCGTGTAGAGCGGGTCGTTCAGGTGCAGTTGGCCGGCGACCTGCTGCACCTGGGCGGGCGAGCAGCGCGGGCCGCAGGTGATCTGGGCGACGTTGCCGGGGGTGACGTAGAAGACGACGTAGACGATCACCGAGATGGCGAGCAGGGTGACCAGGGCGCCGAGGAGGCGGCGCAGCACGAAGCCGGTGAAGCCGCTCATGCCTTGGCCTCCCTCTTGCGGCCCGTTCCGACGCGCAGACGAGAGGCCGCGCGCGGGTCGAGCGCCGTGCGGACGCCGTCACCGAGGACGGTGAGGGCCAGCACGGTCACGAAGAGCGCGCCCGCGGGCAGCAGCAGGTACTGCGGGGCCGCCTGGTACCAGACGTCGGCGGCGGTCAGCATCTGTCCCCACGACGGCGTCGGGGGTTTCACTCCGACACCGAGGAAGGACAGCGCCGCCTCGACGGTGATGTTGATCGGGACGAGGAGCGCCGCGTAGGTGATGACCGGCGCGGCGAGGCCGGGAAGGAGCTCGCGGCGGGCGATCCGCCAGGTGCTCCAGCCGCTGAGCCGGGCCGCGGAGACATAGTCGAGCCCTTTGAGGGTGAGGGTCTGCGCGCGCGTGATCTTCGCGATGTTGCCCCAGGCGATGAGGCCGATGACGAGGGCGACCAGGACGGGCCGCGGGAAGTCCGACGGCACGATCGCGAGCAGGGCCAGTGCCATGATCATGAGGGGCAGGGCGACGATGATGTCGGTGAGCCGGCTCAACAGTTGATCAACCCATTGACTGCCGAGTGCGGACGTCACGCCCACCAGGACGCCGATCAACACCTGCACGACGGTCGCGGCCAGCGCGACCCCCAGGGAGACACGAGCGCCGTAGACGAGCCGCGCGAACATGTCGCGCCCGGTCTGCGGTTCGACGCCGAGCCAGTGGTCGCCGCTGATGCCCCCGAAGGAGCCGACGGGCACGCCACCGCGCGCGGAGTCGACCAGCGAAGGGTGGTAGGTGGTCGGGTCCTGGCCCTCGAGGGCGGTCAGCAGCGGCGCCGCGAGCGCGACCAGGACGAGCAGCGCGACGACGGCCGCCGCGACGAGGGCGGCGCGCTGCGTCCGCAGCCGCCGCCAGAACTGACGGGCCCCCGAGGCCCCCGAGACGGACGCCTCGGGGGCCTGGGTGGCGACAAGTGCCTCGCTCACGGCGCTACTTCACCGCGACCTGCGAGATGTCCAGCACCCCGGTCCAGTCGCTGATCACGACGTTCTTGATGTCCTTGCCCACCAGACGCTTGTAGACGGGGTGGAACAGCGGCACGGTCAGCGCCTGCTCGCCGATCTTCTTGTCCAGCGCGCCCCACCGCTTGGCGGCAGCGTCAAGGTCGGTCAACTTGTTGATCGAGTCAATCTCGGCATTGACCGACTTGTCGTTCAACAGGCCCGTGTTGAAGTTCGCGCCGTCCTTCACGATCTGTCGGCCGTCGAAGATCGGGGCGAGGAAGGGACCGCCGGACGGCCAGTCCGCACCCCAGTGGGCGAGGAAGAAGCCGGGCTCCGTCTTCACGTTGTGGATCTTGTCGGAGTAGTCGTTGTCCTCCAGACCCTGCAGCTTGACCGTGATGCCGGCCTTCTTGAGCGCGTCCTGGATCGCGGTCGCGATCTCCGGGCTGGTCTCGAAGTCCTTGGCGTTGGAGTGGGTCAGCGTGATGGTCAGCCCGTTCGCGTGACCGGCCTCCTTCAGCAGCTCCTTGGCCTTCGCCGCGTCGCCGGCGTCACCCGCCGGGAACAGATCGTAGGGCTCGTAGCCGAAGGACTTCTGGTTCGGCAGGTAGGTGGTCGCGGGCTCGGCGAGGGACGAACCGCCCGCCGCGTTCACCACGGACGACCGGTCGATGGCGTACGAGATCGCCTGCCGCACCTTGGGGTTGTCGAACGGCTTGACCGTCGGGTTGAACGCTATGTAGTTCGTGTAGCCGAAGTGACCGGTGCCGACGCGCGCGGCCAGCTCCTTGTCGCCCGTCACCTTGGCGAGCTCGGCCGGCCCGAGGTTGGTGTCCGTGGTGACCGCGGTCGAGTCCGCCCCCTGGGACGCGGACAGCCGCTGGTTGATCACGGAGGAGTCGAGCCCGGACCGTACGTCGACCCTGTCCGGGTAGGCCTTGCGCTCGGCGTCCGTCGAGGCGGACCAGTACGTGTTGCGCTCCAGAACGAGGTGCTCACCGTCGTTCTCGTTCTTGACGACCTTGTACGGGCCGGACGAGACCGGGTGCTCCTCGTACTTCGTCCCGGTGTCCTTGGCCTTGGGCACCGGCGTGAACTGGGTCTGTGTGGCCAGGTACGGGAACTCGCCCTCGGGCTTGTTCAGATGGAAGACGATGGTCCGCTCGTCCGGCGTCTCGATCGCGTCGAGCCCGCCCTTGTCCTTGTACGGCCCCTGGTAGTCGGCGGCACCGACCAGCCAGTCCCGCAGATAGGGGGCGCCACCGGAGAGCTCGGGGGCGAAGGACCGCTCGATGCCGTACTTGATGTCGGCGGACGTGATCGCGGTGCCGTCCTCGTACTTCAGCCCCTTCTTCAGGGTGTACGTCCACACGGTCGCGTCCTTGCTGGGGCGCCCGGTGTCGGTCGCGAGGTCCGGGACGACCTCGGCACCGGCCTCGCCGTTCTCACGGTTGCGGGTGGTGAGCGTACGGAAGACCAGGGACGGGACGTTGCCGCCGCCGGAGGTGTAGAGCCGGGCCGGGTCGAAGTCCTGCTGCGGGTTGGAGTTCAGGACCGTCAGGGTGCCGCCCTTGTGGGGCGTGGAGTCACCACCGGAGCCCTTGGCATCGTTGTCGTCCGGCCCGCAGGCGGCGGCGCCCGCCGCCAGAACCAGGCTTACGGACACCGCGGCCACGCGGCGCGCTATGACGGACGGATGACGCATCGGAGACGACCTCTCGAATGGTGAGACAGACAGACAAGGGGTGAGACGAAAGTGAACAGACGTCTGCCCGGGCGTCAGGTCGTCGAAAAACCGTGACCAGGTCACGGGAAGGAAAAAGGATCGCGACGCGAACGCCTCAGGGCGGACGTCAGCGACAGTGAATATCGGCCACGCACAGTGCGGTCACGCCGATGAGCGCCAGCTCGATGGCGGCGCGAACGGAGGCGTGACGGGGCGACATGCGCAGCAATATGTACGACTTTTCTGCGCATGTCAACGCGGCACAAGAGGCGCCCGTCAACTCCCGGGGTAGGCCCAGGGGTTGGCCTTGCACGTGATCCCGTCGTGGTTCAGGAACTTGGTCTGCTGCTGCATGACCGGGGCGAGTTCGCCGTTCTTGTCGCAGGTCACGTGGTGGTAGCCGAGCCGGTGGCCGACCTCGTGATTGATCAGCATCTGCCGGTAGGCGTGAATTTGATCACCGTAGGTCGGGGACCCCTGAGCCCACCGGAAGGCATTGATCATCACGCGCTCGGTGGAGGCCGAATCACAGGACACGTTGTCCACGGTCGTGTCCAGACCGGACTTCGCACACCACTCCGCGGTCGTCCCCGGACTGGCGAGCGTGATCACGAAGTCGGGCTTCCCGGAGTAGACGCGCTCGAAGGTGCGGGCCCCGTTGTGCGCCCAGCTCCGGTCGTCGTTGAGCGTCTTCTGCACGGCCTCGGCGAACAGTTCGCCGTCCAGCCCGAGCCCCTGCTCGACATCCACCCGGTAGGTGAACTTCTGGCCCTTACCGGGCGCCTTGTCGATGCCCTGGACCGCGTCGAACTTCCCCGACCCGTCGAGCTTCGCGCCGAGCGCGTACCTCTTGTCCATCTTCTGCTCGTACGTCAGCGTCGCCACGCCCGCCGACGAGGACGGCGCCGGCCGCCCGTCCGAGCGCGAGGCCGAATCCCGGCCGTCCCGCGCCTGATCGGCGGCCGACTGCGACCGTACGCCGTCGTCGTCCCGCCCGTCGGCGACCTGACCCGCGACGACGATGGCCAGCACGGTGGTGACGGCGGCCGCCGCGATGCCGGTGAAG
Source organism: Streptomyces sp. NBC_00490 (assembly GCF_036013645.1). Classification (NCBI taxonomy): domain Bacteria; kingdom Bacillati; phylum Actinomycetota; class Actinomycetes; order Kitasatosporales; family Streptomycetaceae; genus Streptomyces; species Streptomyces sp. NBC_00490. The sequence continues at coordinate 6,638,964 of NZ_CP107869.1, read as the reverse complement.
GCCCGCCCCTTGCCGCCCTTCTGCCGCGTGGGCTCACCGGTCGGCGGCTCGTCGTCGACGTCGTCGACATCGGTACGGGGCTGCGGCACGGTCCGCCAGTCGGTGACGGAGGCGTACGGGTCGGCCGGTCCCCGAGGAGAGCGCGGCGCGAAGACGTCCTGGTCCCCGAAGGCGTCGAGATACTCCTGCCGAGGACTTCCCGCCCCTGACTGCCGGGGTCCTCCGGGAGGCGCCTGCCGCTGCCGCGGTATCGCGACACCGGGCGCGCCGGCCATGCCGTGCGCCCCCAACTCACCCCATGCACCGCCTGCTTCACGCTGCTCGGGGTGACCGCCACGGACCCGGGGGGTGCCGTGCGCGGGGGTGCCCTCAGGAAACCTGGGCGTGCCGTGGGCAGGGGTGCCGTCGGGGAGTCGGGGCATGCCACGCGAAGGAGTGCCGTCCGGAAGACGCGGCACACCCTGCGCGGGCGTACCGTCGGCGAGCCTCGGCACACCACGAGCCGGTGTCCCGTCAGCCGAGCGCGGAATCCCCCGCGCGGGCGTCCCGCCCCCGAACCGCGGCACCCCCCGCGCCGGAGTCCCGTCGGCGGACCTCGGTGCCCCCTGCGCGGGCGCCCCGTCCGGGAACCGCCGAGCCCCCTGGGGGGCCTCCCGGTAGACCGGATCCCCGTACACCGGGGGCCCGCCCGGCGCCCGCACGCCCTGCCGCGGCGGAGCAGCCTCGGCCTCCCGGCCCTCTTGTCTTGCGGTTGTGTCCGCGGCGTCGCTCTTGGGAGCGGGCCCGCGGCGGCGACTGTGTCGTCCCACCCCGCCCCTCAGCTCCCCGCGCTCGCGGTCTCGGCCGCACTGTCGGACGCACCGGCATCCACAGGCACCCCACCACCCGGCGCGCCCACGGACCCGCCCCCGCCGTCGGAGCCCTCCGCGTACGCCAGGAGCTCCCGGAACGCCCGGGACACCGTGTCCGGATACTCCATCATCGCCACATGCCCCGCCTCCGGCAGGGTCAGCAGCCGGGAGTCACGGAAGGCCCGGGCCGCCTTCTGGGCCATGCGAAAGCCGACGAGCTGGTCGCGGCCGCCGTAGACGAGCAGGGTCGGCGCGAGGACCCGCTCGGCCTGGCGCCACAGTGCGTGCTGGCCGCCGAGCGTGTACGCGTTGACCAGTCCGCGCGCGGAGCGTGTCATCGCGTCCCAGAAGTACGGGAGTTGCTGCCGTCGCTCCATCTCCTCGACGGCGTGCCGGAACCCCTCCGGTGAGACCCGCGTGGGATCGCCGTAGCAGAGCGCCGTGACGCCGCGGACGCGCTGCTCGGCCGTCCAGTCGCGGCTGAGCCGGGTGAACAGCGCGGCCACGCCCGGCACCGCGAGGAGCGCGGTGGGCACCGCGCTGCGCTGCACACGGATCTCGGGGAGCGCCGGCGAGACGAGCGTCAGCGTCCGCACGAGGTCGGGGCGGACCGCGGCCACGCGCGTGGAGACCGCGCCGCCGAGGGAGTTGCCGAAGAGATGCACCGGGCCGCGGCCGGAAGCGTCCAGAAAACGAATCACCGCACGTGCGTGTGCGGTGATCGAGTAGTCGCCGTCGTCCGGTGGCGGCGAGTCCCCGAAACCGGGCAGGTCGACGGCCTCACCGTCGAGAACGCCCTCGAGCTCCAGCATCAGCGCCGACCAGTTCTGCGAGGAACCGCCGAGGCCGTGGACGTAGAGCGCGGGCGGCAGACCCTCGCGCGCGGGCGGTCTCGAACGGACCGACAGCGTGATCCCCGGCAGCCCCACCGACCTGAGCCGCTCGCCTTCCGCCACCCTGACGGGCGTCACCTTCGGGAGCACATTGGCGGCCGGTACGGACGGCAACTCGGTCGAAGACATGCGGCAATGTTACGAGACGATCACGCAGTGGTTCATGTGTTCGCCGTCACAGAGTCCACCCACATCGCATAGCGTCCAGATCGTGTGTCTCCTAGGCTCGTACGCAGGGCACCCGCATGTGGCCCCCTGCATCGGTCAGGGACGTTCTAGGAAGGGAGCCCGCAATGGCCTACGACCCCAGCGACCCCGACACCTTCGAGGACAGCGGCGGTGACGTCGAACTCGACGTCGAGGCGCCCGAGGGTGACGCCGCCGAGCAGCAGAAGGCCGTCTCGCAGGACCGCGACGACCCGCTGACCGACGTCGACACAGGCCAGGCCGACGAGGCCGACCTCATCGAACAGGCCCGCGTCGTCCAGATCGACGAGGAGGACTATCGGTGACGCCCCGGGCTCCAGCACCGAGCGGGAGCGCGACAGGCGTTGCCCGCTAAGTACCCCTTTGAAACCTTCGCGGGGCTTTCGCCGCCGTCCGGTACGTGAAATTCTGCGCTCGCACCGCGCACACCACGGTTACCGAAAAGTACGATGGCGGCGCGGCGCACACCGCGAGTGGACGAGTTTTGGGAGGCGGCGTGACAGCCATCGAGCAGACAGAGGCGGCACGCCCTCGAGGTACGCGCCTGCCGCGCCGTGCCCGACGGAATCAGTTGCTGGGCGCCGCACAGGAAGTCTTCGTGGCGCAGGGCTACCACTCGGCCGCGATGGACGACATCGCCGAGCGGGCCGGGGTCAGCAAGCCGGTGCTCTACCAGCACTTCCCGGGCAAGCTCGACCTGTATCTCGCACTGCTGGACCAGCACTGCGAGTCCCTGATCCAGTCCGTCCGGCACGCGCTCGCCTCGACGAGCGACAACAAGCAGCGCGTACGGGCGACCATGGACGCCTATTTCGCGTACGTCGAGGACGACGGCGGCGCGTTCCGTCTGGTCTTCGAGTCGGACCTGACCAACGAGCCCGCCGTGCGCGAGCGCGTCGACAAGGTCACGAACGAGTGCGCCGAGGCGATCTGCGACGTCATCGCCGAGGACACCGGCCTCTCGCGCGCGGAGTCGATGCTGCTGGCCTCGGGCCTGGGCGGTCTCGCGCAGGTCGTGGCCCGCTCCTGGCTGCACAGCGACCGCAGTGTGCCGCGCGATCAGGCGGTGCAGCTGCTGACGTCCCTGGCGTGGCGGGGGATCGCCGGTTTCCCGCTGCACGGCATCGATCACCACTGACCCGACACTTTGTTCCCGCCCGCTGTTCGCTCCTGGCGTTCTTGCGCGGAGCGTGAACGTCCCCTCACCGGGCTAATGTGTGCTGGGTACGGCGCGCAAGGTCGCGCACTTCACTGACCGTCGGAGGGACATAGCCGTGGAGGTCAAGATCGGCGTGCAGCACGCGCCCCGCGAGATCGTTCTGGAGAGCGGTCAGAGTGCCGAGGAGGTCGAGCGCGTGGTGGCCGAGGCACTGGCCGGAAAGTCGCAGCTGCTGAGCCTCACGGACGAGCACGGCCGCAAGATCCTGGTCCCGGCGGAACGCCTGGCCTACGTGGAGCTCGGCGAGCCGGCCCCGCGCAAGGTGGGCTTCGGCGCGCTGTAGACGGACGCATACGAGAAGGGCCCGGCGACTTGAAGTCGCCGGGCCCTTCTCGTTCGTACGGACAGGGCTCCGCAGGATTTTTTCCCCACATATGGAGCACAAGTCACCCACAGAGGAGGGTTGCATTCCGCAGGTCACGGGTATGACGGGCTACGACCGCAATGCGCAGCGTGACCGTGTGGGAGGGACCCCGAATGATGTTGCTGGAAGCACTCGGTTCCGTGTTGCTCGGTCTCGTCCTGGCCGCGGCGGCGGCGCACCGGCTGGCCCACCGCCTGCCGGCCCGCTCCCTGGTCATGGCGACGGGCATCGCCGGAGCCCTGTTCGGCGCGTTCGTGACGCACAGCGCGTTGGGCGCGGGCAGCATCCTGGTGAATCTGATCGGCGCGGCGGTCGTCTCGGCCGCGTCCCTCTCGCTCCTGCTGCGCCCCGCGGGAAGACTCCGCCGTAGGTCGGCACCGGCGTAGGGCCGGCAGCGGCGCGGGGATATGCGCGACCAGCCCTCACAACCGGCAGTCGCGCAACAACCCGAGCCGCCCCCCGCGAAGTGCTAGGCCGCCAAGCCCAGCGCGGCCATCCGCTTCGTGTGCGCCTCGGTGATCCGCGAGAACATCCGCCCGACCTCGGCCAGATCGAACCCGTCGGCAACCCCGCCCACGAGCATCGTCGACAGCGCGTCCCGGTCCGCGACGACCCGCTGCGACTGCGACAGGGCCTCTCCCATGAGACGCCGCGCCCACAGAGCGAGACGTCCGCCCACGCGAGGATCGGCGTCGATGGCCGCCCGCACCTTCTCCACGGCGAACCCGGCGTGCCCGGTGTCGTCCAGTACCGCCAGCACCAGCTCACGGCTGTCCGAGTCCAGCCGTGCCGCGACCTCCCGGTAGAAGTCACTGGCGATCGAGTCGCCCACGTAGGCCTTGACGAGCCCCTCCAGCCAGTCCGAGGGCGCCGTCTGCCGGTGGAAGCCGTCCAGCGCGGCGACGAACGGCTCCATGGCCGCCGTGGGCTCCGCACCGATCTCGGTCAGCCGGTCGCGCAGCTTCTCGTAGTGGTGGAACTCCGCCGACGCCATCTTGGCCAGCTCCGCCTTGTCCGCGAGCGTCGGCGCCAGCTTGGCGTCCTCCGCGAGCCGCTCGAACGCCGCCAGCTCCCCGTACGCGAGCGCGCCGAGCAGGTCCACGACAGCGGCCCGGTACTGCGGTTCGGCGGAGGCCTTCGCCCAGTCCTGGGCGGCGACTCCGGTGGGTTCGGGAGAAGCGTCGGAGGTGTTGTCAGGCGTCGTCATGAAGCGCACAATAGCCCGCTCCCCGCGCGGTGGAAGTCCCTGGTGAAGCAGTGTGACGACGACTACGTGACCAAATCGGCCATCGCATGTGCGCGTTTCCGGGGTATGGTGGTAATGCGCCTGCTGAGTACGCACGTCTATGAGGACCGCGTATTTCGACGGGCCGCACGTATGAGGATGCCCGGTCGGTGGCCCCGGTCGGCTCCGACCTGACAGCTCTCCTTGGCCGTACGGCACTGTGCGTACGGCATCCGGAGGGACCCTCAGCGGTTCGAGCGCTTGAGCGTCGGCAGAGGTCCCGTGCCATTACGGCTAGCCCCGTAAGGCAGTCGACGTCCCCAGCACGGTCCTAGACGACCCCCGAGCTCGCCTCGCACCGCGCACACAGAAGAGGCAAAACCCTGACTACGACGTTCAGAGATCTCGGAATCCTTGCCGAGACCGCCGAAGCCCTCGAGGCCGTCGGCATCATCACCCCCTTCCCCATCCAGGAGATGACGCTCCCCGTCGCCCTTTCGGGCTCGGACGTCATCGGCCAGGCCAAGACCGGCACCGGCAAGACGCTGGGCTTCGGCCTCCCGCTCCTCGAGCGCGTCACCGTCCCCGCGGATGTCGAGGCCGGCCGCGCGAAGCCCGAGGACCTCACCGACGCCCCGCAGGCCCTCGTCGTCGTCCCCACGCGCGAGCTGTGCCAGCAGGTCACCAACGACCTGCTGACCGCGGGCAAGGTCCGTAACGTACGCGTTCTCGCCATCTACGGCGGCCGGGCGTACGAGCCGCAGGTCGAGGCCCTCAAGAAGGGCGTCGACGTGATCGTCGGCACCCCGGGCCGACTGCTGGACCTCGCGGGCCAGAAGAAGCTCAGCCTCAAGCACATCAAGGCCCTCGTCCTCGACGAGGCCGACGAGATGCTCGACCTGGGCTTCCTGCCCGACGTCGAGAAGATCATCAACCTGCTGCCGGCCCGCCGCCAGACGATGCTGTTCTCGGCGACCATGCCGGGCGCGGTCATCGGTCTCGCACGCCGCTACATGTCGCAGCCCACGCACATCCGCGCCACCGCGCCGGACGACGAGGGCCAGACGGTGCGCAACACCGCGCAGTTCGTCTACCGCGCGCACAACATGGACAAGCCCGAGATGGTCGCGCGGATACTGCAGTCCGACGGCCGCGGACTGGCCATGGTCTTCTGCCGTACCAAGCGCACGGCCGCCGATCTCGCCGACCAGCTCCAGCAGCGCGGCTTCGCCTCCGGCGCCGTCCACGGCGACCTCGGCCAGGGCGCGCGTGAGCAGGCGCTGCGGGCCTTCCGCAACGGCAAGGTGGACGTCCTCGTCTGCACCGACGTCGCCGCCCGCGGTATCGACGTCGAGGGCGTGACCCACGTCATCAACTACCAGACCCCCGAGGACGAGAAGACGTACCTGCACCGCATCGGCCGTACCGGCCGCGCGGGCGCCAAGGGCATCGCGATCACCCTCGTCGACTGGGACGACATCCCGCGCTGGCAGCTCATCAACAAGGCGCTGGAGCTCAACTTCAACGACCCGCCGGAGACGTACTCCACCTCCCCGCACTTCTACGAGGAGATGAACATCCCCGCGGGCACCAAGGGTGTCCTGCCGCGTGGCGACCGCACCCGCGCGGGCCTCGCCGCGGAGGAGGTCGAGGACCTGGGTGAGACCGGTGGCCGTGGTGGCCGCGGTCGCACCGACCGGGGCGACCGAGGTGGCCGCGGTGGCCGGGACGAGACCCGTTCCGCCGAGCGCGAGCGCCCGGCCCGTACGCCTCGGCGTCGCCGTCGTACCCGCAACGGCACACCGCTGGACGGGGCCGCCGCTCCGGTGGGCACGACCGCGCCGGAGGAGACCGCGGTGACCGAGGACGCGTCCGCGTCCCGCACCCCGCGTCGCCGTCGCCGCACCCGCAACGGAGCCGCCTCGCTGGAGTCGGTGCCGACCACGGCCACGACGTCCGAGGCCGCGGAGGTCGCGGTCGACACGGCCGAGGCCGCGGAGACCAAGCCGCGCCGCCGCCGTAGCCGCAGGTCGGAGACCGCCGCCGTCGAGGCGCCGGTCACCGTCGAGGTCCCGGAGACCGTGGCCGAGGTCAAGGAGCCCGAGGCGCCCGTCGCCGAGGCCACCGAGACGAAGCCCCGCCGCCGGACCCGCAAGGCCGCGGAGACGGTCGCCGTCGAGGCGCCGGCCGTCGTCGAGGTCGCGGAGGCCGAGGCCCCCGTCGCCGCGCCGCGCCGCCGTACGCGCAAGACGGCTGCCGCCGCCGAGACCGCGGTGGACACGGCCGAGGGCACGGAGACCAAGCCGCGCCGCACCCGCAAGGCCGCCACCGCTCCCGAGGCCGCCGTCGACACCGCCGAGGCCGTGCAGACCAAGCCGCGCCGCACGCGGAAGACGGCCGCCACCGCCGAGACCGTGGTCGACACGGCCGAGGCCGCCGAGGCCAAGCCCCGGACCCGCCGTACCCGCAAGGTCGCCGAGACCGCCGCGCCGGTCGCCGAGATCCCGGCGCAGGCCGCGGAGGAGCCGGAGACCAAGCCGCGCCGTACGCGCAAGACGGCTGCCGCCGCGGAGACCGCGGTGGACACGGCCGAGGGCACGGAGGCCAAGCCGCGCCGCACCCGCAAGGCCGCCGCCGCAGCCGAGACCGCGGTCGACACGGCCGAGGCCCCCGCCGCCGCGCCGCGTCGCCGTACGCGCAAGGTCGCCGAGGCCGCCGAGGCCGCCGAGGCCGTGGTCGACACCGCCGAGGCCACGGAGGCCAAGCCCCGGACCCGCCGCACCCGCAAGGTCGCCGAGACCGTCGAAGCCGCCGCGGCTCCGGAGGTCACCGAGGCCAAGCCGCCTCGCACCCGCAAGGTGGCAGCCGCCGCCGAGACGGCCGTGGACACGGCGGAGGGCGCGGAGACAAAGCCGCGCCGCACCCGCAAGACGGCCGCCGCCACGGAGACGACCGAGGCCAAGCCGACACGCGCCCGCAAGTCGACCGCCGCCGCCACCGAGGCCAAGCCGGCTCGCACGCGGAAGACGGCCGCGGCCGCCGACATCCCGGCGCAGGCCGCCGAGGAGCCGGAGACCAAGCCGCGCCGCCGCACCCGCAAGGTCGCGGAGACCGCGGAAAGCTGACCGCTCACCCGACGGCCCGGCCCACGTCACGTGGGCCGGGCCGTCGGCGTTTCCGGCCCCTCCGGAGCAGCGAGCCCGGCTCACCTACCCACATGGCCCCCGCCCACGAACCCGCCTCAACATGAACCACGGCGTGCCGCTCGGCCCGCCACACGCCCCGCCAGGGCCCCGCATGGCCCACCTCACACAGCCACTGCCGCCCTCCACCCGCCCCGCCGGATAGCCTCGTCGCATGAGCAGGCCCCCCACCTTCGCCCCGCCCCCCGGCGCCCGCGCCCACTCCCTGCGCACCGCTCGCGGTGAGTTCGCCGTCGTCGACGCGGCCGTGGCGGACGGCGTCGCCCCCAGGGGAACCGCTCTGCTGCTGCCCGGGTTCACCGGCAGCAAGGAGGACTTCAACCCGCTGCATGGGCCGCTCGCGGCACGCGGGTACCGCACGGTCGCGGTGGACGGACGGGGACAGTTCGAGTCCGACGGTCCGGCGGACGACGAATCGGCGTACGCGCAGGACGAGTTGGCGAAGGACGTGCTCGCGCAGGCCGCGGCCCTCGGCGGGCCCGTGCATCTCGTCGGGCACTCTCTCGGCGGCCAGATCGCGCGGGCCGCCGTCCTCCTGGACCCCGGCCCCTTCCACTCCCTCACCCTCATGTCCTCGGGCCCCGCCCAGATCTCCGGCTCCCAGCAGCAGCGCGTGAAGCTGCTCCGGGACGCGCTGACGGTGATGGGCATGGCGGACGTGTGGGACGCGATCCAGGCCATGGAACCGCCGGAGGAGACCGACACCGGCGGCGCCCTGGACTCCGGGCTCGACGACCGGGAGGATCTGCGCCGGCGCTGGATGGCCACCAAGCCCGCCCAACTCATCGCCACCGGCCGCCAGTTGTCCGCCGAGCCGGACCGGGTGGCCGAACTGGCCGCCCTACCGCTGCCGTTCCATGTGCTGTCCGGCTCGCACGACGACACCTGGCCGGTGCCGCTGCTCGACGACATGGCCGTCCGCCTGCGGGCCCGCAGGACCGTGATCCCCGGCGCCGAGCACTCCCCCAACACGGACCGCCCCCTGGAGACGGCCCGCGCCCTCGCCGACTTCTGGGACAGCGCCCGCGCACCCCAGCAGGGCCGGGCCGCCGAGAACCGTTAGTACTGCTTCTGCAGGTGCTCCCAGAACCCGTCCCGCAGCGCCCGCCGCAGGTCCACCTGCCCCCGCAGGGAGTACTGCAGCAGCCCTTCCGCCTCCACCAGCAGATCCTGGTCCACCGACCCCGGCAGATAAGGGTGCCCCGGCAGCAGTTCCCCCAGCGACTCCCGCCCCCGCGCCGCCAGCCACTTCGCCGCGATCTGGGCGCCCACGAAGCGGACGTCCTCACGGCCGGGCCGGTTCACCGAGGTGTCGAAGGCGGACGTACGCCGTGACACGTACGGCTTGAAGAAGTCGAGGTCGAGGACGCGCTGGCTGTCGACCTCCCAGAGCAGCGGCTCGGCCTGGTTGCGGCCCTCGGGCGCCTCGATGCCCCACAGGTGGACGCGGGCGCCGTACCCCTGGGCCGCCTCGACCGCCGAGACCAGGTCCTCGTCGCCGCCGAGCAGGGCCGCGTCGCTGATCGCCCGGTGCCGGGCGAGGGACTCCAGATCGGACCTGATCAGTGAGTCGACACCCTTCTGCTGGTTGTTGGCGTTGAGATTGCCCAGCCGTACCTTGACGTCCGGGAGCTCGGCGACCGTCTGCTGCTCGGCGGTGTGGATGCGGCGCCGGGCGCCGTCGTACCAGTAGACCCGCAGCAGCCTGCTGTCCGCGAAGATCGTGCGGGCCCGGTCGATGAGCGCCTCGATCAGCCCCTCGGCGTCCAGGTCGAAGGCCCGGCGGTCCTCGGTCCCGGCGACCAGGCGGCCCGCGGCCGCGTACAGATACCCCGCGTCGACGAAGATCGCATGGGTCGAGGGTGTCTTCGCCACCTCGGCGAGCATGCGTGTCAGCAGCTCGTTGGTGTGGTCGATGCGGGCGGCGAGTGCCGCGAGGTCGTCGTTCATCGCTTCCATTGTCCCGGCGGTCACGCTGCGAACACAACCGGTCCCGGTCGGTCCCCGATGGGACGACGGAGAGTCGCTTACCGGTCAGTAGTTAGCTGTTCGAAAAATTTCTTTAGCGTAGGGAATGTTTGTAACACGCACCCCGTTGACTACCTGTGTACGCAGTAATTCTCCGCAGGAGGATGACCAGACGAAGGGAGAAGCCCATGCGCTTCGAAATCATGCGACTCGACGACGTCGACGGCACGCCCGTGGACAGCACCGTTGTGGACGCCGCCTCCGTCAATCGGATCGTTCAGCAGGCCGCCTCTATAGGCCAGCGACTCTGGATCCGCCCGGCCGAGGCCTCGGCCTCGTAACACATACGCGGTAACACCCAGGCTTCAGAGCCCCCGTACGGCAACGATGTCGTGCGGGGGCTCTGCGCTGTCCGGCCATGGGATCAGCTGGCCTGGATGACCTGCGTGATGCCGTTGATGATCTGCTGCACGGCGATCGCGGAGAGCATCATGCCCGCGAGCCGTGTCACCAGGACCACGCCGCCGTCCTTGATGACCCGGATGATCAGCAGCGAGTACCGCATCACCACCCACAGCACGACATGGATGGCGAGGATCGCCATCCACACCGACACCTGCGTGGCGACGCTGTCGGCCTTCTGCACGGCGAGGATGACCGACACGATCGCGCCCGGCCCGGCGAGCAGCGGCATGCCCAGCGGCACCAGCGCCACATTGACGTCCTTGGTCTGCTTCGGCTCGTCGGTCTTGCCGGTCAGCAGGTCCAGGGCGATCAGCAGAAGCAGCAGTCCGCCCGCGATCATCAGCGCGGGGACGGAGACATGCAGGTAGTCGAGGATCTGGTGCCCGAGGAGCCCGAAGACGGTGATGACACCGCCGGCGACACAGACGGCCTGGAAGGCCATCCGCTTCTGTACCTTGGCGGGCCGGCCGGAGGTCAGCGCCAGGAAGATCGGGGTGATCCCGGGGGGATCCATGATGACGAAGAGGGTCAGGAACAGGGAGCCGAAAACGGCAGCGTCGAACACAGGAGAGCCTTGCGAGGAGAAAGGGAGAGATCAGATGGACGTGAGAGCGAGTCTCAGACTCCGCCGGTCCCCGGCACCGGGAACGCGCCGGTGGCCCGCCGGATGATCTCGCCGTACACCTCGGGGTCGGTCCGGTACTCGCCGAGCGTGACGGTCTTGCGGCTGCCGTGGTAGTCGGAGGACCCGGTGACCAGCAGCCCCAGATCGGCGGCGAGTCCGCGCAGCCCGGCCCGGGTTTCGTCGTCGTGGTCCATGTGGTCGACCTCGATACCGTCGAGCCCGGCCGCGGCCAACTCGGCGATCGCGGACTCCGGCACCGTGTGCCCGCGCTTGCTGGCGCCCGGGTGCGCGAAGACGGTGACGCCGCCCGCGGCCTTGACCAGCCGGATCGCCTCGAAGGGGTCGGTCTCGTGCTTCTCCACGTGGGCCCGGCCGCCGTCGGCGAGCCAGTCCTGGGTGAAGGCGTCGCTCACGGTGGGTACGACCCCGAGTTCGACGAGCGCGGTGGCGACATGCGGCCGTCCGACGGACCCGTCCCCGGCGATCCGCATCACCTGCTCCCAGGTGACGGGCACACCCAGCTCGTTGAGCCGGGCGACCATGCCCCGCGCCCGCGGCACCCGGTCGTCCCGCACCAGCTCCCGCTCGGCGAGCAGCTCCGCCTCCTCGGGATCGAAGAGGTAGGCCAGCAGGTGCATGGACACGCCGTCGAGACGACAGGACAGCTCCGCCCCGGTGACGAGCGTGAGCCCCTCCGGCAGCGCCGCGATCGCCTCGGCGTACCCGCGAGTGGTGTCGTGATCGGTCAGCGCGACCACGTCCAGCCCAGCCGCGGCGGCATTACGCACCAGCTCAGCAGGCGTGTCCGTCCCATCGGAAGCCGTGGAGTGGGTGTGCAGATCAATGCGCACGACACGAACTCCAGACACCAACGGAACACAAGGGACCGCTAAAGGATAACCGGACTCACAGCCCCCCAGTCACACCCGAAACCTATGAGAGACCTTTACACAGACCCACCCAGGGGCGCGGGGAACCGCGCGATCAACCACAACGCACCCGCAGCCGCCAACGCACCGAAGCCCCCACCCCCGTAGGCGCTACGGCTCAAGCAAGCGCGGCGACAACGCTCCGCAGGGCACCAGCTCCACCTCGGCCCCCGCGTCCCGCAGATCCGTCAGCACGAGCTCGTCGTACATCAGCAGCCCCGACTGCTCGGGCCACACCACGGCCCACAGCCACAGTCCGCGAGCCTCGCCCGCGAAGACCGCCCGATCGTCCGGCGCCCCGGAGACATGCCACAGCGGCGTGGGCCGCCCGGCGGCCAGCACCTTCGCCTGTGGTGGCTTCTCGACGTTCATGTACGGCCCCGGATCCGGCCCGTCGATCCCGGCGTACCGCGCACCGAGACCCACACCGAGCTCCTCGGCGACCAGGATCAGTTCTCCGATACCGCCCAGCGGTCCGGGCCCCGTGCACGCCACCGCCGTCGCACGACCCCCGCTGCGGTCGTCGCCCGCGCAGCCGACACCCGTGAAAAGCCAGCCGACCGGCAGTGGCCACGGCATCCAGACCGGTACCTGTGTGCGGTGCACCACGACGTCGAGCGCCTCGACGCTGGGCGGGATCACCGGCTGGAGCGGATGCACCGTCCCGTGCACATCGCACTGCCAGGTGTCGGCGAAGAGTCCGGGAGCCCTGACCCGGCCACCACACTTCGGGCAACTGGGTTCGCCCCTCATAGGGCCCCACGGTCCTACCCCTGCTCCCCCACGTCAAGGACGATCACCCGTCCGGGCGGAACCGCCTTCAGATCGCCCCACCAGGGACAACTAGATGTAGCTTGCATTATTTAGCTGCCCTAACTTACTATGTGCATATACCAACCATCTCCTCGCCGGAATTGGAGAAACCATGGACGCCTTCGACGCGGGAGCGGGCAGCCTCCTGCGACAGCCCAAGGCGGTCTGGGCCACGGCCGGTGCCTCCGTCGTCGCCTTCATGGGCATCGGACTGGTCGACCCGATCCTGCCGTCCATCGCCCAGGGCCTCGACGCCACCGCCAGCCAGGTCTCCCTGCTCTTCACCTCGTACTTCCTCATCACCGCCGTCGCGATGCTGGTCACCGGTTTCGTCTCCAGCCGCATCGGCGGCCGCAAGACCCTGCTGCTCGGCCTCGCGTTCGTGGTCGTCTTCGCCGGCCTCGCGGGCACCTCGAACTCGGTCGCCGAACTCGTCGGCTTCCGCGCGGGCTGGGGCCTCGGCAACGCCCTCTTCGTCTCGACCGCCCTCGCCGTCATCGTCGGCGCGGCGGCGGGCGGGAGCGCCGCGGCGATCCTGCTCTACGAGTCGGCGCTCGGCCTGGGCATGGCGTGCGGCCCGCTGCTGGGCGCGCTGCTCGGCGACGCCAACTGGCGCTACCCGTTCTTCGGCACGGCCTTCCTGATGGCGGTCGGCTTCCTGTGCATCACGGTGTTCCTGAAGGAGCAGCCCAGGCCGGCCCGCAAGACCTCACTGCTCGACCCCCTCAAGGCACTGGGCCACGGCGGCCTCGCCTCCGCCGCCGCCTCGGCGTTCTTCTACAACTACACGTTCTTCACCGTGCTGGCCTTCACGCCGTTCGTGCTGAACATGACCCCGTACAAGTCGGGTGCCGTGTTCTTCGCCTGGGGCGTGCTGCTCGCCGTGTTCTCGGTGCTCGTGGCACCGCGTCTGCAGCGGCGGTTCGGTTCGCTGAAGGTGCTCGGCGGCTCGCTCGTCCTGCTCGCCGTCGACGTGCTCGCCCTCGGCTACGGCAGCCACGCCGTCGCGATCGTCTGCACGATCCTCTCCGGCGCGTTCATCGGCGTGAACAACACCGTCTACACGGAACTGGCGCTCGGCGTGTCGGACGCGCCGCGCCCGGTGGCGAGCGCCGGCTACAACTTCGTGCGCTGGTTCGCGGCCGCTGCCGCGCCCTACTTCGCGCCGAAGATCGAGGAGTGGAGCGACATCCACATGCCGTTCGTGGTGGCGGCGGTGACCGCCGTCCTGGGCGCACTCGTGGTCGTCGTACGACGGAACGCGCTCACTAACGAAGCGGAGGAACTGGAGTCGAAGCACGCCACAGAGGACAGCGTGGCCGTCTTCGTCAACTGACGCTTTCCAGCCACCGGTTGGTGACCTCAGTCACTCCAGCGGGACGGACTTCCGGGACGGATCCCGCAGGTCCGTCCCGTTCGTCAGCCAGCGCTCCTGGAGGGCCTGAGCACCGTGGACGCGCTTCCAGGCGGCCTCGTTCGGGGTCATGGGCAGCAGCGGCAGGAACTGGACCGGGTCCATGGGCTCGTCGAGTTCCAGATCCTCGACCAGGCCACCCGGTTCGGCCACCAGGACCGAGGTGAACGGGGCGCCGGGCCACAGGGGTTCGCCGACGTCGAGGGAGGCGCCGGGGGCCACGATCACACCCTCGACCTGCGGGGACGCGGCGAGTACGGCGAGCGGGCGGAGCACCTTGTCGGTGTCGGCGAGTCCGGCGCGGACCGAGAGGACCAGCTCGGCGCGCGGCCCCTTGACCGGGTCGGCGAGCGTCGCGGTGGGGTCGCCCATCGGTTGCGCCGACATGCCGAGCGTGGCGTAGCGGACGATGTCGCCCTCCTGGAAACGCAGCACCTCGACGCGGTCCGTGCCGAGGAAGGTGACCGCGGCGCGCGCGTCCGGTTCGCCCAGCGCCGTACGCAACCGGGCCTCGACCAAGGGAAGAACATCAGCCATGCCGCGAGCATAGAACTCGTCAGTACCGGGCAAAGCAGCGCCTTGACTATTCGGTCGGCTGATACTCTTTGCCGGTGGTTCGGGGCAGCACGCAGAAGCGTCGCTATCGAGTCCCGACGCCGTGAGACTCCCCCTACGGGGAATGGCTCGTCCCTTACGAGGGACCGACCGGAGGAGGTGGGGCTGTCATGGATCGAAGTCGACCTGGTAGTACCACTCGCTCTTCCGGCCACTGATGTAGCTGATCCGCCCTCGGCCGATCGCCGCCTCTCACGCTCGCGTCTTCATCGTCGGAAGAGCACTTCGTCTCGTTTTGCCTGATCTGTTTGATCTGTATCAGCAGCGAAACCCGCTACCGCAATGGTGCGGTGCTCCCCGCTTTGTGGACGTGCCAAACATCCGCAGTCAGGACGTCCTCATTCCGGGCAGTTCCATCCGTTGAAGCGGCTTTCCGCTGCCTGTCGCGAAGGAGCCCGCCATGTCGATGATCCGCGACCTGCGTGCCGTGGTCCGACCCTCCCGCGTCTCGCTGCGCAAGAGCAGCAGCACCGACTACGACACCACGCGTGACCCCGGCACGCCCTCGGCCGTCGTCGACTGCGCCGTCTACCGCGACGGGGCCCGCGTCCAGCTGCCGACGGCACTGACCCCGCACGAGGCGATGCGTCAGGTGCGCCGTGACGGGGGCTTCGTGTGGATCGGGCTGCACGAGCCGACCGAGGCCGAATTCTCCGGTATCGCCAGCGAGTTCGGGCTGCACCCGCTGGCCGTGGAGGACGCGGTGCAGGCACACCAGCGGCCCAAGCTGGAGCGCTACGACGACTCCCTCTTCACCGTCTTCAAGACCATCCACTACGTCGAGCACGACGAGCTCACCGCCAACAGCGAGATCGTCGAGACCGGCGAGGTCATGTGCTTCACCGGACGGGACTTCTTCATCACCGTCCGGCACGGCGGACAGGGTTCGCTGCGGGCGCTGCGCCACCGCCTCCAGGACGATCCCGAGCTGCTCGCCAAGGGTCCTTCGGCGGTGCTGCACGCGATCGCCGACCATGTCGTCGACGGGTACATCGCGGTCGCCGACGCGGTGCAGGACGACATCGACGAGGTCGAGACGGAGGTGTTCTCGCCGGGGCGCAAGGGCTCGCCGCGCGGCACGGACGCCGGCCGGATCTACCAACTCAAGCGTGAGGTCCTGGAGTTCAAGCGGGCCGTCTCGCCGCTCCTGCGTCCCATGCAGCTGCTGAGCGAGCGGCCGATGCGGCTCATCGACCCCGACATCCAGAAGTACTTCCGGGACGTCGCCGACCACCTCGCCCGGGTCCAGGAGCAGGTCATCGGCTTCGACGAACTGCTCAACTCGATCCTCCAGGCCAACCTCGCGCAGGCGTCCGTGGCGCAGAACGAGGACATGCGGAAAATCACCTCGTGGGCGGCCATCATCGCCGTACCGACGATGGTGTGCGGTGTGTACGGCATGAACTTCGAGCACATGCCCGAGCTGCACTGGCGGTACGGCTATCCCGTGATCATGATGATCACCGGTGTCATCTGCCTCGGCATCCACCGCACGCTGAAGCGCAACGGCTGGCTGTGACCCGGTCCCGGTGAACCCGCCTGGATAGGCTGGGCGCATGACAAGTGAGCTGCTCGACCAGGCCCTCGTCGAGGAGGCCACCAAGAAGTCCGGCCTTGTCTGGGTCAGGGGCCCCGAGGGTCCGGCCCGGGCGCTCTGGCACGTGTGGCACGAGGGTGCGGTGTGTCTGGTCGGCGACGGGCCGGGCGAGCAGCCGCTGCCGGGGCTCACCGACGGGACCGAGGCCGAGGTGACCGTCCGCAGCAAGGACAAGGGCGGGCGGCTGGTGGCCTGGACGGCGAAGGTCGTCGAGCTGTCCGCCGGGTCCGAGGCCTGGGACGCGGCTGTCGCCGAGCTCAAGGGCAAGCGGCTCAACGCGCCCGACGGCGAGGCGATGACGGGGCGCTGGGCGCGCGAGTGCCGGGTGCTGCGGCTCGAGCCGACGGGGTCGACGCTGCCGCTGCCGGACGGGGATCTGGCCGAGGCGCCGGTTCCCACGACGGCCACGACCCGGCAGCCGATCCCCGCCGGGCTTCCCAGGCTGCTGCTGAAGCGCCGCAAGCGGAAGTAAGGGGTAAGCGTCAGGACGTCGGCAGTTCCTTGCCGTAGTCCACCGTCTCGTCCTTCTCCGGCTTTTCCAGGCTGAAGGGCTTGCCCCAGCCCGAGAAGGTCAGGGTGCCCGCGCCGCCCGCGCGCTCCAGGCGGAGCGGATACGGCTTGCCCTCCAGGGAGACGTCCAGCTTGCCGCCGGCGCCGTCGCCGCCGGTGATGCGGATGGTGCGGGTGCCGGACTGCTCGTGGTGGCCGTCGGTGGACAGCTCGCCGTGGAGGGTCAGCAGGCCCGCCAGGAGGACGTCCTTGTCGGTGAAGCCGCTGAACTTCTTGTACGAGGGGTCTCCCTGCGGCACCTTCACGAACTTGTCGTCGAGCTTGTCCGCGGCGGCCGTGTCCGTGCCGGAGTCGCCCTTGCCGTCCTGCTGACCCCAAAAGCCCGCGTCGGCCTTGAGATAGAGCTGCTCGCCGATCCGCAGCAGCCCGAAGGTCGCGCCCTCGGAGGTGACCGAGCCCGAGCCGCCGTCGGACGTGAGACGCATGTCGAGTTTGTAAGTGCGCCCGCTGGTGACCACGTTCCCTGAGAGACGGACCGTGTCGGCGGACTCGGCGGCCGCCTGGGTCTTCGTCTGGATCTGGGCGGCCGGCAGCTTGCCGACCCCGTTGGTGCCCGCGTCGGGGTCGTCACCACCGCACCCGGTCAGGCCCGTTCCCGTCACGACCAGGGCGCACATCGCGCCGAGCAGTCCGGTCCGGCGGGTGCGGCCCTGGGGAATCGCAGTCACAGGTGGGGCTGCCTTTCTGACGAGGGTCCATCGGAGGCGTACCGCAGGGTACCGGGGCCCCGAGGGCCCGACGGAGCCAGTCCGTCCGGACCGCCCCACCAGGGCGTACCGCATCGGGACGGGCTAGCCTGAAGCCCGTCGCAGCGGGCAATCGGCGTGAAAAGGAGGCGCAGGCATGGCAGGGGGTGTCCCCAGGATCTTCGTCTCGCACCTCGCCGGAGTCGCCGTCTTCGATCCGAACGGCGACCAGGTGGGCCGGGTGCGCGACCTGGTCGTCATGCTGCGCGTCGGACGGAGACCACCGAGGGTGCTCGGCCTCGTCGTCGAACTGTCGACCCGGCGCCGTATCTTCCTGCCCATGACCCGCGTGACCAGCATCGAGTCCGGCCAGGTCATCACCACCGGGGTGCTCAACGTCCGCCGCTTCGAGCAGCGGCCCACCGAGCGCCTGGTCTTCGGCGAGCTCCTGGACCGGCGCGTGACGCTCGTCGAGGCCAAGGAAGAGGTCACCGTCCTCGATGTGTCCGTGCAGCAGCTGCCGGCCCGCCGGGACTGGGAGATCGACCGCGTCTTCGTCCGCAAGGGCGGCAAGGGCGGTGCCTTCCGCCGCAAGGGCGAGACGCTGACCGTCGAGTGGTCCGCGGTCACCGGCTTCTCCCTGGAGGAGCACGGACAGGGCGCCGAGAGCCTCCTCGCCACCTTCGAGCAGCTCCGCCCCGCCGACCTGGCGAACGTCCTGCACCACCTCTCCCCCAAGCGCCGCGCGGAGGTCGCCGCGGCCCTCGACGACGACCGGCTGGCCGACGTCCTCGAAGAGCTCCCCGAGGACGACCAGATCGAGATCCTCGGCAAGCTCAAGGAGGAGCGGGCCGCGGACGTGCTGGAGGCCATGGACCCGGACGACGCGGCCGACCTGCTCTCCGAACTCCCCGAGGAGGACCAGGAGCGGCTGCTGAGCCTGATGGAGCCCGCCGACGCGGCCGACATGCGGCGCCTGATGTCCTACGAGGAGCACACGGCCGGCGGTCTGATGACGACCGAGCCGATCGTCCTGCGGCCGGACGCCACCGTCGCCGACGCCCTCGCCCGGGTCCGCAACGCCGACCTGTCGCCCGCCCTCGCCGCCCAGGTCTACGTCTGCCGTCCGCCCGACGAGACGCCGACCGGCAAGTACCTCGGCACGGTCCACTTCCAGCGCCTGCTGCGGGACCCGCCGTACACCCTGGTCAGCGCGATCATCGACGACGACCTCCAGCCCCTGGACCCGGACGCCGCGCTGCCGGTCGTCGCCGGGTTCTTCGCGACGTACGACATGGTGGCGGCGCCCGTCGTGGACGACTCCGGGTCGCTGCTGGGCGCGGTGACCGTGGACGACGTACTGGACCACATGCTGCCGGAGGACTGGCGTGAGACCGAGTTCCACCTCGACGAGGACGAGGTGACTCCGCATGGCTCCTGAGCGTGAGACGGGCCGCGAGCGCACCCCCGCGGGGGCCACCGCCGCCACGCGCCCTCGTGCCCGTCTGGACCAGCCCCGGCCGCCCCGGCGGCGTCTGCTGCCCGAGTGGGACCCGGAGGCCTTCGGACGGCTCTCGGAGCGCATCGCGCGCTTCCTCGGCACCGGGCGGTTCATCGTCTGGATGACGATCGTCATCATCGTGTGGGTGCTGTGGAACATCTTCGCGCCGGGCGACCTGAAGTTCGACAACTACCCCTTCATCTTCCTGACTCTGATGCTGTCCCTCCAGGCCTCCTACGCGGCCCCTCTGATCCTGCTCGCGCAGAACCGGCAGGACGATCGGGACCGGGTCAATCTTGAGCAGGACCGCAAGCAGAACGAGCGCTCGATCGCCGACACCGAGTATCTGACCCGCGAGATCGCCGCCCTGCGGATCGGCCTCGGCGAGGTCGCCACCCGGGACTGGATCCGCTCCGAGCTGCAGGACCTGATGAAGGAACTGGAGGAGCGGGGGGACGGCCACGGCGTATTCCCGGCAGAACGGTCGCCCGGACGTGACGTAGAAGACCGCTGACGGGCATCCCGGGGGCACGCCGCCGAGCCGTACCATCTTCCTTATGGTTAGCGAAGACGCGGTGCGCGAGGCACTGGCGACGGTGAACGACCCCGAGATCAACCGACCCATCACCGAACTGGGAATGGTCAAGTCGGTGGACATCGGCGCGGACGGAGCGGTCGCGGTCGCCGTCTACCTGACCGTGTCCGGCTGCCCGATGCGCGAGACGATCACCCAGCGTGTGACCGACGCCGTCGCGGCGGTCGAGGGCGTCACCGGTGTCGACGTCACGCTCGACGTGATGAGCGACGAGCAGCGCAAGGAGCTGGCGACGGCCCTGCGCGGAGGCCAGACCGAGCGCGAGGTCCCCTTCGCCAAGCCGGGCTCGCTCACGCGCGTGTACGCGGTCGCCTCCGGCAAGGGCGGCGTCGGCAAGTCCTCGGTGACAGTGAACCTGGCGGCGGCGCTGGCCGCGGACGGTCTCAAGGTGGGCGTCGTGGACGCCGACATCTACGGCCACTCCGTGCCCCGCATGCTGGGCGCCGACGGGCGTCCGACCCAGGTCGAGAACATGATCATGCCGCCGTCGGCGCACGGCGTGAAGGTCATCTCCATCGGCATGTTCACCCCGGGCAACGCCCCGGTGGTGTGGCGCGGCCCGATGCTGCACAGGGCGCTTCAGCAGTTCCTCGCGGACGTGTACTGGGGTGACCTCGACGTCCTCCTCCTCGACCTTCCGCCGGGCACGGGCGACATCGCGATCTCCGTGGCCCAGCTGGTCCCGAACGCCGAGATCCTGGTCGTCACGACCCCGCAGCAGGCCGCCGCCGAGGTGGCCGAGCGGGCGGGTGCCATCGCCGTCCAGACCCACCAGAAGATCGTCGGCGTGGTCGAGAACATGTCGGGCATGCCCTGCCCGCACTGCGACGAGATGGTCGACATCTTCGGCACGGGCGGCGGCCAGATGGTCGCCGACGGCCTCACCAAGACGACCGGCGCGACGGTCCCGGTCCTCGGCTCCATCCCGATCGACGTCCGCCTGCGCGAGGGCGGCGACGACGGCAAGCCGGTCGTCCTGAGCGACCCGGACTCCCCGGCGGGCGCGGCCCTGCGGGCGATCGCGGGGAAGCTGGGCGGACGCCAGCGCGGCCTCGCGGGCCTGTCCCTGGGGATCACCCCGCGGAACAAGTTCTAGATCCTCCTGCGACGAGGGGGCGCCGGCTCACGGAGTCGGCGCCCCCTCGTCGTAGGACCGGCTACGCGTCGTAGGCCGAGATGTCCTTGATCATGGCGAAGCCGAGCCCGTACGCGCTCATGCCTCTCCCGTACGCCCCCACGTGCACGCCCTCCGGCGTGGACCCGGCGAGGACCCAGCCGAACTCGGACTCGCGGTAGTGGAAGGACGTCGGCACCCCGTCCACGGGGAGCGACAGGGTCGACCAGTCCGAACCGTCGAGGTCGTCGGCCAGGGCCCACGCCGTCTCCGTCTGCTGGTCCAGCCAGTCGTCGCGCAGCGAGTGGTCCATCGAGCCGGGCCAGGTGAAGGACAGCAGCCCGACCCCCGCGAGCCACGCCGCCGAGGAGACCGACGTCGCCTCGAGAAGCCCCGTGCCGTCGGCGCTCCTGCGGGACGGGTTCGCCGCGACGGTCACCACCACCGCGAACTTCTCCTTGTCCTCCGACGCCTCGTTCCGCACGGAGGGCTCGTCACCGTGCCCGATCGAACCGTGCTCGACGGCACCGTCCGCCGCCGTCCCGACCTGCATCAGCCAGCGCGGACCCGTGAAGGCCTCGTCGAGGCCGTACCACGGGAAGGGCGCCAGCAGGTAGCCGTCGACCGTGCGCCGGGCGGAGGGGACCTGCTGTCCGCCCTCCGCCGGGGCCTGTGCGACCGCCTGACTCGTCGTCTCCATGTGCCCGGACGCCTCCTCGTTCCTCGTCGGTCCGGAACGGCCCACCCCCCTTCGGGCGACTCGTCCGGTCCGCACAACAACTCGGCAGCATAGCCACCCCACCGGGACCAGCAGGGAAAGCGCCCGGCGCGCGGGGCGTCCGGGCGTCGGGATCAGGCCGCACGGAGGCCTGGCGGGATATGAAACGCGTCACGTACGACGCAGCCGCACGTCACTGACGTGCGGCTGAGGAGCATGGGGACGACTGCGGGTGTACGACGTTCAGGTGGCGTCCGCGTCGAAGACCGGGCGGTCGTCCTTGCCGTCGTCGTCGGGCTTCTTGGTCATGTCGATCCGGCCGCCTGACGACGACCCGGAGGAGGACGAGGACGACTCCGACTCACGGCCGTGGACCGCGTCGGTGACCTCGGCCATCTCCTTCTTGATGTCGAAGCCGTTGCGGATCTCCTTGAGCCCCAGCTCGTCGTTGTCCATCTGCTTGCGGATGAACGTCTTGGGGTTCAGGTCCTCGAACTCGAAGTCCTTGAACTCGGGACCGAGTTCCGAGCGGATGTCCTGCTTGGCGCTCTCCGAGAACTCCCGGACCTTCCGGATGGTGCGCATGACGTCCTGGATGACCTTCGGGAGCTTGTCCGGACCGAAGACGAGCACGGCGAGGACAACGAGCGTCATCAGCTCGAGCGGTCCTATGTCATTGAACACCTGAAGCTCCTTGCGATGTCCGGGCCGGGTCCACGGTACCCGGCGATCCGGTACGACCGGTACTGTCCCGAGGCCTCCGAGTGCGCGGGCATGAGCGGTTTTGAGGGTTGTTTGCCATGTGGGGCCGGGTTTGCGGGCGCCCCTGTGAGGTTTCTGTTAATCGGGGGCGCTCAATCGCCGTCCGAGGATCCGAGCACCAGGGAGATGGTCAGCTCCTCGCCGCCGCGTTCCACGGTGAGCTCCAGCCGGTCGCCCGGGCGGTGGGCGCGGGTCTTGACGATCAGCTCCTCGCCGGAGTGGATGCGCTGGCCGTCGACCTCGGTGATGACGTCGCCCGACTTGATGCCTGCCTTGTCCCCGGCGCCGCCGGCGATGACCGCGGGCCCGCCGTCGTTGCCCTTCGTGCCGACGCGGGCGCCGTCGCCCGAGTAGTCCATGTCGAGGGTGACGCCGATGACCGGGTGGGTCGCCTTGCCGGTGTTGATCAGCTCTTCGGCGACGCGCTTGCCCTGGTTGATGGGGATGGCGAAGCCGAGGCCGATGGAGCCGGCCTGGGCGCCACCGGAGTCGGAGCCGTCGTCGGCGGAGCGGATGGCGGAGTTGATGCCGATGACCCGGGCCTTGGAGTCGAGGAGGGGGCCGCCGGAGTTGCCGGGGTTGATGGGCGCGTCGGTCTGCAGGGCGTCGACGTAGGACACGTCGCTGCCGTCGCCGCTCTCGCCGCCGGCCGTGATGGGCCGCTCCTTGGCGCTGATGATCCCGGAGGTGACGGTGCCCTCCAGGTCGAAGGGGGCGCCGATGGCGACGACCGGGTCGCCGACCTGGACGCTGTCGGAGTTGCCGAGGTTCATGGGCTGGAGTCCGCTGACGCCGGTGACCTTCACGACGGCGAGGTCGTAGCCGCTGTCCCGCCCGACGACGGTGGCCTTGGCGGTGTCGCCGCTGTGGAAGGTGACGGATATGTCCCCGTCGGCTCCGGCGGGCTCGACGACGTGGTTGTTGGTGAGGATGTGGCCCCGGTCGTCGAGCACGAACCCGGTGCCGGTGCCCTGCTCCTCCGCGCCGCTCACATGGAGGGTCACCACGCTGGGCAGCGCCCGTGCGGCGATCCCCGCCACGCTGTCCGGCGCCCGCCCTGCGGGCTCGGCATCGGCCTGCGGCAGCTCCACGTCCCCCACACCGCCATTGCGCTCCAGATAGGCCCCTACGGCCCCGCCGACGCCCCCGGAGACCAGCGCGATCAGCACGGCACAGACGACGAGGACCCTCCTGGCCCGCTTGCGGCGCCCGTCCCTGGCGAGGACGGCGGCGCCGTGCTGCTGGAGCAAGGTGGGGAGGGGGACGGCGGCCCAGGGGTCGTAGTTCCGCCAGGGGTTGGCGGGGGGCGGGGTGGACGGGGTCTCGGCGTAGGGCGCCGGAGAGGGTGCGTCCGCGTAGGAGGGGGCGCTGGGAGTCGGCGCGGGGGTGCCGTGCGCCTGCGGGGGCGTCGGTATCGCCGTGCCGTGGGACGGGGTGTTGGCCGGGTGCTGTACCGGCGGGGCCGGGGCCCAGGGGCCGGGCTCGCCGTACGGCGGGGTGCTGTAGGGGTCGGGGTCGTGCAGGGGCTTGGGAGAGGGGTCCGCCGTGCCCTCCCCCACCGCCGGGGCGGTGGGCGTGAGGGGCAGGCTCAGCTCGAAGTCACCGTCACCCTGGGTCCCTGCGGGGACCCGGTCCTGCGGCTCGGCCCCGGGCTCGGGTCCGGGCTCGGGCTCGGGCACGGGCTCGGGCACGGGCACGGGCACGGACGAACCGTCCTCGCGCACGGCGTCCCGCGGCGACCTCAGCGCGAAGTCGCCCCCGTCATCGGCCGTGCCGGCCGGCTGCTGAGGCTGCTTCAGCTCGTAGTCACCGTCGGCGGTGGGACCCGGCACCGGAGGTGCCCCCTCGGTCCCCACGCTGTACTCGCCCGGCGCGGCCGGAGCCCCCTCCGCCTGGCCCGCAGGGCCCTGCGGACGCGGTCGGCTCCACCACTTCGCCTTCGTGGGCTTCCCCTCGTTCATGCTCTCCCCACACCGGGGCCTGGCCGGCACGTCGGCCCCGCTCACCTGCGCCTGTCAGGCACGCTGCCGCCATCACGGCCTGATCTGCCGGACAGGCGCGGGCACGGCTCTCCCTGGATTCAACCAGGTTCGGGTGCCGGCGCGCAGAGGCCGGGTCAGTGGGCGGTGCCGGAGGGGGATGAGGTCACGTGGGGGACGGGTGCGGCGAGCAGGCCCCGCGGGGTGAGGTCCGCGGACGTGGACCAGGAGGTCAGGGTGAGCGGCGGGGTCGCGCTGAGCGGACGTATCAACGGGGACATCGCGGCCGCGCCGGCCACCACGGGCGCCGTCAGCGTGGCCTCGTGCGCCTGGGTGCCGGGAACCAGCGGTGCGGACACCTCGGTCGGGGCGACCGGGGCGTCGATCCGGGACTGGTCCTGGGCGAACAGCGGACCCACCGCACGACGGCGCTGGCTGTCGGGTGTCGCGGTGCCCGTGCCGCCCTGTGTGCGGGCCGGGGTGACATTGCTGCCGCCCGAGCCGCTACGGGCGTCGGTGTCGGTCGGCGCGACCGTGGCGACACCGCCCAGGGCGATCGCGGCCAGCGACACCGCCCCGCCCACGACGAACGCGAACCGCATACCGCGCGACGCCGATCTCTCGGCCTCGTGCCGGCTGACGTCATGGATGCGGAAACCGCCGCTGGAGGGGTTGAGCGCGGAGGCGTGCGGCGTCGCGGGGACGTAGTCGAACGCGAAACGCTCGCCCCGCTTCACGCCGAAGACTCCGGCGCTGCCCGGTCTTCCGGAGAAACCGTCGCCGAATCCTCCCCCGAACGGCGAGCCGCCGTCCGAGTCACCTCCGCCGGGCAGCCCCTGGAGGCGGGCCAGGAAGCTCTCGGAGGGAGGCGGGGGCGCGGCCTCCGCGAAGACGTTCTTCAGTCGGCGCTGGGCGTCGGCCTCGGCCTTGCACCTGGCGCAGGTGGCCAGGTGGGCGAGGACGCGCTCGCGCGTCTCATGACCGAGCTCGCCATCGACCAGCGCGGCGAGTCGGTCTCCCAGGTGCTGCTCAGTAAACCGCCCTTCGGCGGGATTGGGCCGTGATCCACTCACGCGGTCGCGCCCCCTCCCCCCAGAGCGGCGACGCGGGGCACGAAGGAGCGACGCTCGGCCCGCGCCTCCGGCGAACGGTGCGCGAGTGCCTTGCGCAGCTGGGAACGGCCGCGGTGGATCCGCGAGCGGACCGTGCCGAGCTTGACACCCAGGGTCGCGGCGATCTCCTCGTACGACAGTCCTTCGATGTCGCACAGGACGACCGCGGCGCGGAACTCGGGCGCCAGGGTGTCGAGAGCCTGCTGGACGTCCGCGTCGAAGTGCGCGTCGTTGAAGACCTGCTGCGGCGACGGCTCGCGGCTGGGCAGGCGCTCCGCCGCGTCCTCGCCGAGGGCGTCGAAGCGGATGCGCTGCTTGCGCCGGACCATGTCCAGGAACAGGTTGGTGGTGATGCGGTGGAGCCAGCCCTCGAAGGTGCCGGGCGTGTACGTCGACAAGGAGCGGAAGACGCGGACGAAGACCTCCTGAGTGAGGTCCTCGGCGTCGTGCTGGTTGCCCGTCAGGCGGTAGGCGAGCCGGTAGACCCGGCCGCTGTGCGTGCTGACGATCTCCTCCCACGTCGGAGGAGTCCAGGCCTGCCCGTCCGCGTCGGTGGAGAAGGTCGCGGTGGCGTATTCGCCGTGGCTGTGGTCAGCAGCGGTGTCGTTCACGGATTTCGGCCTACCCGCCGATCCGAGGAAGCGCCGCAGCACTCCTCCCCGATCCAAAGGCGCGGCCGCACCTCCCCTGTCGGCTCTGGTGGTGTCCAGTGGAGCCCCTACCATAGCCACCTCGCCCGTTAGCTCCGGATAAGCGGTTTTACGAGAATTTGATCTGGGCTGATACCGCTCGTGCGGCTGCGTCACCGCCCGCTCGGGCCCGTGCTCGGCATCGTGATCCAACTGTGTCCCCCCGGGTGCGTCTCCACCCCTCTAAACGCCCGGTCCCATCTGCGGGTTCCCGGGCCCAACGGATACAGTCACGCCCAGGCAACCACGGGGACAGGAGAGGGTCATTACCGCCAACCGGCAGACGAGCTGGGCGTTCGCCGACGCCTACGTCGCCGAGGACGAAGTGCTGCGCTGGGCCCGTGACCGGGCCCGTGAAGCGGGCCTGCGCTCGGTGTCGCCCGGCGCGGGCGCAGCCCTGCGGTTGCTGGCGGCCTCCGTCGACGCGAAGGCGGTCGCCGAGATCGGCACCGGTACCGGTGTCTCCGGTATCCATCTGCTGCACGGCATGCGGCCGGACGGGGTGCTCACCACGGTCGACCCCGAGCCGGAGCACCAGCAGTTCGCCCGGCAGGCCTTCCGCGCCTCCGGGTTCGCCAGCAACCGGGCCCGCTTCATCCCGGGCCGTGCCCTGGACGTCCTGCCCCGCCTGACCGACGCCGGTTACGACCTCGTCTTCTGCGACGGTGACCGGCTGGAGGTCATGGACTACCTCGCTGAATCGTTGCGCCTGCTGCGGCAGGGGGGCCTGGTCGTCTTCGAGGGTGTCTTCGCGCACGGCCGGACGATGGACTCGGGTCCGCAGCCCACCGAGGTGCTGCGGCTGCGCGAACTGCTGCGCGCGGTGCGGGAGAGCCAGGAGCTGGTGCCGTCGCTGCTGCCGGTGGGCGACGGGCTGCTCTGCGCGGTCAAGCGCTGACCCTCGCACCATTCTGACCTGGGCAAACACCTGCCCCGACACCGATGACGATGCCGGGGCAGCTGAAGGGGTATGGTCGCTTCCGCGTCAGCCGACGACCTTCTTGAGGGCGTCACCGAGCGCGTCGGCCTCATCCGGGGTCAGCTCGACGACGAGCCGACCGCCGCCTTCGAGCGGAACGCGCATGACAATGCCCCGCCCCTCCTTTGTCACCTCGAGCGGGCCATCGCCCGTCCGCGGCTTCATGGCCGCCATGCTCGTTCCCCTTCCTGAAACCAGCTCATCGTCAAAGCCGACGGCCCTGGGAGAGGGCACGCGTGTCGTGCGTGGGCACGCGACACCGGCATCGAACACATTGCTTCCAGGCCATTATCCCGCATCTCAGGACCCGATGACCAACATCAGTCGGCATCGCTTGGGCAACGCGCGCGAGCAAAACCACTCAATTCGGCGATGTGACTGCGATACTGCGCGGCCGCACACGTATCCGGCGGCCTCTTTCGGTCGCAGATTCTTTGACGCAGGTCACACGTCCGTTCCGGTCGTTCGGCGGTGATCTCCGCCATGCTGTCCTTCGAAACCCGCAAGTAACCCGCTGGGACGCAGGAGGGGACAGACCATGGCCGACACCGTGCTCTACGAGGTGAGCGACGGGCTCGCGACGATCACGATCAACCGTCCCGAGGCGATGAACGCGCTCGACATCGCGACGAAGGTCGCGCTGCGGGAGGCGGTGGAATCCGCGGCCGGTGACGGAGCCGTACGGGCGGTGCTGCTGACCTCGACCGGGGAGCGGGCGTTCTGTGTGGGACAGGACCTCAAGGAACACATCGGGCTGCTGGCCGAGGGCTCGACGAAGGTCATGAGCACGGTCGCGGAGCACTACAACCCGATCGTGCGGGCGCTGACGCAGATGCCGAAGCCTGTGGTGGCCGGGGTGAACGGCGTCGCGGCCGGGGCCGGCTTCGGACTGGCGCTGGCGGCGGACTATCGGGTGGTGGCGGACACGGCGGGGTTCAACACGTCGTTCGCGGGGGTCGCGCTGACGGCGGACTCCGGGGTCTCGTGGACCCTCCCGCGCGTGATCGGGCCGGGGCGCGCCGCCGATCTGCTGCTCTTCCCGCGGACGATCAAGGCTCAGGAGGCGTACGAGCTGGGGATCGCGAACCGTCTCGTACCGTCCACCGAGCTGCCGGGCCAGGCCGAGAAGATCGCGCGGGCGCTGGCCGAGGGGCCGACGGTGGCCTACGCGGCGATCAAGGAAGCCGTCGCGTACGGGTTCTCGCACTCCCTGGCCGAGACGCTGGACAAGGAGGACGAGCTGCAGACGCGGGCGGGATCCTCGCAGGACCATGCGATCGCCGTGCAGGCCTTCGTGAACAAGGAGACGCCCAAGTACCTGGGGCGCTGAGCGTCAGCTCTGCCTGGCGACGCACGTGGCCAGATGATCGTCCACCAGGCCGCACGCCTGCATCAGCGCGTACGCCGTGGTCGGGCCGACGAAGCGAAGGCCCCTCTTCTTCAGGGCCTTCGAGAGGGCCGTCGACTCGGGAGTGATCGCCGGGACGTCCCCCAGCGCCTTGGGGGCCGGGCCCGGTGTCTTCGGGGCGTGGGACCAGATGAGGTCGTCGAGTTCGCCCGGAGCCCAGTCGGCCAGCACGCGCGCGTTGGCGAGCGTCGCCTCGATCTTGGCCCTGTTGCGGATGATGCCCTCGTCGGTGAGAAGGCGGTCCCGGTCGGTGTCCGTGAACAGGGCGACCTTGGCGATCTCGAAGCCCGCGAAAGCCGCCCGGAAGCCTTCCCGGCGGCGCAGGATCGTGATCCAGGAGAGGCCGGACTGGAAGGCCTCCAGGCTCAGGCGCTCGTACAGGGCGTCGTCGCCGTGGACCGGGCGGCCCCACTCCTCGTCGTGGTACGCGACGTAGTCCTCGGTGGACAGCGCCCAGGGACAGCGCAGGGCGCCGTCCGGGCCGGCGAGGGCGGCGCCGTCGGTCACCGCTGCTCCTCCGGACCCTCGGCGGGCTTCTCCATGGACACCTGCGAGACGGGCGCGCCGCGCGTGACGGCCTGGGCGCCGGCCAGGGCGGACTCCAGGTCGGCGATACGGGCGTCGCGTTCGGCGAGCTCGGCGCCGAGGCGGCTGAGGGCGTCGTCCACGTCGCCCATGCGGTAGCCGCGGGCGGCGAGCGGGAAGCGAAGGGCCTCGACATCGGCGCGGTTGACCGGGCGCTCCAGCGGGAGGGGGTCCTGGAGCCGCTCCGGGGCGGCCTCGGGCAGGGGGCCTGTCTCGCCGCCGCCCACCACGGCGAGCGTCACCGCGGCGACCACGACGGCGAGCGCGACGACGAGGAACAAGAACATAACCATCGCTGGGGGTCTCCACGCTCGGTGAATGTGCTCGGAGTCGAATGTGTCAGAGTCCGATCGTGCCATGCGAGTCTGACAGTTAGGGTCGCAGGCGGCCGAGGAAGCGGCCGTACCCAGGTCGTACTACGAGAGGTCACAGCGGATGCTCAGGCTGGGCAGGCGGGAATTCGGGCAGCACGAGCCGGTGATCATGGCGATCGTGAACCGGACCCCGGACTCCTTCTACGACCAGGGCGCGACCTTCCGTGACGAGCCGGCCCTCGCGCGCGTGGAGCAGGCGGTGGCCGAGGGTGCCGCGATCATCGACATCGGCGGGGTCAAGGCCGGGCCGGGTGAGGAAGTCTCCGCCGAGGAGGAGGCGCGGCGGACGGTCGGGTTCGTGGCGGAGGTGCGGCGGCGGTTCCCGGATGTCGTGATCAGCGTGGACACCTGGCGGGCGTCGGTCGGTGCGGCCGTGTGCGAGGCGGGGGCGGACCTGCTGAACGACGCGTGGGGCGGGGTCGACCCGGGGCTCGCGGAGGTCGCCGCGCGGTACGGGGTGGGGCTGGTCTGTACGCACGCGGGGGAATCGGAGCCTCGTACGCGGCCGCATCGGGTGTCCTACGACGACGTCATGGCCGACATCCTGCGGGTGACCCTGGGGCTGGCCGAGCGGGCGGTGTCGCTGGGGGTGCCCCGGGAGTCGGTGCTGATCGATCCGGGGCACGACTTCGGGAAGAACACGCGGCACAGTCTCGAGGCGACGCGGCGGTTGGGGGAGATGGTGTCCAGCGGGTGGCCCGTGCTGGTGTCGCTGTCCAACAAGGACTTCGTCGGGGAGACGTTGGACAAGCCGGTGAAGGAGCGGGTGGTGGGGACGTTGGCGACCACCGCGGTGTCGGCGTGGCTGGGGGCGCAGGTGTACCGCGTGCACGAGGTCGCGGAGACCCGGCAGGTGCTGGACATGGTGGCGTCCATCGCGGGCCACCGCCCTCCGGCGGTTGCCCGGCGGGGGCTGGCGTAGGGCCTTTTTCGCCCCCGCCGCCCCTACCCGTCCCGTCCCTGGGGGCTGCGCCCCCAGGCCCCCGCTTCGGCCCTGAAGGGGCCTTGTCCTCAAACGCCGGACGGGCTGAGAAACCCAGCCCGTCCGATGTCCGCGGGGGTTTCTAGCGGCCCGCCTCCTTCGAGACCAGGGCCACCGCCTCGTCCACGTCGTCCGTCACGTGGAAGAGGAGCAGGTCCTTTTCCGACGCCTTGCCCTGGGCCACCAGGGTGTTGGTGATCCAGTCGACGAGGCCGCCCCAGTACTCGCTGCCGAAGAGGACGATCGGGAAGCGGGTGACCTTCTGGGTCTGGACGAGGGTCAGGGCCTCGAACAGCTCGTCCAGGGTGCCGAGACCGCCGGGCAGGACCACGAAGCCCTGCGCGTACTTCACGAACATCATCTTGCGGACGAAGAAGTACCGGAAGTTGAGGCCGATGTCGACGTAGGGGTTGAGCCCCTGCTCGAAGGGGAGCTCGATGCCGAGGCCGACGGAGATGCCCTTCGCCTCGCAGGCGCCCTTGTTGGCCGCCTCCATGGCCCCGGGACCGCCACCGGTGATGACGGCGAACCCGGCCTCCACCAGGCCCCGTCCGAGCTGCACGCCCGCCTCGTACTCCGGTGAGTCCGCCGGCGTCCGCGCCGACCCGAACACACTGATCGCGGGCGGGAGTTCGGCGAGCGTGCCGAAGCCCTCGATGAACTCCGACTGGATGCGCAGGACCCGCCAGGGGTCGGTGTGGACCCAGTCGGACGGGCCGCCCGCGTCCAGGAGGCGCTGGTCGGTCGTGCTCGCCGTCACCTGGCCCCGCCTTCGGAGGACCGGTCCCAGGCGCTGCTCCGACGGTGGCTGCTTCTTCCCCTCGGGGTTGCCGGTAGCCATGTGCGCTCCCTCCACTTGCGGGTGTTTCCACCTCAGCGTAGATCTACGCGGGTTACAGAGGGGGGACATGCGGATGTCCGACCGGCACGAGGCTCACTTCACGCCGTCAGCCAGGACTTCAGCCGCTCCTCCGCCTCGGGGATCAGCGACACCTTGACCCGCTCGTCCACCTTGTGGGCCAGCAGCGGGTTGCCGGGGCTGTAGTTCACCGCGGGCACGCCGAGCGCGCTGAAGCGGGCCACGTCCGTCCAGCCGAACTTGGGGTGGACCTCGCCGCCGACGGCCTCCACGAAGGCCGCGGCCGACGGGTGGTTCAGGCCGGGACGCGCACCGCCCGTGTGGTCGTCCACCACGAACTCGTCCACCCCGCAGTCGGCGAAGTACTCACGGACGAACGCCTCCGCCTCCTCCTCACTGCGGTCGGGCGCGTAGCGGAAGTTGACGGTGACCGTGCAGGCGTCGGGGATGACGTTGGTGGCCACCCCGCCCTCGATACGGACCGCGTTGAGGCCCTCGTGGTACTCCAGACCGTCCACCATCGGCTTGCGCGGCTCGTACGCGGCCAGCTTCGCCAGCACCGGTGCCGCGGCGTGGATCGCGTTCGAGCCCATCCACGCGCGCGCGGAGTGCGCCCGCTCCCCCTTGAACTTCAGCAGCACCCGGAGCGTGCCCTGGCAGCCGCCCTCGACCTGGCCGTTCGTCGGCTCCAGCAGCACGGCGAAGTCGCCGGCCAGCCAGTCCGGGTGGGTCTCGGAGACGTGCTTGAGGCCGTTGAACTCGGCGGCGATCTCCTCGTTGTCGTAGAAGACGAAGGTGAGGTCGCGGTTGGGTGCCGGGACCGTCGCCGCGATACGCAGCTGGACCGCCACCCCGGACTTCATGTCGCAGGTGCCGCAGCCCCACAGGTAGCCGTCCTCATCCAGGCGCGAGGGCACGTTGTCCGCGATCGGGACCGTGTCGATGTGCCCGGCCAGGATCACCCGCTCCGCGCGGCCCAGGTTCGTACGGGCCACGACGTTGTTGCCGTACCGGTCGACCGTCAGGTGCGGCAGCGCGCGCAGCGCGGTCTCGATCGCGTCCGCGAGCGGCTTCTCGGTGCCGCTGACGGACGGGAAGTCGACGAGCCGCGCGGTGAGCTGCGCGGCGTCCAGCGTGAGGTCAAGCGGGGTATCGGCCATGCCCTCGACCCTAACGCGCCGGGCTCCGCCCGCTCTGTCCACACCCGGCTCGGACACCACAGGGGCCTCCGCTACCTTGTACGGATGCCAGCGCAGTCCCGCCCTCAACAGCGTCGTCGTGGCCGCCTTTTCCGTGGTCTGGCGGCCTTCGTGATTTTGTGTGCCGTCGCCGGATATCTGGTGGTCCAGTACATCACCGCGGGCACGGACGCCCCGGGCTGCGAGGTCGTCTCGGGCAAGGACGACGGGGTGGCCTACGAGTTCACTCCGGAGCAGGCGGTGAACGCGGCGACGATCACGGCCGTCGGCACCGGGCGCGGGCTGCCCGAGCGGGCGGTGGCGATCGCGCTGGCGACCGCGCTCCAGGAGTCCGGCCTGCGCAACATCACCCATGGCGACCGGGACTCCCTCGGCCTCTTCCAGCAGCGGCCCTCGCAGGGCTGGGGCACGGAGAAGCAGATCATGGACCCGACGTACGCGGCCGGGGAGTTCTACAAGCATCTGGTCAAGGTCGACGGCTACACGAAGCTGCCGCTCACCGAGGCCGCCCAGCGCGTGCAGCGCAGCGGGTATCCGGAGGCGTACGCCAAGCACGAGCCGGACGCGACGGTGCTCGCCGCCGCCCTCACCGGGTCCTCGGCAGCCGCGCTGACCTGCGACGGCCGCTCGGGGGCGACCCTCGCCGCGGGTCCGGAGGGGGTGCGCGAGGCACTCGTACGGGACTTCGGCGGGGACGCGCTGGACACCACCGCCAAGGAGGTGGGGGCCGCCGAGGCGACGCCCGCTCCGCAGGCCACGGTGTCCGGGCGGACCGTGACCGTGCCCGTGACCGGCGCCGCCAAGGGCCGCGGCAGCCGGGAGCGCGGCTGGCAGCTCGCGCACTGGGCGGTGGCCAACGCCTCCGCGCTGCACATCCAGCGCGTCACGTACGCCGGGCGGGAGTGGACCGCCGGCAACACCCAGAGCGAGTGGCGGGCGATGTCGTCGGAAGAGACCGGCGGGGCGGCGAAGGGCGCGGGGGCCGTGCGGATCCTGACTGCTCAGTAGTACGGACGATCACTCGTAGGGGTTACGCGGGGCCGCCACGGACGGCGGTGTGCGCAGGTTTTCGCGCAGTCACCCTCGTATTCGCGAAAACCCTTGAGAACAAAGGGCTGTAAGGATTCGGCACACTTTCCGACCGGACACCTTTTGACCGTTTTTATCCGCAGCCGATAATGCGACGCATTGCCAACTCTTTACGTTGGGCCGCCGCAACCTTCGCGGGCTTCGAGCGGTAGTCACTGCGTCCGAGTCCGGTGATCAACTGCCGGACACGGTCGAACACTTCCCCGTTCTCTCCCGTCAAAGGAGCATCATGTCCCTCCCCCTGACCCGCAGGATCGCCCGTGCCGCGCTGCTCGTCGCTGCGGGAGCGGCAGCCGGGGTCGGTGCGGCCGGCTCCGCCAGTGCGGCCCCCGCCGAACTGCCCACCTCGAACCTCGGCGGACTGACCGCCCTGGACGGGGCGAGCGTCGGCAACACCGTCGACGGCGCGGCGCAGAAGGCCACCGGGATCGCCGGCAACACCGGTGGCAACGCGGTCAAGAAGGCGCTTCCGACCGCGGGCAAGACCAGTGGCAAGGTCGCGAAGAAGGCGGCACCGGCCGCGCAGCAGACGGCGGGCGACGCGGCGGGCTCCGCCGGGGACATCCTGGGTGACACGGCGTCCACCGCGACGAAGGGCGGTCTGCCGACGGACTCCCTGACCAAGGGTGGCCTGCCGACCGAGTCCCTTCCGGTGAAGAGCCTTCCGCTCGGCTGATGTCCGGCTGACACGGCGACGGGGTCCAGGGTTGTCTCCCTGGACCCCGTCGCCGTGTGCGTGACGCTTACGCGAGCCGCTCCACGGCCGCCCGCACCCGCTCGTCCGTCGCCGTGAGGGCCACGCGGACGAACTCCTCGCCCGCCTCGCCGTAGAAGTCGCCCGGGGCCACGAGGATGCCCAGGTCGGCCAGGTGGGCGACCGTGGTCCAGCAGGACTCGCCCCGGGTGGCCCAGAGGTAGAGGCTGGCCTCGCTGTGCTCGATGCGGAAGCCGTGGCCCTCCAGGGCCCCGCGCAGGGCCTCGCGGCGGGCCGCGTAGCGCTCGCGCTGGACGCGGACGTGTTCGTCGTCGCCGAGGGCCGCCACCACCGCCGCCTGGGTGGGCGCCGCCGTCATCATGCCGCCGTGCTTGCGGATCTCTAGGAGGGGGCCGAGGACCGCCGGGTCGCCGGCCAGGAACGCGGCGCGGTAACCCGCGAGGTTCGAGCGCTTCGACAGGGAGTGGACCGCGACGATGCCGTCGTACGAGCCGCCGTTGACGTCCGGGTGCAGGACCGAGACCGGGTCGGCGTCCCAGCCGAGCTCCAGGTAGCACTCGTCGGAGAAGACGAGCACCCCGTGCTCGCGGGCCCAGGCCACGATCCGGGTGAGCTCTTCCTTGCCCAGCACCTTGCCCGTCGGGTTCGACGGGGAGTTGAGCCACAGGAGCTTCAGGCCCTCGGGGTCCAGCTCGGTGGGATCGTCGTAGACCTCGTACTCCGCGCGGGCCAGCCGGGCGCCGACCTCGTACGTCGGGTAGGCCAGGCGCGGGTACGCGACACGGTCGCCGGGGCCGAGGCCCAGCTGGGTCGGGAGCCAGGCGACCAGTTCCTTGGAACCGACGATCGGCAGGACGTGCCTGTGCGTCACCTCGCGGGCGCCCAGGCGACGCTCCACCCAGCCCGTGATCGCGTCACGCAGCGCCGGTGTGCCCCAGACCGTCGGATAGCCCGGCGAGTCCGCCGCGTCGACGAGCGCCTTCTGGATCAGGTCGGGAACCGGGTCGACCGGGGTGCCGACGGACAGGTCGACGATGCCGCCGGGGTGCGCGAGAGCCGTCTTCTTGTACGGCTCGAGCTTGTCCCAGGGGAAGGTGGGAAGACGGTCGGAGACTGCGGACACGGTGTCTGGCTCACTTTCTGGTACAGCACTCGTACGGCAAACGCCTCGGTCCCGTACAGCGATCAGAGGTGATCGAGCCGTACGGGACCGAGGCGACGCGCGGGGTGCGGGCCGCCTTACTGGTTCTGCGGCGGCAGTGCGGCCACGAACGGGTGGTCGCGCTCGATCAGGCCCAGCTTGCTGGCACCGCCCGGGGAGCCGAGCTCGTCGAAGAACTCGACGTTCGCCTTGTAGTAGTCCTTCCACTCCTCCGGAGTGTCGTCCTCGTAGAAGATCGCCTCGACCGGGCAGACCGGCTCACAGGCACCACAGTCGACGCATTCGTCCGGGTGGATGTACAAGGACCTGGAGCCCTCGTAGATGCAGTCGACCGGGCACTCTTCGATGCACGCCTTGTCCTTCACGTCGACACAAGGCTGCGCGATGACGTAGGTCACGCTGTCGTTCCTCCTCGATAGGGCGCTGGCGGGCCTCCTCAGGCCCTGCCGCCTGGCGCGCGGGAGCGCGGCGTCGTCGATGCCCGCCCCTAGTATCTCCGTTCTTGGGCATGATCCGAACAGGAGGGGTGAACTGACCTGTGGAAATCTCTGCGACGGGGCGCCTTGAGGTCCGTATCACCGCCGCTGACGTGGGTAAACGGGTCTCCGTACGCCGCATGAACGATCCTGCGGTTCCGGGTGAGAAGTTCACCGACACGGTGGGTGTTCTCGCATCATGGGACAACGGTGTGCTGCTGATCACACGGAAGGGTGGCGAAACCGTCCACATCGCGGAATCCTCGCTGGTCGCGGGCAAGGTCGTGCCGAGCGCCCCGGCCCGCCGCCGCGGACCCTCCGCCACCTACCAGGAACTCGCGCATGTCTCCACGCGCGCGTGGCGGCCGGTGGAGAGCGAGCGGCTCGGCGAGTGGGAGCTGCGGGCCGCGTCGGGCTTCACCCGGCGGGCCAACTCGGTGCTCCCGGTCGGCGACCCGGGGATACCGCTGGACGAGGCACTGGAGGCCGTACGGCGCTGGTACGGCGAGCGCGGGCTGCCCGCGTACATCCAGACCGCGACCGGCGCCGAGGGCACGCAGGAGCTGCTGTGCGCGGAGCTGGAGCGGCGCGGGTGGGAGCGCGAGGTGACCGCCGAGCTGTGGATCGGCGCGCTGGCCCCGATCGCCGACCGGGCCGAGGCGGACGAGGTGCTGCTGGCCCGCGACGCGGACGAGGCATGGCTCGCCCGGTACCAGCGCAAGGGCGTGAGCGAGGTGGCGCTGAAGGTGCTGGGGAGCGGCCCCTCGGTGTGGTTCGCGACCGTGCCGGGTTCCTCCTACGGGGCGGCTCCGGCCGCCATCGGGCGGTGTGTCGTCGACGGACGGTGGGCCTCCTTCTCCGCCGTCGAGGTGGATCCCGGACAGCGGCGGCGGGGACTCGCCACCACGGTGATGGCCGCGCTGGCCCGGCGGGCGCTCGACGAGGGCGCGTCCGCCGCATGGCTCCAGGTCGAGTCGGACAACACGGGTGCACGGGCGCTGTACGCCGGGATGGGCTTCGCGGCGCATCACGCGTACCACCACTACCGGGAACCGGCGGTTCCCGGCGACGGCCGGTACGGATCATCGTGACCGGGCACGACCCAGCTATGCGCCCCCTCTACCCCCCGCCTCCGGAACGCTCCGCCGAGCTGCGCCGCCGGTTCGCCGAAGAGGTGCGGTCCGAGCGGCCCGATCTGTCGTCGCTGTGCCTGCTGGTGGGCGCGGAGGCGGACGGGACGCTGGACGAGACGGGCATGGACGCGGCACAGATCGAACTGGACCGGCTGGCGGGACAGCTGCCCTTCCGGCCCGGCGGGCCGCGGTCCTGGGCGGTGTCCCTGCGGGAGCTGCTCGGGGAGCGGTTCGGATTCCGTGGCACCCCTGGCGACTACCAGCGGCTGGAGTCCTCGCTGCTGCACTCGGTGCTGCAGCGGCGGCGGGGGCTGCCCATCCTGCTGTCCGTGGTGTGGATGGAGGTGGCGCGGCGGGCCGGGGCTCATGTGTACGGGGTCGCGCTGCCGGGGCACTTCGTCGTCGGGTTCGGGGCGGAGGAGGAGCAGGTGCTCGCCGATCCGTTCGACGGGGGGCGGGTGTTGAGCGGGTCCGACGCGGAGTTGCTGGTGGCGGGGGCGACGGGGGCGCCCTTGCAGGCGTCCATGCTGGTGCCGGCGGATCCGTTGGATGTGGTGCTGCGGATTCTCAACAACGTGCGGGCGTGGGCGGCGGCACGGCCGGAGCGGTCGGATGTGGCGTTGTGGGCGGTGGAGTTGGGGCTGCTGTTGCCTTCGCATCCGGCTCGGTTGCGGTATGAGCGGGCGCAGTTGTTGGTGCAG
Source organism: Streptomyces sp. NBC_00490 (assembly GCF_036013645.1). Lineage (NCBI taxonomy): Bacteria > Bacillati > Actinomycetota > Actinomycetes > Kitasatosporales > Streptomycetaceae > Streptomyces > Streptomyces sp. NBC_00490. The sequence goes on along the minus strand of NZ_CP107869.1, from coordinate 6,601,188 downwards.
CGGGGGGATTTTCTGGGCGGGGCGACGGAGTTGGATGCGTACGCGGAGGTGGTGGGGGCGGTGGATGAGTCTGCTGCGGCTCGGGTTCGGCAGCAGGCTCATGCCGCGCGAGCGATGTTGAACTGATGGCTGTGGGGCGACTACAGGTTCGCTGTGGCTGGTCGCGCAGTTCCCCGCGCCCCTAGGTGGCTACAGCCAGCCCTTCTCTCTTGCCAGCCGGGCTGCTTCCGCCCTGTTGCGTACCGCCAGTTTCTGGATCGCCGTCGAGAGGTAGTTGCGGACCGTTCCCTGGGACAGGTGGAGCTTGGTCGCCAACTCGGCGTTCGTGGAGCCGTCCTCCGCTGCCCTCAGGATCTCGCGCTCGCGGTCGGTCAGCGGGTTCGCGCCGTCCGCCAGCGCCGCTGCCGCCAGTGTCGGGTCGATGACCCGCTCCCCCGCCAGGACCTTGCGTACCGCTTCCGCGAGTTGGGCCGCGGGGGCGTCCTTGACCAGGAAGGCGTCGGCGCCGGCCTCCATCGCGCTGCGGAGGTAGCCGGGGCGGCCGAAGGTGGTGAGGACGACCAGCTTGACCGCCGGGAGTTCCTTGTGGACCTGGGCCGCCGCCTCGATGCCCGTGGCGCCCGGCATCTCGATGTCCAGGAGGGCCACGTCGACGTCGTGGGCGCGGACCGCGGCCAGCACCTCGTCGCCGCGGGCCACCTGGGCGACGACCTCGATGTCGTCCTCCAGACCGAGGAGGGCGGCGAGTGCCTCGCGGACCATCGACTGGTCCTCGGCGAGGAGGACCTTGATCGTAGGGCTCATGCGCCGGATCCTATGGCCGCCGACGTGGTGGCGGGGACTCGGGCGACCAGCCGGAATCCGTGCTTGGTACGGCCCGCCTCCAGGGTGCCGCCCGCCTTCTCCAGGCGTTCGGTCAAGCCCGTCAGACCGTTGCCGGGGCCCTTGCCCGAGCCTCCCGAGCCGTTGTCCTCGACGGAGAGTTCCAGCACCGGCCCGTCCAGTGTCTGGCGCCGCAGGAGCTCGATCGTGCAGCGGGTCGCGCCGCTGTGCCGTACGACGTTGGTGACCGCCTCGCGCAGCGCCCAGGCGAGCGCGGTCTCGCTCTCCTCGGGGACGCCGTCGAGGCCGGGTTCGGCGGGCACCTCCGCGGTGACGTCGGCCGCGTTCAGGGCGACCTGTGCGCCGGCGAGTTCGTCGGACAGCCGGGCGCGCCGGTAGCCGGAGACGGCGGCGCGGACGTCGACCAGGGCCTGGCGGCTGACCTGTTCGATGTCGGCGACCTGCTGGGCCGCCTTGCCGGGGTGGTCGGGGAGCATCCGGCCCGCGAGCTCGCTCTTGAGGGTGATCAGCGAGAGCGAGTGGCCGAGGAGGTCGTGCAGGTCCCTGGCCAGGCGCAACCGCTCCTCGTTCGCCGCCAGTTGGGCCACCGTCGCGCGGGCCTTGCGCAACTCCACGGTCGTCCGGACCAGTTGCTTCACGCCCATCATCGCGAAGCCCAGGAGCAGCACCACCAGGACCAGGCTCCAGTCGTCCAGGCCGACGTCCACGCCGACCAGGACCATCGCCAGGGTGTTCAGCCCGACCGCCCAGTACGCGGCCCGTTGCGGCAGCGTGGCGCCGCAGGTGACGGAGACGTACACGAACAGGCCGATCCACGCACCGCCGAGGGTGAGGCACAGGGTCACGGCGAGGGCGCCGAGCAGGAAGACGAGGGCGCCCACGATCGGCTCGGCGAACGGCCGCCCCATGTTCCGGAAGACCAGGGTCAGATAGAGGCCGGTGAAGGTGGCGAGGGCCACCCAGCCGGCCACGGTCGCGGCCGTACCGTGGTCGCCGGAGCTCAGGTCCTGCACCGGCGAGCCGAGGAAGATCAGCCAGGGCAGTATCCAGACGAGCTTGCGCACCGCGTCGGCCCGGTTGCGGGGCGGCTGACCCACCCGGATCTGGTTCTCCGGCCGGGTCCACGAGGGCAGTTGGTCGTCCGTCATCGTCCTCACGCCTTCAGCGTGTCCTTCCGGTACAGCCACGCCGCGCCGCCGGTGAACAGGGCGAAGAAGACGGCGAGGACGGCGATGTCCTTGGCTTGCGGGGCCTGGCTCTGCTCGATCGCCTGCCCCAGGGCAGCGTACGCGTGCGTGGGCACCCACTCGGCGATGTCCTGGAGCCAGCCCGGGAAGGTCGTCGTCGGCATCCACAGGCCGCCGAGGATGGACAGCCCGAAGTAGGTGATCATCGTGATCGGGCGGACCGCGTCCCCGCTCGCGAGGTAGCCGATGGCCACGCCGAGCGCGGCGAAGACGAGACTGCCGGCCCAGATCGCGCCGGTGAGGGCGAGCCACTGCCAGGCGTCCAGCCGTACGTCCTTCACGACCGCGGCGACGGCGAAGACCACGACGATGGACGGCAGACTGACCACGGCGGCGCTCGCGGTCTTCGCGAGGACATAGCCCCGGCCCGGCAGCGGGGTCAGCCGCAGTTGCCGCACCCAGCCGGTCTCGCGCTCCTTGGCGATGCGCTCGCTGTTGCCCATCAGGACGGCGGTGAGGGCGCCGAAGGAGGCCATCGAGACCATCATGTAGGTGGGCAGGGTCAGGCCCGTCCCGTCGACCTTCGACGTGCTGTCGGCGCTGCCGCCGATGAGCAGGAACAGGATCGAGGGGTAGATCACCGAGAAGAACAGGAACTTGCGGTTGCGCAGGGCGCGGGCCAGTTCCAGCCTGATCAGACTGTTCATGCGGTACGGGCCTCCTCGGCCTCGGTGATGGCGACGAACGCCTGCTCCAGGCCGAGCCCGGCGACCTCGATGTTGCGGGGGTAGACGCCGAGGCCGTAGAGGGCGTGGACGGTGGCGTCGGCGTCGGTGGACTGGATGCGGACGGTGGGGCCCGAGACGGTGAGGGTGGTCAGGAAGGGGAGGGCGCGCAGGGCGGTCTCGTCGACCGGGGCCTCCAGGTCGAAGGAGATCCGCCGGACGCCCGCCTTCGCCTTGATCTCGGCCGCGGTGCCGTCCGCGAGGAGCCGGCCGCGGTGCAGGACCAGCACGCGGTCGGCGATCGCGTCGGCCTCCTCCAGGTAGTGGGTGGCGAACAGGACGGTCCGCCCCTGGTCGGCCTGTTCGCGCATGGTGGCCCAGAAGCCCTGGCGGGTGGTGACGTCCATGCCGGTGGTGGGCTCGTCGAGGACGATCAGGTCGCTGTCGCCGGCGGTCGCGAGGGCGAAGCGGACGCGCTGGGCCTGGCCGCCGGAGAGCTTGTCGACCTTGCGGTCGGCGAGCTGGGTGATCCCGGCGCGGGCCAGGACGTCGGAGGGGCGGTAGGGCCGCGGGTGCAGATCACAGGCGAGCCGGACCAGCTCGGCGACCGTCACCTCGTCCATCAGTCCGCCGCTCTGCAGCATCGCGCCGACCCGCCCGGCGACGATCGCCTCGCGCGGCCCGCCGCCGAAGAGCCGCACGCTGCCGCTGTCGGGGTTCCTGAGTCCGAGCAGCAGATCGAGCGTGGTCGACTTACCGGCGCCGTTGGGCCCCAGCAGGGCCACGGTCTCCCCCGGATACAGAGCCAGGCTCAGCCCGTCCACGGCCCGGACCTCGCCGTACGCCTTGCGCACCTGGTCGAATTCGACCGCTGTCGTTGTCATGTGATCCAGAGTGGCGCTCCGGCCCCCTCGCCCGTCAGTGTCGGCGGTCCTGACTGCCGGATGACAGATGTCATACGGCGTCTACGACAAAGGGGCACCCGGCGTGTGCCGGGCGCCCCCAGAGACCGAGGCCGTCAGGACGCGTGGTTCAGCAGCCCCGCCTGCCGGTGTCGATGGAGTACCCGCTGCCACCCCACCAGACCTCACCGATCGCCGAGACGCAGTAATTCGCTGTGCCCGTCACCCCGACCGGACCGGCGTAGTAGGCGTAACTGCCGCTGTCCGGAACAGAGTTCTGGGTCGGAGTGCACACCTGGCCGACACCTGACGTCTGCGAACAGCGAAGGATCTGGATGGACGTGGGGGTCGAGACGCCGTAGGACACGCCACGGTGGTAGAAGCAGGCGCTGTTGGTGCCGCCGTTGCTGGTGTTGTAGTAGATCACCAGCTCGCCTATGACACTGCCGCTGCGCGAGACGGTGTCGGAGTAGGTGATAGTGCCCGAGCAGGAGGTGGCCGCCTGTGCGGGGGCCGCGAGGAACACGGTGGCGCCAGTGAGTGTGACCAGGCTGGCGAGGAACACCATGGCTCGACGAAGGAAGTGCATACGGATTCCTGTCTGAGGTGGCCGACGAGATTGATCTTGCGAAGAGCCGCGTCACAATATCATCGGACGAGAAGCTCAACTCGCTTTTATTCAGCTGCTGTTGGCACTCCGGAACGGTCCCTTCGCATACGACGAGGATGGGGCACCCAGCGTCGCTGGGTGCCCCATCCTCGGTCGTGCTCGGCTAGCTCGGGTTCGTCTCGATGGTGACGTCCCGGTCGGTCGTGCTCAGCAGTGCCTGGCGCAGGGCGACATAGACGTCCTCGGGGGTGACGGCCGTCTTCTTGCCGGTGCCCCGGGTGATCAGTACGCCGTCGAAGGACTGGCCGTAGAGCTCCTTGAGCGCGTCCAGGTCGGGGCTGTCGACGAGCTTGCCGTCCACCGCCTTGACGCGGAGGAACTTCCAGAGGGAGTTCTCGGGGCTGAACTCGATGAAGTGGGTGGCGTCCGTGCGCACGATGACGTTGGCCGACATCGCAGGCTTCGCGAAGGCCTTCATCTCGCGGTCGACCTCGGCATCGGTGATCGACGGCTGCTGGGCGGTCGTCGCGACCGTGACCGGGGCGACGGTGCCGGTCTCCACCTGGGTGCGGTACGCCGCCGTGACCGCGGCGGTCGACTTGGCGACGTCGATGCCCTTGCCCGCCTTGCCGTACACGGCGACGGCCTTGCCGGACTTGAAGTCGATCGTGCCCTCGGTCACCGAGCCGGAGCTGCCGCCCGCGTCCTTCAGGGCGGCGGTCAGCTTCTCCTCGTCCACCGGCATGTTCGGGTCGACGACCCGGTGGTTGCCGAAAAGGGAGCCGATGACGGACATCGGGTTGTAGTCGCTCTGCGCCGCCACGGCGACCGTGGCCGTCTCGTCGAACTGGAGGCCCGCCTGGTCCGGCTTGAGCTCGACGGTCTTGCCGCCGACCGATAGCTTCAGCGGCTTGTTCACATTGTCGCCGAACGCCTCGTCGAGCTTCTTGACGGCGTCGTCGCGGGTGCCGCCGCCGATGTCGACGCCGAGGACCGTGGTGCCCTTGGGCACGTCGGAGTGGTTCATCAGCAGCCCGGCACCGTAGGCACCGGCCGCGATGACGAACACACCGCTGCCGATCAGGACCAGCTTGTTGCGGCCCTTCTTCTTGGCCTTCTTCGACGAGGCGGGCACGTTCTGCGCCACCGGCTCGGGGAGCTTCGGCACCGTGTGCTGCATCGGTCCGTCGGACGGGGCGCCCGGCCCGAACGGGGCGGTCTGGGTGCCCGGCGGCACGACCGGGATACCGCTGGTGACGGTGTGCCCGGAGACGTTGTCCGGCGGGGCGCCGGGGGTGCCGTAGCCGGGGGTGCCGGGTTCGGGGGCCGGCTTCTGCGGGGTGAGGATCGCGGTGTCGTCGCTCAGACCGCCGCCGGGGGCACGACCCGGTCCGCCGGGGCCGCCGTGCGGACCGGCACCGGGGAGAGAGCCCGCGCCCGGCCCCGCGAGGCCGTTCATTCCGCCGGGAGCACCGGGGCCGCCGAAGCCGCCCGGGGTACCGGGACCGCCAGGGCCTGCGGGACCCCCGAGCGCGCCGGGCCCGCCCGGGACGCCGGGACGCTGCTGACCGCCGTGGCCGCCCGGCGCACCCGGGACGCCGGGACCAGCCGGTCCGCCGGAAGCCCCAGGTCCACCGGGTCCACCGGGTCCACCAGGCCGACGGTGACCGCCAGCGCCGCCCGGAGCGCCGGGGCCGCCGTACGCGCCAGGGCCACCAGGGCCGCCGTGCCCACCAGGACCGCCGCTGACCGGCGGGACGACCGGGCCGTCACCGGTGACCGGGCCGCCTGTCGGGCCTGCGGGGCCCTGGGGGCCGCCACGGCCGTTCGGGCCGGCGAAGTCGTTCGGGCCGTTGAAGTCGTTGGAGGCGTCGAAGCGGTGCGAGCCGGTGGAGCTGTTGAAGTCGTTCAGGCCGTCGAGGCTGTGCGAGCCCGTCGAGCTGTTGAAGTCGTTCAGGCCGTCGAGGCTGTGCGAGCCCGTCGAGCTGTTGAAGTCGTCGGAGGGGCCGTAGCCGTTCGCACCACCCAGGCTGCCCTGGGCTCCGTAACCGCCCTGGCCGCCTTGCCCGTGCTGCCCGTTCGGACCGCCGTCGCCGTTCTCCGCGAAGTACGGCAGATCGTCGCGCCGCGGCTCGCCGCCCGGACGCGGGCCGTTGCCCAGCGCCTCGGTCACGTCGAAGGAGCCGGTGCCGCCGCCGTGCCCGGGCGCCACGGGGCCGCCGGTCGCACCGGGGAGCCCCGCACCGTTCGTACCGCCGCCGGGACGGGAACCTCCCGGCACGCTCATGGCGCCGACCACACCACCGGGGCGTCCGGCAGCTGAGCCGGGACGCGCACCGCCGGGAGCGGCACCGGAACCGGCGGGCGCCGCACCCGAACCACCGGGCGCACCCGCCCCGTTGGTCGCACCGCCGCCCTGACCGCCCTTGGGCGGGCCGGACTTGCGCGGCGCGAACCAGTTGCTCGCCTTCTCCTCGGCGGGCGGCGCGGGGTCGGCCGGAGGCGCGACGGTGCCCGTGGGGGCGCCCGGTGCCGGCGCCTCGGCCGCGGCGGGCGCGGTCGGCTCGGCATCCGCGACCGGTGTACGCACGACGACCGGCGGGATCGGCCGCGACCCGGGGATGTTGATCCGGATCCGGGTCGTCAGCGTGGTCTCGGTCTTGCGCTCCTCGGACTGCGTGCCCGAACGGACCGCGTCCGTACCGTCGTCGGAAGCCATGGGGGTCCCGTAAGGCGGCGTGCCCGAAGGGTAGGCGGCTCCGCCGCGCCCGTTGGGCCCGGAGGACGGACTGTCAGTTTCACGACTCAAGGCAGGTTCTCCCGGTTGGCTCCACCGGCCGTGTCGACCTCAACTGCGCGGGCGGCTCGGCGGCGCGCTCCACCATACTGGCCACTTCTGGCGCGTATCCCACGACCGCTGGGGAAACCCACACGGGACTCGCACGTCCCAGTCGCGGCGAAGTGGTACGTCACTTGCCAAGTCGGACGGCATCGCCGTCCGGTTGCCGCCTCTGCCCAAGCGTGGCGCAGATCACAGCTGTGGCCATGCCGCCGAGCAGAAAAAGATACGAGCCGGTGCCCGCGCCGAAGAGGAAATCCCCTTCCGGCCGGCTCGCGGTGAGCAGGATGACGGCGAGCATCCAGCCGGCGGCGGGTGCGACGGCCCCGCCCCGGCTGCCGACGGCACGCGCGCCGCCCAGACAGAGTCCGGCCTCACCGGCGAGGGCGAGCAGCAGCCCGCCCGGGAACCAGCCGGCCTGCACCAGCGACCCGGCGGCGCCGATGACCGCGCCGAGCACGAAGAGACCGGCGTACACCAGGGCCCGCCCGGCGGGGGGCGCCTTCAGGGGCTGGGCGAGCAGGGATCCGGGCTCGTTCACGAGGTCGCCTCCGTACCGGCGAAAAGGTCGGTCTCGCGCGCTCCGGGTGCCTTCTCGCCCCGTACCAGCTCGTAGTACTCGGTGGTGAAGACGGGCTGCGCGAGGTCGTTGGACAGCACGAAGTACGGCTCGGCGACGGTGACCTGGGTGGCGTGCGCGGCCATCGCGGCGGCCTTGGCGGCGGCGTACGCGGTGCCGTCGATCTCGGTGGTGATCCGTTCGTCGGCCACGACACCGGGGACGTCGTCCAGGACGCCCGGCTTGTCGAAGGGGAGCCCCGGCAGCACTTCGGCCAGCCGCTCGAAGGCCTGTTCGCCGACCGAGCGGGGTACGCGGTTCCAGTAGATCTTGGGGATCGTCCAGCCCGCTTCGGCGGCCAGGTCGGCGGCGCGCATGGCGACGCGGTGGGCCTGGATGTGGTCGGGGTGGCCGTAGCCGCCGTTCTCGTCGTAGGTGACGAGCACCTGGGGGCGTACCTCCAGGATCACCTCGACCAGCCGGGCGGCGGCCTCGTCGACGTCCGCCCGCCAGAAGCAGGCGGGGTCGTCGTTGTCGGCGAGGCCCATCATCCCGGAGTCCAGGTAGCGGCCGGGGCCGCCGAGCAGACGGAAGTCCTGGACGCCGAGTTCACGCATCGCGGCGGAGAGCTCGCCCAGCCGGTACTCGCCGAGGGCGGTGCCGGTGAGGTGCTGGAGCTCGGCCGGGATGACCTCGCCGCGCTCGCCGAGCGTGCAGGTGACCAGGGTCACGAGGGCACCCTCGGCGGCATAGCGGGCCATCGTCGCGCCGTTGTTGATCGACTCGTCGTCCGGGTGCGCGTGCACCAGCAGCAGACGCCGGGAGGGTGGTTCCGTCATGGACCCCACCCTAAAGGCGTCAGAACTTGATGCTGCCGATCATCCCCGCGATGTTCGTCGTCAGCTCGCTGATCGTCGGCGCCATGGTCGACGAGGCCAGGTAGAAGCCAAGCAGCATGCAGACCACCGCATGTCCGGCCTTCAGCCCTGACTTCTTGACCAGCAGGAAGACGATGATCGCCAGCAGCACCACCGCCGAAATCGAAAGTGCCACGGCGGCTCACCTCCAAAGATCCCAGAAGCGCGGGGGTCGGACCAGGGGGGCAGATAAATCCATACAGGCGCCAGCAGGTTCATACCCACTATGCGCTAGTGATCATAACTATCCGTGCGCGCGCATCCGTCGGCGCACTGCCGCACAAGGGGGCGCATGGCCAATATGGTCGGGGCATGACGACGACGTCCGACTCCTTCCCTCGCCGGCATGCCCGGACCCAGCGGTTCACGCTCGGCGCGCCACGTGCGTTCGCGGTGGCTCCCGACGGTTCCCGTGTCGTGTTCCTGCGCTCGTCCTCCGGTACGGACCGGGCGAGTTCGCTGTGGGTGCTCGACCCCGCGGACGGCGGGGAGCGCGTGGCCGCCGACCCGCGCGCCCTGCTGGGCGGGGCCTCGGAGGACCTCTCGCCGCAGGAGCGGGCGCGGCGCGAGCGGAGCCGTGAGGGCGGGGCCGGGATCGTCGGCTACGCCACCGACACAGCGGTCGAGTTGGCCTCTTTCGCCTTGTCAGGACGGCTTTTCGCGGCGGAGCTGCGGGCCGGCACGGCACGTGAACTCCCCGTCCCGGGGCCGGTGATCGACCCACGCCCCTCCCCCGACGGCCGGTTCGTCGCCTATGTCACACAGGGCGCCCTGCGCGTCACGGGTGCCGAGGGCGAGGGGGACCGGGCGCTGGCCGAGCCGGAGTCGGAACACGTCACCTACGGGCTCGCGGAGTTCATCGCGGCCGAGGAGATGGGGCGGTCGCGGGGGTTCTGGTGGTCCCCGGAGTCGGACCTGCTGCTGGTCGCGCGCGCGGACGACACTCCAGTACGGCGCTGGTGGATCTCCGACCCGGCCCGTCCCGAACGTGATCCACAGCACGTCGCGTACCCGGCGGCGGGTACCGCGAACGCGGAGGTCCGGCTCTTCGTGATCGGCCTCGACGGGGCGCGCACGGAGGTGTCCTGGGACCGCAAGCGCTACCCGTATCTGGCGCATGTGCACTGGTCAGCGGCGGGCGCCCCGCTGTTGCTGGTGCAGGCCCGGGACCAGCGCAGCCAGCTGTTCCTGGCCGTGGACCCGGGGTCGGGGGCGACGCGGATGGTGCATGCCGACGAAGATCCAACTTGGCTTGATCTTTTCCCGGGAGTGCCCTGCTGGAGCCCTTCCGGGCGGCTCGTCCGGATCGCGGACGAGGGCGGCGCGCGGGTCCTCGCGGTGGGCGAACGCCCGCTGACGGGGCCGCAGTTGCACGTCCGTGCGGTGCTGGACGTCTCCGACGACGACGTGCTCATCTCGGCGTCGGCCGGGGAGCGGGCGGCCGCGCCGGAGACCGGCGAGGTGCATGTGTACCGGGTGAACGAGCTCGGCATGGAGCGCGTCTCGCAGGAGCCGGGTGTGCACTCGGCGGTGCGTGCCGGGGGCGTGACGGTGCTGGTGTCGGCGACGCCGGGGCGGGCCGGGTCGCGGGCGCAGGTGCTCCGGGACGGGAAGCGTACGTCGACTGTCACGTCGTATGCCGAAGATCCCGGTATGTCCCCGCGCATGATCCTCACCGAGGGGGGCGCACGGCGGATCCCATGCGCCGTGCTGCTGCCTCGAGATCACGACGGTGCGACCCCGTTGCCGGTTTTGATGGATCCCTACGGTGGTCCGCACGGCCCCCGCGTCCTGGCCGCCCACAACGCGCACCTCACCTCGCAGTGGTTCGCCGACCAGGGTTTCGCGGTGGTCGTCGCGGACGGGCGGGGTACGCCCGGTCGCTCGCCGGCCTGGGAGAAGGCGATCCACCACGACCTCACGGTGTCCCTGGACGACCAGGTCGAGGCGCTGGAGTCACTGGCGAAGTCGTATCCGCTCGACCTCTCCCGGGTGGCGATCCGGGGCTGGTCCTACGGCGGCTGGCTGGCGGGGCTCGCGGTGCTGCGCCGCCCCGATGTCTTCCACGCCGGGATCGCGGGGGCACCGGTGACGGACTGGCGGCTGTACGACACCCACTACACGGAGCGGTACCTGGGCGATCCGACGGCGTCGCCGGAGTCGTACGCCAGAAGCTCCCTGCTGACCGACGAGGGCCTCTCCTCCCCCGCCGAGCCGCACCGGCCCCTGATGATCGTGCACGGCCTGGCGGACGACAACGTCGTCGCGGCCCACACCCTGCGCCTGTCCTCGGCCCTGCTCTCGGCCGGCCGCCCGCACGAGGTCCTGCCCCTGTCCGGGGTGACCCACATGACCCCGCAGGAACAGGTCGCGGAGAACCTGCTCCTGCTCCAGGTCGACTTCCTGAAGCGGTCGTTGGGGCTGTCGTAACCGCACAAACACCCACGAACTGCGTTAACACACAGGCAACTTGGTCGACCCGATCCCGATATACGGACGGGCCAGGCTAAAGAACGTACGGCCGTGCGGGTGCCGTAAACGGACCGGGGTGCGCCATGTCACCCCGGTCCGTTGCTGTGTGGCTCCTCCGGCGGCACCACCTGCTTCTCCTCCGCGAAATGGCAGGCCGAGTCGTGGGCCGCCGGGCCCGGGAGGAGGCGGAACTCGCTCGGGACCGCCAGGGCCGGTACCTCCAGGGCGCAGCGGTCGCGGGCCTTCCAGCAGCGGGTGCGGAAGCGGCAGCCGGAGGGGATGTTGGTCGGTGAGGGGACGTCTCCGGACAGGATGATCCGTTCCCGGTGTTCCCGGGCCTCGGGGTCGGGGACCGGGACCGCGGAGAGCAGGGCCTGGGTGTAGGGGTGCGTGGGGTGGTCGTAGATCTCCGCGTCCCTGCCGATCTCCACGATGCGGCCCAGGTACATCACGCCCACGCGGTCCGAGATGTGGCGGACGATCGACAGGTCATGGGCGATGAAGACGTACGAGAGGTCGAACTCGTTCTGCAGCCGGTCCATCAGGTTGATGACCTGGGCCTGAACGGAGACGTCGAGCGCCGAGACCGGCTCGTCCGCGACGATCACCTCCGGGCGGAGCGCCAGCCCGCGGGCGATGCCGATGCGCTGGCGCTGGCCGCCGGAGAACTGGTGAGGGTAGCGGTTGATGTACTCCGGGTTCAGGCCGACCACGTCCAGGAGGTCCTGGACCTTCTTCCTGCGGTCGCCCTTCGGCGCCACCTCCGGGTGGATCTCGTACGGCTCCCCGATGATGTCGCCCACCGTCATCCGGGGGTTGAGGGAGGTGTACGGGTCCTGGAACACCATCTGGATGTTGCGGCGCACCGCCTTGAGGGCCTTGCCGGAGAGCCGGGTGAGGTCCTCGCCCTTGTACTTGATCGTGCCGGCGGTCGGCCGTTCCAGGTTGACCAGCATCTTGGCGACCGTGGACTTGCCGCAGCCCGACTCGCCCACGATGCCCAGGGTTTCGCCCCGCTCGAGGGCGAAGTCGACGCCGTCCACGGCCTTCACCGCGCCGACCTGTTTCTTGAAGAGGATGCCCGTGGTGAGCGGATAGTGCTTGACCAGCCCGCTGACCTCCAGAATCGGCTCAGCCATTCAGGCACTCCCTCCAGAAGTGGCAGGCACTCGTGCGGTCTTCGGAGACGTCGTACAGCGGGGGTACGTCGGTCCGGCACACGTCCTGGGCCATGGGACAGCGGGGGTTGAAGGCGCAGCCCGGCGGGATGTTCATGAGGTTGGGGGGCAGTCCCTTGATGGCGTAGAGCTCCTGGCCCTTCTGGTCCAGGCGCGGGATGGAGTCGAGCAGACCCCTGGTGTAGGGGTGGGCCGGCGCCTTGTAGATGTCGTGGACGGGGGCCGATTCGACGATCCGGCCCGCGTACATCACCGCGATCCGGTCGGCGACGTCCGCGACCACGCCGAGGTCGTGGGTGATGAGGATGAGCCCCATGTTGAGCTCGCGCTGCAACTCCGCGAGCAGGTCCATCACCTGGGCCTGGACCGTCACGTCCAGCGCGGTCGTCGGTTCGTCGGCGATGATCAGGGCGGGCTCCAGGGCCATCGCCATCGCGATCATGATGCGCTGGCGCATACCGCCGGAGAACTGGTGCGGGTACTGCTTGACCCGCTCTCTCGCCCCCGGGATGCGGACGCGGTCCATCAGCTCGATCGACTTGGCCCGCGCGTCCTTCCTCGACATGCCCCGGTGGACGACGAACATCTCGCCGAGCTGGTCGCCGACGCTCAGCACCGGGTTCAGCGAGGACAGCGCGTCCTGGAAGATCATCGCCATCTCGGCACCGCGGACCTTGCGCCGCTCCTCCTCCTTCAGCTTCAGCAGGTCCCTGCCCTGGAAGAGGATCTCGCCGCCGGTGATCCGCCCGGGCGGCATGTCGAGGATCCCCATCACCGCCTGCGCCGTCACCGACTTGCCGGACCCCGACTCACCGAGCACGGCGAGCGTCTCGCCCGCGTCCACCGAGTAGTCGACCCCGTTGACGGCCTTGGCGACCCCGTCCCGCGTCCGGAACTCCACCTGCAGATCACGCACTTCGAGCAGCATGACGCCGACTCACCTCAGCTTCGGGTCGAGGGCGTTCGCGGACCGCGTCGCCGGGCGGAATGGATTCGGGCGCCGTGACCGCCCCGGGTCCGGAGCCGCGGGAGGCCGCACGACACGGCCGGCCTCCCCGCACCCGGCATTGCTCGCACCATGACGCCGTCACCTCGCCTTCGGGTCGAGGGCGTCGCGCACCAGGTCCTCGCGGACGACGAACGCCGATTCGGTGACCGTCCCGGCCGTGAAACCGCACGACCTGACACGGGCCAGGCACCCGCCGTCCCATCGGGTCGAGGGCATTCGCGCCGCACCCGGCATTGCTCGCACCATGACGCCGTCACCTCAGCTTCGGGTCGAGGGCGTCGCGCACCAGGTCCTCGCGGACGACGAACGCCGATTCGGTGACCGTCCCGGCCGTGAAACCGCACGACCTGACACGGGGCAGGCACCCGCCGTCCCATCGGGTCGAGGGCATTCGCACCATGACGCCGTCACCTCAGCTTCGGGTCGAGGGCGTCGCGGACCGCGTCGCCGAGCATGATGAACGCGAGGACGGTGAGGGCGAGGGCGCCGGCCGGCCAGAGGAGCATGTGGGGGGCCTGGCGGATGTAGGCGGAGGCCGAGGAGATGTCGATGCCCCAGCTGACGGTGGGGGGCTTCAGGCCCACGCCGAGGTAGGACAGGGTCGCCTCCAGCGAGATGAAGGTGCCGAGCGCGATGGTCGCCACGACGATCACGGGGGCCACCGCGTTGGGTGTGATGTGGCGCAGCAGCTGGCGGGAGTTGGAGGCGCCCAGAGCCTTCGCGGCCTGGACGTAGTCGTTCTGTTTCGCCGTGATGACCGAACCCCGGGCGATCCGGGAGATCTGTGGCCAGCCGAGCAGCACCATGAAGCCGATGACCGGCCAGACCGTGTTGCTGGTCACCACGGACAGCAGGACCAGGCCGCCGAGGACCACCGGGATCGCGAAGAAGACGTCGGTGATGCGGGACAGGATCGAGTCCGAGAACCCGGCGAAGAAGCCGGCCAGCCCACCCAGGACCGAGCCGAGGATCGCGACCCCCAGCGTGGCGCAGACGCCGACCGTGACGGACGTACGGGCGCCGTACACCGTACGGGTGTAGACGTCGCAGCCCTGACCGTCGAAGCCGAAGGGGTGTCCGGGCTGTGAGCCCTCCTGCGCCTTGGCCAGGTCGCACTTGAGGGGGTTGCCGGAGGCGATCAGGGACGGCCAGATGGAGATGACGACCAGGAAGACGATCACCAGGCCCGAGATGATGAAGACGGGGTTGCGGCGCAGGTCGCGCCAGGCGTCGGACCAGAGCGAGCGGGGTTTGTCCGCCGGGCCCGTTCCCTGGGGTCCGTCGGGTGTCTCCTCCAGGGTCTCCCCTTCCGCCGTCGCGAGATCCATCGTGCCGCCCATACCGGTCGGGGCGATCGCTCCGTCGTCGTCGTACGGCTGCTCAGGCATAGCGGATCCTCGGGTCGAGTACGGCGTAGAGGAGGTCGACCAGCAGGTTGGCGATCAGGAACACCAGGACGAGCACCGTCACGAACCCGACGACGGTCTGGGTGTTCTGCCGGAGGATGCCCTGGTAGAGCTCGTAGCCGACGCCGTGGATGTTGAAGATGCGCTCGGTGACGATCGCCCCGCCCATCAGGGCGCCGATGTCGGTGCCGATGAAGGTGACGACGGGGATCAGCGAGTTGCGCAGCAGGTGGCGGATGACGACCCTCCTGCGGGGCAGCCCCTTGGCCACCGCCGTACGGACGTAGTCGGACTGCTTGTTCTCCGCGATGGAGGTACGGGTCAGCCGGGTCACATAGGCGAGGGAGACGGACGCGAGGACGAGGCCCGGCACGATCAGCTCGCCGAACGTGGCGTCCGTCGACACCGACGGTTTGATCCAGCCCCACTCGACGCCGAGCAGGAGCTGGAGCAGCAGACCGGTGACGAAGGTCGGGACGGAGATCACGACGAGCGTGAGCATCAGGACCGAGGTGTCGACGGGCCGGCCCCGGCGCAGGCCCGTCACGACACCCAGCGTGATGCCGATGACGATCTCGAAGAAGATCGCGACGATCGTCAGCCGGATCGTCACGGGGAACGCCGTCCTCATCAGCTCGGTGACCTCCTGCCCGTTGAACGCGGTGCCGAAGTCGCCGGTGAAGACGTTCCCCATGTAGGTCAGGTACTGCTGCCAGACCGGCTTGTCGAGGCCGAACTCCTTCTTCAGCTGGGCGGCCGTGGCGGGGTCGCACTGCCGGTCGCCGCACAGGCCCGCGATGGGGTCGCCCATCACGTTGACCATGAGGAAGATGAGGAGGGTGGCGCCGATGAACACCGGGATCATCTGGAGCAGACGCCGGACGACGTAGCGTCCCATGGCGGGTCAGCTGACCTTGATCTCGTTGTAGACGGGGACGCTGAAGGGGTTGAGCTTCACGTCGGACAGCCGCTCCGAGTAGCCCGCGCTGCCGTTCTGGTACCAGAGCGGGATGGCGCCCATGTTGTCCCGCAGCACCTCCTCGGCGTCCTGGAACTTCCCCACGGCCTTGGCGGTGTCGGTCTCGGCGTTGGCCTCGTTGACGAGCTTGTCGAAGTCCTTGTTGGACCACTTGCCGTCGTTGGAGGAGGCGTTGGTGTAGTAGAGCGGCTGGAGGAAGTTCTGGATGAGCGGGTAGTCCATCTGCCAGCCGGCGCGGAAGGGGCCGCTCATCTTCTTCTCGGTGATCTGGTTGCGGTAGTCGGCGAAGGTGCCGACCGGGTTGCCGACGCAGGCCTTGTCGTTGTCGAGCGCGTTGTTGATGGAGTTGCAGACCGCGTCGACCCACTGCTTGTGGGAGCCGGTGTCCGCGTTGTACGTGATCTTGACCTGTCCGCCGGGAAGGCCGCCGCCCTCCTCGATGAGGTTCTTCGCCGCGGCGGGGTTGTACTCGCAGGCGTCGCCGCACAGGCCTTCCTTGAAGCCGCCGTCCTCGCCGAGGACCGGGGAGGTCCAGTCGGTGGCAGGGGTGCGGGTCTTCTGGAAGATCGTCTCGGTGATCTGCTCGCGGTTGATCGCGCGGGAGAGGCCCGTGCGGACCTTCTCCATCCCGCTCTTGTTCCAGTCGCTGTCGTAGAACGGGAAGGCGAGGGTCTGGATGATGCCGGCCGGGGTGTTGATGTACCGGTCGCCGAGGTCGCTCTGGACGTTCTTGAGCTGGGCGGCCGGGACGTCGTCGACGAGGTCGAGGTTGCCGGCCATGAGGTCGGTGTAGGCGGTGTTGTTGTCGGTGTAGACCTTGAGGGTCACACCGCCGTTCTGCGCCTTGTCGTCACCGGGGTAGCCGTCCCACTTCTTCAGGGCCATCTGCGAGCCCTTGGTGTACGTGTCGATGGTGTACGGGCCGTTGCCGACCGGCTTCTTGACCCAGGCCGCGTGGTCGGTGAAGAACGCCTGCGGGAGCGGGGCGTACGCCGGGTAGCCGAGGGTGTCGGGGAAGGTCGAGAACTTCTGACTGAGCTTGACGGTGAAGGTCCGGTCGCCGGTCACCTTCAGGCCGGAGAGCGTCTGCGCGGTCTGCTTGCTGCCGTCCTCGGGGTGCGCCTTGTCGTAGCCCTCGATGTAGCCGAAGAAGTACGCGTTCTTCTGGTTGTTCTTGAGGCTGGCCCCGTAGTTCCAGGCGTCCACGAACGACTTGGCCGTGACCTTCTCGCCGTTGCTGAAGGTCCAGCCGTCCTTGACGGTGATGGTGAAGTTCTGGGAGTCGCTCGTCTCGATCTTCTCGGCGAGCATGTCCTCGGCCTTGCCGGTCTCCGGGTCGTACTTCTTCAGGGACCGGAAGATCATGTCGAGGACCTTGCCGCCCTGCACCTCGTTGGTGTTGGCGGGCTCCAGCGGGTTCTGCGGGTCGCCCCAGGAGGAGCTCAGCACCGCGCCGCCGTCGCCACTGCCGCCGCCGCTGTCACTGTCCCCGCCCCCGCAGGCCGTGGCGGCGAGGGCGACCGACACCGCGCATGCGGCCCATTTGGCGTGCGTGGCTCCGCGCATGGAGTTCCTCCTGTGTGACTGCACTGTTCCGTTACCGGTCAATATCGGCGCAAAACAGGCAGACCGCACATGCACTCACCCCATTAGGGGAACGCCCGGGAAGGTCCGACCTTCGTCACAATGGATCTTTCATGGAGGGTGCAATGGATCTTCGCGATCCGATGCCGAACCGTTGGATTGCGACCCTCCTATGTACGGATTTCGACACTCTGACGTCCGTATATCGAACTCATTGCCCGATTGGGGCAGTTGGCCCGATGTAAGACACAGGCCGATCACGGCACGCTACACGCGTAGCTACAGATCAGTCAATGGAAGGCAAAGAAAGTAAAGAGCCGACCAAGTCGACCGAGAATTTATTGACCTTGAATGAATTGCGTTGAAAAAGTCCGGCGTAGCCCGTAGGGACCGCCCTGCGGAGTCCTTGATCCACAGGGCACGGAGCATCATGACCCCCCCAACCCCTTCCCCGGTCACTTCACTCGAGGTGACCGACGAAGACAGCGCGGCACCGGTGAAGTCCTCGGCTCTCAAGGGCAACGAGAGCCGCTCGCCGGGACGGCTCGCCTGGAGCCGTTTCAAACGGGACCGCGCAGGCGTCATCTCCGGGTACGTGGTCCTCTTCTTCTTCGTCGTGTCGATCGGCGCCCCGCTGATCGCCAAGCTCTACGGCAAGAACCCGTACACGACGTACGGCATCAACACTCCGGGGCTGCTCAACGAGTTCGGTTTCCCGGTCAAGGCCAACGGCGGCATCAGCGGTGACTTCTGGTTCGGCGTCGAGCCCCAGCTCGGCCGGGACGTCCTCACCTTCCTGCTCTACGGCATGCGCAACTCGCTGCTCATCGCCACCGCCGCCACGCTCCTGACGACCCTGCTCGGTGTCGTCATCGGCATCACCGCCGGCTACCTGGGCGGCCGCACCGACTACTTCGTCGGCCGGGTCATCGACATCCTGCTGGCCTTCCCGCAGACGCTGTTCTTCATCGCCTTCTGGCCGGTCGTGCTGGCGATCTTCGTGTCGCCGGAGGAGAACACCCCGATCTGGCTCACGGTCACCAGCCTCATCACCGTGATGACCGCCTTCGGCTGGGCCTCCATCGCCCGGCTGCTGCGCGGCGAGGTCCTCGCCCTGCGCGAGCGGGAGTTCGTGGAGGCCGCCAAGGTCACCGGAGCCTCACCGGCCCGGATCATCTTCAAGGAACTGCTGCCCAATCTGTGGACGCCGATCCTGATCCAGTCGACGCTCCTGCTGCCCGCCTATGTGACGGCGGAGGCGGGGCTCGCCTTCCTCGGCGTGGGACTCACCGACCCCACGCCCGACTGGGGCGTCATGCTCCAGTTCGGCGCCAAGTACTACCAGGACGACATCACCTTCATGCTCTTCCCTGGTCTCTCCATGGTGATCTTCGTCGTCGCCTTCAACCTGCTCGGCGACTCGGTCCGCGACGCGCTGGACCCCAAGACGAAGCGCTGAGCCACCCCACTCCGCCGAGCGACGGGGCCCGGCCGGAGTACCCCAAGCACCATCCCTATCCACAAGAAATCGGGTCAGCCATGTCTCTTTCCCGCAGAAACTTCGTCATAGCCACAAGCGTCGCGGCCGCGGGCTCGACTCTGCTGTCCGCGTGCAGCAGCGGCGACGCGGGCGGCAGCGGCGGCAGCGCGACCGAGGGTGCCAAGACGTACTCCAAGGTCACCATCGGCACCGCGGCGGACTCGACCGGCCCCGCGCCGGAGATCGCCGGGGCGAAGAAGGGCGGGACGATCTACGGCCTGGCCCCGGACGACTTCTCGCACCTGGACCCGGGCCGCATCTACTACGCGTACAACTCGACCGCCGCGCTGCTCCTGCACCGCTGCCTGACCGGCTACAAGGTCGCCGCGGACGGCTCGCAGAAGCTCGTCGGCGACCTGGCCACGGACACCGGCACGATGTCCAACGCGGGCAAGACCTGGACCTTCACGCTGAAGGAGGGTCTGAAGTGGGAGGACGGCAGCGAGCTGACCGTCGAGGACGTGCGCCACGGCATCGAGCGGCTGTGGGCCCCGTACATCATCGAGTCCGCCAGCTACGTCCAGATCGCGCTGACCGGCAAGGGCGGCAAGTGGCGTGACGCCTACGAGGGCCCCTACAAGGGCAAGCACCTCTCCGAGATCGTGACGGACAAGGCCAAGCGGACCATCACGTTCAACCTGGCCGAGGCCCGCCCCGACTTCAACTTCACGATGGCGATGCACTCGTACGCCGCGGTGTCCCCGAAGCTGGACACCAAGGAGAAGTACGACAAGAACCCGGCCGCCTGTGGTCCGTACAAGATCAAGAACCACACGACCGACAAGTCGATGACGCTGGTCCGCAACAAGCACTGGGACCCGGCGACCGACGCCATCCGCAACAACTACCCGGACGGCTTCGAGTTCACCTTCGGCATCGAGACCCTGGACTCCACGGACCGTCTCATCGCCTCCCAGGGCAACGACGCCTTCGCGGTCTCCATCTACAAGGGCGTGCCCGCCGAGCGCATCCAGAAGGTCCTCACCGACCCGGACCTGAAGAAGCGCACCTTCAACGGCCTGCTCACCGGCACGTACTACTACGCGATCAACACCAAGCGCGTCACCGACCTGAAGGTCCGCCAGGCCCTCAACATGGCCTGGCCGCTCCAGCAGATCCGCCAGATCTACGGCGGCCCGTCCTCCGGCGACTTCGCGACCACGATCCTCAGCCCCGACATCCTGGGCCGCGAGAAGTTCGACATCTACGGCAAGCTGAAGAAGCCGCAGGGCGACCCGGCCGCCGCGAAGAAGCTGCTGAAGGAAGCCGGCAAGGAGGGCGTGAAGATCGTCTACGCCTTCCCGCAGGACCCGACCTACAACAAGACCAAGGTCGTCATCGAGAACGCGCTGAAGGAGGCCGGCTTCACCCCGGTCATCAAGCCGGTCGACTCGACGACGTACTACGACCAGATCGCGAAGGTCGACAACTCCTTCGACGTGATGTGGTACGGCTGGTCCCCTGACTGGCCGACCGCCTACACGATGATGCAGCCGCTGTTCGACAGCGCCAGCGTCGGTGACGGTCTCTACAACGTCTCCCAGACGAAGGTCCCCTGGATCGACGAGACCATCCAGAAGAACGTGGTCATCACCGACCAGAAGAAGGCCGGTGAGGCCTGGGCCGCGCTCGACAAGCGGATCATGGAAGAAGTCGCGCCGATCATCCCCGAGATGTACCAGCGCCGTTACTACGTCTACGGCAACAAGGTCGGCGGGGCGATGTTCGACCCGAACTTCTCCGCGACCCTGCTCTACAAGACGTTCGTAAAGGCCTGACGACCGGCCCTCGTGGCGGGGCGGCCCCCGGCCGCCCCGCCTCCTTCCCCCCTTCGGCATCCGTCAGGAAATCCCAACTGCCATGCTCCGCTTCCTTGCCCGACGAATTGTCGGCGCCGCGGTGATCCTGCTGATCATCAGCGCGATCGTGTTCGTCCTGTTCTACGCCGCCCCGCGCGACCCCGCCCGCATCGCCTGCGGCAAGGCCTGCACCCCTGAGACTCTGGAGCTGGTGCGGAAGAACCTGGGGATCGCCGATCCACTGCCTGTGCAGTACTGGGACTGGCTCAAGGGCATCTTCGTGGGCCGCGACTACACATCGTTCGGCAACTGCAACGCGCCCTGCCTCGGCTACTCGTTCCAGAACCGCGAGCCGGTCCTCGGCACCATCATGGACCGCTTCCCGACCACCCTGTCGCTGTCGCTCGGCAGCTCGGTCATCTACCTGACCTTCGGCATCGGCGCGGGCATGCTGGCCGCCGTGAAGCAGGGCAAGGCCCTGGACAAGATCGCGAGCTCCGCCTCGCTGGTCGCGTCCTCGATGCAGATCTACGTCGTCGGCGTCCTCGCCACCTATCTGCTGGTCGACCAGTGGCAGGTGCTGGACCGCGCCAGCTACACGCCCTTCACGGACGACCCGGCGGCCTGGGCCAAGGGTCTGCTGGTGCCCTGGATCGTGCTGTCCCTGATCTGGACGGCCAACTACACCCGTATGACGCGCTCCCAGATGGTGGAGTCGCTCAGCGAGGACTACGTCCGTACGGCCCGCGCCAAGGGCATGTCCCGCCGCACGGTCTTCTTCCGCTTCGCCTGGCGCGGTGCGATGGGGCCGATCGTGACCATCTTCGGCCTCGACCTCGGTGTGCTGCTCGGCGGTGCGATCATCACCGAGTCGACGTTCAGCCTCCAGGGCCTCGGCATGCTCTCCGTCAAGGCGGTCAGCACCAACGACCTGCCGATGCTGCTCGGTGTCGTCCTGGTCGCCGCCGGCGCGATCGTCGTCTTCAACATCGTCGTCGATGCCCTGTACGCCCTCATCGACCCGCGCGTGCGCCTCGCTTAAGGAGAGACCATGAGCACCCCCTTCCTCTCCGTCCGCGACCTCAAAGTCCACTTCTCCACCGAGGACGGTGTCGTCAAAGCCGTCGACGGGCTCTCCTTCGACGTGGAGAAGGGCCAGACCCTCGGCATCGTCGGTGAGTCGGGCTCCGGCAAGTCCGTCACCAACATGGCGGTCCTGGGTCTGCACGACCCGCGCAACACCAGGCTCGACGGCGAGATCCTGCTCGACGGCAAGGAGCTGATCACCGCCTCCGAGCGCGAGCTGGAGAAGCTGCGCGGCAACAAGATGTCCATGATCTTCCAGGACGCGCTCGCCTCCCTGTCGCCGTACCACACCATCGGCGCGCAGATCGGCGAGACGTACCGCAAGCACACCGGCGCCTCCCGCAAGGAGGCCCGGGCGCGGTCGATCGAGATGCTGCGCCGGGTCGGCATCCCGCAGCCGGACATGCGGGTGGACGACTACCCGCACCAGTTCTCCGGCGGTATGCGCCAGCGCGCGATGATCGCGATGGCCCTGGTCTGCGACCCGGAGCTGCTGATCGCCGACGAGCCGACCACGGCTCTCGACGTGACGGTCCAGGCCCAGATCATGGACCTCCTCAAGGACCTCCAGCAGGAGTTCGGCACGGCCATCATCTTCATCACGCACGACCTCGGTGTCATCGCCGACATCGCGAACGACGTGCTGGTGATGTACGGCGGGCGCTGTGTGGAGCGGGGCACCAAGGAGGAGGTGCTGCGCACCCCCGACCACCCCTACACGCTGGGGCTGCTGGGTTCGATGCCGAGCCTGACCGGGCCGGTCGACGTGCCGCTCTCCCCGATCCCGGGCTCGCCGCCCTCGCTGCTCAACCCGCCGTCGGGCTGCCGCTTCCACCCCCGGTGCGCCTTCGCGGAGAAGGTCGCCGGCGGGCTCTGCTCCAGTGAGCGGCCGGGTCTGAAGGTCCTCGACGGGCGGGGTTCGGCGTGCCATCTGACGGCGGACCAGAAGCACGAGCTCTTCACCGAGCACGTCGCGGCCCGGACCCACTGACGTACGAGACGGGATTCACCACCATGAGCAACACCACCCCCCTCCTGGACGTCGCGGGTCTGACCAAGCACTTCCCGGTCAAGGGCGGCTTCCCGATCCGTCGCACGGTCGGTGCCGTGCAGGCCGTCGACGGCCTGGACTTCCAGGTGAACGAGGGCGAGGCCCTCGGCCTGGTCGGCGAGTCGGGCTGCGGCAAGTCGACCACGGGCCGGCTGATCACGCGGCTCATGGAGCCGACGGCCGGCACGATCTCGTACCGGGGCAAGGACATCACGCACGCGTCCCGCAGGGAGCTCGCGCCGATCCGCTCCGAGATCCAGATGATCTTCCAGGACCCCTACGCGTCGCTGAACCCGCGCCAGACGGTCGGCAAGATCATCTCGGGTCCGATGGAGATCAACGACGTCGTCCCGGAGGGCGGCCGTGAGAAGCGGGTCCGCGAGCTCCTGGAGATCGTCGGTCTCAACCCCGAGCACTACAACCGCTTCCCGCACGAGTTCTCCGGCGGACAGCGCCAGCGCATCGGTGTGGCACGGGCGTTGGCCCTGGAACCGAAGCTGATCGTCGCCGACGAGCCGGTGTCGGCCCTCGACGTCTCGATCCAGGCCCAGGTCGTGAACCTGCTGCAGAAGGTGCAGCAGGAGCTGGGCATCGCGTTCGTCTTCATCGCCCACGACCTCGCGGTCGTACGCCACTTCTCGCAGCGCGTGGCGGTCATGTACCTCGGCAAGATCGTCGAGATCGCGGACCGTGACGACCTGTACGGCAACCCGCGCCACCCCTACACGCGGGCCCTGCTGTCCGCTGTGCCGGAGGCAACGGTGGACGATACACCCACCCGCGAGCGCATCCGGCTCACCGGCGATGTACCGTCTCCTCTGAACCCGCCCTCGGGCTGCCGCTTCCGGACCCGTTGCTGGAAGGCGACGGAGAAGTGCGCGACCGAGGCACCCCCGCTGGTCCAGGTCGAGGGCAACAAGCCCGGGCACCTGACCGCGTGTCACTACCCCGAGACGGAGGGAACCGTTCCGGCCCCTCGTCTCTCCAAGGACCCCGAGGCCGCGGTCTGACAACACCCCTTTTCCGTCAGCCGCCGCCCTTAGCGGAACGGACTTTCTCGGCCCATTGACCCGAGCCCATGAACGTCCGCTCCAGGGGAACGAAGGCCCGTACCTCCCCAGGTACGGGCCTTCGTCATACCGGGATCCCGTCATATGGCTCCGGCACCTGTGACAGACTGCCGCGATGGTCGATCGCTCGTTCGCGGATCTCTCGCTCGCCGCGCTGTACGACTCCCTCAACCCGTGGGGTCCGGGCGACGACTTCTACCTCGGTCGCGTGATGTCCGCCCCCACCGTGCTGGACGTCGGCTGCGGCACCGGACGTCTGCTCGCCGCGGCCCGCCGGACCGGACACCCGGGGCAGCTCACCGGGCTCGACCCCGCCGCCGCGATGCTGGTCCAGGCACGGCGCCGGGAGCCCGGCGTGGAGTGGGTGCTCGGAGACCTGCGCTCACGTACCTGGTACGGGGAGTTCGACCTCGTCACGATGACCGGCCACGCCTTCCAGACCCTCGTCGGCGACGAGGAACTGCGCGCCGGCTTGCGTGCCGTCCGGGCCGCCCTCGCGGACGACGGACACTTCGTCTTCGAGACCCGCAACCCGGCGGCCCGCGCCTGGGAGTCCTGGACACCGGACCGGGTGTACGAGGCCGCCGACGCGGACGGCACCGTCGCGTGGATGTGGCACGAGGTGGTACGTCCCGTGGTCGGGGACCGCGTGACGTTCACCTCCACCTTCGAGGGCGTCCGCTGGGACCGCCCCCAGGTCACCACCAGCACACTGCGCTTCCTCGACCAGCCGGCCCTGGAGGGCTTCCTGGCCGAGGCCGGTCTGGTGGTGGAGGAACAGTACGGGGACTGGGCAAGGGGCCCGGTAACGCAGGCAAGCCCTGAATTGATCACGGTGGCGCGAAGCGCCACCTGATCAGGGGCGCGGGGAACTGCGCGACCAGCCACGACGCGCCCGCAGCCGACACTCCACAGCCCCCGGCAACCGATTAGTCGCCCAGCTCCTCCTCCAGCGCAGCCAACGCCGGATCCAGCACGATGTCCTCCTCGCGCCCCTCGATCGTCGGATCCTCCGGAAAGTGGCACGCCGTCAGATGCCCCTCCCGGTTACCGGAGATCTGGACCAGCGGCGGCTCCTCGGCCGCGCACTTGTCCTGCGCCTTCCAGCACCGCGTACGGAACCGGCACCCGGACGGCGGCGAGATCGGCGACGGCACATCACCGGCGAGCCGGATCCGCTCACGGTCGGGCGCGCCCTCGTCCGACAGGTTCACCTCGGGCACCGCGGACAGCAGGGCATGGGTGTAGGGGTGGCGGGGCCGGGTGTAGATGGAGTTGCGGTCGCCGACCTCGATGATCTTGCCGAGGTACATGACCGCGACACGGTGCGAGAAGTGCCGTACGACGGCGAGGTCGTGGGCGATGAACAGGAACGCGATGCCCAGCTCCTGCTGGACCTGCTTCAGCAGGTTCACCACCTGCGCCTGGATGGAGACGTCCAGCGCCGACACCGGCTCGTCGGCGACGATCAGCTTCGGCTCCAGGGCCAACGCCCGTGCCACACCGATGCGCTGGCGCTGTCCGCCGGAAAACTCGTGCGGGAAGCGGTTGTAGTGCTCGGGGTTGAGACCGACGATCTCGAGCAGTTCGCGGACCCGCCTCTCGCGGCCGCCCTCCGGCTCGATCTCGTTGATCTCCATGGGGCCGGAGATGATCTTGCCGACCGTCTGCCTCGGGTTCAGGGAGGAGTACGGGTCCTGGAAGATCATCTGGATCTCGGAGCGGATCGGCGCGAGCTCCCTGCGGGAGGCGTGCGTGATGTCCTTGCCCCGGTACGAGATGCTGCCGGCCGTCGGCTCCATGAGCCGCGTGATCAGCCGGCCCGTGGTCGACTTGCCGCAGCCCGACTCGCCGACCAGGCCGAAGCTCTCGCCGACGTTCACGGTCAGGTCGATGCCGTCGACGGCCTGCACGGCACCGACCGTGCGGCGGATCGGGAAGCCGCCCTTGACCGGGAAGTGCTTGGTGAGCCCCTCCACGACCAGCAACGGGTCGCCGGCCGAGCCGGTGGTGGCCCCTCGCGGGGCGGGGAGGACGAGGTCCTCTTTCATGACGGGTCCTCCTAGCCCAGGCTGGGCTTGATCTCTTCGATGAAGATGGTCCGCTTCTGGTCCGCCGTGAGGTGACAGGCGGAGGCGCGGTCCGGGGCCAGCAGGGGACGTTCGTCGACGCAGCGGGTGCCGCCGACCCGGTCCTGGAAGGTGCAGCGTGGGTGGAAGCGGCAGCCCGAGGGCGGGTTGAGCAGTGAGGGCGGGGCGCCCGGGATCGGTGCGAGCGGGGCGTCGAGGTCGGAGTCGATGCGCGGCATCGAGTTCAACAGGCCCCAGGTGTAGGGGTGTTGCGGCGAGCGCAGCACCTCGTTCGTCGTGCCGCGCTCGATGGCGCCGCCCGCGTACATCACCATGATGTCGTCGGCCATGTCGGCGATGACACCGAGGTCGTGCGTGATGAAGACGATCGCCGAACCGAACTCCTGCTGGAGGTCCTTCAGCAGGTCCAGGATCTGCGCCTGGACCGTCACGTCGAGCGCGGTCGTCGGCTCGTCGGCGATCAGCAGGTCCGGGTCGCACACCAGCGCCATCGCGATCATCGCGCGCTGGCGCATACCGCCGGAGAACTGGTGCGGGTAGTCCTTCGCCCGCTCCTTGGGGTTGGGGATGCCGACCTTGCCGAGCATCTCCACGGCACGCGCCCAGGCCACCTTCTTGGAGGCGCCGGTGTGCTTCATGAAGGGCTCGGCGATCTGCCGGCCCACCGTGTAGTACGGCGACAGCGCGGTCAGCGGGTCCTGGAAGATCATGGCGACCTTGTTGCCGCGCAGCTTCTCCAGCTCGGACTCGCGGGCGGTGGTCAACTCCTGCCCCTCCAGCAGGATCTCGCCCTCGACGGTGGTGAACTTCGGGTTGTGCAGGCCGAGGATGGTCAGGTTGGTCACGGACTTGCCGGAGCCCGACTCACCGACGATGCCCAGCGTCTTGCCGCGCTGCAGGTCGAAGGAGAGCCCGTCGACGGCCCGGACGATGCCGTCCTCGGTCCTGAAGCTGACGTGCAGGTCCCGCACCGAGAGGAAGGCGCCCGCGTCGGACGGGACGGGTGCCCCGGCCTCCTTGGTCAGAGTGGTCACGACAGAACTCCTAGGACAGCCGCACGCGCGGGTCGATGATGGCGTAGCAGGCGTCGACGACGACGTTGCACAGCAGGATCACGGCGGCCGAGAACAGCATCACGCCCAGCAGCAGCGGCAGATCGCTGAACTGCACGGAGTCCACCGCGAGTCGGCCGAGTCCGGGCAGTCCGAAGGTGTACTCGGTGATGATCGCGCCGCCGAGCAGCGAGCTGAGGTCGATGCCGAGGATGGTGATGATGGGGATGAGGGAGCCGCGCCAGGCGTACCGGAAGAAGACATAACGGCCGCTCATGCCCTTGGCCTTGGCCGTGCGGACGTGTTCCTCCTGGAGCTGCTCGATCATCGCGGAGCGCGCCATACGGGTGTACTGCGCGGCGAAGATCGTCGACAGGACGACCCAGGGGATCATCAGCCCGGTGAACCAGGCGGCCGGATTGTCGGTGAGGGGGGTGTACTTGGGCTCGTCGAAGGCGTGCGTCTGGTACACGAGGATGGCGAGCGCGAGCGGGCCCAGGAAGTAGATCTGCATCGAGCTGAGCGCCATGGAGCCCGCGGTGAACGTCTTGTCGACGAGGGAGCCGCGCTTCCAGGCGGCGAGCAGTCCGGTGCCGAGGCCGACGAACAGGAACATGATCGTGGCGCCGAACGCGAGGGAGAGCGTGAGCGGCAGCCGGTCCAACAGGGTCGTCCAGACCGCCTCGTTGGTGTGGTACGAGTACCCGAAGCACGGGGCGGGGCACGGCCCTTGCGGGAAGTTGTCGCGACCGGCCACGAGTCCCGACAGGAAGATCCAGAACTGCTCCGGGATCGACTTGTCGAGTCCGAGCGTCTGGTGGATGTTCGCCAGGGCGTCGGGCGTGCACGTCTTGCCGCACATCAGCAGCGCCGGGTCGCGGGGCATGCCGAAGAAGAGCAGGAAGGCGACCACGGTCAGCAGGACCAGGATCACGAGTGAGCCGAGGATCCGGCGGAGGAGGAAGCGCAGCATCTCAGTGGCAGCTTTCGGGCTTCAGGCCTGGCGGCGCCGGTCGCGTCCCGTCACGGGAGGGGGCGCGACCGGCGCCGCTTGGACGGGTTACTTCACGTACAGCCTGCGCGGGTCGACGCCGCCGATGACGTCGTCGTACACAAGGCCGCCGATCTTGGACCCGGCGATCTGGGTCTGCTTGTAGTACGCCGTCGGGATGTTGGAGACGACGTCCTTCACGATGTACTCGTTGATCTTGTTCCAGGCCTCGGCCGCCTTGACCGGGTCGGTGAGGGCTGCGGCCGCGTCGATGTCGGCGTTCACCTTCGGGTCGTCGATGTGCGAGTAGTTGGACGCGCCGTCCTGGATCTGGCGGCCGTCGTACAGCGGCGGGATCACGGTGGACGCGCTCGGCCAGTCGGCACCCCACGCGGTGTGGTAGATGTCGTAGTTGTTCTTGACCTTGCTGACCTGGTCGTAGTACGTCTCGGCCGGGATCTCCTGGCGCTGGACGTCGAAGCCGGCCTTCTCCAGGCCCGCCGCCATGGCGGTGGAGTACTGCTGGCCCTCGGGGGTGTTGATGTAGCCGAAGGTCAGCTTCAGACCGACCTTGCCGGCCTTCTCAAGGAGCTGCTTGGCCTTGGCCGGGTCGCCCGCGGGCTTGGCCTTCTTGCCGAAGGGGTCGAACTTCGGGTCGTAGCCGGTCACGGTCGGGCTGATCAGACCGCCGGCGACCTCCATCGCGTCGGTGCCGCCGAAGGCACGCACGAACGGCGTGATCGGGAGGGCGTAGGCGATGGCCTCGCGGACCTCCTTCGACTTCATCTCCGGCTGGGACAGGTTGATGTTCATCTGGCCCACGTACGGCTGGTAGCCGGAGACCGTGCGGGACTTCAGCGCCGCGTCGTTCAGGACCTTGGTCAGGTTGCCCGCGTCGACCTGGTTGCTGAAGCTGATCGCGGTCGCGTTGGCGCCCGAGTCGTCGAGGATCGCCTTGGTGGAGTCCTCGTACTGCTTGTTGAACTCGAAGCTGAACCGGTCGGCGTACTGGTGGCGGACCGCGTCGGTCTTCGGGTCCCAGTTGGTGTTCTTGACCAGCGTCATCGACTTGCCGGACTTGAACTCGGAGATCTTGTACGGGCCCGAGGTCATCGGGGCCTTGTCGTACTTCTCCTTGGTGTCCTTGGCCTGCGACACGATGGAGTAGCCCGCCATGGCGAGCGCGTACGGCAGGTCGGGCTTGGCCGTCTCGAACTTGAAAACGATCGTTTTGTCGTCGGGCGTCTCAAGGACGCTGTCCGGCAGGTGCTTGCCCTTGTACGGACCGTCCGGGAGAAGCTTGCGGTACTCCGCGCCCGGGGTGTTGGCCATCCACTGCTGGATGAACGTCGGGCCGTTGGAGACGAACGGTGCGAAGAGCCGCTCGAAGGTCTGGCGTACGTCCTTGGCGGTGATCGGGGAGCCGTCGGCCCACTTGATCCCGTCCTTGAGCTCGAACTTCCAGGTCTTGCCGCCGTCGGTGGTGGTACCGCTGTCGGTGGCCAGGTCGCCGACGACCTCGTGCTTCTGGCCGTCGTTGCTGGTCGCCTTGTAGCTGGTCAGGCCGCGGTGTATGAGCTGCGACAGGGCCATCTCGTCCGAGACGTAGATCTGTCCGGGGTCGAGGTGCGCGAAGCTGTCGCGCTGCAGCACCGTGATCGTGCCGCCCGGCTTGGCGCCGGACACCTCGGCGGCCGGGCCGGTCGAGGCCTTCTCGTCGCCGAAGGTGATGCCGGACTGCTGCCGCTGGGCGTTCTCCTTGTCCTGCTTGTCGTTGTCACTGCCTTTGCTGCCACCCTCGCTGCAGCCGGTGAGCACGAGAGCCCCCGCCGCGAGCAGTGAGAGCCCGGCGTACGCGCGGCGTCCACCCTTACCCATCACTCAGATTCCACCCATCTTGTGTCACCGGTGTGCCTGTCACCAGTGCGAATTGAAGTGCGGACCGGCATCAGAGGTGCCATCCGGTCGTTGTCGGGCGAGGATGCCCACAACTGGGCGGTCAGCGAGCCGTCTTGGGATCGAAGGCGTCCCTGACCGAGTCCCCGAGCAGGTTGAATGCCACGATGAAGATGATCATCGAGATGCCCGGGAAGAACATGTAGGTGATGTCGTTCTGCATCACGAGTTCGGTCGACGCCTTGGAGAACATCTGTCCCCAGTCCGGCGTCGGTTCGACGATTCCGACTCCGAGGAAGGACAGACCGGCCTCGGCGGTCACGAAGTTGGGGAGCATGTAGGTCGACTGCACCAGGATCGGCGTGACCACGTTGGGCAGGATCTCCCTGCGGATGATGCGTGTCGGGGACGCCCCGCTGACCTTGGCGGCCTCGATGAACTCCCGTTCTCGCAGGGCGAGTGTGGTGCCGCGCAGGATGCGCGCCAGACTCATCCAGCCCAGGAACCACTGCACCGTGATCAGGGCGACGACCCGGACGTACACCGGGGTCTCGTCGCGCGGGCTGACGAAGAGCGAGACCACGACCGGCATGCTCGCGATGAAGAACAGCTGGGCCGGGAAGGCGAGGAGGAAGTCGATGACCCGGCTGATCCAGTAGTCCGTACGGCCGCCGAGATAGCCGGCCGCGACCCCGAGGAGGATGCCGGTCAGCACCGTCGCGACGGTGACCGCCAGCGAGATCATCAGGGAGTTGCGGATGCCGTAGAGCAGCTTGGTGAAGACGTCGTAGCCGTTGCCGGGCTCCAGGCCGAACCAGAACTCGCCGCTGATGCCGCCGTTGGGCTGGATCGGCACACCGGCGCTGTCGAAGAGTTCGGGGCGCTCGTCCGCGAACACCGTGTACGGGTCCTTGCCGTACAGCTTGGCGATCAGCGGGGCCGCGAGGCCGACCACGAAGAAGAAGATCACGACGTACGCCGAGATGACTCCGGTGCGGTCGCGCTTGAAGCGGATCCACATCAACTGACCAGGAGAGCGGCCCTCGAGCTGCTTGGCCTCCTCCGGTTTCGTCTTCGGCGCTTTCTCGCCGTCGACGACGACCGACGTACCGCCGCCCTCGATGTCGATAGGACTTGTCACAGTTCGCCCATTTCACAGGTGTGGGTGTGCCGAACCGGCGACCGGCGCGAGTGCTGCGCGATCGCGGTTCGGATCATGAAGAAGCGTCAGCGGCGACGTACGGTCCACGGGAGAACCCGCAGCCGGACGCGCGTAGTGGTAAGGGCGTGGCCCTTCAGAGCCGATCGCCGTGCGCCGGGGCGCAGTTGCCGACTACTGCGGACGCTGTGACCCACCTGGTGCTTGTGACACCGCGCATGGGACTCCTCCTCATGACTCCACGTGTTCACCAACAGGAGGGGGTTCATGTCTTTCTTCCGACACCCCTGACGGAAGATCAGACACCCCCTGGTGCTCGAGAGTCGGCGCCGTCCCCACGGCGCGAGACCCATTGACCCGAGCGCTACGCGGCTAACTATCTGCCATGAGCCAACCGGCGACCACTGTCTTTAAATCTCGATTCAGTCACAGCTGACGCGTACATCTTCCGAAATTTGGACAAACCGTCTGGCGGGATAAGGCCGCGAAACGGACGTGTTACATGGGTATCGGGCGTGGATCTCCGCATTACGGACATCGGCCGACGCGAACCCGCCTGAAAATGGGTTGCAAAAAGCCCGGGCACCCCCAAGATGGGGGCACCCGGGCTTCAAACGACCGATTGTCAGCCGTGCTTGGCGCGGCTCGCGGTACGGGCGCGGTCACGCTGGTCGAGCACGACCTTGCGGATGCGCACCGCCTCCGGGGTCACCTCGACGCACTCGTCGTCACGGCAGAACTCCAGCGACTGCTCGAGCGACAGCTTCCGCGGCGGCACGATCGCCTCGAACGAGTCGGCAGCGGCGGAACGCATGTTGGTGAGCTTCTTCTCCTTGGTGATGTTCACGTCCATGTCGTCGGCGCGGGAGTTCTCGCCGACGATCATGCCCTCGTACACCTCGGTACCGGGCTCGGTGAACAGCACGCCGCGCTCCTGGAGGTTCGTCATCGCAAAGGCGGTGACGGCGCCCGCGCGGTCGGCGACCAGCGAACCGTTGTTACGGGTCGTCAGCGGGCCGAACCACGGCTCGTGGCCCTCGTGGATGGAGTGGGCGATGCCCGTGCCGCGCGTGCCGGTCAGGAACTCGGTCCGGAAGCCGATGAGGCCGCGGGAGGGGACGACGAACTCCAGACGGACCCAGCCCGAACCATGGTTGGACATGTTGTCCATCCGGCCCTTGCGGACACCCATGAGCTGCGTGACCGCGCCCATGTGCTCCTCGGGGACGTCGATCGTCATGCGCTCGACCGGCTCGTGAACCTTGCCGTCGATCTCCTGGGTGACCACCTGAGGCTTGCCGATGGTCAGCTCGAAGCCCTCACGGCGCATCTGCTCGACCAGGATGGCCAGCGCCAGCTCACCGCGGCCCTGCACCTCCCAGGCGTCGGGACGCTCGGTGTCCAGGACGCGGAGCGAGACGTTACCGATCAGCTCGCGGTCCAGGCGGTCCTTGACCTGACGGGCGGTGACCTTGCGGTCCTTGACCGCGGCCTTGGCCGAGGCCCCCTTGCCGGTGCCGCCGCGGCCGACCAGCGGCGAGGTGTTCGTACCGATGGTCATGGAGATCGCCGGCTCGTCGACCGTGATCAGCGGGAGCGCGATCGGGTTCTCGGGATCGGCGAGGGTCTCACCGATCATGATGTCCGGGATACCGGCCACGGCACAGATGTCACCGGGCCCGGCCATCTCGGCCGGCTTGCGGGTGAGCGCCTCGGTCATCAGCAGCTCGGTGATGCGCACATTGGACATGGTGCCGTCGCGCTTGATCCACGTGACGGTCTGGCCCTTGCGCAGCTCGCCCTGCTCGACGCGGAGCAGCGCGATACGGCCGAGGAAGTTGTCGGCGTCCAGGTTGGTGACGTGCGCCTGGAGCGGGGCCTCGGTGTCGAACTCCGGGGCCGGGACGTGCGAGAGGATCGTGGAGAAGAACGGCTCCAGGCTGTCGCTGTCCTGCGGGACCGTGCCGTCCTCGGGCTTGGTCAGCGAGGCCACGCCGTCCCGCGCGCACGCGTAGACGATCGGGAACTCGATCTGGTCCTCGTCGGCGTCCAGATCCAGGAAGAGGTCGTAGGTCTCGTTGACGACCTCGTCGATCCGGGAGTCCGCCCGGTCGGTCTTGTTGATGCACAGGATGACGGGCAGACGCTGCTGGAGCGCCTTGCGCAGCACGAACCGGGTCTGCGGCAGCGGCCCCTCGGAGGCGTCGACCAGCAGGACCACCGCGTCCACCATCGACAGACCGCGCTCGACCTCGCCACCGAAGTCGGCGTGGCCCGGGGTGTCGATGATGTTGATGGTGATGACGTCGCCGCCATCCTTGGGGTGGTACTTCACGGCCGTGTTCTTGGCCAGGATCGTGATGCCCTTCTCACGCTCCAGGTCGTTCGAGTCCATCATGCGGTCGTCGAGCGACTCGGCGGCGTGCGCGGCGAAGGCGCCGGCCTGCTTCAGCATGGCGTCGACAAGAGTCGTCTTGCCGTGGTCGACGTGGGCGACGATGGCGACATTGCGGATGTCGTGGCGCGTGGCCATATTGCGGCGTACTCCCGGAGTCTTAGGAAGGGGCGTCGCGTACGTCTGGTGTTACGCGGACCCTGCCGGGCTGTACATGCCACGGCCTCACCCCATGGTACGTGGCGTTGACGGGGGCGGCCTCCGCAGGGGACTCAGGCCCCCTCGACGGCCCGCGATCCGGCCGGGCAGCTGCGCACCGCGGCCTCGTGCGCGGCCGTGTCCTCGCGGGGCTTTTCGGCGCAGGAGAGGAAGCCGATGCCGAGGGTGTCCCAGGTGCGTACGTGCCCTTTGACGGGCTCGCCGCCGTCGCAGGTGTAGGTGAAGTCGGCGTCGACCATTTTGAGGGCGTCCCAGGAGTAGTACGTGCCCTTTGTGAGTTCCGTCTCCGTCTCGTAGTACGTGTCGTACCGGGTGTCCTCGTCCTGGGAGGGGTCGGCGAACGGCTTCTCGACCTTCAGGTGTCTGCCCAGCGCAAGGATCACCGCCCCGGCGTTCGTCCCGTCCGGCACGGGGCTCACCGTGGGCTCGTACCGCAGGGTGTCGTAGGACTTGAGCCGGGCCTTGTAGGACGCCGTCCTCTTCTTGATCACGATGGGGTCGGCCAGCCGGATCAGCTTCTCCGTGCGGGTGACATCCGACCATGTGTACGTCCCGTCCGCGCAGTCTCCGGCCCGGTCCTCCGTGTCACCGCCGCAGCCCGTCAGCCCCGCCCCGAGGGCCACCAGCGCCGCCCCCGCCACCCACGTACGCATCCCCGTCATCCCTCTCTGTGGCCGTACGACGGCCGCCACCCCGCTCGTCGCGGGGTGGCGGCCGATCGTGTGCTGGAGGGAATGATCCCCTACCCGGCCGTGGGGCTCGCCACCGGCCTCGCGCCCTTCTTCAGGAAGCCGATGTCCTCGTAGACCGGGGTCCGGAAGCCGAAGGCCCCCGCGTTCACCACGTTCTTCCTCGCGGCCGTCAGCTGGGGCCGCTGGTACAGCGGGATGGACCCCGCCGCAGCCCAGATGCGGGAGTCGGCCTTGCGGATCAGGCCCCGGCTCTCGCGCTCGTCCAGCGTCGTCATCGCCTGGTCGAAGAGCTGGTCCACCTGGTCGGTGCCGACCCGGGTGTAGTTCTGCTCGACGTTCAGGGAGCCGTCGGCGGCCGGGACGGGCTTGGCGTAGATCGGGCGGCCGTCGGTGGCGGGGAAGGCGGAGGCGGGCCAGGAGTACAGCGCGAGGTCGTACTGGCCCGACGCGATGTGGTCCTTGAAGTAGCTCTCGTCCTTGACCTTGGAGATCTCGGTGCGGATACCGACCTTGCGCAGCATCCCCGAGATCCGGTCGGCCACGGTGCCCAGGGTCTGCGAGCCCGGGCCCGAGGGCAGGACGAAGCGGAGCGTGAGCGGCTTGCCGTCCTTGGCCAGCGCGCCCGCCGCGGTACCCGCCGGCGCCGCGGTGCCCCGCGGGGCGTACGCACCCGGCGCCCCGCCCTGCTTCAGCTTGTTCGAGTACTGCTTGCCGTCCTGCGCGAGGTGCTTGGGGTCCTTCTTCTTCTCCCGGTCGGCCTCGCGGCGCGCCTTGTCGTCCTCGCCGACGACGTACGTGTCGTCGTCGCCGTCCTCCGACGTGTCCCGGGCCTTCTCGCCCTCGGCCCCGGCCGCCTTCTCCCCCTTCTTCGTCTCCTCCTTGAGGGGACCGCCCCGCACCCATCCGGCGTCCGTGAGCAGGGCCTGCGCCTCCGCGGTGTCCTGGCCGCCGAGCGCGCCGCTGTTGTCGGCGTACGCGGCCTGGCCGGAGAGCGCGAGGTGGCTGCCGACCGGTTCGGCGGGCAGGCCCAGCGGCGTGAGGACCACCGAGGCGAGGGCCTCCCGGTCCAGGGCGCGGGCCACGGCACGGCGTACCCGCTCGTCGGCGAGGGGGCCGTCGGCGCCGTTGAGGGCGAGCTGGGTGTAGGCGGGCTCCAGGGAGCGGCGGACCTCGAAGCCGCGCAGCGCCTGCTGCTGACGGGCGTATGCCGCGGCCGCGGTCCGCTGCTGCTCGCGGGCGCTGATCTCGTCGTCGGCGGCCTCCTCGTCGGAGCCGTTGGCGACGGCCCAGGAGCGCAGGGAGTCGGCGGCGCCGAGGTTGCTGCCGGGGCCCATCAGCGGGGTGCTGCCCGTGCCGCGCTTGGGACCGGCGGCGCCGGTGATCCGCTTGACGGACTCCGGGTCGATCTCGGCCAGGTCGAGCTTGCCGGCTGCCAAGGCGGCGGCCCGCTCCTCGCGCGGCACGGCCCGCAGCACGATCTCGTCCAGCTTGGCGGGGTGGCCCCACCAGCGCGGGTTGCGGTCGAGGGTGACCTCGTCGTCCTTGCGGTCGACCTTCTTGACCCGGTACGGGCCCGCGCTGACCTTGAGCTTCTTACGCGCCCCGTCGTTGAAGGAGTCCGGGGTGCCCATGACGTCCTTCGGGTACAGCGGCGAGAACAGCGACTTCCAGTCGGCGTACGGCCGCCCGAAGGTGACCTTGACCTCCAGGTCGTTCTTCCCGCGCTCGATCCGCTCAATGCGGTCGTAGCCGGCGTTGCGGGCCGTCCAGTACGCGGTGTCCTTGCCGGACAGGGCACGCCACTGCGCGGCGAAGTCGGCGGCGCCGATCTCCCGGCCGTCGCTCCACACCGCCTGCTGGTTGAGCTTGT
Source organism: Streptomyces sp. NBC_00490 (assembly GCF_036013645.1). NCBI lineage: Bacteria > Bacillati > Actinomycetota > Actinomycetes > Kitasatosporales > Streptomycetaceae > Streptomyces > Streptomyces sp. NBC_00490. The sequence continues at coordinate 6,565,068 of NZ_CP107869.1, read as the reverse complement.
AGAGCACGACCTGCTTGGGCTCGGTCTCTACGACCTCGGCCTTCTCCAGGTAGTCGGGGTTGACCTGCGGACGCCCGTTGGCGTCGAGCCGGTACATCGAGGGCAGCACGGCCTGGGCGACCCGGGTGGTGGTGCCGTCGGCGTCCGCCTGGAAGGTGTTCAGGGTCTCCGGCACGGAGTCCACGGCCCAGCCGAGACTGCCGCCGTCGGCGACCATCGCCCGGGCGACGGACGCGACGTCCGGCTCGGCGAGCGGCTTGCCGGCCGGGTCCTTGGCACTGCAGCCGGCGAGCGCGGGCACGGCCAGCGCACCCGCGGTGAGGAAGGCGACCGAGCGCATGACCGCGCGCAGGCCGACGCCGTCGTGGGACATGCCACATACCTCCGGGGGTGCACCGCCGGTTTGGATCACGTTTGGCGGTATATGGAGTTGATCAGATGTATGCGGCCACTGAAGAGGAAAGGGTTCGGCAGAAGGCGGCGACACGGCCGAGGCGGCGCCGAAGCCCACCCATGCGGCGCAATCCAGGGCGTACAGGGGGCGCGCACGGAGGCTCACGATCCGCCAATCCGTGCACGTCCCTTCACACCGGCAGGTGTGACGCGCAACACTCGCAGGCGCACATGAACGTTGCCGCCCTTAAGTGAGGTCACGTCATGGCCCTGCACGACGAACTGACATCGGCACAGCGCTGCCTCGACGAGCTGCTCCGGTACGTGAAACGCCTGGAACAGCAGTTGGGCAGCGGTGGTCTCGAGATGCGCCGCGTCCGCATGGACGCCGACCGTCTCCGCGAGAGCCTCGCGCTGCTGAGGGACGCCGACCCGGCGCTCGCGAAGGCCAAGCGCCCCGATCTGGTCTCCATCCCCGACACCCCGTACGACAACACCCTCTGGACGGACTCGGACGACGAGGGACTCGGCGCCCGCGACCGCCACGCCCCCTGAACCCGACCGGAGTCATGCGTTGGCCACTGGTACGGAACCCCATCTGAACAGCGGCGGTGTACGAACGGGTACGCGCGCCGCGATCGACGCCCCGCACCTGCGGACCGACCGCTGGTGGCTGGCGCCCGCCGCCACCACGGCCGGGCTGCTCGTCTTCGTCGTGTGGTCGACGTGGCGGGCCTTCGTCGACACGGACTACTACGCGGCGCCCTACGTCTCGCCGCTCTACTCGCCCTGTCTGGCGGAACGCTGCGAGCCGATGCACGCCGGCCCCAACTGGGAGATCTTCGGCAGCTGGTGGGGCCTGTCCCCCGCGATCCTCATCCTGATCTTCCCGCTCGGCTTCCGCCTGACCTGCTACTACTACCGCAAGGCCTACTACCGGGGCTTCTGGGCGTCCCCGCCGGCCTGCGCGGTGGCCGAGCCGCACAAGAAGTACACCGGCGAGACCCGCTTCCCGCTGATCCTGCAGAACGTCCACCGGTACTTCTTCTACGCCGCGGTCCTGGTCGCCGGCGTCCTCACGTACGACACCGTGCTCGCCTTCCGCGACGAGCACTACGCGTGGGGCCACATGGGGCTCGGCACCCTCGTGTTCCTGGTCAACATCGTGCTGATCTGGGCGTACACCATCTCCTGCCACTCCTGCCGGCACATCGTCGGCGGCCAGCTCAAACACTTCTCCAAGCACCCGGTGCGCTACCGGATGTGGCGCTGGGTGGGGAAGCTGAACGCCCGTCACATGCTGCTGGCCTGGACGTCGTTGGCGAGCGTGACCCTCGCCGACGTCTACGTGTATCTCGTCGCGTCCGGTGTCTTCGACGATCCGAGGTTCTTTTAAATGGATGGGGCGTTCTGATGTCCGTGGTCGACCACCAGGAGTGGGACGTCGTCGTGGTGGGCGCCGGGGGCGCGGGCCTCCGCGCCGCCATCGAGGCGCGCGAGCGCGGCGCCCGTACGGCCGTGATCTGCAAGTCGCTGTTCGGCAAGGCGCACACGGTGATGGCCGAGGGCGGCATCGCGGCGGCGATGGCCAACGCCAACGAGCACGACAGCTGGCAGGTCCACTTCCGCGACACCATGCGCGGCGGCAAGTTCCTCAACCAGTCGCGGATGGCCGAACTGCACGCGCAGGAGGCCCCCGACCGGGTGTGGGAGCTGGAGACCTGGGGCGCCCTCTTCGACCGCACCAAGGACGGCCGGATATCCCAGCGCAACTTCGGCGGCCACGAGTACCCGCGCCTCGCCCACGTCGGCGACCGCACGGGGCTCGAACTGATCCGGACACTCCAGCAGAAGATCGTCTCCCTGCAACAGCAGGACAAGAAGGAGACCGGCGACTACGAGTCCCGTCTGAAGGTCTTCCAGGAGTGCACGGTCACCCGCGTCCTCAAGGACGGCAACCGGGTCTCCGGAGTCTTCGCCTACGAGCGGGAATCCGGCCGTTTCTTCGTCCTGCAGGCCCCGTCCGTGGTCATCGCGACGGGTGGCATCGGCAAGTCCTTCAAGGTGACCTCGAACTCGTGGGAGTACACCGGCGACGGCCACGCGCTGGCGCTGCTGGCGGGCGCGCCCCTGCTGAACATGGAGTTCGTGCAGTTCCACCCGACGGGCATGGTCTGGCCGCCGTCGGTGAAGGGCATCCTCGTCACGGAGTCCGTCCGCGGTGACGGCGGTGTGCTGCGCAACTCCGAGGGCAAGCGGTTCATGTTCGACTACGTCCCGGACGTCTTCAAGGAGAAGTACGCCGAGTCGGAGGCCGAGGGCGACCGCTGGTACGAGGATCCGGACAACAACCGGCGTCCCCCCGAACTCCTCCCCCGCGACGAGGTCGCCAGGGCCATCAACTCCGAGGTGAAGGCGGGCCGCGGCTCCCCGCACGGCGGGGTCTTCCTGGACGTGTCGACGCGGATGCCCGCCGAGGTCATCAAGCGCCGGCTGCCGTCCATGTACCACCAGTTCAAGGAGCTGGCGGACGTCGACATCACCGCGGAGGCGATGGAGGTCGGGCCCACCTGTCACTACGTGATGGGCGGCATCGCGGTCGAGTCCGACACGGCCGCCGCACGCGGGGTGCCGGGGCTGTACGCGGCCGGCGAGGTCGCGGGCGGCATGCACGGCTCGAACCGGCTCGGCGGCAACTCCCTGTCCGATCTGCTGGTGTTCGGCCGCAGGGCGGGCCTGCACGCGGCCGAGTACGCGGCGGCCCAGGCGTTCGAGCGCCCCGCGGTGGACGAGCTCCAGGTCGACGCGGCGGCCGCGGAGGCGCTGCGCCCCTACTCGGCGGAGTACCCGGAGACGGGCGCGCAGGACGCACGTCCGCCGGAGAACCCGTACACCCTCCACCAGGAGCTCCAGCAGGCCATGAACGACCTCGTCGGCATCATCCGCCGCGAGCCCGAGATGCAGCAGGCCCTGGAGAAGCTCGCCGAGTTGCGGGTACGGGCCCGGCGGGCCGGCGTCGAGGGCCACCGCCAGTTCAACCCCGGCTGGCACCTCGCCCTGGACCTCAGGAACATGCTGCTGGTCAGCGAGTGCGTGGCACGGGCCGCGCTGGAGCGCACGGAGTCGCGCGGCGGCCACACCCGCGAGGACCATCCGACGATGGACCGCAAGTGGCGCCGTATCAACCTGCTGTGCCAACTCACCGATCCCACCGGCGGACTGGCGGCCACGGACCCGGTCCGCGGCCAGATCGAGCTCACCCGTGAGACCACCGACCCCATCCGTTCCGACCTGCTCGCCCTCTTCGACAAGGAGGAGCTGGTCAAGTACCTCGCCGAAGAGGAGCTGTACGAGTGAGCAGCTACAAGGCCCGCTTCAAGGTGTGGCGCGGCGATGTGCAGGGCGGCGGCCTCAAGGACTTCACGGTCGAGGTCAACGACGGCGAAGTGGTCCTGGACATCATCCACCGCCTCCAGGCCACCCAGGCCCCCGACCTCGCCGTCCGCTGGAACTGCAAGGCGGGCAAGTGCGGTTCGTGCTCGGCGGAGATCAACGGCCGGCCGCGGCTGCTGTGCATGACCCGGATGTCGGTCTTCACCCGGGAGGAGACGATCACCGTCACTCCCCTGCGCGCCTTCCCGGTCGTCCGCGACCTGGTCACGGACGTCGGCTTCAACTACGAGAAGGCGCGGGAGGTCCCGGCGTTCGTGCCGCCGGCGGATCTGGGTCCCGGCGAGTACCGGATGATGCAGGAGGACGTGGACCGTTCGCAGGAGTTCCGCAAGTGCATCGAGTGCTTCCTGTGCCAGGACACCTGCCATGTGGTCCGTGACCACGAGGAGAACAAGCCGGCGTTCGCCGGGCCCCGCTTCCTGATGCGGGTCGCCGAGCTGGACATGCATCCGCTGGACGCGGCGGAGGAGAGCGGTCTGGACCGCAAGAAGACGGCCCAGGACGAGCACGGTCTCGGCTACTGCAACATCACCAAGTGCTGCACGGAGGTCTGCCCCGAGGGCATCAAGATCACGGACAACGCGCTGATCCCGCTGAAGGAGCGGGCGGTGGACCGCAAGTACGACCCGCTGGTGTGGCTGGGGTCGAAGATCAGGAGGAGGCCCTCGTAGCTCCGGTGCCCGCCGGGAACTGGGCCCGGCGCTGCACGTACAGGCCGAGCACGGCCACGGCCGCGCCGGTCAGCGCGAACGGGAAGAAGCCGGGGTGACGCGACGCGTCGAGCGGGCCCAGGAAGAGGAACGCGCCCGTCCCGGCCTGGTTCAGGAGTGTGCCGTATCCCCACACCCTGGGCCGGAGTATCTTCGCGCTTCCCCGGCCCGGGAGCAGCCAGCCCTTGGTGACGGCGGCCGTACCGATCGCCAGGCCGGTGGTGATCACCACGGCGCCCACGATCCCCAGCACCTCGTTCATGCCGATCATGCTTCCACGAGTTCCAGCACACGCAAGAGATTTGACTCGGCGATGGCCCGCATGGGACCAGAGTTTGGGAAGTCACCGTCCAGGAGCCGGAGCGGGCCCGCCACCAGGGACAGATGCATGGCGAGCCGGTAGAGGCGCAGCCGGTCCTCGTCCAGGCCGGGGACGCGCAGCGCGTCGTAGCGCGGCCCGAAGCGGATCCGCAGGAAGACGTGCTCCCACTCCACGTCGAAGTACATGAGCCCTTCGATGTCGATGAGGGCGGGACGGCCGTCACTGTCCAGCAGGACGTGGTCGGGGCCGAGTTCACCGTGGATCAGGGTGTGGCGGTCGCGCGGACGGACGGCGGCTGCCAACTCCCCGATCCTGGCCGTCAGCCGGTCCGCCACGGCGGCGATCCGGGTATCGCGTACGGCGGTGGCGGCGATGTCGCGCAGCGCGCCCTCGGTGATCCGCCGCGCGCAGGAACCCGACTGCGAGTCACCGCCGTTGTCGACGACCACGACCTTCCCGAGGTCCCGGCCCTCGTGCGCGTGCAGGAGCGCGAGCTCGTCGGCCAGCCGCTCCATCGAGGCGCGTGCCGCGACCGGGTCCCTCTCCAGGGCCTCCTCCAGGCTGCCGCCCGTGATGTCCTCCATGATCGCCACGTCCGCGGGCACGTGGGTGTGCGTGGCGTCGGCATGCAGGAGACGGGGGGTACGGACGCCGGCCGCGACGAGGCGGTCGTGCGCGGCCGTGAACACGTCGAGGCTCGAACCCGCCGAGAAGGGGTCGCGCAGGTCGGAGGGGCCGGAGTCCCAGTAGTCCTCGTCGGCCGACCAGACGTAGGCGACCGCCGTGCTCCCGTCGTCGAGGGCGAGCCGGTAGACGCCCTTCTTCGAGCCGCCGCGCAGCCGGGTCACGCCGACCAGGGTGCGGTGGGGGCCCAGGGCGGTGCGGGCGAGCGGTGCGAGGTCGTCGCGCGTGAGGAACTTCCGGGTCGCGGTCATCCGGCAGATCGTCGCAGCCGTGCGGGGCGGCCCGCCTCCGCTTTTCTCAGGGCACCCCACCCCTGCCCCACCCCGGTCGCGCCGCCGCATTCCTGCTCATACGCTCCGAAATGTGACGTCATCCTTGTTCCGGGGCCGACCGCGGCGCGCGACCTCGCACATATCCGTGCGGGTGGCGCACACCCTGCTGGGCGGGCTGGCCGGGGTGGTGTGGCTGGTGCTGCCGGGGATGGCGTTCGACGACGGTGGCGCGGTCGCGGGGCCCCGGGCGGAGGCCGCGCAGCAGGTCCGGGCTCAGGAGGACGGATCCTCGGCCGCCGACCTCGTCCTTCCGCTCCTCGCGGTGGGCGCCGCGGGTGCGGTCGCGGGCTACACCTACGTACGGCGTACGCGGCGGGCCAGGACCCGCACCACTCCCGGCGGCGCCCTCGCCGCCCCGTGGACACCGTCCGCCGGTGACCTCGACGCCCAGGCACAGGCCCTGCTCGTCACGGCCGACGACTGCGTCCGCACCAGCCGCGCGGAACTAGGCTTCGTCGAGGCACGGTTCGGGAAGAGTGCCGCGGCGCCCTTCACGGCGGCCCTGCGGGAAGCGGAGAGCGAGCTGAGGGCCGCCTTCCGGATACGGCAGCAGTACGACGACGGCGTACCGGAGGAGCCCGCGGCCCGGCGGCACGCGCTCGCCGGGATCGTCGGACGGTGCGAGGAGGCCGGGCGGCGGCTGGACGCGGAGGCGGCCGGGTTCGACCAGCTGCGGGCGCTGGAGAAGGAGCTGGGCGAGGCCCTGGAGATCGCCGAGGACCGCTTCCGGACGCTGGCCGGGCGCACCGGGACCGTCGAGGCGCTCCTCGCCGACTGGCACGAGCGGTACGCCCCCTCGGCCACCGCCCCCGTCACCGGCCACACCGAACAGGCCAAGGACCGCCTGGTGTTCGCCACCGTCCGCCTCAACCAGTCCCGCCAGTGCGCCGACCGCGCGGAGACCGACAAGGCCGCCCTGCACCTCTGTGCCGCCGAGGGCGCGATCGCCCAGGCCGCCGTCTTCCTGGACGGCGTCGAACGGCTCGGCGCAGCCCTGACGAACGCCGAGGCCCTGCTGCCGGCGGCACTGACCGGCGCGGAGGCGGAACTCGCGAGGGCACGGGAACGGCCGGCCGACGCGCCCGCCGGTGAGCTGCGGGCCCGGATCCTGCATGCCGACGCCGCCCTGGCCGTCGTACGGGACGAACGGACCACCGGACCGTACGACCCCCTCGGCGCGCTGCGTCGGATCGTGCGGTCGGCCGTGCCGCTGACGACGGAGCCGACGGCCGGGGTGCTGGGGGCGGCCGCCCTGCTGGTCGGCCGTACCGCGACAGCCGCCGCGGACGACGTCGTCGCGACCCACCGGGGCGCGGTGGGCGCGGTGGCCCGCACCCGGCTGGCGGAGGCGGCACGACTGCTCACCGACGACCCGGCAGCCGCGGACGAGTACGCCACGGAGGCCCGCGACCTCGCCGAACAGGACGTACGGGTACACGGCAACCCGGCGACAGAGCACGAGAGCGGGGTCGCGGGGGCGATCCTGGGCGGGGTACTGCTGGACGCCGAGACACCCACGACCTTCGGCGGCCCCCGGACGCGAGCACGCGGCATGGGCGCGAACCCGCCTTCCTAGCGGCAGGGCGAACTCAGAACAGACTGAGCAAGGCCTCCGCCGGGTCCGCCAACCCCGTCTCCCCGTCCGGCAGCGGCAGTTCGAACCACACCGTCTTGCCGCGAGGCGTCCGGCGCGACCCCCACGCCGCGCTCAGCAGCCCGACCAGCTGCAACCCCCGCCCGCCTTCGTCCGTGTCCCGCGCCCGCCGCCGCCGCGGCTGCACCAGCCCGGAGTCCCACACCTCGCACACCAGGGTCCGGTCCAGCAGCAGACGCAACCTGATCTCGCCCTCGCCGTACCGCAGGGCGTTCGTCACCAGCTCACTGACCAGCAGCTCCGTCGTGTCGACCAGCGGCTCCAGATCCCACGCCAGCAACCGTGTACGGGCGTACTCCCGCGCCCGCCCCACACTCCGCGGTTCGCGCGGCAGCGTCCAGTCGCCCACGGAGTCCTCGGGCAGGCCCTGGACACGTGCCATCAGCAGCGCGATGTCGTCCTCGCCGTGGTGGGAGTCGAGGGTGTTGAGGACGTGGTCGCAGACGTCCTCCAGCGGCGCGGCGGGATCGGTCAGCGCGCCCACGAAGGCCTGGAGCCCCTCGTCGAGGGGGTGATCGCGGCTTTCGACCAGTCCATCCGTGTAGAGCGCCAACAGCGCGCCTTCGGGCAGTTCAACCTCCACCTCCTCGAAGGGCTCGCCCCCGACGCCGAGCGGCATCCCCGGCGGCACGTCGAGCATGAGGGCCGCCTCGCCGGGCTCCACGAGGACCGGCGGCAGATGACCCGCGTTGGCGAAGGTGCAGCGGCGGGTCACGGAGTCGTAGACCGCGTAGACACAGGTCGCCAGGTACACCTCGGACAGGTCCGCCTCACGGGGCCGGCGGGCCGCGCGGGTGGCCTGCTGGACGCCGCCCGGCGCACCGAGACCGCGCGCGATCTCGTCCAGCGCGCTGAGCACTTCGGCCGGTTCGAGGTCCAGCAACGCCAGTGTCCGTACGGCGGAGCGCAGTTCACCCATCGCGACCGCCGCCCGCAGCCCGCGGCCCATCACGTCGCCGACCACCAACGCCGTACGGTGACCGGGCAGTTCGATGACGTCGAACCAGTCGCCGCCGACCTCGCTGGGCCGGTCGGAGGAGGAGTTGCCCGGCAGATAGCGGCAGGCGATGTCGAGGCCGGAGGCGACCGGGTCGCCCGGGGGCAGCAGGGACCGCTGCAGCATCAACGCCCGCTCGTGCTCACGCCGGTACAGCCGCGCGTTGTCGATACAGACCGCCGCCCGCGCCGCCAGCTCCACCGCCAGATCCCGGTCCCGGTCCCCGAACGGCTCGCTGCCCTTGGTACGGGCGAACTGCGCCAGTCCTACGACGGTGTCGTGGGCGACCATCGGCACGGCGAGCGTGGACTGCACCAGGCCACCCTCCTCGGCCGGGATGAACAGCGGGCGGGCGGTGCGCAGGGCGTCCGCGCAGGGCGAGTTGAAGGGGAAGTGGTGGACGGCTCCGACCGAGACGGGCGGGCCCGAGCTGATGAAGGGGGCGTCGGAGACGGCGCTGGCGAAGGCGACGCGGCGGAGTTCCGCGCTGCCGTCGGCGAGTCCCGGCGGGGTCTCGTCGCCCGCCAGGAGGCCCTGGTAGAGGTCGACGGTGGCCAGATCGCAGAAGCCGGGGACGACGACGTCCAGGAGTTCGCGGGCCGTGGTCTCCAGGTCGAGGGAGTTGCCTATCCGGGCGCCGGCCTCGTTCAGAAGGGCGAGATTGCGCCGCGCCGCCGCCGCTTCCCGGGCTGCCGCGCGGCGGGCCGTGATGTCGGTCGCGAGCCAGGCGATGCCGATGGGGCGGCCGGAGCCGCTGCGCACGCGGTAGAGGTTGACCGACCAGTGGCGGCGCTCGTCGGAGCCGGGCAGGAAGCCGGTGACGTGCATGTCCGTGATGGATTCGCCGGTCTCCAGGACGCGGCGCAGGGTGGCCGCCACCCGCTCGGCCTCGGGGCGGGGCAGGTAGTCGCCGACCCCCTTGCCGCGGTGGTCGTCCGGGGTGCCGCCGAAGAGGGAGGCGAAGCGGTGGTTGGCGCGCCGGACCCGCAGATCGGGGTCGATCAGCAGAAAGCCGAACGGAGATTGGCCGAATATCGACTGCGAGGCGGCAAGGTCGGTCTCGATCCGACGCAGCGTGCGGACGTCCACGACGATACAGACGGCGGCCCGCTCACCCTCCGCGGTCTGCGTCGGCATGACGTAGACCTCTGCCAGCCCCTCCTCGCCCGCCTCCTGGTCGGCCGACTCCGGCACCCGGAAGGGGACCACCCCGGTCCACTCGCGCCCGTCGAGGATCTCGGCCATCTTGCGCTGACCGACCTCGCGCCGGTCGGCGTCGATGAACGCCTCGATGGGGTCCATGCCCACGGCCCGGTCGGCGGGGATCCCGAAGAGCTGCTCGGCGCGCACACTCCACTGGTCCACGAGGCCGTCGGGGCCGATGGAGAAGGACGCGACCTTGATGTAGTCGTAGATGGAGCCGGGCGGACTGCTCTGCCACATCGCGTCGCCCCGCAGGACGCCAGCGACTCCGCCGGGTCCACCGGTGGATTCCAGGCCTGTCCCGCCCGTGGCACCACGCGTCACGTCCGCCGCGGTGTCACCCGCGGCCTCCGACCTCGCGCCGTCCGACGGGTCCTCGGACTCCGTGGCCTTCGCTGGTATCTCGCTCACGCGAACCGTCCCCTCCAGCTCACCGCGTCCGGCACCGGTCACCGGCAGCGGCTGCCCGCAGTATCCAGCACTACGGCGCCGCACAACACGGTGTTCACGATCACAGCACGGTCCCAGCGTTTTTTGGACCGCACCGCGACAACACTTCCAGTCTTCTAACCAGCCAACACACTGTCGAACCACCTACTCCGGCAACCGTCAGTGGCCTGAACCAGTCGCTGGACAGCACCGACGGGGCCGTACAGCCGGGACGGCCCCGCCTCACCCCGGGACCGCGAGCTCGAACCACACCGTCTTGCCCGTCGCACCTGGTCTGGTGCCCCAGCGGCGCGAGGAGTGGGCGACCAGTTGCAGACCCCGGCCGCTCTCGTCCTCGGGGCGGGCGACGCGCTCCCGCGGCGGGTCCGGAAGCGGGTCGGAGACCTCGACCAGCAGGACGTCACCGAGACCGGCGGGGCGGACGAGGCGGACGCCGATGGGGCCGGTGGCGTGCCGCAGCGCGTTGGTCACCAGCTCGCTGACCAGCAGGGTCGTGATGTCGGCCACGCTGTCGAGGTTCCAGTCGCGCAGTCGGCCGCGGACGGCGGTGCGGGCGGCGCGCACGGCGCCGGGGTCCGCGGGGAAGGTCCAGTCGGCGCGGTCGCCTTCGGTGTCGATCACGCCGATCACTTCCCAGGCCACGTCCATGTCCGGTTTCATGGGGTTAATGGGCACATACCCGATATTCGGGGCGTGGTACCGCCTGGGAGGGCGCGTTGTGGTGCGAACGGCGTATGCCGGGGCGCCTATGAGCTCGGGAGGTGTGCTTGTTCGGCGGCTGCGGGTGATTCGTGGTTGCTCGCGCAGTTCCCCGCGCCCCTAGGGCGCATCCAGCCGGGCGGCGATCTTTCGGACCGCATCCACGTCCTGGTCCAGCCAGGGCACGTCCCAGAGCTGCTCCCGTGTCAGCCAGCGCAGGTCGTCGTGGTCCTGGAGGGGCTTGGGTTCCGGTGAGGCCGGGAGCAGTTGCGCTGTCCAGACCTGGAGGACGTACGGGGATCGCAGGGGCCACTCCCCCGGGATTCGCTCGCCCACTTCCACCTCTACGCCCAGTTCCTCGCGCAGTTCGCGCGCCAGCGCCGCCTGTGGGGTCTCGCCCGGTTCGACCTTTCCGCCGGGGAGTTCCCAGCGGCCGGCCAGTTCGGGGGGTGCGCTGCGGCGGGCGGCGAGGAGGCGGTCGGCGTCGAGCAGGGCCGCGCCCACCACCACGATCGGTTCCGTCATGCGCCGGAGCCTACGGGAGGCGTCGATCGGTCAGTTCGCCGTCGCGGTGCTGCCGTTCTGGCCGATGCGTTCGACCCAGTACAGCTGCTTGTGGCCGCGGCCGTCGAGGCTGTCCGCGATCTTCTGCGCCTCGGCCCGGGTGGCATAGCGGCCCACGCGATAGCGATTGCCGTTGTCGTCCTGCCGTATGACGAGCCAGGGAAGAGTGATCGTGCCGTCGTTCATCGCGCCCCACCGCCCCTTCCCGCTCGCGGTTCTCGCCCTGCCCCGCCCGCTAAGGAAACCGCAATCCGCATATGCCCGAGCCTACGCCTAACCTTTACGGAGCGAACACGGATTCTCACAAAGAGGTACGCAACCAGCCAGAACGCAGGGGGCGTGCGACGCCGAACGCGCCGTGCGCGCGCGGGAATGCATCCGGTCAGAGCGGTGTGCGCACGCCCGGGGTCACCTGCGAGAACGGCCAGATTCCAACGCCGCTCGCATGGGGCCCGATGGGACGGGTACAGGTGGCAACTGCCGTGGCGGCGTGCGCTACTTCACCGGAAGGTGGTAGGCGACCCGGTAGCGGTCCGCCGGGATGACCACGTCGGCCGTCTCCACGGGGCGGCCGGAGGCGTAGAACGTGCGGTGGACGACCACGACGACATGGCCGGGGACGCCGCCCAGCGCGAGGAGTTCCTCGGCGAGACCGGGACGGGCGCCGACCTCCTCGGTGACGTTGTCCACGATCACGTCGATGGCGGCCATGCGCTCGACGACGCCCATGCCGCCCAGCGGGCCCTCCTCGGGCAGCATCACGGGGGTGCGGCCGGTGATGGCGAGGGGTTCCCAGGAGGTGGAGAGCATCATCGGCTCGCCGTTGTCCCGGTAGACGTACTTGGTGCACATCACGCGGTCGCCCGGCCGGATGGCGAGCCGCTCGGCGACGGCGACGCTCGCCTCGGCCTGCGCGCTGCGGGACTCCCAGGTGCCGCGCGTCTCGAGGTCGGCCTGCTCCTGCCGGAAGGGCGTGGCCCCGCCGTCCGGACGGAAGCCGGTGCGGGCCACCCGGCGGGGCACCGGGCGCTCGCGCACATACGTCCCGGAGCCGGAGCGGCCCTCGACCAGCCCCTCGGCCATCAGCACCTTGCGCGCCTCCAGGGCGACGGTGTCCGAGACGCCGTACTCCTCGCGGATTCTGGCCTGGGAGGGCAGTCGGGTGTGCGGTGGCAGCGACCCGTCGGCGATCTTCTTGCGGAGATCGCCCGCGACGCGCAGATACGCCGGCTGCTCACCGAATGTCACTGGCCGCTCCCATCAGGTTGTACAGACAGCAACAGCGTGGCAACCGTGGGTTCCGCCATGCAAGCAAAGGCCAGAGAATCACTCGATGTAGTGACATGTGCCCGCCTCGGGCTTTACGCAGGCACTTTCTCCCCGCTATAGGGGCGATCACACATCGAGTTCCCCGGCATCCCCGCCACCGCTCCCGCTGCCGTCGCCCTCTTCGTACGTCGGCACCGTGGTGGCCAGGCCCAGAGCTTTGCGGGCGGTGACGGTGGACTTGCCGTCGATGAAGTCGTAGCCGGCGTCGTAGTGCTCGTAGTACGTGTCGACGTCCTCCGCGTCCGCCGCCTTCGCCCACTCCTTGCGCGCGTCCTTCATGTCCTTCAGGAAGTCGGCGACGGGCTGTGCGGACCCGGCGGACCAGGAGCGGCCGCCCAGTGCCTCGGACTGCTCGCCGAGCGCGGTGTCGACATCGGCGGCCCAGTCCGTGTTCGCCGGGAGGTCGTCCTCGGCGTAGTCCTCGGGCTCCTCGTAGAGCACCGTGTCCAGGGCGTTGGCCGCCTTGAGGAAGGCCAGCTGGTCGGCGTCGAGGGTCGTCTCGTCGTTGCGCAGCGAGCCGGTCAGGTTCTTGTCCTCGTCGACGTTGCCGAACAGGCAGGTGACCTCCCGGTCCCCGAAGGCCCAGCTGTCCTCGGACGGCACCAGGTAGTAGACGTCCACGTCCTCCGGTACGGCCCAGGCGTCCATCGCGTACGTCTCCTGGAGCGCGTAGCACTTGTCGTCGGCGGTGTCCTCGACCGCGCTGTCGCCCGGGAAGTCGCCGCCGGGGAGCTTGACGACGGCGAACACCTCACCCTGGTGCGCCTGGGCGCAGGGCACTTCGTCAACGTCGTAGGTCTCGCCCGTCAGGGCATCGCTGCCCGAGTCGAAGCAGTCGCCCTTCTTGAGCGAGTAGGCGCTGCCCTCGCCGCTCGCGGCGTCCTTGAAGCCGTCCCAGAAGTCGGCGGCGGCGCCGGTGGTGAGCGACAGGGTCCACAGGACCAGGCCCACCGAGGACAGCACGGAACCCGCGACCGCCATGCCCTTGCCGCGCTCGCCCTTCCTCTTGATCTGGCTCAGCGCGATGAGCCCCAGGACCAGCCCGACGGCCGGGAGGAAGCAGAGGATGCCGAGGACCAGGGCGGCGATGGCGAGGCCGTTGACGGGCACGGGCTGCGCGTATCCGCCGTAGCCGTAGCCCCAGGGGCCGGGCGGGGCGTAGGGGCCCGACGGGTACGGCCCTTGGGGCTGATGGGGGCCGGGAGGGGGTGGTATGGACACGGGTACCGTGCTCCTGGTTCGGGCTGGGGTTCTCGGGAGAACTCACGTGCGACTTGGCGCATGGTAAGCGCGGGGTGAGTGGGGGCGGAATGGCGGTCACCAATGCGACGATCCGGGCGGTCAACGACCTGACCGCGCGGTGGGCGGGGGCGTCGGAGGGCGGGACCGTCTTCTCGGCGGCCGGTGTCTGGCCCCTGCTCGCCTTCCTGGCGGACGGGGCGACGGGCGGGGCGCGGGAGGAGCTGGCGGAGGCTCTCGGTGTCCCGGCGGGGCGGGCAGCCGCCGCGGCGCGGGAGTTGCTGACGACGATGGCTGCCGTGGAGGGGCTGGACTCGGCGGTCGGGCTGTGGACCCGGCGGTTCGTGGAGCTCCGGGAGGGGTGGGCGTCGGGGCTGCCGGCCGAGGCGCACGGTGTGCTCACCGGCGATCTCCACGCCGATCAGGAGGCCCTGGACGCCTGGGCCGCCCAGCGCACCGGCGGGGCGATCGGGCGGCTGCCGGTGACGCTGGGGCCGGACTCCTCGCTGGTGCTGGCGACCGCGCTGGCGTTGCGGACGGACTGGGAGGTGCCGTTCGAGGGCGAGCCGGTGCCGTGGTGCGGCCCGGACCGGGCCGGGCTCAGCCGGACCGACCCTGATCTGGACTGCGTGTCGGTGGCGCGGACGGCGGTCGGGGCGGTGACCGAGGCGCGGGTGCGGGGGACCGAGGGCGTCGATGTCCATCTGCTGCTCGGCGACGAGGAGTTGACGCCCGGGCAGGTGCTCGGCACCGGCGTGGACCTCCTGGCGGGCGCGGTGCCGGCCGTACCCGGGAGCCGTCTGCCGCTCGGCGCGGCCGGGCCCGGGCTCAGGGTCGGGACGGTCCGCACCGCGCGCCCCGAGCCGCCGAGCCTCACGCTCAGCACCGTCGGGTTCACGCTCGCCGCGGATCACAACCTGCTGGCGCACCCCGGGCTGTTCGGTCTGGCCACGGCGTCCGACCGCGCCCCCGGCCACTTCCCCGGCATCAGCCCCGCGCCGCTCGCGCTCGCGGAGGGACGGCACTCGGCGACGGCGACGTTCGGTGCGAAGGGGTTCCGGGCGGCGGCCGTGACCGCGTACGCCATGGACTGGATGGGCTGGGAACCGGAGCCGGAGCACGAGTCCAGGCGGGCCCACGCCGGCTTCGACCGCCCCTTCGGCTTCCTCGCCGTCCACCGCGACACACGGCTCGTCCTCGCGGCGGGCTGGGTCACCGACCCGGAGCCCGTCCGCGAGGACGATCGTCGGCCGAGGGAGCGTTGACGTACTAGAACTGCAGCGCCCAGGCGTCGATCCGCCCGGTGTCCTGCGCCGCGTTGTCACTGACTCTCAGCCGCCACGTGCCGGCCGCGACCTCGGAGGAGGCGTTCACGGAGTACGTGGTGTCGATGTTGTCCGCGCTGCCGCCGGTGCCGTAGGCCTTGAGGGTGTACGCCGTGCCGTCGGGGGCGATCAGCTGGACCTGGAGGTCGCCGATGTACGTGTGGACGATGTGCACCTCGACGGCCAGGGCCGAGGGCGCGTTGCCCGTGACGCCGGAGTTGCACAAGGGCCCTGCGGGGCCCATCTACGCTGCGCACATGACCCCACTGCCGGACTGTTACTGCCCCGTCGACGGCACCCGCGTCCCCGGCGGTTCGCTCGTCTGGTGCTGCCCGGTCTGCCACGGCCCCCTCGACCTCGACTTCCACCCCACCCCGGCGTCGCTCAAGTCCCTCACCGGGCGGGCGAACTCCCTGTGGCGGTACGCCGAGACGCTCCCGCTGGCGACCCCCTCGGTCTCCCTCGGCGAGGGCCGCACCCCGCTGGTCCCCCTGCGCGACGGCGTCTCGGCCAAGCTGGACTTCCTGATGCCGACGCTGTCCTTCAAGGACCGGGGCGCGGTACTGCTCGCCGAGCTGGCGCTGCGCCTGGAGCCGCGCCGGGTGGTCGCGGACAGCAGCGGCAACGCGGGCACGGCCGTCGCCGCGTACTGCGCCCGGGCGCGGCTGCCCTGCACGGTGTACGTCCCCGAGGGCACGTCGGCGAAGAAGCTGGAGCAGATCGGGGCGCACGGGGCCCGCCTGGAGGTGGTCGCCGGTGACCGGGAGGCGGCCGCGGCGGCGGCCCGGGAGGCGGCGGACTCGGCGGGCACCTTCTACGCCTCCCATGTCTTCAACCCGTACTTCCTGCACGGCACGAAGACCTACGTCCATGAACTCTGGGAGGACCTCGGCGGCCGCCTCCCGGACGTCCTCGTCCTTCCCGTCGGCAACGGCACGCTGCTGCTGGGCGCCGCCCTGGCCGTCGCCGAACTGCACGGCGCCGGGCTGATCGACCGCCGGCCCGCCCTGTACGCGGTCCAGGCGGCGGCGGTGGCCCCGCTTGCCCAGGCCTGGCAGGAGGGGGCCGAGGACCTGGTCGGCACGACCGCGGCGGCGCCGACGCTCGCCGAGGGCATCGCGATCCCCCGCCCGCCGCGGGCCCGGCAGATCCTGCGGGCGGTGCGCGAGTCCGGGGGCACCTTCGTGACGGTGACCGAGGACCAGATCCGGCACGCCCAGCGGGACCTGGCGTCGATGGGACTGTTCGTGGAGTCCACGGGGGTGGCGTGCTGGGCGGCCGTGCGGGAGGGGGTTCTCGGGGACCGGAGCGGGGTGGTGCCGCTGTGCGGGGCGGGGATGAAGTCGGGGCTGGCGGAGGCCTAGTTACGGCCGTTCCTTCTCCAGGAGCTCGACGCACCGTCCCAACAGCCCTGTCAGGGCCTCGCGTTCCTCGTCCGTGAACTCGGCGGCCAGCGCCCGCTCCACCCGTACGGCGCGGGCGTCCGCGTCGGTCATGACGGCGCGGCCCTCGTCGGTGAGCCGGGTCTCCAGCACATTGCGGTGCCACTCGTGAGGGGTGCGCTCGATGAGGGCGCGGTCCTGGAGGTTCTTCAGGACGGTGTTCATCGTCGGCGGCGTGACCCCGCACAGCCGGGCCAGGGCCGCGGCGGAGATCCCGGGGTTCTCAACGAGGTTCAGCAGCGCCGCGTACTGCGCGACCGTCAGTCCCGCAGGCCTCAGGACCGCGGTCTTCGTCGCGTTGAGAGCCTGTTCGGCCCGCTTGATATGGAAGCCGAGGCGCTCGGAGGCGGGCATGGACGTCATCTGCGCATGGTAACGGCCTCGACCATCAATTAGCCCTCACTCATCCATTAATGCATTGACGAGGATTAGAGCTCTAATCTAAGTTCACACTCATCAGTTAGCGAGCAGCCGAACCGAGAGGCTCTGCCGTGTCCCGTACGATGCCCCGCCGCACCTTCCTGACCAGCGCCGCCGCCCTCACCGCCACCGCGGCGCTCCCCGCGACCCCCGCCGCGGCCGCACCCCGGATCACCACCGCCTTCGAACTGCCCGGCGACCGCGTCTACCCCGAGGGCATCGCCGTCGACCCACGCAAGGACGACGTGTACGTCGGCTCGTACGGCACCGGCACCGTGTACCGGGCGACACCCGGCCGCCGCAGGGCCGAGGTCTTCCTGCCCGCCGGAGCCGACGGCCGGACCACCGCCAACGGCATCAAGGCCGACCGCGCGGGCCGGCTGTGGGTCACCGACTCGACGGCCGGGGTCGATGTGTACGACATCCGCGACCGTGCCCTGCTGGCCCGCTTCGCACCGCCCGGTGACGCCCCGTTCCTGATCAACGACCTGGTGATCACGCCGGACGGCACGGCCTATGTGACCGACAGCCTCCGGCCGCTGGTGTACCGCGTCACCCCGGCCGACCTGGACCGTGCCCGCGGCGGCCGGGCGACGCTGAGCCCGTACGCCGACGTGAGCGGGGTCGGCGTGCCGCGCGAGGCGTACACCCTGAACGGCATCGCGACCGATGGACGGCACCTGTTCGTCGTCGACATGGTCGTGGGCGACCTGTTCCGGTTGGACCTGGCCACCGGTGCCGTACGCCAGGTCGCGCTGCGCGGCGGGGACATGGCGCACGGGGACGGGCTGGAGCTGGTGCGCGGGACGCTGTGGGTCGCGCACAACGCTTCGAACACGATCAGCAGGTGGCGGCTGGGCCGGGGTGCCGGATCGGCCCGGCTGGAGCGGCGGTTCAGCGATCCCGCGCTGCAGATCCCGACCACGCTGGTGCACAGCCGGGGGCAACTACTGGTCGTGCGCGCCCAGTTCGACAAGGGCGGGCCGTTCGGGCCGGGGGTGCCGCAGACCCCGTTCACGGTGGCTCGGGTGGACGGGATCTGAGGGGCCGCTCGGGCGGTCAGTCGTCGAAGCCGGTCGCTCGGGTGGTCTTCTCCCAGGCCGTGACGTTCTCGCGGACCTGGTCGAGGTGGCCCAGGATCGCCGTGACGCCGTCGTCGCCGAGCGGGAGGCGCAGGGGCGTGTGCTCCGCCTGGAGGGCGGCCAGGATCACCGCGGCCGCCTTGGCCGGGTCGCCGGGCTGGGAGCCGTCGCCGCCGGCGACGAAGCCACGGGTGCCGCTGACCTTGGCGTACACCCCGCTGTCCGCGCTCGCGCCGGCCCGGTCCGCCTCGAACAGCGAGGTGCGGAAGGCACCCGGCTCCACGATCAGCACCTTGATGCCGAACTCCGCGACCTCGTCCGCGAGCGCCTCGGACATGCCCTCCAGGGCGAACTTCGTCCCGCTGTAGGCGCCGAAGCCCGCGAAGGACATCTGCCCGCCCATGCTGCTCATCTGCACGATCGCCCCGGAACGCCGCTCCCGCATCGACGGCAGCACGGCCCGCACGAGCGCCGCGGGCCCGAAGACATGCACGTCGAACAGCGCGCGCAGCTCGTCCTCGCCGGTCTCCTCGAAGGCGCCGACATGGGTGCGGCCCGCGTTGTTGACGAGGACGTCGATCCGCCCGTGCCGCGCCACCACGTCCCGTACCGCCGCCTCGGCGGCCGCCGTGTCGGCGACGTCCAGACGCAGCGCCTCCACCTGGTCGGGGTGGGCGGCCACCAGGTCGTCCAGCGCCTCGGGCCGGCGGACGGCACCCACGACGACGTCGCCGTCGGCGAGGGCCGCCTGCGCGATCTCCCGCCCGAATCCGCTGCTCGCGCCCGTGATCAGCCAGACCTTGTTCATCTCGATCCCCTTCATCCGAGTGGTTCGTGAACCACCTTGCTGCGAAAGTCCGTTGCCCGTCCAAGACCCACGGTGATAACCGATGGCTATGACATCGGACGTGCACCTGAGGGATCTGCGCTACTTCCTCGCGGTGGCCGAGGACCTGCACTTCACGCGTGCGGCCGAACGGCTGTATGTGTCCCAGCCCGCCTTGAGCAAGCAAGTGCGGGCTTTGGAGCGGCAGTTGGGCGTCGAGCTGTTCCGCCGCGACCGGCAGGGCGTGACGCTCACCGGGGCGGGTGAGGCGCTGCTGCCGCATGCCCGGCGGGTGCTGGCAGACTGGGCGGAGGGCGCGGCGGCGGTGGCGGCGGCCCGGTCGGCCCAGCGCAGCACGCTGGTCGTGGGGATGAGCACCAGCCCCGGCCGCGGCGGACTGTTGCCGGCGATCCGGTCCCGTTTCACCGCGGGCCATCCGGACGCGGCACTGCGGGTGCGCCAGGTGAGCTGGGAGGACCCCACCGCGGGCCTGGCGGACGGGGACGCGGACGTCGCGTTCGTCTGGCTGCCCCTGCCGGACGCCGACCGCTATGCGTGGACGGTGGTCGCCGAGGAACCTCGCCTGATCGCCCTCCCGGAGACCCACCCCCTGGCATCCCGCCCGGAACTCGACTTCGCCGACCTCGCCGACGAACCGTTCCTCGCCCTCCCCGAGAGCACGGGCCCCCTGCGCGACCACTGGCTCGCCCTCGACGAACGCGCCGGCCGCCCGGCCCGCGTCGGCGCGGAGATCGCCGGCACGGAGGAGACGTACGAGGCCCTGGTCGCCGGCCTCGGCATCTGCCTGGTCGCCGAGGGCAACGCCCCGCTGATCACACTGGGCGGGGTGGTGACAAGGGCGGTGCGCGGGGTGAGCCCGAGCCGGTACGTCCTCGCCTGGCGGAAGGGGGACCGCAGACCGCTGGTACGGGCGTACGCCGAGGCGTGCCGGTCGGTCGCGGGAGTCTGACGGGGCGGCTGCTTCGCGGCGCGCCGGGGCTGTCTACGATCTCCGCATGAGCGCGTGGACGAGGGCCCTGGACGCGGCGGAGATCCGAGAGCCGGAGCTGCGGAGCGACTACGACGCACAGCGGCGGCTGGTGGCACGCGAGCGGCGCAGTTCGTATCTCGCGGCCCGGGTGCTGCTGCCGCGGCCGTTGCTGCCGCACGTGCTGGCCGCGACGGCGGTCATGCACCACGGGGACGACCTCCTGGACACCGGCCCGAAGCACCTGCGGGTGGCGGCGTGGGCGTCCTGGGAGCAGCGGGTGCGCGAGGCGCTGGAGAAGGGCGTGGCCGACGATCCGCCGATCCGCGCGTTCCTGCACACCGTGACCGCGTATCCGCGGCTGCGGGAGGTGGTGGAGGAGTATCTGGCCACCGCCACAGCCGAGTTGGAATTCACCGGTTTCGCGACGGAGGCCGACTTCCAGGCGTACGTGGACGCCTACTCGCTGCCCGCCTTCATGCTGGTCGGCACCTTGCTGGGACCGGAGACCGACGACGGGCGCTACCGGGCCCTGTGCCGGACCCTCATCGAGGGCAGTCAGCGGCTGGACTTCGTCAACGACCTCGCCGAGGACCTTCCGGAAGGCCGCCTCGGCATCCCGGACGAGACCCTGCGGCGCTACTCGCTCACAGTGGAGGACCTCACGGCGGGCCGAGCGGCACCGGGCCTGCGCGACCTGGTGCACGACCAGGTCGACGCCGCCCGGACCGCCCTGAAGGCGGCACGCGAACTGCCCGCCCTGGCGGCGCCCCCGGGCCGGGCGCTGCTGAGCGCGGTGATCGAGATCGAACTCCTGACCGCGGACGCGGTGTCGGCGCGCGGAACGGAGCTGCTGCACGGCTCCGCGAGCCCGCCGCTGCCGGACACGCTGCGGGTGCTGTGGAACGCCCGCAAGCTGCGCCGAACGACATCCTGACCGGGAGCTCCCGTCGGCGTGAAGACGGTCGCCCCCGTTGACGATCTCGTGGCCGGGTCCCGGTCGGATCGCTACGGTTGAGCCATGACCGGACTGCCCGACTGGATGCGCCCGCCGCGCGCGGAAGGCTGGTTCGCGGAGGACCTGGACCGCCTCCCCGAGGCACCCCGCCATACCGAGCTGATCGACGGAGCTCTCGTCTTCATGATGTCGCCCCAGCGGTGGTGGCACGGCCACCTCGTCACCATGCTCACCGTCGCTCTCATGGAGCAGGCGCCCGCCGATGTCAGAGTCGGCCGCGAGATGACCATAAAGCTGGACGACCGAAACCGGCCCGAGCCGGATCTACTGTTGACGACAGCCACGTACGACGGAGACCGCACCTGGTTCACACCGGACGAGGTACGGCTCGTCATCGAGGTCGTCTCCCCCGAATCCGCCCACCGCGACCGCACGGTCAAGCTCCGCAAGTACGCGGAGGCCGGCATCCCGCACTACTGGTGCGTCGAGGACGAGGACGGGGCGCCCGTCGTCCACGTCTACGAACTCGACGAACCGACCGGCCGCTACGCGCCCGCGGGTATCTTCCGGGGCACCCTGGAGCGCCCCGTGCCTTTCGGGATCAGCCTGGATCTCGACAAGCTCACCCCGCCGAGCGGGAAGTAGCGGTCGTACGGGAACGCGAAGGGGGCCGGGCTCACCAGAGCCCCGGCCCCCTTCGTTGCGGCTGATCAGACGTTGAAGCGGAACTCCACCACGTCCCCGTCCTGCATGACGTACTCCTTGCCCTCCATGCGCGCCTTGCCCTTGGCGCGGGCCTCGGCGACCGAACCGGTCTCGACGAGGTCGGCGAAGGAGATGACCTCCGCCTTGATGAAGCCCTTCTGGAAGTCGGTGTGGATCACACCGGCGGCCTCGGGGGCGGTGGCGCCCTTCTTGATCGTCCAGGCGCGGGATTCCTTCGGGCCTGCCGTGAGGTAGGTCTGGAGGCCGAGGGTGTCGAAGCCGACGCGGGCCAGCGTCGCCAGGCCGGGCTCGTCGGCGCCGACGGACTCCAGGAGCTCCATGGCGTCCTCCTCGTCGAGCTCGGCGAGGTCCTGCTCCAGCTTGGCGTTGAGGAAGATCGCCTCGGCGGGGGCGACCAGGGCGCGCTGCTCGTCCTTGAAGGTCTCGTCGACCAGCTCGTCCTCGTCCACGTTGAAGACGTAGAGGAAGGGCTTGGTCGTCAGGAGGTGCAGGTCGTGAAGGAGTTCCTCGTTGCCCGAGCCCTGGACGATGCCCTGCGAGAAGAGGGTGTCGCCCCGCTCCAGGATCTCCTTCGCCGCCTCGACCGCCGCGACCTTCGGCACGATGTCCTTCTTGATGCGCGAGTCCTTCTGGAGACGCGGCAGGACCTTCTCGATGGTCTGGAGGTCGGCGAGGATCAGCTCGGTGTTGATCGTCTCGATGTCGTCCTTGGGCGAGACCTTGCCGTCGACATGGACGACGTTCTCGTCCTTGAAGGCGCGGATGACCTGGCAGATCGCGTCGGACTCGCGGATGTTGGCGAGGAACTTGTTGCCCAGGCCCTCACCCTCGGAGGCGCCCTTCACGATGCCCGCGATGTCCACGAAGTCGACGGTCGCCGGAAGGATCTTCTGGGAGGAGAAGATTTCGGCCAGCTTCGTCAGCCGCGCGTCCGGCACGCCCACGACACCGACGTTGGGCTCGATCGTGGCGAACGGGTAGTTGGCCGCGAGCACGTCGTTCTTGGTCAGGGCGTTGAACAGGGTCGACTTGCCGACATTCGGCAGACCGACGATTCCGATCGTGAGCGACACGTTGCGACTTCCCGTACGTGAGAGGAGAGGACTGAGGGCTGGGGCCGATCCACCAGTCTACGGCGTACCTGGGCCCGCCCCCTTCGAGGCGTCGAACACTTGGCCAAGGTCGATCCCTCGGCGTGTCTGAAGGGCGATTCTGCATATAAACCGTCCTAAGTTGGTCCGGTGGAGCAACACAGGACGCGACCCCCGCACATCCGAGCACGACGCGAGACGCCATCCCTGCCCCCGCAGGCGGCCCGCGGCGGGCGCCCTCCGGCGGCCGTACGGCGGCCCGCTCCCCCGGTCGTGCAGGCGGTGCGGCGCTTCCCCAACCCCCGGCTCACCGGGCTCGGGGGTGGTCTGTTCTGCATCGCGGTGATGGTGGTGCTCGGCTGCCTCGACGCACTGACATTCGATTCGCTGACGCTGTACGGCGTGCTGTTCCTGCCGGTGTGCGTGCTGACGGCCGTCTGGGTGCGGCGCAACGACCTGGTCACCGCACCCATCGTGGTGCCGATCGCCTTCGCCGCGGGGCTCGTGCCCGTCGCCCAGGGAGGCGACGGGTTCGGCGCCCGGCTGATGGGCCTCGTGACGGCCCTCGCCACCGAGGCCGGATGGCTCTACGGCGGGACACTCCTCGCCGGACTGATCGTGACCGTACGGAAGATCCGGCTGATGAACCGCCGGCGGCAGGCGAACCGCCGGCCCTCGTGAGCTAGTCCTGCGCCGCCCGCATCGCCGCCCCCACGATCCCCGCGTTGTTCTGCAGCTGCGCCGGGACGATCTCCGCCTTGATGCCCTCGATGTAGTGCAGGAACTTCTGGGACTTGCGGCTGACGCCGCCGCCGATGATGAAGAGCTCGGGCGAGAAGAGCATCTCGACATGGGCGAGGTACTTCTGGACGCGGCGCGCCCAGTGCTCCCAGGTGAGCTCCTCGACCTCCCGGGCCTTGCTGGACGCCTTCTTCTCGGCGTCGTGGCCGTGCAGTTCCAGGTGGCCCAGCTCGGTGTTGGGGACGAGGACGCCGTCGACGAAGACCGCGCTGCCGATGCCGGTGCCCAGAGTGAGCAGGATGACGGTGCCCTTGCGGTCCTTGCCCGCGCCGAAGCTCATCTCGGCGACGCCCGCCGCGTCCGCGTCGTTGACCACCGTCACCGGCAGGCCGCCGAGCCGGTCGCTGAACAGCGCGCGCGCGTCGGTGTCGATCCAGCTCTTGTCGACATTGGCCGCCGTACGGATGTGGGATCCGCCGGTGACCACGCCCGGGAAGGTCAGCCCGACCGGGCCGGTCCACCCGAAGTGGTCCACGATCTGCTTCACCCCGTCGGCCACACTGTCGGGCGTCGCCGGGTGCGGGGTGAGCACTTTGTGGCGCTCCTGGGTGAGGTCGCCCTTGTCCAGGTCCACAGGGGCGCCCTTGATCCCGGATCCGCCGATGTCCAAGCCGAAGATCTGCATGGCCCTACGTTACGACGGGCGACCGACAGTCACTCCGCCGAGGTGCCCGTACGCTCCGCGACCAGCGCCGCGGCCTCCTCGCGCAGATCGCGGCGGAGCTCCTTGGGCAGCGAGAAGGTGATGGACTCCTCGGCCGTCCTCACCGTCTCCACGTCCCCGTAGCCACGCGCGCCCAACCACTCCAGCACCTCCTCCACCAACACGTCCGGGACCGAGGCACCGGAGGTCAGACCGACCGTGGTGACGCCCTCCAGCCAGGCCTCGTCGATCTCGGAGGCGAAGTCCACCAGGTGCGCGGCGGGGGCGCCCGCGTCCAGGGCGACCTCGACCATCCGGATCGAGTTCGAGGAGTTCTTCGAGCCCACCACGATCACCAGCTCAGCGTCCTCGGCGAGCTTCTTGACCGCGATCTGGCGGTTCTGCGTGGCGTAGCAGATGTCGTCGCTGGGGGGCGAGATGAGCTGCGGGAACTTCTCCTTCAGCGCCTCCACGGTCTCCATGGTCTCGTCGACGGAGAGGGTGGTCTGGGAGAGCCAGACGACCTTCGACTCGTCGCGGACCTCGACCTTGGCGACGTCTTCCGGGCCGTCGACGAGGGTGATGTGGTCGGGGGCCTCGCCGGAGGTGCCGATGACCTCCTCGTGCCCCTCGTGCCCGATCAGGAGGATGTCGTAGTCCTCCTTGGCGAAGCGGACGGCTTCCTTGTGGACCTTGGTGACCAGCGGGCAGGTCGCGTCGATGGTGGCGAGCCGGCCGCGCGCGGCCTCCTCGTGGACGACGGGCGCGACGCCGTGCGCGGAGAACATGACGATGTTCCCCTCGGGGACCTCCTCCGTCCGCTCGACGAAGATGGCGCCCTTCTTCTCCAGGGTCTGCACGACGTACTTGTTGTGGACGATCTCGTGTCGGACGTACACCGGAGCGCCGTACTGCTCCAGGGCTTTCTCGACGGCGATCACGGCGCGGTCCACACCCGCGCAGTAGCCCCGGGGGGCGGCGAGCAGGACACGGCGGCCAGACGAAGCAGTCATGCCTCCCATCGTAAGGCCGCGCCGGACAGGTCAAAGATCGCGTTGTTGGCGAGACTGGCCGGGACGTGTGAAGGGCGGGGAACCCGCGACGGCAGTCGACGGATGAAGCAGCGGCGGAGGCATCGATGTCCGAGACCCAGACGACGGCCCGTGGCGCCGATCCCGGCCACGACCTGCGGCGCAGCCTCGGTTTCCGGGATCTGGTGGTCTACGGGCTGCTTTTCATCGCCCCCATGGCGCCCGTCGGCGTGTTCGGCACGCTCGACGCCAGGTCGCACGGGGCGGTGGCGCTGGTCTATGTCGTCGCCACGGTCGCGATGGCCTTCACCGCGTTCAGCTACGCGCAGATGGTGCGGGTGGTCCCCCGCGCGGGCTCCGTGTACGCCTACGCGCGCGTGGCGCTCGGAAAGGAG
Source organism: Streptomyces sp. NBC_00490 (assembly GCF_036013645.1). NCBI lineage: Bacteria > Bacillati > Actinomycetota > Actinomycetes > Kitasatosporales > Streptomycetaceae > Streptomyces > Streptomyces sp. NBC_00490. Next base: position 6,539,311 of record NZ_CP107869.1, on the reverse strand, counting down.
GCCGGGTTCATCGCGGGCTGGATGGCGATGCTGGACTACCTGCTGATCCCGGCGGTCGCGTATCTCTTCTCCGGCATCGCGATGAACGCGCTGGTCCCGGAGGTGTCGCGGTGGGTGTGGACGGCGGTGGCGGTGGTCGTGACGACGCTGCTGAACCTGTGGGGCGTACGGGCCGCGGCCCGGGTCGGCTTCCTGGTGCTGGCGATGGAGATCGTGGTCCTGCTGGTGTTCATGGTCTCCGCGACCGTCGTCCTCGCGCGCGACGGCGCCGCGCGGGGGTGGCTGTCGCCGCTGTCGGGGGACGGCTCGCAGGGGGCGTTCGCGCTGTCGGCGGTGCTCGGCGCGGTGTCGATCGCGGTGCTGTCGTATCTCGGCTTCGACGCGATCGCCTCCTTCGCGGAGGAGGTCACCGGCGGGTCGGCGAAGGTGGCGCGGGCGGTGCTGTTCTGTCTGGCGCTGGCGGGTGTGCTGTTCGTGGCGCAGACGTACCTGGTGGCGCTGCTGGAGCCGATGTCGTCGGCGGAACTCGCGGCCGAGCCGGGGAAGCAGGGGTCCGCCTTCTACGACGCCGTGGACGTGTCCGTCGGGACCTGGCTGCACGATCTGGTGGCGGTGAGCAAGGCGATCGGGGCGGCGTTCGCGGCGCTGGCCGGGCAGGCGGCCGCGGGGCGGCTGCTGTTCGCGATGGGGCGGGACCGGCGGCTGCCGCGGGTGCTGGCGAGGACGGACGCGGGGGTGCCGCGGGTGGCGCTGCTGTGCGCGGCCGTCATCACGCTGGTGGCGGCGGTGTGGGCGGCCCGGCGGGACGACGGGATGGACCATCTGGTGTCGGTCGTCGACATCGGCGCGCTCACGGCCTTCACCTTGCTGCACGCGAGCGTGGTGGGGTGGTTCGCGGTGCGGCGGCGGGGCGGGGCGGTGAGCTGGTGGCGGCATGTGCTGGTGCCGGTGGCCGGCGCGGCCATCACCGTCGCGGTGATCGTGGAGGCGTCGGGGGCGGCACAGGTGGTGGGGACGGTGTGGTTCGTGATCGGACTCGCGGTCCTGCTGGGGCAGCGGGGGCGGACGGAGGCCGCACGGTGACCGGCGGACGTGGGCCGCGTTGTCACCACCGGCCACTACGCTCGGCGCATGGCTCTCAACACGTCCGCGGAAACGCCGCTGCCCGTCGGTGAGGTCTCCCGGCTGATCGGGGGATGGATCGACCGGCTCGGTGCCGTCTGGGTGGAGGGACAGATCACCCAGCTGTCCCGGCGGCCCGGTGCCGGTGTGGTGTTTCTGACGTTGCGTGATCCGTCGTACGACATCTCGGTGAGCGTCACCTGTTTCCGGCAGGTGTTCGACGACGTCGCCGATGTGGTGAGCGAGGGGGCGCGGGTCGTCGTGCTCGCCAAACCGGAGTGGTACGCGCCGCGGGGGCAGCTGTCGTTGCGGGCCGCGGAGATAAGGCCGGTGGGGGTCGGGGAACTGCTCGCGCGCCTTGAGCAGTTGAAGAAGTCGCTCGCCGCCGAGGGGCTGTTCGCGTCCGAGCGCAAGAAGGCGCTGCCCTTCCTGCCGCAGCTCGTCGGGCTGGTGTGCGGGCGGGCGTCCGCGGCCGAGCGGGACGTGCTGGAGAACGCCCGGCACCGCTGGCCCGCCGTCCGCTTCGAGGTGCGCAACGTCGCGGTGCAGGGCGTGCACGCGGTGCCGCAGGTGGTGCAGGCGGTCAAGGAGCTCGACGAGAACGACGACGTCGACGTGATCATCGTGGCCCGGGGCGGGGGCAGCGTGGAGGATCTGCTGCCTTTCTCCGACGAGCAGTTGGTGCGTACCGTCGCCGCCTGCCGTACGCCCGTCGTCTCCGCCATCGGGCACGAGCCGGACAACCCGCTCCTGGACCATGTCGCCGACGTGCGCGCCTCCACCCCGACCGACGCCGCCAAGAAGGTCGTACCGGACGTGGGCGAGGAGTACGAGCGCGTGCGGCTGCTGCGGGACCGGGCGCGGCGGTGCGTCGAGGGGTTCATCCAGCGGGAGGAGCGCGGGCTCGCCCAGGCGCTCGCCCGGCCGTCGATAGAGGATCCGCACCGGATGATCGACGAGCGCGCCGATCACGTGGCCGCGCTCGTGGAGCGGTCGCGTCGCACCCTCGGCCATCTCCTCGACCGCGCCGACTCCGAACTCACGCACACGCACGCACGCGTGGTGGCCCTCTCCCCCGCCGCGACCCTGAAGCGGGGGTACGCGGTGCTGCAGAAGGCCGACGGGCATGTCGTACGGGACCCGGAGGAGGTCACCGCCGACGAGGTGCTGCGGGCGCGGGTGTCCGAGGGTGAGTTCACGGTGATCCGGGCCGAATGAGCAACGCGGGCCCCCTGCGGTCCGGCCGGGGGTCCGGGGGTTGCCCCCGGGAAAGCACAGCACTGTCCGAGTCGATGCTTAGGGTGGGCGCATGACCAGCAAGGTGGATGAGGCGCTCGGGTACGAGCAGGCGCGGGACGAGCTGATCGACGTCGTACGGCGCCTTGAGGCGGGCGGTACGACGTTGGAGGAGTCCCTCGCGCTCTGGGAGCGGGGCGAGGAGCTGGCCAAGGTGTGCCGGCGGTGGCTGGACGGGGCGCGGGCGCGGCTGGACGCGGCTCTCGCCGAGGGAGAGACGGCGGAGGACGAGGCCGGCTCCGAGTAACCGACTTCGGTGATCTGTGAAGCGGGTCACCACGCTCTGGTTTTTGTTGAAGGTTCAACCTGTGCCGCGTACAGTCATACGTGTCAGCCGATCCGGAACCCGGATCCGACGTACGTCCCCGAGAAGGTTCACGCATGTCTCTCGTCCTTGACCCCACCGCCCAGGACCTGCTGTTCCGCGAGGCCCGCACGGCGAACACCTTCACCGACGAGCCGGTGACCGACGAGCAGGTCCAGGCGATCTACGACCTGGTCAAGTTCGGCCCGACCGCCTTCAACCAGACCCCGCTGCGCATCACCCTGGTCCGCTCCCCCGAGGCCCGTGAGCGTCTGGTGCGGCACATGGCCGAGGGCAACCAGCCCAAGACGTCCACCGCCCCGCTGGTCGCGATCCTCTCCGCGGACAACGAGTTCCACGAGGAGCTGCCCACGCTGCTCCCGCACTTCCCGCAGGCCAAGGACCTCTTCTTCAGCGAGCGCCCGGCCCGCGAGAGCGCGGCCGCGCTGAACGCCGCCCTCCAGGCCGCCTACTTCATCATCGGCGTCCGCGCCGCCGGTCTCGCCGCCGGCCCGATGACCGGCGTCGACTTCGAGGGCGTCCGCAAGGAGTTCCTCGACGGCGACCACACCCCGCTGATGGTCGTCAACATCGGCAAGCCGGGCGAGGACGCCTCCTACCCGCGCTCCCCGCGCCTCGCCTACGACGAGGTCGTCACCACGGTCTGAGCGACCCGGACACAGGAGAAGGGCCCCCGGTTCGGGGGCCCTTCTCCTGTGTCCGGTGTGTCCGGGTGTTCCGGACGCCTCGCGTCTCGGGGCGCTCACTCCGACTTGAGCGCCTTCACCATCTGCGTCAGCTCCGCGTGCGACCCCGCGCCCGCCACCACGGTCGTCGCGCCGTCGGCCTGGTGGACGAGCGCGTCGTAGCGACCGCCGGTGTAGCGCGTCCAGGTCCGGCCGCCGATCTCCTCGGTGGTGTCCGTCTTCTCGCCGCCCTGGCTGGCCTCGTCGATGAACTCGGCGGCCGGCTCATGGGTCGACTGCTCGATCTGGACGTAGCCGTCGCCGGGGGTGTGGAAACCCAGGTGCCAGGCGTCGGAGTCCGCGCCGTCGTACCGCACGGAGGTGGCCTTCCAGGTGGCGGGCAGACCCGTCGGCGCCAGCACGGGATAAGGCGCCGCGCGCCGGGCCGTGAGCAGCTCGACGCGGTAGTCGACCCGCTTGACCTCCTGCGGAGAGTCGTCGTGCGGGATGAAGAGGTAGATGACCCCCGCCATGAGACTGATCAGGCCCAGGGAGAGAACCATGTCCCGGACCGTCTTCTGCTTGCCGCTCGAACCTGCCACCGCTCTATCGTCGCAGGTGCCCTGGTCCGCTCATCCGTGGGGTCCCCTGCTCATTTTGTCTGCCTGAGGATAGAGTCGACGGCATCACCCTCATCCGGCCGTCGTCGTATCAGAAAGGTGCGCTCCGATGACCGAGCATCATCATCTGCCCTCCGAGCTCGAAGTACCCTCCGAGGCCCCCGACCGCAACCTCGCCCTGGAACTCGTCCGGGTGACCGAAGCCGCGGCCATGGCCGCGGGCCGCTGGGTCGGTCGCGGCGACAAGAACGGCGCCGACGGTGTCGCGGTGCGCGCCATGCGGACCCTCGTCTCCACCGTGTCGATGAACGGCGTGGTCGTCATCGGCGAGGGCGAGAAGGACGAGGCCCCGATGCTCTTCAACGGGGAGCGCGTCGGCGACGGGACCGGGCCCGAGTGCGACATCGCCGTCGACCCGATCGACGGCACCACCCTGGCCGCCAAGGGCATGCCGAACGCGATCTCCGTACTGGCGGCAGCGGACCGCGGGTCGATGTTCGACCCGTCCGCCGTGTTCTACATGGACAAGCTGGTCACCGGCCCCGACGCCGCGGATTTCGTCGACATCAACGCGCCCGTGTCCGTGAACATCCGGCGGGTCGCGAAGGCGAAGCGGTCCACCCCGGAGGACGTGACCGTCGTCATCCTCGACCGGCCCCGGCACGAGGGGATCATCCAGGAGATCCGGGAGGCGGGTGCGCGCATCAAGCTGATCTCCGACGGTGACGTGGCGGGCTCCATCTACGCGCTGCGCGAAGGCACCGGCGTGGACATGCTGCTGGGCATCGGCGGTACGCCGGAGGGGATCATCTCCGCCTGCGCCGTGAAGTGTCTCGGCGGCACCATCCAGGGCAAGTTGTGGCCCAAGGACGCGGAGGAGCGGCAGCGGGCGATCGACGCGGGGCACGATCTGGACCGGGTGCTGACCACCGACGACCTGGTGTCGGGCGAGAACGTGTTCTTCGTCGCGACGGGGATCACCGACGGTGAGTTGCTGCGGGGTGTGCGGTACCGGTCGGAGACCGCGACGACCGACTCGATCGTGATGCGGTCGAAGTCGGGGACGGTGCGCAGGATCGACTCCGAGCACCGGTTGAGCAAGCTGCGGGCTTACAGCGCGATTGACTTCGATCGCGCCAAATAGCGCCTGACAGCTCGGGGGGCGTGGTGCGTTGGCGGCTGCGGGTGCGCTGTGGCTTGTCGCGCAGTTCCCCGCGCCCCTGAAAGACGTCCAGCTCCTCCTCGATTGAGGAGTAGCTGAACAGTAAAGGGCGCCCCCGGTGCGGTGGGGGCGCCCTTTTACGTGTTCTCGGCGGTCAGCCCGCCTGGGCTATGCGGGAGGTTCCGGCCGCCTTCTTCAGTTCCATGTCGCGGCGCCTGCGGCGGGCCAGGACCACGCGGCGTTCTGCCGCGGTGAGGCCGCCCCAGACGCCGTAGGGCTCGGGTTGCAGGAGTGCGTGTTCGCGGCACTCGACCATGACCGGGCAGCGGGCGCAGACCCGCTTCGCGGCCTCCTCACGGGAGAGCCGGGCGGCGGTGGGTTCCTTCGAGGGCGCGAAGAACAGGCCGGCCTCGTCGCGCCGGCACACCGCCTCGGTGTGCCAAGGCGCGTCTTGGTCCCTGTCTCGCACTGGCACCCGCTGAGCCGGAACGGCAGCTACCTGCAGGGACGAATGCGGCGGTTGCAGCACGGTCTACTCCTGACGACGGCTTCGCGAGCGAGCGACGATGCAGCAAGGCCTACCCGCTGTGCGCGTGCCTATGCACTGAGTTCCGAACCGCTGGATTCCGGGTGGTCCCGTGCTGGGGTGTGAGTGGAAGCGATCGTTTCGCGCGCGGCCCGATTAACAACCGTCAACGATCCAGATGCTTGCGCAAACTCTTGTCGACCTTGTGCTGCACCCGATCGAGGATGTCCGCGACGAGCTTGCCCCGCCGGGGCCGCCCCTCGATGTTGCCGAGCACGGCCCACCCGTCGACGTAGACCACGGGCGCCTGGGGGTCCTCCGAATCCAGGGTGTGCACCTCGAAGTTGCCCAGGACCCCGCCGCCGGTACCGCGCAGCGACACGTTCTCCGGGACCCGGACCTCGACGTTGCCGAACACCGAGATCGCCTTGATCACGACCTGCTGGTACTCGAACAGGGCCTCGCTGAGGTCTATCTCGATGCTGCCGAAGATCGCGTACGCGTGGATACGGCGGCCCGCGCGCCAGCGGCCCTTGCGGACGGCGCTGCTGAACACCGCCACCACGTTCTCGTCGGGCTCGATCGGGACGGCGCCGACCGTGGGACGGTTGGGGGCGGCGGCCGGCGCTGTGCGCCGCCGGTGGGCGGCGGGCAGGTCCTGGATGAAGGCGTCCAGCTCACCGACCGTCTTGGCGGCCAGCACGCCCTCGACGCGCTCGGCGTGCTCGTCCGCGGTGAGCCGGCCCTCGGCCAGCGCCTCGCGCAGGATGTCGGCGATGCGGTCGCGGTCGGCGTCGGAGGCGCGCAGGTCGGTGGTGGCAGCGGGCGAAGTCTGCTTCTCAAGGTCCACGGCAGCAGCGTACCCAAACGCGATAGATCGCGACTAGGCCTGTGGGCGACCAACTGAGCCTTACCTCACAAGCTCCGGGCCTCGGGCAGGTTCTACGCTGGTGAGGCTCGCCAACGGAGGCGGGTCGCCGTCTGCCGAGTGAGGAATGGGCTGAGATGCCTGAGTTCGCGTACACCGATCTGCTCCCCATGGGAGAGGACACCACCCCCTACCGGCTGGTGACCTCCGAGGGTGTCTCCACCTTCGAGGCCGACGGGCGCACGTTCCTCAAGGTCGAGCCGGAGGCGCTGCGCAAGCTCGCCGAAGAGGCCATCCACGACATCCAGCACTACCTGCGCCCCGCGCACCTGGCGCAGCTGCGGCGCATCATCGACGACCCCGAGGCGTCGGGCAACGACAAGTTCGTCGCCCTCGACCTGCTGAAGAACGCGAACATCGCGGCGGCGGGTGTCCTGCCGATGTGCCAGGACACCGGTACGGCGATCGTCATGGGCAAGCGCGGGCAGAACGTCCTGACCGAGGGCGGTGACGAGTCGGCGCTGTCGAAGGGCATCTACGACGCGTACCTGAACCTCAACCTGCGCTACTCGCAGATGGCCCCGCTGACCATGTGGGACGAGAAGAACACCGGCTCCAACCTCCCCGCGCAGATCGAGCTGTACGCGACCGACGGCGGCGCCTACAAGTTCCTCTTCATGGCCAAGGGCGGTGGCTCGGCCAACAAGTCCTTCCTCTACCAGGAGACGAAGGCCGTCCTGAACGAGGCCTCCATGATGAAGTTCCTGGAGGAGAAGATCCGTTCGCTCGGTACGGCCGCCTGCCCGCCGTACCACCTGGCGATCGTGGTCGGCGGCACGTCGGCCGAGTACGCGCTGAAGACCGCGAAGTACGCCTCCGCGCACTACCTCGACGAGATCCCCGCCGAGGGCTCGGAGCTGGGCCACGGCTTCCGGGACAAGGAGCTGGAGGAGAAGGTCTTCGAGCTGACGCAGAAGATCGGCATCGGCGCGCAGTTCGGCGGCAAGTACTTCTGCCACGACGTGCGCGTGGTGCGCCTTCCGCGGCACGGTGCGTCCTGCCCTGTCGCCATCGCCGTGTCCTGCTCCGCGGACCGGCAGGCCGTCGCGAAGATCACCGCCGAGGGTGTGTTCCTGGAGCAGCTCGAGACGGACCCGGCGCGGTTCCTGCCGGAGACGACCGACGAGCACCTCGACGAGGCCGGTGACGTCGTGCGCATCGACCTGAACCAGCCGATGGAGTCGATCCTCGCCGAGCTGACGAAGTACCCGGTCAAGACCCGGCTGTCGCTCTCCGGTCCCCTGGTCGTGGCCCGTGACATCGCGCACGCCAAGATCAAGGAGCGCCTCGACGCGGGCGAGGAGATGCCGCAGTACCTCAAGGACCACCCGGTGTACTACGCCGGTCCCGCGAAGACGCCCGAGGGGTACGCGTCCGGCTCCTTCGGGCCGACGACCGCCGGGCGTATGGACTCCTACGTCGAGCAGTTCCAGGCGGCGGGCGGCTCCAAGGTGATGCTGGCGAAGGGCAACCGGTCCGCTCAGGTCACCAAGGCATGTGATGCCTACGGCGGCTTCTATCTCGGGTCCATCGGCGGGCCGGCGGCCCGGCTCGCGCAGGACTGCATCAAGAAGGTCGAGGTCGTCGAGTACGAGGAGCTCGGCATGGAGGCGGTCTGGAAGATCGAGGTCGAGGACTTCCCGGCGTTCATCGTGGTGGACGACAAGGGCAACGACTTCTTCCAGGACCCGGCGCCCGCGCCGACGTTCACGTCGATTCCGGTGCGGGGGCCTGGGCTGGCGTAGCCCTCTCGGGGCGGCCGGACGTTTTTCGCCCCCGCCGCCCCTACCCGTCCCATCCCCAGGGGCGCTGCCCCTTCGACCCCGGTCCCTGGGGGCTCCGCCCCCAGACCCCCGTCGGCCCTGAAGGGGCCTCGTCCTCAAACGCCGGACAGGCTGAAAGACCTGGACCGGCGCCGGCAAAACATGTCTCCGTTCGGCCCAAGTCCCGGAACATCGGGGCGTCCCCGATCGCTGTACCCGGTATGAGCGACTACCGCATCGAGCACGACTCCATGGGCGAAGTACGGGTTCCGGCCGAGGCCAAGTGGCGGGCGCAGACGCAGCGGGCCGTGGAGAACTTTCCGATCTCCGGGCAGCGGATCGAGCGTGCCCACATCGAGGCGCTCGCGCGGATCAAGGGTGCCGCCGCGAAGGTCAACGCCGAGCTGGGGGTGCTCGACAAGGACATCGCCGAGGCCGTGCGGGAGGCGGCCGGTGAGGTCGCCGAGGGGCGGTGGGACGAGCACTTCCCGATCGACGTGTTCCAGACCGGGTCCGGGACCTCGTCCAACATGAACACCAACGAGGTCATCGCCACGCTGGCGACCGAGCGGCTCGGCCGGCCCGTGCACCCCAACGATCACGTCAACGCCTCCCAGTCCTCCAACGACGTCTTCCCGTCCTCCATCCACATCGCCGCCACCGCCGCCGTCACCCGGGACCTCATCCCGGCGCTGGAGCACCTCGCGGCCTCCCTGGAGGCCAAGTCCGAGGAGTTCGCCGACGTCGTGAAGTCGGGGCGTACCCATCTCATGGATGCCACGCCGGTCACGCTGGGGCAGGAATTCGGGGGATACGCCGCCCAGATGCGGTACGGCGTCGAGCGGCTGCACGCCTCCCTCCCCCGGCTCGCCGAGCTGCCGCTGGGCGGTACCGCGGTCGGCACCGGCATCAACACCCCGCCCGGCTTCTCCGCCGCCGTCATCGAGGAGGTGGCCCGCGTCACCGGGCTGCCGCTGACCGAGGCGCGCGACCACTTCGAGGCGCAGGGGGCCCGGGACGGGATCGTGGAGACGAGCGGGCAGCTGCGGACCATCGCCGTCGGGCTGACGAAGATCGCGAACGATCTGCGGTGGATGGCCTCCGGGCCGCGCACCGGGCTCGCCGAGATCTCCCTCCCCGATCTTCAGCCCGGGTCCTCGATCATGCCCGGCAAGGTCAACCCGGTCATCCCCGAGGCCGTGCTGATGGTCGCGGCCCAGGTCGTCGGCAATGACGCCACCGTCGCCACGGCCGGGGCCGCCGGCAACTTCGAGCTCAACGTCATGCTGCCGGTCATCGCCAAGAACGTGCTGGAGTCGATCCGGCTGCTCGCCAACGTCTCCCGGCTCCTCGCGGACCGGACCGTCGACGGGATCGTCGCGCACCGCGAACGCGCCCGCGAGTACGCCGAGTCGTCACCCTCCGTGGTCACACCGCTGAACAAGTACATCGGGTACGAGGAAGCCGCCAAGGTCGCCAAGAGGGCGCTCGCGGAGCGGAAGACCATTCGTCAAGTCGTCGTGGAAGGCGGGTACATCGAGCGCGGGGACCTCACGGTCGAACAGCTCGACGAAGCGCTGGATGTCCTGCGTATGACGCGTCCGTAACCATTGGCGCCCCGGACGCGAACCGTGACGCGCACCGCAGCGTCGTATGGCCATGGCACCTAATATCTGTTCATGGCAGACGGTGGAGCGGTGAGAGCGGCGGAAGCGGGTAGAACGACGTCCTTCTGGAAGCCCGGGAGTCAGATCCTGTGGCGGTACCGGGAGAACGGCGCCGCGCGTATTCACATCGCACGCCCTGTCACCGTCGTCCGGGACGATCACGACCTGCTGGCCGTGTGGATGGCTCCCGGCACCGAGTGTGTGAAGCCCGTCCTCGCCGACGGCACCTCGGTGCACGCGGAGCCGCTGGAGAGCCGGTACACCAAGCCTCGTACCGTGCAGCGCGACCGCTGGTTCGGCACCGGTGTGCTGAAGCTGGCGCGGCCGGGCGAGCCGTGGTCGGTGTGGCTGTTCTGGGAGCCGGGCTGGCTGTTCAAGAACTGGTACGTGAACCTGGAGGAGCCGCTGGCCCGTTGGGACGGCGGGGTGGACTCCGAGGACCACTTCCTGGACATCTCCGTGCACCCGGACCGCAGTTGGCACTGGCGGGACGAGGACGAGTTCGCGCAGGCCCAGCGGGACGGGCTGATGGACGCGGCGCAGGCCGAACAGGTGCGTCGGGCCGGGCGTTCGGCGGTGGAGGTGATCCGCTCCTGGGGGTCCCCGTACTCGGACGGCTGGCAGCACTGGCGCCCGGATCCGTCCTGGTCGGTACCGTTGCTGCCGGAAGACTGGGACCGCACGCCCGCGCACATGTCCTCATGAGACCCTTGATGCGCCCCCGGGCAACAAACGTAGGATCGTCCTCCGCAAGAGCGCGCGGCGGCAACTACCGGAGCGTGCATCGAGCTTGACCATTCGTCACCGAGGGGCGGCAGGACGTGAGCGAGGGGTACGAGGGCAACACCGGTACGGAGGCCAGACGCTCCGCCGGTGGCACAGGAACATCCTCTGACCACGCGGGAATTCCGTTCCTGGGGCACGTATACCGGGTATCGGCATTTCGGCGGTACGAACTGAGCGCGCGGCGCGCAGCCACCGACGGACGGATTCGACACGCGTGACGGAGCAGCCCACCTCCTTCGAGCGCCCCCAGCCGGGCGCCGACCCCGCGGACCCTCGCGGGGCGCTCCTGCGTGCCTCCACGCCCCCGCACAGCGCCTTACCGGCACAGGCCCGGGCCGGCGAGACCCCGTCTCCGGGGTCCGACATCGCGGCACCGGTGCCCGGCGGCGATCCCGAGCACTCGCAGCCCACCGTGGCCGCCGAGCCGGACACCCACCGTCCGCGACCGGCGCCCGAGAGTGTCCCCCTCCCGTCGGAAGCCGTGTCCGACGGCCCTGAGCGGCGGACCGGGCAGAGTCAGGCGCTCGGCCGGCCGACGCCGATGCGGCGGGACGGCGACCGGCTGCGCTTCGTGGGTGCCGCGACCCGGCGGATCGCCCGTGGCATCGACCTCGACGAGATCGTGATGGGGCTGTGCCGGGCGACCGTGCCGACCTTCTCGGACGCGATCCTGGTCTATCTGCGCGACCCGCTGCCGGTCGGCGACGAGCGGCCCACCGGCCCGCTGGTGCTGCGGCTGCGCCGCACGGACCGGATACCGGAGGAACGGGACACCGAGGGCGGTTTCACCGTGCCCGCGCCCCAGCCGGAGCCGACCGAGCTGACCGAACTGTCGGCCGTGACCGCCGAGCTGTGCGAGGTGCGCACCGGCGGCGCGCTCGCCGAGGTGCTGCGGGGCGTACGCCCCGTCTTCACGGACTCTCCGGCGGCCCGCGCGGCGCTGCCGGAACTCCTCGGCGAGGGCGGCGAGTTGATCGTCCCCGGCGGTCGGCGCGCCATCCTCGCCCCGCTGCGCGGCCGGCGCAGGGTCATCGGCGCCGCGCTGTTCCTGCGCCGCCCGGACCGCATCGCCTTCGAGCCGGACGACCTCCTGGTCGCCGCCCAGCTCGCCACGCACAGCGCGCTCGGCATCGACAAGGCCGTGCTGTACGGCCGTGAGGCGTACATCGCCGACGAACTCCAGCGCACCATGCTGCCGGAGACGCTCCCGCGGCCGACGGGGGTCCGGCTGGCCTCGCGCTATCTGCCGGCCGCCGAGACCGCCCGCGTCGGCGGCGACTGGTACGACGCGATCCCCCTGCCGGGCAGCCGGGTCGCGCTGGTCGTCGGTGACGTCATGGGCCACTCCATGACCTCGGCCGCGATCATGGGCCAGCTGCGGACGACGGCGCAGACGCTCGCCGGTCTCGACCTGCCGCCCCAGGAGGTCCTGCACCACCTGGACGAGCAGGCCCAGCGGCTCGGCACGGACCGCATGGCGACCTGCCTCTACGCCGTCTACGACCCGGTGTCGCATCGCATCACCATCGCCAACGCCGGCCATCCGCCGCCCGTCCTGCTCCACCTGGGCGGCCGGGCGGAGGTGCTGCGGGTCCCCCCGGGCGCGCCGATCGGTGTCGGCGGCGTCGACTTCGAAGCGGTGGAGCTGGACGCCCCGGCCGGAGCGACCCTGCTCCTGTACACCGACGGGCTGGTCGAATCGCGCCTGCGGGACGTGTGGAGCGGCATAGAGCAACTGCGCGAGAAGCTCGCCGCGACCGCGCAGTTGACCGGGCCGGATCATCCGCCGCCGCTGGAGGCGCTGTGCGACGAGGTGCTCGACATGCTCGGACCGGGCGACCGGGACGACGACATCGCGCTGCTCGCCGCCCGCTTCGAGGGGATCGCACCGAGTGACGTGGCGTACTGGTTCCTGGAGCCGGAGGACGCGGCACCGGGGCGGGCCCGACGGCTGGCCCGGCGTGCCCTGTCCCGCTGGGGGCTCGAGGACATGTCCGACTCGGTGGAGCTGCTCGTCAGCGAGGTCGTGACCAACGCCGTGCGGTACGCCTCGCGGCCGGTGACCCTGCGGTTGCTGCGGACCGATGTGCTGCGCTGCGAAGTCGGCGACGACGTGCCCCAGCTGCCGCGGCTGCGGCAGGCCCGGGCCACCGACGAGGGCGGGCGGGGCCTGTACCTCGTCAACAAGCTGGCGCGCCGGTGGGGAGCGACCCGGCTGAGCACCGGCAAGGTCGTCTGGTTCGAGCTGAACCGAAGCTGAGAGGACGAAGGGCGCCCGGCGGATGCCGGGCGCCCTTCGTGCTGCGCTACAGATCGTCCCCCGGGTCCACCGGATCCTCCGGGATGCCGTCCGTCGGTGGCTTCGTCGTCGGCGTCTGCGTGGGCGTCTGCGTCGGAGTCTGGGTCGGGGTCTGGGTGGGCGTCTGGGTCGGGGTCTGCGTGGGCGTCTGCGTCGGGGTCTGGGTCGGCGTCTGCGTCGGGGTCTGGGTCGGGGTCTGCGTGGGCGTCTGCGTCGGCGTCCACGTCGGCTCGACCGCCGCGCCCTGGTCGGTGTCCAGGTCGAACTCGGCGGACGTGGACGTCACACCGAACATGTAGGCCGCCCAGATCTGCGCCGGGAAGCCACCGCCGTTGACGCGCGGCTCGCCGCCCGCCCCGTACATCTCGACCTGTCCCGGCTTCTTGTGGTTCTCGCCGAACAGGCCGACCGAGGTGACCAGGTCGGGGGTGTAACCGGTGAACCAGGCCGACTTGTTGTCGTCGGACGTACCCGTCTTGCCCGCGACCTCCTGGCCGTCGCGCTTGGGGTTGTCACGGACGGACCTCTTGGCCGTACCGTCGTCGACCACGCCGGTCAGCACCGAGGTCACCGTGTCGGCGGTCTTGCGGCTGATCACCTGCTCGCCGATCGGGTCGGGCATCTCGACCTCGCTGCCGTTGCGCTCGGCCGACTTGATGATGGTCGGGGTGACCTTCTTGCCGTGGTTGTCGAGAGTGGCGTAGACCCCGGCCATCTGGATCGGGCTCGCGCCCATCGTGCCCAGGGTGTAGGCGGGCAGCGCCTTCAGGTCACCGGTATCCATGCCGAGGTCGGCGGCGGTCTTGAGGACCTTGTCCATGCCGACGTCGACGCCCAGCTGCGCGAAGACCGAGTTGATGGACTTGTTCATCGCCGTCTGGACGGTGACGTCACCGTAGTCCTGGTCGTCCTCGTTCTCCGGAGCGAAGGCGATGTCGCTGCCCTTGACGGGACGCTTGCTGGTGCCGTCGTAGATCGTGCTGGTGGTGATCTTCTCGTCGTCCTGGGTCACCGCGCCGTCCTGAAGGGCGGCGGCCAGGATGACCGGCTTGAACGTCGACGCGGGCTGGTAGTCCACCCGGTTGGCGTTGTTGTAGGAGTGCTTGATGTAGTCCTGGCCGCCGTAGAGGGCGACGATCTTCCCCGTCTTGGGGTCGACGGATGCGGCACCCGCCTGGACGTCCTTGTCGACCGACCGCTTGTCGGGGTCCAGTTTGTCGGTCAGCTGGCTCTTGACGGCCTTCTCCAGCTGCGCCTGCTTCTTCTTGTCGATGTTCAGGGTGATGGTCCAGCCACCCCGGTCGTACTGGGCCAGCGCCTCGTCCTCGGTGAGGCTGTCCTTGCTCATCAGCTGCGCGATCAGCTGCTGCTTGGCGAGCTTGACGAAGTAGCCCTTCTGCCCCTTGAGCCCGGACTCGGCCTTGGGCTCCTTGGGGACCGGGAACGTCATCTCCGCGCGCTTGGAGGCGTCCAGCCAGTCTTCCTCGACCATGTTGTCCAGGACGTAGTTCCAGCGCTGCTTGACCAGCTTCTTGCTGAAGTCCGAGGCGACCGCCCAGTCGTACTGGCTCGGCGCCTGGAGCAGCGCGGCGAGGTAGGCGCCCTGCTCGACGCTCAGGTCCTCGGCGTCGACGCGGTAGTAGGCCTGCGCGGCGGCCTGGATGCCGTAGGCGGTACGGCCGTAGTAGCTGGTGTTGATGTAGCCCGCGAGGATCTCGTCCTTGGACTTCTGGCGGTCCACCTTGAGCGAGATCACCAGCTCGCGGAGCTTGCGGGTGACCGTCTGGTCCTGGGTGAGGTAGTAGTTCTTGACGTACTGCTGGGTGATCGTCGAACCACCCTGCTTGCCCTTGCCGGACAGCGTGTTGAGCAGACCTCGGGCGGTGCCCTTCAGGTCGACGCCGGAGTCCTGGTAGAAGGACTTGTTCTCGGCGGCCACGAAGGTGAGCTGGACCTTCTTGGGGATCTTGGCGAGGTCCACGGTCTCGCGGTTCACCTTGCCGTCCCGGACCAGGACGTCGCCGTTGCTGTACTTGATGGTGTTGCTCTGGAGCTCGGCCTGCGCGTTCCCCTCGGGGACCTGCACCATCATGTACAGGACGATGAAGGCACCGATGCCGAGCAGGCAGAAGCCGAGGAACGTGCCGAGGATCTTCTTCCAGGTGAAGATCCAGCGTATGAGGCTCTTGTCGCCGCTGCCGGAAGCCCGGGTCGAAGCGCCCGTCGAAGCGCTGGCCGCCCTCGACGAACGGCCCTTGGGCGCGGCGCGGTGACCGCCGCGCTGTCGCGCTCGTCTTTCTTCCGCTCGTCCCATGGGTCCGTTCTGCTCCGCTTCGCTCGTGTGTGCGCATGTGTCACACAGGTTCGCCGGTCAGGTCAGCTCAGAAAGCTAACACCGGGAGATGTGACAAAGGGCAGCCGATCCGGTCTTTTGCGGACGTGACAATCAGCACCCGTTCCTTACGGAACTGACGAGCGAGGGGTGTGAAGGGTTGCCTTCGGCGGTAAAAGTGATATCACTTAGTGAGCACACAGCTAGCCGTACCAGTACTTCGAGAACCGGGGGACCAACCAATGACCACCCACGACGACACCACCGTCGACGTACCCGACATGCCCGCCCCACGCGTGCGGGAGTTCACCGCCCACAGCATCGGCGGCGGGCTCGCCCTGCTCCTCGGGCTGCTCGGACTGTTCGCGGGCGCCGGAATGATTGCGGGCGCTACGGCGGTCTCGGCGACCGGCGGGAAGGCCGCGCTGATCGTCGGCGGGATCCTGGTCGGTCTCGCCGCGTTTCTCGCCATGTGCGGGCTGAACACGGTGGCGCCGGGCGAGGCGCGGGTCGTGCAGCTCTTCGGGCGCTACAAGGGGACGATCCGGCAGGACGGGCTGCGCTGGGTGAACCCCTTCACCTCGCGCACCAAGATCTCGACGCGGGTGCGCAACCACGAGACGGCCGTCCTGAAGGTCAACGACGCCTACGGCAACCCGATCGAGCTCGCCGCGGTCGTGGTGTGGCGGATCGAGGACACCGCGCAGGCCACCTTCGAGGTGGACGACTACATCGAGTTCGTGTCCACCCAGACCGAGGCGGCCGTCCGGCACATCGCCATCGAGTACCCCTACGACGCCCACGAGGAGAGCGGCCTGTCCCTGCGCGGCAACGCCGAGGAGATCACCGAGAAGCTCGCCCTCGAACTGCACGCGCGCGTGGAGGCGGCCGGCGTCGAGATCATCGAGTCCCGCTTCACCCACCTCGCCTACGCTCCCGAGATCGCCTCGGCGATGCTCCAGCGGCAGCAGGCCGGGGCGATCGTCGCGGCGCGGCGGCAGATCGTGGACGGGGCGGTCGGGATGGTCGAGGCGGCGCTCGCCCGGATCAGCGAGCAGGGCATCGTGGAGCTGGACGACGAACGCAAGGCGGCGATGGTGTCGAACCTGATGGCGGTGCTGTGCGGGGACCGCGCGGCACAGCCCGTCCTGAACACGGGGACCCTCTACCAGTGACGGAGGAGTCCGCGCCCAAGCGGCGGCCGCAGCAGCGCAAGCAGGTGCTGCTGCGGCTGGACCCGTCGGTGTACGAGGCGCTGGCCCGGTGGGCCGGGGACGAGCTGCGGTCGGCGAACGCGCAGATCGAGTTCCTGTTGCGCAAGGCCCTGGCGGACGCCGGACGGCTGCCGGGCGAGGCCGGGCCCATCCCGCGCCGGGGCCGGCCACCAGCCGATCCGGAGACCTGAGATCCGTGTAGCAGAACCGTGACAATCGGCCCTCACCTGCGGTTCGGCACCCGTCCGTGGCACCTGCACACTCGACGTATACATGCCGTGTATACGCCGCGTGTACAGTCCTCCGCATGTCCATCGGTCACACCCTTTTGGGACTCCTGGAATCCGGCCCCCGCCACGGCTACGACCTGAAGCGGGCCTTCGACGAGAGGTTCGGCCACGACCGGCCCCTGCACTACGGCCAGGTCTATTCGACGATGTCCCGCCTGCTGAAGAACGGGCTCGTCGAGGTCGACGGCATCGAGGCCGGCGGCGGGCCCGAGCGCAAGCGGTACGCGATCACCGAGGCCGGCATCACCGACGTACAGCGATGGCTGGCCACGCCGGAGAAGCCCGAGCCGTATCTGCAGTCGACGCTGTACACGAAGGTCGTCCTCGCGCTGCTCACGCACCGCGACGCCGCCGACATCCTCGACACGCAGCGCTCTGAGCATCTGCGCATGATGCGGATCCTCACCGACCGGAAGCGGAAGGGGGACCTCGCCGATCAGCTGATCTGCGACCACGCCCTGTTCCATCTCGAAGCAGATCTGCGCTGGCTGGAACTGACCGCCGCGCGTCTCGACAAGCTCGCACAGGTGGTGGCCGAATGACTCCCGCTGGTTCCCTGCTCGTGGCCGACGACCTGCGCAAGGCGTACGGCCCGACCCTGGCGCTCGACGGCGCCCAGTTCTCCATCCACCCGGGCGAGGTCGTCGCCGTGATGGGCCCCTCCGGGTCCGGCAAGTCCACGCTGCTGCACTGTCTCGCCGGGATCGTCACGCCCGACTCGGGCTCGATCATGTACGGCGGGCGCGAGATGGCGACGATGAACGACGCCCAGCGCAGCGAGCTGCGGCGCTCCCAGTTCGGGTTCGTCTTCCAGTTCGGCCAGCTCGTCCCCGAGCTGACCTGTGTGGAGAACGTCGCCCTGCCGCTGCGGCTCAACGGCACCTCCCGCAAGGAGGCCGAGCGGACCGCCGTGACGTGGATGGAGCGGCTGGAGGTCGACGACCTGAGGAAGAAGCGGCCGGGTGAGATCTCCGGCGGGCAGGGGCAACGGGTCGCCGTGGCACGGTCGTTGGTGACCGGCCCGCGCGTGCTGTTCGCCGACGAGCCCACCGGCGCGCTCGACTCGCTCAACGGCGAGCGGGTGATGGAGCTGCTCACCGAGGCCGCGCGGTCCACCAACGCGGCCGTCGTCCTGGTCACGCACGAGGCGCGGGTGGCGGCCTACTCCGACCGCGAGATCGTCGTACGGGACGGGAAGTCCCGGGACATGGAGCGAGTCGTATGAGGCAGTGGACGCGGGACCTGGGGATGGGGGTCAGATTCGCGTTCGCGGGGGGACGCGAAGGCTGGATCCGGGTGCTGCTGACGGCGGTCGGGGTGGGGCTCGGGGTGGCGCTGCTGCTGCTGACCACCGCGATCCCGAGCGCGATGTCGGCGCGGGACGACCGGGAGGCCGCGCGGAACGACATGTCGTTCAGCGCGACCCGGATCAAGAAGGCCGACGACACCCTGGTCGTCGGATACATCACCACGACCTATCACGACAAGAGCGTGCGGGGCCGGGAGCTGGAGCCCGAGGGGCCGAAGTCGCCGCTGCCGCCGGGGCTCTCCGCCTTTCCCGCGGTGGGCGAGATGGTGGTCTCCCCCGCGCTGAAGAAGCTCCTGGAGTCCGGCGACGGGAAGGTGCTGCGGGAGCGGCTGCCGGACCGGATCGTCGGGACCATCGGGGAGAGCGGTCTGATCGGCTCGGCCGAACTCGCCTTCTACCGCGGCGCCGAGGGACTCGCGCCCAAGATCAACGGCGGTGTCGTGGACCGCATCGAGCGGTTCGGGTCCCCGCAGCAGTCCAAGGAACCGCTGGATCCCGTCCTGCTCCTGCTGATCCTCGTCGTCTTCGCGGTCCTGCTGACGCCCGTCGCCGTCTTCATCGCGGCGGCCGTGCGGTTCGGCGGCGAGCGGCGCGACCGGCGGCTCGCGGCCCTGAGGCTGGTGGGCTCCGACGCGCGGATGACCCGGCGGGTCGCGGCGGGCGAGGCGATGGCCGGAGCCATGGTGGGCCTGGTCCTGGGCGCCGGCTTCTTCATGATCGGGCGTCAGATCGCGGGCTCCGTGGAGCTCTTCGACTACAGCTTCTTCCCGAGCTATCTCAACCCCTCGCCCCTGCTGGCCCTGCTGGTCGCCGTCGCGGTGCCCGCGGCCGCCGTGCTGGTCACCCAGCTGGCGCTGCGCGGTGTCGTCATCGAGCCGCTGGGCGTGGTGCGTACGGCGAAGCCCTCGCGGCGCCGGCTGTGGTGGCGGCTGCTGCTGCCGCTCGGCGGGCTCGCGATGCTCTACCCGATGATCGGCCAGGGACGCGACAGCGGGAACTTCAACCAGTACCTCACCATCGGTGGCGTCATGCTGCTGCTGGTCGGTGTGACCGCGCTGCTGCCCTGGGCTGTCGAAGCGGTCGTCTCCCGGCTCGGAGCGGGCCCGGTGGCCTGGCAACTGGCGGTTCGCAGACTCCAGTTGAGCAGCGGCACAGCGGCCCGCATGGTCAACGGCATCGCGGTGGCGGTGGCCGGCGCGATCGCCCTGCAGATGCTGTTCGCCGGAGTCGACGGCCAGTACACGGAGCGCAAGGACGAGAACGTCACCGGCGCGCAGGTGGCCGTACAGCTGTCCACGGGGAGTCCGGTCGCCGAGGCCAAGGAGAAGCTCGCGGCGACCCGGGGCGTCAAGCACGTCTACCACCTGTCCGACGGATACCTCGGCAGCAGCCGCCTCGACCCCCAGAACTTCGCCCCCGTGTCCGTCGGCACCTGTGCGGCCCTGCGCGAGGTCGCGAAGCTCCCTTCCTGCCGTGACGGCGACGTGTTCGTCCTGAGGGCCGGCGACTACGCCTACGACACGGGCAAGATGGTCAAGAGCGGCAACAAGCTCTGGTTCGACGACTCCGACGACAACGCGACGACGAAGCCGGTCGCCTGGACCGTCCCGAAGGACGTCAAGGCCGTCCAGGGCACCGAGGACTCGACCCGCTTCGGGCGCGCGGGCCTCCTGATGACACCGGCGGCGCTGCCCTCGGGAGCCGACCCGCTGCTCACCCCCGAGCTGTATCTGGGGCTCGACGACGCGGTGCCGGACGCCATCGAGTACGTCCGCAACACGACGGCGGCCATCGACCCGTACCAGGAGCCCGTCCAGATCACGTCCTCCGTGCGCGACGAGAACTACGCCTCCATCCGCGGTGGCCTGTTCGTCGGCGCCACCTGCGTCCTGATGCTGATCGGCGCGAGTCTGCTGGTCTCCCAGCTGGAGCAGCTCCGTGAACGCAAGAAGCTGCTGTCCGCCCTGATCGCCTTCGGCACCAAGCGCTCCACGCTGAGCCTGTCGGTGCTGTGGCAGACGGCGATCCCGGTCGGTCTCGGACTGGTGCTGGCCTCGACGGTGGGGCTGACACTCGGTGTGGTCCTGCTGAAGATGACGGACACCCCGGTGTCCGTGGACTGGGCGAGCGTGCTGTCGATGGCGGGCGCGGGCGCCGCGGTCGTCCTGATGGTGACGCTGCTCAGCCTGCCGCCGCTGCTGCGGCTGATGCGGCCGGACGGGCTGCGCACGGAGTAGCCGGTACGACGACGAGGGCCCCTCCGGTTCGGGAGGGGCCCTTTCCGTGTGCTCAGAGGCTGTACTCCCGTACCACCCGCCGCACCTGGGCGAAGAGCATGCCCACGTTCACCGATTTCCGGCAGACCACCACGGCCACCACGTCCTGCTGTTCGTTCAGCCGGATGAACAGGTGGGTGAGGTTCTCGCTGTTGACCAGGATCTCCTGGAAGAAGTGGTTGTCGCCGCCCACCCCGCGGCGTTCCTTGAAGACGTCCTCGATCATCACGACCGTGCGGCCCTGGAACAGGTCGAGCGTCGCGCCCGCCAGCAGGTCCAGCACCTCCGGCGGATGGTTCTCGACGGTCTCGTACGAAAGGAGCATGCCGGTGGACATGTCGACCACGCCCGAGGCGACACAGTCGGGGGCATCGGTACGCAGTGACTTGACCAGGCCCATCACCTGATCGGAGAAACCAGGGGTCATACGCTTCGTCGCCATCCCTTCAGACTCCTTCCGCTGCCTTGTGCGTCAGGATCGAGCCGATACGGTCGAGAGCGGGCTGGGTCGCCCGGTGCAGTCGGTCCACGTCCATGCCCTCGTCGCCGAGGACGACCATGAGGGCGGTGTCACCGACCGCGTAGAACGCCGCACAGCCGTGACTGCCGTAGGCCACGGTCTGGCGCAGGGTGCCCCGGGCGGTCGCCTGGGCGGTACGGCGGGCGAGTCCGAGGCCGGCCGCGGCGAGGGCGGCGAGGCCCTCCGGATCGATGGAGTCGGCGGTGTCCGCCGCGATGAGCAGTCCGTCGGCGGCGGCGACCGCCGTGTCGGTGATGCCGGTCACCTGTTCCCGCAGTCCACGCATTTCCCGTGCCAGTGCTTCGTGATCCATGTATTCAACTCCCCTATTTCTGTTCGGATCTGTTCGGCTTCTTCATTCGAGGGCTCTCTTTCGGGCTCATTCGGGCTCTCATTGGGGGGCTCCGTTTCGCATCCGGAAGAATCCGCCGGGTTTACGGCGGGGCAGGGTGCCGGGGACGAGCGGCGGGGCGGTGGGAGGCGACGGATCGCGCTGCCGCACCCCCTGGCCGTCGGGGACGGGCCGGACCGGGATCGGGGTGGGTGCCGCGGCCAGCTCCAGGAGGCCCTCGCCGAGCAGTCGGGCCATCTCGACGGTGACGGTGTAGACGCCGCGCCCGGTGCGGAAGGCCAGGTCACGGGCGGTGCTGCGGCCGTCGGCGTGGGCGAGCAGCTCGCGTTGCGGCGCGGTGAGGGGGCCGGCGTCCATGCCCGGGACCGGATGCGGGCGCTCCCGGTCGGGGTGCACGGGGTGGGGCAGCGCGGCCAGGGCGGCGAGCCTGCGGGTGCCTTCCTGGAGCAGCCGGTTCGAGGTCTCGCCGACGGCGATCGTGGCGAACGGCTCGGTCTCGGGGGCCCGTTCACAGCCGTGCACCCGGCCCGCGAGCACGGCGAACACGGCGTCGTGCAGCGCCATCACACACACGACCTTGAGCTGGGCGGCCCCGGCGTAGCCGCGCGCGATCAGCCGGGCCGCCGGCCAGCGCTCGCCGCCCGACTCCCGTACCAGCGCGGCCCACTCCTCCCCGCTGACCCGGCCCGAGCGCAGCAGCAGCGCCTCCGGGCCGGGGGCGCCGGGACTCTGCGCGCCCACGACGAGGCCGTTGCGCAGATGGAGGGTGCCGCCGGGCGCACCGGCCACTCTCAGTTCCCCGGTGAACTCCTCACGCCCACACTGCGTCAGGGCGTGTGCCAGCAGGTCGTGACCGACCTGGTCGAGGTCGAGGGGGTCGCGGAGGCCCGACATCACTTCCCCCTGGCATTTCGCACATACGCCTGGCGCGTAGCGCTGAGGGGGGTATGTGTATCAGCCGTGGGGCATATTTCGGCCGGGTTATTCCGAGCTGCTCCCAGCTGTCGGAAATTGAAGCCTGGAGCCGTTCAATTCGCTTTGTTCGGCGCTCATTTGAACGATTCTCACCCTAGATCGGCGGGGCCGTCCTTGGGGGCGGGGTCGTCCGCGGGGGTCACGGGGGCGATGTCCGACGCCGTGGCGCCTCTCGGTCGGGGGGACTGCTTCAGGGTCTGCTCCTGGGAGTACGACCGCAGATAGCCGACCACGGTGTTCGTGACCGCGACCAACGGCACCGCGACCACCGCACCGCCGATCCCGGCGATCATGCCGCCCGCGGCGACGGACAGAACCACGGCCAGCGGGTGGACCCGGACCGCGCGGCCCAGGATGAACGGCTGCAGGATGTGTCCCTCGATCTGCTGCACCGCCAGCACGACCGCGAGGGACATGACCGCCGTGAAGACGCCCTGGGTCACCAGCGCGACCACCACCGCCAGCGCGCCCGAGACGACCGCGCCCACCAGCGGGATGAACGCGAACAGGAAGATGAAGACCGCCAGCGGGACGGCCATCGGGACACCCAGGAAGTAGATGCCGAGGCCGATGAAGATGGCGTCGATCAGAGCCACTATCACCGTGCCGCGCACATAGGCCGTCAGCGTTCGCCACGCGCGCGGGCCCGCACCCGCGACGCCCGGCCGCGCCGCCGCCGGCACCAGCCTCAGCGTCCACTCCCAGATACGCTTTCCGTCGTAGAGCAGGAAGAGCGTGGAGAAGGCGGCGAGCAGGATGCCCGTCAGCGCCTCGACGACGACCGTCACACCTTCCAGACCGGCCGACGTGATCTGGTCCGTGTTCGCGCCGACCGCCTCCCGCAGGTTCTCGGCGATGTCGTTGATCTGCTTGTCCGTGACATGGAACGGGCTGTTGAGCAGCCAGTTGCGCAACTCGTCGATGCCGTCCTGGACCTGGTCGGAGACGTTGTCGATGTTCTCCATGACCTGCCAGGTCACGAACCAGCCGATCAGGCCCATCACGACGAAGCCGAGGATCGCGGTGAGCGCGGTCGCGAGGCCGCGCGGGACGCCGTAGCGCCGCAGCCATGCCACCGTCGGCTGGAGCAGCGCGGTGATCAGCAGCGCGGCCACGAAGGCGAGCACGACGAGTTGTACGGCGCTGATGACCCGCATGAGGACCCAGACCGTGCCCGCCAGGACGAGCAGTCGCCAGCCGGCCTCGGCGGCGACGCGCATGCCCCACGGGACCGCCTGCGCGGGATCAGGGCGGGGTACCGCGGCGGGGGGCGCTTCGTAGGGCGGCGGGGGCTCGTCGGGAGGCGGGGCCTCCTCCTCGCGCTCCGCCTCCGCGCGGCGCTCGTCCAACCGGTCACCCATCTCGGTCAGTCCGTGGCCGAGCCGGCCGAGCCACCCAGGCACTCGCGACATGATCCGTGTCCGTCCTTTTCCCCCGTCTTTGCCCACCACTCCCCCCTGGAGCCCGTGAGTCGTCCGTCAGACCGTACAACAGGGCGAAAGCCCCCCACCGTAGGACGGTGAGGGGCTGCGCGGGGTTGAGCGTCGGCCGGAGCCGGGCGGCTCTAGTACCAGTTGTTGGCCTGCCAGAAGGACCAGGCCTCGCACGGGCTGCCGTAGCGGCTGTCCATGTAGTTGAGGCCCCACTTGATCTGGGTGGCCGGGTTGGTCCGCCAGTCGTCGGCGACGGAGGACATCTTGGAGCCGGGCAGTGCCTGGAAGAGACCGTAGGCGCCGGAGGAGGCGTTGACCGCCGTGTAGTTCCAGCTGGACTCGTGGTCCACGATGTTGCTGAAGCACGTCCACTGGCCGCTCGGCACCATCTGGCGCGCCATCGCCTGGATCTGCGCGGTGGAGTACGAGCTCTGGACCGGGAAGCTGGAGGAGCTCCGGGACGCGGCGGCGGCCTTGACCTCGGCGCGCTCCTTGGCTTCCTTCGCCGCCTTTTCGGCGGCTTCCTTCTTCTCGACAGCCGACTTGGCAGCAGCCTTGCGAGCCGATTCCTCGGCATCCTTCTTCGCGCTCGCGTCGGCGGCGATGGCCTGGACATTGGCCTGCTGCGTCAGGGACGCGGTCTGCACCTGGGCCTGCTGGCCCGCGGGTATGTCCGCGAGGAGCGTCGAATCGGCTACTGCCGCCTCGGCGTCGTTCGTCTGCGCGGTGCTGCCCGAGGCAACGCCGACGACGCTTCCGACAGCGGTGACCGCGGTGGCAGAGGCCACTGCGAATCCCCGGACCGAAATCGGACTCACACGGTTTCCTTCCAGCATCGCCCGCTTCGGTGACCCTGGCGGACGCAATCTTGCCCCT
The DNA here is from genome assembly GCF_036013645.1 of Streptomyces sp. NBC_00490. NCBI lineage: Bacteria > Bacillati > Actinomycetota > Actinomycetes > Kitasatosporales > Streptomycetaceae > Streptomyces > Streptomyces sp. NBC_00490. Next base: position 6,514,575 of record NZ_CP107869.1, on the reverse strand, counting down.
GGCGCTGACCTCCCAACTGCTGGGTCACGGGAGGTTCGGGCCCGGTGGGCAACTCCCGTGAGGGAGGCGCCGCATGGTGCTCGGGCGGCATACGACGTCGGCTATGGAGTTGAAGCTGGTGGTGCTGTGGTGCCGTACCGCTGGGGGTACAGGTGTGTCGTATGCGGGGCCTGACAGGAATGAGACTCTGCCGCAAGCGGACGCCGAGTGGCAATTCTGAGTTGCGTGTGAAAGCTCACACCTCGTTTGCCCCTAGGGATTTCAGGAAAGCCACACACACCGAGGCGCCGCCCGGCTAGGCTCATTGCCTTTCCGGACGGCGCCAACTACTGCGTAACCCTTGTGAAGTTGTACGACAGGGTCAGATCTGCCCGTCCTCCAGCATTTCGGTCACAAGGGCGGCGATCTGGGACCTCTCGGACCGCGTCAGTGTGACGTGGGCGAAGAGCGGATGCCCCTTCAGCTTCTCCACGACGGCGACGACACCGTCGTAGCGACCCACCCTCAGATTGTCCCGCTGGGCCACGTCATGGGTGAGCACCACCCGCGAATTGGCACCGATTCGGGACAGAACGGTGAGAAGCACATTCCGTTCCAGCGACTGCGCCTCGTCCACGATCACGAACGCGTCGTGCAGCGAGCGTCCGCGGATGTGGGTGAGGGGCAGGACCTCGAGCATCCCGCGTGCGGTGACCTCCTCGATGACCTCGCGGCTGGCGACCGCGGACAGCGTGTCGAAGACCGCCTGCGCCCAGGGGCTCATCTTCTCGGACTCGGAGCCCGGCAGATAGCCGAGTTCCTGCCCGCCGACCGCGTACAGCGGACGGAAGACCATCACCTTCTTGTGCTGTTGGCGCTCCAGGACCGCCTCCAGACCCGCGCACAGCGCGAGTGCCGACTTGCCGGTGCCGGCGCGGCCTCCCATCGACACGATCCCGATGTCCGGGTCGAGCAGGATGTCCAGCGCGATGCGCTGCTCCGCGCTGCGCCCCTTGATGCCGAACGCCTCCCGGTCACCGCGCACCAGGCGGATGTTGCCCTCGGGACTGACCCGCCCCAGTGCCTTGCCGCGCTCGGACTGGATCGTCAGACCCGTGTGCACGGGCAGGTCGGCGGCCTCGGGGACGTACACATGGCCTTCCTCGAAGAGGATGTCCACCTGTTCGCCCGGCAGGGTCAGTTCGGACATTCCGGTCCAGCCGGAGGAGCCCGTGATGGCGAGTTCGGCGCGGTACTCCTCGGCGAGGAGCCCGACCGAGGACGCCTTGATCCTGAGCGGGAGGTCCTTCGAGACGACGGTGACGTCGAATCCCTCGGCCTGCAGATTGCGGGCGACCGCGAGGATGCGGGAGTCGTTGTCCCCCAGGCGGTAGCCGCTGGGCAGCACGCTGGGGTCCGAGTGATTGAGCTCGACACGGACGGTTCCGCCCAGGTCCCCGACCGGGATGGGGGCGTCGAGACGGCCGTGCCGCACCCGGAAATCGTCGAGCAGGCGAAGTGCCTGCCGAGCGAAGTAGCCGAGTTCGGGATGGTGCCTCTTGGCCTCCAGTTCCGTGACCACGACAATCGGGAGCACGACTTCATGCTCGTCGAAGCGGGTCATGGCGCTCGGATCGGCCAGCAGAACGCTGGTGTCGAGAACATAGGTGCGCCGGTCTGGCATACGGCGCTTTGTGCTGGTCACCACGGAAGGACGTACCCCCTCGGATGAGGTCGGGGAGCGACGGAGTGGAGCTGGACCGATCGACGGCCGCGATGCACGGGCCGGAGACCGGCCCTCCACTGCTTCTTCCGTGCTGAAACCGCACGGTCGAGCTGGTGCAAAGGGCCTCCCGGGCGAACGGCTCCGGTGCCGTCCGCTGAGATCCGACACCCGTGGTTCGGGTGTCGACCTGCTTGGCTTATGCCCTCGAACATGCGCTGCCATGCCGGTACGTATGACGGCGCGCTGGTGAACTCCTTGTTACTTCCGCCCCAAACGGGGTAGACGGGGCGCTTGCCGCGCGCCCTAACCGCCGTAGCGGCGATGCCGCGCCGCGTAGTCGCGCAGGGCGCGAAGGAAGTCGACCTTGCGGAAGGCCGGCCAGAAAACGTCACAGAAGTAGTACTCGGAGTGGGCCGTCTGCCACAGCATGAATCCGGACAGCCGCTGCTCGCCGCTGGTGCGGATCACCAGGTCGGGGTGGGGCTGGTCGCCGGTGTAGAGGTGACGGCCGATCGCATCGATGGTGACGGACTCGGCGAGGTCCTCGAGCGAGGTCCCCTTGTCGGCGGCGTCGAGCATCATCGAGCGCATGGCGTCCACGATCTCCTGGCGACCGCCGTAGCCGATGGCGAGGTTGACGAGTATCCCGTCGACATGGGCCGTCGCCTCCGCCGCCTCCTTCAGCGCCAGCTGCATCTGGGAGGGCAGCAGGTCGGGGGTGCCGACGTGGTGCACCCGCCAGCGGCCGTCCGCGGCGAGGGTGCGCACGACGTCCTCGATGATGCCCAGCAGCGGGCCGAGCTCGTCCTGGGGCCGGTCGAAGTTGTCCGTCGACAGCAGCCAGAGGGTGACGACCTCGACATCGGTCTCGGAGCACCAGCCGAGGAACTCCTCGATCTTCTCGGCTCCAGCGCGGTGACCGTGCACGGTGGTGGAGCCGGCGGCCTTCGCCCAGCGGCGGTTGCCATCCATGATGACGCCGATGTGCTTGGGCACCTGAGCGTGGTCCAGGTGGCCTTCCACCCGGCGCGCGTACAGCCTGACCAGCAGGCCGCGCAGCTTGTCGCGCAGGTTCACGTTCTTGTCAGCCCCTCCGTACGGCGGTCCCCGCGGGCGGAAGCCTACCGCTGTGGTGGAGGAAGACTTGAGTCCGGGTCGAGTTGCCGGTCACCCAACAGGGCGGAGCCGCACGTCGACCCATAAAAAAACGGGCCGGTCCGTGGGGGGGGAGACGGACCGGCCCGAGGGGGGGTTTCCACCATAACCCTTCGTAAGTGATGCTGCGTGCATCGGCGTGCCACAACTACTCTCCGGAGTCGGACGGCGACGGGCCGATGGCCTGGAAAGGCCCCGCTCACGGAGGATTCATGGCCGAATCACAGCGGATTCCCAAGGCAATCGGGTGGATTCCACAGGGATCCGGAGGCTTTGGGGCGGCTTGCCGGATGCACGACGACTTGTGCTCGCATCCCCCAGGTGGGTGACCCGGCCGCGAACCTCCGCTTGACGCCGGGCGCCGATTCCACGAGGAGGCCGGTGAGCTGCGAAGGCAGCGCACCGCGCAGCCCCCTCCGCCGCGCGGTGCCGCCCGCGCAACTTTGCTCACGCGAATTACCTTGGTCCGAACTTACGTGAGATCAAGGTAAGAAGCGAGTTGACGGTGATAACGATGTGGAAACCTCGTGAATCCCATGGATACGAAGGGGGGATGAGGCATTGATGCGACGATTGCCCGATTTGCCCAAATAAGATGACTGCCGCTCTCCACGCGTCTCCATAGAGGACAGGAACTGACCTCGTTCCGGCCTAGCGTCGCAGCATGACGTTGAGGATCACATGGGCCGAGGCGAGCGCACGCCGACTCGAACGGCAGTTCCTGGCCACTCCCGCGAAGCCGGGCGTCCCGGTCGCCGACGTGGTCGCCACGATGCTCGGAGCGCATGCGCAGGTGCTGTCCGCGGCCGAGCTGTCGATCGGGTTGCGGACCGAGGGGACGACACGGTCGCACGTGCGCGAGGTGCTCTGGGAGGACCGGTCACTGGTGAAGACGCACGGCCCGCGCGGAACCGTCCATCTGCTGCCCACGGCCGAACTCCCACTGTGGTGCGCCGCGTTGCCGGCCGTCCCGGCCGGGACGGTGTTCGCGCCGGACGTACGGGTCACCGAGGAGCAGGCCGGGCAGATCGTGGCGGCGATCGGGGACGCCCTGGACGGGGTGTGCCTGACCGTGGACGAGCTGGGCGAGGAGGTCGTGGCGTGCACCGGCGCCTGGGCCGGTGACCTGGTGATGCCCGCCTTCCAGACCCTGTGGCCGCGCTGGCGGCAGGTGCTGCACCGGGCGGGCTGGTCCGGCGCGCTGTGCTTCGGCCCCAACCGTGGCCGCAAGGTGACGTACACCCGCCCACCGCACTTCGACCCGCTGCCGGCGGACGACGCCGTACGGACTCTCGTACGACGGTATCTGCACGCCTACGGACCCGGGACCCCGGCGTGGTTCGCCAAGTGGCTGGCGGCGCCCGGCGGTTGGTCGAGCGCGCTGTTCGGGCGGATGGCGGAGGCCGGGGAGATCGAGGAGGTCGACTTCGAGGGGACGGCGGCCTGGGTGGTGGCGGGCGACACGGAGTTCCCCGGGGACGGGGGCCGGGATCGGGACGGGGTACGGGGTGTGCGGCTGCTGCCGTACTTCGACGCGTACGGGATCGCCGCCCAGTCGCGTGAGCTGCTGTTCCCCGGTGCCGCGTACCGGCGGGCGCTGGCGGGCGGCCAGGCCGGCAACTTTCCGCTGCTGCTGGTCGACGGTGTGGTGGCCGGGGTCTGGCATCAGCGGCGCCGGGGCCGTCGTACGACCGTCACGGTGGAGCCGCTACGGCGGCTCACGGCGGGGCAGGAGCGGGAGTTGGGAGAGCGGGTGCAGCGGGTGGGCGAAGTGCTGGAGGCGGAGGCGGAGTTGGTGGTCGGGGAGGTGACGGTCGGGCCTCACGCGTGAGACGCGGGTTTCCGGACGTCGAAGAGATGGCGGGTGCTGTGGGCGACGAACGGCCCCTCGGACTCGATCCGCTCGTGCAGGGCGCGGAGTTGGGGCTGGTACGCCTCGACGGTGAAGCCCGGCACCATCCACACCACCTTGCGCAGGAAGTGGACCACGGCCCCGATGTCGTGGAACTCGACCCGCAGCCGCTCCGCACGCAGATCGACGACCTCCAGCCCCGCGGCCTCGGCGCCGGCGCGTTCGCGGTCGGGGTGGCGGTTCGCGCTCTGTTCGGCGGGGAGCGGCCCGAGGAAGTGCTCGACGAGCTCGAAGACGCTGTGCGGGCCCACGTGCTGGGCGAAGTAGGTGCCGCCCGGCTGGAGCACGCGTGCGATCTCCGGCCAGTCGGGGGCGACGGGATGGCGGCTGGTGACGAGGTCGAAGGCCGCGTCCGCGAAGGGCAGCGGGGCGTCCTCGGGCGAGGCGACGACGGCGACGCCGTGGGGGCGGAGCAGCGCGGTGGCCTTGGCCACGTTGGGCGGCCAGCCCTCGGTGGCGACGACGAGGGCCGGCACCTTCGAGCTCTCCGCCGCCCTGCCGAGTGCGAAGTTCAGGACCTCCCCTCCCCCGGTCTGGACGTCCAGCGCGGCGGTGGCCCGGGAGAGGCGCCCGGCCTTGGCCACGGCGTACCCCCAGGAGGGCCGCTCCTCGCTGGCCCGCCCCTCGAACCAGGAGAAGTCCCAGCCTTCGGTGGGCACGGAGGAGCCTTCGGCGACGAGGGCTTCGTAGCTGCGGTGGGCGTGGTCGATCGGCATGGGGTGATCGTCGCAGGGTGGGGCCGGGGACCGCCGCTGATTTTTTCACGGGCGGACTGCCGGACGGCCCCCTCTCGCGTTCCCGCTCCCGCCCGGACTGTCAGGACACCAACGGCCGGACTTCCTCCGCAACGAACCGCACGAAGCCCTCCGGGTCCGGCTCGTCCCCCGTCGGTTGCAGGATCACCGTGTCCGCTCCGGCCTCCGCGAGCCGCTCCACGGCCTTGGCGACGGCACCCGCGTCTCCGGCGACGCCGAGGTCCGGAACGTCGGCGAGTCCCTCGTCGGCCAGCTCGGCCCGGAGACGGGCGGCGGCGTCGGCTCCGGTGGCGGCGAGGAGGTAGACGACGACCTGGTGCGGATCGTTACGGCCGGCCGACTCCCGCCCCTCGTCGACGAGCCGCCGAGCCCGTCGTACGCCGTCGGCCGGGGTGCCCGCGGTGAGGATGGTCCCGTCCGCCGCCTCCCCCGCCAGCCGCAGCGAACGCGGCCCGGTCGCCCCCGCGAACACGGGCACCGCCTCGGCCGGCGGCCAGTCGAGCGCTACGTCGTCGAGACGGACGTACCGCCCCTCGACGCTCACCCTCTCCCCCCGCAGCAGCGCCCGCAGCGCGTCGAGGTACTCCCGCAGCAGGGTCACCGGCGACTCGACCCGCGCCCCGACCTGCCCCATCCAGTCCTGCACACCGTGCCCAACCCCGACGATCGCCCGGCCCGGGAACATCCGGTGCAGCGAGGCGACCTCCATCGCGGTGATGGCGACGTTCCGCAACGGCACGGGCAACAGTCCGACCCCGATCCGCACCCGCTCGCTCCACGCCAGCGCGGCAGCGGCCGTCGAGACACCTCCCTCTCGGAAACAGTCCTCCCAGAGCCAGAGCTGTTCGAGGCCGGAGTCGTCGGCGAGGCGGGCGATGTCGCGGAGACGCTCGGGGGGAAGTTGGGGGCGGAAGACGGCGCCGAGTTGGGTCATGGGGGCCTTACTACCCAAGCGTGCAGGGGCGGACAACCTGTTTACGAGGTCACCTGGACCAGGGGGCTGCGGCTGCTGCCGTACTTCGGGGATGTGGCGGGCGCTGCAGCGACGTGAGGGCCACCCGACCTGACCCGCTCTTGCACGAACCGCAGTTGGGTCTCGTAGTCCTCGACGGTGACGTCGGGGACACCCACTTGACGAGCTCGAAGAGGCCCCGGCTACCGACGTGTTGGGCGAAGTACGTCCCGCCGGGCTGGAGCACGCAGGCGATCTTTCGCCAGTTCGGTGCCTCTCGGCCTCGCCCAAGGGCGAAGTCGAGAACCCCCCAGCGCGGGTCGGTGAGCACACCGATCCTGGCGACCCGGTTGCGCCGGCCCGGCAGAGATGGGAGAAGATGCAGCAGCAAACATGGCCGCCTCACGATCATCGATCGGGAGCGGGGAGGCGTGTGCGGTGACTGTGCCGGCGGGTCGAGCCCAACGGGAGTGTGCTGACCACGTAAGTGCAAACGGAGAGGCCCATGGGGGAACACGACCGCCTGGTAGTCGACTACACACTCCTGACGTCTTCGAGGACGAATCTGAGGGACATCAAGAAAGCCCTCGACGGCATCGACAGACACCGCGCCGACATCCATGACATCTGGGGCCATAGCAGTATCGCCGGCAAGATGGACGACTTCGTCACCAACTGGGACAACTATCGACGTGAACTCCTTGAGAACGTCGAGAACTTGGGCAAGCAAGTAGACACCTCACTCAAGAGCTTCCAGAAGCTGGACCTCGATCTCGCGAAGGCGAACGAGAAGAAGCACGGGAAAAACGGGGGCAATTGACCGATGGGTACGGGCAAGGGCAGGCGCCGGCCGGTCGACTGGCATCCGCTGGCGGAGAAGGACCCGGTCCCCGGCGATCCGGAGGACATCCGCGACGAGGTCGGCAGAATGAAGAACCTCGCCTCAACCCTCCGCGACCAGGCCCGCATCCTGCGCAAGGCCGCCGACGGTGACGCCCTGACGGGCAAGTACGCCGACAAGATCCGCGACAAGTCCGGCGACCTCGAAAAGCACTTCCGCGAGACTGCGGCCCGCTACGAACGTGTTGTCGGCGACCTCGGCCATTGGGCCAATGAGCTGGAGGGCTTCCAGGAACGGGCCGATGGTGTCCTCCGAGCCGCGAAGCGGGCGGATGAGGAACACGTTGCCGAGGCGAAGAAGAAGGAAGCCGAGGCCAAGAAAAGCGGCGAAAAGAACGCGTCGGAGTCATCCGACCCCGACAGCCACTTGGCGCCTTACCACAAGCAGCTCAACCAGATCGTCTCCGAGCGCGACTCCCGCGCCCAGCACTACGCCGACAATATCGGCGATGACATCTCGGACATCATCAAGGACAGCGCCTGGGAGAACTTCAAGGACGGGGTGCACGAGCACGCGGACACCATCAAATCCGTCGTCGAAGTCCTGAGTTGGGCCGCGACCGCCATCGGGATCATCGCCCTCCTCTTCACCCCGGTCGGATGGCTGGCGACCCTCATCACGGTGACCGCCATCAGCCTCACAGCGCTCGTCGGAGTCGGGCACACGCTGCTGGCTCTCTCCGGTGACGGGAACTGGGCGGATGTCGCCATGGACGTCTTCGCGCTGGCGACGCTGGGGTTCGGCAGTGTCGCGATGAAGGGCGTGAAGGCCGCGACAACAGCGCTCAAGACCGCCAGTAGGGCGGAACGGTTCCAGCGGTACGCGAATCTGCGGAAACTGCTCCACAAGAATGTCATGCGATACGGTGAAAACTCGGTCCGTGGCTCGAAAGCGGCGCGCGCGCTGCAATCCCTGCGGGGGATCGGGGCGCGAGAAACACGTCCCATGGCGACTCGGGTGGAGCGCCTGCTGGGGGGCGATGGGGAGGTCATCAGCGCGAGTAAGTTCGCGAAGGCTATGCGGGCTGAGTTCGGTGGGAATGCCAGCGTGCGGGCGGCGGCCGACACGGTGAACACGGCCGTACTGAAGTTCCGGCTGAACTACGGGGCTGCCACCCTGGTGGACGTGGGCGACAAACTGGGAGAAAAAGGCCCATACAAGGACCAGTACGGCGACGCCAAGGATGTCCTGACGCGTGAAGTCGGGAGCCGTTGGTGAACACACCGGAGCGCGCACTTACCCGCAACAACCGGGCACGACCAAATTCAGAGCAAAGTTCGAGGGAGTGGAGATAGTGGCGACAATCCCGGCGAAAAGCCCGCAGGAATCCCGGGCCATGAAGTTCCTCGCCGCGTGCACACTGGTACCGTTTTTCTGCTTCGCCTTCCAAGACCTCGGCAGCAAATACGGCGGAATGGACTGGCTCACCTACGGCTACGTGGCATGGCCGTTGATGATCTCGCCCGCCCTGATGCTGGCCCTGTTTTTCAGGAACCGAGAGCTCATCCGTAACCCGCATATCGGCGCCAACTTCTCCCAGACGATCAAGATGGTTGCCATCATGTACCTGGTCTGGAACATCATCGGGACCATCGGCTACAACTGGCTGGGCATCATTTCAGTGCTCTGCTGCCTGACGATCCTCGTGGCCGACCGCCAGCTCAAGAAGCAGGCCCGCGTGTGAGCGTCTCCGATCTGACTCCCCGCCGTTACGAACTCGTCCTGCCACCCGGCTGGGTCCGCATCCCCCTGCGCGAGGGCATGAAGGAAGCACTCGAGAGGATCCTCTTCTCCCACATGGAGCAAGTCCCGGAGGGCATCCCCCGGGACGACGCGATGCGTTTCCGGCTGGAGATGCGCCGCCAGTTGGAGAAGCAGGCCCGCGCGGCCAGAAGGAACGGCGGCCTCGACCTCTACCTTCCCATCCTCCCGCGCGGCGGCATCTTCCTCATGGCTTCGTTCATCGTCGCCGAGCTGCCGATCGGCCGGGACCGTACGGTTCCCCCACAGGCGGTACTCGCACAGCTGGCCGCCGAGGAGGTGCCCGGCGGAACGGCGACAACGGTCGACGTGGCAGGGGCACCCGCACTCCGCCGTGCCTACCGCTCCGCCCCTGATGAGGAGGAGCTGCCGACACGGCGGGTCGACTATGTGATCCCCGTGGCGGACGACCCCGGTCGGTGGATCAGCATCGACTTCTCCACCCCGGGTGACGGCGATATCGACAGTGAATTCACCGACGTGCTGGTCGAGTTGTTCGACGCGGTGGTCGGCACGTTCAAGTGGAGTTACGAGTGAGCTGGCTCAACGTCAAGCACGCCATGGATCTGTCCCCCTGGATCCGCATCCCGCTCATGTGGCCGGAGCCGGGTCTTGAGGACGTCGAGGAGGCCCAGACGCCCGAGGCGTGGGCACGTTACTTCGCCGAGGGTCTCTGGGAGGATTTCGCGCCGGAGAAGCCGGAACCGGGCGAGGTCGATCTGCTGGCCGACATCCTGTTGATGTATGCCATCAGGGCACCCGCGGCCTACCCGGACTTCGAGGTCTTCCTCCATCTCCCCCACCCGCGGGAGATCCCGCTTCCCGCGTATGTCGACCTGGTGGAGATCGAGGAGGACGAAGACCGGGAGGCGGCACTGCGGGACCTGACCCACGCCGATGCGGGTTACGCCATTGAGCCCCCCATTGTCGAGGACTTCCACTCCCCGCATCTGGGAGCCGGGTTGCGGGTGCTGCGCTACTACCAGGACGAGGACAGCAACGAGGTGCACGTCGGCCTCCGTTACGCCTGGCGCTACGAGAAGGGCACGGAAGCCGCGGACGTTCTGATCATCCTGGCCGATCCCGACGCCGGCCGGATCCTCAAGGCGCTCGACCATGTCGACGAGTTCGCCCGCACCGTCCGGATCAGCCCGGATGAGGAAGCGGACACCTGGACGTCCTCATGATCCCGGGCAGGTCGCCACAGCACGTCGGGCGATCACTCTCCCGAGGGGAGTGATCGCCCGAGCGCGGGATCTCGCGGTCGTCAGCGGTTGATGGCCTGGATCTCCTGTACGACGACGTCCTGCGTGGCACCGAAGCTGCCGTCGGGCAGCCTGCCGCCGGGGACCCCGGTGCCGGTCCAGGTGATGTTCCAGGTGACCGTGGCCCGGAGCGGGTAAGTGCCGTCACCGGAGGAGCGGAGGTATTTCACTCCGCAGGGTGGGGTCTCATCCGCCTTGCCCTTGGCGTAGGGCTCGCCGATGCGGCCGTTGTTGATCTCACAGACGCCGGAAGCCGGGTAGGTCACGGCGTCGGCCGTACCGGGCTCGATCTTGAGGGAGACCGGTACCGCGGTGGCAGTTGCCTGCATCTCAAGCACCGGGACGGAGGCCGTGACGGAGACCGGCTTGAACTCGGCACCGTCGAGCCAGGCCCAGGTCGGGAGGTTGACCTTGGTCGCCTGGGCGGGGGCCAGGGTCACCTTGGTGCCGGGGACGCGGATCTCGTTGTAGGCGAGTTCGGCGAGGATCTCCGGCGTGACGGCGTTCTCCATGTCGGCCGGCGGGGCGTCGCCCGTGTCGACCCAGAAGGGGCCGTCGTCACAGGCGTCCCAGCCCGGCCGGTAGCTCTTGTCGACGTACGAGTCCCACCAGTAGCCCTTGCCCGTCTTGTCCTTGTTGAAGGCCTTCTCTTCGTCGTTGGCGTTGTACTTCTTCCGCTGCTCGTTGTCCCATTCGGCGCCCGTCGATCCGGCCTCCCAGATCGGCTCCATGTACTTCTGGAGCTGCTCCGGGGTGTACTTCGGGGCGTACCAGCAGGCGGGGGGTGTCCAGGAGGTGGTCGACGCCAGCGCGCCCGTCGAACCACCGCTGCCGTTCTTCGAGCGGTCGAAGACGACGCCGCCGACAGTGACGGAGAGGTTCCCCTTGTCGTCGATCTTGGCGGGGTCGCTCGGCGCCTGGGCGCCGCTGCCGATCTCGTTGTCCGCGAAGGCGGTGGCACCGTTGAGCAGTATCGCGCCGATGACGACCGGCGCGATCAGGGCGCGCGATGTGGCGCTCAGGGCTGGCACTTGTCGCTTCCCCTCTGGGACTCGATCTTCTCGACGGCCCACACACCCTTGGCGTTCTTGTGCAGTTCGGTGATGTAGAGCACGTAGCTGTTCTTCGTGGCGGGCGTCTTGTTGACCTTCTTGCCCTCCAGGTACATGTCATAAGCCTTGCTCTGGTCCTCGCAGTACACCAGCGAGGCGGTGTCCTTCCCGCTCACGTTGGCGGACGCGTCGTAATAGCGGTAGGCGCCCGTGACCCGAGCCTTGGCCTTGACGTATGCCTGGATGAACTCCTGTGTGCTGGCGGCAGCCTCACCCTCGTAGTAGTAGAGGTATGCCTTGTCGAGCGCGTCCTGGTTGACGATCCCGAGATCCACTGCCTTGATGGACTGCTCCCCGTCGGCCAGGACCGCGTCCTTGTCCTTGTCGCCCGTCTTAGGCCAGTCGAAGGTGTAGGTCAGATCCGAGGGCAGGTCGATCTTCGGTCGGTCGGCCGCCGTCGAGGCGGACGGGCTCGGCGACGCCGACGTCTTGCCGGTGTCGGCTCCCGCGATCTTGTCGTTGTCCTTGCCCTTGGAGCTGTCGTCGCTTCCGCACGCGGACAGCGTCAGGGCCGCGGTGGCGGTCAGGGCTAGCGCTGCGAGCAGCGTGGGGCGGCGGTTCACGGTCGGCTCCCGGTGAGGCGAGGCTTCTCTTGAGCGAAGCAACGCTATCCAGGGGGCAGCGGTGACACCAGGGTTGCCGTTGCCGGAGGGCGGGGTAAATGCGGCCAAATCGGCCTTGCGTGACCCCACTTGGGCCGTAACGGTTGGATAACGCGTGGTGAGCGGGTGGTTCCAGTTATGAACTCGCAAAGCTGACGGGTGGTCGGTTGGGCCTCGTTCGGTTCGCAGGTGGGGTGGAGGGGCAGGTTGTGGTGGGTGAAGGGGGCGGTTCGGGTATGGGGCGGTTGCGGGACGGGCGGGGGACGTTGGTCGTCCATGGGGAGCCTGCCGGGGCCTCCGTTCCGTTGGAGATCGCCGCGTCCTATCGGGCCCGTACCAAAGGGCTGCTGGGGCGGGATTCCGTGGACGGGGCGATCCTGCTGTCGCCCGCCGGCGGTGTGCACACCTTTCGCATGCGCATGCCCATCGATGTCGCCTACCTCGATCGCCACCTCGTCGTCACCGCCGTACGCACCATGAAGCCAGGCCGACTGGGGCTGCCCCGGCTCCGTTCGCGGCATGTGCTGGAGGCGGAGGCCGGAGCCATGGCCGGGTGGGGGCTGCGGGCCGGGGTACGGGTGGCCGTGACCACGGATGTGTGACGGACCGCAGGCCGAGCTGTCACGCCAGTGATGGGCACCGTGAGACGCGCGTCACATTCAGGGGTGTCACATCTCGGTGGGGTCGTTCCGTCTAGGGGGTGTAGGCATCGACACCAACGCCACAGGAGCTCACCATGGAAGCCCGCCTCGACCTCTTCGGAAACCCGCTCGCCGGCAAGATCATCCGGTACGTCAACTCGGCGGGCAAGGCGGTCGCGGACTCGGCCCTGCCGCACTCGACGGCGGAGCTCGTCAAGCTTCGCGCCAGCCAGATCAACGGCTGCGGGTTCTGCACCGACATGCACACCAAGGACGCGGTCGCCGCCGGCGAGACCCACGAACGACTCCACCTCGTCGCCGCCTGGCGTGAGGCCAAGGTGTTCACCGAGGCCGAGCGTGCCGCGCTGGAACTCGCCGAGGAAGGCACCCGCATCGCCGACGGGGCCGGCGGGGTCAGCGACGAGGTCTGGGCCAACGCCCAGAAGCACTACGACGAGGAGCAGCTGGCCGCGCTGGTCGCCACCATCGCCCTCATCAACCTCTACAACCGCTTCAACGTCATCATCCAGCAGCCCGCCGGTGACTACCAGCCCGGCATGTTCGGCTGACCGAACAACGATCGACCGTTCCAACGGCGCCGGGGAGTTCTCCTCCCCGGCGCCTCGTCGTTCAGCTCTCCGTGCGCGGGAAAGAGACCTCGACCCGTCGGTTCTTCTTGCGGCCGGCCTCCGTCGAATTGTCGGAGATCGGGTACTGCTCGCCGTATCCGCGTACCTCGTACGTGACGTTCGCGTCGTTCAGTTCGGCTTCCAGGACGTCCTGCACGGCGTTGGCCCGCTGCTTCGACAGGACGTCGCCGTGGGCGGAGGTGCCCAGGTTGTCCGTGAAGCCGAAGACGCGGATCTTCGTCGCGTTCTGCTTCTTGATCTCGTCCGCGATCGCCGCGATACGGGCCTTCGACTGGCCGCTGAGTTTCGCGCTGTCCTTGCCGAAGAGGACCTCCGCCTGGAGGGCGAACTTGACGTCCGCGTTCGTGTCTTCACGGCGTTCCTCGCCGGACTGGTCCTCCACGACCTGCTTGATGTCCAGGACCTTGGGTTCGGCGAGAGTGGCGCCCTCGGGGAGCTTGAGGTCGGGGTCGTTGGCGTCCACCTTCACGGGGGCCGCGGCGGTGGCCTCGGTGCCCGGGGGGACGCTGGGGGTTTCGTCGGCCTCCGCCGTCGTCGCGACGAAGAGGTTCGTGGCGAGCATGACCGACGCGGCGGTGAGGGTCAGGGCGAGGCGGGGTGGGGTGAGGGTCATCGGGGCCTCACCCGGAGATGGTGATCGTGGCGGCGGCGAAGCTGGGCAGCTGGAAGGTGACCTCGGTCGTTTCGGCGGGGGGAGCCGGGAACTGCATGAAGACGGGCGCAGACTCACCAGCCTTCAGCGAGTTGAGGTCCGTGGTCGTAAGCGGACGACCATCAGTGTCGCGGAGTACGTAGTAGCGCTTCTTGCTTGCGGAATCCACGAGCGTGGCTCCACCCAGTGACCTGCCGTGCCTGATGATCTCGGTTTCGTCTCCCCTGAGCCCGGCAGGAACGACAACGGTCTCGGAACCGTCGTTCTTCAAGTTTCCGTTGACAGTGACGAAGCCGCCCGCATCCCGCTCGGCAGAGGTGACCTGAAGCAGCAGTCCATCCGGCCCCTTCAACTCGGCCAGGGGCGTGTCTGCTTGACCTTCCTGAGCACTCGGGTCGGAGCCGCTTCCCTTGGAAGCTGAAGCCGACGCCTCCGGCTTCTTGTCGTCGTCGCCTCCACCGCCGCAGCCGGCCACGCCGAGAGCCAACCCGGCCGCAACAGTCAGCGCGACCATCCCCCTGCGGGCCTTCGTAGTGAACCGAATGCTCATGACTCCGCTTCCTTCGTCCCTCGTCGTTCGCTTGTCAGTCGGCCAGATGGACGTCGAACAGATCCTCGGGTTCCGGCAGAACGGCGAGGTCCTCCGGATCCAAGTCCCAGTTCCTGTCCTCACAGATGAGTTGCGGCAGCACGTCGTCTCCGGCATCCGCACCGGGCGGCTCGAACGTACACAGGGGTTCGACAACCGCCTTGGCAGACGCCTTCGCCTTCATGCCCTCCGTGCCGGGGACTATGGAATCGCCCACGGCTTCATCGCTCTCGACCTCGATCGTGTAGCTCAGAGCATCCGGAGCACAGCCCACTACGTGTGCTGCGTTCTGCGCCGCCAGTTGGTCGGCCCTCCCGCAAGAAAGCGTCACACCCGGCGCATGGCCGTCGAAGATGTCCTGCCACTCCGCCGGATCGAGTACGGCCTTCACCCACTCGTCCGCGAGCTGGTCCCGGAGGTCCTGTGCAGCCGCGAGCGCCGCCGCGTCGGCTGCCGTCTGGGCACCGTTACGGTTTGCCGCGGCCTGGCCGACCGCAAGATAAGCGAACGCAAGAAAGAGCAGGCCCGCCACCACCATGATGTAGATGGGGAAGGCCTGCCCTGCGTCGCCGCACTTGCGGCGCCTGATCAACCAATGACCTCTTGAATCTTCGCGGTGATCGCGTCGAAGATCTGCGCGCCAATGTCCGTCCCCGTAATCGCCAACACGATCGCCACAACCACCGCGATGATCCCCAGGTACTCGACCGCGGTCTGTCCCTCGTCGTTCCAGTTCCGCATGGCGTTGCCCTCCGTTGTCCGTGGTGTGGGCAACGTATGAGGTGGCGCATGCCTTCGCGGAGGGTCCCTGGGCCCAACTCCGGGCCCAATTCGCCTTCCTCTTCCCCCCAGCCCTCATCTCAGGTCACCCCTAGCCACTTCGCGGCGGCTTCGGCGCGGCTGGTGCTGTGGAGTTTGGCGAAGATGCGGTTGATGTGGTTCTTGACGGTCTTCTCGCTGATGAAGCAGGTGGCGGCGATCTGTTGGTTGTTCATGCCGGATGCGATGAGGTCCATGATCTCCGCCTCCCTTGCGCTCAGATGGAACCGCGACTTGTCAGACTGTGCCATAACTGGTTGCAGTTGCGAAAGGCTTTTCGCGGAAATCAATGGGGACTTGGGTTGGCGGGGGGTGTAATTGTGTGCAGTCGCACTGCCTTCCTTTGTCTGCCGTAGCCGGGCGACCAGGGCGTCCGCCGCCGTCGGTGTGAAGTGGGCCCGGCCGTTCTTGATGTTCCGTACGGCGTCGACGAGTTGGTCCGCCGTGAACTCGCCGTGGACGAGGTAGCCGCCGGCGCCCAGGCGCAGGGCATCGTGGACGATCTCCGACTCCCTGCTGTAGGTGAGCATCACCACCGGGGCGATCTGGACCAGGTGCGGGAGGGCCGAGAGGCCGTCGACGCCCGGCATGCGGACGTCCAGGAGGATCACGTCGGGGTGGTGGGCCAGTGCCGCCTCGTAGGCCTGGCGGCCGTCCGCGGCTTCCGCGGCGACCGTGATGTCCTCGCGGCCGGAGAGGAGGGCGGTGAGGCCCGCGCGGACCACCGGATTGTCGTCCGCCACCACGACGCGCAGGGCGGTCGACGGCGCGGGGGGCGGGAAGTCCTCGAACGGGTCGTGGGGCGGCGGCTGCTTGGCGCCGGGGTGGGGAGTCGTCTGGTCCGGCATTCTGCGGCCTCCTCTCGTCGTCTCGCGTGGCGTGGGGGACTGTGCGACGGCGTCGTGCGGATCGTCAAGCGCTGCCTGGGGCCGGTGTCGTCAGCGGGAGTTCCAGGCGGACCTCCGTGCCCTGGGTGTGGGTGCCGCGGCCGATACGGATGCGGGCGCCGAGCGAGGCGGCTCGTTCGACCATGCCCACCAGGCCGAAGTGGCCTGTGCTGCGGAGTTGTTCGAGGGTGGTGCCCTGCGGCAGACCCCGGCCGTCGTCGTAGACGGTCATGCAGAGCAGGTCGCCGTGGACCCCCGCGCTCACGTCCACCCGGGTCGGTGCCGCGTGGCGGTGCGCGTTGTCCATCGCTTCCGTGGCGATGGTGAGGAGTTGGCGGGCGACGGCCGGCGGGATGAGGGGCGTCTCCTCCTCGCCGGTGGGGTGGTAGGTGGCCGCGAGGTTCGTGCGGGTGCCGAAGTCCCTTGTGCGGGCTGCCAGTTCCCTCAGGACGTCGGTGGCGGTCGCCTCCCGGCGCAGGTCCGTCAGGAGTTCGCGGGACTCGGCGGCAGCCCGGCGGGCCGAGCGGGCCACCAGCTCCGCCTGTTCCTTGACCAGCACGGGGTCCATGCGGTCGGCCGTGCCTGCCAGGCCGTCCGCAGCCAGGGCCACGCCGTACAGGGTCTTGGCGACCGAGTCGTGCATCTCCCTTGCCAGGCGGGCCCGTTCCTCGGCGATCGCCTCCGTGACGGCCAGGCGGGCCTGGACCTCGGTCAGGGCCTGGGTGGCCGCGCCGAAGCGGAACATCAGGTTGCGCAGGGCCGAGCCGACCGCTCCGGCGATGACACAGAGGCCGGGAAGGAGAAGTCGCTCGGCGACGGTGGTGGCCGGGTTCTGTGTCGTCGCGTAGACCAGCAGGAAGATCAGGGACTGAAGGCTCGCGAAGACCGCGGCGCCTCGCCAGCCGTAGACGATGCCGGCGAGGAGGGGGGTGCAGACGCTGACGTAGGCGAGCGTGGTGTCGGGGCCCGCGGAGATGAGGAGCAGGGAGCCGAAGAGGGTGTCCGCGGCGAGGAGGGTGGGGTGACGGAGGAGGAGGGGGCCGAAGCGTTCCCAGTCCCTGAAGAGGACGTACGAGCCCATGAAGGTGGCGACCACCGCGGCGCCCACCAGGCGGGCGCCCAGGCCCGGGTTGGCGTTGAGGAGGGCGGCGGGGGCGGCCAGGGCGATCATGGCCAGCCGGAAGCCGAAGACTTGGCGGGCCAGGGCCTGTAGGGCGTTGACCTGGATGGGGATTGCCGGTGCGGCGGCCTGTGCGGGTGCATCGGCCTGTGCGGCAGCGGCAACCCCCGCGGGTGCTTCAGGCCGTGCGGGAGCGTCAGCCCGCGCGGGTGGCCCCTGTGCGGCGCCTCCGCCCTCCGCCGCCGTCCGCGGCTGCCTCGGCACACCCGGCAGCGGCTCCTCCAGCCGCTCCACTGCCCGTCGCCGCCACGCCCCCCGGCGTTCCCCGGTCATCGACATCCTCGTCACCCGCCCCTAGTCGCCCGTGATCGAGCCGAAGTCGGTCCCCGAGCCCAGCAGCAGGCCCGCGCCCAGGAGGATCATCGTGGCCGGGACCATGAACGTGGTGATCATCATCGTGGCCTTGGGCACCGCGCGGGCGGCCTTGCGGCGGGCGTTCTGGGCGTCCGTGCGGCGCATGTCCTTGGCGAGGGCGACCAGGGTGTCGACGATCGGGGCGCCCAGTTCCTCGCCCTGCTGGAGCGCCGTGACGAACATGGCCACCTGTTCGGAGTCGTTGCGGCGGCGCAGTTCCTGGAAGGCCTGGCGGCGGCCCATGCCGAGGTCCATCTGGCGGAGTGTGATGCGGAGTTCGTCCGCCCAGGGCCCCTCGTACTTCATCGCCACCCGGTCCAGTGCCTGCCGGAAGCCCAGGCCCGCGCTCACCACGACCGCCAGGACGTCGAGGAAGTCCGGCAGGGTCCGCTCGATCACGTCCTTGCGGATCCGGATCGCCGACCAGATGCCGACCTCCGTCCAGAACGCCCCGAAGGCGAGCAGGAGCAGGGCCACGAGGAACTGGCCCCGCATCAGGAAGACCAAGCCGCCGAAACCGCCCAAGAAGCCGTAGACCGCGCGGCGGGCCGCGTAGCGGTCGATGGTCAGACCGCCGGGGTTGCCGGCCAGGTCGATCCTGCGGCGGTACTTCGCGACCTGCTTGGGGCCCATCAGGCGCAGGACGGCGGGTGCGTAGCGCATGCCGAGACGGTCGATCAGCGAGTCCACCGCGCCGGTGCGCGTGGCGCCGACCTCCAGGGCGAGGACCAGGTCGCCGGGGAGTTTCGCGTCCGCCCGGTACATGCGGATCCCGGCGAAGACGCCCCAGACCCCGAGGCCCATCAGCAGGGCGAGAAGAAGTGCCATCTGCGTACGCCCCCTCAGACGTCGATACGGGACAGGCGGCGGATCAGGACGAACCCCACCGCGTAGAGCGCGAAGGCGACGATCACCGCCGCCTGGCCGGCCGGGGAGCCGGTCATACGGTCCAGGGCGCCGTCCTTCACGCCGTTCATCAGGAAGAGGGAACCCACTCCGAGGACCGGGACGGCGTACGACGTCATGTTGACCTGCGCCAGTTGGGTGCGGACCTCCCGACGCGTCTCCTTGCGCTCCTCCAGCGTCTCCGTCAAGTTGCGCAGCGCACCCACCACTTGGCCGCCCGCCCGGTTGGAGAGCACCAACGTCGTCACCAGGACCACCAGTTCGCGCGAGGGCAGGCGCTCCGCCATCTCCCCCAGCGCGTCGTCCAGGGAGGCGCCCAGGGCCAGCTGGTTGGCCACCTTGCCCAGTTCCTCCCCGGCCGGTGCCTCCAGTTCCTCCGCCGCCATGCCGATCGCCGTGCGCAGGGCGAGGCCCGCCTGGGTGGCGTTGGCCAGGATCCGGGACATTTCCGGCAGTTGGTTGATGAACTTCTCGATACGTTTCTGGCGCTGCCAGTTCAGGAACTGCACGGCCACCCAGATGCCCAGCAGACCGGCGAGGGGGCCGAAGAAGGGGGCCAGGGCCGCCTGGCTGACCAACCACAGGCCGGCCGCCGTGGCCAGCATGTAGACGAAGAACTCGCCCGGGGTGATGTCCAGGCCCGTCGCCGCCAGCCTCAGTTCCAGTTTCCTGCCGAGCTTGGTGCGGCGCAGCCGGCGGTCCAGGGTCGGGAAGCGGCGCCGCCGGCCGCCCGCCTGTATCTGGCCCGTCGCCGAGAGACGGTCGACCAGGGCCTGGCGCTGGGCCTTGCCCATGGCGTACGCGTGCAGGCCCGCCACGGCGAGGACGCAGGTCAGCAGGGCGATACCCGTGGTGAGCGTGATCAGCGAGTGGAGTTCCATCGGGCGGTACCTACCTGGCTTCTCGGGTCGTCAGTTCGAGCGCGGACTGGGCCACGCCGAAGGCCTGGGGGATCGGCTGGCTCGCCATGTAGAGGCGGTCCGCCGTACGGCGTGGGAGCGGGAAGTACTCGAAGGCGCCGTGGACGCGGCCGTCCGCCGACATGGGCTGGGCGTGGAAGCGGGCCGCCGTGGTCAGCCGGTAGGGCTCGGCGCCGTGGCTGTCGAGGAGGGCGATCTCCGTGATGCGGCGGGCTCCGTCGGGGAACCGGGTCAGCTGGATGATCACGTCGAGCGCGCTGTTGATCTGGTCGTGCAGCGCTTCGAAGGGGACACCGACCTCGGACATCGACGCCAGGGTCTTCAGCCGCATCAGGGCGTCCTCCGTGCTGTTGGCGTGGACCGTGGCCAGTGAGCCGTCGTGGCCGGTCGACATCGCCTGGAGCATGTCCAGGGACTCGCCGCCGCGGACCTCACCGACGACGATGCGGTCCGGGCGCATCCGCAGGGAGTTGCGGACCAGGTCGCGGATGGTCACCTGGCCCTTGCCCTCGACGTTCGGCGGGCGGGACTCCAGACGGATCACATGCGCCTGCTGGAGCTGGAGTTCCGCGGAGTCCTCGATGGTGATGATGCGTTCGCGCTCCGGGATCAGTCCCGACAGGGCGTTGAGCAGGGTCGTCTTCCCCGTGCCCGTCGCGCCCGACACGATGATGTTGAACTTGGCCTGCACCAGGCCCGCGAGCAGGTACAGCATGTGCTCGTCCAGCGAGCCGAGGCCGATCATCTCCTGGAGGGTGAAGGAGCGCGGGAATCGGCGGATCGTCAGGGTCGCGCCGGTCAGCGACAGGGGCGGGATGATGACGTTCACACGCTCGCCGGACGGGAGCCGGGCGTCCACCATGGGATTCGACTCGTCCACGCGCCGGTTGACCGTCGAGACGATCCGCTCGATCGTCTGCATCAGCTGGTCGTGGGAGGGAAAGCGGAGCGGCAACTGCTCCACCCGGCCGCCGCGTTCGACGAAGATCGCGTCGGGGCCGTTGACCATGATCTCGGTGATGGACGCGTCTTCGAGGAGCGGCTCCAGGATGCCGAGGCCCAGTGCCTCGTCCACGACCCTGCGGATGAGCTGCGAGCGCTCGACCGTCGACAGCACCGGGCCCTCGCGGCTGATGATGTGCCCGAGCACCCGCTCCAGGCGGGCCCTGCGCTCGGCGGCCGCCAGCGAGCTCATCTCCGCGAGGTCGATCTCCTCCAGGAGCTTGGCGCGGTACGAGGCGACCAGGTGGCCGTCCTCGCCCCGGCTGCCGTTCTCCTCGGGGGTGCTGATGCGTGCCCGCAAGCTCATGGTGCTCCTCGTTCAGCCGACTTCAGCCGATTTCAGCCGATTTGATCCAAGTCCGCCCGGGTCCAGCCGGGTTCAGTGGTCGAGCGGCATCGTCGCCGTCTTGTTCGCGTCGCCGAAGTCCCAGCCGGGGACGATGGAGGGGATGGCGACGGTGGCGGTGACGGTGACCTCGTCGCCGCCCTGCGCGGAGGAGCACGTGACGGACAGCCAGTCGCTGACCGCGGTCGTACAGCCCTCCTGCGCGCTGTTCTCCAGCGAGGCCGCCCGCGCGCCGGCCCGCGCCGCCGTACCCGCCTGCTGTGCCGTGTAGGCGATCAGGCCGATCTGTACGCCCGCCATGGCGACGAGGATCAGGATCGGGATGAACCCGAGGTACTCGATGGCCACTTGGCCGCGGTCGCGGACTTTCCTGTCGTACGACATCTCAGTCCCCCTTCTCCTCCTCCACGGCACCGGCATGGCCCTTCACCTCGAACGGGAAGCCGATCGCGCCCGGGAAGAGGACGGGGACCTGGAGCTTGACGTCGGCCGTGACATAGCCGCCGCCGGTGCCGCACTCCACGGTGCCGCTCCACGCGTCCGGCAGCTTCTCCAGGCCTGCCGCCTCGCACGCGCCCTGCCGCTCCCCCGGGCTCGCCGCCGTTCCCGCCCGTACCGCCTCGTCCGCAGCATTCCCCGCCAGCGTGAAGGTGTACCCCACCAGCACGAACTGCCACAGCAGCACCAAGGTGATGATGATCAGCGGGGTCATGCCGAGGAACTCGATGGTGACCTGGCCGGAGTCCCGGCGCCCCATGACCCCGAGCCGGCGTATGACCCCGGGCCGCCTCATGGCCCCAGCTCCTTGCGTCGGCGGAAGCCCACCGCGGCCCGGTCGCCCCTGGACCGTCCGCCCTTGTGCGCTCCCTCGGCCGGCTTGACCAGTCCCAGTTCTCCCGCGAGCCCCCACATCGCCTGCTTCACGACGCTCTTGTTGTCGAGCTCGTGGACGCGTCCGGCGTCCACGACCGACTGCAGTTCCTTGAAGTTGGCGGGGATCGCCACGCCCGCGACCGGTGTGCCGGTGATCTTCCGGACCAGGGAGGGCTGGATCTCGGTTCCGCGGGTGTGCCGGTTGACGACCACCGTCGTCTCCTCGGCCTTGCGGATCTGGAGCCGGTCCCACATGCGGACGGTCCGTTTGGCGCCGCGTACCGCGATCACGTCGGGCGTGGTGACGAGCAGGGCCGTGTCCGCCATCTCGACGGCCGCCGCGCCGGCGCCGCCGATCTGGGCGCCGCAGTCGATGACGACGACCTCGTAGCGGGAGCGCAGGGCGCTGACGATCTGGCGGACGGCCCGGTCGGTGACCTCCTCGCCGCGTTCGCCCTCGCCGGGGGCGAGCAGCAGGGCGAGCCCGGTGTCGTGGCGGAAGACGGCGTCGGCCAGCACGCGCGGCGAGATGTCGGTGATGGTGGCGAGGTCGGCCACGGAGCGGCGGAACTGGACGTCCAGGAAGGAGGCGATGTCCCCGGTCTGGAGGTCGAGGTCGACCAGGGCCGTGCTGCGGCCGGACGCCTGGGCGGCGAGGGCGAGCTGGATGGCGGTGAGGCTCGTCCCCACTCCGCCTTTCGCGCCGCTGACCGTGACGACCGTGCCGCCGACCCCGGTGAACACGTCGACGGTGCCGCCCAGATGGCGCCGTACGCCCACCGACCACTGGGCGACCGCCTGGACCCGGACGGCCAGTTCCTCGTAGCTCAGCGGCAGTGCCACCAGCCCCCGTGCCCCGTAGTCCATGGCGGCCTGGAAGAGGCCGGGGCTCGCGTCGGAGGAGACGAGGATGACGCCGACCGCGGGGAAGCGCAGGGCGACCTCGCGGATCAGCTCCAACGCCGGGACCGGGCCGATGCGTTCGTGGACGATCACGACCTCGGGCAGTTCGTCGAAGGACTCGGCGGCCAGCCGCGCGAGGGTGTCGACGAGCTGGGTGGAGTCGACGACCGGGGCCACCGGTTCGGCGTCCGGGAGCTGGCTGAGCAGGGTGGTGATGGAGCGGACCGCGTCCGCGTCGCCTACGGCCGGCAGGATCCTCGTGGGCATACGGCTCTCACTTGTCCTTCGCGAGTTCGTACGTGCGGTCCTGGTCGGGGACGGTGCCGGTCTCCCCCGGTGCGACCAGTGCGAGCCGGACGCGCTTGGCGAAGGACTCGGCGTACGTGATGCGCTGGGCGTCGATGGCGGAGAGCGCGAAGGTGATGGGGACGGCCTCGGTGGCCTCGCGGGTGCGGTCGTCGGCGTCGGGCTGGAGCGGGGTGAGGTCGCCCACGTCGAGGACCTTGGCGTTGGTTACGATGATCTTGGACTGGTCGGGAGCACCCTCCCGCTCACCCTCGAAGGTGGCGTACACGTTGACCGTGGAGTTCGGCGTGATCTTGCCGGCCACACCGGTCGCCGCGTCGATCATGATGGCGACCTCTTGCTGCCCGGGCTGCAGAGCCGGCTGTGCCACGATCATGTCGCTCTGCAGCAGGGAGCCCTTCTTCAGGGCGGTGACCGCGATCTTGCCGTCGATCTCCCGGAGATTGCGGACCGCGTTGTCGGACAGCCACCGCTCGGGCATCTCGATCTTCTCGAACTGGGCCGTGCTCAGCGGTTTGTAGGGCTCCACGTTCGCCTTGAGCCGGTAGGCGGTGACTTCGGGTCCGACCTTGGACTCGGCGTCGTTGATGACGGACAGGACGCCGGCGAAGGCCGCGAGGGCGCAGACGGCCGACAGGATCAGGAGTATGACGCCGCGGCGCTGACGGGAGTTCATGAACCGGACAACCTCATTGGGGGATATCGGTCGACAGGGCTCACCCGGCGGTGAGTTGGTTCTGCTGGTTCTCGGTGAGCGGTGACATGGCGGAACAGAACACACAGCGGTCGCCGATCACATCGATGCCGCACCAGTGGCAGGCGCTCTGGCGGACCGAGGTGACCAGTTGGTAGAGGACCGAGAGGTCGGGCAGGAACGAACAGAACTCGACCACTTTCGGGGTGCCCCACCACGACGCCGACTCGGCGGGGAGCGGGACTTCGCGCAGGCCCTGTACGTTCCAGGACGGGGCGAGGGTGGTGGTGACCCAGTCGGCCGGGAACTGTCCCTTGGCGACCAGGAGGGCGGTGGCGAACTCGGGTCCCTTCAGAGCGGCTTCGGGGCCGATGCGGACCAGTTGCGGTTCGGGGTGGGCGATCACACCGAACTGACTTCCCGGCATCCATGACTTGGCATGCGCCTTGAGGTCGACGGGAACGCGGTCGAGCTTGGTGACGGAGCCGAGGACCGCCCCGGCGTGGATGTAGTGGGTGAGCAGCCGGCCCGCGGAGGCGAGCACGCCGGGGCCGAGGTCGCAGGAGGCGAGCTGTCTCAACTGGCGGGCCAGGACGGCCAGCCCGAGGGGCGGCAGATCGGGGCGGAACAGGGCGATACGGTCGCTCTCCAGGAGGGACCGTACGGTGTGCAGGCGTCGCTCGACCGCCTTCGGCACCGCCTGGGAGCACACGACGATCACATGGCCGTGCTGGTCGATGAGCGCCTGGAGGGCCAGCAGCGTGCGCTCCAGCGGTTCCTTGCCCAGTCCCTTGAGCACGACGGCGGGCACGGTTCGCTCGTCCTGCGGCGGCAGCGCCATGTCGGCACCGGTCACGGCAATGGCAGTTGGCACGCGCAGCTCCCCGTTCCCATGCCCCGCCGGCCCGACCGGCGTTACTCCGGCACACCCAGTCGACTTCACTGCGTGACTACGTCAGCACTCTAGCCACGCCCATGTGACCGGAGAACAGCGTTTCTTCAGCTGATGGCAACTGTTTTTGCGCAAGGCTCCCCAAATCAGGGCGGATTGCATATGCCGATGCCCCTACGGGAGGACCCGGGGGACCCCCGCGGGCCTCGCAGGCCCGCAAAGATGGTCTGGACCTATTGACGGACACGATTGGTCTGGACCAGTCTGCTTGTCATGGCCATACTCAGACGACGCTCTGCTCGCTTCTGGTCGGCAGCGGTTCTCGCAGCCCTCGCCCTCGGTGTGTCCGGCACAGGCCAGGCCTCCGCCGCGGATGTCAACAACGCCAAGAACGCCGGCTTCGAGTCCGGCCTGACGAACTGGACCTGTACGGCCGGGAGCGGGGCCACCGTCTCCTCGCCGGTGCACGGCGGCACGGCCGCGCTGAAGGCGACGCCGGCCGGGCAGGACCACGCGAAGTGCACACAGACGGTGGCGGTGAAGCCCGGATCGACGTACACGCTCAGCGCGTGGGTGCAGGGCGGGTACTCCTACCTCGGTGTGACCGGCACCGGTACGACGGACGTGTCGACATGGACGCCCGACTCCACCTCCTGGAAGCAGCTGTCGACAACCTTCACCACCGGCGCCTCGACGACCTCGGTGACGGTCTACACCCACGGCTGGTACGGGCAGTCGGCGTACTTCGCGGACGACGTCTCGGTGTACGGCCCCGACGGCGGCGGTGGCACCGACCCGGCCCCGACCATTCCGGGCGCGCCGAGCGGCCTCGGGGTCTCCGGTACGTCCTCGTCGTCGGTGTCCCTGGCCTGGAGCGCGGTGTCCGGGGCCACGGGGTACAACGTCTACCGCGGCGGTACGAAGGTGACGGCGGTGACCGGCACGTCGGCGACGGTGACCGGGCTCGCGGCGTCGACGTCGTACTCCTTCCAGGTCACCGCGACCAACTCGGCGGGCGAGTCTGGGAAGTCGGCGGCGGTGACGGGGACGACGACGGCCACGCCGACCGGACCGGCGCTGCCCAGGCACGCCGTCACCGGCTACTGGCAGAACTTCAACAACGGGGCCAAGGTCCAGAAGATCTCCGACGTCCAGTCCTCGTACGACATCATCGCGGTGGCCTTCGCGGACGCCACGACCACTCCGGGCGCGGTGACGTTCAACCTCGACTCGGCGGGGCTGGGCGGTTACACCGTCGACCAGTTCAAGGCGGACATCGCGGCGAAGAAGGCGGCCGGGAAGAAGGTCATCGTCTCGGTCGGCGGTGAGCGGGGGACGGTCGCGGTCAACGACGCCACCTCGGCGGCGAACTTCGCGAACTCGGTGTACTCGCTGATGCAGACGTACGGCTTCGACGGCGTGGACATCGACCTCGAGAACGGCCTCAACGCGACGTACATGACCCAGGCGCTGCGGTCGCTCGCGTCGAAGGCGGGCTCGTCCCTCGTCATCACGATGGCCCCGCAGACCATCGACATGCAGTCGACGTCCAACGCCTACTTCCAGACGGCCCTGAACATCAAGGACATCCTCACCGTCGTCAACATGCAGTACTACAACAGCGGTTCGATGCTCGGCTGCGACGGCAAGGTGTACTCGCAGGGTTCGGTGGACTTCCTGACGGCCCTGGCCTGCATCCAGCTGGAGGGCGGCCTCTCCCCGTCCCAGGTGGGCCTGGGCCTGCCGGCCTCGACGAGCGGCGCGGGCAGCGGGTACGTCTCACCGTCCGTGGTGAACAACGCCCTGGACTGCCTGACGAAGGGCACGTCCTGCGGCTCCTTCAAGCCGTCCAGGACCTATCCCGACCTGCGTGGCGCGATGACCTGGTCGACCAACTGGGACGCGTCGGCGGGCAACGCGTGGTCGAACGCGGTGGGCCCGCACGTGCACGCGCTGCCGTAGCGACGGAAGCAGAGCGTGGGGGTGATCGCGGTCGCCCCCACGCTCAGCTGACCCAGGCTCGCTTGGGACCACAGCTCACCCCATCGGCCTGTAGTACCCCAACACCGCCGCCAGCCCCGCGAACCACTCCCCCAGCCGGTCCCTCGACTTCGCGTCCACCACGCACTCGTAGAACTGGCCGTCGAGATGGACCACGGCCAGCATCAGCGACTTTCCGTTCGGGCTCGCCTTGTAGTGGACGCTGCGGATCTCCGGCCAGTCGAAGTCGGCCTCGACGCCGTTGAGTTCCAGGGTGACTCCGGAGGCGTCGACGGACACCGAGCTGCGGCGGTCGACGGCGAGGAACTCGGGGCCGACGGGTGTCGGTCGGGGCATCGGCGGGGGCGGGCCGAAGCCTTGGGGCGGGTAGGGCGGGTGGGTCATGGTGAGCCCCCGGGGCGGTGTGCGTGCGTGGGTGTGTACGTACGGCAACCTACTCGTCGTACCCGGTCTCAAGATTCCCCGCATCTCATGTGAAACATTTCCGGGGTGCCACCGCATCAGTGAAGTGAGAGCGCGCAGTCGGCGCATCCACGAGCAGGGGGAACACATGAGACAGGTCCTTGCGGACCAGTACGCGGAGTTCGCGGCGGCACGCGCGGGGCATCTGTACCGCTCCGCGTGCCTGCTCACCGCCGGGGACACGTATCTCGCCGAGGACCTGGTGCAGGAGACCCTGGGCCGGCTGTACATCAGCTGGCACCGGGTGGCCCGGGTCGGCAACCCCGCCGGGTACGCGCAGACCGTCCTCACCCGGGCGTTCCTCGCCCACCAGCGGCGCCGCAGCAGCAAGGAGCGCGCCACCGCCGAGTTCCCGGAGCAGGTCTACGCCGACCACGGCGACGTCCCGCTGCGCCTCACGCTGCTCCAGGCCCTGGCCCGGCTGCCCGCGAAGGACCGGGCGGTGGTCGTACTGCGCTACTGGGAGGACCGTTCGATCGAGGAGACCGCCGACGCCATGAACGCCAGTTCCTCCGCGGTCCGCACCCGCTGTACCCGCGCCCTCGGCCGGCTGCGGGAGCTGCTGGGCGAGGACCTCGGAGAGTACGCCCGCTTCTGACGGCCCCACCCGTCCCTGTGCCTCGCCTCATCCACACCTCTGACTTCTCATCCTTCACACCTCGGGGAAACGGTGGTTAGCCATGCCCGCTCAACAGCAAAGTGATCCCTTCGAGGACCGTGTCGTCGCCGAACTGCGTGAGGCCGGCGGCCAGTTCGACGCCGACGCGCACGCGCTCACCACCGCGGGCCTCGCCCGTGGCCGCCGGCTGCGGTTGCGGCGCCGGGCCGCCGTCGTGGGCGGCGCGGCCTCCCTCGCGCTCGTCGGGGTGGGCGGGGCGCTGCTCCTGCCCGGCGGCGGTTCGGACCCTGACCCGTCCTCGGTGGCCTCGAAGCCGAGCGCCACGGCGACCGTGCCGCCCGTCTCCGGCCGGCAGCTGATCAGCACGCTCAAGGAGCAGCTCGGGTACGGCAAGTTCAGCCAGGAGACCGGTCGCGGTACCGAGGACGCGCCGTACGCGTGGCTCGTGTGGGACGACGGGGACGGGGGTTCCGTCGTCTCCGTGAGCATGGACCGGGTCGAGCCCGGCACCGAGCAGACCCGGCAGTGGACCGAGTGCCCGGACAAGACGTTCACGCCGTACGACAGTTGCCGCACGAGCCGGCTGGACAACGGCTCCGTGCTGCGGATCCTCCAGGGGTACGAGTATCCCGACAAGCGGGAGCCCACCAAGCACTGGACCGCCGACCTGATCACGCCGAAGGGCCAGCACGTCGCGGTGTACGAGTGGAACGCCGAGGCCGAGAAGGGTTCACCGGTCACCCGCGAGAACCCGCCGCTGGACGCCGCCGAGTTGAAGAAGCTGGTGACCGCGCCGGCGTGGCTGACGGCGGTCGACGCCATCCCCAAGAAGGACAAGCCCCCGCTGGCGAAGCCGGAGGAGACGTCCCCCGGCAGCGGCGACATCCGCAAGGATCTCGCCTATCTCATGCCCGACGACGTCGAGGTGGTCTCGAGGGGCGGTGACGCGTCCGGGTGGGGCTATGTCGTCGTCGACGACGGCAAGGGCAAGAGCCTCGTCGAGATCAACGTCCAGCCGAACATGGAGGACCTGCTCGGCGAGAGCATCTTCGAGGGCGCCGAGTCCCTCTCCGACGGCACGATGCTCGTCACCCGCGAGGACGCCGGCGACAAGGACGTCCCGGGCACCGTCAGGTGGACCGTCGACACGGTGCGGATCAACGGTACGCGCGTCGTGATCAGCGCCCTCAACGCGGGCGGGCCGCACGACGAGCCGAGCCGTGACAAGCCCGCCCTGACGATGGAGCAGCTCAAGAAGATCGCGCTCAGCTCGAAGTGGGGTCTGAGCCGGGAGGAGTTGCTGACCGGTCAGAAGAACTCCGACCAGGGCTGATCCCAGATCTGCTTCACGCACAGCACCAGGAACAGCAGCCCGGCGATCACCAGCATCCCGTTGCTGATCAGGCCGTTGCGCCATTCGGCCGGGGTGCGCGAGGAGTTGAGCAGCCAGATCAGCGTGCCGGCCAGGAAGGGAAGGAAGGCCGCGCCCAGGACGCCGTAGAGGATGATCAGGCGGAAGGGCTGGCCCTGGAAGAGCAGGACGATGGGCGGGAAGGTCAGCCACAGCAGGTACGCGCGGAAGGGCCAGGAGCGTTCGCGCGCACCGGAGGCGACCTCCTCGCCCGTCCCCTTGCCCTCGCCCTTGTCGCGGAAGCGGGCGACGAAGTCGGCGAACATCAGGCTCACGCCGTGCCAGACGCCGATCAGGGAGGTGTACGAGGTGGCGAAGAAGCCGATGAGGAAGAACTTGGCGGTCGCCGAGCCGTACTTGTCCTCCAGGATGTCGCTGAGCTGGATGAGCCCCTTGTCGCCACTGGCGATGGCGATGTTCGCCGAGTGCAGCATCTCGGCGCCGACGAACAGCATGGAGATGACGAAGATGCCGGTGGTGGCGTAGGCGACGCGGTTGTCGAGCCGCATGACCTTCATCCAGCCGGTGTTGGTCCAGCCCTTGGCGTTGACCCAGTAGCCGTAGGCGGCGAGGGTGATGGTGCCGCCGACGCCGCCGATGAGGCCGAGGGTGTTGAGGATCGAGTCCTTCTCGTCGGGGAGGACCGGCAGCAGGCCCGCGAAGGCGTCCCCCAGGTTCGGGGTGACGCGGATGGCCAGGTAGACCGTGACCACGAACATGACGCCCACCAGGACCGTCATGACCTTCTCGAAGACCTCGTACTTGTTGAACCAGACGAAGACGAGGCCGGTCAGACCGCAGGCGACGGCCCACCACTTGAGGTCCATCACGTCCGGGAACAGCGCCTGGAGCGGCAGCGCGCTGGACGACATCGCGGCGGCGCCGTAGACGAAGCCCCAGATCACCACGTAGGCGACGAAGAACCACGAGGTCCAGCGGCCCAGGCTCGCCCAGCCGTCGAAGAGGGTGCGGCCGGTGGACAGATGCCAGCGGCCGGCGGCTTCGGCGAGGGAGATCTTGACGAGGCAGCCGATGACGGCGGCCCACAGGAGCGTGTAGCCGAAGTTGCTGCCCGCGATGAGGGTCGCGACCAGGTCGCCGGCACCGACGCCGGTGGCCGCGACGACGATGCCGGGGCCGATGTACTTCCAACTGGACTTACGAGGTCGGGAGTCGTCGGATGATGCCTGGGTGTCCGTGGGGTTGCCCGTGGTGTCCGCCATGCAGGTCAAGAAAGCCCAAAGCGGCCTGCCCGGCAAGAGGGCCTGCGTGGATCTTCACCCGATGCCCGTACTCGACGTCAGAACGACTCCGGCCGACCACAGTCGTCGGACCCGCACGTGCCGAGCTCGAACCATACGGTCTTGCCCGGCCCGTCCTGATGGCAGCCCCAGCGCCGGGCGAGCGCGTCCACCAGGAACATCCCCCGGCCGCTCTCCGCGGTGCCCGCCCGGAGCACCTGGGGAGTGCGGCGGCCGACGTCGGCGACCTCGCAGCGCAGCACGCCGTGCGAGGCGAACAGGGTGAGGCGGAAGCTGCTCGCGGAGTGGAGGAGGGCGTTGGTGGCGAGTTCGCTGACAAGCAGCTCGGCGTTGTCCACCAGGTCCTCCTGGTCCGCGAGCCCCCACCTCTCCAGCTGTCGGCGGACCGTGGCGCGGGCCTCGCGGACGGCGGCGGGACGGGGGGTGTACTTGACGCTCAGATGGCCTGCCCCCAAGGGGGGTTGGGGGTAAGCGGCGTACCGAGGATCGCGGTCCGGGGCGCGGCCCCCGGAGAGTTGCAGCATGGGAGCAGGATGTCCGCCGCGGCCGTGACGCACACGGGGAGGAATACCCGATTCACTGCCTACGGACATCAGTTCGGGATCGGGCCACGGCCGCCGGGTTCCGGCCACCGCGCCTTTATTGACTCTTGACCTGCTCATGCCATAGGCGCACGATGAGCGCCGCACCCGCACCTGTGAGTCACCTGTATCCCCACTTGCTCCAGGCCCGGAGACCCCGGACCCCCTGGAGAAACTAGGAGACTTCATGCGACTTCGCATACGAGGCTCAGGCGCCCGCGGCACAAGACGTACCGCCGTGTTCGCCGCCCTCCTCGCCCTAGCGCTCGCGGCACCCCTCTCCCCGGGCGCCAGTGCCGACAGCACCGCCAAGGCGGCTCCCTCGGCGGACACCATCCGCCAGTACGAGGTCCACACGCACGCCACGGTCAAGGAACGCACGGCCCTCCAGCAGGCCGGCGTGGCCATCGACGAGGTGGACGACCACGGTGTCGTGATCTCCGGCCGCGCCGACCAGATCAGGACACTGCGGGCTCAGGGCTACGACATCACGGCGCTCGGCGCGGTCCCCGACCGGTCCTCCGCCGCGGACGACGGGGTCGGAATCCTCGACTTCCCCTCGGCCGACTCGAGGTACCACAACTACGCGGAGATGACGAGCGAGATCAACTCGGTCGTCTCCGCCCACTCGTCCATCGCGAGCACCCGCGTGATCGGCACCTCGTACCAGGGCCGGAACATCGTCGCCATCAAGATCAGCGACAACGTGGCGACCGACGAGTCCGAGCCCGAGGTGCTGTTCACCCACCACCAGCACGCCCGTGAGCACCTCACCGTCGAGATGGCGCTCTACCTGCTCAACGAGCTGACCTCGGACTACGGCACCGACTCCCGCGTGACCAACATGGTCAACAACCGCGAGATCTGGATCGTCCCGGACCTCAACCCCGACGGCGGCGAGTACGACGTCGCGACCGGCTCCTACCGCTCCTGGCGCAAGAACCGCCAGCCCAACTCCGGTTCCTCGTACGTCGGCACCGACCTCAACCGCAACTGGGGCTACCGGTGGGGCTGCTGCGGCGGCTCGTCCGGGTCGACCTCCTCGGAGACCTATCGCGGTACGGCGGCCGAGTCGGCGCCCGAGGTCAAGGTCGTCGCCAACTTCGTCCGCAGCCGGGTCGTCGGCGGCGTGCAGCAGATCAAGACCGGCATCGACTTCCACACGTACAGCGAACTGGTCCTGTGGCCCTACGGGTACACGACGGCGAACACCGCCACCGGCATGACGACCGACGACCGCAACGCCTTCGCGACGGTCGGCGGGAAGATGGCCGCGAGCAACGGCTACACGCCCGAGCAGTCCAGCGACCTGTACATCACCGACGGGTCGATCGACGACTGGCTGTGGGGCAACCAGAAGATCTTCGCCTACACCTTCGAGATGTACCCGTCGTCGAGCTCCGGAGGCGGCTTCTACCCGCCCGACGAGGTGATCGCGGCGGAGACCGCGCGCAACCGGGACGCCGTGCTCCAGCTGCTGGAGAACTCCGACTGTATGTACCGGTCCATCGGCAAGGAGACGCAGTACTGCAGTTAGAGGCGGACAGGTCGGCGGGGAGCTGCGGACCGGTGACGGCCGGTCGCGCAGTTCCCCGCGCCCCTGGGTGGGACTAGTCGTCCTCGGTCTTGTCGGCGACGTCGTCGGCGGTGGTGGTGGCGTCGTCTTCGAAGTAGGCGTCGAGGACGGCGTCCAACTGCTCGTCCCACTCCTGGAAACGCGCCCGCGACGTGGCCTCGATCTCGATCGGGTACCAGCGCCGGTCCGGGGTGTGCACGGTGATCGTGTACCGCTTGCCGAAGCGCGGCGTCTCGGTCTCGACCGCGCCGATCTCGTCCCAGCGGAACTCGCACCGCTCCTCGTCGAGGCTCAGGCGTACGCCCTTCGCGTCGGCGACGATCTTCGCGCGGCGGTCGGACGCCTCGAAGACAGGGCCGTCCGCCGCGTCCGCCTCCGGCTCGTCGGGAGTGGGTTCCTCCTCGGTGTCGGCGGCCTCCTTCTTCGTGAGGGACACCTCCTCCGCGAGGGGCTCCTCGGCGTCCTCCGGCTCGACGTCCTCGGGCTCGCCGGACACGGGTGAGGTCAGCCCGGGGATGAAGGCCGGATCGAACCCGGCACCTTCCAGGGGCTTGCTGCTCGAACCTATGCGCTGCTCCACAGCGGGAAGTATGGCGGACGAAGCTGTGCCGTGGGGCGCCGGGGGCCGAGGTCGCCTGCCGGGTATGACGAATCGGCGGATCTGTCCCCCCGCCGACGCACCGGCCACGTACGCGTTCACCGCCGGTGTGGGGACAGATCCGTCAATCACCGCCGCCCGCCTACACGAACAGGCTCAGCACCGCCGCCATCACGAAGCCGACCACCGACAGGACCGTCTCCAGGACCGTCCAGGTCCTCAGCGTGTCCCGCTCGCTGATGCCGAAGTACTTGGCCACCATCCAAAAGCCGCCGTCGTTCACGTGCGAGGCGAAGATCGAGCCTGCCGAGATCGCCATGATGACCAGGGCCACGAAGGCCTGGGAGTGGTCGCCCTCCGAGAGCAGGGGCGCCACGATGCCCGCCGTCGTCACGATCGCCACCGTCGCCGAGCCCTGGGCCACCCGCAGGACCACCGAGATCAGGTACGACAGGACGATCACCGGAAGGCCGACGTCGTTGAAGGTGTCCGAGAGCGCCTGGGCCACACCGCTCGCCTTGAGGATCGCGCCGAAGACCCCGCCCGCGCCCACGACGAGCAGGATGTTGCCGACCGGCTTGAGCGAGGCCGTCGAGACGGTCTCCAGGGACTTGCGGGACCAGCCCCGCCTCAGACCCAGGAGGTAGTAGGCGAGGAGCAGCGCGATCGTCAGGGCGACGAAGGGGCTGCCGAAGAACTCGATCACCGAGCGGCCCGTGGACGGGTCCAGGGCGATCGAGGAGAAGGTGGCGGCGAGGATCAGGACCAGCGGGGTGCCGATGATGCCGAGGACCGTGCCCAGCGGGACCGGGTCCTCGCGGGGCTCCACGCCCTGCTCGCGCTGCTCGTTGACGACCGCGAGCCTGGCCTCCGCGGCCGCTTCCACCATGTCCTGCGGTACGGCCACGAAGACGCGCCGGCCGATCCACGCGGAGTACACCCAGGCGGCCAGTACCGCCGGGATGCCGCAGACCACGCCCATCAGGATGACCCAGCCGAGGTCCACGTGGAGCAGTCCGGCCGCGGCCACCGGGCCGGGGTGCGGGGGCAGGAAGGCGTGGGTCATCGACAGACCGGCGAGGAGGGGGAGGCAGTAGAGCAGGATCGACCTGCCGCTGCGCTTCGCCGCCGCGTACACGATCGGGGCGAGGACGAAGATGCCCACGTCGAAGAAGACCGGGATGCCGAAGATGAGGCCGGTGAGGCCCATGGCGAGGGGTGCCCGCTTCTCACCGAAGAGGTTGAGGAGGCGGGACGCCAACACCTCTGCGCCGCCGCTGACTTCGAGGATCGCGCCGAGCATCGTGCCCAGGCCGATGATGATCGCGACATGGCCGAGGATGCCGCCCATGCCGGACTCGATGGTGGAGACGGCGTCGGAGCGCTGGACCGTGCCGAAGAGTTCGGTGACCGAGAGGCCCGCGAGGAGGCCGACGGCTATGGAGACGGCGAGGAGGGCGACGAACGGCTGGATTCTGACCTTGATGATCAGGAAGAGGAGGAGGGCGATACCGATGGCGGCGACGGTCAGGAGACCGGCGGTGCCGTCGATGAGGAGGAGCAGTCCACCGGTGTGCGGGGGAGCTTCGGTGGCTGCGGCGAGCGGTTGGGACATGGGGGTCCTCTGCTTAAGTACATAAAGCTTTCGGGCAGGGGGTATCGCGGCATGGCCACCCGTGGGGGCCATGCCGTCTGCTTACGGCGTGCGGGAGTTGAGGGGGTGCGGGCTCAGCCGAGTACGGCGAGCGCGTCGATCTCGATGAGGAGTCCGGCGGGGAGGCCGACGTAGACCGTCGTGCGGGCGGCCGGGGGCGCGGTGAGGCCCTGCTCCTCGAAGTAGGTGTTGTAGATGCCGTTCATCTCGGCGAAGTGGTCGACGTCCGTGAGGTAGACGCGGATCATCATCACGTCGTCCCAGCTCGCGCCGCCCTCCTCCAGGATCGCCTTGACGTTGGCGAGGGTCTGCAGGGTCTGCTCGCGCAGGGTGGGGCCGGCGGGCGTCGGTGCCTTGCCCTCCTCGGCGGGGAGGAAGCCGACCTGGCCGGCGACCTGGAGGATGTTGCCCTTGCGCACGCCGTGCGAGAACTTCGCGGGCGGGGTGGTGTGGGTGCTGGGGGTGAGCGCGACCTTCTCGGTCTTCTCGGTCATGAGGTGGCTTCCTTGACGGGGGTTCTGCCGGAGTACTCGCCGCTGACGGTGTCCGCGGTACGGCGGACCAGCGGGAGCAGGGTGAGGAGTTCGTCGGCGGTGACGACGACGTTCGGGGCGGAGACCGACATCGCGGCCACGACCCTGCCGTCGGCGCCGCGGATCGGTGCGGCGACGCAGTTGATGGACTCCTCGTGGCCACCGAGGTCGGTGGCCCAGCCCTGTTCGCGCACGCGCTCCAACTCCTTTAGGAAAGCGGGTGCGTTGGGGGTCGAACGGGACGTGTACATGGGGTACTCGAGCTTGTCCGCGAGGGTGCGGCGCTCGGTCTCGTGGAGGTCGGCGAGGAGCAGCTTGGCCACGGCCGCGACGGTGATGGCGACGGGTTTGCCGATCCGGGAGTACATCCGGACCGGGTAGCGGCTCTCGACCTTGTCGATGTAGAGGACCTCGGGCTCCTCGTACACGGCGAGGTGGACGGTGTGGCCGCACTGCTCGTTGAGGCGTACGAGGTGAGGGTGGGCGATCTCGCGGATGTCCAGGTTCTCCATCGCCTCCTGGGCCAGCGCGATGAGGCGGGCGCCGAGGCGGTAGCGCTGGTCGGACTGGCGGTAGACCATGCCGTGTTCGTGGAGCGTGCGCAGGAGCCGCAGTGCCGTGGACTTGTGGACGCCGAGGCGGTCGGCGACCTGCCCCAGGTCTGCGGGACCCTCTGCGAGCAGCGGCAGGATGCTGAGCGCGCGGTCGACGGTCTGGCTCATGGAATGCGTACCTCCTCCGGGGCCTGCACGGCTTGCGTCCAGCCGGGGCCGAGTCGAAGTGTCCCCCAGGTCCCGTCGTCCACGGCCGCCAGCCGGTCGACGGTGTCGCGGGCGGGGGGCACGGCGAGGTCACCGGGGGTGGTGAGCGTGGCGGCAGCATGGAGATGCGCGGCCCGAAGACATGCCTTCACGGAGAGACCTCGCAACATCCCGGAAAGAAACCCGGCAGCAAAGGCGTCCCCAGCACCGGTGGTGGCCACGACATCGACGTCGAGGGCAGGAACAAAGGTGGCCGAGGAAGCCTCACCTTGAGACACCGGGTCGCCCCCCGACCCCAGGGGCGCGGGGAACTGCGCGACCAGCCTCCACTCACCCGCAGCGTCACGACTGCCCGCAGCCGGCGCAGGCAAGGATGCCTCGCCTTGTGACTCCGGGTCGGTATCCGACCTCAGGGGCGCGGGGAACTGCGCGACCAGCCCCCGCCGGCCCGCAGCGTCACGACTGCCCGCAGGCTCCGCAGGCGAGGAAGCCTCACCTTGAGACACCGGGTCGCCACCCGACCCCAGGGGCGCGGGGAACTGCGCGACCAGCCCCCGCCGGCCCGCAGCCGAGACGAATGCCGTAGCCCCCTCGGCCCCTTGCTTCACCACCAGCACGCCCGGCTCGGGCAGGAGCTCCCGGACCGCCGAGGGACCGCCCGTCACCCCCCACGCCTCGTCCTCCCCCACGAACACCACATCCGCCCGGCGTGCCAGTTCCCGCACCACCTCCGCCCCCTCGGCGTCCCGCCACAGATCGGGCCGGTGGTTCACGTCGAAGGAGATCAGGGGGCGCCCCGCGCCGGGAGCCGTCAGCTCGTGCAGCAACCCCCGGCAGCCCTCGGACAACGCCGCGGTGATCCCCGTCAGATGCAGCACCCGCCCCGCCCGTACCGCCTCCAGGTCCACGTTCTCCGCGGACATCGCCGACGCCGCCGACCCCGCCCGGTAGTAGGCGACCTCGTGCGCGTCCGTACCCCGCTCCCCCGCCGTACGGAAGTACACGCCCGTCGGTCGCACCGGATCACGGCGTACAGCGGACACGTCCACGCCGTACGAACCGACCGTCGCCACCAGATGGTCGCCGAAGCCGTCCGCGCCCACCCGGCTCACCCACCGCACGGAGTGCCCCGCGGCGGCCAGCCCGCAGGCCAGGTTCGACTCCGCCCCGCCGATCCCCCGCTCGAACGACGGCACATCGGCGAGACGGCCGGGCCGGCTGGGCAGGAACGTGACCATGGACTCGCCGAGCGCGACGACATCCACGATGCCGGGGGCGTTGGTCACGATGGTCGTAGCTCCTCGGGTCTCGGTCATGAGGGTCCATTGACCCTGCGTTGGCCGAGATGTTAGACAGCAGTAAGCGATATACGCAATGGACGTTGCAGTAAGCGCAACGCACCAGATCAGGGAGGCTCCATGACAGCCGACAGCCCCTCCGAAGCGCTCGCCCGCCTCGCAGAGGACCGCGTCGACCACCGCTTCAAGGGCCTCCCCCCGGACGCCGACGGCCTGACCGTCGCCGAACTCGCCGCCCAGCGCCGCAACCTCTTCACCGACGGCTTCACGACCCCCGTCCTGGCCCTCTCCGCCGAGCGCCTGGAGCACAACCTGCGGCTCATGGAGACGTACTCCGAACGGCACGGACTCGCGTTCGCCCCGCACGGCAAGACCTCCATGGCACCCCAGCTGTTCCAGCGGCAGATCGAGCACGGGGCGTGGGGTATCACCCTCGCCGTGCCGCACCAGGTCCGCGTCGCCCGGGCCTTCGGCACGCGACGCGTCTTCCTCGCCAACGAACTCGTCGACCCGGCCGCGCTCCGGTGGATCTCCGCCGAGCTCGACTCCGACCCCGGCTTCCGTCTCATCTGCTACGTCGACTCCGTACGCGGCGTCGAACTCATGGACGCCGCCCTGCGCGGAGCCGGCCGCCCCCTCGACGTGGTCGTCGAGCTCGCCGCCGGCGACGGCGCCCGAACCGGGGTCCGCACGGAGGCCGAGTGCGCCGCCGTCGCCGACGCCGTGGCCGCCGTACCGACCCTGCGGCTCGTCGGTGTCGCCGGATACGAGGGCGAGGTCCCGGGCGCCGACCCCGAGCGGGTGCGCGCCTGGCTGCGGCGGCTCGTCTCCCTCGCGGTCGCGTTCGACAAGGACGGGCGGTTCGACGGGACGGACGAGGTCGTCGTCAGCGCGGGCGGCAGCGCCTGGTTCGACGCCGTCGCCGACGTGTTCGCGGAGATCCCCGAACTCTCCCTTCCCGTCCTGAAGTTGCTGCGCTCCGGCGCGTACGTCTCGCACGACGACGGCCACTACCGGAAGATCACCCCCTTCAACCGGGTCCCGGAGGAGGGCGCCCTGGAACCGGCGTTCCGGCTGTGGACGCAGGTCGTCTCCCGGCCCTCCCCCGAGCAGGCCTTCGCCAACGCGGGCAAGCGGGACGCGGCCTACGACCTCCATCTGCCGTTCGCCCAGGTCGTACGGCGGGACGGGGCCGAGCGTCCCGCGGACGGCATCGAGGTGACCGGCCTGTCCGACCAGCACGCCTGGCTGCGCACCGGGCCCGAGGCCGATCTGGAGGTCGGTGACTGGCTCGGCCTGGGGCTGTCCCATCCGTGCACGTCCTTCGACAAGTGGCAGCTGATTCCGGTCGTCGAGGCGGACGGCACGGTCGTCGACTACATCCGTACCTACTTCTGAACCTGCTTGCGAACCTGTTTCTGAGGGGGCTGTGGCCGATGGAAGAGCTCGTCATCCGGGACGCGGACGTCGTGGACGGCAGCGGTGCGCCGTCGTACCGCGCGGACGTCGTGATCGACGGCGGCCGGATCGTCTCGATCGTCAAGGAGGCGGCCGACGCGGGCTGTCAACGTCCCATGGCCCGGCGCGAGCTGGACGCGGAGGGCCTCGTCCTCTCCCCCGGCTTCATCGACATGCACGCCCACAGCGACCTCGCTCTCCTGCGCGACCCCGACCACAGCGCCAAGGCCGCGCAGGGGGTCACGCTCGAAGTCCTGGGCCAGGACGGGCTGTCGTACGCCCCCGTCGACGACCGCACCCTCGCGGAGGTCCGCCGGGCCATCACCGGCTGGAACGGGTACGGCGACGACATCGACTTCGACTGGCGTTCGGTGGGCGAGTACCTCGACCGCCTGGACTCCGGTTTCGAAGGCCGGGGCATCGCCGTCAACGCGGCCTATCTGATCCCCCAGGGCACCGTCCGCATGCTGGCCGTCGGCTGGGAGGACCGGGAGGCGACCCCTGAAGAGCTGGACCGGATGCGACAGTTGGTCGCCGAGGGCATGGAGCAGGGCGCGGTCGGCATGTCGTCGGGGCTCACCTACACGCCCGGCATGTACGCCAAGGACGCCGAACTCACCGAACTGTGCCGGGTGGTGGCGTCGTACGGCGGCTACTACTGCCCGCACCACCGCTCGTACGGGGCCGGGGCCCTTGAGGCGTACGCGGAGATGGTCGCCCTGACCCGGGAGGCGGGCTGCCCGCTCCATCTCGCCCACGCCACCATGAACTTCGGCGTGAACAAGGGCCGGGCGCCCGAACTGCTGGCTCTTCTCGACGACGCGCTCGCCCACGGCGCCGACATCAGCCTCGACACGTACCCCTACACCCCCGGCTGCACCACCCTCGTGGCGATGCTGCCGAGTTGGGCGAGCGAGGGCGGGCCTGAGCGGATCCTGGAGCGGCTCGCGGACGACGGGACGGCCGAGCGCATCCGGCACCACCTGGAGGTCATCGGCGCGGACGGCTGCCACGGGGTGCCCATCGAGTGGGACACGATCGAGATCTCGGGGGTCGGCGACCCGGCACTGGGCGACTTCGTCGGCCGTACGGTCCAGCGGTCCGCCGAGTCGCGCGGCGAGACCCCCTGGACGACCGCGCGCGGCCTGCTCCTGCGGGACCGGCTCGGGACGACGATCCTCCAGCACGTGGGCCACGAGGAGAACGTCCGGCAGATCATGCGCCACCCGGCCCACACCGGCGGCTCGGACGGCATCCTGCAAGGAACGAAGCCGCACCCCCGCGCCTACGGCACCTTCCCGCACTATCTCGGCCGCTACGTCAGGGAGTTGGGGGTGCTGCCCCTGGAGGAGTGCGTGGCCCATCTGACCGGCCGCCCGGCGGCACGACTGCGCCTGCCGGACCGCGGGCTGGTGCGCGAGGGGTACCGGGCCGACCTGGTCCTGTTCGACCCGCGGACGGTAGCGGCGGGCGCAACCTACGAAAACCCGCGCACACTCCCGACAGGCATCCCGCACGTCCTGATCGACGGCCGGTTCGTGATCGAGGACGGCCGACGAACGGACGCGCTGGCGGGCAAGGCGGTCCGTCACAGTCCCGTGTGACGGAACGCCCACCTCAACTCCCCAGAGCGCTACGGCTTGGGCAGCGTGCAGGTGCTCGCGCTCAGGTTGAGCTGGTTGCGGGTCGTGAAGCAGGCCGGGATGTTGTAGATCTCCTGGGCGTAGTTGATGCCCTGGCGGACGGTGACGGTGCCGCTCTCGCTGACCTCGCACGGGTTGTTGACCGTGCAGGACTCGCCGTCCTCGTTGCCGGTGTTGTTGACGGCGACGACCTTGCCGGTGGCCTGGTCGATCACCGGCGAACCGGAGGTGCCGCCGATGGTGTTGCAGGCGGAGGTGTAACGGACCGAGTCCTTCCAGGTCCAGTCACCCTCCTTCAGACGGTAGGCGAACCCGTCGATGTTGCAGTTGTAGAGCGTCTTCCAGTAGCCGGAGGCCACGGTGATGGCGGTGCCGGCGGTCGGGTGGGTGTCCTGGACGGTCAGCGGGGAGATGTTGTACGAGCTCTTGATCGTCGCGTACGTGCTGGTGAGCTGGTAGATCGAGACGTCCGTGTCGGTCATCGTCGCGTAGGCGAGCTTGCTCGCGCGCAGCGTCGCGACCCGGGAGCCGGAGGAGTTGAGCAGACCGAAGGTCCGGCTGGAGGCCTGGTTGGTGATCACCTGGCCGGGCGCCGGGAAACCGGAGGTCAGGCAGTGGCCGTTGCTGAGCACCAGGGCCGGGTCGGTGTCCAGGGAGTTCGGGAAGCGGATGACCGAACCGGAACAGTTGCTGAGCGAGACGGTCCCGGCGAGCGTGACGGCCTGGAGCGTGGGCGACGGCGACGTGGCCTGCTTGACGGCCGACGTGGTGGACGTGACCAGGTCGTGCACGACCGACGTGACCGTGTCCGTGTCCACGCTCTTGCCGACGCCCGCGGCAGCGGGTTCGGCGGCGACCGCGGGTGCCGTACCCATCCCGGCGAGCGCCAGGACACTGAGTGCGGCGACGAGAGGCTTTCTCATGTGGGGGTCCCCTCTTGCGACTTGGACGACCGGAAATCTTCCGGCCGTCCGTGAGTTTGTCATGCGCATTGTGAAGAGGGGTGGGCAATCGGGCAAGAAGTTGTGTCAAGCCTGATCACGCGACCTGGCCGAAACGGACACCCCACGTCCGGCAAGGGCAACCTACCCAGTACGACGGCTACTTGGGCCCTTTCGTGCTCCCCTGTCCGCGCCCTTTGCCGTTGGCGTTGCCCGGGGCCGGCTGGCTCGCGGTCGCGGTCGGCGAGGGGGTGGTGGAGGCACCCGAGGACTGCCCCGGCTCCGCCGCCTCCTCCGCCTCCGTCGCGCCCTTCGACGTCTCCGCCGACGCCGACGGGGAGGCGCCGGAGGCGGCAGCCTCGGTGGAGGGCGAGGACGAGGACGCGCCCGCGTCCGGCGCCCCGGTCCCGTCCGAGCCGGTCGCGGTGCCGGCCTCGCCGGGCTCCGTGGAGCCGTCGGCCGCCGACGGTCCCGTACGACTGTGCTTGCCCTCGGCGTCACCCGGCGCCGACCCGCCTCCCGAGAAGGCGAACCCGGCGATCAGCGCGGCCGCCGACACGGCACCCACCGCACCGGCCGCGAGCGCGACCCGCCGCGAGCGCCAGGGGCTCGGCTTGCGGCGGGAGCCGGTACGGGAGCGCCGGGGCGAGATCCGCGGCAGCTCGGCCGTCTCGTCGTACGCGTTCTGCCAGCCGTGTGCGACGGCCGGGTCGGCGTACTCCTCGTACGGCGGAGGCGGCTCGCTCCGCGGGTGGTACACGTTCGGCGGGACCTGGGGGTCGCTCGCGCGGTGTCTCCCGTTTCCGTACTCGTCTGGGCTGGACATGGCCGCGCATTGTAGGGACGGGCGGGGTCCCTGGGACAGCTACCGGCGATAACCGACCAAACCGCACCGTCTCGCGTGGTGGAAAACACGACCCGCGGAGCGTTACCCCGCCGTAAGCTCCCAGACATGCAGGTGATCCAGTCGACCAAGCTCGCCAACGTCTGTTACGAGATCCGGGGCCCGGTTCTCGAGGAGGCCATGCGGCTTGAGGCGGCGGGCCACCGCATCCTCAAGCTGAACACCGGAAACCCGGCCGCCTTCGGCTTCGAGTGCCCGCCGGAGATCCTGGAGGACATCCTCCGCAACGTGTCCTCGGCCCATGGGTACGGCGACGCGAAGGGCCTGCTCGCCGCGCGCCGCGCCGTCGTCATGCACAACCAGACCCTCGGCATCGAGACCGACGTCGAGCACGTCTTCGTCGGCAACGGCGTCTCCGAGCTGATCGTGATGGCGATGCAGGCCCTGCTGGACGACGGCGACGAGGTCCTCGTCCCGTCCCCGGACTACCCGCTGTGGACCGCCGCGGTCTCCCTCTCCGGCGGCACCGCCGTGCACTACCGCTGCGACGAGCAGTCCGACTGGATGCCGGACCTCGCGGACATCGAGCGGAAGGTCACCGACCGCACCAAGGCGATCGTGATCATCAACCCGAACAACCCCACGGGCGCGGTCTACGACGAGGCGATGCTCCGGGGCCTGACCGACATCGCCCGCCGCCACAACCTGCTGGTCTGCTCGGACGAGATCTACGACAAGATCCTCTACGACGGCGCCACGCACACCCCGACCTCGGCCGTCGCCCCGGACCTGCTCACCCTCACCTTCAACGGCATGTCGAAGGCGTACCGGGTCGCGGGCTACCGGGTCGGCTGGATGGCGATCTCCGGCCCGCGCGCGCACGCGGACTCCTACATCGAGGGCCTCACCATCCTCGCGAACATGCGCCTGTGCGCGAACATGCCGGGTCAGCACGGGGTCGTGGCCGCGCTCAGCGGGCGCCAGACGATCAACGACCTGGTGCTGCCGGGCGGGCGGCTGCGCGAGCAGCGGGACGTGGCGTACGAGCTGCTGACCCAGATCCCGGGCGTGAGCTGTGTGAAGCCGAAGGGCGCGCTCTATCTGTTCCCGCGGCTCGACCCCAAGGTCTTCAAGATCAAGGACGACCGGCAGATGGTCCTCGACCTGCTGCGGCGCGAGAAGATCATGGTCGTCCAGGGCACCGGCTTCAACTGGAGCGAGCCCGATCACTTCCGGGTCGTGACGCTGCCGACCGCCCGTGATCTGCGGGACGCGGTGACGCGGATCGGGAACTTCCTGGACGGCTACAGCCAGCCGTAGGTGAATCCGTGCCGTCGCTCAACTTTAGACTGAATCTAAGCTAGGATGTTTTCCTGACAGCACAGGAGGCCATCCCATGTACGAACCGATCCGCGCCAAGTCGGTCCACAGCACGATGGCCGCCGCCCCGTCCGACTTTCCGCACCGGACCCGCGAGGAGGAGCTGGAGTTCCAGCTCGCGGGGCATCTGGCGGCCCTGCTGGCGGTGACGGACGAACTGCGTGCGGCTTCGCCCTCGGCCGACCTCGACGTGGCCGCGGAGCGGCTGGCCGAGCAGGTGACGCGGCTGCGGAGCGGCAGCGCGCCGGCCCGCGCCTCCGGCGGGGGCGACGGTCGGCTCATGTCTCTGCACCGGCGGGCGCACGCCCTGGCGGGGCGGGCGCTGGTGGTGGCGGCATCGCGTGCGGACACGGCGGCGGCGATTCTGGCCGCGGAACGCATGGATGCGCATGCCGCTGCGCTGGCTGAGCCGCGTGAGTTGACCGCGGCCGGCTGATCCCCGGAACGGCCCCGGTCCGCGTGCACCTACAGAGACGCGCGGACCGGGTGCCACACACAGTGCGTTTCGCCGTAGGGGTTCGTGTCGTCTTGCGGCTGCGGGTTGTTCGTGGTTGCTCGCGCAGTTCCCCGCGCCGCTTTGGGGCGCGTTGCAGTACTGGGGTGGGTATGACACCTCCCGTTCATGCCCTCCGCCGGGGAATGTTGGGTTCCGGGAGCAGTCTGCCTGTGTGAGACGAATCATCGGAATCGTCCTCGCGGTGTTGCTGATCGGCGGAGTGGTGGCAGCCGTCGCAGCGGGCCGGGACAGCGGGGACAAGAGCACGGCAACGAAGACCGTGCGAGGAGTGATCGGATCGGAGAAGGCGGAGTTCTTCGCCGATCCTGATGTGGTGAAGGCCCTGGCCGCCAAGGGGTTCACCGTGAAGGCCGAGACCTCCGGGTCCTGGGCCATGGAAGGGCTCGACCTCGAGGGGTACGACTTCGCCCTACCCTCCAGTCAGGCGCCGGCCGTCGAACTCGCCGCGAAGTACAAGGTGGCGGGGACACTCCCCCGCCCCTTCTACTCGCCCCTCGTCGTCGTGGCGCACAAGAGCGCCGCCGAGGTGCTCGCGGGCAACGGGCTCGCCACGCTGGACGCCGAACACCGCGGCACGCTCAGGATGGCCGCCTATC
Organism: Streptomyces sp. NBC_00490; assembly: GCF_036013645.1. NCBI lineage: Bacteria > Bacillati > Actinomycetota > Actinomycetes > Kitasatosporales > Streptomycetaceae > Streptomyces > Streptomyces sp. NBC_00490. The sequence continues at coordinate 6,469,706 of NZ_CP107869.1, read as the reverse complement.
TCGACGCGGCCCGCGAGGACCGCACCTGGCAGCAGCTCAAGGGGGCCGCGAAGTACGGCGAGTTGAGCGGCACGCTCTACCTCGCCAGCACCGACCCGGAGTCCTCCAACTCCGGCGCCCTCTATCTGGCCGCCGCCTCCTATGTCGGCAACGGCGGCAAGGTCGTCGCGAGCGACGCCGAGGTCGGGAGGGCGACTCCCCTGCTGCGCAAGCTGATCAGTGTGCAGGGCGCCCAGCAGACCAGCACGGACGCGGCGTTCCGGGACTTCGTCAGCGGGGCCGGCAACCCGCTCGTCCTCGTCTACGAGTCGCAGGTCGCCTCGCTCCTGACGGACGGGCAGCGGCCGGACGACCTGGTCGTCCTCTACCCGGACACCACGGTCAACAGCGACCACACCGTCGTACCGCTGACCGAGAACGGCCGGGCGCTCGCCGAACTCCTCTCCTCGGAGCCGGGGTTGCGCGAGCTGGAGGTCCGGCACGGGTTCCGTCCGCAGGGCGCGGCCGCCGGGTTCACCTCGGCCGGCACCTATCTCAAGGAGCAACTGACCGGCGTCCGCCAGGCGCCCGTGCCCACCTCCGCGGTGCTGCACGAGCTGGCGCGACGGGCGCGTGGATGAACGGGGGGATCGTATGAGCGGCTTCGGCAACACCAGTCAGCACAGCAGTCGGCAGCACACCCTCAGCGGGGACGACGTCTTCACGCTCACCCCGCCCGAGGCCGTGGCACCCGTGCCGCGGGAGAAGGCCGGCGGGCTCGTCCCCGTCGACGAGAGCGTCCGCGCCGGCATGGCGCAGAAGGCGGCCGACTATGTCGCGGGGCTCGCCGCCCTCGACGCCCGCTCGCCCGAGTTCGCGGGCAAGGTCGGTGAGATCACCGGGCTCGGCGCCGGCGAGATGCGTACCGCGGCCGCGCAGTCCAACCGGATGCTGGAGCGGACCATCCGCAGCCTGCCCGACACCGGCGGGGATGCCCAGTCGCAGGTCGCGGGCTCGCTCGTGGAACTGCGACGGGTGGTGGAGGACCTGGACCCGCGGGACCTCCCGGCCGCCAAGGGGCGGAAGTTCCTGTCCCGGCTGCCCGGGGGCAACAAGGTGCGCGACCACATCGCCAAGTACTCCTCCGCGCAGGGGACCCTCAACAGGATCGTGGGCTCGCTGCGCGGCGGGCAGGACGAACTGCGCCGGGACAACGCCGCGTTGCAGACCGAGCGGGTCCGGCTGTGGGAGAGCATGGGCAAGCTCCAGGAGTACGTCGTCCTCACCGAGGCCCTGGACACGGCCGTCGAGCGGCACATCGCCGCGGTCGGCGACCCCGAGGCGGCCGACTCGCTCCGCGCCGACGTGCTCTTCCCGGTCCGGCAGAAGCACCAGGACCTGCTCACCCAGCTCGCGGTGTGCGCCCAGGGCTACCTCGCCATGGACGTCGTACGCCGCAACAACGAGGAGCTGATCAAGGGCGTCGACCGGGCGGCCACGACCACGGTGTCGGCGCTGCGGATCTCCGTGATGCTGGCCTCCGCGCTCGACCACCAGAAGAAGGTCGTCGAGCAGGTCAACGCGTTGCGCGGCACGACCGAGGACCTCATCCGGGGCAACGCGGAGATGCTCGCCACGCAGAGCGGGGAGATCCAGCGCATCGCCGCCGACCCGGCCGTCGGCGCGGAGACGCTGCGGTCGGCGTTCCAGCAGATCTACCGGACCCTGGACGCCATCGACACCTACAAGGTGCAGGCGACCGAGGTGATGGCGTCGACCGTGGAGTCCCTGACCGCCGAACTCCAGCACGCCTCCGCGTACCTGGAGCGCAGCCGGTCGCGGGGCGCGCAGGAAGGAGGGCTCGGATGAGACGGGCACTGGCCCTCGTCCTCGCCGTGGCCGCCCTGCTCGCGGGGGCGGGCTGTACGGCCGAGAAGGAGACGAAGCGGGCGGACGGCCACCTCTGGATCCTCGCCTCCAGTGAACTGCGCGACATGGAACCGATCGTCGAACGGGTTGGCGCGGACATCGGTGTCGACGTCCGGCTGTTCTACATGGGCACCCTGGAAGCCGCGGACGTGCTCGCCAAGGGCGAGGCCGACCAGCGGTACCAGGCCGTGTGGCTGTCCTCCAACGACTCTCTGCGGCTGCGTCCGGAGGCCGCCCGCAGGGTGGTGTCGGAGACCCCGGTCATGTCCAGCCCGGTCGCCCTCGGCGTACGGCCGGCCGCCCTGCGGAAGCTGGGCGGGAAGCCCGACGACGTCACGTGGGCACGGGTCGCGCAGGCCGTGCGGGACGACGGACTGACGTACGGCATGACCGACCCGGCCTCCTCCAACTCCGGTTTCTCCGCGCTGATCTCCGTGGCGTCGGCGCTCTCCGGGGCCCAGTCCGCCCTCACCGACGCGGATGTCGAGAAGGCGGCGCCCCGGCTGAAGGAGTTCTTCCGGGGGCAGAAGCTGACCTCCGGGTCGTCGGGCTGGCTGGCATCGGCGTACAAGAGGCGCGGGAACGTCGACGCGCTCATCAACTACGAGTCCGTCCTGAAGGGCATCCCGGGCCTGACCGTGATCCGCCCCCGCGACGGCGTCGTGACCGCCGACTACCCGCTCTCCACGCTCGCCTCGGCCGATGCCGCGCGGCGGGACGACGTCCGCCGGCTGGCGGATGCCCTGCGCACACCGAAGGTGCAGCGCGAGATCACCGAGCGCACCCATCGCCGCCCGGTCGTCGCCTCGGTGGCGCCCGCGTCCGGCCTCGACGAGAGCCGGCGGCGCGAACTGCCCTTCCCGGGCAGCCGGTCGGTCGCCGACGGACTGCTCGACTCCTACGACAACGAGCTGCGCCGTCCCTCGCAGACCGTGTACGTCCTCGACACCTCCGGCTCAATGAAGGGCGATCGGCTGGCGCAGCTGAAGAAGGCGCTCACCGGCGTCAGCGGCCGGTTCCGGGGCCGCGAGGAGGTCACCCTGATGCCGTTCGGGTCGCAGGTGAAGGAGGTGCGGCGGCATGCGATGGGTCCGGATCCCCGGTCGGGCGTAGCTGACGTCCGTGCGGACATCGGCACGCTCACCGCCGAGGGGGACACCGCGATCTACACCTCGCTGGAGAAGGCGTACGACGAACTCCGGGCCGACCGGGACATGTTCACGTCGATCGTGCTGATGACGGACGGCGAGAACACGGCGGGCAGCACCGCGGCGCAGTTCGAGGGGTTCCACGCGCTGCTCGACCCCGCGCAGCGGGAGATCCCCGTCTTCCCCATCCTCTTCGGCGACTCCGACCGGGGGGAGCTGGAGCACATCGCCGAGCTGACCGGCGGCCGTCTCTTCGACGCCCGGCAGGGCTCGCTGGACGGCGCCTTCGAGGAGATCCGTGGCTATCAGTGAGTACCTCGAGTCCCGGAAGAACATCACGGGCAGCGTGTGCGGGATCGCCGGACTGGGGCTGACCTTCGCGGGGGTGGCGGGCCCGTACTGGCCCGTGGTCGTCGTGGGGCTGTACGGCGCGGGCGCGCTGATCGCCCCGCCGGAACGGCCACCGCTGCCGGACTTCCCGGACGCCTCCGCCCGGCTGGACGCCCTGCGCGGTGACTTCGAGACCCTCCAGGCGTATCTGGCGGAGACCGAGCTGCCGCCCGCCGCGGCCGGCCGGCTCACCGAACTCACCGGGCTGCTGGGCGCGTTGCTCGATCCCGGCTGGTCGGCAGAGCTCCTCGCGCACGATCCGGAGGGCGTGCACACGCTCTCCCGGGCGGTACGGCAGGACGTTCCCGAGGCCGTCGACACCTTCGTACGCACCCGGTGGTGGACGCGTCTCGCCCCGGGCCAGGAGGCGCCGGAGCGGCACCTGGAGCGGCAGCTCACGCTCCTCCAGGAGGAGGCCGAGGGGCTGGCGGCGGCGCTGCGCGAGACGGAGGCGCGGCGGCAGGAGTCGCACACGCGCTATCTGGAGGACCGGGCGAACTAGCCTCCGCTCTCCAGGGCGATGGCCACGATCACGATGAACACCACCAGGGCGATCAGCAGGTACACCACCTTCAGCGCACCGGACCCGGTACCCGCCGGCACCTCCTGCGGCAGCACCGGTGGCGGGGGCGGCAGCGGCAGCGGCCGAGGGCCGTTGAACACGTCGTGGCCGGTCTGGACCGCCCGTACGCACCACGGGCAGTCCGGCAGATGGGCGCCGTACGCGTGCAGCGGCCGCGCCTGGCACACCCGTATCTGTGCGCGCTGCCGGTCGAGGGCGCGCAGCCATGCCTCGGCCGGCGGGCGGGCGGCGGGGGCGTGGACGCCGGGGCCGAAGGCGGCGCGGGAGAGGGTGAGCAGGTCGGGCGGGAGGACGGACGGGTCGATGGTGCCGCGCGGGATGACGACCTGCTCGGGGCGGACGACGTAGGAGCAGCTGGCGGCGATGTTGTCCTTGACGGTCGATTCGGAGGTGCTCTCGTGCGGGACGCCCCCGAAGGGGTGGTTGCCGGCGGTGAGGAGCTGGTAGACGAGGACGGCGAGGGCGAAGTCGTCGCTGGAGCGGGTGGCGGGGCCGCCCGCCTGGCGTTCCGGGGCGGAGTAGTCCGTGGTGTGCATCAGGCACGGGAACGGCTCGCCCGTCACCGGGTCGGTGAAGGCGATGGAGTCGCAGTCGAGGAAGGTCACGAAGCCGTTGGCGTCGACGACGACGTTGCTGCTGGAGAAGTCGCCGATGACGAGGTGGTCGTGGTGCATGCGCGCGGTCATGAAGGCGAGGTTCCAGGAGACACCGACCAGGAAGCGCCAGTCCGCCTGGGGGAAGAGCCTCAGGCGCTGGGCGCGGGTGAACAGCCCGACCAGCTGGACGTGTTCGGGCTCGCCGAACCGGTGCATGGCGTAGCCGAGGAACGCGCCCTCGGGGCTGCGGGCCATCGCGGTGGGCCAGGCCAGTTCGGGCGGCTGGGAGCGGTCGGTGGGGCGGGCCGCGAGGGGGGACATGGTCAGCATGCGGGCCAGTCGGCGCTCCTGGTCGGGGCCCGGCGGGTCGCGGTAGAGCTTGACGACGGTTCCGTGGTCGCCCTCGACGGGGAAGACGGCCGCCTGTCCGCCGCCCTTGAGGGGCTGCTCGGCGAGGACGACCGGTTTCCCGTCCAGGTGGACGACGCGGCCGCTCATGGCCGCGCCTTGCGCACGGCTCGCAGCAGTGTCTTGTCGTCGGCGTTGAGCGCGGTCAGCCGGTCCGACCTGAGCAGTGCGGCCAGGTTGTCGTGCGCGGAGTCGGACACCGGGCCGGGGCCGTCGAGGGAGCGGAAGACGGCGTCGGCGAAGGAGGCGTTGGGAGCCGGGGTGCCGCCGCCGGTGCGGGAGAGGGCGGCCTGGGCGAGCCCGTCGGTGGAGAGCAGGACGCCGTCGATGCCCGGGTCGCACACGCAGTCGGTGCGCATCCAGCGGGCCGCGTCGGGCGAGGTGAGGAAGACCGTCTCGTTGCTGTACTCGCTGGCGTCCGCGGCCTGCGGCAGCACATGGAACTGCGGTTCGCCGTCCTCGGCTCCGGCGCGCAGGACGACGAAACCGTCGCCGACGGTGAGATGGCCGAGCCAGTCCGGGGCCAGCACGACGACGGTGAGGGTGGTCGCGAAGTCGGCGGCCGCCGCGCCCGTGGTGTCCAGGAACGCCATGGTGATCTCGTGGAAGGCGTCCGCGAGCAGGTCGTGCACGGCCTTGCCGGGCGGACTGTGGACGGCCTCGCCGGCCCGTCGTACCAAGTGTTCGGCGGCCAGCTTCACGGCGAGCCGCGAGCCCTCGTCGGAGCGCGGCCGGCTGCCGGCGCCGTCCGCGACGGCGAGCACGGCGACCGGTCCCTCCGTGACGTGGGCGCAGGCGTCCTGGCAGGGCAGACCGTCCCGGCGGTGCCGGTAGCCCTCGACGCTCATGCCGTGGATCCGCCAGTCGGCCCGGCCCATCGCTCAGCTCTCCCAGGCGGGGCGCTGGGTCTTGAACTGGCTGAAGATCTTCTCGAAGACCTCGTCGCCGGCGCCCTTCTGTTCGGCGTTGGCGCTGGCGGACATCATCTGGAGCAGTTCGCGGAACGGGAAGCCGTGGATGGTGGCGTTGAACTTCGGGGCGAACGCCCGCAGGACCTGCTCGCCGGTGTCGGTGATGCCGCCGACGCCGATCGCGTACAGCCGGAAGCGGCGGGCCTGCTGTTCCTCGGCGAGCACGGGGACCAGCCGGTGCCAGGAGTCGGTGCGGCGGCCGGTGGCGTCGGTCGGGATGCCGTCGGTGACCAGGCAGATCTGCGGGCGGTAGTACTGGAGTCCGGAGGCGCGCAGTTCGGCCTTGCGGGCGGCGACGATGTGCATCGACAGCTCCAGTGCCTCCGTCATCAGCGTCACGCCCGCGGCGCCGAGCTGCGGCGGGCGGAACATGTGCGCGGGCACGAAGGGGCTCACGGGGGCGCCGGGGGCGAGGGGTTGCGGACCGCGCCAGGCGGCGACGCCCTGTCCGCCGAAGGTGACGACGGCGACCTCGACGCTGTAGCTGAGGGCCACGTCGTCGTGCAGTTCACGTGTCCACTCCACGAGCGCGTTGTTGAGCGTCTGGATCGGCGCCCCCGCCATGGAGCTGGACGTGTCGAGGCACAGCACCAGCGGTAGCCGCTGAGCGTTGTTCTCGAACTCGATGTCGGCGTACTCCGCCGGCAGCGTGGGCGGGTATTCGCTGGACATGGGCTTCTCCTGGTGGAGCGGTACGACTAACGGGCGTGGGCGTGGCGCCCGGCGGCGGGCGGAAAGGCATGCAGAACGTCGGAGTCCGGCTCCGGTCCGTCGGTGACGTCGACGCGCGAGCCGGGCGCGGGCGGCGCCTGCCCGGGATCCGCCCACACGGCCCGGTACAGGACGCGGTCGAGTTCGACGTAGCCCTGCGGGTGCAGGTCGGTGCGGACGACGGCGGGCCGGGTGGGCCCGCTCGGAGCACGGTGCCGACCGGGCCGGGCCGGGCCGACGCGCAGGGCGCGGGTGGGCTCGTCGGCGCCGCGGGCGGCGGGCGCCGGGCCGGAGGCGGGGGCGGGGTCCGTGCGGGTGCGGCGTACGAGGAGGACGAAGGCGGCGAGGAGGAGGGCGAGGACGGTGGCGGTACCGGGGAGGAGCCACCGGTCGAGGCCGTCGCGCCCGTTCTCGGAGGAGCCTGCGACGTTGGCGCGGTGCTCGGTGACCTGGTTGTTGAAGATCAGCTCCTCGCCGGCCACGGGGTCCGTCGCCTTCCCCGAGGCGGCCAGGTCGTCGCAGAGCTTCTTCCGGGCCGCCGTGCAGACGTCGACGTCGTTCAGCTCTTTGCGCGTGCTCGCCGAGAGCCGGTCGATCCTGGCGTCCGGGTCGACGAGCCGGCGTTCCGGGTCCGCCAGGACGAGCAGCACGGTGCCGCCTTCGCCGGTGGAGACGCCGGCTGGCACCTGGACCGCCAGCCGGTCGCGGTGCTTGGCGATCTCGCCGATGATCTTCGCGCGGGTGTCGTCAGTGCCGTCGAGCCGCAGCGCGCGGTCGAGGACGAGGGTGACGGGCCGGTCGCCGAGCCGCTTCGTCCAGCACTCCAGCGCGGCCGAGAAGCCGCCCTTGCACGCGTCGTCGATCGCCGCCGCGGGAATTGACGGCAGCAGGGCGACAAGAATCCCTACAAGCATGGTGAACCGCAACACTCGCCCCATGGACACCCCCGTGGCCCGAAAAAGACCCTCGCCCATAGTGGAGCCAACAGACCTGCCCCGGAAAGGGTTTTACGCAATCACGCGTTTCTCTTCTACAACTGGAACACCTCATGACAACGGGTGAACATCTGCCGCGCCCGTTCCACCCAATCACTGGCCAAAGCATCGAAGTCCGCTTGGGTGACCCGGCAGGTCAGCGGCAGATCGCACACCCCTGCGAGACACGGCCGTGGCCCCCGCACGTCCCACACGGAGAGCATGGGATTCAACTGTTCGGTATTCCACGCGTTCGACGCCGCCGCGGCGACCGCCAGTTGGTCATGGCGCAGGAAATTCCCGTCCGTGACAAAGGCGACGAGCAGCCGCTTGGTGGTCATGAATCTGACCGTGAGCGTGCGTCCCGTGTCCTCGAGGTCGAATTTCAGGGACACGGAATCGGTGTCGGTCACGGCGTGGAAATTCCGGCCGGCTCCCCAGTTCCGCACCAACTGCCGCCAGTGCGTGCCGATTTCATGAGCCGGGCCGGCCGAGGGTTCAGACGGTGCCACGGCCCACCGCCCGGGCGACCATCGCGTCGGTCAGTCCCGCGTCCAGCAGTGCCTGGGCGTGCAGCATCAGACAGGAGGGCACGGACACGCTCGTACCGGCGGCGCGGCGCGCGGCCAGCTCGTCCAGTCGGACCTCGATCGTCTGCCGCACCTTGGGCGGCGGCCACGAGGGTGCCGGCTGGGCCTCCTCCACCAGTTCGGCCAGCAGGTCGTCGAGCCGGGGCCTCTCCTCGGGCCGCTTGGCGAGGCAGCGCGCTATCAGCGGACGCAGGGCAGGGGGTACGCCGTCGAGGTCGGGGTCGCCGAAGACGACCTGGTAGCGCACCGATTCCCCCGCCCCGTGCGGCGGGCGGCCCGACAGCGCGTACACCAGCACTCCGCCGAGGGAGAACACATCGCTCTCCGGCCCGACCCGCGCCCCCTTCATCTGCTCGGGGGACATGAACGGCGGGGTGCCGACGATGAGTCCGACCTTGGTGAGGCCGGGCGCCCCGTCGACGCGGGAGATCCCGAAGTCGATGACGCGCGGCCCGTCGGAGGCGAGGAGCACGTTGGACGGCTTGAGGTCGCGGTGCACGACTCCGGCCGCGTGCACGGCCTGGAGCGCCTCGACGAGGAACGCGCCGAGCCGGCGTACCTGGTCCTCGGGCAGCGGCCCGTCCGTGCGGACCGCCTCGGCGAGCGAGGGGCCGGGGACGTACATCGTGGCCAGCCAGGGCAGTTCGGCCTCGGTGTCGGCGTCGATCACCGCCGCGGTGTAGGCACCACTGACGACCCGGGCGGCGGCGACCTCGCGCGCGAAGCGTTCCCGGAACTCGGGCTCGGCCGCCAACTCCGGGCGCACCACCTTCACCGCCACCTCGCGCCCGGCGGGCGACCGTCCGAGATACACCCAGCCCATGCCGCCGGAGCCGAGCCGTCCGACGATGCGGTAGGGCCCCACCTTCAAGGGATCGCTGACCGGTGTGCGCACCCCGCTCACCTCATTTCGGGGTTCGTTGCAGGATGTCCCGAGTGTCCCGCGAAATCCCCGTCCGCACAGAGGTGATGAGGAAAAAGACGAAGGCCTGTCGTCGGTCTCCCGTCGGGGCGGACGGGAGACCGGCGACAGGCCTCAAGCCCCGCACGCCGTTGTACGGAACCTCGTCGGCTGTCACCGCGGCCGGCCGTGACGATCACTGGTCAGGGCAACATCCGGGCCGGCCGCGGAGTCTTCGGTGCGGGCCTCAGCCCAGGCGCTGCACCAGCGCCCGGTACTCGTCCCACAGTTCCTTCGGGGTGTGCTCGCCGAAGGTGTTGAGGTGCTCGGGGACCAGGGCGGCCTCCTCGCGCCAGACCTCCTTGTCGACGGTGAGGAGGAAGTCCAGGTCGGACTCGGAGAGTTCGAGGCCCTTGGTGTCCAGCGCGCCCTTGGCCGGCAGCACGCCGATGGGGGTCTCGACGCCCTCGGCCCTGCCGTCGAGACGCTCGACGATCCACTTCAGGACACGGCTGTTCTCGCCGAAGCCGGGCCAGACGAACTTGCCCTCGTCGTTCTTGCGGAACCAGTTGACGTAGTAGATCTTCGGGAGCTTCGACTGGTCCTTGTCCTTGGCGACGTCGATCCAGTGCCCCATGTAGTCGCCCATGTTGTAGCCGCAGAACGGCAGCATGGCGAAGGGGTCGCGGCGCAGCTCGCCGACCTTGCCCTCGGCGGCCGCGGTCTTCTCGGAGGCCACGTTGGCGCCCAGGAACACACCGTGGTTCCAGTCGAAGGACTCCGTCACCAGCGGTACGGCGGTGGCGCGCCGTCCGCCGAAGAGGATCGCCGAGATCGGCACGCCCTTGGGGTCCTCCCACTCGGGCGCGATGATCGGGCACTGGGCGGCGGGGGTGGTGAAGCGGGCGTTGGGGTGGGCGGCCGGACGGTATCCATTTGCTTCGCGGGCGGACTCCGGGGTCCAGTCGTTGCCCTTCCAGTCGGTGAGGTGGGCCGGGGTCTCCTCCGTCATGCCCTCCCACCAGATGTCGTTGTCGTCGGTGAGGGCGACGTTGGTGAAGACGGAGTTGCCCCACAGGGTCTTCATCGCGTTGGCGTTGGTGTGCTCACCGGTGCCGGGCGCGACGCCGAAGAAGCCGGCCTCGGGGTTGATGGCGTAGAGGCGGCCGTCCGCGCCGAACCGCATCCAGGCGATGTCGTCGCCGATCGTCTCGACGGTCCAGCCGGAGATCGTGGGCTCCAGCATGGCGAGGTTGGTCTTGCCGCAGGCGCTCGGGAAGGCGGCGGCGACGTACTTCGACTCACCCTGCGGGGGTGTGAGCTTGAGGATCAGCATGTGCTCGGCGAGCCAGCCCTCGTCGCGGGCCATCACCGACGCGATGCGCAGGGCGTAGCACTTCTTGCCGAGCAGGGCGTTGCCGCCGTAGCCGGAGCCGTAGGACCAGATCTCGCGGCTCTCGGGGAAGTGCGAGATGTACTTGGTGGAGTTGCACGGCCACGGGACGTCCGCCTCGCCCTCCGCGAGGGGGGCGCCGAGGGTGTGGACGGCCTTCACGAAGAAGCCGTCGGAGCCGAGCTCGTCCAGGACCGGCTGCCCCATCCGGGTCATGGTGCGCATGGAGACGGCGACGTAGGCCGAGTCGGTGATCTCGACGCCGATGGCGGAGAGGTCCGAGCCGAGGGGGCCCATGCAGAACGGGACGACGTACATCGTCCGGCCCCTCATGGAGCCGCGGAAGACGCCCTGCTCGCCGGCGAAGATCTCCCGCATCTCGGCGGGGGCCTTCCAGTGGTTGGTGGGGCCGGCGTCCTCTTCCTTCTCGGAGCAGATGAAGGTGCGGTCCTCGACGCGCGCGACGTCGGTCGGGTCGGAGGCCGCGTAGTAGGAGTTCGGGCGCTTGATCGGGTCGAGCTTCTTGAAGGTGCCCTTCTCGACGAGCTCCTCGCACAGGCGCTCGTACTCGGCCTCTGATCCGTCACACCAGACCACGCTGTCCGGCTGCGTCAGTTCTGCGATCTCGTTCACCCACGAGACCAGTTCCTTGTGCTGGGTGGGGATGACGGGGGGAGCCGCGATGTCGCGCGCCACGATTGCTCCTAAATGAGGGATTTTTTGTTTGGAGGCCCCGTGGGGGCTGCGGCCCGGATGCTTCTCGGTGGTGACCTGGCGCTCATCCGGTGCCGACCGCACTCATCTGATCATCCGTCGCGAGTGCCCATCTGTCCAGAAGGCCTCACACTTGAGCGGAGTGAGGATTGCCACGTGTCGGAGTGTTGCCAACCGTGCACTTTGGGTTCGCTTGACGCTTCCTTGACCACACCCTCACGGCGTCAACTGCCGTGAGATGATGGCCACTCTCGGCCCTTCCGGGGCTCGCACCCATCCGCAACCTACGGTTCCGTAGGTACGATGCGGTGCATGACTGCGTCCGCCTCCGACGCGCCTCTGGACTCGCCGGCCGCCGGCCGTCACCCCGTGGCGCTCTCCCTGCCGCAAGAGATCAAGCCCAAGCTCCGGGGCTGGCTGCATCTCGGCATGTTCCCGGCCGTGCTCATCTCGGGCCTGGTGCTCACCGCCCTCGCGGACTCGACGCGGGGCCGTATCGCCTGCGGGATCTTCGCCCTGACCGCCTGCCTGCTGTTCGGCGTCAGCGCCCTGTACCACCGGGGCAACTGGAGCCCGCGCATGGACGGCGTCCTGCGCAGACTGGATCACGCCAACATCTTCCTGATCATCGCGGGCACCTACACCCCGCTGACCATGCTGCTCCTGCCCGGCGCGAAGGGGCAGTGGCTGCTGTGGGGCATCTGGGGTGCCGCCCTGGCCGGAATCGTCTTCCGTGTCTTCTGGGTGGGCGCTCCGCGCTGGCTCTACACCCCCTGCTACATCGCGATGGGCTGGGCCGCGGTCTTCTTCCTGCCCGACTTCATGCGCACCGGCGGCATCGCGGTCCTGGTCCTGGTGATCGTCGGCGGCCTGCTCTACAGCGCGGGCGGCGTGATCTACGGCCTCAAGCGCCCCGACCCCTCCCCGCGCTTCTTCGGCTTCCACGAGGTCTTCCACTCGCTCACGCTGGCGGCGTTCATCGTCCACTACGTCGGGATCTCACTGGTGGCGTACCAGCACGCGTAACCCTCCCCACCCCTCCAAGGCCACGGCTTCACGCCGTGGCCTTTTTGCGTGCCCGAACCGATTGACCGTCCTAACCAATTGACAGAACCCATCTTTTGAGAGCTACTCTCATTTCATGGAAACTTTCACTCCTGATCCCCGACGCTGGTGGGCCCTCGGCGCCCTGGTCGCGAGCATGCTCACGCTCGGCTTCGACATGACGATCCTCAACGTGGCCCTCCCGACGATGGCCGCCGACCTCGGCGCGAGCACGGGCCAGCAGCAGTGGATGGCGGACGCGTACGTCGTCGTCTTCGCGGCGCTGATGCTCCCCGCCGGACTCCTCGGCGACCGGTTCGGCCGCCGCCGGATGCTGATCGTCGGACTGGGCGTCTTCCTGGCCGGCTCGGCCCTCGGCGCCCTGGCCGGCGACGTGAACGCGGTGGTCGCGGCCCGTGCCCTGATGGGCGTCGGCGGCGCCCTCGTCACCCCGCTCGCGCTCTCCGTACTGCCCTCGCTCTTCGGCTCCGACGAGCGCACCAAGGCCGTCGGCATCATCTCCGCCGCCTCCGCGCTCGGCCTGCCGCTCGGCCCGATCATCGGCGGCTGGCTGCTGAACCACTTCTGGTGGGGCTCGGTCTTCCTCGTCAACGTCCCGATGGCCGCGATCGGCATCGCCGCGTGCCTCTTCCTGCTCCCCGAGACCCGCGACCCCGCCTCCCCCAAGGTCGACGCCGTCTCCACCGCCCTCACCGCGACCGGCCTCGGCGCCCTGATCTACGCGATCATCGAGGCACCCGCCCGGGGCTGGGGCGACCCGCTGGTCCTGGCCGTGTTCGCCGCGGCCACGGTCCTGATCGCCGCGCTGGTGGTGCGGGAGCGGCGGGTCGAGCGCCCCATGCTCGACATGAGCCTCCTGAGCCACCGCGGCTTCCTCTTCAACACCATCGCCGCGACCCTGGTGATGTTCATCCTGTCCGGCCTGCTGTTCGTGCTGCCGCCCTACCTCCAGGCCGTCCTCGGCAACGACGCCCTCGGCACCGGCGTACGGCTGCTGCCGATGATGGGCGGTCTGCTCGTCTCCTCCCGGCTCGCCCCGCAGATCGTCGCCCGCTTCGGCGCCCGCGCCACGGTGAGCGGCGGCCTGGTGGTGCTCGCCTTCGCCGCGTTCCTCGGCAGCCGTACGACGATCGACTCCGGCTACGGCTTCACCGCGCTGTGGCTCTCCGTCACCGGTCTCGGCTTCGGTCTCGCCCTCATCCCCGCCATGAACAGCGCCCTGGGCACCCTCCCCCGCGACCGCGCCGGCAGCGGCTCCGGGCTGCTGCTGACCCTGCGTCAGGTGGGCGGCGCCATCGGTATCGCCCTGCTCGGCAGTCTGCTCGCCGCCGCCTTCCAGGACCGGCTCGACGTCACCGGGCTGCCCGCGCAGGCCGCCGCCACCGCCGAGAACTCCGTGGTCGCCGCCCATGTGGTCGCCCAGCAGACCGGTTCCGCCGACCTGATCGCCTCCGCCGACCACGCCTACGTCCACGGCATGGGCCTCGTCCTGCTGGTCTGCGGGGCCGCGGCCCTCGTCGCCGCCCTGCTGGCGGCGGCGTTCCTGCCGGGCACACCCCGCCCGAGCGAGCCCGCGGCCACCCCGGACATGGCTCCCGAGCCGGCAGATGCCCGACAATGACGTCCATGACACCCGCACGCACCTCTCCGCCCACGGACGTCCCCCAGCTGGGACTCCGTGAGCGGAAGAAGATCAAGACCCGGACGGCGATCCGCGACGCGACGTACGCGCTCATCGAGGAGCAGGGCTACGACGCCACCACGATCGAGCAGATCGCCGACCGCGCCGAGGTGTCGCCGTCCACGGTCTTCCGCTACTTCCCCACCAAGGAGGACATCGTGCTCACCGACGAGCACGACGCCCTCATCCTGGAGGAGCTGCGTGCCCGGCCGAAGGACGAGCCGTGGGCGGACTCCGTGCGGCACATCATGCACAAGGCCCTGCGCCTCGGCCACGAACGGGAACCCGAGGTCACCCGGCTCCGCGCGCACCTGATGGCCCAGGTCCCGACGGTGCGCTCCCGGATGATGGAGAGCATGTCGGTCGCCTCCCACATGCTCGCCGAGGGCATCGCCGAACGCACCGGCCGGGACGTGGACAGCCTGGAGGTGCGGGTCTACACGATGTCCGTGGTCGCCGGGCTCGCGGAGATCACCCAGTACTGGGCCGAGAACGACTTCCGGGACGACCTCGCCGACCTCCTCGACCGCGCGATGGACGTCCTGGAACACGGGCTCACCAAGAAGAACACCTGAGGCACCACGGGAAAACACCCGAGGCCACCGCACCCGGCCGTGGCATCCTGACCGGGTGAACGGACCGGAGATCCACGTCGAATTCGCCCCCAGGCTGGCCCTGTTCGTCCCGCACGAACGCCGCCACGGCTCCACCTCGGTCACCACCGACGGCGTCTCGACCCTCGGCCATGTCGTCGAGTCCCTCGGCGTCCCGCTGACCGAGGTCGGCACCCTCCTCGTGGACGGCCGCGAGGTGCCCAGGTCGTACGTCCCCAGCGCCGGCGACTCCGTGGCCGTACGGGACGTCGAGCGCCCCCAGCAGGTGCCCGGCGCCCCGCTGCGCTTCCTCCTCGACGTCCACCTCGGCACCCTCGCCCGCCGGATGCGCCTGCTCGGCGTGGACACGGCGTACGAGTCGACGGACATCGGCGACCCGGCGCTCGCCACCCGCTCCGCCGTCCAGCAGCGGGTCATGCTCAGCCGCGACCGGGGCCTGCTGCGCCGCCGCGAACTGTGGTCCGGCGCCTACGTCTACAGCACCCGTCCCGAGGAGCAGCTCCGCGACATCCTCGACCGGTTCCGCCCCGAGCTACGGCCCTGGACGCGCTGCACCGCCTGCAACGGCCTGCTCAGGGAGGCCACCAAGGAGGAGGTGGCGGACCAGCTGGCCGGCGGCACACACCGGTCGTACGACGTGTTCGCGCAGTGCACCCAGTGCGGGCGCGCCTACTGGAAGGGCGCGCACCACGAACAGCTGGAGGCCATCGTGGCGCGCGCCCTGGCGGACTTCCCTAACGCTTCCTGAGGTCGGCCTTCCCGCAGGCGATCCCGTCCCCGTCGCGGTCGAGCCGCAGCGGGTCGTCCTTGCCGTTGACCTCGAGCCGGCCGTAGTCGTTCTTCTTCAGCCAGTCGCAGCGGGCCTTGGTGGTGGCCTTCACGCTCGGCGGGAAGTCGGTCGGCACACAGACGTTGATCGAGCCGTAGTGCCGGTCGCAGCCGGAGACGGTGACCGGCACCTTCTGCGAGGCGCGCTTCTCGCCGGGCTCGGTGACCTTGCCTTCGAGTGAGTCCGCGAAGGAGTGCACATGCGCCGAGGCGTCCGTCGCGCCGAGCGCCGAAGGCCCTTGCAGATGGACCCACTTGGCCACCGACGGCACCCCGTTGGCGTCGACCGCGAAGAGCATGTACCAGCCGGGCGGGGCCAGGTCGGGATTGCTCGTCACATTGAGGTCGACGTTGTTGCCGTCCACCGACAGCGGCAGATCGACGAACCGCTGGTTCGGGTCGGAGGAGTGCGTCACCGCGGCCGGGCGGATCAACTCGGCCTTGGCGATGGGCCGGTCGACGGTGATCCGCTGGGTGTCGCCGTAGGTCCACTCGGTGTCGATGACCGAAGTGATCGCCGGACGCGGGCCCTTGAGGAGATAGGGCGGCGTGTAGATCGACACGTTGTGGTTCCAGGTGCCGTTGCCCGGGTTGTCGCCGGTCGTCATCACCCGGCCGTCGGGCAGCAGGAACGCCGAGGAGTGGTAGCCGCGCGCCTGGGGGTCGGCGGCCACCGGGTCGAAGGTGCCGGTGGCCGGGTCGTAGAGCGACGACTCGTACACCGGGTCGGCGCGGTTGTGCAGCGCGCCGCCCGTCTCCAGCACCTTGCCGTCGGGCAGCAGGACGGCGGAGACGTACATCTTGCCCTGGTTGCCGGTCTCGGCCTGCTTGCCGTTGCCGAGGTCGACCGTGCCCTGCGGGAGCGGCGGACCGGCGGTGTAGGCGGGGTTGGCCTGCTTGAGGTCGATGACGTCGGTCAGCCGGTTGGCGTCGGGGTTGGAGTCGATGTTGCCGCCGCCGATCGTGAGGACCTTCTGGTCCTGCGCGGGAGGCAGCAGCACGCTCGCCGACTGGTCGCGCTGGTCCTTGTTCTGGAGCCCGGGGACCTGGGTGACGGTGTTGGCGTCGTAGTCGTAGATCGCGCTGCCGGTGCCCGGGATGTTGTTGCCGAAGACATGGCTGCCCGAGTAGAAGAGGCGGCCGTCCTGCATCAGGATCATCGACGGGTACAGACCCCAGTACGACCAGGTCTGGTTGACCTTCCAGAGCTCCAGCCACTTCTGCTCGGCGTCCGACCACAGCTCGGCGGTCACCGAACCGGTGGAGTCCTCGCGCAGCCCGCCGAAGGAGATGACGTCACCGTTGCCGAGGATCGTCGCCGACGGGTACCAGTGGCCGTCGTTCATGTCGTTGGTCTTGCTGTACGTCTCGGTGACCGGATCGAAGATGTACGAGTCCTTGAACCCCTCGTAGCCGTGCCCGCCCGCGACCGGGTACGCCTTGTTCCCGCTCATCACCAGCACCCGGCCGTCCTGGAGCTGGACGTGCCCGGAGCAGAACATGTCCTTGGGCGTGGGGATCACCTTGTACGTGCCCTTGACCGGGTCGTACACGGCCGAGGTGAAGGTGCCCGCGTCGAACTGCTCCTCGCTGTTGCCGGAGCCCGCGATCAGCAGCACCTTGCCGTTGTTGAGGACGACGGAGTGCATGGAGCGCACCGGGTTCTGGGTGGGCAGCACGTCCCAGCGGCCGTTGGCGCACTGCTCGGCGGTGCCCGTGCACTGCGGTGCGGGGACGGGGTCGGCGACCTGCTCCATGGTGTAGTCGTCGGTGGTGGCGGATCCGGTGCCGTAGACGGAGACACCCCAGGTGATGCGGTCGGTGCCGGTGGGGACCTCGGGCGTCCGCACGCTCGCCTGGGTCCAGCTGCCGGCGATCGGCAGGGTCTTCAGATCTGTCCAGTACTGCCAGCCGGCCGTCGTGTCGTGCCGGAACAGGGTGACCGACGCGTCCGGGGTGGTCGACTTGTACCAGAGGTTCAGGTCGTACTGCTTGCCCACGCTGACGACGGGGGCGCACTCCGCCGACTCGGTGATCAGCGCCTTGCGGTCGCCCTCGGTCCGGCGGGTCAGCTCGACCTTCATGGCCTTGGAGCCGGAGTGGGCGTCGGACGTGGTGGTGAAGGTGAAGTCGTTGTCGCCCCAGCCGGACTTCTCCCAGCAGTACGGCATGCCGCCGGTGCCGACGGTCTCGAAGCCGGGGTTCTTGATGAGGTTGGCGGCCGAGGCGGGCTGCGGGGCGGTCAGGAGCAGGCCGGCGGTCAGAGCGCCCACTGCGAGAAGGGCGGTTCTCCGTCTTCGGTTCATGCGGTGCGGCTCCTGTTTCTGCGCGGGAGGTAGACCAGCGCCTCGGTCCCGGCGAAGCGCAGGACGAACGTCGTCACCAGCGCGAGCGCGGTGGCGGACAGCGCGCCCATTCCGAACCGGTGGACGAACAGGGCGATCAGCGGGATGCGCAGCACCAGGTCGGCGTTGGCGATCAGGGCGAACCGGCCGGCGCGGTCCCACCAGCGCCGGTGCCGGCGGCGATCGCGGAACAGCAGGTGCTCGATGAGCAGGAAGTTCCAGGCGACGCCGAGCTGGTTGGCGAGGATCTCCGCCGGTACGTAGTGCATGCCGAGGACGGTGAGGGCGTACAGCCCGAGCAGGTTGGGCACGAAGCCGGTCGCGCCGATCAGGCCGAAGCCGACCATGCGGGCGACCGGCGAGGCGGTGCGCAGACCGACCAGGTGACGCAGGAAGCGCAGGCCCTCCTGGGCGCTGGACTTGGACTCGCCCGCGTAGCGGTCCTGGAAGACGAAGGGCACCTCGGTGACCGCGCGGGGGCGGCTGCGGACGGCGAGTTCGAGGAGGATCTTGTAGCCGAGGGGCTTCAGGACGTCGGCCGTGATGTCGCTGCGGCGGATCGCGAAGAAGCCGCTCATCGGGTCGCTGATGCCGTGCAGCCGGCGCGGGAAGAGGGACTTGGTCAGCCAGGTCGCCGCTCTGGACACGGCCACGCGGTAGTTGCCCGCGAGCCCGGCGCGGCTGCCGCCCTTGATGTACCGGGAGGCGACGACGAGCCCGGCGTTCGCCCGCTCCCCCGTCGCGACCAGCTCCGGGACCAGGGACGGCGGATGCTGGCAGTCGCCGTCCATCACGACGACCCAGTCCGACCCGGCCGCCTTCATCCCCTCCACGACCGCCCCGCCGAGCCCGCCGACCGGCTCGTCGCGGTGCAGTACGGTCACCGGGAACGGACAGTCCTTGGCGGCCTCGTGGATCACCTCGGGGGTGTCGTCGGTGGAGTCGTCCACGAAGACGACCTCGCAGGGGAGTCTGGCCGGCACCGACTCGGTGATCTGGCGGAGCAGTTGGCGGATGTTCGCGGACTCGTTGTACGTCGGTACGACGATGGTGACGGCGCCGGGCTCGGGGATCTCGGTGACCCGTACGGCCGGGACGGGAGTCGTGTACTCGTGGGTCATCGAACGCCTCCGGAGACGGTCTGGATCTGCCGGATCTCGATCCGGTCCGCACCGGTGCCGAAGACGGCGACCGGCGTCGAGTGCTGGATGGCGGCCCTGACATTGGGCAGGTCCGCCGCGTCGCGCCGCACGGTCGGGGAGGCGACGACGTAGTCGAGGTCCTTCCAGCCGTGCGGCATCGTCTTGGTCACCGCCGGGTCGAGGTCGGCCTTGTAGAACCAGATGGCGCCGAGCCCGGGCCGGTACCCGGCGTGCACCAGGTCCAGCCAGAGCGCGTCGTCCACGAGTACCCGCGTCCTCTCCGGCTGCTCCACCTCGGTCGCCAGCCACTTGGAGGCGGCCTGGTAGGGGGCGTTGGCGTCGGCGGTGACGGCGGTGCGGTCGCCGTCGTACCAGCGCGGGACGACATAGGCGCCCGCGGCGATCGCGAGGACGGCGGCGAGGGCGTACCGGCCGCCGCGGGGCAGCCGGTGGCTTCTGCGCAGGACGGCATGGGCGACGGAGGCGGTGCCCCCGGCCAGCACGAGCGCGAGGAACGGCAGCGCCTGGATGACGTACATCGCGGGCAGATAGCCGTTGGGGCGCAGGGCGAGCCCGGCGAGGATCGCGACCGTCAGCGCGGGTCCGGCCAGTGCCCGGGCGGTGACCGACCAGCGCCAGGTGGCCAGCAGCAGGAGGGCGCCGACGAGACCGCCCAGCGGCAGGACACGGTCGTAGTAGAGCCACGACCGCAGCACCCCGTGGGAACCGGACCCCTGGTCGAGGATGAAGCCCGAACCGGGCCTGGTCATCTGGTACTTGACCCCGTCCCACAGCGACACGTGTCCGCCGCCGGGCAGCAACTCGCCCTTGAGCAGGGCGAACAGGGGGTACGCGAGACCGAGCAGCGTGCATGCCGTGATGGCGCCGGTGAGGGCGAACTTGCGGGTGTCCCGGTGGCTGTGGCGCCACATGGTGAGCAGCAGCGCCGGCAGGACGACGAGCATCGTCTCCTTGGTGAGGACGGCCGTCGCGGCGGCGACGCCCGCACCGAAGTGGTGCCAGAGGTGGCGGCTCGGGGACGCGGCGAGGGTGAACGCGAGGAGCGTCCACATCACCGCGAGGTTGTCGAGGAAGATCTCCCGCTGGAGGACCACGGAGAGCGGGGAGAGCCCGAAGAGGGCCATGCCGAGCCCGGCGGCCCAGCGCGGCAGGGCGAGCCGGCGCCCGAGGACGTACACGAGGGCCGCGCTGACCGCGCTGACCAGCAGCATCGTCACCCGCATCGAGCCGACGGTCATCGACTCGGGGCTCAGCATCTTCGGGATCCAGGTGAGCACGGCTATCTGGATCCAGCCGAGCGGCGGGTGGTCGTACCAGTAGGTGTAGTGGGCCAGGCCCTTGCCCTCCTGGACGGCCCAGGCCTGGGCGAGGTAGGTGCCCTCGTCGTCGCTGAGGGTCGGGTAGTCGGCGATGTTCCAGCCCTGGACGGTGAGGATCGCGACGAGGAGCGCACCGCACAGGAGGAGGTCGGGGCGTTTCGACGGGGCCGTTCGGCCGGCCGGACGCACGTCGGGCACAGGCTGCCGCTGCGCGGGGACCTGGGGAACGGTCACCGCGGGAAGGGTGGAGGTCACGCGGGGACGTCCTCTCGGAGCGCCGGTGCCTGGTTCAGATGCGCACCGACATGGGTGGTCAACTCCCAGTCGTTCCGGCCGCGTTGCTCACGCCATACGGCGCGGACGGCGGCCCCGGCGAGGAGCACCTGGTAGAAGGGGCCGCCCACGACGAGCTTGAGGTAGTGGACGGAGCGCACGCGCAGGCCGTACTGCTTGCCGAAGTCGTGCAGTCCGACGATCTCGAAGACGAACGTGACCAGTGCGGTGACGGCCGGCAGGAAGGTGATGAAGGCGACGCCGACCGGCACGTCGAGGAAGAGCGCGATCGCCACGTTGAGCGGGATGACGACGCCGGAGAAGGCCTGGAGGAACGGCGTCATGAGGGTGTAGCGGGCGAGCAACCGCTGTCCGAGACCGGGGAGTTGCTTCCAGTCCTTCTTCCGGTAGACCTGGAGGAAGCCCTGGTTCCAGCGGGTGCGCTGCTTGAGCAGCGACATGAGCGAGCCGGGGGTCTCCTCCCGGGTCACCATGTCGGAGTCGTAGGCGACGACGACCTTCTTGCCGACGCTGGAGAGCCGTACGCCCAGGTCGCAGTCCTCGGCGAGACAGTCGGGATCCCAGCCCCCGGCCTCCTTGAGGGTGCCGGTCCGCACGAAGACGGTGTTGCCGCCGAGCGGGATGAACCCCTTCTGCGCGTGCAGGTGCAGCCGGGAGCGGAACCAGAAGAAATACTCCAGGCAGTTGCGCAGGCTGTACCAGCTGGAGTGGAAGTTGATGAGCTGCACACCGCCCTGGACGACGTCGGCCCCGGTGGTCCTGAAGGCGTGGTCGACATGGGCGAGGAGCTCGGGGTGGACCTGGTCCTCGGCGTCGAAGACCCCGACGACGTCGCCGCGGCAGTGCGGCAGCGCCGTGTTCATGGCCTTCGGCTTGTTCTTCTTCTCGTGGGTGTCGACGACGACGCGGACGCGCGGGTCACGCGCCGCCGCCTTCTCGGCCACTGCCGTGGTCTCCGGGTCGTCGTGCCCGACGATGACGATGATCTCGAAGTCGGTGTGGCTGGACTCCAGCAGCCGCTGGATGGTGTGGTCCAGCACGGCCTGTTCGTGGCGCGCGGGCAGCAGCAGCGAGAACGACACATGCTCGCCCCCGTCCGGTCTGCTGAACCGGGTGGAGGCGAGCACCTCGGGCGTGCGCCACGCGTGCATCTGCCACCACAGGGTGAACGCCGCCATCCAGAACAAGGCGAGCGAGACGGCGGCGATGAAGACAGACGTCAGCAACAGATCCCCCCAGATCCCCGAAACCCCCTGCCACGACGATGGGTCATATCCGCCGTGATCACTGTGGAGAGGTTATGGGTGAACTGTGAACAGAGGGATCTGCTCCCATAAATAGTGTGTTTCGGAGGAGTGTGGAGACTTAGGGGCGAATCCGAACACCGGATGGCTGCCGGGTAACGGCGTTTCAGCCGTTCAGCGCCGCGCGCAGCCGGTCCGGGTCGGTCGTCGGAGCGTCACAGGTGAAGTTACGGCAGACGTACGCGGTCGGTTCACCGCCCACGAGAGGCCGGTCGGCGAGCAGCGGCAGTTCGTCACTCCCCGTCACCCCGACGGCGACCACGGCGCCGGGGGCGGTGCCGAGAAGTGCCGTACGGTGCAGGGCCTTTGTGCCCGGGTCGTCGAGCGCGGGCCCGACGACCGCGACCTCCCGCGGCCCGTCGAGCAGCGCCTCGGCGACGGCGAGCCCCCACCCGATGAACCGCGGCACCCGCGGACCGAGCGCCTTGACGACCCCGAGGGCCTTCCCGGCGGCGGTGCGATGGGGCTCGGCACCGGTCTGGGCGGCATAGCCGAGCAGGGCGCCGGCGGCGGCGGTCCATCCCGAGGGGGCCGCGTTGTCGGTCGGGTCCTGGGGGCGCCGGATCAACCGCTCGGCGTCGGAGGCGGTGTCGAACAGCGCGCCGGACTCCTCGTCGACGAACCGTGCCAGGACGTGGTCGAGCAGGAAGCCGGCGAACTCCAGCCAGACCCCTTCACCGGTGACGGAGGCCAGCGCGAGGAACCCCTCGGCGACATCGGCGTAGTCCTCCAGCACCCCCGCGTTGGCGCCGGCATGACCGTCCTTGCTGGTACGCGAGAGCCGCGCCTGCTCGTCGAGATGCAGCCGTACGAGGAGGTCGGCGGCCCCGACCGCGGCGTCGACGAGGTCGGGCCGGTCGAAGTAGGCGCCGGTCTCGGCGAGCGCGGCGATCGCCAGCCCGTTCCAGGCGGCCACCACCTTGTCGTCCCGGCCGGGAGCGGGGCGCCGGCCCCGCGCCTCCAGCAGCCGGCCCTTCACGGACTCGATGTGCCCGGCGTCGAACACGCCCTCATGCTGCGGAAGCTGGAGGACGGAGGCACCCTCTTCGAAGGTCCCCTCCTCGGTGACACCGAAGTACTGGGCGGCCAGTTCGGCGTCCTGGGCGCCGAGGACCTCGGTGAGCTGCTCGGGCGTCCAGACGTAGTAGGCCCCCTCGACGTGCTTGCCGCTGCCGTCGTCACTGTCGGCGTCGAGCGCGGAGGCGAACCCGCCTTCCGGGGTGCGCAGTTCGCGCACCATGAAGTCGGCGGTCTCCAGGGCGACCCGGCGGGCGAGCTCGGAGCCGGTGGAGCGCCAGAGATGGGCGTAGACACGGCAGAGCAGGGCGTTGTCGTAGAGCATCTTCTCGAAGTGCGGCACGACCCACTCGCGGTCGACGGAGTAGCGGGCGAACCCGCCCCCGAGCTGGTCGTAGATGCCCCCGCGGGCCATCCGCTCACAGGTGTCCCGCGCCATCTGGAGCGCGCCCTCGGAGCCGGTCCGGGCGTGATGCCGCAGCAGGAACTCCAGGACCATGGACGGCGGGAACTTCGGCGCCCCGCCGAATCCGCCGCGCTGCGGGTCGTACTCCCGGGTCAGCCCGAGCAGCGCCTTGGCGAGCTCCTCCTCACCGGGTGCCTGGGTGTCGCCGTAGCTGATCTCCCGCCCGGCGAGATCCCGCACGATCTTCCCGGCCACCTCGGCGACCTCGTCCCGCTTGTCGCTCCAGGCGCTCCGCACGCCCTCCAGGACCTGGCGGAAGGACGGCATGCCGTGGCGGGGCTCGGGCGGGAAGTACGTGCCGAAGTAGAAGGGTTCGGCGTCCGGGGTGAGGAACACGGTCATGGGCCAGCCGCCCTGCCCGGTGGCGGCCTGGACGGCCTCCATGTAGACGGCGTCGACGTCGGGGCGCTCTTCCCGGTCGACCTTGACGCTCACGAAATGGGCGTTGAGGTAGTCGGCGGTCTCCTGGTCCTCGAAGGACTCGCCGGCCATGACGTGACACCAGTGGCAGCTGCTGTATCCGACGCTGAGCAGGACCGGTTTGTTGCTCTTGCGGGCCTCCTCGAAGGCCTCGTCGGACCAGGGCCACCAGTCGACGGGGTTGTCGGCGTGCTGGAGCAGATACGGGGACGTCTCATGGGCCAGTCGGTTCACCGTTCCACTCTCCCACGCCGTCCGGTACGGCGTAGAAGCGCAGGGAGACCGGGCGCGCCCCCTCGGGGGCGTCCTCGCGCGCGTGGCTGTAGCTGTCCAGGAGGGCGTTGTAGTCGCGCAGGAAGGCGTGGAGTTCGTCCTGGGTCATCCAGCCGCCGTGCCGCTGGACCTGGGCCCAGCCCTCCGGGCCCCGGTACTCCTGGTGGGCGCGGCGGAAGAGTTCCGTGTCCACGTCGATCTTCAGCAGGGCGAGGTGCTCGGCGGCGGCGTACTCCTCGGCCGTCATCGTCGCCGGGTCGGGGGTGGTGTGGCTAAAGGGCAGGGTCCGCCACCAGCGTTCGCGGCCGCCGGACTTCTCCGGGATCTCCTCGACGAGCCGCTGCTCGGCGAGTTTGCGCAGGTGGTAGCTGGTCGTGCCCGAGCTCTCGCCGAGGAACTGAAGGATCCGGCGGCGCAGCGGGTTGCCGAGGGACTTGTAGAGAGCGGTGCGTGCGAGGCTGGTCAGCTCGGGCGGGTGCTCGGTTCCGCCGCCGTCCTGCTCGTGCCGTGGATGGTCGTCCTCGCCCTGACCCTGCCGAGTCGTACGGAGGTCAGGAACTGGTCGCCGGCCTGGATCGGCCTCGACGTCCTGATGGCCACGGGCTGTGCGGCAACGGCGTTACTGGGCCTGCGCGGTGACCCGCGCGCACATCTCACGGCGTCCGCGACCGCCGCCACGGCCGCGCTGGACGCCTGGTTCGACCTCACCACCGCACCGCCGGGCTCCGCCCTCGCGCAGGCACTGGCGTGTGCGGTGGCGGAGGCCGCGCTCGCCGGCGCCTGTGTCTTTCTCGCACTCGGTGATCGTCGGCCCTCTCGCATTGACGGCTCCCCCGAAGGACACTCATAGGCAAGGAAGTTGTCACCGGAGGGGGACGTGACATGCGGGACAGCCATCGGGCGGACGCCGAGCGGCTGTTGGCACGGGCCGTGGAGGAGGAGGTGCGGCGCTCCGGCGGGCGTACCGACGGGCCGGTGCTGATGGCGCGAGGGCGTGGGGCGCTGGACGCCATGGCGCAGAGCGCCGCGGAGGAGTACGAGGCCTACACGCGCGCGCTGGACGAGGCGGCGGCCGGCCGGCTCACGTTCGGGCAGCGGTACGCGAAGGAGGGCGGCGGAACTCCGCTGATGGTGGCGGGCGTCGCGGCACTCGCGGCCGTCGTCACGGACCTGGCACTCGGCACCGGCGCGGGCACGGCCCTCGGTGCCGGGGCGGCCGTCGGCGTCGTGGGGGCCGCGGCGACCGTGGTGAAGGTCGCCGGTACCCATCTGCCGGCCGCGCATCATCAGGCGGGCGCGGTGGGACAGCCGGGCGGGCCCGAGCAGTTGCGGCTGGCGTGGCTGACGGCGCTGGAGGTGCGGGGCATCCGGCCCTTCCTCGACCAGCAGCGGGTGCTGAGCGCCTCGACGGGGCCGAAGAAGACGGGACCGCGGCTGAAGGGCGCCGACAAGAGCGCGGCGGCGCGCGGCCGGAACGTGCTCCAGCAATCGTTCGGTCAACTCCCGGAACCAGTGGCCGCGTTCGCGGGCCGGCGCCAGGAGCTGGGGCGGATCCGGCAGTGGGTGCAGGCGGCCCGGGCGAGCACGGAGACCCGGCCGACGGTGGTGGTGCTGCACGGGTCCTCGGGCAGCGGCCGTTCGGCGCTCGCGCTGCAGGCGGCCCACGAGCTGAAGGACTACTTCCGCGGCGCGTGCGTCGTGGACCTGCGCGGCGACAGCCCGGAGGAACCGCCGCTGTCGACGCGGGACGCCCTGCTGCATCTGCTGAACCGGCTGGGCGCGCCCCGCGAGCAACTCCTCTTCCGTGAGCGCTCCTCAGCGGACCAGCAGGTCAAGCGGCTGGGTGAGCTGTACCACCAGCATCTGACGGGGCTGCCGGTGACGATCGTCCTGGACGACGCCTCGGACCCCGAACAGGTCCGCACCCTCGTCCCCGAGCGCTCCGACAGCCTGGTCCTGGTCACCGCCCGCACCGCCCTGGACCTGCCCGCCGAACTGCCGGCCTGGGTGCACCAGTTGCCGGTCGAGGCGCTGGACGCGGCGGGCGCGGAGGAGCTGCTGGGCGCGGCGGCGCAGGACGCGTCGGGTCCCTACGACGCCGATGCGACCGACCGGGTGCGGGAGTTGTGCGGAGGCCTGCCGCTGGCGCTGCGTGTCGCGGGCTCCTCCCTCGGCCCGCGGTCACCGCGCGCGCTCGCCTCGGATCTCGGGGCGTACGGGCCGGTGGAGCCGGTCGAGCGGGTGCTGTGGCTGCGCTACACCGATCAGTCGGACACCGCCCGGCGACTGCTGCGGCGGCTGGCCCTCGCCGGCCGGGCGTCCCTGGGCGCGGCGGCGGCCGCGGCGCTGCTGGCCACCGACCAGGCGGAGGCCACCCGCCAGTTGGTCGCGCTGTCCCGGGCGGGCCTGATCGACCACGTCCGCGGTGACCGCTACCGCCTGCACGATCTGGTCCGCGCCTTCGCCCAGGCCCGCCTCCTGGACGAGGAGGAACCGGCCGAGCGCAACTCCGCGCAGGAACGTCTCATCGTGAACTACGCCGAGCTGGCCGACTCGGTCCTGCGCCTGGTCGACGGCAACATGTCGACCCGCTCGGACCGCTTCAGCCCGCACGGCTTCACCTCCCTGGACGAGGCGCTGCGCTGGCTGGACGACGAGTCCAGCTTCATCACCTCGACGCTGCGCCATGCGGAGGGCGTGAACCAGGGCGCGGTGCTCAACCTCCTGGGCGCCCTGTGCGACTACTGCCTCCTGCGCGGCGACCTCTACCGCCTGGGCGAGATCAGCGAACTGGCGCAGGCCGTGGACCAGGGTCTGCTGCTGAGGTCGGTCCAGTGGCGCACCGGCATCGCGGCCCGCCAGCTCGGCGAGCTGGACAAGGCCCGCACGACCCTGACCTCGGTGGTCGACCTCTACATGGAGGCCCACCACGACGCGGGCGCGGCCCGTGCCCTGTGCTCCCTGGGCATCACCCTGCACCACCAGGGCAACCTGACGGAGGCCGCCGCGAAGCTCCACGAGGCCCTCGATCTCCAGGCGGCCCCCGCACTGGCCACCGACCGCGCCTGGACCATGCACGCGCTGGCGGCGGTGGAACGCGACCGGGCACGGGTGGGCGAGGCCATGGAGCTGCTCACCCGATCGCTGGTCCTGCACCGCGAGGGCGAGTCCGTGCACGGCGAGGCCTGGGCCCACTTCCAGCTCGGCCAGCTGGGCCTGCGCATGGGCGACGTCCCCCGCGCGGAGACCGAGCTGCGCACCGCCCTGGACCTGTACGGCCGCACCCGCGACGCGCGTGGCGAGGCCTGGGCCCTGACCCAGCTGGCCCGCGCCCGCCTGGTCGCCGGCGACCCCTCCCCCGCGGTCGACGGCCTGCGTCAGGCGGCGTCCCGGCATCGCGACAACGAGGACGCCCGTGGCGAGGCGTGGACGGTGTACTACCTGGGCCAGGCGCTGGAGGAGACGGGCAACCTGGACCTGGCGGTACGGGAACTGGAGAGGTCGAGAACCATGTTCTCGCGGATGCGGGACGTCTACGGGCTGGCCTGCGCCCGCCACCACTCGGCCCGGGTGACGCGCGACCAGCGCGCGGCACAGACCGGCTCGCTGCGGAACTCCGGCTTCGCGCGCCAGCTCCTGGTCGACGCGCGTGCGGACTTCCAGCGCATCGGCGTCGCCCACGGCGAGGCATGGACGTGCCTGGAACTGGCCGTGGTCGACGCCGGCAACACCCGCACCCAGCAGGCCCTGACGCTGTGCGACGAGGCGATCGGCCTGTTCACGTCCTACGGAGACCGCCGCGGCGAGGACTGGGCCCGCTTCCTGCGCTGCACGCTGCTGCCGTACGCGGCACCGGGCGGCGTCGAGGTCGGCACGGCGGTGGCCCAGGAGGACCTGTCCCAGCTGGGCCGTAACAGCCACCCGCTGCGGGACGAGAAGCTCGACGACTACGTCGAGGCGTACCAGCTCCTGCTGGAACGCGGAGTGAATCTGGAAGCCGGCTGGCAGGCGTGGCGCCTGGGCATGGTCCCGAACCGGCATGCCCGCGAGGTGATGGGGGTGGCGGTACCGGCCGCGAACTGACCGCCGCACACCCCCACGCCCGCGGGCGTCAGCTCTGGCGGGCCCGGGGCTCGGCCGAGGGCTCCTCGGACCCGGCCTCCGGGTCCGGGGTCTCCTTGAAGTCGACCTTGCCCATGTGCTTGCTCATCGACTTCATCAGCACCCACACGGCCAGGGCCATCGCCGCGAAGACGACGAAACCGAGGACGCCGGGGGTGACCTTGTCCTCGTCGACCTCCTTGGCGAAGGTCGCGAAGTGGGTCATTGCCAGGCTCACGCTTGCGCTCATGTCAGGCATTGTCCCGGATGCCCGCGAAGAGGTCGTCCTCGGGGAGGGAGGTATCGACGAGGGACTTCGCGAGCTCGTACTCCTCGGTCGGCCAGACCTCCTTCTGGACCTCCATCGGAACGCGGAACCAGCCGCCGTCGGGGTCGATCTGCGTGGCGTGCGCGATCAGCGCCTTGTCACGGATCTCGTAGAAGTCGGCGCACGGGATGTGCGTGGTCAGCGTGCGCTCGGTGCGCTCGATCTCGCTCCAGCGCTTGAGCCACTCCCCGTACGGCGACTCCAGTCCGCGCTCCAGCATCGCGTTGTGCAGCGCCTCGGTGCGCTGCCGGTTGAAGCCCTGGTTGTAGTAGAGCTTCCGCGGCTGGTACGCCGGGCCGAACTCCCCCTCCGGGTACTTCTCGGTGTCCGCCGCGCCCTCGAACGCCACCATCGAGATCTTGTGGGTCATGATGTGGTCGGGGTGCGGGTAACCGCCGTTCTCGTCGTACGTCGTGATCACCTGCGGACGGAACGAGCGGATCCTGCGCACCAGCTCGCCGGCCGCCTTGTCGACGTCCTCCAGGGCGAAGCAGCCCTCGGGGAGCGGGGGCAGCGGGTCGCCCTCGGGCAGGCCGGAGTCGACGAAGCCGAGCCACTCCTGCTTGACGCCGAGGATCTCGCGGGCCTCGTCCATCTCCTTCTTGCGTACCTCGTGGATGTTCTCCTCGATGTACTTGTCGCCCTGCAGCTTCGGATTGAGGATGGAGCCGCGCTCCCCGCCCGTGCAGGTCACGACCAGCACGTCCACCCCCTCGGACACGTACTTCGCCATGGTCGCCGCGCCCTTGCTCGACTCGTCGTCGGGGTGGGCGTGGACGGCCATCAGTCGCAGCTGGTCAGTCAAGACTCAATCCTTGGTAAGTCGGCGCCCCTGATGTGAACGGGGGCGATCGGCGCTTCTATAGTGACCGAATCGGGGGGCGAATAATTCCGGTGTCCGGAGGACGATCATGAGCACGGCGAGCACGCGACTGCCCGAGGGCCGTTACGGCCGTTCCTCGGACGAGCGCGCCGACCACAAGCTCAAGATCGCCGGTGCCGTTCTCGGGGCGCTGCTGCTCGCGCTGATGGGGTATTTCGCCTACCACTACGTCGGTCAGAACAAGATCAGCGCCGAGGTGATCAGCTTCGAGCAGGAGAAGGACGCCGTGAAGGTGCATCTGGAGGTCCGCAAGGACTCCGGTGCGAGCGGCTACTGCACGCTGCGTTCCCAGGCCGAGAGCGGTGCCGAGGTCGGCCGGGCCGACTTCCGCTTCGACGGGGACGCCACCCGCATCGACAGGGTCGTCACACTGCGTACGACGTCACCGGGCACGACCGCGGAGCTGCTCGGCTGTCACGCCGACTGACCTGGTCCGCATTACGTACTTGCTGACCTGCTTCGATGTGATTCTGACGGCTTATGTCCTCCCCCTTGGGCCGCTGAATTGTTAGGCTCGTGGTTTCGCCCATCCGTGAAGGAACATTCTTCTGGGTAGGGCGATGCTTTGTATTCCCAGTACCTACGAGGAGCACCTGTGACCCAGACCAGCGAAGACGTCACCTGGCTTACGCAGGAGGCGTACACCAAGCTCAAGGAAGAGCTGGCGTACCTGTCTGGTCCCGCGCGCGAGGAAGTCACCGCGAAGATCGCGGCAGCGCGCGAGGAGGGCGACCTGCGCGAGAACGGCGGGTACCACGCGGCCAAGGAAGAGCAGGGCAAGCAGGAGCTCCGCATCCGCCAGCTGACCCAGCTCCTGGAGAAGGCCAAGGTCGGCGAGGCTCCGGCGTCCGCTGACGGCGCGGTGGCGCCCGGCATGGTCGTGACGATCGCCTTCGACGGTGACGAGGACGACACGACGACTTTCCTGCTCGCCTCCCGCGAATACGCCAGCTCCGACATCGAGACCTACTCGCCGCAGTCCCCGCTGGGCTCCGGCGTGCTCGGCCACAAGGTCGGCGAGGACGCGGAGTACGAACTGCCGAACGGCAGAAAGGCCTCCGTGAAGATTCTCAAGGCCGAGCCCTACAGCGCCTGATTCCCTTACCCCGCATTGCCCCGACAGACCCCCGGCGTCCTACCGACGCCGGGGGTTTCGTCATGCCGCCCGGCGCCTTCTCACGCGGTCGCGGACCGGTACTTCCGCACCGCCAGCGTCCTGAACAGGACGACGATCAGGACGGACCAGATCAGCGACGCCCACACCGGGTGCTGCATGGGCCAGGCGTCGGAGGTGGAGACCCCTGGGTTGCCGAAGAGCACGCGGGAGGCCTGGACCGTGGCGCTGAACGGGTTCCAGTCGGCGACATGGCGCAGCCAGGGCGTCATCTGGCTGGAGTCCACGAACGCGTTCGAGACGAAGGTGACCGGGAAGAGCCAGATCAGCCCGCCCGAGGTGGCCGCCTCCGGGGTCCGCACGGAGAGTCCGATCAGCGCGCCGACCCAGGTGAAGGCGTACCCGAGCAGAAGCAGCAGACCGAAGGCGCCGAGCACCTCGCCGACGCTGGTGTGGGTGCGCCAGCCGACCAGCAGGGCGACCATCGCCAGCACGAACAGCGTGAGCGCCGTCTGCACCAGGTCGGCGAGGGTCCGCCCGGTCAGCACCGCGCCACGCGCCATGGGCAGCGAGCGGAAGCGGTCGATGAGCCCCTTGTGCATGTCGTCGGCGATCCCGGCGCCCGCGCCCGCGGTGGCGAAGGTGACGGTCTGGGCGAAGATGCCGGCCATCAGGAACTCGCGGTAGACGAGTGGGCGTGGTTCTGGTTGCAGGCCTCCCCATCACCCTCGCAGGTCTCCAGGCCCAGTGCCGCGAACCTCGGATCGATACTGCCCCAGACTTCCATGGGCGGCAGGACCATGAGCGGTGGCACGAGAACCCCGTCCGCGTCCTTCAGAGCTTCCATGGCCGACGCCCAGGCGCCCGTGGTGCGCCAGACTTCGGCGCGCCGTCTGACAGCGCTCCAGGAGTTCCCGGACACCACCACATCGCTCCACCGCGCAGCAGTCCGCAGCTTCCACAAGATCGCTTCGAACATCTCCCGCTTGGGCGTCCAGTTCTGGCGAGAGTCTGGAAGCACGGCACCAACCGTCTCCCACTCCGCATCGCTGATCTTGAGAGGCACCAGCGTGCCCGTCGCCCTGTGCCACTCTGTGAGGGGTTCGACGACTCCCTTCCGGTGCGACTGCCCCTTGCCGGTCACGTGTACGCGAACGTCCAGCAGGTCAAGCAGGTCTCGACGCTGCGCAGCCGTGAAGGAACCCATTTCGGTTGCCCGTTCCTCCACTAGGGCAACGATCTCGTCCGCACGCTGCTGCTGCTCTTCGGCCTCCCTTAGCCAGCGAGCCATACGGTCACGCTCTTCGACGAGTTCGTTTTCATTGGCTCGAAGGGCCTGTTTCACCTCCCGAATGGTGTCCTCATCGATGCTGTCACCCGCGGAGTCGCCCATCTCGTCTTCGAAGAGCTGAGTGAGCTTGGCGAGGAGCCGGCCCTTGCGGCTGGCCCTCTTCTTCTCGATCTGTGCGTCCAGCTCAGCGAGACGCCGCCGATACGTCTCGGCGCGCGCCGGGATCGCTCCCAACCACTTGGCGGCAAGTGCCCTGAACTTGTTCACGGCCGACAGCAGGGTCTCAACCTCAGCCCAGATGGCCTTGTCAACGTCGGGTGCCGGGAGCTCCGCACACCCACACTTCAGCCCTAGCCGCTTGCCCATGCACCGGTAGTAACCAATGGGAGAGTCGACAGGCTTCGCTCCCGTGTAGTAGCCGCCGCACACCGCGTGCAGTCGACCGGTGAACAGGTAGTGAGTGAGGTTCCTCTTCTTGAACGAGCGCCGGTTGAGGGCCGCGCGGAGAGCTTCCACTCGCTTCGGATCGCTGATCGGACGGGGAACCTCGATCCGGAAGATCTCGAAGGTCTCCTCGTCGTCGTCCTCAGCCGCGCGCTCAATACGGAACTCCACGTACCCGTCAAGCGCAGTGGAGTTGAGACGCCTAGCCAGATTTGTGCCGGTCCACGGCAGGCCCTTACGGGTCCGGATACCAAGGGTGTTCAGGTGCTCGGCAGCCTCGTCGCGCGAGTAGCCAAGGTCCACGATCAGATTCGCGGCGATGCTGATCACACGCACTTCGTCCTCGCAAAGGACGGGAATCGCTTTGCTGCCCTTGCCGTTGAGACTCACGCCGTATGGGGGTTGACCAAGAGGCCAGCCGCCGGCAGCCACCTTCTGATCACGGCCACCCATGGTTCGCTCAAGGATGAGGGTGTGTTCCAGCTCCGCCATGTACGACAGCAGGCTGACCATGGCGCCAAACAGTTCGTCGTCACTGTCCAGGCGACCATCTGCCGTAGCGACCCTGATCTTGTGATGCTTGGTGGCGTTGAACACCCAGAGGTGGATGTCCTCCATAGTTCGTCCGATGCGATCCAACTTGCCAAACACAACGAGATCGATGAAGCCCTTTTCGATGGCCTCTGTCATATCGTCGAGATCGGGCCTGGAGTCCTTCTTCCCTGACTCCCCACCATCGACGTAAGTCTTGTGGATCTCGTACTTACCAGGGCCGACCTTGCAGTCGAGCCATTTCTTGCATTGCTTTTCCTGCGTATCGAGACCGTATCCTTCAACCTGTTTCGCAGTCGATACGCGAAGATAGATGGCTACCCGCATCACGCCGCGAGCGGTCCGATGCCCACGCATGACGGTACTCTTCCCCATGTCAGTCCCTCCGTGACTGGCAGGCCAGTCCTTGACTGGCCTGGTCCCAGGGGGCGGCAACCCCCTGGGACCTCCATGTGGTGATGTCTCGTCAGGATAGCCGCTTTACGTGCCACTTGGCGGGCTGTCCGCAGCAACTGCCCCTGTTCTTATGCATACTGGAGCAGGCGGCCAAATAGGAGATCAGCCAGCCGCTATTCTTCGCGATCACTACACTCAACAGTGCACCATCGAGAAACCAATTCGCCAGGATGCGGTTGCTTCTTCATACGGCAGCCTATTCACCCCGCCTCTGTCCGTTCATCGCTTCGCGCACGAATTCGAGATTTACGGCAAGGTGTGCCGCAATTCCAGCGGCGAGCAGAACAGCACCCAAGGTGTGATCGGAGCCGAAATATCGAGCTCCACCTGAATGAACGGGGCAGTCGTCATTCGGTTCGGCCTCGACTGGAAGTACGGCGCGATCAGCAACCTTCTCGGCCCCACAAGAGCACGATTCGGCGCCGGACGGAGCAGAACATCTCGCCCGAGAAACCCAACAACAAGGGCGAGCACTACGACGACGAGACCCTGATGTACTTCTGGCGGAACCCGGACGATGGCCTCGCCTGTTCCCGCCCGTACTACGCTGCCGAACTCGCCGGCCTCCAGACCCGGGCCTTGCTGGGCCAGCTCGCTGAGGGGGCGAAGGAGGCGATCATTCTCAGTGACCAGTGGGATCGACCAGAACGACGCCTTTCTCCCCGTAGAGGCGCCGCCGCAGGACAGGCCCCTGGAACAGACCCGATCCCTCGCCATTCAGGCCAGCTACCAGGCAGGCACCGCCAAACGTGTCATCAGGTGCTGGTCGAGCTCACCGGCGTCGAAGTGTGACAGTGCGGCGCCGCACAACCGGCGCCGCACTGTGTGAATCTTGTGACTCAAGAGGCGGGCGCCCCAGGTCGATTCGCGGTCGGGGGCGTCTGCGTACCCCCGCCAGGAATAGGCGTGCGTGGCGCAGAGGCAAGCCGACAGGGCTGCCTCCTCGCAGTAGTTCGTACGCCGCGCACGGATGCGCGGCCAAGGGCTGGGACTTGTGCTGCGGCTCGCGCCATGCACTGGAGGCCAGCCACCGGGGCTGCCTACCAGCTCCTGCAAACCGAGGTCGAAGGCGCCTCGGATCGTCTATGCCCGTCCGGGGGCCTTACGTCACTCGGCTTCACTTACTGGCAGTCCGCCTGAGTCAGCTCGAACATGAAGCAGGCCCCCATCCGTTGGATGGGGGCCGTTCTGGGAGGTCGTCAGCCGTCCGCCGAGCGGTACTTCTGTACTGCCAGAGTCCGGAAGATCGCGACGATCAGCACGGACCAGATCAGCGACGCCCACACCGGGTGCTGCATGGGCCAGGCGTCGGAGGTCGAGACCCCCGGGTTGCCGAAGAGCACGCGGGAGGCCTGGACCGTGGCGCTGAACGGGTTCCAGTCGGCGATGTGCCGAAGCCAGGGCGTCATCTGCGAGGAGTCGACGAAGGCGTTCGAGATGAACGTCACCGGGAACAGCCAGATGATCCCGCCCGAGGTGGCCGCCTCCGGAGTGCTGACCGAGAGCCCGATCAGAGCACCGATCCACGTGAAGGCATAGCCGAGAAGAAGCAGAAGGCCAAAGGCCGCCAGCACCCGACCCGCATTGGTCGGCTCCGCCGAGCCGGTACGCCAGCCCACGAGCAGCGCCACGATCGCCAGGACAAGCAACGTGATGCACGTCTGCGCGAGATCGGCGACGGTCCGGCCAGTGAGTACCGCACCGCGAGCCATCGGCAGGGAGCGGAAGCGATCGACGAGCCCCTTCTGCATGTCGTCCGCGATGCCGGCCGCCGATCCCGCGGTCGCGAACGTCACCGTCTGGGCGAAGATCCCGGCCATCAGGAAGTTGGTGTAGACGTCCGGATCGGTAGACCCTCCGACGCTCATCGAGCCACCGAAGACGTACGTGAAGAGGACCACGAACATCACGGGCTGAATGACGCCAAACAGGATCATTTCGGGAATCCTGGTCATGCGAATCAAGTTCCTGCGGGCGATGACCAGGGCGTCAGTCGTGGCACTCATGCGACCTGCTCCTTCCGGGCGCTCACGTGCAGGTCGGTGACGGCGCTCACTGGCCGGCCTCCTTCTTGTGGCCCCGGTCCTTGGCATCCTTGGCGGCACCGCTCGCAGTGGCGGCACCGTTCTCCTCGGTCTCGGCCTCCGCGTGGTGGCCGGTCAGGGAGAGGAAGACATCGTCGAGGGTGGGGCGGCGCAGGCCGATGTCGTCTATCTCGATGCCGCGCACGTCGAGTTCGCGGATGACCTCGGCGAGGAGCTTCGCGCCGCCGGTGACGGGCACGGTGAGCTTGCGGGTGTGGTCCTCGACGGTGGTCTCGCCCTTGCCGAAGCCGGCGAGCACGTCCCGGGCGGTCGGGATGTGCTCGCGCTCGTGCACCACGACCTCGACGCGCTCGCCGCCGGTGCGGGCCTTGAGCTGGTCGGAGGTGCCGCGGGCGATGACGCGGCCCTGGTCGACGACCGCGATGTCGTGCGCGAGGTGGTCGGCTTCCTCGAGGTACTGCGTGGTCAGCAGCAGGGTCGTACCGCCGGAGACGAGCTGCTTGATGACCTCCCACAGCTGCTGGCGGTTGCGCGGGTCGAGGCCGGTCGTCGGTTCGTCCATGAACATCACGGGCGGGGAGACGACCAGGGCGGCCGCGAGGTCGAGGCGGCGGCGCATGCCTCCGGAGTAGGTCTTCGCGGGGCGGTCGGCGGCGTCCGCGAGGTGGAACTGGTCGAGCAGTTCACCGGCCCGGACCTTCGCGTCCTTGGCCTTCATCTGGTAGAGCTGGCCGACCATCTGGAGGTTCTCGCGGCCGGTCAGATACTCGTCGACGGCGGCGAACTGGCCGGACAGACCGATCGAGCGCCGCACCTCGTTGGGATGCTTGAGCACGTCGAGGCCCGCGACGACCGCCTTGCCGCTGTCGGGTCGCAGCAGGGTCGTCAGACAGCGGACGGTCGTCGTCTTGCCCGCGCCGTTCGGCCCGAGCAGGCCCAGGACGGTGCCTTCCGGCACGTCGAGGTCGACGCCGTCCAGAGCCCTTACGTCACCGAAGGTCTTCACCAGGCCTTCGGCATAGATGGCGCCTGGCATATGAGTCTCCACGTCGTCGGGGATTCTTCGAAAAGCCTAGGATTGTACGTTTTGCTCCGCCTGATGGGTGGCGGCACAGTGGCGGCGATCCAGCCACGAGACACACCATAACGCGATGTATCGCGTCCCTCAATGGACTTACTCGAACGAGTGATGAAGAAGCTCCTGAGCTGGGAGTCCGGTGTTCCGGCGGCTCAGTCGATGACCGTGTAGCCCGCGTCCCGCAGGGCCTGGCCGACCTCGACGCAGTGCTCCGGACCCTTCGTCTCCAGGTGCAGCTCCACCTCCGCCTCCGTGAGCCCGAGCCGTGGATCGGTCCGTACGTGACTCACGTCCAGGACGTTAGCGTCCACCACTGACAACGCCCCGAGAAGTGTCGCGAGGGCGCCCGGCCGGTCCGTCAGCCTGAGCCGTACGGCCAGATAGCGACCCTGCGCGGACATACCGTGGCGCAGCACGCGTTGCAGGAGCACCGGGTCGACGTTGCCGCCGGACAGCACCGCCACGACCGGCCCCTCGAAGGCACCGGGGTCGCTCAGCAGTGCCGCGATCGGGCTCGCCCCGGCCGGCTCGACGACCAGCTTGGCCCGCTCCAGACTCAGCAGCAGCGCGGCGGACAGCTCGTCCTCCGACACCGTACGCACTTCGTCGACGAGCTCGCCGATGATTTCGAACGGCACATCGCCGGGCCGCCCGACCTTCATGCCGTCGGCCATCGTCACCGGGTTCTCGATCGACACCGGACGCCCGGCCGCCAGCGAGGGCGGGTACGCGGCCGCGCCCGCGGCCTGGACGCCGACGATCCGCACATCGGGCCTCACCGACTTCACCGCGATCGCGACACCGG
This sequence comes from Streptomyces sp. NBC_00490, assembly GCF_036013645.1. NCBI lineage: Bacteria > Bacillati > Actinomycetota > Actinomycetes > Kitasatosporales > Streptomycetaceae > Streptomyces > Streptomyces sp. NBC_00490. The sequence continues at coordinate 6,432,533 of NZ_CP107869.1, read as the reverse complement.
CCGCGAGACCGCCGCCGCCGATGCCGAGGACGATCGTGCGCACCTCCGGGCACTGCTCCAGGATCTCCAGGCCGACCGTGCCCTGACCGGCGATGATGTCGGGATGGTCGAAGGGGTGGATGAACACCGCGCCGGTCTGCTCCGCGTACTCCTGCGCGGCGGCCAGCGTCTCGTCGACCACCTGCCCGTGCAGCCGGACCTCGGCGCCGTACTCCCGGGTCGCGCTGATCTTCGGCAGCGGGGCGCCCTTCGGCATGAACACCGTGGAACGCACACCGAGCAGGGCCGACGCCAGCGCGACGCCCTGCGCGTGGTTGCCGGCGCTCGCGGCGACGACCCCGGCGGCCCGCTCCTCGGGCAGCAGCCCGGCGATCCGGACGTACGCTCCGCGCAGCTTGAACGAGCCCGTCCGCTGGAGGTTCTCGCACTTGAAGTGCACCGGGGAGCCCACCAGCTGGGTCAGGTGCCGGCTGCCCTCCATCGCGGTCACCCGTGCCACCCCCATGAGCATCTTCCGGGCGCCGCGCACATCGTCCAGGGTGACGGGCCGCAGGGAGTGCAAGGAGTCAGCCGTGCCATAGCTCATGACACAAGCATCGCAGTTCACAGGCGCAAGCGGCCGCTGTGACCAACCTCCGAGACCGGTTTCCGCAGCGCCGGTACGGCCCGCCTTCCGGCCGCGTACCCTGTCCCCCAACCCAGCACCCCTTATCTGAAGTGAGCCCCCGGCCATGCCCACAACACCTGAAATGTCGATGGACATGACGACCGTCGGTGACACCGGTCTCCTCGACACGCTGCAGCACGAGGTGGCGGTCTTCGCCCGTCGTGCCGAACAGACCCGGCTCGGCGGAGTCGGGCAGGTGCGCAACTCCATGGACCGCGCCGCGTATCTGCTGCTCAACCGGCTCGACAAGGAAGGCCCGATGGGCGTCAAGGCGCTCGCCGCGAGCATGGGCATCGACTCGTCGACGGTCACCCGGCAGGTGGCGCCGCTCGTGGACACCGGGCTCGTCAAGCGCACCTCGCACCCGGAGGACGGCCGGGCGGTGGTGCTCCAGCTGTCCCCGCGCGGGCTGTCGCGGCTGGAGGAAGTGCGTTCCTCCCGGCGTCAGTTGATGGCCGAGCTGACACACGACTGGTCACCGGAGGAGCGCGAGTCGTTCTGCACGCTCCTCACGCGCTTCAACACCGCGCTCTCCTCCCGGATGGCGGCCCAGGGCCTGCCGGGCGCGGACGCCCCGTCGGCGTCCTGACCGTCCTTCACGCGCGCGTGGCGCACCCGTTTCCCGGGTGCGGGGCTCTCGAGGGGTGCGCGGCCCTTGACCGAAAGGCCACCCCTGGCCTCATATGAGACCGGGTCCTCGACTCGCACACGGTTCCGTATCCGGAACGTATCGCGGGTCCCGTTCCCTCATGGTTCGCCCCTCGAGGCGGGAGGCGCGCGGTGCGACAACGGCATGCGTCCCAGGACGCCCGCCGGGCCCGGGAGTTCAAGGCGTTCGTCGCGGGCGCCGCCGGGCGGCTGCTGCATGCCGCGACGCTTCTGACGGCGGAGGCGCCGGACGACAACCCCCGCGCGCGGCGCCTGTTGACGCTGGCGCTCGCCCACACGTACGCGTGCTGGGACGGGCTGCGCGGCGAGGACCCCTACGACCGCACCCGCCAGTACCTGGCCAGCCGCTTCGCCCACGGCGCCTGGCACCAGTACGGCGGCCTGGGCGGTCACCGGCCGCACCCCGCGAGCCCGTTGGCCGCGCTGGCCCCGCAGGAGCGCCTCGTCCTCGTCCTGCGGCTCTACGAGGGCGTCGCCGAGGAACAGACGGCCGCCCTGCTCGGACTCGCCACGGAACGCGTCCGCACGATCTGCGACCGGGCGACGGCGACACTGCTGCATCCCCCGCGGGGGCCCGCTCCGGCGGTGGGCGGCGCGAAGGTGGCGGCGTCATGAGGGCGAACGGCCACCCGGGAAGGGAGCGGCCATGAACCGGCCCGAACGCGAGGCCGCCGTACGCCGCATCATGGAGCAGGCGCATCCGCCGGTGCCGCCGGAGCTTCATGCCGAGGTGGTGCGCCGGGGCGGCCGCATGCTGCGGCGCAGACGGGCGGCCCTGCGGCTGATGTGGTTCCTGATGTTCGCGGCGAGCGTCGCGTTCGTGGTGTGGGCGGTGACGGCCCGGCCCTGGGTGGAGCCGCCGTCGGAGACGACTCCACCGCTGACCGGCTGGTGACCGGCCGGACCGGCCCGCTCGTGAACCGTCGAAGGGACTAGCCCAGGGCCTGCTGAAGGTCTTCCAGCAGGTCGTCGACGTTCTCGATGCCCACCGAGAGGCGCACGAGGTCGCCGGGGACCTCGAGGGCCGAGCCGGCGACCGACGCGTGCGTCATACGGCCGGGGTGCTCGATCAGGGACTCCACGCCGCCCAGGGACTCGCCCAGCGTGAACACCTTGGCGCGGTTGCAGACCTCGACGGCCGCCTCCTCGCCGCCCGCGACGCGGAAGGAGACCATGCCGCCGAAGGACCGCATCTGCTTGGCGGCGACCTCGTGACCGGGGTGGTCCTCCAGACCCGGGTAGAGCACCTTCGACACGCGCGCGTGCCGGGTCAGCATGTCGGCGACCTTGGCCGCGTTCTCGCTGTGCCGGTCCATCCGCACCGGCAGCGTCTTGGCTCCGCGCAGCACCAGCCAGGAGTCGAAGGGCCCGGCGACCGCGCCCATCGCGTTCTGGTGGTACGCCAGTTCCTCGCCGAGCGCCTCGTCGGCGGTGATCAGCGCGCCGCCGACGACGTCCGAGTGGCCGCCCATGTACTTGGTCAGGGAGTGCACGACCACGTCGGCGCCGAGTGACAGCGGCTGCTGCAGATACGGCGTGGCGAAGGTGTTGTCGACGACGAGCTTCGCGCCGGCGTCCCGGGCGATCTGCGCGACGGCGGCGATGTCGGTGATGCCGAGCAGCGGGTTGGAGGGGGTCTCCACCCACACGGCCTTGGTCTTCGGGGTGATGGCGGCCCGGACGGCGGCCGGGTCGCTGGTGTCGGCGACCGACCATTCGACGCCCCAGCGGGCGACGACCTTCGCGAAGAGCCGGAACGTGCCGCCGTACGCGTCGTTGGGGATGACCACGTGGTCGCCGGGGCTGAGCAGCGTGCGCAGCAGGCAGTCCTCGGCCGCCAGTCCGGACGCGAACGCGAGGCCCCGTCGGCCGCCCTCGAGGGCGGCGAGGTTCTCCTCCAGGGCGGTACGTGTCGGGTTGGCGCTGCGGCTGTACTCGTAGCCGCCGCGCAGGCCGCCGACGCCGTCCTGCTTGTAGGTCGAGACCTGGTAGATCGGCGGGACGACCGCACCGGTGAGGGGGTCCGCCGTGTTGCCCGCGTGGATGGCGAGCGTCTCGAAGTGCTGACTGATGTGCCTGTCGCTCATGGGCACCGAGCGTAGTCCGCTCGCGGGGCAGGCGTGGCACAGCGAGGCTGGAGAAGGGTTTTCCCCAGGCCGCGGGGCCTGGACGGGAGGTTTTCCCCAGGCACCCGGAGCCGGGACAGGGGTTATCCACAGGCCCGGGACCGGGTTGGCCAATTGTCGTCGGCGTCTGGAACGCTTGAGGCATGGAAATTCTCTGGGTCCTGATGGCGGTGGTCATGCTCGGCTTCGTGCTGCTGCCGGTCCTGCGCCGCCGCCGGGGCATGATCGAGCAGGTCCCGCCGGGCCACCCGGACGCGGCGGACCCCGCGGACTACGGCTTCGTACGGCAGGAGGAGCTGGACGTCCGCATGCCCGGCCCCGACCAGGACCTGCTGGACGTCCTGGACCTGGTGCAGCGCACCCAGGACTACCGGGCGGCCACCCAACTGCTGGCGGGCACCGAGGCGACGGGCGAGCTGCGCTGGCAGCGAGTGCAGGCCTTCGCCGGCGCGGCCTCCCTGGAGCTGTCGCAGCGGCCGGGCGGGGTGAGCGAGTCGCCGGGCGGCCAGTGGCTGCGGGTGTGGCGGTCCGAGCAGCCCAAGGACGCGGGTGGTGCGGCCATCCACGCGGAGTTCCTGGTGCAGCAGGCGTGGCGCACGGCGACGCCCGGCACCGACTCGTTCCGGATCATCATGGAGGAGGCGAAGGCGGCGTGCGGAGAGGCCGCGCTGCTGGCGCCGGGCGACCCGATCCCGTACATCGTCGAGCTGTCGGTGGCCCGTGGCCTCGCCTATCCGCGGGCGGAGTTCGAGCAGCTGTGGCTGAAGATCCTGGACCGCGCCCCGGCGCACATGGGCGCGCATCTGGCGGCGCTCCACTACTGGTGCGAGAAGTGGCACGGCTCGCGTGAGCTGGCGATGTCCTTCGCGGAGGCGGCCGCGGCCCGCGCCCCGCAGGGCTCCCTCCTCGCCGCCATGCCCCTGTTCGCGGTCTTCGAGCACCTGCCCGAGGTGAACCTGGTCAGCGGCTTCTACCAGAGCGAGACCGTCACCAAGGCCATGCACGGGGCGCTGCACGCCGTGCACTCGGCCCGCGCGGACGACCCGATGCTGGCGCATGTGCGGCACATGCTGGTCTTCTTCCTGGTCCGCGGCGAGCGGTGGCAGGAGGCCATGAACCAGCTCATACACATCGACGGCCACGTGGGCGCCCTACCGTGGACCCTGTCCCCCGATCCGGCGGCCGAGTTCGCGGTCTACCGGGCGCTGGCGGTGGCGGGCTACGAGGCGAACGGCGGCAGCCCGGCGACGCTGCCGCACTGAGGGGCACCGGAACCGGCGTCGCCCCGCCTGGACGGAATGCGGGGCGGCGCCGGGCCGTTGTGCGGGATGCCGCTGCCGGCCACCCCCGCAGGGACCGGCGAGGAGACGAGAAGGAGCCCGCGCCCATGCTGTTCGGCCGTACGCCCGTCCTGCCCACCGCCGAGCAGGCGCTGAAGGGCCGCCCCACCCCGGTGTTCACGGCGCCCGACCGCCACACCGTCCTCGGCACCCCGCTGCTCGGCCCCTACCCCGAGGGCTACGGGATCGCCGACTTCGCCCTGGGCTGCTTCTGGGGCGCCGAGCGCACGTTCTGGCAGCTCCCGGTCGGCGTCTGGACCACCCTGGTCGGCTACCAGGGCGGCCACACCGAGAACCCCACCTACGAAGAGGTCTGCTCCGGCCTGACCGGTCACACCGAGGTCGTCCGCGTCGTGTACGACCCCTCGCTCATCTCCTACGAGCGCCTCCTGAAGACCTTCTGGGAGTCCCACGACCCCACCCAGGGCTTCCGCCAGGGCAACGACGTCGGCACCCAGTACCGCTCCGCGATCCACACCCACACCCCCGCCCAGGCCACCACCGCCGAAGCCTCCCGCGAGACCTACCAGCAGCGCCTCACCGGCACGGGCCACGGCACGATCACCACGGAGATCCTGCCGGCGACGGGGCGCGCCTTCTATCCGGCCGAGGGATACCACCAGCAGTACCTGGACAAGAACCCGGCCGGTTACTGCGGGATCGGCGGGACGGGGGTCAAGCTAGGTGACCCGTTCGAGACGAACTGGGGAGCATCTTGCCCAACGGGCATTGCTCCTGTTGGGGAGTAGCCGAGACACTCGGTCGATTCTCGGGTCAGGGCTGTAGGGGGCGGACTGACATGGGCGAACTGTGGACCGCGATTGGCGCCGTCAGCGGGGCCGGTGCCTCGGCTGTCACCGTTGCAGCCTGGTGGACCCAATGGCGACGAACGCTCAAGGTCGACCGGGAGGCCATCGCGCGTGACTCCAGAGCGGCCCAAGGCCGGGCGGCTCTGGTGATCGCGTTAGCTCCGTGGACGAGCAACGCGACGATCGAAGTGCGGATCACCAACGGAGGCTCCACCGCCATCACAGGCGTCGAAGTCACAGAGGTTCGGCGCCGCCCTGAGTGCCCTGGTGACAGTTGGCTACTCGACCCCACCTCCGGACCGAACGCCCGGACCGCGTGCCTCCTTCAGCCAGGGGAATCACTGGTGGCAAAAGTGCAGTTGATCGATGACTCCGGGGAGCCTGTCAGCCAAGCCCCAGGCATCGGTCTTGTCGTCATCTTCAACTTCCAGGACGCGGACGGGCACGGGTGGCTCCGGGAAATGGGCAGGCCACCACAGCAATACGAGGTCCAGCCCGCTGCGTGACGGGGCACATGGCAGCACAGGCTCGTCTGGATGGAATCAGGCTAAGTATCCTGTCCGAGACGAACTGGGGTGCGTCTTGCTCAACCAGCCTCACGCCTGCCGCCACGCATGACTGTCCGTACGTCGGCGTCCCCACCCCGGGCGCCGGTGCCCGGGTTCGATGATCGTCGCATCGCCGAAATCAGTTTCAGGAAGCACCGAGCACCTGCCTCTGGTCCAAACACGCCTGCGCAAATACGGGTCTGGATGGGCTCCTTTCGTGACCACGTCACCTCCCCTCTACGGCCCAGACGCGCGCACCCACGACCGCATGCCGCTCAGCTTCAGGATGTGGCCGCTTCTCAAGCTGCGGCGCCGCGGCGGCTTCGTCTGGTCGCGTGTGGCGACGGGACTCGCGCTGCCGCAGGCATCTCGGCCGCGCTATAGGACCTGGACGAGGACCAGAGCAGGTTGGCCGTCCGGTTGGGTGGCTGAGCATGCTGGCCAGCAGCGGTGGCCAGCTAGGAGACCTGAGCCTGTGTGGCGAGGCGACGGCCCCAGCGGGTCGCCCCCAGCAGGCGCCCGTCCTAGATCAGTACTGATCACCGAGCTACTCTCAGCGTACCCTTCCGCAGAGCTATGTGAAGTACTACACTCAACAGTGTGAGTAATCATTCCCCGGAAAGCGGTCTTCCCCTCCTCGTGGAAGACGAGGTAGCCGCACTGGAAGATCTGGGCCATGTACTGCGATACCCCTCCGGCAGCGTCCTCTTCGGAGAGGGCGAGGAGACGGACTTCGCCCTACTCATTCGCAGTGGACACGTCAAGGTGCAGATCGGGAATCCTCCACACATCGTGGCCCTCCGCGGCCCAGGCGAGATCATCGGCGAAATGGCCGCAGTCAGACAGAAACCACGCTCGGCCAGCGTCTTCGCCCTCGATGACGTAGAGGCGTTGTACTTGCCTGCCACGACATGGCTTCACTTCTTGTACGAGCACCCGCGCGCAATGCACGCTCAACTGATCGCCGCCGATGAACGCCTCGAGGAAGCGACCCGCAAGAGCGTCGAGTCTTTCCTGGGCGTAGAGCAGAGACTCGCTAAGGGGCTAGTCGAACTGACCTCGAAGGAGCTGGGAATCCAGACTGAGAACGGACTCGCTTTGCGGTTTAGCCAACAGGATCTCGCGGATCTGGTCGGCGCATCACGCGAATCGGTGACGCAAGTGATCAGAAAGTTCAAAGAGAGAGGTATTGTAACCACTGGACGTCAGGTAATCACAATTCGAGATCTCCCGTCATTGTCCCGTATCGCCGAGGGGAATTTTACCGCCTCATCCTAGTCGACATTTCAAAACCAAAACCGAGAGAGATCCGCCCACCATGGAAGTCAATAAGAACATCACAAGACACCCTCTCGTCCGGCGCCTAATTTCCTTGAACTTTACAATAGGCGACTTTCTCATCTTCGGAAGTGCTCCCCTGTTGGCCCACGGCATCCGAAGGAGTATCAGCGATGTGGATGTATTGGCCCGAGGGGCCGCATGGAGCGAGGCATGCCGACTAGGGATTCCAGCTACGGGAACTTCAACCAACAGCGGCGCCATGCATTTCTGGGGTGGGCGCATTGAGGTGTACAACGAATGGATTTCTCCGGGCTTCGCGTTTGAAGAATTGATGGAGCGTGCGGACTGGATCGGCGGACTGCCATTCGCATCCCTATCCGATGTCGCCGCATACAAGAAGAAGCTAATGCGCCCTAAAGACGTAGATGATCTTCGGATCATAGAGGGAAATGCCGTCAGCCACTCAGAAAGTGCGGCCGGCTGACAGATCTTTGAACATCACGCCAGGTGGAAAGCGGCATTCACCGACAGCTAAAACCAGAACATCGTCAAACGCGGGAGCGTCGATGTCCCACCACACAACCGTCGGATCTGGAGCTCAAGAAACCCCCCTCTGCCTGCGTCGCGATCATGTCGACATGGAGCGACGGCTAGAAAGGATTGAACGCGCGATCGATTACCTCCTCGTCGCGCTGACCGCTCTTTGCTGGATCTCGGCCTCTTCGCTATTCGCGATAGCCGTCTACCAATTTGTCGTAAGGCAGAGCGGTCCAATGGCTGGCGGCGGGGCCGCCCTGGCGACGCTACTCTATGGTGGCGCCGCATGGGGGCGGCATCGAGTGAGAGTTCGAAAAGAGGCACGTAGGAGTTGAGGGCCCATCCCGAGACGGGCACCCGCAGATAACATCAAAGTGAGGTGGAGAACGCGTGGAATTTGACGGTCTGACCAGGTTGTGCTTGTTCATAGATGTGCAAGGCTACAGCCAGCGCCCAATTGCAGACCAGTCTCGCATCCAAGGATGGCTCGTCGAGATCATCGAGAGAGCCCGCGACGGCGCCGGCCTCACCGACGAGGAGGTCGTCAAGCAGGAACAGGGCGATGGAGCCCTGCTGTTAGTCCACCCGCACATTCCTCTACCGCGAGTTCTTCCCCGCTTGGTGTCCGCACTCATGGAGGCTGTTGAATGGATCAATGAGCCGCTACGGGAAGAATCCCGAATCAGGTTGCGGGCCGCATTGGATGCTGGCGTTGTGCGTCAAGCACCGAACGGATATGTGGGTCGCGCAATCATCTCCGCAGCAAGGATCGTCGGTTCCGGTGCGCTGCGAACTGCTCTGAGTGAATCATCCGGTACTGGAGTCGCCCTAGCCGTGTCCGATAGCCTCTATCAGGATGTCGTCATGAGTGGTCTGCCGGGCCTTTCGTTCGGCAGCTTTCGGGAGATCGCAGTCCAAGAAAAGGAGTATGCCGCATGGGCCTGGCTCTTGATACAACCTGGCAGCACTCCCGTCGTAACTCTCCAGGAAGCTAATGACAAACCACGTCCTACCCCTGAGGGGCAGTGAGCTCTCCCCGTCGTGTCCGGCTACCGGCGAGCAGGGTTCATGGAACCCAAGGAACCGACAGCAGAGGCTGAAAGGCTGTCCGGCCAAGCCGTTTGTGTTGTTGGTGCGGGCTACGCCCTGCGCAGCAGTTCGGGTTGTCCTCGCTACGCATGCGACGGGCTGTCGTCGGCCACGTCCGACAGCGGGCCGACGGACACGGCGAGATACCGGAACTCTCCGCCTGGTCCCTCCAGTTCGGAGTACGGCACCCAATCGAGGAGGTATGTACCCCTCAGCGTGCAGGTGTTGGCCGTGTAGGCGCCCTCGGCCCACAGCAGCGTGCCGGCAAACTCCCACCCCTGATGGATTCTGAACTCCCGATCCCGAGTCCGCCCGCGACCGGCGCCTGTCAGAGAGCCCGCAGGGAAGCGTCGTTGGTCAGCATGATGGCGAGACCGTTCTGCTCGGACCGTTGGCAGAAGCGCTCCGGCCTGACTATGTCCCGCACGAGGTGCAGACTAGCGAGGTCCGCGGCGGCGTGCCCTTTTAGAGCGTAGTCCTGGGCAGGAGTACCGACCGTGCCCGTCTATCTCCGGGTGAAGTACTTGAATTCGATCGCGGTGCGGGTCGAGGGGCCGATACACAGGAGGTCCAGGTACTCGGCCGTGCCCTCCGCCCGCTGCGGCACCTCCAACCGTGCCACCTGGTAGCGACAGCTGAAACGCTCTCCCGCCCGCGTGCAGATGGGACTCGGAGCGGAACCTGCACCTGCGACCCACGCCGTACCGGTCCCTGCAACTCGGCCTCTCCGGCGAGGCCGCACGACGCTTCGCCGACGAGTGGACCATCTCCATACGCGACGTGGCCCCACTCGCCCACGAGATCCATGTTCTCGTCAGCGGCGGCGACCTGGACGCCGCCACCCGGCTGCTGCCGCAGGAGGACCCCAACCCGTTGAGGACGAAGTCCTTGCCCTGCTCCGCGGATGGCGAGCTGATCAAGACGACTCCAGGCCCACGGGTCACATGGCACCACAGGCACGGCGGGACCGGTGTCTCCTGCCCGATCGGTGTGGCCCGGGCGGATGGCTGAGCCGGGTGCACGGACCCGCACAACCAGGCATACAAGCTGCCAGGAGTGATGCCCAAGTGGCGGGAGTCGCCATAGGGTGCCTCCGTGACTGCGACGTTGAGTTCCACGCGAGCCCGGGCCGCGCTGCGTACATCCGCGCGGACCTCCGGGGAGTTGCTGCTCGTCCTGCTGATGCTCGCGGTGACTCTGTGGATCCTGGGCCGGATGTGGTCGATCGTCTGGCCGCTGCTGATCGGCCTGCTGCTGACCACGCTGACCTGGCCGCCGACTCGGTTCCTGCGGCGTCGCGGGTGGAAGCCCGCTCTGGCCGCGTCGGTCGTGACGGTGCTGTTCCTTCTGGTCGCCATGGGGGTCGTGGCGCTGATCGCGGTGCCGGTGGCATCGCAGTCCGGGGAACTGAGCGACGGGGTGTTCAAGGGCATTCAGGAGCTGCGCGAGTGGGCCGCCGGGCCGCCGTTGAACATCGATGACGCGCAGATCAACAAGGCCTTCGACACCGCTGTCTCCCGCGCGCAGGGCAGTCTGGGCAACGTGGCGGGCGCTGTCGTCACGGGAGTGAGCACCGTGCTGAACGGTCTGGTCACCGCAGTGGTGGCCCTCTTCCTGATGTTCTTCTTCCTCAAGGACGGTCCACGGTTCCTGCCGTGGCTGGCCCGGCAGCTGCCCGGCCGACTCGCCACCGACGTCCCGACCGTGGCCGACCGCGCCTGGAACACCCTGGGCGCGTTCGTGCGTTCGCAGGCGGCTGTCGGTCTGATCGACGCCGTTCTGATCGGGCTGGGGCTGTGGATCCTGGGCGTACCCCTCGTGCTTCCGCTGGCGGTGCTGACCTTCGTCTCCGCGTTCGTGCCGATCGTCGGTGCCCTGTTCGCCGGTTTCGTCGCGGTGCTCATCGCGCTGGTCTCCAACGGCCTGACGGACGCGCTGATCGTGCTGGCGATCATCGTGGTGGTGCAGCAGCTCGAGGGCAACGTGCTCCAGCCCATCATCCAAAGTCGTGGGCTCGGCCTCCACGCGGCCGTGATCCTGCTGGCGGTGACCTTGGGCGGCAGTCTGTTCGGCATCGTGGGGAGCCTGCTCGCGGTGCCGGTCACGGCGCTGATCGCGGTGTGCTGGGACTATGTGCGCGAGCAGCTCAGCGAACCGTCCGAAGGCCCGGGGCCGGGGACCGACGGGCTGGACACGGACGCCCCCGTCCCGTCCTAGGGAGATCGACGAGCGTTTGACCTTGACACGGTGACAAGGCCTTCACTGCTTGCCGAGGAGGTGGTCACGGTGACCATGACGCGACAGGACACGGACGAGCCGGCAGTGCTGCGGCAGCTGGAGGACGACCGTTCGTCCGTGCGGCTGCGGGCGGCCATGGCGGTCGGCACGACGCCCGAGCCGCGCTTCGTCGACAAGCTCGTCGAGCGCTGCGCGATCGAGCCCGAGTTCTTCGTCCGCGACATGCTGACGTGGGCGCTCGCCCGCCACCCGGTGTCCGTGACGCTCCCCGTGCTGCTCCGCGAAGTCCGTTCGGAGCGGGCGCAGGCACGGAGCCAGGCGTTGCACACGCTGTCCAAGATCGGGGACCGGCAGGCGTGGCCGGCGATCACCCGGGCGCTGCTGTGCGACGCCGACGACGAGGTGGCGCGGAGTGCCTGGCGGGCCGCGGTCGTGCTCGTGCCGGAGGGCGAGGAGCCGGAGTTGGCCGCGGTACTGACGACACAGTTCGGGCGCGGTGAGCGCGAGACGCAGCTGAGCCTCAGCCGGGCGCTGGTCGGGCTGGGTGAGGTCGTACTGCCGGCTCTGCGGGCCGCGGCGACGGCCACTGAACCTCGGGTTCGCACGCACGCTCTCGCGACGGAGCGGCTGCTGCGCGACCCGGACGCCGGTTTCGAGTTCGCCATCGAGGAGGCGAAACGCGTGGTGGCCCTCGGCGGATCGGGCCAGGCGGGACAATAGGGCGTGCTGATCGGTGAGGTGGCGCGACGGTCCGGGGTCAGTGCCCGCATGCTCAGGCATTACGAGTCGCTCGGACTGCTGCGGCCCTCCGCCCGTACGGGCTCCGGCTACCGGGAGTACTCCGGCGACGACATCCGGCGGATCTTCCACATCGAGAGCCTGCGGTCGCTGGGGCTGTCGCTGCGGGAGATCGGGCGGGCGCTGGACGATCCCGGTTTCACGCCCTCGGCGCTGGTCGACGACCTCATCCGGCAGACCCGCGAACGCATCGCGGCCGAGACCGAGCTGCTCACACGCCTTCGCAGGATCGACGCCGCCGAGCCCGCCGGCTGGGAGGACGTCCTCCAGATCGTCGTGTTCCTCCAGGCGCTGGGGTCGAAGAGCCCTGCCGCCCGCCAGCGCGCGGCCCTTTCCCCAGACGCCGAGATTCCGGTGGAGGCCCTGGTCGAGGCGGTGCTCAGGGAGTCGGAGCCGAACGTCGCCGGAGCCCTCCGCTGGGCCCTGGCGCGATCCGGCGACGGCGCCACGGCACTGCTGGCCAAGGGCCTCGGCTCACCGGTGGCCGCCGTGCGGGAACGTGCCGTCCGGTCCCTCGCCGAGCTGCCCGGCGACGAGGCCACCGCCCGGCTGCGGGACGCCCTCACGGACCCGGATGCCGTGGTCCGCGGCCATGCGGCTCTGGCGCTCGGGACGCGGGGAGTGGCCGAAGCGGTCCCGGCTCTCGTCGACCTGATCGTGGAGGGCCGGAACGACACCGAGGCGGCCGACGCCCTGAGCACGCTGGCGGGCGACACCGCGACGGCGGACCGGATCGCCACCAGGCTCGTCGACCACCTCGCCCACGACACCACCGAGGCGCCCGCACGCGTACGGCTGACGCAGGCGCTGGCGGACATCCCGGGGCCCACGGCTTCGGGCGCCCTCATGGAGCTGTCCGGCGACGGGGACCGTGCCGTCGCGCTCACGGCGGCCTACCTTCTTCGGCTACGGGACGCGGGGTGACGGTTCTGCCGGGGTACCGCGTAGAACCGCCCGGCCCGGGCCCCGCTGCCGGGCCGCCCCTCGGTCAGCCCTCGGCGCGGGCGGGCAGCCGCCATCCCGGGCGCGGGAAGTGGCAGGTGTAGCCGTCCGGGTAACGCTGCAGGTAGTCCTGGTGCTCCGGCTCGGCCTCCCAGAACGGGCCCACCGGCTCCACCTCGGTGACGACCTTGCCGGGCCACAGGCCCGAGGCGTCCACGTCCGCGATCGTGTCCTCGGCGATCCGCTTCTGCTCGTCGTCCACGTAGTAGATCGCCGAGCGGTAGCTCAGACCGATGTCGTTGCCCTGCCGGTTCTTGGTGCTCGGGTCGTGGATCTGGAAGAAGAATTCCAGGATCGCGCGGAAGTCGGTCTTCTCGGGGTCGAAGAGGATCTCGATGGCCTCCGCGTGCGTGCCGTGGTTGCGGTACGTCGCGTTCGGCACGTCACCCCCGGTGTATCCCACCCGGGTCGCCGTCACGCCCGGAAGTCGGCGGATCAGCTCCTCCATCCCCCAGAAGCATCCGCCCGCCAGCACGGCCCTCTGCGTCTGCGCAGCCATTCCCGCTCCTCCCATATCTGCCTTCTCGGTCACTCGGGCTGCTCGGCTCGCACGACGGGCATCCCGGACCCACCCCCCTCAACGCACGAGGGCTTCCGACGATTCCGTACCGGGCACACGGCCCGCCACGACGCTCCAGGACAGGTCCGGGCAGGTCCGGGCGGGTCGAAAACCACTGGTCCCACCACCCGGACCGGCCCCACCCTGTACGCCATGGAACAGCCCCGCCACCAGATCCGTGCGGCCCACACGGCATCCACGATCACCGTCTACCAGGCGTACTCCCCCGCCCTCGGCCTGCCGGCCGCCCGCGAGGGCCGCTTCCCGGCGGCGTGGAAGCGCGACCGGATGACGTGGATCAAGCCCAGCTTTCTCTGGATGATGTACCGCTGCGGCTGGGCCACGAAGGAGGGGCAGGAGACCGTGCTCGCCGTCGAGATCACCCGTGACGGCTTCGAGTGGGCGCTGCGCCACGCGTGCCTGTCCGGCTACGTCCGCGGTCTGCACCCCGACCGGGCCGCCTGGCAGCGCCAGTTGAAAAGCGCACCCGCCCGTGTGCAGTGGGATCCCGAGCGGGACCTGCACCTGCGGCCCCTGCCCCACCGCGCCCTGCAACTCGGCCTCTCCGGCGAGGCCGTACGGCGATACGCGGACGAGTGGACGGTCGCCATCCGTGACGTGACCCCGCTCGCCCGCGAGATACACGCACGGGTCTGCGGCGGCGATCTGGACTCCGCCGCCCGGCTGCTGCCCGAGGAACTCCCCTTCCCCGAGGCCGACGGACTCCTCACCCACCTGCGGGGATGAAGCGAGGACGCCTCGCACTACAGCTCAGGACAGCGCTCCACGCCCCCTTCGAAGGTCCTGCCCGCCGCGTCCGTCACCGTCACCGTCGTCGAGTCCAGATCCGGGCGGGTGAGCAGATACGCGCGGGCGGCGGTGCAGATGACCTGGTTCGCCGCGAGGGGAGTCAACTTGCCTGCGTATCGCGGCAGTTCGAGGCGGAGCCGGTCGGTCTCCGTCATCAGCCGTAGCGACTCCTCGGGGGCCGGCTCGGCGGGTGCGGGGGTCGGGAGGGTGGCGGCGGGGAGTGGGCGGGCCAGTTCGGTGGTCAGGCGTTCGCGTTGTTCCTGTGGGGTCGGGCCCTTGAGGAGTGACTCGACGGCTGCCACGGGTTCGCCGGCGTCGGAGACCGTGCGGTCCACCGCGACCAGGGCGCCGTCCCGGATCAGGTAGATCGGTACGGTCGGGGGGATTCCGCTCGCGGGTCCGCCCGCCTCCACCACGCCGGTCGTGGGGATGTCGCAGCCGGAGAGCAGGAGGACCGACGCCGCGACGAGCAGCGCGGCGCCGCGGGCCGGCTTCATGAGTGTCCCCGTCTTCATGAAGACCCCCCGCTCTCCGACTCGTCCCGTCGCAGCGGCAGTTCTACGGTGAAGACCGCGCCGCCCTCGGGGCGGTTCGCCGCGCGGATCGTCCCGCCGTGCATCCGTACGTTCTCCTCCGTGATCGCGAGGCCCAGCCCGCTGCCCTCCGTACGGGTGCGCGCGCTGTCCGACTTGTAGAAGCGCTCGAAGACGTACGGCAGTACGTCGGCCGGGATGCCGGGGCCGCTGTCCGTCACCTCGACGATCACCGAGGCGGCAGCCGGTACGGACGCCGGTACCCCCTCCGCCGGTACGCCCGCCGACAACCGGATCCGCACCGGCCGCGCCCCGTGCCGCAGCGCGTTGCCGACCAGGTTGGCCACGACCACGTCCAGCCGCCGCGGGTCGACCCTTCCGCGCAGTTCGTCGGGGCCCGGCAGGGCCGTCTCCACCTCGTCCGACCAGCCGCGGGAGGCGAGGGTGCGGCGGATCGACTCGGCGAGGTCGATCTCGTCCAGGTGGAGGACCGCCGCGCCCGCGTCGAAACGGGAGACCTCCATCAAGTCCTCGACCAGACGGGCGAGTTTGACCGTCTCCTCGCTGATCAGCCGTACCGCGGTGGCCGTGTCGGGATCGAGGTGCCCGGCCTCCTCGTCGAGGACGTCGGTGACCGCCGACATCGCGGCCAGCGGGGTGCGCAGTTCGTGGGAGACGTCCGCCACGAAACGGCGGGCCCGCGCCTCCATGGCGCGCAGTTCGGCGACGGACTGCTCCAGGGCCGTCGCGGTCTCGTTGAACGTGTGGGACAGATCGGCGAGTTCGTCGGAGCCGTTGACGTCGAGGCGCGTGTCGAGGTGGCCCTCGGCGATGCTGCGGGTGGCGCGGCGCAGGGCACGGACCGGACGCAGTACGCCGCGCGCGGCGAACAGGGCGAGGAGTACGGCGGCGCCGAGGGCCGGGACCATCGCCCGCTCCACCGCGGTGACCAGGGCGTCGACGGACGCCTGTTCGCCGGTCTGGGGCACGGTCAGGAAGACCTGGACGCCGGACAGCACCGGAACGCCCCCGGTGGGGCCGGCGAAGACGACCGACATACCGACGAGCAGCGAGGTACGTCCGCCGTCGCGCACCCGCTGGAACACCGTGGCCTGGCTCGCGTCGACGGCCTCGCGCACGGCCGGCGTCAGCGCGTCGAAGGGGTCGCCCGGGGCCGAGGTCTCGGAGATCCCTTTGTAGCGGACCAACACCCGCCAGGTGGCCGCAGGTTCGGCGCGGGCCACGTCCACGGCGAACTGCCTCAGCGCCTGCCGGGACGGGGGATACGGCACGTCCGGTGCGAGGCGCCCGACTTGGGCGCGCAGTTGCGCGATCACCGTGTCCTGGCTCTGCTTGAGGACCCCGTTGCGGGCCTCCCGGAAGGCCAGGGCGCCGGTCGTCATGGTGGCCAGGGCGGCGACGAGCCCGAACGCCACGACCAGCCGCATCCGCAGACCGCCGCGCGCGATCCACGCCGGGAACCCCACCTTCGTACGCCCGCTCACCGCCGTACGACCCACTCCCGTGCGACGTCTCACTTGGCCGCGAACCGATAGCCGAAGCCACGCACCGTCTGTATGTAGCGCGGGTCCCGCGGCGGTTCGCCCATCTTGGCGCGCAGGCGTTTCACGCAGGCGTCCACCAGGCGGGCGTCGCCGTGGTAGCTGTGCTCCCAGACCGCCTCCAGCAGTTGCTGTCTGCTGAAGACCTGTCCGGGCGAGGCGGAGAGGGTGAGCAGGAGGCGGAGTTCGGAGGGGGCGAGGGCGACCGGGGTCCCCGCGACGGTGACGGTGAGACCGGCCCGGTCGATGGCGAGGTCGCCGTGGGTGTCGATCCTCGGCAGGCCGCCGCCGTCGGGCGCGGTGCCGCCGGCCCGGCGAAGTACCGCGCGGATACGGGCGTTCAGCACACCGGCCTGCACCGGCTTGACGACGTAGTCGTCGGCGCCCGCCTCCAGGCCCACGACGATGTCCACGTCGTCGCCCCGCGCGGTCGCCATGACGATCGGCAGGGTCTGGTCGACGGAGCGGATGCCCCGGCACACGTCCAGGCCGGTCATGCCGGGCAGCATCAGATCGAGGACCACGACGTCGGGGCGGAAGGACGTCAGGTGCGCCATGCCGTCCTCGCCGGTCGCGGCGGCGGCGACGTCGTGTCCCTGGCGACGCAGTGCCAGGGCGACCCCTTCGCGGACGGCGCGGTCGTCTTCGATCAGCAGAACTCGTGGCATGGGCTCAGTATCGGGACCGTCGGGCGCGCGCCCGGACTCTGTTACCGGATGATCACACAGCTCGCGACGGATCGTTCGTTATCGTTTCGTGACCATTCGGGCCAGATCCGATCACATGGCGGCCACAATCTGACCAACCATGACCGCCCACACCAGCACACCCGCCCGTTCCCGACGCCGCCGACGCGGCGCCACACACGCCTCCGGGCGGCGGCGCGGAACGGGTCGCGTGTGGGCGGGCCTGGTCGCCCTGACCGTCCTCGGTGCCGCCGGGTTCGCAGCCGCCCAGTGGGCGCCGCCCGGGGACGGGGAGGCCAGGACGGATGCCGGGCGGAAGACGGCCCCCGACCAAACTGCAACACCGACATCGACCCCGGCGCCGACGACCGACGCGCGCTCCACCCAGCGGGCCAAACCGGCCCCCGCCCCGTCCCGCAAGACCTCGCCCCGCACGATCCCCGCGACCGGCCCCGGAACCTTCGTCACCGCGTCCGGCGGCAGCCCCAAGGCCGGCAACGGAAGGGCCCTGCGCTACCGCGTCGAGGTCGAGACGGGGCTCGACCTGTCCACGGCGGACGTGGCCGAGCAGGTGGACCGCATCCTGGCGGACCCCCGGGGCTGGACTGCGGACGGCACCTCCGCCTTCCAGCGGATCTCCTCGGGGGCCGCCGACTTCGTGGTCAAGGTCGCGACTCCGGGCACCGTCGACAAGATCTGCGCGACGCAGGGCCTGGACACCGGGGGTGAGTACAACTGCAGCGTGAACGACGACGTCATGGTCAACCTCAAGCGCTGGGAACTGGCCACCCAGTACTACGCCGACGACGTACGGTCCTACCGGGCCCTGATCGTCAACCACGAGGTCGGCCACTTCCTGCACCACGGCCACGTCACCTGCCCCGGCCCCGGCGAACCCGCCCCGGCGATGATGCAGCAGATCAAGGGCCTGAAGGGCTGTGTCCCCAACGTCTGGCCCTACGACGCCCAGGGACGGCTCATCACCGGACCGGCCGTGCCCTGACGCCGCACCGGGGTCACGCTCAGCCGGAAGCCGTCAGCTTCTTCAGCTGCGCCTCGACGATCTCTTCCGGCACGGCGGCCGGGGGCGAGTCTCCCGACGCACGGGGCCGGTCGAACTCGTAGAACATGGCGACCGTGGCTCCCTGCCGGACGGCCACCACCGCGAAGGGCACCCGGACAGGCTCCTCGTCCCCGGCTCCGGCCGCGACCTGAGTGAGTCGCAGGGACACGGACTCGTCGCCGTAACCCGGGTCGGGCCGCAGTTCGGTGTCCTCGTAGGGGAAGTCCGCCGTGACGTCCTCGAAGGTCTCGCATTCCTCGGCGGCGGTACGGAGTTCGGCGATCACCAGCGCGGCGTCCTGACCGCTGTGCGACGACAGGATCACGGTCGCGCCGGTCGCGCTGTCCTTCTTCGAGAAGACCATCCGGCCGGCACGCGCGACAGCGCCGAAGCCGCTGCTTCCCCCCAACGCCCGGACGACGGGGTCGCATTCGTCGGGATCAGCCGTACGCCGCGACGCGGACGTACCCGTCACCACCTTCTCGACCTCATAACCCCCGAGATCCGCCCCCGCGAGCACCGCCTCTTCGAGCTCCACCGCGCTCAACGGCTCCCCCTCCACGACGCCCACGTCCGCCGAGGCCTCCGCGCCGGAACCGCATCCGGCGACCGTCACGCACAACGTGAGCACCGCCAGAGAAACGCCCACCCGTGACTGCCGAACCATCGCCGCCCCCACCCGTTCCCCCCCCAGCTCCCCACCGGAGCATCGACCAGCAGAGTAGAACGTCAGCCCCACTCCCGAAGGCCCGAACCAAGATCCGGGATCATGGTGGGGTGACAAACATGGAGCAGGTCGGTGGCCGCGGTCGACTGACTGCCTATCAGGCGGAGTTGCGGGACCGTATGCTCGCCGCCCCGGTCGTGCCCGCGCCCGAGCCCTGGCGGTCGGTTTTCGAGGGGGGTGTCCCCGTCGGGGGGTTGCTCGGTATCGGTTTCGCCACGCATCCGGGGAATGGGCGTGACCTGGTGATGGTCGTCTCCGGGGACGGGCACGGGCTGTTCGACGCTGTGACGGGAGAGAGGATCGCCCGGGACCGCGACCCGGATCCCGATGCCGAGGAGTGCGGGCGCGACGCGCCTCCCGGGCTGTTGTGCAGGGGGCTCGGGCCGATCGCCGGTCGCCGGGTGCACGTCGCCGGGCTTCTCGGCGGTGCTCTGCACACGAGCAGCGGGGACGGCTGGGTCCTGGAGGTCGTGAGTCCCGACTGGCCGCACGACCGGGTCCTGTTGTCCCGCGGCAGCAGCATGTCGCACCGCGCGCCGCACGGAGAGGGGTGGTGGCACATCTTCCACTCGACCTGGTCCGAGTTGCGAGCCGTCGGCTTCTCCCCCTCCGGCCGTACTCTCGCCGTGGCGACCAGCAGCGACGTGACCCTGTGGACCCGCGCCCCCGCCGACTGAGTCACTCCACGCGCCCCGCCAGGAACTCCTCCCACGTGCGCTTCCCCGTCTCCGCCCCCCGCAGCGTGAGGTTCGCCCCCGCCCGGTACGCCTTCCCCGCCTTGCCCGGTATCCGCACCGGCATCCTCAACCGGGTCCGCTTTCCGCGGAGTTCGAGGTATGGACGGGCCAGCTCGGCGATGTCGTACGTCTTCGGACCCGCGATGTCGGGTACCAGCCCTTGGGGCTCCCCCAGCGTCAACTCGACGAGTCGCGCCGCCACTTCGGCCGAGTCCACCGGCTGAAGACGCAGGCCTCCGGGCACCGGGAGCACCGGCAGCTTCGTCATCTTCTCGATCATCGTGAGGGTCAGGTCGTGGAACTGGGCCGCCCGCAGGGTCGTCCAGGGGATGCCCGAGCCGGCGACGGCCCGCTCCGCGTCGAGCTTGCTCCGCAGCCAGGCCAGCGGCACGCGGTCGGCGCCGATGACCGAGATCTGGACGAGGTGGCGCACGTCGGTGCCGACGCAGGCCCGCACCAGATTCCGGGTCGCCTCGTCGTCCCCCTTCGGCCCGCCCGCCAGATGCAGGACCGTCTCCACACCGGCCACCGCCGCCGCCACGCCCTCCCCCGTCAGGAGATCGCCGGTGACGTACTCGACGCCGTCCCCGCCCTCGCGGGCACCGCGGCTCAGGACCCGCACCTCGTGACCGGCCGCCCGCAGCAGCGGAACCACGTGACCGCCCAGGGTGCCCGTGCCGCCGGTGACCAGAAGGGGTGCCGTCTTCGTCATGTCTGCTCCAGTTCCGCGAGGTTCGACTGCCTTCACCGGACTGACCCCGGCCGTCGGGACGATGTGACAGGCGCGGCGGATTTTTTCTCGTATTGCTTTCTCGTCCCGAGCGAGGAGCACACAGCGACACCGCTTAAGGTAAGCCTTGCCTAAGCAAATCCCCCCACAAGATTGCCGGAGCACGTCGTGCGCGCAGTGAGAACGAAGGCCGTCCTGGCCGCGGTCGCCATCGGAGGGCTCCTCGTCGGCTGTTCGTCGACGGACGCGGGCGCGAAGAAGGACGAAGGCTCCCGCAGCAACGTCATCGGCGCCTCCGCAGGCGCTTCGGAAGGCGCTTCGGAAGGCCCCTCCGCAGCCCCCACCGCCCTCGCCGCCGGCATGGGCTCCGACCAGGACACCGACGGCACCTTCCCCCGCACGGTCACCCATTTCAAGGGCGAAACGACCCTCAAGACCGAGCCGAAGAAGATAGCCGTGCTCAGCACCGGCCAGCTCGACGACCTGCTGTCCCTGGGCCTCGTCCCCACCGCGACCACCCGCGCCGACAACGCCGGACTCGTCCCCGGCTACCTCGCCGACGCCTTCCCCGAGGACAGGGCCGAGCTCGCCGGCATGACCGACGCGGGCACCCGCCAGGCCCCCAACCTCGAATCGCTCGCCGCCGCGAAGCCGGACCTGATCCTCGCCAACGACTCCCTCGGCGACCTCTACCCCAAGCTGTCGAAGATCGCGCCCACCGTGATCACCGCGGGCAACGGCATCAACTGGAAGCGCGACCTCCTGCTCGTCGGCGCGGCCGTCGGCAAGGGGCAGCGGGCCCAGGAACTGCTCGACGACATCGTGGCCGACGCCAAGAAGCAGGGCGCGGCACTCGGCACCGGCCCCACCGTCTCCATGGTCCGCTTCACCCCCGACCGCACCCGCATGTTCGGCGTCTCCTCCTTCACCGGCTCCCTCGCCGTGGACATGGGCCTCGACCGCCCCGAGTCCCAGCGGTTCCACGCCATTTCGGAGGACATCGGGCCGGAGAGCGTCGACACCGCCGACGGGGACTGGATCTTCTACTCCGTGCAGGGCGACGCGAAGAAGACCGACGCCTCGAGCGTCCTCGCCGGCCCGCTGTGGAAGTCCATGAAGGCGGTCCGGGCCGGACACACGGTGAAGGTCGACGACGACCCCTGGTATCTCAACGCCGGTCCCACCGCCGCGCGTCTGGTCGTACGACAGCTCACCGAGCACATCGGCGAGTGACCGCACGTCTCGCCTGGCCGGCGGCCGTCCTCGCGGTGGCCGCCGCGGCACTGCTCAGCCTCGCCGTCGGCACCCGACCCGTCCCGCCCTCGGCCGTCCTCGACGCGCTGCTGCACGGCGGGGGCTCACCGGACGCGCTCGTCGTACGGTCCCTGCGGCTGCCCCGCACCGAGGTCGGGCTCACCGCCGGGGCCGCGCTCGGGCTCGCGGGCGCCGCGCTCCAGGGCGTCACCCGCAACCCCCTCGCCGACCCCGGCATCCTCGGGCTGAGCCAGGGCGCCGCGGCCGGGGTCGTGCTGGCCATCGCCCTCGGCCTCGCGAACGGCTTCGCCGGTTACGTCCGGTACGCCTTCGCCGGTGCCGTCGTCGCCGCGTGCCTGGTGTACGCCCTCGCCGCGCGTGGCCGGGGCGGGGCCTCGCCGGTGAAGCTGGCGCTGGCGGGGACGGCGTTCTCGGCGATGACGGCCGGCGGGACGACGGTGGTCCTGACGTCGAGTTCGGCGACGCTGGATCAGTTCCGGTTCTGGCAGGTGGGCGCGTTGAGCGGCCGGGACGCCGGGACGGTCGTACGGATGCTGCCGTTCCTGTGTGCCGGGGCGGTGCTGGTGCTGGCCTGTGCGCGAGGACTGGACGCGCTGGCGCTCGGCGACGAGACGGCTCGGGCGCTGGGGCACCGGGTGCGTCTCGTACGGGGTTCCGCGGCGCTCGGCGCGACGCTGCTGACCGCCGCCGCGGTGGCCGCGGCGGGACCCATCGCCTTCGTGGGGCTCGCGGTGCCGCATCTGGCCCGGCGGCTGGTCCGTGGCGGGCACCGGGCGGTGCTGCCGCTGTCGGCGCTGCTGGGAGCCGCGCTGCTGCTCGGCGCCGATGTGGCGGGCCGGGTGGTGCGGGCTCCCGCGGAGGTGCCGGCCGGGGTCATGACCGCGCTGGTCGGAGTGCCCGTGCTGGTGGTTCTCGTACGACGCAGAGGCATGGCCTCGTGAAGACGCGGACCGTCCTGCGACCCACGCCGACCACCTCGCTCCTGGTGCATCGGCGTTCCGCCGCGGTGGCCGTCGTCCTCCTCGGTCTCCTGGCCGGCGTCATGCTGGCCTCGGCCTGCCTCGGACAGACGTACGTCTCCCCCGCCGAGGTCTGGCACACGCTGCGTACCGGGGACGGCCCGCACGCACTCGTCGTGGCCGAGTTCCGCGTACCCCGCATCGTGCTCGGCGCGCTCGTCGGCGCCGCCCTGGGGCTGGCCGGGGCGCTCGTGCAGACCGTCACCCGCAATCCCCTCGCCAGCCCCGACGTCATCGGCGTCGGACACGGAGCCGCCGCCGCGACCGTCCTCGCGCTGGCCACCGGGACCGTCACCGCACCCGGGGCGATGCCCGTCGTCGCGGTCACCGGCGGGCTCGCGGCCGCCGCGCTGGTCTACGTCCTCGCCTGGCGGCACGGGATGCAGCCGAGCCGGTTCGTGCTCACGGGCGTCGGGATCGGGGTCGCGCTCTCCGCCGTCGTGCAGCTGTATCTCACGGACAGCGAGCTGGAGGCGGCCGAGCAGATCAAGCTGTGGCTGACGGGGAGCCTCAACGGGCGGGGCTACGAGCAGGCGGGGCCCCTGGCCGTCGTCCTGCTGCTCTCGCTGCCCGCGCTCGGATGGGCGAGCCGGGCGTCCCTGCCGCTCGGGCTGGACCCCGACACGGCGGCCGCGCTCGGGGTGCGGGTGGACCGGGTGCGGCTCGGGCTCACCGTCCTCGGGGTCGTGCTCGCCGCGACGGCGACCGGCGCGGCCGGGCCCATCGGCTTCGTCGCCCTCACCGCACCCCAGCTGGCCCGCCGCCTCACCCGCACACCCCAACTGCCGCTGGTCAACGCCGCGTTGACGGGTGCCGTGGTCCTGGTCGCCGCCGATCTCGCGGCCCGCACCCTCCTGCCTCCGCTGGAGATCCCGGTCGGCGCGCTCACCGCGCTGGTCGGCGGGCCGTATCTGCTGTGGCTGCTGGGGAAGCGGTGAGGGCCCCGGAGCAGTGCGGCTCCGGGGCCCTCGGTCATGCGGGAGGCGTCAGATCGCCGCCGTGTCTCAGATCGTCGCCGTGTCGATGACGAAGCGGTACCGGACGTCGCTCGCCAGCACCCGCTCGTACGCCTCGTTGATCTCGTCGGCGCGGATCAGCTCGATCTCCGCGCCGAAGCCGTGCTCCGCGCAGAAGTCCAGCATCTCCTGGGTCTCGGCGATACCTCCGATCATGGAACCGGCGAGGGTCTTGCGGCCACCGATCACCGAGAAGAGGTTGAGCGGGATCGGCTCCTCGGGGGCGCCGACGTTCACCAGGGCGCCGTCCCGCTTGAGCAGGGACAGCAGGGCGCCGAAGTCCATCGGCGCCGAGACCGTGGAGACGATCAGGTCGAAGGTGCCGGCCAGCTCCTCGAAGGTCTTCGGGTCGCTGGTGGCGTAGTAGTGGTCGGCGCCCAGCTTCAGGCCGTCGTCCTTCTTGCGCAGCGACTGGGAGAGGACCGTGACCTCGGCGCCGAGCGCATGGGCGATCTTGACGCCCATGTGGCCGAGGCCGCCCAGACCGACGATGGCGACCTTCTTGCCGGGGCCGGCGTTCCAGTGCTTGAGCGGGGAGTACAGGGTGATGCCTGCGCAGAGCAGCGGCGCGGCCTCGTCGAGGGCGATGCCCTCGGGGATACCGACGACGTAGTTCTCGTCGACGACGATCTTCTCCGAGTAGCCGCCGTAGGTGGGCTCGCCGTCCTTGCCGACGGCGTTGTACGTGCCGACCATGCCGCCGCCGGTGCAGTACTGCTCCAGGCCGGCCTTGCAGTTGTCGCACTCGCGGCAGGAGTCGACCATGCAGCCGACGCCCACCCGGTCGCCGACGGCGTACTTGGTGACGCCGGGACCGACCTCGGAGACGATGCCGGCGATCTCGTGGCCGGGGACCATCGGGAAGATGGCCTCGCCCCAGCCCTCGCGGGCCTGGTGGATGTCGGAGTGGCAGATGCCGGCGAACTTGATGTCGATCAGGACGTCGAACTCGCCAACCGCGCGCCGTTCGATGGTGGTGCGCTCCAGCGGAGCCTTCGCGGCGGGGGCGGCGTACGCAGCAACGGTGGTCATGCCGGGGTTCTCCTAGCAGTGGTGTCGCACCCGGCCGCCTTCTGACCGGGTACGACACCACCCTGCCCGACCGGAGGACGTTCACCCAGGTCACCGCTCTGCCTACGTTCGCTGTTCCTACTACTGGCGGGGTCAGGATGATGAGCGTACGACCGTGAATACTTGAGGCATGGACGAACGCCCCGAACCCGTACAGGAGCCCTCCGGCGGCGCGCTGGACCGGCGTGCCGAGCTGAGCGAGTTCCTGCGCACCCGGCGGGCCCGGCTGAAGCCGGAGGACGTGGGCCTGCCGGACTTCGGACGGCACCGGCGGGTGCCGGGGCTGCGGCGCGAGGAGCTGGCGCAGCTGGCCGGGGTGTCGGTGGCGTACTACACGCGCCTGGAGCAGGGCAACGGACGGAACGTGTCGGCGGAGGTCCTGGACGCGATCTCCCGTGCCCTGCGGCTGACCGACGCCGAGCACGCCCATCTCACGCATCTCGCGAAGCCAAAGCAGCACAAGAAGAAGCAGACCGGGCGGACCCAGCAGGTGCGCGGAGCGCTGCTCCAGCTGCTCGACTCGATCGAGGGGGTCCCGGCCTACATCTCGGGCCGGCGCTCCGACATCCTCGCCTGGAACCGGATGGCCGCGGCGGTCTTCGGCGACTGGTCCGAACTGCCGCCGCAGGACCGCAACTGGGCCCGGATGGTGTTCCTGCGGCCCGAGTACCGCGACCTGTTCGTGGAATGGGAATCGAAGGCGACCGACATCGTCAGCTATCTGCGCATGGACGCCGGCTGCCACCCCGACGACCCGCGCCTGTCCGCCCTGGTCGGCGAACTCTCGGTCAAGAGCGAGGTGTTCAGACGTCTGTGGGCCACCCATGACGTCAAGGAGAAGGGCTACGGCGTCAAGCACTTCCGCCACCCCCTGGTGGGCGAACTGTCCCTCTCCTTCGAGTCGTTCCGGCTCTCCGACGACAGCGAACAGATGCTGATCACCTACCACGCCGAACCCGGCTCGCCCTCGGCGGAGGCCCTGCGCCTGCTGGCCAGTTGGGGCACGGACGCGACCCGGGCGGGCAAGGGCTCGACGGCCCCGCGGGCCTGACCGGGCGCCTCAGTCCGCGACGCCGAGGTCCTCGCGCATCAGCCGCCGCATCTCGGACAGCCGCGGCTCGGCCTCCTTCAGGTCGAGCAACGCTTGCACGGCGCTCTCCCCGTCCCGGGCCCGCCCCCGGTCGAGCCGCTTCACCAAGGCGTCGATGCCCGCGAGCACCTCGTTCACGGCCCGCGAGGCATCGAGGATCCGCTCGGGCACGACCATCTGCGCCTCGGCGTACCGGTCCCGGTACTCCCGCCGCACCTCCTCCAGCTGCTCGCGGTCGTGGTCGGTGTAGACGTCGTCGCGCAGCCGGTGCAGGGCGTCCTTGAGGAGGGTGTGGAAGTGCCGCGAGGCCCGGTTCATCGCCGTGTAGGCGGTCCGGCGGTCCTCGAACAGCCGCCTGTGCTCGGCGACTTCGGCCTCCTGCGCCCGCTGTCGCGAGGTCAGCCGCTGGCTGAGGACAGGGGCGAAGAGAGTGCCGAGGACACCGACCACGGCGGTGATCATGGCGGTCACGGCAGCGGTCATGCGCGGACCCTACGTCACCCCTGGTACGGCGGCATCATCCCCCACCCCCACTTGGGCACCGGCTGCTCCGCCGGCGGCTTGGCGTCCGGTCCGGAGAAGTACACCGCGAGCCGGGTGCCCCACTCGACGTAGGCGAGGAAGGCCGAGCGGAACTCGGCGTCGGTCGGCAGGCCGGCCTCGTCGGCGGCGTCCTGGATGAGGCCGACCCAGCGGCGGCGCTGGGGCTCGGTGATGCCCCGGCCCAGGTGCTTGGCGACCATGTGGCCGTGGCCGCCCTGGGTCTCGGAGTACCCGGGCGGGCCGCCGAAGACCTCCGCCAGCCAGAGGGACACGTGCTCGGCGTGCTCGGGGGCCAGTCCGTCGAACACCGGGGCCAGCAGGTCGTCCTTGAGGACCTTGCCGTAGAAGACCGACGTCAGCCGGGCGAAGGCCTCGGCGCCGCCCGCCCACTCGTACAGCGTGGGCACGGCCGAGCCGGCGCCGCGTACCGTCGTCGGTTTGTAGTGCCGCATCTCCTCGATGTCGGCGGTGTACGGGCGGATCTCGGCGAGGAAGGCGGGGAAGAGTTCCGACTTCCGGAATCCCTCGAGGTGGTCCTCGGTCGAGGTCCATGTGATGCGCAGGACGAAGTGCGCGAAGTCCTCCTCGCAGCGCGCCAGTTCGTAGTCCACGCACTGCGGCGCCGCCGCCAGCTGGGCCGCGGCGCGGGTGTAGGCGGCCAGGAACTCCGCCGAACGGTCTTCCGGGATGTGGTACCGGACGTATTCCACGGTGTGGGCGGTCATGGGCCCCACACAAACACGGAAGCCCCACCGGAGGCTGCACCTCCGGTGGGGCTTTCGCTCATGGCCTACTGCCGCGGACTACTTTCCGTAGTACGCGTTGTAGATCGAGATCGTCGACTTGTTGTTCTTCTTGTCGGCGATCTTGGCGTGGAAGGAGATGCCCTTCCCCTTCTCCGGGTTCTTCACGGTGATCTTGCCGCCCGTGACGGTGACCTTCTTCCAGGTCTTGCCGTAGTCGTACGACACGTACACCGACAGCGACTTCAGGTTGGAACCCTTGGCCGCGCCCTCGACGGTGACCGGGATCTTCACCGTCTCGCCGGCCTTGACGCGGCTGTCCAGCCCGGTCTTGGCGTTGAAGCGGACCGTGGAGGCGGGCAGCGTGACGGCGTCGTCGCCCGCGGCCTTCTTCGAGCGGAACGTGAAGCTCACGTCGATCCGCGTCGAGGCCGCCGCCAGCTTGACGCTCCGCTTCACGGAGGACGTCAGCTTGTACTCGGCGTCGGCGGCGGGAACCGTGAACGTCTCCCCGAAGAGCGGGTCCTGGTTGGAACCGACCTTCGTGCCGTTGCGGTACAGCTCGGTCTTCACCGCGGTGAAGTCGGACGAGCCCGAGTGCTGGGCACCGTCGGCGAACAGCGACATGGCTCCGTAGAGGTAGTTGCCCTCGCGGAAGACGCCGTTGGCCTTGTTGATGTGCGGGCCGAAGACCGCGGTGTTGAAGGTCTTCGTGGAGGTGGTGCCCGGCTTGAACGTCTGCGGGTCACCCAGGGTGTAGCCGGCCTCCGGGATGGAGAGGCCCTCCGGGTCCTTGGCTCCCCCGTACTGCAGGAAGTCCAGGCCCCACTTGATGTGGTCACCCGTGGACAGGTGGACGGTGCGGGTGCCGGGCAGCGGCTGCTCGACGGGCGCACCGAAGACGTAGTCGTTCGGCAGCAGGCCCCACGGGCTGATCGCGCCGGTCTTGCCACTCGCCGCGGCACCCATGGCGGCCTTGACCGTGGCGAGCTCGCTCTGCTTGTAGTGCCGGACCTTGTCGCCGACGAGGTGCTTGACGTTGGCACTGGTCGCCACGTCGTACTCGGTGTTCGCGCCCTTGGCCCACTGCCCGAACCAGGTCTGGGTCAGACCGCTGGGGACATCGGCACCGAGCGCCGCGATCCGGATGTTCTCGAAGGAGTCCATGCCGACCCCGATGGGCAGCATCGCTGGCTCGTAGAAGTAACTGATCATCGCGGACACCGGCTTGGCCGAGGCGTCCGGGACCGTGATGTCGGACGCCTTGGTCTTACGGGCGTCGATCGTCACCGAGCGGTTCTTGGTCATGCTCAGCTTCGGCTGGACCACCCAGTCGAGACCGCCCTCGAAGTTCACCCAGTCCTTGGCGATCCACGCGTCCAGCAGGTAGTCGCCCTTGGGCAGCCGCATCTTCGTGGTGCCGGACTCGTCGACCGTCACCCGGTAGCCGCGGTCCTTGGCCAGGCCGGTGTAGCCGACGAGGACGGAGTCGTAGTCCTTGGTGGGCCGGCCGTCCTTGCCGATGTGCTTGATGGTGAGGTCGTACGACTGCACCTCACGCTCCACGGCCGCGCCCGTACGGACCGTCTGGCCGCCGCCCGTCGCGGTCACGTACGCGGAGTACGCGCCGTCGACCGTGCCGCCCAGCTTGGTGTTGACGGTGAAGTCGACGGAGGCCGTGCCGCCCGCCGGGACGGTCACCTTCGTCTTGGAGAGCTTGAAGAAGCCCGCCGGAGCCGCCGCGCCCTTGGGGTTGGTGGCCTTCGACGAGAGCGTCAGCGTGACGTCCTTGTCACCGAGGTTGCGGTACGTCAGCTTCTTGGGGACCGGCTTGTCGTCGGTGTGCGGCCACTGCTGCGTACCGAAGCTCACCGACACCGGTTCGGCGATCACGGTCTGCTTGATGGCCTTGTCGACCTGGATCCGGCCCGAACCCTGCTCGAACGGGGTGTACTTGCCGCCCTTGGTGGAGGCGACGAGCGCGCCCTTCAGTTCGGCGTACGTCCAGTCCGGGTGCTCCTGCTTGAGGATCGCCGCGGCACCCGCGGCATGCGGGGCAGCCATCGACGTACCGGAGAGGGTCAGGTAGCCGGCCGGCTTCTCGCCGACCTCCTGCTCGATGACGCTGCCCTTGGCCGAGGCGGCCGTGATGTCCACGCCCGGCGCGGTCACGTCCGGCTTGATGGCACTGTCGCCGATCCGCGGGCCGGTGGAGGAGAACGAGGCCAGCTTGTCCTTGTCGTCGACGGCGCCGACGGTGAGCGCGGCATCCGCGCTGCCCGGCGAACCGACCGACTGCGGACCGGAGTTGCCCGCCGAGATGGCGAAGAGCGTGCCCTTCTCGGCGGAGAACTTGTTGACCGCCGCCTCCAGCGGGTCGATCTCCGGGGTGTCCATGCCGCCGAGGCTGAGGTTGACGACGTCGGCGCCCTGCGCGACCGCCCACTCCATGCCGGCGAGGATGCCGGAGTCGTCGCCCCCGCCGAAGTCGTCGAGGACCTTGCCGCTGAGGATCTTGGCGCCGGGCGCCACGCCCTTGAGCTTGCCGCCCGACTTGGCGCCGGTGCCCGCCGCGATGGACGCGACGTGCGTGCCGTGGCCGAAGTGGTCGGTGGCGTCGGCGGCCGCGGAGAAGTTCTTGGCGTCGATCACCTGGTCCTTGAGGTCCGGGTGAGTGGCATCGACGCCGGTGTCCAGGACGGCGATCTTGATGCCCTTGCCGTCGTAACCCGAGGCCCACGCCTTGGGAGCGCCGATCTGCGGGACGGACTTGTCGAGGCTGGCCTTGCGGACGCCGTCGAGCCAGACGTGCGCGATGCCGGAGGCCGTCTTGTCGCCGTTGGTGACCGCGTCCCAGAGCTCGGGCGCGTCGGCGGCCGGGGTCTGCACCGCGTCCGCGTTCAGCGCCTTGAGGGTCTGGCGCAGGGTACCGGCGTCGCGGACGTCGTCCTTGGCGGCGGTGGCGGCGCCCTTGTAGCCGACGATCACCTTCAGGCCCTTGGCCTGCGACTTGCGGGTCGCGGACTTGTTGAGCTCGGTGATGTCGAACAGTCGCTGGTCGAGCTTGCCGGCGGTGACCAGACGGGCCGCGTCGCCGGGGATGACCAGGGTGTGCCCGTCGGCCTTGCGGATCTGGAAGGGTATGTGCTCGCGCCCCTCCGCCCGCTCGACGCTGACGACCTGCCCCTTGGCGGTCACGGAGACCCGGTCACCCGTGATGAGGGTGATGCGGTGGTGTGCCTTGAGCGAAGAGGAGGCGGCCGGTGAGGGCGCCGCCTGTTCCGGCTGCGCCGCCGCGGGGCTGGTCATGCCCGCCGCGAGGGCGACCGCTGCTCCCGTGGCCACGGTGGCAGCACACACTCTTTTCACTTGTCTGCGCAAGTTTCCCCCTTGCAGAAGAACCGGGTGAATTCCCCGTTCACCCAGCCGGGGGTGGTCCCGTACGCATGCGCGTCGCCCCCCGGAATACGCAGTATGCCGGGGGGTGATCAGGCACCTCAATAGACAGGAACCCCACAGGAGGCACTGTTACGTGTTGCTCATATTCAGGCGCCCGCGTTCTCCTTCACCGTGATCTTGCCCTTGCGAATGGTCGCGATCCGCGGGGCCTTCTTCGCGAGGGCCGAGTCATGCGTGACCATGATGAAAGTGAGCCCGAGCTCCTTCCACATGCGTTCGAGTACGTCCATGATCTCGTCGCGCATCGACTCGTCGAGGTTGCCGGTGGGTTCGTCGGCGAGCAGCACCTTGGGGTTCTTGACGAGGGCGCGGGCGATTGCGACGCGCTGCTGCTGTCCTCCGGACATCTCGCCGGGCAGGTGTCCGAGGCGTTCCCCGAGACCTACGGACTTCAGTGCCTCGGCGGCCCGTTCGCGGCGCTCCTTCACCTTCGTGCCGAGGGGGACGAGGGCGGTTTCCACGTTCTCCTGTGCGGTGAGCGTGGGGATCAGGTTGAAGGACTGGAAGACGAATCCGATGTTCTCGCTGCGGACCCTGGTGAGTTTGGCCTCGGAGAGCTTGGCCAGGTCGGTGCCGTCGAGGACGACCTCGCCCGCCGTGGGGCGGTCCAGGCCGCCGAGCATCTGGAGGAGGGTGGACTTGCCGCCGCCGGTGGGGCCCTGGATGACGAGGCGGTCGCCGTCGGCGATGGTGAGGTCGATGCCGGCGAGGGCGTCCACGGATTCCTTGCCGCGGGTGTAGCGCTTGGTGACGCTTCTGAGTTCGTACATGGTGGGTGGCTCCTGAGTGTTGTTCGACTGCGGGTGCGTCGTGGCTGGTCGCGCAGTTCCCCGCGCCCCTGGGTGGGTCAAGTCCCGCCAGTCCCAGCGGAACCCCGCGCTACTCGACTCGCCGCAGCGCGTCCGCCGGGCGCAGCCGTGACGCGCGCCAGCCGCCGAACGCGCCCGCGATCAGGCCGCCGGCCACCGCGAGGCCCACCGCTATGGCCACGGTCGTCACGCTCACCGGGGCCGTCAGGGCGACGTCCAGGGTCCGGGACGCGGCCTGGCGGCCGGGGCCGCCGCCGAAGCCGCCGCCTCCGCCGGGACCGCCACCGGCGTTTGTGCCCCCGCCCAACTGGGCTTCCAGGGTGGGGCTGATGGCCGTGACGACGTACGCGCCCGCCAGGCCGAGCGCGATCCCCAGCGCGCCGCCGAGCAGCCCGTTGACCATCGCCTCGCCGACGACCTGCCGGGTCACCCGGCCCGAGCGCCAGCCCAGGGCCTTGAGCGTGCCGAACTCACGGACCCGGCGGGAGACCGCCGAGGAGGTCAGCAGACCGGCGACCAGGAACGCGGCGATGAGGACCGCGATGGAGAGCCACTTGCCGACGCTGGTGGCGAGGTCGGAGGCGGTGGACAGGGAGCCGGAGACGGTGTCCGCGAGGTCGGCGGAGGTCGTCACGGTCGTACCCGAGATGTTCTTCTGGATGGTCGACTTGACGGCGTCGATCCGCTGGGAGTCCGTCGCCTTGACGTAGATCGTGGTGACCTTGTTCTTCTGGTCGCTGATCGTCTGCGCCTGCTTGAGCGGGATGTACACGTTGGCCGCCGCGTCGCCGCTGTCCGCGGTCGCGACGCCGATCACCTTGAACTTGACCTTCTTGATGGTGACCGTGGAGCCGACTTTGAGTTCCTTCTCCTTGGCGTAGGCCGAGTCGACGACGGCGACCTTGGCGTCGGTCTCCGTCGTCTTGAAGGTACGGCCGCTGGTGATCTTGGAGGAGGTCAGCGGGCCGGCGCCGGACTGCGTGACGTCGGTGCCGTAGACGGAGTAGTTGTTGACGTCGAAGTCGGCGCCGCCGCCCCGCACTTCGCCCTGCGGCTGGCCGGTGCCGCCGCCGTTCCCACCGGGGCGGCCCTGCTGCTGCCCGCCGCTGTCGTTCTGCTGGAACTGGCCGCGGGTGAACTGGCCGTCGACCTTGATGACCTGGAGGCTCAGACCGCCGACCGCGTCCGCGACACCGTTCTGCGAACCGACCTTGGTGACGGTGGTGGCGGCCAGCGTCTGGAAGCCCTGGGGCATGACGATGTCGCTGCTCTGCTCCGCGTCGGAGTCGCCGTCCTGCGCGTCGAACTGGAAACGCGGGCGCTGCTGGGCGTTGTCGCCCGACTGTGCCGGGGCGGCCTTGGTGACCGTCATGTCGGTGCCGAGACCGTAGAGCGACTCCAGGACCTTGTCCTGGGCCTTGCCCATGCCCGAGGACACGGAGTTGACCACGATGACCAGCGCGATACCGAGCGCGAGCCCGGAGGCGACGACGAGGGCCGCCTTTCTGCGGCGGCGCAGTTCGCGCCTCAGGTAGGTGAAGAACATGCGCCGCAAGCTAGGTACGGCGCGTGATGACTGGATAAGGCCCAAATAAGAGATGCATGAGAAGGCTGTGGTGAGGCCCGGAAACACCGATGCCGCCCCTGGGGGCGGCATCGGGAAACTGTGAACTGACCCTGGATCAGACGGCCGAGCCGGCCTTCCAGTCGGCCCAGCTGAGGTTCCAGCCGTTGAGACCGTTGTCCGGGGAGACCGTCTTGTCGCCGGTGTTCTGGACGATCACGACGTCGCCGACGATCGAGTTGTTGTAGAACCAGTAGCCCGCGGTGCCCTTGTCGTTGGCGCCCTTGGTGTCCGAGAGGCCGACGCAGCCGTGGCTGGTGTTCACGCTGCCGAAGATGGACTTCGCGCCCCAGTAGTTGCCGTGCACGAAGGTGCCGGAGTTGGTGAGGCGGATGGCGTGCGGCACGTCCTTGATGTCGTACTCGCCCTTGCCGTCGTCGTCGGTGAAGCCCACGGTCGCGCCGTTCATGCGCGTCTCCTTGAACTTCTCGGACATCACCATGATGCCTTCGTACGTCTTGTTCTCCGGGGAGCCGGCCGAGATCGGGATCGTCTTGACCGTCTTGCCGTCCTGCGTGACCTTCATCTGCTTGGTCTTCGCGTCGACGTACGTGATCTGGTTGCGGCCGATCTTGAAGGTGACCGTCTTCTGCTGGACGCCGTAGACACCGTCCGCGCCCTCGACACCGTCGAGCGCGAGCTTCAGCGTGACGGTGGAGTTCTCGGTCCAGTAGTCGTCCGGGCGGAAGTCGATGCGGTTGGCGTTGAACCAGTGCCCGACGACCTCCTGGCCGCTGGACGAGGAGACGGTGATGCCCTTCTGGACGGCCGACTTGTTCGTGATGGCCTTGTCGAAGTTGATCGACACCGGCATGCCCACGCCGACGGTGGAACCGTCCTCCGGCGTGAAGTTGCCTATGAAGCTGTTGGTCGGTGAGACCGTGGTGAACGAGGCGTTCTCGTGGGCCACGCGCCCGTTGGAGTCCTTGGCCTCGGCGGCCAGCTTGTAGGTGGTCGAGCGCTCCAGCTGGGCGCTCGGCTTCCAGCTGGTCTTGTCGGCGGACAGCGCGCCCGCCACCTCGGTGCCGTCGGCGGTCGTCATGGAGACGTCCGTGAGCGTGCCCTTGCTCACGGTGACGGCGGCCGAGTTGTTGATGGAGGCGTTGTCCGAACCGTCCTTGGGCGTGATCTTGATGTCGGCCTCGGACGTCTTCTTGGCCGCCGCCTCGTCGGCCTTGGCCTGCGAGGTGTCGTTGCTGCTGCCGGCGGCATCGTCGTCGCCGCTGGAGCAGGCCGACAGTACGAGTACACCGCCGAGCAGTGCGGACGCGACCGTCAGGCCCCTGCGCCGCTTACTGACCGTCATCACACGCTTCTCCATCGTTGCCGAATCCCCAAAACCCCGAGAGTCCCCGTTAATGAATCTTCAACGCTACGACCGGTTCGTCCCGTTCCACATTCTTCGAAGGTGTGGGGCACACCACGTCCGCCGTGGCGGGTGGTGTGGATCTCGGTCCGTGCGCCCCCTGAGACGAGCAAACCCCGGACGGCGGTTGCCGTCCGGGGTCACGATTTCCCCAAGACTGCTCAGCCGGCCGCCGATGTCGCTTCTTCTTCCTCGTCCTCGGTCACATCATCCTCGTCGAGGTCCCACTCCGGCGAATCCGGGTCGTAGTCGGTCTGCTCGCTCGACCAGGAGGCCTGGACGAGTTCGACCCCTGGCACCTCGCTGACCAGGTCGAACGGATCGACGAGATACGCGAGGGCCTCCGCGGTGTCTTCCGTCACAGCGCTCTCGGCGTGTGCCTGCTCGTCGGCCGGGATCTCGGAATCGTCGGCGATCCGCTCCAGCGCGGCCCTCGTCACGGCCTCCTCGTCGCCGATCTCGACGACGAGTTCCACGCGAAGGCGGACAAAACGTGATGTCTCTGAAGTGCTCATGTCCCGGAGAGTACGGCCCTTCGTCCCCGTGACTTTCCTGTGACCCGCCCCTTTCATTAACATCGCCCCACACGGCCAATTCGCCAGCGCCACAAGGGGATCGATATTCCGTGTCACCCGCTCGCCGTTCGTTGCTGACCGCCACCGCCGCGGGCACCCTCCTGGGCGCCCTGTGGTTCGTCCCTTCCGCCAACGCGTCCCAGGACGAACCGGCGAGAACGCAGGTCACGCAGCAGGCCAGGGCCACGACCGCCGAGGCGGCCCAGGACCAGGACACACAGGACGGCGCCCGGCTCGCCGACACCGGCAGCTTCGACACCACGCCGTACGTCGTCGGCGGCACGGCCTTCCTCGGGCTCGGTGCCGGGTTCGTCGTCTATTCGGTGCGCCGGGAACGTCTCGGTTTTTGAATCGACTTGACGCGCGTTTGACCAAAACCTCATAGTCCGCTCATGAAGAGATCACCGGGGGCGCGCATAGGCGCCACGCTCGCCGTGAGCGCGCTGTCACTCGCCCTCATCACGGGCTGTTCGGACGAGGGTTCGGACGACGCCAAGGAGACGGGGTCGGATTCCTCCTCGTCGGCCCCGGCCGGGAAGACGTACACCGCGGCCGAACTGAAGAAGCTGATCCTCGCCCAGGGGGACCTGGACGGCTACAAGGTCGCCAAGACCCTCGGGGCTCCGGAGACCAAGGACGAGGTCACGACCTCCGACGAGAAGTGCCGGCCGCTCGCCTTCGCCATGTCGGCCCAGGCGCCCGGCGACGCGACCGCGGAGGCCAGCGTCCAGGCCACTCAGGAGAAGAACCCCACCGACACCGCCTCCAAGTCCGTGGAGGACCTGTCGGAGGGCGAGGTGGAGGACACCCTCACGGACGCGATGAGCGTCAACGTGACGATCGTCGGCCTCTCCTCCTACGAGGGCGACGGGGCGACGAAGACCTTCAAGTCCGTCTCGGACGCCGTCGCGAGCTGCTCCGGCGGCTTCACGGTCAACGCGGACGGTGAGAAGCAGAAGCTCACCAAGATCACCACGGAGAAGGGCTCGGGCGTCGGCGACGAGTCGATCGCCTTCGCCTCCGAGGGCGAGATGGAGGGCTCGGCCGACACCGGTACCGTCCACGCCGAGGTCGTCCGGCACGGCAACACCATCGCCACGTACTACACGATCAACCTCGGCTCGCTGATGACCGGCAAGCCGTACCCGATCGACGGCACCGTCGTCGACGCGCAGGCCAAGAAGCTCAAGTAAGCACCGCCGCAAGGGGCCCTGTCGCACGACAGGGCCCCTTCACGCTCTCTAGCGAAGCGGTCCGGTGACCGTCTCGGCCGCCGCCACCAGCTGCCCGCTGCGCACGAACGCGTCCGCCGCGGCCAGGTCGGGCGCGAGGAACCGGTCCGGGCCCGGACCCTGGACGCCCGCCTTCCGTACGGCCTCGATGACCGCCCGCGAGGCCGGCGCCGGGGACAGTCCCTCGCGCAGCTCCACCGCGCGCGTGGCGGCGTACAGCTCGATGGCGACGACCCGGGTGAGGTTGTCGACGGCCGTCCGCAGCTTGCGCGCCGCCGACCAGCCCATGGAGACGTGGTCCTCCTGCATCGCGGAGGACGGGATCGAGTCCGCCGACGCCGGCACGGCCAGCCGCTTCATCTCGCTCACCAGCGCGGCCTGGGTGTACTGGGCGATCATCAGCCCCGAGTCGACGCCCGCGTCGTCCGCGAGGAACGGCGGCAGGCCGTGGCTGCGGTTCTTGTCGAGCAGCCGGTCGGTACGCCGCTCGGTGATGGACGCGAGGTCGGCGGCGGCGATGGCCAGGAAGTCCAGGACGTAGGCGACGGGCGCGCCATGGAAGTTGCCGTTGGACTCGACCCGTCCGTCGGGCAGCACGACGGGGTTGTCGACGGCGGACGCCAGCTCGCGCTCGGCGACCAGCCGCGCATGGGCCATGGTGTCCCGCCCGGCGCCCGCGACCTGCGGGGCGCAGCGCACCGAGTAGGCGTCCTGGACGCGCGGCGCGTCGTCCTGGTGGTGCCCGGTGAGCTGCGAACCCTCCAGCACGGCCAGCATGTTGGCGGCGCTGGCGCCCTGCCCCGGGTGGGGGCGGATGGCGTGCAGTTCGGGGGCGAGGACCTTGTCGGTGCCGAGGAGGCCCTCCATCGACAGGGCGGCCGTGATGTCGGCCGACTTGTAGAGCATGTCGAGGTCGGCGAGTGCCATGACCAGCATGCCGAGCATGCCGTCGGTGCCGTTGAGAAGGGCGAGGCCCTCCTTCTCCCGCAGCTCGACGGGGGCGATGCCGTGCGCGGCGAGCAGTTCACCGGCGGGCCGCAGGACCCCGTCGGGTCCCTCGGCGTCCCCCTCGCCCATGAGCGTGAGGGCGCAGTGGGACAGGGGCGCGAGGTCTCCGGAGCAGCCGAGGGAGCCGTACTCGTGGACGACCGGGGTGATCCCGGCGTTGAGCACGTCGACCATGGTCTGCGCGACCTCGGGACGGACACCGGTGTGCCCCGAGCAGACGGTCTTCAGCCGCAGGAACATCAGGGCCCGTACGACCTCCCGCTCGACGCGCGGGCCCATGCCGGCGGCGTGCGAGCGGACGATGTTGCGCTGCAGCTGGGCGCGGAGCTCGGTGCTGATGTGCCGGGTGGCCAGTGCGCCGAAGCCGGTGCTCACGCCGTAGACGGGGTCGGGCTTGGCGGCCAGCGCCTCCACGATCTCGCGGGCGGCGGCGAGTGCCGTGACCGCCTCGGCGGAGAGCTCGATCCGGGCGCCGTCGCGCGCCACGGCGAGAACGTCGGACGCGGTCACCCCGGACGTCCCCACCACCACAGTGTGCATATCCATATTCAGGAGCGTACGCACTGAAGACGAGGATGTCACGAGTGGGGTAGGGGTTTGCCCCTTACCCGTGCGTACGTCACAGCCGCCGCCCCCGGAACCGCCGGCGCTCCGCCCGCCCCTCCCCGGAGGGCTCGTCCGCCAGCCGTACGACGGGGTCGTCTGGCCCCTCCCGCCCCGCGACGACCGGCTTGGCGGCGTGCTCGGCCTTCGCCCGGTACTGCGCGGCGTCCGCGAGCCGGAACAGCCGGCGGGCCGAACGGACGGGCCCGATGGGATCCTCGGTCGACGCGACACCGCAGGCCACACCGTCCCCCAGCTCCAGCTCGGAGGCCCGGCGGCACAGCTCGTCGGCGGCCTTGACCACCTCGTCGGCACCGGGCCCGACGACGAGCAGACAGAACTCGTCCCCGCCGAGCCGCGCGGCGAGCGCCCCCGGCAGCATGGCTCCACAGAGGGAGAGCACGGACCCGAACCGCTCCAGAAGCCGGTCACCCACGGCATGCCCCTGGGTGTCGTTGACGCGCTTGAGCCCGTTCAGATCGCAGACGACGAGGCTGACGACGACGCCCTCCCGCTTGTGCCGCTCCACCGCCTCGTCAAGGCGTACGTCGACGGCGCGACGGTTGGCGAGTCCGGTGAGCGCGTCGGTGAACGCCAGCCGTCTCGCCTCCTCCAGCCGCTCGGTCTGGGCGATCCCGGCGGCGACGACGGAGGCGAGGACGGTGGCGAAGTCGGCGTCGGCGCGGTCGAAGACGGGGTGTCCGGCGGGGCGGGCGACGTAGAGCTCGCCCCAGGCGCGGCCGTTGAGCACGATGGGGGCGACGACGCAGCAGCCGCGGCCCCTTCTGCGCAGGGCGGCGACGCGCTGGTGGACGTATCCGGGCCGGCGCCCGGCGGCGGGTCCCTCGGCCGTCTCCACCCAGGCGTTGGGCTCGCCGCCCCCGGCCCACCGCTCGTGCAGGAACTCGGTGATCTCGGGGAACTGATGGACGGGGTACGCCTCGCCGTCGGGGAACTCCTCCTCGTCCGGCGCCCGCTCCCCGACGTTGACGAGGACCCTGAGCCGTCCGAGCTCCCGCTCCCATACGGACAGCGCGGCGAAGCTCCCGCCGAGGGCACGGCAGGCACCGGCCGCCGCGGCGCGCCACGCCTCGCGTGAACCATGGGCTGCCGCCATGCCCTGAGCCAACGCGACGACGGCCGCGAGCCGCTTGTCCTCACCCATCACTCCAGGCTAGGGAGGTTTGGGACGAACAGGGACATTGATGCGCCGAACAGGTGTGGGGGAGCCGCAAAGGTGGGGGGTGGCTGAGCGGGTCGGCGGAGCGCGGGCGCGTGGGGCTTGGTGCGCCGGGAAGGCAGGGGCGGCTGAGCGGGTCGGCGGAGCGCGGGCGCGTGGGGCTTGGTGCGCCGGAAAGGCAGGGGCGGCTGAGCGGGTCGGCGGAGCGCGGGCGCGTGGGGCTTGGTGCGCCGGAAAGGCAGGGGCGGCTGAGCGGGTCGGCGGAGCGCGGGCGCGTGGGGCTTGGTGCGCCGGAAAGGCAGGGGCGGCTGAGCGGGTCGGCGGAGCGCGGGCGCGTGGGGGCTGGTCGCGCAGTTCCCCGCGCCCCTGGGTTGCCCGGCGCAGCCGGCGGATGGCCGTGAACCCACCTAGCCTGCGGGCATGCGTGCCGCCTGGGGCGCTCCCCGCCCCGCCAAGCCCAGCCCGGCCCCCACGCCCTCAGCCACTACTCCCCCGGCCACTCAGGTGGCCGCTTCTCGTTGAAGGCCCGTACCCCCTCCGCCCGGTCGCCCGAGAACGCCACCGACCTCCATGCCGCGTCCTCGACCTCGAGGCCCGCTCTCAGGTCCAGCCCGTGGCCGAGTCGCAACGCCTTCTTCGCGGCTCTCAACCCCACCGGGGAGTTCGCGGCCATCCGCGCCCCCAGTTCCAGCGCCTCCTCCCGGTCCCGCCCCTCCTCCACGAGCAGATCCACGAGCCCCAGCTCCCGGGCCTCCCCGGCCTCGACCCGTCGCGCCGTGAAGATCAGCTCCGCGGCCCGGGCGGCCCCCACCCGACGCGGCAGCAGCTGCGTGCCCCCGCCGCCCGGAATCACCCCGACCGAGACCTCCGGCAGCCCCACCACGGCGGTACGGTCCGCCACGATCACGTCGCACGACAGGGCCAGCTCGAAACCGCCGCCGAGCGCGAAGCCGTGCACCGCGGCGATCGTCGGCACCGGCAGTTCCAGGACCCCGGTGTACGCACCGCGGGCCACCGGCCGCTGGCGCACCAGGTCGGCGTCGCTGAAGGAGTTCCGTTCCTTCAGGTCCGCCCCGACGCAGAACGCCCGCTCGTGCGTCGACGTCAGCACGACCGCCCGGACGTCCTTGTCGTCCCCCAGCGCCGCACAGGCCGCCGCCAGCGACCGGGCCATCCCGGTCGACACGGCGTTCATGGCCTTCGGCCGGTCGAGGGCCAGTTCCGCGACGTGCCCGTGCCGCCGCACCAGCACGAACTCCCCGAACCGTTCCTCGCTCATGACACCCTCCGGTTAACGCGGGTTAACAACATCCGCCCCGATCATCGCAGCCCGGCCCCCGGCGCGAAAGGGCAGCAGGCACGGACGGTTCCCGCATCCCCGTCCGACTCCCCGTTCGAGTGACATCCCGCCCAACTCGGGTCCCACCGCCCACAGGAGCGCATAGCGTGCGCTCCGCCGCGGCGCACCGGGGGCGCGAGCGCATGGGGAGGGATCGCGATGACGACGATGACGGACACCGCACCGAAGCTGGACGCGGTCTTCGCCCAGGCTCCGGAGATCGCGCCACCCCGGCTCTTCGCGGCTCCCCGTGGCCGGCACCGCCGTCCCCGCCCCCGCAAGATCCTCCTCGCCGCCGGCGGCCTCGCCCTGGCCGCCGGAGCACTGGGCCTCGTACGGCTGGCGTCCGAGCCGGGCCTCGGCGGCGGCCCGGGCACCGGCAGCACAGAGGCCGAACCCCGCTTCGACGACCCGGGCACCGGGGCGGGCCGGGCGACCAACGCCGCCGCGACCGTCGGTTCGGTACCGAAGGTGAGCCCGTCGGCGACCGCCACGATGGGCGGGGCCGGCGCGACACCGACAGGCTCGCCTTCGGTACCGCTCCCGTCCGCGACGACCGTCGTACCGGCGGGCTCCGCGGTCCCCGCGGCCGTCTCCACGACCATCCCCGACGCCCCGAACACCCCGGCACCCGCGACCACACCCCCGGCGGCGGCCCCGAGCAGCGCGGCCCCGCAGCCCGCGCCCACTCCGGCACCGAGTCAGACCACGCCGGCCCCCGGACCGCAGCAGCCCGGCGGAGTGTGTGTGCCCGTCATCGGGCTGTGCGTGGGTCCGCTGGGCCGCTGAGCGGCGGTTACGCGGGCCCGCCCGCGCGCCGCGTCAGCAGCCAGGGCTCCACCACGCCCAGGCCACGCACCGGCCGCTGCCACATCGGCTGGAGCGCGAAGCGGTACGTCGGCGGCTCCTCGCCCTCCTTCTCGGCGGTGGCCGCGGCCTCGGCGGCCTCCGCCTCGGAGGCGGGGGCCTCGGTGGTGCGGATCAGCTCCTCGGCGAACGCGGCGTCGACGAGCACGGCGTCCCGGGGAGCTATCGAGGTCAGCCGGGAGGCGAGGTTCACCGTCGTACCGAACACATCGCCCATACGGGTGGTCACCGTGCCGAAGGCGATGCCGACCCGCAGCTCCGGCATGGTCTCGTCGTTCGCCATCGTCTCGATGAGCCGCAGCGCGATCTCGGCGGCGACGCCCGCGTCGTCGGCGGCGTACAGCACCTCGTCGCCGAGGGTCTTGATGAGCCGGCCGCCGTGTGCGGCGACCAGGTCGGCGGCGGTGGTCTCGAAGGCCTCGACGAGCT
The DNA here is from genome assembly GCF_036013645.1 of Streptomyces sp. NBC_00490. Taxonomy (NCBI): domain Bacteria; kingdom Bacillati; phylum Actinomycetota; class Actinomycetes; order Kitasatosporales; family Streptomycetaceae; genus Streptomyces; species Streptomyces sp. NBC_00490. The sequence goes on along the minus strand of NZ_CP107869.1, from coordinate 6,390,774 downwards.
CGCCGAGTTCCTCCTCCTCCATACGACGGGTCAGCCGTGTGAACCCGACGAGGTCGGCGAACCCGACCGCGAGCCGCCGGTCCACCATCTCCTCGTCGTCGGCGGCCTGCACGACCCGGCCCGCCGAGGCGGCGAGCTGGCGCCGCCAGACGTAGACGAGGAACTCCTCCAGCTCGGGCAGGAGCAGCTCGATGATCGGGTACGTCACCTCGGTACGGGTCATCCCGGGCTCGGGCGGCTCGGTCAGGCCCTCCAGGAAGGAGTCGATCTGCCACTCCGCGAGCCGGGCGGTGGTCTGCCCGGTGGACCTGGCCACCTGCACGGCCATCGCCTCGCTCAGCAGCCCCGCCTCGACCAGACCGGCCAGCCGGCGCAGCGCGAGGACGTCGGCTTCCGTGAACGCCTTGGCCTGTCCGACGTCGGCGAAGCCCATCGCCCGCCAGAAACGGGTGGCCAGCTCCATCGAGACACCGGCGGTACGGGCCGCCTGAAAGGGCGTGTAGCGCCGCTCGGCGCCGAGGATCAGTGCCTCCAGACGCACGGCGAGCGGGTGCGGGTCCCCTCCGGGGGTGGCGCCGTTCGTGTCCGCGCCGGACCCCGTGTCGTCGACGGTCACGCCTGCTGCCCTTCCGATCTGCCGCGGTCAGGTATCGACCGGCCTTTACTTTACGTCAGGTGTGCCGTAGCTCACTCCCGTGGAGCCGAGAGAAGGGTTTTGCCGTTCACGCAGGTCGCAGGTGGACGATGTCTCCCGCTCCCACCGGCTCCTGTACCCCCTCCTCCGTCGCGATCACCAGGCGCCCGTCGCCGTCCACCGCCACGGCCTCCCCGGTGATCGAACGATCGCCCGGCAGCTCCGCGCGTACCGTCCGTCCCAGCGTCGCGCAGCCCGCCGCGTACGTCTCCTGCAAACCGCTCACCGCCGGGTCTCCGCCCGCCTCGCGCCAGCGGCCGTACCACTCCTCCAGCGACCGCAGCACGGCCCGCAGCAGAGGGTCACGGTCCGTGGTGATCGCCCCGGCCAGCAGCAGCGAACCCGCCTGGGGGACCGGAAGCTCCTGCTCACGCAACGTGACATTGATGCCTACGCCGACGACGACCCCGTCCTCCCCGGCCCGCTCCGCGAGGATCCCGCCGGCCTTGCGTTCCTCGCCGCCGATGGAAACCAGCAGGTCGTTGGGCCACTTGAGTGCCGTGTCGATGCCCGCCGCCCGGGACAGCCCGGTCGCGACGGCCACGCCGGTGAGCAGCGGCAGCCAGCCCCAGCGCGCCACCGGCACCTCGGCCGGCTTCAGCAGGACGGAGAAGAAGAGGCCCGAGCGGGCCGGTGCCGTCCACTGCCGGTCCAGCCGCCCCCGCCCCGCCGTCTGCTCCTCGGCGACGAGAACGGCACCCTCCTCGGCGCCCCCCTTCACGGCGAGGCCCACGAGGTCGTTGTTGGTGGACCCGGTGCTCTGCACGACCTCCACATCGCAGTACAGGCCGCCGTGCCCCCCGTCCCGCACCAGCCCGCGCCGCAGCGCGGCCCCATTGAGGGGCGGACGGTCGAGGTCGGACCAACGGCTGTCGTCTGAAGCATCTCGCGGCGTCATGCAAGCCACCCTAGGTGTGTGAAACGCCGCACTGCTGATTGGTAGTGCCACCACTACTCTACGGATGAGTAACCGTCCCCCCTTTTGAGCAGGCAGGGAGCCGACCCCCGATGTCCGAGCCGGAAGAGATCGACATCCACACCACCGCGGGCAAGCTCGCGGATCTCCAGCGCCGTATCGATGAGGCGACGCACGCCGGCTCCGCACGCGCCGTCGAGAAGCAGCACGCCAAGGGCAAGTTGACGGCCCGTGAGCGTATCGAGCTGCTCCTCGACGAGGACTCCTTCGTGGAGTTGGACGAGTTCGCGCGGCACCGCTCCACCAACTTCGGCCTGGAGAGCAACCGCCCGTACGGCGACGGAGTCGTCACCGGGTACGGGACCGTCGACGGGCGTCCCGTCGCCGTGTTCTCGCAGGACTTCACCGTCTTCGGCGGCGCCCTGGGCGAGGTCTACGGCCAGAAGATCGTCAAGGTCATGGACTTCGCACTGAAGACCGGATGTCCGGTCATCGGCATCAACGACTCGGGGGGCGCGCGGATCCAGGAGGGTGTCGCCTCGCTCGGCGCGTACGGCGAGATCTTCCGTCGCAACACCCATGCGTCAGGGGTCATCCCGCAGATCAGCCTGGTCGTCGGGCCGTGCGCGGGCGGCGCCGTGTACTCCCCCGCCATCACCGACTTCACGGTGATGGTCGACCAGACCTCGCACATGTTCATCACCGGCCCGGACGTCATCAAGACGGTCACCGGTGAGGACGTCGGCTTCGAGGAGCTGGGCGGCGCGCGCACCCACAACTCGGTGTCCGGCGTGGCGCATCACATGGCCGGGGACGAGAAGGACGCCATCGAGTACGTCAAGCAGTTGCTGTCGTACCTGCCGTCCAACAACCTCTCCGAGGCGCCGGTCTTCCCGGAGGAGGCGGACCTCGCCCTCACCGACGAGGACCGCGAGCTGGACACGATCGTGCCGGACAGCGCGAACCAGCCGTACGACATGCACGCGGTGATCGAGCACGTCCTGGACGATGCCGAGTTCTTCGAGACGCAGGCCCTGTTCGCACCGAACATCCTCACCGGCTTCGGCCGGGTCGAGGGCGCCCCGGTCGGCATCGTCGCCAACCAGCCGATGCAGTTCGCCGGTTGCCTCGACATCACGGCGAGCGAGAAGGCGGCGCGCTTCGTGCGTACCTGCGACGCCTTCAACATCCCGGTCATCACCTTCGTGGACGTGCCCGGCTTCCTCCCGGGCGTCGACCAGGAGCACGACGGCATCATCCGCCGCGGCGCCAAGCTGATCTACGCGTACGCGGAGGCCACGGTCCCGCTGATCACGGTGATCACCCGCAAGGCCTTCGGCGGCGCCTACGACGTCATGGGCTCCAAGCACCTGGGTGCCGACCTCAACCTCGCCTGGCCGACCGCCCAGATCGCCGTCATGGGCGCGCAGGGCGCGGTCAACATCCTGCACCGGCGCACGATCGCCGAGGCGGAGGCGAACGGGGAGGATCTGGAGGTGGTCCGCGCCCGGCTGATCCGGGAGTACGAGGACGCCCTCCTGAACCCCTACGTCGCGGCCGAGCGCGGCTACGTCGACTCGGTCATCATGCCGTCCGAGACCCGCCGCCACATCGTCCGCGGCCTGCGCCAGCTGCGCAGCAAGCGGGAGTCCCTGCCCCCGAAGAAGCACGGCAACATCCCCCTCTAAGGAGCCGCTGTGACGATCAGAGTCGTACGGGGCAACCCCACCCCCGAGGAGCTGGCCGCCGCTCTGGCGGTGGTCCGAGCCCGCGCCGCGGCGGCAGCGGCCGCTCCGTCCGGCGCACCCGAGCAGCGGGACGGGTGGTCGGACCCGTCCCGCATCGCGGCACACCGTCTGCCCCGGCCGGGGCCGGCGACCTGGGCACGTACCTACTGGCCCGGTTAGAGGACCGCCGCGACGGCTTCGGCCATCACCTCGTATCCCTCGTCGTTCGGGTGCAGGTGATCGCCGAAGTCGTAGGCGGGGTGGAGCCGGTCCGGGTCCCGCGGATCGGCCATCAGGCGTTGCAGGTCCACCACGGCGTCGTACTCCCCTGAGCAACGGATCCACTCGTTGACCTCGTGACTCACCTTCGCCGCGCGCTCGCCCCAGTGGTCGGAGCCCGCGAAGGGGAGCAGGGTGCAGCCGACGACGCGCAGGCCGCCCTGACGGGCCTGCCGTATCAAATCCCGGTACCCGGCGATCATCTCGTCCGCCTCCACCACCGGCGCCGGCTTGTACGTCGGCTGCTCGTCCGTCTCGCTGAACCCGATGTCGTTGAGCCCGAGCAGCACGACCAGCGTGTCCGTGCCGGGCCGGTCCAGGACGTCCCGCCGCAGCCGGTGCACCCCCTTCTCCCCGTACCACGAGGAGTCGTTGAGCAGCAGGTTGCCGCCGATCCCCGCGTTCAGGACGGGCCGCCCGGTGAGCCGGGCCAGCGTGTCCGACCAGCGTCGGTCCGCACCCGGGGTGGATCCGAAGCCGTCCGTGAGGGAGTCCCCGAACAGGGCGACCCCGTCCGTCCGGCCGGCGTCCGCCTCCACCGCGCTCAGGAAGTACCAGGACTCGCTCGCCGCGTCGAACCCCTCCCCGTCCACGTCGTCCAGCAGGTTCCCCTCTCCCCGCATGCTGGTCGTGAAGGCCTGCGCGTGGAAGGTCGCGGGCCCGGTCGCCGTGTCGAAGTACAGCGTGACCGTCATCGACTCCCCCGCCGCGACGGCGAGGGGCACGGCGTCGCTGACGACCTCCCCGCGTGCCGGGATCTCGGTGTCCGGCGCGCCGGCGAAGGTGAGCCGCGTCGACGTTCCCGCGGACCCGGCGCTCGCGCCCGCGATCCGTACCGGCGAGGTGCCGTACGCGTGGGACAGCCGCACCCGCACCCGCTCCCCGCCCGCGCTCAGCCGGACGACCTGACGCAGCGACTGCCGCCAGAAGCCCTCCCGGGACCAGTTGGGCGTGAGGCCCTCACTCGGCAGTTGAGGTGACGCGGTCCAGACGGTGGTGAACATGGCACGCCCTTCCAAACGGGACCAGAGTTCCTTTAACCACAGACAGACTAACGGAACTCCAGACCCTTTTGGTGAATTTGAGTACGCGTACTCAGGCGCCGCCCCCTGCCTCCGCGCACCCTGGAGGCATGCTGTGGTCCGACCCCGAGAACGAGCCGCCCAAGGAACTGCGCGACATGCAGGACATGTTGCGGAGACTGGGACTCTTCCTGGCGTTGGCCATGGTGCTCGCGATGATCGTGCTCGGCATCGGCTGACGGACGCCGATACCCTGACCGCATGACTGATCAGCCGCGCCGCCGACTCGTTCTCGCCTCGCAGTCCCCCGCCCGGCTCAACCTGCTGAGGCAGGCCGGACTGACCCCCGAGGTGCTGGTGAGCGGGGTCGACGAGGACGCCGTGACCGCCCCCACCCCCGCCGATCTGGCGCTCGCCCTGGCCGAGGCGAAGGCCTCCGTCGTCTCGGCGAAGCCCGAGGTCAAGGGCGCGCTGGTGATCGGCTGCGACTCGGTGCTCGACCTGGACGGCGAGGCGCTCGGCAAGCCCGCCGACCAGGAGGAGGCCACCGCCCGCTGGAAGGCCATGCGCGGCCGCGCGGGCACGCTGCAGACCGGGCACTGCATCTACGACACCGTCACCGGACGCTATGTCTCCGGCGTCGCCTCGACCCTCGTCCGCTTCGGCGAGCCGACCGACGACGAGATCGCCGCGTACGTCGCCTCCGGCGAACCCCTCTACGTCGCCGGGGCGTTCACCCTGGACGGCCGCTCCGCGCCGTTCATCGACGGCATCGAGGGCGACCACGGCAACGTGATCGGCATCAGCCTGCCCCTCGTCCGCAAGCTGCTGGCCCGACTGGGCGTCGGCATCACGGAGTTGTGGGCGCCGGCGCAGGCCTGACCGGGCTCACGTCGTCCCCCTCGGGGGTCTCCGGGCCCGCCCTGGGCCCCTCCGGGTCCCCCTGGGGGACGTCCGGCTTCGCGTCGGCGGGCTCCTGGGGACGGTCGTACGTCATCAGGAGCAGCACGATGAGGCCGAGCACGGCCACCATGAACACGAACTCGGGCCAGCCCAGCAGCCCCCACGCGAACGCGCCCAGCAGCGCGTGCACCACGGCCGCGCTGACCAGCAGGACACGCCCGAGACCGGCCGGCGGACGGTTCCGCAAGGCCACGAGCAGCGCGACCACGCCGCACAGCGCGAAGTAGAGACCGAAGACGATGCCGCCGATCTTCGACGACAGCGACATCACGTCCGGGTCCAGTCCCGCCAGGGACATGTCCTGCCGGTCCACGACTACGCCCATGAACCACTGCACCGCCGCGATACCGACCGCCTCGACGAAGAGCACGACCGCCACGACCCACGCCACCGGTCTACGCACCACCGGCCCCCACCCACTCTCAAGCCGAGCTCTTGTTACCTCAAGTACGTTCGATACACGCGAACGCTACTAACGGGTAAACCGCGGGACAAGGGTTCTACGGAGGGCAAAGAATCATTGGGCCATTCGTAGGGACTCCACAAAGAAAGCGAGTGGTCCGCAGCACGCTCTCACAGAGACCTTGGCCACAGAGGAGGGCTAGGGTTTCCCGGAGGAGTCCTGCGTACCGAGGTGCGACATGGGATTTCGCGGGTCGAGCGAGCCTCGAATCACGCTCCGTGTGGGCAAGCTCACCATTGGGGACGGGTCGAAGTGCCGTGTCGGCAGTCCCTAAACTCGGCTTGTTTCAAGGAGGGAGCCTCAATCGTGCGCAAGGTGCTCATCGCCAACCGTGGCGAAATCGCTGTCCGCGTTGCCCGGGCCTGCCGGGATGCCGGCATCGCGAGCGTGGCCGTGTACGCCGACCCGGATCGGGACGCTCTGCATGTCCGCGCCGCGGATGAGGCGTTCGCCCTGGGTGGTGACACCCCGGCAACGAGCTACCTGGACATCGAGAAGGTCCTGAACGCGGCGCGCGAGTCGGGCGCGGACGCCATCCATCCGGGCTACGGATTCCTGTCCGAGAACGCCGAGTTCGCTCAGGCGGTCCTGGACGCGGACCTGATCTGGATCGGCCCGCCCCCGCAGGCCATCCGCGACCTGGGCGACAAGGTGGCCGCCCGGCACATCGCGCAGCGCGCGGGCGCCCCGCTGGTCGCCGGTACGCCGGACCCGGTCTCCGGTGCGGAGGAGGTCGTCGCCTTCGCCGAGGAGCACGGTCTGCCGATCGCCATCAAGGCCGCCTTCGGTGGTGGCGGTCGCGGTCTGAAGGTCGCCCGCACCCTCGAAGAGGTGCCGGAGCTCTACGACTCGGCGGTCCGTGAGGCCGTCGCCGCGTTCGGCCGCGGCGAGTGCTTCGTCGAGCGCTACCTGGACAAGCCGCGGCACGTGGAGACACAGTGCCTGGCCGACCAGCACGGCAACGTGGTCGTCGTCTCCACCCGTGACTGCTCGCTGCAGCGCCGCCACCAGAAGCTGGTCGAGGAGGCCCCCGCGCCCTTCCTCTCCGACGCCCAGGTCGCCGAGCTGTACGCCTCCTCGAAGGCCATCCTCAAGGAGGCCGGCTACGTCGGCGCCGGCACCGTGGAGTTCCTCGTCGGCGTCGACGGCACGATCTCCTTCCTCGAGGTCAACACCCGCCTCCAGGTGGAGCACCCGGTCACCGAGGAGGTCGCCGGCATCGACCTGGTCCGCGAGATGTTCCGCATCGCCGACGGCGAGGAGCTCGGCTACGGCGACCCGGAGCTGCGCGGTCACTCCTTCGAGTTCCGTATCAACGGCGAGGACCCGGGCCGCAACTTCCTCCCGGCCCCCGGCACGGTCACCGTGTTCAACGGTCCGTCCGGCCCGGGCGTCCGGCTGGACGCCGGCGTCGAGTCCGGCTCGGTCATCGGCCCGGCCTGGGACTCCCTGCTGGCCAAGCTGATCGTCACCGGCGCCACCCGTGAGCAGGCCCTGCAGCGTGCCGCGCGTGCCCTGGAGGAGTTCCAGGTGGAGGGCATGGCGACGGCCATCCCGTTCCACCGCGCGGTCGTCAAGGACCCGGCGTTCGCTCCGGAGCTGACCGGCAGCGAGGACCCCTTCACGGTCCACACCCGCTGGATCGAGACCGAGTTCGTCAACGAGATCAAGCCCTTCGCCGCCCCCGCCGACACGGAGACGGACGAGGAGCCGGACCGCGAGACGGTCGTCGTCGAGGTCGGCGGCAAGCGCCTCGAGGTCTCCCTGCCGTCCTCGCTCGGCATGTCCCTGGCCCGCACCGGTCTCGCGGCGGGCGCCAAGCCCAAGCGCCGCGCGGCCAAGAAGTCCGGCCCCGTCGCCTCCGGCGACACCCTCGCCTCCCCGATGCAGGGCACGATCGTCAAGATCGCCGTCGAGGAGGGCCAGGAGGTCAAGGAGGGCGACCTGGTCGTCGTCCTGGAGGCCATGAAGATGGAGCAGCCGCTCAACGCGCACAAGTCCGGCACCATCAAGGGCCTGTCCGCGGAGGTCGGTGCCTCGCTCACCTCGGGTGCGGCGATCTGCGAGATCAAGGACTGACACACCTTCCCCGGAAGGTCGTAGGACATCCCGGAGCGCCCAGCGGACTGAAGGTCAGTCCGCCGGGCGCTTCTTTTTCCGGCATCCTGGAGGCACACGCGGGCCGGAGAGAGGGCAGGTGGGGGCCATGGGGAGCCAGGAGGCCACGGCGACGCGTGCCATGCGCGCGGACGCCCGCCGCAACTACGAGCGTCTCCTCGCCGAGGCCCGCACCGCCTTCGCCGCCCACGGCTCCGAAGCGTCCCTGGAGGACGTGGCCCGCCGCGCGGGCGTGGGTATCGGCACCCTCTACCGCCACTTCCCCAACCGCAACGCCCTGCTGAGCGCGGTCTTCGAGGACGCGGTGAACGACCTGCTGGCTCGCGCGAGCGAACTGCGCCGGTCACCGGAACCCTGCGCGGCCCTGGTGACCTGGCTCCGCGAGATGATCACCCAGGCGAGCGAGTACCGGGGCCTGGCAAGGGCGTTGATGTCCGTCTCCCACGACGACACCTCGGCCCTGGCGCGGTGCAGCGACCCCATCCGGGAAGCCGGCAGCGCCCTGCTGACCCGCGCGCAGGAGGCGGGCACGGTCCGCGAGGACGTGGTGATCGGTGATCTGCTCCAGCTGACCCACGCCATCGCGCTGGCAGCGGAGGAGATGTCAAGCGATCCAGACCTGGCGGACAGATTGCTGATGTTGACACTGACGGGACTCAAACCGACCCAGGGGCGCGGGGAACTGCGCGACCAGCCACACACGACGGGCACTCGCGCAGCACACCCAACCGCTACGGCGCATAGGCGAACTTGAACCTAACGCCGCCGCATGTCCGCGACCCGGGCCGCCCGCTGCTCCGCCCCCGCCGGCTCACTGAGGACCGACGTCGCCCGGAGCCCCGCCCCGGCGGAGCCGGCCTGCACTCGGCGCGGCCCCGGGAGGGACACGTCCCGGCGAGGTTGGCGCGGGGGGACCGCATCACTCCCCGAGCCCCCGGCGACAGCGATCTGAACACCCTGGTCGGCCAGCGCCTGCAACTCCGTGGCCGCACGGTCGTCGTGCGCCGGAGGCTCGTCGGTCACCAGCCGGGTGATCACATCCGTGGGCACGGTCTGGAACATCGTGTCCGAACCGAGCTTGGTGTGATCGGCCAGGACGACGACCTCCGCGGCGGCCTGCACCAGCGCCCGGTCGACGGACGCCGACAGCATGTTGGACGTGGACAGCCCGCGCTCGGCGGTGAGTCCGCTCCCGGACAGGAAGGCCCGCGAGACCCGCAGCCCCTGGAGGGACTGCTCGGCACCGGAGCCCACCAGGGCGTAGTTGGAACCGCGCAGAGTGCCGCCGGTCATCACGACTTCCACCCGGTTGGCATGGGCCAACGCCTGAGCCACCAGCAGGGAGTTGGTGACGACGGTCAGCCCGGGTACGCGAGCGAGCCGGCGGGCCAGCTCCTGTGTCGTCGTACCCGCCCCGACCACGATCGCTTCGCCCTCTTCGACGAAGCTCGCGGCGAGGTCGGCGATGGCCGTCTTCTCGGCGGTCGCGAGATGTGATTTCTGCGGAAAGCCGGACTCCCGCGTGAACCCGCCCGGCAATACCGCACCGCCATGTCGGCGGTCGAGGAGTCCTTCTGCCTCCAGTGCGCGCACGTCCCGCCGTACGGTCACTTCGGAGGTCTGGACGACGCGGGCGAGCTCACGGAGCGATACGGCCCCGTTCGCTCGCACCATTTCGAGGATCAATTGGCGACGTTCTGCAGCGAACACGAAACTGACAGTAACCCCAACGACCGTCTGCTTTCAGCAGTATGCGCCGAATAACAGAAGTTGTTCGCACAGGAGGGTCGGGAGTGGTATAGGGCCTACGCCTCCCGACTATGCCGTACGAATGGGCGACAACTCCCTGTGACCAGCGGGGAGTCGGTTTCGGCCGCCAGGCGTGCCCTAGCTCTCGCCCGTCTCCTTGCGGGTGTGGAGCTGGCGTGCGACCTCGGCGATCGAGCCCGAAAGAGACGGGTACACGGTGAAGGCGTTCGCGATCTGCTCGACGGTCAGGTTGTTGTCGACGGCGATCGAGATCGGATGGATCAGCTCCGAGGCGCGCGGCGCCACGACCACACCGCCGACGACGATGCCCGTGCCGGGGCGACAGAAGATCTTGACGAAGCCGTCGCGGATGCCCTGCATCTTGGCGCGCGGGTTGCGCAGCAGCGGGAGCTTCACGACCCGGGCGTCGATCTTGCCCCCGTCCACGTCCGCCTGCGTGTAGCCGACGGTGGCGATCTCGGGGTCGGTGAAGACGTTGGAGGAGACCGTCTTGAGGTTGAGCGGGGCCACCGCGTCGCCGAGGAAGTGGTACATGGCGATACGGCCCTGCATGGCGGCCACGGACGCGAGGGCGAAGACACCGGTCACGTCACCGGCGGCGTACACACCGGGAGCCGTCGTCCTGGACACCTTGTCGGTCCAGATGTGCCCGGACTCGCGCACCTTGACGCCGGCCTCCTCCAGACCGAGGCCCGCGCTGTTGGGGATGGCGCCGACCGCCATGAGGCAGTGGCTGCCGGTGATGACGCGGCCGTCCGAGAGGGCGACCTCGACCCGGTCGCCCACCCGTTTGGCGGCGGCGGCGCGGGAGCGGGCCATGACGTTCATGCCGCGGCGCCGGAAGACGTCCTCCAGCACGGCGGCGGCGTCCGGGTCCTCGCCGGGCAGGACCCGGTCACGGGACGAGACGAGGGTGACCTTCGAGCCGAGCGCCTGGTAGGCACCGGCGAACTCCGCACCGGTCACACCGGAACCGACCACGATGAGCTCTTCCGGCAGCTCGGTGAGGTCGTAGACCTGCGTCCAGTTGAAGATGCGCTCGCCGTCGGGCTGGGCGTCGGGCAGCTCGCGGGGGTGGCCGCCGGTCGCGATGAGGACGGCGTCGGCGACGAGGGTCTCCTCGGTGCCGTCGGCGGCCTGCACGATGACCTTGCGGGAGCCGTCGAGGGACTGCATGCCCTCGAGGCGGCCACGGCCACGCAGCACCCGGGCGCCGGCGCGGGTGACGGAGGCGGTGATGTCGTGGGACTGCGCGAGCGCGAGCCGCTTCACCCGACGGTTGACCTTCCCGAGGTCCACGCCGACCACCCGGGCGGCCTGCTCCAGGGGTGGGGTGTCGTCGGCGACGATGATGCCGAGCTCTTCGTACGACGAGTCGAAGGTGGTCATCACCTCGGCCGTAGCGATAAGAGTCTTCGACGGCACGCAGTCGGTCAGCACCGACGCTCCGCCCAGACCGTCGCAGTCGACGACGGTCACCTCCGCGCCGAGCTGCGCTGCTACCAGCGCCGCTTCGTATCCGCCGGGTCCGCCACCGATGATCACGATCCGAGTCACGTACTCCATTGTCCCGCACGCTTCAAGGTGCTACTGCCCGGGGGCGGCGGGACGGTCCATGTTGTTACCTACGGGACGGGCGGGCCGGGCGTTTCGACTGCCGTACCCTCTCCCCATGTCGCTCTACGCCGCGTACGCCGGCAACCTCGACGCGCGGCTGATGACGCGCCGCGCACCGCACTCGCCGATGCGCGCGACCGGCTGGCTGAACGGATGGCGGCTGACCTTCGGCGGCGAGCAGATGGGCTGGGAGGGCGCGCTCGCGACACTCGTCGAGGACCCCGAGTCCCAGGTCTTCGTCGCGCTGTACGACATCGCGCCGCCGGACGAGGACTCGATGGACCGCTGGGAGGGTGTCGGCCTCGGCATCTACCGCCGGATGCGGGTGCGGGTGCACACCATGGAGACCGAGGAGTCGGCCTGGCTGTACGTCCTCGACGCGTACGAGGGGGGCCTGCCGTCGGCGCGCTACCTCGGCGAGATCGCGGACGCGGCGGAATCGGCGGGGGCGCCCCACGACTACGTGATGGAACTCCGCAAGCGCCCCTGCTAGCCCTCACGCCCCACCTGTCGCCGGATTCGTTGGAAACGACAAGACAACGATCGGCAACCCGTTCGCTCTGTCATCTACGCGCGTAGGCCGGAAGAGGCTACGCTCATCCGCGTGAACGCATCTCTTCTTCCGGACGACATCCAGGGCGACCCGCATGGCGCCGCCGACGCCGCCGCCGCGCGCCTGCGCGAACTGACCGGCGCCGAGACCCACGACGTCGCCCTCGTGATGGGCTCCGGCTGGGCTCCGGCCGTGGACGCGCTCGGCGTTCCCGACGCCGAGTTCCAGGTCACCGAGCTGCCCGGGTTCCCGCCGCCGGCGGTCGAGGGTCACGGCGGCAAGATCCGCTCGTACAAGATCGGCGAGAAGCGGGCCCTGGTCTTCCTGGGCCGCACGCACTACTACGAGGGCCGTGGTGTGGCCGCCGTCGCGCACGGCGTCCGTACGGCCGTGGCGGCCGGCTGCAAGACGATCGTGCTGACCAACGGCTGCGGTGGGCTGCGCGCGGGCATGCGTCCCGGGCAGCCGGTGCTGATCAGCGACCACATCAACCTCACGGCGACGTCTCCCATCGTCGGCGCGAACTTCGTGGACCTGACGGACCTGTACTCGCCCCGGCTGCGCGCCCTGTGCAAGGAGATCGACCCCACGCTGGAGGAGGGCGTCTACGCCCAGTTCCCCGGCCCGCACTACGAGACGCCGGCCGAGATCCGTATGGCCCGGGTCATCGGTGCGGACCTCGTGGGTATGTCGACGGTCCTCGAGGCGATCGCCGCGCGCGAGGCGGGTGCGGAGGTTCTGGGTATCTCCCTGGTGACCAACCTCGCCGCGGGCATGACGGGCGAGCCGCTGAACCACGAGGAGGTCCTCCAGGCGGGCCGCGACTCGGCGACGCAGATGGGCGCGCTGCTCGGGCAGGTCCTGAGCCGGCTGTAGCCGACGGGGCTTTTTCCTCGCCCCCGCCGCCCCTACCCGTCCCGTCCCTGGGGGCTGCGCCCCCAGACCCCCACGACCGGCGTCAGCAGATCCAGCCCCTCCGGCGTTTGAGGAGCGGGGGTCCAGGGGGCAGCGCCCCCTGGGAGCGGGGTCGAAGGGGCGGCACGCCCCTGGGGACGGGAACGGGTAAGGGCGGCGGGGGCGAAAAAACCGCCCCGCACCCCTCACTCACCCGCAACACCAACACGAGAGGTTGACCCGACGTGCACGACGATCTCATCGCACGAGCCACCGCATGGCTGGCCGAGGACCCCGACACGGAGACCCGTGACGAGCTCGCCAAGCTCATCGAGGCCGGAGACGTCACCGAACTCACCGCGCGCTTCAGCGGCACGCTCCAGTTCGGCACCGCGGGTCTCAGGGGCGAGCTCGGCGCCGGCCCGATGCGTATGAACCGCAGCGTGGTCATCCGCGCCGCCGCCGGTCTCGCCGCGTACCTCAAGGGCAAGGGCCGGTCGGACGGCCTCGTCGTCATCGGCTACGACGCCCGCCACAAGTCCGCCGACTTCGCCCGCGACACCGCGGCCGTGATGACCGGCGCCGGCCTCAGGGCAGCGGTCCTCCCCCACCCCCTCCCGACCCCCGTCCTGGCGTACGCCATAAGGCACCTCGGCGCGGTCGCCGGCGTGGAGGTCACCGCCAGCCACAACCCGCCCCGCGACAACGGCTACAAGGTCTACCTCGGCGACGGATCGCAGATCGTGCCCCCCGCCGACGCGGAGATCGCCGCCGAGATCGACGCCGTACGGTCCCTGGACGAGGTCCCCCGCCCGGACGCCGGCTGGGAGACCCTCGACGGCGCCGTCCTGGACGCCTACCTGGCCCGCACGGACGCCGTCCTGTCGGACGGGTCCCCCCGCACCGCCCGCACCGTCTACACGGCGATGCACGGCGTCGGCAAGGACGTCCTCCTCGCCGCCTTCGCCCGGGCCGGCTTCCCGGAGCCGGTGCTCGTCGCCGAGCAGGCCGAGCCCGACCCCGACTTCCCGACCGTGGCCTTCCCCAACCCGGAAGAGCCCGGCGCGATGGACCTCGCCTTCGCCAGGGCCCGCGAGACGGACCCCGACCTGGTCATCGCCAACGACCCGGACGCCGACCGCTGCGCCGTGGCCGTCAAGGCAGGCGCCGACTGGCGGATGCTGCGCGGTGACGAGGTCGGCGCGCTCCTCGCCGCGCATCTCGTCCGACGCGGGGCGCAGGGGACCTTCGCCGAGTCCATCGTCTCCTCCTCCCTCCTCGGCCGGATCGCCGAGAAGGCGGGTCTGCCGTACGAGGAGACCCTCACCGGCTTCAAGTGGATCGCCCGGGTCGAGGGCCTGCGCTACGGCTACGAGGAGGCCCTCGGCTACTGCGTCGACCCCGACGGCGTACGGGACAAGGACGGCATCACCGCCGCCCTCCTGATCACCGAGCTGGCGTCGGAGCTCAAGGAGCAGGGGCGCACGCTGCTCGATCTCCTCGACGACCTCGCCGTGGAGCACGGTCTGCACGCCACCGACCAGCTGTCGGTCCGGGTCGAGGACCTGTCGGTCATCGCGGATGCCATGGGGCGTCTGCGGGAGCGGCCGCCGACCGAGCTGGCCGGCCTGGCGATCACCAAGGCCGAGGACCTCACGCGGGGCACCGACCGGCTGCCGCCCACCGACGGGCTGCGGTACACCCTCGACGGCGCCCGTGTCATCGTCCGGCCCAGCGGCACCGAGCCCAAGCTCAAGTGCTACCTGGAGGTCGTCGTCCCGGTCGCCGCCCACGCCGATCTGCCCGCGGCCCACGCGAAGGCGACGGACCTGCTGGCGACGATCAAGCGGGACCTGTCGGCGGCGGCCGGCATCTGACCCGCCCGTCGGGGTGCCCTGACCGACCAGGGCACCCCAACGGGTGATTTCACCGCGCCGGTCGAAGCGCGCTGCGCGCCTCGGCGCCCACCCCGGGAAACGGTGACGGGTATCGCGTCCGCCGAGCCCCGGAGCCGCCCCGTGTCCTCGACCGCCCCCGAAACCGCCCCGGGCGGCAGCATCCCGGGCAGCCGGCGACCCGAGACCACGTCCCGCCCGCACCCCGCCGTCCGCGCCCTTCGCCGCGCGGCCCCGGCGCTGGGCGCCTTCGTCGCCGTACGGCTCGCGGGTCTGCTGTTCCTCGCGCTGTGGGCCCATCACCAGGATCACGGCGTCTGGCCGATCCTGGCGCGGCAGTGGGACGCGAAGTGGTATCTCGGCATCGCCGACCACGGCTACGCCCGGGAGGTCGGCACCGAGGGAAGCAATCTGGCGTTCTTCCCGCTCTACCCGGTCCTGCTCAAGGCGGTCGCGGCCGTCACCCCCGGCACCCGGGCCACCACCGGTCTGTTCCTCGCCGTCGCCGCGTCCTTCGTCGCGGCGTGGGGGGTCTTCGCGGTGGGCGACCGGCTGTACGGCCGCCGGGTCGGGATTCTGGCCACGGTTCTGTGGGCGGCGTTCCCGGTCGGCCTGGTGCAGTGGATGGGCTACACCGAGTCCCTGTTCACCGCGTGCGCGGCCTGGTCGCTGTACGCGCTGCTCTCCCGCCGCTGGCTGTGGGCGGGCACGCTGGCCGTGCTCGCGGGTCTGACCCGCCCGACCGGTATCGCGCTGGCGGCCGCGGTCACCATCACAGCCCTGCTGTCCCTGCGCCGCGGCTTCTCCGTGCGCGCGCTCACGGCCGCTGTCCTGGCCCCGCTCGGCTGGTGCGGGTTCATCGCCTGGGTGGGCCTGCGGGTGGGCCGCTGGGACGGCTACTTCGCCGAACAGCGGGTGTGGAGCAACGAGATGGACGGCGGCCGGCGGACCCTGCGGGAGATCCGTCAGCTGCTGGTGCGGGACGCGACGCCGCATCTGTTCCTGGTGCTGGTGACGCTGGTGCTGGTCGTCTCGGTGGCGCTGTTCGCGCTGTCGGTGCGCGACCGTCAGCCCCTGTCCCTGCTGGTCTTCACGGGCGTGACGCTGCTCATCGTCCTGACCAGCGGGGGCGTCTACTTCCCGCGCGCCCGCTACCTCCTGCCGGCCTTCCCGCTGCTGTTCCCCCTGGCCCTGCGGCTGTCCTGTGCCGCCCGTCGCCACCGCGTGCTCGTCCTGACGGCGGTGGTGGCGGGCTCGGTGTACTGGGGCGCGCACATGGTCCTGGTGTGGCCGGGGGCGCCGTGACGCCCCGCCGCGGCGGTCGGCCCGGCCGTTACGGCAGCAGCACCAGGAACGCCGTGAAGACCGCCGCCTGGGCGAGGGCGAGCGGCCACAGCGGGCGGCCCCGCTCCCGCTCGGTCGCCGAGACGGTCGGCCGCAGCGCGGGGTCCTCCCACATCGCGGTGATCTCGGCGGCGGTGCGCTCGTAGGGGTGGATCCAGCCCCGCCGCAGCTCCAGCTTCGGCCAGCGGACGCTCTGCATCGTCCAGGTGGGGAAGCCGGCGTTGCGGCTGTCGATCTTCAGCTCGGCGCCCTTGCAGCGGACGACGCGGATGTCGTCCCAGGCGATGTGGCGGACACGGCGCAGCCCGTTGAACCAGAGGCCCTCGCGGTCGGCGGTGACGGTCCAGCCGAGCCGCTCGGACAGCAGCAGGGCACCGCCCAGGGCCACGCTGCCGACGAGGACGTAGCGCCAGAACCAGCCGGACTCGTCCAGGGCGATCGGGACGAACCACAGGATCACCACCACGGCGATGATCCGGTCCGTCCACCCCGCGCGCCACCGTCGCACAGCCCCCGAGCCGAGCGGGGCGACGGCCGCCCCGGCGGCCAGCCGGCCCAGCTCCTGGTACGCCGCCTTACGGGTCCCCGCCCGCTTCTCGCCCACGATGCGGCCGCGTCCGAACCGGTCCGACAGGGGCCGTACGGGCCCTTGCGAGCGTTCGAACAGCGGCGGCTCGCCGGGTTCCTCGTCGGCGCTGACGAGGAGGATCTCGGCGCCGTCGTACGGCGTGCCGTACAGGACGGCCTCGCGCAGGGGGCCGGGCTCCTCGTCGTCGATCCGGTCCAGGGCCTCCCGCATCTCCGCCTCGGCCGCCTCCTCGTCGAAGTCGTCGTCCGCCTCCTCGAAGAAGGGTTCGCCCTCGTCGTAGGGCTCCGACACCGAGACGGTGAACAGGGGGCGCAGCGCGCCCAGGTCGTCGGCCGCGTAGACCTCGGTGTCCACGTCGGCGTTCTCGCGTACAAGCACGCGGAGGACGGGGACGGGGGCGCCGCGCAGGGCGGCGGCGCGGCGGCGGCCGAGGAGACCGGAGAGGACGGCGGTGAGGCCGAGCCCGCTCACGTAGAGGCCCGTCGCCGCGAGCACGTGGTCGTCTCCGGGCCCGAACGTCGCGACCCCGGCGGCACCGGCCGCCGTCACGGCCAGCCCGAACCAGACCAGGAGCCTGCCCCGCCGGAACGTCTTGCCCTTGTCCGGCGGTACGGCCGTGGCCCCGCCGGCCGCCGCCAGGGCCGCCGCCCGCTGCCGTCCGCGCGCGACGAGCCGGAGCATGGCGAGCGTCCAGGCCAGCAGCAGGAACGCGAGCACGGGCAACGTCACCGGCCACGGCAGCGGCTGCTGGGCGGGACCCAGGAAAAGCAGAACCGGCACCGAGACCCGTACGACCTCGGGCCGTACCGCCAGCCAGATCGCGTGGAGCGCGAGGACGGCCGCGGCCCACGGGCTCAGGTCGGTGGACAGCGCCAGGGCGCCGGAGCCGAGCAGACCGGCCAGCGCCACCCCGATGAGCACGCCCGTGTCGAGCCGTACCGGCACCCACCGGGCGGGCAGGGCCTGTGTCCACCGCCGGGTCTGCTCCGCGTCCCAGGGGAGGCAGCCGTCGGGTATCGCGGAGGCGGGCAGCGGCAGCGGCCGCTGGAGGTTCGTGCTCATTGTCTTCCAGACACTCGGACCACAGGTGTGGTTGCGGTCCTCGGGTCCTTGTTCGGGGCGGCACGCCGAGGTGGGCCGCATCATCGCCCCGGACAACCGTGAAAGGCCAGGCGTCTCAGCCCGTTGCGATCAAGATCACCAGCAGTACCGCTCCCGCGATCACCGGCGCGAAGATCTCGTACGCCCAGCGCACGGTCACCTCGCCCTGGGCGCTCTCCGCCGTCCCGCGGGTCTCCATGAGCTCGCGCAGGTCGTCCATGATCTTGTCGGTCTCGGCCCGGGCGGGCCCGGCGTCGGGGGCCGGGGCGGCGCCACCGCCGCCGAAGCCGAGCCGCAGGCCGGTGCCGCCGCCGCGCTCGGCGCGCGCGTCCTTGCGGGCCGCCCTCTTGCGGGCGCGCAGCGACACCGGGACGGCCCACAGCTGGAACTTGTCGCCGGACTCGGTGACGACCTCATTGGAGTAACCGGACCGCAGTGCCGCGGCCTGCCCCCAGGGGAGCACGATCACGCGGAAAGGGTTGCGGATGCGCAGGCGGTCCTCGTTGGCGTAGACGGCCGGGCGGACGGTGAAGGCGACGATCAGCGGGAGCGCGAGGATCATCGAGGCGAGCGCCAGCCAGGGGGCGCGGTCCTCGCCCTGGACCAGGGCGTCGATGCCGAGCCAGAGGACGATGGCGAGCAGCAGGGCGCCTCCGGCGATGCCTGCGGGTGAGCGGTAGATGCGGTCCTTGGTCGTCATGCGGGCGATTGTGCCTCAGTTGTTCGCCTTCTCGCCGTGGGGGGCCGCCGAGTGCGCGGGCGCAGGTCCGGCCGTGGTTGCTCGCGCGGTTCCCCGCGCCCCTGGGTGGGTGCGCTCCCCTGCGTCCAGAGCAAACCGTTCTTTCGGGGTGTACAGCCGCTACGCGCGTAGATATGCTCGTCTGGTGACCATGCCCACCACTGCATCTCCCGCACACCCGCCTACGGATGTCGCCGCGTCCGACAGCACGCTGCGTGGCTTCCTCCACGGGCTGCCCGGCGTCGACGCGGTCGGCCTGGAGGCGCGCGCCGCCTCTCTCGGCACCCGTTCCGTCAAGACGACCGCCAAGGCGTACGCCATCGACCTCGCCATCTCGATGGTCGACCTGACGACGCTGGAAGGCGCGGACACCCCGGGCAAGGTCCGGGCGCTCGGCGCCAAGGCGGTCCGCCCCGACCCGACCGACCGTACGACCCCCGCGACCGCGGCCGTCTGTGTCTATCCCGACATGGTGGCTCCCGCGAAGGAGGCCGTCGCCGGCTCCTCCGTGAAGGTCGCCTCGGTCGCCACCGCCTTCCCGGCGGGCCGCGCCGCCCTCGCGGTGAAGCTCGCCGACGTGCGCGACGCCGTCGCCGCGGGCGCGGACGAGATCGACATGGTCATCGACCGCGGGGCGTTCCTCGCGGGTCACTACCTGAAGGTGTACGACGAGATCACCGCCGTGAAGGAGGCCTGCGGGACCAGCGCCCGTCTGAAGGTCATCTTCGAGACCGGCGAGCTCTCGACGTACGACAACATCCGCCGCGCGAGCTGGCTCGGCATGCTGGCCGGGGCCGACTTCATCAAGACGTCGACCGGCAAGGTGGCGGTGAACGCGACGCCCGCGAACACCCTCCTCATGCTGGAGGCCGTCCGCGACTTCCGCGCCCAGACCGGCGTCCAGGTCGGCGTGAAGCCGGCCGGCGGCATCCGCACCACCAAGGACGCCATCAAGTTCCTGGTTCTGGTCAACGAGACCGTCGGCGAGGACTGGCTGGACAACCACTGGTTCCGCTTCGGCGCCTCCTCGCTCCTGAACGACCTACTGATGCAGCGTCAGAAGCTGGCCACCGGCCGTTACTCCGGCCCCGACTACGTGACGGTGGACTGATCCACATGGCATCTGCATTCGAGTACGCACCGGCACCCGAGTCCCGCTCGGTCGTCGACATCGCGCCCTCCTACGGGCTGTTCATCGACGGCGAGTTCGTGGAGGCGGCGGACGGCAAGGTCTTCAAGACCGTCTCCCCCGCCACCGAGGAGGTCCTCTCCGAGATCGCCCAGGCGGGCGAGGCGGACGTCGACCGTGCGGTGCGGGCCGCCCGCAAGGCCTTCGAGAAGTGGTCGGCGCTGCCCGGCGCCGAGCGCGCCAAGTACCTGTTCCGCATCGCCCGGATCATCCAGGAGCGCAGCCGCGAGCTGGCCGTCCTGGAGACCCTGGACAACGGCAAGCCCATCAAGGAGACCCGCGACGCCGACCTCCCCCTGGTCGCCGCGCACTTCTTCTACTACGCGGGCTGGGCCGACAAGCTCGACCACGCCGGCTTCGGCGCGAACCCGAGGCCGCTCGGTGTCGCGGGCCAGGTCATCCCGTGGAACTTCCCGCTGCTGATGCTGGCGTGGAAGATCGCCCCGGCGCTGGCGACCGGCAACACGGTCGTGCTGAAGCCGGCGGAGACCACTCCCCTGTCGGCCCTGTTCTTCGCGGACATCTGCCGCCAGGCCGGTCTGCCCAAGGGCGTCGTCAACATCCTTCCGGGGTACGGCGACGCGGGCGCGGCCCTCGTCGAGCACCCCGACGTGGACAAGGTGGCCTTCACCGGCTCCACCGCGGTCGGCAAGGCGATCGCGCGCCAGGTTGCGGGCACGGACAAGAAGGTCACCCTCGAACTGGGCGGCAAGGGCGCCAACATCGTCTTCGACGACGCCCCGATCGACCAGGCCGTCGAGGGCATCGTCACCGGCATCTTCTTCAACCAGGGCCAGGTCTGCTGCGCGGGCTCCCGGCTGCTGGTCCAGGAGTCGATCCAGGACGAGCTGCTGGACTCGCTGAAGCGCCGGCTCTCCACCCTCCGGCTCGGCGACCCGCTGGACAAGAACACCGACATCGGCGCGATCAACTCCGCGGAGCAGCTCTCCCGGATCACCACGCTCGTCGAGGCGGGCGAGGCGGAGGGCGCCGAGCGCTGGTCCCCGGCCTGTGAACTCCCCTCCTCCGGCTACTGGTTCGCCCCGACGCTCTTCACCAACGTCACCCAGGCGCACACCATCGCCCGCGACGAGATCTTCGGCCCGGTCCTGTCGGTCCTGAGCTTCCGTACGCCGGACGAGGCCGTCGCCAAGGCCAACAACAGCCAGTACGGCCTGTCGGCGGGCATCTGGACGGAGAAGGGGTCGCGGATCCTCGCCGTCGCGGGCAAGCTGCGCGCGGGCGTGATCTGGTCCAACACGTTCAACAAGTTCGACCCGACCTCGCCGTTCGGCGGTTACAAGGAGTCGGGCTTCGGCCGCGAGGGCGGTCGCCACGGCCTGGAGGCGTACCTCGATGTCTGAGAAGAACGAGAAGACGGACCGTTTTGACCGGCTGTCGGTCTTCAAGACCTACAAGCTGTACGTCGGCGGGAAGTTCCCGCGTTCCGAGAGCGGCCGGGTGTACGAGGTGAGCGACACGAAGGGCAACTGGCTGGCGAACGCGCCGCTTTCGTCCCGCAAGGACGCCCGTGACGCGGTGGTCGCCGCGCGCAAGGCGTTCGGCGGCTGGTCCGGCGCGACGGCGTACAACCGGGGTCAGATCCTCTACCGCGTCGCGGAGATGCTGGAGGGCCGCCGCGAGCAGTTCGTGCGCGAAGTGGCCGACGCCGAGGGGCTGTCGAAGTCGAAGGCGGCCGCTGTCGTCGACGCGACGATCGACCGCTGGGTCTGGTACGCGGGCTGGACCGACAAGATCGCCCAGGTGGTCGGTGGCGGCAACCCGGTGGCGGGTCCGTTCTTCAACCTCTCCACCCCGGAGCCGACCGGCGTGGTCGCGGTCCTGGCCCCGCAGGAGTCGTCCTTCCTGGGCCTGGTCTCGGTCGTCGCCCCGGTGATCGCGACCGGCAACACGGCGATCGTGATCGCGTCCGAGAGGTCCCCGCTGCCTGCCCTGTCCCTGGGCGAGGTGCTGGCCACCTCCGACCTGCCCGGCGGTGTCGTCAACGTCCTGTCCGGCCGTACGGCGGAGATCGCGGCGCCGCTGGCCTCGCACCAGGACGTCAACGCGATCGATCTGGCGGGCGCCGATGACGTACTGGCGAAGGAGCTGGAGATCGCGGCGGCGGACAACCTGAAGCGGGTTCTCCGTCCACAGGCTGTGGATTATTCGGCGACTCCGGGGATCGACCGCATGACGGCGTTCCTGGAGACGAAGACGGTCTGGCACCCGACGGGCTCGCTGGGCGCGTCCGGCTCGTCCTACTGACGGCCGCACAGACCGGAGAGCCGCGCCTTCCCACCGTCCTGGGGAGACGCGGCTCTCTGCGTACCGTCAGCCGTTGCCGAGCAGCCCCGCCGCCTGGCCGACCACCGGGATGCTGCCGATGGACTGGGCCTGCGCCACCGGGCCGGTCAGCGCCTGGGTGGCCAGGGGCTGGAAGTCGGCGAGCTGGGTGCCCAGGCCGTTGTCGAGGGGGTCGACGCCGGTGCCGGCGAGGGGGTTGGGCTTGAGGCCGCTGACCGGGCCGGTGACATAGCCGACCGTGCTCGTCAGTCCCTGGAGGCCGGCCTGCGGGTCGATGTTGCCCAGCGAGGTGGGGCGGGTGCGCACCACGTCGACGACCGGGTCGGTGTCCGCGGCAGCCGTCGCCGCACCTGCGCCCAGGGCCGCGCCCGCGGTCGCGAGGGCGGCCAGCGCGCGCTGGGCGGTCAGGGTGGAGGAGGACGCGTGTCGGGCCATTGCTGCTGCCACCTTCATCTTGCGCAAGGTAATCGGGTCGACACGAAGGGTAGTTGAGGTTCGGCGCACACTCCACCGCCGACCCGCGGACTCCGCATCGAACCGGCGACTCGCCCAGGGTGACCGGGTCCGCACCCACGGTGGTCGGCATGTGACGCGCACTGCAAAGCCGGTCCGCGGGGTCGATGAACAGCCGGTGAATGCCGCAGACTGGTGACCCGTGAGTTCCCCTTCGTCCATACCGACGCGAGTCGTGCTGCTCTGCGGCCCCTCCGGCTCCGGCAAGTCCCTTCTCGCGGCCCGTTCCGGTCTTCCGGTCCTGAGGCTCGACGACTTCTACAAGGAGGGCGACGACCCGACTCTGCCGCTGGTGGCGGGGAGCTCCGACATCGACTGGGACCACCCCGAGTCCTGGGACGCGGACGTGGCCGTCGCGGCGATCGTCGAGCTGTGCGGCACGGGTCGCACCGACGTCCCCCAGTACGACATCTCGCTGAGCGCCCGCACCGGCGCGGAGACCGTCGACATCGGCCGGACCCCGTTGTTCATCGCGGAGGGCATCTTCGCCGCGGAGATCGTCACGCGCTGCCAGGAGCTGGGCGTGCTGGCCGACGCCCTGTGTCTGAGCCGCGGTCCCGTGCAGACGTTCCGGCGCCGGTTCCTGCGGGACCTCAAGGAGGGCCGCAAGTCGGTGCCGTTCCTGCTGCGCCGCGGCTGGCGGCTGATGCGACAGGAACGCACGATCGTCTCCCGGCAGACCGCGCTCGGCGCCCACGCCTGCGACAAGGACGAGGCGCTGGGCCGACTTGCCGCGGCCGCGGCGGGACGCCGTCCGGCGGCTTCGACGCCGGCTGGCTGAACGTCCGCGGCGCCTTCCGCGTCGTAGGACCATGACGATCACACGTAAAACCCTGCTCGTGGCGGCCGCGGTGCTGTTGGCCGCCACCGGATGCGCGGAGGGCGAGGCCGCGGCCTCCTGCTCGGGCGTGGTGACCTTCGACAGCCGCGACTATCTGCCCACCGAGAAGTCCGTCTTCACCGTCGGCGAGCGGCTGGGCACCGCCACGGTCGGGGAGTGCGACGACACCCCGAACGACTCCGGGGACGGCATCCCCGAGAGCAGGACCGGCGCGTACCGCATCGAGGGGGTCGATCCCGCCGTGGGCATCGCCGTCGGTGACAGTGCCGCCGAGGCGGCTCCCATGACGGCGGGCTGACCACACACCAAAGCGGAACCGGACGGGCCCCCCGGCCCTCCAGTCCCGCTTTTTGGTGCTTCCCCGTGGTGGTGCTTCCCCCGTTTCCCCCCGTATTGCTCCCCCGTGTTACCCGCACCACCGCGCTACCGCTCCCCCGCGGCGCTCCCCCGTGGTGGTGCTCCCCCCCAACCCTCAGGCGACAAGCTCCCCGAAGGCGTCTTCCTCGTCACGGCCGAAGCTGAGGACCTCGTCCTCGCGCAGCCGGCGGAGCGACCGCCAGATGCTGGACTTCACCGTGCCGACACTGATGTCGAGGATGTCCGCGATCTCCGGGTCGGTGCGGCCCTCGTAGTAACGAAGGACCAGCATCGTCCGCTGGAGTTCGGGCAGCCGGGCCAGCGCCTGCCACAGGACCGCACGCAGCTCGGTGCCGCGCATCGCGTCCGTGTCGCCGGGCGTCTCCGGCAGTTCCTCGGTCGGGTACTCGTTCAGCTTGCGGCGGCGCCACGCGCTGATGTGCAGATTCGTCATCGTCCGGCGGAGGTATCCCCCGACGGCCGCCTTGTCGCTGATCCGGTCCCATGCCCGGTACGTCGAGAACAGCGCGCTCTGGAGCAGGTCCTCGGCCTCGAAGCGGTCACCGGTCAGGTGGTAGGCGGTTGCGTACAGGGAGGCGCGGCGCTCCTGGACGTAGGCGGTGAACTCCGCCTCCGACAGCGAACGACGCTCCCCCGTGTCCTCCCTGTACGCGCTTCCCCCGTGTGCTTCCCCCGTGAAGCCGTCAACCACCGTCATGTACGCGGTGTGCTGACGCCCAGCGCCGCGAGCGCACCCCCGCCCGCTCACGGCGCCGGACTTCTCGGAACCCCGGCCCCCGTTCACGTCGTGCAGACGCGTGATCACTGCGCTGGTGCTGTTGCTGTGCAGCGTGTTCATCTCGCGCCCCCCGTCGTGGACTTCCGGTGTTCTGCTTGCCCAGGCTGTGCTTCCTTGCCTGTGCCGAGAAGCTTGCCCTCGCACCTTCATGACCGTGTCCGCCGACTGTCACAGACCTGTCACAGGGGTCGGCCTCAGGGAAGACACAGCTTGGTCACAGAGAGCGGCGCTACACGTACGTACCTGTACAGGTGTCGATACCGCACCCCGCCATGGGCCAGAATGAGCCCCGTGCCTTCCCTGTTGCTGATCGAGGACGACGACGCCATCCGTACGGCCCTGGAGCTGTCTCTGACGCGCCAGGGTCACCGGGTTGCCACGGCTGCCACCGGCGAGGACGGCCTGAAGCTGCTGCGTGAGCAGCGGCCGGACCTGATCGTGCTGGATGTGATGCTGCCCGGCATCGATGGTTTCGAGGTGTGCCGGCGCATCCGGCGCACGGACCAGCTGCCGATCATTCTGCTGACCGCGCGCAGCGACGACATCGACATCGTGGTCGGACTGGAGTCCGGCGCCGACGACTACGTCGTCAAACCGATCCAGGGGCGGGTGCTGGACGCCCGGATCCGGGCCGTGCTGCGGCGCGGGGAACGCGAGTCGACCGACGCGGCGAGCTTCGGCTCCCTGGTCATCGACCGCGCGGCGATGACCGTCACGAAGAACGGCGAGGACCTCCAGCTCACGCCCACCGAGCTCAGGCTGCTCCTGGAGCTGAGCCGGCGGCCCGGCCAGGCCCTGTCGCGGCAGCAGTTGCTGCGGCTGGTCTGGGAGCACGACTACCTCGGTGACTCGCGCCTGGTGGACGCCTGTGTCCAGCGGCTGCGCGCCAAGGTCGAGGACGTGCCGTCGTCCCCGACACTGATCCGCACGGTCCGTGGTGTCGGCTACCGGCTGGACACGCCTCAGTGACCCAAGCGCAAGGGGGGATCCGCGGCTGGGCCGCGGCTCGCAAGGGACATCTGACACGACTGCGCTTCACCAGTCTGCGGCTGCGGCTCGTCGTGGTCTTCGGACTCGTGGCTCTCACCGCCGCCGTGTCCGCGTCCGGGATCGCCTACTGGCTCAACCGCGAGGCGGTGCTCACCCGCACCCAGGACGCGGTGCTGCGCGACTTCCAGCAGGAGATGCAGAACCACGCGGGTCTGCTGCCGGAGCTCCCCGAGCGGTACGAACTCCAGCGCACCGCGCAGAACATGGCCAACAGCAGCCAGCGCTTCAGCGTGCTGCTCGTCGCGAAGGACTCCGACGGCGAGGCGCTGTACGCCAACTCCGGTGCGCTGAACGGCTTCTCGGTCCAGGACGTCCCCGAGTCGCTGCGGGCCGCGGTGAACGAGACGCAGGAGGTCGACTCCTCCAACAAGTACGCGTACCACCTGTACTGGCAGCGGATCGTCGACGACGGCACCCCGTATCTCGTGGCCGGCACCAAGGTCATCAACGGCGGCACCACCGGCTACATGCTCAAGTCGCTGGAGCCGGAGGCGAAGGACCTCAACTCCCTTGCCTGGTCGCTCGGTATCGCCACCGGTCTCGCGCTGATCGGCTCGGCGCTGCTCGCGCAGGCCGCCGCCACGACCGTGCTGAAGCCGGTGCACCGGCTCGGGGTCGCCGCCCGCCGGCTCGGCGAGGGCAAGCTGGACACCCGGCTGCGGGTGTCCGGCACCGATGAACTCGCCGATCTCTCACGGACGTTCAACGACGCGGCCGCGGCCCTGGAGAAACGGGTCGACGACATGGCCGCGCGGGACGAGGCGTCCCGGCGGTTCGTCGCCGACATGAGCCATGAACTGCGGACGCCCCTCACCGCGATCACCGCCGTGACGGAGATCCTGGAGGAGGAGCTGGAGGCGGAGTCGGGTTCGATGGACCCGATGATCGAGCCGGCGGTACGGCTGGTGGTCAGCGAGACACGGCGCCTCAACGACCTCGTGGAGAACCTGATGGAGGTCACCCGCTTCGACGCGGGCACCGCCCGTCTCGTCCTGGACGATGTCGACGTCGCCGACCAGCTCACCGCCTGCCTCGACGCGCGGGCCTGGCTGGACGCGGTGGACCTGAACGCCGAACGCGGCATCCACGCCCGGCTCGACCCGCGCCGCCTGGACGTGATCATGGCGAACCTGGTCGGCAACGCGCTCAAGCACGGCGGTTCACCGGTGCGGGTGGCGGTGCGTGCGGCGGACGACTCGGTCGTCATCGAGGTGCGGGACCACGGGCCCGGCATCCCCGAGGACGTCCTGCCGCACGTCTTCGACCGGTTCTACAAGGCGAGCGCGTCGCGCCCCCGCTCCGAGGGCAGCGGACTCGGCCTCTCCATCGCCCTGGAGAACGCCCACATCCACGGCGGCGAGATCACCGCCGCGAACTCCCCCGAGGGCGGCGCGGTCTTCACGCTGCGCCTGCCCAGGGACGGGTCGGAGCTGGCGCAGGAGTGCGAGGCGGAGAAGAGCTCATGAGCGTGACGCGAGGGCGGGGACGGCGGGCCATGAGCACCGTGACCGTACGACGGCTGCTGGCGCTGCCCGTGCTGGCGGCGCTGGCCACCGGGTGCGGTATCCGGGCCACCGAGGTCCCGACGGACTTCGGGCCCGCGCCCTCACGGGTGCACTGCTCCGTCTCGGAGCCGGACATCTCCGCGCAGTCCTCGCGCGGGCTGGCGGTGCAGGTGTTCCTGCTGTGCGGTTCGTCGCTGGTGGCCGTCGACCGGACGGTGAGCGTCGAGGACGGTACGGCGGACTCCCGGCGGCGGGTGCTGGTGGCGCAGGAGCTGCTCAACCAGCTCGCCGCGACGCCGTCGGCCGGCGAGGCGGACGCCGGGTACCGGACGACCGTGCGCGACGGCATGACGGTGACCGGGCCGCGCCCCGAGGACCCCGAGGACACCCTCCGGCTGAGCTTCCCGCCGGGTGCCCTCGCCAAGTCCTCCCTCGCCCAGATCGTCTGCACGTTCTCCGACTCGGCCGCCGCCGAGGGCGACGGGTCGGTCATCCTCGGCGGACCGGACGGCGCCGCCCCGCGCCGCTACGAGTGCACCGACGAGGTCCGCGCCGAACCGACCAGCGCGAAGCCGCCGTCGACGGAGGTCACGGACGGCTGATGTGCGGGTGTGTCGGACGCCTCACCCGTACGCCCGGAACCGATCCCGCCGCACCTCGCGTCTAGGGGATCGTGCAGCGTCAAGGCTCCATCGGCAGCAGCGCCGTGATCCGGATGCGGGCGGCGGGGGGTTTCCTCCTCGTCGCGCATCTCGCGTTCGTGGCCTGGCTCACCCTGCGACCGCTGGATGTCCCGTGGATGACGCCACCGAATCTCACCCCGTTCGCCGGCATCCGGGCCGACCTGGCCCTCGGCTGGCCGGAGGCCGCCCGGCGGATCGGTGAGGCGGTCGCGCTGCTGGCCCCGCTGGGGGTGCTGTTCCCGCTGGCGCACGGCAGGCTGTACGTCTCCCCGCTGGCGTCCCTGATCCGTACGGTCGCCGCGGGCGCCCTGATCTCGCTGGGCATCGAACTGCTGCAGACCGGCGTCCCCGGTCAGGTCGTCGACATCGACTCGGTCCTCCTGAACACCGTGGGCGTGGCCCTCGCACACGCCGCCTTCATCCCCGCGGGCCGCGCCTGGTTCCGCCGCCGGTCCCACTCCCCCAGGCGGGTGACCGTCCTCGCGGACGACCCCTCTCAGGGTCGCACCCCGACAATTCCCAGGGTCGGCATCGCACCGTAGAGCGACGCTTTGTCCCTCCGGGCTCCGTAGCGTTGACGTCAGATGAGGCAGCCGGAAAGGCCGCCCGCCGACGCTCGTGAAGGAGCCGCAATGTCCCGCCTTGCCCGCCCCACCAACGGCCGCATGATCGGCGGAGTGTGTGCCGCGCTGGCACGGCGCTTCGGCACCTCCGCCACCACGATGCGGGTGATCTTCGTGCTCTCGTGCCTGCTGCCCGGCCCGCAGTTCCTGCTCTACATCGCCCTGTGGATCCTGTTCCCCTCCGAGGGCAAGGCGAACAAGACGCAGGCGGCCTGGTAACCGGCCTCACGCACATACGCCGATGGGGCGCACCCCCGGTACGGGGTGCGCCCCATCGGGGCGTTCGGCGGGTTCAGCCGAGCGGGATCCCGTTCAGCGGCAGACCCTGGGTGGGCAGCCCGGTCTGGCCGATCGGCAGACCGCCGAGCAGACCGGCGACCGGCTTGGTCGGGCCGTCGGCGAGCGCGCCCTGAGCGGCGGGCGTCACGGCGGCCAGACCCGCGGCGAGCGCCGGCTGCGCCTGCGACAGCGCGTCACCGGCTCCCGGCAGCGCCTTGGCGACGTTCTCCGCCGGGAGCGTCTTGGTGACGGTGTCCAGCGCCTGGGAGGCGTCCGGAACGGCCGGCGCGGCGTTCGCGGCACCCGCGCCGACGGCGGCGAAGGCGGCACCGAGGGCGGCGACACCGAGGGTCTTGGCAGCAGACTGCTTCATGAAAGTGCGTCCTCGAATGGGATGACGGTGATGTGAGCGGTCCACGACCGTAAACACGCATCGGCATCCACCGCAAACATCAAAATGCGGACGGATGGTGAATACCCGTCCGCATTTCGATTCCCGCGAGATTCCCGGTCAGCCCTCTTCGGCCACAGAACCGCTGGTGGAGGCGGTCTGCTGGAACAACCATTCGGACTTCAGCTCGGCATAACCGGGCTTGATGACGTCATTGATCATGGCCAGTCGTTCATCGAAAGGAATGAACGCTGATTTCATCGCATTGACGGAGAACCACTGCATGTCGTCGAGCGTGTAGCCGAATGCCCCGACCAGGTGCTCGAATTCCCGGCTCATGCTCGTGCCGGACATCAGCCGGTTGTCGGTGTTCACGGTGGCCCGGAAGTGCAGCCGGCGCAGCAGCCCGATCGGGTGCTCGGCATAGGAGTCGGCGGCCCCGGTCTGGAGGTTGGAGCTCGGGCACAGCTCCAGCGGGATGCGCTTGTCCCGGACGTAGGAGGCGAGCCGGCCGAGCTTGACCGAGCCGTCCTGCTGGACCTGGATGTCGTCGATGATGCGCACACCGTGGCCGAGCCGGTCGGCGCCGCACCACTGCAGGGCCTGCCAGATCGAGGGGAGCCCGAAGGCTTCGCCGGCGTGGATGGTGAAGTGGTTGTTCTCGCGCTTGAGGTACTCGAACGCGTCGAGGTGCCGGGTGGGCGGGTAGCCGGCCTCGGCGCCCGCGATGTCGAAGCCCACCACACCGAGATCGCGGTAGCGGTTGGCGAGTTCGGCGATCTCCAGGGCGCGGGCAGCGTGTCGCATCGCGGTGAGCAGGGCGCCGACTCGGATGCGCCGGCCGTTCTCGCGGGCGAGCCGCTCCCCTTCCCGGAAGCCCTCGTTGACGGCCTCGACGACCTCTTCGAGGCTGAGCCCGCCTTCGAGGTGCTGCTCGGGGGCGTACCGCACCTCGGCGTAGACGACCCCGTCGGCGGCGAGGTCCTCGGCGCACTCGGCGGCGACCCGGACCAGGGCCTCGCGGGTCTGCATCACACCGACGGTGTGGGAGAAGGTCTCCAAGTACCGTTCCAGCGAACCGGAGTCGGCGGCCTCGCGGAACCAGATGCCGAGCTTGTCGGCGTCGTTCTCGGGGAGTTGGGCGTACCCGGTGGCCCGGGCGAGGTCGACGACGGTACCGGGGCGCAGCCCGCCGTCGAGGTGATCGTGCAGCAGAACCTTGGGTGCCCGGCGGATCTGGTCCGAGCTCGGGGTGGTTCCCGTCCGGTCAGTCTGGCTCGTCATTCACGCACTCTAACTCCTACGCGCGTAGATCGCTCGCTGTACTCCACCCGTCGATACGTAACGGTGACCGCCCCGACGGGTGGAGTACACCAACGCTTCTGACACTGTTCTGTCATGGCACAGCAAGCGACGCCGGTTCGCACGGCCCGGCTGGGACGGGCGCTCGGTCCGGAACCGACGGCGGTGAGCGGGGTGGTGCTGCTGCTCCCCGGCGGCGAGGAGAGCTCCAGCCGCAGACCGTCCCCCATGATGGCGAACGCGTCCGTCCGCGCCCTCGGCCGCCGGCTGGCGCGCGCGGGCCGGGAGGACGGCCTGGCCACCCATGTCGTCCACTACCGCTACCGCGGCTGGAACGGCGCGGAGGCACATCTCGCCCGGGACGCCGACTGGGCGACGGAAGAGGTCGTACGGCGCTACGGCGATGTCGCCGTGTGCCTGGCCGGTGTCGACATGGGCGCCCGGGCCGCGCTGCACGCGGGCGGCCACGAGGCCGTCAACTCCGTTCTGGCCATCGCCCCTTGGCTGCCCGAGGAGGACGTGGCGGCGCCCCCCGAACCGGTGAAGCAGCTCGCGGGCCGACGG
This sequence comes from Streptomyces sp. NBC_00490, assembly GCF_036013645.1. Taxonomy (NCBI): domain Bacteria; kingdom Bacillati; phylum Actinomycetota; class Actinomycetes; order Kitasatosporales; family Streptomycetaceae; genus Streptomyces; species Streptomyces sp. NBC_00490. The sequence continues at coordinate 6,359,687 of NZ_CP107869.1, read as the reverse complement.
GTGCTGATGGTGCACGGCACGAACGACGCGCGCACGGACCCGGAGCTGTCGTTCCGGCTCGCGGCACGGGCGAAGAAGGCGAACCGGGACGTCTGCCGGTTCGAAGTCCACTCGGACGGCCATGCGTTGCGCCAGCACCGGGACGAAGTCCACGCGCTGGCGGAGGACTTCGTCATGGGCTCACTGTTCGGCCGCGCGTTCTCCCGTCCCGTCGAGGACGCCCTGGCCGCCCCGCCGCCGCTGGGGCTGCGGATGCCGCTGGCGGCGGGCTTCGGGCGGTCGCTACGGCGGTAGCCGACGGCATCGCCCGGCGGTGGCCGGCACCCTCGCGCGGTTCACAGCACGCTTACGTCCCTCCCATGACCCAGGCGCACACGCACGTCAACTGGGCGTTCAGCTCGACCTGACGCTGTACGTGGTCGTGACCTCCACGATCGTGATGTCGCTGGAGGCCGTCGGCAACGTCCTCGTCCTCGCCCTGCTCATCACGCCCGCCGCCGCTGCTCGCGTCGGTGATCGGCTGCGCGGGGAGCCTGGCCGGGCTGTATGTGTCGTACGCGTACGACCTGGCGGCCGGCGGCTCCGTCGTCGTCGTCCTGACCGGGGTGTTCGTGGTGACGTGGTGCCTGGCGCCCAGGCACGGGCTGCTCGAGCGTACTGCCAAGAAGACGGTGGCCGGTCCGGTCGGACCGGTCAGTCCGGGAGGAGGCGGCCGCGCTGTGCGAGCAGGAACTTCTTGAAGGCCGCCACCGGGGGCGTGTCCGGGTGGCCGTCGAGCCAGGCGACACCGATCTCGCGCACCGCGCGCGGGGCGGTGACCGTCAGCTCGACGACACCGGGGCGGGCCACGGCGGGCGGCGGGAGGAGGGCGACCCCGAGACCGGCGGCGACCAGGCCCCGTAGCGTCTCGGCCTCCTCCCCCTCGAAGGCGATCCGCGGCTTGAACCCGGCCTCCTGGCACAGGTCGTCGGTGATGCGGCGCATGCCGTAGTTGGGTTCCAGGGTCACGAAGGTCTCGTCGGCGGCCTCGGCGAGGCGCACGCGCTTGCGGGCGGCGAGGCGGTGGTCGGCGGGGACGACCAGGCGCAGCTTCTGCTCGTCGAGGCGGCGGCCGACCAGGTCCGGGGCGTCCGGGACCGGGGAGGTCAGACACAGGTCCAGCTCCCCCGCGCGCAGCCGCTCGATCATCGCCTCGCCGTAGTTCTGGACGAGGCTGAAGCGGACCCGGGGGTGGTCGGCGCGGAAGGCGCGGATCAGGCCGGGGACCGTCTCCGAGCCCATGGTGTGCAGAAAACCGAAGGCGACCTTGCCGGTTGCCGGGTCGGCGTCGGCGCGGACCTCCTCGGCGGCGCGGTCGATCTCGGCGAGGGCGCGTTCGACGTGGCCGAGGAAGGCGCGGCCGGCCGGGGTGAGGGAGACGGTGCGGCCGATGCGGGCGAACAGGTCGACGCCCAGGTCCTGTTCGAGGCGGACCATCGCGCGGGAGAGCGTGGACTGCGGGACGTTCATCTCCTGGGCGGCCCGGGTGACGTGCTCGGTGCGGGCGACGCCGGCGAAGTACGCCAGGCGCGGGGCCAGCACCATCGACATCTCCGACATGTCTTGTGTGTCACTGGACGGTGACAGCCGAGGCTGTGAGCTGTGTTGATGCACCATGGGAACGATTATGGCGAGTCCGTGCATTGGACGCATGAACCGAGGTGTACGTAACTTCGAGGCATGCCTGCCAGTACCGAGGCGTCCATGACCGTGGGCGCCGTATCCGCTGTTCCTGTCGTCGACTCCCGTATGGCCCCGGGCGGCCCCGGCTACCGCCGGATGAGCCTCGCCCTCTTCCTCGCCGGGGTGGCGACCTTCGCCCTTCTGTACTCCACGCAGGCCCTTCTGCCGCTGATCTCCGGCGACTTCGGGGTGGCGGCGAGCGACGCGAGCTGGACGGTGGCGGCGGCGACGGGCGGACTGGCCCTGTTCGTCCTCCCGATGAGCGCGGTGTCGGAGCGGTACGGGCGGCGCACGGTCATGACGGGCTCGCTGGCGGTCGCGGTGGTCGTCGGTCTCCTGGTCCCGCTGGCTCCCTCGCTGCCGGTGCTGGTGGCGCTGCGTGCCTTGCAGGGCGCGGCGCTGGCCGGTCTTCCGGCTTCCGCGACGGCCTATCTGGCGGAGGAGGTCCGGCCGAAGGCGCTGGTCACGGCGATCGGACTGTTCGTCGCGGGCAACAGTGTCGGCGGGATGAGCGGCCGGGTCATCACCGGCTGGGTGGCGCAGGAGTGGGGCTGGCGGGTGGCCCTGGGCGTGATCGGGGCGATCGCGGTCGGGTGCGCGGTGGCGTTCCGGCTGCTGCTGCCGGCGCCGAAGCACTTCGTCGCCGGGTCGCTGAAGCCGCGGGTGCTGGCGCGGACGGTGCGTGCGCACCTGTCCGACCCGCTGATGTGCCGGCTGTACGCGATCGGCGCACTGTTCATGACGGTGTTCGGCGGTGTGTACACGGTGATCGGGTACCGGCTGACGGAGGCGCCGTTCGGTCTGCCGCAGGGTGTCGTCGGCTCGATCTTCCTGGTGTACCTGGTGGGTACGGTGTCGGCGTCCACGGCCGGGCGGCTGGTGGGGCGGCTCGGGCGGCGGGGTGCGCTGTACGCGGCGGGCGCGACGACGGCGGCGGGTCTGGTGCTGTCGCTGGCGGACTCGCTGGTGCTGGTTCTGCTGGGTCTGGTGCTGATCACCGGTGGCTTCTTCGCGGGTCACGCGTGTGCTTCCTCGGCGGTCAGCAAGACGGCGACCGAGGGGCGTGCGCAGGCCTCGGCGCTGTACCAGTCGGCGTACTACATCGGCTCCAGTGTGGGCAGTACGGTCGGTGCGCTCGCGTTCCACGCGGGTGGCTGGGCCGGGACGGTCGGGGTCGGTCTGCTGGCGGTGCTCGGCGTCGTCACGATCACCGTCCTGGGCACGCGCGCGGCTAGGGCCCAGCAGCGGCTCCTGGTGGCCTGAGCGGCACGTCCCCTTTGTTCTTCCCCCTGGTCGAGGTCGGTCGGCCAGGGGGACCGCTTTTTCTCGCCCCCGCCGCCCCTACCCGTCCCATCCCTGGGGGCTGCGCCCCCAGACCCCCGCTTCGGCCCCGAAAGGGCCTCGTCCTCAAACGCCGGACGGGCTGAGTTGCACGGACCGGCGCCAGTAGATCCAGTCCCTCCGGCGTTTGAGGAGCGGGGGTCCAGGGGGCGGAGCCCCCTGGGGATGGGAACGGGTAAGGGCGGCGGGGGCGAAAGACGGCTGGCCTGCGTGTTTCCGCACTCGGCACGCCATTGTCAGACCCCTGCGATAGCTTCGAACGTGGTGGGCGCAAAGGCGCGACACAGAACGGCCACAGGGGTGGGTGGACGATGACGGACAGCACGATGACAGCGGACCTCGACGTCAGGCTGGAGAAGCACCGGGTCGAGCTGACCGGGTACTGCTACCGCATGCTCGGCTCGTCCTTCGAGGCGGAGGACGCGGTGCAGGACACGATGGTCCGCGCCTGGCGCAACTACGAGAAGTTCGAGGGCCGTTCCAGCCTCCGCTCCTGGCTCTACCGCATCGCGACCAACGTCTGCCTGGACATGCTGACGGCCGGCAACAAACGCGCCAGGCCCATGGACCTCACCGACTCCACGCCGCTCGCCCAGGCCGCCCTCTCCCCCCGCCCGGACCACACCTGGCTGGAGCCGATGCCGGACGCCCGCATCCTGCCCACCGTCGAGGACCCGGCGGAGGCGGCCGTGGCCAAGGAGTCCGTGCGGCTCGCCTTCATGGCCGCCCTGCAGCAACTCCCGCCCAAGCAGCGCGCGGTGCTGATCCTGCGCGAGGTGCTGGCCTGGAAGGCGAGCGAGGTCGCCGAGCTGCTCGACACCACGGTCGCCTCGGTCAACAGCGCCCTCCAGCGGGCCCGCGCGACCCTCGCCGAGCGGGAGGGGCACGGCGCGGACGCGAAGGTGTCCGACCCGCTGGACGAGGAGCAGCAGAAGCTCCTGGACCGCTACATGGCGGCGTTCGAGGGGTACGACATGACGGCGCTGACGGCCCTGCTGCACGAGGACGCCATCATGACGATGCCGCCGTTCGACCTGTGGCTGACGGGCCACGACGACATCACGGGCTTCATGACGACCCTGGGCTCGGCCTGCGAGGGCTCCCGCCTGGTGCCGGTGCAGGTCAACGGTCTGCCGGGGTTCGCGCAGTACAAGCCGGACCCGGAGGCGGGCGGCTACACCCCGTGGGCGGTGCAGGTCCTGGAGATCTCAGAGGGCCGGCTCACCGGGTTCCACTTCTTCCTCGACACCAAGAGGTGGTTCCCGCTGTTCGGGCTCCCCCTCCATCTCGACGCTCTCGAAGCGGAGTCCGACCAGGTCGAGGAGGGCGTGTAGGGCCGGGTCGGGGTCTCTGAGCCGGATCCGTCCGCCGGCCCGGCGGGCGGCGAGCTGGAGCCGCGCCAGCAGATCGACGGTCCCGAGCCCCGGCGGTCCGAGCCCGGCCACATCACAGACGACGACCCCGGCCCCGGTCGTGTCCAGCAGTGCCCGCACGTCGTCGCACAGCCCCGCCACCTCGTCCCGGGTGACGGGGCCGGCCAGTACGAGCACGGCGGGTGTCATGGCGTCCACGATCTGTAGACCGGGCGGGCGGGCAGAACTCATCGTCGCTGCGAGGGTCGTGCGGGAGTCCACCGACCGGGATCACATTGACCTGGGCATCCTCTTCCCCAGAGGGTTGGCTGTATGCCCCACGGATCAGCACCGCCCTGGATATCCCACGCCCTCCTCACCGACGAGGAGGTTCCGTGCAGGGGGTGCTGACCGGCTTCGCCGTCATCGCCGTCGTCATCGCGGTCGGGTATCTGATCGGACGCCGCGGCTACCTCGGTGACAACGGCCGCGAGGTCCTGACCAAGCTCGCCTTCCACGTCGCCTCCCCGGCCCTGCTCTTCACCACACTCGCGCGGGCCGACCTGTCGATGGTCTTCTCCAGCCGCCTGGTCGTGACCGCGCTGAGCACGGCGGCGGTGGCGGGCGTCTTCGTGGCGGCGGGTGTCGTACGCGGCTGGGGCGTGGGCCGTACGACGATCGGCGCGCTCTGCTCCAGCTACGTCAACTCCGGCAACCTCGGCATCCCGATCGCCGTGTACGTCCTGGGCGACGCCTCGCTGGTGGCCCCGGTGCTGCTGTTCCAGCTGCTCCTGCTGACCCCGATCGCGCTGACCGTCCTGGACCTGTCGGCCCGGGACGGCAAGGACCCCCTGTGGCTACGGCTGCTGACTCCGCTGCGCAACCCGATCGCGGTGGGGTCACTGGCGGGGGTCGCGGTCTCGGCGACCGGCCTGCGCATCCCGTCGGCGGTCATGGACCCGGTGACGCTGATCGGCAACATGTCCGTCCCGGCGGTGCTGTTGGCGTTCGGCATCTCCCTGTGCGGCAGCACCATGCCGGGCCGGGGCCCGGACCGCCACCTGGTCCTGCTCTCGGTCGCGCTGAAGTCGGTGGGCCAGCCGGCGGCCGCCTGGGCGCTGGCGGTGGGGGTGTTCGGGCTGCGCGGCCACCAACTCCTGGACGTGGTGGTGACGTCGGCGCTGCCCGCGGCGCAGAACCTCTATACGTATGCGTCGAGTTACCGGGTGGGCGAGCGCCTCGCGCGGGACGCGATCCTGGTGTCGACCGTGCTGTCGGTGCCGGTCCTGGTGGTGGTCGCGGCGCTGCTGGGCTGACCGCGGGCACCGAGAAGGGGCCGGCGCCCGAAGGCACCGGCCCCTTTTTTGTCACCTCACATCAGGCGATGCGCTCCAGCACCACCGGGGACGCCGTGAAGTCCGTGCCCGCGGCGGCGACGTCGTAGGAACCCTCGATCGCCTCCAGCGCGTACGCGAAGCGCTCCGGGGTGTCCGTGTGGAGGGTCAGCAGGGGCTGGCCCTCGGTGACCGTGTCGCCGGGCTTGGCGTGCATCTCGACGCCCGCGCCCGCCTGGACCGGGTCCTCCTTGCGGGCGCGGCCCGCGCCGAGGCGCCAGGCGGCGATGCCGATGTCGTAGGCGTCGAGGCGGGTCAGGACGCCGGAGGCGGTGGCCTTGACCACGTGCTGCTCCTTGGCGACCGGCAGCTCCGCGTCCGGGTCGCCGCCCTGGGCCGCGATCATGCGGCGCCAGACGTCCATGGCCGAGCCGTCGGCCAGCGCCTTCGCCGGGTCGGCGTCCTTCACGCCCGCCGCGGCGAGCATTTCGCGGGCCAGGGCGATGGTCAGTTCCACGACGTCCGAGGGGCCGCCGCCCGCCAGGACCTCGACCGACTCGCGGACCTCGAGGGCGTTGCCCGCCGTCAGGCCCAGCGGCGTCGACATGTCCGTCAGCAGCGCCACCGTCTTCACACCGTGGTCCGTGCCCAGGCCGACCATCGTGGAGGCCAGTTCGCGGGCGTCCTCGATGGTCTTCATGAAGGCGCCGGTGCCGACCTTCACGTCCAGGACCAGGGAGCCCGTGCCCTCCGCGATCTTCTTCGACATGATCGACGAGGCGATGAGGGGGATCGCCTCCACGGTGCCGGTGACATCGCGCAGGGCGTACAGCTTCTTGTCGGCCGGGGCGAGACCGTCGCCGGCCGCGCAGATCACCGCGCCCGTGGTGTCGAGGACGTGCAGCATCTCCTCGTTCGACAGCAGCGCGCGCCAGCCCGGGATCGACTCCAGCTTGTCCAGCGTGCCGCCGGTGTGGCCGAGGCCGCGGCCGGACAGCTGCGGTACGGCGGCGCCGCACGCCGCGACCAGCGGGGCGAGGGGCAGCGTGATCTTGTCGCCGACACCGCCGGTGGAGTGCTTGTCTGCGGTCGGGAGGGACAGCGCCGAGAAGTCCATGCGCTCGCCGCTCGCGATCATCGCGGCGGTCCAGCGGGAGATCTCGCCGCGGTTCATGCCGTTGAGGAGGATGGCCATGTTCAGCGCGGCCATCTGGTAGTCGGCGACCTCTCCGCGGGTGTACGCGTCGATGACCCAGTCGATCTGCTCGTCGCTGAGCTCACCGCGGTCCCGCTTGGTGCGGATGACGGAGATGGCGTCCATGGCCATGAAGCATTCCTTCCGGACAATCAGAAAGTGCGCGGCCCCTGCGAGCTGTCTGAAGGAGCAACTCGAAGGGGCCGCACGGGAGTTACTTGGTGAGATGGCCCGGTCCGAAGGCCTGCGGCAGCATCTCGGACAGCGGCAGGATCCCCGCCGGGGTCTCCAGGAGGAGATCCGGGCCGCCGAACTCGTACAGCAGCTGACGGCAGCGCCCGCAGGGAACGAGGACCTCGCCCCGGCCGTCGACGCACGTGAAGTGCGTCAGCCGGCCGCCGCCGGTGCGCTGCAGCTCCGAGACCAGCCCGCACTCGGCGCACAGGCCGAGTCCGTAGGAGGCGTTCTCGACATTGCAGCCGGAGACCGTACGGCCGTCGTCGACGAGGGCCGAGACACCGACCGGGTAGCCCGAGTAGGGGGCGTACGCGTGGGTCATCGCCTCGCGCGCCACCTCCCGCAGGGCGTCCCAGTCGAAGTCGGCGGTGGTCACTTCCCCTGCCCCTTCCGGTAGGGCAGTCCGTCCGCCTTCGGCATCCTCAGGCGCTGTGCGGACAGCGAGAGCACCAGCAGGGTGATGACGTAGGGGCTGGCCGTCACGACCTGGTTCGGGACCTCGTTCGTGCTGGTGTACCAGATGAACATCAGGGCCGAGATCGCGGCGGTGACGGCGGCGGGGACGTACTTCTTCTTCCAGATGAGGTACGCGACGCCGAACACCAGCAGGATCGCCAGGAGCAGGATCAGCGCGTGGACGTTGGTCGTGCCGCCGCGCAGCTTGAGGCTGTCGGTGTAGCCGAACAGGCCCGCGCCGAGGGCGAGTCCGCCCGGCATCCAGTTGCCGAAGATCATCGCGGCGAGACCGATGTAACCGCGCCCGGCCGTCTGGCCGTCGAGGTAGACGTTGGACGACACGATCGACAGGAAGGCACCGCCGAGGCCGGCGAAGCCGCCGGAGATGATCACGGCGATGTACTTGTACTTGTAGACGTTGACGCCGAGCGACTCGGCGGCGATCGGGTTCTCGCCGCAGGACCGCAGCCGCAGACCGAAGGACGTGCGCCACAGCACGTACCAGGTGGCGGGTACGAGGGCGACCGCCACCACGGTGAGCGGCGACAGGTCGGTGATCAGGCCGCCGACCAGGCCGGCGATGTCGGAGACCAGGAACCAGTGCTTCTGGTTGAGGGTCTCCAGCCAGCTGGACAGGCCCGGGACGTCGAAGGTGCCCAGCGACTCGATCGGCGGGGACTGCTTGGAGGAGCCCTGCGGGGCCTCCTCGAAGGTGTACTTCGACAGATAGCGGGTGGTGCCCAGGGCCAGGATGTTCAGGGCCACACCGGAGACGATGTGGTTGACGTTGAAGGTCACCGTGGCGATGGCGTGCAGCACGGCGCCGAGCGCGCCGCCGATGATGCCGACGAGCACGCCGGTCCAGGGGCCCCACTGGTAGCCGGCCCAGGCGCCGAACCAGGTGCCGAGGATCATCATGCCCTCGAGGCCGATGTTGACGACGCCCGCGCGCTCGGCCCACAGACCGCCGAGGCCCGCGAGCCCGATCGGCACGGCGGAGCGCAGCGCGGTGGACATCTGGCCGGTCGAGGTGATGCCGTCCGCGCCGGTGATCAGGCGGACGACGGACGTCAGGATGAGGACGCCCGAGATGATCAGGAGGACGACAGGCAGCGAGATGCGGCGGCCGCCCTTTCCGGGCTTCGCCGGCGCCTTGGCGATGGTCGCGGTGCTCATCAGACCGCCACCTCCTTCTTCGTGTTGGCGGCGGCCGCGGCGAGCTCCTCACCGACGCGCTTCTGCTGGCGGCGCAGACCCCAGGTGCGCACGACCTCGTAGGAGATGACGACCGCGAAGACGATCAGGCCCTGCATGATCGTGGCGATCTCCTTCTCGTACGGCTCGGGAGTCGCGTAGTCGAGAGCGGGGGACGCCTTGTCGAGGAAGGCCCACAGCAGGGCGGCGAGCGCGATGCCGCCGGGGTTGTTGCGGCCGAGCAGGGCGATGCCGATGGCGGTGAAGCCGAGGCCGGCCGGGAAGCTGAGGCTGTAGGTGTGGGCGTCGCCGAGCAGCAGCGGCAGGCCCGAGATGCCGGCGACCGCGCCGGAGATCAGCATCGCGGTGAGGACCATGCGCTTGGCGTTGACGCCGGAGGCCGCGGCGGCGGACTCGGACTCACCGGTGGCCCTGAGGTCGAAGCCGAAGCGGGTGCGGTTGAGGACGGCCCAGTAGCCGATGCCCATGGCGACCGCGAGGAAGACCAGGCCGTAGATCTCGCCGACGTCCGAGCCGAGGTTGATGCCGGGCACCCAGCCGGAGTCCTTCATCACGCCGGTGGTGACGTTGTCCCCGACCAGCACACCGAAGTTGTCGGTGAGGGTGAGGTAGCCGATGAGGCTGGTGGCGATCGAGTTCAGCATGATCGTCGAGACGACCTCGCTGACGCCCCGGGTCACCTTCAGCACGCCCGCGATACCGGCCCACATGGCGCCGGTGAGCGCGCCGACCAGGATCAGCAGCGGGATCTGGAGGGCGGACGGCAGCGCCACGTGGGCACCGACCACCGCGGTCATCATGGCGCCGAGGCGGTACTGGCCGTCGACGCCGATGTTGAACAGGTTCATCCGGAAGCCGAGGGCGACCGCGAGGGCGGCGATGTAGTACATCGACGCCTGGTTGATGATCAGAACCTGTACGTCGGAGAAGCCGGCCTGCTCCAGCATGAGCGTGTACGGCTCGATCGGGCTCTTGCCCGAGGCGATCAGCACGACCGAGGTCAGCAGGATCGCCGCGACGAGCGCCAGGGCCGGTCCGGCCACGGCGAGGAGCAGTCGCTCCTTGTCGAACTTCTTCATCGGGCCTCGTCCTCCGGGGCGCTCTCGTCCTCGACGTGCTCAAGGTGTCCGGTGGCGGCACCCGTCATGGCGGAGCCGAGCTCCTCCGGGGTGACGGTGGCCGGGTCGGCGTCGGCGACCAGCCTGCCGTTGTAGATGACGCGCAGGGTGTCCGACAGGCCGATGAGCTCGTCCAGGTCGGCGGAGATCAGCAGCACGGCCAGGCCCTCGCGACGGGCGTCGCGGATGCGGTCCCAGATCTGGGCCTGTGCGCCGACGTCCACTCCGCGGGTGGGGTGGGCGGCGATCAGGAACTTGGGGTTGTGGCTCATCTCGCGGCCGACGATCAGCTTCTGCTGGTTGCCGCCGGAGAGGGAGGCCGCGGTGACGTCGATGCCGGGAGTACGGACGTCGTACTCCTCGACGATGCGGCGGGTGTCGGCCTGGGCGGCCTTCGGGGTCAGCCAGAAGCCCTTGGCGTTGGGCGTCTCGGTGACGTGGCCGAGGATGCGGTTCTCCCAGAGGGGGGCCTCCAGGAGCAGGCCCTGGCGGTGGCGGTCCTCGGGGATGTAGCCGACGCCGGACTCGCGGCGCTTGCGGGTGGCCCAGGAGGTGACGTCCTCGCCCTCGAAGAAGATGGCTCCGGAGTCGGCGTTCTTGGTGCCGATCAGGGCGTCGATGAGCTCGGTCTGGCCGTTGCCCTCGACACCGGCGATGCCCATGACCTCGCCGGCGTGGATGGTGAAGGAGACGTCGTCGAGGACCTTCTTGACCTCGGCGCCGCCGGCCTCGTCCATGAGCAGGGAGGCGGACGACTCGCCGAGCGTCAGCGCGCCCGAGGAGTACACGGTGAGGTTCTTGACCTCGACGACGGCCCGGTCGGTGACGGTCGACTCGGCGGTCTCCGGGGTGGGGAGCTCGCTGCCGACCATCATCTCGGCGAGCTGGCGCGGGGTGGTCTCGGACGGTACGGCGGTGCCGACCGTCGTGCCGCGGCGGATGACGGTGATCTCGTCCGCGACGGAGAGGACCTCGCCCAGCTTGTGGGAGATGAAGATGACCGACAGGCCCTCGGACTTGAGCTCGCGCAGGTTGGCGAAGAGCGCGTCGACCTCCTGCGGCACGAGGACCGCGGTCGGCTCGTCGAGGATCAGGGTGTCGGCGCCGCGGAAGAGGACCTTGAGGATCTCCACGCGCTGACGCTCGGCGACACCGAGGTCCTCGACCAGGGCGTCGGGGCGGACGCCGAGGCCGTAGCGGTCGGAGATCTCCTTGATCTTCTTCCGCGCGGCGCCGCCGATGCCGTACAGCTTCTCGCTGCCCAGCACCACGTTCTCCAGGACCGTGAGGTTGTCGGCGAGCATGAAGTGCTGGTGGACCATGCCGATGCCGCGGGCGATGGCGTCGGCGGGGCTGCCGAAGCTCACCTGGGTGCCGCCGACCGCGATGGTGCCCTCGTCCGGCTTCTGCATGCCGTAGAGGATCTTCATCAGGGTCGACTTGCCGGCGCCGTTCTCACCGACGAGGGCGTGCACGGTGCCTTTGCGGACCGTCAGGTGGATGTCGTGGTTGGCGACGACACCGGGGAAGCGCTTGGTGATCCCCGCCAGCTCTACCGCGATCGTCGACGGTGCGGTGAGCGGAGGGCTGCTGGACGCGTCGATGGCGCACTCTCCTTGGGAAAGGGGCCGCTCTACGCGCGTAGCGCCCCTGCTTTAAATAGTGCCCGGACCTGATCGTTCTTTTCTGACGGACGATCCGTTCCGAGCATTCTGCCGCGCGAACGGGGTGCGCGTCCCTGCCGTCGATCTCCCGTCGTCCGCCCGCAGGGCGGGCCGCGCGGCGTCTGGTGCGTGCGGTCGCAAGGCGCCGGAGCGTCCTCGTGGCGGAGCCACGTGGGCGGTTCGGCAACGCGGCGACCGTGCGTGCCAGGCGTCGCGCGGCAGACGGGAGGTCGACGGCAGGGGCGCGAGGAGCCATCCTCTCCGCACCCCGTTCCGCGGCCGTAACGCTGTCATTACAGCGTTTCTTTGGCCAAGGCCTCTACCCGGAGGGGTCAGGAGGTCTTCACCGTGATGGTGCCGTTCTTGATGCCCTCGGACGCCTTCTTGATCGCGTCCTGGATCTTGGCGTTGTTCGCGAACTCCGGGTTGGAGTTGGAGACGCTCACGCCGCCGTTGGAGAGGCTGCCGCGGACGACGCCGGTCTCCGGCTTGCCGTCGTGGACGGACTTGGCGAGCTCGTAGACCGCACCCTCGACGTTCTTCATGGCGGACGTCAGGATCGAGGACTTGTACGCCTTCAGCGCGTCCTGCTTGTACTGGTCGGAGTCGACGCCGATCGCCCAGATCTTGTTGGCGTTGGCGGCCTTGATGACACCCTGGCCGGACAGGCCCGCGGCGGCGTAGACGACGTCGGCGCCGTCGTCGATCTGGCCCTCGGCGGCGCTCTCACCCTTGTCGGGGCTGGAGAAGCCACCCTCGGCGGCGGTCTCGGTCAGGTACTGCACCTTGACCGTGACGCCCTTCTTGGTGTCCTCGACGCCCTGCTTGTAGCCGGCCGCGAACTTGTGGATCAGCGGGACGTCCACGCCACCGATGAAGCCGACGGTGTTCGACTTGGTGGCCAGGGCGGCCGCGACACCGGCCAGGTAGGAGGCCTGCTCCTCGGAGAAGACGAGGTCGGCGACGTTGTCGGCCTTGGTCTGCTCGTCGTCGACGATGCCGAAGGTGGTCTTCGGGAACTTCTGGGCGGCTTCCTTGACGGCCGGCGCGTAGGCGAAGCCGACGCCGATGACCGGGTTGTAGCCCTGCTTGGCGAGGGTCTCCAGGCGCTGGACCTTGTCCGCCTCCGACTCGCCGTCCTGCGGCTCGACGGCGGTGGACTTGTAGCCGAACTCCTTGTCGGCCTTGTCCAGGCCGGCGGTGGCGGCGTCGTTGAAGGACTGGTCGCCCTTGCCGCCGACGTCGTACGCCAGGGCCAGGCCGAGGTTCTTGCTGTCGCTGCCCGACGACTCGCTGGACGAGCTGCCGCACGCGGACGCGGTGAGGGCGAGGGCTGCGGTTGCAACGCCTGCAATCGTGATACGGGACACCCGGCGCATGGAACGAGACTCCTTTGTGCAAGCGCCCAAACCAGGCGCTGGTTCCGCCGCAGCGTAACGCGCGTAGACCAGACGGAAAACCCCTTCTGTCCGGTCCGTTACCGAGCTGTGGCCACAGTTGGTGGACAGACTACGGACAGCAGTACGCCCCTTGCGGGAGGCAAGGGGCGTACGAGCTGCAACGCTGCCCGGGCGGGCGTACGAAGGGGCCTTTCGGCCCCGTGCCGGGCCTTACGAAGTCTTCACCGTCACCTTGCCGTCGACGATGTCCTGCTTGGCCTTGTCGACGGCCGCGACGACGTCCGTCATGGCCTTGTACTTCGGGTTGGAGTCGGCGAAGCCCACGCCGCCGGACTTCAGGTCGCCGCGGACGACACCGGTGAGCGGCTTGCCCTCGTGGACCGACTTGGCGAGCTCGTAGACCGCGCCGCCGACGTTCTTCAGCGCCGAGCCGAGGATGTAGTCCTTGTAGGCCTTCAGCGCGTCCTGGTTGTACTGGTCGGAGTCGACACCGATCGCCCAGACCTTCTTGGCGGCGGCCTCGGAGATCACGCCCTGACCGGAGAGACCGGCGGCGTGGTAGATGACGTCGGCGCCCTTCTCGATCTGACCGCTGGCAGCCTCCTTGCCCTTGTCAGGGCTGGAGAAGCCGCCTTCCGCGGGCGTCTCGGTCAGGTACTGCGACTCGATCTTGATGCTCGGGTCGACGGACTTGACGCCCTGGACGAAGCCCGCGCCGAACTTGTGGATCAGCGGGATGTCCACGCCGCCGATGAAGCCGACGTGCTTGGCCTTGGAGGTCTTGGCGGCGGCGACGCCCGCGAGGTAGGAGGCCTGCTCCTCGGAGAAGACCATGTCGGCCACGTTGGCGGCCTTGGTCTGCTCGTCGTCGATGATCCCGAAGGTGGTCTTCGGGAACTTCTCGGCGACCTCCTTGACGGCCGGCGCGTAGATGTAGCCGACGCCGATCACCGGGTTGTAGCCGGCCTTGGCGAGCTCGGTCAGACGCTGGACCTTGTCCGCCTCCGACTCGCCGTCGCTCGGCTGGACGTCCCGGCCGCCCATCTTGAATTCCTTGTCGGCCTGCTGGAAGCCGGCGTAGGCGGCGTCGTTGAACGACTGGTCGCCACGGCCGCCGATGTCGTACGCCAGGCCGATGCCCTTGCCCGAGTACGTGCCGGACGAGGACGACTCGGACGCGTCGTCGCTGCCGGACTTCGTGCTGGACTCGCCACAGCCGACGGCCGCGAGCGCGATGACCGAAACGGCCACCACTGCTTGGGAGAACCTGGTCCTCCGAGATATGGAACGCACAGCAAGCACCCCTTCATCCCACGGCCCGTCGAACGGCCCGCTTCCCCAATGCGCCGCCGATGGTGGCCATTTCGGCGCACAGTAACGCGCGTAGACGAGGAGGGGAACGGGGTTCCTCGTGGCCGTTATCGAACCGTGCCGCCATCGGGTTACGTTCGCCGCCCGCCGGTTACGCCCGGGTGACACAAGGGGACGAAGGGGTGCCAAATCGGCCACCCCTTCACAAGATCTTCTACGGACCTCTCAGGAAACCCCATCGAGCAGCGCGGCGGCGGTGAACAGCTCCACGCCCGCCGTGATCGCCGACTCGTCGGCATCGAAGTCGCCCTGGTGGAGGTCCCGTACGGTCCGCTCCCCCGGGGTGCGGACCCCGAGCCGGGCCATGGCTCCCGGCACATGCTCCAGGTACCAGGAGAAGTCCTCGCCGCCCAGGCTCTGCTCGGTGCCCTCGACCGAGGCGGCACCGCGCCGGGCGGTCATGGCGTCCCGCAACAGGTCGGTGACGGCCGGGTCGTTGACCACGGGCGGCACGCCGCGCACGTAGTTGATCTCCGACTTGGCGCGATGCAGGTTGGCGACTTCGTCGATCGCGGCGACCACGACGTCGGGTGCCTGGCGCCAGGCCTCGATGTCCAGGCAGCGCACGGTGCCGGAGAGCTCGGCGTGCTGCGGAATGACGTTGGGCGCGTGCCCGGACTCGATCCGTCCCCAGGTCACGGCGAGCCCGGCACGGGTGTCGATCCGCCGGGCGACGATCGCGGGCACGTCGACGACGACCCGCGCGGCCGCGGTCACCAGGTCCGTCGTCAGATGAGGCCGCGCGGTGTGGCCGCCGGGTCCGCCGAGGGAGATCTCCAGCCGGTCGCAGGCGGAGGTGATGGCCCCGGCCCGCAGTCCGATCCGCCCGGCGTCCACCCGCGGGTCGCAGTGCACGGCGATGATCTGCCCGACGCCTTCCAGCACCCCGCACTCGATGGCATCGGCGGCGCCACCGGGCAGCACTTCCTCGGCGGGCTGGAAGACCAGCCGCACGGGCCGCGGCAGCAGTCCCTGCCGATGCAGATCGGCCAGGACGAGGCCGGCCCCGAGCACGACCGTCGTATGCACGTCATGCCCGCAGGCGTGGGCCCGGTCCGGCACGGTCGAGCGGTACGGGCAGTCACTCTTCGTGTCCGGAATCGGCAGCGCGTCGATGTCGGCCCGCAGCGCGAGCGCGGGACGCCCGCCGCTCCAGTCCCCGATGTCACAGACGAGTCCGGTGCCTACCGCGAGCACACGCGGCCGCAGTCCGGCCTTCTCCAGCCGCGCCTTGATGGCGGCGGTCGTACGGAACTCCTGGTTGCCGAGCTCCGGGTGCATGTGCAAGTCACGCCGGAACGCGACAAGTTCGGCACGCAGCGACTCAGGCAGCGTGCCGGGAAGCGGAGCTTCCGCGGGAAGACCGGCCTCGGACTCTAGGGACATCAATTGCTTCACCCTCTGAAGGGTAGGACGCCGGGCCGACCAACTGCCCCTCGATCAACAAAAGTTCAACCCGTTAGGGGAAGAAAATCCGGCCGCTCGACGCATACGTATCGACTGGGATGGGTAAACTCGGCCGACTTTCCGGCCGAGTGGATCATGTAATCCCCGGAGAGCGGCCCGGTACAGGACATCCGGCCACACCCGTCACTCATCCACTCCTCCCTCCACGGATACCACGCCGGGTGCCGCCCCGTCGGCTCTGTTCACCTGTCGGGACCGTGCCGCCCCGTAAATCCACCCTGCCTCCATGGAGACGCTTGTTCCGGTCCCGGAATCATCACCGCCGCGCGACGTTTCCGCCACGCGACGTGACGGCCGGTCCGCAGGGGAGCACCCTTCCCCTATGGAGGCATGCGGCTGCGGCGAGGACCAGATCCCACGGATGCTGGCGGAATTCGGCGTTCTGGGGGTGGCGGGCCTGGTCCTGGCGATCCTGGTGATCATGACGCTGGCGGGCTGGCTGCTGATCTCGGCGGTGTTGCTGTTCCAGCGGTGGCGGCACCCACCGCTGACGGTCGACGAGCACGCGCCGGGCACCCTGGACGGATTCACCTGGACGACCGAGGACCCCGGCCTCCTTCGAGATCCTGGCCCGGGGCCGGACGAGCCTCGCTAGGGTCGCCCCCGTGAGCGCCGAGCACCCGGACTTCATACCGGACACCCGAACCTCGTACGACACGATCGCCGACGCGTACGCCGAGCGGTTCCCCGCCGCCGGGCTGGCGGGCCTGCATGTGGAGCGCGCCCTCTTCGGCGTCTTCGCCGAGCTGGTGAGAGCGAACGGAGCGACCGCCCCCGTCGCCGACCTCGGCAGTGGCCCCGGGCACATCACCGCGCATCTGAAGGGTCTGGGCCTGCCGGTCTTCGGGGTCGATGTCTCGCCCCGGATGGTGGCGCTGGCCCGCCGGGGGTATCCGGAACTCCGGTTCCACGTGGGTTCGATGACGTCCCTGGATCTGCCGGACGCGACGCTGGGCGGGATCACCGCCCTGTACTCGCTCATCCACGTCCCGGACGAGCACCTGCCCGCGACGCTCGCCGAGTTCCGCCGGGTCCTGGTGCCCGGCGGATACGTGCTCCTCGCCTTCCAGGCCGGGGCGACTGCGGATGCGGACACCGAGCACCTGCACCTCGCCGAGCGCTTCGGACACGAGATCTCGCTCGACTACTACTGGCGTGACCCGGACGCCATGGCCGAGCAGCTCGGCAAGGCGGGCCTGCGCCCGCACACCCGGGTGCTGCGCGAGCCACAGGAGGGCGAGGTGCGCCCGCGCGCCTTCCTTCTGGCGCGCAAGGACGGCTAGGGCCGCCGGATACGCCCCGCCCTCACACCGCCGCGACCACCGACGACAGCCGGTGCACGTCCCGCGCCGTCCCCGTCACCCCCGACAGGAACCCCTGTGCCCGGGGTGAGGCGTTCTCCGTCAGCCAGCTCGGGTCGATGTCGCAGACCGAGACCCGCACGTCGGTGCCGACCAGGGCCAGGGGCAGGGTGTGGACGACCGTCGAGGGGAAGCTCAGGATGGTGCGGCCGATCGGGCCCCGGCGGGCGATCAGTTCCAGGGGGAGGTCCGGGCGGACGATCTCCAGACCGGTCTCGACCGCCAGACGGTGGAGCTTCTCCGTGCTCTCGCGGCGGTGGGCGAAGTAGCGGGTGGTTCCGTGGGCCTTGGCGAGGGTGCGGACCGCCTCCAGGTACCGCTCGCCGTCCACCACTCCCGTCTCCACCAGCGAGGTGCCCACCATGTCGGCGCCCTTGGTGATGCGGGGCGGGCCGAAGCGGGCACGGGTCCAGGCGAAGGTGTTGGCCGAGACCGTCACGCCCGCCGGGGTCTCCTCCATCGGCATCGACGAGAAGATCTGCACCCGCCGGCGCTCGCTGGGCGTCAGCCGCCTGCGGGCCGAGGCCGACACCGGAGCGAAGATCAGGTCCCGGGGGCCCGGCCGACCGCCCTTGCGGTGCCAGCGGACCAGCCGTTCCCCACGGGCGAGTTGGGCCACGAACTCCATCGTGGCCGTGCCGTCGTCGACGACGACCAGCTCGGCCGCGCGCGTGATGGTCAGCAGCAGTTGTACGTAGCGGGAGAACGGGTCGCCGAGGACGACCCGGTCCGCCCTGCGGAGCGTGCCCGCCAGGCCCCCGATGGTCTGGAAGGGGGCCGCGGGGCCGCCCCGGGCCTCCTCCCAGCGGACCGTGTGACCCTCTTCGCGGGCCAGCTCGGCCATCCGGCGGAGCTGGCCGCGGGTCATGGGGTCGGTCGGGGACAGCACGACGAGGGTGAGCCCCGCGCCGGGTGCGTGGGCGTGCGCCCACTCCAGCACGTTCAGGAGCTGTACCGGGCTCTCCACGAACGCGAGAGTGGAGTTGCTGCCGGCTGATCCGGCGCGGCGGCTCATCGACGTACGACCGTCCCCTAAGTGATTCAACTCAGAACTTCAGCCTCGGACCTTCGGCCTCAGACCGAGACCGGCTCGCCCGCGGCGGCGGCGATCTCCGCCTCGGCGACGACGCCCGAGACGCGGCGGAGCTTCTTCATCGGGCCGAGCTCGGAGTCGTAGACCTTCTTGACGCCGTCGCCGAGGGAGGCCTCGATGGTGCGGATGTCGCGGACCAGGCGGGTCAGGCCCTGGGGCTCGACGGAGGCGGCCTGGTCGGAGCCCCACATCGCGCGGTCGAGGGTGATGTGCCGCTCGATGAAGGTGGCGCCGAGGGCGACCGCCGCGAGGGTGGTCTGCAGGCCCGTCTCGTGGCCGGAGTAGCCGATCGGGACGTTCGGGTACTCCTCCTGGAGGGTGTTGATGACGCGCAGGTTGAGCTCCTCGGCCTTCGCCGGGTACGTCGACGTGGCGTGGCAGAGCAGGATGTTGTCCGAGCCGAGGACCTCGACCGCGTGGCGGATCTGCTTCGGGGTGGACATGCCCGAGGAGAGGATGACCGTGCGGCCGGTGGCGCGCAGCTCGCGCAGGAGCTCGTCGTCCGTCAGGGAGGCCGAGGCCACCTTGTGGGCCGGCACGTCGAACTTCTCCAGGAAGGCGACGGCCTCGTTGTCCCACGGGGAGGCGAACCAGGCGATGTTCCTGCTCTTGCAGTACTCGTCGATCTGGCGGTACTCGTCCTCGCCGAACTCCACGCGGTGGCGGTAGTCGATGTAGGTCATCCGGCCCCAGGGGGTGTCGCGCTCGATGTCCCACTGGTCGCGCGGGGTGCAGATCTCGGGGGTGCGCTTCTGGAACTTCACGGCGTCGCAGCCGGCTTCGGCGGCCACGTCGATGAGCTTGAAGGCGTTCTCCAGGTCACCGTTGTGGTTGATGCCGATCTCGCCGCAGATGTAGACGGGCTGGCCGGGACCGGCGAGACGCTCGGAACCGAAGGAACGCAGACGGGAGTTGGTGCTCATGGCAGGCGATTTCCTTAACTGGTGAGGGAGTCGAGAGAGGGGCCGAGGATCCAGCTGGCGATCTCTCGGATCGCGCCGTCGCCACCGGGGACGGTGGTGACCGCACGGGCGGCGCCGCGTACCACGTCGTGGGCGCTCGCGACCGCCACGGGCCAGCCCACGAGGGCGAAGCACGGGAGGTCGTTGACGTCGTTGCCGACGTAGAGCACGCGCTCGGGCGCGATGCCCTGCTCCTCGCACCACTGCTTGAGTGCGAGGTCCTTCCGGTCGATGCCGTGCAGGACCGGGAGCCTGAGCTTCCGGGCCCGGGCGGCGACGACCGGGTTCTGCTCCGTGGAGAGGATCAGCATGTTCAGGCCGCTGTCGCGCAGGGCGGCGATGCCGAGGCCGTCTCCGCGGTGCACGGAGACGAACTCCTTTCCATCGGCGTCGATCAGCACCCGGTCATCGGTCTGGGTGCCGTCGAAGTCCAGGACGACCGCGTCGACGTCGTCGGCGGTCGGCAGCGAACCGGGGCGGTCCGCGTCGAACAGGGGGGCGAGCGCCCGCGCCCTGGCGAGGTCGTGCGGGTCGTCGATCTCCAGCACGCGGGCCGGGTCCGTGCGGACGAGCTCGGTGTGGCCGAAGAAGCGGTGCTGGTGCTTGCGGAAGCCGGCCGCCTCCATCGCGTAGGCGGCGCCGGTCTCCAGGAGGTCCTGGGGGCGGTCCTGGCGGCGGGGGCGGTAGGACTTGTCGTGGTTGACGCCGTAACCGCCGGTCGTCTCACCGGAGTCGGCCGCGTCGTCGGCGTCACGCCAGACGAAGCCGTGGAACGGGGCGACGGTCACCGCGGTGTCGGCGCCGTTGTCGACGACCGCGCCGGCCACCCCGTCGATGTCCTCGCGCAGGATGAACGGGCTGGTGCACTGCACGAGCAGGACGACGTCGACGACCGCCCCGTGCAGCGCCTCGTGCGCGTCCATGGCGTGCAGGACCGCGGCCTCCGAGGTCGCCAGGTCACCGGCGATGGCGGCGGGCCGCAGCACGACCTCCGCGCCGGCCTGACGGGCCGCGGCCGCGATGGCCTGGTCATCGGTGGAGACGACCACGTCCGTCACCAGCCGGGACGCGCGGCACTCACGCACGGCCCGGGACACCAGCGGCACGCCACCGACGGAGGCGAGGTTCTTCGCGGGCACCCCCTTGGAGCCACCGCGCGCGGGAATCACGGCGAGCACGCGACGCACGGAAACGCCGGCGTCGGCCAGTGAGTCAGACATGGGTTGCACTCCTTGCGCAGAGTTCACGGAGGTAGGGAGGGGGGCCGGCGAAGCCGCCCCCAGGGGCGCGGGGAACTGCGCGACCAGCCCAAACGGCGCAGCAGCCGCGATACGACCCGAGGAGGCACTCTGGAAGGCGCTCACAGCTCCCCCATCCGCCGAATGACAGGCGCCACCCGCTGCACCCCGTGCCGGTACGCCCCCCGAGCGGCCCGCCGCACGATCTGCCGAACCGGTCCGGGCTCCCTGTCATGCGCGGGCGCACCCGGCAGCGGACTGCCGTCGGGACCGAGGTGATGGCGGGCGAGGATGCCGGGCAGGTATCCGGGAGCAGTGGCGGGTGTGTAGTAGGGCGTCAGCGGCGCCAACCCCCCGGGACGGGCCAGCAGCTTGGCGATCCGCTCCCGCGCCGCGTCGAAGGCGGTCTCGTACGAGCCGTCCGCCACGACGCCCTGCCGGGCCACCCACTCCGCGTCGGCCACCGGCCGGTACCCCGCGTCCAGTTGGTCCCAGGAGGCGAGGCAGCCGGAGCCGACGAAGTGGTGGTTGCCGAGGACCTCGCGGACGCCGAGGTCGGTCAGGACGACCGTCGGGATCCGGCGGTGCAGGGACTCGAGCGCGGCCGTGGAGCTGATGGTGACCAGCAGGTCGGTGCGGTCGAGGACCTCGCCCATGTTCCCGTACACCAGGCGGAAGTTGGCCGGCGGATCGAGCCGCTGGACCAGCTTCTGGTAGGGCTGCTCCTCGATGTGCGTGGTGTGTTCGCCCGGCTTGGAGCGCAGCTTCAGCAGCACCTCGCGCTCGGGGTGCAGCCGGGCGTGCCGGATCAGCCGGTTCAGCAGGTACGTGCGGTCCTTGCGGCTGTCCGGGACCGAGGGCTGCACGGCGAACACCACGGTGTACGGGTCGTGCTCGCCCTCGTAGGCGGCCCCGCCGAGGAACGGCAGCGCCACCTCCGTGACCGACGAGGCGTCGGCGCCCACTCCTTCGTACACGGCCCGGAAGCGGTCCGCGTCCTGGCGGGAGTTGGCGAGGACCAGGTCGGCGCCGTGGCGCAGCAGGAGGCCGTCGGCGAGCTTCTCGTAGACGACACCGACGTAGCCGGTGACGACGACGGGACGCTTCTCGCGGCCCTCCCACACCCGCTTGAGGCCGTGCAGCACGGCCTGGACGCCGCCGCCGACGAGGGCGACGACGACCACGTCGTACTCCTCCTCGGCCATGGCGCGCAGGAACTCGACGGCCGTGACCTCCCGCAGCGAGTCGGCGTGCACGCCGACCTCCGCCAGCTGGCGCGGGGTGGGGGTGGCGCGTCCGCGCAGCAGGAATCCGCTCAGGGCGAGGGGCTCTTGCGCGTCCTCGCGCGGGGCGATGCGATGGGAGGTGAGGGCACCCCATTTCCAGCGGGTGTCCGAGTCCGCTAGGACCGCGATTCGCGTCGGCTTCGTTGTACTTGCTGGCACGTCCAAGACGCTAGAAAGCAATTCCCAGGAATGGCCCAACCGCGAATCAACGAAAAGTTAACAACAGCCCACCGAGAGCCGAACTGGCCCGCCGAAGACCGGGAAGTACAGGGGATGCACCGTTCCGACACATTCAGTTCACCCCCCGTACGATCACCGTCCAGTTCCCCTGCCGGGCGGCCTTCTACCGTTTCTCGGGTGCCAAAGCTTTCCGTGATCGTGCCGTTCTACAACGTGCAGCAATACGCCCCGGACACCCTCAGAACTCTTCGGATGAACGCCCGGAGCGACTTCGAGTTCATCCTGGTCGACGACAAATCCAGGGATGAGACACCGGCCATTCTCGAACGGGCCGCCGAGTCGCTTTCGGATGTCGCGCAGGTGAGATATATCCGCCATGAGGAGAACGGAGGTCTCGCCACCGCCCGCAACACCGGACTGGACGCGGCGACGGGCGAGTACCTCACCTTCCTCGACGGCGACGACTGGCTCGCGCCGGGCTATCTCGCCGAGCTGGTGGCGGCCATCGAGGACCTGGGCTGCGACTTCATCCGCACCGACCATGTCCAGGCGACCGCCCGCGCCCGGTCCGTCCACCGGGCGCCGGTCGGGCTGCGCGGGGAGGTGCTGAACCCGCGCGAGGCGATCCTGCCCGCCGACCGGACGACGTCCGTCGACTACGCGTACGCGTGGGCCGGCGCCTACCACCGCCGCCTCCTGGACAAGGGCCTGCTGCACTTCACCGACGGGCTGCGCACGGCCGAGGACCGGCCGTGGATCTGGAAGCTGCACCGCGAGGCGGAGTCGTTCGCCGTGGTGAGCCTGCTCGGTGTGTTCTACCGGCGTGGGGTCGCCTCCTCGCTCACCCAGATCGGCGACGCCCGCCAGCTGGACTTCATCCGCGCCTTCGACCAGGTCATCGAGGAGACGGCGACGGACCGGGACGCCGCCCGGCTGCTCCCGAAGGCGGTCCGCACCTACTGCGCGATCATCGCCCACCACCTCTCCGACGAGGCCAAGTGGGAGCCGGGTGTGGCCCGGCAGCTCCAGGCGATGAGCGCGGCGGCCATAAGGCGGATGCCGCAGGACGCCCTCGGCGACGTACTCGACACGATGGACCTGCGCCGCTCGTCCAGGCTGCGGCGGCTGCGGCGCCGGGTCACCACAGCGAAGGCGGCTGCCTGATGTCCCCCCACCCCCGTCGTACGACCCAGATCTTCTGCGCCTCCACGCTGTACGGGGCCGCCACCCTGGCCGCCGCGCTCGACTCCGACCTCTTCGAGGAGGCGGAGCGGCGGGTGCTGCTGGTGTTCAACAACTCGGCGAACCCGGAGACCACTTGGGCGGTCGACGCCATGCCGGGCTTCGAGCCGCTGCGCGACCACTTCGACGACGTGCTGTCCTGGAACGAGGCCATCCGCCCCTTCCACCCCGGCTCCTGGACACCGCGCGCCGACGACATCCCGCTCTTCGAGCGCTATCTGCGGCTGCTCTGGGGCCTCGGTGACGACCGCGTCGAGCTGGTCCTGGAGTCCATCCAGGTCACCCCCGCGCTCACCGTGGCACAGCTGTTCACCGGCGCCCCCGTGCATGTCTACGCGGACGGCCTGATGAGCTACGGCCCCACCCGCAACAAGCTCGACCCGCTGGTCGGCACGCGCGTGCGCCGGCTGCTCCACCTGGACCTGGTGCCGGGCCTCACGCCGATGCTGCTGACCGAGTTCGACGTGCCCGGGCAGGTCGTGCCGACGGGCGCGTTCCTGAAGGTGCTGAGCGAACTCGGCGAGGCAGTACCGGAGTTGCCCGCGCTGCCGGAGAACTCGGCGCTGCTCCTCGGCCAGTATCTGTCCGCGCTGAACATCCTCTCCGTCAAGGAGGAGGAGGACCTGCACGTACGGATGCTGCGCGGGGCGGTCGAGCGCGGGCATCGCAGCGTCGTCTTCAAGCCGCACCCCACCGCGCCGGCCCGCTACAGCCGCGTCCTGGAGACCGAGGCCGGGAAGCTGGGCGTCGACCTGACCGTCCTGGACACCCCCGTCCTCGCCGAGGTGCTGTTCGAGAGGGCCCGGCCGGGGCTGGTCGTGGGCTGCTTCTCGACGGCGCTGTTCACGGCGTCCGTCTTCTACGGCCTCCCCGTCGCCCGCATCGGCACCGAGCCGCTCCTGGACCGGCTCACGCCGTACCAGAACAGCAACCGGGTCCCGGCGGTGCTGGCCGACGCCGTGCTGGCGGACCTGGAGTCCCGCAAGGGCGAGGACGCGGTGCCCGACGAGGATCTGAACGCCCTGGTCACCGCGGTCGGCTTCACCATGCAGCCGCAGATGCACCCGCGGCTGCGTCCGGCCGCCGAGCGCTACCTCTCGCAGCACTTCGGCCCGCGTACCCAGCGCTACTTCAAGCGCAAGCGGCTGACCTCGCTGGGCCTGCCCGGGGGCATCCCGGAGCGGCTGTCGTTCCTGCCGCGCAACGCCACCGCACGCCGGGTGGTCCGGCGGGCCAAGGCGTTGCGGAAGGCCGTGAAGCGCTGAGCGAATGAGGGGTGAACTCCCCGGAAAGGCCATGGAAATACAGCCCAACCATCGAGCTAATCCGTTGATTCAATGGTGAAGCGGTGTCCAGGTCCCTAGGATCACGGGCACCGCCTATCCGTATCCCGTGAGGCACTCATGACGAAGCTCGGTCGGCTCTACTCCCTCTTCGACACCGTCACCCTGCCGGAGAACCTGCCCTACACCCAGTGCAGCGCCTGGGAGCTGCAGTTCCTGTACCTGGTGGGCCGGCACCATCTCACGGGCCGGGACCGGATCGTCGAACTGGGCTCGGGGGGCGGCGGATCGACGTACGCGCTCGCGCTCGGCCTGAGCGAGAGCCCCGTGTTCGACCAGAAGAGCGGGCGGCTGCACGCGTACGACTTCTTCCGGGTCGGCAAGGGCACGTTCGCCTCGGAGAAGTTCTTCGACTCCGGTCACCGGCCCGCGGACGACAACTCCTTCCTGGACGACTTCAAGGGACGCCTGGAGCCGTTCCTGCCGTTCCTGGAGATCCACGCCGGTGACCTGTGGCAGACCTCGGACCCCGAGGACACCAGCCCCGTGGAGTTCCTGCACATCGACATCGCCAAGACGGCCCGGGTGTTCCGGTGTGTGTCGGAGCGGTTCCTGACCCGGATGCGGCCCGGGACGGTCGTCCTGCACCAGGACTTCGCCGGGCCCCGGCTGCCGTGGCTGCACCACAGCACCGGCGCGCTGCTGCCGTACATCGAGATCGCCGGTCCGCCGATCCGCTCCACCCTCGCCTTCGAGGTGACGAAGCCGATCCCCTCGGACGTCCTCGCGCGGATCACCGAGGACGACTACACCGTCGACGAGAAGCTCGCCCTGATCTCCGCCGTCCAGGAGAGGATCGACCGCGACCACACCGGCGGCATCCCCTTCAAATCCGTCCTGGAGCTGTCCAAGGCGTATGTCGCCCACTACGACGGCCAGCACCGGCGGGCCTGGTCGATCGCCAAACCGCTGACCTCCGACGAGTACCTGAGCCGCACCCGCGCCGACCACTTCGAGCAGCTGCGCAAGGCGTACGAGAAGGAGTCGCCGGGCGGTTCGAAGCTGACCCGGCTGCTGCACAGGGCCGTCGGCCGCTGAGCTGTCGCATGATGGCCCCATGGACACGGACGCGGACGCGGCGACAGAGGCGGGCTGGCAGAAGGCGCGGGACGACGGGCGCGTACGGCCGGAGCTGCTGGACCTGGCCTACGCGGAACCCCGGCTGCGGCGCCGGTTCCCCTGGGTCGGTATGGGGGAGCTGCACTTCAGCCGCACCGCGGAGCAGCCGTGGACGTGGGACATCCCCTTCGTCCTGTCCGAGTACGGGGGCACGTACTTCGTCATGGGCCCGTCCCGGCAGGAGTCGTTCGGCCGGGTGACGACGGCACGGGAGGCCATCGACCTGGTGCTGGAGCACCTGCCGGACGAGTGAGGTGCGGGCCCCCCGTGCCGTGGGGGCCCGCCGTCTCTCAGCTCCCCAGGATCACCCGGAGGTCGGCCGCGTTGGCCTCGGTGACCTTCCACAGCTCCTGCTGGCGGCCGTGGACGTCGGCGACCGTCTTGGCGTGGTCGGCGAGCAGGTCGCTCGCGCGCTCGACCAGCCGGGCCGCGAGGTGGCGGTCGTGGACCGAGACGCCCCACTCCGGGCGCTCGATGTCCCGCAGGAAGTACGCCATCTTCGGGTGCGAGATCAGGCTGATGACGGGCGTGCCGACGCCGAACGGGATCATCCCGGCGTGGCCGCGCATGCCGATCACCAGCTTGGTGCGGGCGTACAGCTCGCGGATCTGGTCGTTCTCGAAGTCGTACATCGGGATGACCGGCAGCGAGATGCCGTGTTCGCGGCGCAGATCGAAGGCGATCTTCTCGTCGTCGAGCGAGTGCGCCACGCACTGCACCTCGGCGAGCTTCCCCAAGTCCCGGACAGCCTGGGCCATTTGGGCGAGGAAGTAGCCGTAGTCGTGGCCGAAGCGCAGACCCGCGCGGTCGTAGGCCGCGTTGACGAGGATCGTGTTCTCGCGCTGGACCGGGTCCTGCCAGCCCGCGACCAGCTGGCGCATGACCGTGGTGGGGCAGGGCTGGAAGCGCACCTTGTCGTGCAGGCGCGACGGCAGCATCGCGCGGACCTTCTCGATCGAGCCGTGGTTGCGCAGGCCGAAGAAGGCGGAGCGCTCGACCAGTTGGAGGAGCGAGTCGCGGAAGCGGTTCGCCCGGTAGGACTGACCGTCGAAGGCGTTGAAGCCCACGGCGAAGACCGCGATCGGCACGTCGATGCGGTTCAGGAGTTCGTCCGGGACGTTCCACTGCCAGGCGCTGTTGCCGTTGGGCATGGTGTCCGGGATGAAGAGGCCGCCACCGCCGATGACCAGGCCCCGCCGCGCGTTGACCCGCTCCAGCGCGGCCTCGTCGAAGAGGCGGTGGGCGTGGACCGAGTGCCAGCGCCGTGAGGTGACGTCGGGGTCGAAGGCGAGCCGGACGGTCTCCGGGAGGAGCTTGTCGCCCGCGTTGCCCTGCCGGTCCATGTAGAAGGCGACGTGGGCGAGCTGGTCCTCGGCACTGCCCCGCTCCTGCGAGGGGACGGCGCCCGCGCGCTGCGCCCACAGCCGGCTGGAGCGGTGGGTCGGGTCGACGGTGATACCGGCGGTGGCGTACCGCAGGGACTCCGTGTTGTCGCCGTGCACCCACGCCATCTGGGCCAGCCGGGCGTACGCCGTGGCGGCCCGGTTGGGGGCGGCGGTGGCCAGCAGCAGCTGGGCCTTCGCCTCCTCGTAGCGGGAGACGCTCATCAGGGCGTGGCCGAGGACCTCGTGCGGCCACGCCTCGTCGAGCGGGATCCGGACGCCGGACAGGACGTCGACGGCGTCCTGGTAGTCGCCGTTCGCGATGTGCGCGGCGGCGACCTTGCGGGCCACCTCGACGTCGCCGGTGCGCCGGACGTGCGGGGTGCCGAAGTGGACGACCAGGTCGTGGTGGAGGCCGCCGCTGGAGGCGAGGTAGGCGCTCTGGAAGTCGGCGTCCGACAGCTCGAACTCGCGCCAGCGCTCCTCCGCCTGGCTGTATCCGGCCTCGCCGCCCTGCCAGGGCTTGTGGCGGCCGGTGAAGTGCAGGATCGCGGTGTCCTCGGGGACCGGCAGGTCTCCGGACAGCCGCCGCTTGACGAAGTTGTAGCGCGGGTCCAGGCGCACGAAGTCGCCGTCGAGGACGGCGTTGAGGATGCCCTGGTCGTGCTTGTCGAGCTCGTAGTCGCCGCTGCGGCCGCACCGGTCGAGCCGGGCGCAGAACTCGTCGCTCAGGTACTCGCGCTGGATGACCAGAAGCCCCGAGTTGAGCTTGTGCTGCCCGTAGAAGAACTGCGGGACGGCCGCCAGCCCCTCGCGCAGCTTCAGGAGTTCGCTCAGGTCGCTCAGGACCACCATGTCGGTGTCGAGGGTGATGATCGTGTCGTACTCGCGGATCCTGAACACGTCGAGGATGAAGTACGCCTTGCGGACCAGGTAGTTGTCCTGGTCGCCCTTCTTGTACGAGTCGTAGTGCGTGTCGCCCACGCGCTTGAGGACGATCCGCGGGTGCAGGGCGCGGATCCGCGCGATCGAGCCGGGGCGCAGATCGTCGTAGAGGACGACGAAGTCCTCGCACACGCCGGGGTTGGAGAGCGCGAGGCTGCGCAGGAGGGTCAGGAACCCGGGCAGGTAGTTCTCGTCGACGTAGGACGCGAAGGCGATGCGGCGCTTGCCGGTGAGCGCGTGCGCGTCGGTGGCGGGGGCCTGAGTCGCAGGCAGGGCAGTGGTCATCGCAGGGAGATCCTCATGTCGGTCACGCTCTGGGCCCGCTGCATGACCCATGCCTTCTCGCTGGTGTACTCGTGCACGGACGTGATCGCGAGCTTCATCGCCTCCTGGACGCGGTAGGCGCCGCTCTCGTAGAAGTCGAAGCCGATCAGGTCCAGGGTCGGGCTGACGTCCAGGAAGTCCAGCAGGTACAGCATGTTGAAGCCGGTGGTCGGGATGCCGGACCAGACGTCGGTGCCGAGCCTGCCGATGTTGCGCACGGGCCAGCGCAGCGACTCGTCGCCGAGGTGGGTCTGGGCGCCGGGGACGAGCCGGTTGCGCAGCGAGTACTTCCAGTCGCCGGAGATGCCGCCGAACACGAGCCGGGTGTCGACCTGTTGGTCCCAGTTGAAGCCGTGCTTGTGGATGGTGGCGTGGATGTCGGTGCGGCTGCCGGTGTGCTTCGGGTCGATCCGGTACGAGTTGAAGCGGACGACGAGGTCGTACGCGTCGATCTCGGCGCCCATCGAACTGGCGCCGACCCGCCCGGAGTTGGCGATCAGACAGATCGACTTGCCGGCGATCCGGTTGCGGAACTCGCCGAGGCTGATCCACTGCACTCCGCCGACGGTGGGGTCGGTGACCGGGCCGCGCATCCGGTTGCGGCGCTGCTCGGCGTAGAGGGCGAGGGCCTCGGTGAGGGAGGCGAGGTCCGTCGACTCGGTGGTGCGCAGGTCCAGGTACTGGCTGAGGAGTTCCTGCCGGTCGGCGACCGGGGCGCCCTCGGCGGCCAGCGTCAGGAGCGCTCCCACGAGACGCGGCTCGGCCTCGGTCCAGTCCCCCACCGCGTGGGCGGCCAGGCCCTCGGCCCAGACGTCGGTGGCGGCACGGCGGGTGAACTCCGCGGCGCGCGGGCTCTGCCGCTTCAGCAGCGCGAGCAGCTCCCGCTCCTTGTCGGCCGCGACACGCAGACCGGCGATCTTGGCGCGGACGCCGAAGCCGTCGTCGTCGGTGAGGGCGAGGTACTTCTCGTACGCCTCGACGGCCTCGGACTCCTCGCCGAGGGCCTCCAGAAGCCGGGCGCGCAGCCGCCATCCCGCACGGGAGTTCTTGCGCTGGGCGAGGACGGTGTCGCTGATGACCAGGGCGAGGTCCAGCTCGTCGTCGTAGCCGCACTCGAGCGCCTTGTTGGCGACGGCGAGCAGCGCGTCGAGGAGCTCGCCCGGGATCGCGGAGGCCGGGGTGGCGGCGCCCTTGACGGCCCGCTTGAGCAGCGCGGTGGCGCCGCCGGCCGGGGCGGGCACGGGGGCGGACGTGGCCGTCGTGCCCCACACCACGAGCAGCTTGCGCAGCTGCTCCGCGAGTTCGACGCGGCGCCGGTCGATGCTGCCGACGACCTTTCCGCTGTGCACCGCGCAGGCGCGCAGGCAGTCGTCCAGCTCCCCTCCACGCGCCCGTGCACGTCTCTTCTGGACCGTCGTCATGGCACTCCTGTTTGTCTTCTTACCAAAGTTCAGGCGAGTTCTTGGGCTTTACCGCTTGTGTGGGGGGATTCTGAGGGAATTTAGGAAGCCAAAACGACATCCAGGTGAACTCACCGGGACCGTGCGGCCAATCGTTGGATCGCCCGCCAAGACATCCCTGTGATTCGGACTAATGTCCCTGTGTGCACCCGTAGGAACAGCTGTATCGAGGGGATATCCGTGACCACGACGACGGTCCGCCAGGTGATCGACACACCCCGGCCGCCGGACCGGACAGCTCCCCGTGAGACCCGTCTGCGGGCCCTGGACGGACTGCGTCTGGTGGCCGCGCTGATGGTGGCGGCCTACCACTACGGCGGCCGGGGCGGCGAGGTCACTACGGCCTGGGGAAGTTCCCCGAAAGACCAGTTCCCGACGCTGAGCGGGTATTTCGCATACGGCTGTCTCGGCGTGCAGGTCTTTTTCGTGATCAGCGGATTCGTGATCTGCATGAGCGGCTGGGGCAGACCGCTGAAGTCGTTCTTCGCGTCCCGCGCGTCCCGGCTGCTGCCCGCGTACTGGGTGGCGGTCGTGCTCGTCACGGCGGTGTTCGCGCTGCCGACGGTCGCCTTCAAGGCGGTGGCACCGAGCGACGCCCTGGTCAACCTGACGATGCTTCAGCAGCCGCTGGGCGTCGACCGGGTGCTGGGCGTGTGCTGGACGCTGTGGGCGGAGGTCCGCTTCTACGCCCTGTTCGCCCTGTGCGTGGTCCTGCCCGGGGCCTCCCGGCGCCGGGTGATCATGTTCTGCGCGGGCTGGACGCTGGCCGCGGCGATCGCGCAGGCCTCAAGGGAGCCGCTGCTCGACATCGTGCTGATGCCCGAGTACGCCCCCTTCTTCATCGGCGGTGTCGGTCTCTACCTCGTCCACCGCGACCGGCGGGACGTCTACGCGTGGGGCATCGTCGCCGTCAGCTTCCTGATCGGGCAGCACTACGCGGTCCGCGGCCTGTGGAACGCGGCCGACCCGAACGCCTTCGCACACCGCACCACCCTCGGCATCGTCCTCGTCGTCGCCTTCGGCTTCCTCGCCGTCACCGCGATCGCGCTGGGCTGGCTGAACCAGGTGAACTGGCGCTGGCTGACGGTGGCCGGGGCGCTGACGTACCCCTTCTACCTGGTCCACGAGCACCTCGGCTGGGTGGTGATCCACGCTCTGCACACCGGGCTCGGGCTGCCCTCCGCGGAGACGTTCGCGCTGACGGTCACCTCGATGCTGCTGCTGGCCTGGCTGATGAACCGCTACGTCGAGAAGCCACTGACCCCCAAACTGCGTTCGGCCTTGGCCAAGGCCCGCTGAGGTTGTTCACCGGACGTTCAGCGCGGGGAAAACTGGGGCGGGCTCCAGCGAGCAGACATGCTCCATGGCCAACGCACAGCAGACATACACGTACCCCGGCGAACTGGGCGACGTACCGGGCTGGTTCCCTCCCCTCGACCAGGTCCTGTTCACCTGGCTCCTCGACCGGCAGCGGACGCGGGGCTTCGCCGGCGACCTCCTGGAGCTCGGCGCCTACATGGGCAAGAGCGCGATCCTGCTCGGCCGGCACCTGGAGGAGGGCGAGCGGTTCACGGTCTGCGACCTCTTCGGCGGCGACGCCCCGGACGGGGCGAACAAGGCCGAGACCGCGAAGTCGTACGCCTCCCTCACCCGGCAGGCCTTCGAGCGGAACTACCTCTCCTTCCACGACACCCTCCCGAGGGTGATCGAGGCGCCGAGCTCGGTGATCTCCTCCGAGGTCGCGGCGGGGAGCTGCCGGTTCGTCCACATCGACGCCTCGCATCTGTACGAGCATGTCCGCGACGACATCGGTGCGGCTCGGGAGATCCTGCTGCCGGAGGGGGTGGTGGTCCTCGACGACTTCCGGTCCGAGCACACGCCGGGGGTGTCGGTCGCGGCGTGGGAGGCGGTGCTCAATCGCGGGCTGCGGCCGATCTGTCTCAGCACGCAGAAGCTGTACGGGACGTGGGGTGATCCCTCGTCGGTGCAGGAGGAATTGCTGGAGATGCTTCGGGGGCGGGCGGACTGCGGGGTGAGTGTGCAGCGAGCGGCGGGGCATCGGTTGGTCCGGGCTAGGTCCACGGGGGTGCGGGGGCCGGAGTTTCCCAAGTCGCGGCACTTCGTCGCTCCGGAGCCGGTGCCGGCGCCGGTGCCTGGGCGGCGCCGTTCCCCTGCCCGCCGTATCGCCGTGGATCTGTTGCCGCCGGTCATCACGCGGGCCGTGCGGAAGGTTATGGCAAGCCGCGCCTGAGTGGTCTGCTGCGGGGACGTTGTGGCTGGTCGCGCAGTTCCCCGCGCCCCTATGGGGCGCGCTTGCCGTACCGCGTCTCAATACCCGCTACCACCAGACCCAGGCCCTCCTCGAAGTGGCGTTCGTAGTCCGCGAAGATCTCCGCGCCCGCCGCGGCCGACAAGGGGAAGTCGGACATCAGGCGGGCGCGTTCGTC
Organism: Streptomyces sp. NBC_00490; assembly: GCF_036013645.1. Lineage (NCBI taxonomy): Bacteria > Bacillati > Actinomycetota > Actinomycetes > Kitasatosporales > Streptomycetaceae > Streptomyces > Streptomyces sp. NBC_00490. The sequence continues at coordinate 6,327,433 of NZ_CP107869.1, read as the reverse complement.
GATGTCGTAGCCCTCGCGGCGTTCGCCGGGGAGGGGCTCGACGCCCTGTTCCTCGATGACGTAGCCGAGGGTGTAGAGGTACGTCGTCGAATAGGCCCTGACCGCTTGGGGGAGGGTGAAGCCCGCGGACAGGAACAGGCGCAGGTTGTCCTCCATCGCCTCCACATGCACGAGGCTCGTGAAGCGTGAGCCGCTGAAGACCTTCGCGCCGTCGCGGTAGCCGAGCAGGGCGGCACGCAGCCCGCGGTTGGCCTTCAGCAGCCGCTCCTGCCAGGTGTCGTCGGCGTCGAGCGGAATGCCGGCGATCATGCGCCGGTACATCTCCGTCGCCATTTCGTCGAGCAGCGCCTGCTTGTCCTTGAAGTGCCAGTACAGGGCGGGCGCCTTGACGTCGAGTTCCTTGGCGATGGCACGCAGGGTCAGCCCGTCCAGGCCCACCTCGTTCAGGAGCGTGAGGGCCGTGGCCGCGACCCGGGTGCGGTCGAGGGGCACGCGTCGTTCCGTAGTCACGCTTGACAGCTTAACGCCGTTAAGGGCACGCTCGTACCCGACGGAACTTAACAGCGTTAAGGAGAGTGGTCGCATGCGTACCGACACGCAGACCGACGTACTGATCGTGGGCGCGGGCCCGACCGGTCTCGCCCTCGGTATCGACCTGGCCCGGCACGGGGTGGACGCGCTGGTGGTGGAGAAGGCCGAGAAGCTCTTCCCCGGCTCGCGCGGCAAGGGCATCCAGCCGCGCACCATGGAGGTCTTCGACGACCTCGGCGTCCTGGACGCGATCCACGCCGTCGGCGGCAGCTACCCGGTCGGGATGGTCTGGCAGGACGGCAAGCAGGTCGGCGAGCACCAGATGTTCGAACCGGCCGAGGCGACGGAGGACTCCCCGTACAACGCGCCGTGGATGGTGCCGCAGTGGCGGAGCCAGCAGATCCTGGCGGCGCGGCTGGCGGAGCTGGGCGGCGAGGTCGCCTTCGGACGCGAGCTGACCGGTCTCAGCCAGGACGGGGAAGGAGTGACGGCCCGCTTCACGGACGGCGAGGACGTCCGGGCCCGCTATCTGGTGGCGGCGGACGGCGGCCGCTCGGCGGTGCGGCGGGCGCTCGGCATCGGGATGACGGGCGAGACGGTGGACCCGCAGCCGATGCTGGTGGCGGACGTACGCCTGACCGGCCTGGACCGCGACTACTGGCACGTCTTCCCGCCGAGCGCGGAGGGCGACGGCTTCCTGGCGATCTGCCCGCTCGCGGGCACGGAGGACTTCCAGGTGACGGCCCAGTTCCCCGCGGACACCGCGGTGGACGTGTCACCTGACGGCATCCGCAAGGTGGTCGCCGCCCGCTCCCACCTCGCCCCCTCGGATGTGACGGAGGTCCGCTGGGCCTCGGACTTCCGGCCCCGCATGGCCCTCGCGGACCGGTTCCGCGAGGGGCGGGTGTTCCTCGCGGGCGATGCCGCGCACGTGCACTCACCGGCCGGCGGGCAGGGACTCAACACCAGCGTGCAGGACGCCTACAACCTGGGCTGGAAGCTGGGCGCGGTCCTGCGGGGCGGCGCCTCGCCGACGCTGCTGGACACCTACGAGGAGGAGCGGCGCCCCGTCGCCGCGGACATGCTCGGCCTGTCGGCGAGCGTCCACCGCGGGGAGACCCGGCGCGGTGACGCGACCCGTCAGCTGGGGCTGGGGTACCGGGACTCCTCCCTCACCCGGGAGACGAGGGCCGCGGCGACCGGGGTACGGGCGGGCGACCGCGCACCGGACGGGCCGCTGGGCGGGACACGGCTCTTCGACGCGTTCCGGGGACCGCACTGGACGCTGGTGGCGGTGGGCGGCGAGGCGCCGGATGTGCCGGAGGCGGTCAAGGTCGTACAGGGAGACACACAGGCTTCGTACGGGACGGGCCTGTTCCTGGTACGCCCGGACGGCTACGTGGGCTGGGCGGGCGAGACGGCCGACGGGCTCGGGGAGTACGTGGCGCGCCTGGGCCTCTAGTCACACGCCGCCGGCGAGCGACAGCTTCACCGCGAACCCCAGGAACAGCGCCCCCGCCGCCGATGTCGCCCCCGCCGACAGCCGCCTCCGGCGACGGAACGCGTCCGCCAGCCTCGTCCCGCTGAATATCAGCGCGGTGAGATACAGGAAGCTCGCGAACTGCGCGAGCACACCGAGCACGACGAAGGACAGGGCCGGGTACGCGTACCCGGGGTCGACGAACTGCACGAAAAAGGCGACGAAGAACAGGATCGCCTTGGGGTTGAACAGGCTGATGACCAGGGCACGGCGGTAGGGCCGCTCATCGGCGGCACCGGGTTCCGCGACCGCGGCCGCCTCCCCTCGCGCCCGCCACATCCCCCACGCGGCCCGCAGCATCCCGACCGCCAGCCAGGTCAGGTACCCGGCGCCCGCGTACTTCACGATCCCGAACAGCACGGCGTTGGCCTGGAGCAGCGAGGCGACCCCCGCGGCCGACAGCGTCATCAGCACGGCGTCCCCGCACCACACCCCGGCCGCCGCCGTGTACCCCGCCCGCACCCCGCGCCGGGCGGCGACGGAGAGCACGTACAGGGAGTTGGGCCCGGGGAGGAGAACGATCAGGACAAGGCCCGCGAGATAGGTGGGGAGGTCGATGACACCGAACATGAAAGCGAGTGTCGCACGCTAGAACGCGTCCGCCGGAACGTAGGTCCCCCAGATCTCCCGCAGCGCGTTGCACACCTCGCCGACCGTGGCCCGGGCCCGTAGCGCCTCCTTCATGGGGTACAGGACGTTGTCCTCGCCCTCGGCGGCCTTCTTCAGGGCCGTCAGGGCCGTGTCCACCGCCCGCTGGTCGCGCTCGGCGCGCAGCCGGGCCAGCCGCTCGGCCTGCTGGGCCTCGATGGCCGGGTCGACGCGCAGCGGCTCGTACGGCTCCTCCTCGTCGAGCCGGAAACGGTTGACGCCCACGACGACCCGCTCGCCCGAGTCCGTCTCCTGCGCGATGCGGTACGCGCTGCGCTCGATCTCGTCCTTCTGGAAACCGTGCTCGATGGCCGCCACCGCACCCCCGAGATCCTCGACCCTGCGCATGAGGCCGAGGGCGGCCGCCTCCACGTCGTCCGTCATCCTCTCGACGACGTACGACCCGGCGAACGGGTCGACCGTCGCCGTCACGTCCGTCTCGTACGCCAGGACCTGCTGGGTGCGCAGGGCCAGCCTCGCCGACTTGTCGGTCGGCAGCGCGATCGCCTCGTCGAAGGAGTTCGTGTGCAGGGACTGCGTGCCGCCCAGCACCGCCGCCAGGCCCTGGACGGCGACCCGGACGAGGTTCACCTCCGGCTGCTGGGCCGTCAGCTGGACCCCGGCGGTCTGGGTGTGGAAACGCAGCATGAGGGACTTGGGGTTCTTCGCGCCGAACTCGTCCCGCATCACACGCGCCCAGATACGCCTGGCCGCACGGAACTTGGCGACCTCCTCCAGGAGCGTCGTACGGGCCACGAAGAAGAAGGAGAGACGCGGGGCGAAGTCGTCGACGTCCATTCCGGCCGCCACCGCGGTGCGGACGTACTCGATGCCGTCGGCCAGCGTGAAGGCGATCTCCTGCGCGGGCGAGGCCCCGGCCTCCGCCATGTGGTAGCCGGAGATCGAGATGGTGTTCCACCTCGGGATCTCGGTCCGGCAGTACTTGAAGATGTCGGCGATGAGCCGGAGCGAGGGCTTGGGCGGGAAGATGTACGTCCCCCGCGCGATGTACTCCTTCAGCACGTCGTTCTGGATCGTGCCCGTCAGCTGCCGCGCCGGTACGCCCTGTTCCTCCGCCACCAGCTGGTACATCAGCAGCAACAGGGCCGCGGGCGCGTTGATCGTCATCGACGTCGAGACCTGGTCCAGCGGGATCCCGTCGAACAGCACCCGCATGTCCTCGACCGAGTCGATCGCCACCCCCACCTTGCCGACCTCGCCGTGCGCGATCGGGGCGTCCGAGTCGTGGCCCATCTGGGTCGGCAGGTCGAAGGCGACCGACAGACCCGTCGTGCCGTGGGCGATCAGCTGCCGGTAGCGGGCGTTGGACTCCGTCGCCGTACCGAAGCCGGCGTACTGGCGCATGGTCCAGGGGCGGCCCGTGTACATCGACGGGTAGACGCCGCGGGTGAAGGGGTACGCGCCCGGCTCGCCCAGCTTCTCCACGGGGTCCCAGCCGTCCAGGTCCCCGGGACCGTAGACCGGTTCGATGGGCAGTCCGGACTCCGACTCGCGCGCCATGGTGTGCCGCCTCCCGCTGGGAAATCACTCGCCGGTCGTTCACCACCATGCCGTGCCGTTCGCAACCAGTCATCCGCGGGAAGCCATCTCTGGTGACACAAGTGGTGAATAGGCGGGGGCGGACATGCGTACAGAGGGCATGAGGAGAGCGATCGCCGCGCTGGTGGCGGTGGCGGCCGTGGGCGGCTGCACCGTGCAGGCGTCCGACGGCGACGGGAAGGGCCCGGTGCGGGTCGAGCTGCCCAAGAGCTCCCCCTCGTCCTCGGCCGGCGCGAAGGACGACCAGCCCGGTGCCGAGCCGACGAAGGCCCCGCCGAAGGTGCTGCTCTCCCCCGGCGACACGGGCCGTGACGTCCGTGAGCTGCAGGCCCGGCTGCGACAGGTGGCCTGGATCTTCGAGGGACCGACCGGGACGTACGACGGGACGACCGAGGAGGCCGTCAAGGGGTTCCAGGGCAAGCGCGGGCTGCCGAAGACCGGCGAGACCGACACCGTCACCTGGCAGCGGCTGCTGAGGATGACGCACGAGCCCGGCAAGTGGGAGCTGTATCTGATGGGCGGACAGCCGGCCGACAAGCCGGACGCGCGCTGTCTGACCGGCCGGGTGCTGTGCATCAGCAAGTCGAGCCGCACCTTGCGCTGGATGGTGGACGGGCGGACCGTCACCACCGTGCCGGTGCGGTTCGGCTCGGAGTACACACCGACCAGGGAAGGCGTGTTCAGCGTCTACTGGAAGTCGCGCCACCACGTCTCGACGCTCTACGACTCACCGATGCCGTACGCGATGTTCTTCAGCGGCGGCCAGGCGGTGCACTACTCGTCCGACTTCGCGGCCCGGGGCTACGCGGGCGCCTCGCACGGCTGCGTCAACGTGCGGGACGAGGCGGTGATCGCGGAGCTGTTCGACGAGGTCCGCGACGGCGACAAGGTCGTCGTGCACTGGTGACCTGTGGGGCGCGGGCGGGACCGGGGGAACGTGTCCCGCCCGCGCCGAGGTGCACGAGCCGTGAGTACGGGGGGAACCCCGGCTCTGTGCGACGGCCGATGACCAGTCGGCTCACTCATCTCAGCGCCACCGCGGCCGAAAATGTCACACCGGTCGCGAAAAAAGTTCGACAGCCTGGGGAAACGCAGGTCACAGGGCGGAGTACGACGGGTTGGGCGACGGTTCGGGGACGGCGGCGGCGCGTTTCGGCCGCAACGTGGCGTCGTCCGACGGGGACGGCGAGGGGGTGGCGAGGCCCCCGTTCTGGTGGTGGTCGTTGCCGTGACCGTGGCCGTCGCCGTGTCCATCGCCGCCGGAGACCCCGTGGTGGCTGTCGTCGTCGCCGCCCGGACCGTCCGGGTCCTTGTCCGAGTCCTTGCGGTCGTCTTCCCGGCGGGCCTGGCCGTCGGAGGTGTTCAGGACGTCGTTGCAGTACTTCCACACGCGCGTGGAGCCGCCGGCCAGCCCTTCCAGGGCTCGTCTGCGGTCGGTGGAGAGCCGCCGGCCGTCGCGGATGTCGCGGCAGGCGGACCGGGCCCCGTCCCATGAGGAGCCGAAGCCTTCCGTCGGGCCGTGGCCGTCGGGGTCGGCGCTCGGAGCGCCGCCCGCGTCGTTACGCGGGGCGGCTCGATCGGGGGAGGCGCCGACGGAGCCGTCGGGTGTCGGCTCGTCCTTCGCGGCGCCGTCGGGCGTCGGCGACACCAGCGGACGGTCCGGCGTGACGGCGGCCGACACCGAGGCTCCGGGCCGCGGTTCGTCGTCCCCGAACGGTGTCGGCAGCATTCCGGTTGCCGCCGCGGCGACCACTCCACCGACCATCCCGAACGCCACCACGGCGGCCAGCCCGACCCGCACGGTCCGCCGGTGACGGGGGCGCGGGGCGCGGTGGCCGGGGGCGCCGATGCGGATGAGCCCGGCGTCGGCGGAGGAGGCGTGGCCGGGGGTGGCGTGGCCTGGGGTGGCGGCAGTTGTCGCGCGGTCCGCGTGGGCCTTGCGGAAGGCGGCCAGGGCGGCGGCCTCGCCGGGGAGTTCGGCGCTGTTCATCGGGGGTTCGACGGAGAGTGCGCCGAGGGTCTTGGCGAGGCGCTCGGCGTCGTCGCGGTCGGCGGGGTCGACAGCGTTGTCCAGTGACTCGCCGCGCAGCAAACGCTCCGCCGTTTCGCGGTCCAGCCACCCGTACTGCTTGTCGGCCATCACATGTCCTTCTGCGTCCGCGGACGCGTATGCGTCACACTCGCGGACGTCACCGCACGAGTGTGCGGTTCTCGCTGGGGCGGGAGCGCGTCGAGTACGCCGTCCGCTTCCGGATCGCCGCCGAGCAGTTCGGCGAGCCTCTTCAGACCCCGGTGCGCGGCGGTCCGTACGGCACCCGGCCGTTTGCCCAGCGTCTCCGCGGCGGTCTTGGCGTCGAGGCCCACCACCACCCGCAGCACCACGGCCTCGGCCTGGTCCTGCGGAAGACGGGCGATGAGGGAGAGGGTGCTGTCGGTGGCCAGGGACTCCATGGCCTCGCCCGCGGTGTCGGACTCGCCGGCCTTCCCGGTCAGCTCGGTCTCGTCACCGCCGATGGCGGGGCGGCGGCCGCGCATCCGTATGTGGTCCAGGGCGCGGTTGCGCGCGATACGGGCGGCCCAGCCGCGGAACCGGTCCGCGTCCCCGCTGAACCGCTCGAGGTCCCGGGCGATCTGCAGCCATGCCTCGGAGGCGACGTCCTCGGCGTCCGGGTCGCCGACCAGCGTCCGGACGTATCCGAGCAGCCGTGGGTGCACGGCGCGGTACACAGTCCGGAACGCGGTCTCGTTCCCGTCCTGTGCCGCAAGCACCGCGGCGGTCAGCTCCGCGTCATCCCCCAGCACGCATGGTTCCTCAGTAGATGGTCGCGGCCCCGGTGCCGCCTGCGATTGCGGTGATCTCTCGCTTCCGCGCTCGGCGCGAAAGGCACGTTACGACCTGAAACCGCTGCTCGTCCATGTCCGTACAGGATGCAACTACCTCGTGATGGGGCGGGTACTCCCCGGGTGTGACAGAAAACGCATCCATGGCGCTGTAGGAAGTACGGGTCGCCGCGCGGCCCGTGCCGCGCGACGGCCGGGGCCTCTCCTGTGGGGGGTGGCGGCCCCGGCCGTTGCTTTGGCCGCGGGGTCCTGCCGGGCTACTGCTTCTTCTTGCCGGCCGTGTCGTCGGCGTTCTTCTCGCTCTTGTCGGGCTTGTCGGGCTTGTCCGTCTTCTCGCCCTGTGCCAGCCGGTCCGCGCAGTACCGCGCGACGTTCCCCTCGCCGCCCGCCGCGTCCACGAGCCGCTGCCAGGCCGTGGAGTTCAGCGCGTTGCCGCGGCCCCGCACCTTGTCGTAGGCGCGGCAGTGGGCCTCGGTGTCCTGGGCGGTGACCGGGCGGTCGGGCCGCGCGGAGGGGCTTGCGGGGACGGGTGCCGTGGTGGACGGCCGCCGGACCGGGGCAGATGTCTGTGGCCGGGGCGGGTCCTTCTTCTCTGCCTCGGGCGACGAGCCGCCCGTGTCTCCCGTGCCGATCGTGGCGAACGCGACGCCGCCGAGGGTGAGGCTGGCCAGGAACACGGAGAGCGTGGTGCGCAGCGAACGGGACAGCCGGCGCTGCTCCCGGGGCCGCCAGTCGTCCCGGCGGCGGGTGCGGGCCCGGTGCGCCCCGGCGTCGCGGGCGGCCCGGAACGCGGCGACGGCCTGCCGCTCGCCCTCGGCACCGGCGGGGTTCGCGCGCGGGCCGGTGTTCTCGCGCATGGCGGCGGCGAGCAGCGTCTCCAGGCCGTCGGCCCCGCCGGTGTCCGGGGAACCGGTACCGCCAGGGTGCACATGCCGACGGCCGGGGACCCCGCCGCCGCTCCGCCCTTCACCCATGCCCGTTCCCGTCCCTGTCCCTGTCCGGCCTGTCGCCGTCGTCGTCCTTCACTGCTTCGACTCCCCCAGCGTCCGGGGATCGTCATCCGTCACACTCTCGACGCCCAGCTGCTGGGCCAGCCGCTTCAGCCCCCGGTAGGCGGCGGTCCGCACCGCGCCCGGCCGCTTGCCGAGGACGCGGGCGGCGGCGGGTCCGTCGAGGCCGACGACCACCCGCAGCAGCACGGCCTCCGCCTGATCGCGGGGCAGGCCCCGGACCAGCTCCAGGGCGTGGTCCGTGGAGATGGACTCCAGCGCCTGGTCGTGGGTGCTGTGCGGGCCCGGCAGATCCAGTACGTCCTGCTCCAGCGCCGCCGACCGGGGCCGCACCTTCAGCCGGCGCAGATGGTCCAGCGCCCGGTGCCGGCCGATGGTGGCGGTCCAGCCGCGGAAGCCCGCCCCGTCGCCCTTGAACCGGCCGAGGTCGCGGGCGATCTCCAGCCAGGCGTCGGAGGCCACGTCCTCGGCGTCGTCGCCGACGATCCCGCGGAGGTAGCCGAGCAGACCGGGCTGCACGAGCCGGTACGCGACCGCGAAGGCGGCCTCGTCACCTTCCTGGGCCCGCGCGACGGCCGCGCCAAGCTCCCCGTCGTACGCCTGCACGCGGCGGGGTTCCCCTCCTCGACCCAAGAACTGTCCTCGTTCGTACCGGTTCGTGGCGGTCCGGAACTGTTCTACGCGACCGCCCCCTGCGGGGAGTCCCCCCACGGTCAACAGCGCCGGACGCCACAAATGTGTCACTGCGCCCCGCGTGTCGCGGGGGCGGCCGTGGACGCTACGGGCTTCCCCGGTCCGCCGCGTCCACGACCTGGTCAGGTGAGGGCCTGTGCCGTGCTCGGCTCCGCCCGGTGCAGGATCAGCATGTCCGCCACGAAGCACGTGACCTCGCCCTCCCGGTCCCGGCCCACCCACACCGGGTAGGAGCCGTCGCCCCGGCCGCTCGGGTAGGCGACGAGGTTGGTGCCGTTCGCCGGGTCGTCGACGACCGCGACACCGTGGGCGTCCTCCTCCTGCGTACCGGCGACGAGGCCGTCCCAGTACCGGCGTCCGAGGTCGGGGGCGGCGGTGGCGTCGGTGAAGGCGGCGGTACCGGCGTCGACCCCGAAGCCGTAGAACTCGCCCTCGCCCAGCAGCCGTTCGTCCTGCCCGTCGAGCAGCGCGGCCTCCCAGCGCACGGCCGGCCGGCCGGAGACCAGGACGCGCGCGGCGACGTACTCCTCGAACCTCGCGGCGGCGCGGGCGATCTGCACCGGGTACCTCCCGGGCGCCACGGTCGCGGTGAACCCGGCGTCCTCGTCGCTCGCCCCGTACGTGGGGTCCTTCGCCACCAGCCGCCCGCTGGGCAGCAGCAGCGTCCCCGCCTCGATCGGCTCGCGCACGGTGTACTCGCCGTCGGGTGAGGAGAACCGGGTGCCCGCGACGAACAGTTCGGCCAGATACGCGGGCCGCATCCCTTCGGGCGCCCGCCAGTTGGGCTCGACGGTCTCGCCCCGCGGTACGTCCGTGATCTCCCGCAGCTCGACGCGGTCCGCGCCCTCGATGCCCAGCGGCGCGAACAGCCGCTCCCAGCACCCGAACCGGGGTACCTCGAACCACCGCTGCTCGTCCGGCACCTTGGCGGTCGTGTGCCGCGCGCCGCCCTTGTCGCCCTGTGGCTCGACGACCTCGGAGCCCCGCCCGTCCGGCCACAGCGTCACCGTGACCCGCCCCGCGTCCGGCGCGAACTCGGGCGCCAGGTCGTCCGGGTAGGCCCACGCGCTCCGGCGCCGCAGGAAGAGCCGGTCGGCGTCCAGCTGCCGCAGGTCGACCTCCAGGAAGCGCCGCCCCTGGGCGTCGTACACGGCTACGCCGAGGAAGTTCCGCGCCCGCGCCACCTGCGCCACGACGGCCTCGGCCCCGCCGGTCTGCCGCAGTACGACGGCGTACGGCTGCCCCGCCGCGTCCCGCGCCGCCGCCTCCTCGGGACCCATCGGCCCGAGGACGGACCCGGCGTCCCAGCCCGTGCCGTACGCGATGTCGATGGTCCGCCTCACGCCGCGCTCCTTCGCCGGGCCCGCCCGTGCAACGTCAGATAGAAGGTCTGCAGGGACTCCTCGGGGCCGCCCGCCTCGAAGCGGTTGAGGACCTTGCCGAGGGGGTTCCAGACCCGGCCGTCGGGCATCCGGACGCCGACCGGCTGACCGAAGTACCCGCGCTGCGCCTCGTCCAGATCCACCCACACCGCGCCCGCCCGGCGCACCAGCACCTCCCCGACGTAGGCACCCAGCGCGAGCAGCGGCCCGCTCACCCGCTCCCGGTCGGCGCCCCCCTTGCGCAACCCGTCGACCAGGAAGTCGACGACCCGCAGGCTGGCCACGGAGTAGTCCAGCGGCAGCCGGTTGCGGGCGGTGACCCGGGCGACGAACTCCGCCGCCCGTGCCCGCATCCCGCTCGCACACGGCACCCGCTCGGCCTGCTTCTCCATGGGCCCCACCCCTTCGTTCGGCTTGCACTCCCCGCTGTCCCAGCGGATGCCGCCCCGGGAACATCACGCGTCACGGGCGTGGCCCTTCCCACACAGATGTCTCACAGACTCCGTGCAACCTTTTGTTTTCTCGTACGTCCCGGTCACGGAACGCGTGATGTTTGGCCAAAGCTGCGCGCTGTCTGTAGGTGCTGCCCAAGTGGCGGCCGATACGACCGTGTTCATCTTTCAGGGGTGGGATTCTTGAATCCTCGCAACAGCCGTGCGTACAGACCGCTCAGTCTCAGAAGACGGGCCTGGCTGACCGCCGGGGCCGTTCTGCTGAGCGGTGCGGGCATCGCCACGTACGCCATGGCCGATCCGGGAGCGCAGTCCGACAGCAAGGCCGGGGGACGTGAGGCGGCCGTCCACTCGCTCAGGCTGCAGAGCGAGGGCGCGGGCCGCAAGGGGCTCGACCGGCGGGAGACGGACCGGTTCAGCGCGGTCCTCGTCACCTGGGACAACCCCGACGCGAAGTCCCCGGGCACGGCCGAAGTGCGCACCCGGGACGCCGAGTCGGGCACGTGGTCGGGCTGGCAGAAGCTCCGGGACGACCCGAGCCAGGCCGACGGCGCCGAGGGCGAGCGGGCCGCGCTGCGGGGCGGTACGGAGTCGTTGTGGACCGGTGACTCCGACGGCGTCGAGGTGCGCATCGTGAACGCGGACGGCACGGAGGCGGGCGGGCAGCCGGCCGGGATGGACGTCAAACTCCTCGACCCCGGTACGGATCCCGAGGGCAGCGGGGTGGAACCGGCGGTGTTCGTCGCGGAGACCCAGACGCCCGCGGCGGTGACGACGAGCACGCCGACGGCGACGGCGACCGAGAGCCCCACGGCCGACCCGACGGAGACGGTCACACAGACGCCGAGCGGCACTCCCTCGGAGTCGGCCTCGGAGTCGGCCTCCCCCACCGCGTCCCCCTCCCCCACCTCCACCGTCCCCGCCCCGCGCGCCTCCACGGTCGTGAAGCCACCGATCATCACCCAGGCCGAGTGGGGCGCCTCCACGGACTACGACGGCACACCCGGCTACGGCACCGAGATCAAGGCCGCCGTCATCCACCACACCGGCATGGACAGCGACAACACCCTGTCCTGCGCCGACTCCCGGGCCCGGCTGCGCTCCATCCAGCAGGAGCACTTCGCGCGCGGCTACTACGACATCGGCTACAACTTCGTCGTCGACAAGTGCGGCCAGATCTTCGAGGGCCGCAGCGGCGGCACGGACCTGCCGGTGACCGGCGCGCACGACATCGGGTTCAACACGAACACGGTCGGCATCTCGTACATCGGCAACTACGAGAGCGCCAAGCCGAGCAAGGCCGCGCTCGACGCCATCGCGCGGATCGTGGCGTGGAAGTTCGGGATGTACGGCATCGACCCGACCGGCAAGGTCACCCTGGTCTCCGGCAGCGACGCGGGCGTCGACGGCAACAAGGTCGCCAAGGGCTCCTCGATCACGCTGCCCCGGGTCTTCGGGCACCGGGACACCAACGCCACGGCCTGCCCCGGCGCCAACCTCTACGCGAAGCTGTCGAGGATCGCCACGCTCGCGAAGACGCCGGGCATCTCGCACGCCCTCCCCACCTCCGACTACCAGCGCGACGGCGTGACCGACCTGGTCACGGGCGTACCGAAGGCGAACGCGGTGAAGGTGATCCCGGGCAGCGCCGACGGACCCGTCACGGCGTCGAAGGTGACCCTCACCCAGAACAGCGCGGGCGTCCCCGGTTCCTCCGAGACCGGTGACGCCTTCGGCACCTCGGCCGCCTGGGGCGACGTCAACGGCGACGGCTACGCCGACCTCGCCGTCGGCTCCCCCGGCGAGGACGACACCAGCGGCAACGCCGACCGGGGCAACGTCACGGTGATGTACGGACCGGCGCTGGACACCGGCTTCTCGTACACCACTTCGGGCGTCACGGCGGCCGGTGCCAAGCTCGGTTCGACGGTCGCCGTCGGTGACTTCGACGGCGACGGCAAGGCCGACGTCTTCTCGGCGGGCACCGGCAAGGGCGGCAACTGGAACGCACGGCTGGGCGCCGGAAAGTACACGTACGGCACCCTCACCTCCGCCTCCGGCGCGGTCGCCTACCTGGACGCCGCGACGGGCGACTTCAACCGGGACGGCTACGCGGACGTCGCCCTCAACTACCGCGACACCGGCTCCATCGGCCGCGTGGTCCGCTTCGCGGGCTCGGCGACCGGACTGACCAAGGCCGGCGTGATCTCCGTCAAGGGCGGCCGGTCCATCGCCGCCGGTGACGTCAACGGCAACGGCTACGACGACATCGTCATCGGCCAGCCGGTCGCCGCCGAGTCCGGCGGGAAGTCGGGCGGCCAGATCACGATGGTGCCGGGCACGTCGACCGGCTTCACGACCACGGGCATGACGGTCATCCACCAGGACACGGCGTCCGTCCCCGGCGGCGACGAGTCCGGCGACGCGCTCGGCAGCTCGGTCTCCGTCAGCGACTACGACGCCGACGGCTACGCGGACGTCCTCGCGGGCGCCCCGGGCGAGGACCTGGTCCGCGACGGGGTGAACCGCACCAACGCGGGCAACGCGATCCTGGTCAAGGGCACGGCGTCGGGGCTCACGGGCGCCGGCTCGGTGGCGGTCTCGCAGGACACCTCGGGCATCCCCGGGTCCACCGAGACCGACGACCGCTTCGGCTCCTCGGTCTCCCTGACCGACCTCTCCGGCTACGGCCGCGCCGACCTCACCTTCGGCGCCGACAACGAGGACGCCGGCGACGGCATCCTCCTGCACCTGCCGAGCAGCGGCACGGGCCTCGGGTACGCGGACGCGGTGATCTACAGCAGGACCACGCTGGCGACACCGACGGACGCGCGGCTGGGCCAGGTGCTGGCGCCGTAAGGCACCGGAACGGTTGCTGGGGCCCCGTGCAGTGGGCGGGGCCCCAGCAGTCTCAGTGAGCGGTCCGAGGAGCGGCCCCTACGGCCGGGCGGCACCCGTGGCGTCCCGGCACAGCAGCCGCAGCGACCCGTGCCCGGCGAAACACCGCTTGGCCTCGTCCATCGGATCCCACAGCAGCCCGTCGGGCGTACGGATCCAGTGGTCACCCCCGCTCGTCCACCACTCGGCACCGGACTGACGGGCGATCACCTCACCCGCGTACGCGCCGAAACCGCGCAGCACCGCTTCGACGGCGTCGTACGGCGTGCCCTCGCGCCGCAGGTCCTCGACCATCCGGTCGACGCGCCACAGACTCTGCGCCGAGTAGTCGAGCCGCACCCGCGCGCCCTCGCGCATCGTCGCGACCGCGTCCGCCGCCCACCGCATCGGCTTCGCCGCCGCCGGGGGCCTGGTCATCTGGTGTGTCGTCACATGTGTCGTCACATCCCCAAGAGCGTGCGGCGCGGCCGGTTCGTCACCCGTTTCCGGCCCGATTCGCGATACCGGCGCAGGACCGCCCCACCTCCGCCCCACGACGGGCACAGTCCGCTCTCAAGTGCGCGTTTTGCCCGGGAGTGACGGTTCGCCGTCCCCGTGCGCTCCTGTCACTGATGAGCATGTACTTCCACTTCCGCGCCATTCCGCCCGCCGCACTGCGCAACAGCCCGGCCTGGCTGGAGAAGCTCTTCGAGGACGACTGGGACGTCGTACGGGGGCGGATCGGCCGCCACCGGGAGGAGGTGTTGGACGGCGGCTACCTCGACCAGGAGCACCTGTACGCCGACGACCTGACCGGCGAGGGCCCGCACACTCAGGTGGTCACGGGGGGCCGGCCGATAGCGCACCCCGACCCGTCGTCACCGCCGTTCCTGCTGCTCACCGCGGCTCAGACGAACCGCGTCGCCGACTATCTCGCCACCGCCGACTTCGAGGACCTGTGGCGCAACGCGCGAGCCGACCTGCTGAAGCCCTACAACGGCCAGGACGCGGAGCCGGAACTGCGCGGCGCGTTCGCGGCGGCCCACCGGGATCTCACGGCGTTCTACGGGCAGACGGCGCAGTACGGCGATGCGGTGGTGAAGTGGCTGGTCCTCTGAGCCTCGTTGCGGTCGGGCGGTTGGGTGGCCGGGCGGTTGGGTGGCCGAGTGGCCGACCCACTCACCCTTCAGGCCATCAACTCCGCCCCCGGGCCCGCCGCGACACCACCGCCCGCAACACCCGTCGCCCCTCCACCGACACCTCCAGCGCCCGCCGCAACCCCGCCGTGCCGTGCCCGGCGAGTACCTCCAGGACGATGACCTGGCGGCGCAGTTCGGCGGCGACGAGCGGGGGCATGCCCTCCGTGCGGCCTTCGCGGCGTGCGTCGAGCGGGGCGTCGTCGTCGGCGGGGTCGAGCAGCCGGTGGATCTGGAGCGAGGCGACGGAGCAGGCGTCGGCCCACACCCGCACCTCGGCGGCGTCCGGCGTGGCGGGCGCGGCGTCGAGCATCCGGCGGGCGAGCAGGGCGGCCGCGTCCTCGGCGGCGTCCTCCCCGACCCCGAGCTTGCCGCGCGCGACCTCCAGGCCCGCACCCCAGTCGCCGGTGTCGGCGAGGCTCGCCCACAGCGGTCTCAGGAGCTCGTCGTCACCGCCCAGCAGGGGTACGCACCGGTCCAAACAAGCCAACCCGCTGGCGGCCAGTCCGCGTTCGTCGGCCTGAGCGATCAGCTCAACCAGACTCATCCACGCCTCCCTCGCCTGCGGTTTCCCTGACGGAGCCCGCACTTCCCCTTACTGCGTGCGACGGCGCCGGAGTGTCACAGGGGCACCACGGCGAGTCGGTCGAGCAGCCGGAAGAACAGGTTTTCGGCCAACGGGTCGGGGTCCGCGGTCAGCACCTCCACCACCGCCTCGGCCTCGACGGCACGCCCGGCCTCCTCGGCCCAGGAGACGGCTCGCTCGGCGGCGTCCCGTGGCTCCAGGAAGTAGTCCTCCAGCGTGAGGCCCTCCTTGTCGGCGCCGATGTACTCGGCCATCGCGGTCCGCGCCAGACACGTCGTCCACGCCCCGCTCTCCGGCCCGGCCGCCTCCACGACCACACAGTCGCTGTCCATCACGTACCCGAAGAGCGCGGGCGCCCCGGTCTCCCGGGCCAGGGAGTTCATGGACCCGACGTCCCCCTCCCCGCTCGGGTACTCCCACACCTGCCACCCCCCGGACGCCTCCACCCGCAGGCTCAGCCCCTCGGCCCCCGCCAGCGCGTCCAACTCCCCGAGCGGCCGCTCACTGCGGCCCACGACGAAATACCCCCAGTAGCCCATTCCCGGCTCCCCCCGGCGTCTCGGCTGCGGCTCGGGCCCGAATACACCACAGTCGCACGGCAGTTCGCAGCCGTATCGGACAATCCGCCCCTTGGGTGCGCACGAGGACCGTCCCCTTCGGGGGACAGGCCCGCCAGGCGGGAACGGGATCAGGTCCCTCACGCGGGGACGCAGGCCCCCCAGGCAGGAACGGAAGTATGTCCCTCTGGCCGGGACAAAGGCCGATGACTCAGGCGAGAACGGGAGCAAGCCTCGGGTGGAGGCAGGGGCCGAATCCCCAGGCGGAGACGGGGGCGTGCCCTTCATTCGGAGACGAAGCGAGCCCCTCAGACGACGACTCGGGCCCGCACCCCCAGGCAGCGACCAAGGCCCACGCATCAGACGGAGGCAGCGGCCGATCTCCAGCCGACACCAGGCGAGCCCCTCGGACAAAGACGCGAACCCGCTCCAGCAGCACGGGAACCGGCCCCTCGGCAGCGACCAAGGCCCACGCATCAGGCAGAGGCAACGGCCGATCTCCAGCCGACACCAGGCGAGCCCCTGGGACGGAGGCGCGAACCCGACCCAGCAGCACGGAAACCGGCCCCTCGGCAGCGACCAAGGCCCACGCATCAGGCAGAGACAGCGGGCCGATCTCCACGCCAGCACAAGGCAAGCCCCCCGGACGGAGGCGCGGCCCCACGACCCCGGCAACGACGAGGGCCGGGCCCCGAGCCGGGACAGCGGCCGATCTCCACGCCGGCACAAGGCAAGCCCCTCGGGCGGAGACGTGAACCCGCCCCGGCAGCGCGGGAACCGAACCGGTCCCTCGGCCAGGGACGGGGGCCGCCCATGCGGCCGCCGGTCGCTCAGGCGAAGACAGGGGCGGGGCCCTGCTGGACCTTCTCGTTCTGCATGCGGGTCAGCCGCAGCACGACGGCGATGGCGAGCGCGGCGGCCGCGATGTCGACGACGTCCGCGAACAGCATCTGGCCCGCCGCGTCCTGGATCTCCTCGGCGCTGTCGGCCTTGGTGTACGCGCGGGACGCGGCCCGTCCGGAGAGCAGCGAGATGACCCAGAACGTCCACCAGGTGTTGACGAGCCCGTGCGGCCGGGGCGCACCCCAGGGGCTGCTGGCGTCCCAGATGTCCAGCGTGATGCGGCGCGGGAACCAGAGGTTGACGATCGGTACGATCCAGCCCCAGATCGCCCAGGTCCGCGTCTTTCTGTGGCCGTCCGGCCGGAACACCTCGGCGTTGACCCGCACCCGGTGGAACCAGCACACGAACAGGACGGCGGTCGTGAGCAGCGCGGCCGTCTGGACGGTGCCGGCGACGGAGTAGAGCCGGTCCGCACGGTCGGCGCGGTCGCCGACCGCCACGCCGCTCGCGAGGTCGCCGGTCACGTCGCGCATGACGACGTCCGCCCAGACCGCGAACAGATCGGTGGCGATCACGACACCGAGCCCCGCGACGGCGGCCCACCCGAGCCCGATCGGCGACCGCAGCCAGGTGGTCGGTACGGCGTTGAGCTGAGCCTGCGGATTTTCGGTCATGGTGAGGCTGTCCCCCCGAGTACTGAGAAAACGGAACGCCGCACCCGGCCCTCCCCAGAGCCTCACGCACGGCAAGCGGAAGATACGGTTCGCCGGCGCCGTACGTCCACTCGTCGCCCTCAGTCCAGTCGATCGGCCAGCGCCTTGAAGTCCGCCCAGGACAGAGCCGGTTTCTCCGCGTCCCACAGCTTCTGGACCAGGGCCCTCAGCGGCATCCGGACGCCGGCCGCGACCTGGTCCTGGGTCTGGGAGTTCGCGAGGTCGCACCAGACCGCGAAGTACCCGCCGCGGATCCGGTCGTCGTACTTCGCCGGGACCGCGAGCGTGCCGCGCACCACCCGGGGCGTCCACAGCTCGTAGATCCGCTGCCCCGTCGGGTACGCGAAGTTGTTGGGCTGTCCGAGGACGTAGTACAGGAACTCGTCGTTGTAGTTGATCAGTTCGCGCCCCGCGCTCAGATACTCCACGGGCTCCCGCGCCCCGATCTCCTTGCCGGTCCAGTAGGCGACCTGGATGCCGGCGTCGGGCCGCACGGACGTACCCCGGAAGAAGCCGTCGTTCCAGGCCAGCGGGGTCCTGTCGTGGGCGCGCACGGTGTCGGCGCGGTCGTTGAGCCATCCGGTGGTGAGGTCGGCGACGGTCGCGCCGGACCCGTACGCCTCCTTCGCGGCGGCGGCCAGCTGCGGGAACGACGCCTCCGGGTCGCTCACCACCAGCGCCTGGTACTCGTCGCCGCCGAGGTGCCACGGCACGCCGGGGAACAGGTCGGCGTACTCGTCGAGCAGATCGTCGACGATCTTGGCGGACCCGTCCTTGGAGATGTCGATCGCGCCGCGGGTGGCGACGCCGGAGGCGTTGCGCAGTTGCAGTTCGGGATGCGCGGCGAGCACGGCACCCAGGTGTCCGGGTGAGTCGATCTCGGGCACGACGGTGATGTGCCGCTGGGCGGCGAGCGCGACGATCTTCCGGACCTGGGCCTTGGTGAGGTGCTGGGCGGACACGATCTCGGGGTGCGATTCGGACTCGATCCGGAACCCCTGGTCGTCGGAGAAGTGCAGCTGGAGCTGGTTGAACTTCAGATCGCCCAGCTCCCGGACCCGGTCCTCGATCCAGCCCGCGGTGAAGTGCTTGCGCGCGATGTCGAGGGAGAACCCGCGCACCGCCTTGGCCGGCGCGTCCCGTACGACGCCCTCCGGCGCCGTACCGCCGCCGTGCACCTCCTGCTTGAGGGTGCGGGTCCCGTAGAAGACCCCGGAGTCGGCGGGCCCGCTGATGCTGACCCGCCCGCCGCGCACGGTCATGGTGTACGACTCCGGGCCGTCCCCCGCTCCGTCGTCGAGGGCCAGCCGCAGGTCCCCGTCCCTGTTGTCGCTCCGCTCCCCCGCGTACGTCAGGCCCAGCTCACCCGCGACCAGCCGACCTTCCCCGGCCAGTTCCGCGTCGCTCACCACGACCCGTGCCCCGCGCTGCGGCCGCCAGCCGGGGCCCCGCGCCGGGGTGTGCGCCTGGACGGCGGGAATCGTGCGCGGGGTCCGCGAGAGGGGGTAGGAGCGGGTGGGAGACGGACTCGGCGTCTCCCGGGAAGCGCTGGGCGAGGCTGCCGAGGCCCCGACGGAGGACGTCGGCCGCGCCGATCCCGCGGGCCCGCCGTCACCGTCGTCCCCGGAGGCCCACAGTCCGAGCCCCACCCCCGCGCCGACGGTCGCGGCCACCGCCGCGACGACGATTGCCCGTGTCCTCATCTGCCGTGTCTGCCGTGCCTTCTCCGCCGACGGCCGGCGCCTGTGCTGGCTCACTACGCCAACCTAGACAGGAAGGGTGGCCGGAAGTGTCCACCCGGCGTTCCGAAACTCTGCCGTTCGGGTGAAATTCGGTTGTCCGTCGGACACGTGATGCCCACTCTCGATAACGTAACGCCACACCTCACACAGCTTCCCCTGCCGAAACACACGTGACGCCCACACACCTTCCCGGCCGAGTCGCCATACCGGCCCTGCCCGAGCAGACCCGCACCCCACGGTCGCCGACGCTGCTGGACGCCTTCAACTCCGCGTCCCCCGAAGAGGCCCACCACCTCCTTCTCACCTGCCTCCGCAGCCTCCGCTGGGCACGCCGGGTGGCGGACCACCGCCCGTACCCGGACCTGGACTCCTTGCAGGCCGCGTCCGACGAGGCGGCGTACGACCTGTCGCCGGGCGACCTGTCGGAGGCCCTGGCGGGAGAGACGCTGCCGGCACTGCCGGACGGAATGTACGAAGCCGCCCATATGGCCCTGAGCGCGGCACACGCGGCATACGAGGCGAAGTTCGGCCATTCGTTCGTCATCTGCCTGGACGGGTTGCCTCCGGGCGAGGCCCTGAACCACGTACTGGCGGGAATCCGGTCACGTTTGACGAACGATCCGGAGGACGAACGGGTGGTGGCGGCGGAGGAACTGCGGCGCCTGGCCAAAGGACGCCTGGTGGACGCCCTCGGGGGCGCGGGGCTGTGACATCGGCGGTTGCGCCGCGGGGAGCGTCCCGCCACAGCCGCACCGCACCCCGCGAATAACCACACACACCACCCCAGACCCCGCCAACGCTCACCCAAACGCGTGCCACTTTGATCACACCGCGATACCCCGGCTCAGCCCGGCGGCGACGGATGGCTACGATGCTGGGGGCCGGTGGACCGTACCCGGCCGGGCCAGACCGACAGCACAAGCCGGCGGCCCCAATCCCCGCTCCCGGAGGGACTTCCGTGCCGGCTGGAACGCTGTACCGCGGCCGGGAAGGAATGTGGTCCTGGGTGGCTCATCGAGTCACCGGCGTCCTCATCTTCTTCTTCCTGTTCGTTCACGTGCTGGACACCGCTCTCGTCCGTGTCTCCCCCGAGGACTACGACAGGGTCGTAGCCACTTACAAGACCCCGCTCGTCGCGTGTCTGGAGTACGGCCTCGTCGCCGCCGTCCTCTTCCACGCGCTCAACGGCCTGCGCGTCATCGCCGTCGACTTCTGGTCGAAGGGCCCGCGCTACCAGAAGCAGATGCTCTGGACGGTCGTAGGCCTGTGGGTCGTGCTGATGATCGGGGCGATCTACCCCGTCCTCGGTCACGCCGCTCGTGAACTGTTCGGGAGCTGACGCGCATGTCCATCACCGAGAAGACCGCGTCCGGTATCGGCCCCGTCGAGGGCGATTCCCTCTACGACGTCGACAACCCGGCCCCCCTCATCGAGGCCCCGCGCAAGCGCACCAAGAAGACCCCCAAGTCCACGCGGGGCAACTTCGAGATGGCCGCCTGGCTGTTCATGCGCCTGTCCGGCATCGTGCTGGTCGTCCTGGTCCTCGGCCACCTGCTGATCCAGCTGGTGCTCGACGGCGGCGTCTCCAAGATCGGCTTCGCCTTCGTGGCCGGCCGCTGGGCGTCCCCGTTCTGGCAGGTCTGGGACCTGCTGATGCTGTGGCTCGCGATGCTGCACGGCGCCAACGGCCTGCGCACGGTCATCAACGACTACGCGGAGCGCGCGAACACCCGGCTCTGGCTCAAGGGCCTGCTCTACACCGCCACGGTGTTCACCATCCTGCTGGGCACGCTGGTGATCTTCACCTTCGACCCGAACATCCGCTAGGCGCGGGGCTGAGGAATTCCTGATGAAGATCCACAAGTACGACACCGTCATCGTCGGCGCGGGCGGCGCCGGCATGCGCGCCGCGATCGAGTCGACGAAGCGCAGCCGTACCGCCGTGCTCACCAAGCTCTACCCCACCCGCTCCCACACGGGCGCCGCGCAGGGCGGCATGGCCGCCGCGCTGGCCAACGTGGAGGAGGACAACTGGGAGTGGCACACCTTCGACACGGTCAAGGGCGGTGACTACCTGGTCGACCAGGACGCCGCCGAGATCCTGGCGAAGGAGGCCATCGACGCCGTCCTCGACCTGGAGAAGATGGGCCTGCCGTTCAACCGGACGCCCGACGGGACGATCGACCAGCGCCGTTTCGGCGGTCACTCCCGCAACCACGGCGAGGCCCCGGTCCGCCGGTCCTGCTACGCCGCGGACCGCACCGGCCACATGATCCTCCAGACGCTGTACCAGAACTGCGTCAAGGAGGGCGTGGAGTTCTTCAACGAGTTCTACGTCCTGGACCAGCTGATCACCGAGGTCGACGGCGTCAAGCGGTCGGCGGGCGTCGTGGCGTACGAGCTCGCGACCGGTGAGATCCACGTCTTCCAGGCGAAGGCCGTGATCTACGCGTCCGGCGGCACCGGCAAGTTCTTCAAGGTGACGTCGAACGCGCACACGCTGACGGGCGACGGCCAGGCGGCGGTCTACCGTCGCGGTCTGCCGCTGGAGGACATGGAGTTCTTCCAGTTCCACCCGACCGGCATCTGGCGCATGGGCATCCTGCTGACGGAGGGCGCCCGTGGTGAGGGCGGCATCCTCCGCAACAAGGACGGCGAGCGCTTCATGGAGAAGTACGCGCCGGTCATGAAGGACCTCGCGTCCCGTGACGTCGTGTCCCGCTCCATCTACACGGAGATCCGTGAGGGCCGCGGCTGCGGTCCCGAGGGCGACCACGTCTACCTCGACCTCACCCACCTCCCGCCGGAGCAGCTGGACGCGAAGCTCCCGGACATCACCGAGTTCGCGCGCACCTACCTGGGCATCGAGCCGTACACGGACCCGATCCCGATCCAGCCCACCGCGCACTACGCCATGGGCGGCATCCCGACGAATGTCGAGGGTGAGGTTCTGTCGGACAACACCACGGTGGTCCCGGGCCTGTACGCGGCCGGCGAGGTGGCCTGTGTGTCGGTCCACGGCGCCAACCGGCTGGGCACGAACTCCCTGCTGGACATCAACGTGTTCGGCCGTCGGGCCGGTATCGCGGCGGCGGAGTACAGCCAGACGGCGGACTTCGTCGAGCTGCCGGAGGACCCGGCGTCGCTCGTCGTCGGGCAGGTCGAGCGGCTGCGCGCGTCGACGGGCACCGAGCGGGTGTCCGTGCTCCGGCGTGAGCTGCAGGAGACCATGGACGCCAACGTCATGGTGTTCCGCACCGAGCAGACGATCAAGACGGCGGTCGAGAAGATCGCGGAGCTGCGCGAGCGCTACCTGAACGTCTCGATCCAGGACAAGGGCAAGCGGTTCAACACGGACCTGCTGGAGGCCATCGAGCTGGGCAACCTGCTCGACCTCGCCGAGGTCATGGCGGTCTCGGCCCTGGCCCGCAAGGAGTCCCGCGGCGGTCACTACCGCGAGGACTACCCGAACCGCGACGACGTCAACTTCATGCGCCACACCATGGCGTACCGCGAGGTGGGCGACGACGGCGTCGAGTCCATCCGTCTCGACTACAAGCCGGTCGTCCAGACCCGCTACCAGCCGATGGAGCGTAAGTACTGATGGCAACCCCGACCCTGGACAAGGCGGACGCGGCCGGCGCACCCGAGCCCGGCTTCGCCGACTCTCCGTACATCACGGTCACCTTCCGCATCCGCCGCTTCAACTCCGAGGTCTCGGCGGAAGCGGTCTGGGAAGACTTCCAGCTGGAGATCGACCCGAAGGAACGTGTCCTCGACGCCCTGCACAAGATCAAGTGGGACCAGGACGGCTCGCTGACGTTCCGTCGCTCCTGTGCCCACGGCATCTGCGGCTCGGACGCGATGAGGATCAACGGCAAGAACCGTCTTGCCTGCAAGACCCTCATCAAGGACATCAACCCCGCGAAGCCGATCACGGTCGAGCCCATCAAGGGCCTGACGGTGCTCAAGGACCTCGTGGTCGACATGGAGCCGTTCTTCCAGGCGTACCGCGACGTCATGCCCTTCCTCATCACGAAGGACACGAACGAGCCGACGCGTGAGCGTCTCCAGACCGCCGAGGACCGCGAGCGCTTCGACGACACGACCAAGTGCATCCTGTGCGCGGCGTGCACGTCGTCGTGCCCGGTCTTCTGGAACGACGGCCAGTACTTCGGCCCGGCGGCCATCGTCAACGCCCACCGCTTCATCTTCGACTCGCGCGACGAGGCCGGGGAGCAGCGGCTGGAGATCCTCAACGACCGTGACGGTGTGTGGCGCTGCCGCACCACCTTCAACTGCACGGATGCCTGCCCGCGTGGCATCGAGGTCACGAAGGCGATCGCCGAGGTGAAGAAGGCGCTGATCACGCGCCGGTTCTGAGATCGTTTTCGGTACGGCTGTGAGGGCCCCGTTTCCGTTGGGAGCGGGGTCCTCTGGCGTGCGGACACCCGTTTGGGTGAACGTGATCGTTAAGGACATACCAACGCTGTCCGGCCTACGATGATGCTCTCGACACCAGCCCTCAGGAGGCACGCGATGTCCGCAGCAGCCGTCGAGCGGCCTTACGGCGACCGTCCGCTCATCGCGGAGGCCAACCGGCTCATGGAGCGCAACCCGGGCTACCGCGTCGAGATCATCGGAGGCCAGATCCTCGTGAGCCCAGCACCGGACGGCCCGCACTCCGAAGCCCTGATGCTGTTCGCCG
The DNA here is from genome assembly GCF_036013645.1 of Streptomyces sp. NBC_00490. Classification (NCBI taxonomy): domain Bacteria; kingdom Bacillati; phylum Actinomycetota; class Actinomycetes; order Kitasatosporales; family Streptomycetaceae; genus Streptomyces; species Streptomyces sp. NBC_00490. The sequence goes on along the minus strand of NZ_CP107869.1, from coordinate 6,303,554 downwards.
CCCCCTTCCTGCAGTTCGGCTTGGTACGTGCGCTTCCGGGCATCGGACTCTGGCTCCCGACAGGGCCGGAGGACTACGTGATCCCCGACCTGTCGGTTGTAGACGACGACTATCGCGAGCACGGGGTGGAGAACAGCTGCTACGACCCGGCCTGCTTCCGGCTCGTCATGGAGGTCACGTCCAGTAACTGGAAGACCGACCTGAGGTCCAAACTGGTCTCCTATGCCAAGGCCAAGATCCCTGTCTATGTCATCATCGACCGCCAGCACCAACGCCTCCACGTCCTCACCGAGCCGGTACGGGACGGCTACACGACTCATCACATCCACACTGCGGGCGAACTGGTCACTCTCCCCGAGTCGATCGGCGGGAAGGTAGTCCTGGACGTGGGGCGGCTACTCGAAGCCGGCCAGTCGGAGAAGACGAGCTGAAATCCAGCCAACTCCCCTGTGACACCTGGGACTTGTGTGACTCCAGTTGCACACTGGCCCCATGTCCTTCCTGAAGAGAGCCGCCGCCTCCCTCTCCGCCGCGGCGGCCGTACTGATCGCGCTCCCCGCCTCCTCCTCGGCGGCCCCCATCCCGCACGGCACCCTCGCCCGGGAGAGCTTCGACCGTCTCCCCCTGGGCCCCGTGACGAAGGGCCACGGCTGGACCGCCGACACCGCCGACGGCACCCTGACGGTCGCCCCCAGCAGCACGGGCCACGGCCGTGAACTGCGGATCCACACCGAGGGCAACGGCCGCGCCTTCCTCGTCTTCCCCGACCTGACCGCCCCCGGCAACAGCTACTGGGCCCGGCTGCGCGTGCGGGTGGACGCCTTCCCGACCGCCCCGGACTGGGCGCACTGGACGATCGCCGAGGCGTCCGGGTCCGGCTCCCCCACGCTCGTCCGGCCCCTGGGCGGGCAGTACGCCCCCACCGACCGGGGCAACTTCTGGGGCGTCGGCTCCGACCTCGGCCCCACCGGCGACTGGACGTCGTGGAAGACCTCCGCACCGGCGGTGGGCGGCGCGTGGCAGTGCGTCGAGTTCCATCTGGACGCGACGGACAACCGGGTCACGGTCTACTTCGACGGCGTCGAGCAGTCCGCCCTGACCGTGTCCACGAAGGAACACGGCGGCACGGCCGACGACTTCGCGTTCCCGGCCTTCGACAAGCTGAAGCTCGGCTGGCAGCTGTACCAGGCCGACCCGACCCCGTCCTCGTACGACATCCGTCTCGACGACGTCGCCGTGACCACGCGTCGGACGGGCGGCTGCTGAACCTGCGGCGGCGCCTTCGCCAGGGGAGTTGGCCAGGTCTGCGCGACTGTGATCCACTGCCCTCGCCATGTACACAGCAGCCTCTGGGGAGGGGCTGCCGGGAGGGGGAGGGTGCGCCGATGCGTGCCGCCGGGGAACAGACAGTCCAGCCGTGCCCTCAGTGCGGGGTGGAGATCCGTGCCGACCGCCGGTTCACCGTGTGGTGCGCGGCGTGTGACTGGAACGTGGATCCGCAGGGGGCGGACGAGGAGAAGGGCGGGCTGGGGCGGCTGCGCCGCCGGCTGGCGCAGCGCCACGGTGAGCGGCTGGTCACCGACCTGAGCACCGGGGACGAGCGGCACTGGAACGGACGTACGGCGGCAGGTGTGCTGGCCTATGCGATCGCGCTCGCGGTGCACGCGGTGACCGCCGCGCTGGCCGGGGGCGGTATCTGGTTCCTGGTCGGTGGCTGGGGCGGCATCGGCATGGTGCCCGGTCTGCTCCTGCTGGCGCTGGCCTGGACGCTCCGGCCGCGTCTGAACCGACTGCCCGGTCACGCCCGCGTCCTGGCCCGGGACGACGCGCCCGAACTGTATGCGCTGATCGACGAAGTCGCCGCCCTGTCGGGCACCCGGAGCGTGGACATCGTCGTCGTCGACGCACAGGCCAACGCGAACGTGACGCACCTCGGTCTGCGTCGTCGGATGCTGACGCTGGGGCTGCCGCTGTGGGAGGTCCTGACCCCACAGCAGCGGATCGCTCTCCTGGGCCATGAACTCGGCCACTTCACCCACGGGGACACCCGGCACGGCATGGTCGTGGGAACGGCGTACAGGTCGCTGACGACATGGCACTACTACCTGTCGCCCATCCAGGAGCCGACGTTGGTGGAAGCGCTCGTCAACCTGCTGTACGTCGTGCCCCGCACGCTGATCGGGGGCCTCGTGCTGCTCCTCGACCTGCTGACCTCCAGCTCCGCCCGCCGCAGTGAGTACCTCGCCGACGCCGCGGCCGCCCGCGCCGGGTCCACCGAGGGTCATGTCCCGCGGGGTGGTGTAGTCACGGCAGCTGTTTCGATTCCGGTTGCGGGGTGATCTGCGGCTCGGGTGGAGTGGGCTGGGTGGTGAGGAGTTCGGCCATGGAGGCTTCGGAGAGGTAGCGGCGGTCGAAGACCTGCCATTCGTCGTGGAGTTCGGCCAGGACCGCGGCGGCGAGTCGGTCCAGGGCGGCGGGGTTGGGGAAGACCTGGACGACGTCGGCCCGTCGTTTGATCTCCCGGTTCAGCCGTTCCAGCGGGTTGGTCGACCAGATCTTCTTCCAGTGCGTCGGAGGGAAGTCCGCGAACGCCGTGATGTCCGATGCGGCGTCCAGCAGCATCTTCTTGACCTGCGGGAACTGTCGTCCGAGCATGTCGGCGACCACGTCCAGCTGGATGCGGACCTGCTCGGCGGTGGTCTGCGCGAAGATGGTGCGTATGGTCGCTGCCACCATCTCGCCTGAGCCCTTTTCGATCACGCTGAAGACGTCCCGGACGAAGTGAACGCGGCACCTTTGCCAGGCCGCACCGAGGAAGACGGTGCGGATCGCGGCCACCAGCCCGCTGTGGCTGTCGGAGATCACCAGCTGGACGTTCTCCAGGCCGCGGGCCCGAAGCGAGCGCAGGAACTTCGTCCAGAACGGCTTCGATTCGCTGTCGCCGACCATCACGCCGAGGATCTCGCGGTGTCCGGTGGCCGAGATGCCGGTGGCGATGACCACGGCCTGCGAGGCGATCCGGTGATTCACCCGGGCCTTGCAGTAGGTGGCGTCCAGGAAAACGTAGGGGAAGACGGTGTGATCCAGCGGCCGTTCCTTGAACGCGGTCAGCTCCTCGTCGAGTTCGCCGCAGATCCGCGAGACCTCGGACTTGGAGATCCCGGAGTCCGCACCGAGTGCTTTGACCAGGTCATCCACGCTGCGGGTGGAGACGCCGTGCACGTATGCCTCCATCACCACGGCGAACAACGCCCGGTCGATGCGCCGCCGACGTTCCAGCAGCGAGGGGAAGAACGACCCGGTCCGCACCTTCGGGATCTTCAGGTCCAGGTCGCCGGCCTGGGTGGTCAGCAGACGGTCGCGGTGTCCGTTGCGCCAGGTCGTGCGCAACTCGGAGTGCTCACGCGGGGCGGCACCGATCACCTCGGTGGCCTCGGCCTCGATGAGCTCCTGCAGGATGCGCTCGCACACCACCCTGATTGCTTCAACTCCATCTGCCCGACGTAGTGACTCCAGCAGCCGCATCAGCTCAGACTGGGACAAGGCCATCGCGCTCCTCCGGTTGAACTGCCCGTTCACCAGGGAGACTTACGCGATGGCCTGCCCTTGTTCAGGGAGCATGCACCGCCAGCGGATGCACGCCCCGGGCAGACACCCGCGCGTTCCGCGGCCAAGCCCGGCTACACCACTTCAAGGGACGCCATCCCACCGAGGCCGCGGTCGGGCTGATGGACCGCCTCCATGTCACCGAGTCGGTGGAGACGACGCTGTACCGCGAGGCCAACGGCAGGCGTATGCGCGGGTCGGGCCGGACCACCTCGGCGGACGCCGAGGGATTGTGGGAGGCGTTGACCCGTCACATGGACTCGGTCCCCGAGTCGGAGGTCGAACGCCAGCGCCGCGCGGGCGCCCGCCGCGGCCACAGCGTCGACGCGACGCACCCGCCGACGCATCTGCGACGCCGCCTGCTGCTCGCCGGCCCGCCCCTGCCCGCCTCGGTGAAGGCCGACGCCGAACGGGCCCGCCGCATCGCCGCCGAACTCTCGGGTCCGCGGGCGGAGGTGGCGCGGGAACTCGTCAGGGACGGTATCCACGCGTGACGGCCCGCACTACAGCTGGCTCAGGATCGTCGGGTCCGTGATCTTCGTGTCGGCCGCCAGCATCATCGCCTTGCTCAGGATGACCGCCAGCATGCGATCTCCCTCGTAGGGGAGGTAACCCGCCTGCGGGGCCGCCGCGTTGGACTTCGGGACGATGCAGAGGTACTGGTCGTTCGGAGTGCGGAGGATGTTGCCCGAGCCGAGGTGGATCTTGTACGTGTGGCGGTCGCCCTTCACGTGCAGGAAGCGGCCCTCCAGGGTGCAGCGGTCGGCGATGGCCAGGCGGGGTATCAGGCGGTCCAGCAGCACGCGTCGTGTCTCCGCGCTCTGGCCCAGCTCGCCGAAGCCGTACGACGTCCAGTACTCCTGGAAGCGGCCGTCGGGGCCGCCGTCCTGCCAGGTGGGGTCGTTGCCGACGCTCGCCACGCCGACGAACAGGTCGACGTCGCGCAGGACTTCGGACAGGACGAGAGGGGGGATCGAGTCCAGGGGCAGGGCCTCGACCGGGTCCTGGCCGTCGCGCAGCCACATGCGGTACTCGCCGCCGCAGCAGTGCGCCGAGTTCTCCGGGGCGTCGATCGGGTAGAAGCGAACCTGGTCGGTACGCAGGCGCAGGAAGCTGCCGGACTCGGTGATGTCCTCGTAGTGCTCGCCGCCGTCGCCCTCGATCCAGTACTCGGCGCGCAGACCCCACTGGGGCAGCTCGCGGACGGCCGGCGGCACCTCGTCGTCGACGCTGAGGCGGAGTTTGTTGCGCCAGCCGCGGATCGCCGCCAGCGAGTGGAACTGGTGCTGGCGCAGGAAGTGCGCGGCGAAGCGGTTGGAGTAGGTGCCCGTCGCGCGTTCGGCGTCCGTCAGCAGGTACACCTCGCGGTGGGCCTGCTTGAACGGCTGGGTGATGCCGTGCCGTTCCAGCCAGTCGCGCCAGGCGACGATCTCGGCGGGTTCGTGGTCCACCGGGTGCCAGAGGGAGACCTCGGTGCCGCTGTCCACCGGGTCGTCCGTGAGGGTGCGCAGGGCGCCCTCGGCGTACCCGACGGTCCTGCCGTCCACCTTCCACAGGAGGCGGCGGGCGAGGGTGCCCACCAGCGGGTGGTCGAGGCAGCGCTCGCGCCAGGCGGTGTAGGGCCAGGTGCGGCGGGCCAGGAACTGACGGTCCAGGCGCTCGCTCTGGGCCGAGAGCATCTTGTCGATGTCCTTGACGGCCGCCTTGAGGTCCTTGAGGTCGTCGGCGTGGTCCCGGCGGACGGCGGCGGGCACGCTCCTGACGGCCTTGCCGGTCGCGTTGCGCCAGCTCAGCACCGCCTTGGTGCCGTGGACCTCGACCAGGCCCGTGACGTCCCCGAGCCGGTGCTCGGCCCGTCCCACCTCCGTCAGTCCGTAGGCGGGGACCGCGAGTTCCTCGATCTCCTCGCGGCTGAGGCCCATCGCCTCGGCCCGTGCGTCCAGGGCCCCGTCGAGCAGCTTGAGCGTGCCCTTGAAGGTGACGCGGGTGGCGAGCCGGGCCAGTTCGGCGAGGGCGGCCTCGCTGTCGATGCGGGCGAGGGCGGTGACGCCGGCGTTGGCGACCTTGGGGTTGCGTGGCCCGAGGCCCGCGACCTTCTTGAGGGAGGTCTCGACGAGGGCGCCGAGGGCGCGGGCCGTGTCCGGGTGGGGCGGGAGCAGGGAGAGCAGCCAGGCCACCCCTCGGAGGGCGTCTGCGTTGTAGGGGTCGTAGGCGGCGTTGACGTCCGGTCCGTAGTCCGAGCCCGTCAGGGGGAAGGTACGGGGGCGGCCGACGAGGGCGAGCCAGGTCAGGGCCGTCTCGCGGACGCGGTCGGCGCCGAGGGTGTCGACGAGCGCGCGGGCCGGTGCGTCCCACTTCGCGGTGGGCCTGGCGCTGGTGGCGGTGGCGATGTGGGCGAGCAGGGCCTGCCAGTCGGCGTCGTCCCCGGCGTCCCTCAGTGCCTGTTCGGCCCATTCCTCGCCGACGTTGAGGGCGGGGTGGGTGAGCTGCCTGACCACGCGGTTCAGGGTGGCGTCCTGGTATGTGGGGCTGGCGGCCGTACGCCGGAAGACGGCCACCACGGCGGGCGCGAGCGGGCGGCCCGCGGCCAGCTCGGCCTCGACCAGGCCCTCGTAGCGCGATCCGTACCAGAAGGAGTGCTGCCGGGAGAGGTCGTCGAGCTGCTTCAGGCGCTGGGCGGTGAGCCGATCGTCGGGCTCCAGTCCGTGGGAGACGATTCCGAGCAGCGTCAGGGCGTTGCCCCGGGCGACCGGGCCGGCCTCCTGCGAGTGGTACTGCGTCACCAGGCCGTCGGCGACCCGTGCCCGTGTCTCGGGCGGCAGTTCGCACAGCCGGTCCAGGACCCCGCTCCACAGCCCGGTCCAGTTGCCGTTGTTGACGGCGGCGGCCTTGAGCAGGTCGTGGGCGAGCGCCTCGGGCTCCCCGTCGGCGGAGCGCTTGCGGATCAGGTCCTTGTACGTCTGGACGTTCCCCGTCATCAGCCACCCACCAGCGCCACGAGCTTCAGGAACGTGACCTCCGTGCCGAGCACCAGCTCGATCTCCTCGTCGAGTTCGGTGACCTGGCGGTCGCCGACCAGCACCAGGAACCCGTTCCCGGCGAACGCCTTCAGCGCCAGGTCGGTCTGCTTCTCGGGGTCTATCCGGCGGGGCGTGCGCAGGGCGTAGCCGTTCAGCACGCGCTCCGTGTCCTCGGGCTGGACCAGGCCCTGGAAGACCTCCGGCGTACGGGCGTTGTACTCGGCGACCTCCTGGAAGACCCGGCGCCGGATCAACTCCCGCACACTGAGCCGCTCCTCGGCGATCTCCAGGCCCCAGCCGTCGCTACGGCTCCCGCTTGTCGTCTCGTCGACGAACATCACGATTCCCATGCCGCCGACAGTACGACCCGCCACTGACAACGGACCCGGCGTCACCGCAGGGCAGGCCTGCTCCACTCCCGCGCCCCCGCGGCCCGCATCAGCGCGACGGCCGCCTCCGGTTCCCCGGAGACCAGCGGATGCACCAGCTCGACGTAACGGACCTGTCCGGCCAGCGACTTCCTCAGCTGCCGCAGACTGCGGGCGCCGAAGGAGACCCGGCTGTCGGCCACTCCCGCGGCGAGCGCCAGCCTGCCGATGCCGACCTTGCACTCGGTCAGCCCCGTCTCGCGGCAGGCGTGTGTCTCGACGTCGCCGTCCCACAGGCCGAGGACGATCCGGTACCGCACGCCGGAGCCCGTGTACGTCGCGACGGCGAGGTGCCGGTCCCGCTCCCCCTCGCCGGGCCCGCTCAGTCCCAGTCTCCCGGCGACGTCCGTGAAAGCCACTCGGACTTCGTCGAGGAAGGCCTCTGTTCCCGGAACCATTCCCGCCCCCTTCGCCACACAACGGCACTGAAGACGGCTCAGCGTACCGACGCGAGGGCTCTCGTCTCGGCCCAATGAGTGACCTCGCGGACAGCCCGCGGGGCAATCGCCGGCCCCGCACCTAATCTGATGGCATGTCAGATGAAGAGTCGTACGAGCTGCTCGGTTTCGACAACGTCCTGCTGCCCGTGGGTGACCTCGGCGAGGCCGTCGGCTTCTACGAGCGCGCCGGGTTCACGGTGGCGGTCCGGCACGACGAGGCCGGGATCGCGGTACTGAAGGCCGGCGGCGAGATTCCGGGGATCCTGCTCCGGCAGGAGGAGGGGATCGGGCACCGTCCGCCGCCGTGGCCCGGCCCGCGCCTGTGGCTGGAGGTGCCGGACGCGCGCGTGGCGGCACGGGAGCTGCGCAAAGCGGACCTCGAGCTGCTCGACGGGCCCTTCTCCACGGCCACCGGCTGGACCGTCGAGATCGCCGATCCGTGGGGCAACGTCCTCGGGTTCACGGACTACACCAAGCGGCCGGAGCTGGGACGCCGCCCCTGAGCGCACCCGCCCCACTGGTTAGGCTCTGCGTCGTGCCCGCGAACAGCGAAGAGGGCGGTACGCCCAGCAAGTCCGAGCAGACCCGCGCCCTGATCCTGGAGACGGCCATGCGGCTGTTCCAGGAACGCGGCTACGACAAGACGACGATGCGGGCCATCGCCAAGGAGGCCGGAGTCTCCGTCGGGAACGCCTACTACTACTTCGAGGGCAAGGAGCACCTGATCCAGGGCTTCTACGACCGGATCGCCGCCGAGCACCAGGTGGCGGTCCGGGAGGTCCTGGAGCGGGAGAGCGACCTGGAGGCGCGGCTCGCCGGTGTGCTGCGGGCATGGCTGGACATCGCCACGCCGTACCACGAGTTCGCGGTGCAGTTCTTCAAGAACGCCGCCGACCCGGACAGCCCGCTCAGCCCGTTCTCCCCCGAGTCGGAGCACGCGCGCGTGGAGGCCATCAGCGTCCACCGCGACGTGCTGGCCGGTACGAGGACCAAGGTGCCGGAGGAGCTGCGGGATGTGCTGCCCGAGCTGATGTGGCTCTCGCAGATGGGGCTCGTGCTCTATTGGATCTTCGACCGGACCGAGGGGCGCGAGCGGAGCTACCGGCTCGCCGAGCGCGGCGCCCGGCTCACCGCGCGCGGGGTCGCGCTCGCCCGGTTCCGGGTGCTGCGGCCGCTCGTGCGCGAGGTGCACGAGCTGTTCACGGACTTCCTGCCGGGGATGACGAAGATGATGCCCGACCCCGGCAGGAAGCCCCAGGAACCCCGCGTCAGTTGACCGAGTCCAGCTCGCCCTCGACCAGCTCCACGTCGTACACCAGCGGCCCCTCGCTCACCACCACCTGACTCGCGCGCGAGCCGTACGAGGGCGCCGAGGCCGACAGCAGATACGTGCCCGGGGCGGGCACCGACACGATGTAGGAGCCGTCCGCCAGGGAAACCACCCGGTCCAGTTGGCGGCCGCCCCTCGACAGCAGTGTCACCGCCGCCCCCGCGACCGGCTCGCCGTCGGTGTCCCGCACGATGCCGTGGACGACGGACGCCGGACCGCCGTCCTCGGCGGGAGCCTGCGTGACGGCCTCTTCCCTGGGCTCCACCGCCAGATGCGGCAGCCGCCTCTCCAGCCCCTCCGGCAGCCACCAGTTGGACTTGCCGAGCAGGTGCATCGCGGCCGGCACCAGCGCCGTACGCAGGATGAACGCGTCCAGGGCGACCGCGGCCGCGAGGCCGATGCCCGCCATGGCACCCTCCATGTCGCCGCTGAGGACGAACGCGGAGAAGACGCAGATCATGATCAGGGCGGCGCAGTTGATGACCCGGCTGGTCTCCGCCAGGCCCACCCGGACCGCGCGCGCGTTGTCCTTCGTGTGCACCCACTCCTCGTGCATCCGGCTCACCAGGAACACCTGGTAGTCCATCGAGAGGCCGAAGAGCAGGGAGAGCATGATGACCGGCAGGAACGCCGTGATCGGGCCCTCCTTGCCGATGCCGATGAGCTCCGTCCCCCAGCCCCACTGGAAGATCGCCACCAGGACGCCGAAGGACGCGGCCGCCGCGATCAGGTTCATCAGGGCGGCGGTCAGCGGGACCACCAGCGAGCGGAACGCCACGAGCAGCAGCAGGAAGCCCAGCGAGATGATCGCCGCGACGAAGTACGGCAGCCGCTCGCCGGTCACGGACGCGAAGTCCTTGAAGACGGCCGTGACACCGCCGACATGGGCCTCGGCGCCGGAGGCGGGGATCACGTCGTCGCGCAGCCGGTCGATGAGCTGGTCGGTCTTCTCCGACTGCGGTGAGGTCGTCGGGACGACCTGGATCAGCGTGACACCGTTCGCGGGCGGTACGGCGGCCACCTGGGCCACGCCCTCGGTGGACTCGATACGGGTGACCAGTCCCTGTGCGTCGCCTTCGGAGACGACCACCTGGAGCGGGCCGTTGAAGCCGGGCCCGAAGCCCTCGGCGAGCAGGTCGTAGGCCTGCCGGGTCGTCGTCGACTCCTGATGGTTGCCCTGGTCGGTGGCGCCGAGCCGGATGGAGAGCACGGGCAGCGCCAGGATCACCATGACCACGAGGGCGAGCCCGGCGACCGCGCGCGGGCGCTTCTGGACGTACGCCGACCAGCGCGCCGCGAGTCCGCTCGTGAGCTCCGGCTCGGGTCCCGTCGCGGCCAGCTTGCGCCGCTGGCGGCGGCTGAGGACGCGCATGCCGAGGAGGCCGAGGAGCGCGGGCAGCAGGGTGACCGCGGCCAGCACGCTCAGCACCACCGTCAGCGAGGTCGCGATGACCACGCCGTCCAGGAACCGCATGTTCATCACGAGCATGCCGGCGAGCGCGATGCACACCGTGCCGCCCGCGAACAGCACCGCGCGCCCGGAGGTGTTGAGCGCGACGACCGCCGACTCCTCGGGCTTCATGCCGCGCAGGATGCCGCGGCGGTGCCGGGTCACGATGAACAGGGCGTAGTCGATGCCGACGCCGAGACCGATCAGCGAGCCGAGCAGCGGGGCGACCTCGGGCACGTCGGTGACATGGCTGAGCAGCGAGGTCGCCATCAGGCCGGTGCCGAGGGCCGCGATGGCGACCACCAGGGGCAGCAGCATCGCGAAGAGCGAACCGAAGGCCAGGAAGAGCACGACCGCCGCGGCGACGATGCCGACCATCTCGGCGATGCCGGTCGGCGGCTCCTGGGTCCGGGTGATCGCCTGGCCGCCCAACTCGACCTGGAGTCCGTCGCGTTCGGCCGCCTGCGCGGTGTCGACGACGTCCTCGACGAGCTCCTTGGGCACGGCGTTGGCCTGCTCGACGAAGGTGACCTGGGCGTAGGCGATCCGCCCGTTCTCACTGATCTGCGCCGCGCCGCCGGCCGCGTAGGGGTCGGTGACCTCGCCGACCCCCTTCATCGCGCCGATCTCCTTCAGCGCGGGCTCGATCCGCGACCGTACGGACTCGTCCCGTACGGAGCCCTCGTCGACCTTCCACACCACCGTGTCGGTGTCGCCCGCGCTCTGCGGGAAGGCCTTCTCCATCAGGTCGTACGCGCGCGTGGAGTCCGTGTTCGGGAGGGAGAACGTGTTCGCGTAGTCCGTGCCCGCGGCGGAACCCGCGAAGCCCACACCGAACACCGTCCCCACCCACAGCAACAGGACCACCAGCCGGTGCCGATAGCACCACCGTGCCAATGCCGCCACGATCAACTCTCCCTATGTGTCGGTCGGTTGGTCCCCCAGGTCCTGGGCAACAAGACTGGTGCCGGCACGTGCGCGTGGACACCGGATACGAGGGACTCTCAAGGAACTCCAAAGCACCGAACCGGCCCGGCTGTCAGTGGCCGCACCGATACTGGGGGCATGACGACGGCCCCAGGCACCGTGCTGGTGGTGGAGGACGAGGAGAGCATCGCGGACGTCCTCGCCATCGCCCTGCGCTACCACCGGTTCGAGGTGATGATCGCGGGCACCGTCCGCGAGGCCCTGGCGCTCACCGAGCGCACCCGGCCCGACGTGGCGCTGCTCGACGTCATGCTGCCCGACGGCGACGGACGCGCCCTGGGACGCCGGCTGCGCGCCGAGCGCCCCGACATGGCGCTGGTGTTCCTCACCGCGCGCGACTCGCCCGGTGACATCGTCGGCGCCCTCGGCTTCGGCGACGACTACATCACCAAGCCGTTCAACATCGACGAGGTCATCGCCCGTGTCACCGCGGTGCTGCGGCGGACGCGCCACGCCGACGTGCTGCCGCAGCGGCCGCCGCTGACGTACGGCGATCTGGAGCTGGACGAGACGACGTACAGCGTGCACCGCGCGGGACGGTCCGTCGAGCTGACCCCCACCGAGTACGCGCTGCTGCGCTTCCTGGTGCGCAACGGAGGGCGGATCGTGCCGAAGGAGCAACTCCTGCGCCACGTCTGGCAGTACGAGCACACCCCGCCCGAGTCGACGATCGTGGAGACCTACATCAGCTATCTGCGGCGCAAGCTGGACGCGCTGGGGCCGCCGGTCATCACGACCCGGCGCGGTGTCGGATACGGGCTCGCATGAGGTTTCCCCGCACCCTGTCCCGGCACTCGCTGCGCGCCCGGCTGACGCTGGCGAACGTGGCGCTGCTGGCGCTCGGCATCGTCGCGGCGACCGCGGTGAGCGTGATGGGCATGCGGTACTACCTGCTCGACCAGATCGACGGCGAACTCGACCAGACGCGGAAGTCGCTGGGCGGTTCCCAGCTCACGCTGGAGATGATCGAGGGCCTCACCGACCTGGCGATCGTGCGCGAGCAGTTCATGCGGCAGAACGTGGAGGAGACCCGGCCGGACGAGCTCCTCGCGCTCGTCGACGAGCGGGGCGGCACGCTCTCCCTGGCCGGATACTCGCCGAGCGAGGTCCAGCGGGACTTCGCGGCCGCCGTGGGCGATCCGCGCGTGCTGGCCAACGACACCGAACCGCACGACATCCGGGTGGGCGGCGACGCCTACCGGGCGACCGCGACCCGCCTCGCCGACGGCACGTACGTCCTGCTCGCCACCTCCACCGAGGCCGTCCACAGAGGTGTCGCCAAGGCCGTCAAGCTCGATCTCGCCATAGGCACCCTGCTGCTGGCGCTGCTGGCCTGTCTGACGATGTTCAGCGTGCGGCGCCGGATGCGGCCGCTGGAGGACATGGTGGAGACGTCGTCGGCGATCGCCGAGGGGGATCTGACCCGGCGGGTGCCGTCCAGCCGGGAGGCCACGCTGGAGGTCGAGCAGCTGCGTGTCGCCCTCAACTCCATGCTCCAGCAGGTGGAGTCGGCGTACCGCACGCGCGAGCGCAGCGCGACCCAGCTGCGCCGGTTCGTCGCCGACGCCTCGCACGAGCTGCGCACCCCGCTGTCGGCGATACGCGGCTATCTCCAGCTGTACGACAAGGGCATGCTGCGGGAGGAGGCCGAGCGCAAGCGGGCCTGGGCGCGGGTGATGGCGGAGGCGGACCGGATGGGGCGGCTGGTGGACGAGCTGCTCACGCTCGCCCGCCTGGACCAGCAGCCCGAACTGCGGTTCCGCAATGTCGATCTGAGCCGTCTGGTGCGGGACGCCGCCGAGGACCTGCGGGTGCAGCAGCCGGACCGGCCGGTCAGCGTCGGCGCCGAGGGCGCGCTGCTGGTGCGCGCCGACGAGTCGGGGCTGCGGCAGGTGCTGGGCAACCTGGTGGGCAATGTGCGCACCCACACGCCCGCCGACGTGCCGGTGCGGCTGGGGGTGGAGCGGTCCGACGGGGTCGTACGGCTGTGTGTCGAGGACGAGGGTCCCGGGCTCCGCGACGAGGACGCGGCGCGTATCTTCGACCGGTTCTTCCGGGCCGGCGGGGGCGCGGGGAGCGGGCTCGGCATGGCGATCGTGCAGGGGGTCGTCCAGGCGCACGGCGGGCGGGTGGCGGTGCGGACGGCTCCCGGCGAGGGGCTGACGGTGACGGTCATCCTGCCGGCCCGCACGTAGTCAGGTGTTCGCCGGCACGAGGGCCCACACGGTCTTGCCGTGCCGCCCTCGGCTCCACACCCCCCACGCGGCGGCGACGGTCTCCACGAGATGCAGCCCGCGGCCGGTCTCCTCCCACTCCCCGACCACCCTGAGCCGGGGCTCCATCTGGCCTTCGTCGGAGACCTCTATGAGGCAGGAGCCGTCGGCGAGCGCGGTCACCGCCACCTCGAACTCGCGTTCCAGCAAAGGCCCGTGGCGTACGACGTTCGTCGCCAGCTCGGACACCAGCAGTACGGCGTCCGCCAGCGCCGCGTCGTCGGTCCCGTGCCCCCAGTCGGTGAGATGGTCCCGCACCCGGCGCCGGGCGAGACCGACGGAAGCCGGGTGCCGGGGCAGCCGGAAGGAGTTGCGTCTCGACACGTTTGCTCCTCACCCCGCCCACACCTCCGTCACATGGTGCTGCGTAGGGGTGTTACCCCGCGTCACACCGGCGAATGTCAAAGCCGCGAGATCGCGTCAGATCCAGTTGAGCCGCCAGAGCCGGAAGACACCGGTGCCGTCCGAAAGATACTGGCCACCGCCGACGTCCTCGCTGGTCACCACGTACTCCTTGGCCTGCCAGAGCGGAATGACCGGAACATCCCGGGCGACGGCGTCCTGCAGCGACCGGAAGTCGTCCGTGGCGTCACCGCGGTCCTCGAACCGCTGACTGGCCTGAATCAGATCGTCGACCCGGCCGCTGCTGTAGCCGGTGCTCATGGTTGCGTCGGTGCCGACGAGCGGGCCGCCGTAGGTGTCCGGGTCGGGGTAGTCCGCGACCCAGCCGACCGCGTACGCGTCGAGCTTGCCGCCGACCCAGCGCTTCTGGAAGTCGGTCCACTCGTAACCCTTGACGGTCACCTTGAACAGACCGCTCGCCTCCAGCTGCCGCTTGATCTCCTTCGCCTCCTGGGCGGCGGAGGCGCGGCCGATGCCGTAGCCGTAGGTGAAGCGGACCGGCAGGCTCACCCCGGCCTCGGCGAGCAGGGCGCGGGCCTTCTGGGCGCTCTGTTTCGGGTAGGCGTCGAAGAACGCCGTGGTGTGGCCGGTGATGCCCGTCGGGATCAGCGAGTACAGCGGGTCCACGGTCCCCTCGTACACCGTGGCCGCCAGCCGCTCACGGTCGATCAGCCAGGCCATCGCCTGGCGGACCTTGGTGTCGCGCAGCGGCGAGGAGGCGCGGGTGTTGAGGTAGAGGTTGCGGACCTCGGAGCTGTCGGCCTCGGAGACCCGCATGGTCGGGTCGCTCGGGTTCAGCTCGGCGAGCGTCTTGGGCGGCAGCTGCCGGGTGGCGGCGTCGACCTGCTTCTTCTCCCAGGCGCTGTCGAGGGCGTCGGCGTCCTTGTAGTAGCGCAGTTCGACGGGGCGTCCGGCGTCCTTGACCGCGCCCTCGTAGCGCTCGTTGGGCGAGAGGTCCGCCTTCTTGTCCTTCGTATACGCCGTCAGCTCGTACGGGCCGGTGCCGTCCACGCCGTTGTCGGTGCGCAGGCCGTCGGCCGGGTACTTGGTGCGGTCGACGATCGAGCCGGCTCCGGTGGCCACCTTGAACGGGAAGGTGGCGTCCGGGGTGGACAGCTGGAAGGTGACGGTCAGGCCGCTCGCGGACACCGACTTGAGGGTGTCCAACAGCGCGGAGGGGCCGACGTCCGACTTGATCTTCTTGACGCGGTCGAAGGAGTACTTCACGTCCTCGCCGGTCATCGCGCGCCCGCTCGGGAAGGCGAGCCCCTCCCGCAGTGTGCACCGGTAGGTGCGCAGGTCGCCGCCGGCGAACGCACAGCTCTTCGCCGCGTCGGGCACGGGCTTCGCGCCGCCCGCGTCGAAGGTCAGCAGGGACTGGAAGACGTTGCTGAACAGGGCCCAGGACCCGGCGTCGTAGGCGCCGGCCGGGTCGAGTGACGTGACGACGTCCGACGTGCCCACCTTGATGGTCTTGCCCGAATCCTCCTGCGACGGCATCAGCTGCCAGCCGCCCACTCCGACGGCCGCCAACACCAGCAGCGTCGCGAGAATCCGTATGCGAACCGATCGCATCGGTGCCCTCCCCGGGGCCCTCTCGGCCCCCAGCGCAAGCGCCGCCTCCCCTGGCGGCGCGGCTCACCTAACCACACGCGTTTCAGCTCGCGGAAGAGGGATCTTGAGAGTTGAGAAAGTCATTGCCGCAAGGTGTTACCGCCGGGTTTCACAGGGCCCTCACAGCATCCGCCGGGAGGGGTCACCGGGCCTGCTTCTCAGGCTTGCCGCGACGCCAGTTCGATCACCGTGATGTCCGACGGGGCGCCCACCCGGGTCGGCGGCCCCCAGGCGCCGGCACCCCGGCTGACGTAGAGCTGGGTGTCGCCGTACCGTTCCAGCCCGGCGACGGTCGGGTTCGCGAGCTCGGCGACGAGGTTGCCGGGCCAGAGCTGGCCACCGTGGGTGTGGCCGGAGAGCTGGAGGTCCACGCCGTGGTCGACGGCGTCGTGGATCTGGATGGGCTGGTGGGCGAGGAGCACGCACGCGCGTGCCCTGTCGCGGTCGCCGAGCGCCTTGGTGAAGTCGGGGCCCTGGCCCTCGCTCTCGCCCGCGATGTCGTTGACGCCGGCGAGGTCGAAGTACGGCAGTTCCGTACGGTCGTTCTCCAGCGGGCGCATACCGAGCCGCCGTACCTCCCGCACCCACTGCTCGGCGCCGGAGAAGTACTCGTGGTTGCCGGTGACGAAGAACGTGCCGTGCTTCGCCCGGAGTCGGGCCAGGGGCGCCGCCGCGGGGCCGAGGTCCTTCACGCTGCCGTCCACCAGGTCGCCGACGACCGCGATCAGGTCGGGCTGCGTGGAGTTGATCGTGTCGACGACCGTCTGCGCGAAACCGCGGCCGAGGACCGGACCGAGGTGGATGTCGCTGACGACGGCGATGCGGTAACCGTGCGCCGCGCGCGGCAGCTTGGCCAGCGGCACGGTGACCCGCTTGACCTTCGGGCCGCGCAGGACGCCGTACGTGCCGTACCCGACGGTCCCGATCGCCGCGGCGGCCGCGGCACCGGCGGCGACACGGGAGACGAAGAGACGGCGGGAGGGAAGCGGCGTTCCCGCGGCGGCGTCAGGGGCGGATTCCGGCTCGGTTTCCGGGGCTTTTTCCGCGCCTGCGTCCGGGGCCGCTTCCGCGGCGGGCGGCTGCGGCCCGGCCTTGCGTGACTCCTCGGGCGGCGCGCCCGCCGGGACGGATTCCGGCTGCGGTACGGCTTCCGGCCGCGGCAGGAGGGCCTCGGCCGGCGCCCGTCGCCGGTCCCGCCGTTCGAGGAAACGTCGCAGCAGCGGCCGTACGACCTCACCCGCCACCGCACCGAGCAGCAGGTAGATCGACAGCGCGAGCCACAGGAAACCGGGCCACGCCAGCACGCGTTGCAGCCAGAAGGGCGCGCCGGTGCGCTCGCCCACGAGGGCGCCGACCGCCATCAGCCAGCCGCCGGCGATCAGCGCGGCACCCGCGCGGCGCACCCAGCCGGGGCGCTCGGTGGTGTCGCGGAACAACCGGCGCCACAGGTACCAGTTGCCCGTCACCAGGACGCCCAGGGCGAGCAGCGCGAAGACGATGACCACGGAGTCGTATCCCTCAGTTCTCTTTATGACGTCTGGCGCAGTGCGCGCACTCCACGCAACCCGATGGCCCCGACGACCGTCCCCAATACGAAGGAAACGACGGCGAGCAGCAGGTGCACCCAGAAGTACGCGGTCGGGTCGCCCGCGTCGTCGAACGCCAGCCCGCTGCCGTCCTTGACGAGATTCTTGACGAAAGTGATCCAGATGATCCAGCTCCACACCCCGAAGGCGAGCAGGAACCAGGAGACGGGGCGGCTGAGCTTCATACGCCCAGTATCTCCGCCGGGTGTCCGGTTCCGCGTCCGGGGTGGGGCGGGCGGCGGGACTTCCCAGCCCCCGGCATGTACGTTTCCGACCGTGTCCGCACCTCAGAAGACCGCCAGGCGCGCCCTGCTGGTCACTTCCGCCGCCCTGACGTCCTTCGCACTGGCCACCGCGCCCGCCTTCGCGGCCCCCGGTCCGAAGCCGTCCGCCTCGGCCTCTTCCTCGGCCAGTCCGTCGGCCACTCCCCCCGCGAAGATGTCGACCGTCGGCGGCGCCCGGCTCGGGCAGGCCGGAACGCAGGTCAATCTGGCGAGCGGGGTGCCGGTGCTGCCGAAGGACATCAGCGCGCGGTCGTGGATCGTGGCCGACGCGGAGTCCGGCGACGTGCTGGCCGCGCACAACGCGCACTGGCGGCTGGCCCCGGCGAGCACCCTGAAGATGCTGTTCGCCGACACCCTCCTGCCGAAGTTCCCCAGCACCACCGAGCACAAGGTCGTCCCCGCGGACCTGGCGGACGTCGGCGCCGGCTCCAGCATGGTCGGGATAAAGGAGGACGAGACGTACACGGTCCACGATCTGTGGCTCGGTGTCTTCCTGCGCTCGGGCAACGACGCGGTGCATGTGCTGTCCGCGATGAACGGCGGCGTGAAGAACACCGTCGCGGAGATGAACGAGCACGCCGAGGAGCTCCAGGCCCTCGACACGAACGTGGTCAGCCCGGACGGCTACGACGCCCCGAGGCAGGTGTCGAGCGCGTACGACCTGACGCTGTTCGCCCGCTCCGGGCTGCAGAAGAAGGACTTCCGCGAGTACTCCTCGACCGTCAGCGCGAAGTTCCCCGGCGAGACCAAGAAGAACAAGAAGGGCAAGAAGGTCCGCGGGTCCTTCGAGATCCAGAACACCAACCGGCTGCTGTCCGGCGACTCCGACGTCGATGTCTACCCGGGCATCGCGGGCGTGAAGAACGGCAACACCACCAACGCCGGCGCCACCTTCACCGGCGTCGTCGAGCAGGGCGGCAAGGTGCTGCTGGTCACGGTCATGAACCCGGAGAAGAACGAGCACAACGAGGTCTACAAGGAGACCGCCAAGCTCTTCGACTGGGGCTTCAAGGCCGCGGGCAAGGTCGAGCCGGTGGGTGAGCTGGTGCCGCCGAAGGGCGCGGAGGCGAGTGCCCCGGCCGGGGCGAACGACAGCGGCCAGGCGGGCGGGGCGTCCGCCTCGCCTTCGGGTCCGGCTTCCGGCAAGCCGATGGCAGCCGCCGTCGAGCACGGCTCGGGCGGCATCGGTATCGCGCTGGCGATCGCCGGTGGGGTGCTGGTGCTGCTGGCGGCGGGCGCGTTCCTCGTCAACCGCCGGTGGCCACTGCCGGATCTGGTACGTCGGCGGCACTGACGTCCGCGTCCTCCTTGCTCTGCGTCGCCGTCCAGGCGGCGCAGAACAGCACCAGCTTCGACGTGAAGTTGATCCACAGCAGCAGCGCGATGGGAACGCCGAAGGCGCCGTACATGCTCTTCGACGCCACG
Source organism: Streptomyces sp. NBC_00490 (assembly GCF_036013645.1). Taxonomy (NCBI): domain Bacteria; kingdom Bacillati; phylum Actinomycetota; class Actinomycetes; order Kitasatosporales; family Streptomycetaceae; genus Streptomyces; species Streptomyces sp. NBC_00490. The sequence continues at coordinate 6,284,709 of NZ_CP107869.1, read as the reverse complement.
CCCTGCATATAGCCGCTGAGCAGCAGCTTCAGCAGTTCGAACCCGACCGCGCCGATCAGCGCCGCCACCAGCAGCCGACGGCGCGTCGGCTGGACGCCGGGCAGCAGGGTGAGGACGTAGAGCAGCAGCAGGAAGTCGGCGAGTACGGCGATCAGGAACGCGGCGGTCCGCAGCAGGACCGCGCCCCAGCCCTCCCGGTCGATGCCGATCTCGTCGCTGATCCAGCCGACCATGGCGGAGCCCACGGCGGACGCGGCGATCGTGACGAGCAGGGCGCCGCCGAGACCGAACAGCACGCCCGTGTCCTTTCCCTTGCGCAGGAGCGGGTTCCCCTCCTCGTCCGGCAGCTCCCACACCGCGCGCAGACACTCGCGCACGTTGCCGACCCAGCCGATGCCGGTGAACAGCAGGACGGCGCCGGCGATGAGGCCGATGGTGCCGGCGTTCGCGACCAGGCTCTCGATGTCCAGCTGGTCGGAGATGCCGGGCACCTGGTCGGCGAGCTTGTCCTGCAGTTCCTTCTGCTGCGCCGTGCTGAGGGTCGCGGCGGCGACCGCGGCGGCCACCGTCAGCAGGGGGAACAGAGCGATGAAGCTGATGAACGTCATCGCGGCGGCCAGCCGGGCCCACTTGACCCGGTCCAGGCGCTCGTACGACCGCCACGCGTGCGTGGCCATCAGCCGGGCCACCGCCGGCCCGACCACAGGGAGTTTCTTCAGCCAGTCCATGATCCGACTCTCCCCTCGGTGCGGAACACCCATGTGCGAGTACCCCGAAAGCGCAGGACAGTGGCGGATGCGGTGCCGATGCCGAGGAGTTCTCCGCGGACGTCTACCAAGGGGTCACCGCCAGCCCGTACATCGCGAGCCACACCAGGCCGATGAGGGCGAGGGCACGGTCGCCCAGGACGACCTCCTCGGGTTCGCCCGCCGTGCCGCGGTCGGCGAAGACGGCGTAGCGCAGGACGGCGAGGATGAAGGCGACCACGGACAGCTGACGCCAGGGCAGCACACTGCTGTGTGTGCCGCCTTCCTCCAGCGCCCACAGGCAGTACCCGAGGACGGCGACCCCCGCCGCCAACTGCCAGACGAACCGCAGGTATCCGGTGGTGTACTCGGTCAGCAACGCGCGCGTGGCGCCCGCTTCCCCGGCCATCTGCACCGCTTCCGAGTAGCGCTTGGCCGCCACCATGAACAGGGCCCCGAAGCCGGTCGTGATCAGGAACCAGCGTGACAGCGGGATGCCCAGCGCGAGCCCGCCGACCATGGCCCGCATCAGGAACCCGGTCGCGACCAGGACGAGGTCGACGACGAGGACGTGCTTAAGGCTGACGCAGTAGGCCAGTTGCATACCCAGGTAGGCGGCCAGCAGGGCCGGGACGAGGGGCGGGGTGAGCCAGACGGCTCCGGCGAGCGCGAGGGCGGCGAGGACGCCTCCGACGGCGTACGCGAGGGGCACGGGGACCCGTCCGGCGGCGACCGGGCGGTGGCGTTTGGTGGGGTGGGCGCGGTCGGCCTCGGCGTCGCGGGCGTCGTTGATCAGGTAGACGGCGGCGGCGCAGGCCGTGAACAGCGCGAAGACGAGGGCGAGTCGGGTGAGGGCGTGTGCGGTGAAGAGCTGCCCCGCCGCGGCCGGGGCGGCGATGACAAGGATGTTCTTGACCCACTGCTTGGGGCGCGCGGTCCTGACGAGGCCGCCCAGGAGGGAGCCGTCGCGGGGTGGTGGGGTGTGGCGTGGAGGCGTGCGCTGTTCCAGAAGCGCCGGGCTCTTGGAGGGCGCGCTGTCGGTGAGGGGCGCTGTCTCAGTCACACGCGCCGCCTCGCATCCAGCGCGCTCCGGCGCGTGCCGTGAGCGCTCCCAGTGCCGCGCCCGCCGCGACGTCCGAGGGGTGGTGGACTCCGACGACCAGACGTGAGAGGCACATCGCGGCGGCGAGCGGCGGGAGGGCGCGTGCCCCCAGGACGCCGAAGGCGACCGCGGCGGCGGTCGCGGAGGTCGCGTGCGAGCTCGGGAAGGAGTGTCGGCCGGCGGTGCCCACGAGGGGTTCGACGTGCGCGGGGCGCGGGCGCCGCACCACCCTTTTCACGCCCATGCTGAGGACGTGCGCGCCGGCGACGAGCGCTGTTCCGCGCAGCCAGGCGCCGCGCCGCGCACCGTCCACCGCGGCCCCCGCGAGACCCACCGCGAGCCACAGCGCCCCGTGCTCGCCGGCCCAGGACAGGCCACGCGCGGCACCGCCGACGCGCGGGTCGGCACCGCACGCCCGGAACGCCGCGAGGATGCGGTGATCCATGCCGTCGAGGGCGTCGGGACGGTCGCGGTCGTCGAATCGGTCCATGGGGAGTCACTGTTCACGTCAGCACCGCGATAACTCCGGCAATATTGAGCGACATCCCATTAATCACCCATTTCGGGGAGAGGACGAATGTCCCGGGAGGTTTAGGAATCAATCGCCCACTTAAGGGCGATACGGTCATCTATATGTCTGCCGAGACCGTTTCCGTCACGGGATGGGGCCGCACGGCACCCACCACGGCCCGCCTGATCCGCCCACGGACCTACGAGGAGGCCGCGGCCGCCGTCCGGGGCTGCGGACCCCGTGGAGGCATCGCCAGAGGCCTGGGTCGGGCGTACGGGGACGCCGCGCAGAACGCCGGCGGAGCGGTCCTCGACATGACGGGCCTGGACCGCGTCCACGTGATCGACGCCGCCGACGGCATCGTGCTGTGCGACGCGGGCGTCTCCCTGCACCGGCTGATGCGGGTGCTGCTGCCGCTGGGCTGGTTCGTACCGGTGACGCCCGGCACCCGCCAGGTCACGGTCGGCGGAGCGATCGGCGCCGACATCCACGGCAAGAACCACCACGTCTGCGGTGCCTTCTCCCGGCACGTCCTGTCCTTCGAGCTCCTCACCGCCGACGGCGAGGTCCGCACGGTGAGCCGCGGCACGCCCCTGTTCGACGCGACCACGGGCGGCATGGGTCTGACGGGCGTGGTCCTGACCGCGACGGTCCAGCTCCAGCCGGTCGAGACGGCGCTGATGTCGGTGGACACCGAACGGGCCCGGGATCTGGACGACCTGATGGCCCGTCTGTCGGCCTCCGACGACCGGTACCGCTACTCGGTCGCCTGGATCGACCTGCTCGCGCGCGGTGCGGCGACGGGGCGCGCGGTGCTGACCCGCGGCAACCACGCGCCCTTGGAGGCGCTCGGCACCCGCGCGCGCAGAGAGCCGTTGGCCCTCCGCACCTCCCGGCTCCCGGCGATGCCCGCCCACCTCCCGGAGGGCCTGCTCACCCGGACGACCGTGGGCCTGTTCAACGAGCTCTGGTACCGCAAGGCGCCACGCGCGCGTACCGGGCAGCTCCAGAGCATCTCCGCCTTCTTCCACCCCCTGGACGGCGTGCCCCACTGGAACCGCGTCTACGGCCGCGGCGGCCTCGTGCAGTACCAGTTCGTCGTCGGGTACGGCCAGGAGGAGACCCTGCGCCGGATCGTGCGCCGCGTCTCGGAGCGCCGCTGCCCCTCCTTCCTGGCCGTCCTCAAGCGCTTCGGCGACGCCGACCCGGGCTGGCTCTCCTTCCCGGTGCCCGGCTGGACGCTCGCCCTCGACATCCCGGCGGGCCTGCCGGGCCTCGGCACCCTCCTGGACGAACTGGACGAGGAGGTGGCCGCCGCCGGGGGCCGCGTCTACCTCGCCAAAGACTCCCGGCTGCGGCCCGAGCTGCTCGCGGCGATGTACCCGCGCCTCGACGACTTCCGGGCGCTGCGCGCCGAGCTGGACCCGCGCGCGGTGTTCGTCTCGGACCTGTCGCGCCGTCTCTCCCTCTAGCCATCCCGGCAACTTCCGCTCACCCCAGGCAACCTCTAGGAGCTGCTGTCGTGAAGGACGCCTTCGGCATCCCCCAGTCCCTGCTCGTCCTCGGCGGCACGTCCGAGATCGCGCTGGCCACCGCGCGCCGCCTCGTCGCCCGCCGCTGCCGCACGGTGTGGCTGGCGGGCCGCCCCTCCCCCGCGCTGGAACGGTCCGCGGCCGAGCTGCGCGCACTGGGGGCCGACGTACACACCGTCGCCTTCGACGCGCTCGCCCCCGAGTCCCACGAGACGGTCCTCGGCAAGGTCTTCGCGGAGGGCGACATCGACATGGTGCTGCTCGCCTTCGGGATCCTCGGCGACCAGGCGCACGACGAGCGCGAGCCGTCGAGCGCGGTGCGGGTCGCGCAGACCAACTACACGGGCGGGGTGTCGGCCGCGCTGGTCTCCGCGCGCGCGTTGCAGGCCCAGGGCCACGGCTCCCTGGTGGTCCTCTCCTCGGTCGCCGGCGAACGCGCCCGTCGCTCGAACTTCATCTACGGCTCCAGCAAGGCCGGCCTCGACGCCTTCACCCAGGGCCTGGGCGACGCGCTGCACGGCACCGGCGTGCACGTCATGGTCGTACGCCCCGGGTTCGTGCGGTCGAAGATGACGGCGGGCCTGCCGGAGGCACCACTGGCGACGACACCGGAGGCGGTGGCGACGGCGATCGAACTGGGTCTGCGGCGCCGCTCGGAGACGGTGTGGGTGCCGGGGGTGCTGCGCGTGGTGATGTCGGCCCTGCGGCACGTACCGCGAGAGCTGTTCCGAAGGCTGCCGATCTGAGCCCCGGCGCGGTGGACGCGCCCCTTCAGGGGCGCGGGAAACTGCGCGACTCCGCGGGCGCCGAGCCCTGCGGCGGCACGACGGCTCCCCCGAAGGCGTACGTGCGCAGCTTGCGCCACACTCCGTCGGCGCCCTGCTCATACAGAGCGAAGCCCGTGCAGGGCCACTCGGCGGTGAAGTCACCGAGCTCTTCGTAGGCCCGGTCCATCGCCTCGTCGTCGATGCCGTGGGCGACGGTCACATGCGGGTGGTACGGGAACTGCAGCTCACGCGCCACCGGCCCGGACGCGTCACGCACCTGCTTCTGCAGCCAGGTGCAGGCCTCGGCGCCCTCCGCGACCTGGACGAACACCACCGGCGACACGGGCCGGAAGGTACCCGTGCCGGACAGCTTCATCGGGAACGGCCGGCCCGCCGCGGCGACCTCGGTCAGATGCGCCTCGATGGCCGGGAGCGCGGTGTCCTCGACCTCGGTCGGCGGCACCAGCGTGACATGCGTGGGGATACCGTGAGCCGCGGCGTCACCGAAGCCCGCGCGCAGCTGTTGGAGCAGGCTGCCGTGAGGCTCCGGGACCGCGATCGACACGCCGATCGTTACGGTCCCCACGTCGTCTCCCTGTCTTCCTGTCGGGTTCGTCCCGGCCGTACGGCTATCGACTGTACGGCCACGGCTGTGTTGTGGGCAGGCGCAACCGTAGTGATGTGCAGCGCTCTGTCCAGTGGTACGTGTGTGCGGGCCTACGCCTCAGTGCTTGGCGGGCAGAAAGCCGACCCGGTCATAGGCCTGTGCCAGCGTCTCCGCGGCCACCGCGCGCGCCTTCTCGGCACCCTTGGCCAGGATCGAGTCCAGCGTCTCCGGGTCGTCCAGATACTGCTGGGTGCGCTCCCGGAACGGCGTCACGAACTCGACCATGACCTCGGCGAGGTCCGTCTTGAGCGCACCGTAGCCCTTGCCCTCGTACTTCTGCTCCAGTTCCGCGATTCCCGTACCCGTCAGGGTCGAGTAGATGCCGAGCAGGTTGCTGACACCGGGCTTGTTCTCGGCGTCGAAGCGGATGACGGTGTCGGTGTCGGTGACCGCGCTCTTGACCTTCTTGGCGGTGGTCTTCGGCTCGTCGAGGAGGTTGATCAGGCCCTTCGGCGTGGACGCCGACTTGCTCATCTTGATCGACGGGTCCTGAAGGTCGTAGATCTTCGCCGTCTCCTTGAGGATGTACGGCTTCGGAAGCGTGAAGGTCTCGCCGAAACGGCCGTTGAAGCGCGTGGCGAGGTCGCGGGTGAGCTCGATGTGCTGGCGCTGGTCCTCGCCGACCGGGACCTCGTTGGCCTGGTAGAGCAGGATGTCCGCGACCTGGAGGATCGGGTAGGTGAAGAGGCCGACGGAGGCCCGCTCCGCGCCCTGCTTGGCGGACTTGTCCTTGAACTGGGTCATACGGGAGGCCTCACCGAAGCCGGTGAAGCAGTTCATGACCCAGGCGAGCTGGGCGTGCTCGGGGACATGGCTCTGGACGAACAGCGTGCAGCGCTCGGGGTCGAGGCCGGCGGCCAGCAGCTGGGCGGCGGCCAGGCGGGTGTTCGCCCGCAGCTCCGCCGGGTCCTGCGGAATCGTGATCGCGTGCAGGTCGACGACCATGTAGAACGCGTCGTGGGACTCCTGCAGGGCCACCCACTGGCGGACGGCGCCGAGGTAGTTGCCGAGGTGGAACGAGCCTGCGGTGGGCTGGATTCCGGAGAGCACGCGGGGACGATCAGAGGCCATGCTCACCATTCTCTCAGGTGTCGGCCCCCGATCCGGGACCGGTCGGAAACAGATGGGAACCGATCCGTCTCCTGCGGTGTAACAAGGGTGTGAGAACGCGGGAGGGGGGCCGCATCGTCGATGAGGCCGCGGTGATCGCACGGGTACGCGCCGGGGAGCCGGAGGCGTACGCGGAGCTGGTGCGCGCCCACACGGGCATCGCGCTGCGGGCGGCCGCGGCACTGGGGGCGGGTGCGGACGCGGAGGACGTGGTGCAGCAGGCCTTCGTCAAGGCGTACTGCGCGCTGGGCCGGTTCAAGGACGGCGCGTCGTTCAGGCCGTGGCTGCTGTCGATCGTGACCAATGAGACGAGGAACACAGTGCGTACGGCGGCCCGCCAGCGCACGCTCGCCGGCCGCGAGGCGGCGTTCGTGGAGGCCGAGCCGCTGATACCGGAAGCGGCGGACCCGGCGGTGGCGACCCTGGAGACGGAGCGCCGCGCGGCCCTGCTGTCCGCCCTGGAGAAGCTGAGCGAGGAGCATCGCCTGGTCGTCACCTACCGCTATCTGCTGGAGATGGACGAGTCCGAGACCGCCCAGGCGCTGGGCTGGCCCCGGGGCACGGTGAAGTCCCGGCTGAACCGCGCGCTGCGGAAACTGAGTCGGCTGCTGCCGGATTTCAAGCCTCGGGAAGGGGGTGATGAGCGTGAGTGAGAGGCGAGAGCCGTACGGCGGTGAGGGCGGCCGCGGGCCCGAGGGCGCCGGTGGCCGGGGTCCGGGTCCGTGGGGACGTGGCCGTGGGCGGGCGTCGCGGGGCGGTGATTCCCGGCTGCCGGAGGAGCTGCGGGCGCTGGGCAGGTCACTGGACGCGCCCGGGGGCGACGAGGGCGGCGGACCCGTCGGCTCCGAGACCATGGTCGAGCGGGTGCTCGGGCAGATACTCGCCGAGCAGGTGCCGGTCCCGGTGGCCGAGCCGCCACCCGTCCGTGAGCGGCTCACCGCGGTCCGGCGCTGGACGCGGATGCGGTGGCGCTCCCTGAGCGCGGCGCTGTGCGGCCTGCTGACGGTGCTCGTGCTCACCCCGCCGGTGCGGGCCGCGGTCTACGACTGGTTCGGCTTCGCCGGGGTCGAGGTGCGGTACGACCCGTCGGCGACGCCCTCGCCCGGCGCCGAGGTGCCCGGCTGCGGCCGCTCGGTGTCCCTCGCGCAGGCCGAGCGGCGGGCCGGGTTCGCGCCGCTGGTTCCGGACACGCTCGGCAGCCCGGACGCGGTGACGGTGACCGCGGAGCCGCGGGGGCGGACCGTGGTCGCCCTGTGCTGGCGTGAGCGGGGGAGGACGATCCGGCTGGACCAGTTCGCGGCCGGACTGGACATCGCCTTCACCAAGACCGTGCGCGAGCAGCCGGAGTGGATCTCCCTGGGCGCCGACCCCGAGGATTTCGGCGGGGCGAACGACACGGCTCTGTGGTTTCCGCGCCCCCACCTGCTGAGCTTCTGGCTGGTGGACGCGGGCGGGGAGCGATACACCCGCACCGAGCGGACCGCCGGGCCGACCCTGTTGTGGAGCCATGGGACGGGCACCGAGGACGTGACGCTGCGGCTGGAGGGCGTGGCGTCACGGACGCGGGCGGTGGAGATCGCGAAGTCGCTGGAGAAGTCCCCGAAATAGTGCGGTCGGGGTGGGAACCCCGGCGGGCCGGGCGGTGTACCAGAAGTGACACACGGCTCGCAGAGACGGGGGCGGGCCGTACCGCAGCGGCTGGTAGGGGGTTCTGATGCACAGGCGGACGAGCGGTTGGAGGGGTGGGCGGCGTCGACTCGGGGCGCTGGCAGGGGCGGTGGCGGCCGCGCTCGGACTGGCCCTGTGGGGCGCCGGGCCCGCTTCGGCCGGTGGGCCGACGAGCGTGCTGATCGTCTCGCCGGAGAGTACGGAGACGGCCTCGCTCTACCACTCCGACACGAAGTACGGCGAGTTGCAGCGGCTTCTCGGCGAACCGGGCGCGGGCACGGCGGACAAGCCGCCCGAGGCCGACCTGGCCGCCAGCCCACAGATCAATGTCACCTGGATGCTGCACGACGTGACGCCGTGGCGGGTCGACCGGGTCCATCCGGCGGTGGACTCCGCGGCGGTCTGGATACACACGGCGGCGAATCTGGACGCGTCGACGAACGGCACCTGGCACCGCGCCGAACAGCCGGCCGTCCTCCGCGGGCTCCTCGAGAAGCTGGGCGTGATGGGCGAGGCCGCCGACGGTGACTACTCGGTGGATTACCCACCGCCCTGGGACATGTACGGCACGGAGCCGACCAAGGCCACCGAGTCGGCGCCCGCGGCGGCCCCGGCCCAGCGGCCCGGATCGGGAGACGGCGCCGACTGGTGGTGGGCGCTGCCGGGCCTCGCGGCCGGGGCGGTGCTGGCGCTGGTGCTGCGGCCTTTCGCCACGCGGCTGCCGGAGGTGCCGGCGCTGCGACGGCGGAGGGTGCGGGAGCCGGGGCCTCGGCAGGAACTGCGGGATGTGTGAGGGCTTGCTTCCGGGGTCCCGGGGGTGGGGCCGGTCGTCGGGGTCGCGACCGGGGTCGACGGGGGCCGCTGAAACGCCGCGCGGCGGGCCGGCAGGGAGCCGGACCGCCGCGGGAGGAGCCACGTCAGGAACTCGTCGAGCTGATCGATCTGACTGATCCGACCGATCCGTGAGAGTCGCCGGTCTTTGACAACTCAAAAGAGCGTTGGTCAGCCCAGGTCGATCTCGGGGTAGAGCGGGAAGCCGGCCACGAGGTCGGTGGCGCGGTGGGAGATCTCCTCCGCGACCTTGGCGTCGAGGATGTGGGCCGCCTTGGAGGGGGCGCCCGACTTGGTGGTGCCCGGCTCGGTGGTGGTCAGGACACGGTCGATGAGGCCGGCGACCTCGTCCATCTCGGCGGTGCCCAGACCACGGGTGGTGAGGGCGGGGGTGCCGATGCGGATGCCGGAGGTGTACCAGGCGCCGTTGGGGTCGGCCGGGATCGCGTTGCGATTGGTGACGATGCCGGAGTCGAGGAGGGCGGCCTCGGCCTGGCGGCCGGTGAGGCCGTAGGAGGAGGCGACGTCGATCAGGTTGAGGTGGTTGTCGGTGCCGCCGGTGACGAGGGTGGCGCCGCGTCGCATCAGACCCTCGGCGAGGGCGCGGGAGTTGTCGACGATGCGCTGGGCGTAGTCCTGGAAGGAGGGCTGGCGGGCCTCGGCCAGCGCCACCGCCTTCGCGGCCATGACGTGCGGGAGCGGGCCGCCGAGGACCATCGGGCAGCCGCGGTCGACCTGGTCCTTGAGGGAGTCGTCGCACAGGACCATGCCGCCGCGCGGGCCGCGCAGCGACTTGTGGGTGGTGGTGGTGACGATCTGGGCGTGCGGGACCGGGTCGAAGTCGCCGGTCAGCACCTTGCCCGCCACCAGGCCGGCGAAGTGCGCCATGTCCACCATCAGGGTCGCCCCGACCTCGTCGGCGATCTCGCGCATGATGCGGAAGTTCACCAGCCGGGGGTAGGCGGAGTAGCCGGCGACGATGATGAGCGGCTTGAACTCACGGGCGGACACCCGCAGCGCCTCGTAGTCGATCAGCCCGGTGGCCGGGTCCGTGCCGTAGGAGCGCTGGTCGAACATCTTGCCGGAGATGTTGGGGCGGAAGCCGTGGGTGAGGTGGCCGCCGGCGTCCAGGGACATGCCGAGCATGCGCTGGTTGCCGAAGGCCTGACGGAGTTCGGCCCAGTCGGCGTCGGTGAGGTCGTTGACCTGGCGGGCGCCCGCCTTCGCCAGGAAGGGGACCTCGACGCGGTCGGCGAGGACGGACCAGAAGGCGACGAGGTTGGCGTCGATGCCGGAGTGCGGCTGGACGTAGGCGTGGCGGGCGCCGAAGAGCTCCCTGGCGTGCTCGGCGGCGAGCGACTCCACGGTGTCGACGTTGCGGCAGCCGGCGTAGAAGCGGCGGCCGATGGTGCCCTCGGCGTACTTGTCGCTGAACCAGTTGCCCATCGCGAGGAGGGTGGCCGGGGAGGCGTAGTTCTCGGAGGCGATCAGCTTGAGCATCTCGCGCTGATCGTGGACCTCCTGGCCGATGGCGTCGGCGACGCGCGGCTCGACGGCACGGATCACGTCGAGGGCGGCGCGGAAGGCGGTGGACTCGGTGGAGAGGGGCTGCTGGTCCGACATGTGCGGCCTCCGGATGGCGTGGCGGTTGCGGTCACGATTCACGGTTCGGCCCAGGCGCACGGCACTCGGTCACACACGGGCCGCTCCCCGATGGTCCGTCCCATCCCAGCGCGCCAGTCACGGCCCGTCGGCCACCCTACCGGCCGGCCCGGACGCGGGAGGGCCCGCGTCCACCATGCGAGCGAGGAATCACCCTGCTCCGGGCCCCTGCGGCAGGCCGGGTCAGGACGGCTTGCGGCCCCAGGCGAGGACCATGAAGTTGGGGATGTAGGTGCTTCCCTGGAGCTTCGTCAGGGTGATCACCTCCTCGATGTCCGCGTCGCTCACCTCGCCCGTCTCCAGGAGCCGTGGCCGCAGGGATCGCAGGGTGAGAGGGAAGAAGGCCGCGGAGCCGCCGGTCAGGACGGGCGCGTAGACCTCCGCCCCGACCTCGGTCAGCCCGGCGTCCGTCAGGGCCTGCGGCAGGCGTCGGCCGGTGCCGGGGTCCACCCCCGCGGCGCCGAAGGCGGCCCGCAGCGCGCGTCCGAGGCGTTCGGCCACCTCCATGTACTGAGGCGGGTAGTAGCGGGCGGCGGCCGGGTACATCGGCCCGTCGATGTCGAAGTCCTCCACGACCACCCAGCCTCCGGGCCGGGTCGCGGCGACCATGCGCCGCAGCGCCTCGTCACGGTCGGAGAGGTGTTCCACCACGGCCCGTGCGTGCACGAGGTCGAAGGGGGCGTCGGGGAGCCGGTCCGCGAGGATGTCGTGCCGGCGCACCTCCAGGTTGGACAAGGTGTGGGCCGCGGCGAAGCGTGTGTCGAGGTCGACGGCGAGCACCCGCCCCGCGGCGCCGACCTGCCGGGCCAGCCAGCGGGCGATGCTGCCGGCGCCGCAGCCCACCTCCAGACATCGCCAGCCCTCGGCGACTCCCAGCTCGGTGAGCCGGTGCCGGCTCTGGCTGTCGTAGATCTCCTCCAGCGCGCTGAGCCGGCTGTGCTCGCGCTCCCAGGACGGGTCGAAGACGTATCCGTTCTCCACCGTGGCCGTGTCGCTCACCGATCGCCCCTCTCCGTTCGTCACGGGTCGATCATTCTGTCGCGTCAGAGGATCACGTGGGGCAGGAAGCGCGCGTATGCGTCAGTCACCGGTCCGGACGACTCGCGGATGCCGAGGCCCGCGGACTCGTTCTCGACGACCCAGGCGCCGAGGACGACACGGTTGCCGTCGAAGTCCGGCAGGAGGGACAACTCCTGGTAGCAGCAGGGTTCTTCGCGCTCAACGGGCACGGCGCCGGGTTCGTGGATCGTCACGCCGGCGCCCTCGCGGCCCAGCAGGGGCTTGGCGACGTACCCCTGGGAATCGGCCAACTCCCGTGGCCCGTCCAGGTATGCGGGGAGGAGGTTGGGGTGGCCCGGGTACAGCTCCCAGAGGATCGCCAGGAGCGCCTTGTTGCTCAGCAGCATCTTCCAGGCGGGCTCGATCCACAGGGTGCTGCCCGTGCCGCCGCCGTTGTCGAGGGTGTCGAGGACGTGGTCGGCGAAGCGGTCGGTGGTCAGCCACTCCCAGGGGTAGAGCTTGAAGCAGCTGCGGATGAACCGGAGTTGCTTGTCGACGAAGCGGCTGGACAGGGGGTCCCAGCCGATCTCCTCCATGGAGATCCAGGCGGTGTCCAGGCCGGCCTGCTCGGCGGTCTCCTGGAGATAGGCGACCGTCATGAGGTCCTCGCCGAGTTCGTCGGCCGAGGAGTACGCGAAGTACAGGGGGCTGCCGGGCGGGAGCAGCGTGGCCTGTTTCTTCCACGCGGCGATGAGGCGCTCGTGGAGGGAGTTCCACTGGTCGGCGCCGGGGAAGCGCTCCTCCATCCAGAACCACTGGGGGGAGGCGGCCTCGACGAGGGAGGTGGGGGTGTCGGCGTTGTACTCCAGGAGCTTGGCCGGGCCGGTGCCGTCGTAGCGGAGGTCGAAGCGGCCGTAGACGGAAGGGAGTTCGGCGCGGCGGCGCCAGGCCTCGGCGACCGCGCCCGCGACGCGCGGGTCGGTGATACCGAGATCGGCGAAGCGGCCGGTCGTGACGATGTGGTCCGCCGCCCGCAGGCACATGAGGTGGAGTTCCTCGACGACCTCCTCCAGCGCCTCGACCTCGTCGAGGGAGAAGACGTAGTACGCGCTCTCGTCCCAGTAGGGGCGCAGCGAGTCGTCGGGGTAGCGGGTGAGGGGATAGATGAGCCCCTGTTCCTCGACGGTCCGCTGCCAGCCGGGGCGGGGTTCGGTGGTGCGGCGTTCCATGGTCTGCGTCCGCTCGTCGTCCGGCGGCCGCTCAGCCGCCGCCGCTGCCGCCGCTGGAGCAGCCGAAGCCGCCGCGGTCCACGGCCTCGCTCTTGCTGAAGGTGCCGTAGTCGGCGTGGCCGGAGCTGACGTCGGCGTCGTAGTACCAGGCGGCGTCGACGGTGCCGGTCCTGCCGGTCTTCTTCTTGCCGTTCTTGCCGTACGAGGAGGAACTGGAGCTGCCGGAGTCGCAGTTCTTGTCGGCGACGACCTTGTAGCCCTCGTAGGTGTAGCTGTCGCGGTCGACGCAGCGGCGGTCGGGTTCCGAGCCGCAGGACGTGAGTGCCGCCGCGACGACTCCCATGCCGCCGAGCACGACCGTGCTCGAGCGCAGCCGCCGCCGTGTCTCCGCCATTTTCGCGTCTCCCCGTTGTTCGTCGCCGGTGGTTCGGCTCTGGGTTGTCCGGCGGTCAGCCTAGAGATCGGTAATAAGCGTCACGCAGGCACCCCGCCTGTCGCACCCCCTCCCCTACAGTCGCTTTGTGCTCTTTGGGATGGTGTGTGCGCTTGGTGCGGCGGTCTGTTTCGGTACCGCGACGGTGTTGCAGGCGGTTGCCGCGCGGGCGGCGGGCAGCGGGGGCGGTGGGGAGGCGGCGCTGCTGCTGCGGGCGGTGCGGCAGTGGCGGTATCTGGCGGGGCTGGGGCTGGACGGGGTGGGGTTCCTGTTGCAGATCGCGGCGCTGCGGTCGGTGCCGATCTATGCGGTCGGGGCGGCGTTGGCGTCGAGTCTCGCCGTGACCGCGGTGGTCGCGGCGCGGTTGCTGCGGGTGCGGTTGAGCCGGGCGGAGTGGGGTGCGGTGGGGGTGGTGTGTGCCGGGCTCGCGATGCTGGGGGTCGCGTCGGGGACGGAGGGGGATCTGGAGGGGCCGGAGGCGTTGAAGTACGTGATGCTCGCTGTCGCCGTGGGTGTGCTGCTGCTCGGGCTCGTTGGCGGGCGGCTGCCGGAGCGGGGGCGGGGGTCGCTGCTCGGGCTGGGGGCCGGGTTCGGGTTCGGGGTGGTCGAGGTGGCGGTGCGGTTGATCGACTCGCTCGCGCCGTCGGAGCTGCTCGTGAATCCGGCGACGTACGCCCTGCTGCTGGGTGGGGGCGCGGCGTTCCTGTGTCTGACGTCGGCGCTGCAGCGGGGGTCGGTGACGGCGGCGACCGCCGCGATGGTGATCGGGGAGACGGTGTGGCCCGCGCTGGTGGGGGTGGTGTGGCTGGGGGACCGTACGCGGGAAGGGCTGGGGTGGCTGGCGGTGCTGGGGTTCCTGGTCGCGGTGGTGGGGGCGTTGGGGCTGGCGCGGTTCGGGGAGGCGCCGGTGGAGGGGGAGTCGGTCGGCGTGTGACGGGTCGTTGTGGTTGCGGTGGCCCGGATTTCCGCCCCCGCCGCCCTTACCCGTTCCCGTCCCCAGGAGCTGCTGCCGACGGAGCCGAAGAACGAGGGGCCGAAGACCGAGGGGTGGAGCTCACGGCTATGGCATCACCCTGCACAGCGCCTCCAGCGCACCCGGCCACGCTCGGTCCGACGGTGCCCCGTACCCCACCACCAGGGCGTCCAGTGGCTCTGTCACCGCCTTCGGGTGGCGGAAGTAGGACAGGCCGTGGAGGGCGACGCCCTGCCAGGCGGCGGACTGGACGACGGACTGTTCGGTGCCGGGCGGGAGGCGGAGGACGGCGTGGAGGCCGGCCGCGATGCCGGTGACGTGGACGTCGGGGGCGTGCAGGGCCAGGGCCGCGACCAGGGCGTCCCGGCGGCGCCGGTAGCGCAGGCGGGAGGCGCGGACGTGGCGGTCGTAGGAGCCGGAGACGATGAACTCGGCCAGGGTCAGCTGGTCCAGCACTCCGCAGGTGTCGACCTTGCCCTTCGCCTCCGCGGCCGCCTCCGCCAGTGCCGGTGGGAGGACCATCCAGGCCAGTCGGAGGCCGGGGGCCAGGGACTTGCTGGCCGTGCCGAGGTAGACGACGTGGTCCGGGTCGAGGCCCTGGAGCGCGCCGACCGGCTGGCGGTCGTAGCGGAACTCCCCGTCGTAGTCGTCCTCCAGGACCAGGCCTCCGGTGCGTCGCGCCCAGTCGACGACCGCGGTCCGCCGGTCCCGGTGCAGGGGCAGGCCCATCGGGAACTGGTGGGCGGGGGTGAGGAGGACGGCCCCGGCCCCGGCCGACCCGCCCGGGTCCGTGCCCAGTTCGTCGTAGGGCAGCGCCTCGGCGCGCAGGTCCGCGGCCGTCAGCTGGTTCCAGTGCACGTCCAGGCCGTAGGACTCCACCGCGACCGACCGGACGCCGCGTGCCCGCAGGACCGTGCCGAGGATGCGGAGGCCGTGGGCGCAGCCGGCGGTGACGATGATGCGGTCAGGGTCCGTGCGGACGCCTCGCACGCGGGCGAGGTAGCCGGCGAGGGCGGTGCGCAGTTCGACGCTGCCGCGCGGGTCGCCGTAGCCGAGGGTGTAGTGGGGGGCGGCGAGGAGGGCGCGGCGGGCGGCCTTGAGCCACTCGCCGCGGGGGAAGGCGGTGAGGTCGGGGGTGCCGGGGCGGAAGTCGTGGGCGGGGCGGTGCGATGCGCGGCGGCCGGGTCCGGTGCCCGACGGCGGGATCACCGCGCGGTCCGCCACCCGGGTGCCGGAGCCCTGTTTCGAGGTGAGCCAGCCTTCGGCGACCAGGTCGGTGTAGGCGTCGGCGACCGTGTTGCGGGCGATGCCGAGGTCGGCGGCGAGGGAGCGGGAGGAGGGCAGCCGGGTGCCCGGGGCGAGACGGCCGGTGCGGACGGCCTCGCGCAGGGCGTCGGTCAGGCCTCGGCGCAGGCCGGGGCCGGTGGGTTCCAGGTGGAGGTCGACGCCCAGAGTGGCCCAGGTTTTCGGCATGGAAATGGACCATACCCGTGGGCAGCCTCACGCATAGTGTCGCCGTTATGACGACGCACACCGATGACCGTCCGACGACCGTGGAGTACGCCCCTGAACACGCTCCCCGGCTGAACTGGGCCGAGCAGGCTCCCGAGGTCTTCAAGGCGATGGTCCGCCTCGACGCCGCCGCCCGGAAGGGTCTGGACCCGAAGCTGCTGGAGCTGGTGAAGGTCCGCGCCTCCCAGATCAACCACTGCGCGCTCTGTGTCGACATGCACAGCAAGGAGGCGTTCGCGGCGGGCGAGAGCGTCGAGCGGATCGTCCAGCTGAGCGCGTGGGAGGAGTCGGAGCACTTCTACACCGGGCAGGAGCTCGCCGCGCTGGCGCTGACGGAGGCGGTGACCGTCCTGACGGACGGGTTCGTTCCGGACGAGGTGTACGAGCGGGCCGCCGAACATTTCACGGAGGCCGAGCTGGCGCAGTTGATCGCGGCGATCGCCGTCATCAACGCGTGGAACCGTTTCGGGGTGACCTGCCGGCTGGTGCCGGGGCACTACCAGCCGGGGAACAAGTGACGGGGCGTACGCGGCTGTTGGACCCGGGCGTGGGG
This sequence comes from Streptomyces sp. NBC_00490, assembly GCF_036013645.1. Taxonomy (NCBI): domain Bacteria; kingdom Bacillati; phylum Actinomycetota; class Actinomycetes; order Kitasatosporales; family Streptomycetaceae; genus Streptomyces; species Streptomyces sp. NBC_00490. The sequence goes on along the minus strand of NZ_CP107869.1, from coordinate 6,268,414 downwards.
CAGGCCATGTCCGCGCTCAGCGCCGCCGCGAAGAAGGGGCTCGGGGACCCCGCGCTGGCCGAACTGGTGGTGATCCGGGCCTCGCAGCTCAACCACTGCGCGTTCTGTCTCGACATGCATCTGCGGATCGCCCGTGAACACGGGGTGAGCGAGCGCAAGTTGGACCTGCTGGCGGCGTGGGAGGAGGCGGAGGACGTCTACGACGAGCGGGAGCGGGCCGCGCTGGCGCTGACGGAGGCGGTGACCGTCCTGACGGACGGGTTCGTTCCGGACGAGGTGTACGAGCGGGCCGCCAAGCACTTCGACGACAGCGGGCTCGCCCATCTCATGGGTCTGATCGTCGCCATCAACAACTGGAACCGGGTGATGGTGAGCCGCCGTATCCCGCCGGGGGGCCACACAGCATGAGCAAGGTCGAGATCTTCCGCAGGCTGCACCGCCGCCCGGCCCAGGACGATCCGCTCGTCCTGCCGGGTCCCTGGGACGCGGCCAGCGCCCGCGTCTTCGCCGAAGCCGGTCATCCGGCGCTCGCGACACCCAGCGCGGGGGTCGCCGCCGCCCTCGGATACGAGGACGGGGCGACGCCGGCCGACGAGATGTTCGCGGCGGTGGCGCGGATCGCCCGGGCCGTGGACGTTCCGGTGTCCGCGGACGTCGAGGGCGGGTACGGGATGGCTCCGAAGGAGCTGGTGGAGCGGCTGCTGGAGGCGGGTGCCGTGGGCTGCAACCTTGAGGACTCCAACGGGGGTGTCCTCAAGGACCCGCACCAGCACGCCGAGTGGCTCGCCGAGGTGCGGTACGCGGCCGGGGACGCGCTGTTCGTCAACGCCCGCATCGATACGTTCGTGCGCGGGGTCGAGGATCCCGAACCGACCATCGAGCGGGCGGCGTTGTACACCGCGGCGGGGGCCGACTGCGTGTATCCGATCGGCGCCCCGCCGAAGGTGCTGCCGTTGCTGCGAGCCGGGATCCACGGGCCGATCAACGTGATCGCGCGGGTCGGCAACGGCCCCTCCCCCGCCGAACTCGGCGAACGGGGCGCCACCCGGGTCACGTTCGGGCCGGGCCTGCAGCGGCGCTCGTCCGAGATCCTCGCGGAGCTGGCCGCGGAGATGAGGTGACCGGGCAGAGGTGACCGGGCAGGGGCATGCCCCGGCGCGCCCGGCGGCTAGAAGGTGAGCGACGCCGTGTAGTAGACCTTGCCGTTGCTCATCTGCCAGCCGAAGGCGCCGGTGCGCAGCCCCCTCGGGCACTGGCGCCACGCCGTGGTGAAGGTGTCGTAGCCGGGGATCGTGCCGTCCTTGTAGACCTTGGCGCTCTGGCCGTCGGGGCCGTAGCAGGTGATGCCGAACGTGCCCTTGGCAGACCTGGAGGTCGTGTTCGAGAACTTGACCTTGGCCTTGGTGCCCGACTTGGTGATGCACCGCGCCGTCAGCCTGCCGCTGCACGTCCACTTGGTGGCGGCATCCGCGGACGGCGCGGCCAGTCCGACGAGGGAGAGGGTGGTGAGCGCCGCCAGGGTGAGATGCGTGATCTTCTTCATGCGCCTCAGCCCACCAGACGGCACGGGAAGCGACAAAATCGCTTTCGCCCGTAAGGTGGCGGTTCACCACCATTCCCAGTGGATCTTCTTACGCGATCCATGCCTGCCAGGTGGACTCATGGCCGGCCACCCACTTCTTCGCCGCCTCCTCGGGTGTCAGCTTCTGTTCGGCGATCATCAGGGAGACCTCGTTCTGGTCCTCGGTCGTCCACTTGAACTTCTTCAGGAAGGCCGCCGCCTTGCCGCTGCTCCGGGCGAAGTCGGCGTTGAGGTACTTCTGCAGCGGGGTGTGCGGATAGGCGCAGGCGACCTTCTCCGGGTCGGCGTCACAGCCCTCCTTGTAGGCGGGCAGCTTCACCTCGGTCATGGGGACCTTCTTGAAGAGCCACTGCGGTGAGTACCAGTAGGTGAGGAAGGGCTTCTTCTCCTTGGCGAACTGCTTGATCTGGGTGATCTGCGCGGCCTCGGAACCGGCGAACACGACCTGGTAGTCCAGCTTCAGGTTGGTCACCAGCGCCTTGTCGTTGGTGACGTAGGAGGGCGAGCCGTCCATCAGCTGGCCCTTGCCGCCGCTCTCCGCGGTGCGCATCTGTGCGGCGTACTTGTTCAGGTTCTTCCAGTCGGTGACGTCCGGGTGCGCCTTGGCGAAGTACGTCGGGACGTACCAGCCGATGTGCCCGGTGACCCCGAGACCGCCGCCGTTGACGATCGTCTTCTTGTCCTTGACGTAGCGCTGTTCCTGCTCGGGGTGGCCCCAGTCCTCCATGATCGCGTCGACGCGGCCCTGACTGAGCGCGTCCCAGGCGGGGACCTCGTCGACCTGCACGGTGTCCACGCGGTAGCCGAGTTCGTGCTCCAGCAGGTACTGCGCGACGGCCACGTTGGCCTGCGCGCCCACCCAGGACTGCACGGACAGGGTCACGGTCTTGGCACCCTGCGCGTTGGCGAAGGGCGAGGCCTGCTGGGTCATGTCGGCGGCACCGCAGCCGGTCAGCAACAGCAGGGAAGCGGCACCGGCCACTACGGCAGTCGTACGTACGCGCATGTCACGCTCCCTTCTTCGCGCGGCGTTCCGTCGGCTGGGTCACCCGGTCGAGCATCAGGCCGAGGCAGACGATGGCCGCGCCGGCCACCAGGCCGGTCGCCAGATCGCCCTGGGCGAGGCCGAAGACGGCGTCGTAGCCGAGCGCACCGCCACCGACCAGGCCGCCGATGATGACGACGGCGAGGACCAGGACCACGCCCTGGTTGACGGCGAGCAGCAACGCCGGGCGGGCGAGCGGGAGCTGGACCTGACGGAGTTGCTGCCAGGGGGTGGCGCCGAGCGAGCTCGAGGACTCCAGCGCGGCCGGGTCGACCTGCCGCAGCCCCTGGGTGGTGATGCGGACGACGGCGGGCAGCGCGTAGACGACGGCCGCGGCGACCGCGGGTGCGCGGCCCACGCCGAAGAGGGCCACCACCGGGATCAGGTACACGAACTGCGGCATCGTCTGGAAGACGTCCAGGACGGGCCGGAGCAGCCGTTCGACACGGTCGCTGCGGGCGGCCGCGATGCCGGTCGCGAAGCCGATGACGAGCGTGACGGCGACGGCGGCGAGGACCTGGGAGAGCGTGTCCAGGGACGGCTCCCACACGCCGAGCACGCCGATCGCGGCCATGGCGAGGACCGCGGTGAGCGCGGTGCGCCAGGTGCCGATCAGCCAGGCCAGGGTGGCGACCACGAGCAGCACCGACCACCAGGGCAGCCACTGCAGGCCCTCCCGGAGCGGGTTCAGGACCCAGGTGGTGAAGTGGGCGGCCCAGTCGGCGGTGCCGCCGACGACGGGGACACCGGAGTAGAGGTGGGCGGTCATCCAGTCGACGGCACGGTTGACGGGCTGGGCGATCTGGACGACCCACGCGTCGGGCCAGTCGAGGCGGCCCATGAGACGTCCGGCCACGGCCACGGCGAGCGCGGCGGCGAAGGCGTATGCCCAGCCCCTGCGGCCGGAGCCCTCGGTGCCGTCTCCGGCGGCCGCCGTCACCCGGTCCAGTACGACGGCGAGCAGCACGATCGGGATGCCCGCCGCGAGCGCCGCACCGACGTCGACCGACGCGAGCGCCTGGTAGACGCGGTCACCGAGGCCGCCGGCGCCGATGACCGACGCGATGACCGCCATCGACAGGGCCATCATGATCGTCTGGTTGAGGCCGAGGAGGAGCTCCTTGCGGGCCAGCGGGATACGGGCTGTCAGCAGGCGCTGCCGTGCGGTGGCGCCGAGCGAGTCGACCGCTTCCAGGACCTCCTTGTCGGCGCCGCGCAGGCCGAGGGCGGTGAGCCGGGCCATGGGCGGGGCGGCGTAGACGACGGTGGCGAGGACGGCCGCGGGGACGCCCATGCCGAAGATCATGACGACGGGGAGGAGGTAGGCGTACGCCGGGAGCACCTGCATGGTGTCCAGGACCGGGCGCAGGGCGCGGTCCATGCGGTCGGAGAGGCCCGCGGCGAGTCCGAGGAAGGCGCCCACGACGACCGAGGCGAGGACGGCCACGACCATCAGGGCGAGGGTCTGCATCGTCGGCACCCACATGCCGAGCAGACCGCAGGCGAGGAACGCGGCGGCGGTGCCGAGGGCGAGCCTGATGCCGGCGACCCGCCAGGCGACGAGGGCGCCGATCGCCGTGACGCCGGCCCAGCCCACTCCCAGCAGCACCAGGTAGACGGCACGGACGCCGAGGACGACCGCGTTGCTGACGTGGCCGAAGAAGTAGAGGAACAGCGGGTGGCTGTCCCGGTTGTCGACGATCCAGTCGCTGGCCGTGGTCAGCGGGCCGGTGAAGTCGACGGTGAGGGCGTCGGGCCAGGTGCCGCTCGCCCAGCGGGCGTTCGCCAGCGGGACGAGGATCGCGGCGACCGCGGCGAGCAGCACGAGTTTGTGGACCGCGCGGTGCCGCAGGACGGCGGGGACCGTACGGGGGACGGCAGCGGTGATCGTAGCCATCAGACCGCCTCCTTGGCGGTCCCGGCCACCACCCCGAGCAGTGCGTCCGAGTCCACCACCCCGACACACCGGCCCTTGTCGACGACCCGGGCCGGAGCCCCTGCCCGCGCGACCGCCTCGATGGCCTCCGAGACCGTGGCGTCCGGCGCGACGGCCGGGCCGTTGCCCTGCTCCGCGGCCGACGCGGTCCGCATCGCCGTACGGACCGTCATCACCTGCTCGCGCGGCACGTCCCGGACGAACTCGCGGACGTAGTCGTCGGCCGGTGACCCCACGATCTCCTCCGGGGTGCCGAGCTGGACGACGCGGCCGTCGCGCATCAGCGCGATGCGGTCGCCCAGTTTCAGCGCCTCGTTCAGGTCGTGCGTGATGAAGACCATCGTGCGGCCCTCCTCACGGTGGAGGCGGACGACCTCCTCCTGCATGTCCCGGCGGATCAGGGGGTCGAGGGCGCTGAACGGCTCGTCGAACAGCAGGACCTGGGGGTCGGCGGCGAGCGCGCGGGCCAGCCCGACGCGCTGCTGTTGACCGCCCGAGAGCTGGCTCGGCCGGCGCTGTTCCATTCCCTCCAGGCCGACCTTGGCCACGACGTCCGCCGCTCGCGCCCGGCGCTCCGCCTTGCCGACGCCCTGGATCTCCAGGCCGTACGCCACGTTGTCGAGGACCGTGCGGTGCGGGAGCAGGCCGAAGTGCTGGAAGACCATCGCGGCGCGGTGGCGGCGCAGTTCGCGCAGGCGGGACTTGTCCATGGCGCGGACGTCCTCGCCGTCGATGGCGATGGTGCCGGCCGTCGGTTCGATGAGGCGGGTCAGACAGCGGACCAGCGTGGACTTGCCAGAACCCGAGAGCCCCATCACCACGAAGACCTCGCCCTTGCGGACGTCGAAGGAGACGTCCTGGACGGCGGCCGTGCAGCCGGTGCGGGCGCGGAGCTCGGCGGGGGCCAGCCCCCTGAGCTCCGGGTCCTCGGGGATCCGGTCCGCCTTCGGGCCGAAGACCTTCCACAGGCCGTCGACGGAGAACACCGGGTTCTCGGCCGTCGTGCTCGAAGTCTGCGTCGTACTCGTAGCCGTACTCATCACGCACCGCCTCCGATCAGGTCCACGGCCCTCTCGCCGACCATCAGCACTCCGATCATCGGGTTCACTGCGGTCATCGTCGGGAAGACCGAGGCATCCGCGATGCGGATGCCGTCCAGGCCGCGGATCCGCAACTCCGGGTCCACTACGGCCAGTTCGTCGTCGGCGGCGCCCATACGGCACGTTCCCGCCGGGTGGTACACGGTGTGGGCGACCTTGCGGGCGTACTCGCTGAGCTCCTCGTCGCCGACGACGGCCGGCCCGGGGCACACCTCACGCTTGAGCCAGCCCGCCAGCGGCTCGGTCTTCGCGATCTCACGGGCGATGCGGATGCCGTCGACCAGCGTGCGGCCGTCGTAGTCGTCCTCGTCGGTGAAGTACCGGAAGTCGAGGGCGGGCTTCTCGGACGGGTCGGCGCTGGTCAGGTACAGGCGTCCGCGGCTCTTGGGCTTGGGGATGTTCGGGGTCATCGAGACGCCGTACGCGGGCCGTTCGTAGCCCAGACGTTCCGGGTTGTCGGTGAAGGGGACCTGGTAGAAGTGGAACATCAGGTCCGGGCCCGCGTGGTCGGGGTCGCGGCGGACGAACAGGCCCGCGTCGGAGTCCATCGCGGAGTTCTCCGGGATGGGCCCGTGGGTCTCCCAGACGATCACCGACTCGGGGTGGTCGAGGAGGTTCTCGCCGACGCCGGGCAGGTCCTGGACGACGGGGATGCCGAGCGCCTCGAGGTCCTCGCGGGGGCCGATGCCGGAGTGCAGCAGCAGGCGCGGCGAGTCGACGGCGCCCGCGCACAGCACGACCTCGCGACGGGCCCGGACGACGAACTCCTCGCCGTCCGCGGCCCGCACGTGGACGCCCTGTGCGCGTGTGCCGTCCAGGTCGAGCTTGTACGCCCAGGTCTCCAGAAGGATCGTCAGGTTGGGGCGCTCGTCCATCACCGGGTGCAGATACGCCACGGACGCCGAGGACCGCTTGTTGTTCTCGGGGTGGTAGGCGAGGTCGAAGAAGCCGACGCCGTCGTCGAAGGGCTTGCGGTTGAAGCCCTCGACGCGCGGGACACCGGTCGCGGCCTGGGCCGCGTCGACGAAGTCGCGGGCGATGGCGTTCCGGTCCTTCTCGTCGACCGGGACGATGTTGTTGAGGAGGCGCGCGTAGTACGCCTCCATGGGTACCGCGCCCCAGCCCTTGGCGCCGTTCGCCTCCCACTCGTCGAAGTCGGACGGCAGCGGCTTGAAGGCGATCAGCGTGTTGTGGGAGGAGCAGCCGCCGAGGACGCGGGCCCGGCTGTGCCGGATGTGGGAATTGCCGCGTGGCTGCTCCACTGTCGGGTAGTCGTAGTCCAGGTCACCGCCGAGCAGGCCCATCCAGCGGCGCAGGGTGAGGACGTCGTCGCGGCCCACGTCGCTGGGGCCGCCCTCGATGACGGCGACGGTGACATCGGGGTTCTCGGTGAGGCGGGAGGCTATGACGGAACCGGCGGTACCACCGCCGACGATCACATAGTCGTATTCATGTTGGTGCATGGGGGTACTCCAGGGACGTGCGGTGAGCGGTTGCTTCAGCCGGCGAACCAGCGGACGGGCCGCGGCGCGAGGTTCTGGTAGATGTGCTTGGTCTCGCGGTACTCGGCGAGTCCGGCCGGGCCCAGCTCGCGGCCGGTGCCGCTCTTGCCGAAGCCGCCCCACTCCGCCTGGGGAAGGTAGGGGTGGAAGTCGTTGATCCAGACGGTGCCGTGGCGCAGACGGCCCGCGACCCTGCGGGCGCGTCCGGCGTCGCTGGTCCACACGGCGCCCGCGAGGCCGTACTCGGTGTCGTTGGCGAGCGCGACCGCCTCGTCCTCGGTGCGGAAGGTCTCGACGGTGAGGACCGGACCGAAGACCTCTTCGCGGACGACCGTCATCTCGCGGTGGCAGGCGTCCAGGACGGTCGGCTCGTAGAAGTAGCCGTCGCCCAGGCCCTCCGGCCGCTTTCCGCCGGTCCGCAGGACGGCGCCCTCCGCCAGCGCCGAGGCCACATACCCGTCGACCTTGGCGCGCTGCTGCTCGGAGACGAGCGGCCCGCACTCGACCCCGTCGTCCGTGCCGCGCCCGAGCCGGATCCGCCCGGCCCGCTGGGCGAGTTCGGCGACGAAGCGCTCGCGGACGGACTCCTCGATGATGAGCCGGCCGCCCGCCGAGCAGACCTGGCCGCTGTGGATGAACGCGGCGTTCAGGGCCTGGTCGACGGCGGTGTCGAAGCCCTCCTCGGTGGCGCAGGCGTCGGCGAAGACCACGTTGGGGTTCTTGCCGCCGAGTTCGAGGGCGACCTTCTTGACCGAAGGGGCCGCGGCCTGTGCCACCTTGGCGCCGCTGGCCAGGCCGCCGGTGAAGGAGACGAGGTCGACGTCGGGGTGCTCGGCGAGCCGGGCGCCGACCGAGTGGCCGGGCCCGGTGACGATGTTGGCGACGCCGGCCGGGAGACCCGCCTCGACGAGCAGCTCGATCAGCGCGATCGTCGTCAGCGGGGTGATCTCGCTCGGCTTGACGACGAAGGTGTTGCCGGCCGCGAGCGCGGGGGCGATCTTCCAACTGGCCTGGAGCAGGGGGTAGTTCCAGGGCGTGATCAGCGCGCAGACGCCGACCGGCTCGTGCACCACGACACTGTGGATGTCGGGCGAGCCCGCGTCGACGACCCGGCCGGAGGACTCGGCGGCGACGAGGCCGGCGAAGTAGCGGAAGGCGTCGGCGACACAGTCGATGTCGACGCGGCCCTCTTCGAGCGTCTTGCCCGCGTCCCGGCTCTCCAGCAGACCCAGCCGCTCGCGATCGCGAACCAGCAGATCGGCGACGCGGTACAGCAGCGCGGCACGCTCGGAGACGGGGGTACGCGGCCAGTCGCCGTGGTCGAAGGCCTGCCGTGCGGCGGCGACGGCCACGTCGGTGTCCTTCTCGTCACCCTCGGCGACGACGGTGAACGGCTGCGCGTCCGCGGGGTCGAGGATGTCGCGGGTCGCCCCGGAGGCGGCTTCGCGCCACTCGCCGCCCGCGTGGATCGTCTGCCGCGCCTGTCGCGCGTGCTGTCCGGCCATGATCGCTGTCGCTCCGTTCCTGTTCAGTTCCCCTGAGTCACACGGGTGTCACTCACGGGGACCGTCACCGCCTGCCCTCGCCCTCGCATTGCATGCGCAATCGATGCCTGAAAGTGCGCCGCATCACTGAACATGCGGACAAATAGGGGTGAATCGTACGCTGAGTAATGGTCCACGGAGGTGACGCATGGCAGGGAAAGCGTTGATCTGCGCGACGGCGGCGCTGCTGCTCTCACCGGTCCTGATCGCCGCGGACGACGGCGACGATCTGACCGCCCGGCAACTGGCCGACCAGGCGAAGGACAATCTCCTCGACGCCGAGTCCGTCCGCCTGAGGCTGACGGACCGCGGTGCGAGCGCGACGACCAGCAAAACGCAGCCGACGTCGATGGAGCTCAGCCTCGACCAGGACGGCAACTGCGTGGGGTCGATGCGGATGGGCTCGGGCGGCGGCAGTGTCGAGCTCGTCAAACAGGGCGACGAGGTGTGGATGAAACCGGACCGGACCTTCTGGAAGGCCCAGGTGCCCGGCGGCCAGGGCGAGGCGGTGGCCGAGCTCTTCGAGGACCGCTACATCCACGGCTCCACGAAGGACGCCATGCTCAAGGGCCTGGCCGACACCTGCGACCTGACCTCCTTCCAGCAGGACGTCGAGGGCGACGACGGTTCCGAGAGGACGCCGTTGAAGAAGGGCGAGGAGACCACCGTCGACAGTACGAAGGTGATCCCGCTGACGGGCACGGAGGACGGCAAGAAGGCGATCCTCTACGTCACCTCGGACTCCCCGCACCAGCTGGTCAGGGCGGTCCAGCGCGGTGACGGCACCAACACGACGCTGACCTTCACGGACTACGACAAGCCGGTGCCGACCGCGACCCCCTCGGCGGACGAGTCGGTCGACGTGGGCAAGTTGCAGGAGGAACTCCAGAAGACCTGAGAACCCATGGACCCGACCGGAACCTTTGACTACAGTCAAAGACCATGGACCCAGGACACCCCGAGCCCGTGTCGACGGACGACGTGGCCGCCCTCCGCCGGTTCAACCGCTACTTCACGCGCCGCATCGGAGCACTCGACGACCACTACCTCGGCCAGGACCGCCCGCTCGGCGCGGCACGGCTGCTGTTCGAGATCGGCGAGGGCGCGTCCCTGCGCGAGCTCAGGAGCCGCCTCGGGCTGGACGCCGGGTATCTGAGCCGGATGGCGAAGACCCTGGAGACCCAGGGCATGGTCCGGATCAGCGTGCACCCCGAGGACAACCGGCTGCGCAGGATCGAACCGACCCCCGCCGGCCGCACCGAGGTCAAGGAGCAGAACCGCCGGGCCGACGCCCTCGCGGCGGGCCTGCTGTCCGGCCTCACCACCGACCAGCGCGCCGACCTGACCGACGCCCTGGCCACCACCCGCCGCCTGCTGCGCCTCGCCGCCATCACGGTCGACCTCGTCGACGGCCACGCCCCGGACGCCCGCGCCTGCCTCGACGCCTACGCCGCCGAGATCGACGCACGCTTCCCGGAGGGCTTCGACCCGTCCGACCTCGTACGACCGGAGGAGGTCTCCGGGGACACCGGGGCGTTCTTCGTCGCCCACGAGGAGGGGCGGCCGGTCGGCTGCGGGGCGCTGCGCCGCCTGGAGCCCGGTGTCGGGGAGGTCCGCCATGTCTGGGTGCACCCGGAGGCCCGGCGGCTCGGACTCGCCCGACGTATCCTCGCGGCGCTCGAACAGGCCGCGTCGGAACGGGGGTTGACCGTCGTACGCCTCGACACGCATGCCACGCTCACCGAGGCGCAGGCAATGTACCGGGCGTGCGGATACGCGGAGATCCCGGCGTACGTCGATCACGTCTATGCCAGCCACTGGTTCGAGAAACGCCTGCCCGCCGCCCCCTGACGCGCTTACAGGCACGTGCCCGTCGTCGGGCAGAACGAGCTCAGGGCCGCCGTCAGCGGTTCGCGGATCTGTGCCACGGAGGTGGTCTCGGGGCCGCTCGCCCGGATCGCGTAGAACTCCCCGTCGGCCGCCTCGAAGCGGTGGTCGACGACCTGGCGCGCGCCCTTGTCCTCGTCGTCGTAGCGGTAGGTCAGCTCGGACCAGGTCGCGCCCTCGTCGCGTTCGAGGGCCTGGTAGCCGGGCTGGCGGGCGAAGCCGTAGCCGGGGTCGTTCTCGGCCAGGCGCAGGGAGTCGGCGGGGCTGTCCTCCGAGAGCCGGAAGATCTGGAGCTGACGGCCGTCGGCGGGGGCGTCGTAGTAGACCACCGTGGCCTTCTCGCCCTCCTTCTGTCTGCGGATCCAGTCCTGCGGGACGAAGAGGGTGTAGCCGACGGGGTCCTCGACGTTGCGGTAGCCGGGAGCGGGCGTCGGCGCCGGGGAGGCCAGGGGCGAGACCGGAGGCGTGGTCTGCGGGGCGATCGTCTGCGCGGGTGTGGCCGCGGGGGGCGAGGTCGCGGGGAGCGAGGTAGTGACGGCGATGCTCGTGCCCGGGGTGGCCCCGGGGCTCGTCGAGCCGTCACGGGTCAGGAACCAGGCGCCCGCGCCGATGCCCGCGCCCAGCACGGCCATCGCGGTGAGGATCACCAGCAGTCGGCTGGGACCGGGCGAAAGAGGAGGAGGCTGCGGCGGCGGCACATACGCCGGGGGCGGCGGGTACCGCGTTCCACCGGTCTGCGGCGGGGGCGGGGCCCACGTCGGTGGGGTCGTCGGCGACCGTGTCTCCGCCGAGGCCCAGGGCGGTGGTGTGTGTGACGTCTGTGTCTCCGCCGACGCCCAGGGCGGCGGGGAGCCCTGCTCCCGCGGGCCCCAGGCCGCCTGGCCGCTGTCCTCGCTCGGCTCGTGCTCGTCCGAGCCTGAGCTGTAGCCGTTCCATCCGCTCATCGCGAACCCCCCGAATCACCTTGGCGGGTAACGTTCTTGACAGTAGCGGTGAAAACGGGCGCGGGCCCCGCTCCGTGAGAAACCGGAACAGGGCCCGTGCAGGCTCGTGACAGAAGCCGGGTGGCCTCCGCGCAACGTTCGGCTCAGATGAGGCCGAGGGCGCGGACCGCCTCGCGCTCCTCCGCGAGCTCGGCGACGGAGGCGTCGATCCGGGCGCGGGAGAACTCGTTGATGTCCAGGCCCTGGACGATCTCGTACTTGCCGTCCTTGGCGGTGACCGGGAAGGAGGAGATCAGACCCTCCGGGACGCCGTAGGAGCCGTCCGACGGGATGCCCATGGAGGTCCAGTCGCCGTCCGCGGTGCCGTTGACCCAGGTGTGGACGTGGTCGATGGCGGCGTTGGCGGCCGACGCGGCGGAGGACGCGCCACGGGCCTCGATGATCGCGGCGCCGCGCTTGGCGACGGTCGGGATGAAGGTGTCGGCCAGCCACTGCTCGTCGTTGACGACCTCGGCGGCGTTCTTGCCGGCGATCTCCGCGTGGAAGATGTCGGGGTACTGGGTGGCGGAGTGGTTGCCCCAGATGGTCAGGCGCTTGATGTCGGCGACCGTGGTGCCCGTCTTCTTCGCGAGCTGGGTCAGCGCGCGGTTGTGGTCGAGGCGGGTCATCGCGGTGAAGCGCTCGGCCGGCACGTCCGGGGCGGCGGCCTGGGCGATCAGGGCGTTGGTGTTGGCCGGGTTGCCGACGACGAGGACCTTGATGTCGTCCGCGGCGTTGTCGTTGATGGCCTTGCCCTGCGGCTTGAAGATGCCGCCGTTGGCCTCGAGGAGGTCACCGCGCTCCATGCCCTTGGTGCGCGGGCGGGCGCCTACCAGGAGGGCTACGTTGGCGCCGTCGAACGCGACGTTGGGGTCGTCCGAGATGTCGATGCCCTGGAGCAGCGGGAACGCGCAGTCGTCCAGCTCCATGGCCGTGCCCTCGGCGGCCTTGAGCGCCGGGGTGATCTCCAGGAGGCGCAGCTTGACCGGCACGTCCGCGCCGAGCAGCTGGCCGGAGGCGATGCGGAAGAGCAGGGCGTAACCGATCTGGCCGGCCGCGCCGGTGACGGTGACGTTCACGGGAGTGCGGGTCATGGCGTTCTCCGTATGACAGCTGGCGGTGGGGCGGCACTGCCCCGGGCCCGGATGGGACGTACAAATGATCGATCTCTTGGTATCAAGAGATCCACCGGTCAGGCTATCGCGCATCCGGGACCCCGGACCGCCGGGTCCCTGTGGCCCACCCCACAGAACGGCTTCGGAGACAAGAAGAGGCGGCCGCCCGTCCGGGAGAGGGGGGACGAAGGCGGCCGCCGTATGGGGGTACCGACGTGGCCGGACTCCCGTGGGGGTACCGTTCGCGTGCCCACGATTCGTCCGGCCATGCCTGCGGCCCCGAAATTGTTCCCGGTCTCGCCGGCTACCCGGCGCCTACTGGGTGCACCCCTTCTTCCCCGCCGCCAGCGTCACGCAGGCGGTGGCGTCGCCGGCGTCCTTCACCGCGACCATCGGCGTGTACGCGATGGTGTCCCCGGCCGTAGTGATCGAGCCGCTCTGCGCGGCCTTGCCGGCCGTCACCGCGACCTTGTCGCCCTGCGCGGCCTGCGTGATACGGCCCCACGCGGCACCGCAGGTCTTGCTGTAGCGGACCTCCACGACCGTCGTGCCGACGGTGGCGGTCTGGGCGGTGGTCACCAGGTCCCCGCTGCACCCCATGCTCTCCGCGTCCTTGCCGGTGCAGGAGTCACCGCTGCACTCGACGCCGGGCGGGAGGTCGACGGAGGCGGTGACACTCGGGGAGGGCGAGGCGCCCGAGCCCTCGTTCTTCTTCTTGTCGTCGCCGTTCGTGACGAAGTACGCGGCGCCGATCACCACGAGCACCCCGACGACGCCCGCGAGGAACATCGTCAGCCGCCGCCTGCCACCGCCACCGGCGTGCGCGGCGGGACGGGGGCCCTGCGGGGGCTCGCCGTACGACGGGCTCGGGGACGGCGTCGACACCGGGCGGGCCGGGCTCTCCGGGGCGCGTCCGCCCGACGGCGAGGGGCCGTTGTATCCGGCCATCCCCCAGGAGTTCGGGCCTTCCCGGACGTCCGGCGTCGAGTCCCGGACCTCGGGCGACGTCGGCTGCTGCGGCACCGACGGGACCACGCCCGCGGGCCCGGCCACCCCCGGGGTCGCCGTGGCGCTGGTGCTCTTGCGGGCGGTCTTGCTGCCCTTGGCGTTCGCCGGGGGCGCCCCGAACTCGCCGAGCGCGGCACGCGCCTGGGAGATACGGATGGCCTCCATGGTCATGTCGTGGCGCATCTCGGAGCGGCTCCAGGCGCGCTCGGCGAGCTCCCACATCGTGGTCAGATGGATCGGATTGGTGCCGGTGACCTCGGCCAGGGCGACGATCGCGCCCTTGGGCGCGAGCAGCCGGCCGTTGAGATAACGCTCCCAGGACGTCTTGCTGTAGCCCGTGCGGTCGGCCAGCGCCGCGACGCTCAGACCGCTGCGGTCCACGAGCCGCCGCAACTGGCTGGCGAACTCCCTGACCTGCGGATCCAGTTCATCGGGCAAGGCCCTCCAACGAGGCATTGCTTCCCCCTCTTCCCCCCGGTCGTGCTGGCTGTTGCTGCGCTTCCCCGCGTGTGGTGCCCTCTGCCGAGTCCCCCTCTGGCTACCCACAGGGATGCGCCCGCCAAGGATCTCAGTTCCCGGGGTGGGGGCGCACGGGTGCGTCGGGGCTGTGGGCATGCACCGTTGCACGCCCACCACGCCGCGGTCCAGTCCTCCAGCGGCGGGACGTCCCGGACCGTCCCGATTGGCCACGCTAACGCGGGCGTTGAACGACTTCGTCGCACATCCGCGAACTTGTCAATACATCGACACATAGAGGGCACACATTTTTTCACACTTGCCGCTTCAGCGCGAAACTTACCCAAAAGCCACGATGCCGCCGACCGCGACGACGAGCAGCAGGAGCAGCAGCAGTCCCGCGTACCGCAGCAGCCGGCCGTCGTCCCGCTTCTCCGCCTTCTCTTCCGGCGGGGTGTCCCACCACGGCAGCGTGGGGTCGTCCTCGTACTCCTGCGCCCGCTCCGCACCCCCCGGCCGGTCCGGGACGGCCGCCGTGCGGGGCCAGGCCTGGACGGCGAGTTCCCAGCGGACCTTGACGCGCTCCACGTCGGCGTCGGCGAGACCGACGATCCGGCACAGGGCGGTCACCGCCTGCCGGGGCGGCGGCTGCGTGGCGTTGAGATAGCGGTGCCAGGAGGACTTGCTGTACGCGGTGCGCGCACCGAGCGAGGCCAGGCTGAGGCCCGTACGGTCCTTGAGCCGCCGCAGCTGCTCCACGAAGTGCCGCACCTCCGGCGGCAGATCGTCCGGCAGTGACTGCCAGGCACCCATCCAGCTCACCTCCACGGTGTCGGACGACGTCAGGGAGGCGAACGGTTCCCCTTGTGGCAGGGACCGGACACCGTAGCGGAACGGTCACTTCCGTGCCACAGCGCACTGACAGCCGTTGAACGGGGTGTTCGCCGTACAAGAAGGTGGACGCAGACAGCGGCCCGTCCTTACTCGGGGGAGAGGACGGGCCGCCGTCGTCGTTCGCGGGGAGCACCTAGCTGTCGACCGTGAAGTGCAGGGTGTCCTTCAGGAACGGGATCTCCAGCCAGGGGTTCGGCTGGGCCATCATCGACAGCAGGACGATCACCGCGCCCAGCAGGCCGTAGGTGACGATGTCCGTGAAGCGGGAGCGCACCGCGAGCATGCCGACGTCCCGCACCAGCCAGCGCAGCACGGCTCCGGCCACCAGCGCGGCGCCGATCAGCATCGTGCCGTAGCGGAAGACGTCGAGCGCGGTCATCAGCAGACCGACCGCGACCGCGCCGAGCACGAGGAGGATCGGCCACTGCCGTGCGGGCGCGGGGGCATCACTCGGCGCGGCCCGGCCGCCGCCCTCGGGGCGTGCGGTGTCCTTGGTGAACAGCGGGAAACGGCGGGTGGTGCGGCGCGGCCGGCCCTCGGCGTCGGGGGCGCTGATCGCGTCCCGCACCTCGATGTCCGCGCCTTCCGCCGCGTCCTGGCCCTCCGGGGGCGTCGTGTCAGCCTGCACTGCGCTCCGCCGCCTCGACCACGTTGACGAGCAGCTGGGCCCGGGTCATCGGGCCGACACCGCCGGGGTTCGGGGAGATCCAGCCGGCCACCTCGGCGACGCCGGGGTGGACATCGCCCACGATCTTGCCCTCGGCGCTGCGCGAGACGCCGACGTCGAGAACGGCGGCGCCCGGCTTCACGTCCTCGGGCCGGATCAGATGGGCGGAGCCGGCGGCGGCGACGATGATGTCCGCGCGCTTGAGGTGCGAGGACAGGTCGCGGGTGCCGGTGTGGCACTGGGTCACGGTCGCGTTCTCGCTGCGGCGGGTGAGCAGCAGCGGCATCGGGCGGCCGATGGTGACACCGCGGCCGACGACCACGACCTCGGCGCCCTTGATCTCCACGCCGTACTGACGGAGCAGGGTGAGGACGCCGTTGGGGGTGCAGGGCAGCGGGGCCGGCTCGTTGAGCACCAGGCGGCCGAGGTTCATCGGGTGGAGGCCGTCGGCGTCCTTGTCCGGGTCCATCAGCTCCAGGATGCGGTTCTCGTCGATGCCCTTGGGGAGGGGCAGCTGGACGATGTAGCCGGTGCAGGCGGGGTCCTCGTTCAACTCCCGCACCGCCGCCTCGATCTCCTCCTGCGTCGCCGTCTCCGGCAGTTCGCGCTGGATGGAGGCGATACCGACCTGGGCGCAGTCGCGGTGCTTGCCGGCGACGTACTTCTGGCTGCCGGGATCGGTCCCGACGAGGATCGTGCCGAGGCCGGGCGTGATGCCCTTCTCCTTCAGCACCGCCACGCGGGCGGTCAGATCGGACTTGATCGCGGCTGCGGTGGCCTTGCCATCGAGAATCTGGGCGGTCATGACCCCATCCTCGCGGATGACCGGGTCCCGGTTCCAATCCGGGTCCCCGGGCGACTGTCCCGCCGTATCCGCTCATGATCAGCGATGTTGCACTTGCACAACACATGTGGATTGCGGCTGGACAACGAACCGGCCACTGAAGAACGATTGTGGCCACAGTGCCGCGGGCTGTACCGGGGGGACGAACCGCATCTGTTGAACATTCCTCCGAACCGTGCCGCTCGTCGTCCCCGCACATTCGGTAAAACGGAGGAACACCGCCATGAGTTTCGGCGATCCGAACAACCCTTACGGGCCCCCGCCCCAGCAGCCGCCGCCCGCTCCCGGTTACGGCTACCCGCAGCAGGCCCCGCCGCCGCCCGGCATCCCGCCGCAGCACCAGGCGTACCCCGGTTACCCGCAGCAGCCGGCGTACCCCGGCTACCCGGGCGGCAACAACATGGTGCCGCAGTCGATGCCGGGCCTCCTGGTGACGGCCCGTGTCTTCCTGTTCATCATCTCGGCGGTGCAGATCATCGGCGCGCTGGCCTTCCTCTACTTCGCCGCGTTCGCGAGCGATGTGTCGGACGGCGCCGACGAGCTCGGGTTCAGCACGGGCAGTGACGGCGCCGACATGGCGGCCGGTGTCTTCGGCGTCTTCGCCCTGCTCGCCGCCGCGCTGGCGACCCTGTCCATCACCCTGGGCGTCAAGTTCGGCCGGGGCGGCCAGGGCATCCGGATCACCACGGTGATCTACGGCGCGCTCGGTGCCATCGTCGGTCTCGTCAGCCTGTTCGTCGGCCTCGACTCCGGGTTCGCCTCGGCGGTCATCGGCCCGCTGCTGTGGCTCATCTTCGGCGGCATCATCGCGGCCGCCCCGGTCACGCCGAGCGGCACCGCCTGGTTCGCGCGCCCGCGCTACTGAACGGTGCGTGACCGAACCGTCGGCGAACACCCCGTTCGCGACTGAACAGTTCGCGCCAATCCTGTCCAAGGGCCGTGTCTCACCCGTACGAGGGGAGACACGGCCCTGGTGCGTCGCCCTAGGCTGATGCGGTAGCTGTCAGGCACGGGGAGACGCACCTTGTACAGCATCATCGTGGTACCTCCGCCGACCACGGAGGACGAGCGAAACCGCACCCAGATCAGGCTCGCCCCCGGCGAGCGCCTCACCTTCGGCCGGTCCGCCCGGGAGAACGACCTGCGGATCGCCCATGACGGGGTGTCCCGCAGAGCCGGTGAGATCACCGCGCAGGGCGCCTTCTGGATCCTCAGCAACCTCAGCCGGGAACAGACGTACGTCGTCGAGAACCCGGAGGGCGCCGGCGAGCACATCAAGGTCGGCCCGGGGCGTCTGGACGCCCCCGTCCCCTTCGAGTTCTCGCGGATCGTGCTGCCCGCGGCCGGTGATCTGCTGCCCGTCGAGGTGTGGGCGCCTCGCCACGACTACCGGGACGGCGAGAGCGAGCGGGACGGTGACACCACGGCCGCCGCGTTCTCGCTGGACCCCTCCAAACGCTACTTCGCGGTCCTCGCCGCCCTGTGCGAACCCCGGCTGCGCGGCGCACCGCACGCCCCGCTGCCCACCGTCGACCAGGTCGTGGACCGGCTGCGCCCCAACTGGCCCGCCGCGTCGCGCACTTCGGTGCAGTGGAACATCGACTACCTCGCCGTGAAGCTGCGCCTCAAGCCCGGCCCGGACGAGGCCGACAGCGGCCCGCGCCTCAACGGCAAGAAGGAGTCGCTGGTCTCGCTGGCGCTCCGCTTCGATCTCGTACGGGAGGACGACCTGGTCGTCCTGACGGAGCCGTCCGACCGGGTGGCCCGGTGACCGAGCCCTACGCCGTCCCGGTGCCGAAGGGGTACCGGGTGGGTGGCTGGGAGGTGCGCGAGCCCCTCGCCACGGGCGCCTTCGGCAGCGTGTACGAGGGCCGCCGCACCGGCGACGGCGACCCGCGCATCGCCGCCCTGAAGTTCCTGCCGACCGGCACCGGAACACCCCGCCAACTGGCCCATCTGCGCGAACTCGTCGACCGCGAGGTCGAGTTGCACCGCCGGCTGAAGCAGCCGCGGCTGATCCGGATGTACGAGACGCTCGTCGTCGACGACCCGGAGCGCCCCGAACTCGACGGCGCCACCGTCCTAGTACTGGAGAAGGCGGAAGGCTCCCTGAACGCCCTACGGCTCCCGGCGCCCGGTCCTCTTCTCGCGCAGATCTGCGAGGGCCTGGCCCAGCTGCACCGTGCCGGGTGGGTGCACGGGGACCTGAAACCGGCCAATGTGCTGCTCATGGCGGACGGTTCGGCGCGACTGGCCGACTTCAACATGGCGGCGGAGCTGGAGGGCACGCACGCGTACACGCCCGCCTTCTCCACGCCGGACTACACACCGCCGGAGCTGCTGTGGTCGGAGATCGGTGAACGCGGCCGCCGTATCCGGCCCTCCGCCGACGTCTGGGCGTTCGGCGTCCTGGCCCATCTGCTGCTCACCGGTTCCTTCCCGCTGCCCGGCGGCACCCCGTCGGCCCGCCGGGACGCGGCAGCCGCGTACGCCCGGGGCACCGACGAGCTGCGTCTGTCGCCCGAACTGCCGGACGCCTGGCGGGAGATCGTGCGGGAGTGTCTGGCGCGGACGCACGCCGAACGCATCGGCACGCAGGCGCTGTTACGGCGGGTGGAGGCCGCGGCGGGCGCGGACCGCTCGCCCCGACTGCGGTGGCGCCGCTCCCGTCGTACGACCGCCGCCGTGCTGGCTGCCGTCGCTGTCGTCGCGCTGGGGTTCGGCGTCTGGGCGGGCCAGGACGACGGTTCCGACGCCAAGAACACCGCTGACGCAGCGTCCTACGGCGCCGCCGAGCTGCGTACCGGCAAAGGTGTTCCCGTGGCCTACCGTCGTCTCATCGTCGACTCCGCCCATGACTGCCAACAGGCGGAGGTCACCCCGGCGTTGCTCGCCGCGATGCTCAAGACGGAGAGCGACTTCGATCCGGAGCTGTCGGATCCCGCCAACAACGAGTACGGCATCGCCCGCTGGACCCCGAGCGTCCTGCGCTGGTGGATCCGGGCGGATGGCATACCGGCGAAGGAGACTCCCGCACCGCCCCTGACCCCCGCGCAGTCGATCCCGGCGATGAGCCGCTACCTCTGCTTCATCGAACCGCGTCTGAAGACCTCGCTGCCCGGTGACCGCCGGGTGCTGCTCGCGGCCTCCTACCGGACCTCGTACAAAAAGGTGAACGCCGCGGGCGGCGTTCCCCCGAACCAGCGTGCCTACGCCGCCCGCGTCGCTCACTGGCTCAAGGAGTACACCCCGTCCGGCGGGCAGTGACCCTGAGAGTTCTGAGGTACCTGCCCGCGACGCCCCCTGCGACGGTGGTCCCGGAAACACCGACCGCGTTCATTCATGGGGGAACCATCATGAACATCGTCAAGCCCGCCGCACTGCTCGTCGCGGCCACCGCCCTGCTCGCCGGCTCCACGGTCGCGGCCACCGCCGCGACCGGACCGACCGGCGGCTATCACCCCGACGGCACCCGGGTGACCAGCCTCCAGCAGACCGCCGACGAAGTGCTCGGCAAGGAACAGAAGGTGCTGTCCGCCTCCGCCGACAAGATCGCCTACGACGGCCTCGACGTCACCAAGGCCCCGAAGGGCGTCTTCAGCACCCAGGACCTGGCCTGCGGCTACGGCCACCTGTGCATGGTTGTCAAGGGCACCAAGTTCGACTTCTACAAGTGCCAGACGTGGACCGTCTCCAACTGGACCGGCGACGGCCCGTTCACCAACAACCAGACGCCCGGCACGGTCGCCAGGTTCTACAACAAGGACGGCAGCGAGCGCTGGTCGTCGACGGCGTACCAGGCCGGCACGGCGACCTGGGACCCGATCTACTCGCTGCGCCCCTGCTGATTCGCCCCGACCTCTCCGCCTGACAGGCCGTATCACGGAGAGGCTTCGGACCCTTCGTGGAACGTCCTCCACCCTCCCCCTCGTTGGACCGGGGGAGGGTGGCCCTCATGGAATCGGGCGACCTGCCCACCCTTCGACGTCCGGGCGCCACGGCACGTCTTCCGCCGTGCCGCCACGGCTCGGGAAGCGCACCTGCACGTAGCCTTCGGGAACGGGCTGCGGCGCTCCCGCTCTGGCGCGCCGCAGCCTTCTCGCACATACGCCCGATCCCCCCGACCCGGGCACGCTAGCCTCACTTCAACTGGCGTGACGCCTGGGCACGTTGAGGCAGAACAGCACTCGGGGGACACATGACGGACCAGCGGCACCCCACGCCGCCGTACCGCGCCGCGCTCATACAGGCGGGCGCCGATCCACTGCAGCCCGCCGACCCCGCCCGGATCGGACCGTACGTGCCGCTCGGGCGGCTCGGCAGCGGTGGGATGGGCCGGGTCTATCTGGCACGGCCCGCCGACGACACCGCGGGGCTCGCCGCGGTGAAGGTGATCCGGCCCGAGTACGCCGAGGACCCGGAGTTCCGGCGGCGGTTCGAGCGGGAGGCCACCGTGCACCGGCGGGTCGACACCCCGCACGCGCCGCGGCTGCTCGGCACCGGGTTCGAGCACGAACTGCTCTGGATGGCCACCCAGTACGTCCCCGGCATCAACCTCGCCGACGCCGTGCGCCATGGCGGCAGGCTGGAGCCGACCGGTGTGTGGCGACTGGTGGCGGAGCTCGGACAGGCCCTCTCGGCGCTGGCCGACGCCGGGGTCGTACACCGGGATCTCAAGCCGTCCAACGTCCTGCTGTCCACGCGCGGCGTGCACGTCATCGACTTCGGCATCTCGCAGGCCGTCGACAGCAGCGCGATCACCGGCACCGGCAGCCGGGTCGGCACGCCCGCGTTCATGTCCCCCGAGTATCTGCGGGAGGGCCGCTGCGACGGTGCCTCCGACGTCTTCTCCCTCGCGGGCACGCTGATCTACGCCGCCACCGGGCACGCCCCGTTCGGCGACGGGACCGGGGTCGATGTCATGCACCGGGTGGCCTTCGAGGAGCCGAAGGCGGAGGTGATGTCCGAACTCGGGCCCGTGGACGGCCCGTTGGCGACCCTGCTGACCGCCTGCCTCGCCAAGGACCCGGCCGGCCGCCCTACTCCGCGGCAACTGATCGCGGCGGCCGCGACCGCGTTGAAGGGTGAGGCACCCGACTGGCAGGAGCCCCTGGCCGGCCGTCTGGTCGACCGCCAGGAAGGCTGCGACTTACTGGAAGAGGCCTCGGCCGAGCAGACCGTCCACCTCCGCGCACCGGCGACTCCGGTGACTCCGGCGGCAGCTCCCGTCCCCGGGCCCGGTCTCGGCCCCGCGACGCCGCCCGGGGCGTTCGGACCCGCCACGCCGCCCGGCCAGTACGCCCCCGGTGAGAACGAGGCCCGCCGCAGCCGGAAGAAGCCCGCCCTCGCCCTCGTGGCGTGCCTCGCCGTGGTCGCCGTGGCCGCGAGCGCGTTCTTCCTCACCCGCCCGTCCCACGACGAGGCGGCCTCGGACGCGCCGACCACGAGCACCAGCACCGGCACCGCCTCGGACGCCGAGGGGGTCTCGGCCCTGCCCGGCGCCTCCGCCTCCCCTTCCCCTAGCACAGCGCAGGAGAGGAAGGAGCAGGCGAAGGAGGAGGACGAGAATCTCACGGAGCCGGACGGCGGCTCCTCCGGATCCGGTGACGGCATCGCCGGTACGCCCTCCGCGACGGCCACCCAGGGCGGTACCGGCGGCACCTCGGGCGGCGCCGACCCCACCCCGACCGCCACCGTCACCGAGACCGCGACCGCCCCCACCGACCCGGCCTGGATCTCCGACTGCACCTACTACTCCGGCACCGAGCTCACCAAACACGGCGACAAGGGCCAGCGCGTCGTCCAGGTCCAGTGCATGCTCACCAAACGCGGCTACGGCATCGGAGACGCGGGCGTGGACGGCCGGTTCGGCAACGCCACCCTGGCCGCGGTCCAGCAGTTCCAGGGCGCGAAGGGGCTGGAGGTCGACGGAAGGGTGGGTCCCCAGACGTGGGCGGCCCTGCGGAGTTCCAGCTAGGGGCCACCCGGGCCGCCGTCCGGCCGGGGCCGGCGGCCGGCTAGCCGACTATGTGGCGCAGATACGCCTTCGGGTCGTTGAGATAGCGCCGCCAGTGCTCGACCAGCTCCAGTTCGTGCCACTCCACGGGGCGCATCCCGTGCTCGCCGACCTCGATGATCTCGGCGCCGGGCAGTGCGGTGAGCAGGGGTGAGTGGGTGGCGCAGATGATCTGGGCGCCCGTCCGGGAGAGGTCGTCGAGCACGCCCACCAGTTCGAGGCAGGAGGCGAAGGACAGGGCGGACTCCGGCTCGTCCAGGACGTACAGGCCGGGGTCGAGGAAGCGCTCGCGGAACGCCATCAGAAAGCCCTCGCCGTGGCTCATCTCCTCCGGGGTGCCGGACAGCCGGCCCGTGTTCCGTTCGCGGCCGAGGGCGTCGAGCGCGGTCTCGGCCCGCAGGAAGAAGCCCCGGCGGCGGGTGTGGGGGCCCCGCAGCATCCGGCGTCCGGCCACGGTCGCTTCGAACCGCATCCGGCCGCCGAGCACCGACGGCTCCCGCGGACCGGCGTAGCGATGGCCCGCCGACCCGCCCCAGGGGTCGAGGCCGAAGGCCTCCGCCAGCGCCTCGACGAGGGTCGACTTGCCCGAGCCGTTCTCCCCGACCAGGAAGGTGACCGGCGCGGTGAACCGCAGTCCGTCGTCGAGCAACTGCCGCACGCACGGCACCGACCACGGCCACACCGGGCCGCCGCCGGGACCCAGCTCGTCCTCGGCGACATGGGCGTACGCGCGTTCCACGATCATGCCGTCAGGCTCTCACCCGGCACTGACAACGGCAGGGCGGCGACGGGACGAGACCCCGCCGCCGCCCTCAGCCGCGACTCAGTGGAAGAAGTGCCGCGTCCCCGTGAAGTACATCGTCACGCCCGCCTTCTTCGCGGCCTCGACGACCAGCTCGTCGCGGACCGAACCGCCGGGCTGGACGACCGCCTTCACGCCGGCCTCGACGAGGATCTCCAGACCGTCGGGGAAGGGGAAGAAGGCGTCGGAGGCGGCGTAGGAGCCCTGCGCGCGCTCGGCGCCCGCCCGCTCCACGGCCAGCTTCGCGGAGTCGACGCGGTTGACCTGGCCCATGCCGACGCCGACCGAGGCGCCGTCCTTGGCGAGCAGGATCGCGTTGGACTTCACCGCGCGGCAGGCCTTCCAGGCGAAGGACAGCTCGGCGAGCTCGGACGCGCTCAGCGCCTCGCCCGTGGCCAGCGTCCAGTTCGCCGGGTCGTCGCCGTCCGCCTGGAGACGGTCGGTGACCTGGAGCAGCGCGCCGCCGTCGACGAGCTTGAGCTCGACCGGGTTGGCGGGGGCGGCCGGGGCCTTCAGGACACGGATGTTCTTCTTCTTGGCGAGGGCCTCCAGGGCCCCCTCCTCGTAGTCCGGCGCGACGATGACCTCGGTGAAGATCTCGGCGACCTGCTCGGCCATCTCCTTGGACACCGGCCGGTTGACCGCGATCACGCCGCCGAACGCCGACAGCGGGTCACACGCGTGTGCCTTGCGGTGCGCCTCGGCGACGTCCGCGCCGACCGCGATACCGCAGGGGTTGGCGTGCTTGATGATCGCGACGGCGGGCTCGTCGTGGTCGTACGCGGCACGGCGGGCGGCGTCCGTGTCCGTGTAGTTGTTGTACGACATCTCCTTGCCGTGCAGCTGCTCGGCCTCGGCCAGGCCGCCACCACTGCCGTCGACGTAGAGCGCGGCGGGCTGGTGCGGGTTCTCGCCGTAGCGGAGGGTGTTGTTGCGCTCCCAGGTGGCGCCCAGGAAGTCGGGGAACTGCGACTCGTCCACAGGCGCGTAGGAGGACGCGAACCAGGAGGCGACCGCCACGTCGTAGGACGCGGTGTGCTGGAACGCCTCGGCCGCGAGCCGCTTGCGGGTGGCGAGGTCGAAGCCGCCGTCCTGGACGGCGCTCAGGACGTCGGCGTACCGCGCGGGGCTGGTGACCACGGCCACCGAGGGGTGGTTCTTGGCGGCGGCGCGGACCATCGACGGACCGCCGATGTCGATCTGCTCCACGCACTCGTCCGGCGAGGCGCCCGAGGCGACGGTCTCGCGGAACGGGTAGAGGTTGACGACGACCAGGTCGAACGGCTCGACGCCCAGCTCGGCCAGCTGCCGCTGGTGGTCCTCCAGGCGCAGGTCGGCGAGGATGCCGGCGTGCACGCGCGGGTGCAGCGTCTTGACGCGGCCGTCCAGGCACTCGGGGAAGCCGGTGAGCTCCTCGACCTTGGTGACGGGGACGCCGGCGGCGGCGATCCGGCCCGCGGTGGACCCGGTGGAGACGAGCTCCACGCCCGCCTCGTGCAGGCCGCGCGCGAGGTCTTCCAGACCCGTCTTGTCGTAGACGCTGACGAGCGCCCGTCGGATGGCCCGCTTGTTGCTCTCGGCGGTCACTGGATAACTACCTTTCGTCCCTCAATGCGATAGCCGTTGCGGGCTAGCCGCCCCACGACATCGACGAGCAGCCTTCGCTCGACTTCCTTGATGCGCTCGTGCAGAGCGCTCTCGTCGTCCTCGTCCCGGATCTCCACCACGCCCTGCGCGATGATCGGTCCGGTGTCGACGCCGTCGTCGACGAAGTGGACGGTGCAGCCGGTGACCCGGGCGCCGTACGCGAGCGCGTCACGGACGCCGTGGGCGCCGGGAAAACTGGGCAGCAGCGCGGGATGGGTGTTCACGAACCGCCCGCCGTAGCGCGCGAGGAACTCCTTGCCCACGATCTTCATGAACCCGGCGGACACCACCAGGTCGGGCTCGTACGCGGCGGTCGCCTCGGCGAGCGCGGCGTCCCACTCCTCGCGGGTCCCGTGGTCCCTGACCTTGCACACGAAGGTGGGGATCCCGGCGCGCTCGGCACGGGCGAGCCCCTCGATGCCGTCGCGGTCGGCTCCTACGGCCACGATCTCGGCGCCGTAGGCCTGCGAGCCTGCCTGGCCGATGGTGTCGAGGAGCGCCTGGAGGTTGGTGCCGGATCCGGAGACCAGCACGACGAGGCGCTTGGCCACGGGCTTGGCGGCCACGGTGGGGCCCTTTCTCGGGGGAGCGTTTTCCGTACGGTCGACCGTATGTACGTTCGTACGAATGCTTCGCGCCCCGGGATACGGGGAAGTCTACGAAGCGGCCGGACGGCAGCAACGATACCGGCACTCCGGGCGGCCCCCACGGGACGGGGGCGTGGCCGGAAGGTAGCGTCTGGGAGGGCCCGAGTCGGGAACGTGGTCGTCGTGCGGTGCGTTTCCGAAGTGAAGGCTCACGCCACACCGCCGTAAGACGTCGTATCACCTAGGGGAAGACGCTCACTTGATGCCGGACCGCAGCCTGCGACTGCTCACGCTCCTCCCGCAGTCGGTGCAGGGAGGGGAGCACCGCGGCGTGCTGCTGCGGGAGCGCCCCGCCTCTCCGCCCGACGCGCCCTCCGACAAGCCGGACCGGAAGGCGGAGGAGGACAACCCCTTCGCCCCGCCGCCGGAGGGCACCCCGGACCGGCCGTGGGAGCCGCGTCGCCCGGCGGACGACTCCTCCTCCGACGACGACGGCGCCCGCTCCCCCTGGGGCGGACAGTGGAGCGACCGTCAGCCGGGCCGCTCCTCCGGCGGCTTCGGCGAGCGCCCCGGCGGGGGCCCCGGGCCCGAGGGCCAGGGCGGTCCCGGTCCCGGCACGGGCATGCGGTGGGACCCGACCGACCCGGGCCAGCGCCGTGCGCGTTACTCGCTCCTGAGCGGTATGTGGGCGTTCTTCTTCGCCCTCTTCAGCTGGCCGTACGTCGCGCTGCTGCTCGGCGCGCTCGCCCTGTACTGGGGCATCAGCGCGCTGCGCGCCAAGCCGCGCACCCCCGACCCGGACACCCCGGCGTCCGAAGCGGGCGGCCGCCCCCAGCGGACGGCCGCCATCAGCGGCCTGGTCACCTCGTCCCTGGCGATCGCGGTGGTGACGGCGACGTTCGTCCTGCACCTGGTCTACAGCGACTACTACACCTGCACGAGCGACGCCCTCACCAACGAGGCCAAGCAGTCCTGCAGCCAACTCGTACCGGAGAAGCTCCGGGACATCCTGGCCCCCGGCTGACGCGGGGAGCGGCGCCCGGCGCACCTCGCGATCACGGGGTCTCCGGCGGGTCCAGCGGTGTCGACGCCTCCTTGAGTGCCGCCCAGCGGCTCTCGCGGGAGGCGTCGCCGTGCCAAGGCGAGTGGGTCGCCGGGTAGGGGTCGGCTGGCAGGAAGTCGTACGGCTCGAAGGCGGGGTCGTCGTCGCCGGTGTCGTAGGACGTGGCGTCGGTCGGGGTCGGTCGTCCGGCGGGCTTTCCGCGGGAGAACCAGCGGCGGGGCGAGGGCTTCGGGGCGGACGGGCCGGTCCCGTGACCCGGGGAGAGCCGGTCGTCCGCAGGGGGCTCCAGGGTCGCGTCCGCCGCCGAGACCTTCGGGACTACCTGACCGGCGTCCCTCTTCCGCCGGAACCAGCCGCGCGCGCGGGCGCCGGACGCCTGGGGCGCACCGGCCCCGGATTCGGGCCCCCCACCGATCTCCGATGAGCGCGCCGCCGCCTCCGGACGCACCGCGCCGTGCCCCGGCTCGGGTACGCCCGTGCCCGTCCCGCGCGCCTGCGCCTTCCCGCTCTTCGGCTTCCGCACCCGCCGCTCCCGGCACCGCCATGCCCGCAGCCCCAGAGCCGTGGGGATCGCCATCACCGAGGCCCATGCCAGCGCCGCCGCTCCCGTCAGCCACCACACCGGACCGAACCAGGCGAGCGCGGCGACCCCGAGCGGTCCGCCCGCGAGTGCGGCGAGCGTCGCGACGGCCGCCGCGCACAGCAGGGCCGCGAGCCCGGCGGTACCGGCGGTCCGGCCGCGTGACCAGGGTGCGGCGGGCCGCTGCCCCGACCGCTCGCCCGTCTGCCCAGCGCCCCTCGTCTGTGCGCCGACACCCTTGCCCGGCGCCACGACAGACGCCCCGGCCCTCGCTCCAGCGGCGCCCCGCCCTGTGGGGAACACCCCGCTCCCCTCATCCGCTCTCCGGCTCCCCGCCCGCCCCACGAACCACCCCACCGTCACCCCGGCGACCACCGGCACCCCCGCGGCCGCCCAGTTCACCCACGTCCCCGTCCCCGGCACCGCCGCCAGCAGCGGGAACGGTGGCAGGAGAGGGGCGGGGGCGGAGGACAGGGGCCCCACCACATGCCCCGTCCCCAGGACGAAGCCCGGCCCCAGCGCGTACGACGCCGACCAGACCGCCGCGTTCGGCACCAGCGCCACGCACAGCAGCAGCACCGCGAACCGGCCCGACCAGCCCTCCGTCAGCTGGAGGAAGGAGAGCCGCGTCGCGTCGCCGTGCCACACCAAGGACGTTCCCAGGAGCAACGCACCACCGCCCACCAGGACCGTCACCCCCGCGCCCGCGGCCCGCGCCGCCGTGCCGAGACGGCGGCGGGCGTCGGGGCCGAGGAGCAGACGCCGTAGCCCCGCGGGAAGCGACAGCAGCGCGGCGTCCACCGGTTCGCGCGGGCGGCCGTACGCCGTCCAGACCCCCGCACCCGCCGCCAGCGTCACGACCACCGGCACGCACACCGCCGTCCACACCCACGCAGGCCGCAGCTCACCGCCCGCCGCGTACAGCGCGACGCACGTCCCGACGGCGAGATAGCCGAGGACCACCCCCGCGAACGCCGTCCATCCCGAAGCCTCCGTGGAGTCGTCCACCGCGTCCCGCGCCGCGCGGTGCACCAGCCACACCGGCAGCACGACCAGCAGCAGCGGCGTCACCCCCACCGGTGCCGGGACCCCGGACAGCGTGTCGGTACGCACCAGTTCCGCCCCGTGCGCCAGCAGCCACAGCGCCGCCGTGACATGCAGCGCACCGCCCGGCCCGCTGTCCGGATACGGCGAACTGATCCACAGCACCATCACCAGCACGGCGAGCGAACCGAGCCCGAGCCCCGCCGCGAGCAGGCCGGCCAGAAGGCTCGCGGCCAGTCCGGGCGATCGGTCCCGCAACCGGGTGAGCGGGGACGACTTGGGTGCTCGGCGAACGGTCATCTGGATCACGCCCGCCATGCTCCCAACGACACGCGCTTTCTCGTCGTAACAGGCGAACCTCCGAAGTGTCGCTCAATATACGACTATGTACTTTTTCGTACGAAGGGGCGCCCTGTGACCCGGAGCCCTGCGACCCCGCTCCCCGAGCCCGAGGAACGCCGACGCCTGCGCGAGGCCGGGTCCTTGACGCAGGCTCAGGTCGCCGAACGGGTGGGCGCCACCCGCGAGACGGTCCGCGCGTGGGAGTCCGGCCGTACGAACCCGCGGGGCCGGAAGCGGGAGGCGTACGCGAAGCTGCTGGACTCCTTGGCGGAGGTCGAGGTGACGGCCCCTCAAGAGGAGCCGGCTCCCGAAGCCGAGGAAGCAGCCGTCCCCCTGACCCCCGCTCAGGCCTTCGACGCGCTGTACGCGTTCTGCGCCCCGGCCCTCGTACGGCAGTCCTATCTGCTCACCGGGCGCCGCGAACTCGCCCGCGAATCGGTCGAGCGGGCCTTCCAACTCGCCTGGCAGCGCTGGCCCGAGGTGGCCGTCGACCGCGACCCCGCGGGCTGGGTACGCGCCACGGCGTACGAGTACGCCCTCTCCCCCTGGCACCGCTTCCGCCCGCGATTCCGGCACCCGGAGCCACCGCCCGCCGACGCGTCGGACCGCGCCCTCATGGACGTACTCCTCAAGCTCCCCCCGCCCTACCGCCGCACGTTGCTGTTGTACGACGGGGTGGGCCTCGACCTGCCCGAGACCGCGGCGGAGACGGAGGCGAGCACGCCGGCGGCGGCGAACCGCCTGCTGCACGCGCGCGAGGCGGTCGCCACGAGGTTGCCCGCGCTGGCCGACCCCACCGAGCTGCACCGGCGGCTTGCCGAACTCGCCTCCACGGAACGCCTGCGGGCCGCGAAGCCGCCGACGGTGCGGACGGGGAGTGAGCGCAGGGCGCGGTTCTGGACGCGGGCGGCCATTGCGTTCACGGTGGCACTGATCGGGACGACGGCAATGACCGTACGGACGGCCCCGACCCACTACGAGCCGCCGATCGCGCCGGGCGCGGAGATCCAGGGCGTGCCGCCACGGGTCGCGCAGGGCGCGTTGTCGGAGGCGGAGGCGGAGCTGCGGGAGAAGCTGCGGGGCGGGATGACGAGCGGACCGGAGAGGGTACTGCCGCTGAGTCGTTAGCCGGCGGGCCGGCGGAGGTGCTTTTAGGGGCGCGGGGAACTGCGCGAACAGCCACGACGCACCCGCGCCCGCCGCACCACCCGACCCGGCACCCCGTAACGCGTCGACGGGCCCGCCCCAACCTTCGGAGCGAGCCCATCGGACGTTCAGCCAGGCAGACGCTCAGCCGGCGAGGATCTCCCGCGCCAGCTTCGCCGTCTCGGTCGGCGTCTTGCCGACCTTGACGCCGGCGGCCTCGAGGGCCTCCTTCTTCGCGGCGGCCGTGCCGGAGGAGCCGGAGACGATGGCGCCGGCGTGGCCCATGGTCTTGCCCTCGGGCGCGGTGAAGCCCGCGACGTAGCCGACGACCGGCTTCTTCACGTTCTCCGCGATGAACGCGGCCGCACGCTCCTCGGCGTCGCCACCGATCTCACCGATCATGACGATCAGGTCGGTGTCGGGGTCGGCCTCGAACGCGGCGAGCGCGTCGATGTGCGTGGTGCCGATGACCGGGTCGCCACCGATGCCGACGGCGGACGAGAAGCCGATGTCACGCAGCTCGTACATCATCTGGTACGTCAGCGTGCCGGACTTCGAGACCAGGCCGATGCGGCCCGGCTTGGTGATGTCGCCCGGGATGATGCCGGCGTTCGACTGGCCCGGGGTGATGAGACCGGGGCAGTTCGGGCCGATGATCCGGGTCTTGTTGCCCTGCGACACGGCGTACGCGTAGAACGCGGCCGAGTCGTGGACCGCGATGCCCTCGGTGATGACGACCGCGAGCGGGATCTCGGCGTCGATCGCCTCGACCACGGCGGCCTTGGCGAAGGCCGGCGGTACGAAGAGGACGGACACGTTGGCGCCCGTCTTCTCGATCGCCTCGGCGACCGTGCCGAAGACCGGGATCTCGTTGCCGTCGATGTCGACGGACGTGCCCGCCTTGCGCGGGTTCACGCCACCGACGATGTTCGTGCCGTCGGCCAGCATGAGCTTGGTGTGCTTCATGCCCGTGGCACCGGTCATGCCCTGGACGATGACCTTGCTGTCCTTGTTGAGGAAGATAGCCATGGCTGTTTTCCCTCGTCCTTACTTCGCAGCCGCGAGCTCGGCGGCCTTGTCGGCCGCGCCGTCCATGGTGTCCACGCGCTGGACCAGCGGGTGGTTGGCGTCGGAGAGGATCTTGCGACCCAGCTCGGCGTTGTTGCCGTCCAGACGGACGACCAGCGGCTTGGTGACTTCCTCGCCCTTGTCGGCGAGCAGCTGCAGCGCCTGGACGATGCCGTTGGCGACCTCGTCACAGGCGGTGATGCCACCGAAGACGTTGACGAACACGGACTTGACGTCCGGGTCGCCGAGGATGATCTCCAGGCCGTTCGCCATGACGGCGGCGGAGGCGCCACCGCCGATGTCGAGGAAGTTGGCCGGCTTCACGCCGCCGTGGTTCTCACCGGCGTACGCGACGACGTCCAGGGTGCTCATGACGAGACCCGCGCCGTTGCCGATGATGCCGACCTCGCCGTCGAGCTTGACGTAGTTGAGGTTCTTCTCCTTGGCGGCGGCCTCGAGCGGGTTGGCCGCGTCCTTGTCCTGGAGGGCCTCGTGTCCCGGCTGACGGAACTCGGCGTTCTCGTCGAGGGAGACCTTGCCGTCCAGGGCGATGACGTCACCGGAGGCAACCTTGGCCAGCGGGTTGACCTCGACGAGGAGGGCGTCCTCCTCGATGAAGGTCTTCCACAGGGTGACAAGGACGTTCTCGACCTTGTCGGCGACCTCGGCCGGGAAGTTCGCGGCCTCGACGATCTGGCGGGCGACCTCGGGGGTCACACCCACGTTGGCGTCGATCGGCGTCTTGGCGACGGCCTCGGGGCGAGTCTCCGCCACCTCCTCGATCTCCATGCCGCCCTCGACGGACGCGATGGAGAGGAAGGTGCGGTTGGCGCGGTCCAGGAGGAAGGAGACGTAGTACTCCTCCAGGATCTCCGGGGCCGTCTCGGCGATCATCACCTTGTGGACCGTGTGGCCCTTGATGTCCATGCCGAGGATGTTGGTCGCGTGCTCGACCGCCTCGTCGGCGGTCGCCGCCAGCTTCACGCCGCCGGCCTTGCCGCGGCCACCGACCTTCACCTGAGCCTTGACGACGGACTTGCCACCGAGGCGCTCGGTGGCTGCGCGGGCCGCCTCAGGCGTGTCGATGACTTCACCGGCCAGCACCGGTACATCGTGCTTGGCGAAGAGGTCCCTCGCCTGGTACTCGAACAGGTCCACGCGCTTCCGTCCCTATCAGTGATCTCGCGGTTCGTTGTCTGCGTGGGCGTGCCGCGAGGGCAACGTGACGTCCGACCGTGTCTGTCACAAGGGAGGCGCACACGGTGTCCGAGCGCGCGGCATGTCCGTCTCGCAGGTTATCGCTGCTTGCAGGGGGCCCCTAAATCGAGGGTCACACCTGAGCGGTGATACCTGTCACATGATGCCGCCCTCACTGGCACGCTGTGCCAGATGTGAGGGGCCGAGGGGGTCATGGGGAAGGGCCTCACCGGGCTGGGGTTGACCCGGTGAGGCCCCTTGAGCAGCCCCTTGAGGGGGCACGGGGCAGTCGATCCCCACCCCAATGGGGACCGCTCCGCCCCGTCCGTGAGGTGTCGGCCGGACGGACCGACGGCTTTCGGCCGTCCGGGTCCTGTGTCCTCACGGAGTCGGTCGGTCCGCCGCTTCGAGGGCGGCGGAGGTGGGGGACGGTCAGGCGTTGTACGCGCCGCCGTACTGCTGCGCGTATCCCGGCGTGAGCGACTCGGCGACGCCCTGGACACCGGCGACGGCGTTCCCGGCGAGCGGGGTCACCCCGTCGACCGTGTGACCGACGACAGGTGCCACATCGCCGACGACGGGCGCCACGTCCCCGACGACGCCGTACGCGAAGGGGGCGACGTCACCCGTGACGCCGTACGCGAGGTTCCCGGCGCCGCCCGTGACGCCCTGCACGACGGGCTGGACCAGACCGACGACGGGCTGCGCGACGCCCTGCGCGAAGGAGTGGACCTCCGCCGTCACGCCGTACGACAGATCGGCGGTGTGCCCGGCCACGCCGTACGCGAGCGGCGCGACGCCGCCCACGACGGGCCGGACGTCGCCGACCACGCCGTACGCCAGCCCGTCCGCGTCCGCGACGGCCTGCCCCGCGACCGGGACCACGCCGTGCACGGCGGCATGCGCGACCGGCGGCAGCACGGCAGCTGTGGCGTCGGCGGCGACCTGACCGACGAGGCCGGTGGCGTAGGCGGGTACGTCGGTGGCGACGCCGTCCACGACTGGGTGGAGGTCGGCGACCGCGCCGGTGGCGACGGGGGCGACGCCGTGGACGGCCGCACCGGCGAGGTGGTCGACGTCGCCGACCGTGGCGGTCGCGACGGGCCGGACGCCGTGGACGGCGGTCCCGGCGGTCTGCCCCACGCCCTGGACGGCACCGGCGGCGACCGGCTGGACGTCGGCCACGACACCGTGGGCGAGCGCGGTCGCGGCGCCGACGGTGTGGTGGGCGGTGTACCCGACACCGGCGACCGTGCCGCCGACGACCGGGGTGACCTCGCCGACCGTGTGGCCGACGACCGGGGTGACGCCGTCGACCACGCCGTGGGCGACCGGACTCACGCCTTCCACCGTGCCGGTGGCGACCGGGACGGCCCCGGCGACGGCGTGCTCGGCGGTCGGGACGACACCGGCGACCGTCCGGCCGGCGACCGGGACGACACCGTCCACGGCGGCGGTGGCCAGCGGGGGCACGGCCACCGCGACCGTCTCGTCGACGATCGGGGCGACGGTGCCGGGAACGGCGGCCACGGTGCCCGTGATGTGGCTCGGGACGGAGGAGACGCTCGCCCCGGCGGCCGTCGTGACGGTTCCGGCCTCGCCCCGGGCGACGGTGAGCGCGTCGCCGGCACGGCCCTCGGCCCCGGTGACCGTGGCCTGCGCGGCGCCGGTCACGCCGGTGGCGGTGCGGCCCGCGCCCGCGACGGTCTGCCGCGCCTTGGTCCGTACGACGCCGTCGACGCCCTGCGCGTGGGTACGGGCCGCCGACTGGACACCCTGGAGCTTGGTCTGGGCGCCGGCGAGGGCCTGCTCGAGCTCCGGGGCGAAGGCGGCGAGGGGGCCGAAGAGGTAGTCGACGTCGTCCTGCGGGGACGTCGCGTCGGAGACGGTGGCCCGGACGGTGGTGACGGTCTCGTCCGCTGTGTCCTTGGCCTTCGCCTGCGCGGCACGGGCGGCCTTCGCGCCCTGGATGGCCGCGGCGCCCTTGATCTTCGAGGCCTTGTTCGAGGTCGCGGTGGTCTGCGGGACGGTGACCTTCGCGTCCACGGAGCGGCGGGCCTGGTGGGTGGCGGTGCCTGCCGTCTCGGAGACCGTGTCGGTCGCCTTGGGCGTGGCCGTCGCCGCGGTGTTCTCGGCTGTCGAGGTCACGCCGGAGACGGTGTCCCGCACCTCGGTGACGGCGCCGTCGACCGTGTCGGTCAGGGCGTCAGTGACATCGGTCGTCGTGTCGGACATGGACAGCGAGGAAGCGGGCAGTTCATCAGCGCTGGCCACGGAGGAGCCGAGCGCCCACGCGCCGGTGACGCCGGCGGCTATGACGATGGAGCGGCGGATGTTCTTGTTCATACGTGCGTCAGATCCTTAGATCCTGGGAGGTCCGAAGCTCCCCGGAGGCCTGGGACGGACGGGCTCCTGAACGCCTCGGGCGGCCTTTCAGGAGGAGGTCCGTGGCGGAGCTCCGGTGCTTCGGATGGCTGGGGACACTTCCGGTGCCGGTTCCGGCCGCGATGCCCCGGGGGCGGGGTCCTGCGGGGTCGGATTCGGCTTCGGCTTCGGCGGTTTCTGTCCGGTGGCCCCAAAGGGGTCCGGACGGCGGGTCCTGCCCTATGCCGGAGAAACCGGAATGTCCCGGTGCCGGTCCCGGGTCTCGAACGCGTCGGCACGCACAGCGGCTCCGGCCACGAGCCGCACCGCAGTCCGGTGGTTCAGGGACACGGCGTGCGCGTCCCCGTGCCGCGACGAACCGCTGTCCGCCGTCGGCCGGTTGCCCAGCGCACCGCTCTGGTCATCGCCGGGCGTCTGCGCCACGGAGGCATGGGCGCCCTGGACGACACGCTGCCCGCCGGTCTTCGCCGCCGCACCCGTCGTAGGCGAACCGGCCACGGACAGCGGACCGTAGAAGGCGGCCGTGGCCGCTGCCTTGCCGGAGCGCCGTCCGACGACGTCACCCTGGGGCGAGTCGGTCACCGGGGACGCCGGCTGGGGCGTCGTCGCCGGCGGTGCCTGTCCCGGGAGCGTCTGACCCGGGAGCGCGGGCAGGCCCGGCAGGGTCGGCAGCTCCGGAAACGTGGGCAGGCCGGGCGGCTCGGTCACGGGCGGAGAAGGCAGGCTCGGCAGCGGCGGCATCTGCGCCTGCGCCTGACCCAGTTGCTCGGTCACCGTGTTCACCAGATCGCCGACCGGCTGGAGGACCTTGCCGTCCACGACACCGTCCACGACACCGACGACCTGCTCGGTCACCGGTCGGAAAACCTTGTCGTCGACCGATGCCGGGTCGACCGACGTCGGGAGGGTGTCCGTCCGGGGTGCCGTGTGAGGGACCTCGGGTTCGGCCGGCGGCTTCGCCAACCGCTCCACCGCGCCGCTCGTCAACGACCGGACGCCGTCCGCCGGGTCCGCCGGAGCGGTCCCGGATGTCACCGTCGTCGTCGGTATGCCCTCCGCCGCGCTCGCCTGTCCTCCGCAGAGGAACCCGAGTGCGAACAATCCGCCCGCCAGCAGCGCCACTTGCAGCGCACGCCGCCCGGCCGCCGTGCGCAGACTGCGCAGAGCGGCACCGGACAGTGCGGCCGGCCAGGTCAAGAGGGTGGTCCTCCCGTGCGGCGGAACG
Source organism: Streptomyces sp. NBC_00490 (assembly GCF_036013645.1). Lineage (NCBI taxonomy): Bacteria > Bacillati > Actinomycetota > Actinomycetes > Kitasatosporales > Streptomycetaceae > Streptomyces > Streptomyces sp. NBC_00490. Next base: position 6,232,749 of record NZ_CP107869.1, on the reverse strand, counting down.
AATCACGCGTGACGAGCGACGAAGTCGGTGCGACGCGGTACGGACGAGCGGTGTGGATGAGCGGTACGGACGAGCGGTGCGCGACGCACCGCTGAACAAGGCACCGATACTCGCACGGGAGTGCGGAGGTTACGCAAGCCCCCCGTTACCGATGCGCCTCATGTCCGTTTTGCTATCTCAATTCGGGTGTCGCTGGGTCGACAAATCACCACCGATTCACCGTTGTTCCTCTCATGCCGTGTCCGGGATGGGGATGGGCCGCTTCTCGATCGCCGCCGCCATCACCTCCGGGAACAGGTCGGGGGTACAGGCGAAGGCCGGTGCGCCCAACGCGGCGAGCGCGGCCGCGTGCTCCCTGTCGTATGCGGGAGCCCCTTCGTCGGACAGCGCGAGCAGCGTCACGAACTGCACCCCCGACGCCTTCATCGCCGCCACCCGCTTCAGCATCTCGTTCCGTATGCCGCCCTCGTACAGGTCGCTGATCAGCACGACCACCGTGTCGGCGGGCCGGGTGATCTGCGACTGGCAGTACGCGAGTGCCCGGTTGATGTCCGTACCGCCGCCGAGCTGGGTGCCGAACAGGACGTCGACCGGATCGTCGAGCTGGTCGGTGAGGTCGACCACCGCGGTGTCGAAGACGACGAGCCGGGTGTTGATGGACCGCATGGAGGCGAGGACCGCCCCGAACACGGACGCGTAGACGACCGACGCCGCCATCGACCCCGACTGGTCGATACAGAGGATGACCTCCTTCTTCACCGACTGCGACGCCCGCCCGTACCCGATGAGCCGCTCCGGCACGATCGTCCGGTACTCGGGCAGGTAGTGCTTGAGGTTGGCCGCGATCGTGCGGTTCCAGTCGATGTCGTGGTGGCGGGGCCGGCTGATACGGGCGCTGCGGTCGAGGGCGCCGGTGAGAGTGGCCCGGGTGCGTGTGGCGAGCCTCTTCTCCAGATCCTCGACGACCTTGCGGACCACGGCCCGTGCCGTCTCCTTCGTCGTCTCCGGCATCGCCTTGTTGAGCGAGAGCAACGTGCCGACGAGATGCACATCGGCCTCCACCGCCTCCAGCATCTCCGGCTCGAGCAGCAGGCTGGCGAGACCGAGCCGCTCGATCGCGTCACGCTGCATCACCTGCACGACGGAGGACGGGAAGTACGTCCGGATGTCCCCGAGCCACCGCGCCACGGAGGGCGCCGAGGCCCCCAGCCCCGCGGCACGCTCCCGCCCCGACTGCCCCTGCCTGTCCCCCTTCCCGTACAGCGCGGCGAGCGCCCCGTCCATCGCCGCGTCCCGCCCCCCGAGCGCACGCCCGGTCCCGTCGGCGGCATCACCCCCGAGCACCAGCCGCCAACGCCGCAGCCGCTCCTGCGCCGGGTCCACCACGTCGACCGTCATCCGGACACCCCCACGAGAGACTTGGCCAGCGAACGCGTCGCCGCCGACCGCGTCGCGGAAGGCAGCCCCGTCGCGGGCCGCGTCGCCGAAGGAGAGGCCGCTGCGGGCTGCGCCGCCGGAGCAGGGGCCGTGCCGACGCGCCCGGTCACGGGTCGCGCTGCCGGGCAAGGCGTCGCGGCGAGTCGCCCGGTCGCGGGTCGCGCCGTGGCAGGAACCGCCGCCGTCGGCTTTCCTGCCGCGGACCGTGCCGCCGAAGGAGGCGCTGTTGGAAGCGGCTCAGTCGGCGGTCGCCCAGCCACAGCCCTCTCCGTCACCGGCACCGCAGCCGCAGGCCGGCCCGGCGCGGGCACCGTCGTGCCGGGCCGTGCCCAGAGCGGCATCACGCTCACGGTCGCCGTCGAGGCATCTGTCGCCAGGGCCGCTTGCCCGTCGCTGAGGACGGCCGCCGCCTCCGCGGGCCTCCTCGGCTCGCCCGGTCCGTCGGTCGTCATCGCCCCACCCCCACAAGGTCGTTGTCGTCGGCGCCCACGGGGTCGCCGTCCAGTCCCAGCAGCAGTCGCACCACCGGCAGCACCGCATCCGCACGCGCGGTGTCGAGATCGGCCCCGAAACCGGGTATGCCGGCGCCGCCGCCCGCCGCACTCCCCCGCTCCCCCGGCCCCCGCCGGACCAGCTCGCCGAGCGTCCGCCGCACCCCCGGCTCGTACGCCGAGAAGGTCCGCCGCAGCAACGGCAGCACATCCGTGAACGCCTCCGCCGGCACCCCGGTCAGCCAGGCGTCGACCAGCCCGAGCAACCGCTCGTCGTGCACGAGCAGCAGCCCGCCCCCGGCACCACCGCCGACGAACCCCTCGATCCACGCGGCCGCGTCCGCGGGCGGCGTCCCCGGCGACAGCACGAGCCCCATGAGCCGTGCCGCCTCGTCCTGCCCCAACTCCCCGTCGTCCAGCAGCAACCGCACCGCCCGTCCCCGGACGACCCCGGGCACGGTGTCCCGGCCCGACAGCACCCGGAGCACGGATCGCCAGCGGAGGCGGAGGTCACGGTGGGGTGAGCCGGGGGTGCCGCGCAGGGGGTTCTCGACGGGCGGCCCGGCGGCGTGTGCGGGCTCGCTGTCGCCGTCGGCTGTTTCATCCGCCGCCAGCACGTCCGCCAGCAACCCCACCGCCCCGTGCACCGAGTCCACATGCCCCCGCATCTCCTCGGCCGCGTCCGCGTCGAGCGCGGCGCACGCCGGGGGAAGACCGACGAAGACCCGTTCGGCGAGACCCGCGGCGACCTCCGTGAGGGCGTGGGTGTCCGTGCCGCGCACGTCGCCGTAGCGCAGGGAGCGGACCAGGGCGGGCAGGGCCTGGGCGAGATGACCGACGTCGGCGTCGAGCGCGGCGCGGTCGGCGAGAACCCGCATCACCACCGGGAGCGCTTCGGGCAGTTCGGCCAGAAGGCAACGCTCGGCGAGTGCGGTGACATCGGCGAGGCTCTGCGCGGTGACGGCGTCCGCCTGCGCCTTGGCGGTCGCCGCGGCGAGCACGGTGGTCCCCCACACGCCGGCCTCCGCGACCCGCACGGACAGTTCGGGCTCCCACCGCAGCCGCCACGTCTCCCGGAACGTCCCCGTACTCCCCCGCGACGCCACCGGCTCACCCCACCCGATGCCCAGCAGCCGCAGCCGGTGCAGCAGCCTGCTGCGTCCCGCGTCGGTCTCCTTGCGCAGGTCGAGCTCCAGCTCCCGCTCCAGCGCCTCCGGCTTGAGCCGCAGCCGACGCTGCGTCCGGTCGAGATCCCGCTGCAACGGCACCGCGGGCGCCCCCCGCGGCACCTCCCCCAGCACGTCCCCCACGACGAGCCGGTCGTGCACCAGCGACAGCGGCAAGTCCGAGCCCTCGCACATCACCGCCCGCACCGCGTCGGTCGTCTCGCTCAGCCCCGCCAGCGGACGGCCTCGCATCGCCGCGAGAGTCTGCGCGAGCCGCACCGCCTCGATGACATGGGCCGACGAGACGATCCGGTCCTCCTCCCGCAGCAGTCCCGCCACCTTGGTCATCCACCGCTCCACCGGACGGTCCGCCGCGCCGAACAGATGCCCGTACCAACCCGGCGAGTCGATACCGGCCCCGTATCCGCTGACCCGGGCCAGCCGCCGATACGTCCACGGCACCCACGTCATGTCCGCCTTGACCTTGGGCAGCCCCTTGAGCAGTGCCCGGTCGGCGGCGACGGCCGTCCTCTCCCGCAGCGCGGGCACATGCCACGCCCCGCACACCACGGCCACCCCGCCCCCGAACTCCCGCTGAGCCGCCCGTATTTGGAGCCGCATATACGCCTCCCGCACGAGATCCCGCTCATGCCCCCCGCTCCCGTACACCTCCCGCAGCGCCCCCATGGCCTCCTCGACCACGACGAACGGCGCGAACACATCTCCGGCACCGGTCCCCCGGTGCTCGACGACGTCCTCCCACCACCGCTCGGGGTCGTCGTAACCGGCGGTTTCAGCCAGCACGGCGAGGGGGTCGATCCGGAGGCCGGTGCGGGTGGCCTCCGGATCGGGGGCACCGACACCCGCTTCCGCACGGGAGCCGGGAGCCGTTCCGGAGTCGGGAGAGTCGGGTGTCTCCCCCACTGCCTCGTCGAACCGCCCCTCCTCCCACGCCAACGAGTGCGTCGCCGGCAGGTCGATGAACCTCGCCGGGACGTCGTGCTCCAGGGCCCAGCGGATCGCCACCCACTCCGGGGAGAACTCGGCGAGCGGCCAGAACGCCGAGCGGCCCGGCTCGTCGACGGCGTGGGCGAGGAGAGCGACCGGTGGCCGCATGTCCTCCTCGGCGGCCAGCGGAATCAGGGCGTCGGCCTCGGGCGGCCCCTCGATCAGGACGACCCGCGGCCGGGCCGCCTCCAGCGCCGCCCGCACGGCCCGCGCGGAACCGGGCCCGTGATGCCGCACGCCGAGCAGCAGCGGCTCCCTGCCGCCGATCGTCCCTCCCCCATCAACCGCGACCGCCCCGCTCCCACCGCCCGCTGTCGGCTCGCTCCCGTCGCTCACGGCCGCCCCACTCCCGTCCCTCTCACTTCCTGTCACACCGTCCCCCTCCCCTCCAGAACCAGCGACCACCGATCACCGACCACCAGGCCCTGACCGTCGCACCACACCCCCGACGCCCCGCACTTCACGAACACCGAGCCACGCGCCCCCGGCTCCCGCCCGCGCCTCCCGATCCCCCCGAGCCGCCCGGGCCCTGGCCTCCGCCGGGGCGGCCCCACCCCAGGTCGTCCCGGTTCACGCGCTCACCTCCCGGCAGGCGCGGTAGAAGTCCTTCCAGTCGTCGCGTTCCCGGACGACCGCCTCCAGGTACTCCTGCCAGATGACACGGTCGGCCGCCGGATCACGGACCACGGCGCCGAGGATGCCCGCGGCGACGTCGCCGGCCCGAAGGACGCCGTCGCCGAAGTGGGCGGCGAGGGCAAGCCCGTTGGTGACGACGGAGATCGCCTCCGCCGTCGACAGCGTGCCGCTGGGCGACTTGACCTTCGTACGGCCGTCCGACGTGATCCCGTCGCGCAGTTCGCGGAAGACGGTCACCACCCGGCGGATCTCCTCGACCCCCTCGGGCACGGCCGGCAGGTCGAGGGAGCGGCCGATCTGGTCGACGCGCCGCGAGACGATGTCGACCTCGGCCTCGACACTGTCCGGCAGCGGCAGCACGACCGTGTTGAAACGGCGGCGCAGGGCGCTGGAGAGGTCGTTGACCCCGCGGTCGCGATCGTTGGCCGTGGCGATGAGGTTGAAGCCGCGGACGGCCTGCACCTCCTGCCCCAACTCCGGTATCGGCAGGGTCTTCTCGGAGAGGATCGTGATGAGCGTGTCCTGCACGTCGGCGGGGATGCGTGTCAGCTCCTCCACCCGTGCCGTCATCCCCTGCGCCATGGCCCGCATCACCGGGCTGGGCACCAGCGCGTCACGGCTGGGGCCGTTGGCGAGCAGCTGCGCGTAGTTCCAGCCGTACCGGATCGCCTCCTCCGGTGTGCCGGCGGTGCCCTGCACCAGCAGGGTCGAGTCGCCGCTGACCGCCGCGGCCAGGTGCTCGGACACCCAGGTCTTCGCGGTGCCGGGCACACCGAGCAGCAGCAGGGCGCGGTCAGTGGCGAGTGTGGTGACGGCGACCTCGACGAGACGGCGCGGCCCCACGTACTTCGGTGTGATGACGGTGCCGTCGGGAAGCGTGCCGCCGAGCAGGTACGTCGCCACCGCCCACGGGGACAACTTCCAGCGGGCCGGGCGCGGGCGGTCGTCCTGGGCCGCCAGCGCGGTGAGTTCGGCGGCGAAGGCGTCCTCGGCGTGCGGACGCAACTCCTGCGTCGGCTCGTTCTCGGGTGATGCGGATGCTTCGACAGACATCGCGTCCACGGACACAGACATGGCTGAGAGCCCCCTCCAGCTCGGCCGGTTCGGATCTGGCACCCACGTTGCACCACGCCACTGACAACGCGATCTGACCTGCGGAAACCTGCTGGCGAGGGCGCTCGCCGGACCGATTGTCAGTGGGGGGATCTACCTTCGATGACATGACTCAGCAGGGGGTGCGCTGGAGCGCGGACCAGGTGCTGGCACTGGCGCCTGACGCCGCATCACGCAAAGCGGGAAGCAAACTCGGGGCGGCGGGGCCGTGGTCCGAGGCGGGGAGTTCCGACGAGGGGACGGTGTGGGGGCAGTGCAAGGGCAGTGGCAGCAAGCCGTATCAGACGGTCGTCGACATCGCGGACGTGTCCGGGCCCGCGTACAAGTGCAGTTGTCCGAGCCGCAAGTTCCCGTGCAAACACGCCCTCGGGCTGCTGCTGCTCTGGGCGGGCGAGGACGGCGCGGTGCCGCGAGGTCCGGCGCCGGACTGGGCGGAGCAGTGGCTGGAGGGGAGAAGGAAGCGGGCGGAGGAGAAGAAGGACGCGACGGCGTCCGCCGACGGCGGGGGTGATCCGGAGGCGGCCAGGCGCAGGGCGGAGCGCCGGGCCACGCTGGTCACCGCGGGGGCGACGGAGCTGGAGCAGCGTCTCGCGGATCTGCTGCGCGGCGGGCTCGCCGGCGCGGAGCAGGCGGGGTACGGCATGTGGGAGGAGACCGCGGCCCGCATGGTCGACGCCCAGGCACCCGGACTCGCGGCCCGGGTACGGGAGTTGGGGGCGATTCCGTCGTCCGGTCCGGGCTGGCCGGTGCGGCTGCTGGAGGAGTGCGCGCTCCTCCACCTCCTGGACCAGGGCTGGCTGCGGCGCGAGCGGCTGCCCGAGGATCTGGCGGCGACGGTCCGTTCCCGTATCGGGCTGCCCGCCTCGGCGGACGGACCCGCGGTGCGGGACCGCTGGCTGGTGCTCGCCCAGTACGACACGGCGGACGCCCGGCTGACGACGCGCCGGATCTGGCTGCACGGCGCGGAGTCCGGGCGCATGGCCCTGCTCCTCTCCTTCGGCGCCGCCGGCCGCGCCCCCGAACTGGCCCTGCCGGTGGGCCTGGTCCTGGAGGCGGAGGTGTCCGCGTACCCGGGTGCCGGGCAGGTGCGGGCGGCTCTGGGCGAACAGTTCGCGCCACCGGCGCCGGCGGAGATACGCCCGCCGGGGACGACCACGGCCCAGGCGGCGGCCCGTTACGGCGAGGCGCTGCGCGAGGACCCGTGGCTGGACTCGGTCCCGGTGACGCTGGACCGGGTCGTCCCGACCCCGGACGGCGACACGTGGCAACTGGCGGACGCCGACGGGGACACGGCCCTGCCGCTCACCCCTACCGCCCACTCCCGCCCGGGCCTGTGGCGCCTGGTCGCCCTCTCGGGCGGCGCCCCGGTGAAGGTCTTCGGCGAGTGCGGCCACCGCGGCTTCACCCCGCTGACGGCCTGGCCCGAGGGGGCGGGCGAAGGAGTGGCGCTGTACTGAGCCGGCCGAAGCACGGGCCGTCCTGCCGCACAGCCGCCTACGTCCCTCGCGTCCGTGCCGACGCGAGGCCACAGATATACGCGAGCACCGGCACCACAGCACCAACGGCACCGGCACTGCGACACCCGCGCACGCCGACGCCGATTCCATCCGCACCGACCTCGGAGGACATACGGACACCAACGTCCACGCCACGCGCACCGGCCGCGCGGCACAAACGGACTCGGACGACAACACCCACGTCACCCGCTGCCATCGCACGGCCCACACCGGCACCGTCACCGGGACCCGCGTCCCCTCCCGATCCCACTCCCGCACCACCACGCGCACCCACCGCCCCACCTCCCCCACACGCCACGGCGTCCCACGGAAAGGACCCGCATGAACAGCACGTCCACACCTGTGGATTCACCCGCGCAGGACGTCTGGGAGGAACTCGTCACCACCGCCCTGCTCGGGACGGACCGACGCACCCCGCCGGGCGCGGCGCCCGGCAAGGCGGCACCGGTCGCCCTGCTGGACGCGGCGGCGACGCAGACCGTACGGCGGCGGGCCGGGCTGCGGCCCGCCCCGGCGGCGGCGCGGCCGGAACCGGCACCCGACGATGCCCGCCCCGCCCTGCCCGCCGCCGCGGCCCGCAGGCTCTCGATGCTGCTGGCCGACCGTCCGGGCACGGGCGGCGGTGGCCGTCGCGGCACGGCGCCGGACCTGATGGAACTGCTGCCGCAGTGGCTGGCGACGGCGAACGCCCGCGGCTTCGCGGCACCCCCCGAGGTGCTGCCGGCGCTGCTGGACGCGGCCCGGGGACGTACGGACCTGCGACCGGCGGCGCTGGCGTTCGCGGGGCCGCGTGCCGTGTGGCTGGCCCGGCTGAACCCGGACTGGCGGTTCGCCCTGCGCGCGGCACCGGGCGGGGACCCGGCGCTGCCGCACCCGCGGGACACGGACCAGGTCCGGCAGCTGTGGCAGGAGGGCCTGTTCGCGGAGCGGGTCGCGCTGCTCGCCGCGATACGGGCCCGCGAGCCCGCCGCCGCGCGCGAGCTGCTGGCGACGACGTGGGCGACGGAGCGGGCCGAGGACCGTCTGATGTTCCTGGACTCGCTGCGGACGGGTCTCGGTGCCGACGACGAGCCGTTCCTGGAGCAGGCGCTTGCCGACCGGAGCCGTAACGTCCGGGCGACCGCCGCCGAGTTGCTCTCCGCGCTGCCGGGCTCGGCGCTCGCCGCGCGGATGGCGGTCAGGGCGACGGCGTGCGTGGCCCTGGACCGTACCCAGGAGAGGCCGACGATCACCGTGGAGGCGCCGTTCGAGTGCGACGCGAGCATGGAGCGGGACGGTGTAGTGCTCAAGGCTCCGGCGGGACGGGGTGAACGGTCGTGGTGGTTCGGCCAGTTGGTGGAAGCGGCGCCGCTGGGGACGTGGGCGGCACGGCTCGGTGGGCGTTCGCCGCAGGAGATCGTGGCGCTGCCGGTGACGGACGACTGGCGGTCCGAGTTGCACGCGGCGTGGTGTCGCGCGGCCGTACGGCAGCGGGACGCGGCCTGGGCGCGTGCGCTGCTGGGAGCGCCCGGGGCGCCCGAGGCCGGGGGTCCCGGGGCGGTGTCCCTGGCCGAGCGCGCCAAGCTGCTCGGCACGCTGGGCTCCGCCGAGCGGGCCGACTGGGTGGCCGGGTTCATCGCGGCGCACGGGCTGTCGGAGGCGTTTCAGCTGCTCGGGGGGTGTGCGGTGCCGTGGGCGGAGCCGCTCGGTCGGGCTGTGGTGGACGCGCTCAACATCGCGCGGGACGCGGGGAGTTACCCATGGAGTTTCAGTGGAGTGATGGGGCTGGCGGAGCGGTGTCTCGATCCGTCCGAGGCGGGGCGGCTCGACGGGCTGCTGGCGGTGCCGGACGAGTCGGAGGACGCGAGCCCCGGGGCCGGCGGGTACTGGGCGGAGGCGTTCCAGCGGCTGGTGACGACGTTGCGGCTGCGGGCGGCGATGGCGCGGGAGTTGGGGGCGGCCTGACGGAGCCGGCCGGCGTCGGTCACGCCGGCCCGCCGTCCCGGAGCGGCCTAAGCCCCTGCCGGCTGCTGCACGTTGGCCCGGACCCAGTCCACGATCGCCTGGGTGGTCGCCCCCGGGGTGAAGATCTCGGCGACCCCCTTCTCCTTCAGCGGGGCGATGTCCGCCTCGGGAATGATCCCGCCGCCGAAGACGAGGATGTCCGCCGCGTCCCGCTCCTTGAGCAGGTCGATGACGGCGGCGAACAGCGTGTTGTGGGCGCCGGAGAGAATGGAGAGGCCGATCGCGTCGGCGTCCTCCTGGATCGCGGTGTCGACGATCTGCTCGGGCGTCTGGTGGAGCCCGGTGTAGATGACCTCCATACCGGCGTCGCGCAGCGCCCGCGCGATCACCTTGGCCCCGCGATCGTGTCCGTCGAGCCCCGGCTTGGCCACCACGACGCGGATCGGACCGGCTGCCACACCCATCACTGCCTCCATGAAGCGACTGCATCCATCCGTACCGACAAGTACCGAACATGCCATGTATGCCACCGCGACGGCGCCGGTACGACACGGACGTCCTCACACCACCTTGTGCGAGGAAGTGAACGAACGTTATCCCCACCATCCCGTAACCGGCAGTTTCGCGGTGTGGACCGAGGGGGAAATCACACGGTGGGACACGTTCGCCGCGCACCGTTCCGAGTCTTTGCGGCACACGGGCCGCAGCGGTACGCGGCCCCCGTACCGCAGCGGGAGCAAGCGCAACGGGAGCCGCAACGAGGTCGCCGTGCCACCGCGCCGCGAGCCGCGCGCCGGGGCGGTGCGGTGTACCGACGGTGGCACGAAGGGCACGCAGGGCAGGTAAGGCACGACAGCGGGGAGCCTCGTCGCCACACCGGCAGGGAGCCTCGCCAGGTCATCGGCGCAGCACGCTCCACGCGCGCCGCTCGCCGAGCTCACCCCATGCGCGCTTTTCATGCCTCCTCGGTCGCCTCCGCCGCGGCCTCCCACGAGGGCACACGGGGGACAGAGCCGTCTTCACGTGTGCCGACAGGAGGTCGGCCATGAAGGTCACCAAGGCAGTGGCGCCCTTTCTTCCGCTCTGCCAGCGGCTGCTCCCGAGCAGAATCGCGGGCCTGTCCGCGGCTCTCCTGAAGGCGACCGCCCTGGAGATCGCGATCCTCGCCGGACACCTCCTGCTCTACCCCTCCGGTGTCCTGCAGGAGCGCCGGGCGCCGGCCGTCCCGCTCCCTTCCCCGGACGGCCCCGCCCAGCTGCCGACGGAGGCCAAACCGCCGGTCGTCCTGCTGCACGGGTTCATCGACAACCGCTCGGTCTTCGTGCTGCTGCGCCGCAGCCTCCTCCAGCACGGCCACCGCCAGGTCGAGTCGCTCAACTACTCACCGTTGACATGCGACATCCGCACCGCGGCCGAGCTGCTCGGCCGGCACATAGCGGAGATCTGCGAGCGCACGGGCAGCGGGCAGGTCGATGTCGTGGGGCACAGCCTGGGCGGGCTGATAGCGCGGTACTACGTACAGTGTCTCGGCGGTGACCTGCGGGTACGCACCCTGGTCACCCTCGGTACCCCGCATTCCGGTACCCGGGTGGTGCCGCTGGCGGACGCGCACCCGATCGTGCGGCAGATGCGCCCCGGCTCGGACGTCCTCGAGGAGCTGACCCAGCCGGCGCCCGGCTGCCGTACGCACTTCGTGAGCTTCTGGAGCGACCTCGACCATCTGATGGACCCGCTGGAGACCGCCTGCATCGACCATCCCGACCTGTTGGCGCAGAACGTCCAGGTGAGCGGGGTCGGGCATCTCGCCCTTCCGGTGCACCCGGCCGTCGCGACCGGGATACGGCAGGCCCTCGACACCCGACCGGCAGAAACCGCGTCCGCAGCCGAGGCCGGCGGTCTGACAGTGGCGTGACAGCCGCAGGACAGCCGTCCGACATCGAACAATCTTCGAACACAAGGCCAAACTCGCGCCCGCAGTCCCCCGAAACACCGCCGAATGCCCGTTTCCTGAAGGCGCGAAACCAGTTGAAGATTGTCGCGCCCGCATACCGGCGGGTACAGTCACCGCACTGCTCTGGCAGCCCCTGTTGTCGAGGCGAAAGAGAAGTTGGTGAACGATCCGTACCCGTCGGGGACCATGACCACCCCGGCCCCCGCTTCCGACGCCTCGGCGCACTACGCGTCGTACGGCACGCAGGAAGCCCAGTACGGTGACCACGCCACGTACGGTCACGACACGGGCGCCCACACCACCGCACACTTCGACACCGACCCCCTGTTCGGCAGTCTCCCCGGTGAGAACACCGGGTCGTACGACGCCGGTCAGTGGGCCACGGACAGTCATCAGACCCTGAACTACGACGCGTACGCGGCCCAGCACCACGCCGCCTACGACACCGGCGCGTACGACGCGACGGCCTGGACCGGCGAGCACCAGCAGCTCTCCATGATCCCCCCGCAGGCCGGCGCGCCCGACGCCAGCGGTCAGTGGGACGCGAACGCCTGGCTCCAGCCCGACCAGTCCGGGGGCACCGCCGACCAGACCCAGCACTGGGAATGGGGCACGCAGGCCTTCGACACCGGCACCTACGACGCCACGCAGTGGAACTCCGACGGCACCACGCCGGCCCACGAGGAGTCCGTCGACCACCGGTCGACCGCGATGTTCGAGCAGGTCGCGTACGAGGAACCGGCCGCGCACGACGCCGAGTTGAGCGCCACCGGCGAGCTGCCCGTCCTCTCCGAGGACGACGCCGCCCCCCTCCTGGACGATCAGGAGGACGCCGCCCCGGCCCCGGGCTCCCGCATGGCCGCCCGTAACGCGGGCCGTTCCCGGCGCCGTCCGCCCCAGAAGCGCTCCGCGCTGATGAAGATCGCCGTGCCCTCCGCATGCGTCATGGGCGTCACCGGGATCGCCGCCGCCTCCGTCGGTGGACTGAGCGACGACAAGAACACCTCGACGACCGCGTCCGACGTGACGACCAAGTCCGTCAAGCCGTCCGCCGCGAACAACAAGCTGGACACCCAGCTCGCGAGCCTCTCCGCGGGTGCCGACGACTTCGCCGACCGGGCCAGCCGTACGCAGGAGCGCATCGACCTCAAGGCCCAGCAGGTGGCCGAGAAGAAGAAGGCGGCGGAGGAGGCGGCCCGCAAGGAGCGGCTGCGCCCCAAGTTCGCGCTCCCGGTGGCCCGGCACGGCCTCAGCGCCTACTACGGCCAGGCCGGCGTCAACTGGATGTCCGTGCACACCGGCATCGACTTCCCGGTCTCCTACGGCACGACGGTGATGGCCGCGACCGACGGCACCGTGCGGACGCAGTGGAACAGCGCCTACGGCAACATGATGATCGTGACCGCGATGGACGGCACGGAGACGTGGTACTGCCACCTCTCCAGCTACCGCGTCGCCTCCGGTACGACCGTCAAGGCCGGCGACCCGATCGCCTACTCCGGCAACTCCGGCAACTCCACGGGACCGCACCTGCACTTCGAGGTCCGCCCGGCCGGCGGCTCGGCGATCGACCCGCTTCCGTGGCTGCGCAGCCACGGGCTGGACCCGACGTAGGACGCAAGGCGACAACTTCCCTGAGAGCCCCCGCACTTCACAGCAGCGGGGGCTCACTCATGGAACCGACTGGATCCGCCCTTACAGCTTCTCCACCGGCGCGTACCGCAGCAGCAGCCGCTTCGGCTTGGTGTCACCGAAGTCGATCGTCGCCTCGGTGTTCGCGCCGGTGCCCTTCACGGATGTCACCGTGCCGAGCCCGAACTGGTCGTGCGTGACACGGTCCCCGACGGCCAGCGAGACGACCGGCTTGTCGGAGGCGCGGCTCGTGGCGAAGCCTGACGCGCCCCTCGCCGAGGAGCGGGAGCGGGACGAGGACAGGGAGGCGGCCACTCCCGACGCGGGGCCGGAGGAGACCGGCGCGGTGGCACCCGTCCGCTTCCAGTCCACGTGCTGCTCCGGGATCTCCGACAGGAAGCGCGAGGGCGGGTTGTAGGACGGCTGGCCCCACGCGCTGCGCAGCGCCGACCGCGTCAGATACAGCCGTTCACGCGCGCGCGTGATGCCGACGTACGCCAGGCGCCGCTCCTCCTCCAGCTCCTTGGTCTGGCCGAGGGAGCGCATGTGCGGGAAGACGCCGTCCTCCATGCCGGTCAGGAAGACGACCGGGAACTCCAGTCCCTTGGCGGTGTGCAGGGTCATCAGGGTGATGACGCCGGAGCCGTCCTCGTCCTCGTCGGGGATCTGGTCGGAGTCGGCGACGAGCGCGACCCGCTCGAGGAACGCGGCGAGACCGACCGGGGCCGCCGCCTCGCCTTCCGCGGCTTCCCCGGACTCCTGCTCGAACTCCAGGGCCACGGCGGCGAGTTCCTGGAGGTTCTCGATCCGGGTCTCGTCCTGCGGGTCGGTGGAGGCCTGCAACTCGGCCAGATAGCCGGTGCGTTCGAGCACCGCCTCCAGGACGGTCGCCGGGCCCGCGCCGGACTCGACGATCGTACGGAGCTCCTCCATCAGCACGTTGAACCGCTTCACGGCGTTCGTCGACCGCGCGGCCATGCCGTAGGCCTCGTCGACCCGCTTCAGCGCCTGGGGGAAGCTGATCTTCTCGCGCTGGGACAGGGCGTCGATCATCGCCTCGGCGCGCTCACCGATGCCGCGCTTGGGGACGTTGAGGATGCGGCGCAGCGGCACCGAGTCCTCGGGGTTGGCGAGGACACGCAGGTAGGCCAGGACGTCCCGGACCTCCTTGCGCTCGTAGAAGCGGACACCGCCGACGACCTTGTAGGGCAGGCCGACGCGGATGAAGATCTCTTCGAAGACACGGGACTGGGCGTTGGTCCGGTAGAAGACGGCGACATCGCCGGCCTTCGCGTCGCCCGAGTCCGTCAGTCGGTCTATCTCCTCGGCGACGAACTGCGCCTCGTCGTGCTCGGTGTCGGCGACATAGCCGGTGATGCGCGCGCCCGCGCCCGCGTTGGTCCACAGGTTCTTGGGGCGGCGGGACTCGTTGCGCTCGATGACCGCGTTGGCTGCGGACAGGATCGTCTGTGTGGAGCGGTAGTTCTGCTCCAGCAGGATCGTCGTCGCGTTCGGGTAGTCCTCCTCGAACTGGAGGATGTTGCGGATCGTCGCGCCGCGGAAGGCGTAGATCGACTGGTCGGCGTCGCCCACGACACACAGTTCGGCGGGCGGGATGTCGAACTCGGCCGGGGGGACGTCGACGGGGTGCTCGCTCGTCCCCACGAGCTCGCGGACCAGCGTGTACTGGGCGTGGTTGGTGTCCTGGTACTCGTCGACGAGGACATGCCGGAAGCGGCGGTGGTAGTGCTCGGCGACGTCCGGGAAGGCGCGCAGCAGATTGACCGTGGTCATGATCAGGTCGTCGAAGTCGAGCGCGTTGGCCTCCCGCAGCCGCGCCTGGTACATGGTGTAGGCCTGGGCGAGGGTCTTCTCGAAGCCGTCGGTGGCCTGGGCGGCGAAGTCCTCCTCGTCGATCAGCTCGTTCTTGAGGTTGCTGATCTTGGCGCTGAAGGACTTGGGCGGGAAGCGCTTGGGGTCGAGGTCGAGGTCTCGGCAGACCAGGGCCATCAGACGCTTGGAGTCGGCCGCGTCGTAGATCGAGAACGACGACGTGAAGCCGAGCCTCTTGGATTCCCTCCGCAGGATCCGCACGCACGCGCTGTGGAACGTCATCACCCACATCGCGTTCGCGCGCGGGCCGACGAGCTGCTCGACGCGCTCCTTCATCTCGCCCGCGGCCTTGTTGGTGAAGGTGATCGCGAGGATCTGGCCCGGGTGGACATTCCGCTCGGCCAGCAGGTAGGCGATGCGGTGGGTGAGCACCCGCGTCTTGCCGGAGCCGGCGCCGGCCACGATGAGCAGCGGGGTGTCGGAGTGGACGACGGCCGCGCGCTGGTTCTCGTTGAGACCCTCGATGAGCGCGGCCGCGTCCAGGACGGGGCGCGGGGCACCGTCGCGGTAGTACGCGTCCCGGTCCGGCGGCACGTCGAACCTGCCGCCGAACAGGTCGTCCGGAACGGGTTCCGGTACGTGCTCGTCCTCGGGCGGTGGCGGGGGCTCTTCCTCGCGGCCCTTAGGGGCCTGGAGGTCCGCCAGGAAGCTGTCGTCAAAGAGGCTGCTCATCGCTCTCCGAGTCTAGGGCTCCCCACTGACACCCCGCCGCCGCCCCGAGAACATGGGCCGGTCCCGTCACCCTCCATCACCGTCCCGCCACGCTTCGCGACGGAACGGGCGGAGATGTTTACCTTGCGCCCACAATGCGCACAAGTCGGCGCAGATCACTCCGTATGCACCAACGCGAGCAACGCCCTGATCCAAGGTCACGAAAATGTATCGGGCCTATCGGACATCAACCTTCACAGGGGCCACACCCGTTGGCTACCGTTCCGGAAGGCCGTACGACCCCCACCGGCGAACGTCGCCGGGCCGCGCGGCCTCCGCCGAATCCGGACCGCCGCCGCGCACCCGGAACCGGGGACCCACCGAACTTGGGGTGAATCGGCCGACTCCCTTCCCGGGAAGGGCCGTAGGGCAACCCTTCCGAACCACCCGCCCGAACCCGACAGCTAACTCGGTAGGCGGAGCATGGAAGGAGTCGCCGACCTTGGCGTCGCACCGCAAGCCGCCTCCCCCGGGTACGCGCGTAGCCGGCATACGCACCCCCGCTCTCGCCACGGCCGCCCTCACCTCCGTGGCCCTGCTCTCCCAGACGGCCACCGCCGCGCCCTCGACCGATGACAAGCCGAGCATCGAGGAAGTCGAGAAGAAGGTCGACGACCTCTACCGCCAGGCGGAGTCGGCGACCGAGAAGTACAACTCGGCCAAGGAGAAGACCTCCAAGCAGCGCAAGGAGGTCGACACCCTCCTCGACGACGTCGCCCAGCGCACCCAGAAGCTCAACGAGGCCCGCGAGGAGCTCGGCACCTTCGCCGCGGCCCAGTACCGCACCGGCGCCTCCGCGCCCGACACCGCGACCTTCCTGCTCGCGGACTCCCCGCAGGACTACTTCGACCAGACGCAGCTGATGGGCCGTATGACGTCCCGTCAGAAGGACGCGGTCGACGACTACGTCACCGAGCAGTCCGCGACGTTGAAGAAGCGCCAGGAGGCCACCGACAGCCTCGAGACGCTCTCCGAGTCGCAGGGCGATCTGAAGACCGCCAAGGCGACCGTCCAGCGGAAGCTGTCCGCCGCGCGCGAGCTGCTGTCGCAGCTGACCGCCGAGGAGAAGGCGCGCCTCGCGGCGATCGAGAAGCAGAAGCAGGAGGAGGCCGCCCGCAAGGCCGCCGAGCTGGCGAAGCAGCAGGCGGCCGAGCAGAAGGCGGCGCAGGAGGCGGCCGCGGCCGAGGAGTCGGCGGGCAGCTCGTCGTCCACCTCGGAAGCCTCGGAGGTCTCGGACTCCTCGTACGCCACGAAGGCCGAGAAGGCCCTCGCCTTCGCCCGCTCGCAGGTCGGCAAGCCGTACGTCTGGGGCGCCACCGGCCCCGACTCCTACGACTGCTCCGGCCTCACGCAGGCCGCCTGGAACGCCGCCGGCATCTCCCTCCCCCGCACCACCTACGACCAGGTGAACGCCGGCACCACGGTCACCCTCGCGGGCGCCCGGCCCGGCGACCTCGTCTTCTTCTACGACGACGTCACCCACGTCGGCCTCTACATCGGCAACGGCAAGATGATCCACGCGCCGAAGCCGGGGGCGTACGTGCGCGAGGAGTCCATCTACTACGACGGCGAGTCGGCGATCCACAGCGTCGTACGTCCGGCCTGATCCGCGGCAGGGCCCTGGCGTCAGTGACCGCCCCGGTTCTCGACGCAGGGCCCCTCGCCGGGCTGGGGCTCGGCGTAGACGCCGTGCACCTCGCCGGTCAGCTCGTCCTTCGTCACCCGTCCGGAGACGCACACCACGCCCGTGTAGACGGCGTAGTACCCGTTCCCGACGGAGACGCCGTGCTTCTCACCGCACCCGACCCGCCGCAGCGCCGCCTCGACCCGCTCGTCGTCGAAGACACCGAACTCCCCCGATCCGCCCTCCTTCCGGACCTTCGCCAGCTCCGCCAGGATCAGCTCGGCCGACGCCTGCCCGCCGGCCTGCTGCTCGGCGCTCAAGGACGCCCGCATGCGGTACGCGTGGTTGTCGGCGTAGTTGGGAGGAGCGTCCCCGGGCCCGTCCTGCCGCCCTCCGTCCGGGGCGGAGGGTGAGGGGGAGGAAGGCAGGGCGGTGGGCGTCGCCGTGGACTGCGCGCACTTCGGCGGGGGCGGATAGGAGGGGGTCGGAGTGGCCGCCCCCGCGGCACCGGCTCCATCGGCCGCCCCACCTCTTTGACTCCCGCATGCGGTGAGGGCGACCGCCACAAGGGCGAGGGCAACTGATCGTCTGAGAGCCATGCCCAGAGTCTGCCGCCCGACGCCGGGGGTTGTCATGAGCGGAGCTACTCAGACGACCGGCAGATCTGTCCCGGCGTCGGGCGGTAAACGCCCAGGTGGGAGGGTTTCGGTGCGATCCGGGGTGGGACGCATCTGCCATTCACTCCCGACACCTCCCCACCGAGCCGCGCCCCCTCCCGTGCCTGCGCCCGCGCGTATTTGCCCGCGCCCGCTCGCGCGCCCCGCCCCCGAGCCGGGCCGCGCTCCTTAGCATCGCCCCATGTCCGGCGCCTCCCCCCGCTCCCCTCGCTCCGCCCTCCGCGCCTGGTGGGACCGACGGCCGCCCGCCGCCGGGGCTGCCGTGATGGCGACCGGCATCGTGTCCGTGGGACTGCATCTGGCGGGGTACGAGACCCTGTCGCGGATCGCCCTCGCGCCGGCCGCCGTCGCGTGGGCCGCCTTGGCCGCCGACTTCGCCGTACGGCTGCTGCGGGACCGGGCGGGGTGGGTGGCGCAGGCCGAGACGCCGGGCGCGCTCACCGCCGTAGCGGCTACGGCCGTGCTCGGCACCCGTGTCTCCGCGCTCGGCCGGCAGCAGCTCGCCGAGGCGCTGCTCGCGCTCGCGGCGCTGTTGTGGCCGGTGCTGATCGCGCTGGTCGTGACGCACTGGACGCGGCGGATGCCGGGGACGGTGTTCCTGGCCTGCGTCGCCACGCAGGGTCTCGCGGTGCTCGGCGCCACACTCGCCGCGGCCGGGTCGACGGCGTGGCTCGCCCACGCGGCGCTCGTGCTGTTCTGGCTCGGCCTCGTGCTCTACGGCCTCGCCCTGACCCGCTTCGACCTGCGGCAGGTGACCGCGGGCGCCGGGGACCACTGGGTGGCCGGCGGGGCGCTCGCCATCTCGGCACTCGCCGGGTCGACACTCGTCGCGGCCGACAACGGCCCGCTGTACCTGTGGAACGACGACGACAGCGGCGTCCTGCGGGCCGTGACGGTCGCGCTGCTCGTGCTCGACCTGGCCTGGTACGCCGTCCTGCTCGTCGCGGAGGCGCTGAAGCCCCGGCCGCGCTACGAAGTGCGCCGCTGGTCGACCGTGTTCCCGATGGGCATGTCAGCGGCGGCGACGCTGTCCGTCGCCGCCGCCCTCGACGTGTCCTGGCTCAGGACACCCGGTCAGGTGCTGCTGTGGGTCGCGGTGGCGGCCTGGCTCGCCGTCGCCGCGGGTGCCGTCGCGTCGGCGCGCGCCGGCTTCAGGTCCCTCAGGTCCACAGCACCGCGATGAAGATGTCCGCGACGGTCAGCGCGCCCACCAGTCCGAACAGCCCCTTCTCCACCTTCTCGTCGTCGCGCTTCACGTAGACGAGGCCGAGGATCACCACCAGCAGGGCCAGCTTGATGCCGATCTTGACGTTGTTGACGGACTGGTCGTCCGCCTGGTTGAGGCCGACCAGGATCACGCCGGTGACCAGCATGGTGAGCGCGCCGTGCAGCATCGCCGGGACGAAGCGGGCGGTGCCCTGACCCATGGCCTTCATCTGGGTGAGGAATCCGCCGAGCAACGAGGCGATGCCGATGATGTGCAGGCCCACGAAGAGGTGGATGAGTACGTCCATGAGGCCGGAGCCTAATCAGGGGCACTTGAGCCGCCCTACACCGCCCTGCCCCTTCCGACACGATCCCGCACATACATGATCTTGCATATATGCGGCCCATAGCACCCTGTCACCTCCCCCCGTTCCGGAATCCGCAGTTCGGTCATCACCCTGCGTGAAGCCGACGGCGGGAAAACGCAATCACGGTCACATGCGGTCACCTGGCGGTCCCCTGAGACCAGTTCCGCGCAACCCGTTACCCCCACGACACCGCGAGGTTTAGCGTCCTCCACCAGGTGACCGGCTCCCCACCGCCGCCCGGGCCAGGGGCGGCAGTCGGACACCACCGCCGAGAAGGTCCGGCGGCGGCCCGCTCCCCCTGTGCGGGCCGCCGCCGGACGCGTGACCCGTCCCGGTCGGTCGTACCGTGGACCAGGCGGTCGTACGAAAGGACGTGCAGTCCACGTGGCAGCGCACCGCAAGCCCAGGCAGCGCTCGGCCGGCGGCAATACGGTCCGTACGGCGGCGACGATCGCCCTGGCGGGCGCGGCGACCGCGACCGCCTTCGACGGGACCGGGTACGCCGAGCCGAATCTGACACCGGCGCAGGTCAAGGCGAAGGTGGACAAGCTGTACCAGGAGGCGGAGGTCGCCACCGAGAAGTACAACGGCGCGAAGGAGAAGGCGGACGGGGCCGAGGAGCGGCTGAGGGCGCTGCGGGACGAGGCGGCGCGCAAGACGGACAAGCTCAACTCGGCTCGGGACGCGCTGGGTTCGATGGCGGCGGCACAGTACCGCGACGGCGGCATGGACCCCTCGCTGCAACTGGCGCTCTCCGGCGACCCCGACCGCTATCTCGAGGGCGCCGAGTTCGTCGAGCGCGCGGGCACCCGGCAGGCGGCCTCCGTCGCGAGCGTGCGCGGACAGCTGCGGGAGATCGAGCAGTTGCGTGGTGCCGCCCATGTCGAGCTGGCCTCGCTCAGGTCGCGGCAGGCGGAGCTGAAGCGGCACAAGAAGACGATCACCGGAAAGCTGGACGCGGCGCGCCGGCTGCTGGCGCAGCTGCCGACCGAGGAACGCACCGGCGAGGTGGAGCGCGCCTCGCGCTCCACCGGCTCCGGTGCCCGCGACGGCCTGACCGCGGCGGGCGCCGTACAGGCCCCCAACTCCCGCGCCGCGGCCGCCGTTTCGTACGCCTCCTCGAAGCTCGGCAGCCCCTACGTCTGGGGCGCCACCGGCCCCGACGCCTTCGACTGCTCGGGGCTGATGCAGGCGGCCTACCGCTCCGCCGGCATCTCCCTCCCGCGCACGACGTACGCCCAGATCGACACCGGCCGCCGCGTCGCCCGCTCCGAACTCCTCCCGGGCGACCTGGTGTTCTTCTACTCCGCCATCAGCCACGTCGGCATCTACATCGGCAACGGCCAGATGATCCACGCCCCGAACCCCTCGGCGCCGGTGCGCGTCGCGCCGATCGACGAGATGCCCTTCGCGGGGGCCACGCGGGTGGTGTGAGCGGCTGCCCATCGCCTACGGTCCCGCCGGCCGCGACCCTGCGACGCGCCCGGCATCACACCAGCCGTCGTGCCGTGGCCCAGCGGGTCAGCTCATGCCGGTTCGACAGCTGCAACTTGCGCAGTACCGCCGACACATGGGACTCGACCGTCTTCACCGAGATGAAGAGCTGCTTGGCGATCTCCTTGTACGCGTACCCCCGCGCGATCAGCCGCAGCACCTCCCGCTCCCGCTGCGTCAGACGGTCGAGGTCCTCGTCCACCGGCGGCGCGTCCGTGGACGCGAAGGCGTCCAGTACGAACCCGGCGAGCCTCGGCGAGAACACCGCGTCGCCGTCCTGGACACGGAACACCGAGTCGACCAGATCCGTACCGGTGATCGTCTTGGTGACATACCCGCGCGCGCCGCCCCGGATCACACCGATCACGTCCTCCGCCGCGTCCGAGACGGACAGGGCGAGGAAACGCACCGGCTGCTCCGCGTCGCCCATCAACGGGGCGCAACGGCGCAGGACTTCGACACCGCCGCCGCCCGGGAGGTGGACGTCGAGAAGGACCACCTCGGGCCGGGTCGCGGTGATGACGGTGACCGCCTGGTCGACGTCCGCGGCCTCGCCGACGACCTCGACACCGGTCTCCTCGGTCCGCCCGATCTCGGCCTGTACGCCCGTCCGGAACATGCGGTGGTCGTCGACGAGGACCACGCGCACCCTGCGCCCCTCCGCGCTGTCGGTGGCCTCCGCCGTACCGTTCGCCTCGTCGCTCATGACGTCTTCTCCGCCCTCTCCATCTCCAGCTCGACCTCCGTGCCGCCGTCCGGCACCGCGCGCAGCCGCGCCGTGCCGCCGTTGCGCTCCATGCGGCCGATGATCGATTCTCTGACACCCATCCGGTCGGCGGGTATCGAGTCGAGGTCGAAGCCCGGACCGCGGTCCCGGACCGACACGAAGACCGTCCGTCCCTCGACTTCGGCGAAGACCTGAACCGCGCCGCCCTCGCCACCGTACTTGGCGGCGTTCACCATCGCTTCGCGCGCGGCCTGCATCTGCGGGCCGATCCTCTCGTCGAGGGGGCAGTCGCCGACTATGACGACCTCTATGGGGACGCCGTGCTTGTCCTCGACCTCGGCGGCATTGCGCCGCACCGCGTCGGCGAGGGTCGTGGGTTCGTCGGCCTCGTCCTTGCCGGTGCCCTCGGGTTTGTACAGCCAGGTGCGCAGGTCGCGCTCCTGGGCGCGGGCGAGGCGCCGCACCTCGCTCGCGTTCTCCGCGTTGCGCTGGATCAGGGTGAGGGTGTGCAGCACGGAGTCGTGGACATGGGCGGCGACCTCGGCGCGCTCCTGGGCGCGGATGCGCATCAGGCGCTCCTCGGAGAGGTCCTGCGTCATGCGCACGAGGTAGGGGCCGGCGAGGAGCGTTATGCCGACGAGGACCGCGAGCGCCGCCTGCAGGACCGAGCCGAGGTGGGCCGCGGAGCCCTGGAGGACGAAGATGCCGGAGACGCCGGCGGTGACCAGCAGGACGCCGCCCGCGGCGCGCAGCAGGCTGAGCGTACGCTTGCGGCGGCCGACCTCGACCCAGCGGGCCCGGCGGGCGTTGTCGGCCTGACGCCAGACCAGGGCCACGCCGGCGCCGACCAGCACGGCGGGCCACAGGTAGGCCTTGGCGCCGGTGCCGAGATTGACGTTGCCCACGAAGACCATGGCCACGACGACCATGAGGAGCAGGGCGACGATCTGGCCCTTGTCGGGCCTGCGGGCGACGAGTCTGCGGCGGCCGTCCGGCGAGGTCTCGGTGGAGACGAGGGACGGCGTCCGCTGCCCGCCGACCCCACCCACGCCGAGCGGCACGAAGAACCAGAACGCCGCGTACAACAGGGCGCCGAGCCCGTCCGCCATGAACAGGCCCACGAAGACGAGCCGCACCCAGATGACGGGCAGCCCGAGATGCCCGGCGAGCCCCCGCGCCACACCACCGAGCCAGCGTCCGTCACTGCTGCGGTAGAGCTTGCGCGGCGGCCGCGGTTCGACGAGTGGCGCTGCTGCGGCTTCCGGCATGCCATCGATGTTCACACGGCGGGCGGGCGGGGGCATCAGGGTCGGCCCCCTAGACGCCCCTGATCTTCGAAACGTGCGGAAACGTCGGGCCGTCGAACGCTTCCCCGGCGCCGGCTCAGGGGCGATATCAGGGTCCGGCCAGGGTCGTTCCGACTCCCGCCGGGGCGGCTCGCCCGTCACCATGGACACATGACAGATCACCAGCACGCCGCGGACCCGGCGCCCGACGAGGGTGCCTCGTCCGCCGCGCCTCCCGCGGCCGCCGCGGGTGAGGATTCGCGCGCGCAGGTGCGGGCGGGTGCGCGGACGGAAGCGGGCACCGCCGACCGGCCGGGCCGGACCGACGGCACGCCCGGCGGCCCGGCCCGCGGAGGCACCGGAGGAGGGGTCGGCGGAGGTTCCGAGGCACCCGGCGAGGCCGAGGCCGCCGCGCCGCCCTCGAGGTTCCGGCGCGACCGGCGGTTCAAGGTGCTGGCCGGCGTGTGCGCGGGGCTCGGGCGGCAGTGCGACATGGACCCGGTGATCTTCCGCATCACGCTCGCCGTGCTCTCCGCGACCGGCGGCATCGGCCTCATCTTCTACGGCTTCGCCTGGCTCCTCGTCCCGTACGAGGACGAGGAGGAGAACGAGGTCCGCAAGCTGCTGACCGGCCGTGTCGACGGCCAGGCCCTGACGGCCGTGCTGTTCGCGCTGGTCGGCTGCGGGGTCTTCCTGACGATGCTGAACAACGGCGGGGTGCTCACCTTCGCCGTCATCCTCTCCCTCCTCCTCGCCGGCGCCGGGTACTGGGCCCGCCACCGCGGCGCCCCCGACACCGACCCGCTGGCCGCGCAGGCCGTCGCCGACGCCCCGCCGGAGGCCCAGGCACCGCCGGTCGGCCCCGGATACCCGTCCTGGTGGCGCGAACCCATCGTCAAGGACGGCACGCACGAAGGCGGCACCGGCTATCTGTGGGGCCCCCGCGACTCCCGCGACCGGGACATCGCGGCGGCCGTCAACATCGGCCTCGGCAGATACGACGGGGCGCGCGCCGCCGCCCGCACCGCCCGTTCACAGCCACCAAAACCGCGTGGCCCTCGCTGGATCGGCGGCTGGGTCTTCCTGTTCGCCCTGCTCGCGGGCGGTCTCGGCACCACCTTGACATGGGACGGGCACCCGCTCGGCACCAGCCTCCAGACCGGCCTGTCCTGCGCCCTCATCGTCATCGGCCTCGGCATCGCGATCAGCTCCTTCCTCGGGCGTACCGGGGCGGGCTCGATCTTCCTGGCGGTGATCACGGCGGGACTCCTCGCCTGTTCGGCCGCGCTGCCCAAGGACATCGGCACCCACTGGATCGAGAGGACCTGGCGCCCCGCCACGGTCGCGGACGTCCAGCCCGCGTACGACCTCGGCACCGGCGTCGGCACGCTGGACCTGACGGGACTGGACCTCGCCGGGGGACAGACGGTGACCGCGCAGGCCGAGGTGGGCGTGGGCAAGCTGAAGGTGGTCGTACCGAAGGACGTGACCGTGAAGGTCAGCATCGACGTGGGCGTGGGCGACATCCAGCTCCCGGGCGACGACCAGCAGGACGTGGACGTGGAACCGGGCAAGCACAAGGAGATCACCCTGACACCCCCCAAGGGCACCAGATCCGCCGGCACCCTCGACCTCGACCTCCAGGTCGGGGCCGGCCAAGCGGAGGTGAGCCGTGCTACGTCATGAGTTCCGCCCCGGCAAACTGCTCGCCGGCCTCTTCCTGACCCTGGCCGGCATCCTCTACGCCGGCGACGCGGGCGGCGCCTGGGAGACCCCGTGGTTCGCGGTCATCCCCGTCGTCACGGGCGGCCTCTGCCTGGCCGCCGCGACGGGCCTCGCGACGCGCGCGTTCCGTCGCCGGCGTGTGGGGGGTGGGGCGAGCGCGGGTGCGGTGGGCGAGTCGGAGGGCGCGGGCTGACCGAGGGTGCGGGGCGGCCGGACCCCGGCCCCCCGCGCCGTCGTCCGGCTAGTAGGCCGCAGCCGACCGTCCCCGTCGTCGGGATCGCCAGGCCGCGTCGAGTGAGAAGTTCGGGGCGCCCGCGAGGACCAGGGGGATCCAGGCCATCAGATAGGCGAGGTCGTTGCCGTAGTAGTACGGGTCCGAGGCCCAGCTCATCGTCAGCCAGAGGCTCAGGGAGATCAGGGCTCCGCCGAGGGCGGCCAGGCGGGTGAGGAGGCCGAGGAGGGTGCCGATGCCGACGGCCAGTTCGCCGAGGGCGATGGCGTAGCCGAAGCCGACGGGGCTCTTCAAGGCCATGTCGATCATGTCGGGGATCGCCGCGGAGCCCCGGACGTTGCGCATCTGGTCACCGATGGAGCCGGGCCCGGAGGCCTTCATGAAGGCGCTGTCGGTGAGTTTGTCCAGGCCGGCGTAGATGAAGGTCACCCCGAGGAAGAGGCGCAGCGGGAGCAGGGCGTAACGGGTGGCGGTGTCCCGCCAGCTCCGTCCGCCGTCGTAGTAGGGGGTGTGCGTGTCCGTACGGAAGCTGTGCGTCATCGCTCCGAGCCGCCTCTCACCCAGCGTGCCGTGACCCCTCAGAAGACGATACGCACGAACGGGAAAAGCCGCTCAATGCTGACGCGACCGTTTTCCGGGGCTCGGCCCGGGAGGTGATGACGTCGCAACAGGGGACAACCACCCACGCCGCTGCCCACCGCCCGGCCCTCATCTCTCAGTCCGTCACATCGATCCCGTACCGGTTCGTCTCCACCCCGGCCGCGGTGACCACCTGCACCTCCACCCGTCCCGGTTCCACATCCGCCGGTACCGGCACCGTCAGGACCGCGTCCGTCGGGTTGCTGAAGCCTCCGTTCACCGGGACGAGGGGGACATGGACGTGGACGGTGCCGACGCGGACGGTCATACGGGACAAGCGCTCGGCGCCCTGCGCGCCCGGGGGGACGAAACCGGCGCCGCGGATCTCGATGTCGTCGCCGGTGCGGATCGGCGCGTCGAGGTCGCCGGCCTCGCGGGCGCGGACGACGGAGAGGATGACCGGGCGGCCGCCCTCGGCGTATTTGCCGGCCACGTAGGTCGCCGCCGAGATGAGGACGACCACCGCCAGCCCCCAGGGGAGGTCGGGGAGTTGGTCGGGGCGGCGGGCGAGGCGGACCGCCGCGAACAGCAGGGCGACGGTGCTGATGACGACGTACTGGATGTCGGCGAAGGTGCCCCGGCCCGCGTCGTCCGTCAGGAGGTCGGCGGCGCGCGGGCGGTCGGCGCGTACCTTCTGCAGCCGCTGTCCCAGGACGCGCAGGCCGACCACGCGCCGCACCAGGACCGCGATGGCGCACACCACGGCGAGGACCGTCACCACGCCCGCGCCGCGGTCGAGGTCGAAGCCGGAGATCAGGGTGTCGCGCTCGGCGGGGTCGGAGGCGGCGGCGAGCCGGCCGACCAGGACCAGCACGGCGTACGCCACGAACAGCACCCAGGCCACGGCCACCGCGCGTGAGGTGGACAGGCGGTTGTCCTCGCCGATCACGGGCGCGAGCGCGCCGCCCCGGGCCCGGTGGAACCAGGACGCGGCGGTCAGCGCGCCGGCCGTCAGCAGCGCGGCCAGCAGACCGGCGGTCCGGGCCGAGGTCCAGCCCGCGCCGATCGCCGTCAGCGCCTGGACCAGCAGCAGGACGACCACACCGGCCCACACCGTGCACGCGGTCCGGCTCCACATCCGGGCCAGCCAGGCCTCGCCCTCGGCGCGGCCGCGTTCGGCGACGACTTCCGCGGACTGGGTCAGCTCCTCCGACACCCACTGGCGGGAGGCGGAGGCCGAGTGGGCCACCGCGGCCGGCAACCCCTGCCCGGCGGCGAACTCGTCCCGTTTCAGCACGAATTCGGCGACCGCCCGCCGATGCCCCGCCCGCGCCCCGTGCGGACAGTCCCCGCAGGTGCAGCCGCCCCCGTGAGCGCCAGCCTCCACGCTCTGTCTCGCCTCCTGCACCGCCACGTCCGACGCCTGCCTTCCCCGCGATTCCCACGCGCTGCGGCCCCGCCGAAGCCTCGGCGGACCGCTCTGCAACTCCCGTGCGATGACAGCGAATTGTGCCCTACGCCACTGGGTGCCCGTCCGGCAGGTCTGGTCAGGGCGGGGTGAAGACCGCATCGCCGTGTTGACCCGGCTGCGAGAATTTCCCTATGGCCGAGATCATCCAGCGCGACGGGACCTGGGCCTTCGACGGCACAACGGTCAGGATCACGCCGGGACTCCACCGCTCCGTGCCGCTGTTCCGGCAGACGTACGGCGAGATCGCCGTACCCCTGGAGGCTGTCTCGGGCGTGGTCTACGAACCCGAACGCAAGCGCGGGCGGCTGCGGATGCGGCTGCGCGAGGGGGCGGATCCGCTGCTCCACGCGACGGGCGGACGGCTGCCGGACCCGGCGGACCCCTACCGGCTGTTGGTGGACATCGACCGCTCGGGGGTCGCCGAGTACATGGCGGAGGAGATCCGCCGGGCGCTGCTGCTCGACCAGGTCCCCAAGGAGCCGACGAAGACGTATCTGCTGGCCGGTCCGCCGGTCCCGGTCTCGGTGCGCTCCTCCGACGGCACGGTCTCCTTCGACGGTCTCCAGGTCCGTATCGACTGGTCGGACACCTCCGACCGGGTCAAACGCGCGACCGGGCCGCGGATCATCGCCATCGACGACGTCGTGGGGGTCGAGTGGCTGCCCAACTCCGGGTACGAGGACGGCTTCCTGCGATTCGTGACCCGTGAGACGGCGTTCTCGAAGCTGCCGCCGGAGAAGGACCCGTACGCCCTCGACCTGTGGGGCAGCGCCCGCCGCGACCTGCTCACGGCCCTGGTCGCCACCGCGGTCACCGCCCGTCTCCCGCACCCCTCCACCCGCACCGGCAACGACCTGGCGGAGGGCCGCCCCGCCCGGCTCCCGGCGGCCGTCCCGCCCCAGGCCGACCATCACGACGTCCTCCTGCGCAGGCTCCGGGAGCTGGGCGAGCTGCACCGCGACGGGGTCCTCACGGACGAGGAGTTCGCGATGACCAAGGCGGCCGTGCTCCGGGGCTTCTGAGCCCCCGTCGGCATGGGGGCTCAGCTCAGCAGATCCGGCTCGCTGCGGCTGATGTCCTGCCACAACGGCTGGTAGTTGATCCACGCCACCAGGTCCCCGCCCAGTTGCTCCCGCGTCGCCACCGCCGCCTTGTGCTCGATGAGGACCGGGCGGCCGGCCGCCCTGGCCGTCAGCTGGACCTGCGAGGACCGCTCCATGGACAGGAACCACCAGGCCGCCGCGTCCACCGAGTCCCCCACGGTCAGCAGGCCGTGGTTGCGCAGCACCAGGCCCTTGCGGCAGTCGAGCGCGGCGGCGATCCGCCGGCCCTCGGCGGCGTCGACGGCGACACCCGAGTAGGCGTCGTAGACGGCGTGGTCCTCGTAGAACGCGCAGCTCTCCTGGGTGATCGGGTCCAGGAGCTCCCCCAGGGCGGCCAGCGCGCGGCCGTGCACGGAGTGGCAGTGGGCGACCGCGACGACGTCGGGTCGGGCGGCGTGGACCTGGGCGTGGACGGTGAACGCGGCCTGGTTGACGTGGTAGCGGCCCTCGATGACCTGCCCCTCGGAGTTGGCGAGGACCAGATCGCTCACCGTCACATGCCGGAAGGGCATCCCGAAGGGGTTGACCCAGAAGCAGTCGGTGAACTCCGGGTCGCGCGCGGTGATGTGCCCGGACACCCCGTCCTCGAAGCCCATCCTCCCGAAGATCCGCAGCGCCCCCGCGAGCCGTTCCTTGCGGTGGAGGCGCTCGTCCTCGACCGCGTCGTGCATCGGCGGCATCGCGAACTGGAGGCTGTCCGTGGGCAGGGGTGGTGGCGGGTTGGGCCCATACGTCCCGTGCATCTGTCCTCCAGCACTGGGGTTGCTTTACGGGGCGGAAGTTACCGCCGGTCAGTGCAGGAGAACAGAGCCGTTATGAAAAGATGACGTGCGCGATCGATCCGGTGACGCCACTTCGCGCAATACGGACAGCAGATGTCGGGTATGAGCGCCAGACTCGCCGTATGACAGCAAACTGGGCGGCTTTCACCACCGCCGAACCCGACTTCGCCCAGCGCGTCGAGGAACGCTTCGGCGCCTTCACCCACCACACCCTCGCGACGCTCCGCAAGGACGGCTCCCCGCGCACCAGCGGCCTGGAGGTCCGTTTCCTGAACGGCGAGCTCTGGCTCGGCATGATGCCGGACTCGCTCAAGGCGCTCGACCTGCTCCGCGACGCCCGTTTCGCGCTCCAGGCGAACCCCGGTGAGGGACAGAGCCTGGGCGGCGGGGACGTCCGGATCGGCGGGCGGGCGATCGAGGTGGTCGACGCCGGGACGAAGGCCGGATACGGCGAAGAGGTGGAACCGCCGGAGCCGTTCCACCTCTTCCGCACCGAGCTGACGGAGGTCGTGCGGACCTACGTCGAGGACGACAAGTACCTGGTCGTCCAGGTCTGGAAGCCCGGTGAGCCGGTGCGCACGATCAGGCGCACCTAGGGCCTACTCCCACTCGATGGTGCCCGGCGGCTTCGACGTCACGTCGAGAACCACGCGGTTGACGTCGGCCACCTCGTTCGTGATCCGCGTCGAGATCTTCGCCAGCACCTCGTACGGCAGCCGCGACCAGTCGGCGGTCATGGCGTCCTCGGAGGACACCGGGCGCAGCACGATCGGGTGGCCGTAGGTGCGGCCGTCGCCCTGGACGCCGACGCTGCGGACGTCCGCGAGCAGCACCACCGGGCACTGCCAGATGTCCCGGTCGAGGCCGGCCGCGGTCAGCTCCTCGCGGGCGATGGCGTCCGCGTCGCGGAGCAGGTCGAGCCGCTCCTTGGTGACCTCACCGACGATCCGGATGCCGAGGCCCGGGCCGGGGAACGGCTGGCGCTGGACGATCTCCTCCGGCAGGCCCAGCTCCTGGCCGACCATCCGGACCTCGTCCTTGAACAGCTTGCGCAGCGGCTCGATCAGCTGGAACTCGAGGTCCTCGGGCAGGCCGCCGACGTTGTGGTGGGACTTGATGTTGGCGGTGCCGGTACCGCCACCGGACTCGACCACGTCGGGGTAGAGGGTGCCCTGGACGAGGAACTCCACCGCCGGGCCCTCGTCCGCGATGATCTCGGCCTGCGCCTGCTCGAAGACCCGGATGAACTCCCGGCCGATGATCTTCCGCTTCTCCTCGGGGTCCGAGACGCCCTTGAGCGCGGTCAGGAAGCGCTCCTCCGCGTCGACGACGACCAGCTTGACGCCGGTCGCGGCCACGAAGTCCTTCTCGACCTGCTCGGTCTCGCCCTTGCGCATCAGACCGTGGTCCACGTACACGCAGGTCAGCTGGTCGCCGATGGCGCGTGCGACGAGGGCCGCGGCCACCGCGGAGTCGACACCGCCGGACAGACCGCAGATGGCGCGCTTGTCGCCGACCTGCTCACGGATCGCCGTGACCTGCTCCTCGATCACATTGCCCGTGGTCCAGGACGGGGTCAGGCCCGCGCCCCGGTACAGGAAGTGCTCCAGCACCTGCTGGCCGTGCGTGGAGTGCATGACCTCGGGGTGGTACTGGACGCCGTAGAGCTTCTTCTCGTCGTTCTCGAAGGCGGCGACCGGGACGACGTCCGTGGCGGCCGTGACGGAGAAGCCCTCGGGGGCGGCGGAGCAGGCGTCGCCGTGGGACATCCAGACGGACTGCTCGTCGGGGGTGCCCTCGAAGAGCGTCGAGCCGGACCGCGACACGTGGAGCGGCGTACGGCCGTACTCACGGGCGCCGGTGTTGTCGACGGTGCCGCCGAGGGTGGTGGCCATCAGCTGGAAGCCGTAGCACATGCCGAAGACGGGGACGCCGGCCTCGAAGAGCTCGCGGTCCAGGCGCGGGGCGCCCTCCGCGTAGACCGAGGAGGGGCCGCCGGAGAGGATGATCGCCGCCGGGTTCTTGGCGAGCATCTCCGCGACCGGCATGGTGCTCGGCACGATCTCGCTGTAGACCCGGGCCTCGCGGACACGGCGGGCGATGAGCTGGGCGTACTGCGCGCCGAAGTCGACGACCAGGACGGTGTCGGGGGCGGCGGCGGGGGTCGCTGATGACACGGGTTGCCTTCCGGCGTGAGCGAGGTGTGTGTGGGGCCGAGTCTACCGGGCGCGGCGGGGCCGGTCCCGGGGCAAGCCCTGTCTCACGATGCGAACCGGGTTGGACGCCCCCGCGGGGCGCGGCATACTGCTCCCATGCTCACGCACCCGACCTTCCTCTTTACCTATGGCACCCGGCCCGCCGGCTGCCATGGTCGTGCTGCTTGAGCTACTGACAAGCGACTTCCCAGGCGCCCCGGGCCGACAAGGTCCGGGGCGCCTGTCGTTTCCCGCGGACCCTGCCGCTCCGGGGCACCTCGACCCCTTCCAGACGAGGAGCCCCCTATGACCGCCATCGACGTGACCGGCGCCCGTACCTCCGAGGCCGCGGACGTGATCACCGGCGCCCGTGAGCGCATCGACGCGCTCGACGACCGGATCATCGGTCTGATCCAGGAACGGATGGCCGTGTCCGCCGTCATCCAGGAGGCGCGGATCACCTCCGGCGGCCGGCGCGTGAACCTCTCCCGCGAGATGGAGGTCCTCACCCACTACAGCGAGGCGCTGGGCAGGCCGGGCACCTCCCTCGCGATGACCCTTCTCGAACTGTGCCGCGGTCGCATCTGAGTTCGGGCCCCGCCTCACCCGTACGGCGCGTGACCGGGACGCGGACCGCTTCGTTGGTGGGGTGTCCGCGCCAGCCAGGGGCGGGCCCGAAAAAACCACGCGTGGCTCGCTGGGGCGATGAGACGTACGGATCGTGCCGTACGTCGTGGGACCTCGTCCCAGGTAAGTGACCGGACGGCAGGGGACAGCAGCCCGGTCACCCAAGAACGGCCGGCTCCGGGGACGCCCGGGGCCGGCCGACGGAAAAGTGCACAGACGAGTACAGGCAAAGTACGGGAACACGTACAAGCCCGGGCCGAACGGTTGCGGTGTCCGGGTCCTTCCAGCACGATGCCTACAAAGCCCAAGTCCCCTCGCAGACAACCACATCGCCTTTGTCCTCCCGCACTGCCAGAGGTCGAGACCAACCGTGCGCCCCGACTGCGCCGGGGCGCCGACCCGGGCACGCGAGGCAAGCGGCGCAACCCCCCGGCGCCGCTCCCAGGCACCGGTGCTGCCCTGACGCCGGTGCTGACGAAAGAAGGGCCCCGCGGCTCCGTCCCGCGGGGCCCTTCGCCGCGCCCCGGCCCTGCCCATCTCGGAGCGCCGTGCGTCAGACGCGGGAGACGGTCCCGCAGTCCTGCCCCTCACGGATGTCCTCGCTGCGGTCGTACGGGTCCGACGTCGGGCCCGAGGGGGGCGCGCTCGTCGGGGCGTCCGAGGGGAACTGCGGGTGGAACCAGCCGTCGTGGGCGCCGCAGGCCGAGTTGCCGGCGTCCCGGTCGTGCCGCAGGACGGTGAGCTTGCCGGGGGTGATGTCGTACCTGGCCGGGTCGGAGAGTTCGAGGTCGAGGACGCGGCGGACGATGATGCGGGTCACCTCGGTCGAGCCGTCGGCGCGGACCACCGGGTAGACGAAGGTGTAGTCGGCGTGGACGGCGACGGCGGCGCCCTCGCCCGCCTCGAACGTCATCCGGCCGCGCACCTTCACGATGTCGCCGACCGGCCGGACCTCGTCCGGGTCGAAGCGGGTGAACATCGACAGCGGGTCGTGCTTCTCGTCCGGCTCGCTCAGGGCGGTCCTCAGCCCCGAGAGGACGTCCTTCTGCTTCGGGTCCAATATGTTCAGCGCCGCCTCGGGGCGTTCGCCGCGCAGTGTCGCCGGGTCGAGGTTCGAGGAGATCAGCAGTTCCCTGGTCAGCCGAAGGGCCTGGGCGACCTCCGCCTTCGACCGTCCGCCGACCGCTTCCGCCTTCGGTGCGAGGATGCCGGCCTTGCCGTCGGCCCAGCGCTTGGCCGGGGAGCCGGCGAACGGATCGTCCAGGGTGGGTGTCGCGGGGGCCGCGGCGGAAGGTGGGGCGGTGGGGGCCGCGGTCTCCTCGGGGAGCGGTGCCCCGGAGTCGGAGGTCCCGCTGCCGAAGGGGTCGCCCGGCAGCAGCGACGGCTTCAGCGCCACGACGGCCACGACGAGGGCGAGGAGCAGACCGAGGACCGTCCACACCCGCCGGCCGCGCCTCTTGTCCTGGAGCGGCGGACCCGGACGCCAGCTCTCGGGCGTCTCGCCGCGGGCCTCCTGCTGCCGCAGGCGCTCGGTCACCATGCGGGCGCGCGCGGACGGCTCCTTCGGAGCCTCCCGCTCGTTGGCGCGCGCGAACTGTTCCCAGACGTCGTCGGGGACTTCGGGGGTCGAGGAGGAGTCCTCGGACGGCTTGTCAGACACGACGGCAGTTCTATGGGCTGAGAAAGCACTTTCACAAGCGCAATCCGAATGTGACTCAGGCCACATAAGGTTTCTGTGAATGCGGGGGCAACCATTCACAGGCTTCGCGAATCAAACCAGGCGAACCACGGGCCACACCCGCACCCCACAGGCGGGGCCCATCAAGCCCCACTCACGTGCTGCGACACGCAGCACACCGGACTTCCTGAGGTCATTGATGAAGCTTCGCCGTGCCATGGCCGCAGCGGCCGCGACGGCTGTCATAGCCCCGCTCGCGCTGCTGTCCGCGCCTGTCGCGTTCGCGGACGAGACGACTCCGACTCCTACCGAGACGGTCACCAGCACGCCGACGGACGAGCCGACCGACACGGCCGAGCCGACCCCGACGGACACCGCGCTGCCCACCGACACCGCGCTCCCGACCGACACGGCGACGACGACCGCCACCGCCACGGCGACCGACACCGCGACGGCCACGGCCACGGCGACCGAGTCGGACGAGCCCGAGCCCTCCGAGTCGGCCGAGCCGAGCGAGGAGCCGACCGACCCGGACGTCCCCTACTGCGAGGACGTCGACAAGGACTACGCGGACGCCAAGGTGTCCGCGGACATCAAGGGCCTGCCGGGCAAGATCGTCGCCGGTGACGGCTTCCACAACTTCAAGCTGGTCGTCACCAACGACTCCGGCACCACGGTCGACGGCGTCGCGTTCTACGCCGAGGTCGAGAACTACGAGCTCGACGATTCGAAGTGGCTCAGCCCGTACGTCGACCTGGAGTTCAAGAACACCGAGACCGGCACCTGGGACCGCATCGGCGACGAGACCTTCGCCGGTGACTACTTCTTCTACGTCGACGCGCTGAAGGCCGGCAAGAGCAAGTCCGTCGACCTGCGCGTCAGCATCGGCTCCAAGGCCCCGGCCGGCGACGCCTACTCCTTCGGCTCCGGCGCCTACCTGGACAACGTCGACGGCCAGGACTGCATCGCCGAGGGCTGGGCCCAGTACGACTTCGAGGTCCTGAAGGCCGGCTCGCCCAACCCGGACCCGGGCACGGCCGACCCGAGCGACAACGGCAAGGACTCGGTGAAGAAGCCGCAGGGTGACGTCTCCGAGCTGCCGACGGGCAACCTCGCCGACACCGGCTCCAGCTCGGCGCTGCCGACCATCGGTCTCGTCGGCGGTGCCGCGATCGTCGCCGGTGCCGGCGCCGTCTTCGCGATGCGTCGCCGCAAGGCCGGCGCGGAGGGCTAGAGCCCGGCCGTAAGGCTGCAAGACAAAGAGAAGGACCTGCGCTCGGAGGGGGGTGCAGGTCCTTCTCTTCATGTGCGCAGCGGCTAGGGCGGGGCTACTTCTTCGGCGGCACCGCCGGTATCCCCAGGAACGGCAGCCGCAGCGCGCCGAACGCCTCCGCCGGTACCGTCGCCGTCCGCGGCTCGATCGGCTTCAGACGTTCGTACGCCGCTCCCTGCGCCGGACGCGGGTCCGCCTCGCCCTTGTTGGGCCAGAACGACATCGCCCGCTCCGCCTGGGCGGTGATCGTCAGGGACGGGTTCACTCCGAGGTTCGCCGAGACCGCGGCGCCGTCGACGACCGAGATGCCGGGGTGGCCGTAGAGGCGGTGGTACGGGTCGATCACCCCGTCCTCGGCGGTGGCGCCGATGGGGCAGCCGCCGAGGAAGTGGGCGGTGAGCGGGGTGCCCATCAGCTCGCCGACGTTGGAGCCCGCGAAGCCGTTGATCTCGGCCGCGATCGCCGACGCGCCCTCCGAAGCGGCCCTGATCTGCTTGGGGTTGGGGGCTCCGTGGCCCTGGCGGGCGGTGAGCAGGCCCTTGCCCACGCCGTCCGGCTTCAGGTACGTCGTCAGGGAGTTGTCCAGCGACTGCATCACCAGGCCGATGATGGTCCGCTCCGACCAGCGGCGGTTGGAGAGGGAGCGCAGCACCAGCAGGGGATGCCGGGCCGCGTTCGTCATCCAGGCCAGGACCCGCGAGGAGCCCTCGGTGTACGGGACCTGGAGGATGGACAGGCCGCCCATCGAGTTGGAGCCCTTGCCGTAGCGGACCGGCTCGATATGGGTGTTCGCGTCCGGGTGGATGGACGAGGTGATGGCCACGCCCCGGGTGAAGTCGGCCCGCTTGTCGCCGGTCGCCTTGCGGTAGCGCCGGTCGCTGGTCTGCGCGCCGACCAGTGCCTCGGAGTTGGTGCGGGTCAGCTCGCCCAGCTTTTCGGACAGGTGCGGCAGCTGGCCGCCCGCCTTCATGCGGTGCAGCAGGGTCTGGGTCCCGTAGGTGCCGGCGGCGAGGACGACACGGCGGGCCTTGAAGGTGCGGCCCTTGGCCTTGCGCTGCTGGTCCGTCGGCAGGGTGGCGATCGCGTACCCGCCCTGGGAGTCGTCCGTGACCGAGACGACCGTCGTCATGGGGAACACCACCGCGCCCGCCTTCTCGGCGAGGTACAGGTAGTTCTCGTTGAGGGTGTTCTTCGCACCGTGACGGCAGCCGGTCATGCACTCACCGCACTCGGCGCACGCCCTGCGGTCCGGCCCCGCGCCACCGAAGTACGGGTCCGCGACCCGCTCGCCGGGTTTCGCCTTCACCGCGCCGTCGGCGTCCTGGCCGTCGCCGAAGAACACCCCGACGGGCGCCATGTGGAAGGTGTCCCCGACGCCCATCCGCTGGGCCGCCGCCTTCAGATGGACGTCGGACGGGGTCATCGTCGGGTTGAGCCGTACGCCGAGCATGCGCTGCGCCTGGTCGTAGTACGGCTTCAACTCCTCTTCCCAGTCCGTGATGTCACGCCACTGCGGGTCCTCGAAGAACGGCTTCGGCGGCACGTAGAGGGTGTTGGCGTAGTTCAGGGAACCACCGCCGACGCCCGCGCCCGCGAGCACCATCACGTTGCCCAGCAGATGGATGCGCTGGAGCCCGTACATGCCGAGCCGGGGTGCCCAGAGGTAGTTCTTGAGGTCCCAGGAGTTCTTGGGGAGGGTGCCCGGGGTGAAGCGGCGGCCGGCCTCCAGGACGCCTACGCGGTAGCCCTTTTCGGTGAGGCGGAGGGCGGTGACGGATCCGCCGAAACCGGATCCGACGACGATCACGTCGTAGTCGTAAGCGTCCTGGGGCACGTGCGTTCTCTCCTTTGAGCGTGCAGTGCTTCGAGCGTGTGGTGCGGGTCGGTCCTAGCGGAAGCGGAACGCCTTCATCAGGCGCAGGCTGCGGCTCATGAACTGGGCGTACGCCTCGTCGCTCATGCCCAGCGACGGCGCCATCGGGAGCAGCCGCTGCTGGGCCACCGTCTGGGCCTCCGTGTACTTGAGGATGCCCTCGGAGCCGTGGCGGCGGCCGAGCCCGGAGTCCTTCATGCCGCCCATCGGGGACTGGACGCTGCCGTAGGCGGGCGCGTAGCCCTCGTTGACGTTGACCGTGCCGGTGCGCAGCCGGGCGGCGACCTCGCGGCCGCGCTTGCCGTCCTTCGTCCAGACCGAGGAATTGAGGCCGTACGACGTGGAGTTGGCCTGTGCGACGGCCTCGTCGTCGGTCTTGAAGCGGTAGATGGAGACGACCGGGCCGAAGGTCTCCTCCGCGCAGATCGCCATGGGCTCGGTCACGCCGTCCAGGATCGTGGGCTCGAAGAAGTACGGGCCGATGTCCGGGCGGGCGACACCGCCGGCGACGACCGTGGCGCCCTTGGAGACGGCCTCCTCGACGTGCCGGGTGACGGTCTCCAGCTGGCGCTCGCCGACGAGGGAGCCCATGTCGGCGCCGTAGGCGAGGGACGTGCCGAGCCGCATGGCCTTGGTGCGGGCGGCGAAGCGCTCCAGGAAGGCGTCGGCGATCGACTCGTGGACGTACAACCGCTCGATGGAGATGCAGAGTTGACCGGCGGAGGAGAAGCAGGCACGGACCGCGCCCGCCGCCGCCTTCTCGATGTCGGCGTCCTCCAGCACCAACATCGCGTTCTTGCCGCCGAGTTCGAGCGAGACGCCGATGAGGCGGGCGGCGGCGCCCTGGGCGACCTCGCGGCCGGTGCGGGTGGAGCCGGTGAAGGAGACGTAGTCGGCGTGCCGGACGACCTCGGGGCCGACGACGGGGCCCTCGCCGAGGACGACCTGGAAGACGTCGGCGGGCAGCCCGGCCTCGATCAGCAGGTCACGCGCCCACAGGGCGGTCAGGCAGGTCTCGGTGTCCGGCTTCATCACGACCGCGTTGCCCGCGACGAAGGCGGGGAGCGCGTCGCCGACGGACAGCTCCAGGGGGTAGTTCCAGGGGGCGATCTGGCCGACCACGCCCCGCGGGTGGCGCAGCTCGGTGACCTTGGTGAGGGTCGGCATGGCGCCCGCGTGCCGCTTGGGCCGCAGGTAGGAGGGCGCCCTGCGGCCGTAGTGGCGGGCGGCGACCGCGACGGCCTGCACCTCCTCGTGGGCGTGCAGCCGGGCCTTGCCGGTCTCCAGCTGGATGAGGTCGAGGACCTCGGCCTGGCGGGCGAGCACCAGGTCGTGGAAGCGGAGCAGCACGGCGGCGCGCTGTCGTACGGGCGTCCGCTCCCACACGGCCTGCGCCTTGCGGGCCGCCGCGTAGGCCTTCTCGACGTCCTGCGGCGTCGACTCGGGCAGGTCGGCCAGCTTCTCGCCGGTGAACGGCGTGTGGTTGGCGGTCCGACCGGAGCCGACCACACCCTTGGTGAGCTGGGCGATCAGCTCCGGGGTGACCACGTCGGCGGCGGTCCGGGCGCCCTCAGGGGCGGGGGCGAGGGGGTTGGTGGCCTGAGCCGAAGCCTTCGAGTCCGTCATGACGCGCAGGGTATGCCGGAGCGGAGGCTTTGGGTACCCGTCGGTAATCGGGATTCACGGAGTACTCACACGACGCCAGTGATCACTGGCGCAAAAGCCGCTGATCAGCGCGTTGTTCGGTGTCGATCACCAGCCGCTCACTCTTTTTCGATCACGAGCCGGTCACGGGCCGCCTTGAACAGCGCCATGCCCTCCTTCTCGGCCGCCGTCCCCTTCGGCATGTCGACCCGGAGCTCGTAGAGACGGCCGTCGTCGGTCATGACGAACACCTGCATGACGCGGGCCGGGTCGGCGCCCTTGTCGTCGTAGGTGGTGTCGGCCTGGATGGCGTCGTCGCCCTCGAGGCTGGTCTGCGTGAGGCGGGTCTCGGCCTCCCCGTGCGTCGCCCAGGCCTGCTTCTGCTGGTACGCCCGGCCCATGGGTGAGGTGCCGGGCCGGTCCCACATGCTGAGGCGGAGGTCGATGCCGCCCTTGCCGTAGATCACCATCCGCGGCTGGTCGGTGGCGCTGCCCTGCCGGTGGTTCTCCCCGTACCGGCTCGGGACGGCGAGCGTGGCCTTCAGGGCCTTCTCGGGGTGCTTGTCCCAGGGCTCGTCGGCGATGTCGGTGGCGGCGGGCGCGAGGGGGGCCGAGGTGTACGTCGGCTCGGTCACGGCGGCGGGCTCGGGCTCGGCGAGGAAGTAGGACGTGCCGAGCCAGGCGCCGCCGGCCAGAGCGACCCCGAACAGGGCGGCCGGGAGGGGACGGCGCAGGAGGTGGGGCTTGCGTGGCGCCGTCGTCGGTACGACGGTGGTGTCCGGCTGCTCCGGCTGCTCCGGCTCCGGTACGGGCTCGGGTTGCGCTTCCCGCAGGCGTACGGTTCCGGAGTCCTCGCCCAACTCCGTTATTCGATCCGGCACTTGGGGCGACGACGTGGCGTGCAGCGGCGGCACCGGCCACCCCTCCGCCGCCGC
This sequence comes from Streptomyces sp. NBC_00490, assembly GCF_036013645.1. NCBI lineage: Bacteria > Bacillati > Actinomycetota > Actinomycetes > Kitasatosporales > Streptomycetaceae > Streptomyces > Streptomyces sp. NBC_00490. Next base: position 6,193,751 of record NZ_CP107869.1, on the reverse strand, counting down.
CTCCAGGATCTTGGCGGCTTCCTCGGCGTCCGGCCGCAGTTCGGGGTCCTTCCCCAGCAGCCCGCTGATCAGGGGGCTCAGCGGACCGGCCCGCTTGGGCTCGGGCGGGTCGAAGGAGAGGATCGCGGCGAGGGTGGACTCCAACGTCGTACGCCGGAAAGGTGGTTCGCCCTCCACGGCGGCGTACAGCAGGACGCCCAGGGACCACAGATCGGAGGGCGGACCGGCGCCCCGACCGGACATCCGCTCGGGGGCGATGAAGTCGATGGAGCCGACGAACTCGCCGCTGACGGTGAGGGATTCCTCGCCCTGGACATGCGCGATGCCGAAGTCGGTGAGGACGACCCGGCCGTGCGTGCCGAGCAGGACGTTGGCGGGCTTCACATCGCGGTGCACGATCCCGACGGCGTGCGCGGCGCGCAGGGCGCCGAGGACGGCCAGGCCGATCCGGGCGGTCTCGGCAGGGGCGACCGGGCCACGCCGGAGCACCTCGTGCAGGGACTCCCCGCGCACCCACTCCATGACGATCCAGGGCAGTCCGTCCTCGACGACCACGTCATGGATGGACACGGCGGCGGGATGGTCGACCCGGGCGGCGGCACGAGCCTCCCGGTAGAGCCGGTGAGAGGCCCGCTGGTGGGCCTCGTCCTCCGGGTCACCGGGCAACCTCGGCTGCTTCACGGCGACTTCGCGGTCCACCAGCTCGTCGTGCGCCCGCCAGACGGTGCCCATGCCGCCCGACCCGATGCGCTCGGCCAGACGGTAACGGCCGCCTATCAGTCGGCCCTTCGGGCTGGTGCCGCCCCGGTCGTTGCTCATGCCCCATCAGTACCTTGTGGGGCGGTTGCTTGTCGACGCGGGTCAGAGCACGTCCACGTCGAGGTTCGCGATCGTCGTCCTCGCCACCTCTTGCCCCCGCTTCGTGAAGTCGCCCTTGCCCGGGTAGCTGACGGTGAGCTTGTACATGTCGCCCTTGGAGGTCTTGTAGTAGAAGATCTGCATCTCACGGGGGCGGGAGTTCTGGCTGTCGTCGGTGTCGTAGGTGATCGTGGTCTTGGCGGCCTGTTTCCCCTGGTACGTGACCTCGTCGTCGGTGTCCGTCTTCGGGTTCTCCGGCATGCTGATCTCGTACTCGCCGTACTCCTTGAACTTCTTGTCGTCCTCGTACATCTCGGCGGCCGCCGAGCCCGCGATGGTGTTGCCCGAGTCCTCGGCCTTCTTGTCGAGCCTCAGCCCGATCGAGATGCTGCCGCTCCAGTCGGTGTACGTCACCCAGTGGTCCTTGTCCGACTTCCGGTCGGGCAGGCCCTTCTGATATTCCGCGGGCACCGCCAGCGTCGCGGCGACGTCCTTCACCTGCTTCGTCGTCCAGCCGTCCGGCAGCGGCCCGGCGAACGGGTCCGCGATCACCAGATACGCCGCCACCGCGGCCGCGACGACCGCGGCACCGAGCCCCGTCAGCGACTTGCGGCCCAGCCGCACACCGCCCTTCGGCGCCCCCTGCGCGAGCTGCACGACCTGCGTCGGCGCCGGAGCGGGCGGATGGGCGGCCGTCTCCAGCAACGCCCGCACCTGGGCCGCGTTCGGGCGGCGCGCGGGGTCCTTCTGGAGGAGGCCGGTGATGACGTCGGCCAGCGGACCGGAGGCGGAGGCCGGAGCGGCGGGCGTGGCGTTGAGGACCGACTGGAGCGTGGCCGGCGTGTTGCTGCGGCGGAACGGCGAGACGCCCTCGGTGGCCGCGTACAGGACGACACCGAGCGACCACAGGTCCGACGCCGGTCCCGGCCGCTGCCCCAGCACCCGCTCCGGCGCGATGTACTCGGGCGAGCCGACGAAGCCGCCGGTGTCGGTCAGATTGGTCTCGCCCTCGATCTGGGCGATGCCGAAGTCGGTGAGGACGACGCGGTCGTGGCGGCCGAGCAGCACGTTGTCCGGCTTGACGTCCCGGTGCAGGATGCCCGCCGCGTGCGCGGCCTCCAGCGCGCCGAGCACCTCCAGGCCGATTCTCGCCGCTTCCCTCGCCCCGAGGGTGCCCTCCTGCAACGCGTCGCCCAGCGAACGGCCGTGCACCAGCTCCATGACGATCCACGGCTGGCCGTCGACGACGGCGACGTCGTGCACGTTCACGACGGCGGGATGGTCGAGCCGGGCCGCGGCACGCGCCTCTCGGCGCATGCGCTCGAACGCGTTGGCGCGTTCGCGGTCGGGAAGATGGTCGGGTACGCGGGGCTCCTTGACGGCGACCTCGCGGTCCACCGTCTCGTCCTTGGCGCGCCAGACCGTGCCCATGCCGCCGTGCCCGAGCTTGGCGAGCAGACGGTAACGACCACCGATCAACCGGCCGGTACCCGGTTCCGGTTCGGGCGCGGAGGGTGTCGTCTGGTGCGGTACGACCTGGGTGGGCGCCGCGTACGGGTTGTCCGGGTGCGGCACGGCCGCGGGCGGGTTCGGCGGTTGCAGACCAAAACTCGTTGGCTCGTCGGACCCGTAAGGGGCTCCCCCGTTGCTGCTCATGGGTCCGTTCATATCGCGCCAGCAGCGTCCGAATCCACTCAGAGGGCACCGCGGTCACAGACCCGTGACTCAGGAGGTCGCTTATCTCCCTTTTATGTGAGCTCGCTCTGGGCTCGCGGACGCGGTGCCGGTCCGGGAGAAGGAAGGTTTCGGCACCGAGGGACTCTCGCTGGCGGAGACGCTGACGGACGGGGGCGAGGGTGACGGTGAAGGCCCGCCCCCGCCGCCCTCCTGATGCATGATCAGCGCCGCCCCGGACACCCCCGCCCCCGCCATCGCGGCGACCAGCACCACGGCCGTCAGCACACCCCGCAGGGAACGCCGCTCGGCGACGGGCAGGCGCCCCGTCTCCAGGAAGGCCCGCAGCATCCGCTCGGCCGACTCCGCGTCCAGCCGCCGCGCCGGATCGCGCTCCAGCAGCCCTCGTACGACGGGCAGGATCGGCGCGGCCTGCGCGGGCGGCCGTATGTCGGCGGCGAGGACCGCGTGCAGGACGCCGCTCAACGAGTCGCGCCGGAACGGCGATTCACCGCTCACCGCCGTGCACAGCAGCGCCCCCACCGACCACAGGTCCGACGCGGGCCCGGTCCCCATCCCCGTCATCCGCTCCGGCGCGGTGTACTCGGGCGAGCCGACGAAGGACCCGGACTCGGTGAGCGTGGTGGCGCCCGCGACCTGCGCGACGCCGAAGTCGGTGAGGACGACCCGGCCGGTGCCCGCCTCCATCAGGACGTTCGCGGGCTTGATGTCCCGGTGCAGGACCCCGGCCGCGTGCGCCGCACGCAACGCGCCGAGCAGATCGACGCCGATCCGGGCGGCCTCGGCGGGCACCACGGGCCCGTGCCCGGCGATCCGGTCGGCGAGGGAGCCGCCGTCGATGAACTCCATGACGAGATAGGGCCGTTCGTCCTGCTCGACGATGTCGTGGACGACGATGATGTGCGGATGCCTCAGCTGTGCCACGGCCCGCGCCTCGCGCAGGGTCCGCTCGCGCTGCCATCGGGCCTCGGCCTCGGACAGCGTCTCGTCGAGGGAGATCTCCTTGACCGCCACCCGCCGCCCGAGCAGCAGATCGGTCGCCCGCCACACGACACCCATGCCGCCCCGCCCGAGCCTGACCTCCAGGCGATAACGGCCCGCTATGACACGGAAGTTGTCTCCCGGGGTCCCCATGCGCCCCATGATGCCGCGCCGGACGGATCCCCTCCGGGGTGCTGACCGGCCAAGTTGTCAGGAGGTTTTCGGCTGGAAGCTCCGCAGCATCCACGTGAACTGACGACTCGTGGCGGCCCAGTCGGCGGCCGGCGAGGAAGCGTAGATCGCGTACTCGGTTCCGTCACGGTCCATGTACCCGACGTCGATCGCGCGATACGGCCCTGCGAAGTAGTGCGGCGCGTCCTTGGCCTGCGCGGTCCACGTGTACTCCCAGCGGGCGCCCGGCTGGTCGCGGAAGAGCTCCTGCTTGAGGCTCAACTGCTGGTAGTCCGCGAACCGCTCGGCGAGCCGATCACTCAGGTTGCTCATGTGCTCGTACGAGCTGCTGTAGTCCGGCCCGATGTCGACGGCGACCCGCATCAGGTGCTTGCCGCCGTCGGGCGAGTAGTCGACCTGCTGGAGGCCGTCCTGGTCGATGGAGACGGACCGCTGCCACCCCTTGGGCAGGGAGATGCTGAACCCCACCGGGTCGTTGCGCCGCTCCCATCCCGCGGGCACCTCCCCCTGACCGCCCTCCCCGCTCGGCGTGGGACTGGGACTGGCACTCGCACCGGCGCTCGGCGTCGACGAGGAAGAGGCGCCGGCGCTCCCCCCGCCGAACTGCTGCAACGCGACCGCCACACCCCCGCCGACGACCGCCGCGAGCGCGACGACCAGGGAGAACGTCCGCAGGCGGTGCCGCTTCGGCGGGGCGGGCACGGACGCGGGACCGATCGTCACCGGCGGATACGGCGTGGCGGCGACCGTCTGCGGGCGGGTACCGGTGCCGCTCCCCGTCCCGGAGGTGTCGTACCCCGGCTGCCCCGTCGGCGCATAGGACCGCGCCGCACCCGGCACCCGCCCCTCCGCCGCCTCGGCGAGCATCCGCTCGGCCTCCTCGGCGCTGGGCCGCTCGGCCGGATCCTTGCGCAGCAGCGCGGCGAGGACGGGCTCCAGCACACCGGCGTTGACCGGCTCGGCGGGCTGCTCCTCGACGACGGCCTGCATCGTGCCGATCGGCGAGGTGCGGCGGAACGGTGACCGGCCCTCCACCGCCGTGTACAGCGTCGCGCCGAGCGCCCACAGGTCGGAGGCCGGGCCCGGATCATGGCCGCGGACCCGCTCGGGGGCTAGATAGTCGACGGAGCCGACGACCTCTCCGGTGCGGGTGATCGTCGTGTCGCCCTCGATCTGCGCGATACCGAAGTCGGTCAGCAGGACGCGCCCGTCATGGGAGAGCAGGACATTGCCGGGCTTCACATCGCGGTGCAGCACCCCGGCGGAGTGCGCGGCGCGCAGCGCACGCAGCACCCACAGTCCGATCCGCGCGGTCTCGGCCGGCTCGATACGCCCCTGCGCCTTGACCGCGTCGGCCAGCGAGCGCCCCTCGATCAGCTCCATCACGATCCACGGGCGGGCGTCATGATCGAGCACGTCGTGCACGGTGACGACGGCGGAGTGGTTGATCCGGGCGGCCGCGCGGGCCTCGGCGCGGGTGCGGTGCAGCAGCCGCTCCTGGTCGCTCTCGGACACGTACAGGGCGGCGGTCAGCTCTTTGATGGCGACGGCCCGGTGCAGCACCTCATCGTGCGCACGCCACACACGGCCCATACCGCCGCTGCCGATGGTGTCGGCAAGCCGGTAACGACCCGCGAGAAGCAGGCCCTGCATCTGATTCACGTTGCCCCGCAATGCTCTTGACAGGGTCAGATTAGAGACCGGGCGGGGTGCGCGGAACCACGGGGGTGCCAAGGTTTCGCGGTTGTGACAGTTGTCGCTTTCGACGACCGGAAGCAACCGTCACCCGACGTGACCGGGCGCCGCTCAGCCGGTGACCTCGTATGTCGCCGACGCCTGCTCGAACAGCCGCGTCACCTCGTCCCGTTCGGCCTCCGGCCCGCGCACCTGCAGCACGTGGTACTTCCCGTCGACGAGCATCGCGAGATTGCGCACGAACAGCTCGCGCCCCGCGTCGTCGGTCCAGGTGAACTGCCCCTCGGCCATGGTCCGCCCGCCCACCTGGATCGTTCTCAGCCCGCTGGCGCTGGCCCAGCTGGAGTCGCGGTACGGCTGGAGCTCGCGCTCGTCCTCCCGCTGGTACGCCATGGGGTCCTCGCCGTACTCGTCGGCGCTGTCCCTTCCGGGTACGACGATCAGGTCGAAGTCGCCGTGCGCGTACACGACCTGACCGCGGCCGTTCTTGGGCGTGTGGTCCCAGCCGCTCGCCACCGCGACACGGAAGCCGGCGGAGTCCGTACGCAGGGTGAAGCCGTCGGCGACGTCCGGGCTGGTGGTCTGCGGCTCCACGGACTCGGAGGGGCTGGCCTTCGGGGAGTTCTGGTCGGGCCGCGGCTCACTGCTGGCGGGCGCCTCGCTGACCTCGCCCGCCGAACCGGTCCGGTCGGTGTCGCCCGCGCCGCCCGCCGAGTCGGCGGCCTTGGGCATGAACAGCACGGCGTACGCGATCGCCGCGGCCATCAGCAGCAGCACCAGCAGAAGCAACGTGCGCCCGAGGCGGCGCGGTGAACGCTCCACCTCCTGTCTGCCCTGCTTGGCCCGCTTGTGCCGTCCGTGCGCACTGGTCGCGGGCAGCCCGGCGCGCCGTCGGCGCACCAGCTCGCCCCGCCGTCGTACGACGGGCAGCCGGGTGGCGTCCAGGGGCGGCGCGGCGACGACATGCGCGCCCGCCTCGGGCTCGGGCGCGGACCGCACCAGCGACCGCAGCCAGCCCCGCAGCTCCTCGAAGTCGAGCCGCTCGGTGGGGTCCTGGCGCAGCAGCGACTCCACGACCGGGCGCAGCGGCCCGCACTCCTCGGCGAAGGCGGGCGGCTCGGCGCACACCATCTGCACCAGCTCGGCCGTCGACTCCTCCGGGTAGGGCGCGTGCCCCTGCACGGCCCTGAAAAGCAGCGCGCCGAGCGCCCACAGGTCGGTGGCGGGCCCGATCGGCGCGGCCAACTGCCAGTTCTCGTGCACCGGCCCGGCCTGCTCCGGCGCCCATCGCTCGGTCACCGGTCCGACCACGGCCATCCTGGCCTGCCGTGCCCGCTCGGCGGCGAGCGCGGTGGCGGGGCCGCGGGGAGCGGGGGCCGCGGCGGCGAGCTCGTCCCAACGGCTGGGGCTGGGCGCGGGATCGGGCCCGCCGGGCGGAAGGGCGGCGCTACGCCCATGCCCTGCCGCCGGCACCGCCGTGCCCGCGGCTCCACCACGCGGCACGGCTCCCTGCCAGTCGGCACGCACACCGTACGGATCGGCTATCTGCCCCTGGGACGTGCCGCCGGAACGGAGGTGATCGCCCCGGCCGGGCTGCACCACACCGCTGGGGGGAGTGGAACCCGGCGGATAGGAAACCCCGTGGCCAGGCCCGTACGCCGACTGCCCCTCGGCGCCCGGCGGAAGCTCGACGCCGTTGCCCATGGGGTACGGCGGCTGAAGCCCACCGCTGCCCGTGTCGTACGGCGATGTCGATCCCCCGGCCGTCGTCGCGGGGTCGCCCTCGGGCGCCGGCCGGGCTCCGGGCAGGGCCGTGCGGCCGTTCTGCTGGGCCTCCTGGACCCGGGCGGCGGCCCGGGCACCCGCGCGATACGCGGCGATCGCCCCGGCGCGCGCGGCCCGGACGTCCCCGCCGGTCTCCACGGCCCTGCGCTCGATCGCGGCCGACGGCGCACCCGTTCCGTTCACCGCGTCCGCGCCGAGCCCCGGCAGCCCACCGGCCTCCCGCGCCTCGATGGCGGCCCGGCGCGCGGCCTCCGGGTCGACGGCACCCGCCTCGGCGGCGGCACCGCCGAGACCGGTCGCCCCAGCGCTCACGGGACCGCCGGCACCACCCGGTCCACCGAAAGTCCCCGGGGCACCCGCCCCGCTCCGGTCACCGAACTCCTGGTCGCCCTCAGCGGCCGGCACCGGGTCGTACCCGCACAGTGCCTCCTCGGCCGCCCCGACCGCGAGGCCGGTCAGCATCACACGGCCGTCGTCGCAGACCAGGACCGTGCGGGCGGTGATGTTCCGGTGCACCCAGCCGTGCGCGTGCAGCACCCGCAGGGCCATGAGGACGTCGGAGGCGACCTCGGCCGCCCGGTACGGCGTCAGCGGCTTCTCCACCAGCAGCGCCGCCAGTGACCGCGCGGCCACCAACTCGCTCACGATCCACAGCGACCCGCCCTCGGCGAACACGTCGAAGACCTGGTCGAGCCGGGGATGGTCGGGTATCGAGGCGGCGGCCTGCGCCGCCTCCACGGCCCGCCGCACGGCCGGTTCGGCGGGGCGCCGGGTGCTCGCACGTGCCGAGGGCGACCGCCGGACTCCCCTGTCCCGGGGGTCCCTTGCGGTGAAGCCGTCGGGCAGCCCCTCCGCGTCGAGCACCTCCGCCTCGACGACCTCGGGCAACGGCACCTGCCGGACGAGGACTTCCTGACCGCTGTAGGTGTCGAAGGCCCGGGTCTCGGTCAGTTCGTACTCGTCGGAGGGCGGCAGCGGCAGGCGGTAGCGGTCGGCGAGTACCCGTCCCGCATAGTCGTCCACGTTGCCTCCCCCGGCACTCCGGATCGGTCAATTCCGTTCGCCCCGCGTGCCGTTCCGCCCATAGTTGGATGCGTACGGTCCGCAAGCCTTCACGATACGTGCCGGAGGCAACCCGCAAAGAGGGGATGCCAGATCTCACGCCTCAAACGCGGGTCGGGTCACTTCACGATTTCGGTTCGAATGTCTGCGCGAGGGTCTGCCAGGTGTCCTTGCGCAGCTCACTGCCCCAATTGGCCGCTTTCGCCGTGTACATCAGCGCATATCCGAGATGGTCGTTGACGACGAACCCCCGGTCGATCGTCCGGTACTTCGTTCCGCCCTCGACATAGGTGAACTCCCAGTCGGCCGCGAGCCAGCCCCGGTAGTTCACCTTCGCTATGCGGACCCGGTCGTACTGGGAACGCGCCATGTACCGCTCCTGGCTCTTCCAGTCCGCCACCGGGTCACCCTTCGGCGTGGACGTCCAGGCCACCAACAGCTTCTGCCCGTCAGGCCCGGTGAAACGATCCCCCGCCGAGGCCGACGTCTGGAACTTCCACCCCTTGGGCAGCCCGATCGAGTACCCCTGACCGCCCTTGTACGTCGTCTTCGCCGTGCTGTCGCCGTCGGCGGAACCCCCGGCCTCGCTACCGCCGGTCGCGGTCGCGCTGCTGCTCGGCGTCTTCTCCGCCGCCGCGCCGGACCCCGCGGACTCGGTCGCCTTGCCGTCCGTCTGGGCGCCGCCGCTCTCGTCCTCCTTGGTGGAGGGACTCGGGCTCGCACTGGCGGAGGTCTTGGCACCGCCACCGCCCGCCGAACTCTTGGAGGAGTCGCCGTCACCGTTGAGCACGACGGCCAGCACGACCGCGACCACCGCGAGCACCAGGACCACCGCGATGATCACCAGCGTCCGCTTCGGCACCACATCGGTGAGCGGCGCCCTCGGCACGGGCCGCGGCGGCAGATCCGGCGGCGTCATCACGGGCCACCCCGAACTCCGCCCACCACCGGTCGCGTTGCCCCCGGCTCCCGAGCCGGCACCAGCACCAGCACCAGCGGCACCGGCACTGGCACTGGCACCGCTGACACCCACGCTGCCGGACCCCGAGACAGCCGTCCCGGACGAAGAAGTCGGCTTCGCCTGCGCACCCGCCCCAGCAGCACCCGGCCCCGAAGCCGCGGCACCACCCGACGAACCGGAGGTGCCCGACGAAGCGGGCGTACCCGACGAGCCCGAGGTACCGGACGATCCCGCAGTGCCCGTCCCATTCCCGGACTTGGCCCGAGCCGCAGCCGCCGTACCGGCCGCTCCCGCGGCCACGGCCGCCTTGCGCACGGAACGGAACGCCCCGCGCAACCGCTCCCCGCCCTCACCCCGGTCGGGCTGCGGAGGCAACGGCACGACCTTCGTCGCGTCCGGTGCCGGCTCCGGCTCCGCCTTGGGCTCGGGCGCGTGGATCACCGCGTTGAGCATCACGCGCGCACCGGTGTCGTCGAGCCGCTTCTCGGGATCCTTGGTGAGCAGCCCGTAGATGACGTCCTTCAGCGGACCCGCGTTCTTCGGCTCCTCCAGCGGCTCGGTCATCACCGCGGTCAGAGTGGCGATCGCCGAGCCCTTGTCGTACGGCGGCACCCCCTCGACCGACGCGTACAACAGCCCGCCCAGCGACCACAGGTCAGCGGCCGGACCCGGCTTGTGCCCACGGGCGCGCTCCGGGGAGATGTAGGAGGGGGCGCCGACCAGCATGCCGGTCGAGGTGATCGACGGGTCGCCCTCCACCTGGGCGATGCCGAAGTCGGTGAGCACGACCCGGCCGTCCTCGGAGATCAGCACGTTGGACGGCTTCACGTCCCGGTGCAGGATGCCCTGACGGTGCGCCGAACGCAGGACGTCGAGCACCGCGAGCCCGACCTCCGCCGCGCGCTTCGGCTCCAGCAGGCCGTCCTCCCGGATGACCTCGGCGAGCGACTTGCCCTCGACGAGTTCCATCACGATCCACGGCCGGTCGTCCTCCTCGACCACGTCGAAGACGGTCACCGCGCTGTTGTTCCGGATCCGCGCGATCGCCTTGGCCTCACGCAACGTCCGCGTGATCAGCCGCCGCTTCTCCTCCTCGTCGATATTGGAGGGGAACCTCAGCTCCTTCACCGCGACGATCCGACCCAGGGTCTCGTCCTCGGCACGCCACACCGTGCCCATGCCGCCGCGGCCGAGCACTGCTCCCAACCGGTACCGCCCGGCGAGGAGACGTTCGCTCTTGCCCTGACGGGATGCCCCCGCCCGCTCCGCCTCCGACATGCGTCCCCTCATACAACCCGCCCTGACAGAGCCTCCATTGTCCCTCACCCGACAAGTGCCCGACGCCCCAGGGTGCCTCTGCGGACCAGCCGCCCGCCATGTGGACCGAACACCCGCACCCCCATGAACACGGCGCGCCACCGACCCTCACACCAGGGTGACGAACACACGCCCCGCACCACGTAGCCCGCCCCACCCGAAGACCGCCGGAAGACCGAATTCCGCCACCCTGCATGATGGGCGCCTCACAAGGAACCGGCCGCAACCGCCGCGGGACCCCGATCGCCGCACGAGGAACCAGGAGGGACCACGATGCCGCCGCTCCGGACAGTACTGGCCGTAGCTGTGTCCCTCGCGCTCCTCGCCCTGGCCCCGGCCGCCTCCTCCGCACCCGCGCCGCCCCCGACGGACGCGATCCTCCCGCTGCTGGTCAGCGAGGGCAAAGCCCCCGCCGCCGCCCTGCTGGCCCGCGGGGAGAGCGGCACCCGCTACGCCGAGGCCGGCCAGGGCATCACCCGCGCCGACCACTTCCGCGCCGGCAGCATCACGAAGACCTTCCTCGCGACGGTCGTCCTGCAACTGGCCGAAGAACACCGGCTGTCCCTGTCCGACACCGTGGAGCGGCATCTGCCCGGCCTGGTCCGCGGAGCCGGCAACGACGGCCGCACGATCACCCTGCGCGCCCTGCTCACCCACACCAGCGGCCTGAACGACTTCACCACGGACACCGAGGGCCTGGTCCCCCTCACTCCTCTTCAAGCCGTACGGATCGCACTCACCCACCCTCCTGCCGACCCGGGCCGCTACTCCTACTCGAACACCAACTACGTCCTGCTCGGCATGGTCATCGCCCAGGTCACCGGCCACCCCTACGCGACCGAGGCCGAGCGCCGCATCATCGCTCCGCTGGGTCTGGCGGACACCTCCTTCCCTGGATCCCGCACCTCGCTCCCCACCCCACACGGCCGCGCCTACGACACCGACGGATCGGACGTCACCGATCTGGATCCGCGGGTCGCCGGAGCCGCCGGTGAGTTGGTGACCACCCTCGCCGACCTGGACCGCTTCTACGCGGCGCTGCTCGGCGGTGAACTGCTGCCCCCGCACCGGCTGCGCGAGATGCGCGACACCCGCGCCGCACACGGCCTGTACGGCATGGGGCTGTTCCCGGCGAAGCTGCCGTGCGGCACGACGGTGTGGGGGCACAACGGCCGGATCTCCGGCAGTTATGTGCGCACCGCGGCCACCGTCGACGGCCGTCGCGTGCTCACCTTCCGCGTGAACACGACCGCGATCGCAGACCCCCGCCTCGAACCGGCCCTGCTCGCCGCCGAGTTCTGCCCCCGCACCTCGTAGAACGAGCGGGTTCCGAACGAAGATCCCGGCTCGCGACACTCGTTCGAGTGATGTCGAACCGGGATCCAGGGCCGTGCGGAAGCCCTACAGCGGCGCGATGTCCGGCGCCCCCAGCCGGGCCGCGTCGGCCGTCAGGTCGTCGGGCTGCCGCTGCGACTCCCGCTCCGCCTCCACCCGCTTCTCGTAGTGCTGGATCTCCCGCTCGATGTGGTCCTTGTCCCAGCCCAGCACCGGCGCCATCAGCTCGGCGGCCTCCCGCGCGCTCCGCGTGCCCCGGTCGAAGGTCTCGATGGAGATCCGTGTCCGCCGGGTCAGCACGTCGTCCAGGTGCCGCGCCCCCTCGTGCGAGGCGGCGTACACGATCTCGGCGCGCAGATAGTCCTCGGCCGCCGGCAGCGGCTCCCCGAGTGAGGCGTCCGCCGCGATGAGGTCCAGGACCTCCTCCGCCAGCGAACCGAACCGGTTCAGCAGATGCTCCACCCGCACCACGTGCAGCCCCGTCCGGGCGGCGATCCGCGCTCGCGCGTTCCACAGCGCCCGGTACCCCTCGGCGCCCAGCAGCGGCACGTCCTCGGTGACGCACTCGGCGACCCGCAGATCGAGGGCGTGCACGGCCTCGTCCACGGCGTCCTTGGCCATGACCCGGTACGTCGTGTACTTGCCGCCCGCCACGACCACGAGCCCCGGCACGGGATGCGCCACGGTGTGCTCGCGGGACAGCTTGCTGGTGGCGTCCGACTCCCCGGCCAGCAACGGCCGCAGACCCGCGTACACGCCCTCGACGTCGTCCCGTGTGAGCGGCACGGCGAGCACCGAGTTCACGTGTTCCAGCAGGTAGTCGATGTCCGCGCTGGAGGCGGCGGGATGTGCCTTGTCGAGGTCCCAGTCGGTGTCGGTCGTGCCGATGATCCAGTGCCGGCCCCACGGAATGACGAACAGCACCGACTTCTCGGTGCGCAGGATCAGCCCGGTCGTGGCGTGGATGCGGTCCTTGGGCACGACGAGGTGGATGCCCTTGGAGGCCCGCACGTGGAACTGCCCCCGCTCGCCCACCATGGCCTGCGTGTCGTCGGTCCACACGCCCGTGGCGTTGACGACCTGCTTGGCGCGGACCTCGTACTCCCCGCCCGCCTCGACGTCCTGCACCCGGGCGCCGACGACACGTTCGCCCTCGCGGAGGAAGCCGGTCACCCGGGCGCGGTTGGCGACCTGCGCGCCGTACGCCGCCGCCGTACGCACCAGGGTGGCCACGAAGCGGGCGTCGTCCATCTGGGCGTCGTAGTACTGGAGGGCGCCGACCAGGGCGTCCTTCTTCAAGGCGGGTGCGATGCGCAGGGCGTGACGACGGCTCAGATGCCGGTGCATCGGCAGGCCTCGCCCGTGCCCGCGGGCCATCGACATGGTGTCGTAGAGCGCGACGCCGGAGCCGGCGTACAGCCGCTCCCAGCCCTTGTGCTGGAGCGGGTACAGGAACGGCACCGGCTTCACGAGGTGCGGAGCGAGCCGTTCCAGCAACAGCCCGCGCTCCTTCAACGCCTCCCGGACGAGGGCGAAGTCGAGCATCTCCAGGTAGCGCAGGCCGCCGTGGATGAGCTTGCTCGACCGGCTCGAGGTGCCCGACGCCCAGTCACGTGCCTCGACCAGTCCGACGGACAGCCCGCGCGTCACCGCGTCGAGGGCGGTCCCGGCACCGACCACACCGGCGCCCACCACCAGTAGGTCCAGCTCGCGCTCGGCCATGGCCGCGAGCGCCTCGGCTCGCTGCGCCGGCCCCAGTGTCGCTGTCCTCACCGCTGCCTCCCGCTGTTCGGTCACGCCGGTCTCACCCGTGAGGAGTGACCCGGTCCGTATCCCTCATGCCCAAATTCTGACCGCCTTGCCCGACTTCAGCCACCAGTCGCCCCCAGCCTGTGGACAACTTCCACAGGACGTGGGCCGAAGCTCCAGGGACTCCTGCGGGAAGACACAAGGAATCAATCTCGTATTTCGGTCAGATTTACTCTTAGTCTGACATTGCGCTCGCTCGTCCAGTCCACAGGGCTTGCGCACCTGTCCCGCTTCGGCTACTGGGAAGGACGGTCCAACGCCATGCCCGCAGATCTCGCCGTCATCGGACTCGGCCCCTACGGACTGCCCCTGGCCCAGGCCGCCGTCGCCGCCGGCATCCCCACGCTCGGTTACCGCACCGGACCCGAGCCCGGCTCCCTCAGCCCCGCCGAACTGCGCCGGATGCTCTCGGGGGGCTTCCGGCCGACCACCTCCCCCGCCGAGCTCGGCCGGGTGCGCACCGCGGTCATCTGCGCGCCCACCCCGCGCGGGGCGGACGGCGGGCTCGACCTCACGCAGGTGGAGTCCGCGGCCCGCACCCTGGCCGCCCACCTGCGCCCGCACACCACGGTCATCCTGGAGTCCCCGGTCCCCCCGGGCACCACCGAGGACCGCCTGCGCCCCCTCCTGGAAGAGGGCTCCGGCCTCCGCGCGGGCCGCGACTTCCACCTCGCCTACTCCCCCAGCCGCGTCGACCCCGGCAACCGCGACTTCACGCCCGCCAACACCCCCAAGGTGATCGGCGGCCTGACCCCCGCCTGCACCGAGTCGGCGGCCGCCTTCTACTCACGCCTCACCGACAAGGTGGTACGCGCGCGTGGCCCGCGAGAGGCGGAGACGGTCCAGCTCCTGGAGACCAACTACCGCCATGTCAACATCGCCCTCGTCAACGAGATGGCCGTCCTCTGCCACGACCTGGGCGTCGACCTGTGGGACGTCGTCCGGTGCGCGGAGACCAAGCCCTTCGGCTTCCAGTCCTTCCGCCCCGGCCCCGGCGTCGGCGGCCACGGGGTCCCCCAGGACCTGACCGGCGCCCCCACCGGCCGCGCCCTGCGCATGGTCGAACTGGCCCAGCAGGTCAACAGCCAGATGCCGCGTTACGTCGTCCAGCGCGCCGCCGCCCTCCTCAACGAGCACGGCAAGTCGGCCCGGGGCGCCCGCATCCTGCTCCTCGGCGTGACCTACAAGCCCGACCTCGCCGACCAACAGGGCACCCCGGCCCGCGAGATCGCGATCCGCCTGATGGAACTGGGCGCCTCGGTGAGCTACCACGACCCCCACGTCCCCTCCTGGAACGTCCTCGACCGCCCGGTCCCCCGCGCGGACTCGCTCTACGAGGCCGCCGCTGACGCGGACCTGACAATCCTGCTCCAACAGCACCGGACGTACGACCTCCAGGGCCTGTCGGTGAAGGCACAGCTGCTGCTGGACACGCGGGGGGCCACGCCGACTGGGGCGGCACATCGGATCTGAGGACGAAATTGCCTGGTGGCGAGGGTCGGAGTGCCTGCTACCCTTCGGCGACTCGCCTGACAGACGAGTCCCGTCGCACACTCGTGCGCACACCCCACGCCGCTCGTCCGACAGTCCCATGGGGGGATCTCTGTCATGACCCAGCCAACCCCGCCGCCGCCCACCGACGGCAACCCGTTCGCCCAGCAGCCGGCCTCGCTGCCACCGGCCGCCCCGGCCCGCGACAACATCGCTCTCGGCGTGGTCACCGCCGTCGTCGTGGCCTTGGTCACCGCGGGCGTCTACGGCTTCGTCCTCAAGGCCACCGAGCGCGAGATCGGCTACGCCGCGATCGGCGTCGGCCTCGCCATCGGCTTCGCCGCGGGCAAGGTCGGCGGCGCGAACCCGGTACTGCCGATCGTGAGCGGCGCGCTGTCGCTCGTCGCGGTCTGCCTTGGTCAGCTGTTCGGGGTCGCGTTGATCATGGACGCCACAGAGGCCAGTGTCACCCTCACCGACGTGCTCACCGAGTACTCCGACCTGGTCGTCACGATCTGGAAGGAGTCGTTCGACGCGATGAGCTTCCTGTTCCTCGCCATCGGCGCCTTCGCCGCGTTCTCGGGCGCCAAGAAGGCCGTGGCCTGAGCGTGGTGCCCGTACCCGTGGTTCTTCTGCTGGTCGGTCTCGCGGCCACCGGATGGGGCGGCCGCTTGGCGTTCAACGTGCTCGGGGCGGCCGATGTCTGGGCGGAGCGCGCCAGGATCAACACCGAGCTGAGAGCCGCCGCCACGGGCGACTTCAGCCCGCTCGACACGGTGTGGACGGCCCGCCGATTCCGCATACAAGGCGCCCGTATCTTCGCCGGCGGCCTCGTCCTGCTGATGGCCGCCTTCCTGAAGGCCTGGCTCTGAAGCCGCGACGGCACATCGAAGGGCCCGCCCACCTCCCCGGTGGACGGGCCCTTCGATGTCGTACGACCTACCGCTTGTGCTGCGAGTCCGCGACCGTGACCTCGACGCGCTGGAATTCCTTCAGCTCGCTGTATCCGGTCGTGGCCATCGCCCGCCGGAGCGCGCCGAAGAAGTTCATCGAGCCGTCCGGGATGTGCGACGGGCCCGTCAGGACCTCCTCGATCGTGCCGACCGTGCCCAGGTCGACCTTCTTGCCGCGCGGCAGCTCCTCGTTGACGGCCTCCATGCCCCAGTGGTTGCCCTGGCCCGGCGCGTCCGTCGCGCGGGCCAGCGGGGAGCCCATCATCACGGCGTCCGCGCCGCAGGCGATCGCCTTGGAGAGGTCGCCGGACCAGCCCACGCCGCCGTCCGCGATCACGTGCGCGTACCGGCCGCCGGACTCGTCCATGTAGTCCCGGCGGGCGGCGGCGACATCGGCCACCGCGGTCGCCATCGGGACCTGGATGCCCAGCACGTTGCGCGTGGTGTGCGCCGCGCCGCCGCCGAAACCGACCAGGACGCCCGCGGCGCCGGTGCGCATCAGGTGCAGGGCGGCGGTGTAGGTGGCGCAGCCGCCCACGATCACCGGGACGTCGAGCTCGTAGATGAACTGCTTCAGGTTCAGCGGCTCGTGCGAACCCGACACGTGCTCGGCCGACACCGTCGTACCGCGAATGACGAAGATGTCCACGCCCGCGTCGACGACGGCCTTGGAGAACTGCGCCGTGCGCTGCGGGGACAGCGCGGCCGCGGTGACCACGCCCGAGTCGCGCACCTCCTTGATGCGCTGGCCGATCAGCTCCTCCTTGATGGGGGCGGAGTAGATCTCCTGGAGGCGCCGGGTCGCCGTCTCCGAGTCCATGCCGACGATTTCGTCGAGCAAGGGCTGCGGGTCCTCGTACCGCGTCCACAGGCCCTCGAGGTTCAGCACGCCGAGGCCGCCGAGCTCGCCGATGCGGATCGCGGTGGCCGGGGAGACGACCGAGTCCATGGGGGCGGCCAGGAACGGCAGCTCGAAGCGGTAGGCGTCGATCTGCCAGGCGATCGAGACCTCCTTCGGGTCGCGCGTACGACGGCTCGGGACGACGGCGATGTCGTCGAAGGCGTACGCCCGGCGGCCGCGCTTGCCGCGCCCGATCTCGATCTCAGTCACGTGTGTGGCCTTTCCCTGATGCGTTGCAGCGCCTTCCAGTATCCCCGACGGATACGCCGAGGGCGGCCCCGGAGTCCCGGGGCCGCCCTCGATCGGCACTCACGCGCGCGTGGAGGTCACTTACGGCTGTAGTTCGGCGCCTCGACCGTCATCTGGATGTCGTGCGGGTGCGACTCCTTCAGACCCGCCGAGGTGATCCGTACGAAGCGGCCGTTGGCCTGCAGATCCGGCACCGTGCGGCCGCCGACGTAGAACATCGACTGGCGCAGTCCGCCGACCAGCTGGTGGACGACCGAGTGCAGCGGGCCGCGGTAGGGCACCTGGCCCTCGATGCCCTCGGGGACCAGCTGCTCGTCGGAGGCGACGCCCTCCTGGAAGTAGCGGTCCTTGGAGAACGACTTGCGCTCGCCGCGCGTCTGCATGGCGCCGAGCGAGCCCATGCCGCGGTACGACTTGAACTGCTTGCCGTTGATGAACATCAGCTCGCCCGGGGACTCCTCGCAGCCCGCGAGCAGCGAACCCAGCATCACGGTGTCGGCGCCCGCGACCAGGGCCTTGGCGATGTCGCCGGAGTACTGGAGGCCGCCGTCGCCGATGACCGGGATACCGGCCTCCTTGGCGGCCAGCGCGGCCTCGTAGATCGCGGTGACCTGCGGGACACCGATGCCGGCGACGACACGGGTCGTACAGATGGAGCCGGGACCGACGCCGACCTTGATGCCGTCCACGCCGGCGTCGATGAGCGACTGGGCGCCCTCACGGGTGGCGATGTTGCCGCCGATGACGTCGACGCCCGCGGAGTTCGACTTGATCTTGGCGACCATGTCGCCGACGAGCCGGGAGTGGCCGTGCGCGGTGTCCACGACGATGAAGTCGACACCGACCTCGATCAGGGCCTGGGCGCGCTCGAAGGCGTCACCGGCGACACCGACCGCGGCACCGACGAGCAGCCGGCCCTCGGCGTCCTTGGCGGCGTTCGGGTACTTCTCCGCCTTGACGAAGTCCTTGACGGTGATGAGGCCCTTGAGGACGCCCGCGTCGTCGACCAGCGGAAGCTTCTCGATCTTGTGCTTGCGCAGCAGCTCCATGGCCTCGACGCCGGAGATGCCGACCTTGCCGGTGACCAGCGGCATCGGCGTCATGACCTCGCGGACCCGGCGGGAGCGGTCGCTCTCGAAGGCCATGTCGCGGTTGGTGACGATGCCGAGGAGCTTCTTGCCGGGGTCGGTGACCGGGACGCCGCTGATGCGGAACTTGGCGCACAGCGCGTCGGCCTCGGCGAGCGTGGCGTCCGGGTGCACGGTGATCGGGTCGGCCACCATGCCGGACTCGGAGCGCTTCACCAGGTCGACCTGGTTGGCCTGGTCCTCGATGGAGAGATTGCGGTGCAGAACACCGACGCCGCCCTGACGGGCCATCGCGATCGCCATGCGCGACTCGGTGACCTTGTCCATGGCGGCGGAGAGCAGCGGGATGTTCACCCGCACGTTCCTGGAGACGTACGAGGCGGTGTCGATCTGGTCGGGCGCCATGTCCGACGCGCCCGGCAGCAGCAGCACGTCGTCGTAGGTCAGCCCGAGTGTCGCGAATTTGTCAGGCACTCCGTCGACGTTTGCAGTCATGACACCTTCCCCAATGGCCTTGATCGGTGCGGATGTCCATGCTAACGGGAAGGAAGGGTCCCGAATTCCACGGTTCCGTCCGGCTACCGGCTTCGTATGTTCGTACGGAACTGAGGTACGGCCTGTTCACCGAAGGAACAAAGACAAGGGACGACCGCGGGGAACAACAACCTCGGGGAACTACTGCTCGGCGAGGGCTCGCAGCCGGCTCAACGCCCGGTGCTGAGCCACCCGCACCGCCCCGGGTGACATTCCCAACATCTGTCCCGTCTCCTCCGCCGTCAGCCCCACCGCGATCCGCAGCAGCAGCAGCTCCCGCTGGTTCTCGGGGAGGTTGGCCAGCAGCTTCTTGGCCCATTCGGCGTCACTGCTGAGCAGCGCGCGCTCCTCGGGGCCGAGCGAGTCGTCCGGCCGCTCGGGCATCTCGTCGGACGGGACCGCCGTCGAGCCGGGGCCACGCATCGCCGCACGCTGCAGGTCGGCCACCTTGTGCGCGGCGATGGCGAAGACGAAGGCCTCGAAGGGGCGACCGGTGTCCCGGTAGCGCGGCAGGGCGAGGAGAACCGCGACGCAGACCTCCTGCGCCAGGTCCTCCACGAAGTGACGTGCGTCGCCGGGCAGCCGTGACAGCCGGGTGCGGCAGTAGCGCAGCGCCAGTGGGTGGACATGGGCGAGCAGGTCGTGTGTCGCCTGCTCATCCCCGTCGACGGCGCGGTGAACGAGCCCACCGATCACCGTCGTCTCGTCCTCGCGCATCGGTCCATGGTGCCTTGCGGCCGATTCATCCGCGGCACCACGTCCGATGTTGTGCACCGAAGCGTTATGAGCAGGTGCGCCGGAACTCATACCCTGCGCCCTCCCCTTCCGCTCGACCGACTCGTCCCCGAGAGACTCCACACCTCAAGGATGCGGCATCGGCGCCGAAACAAGCAGCGGACACCGTCAGGGCAACTTGACCGACGCCGGCTTCCGCGCCCCGCAGGGGCGCGGGCCTGCATCAACACGCGGTTACCGCCGCGCGGGTACGACCAGCCACGAACGACCCGCAGCCCGTACGACTACCTAGCGAACCAGACCCCAGCGGAACCCGAGCGCGACCGCATGCGCCCGGTCGGACGCACCGAGCTTCTTGAACAGCCGACGCGCGTGCGTCTTCACGGTGTCCTCGGACAGGAACAGCTCCCGCCCGATCTCCGCGTTGGACCGACCGTGGCTCATTCCCTCGAGCACCTGGATCTCACGCGCGGTGAGCGTCGGCGCCGCCCCCATCTCGGCGGACCGCAGCCGACGGGGAGCGAGCCGCCACGTCGGGTCGGCGAGGGCCTGCGTCACCGTCGCCCGCAGCTCCGCGCGCGAGGCGTCCTTGTGCAGATAGCCCCGCGCGCCCGCGGCGACCGCGAGCGCGACCCCGTCCAGGTCCTCCGCGACGGTGAGCATGATGATGCGCGCACCCGGGTCGGCGGACAGCAGCCGACGGACGGTCTCGACGCCGCCCAGACCGGGCATGCGTACGTCCATCAGAATCAGGTCCGAACGGTCGGCGCCCCAGCGGCGGAGGACTTCCTCGCCGTTGGCCGCGGTCGTCACGCGCTCGACGCCGGGCACGGTCGCGACCGCGCGGCGGAGCGCCTCTCGGGCAAGCGGGGAGTCGTCGCAGACGAGGACGGATGTCATGGCCGCCCTCCGCAGCTGATGCACGTCACCTTGAGCCTCCAGGCTGGTACGAAATCGTCACCTGTGCGGTCGACCGTCTCGGACGCTTGCCCGAGCGCTTTGTGTTTCAACCGCCTCCGCACTCTCAACGACGGTCACTCGAAAGAGTTACGGGGCCGTGTGCCATCTTCGGCACTCTACGTGAGGGGCCGGACACGGTGCAGACATGCACGACGGACCCACAACGTTTCATCACAACCAGTGCCCCATTTAGCTCCATTTCTTCCCATTTCCTGGTGTCTGAGGCTAGATTCGCAATGAGTCATATTTTCATCTCCTTAGATCGCAGATGTACGGTCGTAGACACCGAATCCGCCACAGAACGGCTACAAGGGGTCACGCAATGGCAGATTTCTCCCGCCTTCCCGGACCGAACGCGGACCTGTGGGACTGGCAGCTCCTGGCCGCCTGTCGCGGGGTGGACAGCTCGCTCTTCTTTCATCCGGAGGGCGAGCGAGGAGCGGCCCGGAGCGCTCGTGAGAACTCGGCCAAGGAGGTCTGCATGAGATGCCCGGTCCGCGCCCAGTGCGCGGCGCACGCGTTGGCGGTGAGGGAGCCGTACGGCGTGTGGGGCGGATTGACCGAGGACGAGCGCGAGGAGCTCATGGGGCGGGCGCGGAACCGGCTGGTGACGGCGTCGTCGGTCGGTGGACATGCCGTCTCGAACAACTGAAGGAACGTTTCTTCCGGAAGGGCACGCGTACGCGTGCCCTTCCCTACTTCCGGCCCGCCGCGACAGCGAGCCGGTCCAGGGTCGCCGCCACCGCGGGCACCTGGGCCAGATCGGGCAGGGTCAGCGCGACGATCTCCCGCCGCACCGCCGGTTCCAGCGTGACGGTGCGCGCGCCCCGCGGCCGTACGGACTCGATGGCCAGCTGCGGCAGCACGGCCACGCCGAGGCCGGCGCCCACCAGTCCCACCACCGCCGGATAATCGTCGGTCGCGAAGTCGATGCGGGGTGTGAACCCGGCGCCCTCGCACACCTGGACCAACTGCCCACGGCAGCGCGGACATCCGGCGATCCAGGGCTCCCGCGCCAGCTCCCCGATGGCCACGGACCCGGCGGACGCGAGCCGGTGCCGCTCCGGTACGAGGGCGACGAGACGGTCCCGCAGCAGGGGTCGTACGACGAGGTCGTCCCACTCGCCCTCCTGGGCGGCCCCCTCGTACCGGAAGGCGAGGGCGACATCGCAGTCGCCCTCCCTCAGCATCGCGACGGACTGCGGGGGTTCGGCCTCCTCCAGGGAGACCCGCGTGCCCGGGTGCGCGGCACGCAGCGCCGCGAGCGCGGTCGGTACGAGGGTGGAGCTGCCGCTGGGAAAGGAGACGAGCCGCACGCGCCCGGCCCGCAGTCCGGCGATGGCGGCGACCTCTTCCTCCGCCGCCGTCAGTCCGGCGAGGATCCCGGCGGCGTGCCGCACGAGTGCCTCCCCCGCCTGGGTCAGCCGCATCTCGCGGCCGCTGCGGATGAGCAGCGGGGTGCCGACGGACGTCTCCAGGGCCTTCATCTGCTGGCTCACGGCGGGCTGGGTGCAGCCCAGTTCGCGCCCGGCGGCGGAGAAGGAGCCGGTGGCGGCGACGGCGCGCAGGACACGGAGATGACGGGCCTCGATCACCCTCCGAGGATAAGCCAGACTTTGACGCAATGGCGAATATTGCGTGGCACCTTTGGGTTCGGGTGCCCTACCGTGCCGCTATGAAGCTGCTGTCGGTGAATCTGGGCCGCGAGAAAGCCGTTTCGTACACGGACAACCCGGAGGGCGTCACCGGTATCGACAAGCGGCCGGTCGACACACCGGTACGGGTGGCCGCGCCCGGCCCCAAGGGCATCGGCGGGAGCGGGCTCGCCGGGGACGCGGTGTGCAAGAGACAGCACCGCGGCGGCGACGACCAGGCCGTGTACGCGATGGCGCGTGAGGACCTGGACGACTGGGAGCGCGAGCTCGGCCGTTCCCTGGCCCTCGGCGCGTTCGGCGAGAACCTCACGACCCAGGGCATCGACGTCTCCGGCGCGCTGATCGGCGAACGCTGGCGCATCGGGCCCGAAGTGGTGCTGGAGGTCACCAGCGCGCGCATCCCGTGCGGCACCTTCCAGGGCCATATGGAGGAGAAGCGGTGGGTGAAGCGGTTCACGCAGAAGGGCGCGCCCGGGGCGTACCTGCGGGTGATCCGGCCCGGTGAGATCCGTTCCGGGGACCCGGTCGAGATCGTGCACCGGCCGGACCACGAGGTGACGGTCGCCCTGGCGTTCCGGGCGATGACCACCGAACGGCCCCTCCAGCCGCGGCTGTTGGCGGCGGGCGAGGCGCTCCATCCGGAAGTGCGGCAGTGGGCGCTCGACTATGTGGAGAAGCACGGCGCCTGACGGCGTCCTCGCAAGCGGACGCTGTCCGTCCCGGTCACTAACCTTGCGGCATGACAACGGCATTGATTACGGGATCGACCGCGGGCATCGGTGCCGCGTTCGCACGGCGCCTCGCCGCCGACGGCCACAACCTCGTCCTGGTGGCCCGCGACACCAAGCGGCTGCGCGAACAGGCCACCGAACTCCACGACCGCCACGGCATCGAGGCGGAGGTCCTCACGGCGGACCTCGCGGAGGACTCCGGCATCGAGACCGTGGCCGCCCGCCTCTCCGACCGCCGGAACCCGGTCGACCTGCTGGTGAACAACGCGGGCTTCGGCAACAAGGGCCGCTACCTCGACGTCTCCATGGCCGACGAGCTGAAGATGCTCAAGGTCCACTGCGAGGCGGTGCTCCGTCTGACGTCGGCGGCGACGGAGGGGATGCGCGAGCGGGGCCGCGGCGGCGTGGTCAACGTCGCCTCGGTGGCGGCCTTCGTCCCCCGCGGCACGTACGGGGCGTCCAAGGCGTGGGTCGTGCAGTTCACCCAAGGGGCGGCCAAGGACCTGGCGGGGAGCGGGGTGCGCCTGATGGCCCTGTGCCCCGGCTTCGTACGCACCGAGTTCCATGAGCGGGCGGGCATGGGCACGGACAACATCCCCGGCTGGATGTGGCTCGACGCCGACAAGCTCGTGGCGGCCGCGCTGCACGACCTCGCGCGGGGCAAGACGCTGTCGATCCCGGATCCCCGGTACAAGGCGTTGATGGGCGTGGTGAAGGTGGTGCCTCGGGGGATGCTCGGAGGGATCAGCTCCAGGACGGGGCGGAAGTACGGGCCGCAGTAGCGGCGGTCACAGGGCCGGGGCCGCCGCACCGCGCAGAGTCTCGACGACCACCGGCACGGTGCGTGGGTCCAGCCGTACGAGGGCGGGCAGCACGTCGACCCAGTCGCCCAGGTCCAGTGCCCGCACGACCAGGTCGCGTCCGGTGTCCGTGTGCGGGGCCAGGGCCACGGCCGAGCGCAGGCTCAGCCGGGAGGGATCGTCGTCGAGACCGGCGAGCCGCGCCGCCCGGTCGTACTCGCCAGCCGCGACGAGTTCCTCCACCAGGACGTCGTGGGCCTCTCCCCACCGCCCGGGTCCATCGACCTCACCCGCGAACCGCTCGGCATGGTCGTTGTGCCCTGACGCGACCAGCGCCCGGAGAACCGGCTCGCACACCATGTCGCGCCGGCTCCCGAATTCCATCGCGTGGTTGATCTCCCGGCGGGTCGCGGCGTCCTCGCCCAGGGCATGCCATGCACCAAGGAGGTGGGCGGCGGTCATCATGCCGCCCCACCAACCGGCTGTCCCGGGAGCCGCCTCACCGCGCCGCGCCCAGTCGTCCAGCACGGCGCGGGCACGGTCGTCCCGCCCCGACACCGCCAGGGCTTCGGCCATGGCGGCGAGGGCCAGGGAGAGGACCTCCGGCTTCTCGACCCGGTCGACCAGAGCCACCGCTCGTCGCACCTCGCCGGTCGCCGCGAGGTCCGGCGCCATCTCGCCGTACAGGAACTCGCGAAGGTCCTGATCCTGGCCGTGTGCCAGCGTCACGGCCCGTGCGTATTCCCCTTTCTCGATCAGGGCACGAACGATCGCGCTCCACGCTCCGCGCACGTGAAACGGCACGACTGCCGTGGCGGCCAGTTCCTCGGCTCTGTTCAGCTGCCCTGAGCAGGCGAGTTCCTCAGCCGCCCAGGCGACGGCGGAGTCATGAGGAAAGGCATCGCTGAAGTCGGCGTCCGCCCCCGGGCGTCCCGGGATGAGGGACTCGACGTCTTCCAGCACTGCCAGAGCGGCCTCCGTATGTCCCGCGGCCCGCAGGTCCTTCGCCACCGTGGCGCGCACACCGGCCGTCCGGCCGTCGGGCACCCGGGCCCGCACAGCCGCCTCGACCCGCGCCAGGAAGGCGGCAGCCTCCACGGGATAACCGGCCGCCGCCCGGGAGACGGCACCACGGGCGAGAGCATCGGCCCCGACCCCGGGGATCCCCAGCCGCGCCGCCGACGTCCAGGATCGGTCGAACAGACCCGCCGCGACCAGCGCCTCGACGATCACGGCCAGCGCACAGTCGTAGTCGTCCTGATCCTCGTCGATCTCCTCCAGGAGGAGCTCGGCCTCGGCGATCCGCCCGGCTGCGGCCAACGCTTCGGTCAGATCCGCTGCCGCCGAGGAACGATCCCACCCGTCCTCGATGCTGACCAGCCAGTCGGCGGCACGCTCGAACTCGCCCGTCCGCGCCAGGAGTCCAACCAGATGCGCGCGCGGACGGCCGACGGTCGACGTGTCCGCCAGGGCCGCCCGCAGCAAGGAGCCGGCGCGTTCGGGCTCGCCCGCCGCAAGCAGCATGTGCAAGGTCCGCACCAGGCCGTGCGACCGGGCCAGTCGCTCGGCCTCGTCGAACAGGGCGTCGGCCCTGTCCGACTCGCAGGCCCGCGCCAGGGCTTCAGCGAGTCGGACCAAGGCCTCCGGTGCGTGCCACGGTCCCAGTGACCGCGCCAGCGCCTCGGCTCGTTCGTACCGCCCGGCGTTCGCCCACGCGCCGACGAGTTCACCGACGAGCGGATCCCTCTCCGGCTCGAAAGGGATACGAGTGACGAGTCGGTCGAGACGCTCCGCCTCCTCGTCCAGGCCGAGCGCCGCGAGGACACCGACGATCCGCACCGCGCAGGAGCCCGTGCGGCCGTCCACCGTTCTGCCGGCCAGCAGCTCCAGGGCGTCCTGCGCGAGGTCCAAGGCCCGCTCATGCTCACCCTGCGCACAGAGCACCTCCGCGACCTCGGCCAGGGCGTCCGCCCGGTCCAGGCCGGTCGGCATGGCGCGGGCCATCGCCTCCGCGCGTCCGCCCTGTCCCAGCTCCGCGCGAGACCGGCACATCTGGGCGCTGATACCGAGGTTGCGGGCTTCCAGTTCCGTCCGGCACATGGCGAGTCGCAGCAGACCACACAGATCGGGGTCGCCCGCCCACACCAGGTGCTCGGCGGCCACCCGGGTCTCCGCCAGCGCCGCCGCGTCCGCGCCGGTCAGCTCTGCCAGTCGCTCGTGCCGCCGCGGGTCCAGGGCCAGAGGGAGCATCCGTCGGTGGTCGTCGAGCGTGGTGAGCAGGCGGAAGTAGCCGCGAAGCAGGTACTCGGGCGTGCCGTCGGGCCAGCCCCGTGCCTGCCATCCGTCGGCCCAGGCATGCAACTGCTCCTGGTACCGAGCGAGTTCGGCGCGGCCCAGCATCTCCTGTGCCTGCGTCTGCAGTTCCTCGTGTCCTAGCAGACAGACGTTTCCCCGCACCCCGAACGTTCGCCCCGCCCGCGTCCGCAACACGTCGGCCACCCGATAGGGGACGGCCCCGGTCAGTTCGGCCAGGTCCTGCGCGGTGAGGCCGCCGCCCGCCGCGGTCACCAGGGCCAGCAGGTCGTACTCCAGGCCGCCGGCTTCGATCAGCTGCTTCAGTTCACGCTCCGCCTCGGTGCGGATCGCCTCGGCGTACGGAGATGACGCCAGACCGCGCACGATTCCGGGCTCGCGCAGCGGGTGGCCCTCCGCCACGTCACCCGGCAGTGGGGGGTTCAGGCGCCCCGCGACCAAGACACGCATCCCGCAGCGCGGGGCGGGCGGAAGCAGACCCGCAATGCTGTGCGCGTCGGAGCGGGTCGTGACACCCCGGTCCTCGTCCAGGCCGTCGACCAGCAGCACCAGACGTTCCCCGCGGCGCTCGCACGCGGCGGCGGCCGCGCCGTACAGGTGAAGCAGGTGGGCCTCGCGGGTGGACTCGGTGAGGTGGGCGGGCAGTCCCTCACCGGCCAGTTCGGTGAGTTGTTCCAGTACGACATCGACGTACGCCGTCGCATCGTTCTGTGCCCCCAGCCGAGCCGTCACGAAGAACGGCACGATCCGCACACCCGCTGGCGGATGCAGCGCGAACCACGACATCAAGGCCGTCTTGCCCGCCCACGCGTCCGCGCGCCACCAGGCATACGCCGGGCCGGAGTCGGTCGTACAGAAGGCTGCGAGGTCGGCCAACTCGGCCGCGCGGCCCATCAGTTCGGGTGGGGCGATGCGGCGCACCTGTTCCCAGTAGGCCGAGCGCACCGAGGGACCCAGTGTGACGACGTTGTAGTCGCCCGTCACCACCACCCCGATGTCGCCGCCCGCCGAGACGGACCGCTCCCCCCGCGCCTCCATGACGCTCATGATGCCAAAGAGGAGGAGAATGGTGCCGTACAACCGGACCCAGGGGGGCCGGAGGCGATGGTGTCATGACCTTCGTACAGCTCATCGACTGCAGGACCAGCCGGTTCGACGAGATGAACCGGCTGATGGACACGTGGGTCGAGCAGACCCAGGGGAGACGGACGGCGACGCACACCACCATCGCGAAGGACCGGGGGGATGCGTCGCACTTCGTCGAGATCGTGGAGTTCCCGTCGTACGAGGAGGCGATGCGGAACTCCGGGCTGCCGGAGACCGACACGATTTTCCGGGAGATGGTCGCTCTGTGCGACGAGACGCCGACCTTCACCGATCTGGACGTGGTGCGGGACGAGCAGCTGTACGCGCACACCGCTCGACGGTTCTTCGAGACGCTGGCCGGGAGCGGGGAGCTGTCGGCGCTCGGGGAGCTGGTCGCCGAGGAGTATCACGATCACGATCCCGCCAATGACCAGGACGCCGTCGGGTTCGATGCCATGCGCCAGGAGGTCGAGACGTGGCGGGGGGCCTTCGACTTCGGGTTCACGGTCCATGAGCAGATCGCCCAGGGCGACCGGGTGTGTACCCGGTGGACCTGGAACGGGACGCATGTCGGGGACTTCTTCGGGATCGCGGCCAGCGGGAAGCGGGTCACCATGACCGGGACCACCATTCACCGGTGCGCCCCGGACGGGCGGATCGTCGAGGGGTGGTGGCAGTACGACCGGCTCGGGCTGATGGGGCAGTTGGGGGCGCTGGAAGCGCTGGAGCAGTAGGGCGGCGAAGACGAAGGCCCGGCACCCCAGGTGCCGGGCCTTCTAAGAGCTACGAGCTACTGAGCTCAGTGGGAGTGGCCGTGGCTGTGACCAGCGGCGGCCGGCTCCTCCTCTTCCTTCTTCTCGACGACCAGGGTCTCGGTCGTGAGCAGGAGGGAGGCGATGGAGGCGGCGTTCTCCAGGGCGGAGCGGGTGACCTTGACCGGGTCGATGACGCCGGCCTTGACCAGGTCGCCGTACTCGCCGGTGGCGGCGTTGAACCCCTGGCCCTTGTCGAGCTCGGCGACCTTGGAGGTGATGACGTAACCCTCCAGGCCGGCGTTCTCGGCGATCCAGCGCAGCGGCTCGACGACCGCGCGGCGCACGACGGCGACACCGGTGGCCTCGTCGCCGGTCTTGCCCAGACCGCCCTCGAGGACCTTCGCGGCGTGGACCAGAGCGGAGCCACCACCGGAGACGATGCCCTCCTCGACCGCGGCGCGGGTCGCGGAGATGGCGTCCTCCAGACGGTGCTTCTTCTCCTTCAGCTCCACCTCGGTGGCGGCGCCGACCTTGATCACGCACACGCCGCCGGCCAGCTTCGCGAGGCGCTCCTGGAGCTTCTCGCGGTCCCAGTCGGAGTCCGTGTTCTCGATCTCGGCCTTGATCTGGGCGACGCGGCCCGTGACGTCCGCGGAGTCACCGGCACCGTCGACGACCGTGGTGTCGTCCTTGGTGATCGTCACGCGGCGGGCGGAGCCCAGCACGTCCAGACCGGCCTGGTCGAGCTTGAGGCCGACCTCCTCGGAGATGACCGTGGCGCCGGTGAGGACCGCGAGGTCCTGCAGCATCGCCTTGCGGCGGTCGCCGAAGCCGGGGGCCTTGACCGCGACCGCGTTGAAGGTGCCGCGGATCTTGTTGACGACCAGGGTCGACAGGGCCTCGCCCTCGACGTCCTCGGCGATGATCAGCAGCGGCTTGGAGGAACCGCCCTGGATGACCTTCTCGAGGAGCGGCAGCAGGTCCTGGATCGAGGAGATCTTGCCCTGGTTGATCAGGATGTACGGGTCGTCGAGGACGGCCTCCATACGCTCCTGGTCCGTCACGAAGTACGGGGACAGGTAGCCCTTGTCGAAGGCCATGCCCTCGGTGAAGTCCAGCTCCAGACCGAAGGTGTTGGACTCCTCGACGGTGATGACACCGTCCTTGCCGACCTTGTCCATCGCCTCGGCGATGAGCTCGCCGACCTGCGTGTCCTGGGCGGACAGCGCGGCGACGGCGGCGATGTCCGCCTTGTCGTCGATCGGGCGGGCGGTCGCGAGGAGCTCCTCGGAGACCGCGGCGACGGCCGCGTCGATGCCCTTCTTGAGCAGCGCCGGGGAGGCACCCGCGGCGACGTTCTTCAGGCCCTCGCGGACGAGCGCCTGGGCCAGCACGGTGGCGGTGGTCGTACCGTCACCCGCGATGTCGTTGGTCTTGGTCGCCACCTCCTTCACCAGCTGGGCGCCGAGGTTCTCGTACGGGTCGTCGAGCTCGACCTCGCGGGCGATCGTGACACCGTCGTTGGTGATGGTGGGGGCGCCGAACTTCTTGTCGATGACGACGTTGCGGCCCTTGGGGCCGATCGTCACCTTGACCGTGTCGGCAAGCTTGTTGACGCCGCGCTCGAGGGCGCGACGGGCGTCCTCGTCGAACTTCAGGATCTTCGCCATGGGAGCGGTTCAGCCCTCTCGGAAAACGTGGGTGAAACGAACCGCGCCCCCGACGCCCGGCTGATTAATGGTCGCGGGGGCCAGGGGCGCAGCTCACATGCAATGTGCTTCGGTGAGGAAGCGGGTGAATTACTTCTCGATGATCGCGAGCACGTCGCGAGCCGAGAGGACGAGGTACTCCTCGCCGTTGTACTTCACCTCGGTGCCGCCGTACTTGCTGTACAGCACGATGTCGCCGGTCTTGACGTCGAGCGGCAGGCGCTCGCCGTTCTCGAAGCGGCCCGGGCCCACGGCCAGGACGACGCCCTCCTGGGGCTTCTCCTTGGCAGTGTCCGGAATGACCAGGCCAGAGGCGGTGGTCTGCTCGGCGTCGAGCGGCTGGACCACAATGCGGTCCTCGAGCGGCTTGATGGCAACCTTGGAGCTGGTGGTCGTCACGATCCGACCTCCCCCTTCGGAGATCTCACGGGGTTAACTGTCTGAGGTGGCGACCAGGTGGATCCGTCGTCGCGGGTGCCGGACCTGCCCGTCGCTATTGGCACTCTCCAGTGGGGAGTGCCAGACCCGAGACTATGACTGTGATTAGCACTCGGTCAAGCGGACTGCTAATTCACCGCGCGTGCCGAGCCGGTTCCGGGGCGCCGGGATACCCCGACTCTCTCGTGGCCGACGGCTGCGTACTCGCGATCCTCGTACCGGTGGAAGTCGCCTTCGGCCTCGTGTTCGTCGCGGTCCTGCTGCTGAACGGCCACCCGGGGGGGCGCGACGGCGTGGTCGGCCGGGATGGCGTCGGCGACTTCCGGGGCGGCTGTCTTCTTCTTCCGGGACGGATACCGGCTCACGGGCGTGGCACAGGCACTGGCCGCGGTCTTCTTCCTGATCCTCACGGTCAGCCTTTGGACGCTCTGACCCCGCACCGGACCTACAGGTAGTCCTCCAGCCGCCCCACCCTCAACCCGGCCCTGCGGATCTCCCCCAGCAGCCGCTGCGTGCGCTCCACCAGGGTCAGTCCCGTCGTCCCGATCGAGGCCACGGAGACGATGTCGCCGGGGAGCAGGCGGCGCTCCCCCGTCGGGTAGCTCAGCCGCTCGTCCCCCATGGACGCGCGCCACAGCACGACCGCCGCGACACCGCAGTCGGCGGCGGCGCGCAGGGTGGTCGTGTCGTACGTGCCGTAGGGCGGGCGGAAGAGGCGGGGGCGGATGCCGAAGCGGGACTTGAGTTTGTCCTGCTGGCCGCAGATCTCGGCGCGCTGCCCGGCGTACGGCAGACCGCGCAGGGCGGTGTGGTCGAGGGTGTGGTTCTGGATGGAGGCGCCCACCGACTGGAGGCGGGCGAAGTGCCCGTACCCGGGGCCGACGACGCTGTCGGTGAGGAACATGCTGACGGGCAGCCGCCGTTCACGGACCAGTTCGACGAAGCGCGGGTCCTTCTCGGCGCCGTCGTCGTAGGTCAGGAAGACGGTCCTGTCGGAGGTGGGGACCCGTCTCACGACGGCCGGCGGGCCCGTCCCGGACTCGGTCGCCCGCGCGCCGTACGAACCCGCCTTGCCCCACCGCTCGACGGGGTCGACCGACCGGGCGCAACCGGCGGCGAGCAGGACGAGCGCCACCAGGGCCGCCGCGGCCGGGCCACGCGAACTCACAGGTAGTCCTCGAGGCGGGCCACCGCGTACCCCTCGGCCGTGACCTTGTTCAGGAACCGCCGGATCATGTCGGGCATCGTGCCCTTCCACTCGCCCCGGCCGCGGAAGTGACTCAGCACGATGTCGCCCGGGCGGATCTTCCGGTCCCACTCGCGGTAGTCCCAGCGGTCGACGAAGACCTCCTCGTTCCAGATCGGCGCGTACTTCACCCCGCAGGACTTCGCGGCGCGCAGCGTGGCCTCGTTGTAGTTGCCGAAGGGCGGGCGGAAGAGGGTGGGACGCTTGCCGAAGCGCTTCTCGATGATGTCCTGCATGCCGCAGATCTCGTGCTTCTGGCGGGCGTAGGACAGTCCGGGCAGGTAGGGGTGGTGCAGCGTGTGGTTGTTCAGCCCGACCCCCCTGTCCTGCATGTCCTTGAAGTAGCCGTAGTCGCCCTTGACCAGGTAGTTGCTGAGGAAGGCGGTGTACGGGATCTTCAGTTCGCTCATCATCCGCAGGAAGGCCGGGTCCTTCTCGGCGCCGTCGTCGATCGTGAGGAAGACGATCTTCTCCGTGGTCGGGATCGTGGTGAAGACCGGCGGGAGACCCTTCTCCTCGTGGCCGTTCACCTCGAAACCCTTGCGGGTCGTGATCCTCGGCTTGTTCACCGGCGGCGCCGGGGGCGCCAGCGGGACTCCGGCCAGGCCCCAGCGCTTCGCGACCCTCGCCGCGGCGCGGAGCTTCGTGGCGTACGAGTCCAGGGCCCGGGCCGGAGCCCCCTTCAGGGGCTGCTGGCCGGGCGCCGGGCGCACCGGACGCACCTCGGCGCGCTCGGCCTGTGCGCAGCCCGAGGCGATGACGGCGACGGCGAGCAGGGCGATCCCGGTACGGGCCCGGAAAGCCCGAAGAGACCGACTTTTATCATTTTGTACTACTGATCCCATGGCGCGGGATCCTCGCAGGTCACCGCCCTGCTCCCGGGCCGACACCGCCGCCGGAGGCGGACCGTCCACCGACTGGCCCACAATGTCCCGGTGAACGACCTCGCCCCCCTTCTGACCCCCGAGGGCCGCGCCCTCCTCGACTCGGTGCGCGACACCGCCCCCGCCGACGAACTCGCCGTCGCCACCCGGCTGCGCCGCGAGCACCCCGCGGAACTGGTGTCGGCCGCGCTCGGCCAGGCCCGGCTGCGGCAGCGGGCGGCGGTGAAGTTCGGGGCCGAGGACGCGGGGCGGATGTTCTTCACGCCGAACGGGGTCGAGCAGTCGACGCGGGCGAGCGTGGCGACGTATCGCGCCCAGCGGCTGAAGGAGTTGGGCGTCACCTCCGTCGCCGACCTGTGCAGCGGGATCGGCGGTGACGCGATCGCGCTCGCCCGGGCCGGGATCCGGGTGCTCGCCGTGGACCACGACCCGCTCACCGCCGCCGCGGCGCGGGCCAACGCCGACGCGCTGGGGCTCGCCCACCTGATCGAGGTGCGGGAGGCGGATGTCACCGACATCGACACCGCCCCGTACGACGCCGTGTTCGTCGACCCGGCCCGGCGTTCCTCCGGGCGCGGCCGGATCTTCGACCCCGAGGCCTACTCTCCGCCCCTGTCCTGGGCGATCGACACCGCGCTCAAGGCGCCCCACGGCGCGCTGAAGATCGCTCCCGGCATCCCGCACGAGACCGTCCCCGCCGAGGCCGAGGCCGAGTGGATCTCCGACGGCGGGGACGTCAAGGAGGCGGTGTTGTGGTTCGGTACCGCGCCGGGGGCCGTACGGGCGACCCTGCTGCCGGGTCCGCGCACCCTCCTCGGGCGGGGGCTCCCGAACCCCGAGGTGCGGCCGCTCGGACGGTATCTGTACGAGCCCGACGGCGCCGTCATCCGCGCCCACCTGGTCGCCGAGGTCGCCGAGGACCTGGAGGGCGGGCTGATCGACGAGACCATCGCCTACATCACCGCCGACGAGCTGCGTGCGACCCCGTACGCGACCGCGTACGAGATCACCGACCAACTCCCCTTCGGCGTGAAGAAGTTGAAGGCGCTACTGCGGGAGCGCGAGGTCGGGATCCTGACCGTGAAGAAGCGCGGGTCGGCCGTGGAGCCGGAGGAGCTGCGCAGGAAGGTGCTTCCGAAGCCGTACGGGGCCAGGTCGGCGACGGTGTTCCTGACCCGGGTCGCGGGCGCGCCGACGATACTGGTCGGCGCCCCGGCGTGACCGGCCGGCGGGAGGCCGTTGTCCCCGGTCACGGTGTGGGCAGTGCCCTCAGCCGCGCCGTCAGCAGTTCCCGCTCCCGTGCGTTGCGCGCCAGGCCCGTCGCCCGCTCGAACTCCGTCCTCGCCTCCGCCGTACGCCCGAGGCGGGCCAGCAGGTCGCCGCGGACGCTCGGGAGCAAGTGGTAGTCGCGCAGGGCGGGTTCGCCGATGAGGGCGTCGACGATCTCCAGGGCCGGTGCCGGGCCCTGGGCCCTCGACACGGCGACCGCGCGGTTGAGCTCGACGACCGGGGACGGGGCGCGGACGGCGAGCAGCCCGTACAGGGTCGCGATGCTCGCCCAGTCGGTCTCCTCGTAGGTGTAGGCGTGGGCGTGACAGGCGGCGATCGCGGCCTGGAGGGCGTAGGGGCCGGGGGCGCCCGTGCGGGTGGCGTCGGCGCGGGCGAGGGCGTTGATGCCGCGGGCGATGAGCATGCGGTTCCAGCGGCGGCGGTTCTGGTCCTCCAGGAGGACCGGCTCGCCGGAGGGGCCGGTGCGGGCGGCGGTGCGGGACGCCTGGAACTCCAGGAGCGAGACCAGCGCGTGGACCTCCGCTTCCTTCGGCATCAGCCCGGCCAGGACGCGGGCCAGGCGCAGGGCGTCCTCGCACAGTCCGGGGCGTACCCAGTCGTCGCCCGCGGTGGCGGCGTAACCCTCGTTGAAGACGAGGTAGATGACGTCGAGGACGTCTCCCAGGCGGGCCTCGCGCTCGGCGCCGTAGGGCACCTCGAAGGCGACGTTCTTCGTCGCGAGGGTGCGTTTGGCCCGGACGATGCGCTGGGCGATCGTCGGCTCCGGGACGAGGAACGCGCGGGCGATCTCGGCCGTGGTGAGGCCGCCGAGCAGCCGCAGGGTCAGGGCGACACGGGCCTCGGCGGAGAGCACCGGGTGGCAGGTGGTGAAGACCAGGCGGAGCAGGTCGTCGTCGATGTCCTCGGGGTCGGCCGGCTCCTCGGGCGGGAGCGTCGTCTCCAGCGAGCGGCCGATCTCCTGGAGCTTGCGGGCGTAGTTCTCGCGGCGCCGGACCAGGTCGACGGCGCGGCGCCGGGCGGCGGTCATGAGCCAGGCGCCCGGATTGCCGGGGACACCGTCGCGCGGCCACTGCTCAAGGGCCGCGACGAGGGCGTCCTGGGCCAGTTCCTCGGCGATGCCGACGTCCCGGACGATACGGGTGACACCGGCGATGATGCGGGGGGACTCCATGCGGAACACCGTCTCGACGGTGCCGCGGGGGTCGCTGGAGGACTGTGGGCTCACAGTCCCCCATGCAACACCCCTCCTCGCGTACGGCCAAGGACACCCGCTCGGCCCGCGGTTCAGCCCTGCCCTCAGCCCTCGGCGATCTCCCGCACCTCGCAGGTCACCGTCCAGTGCGGCTCGTGCACCTGGAGGAACCGCTTGGTCCACTCGACGGCCTCGGCCTTGTCCTTGCACTGCACGATGGCGTACCCCCCGACGACCTCCTTGGACTCGGTGAACGGCCCGTCGGTGACGGACGCCTGACCACCGCTCCAGTGCACCCGGGTGCCCTGCGCCGAGGGCGTGAGCCCGGCGGTGTCCAGCAGCACCCCGGCCTTGGTCATCTCCTCGATCAGCTCCCCCATGCGCTGCATCAGCTCGTCGCTGGGGCCCTCTGCGGGGGCGGTGGACTCGTCGATCTGCACGAGCGACAGGTATCGCGGCATGTTGGCTCCTCGGTTCGGGGGGCCGGATCTTTCCGGCCTCTCAACCATGCGTCGATCGGGAGACACCCGGATCGACAGGCTCGCGAGATTTCTTCGAAGAATTTTTCGCGTCCTACGTCTGTGCAGGTCACGGGCGTACTTCCCGGGACGTTCGCCCTAGCCGAGCTCCGCCCCGAAGGCCGCCTTCGCGTACGGCGCCCCCACCGTCCGCCCGCCGAACACGAACGCGGCGTCGGTCACGACACCGGTCGGCCGCCCCCGCAGGGACCACACCGAGCCCGCCCCGGAGTTCTCGTGGGGCGCGGCGGCCGCGAGGTCGGCACAGCCGTTGCCGTTGGTGTCGAGCAGGCGTACGGCACCGCCGAAGCCGTCGCCCGCCTCCACGGCGCCGGGGACACCGGCCGTGTCCTGGGTGAAGCCCTGGGCGCCCTTGCCGGTCAGGCCGGTGTCGCTGCCGTACAGGACGTCCACGGTGCCCGCGCCGTCGTCGTACCCCAGTTCCTCGCCGGGCGCGCCGACGGCCACGTCGTCGAAGCCGTCGCCGTTGACGTCGCCGACGGACACCGCGCCGCCGAAGTAGTCCACGTCCTCCCACGCACCGGGTACTCCGGGCGTGTCCTGGCTGTACGTCGTGCCGCTACCCACCCCGTCGGCCGAGCCGAGGCCCACGACGATCCTCGACTCCTCCGCGAGACCCCGGACGAGGTCGTCGTAGCCGTCGCCGTTGACGTCACCGAAGGCGACGCCGCCGGTTCCGCCGCTTCCGGCGGGCGCGGTGGCGGAGATGAAGGCGGCCCCGGAGGCGTTCGCAAGGTAGAAGACCGAACCGAAGCCGCCGTCGCCGGTGTAGACGGTCAGCGCGAGGTCGTCGCGGCCGTCGCCGTTCACGTCCCCGACCGCGCCGTCCCACACGTCGTGGTAGCGCAGGTCGTCGGGGCCGAAGGCCCTCGTGGCGGCCGGCTTCCCGGCGCGGGAGAGCGGGCCGGTCCAGACCGTGGGGGTGGTGCCGTAGGGGTCGTCGCCCTGCGCGCGGCCACCCTTGAACAGGGTCAGGTCCGTGCGCCCGTCGCCGTCGAAGTCCCCTGCCTGCGCGCTGGTCGCGGGGACGGACGTACCGCCGGACAGGCCGCTCTTCCCGCCCCAGACGACCACCGCGTCCTTCGTCGTGGACGCGTGTCCGACGACCAGGTCCGTGCGCCCGTCGCCGTCGAGGTCGCCCCTGGACAGCTGGACACCGAACTGCTCGCCCTTGGCCGGGCCGCCCGGGATCCCGCTCGTGGCGCGGCTGATGACGGTCCGCCGGTCCTTGGTCAGCCCGTGCGGGCCGCCGTACAGGACGACGACGTACCCCGCCCGCTCCTGCCCGCCCACCGTGGCTCTCGGAGCGCCGACGGCGAGGTCCTGGTAGCCGTCGCCGTCGAAGTCGTCCTGGACGGGGGCGGGAACGGCGGCCTCGGCGCGGTCCGTCAGACCGGACGGCAGCACACCGAGCGCGAGCACACCGGCCACGACCGGAACGGCCCGAGGGAGCAACGTACGCAGGGAGAACACAGGGAGAGCCTCTCGTCACGGCGACACCGTCACCGCACAAGACCCCCCGGCAGGCGGGGAAGTTGTACGCCGCTCAGCGCAGCGACTTCCACAGCTCGCTCGCCTCGGGCTCGTCCGCCACCACCCGGTTGGCGTCCGACGGGGCCCGCACGACCGGCATTGTCACCGTCTTCACCCGGTCCGCCGACAGACCCTTGAGGCTCTGCCCCAGGCTCATCAGCTCACTCAGGGAGTCGAGCCCGGTGTCGGTGGTGAGGCTGCCGGTGACCGCGTCGGCGACCTCGTAGAGCTGGGTGGGGCTGGTGAGCAGGTCGGTCGAGGAGATCTGCTCCAGGAGCGCCTTCACCAGCTTCTGCTGGAGGCCTATCCGGCCGAGGTCGCTGCCGTCGCCTATGCCGTGCCGGGTGCGGGCGAGCGCGAGGGCCTGCTTGCCGTCGAGGTGGTGGGTGCCCGCCTTCAGCGTCAGATGGCTGCTGGAGTCGTCGATGTCCTCGTCCGTCGTCACGGTCACGCCTCCGAGGGCGTTCACCAGCTTCGCGAAGCCCGAGAAGTCGATCTCGATGTAGTGGTCCATGCGGACGTCCGTGATCGACTCGACGGTCTTGACCGCGCAGACGGGACCGCCGACGGAGTACGCGCTGTTGAACATCGCGCTGTAGGCCGCCGCCGTGGAGCCCCCGTCGTCCAGGGGGCACGACGGGCGGGTGACGAGCGTGTCGCGCGGGATGCTGACCACCGTCGCCCCGGTGCGGCCGGCGTCGATGTGCACGACCATCGCCGTGTCGGACCGGGCCCCTGAGCTGTCACCGCCGCCGAGTTCCTGGTTCTCCTTGCCGCTGCGCGAGTCGGAGCCGAGGACGAGGATGTTCAGGGCCTCGGAGGGCAGCGGGGCGGCGGAAGCGGACGCCGACGGCGAAGGGGTCGTCACCGCCTTCGCCGGACGGTCGTCGCCGAGCGCGTTGTCGATGTCGACGCTCTTGATGTTGCCGTTGAGGTGCCAGTACAGCCAGCCACCGGTCGCGGCGCCCAGCACCAGCACACCCGCGAGAGTGAGGCCGGCGGCCTTCAGCACACGCGACCGCCGGCCCACTCGTCCGTCTTCGTCGTCTCCGCTCACGGGGAGGAACGTAAGTCCGAATTATTACGAGGAGCGCGTCCGGGCCGCCTTTCTTCGGAAAATCTCACCTTTCTCAGCCCAGCGTCACGGTCGGCACCGGGTTGCTCCCGCTCCATGACCCGTTGAACCCGAAGGTCACCGAGCCGCCGTCCGGCACGGTCCCGTTGTAGGAGGCGTTGGCGCAGCTGACCGCCGCGCCGGACTGCGTGCAGGTCGCGTTCCAGGCCTGCGTGATCTGCTGGCCCGCCCCGTAGGTCCACGTCACCTTCCAGGACGACAGCGCGGCACCCGAGCAGGCGATCCGCACCTGGCCGGTGAACCCGGTGTTCCACTGGCTGGCCACGCTGTAGGCCGCGGTGCAGGCCCCCGTCGGGGGCGTGGTCGTGCCGCCGAGCGCCTCCGCGATGGCGTGGTACGCCGGTTTCGGCGCGTAGTTCTCGTCGTACGGCGTGGCCGCGCCCTGTCCCGGGAAGGTGCTCGGGATCCAGGAGTCGGAGTCGGTGAAGCCCCAGACGGTGACGCCGGTGCAGCGGGCCACGGCCACGCAGGCGTTCATGACGGCCTTGTAGTCGGCGGCCTGCTGGGTGAGCTTGGCGCTGTCGGAGGGCAGCGTCATCCGGATGTCCAGCTCGGTGATGGCCACGTCGACGCCGAGGTCGGCGAAGCGCTGGATGTTCTGCTGGAGCGTGGACGGCACCTGGCCGAGGATGAGGTGGGCCTGAAGGCCGACCCCGTCGATCGGGACGCCCTGCTCCTTCAGCGACTTGACCAGGTTGTAGAGGGCGGTGCTCTTCGCGTTGACGCCCTCGACGTTGTAGTCGTTGATGTAGAGCTTGGCGGCCGGGTCGGCGGCGCGGGCGGCGGTGAGGGCCTGGGCGATGTAGCCGGTGCCGAGGCCGTTGTACCAGAGGGTCTGGCGGTAGGTGCCGTCCTCGTTGAAGGGCTCGTTGACGACGTCCCAGGCCGCGAGCCGCCCCTTGTACCGGCCGACCTCGGTGGCGATGTGGTCGTTCAGCAGCGTGCTCAGCTGGGCCGGGGTCCAGGTGCCGTTGGTCAGCCAGTCCGGGTTCTGGCTGTGCCAGACCAGGGTGTGGCCGCGCACCTCCTGGTCGTGGGCCTCGGCGAAGGCGACGATCTGGTCCGCCTCGGTCCAGTTGAAGGTCCCCCGGGTCGGCTCGACCGAGCCCCACTTCATGGCGTTGCCGGGGGTCAGCCAGTTGAACTGAGCCCCGGCGAGGTCGCCGTAGGTCCCGGTCAGCTTGGAGCCGGTGACCGCCGTACCCATGGCCTTTCCCTTGGCGGCCGCGAGGTCGCGCAGCGGGGTGTCGGCGGCGTGCGCGGTGGTCGTGCCGGCGGTCACCAGGGTGCCGACGGCGGCCGCTCCGGCCAGCAGAGCGGCGAGTCGTACACGGAGCGAAGTTCTGGAGGATCTCACTGCGGGTGCCTCCGAAAGTTTCGGTCGTGCAGCCGATTGACTTCGGAGGAGTGTGGGGGTGACGGCCCCACCCGTCAATACGTCAACTTCCGGCCAACGGCGGCCCGGCGGTGCTGCTGCGCACCACCAGACTCGTCGCCAGCTCCACCCGCGTGGCCGCCGGAGTCCCCTCCTCACGTGCCAGATCGAGCACCAGCTTGGCCGCCGCCTCGGCCATCTCGGTGAGCGGCTGCCGTACGGTCGTCAGCGGCGGCCCCACCCAGGGCGCGACGGGCAGATCGTCGAAGCCGACCACGCTCAGGTCCTCCGGGATCCTCAGTCCCAGCTCGCGCGCGGCCTCGTACAGCCCGAGCGCCTGGAGGTCGTTCCCGGCGAAGACGG
Organism: Streptomyces sp. NBC_00490; assembly: GCF_036013645.1. Taxonomy (NCBI): domain Bacteria; kingdom Bacillati; phylum Actinomycetota; class Actinomycetes; order Kitasatosporales; family Streptomycetaceae; genus Streptomyces; species Streptomyces sp. NBC_00490. Next base: position 6,154,106 of record NZ_CP107869.1, on the reverse strand, counting down.
CGGTCGGCCGGTCCGGACGGCGCAGCAGCTCCAGACCCAGCCGGTAGCCGGCCTCGTGATGGAAGTCACCGTTCTTGATGAGCTCGGGGTCGACCGGCAGTCCGGCGGTCTCCAGGGCGGCCCGGTAGCCGTCGATGCGGGCGCGGCTGCACATCATCCGGGAGGGTCCGCTGATCGCGCCGATCCGGGTGTGCCCGAGGTCGACGAGATGCCGGGTGGCGGCGAGCCCGCCCTGCCAGTTGGTGGCGCCGATGGAGGGCACGTCGGCACCGGGGTCGCCGGCCGGGTCCATGACGACGAACGGGATCGCCCGGCTGGTGAGCAGGGCGCGCTGGGACTCGTCGAGCCCGGACAGCACGAGGATCACGCCGTGCGGGCGCCGGGCGGCGACCTGGTCGGCCCAGGTCCGCCCGGGCGTGAGCCGCCCCGCGCTCTCGCTGAGCACCACGCTCAGCCCGGCGTCCCGGGCGACGTTCTCCACGCCCCGGATGACCTCCATCGCCCACGCGCTCTCCAGTTCGTGGAAGACCAGGTCGATCAGGGGCGAACGGCTCGCCTCGGCCCGGCGGCGCCGGTAGCCGTGGGCGCGCAGCAGTTCCTCCACGCGGGTGCGGGTCGCCGGGGCGACGTCGGCGCGGCCGTTCAGCACCTTCGAAACAGTCGGCGCCGAGACGCCGGCCTCGCGGGCGATCTCGGCGAGCGTCGCGGTCTGCGACGAGCGGCCGGTTGCTGGGGCTGTCGCCCGGGATTCAGCGGGCTCCGGGGGTGTCATGGCGGCGATCGTATCCCTGCACGACCTCTTGACGAACCCTTCCGACCCGCCTAGGTTCCCAAAACATTCGGCACGCATATCGAAACATTCGTTAGGCGCATTCGATTAGGGACATTCGTGAGGGCCTTCACCCTGACAGGAGTTTCATGACCACCGCCCCCTGGCGTGACCGCGCCCTGCCCGCCGCAGCTCGCGTCGACGACCTCCTCTCCCGGATGACCCTTCAGGAGAAGACCGCCCAGCTGTACGGCGTCTGGGTGGGCGCCAGCGCGGACGGCGAGGGAGTCGCGCCGCTGCAGCGAGAGATGACGGCCGACTACGACTGGGACGAGCTGATCACCCATGGTCTCGGCCAGCTGACCCGCCCCTTCGGCACCGCCCCCGTGGACCCGGCGCTGGGCGCGCAGGCACTGGCCCGCGCCCAGCGCCGTATCGCGGCGGCGGGCCGCTTCGGCATCCCGGCACTCGCCCACGAGGAGTGCCTGGCCGGTTTCACGGCCTGGCAGGCCACCGCGTATCCGGTCCCGCTCGCCTGGGGTGCGAGCTTCGACCCGCCGCTCGTCGAGGAGATGGCCCGGGGCATCGGCCGGGACCTGCGCGCGGTCGGCGTCCACCAGGGCCTCGCCCCGGTCCTGGACGTCGTCCGCGACCCGCGCTGGGGACGGGTCGAGGAGACCGTCGGCGAGGACCCGTACCTCGTCGGCACGATCGGCGCCGCCTACGTCCGGGGTCTGGAGTCGGCCGGGATCGTCGCCACCCTCAAGCACTTCGCCGGGTACGCGTCCTCGGCGGGCGCCCGCAACCAGGCACCGGTACGGGCCGGCGTCCGCGAGCTCGCGGACGTGACCCTGCCGCCGTTCCAGATGGCGCTGCGCGAGGGCGGGGCGCGCTCGGTGATGGCGGCGTACAACGAGACGGACGGCGTCCCGGCCTCGGCGGACCCGGGCCTGCTGACCGGACTCCTGCGCGAGGAATGGGGCTTCACCGGCACGGTCGTCGCCGACTACTTCGGCATCGGCTTTCTCCAGAGCCAGCACCGGGTCGCCGGCTCGGAGGCGGAGGCCGCCCACGCGGCGCTCGCGGCCGGCCTCGACGTCGAACTGCCCACCCTGAAGTGCTACGGAAAACCGCTCCTGGACGCCGTACAGGCGGGCGAGGTCCCCGAGGAGCTCATCGACCGGGCGGTCCGCCGGGTCCTGCTCCAGAAGTGCGAGCTGGGCCTCCTGGACGAGGACTGGAGCCCCGAGCCGACCGGCCGGATCAATCTCGACTCGGCGGCGAACCGCGCCCTGGCCCGCCGCCTCGCCGAGGAGTCGGTGGTCCTGCTGGACAACCCGGACGGTGTCCTCCCGCTGTCCCCGGACACGAGGATCGCGGTGGTGGGCCCGAGGGCGGCCGACGCCCTGGCGATGCTCGGCTGCTACTCCTTCCCGTCCCATGTCCTGACCCAGCACCCGGACATCCCGATGGGCATCGAGATCCCGACCGTCCTGGAGGCCCTGCGCGCCGAACTCCCCGACGCCAAGGTGACGTTCGCGGAGGGCTGCGACACCTCGGACCCCGACCGGTCCGGCTTCACGGAGGCGGTGGCGCGGACGTCCGAGGCGGACGTGTGCGTGGCGGTCCTGGGCGACCGGGCGGGCCTGTTCGGCCGGGGCACATCGGGCGAGGGCTGCGATGTGACGGACCTCCGGCTGCCCGGCGTACAGAGCGAACTGCTGGACACCCTGGTCGCCACCGGCGTGCCCGTCGTCCTGGTGCTGCTGACCGGCCGGCCGTACGCGCTCGGCCGCTGGAACGGGCAACTGGCCGCCGCGGTGCAGGCGTTCTTCCCCGGCGAGGAGGGCGGTCCGGCGGTCGCGGGAGTGCTGTCGGGCCGCGTCAACCCCTCGGGCCGCCTCCCGGTGAGCGTCCCGCAGGTGCCGGGCGGCCAGCCCTGGACCTACCTCCAGCCGCCGCTGGGGCTCGCGGGCGAGGTCAGCAATCTGGACCCGACCCCGCTGTACGCGTTCGGGCACGGCAGGTCGTACACGTCGTTCGCCTGGGAATCCGATGCCGCCGACACGGAGATCGGCACGGACGGCACCTACGACATGACCGTGACCGTCCGCAACACCGGCGACCGCGAGGGCTCCGAGGTCGTCCAGCTGTATCTGCACGACCCGGTGGCCTCGGTGACCCGGCCCGACGTCCGGCTGATCGGCTACCAGCGCGTGCGGCTGGCCCCGGGAGCGGCGGCCCGGGTCTCCTTCCGCTTCCACACCGACCTGTCCTCCTTCACAGATCGTTCACTCCGCAGGGTCGTCGAACCGGGCATCCTGGAGCTGCGGTTGGCGGCATCCAGTACGGACGTACGGCACACGGCCCGGCTGAACCTCACGGGGCCGGTACGGGTGCTGGGCCCGGACCGTGTGCTGCGCTGCGAGACGGAGGTGTCGGGACCGGCCTGACCCTCCGCGCCTGGGGGAGGCTCGCCATGGACAGGTACGTCCACCATGAACTGCGGTCCGTGTACACCGCGTTGGCCGCTCTCGCCGTCAGTCTGGCGGTGACGGGCGGCGTGCGCGGTGCGCCGATGACGGCCTACGGGGCGGGAAGGTTCGCCCTCGGCATGATCGCGTTCACGGTGGTGTTCACGCTGCTCGGCGCGACCCGGCTCAAGTGGCTCGGCGAGATACGGGACTTCGAGGCCGCGGTCCCCCTGGAAGGGGCCCCGGCGGAGGTCGTCTCCCTGCGCCGCCACCCCCTCAACTGGTGGCTCTTCACGGTGATGGCGGTCTCCACGCCCGTCTTCGCCGTCGCCTGGGAACCGTGGATCGCCCTGCTCCCCCTGTGGCCGGCCCTCTCCTGGCTGGGCCAGGCCTGGCTGGCCGCCGACTGGGAGCGCAGGAACGGCAGGGTGCTGTGGCGGGGATACGACACCGACGCACCGTGGAAGCTGTCGTACTCCCCCGGCGGATCCCGCCGCGAGGCCCCCGCGGGGACCGCGTCGGCCTAGGACCCGCTGCCCGTACCGGCGTCCGTCAGTCCGAGTCCACCGACTCGAACCGCCACCGGTGCACGGCCCGGCCCGCCAACTCCGGGCCCGGCTCGGGAAGTTCCGGCAGTTCGGCGTCGAGTCCCGCGTCCCACCACGTGATGACGAGCACCCGGTCCTGCGGTGCCCGGAAGGTCTCCCGCCGCAGCGGCGCGCGGGGCAGCTCCTGCGCCCGCGCCCAGGCGAGCAGTTCCCCGCCCCGCCCGTCGACCGCCCGGGCCTCCCACATCAGCGCGACCGTCACGAGTAGAGGTTCTCCTTGCTGACCTCGTGCACATGGTCGTGGCCGGGGACATGCGGGTCCGTCACCGGCAGCGAGGAGTCCGCCGACAGGTCCCAGCTGGAGGCGGGCCGGTTCCGGGCGACCATCTCCGCACCCAGCGCGGCCACCATCGCCCCGTTGTCCGTGCACAGCTTCGGGCGCGGCACCCGCAGCCGGATCCCGGCCGCCTCGCACCGCTCCTGGGCCAGCACCCGCAGCCGGGAGTTGGCGGCGACACCGCCGCCGATCATCAGATGGTCGACGCCCTCGTCCTTGCAGGCACGGACGGCCTTGCGGGTCAGCACGTCCACGACCGCCTCCTGGAAGGACGCCGCCACGTCCCGCACCGGCACCTCCTCACCGGCGGCCCGCCTGGCCTCGATCCAGCGGGCCACGGCGGTCTTCAGACCGGAGAAGGAGAAGTCGTACGCCGGGTCACGCGGCCCGGTCAGCCCGCGCGGGAAGGCGATCGCGCTCGGGTCGCCCTCCTTCGCGTACCGGTCGATGACCGGACCGCCGGGGAAGCCGAGGTTCAGCACGCGCGCGATCTTGTCGAAGGCCTCGCCCGCCGCGTCGTCGATGGTCGCGCCCATGGGCCGCACATCGGAGGTGATGTCGCTCGACAGCAGCAGGGAGGAATGGCCCCCGGACACCAGCAGCGCCATCGTCGGCTCGGGCAGCGCCCCGTGCTCCAGCTGGTCCACGCAGATGTGGGAGGCGAGGTGGTTGACGCCGTACAGCGGCTTGCCGAGCGCGTAGGCGTACGCCTTCGCCGCCGACACGCCGACCAGCAGCGCGCCCGCCAGCCCGGGACCGGCGGTCACCGCGATGCCGTCCAGGTCCTTCGCCGTGACGCCGGCTTCCTTCAGCGCGCGCTCGATGGTCGGCACCATCGCCTCCAGGTGAGCGCGCGAGGCGACCTCGGGCACGACCCCGCCGAAACGGGCGTGCTCGTCGACGCTGGAGGCGATCGCGTCCGCGAGCAGGGTGGTGCCGCGGACGATGCCGACGCCGGTCTCGTCGCAGGAGGTCTCGATGCCGAGGACGAGAGGTTCGTCAGTCATTGTTCTCGGTTCCTTGTTCGGAGGTGGAACCCGCGGCGGAGCCGCCCTTGGATTCCGTGGTCAGTCGCATGACCAGGGCGTCGACGTTGCCGGGCTGGTAGTAGCCGCGCCGGAAGCCGATCGCCTCGAAGCCGTACCGCTCGTAGAGCTTCTGCGCGCGCACGTTGTCGATCCGGCACTCCAGCATCACTTCGGCGCACTCGAAGGCGGTGGCCGCGCGCAGGAGTTCGGTCAGCAGCCGCCCGCCGAGTCCGGTGCCCCAGTGGTCGCGGGCGACGGCGATGGTCTGCACGTCGGCGAGGTCACCGGACGCGGCGATCCCGGCGTACCCGACGAGCCGTCCACCGTCCTCGGCGACGACGAAGCGCCGGGTCGCCGAAGCCCCGCGCGCATGGGCCAGCTCGGACCAGAACATGCCCCGCGACCAGGCGTCCTCGGGAAAGAGGTCCTTCTCCAGCACCAGGACGGGATCGATGTCCCACCAGCGCATCTCGCGCAGCACGGCGGTCACTTGGGGGTGACCACCTTGTAGTTCTTCGGCACCTGGGCGTCGGGCCGGCGCAGATACAGCGGCCGCGGGGCGGGGAGTTCCGCACCGGCGGCGAGTCTCTCGGCCGCGAGCGCGGCGAGCGCGGCGGCGGAGACGTGCTCCGGCTCACGCGCGATCGGGAAGGTGTCCGGGTAGAGCAGCGCCCCCGCCCCGACCGCGGGCAACCCCGCGACCTGCTCGGCGATCTCGGCGGGCCGGTCGACGGCCGGGTCGGTCAGCCGCGTACGGGAGTCGGCGTAGCGCGCCCAGTAGACCTCCTTGCGCCGCGCGTCGGTCGCCACGACGAAGGGGCCCTCGTCGATGTCGGCGGCGTAGGCGAGCCCGTCGAGCGTGCACACACCGTGCACGGGGACGCCGAGCGCGAGTCCGAAGGTGTCGGCGGTCATCAGTCCGACGCGCAGTCCGGTGTAGGGGCCGGGCCCGATGCCTACGACGATGCCGGTGACGGCGTCGAGTTTCAGCCCGGCCTCGGCGAGGACACGGTCGACGGCCGGCAGCAGCAGCTCGCCGTGCCGGCGCGCGTCCACCTGACTCGAAGAGGTGACGACGTCCGTACCGTCATGCAGCGCGACGGTCACGGCGGGGGTGGCGGTATCCAGAGCGAGCAAGAGCACGCAAACAGCCTACGGCTCCCGCGCCGCGCGTATCGCCGCCCCGTTCACGGGCGCCCCGACTGCTAACGTCGCCGAGGATCACGCCGTACGACAACGAGGTGGACGACCGTGTCAAGCACCAGCGCCGGGATTGTGACCGGGCTCACCACGGCGGCCCTGGTCACGGTGGGTGTCCTGGCCTACCAGGCCTCGGCGAGCGTCCCGGTCGCACTCGGCGCCTCGCACCGCGGCGGTGAGCCCGCGGCCGCCGCCTCGAAGGCGCCCCGCGACACCGGACACCCCACCGCCCTGCCCGCCGACTCCGGCAAGGGTGAACGGGTCGTGTACTCGGTGGACGACGACCGGGTCTGGCTGGTCCGCAAGGACGACAGGGTCCAGCGCACCTTCAAGGTCACCCCGGGCACGGTCGACCCGGTCCCGGGCTCCTACTCCGTCACGTCCCGCTCGAACTCGGTCACCGGCACCGACGGCATCCCCATCGAGCACGTGGTCCGCTTCACCAGCGTCGACAACGTCACGATCGGCTTCAGCGCGGCAGTGGACGGCTCGACACCGGACAACGACCCCACCGCGAAAACGGGCGGCATCCGCGAGTCCCGCAAGGACGGCAACGCAATGTGGGACTTCGCAACGATCGGCCAACGGGTCGTAGTAATCCGCTGAGCGACGGCGCCCCTCTAGGGGCGCGGGGAACGGCGCGAGAAGCCCCACCGGCCCGCAGACAAACGAAGAACCTCAAGCCGCCTTACGCTGCTCCGCCGCCCGCGGCCGTACCGCTTCCCGGTCAGGCACCCGCGGCGGCGTCGAGATCACCTGCGCCGCAGCACAGGCCGCCAGCAAGTCCCGCATGGGAACCCGCACCGCGGACACCACACGCGGCGCCGCCTCGTCTCGTTCCGTGGCCGCCATGGACGCCTCCTGAGCAGCGGGGGCGGACGTAGTTAGGTAGACCTAACTACGAACTGGGTACCATGTCACCACGCACACGACCGCAAATGCAATAACTTGCCGACGTCTTGTCGGAATATTCATCCACCGATGCTCGAGCGGGGCAGCGCGCGCAGGATCAGGCGGTCAGCGCACCGAGGTCGACGGCCGCCCAGCGCTCCCCGAGCCCGGTCAGCGTCACGTGCCGCACCTCGTCGGTGGTGTCCCCGACGGCACGGTGGATCCACACCTGGAGCCGGTCGTCGGTGAGCTCCTCGACCTTGCCCTCGCCCCACTCCACGACGATCACCGAGTCGGACAGCGAGACATCGAGATCGAGGTCCTCCATCTCGTCGAGCCCGCCGCCCAGGCGGTACGCGTCGACGTGGACGAGCGGCGGACCGCCACCGAGAGAGGGGTGCACCCGGGCGATCACGAAGGTCGGGGACGTGACGGCTCCCCGCACGCCCAGCCCCTCCCCAAGCCCCCGGGTCAGCGTCGTCTTGCCCGCCCCGAGCTCGCCGCTGAGCATCACGAGATCCCCGGCGCGCAGCAGCTTGGCCAGCTTCAGGCCCAGCTCACGCATCTGCTCGGGGGAGGTGACGGTCAGTTCGGTCTCAACCGGGTTGTGCGGTGCTGCTGGTGCTTCCATAGCCACCCACGGTAGCTCCTGCCGGCACGGCACCCGCGCGGGTGAGGAGGTCCGCGATGCGGTCGGTGACCACTTCCGGGTGTTCCAGCATCACCAGGTGCCCGGCGTCCGGCACGAGCACCAGTTCGGCGTCCGGCAGCAGCCCGGCGATGGCCTCGCTGTGCTCGCTGGGCGTGACGAGGTCCCCGATCCCGGCCAGCACGAGCACCGGGAGGTCCATGAAGTGGGCGAGCGCCTCGGTCTTGTCGTGGTCGGTGAACGCCGGATAGAACTCGGCGACCACGTCGATCGGCGTCCCCTCGATCATCCGCTCGGCGAACCGGGCGACGGCCGGGTCCACGTCCCGGCTCGCGAACGAGTACCGCTTGATGATCCCCGCGAACAGGTCGGCGGTGGCCTGCCGCCCCTTCTCCACCAGGTCGGCCCGCTGCCCCAGCGCCTTCAGCACCCCGGGCAGGACCCGTCGTACGGCATTCACTCCCGCGACGGGCAGCCCGAAGTTGACCTCGCCGAGCCGCCCCGACGACGTGCCGACGAGGGCGACGGCGACCACCCGCTCACGGATGAGTTCGGGAAACGCGTCGGCGAGCGCCATGACGGTCATCCCGCCCATGGAGTGCCCCACGAGCACGATCGGCCCCTCGGGCGCGGCGGCGTCGATGACGGCCTTCAGATCGCGCCCCAGCTCGTCGATGCTGACCGGCACGTCGTCCTGCACCTGCTGCACCCCGCGCCCGGACCGGCCGTGGCTGCGCTGGTCCCAGTGGACGGTCCGCACGACCCCGCGCAGTGCGGCCCGCTGGAAGTGCCAGGAGTCCTGGCTGAGGCAGTAGCCGTGGCTGAAGACGACGGTGACGGGCAGCGGGGCCTTGCGTCCGAAGAGCCGGCGCCGGCGCGGGGCGGACCCGCCCTCCGGCTCCACGTCGTCGACCTCGTAGTACAGCTCGGTGCCGTCGTCGGCGTACGCCTTGCCGGGCATGCCGCGCAGCGAGCCGTAGGGCCCGGCGGAGTCGAGCGCGAGCCGCGCCTTCTTCCGCATGCCGCGCCCGACGGTCATCCGCTCGAGGGCGACACCGGCCGCCGCTCCCGCCGCGACCACGCCTATCGCGGCACCCGCGATCCCGGTCGCCCTGCGCCAGCTCCCGGCCGCCCCCGTGGCGGAGACCACGGCTACGACAGCCTCCGCGCTGCTCTCGCTCACGTACCGCTCCTCTTCGCCGGACTGCTGGACCACCACTTGCTGCTGGGTCGGTTACCCCGGTTGTCCCTCATTCACATAGACGCGGGGAACGCGGCTTCCGATCCGGGTGACGATTTCGTACGCGATGGTCCCGGCCGCCTGGGCCCAGTCCTCGGCGGTGGGCTCACCGCGGTCGCCGGGCCCGAAGAGGATCGCCTCGGAGCCGGTCTCGGGCTCGTCGCCGCCGAGGTCGACGACGAACTGGTCCATGGCGATCCGTCCCGCGACGGTCCGCCACTTGCCGGCGACCAGGACGGGCCCGGTGCCGGAGGCGTGGCGCGGGACGCCGTCCGCGTAGCCGACGGGCACCAGGCCGAGGGTGGTCGCGCCGGGGGTGACGTAGTGGTGTCCGTAGCTGACGCCGTGGCCGCCCGGGACCCGCTTGACCAGCGCCACCGACGCGCTCAGCGTCATCACCGGGCGCAGTCCGAAGTCGGCCGGGCTGCCGAGCTCGGGGCTCGGCGAGATGCCGTAGACGGCGACGCCGGTGCGCACGAGGTCGAAGTGGGTCTCGGGAAGCGTGAGCGTGGCCGGTGAGTTGGCGATGTGCCGCACCTCGGGCCGGACGCCGGCCTGTTCGGCGTACGCCACCATCTCGCGGAACAGGGTGAGCTGGGCGGCGATGGAGGGGTGCCCGGGTTCGTCGGCGCAGGCGAAGTGCGACCAGAGTCCGGTGACGCGCAGGAGGCCCGCTTCCTCGGCCCGCAGGGCGTGGGCGACCAGCTCGGCCCAGTCGTCCCCCGGCTGGCACCCGTTCCGCCCCAGGCCGGTGTCGGCCTTGAGCTGCACGCGCGCGGGGATGCCGGCCTCCCGGGCGGCCGCGACGACCTCCTCCAGGGCCCACATCCCGCTGACGGAGACGTCGAGGTCGGCCTCTACGGCCTCCCTCCAGGGTCCGCCCGGGGTCCAGAGCCAGCACATGATCCGGACGTCACGCAGGCCCGCGCGCCGCAGCTCGAGGGCTTCCTCGGGCGTCGCCGTGCCCAGCCAGGTCGCCCCCGCCTCGACGGCCGCGCGGGCACACGGCACCGCCCCGTGGCCGTACGCGTCGGACTTGACCACGGCCATCAGGGCCGCGCCCGGCGCGAGGGCGCGCAGGACCCGCACATTGGCCCGCAGGGCGGCCAGGTCGATCTCGGCGCGGGCGCGCAGGGGCGCACTCCGCGGGGCAGGTGTCTCACTCATGGCGCCCCCAGTCTCTCAGAGGGGTCCGACAGTCCCCGCGGACGCCTATGCTCCCGGTCGCCGCCCCCAGACAAAGACCCGGTCGCCCTTCTTCAGCACACCCCACAGCTTGCGCGCGTCCCCGAGCCGCAGATTGACGCAGCCCATGGAGCCGACGGTGGTGAAGATGCTGCCGTAGACGGCGTGGAAGGCCTGGCCGCCGCTGAAGAACTGCGCGTAGGGCATGGGCTGGTGGTAGAGCGTGGACACGTGGTTCTTGTGCTTCCAGTAGACCTTGAACCAGCCCGTACGGGTCTTGTACCCGGCCCGTCCGCTCCGCATGGGCACCGGCCCGAAGACGACCTTCTCGCCCTTCTGCACCCAGGTGATCTGCCGGTCGAGATCGACACAGGCGACGCGGTACGTGCGGACCGGGCACTTCTTGGCGGCGTTGGGGTTCTTCTTCGCGGACAGGTACTGCATCCGGGACCAGGTGACCGGCCCCGCGAACCCGATGGCGGGCTTGATCTTCTGCTTGATCTGGAAGGCCCGGATGGCCTTGCAGTCGGCCTTGGACTGTTTCCCGTCCACCTTCAGCTTCAGCCACCGCTCGACCTGCCGCTGATAGGGCCCGCGTGAGGTGGTGCACGAGACCCGGGCGACGGCGTCGGCGAGCGGCACGTACTCGACCAGGTCGTACGCCCCCGGAGCGGCCTGCGCCGGTTCGACGGCGTCCTCCTGGGCGCTGGGCTCGTACACCTGCGGCGCGAGGGCCTGGTCGGGGCTGTCGATCTGCCAGGGCTGGTACTCGCCGGGGACGAGTTCGGCCTCGGCGCCGGAGCCGGGGGCTGGGGGCGGGGGCGCGGCGGAGGCGGTTCCGGCGGGCAGCACGATGGCGGCCACGAGGAGCGCCGTGACGCCCCGGCGGGCGATATGTCTGCTGATCATGCGATCAGAGAAACGTGGGCCCCGCGAGGACAGGGGGTACCACGCGGGGAGGTCACTCGTACGTACGCCATGCAGCCCCGGTCATCCGGCCCGCACGTCCCTCCAGGCCCCCCGGATCCCGTCCGCCACGTCATGGGCTCCCACCGGCGCCCCGTCGGCCGCGAACCGTCCCGCGAGCCCGTGCAGATACGCCGCCACGCTTCCCGCGTCCACCGCGGAGAGCCCGGCCGCGAGCAGCGAGCCCGCCAGGCCCGACAGCACGTCCCCGCTCCCCGCCGTGGCCAGCCACGCGGTCCCCGTCGGGTTCACCCGCACCGCCCCGCCCCCGGAGTCCGCGACCAGCGTGGTCGACCCCTTGAGCAGCACCGTCGCCCCGTACCGCCCCGCCAACTCCCGTACGGACTCCAGCCGGGCCTCCTCGACCGACTCCCGCGCCACCCCCAGCAGCGCCGCCGCCTCCCCGGCGTGCGGCGTCATCAGCGTCGGCGCGCGGCGCCCCCGCACGGCACCGGCGTCCGCCAGCCGCAGCCCGTCCGCGTCGATCAGCACCGGCACATCGGCGGCCAGCACCTCCGCCACACTCGCCGCGTCGTCCCCCGCCCCGGGCCCGACGACCCACGCCTGCACCCGCCCCGCCCGCTTCGGCCCCTGGTCCGACACGAGCGTCTCGGGAAAGCGGGCGAGGACGGCGTCCCCGGCGGGCCCGACGTAGCGCACCGCCCCCGCGCCGCCCCGCAACGCGCCCGCCACGGCGAGCACGGCCGCGCCCGGATAGCGGGCGGAACCGGCGGCGATCCCCACGACCCCTCGCCGGTACTTGTCGCTCTCCCCCGTCGGCACCGGCAGCAGCCGGGCCACGTCCGCGTGCTGCAACGCCTCCAGCTCCGCCTCGACGGGCAGCGCCAGCCCGATGTCCACGAGCCGCACGGACCCGGCGTACTCCCGGGCCGGGTCCACCAGCAGCCCCGGCTTGTGGGTACCGAAGGTGACGGTGAGGTCGGCGCGGATCGCGGTCCCGCGCACCTCCCCGGAGTCGGCGTCGACGCCGCTGGGCAGGTCGACGGCGACGACGGCGGCGCGCGACGCCCCGACCAGCAGGGCGAGCCGGGCCGCGTCGGGCCGCAGCCCGCCCTTCCCGCCGATCCCGACGATGCCGTCGAGGACGAGGTCGGCCCGCGGGATCAGGTCCTCGGCCGCCTCGACGCCCGCCACCGCGCCTCCCGCCCGCCGCAGCGCCGCGAGCCCTTCGGCATGGGCGCGCTCCGGCGCGAGCAGCACCGCGGTGACGCCGGCGCCCCGCCGTGCGAGCCGGGCCCCGGCGTACAGGGCGTCCCCGCCGTTGTCCCCGCTGCCGACCAGCAGCACGATCCGGCTGCCGTAGACCCGCCCCAGCAGGTCGGCGCAGGCGGCGGCGAGTCCGGCGGCCGCCCGCTGCATCAACGCTCCCTCCGGCAGCCGTGCCATGAGCTCCCGCTCGGCCGCCCTGACCGTTTCCACGCTGTACGCAGTACGCATGGGTCCGAGTCTCCCCCGAGCGTGACGAACCTCGCCGCAGCCGTTGACGCTTTACCACGCCTTTGCCAAACTCCCTCCTCCCCACGGCATGAATCGATTCAGTCGAATTGGTTCGACACACAGGACGGACCCCATGCGAAGCAGAGCCGCACTGATCGCCGGCACCGCAGCCGCCGCCCTCATGACGGCGGGCATCACCGCCACCACCGCTCCCCAGGCCGCCGCCGCGGCCTGCGGCGAGGGCTCCTACCAGGCCGAGGCCGTCCTGAACGGCGGCACCTGGACGGCCCGGCGCGGCAGCGCGACCGTCTACACCGGCACGGACCTGCGCGCCGCGGCCCAGGCGGCAATCAACAGCCTGACGTCGGGCCGCACGACGAAGGAACGGGTCGTCGTACGCGGCTCGGGCTCGATGTCGGCCGGTTCCCGCATCTCCCTGCCCAGTTACACGGTCCTCGACGTCTGCGGCACCATCGACGTCACCGGCACGGGCAGCGGCGACCAGGCCCCCGTCTACTCCCGCGGCACCCGCGACATCGAGGTCCAGCACCTCAACCTCACCGGCAGCCCGCTCTACGGTGTCTTCCTGCGCAACGTCCAGAACGCGACCCTCGGCCAGCTCGACATGCGCCTGTCGGCGGGGCTCGGCGTCCGCGTCGACAACCGCGGCGACACCTCGCAATGGACGCGGAACGTCCGCATCGACACCGTGTACGTGTCCGGCGCGTCGAGCCACGCGGTGGAGACCTACGGCGTGGACGGCCTGACCGTCGGCACCGTGACCGCGCGCAACGTCGGTGAGTCCGGCCTCCTCCTCAACCAGACCATCAACGCGACGGTCACCAAGGTCGACGCGGAGAACGCCGGCACCGGCACGGGGTACGCCGCCTTCCGCATGGCCAACCGCAACGGCCGGGTGGGCAGCTCGTACCCCACCAACATCCGCGTCGGCGAGGTGATCGCGCGGGGCGGCGGCAGGGGCGTCTTCTGCGTCTCGGAGAGCGGCGGGGCGGTCATCGACAAGGTCACACTCACGAACACCGGCAACAACTCGGTCCTGATCGAGAACTGCTACAACGTCAGCCTCGCCGCCCAGAGCGGCACCATCACCGGCGGCGGCGAACTGCGCCTCGCGGCCCGCTCGGAGTTCCCCAACAACGACAACATCACCGTCCAGAACCTCACGGTGACGAACTCGTCGATCCGCGAGAGCCCCTGCGGCACGAACACGACGTTCCGCAACATCACACGCGTCAACACCACGCAGACCATCTGCTAGCCGCGGTCCGCCGCCAGGGGTGGGCTCCGCCTATCCCTCCGCCACCACCACCGCGGAGGCCACCCCCGCGTCATGGCTGAGCGACACATGCCAGGACCGCACCCCGAGCTGCGCGGCCCGCGCCGCCACCGTCCCGGTGACCCGCAGCCTCGGCTGCCCGCTGTCCTCGACGTACACCTCGGCGTCGGTCCACTGCAGCCCGGCAGGCGCCCCGAGCGCCTTCGCCAGAGCCTCCTTGGCCGCGAACCGGGCGGCGAGCGAGGCGACCCCCCGCCGCTCCCCGCTGGGCAACCACAGCTCACTGTCGAGAAACAGCCGCCGCGCCATCCCGGGTGTGCGCTCCAACGACGCCGCGAACCGCTCGATCTCCGCCACGTCGATCCCGACACCGATGATGCTCATGCGCAGCACCTTAAGGGGGGCTCCCCTCGCCCCCTACTCCACCGTCACCGACTTGGCCAGGTTCCGGGGCTGGTCCACCTCGTTGCCCCGAGCCGTGGCCAGCTCGCACGCGAAGACCTGCAAGGGCACGGTCGCCACCAGCGGCTGCAGCAACGTGGGCGTGGCCGGGACGCGGATCAGATGGTCCGCGTACGGGACCACCGCCTCGTCCCCCTCCTCGGCGATCACGATCGTCCGCGCGCCCCGGGCCCTGATCTCCTGGATGTTGGACACGATCTTGTCGTGCAGCACGGACCGGCCCCGCGGCGACGGCACGACCACCACCACGGGCAGGTCCTCCTCGATCAGCGCGATCGGCCCGTGCTTCAGCTCGCCCGCCGCGAAGCCCTCGGCGTGCATGTAGGCGAGCTCCTTCAGCTTCAGCGCCCCCTCCAGCGCCACCGGATACCCCACGTGCCGCCCGAGGAAGAGGACCGTGTCCTTCGAGGCCAGCGACCTGGCCAGGGCACGTACCGGCTCCATGGTCTCCAGCACCCGCTCCACCTCGCCGGAGATCTGCGACAGGTCCCGGATGACGGCGCAGATCTCGTCGCCCCACTTGGTGCCCCGCACCTGGCCCAGGTACAGGGCCACCAGATAGCAGGCCACCAACTGCGTCAGGAACGCCTTCGTCGACGCGACCGCCACCTCCGGCCCCGCGTGCGTGTACAGCACCGCGTCCGACTCACGAGGGATCGTGGAACCGTTGGTGTTGCAGATCGCCAGCACCTTCGAGCCCTGCTCCCGCGCGTGCCGCAGCGCCATCAGCGTGTCCATGGTCTCCCCGGACTGGGAGATGGCGATCACCAGGGAGCGCGCCCCCAGGATCGGGTCCCGGTACCGGAACTCGCTCGCCAGCTCCACCTCGCAGGGGATCCGGGTCCAGTGCTCGATGGCGTACTTGGCGATCAGCCCCGCGTGGAAGGCCGTACCGCACGCCACGATCACCACCTTGTCCACCTCGCGCAGCTCGGACGCGCTGATCCGCACCTCGTCCAGCGTGAGGGAACCGGCCGCGTCGATGCGGCCCAGCAGGGTGTCCGCGACCGCCTTCGGCTGCTCGGCGATCTCCTTGAGCATGAAGTAGTCGTAGCCGCCCTTCTCCGCGGCGGACGCGTCCCAGTCCACGTGGTACGACCTGACCTCCGCCGGACGGCCGTCGAAGCCCGTCACCGTCACCCCGTCCCGGCGCAGCTCCACCACCTGGTCCTGGCCCAGCTCGACCGCCGACCGGGTGTGGGCGATGAACGCGGCGACATCGGAGGCCAGGAACGCCTCCCCCTCCCCCACGCCCACCACCAACGGCGAGTTCCGCCGCGCCCCCACCACCACGTCCGGCTCGTCCGCGTGCACCGCGACCAGCGTGAACGCTCCGTCCAGCCGCCGGCACACCAGCCGCATCGCCTCCGCGAGACCGCCCGTCACGGAGAACTCCTCCGCCAGCAGATGCGCGACGACCTCCGTGTCCGTCTCGGAGGACAGCACATGCCCGCGCTCCGTCAGCTCGGCCCGCAGCGCGGCGAAGTTCTCGATGATCCCGTTGTGGACGACCGAGACCCGGCCCGCGTTGTCCAGATGGGGATGCGCGTTCGCGTCCGTCGGGGCGCCGTGCGTGGCCCACCGGGTGTGGCCGATGCCCGTCCCGCCGGTGGGCAGGGGCCGGTCCACCAGTTCCTTCTCCAGGTTGACGAGCTTGCCCGCCTTCTTGGCGGCCGCCAGCCCCCCGTCCGCCAGCACGGCGACGCCCGCCGAGTCGTACCCCCGGTACTCCAGCCGCTTCAGTCCGGCCATCACGACTTCCAGCGCCGGCTGCGACCCCACGTAACCCACGATTCCGCACATGCGCCGCAGCCTAAAGGCGAAACCCCGCCGGAACAGTGCCCGAACCGGCCGCAGCCTGCCCGAAATCGGAAATCCCACGGCCGTACGAGCCCTCTGGCGCGCTCCGGGGGGCCACCGCGTGACGGACCCCACCCGCCATCGCGTTCAAACTCCGTTAACAATGGACTGTGATCTCTCCGGTCTCCTCGATCCCCCGGAGCGCCCACCGGCACAAGCCGGAGGCGACTCCCTACGTCGACCTCACCCGCGCCGAGTGGAGCGCGCTGCGCCACAAGACGCCGCTGCCGCTCACCGCCGAGGAGGTCGAGAAGCTGCGCGGTCTGGGCGATGTCATCGACCTCGACGAGGTGCGCGACATCTATCTGCCGCTGTCACGGCTCCTCAATCTCTACATCGGCGCCACGGACGGCCTCAGAGGGGCACTGAACACCTTCCTCGGCGAACAGGGCGCCCAGTCCGGCACCCCCTTCGTCATAGGGGTCGCGGGCTCGGTGGCCGGCGGCAAGTCCACGGTCGCCCGACTCCTCCAGGCCCTGCTCTCCCGCTGGCCCGAGCACCCCCGCGTCGAGCGGGTGACGACGGACGGCTTCCTGCTGCCGACCAAGGAGTTGCAGGCCCGCGGTCTGATGTCGAGGAAGGGTTTCCCCGAGTCGTACGACCGGCGGGCCCTGACCCGTTTCGTCGCCGACATCAAGGCGGGCAAGGACGAGGTGACGGCCCCCGTCTACTCCCACCTCATCTACGACATCGTCCCCGGCGAGAAGCTCGTCGTGCGCCGCCCGGACATCCTCATCGTCGAGGGCCTCAACGTCCTGCAGCCCGCTCTCCCCGGCAAGGACGGCCGCACCCGCGTCGGCCTCGCCGACTACTTCGACTTCAGTGTCTACATCGACGCCGGCCCCGAGGACGTCGAGCGCTGGTACCTCAACCGCTTCAAGAAGCTGCGCGAGACGGCCTTCCAGAACCCCGACTCCTACTTCCGCAAGTGGACGCAGGTGTCGGAGGAGGAGGCCCTCGACTACGCCCGCACCCAGTGGCGCACCATCAACAAGCCCAACCTGATCGAGAACATCGCCCCCACCCGCGGCCGCGCCACCCTCGTCGTCCGCAAGGGCCCCGACCACAAGGTCCAACGCCTGCGCCTGCGCAAGCTGTGAACTCCCGTACCGGGCCTGTTGCCTGTAAAAAGGCGTCATGCTGCATCTGCGCCTGATCACCCCGGCCGACAAGACCGACGACGTGGTCCGGCTGATCGAGAAGACGGTCGGCACCACGCACCTGGTCGTGCTGCCGGGCGCCGCCCGCAACCCCGCCGGGGACGTCGTGATGTGCGACGTCGCCCGCGAGGCCGGCGACGAACTCATCGGCGCGCTACGTCAGTCGGGCCTCGACGAGACCGGCTCCATCGCCGTCGAGAACATCGACCTGTCCCTGTCCAAGCGCGCCGACAAGGCCGAGCACGAGGCACCGGGCGAGGGCGCGGACGCGGTCCTGTGGGAGCACCTGACGGACGCGACCCACGAGGAGTCGACGCTCTCCATCACCTACGTCGCCTTCATCACGCTGGCCACGATGATCGCCGCCTGCGGTGTGGTCCTCGACAACGCGATCCTGATCGTGGGCGCGATGGCGGTGGGCCCGGAGTTCGGCCCCCTGGCCGCGTTCAGCACGGCGATCGTCCAACGCCACCCCAGACTGGCGCTGCGCTCCCTGATCGCGCTGCTGGTGGGCTTCGCGGTGGCCATGGCCCTGACGGTGGGCTTCAGTTGGCTCATGGACGCCGCGGGCCTGTTCCACAAGTCCGACCTGGAGGGCGACCGGCCCAACACGGCCTTCGTCTACGCCCCCGACGCCTTCTCGTTCGTGGTGGCGGTCCTGGCCGGCATCGCCGGCACCCTCTCCCTGACGTCGGCAAAATCGGGCGCCCTGGTGGGAGTCGCCATCTCGGTGACAACAGTCCCGGCGGCGGCGAACGCAGCGGTGGCCTTGGCCTACGGAGACATGAAACAGACGGTGGGCTCAACGAACCAGTTGCTGCTGAACCTCTTGGGCATCGTCCTGGCAGGCACAGTCACCCTGCTCTTCCAGAAGTGGCTCTGGCGCAAACCCGCCTAGGGGCGCGGGGAACTGCGCGACCAGCCACAACGGACCCGAAAGCCCGCCACGCACAGAACCCCCCACCCCGAACCCGGCGTCCTAACCCAGCGCCGACTTCACCGCATCGGCCAACCGCCCGGCCACAGACCGAGCCTGATCGATATCCGCCGCCTCGACCATCACCCGGACCAACGGCTCCGTACCCGACGGCCGCAACAACACCCGCCCGGTGGACCCGAGTTCCCGCTCGGCCTCGGCAACCGCCGCCGCCAGCTCACCCGAGGTCCCCACCCGCGCACGGTCCACGTCCGGCACGTTGATGAGCACCTGCGGCAGCCGCTGCATCACCGACGCGAGCTCCCGCAACGACCGCCCGGTGGCCGCGACCCGGGCCGCGAGCATGAGCCCCGTCAGCGTCCCGTCACCGGTCGTGGCGTGATCCAGGATGATGACGTGCCCGGACTGCTCGCCACCGAGCGCGTACCCGTGCTCCTTCATCGCCTCCAGCACATACCGGTCACCCACGGCCGTCTGGATGAGGTGGATCCCCTCCCGCTCCATCGCCAGCTTGAACCCGAGGTTCGACATGACGGTCGCGACGACGGTGTCGGCCCGCAGCGCGGAGCGTTCCCGCATCGCCAGCGCGATGACGGCCATGATCTGGTCGCCGTCCACCTCTTCGCCGGTGTGGTCCACGGCGAGGCAGCGGTCGGCGTCCCCGTCGTGCGCGATGCCGAAGTCGGCCCCGTGCTCCACGACGGCGGCCTTCAGCAGGCCGAGGTGGGTCGAGCCGCACCCGTCGTTGATGTTGAGTCCGTCCGGCGACGCACCGATGGTGATCACTTCGGCCCCGGCCCGCGTGAACGCCTCCGGCGAGACCCGCGCGGCGGCACCGTGCGCCTCGTCGAGGACGATCTTCAGGCCTTCGAGCCGGTTCGGGAGGACGCCGATGAGGTGGGCGACGTACTGGTCGAAGCCCTCCAGGTAGTCACGGACGCGCCCCACGCCGGAACCCGTCGGACGGTCCCAGGGCTCGCCGTGCCGGTGGGACTCGTAGACCGCCTCGATCCGCTCCTCCAGCTCGTCGTCGAGCTTGTGCCCGCCGCGGGCGAGGAACTTGATGCCGTTGTCGGGCATGGCGTTGTGGCTGGCGGACAGCATGACGCCGAGGTCGGCACCGAGGGCGCCCGTGAGGTAGGCCACGGCCGGGGTCGGCAGGACGCCGACCCGCAGGACGTCGATACCGGCGCTCGCGAGGCCCGCGACCACGGCGGCCTCCAGGAACTCCCCGGACGCGCGCGGATCCCGTCCGACCACCGCCGTCGCCCGGTGGCCCGCGAAGGTACCCGCCTCGGCCAGTACGTGGGCCGCCGCTACCGACAGACCCAGGGCCATCTCGGCCGTCAGGTCCGCGTTGGCGACGCCGCGCACGCCGTCCGTGCCGAAGAGTCGTCCCACTTGTCCTCCTGAAAGAGCGCTGCCACTCGGAGATCATCCGATCGCACAAGTCTGAGAACGTCTTGTGCCGTTATACGCCTAAGGCTGTGATAAACGAACGCCCCGGCGGCACTGTGGCGTGCCGCCGGGGCGTTCGGACGTACTGCTGACGTGCGAGTACGAGCTGCAGGCAGCGAAGCTTAACGCTTGCTGTACTGCGGGGCCTTGCGGGCCTTCTTGAGACCGGCCTTCTTGCGCTCGACCGCACGGTCGTCGCGGCGGAGGTAGCCGGCCTTCTTGAGGGCGGCGCGGTTGTTGTCCACGTCGGCCTCGTTCAGCGCGCGGGCCACGCCGAGGCGCAGGGCGCCGGCCTGGCCGGAGACGCCGCCACCCGAGATGCGGGCGATGACGTCGTAGCGGCCGTCGAGCTCGAGCACCTTGAAGGGCTCGTTGACTTCCTGCTGGTGGACCTTGTTCGGGAAGTAGTCCTCGAGCGTGCGCCCGTTGACCTTCCACTTGCCGGTGCCGGGCACGATGCGAACGCGCGCGATGGCGTTCTTGCGACGGCCCAGGCCGGCGGCCGGCTGCGGGTCGCCGAAGCGGCCGGCGAGCGACTCCGAGGTGTACTCACCCTCGACGGGGACCTCGGACTCGGTGGTGTAGCTCTCCATGTCGACGAGCTCGGTCTCGGTCTCTTCGACCGGCTGCTCAACGGTGGTCTCGGCCACGGTTCTCCTCAGATTCTTTTCTGTTTAGGGGTGTGGCCGGAACTACTGCGCGACCTGGGTGATCTCGAACGGCACCGGCTGCTGGGCAGCGTGGGGGTGCTGGTCGCCCGAGTAGACCTTCAGCTTCGAGAGCATCTGACGGCCCAGGGTGTTCTTGGGGATCATGCCCTTGATGGCCTTCTCGACGGCCTTCTCGGGGTTCTTCGCCAGCAGCTCGTCGTAACGGACGGAGCGCAGACCACCCGGGTACCCGGAGTGGCGGTACGCCAGCTTCTGGGTCTTCTTGTTGCCGGACAGGTGAACCTTGTCGGCGTTGATGATGATGACGAAGTCGCCCATGTCCATGTGCGGGGCATAGGTCGGCTTGTGCTTGCCACGGAGGAGGTTCGCGGCAGTGGTAGCCAGACGGCCCAGGACGATGTCCTGAGCGTCAATGACGTGCCACTGGCGAGTCACATCGCCGGGCTTGGGGCTGTACGTACGCACTTCGCAGCCTTCTTCTTCAGTGGATGGGTGCTGACACATGGCATCACTGAAGCGATCGTGCAGCTGGGGACGACAGTGCCGGGTCCGATGCCCGTATGCCGCCCACTGGTAACTGCTCCAGGGAACCTACGTATGGGCCTCTCGCCTGAGAGCGACCAAGCCGATACGCATAACAATCGGCAAGAGTACTCGCGCTGCCCCGGACGGGTCAAAACGAGTACGCGCACCGGCCCCTCCCGCCCCCCGTCTAAGATGCGCCCCATGAGCTTTGGGCAGCAGGGGGGACCCCCGTCCCAGTGGGATCCCTGGAAACCGAATTCCCAGCAGCCGTGGACCGGCAGCGGTGACGGCCCGACCCCGGACTGGGCCGCGCTCGCCGAGGCGTCGGAGACCCGCAACAAACGCCGCAGGCTGCTGTTCATCGGCGGTGGCGCCCTCGCCACCGTGGCGATAGGCACCGTCGTGGCCGTGGCCGTGGTGTCGGCGAACGGGGACAGTGAGGCGTCCACCGCGTCCTCGCTGCCCGCGACCGCGGACATCCCGAGCCAGTCCGCCACGGCCCCGTCCTTCGCGCCGACCAGCGCCCCGCCGCCGCTGGACCCGAAGGAGTTCGTCTCCAGCAAGACCAAGGACACCGCCCCGATCGGCGCGGACATCCTCTTCCCGGGCACGCAGCTGACCATGGGCGAGACGGTCTACAAGAAGGGCCCGACGACCGACACCAAGAACTGCGCCTCGGTCGCCCAGGGCACTCTGCCGAAGATCCTCGACGCCAACGACTGCACCCGCCTGATGCGGGTGACGTACGTCAAGGACGGCGTCGCGGTGACGGTCGGCGTGGCCGTCTTCGACACCGAGGCACAGGCGACCAAGGTCAAGACCCAGTCCGACGACAAGAGCGTCGTGCGGTCCCTGTCCGGCAAGGGCGTGAAGTCCTTCTGCGACTCCGCGATCTGCCGTACGACGACCAACTCCTACGGCCGCTACGCCTACTTCACGACCGCCGGGTTCACCAACGGCAAGAACGTCACGGAGAAGAGCACGCGGGTCTTCTCCACCGGCGACGACCTGGCCGAGTTCACCTTCCGCCAGATCCGCCGCCGCGGCGAGGCCCAGGCGTCGGCGGCGGCGAACGAGTAGCGGGCGCGTCGATCCGCCGGCCCCCGCAGGCCGGCGGATCCCGGTCCCGCCCGCTCAGCTGCGCCGGTTGCGCAGCCGCAGCCGCAGCGGCACCAGCGCCGACTCGATCTGCGTCGAGAGGTTCATCTTGGAGACCCCCTCGGTGCGCTCCTCGAAGCGGATCGGGATCTCCACGGCGCTGTGCCCGGCCCGGACGGCCTTGAACTTCAGCTCGACCTGGAAGCTGTAGCCGGCGCTGTCCAGGGTCGCCAGATCCACGTCACGCAGCGTGGCGGCCGACCACAGGTTGAAGCCGGCCGTGATGTCCCGGATCTTCGTGCCGAGCACGGTCCGGGCGTAGCGGTTGGCGAAGCGGGACAGCAGGACGCGGTGTCGGCCCCACTCCTCGTCCAGCGAGCCGCCCTCGACGTACCGGCTGCCGACGACCAGGCCGACGCCGGAGGCCACGGCCGTGCCGAGCATCCGCGGCACCGCCTCGACGGGGTGGCTGCCGTCGGCGTCCATCTGGATGACGTACTCGGCGCCCTCGGCGAGCGCGGCGCTCATGCCCGCGACGTACGCGCGCCCGAGGCCGTCCTTCTCGGTGCGGTGCAGCACGCTCATCCGGCGCCGCCCGTGAGCCCGGTCCGCGTTGTACTTCTCCGCGAGCTCCTCGGCGATCCGCCCCGTCCCGTCCGGGCTGGAGTCGTCGACGACCTTCAGATGCAGCCCGTCGATCGGCAGACCAAGGACCAGCTCGGCCATCCTGGGCAGGTTCGCCGCCTCGTTGTACGTCGGCATCACGATGGTGACCGGTACGCCGACGTGTCTGTCGTTGGCCGTCATGTCTTTCCGTTCCCTCCCCTAGAGGCCCTGAAGGGGCCTCTCCTCAACCGGCGCGGGCCTGCCCAGCGCGCGGAAGTGCCAGCCCGCCGCGGACCAGCGGTCCCCGTCGAGCGCCCCCCGGCCGTCCACGATCAGCGGACGGGCCACCAGCGACGCGGCCCGTGCCGGGTCGATCTCCCGGAACTGCGGCCACTCGGTCAGATGCAGCACGAGGTCGGCTCCCCTGAGCGCCTCCTCGGCCGACAGCGCGTATCCGAGGAGCGGGAACGCCTTGCGGGCGTTGTCCAGCGCCTCGGGGTCGTAGACCGTGACGTCGGCGCCGTCCAGGCGCAGACGGGCGGCCACGTTGAGCGCGGGCGAGTCCCGGATGTCGTCCGAGTCCGGTTTGAACGCCGCGCCCAGTACGGCGATACGGGCCCCCAGCACCGAACCCCCGCACAGCTCCCGCGCCAGCTCGACAGCCTTGTCGCGGCGGCGCATGTTGATCGCGTCCACCTCGCGCAGGAACGCCAGCGAGACCCCCAGCTCGTCGGCGCGGTGCGCGAAGGCGCGGATGTCCTTGGGCAGACAGCCCCCGCCGAAGCCGACGCCGGCCCGCAGGAACTTCTTCCCGATCCGGTCGTCGTGGCCGATGGCCTCGGCCAGGACGCCGACGTCGCCGCCCGTCGCCTCGCAGAGCTCGGCCATCGCGTTGATGAAGGAGATCTTGGTGGCGAGGAAGGCGTTGGCGGCCGTCTTGACGAGTTCGGCGGTCGGGAAGTCGGCGGTGACCAGCGGGGTGCCGACCGCCAGGACGGGCTCGTACACCTTGCGGAGGATCGTTTCCGCATGTGCGGATCGGACACCGATGACCAGCCGGTCGGGCCGCAGCGTGTCCTCGACGGCGAAGCCCTCCCGCAGGAACTCCGGGTTCCAGGCGACCTCGACGCCCAGCGTCCCGGCGAGCCGCTGCGCCGTGCCCACCGGCACGGTCGACTTGCCGACCAGCAGCGAACCCTCGGCCGCGTGCCCGGCGATCGCCGCGAAAGCCGCGTCGACGTAGGTGAGGTCGGCGCCCTCGGAGTCCTTGCGCTGCGGGGTGCCGACACACACGAAGTGCACCTCGCCGAAGGCCCCGGCCTCCGCATGGTCGGTGGTGAACCTCAGTCGTCCGGTCGCCGTGTGCTTCCGGATCAGCTCGGGCAGCCCGGGCTCGTGGAAGGGCACCTGGCCGGCCCGCAGCGCGGCGATCTTGTCCGGATCGACGTCGACGCCGAGCACCTCGTGACCGAGCTCCGCCATGCAGGCGGCGTGGGTGGCACCGAGGTAGCCGGTGCCGATGACAGTGAGCCGCATGGGTACGGCCTTTCTACCTCGGAGCGGAGGTGCTCAGGAGGTCTTGATCCAGATGCGGTACTCGCTCGTGCCGTTCGCGTTGCGGAACGGGATCTCGGCCAGCAGCCGGTAGTGCGAGTTGCCCTTGACCGCGGCGGCGACGATGTCGTCCACCCGCGGATTGGTGAGCCCGTCCAGGACGATCAGGTCGAAGTCGCCGTCCTTGACCGCCGCCTTGTAGGCGCCGTCGCCGCTGTGGTACTTGCCCTTCGCGTCCTTGTACTCCATGCCGAAAAGGCTGTGCCACTGGTTGTGGCCGGACTTGTCGTACAGGTAGTAGACGGGCACCTCGGGCGTCGAGGCGAGGTAGTTGCCCTTGCGGTCCACATGGGACTCGATCGCACTGATCATCTTCGAGGAGTCGGGCCAGACGTCGAAGCGCCAGTCGGCCTGCTGGATGCCCAGGCACAGCATGGCCGTCCAGAGCATGATGCCGAGCTGGGGATAGCGGAAGTGCGCACCCACCAGCCGGGTCACCCCCACACCCGCCATCGGCGCGGCGAAGAGCAGACCGAAGCCGACGTGCTTGAACAGCGAGACCACGGTCCCCAGATGGACCTGGTACGCCGGTGCCAGCACGGCCGTGCCGCACAGCAGCAGACCGAGCAGGGCCCGCCAGCGCCAGCCGGGGTTGCCCAGTCGCAGGGCCAGCGGCGACTCGTTCATCCGGCTGCGCCGCACATACGAGATCGCGCCGCCGACGGCGGCCAGGAACATCAGCCCGCCCCACTTGGCGGACTGCTCCAGCAGGAACTCGGTGGTGTCGGTGCCATGGGCACGGTTGGTGGTGGTCTGCCGCACACCGTCCATCAGGTCGGTGGTGTACATCCCGACGGCGACCAGGCCGCCGATGCCGACCGCGAGCAGCACCATCCGCGCGAACGCCTTGCGGCCCTTGTGCGGCCACGCCGTGAGCAGCGCGAGCACGATGATCGTCGGCAGATACAGCGCGGACGCGTACTTCACCCCGACCGCCAGGACCGCGACGGGCGCGGCCAGCAGCACGGCGAGGACGGGCGCCCGGTCGGTGCGCACGACGATCCAGGTCGTCAGGGCCAGCAGGAACACCGCGGCCGCGTCGTACGTGGCGAAGTAGCCCATGACGACGGTCGACTGGAGCACCGCGTAGAGCGCGGTACCGGCCAACGCGGCCCGTTCGTTGAACAGCCGCCGGCTGAACGAGTACAGCAACCCGGTGGTGCAGAGCATGAAGAACAGGCTCAGACAACGCGCCCCGGCCAGCCCGAACTTGGCGTCGACCATCGCGGCGAGCACCGGGTACAGCTGCGGGGAGCCGGAGAAGTACGCGGCGTAGTCGCGCGGCAGGTCGGTGCCGTTGAGGAGGTGGTCCAGCTCGGCGTGGCCGGCCGCCAGGTACAGCGCCTCGTCCTGGAACGCCGTGTTGGCCAGCCGCAGCGACAGCGCCGCCTGGACGAGCATGATGCACAGCAGCACGGCCCGGCTGACCCAGGCCCGCCGCCGGCTCGTGGCCATGTCCCAGCCGGCTTCCGGCGTTTCGGGGATGTGGTAGTCGGGCTCCTCGTCCGCGTCCGGCACCTGCTGGTACTGCACGGTGCGCAGGGCGTACGTCGGCTGGTCGTCGTAACCGCTCCGCGGCTGTTCCGGGATGGCGGCCGAGTACGGCTGCTGCTCCTGTGGCTGCTGCTGGGGGTACTGCCGGGCGTCGTACCCGTAGTTCTGCTGCGGGGGCTGCTGCTGTGGCGGCCGGCCGTCGGAGTTGAACCAGCTGCCGTCGTCGTCGGCGTACGGATCGTAGGGCTGTGGCGTGTAGTGATCGTGTCGGGAGGTCATCACGGCTTCCGTACGTCGAAGCCGAAACGGTCGTCCGCGGCCAGCCTCTTGAACTCCTGGAGGGCCAGCGGGCTCGCCTCCAACCGCCAGTCGGCACGCTTCTTGTGGTTGAACCAGATGAAGCCGAGCATGTCGTCGTCGGCCTCCACACCCGCGAACAGGTTGCGGATGTCGGCCCGTCGCCGCTCACCCGCCATGGCCGCGGTCTCCAGGAGGAGCATCGGCTTCTTGGTGAAGGTGCGGATCTGGTCGATGGTGGGACCGAAGACGCTGTCGAAGGCGTTGTCGTCGTCGATCGTCCAGTAGCCGATCAGCCCGACCCAGTCGACGTAGGCGTCTCCCGGGTAGTACGGCTTCAGCTTGACGCTCTTGACCGGATTGACGATGTTCGGCGACCAGGCCCAGATCACGTTCGAGGCGCCGGCGTCGATGAACGTGTCGTGGATGTGCCGCCAGGCGGCCACGTACTCCTCGGGGGTCGCGTTCTTCGTGCCCCACTTCTCCCAGTGGCCGTTGAACTCGTCGGCGAAGTCGATCACGACGGGGAGATTCAGCTTGCGCACGGCCGTGGCGTACTTCTTGATGTACGCGTCCGACTTTCCGGCCGCGATGTCCGCGATGCCGGTGTCGAAGGGCTCCCAGGACATCAGTGTCAGGGCGCCCTCCTTCCAGGCCTTGCGGACACCGCTGGCGTCGAAGCCGTCCCCGAAGGCGGCGTAGTACTCGATGAGGTTCGGCTGCTTGCCGGTCATCGTGGTGTAGGCGTCGACGGCCTTCATGGAGTTGGGAGCGCCGTCGAGGGCGGCGCCGTAGTACTTCTTCTCCGGCTTCAGCAGCGGGGTGACGTCGTAGGGAAGGTCCGACTCCGCGCTCTGCGACCGATCGGCGTCCCCCTCGCTCTGTCCGGCCGGTGAGCCGTTGTTCGAGTCGCCGAGCACAGAGCAGCCGCTGAGGGCCAGCGCGGTGAGCAGGACGGCGGTCAGTGCGGTGCGCGTGCGGGTGCGAAGCTGCATCAGACGGCCTCCTTCTCGCGGGGCTGGACCAGCACACGGGCCACCACGAGGGCGTAGAAGAGTCCGGAGGACAGGATCAGGGCGAAGTTCGGGGCGTCCATGGTGAACGTCCGGTACACGGCGCCGACCACCCAGATCAGGGCGGTGCCGCCGCTCCAGACCCACATGCCGATCCAGAAGCGGCGGGTCTTGTTCTTCTTGGCCCCGGAGGATCCGGTGGGCTGCCAGCCCATGCGGTTCTTGCGCAGGATGTCCCAGATGGCGAAGACGTGCGCCCAGCCGTACATCATGCGGGCGGCCCAGGCCTCCAGCCGGTAGGGCGCCTTGTGCCACATCGGGAAGACGATGGTGGTGTAGATGATGCTGGGCGCCACCATGAGCAGATGCTCGACCTGGAGCTTGTCCGGCATCATCACCAGCAGCACGATGGGGATGACCGGCGCCGCGAAGGTGAACAGCGCCGTGTGGATGTAGTAGAAGAACCCGGACATGTAGCACAGCCGGCTGGAGAGCTTGATCTTGCGCTCCCAGAACTTCCTGCTGCCGAGCAGGCTCATCGACCCGGAGCACCAGCGGTACTGCTGGTTGAAGAAGGCGCCGGCGGTGTCCGGGCACACCCCGGTGGAGACGGCGACCGGCACATACCGCAG
The DNA here is from genome assembly GCF_036013645.1 of Streptomyces sp. NBC_00490. NCBI lineage: Bacteria > Bacillati > Actinomycetota > Actinomycetes > Kitasatosporales > Streptomycetaceae > Streptomyces > Streptomyces sp. NBC_00490. The sequence continues at coordinate 6,126,237 of NZ_CP107869.1, read as the reverse complement.
GTCCCAGCCCAGGCCCCGCAGGTCGAAGCCGGTGTGCACGTCCTCGGAGTGCTCGATCAGCGTCGTACCGCCGTTGGTCTCCAGCGCGGCCCGCCGGTACACGGCACAGGAGCCGACGCAGATCGCGCCGTCACTGCCCTGCCGGGAGACTTGCACGGACCGGTAGAACAGCTCCTGCACGGCGCCCGCGCCGCGCTCGATCCAGTTCTGCGAGTCCAGCACCCGGAAGTACTGCGGGGACTGGACGATGCCGATGCCCGGATCGGACTCCATGTACGGCAGCAGCTCCTGGAGCAGGTCGGCACGCGGGGTGAAGTCGGCGTCCAGGATGAGGATGTACTTGCCGTCGGACTGCCCGAACCCGAAGTGCAGATTGCCGGCCTTCTTGAACCAGCCGCGGTTCTCGCGGGTGCCATAGCGGAACCCGAAGTCCCGGGCCATCGCCTCCAGCTGGGGGTCGGCGCCGTCGTCGAGGACGAACGGGACGCAGACACCCGGATAGTGGTCGGCCATGTCCCGGACGTGCCGCCAGGTGTTGTGCAGCACCTCGATGGGCTCACCGCACACCGGCAGGAACACATCGACCGTGGGATAGACCTCGGGCCGCCAGTTGTGGACCAGCCGCTTGTGGTACGCGATGTCGAAGTCCCTGGTGAAACCATTCACCCGGAGCGATATCAGGTAGTAGATGACCGTGAAGACCAGCAGCGGTGTGTAGATCCACAGCACCGGCGTGGACTTCGCCAGCTCGAACTGGCTCACCACCAGGCAGCAGAAGCTGATCAGCGAAGTGATCGTCAGAATCCACAGGTTCCGCCGGGCGTAGGAGTACTTCTCCTTGTCCGTCGGCGGCAGCGGCAGCAGCCCCAGTGGAGCGCTCCCACTTCGCCCTGCCCTGCGCCGTCCACTGTTCTGGCGCGCGCTACGACGCCCCCCGGTCCGTACAGGACCCACTGAACTCATGAAAAAAGAAACCACCCATGGGCCCCACCGGCCCGTCGACCCCCACCCGTGCTCGGCCTCCCCAATCGAACCAATGGCCGAGCTGCGAAAGATTAACCGAAGTTATGTAGATGACGTAAGAGTCGGAAGGGGGCTTACGCCGGGTAAGATGCGACATGTCCGCTATCTGCGACCAAATGAGCGGTAACTAACAGGTTTCACAACCGGACGACCCGGGCAACGACCGCCGATTCCGCGCCTCCTTGTTCCGCGCGGCCAGCAACCCGTCGGCCGGATAGCCGACTTCCTCGAGCGTCAGCCCGTGCGGCCGTACGACATGCACGGCGGAGTCCCTGACCCCCGCGGCCAGCACCTTCCCCGGCCACTCCGGCCCCCGGTGCCCGTCCCCCACGAACAGCAGCGCCCCGATCAGCGAGCGCACCATGTTGTGGCAGAAGGCATCGGCCCGGACCGTGGCGGTGATGATCCCGTCCTCGCCTCGCACCAGGCTCAGCTCCTGGAGCGTACGAATGGTGGTCGCACCCTCCCGCTTCTTGCAGTAGGCGGCGAAGTCGTGCTCCCCGAGGAGCCGCCCGGCGGCCTCGTTCATCGCATCGACGTCGAGCGGCCAGTCGTGCCACAGGACATGACTCCGCAGCAGCGGGTCCACGCCCCCCGGGTTGTCGGTGACGCGATAGGCGTACCGCCGCCAGACAGCGGAGAACCGGGCGTTGAAACCGCTGGGCGCCTCACGCAGCGCCCACACCCGCACATCCTTCGACAGCCGCCCGGCGAGCCGCTTGAGCAACTTGTCGTGATGCTCGCCCCAGACCTCCCTAGGCAGATCGACGTGCACGACCTGCCCCCGCGCATGCACCCCGGCATCGGTCCGCCCGGCCACGGTCAGCTCGTACGTCTCCTGGGACCGGGTCACCGTACGCAGCGCGTCCTCGACCTCCCCCTGCACGGTCCGCCGCCCCCCGGCCTGCTTGGCCCACCCGGAGAACTCGCTCCCGTCGTACGACAGATCCATCCGCACCCGCACGAACCCGGGCTCTACTTCGTCACTCACACAGAGATCCTCTCAGGAACACGAAAGCGGGCCCGCTCCAGAAAAGGAACGGGCCCGCTTTGTCAACGCGAGGCAGAGCCTCAGGCGTCCTTGGACTCCTCGGCGGCGTCCTCGGACTCGTCGGCCTTGGCCGTGTCGACCTTGGTCTCCTCGGCAGCCGGAGCAGCCTCGGCGTCCTTCGCGGCACGCTTGGTGGCAGCCTCGGCCTCACCCGTCGCAGCCTGCGCGACCGTCAGCGCCTCGACCAGCTCGATGACAGCCATGGGCGCGTTGTCGCCACGGCGGTTACCGATCTTGGTGATACGGGTGTAGCCACCCGGACGGTTCTCGTAGCGCGGGCCGATCTCGGTGAAGAGCGTGTGGACGACGCTCTTGTCCGTGATCACCTGGAGCACCTGGCGGCGGTTGTGAAGGTCACCCTTCTTCGCCTTGGTGATCAGACGCTCGGCGTAGGGACGCAGCTTGCGCGCCTTCGCCTCGGTCGTGGTGATCCGGCCGTGCTCGAAGAGCGCCTTCGCGAGGTTCGCGACAAGCAGCTTCTCGTGCGCGGCACTGCCGCCCAGACGGGCACCCTTGGTGGGCTTCGGCATTTCTTTCTCCTTGGTCTGCCCCGGCCGTATCAGGTACCGGGGTCAGGAACCCGGTGAGCGGATGCTCACCGGCAATGACCGATCAGTACTGCTCGGTCTCCACAAAACCCGCGTCCGCGTCGTCGTCGGCACCGAAGGCGTCGGCGGCGGCGGTCGGGTCGAATCCGGGCGGGCTGTCCTTGAGGGCCAGGCCCATGCCGGCCAGCTTCGCCTTGACCTCGTCGATGGACTTCGCACCGAAGTTACGGATGTCCAGGAGGTCGGCCTCGGAGCGGGCGACGAGCTCACCCACGGAGTGGATGCCCTCACGCTTGAGGCAGTTGTACGACCGAACGGTGAGCTCCAGCTCCTCGATCGGCAGCGCCAGATCAGCGGCCAGGGCGGCGTCCGTGGGCGACGGGCCCATGTCGATGCCCTCGGCGTCGATGTTCAGCTCACGGGCGAGACCGAACAGCTCGACCAGCGTCTTACCGGCAGAGGCCATGGCGTCACGCGGACGCATCGCCTGCTTGGTCTCGACATCGACGATCAGCTTGTCGAAGTCGGTCCGCTGCTCGACACGAGTCGCCTCGACCTTGTACGTCACCTTCAGAACCGGCGAGTAGATGGAGTCGACCGGAATACGGCCGATCTCCTGGCCCACCTGCTTGTTCTGCACGGCGGAGACATAACCACGGCCACGCTCGACCGTGAGCTCCATCTCCAGCTTGCCCTTGCCGTTCAGCGTGGCCAGGACCAGGTCGGGGTTGTGCACCTCGACACCGGCCGGAGGCGCGATGTCGGCGGCGGTGACCAGACCCGGACCCTGCTTGCGCAGGTACATCACGACCGGCTCGTCGTGCTCCGAGGAGACGACCAGCTGCTTGATGTTGAGGATCAGGTCGGTGACGTCCTCCTTGACGCCCGGCACGGTGGTGAACTCGTGCAGGACACCGTCGATGCGGATGCTGGTGACAGCAGCGCCGGGAATCGACGACAGGAGGGTACGGCGGAGGGAGTTGCCGAGGGTGTAGCCGAAGCCCGGCTCCAGCGGCTCGATCACGAACCGGGAGCGGAACTCGTCGACGACCTCTTCGGTCAACGAGGGACGCTGAGCGATCAGCATGGTGCGTTCCTTCTGTCAGGGGCGCCCGCTATTTGACGCCCTGATTTGTTACAAGGGTACGGGCGATACGACTCCGAAGAGTCATACCGCCCGAAAACCTCAGACCAAGCAGCCGTGCGTCAGACGCGGCGGCGCTTGGGCGGACGGCAGCCGTTGTGCGGGGTCGGCGTGACGTCCTGGATCGAGCCGACCTCGAGGCCGGTGGCCTGGAGGGAGCGGATCGCGGTCTCACGGCCGGAGCCGGGACCCTTGACGAACACGTCAACCTTGCGCATGCCGTGCTCCTGCGCGCGGCGGGCGGCCGACTCGGCGGCCATCTGCGCGGCGAAGGGGGTGGACTTGCGCGAGCCCTTGAAGCCGACGTGGCCGGCGGAGGCCCAGGAGATCACGTTGCCCGAGGGGTCCGTGATCGAGACGATCGTGTTGTTGAACGTGCTCTTGATGTGGGCGTGCCCATGAGCGACGTTCTTCTTTTCCTTGCGGCGCACCTTCTTGGCAGCGCCCTGACGACCCTTGGGGGGCATCTAGTAACTCCTACGGGGAGGTGGTCGGTCCTACAGCGAAGACCGCTGATGAAGCGTTGTCCGCTGAGGACTACTTCTTGCCCGGCTTCTTCTTGCCGGCGATGGCGCGACGCGGGCCCTTGCGGGTACGAGCGTTCGTGCTGGTGCGCTGACCGCGAACGGGCAGACCACGACGGTGACGGAGACCCTGGTAGCAGCCGATCTCCACCTTGCGGCGAATGTCGGCCTGGACCTCGCGACGGAGGTCACCCTCGGTCTTGATGTTGTTGTCGACGTACTCACGAATCGCGACGAGCTGCTCCTCGGAGAGGTCGCGAACGCGGGTGTTCGGGTCGACGCCGGTCTCGGCCAGCGTCAGCTGGGAGAGAGTACGGCCAATACCGAACACGTAGGTCAGGGCGACCTCCACGCGCTTTTCGCGCGGGATGTCAACACCGGAAACGCGTGCCATTCAATGGCTCCTGGTGATCTTCGGAGGTCTTCCACAGAACCGGTTCCCAGCCGCCGTACCAGGTACGAACTGGGTCCCCGGCCTCCGAACCGGGGGTGTCAGACACCGGAGTGCCTGGGTTCTGCGTATGAACAAATTCAGCTCGCGTCGCGCGAATCTCTGCGATATCGATGCAGAGGGAAAGGTCGTGCGTCAGCCCTGGCGCTGCTTGTGGCGCGGGTTCTCGCAGATGACCATGACCCGACCGTGACGGCGGATCACCCTGCACTTGTCGCAGATCTTCTTGACGCTCGGCTTGACCTTCATTAGTGAGGTTCTCCGGGTCAGTGCCACCACCCCGCCGAAACGGGATGCGGGCAAGATCTACTTGTAGCGGTAGACGATCCGGCCACGCGTCAGGTCGTACGGAGACAACTCCACCACGACCCGGTCGTCAGGGAGGATACGGATGTAGTGCATACGCATCTTGCCGCTGATGTGAGCCAGGACCTGGTGGCCGTTCTGGAGCTCGACCTTGAACATGGCGTTCGGAAGAGACTCGACGACAGTGCCCTCGATCTCGATGGCACCTTGCTTCTTGGCCACGCTTCGCCCTTCGAATCGACTACCTTGATCGACTCTGCGCGAGCGCATGCAGACATGCGGGTGCACGAGAGCCGACGAGTCAGTCTACGTCAGCACACCCGGAAAGACGAATCGAGGAAGAATGCCCGGGAGGGGAGATCTTTAAGCACGCGGGGGCAAGAGCGCCCCGTCAGGGGCGCGAGGAACTGCGCGATCAGCCACGACTCACCCGCAGTCGCGCGACGACAGAACCGCCCTCCCCGCTAGGCGCTCAGGCCAGCGGATCCGGAGCGGCGACAACCCCGTACTCGGCCAACTTCGCCTTACCCCCGTCGGGAGCCGTGAGCACCAGCGGACCGTCCACGGTCAACGCGACAGAGTGCTCCCAGTGCGAGGACCACGTGCCGTCGGTCGTGATGACGGTCCAGTCGTCGGAGAGGACCTCGGTCCTGGGCGTCCCCAGCGACACCATCGGCTCGATCGCGAGGCAGAACCCGGGAACCAGCTTCGGCCCCTTCCCCCGCCGCCGGTCGACGTAGTTCAGCAGATGCGGGTCCATGTGCATCTCGGTACCGATGCCATGGCCGCCGTAGTCCTCGATGATCCCGTAGCGCCCGCCGCCGGCCTTCGGCTGCCGGCGGATGTACGTCTCGATGGCCTTCGATACGTCCACCAGCCGGTTGCCCTGCTTCATCGCGGCGATACCGGCCCACATGGACTCTTCCGTCACCCGGGACAGTTCGAGGAGCTCCGGAGCGTGACCGGACCCCACGAAGGCCGTGTAGGCCGCGTCTCCGTGCCAGCCGTCGACGATCGCGCCGCAGTCGATGGAGATGATGTCGCCGTCCGCCAGGACCACGTCCTCGGACGGGATGCCATGGACCACGACCTCGTTCACGGAGGTGCAGATCGTCGCCGGGAAACCGCCGTACCCCAGGAAGTTCGACTTCGCCCCGTGCTCGGCGAGCACCTTGCGCGCGACCTCGTCCAGGTCCTTCGTGGACGCCCCTGGCACAGCGGCCTCCCGCGTGGCCGCGTGGATGGCGGCGACGACCAGTCCCGCCTCACGCATCTTGGCGATCTGCTCGGGGGTCTTGATCTGCACCATGGGGGGCCTGCGCTCTCCGTCACTCGCTGGTTCGGTTACCTACACAACAGTACGGCCGTGCAGTCCCTCGGGACTCCACGGCCGTACCAGGACGACGACTACTGGTCGTCGCCCTCACGCTTCAGTCCGGCCAGCGCACGAGTGGTGACCTCGTCCACCGGACCCATGGCCTCGATCGTCACGACCAGGCCCTGCGACTTGTAGTAGTCGATGATCGGCTCGGTCTGCGTGTGGTAGACCTCGAGCCGCGTGCGGACGGTGGCCTCGGAGTCGTCGTCCCGCTGGTACAGCTCGCCGCCGCAGACGTCGCAGACGCCTTCCTTGGCCGGCTTCTTGTACGTCACGTGGAAGACGTGCGAGGAGTCGTTACGGCAGATGCGCCGACCGGCGATCCGCTTGACGACCTCCTCCTCGGGGGCCTCCAGATCCAGCACCGCGTCCAGCTTGATGCCCTCGGTGGTGAGCAGCTCGTCCAACGCCTCGGCCTGTGAGACGTTCCGCGGGAAGCCGTCCAGCAGGAAGCCGTTCACGGCGTCCGGCTGTTCCATACGGTCCTTCGCCATCGCGATGGTGACCTCGTCGGGGACGAGATTGCCGGCGTCCATGTAGGACTTCGCGAGTTTGCCAAGGTCCGTCTGCTGGCTGATGTTGGCGCGGAACAGGTCGCCCGTGGAGATGTGCGGGACACGCAGTTTCTCGGCGAGGCGCGTGGCCTGCGTTCCCTTTCCGGCGCCAGGCGGCCCGACGAGGACGATTCGCATCAGCGGAGGAACCCTTCGTAATTGCGCTGCTGGAGCTGGCTCTCGATCTGCTTCACCGTCTCAAGACCCACACCCACGATGATCAGGATGCTGGTCCCGCCGAACGGGAAGTTCTGGTTTGCCCCGAAACCAACCAACGCCATCGTCGGGACGAGAGCAATCAGACCCAAGTACAGCGAACCCGGCCAGGTGATCCGGTTGAGTACGTAGGAGAGGTACTCAGCGGTCGGTCGGCCAGCCCGGATGCCCGGGATGAAGCCACCATACTTCTTCATGTTGTCGGCGACTTCCTCGGGGTTGAAGGAGATCGCGACGTAGAAGAAGGCGAAGAAAACGATCAGCAAGAAGTACATGGTGATGTAAATCGGGTGGTCGCCCTTGGTCAGATTCTGCGTGACCCAGGTCTTCCAGCCGGAGTCGCTGCTCGAGAACTGCGCGATGAGAGCCGGGATGTACAGCAGTGACGACGCGAAGATGACGGGAATCACACCCGCCTGGTTCACCTTCAGCGGGATGTAGGTGGACGTCCCGCCGTAGGCGCGGCGGCCGATCATCCGCTTCGCGTACTGAACCGGGATACGGCGCTGAGCCTGCTCGACGAAGACCACCAGACCGACCATGACCAGGCCGACCGCGACGACGGTGCCGAACTCGATCCAGCCGTCGGCCAGGGTGCCCTGCTTCTTGATGGCCCACAGCGCCGACGGGAAGGTGGCGGCGATCGAGATGAACATCAGGATCGACATGCCGTTGCCGATACCGCGGTCGGTGATGAGCTCACCGAGCCACATCACGACGGCCGTACCGGCGGTCATGGTGATGACCATGACGATCGTGGAGAAGATCGAGCGGTCCGGGACGATGGACGACGCGGCGGTGCAGCCGGAGAACAGCGCACCGCTGCGGGCGGTGGCGACGAGGCCCGTGCCCTGAAGGATGGCGAGCGCCACGGTCAGGTAGCGGGTGTACTGCGTGATCTTCGCGGTACCTGCCTGACCCTCCTTCTTGAGGGCTTCCAGGCGCGGGATGACCACGGTCAGCAGCTGAAGGATGATGCTCGCCGTGATGTACGGCATGATCCCGAGCGCGAAGATGGTGATCTGCAGCAGCGCTCCGCCGCTGAACATGTTGACCAGACCGAAGAGGCCCTGGTTCGCGGACGCCTCGTCGACGCACTGCTGAACGGACTTGTAGTCGACGCCGGGGATCGGAACGTGGGTACCCACTCGGTACACCACGATGATGCCCAGCGTGAAGAGCAGCTTCTTGCGCAGGTCGGGCGTCTTGAACGCCCGGGCGAACGCGGTGAGCACGGTGCCTCCTGCGACCCCCGCGCTACTGCGTCAAGGGTGACGGTCTTGAGGTTCGACGGATACAGACGAATACGTAACGGCCAACTGCCGCTCAAGGTGCCCCAGGTGAAGCACCCTGTGAAAGTTGGCAGTGCAGGCCACCTTACCGGCGAGACTGCCACCCTAGGAACGACCAACCGGGGATACCCCATTTGTGGGGTATCCCCGGTCGGGATCGCTCAAGTCATCGAGACGCCTGAGGTGTTCAGACGAGCTCGGTGACGGTGCCGCCGGCCGCGGTGATCTTCTCCTTGGCGGAGCCGGAGACGGCGTCGACCGTCACCTGCAGCGCCACGGTGATCTCTCCCTGACCGAGGACCTTGACGAGGCTGTTCTTGCGAACGGCCCCCTTGGCCACCAGACCCTCGACGGTGACCTCGCCACCCTCGGGGTAGAGGGCGGCCAGCTTGTCGAGGTTCACGACCTGGAACTCGACCTTGAACGGGTTCTTGAAGCCCTTGAGCTTCGGAAGACGCATGTGGAGGGGCATCTGCCCACCCTCGAAGCGCTCCGGAACCTGGTAACGGGCCTTCGTGCCCTTGGTACCACGACCGGCCGTCTTACCCTTCGACGCCTCACCACGACCCACACGGGTCTTGGCGGTCTTGGCGCCCGGGGCGGGACGGAGGTTGTGGATCTTGAGCGGGTTGTTCTCCGCCATGATCAGTCGACCTCCTCGACCGTCACGAGGTGGCGGACGGTGTGCACCATGCCGCGGAACTCGGGACGATCCTCCTTGACGACCTGCGTGTTGATGCCCTTGAGACCAAGGGAACGCAGGGTGTCACGGTGGTTCTGCTTGCTGCCGATGTACGACTTCGTCTGCGTGATCTTGAGCTGTGCCATTACGCAGCACCAGCCCCGGCACGCGCACGCAGCAGAGCCGCGGGAGCGACGTCCTCGAGGGGCAGACCACGGCGAGCCGCGATCTCCTCGGGACGCTGCAGACCCTTGAGGGCCTCCACGGTCGCGTGCACGATGTTGATCGCGTTCGACGAGCCGAGCGACTTCGACAGGATGTCGTGAACGCCGGCGCACTCGAGCACGGCACGCACCGGGCCACCGGCGATAACGCCGGTACCGGGGGAAGCAGGCTTGAGCAGGACGACGCCCGCGGCCTTCTCGCCCGTGATCGGGTGCGGGATGGTGCCCTGGATACGGGGGACCTTGAAGAAGTGCTTCTTGGCCTCTTCAACACCCTTGGCGATCGCGGCCGGCACCTCCTTGGCCTTGCCGTAACCGACACCGACGGTGCCATCGCCATCGCCCACTACGACGAGCGCAGTGAAGCTGAAGCGACGACCACCCTTCACAACCTTGGCGACACGGTTGATCGCGACAACGCGCTCAACGTAAGCGGTCTTCTCGGCGGCAGCTGCGCCGCCGTCACGGCCCTTCCGGTCCCGCCGCTCGCCGCCACCGGCACCGCCACCGCGGCGCTGGGGTCCAGCCATTGGAATTACCTCTCTCTGTTTCCGCTAGCTACGGAAGCGGCTCAGAACTTGAGCCCGGCTTCGCGGGCGGCGTCCGCCAGGGCGGCAATGCGCCCGGCGTACTGGTTGCCACCACGGTCGAATACGACAGCCTCGACGCCCGCAGCCTTGGCGCGCTCGGCGACCAGGGCGCCGACCGACTTCGCCTGCGCGGACTTGTCGCCCTCGGCACCGCGGATCGAGGTGTCCAGGGTCGACGCCGACGCCAGGGTGTGACCCTTGATGTCGTCGATGACCTGGGCCACGATGTGGCGGTTCGAGCGCGTCACAACGAGACGCGGCCGCTCAGCCGTACCCGAGATGTGCTTGCGGATACGAATGTGACGGCGCTTGATCGCGGCGCGCTTGTAGGCGTCGCCCTTAAGGATCTTCTGTCCGTATGCCATGGCTTACTTACCCGCCTTTCCGACCTTGCGGCGGATGACTTCGCCCTCGTACTTGACGCCCTTGGCCTTGTACGGGTCGGGCTTGCGCAGCTTGCGGATGTTGGCCGCAACCTCGCCGACCTTCTGCTTGTCGATGCCCTCGACCGAGAAACGGGTCGGGTTCTCAACCTTGAAGGTGATGCCCTCGGGGGCTTCGACGGTGATCGGGTGGCTGTAGCCCAGAGCGAACTCGAGGTTCGATCCCTTGGCCGTAACGCGGTAACCGACACCGCTGATCTCGAGCTTCTTCACGTAACCCTGGGTCACGCCGGTGATCATGTTCGCCACCAGCGTGCGGGACAGGCCGTGCAGGGCCTTGCTCTGACGCTCGTCGTTGGGGCGGGTGACGTTCAGGACGCCGTCCTCACCCTTGGCGATCTCGATCGGCGAAACGACGGTGTGGCTCAGGGATCCCTTGGGGCCCTTCACCGAGACCGTCTGGCCGTCGATGGTGACGTCCACGCCGGCGGGAACCGTGATGGGGAGCTTGCCAATACGCGACATAGCTTCTTCCGTTCCCTTCCGCTACCAGACGTAGGCGAGAACTTCTCCGCCTACGCCCTTCTTGCCGGCCTGCTTGTCGGTGAGGAGCCCGTGGGACGTGGAGATGATCGCCACGCCGAGGCCACCCAGCACCTTGGGCAGGGAGGTGGACTTCGCGTAAACCCGGAGACCGGGCTTGGAGATCCGCTTGATGCCCGCGATGGAGCGCTCACGGTTCGGGCCGAACTTCAGCTCGAGGACGAGGTTCTTGCCGACCTCGGCGTCCTCGACCTTCCAGCCCGTGATGAAGCCCTCCTGCTGGAGGATCTCCGCGATGTGAGACTTGATCTTGGACGCCGGCATCGTCACAGAGTCGTGGTACGCCGAGTTCGCGTTCCGCAGACGCGTAAGCATGTCTGCGATCGGATCAGTCATGGTCATGAATTGGCCTTCGGCCTCTCTCGCCGGGGTTTCCTGGTGCGCCATCCCTCTCCTCGATCCGAGACGAGGCGGGTGCGGTGCGGTGGACCTACGGCGTAGTAAGTCGTACGGGCTACCGTCAGGCGCCCAACCCTCCTAGCCTAAGCCATGGAGAGCAGGGCGCCTGACACGCCCAGTGCTTACCGAGAGCCCTTGGAGTCCCTAAAGGGGGGACTACCAGGAGCTCTTGGTCACGCCCGGCAGCTCGCCACGGTGAGCCATCTCACGAAGGCACACGCGGCACAGGCCGAACTTGCGGTACACGGAGTGCGGACGGCCGCAGCGCTGGCAGCGCGTGTAGCCACGAACACCGAACTTGGGCTTGCGAGCAGCCTTGGCAATCAGAGCCTTCTTCGCCATCTCGCTCACGCCTCCTTGAAGGGGAAGCCGAGGTGACGAAGGAGAGCGCGGCCCTCAGCGTCGTTGGTCGCCGTGGTCACCACGGTGATGTCCATACCCCGGGTACGGTCGATCTTGTCCTGGTCGATCTCGTGGAACATGACCTGCTCCGTGAGACCGAAGGTGTAGTTGCCACGGCCGTCGAACTGCTTGGGGGACAGACCACGGAAGTCGCGGATGCGCGGAAGCGCGAGCGACAGGGTGCGGTCCAGGAACTCCCACATGCGGTCGCCACGGAGCGTGACGTGGGCACCGATCGGCTGACCCTCGCGCAGCTTGAACTGCGCGATGGACTTGCGGGCCTTGGTGACGGCCGGCTTCTGACCGGTGATCGTGGTGAGGTCGCGGATGGCGCCCTCGATCAGCTTGGAGTCGCGGGCGGCGTCGCCCACACCCATGTTGACCACGATCTTGACGAGGCCGGGGATCTGCATGACGTTCTCGTAGGAGAACTCCTCACGCAGCTTGCCCGCGATCTCCTCGCGGTACTTCGTCTTGAGACGCGGAGTCGTGGTGGTAGCCATCAGATGTCCTCACCAGTCCGCTTGGCAACGCGAACCTTGTTGCCCTCGTCGTCGAAGCGGTAACCGACACGCGTGACGACCTTGTTGCCGTCCTTCTCAACGACCAGCTGGACGTTGGAGACGTGGATCGGCGCCTCGGTCGTGACGATGCCACCGGCCTGCGAACCCTTGGCGGTCGGGCCGGCCTTGGTGTGCTTCTTGACCCGGTTGACACCCTCGACCAGGACGCGCTCGTCGCTCGGGTAAGCGGCAATGACCTTGCCCTGCTTGCCCTTGTCCTTACCGGTGATGACCTGAACCAGGTCGCCCTTCTTGATCTTCATGCTTACAGCACCTCCGGCGCGAGCGAGATGATCTTCATGAACTTCTTCTCGCGCAGCTCCCGGCCGACCGGGCCGAAGATACGGGTGCCACGAGGGTCGCCGTCGTTCTTGAGAATGACAGCGGCGTTCTCGTCGAAGCGGATGTACGAGCCGTCGGGACGGCGGCGCTCCTTGACGGTGCGAACGATGACCGCCTTGATGACGTCACCCTTCTTCACGTTGCCGCCGGGGATCGCGTCCTTGACGGTGGCGACGATGACGTCACCGATGCCCGCGTAGCGGCGACCGGAGCCACCGAGCACACGGATGCAAAGGATTTCCTTCGCACCAGTGTTGTCGGCGACACGCAGTCGCGACTCCTGCTGGATCACGTCTATCTCCTGTTTGTCTGCCGGTTCCCGGCAGGGGTTCCGTGACGGAACCCCTGCCGAGCCTGGCGGAACTGACCTGCGGGATTACCCCCGCAGGAAATTACTTGGCCTTCTCGAGGATCTCGACGATGCGCCAGCGCTTGGTCGCCGACAGCGGGCGGGTCTCCGCGAGGAGGACCCGGTCGCCGACGCCGGCAGCGTTCTGCTCGTCGTGCGCCTTGAGCTTGTTGGTACGGCGGATGACCTTGCCGTACAGCGCGTGCTTGACGCGGTCCTCGACGGCGACGACGACGGTCTTGTCCATCTTGTCGCTGACGACGAGACCCTCACGGGTCTTGCGGAAGCCGCGGGCCTCTGCAGTCTGCTCAGTCACGTTGCTCTCACTCATCAGGCGCTCTCCACCGTCTCGATGCCCAGCTCGCGCTCACGCATCAGGGTGTAGATCCGCGCGATGTCCTTACGGACGGCCTTCAGCCGACCGTGGTTCTCGAGCTGACCCGTCGCCGCCTGGAAGCGGAGGTTGAACAGCTCTTCCTTGGCTTCGCGGAGCTTGTTGAGAAGCTCCTCGTCACCCAGTTCGCGCAGCTCGGACGCCTTGGTACCGGCCGACATCACGCTTCACCTGCCTCGCGCTTGACGATCCGGCACTTCATCGGCAGCTTGTGGGCTGCGCGAGTCAGGGCCTCACGGGCGATCTTCTCGTTGGGGTAGGACAGTTCGAACATGACCCGGCCCGGGTGCACGTTCGCGATCCACCACTCGGGAGAACCCTTACCGGAACCCATGCGGGTCTCGGCAGGCTTCTTCGTGAGCGGGCGGTCCGGGTAGATGTTGATCCAGACCTTGCCACCACGCTTGATGTGGCGGGTCATCGCGATACGGGCCGCCTCGATCTGGCGGTTGGTCACGTACGCCGGCGTGAGGGCCTGAATGCCGTACTCGCCGAACGAGACCGTCGTACCGCCCTTGGCCTGACCACGGCGCTTCGGGTGGTGCTGCTTGCGGTGCTTGACCCTACGGGGGATCAGCATGTCGGTCAGGCCTCCGTTCCGGTGCTCTCAGCCGGAGCGGCAGCCGCCGGAGCCTCGGCCTTGGGGGCCTCGGCAGCGGGAGCCTGCTGCGGCTTACGACCGCGACCGCCACGCTCGCCACCACGGCCACCACGGGCCGGGCGGTCGGCGCCGCCGCCACCACGGGCCGGGCGGTTGCCGGCGCGGGCTGCGGCGTTCTCGGCGCGGACCTCGGCGATGTTCTTGACATCGCCCTTGTAGATCCAGACCTTCACACCGATGCGGCCGAAGGTCGTCTTGGCCTCGAAGAAGCCATAGTCCACGTTCGCGCGGAGCGTGTGCAGGGGCACACGGCCCTCGCGGTAGAACTCCGAGCGGGACATCTCGGCGCCACCGAGGCGGCCGCCGCACTGGATCTTGATGCCCTTGGCGCCGGCCTTCATGGCGGACTGCATGCTCTTACGCATGGCCCGACGGAAGGAGACGCGGGAGGAGAGCTGCTCGGCAACGGCCTGAGCAACCAGCTGAGCGTCCGTCTCGGGGTTCTTGACCTCGAGGATGTTCAGCTGGACCTGCTTGCCCGTGAGCTTCTCGAGGTCACCGCGGATGCGGTCGGCCTCGGCGCCACGGCGGCCGATGACGATGCCCGGACGCGCGGTGTGGATGTCCACACGCACACGGTCACGGGTGCGCTCGATCTCCACCTTCGAGATGCCGGCGCGCTCCATGCCGGACGTCATCATCCGACGGATGGCGACGTCTTCCTTGACGTAGTCCTTGTACAGCTTGTCGGCGTACCACCGGGACTTGAAGTCCGTGGTGACACCGAGCCGGAACCCGTGCGGGTTTACCTTCTGGCCCATTACCGGGTTCCTTCCTTGCTGCTGACGACCACGGTGATGTGGCTGGTCCGCTTGCGGATCCGGTAGGCACGGCCCTGGGCGCGCGGACGGAACCGCTTCAGGGTCGGACCCTCGTCGACGTACGCCTCGGAGATGACGAGGCTGTCGGCGTCGGTGTGGTCGTAGTTGTGCGCGGCGTTGGCGATGGCGCTGTCGAGCACCTTGCCGACCGGCACTGAGGCTGCCTGCGGAGCGAATCGCAGAACAGCCTGAGCCTCCGTGGCATCCATGCCACGGATAAGGTCCACCACGCGGCGGGCCTTCATGGGCGTAACGCGGATGTACCGCGCCTGGGCCCTGGCTTCCATGGTTGTCCCTCTCAGTTACTTACGTGTCTGAATGCGATCCGCTACTAGCGGCGCTTCGACTTCCGGTCGTCCTTGACGTGACCCCGGAAGGTACGAGTCGGCGAGAACTCGCCGAGCTTGTGACCGACCATCGACTCGGTGACGAACACCGGGATGTGGGTCTTGCCGTTGTGCACCGCGAGCGTGTGGCCGAGCATGGCCGGCACGATCATGGAGCGACGGGACCAGGTCTTGATGACGTTCTTGGTGCCAGCTTCGTTCTGGGCGTCCACCTTCTTGATCAGGTGGTCGTCGACGAAGGGCCCCTTCTTGAGACTCCGCGGCATCTAAACCCGCTCCTAGCGCTTCTTGTTCGTCTTGCGGCGGCGGACGATGTACTTGTTCGAAGCCTTCTTCGGCGAACGAGTACGACCCTCCTTCTGACCCCACGGGGAGACCGGGTGGCGACCACCGGAGGTCTTGCCCTCACCACCACCGTGCGGGTGGTCAACCGGGTTCATCGCCACACCGCGAACGGTCGGGCGAACGCCCAGCCAGCGCTTACGGCCGGCCTTGCCCCAGTTGATGTTGCTCTGCTCGGCGTTGCCGACCTCGCCGACGGTGGCGCGGCAGCGCACGTCGACCAGGCGGATCTCACCGGAAGGCATGCGGAGGTGGGCCATCTGGCCCTCCTTCGCGAGCAGCTGCACCGAGGCACCGGCGGAGCGGGCGAACTTGGCGCCGCCACCGGGACGGAGCTCGATCGCGTGGATCGTGGTACCGACTGGGATGTTGCGGAGCGCCAGGTTGTTGCCCGGCTTGATGTCGGCCCCGGGACCGTTCTCGACGCGGTCACCCTGCTGCAGGTTGCGGGGGGCGAGGATGTAGCGCTTCTCGCCGTCCGCGTAGTGCAGCAGCGCGATGCGCGCGGTGCGGTTGGGGTCGTACTCGATGTGCGCGACCTTCGCCGGCACGCCGTCCTTGTCGTGACGACGGAAGTCGATCACTCGGTAGGCGCGCTTGTGGCCACCGCCCTGGTGGCGGACGGTCACACGACCGGAATTGTTACGGCCGCCCTTGCTGTGCAGGGGGCGAACCAGCGACTTCTCCGGCGTGGACCGCGTGACCTCGACGAAGTCGGCGACGCTGGAGCCGCGACGGCCCGGCGTAGTCGGCTTGTACTTGCGGATTCCCATTTCTCAGTCCTCGTCCGATATCGGACGATCCAGACCGCCCTTAGGCGGTCGGACCGCCGAAGATGTCGATACGGTCGCCCTCAGCAAGGGTCACGATCGCGCGCTTGGTGCCGGCACGCTGGCCGAAACCGGTGCGGGTCCGCTTGCGCTTGCCCTGGCGGTTGATCGTGTTGACCCCGGTGACCTTGACCGAGAAGACCGCCTGGACGGCCTGCTTGATCTGGGTCTTGTTGGCGTTGGGGTCGACGATGAACGTGTACTTGTTCTCGTCGAGGAGCGCGTAGCTCTTCTCCGACACGACCGGCTTCAGCAGCACGTCACGGGGGTCCGTGTACGCCTTGCTGGGCGCGGTGACGACGGTGTTCTTGCCCTCGGCCTCGTGGCGACGCGCCTTGGCGACGCGCGCGGCCTTGGCGGCCTTCGCAGCCTTGGAGGCAATGCTCGGGTGACGCGTAGCCATCAGGCCTCGCTCCCTTCGGTGTCGTTGGCCTGCGGGCCGGCGACGAAGGACTCGAAAGCGGCCTGGGTGAAGACCACGTCGTCCGAGACGATCACGTCGTACGTGTTCAGCTGGCCCGGCTCCAGGATGTGCACCTGGGGCAGGTTGCGGGCGGACAGCCACGCGGCCTCGTCGGCGCGGTCGACGACCAGGAGCAGGTTCTTGCGCTCCGAGATCTTGCCGAACAGCGTGCGAGCGGCCTTCGTGGACGGGGAGTCGCCCTCGATCACGCCGGTGACGACGTGGATGCGGTTGTTGCGGGCCCGGTCGGTGAGGGCGTGGCGCAGGGCCGCGGCCTTCATCTTCTTCGGGGTCCGCTGCGAGTAGTCACGCGGCTGCGGGCCGTGGACGACGCCACCGCCGGCGAACTGCGGGGCGCGGGTCGAGCCCTGACGGGCGCGGCCGGTGCCCTTCTGGCGGTACGGCTTCTTGCCGCCACCACGGACTTCACCGCGACGCTTGGTCTTGTGCGTGCCCTGGCGGGCAGCCGCGTTCTGCGCAACGACGACCTGGTGGATCAGCGGGATGCTGATCTTCTCCACGCCGAAGATCTCCGCGGGGAGTTCGACGCTTCCGGTCTTCTCGCCGGCAGGCGAAAGGATGTCAACAGTGCTCATCGGTACCTCAGGCCCCCTTGGCCGCGGTGCGGACCAGGACGAGGCCGCCGTTCGGACCGGGGACAGCGCCCTTGATGAGCAGCAGACCCTTCTCCGCGTCAACGGCGTGGACGGTCAGGTTCTGGGTGGTGACCCGCTCGTTGCCCATGCGACCCGCCATGCGGAGGCCCTTGAACACGCGGCCCGGGGTGGCGCAGCCACCGATGGAACCGGGCGAGCGGTGCTTGCGCTGGGTGCCGTGTCCGGCGCCGAGGCCCTTGAAGTTGTGACGCTTCATGACACCGGCGAAGCCCTTGCCCTTGCTCTTGCCGGTCACGTCGACCTTGATGCCGGCCTCGAACACCTCAGCGGTGATCTCCTGGCCGAGGGTGTACTCGCTGGCGTCAGCGGTACGGATCTCGACGAGGTGGCGGCGGGGAGTGACGTCGGCCTTGGCGAAGTGGCCCTTGAGGGGCTTGTTCACCTTGCGCGGGTCGATCTCGCCGAACGCGATCTGGACGGACTCGTAGCCGTCGACGTCGTTCGTGCGGACCTGGGTGACGACATTGGGGCCGGCCTTGACGACGGTGACGGGAACAACGCGGTTGTTCTCGTCCCACACCTGCGTCATGCCGAGCTTCTCGCCCAGGATGCCCTTGATCTGCTTAGCCATTCTCAGATCACCGATCCCTAGAGCTTGATCTCGATGTCGACACCGGCCGGGAGGTCGAGTCGCATCAAAGAGTCAACGGTCTTGGGCGTCGGGTCGAGAATGTCGATCAGGCGCTTGTGCGTGCGCATCTCGAAGTGCTCGCGCGAGTCCTTGTACTTGTGCGGCGACTTGATGACGCAGTACACGTTCTTCTCAGTGGGCAGCGGCACCGGGCCCGCGACCGACGCACCAGTACGCGTCACCGTCTCGACGATCTTCTTCGCCGAGCTGTCGATGACCTCGTGGTCGTAGGCCTTGAGCCGGATGCGGATCTTCTGTCCCGCCATGGCTACTCAGTAGTCCTTTGTCTCGTTTAACGCTCTGGAACCCGGTGTTCCTGTCTTCCGCTCTCCGACCCACGCGGTCGGGTGTGTCGCGCTCGTACTGACACAGAGGCCCCTTGTTCGAGCACTCCTTGTCTGGGAGCACGGCCCTTCCGGAACCGCAAGCCGAGGACGAAAGGTCCACCGGGTGCCTGGCCTGTGCCGTACCTTGCTTCCCGAAAGATTCCCGTACGTCCGCCCCAGCGCTGCCACAAGGCAGTTAGGGCGACGAGTACTGTGGGACTCGCTTCCGGTCCTCCCGGCGGGAGGCGCGCAGCATCAACACTCGACCGAGCAACTCGGACAGTCTGCCATATGGGGCAGGCGACTGGCCAATCGAGCCGGAGACAATACCCCGAGAGTGACGCAGGTCAAACGCGGGCGGCTTCCCGGTCGGGCGATTCCCTGCGGTTTCGCACTTCCCTCGCCGCAGGACCAGCTCTTTGCGGTCTTGATCAGGGCCCGTACGCCGGGAGGTCTCACGTGGCGGCGTGGAGGTTCGCGTTCGCGCTCCCACACCCGATGCGGGGATTGTCGTAGCGCATCTTCAGGTTGCGGCGGCGGTGTCGAAGGCGTGGCCCGGTGCGCTGAATCCCTCGACGGAGACGAGAGGCCGACCTTCCTGGAGCAGCTCCCCGCTCATCCTCGCGCGCGAAGGAGAGCACCGCGCGGGTCAGGTCCTCACCGCAGGCGTCCCGGGTGTCCATCTCGGACAGACGAGCCCGAGTATGTCCTCCACCTCGTGGAGAAGGTCGTCGACTGCGTGGACCTGCGCCGGTCCTCGAACGCCGACAGGTCATCCGCCAGCAGCCCGGCGACGCGACTGCTGAAGACCGGAGCTCCTGGACCCACTCGGCTCCGAACGGCTCCGGCAGGTCTTCCGGCGCCCCGGTGCGCAGCCGGCGGATCAGCCCGCGGCGGGGCGTACTCGTCCAGGGAGAGGGTCCGGAACTCGGTCATGCTCGGCAGCGGTCGATACACGGCGAGGAGACCCCGGCGGTGTCCTACGCACCCCACGGGCACTCCCGTGCCGTGTCCCACCGCACCCAGGACAGCCCCTCGCTCCACCCCGGGCGACCGGACGCCCAACCGAGCAGAACCGGGAGGGCGATCTCCTCGCCTCCCTGGTCCGACGGCAAGGGCACGTCGGCACGATAGTGCGTTGCGGCGCTCCCCTGCCGGTACTCGATCACCATGGTGAGGTCGTCGTTGAGCGCGAGCTGCAGGTAGTGCCGGCCGACTTCGGCCTCCGGTACGTCGAGCCGGTCCAGGACCAGGAACCGGCGGCGCAGGTTGAGCCCTGCGTAGAGCCGTTGGATCTGGTCCTCGGACGGGTCGTCCCAGGTTTCGCCGTCCTCGTCCGAGACACGTAGTCGTGGCTCAGTCATGCAGGGACTTCTCCGCGAAGGCCAGCAGGTCGGCGAGTTCGACCGGACGCGGTGCGGCGCTCTCGGACTCCTCCAGCAGGGTCCACGTTCGTTCCGCGTCCCATTCGGCCCGGAAGATCTGCCCGCGGAAGTTCTCGAACCGGACGAAACTTCCCGGAGCGCCCTCGAGCAGCTTGATCTCCCGCTGCAGTGTCTTCGGTAGTGCGAGAATTCCGTCCGGTCCGTTCGTCCCGCCCTTGGTCACCGTGTTGTCGTACCAAAGCCTGAGGAAGGGCACAGACTTTCGGCCGAGGTCGGCCGGGGAGAGGAACCTGATGAAACTCTCCCGGGCATCTTCGAGGGAATAACGGTCCGAGCTCGCGAATTCACACGCATATCCGGGAAACACGGCCCATGTGACCTGCTGAAGTTCGGGCTGCTGCACCTCGTGATACCGATGCACGCCGGGACGTGCCGCCGCGACGACGTCAAAATCCCGGCCGGGGTGACTGAATCCGGGCAGCACGCCGAGCAGCGTGCCGTCGGCCAGCAGCCGGGAGCTGTTCTCACGTGCGGTCACGAGCAGCGCACGCACGAGGTCTTCGTCGTACGTGTCACGGGCGTTCACCTGGAAGAGGTGTCGACCGTCCGCACTCAGGGCCGCAGCGAAGTCCAGCCCCTGGACGGGCGACCAGTGCCAGGCATCGGAGATTCCTGGAAACTCCTCAACCCCCGGAAAACCCGCCACGACGGCAGCCGGATCCATGTCTTCCTCCCTTTAAGCGCCTCTGCACGAATAGTTCGGGCCGGTGTCCTGGCGGTAATTCGGAGCACGCTGGCCATCACGGCCGTTGTCGGCCCTGGTCATCGGCTCCATATCAGTCGTGTCATTGTACCAAGTCGAGCGCTCCGCATAATCGGTGTTATATCCCGTTTCATTCCAGTGCTCGACCACACGCGGTTTGTGGTCGTAGGTGAGGATGTCGGAATCCCCGGGAATGATTTCGCCCGCGTTGTTGCGCCAGGTGAGCTGGTCCCTGGGAATCCGGTTGCCGCTCGCGTCGAGCGGCCATCCGCCCGCGGCCCGCCCCTCGTCCGTGAAGCGCGTGACCATGTCCTCGTGCGTCTCGATGTCGTAGCCGTGCGGGTATTCCGAGGAACGGTTGTGCCGCGTTTCCGGAGCGTCCGGATCCCGCACCCACCGGCCCCCCGCACCGCGCATCCGCTCCAGACCGAGCGGGTCGATGAACGAGAAGGGGTGAGGAACGTACCCGTAGTGATTCGGCTGCGGAGCGATGCCCAGCGGGTCGGGGGTGAAGTAGCGGGCGTTGTCCGGGTCGTAGTAGCGCGCGTAGTTGTAGTGCAGGCCGGTCTCGGCGTCGGCGTACTGTCCCGGGAACCGCAGCGGGCAATCCACCGTCGTGTCCGACATCCCTGCGGATGAGTCCTGCGCCCGTTCCCTCCCCCACAGCTCCGTCCGCCGGTGCCAGGCCAGCTCTCCCGAGGTGTCGACGAGTTCGGTCGGTGTTCCCACCGTGTCCGTCACGACCCCGTGGAACCGGACCCCGTCGGCATCCCGGTGGATCTGTGTCAGCGGGCGATGAGTGCCGGAGAAGTAGTCCCAGGCCGTCGCCCCACCATCCTTGGTGACCTGTTCGGCGACCCGGGTGCCGTCCCAGGTGAACCGGGTCTCCTCGATCACCTCGCCGCCGGGGCCCAGCCGCGCCTTGGCCGAGCGGCGGCCGGTGGGGTCGTACCGGTACCGCCACCGGTCGCCCTCCGGCGTGACGGTCGCCGTGAGCCGGTCCTGTGCGTCCCAGGCGAAGGAGGCGACCCGCTTCTGCCCGTTGAGCAGCCGCTTCACCGTCCGGACGGGGCGCCCCTGCCCGTCGTACTCGTACGTCGTCCGGCCGGACCGCACAAGCCTCGTACCTGTGTATTCACGCACCGTCGGCCCATCGCCGACGGAGGGCCCGGTCGACTCACGGACGTTGCCGAGGACGTCGTACGCATAACTCTCGGTCCAGCTATGGGCGCGGACCGCCGTGACACGTCCAGCCGGGTCGAGGTCGAACGTGCGCCGACCTGTGGTGAGTTCGGTGATCTCCGACAGCAGGCCGTCCGGACGGTAGGCGTACGACCGCTCCTGGAGAAGGGTCTCGTCGGACCCGTGGGTGCCGCGTACCTGCTGTCCGGTCAGGCGGCCCATGGCGTCCCATGCCTGGGTGAGCGTCGCGAAGGCTCCGAACGCCCGGGACAGCTCCCTCCCCAGGGCGTCGTAGGCGAAGGTCACCGTGTGCCCTGCCGCATCCAGCGACGCCGGGCGCCCTGCGGCGTCGTACGTCCAGGTCGAGACCGTCCCGCTGGGGGTGCGGCGCTCGGTACGGCGCCCGAGGACGTCGTAGGCGTAGGTCGTCTCGGCGCCGTCGAGGACCTCCCGCACCAGGCGCCCGGCGGCGTTGTAGGAGCTCTCCAGCGTGCTCTCGGGGCTCACGGCCCGCAGCAGACGTCCCGCGGGGTCGTAGGTGAAGCGCGTCTCGTGATCGCCTGTGCGCTGTTCGACCGCTCGGCCCAGCACGTCCCGGACGAAGACGATCTCCTCGCCCGAGCCATTGGTGCGGGCGATCAGGCGGCCCGCCTCGTCATAGCTGTAGGTGAGCGTGCGTCCCTCGAAGTCCGTTTCGGAGCACAGGCGGTTGGTCGCGTCGTAGACGTACTCCCAGCTCCGGCCCTGCGGGTTTGTCACTCGGGTGAGGTTCACCTCGGTGTCGTAGGTGAAGCGGTACTCGATGCCGGAGCGGTCGACGCGGCTGCTGGGCTGGTGGAAGTGTCCCGTCGTGACGGCGGATCGGCTGCCGGTCCTGTCGACGTGCGCGACGGGGTTGCCCTCCCCGTCCCACTCCCAGCTCTCCCGGCTGCCGTCGGCGGCGATACGCCACGCCGGCGCTCCCTCGACGGTCCAGCCCATGTGCTCCACGCCGCCCGCCGCGTTGACGACCCTGATGATGCGGCCGAACGCATCGCGTTCGGCTGTGGTCGTGTGACCGAGGGCGTCGGTCTCCCCGACCGAGAGCCCCGCCGCGTTGCACTCGGTACGGATCACGTGGCCGAGTGCGTCGGTCACCGCTGTGGGGCGCCCCTGCTCGTCGTAGCTGTAGTGGCGTGGGTTACCCGCCGGGTCGACGATCCTCAGGCGGTTGCCCCGTTCGTCGAACGTCTGCTGCCAGACGGCTCCATCGGCCTCGACCACCCGGGTCGGCAGATCAAGTTCGTCGTACTCCGCGGTGGTCCGGTGTCCGTCGGGACGGACGATGGTGACGAGGTTGCCACGTGCGTCGTACTCGAACGTGGTGGTGCGGCCCAACGCGTCGGTGCGGCAGACCAGTTGGTTGTACCGATTCCATTCGGTCCGGATCGTGCGGCCCAGCGCGTCGATGAATTCCGTTCGCTGGAGCAGGTCGTTGTAACGGTGGAGCGTGCTGTGACCGAGCGAGTTGGTGTACCGCGTCTCGCGAGCGTCCGTGTCGTACCTGATGGTGCAGCTGAGGAAGCCGTCGGCTCCTTCGCCTCGTACGCAACGGTCGTGCTCGTCGTAGGCGTAGCGGTACCAGGACCCGTTGCGGTCCGTCCACGAGGTGATGCGTTCCCGGTCGTCGTAGGTCAGCCGGTACGGCAGACCGCTCGAGTTGTAGATCTCCGAGAGATTGCCGTCGGGGCTGTAGCCGAAGCGGACGAGAGTGACGCCCTCGGGGCCGGCATCGGGATCACGCAGGCGCAGTCGCGTGATGCGCTCGCCTTCGGTGTCGACGTGTAGGTGATATCCGCCGGAGTGACGTACGCCGGTGGGGGTGCCGTGCGCATCCCGGTCGATCACGATGTGATGGCCGTTGCGGTCGGACAGAGCAACGAGAGGCAGCGTGAAGGCCTCCGCGCCGACGGGCTGCTCCTGCGGTGCCGCGAAGTGTCGCGTCCACCCCGTGAGGGGATCCGTGATCCGCAGCGGAGCGCCCGGCCCGCCGTCCCAGTCGAGGGGGCGGCGCGGCCCCTCGAGAGGCAGGACCGAGGTACCCGGTGCCGGGACGGAGTAGACGAGCACCATCCCGTCCTCCGCGGCGAAGAGAACCCCCTCACCGTCGAGTTCCAGGCGTTCGTCCAACGTCGACGCCCAAGAGGGGCCGAACCATTGTCCCGAGGCATAGGTCGACACATGGGTACGCCGCAGAATCAACGGAAGCAGGCCGGGCAGCTCGACATCGGTGTGCTCCATGAGCATCTCGCCGGAGACCATGTCGATGGGATCGCCGTTCTTGCAACGGCCCTCCATGGGCTTGCTCTTGGACAGAGCGTCGTCGGCCTCCCGACGCAGTCCGTTCCTGAGCCCCTTGGCCATACCCTTGAGCCCGGCTTTGCCCAGCGACTTCGCGCCCTTGGCGAGCCCACCGAGTGTGGTGATGCCCTTGCCGCCGGGTATGCAGTCCAGCGCGGCGAAGGCGACGTCCATCAAGCCGGCTTGGCCCTTGGAGTATTTGTAGAGCGTGTCCGCGAGCACCACGAGCGCCGCGATCAGCAGGATCGCGCCGAGGATCGGACCACCGATGATCATCGCGACGATACCGACGACCGCGACGACGACCTTGCAGACGGTGACGATGTTGTCCCAGTTGTCGGTGAACCAGTCCCCGACCTCTTCCCACCAGGACCGGTTCTGGATCCCGGCGTCGGAAGCCTCGTCGATCTTCGTCTTGGCCTCGCGGGCGGCGTCCTCACGCATCTTGCGGGCGTCGGCGGCCATCTTCTTCGCCGCGTCCAGGGCATCCTGCGCACTGTCGACGTCCGACTGGGCGCTGCTCTGCGCGGACTTGGCGTGCTGGGCATCCCGGGTGGCGGCCCTGACCTTGGACTCGTCGGGCTTGTCCGCATCGGACTTGCTGCCGGTGGGATCGTCCTTGTACTTGTCGGCTTCCTTGCTCGCCCGGGTCACCCACGAATCGGCCGAGGAAAGACGGGATTTGGCCGAGGACAGATTCGCCTGCGCCTCACGCGCCTTGGCGAGCGCCTTGTCAGCAAGGGCCTGGGCACGCTCCAGCTTCGGCCAGAAATCCGCGAGCGCGTTCCCGCACAACTCGTAGGACTTCTTCAGCTTCTTCAGGTTCTTCGGAACCCCGCCGAACTCGTCCTTGAAGACCTCCGCCGACTTGCCGGCCCACTGCAGCAGGGTGTCCTCGTCCGACATGCCCTTCACGAGGCGGAGCGCGTCGGAGACGTCGTCGGCGAAGTCATGCAGCGTCCTGGCCAGACTCCGGACCCGGTCCGGATCCCCCGGCGTCGGATCCTTGTCCAAGTCGAGGACGTGCCAATCCGCCGGCCGATGCCCCGCCATACCGCAACCCCCGTCGCACGCGCACCGTCAACAACCGTATGCACACGTGAACTTACCTGGTACGGCCGTTCGAGAAAAAACCCAGCCTGTGAACGGACTCAGCCCGCCTGCCACGCATTCCGACAACCGCGTGAACGACGTGTCCAACCCCCGCTTCGACACCCTCGCCACCAGCCGCTCCACCAACCGATGGACCACCCAACTGAGCAGCACAAACCCGCCGATCACCACCACGACCAGCACCCGGGCGTCCACGGCATCCTGGAGCCGATTGATCACCGTCGTCCGGCGACTCAGTGCATGAGATAGAGCGGATACGTCACCGCCCCCGCCGTCACCAGCTTCCCCCGCACCGGATCAGCCGCCGCGAGCGCGATCGCGACCATCACCAGCAGGAACACGGTGAAGAAGCACGACCACCATCAGGGCGGCGACGAGGCGGAGACCGTCCATGGCGTGGAGGCGGCGGTCGGGACGTTTCCGGGCCCCGGGGGGCAGGTCTCTGGCGGCGCCTCGGTCACGACGAGCGGCGGGAGCGGCTGCTGTACCCCGCGCACCGCCGTACGCATCGGAATCGTCGGTCGGCTGTCCGCGCCGCGCATCCGCACTCTGCTCATCGTCGTCGGGGAACCCGCCTCGGGGGCGGCCGAAGGACGGCTCACGCTACGGCGCCACAACCGCCCCACAGCGCACAGACAAGAACATTCCTCCCCACCCGGACACGGAGTTGCCCGAACCCTCGCCGGCGCGCCCCACGGCGTCGGTCCGGCCGTCACGGAACCCCCATCGGTCACGCGCCTCCGAGGAGCAGCGTCTCCAGGGCCTCGTCGTGCGCCCGGAACCCGGCCTTCAGGTACGGCGGCGTGTGTGACCGCGGGTCGAGGATTCCCGGCAGTTGCGCGACCCGCCACATCCGGAAGACCTGCGCCGGGGCGGTGCCGCCCGTCGGGTCCGCGAGGTCGCACGCGATCGCGAGGACGTCGACGATCCGTGCCGCGTCGCCCTGCCCGGCCTCCGTGTCCGTCTCCGCCTCCGCCTGGACGGCGACGCCGATCAGGGCCCCCAGGAACTCGGTCAGCTGGAGATCCGCCGCCATACGGCACATCCGCCGGACGGCGGCCGGCTGGTCGAGCCGGTCCAGGAACTCCGGGGTGGCCGCGAGGTACCCGGAGTGCAGCGCCAGATGCGCCGCGTCGACCTCGTACTCCCCGAACCAGCCCATCCCGTCGGCGATCCCCATGGCCGCGTCGTCGAACCGGCAGACCAACCGGATCCCGTCCATGAGCCGCTCGAAGTCGTCTCGCCGCCGCGCCAGGAACTCCCCCACCGAGACGTCGGCGAGCTCCCCCGTGCCGGTGGCGTTCACGGCCCCGGCCACCACGACCCCGCCGAGCGGCCCGAAGATCCAGCGCGCACGCCTCATGCGGCCACCCTAGACAGGCGGGCTCACGGTTCCCCCACCCCCGAGGCCCCCTCCACGACCTGCCCCACGACGTCCAGGATCCCCCGGCCGAACGCTGTCGGAGCGATGAGCACCCCGAACACCAGCACAAGGGCCACGGTCAGTCTCTCGTCGGCCCGGCTCCGGGCCTCGGTGCGCCGACGCAGACGCAGGACGATGACGACGGCCAGCAGAACCGCCACGTTGATCGTCAGGATCATCGAGCGAGTCCTTCCCTCTCCCCTCCGGGCATCCCGGCCCGGATCCACAGCCATGAGCGACTTGTACGGTACGCACCCCGCCTCGGGTCCGACTCGACCGGCGGCCACCGACAACTCCCCTGCTCCCGGGCGCCGTTCGGCCATAACCTCGGCCCCATGACCCGCACCACCCCGCCCCGCCCCCTCGACGTGACGGCCGCCTTCCCGGAGCTGATCCCGCTGGCCCGTACGACCGTCCGCCTGCACCCCCGCGCCGGCGCCCCCGCCACCACCGACAGCTCCATCGGCGGCCCCCTGCTCTGGCCGGCGGACGAGCCCTGGCCCACCTGCCCCGAGCACCACGGCCCCGCCCACCTCGGCCACACCCCCGACGACATCCGTCTACGCCGCCGCATCCTCGCCGAGGCCCACAGCCGGCCGCGTGCCGAGGGCGCAGACTTCCTCACCCCGGAGGAACGCACCGTCGTCGACCGGGCCTCAACCACTCGCCGGATATCTCAGGACGGCCCCGTCCCCCTGATCCCCGTCGCCCAGCTCTACGCCCGTGACGTCCCCGGACTCCCCCGCCCGCCCGGCACCGACGTCCTGCAACTCCTGTGGTGCCCCTTCGACCACGAGGGCTGGATGCCCCGCCCGGAACTGCGTTGGCGGACGGCCGTCGACGTCGTCGACGCCCTGGACGACGGGGCGGCCCCGCGGCCGTCGGTGATCGGCGAGGACCGCTTCCTCCCCGAGCCCTGCGTCCTGCACCCGGAGCCCGTCACCGAATACCCCGCCCCGCACGAGCTGCCCGAGGAGCTGGCGGACCGGGTCGAGGAGTGGGCGGAGGAGCACGGCACGGTCTACCAGTACGACCTCGCCGTCGCCCCGGGCTGCAAGGTCGGCGGGCACGCCCCGTGGAGCTATACGGACCCCTTCCCGATGGCCTGCGAGGAGTGCGGCTCGGCGGTGCGGCCCCTGCTCACCATCGACGGCTGGGAGTGCGACGGCGGCAGCCGCAGCTGGTTCCCGCTCGACGACACCGGCTCGGCCCGTCCCACCCACCTGAACATCGGCCGGGACCACGCCCTGCAGCTCTACGTCTGCGAGATGTCGTACGACCATCCCCCGCTGCGCAACATCCAGTGACGCGGCCCTTGTCTCAGACCGCGGGGCACCTCGAAGATCACGCCCATGTACATGCGAAGACGCGTCCTCGGCACCTAGCTCGGCGTAGGCCTCGCCGCGGCCCTGCACCCCGGGATCTCCGCGGTCGCCGACGGCCCGTTCTGGCAGACGATGCTGGCCGGCGTCGTCTTCCTCGTCGTCAACCAGCTGATCCACACATATCCCAGCGCCATCCGCAGCGCGCCCGCGGTCATGCTGCTGATCCTCACCGCGATCGGCGTCGTCCAGGACACCCTCGTATGGCTGCTCGTCTCCTGGCTCAGCGGGCTGATGGACTCCGGCCTGCATGTCGACAGTTTCCTGACCGCCCTGCTCGGCGGGGTCCTCACCCGCGCCGTCACCCTGGCCGTCATGGCCCTCGGCCCGCAGCCCGAGCCCGCGTAGGAAACGCGAAAGGGCCCGTACGACCGAAGTCGTACGGGCCCCTTCAAGGTGCTCTGTGAGCTACCAGGCGTTCAAGCCAACAAGACTTACTTGTTGATCTTGGTGACCTGGCCGGCGCCCACGGTCCGGCCACCCTCACGGATGGCGAACTTCAGGCCCTCTTCCATGGCGACGGGCTGGATGAGCTCCACCTTCATCTCGGTGTTGTCACCCGGCATGACCATCTCCGTGCCCTCGGGGAGGGTCACAACACCGGTCACGTCAGTCGTACGGAAGTAGAACTGCGGACGGTAGTTGTTGAAGAACGGCGTGTGGCGGCCACCCTCGTCCTTGGACAGGATGTAGGCCTGGGCCTCGAACTCGGTGTGCGGCGTGACCGAACCGGGCTTGATGATGACCTGGCCGCGCTCGACGTCCTCGCGCTTGATGCCACGAAGCAGCAGACCGACGTTCTCACCGGCCTGGCCCTCGTCGAGCAGCTTGCGGAACATCTCGATGCCGGTGACCGTGGTGGTGGTCTTCTCCTGCTTGATGCCGATGATGTCAACGGTCTCGTTGACCTTCAGGACACCACGCTCGATACGGCCGGTGACGACCGTACCGCGACCGGTGATCGTGAAGACGTCCTCGACGGGCATGAGGAACGGCTTGTCGACGTCACGCTCGGGGGTCGGGATCGACTCGTCGACGGCGGCCATCAGGTCCAGGACCGTCTGGCCCCACTCCTTGTCGCCCTCGAGCGCCTTGAGCGCCGAGACCTTGACGACCGGCAGGTCGTCGCCCGGGAACTCGTACTCGGAGAGGAGCTCACGGACCTCGAGCTCGACGAGCTCCAGGATCTCCTCGTCGTCCACCATGTCGGCCTTGTTCAGGGCGACGACGATGTACGGAACGCCGACCTGGCGGGCCAGGAGCACGTGCTCCTTGGTCTGCGGCATCGGGCCGTCCGTCGCGGCGACAACGAGGATGGCGCCGTCCATCTGCGCCGCACCCGTGATCATGTTCTTGATGTAGTCCGCGTGACCGGGGCAGTCGACGTGGGCGTAGTGACGCGTCTCCGTCTGGTACTCGACGTGCGCGATGGAGATCGTGATACCGCGCTGGCGCTCCTCAGGAGCCTTGTCGATCTGGTCGAAGGCCGAGGCCTCGTTCAGGTCGGGGTACGCGTCGTGCAGCACCTTGGTAATGGCGGCCGTGAGGGTCGTCTTACCGTGGTCGATGTGACCGATGGTGCCGATGTTGACGTGGGGCTTAGTCCGCTCGAACTTCGCCTTCGCCACTGGGTCCTCCTGTGGAGTGGTTCTGGTACGCCTTACTCATCGGCGCCAGGGTGATCTTTGCTGGGATGCCGCCCGTCGGGATTTCCCCTGAGCCGGGTGAGCCCCGCCGGTCGGTGTCAAGCCTAAAGCGTGTAAACGGTGTGCGTTACTCGCCCTTGGCCTTCGCGATGATCTCCTCGGCGACGTTCCGCGGAACCTCGGCGTAGGAGTCGAACTGCATCGAGTAGCTTGCGCGACCCGACGTCTTGCTGCGGAGGTCTCCGACGTAGCCGAACATCTCCGAAAGGGGCACGAGGCCCTTCACGACGCGGGCGCCGCTGCGCTCCTCCATGGCCTGGATCTGGCCACGGCGGGAGTTGAGGTCGCCGATGACATCACCCATCGACTCCTCGGGCGTGGTGACCTCGACGGCCATCATCGGCTCGAGCAGCACGGGGCTGGCCTTGCGCGCGGCCTCCTTGAAGGCCTGCGAACCGGCGATCTTGAACGCGAGCTCGGAGGAGTCGACCTCGTGGTAGGCACCGTCGAGAAGCGTGACGCGGACGCCCGTCATCTCGTAGCCCGCCAGGATGCCGAACTGCATGGCCTCCTGCGCACCGGCGTCCACCGACGGGATGTACTCCCGCGGGATACGGCCACCGGTGACCTTGTTCACGAACTCGTACGCCGGACCGTCGGTCTCGGTGATGGGCTCGATCGCGATCTGCACCTTGGCGAACTGACCGGTACCACCGGTCTGCTTCTTGTGGGTGTAGTCCACGCGCTCGACGACCTTGCGGATCGTCTCACGGTACGCGACCTGCGGCTTACCGACGTTGGCCTCGACCTTGAACTCACGGCGCATACGGTCGACCAGCACCTCGAGGTGCAGCTCGCCCATACCACCGATGATGGTCTGGCCGGTCTCCTCGTCCGAGTGAACCTGGAAGGAGGGGTCCTCCTCCGCGAGACGCTGGATGGCGACACCCAGCTTCTCCTGGTCACCCTTGGACTTGGGCTCGATGGCGACCTGAATGACCGGCGCCGGGAAGTCCATGGACTCCAGGATGACCGGGTTCTTGTCGTCCGAAAGCGTCTCACCGGTGGTGGTCTGCTTCAGGCCCATCACGGCGACGATGTCGCCGGCGCCCACCGACTCGATCTCCTCACGCTTGTTCGCGTGCATGCGGTAGATCTTGCCGATGCGCTCCTTCTTGCCCTTGACGGAGTTCAGCACGGCGGTGCCGGACTCCAGGCGGCCCGAGTAAACCCGGACGAAGGTGAGCTTGCCCAGGTGCGGGTCGCTCATGATCTTGAACGCGAGGGCGGACAGCGGCTCGTCGTCGGACGGCTTGCGCTTGACGACGACCTCGGGGTCCTTTACGTCGTGGCCCTCGATGGCCTCGACGTCAAGCGGGGTCGGCAGGTAGCGCACGACCGCGTCGAGCAGGGGCTGGACGCCCTTGTTCTTGAACGCGGTGCCACAGAACACCGGGGTGACCGTGACGCCGTCACCCTTGCCGGAGGCGATGGTGATACGACGGATCGCGGCGTACAGCTGCTCCTCGGTGGGCTCCTGGCCCTCCAGGAACAGCTCCATGATCTCGTCGTCGTTCTCCGCGACGGTCTCGACCAGCTTGCCGCGGTACTCCTCGGCAGCCTCGGCGTGCGTGGCGGGGATGTCGACGACGTCGTACATCTCGCCCTTCGCCGCCTCGGCGGACCACACGAGCGCCTTCATGCGGACCAGGTCCACAACGCCCTTGAAGTCCATCTCGGCACCGATCGGCAGCTGCATGATGATCGGAACGGCACCGAGCCGGTCCTTGATCATGTCCACGCAGCGGTGGAACTCGGCGCCGGTACGGTCCAGCTTGTTCACGAAGCAGATGCGCGGCACGCCGTAACGGTCGGCCTGACGCCACACCGTCTCGGACTGCGGCTCGACACCGGCGACACCGTCGAACACCGTGACGGCACCGTCGAGGACGCGGAGCGAACGCTCCACCTCGACCGTGAAGTCGACGTGCCCCGGGGTGTCGATGATGTTGATCGTGTAGTCGTTGTCCTCGAGCGGCCAGTGGCAGGTGGTGGCAGCAGAGGTGATCGTGATGCCACGCTCCTGCTCCTGCTCCATCCAGTCCATGGTGGCAGCGCCGTCGTGGACCTCACCGATCTTGTAGCTGACGCCGGTGTAGAAGAGGATCCGCTCGGTGGTGGTCGTCTTGCCCGCGTCGATGTGGGCCATGATCCCGATGTTTCGGACCCTGGCCAGGTCAAGTGAAGTGGTAGCCATAAGGCTTTCGTCTTCTCTCGGTCTCGATGTGGGTAGCGACTACCAGCGGTAGTGCGCGAAGGCCTTGTTGGACTCGGCCATCTTGTGGGTGTCCTCGCGCTTCTTCACAGCGGCACCAAGGCCGTTGGAGGCGTCGAGAAGCTCGTTGAGCAGACGCTCGGTCATGGTCTTCTCGCGACGGGCGCGGGAGTAACCGACCAGCCAGCGCAGCGCGAGCGTGTTGGCACGACCGGGCTTGACCTCGATCGGAACCTGGTACGTCGCACCACCGACACGGCGGGACTTGACCTCGAGGGTCGGCTTGATGTTCTCCAGCGCGCGCTTCAGCGTGATGATCGGGTCGTTGCCCGTCTTCTCACGCAGACCCTCCATGGCGCCGTAGACGATGCGCTCGGCGGTGGAGCGCTTGCCGTTCAGCAGCACCTTGTTGATGAGCGACGTGACAAGAGGAGAACCGTAGACCGGGTCGATGATGACCGGGCGCTTCGGGGCGGGGCCCTTACGAGGCATTTTCTACTTCTCCTTCTTGGCGCCGTAGCGGCTGCGGGCCTGCTTGCGGTTCTTCACACCCTGGGTGTCAAGGGAACCGCGGATGATCTTGTAGCGAACACCCGGCAGGTCCTTCACACGGCCACCACGCACGAGCACGATGGAGTGCTCCTGCAGGTTGTGTCCCTCACCCGGAATGTAAGCGGTGACCTCGATCCCGCTGGTCAGACGCACACGCGCGACCTTACGCAGGGCCGAGTTCGGCTTCTTCGGGGTGGTCGTGAACACACGCGTGCAGACGCCGCGACGCTGGGGCGAACCCTCGAGTGCGGGCGTCTTGTTCTTCTCGACCTTGTCCTGCCGGCCCTTCCGGACCAGCTGCTGGATCGTAGGCACTACTTCTCCGGTTTCTGTGTGCCGAATGGTGAAGCTAACCTGGAACAACTCCGACCCACGCGGTCGGGTGTGTCGGATCCCGCAGACTTCCACCCGAAGGCGAGAAGGGCGCGGATTCACGGTGGCCGATGGAGGCTCGCGATGCGGTTGATGGCACGCACGAGAGCCAGGGCACACCCCAGGCACAAGGTCTGAGCGTACCTACCTCAAGGACTTCGGTCAAAACAAATGGAGTGGGCCTCGACACGCCGGGCTTTCGACTGTCAAGGGGTGTGTCCCTCGTCGGTGGCCGATTCGCGCTCTTCCGCCCCACCCGATCTTGGGCGTTCAGTACGTTGACCCGTCCGCTGCACGGGGTCCGTGGCGGGTTCCGACTCGGTACGGGATTCGCCGGGGGATTCGGGGGATGAGGCATGACGACGTGGACGCCGGCGTACTCGCCGGACGACGGGGGCCTGGACGACCGGGTGCCGTTCCTGGCGCGGCTGGAGAGCGAGGACCGCTCGGCGCTGCTGGGGCTCGGTCGCAGCCTGGACTTCCCGCCGCGCACGGTCCTGCTCCGCCAGGAGGAGCCGTCCGCGCACGTCCTGTTCCTCGTCCACGGCTGGACCAAGGTCACCGCGTCCGCCGCCAGCGGCTACGAGGCACTGCTCGCCCTGCGCGGCCCCGGTGACGTCGTCGGCGAGTCGGCGGCACTGACGGGCCGGCCGCGCGGAGCGACGGTGACCGCGTTGGAGCAGGTCAGGGCGGTGGCCGTCGACCGGGAGCGCTTCCGGGGCTTCCTGCACCGCTCCCCCGAGGCCTCCTTCGCCCTGCTCGGCCTCACCGTGGACCGCACCCGCGCGGCCGACCGACGCCGGCTGGAGTTCGCGTCGATGAGCGTGCGGGAGCGCTTCGCCGTCCTCCTCCTGGACCTGGCCCGCACCCACGGCCGCCGCACCCCGGAGGGCATCGAACTCGCCGTCCCCCTGAGCAAACAGGAACTGGCGGGCTCGGTGGGCGCCTCCCGCGAAATGGTCCAGCGCCTCCTGAAGGAACTCCGCGACAAGAACGTGGTCGCCACGGGCAGACGCGCCATGCTGATCATGCGCCCGGACGTACTCCGCCGCATAGCCGCGACAGGCCCGGCAACAGGCATCCCGTCCCCACAACAACCCCACGAGGCCTGACCCCCCGGCCACGGGCGCACTCGCGCCCCTGATGCGGCGCAGCCGCTGTCAGGGGCGCGGGGCTGTGTCGATAGCGGCTTCGCCGCGGGGCGCGACCAGCCACAACGCGCCCGCACCTGGCAGCGAGACGCCGAGCGGCACCCCACGGCCCCTCCCGAACTGTGCACACGGTCACATTTCAACTGCGTCATCCGCCCTCCACGTCCCACCCTTCCCTCCCGCACGCTTCTCGTCTGCCCGCCCCACCCCCCTCGAGAGGCGACCATGAGCGACCCCGTGGCCCGGACGATCCTGCTGGTGGACATCGAGAGGTACAGCGACCGGGACGACGTCGAGCAGGCCTATCTGCGGCGCATGCTCTACGACATCACCGACCGCACCCTGCAGCGGGCCGGCATCGACGAGACCCTCCGGCTACGAGCCGACCGCGGGGACTCGGTCATGGAGCTCATCGACGCGAACGCCCCGGTCACAGCCCTGCTGCGCGCGCTCCTCAGCGAGGTCCCGGCCCAGCTGAGGGCGGTCAACCGGATGGCCTCCCGCTCGGCCCAGATCCGGCTGCGAGCCGTCCTCGCCACCGGCTACGTCGCCGTCGACGAGCACGACGGCTGGGTCGGCTCCGACCTGAACCACGCCTGCCGCCTGCTGGACGCCGACATCCTGCGCACCGCCCTGCGCGAGCGCGCCGACGACTTCGCCCTGTGCGTCTCGGACCCGCTGTACGGCGGAGTCGTACGGCACGACCACCCGGGAATCCCGGCAGACGGCTTCCACGAGGTCACCGTGGACAGCAAGAACGGCCCGCTGACGGCGTGGCTGCACGGACCGGTGCCCGCGGCGGCGACCGGCCAGGACCACCGTGAGACGGGGGAGGCGCCGGGCGGATCGGGGGACCGCCCGGCGCCGCGGGTGCCCGAACAGGGCGGCCCTCACGAGAACGGCCCGGCGCCGGACGGAAACAGGGGAGCCCCGGCGCCGGGCTCCGCCGTGCACGTGCACGGGGGCACGTTCAACGGCGGCGTCTTCGGCGGCACCCAGCACGGCGGCATCAGCGGCGGAAACTTCCACGGCAACGTCACCTTCGGCGGCGCCGAGCGGGGTGAGGGCGCGTGAGCACCCCGGAGGCCCCGGCCCCCGAACGCCCGGGCGCCGCGAACGCCGTACCGCAGCAACCCGGCGGCGACACCGAGAGCGCGGACGACGCACGGCCCGAGGCGGAGGGCGAGCCGGAGGAGCGGGACCAGCCGCAGAACGCCTGGTCGGCCCGGCGCGACCTGGTCGACCACAGCCCGCGGATCATGAACGTGGGCGCGCGGGCCGCCTTCAGCGGCGGGCTGCACGGCGGTACCCAGCACGGCGGCATCAGCGGCGGGAACTTCTCCGGCGACGTCTACCTGGGCAGCAGGACCGAGGTCTACCAGCTCAGCTTCCCGTCCTTCGCCTCACCCGCGTCCGCCGCGTCGGGAGAGGTCCCGGGCGCCACGCTGGCGGAGCTCGCCACACACTTCGCCGCCGACGAGGAGCTCATGGCCCGCCTGGCGGAGCGGTTACGGCAGGACCGGGTCCTGGTGCTGTCCGGCGGCCGCTTCACCGGCCGGCGCACGGCGGCCCTGATGCTGCTGCACCGGCTCGGCGCCTCCCCCGTACGCGTACTGGACCGCGACACGCGACCGGGCGAACTGGCCGACAGGTTCCCCGGCGACAAGGCGGCGGACGAAGCCGGGGGCAAGGCCGAGGGGCCGCCCCGCGCCTGCGGTTACGTCCTCCACGACCTCACCGCCCGCCGCGACAACCCGCTGCGCGAGCACCATCTGCTCGCCGTCCGCGACCGGCTCGCCGCGCAGGACGCCTATCTCGTCGTCACCGTCGGACCCACCACGCCCGTCGAGGACGTCACCCCCGAGGAGTGGCCGCCCCCGGCGGCGGCCGACGTCCTCGCCGCCCATCTGCGCACCCGCACCGACCCGGAGACCGCCGCCGGCCTGCTCGCCCGCACGCAGGTCACCGACTTCCTGAGCCGCAGCCACCAGCCCCGCGAGGTGGCCCGTTTCGCCGAACTGCTCGCCCGGTACGCGGCCGGAGAGGCGGACGAGCGGACGGTGGCCGACTTCTCGGGGGTGGCGCTGGAGAACCAGGTGCAGGAGTGGTTCGCGGAGGACGAGACCTCCCTGCACCTGCGCGACAAGGCCTTCCTCGTCGCCCTCGCCGCGTTCGACGGCGGCCCCTACCCGCTCACCGCCGAACTGAGCGACCTCCTCTACCGGTTCCTCCAGGAGACCGAGAACCCGGCCCGCGCCCCCGAGGTCCCCGTCTTCGGCACCCACATCCGCAAACGTCTCCAAGTCGCCCGCGCAAAGGCCTACTTGGCGGAGGAACACACCGAATGGGGGCCGGTGACACAGAAGAAGGCCGAGTTCCTGGACGAACGGGCCTCCGGAGTACTGCTCCGCGAGGTCTGGACGGGCCACCCCTCCGCCCGCCCCGCACTGATCCGCTGGCTGCGCCGCCTCGCCGACGACGGCCGCCCCCTCGTACGCACCCGCGCCGCGTCCACCGCCGCCGTCCTGGCCCGGACCGACCTGCCCTCGGCGATGGCACTGGTCATCCAGCCCTGGGGCATGTCCAAGCGGTTCAAGCACCGGCTCGTGGCCGTCAACGCGCTCACCCTCGCCCACTTCATCGCCACCCCCAACATCCCCCGCATCCTCGACGCCTGGTGCTCGGGCGACGACCCGCGGCTGCGCTGGGTGGCCGTCCGCGCGTACGGGCTGCTCGGACCGGAACGCCCGGAGCAGGCCCTCGCCGCGCTGCGCGGCGCCGTACGACGGCTCTACGCCGACGCCCCCGACAGCACCGACGACGAACTGGTCGTCGAACTCGCCCAGTCCGTCGGTCTGTTGCTGCTCTCCTCGGCGAGCGACCAGGTCCTCGCCGAACTGCGCGCCCACATCGACGACGACCGGGCGGTCCGCGACCTCACCCTCGGCGGCTTCGTGTCGGCCTGCGCCCGCACCGAGGACGACGAGCCCCACGGCACTCCCCTGGTCCTCGGCTGGTTCGCCCGCGCCGCCACCGAGGGCGGTGCGGCGGCCCAGGGCGTGCCGTACCTGTGGCGGACCGCGCTCGCCGACCCGCGCACCACCCGGGACGCCCTCGACGTACTCCGCGAGTGGGTGCTGACCGCCGACCGGTCCACGGCCGCGGAGTGGGCGCTCGCCGCCCTCCTCCCCGCCCTCGTCACCACACCCACCGAACACCAGCGCCTGAGCCATCTGCTCCGCACCATGTCCGGCGAGGACGGCGACCCGCCACCCCCGGTCGCGGCCCGCCTGCTGACCACGCTGCCCCACCGCTGACCCGCACCGGACCGGTACCTCCGAGGAGACACACCGCATGCCCACCTTCCGCCAGCCCGAGTGGCAGCAGAACGCCGACCGGCACACCGAGCTGATCGACCCGGTCCTGACCGTGCGTCAGCTTTCGCGCTTCGAGTTCAACCTCAAGTCGTACGTCCGTATCGACCACGCCCTGGTCTTCGCCACGGCGAAGGGCGGCTATGAGGCGTACCTGCCGCCGCGCCGGCCGACCCGCGGCGAGATAGCCACCAACCGGTACACGGCCGTGTACGAGGTGGACATGGGCGTGCATCCGCACACCGCCGAACTGCCGTTGCCCAGCGACAACGACGCGTTCGAGTTCACGGCCCAGGTCGATCTGTCCTGGCAGGTGCTGGACCCGGCCCGCTTCGTGGCCAGCGGCCACCGGGACGTACCGGGGCTGCTCCTCGGTGAACTCCAGCAGGCGGCCCGTCCGGTGACCCGCCGCTTCGCGATCGCCGACAGCGCGGCCGCCGAGCGGGAGATGCTGGACGCGATGAGCCTGCTGGGCCCGCTGGGCGCCCCGGCCGGCCTCCAGGTCACCTGGACCGTCCGGCTCCGCCGCGACCAGGAGAACATCGACCACCAGCGCCGGCTCCAGGCCATCGACCACTCCGCCGAGGAACAGATCCGGGTGGCGCAGCGCGGCATCGACATCGACGTCGAGGCGGACCGCCGGGGACGCCGACACGACGCGCTCCAGCTCGACCGGGCCATGGCCTACGGCGGCCGGCAGCAGGAACTCCTGCTCCAGCAGCAGCGCTGGCAGCACGAACAGGCGCTGCTCCAGGGCCGCCAGATGCTGGAACTCCAGCAGATCGAGGCCGAGAAGATCGCCTTCTACCAGTGGCACCTCCAGCAGGGCGGCGTCCACGCCTGGGCCCTCCACCTCGCCCAGCACCCCGAGGACTCCCGTCTGGTCATGCAGAGCATGCGCGACGACCAACTCCGCATGATCCAGGCCCAGATGGACCTGGTGAAACAACTCCTCAGCAGCGAGGCCGCGGAGAACTGGGAACTGGAGGGCCCCAAACAACTCGCCCTGCGCACGGTCCACGACATCCTCAACCAACGCATGCCGGGCGTGGCACAACAGGAACTGCCGGAGGGCGACGGCTATCCGGGGACGCCGGAGACCGGGCCGGGGATGCCGGGAACTGTCGAGGGTCAGGTGGTACCGGGACAGCCGTACCCCGGGCCCGGCAGCGTGCAGGGTCAGCCGTACGCCGGGACCGCGGCGGAGCCCGGTACACCCTCGGCCACGACAGGGCCGGTCCCCGCGCCCGCCCCCGGGCCGATGACACCGACCGTCCCCTTCCCGCCCGGACCGCCATCCCCGTACCCCGGATCACCCATGCCCGCCCCCACTCCCCCGCCCGGCGCCCCCTACAGCCCGCCCAGCCCGTACGGCACCCAGGGCACTCCGGCCTGGCAGCCCCCGACGCCCCACGGGCCGCCCCCGGGCGCACACACCCCGTATCCCGGCGCACCCACCCCCTACCCGAGCCCCCAGCCCTCACCACCGGCAACCCCGGGCCCCCCGCCCTGGCAGCCCCCGCAAGCACCGGCACCGGGCGCCACCCCGCCCTGGCAACCCCCGCCCGGCTACGGCCGTACACCCACCCACCCCGCCACGGCCGTACCGGACAGCGCCCCCTCCACCGAAGCCGACGCCGACCCGGAGGCAGGCGGCGCATGACAACGCTCGACCCGACACCCGCACCCCCCGACGCCCTCGTCCCCCTCTGCGAGCGCCTCCTCGCCGACCTGCGCACGGAGGTCGCCCGGGCCGACACGAAGGCGTCCGTGCTGGTCGCCGCCCTAGGGATGACCGCCGGTGTCCTCAGCGGACTGCTGGTCGGCCGGGACTGGACCCCGGCCGCGCTGTCCGCCGTGGGCACCGCGCTGTGGTGGACGGGAGCGGCCGCGCTGGCCCTGTCGCTCTTCGCCCTGCTGCTGGCGGTACTGCCCCGCTACCGCTCCCCGCACTGGGCCCCCGGCCGCCCGCTGTCCTACTTCGGCGACATCCAAGAGGCCGTCCGGCAGGGGCAGTTGGAGTCGGCGCTGACGGAGACCCGGCGCGCCCCCGTCGCCGCGCTGACCCTCGCGCTCACCGAGATGAGCCGCATCGCCGTACGCAAACACCAGTGGATCCGAACCGGCCTGATCGCCTTCTGCGTCGGCACGGTCCTGCTTCCCGCCTCACTGCTGCTCGGCTAACTCCCCGCCGACCGGCCACCGCTCCCGTGAAGGACCCGACATGACCCAGCCACCCCAATATCCGGAACAGCAGCCCCAGTACCCCCAGCCGCAGTCGGCGCCCCTGTACCCCCAGCCATCACCGTCGTATCCCGGACAACAGGTCCCACCGCAGTACCCCCACCAGACCCCTCCCCAAGCCCCGCCGCAGTACGCCCAGCCCTACGCCCCCATACCCCCGCAGTACACCCAGGCCGCGACACCGCCCCCCACCCCACCCGCACCCGCACCCGCCGACCAGGCCCACCCTCACCACATCAGCACGGACCCGCGCCGGATCCATCTCTCCAGCCAGCAGCGCCGCACCGATGCCACGGCCGTCGGCAATCTCCTTCTCCACCTGCCGAACTTCCTGTGCAGCCTCTTCGTCGTCGGTCTGGTCGCCGCGTTCTTCGGAGACTTCGCCCTCGTGGTGGTCCTGCTCTGGATCGCGAGCGGCGCACTCGTCTTCCACCGCCCCACCGAGAGCGCCCTCGCGCGCCATCTGCTCCGTCTGCGCTACCCCACGCCGCAAGAACGAGCCAAACTCGAACCGGTCTGGCGCGAGGTGACGGCCCGCGCCGGCGTCGAGGGCCGTACCTACGAACTGTGGGTCGAGGACAGCGACAGCCTGAACGCGGTCGCCGCCGCCGGCCACATCGTCGGCGTCACCCGCTTCGCCATGAACCAGCTCCCCAACGGCGAACTCGCCGCCGTCATGGCCCATGAGCTGGGCCACCATGTCGGCGGCCACGCGTGGTCGGGTCTCCTCGGCTACTGGTACGCACTGCCGGGCCGGGTCGCCTGGCGTGTGCTCAAAGTGGTCTCCGCGGTCGCCTTCCACGTCTCGAAGGCCTTCGGCTGCTTCGGCGTGGCCTTCGTCGTCCTGCTCGTCGGCGGTCTGGCCTTCGCGACGATCAGTACCCTGTACGGGCTCCCGCTGCTGATCCTCGGTGTGCCGTACGCCCTGGCCGCCGTCGGCCGCCGTTCCGAACTCCGCGCGGACGAGCACGCGGCCGCCCTCGGCTTCGCCCCGATGCTGGCCGCCGTCCTCGACAAACTGCACCGGCAGGAGCAGTCCGAGCAGGCCGAGGTCACCGCCCGCAACGGCGGTGTCCCCGTCGAGGAGAGCGCCCTGAGCCGGCTCCTGTCCTCGCACCCGGACCACCACACCCGGCTGCACCATCTGCAGCGGTACCTCCAGCCGCAGCAGCCGTACTGAGCCCGGACGCGCGCGGAACGCCTCCGCGCACCGCTCACCCGCTCCCGATGACCACCGCGAGCATCAGCGTCAGGATCACGGTCCAGGCCGCGACCGACATCCACCCCAGGACCAGCCCGACCAGCGCCAGCCCGTCGCCGCCCTCCCCCGTCCGCTGGATCTCCGAGCGCGCCGCCTGTCCGAGCACGACCGCCGGAACCCCGGTGAACCCGAAGGTCGGCAGACACAGCACGCCGCACACGGCGGCCCCCACGGCCTTCCCGTTGGTCCGGGGCCGGGGCAGGGCCACGAACGTCCGCGGCACGGCCATGGGCTGCGTCAGGGGCCCCTGCGGCAGATCCCCGACGAGCATGGCCAGCTCCCCGACGGTCCGGGCCGCGTACGCCCGGGCGACCCGCTTGTCGAACTCCGCCTTCTCCAGCCGCCCCTCGCCGTACCCCGCTCTGAGCACGTCCACGGCCCGCTCCCGGTCGGCGTGGGAGGCGAGCATGGGCGACGGAACGGAATAGGGCTGCCAGGGCTGTGGGACGCCGCCCTGCCCGGGCTGCCACGAAGGATTCGACACCGAGTACCTCCCCATCCCCCCGAGCTCACTCCATGATGCGCCGAACCGGCATTCCGGGACAGACGGCGTCACCATTGTGGGCATGCCGAAGGGCGGCCACCCCGTACGCAACGGGGTGACCGCCCTTCAGTGCTTCAGAACCGATGCCTACTGGTTGTACGGACCGTAGTCGTAGTCCTCCAGCGGAACGGCCTGGCCGGAGCCGGTGCCGAACGGCGAGTAGTCGATGTCGTCGTAACCGACGGCCGAGTACATCGCGGCCTTGGCCTCCTCGGTCGGCTCCACCCGGATGTTGCGGTAGCGGGACAGACCCGTACCGGCCGGGATGAGCTTACCGATGATGACGTTCTCCTTGAGGCCGATGAGGCTGTCGGACTTGGCGTTGATCGCCGCGTCCGTCAGCACTCGGGTCGTCTCCTGGAAGGAGGCGGCCGACAGCCAGGATTCCGTCGCCAGCGAGGCCTTGGTGATACCCATCAGCTGCGGACGACCGGAGGCCGGGTGACCGCCCTCCTGGACCACACGACGGTTCTCGGTCTCGAACTTCGAGCGCTCGACCAGCTCGCCGGGCAGCAGCTCGGCGTCGCCGGACTCGATGATCGTCACACGGCGCAGCATCTGCCGGATGATGATCTCGATGTGCTTGTCGTGGATCGACACACCCTGCGAGTTGTAGACCTTCTGGACCTCGCCGACCAGGTGGACCTGGACGGCACGCTGACCCAGAATGCGCAGCACGTCGTGCGGGTTGGTGGCACCCACGGTGAGCTTCTGGCCCACCTCGACGTGCTCGCCCTCGCTGACCAGAAGACGGGCACGCTTCGAGATCGGGAACGCCGTCTCGTCGCTGCCGTCGTCCGGGGTGACGACGATCTTCTTGGTCTTCTCGGTCTCCTCGATCCGCACGCGGCCCTGGGCCTCGGAGATCGGGGCGACACCCTTCGGCGTACGAGCCTCGAAGAGCTCGACGACACGGGGCAGACCCTGGGTGATGTCGTCACCGGCCACACCACCGGTGTGGAAGGTACGCATCGTCAGCTGGGTACCGGGCTCACCGATGGACTGGGC
Source organism: Streptomyces sp. NBC_00490 (assembly GCF_036013645.1). Lineage (NCBI taxonomy): Bacteria > Bacillati > Actinomycetota > Actinomycetes > Kitasatosporales > Streptomycetaceae > Streptomyces > Streptomyces sp. NBC_00490. The sequence continues at coordinate 6,083,706 of NZ_CP107869.1, read as the reverse complement.
GGCGATGATGCCGACCGCCTCACCGATGTCGACCAGCTTGCCGGTGGCCAGCGAGCGGCCGTAGCACATCGCGCAGGTGCCGACCTGGGACTCGCACGTCAGGATCGAGCGGGTCTTGACCTCCTCGACACCGTGGTGCACGAGCTGGTCGATCAGCACGTCGCCGAGGTCCACGTTGGCCGGCGCGATCACCTTGCCGTCGATGACGACGTCCTCGGCGAGCATGCGGGCGTAGACGCTGGTCTCGACGTCGTCCGCCTTGATCAGCACGCCGGCGGCGTTCTTCGAGGCGATCCGCAGCTTCAGACCGCGCTCGGTGCCACAGTCCTCCTCGCGGATGATGACGTCCTGCGAGACGTCCACCAGACGACGGGTCAGGTAACCCGAGTCGGCGGTACGCAGGGCGGTGTCCGCCAGACCCTTACGGGCACCGTGCGTGGAGATGAAGTACTCCAGCACGGACAGGCCCTCACGGAAGGACGCCTTGATGGGACGGGGAATCGTCTCGTTCTTGGCGTTCGACACCAGACCACGCATACCGGCGATCTGCCGCATCTGCATCATGTTTCCTCGGGCACCCGAGTCAACCATCATGAAGATGGGGTTCGTCTTGGGGAAGTTCGCGTTCATCGCCTCGGCGACCTCGTTGGTCGCCTTGGTCCAGATCGCGATGAGCTCCTGCGTGCGCTCTTCCTTGGTGATCAGACCGCGCTCGTACTGCTTCTGGACCTTCTCGTCCTGCGCCTCGTAACCCTTGACGATCTCCTTCTTCGCCTCGGGAACGACGACGTCGGAGATGGCCACGGTGACACCGGAACGGGTCGCCCAGTAGAAGCCGGCCGCCTTCAGGTTGTCGAGCGTCGCCGCCACGATGACCTTGGGGTAGCGCTCGGCCAGGTCGTTGACGATCTCGGAGAGCTGCTTCTTGCCCACCGAGTAGTCGACGAACGGGTAGTCCTCGGGCAGCAGCTCGTTGAAGAGCGCGCGGCCCAGCGTGGTGTTCAGACGGAACGAGTCACCGTTCTGCCACTCCGGCTCACCCTCCTCGCGCACCGGCGGGGTCCAGCCGCGCGGCGGGATGGTGCCCACCGGGAAGCGGATGTCGACCTGCGACTGGAGCGCGAGCTCGCCGGCGTCGAACGCCATGATCGCCTCGGCCGTGGAGCCGAAGGACCGGCCCTCGCCCTTGGTGTCACGCAGCTCGCCGTCGGTGGTGAGGAAGAACAGACCGAGGACCATGTCCTGGGTCGGCATCGTCACCGGACGGCCGTCGGCGGGCTTGAGGATGTTGTTCGAGGACAGCATCAGGATGCGGGCCTCGGCCTGCGCCTCCGCGGAGAGCGGCAGGTGGACGGCCATCTGGTCACCGTCGAAGTCCGCGTTGAACGCGGTGCAGACGAGCGGGTGGATCTGGATGGCCTTGCCTTCGACCAGCTGCGGCTCGAAGGCCTGGATGCCGAGGCGGTGCAGGGTGGGAGCACGGTTCAGCAGAACCGGGTGCTCGGCGATGACCTCTTCGAGGACGTCGTACACGACCGTGCGGCCGCGCTCCACCATGCGCTTGGCGCTCTTGATGTTCTGCGCGTGGTTCAGGTCGACCAGGCGCTTCATCACGAACGGCTTGAAGAGCTCCAGCGCCATCGCCTTCGGCAGACCGCACTGGTGCAGCTTCAGCTGCGGACCGACGACGATCACGGAACGCGCGGAGTAGTCCACACGCTTGCCGAGCAGGTTCTGACGGAATCGACCCTGCTTGCCCTTCAGCATGTCGCTGAGGGACTTCAGCGGGCGGTTACCGGGACCGGTGACCGGACGGCCACGACGACCGTTGTCGAACAGCGCGTCAACGGCCTCCTGAAGCATGCGCTTCTCGTTGTTGACGATGATCTCGGGGGCGCCGAGGTCGAGAAGCCGCTTCAGACGGTTGTTCCGGTTGATCACACGGCGGTACAGGTCGTTCAGGTCGGAGGTCGCGAAGCGGCCACCGTCCAGCTGCACCATCGGGCGAAGGTCCGGCGGGATGACCGGGACGCAGTCGAGGACCATGCCCTTGGGGCTGTTGGAGGTCTGCAGGAAGGCAGACACGACCTTCAGCCGCTTCAGCGCACGGGTCTTCTTCTGGCCCTTGCCGGTACGGATGATCTCGCGGAGGCGCTCGGCCTCCTCGTCGAGGTCGAAGGTCTCCAGGCGCTTCTGCAGCGCCGCGGCACCCATCGAACCGTCGAAGTACGTGCCGAAGCGGTCGCGCAGCTCGCGGTAGAGCAGCTCGTCGCCCTCGAGGTCCTGGACCTTGAGGTTCTTGAACCGGGTCCACACCTCGTCGAGACGGTCGATCTCGCGCTGCGAACGGTCGCGCAGCTGCTTCATCTCGCGCTCGGCACCCTCGCGCACCTTGCGGCGCACATCGGCCTTGGCACCCTCGGCCTCGAGCTCGGCCAGGTCGGTCTCGAGCTTCTTGGCGCGGGCCTCGAGGTCGGCGTCGCGACGGTTCTCGACCTGCTGGCGCTCCACGGAGACGTGCGCCTCCAGGGAGGGCAGGTCGCGGGTGCGGCGCTCCTCGTCGACGTACGTGATCATGTACGCCGCGAAGTAGATGACCTTCTCGAGGTCCTTCGGGGCCAGGTCGAGCAGGTAGCCCAGACGCGACGGGACACCCTTGAAGTACCAGATGTGCGTGACGGGCGCGGCGAGCTCGATGTGGCCCATCCGCTCACGACGCACCTTGGCGCGAGTCACCTCGACGCCGCAGCGCTCACAGATGATGCCCTTGAACCGGACACGCTTGTACTTGCCGCAGTAGCACTCCCAGTCCCGGGTCGGACCGAAGATCTTCTCGCAGAAGAGTCCGTCCTTTTCGGGCTTGAGCGTGCGGTAGTTGATCGTCTCGGGCTTCTTGACCTCGCCGTGGCTCCACTGACGGATGTCGTCAGCGGTGGCCAGACCGATCCGGAGCTCGTCGAAGAAGTTGACGTCGAGCACTATGCGTCAATCCCTCTCAGGGTTGTAAGTCATGGGGTCTGATACGGGGGTCCTGGGGCCGGAGGCCTTCATGGTGAAGGCCTCCGAACTCCCGTCAGACCTCTTCGACGCTGCTCGGCTCGCGCCGGGACAGGTCGATGCCAAGCTCCTCCGCAGCGCGGAAGACATCCTCGTCGGTGTCGCGCATCTCGATGGACATGCCGTCCGAGGACAGCACCTCCACGTTGAGGCACAGGGACTGCATCTCCTTGATGAGCACCTTGAAGGACTCGGGGATGCCGGGCTCGGGGATGTTCTCGCCCTTGACGATGGCCTCGTAGACCTTCACGCGGCCGGTGACGTCGTCGGACTTGATGGTCAGCAGCTCCTGGAGGGCGTACGCGGCGCCATAAGCCTCCAGCGCCCACACCTCCATCTCACCGAAGCGCTGGCCACCGAACTGGGCCTTACCACCCAGCGGCTGCTGGGTGATCATCGAGTACGGACCGGTCGACCGGGCGTGCAGCTTGTCGTCGACCAGGTGGTGGAGCTTGAGGATGTACATGTACCCGATGGAGATCGGGTCCGGGAACGGCTCGCCGGAGCGGCCGTCGAACATCCTCGCCTTACCGGTCGGCTGCACCATGCGCTCGCCGTCGCGGTTCGGGATGGTGTGGTTCAGCAGACCCGCGAGCTCGTCCTCACGCGCACCGTCGAAGACGGGGGTGGCGACGTTCGTGCCCGGGTCGACCCGGTCGGCGCCGATGACCTGCAGGCGCTTCGCCCAGTCCTCACCGAGCCCGGAGACGTCCCAGCCGCGGCTGGCGAGCCAGCCGAGGTGGATCTCCAGAACCTGTCCCGGGTTCATTCGGGACGGCACACCCAGCGGGTTGAGGATGATGTCGACCGGAGTTCCGTCCTCGAGGAACGGCATGTCCTCGATGGGAAGGATCTTGGAGATAACACCCTTGTTGCCGTGACGGCCGGCGAGCTTGTCACCGTCGGTGATCTTGCGCTTCTGCGCCACGTACACGCGCACCAGCTGGTTCACACCGGGGGGAAGCTCGTCGCCCTCCTCGCGGTCGAAGACGCGGACGCCGATGACCTTGCCGATCTCGCCGTGCGGGACCTTCAGCGAGGTGTCACGGACCTCACGGGCCTTCTCACCGAAGATCGCACGGAGCAGGCGCTCCTCCGGCGTCAGCTCGGTCTCACCCTTGGGCGTGACCTTGCCGACGAGGATGTCGCCGGCGACGACCTCGGCACCGATACGGATGATGCCGCGCTCGTCGAGGTCGGCGAGGACCTCCTCGGAGACGTTCGGGATGTCCCGGGTGATCTCCTCGGGGCCGAGCTTGGTGTCACGGGCGTCGACCTCGTGCTCCTCGATGTGGATCGAGGAGAGGACGTCGTCCTGCACGAGGCGCTGCGACAGGATGATCGCGTCCTCGTAGTTGTGACCCTCCCACGGCATGAACGCCACGAGCAGGTTCTTGCCCAGGGCCATCTCGCCGTTCTCGGTGGCCGGACCATCGGCGAGCACCTGGCCCGTGATGATGCGGTCGCCCTCGTTGACGATGACCTTCTGGTTGACCGAGGTGCCCTGGTTGGAGCGGGCGAACTTGGCCAGGCGGTACGTGATGTACGTGCCGTCGTCGTTGGCGGTGGTGATGTAGTCCGCGGAGACCTCCTGGACCACACCGTCCTTCTCGGCCTTGACCACGTCGCCGGCGTCGACCGCGGAGCGGTACTCCATGCCGGTGCCGACGAGCGGGGCCTCGCTCTTGATGAGCGGAACGGCCTGACGCATCATGTTCGCGCCCATGAGGGCACGGTTGGCGTCGTCGTGCTCGAGGAACGGGATCATGGCGGTCGCGACCGACACCATCTGGCGCGGCGAGACGTCCATGTAGTCCACGTCGTCACCGGGGACGTAGTCGACCTCGCCGCCACGACGGCGGACCAGGACGCGGTTCTCGGTGAAACGCATGTTGTCGTCGAGCAAGGCGTTGGCCTGCGCGATGACGAACCGGTCCTCTTCGTCGGCCGTGAGGTAGTCGACCTCGTCGGTGACGACGTCGCCGTCGACCCTGCGGTACGGCGTCTCCACGAAACCGAACGCGTTGACGCGGCCGTAGGAGGCGAGCGAACCGATCAGACCGATGTTCGGGCCTTCGGGCGTCTCGATCGGGCACATACGGCCGTAGTGGGACGGGTGCACGTCACGGACCTCGAAGCCGGCCCGCTCACGGGAGAGACCACCCGGGCCAAGAGCCGACAGACGGCGCTTGTGGGTGAGACCCGACAGCGGGTTGTTCTGGTCCATGAACTGCGACAGCTGGCTGGTGCCGAAGAACTCCTTGATGGAGGCGACGACCGGCCGGATGTTGATCAGGGTCTGCGGCGTGATCGCCTCGACGTCCTGGGTCGTCATGCGCTCACGCACGACGCGCTCCATACGAGCCAGACCCGTACGGACCTGGTTCTGGATGAGCTCGCCGACGCTGCGCAGACGGCGGTTGCCGAAGTGGTCGATGTCGTCGGTCTCGACGACGATGCTCGTACCCCGGTCGCCGACCGTCTCGGTCTCGCCCGCGTGCAGCTTCACCAGGTACTTGATCGTCGAGATGATGTCCTCGACGGTCAGGATGCCGGCGTCCAGCGGAGCGTCCGCGCCCAGCTTCTTGTTGACCTTGTAACGGCCGACCTTGGCGAGGTCGTAGCGCTTCGGGTTGAAGTAGAGGTTCTCCAGAAGCGTCTGCGCGGCCTCGCGCGTGGGCGGCTCGCCCGGACGCAGCTTGCGGTAGATGTCGAGCAGCGCGTCGTCCTGGCCCTGGGTGTGGTCCTTCTCCAGGGTGGCGCGCATGGACTCGTACTCGCCGAACTCCTCGAGGATCTGCTCGGTGGTCCAACCGAGAGCCTTGAGGAGGACGGTCACGGACTGCTTGCGCTTGCGGTCGATGCGCACACCGACCATGTCGCGCTTGTCGATCTCCATCTCCAGCCAGGCACCCCGGGACGGGATGATCTTGGCCGAGAAGATGTCCTTGTCGGACGTCTTGTCGATGGAGGAGTCGAAGTAGACACCCGGCGAACGGACCAGCTGCGACACCACGACACGCTCGGTGCCGTTGATGACGAAGGTGCCCTTGTGGGTCATGAGCGGGAAATCGCCCATGAAGACCGTCTGGGACTTGATCTCGCCGGTCTCGTTGTTCGTGAACTCTGCCGTCACGAAGAGCGGGGCCGCGTACGTGAAGTCGCGGTCCTTGCACTCGTCGATGCTGTTCTTCGGCGGCTCGAAGCGGTGGTCGCGGAATGTCAGCGACATCGACCCGGAGAAGTCCTCGATCGGAGAGATCTCCTCGAAGATCTCCTCCAGACCGGACTTGGTGGGGACGTCCTGACCTGACTCCAGAGCCTCCTCGACCCGACTCTGCCAGGCGGTGTTCCCGAGCAGCCAGTCAAAGCTCTCGGTCTGCAGCGCGAGCAGGTTGGGAACCTCGAGAGGCTCCTTGATCTTTGCAAAAGAGATGCGCAGCGGGGCAGTGCTGGCGCCATTGTTCGTATTCGCGTTCGAGGCAGTGCGCGAGGCGGCCAAGAGGGGGTCCTTCCGAGGGCTCGGACTCACTACGCGCGTACCGGTCCCACTCCTGCACCCGAAGAGACAGGGACCCCTTGATCCGGCTTTTCGGCCAGGTCAGAGAAGTTCTGATCATCGATGCTGAGGCGAGGGCAGACCCCTGGTGACGGGCAGGGGGCAGCTAACAGGCAGCGCAAAGGGTCAGTGTAGCCACATGGCGCACTGATGTCCAGCCCCGATTTTCTGTGACCCTCGTTGTCCTCAACGCCTTCGGCACGCTCGCCCTCAACGCACGTTGATACTGCCCTCTTCGTCGCCGATCCATGCCTCGGATTCGGACCGTTCTGGCGACGCGTCCTGAGAATTGCGCGCCGCGTGCGGTTCGTCAAGGCCTGTCTTGCCCAAACCGGGTGCTGCGCTCGTCACTTGCGGTCTGCCTCTGGCCTGCCACCAGGGGCGCTCAAGGGGCACGACGAAGATCACCATACTCCCCACGACCACGGTCGCAAGGCAGCCGCCACGACGCCCCCGGGAACGCCGAAGAGCGACCACCCGGATGGATGATCGCTCTTCGGTGCGTCAGCGTTACAGCCCTCTTACGAGGCCCGTAGCTCGCGCGAGTCCGTGCGGACCCGTGAGGTGTTACTTGACCTCGACGGACGCGCCGGCGCCCTTGAGCGCCTCGGCGGCCTTCTCAGCGGCCTCCTTGGCGACCTTCTCGACGACGGGCTTCGGGGCGCCGTCCACGAGGTCCTTGGCCTCCTTCAGACCCAGGGAGGTCAGCTCACGCACGACCTTGATGACCTGGATCTTCTTGTCACCGGCGCCGGTGAGGATGACGTCGAACTCGTCCTGCTCCTCAGCGACCTCGGCGGCAGCGGCCGGGCCGGCGGGGGCGGCGGCAACCGCGGCGGCGGCGGTGACGTCGAACTTCTCCTCGAACGCCTTCACGAACTCGGAGAGCTCGATGAGGGTGAGGGACTCGAACTGCTCGAGCAGCTCTTCCTGGGACAGCTTCGTCGCCATGTGGGCGATCCTTCCACTAATTCGGCTGGTGCCGGATGTACATGTGAGGCGGGCGTACGTTCGGCCCGCTGCGACCGTCGCCTCAGGCGGCGGTCAATGCGCGAGCCGAATTACTCGGCACCGCCCTGCTCGGCCTTCTTGGCACGAAGCGCCTCCGCGGTGCGGACGAACTTCGAGGGGAGCGCCTGGAAGAGCGAGGCAGCCTGGGACTGCTTGCCCTTGAACGCACCAGCCAGCTTGCTGAGCAGAACCTCGCGGGACTCGAGGTCCGCGAGCTTCTTGATCTCGTCGGCGGACAGCGCCTTACCGTCAAGGACACCGCCCTTGATGACGAGGTTCGGGTTGTCCTTGGCGAAGTCACGAAGACCCTTCGCCGACGTCACCGGGTCACCGGAGATGAAGGCAACCGCCGTCGGACCGTTGAACAGGTCGTCGAGCGTGGAGATCCCGGCCTCGTTGGCCGCGATCTTGGTCAGCGTGTTCTTCACCACGGCGTACTGGGCGTCGTCACCGAGCGAACGGCGCAGCGTCTTGAGCTGCGCCACGGTGAGACCCCGGTACTCGGTCAGCACAGCGGCGTTCGAGCTGCGGAACTGGTCCGCGAGCTCGGCTACCGCGGCAGCCTTGTCGGGCCTTGCCATAAGCGTGGCCTCCTTCCGGGTGATGAGGACCGCTCAGAAGGGGCTACAGAAAACGAAACGCCCCGGCGCAGGCGCACGGGGCGTAGCTCGACCGGTACTCGCACGCTGTCGAGCAGCGAACTCCGGGAGCACATCCACAGTCACCTGCGCGGGTCGTCCGCGATTTTCAGCGGATCCTTCGGCCACCGAACCCTCTTGCGAGAGCACGGCAACGACCAGCGGTCTTTGGCTTCTTCAGGAGAGTACGTGACCCGGTCACCGTCAAGCAAATCGGGACCTACGGTGCTCAGCTCCCGCTGAGATCGCCGCTCGCTCCGAGCTCCTTGAGCATCTCCATCAGGTCGAAGGTCTGGGCGGCCGGCGGCACCTGGACCTCGGCCTTCGCACCGTAGTCGGAGAGCTTCATGCTCATCTCGACGGTGCCCTCCGGGCTGCTGATGCCGACGTCCATGCGGACCGGGAGGTCGTCCTCGTTGACCCAGACCTCGGTGTCGTAGCCCTTGATGCCGGCCTTCTTCATGCCGGCCAGGAGCTCCTTGCGCTCCTTGGGCTCCAGGACGTCCAGCGACTTGTTGGTCGCCATCATCTCCTCGACGGTGAGGGTGCCCTTGTAGTGCTCGGTGTCGGCCCCGTCGATCTTCTCGCTGCCCACGTGCTTGAGGTAGGGGGAGTCCAGGAGCATCGCCAGCTGCTGGGCGGGGTCCTGGTTCATGTCCTCCAGGCCGCCGGTCAGCCCCTTGGTGAGCTCGTCGTCCCCGGACTTCGCGGCCTCCTCGGCCATGGCCCCGAGGTCGAGCTTCATCCAGCGCTTGCCGTCCATCTCCTTGGCGGCGGCCGCGCCGGCGTCGACGTACACGACGTCGTTCTGCCAGATGATGCGGGCGTTCCTGGGCATGTCCGCGTCCGCGGCGAGAGCGGAGCCCTTCATCGTCATGTCCATGAGGGTCGGGTCCCAGCCCATGATCCCGCTCATGGTCATCTCGCCGCCGTCCGCGCCCGGCACCGACATGGTCATGTTGACCCGGGCGGACTTGGCCTCGGCCGTCTTCTTGTACGCCGCGGTGATGACCTGCGTGACGGAACGTTTCTTGCCCGTCTTCGCGCCCGTACCCGTGGCGTCGTTCTTCTCTCCCCCGCCGCTGCAGGCCACGGCTCCCGCCAGCAGCATGGCCGCCGCGACGGCCCCCGCACCACTACGGCGTACCGGGCCGCGTATGGACATGCTCATGAGTCCCCCCTGGACCGAGTGATGTCTGTTGAAAGTTCGACCAGGACCATAGCCCCCGTGGGACTCCCCCGTCCCCCTGGTTTCCGGCCCCTGTCAGGACGTGGTGCCGGCGACGGTGCCGCCCTGCTTCTCCAGCAGCTCCTTGAAGTCCTGGGTGTCGCCGGCCGCGGGCTCCTCGGCGGAGATCTTCACGCCGTAGTCGCTGTAGTAGGCGGTCTGGGTCAGGTCTCCGGTGGCCATCTTGCCCTTCTCGACCTTCTTGACCAGCAGATCCTGGTCGTCGACCCAGATGTCGACCTGCTGTGTGGTCACGCCCGCCTGTTCGAGCTGCTTCTTGAGGTCGGCGAGCTGGCTCGCGCTGAGGCTGGAGTTCTTGCCGGCGAGATCGGCGACGTCGACGGTGCCCGAGTAGTGCGTGGTCTCCTGGCCGCGGACCTTCTCCGCGCCGACCTTCTTCACGTCCCCGGAGGCCAGCAGCAGCTTCACCGACTGGTTGGGCGTGGTGTTCTGCATCTGGTCGCGGAGGTAGGCGCCGGAGCCGCCGCCGAGGTCCGCGAGGTCGTCGTAGTCGTAGCGGATCCAGTGCTTGCCGCCGGCCTGCTCGGCGAACTGGTCGCCCATCTTCGCGTAGTAGGCGTCGGGCAGATAGCGGGCCTCCATCGACGTGCTGCCCAGCTGGCGCATGGTGTCGGCCATGGTGCCGCCGGTGTACTCGATGGTCATGGTGCCGGTGATGCCGTCGCCCCAGCCGAGGGCCCCGTCGGCGGTCATGGACATCATCGTGCCCACCGTGGTCGTGGACTCGACCTTGGCGGAGTCGGCGGCCTCGGTGGACTTCTCGGCGGAGCGCAGGGCCGCCACGGGGCTGAGGTCGCTCGTGTCCTTGCCGGACGCCTTGTCGTCGCCGGAGCCTCCCGAGTCACCCGAGGACGTACAGGCAGCCAGGCCGGTCAGCGCGGTCGCTGTCGCGATCGCCAGAGCCGTCCGGCGCATGGTCGTGCTCTTCATTCGTCCCACCCCAATGCGGTTGCTGTGTCCGCACGTTAGCGCGGAGCACTGACACACGTACCGGGAAATGAGACGGGCCCCGCACCTCGAAAGGTTGCGGGGCCCGCCTCAAGAACGCGTATCGCGACGCGACTGCCGTCGGATCAGACGGCGGCCGGGTCCTCCTCGACGAGGAGGTTGCGGGTGCGGTTCGGGTCGACCGGGATGCCGGGACCGATGGTGGTGGAGACGGCGGCCTTCTTGATGTAACGGCCCTTGGCGGCGGACGGCTTCAGACGGAGGATCTCCTCCAGCGCGGCGCCGTAGTTCTCCACCAGCTTCTCGTCGTCGAACGACGTCTTGCCGATGATGAAGTGCAGGTTCGAGTGCTTGTCGACGCGGAACTCGATCTTGCCGCCCTTGATCTCGGTGACGGCTTTGGTCACGTCCGGGGTCACGGTGCCGGTCTTCGGGTTCGGCATCAGACCACGCGGACCGAGCACGCGGCCGAGGCGGCCGACCTTGCCCATGAGGTCCGGGGTGGCGACGACGGCGTCGAAGTCCAGGCGGCCCTTCGAAACCTCGTCGATGAGCTCGTCGGCGCCGACGATGTCGGCGCCCGCGGCACGCGCGGCCTCGGCACGGTCGCCGGTCGCGAAGACCAGGACCCGGGCGGTCTTACCGGTGCCGTGCGGAAGGTTCACGGTGCCACGGACCATCTGGTCGGCCTTACGCGGGTCGACACCCAGACGGAAGGCGACCTCGACGGTGCCGTCGAACTTGGTCGTGGAGGTCTCCTTGGCGAGACGGACGGCCTCGAGCGGGGCGTAGAGCTTTTCCCGGTCGATCTTGGCGTCCGCAGCGCGGAGGGACTTGCTGCGCTTGCTCACTACTGCTCCAGTGTCTTGAGGAGTCGTGGTACGGGCCGAGCAGGCCCTGCCACGGTGCTACGAAGGTGCTACGAGGCTGGGGTTCAGCCCTCGACCGTGATGCCCATGGAGCGGGCGGTGCCGGCGATGATCTTCGACGCGGCGTCCAGGTCGTTGGCGTTCAGGTCGGGAAGCTTGGTCGTGGCGATCTCGCGGACCTGCGCCTCGGTGATCTTGGCGACCTTGGTCTTGTGCGGCTCGCCAGAGCCCTTCTCGACACCCGCGGCCTTGAGGATCATCTTCGCGGCCGGCGGCGTCTTGGTGATGAAGGTGAAGGAGCGGTCCTCGTAGACCGTGATCTCCACCGGGATCACCCAGCCACGCTGCGACTCGGTCGCGGCGTTGTAGGCCTTGCAGAACTCCATGATGTTGACGCCGTGCTGGCCGAGCGCGGGGCCGACCGGCGGCGCGGGGTTGGCCGCACCGGCGTTGATCTGGAGCTTGATGAGCCCCGTGACCTTCTTCTTCTTGGGAGGCATTGCTCTCTCCGGGTCCTAGTGAGAGTTTTCAGCCGTCCGGTCCGGATGATCCGGATGGAGGCATACCGCACAACGATAACGGGTATCTGTGCGCGGCCAAAAACCGAGCAGGTCAGACCGGCTGCGAAAGCCTGTCTGACCTGCTCGGAGGCTTGTGCTCCAGACGAAGCTAGTTCTTCTGGATCTGGTCGAAGGAGAGCTCGACCGGCGTCTCGCGGCCGAAGATCTCGACGAGGCCCTTGACCTTCTTCGAGTCGGCGTTGATCTCGTTGATCGTGGCCTGCAGCGTGGCGAACGGGCCGTCGGTGACGGTGACCGAGTCGCCGACCTCGAAGTCCAGCACCTGGACCTCGACCTTGCGCTGCGGAGCGGGCTTGCCCTCGGCCTCGGCGGCCTCGCGGGCGGCCTTCTCCTCGGCCTCCGGGGCGAGCATCTTGACGATCTCGTCCAGGGTCAGCGGGTACGGGTCGTAGGCGTTGCCCACGAAGCCGGTGACGCCGGGGGTGTTGCGGACGACGCCCCAGGACTCGTTCGTCAGGTCCATGCGCACCAGCACGTAGCCGGGGAGCTTGTTCTGACGGATCGTCTTGCGGTCGCCGTTCTTGATCTGGACGACCTCTTCCTGGGGCACCTCGGCGGCGAAGATGTAGTCCTCGACGTTCAGCGAGACGGCGCGCTGTTCCAGGTTGGTCTTCACGCGGTTCTCGTAACCGGCGTAGGTGTGGATGACGTACCACTCGCCGGGGAGGGTGCGCAGTTCCTCGCGCAGGGCGACGACGGGGTCCACCGGCTCGGCCGGCTCCTCCTCGGCGTCCTCTTCCTCGTCCTCGACGGCTTCGATGTCGCCGCCGGACTCGGCCTCGGCGTCTTCGTCGGACTCGTCCTCGACGTGGAGAGCGGCTTCCTCGGCGGGCTCGCCCGCCTCGGTGTCGGCAGCCTCGACCTCGTCCAGGTCCTCGTCCGCGCCCTCGATGATGTCGAGCTCGTCTTCCACGGACTCGTCCGGCTCGATGGCGTCGTTCAGGTTCTGGTCAGACACGGTGGCTGCTTCTTCCTGGATACATAGGGGTGGAACATGCGAAAGGGGCGCCGGTAACCGCGGCGCCCTTCGCAACGTTGCTCAGCCGAAAACGTACTTGGCGGCGTGGTCGAGTCCATAGTCAATCACGGTGACCAGGCCGATCATGACGATCACGAAGACGATCACCACGGTCGTGTAGGTGGTCAGCTGGCTCCGCGAAGGCCAGACGACCTTGCGAAGCTCCGCGACGATCTGCCGGTAGAAGAGGGCAAGACGCTTCAGCGGGCCCTTCTTGGCACGCTTACCGCCCTTGCGGGTCTTCTTCGACTCTGACGCCTCATCCTGGGCATCAGGCGTGTCGATGGAGCCCACGGCATCCGCCATTCGTCCTCACCTGTTCCCGGGTCGTGGCCGTGCCGCGCCCGGTCTGAGCCGCACGGCGGTGCATTACCTGTACGTACATGCGTACACATCCTGGCGGTGTGTGTAGCAGGGCCGGAGGGACTTGAACCCCCAACCGCCGGTTTTGGAGACCGGTGCTCTACCAATTGAGCTACGACCCTTTGTGGTTCTCCCAAACGTACCGCATCCGCCCGGGTGCTCGGTGTGCACCGGATGAGTACGGCCGTTGTGAGGCCAACGAGGTGAGAGTGTACGTGTTCCGGAGTCCCCCGTCGAACAGAAAGCGCCCGTACGGGCTTTGCCGACGGAAGATCGTCAGCACGGCTGCCGAAGATCACCCAGGCCATCGCGCGAATCCGGACGGTTGTTCAGTGCGTGTTCAGTCTGTGAAACCCGTGTGCCGCTGGCGTTTCCGGTCTGGAACGATGGGCCCATGAGCGCTGCAACCCCTCCCACCGCGCGCCGGGTCTCCGCCCGAGTCGGCGCGATCTCCGAGTCCGCCACCCTCGCCGTGGACGCCAAGGCCAAGGCCCTCAAGGCCGCCGGGCGTCCGGTGATCGGCTTCGGCGCCGGTGAGCCCGACTTCCCGACCCCGGACTACATCGTCCAGGCCGCCATCGAGGCCTGCTCGAACCCGAAGTACCACCGCTACACACCGGCCGGCGGCCTGCCCGAGCTGAAGGCCGCGATCGCCGCGAAGACGCTGCGCGACTCCGGCTACGAGGTCGACGCCTCCCAGGTCCTGGTGACCAACGGCGGCAAGCAGGCCATCTACGAAGCCTTCGCCGCGATCCTCGACCCGGGCGACGAGGTCATCGTCCCGGCCCCGTACTGGACGACGTATCCGGAGTCGATCCGCCTCGCGGGCGGTGTCCCGGTCGAGGTCGTCGCGGACGAGACGACCGGCTACCGGGTCTCCGTGGAACAGCTGGAGGCGGCCCGTACGGAGAACACGAAGGTCCTGCTCTTCGTCTCCCCCTCCAACCCGACCGGCGCCGTCTACACCCGCGCGCAGATCGAGGAGATCGGCCGCTGGGCCGCCGACAAGGGTCTGTGGGTCCTGACCGACGAGATCTACGAGCACCTCGTCTACGGCGACGCGGAGTTCCACTCCCTGCCGGTGGTCGTGCCGGAGCTGGCCGACCGGACGATCGTGGTCAACGGCGTCGCGAAGACGTACGCGATGACCGGCTGGCGCGTGGGCTGGGTCATCGGCCCGAAGGACGTGGTCAAGGCCGCGACGAACCTCCAGTCGCACGCCACGTCGAACGTCTCCAACGTCGCCCAGGTGGCTGCCCTGGCCGCGGTCTCCGGCGACCTGTCGGCCGTCGAGCAGATGAAGGAGGCCTTCGACCGCCGTCGCAAGACGATCGTGCGGATGCTCAACGAGATCGACGGTGTGCTCTGCCCGGAGCCCGAGGGCGCCTTCTACGCCTACCCGTCGGTCAAGGGTCTGCTCGGCAAGGAGATCCGCGGCAAGCGCCCGCAGGACACGGTCGAACTGGCCGCGCTGATCCTCGAGGAGTCCGAGGTCGCGGTCGTCCCGGGTGAGGCCTTCGGTACGCCGGGCTATCTGCGGCTGTCGTACGCCCTGGGCGACGAGGATCTCGTCGAGGGTGTCTCGCGGATCCAGAAGCTGCTGGCGGAGGCGCAGGACTGAGCCCGCCGTGAAAACCAAAGCCACCCCCTCACGTGAGGGGGTGGCTTTTTTGTGCGAGCAAGACCACTAAAGGGGAAAGCGGTACCGGGACACCCGTGACGTACGGCAGGATCCTCGAATGGAGCGTGTACGTGATGTCTCTGAGCTGCCGAAAGCCCATCTGCACCTGCACTTCACCGGGTCGATGCGCCCGGCGACGGTTCTGGAACTGGCCGACAAGTACGGAGTACGGCTGCCCGAGACGCTGACCGAAGCACTGACCAGCGGCGAACCGCCGCAACTGCGGGCGACGGACGAGCGGGGCTGGTTCCGTTTCCAGCGGCTGTACGACGCGGCCCGCTCGTGTCTGCGCGAGCCCGACGACATCCGGCGGCTGGTGCGGGAGGCCGCGGAGGAGGATGTGCGCGACGGCTCGAGGTGGCTGGAGATCCAGGTCGAC
Source organism: Streptomyces sp. NBC_00490 (assembly GCF_036013645.1). Taxonomy (NCBI): domain Bacteria; kingdom Bacillati; phylum Actinomycetota; class Actinomycetes; order Kitasatosporales; family Streptomycetaceae; genus Streptomyces; species Streptomyces sp. NBC_00490. The sequence goes on along the minus strand of NZ_CP107869.1, from coordinate 6,068,353 downwards.
CCGACGTCGTACGCGCCACGGCTCGGCGGGCTGATCCCTGCGCTGGAGATCATCCTGGACGCGGTGGAGACGACCTCGCGCGAGACCGGGCTCGGGATGCGGGTGCTGGTCGCCGCGAACCGGATGAAGCATCCGCTGGACGCCCGCACGCTGGCCCGGCTGGCGGTGCGCTACGCGGACAAGGGCGTGGTCGGCTTCGGCCTCTCGAACGACGAACGCCGGGGCATGGCACGGGACTTCGACCGGGCCTTCAACATCGCGCGCGAGGGCGGGCTGCTGTCGGCGCCGCACGGTGGCGAGCTGGCCGGACCGTCGTCGGTACGGGACTGTCTCGACGACCTGGAGGCGAACCGGATCGGGCACGGGGTGCGCGCGGCGGACGACCCGCGGCTGCTGAAGCGGCTCGCCGACCGGGGCGTGACGTGCGAGGTCTGCCCCGCCTCCAACGTGGCGCTGGGCGTCTACGAGAAGCCCGAGGACGTGCCGCTGCGGACGATGTTCGAGGCGGGCGTCCCGATGGCGCTCGGCGCCGACGACCCGCTGCTCTTCGGATCGCGGCTGGCCGCCCAGTACGAGATCGCGCGGCAGCACCACGGCTTCACGGACCAGGAGTTGGCGGAGCTGGCCCGGCAGTCCATCCGGGCCTCCGCGGCGCCCGAGGGCGTCAAGGCGAGCATGCTGGCCGGGGTGGACGAGTGGCTCGCTCGCCCGGCTGCTTGAAGTGCGCGTAGGGCGGATACGGCTTGTAGCAGATGTCCACCTCCAGGGGATGCCCGCCGGTGTTCGGCGGCTCGGCCAGGGTGAGGGCCGTCATGAACGCCATGTGCCCCTCGGCGACATGCTTCTGACGCGGCCCCCAGCCGGCCGCGTAGGCGAACTCGGTGGCCGTCTGGGCGAAGACGTCTCTGCTGCCGAAGAGGAAGAACGTCCGGGCGTGAGTGGCGTGCCGCAGCTCGTCCCGGGCGTCCGCGCGTGAGTGGCGGGCACGCCAGGACTCCGCGTCCCGCGCGGTGCGGGCCTCGTCCGTGCCTACGGTCAGCGGGGTGGCGTGGGTGAGCTTCCGGCGCAGCTCGGGCCACTGGCCGGCACGCAGGCCGAGACTGTGGTGGACCAGGACGAGGTCGACTCGCTCGCCCCAGCCCTCGTCGGGCGGGACTCCGTCGCGCAGCGGGACGTGAACGATGGTGTGGCGGGAGTAGGCGGCGAAGGAGAACAGTCCGGCCAGCCGGTTGAGCCCGTCGTGGTCGCCGAGCAGCAGGCCGATGGGGTCGGGGGCGGTGAGAGAGGTGTGGCGCAGGGGGTGGCGGGGCTGGACGACTCGGTACTCGTGCGGCCCGGTCCGGGGCCGGAACTGGCGCAGCCTCAGCTGCATACGGGGTGCCTCATGGGGCCAGGGTCGGGGGTGAGCGGGGCGCTTCGCAACGGAGATTCCCGGCGGGCGGGTCGGGTCTGGTCTGGTCTGGTCTGGTCTGGTCGACTACAGGCTGACGCCGACCGTCACCGGCTCGTTGACCAGCGTGATGCCGAACGTCTCGTGGACACCGGCGACGACCTCGCGGGCCAGGGCGAGGAGGTCCTCCGTGGTGGCCTCGCCGCGGTTGGTGAGGGCGAGGGTGTGCTTCGTGGAGATGCGGGCGGGGCCGGTGCCGTAGCCCTTGGTGAAGCCCGCCTTGTCGATGAGCCAGGCCGCGGAGGTCTTGGTGTGGCCCTCCCCCGCCGGGTAGGCGGGCGGTTCGGCGGTGTCGCCGAGGTGGGCCTTCACGCGCGCGTGGAACGCGGTGAACTGTTCGTCGGTGAGGATCGGGTTGGTGAAGAAGGAGCCCGCCGACCAGGTGTCGTGGTCCTCCGGGTCCAGCACCATGCCCTTGCCCGCACGCAGCTTCAGTACGGTCTCGCGGGCGGCGGCGAGGGGGACGCGGTCGCCGGGTTCCACGCCGAGGGCGCGGGCGGTCTCGGCGTACTTGATCGGCGCCGAGAGGCCGTCGGCGTCCTCGAGCTCGAAGGCGACGCGCAGGACGACGTAGCGCTCGGGGTCGGCCTTGAAGCGGCTGTGACGGTAGGAGAACCCGCAGTCGGCGTTGCTGACGGTGACCGCCTCGCGGGTCCGGCGGTCGTAGGCGACCACCTCGGTGATCGTGGCGGAGACCTCCTGGCCGTACGCACCGACGTTCTGGATCGGGGTCGCGCCCGCGGAGCCGGGGATGCCGGCGAGACACTCGATGCCGGCGAGTCCCGCCTCCACGGTGCGGGCGACGGCGTCGGTCCAGACCTCGCCCGCGGCGAGCTCGAGACGGGTGCCGGTGAGCTCGAAGCCCTTGGTCGCGATGACCAGGGCGGTGCCGTCGAAGCCCTGGTCGCCGATGACGAGGTTCGATCCGCCGCCGATGAGCAGGAGCGGGGTCCCGCTGTCGTCGGCCTCGCGCACGGCCGCGATCACCTCGGCGTCGGTGGTCGCCGTGATCAGCCGAGCGGCGGGACCGCCCAGGCGGAAGGTGGTCAGCGGGGCGAGGGGGGCGTGGTGTCGTTCCTGCACGGGCTCAAGAGTACGAGACGCGTCTGACGGCGAGTGGGTGGATGCCTGCGGCGGCCTGTGGCGGCTTCGGTGGGGGCGTGCGTCGCGCATGCCGGTCCGGTTGGGGGTCGGTGCCGCACCGGGGGGTGTCCGTCCTCGGTCGGGCGGTGCTGTGGGTTGGGGATGTGCTCTTGGTTGGTCGCCCGACGCTGCGGGCGGACACCCCCCGGTACGTCCCCTGCTCGCCGTTGCGCAGGCGCGGGCCCGTCCCGCCTGGGGGCGGTGGGGCGCGTTTCCGCCTGAGGACGGCGCGCAAGTGCGGGTGGTGCCCCGCCGGGGCGCAGGAGACGGCTCTACGGTGGTCCGCGCGGCGCGGGCCGACCGGCCCGGCTTCCCCGGGACGGGGGCTCGCCATCCCGGTCCCCCACCCACCCGCAGGCGGCTGCACCTCTCGACGCCGGTCCAGGCATTTCAACCAGCCCGGCGTTCGAGGACCAGGGCCCGCCATCCCAATCCCCCGCCCACCCGTGTCTTTCAGCCCGTCCGGCGCCTGAGGACGAGGGTCTGCCGTCCCGGTCCCCACCCACCCGTAGGCAGCTGCGCCCCTCGACGCCGGTCCAGGTATTTCAGCCCGTCCGGCGTTTGAGGACGAGGCCCCTTCAGGGCCGATGGGGGTCCAGGGGGCGGAGCCCCCTGGGGCGGGGTCGAAGGGGCGGGGTCGAAGGGGCGGGGTCGAAGGGGCGGCAGCCCCTGGGGATGGGAACGGGTAAGGGCGGCGGGGGCGAAAAACGTCCGAGGCACGCCGCGCGAGACGGCCCCGCCCCGCAGGGCAGAGCCGTCTCGTGGTGTGAGGTCAGCCGGCGACGCTCTCCAGGACCGGCGCCCGCTCCTCCGTCACCGTGCCCACCGCAACCCGCACGGACCGCCTCGACGGGATCAGCAGAGCCGCGACACCCGCGAGCCCCACCACCGCCGCCCCCGTCACCAGCGCGGGCCGCAGACCGTCCACGAAGGTCTGACCCGTCTCGTAACCACCCTGGGCGGAGAAGATCGACCCCATGATCGCGATACCGAGGGCACCACCGACCTCCCGCAGAGCGTTGTTCGCACCGGACGCCACACCCTGCTCGGACCCCCGCACGCTGGACATGACCAGGTTGGAGGCGGGAGCGAAGAAGAGGGCCATGCCGATGCCGCTGATGATCAGGCCGGGCAGCTGGATCGAGTAGGAGGCGTCCGCCGTGATGACGTAGGCCAGGTAGCCGAGGCCTGCCGCCTGGAGGAAGAGGCCGGTGGCGACGACCGGCCGGCCGCCGATGCGGTCGGAGAGGATGCCCGCGATCGGCGCGACCAGCATCGGCATACCGGTCCACGGCAGCATCCGCAGCCCCGCCTCGGTGGGCGAGTACCCGAGAACACCCTGCATGTACTGGCTGAGCAGGAAGATCGACCCGAACATGCCGAGGAACATCAGAAGGCTGGCCGCGTTGATGCCGGCGAAGGCCCGGGAGCGGAACAGCCGCATGGGCAGCATGGGGTTCTTGGCACGGGCGCTGTAGAGGACGAAGCCGGCGAGGAGCGCCGTACCGGCGAAGAGGGAGGCCAGGACGAGGTTGTCCGTCCAGCCGTCGGCGGGGCCGCGCACGAGGCCGTAGACGATGCCGAAGAGGCCGCCGCTGGCGAGGAGGGTGCCGGGGATGTCGAGGGGCGCGCCGGTGCCGTAGGACTCCGCGAGGCGCAGACGGGCCAGGGGGAGGAGGGCGATGCCCAGCGGGACGTTCAGCCAGAAGATCCACTGCCAGGAGATGTGTTCGGTCAGGCTGCCGCCGATGAGGGGCCCGGAGGCCACCGCCAGTCCGTTGACGGCGCCCCAGATGCCGTACGCCATCCCGCGCTTGGCCGCCGGCACGGCCGCCGTCAGGAGGGTGAGGGTCAGCGGCATCATGACGGCCGCGCCCACGCCCTGGACCGCGCGGGCCACGATGAGGCTGTCGATGCCGGGGGCCAGCGCCGCCGCGGCGGACGCCCCGGTGAAGACGGCCAGTCCGGCGAGGAAGAGCCGGCGGCGGCCGAAGCGGTCGCCCAGGGCCGCGCCGAACATCAGCAGGACGGCGAAGGTGAGGGTGTAGGCACTCACCGTCCACTCCAGGTCGTGCAGTCCGCCGCCGAGGTCCTCGCGGATGGAGGGCAGGGCGGTGGTGACGACGAGGTTGTCGAGGGCCGCCATGAATCCGGCGACGCTGGTGATGACGAGAGCCCAGACGGCTCCCCCACGTGGTGACTTCCGTGCGGCTGACTGTGACATCGCTCCCCCAGAGCTTTCTGGATAGTTATTGATTACTAACTTTCGCGCTCAAGAAAAAAGGCGCCGATGACGCCTTTAACGCTCAGTGCTCCAGCCGGCCCTTGATCCGCGCCGACGGATACAGCCCTTCCCACACCCGGTGCCCGGGCGGAAAGCCCATGGCGACCAGGCAGTTGACGAGCATGCCGTACGCCAGGAAGGTCGTCGTGTCGTCGATGTCGGCACCCAGCGGCGGGTGGACCGTGTCCCACAGCCGCATCCAGCCGTCGCGCACCACCGTGCCGAACTCGTGGTCACCCTCCTGCTCGGCGGCCGCCACCGCGACGTACGTCTGCATCTGCATCATCAGCCGCTCCGGCCGCTCCGCGATGACCTTGGTGTACGCGTTCGCCATGGAATGCAGGGCCTCTTCGCCCTCCAGTCCCTCGGCGGCCTCCGCGAACGTCTGGATCGTGTCCTCCATGCACCGCTGGGCGGCCGCCAGGAAGATCGCCTTCTTGCCGGGGAAGAGCCGGAAGAGATACGGCTGCGAGACCCCGACCCGCTTGGCGATCACCTCGGTCGACGTGCCGTGGTAACCACCGCGGGCGAACTCGATCGTCGCCGCGCGGATCACGCTCTCGCGCCTTTCCTCTGCGCTCATCCTGACCATGTCCAGTAAGTTAGTACTCAATCACTAACCACGTCAAGAGGCTGCGTCGGAGAACAAGTAAGGGGCGCCCCGCCATGGAGGGCGCCCCTTACTTCACCCGCAGGTCAGGCCAGTCGTACGACCGCCCGGGACATCCCCAGCACCTTCTGTCCGGCGCTGGTCGCCGTGAGGTCCACGCGGACCGTGTTGTCGTCGAGCTTGGCCGCGACCTTGGCGCTGACCTCGATGACGGCGCCCTGGTCGTCGTTGGGGACGACGACGGGCTTGGTGAAGCGGACGCCGTACTCTGCGACGGCGGCCGGGTCGCCGACCCAGTCCGTCACCACGCGGATCGCCTCGGCCATGGTGAACATGCCGTGCGCGATGACGTCCGGCAGCCCGACCTCCTTGGCGAACTTCTCGTTCCAGTGGATCGGATTGAAGTCACCGGAGGCGCCCGCGTACTGGACGAGAGTGGCGCGGCTCACGGGAAAGGTCTGAGCGGGCAGTTCGGTGCCGACCTCGACGTCGTCGTAGGCGATCTTCGCCGTCATCTTCGTCACGCCCCCTCTGCCGCGCGCGCGACCAGCTTGGTCCAGGCCGTCACGACGTGCTCGCCGGCCTCGTCGTGAACCTCACCACGGATGTCCACGATGTCGTTGCCCGCCATGGACTTGATCGCCTCGATGGTCGAGGTGACCGAGAGACGGTCACCGGCGCGGACCGGGCGGGTGTAGGCGAACTTCTGGTCGCCGTGCACGACACGGCTGTAGTCCAGACCCAGCTGCGGGTCCGCCACGACCTGTCCGGCGGCCTTGAACGTGATAGCGAACACAAAGGTCGGCGGGGCGATCACATCGGGGTGACCGAGCGCCTTGGCGGCATCCGGGTCGGTGTACGCCGGGTTGGCGTCCCCCACGGCCTCCGCGAACTCGCGGATCTTCTCCCGGCCCACCTCATAGGGGTCGGTGGGCGGGTAGCTCCGCCCCACGAAGGACTGGTCGAGCGCCATGGGCTCGGCACCTCCTGGTGTCGATAACGAACGTTCGCTGAAGTGAGAGAAACGACGCGAGGCCGCCCCCTGGAGTACAGGGGACGGCCTCGTGTACGAGCCTGATTTATCGCGTTTCGCGGTGCGCGGTGTGCGCGTTGCAACGCGGGCAGTGCTTCTTCATCTCCAGTCGGTCCGGGTTGTTACGCCGGTTCTTCTTGGTGATGTAGTTCCGCTCCTTGCACTCCACGCAGGCCAGCGTGATCTTCGGGCGGACGTCGGTGGCAGCCACAGGAGTGCTCCTTGACGAACGGATGGGACGATTAACGCATGAAAGAGTAGCCGATCGAAGGACCGACCCCGCAATCGGCTACTGTCAGTAGCGGTGACCGGACTTGAACCGGTGACACAGCGATTATGAGCCGCTTGCTCTACCGACTGAGCTACACCGCTGTGATGCGATCGGTTCCCACCTTGCGGCGGGAACCTTTCACACCAGAGCCCCAATACGGAATCGAACCGTAGACCTTCTCCTTACCATGGAGACGCTCTACCGACTGAGCTATTGGGGCGAGCGATGAAGACATTACACGCTCGGCCGCCGTTCACCCAAATCCGTTTCGAGCCCTCGTCCATGGCCCGTCCGCGGCCCGTCCGAAGGGCCGTCCGGACGCTTGTCGGGCGGCTCCTCCAGGGACCTCCCACCAGCCTCTGAGGCCCCTCCCGTACGACGAACCACAGCCGGTACGACTATTGCGCTCCTCCCCGCCGCGAGCGGATCACCGCCCTAGGCTCGACTCACTCTGCGTGATCTTGCGTCCCCGTCCGCAGCCCCGAGCCACGAGCCTTGAGCCCCTGGAGCGCGATGCCCGACAGCCAGCCGCAGCCGCCCCCCTCCTCGTCCTCGCCGGGCCCGGCCGACGCCACGTCACTCCTGCTGTGCGGGGCGCGGCTGACCGACGGCCGGACCGTGGACGTACGGCTGGGCGACGGACGCATCGAGGCGGTCGGCACGGCGGGCAGCCTGGCGGCGGACGGCACGCGCGCGTGCGGCTCGCGGGTGGACCTCAGTGGCTATCTGCTGCTCCCGGCGCCGGTCGAGCCGCACATCCACGGCGACACGGCCCTGTCGGCCGACGAGGGCGGCCCGGTCTCCTACGACCCCCAGGACGTCCAGCGCAGGGCCACCGAGGCGGCCCTGCTGCAACTCGGGCACGGGGCGACCGCGCTGCGGGCACACGTGCGTGTGGGCGACGTCCAGGGGCTGGGCGCGCTGGCCGCCGTACTGCGGGCGCGGCGTTCGCTGCGCGGGCTCACCGAGCTGACCACGGTGGCGATGCCGCGGGTGCTGACCGGGGTGGCCGGGGCGGAGGGGCTCGCGGTACTGCGGGACGCGGTGAAGATGGGCGCCTCGGTGGTGGGCGGCTGCCCGGACCTCGACCCCGATCCGACGGGGTATGTGCAGGCGGTGCTGGATGTCGCCGCCGAGCAGGGCTGCCCCGTCGATCTGCACACCGACGGCACCGACCCGGCCCGCCTCTCCCGCCTCGCGGCGATGGCCGGCGGACTGCGTCCCGGGGTGACCATCGGCCCGTGCGGCTTCCTGGGCCGGCTGCCCTCCGAGATCGCCTCCCGCACCGCCGACCAACTCGCCGCGGCCGGGGTGACCGTGGTGTGCCTGCCGCAGGGCGGCTGCGGGGGCGTGGAGCGGCGCGGTACGGCTCCGGTACGGCTGCTGCGTGCGGCCGGGGTACGGGTGGCGGCCGGCAGCGGCGCACTGCGGGACGTGTCGAACCCGGTGGGCCGCGGGGATCCGCTGGAGGCGGCCTATCTGCTGGCCTCGCGGTACGGCCTGCGCCCCGAGGACGCCTACGACGCGGTGAGCACCTCCGCCCGGGCCGTCCTAGGGCTGCCCGAGGTGCGCGTGGAGGCGGGATTTCCGGCCGAGTTGCTGGCGGTGCGCGGCGATCGGCTCGCGGGGGCGCTGTCGCTGGCGTACAGCCGGATCGTCGTGCACCGGGGGCGCGTGGTGGCGCGGACGAGCGCGGTGCGGGAGTTCTGCGACTCGGCGGTGGCGGTGGAGTTGGGGCTGCCGCGGCAGGGGCGGGGGGAGTCGCCGTAGGCGGGTACAGGTCGGGCGAGTGCGGCTTGGGCGAGTGCGGGTTGGGTGCGGGTTGAGTGCGGATCGGGTGGGGGTGGGCGTCCCGCGCGGTTCCCCGCGCCCCCGATGCCGGCGACGACCCGCGCGACCAGCCATGACTGCGGCGCACTCACCCGACAACCGAACTCGGCAATCACATCCGTTCCGGCGTACGGTCGACGCATGCGCATTGTCATCGCTGGTGGTCATGGTCAGATCGCGCTGCGGCTGGAGCGGCTGCTCGCCGCGCGCGGGAACGAGGTCGCGGGAATCATCCGCAAGGCCGAGCAGGGCGACGACCTGCGGGAGGCCGGTGCCGAACCGGTGCTCCTGGATCTGGAGTCGGCCTCGGTCGAGGAGGTCGCGGCCCAGCTGCGGGGCGCGGACGCGGCGGTCTTCGCGGCGGGCGCGGGCCCTGGCAGCGGCGCGACCCGCAAGGACACGGTGGACAAGGGTGCGGCGGTGCTGTTCGCGGACGCGGCGGTCCTGGCCGGCGTACGGCGTCATGTGGTCGTGTCGTCGATGGGCGCCGATGCGAACCACCAGGGCGACGACGTCTTCGACGTCTACCAGCGCGCCAAGGGCGAGGCCGACGACCACGTCCGCGGGCTCGACGCCCTGGACTGGACGATCCTGCGCCCCGGCGCGCTGACGAACGACGCCGGTACGGGCCTCGTACGGCTCGAGGCACGCACGGGTCGCGGTCCCGTCACGCGGGACGATGTGGCCGCCGTGGTGGCGGAGTTGCTGGAAACCCCGGCGACGGCCGGTCTGACCCTGGAGCTGGTCGCCGGGTCGACGCCGGTGTCGGTGGCGGTGAAGGCCGTGGCCGGGAACTGAGGGTGGCCGCGGAGGGGGTGCCGACCGCGCAGGAGGAACTGCTGCGGCGGATGTACGAGGTCTTCTCGACCGACGAGCGGGACGCCTTCGTACCGCACTGCCTGGCCCCGGACGTGGACTGGCCGAACGTCCTGGACGGGGTCCGGTTGCACGGGCGAGCGGCGGTACAGGCGTACTGGGCGCGGCAGTTCGCGACCGGGCATCCCCTCGTACGGCTGGAAGGGCTACGGCTCGACGGGGACGGTGCGTCGGTGGTGGCGAGCGTCCGCCAGGGGATGCGGGACGCGGCCGGGGATCACTGGGCGGACGGGACGGTCGAGCACGTGTACCGGTTCGACGGGGACGGGCTGGTGGCTCGTACGGATGTGCGAGCCGGGTCGTGAGAATCGTCCGCCGACAGTCGTAGGAACCAGCCAGCCATCAGAACAGGGGCATCTGCCCCGGCATGTCGGGGACCAGGTAACCGTCCAACGACGGTTGGGCCGCGCCCAGTTGGGCCTGGCGGCGGGAGCCCGGGCAGGACGTGAGCGCGCCGTTCTCGCGGGCGCCGGGCGGGTCGTGTCGCGCGAAGCGACCGGCGACGACGGCGATCTCGCGGCGGCATTCGGGGCAGTTCCTACGGCGGCTGGACATGTGATCAGTGTGCCCCGCGCGAGGCGGTGTCGTGCATGCCGGACGGGTGGCAGCCGGGGGCGGCGCCGCGAGGGCGAGGACGTCGATCCGGCCGCCCTCGGGCCACCTGACACGACTCACGGAGACTCCATGGACGAGGACGACGGCACGGATTCGACGGACTCGCCGAGGCGTACGAACGTATGGCCACGACTTTGCCGCTGCGCGAGTACGTCGAGGCCCACACCTTGTTCGGGCTGCTGGACGATGTCGAGGGCAGGGCCGTCCTGGACCTGGGCAGTGGCAGTGGCCTCTACACGCGCCGGCTGCGCGAGCTCGGCGCCTCGGCCGTGGCCGGGATCGACAGCGCCGAGGGCGTGCTCGACTTCGCCCGGCGCCGCGCGGCAGCCGCGGGACTCGACATCACGTACCTGGCGCGTGCGGCCACGGTCCCGCCCGCCGTGGGCGATCCCGAGCTGGACGGCCGCTTCGATTCGGCAGCGTCGGCTGAGTGTGGTCGCGGGACTCGGCCGAGGGGTCGCGGTGCACGGCGAGGGGCAGCACTGGGCCAACTACCTTGAGATTCTTCATGCGTTGTACGTCGAGTGTGCGGTGTGAGGCGGGGCGGCCGGGGCAGTCGGGCGGCGCGGTGAACTGGAGCCGCCCTGCGCGAACTTGGCCTGCAATCCGGGCTACGAGGCACAGTCGAGTGGGGGCGACGGAGCCCACGCGCCGCGCTGCCTTCCGCTACCTCTTTCATGTGATGGGCAGGCGGGGGTCGGCAAGACCTCGTTGATCGGGCAATGGGACTTCTCCGCCCGGGAGTCGGGGTGACGACCGCCTACCTCGACGGTGACGTGCACAGTGTCGTCGAGGCGATGGAGGCAATCAGCACCCGGCTGAAGCGGCTGCCGAGCTGCCGAGCTGCCGAGCTGCCGAGCTGCCGAGCTGCCGAGCTGCCGAGCTGCCGAGCTGCCGAGCTGCCGAGCTCAGGGTGAGGGCGTGAAGCCGGTGGAGAGGTTCAGGTGGAACGGGGAGCCCGGAGCCGTGGGGGTCCAGCCCTCGCGAAGAGCACGCTGGATGGTCTGGGCAACGTCGGACGGCAGTACGGGCTTGGCTTCGCGCCCGAACCAGTTGCTCGGGTGCGGCTGGTCGGTGGTGACCACGAGCGTTGCCCCGGGAATGTCTGCGTGCTCGACTGCGAAGGTGCAGGGTGTCCAGGCAAGTGCCTGGAAGTAGGTCGGCCTGCGTCGCAACCGCCAGCGGTAAGCCGTACCGTCGACGACGATGCGTCGCGATCCCTTGCGGCCCAGCGCCATGGCTCCTCCTCGACTCCGAGAATGCTAGCCAGCCTTGCCCGCCCGGGCGTCTCAGTTTCCGTCTCATGCAGCCCCGTTCACGGTCGCTCATCGAGGGCCGCGCGCCGATTTCGCCTCAGGGGTGGCCACCCATGAACCCAGGTGAACACGCTGGGAATGCGTGTGGGTCAGTCGCTGCATACTGCCTCGCCTGCTGGCCGCGGCCCGCGTATGGTCGCGCGTCGGGAGGGACTCGCTGAAGACGGCACGGGGTTGTGCCGGAGACTGAGGGACCGTGAGCAGGAGGCGTCTACGAGTTGTGCTCTGACGATCTCGTGGCCGAGCTCAACGGCCAGTCGGACCACGCGCGGATCACCGCGCTGATGAAGCGGTACCGGACGCAGAAGCGGTAGGTGACTCCCACTCGGCGGAGGTTCGGCTCCTCTCCCCTTGAATCGCCCTTCTCTTTGAGGTGTGTTGCCTTCGGCGTGTCAGCTGCCCGACTCCGGGCCCCAGCGCTCGGGCCCTGCTCCCCGCCAGTCGATCCATGGTGACTCGGCCACCTCTGCCGGGTCGATCTCCAACCCCGCTCGGCGGAGGAACTCCGCGATGTCGACCACGTTGTGGGCCAACCCGAGGATCTCGCCGTCCACGCGCACGCGCCGGCCGCCGGTGAGTGAGGGCGGATGCACAATCACGCGAATCGGTCCGGACATACCTTCAGGATCATCCGAGCCCCGCGGGCCCGCATTCCAGGACGTCATTGATGAGGCCGCCCCTTCACGTCCCCGTCCAACCGTCCCAGTTCACGCAACTCGCACCAACCCGCGGGGCCTTGACGTCGATGCTGCCAGTAGCGATGGAAGAACAGCTGAGTCGACAACCGGTACAGGCTGCGGCGGAGCTCGGTGCGGCCGGGCCGCTCGGCGAGCTGTCGATAGGTGGCACTCCACTCCTGCTGGGCCTGGACGAGGTCGTCTGGGAACGGTCGCATGACCGAATTCAATCATGTGTTCGATTTATTGGGCCAGCAAGAGGATCGCATTCGGTGGCTCGGCGGCGGCTCGGCGATGCGCCTGAGCGTGCGGTGCCGAGGATCGCCGGCACTGCCGCTGGCCCTGCTCGCCGGCCACGGCCAACAGGGCGCCTGCGTTCCCGGCCGGACGGTCAACCGGATGACTGGGGCCTACCGCGGTGAAGCCAAGGTGGACGTGTCCGTGGCCAAGAGCGGCACCAGTTCCCTCGAAGTCTCGGGCAGCGGGCGAGTGGTAGGCCGGGGCAATCCTCGCGAAGGCAAAGACCACCATTAGCGTCAAGGTCGCGGGGAGCGCAACCGTCGCCACCGGACACACGCACTCTCACGACATCAACAGAAGCAAGTACGGCCATCAGCAGTACGGTTCGTGGGGCTACAAGGCGACCTGGAAGAGGTGGCGCTCCGGCGGCGGCACCTTTGAACCGCTCATAGCTCAGCGACCATCCCCGCATCGAGCACGACGACGTTGACGCAGTCCGGCGTGACCCATATGCGGCCCGGAACCTCTGATCAACCCCGAGATCCACGCGTCACAGCGTGAGACAAGTCACCCTGTTTCGATTCGACTCAAACGATCACCCCGGAACACGAAGAGACCCCCTCCGAACCGCGTTTCCGCAGTTCGGAGGGGGTCTACCTTCATGTGGCGGCGCCAGGATTCGAACCTGGGAAGGCTGAGCCGGCAGATTTACAGTCTGCTCCCTTTGGCCGCTCGGGCACACCGCCGGGGTTTGCTGCCCTTCGAACCGTCTTTCGGCGGTGCTCCGTGGCAACGACGTAAACAATACCCGATGTGGAGGGGTGCTTCGCCACCCGATTGATCAGCGCTCCGGGGGCGTGGGGTGGCTAGGCTTGTCCGGGTGCGGCCCGGGACTGTACCGGGCTCGGCGGCTGCCCTACTACGCCGATGCGCACCCGACACGCACCCCGATACGCCCCCTGATACAAGGAGCCACAGGACATGGCCGACTCCAGTTTCGACATCGTCTCGAAGGTCGAGCGGCAGGAGGTCGACAACGCCCTCAACCAGACCGCCAAGGAGATCTCCCAGCGCTACGACTTCAAGGGCGTGGGCGCCTCGATCTCGTGGTCCGGCGAAAAGATCCTCATGGAGGCGAACTCCGAGGACCGGGTGAACGCTGTCCTCGACGTCTTCCAGTCCAAGCTGATCAAGCGCGGGATCTCGCTGAAGGCGCTGGACGCCGGTGAGCCGCAGCTGTCCGGCAAGGAGTACAAGATCTTCGCGTCGATCGAGGAGGGCATCTCCCAGGAGAACGCGAAGAAGGTGGCGAAGATCATCCGTGACGAGGGTCCGAAGGGTGTGAAGGCCCAGGTCCAGGGCGACGAGCTGCGTGTCAGCTCGAAGAGCCGTGACGACCTGCAGACCATCATCTCCCTGCTGAAGGGCAAGGACCTCGACTTCGCCGTCCAGTTCGTGAACTACCGGTGAGCGACGCCTGATTCGGTCGCGCGTCGAGCAAGGAAGCGCGTGGAACCACGAGAAAGGGTGGGCACCTGGCCGGTGCCCACCCTTCTCGCCTGCTGGCTGCGGTTCAGGGGTGCTCAGTTGCGCGAGTTGCCGAACAGGATGCGGTAGCCGATCAGGAGGACGAGTGAGCCTCCGATCGCGGCCGCCCAGGTGGTGCCGTCGTAGAAGTTCTTGGTGACCGGGTGGTCCAGCCAGCGGGCCGATATCCAGCCGCCGATGAACGCGCCCGTGATGCCGATGAGGGTCGTTCCGATGAAGCCGCCCGGGTCGCGGCCCGGCAGCAGGAACTTGGCGATGGCCCCGGCCAGAAGTCCCAGGATGATCCAACCGATGATGCTCATGCCCTGAACCTGCCCTTCCGTGCTGTGCCCGCACTGTCCCGGCGCTGTGATTCTGGTCCCGTCCGGCTGTGCGCTCACAGGGTGTGCGTGGTGCGTTCGTCGCCTGGCGACGGCACTTGTTCGTACCGTGTTACCGAACAGGACGTCATGGATGCACCGGGCGGTTGCGCTGATCAGTAGGGTGCGGCCCATGACACCCTCCAGTTCCCCTTCCGAGCTGCGACGCACCCTGGGTGTGGGGGACGCCGTGGTCATCGGGCTCGGCTCCATGGTCGGGGCCGGCATCTTCGCCGCTCTGGCACCCGCGGCCGGCGCGGCCGGGTCCGGGCTGCTGCTCGGGCTCGCGGTCGCCGCCGTGGTCGCCTACTGCAACGCCACGTCGTCGGCACGGCTGGCCGCCCTCTATCCCGCCTCCGGCGGCACGTATGTCTACGGGCGCGAGCGGCTCGGTCCGTTCTGGGGTTATCTCGCGGGCTGGTCGTTCGTGGTCGGGAAGACGGCCTCCTGTGCGGCGATGGCGCTCACCGTGGGCGCGTACGTCTGGCCGGAGCAGGCGCACGCCGTGGCGGTCGCGGCCGTGGTGGCGCTGACCGCGGTGAACTACGGCGGGGTACAGAAGTCCGCGTGGCTGACGCGGGGAATCGTGGCAGTCGTGCTGGCTGTCCTCGCTTCCGTGGTGGTCGTGTGTCTGGGCTCCGGGGCGTCCGAGGCCGGGCGGCTGGACAGCGGGGCATCGGGTGGCCTGGGCGGGGTGCTGCAGGCCGCTGGTCTGTTGTTCTTCGCGTTCGCCGGGTACGCCCGGATCGCGACTCTGGGGGAAGAGGTACGGGATCCCGCGCGCACCATCCCGCGTGCGATCCCGCTGGCTCTGGGCATCGCGTTGGGCGTGTACGCGTGTGTGGCGGTGGCTGTCCTTTCTGTGCTGGGAGCGGAGGAACTGGGGCAGGCGGGCGCACCGCTGGCCGACGCGGTCCGTGCCGCAGGCGTGCCGGGGCTGGTGCCGGTTGTGCGGGTGGGTGCCGCCGTGGCTGCGCTGGGCTCGTTGCTCGCGCTGATCCTGGGTGTCTCTCGGACGACGTTGGCCATGGCTCGTGACCGTCATCTGCCCGGCGCGCTGGCGGAGGTGCATCCGCGGTTCCAGGTGCCGCACCGGGCGGAGCTGGCCGTGGGCGCGGTGGTCGCGGTTCTTGCCGCCACGGTGGATGTGCGGGGCGCGATCGGGTTCTCCTCCTTCGGTGTGCTGGCGTACTACGCGGTGGCCAACGCCTCGGCCTGGACGCTCGGTTCCGCTCCGACGGCACGGGTGGTGCCGGCGGTGGGGCTCCTCGGGTGCGTGGTGCTGGCGTTCGCGCTGCCGGGGGTGTCGGTGGCCGTGGGCGCGGGTGTGCTGGTGGTGGGTGTGGTGGCGTACGGCGTACGGCGGTGGCTGGCGGCGCGGTGAAGTGACGTACGCCGACGGATGGGGCGACCGGCCGTGCCGGCACCGTACTTGGCGCCCGCGTACGCCAAGTGCCCGTCAGGCCGCGTGTATATGGATGGCGGGCAGCTCAGCGTGCTGCTGGACGGCTATGTACGCACGGCGAGGGCCGGTGTGGTCATGAGACTCGGGGGAAGTGCGGGCCCACGGGCGGGCGTTACGCATCCCGGCATTCCCCTGCCCGCAACTGCTCGTTCGCGGTCATGGGTTCATGATGCGGGCCGCCACTGACATTCGGGCGGCCCTGTGGACAACCGTCGGGCTGTGGAAAACCCTGTGCCGTGCCCGTACCCGCCTACCAGCGTGAGGAGAACGGCTGGTCGGTCGACACGATCTCGCGGCCCAGCGGAAGCAGCGAGACCGGGATCAGCTTGAAGTTGGCGATGCCGAACGGGATACCGATGATCGTGACGCACAGGGCGATGCCCGTGACGATGTGGGCCAGAGCCAGCCACCAGCCCGCGAGGACCAGCCACAGGACGTTTCCGACGCAGGAGGGGGCGCCGGCGTCACGGCGTTCGACCGTCGTGTACCCGAAGGGCCACAGGGCGTAGACGCCGATGCGGAAAGCGGCGATGCCGAAGGGGATGCCGATGATCGTGATGCACAGCAGCACACCGGCGAGCAGATAGCCGAGGAACAGCCAGAAGCCGCTCAGCACGAGCCAAATGACGTTCAGGATGGTTTTCACTGGTGGCGACCTGCCATCTTCTCAAGGCGGGCAATGCGGTCCGCCATCGGCGGGTGCGTGGAGAACATCTTCGAGAATCCCTGGCCCGGACGGAAGGGGTTCGCGATCATCATGTGGCTCGCGGTCTCGATTCGCGGCTCCGGGGGCAACGGAAGCTGCTTGGTGCCCATCTCGAGCTTGCGCAGCGCGCTGGCCAGGGCCAGGGGGTCGCCGGTCAGCTGGGCGCCGGACGCGTCGGCCTCGTACTCCCGCGAGCGGCTGATGGCCAGTTGGATGACGCTCGCGGCGAGCGGGCCCAGGATCATGATGAGCAGCATGCCGAGGATGCCGGGGCCGTCGTCGTCGCTGGAGCGGCCGATGGGGATCAGCCAGGCGAAGTTGACCAGGAACATGATCACGGAGGCGAGGGCTCCGGCCACGGAAGAGATCAGGATGTCGCGGTTGTAGACATGGCTGAGCTCGTGGCCGATGACACCGCGCAGTTCGCGCTCGTCGAGGATGCGCAGGATGCCGTCCGTGCAACAGACGGCGGCATTGCGCGGGTTGCGGCCCGTCGCGAACGCGTTCGGGGCTTCCGTCGGGGAGATGTACAGGCGCGGCATGGGTTGGCGGGCCTGGGTGGAGAGTTCGCGGACCATGCGGTAGAGCGCGGGGGCCTCGAACTCGCTGACCGGGCGGGCGCGCATCGCGCGTAGCGCCAGCTTGTCGCTGTTCCAGTACGCGTACGCGTTGGTCCCCAGGGCGATCAGGACAGCGACCACGAGCCCCATACGGCCGAAGAAACTGCCGATGACGATGATGAGTGCGGACAGTCCCCCGAGGAGTACTGCGGTCCTGAGCCCGTTGTGCCGGCGGTGCACGGTACGCCCTCCAAATCGTGCAGCAGGGGAACCCTTTGCGTGCTGATCTGCGGTCCTTCTGGTGTCACCACCAGTGGACCCTCCTGTTCTTGTCAACGCCAGGCGAGAGCAGCTAGTTCCCTTGTGCGTACGGAGGCGGACGTGAGCCATCCGGGTGAGGGCTCGGGAGTTGTCCGGCCGTGGGCTCAGAAGAGGCCGGTGTCGGTGAAGCGCAGGATCAGCTGGGGCGCGCCCGACAGGGCGATTCCGAGGACGCCGGTGAGGGCGATGGCCGCGGTGAGCGGGGCCGGGATCCGGTGCCGTGCGGGTTCGCCTTCCGGGGCGCGGAACAGCAGGGCCGTCCACTGGAGGTAGTAGAACAGCGCGATCACGACGTTGGCGGCCATGACCACGGCGAGCCAGCCGAGGCCCGCGTCGACGGCCGCCGAGAAGACGGTGACCTTCGCGAAGAGGCCGATGATACCCGGCGGCAGTCCGGCGAGGCAGAGCAGGAAGAAGGCCAGGAGGAGGGCGGCCAGGGGGTTCGAGGCGTACAGGCCGCGGTAGTCGGTGAGGCGGTTGAGGGCTCTCGTACGGCCGACCAGGGCGGCCACCGCGAAGGCACCGAGGTTCACGGCGGCGTACATGAGGGCGTAGGCGACGGTGGAGCCGACGGAGCGCTCGGCGTCGTCGGAGTACGCGGCGGCGGCGATCGGCACGAGGAGGTAGCCGGCCTGGCCGACGGAGGACCAGGCGAGCAGCCGTACGGCGCTGTACGCGCGCGTGGTCTGCTGTCGGAGGGCGCCGACGTTGCCGACGGTCATGGTGAGGGCGGCCAGGGCCGCGAGCGCCGGGCCCCAGACGTCGGCGTACGACGGGAGGGCGACGACCGTGACGAGGATCAGGCCTGAGAAGCCGACCGCCTTGCCGACGACCGACAAGTAGGCGGCGATGGGGAGCGGCGCCCCTACGTAGGTGTCCGGGACCCAGAAGTGGAAGGGGACGGCGGCCGTCTTGAAGGCGAAGCCGACGAGGGTGAGGACGACGCCGGTCTGGGCAAGGGTGTGGAGCTGGCCGTCGACGTTCTGGATGCGGTCGGCGATCTGGGTCAGGTAGAGGGTGCCGGTGGAGGCGTACACGAAGCTGATGCCCATGAGGCTGACCGCGGTCGCGGTGACCGAGGACAGGAAGAACTTCAGGGCCGCTTCGGAGGACTTGCGGTCGCCGTGGCGCAGGCCGACGAGGGCGAAGGCCGGCAGGGAGGCGACCTCCAAGGCGACGATCAGGGTCGCCAGGTCGCGCGAGGCGGGCAGGAGGGCGGCGCCGGCGGCGGAGGAGAGCAGCAGGAACCAGTACTCCCCTTCGGGGAGTCCCTTGTCGGCGTCCTTGAGGGCGGTGACGGACAGGAGCGCTGTCAGCAACGCTCCCCCGAGCACCAGGAGCTGCAGGACGAGGGTGAAGCGGTCCGCGGTGTAACTGCAGACGTCGGGAGCGCCGGTCAGGCAGAAGGTGGCGCGGTCGCCGTCCAGGAGGGGCAGCAGCATCGCCGTGGAGGCGGCGAGACCCGCGACGGACAGCCAGCCGAGCAGCGCCTTCTTGTGGTCGCCGATGAAGAGGTCCGCGACGAGGGCGACGAGGCCGACGACCGCCGCGATGGTGGGCGGTGCGATGGCGAGCCAGTCGACGGACTGGACGAGGTTGGCGGCCATCGGCTGGGCCATGGAGGCCAGGGAGCTCATCGGGTGCCTCCTGCGAGCAGCTGCTGTACGGCCGGGTCGGTCAGACCGAGGAGGGCCTTCGGCCACAGGCCTGCCACGACGGTGAGGGCGACGAGCGGCGTCCAGGCCGCGAACTCGTACGTGTGGACGTCGGCGAGTTTCGGGGCGTCCTGCGGTACGGCGCCCATGCAGACGCGGCGGACCACGACGAGGAGGTACGCGGCCGTGAGGAGGGTGCCGAAGGCCGCGATCGCCATGAACGTGAGGAACGCCGGGCGGCTGAGGCCCTCTGCGGGATCGAACGCGCCGAACAGCGCCAGCATCTCGCCCCAGAACCCGGCGAGGCCCGGCAGTCCGAGGGAGGCGACCGCGGCGAACGCGAGCAGGCCGCCGAGGCGCGGGGCCTTCCCGTACAGCGCGGCGCCGGTCTGCTCGGCGAGGGCGTCGAGGTCGGTGCTGCCCGTACGGTCCTTCAGCGCGCCGACCAGGAAGAACAGGAGGCCGGTGATGAGGCCGTGGGCGATGTTGGCGAACAGGGCGCCGTTCACGCCGGTCGGGGTCATCGTGGCGATGCCGAGCAGGACGAAGCCCATGTGGCCGACGGACGAGTAGGCGATGAGGCGCTTGAGGTCACCCTTCGCGCCCTGCTTGGCGAGGGCGAGGCAGGCCAGGGATCCGTAGATGATGCCGACGACGGCGAAGGCCGCGAGGTAGGGCGCGAAGTCACGGAAACCGTCCGGCGCGATGGGGAGGAGAATCCGGACGAACCCGTATGTACCCATCTTCAGCATGACGCCTGCCAGCAGGACCGAGCCGACGGTCGGCGCGGCGGTGTGGGCGTCCGGCAGCCAGCTGTGCAGCGGCCACATCGGGGTCTTCACCGCGAGCCCGATCCCGATCGCCAGAACCGCGATGACCTGCACGGATGAGGTGAGGGACCGGCCGTTGTCAGTGGCGAGTGCCACCATGTCGAATGTGCCCGCCTTGATCCCGATCAGGAGCAGGCCGAGCAGCATGACGACCGAACCGAGCAGCGTGTAGAGGATGAACCGCCAGGCGGCCTGGGTCCGGCCCGCTCCGCCCCAGCGGGCGATGAGGAAGTACATCGGGATGAGCACCATCTCGAACGCGAGGAAGAACAGCAGCAGATCGAGGACGGCGAAGGTCGCGAGCGTGCCGGACTCGAGGACGAGCAGCAGCGCGACGAATGCCTTCGGGGTCGGGCCCGCGGGCATCTTGAAGTACGAGTAGAGCGCGCAGAGGAAGGTCAGCAGCGCGGTCAGGACCAGAAGGGGGAGGGAGATGCCGTCGATGCCGAGGTGGATGCGCACGTCGAGTGCGGGGATCCAGCTGATGTCGGTCGTGGCCTGCATCTTCGACGGGTGGTCGTGGTCGAAGCCGAGCGCGAGGACGATCGCTGCGATGAGAACCACGCCGGTCGCGGTCACGCCGTGCCGCAGTACCGCCTGCTCGGGCGACTTCCCCTTCAGTCCCGGCGGGGCCGGCAGGAGAGCGGCGACCGCGCCGAGGAGCGGGCCGACGACGAGGAACGCCAGAAGGAACTGCATCACGGACTCGTTGATATCGATCACGCCTGCTCACGCTCCCGTGGCGACGAGGACGGCGGCGACCACCAGGACGACGGTGCCGGCGAGCAGCGCGCTCACATAGGTCTGCACATTTCCGGTCTGGGCACGCCGTACGGCCGTGCCCAGCAGTCGGGGTAGAGCGCCCGCGCCTCGTACGTAGGTCTCGACGACCTCGCGGTCGAGGAACCGGACGAGGGTGGCGCCGGCCTGCACCGGGCGGACGAAGAGGGCCGAGTACACGGCGTCGAGGTGGAAGCCGACCGCCGCGTGCCGGTGCAGCGGGCCGAGCAGGAGGCGGCCCGGGTCCGAGGGGTCGGGTGCGTAGGCCACGTCTCCGTACGCGGGCTCGTGGCTGGCGATGGCCTCGGCCTCGACGAGTCCGGCGTCACCGTCCGGGTGGGCGGCGACCGCACCCAGCGGGACGCGGTCGGCGAGCACGGTGGTGTGCCGCCAGGCGGCGTAGGTCACGATGCCGCCGACCAGGGCGATGCCGGTGCCGACGACGGACGTGGTGAGGGTCGGGGCGAGGTCGTTGCCGTCGAACCAGTCCGGGAGCACGCGGTAGGCGAACGCGCCGACGGCGAGGGACGGGATCGCGAGAACCCACAGGACCGTGGTCATGGTGAGCGGCTGGCGGCCGTGGTCGGGGGCCTCCGCACCCCGGCCGTGGAAGGCCAGCAGCCACAGACGCGTCGCGTACGCCGCGGTGAGCAGGGCCGTGAGCAGACCGGCGACGAGGACGAGCCAGCCCGCGGCGCCGGGGACGTACTCGGTGTGGCCGGTGACGACGTGCTCGGCGGCTCCGAGGACGGACTCCTTGGAGAAGAAGCCGCTGAAGGGCGGGATCGCGGCGAGCGCGAGGAGGGCCACGGTCATCGTCCAGAAGGCGTCCGGCACGCGGTCGCGGAGGTGGCCCATGCGGGACATGGCGGCCAGCGAGTTGGTGCCGGCGGCGTGGATGATCACGCCGGCCGCGAGGAACAGCAGCGCCTTGAAGGCGCCGTGCGACAGGAGGTGGAAGACGGCGGCACCGCGGTCGCCGACGGCGAGGGCGCCGGTCATGTAGCCGAGCTGGCCGATCGTCGAGTAGGCGAGGACGCGCTTGATGTCGTCCTGGGCGAGTGCGGCGAGCGCCGAGCCGACCATCGTGACGGCGGCCATCACGGCGAGGACCGTCATCGCGGCCCGCGAGGCCTCGAAGACCGGGAGGAGACGGGCGATGAAGTAGACACCGGCGGCGACCATGGTCGCGGCGTGGATGAGCGCGGAGACGGGCGTCGGGCCCGCCATCGCGTCCGGGAGCCAGGTGTGCAGCGGGAACTGCGCCGACTTTCCGGCCACGCCCGCCAGGAGCAGCAGGGCGATCAGGGTCGGGTTGTCGAGCCCGCCGTGCGCGACGGCGCCGAGGACCTTCGTGATGCGGAAGGAGCCGGCGTCGGTGGCGAGCGCGAACAGGCCGATCAGGAACGGGACATCGCCCAGCTTGGTGACCAGGAAGGCCTTGATGGAGGCGGCGCGGGCCTCCGGGGTCTCCCAGTAGTGACCGACCAGGAAGTACGAGCAGATGCCCATGATCTCCCAGCCCACCAGCAGCACCATCAGCTCGCCCGAGTAGACGACGAGGAGCATCGCGGCGGTGAAGAGGGAGACGAGGGCGGCGTAGGAGGGGTAGCGCGGGTCGTCGCGCAGGTAGCCCGTCGAGTAGATCTGCACGCAGGTGGCGACGAGGCCGACGAGTACGGCGACCAGGGCGGCGAAGCCGTCGATGTGCAGGGCGAGTTCGATGGGGATCGAGCCGGTGGGCGTGAGCTCGGTGGCGGCGTTCACGGCCTCGTCGCCGCCCTGGCGTACGGCGACCACGGCGGCCAGCACGAGGGAGGCGAGCGCCGGCAGGACGGCGAGCGGACGGACGAAGCCGGGTGCCGTGCGGCCCAGGAGCAGGCCGGCGGCCGCGCCCAGGAAGGGAAGGAGGGGGACGAGGACGGCGAGGGTGGTGGTGGTCACGCGGTGGCCTCAGCCTTCTCGGCCGCGGGGGCGTCGGAGTCGTCGGCGTGGTCGGGCTCGTGGCCCTCGGCGGTGTCGCGGAGTCTGTCGATGTCCGAGGTGCCGCGGTTGCGGTACACGGCGAGGACGATCGCCAGGCCGATGCCGATCTCGGCGGCGGCGATGGCGATGGTGAACAGGGTCAGGGCCTGGCCGGAGTGGAGGGTCTCCTCGGCGGTCCTGCTGAGCCAGACGTCGAAGGCGACCAGGTTGAGGTTGACGGCGTTGAGCATCAGCTCGACCGACATCAGGACCAGGATCGCGTTGCGGCGCGCGAGGACGCCGTACAGGCCGGTGCAGAACAGGAGGGCGGAGAGTACGGCGGGATAGGCGAGGTGCATCAGCGGGCGCCTTCCTGCTCGGCCGGGGTGCCGGGCTCGGCCGGAGTGGTGCGCTCGGCGTGGGCGCTGGGCTCGGGCGGTTCGGTTCGCTCGACCGGCCTGTTTCGCCCGATCGGGTGATTACGGGAATTCGGTGCGGATGGGGAACTACCGGTCGCGGGCCGGGAGTTCACAGGGGGAGAGCTCGACTCCGCCTTCGCCTTGCGGGACAGGACGATCGCGCCGACCAGTGCGGCGAGGAGGAGGACGGAGAGGGCCTCGAAGGGGAGGACCCAGTTCTGGAAGAGGCTCGCTCCGGTGGCCTCGGTGGAGCCGGCGGCGGGGCCGTCCAGGTCGATCCAGGTCGCGCGGAACGCATCGACGACGACCCACACCAGGGCGGCGGCCGAGGCGACGGCGACCGTGAGGGCCGCCCAGCGGTTGCCGGAGTCGGCGTCCGGGGAGCGGCCGATGGGCGCCTTGGTGAGCATCAGACCGAAGAGGAGGAGTACGACGACGGAACCCACATAGATGAGGACCTGCACCCAGGCGATGAACTCCGCGGTGAGCAGGAGGTATTCGACGGCGAGACCGCCGAGGGTCACCACCAGCCACAGGGCGGCGTGCACCAGCTGCCGGGTGGTGACGGTGACGAGGGCGGCCCCGAAGGTGACCAGGCCGACGAGGAGGAAGGCGATCTCGACGCCGGTCGGCGAGAGGAACCCGTGGGTTTCGGCGGCGGCGATGACACCGGCGTGAGCCTTGCCCGGCGTGCCGTGCGCCGTGGTGGCCGTGGCGATGGCTGCGGCGAGGGTCATGACGCACCCCCCTCGGGTGCGGTCGGCCCGGTCGACGGTCCGGTCGACGGCCCGGACCGGGGCTCGGTCGGTTCGGCCTGGGCCGCTGCCAGTTTCTCGGCGGTCTTGCGGGCGGCCGCGATCTCCTTCGGCTCCTCGGCCGCGGGGTCGAGGGCCGGCGGGGCCGGGACGGTCCACATCCACTCACGGAGCTTGTCGCGTTCATGGGTGAGTTCGCGGATGTCGGTCTCGGCGTACTCGAACTCCGGTGACCAGAACAGGGCGTCGAAAGGACAGACCTCGATGCAGATACCGCAGTACATGCACAGGGAGAAGTCGATGGCGAAGCGGTCGAGGACGTTGCGGCTGCGCTCCCGGCCGCCGGGGGCGGCAGCCGGGACCGTCTCCTTGTGGGAGTCGATGTAGATGCACCAGTCCGGGCACTCCCGGGCGCAGAGCATGCAGACCGTGCAGTTCTCCTCGAACAGGCCGATGACACCGCGGGTGCGGGGCGGGAGGTCGGGCTGGACGTCGGGGTACTGCTCGGTGACGGTCTTCTTCGTCATCGTCCGGAGGGTGACGGCCAGGCCCTTGGCGAGACCGGCGCCGGGAAACCGGGACCGGGTGGGCGGAAGCGACTCGGCCATCAGGAGATCACCACCTTGACGATGCCGGTGAGGGCGATCTGAGCGAGGGAAAGGGGGACGAGGAGGGTCCAGGCGAGCTTCTGGAGCTGGTCCTCGCGCAGGCGGGGATAGGTCACACGCAGCCAGATGACGAGGAAGGCGAGGATCGCGGCCTTCAGCAGGGTCCAGACCCAGCCCAGGCCGTCGGCGCCCCACGGGCCGTGCCAGCCGCCCAGGAAGAGGACGGTGGTCAGGCCGCAGAGGACGACGATCCCGGCGTACTCGGCGAGGAGGAACAGAGCGAAGCGGAGGCCGGTGTACTCGGTGTAGGCACCGAAGATGATCTCCGAGTCGGCGACCGGCATGTCGAAGGGCGGGCGCTGGAGTTCGGCGAGGCCGGCGACGAAGAAGACGATCGCGCCGACGATCTGCCAGGGCAGCCACCACCACTCGAAGGCGTCGAGGATGCCGGGGAGGGAGACCGTGCCGGCCGCCATGGCGACGGAGGCGGCGGTCAGGAGCATCGGGAGTTCGTAGGCGAGGAGTTGGGCGGCGGTGCGGAGACCGCCGAGGAGGGAGAACTTGTTGGCGCTGGCCCAGCCGGCCATGAGTGAGCCGAGGACACCTACGCCCATGACGGCCAGGACGAAGAAGACGCCGGCGTCGACGACCTCGCCGACCGCGCCCTCGCCGGGGCCGATGGGGATGGCGAGGAGGATCAGGAGGTAGGGCAGGAGGGCGACCGCGGGGGCGAGTTGGAAGACACGGCGGTCCGCGCCCGCGGGTACGACGTCTTCCTTCTGCACGAACTTGACGCCGTCCGCGACGAGTTGGGCCCAGCCGTGGAAGCCGCCGGCGTACATGGGGCCGAGGCGACCCTGCATGTGAGCCATGACCTTGTGTTCGGTCTGGCCGACGATCAGGGGGAAGGTGAGGAAGACGACGAAGACGATCAGGAGTCGCAGGGCGACGTCGAGAGCGTCGTTCACTGCGGGCCTCCTGCGGGGTTCTCGGGAGTTGCGGGGTTTTCGCGAGTTGCGGGGTCTTCGGGCGCTTCAGGGACTTCGGGCTCTACGGAGGTTCCCGGGGGTTCTTCGGGGGTGGGGGTGGAGTCCGCCTCGGGGATCGGGGTCGGGGCAGGCGCGGGGGTGGAGGCCACGGTGGGCGGGGTCTCCGGCTCAGCCTTCGACTCCGGGTGCGGCTTGGCCACCGGCCCCGGTTCAGAGGGCTCCGGCCCCGGCTCAGAATCCGCCTCGGCCTCCGGCTCCGGCTCCGACTCGGGCGTCGGCCGCTGCTGGGTCACTGGCTCGGACTCCTGGTGCAGCCCGACCTGTGGGCGCGGTTCGGCCTCTGGTCGAGGCTGCGGCTCCGTGCGCGGTTCCGGCCCAGTGGAGGGTTCGGGCCCAGTGGACGGTTCGGGCCCCGTGCGCGGTTCGGTCTCCCGCTGGGGCTGGGTTCCGGGCTCGGGTCGGGTGTCGGGCTCCGGGAGGGGTTTGGCCTCGGGCTTTTGGTCGGTTGCCGGCTCGTCGAAGGCCGGGCGGGCGTGGTGCCACGGGGCGTCGGGGCTGCGGGGGGCCGTGGCGGGCTTCGGGGGTGTGGCCTCGGCGCTCGGGGTGTCCTCGGTCGGGGCGGGCGACGACGGGGCGTCGGGTGTGGTCCGTTGGGTCGCGGAGCCGTCCGAGGCGCTGCGGGATCGGCGTGGGCCGGAGGGGGTGGTGTCCGGTCCGGGGCGCTGGGATGCCGAGCCCTCGCCCGCGCTTCGCGCACGACGCGGTCCGGTCGGCGTGCCGGTGCCCGACGGAGCGTCGTCGGTGCCCGGGGTCGGAGGCTCGGGGGCCGCGGCGGTTCGGTCGGCGGGTCCCTCCGCGGCAGTACGGGCGCGACGCGGGCCGGCCGCCGTACCCGAAGGGGCGGGCGTCTCCGACTGCCTTGCCGAGCCTTCAGCCGCCGTTGCCCCGGCCCGATCCGCCGAGTCCTCGGCCGGCGTACCGGCGCCACGTGGCCCAGTCGTCGGCGTGCCCGGGGACGAGGGCGTCTCCGTCTGGCTGGCTGAGCCCTCCGCCGCGGTGCGGGCACGGCGCGGCGCGGCAGCCGGAGTCGCGGCCTCCTCCGCCTGACTCGCCGAACCCGCAGCCGCGGTGCGAGCGCGACGTACCGGGCGTTCGCCGGCAGCTCGGGCCGGGCGTTCTCCCGCTGCCCCGGTTGCTGTCGCTCGGGCTCCGGCGGCTCGGGCGGGGCGGGTCGGGGCTGGGGGGAGCTGGCCTTTGAGGGGGCCCCATTCGTTCGGGTCGGGGACGCCTGGGGGGAGCATCTGGCGGCGTTTGGGGCCGCCGTGGTCGGACTCGCCCGGTTCCTTGGCGCCGGGCCAGGCCTTGGCGACCCGGGCTGCCAGGACGAAGTCCTTGCGCAGGGGGTGGCCCTCGAAGTTCTCGGGGAGGAGGAGGTGGTCCAGGGCGGGGTGGCCCTCGAAGACGACACCGAACATTTCGTGCGTCTCGCGTTCGTGCCAGGCCGCGCCCGCGAACACGTCCACGGCGCTGGGCAGGGTCGGGGACTCGTGCGGGACGGTGGTGCGCAGCAGCAGTCGGCGTACCGGTGAGAGGGCCGCGAGGTGTACGGCGACGCGGAAGCCCGTGCCCGGTTCATCGACCGCGCTCAGCCAGTCGAAGTAGGTGCAGCCCAGTTCGTCGCGTGCCGTCTCCAGCGCCGTGATCCAGGACGCCGGCGGCACGTCCACCGTCAGGACCTCGTACGACTCCTCGGCCGTGGCCTCCGCGCCGAAGAGTTCCTCGGCGGGGGCAGGCAGCCAGCCGACCGCGGTCATCGTTCCTCCCGGGACGCCGGGCCGTCGGACGAACCGGTAGCCGGGCCCGAGGCGGGGCCGGACGTCGGGCCCGAGGCGGAGTCAGAAGCCGTACCGGATGCAGGGCCTGGAGCCGACTCCGAACCCCCGCTCGGAGGCGACCCGGCCGCCGAGCCCGAAGCCTCTTCCGAAACCGCCCCCGGACCCCGTACCAACCCGCTCTGCAGCGCGGCCGTCGACGCCCGCCCGCCGGTCACCCCGTACCGCTCGCCCAGCGACTCTCGGGCGATCTTCTCCTGGAGTTTGAGGATGCCCTGGAGGAGGGCTTCGGGGCGGGGTGGGCAGCCGGGGACGTAGACGTCGACCGGGATGATCTGGTCGACGCCCTTCGTCACGGAGTACGAGTCCCAGTAGGGACCGCCGCAGTTGGAGCAGGCGCCGAAGGAGATGACGTACTTGGGCTCGGGCATCTGCTCGTAGAGGCGCTTGACGGCGGGGGCCATCTTGTCGGTGACCGTGCCGGAGACGACCATGAGGTCGGCCTGGCGGGGGCCCGGTGCGAAGGGGATCACGCCGAGGCGGATGAAGTCGTGGCGGGCCATCGACGCGGCGATGAACTCGATCGCGCAGCAGGCGAGGCCGAAGTTGAAGACCCAGAGCGAGTAGCGGCGGCCCCAGTTGAGGACCACCTTCATCGGCTCGGGAGCGAGGCGGGCCAGGGCGCCCAGCCGTTTCGGCTCGGGGAGCAGCACCGGTTCCGAGGGGGTCACGTCCATGTCAGGACGCCCTTCTTGTATGCGTACAGCAGACCCACGGCCAGGAAGCCGAGGAAGATGAACATCTCTACGAGTGTGGCCGCGCCATAGCCGGGGGCGGCGAAGACCGTGGCCCACGGGAACAGGAAGATCGAGTCGACGGCGAAGATGACGTAGAGGAAGGCGTAGACGTAGTAGCGGACCTGGGTGTGTGCCCAGCCCTCGCCGACGGGGTCGACGCCGCACTCGTACGTCAGGAGCTTCTCGGGGGTCGGGACGACGGGGCGCAGCAGGCGGGCCGCGCCGAAGGCCACGGCGACGAACAGCACGCCGACGACGGCGAGCAGTCCGACGACCGAGTACGACTGGAAGTAGTCCGCCGCAACGACGACGGTCGACCCGACGGTCTGTGCCGGCACGTCCGACCCCTCGCTCCCTGTGAACACACCGAAGATGCTGGACACCCGCTGTTCGACGATCTGTACGCACGGGAGTCTAGGGCCTGCTAAAGAGACCGTAAGCAGCCCGTCACGGCTGAACCCGCCGGGGTGGGGTTTTCCCCAGGGGATCGCGGCGGCTCGCCTCATGGCGCCGCGGCGCGTCGCGCGGCACGCTAGCCCATATGACCGAACGCCCCAGATACTCACCCGAACGGAAAGCCGAGGCCACCGCGCCTCTTCCGCCGGTCCGGTTCGCCTACGACGCGCACACCTGGAAGGAGATCACGCATCTCCTCGTCAACTTTCCGGTGGCGTTGATCGGGTTCGTCTATGTGACGACAGTGCTGTTCACCGGCTTCATGCTGACGGTGACCGTGATCGGGTTCCCTGTGCTCGCGTTGGGGCTGATGGGCGCGCGGAAGCTGGGCGCGATGGAACGGGCCCGGGCCCGGAAGCTGCTCGGGGTGCGGATCGACGAGCCGAGTCCGCTGCCGTTGAGGAGCAGCGACTCGGGGTTCTTCCAGCGGCTGTGGATGATGCTGAAGGACCCGGTGGGCTGGCGCACGATCCTGTACGACTTCATCCGGCTGCCCTGGGGCATCCTCACCTTCACCATCACGCTGACCTCGCTGTTCGTGCTGTGGCCGGTGCTGCCGTTCATCGCGCGTGGCCTCACCAACGCCGACCGGGCGATGGTGCGCGGACTGCTGTCGCCCTCCGACGAGTTGGAGCGGCGGATCGCCGAACTGGAGTCGGGCCGGGGGGTCGTGGTGGATGCGGCCGCGTCCGATCTGCGGCGCATCGAGCGCGATCTGCACGACGGGGCGCAGGCCCGGCTGGTCAATCTGGCGATGGGGCTCGGTCTGGCGAAGGAGAAGCTGCTGGAGGACCCCGAGTACGCGGCGGCGATGGTCTCGGAGGCGCACGGTGAGGTGAAGCTCGCGCTGCAGGAGCTGCGGGATCTGGCGCGGGGCATCCATCCCGCCGTACTCACCGACCGCGGGCTCGATGCCGCCCTGTCCTCCGTGGCCTCGCGCTGCACGGTGCCGGTGAAGGTGACGGCCGATCTGAACGCCAGACCGGCCGCGGCCATCGAGGGCATCGCCTACTTCACGGTGTCCGAGCTGCTGCAGAACGTCAGCAAGCACAGCGGGGCGCGGACCGCGTCCGTGGACGTGTGGCGCACGAAGGACCGGCTGCTCATCCAGGTGTGGGACGACGGCCGCGGCGGCGCCCGCCTCGACGGCGGCACCGGCATGCAGGGCCTCGCGGAACGTCTCGACGCCGTCGACGGCCTGTTCGTCATCGACTCCCCGCCGGGCGGTCCTACGACGGTGACGGCGGAGCTGCCGTGGCGGGACCGGTCGTTCGACACGGGCCGTAGGTAGGGAAAACCCCCCTTCCAAGACGCCGACGGACTCCATGGTCCGCCGACCTGCGGCCAAGCAGGGTGGAGGTAGGACAGCGAGACCACTCCAGACACCCCGGGCGGGGGACGAGAGAAGGACGACGCCGATGG
The DNA here is from genome assembly GCF_036013645.1 of Streptomyces sp. NBC_00490. Classification (NCBI taxonomy): domain Bacteria; kingdom Bacillati; phylum Actinomycetota; class Actinomycetes; order Kitasatosporales; family Streptomycetaceae; genus Streptomyces; species Streptomyces sp. NBC_00490. The sequence continues at coordinate 6,038,541 of NZ_CP107869.1, read as the reverse complement.
CCACGGACTACGGACAGAGCTACGGGTTCCTCGACGAGCAGACGCGGCGGCGCCGGCTGCCGACGGGGCTGCGGGCGCCGTTCGAGGGGCGGACCTGGCGGGAGTTCGGATATGTGCTGCTGGGCCTGCCGATCAGCATCGTGCTGTTCACGTACGCCGTCACGATGGTCGCCATCGGCGCCGGGCTGCTGGTGACGTTCCTCGGGATTCCGGTCCTGGCGGCGGGGCTGGCCGGGTGCCGGGGGTTCGGGGCGCTGGAGCGGGTCCGGGCGCGGGGGCTGCTGGAGCTCGATGTCGCCGATCCGGAGCCGCTCAGGATGCGGGGGAACGGGTTTCTAGCGTGGATGGGGGCCGTGCTGAAGAGCGGCACGTCCTGGCGGACGCTGCTGTACTCGGTGATCCATCTGCCGTGGGCGGTGTTCTCGTTCGTCGTCGCCGTGAACTTCTGGGCGTACGGGTGGGCGTTGCTGACGTATCCGCTGTGGTTCTGGCTCTTTCCGGTGTACGGCGGCCAGGACGGGCTTCAGCTGTACGGCGACCAGACCCACCACATCTATCTCGACAACCCGTTCGAGATCGCGGTGACCGCGCTGGTGGGGCTGTTGTTCACGCTGGCCACGCCGTGGATCGTGCGGGCGCTGACGATGGTGGACCGGGTGATGGTGCACGGGCTGCTCGGGCCGTCCCGGCTGGCCACGCGGGTGGTGGAGCTGGAGTCCGACCGGGGGGTCGTGGTGGATACGGCGGCGGCGGATCTGCGGCGGATCGAGCGCGATCTGCACGACGGGGCGCAGGCGCGGCTGGTCGCGCTGGCGATGGATCTGGGGCTGGCGAAGGAGAAGCTCACGGAGGATCCGCAGGCCGCGGCGCGGATGGTGGACGAGGCGCACGGTGAGGTGAAGACGGCCCTGCAGGAGCTGCGGGATCTGGCGCGCGGGATTCATCCGGCGGTACTGACGGATCGCGGGCTGGACGCGGCGTTGTCCTCGGTGGCTTCCCGGTGCACGGTGCCGGTGCAGGTGGAGGTGGATCTTCCGGCGCGGCCGGCGCCGGCGATCGAGGGGATCGCGTACTTCACGGTCTCGGAGCTGCTGCAGAACATCAGCAAGCATTCGCGGGCGACGTGGGCGGCCGTGGATGTGTGGCGGGTGGAGAACCGGTTGATGCTCCAGGTCGTGGACAACGGGGTGGGGGGCGCCGACACGGCCGCCGGTTCCGGGCTCGGTGGGCTGGCGGAGCGGCTGGGTGCGGTGGACGGGATCCTGGTGGTGGATTCGCCGGTGGGCGGGCCTACCCGGGTCACGGCTGAGCTGCCTTGGCGGGGGGAGCGGGCGTTGGGCTGAGCGGGCGCCCGGGTGAGGGCGGTGGGGGTTTTCGCCCCCGCCGCCCTCACCCGTTCCCGTCCCCAGGAGCTGCCGCCACTCCCCCAGAGAGGGCAGCCCCAGACGGACTGAAAGACACGGACCCCGTCGACATCGGCACCGGATGATCGGCACCGGATGATCGACAACAGGCCTGACCGGAGGCCGAAACCCGCCGTGCCGTGCACGTATTCCCATGGATTCCCGCCGCCCCGGCGCACCAGGGTGCGAATGCTGGAATGCTGGACTTCGTCCGTCGGGGAGTCGGGCACGGAGGCGGGCTGTGGGGGGACGAGGGATCGTGGAGGACAGGGTGCGGGTGGTCATCGCCGAGGATTCGGTTCTGCTCAGGGAAGGGCTGACCCGGCTGTTGACCGACCGTGGGCACGACGTCGTCGCCGGCGTCGGCGACGGTGAAGCACTGGTCAAGACCATTACCGAGCTGGACGCACAGGGGGAGCTGCCCGACGTCGTCGTCGCCGATGTGCGGATGCCGCCGACGCACACCGACGAAGGGGTGCGGGCCGCCGTACAGCTGCGGAAGGCTCATCCCGGACTCGGGGTCCTGGTGCTGTCGCAGTACGTGGAGGAGCGGTACGCGACGGAACTGCTCGCCGGTTCCAGTACCGGCGTCGGCTATCTCCTCAAGGACCGGGTAGCCGAGGTTCGTGAGTTCGTGGATGCGGTGGTACGGGTCGCCGGGGGTGGTACGGCGCTGGACCCCGAGGTCGTCGCGCAGCTGCTGGGCCGCAGCCGCAAGCAGGACGTGCTCGCGGGACTCACCCCGCGGGAGCGGGAGGTGCTGGGGCTGATGGCCGAGGGCCGGACGAACTCGGCGATCGCACGCCAGCTCGTGGTGAGCGACGGCGCCGTCGAGAAGCACGTCAGCAACATCTTTCTGAAGCTGGGCCTCTCCCCGAGTGACGGGGATCACCGTCGGGTTCTTGCGGTCCTCACCTATCTGAACTCCTGACGCTCTGACACCGTGTCAGCCATATGGGTGACACCCGATCAGCGGGTCCAGAACCGAACGTCAACGGGGAGCGTCTTGTAGGGAAGCGCCGGGGGGCGAGTAAATCATGACAAGTCGGGGCGGCGAACCGTCTCAAAATCGTGTCCATCATGCGATTGGCCACAGGAAGGCGACCCTTACGGACGTAGGGTTGATCCAGGGCGGGCCTGCGGGAGCGCCTGTCCCGGACAGCTGCCTCGAAGGAGGTCCAGTTCAGTGACCAGCCAGGTCAGTAGCCCAGCGGAGCAGGCCGACGAAGCCGTCGTGGGAGAGCAGCGCAAACCGGCAGGGACCAAGGACGTCCGCCGGCTGGACCGGGTGATCATCCGCTTCGCGGGCGATTCGGGTGACGGTATGCAGCTCACGGGTGACCGTTTCACCTCCGAGACAGCGACCTTCGGCAACGATCTGTCCACCCTGCCGAACTTTCCCGCCGAGATCCGGGCACCCGCCGGAACCCTGCCCGGTGTCTCCAGCTTCCAGCTGCACTTCGCCGACCACGACATCCTGACCCCCGGCGACGCACCGAACGTCCTGGTCGCGATGAACCCGGCCGCCCTCAAAGCCAACATCGCCGACCTGCCACGCGGCGCCGAGATCATCGTCAACACCGACGAGTTCACCAAACGAGCCCTGCAGAAGGTCGGCTACGCCACCTCACCGCTGGAAGACGGCTCCCTGGACGGCTACAGCCTCCACCCCGTCCCCCTGACCACGCTGACCGTCGAAGCCCTCAAGGAATTCGACCTCAGCCGCAAAGAAGCCGAACGCAGCAAGAACATGTTCGCGCTCGGCCTGCTGTCCTGGATGTACCACCGGCCCACCGCCGGCACCGAACGCTTCCTGAAGACCAAGTTCGCCAAGAAACCCGAGATCATGAAGGCGAACCTGGCCGCCTTCACCGCCGGCTGGAACTTCGGCGAGACCACCGAGGACTTCGCCGTCTCCTACGAAGTCGCCCCCGCCGCCACCGCGTTCCCCACCGGCACCTACCGCAACATCTCCGGCAACCTGGCCCTGTCCTACGGACTGATCACCGCATCCCGCCAGGCGGACCTGCCCCTGTTCCTGGGCTCCTACCCGATCACCCCCGCCTCCGACATCCTGCACGAGCTGAGCCGCCACAAGAACTTCGGTGTCCGCACCTTCCAGGCCGAGGACGAGATCGCCGGCATCGGCGCCGCCCTGGGCGCAGCCTTCGGCGGCAGCCTGGCCGTGACCACCACCTCCGGCCCGGGTGTCGCCCTGAAGTCGGAGACGATCGGTCTGGCGGTGTCGCTGGAGCTGCCGCTGCTGGTGATCGACATCCAGCGCGGCGGGCCCTCCACCGGCCTGCCCACCAAGACCGAACAAGCAGACCTGCTCCAGGCCATGTTCGGCCGCAACGGCGAAGCCCCCGTCCCGGTCATCGCGCCGAAGACGCCAGCGGACTGCTTCGACGCCGCCCTGGAGGCGGCCCGCATCGCACTGACGTACCGCACGCCGGTGATGCTGCTGTCGGACGGCTACCTGGCCAACGGCAGCGAGCCCTGGCGGATCCCGGACGTCGACGAACTCCCCGACCTGACCGTGCAGTTCACCCAGGGGCCGAACCACACCCTGGACGACGGCACCGAGGTCTTCTGGCCCTACAAACGCGACCCGCAGACCCTGGCCCGCCCCTGGGCGATCCCCGGCACACCCGGCCTGGAACACCGCATCGGCGGCATCGAGAAGCAGGACGGCACCGGCAACATCTCCTACGACCCCGCCAACCACGACTTCATGGTCCGCACCCGCCAGGCCAAGATCGACGGCATCGACGTCCCCGATGTCGAGGTCGACGACCCGCACGAGGCACGCACCCTCGTCCTGGGCTGGGGCTCCACCTACGGCCCCATCACCGCAGCCGTACGACGGCTACGAGCGGCCGGGGAGTCCATCGCGCAGGCGCACCTACGCCACCTCAACCCCTTCCCGCGGAACCTCGGCACGGTGGTGAAGCGTTACGACAAGGTGGTGATCCCCGAGATGAACCTCGGGCAGCTCGCCACGCTGATCCGGGCGAAGTACCTGGTCGACGCCCACTCGTACAACCAGGTGAACGGCATGCCGTTCAAGGCCGAGCAGCTCGCCACGGCTCTCAAGGAGGCCATCGATGGCTGAGACGTCCACGGAAGGCACGGGCACGATCGAGGCACTCTCCCTCGTCCCCAAGGCCGAGGCCAAGCAGTCCATGAAGGACTTCAAGTCCGATCAGGAAGTGCGCTGGTGCCCCGGCTGCGGTGACTACGCGATCCTCGCCGCGGTCCAGGGCTTCATGCCGGAACTGGGCCTGGCCAAAGAGAATATCGTCTTCGTCTCCGGCATCGGCTGCTCCTCCCGCTTCCCGTACTACATGGACACGTACGGCATGCACTCCATCCACGGCCGCGCACCCGCGATCGCGACCGGACTCGCCACCTCCAGGCGGGACCTGAGCGTGTGGGTGGTGACCGGCGACGGCGACGCCCTGTCCATCGGCGGCAACCACCTCATCCACGCCCTGCGCCGCAACGTCAACCTCAAGATCCTGCTGTTCAACAACCGGATCTACGGCCTGACGAAGGGCCAGTACAGCCCGACGTCGGAGGTCGGGAAGATCACGAAGTCAACGCCGATGGGTTCCCTCGACGCCCCCTTCAATCCGGTGTCGCTGGCCATCGGCGCGGAGGCGTCGTTCGTGGCACGCACGGTCGACTCCGACCGCAAACACCTCACCGAGGTTCTGCGCCAGGCCGCCGCCCACCCCGGCACCGCCCTCGTCGAGATCTACCAGAACTGCAACATCTTCAACGACGGCGCCTTCGAAGTCCTCAAGGACAGGCAGCAGGCCGAGGAAGCGGTCATCCGCCTCGAACACGGGCAGCCCATCCGCTTCGGCGCCGACGGCTCGCGCGGCGTGGTCCGGGACGTGGCGACGGGTGACCTGAAGGTCGTCACGGTCACGCCGGAGAACGAGTCCCAGGTCCTGGTCCACGACGCCCACTCCGCATCCCCGACCACCGCCTTCGCCCTCTCCCGCCTCGCCGACCCGGACACCCTCCACCACACCCCGATCGGCGTCCTCCGCTCCGTCCAACGCCCCGTCTACGACACGCAGATGGCCGACCAGCTGGACGCGGCGATCGAACAGAACGGGAAGGGCGACCTGGCGGCGCTGCTGGCGGGTGGGGACACCTGGACGGTCGTCGGCTGACGGACACTTCGACGATCACGGAGGGCCTGGATGTCGTACGGCGTCCAGGCCCTGCCTTTGTCAGGTCTCGGGGATGTCCCGCTTGGCCCGGAGAAGCGTCTCGCGCGTGATCACGACGATGCGCTCGTCATCGGCCAGGGCCGCGTCCGCTGGGAGGAGCGACGCCAGCGCAGCGGTCGCCTCGGTGCCGATCACGGCGAAATCGCCGTCGCTGAGTTCGAAGATGTCGGGACAGTTGGCACCCGAGCTACTTCCCCGCAGGCGCGGGGAGTCTCCCAGACGACGAACGATGCGGTGGGGCGAGCTCTCCATGGGAACCGACTCCTCAAGGGGACGGGGGCTCGGAGTCCGGGCCGACGACCCACCACTCTTCGAGGTCGTCCAACCGTTCCTCCATGATGGCGTCGACAGCCCTGCCCACCCGAGCCTCGAAGGACTCCGGCGGCAGCCCTGCTCGCCCGTGGGCCGACCGCTCCCAGTACTCGGTGAAGACGGGACTGCGGCGCAGCACCTTCAGATACCCGAGGAGTTCGGTGCGGTCGATGGCGCCGATCCGGTGTGACAGCAGGATGAGCGCGTACTGCGCGTTGGCGGTGAACATCTGGCGGCGCTTGTCACCGGACAGATCCGTGAAGGTGTTCAGCGCGTCGGCGAGCACCGGATCGTCGGTCGCCCGGTCGAGGCGTCCCAGGAAGAAGCCCTGTAGTTGGATCAGGTTCGCCCGATGCAGCTCCCTCGCGATCCGGTCGTACCCGTCGGCCATGCGGCCGAGCTGCTGGACAAGCTGCCCAAGCAGCTCCTGCACCGGCTCTTCCTGATTCGGCACGGTCATGCCCCACCCCCGATCCGTTGAGCGGACAACGCATCCCGCCTCCAGCGTGCAAGCCGGAGCGGGAAGCGGAAAGGGGCGCATCGACCGACGCACCCGCCGCGGGGCGGGGGCCTGGGCACCGTGCGCCTCACGCTCGGCACCCAGACCCCCCTTCGTCACGCGTCAGGGATGTCTCTCTTGGCACGCAGCAAGGTGTCGCGGGTGATGACCACGATGCGTTCGTAGTCGGCCCGGGCGGCGTCCGCCGGTAGCAACGCGTCCAGCTCTTCGGTCCGGTCGGTTCCGATCACCGCGAAGTCACCGTCGCTCAACTCGAAGAGATCCGGGCACGACTCGCCCGTCACGGATCCTCGTTGGCGAGGCGTGGCCCCGAGTCGGCGAGTGATGTGGACAGACCGGAACTCTTTGCTTGGCACTGTGACCTCTTCCTGGCAGGCCCCAACTCTGGGCCTCTCAGCGCCAAAACGAATTACGGTACCCCAAGGCACGCCAACCCACTCAACCGGACGGGTCACCCTCGTCTCCCGGCCCGACAACCCACCATTCGTCCGGATCCTCGCCGAGTTCCTCAACGATCACGTCGACCGCTTTTCCCGCCTTTCCCTCCAGGGACTCCTCCGGAAGACTCCGACGGTGTTCGACCGTCATCTCCCAGTACTCCTTGAACACCTGATTGCGGGCCAGAATGCGTAAGTGGCCGATCAGTTCGTTCCAGCCGTAGGCGCCGATGCGGTGTCCCAGCAGCACCGCGACGTACTCCCGGTTGACGAACAGCAACTGCCGCCGCTTGGCGTCCGAGAGGCTGTCCAGCGTGCTCATCGCTGATGCCAGCGTGGGGTCCGCCATGGCGTGGTCCACCTGGGCCGCGACGATGCGGTGATGCTGGATCAAGTTGGAGTTGCGGATCTCCTCGGTGAGTCGGGTGACCTCGCGAAGGAGGTCCAGAGCCAACTCCTCTCGGCGGCGACGCCAGGCCCGGCGTGGAAAGGGGGTGCGCACCCGGCCGGCCCGCGCCCTCATTGCAGAATCGATCCTGCGCTCATCCGGATTCTGTGTGGCCAATGCGAACCCCCGAGTCAGGCGTCCGGCTGCCGGTCGGTGATCTCGTGGGCGGCACGAGGACCGGCGTGCGGGTGGGCACAACGCCCGCCCCCAGCATGCCGGGCGGCTCAAGCCCGCGTGGGAGGCGGAAAGGGGGCGCATGGAAGGACGTACCGCTCGTGTCGACCAACGCCCTGTCATGTATGTGCCCGGCGAGCGCCGTCGGCATACGTTCGGTAGGCCCGAGCGAATGCGTCATTCCTGCTCAGAGGCCCGTTTCCGCGCGTCGTACCCCTCCCGCGCCTCCTGCACCGCCCCCATCCGCGTCTCCGTCCACGCGGCGAGCCCCCGTACCTGTTCCGCCGCCTCGCGGCCCAGGTCGGTGAGGGAGTAGTCGACGCGGGGCGGGATCACCGGCTTGGCGTCCCGGTGCACGAAGCCGTCCCGCTCCAGTGTCTGGAGGGTCTGCGTGAGCATCTTCTCGCTGACGCCGCGGCCGAAGCCCCCGATCTCGCGGCGGAGCTCGCTGAAGCGGTACGAGCGGTCCAGGAGGGCGATCAGGACCAGGACGCCCCAGCGGCTGGTGACGTGCTCCAGGACCAGACGGTGCGGGCACATCGCCTCGGCGTTCGTCTCCACGCTACTTACTGCCATGCCAGTACCTTACTTCAAAGTGGGTACTTTCCAAGAGTTAGCGCACCACCTAGGGTTAGCGTCACCGCACCCCACAAGGAGATCGCACATCATGAGCATCGTCGTCACCGGAGCCACCGGACACCTGGGCCGCCTCGTCATCGAGCAGCTGCTGGAGAAGGTGCCCGCCGACCAGGTCACCGCCGTCGTCCGCAGCGCCGAGAAGGGCGCCGACCTCGCCGCGAAGGGTGTGAGGATCGCGATCGCGGACTACAACGCTCCCGAGACCTTCGGCAGCCTCTTCGCCTCCGGCGACAAGGTGCTGCTGATCTCCGGCAACGAGTTCGACAAGGGCCGGGTCAACCAGCACAAGGTCGTCATCGCCGCCGCCAAGGCCGCCGGCGTGGCCCTGCTCGCGTACACCAGCGCCCCGGGCTCCCTCACCGCCGCGCTCGCCGACGACCACCGCGGCACCGAGGAGGCGCTCCTCGCCTCCGGCCTGCCGTACACGCTGCTGCGCAACGGCTGGTACCACGAGAACTACACCGAGAACCTCGCCCCCGTCCTCCAGTACGGCGCCGTCACCCAGGCCGCCGGCGAGGGCCGGGTCTCCTCCGCCTCGCGCGCCGACTACGCGGCCGCCGCGGTCGCCGTACTGACCGGCGAGGGCCACGAGAACCAGACGTACGAGCTGGGCGGCGACGAGGCCTGGAGCTTCGCCGAGTACGCGGCCGAGCTCAGCAGCCAGACCGGCAAGGAGATCGCCTACAACGCCGTCTCGGTCGAGGAGTACACCGGCATCCTGGCCGGCGCCGGGCTGCCCGCGCCGCTGGCCGCCACCCTCGCCGGCGTGGACGCCTCCATAGCCAAGGGCGAGCTCGTCGTCTCCTCCGGCGACCTCTCCCGGCTCGCCGGCCGTCCGACCACCCCGCTGTCCGAGGCGGTCGCCGTCGCGCTCAAGGGCTGATCACTCCCCTCAAGGTCCTTGAGCCTCCGACCCCCGCCTGTCATGACCGTATAGCGATACGGGCATGACAGGCGGGGGTGCTCGGCGTTACCTTCGTGCAGGCGAGGTCGACGTGAGAGGGAGGGCCCGTGAGCGGGAAGCCAAGGGGCGAGCGGCACATAGGACTGCTGAACGGCTTCGCCGCGTACGGGATGTGGGGGCTGTTCCCGCTCTACTTCCCCCTGCTGAAGCCCGCCGGCTCGGCCGAGGTGCTCGCCCACCGGATGGCCTGGTCCTTCCTCTTCGTCACCCTGACGCTGGTCGTCCTACGACGCTGGAAGTGGGCCGGTGAGCTGCTGCGGCAGCCGCGCAAGCTCGCGCTCATCTCCGTCGCCGCGGCCACGATCGCCGTGAACTGGGGCGTCTACATCTGGGCCGTGAACAACGAGCGGGTCGTCGAGGCCTCCCTCGGCTACTTCATCAACCCCCTGGTCACCATCGCGATGGGCGTGCTGCTCCTGAAGGAGCGGCTGCGGCCCGTGCAGTGGGCGGCGGTCGCCGTCGGTGCGGGTGCCGTGGTCGTGCTCACCGTCGGGTACGGGCGTCCGCCGTGGATCTCACTCGTGCTCGCCTTCTCCTTCGCCACGTACGGCCTGGTGAAGAAGAAGGTCAACCTCAGCGGGCTCGAATCGCTGGCCGCCGAGACCGCGATCCAGTTCCTGCCCGCGCTGGGCTATCTGGTGTGGCTGACCGCCCACGGCGACGCCACGATCCTCACCGAGGGCCCGGGGCACGCCGCCCTGCTCGCCGGGACCGGCCTGGTCACCGCGCTCCCCCTGATCTGCTTCGGCGCGGCGGCCATCCGCGTGCCCCTCTCCACCCTCGGTCTCCTCCAGTACCTGGCGCCGGTCTTCCAGTTCCTGCTCGGCATCACCTACTTCCACGAGGCCATGCCGCCGGAGCGCTGGGCCGGCTTCTCGCTGGTCTGGCTGGCGCTGTCGCTGCTCACCTGGGACGCGCTGCGCACGGCGCGCAGGCTCAGGGCGGAGACCAGCAGGCCGAGCACCACCATCGCGACGGGCACCACGAGCGCCGTACGGAACGCGGAGAGCGTCGCCTCGGCCCCCGACCCGGTGGAAGCCAAGCCGTAGACGGCCGTCACCGCCGAGATCCCGACCGCCGAGCCGAACTGGCCGGCGGTGGTCAGCAGCCCGCCGGCCAGCCCCTGCTCGGCGTCGTTCACCCCTTCGGTCGCCGCGATCGTCAGCGGCCCGTACGCCAGCGCGAAAGCGGTGCCCGCGACGAACAGCGTCGGCAGCATCGCCAAGTACGGCCAGTCCATGCCGACCGGCAGGAACAGCCCGTACGCCACCACCGCCAGCACGAAGCCGACGACGATCACGCGCGCGTGCCCGAACCGTGCGACCAGCCGCGGGGTGAGCGTGGGTGCCAGCACGGCGTCGCATCCCATGATCACCAGGGCGATCGCGGTCTGGAGCGCCGACCAGCCGCGCAGTTCCTGCAGGTACAGCGTCACGACGAACTGGAAGCCGAAGAAGGCCCCGACGAAGAGCATCATGCCGACGTTGGCGCGGGCCACCGGCCCCTCGCGCAGCAGGCCGAGCCGCACCAGGGGGTTGGCGCAACGGCGTTCGACGGCCACGAAGAGCACGGCGAGCAGGAGCGCCGCGAGGGCCGACGCCGCCGTCAGCGGCCAGCCGTGCAGGCCGTGTTCCAGTCGTACGACGGTGTAGGCGGCCAGCAGCATGGCGCCGGCGACGATGATCGTGCCGGGCAGGTCGAAGCTCCCGCGCCCGGCCCGCGGGGCCTCCTGGTGCGGAATCACCCGCACCGCCGCCACCAGCAGCGCGGCCGCCATCAGCACCGGGGCGAAGAACACCCAGCGCCAGTCGAGCGAGGTGAGCAGGCCGCCGATCACCAGGCCCAGCGAGAAGCCGCCGGCGCCGGTACCGGCGTAGACGAGGAGGGCCTTGTCGCGCTGGGGGCCCGCCGGGTACGAGGTGGTGATCAGGGACAGTGCGGCCGGCGTCATGAACGCGGAGGCCACCCCGGTGACGAAACGGGCGACGATCAGCATCCAGCCCTCGGTCGCGAACCCGCCGAGGCCGGAGAAGGCGAGGAAGACCGCCAGCCAGAGCAGGAACATCCGGCGGCGGCCGAGCAGGTCGGCGGCGCGGCCGCCGAGCAGGGTGAAGCCGGCGTAGCCGAGGACATAGGCGCTCATCACCCACGCCGCGGTGTCCGTCGCGAGCCCGAGGTCGGACCTGATCGACGGGATCGCGATCGCCATCATCGCGATGTCGGCGCCCTCCAGGAAGACCGTTCCGCAGAGAACGAGTAACAGCGCCCACGCGCGCGTGCCCATGGCAATGCTCCGTAGATAGGGGGACGGTTACCCGAATGAGGGTCGGTTCCCTCTTGTAACCACCCCCAGCCTCCGGCAGCATCGACAGACATGGAAGAAGGCACTTCGAAGTCACCTGGTTACTGCGAGAGCACCGTGGACTACGGCGACGCCGACCCCTTCCAATGGGACACCCGGGAGGACTGTCAGGTAAGGCAGATCCTCGATCGGGTCGCCGACAAGTGGTCGCTTCTTGTCATCGCCCTGCTGGAGAACCGCCGGCTCCGCTTCACCGAACTGAGCCGGGAGATCGACGGCGTCAGCCAGCGCATGCTGACCGTGACACTGCGGCAGCTGGAGCGGGACGGGCTGGTGAAACGGACCGTGCATCCGGTGGTGCCGCCCCGGGTGGAGTACGAACTGACGCCGCTGGGCGGGACGTTGCACGCCACCATCCAGTCGCTGGTGACGTGGACGGAGGTGCACCAGGGGGAGATCGCGGCGGCGCGGGAGGCGTACGACCACCGGGCGGCGGAGGCGGTCCAGCGGCCGTGATGCCGGGCTTTGTCAGTGGGCGGCGCTATAAGTGGACGCATGACTCCCGTGCACTGGAAGCTCGTCATCGATGCCGGAAACCCTCAAGCGCAGGCCGACTTCTGGGCCGCCGCGCTGCGGTACGAGATCGAGGACAACGACGCCCTGATCCAGCGTCTGCTGGAGCTCGGCGCCCTCCCCCGTGAGGCCACCGTCGAGTTCCACGCCCGGCTCGCCTTCCGTGACCTGGTCGCCGTACGGCATCCCGACGATCCGTACGACGAGGACAGCGGCACCGGTCTGGGCCGGCGGCTGCTGTTCCAGCGGGTTCCGGAGGAGAAGTCGGTCAAGAACCGGCTCCATCTCGACCTGCACCCGGGTGAGGGGAAGCGGGCGTCCGAGGTGGAACGGCTGACGGGGCTCGGCGCGAGCGTGCTGCGGGAGGTGAAGGAGGCGGGGAGCGAGTGGGTGGTGATGGCGGATCCGGAGGGGAACGAGTTCTGCGTGCAGTGAGCTCCGGGGCCTTCGGCCCCCTGCACGGCCGGTCGCGTCACCGGGCTCCGGAATCCGAACTCCGTGTCCTGATACCGCTCTTGACGGAGAGTTAGTCACAGCTTCACCATCCAGGCACCCCATTCGCTGTGGAATCCCTGTGATTCCCGAGGAATCCGGAGCCCCCCACCATGAAGCTCTCCGTTTCCGGGCGTGCGTCGACGGCTGGTCTCGTCACGGCCGTCATGCTGCTGACCGGCGGATCCATAGCCGGCGCGGCGCCCGCGCCCGAGGTGACCGCCGCCGCCGCGCCCGACATCCCCGTGGCCAACGTCAAGGCCCACCTCACCCAGCTCCAGTCCATCGCCACCGCCAACGGCGGCAACCGGGCGCACGGCCGCGCCGGTTACAAGGCCTCGCTCGACTACGTGAAGGCCAAGCTGGACGCCGCCGGATACACCACGACCATCCAGCAGTTCACGTCCTCCAGCCGTGTCGGCTACAACCTGATCGCCGACTGGCCGGGCGGCGACACCAACCAGGTCGTCATGGCCGGCTCGCACCTGGACAGCGTCACGTCCGGGGCGGGCATCAACGACAACGGGTCCGGTTCGGCGGCGGTCCTGGAGACCGCGCTGGCCGTGTCGAGAGCCGGGTACCAGCCCACCAAACATCTGCGGTTCGCCTGGTGGGGCGCGGAGGAGCTGGGGCTGGTGGGCTCGCGCTACTACGTCAACAACCTGTCCTCGACGAACCGGGCGAAGATCAGCGGGTATCTGAACTTCGACATGATCGGCTCGCCCAACCCCGGCTACTTCGTCTACGACGACGACCCGGCGATCGAGAAGACCTTCAAGGACTACTTCACCGGCCTCGGCGTCCCCACCGAGATCGAGACCGAGGGCGACGGCCGCTCGGACCACGCGCCGTTCAAGAGCGCGGGGGTGCCGGTGGGCGGGCTGTTCACGGGCGCGAGCCGTACGAAGACGGCGGCGCAGGTGGCCAAGTGGGGCGGGACGTCCGGGCAGGCGTTCGACCGGTGCTACCACTCGTCCTGCGACACGACGTCGAACATCAGCGACACGGCCCTGAACCGGAACAGTGACGCGGTGGCGTACGCCGTGTGGGAGCTGTCCTCCTAGGAGTTGAGCTTGCGGGCGCGCTCGGTGAGACGGCCCATCCGGTTCCGGGCCGACTCGAGTTGCTCGATGTCCTCGGCGGCCGCACCGCCCTCCTTGGTCAGCTCGGTCCACAGGCCGATCAGGTCTGCTCCCATCCGCAGGCCCTGCTCGGGGTCGCGTACGGCACGCCAGGCGGTCGCCGCGCTCTGGATGTTGCCGTACGCGGCCTCCGTGTCCCTCGCCTGGTGGCGGGTGCGGGCCAGGTCCAGGGAGAGATCGAAGGCGCGGGCCGGGTCGCCTGCCAAGTAGGCGATGTACGCGGTGAGTTCGAGCAGCCGCAGCACCTCGGGGTGGTCCGTTCCGAGCGTGCGGGAGGCCTCACCGACCGTCTGCTCGGCGAGCTGCGCGGCCTCCGTCACCCGTCCCGCCTTCACGGCCTCGTTGATCCGCGCCATCGGCCCGGCGAGAAACACGGTCCCACCACCGTCGTACGCCGTCGCCGGATCATCCCCGAGCACCGCCTCGGCCACGGCATCGAAGCCACGGGGCGGGGTGGGCTTGGGGTCGGGCTCGTCGACGGGAGCGGAGGCGGTGAAGCCGAGGATGGGCTTGCGGGCGGGGGCGGGGCCGGAGGCGGGGGCGAGGCCGGAGGTGGGCGCGGGGCCAGGGGCGGGTGTGAGGCCGGAAGTGGGCGCGGGACCAGAGATCGGTGCGGGACCGGAAGTGGGCGCGGGACCGGGCGTCGGGGTGGGTTCGGAGGTCGGCACAGGGCCGGAGCTGGGCTCGGGGTGCGTGGTCGGTGTGGGGTGCGGGGCCGTTTCCGGCGTGGCGTCCGTCGGTGGTGCGTCCGCCGGGGGTACGTCCGTCACCGGCGCGTCCATCACGGGCGGCGGACCGAACTGGCCCGTCGGGGGCGCGACCGTACCGGGCGCCGCTTCCGCCACCCACTCGGGCACGGCCCGCAGCCGGAACGTCGGCACGGCGTCCCGAGGCGACTGACCCTCCGGGTCCGGCAGGGCACGGAGGGGGAAGGTCGGGGGCTCGGGGGTCTGGCGGAAGAGATGGGTGGGCTTGTCCCGAGGGGGCTGGTCAGCGGGTTCGGCAGAGCCGCCCGGACCGGCGGGTACGGACGGCGACGCAGGCTGAGCGGACTCGGCAGCCCCCGGCGCAAGGGCACCAGACCCGGACGGCACGTCAGACTCACCAGACGCCCGAGGCGATTCAACCGCCCCCGGCACGAAGTCGACAGGCTCGGACGGCGGCGTGGGCCAGGCAGACGCCCGGGGCGATTCAGCAACCCCCCGCGCAAAAGCACCGGACCCGGACGGCGGCGCGGACTCGGCAGCCCCCCGGAGCGGTTCGGCTGCCCCCAGCACGAAGTCGGCAGACTCGGACGGCGACGCAGGCTCAGCGGACTCGGCAGCCCCCGGCGCAAGGGCGCCAGACCCGGACGGCACGTCAGACTCAGCAGACGCCCGAGGCGATTCAGCCGCCCCCGGCACGAAGTCGGCAGGCTCGGACGGCGGCGTGGGCCAGGCAGACGCCCGGGGCGATTCAGCAACCCCCCGCGCAAAAGCACCGGACCCGGACGGCGGCGCGGACTCGGACGGTGACGCAGGCTGGGCGGACTCAGCGGGACCCGGCGCAAAGGCGGTGGGTGGCGCGGGCGGTGCAGTCTGTCGCGACGCCTCACTCGGCTCCGCCGAATACGGCACCTGGCCCTGCTCCCCCGGGTAAGGCGCCCCGCCCGGCTTACCCAGCCGAAGAGCGTCCCGCGGTTCCCCGGCCCCGGACAGCAGCCGCTGCTCCCGCGAGGGCGACACCTGACCCGACTCCCCCGCGTACGACACCCGGCCCAAGCCCTCCGACCCGAAAGCCTCCCCCGGCTCTCCAGACCCCGGCAGCCGCCCCGACTCCCCCGCGTACGACACCCGGCCCGAGCCCTCCGGTCCGAAGCTCGCCACCGGCGTCCCCGGCGGAGCCGTCGGTGTCGGTTCTGCTGTGAAGCGGCTTGAGCCGTCCGTGTCGATGCGCAGGGCGAGTACGTAGCCGATGCGGTGGTCGTGGACCGTGGTGTGGACGGGGTGGCCGGTGGCGAGGGCGATGCGGTGGAGGTGGTTGAGGACGGTCTGGTGGAGTTCCTCGCCGGGGACCGGCGTCACCGGTACGCCGCCCACCGCCGCGCCGGCCGGGCCGACCAGGACATCGATCGGTGCCGCCGCGAGGACGGCCGGCTGTGCGGTGCCCTGCTGGTCCCGCTTCTCACGGCTGAGTCGCGACATCGTTCCCTCACTCGGATCCGTCGGGGAGTGGGCGGACGGCGTGTTCGAACTCCATGGTGCCTCCATCGGCCGCCGCCCTCCCGCTCCCCCGGCGTCAAGAGCCGGTCGTACCCGTACTGTTGAGTAGTCTCTCCGCTCGCTCACGGTTCTCACGTCACCGTGGCGTCACAGGCTCGTCCCAGCCCGGCGGAGGGACGGCCCCGGAGAGGAGACCGTACGTGCAGCAGGCGCAGGGACCGGAGATCTGGATCCGTGGTCCGGTGACCGTACCGGAGGGACCTCCGGGGGCCGTCGCCGCCCATGCCTCCGCCCGGCGTTTCTCCTTCGTCGGCACCCATGGCGGGGCCGGTGTCTCCACGCTGGCCGCCGTCTACGGCGGGTACGACTGCGGACGTGACTGGCCCGGCCCCGACGCTCCCCCGTCCGTGCTGCTCGTCGCCCGCACCCATGCGAGCGGGCTGTCCGCGGCGCTGCACACCCTGGACGCCTTCCGGCGCGGAACGGCCCCGCACGGCCTCGACCTCGACGCCGTGGTGCTCGTCGCGGACGCCCCCGGCCGGCTGCCGAAGCCGCTGGCCCAGCATGTCAAGGTGATCGAGTCGCTGATCGACGTCTACCGCGTGCCGTGGGTGCCCGCCTGGCGCCTCGGCGATCTCGGCGGCCATCCCCCGCGCGAGACGGCGCCCCTGGCCCGCCTCACCGGCCGGTCGCGCTGACGGCTCCGGGCACAAACCCCCTCGACAGATACTTGCATGCGCATATAATCGGCGTACGACGTCCATCACCTGGGGGATTCCATGACGCGCCGTTTCCTGTTCGTGCTCGGCAGCAGCCGCGACGACGGCAACACCGAGCTGCTGGCACGCGCGGCGGCCGAGCAGCTGGCCGATGACGTCGAGCAGGAGTGGATCGACCTCAACGACCACCCGCTGCCCGACTTCGAGGACCTGCGCCACGACAGCGACCATGTGCGACCGACGGAGGGGAACGTCGGGCTGCTGTTCGACGCCACCCTCGCGGCGACGGACATCGTGATCGCGTCCCCGCTGTACTGGTACTCGCTCTCCGGGCAGGCCAAGCGCTACCTCGACTACTGGTCGGGCTGGCTGCGCACCCCCGGCGCCGACTTCAAGGGCACGCTCGCGGGCCGCACCCTGTGGGGTGTCACCGCGCTCGCGCACGAGGAGTTCGAGGTGGCCGATCCGTTGATCGGGACCCTTCACCACTCGGCCGCGTACATGGGGATGCGGTTCGGCGGGGTCCTGCTCGGCAACGGCAGCAAGCCGGGCGACGTACTCGGCGACACCGATGCGCTGGCCCGGGCGAAGACGTTCTTCGCCCAGGAGGCACCGCTCGCGCGCTTCCCGTACGAGACCCCGTGACCGGTGCTCAGGCCGTGATGTCCTTCGTCGTGAACCTCGCCCATGCCGCCGAGCCGAAGACCGCCGCGTACAGGGCCTGGAGGCCGAGGTTCTTCACCAGGTCGTCCCAGTAGACGGGTTCGCGCATGAGGTCGGCGAAGGACAGCCAGTAGTGGGAGAAGAAGTACGGCTGGAGCGCGTGCAGTTGGGGGATCTGGTCGAGGATCTGGACCGTGATGAGCAGACCCACGGTCGTCGCCATCGCGGCGATGCCGCTGCCCGTCAGCGTCGACACGAACAGACCGAGGGCCGCCACGCCGGTCAGTGACGCGGCGACCACCAGGGCGATCAGGAAGGCCCGGCCGAGGCCTTCGCCGAAGCTGATCTCCGTGCCGGAGATGGTGGTCAGGTCCCCCAGCGGGAAGAGCAGGGCGCCGACCGTGAGCGCCGAGGCCGCGACCACCAGGGTGGCCACGAGACAGAAGGTCATCACCGTCGCGTACTTGGTGAGGAGGAGGCGGGTGCGGCCGGCCGGGGCGACCAGGAGGTAGCGCAGGGTGCCGGCGTTCGACTCACCGGCTATCGCGTCGCCCGCGATGACGCCGATGGCCATGGGGAGGAAGAAGGGAAGGGTGGCGGCGAGTGCGGTGAAGACCAGGAACAGGCCGTTGTTGGTGATCTGCGAGACGAAGGCGGGGCCGCCACCGCCGCCTCCTCGGGGGCCGCCGTCGCCCGTCTCGATCTTCACGGCGATGCCGACGAGAATCGGTACGGCCGCGAGGACGCCGAGGAGCGCGAGGGTGCGCCAGCGGCGGAAGGTGGTGATCAGCTCACTGCGGAACAACCCGAAGGTCCACAACGGACTCGGCTTGACCGGGACCTCAGCCCGCGACATCGAAGCCCTCTCCCGTCAGCGCCACGAAGGCGTCCTCCAGCGAGGCCCGTTCCACTCCGAAGGCCCGTACGCGCACGCCCGCTCCCACCAACGCGGCGTTGATGTCGGCCAGTTCGCCGTCCGGGGGATCCGCGGTCACCCGGTCCTCGGCGACCACGACATCCGCGACGCCCTGTTCCTTCAGCACCCGCGCCGCGTCCCCCGTGTCCGGGGTCGTGACCACCAGCCGTCCCCGCGTCCCCGCCGCCAGGTCGGCCACCGGGCCCTGGGTGATCAGGCGGCCCTGGGCCATCACGGCCGCGTGGGTACACACCTGCTCGATCTCGTCCAGCAGATGCGAGGACAGGAAGACCGTCGTGCCGTCCGAGGCCAACTCCCTCACCAGGGAACGGATTTCACGCATCCCCTGCGGGTCGAGGCCGTTGGTCGGCTCGTCGAGGACGAGGAGCTTGCGGGGTTGCAGGAGGGCCGCCGCGAGGCCCAGGCGCTGTTTCATGCCGAGCGAGTACGCCTTGGCCTTCTTGCCGGCCGCGGCCGCCAGGCCCACCCGGTCCAGTGCCGTCGCGACGCGTGCGCGCCGGGTGCGGGGGTCGGCGGTCGGGTCGGCGGCGTCGTAGCGGATGAGGTTGTCGCGGCCGGAGAGGAAGCCGTAGAGGGCCGGGCCCTCGATGAGCGCGCCCACGTGCGGCAGTACGGCGCGCGAGGAGCGCGGCATGGGGCGGTCCAGCACCCGGGCCGACCCGGAGGTCGGTTCGATGAGGCCCATCAGCATGCGGATGGTGGTGGTCTTGCCCGAGCCGTTCGGGCCGAGGAAGCCGAAGACGCTGCCGGCCGGGACGGTCAGGTCGAGACCGTCGACGGCGAGCTGCCCGCCGCGGTAGCGCTTGGTGAGGGCGCGGGTGTGGATGACGGTGTCACCCACGTCCGCGCTGTCACCGTCGCCCTCCGGTTGCGGCTCCGTGGCGGGCGGCTGGTCCATCGGCTCCCTCGATCCGTCGTGCGCGTGCGGTGGTTACTTGGCCTCGTTGGCTGCCTTCACCAGCGCGTCCTTGGTCACCGCGCCGACGTAGACCTTGCCGTCGTCGGTGATCAGGGCGTTGATCAGCCGGGTCTTGAACACCGTGCCCTCGCCGAACTTGCCGCTCGCCTTGTCGCCGAGCGAGTCGAGGAAGCCGCCGAAGGCGCCGCCGGCCTCGGAGCCGGACGGGATGCCCTCGCCGCCGGTGTCGAAGGTGGCGATGGAGGTCCAGCCCTCGCCGATGACGTCCAGCCCGTCGGGGCCGCCCGGGGCGAAGCCCTCGTCGCCGGAGAAGCCACCGGAGCGGCCGGAGTCGCCGGAGTGGCGCTCAGGTGCCGCGGCGGCGTCCTCCTCGGTGACCTTCGCGCCCTTGGGAGGCGTGAAGTCGAAGGTGGACGCGGCCGGCTTGGCGTAGCTGATCTGGGTGAAGCCGGCGTCGACGACGGCCGCGCCGCCGCTCGCCGGGGTCAGCGTGAACTTCAGCGGCAGCCCGGTCTTCGCGTCCACGGCCACGGTGACCTGTCCGACGGTGGACCCGGAGTCCTTGGGCTTGATGACGAGCCGGTAGGCGTCGCGGCCCGCGACGTGCGCGGTGCCCTCGACGGTCACCGAGGTCGTGTCGTCGACCGCCTTGAGGGCGTCCTCGGTGAGGTCCTTGGGCGTGGCCGGGACCTCTTCGCCCTTGTCGTTCTTGCCCTTGCCGTCGCTGTCGTCGGCGGTGCCGTGGAAGACCTCGTTGGTCCCGCTGTCGTAGCCCCACACGTCCTTGCCGTTGTGGATGAGGCTGTACTCCGCCGCGTTCTCCAGGAGCGAGAGCTTCTGCTTGTCCTCGCCGTCGGCCGCGACGCGCAGGGTGTGCGTGCCGGTGGCGAGTTCGGTGAGCTTGGACGTCGGATCGGCCGACGAACCGTCACCCGATCCCGAACCGCCGCCTGCGCCGGTCAGGCTGTTCTCCAGCCCGCCGAAGTCCGGCAGCCCCAGATCCGTGGTGATCTTCACGGTGCCGGACAGCTGCTCCACGTCCGACGCGGCGATCTTCTCGATGAGTTGCTGTGCGCTGATCTTCGGCAGATCGGGGTCGCCGGAATCGGCGAGCGCCGGGACCAGCCCGATGGTCGCCGCAGCCACTCCCACGACCGCGACCGGGACGACGTACCGCGCGGCCCTGCGCCTTCCGGCGCGCAGGTCGTCGGTCTCGTCCGGCGTCGTGCTGTCGTCGGATCCGTACGGTGCCATGTGTGCCCTACCTCCGTGATCGGCGGCGGCTTTCAACTGCTCCACTCGTCCACCCCGTAGCCGCCATTCTCACCCGAATCGGTGAGGAGTGGTGTTTTCCCGTGGTTCCCATCTGACCAAATCCGACCGGGCGATACGTCAGCCCCCGGGCTCAACTCCACGTACACCTGCGGTATGACACATGGAGGCGGCGCCTCCCCCGACCCGTAGGGGTCGCGAGGGGAGACGCCGCCTTTTACGTCGGTGGATCAGCCGCGCAGGAACACGTAGTCCGCCTGGTACGGCACGCCGACGATCGCGCCGGGTGTGCAGGAGCCGGCCGGGGCGACGCCGCCGACGGTGTTCAGGCGCAGGATCTCGGTGGTGTCGGCGAGCAGGCCGTGGTGCTTGCCGGACTGCGTGGCCTTGAGGTCCAGCTCGGGGATGTTCCCGTCGCCGTTCGGCGTGCGGGAGACGACCGAGCCGGTGACCGCGCTGCCGTCCCGCGCGATCCATTGCGGGGTACCGGAGTTGGGCTCGACGAAGGAGTGCGCGATGTGGCCGGCGAGCGCGGCGCTGACGTCCCGCTGGGCGAAGGCGTACCCGCCGCCCTCGACCGGCTTGCACTCGTAGATCTGCCGGCCCTTGACGACGGACGCCTGGAAATTGTGCAGCGCGTCCCGGAAGTCGAAGCCCGCGACGGTGACCTGGTGGAGCTGGCCGCGGACGGCTCCGCCGGGGAATTCGGCGGTGTGCAGGTTGGCGTAGAACGCGCCGGGGTCGGACTTCAGGGCGTCGAGCAGTGCGCCGTCCTTCACCTTCACGGTGCCGGTGACGCTGTGGCCCTTGGCCTTGTCGAGCAGCTTGGTGAAGTCGACCCTGACGCCACCGTTGGTGCCCTTGGCGCCCTGGTGGATGTGGAGCAGGGTGGGCCTGCCGGTGCCGCGCCAGGTCACGGCGACGGACACCTTGTCGCCCTTGACCTTGATGAACTCCAGTGCGGCGCCGTCCTCGTCGTTCACGGCGGGGCCGCCCTGGACGGGCACCTCGCTGGCGCCCCGGAGGCTCGCGGCGAGGATCGTGCCGCCGCTGCCGCCGAGGGCTCCGCTCTGACTGACGACGCTCTCGCCGCCCGAGTGGCCCGCGTGGTCGGCGCGGTCACCTCCGGCGGCGAAGGCGGGAATCACCGAGGCGGCGACACCACCGGCGGCGGCCACCGCTACGGCGGCGACGACGAGGCTCTTACGGCGCTTGGAGAACGTCGCGTTCATGCCCATGATTCTGATTTCTCCCCGTATTGCAGCTGACGCCCCCTGCGTCAGCTTCTGGGCATGAATACGGGGTTGATCTTAGATTGGACTCAGTCCAGGTTGGTGACGTACGTCACATGCACCGCGGGTGGGTCAGCCCGCCCGGTGCACCACCGCGTCGCACATCTCCATGAGCGCTGCCTTCACATCGCCTTCCGGCAGCGGAGCGAGCGCCGCCCGGGCCTCCTCCGCGAACCGCACCGTGTCCCGCCGCGCCTGCTCCAGCGCGGGATGCGCCCGCAGCTTGGTCAGCGCCTCGGCGTGCCGCGCGTCGTCGGCCAGGTCGGAGTCCAGCAGCTCACACAGCGCGATGTCCTCCGCGAGGCCCAGCCGCGCCGCCCGCTCCCGCAGTCGCAGCACCGGCATGGTCGGGATGCCCTCGCGCAGATCCGTCCCCGGGGTCTTGCCGGACTCACGGGAGTCCGAGGCGATGTCCAGGACGTCGTCCGCGAGCTGGAAGGCGACGCCCAGCCGCTCGCCGTACTGCGTCAGCACGTCGACCACCGTCTCGTCGGCGCCCGACATCATCGCGCCGAACCGGCAGGACACCGCGACCAGCGAGCCGGTCTTGCCGCCGAGCACGTCCAGGTAGTGCTCGACCGGGTCCCGGCCGTCCACCGGCCCCGCGGTCTCCAGGATCTGGCCCGTGACCAACCGCTCGAACGCCTCGGCCTGCACCCGGACCGCCTCCGGACCGAGGTCGGCCAGGATGTGGGAGGCGCGGGCGAAGAGGAAGTCGCCGGTGAGGACCGCGACCGAGTTGCCCCACCGGGTGTTCGCGCTGTCGACCCCGCGCCGCACGGACGCCTCGTCCATCACGTCGTCGTGGTAGAGCGTCGCCAGGTGGGTCAGCTCCACCACCACGGCCGACGGCACGACTCCGGGGGCGTCGGGGTCGCCGAACTGGGCGGCGAGCATCACGAGCAGCGGACGGAAGCGCTTTCCGCCCGCCCGTACGAGGTGCTGCGCGGCCTCCGTGATGAACGGGACCTCACTCTTGGTGGCTTCGAGCAAACCCTCCTCGACGGCCGCCAATCCGGCCTGGACATCGGCTTCCAGAGCCTGGTCCCGCACGCTCAGCCCGAACGGCCCGACGACGGTCACGAGGGGTCTCCTGTCTGCTGGTGTCTACTGGCGATTACACGGTTTGTCGATAGGTCGCTGCCCTCACTCAAGTCAGCGTATCCGGTCACGTTTCGATCACCGCTGCCGCCCACCCGTGCAGCACGGGTGGTATCGGATCACGACCGGTATGTTTTTGATCACCTGAAAAGAACGGATATCTTCCGACTTCCCCGGAAGCAGACGTGGATACCAGGGCGAGCAGGCCTTTCGGCCGACCGAAGAAGGCGGTGTCGCCCTCGGGCGGGGCCGGCTCGCCGAGCGGATGACCCGGGTGGGCCTGGGCGTGGCTCCGCCCGCGCGGTGGACGAGCGGGCTTCCCGCGTCGCCGGCCGGGCAGGGTCACAGAGGGCAGGACCGGCTCCGCGATGTGGCGCCGGACGGTTCGTCGACGCTGGCCCCCGGGGTGCGCTGAGCTGTCGGCGCGGCACGGGCGGGACCGGGCGGTGTCGTGGGAGCCGGGGACGTCCGAGGAGGTGGCGTTCGAGCTGAACGGCATCGGGCACGCTTTCCCGCCCGGGCACCGCATCCGGTTCGCCGGGCAGTTTTCTCGAACTTTCGGTGCGATCCCGTGAGTCGGCGGACGGCATCACCTTCGACGAGCCCGAGTAGTCCGAGCCGCTCGGCGTCAACTCCCCTGGGACATTCCGAGAACGGCCGGTTAAGGCTAATTGCCCGATTTGCGGCCGGACTTCATCTTCAGTGACTTGAGTCACTTCATCCTGTGGACGGCCTGTGAGATCACCTCCGCCGATCCGCTTTGCCCGAAAGCCAGTTGGTGATTGGCGGTCGCAAAGGATCAAGCACCCCATACGCCTCAGACCGAGGTCAATGGGCCTGTTGTGTGAATCCGGTACTTGTTCCGGACATGTGCTCTCGCATACGTTCCCGGCCGGGCGGAACGCCGAATCCTGCCGCCGCCCGGAGACCGCTCACCTACGAGAACTCACGGCAGGAGCGGGGGAACCAGGTAAGTCGCCGGACATAACGGACCGGCTTGGGGTGAAGTCGTGTCGCCGTACGGCGGCCCGGCCGGGCAGCTCCCGCCCGAACCCGACAGCTCACCTCGCAGGCGCAGGAGAGGAAACCGTCATGCCTGCTGCCGCTCAGCACCGTCGCACCAGAACGTCCCGCCTCGCCCGCAAGCTCGCCGTCGCCGGTACCGGCATCGCGGTGCTCGCGCTCCCGGTCATCGGCGCGACCAGCGCCTCCGCCGCCACCCCGACCGTGGCCACGGCGACCTCGCTGGGCTACACCGACACCCTCGACGGCTGGATCCGGGCGTCGCTCCAGGTCATGGCCCAGAACGGCATCCCCGGGTCGTACGACAGCATCTACCGCAACATCATCCGCGAGTCGTCCGGCAACCCCTTCGCCATCAACAACTGGGACTCCAACGCGGCCGCCGGCACCCCCTCCAAGGGCCTGCTCCAGGTGATCGACCCCACCTTCCAGGCGTACCACGTGTCCGGCACCTCGTGGGACCCCTACGACCCGGTCGCCAACATCACCGCCGCCTGCAACTACGCGGCGCAGCGGTACGGGTCGATCGACAACGTGTGGGGCGCGTACTAGGCCGACAGGGGCCTAAGCCTGTCGGAAGAGTCTTTCGAGGACGACGGCGATGCCGTCGTCCTCGTTCGACATCGTCACCTCGTCGGCCACGGCCTTGAGTTCGGGGTGGGCGTTGGCCATCGCGACCCCGTGAGCCGCCCAGTCGAACATGGGGATGTCGTTGGGCATGTCGCCGAAGGCGATGGTGTGTTGGGGGCCGAGGCCCAGGTGATCGGCGGCCAGGGCGAGGCCCGTCGCCTTGGTGATGCCGCATGGCTGGAGTTCGACGGTGCCGGGGCCCGACATCGTCACCGTCGCGAGGGAACCGACGACTCCACGGGCCGTCGCCGCCAACTCGTCGTCGGACAGGGCGGGGTGGCGGAGCAGGACCTTGCTGATGGGCGCGCACCACAGGTCGTCGCGGCGGTCGACCCGTACGGCGGGGAGGGTGGGGTGCGGCATCAGATAGCCCGGCTCGATGAGCGTGAGGCCGTCGACGCCGTCCTGGTCGACGGCTGCGTACACCTGACCGACCTCGGCCTCGATCTTGCCGAGCGCGGTCTCGGCCAACTCCCGGTCCAGGGTCACCGACCACAGCAGACGGTCCGCGCCGGCGTCGTACACCTGCGCGCCCTGCCCGCACACCGCGAGCCCCGTGCTGCCCAGGTCGTCGAGGAGCGGCCGCACTCTCGGGGCCGGCCGGCCGGTCACCACCAGATGCCGGGCCCCGGCCTCCGCCACTCGCGCGAGCGCGGCGAGCGAACGGTCGGAGAGCGTGTCGTCGCCCCGGAGCAGGGTTCCGTCCAGGTCAGTGGCGACGAGTGAATATGCGGTGGGTGCGGCCATGATCAGAGAATACGGATGGAAACCCCCAGCGACTCGACGCGAACCGGACGGCTGCACCCTTCACATCCGTTGACGTCGGCTCCGGTTCGACGCCCAGGTCGAGCCTCTCGTCAGCAGTCACGATCGAAGGCGAACCGGCCGAGCGCGCGAGCGAGCCCGCTGTCGCTGTGAGCGTGCACAGCAGAGAAGCGTTTCAACCCCTTGTCAAGGAAGGGGACGTCGGGTTACCTACATGTTGCTCGCGGATTGCCGGGACTCCTGATTCTGTGCACGCTCACAGATACGCGAGCCGTGCTGATCCTTTGGCTACGTCGACCTGAGCGCTTTGAGAGGAACAGAACATGCGCAGACGCAGTGTTCTCACCGCTGCGGGAGCCGCCGCGCTGGCCGTTCCCGTGCTGGGGGCGGCACCCGCGGCCGCCTCCGCGGGCGGTCGCCGTGGGCTGGACATCCGGGCCATGGACATCTCCTCGCTGCCCAAGAACGAGGACCACGGCGCCGTGTACCGCACGGCCGACGGCCGCCGCGAGGACCCGGTCCGCCTCCTCGCCCACGCGGGCATCACCCACGCCCGGTTGAAGGTCTGGGTGAACCCGGTCGACGGCTACAACGACAAGGCCCGCGTCCTGCCGCTCGCCCGCCGTCTGAGACGGGCCGGCATCGGCATCTGGATCGACTTCCACTACTCCGACACCTGGGCCGACCCGGCGCACCAGACGAAGCCGGCCGCGTGGGCGGACCTGGACATCACGGGTCTGACGCGCGCCGTCTACGACCACACGGCCGATGTGCTCGGCGCCCTGAAGCGGCAGGGCACCCCGGCCGACCTCGTGCAGGTCGGCAACGAGATCAACGGCGGCATGCTCTGGCCCGAGGGCAAGAACTGGGGCAGCGACAGCGGGGGTTGGGGCAACCTGGCCGCCCTCCTGAAGTCCGGCCTGCGCGCCGCCCGCGACACCTCGCCGCGTATCCGCACGATGCTGCACATCGCCGCGGGCGGCGACAACGGCACGTCCCGCTGGTGGTTCGACACCGCGGTGTCCTACGGCCTCGACTTCGACATCATCGCCCAGTCGTACTACCCGTTCTGGCACGGCACCCTGGAGACCGCCGCCGCCAACTTCGCGGACCTCACCGCCCGTTACGGCAAGCCGGTCGTGATCGCCGAGACCGCGTACCCGTTCACGCTGGGCAGCGAGGACGACATCAACGACATCCTCAACAGCCCCTCGCAGCTCACCCCCGGCTTCCCCGCGACCCCCGAGGGCCAGGCCGCCTGGCTGCGCGCGGTCGCCGACCTCGCCGCCGCCGTCCCCGGCGGACAGGGCCTCGGCTACTGCTACTGGGAAGGCGCGTGGACCTACCGCGCAGGCAGCGGCTGGAACCCGCAGGACCCGGGATCGGGCAACGCCTGGGAGAACCTGGCGCTGTTCGACTTCGACGACAGGGCACTGCCGGGGCTGCGGACGCTGGGCCGCTACCGGTCGTAACTCTCCTCGGCGGGGCGCTGACCGGGCTTTACCCGGTGGAGCCGTGCCAGCGCGGGTGGGATGCTCGCGGGGTGACGGATCAGCCGGAGACCTTTCTGAACCATCTGCGGACGGCCGCGGTCGGCGTGCTGGAGCGCATACCCGATGAGCTGAAGGCCGAGATCTACACCCTGGCCTTCAACATCTGGCGCGTCGACTACGACGAGCGTCACCCCTACGTCGACATCGGCTACAACACGGAGAGCCAGTACGAACGGGAGCGGCGACCGGAAGACCCCGGCGAGGCCCGCTGGAACTACGCCTGCTGGATCCTCGAGGGTTTCGAGAAACTCGGGAACGTCCCCGTGGACCCGGTCGGCGCCCGGGTCCACGAGGCGGAGGTCCGGCGACTCGGCGCCTGGTTCGACTCCGGGGACGAGGGGGACGAGGGGGACGAGGGAGAGGTCGACGAGGGCGAGGTCGAGGCCAGGTCGGACCTTCTCCGTCTGCACTTCTACGACGCCGTCATCGACCTCGCCCGCCATCTGCACGCCGACGGAGTGATCGAGAAGACCTTCGGCCGTCCGATACCCGTGGTCGTGTTCGACATGGACTGCCCCGGCTGGGAGCTCCATGCCACCGAGGCCGCCAACCCGCCTGAACTGATCGAGGAGTTCATGGCGTGGCAGCGGGCCCAGCTGCCCGACTCCTGACCGCGCGCAGCCGCCGTACGCCTCACCGGCCGCGGTGCCGCGAACTCCATGCCGCCGCCCTATCCGGACATTAAGGATTCTTCAGGCCCTGCCAAGACCAGCGACTCGGCCGTAACGTGTGGCGCGACCACATGGCACACGCAGCGATTGAGAGCGAGGCAGCACCCCATGCCCCCCTTCGATCTCCCCGAGGGCGACCCCTTCGGCCCGCACAACCTTCCGTACGGCGTCTTCTCCGTGGGAGAGCAGGGCGACCGGACCGTCGGCGTCCGGCTCGGCGACCACGTACTCGACGCCGGCGCGGCGGCCCACGCCCTGGGCTCCCCGTACGCCACCCTGCTCGCCCGGCCGTCCCTGAACCCGCTGCTCGCGGCGGGCCGCACCACGTGGTCGGACGTACGGCGGGCCCTGACGGCATGGGTGACCGTGCCCTCGCACCAGTCGGTCGTCCAGGAGTTCCTGCACCCGCTCTCCTCGGTGACCCTGCACCTGCCCTTCGAGGTCGCGGACTACGTCGACTTCTACGCCTCCGAGAACCACGCCCGCAACGTCGGCCAGATCTTCCGCCCCGACGCCGCGGACTCCCTGACCCCCAACTGGAAACACCTGCCGATCGGCTACCAC
The DNA here is from genome assembly GCF_036013645.1 of Streptomyces sp. NBC_00490. Lineage (NCBI taxonomy): Bacteria > Bacillati > Actinomycetota > Actinomycetes > Kitasatosporales > Streptomycetaceae > Streptomyces > Streptomyces sp. NBC_00490. The sequence continues at coordinate 6,010,578 of NZ_CP107869.1, read as the reverse complement.
GGCCGCTCGGGCACGGTCGTGGTGTCGGGGACGGACGTCGTACGACCGTCCGGCCAGCGCAAGGCCCCCTCGGACACGGAACCCGTCTTCGGCCCGTCGGTCCGCCTGGACATCGAGGCGGAGGTCGGCTTCGTGGTCGGCGTGCCCTCGGCCATGGGCTCGCCCGTGGCGCTGGGCGACTTCCGCGAGCACGTCTTCGGCTTGTGCCTCCTCAACGACTGGTCCGCGCGCGACATCCAGGCCTGGGAGTACGTCCCCCTCGGCCCGTTCCTCGGCAAGTCCTTCGCCACCTCGGTCTCCGCGTGGATCACCCCGCTGGACGCGCTGGAGGAGGCGCGGGTGGCGCCACCGGAGCGGACCCACGAACTGCTGCCGTACCTCGACGACTCGGCCCCCGGGGACGGTCCGGGCGGCTACGACCTCCGTATCTCCGTGTCGATCAACGGGCACCTGGTCTCCGAGCCCCCCTTCTCCACCATGTACTGGACCGCCGCGCAGCAACTGGCCCACATGACGGTGAACGGCGCCTCCCTGCGGACCGGCGACCTCTACGGCTCCGGAACCGTCAGCGGACCCTCCGAGCACCAACGCGGCTCCCTGCTGGAACTGACCTGGAACGGCCGCGACACCCTCGAACTCCCCGACGGCAAACGGACCTTCCTGGAGGACGGGGACGTGGTGACCCTGTCGGCGTGGGCACCGGGGCCGGACGGGGTGCGGGTGGGGCTGGGTGAGGTCGTGGGGCAGGTGGTGTCGCGGTGACGTGGCCGACGGCGGGTTGAAGTACGGAACGGGAGGCCTCCCGAGGTATGCCATGCACCGCCCGCCGCCGTCATACTGGCGGCGGGCGACACAGCTGACGAACACGTCGGCCCACCTGTAGCCGCCTCCTCCACCGACCGGATCCGGAGCCCGTGGAATGACGTTCTGCCTGCTCCTGCTGAGCGCCGTCGCGCTGGCCGCCGCCGTGCCCGCCCCCCGTGCGCTGACCCGGGCCGCCTGGCCCGAACGGGAACCCGTGGTGGGGCTCTGGGTGTGGCAGTGCCTGGTCGCCACCGTCCTGATGTGCTGTCTGACGGCCCTGGTGCTCGGCGCCGCCGCCGTCTTCCACACGGTCCGCGACCATGTCTTCGCCCCCGCGCCACCGGCGGTGACCGCGGCCTACGACCTGTCCGCCGCCCCCGTCTGGGCGGCCCTGCTGACCCTCCTGCTGGCCTGCGGGGCCGCCTGGACGACCGCGATGCTGGCCCGCGAGCTCGTGGAGGCGCGCCGCCACCGCGGCGTGACCAGGGCGCAGCTGCGCGAACGCGCCCCCGAACTGCCCGGCGGCCTGGAGAAGGCCGCGCGCGGCCCCCTGCTGGTACTGGAGGACGAATACCCCGACGCCTGGTGGATGCCGGGCAGCCCGCCCCAGCTCGTGGTGACGACCGGCGCCCTGCACCGCCTGACCGACCACCAGCTGGACGCCGTCCTCACCCATGAGCGCGACCACGCCCGCTCCCACCACGACTGGCTGCTCCACCTCTCGACCGCCCTCGCCACCGGCTTCCCCCGCGTGCCCGTGTTCGCCCACTTCTGCGACGAGACCCACCGCCTGGTCGAACTGGCCGCCGACGACACGGCCTCCCGCCGCTGCGGCCACCTCACCACCGCCCTGGCCTTGATCGAGCTGAACCAGCACCGGGGCGTCCTGTCCTGCTCCTCCAGCCACCGCCTGCTGGGCGAACGGGTCGACCGGCTGCTGGAACCCCGGCCGCGCCTGCTGCGCCGACACCGGGCACTCACGGCGGCAGTGGCGGCCCTGGTCCCCCTGCTGCCCCTCCTGATCGCGTTCGGCCCAGGGCTGACAGCACTGGCCTGACCTGGCAGATCTTGCTCAACGGCAGCCGTTTACGCAGGTCAGCCGCGCGCCTGACACCCCGGCAGGTGGCGCAACACTGCCGCAACACCCCTTTTCCTACCTCCTCGCTATGGTTCCTGGCATGCCTCCCTCCGACCGCATCCGCGACCACGCCGGCCAGGGCGCGACCACCGTCGCCGCCCACCGTGCGCGCCGCCGGCTGCGCGCGGACCAGGCCCGGCAACTCGCCGACCTCCTGCGCCACCAGATCCTCACCGGCGGCTTCACGGACGACACCTTCCCCCACGAGTCGACCCTGGCCACCGACTACCGGGCCTCACGCAACACGGTCCGCCTGGCCCTGGACCTGCTGCGCGCCGAAGGTCTCGTCGACCGCCTGCCCGGAGTGGGCACCGTGGTCGTCGCGCAGAAGTACCCCCACGGCCTGGACCGACTGATGGGCCTCGCGGAAACCCTCCACGAACACGGCACCGTCACCAACGAGGTCCGCACGATGGGCCCCGCCCCCGCACCCGCCCCGGTGGCCGAACGCCTCCAGGTCACACCCGGCACCGACGTCCTCTACATCGAACGCCTGCGCCGCCTGAACGGCCTTCCCCTCTCCCTGGACCTCACCTACATCCCGCTCGACATCGGCACCGCCCTGCTCGGCGCCGACCTGGAGAACACCGACGTCTTCCGCCTCCTGGAGACGATCACCGGTCAGCGCCTCGGCCACGCCGAGATCACCCTGGAGGCGGTGAACGCGGACACCCACTCCGCCGCCGTACTGGAGGCCCCGCGCGGCGCGGCCGTCCTCATGCTGGAACGCCTCACCCACCTCGCCGACGGCCGCCCGGTCGACCTGGAGTTCATCCGCTTCCGCGGCGACCGCATCACCATGAGCGGCCTGCTGCACCGCTCCCTGTGACCACCCCCCTCCCACCTCTTCATCGTTCGGCAGATCCCGCCCGGTTCACCACCGCGCGGAAAATCTCAGGACATCTCTGGAGACAGCCATGCCCTTGGCGCCCCAGCGGGCCGACGTGCCCGTGACCATCGACGAGTCGAAGTGCATCGACGGCTGCACGCTCTGCGTGGACATGTGCCCGCTGGACTCCCTCGCCATCGACGACAGCAGCGGCAAGGCCTACATGCACGTCGACGAATGCTGGTACTGCGGCCCCTGCGCGGCCCGCTGTCCCACCGGAGCCGTCACGGTCAACATGCCCTATCTGCTCCGGTGAAAGGCCCCCGACTCCCATGAAACACAAGGCAATCGCCGCCTCCCTGGTGCTGCTGCTCGCTCCCCTGACGGCCTGCGGCGGCAGCGCCCGGGCCGGCGACGGCTCCACGGTCACCGTCACCGTCGGCTACCAGTCCAAGACCATCAACACCGTCACCGCCGGCACCCTGCTGCGCTCCCTCGGCTCCTTCGAGAAGCAGCTCAACTCGCTGGGCGACGGCAAGACCTACAAGGTCGACTGGCAGGACTACGCCACCGGCGCCCCCATCACCGCCCAGATGACCGCCGGGAAGATCGACATCGGCTCGATGGGCGACTTCCCGCTCCTCATCAACGCGGCCCGCGGCAAACAGCTCGGCAAGCCGACCCACCTCGTCTCGGTCACCGGCTACAACCTCCGCGGCGGCCTCAACACCATCGTCACCGCCCCCGACTCCAAGCTGGCCTCCCTCGCGGACCTCAAGGGCAAGAAGGTGTCCACCAGCGTCGGCTCCGCCGCCGACGGCACCCTCGTCCGCGCCCTGCAACGCGCCGGCATCGACCCCGACCAGGGCATCGAGAAGCTCAACCAGCAGCCCGCGGTGGGCGCCTCCGCCCTCTCCGCCGGCAGCACGGACGCGCTCTCCCAGTTCGTCGCCTGGCCCGGCCTGCTCGCCTACCAGGGCAAGGCGAAAGCCCTCTACGACGGGGCCCAGCTGAACCTCCCCACCTTCCACGGCGTCACCGCCCGCGAGGACTTCGCCAAGGAGCGCCCCGCCGTCCTGGAGGCCTTCCTCAAGGCCCAGGCCGAGGCCACGGACTACCTCGACGAGCACCCCGTGGCCGCCGCCGAGAAGGTCGCCGATGCCACCGGCCTGCCCGCCGAGGTCGTCTACCTCTACAACGGCGCCCACGGCATCTCCACCTTCGACCCGGCGATCAAGCCCCAGCTGATCTCCGCCCTGAAGGAGGACGTCTCGGTCCTGAAGTCGGCCAAACTGACCGGCGACGTGGACGTGGACGCCTTCGTCGACGACCAGTACGTCAAGAAGGCCCTGGGCGCCGACTACGCGAAGCGGCTCGCCACCGCTCCCCCGGCCTCCGCCGGCGAGGTCTGGCCCAAGGGCGCCTCCAGGACCCGCGCCTTCAGCACCCCGGCCGAACTGCTGGCCTACGTCGCCGAGCACAGGTCCGGCATCCGCGCCGCGTACGTCCCCGACGCCACCACCGGCACCCTGTGGTTCGCCGACAAGGCGCTCTGGGTGAGCGACGGCAAGGATCTGCTGCCCTTCGTCGCCCCGGCCACCGCACAGGCGTACATCGGCGCACACGAGGGCGCCCGCGTCGTCCCGTACGCCGCCGCGCTGGAGCAGGCGTCGTGAGCCGGTACGCGCGGCGGGCGCCCCGGTATCCACGCCGGGCCGGCCGCCTCACCCTGCGGGCCGCCTCGCTCGCGGTCGCCCTCGGCGTGTGGCAGCTGCTGACCAGCTTCGACATCGACCTGTGGCTGCGCTTCTCGCAGTTCCCCACCGTCACCGACGTCGCCCGCACCTTCGCCGACCGGCTCGCCGGCCCCGACTACTGGACCGACCTCACCGACAGCCTCACCCGCATCCTGAGCGGCTTCCTGCTCGCCGCGGTGCTCGGTGTGGCGACGGGCGTGCTCGTGGCACGCTCCCGCCTCGCCGAGGACCTGCTCGGACCGGTCCTCGAGGTGATCCGCCCCATCCCGGCGATCGCCCTGGTCCCCGTAGCGATCCTCCTGTTCCCCTCCAACGAACAGGGCATCGTCTTCATCACCTTCACCGCCGCGTTCTTCCCGGTCCTCGTCTCCACCCGGCACGCGGTCCGCGCACTCACCCCCGCCTGGGAGGAGGCGGTGCTGACAATGGGCGGCGGACGGTCACGAATCCTCGCCTCGGTCGTCCTGCCGGGCGCGCTTCCCGGCATCTTCGGCGGTCTCTCGGTCGGCATCGGCGTCTCATGGATCTGCGTGATCTCCGCCGAGATGATCTCCGGCCAGTACGGCGTCGGCTACCGCACCTGGCAGGACTACACGGTCGTCGACTACCCCGGCGTCTTCGTCGGCATGGTCACGATCGGCATCCTCGGCTGGCTCACCTCCACGGCGGTCGAGGCACTGGGCCGCCGACTCACACGGTGGCTGCCACGGACGTCGTACGACGTGGGGACGACCCCTCGACCGAGAGCTGCGGGGTCCGCGAGAACGGTGCCGCCGGCTCCGCCGGCCCCGGGGTTCATGGACACCGGGGCCCCGGACGAGGGAGCCGTGCACGACAGGCCCAAGGACAAGGGCCCCCACCCCAGGACCGAGGAGGCACGCGATGAGCACCTCGTCTGAGACGACCGGCACGATCGGTGAAGGGTCGGCCGCGGCGGGCACGGGCTCGGAGGCGCCCACGGTGAGGGGCACGAAGGGCACGACCTCGGCGGCTTCCGGGGCAACCGGCACGACCGCCACGACCTCGAAGGCTTCCGGCACAACCACGTCCACCGACGCGACCTCGCCGACGTCCGGAACAACCGGCACAACGGACCCGGCCTCGGAGGCGTCCAGGGCGATCGGTACGACCGCGGCGACCGCGGCGACCGCGACGACCTCGGAGGCTTCCGGGCAGACCGGCGCGGCCTCGCTGACGTCCAGGACAACCAGGACGACGGACGCAACCTCGGAGGCATCCACGACACCCGGCACGACCGGCGCGACCTCGAAGACTTCCGGGCCGACCGGCGTCACCGGCACCACCGCGCACGCGTCCGGCACCAGGACGGGCGCCACCCCCGAGCGGCCCGCCTCCGGGGGCGAGGCTCCGGCCGCCGCCCCGGTCCGCGGCACCCGCCTCACCCTCACCGGCGCCGGTCTCGGACGCCCCGGCGCCCCCGCCGTGTCCGGTGTCGACCTGGACATCGCGCCCGGCGAGATCCTGACCGTCGTCGGCTCCTCCGGCTGCGGCAAGTCGACGCTGCTGCGCACCCTCGCCGGGCTGCTGCCCCCGCTCGACGGAACCGTGGAGCAGGACGGCCACCCGATCACCGCCCCGGCCGCGGACCGCGCCCTGGTCTTCCAGGAGGACGCCCTCCTGCCCTGGCGCACCCTGCGGGCCAACGTCGAACTCCCCCTCGCCGTCAAGAGGGTCCCCCGCACCGAACGCCGCGCCCAGGCCGAATCCTGGCTGGACCGCGTAGGACTCGCCGACCGGGCCCGGCACCTGCCGCACCGTGTCTCCGGCGGGCAACGCCAACGCGCCCAGCTGGCCCGGGCCCTCGCGGGAGCGCCCCGCGCCGTCCTGATGGACGAACCCTTCGGCGCGCTCGACGCCCAGACCCGCGCCGGCATGCAGGACCTGCTCGTGGAGGTGCTGCGGGGCACGGGCGCGACCGTCGTCTTCGTCACCCACGACGTGGACGAGGCCCTGTTCCTCGGCGACCGCGTGGCCCTCCTCGGCGCCGGCCGCCTCACCGCCGTACGCGACATACCCCACCCGCGTGACCGTACGGCCCACGAAGATCCCGCGCGCCTGGCCCTGCGGCGCGAAGTCCTCACCTCGCTCGGTACCTGAAAGGCCCCCTGGTGACCGCCTCCGTGAACACCCCCTTGGAGATTCCCGCACTCACCGACGCCGAGGAGCTGAGCTGCGACGTCCTCGTCATCGGCGGCGGCACCGCCGGCACCATGGCCGCCCTGACCGCCGCCGAGCACGGCGCCGACGTGATCCTCCTGGAGAAGGCCCACGTCCGGCACTCCGGCGCCCTCGCCATGGGCATGGACGGCGTCAACAACGCGGTCGTCCCGGGCCGCGCCGAGCCCGACGACTACGTCGCCGAGATCACCCGCGCCAACGACGGCATCGTCGACCAGTCCACCGTCCGCCAGACCGCCACCCGCGGCTTCGCCATGGTGCAGCGACTGGAGTCCTACGGTGTGAAGTTCGAGAAGGACGAGCACGGCGAGTACGCGGTCCGCCAGGTCCACCGCTCCGGCTCCTACGTGCTGCCCATGCCGGAGGGCAAGGACGTCAAGAAGGTCCTGTACCGGCAGCTGCGCCGACGCGAGATGCGGGAGCGGATCCGCATCGAGAACCGGGTGATGCCGGTCCGGGTGCTCACCGCTCCCGAGGACGGGCGGGCCGTGGGCGCGGTCGGCTTCAACACCCGCACCGGCGCCTTCGTGACGGTCCGCGCGGGCGCCGTCATCCTCGCCACCGGCCCCTGCGGCCGCCTGGGCCTTCCGGCCTCCGGCTACCTGTACGGCACCTACGAGAACCCCACGAACGCGGGCGACGGCTACGCCATGGCGTACCACGCGGGCGCCGAGCTCACCGGCATCGAGTGCTTCCAGATCAACCCGCTGATCAAGGACTACAACGGCCCCGCCTGCGCCTACGTCGCCAACCCCTTCGGCGGCTACCAGGTCAACCGGCACGGCGAACGCTTCGTCGACTCCGACTACTGGTCGGGCCAGATGATGGCGGAATTCGCGGCGGAGGTCGCCTCGGACCGGGGCCCGGTGTACCTGAAGCTGAGCCATCTGCCGGAGGAGTCGATATCGGCCCTGGAGTCGATCCTGCACTCCACGGAACGTCCCTCCCGCGGCACCTTCCACTCCGGCCGCGGCCACGACTACCGCACCCACGACATCGAGATGCACATCTCCGAGATCGGCCTGTGCGGCGGGCATTCGGCCTCGGGAGTACGGGTGGACGACCACGCCCGTACGACCGTCCCCCGCCTCTACGCCGCCGGTGACCTCGCCTGCGTCCCCCACAACTACATGATCGGCGCCTTCGTCTTCGGCGACCTGGCGGGCGCGGACGCCGCCCGGTTCCGGCCCTACGAGGGCGAGTTGCCTCTTCACCAACTCCGCGAGGCCCACGAGCTGATCTACCGCCCGCTGCGCAACCCGGACGGCCCGCCGCAGCCCCAGGTCGAGTACAAGCTGCGCCGCTTCGTGAACGACTACGTCGCCCCGCCGAAGTCCGGCGCCCGTCTCTCGCTCGCCCTGGAAGCCTTCGAGCGGATGCACACCGACATCGCGGAGATGGGCGCCCGCACCCCGCACGAACTGATGCGCTGCGCCGAGGTCTCCTTCATCCGCGACTGCGCGGAAATGGCCGCGCGCGCCTCCCTGGCCCGCACGGAGTCCCGCTGGGGCCTCTACCACGACCGCCTCGACCACCCCCAGCGCGACGACGCCTCCTGGTTCCACCACCTCGACCTGCACAAGTCCCCCTCCGGCACGATGGAGTTCACGGCCCGTCCCGTGGCCCCTTACCTGGTCCCCGTCGACGAGTTCGCCCCCACTGGCGGTCCCTCCCGGCAGCTGGGCGAGGTGCATCCGGAGGACGTGGCGACGGCCGGTTCCCGGGACCGAGCGCCGATGGCGGCGGGGGTGCCAGTGGGGGCGGGTGGGGCGGAGTCGGTGGGGGCGGCGGAGTCGGTGTCGGTGTCGGAGCCAGCGTCGCTGTCGGGGAGGGGGCCCCTCCCCCTCCCCACCCACCCCACCCCCGAGACTTCCTCCGCCCGCCTCCTCGAACTCGTCGCCCTCGCCGAGCAGGAGCCCGAACTCGGCGCCCTGCGGCCGTACTTGAGCGACCCGGTGCCCGCCGTGCGACGCGAGGCCGTCGCCGTGCTGACGGAGGCGCTGCCGCTGGGGACGGGCCCCGCCCTGGCCGAGGCCCTCCGCGACTCCGCCGCCGAGGTACGCGCCGCCGCCGCGGCCTCACTGCGCGAGCTCGTCGAGACGCTGCCGCCCGAACCCGCCCTCCGCGACGGCCTCGCCGCCGCCCTCGCCGAGCCCGACCCGGTCGTCCGCGCAGCCGCCCTCGACGTGCTGCGCGCCCTGCGGCTGGGCGACACGGAGCTGTTCGCCGGCTCGCTGACCGACCCCGACATCGCCGTCCGCATCGAGGCGGTACGCGCCCTCGTCTCGGTCGACGCCGCGGAGCAACTCGCCCACGCGGCACCGTCCGAGCCGTCCCGCGAGGTCCGGGTCGCGATCGCCAAGAGCCTGGCGACGGTGTCGACGGAACATCCCGTCGCTGCCGTTCTCACCGCTCTCGCCGACCTCACCGCGGACGCCGACGCCCTGGTCCGTGCCGCCGCCTACGCCGCACTGGGCACCACGGGCTGCCACGGACCCCTCGCCGCCCGTGCGGTGACCGCCCTCGACGACCCGGCCTGGCAGGTACGGTCCGGAGCGGCGACCGCCCTGTCCGCGGCCGACCCGGATGTCGCCGTCCCCGCCCTCGCCAAGACCCTCGCCGACCCGAACGCCGACGTCCGCAAGGCGGCGGTCCTGGCCCTGACCCGCCACACGGCCACCGGGGACGCCCGCGCGGCCCTGGCCACGGCGACGACGGACTCGGACGCGGACGTCAGGGCGTACGCGACCCGAGCACTGTGACCAGGCCGGCGCCGGAGCCCCTGTCCGTCTCCGGCGCCGGAGGCGGAATCGGCGCCCGCGGCCCGTTCCTAGGTCCAGTCGGGCTCCGGTTCCTCGTCCATCTCGGGCCAGTGGTCGGCACCCGGATCCGCATGGCTCTCCGGACTCGGCGCCCCCGCGGCCGGAGGGCTGTCGCCGAGTCCGGCCAGAACCGCCAGCACACCCTCGCCGTATGTCACCAGCTTCTTCTCGCCGACGCCGCCGACCGTCCCGAGCTGTGCCACCGATGTCGGCCACACGGTCACGATCTCCCTGAGCGTGGCGTCGTGGAAGATGACGTACGCCGGGACGCCCTGCTCGCGCGCCTGCTCGCCCCGCCACGCCCGCAGCGCCTCGAAGGCCGGCATCAGCGATTCGGGCAGCTCCACCGCCGCGGCCTTCGCCTTGCGTTCGCCCCGTCCGGAAGAGGATCCGGCGGTCTTCGCGGTGACCGGCTTCTTCGGCTCCTTGCGCAGCGGTACGTCGCGTTCGCGCCGCAGCACCGCGCCGCTCGCCTCGGTCAGCACCAGCGTGCCGTACTCCCCCTCGACCGCGAGCAGTCCCTGTGCCAGCAGCTGGCGGACGACGCCGCGCCATTCGCCCTCGGAGAGTTCCTCGCCGATGCCGAACACGGACAGCTGATCGTGGTCGAACTGGATGACCTTGGCGGTGCGCTTGCCCAGCAGGATGTCGACGATCTGCACCGCGCCGAACTTCTGGCCGCGCTCGCGCTGCAGTCGCACCACCGTCGACAGCACCTTCTGCGCGGCGACCGTGCCGTCGATGGTCTCCGGCGGGGTGAGGCAGGTGTCGCAGTTGCCGCAACCTGACGGGTCCGGCTCCTGGCCGAAGTAGTTCAGCAACTGGCCGCGCCGGCACTGGGCCGTCTCGCACAGCGCCAGCATCGCGTCCAGGTGGGAGGCGGCCCGGCGGCGGAACGCCTCGTCGCCCTCGCCGGACTGGATCAGCTTGCGCTGTTGTATGACGTCGTTGAGTCCGTAGGCCATCCAGGCCGTCGACGGCAGTCCGTCGCGTCCGGCGCGGCCGGTCTCCTGGTAGTAGCCCTCGACCGACTTGGGCAGGTCGAGGTGGGCGACGAAGCGGACGTCCGGCTTGTCGATGCCCATGCCGAAGGCGATGGTCGCGCACACGACCAGGCCCTCCTCGCGCAGGAACCGCGACTGGTGCGCCGCGCGGGTGCCCGCGTCGAGCCCCGCGTGGTAGGGCACGGCCTCGATGCCGTTCTTGCTCAGGAACTCCGCCGTCTTGTCGACCGAGTTGCGCGAGAGGCAGTACACGATGCCCGCGTCGCCTTCGTGCTCCTGCCGCAGGAAGGTCAGCAGCTGCTTCTTCGGGTCGGCCTTGGGTACGACCCGGTACTGGATGTTGGGCCGGTCGAAGCTCGCCACGAAGTGCCGGGCCGTCGGCATGTTCAGCCGCTGGGTGATCTCCTGGTGGGTCGCGTGCGTGGCCGTCGCGGTCAGCGCGATCCGGGGGACGTCGGGCCAGCGCTCACCGAGCAGGGAGAGGGACAGGTAGTCGGGGCGGAAGTCGTGGCCCCACTGGGACACGCAGTGCGCCTCGTCGATCGCGAAGACCGAGATCTTGCCGCGCGAGAGGAGGTCCAGCGTGGAGTCGAGCCGCAGCCGCTCCGGTGCCAGATAGAGCAGGTCCAGCTCGCCCGCAAGGAACTCCGCCTCCACCACCCGCCGCTCGTCGAAGTCCTGCGTGGAGTTCATGAACCCGGCGTTCACGCCGAGCGCCCTGAGCGCGTCCACCTGGTCCTGCATCAGGGCGATGAGCGGTGAGACCACGATGCCGGTACCGGGTCTGACCAGGGACGGGATCTGGTAGCACAGTGACTTGCCGCCACCTGTCGGCATGAGGACCACGGCGTCGCCGCCCGCGATCACATGCTCGATGACCGCGCCCTGCTCGCCGCGGAAGGCCTCGTACCCGAAGACCCGGTGCAGCGTGGCCAGCGCCTCACTCTCGGCCGTGTCTGCCACCTCGGTCGTCCTTGGCATCTCGCTGATCCCACCCATCCCGCGCATAGCCCTGTCCCCCGTACGTGGTCCCTCGACCACTGCGTCCACGATAGGGGTCCGCACCGACAACGCCGGAGTTATCCACAGGCTCGTCCCGTGACTCTCCGCGGTCATGCGAATGGCCTCCGTCACATGGCGCCGTCGTGGTCGCCGGGACATGCTGCTCGGGCGGGTCAGGGGAGACCCGCCCCTCACCGGACGGCGTGTCTCACAGGAACGCGCGCCTCTTCCGCTTCAAGGAGCCCCATCATGTCCTCTCGGCCCCTCAAGGCCGCCATCACCATGGCGATAGCCGGCGCTCTCTCCCTGACCGCCGCCCCCGCGCAGGCGGCGCCCGAGCCCGACCCGTTCGTCTGGGTGGACCTGGTCCCGACGTACACGAACACCGCCACATCCGCCTACGAGCCGCTCGCCCCGCCGGACGGCTGGGCCCGCACCGACACCTGTGTGCCCGAGATGGGCTACCGGTACGTCAACGCGGAGTACCTCGCCGACGACGTCGTCGATGCCGGCAAGCCGGAGGTCCTGCTGTACCAAGGCGGCTCCGACACGAGCGACCGTGATCTGGTCGGAGTGGCATGGGCCGTCAAGAACACGGGACAGGCCGCGCCGACGCTGTTCGGCGAGACGTTCCGCAGCACCGAGGTGCCCGGCTACTACACGCTTCACGCGTGGATCTACGAGGACAACCCCGACGGGTTCTTCGAACCCTTCAACCCCACCGTGACGTGTCCGGGCGCGCCGACACCGGCGACCACGACCACCACGGCCACCCTGCCTGACTGGGTGGCCAGCCTCGACGACCTCGACGGGACGTCCTGAGCGCAACGCGGCGGCCCCGGTTCCCTCGAAGGGAACCGGGGCCGCCGTACAGGCTCCGGGGTACGGGCACCCCGGGTCAGCGCACGAACACTCCCGCCTGGTTCGCCAGGTCCAGGAAGTACTGCGGCGCCACACCGAGCACCAGCGTGACCGCCACGCCGATCCCGATCGCCGCCATCGTCAGCGGCGACGGCACGGCGACCGTCGGGCCCTCGGGCCGCGGCTCGCTGAAGAACATCAGCACGATGACGCGGATGTAGAAGAACGCCGCGATGGCCGACGAGATCACGCCGACCACGACCAGCGGCGCCGCGCCGCCTTCCGCCGCCGCCTTGAACACGGCGAACTTCCCGGCGAACCCGGAGGTCAGCGGAATGCCGGCGAAGGCCAGCAGGAACACCGCGAACACGGCGGCCACGAGGGGCGAACGGCGTCCGAGGCCGGCCCACTTGGACAGGTGCGTCGCCTCACCTCCGGCATCGCGTACCAGCGTCACCACGGCGAACGCGCCGATCGTGACGAACGAGTACGCCGCCAGGTAGAAGAGGACGGACGAGACGCCGTCCGGCGTGGTCGCGATGACGCCCGCGAGGATGAAGCCCGCGTGCGCGATCGACGAGTACGCCAGCAGTCGCTTGATGTCGGTCTGCGTGATCGCGACGATCGCACCGCCGAGCATGGTGACGATCGCGACGCCCCACATGACCGGCCGCCAGTCCCAGCGCAGGCCCGGCAGTACGACGTAGAGGATCCGCAGCAGCGCGCCGAACGCGGCCACCTTGGTCGCCGCCGCCATGAACCCGGTCACCGGCGTCGGAGCGCCCTGATAGACGTCCGGCGTCCACATGTGGAAGGGGACCGCGCCGACCTTGAACAGCAGGCCCATGACGATCATCGCGGCGCCGATCAGCAGCAGCGCGTCGTTGCCCATGGTGTCCGCGAGGGCCGGGTCGACGTTCGTGACCGTGCCGTCGACGACCTGGGCGATCTTCGCGTACGACACGGAGCCCGCGTACCCGTACAGCAGTGCGATGCCGAACAGGGTGAACGCGGAGGCGAAGGCGCCGAGGAGGAAGTACTTGACCGCGGCCTCCTGCGACATGAGCCGCTTGCGGCGGGCCAGGGCGCACATCAGGTACAGCGGCAGGGAGAAGACTTCCAGCGCGACGAACAGCGTCAGCAGGTCGTTGGCCGCCGGGAAGATCAGCATGCCGGCGACGGCGAACAGCAGCAGCGGGAACACCTCGGTGGTGGTGAACCCGGCCTTCACCGCGGCCTTCTCGCTGTCGCTGCCCGGTACGGAGGCGGCCTGCGCGGCGAAGGAGTCGACCTGTTTTCCGTGCTCCACCGGGTCCAGGCGCCGTTCGGCGAAGGTGAACAGGCCGACCAGTCCCGCCAGCAGGATCGTGCCCTGGAGGAAGAGTGCCGGTCCGTCGACGGCGATCGCGCCCATGGCGACGATGCCCGCCTTGGTGGTGGCGTATCCGCCCTGCGCGAGCGCGACGACCGCGGCGAAGGCCGAGATCAGCGCTACTGCGGAGACGAACACCTGGGCGTAGTACCGCTGCTTGCGCGGTACCGCCGCCTCGATGAGCACCCCGATGATCGCCGCGCCGAGCACGATCAGCGTGGGTGACAATTGTGCGTATTCGATCTTCGGCGTATCGATCTTCGAGATCGGATCGGCCGCGGTTGTCCACAGGCTGTGGACGGCTGTTGCGCTCACTTGGCCGCCTCCACCTCGGGCTGGGGGTCCTTCTTCTGGACGTCGGACATGGTCGCCTTGACCGCCGGGTTGACGATGTCGGTGACGGGCTTCGGGTAGACGCCCAGGAAGATCAGCAGGACGACCAGCGGCGCGACCACCACCAGTTCCCGCACCCGCAGGTCGGGCATTGTCGCGACCGCGGGCTTCACCGGGCCCGTCATCGTCCGCTGGTAGAGGACGAGGGTGTAGAGCGCGGCGAGGACGATGCCGAAGGTGGCGATGATCCCGATCGCCGGGTAGCGCGAGAACGTGCCGACCAGGACCAGGAACTCACTCACGAAGGGTGCGAGCCCCGGCAGCGACAGCGTCGCCAGTCCGCCGATCAGGAAGGTGCCGGCGAGCACCGGGGCGACCTTCTGCACCCCGCCGTAGTCGGCGATGAGCCGCGAGCCGCGCCGCGAGATCAGGAACCCGGCGACCAGCATCAACGCGGCCGTCGAGATACCGTGGTTGACCATGTAGAGCGTCGCGCCGGACTGGCCCTGGCTGGTCATCGCGAAGATGCCCATGATGATGAAGCCGAAGTGCGAGATCGACGCGTACGCCACCAGCCGCTTGATGTCCCGCTGGCCGACCGCGAGCAGCGCCCCGTAGACGATGCTGATCACCGCCAGGACGAGGATCGCGGGCGTCGCCCACTTGCTGGCCTCCGGGAAGAGCTGGAGGCAGAAGCGGAGCATCGCGAAGGTGCCGACCTTGTCGACGACCGCCGTGATGAGGACGGCGACCGGAGCGGTGGCCTCCCCCATCGCGTTGGGCAGCCAGGTGTGCAGCGGCCACAGCGGCGCCTTCACCGCGAAGGCGAAGAAGAAGCCGAGGAACAGCCAGCGTTCGGTGTTCGTCGCCATGTCGAGCGAGCCGTTGGCCCGCGCCTCGGCGATCTCCTGCAGGCTGAAGTTCCCGGCGACCACGTACAGGCCGATCACCGCGGCCAGCATGATCAGACCGCCGACCAGGTTGTAGAGGAGGAACTTGACCGCGGCGTACGAGCGTTGGGCCGCCGCCTTCTCGTCGGTGCCCGCGTGGGCCCGGTCCCCGAAGCCGCCGATGAGGAAGTACATCGGGATGAGCATGGCTTCGAAGAAGATGTAGAAGAGGAAGACGTCGGTGGCCTCGAAGGAGATGATCACCATCGCCTCGACGGCCAGGATCAGGGCGAAGAAGCCCTGCGTCGGCCGCCACCGGGTGTTCCCGGTCTCCAGCGGGTCGGCGTCGTGCCAGCCCGCGAGGATGATGAACGGGATCAGCAGCGCGGTCAGCGCGACGAGCGCCACCCCGATGCCGTCCACGCCCAGCTCGTACTTGACCCCGAAGTCCTTGATCCACCAGTGGGATTCGGTGAGTTGGTAACGGTCGCCGTCCGGGTCGAAGCGGACCAGGACGATCGCGGCGAGCACGAGGGTCGCCAGCGAGACGAGCAGCGCGAGCCACTTGGCTGCGGTGCGTTGCGCGGCCGGTACGGCGGCCGTGGCGATCGCGCCGATCGCCGGGAGCGCCGCCGTCGCTGTCAGCAGAGGAAAGGACATCGGTATCAGACCGCCCTCATCAGCAGGGTCGCGGCGATCAGCACTGCCGCACCGCCGAACATCGAGACCGCGTACGACCGCGCGTAGCCGTTCTGCAGTTTGCGGAGCCGTCCGGAGAGGCCGCCCATGGAGGCCGCCGTACCGTTGACCACGCCGTCGACCAGGGTGTGGTCGACGTACACCAGGGACCGGGTGAGGTGCTCGCCGCCGCGGACCAGGACGACGTGGTTGAAGTCGTCCTGGAGCAGGTCGCGGCGGGCGGCCCGGGTGAGCAGGGATCCGCGCGGGGCGACGACCGGGACCGGGCGTCGGCCGTACTGGAGGTAGGCGAAGGTGACGCCGATGACCATCACGGCGACCGTGGCACTGGTGACCGTGGCCGCGCTGAGCGGCGAGTCGCCGTGGTCGTGCCCGGTGATGGGCTCGAGCCAGTGCAGGAAGCGGTCACCGATGCTGAAGAAGGCGCCCGCGAAGACCGATCCGAAGGCCAGCACGATCATGGGGATCGTCATGGACCTGGGCGACTCGTGCGGGTGCGGCTCCGCGTGCTCGCCGTGGTGCTCGGCGGCGGGCTCCGCGCTCGGTGCCTCGGGAGAGCGGGTGGGCTGGTTCCTCCAGCGCTCCTCCCCGAAGAACGTCATCAGCATCACGCGCGTCATGTAGTACGCCGTGATGGCCGCGCCCAGCAGGGCCGCGCCGCCGAGGATCCAGCCCTCGGTGCCGCCCTTGGCGAAGGCCGCCTCGATGATCTTGTCCTTGGAGAAGAAGCCGGACAGACCCGGGAAGCCGATGATCGCGAGGTAGCCGAGGCCGAAGGTGACGAAGGTGATCGGCATGTACTTCCGCAGGCCGCCGTACTTCCTCATGTCGACCTCGTCGTTCATGCCGTGCATGACCGAACCGGCGCCGAGGAACAGCCCGGCCTTGAAGAAGCCGTGCGTCACCAGGTGCATGATCGCGAAGACGTAGCCGATGGGGCCGAGGCCCGCGGCGAGGACCATGTAGCCGATCTGCGACATGGTCGAGCCGGCCAGCGCCTTCTTGATGTCGTCCTTCGCGCAACCGACGATCGCACCGAACAGGAGCGTGACGGCACCGACGATGGTGACGACCAGCTGGGCGTCCGGAGCGAGGTTGAAGATGTTGGCGGAACGGACGATCAGGTAGACGCCCGCGGTCACCATGGTCGCGGCGTGGATGAGGGCCGAGACCGGGGTCGGGCCCTCCATCGCGTCCCCGAGCCAGGACTGCAGCGGCACCTGGGCGGACTTGCCGCAGGCGGCGAGCAGCAGCATCAGGGCGATGCCGGTGAGGGTGGCCTCGGAGGCGCCGGTGACCAGCCCGGGCTCCTCATGGCTGCCGAGGAGCGGTCCGAAGGCGAAGGTCCCGAACGTCGTGAACATCAGCATGATCGCGATCGACAGGCCCACGTCGCCGACGCGGTTGACCAGGAAGGCCTTCTTCGCGGCGGTCGCGGCGCTGGGCTTGTGCTGCCAGAAGCCGATCAGCAGGTAGGAGGCGAGACCGACGCCCTCCCAGCCGACGTACAGCAGAAGGTAGTTGTCGGCGAGGACGAGCAGCAGCATCGCCGCGAGGAACAGGTTCAGATAGCCGAAGAAGCGGCGGCGCCGCTCGTCGTGCTCCATGTACCCGACGGAGTACAGGTGGATCAGCGAGCCGACGCCGGTGATCAGCAGCACGAACGTCATCGACAGCTGGTCGAGGCGGAAGGCGATGTCCGCCTGGAAGCCCTCGACCGGGACCCAGCTGTACAGGTGGCTCGTCAGGGTCCGGTGTTCGGCGTTCTTGCCGAGCAGGTCGGCGAAGAGTACGGCGCCGATCACGAAGGAGGCGGCCGCGAGGGCGGTGCCGATCCAGTGGCCGACGGCGTCGAGCCGCCGGCCGCCGCACAGCAGTACGGCCGCTCCGAGCAGGGGCGCCGCCACCAGCAGCGCAATCAGGTTCTCCACGATTCAGCGACCCCTCAGAGCTTCATCAGGCTGGCGTCGTCGACCGAGGCCGAGTGGCGGGAGCGGAACAGGGACACGATGATCGCGAGCCCGACCACGACCTCCGCGGCGGCGACGACCATCGTGAAGAAGGCGATGATCTGGCCGTCGAGGTTGCCGTGCATCCGGGAGAAGGCGACGAACGCCAGGTTGCAGGCGTTGAGCATGAGCTCGATGCACATGAACACGACGATGGCGTTGCGCCTGATCAGTACGCCGGTGGCGCCGATCGTGAACAGCAGTGCCGCGAGGTAGAGATAGTTGACGGGGTTCACTTCGACGCCTCCTCGGTCCGCTTGAGGTTCGCCGGTGCCGTGTCGGTCCGCTCCAGGCGCTCCTCGGCGCGCTGTTCCAGTGCGCGCAGATCGTTGAGCGCCTCGGTCGAGACGTCACGGATCTGGCCGCGCTCGCGCAGCGTCTTGTTGACGGTGAGCTCGGAGGGGGTGCCGTCGGGCAGCAGGCCCGCGATGTCCACGGCGTTGTGCCGGGCGTACACACCGGGTGCGGGCAGCGGCGGAAGGTGCTTGCCCTCGCGGACGCGCTGCTCGGCCAGCTCGCGCTGGGTCTTGGCCCGCTCGGTGCGCTCGCGGTGGGTGAGCAGCATGGCGCCGATGGTGGCCGTGATCAGCAGGGCGCCGGTGATCTCGAAGGCGAACACGTACGTGGTGAAGATGAGGGTGGCGAGTCCCTCCACGTTGCCGTTGGCGTTGGCCTGCGCCGTCCCGTTGAACTCGGTCAGGGAGGCGTTGCCGATGCCGGCGATGAGCAGGATGCCGAAGCCGAGGCCGCAGAGCAGGGCCAGCCAGCGCTGGCCCTTGATGGTCTCCTTCAGGGAGTCCGCGGCGGTGACGCCGACGAGCATCACCACGAAGAGGAACAGCATCATGATCGCGCCGGTGTAGACGATGATCTGTACGACGCCCAGGAAGTAGGCGCCGTTGGCGAGGTAGAACACCGCCAGGATGATCATGGTGCCGGCGAGACAGAGCGCGCTGTGCACGGCCTTCTTCATGAGGACGGTGCACAGGGCGCCGATCACGGCGACGGTGCCGAGCACCCAGAACTGGAAGGCCTCGCCGGTGGAGGTGGAGTAGGCGGCGAGCTGCATGCTCATGCGCCGACCTCCTCTTCTTCCGGGCGCTCTCCCTTGGAGACGGCGACCTGCTGGACCGTGCCGGGCGCGGCCTCGGTCACCAGGCCCCGGTAGTAGTCCTGCTCGTCCGTCCCCGGGAAGATCGAGTGGGGCGAGTCGACCATGCCCTCTTCGAGCCCGGCGAGCAGCTGCTCCTTGGTGTAGATGAGGTTGGCGCGGCTGGAGTCGGCGAGCTCGAACTCGTTGGTCATCGTCAGCGCGCGCGTGGGGCACGCCTCGATGCACAGGCCGCACAGGATGCAGCGGGCGTAGTTGATCTGGTAGACGCGCCCGTACCGCTCGCCCGGCGAGTAGCGCTCCTCTTCCGTGTTGTCCGCGCCCTCGACGTAGATCGCGTCGGCGGGGCAGGCCCAGGCGCACAGCTCGCAGCCGACGCACTTCTCCAGGCCGTCCGGATGGCGGTTGAGCTGATGCCGTCCATGGAAACGGGGAGCGGTGGTCTTCTGCTGCTCGGGGTACTGCTCGGTCAGCCGCTTCTTGAACATGGCCTTGAAGGTCACGCCGAAGCCGGCTACCGGATTCTGGAAACCGGGATCGGTCTCCTTGGGCTCCTCAGCCATCGGACGCCTCCTTTCCATCCAGAGATCCGTCACTCTGAGTATCGGGCCCGCCACTGACAATCAGCTCCCGCTCCCGGCGCGGGCGGCGCCTGGGCACGGGTGGCAACTCCTGTCCGGGCAGCGGCGGTACGGGGAATCCGCCGGCCATCGGGTCGAAGCCGACGGGCGGGGCGGGCTCCTCCTTCGGCTTGCGGAACATGTCCGCGACGAAGGACAGCAGCAGGAGCGCCAGGACACCGCCGGCGACGTAGAGGGCGATGTCGGCGAAGTCGTAGTTCTCGTTGCGCAGGGTCCGCACGGTCGCGACGAGCATCAGCCACACCACGGAGACCGGGATGAGGACCTTCCAGCCGAGCTTCATCAGCTGGTCGTAGCGCACCCGTGGGAGCGAGGCGCGCACCCAGATGAACATGAACAGGAACGCCTGGACCTTGAGGACGAACCAGAGCATCGGCCACCAGCCGTGGTTCGCGCCCTCCCAGAAGGTGCTGACCGGCCAGGGAGCCCGCCAGCCGCCGAGGAACAGCGTGGTCGCCACGGCCGAGACGGTGATCATGTTCGCGTACTCGGCGAGCATGAACAGCGCGAACTTGATGGACGTGTACTCGGTGTTGAAGCCGCCGACCAGGTCGCCCTCGGACTCCGGCATGTCGAAGGGGGCGCGGTTGGTCTCGCCGATCATCGTGATGATGTAGAGGACGAAGGAGACCGGCAGCAACAGGATGTACCAGCGGTCCTGCTGCTGCTCGACGATCGTGGACGTCGACATCGAGCCCGAGTAGAGGAACACGGAGGCGAACGCCGCACCCATGGCGATCTCGTAGGAGATCATCTGCGCGCACGAGCGCAGGCCGCCGAGCAGCGGATACGTCGATCCGGAGCTCCAGCCGGCGAGGACGAGGCCGTAGATGCCCACGGAGGCGGTCGCGAGGATGTAGAGCATCGCAATCGGCAGGTCGGTGAGCTGCATGGTGGTGCGGTGGCCGAAGATCGAGATCTCGTTGCCGGCCGGGCCGAAGGGGATCACCGCAATCGCCATGAAGGCCGGCACGGTCATGATGATCGGCGCGAGGATGTAGACGACCTTGTCGGCGCGCTTGACGACGAGGTCTTCCTTGAGCATCAGTTTCACGCCGTCAGCGAGCGACTGGAGCATGCCCCAGGGGCCGTTCCGGTTGGGGCCGATGCGCAGCTGCATCCAGGCGACGACCTTGCGTTCCCAGACGATGGCGAGCAGCACGGACAGCACCACGAAGGCGAAGCAGAAGACCGCCTTGAGGACGACCAGCCACCAGGGGTCGGTGCCGAACAGCGAGAGGTCTTCAGCGGCGAGGTACGGGCTCATGCCTCCACCTCCTTGGGGGCTTCGGCGGCGAGCGTCGCCGGGCCGATGCGGACGAGTGAGCCGGGCACCGCGCCGGCGTCGGAGGCGACTCCCCTGCCCGCGGAGTTCAGGGGGAGCCAGACCACGCGGTCGGGCATCTCGGTGATCTGCAGCGGGAGTTCGACCACGCCGGCGGAACCGGTCACGGCGAGGAGGTCGCCGTCCTTCACCCCGGCCTCGGCGGCGGTGGCGGCCGACACGCGCGCGTGGGCCGCGTGCCGCGTCCCGGCGAGCGCCTCGTCGCCGTCCTGGAGACGGCCCTGGTCGAGCAGCAGCCGGTGCCCGGCCAGCACGGCCTCTCCGGCGGCCGGCCGCGGCAACTGGGCGCCGGTCTCCAGCGGTTCGGTGGCCCGGGGTCCGTCCCAGGCGCCGAGCCGGTCGATCTCGGCGCGCACGGTCCTGAGGTCCGGAAGACCCAGGTGGACGTCCATGGCGTCGGCCAGCATCTGCAGCACGCGCGCGTCGGTGGGCGCGAGGCGGCGGGTCATCTGCTCCGGCTTGAGCGCGGCCTCGAAGAAGCGCACCCGGCCTTCCCAGTTGAGGAAGGTGCCGGCCTTCTCGACGACCGCGGCAACCGGCAGGACCACGTCCGCGTGCTCGGTGACCTCGCTGGGCCGCAGCTCCAGCGAGACCAGGAAGCCGACCTCGTGAAGTGCTTCACGTGCGCGTGCCGGGTCCGGGAGGTCGGCGACCTCGACGCCCGCGACGACCAGCGCCCGGAGTTCTCCGGTGGCGGCGGCCTCGACGATCTGGCCGGTGTCGCGGCCGTAGCGGTGCGGGAGTTCGGCGACGCCCCAGGCGGTGGCGACCTCCTCACGCGCGCGTGGGTCGGTCGCCGGACGTCCGCCCGGCAGCAGCGACGGCAGCGCGCCCGCCTCGACCGCCCCGCGTTCTCCCGCCCTGCGCGGGATCCACACCAGCCGCGCGCCGGTCGCGGACGCGGCCCGTACGGCGGCGGTCAGTCCGCCCGCCACGGCGGCCAGCCGCTCACCGACGACGAGTACCGCGCCCTCGGAGCGCAGCGCCTCGGCGGCCCGGGCCCCGTCGCCGTCCAGGCCGACCCCGCCCGCGAGGGCGTCCAGCCACTCGGTCTCGGTGCCGGGAGCGGCGGGCAGCAGCGTGCCGCCGGCCTTCTCCAGACCGCGCGTCGCGTGCGTGGCCAGCGCGAACACCTGCTGCCCGTGCTTGCGCCAGGCCTTGCGCAGCCTCAGGAAGACGCCGGGCGCCTCCTCCTCGGCCTCGAACCCGACCAGCAGGACGGCGGGCGCCTTCTCCAGTGCGGTGTAGGTGACGCCCGTACCGTCGAGGTCGCGGCCGCGTCCGGCGATCCGCGCGGCGAGGAAGTCGGTCTCCTCACCGCTGTGCACGCGTGCGCGGAAGTCGATGTCGTTGGTGTCGAGCGCCACGCGCGCGAACTTGCTGTACGCGTAGGCGTCCTCGATGGTGAGCCGGCCGCCGGTGAGGACTCCGGTCCGGGAGCGGGCCGCGGCGAGCCCCTGGGCGGCCGCCTCCAGGGCCTCGGGCCAGGAGGCGGGCTCGAGGACGCCTTCGGCGTTGCGCACCAGGGGCGTCTCCAGGCGGTCGCGCTGCTGCGCGTAGCGGAATCCGAACCGCCCCTTGTCGCAGATCCACTCCTCGTTGACCTCGGGGTCGTTGGCCGCGAGCTTGCGCATGACCTTGCCGCGCCGGTGGTCGGTGCGCGTGGCGCAGCCGCCGGAGCAGTGCTCGCAGACGCTCGGGGTGGAGACCAGGTCGAAGGGGCGCGAGCGGAAGCGGTACGCCGCCGAGGTGAGCGCGCCGACGGGGCAGATCTGGATGGTGTTGCCGGAGAAGTACGACTCGAAGGGGTCGCCCTCGCCGGTGCCGACCTGTTGCAGTGCGCCCCGCTCGACCAGTTCGATCATCGGGTCGCCCGCGATCTGGTTGGAGAAGCGGGTGCAGCGGGCGCACAGCACGCACCGCTCGCGGTCGAGGAGCACCTGTGTGGAGATCGGTACGGGCTTCTCGTAGGTCCGCTTCTTGCCCTCGAAGCGGGACTCGGACTGGCCGTGCGACATGGCCTGGTTCTGCAGGGGGCACTCGCCGCCCTTGTCGCAGACCGGGCAGTCCAGCGGGTGGTTGATGAGGAGGAGTTCCATCACACCGTGCTGGGCCTTCTCCGCGGCCGGCGAGGTGAGGTGGGTCTTCACCACCATTCCGTCGGTGCAGGTGATGGTGCAGGACGCCATCGGCTTGCGCTGGCCCTCGACGTCGACGATGCACTGGCGGCAGGCGCCGGCCGGGTCGAGGAGGGGGTGGTCGCAGAAGCGGGGGATCTCGATGCCGAGTTGTTCGGCGGCGCGGATGACCAGGGTGCCCTTGGGCACGCTGATCTCCACGCCGTCGATGGTCAGCGAGACGAGATCTTCCGGCGGGACCGCCGCCTCTCCCCCACCGGAGGGAGCGCTCGTGGTCACCGTCATGCGTTCACCTCCGTGCGGGAGTCGGCCCAGACCGTCGACTTGGCCGGGTCGAAGGGGCAGCCGCGGCCCGTGATGTGCTGCTCGTACTCCTCGCGGAAGTACTTGAGCGAGGAGAAGATCGGCGAGGCGGCACCGTCGCCGAGGGCGCAGAACGACTTGCCGTTGATGTTGTCGGCGATGTCGTTGAGCTTGTCGAGGTCGGACATGACGCCCTTGCCGGCCTCGATGTCGCGCAGCAACTGCACGAGCCAGTAGGTGCCTTCGCGGCAGGGTGTGCACTTGCCGCAGGACTCGTGGGCGTAGAACTCGGTCCAGCGGGTGACGGCGCGGACGACGCAGGTCGTCTCGTCGAAGCACTGGAGGGCTTTGGTGCCGAGCATGGAACCGGCGGCACCGACTCCCTCGTAGTCGAGGGGGACGTCGAGGTGCTCGTCGGTGAACATGGGCGTGGAGGAGCCGCCCGGCGTCCAGAACTTCAGCCGGTGTCCGGCCCGCATTCCGCCGCTCATCTCCAGGAGCTGGCGCAGGGTGATGCCGAGCGGGGCCTCGTACTGGCCGGGGCTGGTGACATGGCCGCTGAGCGAGTAGAGCGTGAAGCCCGGGGACTTCTCGCTGCCCATCGACCTGAACCAGTCCTTGCCCTTTTGCAGAATCGCGGGAACCGACGCGATCGACTCGACGTTGTTCACCACAGTCGGGCATGCGTAGAGGCCCGCGACGGCGGGGAAAGGGGGACGGAGCCGCGGTTGACCCCGGCGGCCTTCGAGCGAGTCGAGCAGTGCGGTCTCTTCACCGCAGATGTACGCGCCCGCGCCCGCGTGCACGGTGAGTTCCAGGTCGAGCCCGCTGCCCAGGATGTTCTCGCCGAGGAAGCCCGCCTCGTAGGCCTCGCGCACGGCCTCGTGCAACCGCCGCAGGACGGGGACGACTTCACCCCGCAGATAGATGAAGGCATGCGACGACCTGATGGCATAACACGCGATGACGATGCCCTCGATGAGGCTGTGCGGGTTCGCGAACAGGAGCGGGATGTCCTTGCAGGTTCCCGGCTCCGATTCGTCGGCGTTGACAACCAGATAGTGCGGCTTTCCATCACCCTGGGGAATGAACTGCCATTTCATTCCGGTGGGGAATCCGGCGCCGCCGCGGCCGCGCAGACCGGAGTCCTTGACGTACGCGATCAGGTCGTCCGGTGACATGGCGAGCGCCTTGCGGAGCCCCTCGTATCCTTCGTGCCTTCGGTAGACGTCCAGAGACCAGGACTTGTCCTCGTCCCAGAAGGCCGACAGCACGGGTGCGAGCAGCTTCTCGGGGCTGGTGTCTTTCAGTTCGGGTGCCAAGGTCATCACTCCCCCTCCTCGGCGGTAGGCCCTGCCGGGTGGGCCGGGTCGGAGGCCGACGTGTCCTGAGGCGCGTCGTGCGAGCTCAGGTGCTGTGTCGGTGACGGGTCGTGTACGGCCCTGTCGTGCGGTTCGTCGTGCGGGCCGCCGTCACGCGGGTGGACCACGCGCGCGGGTGCGGCCTCTCCTCTGGCCAGGCGGAGGCCCACCAGTGACGCGGGTCCCGCGCCGCCGCTCGCCTCGACGGCTCCTGGCCGCTCGTCGGGGAAGCCGGCGAGGATCCGCGCGGTCTCCTTGAAGGTGCACAGCGGCGCCCCGCGCGTGGGCTCGACGGTCCGGCCCGCGCGCAGGTCGTCGACGAGGCGTTTGGCGCTGGAGGGGGTCTGGTTGTCGAAGAACTCCCAGTTGACCATCACGACGGGCGCGAAGTCGCAGGCCGCGTTGCACTCGATGTGCTCCAGCGTGACCTTGCCGTCCTCGGTGGTCTCGCCGTTGCCGACGCCGAGGTGCTCCTGGAGCTCCTCGAAGATCGCGTCACCGCCCATCACCGCGCACAGGGTGTTGGTGCAGACGCCCACCTGGTAGTCACCGCTCGGCCTGCGCCGGTACATGGTGTAGAAGGTGGCGACCGCGGTGACCTCGGCGGTGGTCAGGCCCAGCACGTCCGCGCAGAACCGCATCCCGGTGCGCGTGACATGGCCCTCCTCCGACTGCACGAGATGCAGCAGCGGCAGGAGCGCGGACCGGGAGTCGGGGTAGCGGGCGATGACCTCGCGCGCGTCCGCCTCCAGCCGGGCTCGAACGTCGTCCGGGTAGGCGGGCGCGGGCAGTTCGGGCATGCCCAGGCTGACGCCCTGCTCGGAAGAAGAGGTGGTCACCGGTCGACGCCTCCCATCACGGGGTCGATGGACGCGACGGCGACGATGACGTCGGCGACCTGGCCGCCCTCACACATCGCCGCCATGGACTGAAGGTTGGTGAAGGACGGCTCGCGGAAGTGGACCCGGTAGGGGCGGGTGCCGCCGTCGGACACGGCGTGCACCCCGAGTTCGCCCTTGGGCGACTCGACGGCCACGTACGCCTGCCCCGGCGGGACCCGGAAGCCCTCGGTGACCAGCTTGAAGTGGTGGATCAGGGCCTCCATGGAGGTGCCCATGATCTTCTTGATGTGGTCGAGGGAGTTGCCGAGCCCGTCGGGGCCCAGGGCGAGCTGGGCGGGCCAGGCGATCTTCTTGTCGGCGACCATGACCGGGCCGGGCTGGAGCCGGTCCAGGCACTGCTCGATGATCCTGAGGGACTGGCGCATCTCCTCGAGGCGGATCAGGAAGCGGCCGTAGGAGTCGCAGGTGTCGGCGGTCGCGACGTCGAAGTCGTAGGTCTCGTAACCGGAGTACGGCTGTGCCTTGCGCAGGTCGAACGGCAGACCGGTGGAGCGCAGGATCGGGCCGGTGATGCCGAGGGCCATGCAGCCGGCCAGGTCGAGATAGCCGATGTCCTGCATACGGGCCTTGAAGATGGGGTTCCCGGTGGCGAGCTTGTCGTACTCCGGGAGGTTCTTCCTCATCTTCTTCACGAACTCGCGGATGTGGTCCACCGCGCCGGGCGGCAGGTCCTGCGCGAGTCCGCCGGGGCGGATGAACGCGTGGTTCATCCGCAGGCCCGTGATGAGCTCGTAGATGTCGAGAATCATTTCACGATCACGGAATCCGTAGATCATGATCGTGGTGGCGCCGAGTTCCATGCCGCCGGTGGCGATGCACACCAGGTGCGAGGAGAGCCGGTTCAGCTCCATCAGGAGCACCCGGATGATCTTGGCCCGCTCGGTGATCTGGTCCTCGATGCCGAGGAGTTTCTCGACGGCGAGACAGTAGGCGGCCTCGTTGAAGAAGGACGTCAGGTAGTCCATGCGCGTCACGAACGTGGTGCCCTGCGTCCACGTGCGGTACTCGAGGTTCTTCTCGATGCCGGTGTGGAGGTAGCCGATGCCGCAGCGGGCCTCGGTGACCGTCTCGCCGTCGATCTCCAGGATCAGGCGGAGCACTCCGTGCGTGGACGGGTGCTGGGGGCCCATGTTGACGACGATGCGCTCGTCGTCGGCGCGGGCCGCGGACTGGACGACCTCGTCCCAGTCGCCACCGGTGACCGTGTAGACGGTGCCCTCGGTGGTCTCCCGGGCTGATGCTGACTGCGTGCTCACGAGTACGACCTCCGCTGGTCCGGAGCCGGGATCTGGGCGCCCTTGTACTCGACGGGGATGCCGCCGAGGGGGTAGTCCTTGCGCTGCGGGTGGCCCTGCCAGTCGTCCGGCATCATGATCCGCGTCAGGGCCGGGTGACCGTCGAAGACGATCCCGAAGAAGTCGTAGGTCTCACGCTCGTGCCAGTCGTTGGTCGGATAGACGGAGACCAGGGACGGGATCTTCGGATCGGCGTCCGGGGCGCTGACCTCGAGGCGGATCAGCCGGTTGTGGGTGAGCGAGCGCAGGTGGTACACCGCGTGCAGCTCGCGGCCCTTGTCGTGCGGGTAGTGCACCCCGCTGACGCCGGTACAGAGCTCGAAGCGCAGGGCCGGGTCGTCGCGCAGGGTGCGGGCGACGCGCAGCAGGTGCTCGCGCTCGATGTGGAAGGTGAGCTCGTCGCGGTCGACGACCGTCTTCTCGATGGCGTTGTCGGGCAGGAGTCCCTGCTCCTCCAGTGCTCCCTCGAGTTCGTCGGCGACCTCGTCGAACCAGCCGCCGTAGGGGCGGGCCGCGGGGCCCGGCAGCCGGACCGAGCGCACCAGGCCGCCGTAGCCGGAGGTGTCGCCGCCGCTGTCGGCGCCGAACATGCCGCGCTGGACGCGGATCTCCTCGCCGCCCTGGCCGCGCTGGCCGGGGAGGTTCTGGCCGCTGAGGTCCTTCTCGGGGTTCGCGCCGTCGCCAGCGCCGTTCGCGTCGCTCACCGCAGCAGCCCCTTCATCTCGATGGTGGGCAGGGCCTTGAGCGCCGCTTCCTCCGCCTCGCGGGCCGCCTCCTCGGCGTTCACGCCGAGCTTGGAGCCCTGGATCTTCTCGTGGAGCTTGAGGATGGCGTCCAGCAGCATCTCGGGCCGTGGCGGGCAGCCCGGGAGGTAGATGTCGACGGGGAGGATGTGGTCGACGCCCTGGACGACCGCGTAGTTGTTGAACATGCCGCCCGAGGACGCGCAGACCCCCATGGAGATGACCCACTTCGGGTTCGCCATCTGGTCGTAGACCTGCCGGACGACCGGGGCCATCTTCTGGCTGACCCGGCCGGCGACGATCATGAGGTCGGCCTGGCGGGGTGAGCCGCGGAAGACCTCCATACCGAAGCGGGCCAGGTCGTAGCGTCCGGCGCCGGTGGTCATCATCTCGATGGCACAGCAGGCGAGGCCGAAGGTGGCGGGGAAGACGGACGCCTTGCGCACCCAGCCCGCGGCCTGCTCGACGGTGGTCAGCAGGAAGCCGCTCGGCAGCTTTTCTTCGAGTCCCATGAGTTAGAGGCCTCTCAGTCCCATTCCAGGCCGCCGCGCCGCCACACGTACGCGTACGCAACGAAGACGGTGAGCACGAAGAGCAGCATCTCCACGAGCCCGAAAACACCCAGGGCGTCGAAGGTGACGGCCCAGGGGTAGAGGAAGACGATCTCGATGTCGAAGACGATGAAGAGCATCGCCGTCAGGTAGTACTTGATGGGGAAGCGCCCGCCGCCGGCCGGCGTGGGGGTCGGCTCGACCCCGCATTCGTAGGCGTCGAGCCTGGCCCGGTTGTACCGCTTCGGACCGATCAGCGTGGCCATGACCACGGAGAAGATCGCAAAGCCTGCCCCGAGGGCTCCCAGTACGAGGATGGGCGCATACGCGTTCACCGCTCCTCGCTCCTCTCAGTCGGCACTGACTGCTGGCGATGGCGTTGAGTTCGCTGCCGCCCCACCCGTCCCGCAAGTCCCGCCCGTCCCGGCGAAGATCGCGAACATGTGAAGCAGGTCACAAGCCCAACTGACCCGCATCTTATGCCCGCCGGTCTGTGATCTGCGACACGGGGTATTGCACAAGCTTTGTGATCTCCACCACCTGACGAAGGATCATGAAGTCGGATGAGCGGTGATCTTCGTACGCGAAGCGTCCGAGTGATCACCAGAGGTGACATTCTGGCTCGTCGGCGCAGCTGAGAGTAGGCGTCTCCATATCAAGAGAGTTCTCTTGCATGCAAATTGGCGCTGGACTCGACCGCTTGATAGTGAGCCGCGTTCACACATCAGGAGGAGTCGCGAGGCGCCGTGTGGACGCGTGCACACATTCACGAGCGGATGAGGGCGTGATGTGTGCGCGAGACGCAGCCGCCGCTGTAACCGTTGCGTGACCTCCGCCACATCGGCGAGAGGCCTCCGAGAACCGGGCTTGGCCACTTGTCCCAACCGGTGGTAGGCGCGGGGCAATTCGGACGTAAACATGAAAGTACGTGATCAAGGCCGTGTTGGGTCGCGTCCGCAATGTCCGTTACGGCGTCAATAAAGGGCGGTGCACCGGGAATTCTGGGCACCCATTGAACAACTGTGGCGCAGCACACGTTTCTTGAAGGTATGGAGGAGCCCCTGATACCGCTTGGTCTCATGTCCCACACCGCTCACATACGTAGCCACCGGAAGCCGCGCCGCAGCGCGACGACATCCATGGCGATGCGCGCCGGCGTCGCCGGTGGCGTCCTCAGCATGGCAGCGGCGGGCGCGTCGGCTTCGGCGAGCGCCGCCGAGCCGGTGACGCAGACCCTCGAACTGCCCACCCTCACGGCCGACCTGGCCGTCCAGGTCGCCGAGTCCGCGGACGCCACGCAGCAGGCGGCCGCGAACTACGAGCTCCAGGCCGAGCGCGACGCGGCCGCCGCCGCTGCCGCCAAGGAGGCCAAGAAGGATCTCGCCGAGGCGAAGAAGAAGGCCGAGGCCAAGAAGAAGGCGGAGGAGGCCCGCAAGGCCGCCGCGGAGGCCGCCGTCTCGCGTTCCTCGGAGCGGACCACCCTCTCCACCACCACGACCGCCTCGGCGCCCGCCAGCGGCAGCGTCGCGACCGTCATCGCCTTCCTCAAGGCACAGGTGGGCGACGCCTACGTCATGGGCGCCACCGGGCCCAACGCGTGGGACTGCTCCAGCCTGGTCCAGGCCGCGTTCAACCAGGTCGGCGTCGAGCTGCCGCGGGTCTCGCAGGACCAGTCGATGCAGGGCACCGACATCCCGCTGTCGCAGATCCAGGTCGGCGACATCCTCTACTGGGGCGGCAAGGGTTCCGCCTACCACGTGGGCGTCTACATCGGTAACGGCCAGTACCTGGACGCGGCCAACCCCTCCAAGGGTGTCGTCATTCAGGACCTGTCCGGATATCCGGCGTCGGGCGCGGTGCGCGTACTCTGACGAGCACGCACACGCGTCACGAACGTCGGAAGGGCCGCAGCCGCTCGGGGGCAGCGGCCCTTCCGCCTTTTCCCCCGGATTGTCCACATTGGGCAGCGCGTTGACGGCCGGCCGGCCGCCGCGCTGACTCGCCGACGCCTTTGTGCGGGCCGTGGGGCGGCTGCGGAGCGCGCCCGCGGGGTGGATGAGGAGTTGCCCGCGGTCCCCCGGCTCAGGGCCGCCCAGACCCGTCACAGCCGGGTCCGAGGACCGGCCGAGCCGCCCGGCCGGGCCGAGTCGCGGTCATCCGCGCCCTACGACAGGTGGCGGCCCAGCGCGAGGAGGACTCCGCACGCCGGGCCGCCACCGTCGAGGCGCACCGCCTGGTTCACGCCTTGGGGGCCACCTTGCTCAGCCCGTTGATGATGCGGTCCATCGCGTCGCCGCCCGAGGGGTCGGTGAGGTTGGCCAGCATCTTCAGGGTGAACTTCATCAACAGGGGGTGGGTCAGGCCGCGCTGGGCCGCGATCTTCATGACCTTCGGGTTGCCGATGAGCTTCACGAAGGCACGGCCCAGCGTGTAGTAGCCGCCGTAGGTGTCCTTGAGGACCTGCGGGTAGCGCTGGAGCGCGATCTCCCGCTGGGCCGGCGTCGCCCGGGCGTGGGCCTGGACGATGACGTCGGCGGCGATGTTGCCGGACTCCATGGCGTAGGCGATGCCCTCGCCGTTGAAGGGGTTCACCATGCCGCCGGCGTCGCCGACCAGAAGCAGGCCCTTGGTGTAGTGCGGCTGGCGGTTGAAGGCCATCGGCAGGGCGGCGCCGCGGATCGGGCCCGTCATGTTCTCCGGCGTGTAGCCCCACTCCTCCGGCATCGACGCGCACCAGGCCTTCAGCACCTCGCGCCAGTCGAGCTCCTTGAAGGAGTCGGAGGTGTTGAGCACGCCGAGGCCGACGTTGGAGGTGCCGTCACCCATGCCGAAGATCCAGCCGTAGCCCGGCAGCAGCCGGGGCTCGGGACCACGGCGGTCCCACAGCTCCAGCCAGGACTCCAGGTAGTCGTCCTCGTGGCGCGGCGACTCGAAGTACGTGCGGACGGCGACGCCCATCGGACGGTCCTCGCGGCGGTGCAGGCCCATCGCCAGGGACAGCCGGGTGGAGTTGCCGTCGGCCGCGACCACGAGCGGCGCGTGGAAGGTGACTTCCCGCTTCTCGCCGGTGTCGCCGAGCTTGGCGTGCACGCCGGTGATGCGGCCGGTGCGGTCGTCGATGATCGGGGCGCCGACGTTGCAGCGCTCGTAGAGCCGGGCGCCCGCCTTCTGCGCCTGGCGGGCGAGTTGCTCGTCGAAGTCGTCGCGTTTGCGGACGAGGCCGTAGTCCGGGAAGGACGCGAGTTCCGGCCAGTCCAGCTGGAGGCGGACGCCGCCGCCGATGATGCGCAGGCCCTTGTTGCGCAGCCAGCCCGCTTCCTCGGAGATGTCGATGCCCATGGCCACCAGCTGTTTGGTGGCTCGCGGGGTGAGGCCGTCGCCGCAGACCTTCTCGCGCGGGAACGCCGTCTTCTCCAGGAGAAGCACGTCGAGTCCGGCCTTGGCGAGGTAGTACGCGGTCGTGGAGCCGGCCGGCCCCGCGCCGACGACGATGACATCGGCGGTGTTTTCGGAGAGGGGCTCAGTCACGGCTGTCACGGCGGGATCTCCCCTGGTTCGCAATCTGCGTGCCGACCGGCACTGGACATGGGCAGTCTATTCAGCACGATTGATCACCCGGCTGAAGGGCTGCCCCGTGAACCGAGCTCTCCCCGTAGTAAGGCTGCGCGTCCCCACCGACGAGGACGCCGTCGCCTGGCACCGGATCTTCGACGACCGGGACGTCATGGAGTTCCACGGAGGCAGGTCGGCGGAGCTGTCCGTCTACGAGGAACTCACCGCCCGCCAGCGTCGGCACGACGCCGAGCGGGGGTTCTGTCTGTGGACCATGGTCGATGAGAACGGGCAGGTCATCGCGGGGGGTCTGGGGGGTATCCCCCCAGAAGGCACAGCACCGGCGCCCAGCCGTGGCCGCAGGACTGGGGCCCAAGGGGGAGATCGAGATCGGCTGGCGGCTCGGGCGGGCGCACTGGGGCAAGGGGTACGCCACCGCCGCCGCGCAGATGACGCTGGAACGGCTGCGGGCGGCGGGCGTCTCCCATGTCGTGGCGCTGGTCAGACCCGGCAACGAACGGTCCGTCGCGGTCACCCGGCGGCTCGGCATGAAGCTCGCGGAGAGGTTCCCGCATCCGCGGCTGCCGGAGGACGCGCTGTGCTTCCGCCTTGATCTGTGACGCAGAGTGATAATCGGCTACAGAAAAACACTCAGCGCTTCCAGGTAGCGCCCCAGTGCGGTTACCCTGCCCATACCGCTGGGGGTGACATCTGTGCGAATAACACCCAAAACGCCCGAAGTGCGCGTCCCTCGTCTGGTCGGTCTGATGGCCGTCGACGCGCGCGAGACGGCCAGGGCACAGGGCCTGTTCATCAATGCGCCGGACCGCCAGGACTTCCACCTCGCCGTCGTCGACTACGTCGTACGCCAGTACCCGCAGCCCGGCGCCGAGGTGCCGCGGGAGTCGATGGTCTACGTGTGGTTCGACTTCGGTCCGGGTGACGGCGGCGGAGGCATGCGCGAGCCGCGCGTGCCGAACCCGTCGGGCGGCGGGCTCCAGCGCGAGCTGGACGAACCCGGCGACCCCTGCACGGTCGGGATCGGCCCGCCCTGAACCCTCAGCCCGCCTTGAACCCGCGGTGCAGGGCCACGATCCCGCCGGTCAGGTTCCGCCACGCCACCTTCGACCAGCCGGCCTTCTGCAGACGCTCGGCCAGCGCGGACTGGTCCGGCCAGGCGCGGATGGACTCGGCGAGGTAGACGTACGCGTCGGGGTTGGAGGACACCGCGCGGGCCACCGGCGGCAGGGCGCGCATCAGGTACTCGGTGTAGACCGTGCGGAAGGGCGCCCAGGTCGGGTGCGAGAACTCGCAGATCACGACCCGGCCGCCGGGCTTGGTCACCCGGTACATCTCCCGCAGCCCGGCGTCGAAGTCCTGCACATTGCGCAGCCCGAAGGAGATCGTGACCGCGTCGAAGGTGTCGTCCCTGAAGGGCAGCTTCGTCGCGTCGCCCGCCGTCAGCGGCAGCCACGGATGGTTCTTCTTGCCGACCTTGAGCATGCCCAGCGAGAAGTCGCAGGGGACGACGTAGGCGCCGGTCCGCGCGAAGGGCAGGGACGAGGTGGCCGTCCCTGCCGCCAGGTCCAGGATCTTCTGCGCGGGCCGGGCGTCGACCGCTTTGGCGACCTCCTTGCGCCACGCCCGGTCCTGGCCGAGCGACAGCACGTCGTTCGTCAGGTCGTACCGTTCCGCCACGTCGTCGAACATCGAGGCGACTTCGTGCGGCTGCTTGTTCAGGGAAGCGCGGGTCACGGGCCCATTCTTGCAGCCGCCCCCGGGGAAACGGCCGAGGCCCCGCTCACGGCAGCAGCTTCGGCTTCTTCCGCGCCGCCACGTCCTCCACCCAGCCGCAGGCCAGGACGGACACCGCGATCAGCACCCACCCGACCCCGAACATGAACCACTGGCTCTCCAGCGGCAGATACCTCTCGAAGGCCGGCACGTTCCAGAACTGGTCGATCAGCGGCACGGCGAGTATCAAGGCGATCTCGTGCCAGAGGTAGATCGTCACCGCGCGCGCGTTGAAGACCGTCACGACCCGGTCGAGCCGCCGGAAGCGGGTGAGCCACGCGAAGTCGATCGCGAAGTACGCCTTGGCCCACATCAGCAGCATCACGAACCCGGCCGACCAGAAGGCCTGCGCGAGCGGGATCTCGTCGAGGTCGTAGGTGCCGACCTCGCCCTGGTGGGAGAAGGCGTACCAGCCGCCGTAGCCGATCGCGGCGAGCGCCAGGACGACCACGAGCGCCGGTTTCATCCTCCGCAGCACACCGTCGCGGTGCGCGAAGCCGAGGATCCAGCAGAAGAGGTACGTCGAGAAGTCCCACATCTCGTTGCCGAGCCGCCCCTGCGGCCCGGACCACACGAAGGTGAGGACCAGGATCGGCGCCAGGGACAGGAAGAGCACCGGGACCGGCGCCGCCCGGAACACCTTCAGCAGAAGCGGGGACAGCAGCACGAACCACAGATACGTCCGCAGGTACCAGAGGATCTCCCAGGCCTGTACGCCCCACCGGCTCCCCGGCGGATCACCGAACGGCACGATCCAGTAGACGATCTCCCAGTGCGGCATCCAGCCGTGGACCAGCATCGCGAGGACCACGAAGAAGCCCCAGAACCAGAACGGGGGCAGCAGCCGGCGGAGCCTGCTCCGCACGACCTTCGGCGCGGGCCGCTCCAGCGACTTCGCCATCAGGGTCCCGGCCAGGCCGAACATGATCCCCATGGAGGGGAAGACCATCCCGCACCAGGCCCACCCGAAGGTGTGATAGGTGACGACCCGGATGAGCGCGACGGCCCGGAGGGTGTCGAAGTAGCGGTCGCGGCCAGCGGGCTTCGGCGGCGGCTTCTCCTCCGCCGCCTCCCCCGCGGGCCTTTCCCCTACGACCGCTACTTCGGGCTCTGGTTCCGGCTCGACCGCCGGCAGCGGAGCCGTCTCCTCCACCGCCACGGGCTGCCCGTAGTCCACGTACGGCTGCTGCGGATAGGTCGGTTGCGGATACGCCGGCTGGACGTACTGTGGCTGTGCGTACTGCGGCTGCTGAGAGCCGCCGTACCCCTGCCCGTCCCCGTACCCGTATCCGTACCCCTGCTGCCGGTACCCCTGCTGCTCCCAGCTCATCAGCTCGCCCCCGCCGGCGTCCCGACCTCGCCGGTCCGCTTCAGCTTCTGCCAGCGCAGCCGGCCGCCCGTGAGGGCCGTGATGCAGGAGTGGATGAGGACGAGGTACATCATCTGCCGGTAGGCCAGCTGCTGGAGCGGCATCATCAGCAGATAGCGGTACTTCTCCCTGTCCAGCCGGAAGGCGTACGCGGCACAGACCAGCTGCACCGCCAGCACCGCGAGCCAGGCCAGCAGCGCCGCCCGGAAGTCGATGAAGATCATCGAGTACGCGGTGAAGACGTCGATCAGCGGCGCGAAGACCGGCGTGACGATCTGGAAGATCACCACCAGCGGCATCCCGACCCGGCCGAAGCGGCCCGAAGGCCCCTTGTCGGTCAGGGACTTGCGGTGCTTCCACAGCGCCTGCATGGTGCCGTACGACCAGCGGTAGCGCTGCGACCACAGCTGCTTGAGCGAACCCGGCGCCTCCGTCCAGGCCTTGGCGTGCTCCTGGTAGACGACCCGCCAGCCCGCGCGGTGCATGGCGATGGTGATGTCGGTGTCCTCGGCGAGCGTGTCCTCGCTCATGCCGCCGACCTGGAGGACCGCCTCACGGCGGAAGGCACCGATCGCGCCGGGGATCGTCGGCATGCAGCGCAGCAGGTCGTACATACGGCGGTCGAGGTTGAAGCCCATCACGTACTCGATGTGCTGCCAGGCGCCGATGATCGTGTCCCGGTTGCCGACCTTGGCGTTGCCGGCGACCGCGCCGACGTCCGGGTCGGCGAAGGGCTGCACCAGCTGGTGCACGGCGTCCGGCTCGAAGACGGTGTCGCCGTCCATCATGATGACGATGTCGTAAGTGGCGTTGCGCACCCCGTTGTTGAGGGCGGCCGGCTTGCCCGCGTTCTCCTGCCGGATGACCCGGACGTTCGTCATGCCCAGCTCGTGGGCCGCGTTGAGCGAGATCTCGGAGGTGCCGTCCGTCGAACCGTCGTCGACGACGATGATCTCGATCGGATGGGTGCTCCGCGCCAGCGACCTGAGGGTGTTGGCGATGCACTCCTTCTCGTTGTACGCCGGGACGATCACGCTCACCGGCCGGGTGACCGTCGGTCCCCAGCCGAAGCGGCGTTTGTTGCGCTGTCTGTAGTGGCGGCGGGCGAGGATCAGCATCATCCCGAACCGCCCCATGACGGCGACGCCGACGACCATGAGGCCGACCGACAGCGTGGGTACGGCGTACTCGGCGACGGCGACGGCCGCGAGCAGTGCCTTGCCCTCGTAGAGGGTCGCTCCGCCCGCCTCGCGGTGGGCGGCCTGGAGGTTGCCGTTACCCGTGCCTCCGCCGGGCTGCTGACTGTTCGCAGCCGCCGGTCCGCCGGCCGCCTGCTGGCCGTTCGCCGACTGCTCCTTCTCGATGACCCCGCTGATGGTGGTGAAGGTGTACCCCTTCGCCTTCATCTTCACGATGTACTCGGGCAGCGCCTTGATCGTCTGCGAGCGCTCGCCACCGGCGTCGTGGAAGAGCACGGACGCCCCGTCGTCGCCGTCCGGTGTCGCCCACTTGACGATCTTCGAGACGCCCGGCTTCTTCCAGTCGTCGCTGTCGGTGTCGACGAAGACGCTGGTGTAGCCGTCCGCGCCGAGCTTCTCGTAGACGGGCCAGCTGTAGTTGTCGATGGCGTCCGTCTCCGAGGAGTACGGCGCCCGGAACAGCGTGGTCGTGATGCCCGCCGCGCCCGCGAGGGCCAACTGGGTCTGCTGCATCTCGCGGTTGACCCGGGCGTCGCTCTGGTAGGAGAGGTCGACGTGGGTGAAGGTGTGGATGCCCACCTCGTTGCCCTGCTCGACCATGTCCTTCACGATGCCCGGGTAGCGCGAGACCATCGAGCCGACCACGAAGAACGTGGCGGGGACGTCGTACTTCTCCAGGATCTCCAGCACCTTTGGCGTGTACGTCGGGTTGGGGCCGTCGTCGAAGGTCAGCGCGATCGTCTTGTCCGGGACGGAGACGCTCGTCGCCGAGCCGCCGCGGAAGCTGACGATCGGGCCGCCGTCGAGGATCGTGTCCGGCACCTTGCTGGAGCTGGCCCCGTCGCGGACCCGCTCGTCACCGCCGACCTCGGCGCGCAGATAGCCGTCGAGCAGCATCACGCTGGTCAGCGCGAGCAGGAGCAGGCCGGCGAGGAGGACGCGCGGCTTCTGGAGCGCCGCGGCCTTGCCCGCCGCCCGTCCCAGGCGCGAGGGGGCGCGGCGACGGCCGCGGGAGGGAGTCGTCGTAGTCATGAGGGTGGCTGCGCTCCGGTCAGTCGGCGGTCGCGGAGGCGGACGGGGAGACGGACGGGGTGGGCACGCCCGACGGCAGCGCGGGCGGAGAGCCGCTGGGCCGCACGCTGTTGCCGATGCCGCCCTGTGGCTGGGTGCCGGGTCCGTTGCCGTTCCGGGCGCCCGGACCGCCCTGGCCCTGGCCGCTCCCGAAGGGCAGCAGCGAGGACGGGTTCGAGGTGCCGATGCCCATGAAGGCGAGGCCCAGGACGACGGCGTACCCCACACACAGGACACCGACGAGAAGACCGATCCGGCGCAGCAGCTTGGAGCGGCGTCCGGAGTTGTCAACGAACACGGGCCCGTCGGCGGCTCCGTCGCCACGGCGTTTGCGGCGGCGACCACGTTCGGCGCGGTTTTCGATGGCAGGCTCGGAATGCATTCCCCGGACGTTAGAGAGTCTTTATGTGTCCGAAACTCAGGAATTCATGTGAGGCGCGTATGAGAAACGTCTTAACCTGTCTCTTCTCTGAGAGTTCGCTGGAACGGCTGCGTAACTCCCGTGGAGAGGAAAGGGGTTGAATGCCCGCTCTGGGTGCCCGGATCACCCGTTTTGTTCGTGCGTGCCCATGCGCCCGCTGGGTGAATCCTGTCCTCATGAAGCTCAGTCCCGTGTGAGACATTTCCACTCGCCCAACACAGTTTGTTTCCACCCTGAGACAGAAATCACGAGAGCGGGTGCATGCCGAATGCGGCGTTTCCTGAGGCCGACGGCCGGGCTGAGTTGCCTGTTTGCCCTGGCCACGGCGGGTTGTTCCGCGGACACCGACACCACCTCGGAAGCGACGCCGGCCCAGTCCGCCGAGGCTTCCGAGGAGACCTCGGCGAGCACGTCGTACGCCCCCTACGTCAGCGCCACGGAAGCCTCCGGCAACGACTCCGCCGGCGCTCCGACGACGTACAACCTGGCCTTCGTGATCGCGGACGGCGGCGACTGCGCCCCGACGTGGAACGACTCGCACGCCATCGGCGACTCCTCGGTGGCCACCCGGATCTCGGAGCTCAAGGAGAACGGCGCGAGTGTGCGGGTCTCCTTCGGCGGGGCGTCCGGCAAGGAGCTGGCCGAGAGCTGCGGCAGTGCGACGGCGCTCGCGCAGGCGTACGGCGAGGCCCTCGACGCGGCCGGCTCCACCCAGGCCGACTTCGACGTCGAGGGGGACGCGCTGACGGACTCCGCGTCGGTGGAGCTGCGGTCGGAGGCGATCGCGCTGCTGCAGAAGTCGCGCGGCGACCTCACCGTGTCGTTCACGCTGCCCGTGATGCCGTCGGGGCTCGACGACGACAGCCTCGCGCTGCTGGAGTCCGCCAACAACAGTGCCGTACAGGTCTCGACGATCAACCTCATGACCATGAACTACGGCGAGACGTACGACGAGGACATGGGCGACTACGCGATCACCTCGGCGAAGGCCGCGCACACCCAGCTGAAGGATGTCTTCGGGACGTCGGACGCGGTCGCGTGGCGGGCGATCGCGCTGACGTCGATGATCGGGGTCAACGACGTCGACAACGAGACGTTCACGCTGTCGGACGCGGCCCAAGTGCGGTCCTTCGCCGAGGAGAAGGAGATCGGGTGGGTGTCGATGTGGTCGACGTTCCGGGACCAGCAGTGTGACGACGAGGGTGACGAGCTGACCAACTGCAGCGGGGTGAAGCAGAGTTCGGGTGCGTTCGCGGAGGCGTTCGCGGAGTAGGGGGTCGGCTGCGGGATGCTCCGACTAGCGGCGTCTGTGGACCAGGCGGCCCGCGCACACCGTCGCGATGCACTCGCCGGTCTCGTCGAAGACGGCCAGGTCCGCGCGGCCCGTCGGGATGATCGCCGTCGGCTGTGTGCGGCGCAGCACGACGACGTCGTTCCGCTCTGCCGCCGCGCGGAGTTCGGGCGTATCGGCGTGCTCCGCGATCACCGCCACCGCTCCCAGCTTCAGCACCGCGTGGACGCGCTCGCGCGGGCTCGGAGCCGCCGGGAGCGGGCCCTCGTGAATGCGACCCGGTCCCAGCACGCCCGGCCACCGCCGCACCCTGGCACCGGGAAACTGCTCCTGCACCTCCGCCAGCGGCCCCACCGCGGCGACCCGGATGCCCTCGACGGCCACAGCACCGTCTTTGATCGGGTCCGGGTCGTCCCAGGTGAAGCGGACCTCGTCCGCGGCGTGAATCGTCAGCACGGTACGTCAGTTGGACGTGAGGATCTTCAGCTCGGGATGTGCCGTGCCGCCCTCGATCGCCGTCGAGGAGATGTGGGACACGATCCGCGCGTCGACGGGGTCGTTCGCCGGGTCGTCGTGGACGACGAGGTGCTCGTACGTCGTGGAGCGCTGGGCCGGGACCCGTCCCGCCGTACGGATCATGTCGATCATTTCCTGGAGGTTGGAGCGGTGCTTGGCACCGGCCGCCGAGACGACGTTCTCCTCCAGCATGATCGAGCCGAGGTCGTCCGCGCCGTAGTGCAGCGTGAGCTGGCCCGCGTCCTGGCCGGTGGTCAGCCAGGAGCCCTGGATGTGGGCGATGTTGTCCATGAAGAGCCGGGCGATCGCGATCATCCGCAGGTACTCGAAGATCGTGGCCTGCGTGCGGCCCTTCAGGTGGTTGTTCATCGGCTGGTAGAGGTACGGGATGAAGGCCCGGAAGCCGCCGGTGCGGTCCTGTACGTCACGGATCATCCGCAGGTGCTCGATGCGCTCGGCGTTGGTCTCGCCGGTGCCCATGAGCATCGTGGAGGTGGACTCCACGCCCAGGTTGTGCGCGGTCTCCATGATCTCCAGCCAGCGCTCGCCGGACTCCTTGAGAGGGGCGATGGCCTTGCGGGGGCGCTCGGGCAGCAGCTCGGCGCCGGCGCCGGCGAAGGAGTCGAGACCGGCGGCGTGGATGCGCTGGATCGCCTCCTCCACGCTCACCTTGGAGATGCGGGCCATGTGCTCGACCTCGGACGCGCCGAGGGAGTGGATGACCAGCTGCGGGAATTCCTTCTTGATCGCCGCGAAGTGCTTCTCGTAGTACTCCACGCCGTAGTCCGGGTGGTGCCCGCCCTGGAACATGATCTGCGTGCCGCCCAGCTCGACGGTCTCCGCGCAGCGGCGCAGGATGTCCTCGAGGTCGCGGGTCCAGCCCTTGTCCTTGGCCGTGGGCGGGGCGTAGAACGCGCAGAACTTGCACGCCGTCACGCAGACGTTGGTGTAGTTGATGTTCCGCTCGATGATGTACGTCGCGATGTGCTCGGTCCCGGCGTACCGACGGCGTCGGGCCGCGTCGGCGGCCGCGCCGAGCGCGTGCAGCGGGGCGTCGCGGTAGAGGTCGAGCGCCTCCTCCGGAGTGATCCGCCCACCGGATGCGGCGCGGTCGAGGACGGACTGAAGGTCGGCCTTCTCGGTCACCGGAGCGTCCCTTTCGTCAAGGGTTGTGGACGGAACCATCCGTAATGGACGGACTGCGCCAGCCTACGCCAGCGGTTTTGCGAGGCACACGTCAGGCCGCGTACGCGCCGATCAGCACCCCGACGAACGCCCCCATGATCAGGAACGGTCCGAACGGGATCGACGTCTTGCGCCCCGCCTTCCGCGCGACGACCAGCGCGCCGCTGTACAGCGCCCCCAGCAGGAACCCGGCGAAGGTCCCCAGCATGACCGTCGGCCAGCCGTACCAGCCCAGCACCGCCCCTGCCCCGAGCGCGAGCTTCACATCGCCGAAGCCCATGCCGGCGGGGTTGATCAGGAACAGCACGAAGTAGCCGCCGCCGAGCGCGAGGGCGGCCAGGAGCGCTGTCAGCCAGTCCCCGGTGTGCTCGGGCACGAACGACACCGCGCCCAGCAGCGCGAGGGCGGCGCCCGCGAGCGGCAGGGTCAGGACGTCGGGCAGCCGCTGCACCCGCAGGTCGACCACGGCCAGCAGTACGCCGACCGGGGCGAGCAGCAGCCAGACGGCGATCTCGGGCCGGGTGCCGGTCGCGGCGGCGAGGGCGGCGCAGCCGAGGGCGGTGAGGGCGGAGAGCAGGGCCACGGGAGGGCCGTAGGACTGTTCACGCTGTTCGCACTGCTGGCAGCGCGCCCATCCGATCCACCCCCCGAGGGGATGCTCACGCGGGCAGGTGGTCCGCCACTCCTCCTCCGACGGGACGGAGAACCGATAGGCGGGTTTCGGCAGAAACGCACCCGCCGCCGCGCCCCACAGCGCGGCGGCGATCACGAGGAAGGTCGTCATCCCACGGCCGCGACGCCATCGCGCCACGTCGGCAGGAGCTCGTCGAGCAGGGCCTCGGTGCGCGGCGGCAGGCCACGGGCGCCGCTGCGGGTGATGAGGTCGGCGGCGAGGGCCTGGAGCCGGTCGGTGTCACCGGTGGCGTGGGTGGCGCGGAGCAGTTCGTGCCAGAGGCGCTCGTCGCCGGGCGCGGAGTTGAGGGCGGCGCCGAGCGCCTCGATGGCCTTCTCCGCGCGGTCCTTGACCAGGTGGAACTCGGACAGCGCGAGGCCGATGTCCGCGACGAGGAGCGGGAGTTGGGCGTCGATGATCTCGTGGGTGAGCCAGCGGTAGCGCCCCTCGGGCCGGTCGGCGAGGAGCGGGCCGCGCACCAGGACGAGCGCGTCGGTGAGCAGCCGGCCGCGCACGACGCGGCTGT
This sequence comes from Streptomyces sp. NBC_00490, assembly GCF_036013645.1. Lineage (NCBI taxonomy): Bacteria > Bacillati > Actinomycetota > Actinomycetes > Kitasatosporales > Streptomycetaceae > Streptomyces > Streptomyces sp. NBC_00490. Next base: position 5,968,872 of record NZ_CP107869.1, on the reverse strand, counting down.
CGACGCCGCGGCCCTGCGTGGCCTCGTGGTAGAGGGAGCGCAGGACGTCGAGGTCGGAGACGACGGTCTTGGCGAGCGTGAGCCGCCCGGTGCTGTCGGTCCTGAGACGCGGCGAGCCGTCGGGGTCGGTGCCGAGCCAGGCCCGGAGCCGTTCGAGGAGGGCTTCTCGTACGTCGTCCGTGACGCCGCGCGGCCACAGCGCGGAGGACAGCACGCGCGGGTGGACACCCTCGCGGTGCAGGAGCAGCAGGGCGAGCGCCTCGTGGAGCAGGGCACTGCGGTCGCCGTCGGGGGTGTCGAGGCCGATGATCTCGTACGGTCCGACGAGCCGCGCGTACACCGCGGGCCGTCCCTGCTCGCTGACGTCGACGAGGAACGGGGGTGCGGTGGCCGGTCCCTGCGGTTCGCGCTCCGGGTCGGACTCGATGAACAGTTCGACGACCGCGCGCTGGAGGGGGACGGGCAGGAGCTGGGCGTCGAGTTCGAGGCCGAGCAGCGGGGCGAGGAGCTTGCCCTCGCCGGTGATCTCCATCTCCCAGGCGGCGCCGGGCAGATCGCCGCTCTCGGTGCCGACGAGGTAGCCGATGCCGAGCCGGCCGGCGTCCGCGGCGAGTTCGGCGAGCTTCATCGCGTCGTCGGCGGAGGGCTCGGCGGCGAGGAGGACGAGGTGCGGGGCCCAACGGGTGTGCTGGGCGGGGCCGGTACGCCCGGTGAGGACCGAGTCGTGTCCGGCGGCGCCCAGCGCGCCGCGCCGCTGCCGGGTCTCGGCCTCCATGGTCTCGACGAGGTCGGCGATGCCTTCGAGGTGCCGCAGCCGGTTGGGCGCGAGGGGCGTGAGGTCCTCGCCGAAGCCGACGAGGGTGATGGTCATGCGGTCCGACCAGCCGTTGGTGGCCAGTTCGGCGGCGACGGAGGCGAAGACGGCGGCACGGTCGGCCTCGCTGCCGCTCAGCGACACGATGCCGGGCACCGACTCCAGGTTGAGCAGCAGCCGGGAGTCGTCCAGGGTGCCGAGGCTGACGAGGCCGGGGTAGGGGGCGGCCGCGTCGAGGTCCTCGTACCGCTCGGCGTCGGCGCGCGCGAGCATCCAGAACGTCTGGTCCTGGCCGAGCTGCCAGGGGGCCGGCGGGTTTCCGGACGGCTGGGCGAGCTGGAGGTGGAGGTCGCCGTTGCCGCTGAGCCAGGTCGCGTAGACGGTGGGCAGGGGGCGCGATTCGGCGGCGAGGGAGGCGGCGAGCCCGCGCAGGGAGCGGTCCAGCAGTCGTACGCCTTCGGGGTCGGCGCCCACGAGCAGGGCGTCCTGCGCGTCGGCGGCGTCCCCGGTCGGCGTGGGCGGCTCCATGCCGCGCCGGCCGCCGACGGCACCGAAGGCCGACTGCCACAGGGCCTGCCGGCGGCGACGCCCGAGGGCGCCGAGGAGTCCGGCGGCGAGGAGGGGGGCGCCGACGAGGGCCTGCGGGAGGCCGAAGGCGTCGGAGGCGGCGTTCGTGGAGGTGGCGTGCTGCTGGTGCTGCTCCTGGTGGCCGGTCTGCCGGTCGGTCTGCTGGTCGGGGGCGGGGCGCTGCTCCGGGAGGGAGGCGTGGCCGGTGCCGCCGCCCTGCTGGGCTCCGCCGCCTTGCTGTGCGCCGCCGCCCTGGGCGTGGTCGCCGCTCTTGCCGTAGTCGTGGATCTGCTGCTGGGCGGCGGAGCCTCCGGACGCCTCGGGCATCTCGACGAGGTCCCCGCCCCGGGCGTCGCCCGGCATCTCCATGATCCAGCCGGGCCTGATGAGGCTGGCCTCGGACAGCTTGGAACCGTCCGGCTGCACCCGGTCCTTGTTGAGATCGAAGATCTCCTTGTACCGGCGTCCGTCACCGAGGTGCCGTTCGGCGATCTCCCAGAGGGAGTCGTGGTGACGGCCCTCGGGCGGCTGGATCCGGTAGTACTTCGTGTCGTCGGCCTTGGACGCGCTGCCCCCGGCGTCGGCGTGCGCGGCGGCGCCGGCGGCCTGCTCGGCGAGGGCGGCGGCAGTGCTCGCGGCCTGCTCCTGCTGCTGGGCGAAGAGGCCGCCGCCGGGGGTCTGCTGTGCGGCGGCGACGGTGCCCCGCTGGTTCCCCTCCATGTCGTGCCCGAGCTGGGACAGCCCCGGGGTGAGGCTGGCGGCGGTGGCGCCGACGAGCAGGAGGGCGGCGACGAGCTGCCGGGCGAGGAGCTGGCTGGGGCCGGAGCCGGGAACGCGGCCGGGGACGCCGATGCCGGAGACGGCGGCCTTTATCTCGACGAGCACACAGGCGGTGAACTGGGCCCAGGCGAGCCACACGATGACCGTGAGGATGTTCAGGAAGGTGCCGGTGGTGATGGGCTTCTGGAGCCACTCCAGCTCAGGCACCCCGTGAGGCAGCGGCCACCCGACGGACACGGCCAGCGCGCCCGGCACTCCCACGACCAGCACCAGCAGCGCGACGAACGCGAAGAACGCCTTGACGAAGTCCCCGAACGAACGCCGCCGGATCCGCACGGCCTGCGGGGTCCGGTTCCTCGGGGTACTCGGGCTGCCCGTCGAGCTTCCCGTCGAGCTTGACGAGCTGGAAGTGCGGCGTCGCGGCATGGCGGGTGTCCTGGGTGGTGTGTGAAGGGAGTGGGTGTGGGTGTGCTGAGGGGTGTACTGAGCCTACAGAGATCTTATGTACGGCGTCGAAGGTCGGGCAGGGCCCTGTGGACAACCTCTCGGATCACTTCCTCACGACCTGCCGGACATGCCCGAGTTGGCACCTCTTTGACCTCTGGCCTGTGCTGCCGTTCGCAATCGCCACGCCACACCCTCACGCTCTCTGCACAATCCCCCGCAGGCAGTTAAGGAACCCTCACTCGCCCCTGATAGCTTCGTTCCCCGTTGCACACGCCGACCTCCGGGGGAGATCCACCGTGGCCCGCCGCGCCCTGCCCGTCACCGCCGCCGCGTTCGCCATGACGGCGACCCTTCTGCTCACCGCGTGCGGTGGGGGTGACGGGGGGCCTTCGGATGACATCAAGGGGGCGGACAGGGAGTCGGGGGGTCCGTCGGTTTCGGCATCCCCGTCGACGCCGGTAGGCGCACCCGACATCAGCGTTCCGAAGGACCTCGATCTGGTCTTCGACTTCGATGAGCCGTCCGACGCGAAGCACGCGGCGGCGCTCGTCGGCGCGCAGAACTACATCCGTGCGCTGGACCACGGCATCGACCAGCAGGACCCGAACGACCCGGCGTACCGGTACTACTCGCTCAACCAGGCCGCGCAGTACGCCAAGTCCCAGATCGAGACCTGGAAGAAGGGCGGCTGGACCGTCACCGGGACGGACAAGTACTACGACGAAGAGGTCAGCACCCTGAGCGGTGGCCAGGGCGTCCTGGTCACGTTCTGCCGGAACCAGGCCAAGTTCTACGGCAAGGAGATCAAGAGCGGGAAGGTCCTCTCCTCGGAGGAGAACCTGGCGAGTTACCAGACGTTCCGGCTGCGCATGATCCCCCCGTCCGGCTCCTCGGAAGTGTGGAGAGCCTTCACCATCGAGGTGATCGGCAAGGCGAAGGAGTGCCGGCCGTGACGCCCTCGCGACGATTGCTGCGACGGTGCGGTCTCATGGGAGCGGCAGCGGTGCTGTGGACCGGCGGCACGGCCCACGCGAACGGGCCCGCCGACAACACGACTCCTCCCCCGGCGTCGGGCAACGCCGACAGCAACGGTGACTTGTCCGCCGCCGTATCCCGGATCAAGGTCACCCAGGTCAGCGGCCCCACCGGCGGCAAGACCGGCAGCATCTCCTCGACGGACGTGAACTGGGAGCCGCCGCCCTGCTGGTACGAGCCCGTCTACACACCGGAACAGCTCAAGGCGTTCTCGGAGGGGAACAATCCGCTCGGATATGTCAGCCCCCACGAAATGTGGGGCGGCCAGAAGCTGTGGACGGACCACTACCGGGACAGCAAGGTCGCGTACAACTACGAGGACAACGCGCTGGTGTCCCGCGGGGGTTACGACAACTACAACATCGGCAAGAAGGGCTACTTCTGGCGCGGTGTGGCCCGGGACCCCTCCGACCCGGACTCGTTCGGCTGTGAGCGCGTCATGTTCTGGCAGAACGCCGGCGAGATCCCCGACGTACCGAACGCCCCCACCCCGAAGACCCTCGCCGAGTACGCGTACGACAAGGTCAAGGTCCCGGGCACCGAGATCGAGCTGAAGCCGGCGACCAAGTCCACGGTCAACGCCCCGACTTGGGTCTGGCTGGACAAGGGGACCTTCAGGGAGATCAAGGTTCGCGCGGAGCTCCCGAACACAGGCCTGTGGGCGGAGACCACCGCGAAGCCGGTCGCCCTGCACCTGAACCCGGGCACGGAGTACGCGCAGGCCATCCCCGCCTCGGGCAACTGCGAGATCAACGAGGACGGATCGATCGGCACGCCCTACCAAAGAGGCGACTCCGACCGGACCCCGCCCTGCGGCATCCGCTACCTCAAGGCCACGGACGGCACGCCGTACCGCCTGTCCGCCTCGGTGACCTGGCAGATCACCTGGCAGGGCGCGAACGGCACCGGCGGCGACCTGCCGGACGGGACCTTCGAGACGACGCAGGACATGAACGTCCAGGAGATCCAGTCGATCAACCGCTGACGCGCCGTCCCTTGAGGACTGTTCCACACAGTCGACACGTCTGTCCGTATCCGGCAAGCACGTCACCCTGACAATGCATGGCTATACCCCCGGATTCCCTTTTTTCTCTTTGCTCCCGCAGGGAGATACCGGCTCAATGCCATTCGTCGGGGTTGAGTGCCGCCCCCACAAATCCGTCTCCCGTGGTGACTGTCAGGTCCGGCTGGCTCACCAGGCGGGCGATCTTCTCCGCATCGAACTCGCGGAACTCGAGAACGAAATGTTCGGCGATGGCGGGTCTGTCCAAGGGGAATCCATCCAGGTCGACCGCTGAGTTCGCGCGGTCGGCTCCTTGGCAGAGGACCGATACGAACAGTGGGAAGTGTTCCACCTCCAGCAGCCGGTCCGCCTCATCGATGACGGCGGCGATCCCTACTCCGCCGGTCACCGCGCCGCACAGGTCGTCCAGGCAGTCCACCATCGCGTCCCAGTTCCAGCCGAAGTAGCCGTGGAACTGCAACACTTCGGCGAAGGCGGCATAGATCCCGCGCTCAGTCACCAGATCGCGGGAATCGAAGCGATGGACATGCCCGCCCTTCGCCTCCAGATGTGCCAGCTGCCGACGGACCTCAACATCTCCCTGGGGAACGAAGAGGACCCAAGGCTCCGAAGTCCCTGTGATATCGAAATCGGTCATTTCTGAATCACCCTGTGAATTCACCAACGTAGTAGAAAGTTCCATAGTGGTCTGGCGTGTAATACGCGGGACCGGGACCGTCCTTCGGCGTCAGCAGGCGTTCAGGGCCTCTGATTTCCTTGCCACAGCCGGGCGCGCTGCACTGCGGGAGGTCGACCTTGGCGTTGACGTCCCATTCCTTGTACTTACCCCCGGGCAGTTGAGACTTGTTGTTACCCCAGTTCGCGTTGCCATGGTAACCGTCGACCTTCCCGATGCCTCCGGGGCGGGCGTTGACCTTGTTCAGCATGTCCGTGGCGCTCTGAGGGGCAGGGCCGGGGAGAAGGCCGGGGCCGTCGGGACTGCCGGTGTCGCCACCGTGCTGATGGCACAAGGGCGCGAGGCCCATCGGGTCCGACCATGTGTGGGGGTTGTGGACATACGTGACGGGGTTCGGCGCCGGGAGCAGGCCGAGGGGGTCGGGGCTGGTGTAGCGGGCCGTCTCGGGATCGTAGTGACGGTGATGGTTGTAGTGGAGGCCGGTCTCCGGATCGTGGTACTGGCCGGGGAATCGCAGCGGTGTGTACGCGCTCGCGCCCCTGTTCCAGGCAGTGTTTCCCCACAGGGTGGACCGTGTGTGCCAGGCGATCTCGCCATCCGGGGAAACCAGTTCGGTCGGGGTGCCGACGAGGTCGGTGACGATGGCGAAGAAGCGCTCGTCGATCGTCTCCTGCGGAGCTTCCGCTGCCCAGATCCGCTCGGCCTGGCTCAGGGGAGAGAGACCGTCGTGGTCCCAGGTGAGCGTGGTGTGGCCGCCCGTGTCGCCGTGCTCGGTGGTCTGTTCGCAGAGGGTGTTGCCGTCCCACGTGAAGACGGTGCGCTCCAGGACGGTCTCCATGTCGGCGCCGAGCCGGAGCTTCGCGGTCCGCCGTCCCAGGGGATCGTAGGTGTAGCGCCAGCGGCTGCCGTCCGGTGTGGTGACGGCAGTGAGCCGGTCGTCGGCATCCCACTCGTAACGCCAGACGTCGGGCTTGCGGGAGAGCCGGGTCTTGCGTCGTACCACCACACGTCCCTGGGCATCGTGCTCGTGGTGAACTCGGCCCGCTCGCGTCAGTCGCGTTCCCGAGTACTCGCGCGGTCCGGCAGCCTCGTGGCCAGGATGCTTCGCCGGCCAGTCGGCCTCGGTCTGGTTGCCCGCGGAGTCGTACGCATAGCGCTCGTTCCACCCCTCGGCGTGCACCGCTGTCACACGGCCTTGAGCGTCGAGATCGAAGCGCCGGCTGCCCGTGCGGGAATCCTGAATCGCTGTGAGGTAACCGTCGGGTCGATAGGTGTAGGAACGCTCGGCGACCCGATGCTCTCCCGGGGCCGTGCTCGCCTGCCTGACCAGGCGATCGAGGCTGTCGTAGCCGTGACTGAGGGTGAGTGCGCTGTCTATCCGGCGGGTGATTTCCCGGTCTGCCGCATCGTGCACGAAGTCGATGACGTGACCCGCTGTGGCCAGCCGGGCGGCGCGTCCCGCGTCGTCGTATTCCCAGGTGCTGCGGGCGCCCGAAGGGGTGGTGCGCAGTGTCCGGTTCCCGGCGGCGTCGTAGGCGAAGCTCATGGTCCGGCCGTCGACGACCTCCTTGACACGACGGCCGAGCGCGTCGAGTTCCACCCGAAGGCTGCTGTCGGGACCGACGGCCTCGGTCAGCGAACCGTTCGCCGTGTAGGCGTACACGGTGGTCGTGCCATCGACATCCTTCGCGGTGATCCGCCCCAGCGCGTCCCGCTGGTAACGGATGCTCTGCCCAAGGGCATTGGTCCGGGCGACCAGGCGGCCCGCGGCGTCGTAGGCGTAGCGGGTGGTGCGCCCGTCGAAGTCGGATTCTGACAGGAGTTGCCCAGCCGTGTCATAGCTGTAGTTCCAGGTCAGACCCTGAGGGTTGGTCACCGAGGTGAGGCGGAGTTCCGCGTCGTGGGTGAATGTGTGGAGCTCACCTCCTGGGCCGGTGCGGGTACTGAGCCGGTCGAAGTGGGTGTACTCGAAGGTGGTCGCATGGCCGACGGCGTCCACATGACGGACGCAGTTGCCCTCGCCGTCGTACTCCCACGTCTCGCACGACCCATCGGGTTGGACACGCCTGGTGGGCAGGCCCTCGACGGTCCGTTCGAAGCAGGTCTCGTGGCCGAGCGCGTCAGTCACGGCGATGGCCAGGCCGAAGGCGCTGTACCTGTAGCTCGTGGTGTTACCAAGACCGTCCGTGACCGTGAGCGGGAGACCAGCGGCGTTGTTCGTATAAGCGGAGGCACGGCCAGATGCGTCCCGGGCCTCGATGAGGCTGCCGTCCGCTCCGCGAATGAAGTGGGAGGTCGCACCGAGAGGATCCGTGATGGCGGTGACGTTTCCACGTTCGTCGTTGGTGTACTGCCAGTGGGCACCGTCCGGCAGCGTGACGGCCGTGAGGAGATACCGGTCGTCGTAGACCGCGCGCACGACCGATCCGTCGGGCCGAACAACCTCGACCGGCTGCCCCGCATCGTTGTTCACGAAGCCCGTGCGGTGGCCGAGTTGATCCGACGTCGCAATGACGTGCTGATGAGCGTCGTAGGTGGTGGTGACTGTGCCACCCAGCGCGTCGATCTCGGCGACAACCAGGCAACGATCGTCGACAACGAAGCGGGAGACGGCACCGTCGGCGGTGGTGAGGGTGGTGACACGGCAGTCGGGCCAGGACGGATCGGTCCCGTCGTAGGCGAGGGTGATCGCGATGTGCCCAGCCTCGCCGCCCTCGGCGAGGCAGCGGTCCTGGTCGTCGTATGCGTAGAGGTAGCGTCTGTTGTTCGTGTCCTCCCACGAGGTGATGCGCAGTCGCTCGTCGTAGGTGAACCGGAGCGGCAGACCGGAGGAGTTGGTGACCGAGGTGAGGTTGCCGTCGGTGTAGCCATAGCGCTTGACCACGACGTCCGAGCCGTCCTCGGCCGCCCCGGCCAGGCTCAGGGAGGTGACGCGGCCGTCGTCGGTGGTGATCTTGAGGTGATAGCCGCCGGAGTGACGGATCGCGAGAGGCGTGCCGTTCTCGTCGTAGTCGAAGGTGATCGTGTGCTGGTTGCGGTCGCTGACGCGTGCCAACAGGGCGCTGCCGTCGGCGGTGGGGCGGGAGAAGTGGTGTGCGTGGCCGGTGAGCGGGCTGTCGACGCGGTATCCGCCGTCGTCCAGTCGGGTCAAGGGCCGGCGAGGGCCGGTCTCGGGCAGGACCGACACGTGCGAGTTCGAGGGGTGGGGGTAGGTGAGGAGCAGACCGTCCTCGGTGACGAGGACGATGCCGGCGTCATCGACTTCGAGGCGCTGGTCGACGGTGGAGGCCCACGTGGGGCCGAACCACCATCCACAGCGGTAGTCGGAGGCGACCCGGCGGGTGAACGCCAGGGGCAGCAGGCCAGGCAGATCCACGTCGGTCTGCGGCAGATACATTGCGCCCGAGGCCATGTCGACCGGGTCACTGCCCTTGGACTTCACAAGGTTCTTGGCTCGGTCGTACGCGCCTTTGGCGCCGTCGGTGACCATGGTCCGGGCATTCTTGCCCAGGCCCCGAACGGCCAGCCCCATGCCCTTCAGGCCGCCCTTGAGCCCCTTCATCGCGGCCATGCCGCCCTTGAGGCCCTTGGCAAGGCCGCCGAGCGTGGTCAGGCCCTTCATGCCGGGTATGCAGTCCAGCGCGGCCAGGCCCACATCCCATAGGGACGCCTGGCCTTTTGAGTATTTGTAGAGCGTGTCCGCGAGCACGACGAGCGCGGCGATGAGGACGATCGCGCCGAGGATCGGACCACCGATGATCATCGCGACGATACCGACGACCGCGACGACGACCTTGCAGACGGTGACGATGTTGTCCCAGTTGTCGGTGAACCAGTCCCCGACCTCTTCCCACCAGGACCGGTTCTGGATCCCGGCGTCGGAAGCCTCGTCGATCTTCGTCTTGGCCTCGCGGGCGGCGTCCTCACGCATCTTGCGGGCGTCGGCGGCCATCTTCTTCGCCGCGTCCAGGGCATCCTGCGCACTGTCGACATCCGACTGGGCGCTGCTCTGCGCGGACTTGGCGTGCTGGGCATCCCGGGTGGCGGCCCTGACCTTGGACTCGTCGGGCTTGTCCGCGTCGGACTTGCTGCCGGTGGGATCGTCCTTGTACTTGTCGGCTTCCTTGCTCGCCCGGGTCACCCACGAATCAGCCGAGGAAAGACGGGATTTGGCCGAGGACAGATTCGCCTGCGCCTCACGCGCCTTGGCGAGCGCCTTGTCAGCCAGCGCCTGGGCACGCTCCAGCTTCGGCCAGAAATCCGCCAGCGCGTTCCCGCACAACTCGTAGGACTTCTTCAGCTTCTTCAGGTTCTTCGGAACCCCGCCGAACTCGTCCTTGAAGACCTCCGCCGACTTGCCGGCCCACTGCAGCAGGGTGTCCTCGTCCGACATGCCCTTCACGAGGCGGAGCGCGTCGGAGACGTCGTCGGCGAAATCATGCAGCGTCCTGGCCAGACTCCGGACCCGGTCCGGATCCCCCGGCGTCGGATCCTTGTCCAAGTCGAGGACGTGCCAATCCGCCGGCCGATGCCCCGCCATAGTGCGACCCCCGTCACCTGCGCATCACGAACAACAGCTATGTGCACACGCGAACTTACAGGGCACTCCCGTTCGACGTGAAGCTCAGCCGGACCGAGAGCCTCGCACGGCCCGCCACGCTTCGCCGACCGCCTCCACCGGGCGCAGCCACCAGCGCAGCAACGTCTCCCGCACCGTCACGTACACCCGCCGCCGCTTCAGCCACAGCGGCAGGTCCCGGAACGGCACGAACGACAGCGTGTCGTCGATCGCGTGATCGGCGGCTCCGCCGAGGCCCTCCGCGCGGAGGGCGGCGTACAGCTCCGGAGTCAGTCGGCCGTCGAGCCGGGCCAGGTGGGCGGTCGCCGTGAAGGGGAAGTCCCGCCCCGGGCCGGGCAGCAGTTCCAGTGCCCGGATGATCCGCGGTGACACCACCTCCGGCGGGCAGTTGAGGGCGAGGCCGATCACCGCCGCGCCGAGGTACCGGTCGGCACGGTCGAGCGCGGCGTCCACCTCGGCGGGGTCGTCCATGCCGAGCAGGCCCTTGCCGGTCTCCCAGTTCCAGGCGGGTGTTATCGCAACCACCACTTGTCGGATTTGTTCGGCATCTTCACGTCTCTTCTGGACGGGTGGAGAGAAAGGCTTCCAATTCACGCTTCACGTCGCCGGCCGCCTGACGGGGGGCGGTGTCCCGGAGGAACTCCACAGCCAGTGGAAGCAGCCAGGGCAGGCCAATGTCCTGGCCGATCAGGCGAGCGAGCTCATGCGGTTCGAGCAGGCCGGCCGGACGGCGGCGCAGCTCATGAATGTTCATGACCATGGCGGTCGTGTCCGGGGGCGGGTCCGGCCAGCTATGCCCGCCGAGCTGTTCCAGGGAGCGGCTGCGGACGATCGTCTGAGGCACGAGCGGGATCTTTTCATGCACTTGCTCACCGCCCCACTCACCAGTGATGGCCATGGTCCGACGGTCACCCACGCCTTCATCCCGGCCACAGCCTGCGCAAGCTGAACGGCGGATACGACGAGACAGGTGCCCGGCTCAGCCCCAGGGAGGCACCGCCCACAGCGGGCCGAACACGTCGTACGCCAACCCCTTCTCGGAACCCGCGCCACCGCCGCTGTCAGCCGCTGAACCGGAACGTCGACGTGATCGCGTCGAAGATGTCGAAGAAGGAGTCAGCCAGGTCCAGCACCTGGCTGCTCCCCGCCACCAGCGCGACCTTGCCCTCCTGCCCCGGCACGGGAATGTACGTCTGCATCAGTACGGCCCGGATGGTCCGGTTGAGCGCGTCGTCGGGTACGACGATGTCCTCGACGCCGTACGTCCGTGCCGCCGGCCCGACCCCCGGGATGTCGACGGTCGTCACCTTCCGCCAGGAGTCGCCCTCCTTCTTGGCTTCCTTGACGGCAAGCTGGCCGGCGATGACGGAGGGGTCGTTCGACAGGGGTTCGCCCCGCTCGTTGCGACCGCCGACCATCGACACCGTCACCGAGCCCGTGATGGGCGTATCACCGCCGAAGCTCTCCGCCATGCAGCCGCAGTACAGCGCGCCCGACTTCCACGCGTCCGCCGCGGCCTTGCGGAGGAAGTCCACGTAGGTGTCGCGGTACTGGGCGAGCTCCGGGTGCTGCTGGACGCGTTCGTTCACCATGCGGCGGATCGAGTCGTCCCGGGACTCCGGTCGTACGTCGAACTCCCACCACGACTCGGGGACCTTGATACGGAAACCCCCGCGTTCGACCGTGAGCGCCTCCATGTAGCGGGCCATGTTGCCGACCGACCTTCCCCGTTTGCTCGTTCACTCTCGCCGGAATCTTTCCGTTGTACCGTGCACGTCAGACTACGAGATCGGGGGAGTCCAGAATGGGACAGGGCGGCAAGAGCGACCTCGCCATTCCGCTGAGCCAGCTGGAGGACTACGGCCGCCAGCTGCGGTCGATCAAGACCCGGCTCAACCACACCAAGAAGCTTTTCGAGCAGTACAGGGACGACATCGGCGACGGCAGCGTCAACGACTCCCTCGACGACTTCGAGTCCAACTGGGAGGACGGCCGCGAGGACATCACGCAGCAGTTGGACGCGCTCGCGAAGATGTCGGACGCCGTCGTCCGCGAGTTCAAGAAGCTCGACGACGAGCTCGCGAAGCAGGCCGACGAGGGGATGAAGACCGAGGAGAAGGACTCCAAGAGCAGCTAGGACGGTAACGGCCTGACGATCCGCGGGGCGAAGTCAGGCCGTCGGCGGCTAGCCGCCCGGCGTGGGCTCCGCGCAGTCGCCCCCGGGCGATACGGGGGCGGGGCCCGGGTCGGTCGTGATGGGCGGGTCCGCGGGGCCGGGGGCGGTCGGCACCGGGTCCTCGGTCGGCGGGGCGACCGGGCCCGGGTCCTGAACGGGCGGTGCGACCGGCGTCGGGTCCTCGACCGGCGGGGCGACCGGCGTGGGGTCTGGGTCGGCCGGTGCGGGGCTCGGGTCGGTCGGTGCCGGGCTCGGATCGGCCGGTGCCGGGCTCGGATCGGCCGGTGCCGGGCTCGGGTCCTCAACCGGCTGTGGATCCACCGGGGTCGAGGGTGCCGGGTCCGGCGCGGGGTCGGGCGCCGGTGTGGTCGGGGTCCCCGGTTCGGGGGTGCCCTCGGCGGGAGGCGTCGGTGCCTCGGGGGAGTCGTGGCCGGGCTCCTCGGTAGGCGGGGCCGGTGCGGTGGGTGGCTGCTCGGTGGGCGGTATCGGTGTCTTCGGAGGTTCCGCGACGGGAGGCTCCGGTGTCTTCGGAGGGTCCTCGGCGGGCGGCTCCGGTGCTTTCGGGGGTTCCTCGACGGGAGGTTCCGGCGTCCTGGGGGAGTCTTCGACCGGCGGTGCCGGAGGCTCCGGGTCCTCAGCCTCCCCTCCTGGCGTCGGCGGTGCCGGATCCGTATCCCCCGGCGTCGCGCCCCCAGGCTCCTCCGGCGGCGCGGTCCCGGCGGGCGACGGCGTAATGTCCACCGGCCCCTCCTTCGCCTCCGTCACACCGGGTACGCCCCCACTCGCGCCCTCGGCCCGAACCCGCACCCCGCGCTGAACTTCGGCCGCCCCCTCCGCCGTACCACCGCCCTCCACCCCGTCACCCGTTGCCGGCGTCGGCGCCTCCGCGACCGGAACCTGGGCCACCGGCGCCTCGGCAACCGGCTGCCGCTGAGCCGGAATCGAACCGGACTCGACAGGCCCGAGGGCGAGGAACACCGCGGCGGCCCCCACCACCACGGCCCCTGCGGCGGCAGCGGCCTTGGACACCCCGACCGAGCCGTGCCGCACTCCGTCCAGCAGCCCGCCACCGGACCCGCCGAAGGCGGTCGCCGTACCCGCGAACCCCAGCAGGAACTTGCCGGTCCCGCCCACCGCGAACACCAGCAGCGCGGGCCCGACCAGCGCCGGCAGCCGGTTGTTGGCGCTCATCAGCGCCGCCAGCCGCGCCCGGCAGTCGTCGCACGCGTCCACATGCCCGAGCAGCCGCTCGGACTGCCGGGCGGTGGCGGAACCCCGTACATAGGCAGGCATACGAGCCCAGTGCACCTGGCACGCGGGATCGTCGGGCGCACCGGTCTGCGTCCGCAGAAACGCCAGCCGCATCCCTTCCCGCGCCCGGTGCAGCAGTACGGCGGTGGCGCCCTCCTTGGTCCCGAGCTGCGGCCCGATCGCCGCGAGCGGCTGCCCCTCCGCCTCGGCCAACCACAGTGCCTTGACCCACCGTTCGGGCAGTTGCCCCAGCACCCGCACCACCATGTCGACGGAGGACACGTGCTCCGCCGGATCGTCCCCGTGCCGCCCGGCCTCGGCCTGCTCGCCGGCCTGCGGATCCAGCGGGGTCTCCCGTACGGCACTCCCCGCGGCGCTCGCCAGATGCCGCAGGGTCGTCATCAGATACGCCGGCACGTTGCCGATCCGGTGCCCCGCGGCCAGCCGTCGCCAGACCCGGAAGTGCGCCTCGGCGACGAGGTCTTCGGCGGTGTGGGCGTTCCGGGTGAGGGAGCGGGCATACGCGACGAGACGCGGCTGCTGCTCCTCGTAGATCCGGGCGTAGTCGGCGGTGGAAACGGCGGTGGAAACGTCGGACATGGCGAAACGCTCCAGGGACCTGCTCTAGGGCTGAGGATTTGTAAGGCTAGATGGCAAAATATTCAAACAAAGTTTCAGCCATCGCAGAAAGTGATGCACGTCACTCCCGCAACGACGTAATCAGAGACCCCTCCAGTCGCTCGTACACACGTATCGGCCCAACCAGCCCCACATCGGAGCCCGTCCATGTACTTCGCCCTGGAACAGCCCACCGGCGCGCGTCTGCTCACCGAGGACGACGAGGAGCTGGCGGTCCCCGTGACCCTCCGCTACACCTCGGACGACCCCCTGGCCGTCCACTTCGTCTTCCCGCCCTGGATCTCCCTCGACGGCGAGGAGGTCACCTGGACCTTCGCCCGCGGCCTGCTGGAAGAGGGCCTCGGCTGCCCGGCCGGCGTCGGCAACGTCCACGTCCACCCATACGGCCCGTCCCGCACCGCCGTGGAGTTCCGCTCCCTGGAGGGCGTCGCGCTCGTCGTCTTCGAGACGCCGGCGCTGCACCGGTTCCTGCTCCGCTCGTACGCCGTCATGGAACCGGGCGGCGAGCCCCTGGAACCGGCCCTGGAGCGTGGGTTGGCGTCTTTGCTGGGCGGGGTGTGAGCCAGGTTCGCGGGATGGTCGACTGGAAGACCGGCGAGGGGGTGTCGGGCATCGCCGACCCCGCCGAGGTGGACGCCGCGTTCGAGCGCGGTGAGTGGCCGCTCGGTACGGCCGTGATCGCGCCGGCCTTCAACTGCTCGCTGGAGGAGGCGTCGCCGCGGATCGTCAGCGGATGCGGGTACGGCTGCGAGTACAGGACAAGTTGGAGACGCAGTGGCTGAGCGCCACTTACGCGACCGAGGGTTTGCGGAAGGCCAGCGGAACCAGGGCCCCGTCCGCTTCACGACCATCCACCGATCGCAGACGCCGCTTTGGAGGATGACGTACTCGGGTCCGGAGAAGATCTGGGAGGGTCCGGCGTGATCACGAGCCTGTCGGTCGGTGAGGCGGGTGGACGGCGTCAGCCGACCTCGTTCTCCGCCACCGCCTGGCCGTGGACGACCACGTCGCCGCTGTAGAACATGCCGACGAAAACCGGCGAGTACGTCAGCTGCACCTCGACCTGGACCTGGTCGACGTCCGCCGCCACGCAGTGGGTCGCGGCGATGTCCGCGCCGGACATGTCCATCTCGCGGGCGAAGGCCTTGACGCGGGCGTCGCAGTTCTCGTAGTTGATCGGTGCTTCGCCGCCCTCGTTCTCGTAGAGGGCGTCGGTGTCGATGTCCTGGGCGGCGTAGCGGGCCGCCTGTTCGGCGATGTCCGCCGCGCGTTCCCGCTTGGAGATGGAGAGGCCGCCGTCGATCACGAAGGCGGACAGCGAGATGAAGACCAGGGCGAAGATGATGACCGCGCCGGCGCCTGAGCCGCGGTCGTCGAGGTGGGCGCGGCGGGAGTCCAGCCAGGTGCGGACAGCGGCAGGAACGCTCAAGTTCCTCATCCCGCCTTCCTCTTGAACGGGTCGAGCGGGGCCGTGAAGGAACCCGACATCGTGGTCTTGATGTCCAGGCCGACGATGGCCAGACCCTTCACCCGGCAGCTGACCTCGACCGTGAAGAGTTCGGCGTCCTCGAAGCCGGCGCTGGTCTTGTCCACCGTCACCGGGCCGACGCAGACGTCGGTCAGGTCGGCCTCGGCCGCCTTGCGCGCCTCCGCCATGGCGTTGCCGACGTCCCACTGGAGGGAGCCCGCCCGGGCCGCGTCGCGGGCGGCGCCGTCGATGGCACCCCGGCCCTCCACCATCTGCCCGAAGGCAACCAGGACGAGGATGAA
Source organism: Streptomyces sp. NBC_00490 (assembly GCF_036013645.1). Classification (NCBI taxonomy): domain Bacteria; kingdom Bacillati; phylum Actinomycetota; class Actinomycetes; order Kitasatosporales; family Streptomycetaceae; genus Streptomyces; species Streptomyces sp. NBC_00490. The sequence continues at coordinate 5,953,114 of NZ_CP107869.1, read as the reverse complement.
GAGGATCATCACCGGGGCCAGGATGACGACCTCGATGGCGGACAGGCCCCGGTCGTCGTGCAGGCGGCGCTTGAGAGAGGACATCTAGTTGCCGTCCTCCGTCACGAACCGCTCCACCGGGCCGACCGACTGGGCGTGCACGGTGAGATCCAGGCCGGGGAAGACCGACGGGACCCGTGCCGTGATCTCCACACCCACCGTGTTCTGCTCCGGCTGCACCATTTCCACGTCCGGTGACAGCACCAGGCTCGGGCCCAGTTGGCTGATGTAGTCGTCCACCACGTCCCGCGCCTTGCCCCGCCACGCGCCCGGCTCGTCGTGCGCCGTGGCACGCGCCTTGCGGGCACCGGCCTGGGCGGCCGCCTGGGCCACGTGGTCGGCGAAGAAGTACAGCGCGAACTGCACGGTGGCGAAGATCATGAAGAACAGGACGGGGGTGAGCAGCACGAACTCGATCGCGGTCATGCCGGAGTCGCCGCGTGACGCGGCTTCCCGCCGACGGCGTACCCATGCCCGCATGCGCTGCACCAGACCCCCGTACCTTCTTCGATTCCGCTGCTTCAGCAGGTGCCGCTCTGGTTGGCGCCGTTGATGCAGTTCTCGACCTTCTCTGCGCCGCCTTCCAGGGCCCGGTTGATGATCGCGGCGACCACGCCGACGATCGCCACGACGACCGCGGAGATGATGACCCACTCGACGGCGGAGGCACCGCGGTCGAGTTCGCCGGAGCGGGCACGCTGCACGCGGCCCTGGAGGAAAGTGACGAGGAAGTCCACCGCCGGGATCCCCGTGCTGAAGTTCCGCTCGTTCATGGTCAGTTGTCCTTTCAGAGGCTTGCGAGGGTTGAGGCGGTGTCAGACTTGGAAGACCCGCATGGCGGCCGGGTAGATCAGGAACACCAGGAAGCCGGCGCACAGCAGCAGCTGGGCGACGAGCATCGACTGTGACTTCTCGCCCGCGCTGCCCTCGATCTCGGCCATCTCGCGGTGTCGCATGGTCTCGGCGCGGGAGGCGAGCGACTCACGCACCTTCGCGCCGTCGTCCGCGACCAGGGCGAGGGAGGCCGAGAGGTCCTTCAGCTCCTCCACGCCCAGTTCCTCACCGAGCTGGCCCAGCGCCTGCCACTGGCTGGTGCCGGTGATACGGGCGTCGGCGAGGGCGTTGCGGATGCGCTGGGTGGCCCAGCCGTCCGACACCTCGGCCGCCGCCATCAGCGCCTCCGGCAGACCGCGCCCACCGGCGAGGCTCATCGAGACCAGGTCCAGATAGGCGCCGATCACGCGTCGCAGGTCGCGCCGCTTCTCGGCGGCGTCCCGGCGTACCTCGAGGTCGGGGAGGAAGAAGAAGACGGCCGCGAACAGCAGCGCCAGCCAGACCGGGATGATCGGGCTGTCGGCGATGGCCAGCGTCCACACGATCGCGAACATGAGCGGGCCGAAGAACAGCCCCGCCGTGGCCAGCAGCACCTTCGTCGCCAGGAACTTCTCCCAGCTGCGGTCCAGGACCGCGAGGTCCGCCCGCAGCGAGCGCTGCTCCCAGCCCTGCTGGAGGTAGAACTCGGCGACACGCTGGCCGACTTCGGCCCGCACCGAGCCGAGACGGCCCGAGTCGGAGGCGCCGCGCGCGGACTCGTACGCCGTACCCCGGGCCCGCATCGCGTCGATCCGCGCGACCTGCGAGACCGCGCTGCGCTTCGACGGCATGAGGGCGCGGACCAGGACGTAGATGCCGAGGCCGATGATCGCGCCGACGACGACCGGCATGGTGACGTCACTCATCGGCGTACCCCCTCTTCCTGCGACGGCTGGACCGGCTGCTGCGCGGACGGCGTGCGCGGACGGACGAACTGGACCGACGGGTCGCCCTTGACCAGGAAGCGTTCGGGCGTCTCGATCGTCGACAGCTTGCGCAGCCACCAGAAGCCGAGGGCGAACAGCCCGCAGACGATGGCGAGGACGACCTGGCCGATCGCGGTGCCGTACGGCTCCACGAACTCCCGGTTGAACACGGACAGTCCGAGGACGAAGGCGACCGACACCGCGACGACGATCTGTACCGAGCGCCGGGTGGAGGCGCGTTGGGCCATCACGCGGTTGCGCATGTCGACCTCTTCGCGCGCCGACTTGGCGAGCGCGCCGAGCACCTGGCGCAGACCGGGGCCGCGGAGGCGGGCGTTGAGGATGAGGGCCGCGACGATGATGTCGGCGGAGGCGTCGTCGATCTCGTCGGCGAGGTGCTGGAGCGCGTCGGGCAGCGGCGTGCGGGCCCGCAGCCGGTCGACGAGCGCGTCCAGGTGCGGGCGCAGCACGGGCGCCGCGGCGCGCGCGGACGCCGGGATGGCCTGCTCCAGGCCGACCGCGCCGGCGATGGTGTCGCGCAGCGACTCCGTCCAGCCCGCCAGCGCCTCCACGCGTTTCATCGCGGCGCGCTCCTCGCCGGCACCGCCGAACAGCCGGTCCCAGAAGAAGACGAGCACACCGGCCGCGATACCGGCCACCGCCCACTGGGTGAGCAGCAGGACGACGATGCCGACGATGGCGGCGAGCGAACCGCGCTGCCCGGCGAACCGGATCAGCTCGCTCGCCCGCTCTGCGGCCTTCTGCTTCTCGTGGTCCGGCTTGGCCGGAAGCCCCCGTACGGCGATGGCGAACAGCGCGATGCCACCGCCGACGGCGACACCGGACGCGATCGAGAAGAGGACCTCGGTGGAGAACAGCCCGCCCATGGAACCGAGCGAGTCGAGTGCGGCAAGAGTCTGCGTCCGGGCCGTCATGGCCTGAGCCGTCACGGCCTGAGCCGTCACGGCCTGAGCCGTCATGATCTGAGTCGTCATGGTCACCCCCACGCTCCGGTGGGCCGGTAGCCCTGTGCGATCAGGTCCTCCACGCACGCGATGGGCGCGTGCGGCACGACCCGGCCGTCGTGCGCCTCGGCGAACACCTCGCTGGACAGCACCCGGCCGTCCACGCCGTTGACCTCGCGGATGGAGGTGACCGAGCGCTGGAGGCGGCCGCCCGACTGGAAGTTGTTGCGCCGCTGGATGAAGACGACGAAGTTCACGGCGCCCGCGATCAGCATCTGGCTGGCCTCGATGGGCAGTCGCTCGGAGGCCTGCAACGCGTACGTGGAAATACGGTTGAAGACCTCGCTGGAGCTGTTGGCGTGGATCGTGGACAGCGAACCGTCGTTGCCCTGCGACATCGCGTTGAGCATGGTCACGATCTCGTCGCCGAGGACCTCACCGACGATGACGCGGGAGGGGTTCATACGCAGGGAACGGCGGACGAGTTCCGCCATCGAGATCATGCCCTGGCCCTCGGAGTTGGGCAGGCGTTCCTCGAAGGCGACGACGTTGGGGTGGAGGTCGGCGAAGGTGTCGAGCCCGAGCTCCAGGGCGCGTTCGACGGTGATCAGTCGCTCGTGCGGCGGGATCTCGTTGGCGAGGGCCCTCAGCAGGGTGGTCTTTCCGGCGTTGGTCGCGCCCGCGATCATGATGTTCTTGCGGGCCCGTACCGCGCAGGCGAGGAAGTGCGCGGCCTCCGGGCTCAGCGTGCCGTTGCCGACGAGGTCGGAGATGAAGACCTTGCCCATACGGGCGCGACGGATGGAGAGCGCCGGGCGCCGGGTGACGTCCATGACGGCCGACAGACGCGAACCGTCCGGGAGCCGCAGGTCGAGCTGGGGGTTGGCGGAGTCGAAGGGGCGGGACGACAGACCCGAGTACGCGCCGAGCACCTGGATGAGCTCGATGAGCTCCTCGTCGGACTCGGCGACGGGATCGCCGGTGACCTCACGGCCGTCGGAGTAGCCGACGAAGACCTGGTCGTAGCCGTTGATGTCGATGTTCTCGACGTCCGGGTTGTCCAGGAGCGGCTGGAGCCGTCCGACGCCGAAGAGCGCGGCGTGCACCGCGGCGGCGTACTGCTCCTCGGTCTCCGCGTCGAGAGGGGTGCGCCCGGCGTTGATCTCGGTGCGGGCGTGGTCCTCCAGGATCTGGGCTATGACCGCGCGGGCGTAGTGCCGCTCGTCCTCGGGGGACATCGGGGTGACGCCGGACACCTGGTCCTGGCGCCGCTGCTCCGAGATCCGGTCGCCGGCCTCCTGACGGAACCGCTTGACCAGTTGATGGTCGACAGCGGTCATCGGCCGGCTCCGGCATGGCCGTTCATCTCGCCGTGCATCTGACCGTGCTGGGCCTGCGTGGGTACGGTCCAGGCGGCGCCGTACTGCTGGTAGAGGTCCGCGGTGACCTTGCGGGCCGAGCGGATGAGCAGCGACTTGTCGAGCCGCCCGCGCTTGCGGCCGGCCAACTGGTCGGCGCCGGTGGGGTCGTCGGCGATGGTGCCGACGACGCGGGCGCCGGTCTGGGCGTGCACGAGCATGTCGTTGACCTGGCCCGCGATCTTCGCCGCGCTGTTGGTGTCGGCGATCAGCACGACCCCGATCATCGGCGTGCCCAGGCTCGCGGCACCGCGCGCGCCGCCGTGCAGCTTGTTACCGAGGGCGGCGGCACGGTCGCGCACGCGGGCGATGGCCTCCGGCTCGGTACGGCTGATCAGCAGGACGAGGGCGGCGTGCGGGAACAGGTCCACCGCGGGAGTGTCCCCGGCGATCCGGCCGCAGTCGGCGATGACGTCGGCGGCGGCGTGCGGGGACTCGGCGAGCGAGGCGAAGGAGTGCCCGAGGGTCGGCCACAGTCCGGCGAGACCGGCGGCCTGCTCGGCGTTCCCGAGTCCGACGAGCACTTCGAGCCCGCCGCTCAACGGCTGTACGTGGTCCCAGAGTTGGTCGGGGACGAGGCCGCGGCGCGCGGTGGCGGCGATGGACAGCATGCCGGTGTTCGGGTTGAGCGGCCCGCCGTGCGCGGCGGCACTGCGGTAGACGAGGTCGCCGCCCGCCGGGTCGGTCTCGGCGAGCAGCACCCGCCGCGGCCAGACCGCCGCGAGGGCGACGGCCGCGGTGGTGACGCCGGGGGAACCCTTGTCGGCGGCGAGAGCGATGAGCGCCATGGGTCGGGAGCCGCCTTCTAGTTGCTGCTGGGGACGAGGACGAGGACGACTTCGTTGTTGGCGGCGGCCTGGGCGAGGGCACCGGCGTCGTCGTTGTCGACGGCCAGGGTGTACGACGAGTTCGTGCTGCCGACGAGTTCGTCACCGCTCGCGGCCGGAACGGTGCTCACCACGGCGTTGTCGACGATCAGCGAGTTGCCGCCGGTCGCGGACGCGGAGCTGTTGCCGCCGGAGCCGGACCCGCCCTCGGTGACGCGGTAGGCGGCGACGGTGTCCCCGACCTTGATGTCAGCCGGGAACTGACCCGCCTTGAGGGAGACGCCGACGAGGGTCTTGCCCTGGGTGGCGCCGACCTCCTCGGAGAACATCTGCCCCATGACGACCGTGTCCTTGTAGATCGTGGACTTGGCCTTGAGGGACTTCAGGGCGCTGAGCTGGTTCCACTTGACGTAGTTGATGGCGGCGTCCTCGGCGACCATGACGGACGTCACGTTGCCGTCGGTGACCTTTCCGCCCGCCGGGATCTCCTGGGTCACCTTGACGACCTCGATCCGGTCACCGGCCTGGAGCACGAGCATCGTCGCCCCCAGCGCACCGACCAGGATCAGCAGTACCGCCAGCGCCGCCAGCGCCGGTTTGCGCTCGCGAGGCGGCGTGGGAAGCCGGTCGCCGACCGACGCCTGAGCAGGAGCGGCGGAACGACCCTGACCCGCCCCCGTACGCTCTTGGATCTTCACGCAACCGCTCCCCGTACACCCAAGAAAATTGTCTGCCAAATTCTCTGCAAATTAGGACACTTCACCCGCCGCTGCTCGATCTGCGCGGATAGCCATCGCTGGGGTGAGTGTCAAGCCATGGCACCGTATCAGCCGCACATAAGCCCCTCAAGGCGCGTCCGGAGTCACGCTTCTCACCCTGCTCCTCGTTATTCATCTGCAACTTCGGGCGCGTGTTGCCCAGTTGTGCGGGAGCCGGAGGAGGGCCGCGAGCTGTGCGGGAGTGAATCGATTACAGCCACCTCATCCCGCCCGCGCGGAGGTTTTCGTCACGGTCCGCCCATGAGGCCTGCACGATTCGCTCACGAGGCCGGGAAACCGGCATGCCATGATCTTTGCTCGATTCACGGACACGGGGCGGGATAACGGCGATGGCGAGCACGGAAGCGGTCCTTCTTCCGATCGGAGGGGCGGCGCTCGCGTCGGACCCCCGGGTGGCGGAGGCGGTGCGCGCGATCGGGGCGCGGACCGGCGTGGACTACACGGACGACCGGCAGGTGACGGCGTTGCTCGCGGAACGGCGCCGGGCGGCGACGGCGGCACAGCACGGGTCGTTGGCGTGGGTGGGCGGTATCGCCCTGCTGGCGTGCGTGGTGTGGCCGTTCGTGGCGGTGTCGGTGCCCTCGCTCGGCCCGAAGGCCGCAGTGGCGGCGGGCCCCCTCCTGGTCCTGGCCGTGGCCGCGCTCACCCGCGTCCGCGCGAACTGGAAGCGCGAACTCCTGCACCCCGCCCTCACCGGTTACCGCGAGGTCCTGGGCGTGGCCCGGGCCCACGGGATGCCGCCGGCGCATGTGCCGGCGTGGCTGGAGGGCAAGGCGGAGGGCGGGAGCGGGAAGGGGGCGACGCCGATTCCGTCGTACCCGGAGGCCGCTGCCCCTGCTTCTGCTTCTGCGCCTGCTTCTGTTTCTGCCCCGCAGGGTGTCACCGGGGCCGCGGTGCCTCCGAAGCCGGCCGCGGTCACCGAGTACGAACGCCTCGCATCCTCCGGCGGCTGGCACGACGAGACGGGCTGGCTGCTGCTCTTCGCAGGCGCGGGTGGGGCGGCCTGGGCCTGGTCACAGACCGAGCCGATCGGTTACGCCGCCCTCGTGCTGATCCCCGTGGCGATCGGCGTCTGGCTGGCGGGCAGCCACCACGGCAGCGAGGAGACGCGGCTGCGCGGGGAGGCGGTGCAGTACGTCCGGACGGTCATCGCGGCGCAGGCGGCCGGGGCGCGGGTGCCCGAACTGTCACCGGCGCTAAGGAAGTTGCTGCACGACTAGTCACGACAGCGCGCCTTCCCCGCCCCTCCCCACCCCACCCCACCGAAGACCAAGCCTCCCACCAAGGAGCCCCCCACCATGCAGCGAGCCGCACTCGCCCTGCCCCTGCTGACCGTGCTGTCCCTCACCACGCTGACGGCGTGCGGCGGAGGTGACGGCGACGGCGGCTCGGACGCGAAGGCGACCGCCGGGCCGAAGACGACGGCCTCGCAGGCGAAGCCCGCGGTGGACCCGGTGAAGGAGCTGACGAAGCGGTTCGTCACGAAGGCGGAGGTCGCCGACTACAACGTCGACGAACCCGCCAAGGGTGATGCCATGGCCGAGACCCAGGGGGACATGCGCGTCGACAAGCCGGCCTGTGCCCCGCTGGCGTACGCGACCAACTACCTTCCCCTCGGCGACCCGGAGGCCTCGATGGTCCGCCTCGCCAGCGACGGAACCTTCGCGTACAACTACATCACCCTCGCCACCTACACCGAGGGCAAGGCCGAGGCCGCGATGAAGGGCCTGGCCGAGGCGGTCTCCTCCTGTACGGCGGGCTACACCGCCAAGTCCGACAAGGCGAGCACCCCCTACACCTCGGTGAAGAAGGAGACGCCGTTCCCGGACACGGCCGCCGACGAGTCGATCGCCACCGCGTCCACCGTCAGCTACAAGGGCACGCAGACCATGCGCACCCAGACCTTCCGCTTCGGCGACACGATCGTCAACTACTTCTCGATCGACACCAGCGGCTTCATGCAGGGCCGCTCCGGCTCCGCCAAGGTCCCCACCGATCTGGTCAAGGCCCAGAACAAGAAGCTGAGCTGATCACGCTTCACCCCACCGGGTGATCCACCGACATGCCGGACCACCCGGTGGGCGCATCCGCCTACCGTCCGACAACGGCCTCGGCAAAGCCCCGGCCGCCGAGACCTGGAGGCGTCTGATGGCCGCCGACCTCTCCTTCTTCCGCTACGAGACCTCACAACGACTGCGTACGGAGAGCCGCGCCGAGGACATCCTCCTGATCCTCACCGAACGCGGCCTCGACATCCCGGACACCGCACGCGAGCGGATCACGACCTACGCGGATCTGGACACCCTCCGCACCTGTTCACGGAAGCCGGGGCCTGATCACGTACGGCGCGGCACAACTACGCTGCACACGTGATCGAGCACAGACCCTTCCCGCCCGCCCTGGCCGCCATGTCCCGGACCGAGTTCGACTACGCCGACGGCGACGGCATCGACTTCGAGCCGTACGACGCGTTCCTCACGGCGGAGGACACCGCGGACTGGCTTCGTAGCTGGACCGGCAACAAGGAGTTCGACGCGGGGGCCTATTTGCCGTTCGGGCAGGATGGGACCGGCGGTACGGCAGCCGTGTGGTGTGTGCGCGTGGACCGTCCTCTTGTCGATCAGCCGATCGTGTTCCTGGGCTCGGAGGGCGCGACCGGTGTGGTGGCGGGCTGTCTCTCCGACTTCCTGTGGGTCCTGGCGGACGGCCTGGGCCCCATGGAGGCCGTCGAGTACGACGATCGCCCTTCCCGCCCGAACGCACCGCTGACCGCGCTCGCCGAGGCCCACGCCACCACTCCCCGCCGCCCCGCGCGCACGATCATCACCGAGGCCGGGACGGAGTTCCCGACGTTCAGCGAGGACATCGAGGACCTGTGCCGCTGACCACAGCCCCCGCCGCCCCCGCACGCCCTGATGAGTGATTGGCACCGGGGCGCCGGAACGCCGAGCCGCCCGGGGATCCGGCGGTGGCGCGGCTGGCTCCGGGGCGCCGGTCCCAGCCCCGTACCCAAGGACTGACGAGGAGTCCCGATGACCGCACCTCCCCCCGCCGGCCACCGCTGGCAACCCGCTCCCGGCGAACACGAACTCGCCCGCGTCCCCGTCTCCTTCGCCACCGGCGCCGCCGACCGGGTGGCAGGACGACGTTGGTTCCGCGACACCGAACGCCGGGACATCCAGACGGAGTTGCCCGGCTGGCCGGCAGGACCGACGTACCGGCTCCACTCAAGGGTGATCATCGCGCTGGGCGCGACCGCACAGGTCGTCTTCGCGCTCGCGCTCATCGCCCTCGCCGCGGTGCTCGGCGGCACCGGAGTCGGCCCCAGCGCCTCCGAGCCCCTCGGCGAACCGGACGAGCCCGAGAACGAGACCCGGGACTTCCCCGTCCTGTGGGCCGCCCCCGGCACCCTCGCCCGCACCCTCCCCTGGCAGCTCGACCCCGCCCGCCGCCCGGACACCGACGTCACTCACGCCGTACTGACCGACCGCCGCCTCCTAATCCTGGGCGCCCTCGACGATCCGACGGACCCTTGGGAAGAGGTGCTGTGGGAAACCGAGTTGAGCGGCATCGCCACCGTGGAGCGCAGAAGGTTCAGCACCGCGCGACGCGACTTCCGGATCGAGTTCACGGACGGCTCCTGGTGCCGGCTCACCTCCCCCGACGGCGAACAACTGCTCAACCGCCTTTCCCTCAACAGCCTTTCGCCCACCCACCTCTCGCCACCGCAGGACACCGTTTCGCACTAGCGAAGCCCCCCAGTAGAGTGCCGCGCGTGACAACAGGCGGGGAACGGGGGCGCACTGCAATGAGGGCGGCAGCGAAGACGAGCGGCGCGATCAGAGCCCGGCTTCTCACCCTCCTTGCTCTCCTCGCCCTCCTCCCCTTGCTCCTCACGGCATTCGCCTCCGCCGCCCCGGCCACCCCGTCCGCCACCTCCACGGACACCCAGGCCGCCTACCTCGCCGCCCAGCTCCGCACCGACCCGGTCTACGTCACCGACCAACTCCCCCGCGAGATCCCGCAGTCCACCGCCCCCGACTTCGCGAAAGTCGCCCAGCGCACCGGCGCACCGACCTACGTCCTCGTCCTCCCGGCCCGGGCCACCACCGGCGTGGGCCTCCTTGACGCGGTGCACGACCGTCTCGGCAAGGACGGCCTGTACGTACTGATCGACGAGTCGACGGTCAAGGAGGCCAAGGCGTACGGGGTGCAGGCCCCGGCGGAGGACGCGGCGGCCGTCGCCTTCTACGAACTCCCTTACGACGCGGGCCCGTTGCGCAGCTTCGAGCGCTTCACCGACGCCATCGCGCAGGGCGCCGAGAAGGCCGAGGCCCGCGCCGAGTCGGCACGCGAGAAGTACAACTCGGGCGACGAACCGGCCGACCTGTACATCGGCCCGTCCGACCGCGAGAACCAGTCGACCCTCACGGGGGTGGCGATCACGGGCGTACCCCTGCTGATGCTGCTGCTGGTTCCTTATGTACGGCGGTGGTGGCGCCGCCGCCCCGGAGCGGCCCCCCGCAAGCCGGGCCAGCAGGGCGAGCCGGCGAAGGGGAAGGCGAAGAGGAAGTCGACGTCCCCCGGAAACTGGATCCTCGCCGCACTCGCCCTGGGCACCGCTGTCGCGATCACCCTCACCGCCCCCCTCGTCTTCGACCAGACCAGGTCCAGCGCTTCTCCCCCGCCCCGGGCGATCGACCTCAACGCCCGCCTCGACCGCGTCGCGAAGGGCCTGGCCGAGGGCCCGGTGTACGCGGACCCGGAGAGCCCCCGGGTACTGAACACGGCCCAGCTGGCCCAGCTTCACGACCGCATCGAGAAGTTCAGCTCCTCCAAGGGCGGCGGCCCGGTCTTCGTCGCGCTGGTCCCGCAGATCTACGAGGACGAGTCCCAGGGCGACGAAGAGGCGTTCACGGCGGCGGTCCGCGACAAGCTCGGCGGCAAGGACGGCGTCTACATCGTCGCCGACCCGTTGGACGGCTACATCAACGTCTTCAACTACGGCCTGGCACTGGACACTTACAGCGCCCTCTTCGATCTCCCGGAGTCCATCTCGTACGGGGACTCGAAGGCGAACGAGGCCGACGACCACCTCCTGGGCGAACGTCTCGACGACCTGATGGTCATCCTCGACAAGACCGCCCGCACCGACGAGCCGACCACCCCCGGCGACCCGTACCCGGCCGCGGACCCGATCGCCGAGGACGAACTGCGCCCGTTGTACTACGGCGACTTCTGGTCGGGCCTGTTCCTGGGCGTCCTCGCCGCGCTCCTGTTCTTCGGCCTCGCGGCGGCCGTCCTGGGCATCGTCCGTGTGCTGCTGCGGCGCCGCAATCCGGAGCCCCTCCCGACCTCGGAACTGCCGCAAGTCTCCCCGGCGACGCCGTCGTTGTCGTATCTGCGCGAGACGGCGACGACCGAGATCCGCGCCATGACCACCGCCTTCGGTACCGGCGAGACCGCGGACGCCCGGTCCCGCGACCGCTACGAGGCGACGATGGTGCTGGTCGACGAAGCCTCCGCGGCGGGCGGCTCGGGCGAGGACCTCGACGTCCTTCGGCCCGCCGCCCTCGTCGTGATCATCGTCCTCGCCCGGGCCACCCGCGCCGCCCTCGCGGACGAAGAAACCACCCGCTGCTGCGGCGTGAACCCCCTGCACGGCCCGGCGAAGTCCAGCCGCCACATACGGGTGTCGACGGAGGACAACCGCCGCAGGATGCTCCCCCTCTGCGACCGCTGCCTCAACGACACGGCCCCGAACGACTATCCCGCCCTGCTCCTGACCCTGCCGGCCCCGGACGACGACTCGCGACGCACCCCGTACTACGAGGACGACCTGCTGTCCGCAGCCCCCGAGGGCTACACCAAGCTCGGCCGCAAGGTGCGGGAGTCGACACTCGCCCACTGACGCGAGACGTGCCGCCCCCCGGAGGCTCGGCGAGGATCTCGCCGTCGGGGCCGGCCAGCAGGGGAGCCTGACCCCTGAAGGCAAAGGCCGGCGCAGCCGCCTTTGCCTTCAGGGGCGCGGGGAACTGCGCGACAAGCCACGACGAACCCGCACCCGCCACACAACAGCCCCCCACGACCCCCTGGGCGCCCGGTACCAACACCCACGGCCCGCTACCGCTACCGCGCCGCCCGGCTCTTCCCCCTGCCCTTCTTGCGCAGCGCGCGCCGCCGCTCCCGCCGCTCCGCCTCCCCGGCCTCGACCAGGGCCCGGCGCCGGCGGTGGCAGAGCAGGCCGAGGAGGCCCGCGGTGACGGCGTAGGCGAGGAAGGCGGTGCCGGTCCCCGGGAGGTATTCGCACGTGTACGAGCGGCAGTTCCTGCTGGGCAACCCGCTGAACAGCAACAAGGCCGGCCCGAGCGCCGCGGCCCAGCAGACGGCACTCCCGACGGCCCGGGCGACCCGCAACGGCCGTCCCGCGCCCGCCTTGTTCGCGGCCCCGAGCCCGAAGACCAGGGCCCCGCCGATCCAGCCGAGCACGCTCAGGACCCCCAACGCGCCCCCGGCCACCCACGCCCCACCGGGTACGCCCACCAGCACCGGAATCGCCTCCCGTGCGAGCCCCCGCCCGACTCCGAGAACAAGCAGGAGTACGGCCAGGAGGGCCGCCAGGAAGACGACACCCCCGGCGATCCCGAACCCGTCCCGCACCCGAAACCGACTGCCTGCCATCTCAGCCCCGTACTCCCGATCCCAACGGCTGCGCCGCACCCACCTGTTCCCAGGATTTAACCTCCGCCCTCTTGGCGCCCCCACTTCTACGCGCGTAACTTGAGCCGACTCCCCACGGTCCCCCACGCCCCCGCCACACGTACCGCCGACCGAAGGCGCGTTGCCGCACCCGCCGTCCGACGCCCGATCCGAGGAGACCGCCAGCGTGTCCAGCCCCGAAGGAAGACCCCACGAGGAAAGCAGCTCGCGCGGGGGAAGCAGCCCGCACGCGGAACGAGGCCCCCGCGCCCGCCACGCCGCCTACCCGCTGATAGCCGTGGGCGCGGTGGGCGCCCTCGCCCTGACCGCCCTCCCCGCCTGGACCGCCGTCGCCGCCCCGTCGGCCACCGCGGTGATCTCGGAGGTGTACGGCGGCGGAGGCAACTCGGGAGCCACGCTGACCCGGGACTTCGTCGAGCTCGCCAACGCGGGCTCCGAGGTCTTCGACCTGTCGGCCTACAGCGTGCAGTACCTGCCGGGCGCCGCCTCCGCGAGCTCGCAGTGGCAGGTCACCGCCCTCAGCGGTTCGCTCGCCGCCGGTGGCCACTACCTGGTCGGCGAAGGCGCCGGCAGCGGCGGTACGACGGCCCTGCCCGCCCCCGACGCCACCGGCTCCATCGCGATGAGCGCCACCACCGGCACCATCGCCCTCGTCTCCGGCACCACCGCGCTGACCTGCAAGACCGCCGCGGACTGCACGGCCGACAGCCGGGTCCTCGACGTCGTGGGCTACGGCACCGCGGTCGTCCGCGAGGGCAACGGCCCCGCGTCCGGCGCCTCCAACACCGCCTCGGTCGCCCGCGCCGACTCCCTTTCCGACACGGACGACAACGCCACGGACCTCACCGCCGGTACGCCGACCCCGGTCAACTCGGCGGGCCAGACCCCGGATTCGGGCGGCGGCGAAGGCGGTGGCGGTGGCGGTACGACGGACCCGGGCACCGTCCGCGTCCACGACATCCAGGGCACCACGCGCCTCTCGCCGTACGCCGGCAAGGCGGTCACCCGTGTCCCCGGCATCGTGACCGGCGTCCGCACGAGCGGCTCGAAGGGCTACTGGATCCAGGACCCGCAGGCGGACACCGACGCCCGTACCAGCGAGGGCGTCTTCGTCTACACGGGTTCGACCACCCCGACGGTCGCGGTCGGCGACTCGGTCCTGGTCACCGGCCGGGTCACCGAGTACCACCCGAGCAGCACCAGCCAGTCGGTCACGGAGATCACGGGCCCGACGGCGACGGTCGTCTCGTCCGGCAACGCCCTCCCCGAGCCGGTGAAGCTGGACGGGACGACGGTCCCGGACGCGTACACGCCCGACGCGGACGGAGGCAGCATCGAAGCGCTGGCTCTCGAACCGGGGTCGTACGCCCTGGACTTCTACGAGTCCCTTGAAGGCATGCGTACGACGTTCACGGACGCGCGCGTGGTCGGCGCGACGGACGCGTACGACGAGCTGTGGGTGACGGTCAAGCCCGACGAACACCCGACGAAGCGCGGCGGCACCCTCTACACGGCCTACGACGAGCCCAACTCGGGCCGGATGAAGGTTGCTTCGCTGGACACGACGGGCCCGGTGGCGAACGTCGGCGACGAGCTGTCCGGCACGACGACCGGCCCGCTCGACTACTCCACGTACGGCGGCTACATCCTCCAGGCCACGCAGCTCGGCACGCTGGCCTCCAAGGGCCTGAAGCAGGAGGTGACCCGCCGCCAGAAGGGCGACGAGCTGGCGGTGGCGACGTACAACGTCGAGAACCTGGACGCGTTGGACCCCCAGGAGAAGTTCGACCGCCTGGCGGCAGGCGTGGCAGTCAACCTCAACTCCCCCGACGTCGTGGCCCTGGAGGAGATCCAGGACGACAACGGAGCTACGAACGACGGCACATTGACGTCCGAGGCGACGCTGACGAAGTTCACCACCGCGATCCGCGCGGCCGGCGGCCCCCGCTACTCCTGGCGTTACCTCGCCCCCGAGAACAACCAGGACGGCGGCGAGCCCGGCGGCAACATCCGCCAGGTGTTCCTCTTCAACCCCAAGCGGGTCTCCTTCACGGACCGCGCGGGCGGCGACGCGACGACGGCGACGAGCGTGGTGAAGACGAGGAAGGGCGCTCACCTGACGTACTCCCCGGGCCGTATCAACCCGACGAGCGATGCGTGGGACAGCAGCCGCAAGCCGCTGGTGGGCGAGTTCGTCTTCCACGGCGAACCGGTCTTCGTCATCGCCAACCACTTCACCTCCAAGGGCGGCGACCAGCCCCTCCACGGCCGCTACCAGCAGCCCGCCCGCAGCTCGGAAACCCAACGCGCGGCCCAGGCGGCGGAGGTGAACACCTTCGTCAAGTCCCTGCTGGCCGCCGACAAGGACGCCAAGGCGGTGGTCCTCGGCGACCTGAACGACTTCGAGTTCTCCCGGACCGTGACGACGCTGACCTCCGGCGGCGTCCTCCGCCCCTTGATCACCACCCTCCCGCCCGCCGAGCGCTACACCTACGTCTACGACGGCAACTCCCAGACCCTGGACCACACCCTGACGACCCCCGCGATCACCCACTTCGACTACGACGTGGTCCACATCAACGCGGAGTTCGCGGACCAGGCGAGCGATCACGATCCGCAGATCGTACGGATCGACGTGAGCCGGTGCCGGGGGCACTGACCGGGTGATGTGACGGACCGAGGTGACCTACCGAGGTGACCGACTGAGGGTTCGGGCCACCGCCCCGTTCCTGGATGGGCTGATGTCCGTTCGGGGACGGGGCGGTTGGCGTGAGGCGCCGCCTTCAGCAGCTCGACCGCATCGAGCAACCTCACTGCCAAGTATCAGTACAATTTCGACACCGGAAAATTCGAGGGGCTCCCGCGTTCGATCGAGAAGGAAGTCGGCAAGAACCCTGGATTCCAGGCCGGAATCGACAAGGGTCTACGAATGCTGGGAGAGGAAAGCCGTGAGAACCAACAGCAGAATGCCCGAGCTCCTCAGAACGGTGGAGACCCACGCCCGCGAGGAAGACGTGCCGAACCAGTTTCGCGCCGTCGCTCAAGAGGGCTGGACCGTGGAGGACGGCGCACAACTTCTGACCGCCTTGAAGTCCGGCTACTCCGGGGCCGGTCGCACGGAGTTCGAGGATGCCGTCCACTACGAGGCTACGGTGAACGGCCGCGGCATGATGGATTACGACCTTCCGGACTCCGGCTCCGAGCGGCTCGGAACACTGCTGCGTCGTTCCCTCGGCTACGCCTGCACCGCCCTGCTGGCCGTGCCGCCGAGCAGTCAGTGGCCGGTACTCGCGTACATCTCCCTGTCCGAGGGAGGCTCGAACGACGATCTCCTCACCGCACACGTCACCTTCTGCTCCCGCCGCCCCGATGTGCCGCCCTACGTGGATGACGTGGAGTCGTACGTGCACGAGGCGCTGATGGAGATCTCCCAGGAGGATGCGGCGGCCCTGCTCAGGAAGTGATACCGCCTTGACTCGTACCACCTCGCCCAGGCCGATCGACATCGAAGCCCAGTTCCCCGAGTTGTCCGGCTACCGCAGCACGTGCACGCGGCTGCACCCGCGCCCCGGGACGCCGGGACCGTTCGAGAGCTCGGTCGGTGGCCCGTTCCTGTGGCCGACGGACGAGCCTTGGCCGACGTGCCGAACAGCACACAAACGAGACGTGGGCCGACGTGTGGCCGACATCCATCGCCACCGCCGAATCCTCGACGAAGCATGGAGCCGCGCCCCCGACGTCGGCCCCTCGGCCGAGGAGCTGGAGCTACTGGCGTCTCTTGAGACCGAGCACACGGCGCCCGGCCTCGGCGAGACCGACGCCGTTCCCCTTCTGGCTGTGGCCCAACTCTTCGCCAAAGACATTCCCGACCTCATCGCTCCCGATGGGCGGGACCTTCTTCACGTCTTGTGGTGCCCGTTCAGCGCCCACGGCCAACAAGCCACTCCCGGCCTCACCCTTTTGTGGCGCACGGCATCCGAGTGCACTCCTCTGCTGCACCCGCCGCTCCCACAAGTGGTTGGCGATGCCGATTATGTGCCCGAACCGTGCACCCTTGACCCGGAGCAGGTGTTGGAGCACGAATTCAGCGAGCTTCTGCCCGAAGACCTGCGGGTGCGTATCGAGGAATGGGAAGAGGAAGCCGAGGAACAGACCGACGAAGAGTCCGCGAAAAAGGGGCACTTCCTCACCTACGACGGAGACCATTCCATCGCGCCGGGGTGGAAAGTGGGAGGCTACGCAACCTGGGGTGTGACCGGCCCGCATCCGACACTCTGCTCGTGCGGGACACCCATGGCACTTCTACTGACCATCGGCTCCACCGAGTGGAGTGGTACGAACAGTTGGGTTCCGTTGGAGGATCGGAAACTCATCTGCGCGCATGGAGCGAACGCCCCCACGCAAGTGACGGTGGGCAGGGGCGGATCACTGAACATCTTCAGCTGCCCTGCGAATCCCATGCATGAGCACAAGGTCAGCCTCCAGTAGCACTGACGCGCTGTGGCGCGCCCCGCCCCCGAGGAAGCCGCGCCGAGTCAGTTCCGCGCCGGCAACACACCGGCCGGGATTTCCGCGTCCTTCGCCTTGTCCCCCACCACGAGCTGGTCGGCGTAACCCGCCTCGGTCCACACCAGCTTCTTGAACTGCTCCGGGGTGAGCAGCCCCTGCCACGGGGTGCCGCCCGGGCAGAACACCGAGGTGCAGCCGTAGCAGTAGTGGGCGGGCCGCCACAGCCGCTCCGCGCGTGGAATCCCGGCCTCGGCAGCGGCCTTCTCCCGCCGGTCGTCGCGAACGACCACGAAGGTCCCCAGGAAGCAGACGAGAGCGAGCAGCGCACCGCCGCCCATGTACAGGGGCTTGTCCTGCTGAACTCCCGTGTACGCGAGGGCGATACCGATCCCGGTCAGCACCATGCCCTCCAGGAAGTGCACCCATCCGTCGCCGGTCTTGTCCGGCCCTGGCGCCAGCCGACCGAACAGATCGTCACGCATCGCGCCCTTACCGCTGCGGGCCTGCGAAACCGTCGCCACCTCGGTGCTGCCGCACCCCGGACACACGACCATCACTGACCACCTTCGTTGTCTGCGGGGCCGTCCGGCTCAGCGGGGTACGCGACGAACGTGCCCTTGGCGGGGAGGGTGACGACGAGGCCGCGTTCGCGGAGTTCACGGGTGGCGCGGCGAGCAGTGAGGTGGGCCACGCCGTACTCCACGGCCAAATCACGCTCTCCAGGGAGTCGCGCACCAGGCCGGAGCTCTCCCTTGGCGATCCGGTCGGCGATGTGGTCAGCCATCTGCATGTAGACGTACGCGATCTTGTTGGGATCGATCGGCGATTGACCGGGCTCTGGCGTCATATCGAACAACGTACGACAGAGCTCAGCTGCACGTCTCCATGGAGTGCGCCTAACTGCTATACGCCACCCAGCTGCACCCTGTACCGTGCTTATTACAGAAAGAGACCCCGGCGACGGGTGGAGCCGTCCCGGGGCATGGCCAACGCTTCGAAGGAGCGTCAACATGCTGGACCTTACCGTCCGGACCCTCGCCTGGATCCTGACCCTCTGCACCCCACGCCCGCGAGGCCGCCACCGCCTCGGCACCCCGCCACCCCTGCGCTACATCCCCACCCCGCCGGCTCCCCGCCTCCAACGCGCACGCCGCCGCGCCGCCTACCTGGCCACCCTCGGCATCGACGTAGGCCCGACCCATATCCACGGCGTACGACTCCCGGCGGCCACCCGATGACCCGCCCAGCGCTCCGCATGTGCGCCCGCTGCGAACGCACCACGGAGCAACCGGTCCTGATCCACGAGGTCCACGCCCCGACGGGCCCCGGCTTCAACGTGTACGCGTGCCCGGAGTGCGCCGTGTACTACCCGCCCCAGACGGACGTACTCGATCTCATCGACAGCACGCGCCGCCGCTCCCGCCTCACCCTGCGCGTCTACAAACTCGACGCCGAAGGCACGGTGACCGAGGACCGGGGCAAGCTCGAGATCCTGGCCGGCGGACGGGCGGAGCCACTGCCACGCACGTCGGCGTATCCCCCGTGCGCGTGCCCGAGATGCAGAGCCCGGCGATAGCAAAGCGAAACGCATCGCCACCCCGACACCCTCGGACGCCCTCTTCAACGCGTCCGAGGGCGTCGCCCGTTCGGGCACGATCAGGACACAGGTCACATCCACAAGCGCCCCCATACGACCGGAATTGCCCCCGTTCACAGGCAAGTTCGCTGTGGCGAAACCCGGAACCCCACCGATACCGTCAGACCTCTTGACTGAACTTATTTCTCACGGGGAGTTCACTGTGAAGCGCCGCTCTTTGCCCGTTGCTGCCGCGCTGGCGGCGACGGCGGCACTGCTGTTGACCGCCTGCGGTAGCGGGGACGACGACGCCAGCGACAACGACAAGATCGCAGGCGCCGGCCAGGGATCGGAGTCACCGAAGGCCTCGGCATCGGCCTCGGGGGCACCGGCGGAGGACAAGCCGGACGGCGTGGATGTGTCGCTGCCCAAGGACATGGATCTGACCATGGTCTTTGACTGGGACAAGCCGAAAGACAAGAACGAGGCGGAGGCGATGGAAGATGCCGCGAACTTCCTCCGCGCCATTTACCGGGGCATCGGCGAACGCACGACCAAGGACGCAGCCGTCGTCACGTACGCCACAGGTGACGGGCTTCACTATGCGGAGACCCAGATCAACTCCTGGATCAAGGGCGGCTGGACGGCAACCGGCACGGAGCGCCACTACGACGTCAACACCCGGTCCACCACGAACAGCCAGGCTGTAGAGGTGGCGTTCTGCGTGGACTCGAGCAAGTTCTACGGCAAAGAGATCAAGACGGGGAAGGTGCTGAAAACCAAGCCCAGTCTCGCGGACTTCGACCACTTCAAGATCATCATGTCCAAGGCGCCCACGGCCGACGGTCTGTGGCGAGCATCGAAGGTGTACGTCCAGACCAAGGCGGCGAAGTGCCAGTGAGCGAATCGCGACCCATGCGGCTCGGTACCGCGGCCCTGTTCCTGGCTCTCGGCATCCTCGTCCTCACGGAACCTGCCTACGCGGCAGGGCCGACAGGCAAGGACGAGGGCGCGTCCACAGAACAGTCGGGCGGCGGCAACGGCAAAACCATCTACTCCGCCGCAAAAATCCAATACTCCGGTTCCGTCGCCAAGGGCGGCGGCACCGGCAACGTGACGTCCTCCGACGTCAACTGGACGCCCCCGCCCTGCTGGTACGCCCCCTACCTCGGTGCCAAGGACTTCAAGAAGAAGATGTCCGAAAACATCGAAAGCCAGATGAACACCCCTGGCATGGGCGGCCACGCAGGCGCGGCGCTGAATGATGTGCGGCGCCACTACGAGGACGACTTCGGCTGGACCGACACCCCTGGTTACAAGGACTACAACGTCGACAAGGACGGCGAGGGGATGTTCTGGGCCGCGGTCGAGAACCCCGACGAGCCGGACATCCTCAAACGGGGCTCGTGCAACGACATCCCCTTCTGGGTCGACAACGGCGAAGCCCCGCCGCCCCAGTACGAGGAGGCGATCACCCCGGAGATCCTCGCGGCGCTCGCGTACCAGCACATGGAGTTGCCCGACACCAAGGTCACCCTCGCGCCCGAGGCCATCACCAAGGTGAACCTGCCGACCTGGGCGTGGCTCGACAAGGCCGTCTTCGACGAGGTCCAGGCGACGGCGGCCCTCAACGTCCCCGGCTTCAACGTCCAGGCCACGACCACCGCGAAGCCGGTGTCCCTGAAGCTGGAGCCGGGCACCAAGGACGCCCAGACCTACCCGGCCTCCGGTGAGTGCACCATCAACGCCGACGGTTCCATCGGCGAGCCCTACGCCAAGGGCAAGTCCGACGAGACTCCGCCCTGCGGCCTCAAGTACCTCCGCTCCTCGGGCGACGGCACCTACAAGCTCCGCGCGACCATCACCTGGGAAATCGCCTGGACCGGCACGGGCGGCGCTGGCGGCGACCTCCCCAACGGCACGTTCGGCAACGAACAGGCCGTCACCGTCCAGGAGATCCAGGCCGTCAACCGATAGGTCTGGATAGCGTCGCCACCTCACGGACCCAACTCTGAACGGAAAAGGACACCCGCACATGGCTGAGCAGCTCGCCGTGAACCATGGCGAACTCGCCCACTTCATGAAGCTCTTGAATAAATCAAGTGACTCCTTGAAGGGGCTACGCAAAGCACTGAGCGACGCCACCGTCACAGGTCTGGGCACGGATGATCTGGACTCAGCGTGTGAGGAATTCCAGGAGGACTGGAAGTACGGCACCGAGGAGATTGGCTCGCAGACCGAGGATCTTGCAAAGATCATCGGCCAGAACAAGGCCAGCTACGAAGAAGTGGACAAGGCGTTGGAAGCGGCTCTGGAGAAGGCCAAGAAAGGCAATTCGGAGGGCACGAAGTGACGGAAACGCCCGGCCTGGAGCAACCAAGCCTGGACCAGTCTCCCTATGCCAACTCGGATGCCGCACGAAACGCCAAGCTGCCCCAAGGCCTCAAGTCCTCTCCGTCCATTCCGAATCCCAACTACCCCCACCTCGGCTTCAACCCGACCCCTGGCACAACCGATACCGTGCGCGACTTGCACAAGAAGCTGTCGACGTGTGCCAAGACTTTGGAAGACACTCATGAGCTCGTCACCAAGCTTATGGAAGGCAGCTACTGGAAGGGCGACGCCGCTGTCGCCTTCCGCGAGCAGCTTGAGGGCGGGCCGCTTCAGCTCAATCTGAAGAACGCCGCTCGCTCCATCCGCAAAGCCGCCCGACAGCTGGCCCGCTGGGAGGGCGAACTCGACGACTTCCAGCGCCGAGCCAAGAAGCTGGAGGAAGAAGCCAAGGCCGCGCAGGATGCCGTTGACGCCGCGAAGGGGCACGCCGATACAGCAAAGAGCAACCCCGACCTCGACGGCAAGGGCAATCGTCAGGACGAGGCCAAGAAGAGCCTGACCAAGGCGAACACCGCGATGGAGGAAGCCCAGGCCGAGCTTGACAAGATCATCGGCCGGGCGAAGTCACTCGCCGAGGAGCACGAGGAGAAGGCTCAATATCGCGCGCGGAAGATCCGGGGCGCCACCGACAAGCTAGCTCCTCAGGAGCCTGGCTGGCTCGACGAACTCGGCGAATGGTTCACCGAGAACCTCCCCGACATCCTGAGCTTCACCGCCGGCGTCATCGGGCTGGTGGCGCTGTTCGTGGCCACGGGTGGCACGGCCGCCGCCGTCCTGCTCCTCGCTGCGGCCGCGCTGAGCGCCTCCGCACTCACCATGCGGCTGTCTGACTCCGAAGTTCTGGCCTCCCTCAAAGACGGCTTCCTCAACGGTGAGCTCGACTCCGACTTCTGGGGGAACCTCGTCAGCGTCGGTGGCGACATCCTGGGAGCCGTTCCGGGCGTCGCTGCCGTGGGCATCGGGGTACGGGGGACGATGAGTGCGCTCCGCGCCAGCGAAGAGGCAGTGACCCTCGGGCGAGTCATGACGACGCTGGGCACCAAGACAATGAGCGAGGCCAAGGCCATCGCCGGTCTCGGTAACACCACCTTGGACCTCGTCGTACGCGGGGCAAGCAATTCCGCCAAGGTCGGTGAAGTCGTCGAGATCACCTCGGCTTCACTCGGCGTCGTGACTGCCGGGTACGGTCTCGTCTCCAGCGCAGTGGACGCACTGGACAACGACGGCGCGAAGGACTCCAGCACCGGCATCGACGGCGCACGGAGCATCTTGGACGGCGGCGCCCTGATCGACCTCGCGCAGTACGTGTTCTGATTCAGAGGACTAGAGAGAATTCATATGAACCCCACAGACCATTCCGTCGCATGGGAGCACCCGCCGACCCGGCGTGCTTGGTCGAAGCAGTTGGCAGCGAACGCAGTCGCTCTCCTCGGCTGGATCGCTCTGTGGGTCGCCTTGCTGGCAGTACTGGTGGTGTATCTGTCGCCCGGCTACACGATTCTGTTCGTGCCGTTCCTGATCTACAGCTTCTACCGGGCATTCATCCAGCTGTTTGTCTTTCCTGCCATCTTCCGGATGAAGCATGTCCTGGAGGAGTACCCGTGGCTCCTTCTGGCCGACACCACACATGGGCTGACAGACCGGACCGATGTCGTCGGCAGGCAATACGGGTGGTTCGAGTTCCCGAACCCGGCCCGTCCGGAAGAACGGCTTCCCATGGTGTTCCCCCGGCACTGGGGTGTGGGCTGGTGGCACCGCCGTATGGCCCCTCGGGCAACGCCTGAGCTGAAGACCGAGATCCGTGTGGTGTGGCTCGCGGGAGATCCCCGTTTCATCGGCGTGATCGCTGCGTCCAGTCCCGATGGATCGGCGCCACGCCGCTTCCGCTTTCTCAGCCAGCAGACCGGGGCGAACGGAGGGCGCCATTCCGTCGCCGAGTGGGGAGCCACCGCCGAAGACATCGAACGTGGTCGCCGCGCAGGAGTCCGCCCGGCTAGCTCCTGATCCACCGACTCCCCGATCTTCCGGAAAAAACATGACCTCTCGCGTCATCGTCGCCGATTCCGTCACTGACCCCAGTACCGGCATCTGGTTCGCCGTACCCGGCGGTTTCACCGAGTTGCCCATCGACGTTCTCCTCGCCTCGCCTGCTTCCGCCGAGGCGGAACGGCTCCGGGAAGCACTCGCTCCATTGGTCGAAAGCATTCCGGACGGCATTACCCGCCAACAGTTCATCGGTCAGCTGGCATCGGGCCAGCAACTCCTGCGTGCGCTGCGCGAAGTGGGCACGGTTCATTGCTCCCTCGGAGTGCATCGCGACGACGTACAGGGGGACAGCGGCGCAATTCTCCACTCGCTGTTCACCGTGTCCTGGCGAGACATCGCCTGGGCCCCGCGGTCGGTGAGCGCGGCACGGGCAGTTGCCACAGTTGAGGAGCACGCTCACATCGAGTACATGGACTTGCCCAGCGGCCCCGCGTCGATGAGTGAGACCGTACGCACGCCGACTCCTGAATCCGGCCTCCCGCCGACCCCACTGCTCCAGATCTACGCATACCTCCCTCACCCTGACTGCAAACGGATAGCAGTCCTGATGCTGAGTACCACGGCGGTGGGGCGACGAGAGCAGTACCGCGAGATCCTTCGGCAGATTGCTGAACTCACCAGCTTCGAATCGCCGTTGCTCAAGACGTAAGCCACACGGAGACACAGACATGGCAGGGTCCACCAAGCCCCGACGCCGCAGAGCATCCGCACCCGCTCTGCACTACGAACGGCGGCCCGGAAAACCGGGCTCCGTCGCCAGGGCTGAGAAGAAGGGCGAATGGGCTTTCGGCTGTCTGCTGTTTCTCGGCTTTGCGGCGATCATCGTCCTGTTGGCCGTCCTTGACCGGCTCTGGGGCGACGGCACATGGCAGTGGGCCGCCAGGTCCTGGCCTGGCGGTGCGTACGGCTTCGCGGGCTGCGTCGGCGTGGCCGGGCCGTGTGTGCTCGCCCTGTCGCTGTTCTGTCTGAGCCGGATGCGGTGGAGGTCCTGGCGGGAGCATCCGGGGAGCACCGTGCTCAGTACCGGGGCAGCCATCGTCAGCCTGGCTGCACTCGTGCCCTACGTGGCCCTCGTCTTCAATGCCCAGAACACCGGAAAGTGGGGCAAGAGACGTGACACACCGCCCAGTTGGGTGTTCCGGAACTTTCCCTGGCTCTGGGCCGTCGGGCTGCTCGGCACTGTCGTGGCGATGGCAGCGCTCGCCTGCGCCCTGGTCATCCACAACCGTCGGCAGCGAACACCGTAGGTCGTCGCCTAGCGCGGCCCCGCTACCCCCGCCGCGCCGCCCGGCTCTTCCCCTTCCCCTTCTTACGCAGCTTCCGCAGCCGCTCCCGCTCCCGCTCCTGGCGCCGCTCGGCGCGCGCGCTGCCGACCCGATACACCGCGTAGCCCACAAGCGCCGCAGTGCCCAGGCAGGTGACGAGCGCGCTGCCCGTCCCCGGGATGTACTCGCAACCGTCACGGTACGAAGGGCAGTTCCTGCCGGGCAGGGAAGCGACGATGTACAGCACCGCGCCGAATGCCGCGCCGACGCACACCATGAGGCCGGCCACGCGTCCCGCGCGCGCCGGCAGCGACGCGCCTCGGGGTCGCTCCAAGGACCGCCAGGCGCCGAGTGAGCCGAAGACCACGAGCAGGCCGCAAGCCACGCCGAATCCCCATGTTCCGCCGGGCCAGTTGAGCACTGTCGGAGCCGAGGTTCGTACGAACCACTTCCAAGCGCCCATGGTCACGACGAAGACGAAACCGAGGGCGATCAGGGACAGCGCCACTGCGGCGAACATGAACCCGTCCCGGACACGGAACTCCGCCTCCGGCTCACTCATCCCCGCTCACTTCCAGTGCAGCGTCCCCGCGACCGTGTCGAACAGCTCCACCATCTGGTCGGCGAGCTGATCGATGGGCGTGGAGAAGTTCAGCAGCAGCCAGCGTGTGGTGGTCGGGATCGGCACGTAGTACGTGAGGGTGGTGGTCGGCAGGGTGTTGCCCAACTGGCGTGCGGGGTCGGCCACTTCGCGACGGCGTTGACGTACCGCCTTGCCGGCGGCGGCCAGGTCCACCACACCGATCTCGCCGTTGTTCGCGCGGCTCCGGTCGGCGAGGTGCTCGGCCAGTGCCTCGGCGTCCGAGGTCTCGGGCCACTCGTCGGGGCCCGGAACGCTGATGAGCAGCGAGGACGCGAGGGGGACGGGGCCGACGGCCATCGTGGAGAGGTAGAGCTCCGTGCCGCCGACCTGGTAGGCGTCCTTCGCCTTGCGCTGGAGGTCCTGCATGAACTGCTTCTTCAGCAGCGGGGCGTTGTCCTGGCCGCGGAACGTCAGCTCAGCGAGGGCGATGATGCCCCGGTCGCGCTCCTCCGGGTCGAGGGAGAGCTGGAACCAGCCGTCCGGGACGACGACGTTGTAGTCCGTGGGTGCCGAGGAGAACTGGTCGGCCGTCCTCATGCCGTACCCCCGTCGGTGGGGCCCGTCGGCAGCGGGGTGATCCGCATCGTGCGGACCGCCTCGTCGGCCAGCTCGGCGATCTGCTCGGTGACGGCGATCTTCTCCCAGGTCACCGTGACGACGATGAGACTCTGCATGTCGGGCGGGAAGACGGCGTACTTGATGAATTCGGTCAGCTTCCGGCCGAAGCCGAGCATGCGCTTGGCCTGGAGCATGGCCTGGATGCGTACGGCGGGTCCGGCGGCCAGTTCGAGGTGGGTGATCTCGGGGGTGCCTGTGACCTGTGCGTTTCCCCACTCCAGGAGCAGCGGGATGACCTCGTCCGCGCCGGGACGCGGCACGCCCTCGTCGCCGTAGGAGTCGACCATGAGGTTGGCCAGGGCCTCCCCCGCCTCGGAGTAGTACGCCGCCGCGAGGGTGGGCACGTCGTCGTTGAGGTCGACGGCCCGCTCGACCATGTCGTCGAAGACCGCGCTCTTCTCGATCTCCAGACCGAGCGGGTTCAGCCGGTTCACGACCTCGGTGGCCAGCGCCTTGGCCTCGGCCTTGGTGCCTTCGCGCAGCGTCAGATCGATCCAGCCGGGCTGGAACTCGAAGGTGCACTCGAAAGTCTCGTCCAGCGGGGCCGGATCGTCCGGTGCGGTCATGCTCGGTCCTTTCGTGCGGGTGTGGACGCTCCGTCGAGCAGGGGCTCAGCCACCGATACCGACCATCTTCTGAAGGTTTCCGTCCAGGCCCAGCCCGCCCAGGGTAATACCGGCCCCGACGATGGACAGACGGCTGGCCGACTTGGAGATCTGATTGATGGCGTTGGCATCGAATTGACTGCCCAGGGCCGCGGTTCCCATTTTGATCGATTTCAGGTCGGACGCGACGCCGGGATCGGCCATGGAGAATGACTTGGGGAGCCCCTTGAGCGCACTTCCCCCACCACGCAGACCCAATTCGTTCTTGGCCGCGGCCCAGTTTCCACCGCCGGGCTTCAGTGTCTTCAGGTTCTTCGCCCACGCGGCCTTCGAGAAAGGCTCCGTGAAGGGCTCCTTGAGCGACTTCAGAATATCGCCCTTTCCGAGCTTCAAGTCCTTCCCGGCGGCCCGCCGCAGATTCTTGTTGGCCCGGCTGACCTGACGTGCGGTGCGCGCGACTCCGGCCTTGCCGAGCCTTCCCAGCGTCCCCTTCGCGAACTTGCCCGCGATCTTTGAGAAGCCCTTTCCGACACCCATCATCAGGAATCCGAGGGCCGCCATTCCGACATCCATCCAGTCGGCGTTGCCCTGGGCGACCTGGACGAGCGTGGCGATGAAGTTGATGAGGGTCGCGATCATGGCGATGGCGCCCAGCACCCCGGCCAGGGCCTGCCCGATCACCGGGATCCAGCCGACGATCAGCGAGAGGATGCCGCATACCGTGGCGACCCAGGAGGTGATCTCCGCGATGCTGTCGGTCAGGGTCTCCCAGAACCCGTCCTTCAGGGAGTCATGGTTGATGACCGCGTCCAGGGACTCCCGTGCGCGCTTGGCGGCGGCGTCACGGATCTTCTTGGCCTCGTTGATCTTCTCCCGTGCGGCCTCGATCTCGTCACCGGCCGCTTTGTGCTTCGCCTCCAGGTCCTTGCGGTCCTTGTCGACGTCCTCTTTCTTGCGGTCCTTGCCGGACAGGCCGTCGAGGCTCTTCTGCGACGCGCTCTTGCGTTCGTCGGCTTCCTTCGCGTCCTTGAGGGCGGCGTCGGCGATCTCCTGGGCGCGGTTGAGGTCGGAGGCGTAGTTCTTCGCGCCGGCGGTCACCTTGTCCTGGTATCCACCGCCCACTTCGTCGACCCGGCTGCCGATCGCCGTGGCGGCGGTGTCGTACCTCTTGAAAACCGCCTCGAGCTTCTTGACGTTCCCCGAGGCCTTTTCGCGGAATTCCCTGCCGGCCTTGCTGTCCCAGGCGTCGACCTCGGCCACGGCCTTCAGATTGCGGATCTGCCGTTCGACCTCGTCGGCCGTCTTGCGCAGCGTCTTGCCCAGGGACGCCATGCGGTCGGCGTCTCCGGGTATGGGGTCACTGTCCGCGACCGGGTGCCAGTCGCGTGGGCGTCCAGCCATCGGTCAGTTCCCCTTCTTCGGATCCTGGGCATCACGAAGTGCCTGGGCCAACTGATGGTCGATGTCCTCGTACGCCTGCCCCGCGGCCTTGGCTATCTGGGCCAGCACGTCGATCTCCTCCGTCAGCCTCTTGCGGCTGAGCTTCCAGTTGTCGGCGAAGTCCCCGAACTTGTCGGCGAGATCGCCGTTCCCGAAGTCGTCCTCGTACTTGCCGCCCAGATCCTCCAGGCCGTCGAACGCCTTCTTGATGTTGCCGAGCCCTTTGCCCATTTCCTTGATCACTTCAAGGTCGAGCCGCTGATCGCTCTCGCCCGCCACGGCGCCCCCATCATGTCGATCCGCCGGCCCGAGCCGGCACCCCGTTGAAAACTGCCCGGCGACAGACAGCCCGGTGCGACAGGACGTTCATGTCCCGTCGCACCGGGGTGTGCCGCCCGTGGCGGGTTCAGCCCTTGGCGCTCTTCGCCAGCTGGTCGTCCAGGTCCTCGTACGCCTTCTTCGCGTTGGTGAGGAACTTGGACAGACCCTCCAGACCCTTGACGGTCTTCGCCGCGCCCTTGGTGAAGTCCTTGATGGACTCGTCGTAGGCGCCGGAGGCCTTCGTGGTGGTGAAGCCGTTGGCGACGAGCTCCTCGACACCCTTTTCGATGGACTTCAACATGTCTTCCATGTCGCCCATCGCCTTGATGAGGTCGTTGGCCTTCTTCTCCATCTCGGAATAAGTAAGGTCTGTGTCCTTGGCCATGACGGCTCTCCCTCCCGTTGCGGTCGCCGCAGGGCCATCCCCGTGGCTTGACTGATGCGATCGGGCCGGACATCACCGGCCGTCCGCATGAGCAAAGATCTTACGGGTGGGGCTGTTGGGATGACAGGGACGTCCGGCAACAGAAGCGTGAACCACTGCACATCCCGGGAGCGTTCCAGTCCTGTGAAGCCCGTGTGCAGCCCGTTGCGCAGGGGAAAGGAGCGCCGGTTAAGGTCACTCCCACTGTGTTCACTCACCTTGTGTTCAGCGTTGCGGGGGCGGCCTCAGCCCAGCGAGGAGGACGAACGTGCGCCTGAGTCTGACCGTCGTCGACCCGATCGGCGGGGCCAGCGCCGACGTGGTGCTCGACGCCGATCCGGAGTCGTCGGTCGGCGACATCACCCGGGAGCTGGCGCGACACGTCGGTCTCGACGGCGGCGCGCAGATCATCCCCATCGGCGGACACGTCGGCGGGCAGGCGAACCCCGGGGGCGCACCGCTGGCGTACGTCGACGGCTACCCCCTCGACCCCGCCGCGAACATCGTCGGTTCCGCGCTGCGCGAGGGCGCCGTCGTCAGCCTGCACGACCCGGCCGGCTGTCTGCTCGGTGAGCCGACGGGGATCGTCGAGTTCCGGGTGGCCGGCGGCCCTGCCGCGGGCGCCGTGCACCGGCTCGGCGTGGGGCGGTACGACATCGGCAGCGGTCCGGCCGCGACCTTGCGGATCGAGGATCCCGAACTCGCCGCGCGCGCGGCCACCTTGTCCATCGCCATCGACGGCACGTGCGATGTCACCCTGCACGGCGTCGACAAGAAGGACGCGTCCAAGAAGAAGGACGAAGCCGAAGACAACGACGGCGACCGTCCCCGTCTCGACGGGGAGGACTTCGACGGCGGCTCCTGGCCCCTCGGGTCCCAACTCGCCCTCGGCAACACCCTGTTGGAGATCGACGGCTACAGTCCGCCGAACGCGGCCCTGAAGTGGTCGGAGGACGGCGCCGGGCTCGACTACAACCGGCCTCCTCGGCTGCGCCCGGCGGAGCGCAAGACACAGTTCCGGCTGCCCTCTCCGCCCAGGGAGTACGAGGCTCGGCCGCTGCCCTGGCTGATGGCGCTGTTCCCGCTGGTCGGTGCCGTGGTCTCGGTCATGATCTTCGGCCGCTGGTACTACATGATCATGGCGCTGATGAGCCCTCTGATGCTCTTCGGCAACTACTTCATGGACAAGAAGCACGGGCGCAAGTCCCATGCGAAGCAGGTCAAGGAGTACAAGGAGACCAAGGAGCGGATCGAGAAGGACGCCGAGGACGCGCTGCGTCTGGAGCGGCTCGACCGGCGCAGGGACATCCCCGACCCGGCCGCCGTGCTGGCCTTCGGCACCGGGCCGCGTACCCGGCTGTGGGAGCGGCGGCGCACCGACGCCGACCATCTGCTCCTGCGCGTGGGCACCGGCCGGGTCCGCTCCGAGGTCGTCCTCGACGACCCCGAGCAGGACGAGCACAAGCGTCAGGTCACCTGGAAGATCCAGGACTCGCCCGTCGCGCTGCCGCTGCGGGACCTCGGGGTCGTCGGTATCGCCGGGCCCGGTGACTCCGCCCAGGCGCTCGGGCGGTGGGCCGTCGCCCAGACCGCCGTGCTGCACAGCCCGATGGACGTGCAGTTCTATGTGCTCACCGAGAACGAGGCGCACCCGCGCTGGGACTGGGTGCGCTGGCTGCCGCACGCCCGCCCGGCGAGCGGCCAGGACGTCAACGTCCTGATCGGGACGGACGCCGAGACCGTCGGCGCGCGCGTCGGCGAGCTGACCCAGCTGCTCGACGCCCGGCAGAAGGCCCTCAAGGAGAACAACAGCAGCGGCGGCGGTCCCGCGTTCTCCGACCCCGACATTGTCGTCGTATGGGACGGGTCGCGGCGGCTGCGGTCGATGCCGGGTGTCGTACGGCTGCTGCGGGAGGGCCCGGCCGTGGCCATCTACGCGATCTGTCTGGACGAGGAGGAGCGGTTCCTGCCCGGCGAGTGCCAGGCGTACGTCGTCGCCGAGCCGCGGCGCCTCGAGGAGACCGCCGCCGCGTCGGTGATGGGCGTGCCGCAGACCGCGGCCGGCGGCTTCCCCTCCTTCCAGGCCTGGCACCAGGGCGCCCGGCAGGACCGGCAGGACACCGAGCAGGCTCTCGAACTGCGGCTGCGGGTCGAGCAGACCGGCTCCCGCCGCAGGACCGACGTCCGGCCCGACTTCGTCTCCGCCGCCTGGTGCGCACGGCTGTCCCGGTCGCTGTCGCCGCTGCGGGACATCAGCGGCGAGACCGAGGACTCCGCGCTCCCGTCCTCCAGCCGGCTCCTCGACGTGCTCCAGCTGGAGCCGCCGACGCGTGACGACATCGCCGCGCGCTGGCGCATGGGCGGGCAGTCCACCATGGCGGTCATCGGCGAGTCGTACGACGGTCCCTTCGGCATCGACCTGCGGCGCGACGGCCCGCACGGACTCATCGCCGGTACGACCGGTTCCGGTAAGTCGGAGCTGCTGCAGACGATCGTGGCCGCGCTCGCGGTCGCCAACACCCCCGAGAACATGACGTTCGTCCTCGTCGACTACAAGGGCGGATCCGCGTTCAAGGACTGCGTCAAGCTCCCGCACACCGTCGGCATGGTCACCGACCTCGACGCCCATCTCGTCGAGCGTGCCCTGGAGTCGCTGGGCGCGGAGCTGAAGCGGCGCGAGCACATCCTCGCCGCCGCCGACGCCAAGGACATCGAGGACTACCAGGACCTGGTGCGCCGGGACCCGTCCCACGCGCATGTGCCCCGACTGCTCATCGTCATCGACGAGTTCGCGTCCATGGTCCGTGACCTGCCCGACTTCGTCACCGGCCTGGTCAACATCGCCCAGCGAGGCCGTTCTCTCGGCATCCACCTCCTGCTGGCCACCCAGCGGCCCAGCGGTGTCGTGTCGCCCGAGATCCGCGCCAACACCAACCTGCGGATCGCGCTGCGCGTGACCGACGCCGGTGAGTCGACCGACGTCATCGACGCGCCCGACGCCGGGCACATCGCCAAGAGCACCCCCGGTCGCGCGTACGTCCGGCTCGGCCACGCCTCCCTCGTCCCCTTCCAGTCGGGCCGTGTCGGTGGCCGCCGTCCGGGTGCCGCCGATCCCGCCGCGCTCGCGCCGTGGGCCGGTCAGCTGGCCTGGCAGGACCTGGGCCGGGCCGGGCTCAGCAAGCCCAAGTCCGAGGCGCGTGAGGACGACGAGATCACCGACCTCAAGGTGCTGGTGGACGCCGTAAGGGAGGCCAACCAGGCGCTGGGCATCCCGGCCCAGCACTCCCCGTGGCTGCCCGCTCTGGACGAGATGCTGCTGCTGGACGAGATTCCCGCGGTGCAGGGCCGGGGGTCGCTGCCGGCGGCGCCGTACGGTATCGAGGACCTGCCGTCCGACCAGGCCCGCCGCCCGGTCGTCGTCGACTTCTCCACCTTCGGGCACCTGCTGGTCGCCGGCGCCCCGCGCAGCGGCCGCTCGCAGGTGCTGCGGACGATCGCCGGTTCCCTGGCCCGCACGCTGTCCAGCGCCGATGTCCATCTGTACGGCATCGACTGCGGAAACGGCGCCCTGAACGCGCTGACCAGCCTGCCGCACTGCGGTGCGGTGGTCAGCCGTAACCAGCAGGAGCGCGTCATCCGGCTCTTCAGCCGGCTGACCGGTGAACTCAACCGACGCCAGGAGCTGTTGGCGGAGAAGGGTTACGCCGACATCGGCGAGCAGCGTTCGTTCGCCGCCGAGGACGAGCGGCTGCCGCACATCGTGGTGCTGCTCGACCGCTGGGAGGGCTGGCTGCCCACCCTCGGCGAGTACAACCACGGTGACCTCACCGACCAGGTGATGGCGCTGATGCGGGAGGGCGCGAGCGTCGGCCTGCATCTGGTGATCACCGGCGACCGCCAGCTGCTGACGGGGCGGATCTCCTCGCTGACCGAGGACAAGTACGGTCTGCGGCTGGCGGACCGCGGCGACTTCTCGATGCTGGACATCAACGCCCGCAAGATCCCCGAGGAGATCCCGCCCGGCCGCGGGTACGCCAGCGAGACGGCCACGGAGACCCAGTTCGCGCTGCTGGCCGAGGACACCACCGGTCAGGGCCAGGCCGCGGCGCTCGTCGCGATCGGCGAGGCCGCGGCCGCGCGGGACGCCGAACTGCCGCGCTCGCGCCGCCCGTTCCGGGTGGACGTGCTGCCCAGCCGGATCTCCTTCGCCGACGCCTGGGCGATGCGCGACCCGGCGACGAGCGCCTCGCCGCTCTGGTCCCTGGTGGGTGTCGGCGGCGACGAGCTGACCGCCTTCGGCCCCGATCTCTCCCAGGGCGTCCCGGCGTTCGTGATCGGCGGCCCCGCGAAGTCCGGACGCAGCACGGTGCTGCTGAACATCGCGCGGTCCTGTCTCGCCCAGGGCGTACGGCTGATCCTCGCCGCCCCGCGTCCGTCCCCGCTGCGTGAACTGGAGGGGCAGGAAGGTGTCCTGAAGGTCTTCACGGGCCGGGACATCGACGAGGACGAGATGGAGGAGCTCATCGGCTCGGCCAGCCCCGAGCAGCCGATCGTCACCCTCGTCGACGACGCGGAGGTGCACGACGACTGCGACGCCGAGGACATCTTCAAGCGCATCGTGGAGCGCGGTGTCGAGGAGGGCCTCGCCGTCGTCATCGCCGGTGACGAGGAGGAGATCTGTGACGGCTTCTCCGGCTGGCAGGTCGACATGAAGAAGGCCCGCCGCGGCATCCTGCTGTCCCCGCAGGACAGTTCGGCGGGCGAGCTGATCGGCATCCGCACGAACCGGAGCATGGTCGGCGGCCAGATCACCCCGGGCAAGGGCATGCTGCACCTGGGCACCGGGGAGCACCTGACCGTCACGACGCCGATGTAGAGGTAGATGTAGCGGACCGGAAACCGGAAACGCGAAAGGACCTCGGGATGCATCCCCGTCCCGCGGCCCTTTCGGTTTCTCAGACTGCCGCCAGCGCGTAGAACTCCGGTCCGTTCGACACCAGCAGTCGGTTGCCGGCGAGGGCTACCTGCCACGGCTCGCCCCAGAAGGCTTGAGGTCGCGGTGGATCAGACCCGCCGCGTGGATCTCCTGAAGGGCCGCGGCGAGCCCCGCGGCCAGCGCGCGCACGGTCCGCTCGGGCAGCGCTCCGTGCGCGGCGACCACGTCCGTGAGGTCCGGGCCGAGCACGTACGACGTCGCCAGCCACGGCAGTCGCGCCTCGGGGTCGGCGTCCACGACGGGAGCGGTGTAGCGGCCGGAGACGGCCTTCGCTATCTCGACCCATGACGGAACCGGCTCCGGAAGTCGGCGTCCGCCGCCAGATCCGGGCGGACGTCCTTCACGGCGACGGTCCGGCCACCGGGCGTACGGGCGAGGTGGACCCGCCCCATGCCACCGGCCCCGAGCCGCCGCAGCCTGCGGTAACTCCCCAGCCCCCGCGGGTCGTCCGGCTGCAATGTCTCCAAACGCCCGAGGGCAGTGGAAAGCGGACGGGCCCCGGCATCACGCCGAGGCCCGTCCTCACGCAATCCGTGCCCTAGTAGTACGAGTTGTACGCCTTGCCGCTGTAACACGTCGACTGCGGGCTCGTCCCGTGCACGTCCTCGACCTGGACACGCGCACTGACGATGCCGTCGTCGTGCGTGGCGGTGGTCGTCCAGGTCTTGTTGGAGCCGTTGCCGTCGCGGAGTTCGCGCCACTTGTAGGTGTAGCGGTTGCCCTCGCCGGTGGTGATGTCGAGGCGGATGCGGACCCAGTTGCTGTCCGCCTCGGTGTCGGCCAGGATCAGCGCGACATCCATGCTCTTCTTGCTGTTCCAGTCCCACTGCATGCCACCGCTGGCTCCGCCGTCCGATGTGGAGCAGCTCTTCACCAGTGCGGCGGCCGAAGCCGAGGGCGCCCCTGCGACGCCGAGTGCGGCGGCGGTGGCGGTGGCGGCCAGGAGCGCGACGATGTGACGGCGCACGTGTTCCTCCCCGTGGTAGATCGGTCAGCGGGGACTGTATCCCAACTGGCGTTCGACGCACGGTTTTTGGCCACCGCCGACGATCTACGGCTGGAGCAGTTCCACCTTCACGTCCGCGGCGAAACCCGTCGTCGGTCCCACCCGCCGCGCGAACTCCGCGACCGCCTCCAGCTGCGGTCCCCCGAAGCGGAAGTCGAGGGTGGTGAAGTACCGCTCCAGGACCTGCTCGTCGAACTCCTCCCAGCGTGCCGCCTGTTCGGCGACCTTGCCGACCTCGTCGAGCGACAGGTTCCGGGAGGCGAGGAAGGCCTGGTGGACCTTGCGGGTGATCGCCGGTTCGCGTTCCAGGTAGTCCTTGCGGGCCGCCCAGACCGCGAAGACGAACGGCAGGCCGGTCCACTGCTTCCAGAGCGCGCCGAGGTCATGCACCTCGAGGCCGTACTTCGGGCCGTCGAGCAGGTTCGCCCGCAGTGCGGCGTCGCCGATCAGGACCGCCGCCTCGGCCTCCTGCATCATCAGGCTGAGGTCGGGCGGGCAGGTGTAGTAGTCGGGGCGTACGCCGTAGCGGTCGGCCAGGAGGAGCTGGGCGAGGCGGACCGACGTACGGGAGGTGGACCCGAGGGCCACCCTCGCGCCGTCCAACTCGTCCAGCGGGACCTTCGAGACGATCACACAGGACATCACCGGGCCGTCGCAGCCGACGGCGATGTCGGGGAAGGCGACGAGGTCGTCGGCGTTGCGCAGGAACTCGACGAGGGTGATGGGACCGATGTCGAGATCGCCTCGCACCAGCTTCTCGCTGAGCTTCTCCGGGGTGTCCTTCGTCAGCTCGAAATCGAGGAGTGTGCCCGTTCTCGCGAGCCCCCAGTACAGGGGCAGGCAGTTCAGGAACTGGATGTGGCCGACGCGCGGCCGGGTGCGTGAATTGTCCACATCGTGAGGCTAGACCCTGTTGGCTGCCGTACGATGGGCACCCCCACCGTCAACCCGACACGAGCGAGATCAAACGTCCGGGTGACGTGATCTTGGCCTCTGTTGCTTTCGGCTGGTCACATGCTAGGCTCGCCGCAAGTTGCAGTTTGGTTTCCCTTGCAGTACAGAGCCTGCGGAGCATGTGACCGCGGGCTCTAGTCGTATTCAGAAGTATGCAGTTGTGCAGCACCGTTTCACACTTGCAGGTTCTGGAGCAGGGCAACCCTTTGGGCCCAAGGAGGGCTTATGGCTACCGGAACCGTGAAGTGGTTCAACGCCGAAAAGGGCTTTGGCTTTATCGCCCAGGAGGGCGGCGGCCCGGACGTCTTCGTCCACTACTCCGCCATCAACGCGAGCGGTTTCCGTTCGCTGGAGGAGAACCAGCAGGTCTCCTTCGACGTGACCCAGGGCCCGAAGGGCCCGCAGGCGGAGAACGTCACCCCCGTCTGAGACTCCTGAGTCTCTGATCCGGACCTGAGTGCAGTACCCAAGGAGCCCCGTGCCGCAAGGTAACGGGGCTCCTGCCTTTTCCTACATGTGCTGCATGACCAGCACGAACGTCGTCCCGGGCAGCAGCGCCTCATAGGAGTGCGCCACATCCCCGCGATACGCCATGTAGTCCCCGGGCTCCAGCTCGACCTCCTCGCCCTTCGGCCCCGCCTTGACCCGACCGGTGCTCACGATCAGGTGTTCGACCGAACCGGGGATGTGCGGCTCCGAGTCACGGGCCGCGCCGGGCTCCGCGGTGATCCGGTAGATGTCCCGCCGCGCTCCGGGCGGACTGGAGGAGAGCAGCGCGCCGACGTAGTTCGCCTGCTCGGACGCCACCGACGGTCCCTGCCCCGCCCGGATGACCTGCACCGACGGCGCCGGCGGCTCCACCAGGGCACTGAACGGGACCCCCAGCGCCACCGCCAGCGCCCACAGCGTCTCCACGCTCGGGTTCCCGCCGCCCCCCTCCAGCTGCGACAAGGTCGACTTCGCGATCCCGGCCCGTTTGGCGAGCTCGGACAGCGAGAGCCCGACGCGGGCGCGTTCCCGCCGCAGCGAGGCGGCGATCCACTCCAGGGGCAGTCGGGCGGGCGGCTGGCTGTCGGACATGCTGTTCGCTCCATCGGTACGAACGTTCGCCTTGACGAACGAGGCCTCTCCTGTCCACTGTAGAGAACATGCGTACGGCAGAGCGAACACCGCGCTTCCCCTTCGCCCCGGATCTGGTCCGGGACGCCTCCCTCGTCTGGCTCGCCAGCGGCGTCGTCGGCGTCTCCTTCGGCGCGATCGCCGTCGCCGGCGGGTTGCCGGTGTGGGTGCCGGTGGTGATGTCCCTCGTCGTCTACGCGGGCTCCGCCCAGTTCAGCGCGGTCGGTGTGCTGCTCGCCGGTGGCGGCCCGCTCGCCGCGGCGGCGACCGGTCTGCTCCTGAACACCCGCACGGCGGCCTTCAGCCTCGCCGTGGCCGACACCCTCGGCGAGGGCCGGCTGGCCCGGCTCGTCGGGGCGCACCTCGTCACCGACGAGACGGTCGCCTTCGCCCTCGCCCAGAGCGATCCGGTACGACGCCGTACGGCGTTCTGGGTCTCGGGGCTCGGCCTGTTCGCCGTGTGGAACATCGGTGTCCTGGCCGGCGCCCTCGCCGGCGACGCCCTCGGCGACACGGCCCGCTACGGCCTGGACGCGGCCTTCCCCGCCGTCCTCGTCGCCCTGGTGCTGCCCGCGCTGCGCAGGGACGCGGCCGTACGACGATCCGCGGTGCTCGGCGCCTGCGTGGCGCTGGCCCTGGCTCCCGTCGCCCCGGCGGGCGTCCCCGTGCTGCTGGCCCTGGCGGGACTGTTGGTCTTCGGCCGGAGGCGGTCGGCATGAGCGCGACGGTCGCCATGATCCTGGCGCTGGCGGTCGGGACGTACGCCTTCCGGCTGGTCGGCCCCGCCCTGCACGGACGCGTGGAGCTGCCCGCACGCGTGCAGGAGCTGCTCTCCGCCGGTGCCGTCGTGCTGCTGACCGCCCTGCTCGCGACGGGCGCGCTGACCGAGGGCGGCGGCTTCGCCGGATGGGCGCGGCCGATCGGGGTGCTGGTCGGGGGTGTGCTGGCGTGGCGCAGGGCACCGTTCGTGGTGGTGGTGCTGGGGGCGGCGGGAACCGCGGCGGTGTTGCGAGCGTTCGGAATGGCGTAACGGATCTTCAGGGGGACGATCAGTGCGGAAGCATGAACACGAAGAGGGCGGCGGATCCACGGCCGACAGCCGCTGGGCGCTCTGTGTATCTGTCGGGCTGTCGCTCGGCACGGCTGTCGGCCTGCTGCTGGGGATGGACGTCTTCGACGACCTCGGACTCGGGCTGGCCCTGGGGATCGGGCTGGGTACGGCCGTGGGGGCGGGAGTCGGCATGGGGCTGACGCGACGGCAGGGCGAGTAGGCGTCCGCCGGGCAACAAGCCTCCGCCGGGAGGCCGTTGTCAGTGGGGGTGGCTAGGGTCCCGGAGCATGACCGACTCCGATTTCCTGACCAGTACCCGGGCGTTCTACGACACCGTCGCCGAGGACTACGCCGAGCGCTTCCGCGGCGAGTTGACGGTGACGCCGATCGAGCGGGGGCTGATCAACGCCTTCGCCGAGCTCGTGGGCAAGGGCGCCGCGGTGGCCGACCTCGGGTGCGGGCCGGGGCGGGTGACCGCGTACCTGGACTCCCTCGGGCTGTCGGTCCACGGGCTCGACCTGTCGGCGTCGATGGTGGCGATCGCCCGGCGGGAGAACCCGGGGCTGCGGTTCGAGCAGGGGTCGATGCTGGACCTGGACGCGGCCGACGGGTCGCTCGCGGGGGTCGTGTCCTGGTACTCGTCCATCCACACCCCTGTGGAAAAACTTCCCGCCCTCTTCGCCGAGTTCTGGCGGGTCCTGGCCCCGGGCGGCCATCTGCTCCTCGCCTTCCAGGTCGGCGACGAGCCGAAGCGGCACGACCGGCCCTTCGGCCATGACGTGATCCTCGACTTCCAGCGGCGGCGGCCGGAGGCGATCGTGGACCTGCTGGAGGCGGCCGGGTTCGCGATGGTCTCGAGGACGGTGCGCGAGCCCGGCCACGAGTGGGAGTCCACGCAGCAGGCGTTCCTGATCGCCCGCAGACCCGCCTAGAGATCCCTGGCCGCGATGTAGCCGAAGGTCATCGCCGGGCCGATCGTCGAGCCGGCGCCGGCGTAACTGCGGCCCATGACCGCCGCGCTGGCGTTCCCGGCGGCGTACAGGCCGGGGATGACCGAGCCGTCCTCCCTCAGCACCCGCGCCCGGGCGTCCGTGCGCAGACCGCCCTTCGTGCCGAGGTCGCCGGGGACGATGCGGAAGGCGTAGTAGGGAGGCAGCCAGAGGGGGGCGAGGCAGGAGTTGGGGAGGACGGAGGGGTCGGTGTAGTAGTGGTCGTAGGCGCTGTCGCCGCGGTGGAAGTCGGTGTCCGTGCCTTGCCGGGCAAGGGAGTTGAAGCGGTCGACGGTCGTGCGCAGCGCGGCCGGCGGGACGCCGATGGCGGTGGCGAGGGCATCGAGACTCCAGGCCTTCTTGGCGGCGCCCGAGCTGTACCAGTCGTCGGGCAGGACGAAGGTCGGCGCGACGTCCTTGAAGAGGTACCGGTTGCGGTAGTTCTGGTCGGCGATCAGCCAGGCCGGGATGTCGGGGTCGGTGGGGTTGCGCTCGTACATGGTGTGGACGACGTCGCTGTAGGGACCGGCCTCGTTGACGAAGCGACGGCCGGCGGCGTTGACGAGGAGCGTGCCCGGGAGGGTGCGTTCGGCGAGACAGAAGTACGGTTGGCCCGGGAGCGGGATGGCGGGCCCCCACCAGGCGTCGTCCATGAGGGCGACGCCCGCGCCGACGCGCTGCCCCGCCCGTATGCCGTCCCCGGTGTTCTCCTTGGCTCCGACGGTCCAGTCGACGCCGATGGGCTGCTGCTGGTACTGGGTGCGCATGGCGAGGTTGTGCTCGAAACCGCCGGAACCGACGATGACGCCTCGGCGCGCCCGGTAGAGACCGCCGGGGACCACCGCCCCGGCCACGGTGCCGTTCTCGACGAGGAGGTCGGTGAGCGGGGTGTTCAGCCTGACCGGCACGCCCGCGTCCAGCAGCCCCTTGCGCAGTCCGGCGGCGAGCGACTGCCCCATGGTGAGGGGCGTCTGCCCGAGCGTGAGCGCCTTGGTGCCGCGGGCCAGACACTCCGTGGCGACGGCGAGGCCCTTGGCACTGACCGCGGAGAGGGCGAGCCACTTGTAGTCGGCGCTGAAGACCACCATGCCGTCCGGGACGGCCATGTACGGCGGGTTCAGACGGGCGAGTTCGGCGCCCAGGATATTGCCGTCGAGGTAGTCGGGCTCGATGGAACGCCCGTTGGGCAGACCGCCCGGCAGCTCCGGGTAGTAGTCGCTGTACCCCTCCATCCAGCGGAACCGCAGCGGGCTGTTGGCCATGACGAAGGAGAGCATGGCGGGGCCGTTGGCGAGGAAGGCACGCTGCCGGTCCGCGGGGATCTCGGGGCCGACGACCGCGGCGAGATAGGCGGCGGCCTTAGCGGGGGTGTCCGGTACACCGGCGGCGAGGATCACGGGGTTGTTGGGGATCCAGATGCCGGCCCCGGATCGGGCCGCGGACCCGCCGAAGGTGGGCGCCTTCTCCAGGACGACACAGCTCAGGCCCCGTTTGGCGGCGGTGAGGGCGGCGGTCATGCCGGCGGCGCCGGAGCCGATGACGACGACGTCGTACGTCCCGAGGAGGGGCAGGTCGGCGGCGCGGGCGCTCTGCTGCACCCCGGTCGCGACGGCCAGTCCGGCGGCCGCGGTGGTGCCGAGGAGCTGCCTTCGGGTGGGTCTCGGTCCTGCGGGGTCCGCGCTCGTGGTCGTCATGGTTGCTCCCGCCCGGTATCGGGTTTTCTGAGGGTGTGTCAGAAAGGGGAATGTGACGCGGGGACCATGTGAAGTCAAGGGCCGTGCAAGGGGGTTGGGCCGAGGAGTACGGAGAGACAGTCCTCGTGGGCGGGCCGGCTCAGGAGCGCGCGGAAGCGGGTGAAGAGGGCGAGCAGGCCGGGGCCGTGGCGGTCCCGGAAGGCGGGGTCCTCGGCGGCGAGGTCGATTTCGTTGGCGGCGGTGAGTTCGGCGAAGTCCTGGCGGAGGGCGGGGCCGGGGACGTATGCGCGCCCGGTGAAACGGTCGTGGAACGGCGAGCCGGGAACCGCGAGCGTCGGATACGTGGCCTCGCGGTCGCAGCTCGCGTAGAAGTACACGATCGCCTCCGCCTCCTCGCCGATCGCCGCCATGAGATCGGAACGCCGGTCGAGCGGAAGCAGTACCCGCGCGAAGCCGTCGGTGCCGTAGAAGGCATGGCACAGGCCCGCGAGTTGGAGGGCGGGGCAGGCGTCCCAGGCGGCGAGCCGGGCGCGGACGCGGTGGAGGTGGGCGAGGAGCGTACCGCCGGGGTGGGCAATGCTCGCGGCGCCCAACTCCCTCAGAAGGGAATCGGCTTCAGCCATCGGGTCGTAGGCCATGGGGGCGTCCCTTCAGCCGGGTGGGTCGGCACCCGCTCCGTCCCGGGGTGGAGCGGGTTGCCGCCCGTTGGGCCCTGGGTTGATCGTGGTACACCCGCTGAGGCCAGTCAATCCTTGGGATTTGTCGCTGGACCCAAGTGTTAGCTTGGGTCTCATGACCCTCGACGACCTGCGGGTGTTCGTGGCGGTGTGCCGGGCCGGGAGCCTGAGCGCGGTCGCCCGGGAGCTGGGGTGTACGCAGTCCGCGGTGAGTCAGCATGTGAAGCGGCTGGAGCGGGAGACGGGAGTCGCGCTGCTGGAGCGGCAGCCGCGGGGCGTCTCGCCGACACCGGCGGGCCGTCTGCTGGAGGCGGCGGCCGCGGAGGGCATCTCCGGACTGGACCTCGCCGTACGGCAGTTGCGCGATCTGGCCGATGGGCAGAGCGGGTTCGTGCGGGTGGCCACGGGGGCGACGACCGTACGGCACTTCATGGGGGACGCGGTCGTGGAGTACCGCCGCCGGTATCCGCGCGTGAACCTGGAGTTCCGTACGGTGAGTTCGGGGCGTGGCAGCTTCGACGCGCTGGCGGACGGCACGCTGGACCTGGCGTGGATCACGCTCGGACCGCCGGTGCGGGGCATCGAGCAGCGGATGGTGTCGGAGCTGCCGTGGGTGCTGGCGGTGCGTGCCGACGATCCGCTGGCGGAGCGCGGGCGGGTGCAGGCGGCGGCCGACCTCACGGACGTACGCCTGACAGGGCTGCCGCCGAACTCCGCCTCCGCCGCCCATCTGGACGCGGCCTGAGCGGAGTTGGGGGTGCGGTTCGCCTACGACACGAGCGTCGCCGACTGGGACACGGCCTTGCTGTTGGCCGAGCTGGGGGTGGGGCGGGCGGTGGTGCCGGTGCTGCCGGGGCTGGCGGAGACGGGGTCGGGTGAGCTGAGGCTGATCCCGTTGCCGGATCTGCGTCCGCTGCCGGTGGGGTGGGCCGTACGGCGGTGGGATGCGCTGAGTCCGCCGGCGCGGGCGTTCGCGGACACGGTGGTGGAGTGGCGGGGGCGGCGGGTGAGCGGAAGTTCGTGAAGCGGCCAGGGTGAGATGGCGGTGGTGCTGCCGTCCGGGAGAGCAACACCACGATCAGCCGTCCCCACCAGTCATCACTGCGGGAACGCGGCCACCACCTCAAGGTCCTTGGCGCCGGTGGCCGTGATGCCGCCGGCCCTGCCGGGCAGCAGGGCGCTCGGGTCGTAGTAGTTGCTCGACACCAGCAGGTCCTTGTCGCCGTCGCGGTCGATGTCGCGCAGGCGGACGTAGGAGCCGAAGCGGTCGTACTCACTCGCGTCGCCGGGGACGCCCGCCGTCGCGCGGGTGAACCACTGGGAGTTGGTGCCGGTGAGTCCGGACCTGGCGCCGCGCAGGACGTGCACGCCGCCCGCGTCCTCCATCGAGCCGACCTTCTCGGAGGGCACGCCGACCGCCAGGTCCGGGTACCCGGCGCCGTCGGTGTCACCGGCGGAGAGGGCGGAGCCGCACCCCGCCGGTCCCCTCGTGGACCTCT
Source organism: Streptomyces sp. NBC_00490 (assembly GCF_036013645.1). Lineage (NCBI taxonomy): Bacteria > Bacillati > Actinomycetota > Actinomycetes > Kitasatosporales > Streptomycetaceae > Streptomyces > Streptomyces sp. NBC_00490. The sequence goes on along the minus strand of NZ_CP107869.1, from coordinate 5,910,741 downwards.
CCCCCACCACTTGGTCCGCCTTCCTCTCAGGGGACCTGCCCGGCAAGCGGCGCTAGCGCCTCCGCCGCTGCCAGGGAGCGCGCGGCCTCCAGGCGTACGTCCTCGTCCTTGTCCGCCTCGGCCCGTTCTCGTAGCAGTGGGATCGTCGCCGGGTGGGCGGGCCAGCCGTAGGCGAGGGACTGGACGGCGGCGATGCGCGGCCAGGGATGGGGATCGGCGACGGCCCGGTCCCGCAGGAACGCGGCGCCGTTCTCCGACGCCTCCTGCACGGCCCACCATTGCAGGGCGTCGGCTCGGATCCTGGGATCGGGATCGTCCACTGCTCGGTCCCCGAAGACCTCGCGGGTGGTGTCTTCGTCTCCCGCAGTCGTGGCCAACAGCGCCAGTGCCACCTCGCGGACCGACAGGTGGGGGTCTTCGGCCGCACGGCCACGGATCGCGGCACCGATGTCGACCACGCCTCGGTAGTACCTCGTCACACGCAGCGCCTCCGCCCGGACCTTCGGCTCCGGGTCATTCACCAGCCGGTCGAGTGCCAGCTTCCACGTGGCGGCCTCGTGGCTCCGGTACCCGCACAGGGCGGTCAGGGCGGACTCGCGCACCTCTCGGTCGGGGTCGCCGAGAAGATGCCTGCGGACCAGCCGCCAGGTCTCCTCCTTGTCCCTCCCCAGCTTCACCAGCCCATTGAGCGCGGATTCCCGAACCTGGCCACTGGCTTCCTCGGCGAGACGCTCGCGCAGGAACTCCCAGGTGCCGGGGTGGGACCCCGTCGTCTGCGCCATCACCGTGCATGCCACCGACCGGACCCGTGGGTTCGGGTCCCTGAGCGCCCGCCGACGGAGGAAATCCCATGTGTCGGCATCGTCGCGGCCGAGGGCTCGCAACCCGTACAGGGCGTCCGACCGGACAAGCCAGTGCTCGTCCTCGACGGCGACTCTGCGGGCGAGCTCCCACTCGCCCTTCTCCTCGACCATCAACAGCATGGCCCTGTTACGGGCCATGTCGTACGGATCGTCGGTCGCCCTGCCGCGTACCAGCGTCTGAATGCCCTCATCGTCGAGCAGACTCTCCAGACCTCCGACCGCGCGTTCGCGAACACTGTCCTCGGAATCCTCGACGGCCAGCCGGCGCAGCAGTGTCCTGACCGCCGGGTCCTGAATTCGGTACTCGGCGAGCAGGCTCACCGCTTCGGCACGCTCCTCCGCGGCGCCCTCGGAACCGGCGAATTCGACGATGGGCTCCCACAGGGCCTCGGCGTCGTCCCGCACGGACAGCGCGAAGGCGCGCACGATCAGCGAAGGGTCCTCGGTGGAACGGTCCTTGACGAGTTCGCCGACGTCGGCCCCCTCGACCTCGCACAGAAGCTCCAGCGCCGCTTTGCGCACGTACTCGTCCGGTTCGGCCACGGCTCCCTCCCGGAGCAGCCCGCGAACGCTCTCCTCCGCACCCCAGCGCGCCGCCAGCATCTCCAGCAAAGCCTTACGGCCATGCGGCACATCGGCGAGCACAGCCATGACCTGCGGCCATGCCGGTCCTTGATAGAGCCCGGCCGCGATCCTCCCGGGCTGCGGCCGGTACTTGAACTGGCCGCGCAGATGAAACCAGCGCAGGAGTCTGCCCCTCCCACTCCAGTGCGGCGGAAACGTCCTGAGTGCGGAGGCGATGTCCCCGTCCCCGTCCAACAGGCCAAATGTCGAGTCCGCCGCCTCCAAGCCCATGATGATCGCGTCCACCACGGCTCTGCTCTGCGTCGCCAGCGCTCCGAGCCTGCGTACCTCGGCCAGGGCGCGCACCGTCAGGGCCAGCAAGTCCCCCTTCCACAGCCCACCGACCCGCCGCCGGTGCAGCTCCAGCAGCCGATCGACCGCCGCCCCCGCCTCCCGCTCCCCGAGCTGCCCGACGACCAGCAGCAGCACCTCGTGCCACGCCGGATCCTCCGCATGCCCCGCGAAGATCTCCTCGATGAACTCCTCCGGCGTCCACTCCCGCTCCCGCGTGTACCGCCGGTCGATGTCCACCGCCGCCAGGTACTCCAGGAACGCCCGATGGACGAAGCCGTACACCCCGCCCCCGTAGTGGCTGAGGATGAAGTTCCGTTCCCGGAACTGCCGCACCATCGTCCGGGCCGCCGACACCGCCTGGGCGACGGGGAGTTCGTACTGCTCGCGCAGGTAGTCCTTGAACGTGTCCAGCAGCACGTCCTGGTGGATGTGGTTGCCCGCGATGCCGCCCTCACCGTCCTGCATCCGCCGTGCGACCAGCCGCAGCAGCTCGTGCCGGTCCTCGTCGCCCAGGTACGACAGGGCTTCGGCCTCGTCGGGCGCGCGCAGGTGCTTGGCGTGTTCGTCCCAGTGGGCGACCAGGACCGCGACGGCGTGCCGGTAGACGCCCTGGCGGTCGCGCGGCAGTTCCCGGCGGCGGCCGATGATGGCGAGGATCGTCAGCAGGAGGGGGTTGCCCGCCAGTTCACCCACGGGGCGGGACTGGCTCACCGCGTCGGTGAGTCGTCGGCACAGCCGGGCGGCGCGCTCCTCGTCGTACGGGTAGGCGGTGGCGTACCACTGCCGGGCGAACCGTTCGATCTGGCGGACGTTGAGGTCCTGGACCATGTGGTGCGAGAACCCGGCACGCTCCAGGACGCCCCGTCGATAGCCGATGACGCGCGAGGTCACCACCACCCGGACCCCGCGCGCCCCGCCGTACCGTCCGGCGAAGTCCGCGATGCGATGGCTCACCTGCTCGCGGGCGGCGGGGTCGAAGAGTTCGTCCAGGCCGTCGAAGACGACGACGGCCCGCCCCTCGGCCAGCAGCCGCTCCACGACCGGCACCGGCGGGGCCATACCCTTCGTGCCGTGCAGATACCTGAGGAAGTCCTCGCAGGTCCGCTCCCGCCACTCTCCCACCGCGTACTCCCGCAGCTCCACGACGAGGGGTACGAGACCCGCGAGCGGTTCCAGTGGGTCGCCCGGCGGAACCTCTCGGGTGAGCGTGAGTGCCAGGTGCCGGGCGAGCGTCGACTTGCCCGCGCCCGGGTCCCCGAGCAGCACGAGACGCCCCTCGCCCGGGTCGGCCAGCACCTCCAGGACATCGCGTGCCGGACGTTCCGCGTACGCCTGCCGGGCACGGTCCAGCGCATCCCGTTCCAGACCGGGCGGCAGGCTGGACGGCCACTCCCCGGCGTCCACGAGCCGCTGCCGGATGTCCCTCGGCAACTCCAGCGGCGGCGGGTCCGCACGCACGGCCGGCGCCACGAACACCTCGTCCAGGCCGACGGGCGGGTGCTCGCCCGCCTCCGTGGGGATCAGGACGTCCAGGTCCAGACGGCCGTAGGTCTCACGGATGCGGGTGGCATAGCGCCGCAGCGCCTCGTCGATCTCCGCACCGGTCGGCGCCACCGGCTCCGGCACCTGCTGCACGTACTGGTTCTCGATGTACGTCGCACTGCTGCCGTCCCCGGTCACCACGGCCCTGGCATCCCCCGCCGCCCCGACCGCCCGCTCCCCACCCGCAGCAACCCGCTCCGCTTCCCGCCCCATGCCAGGACGGTAGCGTTCCCGGGACAGCGGTGACGGGTGGTCAGCGGGCGTACAAGCCCTCGATCTCCGCCTCGAAGTCCCCCATCACCGTTTCCCGCCTCAGTTTCATCGACGGGGTCAGGTGGCCGTCCGTTTCCGTGAAGTCTCTCGGCAGTACCTTGAAGCGGCGGATCGACTCGGGTCTCGAGACGAGTTTGTTCGCCTCGTCGACCGCGCGCTGGAGGATGGCTCGCAACTCCTCGTCGTCGGCGAGGAGTTCCGCCGGGACGGGGTGTTTGCCGTTCATGCGGCGCCAGTGGGTGATGCCCTCCATGTCGAGGGTGATGAGGGCGGCGACGTAGGGGCGGCGGTCGCCGACGACCATGCACTGGGAGACCAGGGGGTGCTGGCGGAGCCAGTTCTCCAGGGGGGCCGGGGCGACCGTCTTGCCGCCCGCTGTGATCAGCAGTTCCTTCTTGCGGCCGGTGATGGTGAGGTAGCCCTCGTCGTCCAGGCTGCCGATGTCGCCGGTCGGGAACCAGCCGTCGGACGAGGCCGGGGTGACGCCGCCCGCGTTCGGGTCCCAGTAGCCCCGGAATATCTGGCCGCCGGCCAGCAGGATCTCGCCGTCCGCGGCGATGCGGACCCGGGTGCCCGGCAGGGGCCAGCCCACCGTGCCCAAGCGGGACTTGAGGGGTGGGGTCACCGTTGCCGCGCCCGTGGACTCGGTCAGGCCGTACCCCTCGTAGATCTCCATGCCCGCGCCCGAGAAGAACGCGTGGAGGCTGCGGCCCAGCGGTGAGCCGCCGCTGATGATGTGGCGGACGCGGCCGCCCATGGCGTTGCGGATCCGGCGGTAGACGAGGGGGTCGTAGAAGGTGCGGGCCGCCTTGAGCGCGGCGCCGGGGCCGCTGCCGGTGCCCGCCTGGCGGGCCTCCGTCGCCTCGCCGTAGCGGACGGCGACGTTCACCGCGCGGTCGAAGGCCGAGACCCTGCCGCCGGTCTCCGCCTTGGCCCGGGCGCTGTTGAAGACCTTCTCCAGCATGTACGGGATGACCAGGAGGAAGGTGGGCTTGAAGGTGGCCAGGTCGCCCAGCAGATCCTCCGACTTCAGGCTCGGCGCGTGGCCCAGCCGGACCCGGGCCCGGACGCACGCGATGGCCACCATGCGGCCGAAGACGTGGGACATGGGGAGGAAGAGGAGGGTCGCCAGCTCCTCGTCCGAGCGGGACCTGAAGACCGGGTGGAGGATCTCGATCGCGTTGTCGACCTCCGCCAGGAAGTTGCCGTGCGAGATCGCGCAGCCCTTGGGGCGGCCGGTGGTGCCCGAGGTGTAGATGACCGTGGCCAGGGTGTCGGGGCCCAGCATGCCCCGGCGTACGTCGATCTCCGCCTCGGGGACCGGCCGGCCGAGCTCCGCCAGCCGCTCCACATGGCCCTTCTCCACGACCCACAGGTGGCGCAGGTCGGGCAGGCGGTTGAGTTCGGGGCCGAGCGCCGAGGCCTGGGCGACGGTCTCCGTCACCAGGGCCACCGCGCCCGAGTCCTGGAGGATCCAGCGGGTCTGGAAGACCGAGGAGGTCGGGTAGACGGGGACCGTCACCAGGCCCGCCGCCCATGCGGCGAAGTCCAGCAGGGTCCACTCGTAGATCGTGCGGGCCATGACGGCGATCCGGTCGCCCGGCTGGAGCCCCTCCGCCACCATGCCTCTGGCCAGCGCCTGGACCTGGGCGGCGAACTCCGTGGTCGTCACATCCGACCAACTGCCGTCTTCCGCGCGGCGGCTGAGCACGCGGTCCTCGGGAGCGGCGGCCGCGTTGTCGAAGGGCAGGTCGGCCAGCGAGCCGTGTGTCACGGGCGGCACGACCGGCGGTACGGAGACCTCCCGGACCTCGCCGTCCAGTCGCTTGATCTCCGGCGCCACGAGCACGGGCGCGCCGTCGTAGTCGGTCGCGGAGACATAGGGGATGGACGAGGACATGGGGCAGCTCCTGAGGCGCGCAGCTGGATACCGCTCTGCTGCATAGGTACGCGCCGTGCGTACCTGGGCGTTCACCGGTGGTGGGCGGGTATGGGGGGTTACCGGCAGTCAGATCGGCGATCTTAGGAGGTGCAGGTGGCGAGTTCGTGTGGGTTCGGGGATGCTCCGGGGCCGGGTCTGTGCAACCTCTCCCGCAATATGAAGCTTTGTCAGCTATGGGTAGGGGCGCGGATCGGCCGTTCGTCGATCACGACGGCCGGCGCCCCGTCGCGGCGTCCGGCGCCCCGTCACGGCCGTTCCAGCACCGCCGTCACCCCCTGCCCGCCCGCCGCGCACACCGAGATCAGCCCCCGGCCCGAACTCCCGCGCTCCGCAAGGGACTTCGCGAGCGTCGCGACGATTCGCGCCCCGGTCGCCGCGAAGGGGTGCCCCGTGGCCAGGGACGAGCCCGTCACGTTCAGCCGCTCCCGGTCCACCGGGTCCAGCCCGGCCTTCTCCCATGCCTCCAGCGTGGCCAGCACCTGTGACGCGAAGGCCTCGTGGACTTCCACGAGGTCGAAGTCGGCCATGCCCAGACCGGCCCGTTCCAACATGCGCGGCACCGCGTAGGCCGGTGCCATCAGCAGGCCGTCCTCGCCGTTCACGAAGTCGACGGCCGCCGTCTCGTACGTCGACAGGTACGCCAGCGGCTCCAGCCCGCGCGCCGCCGCCCATTCCTGCGAGGCCAGCAGCACGACCGCCGCTCCGTCGGTGAGCGGGGTCGAGTTCCCGGCGGTCATCGTCGGGTCGGGTGCGTCGAGGCCGAACACCGGCTTCAGGGCGGCCAGTTTCTCCGCCGTCGAGTCCGGGCGCAGGTTCTGGTCGCGGGTCAGGCCCCGGAACGGCACCACCAGGTCCTCGAAGAAGCCGCGTTCGTACGCCGCCGCCAGCCGCTGGTGGCTCCGCGCGGCCAGTTCGTCCTGGGCCGCGCGCGAGACGCCCCAGGTGCGGGCCGTCACCGCCGCGTGCTCGCCCATCGACAGGCCGGTGCGGGGCTCGGCGTTGCGGGGGATGTCGGGGATCAGATGGCCCGGGCGGATGCGGGCCAGCGCCTTGAGCCGGCCGCCCGGCGACTTCGCCCTGCGCGCCGCCAGCAGGATCCGCCGCAGGCCGTCGTTCACACCCAGCGGTGCGTCGCTCGCGGTGTCCGCGCCGCCCGCGATCGCCGACTCGGTCTGGCCGAGCGCGATCTTGTTGGCGGCGGCGATGACGGCCTGGAGTCCGGTGCCGCAGGCCTGCTGGATGTCGTACGCCGGGGTCGTGGGGGCCAGCCGGGAGCCGAGGACCGTCTCGCGGGCCAGGTTGAAGTCGCGGCTGTGCTTGAGCACCGCGCCGGCGACGAACTCGCCGACCGCGCCCGGCTCCTGGAGGCCGTGGCGCTCCACCAGGGCGTCCACGACCGCCGTCAGCATCTCCTGGTTCGAGGCGGTGGCGTACGGGCCGTCCGAGCGGGCGAAGGGCACGCGCGTGCCGCCGATGATCGCGACCCGCCGGGCCACGGGCACCTGTAGGGGGCTCATCTCGACCTGCTCCTCATGCGTGACGTAGGCTTACCTGCGGTAACCTTACTCCAGAGTAAGAAGACTGATAAGAGGTGGGACCCGAGTGGGGAGACGGCAATGGCCGACCGTTATCTGAGCTTCACCGGCACCGCGCCCGGCCGCTTCCTGACCCGTCGGCTGGGACTGCCGCAGCCCTCGGCACTGCGCCGCTGGTCACCGGAGCGGCCCGGGCTCGCGGGGGGCGAGGTCCTCCACCTCACCGCGGGCAAGCCCGCCCCCTCCGCCCCCGGCAGCCCCAGCGCCGTCGTCCTCGACGCCACCGGCGTACGGGACGTCGACGGCCTCGCCGGCGTCCACGCGGCCCTGCACCCCGTGGTGCGGTCGGTCGCCGCGAGCGGCCGTGTCGTCGTGCTCGGCGCGCCCCCGGACCCCGCCGACCACCACCAGGCCGCCGTCCAGCAGGCACTGGAGGGCTTCACGCGCTCGCTCGGCAAGGAGATCGGGCGGGGCAGGACCGTCAACCTCGTACGGCTCACCGACCGGGACGCCGCCGAGTCCACCCTGCGCTTCCTCCTCTCCCCCAAGTCCGCCTACGTCAGCGGCCAGGTCATCGAGGTCACGGGCACGGCTCCGGAGGTGACCGTCGACCGGGACCGGCCCCTCGCCGGCCGCACCGCCCTGATCACCGGCGCCGCCCGCGGTATCGGCGCGGCCGTCGCCGAGACGCTGGCCAGGGACGGGGCCCAAGTCGTCGTACTCGACGTACCGCAGGCCGAGGAGGACGCGCGAAAGCTCGCGGAGAGGCTCGGGGGCAGGGCCCTCGCGCTCGACATCACCGCCGCCGACGCGGGTGCGCGGATCGCCGCCGAACTCCCGAACGGGCTCGACGTGTTGATCCACAACGCCGGGATCACCCGGGACCGCCGCCTGGTCAACATGCCCGCGGACCGGTGGAGTTCGGTCCTCGACGTGAACCTCGCGAGCGTGCTGCGCACCACGGACGCGCTGCTGGCCGCCGGGACTCTTCGGCCGGGCGGCCGGATCGTCGCCACCGCCTCCATCGCCGGACTCGCCGGGAACGCGGGGCAGACCAACTACGGTGCGAGCAAGGCGGGGATCGTCGGTCTGGTGCGGTCACTCGCCCCCCGCGCCCTCGCCGAGCACGGGGTGACCGTGAACGCCGTCGCGCCCGGATTCATCGAGACGAAGATGACCGCCGCCGTACCGCTCCTCATCCGTGAGGCGGGCCGCCGGATGAACTCCCTCGCCCAGGGCGGGCTGCCCGTCGATGTCGCCGAGACGACCGCGTGGCTCGCGCATCCGGCGTCGGGTGCGGTGAACGGGCAGGTCGTACGGGTCTGCGGCCAGAGTCTGCTGGGGGCGTAGTGACCGTCGTCCTCACCCGGTCCCCCGCGCTCGCGCCCCTGTTCGCCCGCGGCGCCCTGCTCTCCGCCCTCAAACGGCCCCGCCCGGACGCCGAGTTCCCGCGCACCCGGCTGCTCCTGCCCGCGCTGCGGGTGGACCTGGCACGGCTGGCGGCGTACGAGCGGGTGTGCGGGTTCGCCACCGGCGACGACGCGCTGCCGGTGACGTATCCGCATGTGCTCGGCTTTCCGCTGGCCATGCGGCTGATGAGCGCGCGGGACTTCCCGCTGCCGCTGCTCGGTCTCGTCCACACGTCGATCGCGATCACCCAGCACCGGCCGCTCGCTGCCACCGCGGAACACGAACTCACCGTGTACGTCGACGGGTTGGCGCCGCACCGGCGCGGCACGGAGGCGGGGGTCGTCACCGAGGTGCGGGCGGGCGGCGAGGTCGTATGGGAGTCGCGGAGCACGTATCTGGCGCGGCACGGCTCGACGTCCGGCGGCGCCAACAGCCCTGCCGAGAAGGGCGCTTCACTGCCCTCGGTCGCCGAGTGGCGGCTCGCCGGGGACGTGGGCCGGCGTTACGCCTCCGCGTCCGGTGACCGCAATCCCATCCACCTCCACCCGCTCACCGCCCGCCTCTTCGGCTTCCCTCGGGCCATCGCGCACGGCATGTGGACGGTGGCCCGGTGTCTCGCCGCGCACGGTGTGCCCCGGGCGGCGCTGGTGCGGGCGGAGTTCAGGGCGCCAGTGCTGCTGCCGGGGGCGGTGACGTACGCGGCGGAGGGCGCGCGCTTCGAGCTGCGGGGCGGTGGAGACCGGCTCCACGTCACCGGCAGCGTCTATCCGCTGACACCCTGACGGGCCCAGGGGCGGCCCTCCATCAGATTCCCCAGCCCTGCCCACGCGAAGTTCATCAGCGTCGCCGCCGCCTGCTTGGCGGTGACGCCGGGGGTGGTGTTGGCCCACGCGGCGAGGGACTCGGCGGCGCCCACCAGGGCCTCGGCGAGCCCGGCGACCTCGCGTTCGGGCAGGTCGGGGTCGCGGTGGGCCTCCCGCGCGGCGACGACGATCAGCTGCGTCACGAACGCGACGATCTCCTCGCGCATCGCGGCGACCTCGCCGGCGAAGAGTTCGCCGTGCGTACGGGCCTGGAGGTGCAGCACGGACCAGGCGTCCGGCTTCTGCCCGGTGTGCGTGAAGAACGCCAGCAGCCCGTCCCAGAGTTGGCGGTCCGCGGGCTGGTCGGTACGGACCCCGGCGCGCACCGCCTCGGTCAGCGCGGCCGCCTCCCGGCGGATGCAGGCGGTGAAAAGGTCTTCCTTGGAGTTCAGATACAGATAGACCAACGGCTTGGAGACGCCCGCCAGTTCGGCGATCTCGTCCATCGAGGCGGCCATGTACCCACGCCGCCCGAAGGTCTCCACAGCAGCGTCCAGCATCTGCTGTTCACGGACCGCACGCGGCATCCGCTTGGTCTTCACTGCACCCATAGGGGCAAGACTAGGGCCTGCCCGGCGGATCAGGTCGGCTCCAGGAAACGGATACTGGCGACCAAGTCGAGCGGGCTCTGGTGCGTGCAGCTGCAAGGCGGAGGAGGGCGGCGACGCGATGGGGGTCCCCCCGCTCGAGCGAAGCCGAGAGCGGGGGAGTCGTCAACCGACGACAACGCCGCAGATGCGCGTGCCAGAGCCCGCGACGCCGACATGATCCGCCGGGGAGGCCCTAGTAGTGCTTCGTTAGGTCTGTTCTTTGATGCTGATCAAGAGCATGTTGGTCGTGTGGATGCACATGAAGTGAACCGATTACGGGCGGCATTGGCGATGTTCGTGGCGGATGTCTTCGCCTCAGTGCCGCGTACGGACCAGCGGGCCAAGGGTGAGTGTTATCTACGAGGCCTGATGCTCGACGGTCGGCGCAAGTCGATCCAGCCGATGGCCGAGCGTCTGCCGGACGGGAACATGCAAGCCCTGCAGCAGTTCGTGAACCAGTCACCGTGGGATCCGCTGCCGGTCAGGCAGCGGATCGCCGAGCGACTGTCCAAAGTCGTCAGGCCCGAGGTGTGGGTGATCGACGATGTGTCGTTTCCCAAGTGCGGCAAGGCCTCGGTCGGGGTGGCCCGCCAGTACTGCGGAGCAGTCGGCAAACGGGCGAACTGCCAGGTCGCAGTTAGTGTCCATGCCGCCACCGACACCGCCTCGTGCCCCTTGGAGTGGCAGTTGTATCTGCCGCGGGAGTGGACGGACGAACCCGACCGCTGCCGCAGGGCAGGCGTCCCCGAGGACGTGGTGCACCGGGAGAAGTGGCGTCTCGCGCTCGGCCTGCTGGACACACTCGCCAAGTGGAAGTTGGAGGCACCGGTCGTGGTCGCCGACGCCGGCTACGGCGTCAGCACACCGTTCCGGCTCGGTCTCCAGGAGCGAGGGCTGTCCTATGCCCTGGCCCTGCAGGGGAAGGAAGTCGCTCATCCGGAGGATGTCGAGCCGCACCAGCCCGCTTATGGCGGGCTCGGGCCGCCCACCCTTCCCCGCTACCGCACCCCGCCGCGAGCCCTCTCCACCCTCGCGGCGGAGGCGGGTGCGGAGCGATTCTCCGAAGTGACCTGGCGGCAGGGCAGCAAGGGCGCGATGACCTCACGATTCACGGTGCTGACGGTGCGGCCCGCGGGCAAACAGTCCCTGGCCGCCGCTCAGGAATCGGGCGGGGGCCGAAGCCGGTGGGACGGCGTCCTGCCCACCCAAACCCTCCTGGTCGAATGGCCGGACGGCCAGAACGCCCCGACGGACTACTGGATATCGAACCTGCCGCCTGACACGCCGATCGCTGACCTGGTGCGGTGGGCGAAGATGCGCTGGCGGATCGAACATGACTACCGCGAGCTCAAACACGGCCTGGGGCTCGACCACTTCGAAGGCCGAACCTGGCGCGGCTGGCACCACCACGTCACCCTCGTCACCGCCGCGCAGGCATTCCTCACCCTCCGCAGGCTCGACCCAAAAGTCGAGGCACCTCCCCGAGCCTCTACCAGACCCTCGACGCACTCCAAGACCTGCTGAGGTGCTGGACCGGCACCTGCAGCACCTGCGGTCGCCCCCTCAAAACCAGCAGAACCAGAACCTAACGAAGCACTACTAGGTCGTCTGCCCCTGGGCACGTGCCGTGTCGTCGGCTCCGTCTTCCTGGTTGCGGTTGGCTTCCAGGTTCGCCTTGGCGCGGTCGACCTTCTGGACGATCTGGACGGAGGCCCGGTCGCGCTCCTTGCGGAGGGCGACGAAGCTGATGGGCGCGGAGATCACCAGGGAGAGCAGGACGATCCACATGCCGTTGGAGTCGCCGAGGCCGCGCGGGGCGACACCGGCGTAGACGAGGCCCCAGACGACCACGAGGCAGCCCACGAAGATCCCGAGGCGCATCAGTGTGTAGCGGAGCATCTCAATCCACTCTTCCGTTCCGGCTGAAAGTTCCCCAAAGGTGCCTTCCAGTGAAGCACGCCCGGTACCCGATCTTGCAGGGGGTCTCAGGTCAGCGCGAGCCACATCATGATGTCGTCCCGGTAGTCGTCCGCGGACACCCGCAGCCCGCCCGGCACCCGGCCGACCTCCTTGTACCCGGCGGACGCGTAGAACCGCTCGAGGCCCAGGCCGCCCCGGCAGGTCAGCTTCAGCGCCTCCAGGCCGAACCCGCGGGCGTGCGTCTCGACCTCCGCCAGCAGGGACCGGCCGTGGCCGCCGCCCTGGAGAGCCGGGTCGATCATGACCGTGTAGAGCCAGGCGTAGTGGCTCTGGAGGCGGTGCGCGTTGAAGCCGAAGAAGGCGGTCGCCCGCAGCCGTCCCTCCGGGTCGAACCCAGCGAGAAGACGGTGGCGTCCGGCCGCGGTCGACTCCGCGTAGCGCTCCACGTCCGGACGTACGTCGTCATACGTCGTCGTACCGACGAATCCGACCGCCCCACCCGTGTTGTTCACGGCGACCCACAGGTGGGTCAGCTCGTCGAGGAGGCCGGGGGTGAGGTCGGGGTCCAGGCGGTACGTGAGCTCCATGGGCCACGAGTCTAAAACGGCGGCCGGTCACCCCAGAGCGCGGGCCGCCACCCGCAGATCGGAGACGAGCCCCTGGTAGGCGGCCTCGCGGTCATCGGAGCGCAGGACGGACGAGGGGTGCACGGTGGCGACCAGCCGCTCCTCGCGTCCGTGGATCTCCCGCTCCAGCACGGCCCCCCGCTCCTGCGTGACCCGGAACGACGAACCGAGCAGCGCCTTGCCCGCGGTGGCGCCGAGGACCACGATCAACTCCGGCTCCACGAGGTTCAGTTCTGCTTCCAGCCACGGGCCGCAGGCGGTCATCTCGCGGAGGGCGGGGGCCTTGTGGATCCGCCGCTTGCGGGGCTCGGCCCGCGTGAACTTGAAGTGCTTCACGGCGTTGGTGACATACGCGTCCGCCGGGTCGATACCGGCTTCCGCGAGGGCCCGGTCCAGGAGCTTCCCGGCGGGGCCGACGAAGGGCCTGCCCTGGAGGTCCTCCTGGTCGCCGGGTTGTTCGCCCACGAGCATCACGCGGGCGTCCGCGCTGCCCTCACCGAAGACGGTCCGGGTGGCGTCCCGGTGCAACGGGCAGCCTTGGCAGTCGGCTGCCGCCCGGCGCAGAGCGCTGAGCGTCGCCTTCTCCGGGTTCTCGGGGAGGAAGGGCTCGGCGGTGTATTCGTCCTCGGACGCCATGAGGGCCGGGTACCCGTCGGGGGACGATCGGACTCATGCCGAGCGTCGAAGCTCGATCAGCTGTACCGACTCAGGGGCGCGGGGAACTGCGCGACCAGCCCCCGCGCACCCGCAGTCGAGTACGGCGCCCGCGCCCTCACACCCGCATCGGCTGCGGCGACTCCCTGCGCGCCGGGTCCGGACCCTCGTACTCCCGGATGATCTCGTACCGCGTGTTCCGCTCCACCGGCCGGAACCCGGCGTCCCGGATCAGGTCCAGGAGATCCTCACGCGTCAGCTTGTTCGGCGTGCCGTAGTTGTCCGCGTCGTGGGTGATCTTGTACTCGACGACCGAGCCGTCCATGTCGTCCGCACCGTGCTGCAGGGCCAGCTGCGCGGTCTGGACGCCGTGCATGACCCAGAAGACCTTGACGTGCGGGACGTTGTCGAAGAGCAGCCGGGAGACCGCGAAGGTCTTCAGCGCCTCCGCGCCGGTCGCCATCTGCGTGCGTGCCTGGAGGCGGTTCCTGACCTTGCCGTCCTTCACGTCGACGAAGTCGTGCTGGTAGCGCAGCGGGATGAAGACCTGGAAGCCGCCGGTCTCGTCCTGGAGCTCACGCAGCCGCAGGACGTGGTCCACCCGGTGCTTCGGCTCCTCGATGTGGCCGTAGAGCATGGTGGACGGGGTCTTGAGCCCCTTCTCGTGCGCCAGGCGGTGGATGCGCGACCAGTCCTCCCAGTGCGTGCGGTGGTCCACGATGTGCTGGCGGACCTCCCAGTCGAAGATCTCCGCGCCACCGCCGGTGAGGGACTCCAGACCGGCGTCGATGAGCTCGTCGAGGATCTCGCTCGCGCTCAGCCCGCTGATCGTCTCGAAGTGGTGGATCTCGGTCGCCGTGAACGCCTTCAGCGAGACGTTCGGCAGCGCGGCCTTCAGCTCGCGCAGGGACCGCGGGTAGTAGCGCCACGGCAGGTTCGGGTGCAGGCCGTTGACGATGTGCAGCTCGGTGAGGTTCTCGCCCTCCATCGCCTTGGCGAGCTTCACCGCCTCCTCGATGCGCATCGTGTACGCGTCCTTCTCGCCCGGCTTGCGCTGGAAGGAGCAGTAGGCGCAGGACGCCGTGCACACGTTGGTCATGTTGAGATGGCGGTTGACGTTGAAGTGGACGACGTCACCGTTCTTCCGCGTCCGCACCTCGTGCGCGAGTCCGCCCAGCCAGGCCAGGTCGTCCGACTCGTAGAGCGCGATGCCGTCCTCCCGGGTCAGGCGAACGCCCTCCCGTACCTTGTCCTCCAGCTCGCGCCTGAGCCCGACGTCCATGCCACAACCTTTCTCCGACGACCTGTCCCACCGTACGTCTACGCCTCTTCGGGAAGCTCTCCGACCCGGTTCTCCCACTTCGTGGAGAGCACGATGGTGGTACGGGTCCGCGAGACGCCCTGCGTGCCGCTGAGCCGCCGAATCGTCTTCTCCAGGCCGTCGACGTCGGCGGCCCGCACCTTGAGCATGTACGAGTCGTCGCCGGCGATGAACCAGCAGTCCTCGATCTCGCCGAGGTCCTTGAGCCGGCGGGCCACGTCCTCGTGGTCGACGGCGTCGGACAGGGAGATGCCGATCAGCGCGGTGACGCCGAGGCCGAGCGAGGCGGAGTCGACGGTGGCGCGGTAACCGGTGATGACGCCGGCCGCCTCCAGCCGGTTGATGCGGTCGGTGACGCTGGGTCCCGACAGACCGACGAGGCGCCCCAGCTCCGCGTAGGAGGCCCGGCCGTTCTCCCTCAGGGCCTGGATGAGCTGCCTGTCCACCGCGTCCATGCGATCGAAGCCTTCCGCTGAAGAGTTCCCGAAGTGATGAGAGGTACTGCTGACGTACTGCGACGTGCCCGGACGGCGTTCACGTCGTGCGGGTTCCGCCGCCGAGTTCGCCCTTCCAGCGGCGGTAGAGCCGGTGCTCGACGCCCGCCGCGTCGAGGACCCGTCCGGCGACGAAGTCCACCAGGTCCTGGATGTGCGTCGCCCCCGCGTAGAAGGCGGGCGAGGCGGGGAGCACGGTGGCCCCCGCGTCGTCCAGGGTCACCAGGTGCCGCAGCGTCTGGCCGTTCAGCGGGGTCTCCCGAACGGCCACCACCAGCTTGCGCCCCTCCTTGAGGGTCACGCTCGCCGCACGCTGCAGCAGATCCTTGGAGAGCCCGAGGGCGACACCGGCGACGCAGGCGGTCGAAGCGGGCACGATCAGCATCCCCTTGACCGGATACGACCCCGAGGACGGCCCCGCGGCCAGGTCCCCGGCGGGCCAGTACCGCACCCGCTCGACGCCGGCGCCGATGGCAAAGCTGCCCGGCTTGCCGTCGGCCCCCCTGGCCAGCCATTCCCGCAGGTCGTCCTGCCAGTGCGCGTCCCTGAAGGAGATCCCCGTCTCGTCCAGCAGCGTGAGCCGCGAGGCGCGGCTGACGACCAGGTCGACGCTCTCCCCGGCATCGAGGAGCGCGCGCAGCACGGACGCGGCATACGGGGTGCCGGAAGCGCCGGACACCCCTACGATCCAAGGCGTACGCCGTGTCTCTCCTGGCTTGACTGGGTTCACACCCCCGAGCCTATCCGGCGTCGCAGGGTGGGAACCGGCCAAGGGGGTCGGGGCGTTCTCCTCAGGGGAAGGGGGGTTGCCATGTCCGGTGCCGGGTTGGAGCAGTCACGAGGCGACCGGGCGCGGGCCGCGGCCAAGCTGATGCTGGGCTGGGTCGCGCTGCTGTGGCTGCTGGAAGTGGTGGACGCGGTGAGCGGCCACGCGCTGGACGACTTCGGCATCGTGCCGCGCGAGCCCTCCGAACTGATCGACGTGGTCCCGGCCGCGTTCATCCACTTCGGCTGGGCCCATGTCGCCGCGAACACCGTCCCGCTGCTGGTCATGGGCTTCCTCGCGGCCCTCGGCGGCATTCGCCGCTTCCTCGCGGTCTGCGCGCTGGTCATCGTGGCCGACGGGCTGGGCGTCTGGCTCATAGCCCCCGACCGCACCAACACCGCGGGCGCCTCGGGCCTGATCTTCGGCCTCTTCGGCTTCCTGCTGGTCAGCGGTTTCGTGGAGCGACGGCTCCTGGGCGTCATGGCCGGCCTGCTCGTCGGCGCCGTCTGGGGCAGCTCGATCCTGACCGGCCTGGCGCCGACGCAGACGGGCGTCAGCTGGCAGGGACACCTGCTGGGCCTGGTCGCGGGGGTGGCGGCGGCGTTCGTGTTCCGCCGCCGGGTCGGGAGCGGTGTCGCTCAGCTCTGAGGGTCGTCTCCCCGTGGGCCGTACTCAGACCGTCAGTCCCCGAACCAGGAGATCCAGCAGCGCACAGACGAACAGGGCGATCCCGATGAACCCGTTGACGCTGAAGAACGCCCTGTTCAGCCGGGACAGATCGGTCGGCCGGACGATGTTGTGCTCGTACACGAACGCGCCCGCGACGATCATCAGGCCGACCCAGAAGAACCCGCCCGCGTCCGTGGCCACCGCATACCAGAGCAGCAGCGCTGTCGTCAGCGCGTGGCACACCCTGGCTCCCCAGACCGCCGCCGGGATGCCGAAGCGGGCCGGGACCGACCTGACACCGGTCTCGCGGTCGGTGTCCACGTCCTGGCAGGCGTAGATCAGGTCGAAGCCGCCGATCCAGATGCCGACCGCGAGGCCGAGGATCACCGCGTCCCAGGACCACTCGCCGGTGATGGCCAGCCAGCCGCCGATCGGACCCATGGCCTGCGCGAGACCCAGGATGGCCTGCGGGAAGTTCGTGAACCGCTTGCCGTAGGGGTAGACCACCATCGGGATCACCGCGACGGGGGCCAGGGCCAGGCAGAGCGGGTTCAGCAGGGCCGCCGAGCCCAGGAAGACCACGACCGCGACCAGCGCGCCGGTCCAGGCGTGGCGCACCGACATCGCTCCGGTCACCAGCTCGCGGTGGGCCGTCCGGGGGTTCCGCGCGTCGATCTCGCGGTCGATGATCCGGTTCACGGCCATCGCGAAGGTGCGCAGGCCGACCATGCAGATCGTCACCAGGAGCAGCCGGCCCCAGTGGATGTTCTTGTCCATCTGGAACATCGCGGTGAGCGCGGCGATGTACGCGAAGGGCAGCGCGAAGACCGAGTGCTCGATCATCACGAGGCGCAGGAACGCCTTGGTGCGTCCCGGCTGCGGGATCGCGGCAGATGCGGAACTCACAGGCCGTATTCCTTCCAGCGTCGGTCGACCGTCGCCGCCGTCTCCGGGTCGGACAACACCATGTCGGGCCAGCCTCCGTCACGGGTGTAGCCCTCCTCGGGCCACTTCTTCGTCGCGTCGATCCCCGCCTTGCCGCCCCAGAACTGCTGGTAGGAGGCGTGGTCGAGATGGTCGACGGGGCCCTCGACGACGGAGAGGTCGCGCGCGTAGTCGGTGTTGCCGAGCGCGCGCCACGCGACCTCGTGGAGGTCGTGGACGTCGCAGTCGGAGTCGACGACCACGATCAGCTTGGTGAGGGACATCATGTGGGCACCCCAGATCGCGTGCATCACCTTCTGGGCGTGTTTGGGGTACTTCTTGTCGATCGAGACGATCGCGCAGTTGTGGAAGCCGCCCGCCTCGGGCAGGTGGTAGTCCACGATGTCCGGCACGATGATCTTCAGCAGGGGGAGGAAGAAGCGCTCCGTCGCCTTGCCCAGCGGGCCGTCCTCCGTCGGGGGCCTGCCCACCACGATCGACTGGAGCAGCGGCCGCTTCCGCATCGTCACGCAGTCGATCTTCAGCGCCGGGAACGGCTCCTGCGGGGTGTAGAACCCCGTGTGGTCGCCGAAGGGGCCCTCGGGCAGCATCTCCCCCGGCTCCAGCCAGCCCTCGATCACGACCTCCGCCTGAGCCGGCACCTGGAGCGGCACCGTCTTGCAGTCGACCATCTCGATCCGCTTGCCCGCGAGGAACCCGGCGAAGAGGTACTCGTCGATGTCGCCGGGCAGCGGCGCGGTGGAGGCGTACGACACGGCCGGCGGGCACCCGAAGGCGATCGCGACCGGGAGGCGCTCGCCCCGCCTCGCCGCGACCTGGTAGTGGTTGCGGCTGTCCTTGTGGATCTGCCAGTGCATGCCGATCGTGCGCTTGTCGTGGCGCTGGAGCCGGTACAGGCCGAGGTTGCGGATCCCGGACTCCGGGTCCTTGGTGTGGGTCAGGCCGAGGTTGAAGAAGGAGCCGCCGTCCTGGGGCCAGGTGAAGAGGGCGGGAAGCTGGTAGAGGTCGACGTCGTCACCGGTGAGGACGACCTCCTGCACCGGCGCGTCCCCGGACTTCACCTTCTTCGGCGGGACGTGCGTCATCGCGCCGAGCTTCCCGAAGGCCTCGCGCACCCCCACGAAGCCGTGCGGCAGCTCGGGCCGCAGCAGACCGCCGATCTTCTCCGAGATCTCGGAGTACGACTTCAGGCCCAGCGCCTTCAGCAGCCGGCGGTCGGTCCCGAAGACGTTCATCGCGAGGGGCATCGCGGAGCCCTTCACGTTCTCGAAGAGCAGCGCCGGGCCCCCGGACTTCTGCACCCGGTCGACGATCTCCCCGACCTCCAGGTACGGATCCACCTCGGCCTTGATGCGCTTGAGGTCGCCCTCACGCTCCAGGGCCCTGAGCAGCGAGCGAAGATCGTCGTAAGCCATGGGGTCAAGTATCCCCGAGCGGCTACCCTGGGCCTGAACCCGGGGGCCGTGCCTCCGGCCCGTCGACCGTTTCGCTGGAGAGGACCCATGCTCCGGGTGCTGATGTTCCTCGTCCCACTGGCGCTGAGCGTGTACACGTTCATCGACTGCATCAGCACGAAGGAGGAGGACGTCCGCCACATGCCCAAGCCGCTGTGGGCCATCCTCGTGCTGCTGTTCCCCCTCGTCGGCTCGATCTCGTGGCTGATCGCGGGCAAGAAGCGCAGTCCCGCGGCCGAGGGCTGGTCCGGGGTGCGGGAGCGCGGCGGGCGCGGCCAGTGGGTCGCCCCCGACGACAACCCCGACTTCCTGAAGTCCCTGGGCGAGGACAAGAAGGAGCGCGGCGAGGACGGCCCCAAGGAGGGCTGATGGAGCTGCGGCTGCTCGTCACCTTCGAGAAGGTCGCGACCGTCCTGAGCTTCACCCGGGCCGCGGCCGAGCTGAGCTACGCGCAGTCCAGCGTGACCAGCCAGATCCGCGCCCTGGAGGACTCCCTGGGCACCCCGCTGTTCGACCGGCTCGGCAGCCGCATCCGGCTGACGGAGGCCGGGGAGCGGCTGCTGCCGTACGCGCGGCAGATCATCGAGCTGAGCGCGGAGGCCCGCGCGGCGGTCGTCGACGCGGAGGAACCCTCGGGCACGCTCGCCGTCGGCACGATGGAGTCGCTGACCTCCTACCGGCTGCCGCCGCTCCTGGAGCTCTTCCACCACCGCCATCCCAAGGTCCGGCTCTCGCTGCGCACGACGCTGGGCGACGAGACCCGGCAGGCGCTGCGGCAGGGCACGTACGACGTGGGCTTCCTGATGGAGCCGGAGACCGAGCATCCGGGGCTGGAGAGCAGGGTGCTCGCGCCGGAGCCGCTGGTCCTGGTCGCCGCGCCCGGCCATCCGCTCGCCGGGAAGAGCCCCGCGCTCAAGACGGAGGACCTCACCGAGGTCCAGCTCGTGGGCACCGAACCCGGCTGCCCCTACCGCGACCTCTTCGAGTCCGAGCTCGTCCACCGCACCGGATCGCCGCCGCCCTTCATGGAGTTCGGCACGATCGAGGCGACCAAGCGGGGGGTGGCGGGCGGTCTCGGCGTGGCGCTGCTGCCCCGGGTGACGGTGGGCGCGGAGCTGGCGTCCGGGGCGTTGGTGGAGCTGCCGTGGGAGCCGCCGTTCCAGCTGTACACGCAGGTGGCGTGGCGGGCGGGGAAGCGCCTGCCACGCCATCTGACGCTGTTCATCGAGGCTGCGGTGCGACTGGTGCGGGAGCAGACGTCGTACGACGGGACGTGACGACCCGGGGAGTGCGGGCCAGCGTCACCTTGAGGCTCGCCAGCACGATCAGCGGGACGCCCAGCGCCTGCACGAGGCCGATGTGGTGGCCGTACACCGCCCAGTCCATGACCATGGCGACGGCCGGGTAGACGAAGGCGAGTACGGCGATCTTCGAGACCGGCAGCTGGGCGTAGGCGGCGTACATCAGGACGTACATGACGCCCGTGTGGATGAACCCGAGCCCGACCAGCCAGCCCCAGTCCGCGCCCGTGCCGGCCATCGCGCCGAAGTCGGCGAAGGGGAGCAACAGGGGGATGCCGACGAGGACCTGGACGAGGGCGATGAGGTGGGGGCGGACGCCGGTGATGCGCTTGGTGACCAGGGTGGACAGCCCGTAGAGGAGCGCGGCGAGCAACGCCTGTCCGACGCCGAGGAGATAGGTGCCGCCGCTGGTGAAGTCCCCTGGTGTCACGCCGGATACGAGAGTGAGGCCCGCGAAGGCCAGGGCGATCCAGCCGACCTTGGCGGCCGTCAGCCGCTCGCGGAAGAGCAGGGCGCCCAGCAGCACGACGTAGAACGGCTGGGTGTGGTAGACCACCGTCGCGACGGAGATCGACGTGTTCTCGTACGACTGGAAGAGGAACACCCAGTTGAAGACGATGAACACCCCGCCCAGGACGGCGAGTGCGAGGGTGCGCGGGGTGAAGCCGTGGTCGCGGAGCCAGCCGCGGGCGATGACATAGCCGCCGAGCGCGAGGGCGCCGAACAGGACGCGGAAGAAGACGACGTTGAACGGCGAGGCGCCCGACTCGACGACGAAGACGCCGAGGGTGCCGGACAGCACCATCGCGGTCGTCAGCTGGGCGATGCCCTTGCTCTCTGTGCCCTTGCTCTCTGAGGTCATGTCCCCGACGCTACGAGCGGGCATCGCTGCTGGTCCACGCGCCAGTGGGGCGTCCTGCCGATGCCCCCATCGGTCCCGCCGATGCGTGCAGGTTGTACGCCGGTGAGGCTTCCGAAGCGGACAGTGCGCCTCTGGGCCGCGACCGTCGGGAACCGGACACTTGGCTCGCATGACGACTGCTCCGGCCGGTTCCGCCACGGCCATCGCCCCCGCATACGGTGACAAGGTCATCGCCGTCGAGACGGCCGGCTCGGAACCGATCCCGGACTCCGAGCGCCATGGCGGCCCGCTCCAGCTGCTGTGGACGTGGGCCTCTCCGAACATCGAGTTCGCGACCGTCTACATCGGCGTGATCTCGGTCCTCTTCTTCGGTCTGAGCTTCTGGCAGGCGACCGCGGCCCTGCTCCTGGGCACGGCGCTGGGCGCGCTGACGCAGGGGATCCTGTCGCTGGACGGTCCGCGGTTCGGTGTTCCGCAGATGGCGATCGGCCGCTTCTCCTTCGGTTACCGGGGGAATCTGCTGCCGTCGGGGGTCAACGCCCTGGTCGCGGGCGTCGGTTGGTTCGCGGTGAACAGTGTGAGCGCGGCCTTCGCCCTCAACACGCTGACGGATCTGCGACCGCTCCCCTCGCTGTTGATCGTGGTCGCGGCCGAGGTCGTGATCGGTTTCATCGGCCACAACTTCGTCCACGCCTTCGAGAAGTACGCCTTCCCGGCCCTGGCGGTGGTCTTCCTGCTGGCCGGGGTGTGGACCTTCAAGGAGGCCGACCTGGGCGGCTCCGGCGCGGGCGGCGGCATCGGCGGCTTCCTCCTGGCGTTCAGCACCGCCTGGGGTTACGCGGCGGGCTGGAACCCGGGCGCCTCGGACTACTCCCGCTATCTCCCGCGCACGGCGAACCGCTTCAAGACGGTCCTGTACCCGGCGGTCGGTCTCTTCGTGTCGATCGCGATCGTGTCGGTGATCGGCGCGGCCTCGGCGACGATCGTCACCCCCGAGGGCGCCACCCCGACGGCCGCCTTCACCGGCCATCTCCCGGGCTGGCTCAGTGACTTGGTGCTGCTGGCGATCATCCTGGGCGCGGTCTCCGCGAACGCCCTGAACGTCTACTCCTCGGCCATGTCGATCACCTCGCTGGGTCTGAGGCTCCCGCCGTGGCTCGGCCGCAGCGCCATCGTCGTGCTGTGCGGTCTCGCCGGTACGGCGGCGGCGTGGGCGTCGCTGGCGGACGCGGGGCACGCCTACGAGGCGTTCCTGCTGGTGATCGCGTACTGGGTGGGTCCGTGGCTCGGGGTGGTGCTGGTCGAGCGGTGGCGGCAGGCGCGGATACCGGACGAGATGCTGGCCGCGAGGATCGCCGACCGCACCTTCACCAACTGGCCGGGTATCGCCGCCCTGTTGACGGGCATCGTGGTGTCCGTGCCGCTCTTCTCCAACCAGGAGAAATACGTCGGGTGGGTGCCGGAGCAATGGCCGTCGTTCGGTGACATCACGTGCCTGGTCGGGTTCGCGGTGAGCGCGGGGTTGTACGCGGTACTGCGGCGGGCGGATCAGCCGACGTCGGCGTGAGCCTGCCCAACGTGCTCCACCTTGATGTACCGGGGGCCGAACTCCTTCTCCACGAGGGGTTCGGCCTTCTTCGGGTCGTCGACGCCCACATGCACGAACCCCCGCTCGTCGACGCCGACTTCACGCAGCTGGAAGGTGCCGTCCCAGCGGTACATGTCCTCGCTGATCCGGTCGGCGAGGGCGTCGAGGGTCCTGCGGTCGACGTCGGCGGAGTGCAGCCGTAGCGTCACGCCCTTCTCGGCGGCGCCGCAGGCGGCCTTGTCGAAGGCGTCGGAGGGGATGCGCCAGATGTCGGCGGCGTTCTTGTCCTCGTCGACGCCCATGCCGGTGTAGACGGCGGAGTGCTTGCCCGCGGCCAGCTTGTCGAGGCGGACCAGGGTGCGCTCCAGCGGGGTCTCCTCGGGGTCGGCGTCCGGGGGCGCCGGGGCCGTGCCGACGCACCGGTCCTCGGCCGGAGCGCTCGCCTTCCTGATCGAGACGCTTTCCCGGGGGGCGGCCAGGAGGCCGCCGTCGGTGTGCCCGGTCTGCATCTCGTCGATGTACAGGGCTGTCCCCACCACCACACCGGCAGTGGCGACGGCCGCCGCGATCCACCTGCGATTCGTCATGCCACTGTGACGCCGGAGCGGGCCAAACGGTTCACAACGGGTCAGGAAACGACATCTTCGCGCAGAACCAGCGCCAGCAGCCCCGGGAACCGGGCCTCGAACTCCTCCCGCCGCAGCCGGTTGACCCGCCTGGGCCCCTCGTCACGCTGCTCCACGAGCCCGGCCGCGCGCAGCACCGCGAAGTGATGACTCTTGGCCGCCTTGCCGACCGGCACGTCGAAGGTGCCGCAGCTGCGCGACCAGTCGGCGGAGGCGGCGAGCTCCCGCACCAGTTGCACGCGCACGGGGTCGGCGAGCGCCGCGAGGGCGGCCAGGACGGGCACGTCGTCGGGGTGGGTGTGCTCGGGGGCGGCGCGATGACTGGTGGTGGCCATGGTGCGTGGTCCTTCCGTGCGCCCCTTGCCGAGTGGCTGCTTGCAGAGTGTTCGATGAAAACCATACACTCGCCAGTGTTCGCTTTTCATTGAACACTCTCCGGACGAGGTGTGGCATGCGCGCGGTCGAGATCCAGGAACACGGCGGTCCCGAGGTCCTCGAGGTCGTCGAGGTGGACGTCCCCGAGCCCGGCCCCGGGCAGGTGAGCGTCGACGTGGCCTACGCCGGGATCAACTTCGCCGACCTGAAGGCGAGGGAGACCGGATACCGGGTGCCGTCGCTGCCCTTCCGGCCGGGGCTCGAGATCTCCGGGCACGTGCGGGCCCTCGGCGCGGGCGTCACGGGGCTCACCGTCGGCCAGGAGGTCGCCGCACTGACCGCCGGCGGCGCCTACGCCGAGGTCGCCGTCGCGGACGCGGCCACCGTCTTCGCGGTCCCCTCCGGCGTCGGCCTGCGCACCGCCGCGACCCTGCCGACCGTACTGCCGACGTCGTACGCGCTCATCCACTCCGTAGGCCGGCTCCAGCCCGGCGAGACGGTCCTCGTGCAGGGTGCCGCCGGGGGCGTCGGGACGGTCGCGGGCCGGCTGGCGAAGGCGGCCGGGGCCACCGTCCTGGGGGTCGTGTCGAGCGCGGGGAAGGCCGCCTTCGCGAAGGAGCACGGCTCCTACGACGAGGTCTTCGTCGGCGACTTCGACAAGGCCGTACAGGAATCCACCCACGGCCGCGGCGTCGACCTCGCCCTCGACCCCGTCGGCGGCGACACCTTCCGCGCCTCACTCGCCGCCCTCGCCCCCTTCGGGCGCCTCGTCTCCTTCGGCAACGCGAGCGGCGCCGAGCCGTGGAGCGTCGGGCAGCCCGAGCTGTTCCCGTACGGCGTGAGCGTCGGCGGCTTCTCCATCCTCACCCTCGCCCGGACCGCGCCCGACGAGCTGCGGGCCCTCACCGAGCGGGCCTTCGCGAAGGTCGCCGACGAGACCGTCACCCTCCCCGTCACCGCCGAGTTCGACCTGGCCGAGGCGGCGGAGGCGCACCGGCTGATGGGGGCACGGACGAGCACGGGCAAGCTGCTGCTGCGCGTGAACGGCTAGATCCTGGCGCAGCGAGCGCCGGGAGCTTCGCCCCGCGCAGGTGAGCGGGGCGGGTCGCCGGCTGGGCCGCATGCCGAGCGAGCCGGCCACGGCGCTCCGCCATGGCCGACCGCCTCGGCATGGCCAACGGCCGGGAACTCCGTGACACCCAGGAGGCGACGAGGCCGCGCGGATCCTGCCGGAACGGCTCCGGCACCCGGCGGCGGGAGGGTGACGGGCGCCACTCACCACCAGGGTTTGCATGACCATGCGTTCCGATGCATAATCTTCCTATGTCCAAGGTCCTCACCTCCCTGCCCGCCGGCGAGCGCGTCGGCATCGCCTTCTCGGGCGGCCTCGACACCTCCGTCGCGGTCGCGTGGATGCGTGACAAGGGCGCCGTCCCGTGCACCTACACCGCCGACATCGGCCAGTACGACGAGCCCGACATCGCCTCGGTGCCCGGCCGCGCCCAGACCTACGGCGCCGAGATCGCGCGCCTGGTCGACTGCCGCGCCGCGCTGGTCGAGGAGGGCCTGGCCGCACTCACCTGCGGCGCGTTCCACATCCGCTCCGGCGGGCGCGCGTACTTCAACACCACCCCCCTCGGCCGTGCCGTCACCGGCACGCTGCTGGTCCGGGCGATGCTCGAGGACGACGTTCAGATCTGGGGCGACGGCTCGACGTACAAGGGCAACGACATCGAGCGGTTCTACCGCTACGGTCTGCTCGCCAACCCGCACCTGCGGATCTACAAGCCCTGGCTGGACGCGGCGTTCGTGACCGAGCTCGGCGGCCGCAAGGAGATGTCCGAGTGGCTGGTCGCCCACCAGCTGCCCTACCGGGACTCCACGGAGAAGGCGTACTCCACCGACGCCAACATCTGGGGCGCCACCCACGAGGCCAAGACCCTCGAGCACCTGGACACCAGCCTCGAGACCGTCGAGCCGATCATGGGCGTCAAGTTCTGGGACCCGTCGGTCGAGATCGCCACCGAGGACGTGACGATCGGCTTCGAGCAGGGCCGCCCGGTCACGATCAACGGCAAGGAGTTCGCCTCCGCCGTGGACCTGGTCCTGGAGGCCAACGCCATCGGCGGCCGCCACGGCCTGGGCATGTCCGACCAGATCGAGAACCGGATCATCGAGGCCAAGAGCCGCGGCATCTACGAGGCGCCCGGCATGGCCCTCCTGCACGCCGCGTACGAGCGCCTCGTCAACGCGATCCACAACGAGGACACCCTCGCCCAGTACCACAACGAGGGCCGTCGCCTCGGCCGGCTCATGTACGAGGGCCGCTGGCTGGACCCGCAGGCGCTGATGATCCGCGAGTCGCTCCAGCGCTGGGTCGGCGCGGCCGTCACCGGCGAGGTCACCCTGCGCCTGCGCCGGGGTGAGGACTACTCGATCCTCGACACCACGGGCCCGGCGTTCAGCTACCACCCCGACAAGCTCTCCATGGAGCGCACCGAGGACTCGGCCTTCGGCCCCGTCGACCGCATCGGCCAGCTGACCATGCGCAACCTCGACATCGCCGACTCCCGCGCCAAGCTGGAGCAGTACGCGGTCCTCGGCCTCATCGGCACCGGCAGCCCCACCATCGGCGCCTCCCAGGCGGCGGCGACGGGCCTGATCGGCACGATGCCGGAACTGTCGGAGGGCGGCGCCGAGGTCATCGCCTCGCGCGGCGAGGTCTCCGAGGAGGACGCGCTGCTGGACAGGGCGGCGATGGAGATGGGCACGGACTGAGCACACCCCGCACGACAGAGGCCCGGCCCGACGCCCACAGCGTCGGGCCGGGCCTCTTTTGCCCACCCCGCCGGCCGGCAACCGTCGGCGGGCCGCCTCCGATCTCAACTCTCCACAACAGACTCACAGTTGCCCGCGCATACTGACTTGCACCACAGACCACATGGAGTAGTTAATAACCATCAGTCAGTGATGAACCGTCATCACCCATGCGCAGGGGGACCGTTGGAGAGAACCGAACCACCAGGGCACTACGACATCCCGCCCCCGCCCCTGGTCCCGCCGCAGGCGTTACACGGCATCGATCTGCGGGTCGGCAAGCACCTCCTCTGGGTCGGCGGCGGCGCGTATCCACTGGCGAACATCACCCGCGTCTACACCTTCATGCTCACGCCCCGCCGCAAGGACGCCACCGTGCTCTTCCTCAAGCGCGTGGCGATCATCCTGTCGGTGGCGTTCACCATGACGATCCTCGGCGGTCTCACCAGCCTCGCGAGCGAGAGCATGGCCGGCGGGATCCTCACCTTCGTCTGGCTGGGCGCGATCGCCGCGCTGGTATTCAGCCTGGTGGAGCTGGTGGCCGTACTGTCCTCACCCACCCTGTACGTGCTGGCCGTCGAGACGTCGGGCCCGTCCATCGCCATGGTCACCAGCTCCGACCCGCACCAACTGGACCAGCTCGTCGGCAACATCGTGCACGCCATCGAGCACCCCGAGACCGAGTTCCACGTCAGGGTCGACCGCCTCACGGTCAACCCCAGGAACTACTACTTCGGCGACAACGTCAACATGTACGGCGGTACGGGCAACGTGGGGATGGCGAACCGATGAGCGGCGACAACTACTACTTCGGCGACAGCGTGAACATGCACGGCGGCATGGGCAACACCGGCATCGTCAAACACCAGGTTCCGGCAGCCGACACGGCGTCGCTGATGGATGCCGTAGCGGAACTCCGCGGCCTGATCGAATCGCTGCGCGACCAGGTCCCGGCGGCAAGCGCCCAGACCCTCGACGACTCCCTCCCGGCCATCAGAGCCGACGCGAGCGCACTCCCGCAGGACCGTCACCGCGCACTGATGGCGGTGGCAGGCATCGCGGCGACGATCGGCGCGGTGGGCCAGCCGGTCCTGGAGGCAGTGAACAGGGTCCTGAGTCTGATCGGCGGCCAGTAAGGCTCCCGACGGCCATCTGGACAATTCGTGCCGCATTTTGGCACGGTCGGACCCATGCCCGAGACCAAGGAAGCCCTCGCCTTCTACGCCGCCCAGAGCACGTACTCCGACCCGGGCACACTCGCCGGCGTCTACGCCGGTCTGCCGCACGACCCGGCCGAACTCGCCCGCATCGCACGGGACTTGCTCATCCACCGCCTCGAGGGCGACCTCTTCGGCCACACCCACCCGACCGACCGCCTCCACAACGACGCCGAGTCCCGGTACATCGACGACACCTTGCGCATCCTCGTCGCCCGCAACGCCGCCCCGCTGCCGGTCAGACGCGGTCCCGCCGACCGTTTCGTCGGCACCTGCCGGGACTTCACCCTGCTGCACTGCTCGTTCCTGCGCCACGCGGGCATCCCGGCCCGGGTCCGGATCGGCTTCGCCGACTACTGGGGGTCCAGCTTCCACGGCGACCACGTCGTCACCGAGTACTGGGACGCCGAACGCGGCTGGCTGCTCGCCGACGCCCAGCTCGCCGACCCCTTCGTCAGCGGCCACTGGAAGGTGGACTTCGACCCGATGGACGTCCCCCGCGACCGCTTCCTCGTCGCTGGCGAGGCATGGCGGGCGATCCGCGAACAGGGCGCCGACGAGAGGACGTTCGGCCTCCACGGCCCACAGGAGGGACCGTTCTGGGGCGAGCGGTACGTGACCGGCAGCATCCGCCTCGACCTGGCCGCCCTCAACAAGGTCGAGACCCTGCTGTGGGACGTCTGGGGAGAGGACGAGGGCGAACCGGGAACCCCCCTGCCGGAGCCGTCACGGAAGTTCTACGACGGGGTGGCACCAGTCGTCTCGGACGAGATCTCTTTCCAGGCAGCACGAAAGCTGTTCGCAGAGAACGAGGTGCTGCGCACCCCACAAACAGTGACCTCCTACGCCCCCTTCAACGGCCCGAGCGTCATAACGCTCCGCTAGGCCAACCCCCTCAGGGGCGCGGGGAACTGCGCGACCAGCCACGACGGCGCAGCACTCAACCGACTACCTCCCACCTCGCCCACCCCACCTGAACGCCCCCGAACAACCCGATACGCACAAGCCGCCGCCAACAACTCCCCCAACAGATCCGGATCCCCGATCTCCAGCCCCAACAGAGACTCGATCCGCTCCAACCGCTGATAGAGCGACTGCCGACCTATATGCAGCAGAGCCGCCGTCCGCGTAGGCGAGCACCCGTTCCGCAGATGCACCTCCAACGTCCGCACAAGATCACTCGCGTGGGCGGCCTCCCACTCCAACAACGGCCCCAGCGCGTGCTGCACCAACCGAGCCAGCCGATCCCGGTTCGCATCGACCCCGCCCCGCGTCAGCTCCCGTTCCAGCGCGAGGGCCCGGGACGACGTCACCAGCGGCCCCTCGGGCACCCCCGGCTCCGCGGCCGGGACGGTCAGCGCCAGCTCCAGGGTCGTACGGGCCGCCCGCAACGTATCGCTCCACCGCAGCCAGCCGCTCCCGACGGCGACGGCATGCCCGACGGCCACGGTCAGCCCGGGTTCGGCGGCGGAGCGGAACGCGTCCTGGACCCCTCGCACGGGGTCACCGGTCCGGGTCGCGGGCAACGCCAGCAGCGCCAGCACGTCTCCCGGAAACGCCGCCCGCAGGACACTCGCGCCGCCCAGCACCCGTACCGCCCGGTCCACCACCCCCGTCTCCCGGCTCCCGTGCACCGACACCCCGATCAGTCGCGCCCCGGGCCCCGGGTGGAACCCGGCGAGCGCCGCCCGCGCCTCCACCTCGGGCTGGTTCAGTGCCGCCCGGTCGGCGAGGTCGGCCAGCAGGGCCGCCGTGTGGTCGTCGCCCCAGGGCCGTACGACCGACCGCCCGGACAGCCCCCGCGCCACGATCGCCCGATTGGCGGCCTCCGTGATCCGTACGAAGGGCACGACGCGGTGCATGGCCAGCAGCGGCAGCTCCAGGCGGCGGGCCTCGTCGACCACCTCGGCCGGCATGGCGGGCAGGGACCTCCCCACCTCCACCGCGAGCCCGGCCGCACCGCGCGCGGCCAGCTCCCGGACGTAGCGGCGGCGGACCTCCTCGTCGGGGTCGGTGAGGCCGAAGCCGTTGGTGAGGAGCAGTTCGCCGCCGTCGAGGAAGTTGGCGCCCTCGTAGACCTCGCTGGAGTGCACCCAGCGGACCGGGCGGTCCAGGGCGCCCTCCCCGGCCAGCAGCTCGGGCTCGGCGGCGCGGACGGGGTCGAGGACAAGGACTTCGCGGAGGGTGAGTGCGGGCACGGGAACCTCCAGGGCGCTGACGGTCCCGCCGACAGAACGTCCGGCTGCGGGATGCGGGGAGAGTACTTTCCGCACGTTGCCCTCGTGTTTCGCCCCCAGGAGAGTGAAGGCATGGACCCCACGGACCCGCACACCCAGCTCGCCACCGCCGTCGCGGAGGCGCGCGCCGGTCTCGCCGAGGGCGGCATCCCGATCGGCGCCGCGCTCTACGGAGCCGACGGCGCCCTGCTGGGCCGCGGCCACAACCGGCGCGTCCAGGACGACGACCCCTCCATGCACGCGGAGACGGCGGCGTTCCGGGCGGCGGGGCGGCAGCGGTCGTATCGCGGTACGACGATGGTGACGACCCTCTCGCCCTGCTGGTACTGCTCCGGCCTCGTCCGGCAGTTCGGTATCTCGCGGGTGGTGATCGGCGAGGCGGCCACCTTCCACGGCGGCCACGACTGGCTCGCCGAACACGGCGTGGAGATCGTCCTCCTGGACGACCCCGAGTGCGTCGAGCTGATGCGCGACTTCATCAAGAACAACCCGGCACTCTGGAACGAGGACATCGGTGACTGAACAGCCCCGCATCCCCACGATCGACCTGAGGCCCTGGGTCGACGGCGACTCCGACACCCGCGCCGCCATCGCCCGCACCGTCGACGAGGCCCTCCAGACCGCCGGGTTCCTGCTGGTCACCGGGCACGGTGTGGACCCGGAGCTGCGGGCCGCCATCCGGGAGGCCGCGCGGAACTTCTTCCGGATGCCCGTCGACGTCAAGGAGCCTTACACCGCGAAGGTCGGCGGGCGGGGGTGGCTCGGCCCGGGTGCGGAGGCCAACGGCTACTCGGAGGGCACGGAGACCCCGCCGGACCTGAAGGAGTCGCTGACCTTCGCGACGCACGAGCCCTTCGAGGACCCGGAGATCAACGCGGAGTGGTACGCGCCCAACGTCTGGCCGGCGGAGGTGCCGGAGCTCCAGACCCTGTGCGCGGAGTACCTGGCACGGATGGGTGAGCTGGAGAACCGGCTCCTCGACCTGCTCGGTGTGGCCCTCGGGCTCGAACACGACTTCTTCTCCCGGCACATGGACCACCCCACGTACGGCTTCAACATCAACTGGTACCCCGGGACCGAGGTCATCGGCGAACCCCAGCCCGGCCAGTTCCGCATCGGCCCGCACACCGACTTCGGCACGGTGACCATCCTCGACCGGCAGGCGGGCAAGGGCGGGCTCCAGGTCTGGACGGACGAGGGCGGCTGGGAGGACGCCCCCTTCGATCCGGACGCCTTCACCATCAACATCGGCGACCTGATGGCCCGCTGGACCGGCGACCGCTGGCGCTCGGGCCGACACCGCGTACTGCCCCCACCGGCGGACGCACCCGCCGAGGAGCTCATGTCCCTCGTCTACTTCGGCGAGTGCACCCCCGGCACGCTGGTGGAATCGGTACCGGCACCGGTGGGACGGGTGGCGTACGAGCCGGTCGACTCTCACGCATACCTGCGGGAGAAGCTGGACTCGATCACGGTCGACTGACGCTCCGTGTGTCCGTACGGCGAAGGCCGGTTCCCCTGTGACCTGAACGTCACGGGAACCGGCCTTCGCCGTACAGCGGATACGTCTCGCCTACACGCCCGCGTAGGAGTGCTTGCCGGAGACGAAGATGTTGACGCCGTAGTAGTTGAACAGCCAGCAGCCGAACGCCAGGAGGGCGAGGTAGGCGGCCTTGCGGCCCTTCCAGCCGGCCGTGGCGCGGGCGTGCAGGTAGCAGGCGTAGGCGACCCAGGTGATGAACGCCCAGGTCTCCTTGGGGTCCCAGCCCCAGTAGCGGCCCCACGCGTCGCCCGCCCAGATCGCGCCCGCGATGATCGTGAACGTCCACAGCGGGAAGACGGCCGCGTTGATGCGGTAGGAGAACTTGTCGAGGGACGCCGAGGCGGGCAGCCGCTCCAGGAAGGAGGTGGCGAAGCTGCCGGGCTTGCCGCCGTTCGCCAGCTTGTTCTCGTACGAGTCCTTGAACAGGTACAGGATCGTGCTGACCGCGCCCACGTAGAAGACCGCGCCGCACAGGATCGCCGTGGAGACGTGGATGTAGAGCCAGTACGAGTGAAGGGCGGGAACCAACTGGTCGCTGGCGGTGTACAAGACAGTGACGGCGATGCCGAGATCGAGGAGGACCGACGTGATCAGGAACAGCCCGAGCCAGCGCACGTTCTTCCTCAGCGCGAGCAGCGTGAGGTACACACCGACGGCCACCGTGGAGAAGGTGATGTTGAACTCGTACATGTTGCCCCACGGCGCCCGCTCCACCGAGGCCGCGCGGGCGATGACCCCGGCGAGTTCGATGAGAAAGGCGAGCACGGTGAGGGACACGGCGATACGCCCGTAGAGGTCCCCCTGCTCGTCCCCACCGTGCGCCCCGGGCCCGTCCGGCACATCCCGCTGACCGACGGCGGCCCGCACCACGACCTTCGGCCGTTCCAGTACGGCGGTGGAGCCGCCCTTCTTCACCGTCACGGCCGGCGCCTTCGCCTTGGCGTCCGCCCCCTCGGTGAGCGCGGCGGCGGTTCGGCCGATCTTGCTGCGGCTACCGAAGATCCACTCGGTGATGTAGGCGAAGAAGGCCAGGGTGTAGACGGCCATCGCGGAGTAGATCAGCGTGTTGCTGAGATTCGCGAGGTGTTCGTTGGTGGCGGCGGCCAACTCGGTTGTGGCGGCGAGAGTCATTTCTCGGCCCCTTCGGCAGGTACGGCTTGGGGGTTGGGGGTGGTGGTGGAGTCTTCGTCAGGATCCGGCGCCCCGGGCGCCTGGTCGTAGAGGATCCCCGCGAGGTCGCCCAGTTCCTCCGGCACCTTCGCGGACTCGCTGCGGCCCAGGCCGGCCATCTCGACGACCGTCGCACCGTCGGCGCCCCTGACCGCCCGCACCCACACCCGGCGGCGGGAGATGAACAGGGACCCGGCGAGGCCGAAGATCGCGACGACCGAGCCGGTCAGTGCCCAGCCGCTGGCGGGCTGGCGGGTGACCTGGAAGTTGGCCCACTCCGCCGTGGAGTCGTAGGTGATCGAACCGGCGCCGCCCGGGAGCTTCATGGTCTCGCCCGGCTTGAGGTTCTCCCGCTGCTGCTTGCCCTTGGAGTCCTTGAACTCCTTCAGATGGGACTTGTCGAGCTGGTAGACGCTCTGCGGGATGCCCGCGTCGACCCCGAGGTCGCCGTAGTAGCCCGCGATGTTCAGCACCGGGTTGTTCAGCGCGGGGAAGGTGGAGGCCGTCTCGCTGCCGGGCGTGTACGTCGGCAGGAAGAAGGCCTCGAAGCCGAGCTGCTCCCGCACGCCCTTGGTGTTGCGGTAGCCGTCCATGACCTTGATGACACCCGAGGAGGTGATGTTGTTGTCGAGCGGCAGCAGCGGTACGGCGTCGCGGTAGACGACATTGCCCTTGCCGTCGCGCACCGTGATGACGGGGGCGTAGCCGTGGGCGGTGAGGTAGACCTTGGAGTCGCCGATCTCCAGGGGCTTGTTGACCTTGACGACCGTCCGCTTGGCCTTGCCGTAGGCGCCCAGGCGGTAACTGAGGTCGGCCTGGAAGGTGCGCGCGGTGCCCCGGTTGGGGCCGGTCTTCTCGTAGCTGCCCTGGAAGTCGTGGAGGGTGAAGCTGAACGGGTCCAGCTCGTCCTGGGTGAAGAGGGTGCCGGACTTGAAGTCGTCGTACTGCGTGAGGGTGTTGGAGAACCCGTCGCCCTCGACGACCAGCTTGTTGCCCTCCATCTTGAACAGCTGGCCCCAGGCGAAGGCGATCAGCATCACGATGAGCGCGATGTGGAAGGCGAGGTTGCCGACCTCACGCAGGTAGCCCTTCTCGGCGGCGACGTTGTCACCGGCGAGGTGGGCGCGGAAGCGGCGCTTCTTCAGCAGGGTGAGCGCGGCCTCGCGGACCTGCTCCGGCTCGGCCTCGGTGCGCCAGGTGGTGTAGGCGGGCAGCCGTGTCAGCCGCTTCGGGGCGCCCGGCGGGCGGCCGCGCAGCTGGCCGACGAACTGCCAGGTGCGGGGCACGATGCAGCCGATGAGGGAGACGAACAGCAGGATGTAGATCGAGGAGAACCACACCGAGCTGTAGACGTGGAAGAGGCCGAGCTTGTCGTAGACGTCCCCGAGGGTGGGGTTGGCGTTACGGAAGTCGGCGACCTTCGTCTCGTCGGTGCCGGTCTGCGGGATCAGCGAGCCGGGGATCGCGCCCAGCGACAGCAGCAGGAGCAGCAAGAGTGCGACCCGCATGGAGGTCAGCTGCCGCCAGAACCAGCGGACCCAGCCGATGACGCCCAGAGAGGGCAGGTTGGGGGCGTCCTCCACGGGGGCGGTGGACAGCTGGGAGGCCGCCGCGCCCAGGTCCTCGTCGCCGGTGGGGGCCGGGTCGGCGGGCGCGTTGGTCGTCGTCTTGCTCATCGATCAGATCCCCACAGTGAAGCCGTTGGACCAGACTTGCATCTCCTGCACAAGACGGTCCCACGCGCCCGTCAGCAGCAGCACACCGGTCAGGATCATCATCGTGCCGCCGATGCGCATCACCCAGACGTAGTGGCGCTTGACCCAGGCGAAAGCACCGAGGGCCTTGCGGAAGGCTACTGCGGCGAGGACGAAGGGGACGCCGAGGCCGAGGCAATAGGCGACGGTCAGTACGGCGCCGCGCAGGGCGCTGCCGTCCTGCATGGCGAGGGACTGCACCGAGGACAGCGTCGGTCCGATGCAGGGCGTCCAGCCGATGCCGAACAGAGCGCCGAGGAAGGGGGCGCCGGCCAGCCCGGTGGCGGGCCTGGTGTGGAAGCGGAACTCCCGCTGGGTGAGCCAGGGCATCATGCCCATGAAGAAGATGCCCATGACGATCATGAGTACGCCGAGCACCTTGGACAGGACGTCCCGCTCCTCCTGGAGGGTCTGTCCGAAGTACCCGAACAGCGCCCCGCCGGAGACGAACACGACGGTGAAGCCGAGCACGAAGAGCGAGGCCCCGGCGGCCATCCGGCCGCGCCGCGCCTCCGCGAGGTCGGTGCCGCTGACGCCGGTGACGTACGACAGATAACCGGGCACGAGCGGCAGGACGCACGGGGAGAAGAAGGAGATGAGGCCGCCGAGAACGGCGAGCGGCAGGGCGAGCAGCAGAGCGCCGCTGAACACGGTCTCGTTGCGGCCCACCGCCTCGGCGAGCGTGAACGTCGCGCTCACGTCACTTCTCCGCGAGGACGGGCTTGATCATCCCGGTCAGGGTGTCCTCGCTGAGCGCCATCAGCGCCCGCGCCGCGATCTTGCCGCTGCGGTCGATGACGAGCGTGGAGGGGATCAGCTGCGGGTTGAGCGTGCCCTTCTTGAAGCGGAGCATCTGCCGGCCCGTCGGGTCGTACAGGCTCGGGAAGGTGACCCCGAACTCCTTCTCGAAGTTGATCGCCGAGGTGGTGTTGGTGTCCCGGGTGTTGATCCCGACGAACCGGACGCCCTGGCCCTTGAGCTTCTCGGAGACGGCCTGGAGGTTCTTCGCCTCGGCCCGGCAGGGGGTGCACCAGGAGCCCCACACATTGACGACGAGGACCTGGCCCTTGTAGTCGGCGGTGGAGAGCTGCTTGCCGTCGATGGTCTTGCCGGACAGCAGGGGGGCGGCGTCCCGCTTGCCCTGGGCGACCGTGTCGACGCCGTCGTTCCCGGTGATGAAGTTGGTGTCACCGCTGCCGCCCACCTTGCCGCCGGAACTGCACGCGGTGAGGGTCAGCGCGGCTGCGGCGGCCGTGGCGGTGAACAGGACGGCTCGACGGTTGGTGCGGGTCAGGGCACTCATGTGAAAAGTTTCGCATGCCCGTTCTGGGGATCTTGCGCACCCCCCTTGCGGGCGGAAATCCGCATTTCAGGCGGCGTTCGCGGAGCTCCCGGCAGTACTGTCCGAGCTGTCCGAGCTGCTGTCCGGGCCAGCCTTCATGAACGTGTTCCAGCCACCGGCCGGTTCCTGTCCGACGTCCAGCGTCCGCAGCTTGGCCAGTACCTCCGGCTTCTGGACGTCCATCCAGTCGACGAACTGCCGGAAGGAGACCAGCCGTACGTCCTCGCCCTTCTCCTTCTCCGCCGCGATGTGCTTCAGGGCTTCCTCGACGGCGTCCATGTAGATGCCGCCGTTCCACTGCTCGAAGTGGTTGCCGACGAAGAACGGGGCGCGGTTGGACTCGTAGGCGCGCCGGAAGCCGGCGATGTAGGCCCCGGCGGCCTGCTCGCGCCAGGCCGGGTAGTTGTGGGCGGGCGCGTTGGTGGAGTTGATCGACTGGTTGGCGAGCATGTTGTAGTCCATCGAGAGGACCTCGAAGCTGCGCCCGGGGAACGGGATCGCCTGGAGCGGCAGGTCCCACAGCCCGCCCTTCTTCTCCGGCCAGACCTGGCGGCCGCCGGGCGAGGAGGCGTCGTAGCGCCAGCCGAGCTCGCGCGCGGTGGGCAGCAGGTTGTCCTGGCCGAGGAGGCAGGGCGTACGACCGCCGACGAGTTCCTTGTCGTAGTCGAAGGGCAGGGCGGGCAGATCGGTCCAGCCGGTGTTGGTCCGCCACTCCTTCACGAAGGCCTTGGCCTGGTCTATCTCGCTGCGCCACTGCTGGGGCGTCCAGTTGCCGACGGTGCCGGAGCCGGCGCAGAAGTGGCCGTTGAAGTGGGTGCCTATCTCGTGGCCCTCGAGCCAGGCCCGTCGGACGTTGGTCAGGGTGGCCTTGACGTGGTCGTCGGTGAGGTAGCCGATGTCGGAGGCGCCGAGGGGGTTGTTGGGCGGGTCGTAGAGCCGCTTCTTCGACTCGGGCAGCAGATAGAGCCCGGAGAGGAAGAAGGTCATGTGGACGCCGTGCTCCTTGGCGAGGTCCAAAAAGCGCGGGAAGAGTCCGTTGCCGACCTCGCCGGCGCCGTCCCAGGAGAAGACGACGAACTGCGGCGGCTTCTGGCCCGGCTCCAGCGGTTCCGGCCTGGCCGGCTGGTGGGGCTGCTTGCCCGTGTACGACGTGGAGCCGTCACCGAGCGGGCGGGCGCGGTGCGTCCGGGCACTGGGCTTGCTGCTGGGGGAACCTCCGGCATGGCCCGGCCCGTCTGACGAGGTGAGGGTGCCGCAGCCCGCGAGTCCGAGAGCGGCCGCACCACCCACACCGAGTCCGAGTGCTCCCCTGCGGGTGAGAGCGCGCATTGCATCCCCGTTCGTCACGTCCTGCGAAGTGGTCACCCATTCAGAGGACACGACGAACGAGGAGGTTCCCCCCGAACACGGAGATTCAGTAACAAATGCAACGAGCGGGCATCCAAGCGTCCCTTACGCCCCGAACGCCTTGTCCTGGCCCTTCACCGGCTTGGCCCCGGCACGCAGATGCGCGGGCACGAGATCGATCGCGGGCTCGCTGTACCCCACGGAAACGATCCTGTCGCCCTGGTACGTGAACGTCGTCAGCGACGCCAGCGTGCACTGCCGCCGCCGCGGGTCGTGCCACAGCCGCCGCTTCTCGACGTAGGACCGCACGATCCAGATCGGCAGCTGATGGCTGACCAGCACCGCCTCATGGCCGCGCGCCGCGTCCTTCGCGGCGTCCAGCGCCCCCATCATGCGGACGACCTGGTCGACGTAGGCCTCACCCCACGACGGCTTGAAGGGGTTGACCAGGTGCTTCCAGTTCTCGGGCCGCTTCAGGGCGCCGTCGCCGACGCCGAAGGTCTTGCCCTGGAAGACGTTGTCGGCCTCGATGAGCCGCCCGTCGGTCGCGAGGTCGAGGCCGTGCGCCTTGGCGATCGGCGTGGCCGTCTCCTGCGCGCGCTCCAGCGGGGAGGAGCAGACGTAGGTGATGTCCCGGGGGGCCAGGTGCTCGGCGACCCGGTCGGCCATCTGCCGCCCCAGCTCGGACAGGTGGTAGCCGGCGAGACGGCCGTAGAGGACCCCGTCGGGGTTGGCGACCTCACCGTGCCGCATGAGGTGGACGACGGTGATGTCGGGGTTGGTCGGGGTGCTCACGCGGTCGCCTCCGCTGCCGCTCGGGCCGCCGCCGGGAGGGCGTCGGCGATGCGCTGGACCGCCTGGTCGTCGTGGGCCGTGGAGACGAACCAGGACTCGAAGGAGGACGGCGGCAGATAGACGCCGTCGGCCAGCAGCGAGTGGAAGAAGGCGGTGAAGCGGAAGGAGTCCTGCTTCTTGGCGTCCTCGTAGTCCCGCACCTCACGGTCGGTGAAGAAGACGGAGAACATGTTG
Source organism: Streptomyces sp. NBC_00490 (assembly GCF_036013645.1). NCBI lineage: Bacteria > Bacillati > Actinomycetota > Actinomycetes > Kitasatosporales > Streptomycetaceae > Streptomyces > Streptomyces sp. NBC_00490. Next base: position 5,872,748 of record NZ_CP107869.1, on the reverse strand, counting down.
GAGGCGTTCTGCACCCGGTGGGCGACGCCTTCCTTGGTGAGCGCCTCGGTGACCAGCGACTGGATCCGCGCGGACACGGCGTCGACCTTGTCGTACGCGGCGTCGTCGAGCAGCCGCAGCTGGGCGAGGCCCGCGGCGGTGGCGACCGGGTTCCCGGAGAGGGTGCCGGCCTGGTAGACGGGCCCGGCGGGCGCGAGGTGCGCCATGACGTCGGCGCGGCCTCCGAAGGCCGCGGCCGGGAAGCCGCCGCCCATGACCTTGCCGAAGGTCATGAGGTCGGGCTTGACCCCGTCGATCCCGTACCAGCCGGCTCGGCTCGTCCGGAAGCCGGTCATGACCTCGTCGGAGATGTAGAGGGCGCCGTTCTTGGAGCACGCGTCCTTGAGGCCCTGGTTGAACCCGGGCCGCGGCGGCACGACGCCCATGTTGCCGGGCGAGGCCTCGGTGATCACACAGGCGATCTCGCCGGGGTGCCGGTGGAAGGCCTCGTGCACGGCCTCGAGGTCGTTGTACGGCAGGACGATGGTGTCGGCGGCCTGGGCCCCGGTGACGCCGGGCGTGTCGGGAAGGGCGAAGGTGGCGACTCCGGACCCGGCCGCGGCGAGGAGCGAGTCGACGTGACCGTGGTAACACCCGGCGAACTTGATGACCTTGGTCCGCCGGGTGAACCCGCGGGCGAGCCGGATGGCCGACATGGTGGCCTCGGTGCCGCTGGACACCAGCCGCACCTGCTCCAGCGGCTCGATCCGGGCCACCATCTCCTCGGCGAGCGCGACCTCGCCCTCGCCGGGCGTACCGAAGGACGTACCGCGCGACACGGCGTCCTGGACGGCGGCGATGACCTCGGGGTGTGCGTGCCCGAGGATCATGGGCCCCCAGGAGCAGACGAGGTCGACGTACTCACGCCCGTCGGCGTCGGTCAGATACGGGCCGGTGCCGGACACCATGAACCGGGGCGTACCGCCCACTGCGCGGAAGGCGCGCACCGGGGAGTTCACGCCGCCCGGTGTGACGGTGGCCGCACGGTCGAACAGTGCCTGTGAGGCAGGCGCATCGTATGAATAGGGCGTTTCGCTCATGACCTGCGACTTCTCCGACTTCTCGGACTCCGGTTGCCGACTTTCCTCCTCAGGGTAGGCCAGCGGCCCTGGGCGACAGCGGTCTGTGGTCCGACGGCATCTGCGAAACTGAGAGCTGATAGACACAGCTCGTGCGGCCCTTGGTGTTCGGGTGCTGCGATGATCCTGCGGACAGGTGTTTCAACGCACGTTTCGGCGGGCGGCCGTGGGGGAGGTCACTGACACGATGATCGGGTTGCGCGGCGGGGGCCACGCCTCCTAGAAAAGCAGTCGGGTGGAGATATGCATCGCGGTGGCGGACTGGGCGAGGGGACTGATGACCTGGGTCCTCGACGTGCCCGGCGGGGAAGGCACCGGCGCGACGCGGAGGAAGCCGCAGAATCACGTCAAGGACATGCGGTCCCGAGTGAGTCGGAGCGGGACGACCGACGTATCGAACGTCGGATCGAGCAGCTGGGGGCGGGGAGCAGGAATGGTGGTCGGGTGGGGGTGACGTACAAGTACTTCGGCGCGCCGGACGGTGCGACCGCGGCCCGCGTCCCGATCTCGATGCGCCCCGAGGAGCTCGGCGGCGACGAGCTCGGGATGAACGGCATGTTCACCAAGATCAAGCCGGAGACCATGGCGGCCATGGTCCTCACCGGCATAGAAGGCGTCCCGCTGCACAAGGTCCCCCCGCTCGAACTGGTCGTCCTGCACCCCGACTACGCGGTCGTGAAGCTCCCCATGACGGTCGTTGACCCGCTGCGCGGCATCGGCGAGGAAGCGGTCGGCGCGGCGGCGTTCATCTGGTCCACGGTCCCGGACCGCGGCGGCCCGCGGGACGCGTTCAACGTGTACCAACTGCTGCACGAGTGGCAGGACTTCAGCCACCGCCTGCACGAGGCGGGGCACCAGCCGTACTGCCTGGTGTGGCCCTGATCCGGGGCGTGTGCGTAGCCGCACCGCCCGAGAGATCCACGTGTCACGCCCCTGACAGGCCCGTCGGTGCGGCCGTACCATCACCGGGTGAACTCGTACTGGCACGTCGTTCTGCCGCCGCTCTGCGCCTGACGGGCGCAGACACCGAGAGCGGTTTGATTCCGGCCCCGACCGGCTCGTAGAAGCTGTCAGGGGTGCTCGTCGTGCGCCCGTTTCGGATCCGGTCCCAGACGTATTCGACGACGGAAGTACGACGACTGTGCCGAACCGCACGATCTCCCTGCCCCCCGCACGCCCTTCTCGCGCCGGCCTCCTCGGCGGCCCCGCGCCCATCCTCGCCTCGGCCGTCCTGTGGGGCACGACCGGGACCGCCGGCTCTCTCGCACCGGCCGGCGCACCGGCGGCGGCCATCGGCTGCGCCGGGCTCACCCTCGGCGGCCTCCTGCTGTTCCTGACCTCGCGCGGCGCCCGCTCGCTGCCGACCGCGTGCACGCGGGGCGAACGGCGGCTGCTCGTCCTCGGGGCGCTGGCGGTGGCCGGGTACCCCATCACCTTCTATCCGGCGGTCGCCCGGACCGGGGTGGCGGTGGCCACCGTGATCGCGCTGGGCAGCGCGCCGGTCTTCGCCGGGCTGCTGGCCTGGCTCACCGGACGGGCCCGGCCGACGTCACGCTGGGGCGCCGCCACCGGGGCCGCCGTGCTGGGCTGCGCCCTTCTGGTGCTGGGCCCCGAACTCACCGGAACGGCCACGCCGATGGACCTGACGGGCGTCGCCCTCGCGACGGGCGCGGGACTGTCGTACGCCGTCTATTCGCTGATCGGCGGTCGGCTCATCATGCGCGGGCACCCTTCCGACGCGGTGATGGGCGTGCTGTTCGGCGCGGCCGGGCTGCTGGTGCTGCCGCTCTTCCTGTACGTCGACCCGCACTGGCTCACGACCTCCCGCGGCGCGACGGTGACCGTGTACCTCGCCCTCTTCACCGTCTGTCTGGCCTACCGGCTCTTCGGCCACGGACTGCGCCACACCCCGGCGGCGACGGCCACGACGCTGACCCTCGCGGAACCCGCCGTCGCGGCGGTCCTGGGCGTCACCGTTCTCGGCGAACGCCTGCCGGCCGCGTCCTGGTGCGGGCTGGCCGTTCTGGCGGTGGGGCTGGTGCTCCTGACCGTGCCGGTGGGGGCGGGCGACCGTCACGGCTGACCGCCGTACGACGGGGACCGCACCGGCCAGGACCGCCCTCGGCGGCGGTCACGCGGCCGGGTGCGGCTCCCGCCCGGTCAGCCTGCGGGCGAGCAGGCCCAGCAGGGCGGCGTTGAACAGCCCGCACAGGACGGTCCCCGCGGAGAAGAGCAACGGGCTCAGCCAGGCGAGCGGGGAGTCACCGTCGGGCGCCAGCGCCATCAGGGGCACGTTGACGATCATGGAGAGCGGAGCCGTGGTCATGAGCGGCCAGATCCCGGCGAACCCGGGGTCCGGCGACAGGTACACGGCCCACAGGAAGAACCCCAGCGACGCCGCGACCACCGCGAGGTAGCCCCGCGCGAGCCAGTTGTCCACGGCGGGCGCCAACAGGGCCCGGATCCTCGGGAATCGGGGGCGTGCGGAACGGGCCATGTCGGTGCCTTTCTCTTCGAGGTGACGTTCGAGGTGACGTTCGAGGTGTTGTTCAGGGCGAAGGGGAGAGATTCACGCGTGCCGGACACCGGCACGGACATCCCGGACGTGGTGGGCGAACGCACCGACCACGGCCGCGTTCACCAGAGCGCACGCGAGCAGCCAGGCCCCCATGCCGACCGAGGCGGCCACCACAGCCGCCCCACCGCCGCCCTCGGCGCTACCGGGCCCGAAGGGCACGACCGCGCCCAGCATCGACAGAGGCTCCGTGAGCAGCACCGGCGCCATCGCGTACACACTGTCCGGAAACAGGAACGCCACCGGCACGGAAGCGGCGAAGACCGCCAGATACCCCCGGCCGCCCCAGTTGTCCGTGGCGAGCGCGAGCAGCCGCCGCAACCGCACAAGGCGGCCCGGCCGCGAGACGTCCGACATCGCGGATCCCTTCGTTCGGTCCGTTGTCGCTGTGTGTCCCCACGGTGTCCCGACACCCCGCACCGAGGCATGAGTACGGGTGCTCATCTCCGTCTGGGTCTCCGTCTGGGTCTCCGTCTGGGTCTTCGGCCGCGGACCCCGGGCCACATCCCGGATTCACCTGGGGCGGGGTGCTTACACGTACGCAACTCGGTTGGCAGGCGCGGTGATCGACAGTTTCGTGACAGTGCGAAGCGGACTCCTGTTCCCCTGCGCGGGGTGTGCGTACGGTGATCACCGCGGTGCCAGTGGATCTTGACCGGATCCGCATCCGCTGCCGCACTCAGCAGGCGAACGGGGGACACCGTCGCCGCTCACGGGGGATCAGGGGGAGCAGTTCGCCATGCCGTGGAACCGGCCTCACGGCGGCCGCACAGCGAGCCGTCCTGTCATTGCGTTCGTGGCCTTCGCGGGACTGACCGCGGGGGTCTTAATCGGCTGGGGCGGCTTGGACACCGTCCCCGGCTGCGGGTACGTCAGCGACGCCCACCCGTCCCAAACCGCGCGGGACTGGGTCACGTACGCCGATCATGTCGTCGTCGCCACGCCCGAGCGGGAGCGGGACACCGGGCGGCGCGACTTCGCCTCGGGCCCGTTCCGGTACCGGACCGACCGCATGGTGACCTTCCGCACCGACAAGGTCCTGTGGACCTCGGCCGACCGGCCCGGCCGCCCCGTGGACAAGGGCTTCGACATGGTCGCCCCCGGCTGGCAGGAGTACCGGCAGAGCGGCACCCGCATCAAACGCACCGCCCCCGACGCCCCCCGCCTGGAGACCGGCCACACCTACCTCCTCGCCCTGCGCTGGAGTCCGGACGGCTGGACCGTTCTGGGCGAGGGCGCCGCCGTCCCCTTCGACGACGGGGTCGCCGGTCAGGGTGAGTGGTGCGGGCGGGTCCTGTCGAAGGAGGACGTCGCCCGCGGTGAACTCTTCTCCCGCAAGGACGACGACAGTCTCGAGGAGACGATCCTCGGCCAGGACGAACAGGCGGTACGGCGCGAGCTGGACCGTGCGGTCAGGAAGTGAGCGCCGCGCTCCCCGGCCCGTCCCGCTCGTCGAGAAGAACGCCGAACGTGCCGCCAATTCCCGTCACTTCGTCCCCACCGTCCGCAGCACCGTCAGCGCCAGCGTCCGCGCCACCGCCACCACCTCCCGCACGGACACCCGCTCCCGCGCGCTGTGGGCGACCTGGATGTCCCCCGGCCCGAACTGCAACGTCGGAATCCCGGCCCCGGCGTACAGGCGCAGATCGCTCCCGTACGACGCCCCGCGCTCCCTGAGCGGTCCGCCCCCGGCATCCGCGTGCGCGCCGCGGATCACGCCGGGCAGCGGATGCCCCTCCGGCAGCCGCCCGCTCGCGAACTGCCCACCGGGCCAGGTCACGGTGACCGGATGGTCGGCCAACCAGGCGTCCCCGGCGCACACTTCGGCCACGCACCGCTCGAACGCGGCCCGCGCCGCCGCCGGCTCCTCTCCCAGCCGTACGCCCAACCGCCCCTCCGCGACCAGCAGATCGGGCACGCTGCTCGCCCAGTCCCCGGAACGCAGGGTCCCCACCGACAGGGCGTACGGGATCGCATACTCCGCCATCAGGGGGTGCGGCTCCCGGTTCCGCTCGGCCTCCAGCCGCCCCAGCGCCCGGTGCAGCGGCAGATAGGCGTCGATCGCGCTGACCCCCTCGTCGCGTGAACTTCCGTGCGCGGACTTCCCGTTGACCGCGAGCCGGAACGTCAGCGCGCCCGCGTTGGCGGTGACCAGGGTGCCGGCGGTCGGCTCGGCGATGACACAGACGTCCCCGCCGTGCCCCCGCTGCAACGTCCCGAACGCACCGAGCCCCCCGTCCTCCTCCCCCACGACGAAGTGCACGGCGACCCGCCCCCGCAGCCGCGCCCCACTGGCCCGCACCGCCTCCAGCGCGACCAGCTCCGCCACCAGCCCGGCCTTCATGTCACAGGCCCCGCGCCCGTGCACGACGTCCCCGACGACCCTGGGCACAAAGGGATCCCCCTCCCAGGCACCGGGATCCCCGGGCGGTACGACGTCCACGTGCCCCTGAAGGATCAGCGTCGGCCCGTCCCCGCCCTCCCCGGTCCGCCCGACCAGCCCCCACGCCTCGTCCCGGGCCGCCTCCGCACCGGGAAAGCCGGGGTGGGCGCGCAACGCGTCCAGATCCATCGACCACAGATCGACATCGAGCCCGAGCCGCTCCAGCCGCCCGGCGAGGTGATGCTGCAACTCCGACTCGGCGGCACTCCCGGTGACACTGGGAATGGCCACGAGCTCGGCGAGCATCCGCCCGACGGCGCCTTCGTCGATACATTCCAGCGCGGCGGCTTCCGCGGCACTCAGCATGTACGCCTCCCCATCCCGATCGGAGCCATACCTGCTCACCGTAGACGCTCCATAAGCCAGTGACTGGCAGATGTGTCCCACGCCGGGCGACGGCGACCTGGGGTTTTGCCGTCAGGTGTGGGACAGATCTGCCAATCCCCGCTGCCCTGCCCCGCCCGCCCTGCCCCTCGCCCTCAGTCCCCGCCCACCGTGAAGCCGATCGCCGAGCCGCCGCCGTCCCTCCGGAGTGCGAACGGGGCTCCGCCGTGGGCCAGGGCCACCTCGCGGACGATCGACAGGCCCAGGCCCGAGCCGGGGAGGGAGCGGGCGTCGGCGGCCCGGTAGAAGCGGTCGAAGATGCGGATCAGGTCCGCTTCGGTGATGCCGGGGCCCCGGTCCAGGACCTCCACCCGGACGGTGCCCGGGCGGGCGGGGCCGGTCACCGTGATCTCGATCGGGGCGCGGCCCGCGCGGTCGAACTTCGCCGCGTTCTCCACGAGGTTGGACACCGCGCGCGTCAGCATGCCCGGCCGGCCGTCGGTCGTCGTGTCCCCGCTCACCCGGACCACCACCTCGCGCCCGGTGCGGCGCCGCGCGAGCCCCGCCACGTCCTCCGCGATGTCGGCGAGGTCCACCCGCTGCGGCGGCTCGTTGTCGGACTGGCCGGCCGCGAGATCGACCAACTCGTTGACCAGGTCGGTCAGTTCGCGGGCCTCCTGGCCGAGGTCGGCGACCAGTTCGGCGCGGGTCTCGGGCGGCAGTTCGTCGATCCGCCGCAGCAGCGAGATGTTGGTACGCAGGGAGGTCAGCGGCGTCCGCAGCTCGTGCCCCGCGTCCTGGACCAGACGGCGCTGGTCCTCCTCCGACTGCGCCAGCCGGCCCAGCATGCGGTCGAAGGCCCGACCGAGGCGGCCCACCTCGTCGTACCCCGTCACCGGCACCTGGATACCGAGGCGGCGGGTGCGGGCGACGTCCTCCGCCGCCGAGGTGAGGATCACCAGGCGGCGGGTGATGCGCCGGGCCAGCCACCAGCCGAACAGTCCGGCCCCGACCACCACGGCCGCCATCAGGATCAGGGTGCGTTGCTGGAGCGCCCGCAGCAGGTCCTCGGTGTCGCTGAACTCCTGCGCGACCTGCACCGCGCCCCGGCCGCCGCCGAGGGAGACGGTCGCGACCCGGTAGACGTCGCTGCCGACGTCGACGTCCTTGTGCTCGGCCAGCCGCCCCGCCTTCTTGGCCGCCGCGACGAGCCGGTCGGCGGCGACGACGGGCAGCCCGGGACTGCCGGGGTCGACGACGGAGCCGTCCGCCCCCAGCACCTGCACATCGGTACGGGCCGGACGGACCAGGTCGTGGCCGGGCTCCGAGGAGGAGAAGTCCTCCGGCGTCATCCTGTGGTCCCGCACCTCGTCCCGCAGATCCTGCACGACCTCGTCGAACACGGACTGCTGGTCCACCCGGACCAGGCGGGCGGCGGCCCCGTACGACAGGATCCCGACGAGAACGGTGACGGCGGCCGTGACCGCCGCGAAGGACACCGCGAACGTGGTCGCGAGCGAGACAAGGCCGGGCCGGCGTCTGCGCAGCAACCGCGCGAGGCGGCCCACTCAGTCCGCCCGCAGCACGTAACCCACGCCCCGCACCGTGTGGATCAGCTGCGGGGCGCCCGGCTCGTCGAGCTTGCGGCGCAGATACCCGACGTAGACGGCGAGGTTCTTGGAGCCCGGCCCGAAGTCGTACCCCCAGATCCGGTCGTAGATCGTGGAGTGGTCGAGGACGATCCCGCTGTTGCGCACCAGCAGTTCCAGCAGCTCGAACTCGGTACGGGTCAGCTCCAGCTCCCGCCCGTCCCGCCAGGCCCGCCGCGCCTGCGGGTCCATCTTCAGCCCGGCCGCCTCCAGGTACCGCTCCGGCACCGGCTGTTTGGGCGCCTCGACGGGGGCGCCCCCGCCCGTCCCGCCGGTGCGGCGCAGCAGGGCGCGCAGGCGGGCGAAGACCTCCTCGACGTCGAAGGGCTTGAGAACGTAGTCGTCGGCGCCCGCGTCCAGGCCGGCGATCCGGTCCTGGGTCTCCACGAGCGCGGTCAGCATCAGGATCGGCGTCCGGTCGCCCTCGGCGCGCAGCACCCGGCAGACCTGGAGCCCGTCGATGCCCGGCATCATCACATCCAGCACGAGCACGTCGGGCGGGGTGCGGTGGGCCTGCGCCAGCGCCTCGACACCGTCGGCGACCGCGGTGACCCGGTAACCCTCCAGGGTCAGGGCTCGCTCCAGGGCGTGACGGATGGCGCGGTCGTCTTCGGCGAGCAGCACGGTCTGAGGCACGTCCCCATACTGCCAACACCGTCGCCGGTTCAGCCGGGTGAGCGGGCCGACGATCAGCCTTATTACCCGGCTCTCACCGTCACAGAGGCAACCGACGGGCGTACACCAACGCTCTTCTCACCACCGGGTGAGCGGGTGAGCGGGTGGCCGGGTGAGCGGGTGGCCGGGTGGCCGGGTGAGCGGGTGAGCGGGTGGCCGGGTGACCAGGCGCCGGGTGACCGAGCGGCCGGGTGGCCGGGTGACCAGGCGCCGGGTGCTGGGTGGCCGAGTGGCCGGGTGAGCGGGTGGTCTGGTGGCCGGGTGACCAGGCGCCGGGTGCTGGGTGGCCGAGTGGCCGGGTGAGCGGGTGGTCTGGTGGCCAGGTGACCAGGCGCCGGGTGCTGGGTGGCCGAGTGGCCGGGTGAGCGGGTGGTCTGGTGGCCGGGTGACCAGGCGCCGGGTGCTGGGTGGCCGAGTGGCCGGGTGAGCGGGTGGTCTGGTGGCCAGGTGACCAGGCGCCGGGTGCTGGGTGGCCGAGTGGCCGGGTGAGCGGGTGGTCTGGTGGCCAGGTGACCAGGCGCCGGGTGCTGGGTGGCCGAGTGGCCGGGTGAGCGGGTGGTCTGGTGGCCAGGTGCCGGGTGACCGAGCGGCCGGGTGACCAGGCGCCGGGTGCTGGGTGGCCGAGTGGCCGAACCACCAAGTGGCCCAGCCACCGAGCGGCCAGGTGACCGAGTTGCCGGGTGACCAGGTGATCCAATGGCCGAGTGGCCGAGCCACCAAGAGACCCAGCCAGCCAGTGGTCGGGTGAGCAGGTGACCGAGTGGCCGGGTGACCAGGCGACCCAGTCACCAAGGGGCCCAGCCACCGAGCCACTGGGCCCGAGTGGCCGGGTGCCCGAGAGGCCGGGTGCCCGAGAGGCCGAGCGGCCGGGTGCCCGAGAGGCCGGGTGCCCGAGAGGCCGAACCACCAAGCGACCCAGCCACCAAACGACCGGGTTAACAGGTGACCGAGTGCCCGGGCGACCAGGCGACCGACGCCAAGGGACCCAGCCACCGTGCCACCGAGTGGTCGAACCACCGAGCCACCCAGCCGCCGAGCCGCCCACCCCTCAGACCCCCGCCGCCCCCGTCGGCGACAGCGCCGCCAGCTGCTCGGCGAACGGGACCACCTCGAAGCAGTCCCTGGCCTTGGCCGAAGTCACCGACGTCCCCGACGCCGACGCCCCCGACACAACCACCCTGGCCTCCGGACGATCCTCCGGCAGCAGCGCCACCAGTTCCCCCGCCGCCCGCTCGATCCGCCCGTCCAGCCCCTCCGCGCCCCAGTCCTCCGAGGCGGCGTACACCCCGGTCGGCACGACGACGGCCCGCAGATAGGAGAAGAGCGGCCGCAACGCGTGGTCCAGCACCAGGGAGTGCCGCGCACTGCCGCCGGTCGCCGCGATCAGCACCGGCTTCCCGGCCAGCGCGTCCTTGTCGAGGACGTCGAAGAACGACTTGAAGAGCCCGCTGTACGACGCCGAGAACACCGGAGTGACGACGATCAGCGCGTCCGCCCCGGCCACGGCGTCCTGCGCGGCGGCGAGAGTACGCCCGGGAAACCCGCTGGTGAGGTGGTTGGCGATCGCCACGGCGAGGTCGCGGACCTCGACGACCTGCACCTCGGTCGGAGCGAGCCGCTCCACGGCCGCCGCCAGCCGGTCGGCCAGCAGTCGCGTGGAGGACGGCACGCTCAGTCCCGCAGAGACGACGACGAGCTTCATACGACGGTCCCCTTCTTCTCCTCGGCCGTCACTCCGGCCTTCACTTCGGCGAGCAGCGACGCGTGGGTCGGCGCCTCGGGGACATCCTTCGCGCGGCCCTTCGCGAACTCCTCGCGCAGCACTGGAACGACCTCCTCGCCCAGCATGTCGATCTGTTCCAGGACGGTCTTCAGCGGCAGCCCGGCGTGGTCCACCAGGAACAGCTGGCGCTGGTAGTCGCCGGCGTACTCGCGGAAGCCGAGCGTCTTCTCGATGACCTGTTCCGGGGAGCCCACGGTCAGCGGGGTCTGGTCGGTGAAGTCCTCCAGGGACGGCCCGTGTCCGTAGACCGGCGCGACGTCGAAGTAGGGGCGGAACTCGCGTATCGCGTCCTGGGAGTTCTTCCGCATGAAGATCTGCCCGCCGAGTCCCACGATCGCCTGCTCGGGCGTGCCGTGGCCGTAGTGCGCGTACCGGCTCCGGTACAGCTCGACCATCCGCTTGGTGTGGTCGGCCGGCCAGAAGATGTTGTTGTGGAAGAAGCCGTCGCCGTAGTACGCGGCCTGCTCGGCGATCTCGGGCGAGCGGATGGAGCCGTGCCAGACGAAGGGCGGTACGCCGTCCAGGGGGCGGGGGGTGGAGGTGAAGCCCTGGAGCGGCGTACGAAACTTCCCCTCCCAGTTCACGACGTCCTCCCGCCACAGGCGGCGCAGCAGGGCGTAGTTCTCGATGGCGAGGCCGATGCCGTCGCGGATGTCCTTGCCGAACCACGGATACACCGGGCCGGTGTTGCCGCGGCCCATCATCAGGTCCACCCGGCCGTCGGCCAGGTGCTGGAGCATCGCGAAGTCCTCGGCGATCTTCACCGGGTCGTTCGTGGTGATGAGGGTGGTGGAGGTCGAGAGGATCAGCCTCTCGGTCTGCGCGGCGACGTAGCCGAGCATCGTGGTCGGCGACGAGGGCACGAAGGGCGGGTTGTGGTGCTCGCCGGTCGCGAAGACGTCGAGGCCCACTTCCTCGGCCTTCAGCGCGATGGCGACCATGGCCTTGATGCGCTCGCGTTCGGTCGGCGTCCGGCCTGTGGTGGGGTCCGGCGTGACATCGCCGACGCTGAAGATCCCGAACTGCATGGTCGCTCACCCTCCAGGTTGTTGACCGTTCAACTATACCGCTGAACGAGCACCCCCGCCCCGTTATTCCACTTGACCCACCAACACTCCCGGCCTCATATTTGTCTGCGTGACGCAGATATTGCATGACGCAGACGACACGGACGGCGCAGACGCAGAGGAAGGGCGCGGGAAACCGCCCCTCCCCGCCCGCACCCGCTGGGCGATCCTGGCCGTGATCCTCGCCGCGGACGTCCTCGACCTCCTCGACGCCACGATCACCAACATCGCCGCCCCGACGATCACCGCGGACCTCGGCGGCGGCCCCGGTCTCGTCCAGTGGCTCGGCGCCTCCTACGCACTCGCCCTCGGCGTACTGCTCGTCCCCGGCGGACGGCTCGGCGACCGATACGGCCGCCGCCGGCTCTTCCTGCTCGGGCTCGCCGGGTTCGTGGTGGCCTCACTGGCCTGCGGGCTCGCTCCCGACCCCACGACGCTGGTCGTCGCCCGGCTCGCCCAGGGCGCCTTCGGGGCCCTCGTCATCCCGCAGGGCTTCGGCATCCTCGGCGCCACCTGGCCCCGCGACCAGATCGGCAAGGCGTTCAGCCTGTTCGGGCCCGCGATGGGACTGTCCGCGGTGGGCGGCCCGATCCTCGCCGGGTTCCTCGTCGACGCCGACGTCCTGGGCCTCGGCTGGCGCCCCATGTTCCTGATCAACCTGCTGCTCGGCGGCGCCGCCCTGCTCGCCGCCGCCCGCCTGCTGCCGCGCGACCCGGGCGACCGGACCGTCTCCGTCGACGTCCGCGGGGCCGTACTGCTCACCGGCGCGCTGCTCGGTTTGCTGGGCGGCCTGATCGACGGCTCGGCGAGTGGCTGGACCAGTCGGCCACTGATCCTCCTGGCCATCGGCCTCGCCCTCTTCGCCGCCTTCAGCCACCGCCAGCGCACCGCCCCCCACCCACTCATCGAACCGACCCTGCTCCACAACCGCGGCTTCGCGGCGGGCCTGGCCCTCGGCATCGTCGCGTTCGCCGCGACCGCCGGCCTCCTCTACGTCCTCTCCCTCTTCCTCCAACAGGGCCTCGGCCGCTCCCCCACCGGCACCGCGCTCGCCCTGATCCCCCTGACCGTCGGCATCGTCATCGCCTCGATCGCCTGCCACGGCCTGATCCACACCCACGGCCGCCGCCTCATCCCCGCCGGCCTCCTGACCCTCATCGCAGGCTGCGCCTACCTGACCCTGCTGATCCACAACTCCGGCACCCACACCGGAACCTGGGCCCTCGTCCCACCCCTGCTGATCCTCGGCATCGGCATGGGCACCTGCTTCGGCACGGTCTACGACATCACGATCGGCGACATCGCCCCGGCGGAGGCGGGCAGCGCGAGCGGCTCGCTCAACGCCGTACAGCAACTGGCCAACGCGATCGGAGCGGCAGCGGTGACCACGGTCTACTTCCAGACGACGGGCGACACGACCCACGCCACCACGGTCAGCCTCATCACGGTCACAGCAGCGCTCACCCTGTGCCTGCCGCTGGTGGGCCTACTGCCCCGCAGGGCGCAGGAGGACCAACACCACTGAGCCGTTTCTTGAGGGGCGCGGGGAACTGCGCGACAAGCCACGACGAACCCGCACCCGCCACCCAGCAGTCCCCACCACCCCCCTAGGCGCCCGGCACCAACACCACCCGCCCCCGCACCCCACCCTCGGCGAGCCGCACATGCGCCTTCACCGCCTCCTCCAACGGAAACGTCTCCGCCACCCGCAACGTCAGCACCCCCTCCTCGACCAACCCGACCAGCTCACCGAGCCGCGCCCCATCCGCACTCACCTCGACGGCCACCGTCCGAACTCCCCGCACCGACGCCGGCTGAGCCTGCGGAATGACCCCGACATACACACCCCCGTCCCGCACCCACTCCAGCGCCGCCTCCCCCAGCACCGCCGCGTCCAGTACGCCGTCGAAGGCCCCCGCCTCCACCGCACCGGAAGTGAAGTGGGCGGCCCCCAGGGACCGTACGAGCTCCTCGTCCCCCTCCCGCGCGAGCCCGGTCACCGAAATCCCCCGCCGGGAGGCGAGCTGGATGACGAACCCCCCGACCGCACCCGCCGCACCGGTCACCAGCAGGGACTGCCCCTCCGTCAACTCCGCTAGATCCAGGGCCTGTACGGCGGTCAGGGCGTTCAGCGGAAGCGTCGCCGCGTGTACGGCGTCGACCGTCCTCGGCGCCCGCGCGACCGCGTCCGTGTCCAGGACGACGTACTCGGCGTGCGTGCCCAGCGGCGCGACCATGCCGTAGTCGAGCCCGACCACCTCGTCCCCCACGTTCCACGCGGTCGCGACCCCGACGGCGTCCACCGTCCCGGCGACGTCCCACCCGAGCCCGAGCTGCTTGCCCGCGCCCCCGAAGACGCCCTGCCGCACCCCCGCGTCCACCGGGTTCAGCGTGGCCGCCGCCACCTTGATCCGAATCTGTCGCGCGGCGGGCTCGGGCACCTCGGCCTCCACGACCTCCACGGCCTCGGGCCCACCGAACGCGTTCACCACAACAGCACGCATGCCAAGTCTCCTGGTTTTATTGGCGTTTGCGGGGGTTCCCCACTTGTGCGGAACCCCCTCTCCTGCCAACAACCCTAGGAAGAGTTACTATCTATAAGTAAGTAGTTACCTGGAAGTGCGTAAGCATCCCGGAGGTGAGCCATGCCGACCCTGACCGCGGCCCAGCGGCGCGAGCAGGCCCGTGTCGAGTACGACGCGTTCATCCGCGGCTGCCCGACCAACCAGCTCCTGGACCGCCTCAGCGACAAGTGGGTCAGCCTCGTCGTCTCGGCCCTCTCCACCGGCCCGATGCGCTACAGCGACCTCACCCGCAAGATCGCCGGCGTCAGCCCCAAGATGCTCACGCAGACCCTGCGCTCACTGGAACGCGACGGCATCCTCGTCCGCACGGTCACCCCGTCCGTCCCCGTCCGCGTCGACTACGAACTCACCCCGCTCGGCCACAGCCTGGCCGTACTCCTGACCGCGGTGAAGGACTGGGCGGAGACCCACATCGAAGAGGTCCACCAGGCCCGCGAGCGCTACGACACCACGGACTGAACGGACTCGCTGGCCGGCGACCGACCGACTAGACGTCCCCGGAGCGCAGCCGCTCGACCTGCTCGGCGCTGAACCGCGTCGTACGCCGCATGTGCTCGATGATCAGGGCGAGTTGACCGTCACCGAGGTCGTCGAAGAGGACGTTGTATCCGCCCCCCAGCCGGTCCCACACCCGCGTCAGTTCGGCGAGCTTCTCCGGCACGGTGGCCACCAGCACCCGCCGCCGGTCCGCCACGTCCCGCTCCCGTACCGCGTACCCGGCCCGCTCCAGCCGGTCCACCAGCCGCGTGGCCGACCCGGTGGTCAGCCCCGTCAGCTCGGCGACCCGCCCGGTGGTCACCGGCCCGCCTTCCAGGGCAAGCAGATTCAGGCACTGCAGATCGGTCGGATGCAGCCCCAGATGATCGGCGAAGGCCTGGTTGAAGAGAGCGTAAGAGGCCATGTACCGCCGAGAAACGGTCCCCAACTCCTCGAGCAACCGCTCTCGCGCCGCGCCGCCCTCCACCTGCACCATGCAGAGATCGTACGACGCGGCCGATGGGAAGGAAGATCGGAAGGGAGCCGCCCACCCGCGCACCCTCCCATCCACACACCCTCCCATCCGTCCGCGGTCAGAAGTAGTACGTGTCGCCCGTGTCCAGGACCAGCACCCGCTGGCGGTCGTTCAAGTGGTTCCGGTCCACCACACCGCCGCTCCACACCGTGTCGATCTCCAGCAGGGCCTCGGCCGGCTCGCCCCTCAGCCGCAGCCGCAAGCCGATCTGGTCGCCCAGCCCGTCCGCGTCCAGCGCGCCGACCCGGCACAACACCACCCTCACGCCCGACCGCGCGCACCCCTCCGGCAGCAGCTGCCGGTTCGCCAACGGCTCCGACCAGCGCAGCCGCACCGTCGCGTCGGGCACCGCCGACGGCCCGTGATTCCGCGGCGTGAACCGCACCTCCACCTGGCCCGCGGCCATGGCGACGGCACCGTGATAGGCCAGATCGGCCTCGGGGTCCCCCGGAAAGTCCCCCGTCCCCGCGAAAGCCCCCGGCGCCACCCCGCCGACGGCCAGCACGGCCGCGACGCACACAGCAACAACCCGCATACCGGCACTCCTCACTCCAGCGTGGCCATACCGTCGGATGTATCCCACGCGGAGCGGGCGACAGGCGCCCTCCAACAGGTGACTGGACCCGTATGGCCAGGTGACGTGGACCCATATGGCAGGCTGCGCGGCATGCTCGTCCTGCGCTCGGCCGCCCTCTTCGTCGTCGCCGCCCTCTTCGAGATCGGCGGTGCCTGGCTGGTCTGGCAGGGCGTACGGGAGAACCGGGGCTGGCTGTGGATGGCCGGCGGCGTGCTGGCCCTCGGTGCCTACGGTTTCGTCGCCACCTTCCAGCCCGACGCCCACTTCGGCCGCATCCTCGCCGCGTACGGCGGGATCTTCGTCGCCGGTTCGATCCTGTGGGGCGCCGTCGCGGACGGCTACCGCCCCGACCGCTGGGACATCACGGGCGCGCTGGTCTGCCTCGCGGGCATGGCGGTGATCATGTGGGCGCCGCGGGGCAACTGAGCAGCGGGAGCCTCACCCGGCGTCTTCGGGCAGCAGCCCCAGCTGCCCCAGGAACTCCATCTGGTCGAAGTAGAGCCGGTAACTGACGATCCGGCCGTCCCGCACGGTCGCGAGATCCACCCCGCGAATCCTGATCTCCTTCTGCGTCGCGGGAAGCGACTCCCCGGAAGGCAGCACGATCGGACCCGTGTTCCGCCCGCTGAAGACCCCTTCATCGATGGCCGTGTCGCCGACCTCACAGGCGTACAACGTCTCGAACATCGCATCCGGCACCGCGTCCGTCATGTGCCGCCAGTACTCGACGATGTTGTCCCGCCCGTGGATCTCCCCCTCGTCCGGCGTGTACGCGACCGCGTCCTCCGCGTACAGCTCCCCGATCGCCTTGACATCCGGATGCGCAGTCAGCGCCTCGGTAAGCCGATCCATGACCTCTCGCGCTCCACCCATGATCCACCTCCACCACCAGAGGACCACCCACCTCAATTTTCCCACGCACAGCCCGAACCGGTCGGTCGGCCGCACCCAGCCCCGACCCGACACCCGCCCACAAACTGAGCCCGACCCACGAGCCGACCGCGAACCACTGCCCGAGACCGCCCCCAGCCCACACCGAACCCGGCCGACACCGAACCACGGCCCGAGACCGGCCCCCGGCCGGACCCCACACCCCAGCCCACACCGACCCCCGGCCACCACCGGACCGCTGACCGCGACCGGACCACTGACCGAGACCGCACCCCCCAACCGACCCCACACCTCCAGCCCACACCGGCCCCGGCGACATCACCTCCGGCCGAGACCACACCCCCCGGCGACACCGACCCCCAGCCCCCACCCCTCCCAACCCACCCCGGCCCCCGTCCCCCACCGGACCGCTGGCTGAGACCAGAAACCCCTCCCCGCCCCGCCCGCCTATCCTGGCGGCAGCCATTCGTACGCACGCCCGAGGAGCAGCCCATGGCCACCGCCGCCCCGTCCGCCGCCTCCCGCATCGCCGTCGTCACCGGTGCGAGCAGCGGAATCGGCGCCGCCACGGCCCGACAGCTCGCCGCCGCGGGGTACCGCGTCGTCCTGACCGCCCGCCGCAAGGACCGCATCGAGGCGCTGGAGGCGGAGATCAACGCGTCCGGCGGCCAGGCGACGGCGTACCAGCTGGACGTCACGGACCGCGCCGCGGTCGACGAGTTCGCGTCGGCCTTCCGGACGATCGGTGTCCTGGTCAACAACGCCGGCGGCGCGCTCGGCGCCGACCCGGTCGCGACCGGCGACCCGGCCGACTGGCGTTCGATGTACGAGACGAACGTCCTCGGCACCCTGAACGTCACCCAGGCCCTCCTGCCCAAGCTGGTCGCGAGCGGCGACGGCACGGTGGTCGTCGTCTCCTCCACCGCGGGCCACGGCACCTACGAGGGCGGCGCCGGTTACGTCGCCGCCAAGCACGGCGCCCACGTCCTCGCCGAGACCCTCCGTCTGGAGATCGTCGGCCAGCCGGTCCGCGTCATCGAGATCGCGCCCGGCATGGTGAAGACGGACGAGTTCGCCGTGACCCGCTTCGGCGGCGACAAGGAGAAGGCGGAGAAGGTCTACGAGGGTGTCGCCGAGCCCCTGACGGCCGACGACGTCGCGGAGACGATCACCTGGGCCGTCACCCGCCCCCACCACGTCAACGTCGACCTCCTGGTCCTGCGCCCCCGCGCACAGGCGTCGAACACGAAGGTTCACAGGGAGCTGTAGATGCCCGACGGCCCCGGCGACCCCGTCGACCCCGGCGATCCCGGCGATCCCGTCGACCTCGATGACGAGTCCGACCGTCGGCACCTCGCACTGGAGAAGAAGCGCGAACGGTTCGTCTGGTACTACCTCGCGTACTTCCTCTTCGGCATCCACATCGTGGCCTTCGTGATGATCTACGCGGTGACACACGCGAAGTAAATGCCAGGTCAGGACGGGCAGTGACCGCATATGGTCGCTGCCCGTGGACAGACACGTACGCTTCGACGCCCTGCACAACGTCCGCGATCTCGGCGGCTACCGGGCCGCCGACGGCCGCAGGATCCGCCCGCGAAGGCTCTACCGCGCCGACTCCCTGGGCAAGTTGACCCGTGACACCCCGGACTGGTCCCGCTTCCTCTCCCTGGGCATCCGCACGGTGATCGACCTGCGCCACGACTGGGAGATCGAGGCCAGGGGCCGCATCCCGCGGGACGACTCCTTCACCTACCACCACCTCAGCATCGAGCACCGCCCCTACAACCAGGCGGCGTTGGGCCCCGACATCGACCCCGGCCCCTACCTCGCCGAACGCTTCATGGAAGTCGCCGAGGACGGCACGAAGGAAATCCGCCAGGCCCTGGAACTGGTCGCGGAATCAGCGCAGTCCGACACCCCCCTGGCCTTCCACTGCGCATCCGGCAAGGACCGCACGGGCGAACTGGCAGCCCTGATCCTCTCCTTGCTCGGCGTCGACGAGCGCACGATCATCGAGGACTTCAGCCTCACGGAACTGGCCACCGCGTCCCTCCTGGCGGACTGGCGGGCGAGGAACGAGGGCAGAACCCCGACCTGGCCGGCCTTCGCCCGCGCCCCCGAGTCGGTGATGCGCCTGTTCCTGCGATCCCTCAACTCGCGCTACGGCTCGGTGGAGGGCTACGTCACGAAGGCCCTGGGCCTGGACGCCGAAGCCCTCACCGCAAAGCTCCGCGACAACCTCCTGGAACCGGCCCCGTCGACCTGGGCGCCCCTCACCTACCGAAGGGCGACCCCGGCGGACGCGATGACCCTGGTCCACCTGCGCGACTCGGTCTCCCTGTGGATGCTGGCCAGAGGAATCGACCAGTGGAAGCCCCAGGAGAAGACCGAGGCCCACTTCCTCACCCGCATGCAGGAGGGCGAGGTCTGGCTGGCCCACACAGGCGACACCCTGGCCGGCGCCTACGAACTCTGGTGGACCGACGAGGCGGCCTGGGGCCCCCACCCCTCCGACGCCGGCTACATCCACCGCCTGATGACAACCCCCCACACGGCCCCGCCCCACACCGGCCGCCAACTCCTGACCCACGCGGAATCCCGCATCACACAGTCCGCCCGCCCCTACGCCCGCCTGGACTGCCTGTCCACCAACCCCCGCCTCCGCACGTACTACGAGTCCGCGGGCTACACGGTCGTAGGCGAACAGCCCACAAAGGACGGCGGCTTGGGCAGCCCGTACGCGGTGACCTTGCTGGAGAAGGCACTCCGGTGACATGGCGAAGGGCCCGAGCCACCACGGCTCGGGCCCTTGCGTCAGCCCTTCACGCAGACGACCTGCTTCAGCTTCGCGACGACCTCCACCAGGTCCCGCTGCTGGTCGATGACCTGGTCGATCGACTTGTACGCGCCCGGAATCTCGTCCACGACGCCGGAGTCCTTACGGCACTCCACGCCCCGCGTCTGCTCCTCCAGGTCCTTCGTCGAGAAGCGCCGCTTGGCGGCGTTGCGGCTCATACGCCGACCGGCGCCGTGCGAGGCCGAGTTGAAGGCCTTCTCGTTGCCGAGACCCTTCACGATGTACGACCCCGTGCCCATGGAGCCCGGGATGATGCCGTACTCGCCGGAACCGGCCCGGATCGCGCCCTTGCGGGTCACGAGCAGGTCCATCCCGTCATACCGCTCTTCCGAGACGTAGTTGTGGTGCGCGCTGATCTCCGCCTCGAAGGCCGGCTTCGCCTTCTTGAACTCCTTGCGGATCACGTCCTTGAGGAGCGCCATCATGATCGTGCGGTTGTACTTCGCGTACTCCTGCGCCCAGAACAGATCGTTGCGGTACGCCGCCATCTGCGGGGTCTGCGCGATGAAGACGGCGAGGTCACGGTCGATCAGGCCCTGGTTGTGCGGGAGCTTCTGAGCAATGCCGATGTGGTGCTCAGCGAGTTCCTTGCCGATGTTCCGGGAGCCGGAGTGGAGCATGAGCCACACCGAACCGGACATATCTACGCAAACTTCACAGAAGTGATTCCCGGCTCCGAGCGTCCCCATCTGCAAACCGGCCCGCTCCCGCCGGAACTTCACCGCCTCGGCGACCCCATCGAACCGCCCCCAGAACTCCTCCCACCCCGCAGTCGCAAGCCCATGGAACCGCCCAGGCTCAACGGCGGAGTCATGCATCCCCCGCCCCACCGGAATGGCCTGCTCGATCTTCGACCGCAGCCGGGAAAGGTCCCCCGGCAGATCATTGGCGGTCAGAGACGTCTTGACGGCCGACATCCCGCACCCGATGTCCACCCCCACCGCCGCAGGACAAACGGCCCCCTGCATGGCGATGACCGACCCGACCGTCGCCCCCTTCCCGTAGTGCACGTCCGGCATCACGGCCAGGCCCTTGATCCACGGCAGGGTCGCGACGTTGCGCAGCTGCTGGAGCGCCACGTCCTCGACCGACGCCGGGTCGGCCCACATGCGGATCGGTACCTTCGCGCCCGGCATCTCCACGTACGACATATCGTCCTCATTCCCCCGGAAATTGTATAAAAGTCTCAGATCGCAAAACCGGCGCCAAGATCAACGAATAGGACAACGGACCGGCGTCCACGGCTGTGCGTGCGATACACATGGTGCCCAGGGGTCACCCCTGCCCGGCAAGCGAATAAGCAGCGGGAACACGCACTCAGCGAGAGGAGCCGACCGTGCAGCGGAAGGCCTATGTACCCGGCGCCGCGGCGCTCCTCGTGGCATTGCTGGCCGGCTGCACCAGCGGCTCGGACGACGGCGGCATCACGGACGACGCCAACCCCGGCGACGCCGGCACCGCGTCGGCCGCCGCCGAACCCGGCCGCTACCGCACTCTCCCGGAGCCCTGCGCCGCGGTCGGCCAGAGCACGCTCGACGCGCTCCTGCCCGGCATCCCGCAGATCACGGACGAGACGCAGCGCGAGAAGGCGTACGAGGGGGAGCCGACGGTCACGTTCGACACGGACCGCAAGGTCGGCTGCCGTTGGAAGGTGGAGTCGACGGACGCGACGGACCGTCTGCTCGTCGATCTGGAGCGGGTGGTGTCGTACGACGCCGCGAGCGACGACAGTGAGGCGGAGGGGGTGTTCGCGGAGAAGCGGGAGGACGCCGACCTCCCGGAGCCCACGGACTCCGAGTCGAGCACGTCCGACGTGAGTTCCGACGTGAGCGCCACCCCGAGTTCGTCCTCTTCCTCCTCGCCCTCTTCCTCGTCTTCCCCCTCTTCCTCCAGCACTTCTCCGAGCGCCACTCCGAGCGATCTGCAGCCCCGGCTGCTCGACGATGTCGGCGACGAGGCGTTCCTGGACGACGAGCTCAGCAGCTCGGGTTCGACGGCTCGGCAGCGCACGGTGACTGTGGCGTTCCGCACGTCCAACGTGATCGTGACGATCGTGTACGAGGAGCAGTCGGCGACGGTCGGTGTGGTGCCGGACAGTGAGGAAATGCAGGACAGGGCACGGGAAGTGGCCTCCCGGCTGGCCGACGCGCTCGCGGGTTGAGGGCCGTTCGGGCGCCTCGGCAAAGCGGGTGAACCAGAGCCGCACAGCTGCCTCACCGCGTACCGTGGCCCCTCGGACCCGAGCCGACCGCAGGAGCACGAGCAGCGTCATGAGTGAAGGAACCATGCAGCGAGCAGCACAGCGAGACCAGGGTGGGAAGCGAGCGGGGCGCCTGAGCCGGGTACTTCTCGGCGCGGCGGCAGTCCCGGTGATGCTGGTGGCGGCCGGCTGTTCCTCGGACTCCGGCTCGGACGACGCCGGGAGCAAGGAGTCCGCCGCCGGCGCCGGTGCCTCCGCGTCCGTGAGCGCGTCGCCGACGGTGCAGGCGGCGACGTATGCCTCGCTTCCCGACCCGTGCGACACCCTGTCCAAGGGCACGTTGGGCGATCTCGTACCGAAGGCGCCCAAGTCCGGCAAGCAGGGCAAGTCGGATGATGTGGCGACGCGGGGCAGTTGCTCCTGGTCGAGCCTCGACAACAACGGCGTCAAGGGCTCCCAGTTCCGCTGGCTGAACGTCTCGTTGCTCCGTTTCGACTCGGACGTCACGCGCGGCGAGGGCGACAAGCTGGCGCAGGAGTACTTCGACAAGCAGGTCCAGGACGCCCAGTCGGTGGACGGCGCGAAGAACGCGAAGACGGCGCCGGTCACCGGTACGGGCGAGGCGGCGACGCTGGTGACCTACGACCTCAAGAAGAAGGAAGGCTCCTTCAAGCAGCAGACGCTGGTCACGCGCGTCGAGAACGTCGTGGTCACCGTCGACTACAACGGGGCGGGTCTGGCGGGCGAGAAGACGCCGAGCGCGGACAGCCTGGCCAAGCTGGTGAAGAAGGCGGCCAAGGAGGCGGTGGCCGCGGTGGCGAAGGCGAACGCGGGCGGCGGCACGGGTGCGGGGGGCGCGGCGAGTCCGTCTCCGTCCGAGTCGGCGTCGAAGTCGGCCTCCAAGTCGCCCTCGGCGTCCCCGTCGAAGTCCGCATCTCCGTCCAAGTCGGCTGCGAAGAAGAGCTGAACAGGGGCTGACGGTCCCTACCGGCCACCCGTGCGCCGCACACATGTGCCACTCTGTTGCGCGCAACAACACGCAAGGGGAGGGGATCACGGGTGGCCGCACCAGTGCAGTTGACCCGGACGCACCGCGTTCTCATCGGCGTCGTCGTGTTCGGCGCCGTGATCATCGCAGGTATCGGCTTCGCGGGGTCGTACGCGGCCGTCCGTGAACTCGCCCTCCAAAAGGGCTTCGGGAACTTCAGTTACGTCTTCCCGATCGGCATCGACGCGGGCATCTGTGTCCTGCTGGCCCTGGATCTCCTCCTGACGTGGATCCGCATCCCGTTCCCGCTGCTGCGCCAGACGGCGTGGCTCCTGACGGCGGCGACGATCGCCTTCAACGGTGCGGCCGCGTGGCCGGATCCGCTCGGCGTGGGCATGCACGCGGTGATCCCGATCCTGTTCGTGGTCTCGGTCGAGGCCGCGCGGCACGCGATCGGCCGGATCGCCGACATCACGGCAGACAAGCACATGGAGGGTGTCCGGCTCACGCGCTGGCTGCTCTCCCCGCTGCCCACGTTCCTGCTGTGGCGGCGCATGAAGCTGTGGGAGCTGCGCTCCTACGAGCAGGTGATCAAGCTGGAGCAGGAGCGGCTGGTCTATCAGGCGCGGCTGAGGTCCCGCTTCGGCCGTGCCTGGCGGCGGAAGGCTCCGGTGGAGTCCCTGATGCCGCTGAGGCTCGCGCGGTACGGGGTGCCGCTGGCGGAGACGGCTCCGGCGGGCCTGGCGGCGGCGGGCATCGAGCCCGCGCTGCTGCCTCCGGCGCCGGCGCCGGTACCGGTGCCGGTGCCGACGCCGCAGGTCGAGGCGCCGGTGCAGCAGCGGGCCGTGGAGGCCGCGCCCGTCCCGCAGCAGGCGGTGGCTCCGGTCGAGGAGCAGTACGAGCAGGTGCCGGAGGAGAGCCCCTGGTTCGCTCCGCCCCAGCAGATCGAGTACCAGGGCGACTACGACCCGGCGTACGACCCGGACCAGTACGCCCAGTGGTACGCGGAGCAGCAGCAGGCCGAGCAGTACCAGCAACAGCAGCGGCCGGTCCACGAGGAGCCCTCTTCGGAGGAGACCGGCAGCTTCCCCATCCCGGTGGGCCCCAGCCGCACGCGGGAGCTCGGTGAGGGCGGCGGCAGTCCGGAGCCGGACGAGGAGTCGTACTACCAGGTCTTCAAGAAGTCGATAAGCGGCAGTGGCTATCCGACCCCGCGCGAGTTCAGCGAGAACGTCGAGGCGGAGTTCAGCCTCATGCTTCCGCCGGACGAGTCCAAGCGCATGGTCAACCGCTTCACGAACCGCTACAACGCGGAACTGGAAGAGGACCACATCGCGTAACCACGATCGCGTACGACGAGGGGGGCGCCCGGTGATTCACCGGGCGCCCCCCTCGTCGTAGAACCGGCCTTTACGCCCCGAGCAGGGTCCGCACCCGCTCCTGGCCCACGGCCAGCAGCAGGGTGGGCAGCCGGGGACCGGTGTCACGGCCCACCAGCAGGTGGTAGAGCAGCGCGAAGAACGTCCGCTGTGCGGTCTTGATCTCCGGCGGCAGCTCCTTGGGCGTCGCGTCCGCGGAGAACCCTGCCTGCACCTTGGGCACGCCGTAGACGAGATGGGTCAGCCCGTCGAGCGACCAGTGCTCGGCGAGCCCGTCGAGCAGCAGGCGCAGGGACTGCGCGGACGCCTCGTCGAGGGACTTCAGGAGTTCGACGTCCGGCTCGTCCCGCACGATGGTCCGCTGGTCGGCGGGAACGTGCGTGTTGATCCAGGCCTCGGCCTTGTCGTACCGCGGCCGGGCCTCGTCCAGCGAGCCCAGCGGGTTCGAGGGGTCGAGCTCGGACAGGATCCGCAGCGCCTGGTCCGCGTGCCCGGCGGTGATGTCCGCGACGGACGCGAGGGTCCGGTACGGCAGCGGCCGGGCCGTGCGGGGCAGCTCGCCGCCTGCCGTGCGCACCGCACGCGCGTGTGCGGCGATGTCGGCGGGGAGCGCGGAGCCGTCCGCGACCTTGGCGTCCAGCTTGTCCCACTCGTCGTAGAGCCGCTGGATCTCCTGGTCGAAGGCGATCTTGAAGGACTGGTTGGGGCGGCGCCGGGCGTAGAGCCAGCGCAGCAGCTGCGGCTCCATGATCTGGAGCGCGTCGCCGGGCGTGGGCACACCGCCCTTGGACGACGACATCTTCGCCATCCCGGAGATCCCCACGAAGGCGTACATGGGCCCGATGGGCTGCTTCCCGCCGAAGATCCCGACGATCTGCCCGCCGACCTGGAAGGAGGACCCCGGGGACGAGTGGTCGACACCGCTCGGCTCGAAGACGACACCCTCGTACGCCCACCGCATCGGCCAGTCGACCTTCCAGACCAGCTTGCCGCGGTTGAACTCGTTGAGCCGCACGGTCTCGGAGAAGCCGCAGACGTCGCAGGTGTACGTCAGCTCGGTGCTGTCGTCGTCGTACGCCGTGACGGTCGTCAGGTCCTTCTCGCAGTTGCCGCAGTACGGCTTGTACGGGAAGTAGCCTGCGCTGCCGGAGGAGCCGTCGTCCTCGTCCGCCGCTCCCGACCCCTCCGCGGCCTCCAGCTCGGCCTCGTCGAGGGGCTTCTGCTGCTTCTTCGGGGGCGCCTTCTTCGTCCGGTACTGCTCGAGGATCGCGTCGATGTCACCGCGGTGCTTCATGGCGTGCAGGATCTGCTCGCGGTACACCCCGGAGGTGTACTGCGCGGTCTGGCTGATCCCGTCGAACTCGACCCCGAGCTCGCCGAGCGCCTCGACCATGGCGGCCTTGAAGTGCTCGGCCCAGTTCGGGTACGCCGAGCCCTTCGGCGCGGGCACGGAGGTCAGCGGCTTGCCGATGTGCTCGGCCCAGGACTCGTCGACGCCCACGATGCCGGCCGGCACCTTGCGGTAACGGTCGTAGTCGTCCCAGGAGATGAGGTGCCGGACCTGGAGGCCCCGGCGCCGGATCTCGTCGGCGACCAGGTGCGGGGTCATGACCTCGCGCAGGTTCCCGAGGTGGATCGGCCCCGAGGGGGACAGCCCGGACGCGACGACGACCGGTTTGCCCGGGGCCCGACGCTCCGACTCCTCGATGACCTCATCCGCGAAACGGGAGACCCAGTCGGTGGTCTCGGTGCTCTGAGCCACGGGGCACGTCCTTCTTTCTCTCCTGAAGCAGCCGGTACGGTCTACGGCTGGCGCACCCATTCTCCCAGCTAGGTCGGCAACAAGGAAAACGCCTTATCAGGGACCGGCCCCCGATAGGCGGCGCAGCCGCCTTAAGGGGCGCGGGGAACTGCGCGACCGGCCCCCACCGGCCCGCACCCGGCATCGAGACCGAAAACCCCTTTGCGACCCCGTGGGATACTGACAGGGACTGTCAACCCGGCCCCCGACCAGAACGGCACCCATACCCATGGCCCCGGTCACGTCCATCACCGCGAACGTCAACGCACGCCTCGCCGACGCCCTCACTTCCGCTCTCCCGGAAACCGACGGAGTCGACCCGCTGCTGCGACGAAGCGACCGGGCCGACTACCAGGCCAACGGGATCCTCGCCCTCGCCAAGAAGGCGAAGGCGAACCCGCGGGAGCTGGCCGTCCAGGTCGTCGAGAAGATCACCAAGGGCGACCTCCTGGCGGACGTCGAGGTCTCGGGCCCCGGCTTCCTGAACATCACGGTCACCGACAAGGCGATCATCGAGACCCTCGCCGCCCGCGCCGCCGACGGCGACCGGCTCGGCGTGCCCCTCAAGGACAACCCCGGCGTCACCGTCGTCGACTACGCCCAGCCCAACGTCGCCAAGGAAATGCACGTCGGCCACCTCCGCTCCGCGGTCATCGGCGACGCCCTCCGCGGCATGCTCGACTTCACCGGCGAGCGGACGATCGGCCGGCACCACATCGGCGACTGGGGCACCCAGTTCGGCATGCTCATCCAGTACCTGGTCGAGAACCCGGGCGAGCTGGCCCCGCCCGAGGACGTCGACGGCGAGCAGGCCATGTCGAACCTGAACCGGGTCTACAAGGCGTCGCGCGCGGTCTTCGACACGGACGAGGAGTTCAAGGAGCGCGCCCGCAAGCGGGTCGTGGCCCTCCAGTCCGGCGACAAGGAGACCCTCGAACTGTGGCAGCAGTTCGTCGACGAGTCGAAGGTCTACTTCTACTCCGTCTTCGAGAAGCTGGACATGGAGATCCGCGACGAGGAGATCGTCGGCGAGTCCGCGTACAACGAGGGCATGCCCGAGACCGCCCGCCTCCTGGAGGAGATGGGCGTCGCGGAACGCTCCGACGGCGCGCTCGTGGTCTTCTTCGACGATATCCGCGGCAAGGACGACAAGCCGGTCCCGCTGATCGTGCAGAAGGCGGACGGCGGCTTCGGCTACGCGGCCTCCGACCTGACCGCGATCCGCAACCGTGTCGTCGACCTGGACGCGACGACGCTGCTGTACGTCGTGGACGTACGCCAGTCGCTGCACTTCAGGATGGTCTTCGAGACGGCCCGCCGCGCCGGCTGGCTCGGCGACGACGTCACCGCGCACAACATGGGCTACGGCACGGTGCTGGGCGCGGACGGCAAGCCGTTCAAGACGCGTGAGGGCGAGACGGTGAAGCTGGAGGACCTCCTGGACGAGGCCGTCGAGCGGGCCACGGCCGTCGTGCGCGAGAAGGCCGAGAAGGTGGGCCTGACCGAGGAGGAGATCGTCGAGAACGGCCGGTACGTCGGGATCGGCGCCGTGAAGTACGCGGACCTGTCGACCTCGCCGAGCCGTGACTACAAGTTCGACCTGGACCAGATGGTCTCGCTGAACGGCGACACCTCGGTCTACCTCCAGTACGCGTACGCCCGTATCAAGTCGATCCTGCGCAAGGCCGACGACAAGCGGCCGACCGCCCACCCGGAGCTCGAACTCGCCCCGGCCGAGCGGGCGTTGGGCCTGCACCTGGACGCGTTCGGCGACCTGCTCACGGAGGCGACGGCGGAGTACGCACCGCACAAACTGACCGCGTACCTGTACCAGCTGGCGTCGCTCTTCACGACGTTCTACGACCAGTGCCCGGTCATCAAGCCGGAGCCGCCGAAGGACATCGCGGAGAACCGTCTGTTCCTCTGCGACCTGACCGCCCGCACCCTCCACCAGGGCATGGCCCTGCTGGGCATCAGGACGCCCGAGAAGCTCTGAGCGCGACCGCGCACCTGCGCACAGCCAGAGGCCAGTCGCTCAGGCAGGCTCGCAGACCCCGGCAGGGTGGACGAACTCGCACCACACCACCTTGCCGGGGTCCCGCTGTCCCACCCCCCACTTGTCGGCGAGCGCGGCGACGAGCAGCAGCCCGCGCCCGCCCTCGTCGGCCTCGTCCGCGACACACGGCTCGCCGCCCCCGCTGTCATGCACCTCCACCCGCAGTACGGCCCCGTCGTACCGCACCCGCAGCAGGAACCCCCGCCCCGGCGGCGCCCCGTGCACGAGCGCGTTGGTCGCCAACTCGCTCACACACAGCGACACATCATCGGCCCGCTCCCACGCCGAGATCCCCCAGTGGACGAGGGACCACCGCGCGAACCGCCTGGCGGCGCCCACGGAACGGCGATCACGTCGATAGAACTGGTCGCGCTGGAAGGCGAGTTGGCTTTGCTCATTCACGGTACGAATGTCGCGCAGAGTCACTGGCGTGGATCAGCGAGTGAACCCGTACGAAATTTTTGTACGGGCTCTCACCCGGTGACGTACGTGGGACCTGGGGGATTGAGACCAGCATGAGCGCGAAGAAGCCACCGCGGCCGAAGAACCTGACCTCGATGAAGATGCTGGGCAAGCAACTGGCCGCGGCCCGCCGCGCCGCGGGCCACACCCAGAGTGCCCTGGCCGCGCTGGTCAAGGTCGACGAGGAGACGATCGCCTCGATCGAGCAGGGCAGAAGGTCCCTGAAGCCGGACCTGGCCGCCCTGTTGGACGAGATCCTCCAGACCAAGGGGATGCTGTCGGTCGGGGTGGCGAACCTGCCGGAGATCGACCAGTTCCCGATGTGGGCGGAGCTGTACATGGAGCATGAGCGGGAGGCGATCGCGCTGTCCCTCTATGCCAACCAGGTGCTGCCGGGCCTGCTTCAGACGCGGGCGTACGCGGAGACCGTGCTCCGGGAGCGCGTTCCGGCATACGGCGAGGACGAGATCCAGACGAAGACAGCGGCACGCGTCGAGCGGCAGGAGATCCTTCAGCGCACGACCCCACCGACCCTCAGCTTCGTGGTCTGGGAGCCGGTGCTGCACCTGGGCATCGGAGGGCCAGAGGTACAAGCGGAACAACTCCGCCACCTGCGGGCGTGTGCAGAACTGCCATGCATGTCCGTCCAGTTCCTGCCGATGGCCGGCCCCTCGCACGCTGGGCTGGACGGCCCCTTCGTCCTCCTGGAAACCCCGGACCACCAGCACCTCGCCTACATCGAGGGGCAGCGCGGCAGCCAGTGGGTTTCCGACGCGGATGAGGTGTCCAGGCTCTCTCTCAAATATGCGATGCTGCGAGCACAGGCCCTGTCGCCACTGGAATCGAAGGGCCTGCTCGACCGTCTGCTAGGAGAGCAATGAGCACCGAGGCACTTCAGTGGTTCAAGTCGACCTACAGCGGCAGCGAGGGCGGCGAATGCCTCGAAGTCGCTTACACCTGGCACAAGTCCAGCCACACCAGCGACGAGGGCCCCCACACCATCCACGTCCGCGACTCCAAGACCCCCACCGGCCCGACCCTCCAGGTCACGGCCACCGCCTGGTCGGCATTCATCGCGACGACCGTCTAGACCCGAACTCCCGCCCCGGGCCTGCTCGTTCCCTTCGGACGCCGTCCGAGTACATACACGCGGGAGTACGGCGAGGTCTCCTCGGACCTGTTCCGCAGCGCCTCGATGTCCGTGCCGGGTGGCCAGCGGGTGCCCGGGTCGGACCACTGGATGCCGTTGAGCCCGGGGTCGTTCGGGTTCACGCCGGTGAGGTCCGCGTCGGTGAAGTCGTCCAGCGTGCCGTCGAGCAGCGCGGCGACGAGGCCGTCCGCCGTCGGGAGGCGGAGACGGTGGCCGGCTTCGAGGGCGAGGCTGCGGGCGAGCGGGCGGGCGACGAGGTCGATGCCACGGACGCGGTCGGGGTCCCGGGCGCGGGCGGCGGAGTCGAGGGTGTCGGTGAGGGCGTGGGCGCTGTCGCCGGGGTGGCGGGCCGCCCGGAGGTCGTGTTCGAAGGTGCGCGCGAAGACCGCGGCGAGGTTGAGGGCGGCGGGGAGCGTCAGGGCGGGCGGCTCCGCCAGCGTGAACCTGCGGGCGCGGGCGTAGTCCAGGGCGAGGTCCGCGAAGCGCTCGGCGTACGGGGCGGGGTAGTCCTCGGCGGTTCCCGGCCGCTTCTTCTCCTGGACGAGGTCGTCGAGCAGTTCCAGGGCCCGGACCAGGAGTTCGCCGCTGACGCAGGCGGCGATCGCGGGGTCCTTGCGCGCGGCCAGCCGCTGTTCCGCGGGGAGGGCGCGCAGAGCCTCGGCGACATCGGCCTCCGACATCCACGCGCGGTTCGCGGGGTCCGTCGTGGCGGGGTCCGTCGCGTCCTCGGCGTGGAGGATGCTCGCCAGTCCGCCCTCGGCGTCCACCACCAGCCCCAGACCTCGGACCACGTCCTCATGCCGGCCGGCCTGCTCGCGCACCTCATGCAGCCCGGCGTCGAGGTCGAGGAACCGGGAGAGGCCGAGGGCGAACTCCTCGTGCTCTCGGGAGAGCCACTCGTCGGCCATCAGTCCTCCTCCCGCCGCGCGAGGTGCTGGGCGACGGCCTTGCGCGCCTTGAACAGGTTCGACCGCACCGCCGCGCCCTCGATCCCGATCAGCTTGGCGATCTCGGCCGGTTTCCACCCGTCCAGCATGAGGGCCAGCACCTGCCGTTGGCGTGCGGGCAGTCCCCGTAGGACCCGGACGATCTCCTGTTCCTGTAACCAGGACTCGGTCGCCTCGGGGCGGCGCAGCAGGGTCGTGGAGTCGGGTACCTCCTCGACGGGTTCCTCCACGCGGGTGGCGTGGCGGACGAACTCCCGGTAGGCGACCGAGTAGGCCCAGCTCTTGTGCGACCTGATCTCGTGCCATGAGCGGTGGGCCTTGACCATCGTGTCCCGCACGAACTCCCCGGCCCGGTCGACGGAAGCGCCCTGGTGGACGAGGTACGCGGTGAGCCTGGGGACGTAGGCGCGGTAGAAGCGGCCGAACGCCTCCTCGTCCTCGGGAGACAGGCCGTACGACGGCGGGGTGACCCCTTCGGCCGGAGCGCCCTTCTCGGGGGCGCCCTCCGCGGGGCCGCCGACCGGCAGCGGCTTCCTGGGGTCGTCCTCGCGCGGGCCCGGCTCCGTCACGCGGTCTCCCTCCCCTCCGGGGCGCCGTCGACGCGCCGCCCGTTCGCGCCCCCGACGCTCGGCCCACCGTAACCTCAAGTCCTCGCGGATCAGGGTGACTACGTGAATTCCCGGCCCCCGCCGGTGCGGTGACGGCCGACGCCATGCCCGGCTCGGCCCGGGGCACCGTAGCCGCCCGGCGAATGGCAGATCTGTCCCGCCTCTGGCGGCGAAACCGCAGGTCGTGTCCTCCTCGCAGGGGACAGATCTGCCCATCCCTCCCGTCCCGGTGGCCCCGGGGCCGGTCGGGGGCACCGGGGCGCCCGGCGTTGTCAGTGGCTGCGCCTACAGTCGTCGGCATGGCAACGCTCCCCAACCCGCTGCCGAGGCTGGCCTCTCTCGGCCTCGGTCTTCCGCCGGGCAAGCTGATCGACACGACGGACGAGGGGCCGTGGCACGAGCCGCTGCTCTGGCTGGCCGACGACCGGGCGACCCCGGCCGCCTGGGCCGCCCTCCAGGAGGCGCCTCGCGCGGTCGGGCTGCTCCCGGTGGTCCTGGACATCGGTGGGGGTCACGGCGGCCCGGAGGACTGGGAGTTGGCGCCGGCCGAGGTGTCGTACCCGGGTGATCACGACGCGGAGGAGGTCCTGGCCGACTTCTGGGAGGAGTGCTGCGCCGCGGAGGCCGGCGACTGGCCGGGCCTGGCGGAGGCGACCGCCGCCACGACCGACCCGGACGCGGCGGCCACCGACATCGCCGGTGGCTTCCTCTCGGCCGGCGGCCCTCTCAAGGAACCCCGCCTGGCCCTGGTCCCGGCCCGCCGCAGCGCCGACATCCCGACGGCGCTCGGCTGGACGGGCGCGGTGAACCACGGCGACGACACGGCCCGTCTCAGCGCGGTGCTCCGCTCCTGGGAGGACCGCTTCGGCATACGGGTCGTGGCGCTCGGCTTCGACCATCTGCGGGTCTCCGTGGCGGCCCCGCCCACGACACTCGCCGAGGCGCGGGCCCTGGCCGCCGAACACTTCGCGTTCTGCCCGGACAACCTCTGGCAGGGCGGCGACACCGTCCTGGAGGCCTACGCCGAACGCCAGTTGCTCGATCAGCCGGCGTGGTCCTTCTGGTGGGACTGAGGGACGTCGATCCCGAACTCCTCGTCCAGCAGCCGTGCGACCTCCTCCTCGGAGACCTCCCGCTTGCTGACCGTGCCGTCGGGGGAGGTCACGGTCAGCTCCTGGCCGAGCAGCAGGACATGCTGGTCGCCCCTGAGCCGCTGCACGAACCGCCGCTGGACGAACGGGGAGCGCGGGTGCATGGCGACGTACCAGTTGGCCACCTCGAAGTCGGGCCGCTCGGCGGGGTCCAGCGTGAAGTTGTACTGCCGCCGCCAGCCGTCACCCCATGCCGAGCCCGGCACATAGGTCTCCAGAACCCACAGGTCCAGGGGCCCCGGGTGCGTCACCCGCACCAGCCGGTGGCGTCGCCCCGCGCCCTCGAACTCGACGCCGGCCACCAGCGGCACCGGTTCCAGCAGCGCGCCGATCGCCGCGAAGCCGACGTCGGCGAGATAGGGCCGCGTCTCCCCCGGCACCTCCACCAGCAGGGTCATATGGGTGCGCGGACGGCCCGAGCTCTCCGAACCGTCCGCGCCCACCATCACCCGCGCCGCCAGCCTGGTCACCCCGAAGCCCAGCGCCTCCAGGGCGTGCAGGAACAGGATGTTGTGCTCGTAGCAGTACCCCCCGCGCCGGCTGCGGACCAGCTTGTCCAGCAGATCACCGATGGCCAGCGAGGGAGCCGTGCGGTTCATGGCGTCGAGGTTCTCGTAGGGGATGCCCCGCGAGTGCGCGAGATGCACCGCCCGCAGGGTCGCCACATCGGCGACCCGCTCCCCTTCCCACCCGATCCGGCCGAGATACGCGTCGAGGTCGAACTCCACTGTGTCGGACATGCCTCAACCCTAGGCACACCACCCCCCGCCGTCCGCAGCCGCCGGCCCCAACCGCCCCCGTCCTTGAGACCTAGGACCCAAGGACCACGCCCATCCTCCGCAGCCCCTCCCCGATCCGCTCCGGCGTCTCCGTCACGAAGCACAGTCGCAGCGTCGCCCGGTCGGCCTGTCCCGCGTGGAAGGGCGCCCCCGGCACATAGGCCACGTCATGGCGTACGACCTCGGGCAGCAGGGCGGTCGTGTCGTAGTGCGAGGGCAGCCGTGCCCACAGGAACATGCCGCCCTCGGGCCGGTTCCAGGACGCCCCCTCCGGCAGCGCGTCGGCCAGCCCCGCCAGCATCGCGTCCCGCCGCTCCCCGTACACGGCCGCGACCCGGGCCACGTGCGCGTCGAGATCCCGCTCCTCCAGATACCGGGCCGCGGCAAGCTGGTTGACGGTCGGCGTGTGCAGATCGGCGGCCTGCTTGGCGACGACACAGGCCCGCCGCAGCTCACTCGGCGCCCGCAGCCATCCCAGCCGCAGACCGGGAGCCATCACCTTGGAGAAGGACCCGAGCAGGACGGTCCGGTCCCCGGCCCCCGGGTAGGAGGCGATCCAGGGCAGCCGCTCCCCCTCGAACCGCAGCTCCCCGTACGGATCGTCCTCGACGATCCACACCCCGGACCGCCCCGCCACCTCGGCCACACCGGCCCGGCGTTCGGCCGACATGGTCCGCCCGCTGGGGTTCTGGAAGGTGGGGACGGTGTAGAACAGCTTGGGCCGCTCCCGCACCACCAGCTCCGCCAGGGCCTCCACGTCCGGTCCCTGCGCATCGCCCGGCACGGCGAGAACCCGCGCCCCCGCCAGTCCGAAGACCTGAAGTGCCGCCAGATAGCAGGGATCCTCGACCAGGACGGTGTCACCGGGTTCGACGAGCGCGGCGGCGACCAGCGACAGGCCCTGCTGCGACCCGGTGGTGACAAGAAGCTCCTCGGCGCCGGTGGCCAGCCCCCGCACCGTCGTGCGTCGCGCGAGCAACTCCCGCAGCCGCGGCTCCCCTTCGGTCGTCGAGTACTGAAGAGCCTGCCCCGGCGTCTCCTCCAGTACCTGCCGGAACGCCGCCGCGACGCCCTCGCGGTCGAACAGCTCGGGCGCGGGCAGCCCGCCGGCGAAGTTGACGACCTCGGGCCGCGCGGTGACGGCGAGGATCTCCCGTACCGCCGACCCGCCGGTCGACCGGACGCGCGAGGCGAGCGAGGGCGGGGCGGCGAAGGTGCTCGTAAGGGTCATGCCGAGCACCCTAGAGATATAGATGCCGCCTACAAACAGCTTTCCGGGATGCGGGATCAGCCCTTGCGCCCGACCGCCGCGTACACGTTGATGTCCGCGTCGGTCACATCAGCGATCTCGGCGGGCGCGGCCCCGTCCGGCCGCCACCGGTGCACCGGCACGACACCGGGCTCGACGACCTCAAGGCCGCTCTCCGCGAAGAACCGCTCGACCTCCCCCTTGGACCGCAGCACGAAGGAGAACCCACGTGCGGTGTACGTCTCCTGCACGGCCCGCATGTTCGCCGCGTTGAGGTCCAGCGTGAGGTGGCTGAGCACCACCCGGCTCCCCGGGGGCAGCGCGTCGACGAGTTCCCGCACCACCGGATAGGCGACCTCGTCCTCGATGAAGTGCAACACGGCCACCAGGAACAACGCGACGGGCCGGTTCAGGTCCAGCGTCTCGGCGGCCCGCTCGAGAATGCGCGCGGGGTCCTCGAAGCCGGCGTCGAGATAGGCGGTACGCCCCTCGGCATGACCGCTCAGCAGCTCCCGCGCGTGCGCGAGCACGACGGGATCGTTGTCGACGTACACGACCCGCGACTCGGGGTGGATCCGCTGGGCGATCTGATGCACGTTCTCCGCGGTCGGTAACCCGGTCCCCACATCGAGGAACTGCCGTATCCCGTCCCGCTCCGCCAGCTCGGTGACGGCCCGCCGCATGAAGTCGCGGTTGTGCCGCACATCCAGGTACCCGCGCGGATTGGCGGCGAGCGCCGCGGCGGCGGCCTCACGGTCGGCGGGGTAGTTGTCGGTGCCGCCGAGGAAGACGTCGTAGACACGCGCGGGATGCGCCTTGGTGGTGTCGATCTCCATGCTCATGACGAACAAGCTAGCCCGCGGCGGCCGTCGGGACGGCGGACTCCCGTCTCCCGCGTCCCGTACCGCATCCTCGGGACGCGGCATCCCCGCAGTTCGGAGGCCGTCCCGCCCTCTGCCCGTCCCAGAACGGGCGGCACCTTATGGTCACCACACCCACCCAGGCGCCAGGCTGAGACCACTCCTCACAGACAACCGACAGACAGACAACCGACAGAGAGGCCCCTGCCGATGCCCGCGCCAGCGAACGCGCACACCGCACCCCGCCTCCTGGCAGCCCTGACGGTCGTGCTCGCCACCCTCACCCTGACCGCGTGCGAGGACGGCGAGGGCCTTCGCGACGAAGGCCCCTCGACGTCCACGACACAGACAACGACGGCGACTACCGAAGCGCCGGCATCCGGGCAGCCTCAACAGCCCAGTAGGTGAGGATGTTCTGCGCCCCGGCGCGCTTGATCCCGGTCAGCGTCTCCAGGATGGCCCGCTCCCGGTCGATCCACCCCTTCTCGGCGGCGGCCTCGACCATCGAGTACTCACCGGAGATCTGATAGGCGGCCACGGGCACGTCCACCGCGTCGGCGACCCGCGCCAGGATGTCGAGATAGGGCCCGGCGGGCTTCACCATCACCATGTCGGCCCCTTCCTCCAGATCGAGGGCCAACTCCCGCAACGACTCCCGGGCGTTGGCGGGGTCCTGCTGATAGGTCTTGCGGTCCCCCCGCAACGAGGACCCGACGGCCTCCCGGAAGGGCCCGTAGAAGGCGGACGCGTACTTCGCGGTGTACGCGAGGACGGCCACGTCCTCGCGCCCGATCTGGTCGAGGGCGTCGCGCACGACCCCGATCTGCCCGTCCATCATCCCGCTGGGCCCGACGACATGCGCCCCGGCGTCGGCCTGCACCTGAGCCATCTCGGCGTACCGCTCCAGGGTGGCGTCGTTGTCGACCCGCCCCTGGTCGTCCAGCACCCCGCAGTGCCCGTGGTCGG
This sequence comes from Streptomyces sp. NBC_00490, assembly GCF_036013645.1. Classification (NCBI taxonomy): domain Bacteria; kingdom Bacillati; phylum Actinomycetota; class Actinomycetes; order Kitasatosporales; family Streptomycetaceae; genus Streptomyces; species Streptomyces sp. NBC_00490. The sequence continues at coordinate 5,836,593 of NZ_CP107869.1, read as the reverse complement.
TGGTCTCGTCGAGACACAGATCGGACATCACGAGCAGCTCGTCACCGACCTCGGCCCGCACATCCCGCAGCGCGACCTGAAGGATCCCGTCCGGATCGGTGCCCGGCGTTCCCAGCGCGTCCTTCTTGGATTCCTCGGGCACCCCGAACAGCATGATCCCGGAGATCCCGGCCTCGACAGCCTCGGCGGCGGCCTTCTTCAGACTGTCCCGGGTGTGCTGCACCACGCCCGGCATGGCCTCGATCGGCACCGGCTCGCTCACGCCCTCCCGCACGAAGGCGGGAAGGATGAAGTCAGCGGGGTGCAGCCTCGTCTCGGCGACCATCCGCCGCATGACGGGAGAGGTCCGCAGCCGCCGCGGCCGGCTGCCGGGAAAGGATCCGTACGTCGTCATACCCCTACGCTACGCCCGCCCCACACCCCCCTTTGCCGACGCGACGTCGGCCCGCGGGCCCGGGCGGCGCCCCCGCGCGAAGGCGACGTAGGGCCCGCGGAACCCGCTGCGCTACGGCCGCACAGCGACGGCGGCCTGGCAGGAACACCAGACCGCCGCATCCGCAACCGCGCCCCTCAGCAGGGGGTCAGGTGGTGCTACGCCTCCGCCGGGCCCCGGGCCGGCGCTCGCTGGGCCGGGTGACCGGATCCCCGGCCTCGAGCGCGGCCGCCCGCCGCTTCAGCCCGAAGTCGGCCAGCGCCTCGGTCAGTCTGTGCACGGACGGCTCGGGAGCCATCACGTCCACCCGGAGCCCGTGCTCCTCTGCGGTCTTCGCGGTGGCGGGACCGATACACGCGATGACGGTCACGTTGTGCGGCTTCCCGGCGATACCCACCAGGTTGCGCACGGTGGAGGACGACGTGAAGAGAACGGCGTCGAAGCCACCCCCCTTGATCGCCTCACGGGTCTCGGCCGGCGGCGGCGACGCCCGCACGGTCCGGTAGGCCGTGACGTCGTCGACCTCCCACCCGAGCTCGATGAGCCCCGCGACCAGCGTCTCGGTGGCGATGTCGGCGCGCGGCAGGAAGACCCGGTCGATCGGGTCGAATACGGGGTCGTACGGCGGCCAGTCCTCGAGGAGTCCGGCAGCGGACTGCTCCCCGGAGGGCACCAGGTCCGGCTTCACACCGAAGGCGACGAGCGCCTTGGCGGTCTGCTCGCCCACCGCGGCGACCTTGATCCCGGCGAAGGCACGCGCGTCGAGCCCGTACTCCTCGAACTTCTCCCGCACGGCCTTGACGGCGTTCACCGAGGTGAAGGCGATCCACTCGTAGCGGCCCGTGACGAGCCCCTTGACCGCCCGCTCCATCTGCTGAGGCGTCCGCGGCGGCTCGACGGCGATCGTCGGCACCTCGTGCGGCACAGCCCCGTAGGACCGCAGCTGGTCGGAGAGCGAAGCCGCCTGCTCCTTCGTACGCGGCACGAGCACCCGCCACCCGAAGAGCGGCTTGGACTCGAACCACGACAGCTGCTCGCGCTGAGCAGCGGCGGACCGCTCACCGACCACGGCTATCACCGGCCGCCCGCCATCAGGCGAGGGCAGCACCTTGGTCTGCTTGAGCAGCTGGGCGATGGTCCCCAGCGTCGCCGTCCACGTCCGCTGACGAGTGGTCGTACCAGCGACCGTGACCGTCAGCGGAGTGTCGGGCTTGCGTCCGGCGGCGACGAGCTCACCGGCGGCGGCGCCCACGGAATCCAGGGTCGTCGAGACGACCACGGTCCCGTCGGACGCCCCGACCTCGGTCCAGCACCGGTCGGAAGCGGTCCGCGCATCCACGAACCGCACATCGGCGCCCTGGGCGTCCCGCAGCGGAACACCCGCGTACGCGGCCACGCCGACCGCGGCGGCGACACCGGGAACGACCTCGAAAGGCACCCCCGCGGCGGCGCACGCCAGCATCTCCTCGGCGGCGTACGCGTCGAGCCCGGGGTCCCCGGACACCGCACGTACGACCCGCCTGCCGCCCCGCGCGGCCTCCATGACAAGATGTGCGGCATCCCGCACGGCGGGGGCGGCAGCGGTTGTTGACGTACCGTCAACAACCGTTAGTTGAGGCGCGCCTGTGCCCGGATGCGGATCCGACGAGGGATCCGAATCCGTGTCGACGACGGCGACGCCTGAGCGAGCGTGGACGCGCACGACGTCGAGCACTTCATGCTCGGCGACGAGAACGTCCGCGTTCCCCAGCGCCTCGACGGCGCGCAGAGTGAGTAGTCCCGGATCCCCGGGTCCGGCACCCAGGAAGGTGACGTGCCCGTGTTCAGGTCCGGCGGCAGGAAGGGCGGTGGGGCTCACTGTGCTCGCTCCCCCATCAGACCGGCCGCGCCCTGGGCAAGCATCTCGGCAGCGAGTTCACGGCCGAGCGCCATTGCTTGGTCGTACGTCTCGGGCACGGGACCGGTGGTGGACAACTGCACCATCCGCGAGCCGTCGGTCGTGCCGACGACGCCGCGCAGGCGCATTTCCTTGACAATCTGCCCGTCGGCCAGCAGGTCGGCCAGCGCGCCCACAGGTGCGCTGCAACCGGCCTCCAGGGCGGCGAGCAGTGACCGCTCGGCAGTCACGGCGGCCCGCGTGAACGGGTCGTCGAGTTCGCCGAGCGCGGCGATCAGGTCCGCGTTGTCCGCGGTGCATTCGATCGCCAGTGCTCCCTGGCCGGGAGCGGGCAAAACCGTGTCGACTGAAAGAAAGTCAGTCACTTCGTCGATGCGCCCGATGCGATGCAGCCCGGCCGCGGCCAGCACCACCGCATCCAGCTCACCGTCGTGCACGTACCGGATCCGGGTGTCGACGTTCCCCCGGATCGCGACGGTCTCGATGTCCAGCCCATGGGCGCGTGCGTACGCGTTGAGCTGGGCCATCCGCCGGGGTGACCCGGTACCGATGCGCGCCCCGCGGGGCAGGTCGGTGAACTTCAGCGCGTCCCGGGCGACGATGACGTCACGCGGGTCCTCGCGCAGGGGGACGGCGGCGAGCGAGAGCTCGTCGGGCTGCCCGGTGGGCAGGTCCTTCAGCGAGTGCACCGCGAAGTCGACCTCTCCCTTGAGCAGGGCCTCCCGCAGTGCGGTCACGAACACGCCCGTGCCGCCGATCTGCGCGAGCTGTTCCCGCGACACATCGCCGTACGTGGTGATCTCGACGAGCTCAACGGGCCGTCCGGTCACCTGGCTCACGGCGTCCGCCACCTGCCCGGACTGGGCCATGGCGAGTCTGCTTCGCCTTGTCCCGAGCCTCAGTGCCTTGTCAGTCATGCCGGCCCTCGGTTCTTGCTGTTCTTCTCGGTGCTGTCCTCGGCGCGGGACACGGCGTCGACCGTCTCCTGGTCGAGGTCGAACAGGGTCCGCAGCGCGTCCGCGTACCCGGCACCGCCGGGCTCGGCGGCGAGTTGCTTGACCCGTACGGTCGGCGCGTGCAGCAACTTGTCCACCACGCGCTTCACGGTCTGGGTGATCTCACTGCGGTGCTTGTCGTCGAGCCCCGGCAGCCGCCCCTCGAGCCGGGCGATCTCCCCGGCGACCACATCGGCGGCCATGGTGCGCAGCGCGACCACGGTGGGAGTGATGTGCGCGGCGCGGAGCGCGGCACCGAAGGCCGCGACCTCGTCGGCGACGATCCGCCGCACCTGGTCGACATCGGCCGCCATCGGGGCGTCGGCCGAGGCGTCGGCGAGCGACTCGATGTCGACGAGCCGTACTCCGGGAATCCGGTGCACGGCGGCGTCGATGTCGCGGGGCATGGCGAGGTCGAGCAGAAAGAGGCCGGGCGCGGGCTGCGGAGCGACCGGCTCGGGCCTGCGACGCTCGGGAATCCGTCCGACGGTGGCGGCAGCGGCGGCGAGCGCGGCGATGGCGTCGGCCTCGTCGGCCGGGCCGGGGACTCGGGCGATGCCGTTGTCGACCCAGGCGGCGTGCTGTTCGAGCTCGGTGGTGGCCATCCCGGCGACGGCTGCTTCCCCGAGCACGGAGAACCCGGCGGTGGCGGGGACGGCGTTGAGATCGAGCGGACAGTTCTCGTCGTCCGCGGAGCCCGCGGCGGCCGGTCCGGTGAGGCTGCGGGCGTTCGTGCCGCCCAGGGCGGCTCCCGGCCCGAAGCGGGACGGCACCCCGTCGGCGTCGGCGGGCGAACCCGTAACCGGGCCCGCGGCGACGGCCTCGGCGACCTCCGAAGCCGTGAGCACCAGCCCGGTCGCGCCCGTACAGGACACCACGACGTCGGCACGTGTCAGCTCGCCCGGCACCGCGTCCATCGGTACCGCGCGGGCCGCCACGTCCAGGTCGTCGGCGTCGTTCAGGATCTCGGCGAGGCGCTCGGCCCGGTCCGGCGTCCGGTTGGCGATCACGATCTCGCCGACGCCGACCCGCGCGAGCGTCGCCGCGGCGAGCGAGGACATGGACCCGGCACCGATGACGAGCGCCTTCTTGCCCGGGGCCCACGCGTCCACGGCCGTACCGGAGGCCAGCTGCTCCAGCCCGAAGGTGACCAGCGACTGTCCGGCCCGGTCGATCCCGGTCTCGGAGTGCGCCCGCTTGCCGACCCGCAGTGCCTGCTGGAACAGATCGTTCAGCAGCCGTCCGGCGGTGTGCAGGTCCTGCGCCTTGGCGAGGGAGTCCTTGATCTGTCCGAGGATCTGCCCCTCCCCGACGACCATGGAGTCCAGCCCGCAGGCCACCGAGAAGAGGTGATGGACGGCTCGGTCCTCGTAGTGCACGTACAGATAGGGAGTGAGCTCGTCCAGCCCCACCCCGCTGTGCTGGGCGAGCAGCGTGGACAGCTCGGCGACACCGGCGTGGAACTTGTCGACGTCGGCGTACAGCTCGATCCGGTTGCAGGTGGCCAGCACGGCGGCCTCGGCGGACGGCTCCGCGGCGACGGCGTCCTGCAACAGCTTGACCTGGGCGTCAGCGCTCAGCGCCGCCCGCTCCAGGACGCTGACCGGAGCGCTGCGGTGGCTCAGCCCCACGACGAGGAGACTCATGCCGGCATCACGGCGGGTACGTCCCCGTCGGGCCCTTTGTCGGCGGAGTCACCACGGACGGCGGCGACCGCACCGGCGGCGTCGGCTGCGGCGGCGGCCTCCTCACCGGCCTTGCGCTGCTCGTGGAAGGCAAGGATCTGGAGCTCGATGGAGAGGTCCACCTTGCGCACGTCGACGCCGTCCGGGACGGTCAGCACGGTCGGCGCGAAGTTCAGGATGGAGGTGACGCCGGCGGCCACGAGCCGGTCACAGACCGGCTGGGCGGCACCGGCGGGGGTGGCGATGACACCGATCGATACGCCGTTGTCCTTGATGATCTTTTCGAGTTCATCGCTGTGCTGGACCGGAATGCCCGCGACCGGCTTGCCCGCCATGCCCGGATCGGCGTCGATGAGGGCCGCGACCCGGAAGCCGCGGGAGGCGAAGCCGCCGTAGTTGGCGAGAGCGGCGCCGAGGTTGCCGATACCGACGATCACGACCGGCCAGTCCTGGGTCAGGCCCAGTTCGCGGGAGATCTGGTAGACGAGATACTCGACGTCGTAGCCCACACCACGCGTTCCGTAGGACCCGAGGTAGGAGAAGTCCTTGCGCAGCTTCGCGGAGTTGACGCCCGCCGCGGCCGCGAGCTCCTCGGAGGAGACCGTGGGGACCGAGCGCTCCGACAGTGCGGTCAGCGCGCGGAGGTACAGCGGAAGCCGGGCGACGGTGGCCTCGGGAATTCCTCGGCTACGGGTCGCCGGTCGGTGAGTTCGGCCAGTTGCCACGGTGCTCCTGCGGGTAGAGCGGGGCTGCAGGCGGTCACACGTACCCAGACCGCCCCGTCGAAAGCAGGCTATGTCTTTGTGAACGCGTGCACAAAGATGGTGTCCGATTTGCCCGGCCAACGTGACCGGGGTCACGCGCGTCTCTCTCGGGGGCAAAACAGCACACTCTCCTCAGCAATCCCGCCCCCAGGACCAAGTCGCCATCGATCCTAAGCGAAGGGTCGAGCGAGTTGGACTACTCGGTCAGTGCCGTCCTCAAGCGTTTCTCGTCCACGCGCCAGAACGTGTGCTGGTCCCCGTCGACCAGGACGACCGGGATCTGTTCCCAGTACTGGTCGTGGAGTTGGGGATCCTGGGAGATGTCCTTCTGCTCCCAGGGGACCCCCAGATCCCCGCACACCCGCTCGATGACGATCTGTGCGTCATCACACAGATGGCATCCCGGCTTACGGATAAGGGTGACGAGCCGGTCCTCGGGAGCCTTGGCCGGCTTGCGGCGGAAGATGGGACTCATGTCGGCCATTCTCGCGCGGTCGGCGCCGGGCCGGGATCCGCTTGTTTAACGGCCCGGTCGCGGAGAGTTCACACCCTTCGAACCTCTCGGCTCCGGAAGCTCCGAACAAACTGGCTATGCTCACGCCATGGCCGCTCTCGGATGGCTCACTCCCCGTAGGCGCTCCGCCACGGCGCGGAGCGTGTTGGCAGGCGAGGCCTCGGCGGAGGCCGCTCGCAAGTCGTCACAGGAGGTCGAGGAGACCTCCGCCCCAGGTGGGGAACCGGTGTTCCCGGTACTCGGCGACGACAAGGCAGCCGCCTTCTTCGACCTCGACAACACCGTCATGCAGGGTGCGTCGCTGTTCCACTTCGGCCGGGGCCTGTACAAGCGGAAGTTCTTCGAGACCCGCGACCTCGCCCGGTTCGCCTGGCAGCAGGCGTGGTTCAGGCTGGCCGGCATCGAGGATCCCGAACACATGCAGGAGGCCCGCGACTCGGCCCTGTCGATCGTGCAGGGCCACCGCGTCTCCGAGCTGATGTCCATCGGCGAGGAGATCTACGACGAGTACATGGCCGAACGCATCTGGCCCGGCACCCGCGCCCTCGCCCAGGCCCACCTGGACGCGGGCCAGAAGGTGTGGCTCGTCACAGCGGCCCCCGTGGAGATCGCCGGGGTGATCGCCCGCCGCCTCGGCCTGACCGGCGCCCTCGGCACGGTGGCGGAGTCGGTGGACGGCGTCTATACGGGCAAGCTGGTGGGCGAACCCCTGCACGGCCCCGCGAAGGCGGAGGCGGTCCGAGCGCTGGCATCGGCGGAGGGCCTGGACCTGAACCGCTGCGCCGCCTACAGCGACAGCCACAACGACATCCCCATGCTCTCCCTGGTGGGCCACCCCTACGCGATCAACCCGGACGCCAAGCTCCGCAGGCACGCGAGGAACCTGGACTGGCGTCTGAGGGACTACCGAACGGGCCGCAAGGCGGCAAAGGTCGGCATCCCCGCGGCAGCAGGCGTAGGAGCGGTTGCCGGAGGCACTGCGGCCGCGATCGCTCTGCATCGCCGCCGCAGGTGACGAGTCTGCTCGCGCCCGAATCACCTTGAATACCCCCCACCTCCTCCATCCAGTCCTCTTGTCGGCACACGGCCACAACACGCCCCGACCATGACCGGAACTCGATCTCATCTGATCAACAACCGGTCACTCTGCGGCACTTGAACGGGCGTCATTCGGTTACAGAAGCGACGTAATCGATGATTTGAGCAACTGGGTGTAGCAGTGCCTGCACGAAGCGTTATTCTCCTCAGACGCAAACCGGTACCCCTCCGTCGCTACGACGGGTGAACGGTCCCGCACTGCACGTGATGGAAGCTCTGCCTCTGGGAGTCCCGTGTACCCACACGTCGGGGTTGACGCCTCGGGCCTGGCTACGCTGCGCGCAACGGTCCAAGACCTGTTGCGCGGCTTCGTCCCCACCGCGTACGCCGTCCCCGCCCTCGCCGTAGCCACGGCACCGATCGGCCCGTGCTACGCACTCGCCGACGGTTCCGCGGCTGTCGGCAGAAGAGGGCGTTCGACCGGCACCACCGCCGCGCGCCGACCGGCCGCGGACAGCGACAGCGCCCGCATGATGGACCTCGTGGAGCGTGCCCAGGCCGGCGAGGCCGACGCCTTCGGACGCCTCTACGACCAGTACAGCGACACCGTCTACCGGTACATCTACTACCGGGTGGGCGGCAAGGCGACCGCCGAGGACCTCACCAGCGAGACGTTCCTGCGCGCGCTGCGCAGGATCGGCACCTTCACCTGGCAGGGCCGTGACTTCGGCGCCTGGCTTGTGACGATCGCCCGGAACCTCGTCGCCGACCACTTCAAGTCCAGCCGTTTTCGTCTCGAAGTGACGACCGGCGAGATGCTCGACGCCAACGAGGTCGAGCGGTCACCGGAGGACTCCGTCCTGGAGTCCCTCTCCAACGCCGCCCTCCTGGACGCCGTGCGCCGCCTCAACCCACAGCAGCAGGAGTGTGTGACGCTCCGCTTCCTCCAGGGCCTCTCGGTCGCCGAGACCGCCCGGGTGATGGGCAAGAACGAGGGCGCCATCAAGACCCTGCAGTACCGGGCCGTGCGCACCCTCGCCCGGCTCCTCCCGGACGACGCCCGCTGAGCGAACACGCCCCGTAGCATCCAACTCGCTCTCAGTGAGAGTCCGTTGACTTCCCGATCCGATCATCCGCCGTCCGTAACCCAAGTGCCGCGTTGCTCGTTGTGCGGGATGCAGGCTCCCTGTGGTCACTCCCTGGCCGACTTCGATCACTCGATCGAGTGGACGAGGTCAGGGCGTGCAACCCTCAGGACCCCCTGGGGAGTCGACCGTCATGACGAGAGGAGGTGCCGCCAGTGATCGCGAACGTATCGGCACACCGGCGGGCGAACGCCTTCGCCCAGGCCCTGGAGGAGCAGTCCGGCCAGGGCCCGGCGGCCGAGCAGTCCGAAGGACCGGCGCCGGACTCGGCAGCTGCGGAACAGACCGAACAGGGCCGCATGCTGGCCCTTACGGAATGTCTCGACGAGCTGCCCAGGCCGAAGCTGGACCCCGCGGTCAAGGTCGTCCAGCGGGCCCAGCTGGTGGCCGCGTTCGAGGCCATGCTCCAGGAAGGTGCCGCCGGAGGCGAGGCAGCGGATCCTTCGGTGCCCGAACAGCGCTCCCATCGGGCGCGGGGTTCGCACCGGGCGTCCCCGCTGGGCAAACTGCGACCGCGTTCCCGACTGACCAAGGGCCTCGCGGCCGGCGGACTCAGTGTCGGGGTCGCCGCGGGTGCCTTCGGCGGAGTCGCCGCCGCCAGCTCGGACGCCCTCCCGGGCGACTCGCTGTACGGCTTGAAGCGCGGCATCGAGGACTTCAAGCTCAACTATCTGTCCGACGGGGACGACGAGCGCGGCCAGGGCTATCTCGACCAGGCCTCCACGCGTCTCAACGAGGCCCGTCGGCTGATGGACCGTGACCGCGGCGGCCACCTCGATCACGAGTCCGTCGGCGAGATCCGTCGCGCCCTGTCCGGCATGCAGCACGACGCCTCCGAGGGGCACCGGCTGCTCCATGAGGCGTACGAGCGCGACCCGGGCTCCCTGGGCCCCATCCAGGCCCTCGACACCTTCTCCCGCTCGCACCGCGAGGTCTGGGGCGCGCTGCGCGACCGGCTGCCGGTGCAGCTCGGCGATGTCAGTCAGCAGGTGTCGTCGGTGTTCGAGGCCATAGACGAAGAAGTGGCCCCGTTGCAGTCCCTGCTGCCCCAGCCTCCGGCCCAGGACGGTGGTCCGGGCCGACGGCAGGGCGGTTCCGGCTCGCCGTCCACCGGCACGTCCGGCTCCGGCCGCTCGGCCGCGCCCAGCAGTGGCAACGGCACCTCGGACAGCAGCGGCTCGAACGGCAGCAAGAGTCCCAGCCATTCGTCCACGTCCGACGACGAGAGCGACGGCCTCCTCGGCGGCAACACCGGCGGCCTGCTCGACCCGACCCAGGACAGCACCAGCACGGCCTCCCCGTCCACGAGCACCCCGTCCCAGCCGGACGTCACGCTCCCGCCCCTCCTCCCGGGCCTCCTGCCCGGCCTGGGCATCGACGGCGAGGACGCGAACTAGTCCTTCCGGTACGACGGTGGGGGCGCCCTTCTCCCGAAGGGCGCCCCCACCGTCGTACCCCTAGAAGAAGACCGACCGCCGCTGCACCAGCAACTTGTAGAGCGTGTGCTGGATCTGCTCTCTGACCTGGTCCGTCAGATTGAACATCAACATCGGGTCCTCGGCCGCCTCCGGCGGATAGCCGTCCGTGAGGATCGGCTCGCCGAACTGGATCGTCCACTTGGTCGGCAGCGGGATTCCGCCCAGCGGGCCCAGCCACGGGAAGGTCGGCGTGATCGGGAAGTACGGGAAGCCGAGCAGGCGGGCCAGGGTCTTCGCGTTGCCGATCATCGGATAGATCTCCTCCGCGCCGACGATCGAGCACGGGATGATCGGTGCCCCGTTGCGCAGCGCCGTGGAGACGAAGCCGCCGCGGCCGAAGCGCTGGAGCTTGTACCGCTCGCTGAAGGGCTTGCCGATGCCCTTGAAGCCCTCCGGCATCACTCCGACCAACTCACCCTGACCGAGCAGCCGCTGGGCGTCCTCCGCGCAGGCCAGGGTGTGGCCGAGCTTGCGGGCGAGCTCGTTGACCACCGGCAGCATGAAGACCAGGTCCGCGGCGAGCAACCGGAGATGCCGGCCCGCGGGATGGTTGTCGTGGACGGCGACCTGCATCATCAGACCGTCCAGCGGGAGCGTCCCGGAGTGGTTGGCGACGATCAGCGCGCCACCCTCCGCCGGGATGTTCTCGATGCCCTTCACCTCGACCCGGAAGTACTTCTCGTACACCGGCCGCAGCAAGGACATCAGGACCTGGTCGGTCAGCTCCTCGTCGTAACCGAAGTCATCGACGTCGTAGTCACCGGTGAGCCGGCGCCGCAGGAAGGAGAGCCCGCCCGCGATCCGCCGCTCGATACCGCCGTCGTTCTGCGCCTGCTGCGGCGGCTGTTCCTCACGCGTCACAGGGACATCATCCTGCCCCGGCGCCTCGCTGGGCAGGGGCTGGACCTCTCGGACCACCGCGGGCTCGGCCCCCTTGCGCCTGCTCCCCGCGCTCCGGCGCCGCGACGGCCGCTGTACGGCAGCCCCGCGGGACCGGTCGTCGTCGAACGGAATGACCTTGGCGTCCGCCATCGTTGATGCGCTCCTCAGTTGGCGCTCTGCGTCGTGGGGTGGCCGCCGCCCAGGACAGGCAGCGCGGCGATCCGGTCGACGGCCCCCGCGACGGCCTCCGGCGGCACCAGTCCGGGTCCGCGGCCGCGCGCGAAGTCCGCGAACGTCTCCGCCGTCGTGTACTTCGGCTGGAATCCGAGCGTCTCGCGCATCTGGTCCGTCGACACGACCCGGCCGTGCGTGAGCAGCCGGATCTGCTCGGGCGAGAAGTCCGTCATCCCGAGCGTACGCACCAGCGATCCGGCCCAGGTGACCGCCGGCAGCAGCAACGGCACGGTGGGCCGCCCCAGCCTGCGCGCGCACTGCGACAGCAGCAGCACCCCGTCACCGGCGATGTTGAACGTCCCGCTGTTGAGCGTGCCCCGCCGCGGCTCGTGCGAGGCGATGCGCAACACCTCGATCACATCGTCCTCGTGCACGAACTGCAGCCGCGGGTCGTACCCGAGAACGGTGGGCAGCACGGGCAGCGAGAAGTACGAGGCGAGGGGCGTGTCGGCGCTGGGCCCCAGGATGTTGGCGAACCGCAGCACACACACGGCCACATCGGGCCGCCGCCGCGCGAACCCCCGCACATACCCCTCGACCTCGACGGTGTCCTTGGCGAAGCCGCCGCTGGGCAGCGACTTGGGAGGAGTCGTCTCGGTGAAGACGGCGGGATCGCGAGGCGCGGACCCATAGACATTGGTACTGGATTTGACGACGAGCCTTTTGACCGTCGGCGACTTCTGGCAGGCACCGAGGAGCTGCATGGTGCCGATGACGTTGGTCTCCTTGACCGTGGTCCGGCTGCCACTGCCCAGCGCCATGGCCGTCACGTCCAGGTGTACGACCGTGTCGGCGCCCGTCTCCGCGAGCACCCGCGCGATGGTGGACTGCCGGATGTCGGCCTGGATGAAATCGGCGCCGCCCAGGTGGTGTTCCGGCGGCACGGCGTCGACGGCGATCACCCGGTCCACCTGCGGGTCACGCTGGATCCGTCGTACGAACCGGCCCCCCAGCTGACGGGCCACCCCGGTCACGAGCACGACCTTGCCCAAGATTCAGCGCCTCTCTTCCAGCACTCGTCCCCCGCGTACCCTGCCGTGTTCCCCGTGTGCGGCCAACCTAGCGGGTCGATGTTGCGCTGTGATGACCGCCCAATGCACGAAGTGACGACTTCCACAGTCGTACGACGAGACCGAGCCAGTCGGTGTCAGACGTACGCACAGCGCCCGGCATCCGATTCCGGGTATGCGTGTGGCCCCCCACCGGGTGTGGTGGGGGGCCACAAATCACGCTGCTTGCGCGGCGTCGCCTTACTTCTTGTTACGACGCTGAACGCGCGTGCGCTTGAGCAGCTTGCGGTGCTTCTTCTTAGCCATCCGCTTGCGCCGCTTCTTGATAACAGAGCCCACGACTACCCTCGCTCACTTCTCATCACTCGGCGTTTGGGCGCCATGGGCCCATACGACCTACGAGGGGCTAGCCTACCCGCCTGAGCGCTGAGCTCGTAATCGAGGGGGGGAAGGGGGACCCCTGTCATGCCCTGAGGATCCCCCCGCCCCACAGCCATCAGGCGGTTTCCACCCCCACATAGCTCTCGCGAAGGTACTCGTGAACCGCTTGCTCGGGGACGCGGAAGGACCGCCCCACCCGAATCGCGGGCAGATGACCGCTGTGCACCAACCGGTACACGGTCATCTTCGACACTCGCATCACCGAGGCGACTTCCGCCACGGTAAGGAACTGAACCTCGTTCAGAGGCCTCTCGCCTGCTGCAGCCATGACACACCTGAACCTTCCGCACTCGACGGTCACCGGCTTCCCCTTCCGGTGACTCTTCGTCGTTGCGTGCTCACTCCCCAATGTAGGGGCGGGTGATGCGAGTGGGGAAGAGGTGCACCCATCGGCGGCCTACTGTGACAGACACGCTCGATTGAGTACGTAGCGGGTAAGCGGTCGGTAGTAATCAGACCGCACAGCGTCATCAAGTGGAACGACGACGGACACGACCCCCTCGGCCTCCCCCACGAAGAGCGCGGGGTCATCGGTATCGGCCAGCCCAATGGCCTCAAACCCCAGCTGACCTGCCCCGCAGACCCACCCGTGGTCCCCGATGACCAGCTCGGGGAGCACGCCGCCCTCGTCCGCGGCGGCGGCCAGGACGGTCCGAACCGGGAGGGGTGAGTGCGTGTGTGCGCCGGTCGCACGACCGGAGCTCGGCACCCCCGGTTCTCGCACGAACGCGACTCCCCGTACGTAGTCAAGGTTGTACGTGCGTAGACCGAACCGGGTCGTTATGTCGACACAGCGACCATGCGCAGGGGTGAGGACGGTACACCCCGCCGCCGACAAGGCGTCCGCCAAGGCGGCGTAGAACCCGAGCAGTCGGTGCGGATGCCCGGTCCCGAGGAGCACGGTGCCGCCACGCTGGGCAACTGCCCCGATCCGCTCGGCGAAGGCATCCAGAGCGACCAGAGTCCGCTCAGGGTCGATCACATCATGGCCTTGCGTCTGCCTCGGATCGCCAGAAACCCCACATTTATCGGCCATCAATCCGATCAAATCCCGCTGTCCCCAAGTCCACTCGGGATCGATCCCGATCAGCACTCTTGGGTCACGAGCGGCGAAAAGCCGATAACTCCGCAGGCTCTCCTCCCGGGAGGTGGCCACCGGTCCCGCCAGACGAGCAGCCAACAAATGGGCGCGCAGTGCGCCGGTGCTCAACACGGGAGTGATGGTGGCGGACGGAAGCGGGACACGGGAGGGGAACGAAGAAACACCGCACAGTTGGCGTAACGAGGCCTCCGCCCTACGCGAGCAGCCCCCGCAGCGGAAACACGGCCCGCCGAGCGGCCAGCACCGCCTGGTCCAACCGGTCCGCGGGGTCGTACCCCGCCTCCCAGTCGGCCCAACTCACCGGCCAGCGCCCGTCGGTCATCCGCATGGGCGCCAACTGCCGGGTCCGCGCGAACACTTCCTGCCGCCAGCTCTCCGGGATCACACTCTCCGGCTCCACGGCCCGCCCCGCGGCGATCCCCACCAGGTGCGTCCAGGACCGCGGCACCACATCGACCACCGCGTACCCGCCGCCGCCCAGCGCCACCCACCGCCCGTCGGCGTGCTCGTGCGCCAGGTCGTGACACGCCACCTGCACAGCCCGCTGCGCATCCAGCGAAACGGCGAGATGGGCCAGCGGATCCTCGAAGTGCGTATCGGCCCCGTGCTGGGTCACCAGCACCTGCGGCCGGAAATCGGCGACCAGCTCCGGCACGACCGCGTGAAACGCCCGCAGCCACCCCGCGTCCCCGGTCCCCGCCGGCAGCGCGACATTCACCGCACTGCCCTCCGCCGAGTCCGCCCCCGTCTCCTCCGGCCAGCCGGTCTGCGGAAACAGGGTCCGAGGATGCTCGTGCAAGGAGATCGTCAGAACCCGCGGATCCTCCCAGAACGCCGCCTGCACCCCGTCCCCGTGATGCACGTCGACATCGATGTAGGCGACCCGCTCGGCCCCCAGTTCCAACAGCCGCGCGATCGCCAGCGACGCGTCGTTGTAGATACAGAACCCCGACGCGCCCCCCGGCATCGCATGATGCAACCCGCCCGCGAAGTTCACCGCATGCAGCGCGTCCCCGCGCCACACCGCCTCGGCAGCGCCCACCGACTGCCCGGCGATCAGGGCGGACACCTCGTGCATCCCCGCGAAGGCCGGATCGTCCATGGTTCCCAGCCCATAGGCCCCATCAGCCGCCCCGGGCTCCACCGACGCCGCCTTCACGGCCTCGATGTAGTCCTCCCGGTGCACCAGCCGCAACGTCGACTCCCCGGCAGGCTTCGCCGATACGACGTCCACCTCCCGGTCCAGCCCGAAGGCGCTCACCAGCCCACGGGTCAGAGCCAACCGGACCGGATCCATCGGATGGTCCGGACCGAAGTCATAGCCCGTTACTGCCTCGTCCCACATCAGCTGTGCGCGGCCGCTCATGCCCGCCACCGTATCGGTCCGGTTGAGGGGCGAACGACCGGGCGTACACAAGCGTCACCAGCACCAACACCATCGGCACAAGCATCGCCCCGCGATAACTCCACGCATCGCCCAACGCCCCCACCAAGGGCGAACCGATCAAAAACCCGACATAGTTGAAGACATTGAGCCGAGCGACCGCCGCGTCGGAAGCCCCCGGGAACAACCGCCCGGCGGCCGCGAAGGTCTGCGGCACCAGCACACACAACCCCAGCCCCAGCAAGGTGAATCCCAGCATCCCCACCCACGCCCCGGGCGCCGAGGCCACCACCGCGAACCCGAGCGCGGCCACCACGGCCCCCGCCCGCACCACCGCCACGGCCCCGAACCGCCGCACCCCGAGGTCCCCGAGACCCCGCCCGATCAAGGTGGTGACCATGTAGACGTTGTACGGCACGGTCGCCATCTGCTCACTGCTGCCCAGCACGTCATCGAGGTACTTCGCACTCCAGTTGGAGACGGTCGAGTCCCCGATGTACGCGAAGGTCATCACCAGACACAGCGGCAGCAGCAGCTTGAACGCGACGGTCCCGCCCTCACCACCGGCCTTGTCCTCCACCGGCTCGGAGCCCCCGTCGACGTACCACCGGCTCCCCGCGAGCGCGGCCGGCAGCAGCACCACCACGACCGGCAGATACGACACGAACAGCGCGAGATCCCAGTGCGCCCCCACCCACGCCAGCGACGCCCCCACCATCCCGCCCAGACTGAACACCGCGTGGAAGCTGAGCATGATGCTCCGCCCGTACGCCCGCTGCAGACTGACCCCGAGCATGTTCATGGACGCGTCCAGCATCCCTACCGCGAGCCCGAACGCGCCGAGCGCGATCCCCAGCTCGACCGTCGAGTCACCCGCCCCGACCCCGAGCAGCGCCAGCAGGACGACGGGCTGGGCCCAGCGCAGCAGCCGACTGGGCGGTATTCGCTTCACCAGCTTCTCGGTCGACACACTCCCCACCCCGGCGAGGATGGGCACGGCGGCCAGGAAGGCCGGCAGCAACGCGTCGGAGACCCCGTACCGGTCCTGGATCGCGGGAATCCGGGTCACCAACAGGGCAAAGGCCACCCCTTGGGCGAAAAAGCTGAACGCCAACGAGGCCCTACCGCGCCGCAGCACATCTGTCATGGCGGCGAGCGTAGGGCCCCGGGCTACCCGTGGGTAGATCCAGCCAAAGATGAATTTGACTCAGCTTTGTTCAGGAGGACTCTCCAAGCCTCAGGCGGCGACCGCGACGTCCGCCTTCACGGCCTCCTCGGCGACCTTCACCTCGGCGATGAGCAGGTGCGCCATGGGCTCCGCGGCGACCACCCGGCTCACCACGAAGGCCAGCGTCATCGAACCGGCCAGGATGACGGACCCGAGCCACACCATGGTGTCCACGGGCAGGGTGTACGCCCCGACGACCCGCGCCACACACTCCGCCAGCAGGACGACGCCCCACACCACCGAGAACACCTGCTCGGCCCGAAGAAAGGCACCGGAGCCCTCCGCGGTCCCGTCGGCCAGCCGCCGCCAGGCGGCCTCCCTGGCCGAGTCCCCCCGCACCAGGAAGGGCTTGAGCCCCGCCGTCATCATCGGCCGGCCCAGCGCCACGGAGACCAGAATCCCGACCCCGATGATGCTGCTGACCCCGCTGTCCTTGGCGAGCATCAGCCGCGGGTCCCCGGAGAGCAGACCGAGCAGCAGCGACACGGCGTTCACGACGAGGATGAGAGCTGCCAGCCCATTGACCGTCCGCTCCCTCGCCACACTCCACACGGTCCGCCCGGCCGGCACCGCACTGCTCCAGGCAAGCGCCGCGAAGGTGCTCATCCCGAAGGCGTCCTTGAAGAGGTAGTACGACCCGACAGGCACCGCCACGTCCACGATCAGCGGGCCGAAGGTGTTCTGCTTGCTCGTCTTCGTCATGCCCTCAGCTTCCCGCCCGACCGGGGTCCCCCAGTAGAAACGATCGTCCGGAGCTCCGCATGACAAATGTCAGCCTTCGGATCAGACCAGCAGGTCCGCCAACTCCCCCATGTCGGAGAAGAGTTGAGTGGCACCAGCGAGCCGGTCGGCAGGCGTCATCGCGGTGAACCCGTACACGTCCATCCCGGCCGCGACCGCCGCCCGCACCCCCAACGGACTGTCCTCGACCACCACACACCGCTCCGGCGCGACGCCCATCCGCTCGGCGGCGTACAGAAACAGATCGGGCGCCGGCTTGCCCCGCCCCACATCCTGCGAACTGAAGATCCGCCCCTCCTCGAACCACCGGTCCAGGCCGGTCGTCCGGTGCCCCACCCGAATCCGCTCATGGCTCCCGGACGACGCCACGCAGTACGCCACCCCATCGGCGGCCAGCTTCTCCAGCACACCCACAGCACCGGCCACAGGCTTCAGCTCCCGCTCGAACGCGGCGAACACCCGCCCGTGAAAGACATCGTCGAAGTCCTCGGGCAACCGCTCCCCGGTCCGCTCCTCGATCAGGTCATGGATCCGATGCATCGCGGATCCCATGTAGTCACGGATGGAGTCCTCGTACGACGTCGGATGCCCGAGCTCGGTGAGGTAGCCGGCCAGCAGCCGGTTGGAGATCGGCTCACTGTCGACGAGAACGCCGTCGTTGTCGAAGATAACCAGGTCATAGCGCATGCCATTTACCCTAAACGCAAAAAAGGCCCACGCCTGATGGCGTGGGCCTTTTCTAAAATTTGTTCGGCGGTGTCCTACTCTCCCACAGGGTCCCCCCTGCAGTACCATCGGCGCTGTAAGGCTTAGCTTCCGGGTTCGGAATGTAACCGGGCGTTTCCCTCACGCTATGACCACCGAAACACTATGAAACTGTCGAACAATGCCGCACCACACCCGAAATTTTGGGTATGGGGCTGTTCGTGGTTTCAGAACCAACACAGTGGACGCGAGCAACTGAGGACAAGCCCTCGGCCTATTAGTACCGGTCACCTCCGCACGTTACCGTGCTTCCAGATCCGGCCTATCAACCCAGTCGTCTACTGGGAGCCTTAACCCCTCAAAGGGGGTGGGAATACTCATCTCGAAGCAGGCTTCCCGCTTAGATGCTTTCAGCGGTTATCCCTCCCGAACGTAGCCAACCAGCCATGCCCTTGGCAGAACAACTGGCACACCAGAGGTTCGTCCGTCCCGGTCCTCTCGTACTAGGGACAGCCCTTCTCAATATTCCTGCGCGCGCAGCGGATAGGGACCGAACTGTCTCACGACGTTCTAAACCCAGCTCGCGTACCGCTTTAATGGGCGAACAGCCCAACCCTTGGGACCGACTCCAGCCCCAGGATGCGACGAGCCGACATCGAGGTGCCAAACCATCCCGTCGATATGGACTCTTGGGGAAGATCAGCCTGTTATCCCCGGGGTACCTTTTATCCGTTGAGCGACGGCGCTTCCACAAGCCACCGCCGGATCACTAGTCCCGACTTTCGTCCCTGCTCGACCCGTCGGTCTCACAGTCAAGCTCCCTTGTGCACTTACACTCAACACCTGATTGCCAACCAGGCTGAGGGAACCTTTGGGCGCCTCCGTTACTCTTTAGGAGGCAACCGCCCCAGTTAAACTACCCATCAGACACTGTCCCTGATCCGGATCACGGACCCAGGTTAGACATCCAGCACGACCAGACTGGTATTTCAACGACGACTCCCCCTGAACTGGCGTCCAGAGTTCACAGTCTCCCAGCTATCCTACACAAGCCGAACCGAACACCAATATCAAACTGTAGTAAAGGTCCCGGGGTCTTTCCGTCCTGCTGCGCGAAACGAGCATCTTTACTCGTAGTGCAATTTCACCGGGCCTATGGTTGAGACAGTCGAGAAGTCGTTACGCCATTCGTGCAGGTCGGAACTTACCCGACAAGGAATTTCGCTACCTTAGGATGGTTATAGTTACCACCGCCGTTTACTGGCGCTTAAGTTCTCAGCTTCGCCAAGACGAATCTTGACTAACCGGTCCCCTTAACGTTCCAGCACCGGGCAGGCGTCAGTCCGTATACATCGCCTTACGGCTTCGCACGGACCTGTGTTTTTAGTAAACAGTCGCTTCTCGCTGGTCTCTGCGGCCACCCCCAGCTCACCGAGTAAATCGGATCACCAGTGATGGCCCCCCTTCTCCCGAAGTTACGGGGGCATTTTGCCGAGTTCCTTAACCATAGTTCACCCGAACGCCTCGGTATTCTCTACCTGACCACCTGAGTCGGTTTAGGGTACGGGCCGCCATGAAACTCGCTAGAGGCTTTTCTCGACAGCATAGGATCATCCACTTCACCACAATCGGCTCGGCATCAGGTCTCAGCCTTAATGAGCGGCGGATTTACCTACCACTCGGCCTACACCCTTACCCCGGGACAACCACCGCCCGGGATGGACTACCTTCCTGCGTCACCCCATCACTCACCTACTACCACCGTGGTTCGGCGGCTCCACCACTTTCCATTCCCCGAAGGGTCCGGAACGGCTTCACGGCCTTAGCATTAATGGGTTCGATGTTTGACGCTTCACAGCGGGTACCGGAATATCAACCGGTTATCCATCGACTACGCCTGTCGGCCTCGCCTTAGGTCCCGACTTACCCTGGGCAGATCAGCTTGACCCAGGAACCCTTAGTCAATCGGCGCACACGTTTCTCACGTGTGTATCGCTACTCATGCCTGCATTCTCACTCGTGAACCGTCCACCACTAGCTTCCGCTGCGGCTTCACCCGGCACACGACGCTCCCCTACCCATCCCAGCGGGCGTTGGCCCTCATGCTGAAATGACACGACTTCGGCGGTACGCTTGAGCCCCGCTACATTGTCGGCGCGGAATCACTAGACCAGTGAGCTATTACGCACTCTTTCAAGGGTGGCTGCTTCTAAGCCAACCTCCTGGTTGTCTGTGCGACTCCACATCCTTTCCCACTTAGCGTACGCTTAGGGGCCTTAGTCGATGCTCTGGGCTGTTTCCCTCTCGACCATGGAGCTTATCCCCCACAGTCTCACTGCCGTGCTCTCACTTACCGGCATTCGGAGTTTGGCTAAGGTCAGTAACCCGGTAGGGCCCATCGCCTATCCAGTGCTCTACCTCCGGCAAGAAACACACGACGCTGCACCTAAATGCATTTCGGGGAGAACCAGCTATCACGGAGTTTGATTGGCCTTTCACCCCTAACCACAGGTCATCCCCCAGGTTTTCAACCCTGGTGGGTTCGGTCCTCCACGAAGTCTTACCTCCGCTTCAACCTGCCCATGGCTAGATCACTCCGCTTCGGGTCTTGAGCGCGCTACTATGTCGCCCTATTCGGACTCGCTTTCGCTACGGCTTCCCCACACGGGTTAACCTCGCAACACACCGCAAACTCGCAGGCTCATTCTTCAAAAGGCACGCAGTCACGACTGTATGTGCAAGCACATACAGCGACGCTCCCACGGCTTGTAGGCACACGGTTTCAGGTACTATTTCACTCCGCTCCCGCGGTACTTTTCACCATTCCCTCACGGTACTATCCGCTATCGGTCACCAGGGAATATTTAGGCTTAGCGGGTGGTCCCGCCAGATTCACACGGGATTTCTCGGGCCCCGTGCTACTTGGGTGTCTCTCAAACGAGCCGTACAGATTTCAGCTACGGGGGTCTTACCCTCTACGCCGGACCTTTCGCATGTCCTTCGCCTATCCATACGGTTTCTGACTCGTCTCACAGCCGGCAGACTGTGAAAGAGAGATCCCACAACCCCCACGACGCAACCCCTGCCGGGTCTCACACGTCGTAGGTTTGGCCTCATCCGGTTTCGCTCGCCACTACTCCCGGAATCACGGTTGTTTTCTCTTCCTGCGGGTACTGAGATGTTTCACTTCCCCGCGTTCCCTCCACATACCCTATGTGTTCAGGTATGGGTGACAGCCCATGACGACTGCCGGGTTTCCCCATTCGGAAACCCCCGGATCAAAGCCTGGTTGACGGCTCCCCGGGGACTATCGTGGCCTCCCACGTCCTTCATCGGTTCCTGGTGCCAAGGCATCCACCGTGCGCCCTTAAAAACTTGGCCACAGATGCTCGCGTCCACTGTGCAGTTCTCAAACAACGACCAGCCACCCATCACCCCGGAGCTTCACTCCGAGTTCACTGGGGCCGGCGTCGAGGGGGTTCATTCCCTCAGACACCCAACAGCGTGCCCGACACCCTCACCACTCTGATCAGCTTTCCACGCTCCGAAGAGCAGTACTTGCAGCCCGAGATGACTGAGAGTGCCGAATAATCAACGTTCCACCCTTGAGCAACCAGCATCGGACATTCGCCGATGTACTGGTCCTGGACCACCAAGCAAGCTTGGCGGCCTAGATGCTCCTTAGAAAGGAGGTGATCCAGCCGCACCTTCCGGTACGGCTACCTTGTTACGACTTCGTCCCAATCGCCAGTCCCACCTTCGACAGCTCCCTCCCACAAGGGGTTGGGCCACCGGCTTCGGGTGTTACCGACTTTCGTGACGTGACGGGCGGTGTGTACAAGGCCCGGGAACGTATTCACCGCAGCAATGCTGATCTGCGATTACTAGCAACTCCGACTTCATGGGGTCGAGTTGCAGACCCCAATCCGAACTGAGACAGGCTTTTTGAGATTCGCTCCACCTCACGGTATCGCAGCTCATTGTACCTGCCATTGTAGCACGTGTGCAGCCCAAGACATAAGGGGCATGATGACTTGACGTCGTCCCCACCTTCCTCCGAGTTGACCCCGGCGGTCTCCTGTGAGTCCCCATCACCCCGAAGGGCATGCTGGCAACACAGGACAAGGGTTGCGCTCGTTGCGGGACTTAACCCAACATCTCACGACACGAGCTGACGACAGCCATGCACCACCTGTACACCGACCACAAGGGGGGCACCATCTCTGATGCTTTCCGGCGTATGTCAAGCCTTGGTAAGGTTCTTCGCGTTGCGTCGAATTAAGCCACATGCTCCGCTGCTTGTGCGGGCCCCCGTCAATTCCTTTGAGTTTTAGCCTTGCGGCCGTACTCCCCAGGCGGGGAACTTAATGCGTTAGCTGCGGCACCGACGACGTGGAATGTCGCCAACACCTAGTTCCCACCGTTTACGGCGTGGACTACCAGGGTATCTAATCCTGTTCGCTCCCCACGCTTTCGCTCCTCAGCGTCAGTAATGGCCCAGAGATCCGCCTTCGCCACCGGTGTTCCTCCTGATATCTGCGCATTTCACCGCTACACCAGGAATTCCGATCTCCCCTACCACACTCTAGCTAGCCCGTATCGAATGCAGACCCGGGGTTAAGCCCCGGGCTTTCACACCCGACGTGACAAGCCGCCTACGAGCTCTTTACGCCCAATAATTCCGGACAACGCTTGCGCCCTACGTATTACCGCGGCTGCTGGCACGTAGTTAGCCGGCGCTTCTTCTGCAGGTACCGTCACTTTCGCTTCTTCCCTGCTGAAAGAGGTTTACAACCCGAAGGCCGTCATCCCTCACGCGGCGTCGCTGCATCAGGCTTTCGCCCATTGTGCAATATTCCCCACTGCTGCCTCCCGTAGGAGTCTGGGCCGTGTCTCAGTCCCAGTGTGGCCGGTCGCCCTCTCAGGCCGGCTACCCGTCGTCGCCTTGGTGAGCCATTACCTCACCAACAAGCTGATAGGCCGCGGGCTCATCCTTCACCGCCGGAGCTTTCAACCACCACAGATGCCTGCGGTAGTGGTATCCGGTATTAGACCCCGTTTCCAGGGCTTGTCCCAGAGTGAAGGGCAGATTGCCCACGTGTTACTCACCCGTTCGCCACTAATCTCCACCGAAGTGGTTCATCGTTCGACTTGCATGTGTTAAGCACGCCGCCAGCGTTCGTCCTGAGCCAGGATCAAACTCTCCGTGAATGTTTACCCGTAATCGGGTGCACACATCACGAGAGCGGAACCACCGGCGGAATAAGCCGATGGTTCACAGCGTCCTCGCTGTGTTTTTCTTCAAAGGAACCTCATCTACGACCATGACGGCCGGAGACGGGGTATCAACTAATCTGGCGTTGATTTTTGGCACGCTGTTGAGTTCTCAAGGAACGGACGCTTCCTTTGTACTCACCCTCTCGGGCTTTCCTCCGGGCTTTTCCCTTCGGTCTTGCGTTTCCGACTCTATCAGACCGTTTCCAGTTCCGATTTCCTCGGTGCTTTCCAGGTTTCCGCTTTCGCGTTTCCCTTTCCGGCGGTTCCGACTCTATCAGATCCTTTCGGGCCTGACTCCCAGTCAGAGGGGGTTTGCCTTCCCGGCTGTTGGGCCGTTCCGACGAGTGAGACTTTAGCGGAATCCGTGGCCCCGCGCTAATCGGGGCTGCGTCCTTTCGAACGCGGATTCCTCATTTCGCAAATACGCATGCCAATAGAAAGACAGCGGCCGGATCGACTGCGGTCGACTAGAGGTTGGTACCTGCGGAATGGCTGTCCGGGGACCGACCGGAGTCGGCGCTCACGTCGGACAACTCGGAGAACAGTACGGATCGGCGCGGGGAGTGTCAACTCACGTCCGGACGGGCCCTTGGCGGCGTACTCTGGTCCGCATGACGACGCGTCGTACGTACACCCAGCAGTGGTGGGCCGCCTGACGGCGGCCGGACCTACGTATGCACTCAACGGCCGCCGCTTCGGCGGCCGTTCTCGTATCTCCCTCCAGAGCTTCTGAGGGCCGGCCGTCGGGGACGGCGGTCTCGACCAGGAGGTGGAGAAGAGATGACGCGAGTCTTCAGTGGGGTCAAGCCGACCGGGCATCTGACGCTGGGGAACTACCTGGGCGCCATGCGGCGGTGGGCAGCCGTCGATCAGCACCAGGCAGACGCCCTGTTCTGTGTCGTCGATCTGCACGCGTTGACCGTGGAGCACGATCCGGCGCGGGTGCGGCGGCTCAGTAGGCAGGCGGCGACGTTGCTGTTGGCGACAGGGCTGGATCCGCAGCTGTGCACCGTGTTCGTACAGAGTCATGTGGATGAGCACGCGCGACTGTCGTATCTGCTGGAGTGCGTGGCCACGGACGGCGAGATGCGGCGGATGATCCAGTACAAGGAGAAGGCCGCGCGTGAGCGGGAGCGGGGCGGGAGTGTGCGGCTGTCGCTGCTGACGTATCCCGTGCTGATGGCGGCGGACATCCTGGCGTACGGGACCGACGAGGTCCCGGTGGGCGATGACCAGGCTCAGCATGTGGAGCTGGCGCGGGACGTCGCGGTGCGGTTCAACCAGCGGTACGGGCACACGTTCGTGGTGCCCCGGGCCACGCCTCCGAAGGTGGCCGCGCGGGTGATGAACCTGCAGGAGCCGCTCTCGAAGATGGGGAAGAGCGATGACACCGGACCCGGGATCGTCTATCTGCTCGACGAGCCGGACGTGATGCGTAAGAAGATCATGCGGGCCGTGACCGACAGCGGGCGGGACGTCGTCTACGACCGGGCGGCTCGGCCGGGTCTCGCCAATCTGCTGGAGATCCTCGCGGCGTGCACGGGTGGGAACCCGGAGGCGCTGAGCGGTGTATATGAGTCGTACGGCGCCTTGAAGAAGGACACCGCGGAGGCCGTGGTCGAGGTCCTCAGGCCCGTGCAGGAGAGGCACAAGGAGTTGTGCGCGGATCCTGGCTATGTGGAGAGGGTGCTGCGGGATGGGGCGCAGAAGGCTCGGGCGATGGCCCGGCCGACCGTCGACGCGGCGTATCGGGCGATCGGGTTGCTGCCGGCGGCCGCTGATATCTCGGAGACCGTGATGGGCGCGGCCGCCGCGGGGTGAGGGGTGGCGTGCGGCCCCCTTGCCGGGGGCCGCGCGGCTTCAGTTGTTGCCCGAGGCCAGTTCGCGGCTGCGGTCGCGGGCGGCTTCGAGGGCGGCGATGAGGGCGGCTCGTACGCCGTGGTTCTCGAGTTCGCGGATGGCGTTGATCGTGGTGCCCGCGGGGGACGTGACGTTCTCGCGGAGCTTGACAGGGTGTTCGCCGCTGTCGCGGAGCATCGTGGCGGCGCCGATCGCGGACTGGACGATGAGGTCGTGGGCCTTGTCGCGGGGCAGGCCGAGCAGGATGCCGGCGTCCGTCATGGCTTCGACCAGGTAGAAGAAGTACGCCGGGCCGGAGCCGGAGAGGGCGGTGCAGGCGTCCTGCTGGGACTCGGGGACGCGGAGCGTCTTGCCGACGGCGCCGAAGATCTCCTCGGCGTGGGCGAGGTGCTCGGCGGTGGCGTGGGTGCCGGCGGAGATGACGGACATGGCCTCGTCGACCAGGGCGGGGGTGTTCGTCATGACGCGGACGACCGGGGTGCCCGCCGTGAGGCGCTCCTCGAAGAAGGAGGTGGGGATGCCTGCCGCGCCGCTGATGATCAGGCGGCCGGCGGGGACGTGGGGGGCGAGTTCGTCCAGAAGAGTGCCCATGTCCTGCGGCTTGACCGTAAGGATCAGGGTGTCGGCGGTCTTGGCGGCCTCGGCGTTGGTGACCGGGTTGACTCCGTAGCGCGCGCGGAGCTCTTCGGCCCGTTCCTGGCGGCGGGCTGTGACCAGGAGGTCGGCCGGGGCCCAGCCGCCTCGGATCATTCCGCTGAGCAGGGCTTCGCCGATCTTGCCGGTGCCGAGGACTGCGACTTTCTGGGTCATGGCTGCGGGTGCCCTCCGGGGGTTGCGTCGTCCGGGGTTCATCCTCGCACCGGGGGTGGGTGTGCGGCTCGGCTGTCCGGTTGGCGGGACGTGCGCCGGCTATGCGGTGCGGCGCCGCAGAGTCGCCGCTCCCAGGGCGAGGACGAGCAGCGCGCAGCCGGCCACGATCAGGGCGTCGCGGACGAAGGCGGCGGTCATGTCGGTGTGCTTGAGGACCTCGTTCATGCCGTCGACGGCGTACGACATCGGGAGGACGTCGGAGATGGTCTCCAGGACCGGGTGCATGTTGTCGCGGGGGGTGAACAGGCCGCAGAGGAGGAGCTGGGGGAAGATCACGGCCGGCATGAACTGGACGGCCTGGAATTCGGAGGCGGCGAAGGCCGAGACGAAGAGGCCGAGTGCGGTGCCGAGGAGTGCGTCGAGCAGGGCGACCAAGAGGAGCAGCCACGGGCTGCCGGTGACGTCCAGGCCGAGGAACCAGACGGCGAGGCCGGTGGCGAGGGCGGACTGGATGATCGCGAGGGTGCCGAAGGCGAGGGCGTAGCCGGCGATGAGGTCGCCTTTGCCCAAGGGCATGGCGAGGAGGCGTTCGAGGGTGCCGGAGGTGCGTTCGCGCAGGGTGGCGATGGAGGTGACCAGGAACATCGTGATCAGCGGGAAGATCCCGAGGAGGGAGGCGCCGATGCTGTCGAAGGTGCGCGGGCTGCCGTCGAAGACGTAGCGCAGCAGGAACAGCATCACGCAGGGGATCAGGATCATCAGCGCGATGGTGCGGGGGTCGTGGCGGAGCTGGCGCAGTACCCGGGCTGCGGTGGCGAGGGTGCGGGAGACGCTGAGGGCGCTGGTGGGGGCCGGGGTGACGGTCGTGGTGGCGGTCGTCGTGCTCATCGGGTCGTCTCCTTCTTCTGTCCGGCTGCCACGGCCTCGTCGACGAGGTGCAGGAATGCGGCTTCTACGGTCTCGGCGCCGGTGCGGGTGCGCAGGGCGTCCGGGGCGTCGTCGGCGAGGATCTCGCCTTCGCGCATGAGGAGGAGGCGGTGGCAGCGCTCGGCCTCGTCCATGACGTGGGAGGAGATGAGCAGGGTCGCTCCGCGCTGGGTGGCGATGTCGTGGAAGAGGTTCCACAGGTCGCGTCGGAGGACGGGGTCGAGGCCGACGGTGGGTTCGTCCAGGACCAGTAGTTCCGGTGTGCCGAGGAGTGCCACGCCGAGTGAGACGCGGCTGCGCTGGCCGCCGGAGAGGTTTCCTGCGAGGGCGTCGGCGTGGCTGGTGAGGTCGACGTCCTCGATGACGCGGGTGACGTCGGAGTGGCGGCGGTCGGCGGCGGCGTGGCCGGGGGCGAGGATCGCGGCGAAGTAGTCGAGGTTCTGGCGGACGGTCAGGTCGTCGTAGACGGAGGGGGCTTGGGTGACGTAGCCGATGCGGGTGCGCAGGGTGGGGTGGCCGGCGGGGTGGCCGAGGACGTCGAGGGTGCCGGTGGCCTTGGCCTGGGTGCCGACGATGGAGCGCATGAGGGTGGATTTGCCGCATCCGGAGGGGCCGAGCAGTCCGGTGATCTGGCCGCGCGGGACGGTGAAGTCGAGGCCGCGCAGGACGGTGCGGGGGCCGCGGACGACGGTGAGGCCTTCGGCTCGGACGGCGGGGCTCTCGGTGGTCTGTGTGCCGGTGTCGGGTGGGCCGGAGGAGTAATTCATCATGTGATGAATACTGCTCCTCGTGGACGAGCTCAGTCAAGCCATGCCGTTCGGCGACCGGGGCGCGCGGCGGCGTGATCGGAAGCGCGTGGTCCGGTTCGCGTGCTCCGGGATCCCTCTGACGGCTCCGGGAAGCGGCTGCGCGATCAACTCCCGTTCTCGGCGATGGATTTCAGTGCGCGGCCATATGCCCCACGCGCTCAGGTTGGCCGCGCTCTCCCCCGGTACTGCGCCCTCGCATCTCCCCACCGGGAGGTGCGGCTGGAACTGGGCGGGCTGCGGGATCTGGACCATGCGTGCGCGGCGGCCCTGGAGGGATGGGCCGCCGGGCGGGGCCGGGCGGGGCCGGGCGGGGGCGGCGAGTGGGAGGGCGAGGGCGTGAGCCGGCCCTCGGCAGGGCTCGGTGCGGCTCAGGCCGTGGCGAGCAGCAGGATGACGTCGTAAACCTCTTCGACGATGCCGTCCGGGAAGGCCCGCATCAGGTGGGCGCGCTCCTCGGCGAGGAAGGCGGCGCTCTCCTCCTCGTCGCCCACCAGGAAGGTCGAGTGGCTGGCGATGTTGGCGATGTGGGTGTCGACGGGGATGCGGCGGCTCCAGCGGACCTCGCGGCGGGTGAAGTCGAGGCGCTCGGCGGGGTCGACGGCACGGGCGTTGACGTTGCGCTTCTCCTCGTGGATGTTCACCTCGAAGTGGCGTCCGATGCGTTCGGCGGCCTCGGCGAGCCAGGGCACGTCGAGGGCGTCGGTGTTCCACCACAGGGCGAGCGCGCCGCCCGGGCGCAGGACGCGGACGGCCTCCGGGATCGCGCGGTTCGGGTCGGTCCAGTGCCAGGCCTGGGCGTAGGTGAGGAAGTCGGCGGAGTCGTCGGCGAGGGGCAGGGTGTTGCCGTTGCCGCGCACGATCGGGATGTCGGGGTGGGTCCGGCGGAACTGGGCGGCCATTCCGTCGCCGGGTTCGACCGCGAGCACGTCGGCGCCGCGGGCGTGCAGGAGGGCGGTCGCGATGCCGGTTCCGGCGCCGACGTCCACGACGCGGGAGCCGGTGAGGGGGCGGCCGGCGAGGTCCTCGACGGCGTCGAAGAGGGCGGGCGGGTAGGAGGGGCGGTTCGCCGCGTACTGGGCTGCGGCCGCGTTGAAGGAGTGGGCGCGGGCGGTGTGCGAGGGAGCCGTCATACGGCCATGGTGGCCGGGTTCGGCGAAGGGGGCGGTGTTTTTTCGGTGTGAAGCGGGGTCCGGCTTCCGGCTAGGAGCGGCGGCGCTTCTTCGAGGGGTTGCCGGTGCGGCGGGTTGCGCGCTTCTCGTACCGCTTGCGGGCGGTGTCGTACTCCTCGCGGTGGAGCTTCTCGCCCGGGGCCTCGAAGAGGGAGCGGACGAAGTAGGCGAGGAGGGAGCCGACGAAGCCGATGGCCAGCAGGCCACGGAGGGAGGCCTGGCGGTCGGGGTCCGCGCGCTTGGTGAAGCCCTCCCAGGTGTGGCGGAAGGCGAGGGCGCTGCAGATCGCGAACATCACGACCATGAGGAGGGTGACGAAGCTGCCGATGTCCGCGATCTGGAGGCCCTGGAAGGCGAAGCGGAGCACGAGGCAGGAGCCGACGGCGGCGGCGAGGGAGCCGGCGGCGGCGCCGATGCGGCGGGCCGGGTAGCCGTTGTCGTGGTCGACCCAGGTCGTGCCGAAGAAGCGGATGGGTTCGGGGCGGGGGGCGGGTGCGGAGCCCGCGGGGGTTTCCTGGGTGCCGTTGTCGTCGCTCACGCGTCGATTATGGCTCCGGGTGGCCGCGGGCTCCGAGGGGGTGCACTGCGCTGGTCACGAACCCGGGCGGCGCCGGGTCACGTGGACGTCAGGGGTCAGGAGCAGCGGGCCGCTACGTAGCCGTCGCTGCCGGTGTGCACGTACGTGTCCGAGACGTACTCGCCGTTGTCGACGTTGTCCCAGATGTTCGACGTGCCGTACGGGCCCGTCACCGTCTCGCCCGGCCTCTGGCAGTAGATCGGGACCTTGGCGCCCTCGGCCAGGACGCGGATGATGGTGTAGCCGGTGCCCGGACCGCTGCGGACGTTCAGGCGGTAGCCCGGGGCTGTGTCGTAGTAGCGGACCGCGGCCTCGGCGTGTGCGGCGCCGACCATGAGGAGGGCGCCGGTGAGGCCGGCGAGCATGACGGATCTGCGCTTGAGGGATGGCATGGGGGTTCCTTGGGGGTGAAAGGTGAAGTCAGGCGCAGCGGGAGGCGACGTAACCGTCGCTGCCGGTGTGGACGTAGGCGTCCGAGACGTACTGGCCGTCGTCGATGTTGTCCCAGATGTTCGACGTGCCATAGGGGCCGGTGATCGTCTCCCCCGGCGTCTGGCACCAGATCGGGACCTTCGCGCCTTCGGCGAGCACACGGATGACACGGTAGGAGGTACTCGGGCCGCTGCGGACGTTGACGCGATAGCCCGGCGCTACCTCGTAATAGCGCAAGGTCGCGGCCTCGCCGGTGGCGGCGCCCACCGTGATGAAGGCGCCGCTGAGGCCGGCGAGCAGGACGGAGCGGCGTCTCAATGACGTCATGAGGTTCCCCCGGGTATGGGTGGTGAGGTCAGAGGGAGCAGCGCGGGCGGATGTAGCCGTCGCTGCCGGTGTTCACGTACGCGTCCGAGACGTACTCGCCGTCGTCGATGTTGTCCCAGATGTTCGACGTCCCGTACGGGCCCGCGATGTTCGTACCCGGCGCCTGGCACCAGATCGGGACCTTGGCCCCCTCGGCCAGGACACGGACGATGGTGTAGCCGGTGCCCGGACCGCTACGGACGTTCACGCGATAGCCCGGGGCGACCGAGTAGTAGCGCAGAGCGGCGGACGTGGCCGCCGTGGCGGTGACGGACTTCGTCTCGTCTTCGCTCTCGACCTCTTCGACACGTTCAACAGACATGAAAACACTCCCCCGTTGAGCCCCACAGTTGTCGTGGGACCCCGTTGATTCCCCTCGAACACGCCGCGAAACAGGCGTGCGCAACTCGCACACGAACGCTAGCAAGCCGCCTCTGTCTCGCACGAGTCATCGACTAGGCTCCGTGCGTCGCGCGCGCGGACGAACAGCACGGGGGTGGTTCCATGGCGCCGCAGCACAACACCGGAGCGGGCGCGGAAGCGGAACTTCCGGAGTACGCCGGCCACTACCGTCTGGAGTCCCGCCTCGGTTCCGGCGGAATGGGCGTCGTGCATCGCGCACAGAGCGGCTCCGGAATGACGCTGGCGGTGAAGGTCGTACACACCGAATTCGCCAAGGACCCTGAGTTCAGGGGGCGGTTCCGGCAGGAGGTCGCCGCGGCTCGGCGGGTGAGCGGTGCCTTTACCGCACCCGTCGTCGATGCCGATCCGGATGCTGAACGGCCCTGGATGGCCACGCTGTTCATTCCCGGGCCGACGCTCGCCCAGGAAGTGAAGCGGAACGGGCCGATGAAACCTGCCCAGTTGCGCCGCCTCATGGCCGGACTGGCCGAGGCGCTGCGCGACATTCACCGGGTCGGCGTGGTGCACCGGGACCTCAAGCCGAGCAATGTGCTGCTCGCCGAGGACGGGCCGAAGGTCATCGACTTCGGCATTTCCCGGCCAAAGGACAGCGAACTGCGCACCGAGACGGGGAAGTTGATCGGCACGCCGCCGTTCATGGCCCCCGAGCAGTTCCGCAGGCCGCGGGAGGTCGGGCCGGCCGCCGACATCTTCGCGCTGGGTTCCGTGCTGGTGCACGCGGCCACGGGGCGGGGGCCGTTCGACTCGGACAGCCCGTACGTCGTCGCGTATCAGGTCGTCCACGACGAGCCCGACCTGACCGGCGTACCGGAGAATCTCGCCCCGCTCATCGTGCGGTGTCTTGCCAAAGAGCCCGAAGATCGGCCAACACCCGATGAGTTGATGCGGGAGCTGCGGTCGGTCGCGGCCTCGTACGACACGCAGGCGTTCATACCGGCGCAGCGGACAGGTGACGTCTCCGAGCCGGAGCCCCGCGGCAAGGAGCCCGGGCGGCCGCCCAAAAGGCGTTCCGGCAGGGCGGCGGCTTTCGGAGCCGGGGTGGTCGGCCTCGCCGTGGTCGTCACACTGGCCTGCGTGCATCTGCTCGACGACAAACGTGCGACGCCGAGGAGCAGTCCGGCACAGACCGAGTCGGCCGGGTTCGAGGACTGGGCCGTGGCGGCTCCCGCGAAAGGCACCCCCAAGTGTTCCTACGGGGAAGGGAAGTTGCTCTGCGCACAGGGCGAAATGGTCTTCGCTCTCGACCCGGCCGACGGTCGCGTTCTGTGGCGGCGTTCCACGTCCACGCCGCAGAGCGGCCCGCCGCTCGTGTCGGGCGGCCTCGTACAGCCCACACCGCAGCGCAGCGGACGCCTGGACGCGCTCGACCCCACGTCAGGCACGACACGTTGGCAGCGGAAGGCCTCGTACAGCGGGCTGGTGTGCGCCGGAGGCATGGTTCTCCTCACCGGCGCCGACGGAACGGTCACCGGCCTGGACGGCGCTTCGGGCGACCGGAAGTGGAGCGGCCGGATACCGGGGCACAAGGCCCCGTACTTCGTCTCGTTCGCGGGAGACCGGTCCGCGTACGCGACGAGCACGTCCGACGACCGATCGCGTACCCGGGTGAGCGCGGTGGACCCCGACACGGGTGATGTCCGGTGGGACACACACCTGGACGGGACGCTGAAACTCCTTGGCGCTGCTGGGGGATCGGTCTATTTGCTTGCCCTCGACGCGGTCTACGGCGATGCCGAGGCCGTGATCCGCTACACGCCCGCCAACGGGGCCTCGGAGCGGGTGGCGTTGCCCGCCGTGCTCCAGCAGGCTCATGGCACCGTGAACGGTGACAGGGTCTACCTCATGGGCGCCGGTGGGTCGTTGGTGGCCGTCGACATGAAGGCGCGCAAGCAGACCTGGAGTCTGGAGACGGGCCTGGCACGGGGATCGGCGCCGCTCGCCGATGGGAACCACGTGTACGTGACCGCCCCTGACGGCCGCCTCCTCGCCGTGGACGTCCGTGACGGCAAACTGCTCGGGCAGACCCCTGCGCGGGTGGGCCCGGGTTCGGCCCAGGTCTCGGGTGCACTGCCCGAACCCATCCCCGCCCACACCCACATCTACGCCTCCGCCCCCGACGGCACCGTCTTCTCCGTGGACGCCCGCAACCCCGCGGACTGGTGACACCGAAAGGGCCGTCTCCGAAGAGACGGCCCTCGCGGTAGAACCCTGTGGATCAGCCCAGCTTGGAAACGTCGCGGACGGCGCCCTTGTCCGCGCTGGTGGCCATCGCCGCGTAGGCCCGCAGTGCCGCGGAGACCTTGCGCTCGCGGTTCTTCGGGGCGTACACGCCGCCCAGCGCCGCGTCACGGCGGGCCAGTTCGGCCTCGTCGACGAGGAGTTCGATGGTGCGGTTCGGGATGTCGATGCGGATGCGGTCGCCTTCCTCGACGAGGGCGATCGTGCCGCCGGCCGCCGCCTCGGGGGACGCGTGGCCGATCGACAGTCCGGAGGTGCCGCCGGAGAAGCGGCCGTCGGTGACCAGGGCGCAGAGCTTTCCGAGACCGCGGCCCTTGAGGTACGAGGTCGGGTAGAGCATCTCCTGCATGCCGGGGCCGCCCTTGGGGCCCTCGTAGCGGATGACGACGACGTCGCCCTCCTTGACCTGCTGGGTCAGGATCTTCTGGACGGCCTCTTCCTGGGACTCGCAGACGACCGCCGGGCCCTCGAAGGTCCAGATGGACTCGTCGACGCCGGCCGTCTTCACGACGCAGCCGTCGACGGCCAGGTTGCCCTTGAGGACGGCCAGGCCGCCGTCCTTGGAGTACGCGTGCTCGGCGCTGCGGATGCAGCCGCCCTCCGCGTCCTCGTCCAGGGTGTCCCAGCGCTCCGACTGGGAGAAGGCCTCGGCGGACCGGACGCAGCCCGGGGCCGCGTGCCAGAGTTCCAGCGCCTCGGGCGAGGGGGAGCCGCCGCGGACGTCCCAGGTCTTCAGCCAGTCCGCCAGGGACGGGCTGTGGACGGAGTGGACGTCCTCCCGCAGCAGGCCCGCGCGGTGCAGTTCGCCCAGCAGGGCGGGGATGCCGCCGGCGCGGTGCACGTCCTCCATGTAGTACGTGCGGTTCTTGGCGACGTTCGGGGCCACCTTCGCCAGGCACGGGACCCGACGGGAGACGTCGTTGATCTCCTCCAGGCCGAAGGGGACGCCCGCTTCCTGGGCCGCCGCCAGCAGGTGCAGGATCGTGTTGGTGGAGCCACCCATGGCGATGTCGAGGGCCATGGCGTTCTCGAAGGCCGCGAAGGAGGCGACCGCGCGCGGCAGGACCGTCTCGTCGTCCTGCTCGTAGTAGCGGCGGGTGATGTCCATGACCGTGCGGGCCGCGTCCTCGTACAGCCGGCGCCGGGCCGTGTGCGTGGCCAGGGTCGAGCCGTTGCCCGGGAGCGAGAGGCCGATGGCCTCGGTCAGGCAGTTCATCGAGTTGGCCGTGAACATGCCGGAACAGGAGCCGCAGGTCGGACAGGCGTTCTCCTCGATGCGGAGCATGTCCTCATCGGAGATCTTGTCGTTCACCGCGTCGGACATCGCGTCGACCAGGTCGAGCGTGCGGACCGAGCCGTCGACCAGCGTGGCGCGGCCGGACTCCATCGGGCCGCCGGAGACGAAGACCGTGGGGATGTTCAGACGCAGGGCCGCGTTCAGCATGCCCGGGGTGATCTTGTCGCAGTTGGAGATGCAGATCAGGGCGTCCGCGCAGTGGGCCTCGACCATGTACTCGACCGAGTCCGCGATGAGGTCGCGGGAGGGCAGGGAGTACAGCATGCCGCCGTGGCCCATCGCGATGCCGTCGTCCACCGCGATGGTGTTGAACTCGCGCGGGATGCCGCCGGCCTCGACGATCGCCTGGCTGACGATCCGGCCGACCGGCTGGAGGTGGGTGTGACCCGGCACGAACTCGGTGAAGCTGTTGGCGACCGCGATGATCGGCTTGCGGCCGATGTCCGCACCGGGTACACCGGAGGCGCGCATAAGGGCGCGTGCGCCCGCCATGTTGCGGCCGTGGGTGACTGTGCGGGACCTCAGCTCGGGCATCGTCGATCGCTCCTTCAGACAGATAGGGCTGATATCGAGCGTACGCCCGTCATCCAGGGGGCGGACACAGTGTCCGGAATGCGGGATGAACGTCTCATCTCACCAGGCGTTCACGGGTTCGTCAGATGCCCCTGGACCACCGGCGCCACCCGCGCGATGATCAGCTCCACGTCCGCCGAGGCGACCGGCTCGATCCTGATCACGTACCGCATCATCGCCACCCCCACCAGCTGCGCGGCGGCGAGCTCGGCGCGCAGTTCCGCGTCCGGGGTGTCGAGCTCGCCGGCGATCCGGCGCATCAGCTGCGTGGCCACGAGACGGCGGAAGACGGTCGCCGCGGCCTCGTTGTTCACCGCGGACCGGACGATCGCGAGCAGCGGCTTGCGGGTCACCGGGTTCTCCCAGAGCCCGAAGACGAAGCGGGTCATGCGCTCGCCGGCGCCCTCGAGGGGGCCTTCGAGGACCACGTCCCGCATCTTCAGGGCCGGCGCGAAGGCGACCTCGACGGCCGCCTCGAAGACCTGTTCCTTGGTGCCGAAGTAGTGGTGGACCAGGGCCGAGTCGACGCCGGCCGCCTTGGCGATGCCGCGCACCGAGGTCTTCTCGTAACCCCGCTCGGAGAACTCCTCGCGGGCCGCGGTCAGGATGCGGTCGCGGGTGTCGGCCGATTCCGTACCGGGCGGGCGGCCCCGTTTGCGCGAGGTGACTCCGGTCACGGCCGCGGCACCTTCACCGCGGAGGCCAGGTGCAGCCGCGTGAAGGCCAGGGCCTCCGCCAGGTCGGCCTCACGTTCGGCGCTGGACATCGCCCGCCGGGTGTTGACCTCGATGACGACATGGCCGTCGAAGCCGGTCAGGGCGAGACGTTCCAGCAGCTCGGCGCAGGGCTGGGTGCCGCGGCCGGGGACGAGGTGCTCGTCCTTGGCCGAGCCCCGGCCGTCGGCGAGGTGGACGTGGCCGAGGCGGTCTCCCATGCGGTCGGCCAGTTGCATCGCGTCGGAACGGGCCGTGGCCGAATGACTGAGATCGATCGTGAAGTGACGGTAGTCCTCCTTCGTCACGTCCCAGTCGGGGGCGTACGCGAGCATCTCGCGGTCGCGGTAGCGCCAGGGGTACATGTTCTCGACGGCGAAGCGGACGTCCGTCTCGTTCGCCATGCGCCAGATACCGCTCACGAAGTCGCGGGCGTACTGACGCTGCCAGCGGAACGGCGGGTGGACGACGACCGTGGACGCCCCGAGCTTCTCGGCGGCCGCCTGGGCGCGCTGGAGCTTGACCCAGGGGTCGGTGGACCACACGCGCTGGGTGATGAGCAGGCACGGGGCGTGTACGGCGAGGATCGGGATCTGGTGGTAGTCGGAGAGGCGGCGCAGGGCTTCGATGTCCTGGCTCACCGGGTCGGTCCACACCATGACCTCGACACCGTCGTAGCCGAGGCGCGCGGCGATCTCGAAGGCCGTCGCCGTGGACTCCGGGTAGACGGAAGCCGTGGAGAGCGCGACCTTCGCATCCGGGATCCGTACGACTGGTTCTGCCACGGGGGTCAGCCTAAGGGTTGCGGTGGGTGGGGTGCGGGGCGCCTATTCGCCGTTGTGGCGATTGCCATAGGCGGGCGCGGGCGTTCCGGGTTCCCCGCACCCGTCACGTGCCCACACTCGATCCCATGTGATCAAGCCGCCGCAGGATGACGCCTTCCCGCAACGCCCACGGACAGACCTCCAGGTTCTCCACACCGAACAGGTCCATCGCGCCCTCGGCCACCATCGCGCCCGCGAGCAGCTGCTCCGCACGGCCTTCCGAGACCCCGGGCAGCTCGGCGCGCTGCGCCACCGTCATCCCCGCCAGCTGCGGCACCCACGCCTCCAGGGACTCCCGCTTCAGCTCGCGCTGGACGTACAGGCCCTCGGCGGAGCGGGCGGCGCCGGCGAGGCGGGCCAGCTGCTTGAAGGTCTTGGACGTGGCGACGACGTGGTCGGGGGCGCCGAAGCGGGCGAACTCGCCGACGGTACGGGCGATCTGGGTGCGGACATGACGTCGTAGCGCCCGTATGGCCTCGGGGTCCGGAGGGTCGCCGGGCAGCCAGCCCGCCGTCAGACGGCCCGCGCCCAGCGGCAGCGAGACCGCCGCGTCGGGCTCCTCGTCGATGCCGTACGCGATCTCCAAAGAGCCGCCGCCGATGTCGAGGACCAGCAGCTTCCCGGCGGACCAGCCGAACCAGCGGCGGACGGCGAGGAAGGTGAGGCGGGCCTCCTCGGCGCCGGTGAGGACCTGGAGCTCGACGCCGGTCTCGGCGTGCACGCGCGCGAGGACGTCGTCGGCGTTGCTGGCCTCGCGCACCGCGGACGTGGCGAACGGGAGAAGGTCCTCGACGCCCTTGTCCTCGGCGGCCTGAAGGGCCTCCTTGACGACACCGATGAGCTTGTCGACACCCTCGGGACCGATCGCGCCGCCCTCGTCGAGGAGTTGGGCAAGGCGCAATTCCACCTTGTGCGAGTGCGCGGGCAGCGGGCGCGCGCCGGGGTGGGCATCCACCACCAGCAGATGCACCGTGTTCGATCCCACGTCGAGGACACCGAGTCTCATGTACGGAACGCTACTGCCACCCCTGCGGTCGGCCGTATCCGGAGCCTTGCCAAGCGTCTTACCCTGGACGCGTGCCAAAGACGAAAAAGGCGAAGGCCGACAAATCCTCCAGCGGTTCTTCGCAGGCGAAGTCGCCGGTGAAGTCACCGAAGAAGTCGAAGCAGGCCCCGGAAGCCGACGAGAAGGGGCTCGACTTCGCGCGCGCATGGGTGGAGTTCCCTGATCCGGCGGACGACGAGCAGATCTTCCGGTGCGATCTGACATGGCTGACCTCTCGCTGGAACTGCATCTTCGGCAGCGGCTGCCAGGGCATCCAGCCGGGCCGCGCGGCCGACGGGTGCTGCACCCTGGGCGCCCACTTCTCCGACGAGGACGACGAGAAGCGGGTCGCCGGTCATGTGGCCAGGCTCACTCCGGAGATCTGGCAGTTCCACGACGAGGGCACGGAAGGCGGCTGGATCTCGGAGGACGAGGACGGCGACCGCCAGACCCGCCCCTACAAGGGCTCGTGCATCTTCCAGAACCGGCCCGGCTTCGCCGGCGGCGCGGGCTGCTCGCTGCACATCCTGGCGCTCAAGGAGGGCCGGGAGCCGCTGGAGACCAAGCCGGACGTCTGCTGGCAGCTGCCGGTGCGCCGGACGTACGAGTGGATCGACCGGCCCGACGACACCCGGGTGCTCCAGGTGTCGATCGGTGAGTACGACCGCCGCGGCTGGGGCCCGGGCGGCCACGATCTGCACTGGTGGTGCACCTCGGCGACCTCGGCGCACGGCGCGGGCGACCCGGTGTACGTCTCCTATCGGCCGGAGCTGACCGAGCTGATGGGCAAGGCGGGCTACGACCGGCTGGCCGAGCTGTGCGAGGAGCGGCTGGCGTCCCAGCTGCCGCTGCTGGCGCCGCATCCGGCCGACCCCGTGGCCTAGCTCCACGGTTACGACGTGGACGGGCTCGGGTCGCCGCTGTCGCCGGGCGGGGGCGTCGAGCTCGCCGGGCCGGACGGGCTGGGATCCGTCGGCGTCGGGTCCGGATCGGACGTCGAGGGCGGCGGATCGCTGGGGGTCGGGTCCGTGGGGGCCGAGGTCGTGGGGGTCGGGTCCGGGTCCTGGGTGGACGGGGGCGGGTCGGCGGGGGTGCCGGGGTCGGTCGGGGTGGGGGCGGTGCCGTAGCCCTCGATGGAGACGACGGCGCCGGCCGGTGAGACGGCCACACGCGCGCTCCAGTGGCCGGACGGCTCGCGCAGATGGTCGACGTACACCTTGATCGTCAACGATTCGCCGGGTTCGAGGGTTCCCGAGGACTGGCTGAGGTAGAGCCAGCCGGCGCCGGTGCTCGCGGACCAGCGGACCGGGGTGTCGCCGGTGGCGGTGAGGGTGATCAGTGTGGTGTCGCCGCTGTTGCCGGCCGCGACCTCCAGCTGTCCGGCGCCCTTCCTGCCGACGCCCGTGACGCTGATGACCTTCACCGATACATCGGGTTTGTCGCCCTTGGTGAAGCGGTCGGCGGGCCGGGTGCTGGCGTTTCCGGCGTTCTCGTAGCCGCCCGCGGCCTCGCCGTCCAGGCTGTCGGGGCCGTGCGCCTCGCTGGCGCTGGCCGAGCGTCCCTCGGCGCCATCGGCGGTGGGGGTGCCCCGGTAGGCGGCCCACAGGGCGAGCACGGGGGCCGCCACGACGGTGGCGACGACGGTCGTCGTGACGGCACGCGCGCGTAGACGGTCGCGGCGGGCCGCGCGGTCCTTGGGGTCCATCGGGAAGCCGCGCCGGTCGAAGCGGGGGGCGGACGCGCGGGTGAAGTGCGCCATGGCGATGTGCAGCGTCGCGCGCGGCGCCTCGAGGACGGGCAGCTCTGCGGGGGTGACCGTCGCCCCGGGCCAACGGCCGGCGACCGCGCGCTCGGCGGTACGGCGGCAGCGCGGGCAGTCGTCGACATGCCGTACGAGCTCGCGGCGCAGGGCCGTGCCGATCACCAGCTGATGGTCGCCGGTGAGGCGGGCGACGCTCGGGCAGGTGCCGGTCTCCACGACGGCGAGGGCCGCGCGCGTGCGCTCGACCTCGCAGGCGGCGGAGGCGAGCAGTTCACGGGCGGCGGGCACGTCCATGCCGAGGACGGCGGCGACCTCATGGGCGGCGAGGTGATGGCGTACGGCGAGTTCCAGCGCCTCGCGCTGCTCCGGGGTGGTGCCGGCGGCCTCCGGCCAGGCCAGCAGGGCGAGTTGGCGCCGGCGCTCCTCCTGGGCCTCCTCGGAGACGGGCGGGGCCGCCTGCTGCTCGGTGTGATGCCGCCCTGCCGCGTGACTGGCCTGACGTTTCTGCTTGGCCTCGCCGAGCTTGCGCAGACACGCCCAGCGGGCCAGCGCGTACAGCCAGGCCCGGCGGTCCCCGGCCGCCTCCGGACCGCGGCGGCGCTCGGCGAGCGCGAGGACGTCACCGAGCGCGGCGGTGGCCGCGTCGTGGTCGCACAGCACGGACAGGCAGTAGGTGAACAGGCCGTCCAGATACGGCTCGTAGCGCGCCGGCGGACGCTGCGCCAGCGTGCGCGCCGCACCGCGGTCACGCGCCTCCCGTTGCGCCCGGTGCGCGCCGGTGGTGCGGGTCGAGGTCTCCGGACTGCTGCTCATCACCCGTGGACCGTAGGGCGCGGGCGATGGCCCCTTCTTCCCCCTTGAGCACTTTTACTCCGTACGGGTGAAACGATCCCTCATAAGGGGACAGGAACCCCTGATTCCGTGGCCTGTTCTTGACGTCGATGGCCGGATGACACCGGGCGCTCACGGTCACCGACAGGCGTTGTCAGTGTCGCCCGTTACGGTTCGTGCATGGCTGCCCGTACGAAGACCGCCAAGGACCGACCCGCCTACCGCTGCACGGAGTGCGGCTGGCAGACGGCGAAGTGGCTCGGCCGCTGCCCCGAATGCCAGGCGTGGGGCACCGTCGAGGAGTACGGCGCGCCCGCGGTGCGTACGACGGCCCCGGGCCGCGTCACCACCTCCGCCGTGCCCATCGGCCAGGTCGACGGCCGCACGGCCACCGCCC
Organism: Streptomyces sp. NBC_00490; assembly: GCF_036013645.1. Taxonomy (NCBI): domain Bacteria; kingdom Bacillati; phylum Actinomycetota; class Actinomycetes; order Kitasatosporales; family Streptomycetaceae; genus Streptomyces; species Streptomyces sp. NBC_00490. The sequence continues at coordinate 5,796,587 of NZ_CP107869.1, read as the reverse complement.
GCTCCACCGGCGTACCCGAGCTGGACCGGGTGCTCGGCGGCGGACTCGTACCCGGCGCGGTCGTCCTGCTGGCGGGCGAGCCCGGCGTGGGAAAGTCGACCCTGCTCCTCGACGTGGCGGCCAAGTCGGCGAGCGACGAGCACCGCACCCTGTACGTCACGGGCGAGGAGTCGGCCAGCCAGGTCCGGCTGCGCGCCGACCGCATCAAGGCCATCGACGACCATCTGTACCTCGCCGCGGAGACCGACCTGGCCGCGGTCCTGGGCCACTTGGACGCGGTGAAGCCGTCCCTGCTGATCCTCGACTCCGTCCAGACGATCGCGTCCCCCGAGATCGACGGCGCCCCCGGCGGCATGGCCCAGGTGCGGGAGGTGGCGGGCGCCCTCATCCGCGCCTCCAAGGACCGCGGCATGTCCACCCTCCTCGTCGGCCATGTCACCAAGGACGGCGCCATCGCGGGCCCGCGTCTGCTGGAGCACCTCGTGGACGTGGTGCTCTCCTTCGAGGGCGACCGGCACGCGCGCCTGCGGCTGGTCCGCGGCGTCAAGAACCGGTACGGAGCGACGGACGAGGTCGGCTGCTTCGAACTGCACGACGAGGGCATTACCGGCCTTACCGACCCGAGCGGACTTTTCCTGACCCGTCGTGACGAACCGGTCCCCGGCACCTGTCTGACGGTCACCCTGGAGGGCCGCCGCCCGCTGGTCGCCGAGGTCCAGGCCCTCACCGTCGACTCGCAGATCCCCTCGCCCCGCCGCACGACCTCGGGTCTGGAGACCTCCCGCGTCTCGATGATGCTCGCCGTCCTGGAGCAGCGGGGCAGGATCAGCGCACTCGGCAAGAGGGACATCTACTCCGCGACGGTCGGCGGAGTGAAGCTGTCGGAGCCGGCCGCGGACCTCGCCATCGCCCTCGCGCTGGCGTCTGCGGCGAGCGACACCCCGCTGCCCAAGAACCTCGTCGCGATCGGCGAAGTAGGCCTTGCGGGCGAGGTCAGACGGGTCACGGGGGTCCAGCGCCGGCTCGCCGAGGCACACCGTCTGGGCTTCACCCACGCGCTCGTGCCGGGCGACCCGGGCAAGATCCCCGCCGGTATGAAGGTCCTGGAAGTCGCCGACATAGGAGAGGCTCTGAGGGTCCTTCCGCGGTCGCGTCGGCGAGACGCCCCACGGGACGAGGAGGAGCGCCGGTAGACTTTGCCCTGGTCTCGCCCGTCCGTACGAACCGAAGGTGCGAAACGGGAGCGTCCCAGAACCTGCGACCGGAGGAGTGCAGTGGCAGCCAACGACCGGGCAGCAGCTCCCGGAAAGTCCGGTGGGAGCTCCGGTGCCGAGGGCCTGATGCGCGCCTCACTGAGCGCCGTGGCACCCGGCACGGCCCTGCGCGACGGCCTCGAGCGGATTCTCCGCGGCAACACGGGCGGACTCATCGTGCTCGGTTTCGACAAGACCGTCGAGCCGATGTGCACGGGCGGTTTCGTCCTGGACGTCGAGTTCACCGCCACGCGTCTGCGTGAGCTGTGCAAGCTCGACGGCGGCATCGTGATCTCCACGGACGGATCGAAGATCCTGCGGGCGGGTGTGCAGCTGGTGCCCGATCCGACGATCCCCACGGAGGAGACGGGCACGCGCCACCGCACGGCGGACCGTGTCTCCAAGCAGGTCGACTTCCCCGTGGTGTCGGTCTCCCAGTCCATGCGTCTGATCGCGCTCTACGTCAACGGCCAGCGCCGCGTCCTGGAGGACTCGGCGGCGATCCTGTCCCGCGCGAACCAGGCCCTGGCGACCCTGGAGCGCTACAAGCTCCGCCTGGACGAGGTCGCGGGAACGTTGTCAGCGCTGGAGATCGAGGACCTCGTGACGGTCCGGGACGTGTCGGCGGTGGCGCAACGGCTGGAGATGGTCCGCCGTATCGCGACGGAGATCGCCGAGTACGTGCTCGAACTCGGCACGGACGGACGTCTCCTCTCCCTCCAGCTCGACGAGTTGATCGCCGGCGTGGAGCCCGAGCGCGAGCTGGTGGTCCGGGACTACGTCCCCGAGCCCACGGCCAAGCGCTCCCGCACGGTCGACGAGGCCCTGTACGAGCTCAACGCCCTCAGCCACGCCGAGCTCCTCGAACTGTCCACGGTGGCACGCGCGTTGGGCTACACCGGCTCTCCGGAGGCGCTGGACTCGGCGGTCTCGCCGCGAGGCTTCCGGCTGCTGGCGAAGGTGCCGAGGCTGCCGGGCGCGATCATCGACCGCCTGGTGGAACACTTCGGGGGCCTGCAGAAGCTGCTGGCCGCGAGCGTGGACGACCTGCAGACGGTGGACGGGGTCGGCGAGGCGCGGGCACGCAGCGTACGAGAGGGCCTGTCGCGGTTGGCGGAGAGCTCGATCCTGGAACGGTACGTGTAGCGACCTCAGAGGCGCGGGGCCGTATCGAGTACGGCTCCGCCGCGTGGGCGCGAGCGACCACAGCGCCGCCACAGCCGACCGACAACCCCCGCGCACCCCCTACATCAGTCGCTCTCCAGCACGAACGACGTCTGCACCTTCGCGTACCCCGGCGCGGCCAACTCCACGAGATACGTCCCCGCACCCGCGGTCCCCGCCGGCGGCGTCGCGCACTGCGGAGCACTCGGCTTGCGGTCCCACTTCACGGTGTACGTGATGCTGCTCCCCGCGGGCACCCGGAACACCAGACTCGCCGCGGCCTTCGGGCAGTCCGCGGAGGACCAGTACTCGTCGTCCTCGGCCGCCTCGGTAATCGTCAACACCGCGCTCTTCGGCCCGAGATCGACCTTGCAGTCACCGCCGGAGGAGTTCGCCGCGGTCAGCAGCAGCGCCGGCGTCTCGCCGGGCCCGTACCCGTTGCGGAGGCTGCTCACGGTCAACTTCACGGATCCCGCGGTGCAGTTGGGCACCCCGGACCCGGCCGGAAGGGTGTCGTCCTGCCCGACCCCGTTGCCCGTACCACCGCCGGCAGCGCCACCGGCCGCGCCTTCGGACCCACCGGAGCCGGACCCCGAACCGGACGTCGAGGAGCCCTCACCGGACCCGCCGCCGGACCCCGATTCCGTGCCCCCGGAGCCCCCGCCCGGCGTCGACTCGTCGCGCCCGCCCGGCGCTTGACTGATCGCCGGCCCGGAGCCGGTCGGCCCCGGCGTGATGGTCGAAGGCGAGGGATTCTTGTCGTTGGACCCGTCGGCACCGTTCTCGCCTCCACCGCCGCCCGAGGAGACCACCCAGGCGATCAGCAACGCCAACAGGGCCAGCACGGACAGCAGTACGGCCCTCCGTCGCCAGTAGATGGTGGAGGGAAGCGGCCCGACCGGATTGCGCAGAGATCCCACGGCGCAAACTGTACGAGAGATCGGCGCCTTCGCCGCCCCCACCCGCCGCCGGGGACCACAACTTTTCCGGATCATCATTCCGGAGACGGCGGTTCACTCGGCCGCCTTCACGAGCTGGGGCACATCATGATCGCGGGGCGTGACAGTTTCAGCCAGTCGCCTACCCTCCGTGACATCACCGCTCTTCCGCATGCCACTCGTACGTGGGTACGGCACACCGCGGAAACGCACCGCTTCCGCTCGTCGGGCGCCGTCCTCTCCGCGGCACTGCCCCCACGCGCCCCCTCCCCGCCGTACCCCTGGGGGTGGCGCTTCCCCCGCGCCCCCTGTCCCGCATGGCAGGATCGGAAGGCCATGACTGCGCCCACGAAGCCCCCGCACAGCAGCCCCTCCGACACCCCCGCCGGGCCTCCCGGCGGAGAGCACCTGCACACCCCCGTCATCGACTGGTTCGACGAGCACGCCCGCGATCTGCCGTGGCGGCGCCCGGAAGCCGGGCCCTGGGGGGTGATGGTCAGCGAGTTCATGTTGCAGCAGACGCCGGTCAGCCGCGTCCTGCCGGTCTACGAGCAGTGGCTGGCCCGCTGGCCGCGCCCCGCCGACCTCGCGAAGGAGGCCCCCGGTGAGGCCGTGCGCGCGTGGGGCCGGCTCGGCTATCCGCGTCGCGCTCTGCGCCTGCACGGGGCGGCCGTCGCGATAACCGAACGGCACGGCGGCGACGTACCCACCGACCACGCCCAGCTCCTCGCACTGCCCGGCATCGGGGAGTACACGGCCGCGGCGGTCGCGTCCTTCGCGTACGGACAGCGGCACGCCGTCCTCGACACCAATGTCCGCCGCGTCTTCGCGCGCGCCGTCACCGGCGTGCAATACCCGCCTAACGCCACCACCGCCGCCGAACGCAAGCTGGCCCGCGCCCTGTTGCCGACGGAGGAGCGGACGGCCGCCCGCTGGGCCGCCGCCTCCATGGAGCTCGGCGCGCTGGTGTGCACCGCCAAAAACGAGTCCTGCCACCGCTGTCCGATCGCCGCCCAGTGCGCCTGGCGGCTCGCGGGCAAGCCGGAGCACGACGGTCCGGCGCGGCGCGGGCAGACGTACGCCGGTACCGACCGCCAGGTCCGCGGCAAGCTCCTCGCCGTCCTGCGCGAGGCCCACGCGCCCGTGCCGCAGGCCGCGCTCGACCGGGTGTGGCACGAGCCGGTGCAGCGCGCGCGGGCGCTCGACGGACTCGTCGCGGACGGACTTGTCGAGCCCCTGTCCGGTGGTTTGTATCGGCTGCCGTTGACGTAACAGCACCACTCCACACGCCCAAATCACCCTGAACCGGCGCTATTCGGTGCGCCGGTTTACCCCTTTCCTACTTCCGTTACACAACCGACGGACAGCCGAGTGCTGGCCGCGCGCTGTCCCGCACAGCCCCGTGACAACTGCTCCGTAGCTTCATTGGCGTACCGCAGGAGAGCGCGGCACGCAGGACATGGAGAACCGGCAGCGGGCGGGTCGGAAACGGGGATGGAGGCGGTCGATCATGGCGCAGGGCGAGGTGCTCGAGTTCGAGGAGTACGTACGCACCCGGCAGGACGCGTTGCTGCGCAGCGCCCGTCGCCTGGTCCCGGACCCGGTCGATGCCCAGGACCTCCTGCAGACGGCGCTGGCACGCACGTACCACCGCTGGGACGGCATCGCGGACAAGCGGCTCGCGGACGCCTACCTGCGCCGGGTCATGATCAACACCCGTACCGAGTGGTGGCGGGCCCGCAAGCTGGAGGAGGTGCCGACCGAGCAGCTCCCGGACGCCTCGGTCGACGACGCCACCGAGCAGCACGCGGACCGCGCCCTGCTGATGGACATCATGAAAGTGCTCGCCCCGAAACAGCGCAGCGTGGTCGTGCTGCGACACTGGGAGCAGATGTCCACGGAGGAGACGGCCGCCGCGCTCGGCATGTCGGCCGGAACGGTCAAGAGCACGCTGCACCGGGCCCTCGCCAGGCTCCGCGAGGAGCTGGAGAGCCGTGATCTGGACGCACGCGCGCTGGAGCGTGAGGAGCGGGAGCGTTGCACGGCGGCCTGACGGACGCGGACCCCTCACGGGGCCGGGGCACTTTGCAGGCGGCGTTCACGGCGGTGGCCGTGCTCGCCGCCCTCGCCCTTTTCGTCTCCGCCTGCGCCACCGGCGGCACCGGCACCCGTGACGAGGGACCGGCGTTCGCCGAGTCCTCGTCGAGCACCGACATGGCGGCCGGGGCCGCCGCACCCTCGGCCTCGCCTTCCAGAGTCCCCGCCTCCGCGCCCTCCGCCTTCACGTCCGACCCCGATGACGACTCCGACTCCTACTCGCTGAGCCGTACGACCGCGGTCAGGTTGGTCAAGAGCGACCCGCTGGTCTCGGCGGAGGTCAAGGACGACCTCAAGCCGTGCGTCGCGGACGAGTACCCGCTCGACGTCGCCTACGGCGACCTGACCGGAGGCTCGTCGGACGACATCGTGGTCAACGTCCTGACCTGCGGCGACGGCGTCGGTGTCGGCTCGTACGTGTATCACGAGGAGCGTGGCGCGTACGAGAACGTGTTCAGCGCCGAGGAGTCCCCGGTCTACGCCGAGATCGACACCAGCGGCAACCTGGTGGTGAGCAGGCAGCTGTACGAGAAGGGCGATCCGGTGTCGAGCCCGTCCGGCGAGGACGTGATCACCTACCGGTGGTCGTCGGCGGGTCACTTCGTCAAGGTGCGCTACGCGCACAATGTGCTCGGCGACCTCGGACCCACCCCGTCGCCCACGGAGTGAACCGATCGGGGCCTACGATCCGATCACTTGTCAACGGCACCACGACTCCCCCACAGACAACGACACCTGCACAGCGCCCCCTAGACAGCGACACGAGGACAGAGAGCAGCGGGATGGCAGACCAGACCCACGTTCTGTTCGTCGAGGACGACGACGTCATCCGCGAGGCCACCCAACTCGCCCTGGAGCGGGACGGCTTCGCGGTCACCGCCATGCCCGACGGGCTGTCGGGCCTGGAGGCGTTCCGCGCCGACCGACCCGACATCGCCCTGCTGGACGTCATGGTCCCGGGCCTGGACGGCGTCAGCCTGTGCCGGCGCATCCGGGACGAGTCGACCGTCCCGGTGATCATGCTGTCGGCGCGCGCGGACTCCATCGACGTGGTGCTGGGCCTGGAGGCGGGCGCCGACGACTACGTCACCAAGCCGTTCGACGGTGCCGTCCTGGTCGCCCGTATCCGCGCGGTGCTGCGCCGCTTCGGGCACGCGGGCGGCGGTGACCGGTCCGAGGAGAGCGGCGCCGCGGCCGACGGCGGGGTGCTGACCTTCGGCGAGCTGGAGATCGACACCGACGGTATGGAGGTGCGCCGGGCCGGGGAGCCGGTGGCCCTCACCCCGACCGAGATGCGACTGCTCCTGGAGTTCTCCTCCGCGCCGGGCACGGTCCTGTCGCGGGACAAGCTCCTGGAGCGGGTGTGGGACTACGGCTGGGGCGGTGACACCCGCGTCGTCGACGTCCATGTGCAGCGACTGCGTACGAAGATCGGCCAGGACCGGATCGAGACGGTCCGCGGTTTCGGCTACAAGTTGAAGGCCTGAGCGGGGCGGACATGCGGGGGAATCTTCGGCGCCTGGTCCCGGCGCGGCTGGAGCGTACGGGCATCCGTACGGGACTGAGGTGGAAGCTCAGCGCGGCGATCGCGCTCGTCGGCGCGCTGGTCGCGATCGCGCTGAGCCTGGTCGTGCACAACGCCGCCCGGGTCTCGATGCTGGACAACGCCCGCGACCTCGCCGACGAACGCATCCAGATCGCCCAGAACAACTACGAGAAGACCGGCCTGGCGAACTTCCCGCACGTCGAGAAGAACGACTCGTCGCTGCCGATGCCGCTGCGGCACAAGGTCGAGCAGGGACGCCGGGCGACCTATGTGACGGACGGGCCGGGCGGGATGCCGGACATCTGGGCGGCCGTACCGGCCAAGGACGGCAATGTGCTGTCCCTGCACACCGGGTTCACCGACCGCAGCACCGACATCCTCAACGACCTGGACCAGGCCCTGGTGATCGGCTCCATCGCGGTCGTCCTCGGCGGCAGCGCGCTCGGCGTGCTGATAGGGGGCCGGCTGTCGAGCCGGCTGCGCAAGGCCGCGGCCGCCGCCAACGAGGTCGCGAGCGGTGAGACGAACGTGCGGGTGCGGGACGCGATCGGCGGGGTCGTACGGGACGAGACGGACGACCTCGCGAGCGCCGTGGACGCCATGCGGGAGGCGCTGGAGCAGCGACTGGAGGCGGAGCGGCGGGTCACCGCGGACATCGCGCACGAGCTGCGCACCCCGGTGACCGGCCTGCTGACCGCGGCCGAGCTCCTCCCCCCTGGCCGGCCGACCGAGCTGGTCCTGGACCGGGCGAAGGCCATGCGCACCCTCGTCGAGGACGTCCTGGAGGTGGCCCGGCTGGACAGCGCGTCCGAGCGGGCGGAGCTCCAGGACATCCTGCTGGGCGAGTTCGTCGCCCGGCGGGTGATGGCGAAGGATCCGGAGATCGACGTCCGGGTGGTGCACGAGTCGATGGTCACGACGGACCCGCGGCGCCTGGAGCGGGTGCTGTTCAACCTGCTTGCCAACGCCGCCCGGCACGGCAGACCGCCCATCCAGGTCACCGTCGAGGGCCGGGTCATCCGGGTCCGCGACCACGGCCCCGGGTTCCCCGAGGACCTCCTCGCCGACGGACCGAGCCGCTTCCGCACCGGCAGCAGCGACCGCGCGGGCCACGGCCACGGCCTCGGCCTCACCATCGCCGCCGGCCAGGCCCGCGTCCTCGGCGCCCGCCTCACCTTCCGCAACATCCGCCCCCCGGGCGCACCCGACGGAGTCCCCGCAGAGGGCGCGGTGGCCGTCCTGTGGCTACCGGAACACGCCCCGACAAACACGGGAAGCTACCCGATGATGCCGTAACCCCGGCCCGCCGTCCCAGGACCGACGGCGTTGCCCAGCACCTCAAAACAAGGCTCCGCGCGCCCCTGAGCATCGGCCCACGCCTCCCAGCCCACCCGGCGTTCGGGGGCGAGGCTCTGCCATCCCGACCCCCCACCCACCCGCGCCTTCTCAGCGCCACCGTGACTTCCAACCGCCCGGCGCCCGAGAACAAGGCCCCGCATCCCAATCTCCCACCCACCCACGCCCTTCAGCGCCGCCCACGGCTTCCAGCCCACCCGGCGTGACGGCGAGGCTCTGCCATCCCAATCCCCCACCCACGCCGCCTCAGCACCGCCCATCTCTCCCAGCCCGCCCGGCGTTCGAGGACGAGGCCCGCATCCCAATCCCCCACTCACCTCGCCCCCTCAGCACCGCCCATGTCTTTCAGCCTGTCCGGCGTTTGAGGACGAGGCCCCTTCAGGGCCGACGGGGGTCTGGGGGCGGAGCCCCCAGGGACCGGGGTCGAAGGGGCAGCGCCCCTGGAGGATGGGACGGGTAGGGGCGGCGGGGGCGAGGAAAAACGCGAAGGCCCCCCGGGGCGGACACCAGCCGGGGGGCCTTCAGCTCAGGTTCGGATCAGACGGCCTCGACGACCTGCATCGGCGCCCCCGCCTCCTCCGTCTCCTCCTTCGGCCCCGCCCCCTTCAGCGGAACCTCCTTCACGAACACCGCAGCGACCAGGGCGAGCACCGCCACCACAGCCCCCAGCAGGAACGCCGAGTGCGTACCGGACGACACCGCATGCTGATACGCCTCACGGGCAGCAACCGGCAGCTTCGCCAGACTCGCCGCATCCAGTTGCGCGGACGACTCCGTCACCTTCGCCCCGATCGCCCCACCCCGCTCGGCCATGACGTCCTGGACCCGGCTGTTGAACAGCGCACCCATGATCGCCACACCGAAGGAGGAACCGAGCGTACGGAAGAGCGTCGTGGACGAGGACGCAACGCCCATGTCCTTCATCTCGACGCTGTTCTGCGCCACCAGCATGGTGATCTGCATCAGACAGCCCATACCGAGCCCGACGACGGCCATGTACACCCCGGACGTGAGCCGCGAGGTGTCCGTGTCCATCAGCGACAGCAGGTACAGCCCGACGACCATCAGCGCACCGCCGACGACCGGGAACACCTTGTACCGCCCGGTGTTCGTGGTCACCCGCCCCGCCACCATCGACGTCACGAGCATCGCACCGAGCATCGGAAGGAGCAGCAGCCCGGAGTTGGTCGCGGACGCACCCTGCACGGACTGCTGGTACAGCGGCAGGAACAGCGTCGCACCGAACATCACGAACCCGGTGATGAAGCCGATGAGGGACATCAGCGTGAAGTTGCGGCTGCGGAAGATGTGCAGCGGCACAACCGGCTCGGCGGCCTTGGTCTGCCAGAACACGAACCCGATCAGCGCGGCGACACCGATGCCGATGAGCTCCATGATCCGCGCCGAGGACCAGGCGTACTCCGTACCGCCCCACGTGGTGACCAGCACGATCGCGGTGATGCCGATGGTCAGCAGCCCGGCACCGAGGTAGTCGATGCGTGCCTCGGCCCGCTTCTTCGGCAGATGCAGCACGGCGCTGATCGCGGCGAGCGCGACGACACCGAGCGGCAGGTTGATGTAGAAGGCCCAGCGCCAGCCCCAGTGGTCGGTGATGGTGCCGCCGACCAGCGGTCCGCCGATCATGGCGAGCGCCATGACGCCGGCCATCATGCCCTGGTACTTGCCCCGCTCCCGCGGCGGAATGAGGTCACCGATGATCGCCATGACACCGACCATCAGACCACCGGCGCCAAGGCCCTGAACGGCCCGGAACCCGATGAGCTGTCCCATGTCCTGGGCCATACCGCTGAGCGCCGACCCGATCAGGAAGAGCACGATCGACGACATGAAGGCGCCCTTGCGCCCGTACATGTCACCGATCTTCCCCCACAGCGGGGTGGAGGCGGCGGTCGCCAGCGTGTACGCCGTCACGACCCAGGAGAGATGCTCGAGCCCGCCCAGCTCACCGACGATCGTCGGCATCGCGGTGCCCACGATCATGTTGTCGAGCATCGCCAGCATCATCGTGATCATCAGTGCGAGCAGGACGACCCGCACGCTCTTCGGTTGCTTGTCGTCTTCCGGCTCGACCACTGTCTGTGTGTCCGCCATCACTCCCACTCCCCCAGCTACTTACTTGCCGCCCGGCAAGTTGACTACACTGGGGAAGGTAGCCCCGTAACTAGCCGGGCGTCAAGTAAGTTTTGTTCAAAGCCGATGGCTTCACGGAGAATGGGCGGCACCATGGACGGCACCAAGCAGCGGCGCCGCGGGGACACCCGCCAGCGCATCCAGGACGTGGCGCTCGACCTCTTCGCCGAGCAGGGCTACGAGAAGACCTCCCTGCGCGAGATCGCCGAGAGCCTGGACGTCACCAAGGCGGCGCTCTACTACCACTTCAAGACCAAGGAAGAGATCCTGGTCAGCATCTTCGACGATCTGACCCAGCCGATCCTCGACCTGATCGAGTGGGGCAGGCAGCAGCCGCACACCCTGGAGACGAAGCAGGAGATCGTACGGCGCTACAGCGGCATCCTCGCCAACGCCACCCCCCTGTTCCGCTTCATGCAGGAGAACCAGGCGGCCGTACGGGAACTGCGGGTCGGCGAGACCTTCAAGGAGCGCATGCAGGGGCTGCGCGACATCATGATCGACCCGGAGGCGGACCTGGTCGACCAGGTCCGCTACACCAGCGCGATCTTCACCCTGCACGCCGGGATGTTCTTCCTCCAGGACCTCGCGGGCGACCCCGAGGACAAGCGCAGGGCGGTCCTGGAGGTGGCGTCGGACCTGGTCACCCAGGCCCACGAAGGCGCCCGCAGGAAGCCCTAGACGACCCTGGCCGGACCTAGACGGTCACGCCCTTCGTGCGCAGGAAGGCGACGGGGTCGATCGCCGAGCCGTAGTTGGCGGTCGTACGGATCTCGAAGTGCAGGTGCGGGCCACTGGAGTTGCCCGTGTTGCCGGACAGGGCGATGCGCTGGCCGGTCTTGACGACCTGGCCGACCTTCACGTTGATGCGCGAGAGGTGGGCGTACTGCGAGTAGGTCTTGTTGGCGTGCTTGATGACGATGGCATTGCCGTACGCCGGTCCGTCACCGGCCCCGTTGCCGCCGGCCTTGACGACGGTGCCGCCGTGCGCGGCGAAGACCTGGGTGCCGCTGGCCACGGCGAAGTCCTGCCCGCTGTGGGTGGACTGCCACAGGGCGCCGGACTGCGCGAAGCTCGCGCTGAGCTTGTACTTCTTCACCGGGTCGACCCAGGAGACGGTCTTGCCGGTCTCCGCGGCCGCCGCGACCCCGGTCCCCAGCACGGCCGCGGCCCCCAGACCGACGGCCACCACGGCGGCACGGGTACGGAGCAGGGACGTACGGGAAGAACGGGACGAAACGCGCTGGGACATCGAAACCTCATGGGGACGGGGACAGAAAAGCCACCCGGCGCACAAGCCGCTGCCGGATGGGGCATCCCTTGGTAACCCGGAGGCCTCGGAAGCCCCAAACCGCTGATCTACGACGGAAGCTAGTACTTCATCCCAAAAATGCCCGCTTCTTGACAGAGCACGTATCTGGAATGAATCCACCCATGACGGCATAACCAGCCTGGGAGTTCCGGGCTGAAAGTCCCTTTTGCGCAATCTCGGCTATCCACTATTCCCCCTAGTAACGGACAAATCGCCTGTGCGTCATATCACCGGCCATAGAGGCCCGCGCGACCCCGTCCCCGAAATCATGTGACGCACACCTCTTGGCACTTACCCTCCAGTAACCCTACGGTTCCCCTCGCGCCACCCACGCCGACGAGCATGCACGCGACAACGGCAGCGTTATTGACGTGAGAGGACCCCCCACAGATGACGAACCGACGCCCCTTGGTGCGCCGTATGGCCGTCACCGCCGTCTCCACGGCGGCCCTCGTGTCACTCGCCGCCCCGGCCGAGGCCGCGACCACCGAAGACGTCGGCTACACCACCTGGCAGCAGGACTGCCGGGCGGTCATGGACCAGGCGCTGCCGTACCTGAAGCAGCGGATCGCCGCCGCCAAGCCGGGCGAGAAGCAGGCCATCGTCTTCGACATCGACAACACCACCCTGGAGACCGACTTCGGCTTCAGCTACCCCCAGCCGGCCAACGAGCCGGTCCTGGATGTGGCGGAGTACGCCCAGGACCACGGCGTCTCCCTCTTCTTCGTGACGGCCCGCCCCGGCATCATCTACTCGTTCACCGACTACAACCTCGATCACGTCGGGTACGACGTCTCCGGCCTCTACGTCCGCAGCTTCATCGACCTCTTCAAGGACGTCGCCGCCTACAAGACCGCCCAGCGCGTCGCCATCGAGAACAAGGGCTACACGATCATCGCGAACATCGGCAACAACACCACCGACCTGTCGGGCGGCCACGCCGAGAAGACGTACAAGCTCCCGGACTACGACGGCCAGCTGTCCTGAGTCGTCCCGCTCGACTCCGGGTAGCCTCACCCTCGTTCGCGTGGTCACGGGGGTGGGGCGGATGGATCCGGCGGTACTCGGCAGCAAGCTCGCGTCCGGCCTGGTGGCCTCCCTCGTACGGAAACTCTTCGTGGCGGACGCCCCGGGAGCGGGCCTCGTCGACAAGCCGGTACGCCTGACCGCCCTGGTCTCCTTCCGCGGCGAGAAGCGGACGCTGGGCGAGAAGGAGGTCCGCGCCCTGGCTCGACGGCTGGTCGGCGCGGCGACGGACTCCCCCGGCGAACCCCCGTTCCCCGCCGACGAGGAACCAGCAGTCACCGACGCCGTGACCGCCCGCCTTCTCGCCCTCGGCGACCTCGACATGGACGACGTCCAGGCCGTACGCCTGGGCCACCGCGAACTCGCCCGACAACTCCGCGCCCAGGCACCCCCAGCCCTCGGCCTCTCCACCGACGCCGGCCATTTCCTCGACTCGGCAACCGAGTGGGCCTGCCTCCACATCCTGGACTTCTTCACACGCCGGTCCACGTTCGTGGCACGGACCCTGGTGGAGCAGACCCGCGTCCAGTCGGAACTGATCGCCCGGCTCGACGAGTTGATCACGCGCATCCCACGCCCCGACGCCCGCGACGCCGCGTTCGAACGCCGCTACCTCCCGTACGTGGCCGAGCAGCACAACCACATCACCATCTACGGCATCGACCTGCGCGACTCCCCCGACCGCTGGCCGCTCGAAGTGGCCTACCTCAGCCTGGAAGCCACCGGTGACGAGGACCGCGCGGCCTCCGGAGCGCGGGCCGAGAGCGCGTTCAGCGTTCATCTTCCCGCCGAGGAAGCCCTCCTGGTCCACGACCGCGTCCTGCTACGTGGAGACGCGGGCTCGGGCAAGACGACCCTGGTGCAGTGGCTCGCCGTGACCGCCGCCCGCAACGGGGACCGCATTCCGTACGTCCTCCCGCTGCGCACCCTGATCCGCGCGGGCACACTCCCGTCGCCGAACCGGCTCCTGGCCGCGGTGAGCTGTCCGCTGACACCCCCGGACGGCTGGGCCGAGCGGGTACTGGCCACCCGACGCGCGCTGGTCCTCGTAGACGGCCTGGACGAGATTCCCGCCGCGGACCGGCACCGCACCCGGGCCTGGCTCCTCGGCCTGATCCACGCCTACCCGGGCAACCAGTGGCTGCTGACCTCGCGCCCCACGGCCGTACGCTCCGACTGGCTCACCGCAGAGGACTTCCGCGAGCTCGTCCTCGCGCCGATGCGCCCGGCCGAGGTCACGACGTTCGTCCGCCGGTGGCACGAAGCCGCACAGGCCCGCGACTACCTCGGGCCGCTGTTGGACGCGCTGCGCACCAAACGGGACCTGGCCCGGCTCGCCACCAACCCGCTGATGTGCGGCCTGATCTGCGCCCTCCACCGCGAACGCCGCGGCTATCTGCCCATCAACCGACCGGAGTTGTACGACGCCGCCCTGTCGATGCTGCTGGCCCGCCGGGACCGGGAGCGAGGGATGGGGACTCCCGACGGCATCGACCTCAGTCAGGGAGCCCGTTCCGAACTGCTGCGGCGCATCGCCTACGCGCTGATCCTGAGCGGCCGGACGGAGATGGAACAGGACGCGGCACGGGCCGTCGTGGAACGCGCGTTGCCCAGCATCGCGATGCCTCCCGATCAGCAGGACGCCGGGGAGATCTTCCGCCACCTCCTGCTGCGGAGCGGCCTGCTGCGCGAACCGGCACCGAAGATCGTGGACTTCGTGCACCGGACCTTCCAGGACTATCTGGGAGCCCTGGCCGCCGTCGAGGAGGGCCACATCGACGTGCTGGTCAGTCACGCCCACGAGCCGCAGTGGGAGGACGTGATCCGCATGGCCGTGGTGCACGCCCGGCCGCACGAGCGGGTCGACCTCCTGCGCAAGCTTCTGGCCCTCGGCCACACCCGCACCGATCTGCTGGCCCTGGCCTGCCTGGAGGACGCGACGTCCCTGCTCCCACAGGTGCGGGCGGAGGTCGAGGAGCGGGCGGCCCTGCTGATACCGCCGCAGTCCAAGGCGGAGGCGCAGGTCCTCGCCCAGGCCGGCCCACTGATCCTGGAGCTGTTGCCCGGGCCGGAAAGGCTGACCGCGGCGGAGGCGGCCGCGGTGACGCGCACAGCGGCACTGGTGGGCACCGAGGGGGCGCTGCCCGTCCTGAAAGAGTTCCGTAACCACCCCGATCTGGCGGTGCGCGCGCAACTGGTCGGAGCCTGGAGCCAGTTCGACGCCGACGAATACGCCGACGAGGTCCTTACGCACGTGGCCGCCGCCGACCTCTTCATCACGGTGCGGGAGGAAACCCAGCTGCGCGCGCTGCCCCGGCTCGGTCCCCGGCCCAGGGTCCGTTTCAACGGGACCCACGACCCGTCACCGCTCCTCGCGGCGCTGAGCAAGAAGACACTCAGCCACCTGGTGATCTACGAAAACAGCCTGCTGAGCGATCTGACGCCGCTGCGTTCCGCGCCCGGTCTGACCTACCTGCACCTGCACCGCTGTCCCGGGATCGGAGACCTGTCACCGCTCGCCGACACGCAGCTCGCCGAGCTTCACATGTGCTGGACCGGTCGCGGCGCGCAGTTCACCGGCCTGGACCGATGCCACGGACTACGCCACCTGGGACTCGACGGAGAACTCTCCTGGGGCGTCCCCCTGTCCAGGTTCCTCCCCACCACGGCTCCGCTCGAGTTCCTGTTCCTGGCCCACGGGGCGGTGGAAAGCCGAGGACTCGAGGACATCGGCCAGTGGCCCACGCTGCGGACCCTCAACCTGGGGCCGAGCCCCGGCCGTCTGTGGCGACGGGACTGGGAAGCCATCGCACGGCTGCCGCGGCTCACCCACCTGACCCTGCACAACTCGGTGCTGGACCTCCTTGACGACACTCCGCAGATGCCGGGCGTCGAGGTACTGCGGGTGACACATCTGAACGGCTGGGAGGAACTGTCCAGGCTGGCTCTGTGCTGCCCCCGCGTCCGTGAGGTGACCCTGACCCCCGCCACGGACCGGACCATCGAGGTCGATCGGTACCGGGACGTCTTCCCGGACGCGGAGGTCACGGTCGAGTCCCTCTGACAAGGCGCCCGGGGCGACGGCCCCCGCCACGCATGCCGAAGGGGCCGGCGCCTCCACGGCACCGGCCCCTTCTCCGCGCAATCCCCGAAGGGCTACGCGTCCTTGCTCAGATTCGGCCCAGCCCCGCCGGCCGCCTGCTCGATCGGCGGAACGTCCGGCAGCGCCGACTTCTCCTCGCCGCGGAAGGTGAAGGTCTGGGTCTCGCCCTCGCCCTCCGTGTCCACGACGACGATGTGACCGGGGCGCAGCTCGCCGAAGAGGATCTTCTCCGAGAGCGTGTCCTCGACCTCGCGCTGGATCGTGCGACGCAGCGGCCGCGCGCCCAGGACGGGGTCGTAACCCTTCTTGGACAGCAGCTCCTTGGCGGACTGGGAGAGCTCGATGCCCATGTCCCGGTCCTTGAGGCGCTCGTCGACCTTGCCGATCATCAGGTCGACGATCCGCAGGATGTCCTCCTGCGTCAGCTGCGGGAAGACGACCACGTCGTCGACGCGGTTGAGGAACTCGGGCCGGAAGTGCTGCTTGAGCTCGTCCGAGACCTTGTTCTTCATGCGCTCGTAGTTGGACTTCTTGTCGCCCGAGGCCGCGAAGCCCAGGTTGAAGCCCTTGGAGATGTCCCGGGTGCCGAGGTTGGTCGTCATGATGATGACCGTGTTCTTGAAGTCCACGACCCGGCCCTGGGAGTCGGTCAGACGACCGTCCTCCAGGATCTGGAGCAGCGAGTTGAAGATGTCCGGGTGGGCCTTCTCGACCTCGTCGAAGAGAACCACCGAGAACGGCTTGCGCCGCACCTTCTCCGTCAGCTGGCCGCCCTCTTCGTAGCCCACGTAACCGGGGGGCGAACCGAAGAGACGCGAGACCGTGTGCTTCTCGCTGAACTCCGACATGTCGAGGGAGATCAGCGCGTCCTCGTCACCGAAGAGGAACTCGGCGAGCGCCTTGGACAGCTCGGTCTTACCGACACCGGACGGGCCGGCGAAGATGAACGAACCACCGGGACGCTTCGGGTCCTTGAGGCCCGCACGCGTACGACGGATCGCCTTCGACAGCGCCTTGACGGCGTCGACCTGGCCGATGACCCGCTTGTGGAGCTCGTCCTCCATGCGCAGCAGACGCGAGGACTCCTCCTCGGTCAGCTTGAAGACCGGGATGCCGGTGGCGGTCGCGAGGACCTCGGCGATCAGCTCGCCGTCGACCTCGGCGACGACGTCCATGTCGCCGGCCTTCCACTCCTTCTCGCGCTTGGCCTTCGCGGCGAGGAGCTGCTTCTCCTTGTCGCGCAGGGACGCGGCCTTCTCGAAGTCCTGCGAGTCGATCGCGGACTCCTTGTCCCGGCGGACACCGGCGATCTTCTCGTCGAACTCGCGGAGGTCCGGCGGGGCCGTCATCCGGCGGATGCGCATCCGGGAGCCCGCCTCGTCGATCAGGTCGATCGCCTTGTCGGGGAGGAAGCGGTCCGAGATGTAGCGGTCGGCCAGCGTCGCGGCCTGGACCAGCGCCTCGTCCGTGATGGAGACGCGGTGGTGGGCCTCGTACCGGTCGCGCAGACCCTTGAGGATCTCGATCGTGTGCGGGAGCGAGGGCTCGGCGACCTGGATGGGCTGGAAGCGGCGCTCGAGGGCCGCGTCCTTCTCCAGGTGCTTGCGGTACTCGTCCAGCGTGGTGGCACCGATGGTCTGCAGCTCGCCGCGGGCCAGCATCGGCTTCAGGATCGAAGCCGCGTCGATGGCGCCCTCGGCGGCACCCGCACCGACGAGCGTGTGCAGCTCGTCGATGAACAGGATGATGTCGCCGCGGGTGCGGATCTCCTTGAGCACCTTCTTCAGGCGCTCCTCGAAGTCACCGCGGTAGCGGGAGCCGGCGACCAGCGCGCCGAGGTCGAGGGTGTAGAGGTGCTTGTCCTTGAGGGTCTCGGGCACCTCGCCCTTGACGATGGCCTGGGCGAGGCCCTCGACGACGGCGGTCTTGCCGACGCCGGGCTCACCGATCAGGACCGGGTTGTTCTTGGTACGGCGGGACAGCACCTGCATGACCCGCTCGATCTCCTTCTCGCGCCCGATGACCGGGTCGAGCTTGGACTCACGAGCGGCCTGGGTGAGGTTCCGGCCGAACTGGTCGAGGACCAGGGACGTCGAGGGGGTGCCCTCGGCAGGCCCGCCGGCGGTGGCGGTCTCCTTGCCCTGGTAGCCGGAGAGCAGCTGGATGACCTGCTGCCGCACCCGGTTGAGATCAGCACCCAGCTTGACCAGGACCTGGGCGGCGACGCCCTCGCCCTCACGGATCAGGCCGAGCAGGATGTGCTCCGTGCCGATGTAGTTGTGGCCCAGCTGAAGAGCCTCGCGGAGCGACAGCTCCAGGACCTTCTTGGCACGGGGGGTGAAGGGGATGTGCCCGGACGGGGCCTGCTGCCCCTGCCCGATGATCTCCTCCACCTGCTGGCGGACCGCCTCGAGCGAAATCCCGAGGCTCTCAAGGGCCTTGGCGGCGACACCCTCACCCTCGTGGATCAGGCCCAGGAGGATGTGCTCGGTGCCGATGTAGTTGTGGTTGAGCATCCGGGCTTCTTCCTGAGCCAGGACGACAACCCGCCGCGCGCGGTCGGTGAACCTCTCGAACATCGTTAATCGCTCCTCAGAGCGGTCAGGCAGTGGGGGGAACTTCCCCTCCCTGTCCTTCCGCAGCTTAGTCCCGCAAGCGGGGACCGCTCATTCCAACTGCCGACACCGTCCTTGGCCTCCTGACCCCGAACGCCGACATCTGCTCCAACCCGATGGTGCGAGACGATGTTCCCGCAGGCCAGGCAGTTACCCCTACCTCCAGTACGCCGATGGCGAACGTGAGACGTCCTGTCCTGCGTGTCGCCCCCTCCCACTAGGGATGTCTTACCCGCTGGGACTGACACTCCATGCCGAGCGCACCGGTTCCCTCCGCTACGGGCGAACAACCTTGCGCCGCGCCACACCTCCGAACGCCCCTTCTTTCGGAACTCTGCGCTACTACCGGGATACCCAGCGTAACTCGGGCGTCCTTCCGGAGGTTTCACTTGGCATGGTTGGCACAGTTCCCCCGGTCACCACGGTCCCCTTCCCCCGGCGGCCGCTCGAGTCGAGCGATCAGGTCCGCCGGTGGTACGAGAACGAACTGGGGTGGCCGACGGTGCCCGGGACGCCCGGATCTCCGCTGCGACTTTCCGTGGGCCCGCGCTTCGACGTCCTGGACGTGCCGTTCGAGGCGGGCCGGGCCGGTCTGCGCCATCTGGCACCGGGCTCCCCGGTGGCCGTGCAGGGCGACCGGATGCGGCTGCTGCTGGCCGCGGGCAGCGCGGACGAGGTGCCCGGGGTGCTGGACTGGCTGGAGTGGGGCGGGCTGCCGCTCGATCTGGCGGCCATCGGCGAGGGCGGGGTGATGGACGCACCGCCGCATCCCGGGCCGGGGGCGCCCGCCGACGTCGTACGGCTGCTTCCCGAGCAGGGATCCGGCGACGTCGTACGACGTCCTCACGCGCCCGGTGCGGGTGCCGCGCGGTGTCTTCCCGAGCCGGGCCCTACCGGACCGCGACCGCTTCCGGCCGGTCCCTCCGGTGCCTTGCAGGGGGCCGCCGTGTGGCTGCGGCCCCCCGTGCCGGGGTGCGAGGCCGAGACCTCGCTGCCGACGCTGTCGGCCTTGGGGGGCGGTGGGGGCGCCCCCGATCTCGTAAGGCTGCTGGCCACGGTGGCGACGTGCTGCCACCGTCTGCGGCTGCGCGCGTGCGCTCAGCCACCCGCCCGTTCATAGGCGTCGCGCTCAGGCGTTGGCCTTCTCGTAGGCCTCACGGATGGACGCGGGAACACGGCCGCGGTCATTGACCTCGAGACCGTTCTCCTTCGCCCACGCGCGGATCTGCGCGGTGTCCTGGCTGCCGCCGGAAGTGGCGCGCGCCTTTCCGCGGCCTCCCGCGGCGCGGCCTCCGGTACGACGACCGCCCTTCACGTAAGCCTCGAGAAGGCCACGGAGCTTGTCCGCATTGGCAGTCGTGAGATCGATCTCGTACGTCTTGCCGTCCAACGCGAACGTCACGGTCTCGTCCGCCTCGCCGCCGTCGAGGTCGTCGACAAGAAGGACCTGAACCTTCTGTGCCACCGGATTTCCTTTCATCGATAACTTGAGGGACTGGGGTCTGCGGCGTCCGCCGTTTCGCCGCCCCCTGTTATATGCAGTACTGCAGTACGTCGGAAAGCAAACCGCTTTTGCTGGGAAAACACAAACCCCTGGGAGAGACGGACTGGCCACCTCCGGTCCGGAAACATGCGCGTTTCGGACATAGGGAACCTGGGCAGGGCCGTCCCATGGAATAGGGCAAGACGATCACAGATGCAGAAGCATCCGACTGTTGCCCAAGGTGTTCGGTTTCACTCGTTCGAGACCGAGGAACTCCGCGACACCCTCGTCATAGGAACGCAGCAGCTCCGCGTAGACATCGGTGTCGACCGGAGTCTCGCCGATCTCGACGAAGCCGTGCTTGCCGAAGAAGTCCACTTCGAAGGTCAGACAGAAAACCCGGCGAACACCGAGCCAGCGCGCGGTGTGCAGCAACTTCTCCAGCAACTGATGACCGACGCCGGCGCCCTTCAGTCCGAGCTTCACGGCGAGAGTGCGCACTTCAGCGAGGTCTTCCCACATGACGTGCAGTGCGCCGCAGCCGACCACCTCGCCGTTGTCATCGCGTTCGGCGACCCAGAACTCCTGGATGTCCTCGTAAAGCGTCACGGTGGCTTTGTCGAGCAGGATGCGGGCGCGGACGTACTCGTCGAGGAGACTGCGTACGGCCGGGACATCGCTGGTGCGGGCCCGCCGGACCGTGATGGCTTTTGCGCTGACTTCGGTACTCCGGGCGGACGAGCTCTCTGCTGACATGTGCGGACGCTATCGCCCGTCACCCTCCGGCGCCGAGCCGGGGTTCTCGCCGCCGGTTTCGGCAGCGGTATCCCGTGGGGCTTCGACGGTTTCCGGTCCTTGGACGATGTGTACGGCGTCCCGCAGCGACAGCCGCTGTTCCTCGCTCATCATGCCGAAGAACGCGACGAGAGCGGCGGCGGGGTTGTCACTCTGCGACCAGGCCTCGTTCATCAGCGCCGCTGCGTAGGCGGCCCGGGTGGAGACGGCTTCATATCGATAGGCACGCCCTTCGGCCTCCCGTCGCACCCAGCCCTTCTGATGGAGATTGTCCAAAACGGTCATCACCGTGGTGTAGGCGATGGACCGTTCCTGTTGAAGGTCTTCCAGGACTTCCCGAACGGTCACCGGGCGGTTCCACTTCCACACCCGCGTCATGACCGCGTCTTCGAGTTCTCCCAATGGGCGAGGCACAGCTCAGCACAATAGTGGGAGAAACCGTCATTGGCGTGCCGGACGTGCGGTTGACCGGCAAACAGGAACAAAAAGGGCGTACGACTCGGAAAAAGAGAGTCGTACGCCGATGAGGGCGCGTCGGCCGGGAGGCTCAGGCGTCGCCGCGCGCGGAGGCCTGCTGGGTGCCCTCCACGCGCGCGAGGGCGGCGTCGACGGCCGCATCCTCCTTGGCCTTGTTGGCCCCGCCCTGGGTCTTCACGATCACCCTGATCACGCCGATGAAGAACACGGCCATGACGACCGGGGGCACGAGCGCGGAGACGTAGTCCATGCGTCCAGGGTAGCCACGGGCCGGACGCGGGCGGGGCCGGGGGTGCGTGCGGGCCCGGGGGACGGCCCGCACGCGGCTCAGCCCGCGGCGAGCTGCTGCGGCGGGTTCGAGGGCGGCGGGGCCGGCTTGCGGCGGGGGAAGACCTCGCCGGGGGTGGGGATGGGGCGCTCGGGGGCCGGCTTGGGGGTGGCCGGTTTGTCCATGGGCTTCTTCTCCGGCTGCTCGGGCTTCTCGGCGGGCTCCGCGGCAAGGTCCTCGTCGGCGCCCGGGGAGCGGTCCGAAAGACCCCCGGGAAGGGCCAGGAGGCGGGTACGGGAGGCCGGGACGGCCGGGGTGGTGCGCCGGGCCGTCCCGCGTGCGAGACGGGCGCGGATGCCCTGCTCGGCGAGGACCAGACAGCGGTCGAGCAGGGCCGCCGCGACGGGGTTGCCGCGCAGGGCCCGCAAGGAGGCGAGGTCGTCGACCTCCGGACGGTACCCGGCGCTCAGCGCTTCCTCCAGGAGGGCGAGGTAGCCGGCGGCGGTGCCGGGCAGGGCGGCGCGGTACCGGGCGAGGTCGGCCACCAGGAAGGCACGCAGCCGGGCGCCCTCACGCATCGCCTCGTCGAGGGAGTCGGCTAGGCGGAGACAGTCCTGAACATCCTCGGCCGAGGCGGTTCGGGGGTGAAGGGCAAGAGCGAGAGCGCGGCGGAGCACACGCAGCTCCTCCACACCGAACGCCATGCCGCCGCGGGATCCGTATGGCGTGGGCATGCGGCGACAGTACGCGCTAATCAGACAAATTCGACACAGGGCGGGCGGGTGTGGCGCGCGGCGCCACCCGGCCGGACGCGCGTCCCGCCCCGCCTCACATGCGCGACACGTTCCGCTCGTACACCAGCCGCAGCCCCACCAGCGTCAGCCACGGCTCGTGCTCGTCGATCACCGAGGACTCGCCCAGCACCATCGGGGCCAGGCCGCCCGTGGCGATGACCGTCACGTCGTCCGGGTTCTCCGCGAGCTCGCGGGCCATGCGCTCGACGACCCCGTCGACCTGCCCGGCGAACCCGTAGATGATCCCGGACTGCATCGCCTCGACGGTGTTCTTGCCGATCACGCTCCGCGGCCGGGCCACCTCGATCTTCCGCAGTTGCGCGCCCCGCACCCCGAGCGCCTCCACGGAGATCTCGATACCGGGCGCGATGACGCCGCCGACGTACTCCCCGCGCGCGGACACCGCGTCGAACGTCGTCGCCGTGCCGAAGTCGACGACGATCGCCGGGCCGCCGTACAGCTCGACCGCCGCGACCGCGTTGATGATGCGGTCCGCGCCGACCTCCTTGGGGTTGTCGGTGAGGATCGGCACGCCCGTCTTGACGCCCGGCTCCACCAGCACCGCGGGCACGTCGCCGTAGTACCGCCGCGTCACCTCGCGCAGCTCGTGCAGCACCGAGGGCACCGTCGCGCAGATCGCGATGCCGTCGATGCCGTCGCCCAGTTCCTCGCCGAGCAGCGGGTGCATGCCCATGAGGCCCTGCAGCAGGACGGCCAGCTCGTCGGCCGTGCGGCGCGCGTCCGTGGAGATGCGCCAGTGCTCGACGATCTCCTCGCCGTCGAACAGGCCGAGGACGGTGTGCGTGTTTCCTACGTCGATCGTGAGCAGCATCGCGACTACTCCGCCTCACGCAGGTCGAGGCCGACGTCCAGGATCGGCGAGGAGTGCGTGAGCGCGCCCACCGCCAGGTAGTCGACGCCGGTCTCGGCGTACACGCGCGCGTTGTCCAGCGTCAGCCGGCCCGACGCCTCCAGCGCCGCCCGGCCGTCCACCAGCGCCACCGCCTCCACGCACTCCTGGGGCGTGAAGTTGTCCAGCAGGATCAGGTCCGCGCCCGCGTCCACGACCTCGCGCAGCTGGTCCAGGGTGTCGACCTCGACCTCGATCGGCACGTCCGGGAACGTCTCGCGGACGGCCTTGAAGGCCTGCGCGACGCCGCCGGCGGCCACCACGTGGTTGTCCTTGACGAGCGCCGCGTCGGAGAGCGACATGCGGTGGTTGACCCCGCCGCCGCACCGCACCGCGAACTTCTCCAGCGACCTGAGACCGGGCGTCGTCTTGCGGGTGTCACGCACGCGTGCCTTGGTGCCCTCCAGCGCGTCCGCCCACGCACGCGTGGCGGTCGCGATGCCGGACAGCCGGCACAGCAGGTTCAGCGCGCTGCGCTCGGCGGTGAGCAGGTCACGCGTGCGCGTGGTGACCGACAGAAGCTTCTGCCCGGCCTCCACCCGGTCGCCGTCCTCCACATGCCGCTCGACCTCGAACTCGTCCTCGCAGACCACCGAGACGACCGCCTCGGCGACCCGCAGGCCGGCCACGACGCCCGCCTCGCGCGCGACGAAGTCGGCCGTGGCGACGGCGTCCTCGGGGATGGTCGCGACCGTCGTCACGTCCACGCCGTGGTCGAGGTCCTCCTGGATGGCCACGTTGGCGATGTCCTCGACCTCCACGGGGTCGAGCCCCGCGTCGGCCAGGAGCTGGGCGAGCGCGGGGTCGAGCCCGCACTCCAGGTACTCCTCGCCGCCGTCTGCGCCACAGGCACAGCCGTCGCCGCAGCCGCCGGTCTCAGCGAGGGGAAGGTCGGGGGTGCTCACGTCTGTCACTGCTCCTGAAGGGGCTGCCGGGTCGGGGGGAAGTCTGCGGTATCGGTGGTGTGTACGGCGAGGGTCCGGTCCGGATTCAGCCGTACGACGATGTGGCGACGCCATGCCGCGTCGTCGCGGTCGGGCCGGTCCTCGCGCCAGTGGCAGCCGCGCGTCTCCTCACGCACGCGTGCGGCGGCGACCAGGACGCGGGCCACGCACAGGAGGTTGGTGGCCTCCCAGGTGTCGACGCCGGGCTCGGCCGTCTTGCCGTTCTCGGTGAGGGCCTCGCGGGCGTCGGTGTGCAGTCGCTGGAGCTGTTCGGCGGCCTTCTCCAGGGAGTCCGCCGAGCGCAGGACGCCGGCGCCGTTGGTCATGGCCCGCTGGATCGCGAACCTGGCCTCGGGCGACTGCAGGGGGTGCGCGGGGGTCTCGGGGCGCTCGACCGGTGCGGGCACGCGCGCGTGGAGGCCGTTCGCCGCGTGGACGGCGGCGATGTCCTCCACGATGCGCTCGGCGTAGACGAGGCCCTCCAGGAGGGAGTTGGAGGCGAGGCGGTTCGCGCCGTGCACGCCGGTGCAGGCGACCTCTCCGCACGCGTACAGGCCCGGGACGGTCGTACGGCCCTGGGCGTCGGTGCGCACGCCGCCGGAGGCGTAGTGGGCGGCCGGGGCTATCGGGATGGGCTCGGTGACCGGGTCGATGCCGTGGGCGCGGCAGGCGGCGAGGATCGTCGGGAAGCGGTGCTCCCACATGGTGGCGCCGAAGTGCCGGGCGTCGAGGAACATGTGCTCGACGTCCTGTTCCTGCATGCGGCGCATGATGCCCTTGGCGACGATGTCCCGGGGCGCGAGTTCGGCCAGCTCGTGCTGCCCGACCATGAAGCGCACGCCGCCGGCGTCGACCAGGTGGGCGCCCTCGCCGCGGACCGCCTCGGAGACGAGGGGCTGCTGGCCCTCGGCGTCCGGGCCGAGGAAGAGCACAGTGGGGTGGAACTGGACGAACTCCAGATCGCTCACTTCCGCGCCCGCGCGCAGGGCGAGCGCCACACCGTCGCCGGTGGACACGGACGGGTTGGTGGTGGCGGAGAAGACCTGGCCCATGCCGCCGGTCGCGAGGACGACCGCGGGGGCGTGCACGGCGCCCACTCCGTCGTGCTGGCCCTCGCCCATGACGTGCAGCGTGACGCCGGCCGTACGGCCGTCGGCGTCCGTGAGGAGGTCCAGGACGAGCGCGTTCTCGATCGTGCGCAGTCCCCGCGCGCGTACCGCCTCGACGAGCGCCCGGGAGATCTCCGCGCCGGTCGCGTCGCCCCCGGCGTGCGCGATGCGGCGGCGGTGGTGGCCGCCCTCGCGGGTGAGCTCCAGGCCGCCTTCCTCGGACTCGTCGAAGTGCGCGCCGGTCTCGATGAGTCGGTGCACTGCGTCCGGGCCCTCGGTGACGAGGATCCGTACGGCCTCCTCGTCGCACAGGCCCGCGCCCGCGACCAGGGTGTCGTCGAGATGCTGTTCGGGGGTGTCGCCCTCGCCGAGCGCCGCGGCGATGCCGCCCTGTGCCCAGCGGGTGGAGCCGTCGTCGAGGCGGGCCTTGGTGACGACGACCGTCCGCAGACCGGCGGCCTCGCAGCGCAGGGCCGCGGTGAGGCCCGCCACGCCGGAGCCCACGACCACGACGTCCGCGTCGATCGACCATCCGGGCGCGGGCGCGTGCAGTCGTATGCCTGTGCTGGTCACGAGGCGGCTCCGAGGTTTCCGAAGGTGAGGGGCAGGTTGTCGATCAGCCGGGTGGTCCCGACCCGGGCGGCGACGGCGAGGACGGCCTCGCCGGCGAAGTCGTCGTCGACCTCCGAGAAGTCGGAGGGGTCGACGAGCGCGAGGTAGTCCAGGGCGATCGGCGGGTCGAGTCGGGCGGCTTCGTCCAGGACCAGCCGCGCGGCCGCGCGGACGGCGGAGGGGGAACCCGGAAGCGCCTTCGCGACGGCGTGCGCGTCGGCGGCCGCGCGGGACTCCCCTATGGCGCTGAGCGCCTCGGCACGCGCGTGCGTGGCGGGCACTTCGCGTGCCCGCGCGCGCAGCGCCTCCTGGGCCGCGTGCCGGTCGCGGCCCGCGAACAGTGCCTGGGACAGCGCGAGCGCGGTGCGCCGCTCCTTGGCGGAGAGGTAGCGGTTGCGGCTGGACAGGGCCAGGCCGTCGTCCTCGCGGACGGTCGGTACGCCGACGATCTCCACGCCGAAGTTCAGGTCCCGCACCATGCGCCGGATCAGGGCGAGCTGCTGGGCGTCCTTCTGGCCGTACAGGGCGACGTCGGGCCGGGTGAGGTGCAGCAGCTTGGCGACGACGGTGAGCATGCCGTCGAAGTGCCCCGGCCGCGAGGAGCCCTCCAGGCGCTCTCCCATGGGGCCCGCGCTGACGCGGACCTGGGGCTCGCCGCCGGGGTAGACCTCGTCGACGGAGGGGGCGAACACGGCGTCCGCGCCCGCCTGTTCGGCGATCTTGATGTCGGCGTCGAGGGTGCGCGGGTAGCGGTCGAGGTCCTCGCCCGCGCCGAACTGCAGGGGGTTCACGAAGACGGTGACGACCACCTCGCCCTCGGGTCCGGCGATCTCGCGCGCGGTGCGGATCAGGGTCGCGTGGCCCTCGTGCAGGGCGCCCATGGTCATCACGACGGCACGGCGGCCGTGGCGTTCGCGCGCGTGGAGCTCGTCGGCGGTGCGCAGCAGGGTGGTGGTCATCCGGCATCTCCCTTGGTGCCGTCGGTGCCGTTGGCGAGTACCCCGAGAAGGTCCTCGGCGAGCTCGGGCTTCAGCAGCCCGTGGGCGAGCGCCCGGTCGGC
The DNA here is from genome assembly GCF_036013645.1 of Streptomyces sp. NBC_00490. Lineage (NCBI taxonomy): Bacteria > Bacillati > Actinomycetota > Actinomycetes > Kitasatosporales > Streptomycetaceae > Streptomyces > Streptomyces sp. NBC_00490. The sequence continues at coordinate 5,769,574 of NZ_CP107869.1, read as the reverse complement.
GGTCGCGCGGGCCATCGCCAGGTAGCCGGCGACGGTCTGCGGGGCGTGCTTGCGCAGCTCGGCGACGTGCGCCGCGACGGTGCCGGCGTCCCCGCGCGCGACGGGACCGGTCAGGGCCGCGTCGCCGGAGCGCAGGGCGTTGTCGAGGGCGGCGCCGAGCAGCGGGCCGAGCATCCGGTCCGGGGCCTCGACACCCGCCTCGCGCAGCAGCTCCATGGACTGGGCGACCAGCGTGACGAGGTGGTTGGCACCGAGCGCGAGGGCCGCGTGGTAGAGCGGGCGCATCTCCTCGGCGATCCACTCGGGCTCGCCGCCCATCTCGATGACGAGGGCCTCGGCGGCCAGTCGCAGTTGTTCGGGCGCGGTGACCCCGAAGGAGCATCCGGCGAGGCGCTGGACGTCGACCGGGGTGCCGGTGAAGGTCATCGCGGGGTGCAGAGCCAGCGGCAGCGCGCCGGCGCGCAGGGCGGGGTCGAGGACTTTCGTGCCGTACCGCCCGGAGGTGTGCACCAGCAGCTGTCCCGGCCGTACGGACCCGGTCTCGACGAGGCCCTCCACGAGGCCGGGCAGGGTGTCGTCGGGGACCGTCAGCAGGACCAGGTCGGCGCGCTGCAGGACTTCGGCGGGCGGCACGAGCGGCACGTCCGGGAGCAGTTGCGCGGCCCGCCTGCGGGAGGCGTCGGAGACCCCGGAGACGGCCACCGGACGGTGCCCGGCGAGCTGGAGGGAAGCGGCCAGCGCGGGTCCCACGCGCCCGGCGCCGACGACACCGACGGTGAGCCGCGCGGGGCGGTCCTTGGGATCTGGCAGTTGGCTTGTACTCACGCGACGGAGGCCTTCCCGTTCCAGTCCGCTCCGGGTACCGGACGATTTCTCGTCATGTTAACGCGATTGGTTCGAGGGGCGTTCGGTTGTCCACAGGCTGTGGGTTGCCGCGGGCCGTGCCGGCACGAAAAGGGTGTGCCCGCGGGGAGGGGCGCGCGACATGATCCAGGCATGAGCAATGCTGCGGAGCAGGTTGAAGAGCGGTCGGCGGAGGAGCGGTTGCGGGAGCGGCGCCGGGAGGCCCTGCGAGGGGCGCGGCGGGTCCTGTGGCGGGGAGGACTCAGCGGCACGATCCGGCAGCGGCTCGCGTCGCTCGTGGAGGCCGCGCCCGAGGTGTACGACGTGGACGAGTCCGCGGACATCTACGGCAACGGGGTCGTGGCGGCCCTGGAGGAGCGTGTCGCGACCCTGCTGGGCAAGGAGGCCGCGGCGTTCTTCCCCACGGGCACGATGGCCCAGCAGGTCGCCCTGCGCTGCTGGGCGGGCCGCACCGGCAACCCGATGGTCGCCCTGCACGCCCTGGCCCACCCCGAGGTCCACGAGCGGCATGCCCTCGCCCAGGTCAGCGGGTTGCGCCCGGTGCGTCTGACCGGCGAGCCCCGGCTGCCCACCGCCGACGAGGTGCGCGACTTCGAGGAGCCTTATGGCGCGCTGATGCTCGAGTTGCCCCTCCGGGACGCCGGGTTCGTCCTGCCGACCTGGGAGGAGCTGACCGAGGTCGTGGAGGCGGCGCGCGAGCGGGACGCGGTGGTGCACTTCGACGGCGCGCGCCTGTGGGAGACCACCGTCCACTTCGGCCGCCCCCTGGACGAGATCGCGGGCCTGGCGGACAGCGTCTACGTGTCGTTCTACAAGTCCCTCGACGGTTTCGCCGGCGCGGCGCTCGCCGGTCCGAAGACGCTGGTGGAGGAGGCGAGGACCTGGCGCCACCGGTACGGCGGGATGGCCTTCCAGCAGTTCCCCACCGCGCTGTCGGCGCTCGTCGGCCTGGAACGGGAGCTGCCCAGGCTGCCGGAGTACGTCCGCCACGCGCGCGTGGTGGCGGCGGCGCTGCGGGAGGGGTTCGCCGAGGCGGGGGTGGCGTGGGCGCGCGTGCACCCCGAGGAGCCGCACACCCACCAGTTCCAGGTCTGGCTGCCGTACGACGCCGACGTGCTGCTGGAGGCGGCGGTGCGGCAGGCGGAGGAGACGGGGACGTATCTGTTCAGCGGCTACTGGGACCGCGGCGGCCCGGGTCTGGCCTTCACTGAGGTCACCGTCGGCGCCGCCGGCCTGGAGTGGACGGCCGACGACGTGAAGGCGGCGGTGGCCAACTTCGTGGCCCTGCTCAGCGGCTAGGCCGCGGCTCCCGGCGCAGCCACCGGCCCAGGGCCTGCCGTATCCGCCCGTGGGCCGGCCGCCCGGCGAGCACCGCCCGGAACCGGCGGTGGTCGCGCAGTTCGCGCACGACCTGCCAGTCGTGCGTACCGGGCGCGGGCGGGTCGGGCTGTCCGAGGCGCTGGGCGCGGTAGGTGTCGAGGAGGTACTGCTGGGTGAGGCTCATGGCGTATCGCCTTCTCGGGAGGCTTGTGCGATGGGTCGGGCTCCGCGGCTGCCCCGTGCTCCCAGGTTGCGCCGGTACCGCGGCGATGTCGCGCCGATTGACGGCGGCCGTCAATCGGGGGCGGCGCTGTCAGTGGCGGGGTGCACCATGAGGTCATGAGCGTGCGCATCGACATCGCGGGGCTGCGGCCGGAGAGGGTCGCCGTCGTCCCCTCGCCCCTGGCCGAGCTCGGCATGGCGCTGCACGCGCTGTCCGAGCCGGGCCACCATCCGGGGCTCCAGGGCTGGGTGACCGGCGTGCTGGCCCGCCTCGACCCGCATCTGGCCGACCGGATGTGCGACGCGGACTTCCTGTGGACGACGACGTTCGCGGACCTGTTCCTGCCGTACGCGGGCATCCCGGACGGCGCCGCCCTCCCCGGGGCCACGCTCGCCGAGGAGCTGGACCTGCTGGACAAGCTCACGGACGAGCAGTTCGTCAACGCGGCGCTGGAGTTCAGCTGCGCGACCTGTTACGACGTCGGGAGCGGCTGGCTCGTCGACGCCGAGCAGGGGCGGCGCGCCCTGGAGCTGGCCGCCGCGCGGGGGCCGCGGCAGGAGCGGTTCACCGAGCTGCTGCTGACCGATCCGCCGAAGATCCGGGCCTGGCTGCGCCAGTTCCTCCAGGACTGCGACGAGGCGTTCTTCGCGGAGACCTGGTCCCGGCTGCGCCACCAGCTCGCGGCGGACGCCCGCCACAAGACCGACCTCGTGCGCCGCAAGGGCCTCGCCGAGGCGCTGGCCGCCGCGTCCCCGGCGATCACCCTCGACGAGGACGCCGCCGAGATCACGGTCGACAAGCTGAGCGTGGGCCGTACGACCACGGGGGACGGCCCCCTCATCCTGGTGCCGACCAGTCTCGGCTGGCCCCACCTGGCCGTGCTGTACCGGCCCGGCTGGCAGCCCGTGGTGCACTACCCGGTCGGCTCCCCCGAACTCGCGGCGCCGCCCTCCGTCGAGCAGCTCGCCCTGCGCATGACGGCCCTGTCCCACCCCGTCCGGATGCGGATCTGCCGCCACCTGGCCCGCAGCGCCTGGACCACGAGCGAGCTGGCGCAGGCGCACGGGATGACGGCCCCCGAGATATCCCGGCACCTGGGCGTTCTGAAGAAGGCGGGCCTGATCACCACGCGCCGTCGCGGCCGGTACGTCCAGCACCAGCTGGACATCGCGGTCGTGGCCCGGCTGGGCAGCGACTTCCTGGAGGGGATCCTCAGATAGCCGGTCAGTCGAACCGGATGTGCCTCACCCCGACCCGTATCTGCCTCAGCCTCGTCCGCAGCGCGCCCTCGGTGTTCGGCCGCAGTGTCAGCCCGGCCAGCACGGCGATGCGGTCGGCCGTCTTCGGCACGGTCGATTCGTCCGTCCACAGGTGCTCGGCGAACTCGGGCTCCCGCAGCCGCTCGAGACAGTGGTCGAGTTGCCGCACGGCCCAGGTCTCGCGTCCCAGACCGGCGTTCTTCCCGCCGACGTACTGAAGGAGGTGCCCGAAACCGCGCTCGCGCAGCCGCTTCATGACGGTCTCGGGCTGAGCGAGGAGGGTGAAGTGGCGTACGTCGTGGCCGAGTTCGCCGAGCCGGCCCACGGTCTCGGCGAAGTAGCCCGAGTCCGTGACCGTCATGGGGGCGATCACCACACCGTCGTGCTGGGTGAGGGCGAGGTCGAGCACCTCGACGACGCCCTGCCGCCAGGCCTTCAAGTCCTGGAAGTTCCCGCGCAGTTCGGCCGGCAGCATGCGGCGCAGACCGAAGCCGGCGTGCTCGGGATCGCAGACGACGCTGCCGGGCAGCCGCCGCTGGATCTCGTACGCCGTCTGTGTCTTCCCGCCCCCGAAGGGCCCGTTGATCCAGAGGAGCATGCGCAGACCCTAGTGGGCACCGGTTACGCGGGAGTCACGTGCGCGCCCGCCTCAGCCGTGCCCGCCGGCCCGCACCAGCCCCGTCTCGTAGGCCAGGACCACCACCTGCACCCGGTCCCGGAGGCCGACCTTGGTGAGGATGCGGCCCACATGGGTCTTCACCGTCGCCTCGGACAGGACGAGCCGGGCCGCGATCTCGCCGTTGGACAGACCCTGGGCGACCAGCATCATGACCTCGCGCTCGCGCTCGGTGAGCCGCTCCAGCTCCTTGTGCTTGGGCTCCTTGCCGGTGCTCGGCAGCATCGGCGCGAACCGGTCCAGGAGGCGGCGCGTGGTCGAGGGGGCCACCACCGCGTCACCGCTGTGCACCGAGCGGATGGCGGTGAGGAGTTCGCCGGGCGGCACGTCCTTGAGCATGAAGCCGGACGCGCCCGCCTTCAGTCCGGAGAAGGCGTACTCGTCGAGGTCGAAGGTGGTCAGGATCAGCACCTTCGGCGGGTTGTCGTCCTGGCAGATGCGGCGGGTGGTCTCCACGCCGTCGAGCTTCGGCATCCGGACGTCCATCAGGACCACGTCGACGGTGGTCGCGCGCAGCACCTCGAGGGCCTCGACGCCGTCGCCCGCCTCGGCGACGACCTCCATGTCCGGCTGGGCGGCGAGCACCATCCGGAACCCGGTGCGCAGCAGCACCTGGTCGTCGACGAGCATCACGCGGATCGTCATCGGGTCCTCTTCCGTCTCTTTCAGGCTCTTGTGGCTCTGCTGATTGCGGTGGCGGGGGGTTACAGCGGGGTTGTTACAGGTGTCAACACAGGGCGTGCGTCGGCGTCAATGCGCCGGTTTGAGCGGGAGCAGCGCACTGATACGGAACCCTCCGCCGGGACGGGGCCCCGCGTCCAGAGTGCCGCCGACCATCCCGACCCGCTCGCGCATGCCGATCAGGCCGTGGCCCTGTCCGTCGGTGCCGCCCTCTTCGTACAGCTCGTGCGGGGCGCCCTTGCCGTCGTCCTCGACGAGCAGGCCGAGCCCGTCGTCGAAGTACACCAGGCGCACGCTGGCGCCCGCGTTCGGCCCGCCGTGCTTGCGGGTGTTGGTGAGCGCCTCCTGCACGATGCGGTACGCCGTGAGCTCGACGCCGCTCGGCAGCGGGCGTGGTGTGCCCTCCACCTTGAAGTCGACCGGCAGACCGGAGGTGCGGCACTGTTCGACGAGGTCGTCGATCTGCTCGACGTCGGGCTGCGGGACGTACTCGCCGACCTCCTGGTGCTCGCCGGTGCGCAGCACGCCCAGCAGGCGGCGCATCTCGGCCAGCGCCTGGCGGCCGGTGGAGGAGATCGTCTCCAGGGCCTTCTTCGCCTGGTCGGGCGCGGCATCGAGGACATAGGCGGCGCCGTCGGCCTGCACCACCATCACCGAGACGTTGTGCGCGACCACGTCGTGGAGCTCGCGCGCGATCCGGGCGCGTTCGGCGGCCACCGCGACCTTCGCCTGCGCCTCGCGCTCCTTCTCGAGCCGGCTCGCGCGCTCCTCGAGCTGCGCGAAGTAGGCCCGCCGGGTGCGGATCGAGTCGCCGAGCACCCAGGCGAGGGCGAACGGCACCGTCAGGAAGATCGCCTTCGCGGCGTTGCCCAGCGCGGTCCCGTCCAGCGGCCAGCGCATCTGCGCCATCGGCGCCGCACACAGCCCCACGGCCAGTGCGAACCGGGAGGCCCACCGGGAGCCCGTCGCGGCCACCGTGTAGACGATCACCAGCATCGCGAAGTCGGCGGCCATCGTCTGGACGTTCAGCAGCAGCTGCGTCACACCGATCGCGACCGACAGCACCAGCATCTTCTCCGGCATGAGCCGGCGCAGCGCGATCACCGCACACAGCAGGAACGTGATCGGAACGATCAGCGCCGGTGAGTCGGTGCCCCGCTCCGCCGAACTGGCGGTCCCGCTCAGCAGCGAGATCCCGAACAGGAAGACGGCCCAGAAGGTGTCGACCCCTGTCGGGTTTCTGCGGAGGAAGTCATAGAGGCGCTGCACGTAACCCAGCGTAGGGAAGCGTGAAGCGTGCAGGGGTCAACCGGAGGACCGATCCATGCCCGGCCCGCGTACTCCCCAAGGTGGAGGCCCCGTTCCCCTGTACGCCTAATCTGGCGGCGTGACGGACGACACGGCGGGTGAATGGCGTGGCTGGCGGGCGGCCGCGGAGAGCGCCCTGTACGGCCCCGGGGGCTTCTATCACCGGCCCGAGGGGCCGGCCGGTCACTTCCGTACGTCGGTGCACGCGTCGCCGTTGTTCGCCGGGGCCGTGGCGCGGCTGCTGGGCCGGGTCGACGAGGCCCTGGGCCGGCCCAGGGCGCTCGACTTCGTCGACATGGCCGCCGGCCGCGGCGAGCTGGTCACCGGGGTGCTCGCCGCGCTGCCCGCCGACCTGGCCGCCCGCACGCGCGCGTACGCCGTCGAACGCGCGGACCGCCCGGCCGGCCTCGACCACCGGATCGAGTGGCTGACCGAGCCGCCGCGCGGGATCACCGGGCTGCTGTTCGCCAACGAGTGGCTGGACAACGTGCCCGTGGAGATCGCCGAGACGGACGCCGCGGGCGTGGCCCGCCGGGTGCTCGTACGGCCCGACGGGACCGAGCGGCTCGGGGAGCCGCTCTCCGGCGCGGAGGCGCGGTGGCTGGCGCGGTGGTGGCCGCTGCCGGCCGAGGAGGGGCTGCGGGCGGAGGTGGGGCTGCCCCGGGACGAGGCGTGGGCCGCCGCGGTCGCGACGGTCGAGCGGGGGCTCGCGGTCGCGGTCGACTACGCGCACGCGGTCGGCGCGCGCCCCCTCTTCGGGACGCTCACCGGTTTCCGCGCGGGGCGCGAGACGACGCCCGTACCGGACGGGTCGTGCGACATCACGGCGCATGTCGCGCTGGACGCGTGCGCGCTGCCCGGGGGGCGCGTACGGACACAACGCGCCGCTCTGCGCGCCTTGGGGATCGCAGGCGCACGCCCTCCGCTCGCACTGGCCTCCACACAGCCCGCGGCCTACGTACGTGCCCTCGCGAGCGCCGGCGAGGCCGCCGAACTCACCGCACCCGGCGGCCTCGGCGACTTCGGCTGGCTGCTCCAGCCGGTCGCGGTCCCGGACGCCCCGGACACACCGCTCGGGGCGCTACTTGTCGATGTCCCCGACCACGAAGAACAGTGACCCGAGGATCGCGACCATGTCCGCGACCAGCGTGCCCGGGAGCAGCTCCACGAGGGCCTGGATGTTGTTGTACGAGGCCGAGCGGAGCTTGAGCCGGTACGGGGTCTTCTCGCCCTTGCTGACGAGGTAGTAGCCGTTGATGCCGAGCGGGTTCTCGGTCCAGGCGTACGTGTGGCCCTCGGGCGCCTTCAGGACCTTGGGGAGCCGCTGGTTGATCGGGCCGGGCGGCAGTTCGGCGAGCCGGTCCAGGCAGGCGTCGGCGAGATCGAGGGCGTTGTGGGTCTGCTCCAGGAGGACCTCGAAGCGGGCCAGGCAGTCGCCCTCCTCGCGGGTCACCACCCTCAGGGTGTCCTGGAGCTCCCCGTACGCGAGGTACGGCTCGTCCCGGCGCAGATCGAAGTCGACCCCGCAGGCGCGCGCGATCGGCCCGCTCACGCCGTACGCGTGCACGGCCTCCGGCGTGAGCACGCCCACGCCCCGCGTGCGCCCCCGGAAGATCTCGTTGCCGAGCACCAGGTCGTCGTACACGTCCATCCGCGAGCGCACGGAGGCGACGGCGGCACGCGCGCGCGTGGCCCACCCGGCCGGCAGGTCCTCCTTGAGGCCGCCGACGCGGTTGAACATGTAGTGCATGCGTCCGCCGGAGACCTCCTCCATGACGTTCTGGAGCACCTCGCGCTCCCGGAACGCGTAGAAGACCGGCGTGATGCCGCCGAGTTCCAGCGGGTAGGAGCCCAGGAACATCAGGTGGTTGAGCACCCGGTTGAGCTCCGCGAGCAGGGTGCGCGTCCACACCGCGCGCTCAGGGACCTCCATGCCCAGCATGCGCTCCACCGCGAGGACCACGCCCAGCTCGTTGGAGAAGGCCGACAGCCAGTCGTGGCGGTTGGCGAGCATGATGATCTGGCGGTAGTCGCGCGCCTCGAAGAGCTTCTCCGCGCCCCGGTGCATATACCCGATCACCGGCTCGGCGTGCTGGATCCGCTCGCCGTCCAGGACGAGCCTGAGGCGCAGCACACCGTGCGTCGACGGGTGCTGCGGCCCGATGTTGAGCACCATGTCGGTGCTCTCCGCGGCGCCGCCGATACCAACCGTGGTCTCCGTCGTGGGAGTCATGGACACAGTCTGTCCTACGTACGCTGACCTCATGGAGACCGGGAACGGGCAGGGCGCGGGGACGGCCGAGAGCGAGCCGGTGTGGATCGGCCTGCCTCCGGGGCTGCTGCGGATGCGACGGCTGTTGCTGGTGGTGTGGCTGGGGCTGCTGGCCGTGGCGGTCGGTGTGCTGCTGAACCTGTTCGCGGGCCCGGTCTGGGCCGCGTTCGCGCTGCTGCCGCTCGCCCTCATGGCGTGGGGCTGGGTGATGCTGGGCCGCAACTGGGCCTCCTGGCGCTACGCCGAGCGCGCCGACGACCTGCTGATCAGCCGGGGTGTGCTGTGGCGCGAGGAGACCGTCGTGCCGTACGGCCGGATGCAGCTGGTCGAGGTCACCTCCGGGCCCGTGGAGCGGCACTTCGGGCTGTCCAGCGTGCAGTTGCACACGGCGGCCGCGGCGACCGACGCGACCATCCCGGGCCTGGAGCCGGCCGAGGCGGAACGGCTGCGCGACCGGCTCACCGAGCTCGGCCAGGCACGATCGGCGGGCCTGTGACGACGCCGGGCATCGACGACGCCGTACGGCGGAAGCCGCCCGTGACCGAGCGGCGGCTGCATCCGGTGACCCCGCTCAGACGGGCGTGGGCGCCCGTCGCGGTGCTCATCGGGTGGGCGGTGCACGACCCCGACCAGACCCAGCGCCAGCTGACCCGGCTGACGCCCACGGTCCTGCTGATCGTCCTCGCCCTCTTCGTCCCCGCCGCCGCCCTCTACGGCTTCCTCACCTGGTGGTACACGCACTTCGCGGTCACCGAGGCCGAACTGCGCATCCGTACCGGCCTGGTGTTCCGACGCACCGCGCACATCCGGCTGGAACGCATCCAGGCGATCGACGTCACCCAGCCGCTCCTCGCGCGCGTGGCGGGCGTCGCCAAACTCAAACTCGACGTCATAGGCACCGACAAGAAGGACGAACTGGCTTTCCTGGGGGAGCGCGAGGCGCGGGAGCTGCGCGCGGAACTCCTCGCACGCGCCGCCGGGTTCGCACCCGAGACGGCGCACGAGGTCGGCGAGGCCCCGGCGCGCGAGTTGCTGCGCACACCCCCGCGCGACCTCGCGATCGCCCTCGTCCTGACCGGCGCCACCTGGGCCACGCTGGCCGCCGCCCTCGTCGTACCGCCCGTGCTGTGGTTCGCCACCCACAGCCTGTGGACGGTCCTCGCGACCGGCGTCCCGCTGCTCGGCGCGGCGGGCGCGAGCAGCGTGGGGCGCTTCGTCGGCGAGTACGACTGGACCGTGGGCGAGTCGCCCGACGGACTGCGGATCGACCACGGGCTCCTGGACCGCACCCACGAGACGGTGCCGCCGGGGCGCGTGCAGACCGTACGGATCGTGGAGCCGCTGCTGTGGCGGCGGCGCGGCTGGGTGCGGGTCGAGCTGGACGTGGCCGGGTCGTCCAACTCCGTACTGGTGCCCGTCGCTCCGCGCGAGGTCGCCGAGGCGATCGTCGCGCGCGTGTTGCCCGGCGTGGTCGTACCGCCCGCGTCGGCGCTGTCCCGGCCCCCGCGGCGCGCCGGGCGGTGTGTGCCGGTGTGGTGGCGGGGCTACGGACTCGCCGTCACCGACGCGGTGTTCGCGTCCCGGCATGGCCTGCTGCGCCGCAGCCTCGCCCTGGTCCCGCACGCGAAGGTCCAGAGCGTACGGCTCGCCCAGGGGCCCTGGCAGCGTCTCTGGCGGCTCGCCGCGGTCCATGTGGACACGGGGGCCAACAAGACCGTCACAGCGCGGCTGCGGGACGTGGAGGAGGCCGCGGAGCTGCTGCGGGCGCAGGCGGAGAGGTCACGGACGGGGCGGCGGGACGCCCGGCCCGACCGGTGGATGGCCTGACCGGACCGCGCCGGAGAACGACGAGAGCCGCGCGGCCCCCTCGGGAGTCCGCGCGGCTCTCGTCGACACGTCGTTCAGGAAACCGCGCTCCGCAGCCCCTGCACATCGATCTGCTCGGTCTCGTCGTGCGCCGTCAGGTCGATGACCTGGCCGATGCCCCGGGACGCCTCGTCCGCGGGCTTGAACTCCGCCTCGGACTCGGCCTTGTGGAGGGCGAGCGCCTCCTGGCCGACCACGTCGGCGAGGTCCTCGTTCTGCACCGACTCCAGCTCGGCGGACGCCTTCTGCATGCCGAAGAAGTCGAAGCCGCCCTCGACGGCGGCACGCCGCGCGGGCGCGGTCGGCGCGACGGCCACCGCGGTCGGTGCGACGAAGTGCCCGGAGGGCTGCTGCGCGGGCTGGACCGGCTTGGCCGGCGTGGTGGTGACGGCGGCCGCGCGCGTATGCCCGTCGACCGCCGCGGGCTGCCCCTGCGCGGCCTCCGCTTCGGAGTCACCGGAGGTGACCACCTGTGCGGTGACGGGACCGGCCTGCGCCGGAACGTCCTTCGCGGGGCCGTCGCCCTTCGGACCGCCGTCGCCGTCCGGGGAGCCGTCGTCCTTGGGGGAACCGTCGTCCTTGGCCGAGCTGTCCTTCGTCGAGCCCTCCTCGGCCGGGGCCTCGGGAGCGTCGTCCTTGGTGGCACCCTCGGCGCCGTCGAACCGCGACAGCGCGGCCTTCGCCCGCAGGAACAGCTGGGAGCCCTCCGGCGAGAAGATCGCGGGCGCGTCCGGCTCGTCGTCGACGGCCTCGGCACCCTCAGCGGCCTCGGCGCCCTCGGCGCTCTCCACGGCCTCGTCCTCGGTCTCCACCGCTTCGTCCTCGGCCGGCGCAGCCACAGCGTCGGCCTCCTCGACGGCGACCGGCACGGGCGGCAGCGCGCGCGCCGGTACCGGTGCCGTGGCCTCTATCTCGAGCAGCCGGCGGCCCTCCAGGGCGCTCGCCCGCTCGGTCTCCGCCGTGGCGTACCGGCGCAGCAGGGCCGCGTGCTCGTTGCGCAGACCCGCCAGTTCCGTGCGCTTGGCCCGCAGCCGCTGCTCCAGCTTGCCGCGCAGCTCGCGCGACTCCTCGAGGTCGGTCTCCAGTTCGGCGACCCGTTCCTCGAAGCGCCATTCGTCGCCCGCACGCGCGCGTATGAGGTCGGCGACCTGCTTGCCGGCCTGCGTGTCCCAGCGGCGCATGACGGCCGCACCGACGACCGCGGTCGCCGCGGCGACCGCGGCGACGACACGCAGCACGGCCGGCTGCGAGAACGCCCAGGGGCCGAAGGCGCAGACGACGGAGACGCCTGCGATCGCCGACGGGGGAAGCAGCCTGTGCAAGGGCGGGGAATGGCGGTGACGTCCACGTGGCATGGCCAGAAACTTACCGCGCGTAGGCGAATCGTGGTGCCCCGGCCCGTAAAAACACAGCCATCCCGCAGCCTTCACACGACATCAGGAATCAGACCCGCCACCGAATTCGACAACAGGGACACGATCCACCGGCCCGACCGCAAGATCATTTGTCACCGGTCGCTCAACCGCCCGCTGATCCACTGCAGCGTCGCCGGAATCTCCCGCCGCCAGGTGTTGAAGTTGTGTCCGCCGCTTTCGAGGATGATCGAGGAGACGCGCGTCCGGTTCGTCGCCTTCACGCGGTCGATGAACTTCAGCGTGTCCTTGTAGTTCGCCTCACCGATCTTGCTGCTGCTGACGAGCAGTGAAGTGTCGGGCGCGGGCATGTGCTTGAGGTACCAGAACAGGTTCGCGCGATCGCGCAGCCCCTTGTCGCCCTGGAAGAGATCGCCGGTGGTGGGGTCGCTCGGCGCGTTGTAGTACGGCGAGAGGCCCGCGCCCGCCGCGTACACCTCGGGGTGGTGCATGGCGAGCTTCAGCGCGCAATAGCCGCCCGTGGAGTCGCCGATGACACCCCAGCTGCCCGGCTTCCTCCCCACCCTGTAATGCGCGAGAACGGCGTCAGGCAGGTCCTTGGCGAAGAACGACTCCGTCCGGGGTCCGTCCGGAACGTCGACGCACTCCGTGTCCCGCGGCGGCGCCACCGTCGGCCGCATCATCACCAGGATCATCGGCTGCATACGGCCGTCCTTGGCGAGGTCCAAGGCCGTGCTCGGATAGTTGAGTTTGTCGACCAGCGCCTGCGCGGTGCCCGGATATCCGGTGAGAACCACGGCGGCGGGAAACGTCCGCGCGCGGTACTGCGGCTGGAAGTACTCCGGCGGCAGATAGACGAAGGCGGACGTGGCGATGTGCGTCGTACGGCCGACAATGGCGACCTTCTGGATCTGACCGCCGTTCCGCGGCCGCGCACTGCCCGTCTCCTTGACCCGCCGTATGTCCGTCACCCGGAGCGGGCCCCCCGAGCCGCCGTTCGGCGTGTGGTCGACGACCACCCCCTGCTCGTCCTCCTGCCCGAACAGGTCGGCCCAGCTGGCGTAGAACCCGAAGGCCTGGTTGGCGGCGAGCCCGACCGCCGCGAAGAGCGCCAGCTGGGTCGCGAGCAGCAGACCCACCCGCCCGCCGACGGCCCGCCAGCTCCGCCGCGACAGCCGTGGCCACAGCCACACCGTGCCGACGAACAGCAGCACCGCCGACCCGACCGCCAGCACCAGCACGTTGTTGCCCGTGAGACCCATGGTTGGTTTCCTGCCTGCGCTTTCTCCCCGTGCCGGCGTACCCGCGGATCTTCGCGAAGGCTTGTCCGGCCCTTTCCCCGGCCTTTGGACCGGCTTTGAGGAAGCGAGTGAACCTCTCCCTCGAAGACACCGTCCTAGAGGGCGCAATGTCGCCGGATGCCCGATGCGGGCCCGGATCCAAGCTCTCTCGCAGAACTACGGGATGCGATGTCTGTCAGGACAGATGTGGAAATGTCGGGCGGGGTTCCGAACCGATCACTGTGGGCACGGCACGCGCCGCGCGGCCCACGCCCCGAGGCCGTCCCCGTCCTGGTCGCCAGAGCCTGCGCGATCGTGGGCCTGATGGACATCGCCGCGGGCGTCTTCCCGCGCTTCCGGCACAGCCGTATGCACACCATGGCCGAGGTGCTCCCCGGCGCGCTCGGCCCGTTCGCCGCGGCGCTCTCCCTGAGCACGGGCGTGCTGCTGCTCCTGCTCGCCCACGGGCTCAGGCGTCGCAAGCGGCGGGCCTGGCGGGCCGCCGTGGCCCTGCTGCCGGCCGGCGCGGTCGCGCAGTTCACGTACCGCCACTCCCCGGTGGGCGCGCTCATCTCGCTCGCCCTGCTCGCGCCGCTGCTGATCCACCGCGACCAGTTCAGGGCGCTGCCCGACCCGCGCAGCCGGTGGCGCGCGCTCGCCAACTTCGTCCTCATGGGCGCCGGTTCGCTCGCACTCGGGCTGGTCATCGTCAGCGTCCACCCGAAGACGCTCGTCGGCGACCCGAGCCTGGCCGACCGCATCACCCACGTCCTGTACGGCCTGTTCGGCTTCGAGGGCCCCGTCGACTACCAGGGCAACACCTCCTGGACGGTCGCCTTCTCCCTCGGCGCCCTGGGCCTGCTCACGGCGATCACGACGATCTACCTGGCCTTCCGTCCCGAACACCCCGCCGCGCAACTCACCGAGGACGACGAGGCCCGTCTCAGGGTCCTCCTGGACAGGCACGGCGGCCGCGACTCCCTCGGCCACTTCGCCCTGCGCCGCGACAAGGCCGTCGTCTTCTCCCCCAGCGGCAAGGCCGCGGTGACCTACCGCGTCGTCTCCGGCGTGATGCTCGCCAGCGGCGATCCCATCGGCGACGTCGAGGCCTGGCCGGGCGCCATCGAGCGCTTCATGGACGAGGCGAAGGTCCACTCCTGGACGCCCGCCGTCATGGGCTGCTCGGAGACCGGCGGCGAGGTCTGGACCCGCGAGACCGGCCTGGACGCCCTGGAACTGGGCGACGAGGCGGTGGTGGACGTCGCGGATTTCTCCCTCGCCGGGCGCGCGATGCGCAACGTGCGCCAGATGGTCAAGCGCATCGAACGCGCCGGTTACGAGACTCGGGTCCGGCGCGTCCGTGACCTCGGCGACGCCGAACTCGAGCGCATCCGCCGCGCCGCCGACGACTGGCGCGGCACCGACACCGAGCGCGGCTTCTCCATGGCGCTGGGCCGCATCGGCGACGCCACCGACGGGGACTGCCTGATCGCCACCGCCCACAAGGCGGACGCCGTACCGGGTGAGTACGGCGACCTGAAGGCGATCCTGCACTTCGTCCCCTGGGGCAGCGACGGCGTCTCCCTGGACCTGATGCGCCGCGACCGCTCCGCCGACCCCGGCATGAACGAACTGCTCATCGTGGCCGCGCTCCAGGCCGCGCCGAGGCTCGGCATCGCGCGCGTGTCGCTGAACTTCGCCATGTTCCGCGCCGCCCTCGCGCGCGGCGAGAAGATCGGCGCGGGTCCGGTGCTGCGCGCCTGGCGCGGGCTGCTGGTCTTCCTCTCCCGCTGGTTCCAGATCGAGTCCCTGTACAAGTTCAACGCGAAGTTCCAGCCCCGCTGGGAGCCCCGGTTCGTCGTCTACCGCGCCTCCGGCGACCTTCCCCGCATCGGCTTCGCCGCCATGCAGGCCGAGGGCTTCGTCAACCTCGGCCTCCCCCTGCCGCGCTTCCTGCGCCGCCGCCGGACCACCGCACGCGCGTGTGCCCACGCCGTCGCGGAACGAGACGTCCGCGCGGCGTGACCTCGGGCGGCCCGGGACGCGGCGGGCGGCCCCCGCTCTCCGGGCCGGGCGGCCTTGCGGCTCCTTCCTGGGCCTAGGCTGAACGCATGAGCAAGCAGAGCGGACGCGGGCGCGTCGTCGGGCTGCCGGAATGGGACCGCTGCGCGGTCATGGGAGTCGTCAACGTCACCCCCGACTCCTTCTCCGACGGCGGCCGCTGGTTCGACACGACGGCCGCCGTCAAGCACGGCCTCGCCCTGGTCGAGGAGGGCGCCGACCTCGTCGACGTCGGCGGTGAGTCCACCCGCCCCGGCGCCACCCGCGTCGACGAGGCCGAGGAGCTCAAGCGCGTCATCCCCGTGGTCCGCGGCCTGGCCGCCGAGGGCGTCACCATCTCCGTGGACACCATGCGCGCCTCGGTCGCCGCACAGGCCCTCGCCGCCGGCGCCCGTCTCGTCAACGACGTCAGCGGCGGCCTCGCCGACCCCGCGATGATTCCCGTCGTCGCCGACTCCGGCGCCCCCTTCGTCGTCATGCACTGGCGCGGCTTCCTGGAGGGCGGCAACGTCAAGGGCGTCTACGCCGACGTCGTCGCGGAAGTCGTCGACGAACTCCACGCGCGCGTGGAGGCCGTCCTCGCCGGCGGTATCGCCCCCGACCGCGTCGTCGTCGACCCCGGCCTCGGCTTCTCCAAGGACGCCGAGCACGACCTCGTCCTCCTCGCCCACCTCGACCGACTGCTCGCCCTCGGCCACCCTCTCCTCGTCGCCGCCTCCCGCAAGCGCTTCCTCGGCCGCGTCCTCGCCGGCCCCGGGAGCGCCCCGCCCCCCGCCCGCGAGCGCGATGCCGCGACGGCCGCCGTCTCCGCCCTCGCGGCGCAGGCCGGCGCGTGGGCGGTGCGCGTGCACGAGGTGCGCGCGACGGCGGACGCCGTACGGGTCGCACGCGCCGTGGAGGGCGCGCGCACATCGGACCGTGCGCGGGGAACAGCGCACGCGAGCCAGGCGCGCACCGCCGCGGCGAGCACCCCGGAAACCCACTCCCCCGAAGGCGACCAGTGAGCGCCCCCCACACCGACGTCGAGCAGGTGGAAGCCGCCAACACCACCTACTACGAGGCGATGGAGCGCGGCGACTTCGAGGAACTGACCTCCCTCTGGCTCACCCCGGCCGACCTCGGCGTCGACGAGGAGTACCACGATCCGGCCGACAGCGGCGTGATCTCCTGCGTGCACCCCGGCTGGCCCGTGCTCACCGGCCGCGGCGAGGTCCTCCGGTCGTACGCGCTGATCATGGCGAACACCGACTACATCCAGTTCTTCCTCACCGACGTGCACGTCTCCGTCACCGGCGACACCGCCCTCGTGAACTGCACCGAGAACATCCTCAGCGGCGGCCCCGCCCCCGAGGGCGGCGAGGAGCTCGGCCCGCTCGTCGGCCAGCTGGTGGTCGCGACCAACGTGTTCCGCCGCACCCCGTCCGGCTGGAAACTCTGGTCCCACCACGCCTCCCCCGTTCTGGCCGAAAACGACGGGGACGAACCGGACGGCACCCCCTCCTGAGTGGGTAGGCGCCCCCCGCGGGGACCAAGAAGTGGTTGGAATCACGGACCCCCGGGTAGGGGCGGCTACCAACCCGTGAGCCACCGGGTTCCCCAGGGGAAACACCCGATGAAACCTCTGGCCCCGGCTCGGGCCGGCGCCCCCGTGGCCCGGCCCTGTCAGTGCCCGCAGGTAGATTCGTTCGAGGCCGGTGTGCCGTCCGCACACGACACGAACCGGCCGTCACCGACGATTGCAGGAGTGATTCGCGTGGATCGTGTCGCGCTGCGCGGCCTGAAGGCCCGCGGGCACCACGGTGTGTTCCCCGAGGAACGCGAGAAGGGCCAGACCTTCGTCGTGGACCTCGTCCTCGGACTGGACACCCGGCCGGCCGCCGCCGACGACGACCTGTCGAAGACCGCGCACTACGGAATCGTGGCGGAGGAGGTGGTGGCCGTCGTCCAGGGCGAGCCCGTCAACCTCATCGAAACGCTCGCGGAGCGCATCGCGCAGGCCTGTCTGAAGCACGAAGAGGTCCAGGAGGTCGAGGTCTGCGTCCACAAACCGGACGCACCGATCACGGTCCCCTTCGACGACGTGACGATCACCATCACCCGGAGCCGAGTATGACTGCCTCGTTCACCGAGGGTCACAGCGACCCGACCGTCCAGCCGGTGCCCGCCTCCGTCGTACAGCGGGTCGACGCCGCCGACACCACGCTGCACAACCCGCAACGGGCCGTGATCTCCCTCGGCGCCAACCTCGGCAACCGCCTGGAGACCCTCCAAGGGGCCATCGACGCCCTCGAGGACACCCCCGGCGTCCGCGTGAAGGCGGTCTCCCCGGTCTACGAGACGGAGCCGTGGGGCGTCGAGCCCGGCAGCCAGCCGTCGTACTTCAACGCGGTCGTCGTGGTGAAGACGACGCTGCCCCCGTCCTCGCTCCTGGAGCGGGCCCACGCGGTAGAGGAGGCCTTCCACCGCGTACGGGACGAGCGCTGGGGCGCCCGCACCCTCGACGTCGACATCGTGGCCTACGCCGATGTCGTCTCCGACGACCCGACGCTCACGCTCCCCCACCCGCGCGCCCATGAACGCGCCTTCGTCCTGGTGCCGTGGAACGACGTGGAACCGCAGGCACAGCTCCCAGGCCGCGGCCCGGTGTCCGGCCTGCTGGCCACCGTCACCCGAATCGGCGTCGAAGCCCGCCCGGACCTGGAACTCCGGCTGCCCGAGTAGTCGTTAAGGTCAAAGCAACCACTGTTCGTGGGTTCCGGGGGAGCTGAAGGGGCACCGTGAGAGAGCTGCGCATCAGGCTGCTGGCCGGCGTCTTCGTCATCGCCGCAATCCTGTCCTGGGCGGGCGCCCGCCTGTGGAACTCGATCGGGACCCTGCCCAGCGTCCCCCTGGCCGCCCCCATCGTCCTGGCCCTGATCGCCGTGGTCCTCATCGCCACGGCGCTCTCTATCCGCTCCCGTCTCAAGGCCCAGCGTGAGCGGCGCCCCGAGGCCAAGGGCGTCGACCCCCTGATGGCGGCCCGCGCGGTCGTCTTCGGTCAGGCCAGCGCCCTCGTGGCCGCCCTGGTCGCCGGTATGTACGGCGGCACAGGGGTCTTCCTCCTGGAATCCCTCGACATCCCCGCACGACGCGACCAGGCCATCTACGCCGGCTTCTCGGTTCTGGCGGGTATCGCGGTCATAGTGGCCGCGATCTTCCTGGAGCGGGTCTGCAGGCTCCCGGAGGACGACGACCGGAACACGGGGGCGGCGTCGGCGGCCTAGCGCCGAAAAGCCCCGCTCCGGGCCGCGCTCCAGCCTATGGACGCCCTGTCCGGTGCGTCAGCGGGCCATGATGAGGCTCATCGCCTCATTGCGTGTCGCCGCATCCCGCAGCTGCCCCCGCACCGCCGACGTTATGGTCTTCGCGCCCGGCTTGCGGATGCCGCGCATCGACATGCACATGTGCTCGCACTCGACGACGACGATCACGCCGCGCGGCTCAAGGATCTCCATCAGGGAGTCCGCGATCTGCGTGGTGAGTCGTTCCTGCACCTGCGGCCGACGGGCGTAGACATCCACCAGCCGCGCCAGCTTGGACAGACCGGTGATCTTGCCGCTGGTGGCCGGAATGTAGCCGACGTGCGCGACACCCCGGAACGGCACCAGGTGATGCTCACACGTGGAGTACACCTCGATGTCCTTCACGAGCACCATCTCGTCGTGCCCCAGGTCGAACGTCGTCGTCAGTACGTCCTCGGGCTTCTGCCACAGTCCGGCGAATATCTCCTGATACGCCCGGGCCACCCGCCCCGGCGTCTCCCTGAGCCCCTCCCGGTCAGGGTCCTCCCCCACCGCGATCAACAGCTCGCGCACCGCGTTCTCGGCGCGCTTCTCGTCGAACTCGCCGATCGAGCCCTCGCCGTCCAGCGTCACGGGGTCGGTCATCTCTGCCTCGTTCCTGGGTGTCCTGCCGACGCGGCCGAAAAGCGCCGCGCCCCCCAGGCTAGATCCTGGGGGGCGCGGCATCCATTCCGGGCCCGGTGAGGTCACCGGGGCCCGGGGTGTCAGTTCTCCGGACGGTCCTCGGTGACCGGCTCGGCCGCCGGGGAGGAGTCCGCCGCCGTGGACTTGGCGGTGGTGATCGCCGGCGTCGCACCGTTGGCGCCGTTCGTCAGTGCGAGCTCCTTGGGGGAGAGCACCGGCGGACGGGTGGACGGCGTGCGGCGGGAGGAGCCGGTCCAGGCCGGCCGCGGGGGACGCTTGACGATGGGAGCGAAGACCTCGGCGATCTGTTCCTTGTTCAGCGTCTCCTTCTCCAGCAGCTGGAGTACGAGCGCGTCGAGGACGTCGCGGTTCTCGACCAGGATCTCCCAGGCCTCGTTGTGCGCCGTCTCGATGAGCTTCTTGACCTCCTCGTCGACCAGCGCGGCGACCTCTTCCGAGTAGTCACGCGGGTGCGACATCTCCCGGCCCAGGAACGGCTCGGTGTTGTCGCCACCGAACTTGATGGCGCCGAGACGCTCGGTCATGCCGTACTGCGTGACCATCGCGCGGGCCGTCGCCGTGGCCTTCTCGATGTCGTTCGCGGCGCCCGTGGTCGGGTCGTGGAAGACCAGTTCCTCGGCCGCGCGGCCGCCCAGCATGTAGGCGAGCTGGTCGAGCATCTCGTTGCGCGTGGTCGAGTACTTGTCCTCGTCCGGGAGCACCATCGTGTAGCCCAGGGCACGGCCGCGGGACAGGATGGTGATCTTGTGGACGGGGTCGGAGTTCGGGGAGGCCGCCGCGACCAGGGCGTGTCCGCCCTCGTGGTACGCGGTGATCTTCTTTTCCTTGTCCGACATGATCCGGGTCCGCTTCTGCGGACCCGCCACGACGCGGTCGATGGCCTCGTCGAGCATGTGGTTGTCGATCAGCTTCTTGTCGCTGCGCGCCGTCAGGAGCGCCGCTTCGTTCAGCACGTTCGACAGGTCCGCGCCGGTGAAGCCCGGCGTCCGGCGGGCGACCGCCGACAGGTCGACGTCCGGTGCGACCGGCTTGCCCTTCTGGTGAACCTTGAGGATCTCCAGACGGCCCTGCATGTCCGGTCGGTCGACCGCGATCTGGCGGTCGAAGCGGCCGGGGCGCAGAAGGGCCGGGTCGAGGATGTCGGGCCGGTTCGTGGCGGCGATCAGGATGACGCCGCCCTTCACGTCGAAGCCGTCCATCTCGACGAGCAGCTGGTTCAGGGTCTGCTCGCGCTCGTCGTGACCACCGCCGAGGCCGGCGCCACGATGGCGGCCGACCGCGTCGATCTCGTCGACGAAGACGATCGCCGGGGCGTTCGCCTTGGCCTGCTCGAAGAGGTCACGGACTCGGGAGGCACCGACACCGACGAACATCTCGACGAAGTCGGAACCGGAGATCGAGTAGAACGGCACGCCTGCCTCACCCGCGACAGCACGCGCGAGCAGGGTCTTACCGGTGCCGGGCGGGCCGTACAGCAGTACGCCCTTGGGAATCTTGGCGCCGACGGCCTGGAACTTCGCCGGCTCCTGGAGGAACTCCTTGATCTCGTGGAGCTCCTCGACGGCCTCGTCGGATCCGGCGACGTCGGCGAACGTCGTCTTGGGGGTGTCCTTGGTGATGAGCTTCGCCTTGGACTTCCCGAAGTTCATGACCCGGGAGCCGCCGCCCTGCATCTGATTCATCAGGAACAGGAAGACGACCACGATGAGGACGAAGGGGAGCAGGGAGAGCAGGATCCCGACGAAGGCGTTCTGCTTCGTCGGCGAGACGGTGTACCCGTCGGGGATCTGCTTCTGCTGGAACTTGCCCTGCAGGGTGTTGGCGATGTCCACACCCTGGTCGCCGATATAGCTCGCCTGGATCTTGGAGCTGCCCTCGACCTTTTGGCCGTCCTTGAGCTGGACCTTGATGGTCTGCTCGTCGCCGGTGGTCAGTTTGGCTGATTCGACCTTGTTCTCATTGATCGCCTGGACGACCTGGCCGGTGTCCACCGTCTTGTAGCCGCCGGACGAGCCGACAACCTGCATCAACACGACCACGGCAAGGACGGCCAGCACGATCCACATGACCGGCCCACGGAAGTATCGCTTCACGTCCATCCATACGGAGCGGTGTCGCCCCGTCCCTCCTGCCATAGTGAGTTTGATAAGACAGTTCTTCTGACGGTACCCCAGCATTGTCGTCCGAAGACGCACAGGACGGCTGACGACCCGTCTGCATGCTCCAACGGCGTGGCGCCCGCCAGGGTTCCCGATCTTCCTACGGGGCTGGGCCCTTCGGGTCAGCCGCCGTAGACGTGGGGCGCGAGCGTACCGACGAACGGCAGGTTGCGGTACTTCTCGGCGTAGTCGAGGCCGTAGCCCACGACGAACTCATTGGGGATGTCGAAGCCGACCCACTCGACGTCGATGGCGACCTTGGCGGCGTCCGGCTTGCGCAGCAGGGTGCACACCTTGAGCGTCTCCGGCTCGCGCGAGCCGAGGTTCGACAGCAGCCACGACAGGGTCAGGCCGGAGTCGATGATGTCCTCGACGATCAGGACGTGCTTGCCCTTGATGTCGGTGTCGAGGTCCTTGAGGATCCGGACGACACCGGAGGACTGGGTGCCCGCGCCGTACGACGACACGGCCATCCAGTCCATGGTGACGGGGGTGGACAGCGCCCGCGCGAGGTCGGCCATGACCATCACCGCGCCCTTCAGGACGCCGACGATGAGCAGATCCTTGCCCGCGTACTCCGCGTCGATCTTCGCGGCCAGCTCGACGAGCTTGGCGTCGATCTCTTCCTTGGTGATGAGCACCTCTTTGAGGTCGGTGCCCATGTCTTTCGCGTCCACCCGCATCACTTTCGGTCGTCCCACCAGCTGTCCGGCCCCGCTGAGGGGCGTAAGGATTCAGCCTTGCCGAATCACCAGTCTGCCACCCTGGCGCTGGGCGACGACCTTGCCGGGGAGATTGATGGCTCCCTGGCCGCGCCAGCCGGTGATCAGCCGGTCGACTTCCTCGATGTGGCGAGCGAAGAGCGAGCCCGCGGGGGCGCCGGCCTCGATGGCCGCGCGGCGCAGGATGCGGCGGCGCACGGCGGGCGGCAGGGCGTAGAGCTTGGCGCACTCCAGGAGGCCGGCGGCGTCGCGGACGGCGGTCTCGGCCTGGCTGGCCCAGGCGTCGAGGGCGTCGGCGTCGTCGCGGGAGAGCTGGGCCGTACGGGCGAGTGCCTCCACGACGCCTTTGCCGAGGGCCTTCTCCAGGGCGGGCAGGCCTTCGTGGCGCAGGCGGGAACGTGTGTACGCCGGGTCCGCGTTGTGCGGGTCGTCCCAGACGGGGAGCGACTGGACCAGACAGGCCTTGCGGGCGGTCTGCCGGTCGAGCTGGAGGAAGGGGCGGCGGTAACGGCCGCCGGCCCCCGAGACCGCGGCCATTCCCGACAGGGAGCGGATGCCGGAGCCGCGGGCGAGGCCCAGCAGGACGGTCTCGGCCTGGTCGTCGCGCGTGTGGCCGAGCAGAACGGCGCAGGCTCCATGGCGCGCGGAGGCGGCGTCGAGGGCGGCGTAGCGGGCGTCGCGGGCGGCTGCTTCGGGTCCGCCTTCGCGGCCGACGGTCACGGCGACGGACTCGACGGGGTCGAGCCCGAGTTCGCGCAGGCGCAGGGCGACTTCGTCGGCGCGCAGATCGGAGCCGGGCTGGAGGCCGTGGTCGACGGTGACGCCACCCGCGCGGATGCCGAGTTTGGGAGCCTCGAACGCGAGAGCGGAGGCGAGGGCCATGGAGTCGGCGCCGCCGGAGCACGCCACGAGCACGAGCGGCAACGGCGGGCGCTCATGCGGGGTTTTCTCGGCGGAGGAGGTCTGATGGTCGTTGAGGATGTCGTGGAGGGCGCGGCGGACCGCCAGGCGTATCGCCGCGACCGCAGGATGGGGACCCATGTCCGGTTCCCTTCATGAAGTTTTCGGGGGTGAGACCCGAGTTCGGTCACTCAGAGTGTGTAGATGGTGACAGAACCGGGCCGTTCCCCGAGCATTGCACGCCTACCCAGGGCTCACGGTCCCTCGGACGGGTGATTGAAGGGGCGTTCGCCTGCCGTCGGCCGGTTTTCTTTCACGACCCCTCCGCGGGGCTCACGACTCGGCCTTGCGGTGCACCCGCGCGATCCAGTCCGCCGGTTTGGCGATCTCCGTCTTCGTCGGAAGGGTGTTGGGGGAGGTCCACACACGGTTGAAGCCGTCCATGCCGACCTCGTTGACGACCGCGCGTACGAAGCGTTCGCCGTCGCGGTACTGCCTGAGTTTGGCATCCAGACCGAGCAGCTTGCGCAGGGCCATGTCCAGGCGGGAGGCGCCCTTGGCGCGACGCTGCTGGAACTTCTCCCGGATCTCCTGGACGGTCGGTACGACTTCCGGACCCACTCCGTCCATCACGAAGTCGGCATGCCCCTCCAGGAGGGACATCACGGCGGTGAGGCGGCCGAGGATCTCCCGCTGGGCGGGCGTCTGCACGATCTCCACCAACGACCGTCCGCCGTCCTCCTCCTCGCCCTCGGGGCGCCCGCCGGCAAGCGACTGGGCGGCCTCCCGGATGCGTTCCAGGACGGTCATGGGGTCGACCTCGGTCTCCCCCAAGAACGACTGGATTTCACCCTCCAGGTGGTCCCGCAGCCAGGGCACGGCGGTGAACTGCGTGCGGTGCGTCTCCTCGTGCAGGGTCACCCACAGGCGGAAGTCGTGGGGTTCCACGTCGAGTTCGCGCTCCACGTGCACGATGTTCGGCGCGACCAGCAGGAGGCGGCCGCCGCCGTTGGCGCCTGCGGGGAGTTCGCGGGTGGACGGGGCGAAGGTCTCGTACTGGCCGAGGACTCGGGAGGCCAGGAAGGACAGCAGCATCCCGAGTTCGACGCCGGTCACCTTGCCGCCGACGGCGCCGAGGACCGCACCGCCCGGAGTGCTGCTGCGACGTTCCTGCATCTTCTCCAGCAGCGGCTTCAGGAGTTCCCGGAAGCCGGCGACGTTCGCCTTGACCCAGCCCGCGCGGTCCACGACGAGGAGCGGGGTGTCGTGGGTCTCCTCGGTACCCATTCGGGTGAAGCCGCGGACATGTTCCTCCGAGGCCCTCGCGTGCTTGCGCAACTCGGCGACGACGGCCCTGGCCTCGTCGCGGCTCACCTCCGGGCCCGGCCTCACGAGCCGGGTCGCGGTCGCCACCGCGAGATTCCAGTCGACCATCTCTGCACCACCGATGCTCGTCATGCGTCAACCGTACGTGAGCGTTCCCGCTTGGGGCAGGCCACAGAGGCCGGTTGCGGCTGACGGGCACCGTGAGGTCGTCCGGGACGGGTGTGCCGGCGGAGACGGCTGTACGGCGGTGGCGGCGCCCTCGGTCAGCGGCAGCCGCACGCCGCCAGCGCCGTGGCCGTCCGGTCCAGCGCCGACTGCGCCGCGTCCTTGCTCGTCGTGTCCGACGCGAGGAAGGCGAATGCCAGCAGGCGGCCCTGCTGGTCGACCACAGTCCCCGCGAGAGTGTTCACGCCGGTCAGCGTGCCCGTCTTGGCTCGTACGACGCCGGCCGCACCGTTCGTGTAACGGGTGCTCAGGGTGCCGGTGAAGCCCGCGACCGGAAGGCCGGTGAGGACGGGGCGGAGTTCGGGGTGGGCCGGGTCGCCCGCCTTCACCAGGAGGGCCGTCAGCAGGTCCGCCGTCAGTCGGTCCTCGCGGTTCAGGCCGCTGCCGTCCTTGAAGGAGGCGCCGGAGACCGGGAGTTCGAGCTTCTTCAGCTGCGCCCGGATCGCCTCGCCCCCGCCCGCGAAGTCGGCGCGCACCTTCGTCGCCACGGCCGTCTGGCGCGCCAGGGCCTCCGCGATGTCGTTGTCGCTGTTGGTCAGCATGCGCTCGACCAGGGCGGACAGCGGCGGGGAGGAGACCTCGGCGAGCGTCTTCGCGCGCTCCGTCGCCTTGGAGGGGCCGGGGGGCGTGGTCGTGATCCCG
The DNA here is from genome assembly GCF_036013645.1 of Streptomyces sp. NBC_00490. Taxonomy (NCBI): domain Bacteria; kingdom Bacillati; phylum Actinomycetota; class Actinomycetes; order Kitasatosporales; family Streptomycetaceae; genus Streptomyces; species Streptomyces sp. NBC_00490. The sequence goes on along the minus strand of NZ_CP107869.1, from coordinate 5,744,431 downwards.
GCCTCTTTCAGGAAGCCGGCGAACTTGCGGGCCGCGTCCTGCGCGGGGTTCTCCGCACGGACCGCCAGGCCGCTGGTGCTGTCGTCGGTGCGGCCCTCGTCGGCCATCAGGGCGCTGACCGGGGCGAGGTTGGCGTTGTCGATGCCGATCGGGTGGATCCCGGACCCCGCGTACAGGGTCGTGTCGTACGAGAGCGTGACCTTCCGTACGCCGTCCTTCTTCAGCGCCTCGGCGGCCTTGGTGGCCAGGTCGCGCAGGCTCGCCGAACCCTCGGCATCCTTGCGGGCCGTCAGGGTGGGGTCGCCGCCGCCGACGAGGACGAGTTCCTGGGTGCCGGGTTCGAGGTCCGCGCGCGTGGTGAGGCGGTGGTCGGCGCCCATCGCGGACAGGGCCGCCACCGCGGTGGCGATCTTCGTCGTGGAGGCGGGGGTGAGGGCGGTGCCCCCGCCGGTGCCGTAGAGCCGCTTGCCGGTGGCGATGTCGACGACCTCGGCCGCGCGGCTGCTGCCGAGCGCCGGGTCCTTCAGGAGCGGGCCCAGCACGTCCGCGAGGGCCGGTCCGGTCGGCGCCGACTTCACCGTGCTGCCGGCGCCGCCGAGGCCGGTGAGGACGGAGGCGGCGCTGGGGGCGGGCTCGGGCGCCGCTTCCGTCGTACCGGAATCGCGATCGTGATCTGCGCCACCCGTGTGCTCCAGGGCGGCTGCCCGGTCCCGCTCGGCCGTACGCTGACCGGAGGAGTCCCAGGGGCCGGCGGCCGTCACCACGACGGCGGTCAGCGCCAGTCCCGCGGTGGCGGCTCCGGCCGTGTACTGCCAGGTCCGCACCTTCGTGACCTGCACCGACATGGTCCGACCGAGTCGCGTGACCCGTGGTTTCGCGGCGGTCGCGGCCTGTGCCAGACGGGGTCGTACGGCGTTCGCGAGCCGCGCCACATGCGGTTTCGCAGCCCGCCAAGGCCTCAGTTCAGGCACGACCACCAGCCCCTTTCGCGATCACACACCTGCGTGAGGGACACTTAACCACCAGAACTATGTGTTGATCATGGAGGAGCCACCGGTGGAGTTCGACGTCACGATCGAGATTCCGAAGGGTTCGCGGAACAAGTACGAGGTGGACCACGAGACCGGTCGGATCCGCCTGGACCGTCGACTCTTCACCTCGACCGCCTACCCGACCGACTACGGATTCGTCGAGAACACTCTCGGCGAGGACGGCGACCCGCTGGACGCGCTGGTCATTCTTGACGAGCCGACGTTCCCGGGCTGCCTCATCAAGTGCCGCGCGATCGGCATGTTCCGGATGACGGACGAGGCCGGCGGCGACGACAAGCTGCTGTGCGTGCCGGCGACGGATCCGCGCCAGGAGCACCTGCGTGACATCCACCACGTCTCCGAGTTCGACCGCCTGGAGATCCAGCACTTCTTCGAGGTCTACAAGGACCTGGAGCCCGGCAAGTCCGTCGAGGGCGCCAACTGGGTGGGCCGGGTCGACGCCGAGGTCGAGATCGAGCGGTCGTACAAGCGCTTCAAGGAGTCCGGCGGCCACTGAGCTTCCTGATGTCCTGTGGGCCGCACGCACACGCGTGCGGCCCACTGTGTTTCTGTGCGCATACTGGTGCGAACCGGAGGTGCGTACACAGGAGCTGTGAGTGACGGAAGCGGAGGACCGCAAGCCGCAGTCGGACGAGGCGAGGAGTGTCTACGACCCCGAGATCACGTCCGAGTTCGCGATCCCCCAGGGGCTCGCCGTGTCCAGAGGCGGCACGGAACCGGAGACGACGAGCGAGTTCGCCGTCCCCGACGGCCTGGACGTCCCGCAGGTGCCCTCGGTCGAGCCCGAGGGGTCGGCGTTCAACACGCCGCGCACCTACAGCGCCAAGCAGGCGCCCGCGTTCACGCCGGCAAGCGGCATACCGGTGGTCAGTCTGACCAAGGACGTGCCCTGGCAGGACCGGATGCGCACGATGCTGCGGATGCCGGTGGCCGAGCGGCCCGCTCCGGAGTCGGCGCCGAAGTCCGAGGACGAGGGGCCGGCCGTCCCGCGCGTGCTCGACATGACGCTGCGTATCGGCGAGCTGCTGCTCGCGGGCGGTGAGGGCGCGGAGGACGTGGAGGCGGCGATGTTCGCCGTCTGCCGGTCGTACGGCCTCGACCGCTGTGAGCCGAACGTCACCTTCACCCTGCTGTCGATCTCGTACCAGCCGTCGCTGGTCGACGATCCGATCACCGCGTCCCGGACGGTACGGCGGCGCGGCACCGACTACACGCGGCTCGCGGCCGTCTTCCACCTGGTGGACGACCTCAGCGACCCCGAGACGGCGATCTCCCTGGAGGAGTCCTACCGGCGGCTCGCCGAGATCCGCCGCAACCGGCACCCGTACCCGGGCTGGGTGCTGACCGGGGCGAGCGGGCTGCTCGCCGGTGCGGCCTCGGTGCTCGTCGGCGGTGATCTGATCGTGTTCGTCGCGGCCGCGCTGGGCGCGATGCTCGGCGACCGGCTGGCGTGGCTGTGCGCGGGGCGCGGGCTGCCGGAGTTCTACCAGTTCACGGTGGCCGCGATGCCGCCGGCCGCCATAGGGATCGCGCTGACGCTGGCCGACATCGATGTGAAGGCCTCCGCGGTCATCACCGGTGGGCTGTTCGCGCTGCTGCCGGGGCGGGCGCTGGTGGCGGGCGTGCAGGACGGGCTGACCGGCTTCTACATCACCGCGTCGGCGCGGCTGCTGGAGGTCATGTACTTCTTCGTCGGCATCGTGACGGGCGTGCTGCTGGTCCTGTACTTCGGGGTGCAGGTGGGTGCCGAGCTCAATCCCGAGGTCGCGGTGAGCATCCCCGAGCGGCCGCTGTGGCAGCTCGCGGCGTCGATGATGCTGTCGCTGACCTTCGCCGTGCTGCTCCAGCAGGAGCGGTCGACCGTGCTGGCGGTGACCCTGAACGGCGGGGTCGCCTGGTCGGTGTACGGCGCGATGCGCTACGCCGGTGACATCTCGCCGGTGGCCTCCACGGCGGTGGCGGCGGGGCTGGTGGGGCTGTTCGGGCAGATGATGTCGCGGTACCGGTTCGCTTCCGCGCTGCCCTACACGACCGCTGCGATCGGGCCTCTGCTGCCCGGTTCCTCCACGTACTTCGGGCTGCTGGCCATCGCGCAGAACGAGGTGGACAAGGGGCTGGTGTCGTTGGCCACGGCGGCGTCACTCGCCATGGCCATCGCCATCGGGGTCAACCTCGGGTCGGAGATCTCGCGGCTGTTTCTCCGCGTTCCGGGGGGAGCCGCTTCGGGGCGCAGGGCGGCGAAGCGGACGCGTGGGTTCTGAGCGCCTGAGAGCTGGGGCGTCCCTGAACGGGCGCTTCAGTAGCCCTGGTTGGGCGGGTACTGCTGGTTCTGCCGGCCGTCGTACTGCTGCTGGTCGCCGTATCCCTGGGGGTACTGCTGGGCGTACGGCTGCTGCTGTTGCTGGGGCTGCGGGGCGTAGCACTGGTCGTAGCCGTACTGCTGCTGGCCCTGCTGGCCCTGGTGGCCCTGGTGGCCGTAGCCCTGGTCGTTCTGGTTGCCGTACTGCTGCTGGTGCTGCTCGTCGTCCGACGGGATGCGGCGGAGCTGGGTCGTGGCGTCGTCCATGGGCGGGGGCTGGTAGGCCTGGGGGGCCGGGGCCTCGGCTGCCGCCTTCTTCTTCTTGGAACGCTCGCGCAGGTACTCGATGATGATCGGGACGACCGAGACGAGGACGATGAGGACGAGGATCGCCTCGACGTTCTTGTGGATGACGTCGATCTGGCCGAGCCAGTAACCCGCGAGGGTCACGCCGGTGCCCCAGGCGACACCACCGATGACGTTGTACGTGAGGAACGTGCGGTACTTCATACGGCCGGCGCCCGCCACGATGGGGGCGAAGGTGCGCACGATCGGCACGAAGCGGGCCAGGACGATCGCCTTCGGGCCGAACTTCTCCATGAACTCGTGGGCCTTGTCCAGGTTCTCCTGCTTGAAGAGCTTGGAGTTGGGACGGTTGAAGAGCTTGGGCCCGAAGAACTTTCCGATCATGTAGCCGACCTGGTCACCGAGGACGGCCGCCACCACGATCAGGAAGCAGACCAGCCACAGCGGCTGGCTGATGTACTCGCCCTGGGCCACGAAGAGACCCGCCGTGAACAGCAGCGAGTCGCCGGGCAGGAACGCGAACAGACCCGACTCGGCGAAGACGATCAGCAGGATGCCTGGCAGGCTGAACGTCTCGATCAGGTAGTTCGGACTGAGCCACTCGGGGGCGAGCGCGAGCGTGGTCACGGGTCTGTGGCTCCTGGTACTGGGAGACGGGCTGGGGCTGGCTGCCCAAAAGTATCAACGCAGCCGTCACAACCCAGGTTCCATGCGGTCTCCCAGGATGCACTGTGCGCCCGCTGGGACAAAGCTGTGGGGCATGGGTATCGAAGACTACGGCGGCGGTCAGGGACCCCAGCCGGACGTGCTGGTCGTGACCACGAACGACGCTCCCGGCTACCGGGTGCAGGAGGTTCTTGGTGAGGTGTTCGGGTTGACGGTCCGCTCCCGGCATCTGGGGAGCCAGATCGGGGCGGGGCTGAAGTCGATGGTCGGCGGTGAGCTCAAAGGGCTCACCAAGACGCTGGTGCAGACCCGCAACCAGGCCATGGAACGGCTCGTCGAGCAGGCACGCGCGCGTGGTGCGAACGGGGTGCTGGCGTTCCGCTTCGACGTGACCGAGGCGGCGGACGTCGGCACCGAGGTGTGCGCGTACGGGACGGCCGTGATCCTGACCCGGGAGTAGGCCCCTTCCTCAGCAGGCCTCTTCCTCCCGGGCCGGGACCTCAGGAGGTGTGCCGGGCCGCGTTCGCGTCGATCGCGGCCCGGAGGTGCTCGGCGAGACCCGGGCGCATGGAGTCGTAGAACGCCTTGAAGCGCTCGTCGGACACGTACATCTCGCCCAGGCACCGGTGCATGTCGTACGGACACTCGTAGAACCAGCCGCAGATGTGCCGCCGGTGCTCCTCGGCCATGTCCATGGCCGCCTCGGACGCCGGCGGTTCACCGGCCGCCATCAGGCCGCTGTAGCGCTCGCTCCAGTCGGCCACTTCGGCCTGCATGCGTTTCCAGTCGTCCTTGGTGTAGCCCGCGGCGCGGCGCTGCGACTCCGCGTACGCCTCCGTGCCGCCCCAGCGCTCCTCCGCCTCCTCGGCGTACTGCTCGGGGTCCTTGTCGCCGAAGACCTCGAACCGCTCCTCGGGTGTGAGGTTGATGCCCATCTTCCGTGCCTCCATGGCCTGCTCCACGGCCGCCGCCATCTTCCGCAGCTTCTCGATCCGGGCGGTCAGCAGCTCGTGCTGGCGGCGCAGGTGGGCGCGCGGGTCCGCGGCCGGATCGTCGAGCAGGGCGGCGACCTCGTCGAGCGGGAAGCCGAGCTCCCGGTAGAACAGGATCTGCTGCAGCCGGTCGAGGTCGGCGTCGCTGTAGCGCCGATGGCCCGCGTGGCTGCGCTCGCTGGGTGCGAGCAGTCCGATGTCGTCGTAGTGGTGCAGGGTGCGCACCGTCACTCCGGCGAAACCGGCTACCTGTCCCACGGAATAGCTCACTTCGTCCGCTCCCTTCTCGGTACGTCCACCACCCTGCGGCCTCACGCCACGTGAGGTGCAAGCCCGTTCCGCCTCGGGCATCCTCCCCGCTCTCGTCGTGGGCGTGGGCGTCGGCGCGAGTCTGCTCCTTCTCGGAGTGAGCACGGCGGCCGAGGCGCTCCAGCACGTGCTGTGGCGGAACCTGCCCGACGCCCTGGGGATCGGCCGGTACTCCGTGTTCTGGACGGTCTTCATGCTCACCGCCACCGGTGTGGCGGTCGGCCTCGTGGTCTGGAAGGTGCCGGGGCACGCCGGCCCCGACCCGGCCACCACGGGCCTGGACGCTCCCGTCCTGCCGCCCGCCGTGCTGCCCGGGCTGCTGCTGGCGACCGCGCTGATGCTCGCGGACGGACCCAGCCTCGGACCCGGGGCAAGGAGGCGGCGACCGGGTTCCACCACTGAGCCCGTCAGGTGCCGTCGCCCAGGTCGAAGGTCCTCCAGTGGACCCCGTCGGCGGATATGCGGTACCTCCCGGCACCGAAGCTGTCGCCGCACAGATAGCCGAGCGGGGTCGTGGTCACCCAGCCCTGCGGTCCCCGGCCTCCGGAGCGGCTGAAGGAACGGCCGTCATCGGTACTGCGCCAGACGCCGTCCTCGCCGTGGACCGTGAGGCTGCCGTCGGCGGCGGCGATCGGGGCGCCGAGGATCGAGCGGGGCTCGGCTCCCTTGCGGTGCTTCCAGACCTGCTCCCAGGTATGGCCGCCGTCGGTGCTGCGGTCGATCGCGAGCAGGCCGTTCTTCACGTCGTCCTCGTCGGGCAACTGGCCGTGGTGGGCGGCGTAGAGCACCGAGCCGTCGGTCACCACGGTCATGCTCCAGCCCTTCGGCCCGGCGGGCATCGCGGAGGTACGCCAGCTCTTGCCCCGGTCCTCGCTGACGGCGAGCGCGGGGTTGCCGGAGCGTGGATCGAGGCCGTAGGTGTAGAGCCGCGCACCGATGTGACCCGCCGGGATCACGACCCCCTTCAGCGGAGGCTGGCCGGCCAGAATCCGGTACTCCCCCGTGTCGGGCATCACCGCCACCAGACGGGACCGGGCGCATCCGTTGCCCTCCTCGTCGGGCCGTGAGCAGTTCTCGACCAGGACCGCGCCCTCGGGGACCGTCGTCGTGGTGCCCGTCGGCTCGGCGGTCGCCTCTCGCCAGCTGTCGCCCGCGTCTCCGGTGAACCACGTGCGCTCCGGTGGCGGCCATGTGCCCTCGGTGATCAGCGCGCGGCCGGGTCCGAGGACGACGAGTCCGGCGGTGATGCCGAGGTCGCCCGTCACGTCCGGAAGCGGCGAGGTCCCCAGTCTCCAGGCCCCGGCACCCTTCTCCAGCACGGCGACTCTCTGCACGCACCGCTTCTTCCCGCACTCGGCGAGCAGCGCGAACCCGCTGCCGTCCGCGGCGAACCCGACATCGACCGCCCCTCCGGGCAGCCCGGCCCCCGACGGGATACGGGCGGGCGCCACTGCCTGAGAGGCGGAGACCCGCCCGCCCGAGTCCGTCCGGGTGCATGCCGCCATGACGGCCAGCAAGCCCAGCACGACGGCCACCACGACCGCCGCCCTTCCCCTGACCCGCTCCATGCCGTCCCCCGATCCCGGTCCGCGATGCACCGACATCTCTGGTACACCGCTCACCGCGCCGGGGTTCCCACTTCCTCACGACGACTTTCCGGGCGGCCCGCCCGACCGTCCGGACTACTTGCCGGACTACTTGCTCAGCGCCCCGAACCGCCGTACCGCCAGCGGAAAGAACACCGCCACCAGCGCCACCGGCCACACCACGGCCGCCCACACATGCCCCGGCTCACCGCCCGGTCCGCCGAACAACTCCCGTACCGCCGTGGCCGTCTGGGACATCGGGTTCCACTCCACGACCGTCCCGAGCCAGCCCGGCATGGACTGGGGCGTGGCGAAGGCGTTGGACAGGAAGCCCACCGGCCAGACCAGGATCTGCACGGCCTGCACCATCTCGGGCCTGCCCGCGACCATCGCGAGGTGGATGCCGATCCAGAGCATGGCGAAGCGGAACAACAGCAGGAGGCCGACGGCGCCGAGGAAGCCGGACACCCCGCCGTGCGCGCGCCAGCCGAGCGCGCAGGCGACGGCGATGATCACCGCCAGGCCCAGCGCCGACTGGAGCATGTCGGCCACCGAACGCCCCACCAGCACCGCCCCGTTGGCCATGGGCATCGATCGGAAACGGTCGATGACGCCCTTGTTGAGGTCCTGGGTGACGGAGAGCATCGTGCCCTCCAGGCCGAAGGCCATGGTGAGCGCGAGCATGCCGGGGACCAGGTAGTCGACGTAGTCACCGTTCACGCCCCGGCCGCCGCCGACCAGGTACGCGAACATCAGCAGGAGCATCACGGGGAAGACCAGCCCGACCAGGACCTGCACCGGCTGCCGCGCCCAGTGGGCGAGTTCGCGCCGGGTCATGGTCCAGGAATCGGTCAGCGCGTACGTGCTCATGCGGTCTCCTTCGCTCGGCGGTCCCCGTCCGTGAGGTGCAGGAACACCTCGTCCAGCGTCGGCCGCCGCAGTGCCACGTCCTCCGCCTCGATCCCGGCCTCCTCCAGTGCCCGCAGGACGCCGGAGAGCGCCGCCATCCGGTCGGTGACCGGGGCGCTGAGCAGCCGGCGGTCGGGGTCGACCGTGACGCCCGCCCCGGGCAGCGGCAACAGGGCGACCGCCGCGCCCAGTTGGCCCTCGTCGCGCAGGACGACGTCGATGCGGTCGCCGCCCGTCAGGGCCTTCAGCTCGTCCGGGGTGCCGTCGGCGATCACCCGGCCGGCGTCGACGACCGAGACGCGGTCGGCGAGCTGGTCGGCCTCGTCCAGGTACTGCGTGGTCAGCAGGACCGTCGTACCGCCGCCGACCAGGGTGCGGACCGCGGACCAGACCTCGGCGCGGCCACGCGGGTCGAGGCCGGTGGTGGGTTCGTCCAGGAAGAGCACCTCCGGCTCGGTGATCAGGGAGGCCGCGAGGTCCAGTCGGCGGCGCATGCCTCCGCTGTAGGCGCGGACCGGTTTGCGGCCGGTGCCGGCCAGGTCGAAGCGCTCCAGGAGCTCGTCGGCACGCGCGCGTGCCCTGCGGGCGCCCAGGTGGTAGAGGCGGCCGAACATCTCCAGGTTCTGGCGGCCGCCGAGTTCCTCGTCGAGCGCCGCGTGCTGGCCGAGCAGGCCGATGCGGAAGCGCACCTCGTGCGCCTGCCGTACGACGTCATGGCCGGCCACCTCGACACGTCCCGCGTCCGGCCGGAGCAGGGTGGACAGGACGCGGACCAGGGTCGTCTTGCCCGCGCCGTTCGGCCCGAGTACTCCGTGGACCGTGCCTCGGCCGACCTCCAGGTCGAGGCCGTCCAGTGCGTTCTGTGCGGTGGTGCCGCCGCCGTACTTCTTACGTGCCCCTTCGACGGTGATCGCCGCGTCGGCCACTGAGACTCCTTCGCTAGTCAAACTTGACTACCAGTTCGAAGTTAATGCCCCGGCATCGGTTAGTCAAACTTAATTAGCGGGCGTCCTCCGGATGCCGCTCCCCTGTCGCGTACGGGTTCTCCTGGTCGTCGGCGAGCACCGCGACGAACCGCTCACCCTCCTCCGCGAAGGTGTAGGCACCGCCCTCGATCCGGGAGATCAGCCCCTGGGTCCACTCGGCCTCCGCGTCGGCCGTGTGCACCCACAGGTTCATGATCTCGCCGATGTGGCCGAGCTGCTCCGGGCCCTCTTCCGGGATGTAGTGCTCGGTGACGGCCGCGCGCCACTCCTCGATCCTGCGGGTGCGCTCCTTGAGGAGGGCCACCGCCTCGGCGCGCGGGAGGTCGACCATGCAGCCGATGGCCGCCGACTTCATGTCCATCTTCTGGTCGTACGAGGTCAGCGCCTCGCGCACCAGACCGAGGTACTGCTCGGTGCCGGCCTCGGTGATCTCGTACTCCGTGCGCGGTGGTCCGCCCGCGGTGGACGGCGCGATCTCGTGCGCGTACAGCAGTCCCTGCTTGGCCATCTGCTTCAGGGCGTGGTAGATCGAGCCGGGCTTGGCGTTGGACCACTCGTGCGCGCCCCAGTACTCCAGGTCGTTGCGCACCTGATAGCCGTGGGCCCGCCCGTGCTGGCGCACCGCGGCCAGCACGAGGAGACGGATCGTTGACATGCCGTCCAGGTTATGGCCTCAGTTCCGCGCCAGTCCCACCAGCTCGAAGGCCGTCTTCCCGTCGAGGGACTCGCGGATGATGTCGGCGTGCCCGGCGTGCCGGGCCGTCTCGCGGATCAGGTGCAGAACCAGCCAGCGCAGGGAGACCGACTCGTCCGGCGGGAACCAGGGATCGTTCGGGAGCGGGAAGGTGTCGTCGAGGCTGGGCACCGCGCGGATGAACGCCTCCGTCTCGTCGGCGACCTTCTCCCAGTACGCCAGCTGCTGCTCCACGGTCTCGCCGTCGACCAGCACGAAACACTCGTGCCAGTTCGACTCGTCCCGCTTCACCGCCGGCGGCTCGCCCTTGGCCCGTGCCACCCAGCCCTGCTCGACCTCGGCCACGTGCTTGAGCAGGCCCGCCAGGGACAGCTCGCTCGCGCTGGGCCTGGCGGACGCCTGTTCGTCGGTGAGCCCGAGCAGGGCCCGGCGGATGCCGCCGCGCTGCTCGGCGAGGAAGGAGAGCAGTGCGCCGCGCTCGTCGCCGTGGGCCTCGGCTCGCACGTGAGTGACCATGACCGGCCGCCTTTCGTCTGTCGTCGGAGTCAGCTGGCTCTGCCTGACACCTACGAAGTTACGGGCCCTTGCGGTCAGGTTCTGTCCTCAATGGAGAAGGCGGAATGTCGAAGCCGACGTCCGGTCCCCGCGGGGACCGGACGTCGGCTCGGTTCGGTTCGGGGGTGGCCCGTCAGAACGGGAACCTGCTCCGTCCGTGCTGCACCGAGATCCACTTCAGCGTGGTGAAAGAGTCCAGCATCGTCTCGCCGTTGAGGCGGCCGACGCCGGAGCTCTTCTCGCCGCCGAAGGGGACGATCGGCTCGTCGTGGACGGTGCCGTCGTTGACGTGGAACATGCCGGTGTCGATGCGCTTGGCGAAGTTGACGCCGCGCTCGACGCTCGCGGTGTGGACGGCGCCGCTGAGGCCGTACGGGGTGTCGTTGACGACGCGGACCGCCTCCTCCTCGCCGTCGACCGGGATGAGGAAGGCGACCGGGCCGAAGACCTCCTGGTGGAGGAGGGCGGAGCCGGCCGGGATGCCGGTGAGGACCGACGGGGAGACCAGGTTGTCGGTCGTCTCACCGCGCACCAGGGCCGTCGCGCCCTCGGCGATCGCCTGCTCGACGGTGCTCGCGAGGGCGTCCGCCTGGGAGGAGTTGATGACCGGGCCGATCACCGTCTCCGGGTCACGCGGGTCGCCCACCTTGAGGCTCTTGACCTTCGCGACGAACTTCTCGGTGAACTCGTCGGCGATCGAGCGGTCCACGAGCACCCGGTTGGCGGCCATGCAGACCTGGCCCTGATGGACGTACCGGCTGAAGACCGCTGCGTCGACGGCGTAGTCGATGTCGGCGTCGTCGAGCACCACGATGGCGCTGTTGCCGCCGAGTTCGAGAACCGAACGCTTGAAGTGCGAGGCGGTGACGGTGGCGACGTGGCGGCCGACCTTGTCGGAGCCGGTGAAGGAGATGACCTTCGGGATGGGGTGCTCGATGAAGGCGTCACCGATCTCCGCGATGTCGGTGACGACGACATTGAGGAGGCCCTTGGGCAGGCCGGCGTCCTCGAAGATCTTCGCGACCAGGGTGCCGCCGGTGATCGGGGTGTTCTGGTGCGGCTTCAGTACGACGCCGTTGCCGAGCGCCAGCGCCGGGGCCACCGACTTGATCGACAGCAGGAACGGGAAGTTGAAGGGGCTGATGACGCCCACCACGCCCACCGGCACCCGGTAGACACGGTTCTCCTTGCCGTCGATCGGCGACGGGATGATGCGGCCCTCGGGGCGCAGCGACAGGTGGATCGCCTCGCGCAGGAACTCCTTGGCGAGGTGGAGCTCGAAGCCGGCCTTGACGCGCGTGCCGCCGAGCTCGGCGATGATCACGTCGGTGATCTCCTGCTCGCGCTCCTTGATCAGACCGAGCGCCTTCTCGAAGACCTCGCGGCGGGCGTAGGGGTTGGTGTCGGCCCACTGCTTCTGGGCGCGGGCCGCCGCCTGGTACGCCTCGTCGACCTCGTCGACCGTGGCTATGGTGATCGACGCCAGCTTCTCGCCGTCGTACGGATTGAAGTCGATGATGTCCCAGGAGCCGGTGCCCGGGCGCCACTCACCGTCGATGTACTGCTGGGCCAGATCAGTGAAGTACGACGACATGTGATCCCCAAATCGCTAGCAGACGCACGCGACGCGCGATCGACGTCACGGTCTGATCACGCGTCATCGTACTTGTGCGCCAAGCGAGTTGGGGACGCACAGCGATGTTCTGGGGAAAACCCTGGGAGAGTCGGCGGAGATCTCAGGAGAGTTGGAGGAGACCTCGTAGAAGGTCCCGGCTCTCGTCCGGTCCCGGGCTGTCCTGCTGGAGTTCCTTGAGCGCCTTCTCGTACTGGGCGACGTCCTCGCGCTTGTCCAGGTACAGGGCGCTGGTGAGCTGCTCCAGATAGACCACGTCCGAGAGGTCGGACTCGGGGAAGCTGAGCAGGGTGAAGGCGCCGGACTCGCCGGAGTGGCCGCCGAAGCCGAACGGCATGACCTGGAGCCGTACGTTGGGCCGCTGGGAGATCTCGATCAGATGCTGGAGCTGGCCGCGCATGACCTCGCGATCGCCGTACGGCCGACGCAGGGCCGCCTCGTCGAGGACGATGTGGAGCTCGGGACCGCCCTCTTCCGTGAGGTACTTCTGCCGCTCCAGGCGCAGGGCGACGCGCTTCTCGACGTCGGCCGCGCTCGCACCCTTCATGCCGCGCCGCACGACCGCGCGGGCGTAGGCCTCGGTCTGGAGCAGGCCGTGCACGAACTGCACCTCGTACACCCGGATCAGGGTGGCCGCGCCCTCCAGGCCGACATAGGTGGGGAACCAGCTCGGCAGGACGTCGGAGTAACTGTGCCACCAGCCCGCGACGTTGGCCTCGCGGGCGAGGGAGAGGAGGGAGGCGCGCTCCTGCTCGTCCGTGATGCCGTACAACGTCAGCAGATCCTCCACGTCCCGCGTCTTGAAGCTCACCCGGCCCAACTCCATCCGGCTGATCTTCGACTCCGAGGCGCGGATGGAATAGCCCGCGGCCTCGCGGGTGATTCCGCGTGCCTCACGCAGTCGCCTGAGTTGCGAGCCGAGCAGCATCCGCCGCACCACCGATCCGGGCTCTCCCGCGCTCACGTTCGCCAGCCTCCCCAGCCGTCTTCAGGAGCCGAAGTCTGCCACTAAAACACTTCGAGCTGTACTCGTCCGATTACAGAGATGGAAAGAAGCCAAAGATTCCACACAGCAGGAGGGGAGGAGAAGGCAAGAGAAGTAAGGAAGTTGGCGGAAAAAATGCCCAACAAGCGGTACGGGAACGTCCAATTCGGTCACGTGCACGTGCATCTGCACCTTGCATCTGCACTCCTCATCCGAAACCATGGTCCCGCGCAACCGCTGCATCGCAACGACCGCGAACTTCCGGGAGTGCCTCGCATGGGGACGAATGGATCGACCATGCTCGAGCCGTTACGGCAGGGCCTTCCGCCGCTGGATCCCGCGGCCGTGTCCAACGCCGCCTCCTGCGCTCTGCCCGCCCGCTACGAAGCGGTGCGCGAGGCACGGCAGTTCACCCGCAGAACGCTCGACCAGTGGGACATAGGCGACCGCTTCGACGACGTCTGTCTGGTCGTCTCCGAACTGGTCACCAACGCCCTGCGACACGGTCTGCCGACGAGCAACGGACACGCACCCGAACAGATTCCGCCCGTGCGACTCCACCTGATGCGCTGGACGGAGCGACTGGTGTGCGCGGTGCGCGATCCCAGCCATGACAGTCCGGTCGCGCGCGACTCGGACGACTTCTCGGCGGAGTCCGGGCGGGGCCTGTTCCTCGTCGACTCCTTCGCGGACGGCTGGGGTTGGCATCCGCTCGCTGGCACGCTCAACGGCAAGGTCGTCTGGGCGCTGTTCCGCCTGCAGTCGGCCGGGTGAGGCCCCGCGGCGTTTTTCGGTGCCCAGGTTCTACGCGCGTCACGGGGCGTGAGACGTCGATCGCCCTGAGTCCTCCGCACGGTGACGAGGCACCGGCCTCCGAAGGTCAGCCCACTACCAGGTGGTCGAACTCGCCGTCCTTCACCCCGAGCAGCATCGCCTCTATCTCGGCGCGCGTGTAGACGAGCGCCGGACCGTCGGGGAACCGGGAGTTGCGCACGGCCACGCCCCCGTCGGGGAGCCGCGCGAACTCCACGCAGGAACCCTGCGAGTTGCTGTGCCGGCTCTTCTGCCAGGCCACCCCGTTCAGCTCCGTGGCTGCCATGCCGTTGTACACGTCGTTGTACACGTCGTGGTCCACAGGTCGCTCCCCGGTGGTGCGGTGGCCTTGGGGCCATTGATGCAGTGGTCAACTGGTCCGGATCATAGCTCTGTTCACGTGCAGATGCATGAGCAGATGCACGTGCACGCGGGGTGGTCCTGTGATTACAGATGTGACGTACGGGGCACTGGTTACGTTCCCCCGGTACCCCGGCAGCTGGGCCGAACCCCCTCGTGCATGAGGAATAGACGCGTACGGCGCCCGTTGTGTTCCAAGCTTCACCTAATCGTGCGGAGGCAGAGTTCGGCCCCGGCGTGAACCGTGTCCACGCCGGGGCCTCGCAGGGGGCGTTCGATCAGCGGTTGCCGTACGGCAACAGTGCCATCTCCCGGGCGTTCTTGATGGCGCGGGCCAGCCTGCGCTGCTGCTGGGACGTGACGCGGGTGACCCGGCGGCTGCGGATCTTGCCGCGGTCGGAGATGAACTTCCGCAGCAGATCGGTGTCCTTGTAGTCGATGTAGGTGATCTTCGCCTGGTCCAGCGGGTTGGGCCGGTTCTTGGCGGGCTTGCGCTCGGGCTTGCGGGGCATGCGGGTCAGACCTCCAGGAGGGTGTCGAAGGCGGGCGGCAGCCGCTTCCAGGCGTCGCGGCCCGCGGCGTACTCGGTGTCGGTGAGCAGGCAGTGCTCCAGCAGCCGTTCGAGGCCGTCGCGGTCGAGGGCGGGCGACGTGAACACCAGGTGCTGGCAGCAGTCGCCGTGCTCGGGGTGCCAGTCCATCGCCGCGGCGGCCCGGCGCACCGCCGGGACCATCTCCCAGGCCGCGTCCGGCAGGGAGGCGAGCCAGGGGCCCACGCTCTCCACGCACAGCGCCCCGCCGGCCGCGTCCCAGTGCAGCAGCACGTCCGGCTTGTCGGCGAGCCAGAACCGGCCACGGCTGCGGGCGGCCGCGCAGGTGATGTCCTCCAGCGCCTCGTACAGCCGCTCGGGGTGGAAGGGGCGGCACCGGTGCCAGACCAGCGTGGAGACGCCGTGGGCGTCCGCCTCGGCGGGCAGGAGGGCACAGGCGGGGTGCTGGGCGGCGGCCGCGGCCTCCACGTCGAACCCGGCGAGGGCTGCCGCGGCCAAGGGCGAGCGTGCGGATGCCTGCACACCGGCTCGCGCAGCGGGCTCCGGGCCCGCCGGGTCGCCGTGGCCGATCGGGACCTGGCGGGCCGTCGGATGCAGTTGCGCGAGCAGCTCGCGGTCCTCGTCGTCGGCCTCCTCCGAGTCGGCCACGGCGAGGACGGGGGCGTACTCCAGCTGCCGGGCGAAGGTGTCGGCGACCGTGCGCTGGTCGGTCGCGGCGGCGGCGAGGCCGCGCTCGGCGAGGTCGTCGCCGTTGCCCAGGTACGGCAGGACCAGCGCCGGGTCGACGGCGGTGATGACGCCGGTGACGGTGAGCCCGCCGGCCGTGACGACCTCGGCCATGGCCTTGGGCTCCACCGAGTCCCACAGCTCGACGACCGCGAGCCGCGTGACACCGTCGTCGGCCAGCCGGAGCAGCTCCGGCACCAGGTCCTCGCGCAGCGCACAGCACGCGCAGTCGTTGACCAGGGGCGCCTCCCCCGCGGCGAGGATCCCGGAGGTGTCACGGACGGTCCGTACGACCGTGCCCGCCGCGGCCGTCGCCAGGTCGTGGTGGAGGACGACGCTGCCCGGCACGTCGGCGAGCAGCCGCTCGACGGCCGCCTTGCGGGCGTCGGCGTGCAGTCCGCCGACGATCACGACGGAGAGCATCAGCCGTTCTTTCCGTACCGGCGCTCGAAGCGCTCCACGCGTCCGGCGGTGTCCAGCACGCGCGCGGTGCCGGTGTAGAAGGGGTGGCTGACGTTCGAGATCTCGACGTCGACGACCGGGTAGGTGTGGCCGTCCTCCCACTCGATCGTCTTCTCGCTCGTCATCGTCGAGCGGGTCAGGAAGGTGTGGTTCGCGGCACGGTCCCGGAAGACGACCGGGCCGTAGGAGGGGTGGATTCCGTTGCGCATGGCGGTGGTCAGCGCTCCTCTCGGAAGTCGACGTGGCGGCGGACGAGCGGGTCGTACTTGCGGAGCGTCATACGGTCCGGGTCGTTGCGGCGGTTCTTGCGGGTGACGTAGGTGAAGCCGGTCCCCGCCGTGGACCGGAGCTTGATGACCGGGCGGAGTTCGTTGCGAGCCATGCTGGTATCTTACTGAAAATGAATTCCATTTACATAACCGCTTCGAGAGAGGTGCATCACCCGTGTCCGCCCACTGCATGCTGACCGGCGCCCAGCCCGGCTTCGGCAACCGCATCTCCCACTCCCACCGGCGCACGTCGCGCCGCTTCGACCCCAACATCCAGTCCAAGCGCTACTGGCTGCCCAGCGAGGGCCGCAACGTCCGGCTGCGGCTGAGCACGAAGGGGATCAAGACCGTCGACACAATCGGTATCGAGGCAGCCGTGGCGCGGATCCGCGCGCGCGGGGTGCGGGTCTGAGGGAGAAACCGCCATGGCGAAGAAGAGCAAGATCGCGAAGAACGAGAAGCGGCAGGAGATCGTCGCCCGGTACGCCGGGCGCCGCGCCGAGCTGAAGGAGATCATCCGGCGCCCGTCCTCGACGGACGCCGAACGGATCGCCGCCCGGCAGGAGCTGGACCGGCAGCCACGGGACGCCAGCGCCACGCGCGTACGCAACCGGGACCAGGTGGACGGGCGGCCGCGCGGCTACTACCGCGCCTTCGGCCTCTCCCGCGTCGGCCTCCGGGAGCAGGCGCACGCCGGATACCTGCCGGGGGTCCGCAAGTCCTCCTGGTAGCTTGCTGCGGTCGTTGCGTCGACCGCTACAGCTAGGAGCCTCCAGTGACTTCGGCGATCTTCTCGCGCACCACGTCACACCGGCGGATGCGGGTCGCGGCGGCCGCCGCCACGCTGGCGGGCGCACTCGCGCTGACCGCGTGCGGCGGGGACGGCGGCTCCGACGACGACTCCTCCCCGAGCACCGGTGCGTCGTCGACGGCGACCGCGGACACGGGAGGCGGAAGTGGCGGGTCAGCCTCCTCGTCCGCCTCCGCCTCGGACGAGCTCGCGGGCAGCTGGCTCGCCACCACCAAGGGCAAGGCCGTGGTGCTGATGGTGAACGGTACGGAGGCCGGACTCTTCGCGACCGGCGGGACCATCTGCAGCGGGACCGCGGGCGAGGAGGACGGCATGCGGATGATCCGCCTCACGTGCACGGACGGCAGCAAGGACCGGCAGACCGGCATGGTCGACTCGGTGAGCAAGACCGGCCTCAAGGTGACGTGGGAGGGCGGTCTGGGCACGGAGACGTACACCAAGTCGGAGGGCGGCCAACTGCCGTCCGGGCTGCCGACGGCGAGCCTGGGCTGACCCCCGTCACGGATCCCCGGCTTCGTGCGTGATGATCCACGCACGCCTTCACGCAGCACCCGAGCACTCAAGGACCCCTTCATGCGCGCCCTCCCCCTCGCCGCCGCCGTCCTCACCGCGGCCCTCACGCTGACCGCCTGCTCCGACGACGGGGACACCAAGGACAAGGCCGCCACGAGCAGCCCCCAGGGCGTCACCGCCTGCGCGATCGGCGCGATGAAGGTGCAGGTCGGACCCGCCAACGCCGCCCCCGCCGTCGGGGACACCGGCAATGTGCCCGTCACGATCACCAACGACAGCGGCGCCAAGTGCACCCTCGACGGCCTGCCCTCCGTCACCCTCGGCACGGTCGCCGTCGAGCCGGACCCGTCCGCCAAGGCCACGAGGACGACCCTCACGAAGGGCGCCGTGACCGCCTTCACGCTCACCTACGTCATGGGCGAGGCGGGCGGCGGCAAGAGCCTCGCCGTGTCGAAGGGGAGGTTCAGCCTGCCCGGCTCCTCCGAGACGTACGACTTCACGTGGTCCTACGGCGATGTCGCGGTCAAGAGCGACGGCAAGACCCCGGACGCCTCGGTGAGCGGGTTCCAGACGTCCGGCGACTAGGTCCTGTCGAGCCGCCGCCGGGACTTCACCTGCGCGCGGTCCGCCGCCTGTGAGCCCTCGACCCAGCCCGCCTCGTCACTGACGCCGCGCAGCCGGGTCGTGGTCGTCTCCGGGAACATCCGGTCGAGGCGGCCGGTGACCGCGACCTCGCGGGTGGCGAGCACCGGGAGCAGGTCCTCGCTCACCTGGGTCTCGGCCGCGGCACGCAGGCGGACCCCCACGCGGTGGGCGTAGGCCGCGAGGAAGGACTGCCTAAAGGTCTTGGTCCGCTTCCGGCCGCCCGCCCGCTGGGCCGCCTCCGCTCTGGTCATCGCCGTCGTGGCCTGGACGAGCAGGGAGGTGTAGAGCAGTTCCACGACCTCCAGATCGGGTTCGAAGCCGACGACCGTGGAGAAGGCGAGCGGTTCGTTCCACACCGCCTGGCAGTGGTTCGCCGTCGCCACCGCGTCCAGCAGCACCGCCTTGGCCTGCTCGTACGGCGGTTCGACCCCGATCCGGCAGGCGCCGGGGGTGTCGTGCGTGGGCGCCTGCGCGTCCAGGAGCGCCTCGTCGACGCTGTGCCGGGCCATCAGCTCCTGCGCCTTGGCACTGAGCGCCTCCGCCTCCTCCGGGTACTCCGTCCCCTCCGCCTTCGCGAGCAGCGCGCGGATGCGGGTGAGCATGCGGGACTCGGGGTGTGCGGTGCGGCCGGCCGACTCGTCGAGGGGCTCCAGGGCGGGCAGGCGGAGCAGCAGACGGTACAGCTCCAGGACCGCGGTGGCGCGGGAGAAACGGTCCTGTCGGGGGGCGTCGGGCGTCAGCTCCTCGAGCTGGGCCCGCCAGCGGGGGCCGCGCGCACGGTCGTCGGGCGCCTGCGCGTGGATCAGCGCCGATGCCAGGCGTACGTGTACGTCGTCCAGCTCCCGTCGCACGATCCGTACGACGTCGGCGGGCTGCCAGCCCCGTCGCCAGGCCGCCGCCACGAACTCCCGGCCCCGGCGGTCGAGTTCGGCGTCGGCGCTCTCGTCGGCGGCGAGGAGGGAGGCGGCCGTGTCGAGGGCGGAGTCGGCGTCCGTGTAGAGGGCCGCCTCGAAGGCGCGGTCGACGGTGCCGGGGGCACTGCTGCTGGTCACGGAGCGATCGTCTCACTCCCCGAAAATCGGGTGCCGCCGCCCGTGCGGGCTTCGAGCATGGCGCCATGGTGGACATGTCTCTCTACGCGGCCTTCCTCGTGGCCGCTTTCGCGCTCTGTGTGACTCCCGGCCCCGACATGATGTTCATCGTGGCGATGGGCGGACGCGGCGGCCCCGGGGCGGGGGTGATGGCGGCGTTCGGGGTGGCCTGTGCGATGTTCGTGCACACGGTGGCCGCGGCGCTCGGACTGTCGGCGCTGTTCCTGGCCCTGCCGACGCTGTACCACGTGCTGCGCTGGGCGGGCGCGGCCTATCTGCTGTACCTCGCGGTGAAGGCGTTCCGGGACCGCTCGCCGATCGGCGAGGGGACGGTGACCGGGCCGGGGATGCGGCGGGCCTTCTGGCAGGGGGCCGTGACCAACCTCCTCAACCCCAAGGTGATCCTCTTCAACGTGGCGTTCCTGCCCCAGTTCGTGGCGCCCGCGATGGGACACGTGTGGGAGCAGTTCCTGGTCCTCGGGCTCACGATCACGGTCATGGGCTTCGCGGTGGACGGCTCGATCGGGCTGCTCTCCGGGAAGCTCTCCGCGCTGCTGCGGCGCAGTCGCCGGGTGGCGCGGGGGCTCAACATCTTCAGCGGGACGGTGTTCACGGGGCTGGCGGTGCGATTGGTTGCCGCGTCGCCGAAATAAGGCCACGCACGCGTGGCGGACCCGGGCCGTCAACCGCGGGTTGACACCCCCTGCCTGTCAACCTACGGTTGACACATGACGACGAACCCCAACATCACGTCATCCGTACGCCTCGACGACCTCATCGCGGCCATCAAGAAGGTCCACGATCAGCCTCTCGACCAGCTCGAGGACGCGGTGATCGCGGCCGACCACCTCGGTGACGTGGCCGACCATCTGATCGGCCACTTCGTGGACCAGGCCCGCCGCTCGGGCGCCTCCTGGACGGACATCGGCAAGAGCATGGGCGTCACGCGCCAGGCCGCGCAGAAGCGGTTCGTGCCGAAGGAGGGCGCCGAGCCCGGCGCCGGCCAGGACTTCAGCCGCTTCACCACGCGCGCCCGCAACACGGTGATGGCCGCGCACAACGAGGCCGTCGCCGCCCGCAACGCCGAGGGCCGCCCCGAGCACCTGGTCCTCGGCCTGCTGGCCGAACCGGACGCCCTGGCCGCCAAGGCGATCACCGCACAGGGCGTCCTCCTCGACGTCGTACGCCAGGCCGCCACCGCCGCACTGCCACCGGCCGTCGAGGAGGCCCCGGAGCTCGTCCCCTACGGCTCCGACGCAAAGAAGGTCCTGGAACTCACCTTCCGCGAGGCCCTCCGCCTGGGCCACAACTACGTCGGCACCGAGCACATCCTGCTGGCCCTGCTGGAGTTCGAGAACGGCGAGGGCGTGCTGTCGGGCCTCGGCATCACGAAGGAGGCGGCGGAGGAGAACGTGACGACGGCGCTGGCGAAGATCCAGCAAGAGCGGGCCTGACTGATTCCCCTGGTCCGGGAGACCGCCGCCCGGCGGCGAGCGAAGGCCGTTGTCAGACCCTCCTGCGAGACTCGCCATCATGACCGACCGCTGGGCTCTCGCTCCGGCCGAGGACGGTGGCGTGGAGATCGCCCCCCTCGGGTCCGACGGGCTGCCCGCCGGACCGGTGCGGCGGGAGGGGGATCTCGCGGCGGCCGTGCGGGGGCGGCCCGAGGTGGCGCGGTGGGTGTGGCGGTCCACGGCCGAGGTGTATCCGCGACTGCTCGCCGCGGGGGTGCGAGTCGAGCGGTGCTACGACATCGAGGACGCCGAGACCCTGCTGCTGGGCCACGCGGGGAGGTACGGCGAGCCGCGCTCGGCCGCCGCCGCCCTGGCCCGGCTACATGGCGGCCCCGTACCGCCCGACCCGCCGCTGCGCTCGGCCGAACCCGGCTCGCAGTCCTCCCTCTTCGAACCGCAGGCCGTCCACCTGCCGCTCTCCGATCTCCTGGAGGTGTACGCCGACCAGCAGCGCCGCCAGGACGCCACCGCCCATCCCGACCGGATGCGGCTGCTGATCACCGCCGAGTCGGCCGGGATGCTGGTGGCCGCCGAGATGAACCGCGCGGGGCTGCCGTGGAGCGCCGACGTCCACCGGCAGGTGCTGCACGACATGCTCGGCGAGCGCTACGCAGGCGGCGGTGAGCCCCGGCGCCTCGCCGAACTCGCCGACGAGGTGTCCACGGCCTTCGGGCGCCGGGTCCGGCCCGACCTGCCCGCCGACGTGGTCAAGGCGTTCGCCCAGGCCGGCATCAAGGTGAACTCCACCCGCCGCTGGGAGCTCGAGTCGATCGACCACCCGGCCGTGAAGCCCCTGATCGAGTACAAGAAGCTGTACCGGATCTGGGTCGCCCATGGCTGGTCCTGGCTCCAGGACTGGGTGCGCGAAGGGCGGTTCCGGCCGGAGTTCCTGTGCCACGGCACGGTCACCGGCCGCTGGGTCACCAACGGCGGGGGCGCGCTGCAGATCCCCAAGGTCATCCGCCGGGCCGTCGTCGCCGACCCGGGCTGGCGGCTCGTCGTCGCCGACGCCGACCAGATGGAGCCGCGGGTGCTCGCGGCGATCTCCCGTGACCCCGGGCTGATGGAGGTGGCGGGCCGGGAGACCGACCTCTACCAGTCCGTCTCCGACCGCGCCTTCTCCGGCGACCGCGACCAGGCCAAGCTCGCCGTCCTCGGCGCGGTCTACGGCCAGACCTCCGGCGACGGCCTCAAGAACCTCGCCGCGCTCAGACGCCGCTTCCCCAAGGCGGTGGCGTACGTCGACGACGCGGCCCGCGCGGGCGAGGAAGGGCGGCTCGTACGGACCTGGCTCGGCCGGACCTGCCCACCGGCGGCGGGCGCGGGCGACGCCGCCGAGGAGGCGGGCATCCCGCAGGAGGACGCGCCCGAGACCTCCGCCGACGACGGCTGGGTACCGGGGTACGCCTCCCGCGACGCCCGCGCCCGGGGCCGCTTCGCCCGTAACTTCGTCGTCCAGGGCAGCGCCGCCGACTGGACCCTGCTGCTGCTCGCCGCGCTGCGGCAGACCTGTGCGGACATGGCGGCCGAGCTGGTCTTCTTCCAGCACGACGAGGTGATCGTGCACTGTCCCGAGGAGGAGACGGAGACGGTCGTCGCAGCGATCCGGGAGGCGGCGGAGCTGGCGGCGCGGCTGACGTTCGGACAGACGCCGGTGCGGTTCCCGTTCTCGACGTCGGTGGTGGAGTGCTACGCCGACGCCAAGTGACCGGCCCGCTGTGCGGACGCCGGATGATCAGCTGTCGCCGAGCAGTTCGCGCAGCTCGTCCACGACGGCCTTCTTGTCCGTCCCGTCCAGTGCGGCGAGGGCCGTACGCCACTGCGCGCACGCCTCCTCGAGGCGCCCCCGCTCCCGCAGCACCAGCCCGTACTGGTGGCGGGCGAGACCGCCCACATAGCCGTCGGCGCGGGCGTCCGCCCGGCTCAGCAGCTCGGCGCACTCGCTCTCGGCCCGGTCCATGAGGCCCAGCAGCCGCAGCGCCCGCACCAGACCGAGCCGGGACTGGGACTCGCCGTGCCAGTCCCCGTGACCGCCGAGGATGCGCCGGCTCTCCTCGAAGTGCGGTACGGCGGCGGCCGGTTCACCCAGGGTGAGATGGGCGTAGCCGATGTTGCAGTGCGCGGAGTGCTGCACGATGACGTTGCCGATCTCGGCGCCGATGGCGAGCGAGCGCCGGTGCTGCTCGATGGCGGCGCGGGGGTCGGTGTGCTCGTACAGATTGCCGAGGTGGCCGTAGGTCACCGCCTCGCCCCAGGGGTCGTCCAGCTGCCGTGACAGCTCCAGGCTCTGGCGCAGTGCCTCCCCGGACTCCTCGTACCGGCCGAGGTTCTCCAGCAGCAGGCCCCGGTTGGCGAGGCAGCGCCGGATCCTGGAGAGCACGCCGAGCCGCCGCCACAGGGCGAGGGAGTCGTCGGTGCGGGCGAGGGACTCGCCGTGCCGGCCGGTGAGGAAGTACAGGCCGGCGAGGTCTATCAGCGCGTACGCCTCGGCGACCTCGTCCCCGAACCGCCGGGCCAGCCGGAGCGCGGCCTGTCCGAGCGCCTCCATCTCCGATACCCGGCCGCCGCGTTGGAGGTAGGGGAAGAAGAGCCGCAGGAGGGTGGCGACGTGGGCGGCGGTGCGGTCGTCGGGGACGTCCGCGTACCGCTCGACCAGGGCGACGATGTTCTCCAGCTCGGCCGTGGCCCAGGCGAAGGCCTCTCCGGAGGAGGCGAAGGCGGGCACGGACAGCACGTGCGCCGTGTGCTCGGGCGGCTGCGCGGCGGTGGGGCGGCGGCGGTCGTCCTGGTCGAGGCCTGGCTCGACGATCGCGGTGAGGGTGCGTTCGACGACGGCCGTGTACCAGCGCACGGCGGTGCGGGCGACGTCCGGGGCGTGCCGGGTGTCCGCCAGTTCGCGGGCGAAGTCGCGGACCAGGTCGTGCGGGGCGTAGCGGCCGTACGCCGTCTCGTCCAGGAGCGCCACGTCGACGAGACGGTCGAGCGCGGCCTCGGCACGGCCGGTCTCGGTGCCGAGGAGCCGGGCGATGAGGGGCGCGCCGTACGTGGGCAGGTCGAGGGCGCCGAGCCGGCGCAGCGCGAGGGCGGCGTCGCGGTCGGTGCGGCGGCCGGAGGCGGCGAGCGCGTCGTGGGCGACGGCCAGGGAGCGGCGTACGGACAGGTCGTCGTACTCCAGGTGCCGCAACCTGTCCTCCGTGGCGGCCAGTTGGTCGGCCAGCACATCGGGGGTGAGGGCGCGGCGGGCGGCCAGGCGGGCGGCGACGATGCGCAGGGCGAGCGGGAGGCGGCCGGTGAGTTCGACGAGGGGATGGCCGGCGTCGATGCGGTCGGCGTCCTCGCCGCTGCCGCCGTCGTGGCCCTCGCGGCCGGACACCGTCCGCAGCAGTGCCGCGCTGTCCTCCGCCGACAGTGGGGCGAGCGGGAATCGGCGGGCCCCGTCGAGGGCGGTCAGCGGGGAGCGGCTGGTGACGATCACCGCGCAGCCGCTGCCGGCCGGCAGCAACTGCCGTACCTGTGCGGCGGTCGCGGCATCGTCCAGCACCATGAGCGTGCGCGTCGGCGCGAGCAGGGAGCGCAGCAACGCGGCGGCCGCGTCCGGGTGTTCGGGGATGGCGCGGGGGTCGGCGCCCACGTCGCGCAGGAGTGCGGTGAGCGCCTGGGCCGGCGTGAGGGGGGTCATGCCGGGGGTGGCGCCGTGCAGGTTGACGTACAGCTGGCCGTCGGGGAAGCGTTCCCGCAGGTCATGGGCGACGTGCAGGGCGAGTGCGCTCTTTCCCACCCCGGCCATGCCGCTGATGACGGCGACGGCGGTGGGCGCGTCGGACAGGGTCTGCCGTATCGCGTCGAGGACAGCTGTGCGGCCGGTGAAGTGGGCCGGCGGCGGAGGGAGTTGGGCCGGGCGGGGCGGGCCCGTGGGCATCCCCCCGGGCTCGGCGTCGACGGCTCCGGACTCGGCGTCGGCCGCTCCGGTCCCGGCCCCCGCGTCCTCGGCCCCGCCGACCGCACCGCCGACCGGCACGCCCCCGGCCGCACCCTCGCCGCTCCCCTCGCTCCCGGCGGACGCCCCCGTCGCCTCCCGCAACACCTCGACATGCGCCTCCCGCACCCCCGCCCCCGGCTCCACGCCGAGCTCCTCGACCAGCCGCGTCCGCAAGTCCCGGTGGACGGCCAGCGCCTCCGCCTGCCGCCCCGTCCGGTGCAGGGCCAGCATCAGCTGGCGGTGGAAGGCCTCGCGCAGCGGATGTTCGGCGGCCAGGGACGTCAGTTCGAGGACCAGACCGTCGAGCCGGTCCCCGACGGCGAGCTCGGCGTCGTAGCGCCACTCCAGAAGCAGCAGCCGTGCCTCCCGCAGGCGCTGCGCGAAGGCGTATCCGCCCAGTTCGGCCGGGAGACCGCTGAGCGGCGAGCCGCGCCACAGCGCGAGCCCCTCGCCGCACGCGCGCACCGTGCGTGCCCAGTCCCGCCCGGCGTGCGCGGCGCGCGCCTCGGCGACGTGGGTGTCGAAGACGTGGACGTCCAGCTCGCCCTGCTCGACCCGGAGCAGATAGCCGGGCGGTACGGCCCGCAGCCGCTCGGGGTCGTCGAGCAGCCGTCGCAGCCGGGTGACGTGGTTGTGCAGCGAGGCATGGGCGGAGGCGGGCGGCGCCCCTCCCCACAGCGCGTCCTTGAGGGAGTCGACCGAGACGGTACGGCCCGCCTCCAGAAGCAGCGCGGCCAGCAGCGTGCGCACCTTGGGGCTGCCCACCACCCGGGTCGCGCCGGCGTCGTAGAGAACCGGCGGCCCCAGCAGTCCGAACCGCAGCTCGCACGGCTTCACACCGAACCACTGCCTTCCCACGCGCCGCACCCGGCCGCGCTCCGCACTCGAAAACCCACCGCTTCTGGCGGGATTCCGCCCTCTGTACGGCGGTTTCCCGCCACGTACCGCTGCCCGGCGATCCGGCCGGAATCCGCTACCGTACCCGCCGTCCGAGGCCGCCGCTCGGCGACTTCGCGCCAATCGGCCGGTGGCCCCGCGGAGGACCGCTGGCCACATGTTAGCGATCTGTTAGCGCTGCCTGATGTGATCACTTCATCGGATCTGGCCCGAGGGTGCGCGCGTACGACGCGTTGCTCGGGGGAGTGTCGCCGTCGTGGCCGGATCCGGGGACGCGAGAGGCCCCGGTCGCCGGAGGTGAGCGACCGGGGCCCTCGTCCCTTCTCAGATGACGGGCGGCCGTCCCAGCCGTGTGAGCCGCCAGACCGTGCGCCAGCGCATGGGCCGCCGCTCCCCCGCCGGTTCCCGTATCCCTTCCGCGAACCCGCCGAACCAGGCGCGCAGCCCGGCCGCCGACCGGTTCCGCAGGAGGGTGAGCAGCACCCAGACCCCGAGATGGACCGGGATGAGCGCGAGCGGCAGCCGGCGCCGGGCCAGCCAGACGCGGTTGCGGGCGTTCACGCGGTAGTAGACGGCGTGCCGGGCGGGCGAGGTCTTCGGGTGCTGGAGCAGCAGTTCGGGCGCGTACAGGATCCGCCAGCCCGCGTCGGCGGCCCGCCACGCCAGGTCGGTCTCCTCGTGCGCGAAGAAGAACCGGGCCGGCCAGTCCCCGATCTCGTCGAGCATCGCCATGCGGAAGCCGTGCCCGCCGCCGAGGAAGCCGGTCACATATCCGCCGCGCAGCGGATCGGAGGCGCCGACCCGGGGCACGTGCCGCTGCTGGGTCTCCCCGAGCTCGTCGGCGATCCGGAAGCCCACGACGCCGAGTTGCCCGTCGGCGGCGAACAACTCCCGTACCCGCCGCAGCACATCGGCGTCGACGAGCAGCCCGTCGTCGTCCAGCTCGACGACGACGTCGACGTCCCCGAACTCCCGCAGCCGCGCGAGCCCGACGTTGCGCCCGCCGGGACAGCCGAGGTTCTCCTCCAGCTCCACGACGGTGACTTCACCGGGCAGCGACAGCCGCTCGGCGAACTCCGGCAGCCGGCAGCCGTTCCCGACGATCACGATCCGGGTGGGCGCCACGTCCTGCTTGGCCACCGACTCCAGCAGCGCGTCGACCTCCTCCGGCCGGTTCCCCATGGTCACGACGGCGACGGCGACGCGTAGCGCCTCCCCCATGCCCTCACCTCATCCCGGCTCGCAAGTACCGCCGCGATGCTAGCCGTTCACGGTAAGGACGTCTCATGTACCCGGGTTCGCCGCGTGGCCCGTACGCCGGTTCTCCTTCCGGCGTACGAACTTCAGCCCCGACCAGTCCTCCCCCAGCGCCGCCACCTTCACGTCGACGACGCCGAGCGGGAGGAAGATCTCCCGCAGATCGTTCTCGCCGATGTCGCTGACATGACCGGCCGCCTTCCGGGGCCAGGCGATCCACAGCATGGCGTCGTCGGCGAGGCCGGCCACGAGCCGGGCCGCCTCGGCCGCCAGCTCCCGTCGCTCCCGGTAGAAGGCGACGCCGACATCGACCCCGCGGGGCCCGCCTTCCACCACCTGGCACCCCTCGGGCAGCCCGGGAATGTCCCACGCCTCGGGCGCGTGCCGCAGCCCCACCCGCTGCCCGCCCTTGATGCCGATCTTCCGGGCGAGGGGCGTACCGGAGTATCCGCTCGTCACGCACATCACCTCCGCTCCTCCCATCGTGACGGCCCGGGCCGGGTATGTCCGCCTGCGGAGGCGGACTTGGCGACGTGCCTCGCGGCCCGGGTGGCGGACACGTCCCACCGCGAAGTGCGGGGCCCGCTCCCGGACGGCGGCGGGGCGGGAGGGATCGTGGTCCGGCGCGGGAGCCGGTGATCAGTTCGCAGTGGGGCGCCGAGGTGGAGAGGCGGCTGTCGCGGGCGTCGGAGGCGGTACGACCGGACGGGCCGACACACTGAAGGGTGAACCGTCAGCGTCCGTCCGGTTCGCCCGCCCGCCCCGGGAGGTCCTGCTCCGCCCAGATGATCTTTCCGGACCGGGTGTAGCGGGTCCCCCAGCGGCGGGTCATCTGAGCGACCAGGAACAGGCCCCTTCCACCCTCGTCGGTCGTCCGCGCATGGCCCATCCGGGGCGAGGTGTTGCTGGCGTCGGACACCTCGCAGATCAGCTTGTCGTGGCGGACCATCCGCAGTCTGACGGGTCCGGTGCCGTGCCGGATTGCGTTGGTGACCAGCTCGCTGACCACCAGTTCGGTGGTCATGGCCAGGTCGTCCAGCTGCCATCCGAGCAACTGGCGGACGGCCAGCTTCCGGGCGCTCGCGACGATCGCCGGATCCGTCGGCAGGTCCCACGAGGCGACGCGGTCGGTGCCCAGCGCATGCGGCCGGGCCAGCAGGAGGGCGACGTCGTCGGTCTGCGGGCCGGTCAGCAGGTTGTTCACGACCGTCGAGCACAGCTCCTCCAGCGGCAGACCGGACTGCGCGAGCACATCGCTGAGGCGGGACAGCCCGACGTCGATGTCCTGGTCGCTGCTCTCGATGAGGCCGTCGGTGTAGAGGGCGATCAGGCTCCCCTCGGGCAGGGAGATCTCGGCGGACTCGAAGGGCAGCGAGCCGAGACCCAGCGGAGGGCCCGCCGGAAGGTCCGGGAAGGAGACCTTGCCGCCGGGGGTGACCACGGCGGGCGGCGGATGTCCCGCCCGGGCCATGGTGCACAGCTGGGTGACCGGGTCGTAGATGGCGTAGAGGCAGGTGGCGCCCAGTACCGCCGTGGCGATGGGCTCGTCGTCGCCGCCCTTCTCCTCCGTCAGGCGGATCACCAGGTCGTCCAGGTGGGCCAGCAGCTCGTCGGGCGGCAGGTCCATGTCGGCGAGCGTCTGTACGGCGGTACGCAGTCTGCCCATGGTCGCCGCGGCGTTGAGACCGTGCCCGACGACGTCACCGACGACCAGGGCGACCCGGGCGCCGGACAGCTGGATCACGTCGAACCAGTCGCCGCTCACCCCGCCCCGGGCATCGGCCGGCAGATAGCGCGAGGCCACCTCCATGGCGGTCCCGCCGTTGAGCCCCTGCGGGAGCAGACTCCGTTGCAGGGCCAGCGCCGCGGCATGTTCACGGGTGTAGCGGCGGGCGTTCTCCACCCACACCGCGGCCCGGCCGACCAGCTCTTCGGCGAGGAGCAGATCGTCCTCCTCGAACGGCTGCGGATGCTCCGTGCGGATGAAGGTCGCCACTCCCAGCACGGTGCCGCGCGCGGACAGCGGCACCCACATCACCGAGTGCATCCCGAACTCCGCGATGCTCTTGGCCCGTGCCGGGTCCTGCCCGATCCACGGGGCGGTGGCGGGGTCCAGGACGGGTTCCAGCACCGCCCTGCCGTTGACCATGGTCTCGTAGTACGGCGAGGACTCGGGTGCGTCGATCGAGTCGCCGGTGGTGACCACCGACTCCGGGCAGCCCTCGTGGATGGACTGCTGTCCGGCACGCCGTACCAGGAACGTGCTGCCGGCCGGCCCCGAGCCGGGTTCGTCGCCGTGCAGCACCGCTTCCCGCAGATCGACGGTCACGAAGTCGGCGAGCCGCGGTACCGAGAAGTCGGCCAGCTCCTGGGCGGTCCGCATCACGTTCAGCGTGCCGCCGATACAGGCGCTGGCCTCGCTGAGCAGGGCCAGGCGCTCGCGGGCCCGCCATCGGTCGGTGACGTCCATGCCCATGTAGCAGACGCCCAGCGGGTTGCCGTCCGGGGCGTCGAGCCGGAAGAAGGACGTGGAGTACGCGTGTTCCTGGTGCGGATCCGCCCAGGTCCAGCCCCGGTACTCGTAGTCGATGACCGGCACGCCGGTCTCCAGCACCTGCCGCATCTTCGCTTCGAGCACCTCGGTGTTCAGCCCTGGCAGCGAGTCCGACATCCGGTGCCCGAACCGCTCCTCGCGCGGCACACCGCCGTAGCGCTCCAGGGTGTCGTTCATCCACACGTACCGCAGGTCCGGGCTGAGCATGGCCATGCCGAGCGGGGAGCGGGTGAGGAAGGCCTCCAGCACCTCCCCGCTGACCGCCCAGGTCGGAGCCTTCGACACGTCGATCGCCGATACGAGCCAGGCCTTGCGGTCGTCGGTGTCGGACATCGCGGTCACCCGCAGTCCCACCTCGAGGCGGCGGCCGTCACGGTGCCGGGCGCCCACCAGGCCGACCCAGCTCTCCCGGCTCCCGCACTGCTCGGCGACCTCGGCCGCTCGTGACGCGTCCTCGGACCGGGCCAGCAGCGTGGCGGCGGAGCGGTCGAGGATGTCCGCCGCGCGGTATCCCAGGAGCCGCTCGGCGGCCCCTGTCCAGCCGATGACCGTGCCCTTCGCGTCGATCACCGCGGCAGCCACATTCGCCATCTCGAACGGTCCATGCGGTCCGTCCGGTGCGACCTCCTTGGGGACCTTCATGTCAGCCGTCCCATCTGGAGGGTGGCATATGGCTCATTCTATGGCGTAGCCCCCGGCACTGCTCCTTCCGGAGCGCTCCCGGACCCCTCCCGGCCCGCGCTACTCCTGGCCCTCGCCGGTGATGAGCCGGGCGATCATCAGCGCCACCAGGATGATCGCGCCGTAGATGGCCTGGATCCAGAAGGACGACACCTGGGCCAGGGTGAGCAGGTTCTCCAGCATGCCCAGCAGCAGGACGCCCAGCAACGCCCCGGCCAGGGATCCCCTGCCGCCGCTCAGACTGATGCCGCCGATGACGGCGGCCGCGAACACGGTGAAGATCAGGCCCTGTCCCTGATTGGCGTTGATCGCCCCGACCCGCCCGGCGATCACCAGGCCGGCCACCGCGGCCAGGGTCCCGCCGATGACCAGGACCCCCCAGGCCACCCGTTCGACCCGGATGCCCGCTGCCCGCGCCGCGGGTGCGTTGCCGCCCACCGCGTACACCGCGCGTCCCAGCCGGTGGTGGCGCAGCACCCACCCGGCGCCGGCGAAACAGACGCCGGTCACCCACACGGAGACGGGGACGCCGAGCCAGGTGTCGGAGCCGAGAGCCAGGAACGCGTCGGGGGCGTCGAACAGGGTCTTGCCGGACACCATGCCGACCAGGACTCCACGCAGCACGATGTTCATCGCCAGGGTCACGATGAAGCCGTTGAGCTGGAGCTTGACGATCAGCAGACCGTTCACGGCCCCGATCATCGCCCCCATGAGCGGAATGATCAGCAGGCCGCACCAGGTCGGCAGTTCGCTGCCGAACCCCGCCGAGGCGGCCGGGATCACGGCCATGAAGCCGAGCGCCGGGGCGAGCCCCGCGATCGACTCCAGCGAGAGGTCCATCTTGCCGCTGATCAGGATCATCGCCTCGGCGAGCACCAGCAGTCCGAGCGCCGAGGAGGCGCTGAGCACGTTCAGCAGGTTGTCCCGCTCCAGGAAGCTCTCGTTGCTGACCGCGCCGATGACCAGCAGCAGGAGCACCGCGGGCAGCAGCGCGAGGTCACGGACCCGGCCCAGGGCGATCGTGCGGACGGGGCGGCGGACCGCGGTGCCGGGCGCCGGGCCGCCTTTCGCCGGGCCGCCTTTCGTAGGGCCATGGGCCGGGCCGTCGGTCCGGCCGTTCGGCGCGGTGTCATTCATGGCCGGTGCCGACCCCTTCGATCGAGGCCACCAGTTCCTCGTCGGTCCAGCCGACGGAGTACTCGGCGGCGAGAGAGCCGTTGAACATCACCAGGACGCGGTCGCAGCTCCGCAGGTCCGCCGGCTCGTCCGAGACGACGAGTGCCGCGCGTCCCGCGGCCCTGGCCCGGTCGACGACCGCCAGCAGCGCCCGCTTGGACTGCACGTCGACACCCGCGGTCGGGTTGATGAGCACCAGGACCGCCGGGTCGGCGGCCAGCGCCCGGCCCATGACGACCTTCTGCTGATTGCCGCCCGACAGGTCCTTGACCGGCTGGTCCGGGCCGTCCGTCGTGATGTCGAGACCGGTGATCGTCCGCCGGGCGAAGGCGTCCCGGGCCGGGCGCGAGATCACACCGAGGCGCCCCAGCCGGTCCATGATGCTCAGCGAGGCGTTCTCGGCCACCGACAGGTGCGGTACGAGCCCCTCATGGTGCCGGTCGCGCGGGACACAGCCCACGCCCGCCGCGAGCGCCGAGGGGACGCTGCCCGGCCGCGTCGGACGGCCGAGGACCTCGATCCGCCCGCTGTCGGGCCGGTACAGCCCGGCCAGCGCCTCGCCGACCTGGTGGCTCCCGGAGCCCGCGAGCCCGGCCAGCCCCACCGTCTCCCCGGAACGGACGGTGAAGCTGACGTCCGTGAAGTGCGGGCCGCTCAGCCGGTCCACCCGTACGGCCACGGGCGCGTCCGCCGCCCGCGACCGGACCGTGCCGGAGCCGGGGACCGCGGCCGTGCCCCGCCCTCCGGTCATCGCCTCGACGAGTTCGGTCCTGCCCAGCTCGCCCACGGGCGCCGTGGTGATCCAGCGGGCGTCGCGGAAGACGGTGACGGCCTGGCAGACGGCGTAGACCTCCTCCAGATGGTGGGAGATGTAGAGGAAGGTGATCCCGGCCCGCTGCAGCTGCCGGACATGGGTGAACAGGCGGTCGATGGCCCGGCTGTCCAGCTGGGCGGTCGGCTCGTCCAGAATGATGAACCGGGTGCCGCGGGAGATCGACCTGGCGATCTCCACCATCTTGGCGTCCTCGACGGTGAGCCGGCCGGCCGGCACGTTCTCGTCGACCTCCACACCCCATTCGCCCAGCAGTTCGCGGGCCGCCGCGCGCATCCGCCGCCAGCTGATCACGTGGCCGCGGACCGTGGGCTGCCGGTTGACGTACAGGTTCTCGGCGACCGTGAGATCCGGGATGATCGTCGACTGCTGGTAGACGCAGGCGACCCGCCGCTGCCACGCCTCGCGGTCCGCCGGGGCAGGCGCGGGTTCGCCGTCGAACAGGACGACGCCGCGGTCCGGCCGCTGCATGCCGGTCAGGATGCCCACCAGGGTCGACTTGCCGGCCCCGTTGCGGCCGACCAGGGCGTGCGACTCACCGGCCCGGACGGTGATCCGCGCGTCGTCCAGGGCCACGGTGGGCCCGTAGCGCTTGTGGATCCCGTGCGCCTCGGCCACCGCGCGGCGGCCGGTGCCCTCGGCGCGGGGGTCGGTCGGTGGCGTCCGGTTCATCGCGGTCTCGCTTTCCTGAGGGCCCGGAGAGGTGGTCTGCCGGGGGTCAGGAGCTCTTGCCGATCCGGTTGCCCCACAGGGACGCGTCGTCGACGTTGTGCTCGGTCACCAGCGGTGCCGGGAGCTGGTCCTCCAGGATTCCGCCGGGCAGCCGGACGACGGTGCTGTCGTGGTCGGTCGGGCCCGGATGGAAGGTCTCGCCCTCCATGGCCCGCTTGATGTAGTACATGCCGTACTTGGCGTACTGGTCGGCGGGCTGGGAGACGGTCGCATCGATCTGTCCCTTGCGGATCGCGTCCAGCTCCTGCGGGATGCCGTCGTTGGAGACGATCACGATGTGCCCTGGACCGCCGGCCGCCACCAACGCGTCGTGCCGCCGCAGCGTGCTCAGCGTGGGGGCCAGGTACACACCGCCGGACTGCAGGTAGATCCCCTTG
This sequence comes from Streptomyces sp. NBC_00490, assembly GCF_036013645.1. NCBI lineage: Bacteria > Bacillati > Actinomycetota > Actinomycetes > Kitasatosporales > Streptomycetaceae > Streptomyces > Streptomyces sp. NBC_00490. The sequence goes on along the minus strand of NZ_CP107869.1, from coordinate 5,711,220 downwards.
ATGTCGGGGTTGGCGGTGTACAGCGCCTCCAGACCGGCCGCCGCCCTTTCCGCCTTCCACCCTGCGGGAATGTCCAGCACCTTGATGCCCGGGTAGTTCTTCTTGACGCACGCGCTGAACGCCTCCGACCGGTCCCGCCCGTTGACGGATGCCAGGTCGCCCTGGATCTGTACGACCTTGCCCGTCTTCACCGCGTCGCCGATTCGCCGGCATGCCTTCTCCCCGAAGGCCCGGTTGTCGGCCCTGACCACCATCGCGACCGTGCCCTTGTCCGGCGCCACGTCGACGGCGACCACCGGCACGTCCTTGCGCTGCGCGGCATTCAGCCCGGCGACGATCGCCGCGGAGTCCAGCGGCGAGACGACCAGACCCCGCACGTCCTGGGCGAGCAGATTCTGGATGTCGGTGATCTGTTTGCCCGGGTCGGAGTCGGAGTTCACCGTCTGCAGCACACGGACGTCCTGGGCGGCGGCCTGCTCGGGGATGTAGGAGTCGTACGCCTCCCAGAACGGTGAGGTGAGCAGCGGCAGGACCACTCCCACCTGGCCCGAAGCGGAGTCGGTGGTGCTGCTCGTGCCCCCACCGCAGGCGGTGACGGCCGGCCCGCAGCAGAGTGCGAGGGCTGTTCCGACAGCGGCGATGCGTCGCTTCATGGTGCTCGGCTCCGAGTAGGTGGTCAGTGGCCGGTCGGTCGGTGGGTCAGTGGGTCAGTGGGTCAGTGGGTCAGTGGGTCAGTGGAGGGTCGTGCCAGGAGAAGGCCGTGTCAGTGGAAGGAGTCCGGATGTCGGCGGATGCCCTGGATCCCTCCGTCCACGGCGAGCGCCGTCCCGGTGGTGGCGCCCGCCAGCGGCCCGGCGAGATACGCGATGGCGTCCGCGACCTCCTGGGCGGTGACCAGGCGGCCGGCGGGCTGGCGGGCGATGAGCGCGGCGCGTTCGGCCTCCGGGTCGTCGGAGTGTTCGAGCAGCCGGCGCACCCAGGGGGTGTCCACGGTGCCCGGGGTGACGCAGTTGACCCGGATGCCCTCGCCGATGTGGTCGGCGGCCATCGCCAGGGTCAGCGCGAGCACCGCGCCCTTGCTCGCCGCGTACAGCGCCCGCTGCGGCAGCCCGGCCAGCGCCACGACCGAGCAGGTGTTGACGATGGCCGCGCTGCGGGACCGGCGCAGATACGGCAGTGCCGCCCGGCTGGTGCGGACGATGCCGAGCACGTTGACGTCCAGCACGTGGTGCCATTCGTCGTCCGGGTTGTCCTCGACGGTGCCCCGGGCGCCGATCCCGGCGTTGTTGACCAGCACGTCCAGGCCTCCGAACAGGTCCGCCACCCGGCTCACCGCGTCGGCCACCGCTACGGCGTCCCTGACATCGGCCTGTACGGGGTGCAGCCAAGCGGGTCCCGGAACCCGGTCGAGCACCGCCACCCGGCACCCCCGCGCGGCCAGGGTCTCGGCGGTGGCCAGACCGATCCCGGACGCACCGCCGGTGACGACCGCCGCCAGCCCCCGGAACTCCTCCCCGTTGCTCATGCCGGAGCTCCCTCGGCCGGGGGCGGGCCGTACGGAACCTGCCAGACGGCGCCACCGGGGAACGCGTACGCGGCGAGCGACTCGGGCCGCATCTCCGAGCTGAAACCGGGGGCGGTCGGGGCCGCGTACCGCCCGCGGACGATCACGGCCGGGTCGAGGAAGTGCTCGTGCAGATGATCCACGTACTCGATGACCCGGTCCTGAACGGTGCCGGAGACCGCCAGCCAGTCGAACATCGCCAGATGCCGCACGAGCTCGCACAGCCCCACCCCGCCCGCGTGCGGGCACACGGGGACCCCGAACTTGGCCGCGAGCAGGAGGATCGCCAGGTTCTCGTTGACTCCCCCGACCCGGCAGGCGTCCAGCTGCAGAAAGTCGATCGCGTCCGCCTGGAGGAGCTGCTTGAACATCACGCGGTTGTGCACGTGCTCGCCCGTCGCCACCGGCACCGGCGCCACGTCCCGGCGGATCCTCGCGAGACCGAGGATGTCGTCCGGGCTGGTCGGCTCCTCGATCCAGTACGGGTCGAACTCCGCCAGCCGCCGGACCCATCCGGCCGCCTCCTCGACCCCCCAGCGCTGATTGGCGTCCAGCGCCATCCGCACCCCGGGGCCGATCGCCGCCCGCGCGGTACGGCACCGCCGCACATCGTCGGCCAGGTCGGCGCCGACCTTGAGTTTGATCTGCCGGAACCCGCTGTCCACGGCCTCCCGGGCCAGCCGGGCGACCTTGCCGTCCGGGTAACCGAGCCAGCCCGGGGACGTGGCATACGCCGGATACCCCTCGGCGAGCAGCCGAGCCTCCCGCTCCTCCCTCCCGCCCCGCGCCCGCCGCAGAATCCCCAGCGCCTCATCCGGGGTCAGCGCGTCCTCCAGATAGCGGAAGTCGATCAACGCGACCACCTGCTCCGGCTCCAGATCAGCCAGCAGCTTCCACAGCGGTTTGCCCTCCCGCTTCGCGTACAGATCCCATACGGCGTTCACCACGGCCCCGATGGCCATGTGCACCACGCCCTTCTCGGGCCCCAGCCAGCGCAGCTGACTGTCACCGACGAGGGAGCGGCAGAACCCGCCGAGGTCGGACAGCACCTCTCCCAGCCGCAGCCCCACCACATGGGGGCGCAGCGCCTTGATCGCCGCCACCTCGACCTCGTTGCCCCGGCCGATGGTGAAGCAGAACCCGTGCCCCTCCAGCCCGTCCCCGGCATCGGTCCGGACGATCACATACGCCGCCGAATAGTCCGGGTCGGGATTCATCGCGTCCGACCCCTCGAGCCGACGCGACGTGGGAAACCGGATGTCATAGGCGTCCAGCGCCGTGATCCGCCCCCGCGCCGGGTGGGGCCTCATGACAGGCGGCTCATCGACGTCATCGGGGACTCCACAGAATCGGGCCTGCCGGCAAGCTCGTTACCCAAATGACTGTATATCGCCCAAAAGCCACAGCCGCCTACCGGAGACCTGTGTCTCGACCGGCGAACTGGATGCCCCGCACGCGCAGTTCGCGCCAGGGCAACAGAAAAGACCAGGTCAGAATGGATCTGACCTGGTCCCAGGAAGAGCCGCCGTCGGGATTCGAACCCGAGGCCTACGCGCCACTGGGACACGCGCCCAGCGGCGCCGCCGCATCCATCAAAAGCAAAAGCCCCAGGTCACGGCGAGTGAGTCCCAGGGCTTCTACAGAGCCGCCTTCGGGATTCGAACCCGAGACCTACGCATTACGAGTGCGTTGCTCTGGCCATCTGAGCTAAGGCGGCGCGCCGTCCACACCATGGTGCGATCAGCAACGTCGGTAAGTCTACACAGTTTCCGAGGGTGCTCCGTACCCGCCCCGGAGGCCGGGATTCCGGGGCGGGGGGACTCAGCTGCGGAGGGTCTATGAGCAGCGTTTTCCCTTGGTGGGCGGGGTCCCCCGGAGGAGGTACGCGTTGATGGTGGAGTCGATGCAGACGCTGCCGCGGCCGTAGGCGGTGTGACCGTCGCCCTCGTAGGTGAGGAGGCGGGCGGAAGAGAGCTGGGCGGCCAGGGCGCGGGCCCAGCGGTAGGGGGTGGCCGGGTCGCGGGTGGTGCCGACGACCACGATCGGGGCGGCGCCCTTCGCGGTGATGCGATGCGGTTCACCCGTCGCCCCGACCGGCCAGTACGCGCAGTTCAGCGAGGCCCAGGCCAGGCCCTCGCCGAAGACCGGGGACGCCTTCTCGAACTCGGGCAACGCGTCCCGCACCTGGTCCGGTGAGTTGAACGCCGCGGGGAGGTCCAGGCAGTTCACCGCCGCGTTGGCGAACATCAGGTTCGAGTAGCGGGCGTCGGCGTCCCGCTCGTAGTAGCTGTCGGAGAGGAACAGCAGCCCCGCGCCGTCGTTCTCCTTCATCGCCGAGGCCAGTGCCTCGCGCAGCTGCGCCCAGGCGCCCTCGTCGTACATCGCCGCGATGACCCCGGTGGTGGCGAGGGACTCGCCGAGCTTGCGGCCGTCCACGTCTCCGGTGGGGATCGGCCGGGCGTCGAGCTTCTCGAAGAACGCCTTGAGGTTGGGGCCGACCTCGCCCGCCTTCGTGCCCAGCGGACAGTCCGACTGCTGCACACAGTCCCGCGCGAAGGACTGAAACGCCGTCTCGAACCCCGCCGTCTGGTCGAGGCTCGTGCGCCGCGCGGGCAGGGACGGGTCCATCGCGCCGTCCAGGACCAGCCGGCCCACCCGGTCCGGGAAGAGGCCCGCGTACGTCGCCCCGAGGAACGTTCCGTACGACGCCCCGACATACGTCAGTTTCTCGTCGCCCAGCGCCGCCCGCAGGATGTCCATGTCCCGCGCCGCCTCGACGGTGGACACATGGCGCAGCAGCTCGGGCGAGTCGGCGCCGCATCCCTCCGCGAACTTCTGGAAGGCGGCGACGAGTTCCTCGCTCTCCTCCTCGTCGTCCGGTGTCGTGTCGGTCTGCGTGTACGCGTCCATGTCGCGCCCGTCCAGGCACTCGACGGGCGCACTGCGGGCGACGCCGCGCGGGTCGACGGCGACCATGTCGTACCGGGCACGGACCTCGGCGGGGTAGCCGATCCCGGCGTAGGCCTGGAGGTAGCCGATCGCCGAGCCGCCCGGCCCGCCCGGGTTCACCAGCAGTGAGCCGAGCGCCTTTGCGGAGCCGGTCGCCTTCTTGCGGGCGACGGCGAGGCGGACGTCACCGCTGTCCGGCTTGTCGTAGTCGAGCGGTGCCTTCATCGTGGCGCACTCGAAACCGGGCACCCCGCAACTGCGCCAGCTCAGCTTCTGTCCGTAGTACGGCGAGAGAGCGGCCGGCGTGGCCTTCGGCAGCGCGGGCAGCACCGCCGCCTCCGCGGTCGAGCCGGGGGAACCGCTCCCCGCGGAGCAGGCCGACACGACCAGCGCGGCGGCGGCGAGAAGGGCACCGCCGGTGCGCGAACGCCGGTGACGCGGCGGGGCGATCGGGTGTGCCGGGCGGGGATTGCGCCTGATGTGCATCAGCCGAGAGTAACTCTGCGCAGCCGCTCGGTTGCCTTCCGTGCACCTTCCGGCTCGTACGGGGTACCTGGTCAACCTTCTGTTGATCGTGAGAAGTACCGCGGGCCGGCGCCTCAGCCCGCTCGGAGCGCCATCGTCATCGCCTCCACGGCGAGCAGCGGCGCCACATTGCGGTCGAGTGCGTCCCGGCAGGCGGCGATCGCCTCGATGCGGCGCAGCGTCGACTCCGGGGAGCCGCCGCGGGCCAGGCGCTGAAGAGCCTCCTCGGCGTCCTCGTTGGCGATGGCCACCCGGGAGCCGAGCTGGAGGGCGAGGACGTCGCGGTAGAAGCCGGTGAGGTCGGTCAGGGCGAGGTCGAGGCTGTCGCGCTGGGTACGGGTCCGGCGCCGCTTCTGCTTGTCCTCCAGGTCCTTCATCACCCCCGCCGTGCCGCGCGGCATCCGACCGCCCTGGGACGCGCCCATGGCGGCCTTCAGCTCCTCGGTCTCCTTGCCGTCCATCTCCTCGGCGAGCGCCTTGGCGTCCTCGGCGGCCGCGTCCACGAGCTCCTGGGCGGCCTTGAGGCAGCTGCCGACGTCCTCGACGCGCAGCGGCAGTTTGAGGACGGCGGCCCTGCGCTCGCGCGCGGCGGGGTCGGTGGCCAGCCGCCGGGCCCGGTCGACGTGCCCCTGCGTGGCCCGTGCGACGGTCGCGGCCACGGCGGGCTCGATGCCTTCCCGTCGTACGAGAAGGTCCGCGACCGCGTCGACGGAGGGTGTCCGCAGATTGAGGTGGCGGCAGCGGGAGCGGATGGTGGGCAGGACGTCCTCGACGGACGGGGCGCACAGCATCCAGACGGTACGGGGGGCGGGCTCCTCGACGGCCTTCAGCACCGCGTTGGCCGACTTCTCGTTCAGCCGCTCGGCGTCCTCGACGAGGATCACCTGCCAGCGGCCGGTCGCCGGTGAGGTGTACGACTTGCGGACGGTGTCCCGCATGTCGTCGGCGAGGATCTGCGTGCCGACCGCGGCGACGGTGGTGACGTCCGCGTGCGTGCCGATGAGCGCCGTATGACATCCGTCGCAGAACCCGCACCCGGGGATCCCGCCGAGCGCCCGGTCGGGGCTCACGCACTGCAGCGCGGCGGCGAAGGCCCGCGCGGTCTGCGTCCGGCCGGCTCCGGGCGGACCCGTGAACAACCACGCGTGCGTCATCTTCGACGCCTCGGGCGGCGGGGTGCCCGTGGTGGTCGCGGTGACGAGCGCGTCGGCGTCCCGAGCGGCGGCTGCGAGCTGCTCGCTCACCTTCTCCTGGCCGACGAGGTCGTCCCAGACGGTCATGGGTGGTGCCGCCCTTTCGTCACGGTCGGGGGTGCTGGATCCATTGTGCGGGCCGGCACTGACAACAGGGCTCCGTCAGGTGACCGAGGGGGCACGAGGGGGCTGCCTCAGCCCCGGCGCCCCCGGCCCCGTCCCCGGCCCCCGCGCTCGTCGCCGAACTCGTCATCGTCACGCGGGCCCAGCAGCTCGTCCGCCAGCGACGGCAGGTCGTCCAGCGGTGTCTCCTCGGCCCAGTCCGAGCGGGCCCGCCGTCGCGGCGCCCCCGTCTCGTCGACCTGGGGCATCTCCCGCGTACGGTCCTCGGTTCCGTCCGGTCCCGCCTGCTCCTCCCGGAAGAACCCCGGCGGCACCCGATGAGCGGGAGCCTCACCCGGCACCGGCGGCAGCACGGCCGTCTCGTCCGCGGCACCCGGCACCACCGGCGGCAGCACAGCCGTCTCGTCGGCCGCACCCGGCACGACGGGAGGCAGCACGGCGGTCTCGTCCGCGGCCCCGGCCGGCGGCTTGGGCAGCTCGGCCGTCACCTCGTTGTCGGCGGGCCCTTCGGCCTTGTCGTCGCGCACCGGCCGCAGCACGGCCGTGTCCTCCACCGGTCCGCCCGACGCGTTCGTCGGCGTCACCACCGGTGTGGGCACGGTCGGCGCCTCCGGAGGGGCGGCCGCGGGCGGTGCCGGCTTCTTCGGACCCGCCTCCGCGGCGGCGGCGGCCTGCTCGGCGAGCCGTCGTGCCTCCTCGGCCCGCAGCAGCGCCTCCTCGGCCTTGCGCTGCTTCTCCACCCGCCGCGCCTCGGCCTCGGCCCGCAGCCGCGCCTCTTCCTCGGCCTGCTTGCGACGCCGGTCCTCCTCGACCTTGCGCCGCGCCTCCTCCTCGGCCCGCGCCTTCTCCTCGGCGAGGAGCCGGACCCGCTCCTCCTCGGCACGCTTGCGCGCTTCCTCGGCCCGCAACCGGGCCTCCTCCGCCTGCCGTTCGGCCTCGCGGCGCTGCGCCTCCTCCAGCTCGCGCCGCTTGCGCTCCTCCTCCTCGGCGCGCAGCCGCTCCAGCTGCTCCTGGCGCTCGCGCTCCAGGCGCTCCTCCTCGGCCTTGCGCGCGGCCTCTTCCTCGGCCTTGCGGCGCGCTTCCTCCTCGGCCCTGCGCCGGGCCTCCGCCTGCTCGCGGATCTCCTGCTCGGAGAGCGGCAGCAGCTGGTCGAGCCGGTGGCGTACGACGGTCGTGACGGCCTCGGGCTCCTGGCCCGCGTCGACGACGAGATAGCGCCCAGGGTCGGCGGCGGCCAGCGTCAGGAACCCGGACCGCACGCGCGCGTGGAACTCCGCCGGCTCCGACTCCAGCCGGTCCGGCGCCTCGGTGAACCGCTCGCGGGCGATCTCCGGGGACACGTCGAGGAGCACGGTCAGGTTCGGCACCAGTCCGGCGGTCGCCCAGCGGTTGATGCGGGCGACCTCCGTCGGCGACAGGTCGCGGCCGGCCCCCTGGTAGGCGACGGACGAGTCGACGTACCGGTCCGAGATCACGACCGCGCCCCGCTCCAGCGCGGGACGCACCACGGTGTCCACGTGCTCCGCGCGGTCGGCCGCGTACAGCAGGGCCTCCGCGCGGTGCGAGAGCCCGGCGCTGGACACGTCGAGCAGGATCGACCGCAGCCGCTTGCCGACCGGCGTCGCCCCCGGCTCGCGGGTCACGACGACCTCGTGGCCCTTGGCCCTTATCCACTCGGCGAGCGCCTCGGCCTGGGTGGACTTGCCGGCTCCGTCGCCGCCCTCCAGGGCGATGAAGAAACCGGAGGACGCGGGCGCCGTCACGGGGTCGTCGCCGCCCAGCAGCGCGTCCCGCAGATCCTGCCGCAGCGGCACACCGGAACGGTCGTCGACCTTGGCGAGCACCAGCGCGGCCACCGGCAGCAGCAGGGCGCCGATCAGCATCAGCGTGAACGCGGCGCCGCCGTGCGCGAACACGAACTTGCCGCTCTCCAGCCGGTGCGGCCCGATCAGCGCGGCCACCAGCGGGGCGATCACCGCACCGAGCGCGACGAAGACCCGTACGACCGCGTGCAGATGCTCGGTCGTGCGCCCGCGCCGGTAGTCCTCGGCCTCCTGGTCCAGGAGTGTGTGCCCGGTGTTGGCGGCCACGCCCGCGCCGGCCCCGGCCAGCGCGAGGATCAGGAGGACGGTGGTGACGTCCGGGACGAGGCCGGCGGCCAGCAGCGCGACGCCGGTGAAGGCGATCGCCAGCGCGAGCAGCCGGCGCCGCGAGAGCGAGACCAGCACCTTGGGCGCCGTACGGATGCCGGCGACGACCCCGCCGGTCAGCGCCAGGACCAGCAGGCCGTACGTCACCGGGCCGCCGCCCAGGTCCTTGGCGTGCAGCACGGCCACGGCGACGGCGGCGGCGACCGCCCCGGCGACGGCCGCGGAGGCCAGCACCAGCAGCGGCAGCACACCGGTGCGGCCCTTGTCGACGCCGGTGCCCGTCTTGGGGCGGCGCATGCCCTCCAGCGGGGAACGCGCGCGCGGCGTGCGGGTGCCCGGCAGTTCCAGGAAGGTCAGCACGGACAGGGACGCGGCGAACAGACCGGCCGCGACATACGAGGCGAGGGCCGCCTGGTGCTGGGCGAACCAGTCGATCCCGGCGCCCAGAAGGTTGTTGACCAGCGAGGCCGCGACGAGTGCGGCGGCGGCGAGCGGGATCGCCACGAAGCCCGTACGCAGCGACAGTCGGCGCAGCGCGTCCATGTGGTCCGGCAGCGGCCGTACGGTCGCGCCCTCCGGCGGCGGGGCCGGCAGCAGGGCGGGCGCCGCGCTCTCGCGGCACACCGTCCAGAAGCGCTCGGCGACTCCTGTCACGAAGGCGGTTACCAGGAGGACCGCCAGCGCGTTGTCCGGCGTCCAGTCGATCCACAGGGGGGCGACGATCAGCGCCAGCGTGCGCACGGCGTCCGCGCCGACCATCGTCCAGCGGCGGTCGAGCGGCCCGTCCGGCGAGGTGAGCGACGTCAACGGGCCGAGCAGCACCGCCCCGAAGAGCAGCGTGGCCAGAATGCGCACCCCGAAGACGGTCGCCACTGCGAACGCCACGCCCCGGTAGCCGCCGCCGAAGGAACCCTCGGCGATCGCCGCCTGGAGGGCCAGGACGACCAGCACCAGGAGGGCGAGTACGTCGCCGACACCCCCCACAAGCTGCGCGCTCCACAGCCTCCTGAGCTGCGGTCGGCGCAACAGGGCGCGGACGGCGCGCTCTCGGGAGTCCGCGGCAAGGGCGTCGTCGGGGGCCGGTTGGTGGGCCGTTGGCTGCTCGGCTCGCGTCATGCTTTCAGCCTATCGGGCGGCACCGACAGCCTGCGGCGCCCGTCCGAACGTGCGCACGCCCCGACACCAAACCGATGCCGGGGCGTTCGTTTTGCGAACCCGAGGTGAAGGTCCGCGGCGCGACTCAGTCTTCCGAAGCGGCCTTCGAAGCCGCCGCCTTCTTGGCGGTGGCCTTCTTCGCCGTCGTCTTCTTGGCGGCCGTGGTCGTCTTCTTGGCCGCGGTCTTGGCGGCCGTCGCCTTCTTGGCCGGGGCCTTCTTCGCGGGCGCCTTCTTCGCCGTCTTCTTGGCGGGAGCCTTCGCACGCTTCTCGGCGAGCAGCTCGAAGCCGCGCTCCGGGGTGATCTCCTCGACGCTGTCGCCGGAGCGCAGGGTCGCGTTGGTCTCCCCGTCGGTCACATACGGCCCGAAACGGCCATCCTTGACCACGACCGGCTTCTCGCTGACCGGGTCCGCGCCCAGCTCCTTCAGCGGCGGCTTGGCGGCGGCCCGGCCGCGCTGCTTGGGCTGGGCGTAGATCGCCAGCGCCTCTTCGAGGGTGATCGTGAAGAGCTGGTCCTCCGCTGTGAGGGACCGCGAGTCCGTGCCCTTCTTCAGGTACGGGCCGTAGCGGCCGTTCTGCGCGGTGATCTCCACGCCCTCGGCGTCCTTGCCGACGACCCGCGGCAGCGACATCAGCTTGAGGGCGTCGGCGAGGGTCACCGTGTCCAGCGACATCGACTTGAACAGCGAGGCCGTACGCGGCTTCACGGCGTTCTTGCCGGTCTTCGGCGTGCCCTCGGGGAGCACCTCGGTGACGTACGGGCCGTAGCGGCCGTCCCGCGCGATGATCTGGTGGCCCGACTCGGGGTCGGCGCCGAGCTCGAAGTCACCGCTCGGCTTGGCGAGCAGCTCCTCCGCGAACTCGACGGACAGTTCGTCCGGGGCGAGGTCCTCCGGCACGTCCGCGCGCTGGTGGCCCTCGGAGTCCTTCTCGCCGCGCTCGATGTAGGGGCCGTAGCGGCCTACCCGCAGCACGATCCCGTCGCCCACCGGGAACGACGACACCTCGCGCGCGTCGATCGCGCCCAGGTCGGTCACGAGCTCCTTGAGACCGCCGAGGTGATCCCCGTCACCGTTGCCGGCGACGGCGGCCCCGCCCTCGGTGCCTTCACCGAAGTAGAACCGCTTCAGCCACGGCACTGACTGGGCCTCGCCCCGCGCGATGCGGTCGAGGTCGTCCTCCATCTTGGCGGTGAAGTCGTAGTCGACGAGCCGCCCGAAGTGCTTCTCCAGGAGGTTGACCACGGCGAAGGAGAGGAAGGACGGGACGAGTGCCGTGCCCTTCTTGAAGACATAACCGCGGTCGAGGATCGTGCCGATGATCGAGGCGTACGTCGAGGGACGGCCGATCTCGCGCTCTTCGAGCTCCTTGACCAGGCTGGCCTCGGTGTAGCGGGCCGGGGGCTTGGTGGCGTGCCCGTCGACCGTGATCTCCTCGGCGCTGAGCCGGTCGCCCTCGCTGACCTGGGGCAGCCGGCGCTCGCGGTCGTCCAGCTCGGCGTTCGGGTCGTCCGCGCCCTCGACGTACGCCTTCAGGAAGCCGTGGAAGGTGATCGTCTTGCCGGAGGCGCTGAACTCGACGTCCCGGCCGTCGGCGGCGGTGCCGGCGATCTTCACGGTCACGGAGTTGCCGACCGCGTCCTTCATCTGCGAGGCGACGGTCCGCTTCCAGATCAGCTCGTAGAGCTTGAACTGGTCGCCGGTCAGTCCGGTCTCGGCAGGCGTGCGGAAACGATCACCCGAGGGGCGGATCGCCTCGTGCGCCTCCTGCGCGTTCTTGACCTTTCCGGCGTAGGTCCGGGGGGCCGAGGGCAGGTAGTCGGCGCCGTACAGCTGGGTGACCTGCGCACGGGCCGCGGTGACAGCGGTCTCGCTGAGCGTCGTGGAGTCCGTACGCATATAGGTGATGAAGCCGTTCTCGTACAGCTTCTGCGCGACCTGCATGGTCGCCTTCGCTCCGAAGCCGAGCTTGCGCGAGGCCTCCTGCTGGAGCGTCGTCGTACGGAACGGGGCGTACGGCGAGCGGCGGTACGGCTTGGACTCGACGGACCGGACGGCGAACTGCGTCTGCTCCAGGGCGGCGGCCAGCGCACGGGCGTTGGCCTCGTCGAGGTGGAGCGTGTTGGCGCCCTTGAGCTGGCCCAGGGAGTCGAAGTCACGGCCCTGCGCGACCCGCTTGCCGTCGACGCTCTGGAGGCGGGCGACGAGGGTCGACGGGTCGCTCGAGTCCCCCGCGCGGCCGGTCGCGAAGGTACCCGTCAGGTCCCAGTACTCGGCGGACCGGAACGCGATGCGCTCGCGCTCCCGCTCCACCACGAGCCGGGTGGCGACGGACTGGACACGGCCCGCCGACAGACGGGGCATGACCTTCTTCCACAGGACCGGCGAGACCTCGTAGCCGTAGAGGCGGTCGAGGATACGGCGGGTCTCCTGGGCGTCGACCAGCTTCTGGTTGAGCTCGCGCGGGTTGGCCACGGCGGCCTGGATCGCGGCCTTGGTGATCTCGTGGAAGACCATCCGCTTGACCGGGACCTTGGGCTTGAGCACTTCCTGGAGGTGCCAGGCGATGGCCTCGCCCTCGCGGTCCTCATCGGTGGCGAGGAAGAGCTCGTCGGAGTCCTTCAGCAGCTCCTTGAGCTTCTTGACCTGAGCCTTCTTGTCGGCGTTGACGACATAGATCGGCGCGAAGTCGTGCTCGACGTCCACGCCGAGCCGGCGGACCTCGCCGGTGTACTGCTCCGGTACTTCCGCGGCACCGTTGGGGAGGTCGCGGATGTGCCCGACGCTCGCCTCGACGACGTAACCAGGGCCGAGATAGCCCTTGATCGTCTTCGCCTTGGCAGGCGACTCGACGATGACGAGTCGGCGGCCGCCCTTTGCGGTCTCGCTGGTCGGGGACAACTTCGCTCTTCTCTCCGGTCGACGCTTGGGGCCTCCCCAGGCGCCTTCATCCCGGGGTCGGGTCATGGTGACGCTGCGGAGTGTGACGGTACATCCCGCCCCCGTGTCAAACGGGAAAAGCCCGCAACGGCCACTCGAACGGTAACCCGACTACCGCCATTCCTGCCGCCCGGAGTGCCCACCGGCTCTTTCGAGCCTTACCGGAGGGAGACCTCCTGATTACCGGGACCTCGGCTTTTCCATGATCCTCAGATCCGGGTGAGACACCATGCGCCGAGGCCCAGCGCCACCACGGCGGCGAGGCTCGCGAGGGTCGCCGATGCGACCGGGTTCACACCGTGTGCGACGGGTTCGCGCTGTCGGAGCCGGACGGCGGTCCACATCAGCAGCCCGCCTCCGAACAGGGCGAACACCGCCGCGGCGAAGATCGCCGGCCCCTTCTCCATGACGCCCCTGCCCCCTTGTGCCCCTGCCGCGCGTGTCCGGCCCCGGGAGGTTGACACGCGCGGGCGGCGGCCAGGCGAACCCGAGGTGAACGCGGGGCCGACGCCGCTGGGGACTGCCCCGGCGCCCCCGCTCACGGCCGGGGGATCAGACCGATCCGGGCACGGGTATCTTTCCGCTCGTCTTCTCGTTGTCGGTCCGTCCCACGGTGCACACCGCCTTCTTGAACCCCTGGTTCCAGTCGTCCTCGTCGGCGACCCAGCCGAACACGGCCCGCTCGGAACCGGGTGCCCAGGTCGACTCGAATTTGTTGCCGCAGAGCTTGGTCGCGTTGTCTGCGCCCTTCTCGTAGTTCATGCCGGCGGGCGCCTGGACGACGCCCACGACCTGGTCGGTGTGGGGTTTCACGCAATCGGTGAGCGGGGCGTTGTAGCCGTCGTCGCCCTCCTCGTAGATCCAGCAGTCGCCGACGCTCATCTGACCGACCCACAGGTTGGCGCCCTCGTCGCGGAACCGGCCGACTTCACCGCCTATCGCGGCATGGCGGCCGAGTACGAGACATGCCGTACCGCTGTTGGCCTCCGTGAAGCCCTCCTTCGTCGGTACGACGGCGTAGCCGGCCGCGTCCGGCAGGGCGTCGACGACCGCGCGCGTCTGGTTCGCACAGCGCTCGGCGCCCTCGGCGGCCGCGTCCGCGGCGTCGGTGGCGGTGTCGACCGCCACGACCTGCCCGTCCGGCCAGTCCTCGGAGCAGCTCACCTTGCCCAGGTTCGGCACCGATTTGAACGGCGTCCCCGACCAGACCGCCTGCACACAGTCACCGGTCTCCAGCGGCTGGCTGAGTCCGACGACATCGCCGTACGGCAGCACCGGTCCGGTCGGCGGGGCCGAGGACTTGGGCACGCTGGAGGTGGGCGGCTTCTTCGGGGTGGCGGTGTCGTCGCCACCGTCGTCGCCGGTCAGCGAGACGGCCAGCCAGGTGCCGCCGGCGACGACGAGCACGGCGGCCACGACGAGCGCGACGACGGCGAGCCGCTTCTTGGAAGGCGACGCAGGCGGCGGTCCGCCGCCAGGGGCGCCCGGCCCGCCCGCGCCCCAGCCGGCGCCGTAGGTGCCGCCGGTGTACGGGCCGTAGGACGCCGCGGGGCCGCCACCGCCCGTGGAGGGCGACTGCGCGCCGCCTCTCGCGTAGGGCCCTTGCGTGTAGGGGTTGCCGGCCTCGGGCGACTGCTGCGACACGGAGGCCTGCCGCCAGGGGTCGTACTGCGAAGGGGGCGCCCCGGCAGGCGTGCCCGGGCCTCCGGTCCCGAAGCCCCCGGATCCCGGAGTCACCGCCCCCACCGCACCGCCCACCCCCTGCGGTACGCCGCCCGGAGTGTGCGGTGTCTGCGGAGTGTTCGGCGTCGGTGGCGCACCCGGTGTCCGGGGTGTCGCCGCCCCGAACCCGGCGGGTGGCGGCCCGAATCCCCCCGGCGCCGCACCGGCCGGCGCGGGCCACGCGGGCGAGGCCCCCTGCACCACCCGCTCCAGCCCCCGCGCCACCGTCTCCGGCGACGACCTGCGCACCGGGTCCTTCACGAGCAACCCCTGGAGCACAGGCGCCAGTTCACCGGCCCGCACCGCGGGCGTCGGCTCCTCCCCCAGCAGCGCCGTCAGGGTGGCGTAGTCACCGTGCCGGTCGAAGGGGCCGCGCCCCTCCACGGCCGAGTACAGCGTCGCGCCCAGCGAGAACAGATCCGCGGCCGGCGTCGGGGGCTCGCCACGCGCGCGTTCCGGGGCGAGGTAGCCCGGTGTGCCGAGGATGCCCGCCGTGGCGGTGAGCCGGGGTTCGCGGGACTCGGGTTGCAGCGCGATGCCGTAGTCGGTGAGCAGCACGCGTGCGTACGGATCACCCGAAGCGTCCGACGCCAGCAGGATGTTGGCCGGTTTCACATCCCTGTGGAGGATGCCGATCCGGTGCCCCGCGGTCAGCGCGTCGAGCACGGCGAGCCCGATGCGGGCCGCCTGGGCGGGCAGCAGCGGCCCTGAACGCCGTACGACCGCCTGGAGGTCGACCGCGTCCGGCACGTACTCCATGACGATCCACGGCAGTCCCTCGTGGACCACGACGTCGTGCACCGTCGCCACATGCGGATGGCCGCGCAGCCGCGCCGCGTGCCGGGCCTCGCTGCGGGCCCGCGCGATGCGCTGGGCGGGCTCGGCCGCGTCCATCGGCACCTCCGGAAGCGCGATCTCCTTCATCGCGACTTCGCAGGCCAACTCCTCGTCGTACGCGAGCCAGACCCGGCCCATGCCGCCCGCGCCGAGCGACCGCAGCAGCCGGTACCGCCCGTTGATGACCCTGCCTTCGCCTTGATCCGGCGTATCCCCCGCCATCACGCCTCCCCCCGAGACAGCGCGCCTCCCCCGGGGACGCGTGCACTCTGTCTCTTGAAGGTAGCTTCGCAGGTGC
Source organism: Streptomyces sp. NBC_00490 (assembly GCF_036013645.1). Classification (NCBI taxonomy): domain Bacteria; kingdom Bacillati; phylum Actinomycetota; class Actinomycetes; order Kitasatosporales; family Streptomycetaceae; genus Streptomyces; species Streptomyces sp. NBC_00490. The sequence goes on along the minus strand of NZ_CP107869.1, from coordinate 5,695,763 downwards.
CACTGACAGGAGACCTTTTCAGGAGCAATCCCACCAGATCAGACACATGAGCCTCAGGGGTGCCCGCCCGCCTCGGACGTCACGCGGATCGGGCCTCACGCCGGCTCCAGGAACCCCTGCTCCACCAGCAGCCGGATCTGCGCGGGCGTACGGTCCCGCAGCAACACCGGGTCCTCGCCCACCAGTTGCGCGATCGCGTCCAGGATCCGCCCCGCGCTCAGCGAGCCGTCGCACACTCCGGCGAAGCCCGCGCCGACCGTGTCCACCTTGGTGGCCCGGCGCATCCCGCGGTTCTGCCGCAGCACGACATGCTCCGGGTCCTCGGCACCGGGCAGCCCGACCTGCTCCTGGACGATCTCGGAGGCGAGCCTGAAGTGGCCCTCCAGCAGGGCGGCGTCATCGTGTTCCCGCAAGTAGTCCAGGCGCTCGAAGTGCGCCCTGACGGTGTCGCCGAGCGGCTGCTCGACGGGGTGCGGCCACTCCTCGGCGACGACCGAGGGCACGGCGGCCCCCGTCCTGCGCAGGGTGATCCAGCCGAACCCGACGGACTTCACCTTGCGCGCCTCGAACTCGTCCAACCAGGCGTCGTACAGCGCCTGGTACTCGGCCGGGTCGCCCCGGTGGTCACCGGCGTCCCTGAGCCACAGCTCGGCGTACTGCGTGACGTCCTGCACCTCGCGCTGCACGATCCACGCGTCGCATCCGCGCGGCACCCACGACCGCAGCCGGTCCTGCCAGTCCTCCCCCTCCACGTGCTGCCAGTTGGCGAGGAACTGCGCGAACCCGCCCTCGTTCAGCCGCTCCCCCGCCTGCTGCACGAGCGACCGGCACAGATCGTCCCCGCCCATCCCGCCGTCCCGGTACGTCAGCCGCGCACCCGGCGAGATCACGAACGGCGGGTTCGAGACGATCAGGTCGAACGTCTCCCCGTCCTTCACCGGCTCGAACAGCGAGCCCTCCCGCAGCTCGGCCGCCGGGGTGCCGGACAGCGCCAGCGTGAGACCGGTGATGTGCAGCGCGCGCGGGTTCAGATCGGTCGCCGTCACGCGCGTGGCGTGCCGCGCGGCGTGCAGCGCCTGGATACCGGAGCCGGTGCCGAGGTCGAGGGCGGCGGAGACGGGCCCGCGGACGGTGATGCCCGCGAGGGTCGTGGAGGCACCGCCGACGCCCAGGACGACGCCCTCGGCCCGGCTGCCGATGCCTCCGGCCCCGCCGACGGCACACCCCAGGTCGGACACGATGAACCAGTCCTCGCCGTCGGGTCCGCCGTACGGCCGTACGTCGACGGTCGCGGCGACCTCGTCCGAGCCGGCGCGCACCAGCCACCCGCTCTCCAGACACGCGTCCACGGGCAGCACGCCCGCCACGTGCGCGTGGAGCACCGGCTGCTGCAACAGGAAGAGCCGTACGAGCACCTCCAGCGGCGTGTCCCCGCGGGTCGCCCGCAGGGCGGGCACGGTCTCGCTGCGCGCGAGCGCCGCGTACGCGGGGGCACCGAGGAGGTCGAGCAGCCCGTCGGCGGTGAAGGAGGCGCCCAGAAGGGCGTCCCTCAGACGCGCGGCGACGTCGGGACGGTCGGCGGAGGGCAGCGGGGCAAGACTGGCGTTACTCACCACCCCATTGTGAACCGGCGCCGCGGGCGATGCCTACGGCGCCGGGATCACGCACGGGTGGATGTCAGCCGGTGGTGACCGACGGCGCGGCGGACGGCGCGCCCGACGCGCTCTTGCAGCTCTCCTGCTGCGCCATCGCCTTGCCGACGTCGCCCTCCTCGAGGGTGCGCAGGGCGTCGTTGCCGGTGGTGCTCAGCTTGTCGAGCGCGGTCGCGATGTCCTTGAGGCCGTCGGCGAACTTCGCCTGGTCCTTGGTGTTGAGGTCGTCGACCTGCTTCTGCAGGGAGGCGTAGGACGCGGCGAGGGTGTTGAGCTCCTTGACGGCGTCCTGCTGCTTCTTCTCGGCGTTCTTGGCGTCCCCGGTGTCCGGCGCGCCGGCCTTCTGCACGGCGGCCCCGATCGCCTTGTAGGCCTCGGCCATGTCCTGGAAGGCCTGGGAGTCCGTCTTCTGGACGTCCTTGGGCGTGCTGTTGTCCGAGGTCTGCTTCTGGATCGCCGTATTGGCGGCCTCGATCTTCTTGGCCTGCGGCTGTACCGCGCTGCAGACCTCCTTGGCCCAGGCGTCCAGCTTCTCGCTGTTGTCGTCACCGCTGCTGCATGCCGACAGCGCCATTGCCAGTACCGCACCGCCGGACAGCGCGGCCGCGAGCTTCTTGTTCACCGGATTGGTCCCTTCCATGGCTCCTCGGCCCCGGAACATACACGGCAGATGGAGAACATCCACAGATGGGGTGTCCGTTAAGTGACGCATTAAAGCCATTTGCACCAAGTGAGAGAAGGCTCACGAGGAGGGCGTGAACACACGGAACGGGCGGGGAACGCGTCCGTACGCGCCCCCCGCCCGCCCCGTGAGCAGGCGTCCCGTATGACCGCCTACGAAACCACCGCGGGATCGGCCGACTTGACCGACCTCTTGGCACCCTCCTCGTCCCCTACGGCGATCCCGCGCCGCTTGGAGACATAGACCGCGCCGACGATCACGAGGAACGAGAGCACGGCGATGGTGATCCGTACGCCGATGCTCTTGTCCTCGCCGTAGCTGAACTTGATGACCGCGGGCGCGATGAGCAGCGCCACCAGGTTCATCACCTTCAGCAGGGGGTTGATCGCGGGACCGGCGGTGTCCTTGAAGGGGTCGCCGACGGTGTCACCGATCACCGTCGCGGCGTGGGCCTCGCTGCCCTTGCCGCCGTGGTGACCGTCCTCGACGAGCTTCTTGGCGTTGTCCCAGGCTCCGCCGGAGTTGGCGAGGAACACCGCCATGAGCGTGCCCGCCCCGATCGCGCCCGCCAGGAACGAGCCGAGCGCGCCGACACCGAGCGTGAACCCGATGAAGATGGGCGCCAGCACCGCGAGCAGTCCGGGCGTGGTGAGCTCCCGCAGGGCGTCCCTGGTGCAGATGTCGACGACCTTGCCGTACTCCGGCTTCTCGCTGTAGTCCATGATCCCGGGGTGCTCGCGGAACTGCCGCCGCACCTCGTAGACCACGGAGCCCGCCGACCGCGACACGGCGTTGATCGCGAGCCCCGAGAAGAGGAAGACGACCGCCGCGCCCGCGATGAGACCGACGAGGTTGTTGGGCTGCGAGATGTCCATCATCAGGCTCATCGGCGCACCCTCGCCGGACAGCTTCTCGCCGACGTCCTGCGCGCCGGTCGTGATCGCGTCGCGGTAGGACCCGAAGAGCGCCGACGCCGCCAGGACGGCGGTGGCGATGGCGATGCCCTTGGTGATGGCCTTGGTGGTGTTGCCGACCGCGTCCAGGTTGGTGAGCACCTGCGCGCCCGCGCCCTCGACGTCACCGGACATCTCGGCGATGCCCTGCGCGTTGTCGGAGACCGGCCCGAAGGTGTCCATGGCGACGATCACACCGACCGTGGTGAGCAGGCCGGTGCCGGCCAGTGCCACCGCGAACAGCGCCAGCATGATCGACGTACCGCCGAGCAGGAAGGCCCCGTAGACGCCGAGGCCGATCAACAGGGCGGTGTAGACGGCCGATTCGAGGCCGATCGAGATACCGGCGAGGACGACGGTGGCCGGGCCGGTGAGCGAGGACTTCCCGATGTCCCGGACGGGACGCCGGGTGGTCTCGGTGAAGTAGCCGGTCAGCTGCTGGATGACGGCGGCGAGCACGATGCCGATCGCCACCGCGACGAGGGCGAGGACCCGCGGGTCGCCGTCCTTGCCGAGGATGCCGCTGTCGGTGACGCCCTCGCCCCTGAAGTCGGCGTACGACGACGGCAGATAGACGAAGACGGCGACCGCCACCAGCACGAGCGAGATCACCGCGGAGATGAAGAACCCGCGGTTGATCGCGGACATCCCGCTGCGGTCGGACCTGCGCGGGGCGACCGCGAAGATGCCGATCATCGCGGTGATCACACCGATCGCCGGCACGATCAGCGGGAAGGCGAGTCCGGCGTCGCCGAAGGCCGCCGAACCGAGGATCAGCGCGGCCACCAGGGTCACGGCGTACGACTCGAAGAGGTCGGCCGCCATGCCCGCGCAGTCGCCGACGTTGTCGCCCACGTTGTCGGCGATGGTCGCGGCATTGCGCGGGTCGTCCTCCGGAATGCCCTGCTCGACCTTGCCGACCAGGTCGGCGCCGACGTCGGCGGCCTTGGTGAAGATGCCGCCGCCGACACGCATGAACATGGCGATCAGCGCGGCCCCGAGGCCGAAGCCCTCGAGCACCTTCGGTGCGTCGGCCGCGTACACCAGCACGACACACGAGGCGCCCAGCAGACCGAGCCCCACCGTGAACATGCCGACGACGCCGCCCGTGCGGAAAGCGATCTTCATTGCCTTGTGCGAGACGGCGGTGAGATCCTTTTCCGGCTCACCTTCCGCAGGGGTCGCTTCCCGTGCCGCCGCGGCGACGCGCACATTGCTGCGCACGGCGAGCCACATGCCGATATAGCCGGTGCCCGCCGAGAACGCCGCGCCGATCAAGAAGAAGACGGATCGACCGGCGCGCTGATTCCAGTCGTCCGCGGGCAGCAGCATGAGCAGGAAGAACACGACCACGGCGAAAACGCCGAGCGTGCGCATCTGCCTGGCCAGATAGGCGTTCGCACCTTCCTGGATCGCTGTCGCGATCTTTTTCATGCTGTCGGTGCCCTCGCCCGCCGCGAGCACCTGGCGTACCAGGATGCCCGCGACCACGAGCGCGGCCAGTGCGACGGCGGCGATCACCCAGATGATGATCCGGTTGTCGTCCGTCAGGACCGCGGCTGCGAGGGAAGTGGGATGGTCCAACTGATGAGGGGTAGAAAGCCCCGCCATTCGTCCTCCTTGACGCCTGTGCTGAGCTCAAGATGTGGACGGATTGTAGGTAGCGGAACCTGATCAAAACAGTGCGCGGTAAACGGAATTAGCCTTCAGACGCTCTTCAGCAAATGATCGAGTCACCACACTGAACCCGAAAGAGCTAATGCCCCAAAGGCATTGACGCTTGATCGAATTATCGGGCGATTGATCGTGAATTCTTTCACGAATTCGGAGAAAAGAAGAAAGGGCCCTGCTGAGCAGGGCCCTCGAGGTCTTCTACGACGGTGAGATCAGGGAAGCGTCGCGGCCGGCGGAGTGGTCGGCCAAGTCATACGGATCGACCCGCCGTGCTCCCCTGCGGTGACCTCCACGTCGTCCACGAGGCCGCTGATCACCGCGAGGCCCATCTCGTCCTCGTCGGTCTCCACGTCCACGTCCTCGGCGGCCCCACCCGGCGCCCGGTCACCCGGGGCCGAGCGCGGCGCCTCGTCGCCCACCTCGATGGAGAACTGCTTCTCCTCCTCGATGAGCAGCACCTTCACCGGTGAGGTGATGCCGCTGTTCTGGTGCAGTCCGACGGCACGGGAGCAGGCCTCGCCGACGGCGAGCCTGACCTCGTCGAGAACGGCCTCGTCCACCCCGGCCCTGCGCGCCACCGCCGCCGCCACCAGACGGGCGGTGCGGACGTGCTCGGGCAGCGCGCTGAAGCGGAGTTCAACGGTGGCCATGCATCCCCCTCGGAACTACGGGCGTGCTGTCGGGGGACCGGGCTGCCGAAAGCCGGGACCCCCATGTACTACTGCCGTCCCGGGAGCGGTCCTTTTCCCGCGCCCGGGCCGGTGGGTCAGTCGGTGGCCGCCACCGCTTCGTCCACCGAGGTGTGGATCGGGAACACCTTGGTGAGACCGGTGATGCGGAAGATCTTGAGAATGCGCTCCTGGTTGCAGACCAGGCGCAGCGAGCCCTCATGGGCACGCACCCGCTTCAGTCCGCCGACCAGTACGCCGAGCCCGGTGGAGTCGAGGAAGTCCACGCCCTCCATGTCGACGACGAGGTGGAAACTCCCGTCGTTCACCAGCTCGACCAGCTGCTCGCGCAGCTTGGGCGCGGTATATACGTCGATTTCGCCACCGACCTCGACGACCGTGCGATCGCCGACGGTTCGGGTCGACAGGGACAGGTCCACGGATCCTCCAGCACCTTGCTACTCGAGCGGTCGTCCCGCGGGACACCTCGGCTTGAAGCCCCCAGGACGGTTCGCCAGCCGCGATGGCATTCAATCACTTACGGCAGGCGTGCACGACGCCTTGGTCCCATTGTCCGTCACGCCAGTGACACACTCGGTGCCGATGGCCAAGAATCACCGAACCGATCGATCCTCGGCGGAACCCGTCTCCCGGCCGGAACCGGGTACGGTCCTGCACCGGCTCGCCTCCGGGCCGAGTCGGGCTGCGCGCATCACTCATACGGAGCACTTGCCCCCGCGCGAGGGTCGCCATGCCGTCTGGCCTGACCGGATTCGTTCGGAGGTCATCGCCGCGGTGCAGGCCGCGGGTGTCGAACACCCCTGGGCCCACCAGGCACAGGCGGCCGAGCACGCCCTCGACGGCGACTCGGTGGTGGTGGCGACCGGTACGGCCTCCGGCAAGTCCCTGGCCTACCTCACGCCCGTCCTGACGGCCCTCCTGGACGGCTCGGAGGCCCCGAACGGCCGCGGGGCCACGGCGCTGTACCTCGCCCCCACGAAGGCGCTCGCGGCGGACCAGTGGCGTTCCGTGAAGGAACTTTCACAACCGCTGGGCAATTCAGTTCGACCTGCGGTCTACGACGGTGACACCCCGTTCGAGGAACGCGAGTGGATCCGCCAGTACGCCAACTACGTGCTGACCAACCCGGACATGCTGCACCGCGGCATCCTCCCGTCCCACCCCCGCTGGTCCTCCTTCCTGAAGTCGCTCAAGTACGTCGTCATCGACGAGGTCCACACCTACCGCGGCGTGTTCGGCTCCCACGTCGCCCAGGTGCTGCGCCGGCTGCGCCGTCTCTGCGCCCGCTACGGCGCCTCTCCCGTCTTCCTGCTGGCCTCCGCGACCGCCGCCGAGCCCTCGGTCGCCGCCCGCCGCCTCACCGGCCTCCCGGTGGTCGAGGTGGCCGACGACGCCTCGCCGCGCGGTGAACTGGTGTTCGCCCTCTGGGAGCCCCCGCTCACCGAGATGCAGGGCGAGAAGGGCGCCCCGGTCCGCCGTACCGCCACGGCCGAAACCGCCGACCTGCTCACGGATCTGACCGTGCAGGGCGTCCGCTCGGTCGCCTTCGTCCGCTCACGGCGCGGCGCCGAGCTCGTCGCGGTCATCGCCCAGGAGCGGCTGGCCGAGATCGACCGCTCGCTGGCCCGACGCGTGGCGGCCTACCGCGGCGGCTACCTCCCCGAGGAACGCCGCGCCCTGGAACAGGCCCTCCACTCGGGAGAGTTGCTGGGCCTTGCCGCGACGACCGCGCTCGAACTCGGCATCGACGTCTCCGGCCTGGACGCCGTGATCATCGCCGGCTACCCGGGCACGCGCGCGTCCCTGTGGCAGCAGGCCGGCCGCGCGGGCCGCTCCGGTCAGGGCGCCCTGGCCGTCCTGGTCGCCCGCGACGACCCCCTGGACACCTACCTCGTCCACCACCCCGAGGCCCTCTTCGACCAGCCGGTGGAGTCGACGGTCCTGGACCCCGACAACCCGTACGTCCTGGCACCGCACTTGTGCGCGGCGGCGGCGGAAATGCCGCTGACCGACGACGACCTGGCCCTGTTCGGCCCGGAGACCGCGGCCCTGCTCCCGCAGTTGGAGGCCGCGAAACTCCTGCGCCGCCGCACCAAGGCCTGGCACTGGACCCGCCGGGAACGGGCCGCCGACCTCACCGACATCCGCGGCGGGGGCGGCAACCCGGTCCAGATCGTGGAGTCCGGCACGGGCCGCCTCCTGGGCACGGTCGACGCGGGCGCCGCGCACACGACCGTCCACGAGGGCGCGGTCCACCTCCACCAGGGCCGCACCTACCTCGTCCGGTCCCTGGACCTGGAGGACTCGGTCGCCCTGGTCGAGGAGGCGAACCCGACGTACTCGACGGTGGCCCGCGACACGACGGCCGTCTCCGTCCTGGAGACGGACGTCGAAGTCCCCTGGGGCGAGGGCCGGTTGTGCTACGGCTCGGTCGAGGTCACCAACCAGGTCGTCTCCTTCCTCCGCAGACGCCTGATCACCGGCGAGGTCCTCGGCGAGACGAAACTCGACCTCCCTCCTCGTACGCTCCGCACCCGCGCGGTGTGGTGGACGGTCACCGAGGACCAGTTGGACGAGGCCCGCATCAACCCGGAGATCCTCGGCGGCGCCCTGCACGCGGCGGAACACGCCTCGATCGGCATGCTGCCGCTGTTCGCGACGTGCGACCGCTGGGACATCGGCGGCGTCTCGATCCCGCTGCACCCCGACACCCTGCTCCCCACGGTCTTCGTCTACGACGGCCACCCCGGCGGCGCGGGATTCGCCGAGCGCGCCTTCCACACCGCCCGCGCCTGGCTCACCGCCACCCGCCAGGCCATCGCCGCCTGCGAGTGCGACGCCGGCTGCCCGTCCTGCATCCAGTCCCCCAAGTGCGGCAACGGGAACGACCCGCTGCACAAGAGGGGGGCGGTGCGGTTGCTCACCGTGCTGTTGCGGGGGGCGCCGGAGGAGAAGCCCGAGACGGAGGGGGAGCCGCCGGAACCGGCTCGACAGGACCCGGTGCCGGAGGGGGCGGCCCAGCCGGTCCCGGAAGAGGCAGCTCCGCGGGTGACGACAGCTCCGCCGATACCGGAAGGGGCAGGTCCGCCGGCCCCGCCCGTGCCCTGACCTCCGCAGCGAACGGCCCCCGGCCCGCCGTCGCCGTCACGTCCGAGGTCTCGCCCACGATCACGCACCGCGCGAGCCGGGCGCCCTGGGCCCGGGCCACCCGCTCCGCCCGGGCGCAGGCCCCCTCGCCGCCCTCCGCCCAGTGGTCCGCCGCCGCGAGCGCCGCCAGATCCGCGCCCCCGGCCGCCCGGTGCCGGACCACGACAGCCTGCCCCAGGGCGAGCACGACCCCGAACACCACACACAGCACGGCGATCGCACCGACGCTCCAGACGGTGGCGGAACCCCGGTCGCGGGCGAGACCCCGCCGCCGCGCGAGCCCCTCCTCCCAGGTCGGCCACGAGGCAGAACTCCGGCACCACGGGAAGCCCCTCCTCATGGGCCCGCCCCCTCCACCGACGCCACCGCCTCCTCCCGCACGTCGAGGGGCAGCCGTCCCAGCATCGGCGGCCGCGCCACGACCACCACCCGGACCTGCTCCTCCTCCCGGCTGACCGTGACCTGCGCACCGCGCGGTGCCGCCTCGCGGGCCACCTCGACGACCGCGTCTGCCGGATCCTGCCGCGCCGCCGCCCGGGCCCCCGTGCGCGCCGCGTCCACGCACTGGATCTGCGCGGCCACCACGAGCAGCCCCCACACCAGCGCCGTCGCGAACATCACCAGCACGGGCAGCACCACCGCCGACTCCGCCGTCACGAACCCCCGGTCCGCGCGGCCTCGTTCACATCCGCGCATCGAGTGCCTGCTTCACGATGCCCTGCAGCTCCGCGCTGACCGCTCCGCTGGTCACCACCTTGTAGAGGACGGCCGCGAACGCCACCGCCGCGATGATCCCCATCGCGTACTCGGACGTGACCATCCCCGCGTCCCGCCGCGCCGCACGTGCCCCGCACACCAGGGCACGCATCCGTGCCCGCACTGCCTTGTACATCTCAACCCCCGTATGAGTCGCTGTATGAGTCGCTTGTGTTGACTGCTGTCGTTCGGTCACTTGCCGTCGCTCCGGGCCCGTCCCGTCATCGACCACCCCCTGCCAGCACCCCGCCGGCCAGGCCGATCACCACGGGCAGCACACCGACCGCGATGAACGCGGGCAGGAAGCACAGCCCCACCGGCGCGGTCACCATGACCGCCGCCCGCCGGGCCCGTGCCGTCGCGGTGCGCGTCCACTCGGCGCGGGCCTCCGCCGCGAGCCGTGCGACCGGTACCGCCGCCGGGAGCCCGGACACATCGGCCCGTTCCAGCAGCCGCGCCAGCGGACCGGCACCCGGCATCGACGCCAGCCGTCGCCATGCCTCGCCCGGCGGACCGCCCAGCCGTACCTCCGCCGCACCCCGCGCGAGCCCCTCCCCGACCGGCCCGCCCAGCGCCTCGCCCACCGCCCGCGCCGCGATCACCGGACCCGCGCCGGCCGCGATACAGGCCGCCAGCAGATCGGCGGCGAGCGGGAGTTGCCGTACCGCCTCCGCGACGTCGTACGACTCCCCGGGCTCCTCGGTGCCCTGTCGGCCCCGCCACCACCACAGCCCCACCGCGACGACCAGCCCCACCACGACACCGGCGACCCCACCGACCAGCACCCACCCGCCGGCCACCGCGCCCAGCGAGGGCGACCAGCGCCGCACGACCTTCCGTGCCTTCCCCCGAGGTCCGACCGGCACGACCTCCCTGGCCACCAGCCGTGTCAGCCGCCGCCGAAGCCGCCGCTCCCGCCGCGTCCCCTCCGCACACCGGGCGAGCCACGCGAGCACCGTCACGGCGCCCGCGATCACCCCCAGCCTGTGGACAACTTCCGCACTCACCGCGCCCGCCTTTCCGAACCCCACGCCGATTCCGTCCTCACACCGCTTCCGCTCCCCGCACGATCCGCGCCGCCCACCACATCCCCGCCCCCTCCAGCAGGCCGCCGATCGCCAGGCAGCCCAGGCCGGGCCCGGTGTGCAGCAGGACCTGCAGCGGGTCGGAGCCGAGGGCCGTGCCGAGGAGCAGTCCGAGGGCGGGGAGCCCGGCGAGCATCACCGTCGTGGAGCGGGCGCCCGCCAACTGGGCGCGCAGGTCGGCGCGTTGGTCCCGCTCCGCGCGCAACGCCGCCTCGAGCCGTTCGAGTCCGGCCGCGAGCCCCGCTCCCCGGTCCACCGCGACCCGCCAGCACGCCGCGAGTCCCAGCAGCCCCTCGGCCCCCGGCTGCCGTGCGGCGCCCGCGAGCGCACCCGGTACGTCCCCGCCGAAGCGTGCGGCCGCCAGCACCGCCGGCTGCGTCTCCCCCAGCCCCTCGCAGTCGCGCGCGGCACGCAACAGGGCCTCACCCGGCTGCCGTCCGGCCCGTACCTCTCCGGCGAGCGACCCGCACAACGTGATGACCGCGTCCCCTCGGCGATCCCGGGCCCGCCGCGCCTCGCGCGCCAACCGCAGCCGCCGCAGCAACGGCACCCCGGCCGCCCCCGCGACCAGCGGCAGCACCGAGGCCCCCAGCACGGCCAACACCAGTCCGGCCACCACCGACCACCACTCGCTCCCCAACCGCCGTACTCCACCGGCCAGTCGCCACCAGACCGGCGGCCCGGTCCCGACCGCCCCACCGGCCCCCGCGAGCAGCAACTCCGCTCGCCGCGCCCCGGAACGCCACCCGGCCGACAGCCACACCGCCGCCCCGGCACACACCAGCGCCGCCCCCGTCGACACCTCACTCATCACCACGCCCCCTGTCGGCCCCCGCGGCGCCGAGCAGCCCCCGCAGCCGCTCCCACCCCCGCTCGTACACGAACGCCTCCGCGCCCCACCGCAGCGCCGGCACCGTCCGCACCAGCCCCGAGGCATCCCGCTCCAGCACATGCACCTCGGCGATCCGGCGCCGCCCGTTCCGGTCACGGGCGAGGTGCAGGACGACGGAGAGCGCGGCCGCCAACTGGCTGTGCAGCGCGGCCCGGTCGAGCCCGGCCGCCGTGCCGAGCGCCTCGAGGCGGGCCGGGACATCGGCCGCCGCGTTGGCATGGACCGTTCCGCAGCCGCCCTCATGCCCCGTGTTCAACGCGGCCAGCAGATGCACCACTTCAGGCCCGCGCACCTCGCCGACCACCAGCCGGTCCGGCCGCATCCGCAGCGCCTGCCGCACCAGGTCCTCGAGCGAGACCAGGCCCGCGCCCTCCTGGTTGGCGGGTCTGCTCTCCAGGCGTACGACGTGCGGATGGTCCGGCCGCAGCTCCGCGGAGTCCTCGGCCAGCACGATCCGTTCGCCCGGCCCGACGAGCCCCAGCAGGGCGCTCAGCAGCGTTGTCTTGCCACTGCCCGTCCCCCCGCTGATCAGGAACGACAGCCGTGCCTCGATCAGCGCCCGCAGTACCCGGTCCCCGTCCGGCGGCACGGTGCCCGCCGCCATCAGCTCGTCGAGCGTGAACGCGCGCGGCCGTACGACCCGCAGCGACAGACAGGTGCAGCCGACGGCCACCGGCGGCAGCACCGCGTGCAGCCGTGTCCCGTCGGGCAGCCGGGCGTCCGCCCAGGGCCGCGCGTCGTCCAGCCGACGCCCGGCCACCGCGGCCAGGCGTTGCGCGAGCCGTCGTACGGCGGCGGCGTCGGGGAAGGCGACCGTGGTGAGTTCGAGGCCGCCGCCCCGGTCCACCCAGACCCGGTCCGGTGCCGACACCAGCACATCGGTCACCCGGGGGTCGGCCAATAGCGGCTCCAGCGGGCCGCTGCCGACCAGTTCGGAGCGCAACCGCTCGGCCGCTCCGAGGACTTCGGCGTCACCGAGCACCCGCCCCTGCTCCCGCAGCGCCTGTGCCACCCGCGCGGGCGTCGGCTCGGCCCCGCTCTCGGCGAGCCACTGCCGTACGCCGTCGAGCAGGTGCGGGGACATGTCCGCCCCACCCGACCGCCCCGCCGGGAGCGCCGTACCGGCCATGGCCACCACCGAGCCCTCGTCGGAGTAGATCCTCATGCGGCCTCCACCAACGCCCGCTCCCAGAACTCCTTGCAGAACCGCGCCAGCGGCCCCCGCCCGGCTCCCGGCGGGGTCCTGCTCTCGTGGGGCCTCAGCAGTTCCGCCTCCAGGGGCACCTCGCCCACCAGCGGCAGTCCGAGCAGTCGCGCCACCTCCCGGTCGTCGAGCCCGGGCGCGTGGGGCCCGCGGACCGCCACGCGCAGATCGCGTACGACCATCCCGACGGCGGAGGCCACCCGTCCGGCCGCCGCGACGGCGCGGAGTTCGGCGGGGACCACGAGGATGCCGAGGTCGAGCTGGGCGAGGGTCTCGGCGATGCCGTCGTCGACGCGGCGCGGCAGATCGACGACGACCGTGCCGCCCCGGCGGCGGGCCGCGCCGAGCACCGCGCGGACGGCCTGCGGCGGGACGGCGACGCAGTCGCCTCGGTCCCAGCTCAGGACCCGCAGGGAGTGCAGCTGCGGCAGCGACTCCTCCAGGGCACCGCCGCCGACCCGGCCGCGCGAGGCGGCGAACGCGGGCCAGCGCAGCCCCTCGGCGGTCTCGCCGCCGAGGAGTACGTCGAGTCCGCCGCCCAGCGGATCGGCGTCCACAAGCAGGGTGCGCAGTCCCTCCCGCGCGGAGGTGACGGCGAGCGCGCACGCGAGCGTGGACGCCCCGGACCCGCCGCGGCCGCCGATGACGCCGACGGTGAGGGCGGGCCGGCCGACGCCCTCGACGACGTCGGCGATCCGGTCGACCAGCCACTGCTCCCCGTCGGGCAGCATCAGGACATGGTCGGCGCCGATCTCGACGGCCCGGCGCCAGACCCCGGAGTCGTCCTGGTCCCGTCCGACGAGGACCACTCCCCCTCTGCGGGCGGCTCCGCGCACGCGCCGCGCGGCGTCGTCGCCGACCAGGACGAGCGGTGCGGCCTCCCAGCGTCCTCTCGGTTGCGGCACCCCCGGGTGGACCTCGGGTGTGGCTCCGGCCGCCGCGCACAGGCGCAGCAGGTCGTCGAGGAGCACCGGGTCCTCGGTGACGATCAACGGTCCGCCCAGTCGCCCTCCGGCGGGCAGCGGATCGTGTGTGACGGCTGCGGCCACGTTTCCCATCCCCCTTCGCTGCATCTCGCGAGGGCCTCCAGGGCCCCGCGATTCCCAAACGTGTGAAGAACCGGCGACCGGCCTTCATATGAACAGCCGATAGGAACCGGCCGAACGCGGCCGACTAACCGGAACCGGCCATCGAGCCGGTGCCGATGGGCCGCGCTGGAATCACGGTGCAGCGATGCCGGAAATCTTGTGGATCTTGGTCGATAACTGTGGACAACTCAGCCGTTGTGAATATCGCCGTCACCCATACCGGCGTCCCCCGCACTGCCATGTGTACGACTTCCGCAGCGCAGTGCGACAGCTACGCACAGTGACGAATCATGGGCATGCGAAAGAGGCGGCCGCAGCCGCCTCGACACGGCCGTAGAGCCGTACAGGGATACAGAAGGAGGGGAGAAAACGCACCCGGACGTGCGACGACCCCCACCGGGGGGGAGAGTGGGGGTCGTCTCCACGGCCGACTCGGGGGGGGAGGAGCCGGGCCGGGTTAGCACGGTCGCGAACGATCCGTGACTTCCATGGTGTACCCGAGAGCCTTCTCAGGCAAACCCACGCGCCCCACCTTACGCCGAATGGGCTGCGCCTATGCTCAGGGTCGTGGAAAACCACTCCTTGCCCCGCACAGCGGCCTTCTTTGACCTGGACAAGACGGTCATTGCGAAGTCGAGCACGCTCACCTTCAGCAAGTCGTTCTACCAAGGCGGACTGATCAACCGCAGGGCCGCCTTGCGTACCGCATATGCCCAGTTCGTCTTCCTCGTGGGCGGTATGGACCACGACCAGATGGAACGGACCCGCGAGTACCTCTCGGCACTCGTGCGCGGCTGGAACGTCCAACAGGTGAAGGAGATCGTGGCCGAGACCCTTCACGACCTCATCGACCCGATCATCTACGACGAGGCCGCCTCCCTCATCGAGGAGCACCACACCGCCGGCCGCGACGTCGTGATCGTGTCCACCTCGGGCGCCGAGGTGGTCGAGCCGATCGGTGAACTGCTCGGCGCGGACCGGGTGGTGGCGACCCGGATGGTCGTGGGCGAGGACGGCTGCTTCACCGGCGAGGTGGAGTACTACGCGTACGGCCCGACCAAGGCCGAGGCGATCAAGGAGCTGGCCGAGTCCGAGGGGTACGACCTGGAGCGCTGCTACGCCTACAGCGACTCGGCGACCGATCTGCCGATGCTCGAGTCCGTCGGTCACCCCCATGCCGTGAACCCGGACCGCACGCTGCGCCGCGAGGCACTCGCGCGCGGGTGGCCGATTCTCGATTTCCACCGGCCGGTCCGGCTCAAGCAGCGGCTCCCCGCGTTCTCCGCACCGTCCCGTCCGGCGCTCGTCGCGGCGGCGGCCATAGGGGCGGCGGCGGCCACCGCGGGCCTCGTCTGGTACGCCAGTCGGCGCCGGGCGACGGTTCTCTGACGTAGAACGCGCCCTTTTGGTGACCGTTTGAGAGTAAAAGTAAAGAACTGCAGCCAGGACTTCCGCTTGCCCGGGTCCTGGAGTACAAAGGAGTCAACGGCCCGCGAGACCAAGGACATCCGAAAGGATCACCTTAATAACGCATTTGGCCCCACGGACCGCGCATGAGAATCGGGCACCCACGCGACGTCGACCCGTCGATTACGGGCCAGCCGCACCAGGTGACGGGCAAAGTCCCGACCTGATGGGCAATATTTCGAGGACGCTTGGTAACCCGGTGAACATGCCAGCGGCGGTACGAGACCTCGTACCGCCGCAACCCTGTTCAGGCCCTCCCCATGGAGGGCCTTTTCTGTAACTACAGTTATGCCGCTCCGCGCTGCAGCGCCTCGCACACCGCCGTCGACTCGCGCGCCCCGAGCACGACCGCCTTGCCGCAGTGCGCGATCCAGGCCGCCATGCCGTCCGGGGTTCCGGAGACATAGCCGTCGAGCGCCGCCAGATAGGCGGCCCGGCCCAGCTCGGCGTGGCCGACCTCCGCCGGGCAGATGGACTTCGGGTCGAGGCCGCTGCCGATCAGGACGATGCGTTCGGCCGCGCGCGCGACGAGAGCGTTGTGGGAGGTGAAGGGCCGCAGGGCGAGAATCTCGCCGTGCACGATGGCCGCCGTCACCAGGGCCGGGGCGGAACCGCCCGCGATGATCAGCTCGGACAGGCCCTCCAGCCGGCCGTGCACCTCCGTCGCGTCGGGCGCCGCGAGCTCGATCAGCGGCTCGTCGACCGGCTCGCCCACCTGACGCGGGCGCCCGACCTCGTCGCCGTTGGTCGCGGCCGCCACCAGGTGCAGTCGGGCCAGAACGCGCAGGGGCGACTGCCGCCAGATGGAGAGCAGTTGGCCCGCCTCGGCGGTCAGCCTCAGCGCCGCGCCCACGACGCGCGCCTCGTTGTCGCCGCTGAAGTCGGAGCGGCGGCGCACCTCTTCGAGGGCCCAGTCGGCGCCGGACAGCGCCGCGGAGCCGCGGGCGCCGCGCAGGGCCGCCTCGGAGGTGACCGCGGTGCTGCGGCGCCGCATGATCCGGTGCCCGTAGACCCGGTCCACGGCCTTGCGCACGGACTCCACGGAGTCGGCCACGCCGGGCAGGGAGCCCAGGGCGGCGAGCGGATCGGCGTTCGCGCCTGTCGTACTCATGAGTACGACATTACGCAACCGCGGCGCACACCCCACGAAGGAGTGGTCTTCTTCACGCACGCCTGCCACGTACAGCTATCACACCACTACGCTTGGTGAACATGAAAATTGCTTTCGTCGGGAAGGGCGGCAGCGGCAAGACCACCCTGTCGTCCCTGTTCATCCGCCATCTCGCCACCACCGGCGCACCCGTCGTCGCCGTCGACGCCGACATCAACCAGCACCTGGGCGCCGCCCTCGGTCTCGACGAGGCGGCGGCCGCGGCACTGCCCGCGATGGGCGAGCGGCTGCCGCTGATCAAGGACTATCTGCGCGGCACCAACCCGCGCATCGCCTCCACGGAGACGATGATCAAGACGACCCCGCCGGGCGAGGGCTCCCGGCTGCTGCGGGTGCGCGAGGACAATCCGGTGTACGACGCCTGCGCCCGGCCGGTGGAACTCGACGGTGGCAGCGTCCGTTTGATGGTCACCGGCCCCTTCACGGACGCCGACCTGGGGGTCGCCTGCTACCACTCCAAGACGGGAGCGGTGGAGCTGTGCCTGAACCACTTGATGGACGGGCGTGACGAGTACGTCGTGGTGGACATGACCGCGGGCTCGGACTCCTTCGCCTCCGGCATGTTCACCCGCTTCGACATCACGTTCCTCGTCGCCGAGCCGACCCGGAAGGGGGTCTCCGTCTATCGCCAGTACAAGGAGTACGCCCGCGACTTCGGCGTCGCCCTGAAGGTCGTCGGCAACAAGGTGCAGGGGCAGGACGATCTCGACTTCCTGCGCGCCGAGGTCGGGGACGACCTGCTGGTGACGGTCGGGCACTCGGACTGGGTGCGCGCCATGGAGAAGGGCCGGCCGCCCCGGTTCGAGCTCCTGGAGGACGTCAACCGCGGTTCCCTGCACCGGCTGCAGAGCGCGGTCGACGCCACGTACGAGCTGCGGGACTGGGAGCGCTACACACGCCAGATGGTGCACTTCCACCTGAAGAACGCCCAGTCCTGGGGGAACGAGCGCACCGGGGCCGACCTGGCGGCGCAGGTCGACCCCGGGTTCGTCCTGGGCGAGAGCGTCGTGATGAACGCCTGACGGTTCACCGCCCGGGGCTCACCACTCGCGGCTCACCGCCCAGGGCTCACGGCTTGGCCGCCGGCGCTCCGGGTACGCCCTTCGGGGCCGGGGCGGGGCGGCCCGAGAGGAAGGACGCCCAGCCCTGCTTCGGGGCCTCGCCGACGCCGAGGGTCTGCATCCTGGCCAGGGCCTGCGGGTCCTGGGCGTCCAGCCAGTCGGCGAGCTGCCGGAAGGAGACACAGCGCACGTCGGGCTTGTTGCAGACCTGTTCGATGGTCTCCTCGACGGCACGCATGTAGGTGCCGCCGTTCCAGGACTCGAAGTGGTTGCCGATGATCAGGGGCGCGCGGTTGCCGTCGTAGGCCCGGTGGAAGCCCTTGAGCAGGCTGTCACGCATCTGGTCGCCCCAGAACTCGTGCTTGTTCGGGTCGCCGTACATCGTGCCCGACTGGTTCACGGCGAAGTTGTAGTCCATGGTGAGCTGCTCGAAGGTGTGGCCGGAGAACGGCACCAGTTGCATCGAGAGGTCCCACAGGCCTTCCTTCTTCTTGGGCCAGAGCTGGTCGTTGACCCCGCTGGTGTCGTAGCGGAAGCCCAGTTCACGGGCGGCCTTCATGAAGTTCTTCTGGCCCTCCAGGCAGGGTGTGCGGGCGCCGATGAGCTCCTTGTCGTAGTCGAAGGGCAGCGGGCTCGCGTTCTTCATGCCGGTGGTGGTCTTCCAGGACTTCACGAACTGCTTCGCCTGGGCGATCTCGTCCTTCCACTCCTCGACGGACCACTGTCCGACCCCGCCGCCGCTGCCGCAGAAGTGGCCGTTGAAGTGGGTGCCGATCTCGCTGCCCTCCAGCCACGCCCCGCGCAGTTGCTTGACGGTCTCGGCGATGCCCTTCTCGTCGTTGAAGCCGATGTCGGAGCGGCCCGGGGAGTGCTGCGGGGGCCGGTAGAGGTCACGCTTCTCCTCGGGGAGCATGTACACGCCGCTGAGGAAGTAGGTCATCGTCGCGTTGTTCGCCTTGGCGACCTTGCGGAAGTGGGAGAACAGCTTCTGGGAGTCCTCGCCCGCGCCGTCCCAGGAGAACACCACGAACTGCGGGGGCTTCTGACCGGGCTTCATGCGCTCGGGTCGGGGCAGGTGGGGCTGGAGCCCGGTGTACGCGGTGGAGCCGTCGCCGATCAGGCGGACCGCGCTCTTGGGCGGCGCCTGGGCCGGCTTCGCCTTCTGCGGGCCCAAGGTCCCTTCCTCGGCACCGTCGGTGCCGAGCGCGCAACCGGCGAGCGACGCGGCACAGAGCGCGGCGACCACGGCGCCCGCGGCGATCCTCTGGGTGGCGGCCATGTTCCGCCCACCTACTTCCTTCTCTCGGGGCCAACGACAGCGCCGTCAAGCTCGCACGAGGTCCGGAATGAATTAGTACGACAAGCCGATGAAATATCCACATCACCCTGATGGGTGACCTATTGCGCCATTTGCCAGAAAAGTCTATGCCTGGCCTTTACTCTGAATTACGATTCGTTTACCCAGCGTTGATGCATCCCGCCGCTGTACGCCGTGACCCACGGCCGCGACCCGACCCCCCGCCCTGGCGGGGGACCACCTGTTCCGCGACCGCGCTGCCCCGGAGGAGACGGGAACTATGTCCGCCTGCGTCCCCACCCGCGCCACCGACCCGAGTCGAGCCGAGCGCATCCACCGACCCCACAGCCCACCGCCGTCCGGGCCCCGCCGCTTCCGTGTCGCGGGCGCCGACGTGTCGGCCTCGATCGCGGTCTTCCTGATCGCCCTGCCGCTGTCCCTCGGCATCGCCCTCGCCACCGGCGCGCCTCTCCAGGCAGGCCTCGTCGCCGCCGCCGTGGGAGGACTCGTCGCCGGCCGGCTCGGCGGCGCCCCGCTCCAGGTGAGCGGCCCCGCGGCCGGACTCACGGTCGTCACCGCCGACCTGATCCACCGCTACGGCTGGCGGACGACCTGTGCCATCACGGTCCTCGCGGGCCTGGCCCAACTGGGCCTGGGCTGCCTGCGCGTGGCGCGCAGCGCGCTCGCCGTCAGCCCCGCCATCGTGCACGGCATGCTCGCCGGCATCGGCGTCACCATCGCCGTCGCCCAGCTGCACATCGTCCTCGGCGGCACTCCGCAGAGCTCCGTCCTGGCCAACCTCCAGTCCCTGCCCGCCCAGTTGGCCCAGGTGCGTCCCGCCGCCGTGTCGGTGAGCGCGCTGACCCTGGCCCTGCTGCTGCTCTGGCCCCGCATCCCCGGGCGGGCCGGCCGTCTGCTGCGCAAGATCCCGGCCGCGCTCGTCGCCGTCGCCGGGGCCAGCGCGACCGCCGCACTCGCCGGGCTGACGCTGCCCAGGGTCGACCTGCCCTCGTGGAGCAGCCATGCCCTGGCCGGGCTCCCCGAAGGCCCCGTGCTCGGTCTGGTCGCCGCCGTGCTGACCACCACCCTGGTGTGCAGTGTGCAGTCGCTGCTCGGCGCGGTCGCCGTGGACAAGATGGCCGCCGGCCGCCCCGGACTGACCGCCCGCGTCAGACGCTCCAACCTGGACCGTGAACTGCTCGGCCAGGGCGCCGCCAACATCGTCTCCGGGTCGCTCGGCGGGCTCCCGGTCGCCGGTGTCGCCGTGCGCAGTGCGGCGAATGTGCACGCGGGTGCCGTGAGCCGGAACTCCACGATGCTGCACGGCGTTCTCGTGGTGATCGCCGCGCTGCTGATGGTCCCGCTGCTCGAGCTCATCCCGCTCGCCTCGCTCGCCGCCCTGGTGATGGCCGTCGGCATCCAGATGGTGTCCCTGCACCACATCCGCACGGTGACCCGCCACCGAGAAGTCCTCGTCTACGTCGTCACCACCGTCGGCGTGGTGTTCCTCGGCGTCCTGGAGGGTGTCGTGCTCGGCATCGCCGTGGCCGTCGCCGTCGCCCTGCACCGCCTCGCCCGCACCCGCATCACCCACGAGGAGCAGGACGGAGTCCATCACGTACACGTGCGAGGGCAGTTGACGTTCCTCGCTGTGCCCCGCCTCAGCCGGGCCCTGCATCTGGTGCCCCACGGCGCCCGGGTCGTCGTCGAACTGGACGGGTCCTTCATGGACCACGCGGCGTTCGAGGCACTGCAGGACTGGCAGAACACGTACACCGCGCAGGGCGGCAGCGTCGAGCTGACCGGCCGTCGCGCCGGGGTCCGGATCGCCGAGCCGGGGGACGTCCCCGCCGCTCACACCGCACTCGGGATCGGAAGCGGGGCCGACACCGGGTTCACCGACCGCGCCGCCTCAGCGGGTTGCCGCTGCCGCCCCTGGACACCCTGGCGCAACCACCAGTGCGAGGACCCGCGGTCCACGCCCCCGTCCGGCGGACACCCGAGCGACTCCGGTGGCCTCGTCAAGGCGGGCGGGACCGGTCCGTCCAGTGCCGGCGGACATGAACTGGCGCGCGGCATCAGCGCGTTCCAGCGCAACACCGCTCCCCTGGTGCGGGGCGAGCTGGCCCGGCTGGCCCGTGAGGGGCAGCGCCCGGCGCAGCTCTTCCTCACCTGCGCCGACTCACGGCTGGTCACCTCGATGATCACCTCCAGTGGTCCGGGCGACCTGTTCGTGGTCCGCAATGTGGGCAACCTGGTGCCGATGCCCGGCGAGGAGAGCGGCGACGACTCGGTGGCGGCCGCGATCGAGTACGCGGTGGACGTGCTGAAGGTGCGGTCCATCACGGTGTGCGGGCACTCGGGGTGCGGAGCCATGCAGGCGCTGCTCAACACCGAGCCCGGGGGTGCGCAGACGCCGCTCAAGCGGTGGCTGCGGCACGGACTGCCGAGCCTGGAGCGCATGGCCGACGACAGCCGTCCATGGGCCCGGCTCGCCGGACGGGCGCCCGCGGACGCGGTCGAGCAGCTGTCTCTCACCAACGTGGTCCAGCAGCTGGAGCATCTGAGCGCGCACGAGTCGGTGGCGCGGGCGCTGCGGAAGCGGGAGTTGGAGCTGCACGGGATGTACTTCCACGTGGGCGAGGCACAGGCGTATCTGCTCACCGGGGTGAGCGGGGACGAGCTGTTCGACCATGTGGAGGCGGCGGACGTGTCGGCGTGACGGTGGAGGACGGGCGGCCCCGGTTCCGGTGGCCGCCCGTCCCGTACCGGTCATCGCCCGACGGACGAGAGGGCTGTTCACCGCGGGACTGCCGGTACGCGTGGTGGGCGTCGCACTGAACTCTGCCTGGTCGGCGTCCGTGGGTACCAGTGAACCCGGGCCGCCGACCTCGACGCGCTCAAAGGTCTAAACCAATTTTCCAACGGCCCTTGTCAGCGCACCCTCCGGTCTGATGAGCTGTGGCCTGGGACACAACGGACACCCTGGGAAAGGGAGATGTCGTGAGCAACGAAAGCCTGGCCAACCTGCTCAAGGAAGAGCGCAGGTTCGCGCCGCCCGCAGACCTGGCAGCGAACGCCAATGTCACGGCGGAGGCGTATGAACAGGCCAAGGCTGACAGGCTCGGCTTCTGGGCCGCACAGGCCCGTCGGCTGACCTGGGCCAAGGAGCCGACCGAGACGCTGGACTGGTCGAACCCGCCGTTCGCCAAGTGGTTCAAGGACGGCGAGCTCAACGTCGCGTACAACTGCGTCGACCGGCATGTCGAGGCGGGGAACGGCGACCGGATCGCCATCCACTTCGAGGGCGAGCCCGGCGACAGCCGCGCGATCACCTACGCCGAGCTGAAGGACGAGGTCTCCAAGGCCGCGAACGCACTGCTGGAGCTGGGGGTACAGAAGGGCGACCGGGTCGCCGTCTACATGCCGATGATCCCGGAGACGGCCGTCGCGATGCTGGCCTGCGCCCGCATCGGCGCCGCCCACTCCGTCGTCTTCGGCGGCTTCTCCGCGGACGCGCTCGCCACGCGTATCCAGGACGCCGACGCCAAGGTCGTCATCACCTCCGACGGCGGCTACCGCCGCGGCAAGCCGTCCGCGCTGAAGCCGGCGGTCGACGAGGCCGCCGACAAGGCGGGCAATGTCGAACACGTGCTCGTGGTGCGCCGTACCGGCCAGGACGTGGCCTGGAACGACAGCCGTGACGTCTGGTGGCACGAGATCGTCGACCGGCAGTCCGCCGAGCACGCCCCCGAGGCCTTCGGCGCCGAGCAGCCGCTCTTCATCCTCTACACGTCGGGCACGACGGGTAAGCCGAAGGGCATCCTGCACACCTCCGGCGGCTACCTCACCCAGACCGCGTACACCCACCACGCCGTCTTCGACCTCAAGCCGGAGACCGACGTCTACTGGTGCACGGCCGACGTCGGCTGGGTCACCGGGCACTCGTACATCGTCTACGGGCCGCTCGCCAACGGCGCCACCCAGGTCATGTACGAGGGCACGCCGGACACCCCGCACCAGGGCCGCTTCTGGGAGATCATCCAGAAGTACGGGGTCACCATCCTCTACACGGCGCCCACCGCCATTCGTACGTTCATGAAGTGGGGCGACGACATCCCCGCGAAGTTCGACCTGTCGTCGCTGCGCGTCCTCGGTTCCGTGGGTGAGCCCATCAACCCCGAGGCGTGGATCTGGTACCGCAAGCACATCGGTGCCGACCGGACGCCGATCGTGGACACGTGGTGGCAGACCGAGACCGGCGCGATGATGATCTCGCCGCTGCCCGGTGTCACCGCGGCCAAGCCGGGCTCCGCGCAGACCCCGCTGCCCGGCATCTCCGCGACCGTCGTCGACGACGAGGCGAACGAGGTGGCGAACGGCGGGGGCGGCTACCTCGTCCTCACCGAGCCGTGGCCGTCGATGCTGCGCACCATCTGGGGCGACGACCAGCGGTTCCTCGACACGTACTGGTCACGCTTCGAGGGCAAGTACTTCGCCGGTGACGGGGCGAAGAAGGACGAGGACGGGGACATCTGGCTCCTCGGGCGCGTGGACGACGTCATGCTCGTCTCCGGCCACAACATCTCCACGACGGAGGTGGAGTCGGCGCTCGTCTCCCACCCGTCGGTCGCCGAGGCCGCCGTCGTCGGCGCCGCCGACGAGACCACCGGTCAGGCCATCGTCGCCTTCGTGATCCTGCGCGGCACGGCGAACGCCGAGGACGAGGGCCTCGTCAACGACCTGCGCAACCACGTCGGCGCCACCCTCGGCCCGATCGCCAAGCCCAAGCGGGTCCTCCCGGTGGCCGAGCTGCCCAAGACCCGCTCCGGCAAGATCATGCGCCGTCTGCTGCGGGACGTCGCCGAGAACCGCCAGCTGGGAGACGTCACCACCCTGACCGACTCGACGGTCATGGATCTCATCCAGGCGAAGCTGCCGGCCGCGCCCAGCGAGGACTGAGTCACCGAGCCCGCCAGAAGGGGCGCCCGGCGCGAGCAACGCGCCGGGCGCCCCCTTTTTAGGTAAACTAAGAAAAACAAGCGTGACTCCATAGGTGTGCCGGGAAGTCTGGTCGGCGAGCAGCTTCGCCCTACCCATCGACCGGAGGTCCCCCGATGGCCGCGCCCCGCACCACCCCCACCCGCAAGGTCCTCGGACGGCTCTCCCTGCCGGAACGGACCTTCGTGGCGGACGCGCTGCGCACCGAGACCGTCGGCGGTGTCCTGCTCCTCGTCGCCGCGGTCGCCGCACTGATCTGGGTGAACGTCCCCGCGCTGCACGACAGCTACGAGAGCGTCAGCCACTTCCACCTCGGTCCCGAGGCGCTCGGCCTGAACCTCTCGATCGCGCACTGGGCGGCCGACGGACTCCTCGCGATCTTCTTCTTCGTCGCCGGCATCGAACTCAAGCGCGAGCTGGTCGCCGGTGATCTCAAGGACCCCAGGGCGGCCGCACTGCCGGTCGTCGCGGCCCTGTGCGGCATGGCCGTACCGGCCCTCGTCTACGTCCTGACCAACGTCACCGGCGGCGGCTCCCTGGACGGCTGGGCCGTCCCGACCGCGACCGACATCGCCTTCGCACTCGCCGTGCTCGCGGTCATCGGCACCTCCCTGCCCAGCTCCCTGCGCGCCTTCCTGCTCACCCTCGCCGTCGTCGACGACCTCTTCGCGATCCTGATCATCGCGGTGTTCTTCACCGCGGACATCGACTTCGCCGCCCTGGGCGGCGCGGTGATCGGCCTGGTCCTCTTCTGGCTGCTGCTGCGCAAGGGCGTACGCGGCTGGTACGTGTACGTGCCGCTCGCGCTCGTCATCTGGGGCCTGATGTACAACAGCGGCGTCCACGCCACCATCGCGGGCGTCGCGATGGGCCTGATGCTGCGCTGCACCCCCCGGGAGGGCGAGGAGCACTCGCCCGGCGAGCACATCGAACATGTCGTACGGCCGCTCTCGGCGGGGTTGGCGGTACCGCTGTTCGCGCTGTTCAGCGCCGGTGTCTCGGTGTCCGGCGGGGCGCTCGGCGATGTGTTCACCAAGCCCGAGACGCTCGGTGTGGTCCTCGGTCTCGTCGTCGGCAAGGCGCTCGGCATCTTCGGCGGGACCTGGCTGACGGCCCGCTTCACCCGCGCCTCGCTCAGCGACGACCTGGAGTGGGCGGACGTCTTCGCGGTCGCCGTCCTGGCCGGCATCGGCTTCACGGTGTCGCTGCTCATCGGGGAGCTGGCGTTCGACGGGGACGCGACACTCACGGACGAGGTCAAGGCGGCCGTGCTGATGGGCTCGCTCATCGCGGCGACGCTCGCCACCGTGCTGCTGAAGATCCGGAACGTCAAGTACCGCCGAATGGTCGAGGCCGAGGAGCGCGACGACGACCTCGACGGCATCCCGGACATCTACGAGGAGGACGACCCGGCGTACCACCTGCGCATGGCCGCGATCCACGAGAACAAGGCCGCCGAGCACCGCAGGATCGCCGAACTCATGGCCGCCGAGCGAACAGGGCTTGCCGAAGTGACGGGCGGGGCAGGCGAGGAGGACGACCGTCGGGCATGATCTGACGGGACGGTACAAAAGACTTTCCGGCCCACGACTTCCCAGTCGGGCACACGGCAGATTCAGGGAGAACGCGATGAGCGCACCCGACGGCAGCCCGGTCGGCGCCGAACGCAGCATCGGCCAGCTGTTCGCCTCGGCGACGACCGAGATGTCCGCACTGGTGCATGACGAGATCGCGCTGGCCAAGGCGCAGCTCAAGCGGGACGTGAAGCGCGGCGCGACGAGCGGCGGCGCGTTCATGGTGGCCGGCGGGGTGCTGGTGTTCTCGCTGCCGATGCTGAACTTCGCCCTGGCGTACGGCATCCGCACCTGGAGCGACTGGAACATGGCGGTCTGCTTCCTGCTGTCCTTCGCGGCGAACGTGCTCATCGCGGGGCTGCTGGCGCTGATCGGCGTGGTCTTCGCGAAGAAGGCGAAGAAGAGCGGCGGCGCGCAGAAGACCGCCGCGTCGATGAAGGAGTCGGCGAGCATCCTGCAGAACGCCAAGCCGCATCCGCGGCCGGAGCTGACGCAGGACCGTGTCCCGGAGGCCATCGAAGCTGTGGCACGCTCGTCGTCATGACGGACCCCGCCACATCTGCCTCAGTAGTACGACCGGACGGCCCCTGGACCCATCGCGAGGTCGCCGCCAACGGCGCCCGCTTCCACATCGCCGAGATGGGCGACGGCCCGCTGGTCCTGCTGCTGCACGGCTTCCCGCAGTTCTGGTGGACGTGGCGGCACCAGCTGCCCGCGCTCGCCGACGCCGGGTTCCGGGCCGTCGCCATGGACCTCAGGGGCGTCGGCGGCAGCGACCGCACCCCGCGCGGCTACGACCCGGCCAACCTCGCCCTCGACATCACCGGCGTGATCCGCTCCCTGGGCGAGCCGGACGCCGCGCTGGTCGGCCATGACCTGGGCGGCTATCTGGCGTGGACGGCGGCCGCGATGCGTCCGAAGCTCGTACGGCGGCTCGCGGTGGCCTCGATGCCCCATCCGCGGCGCTGGCGCTCGGCGATGCTCTCGGACGTCAAGCAGACGCGCGCCGGTTCCTACATCTGGGGGTTCCAGCGCCCCTGGGTCCCGGAGCGGCAGCTCACCGCGGACGACGGCGCGCTGGTCGCCCGGCTGATGCGGGACTGGTCGGGCCCTGTCCTGCCGGACGACGACGCGGTGGAGACGTACCGCCGCGCGATGTGCATCCCGTCGACGGCGCACTGCTCGATCGAGCCGTACCGCTGGATGGTGCGCTCCCTGGCCCGCCCCGACGGCATCCAGTTCAACCGCCGTATGAAGCGCCCGGTGCGAGTGCCGACGCTGCATCTGCACGGCTCGCTGGACCCGGTGCTGCGCACGCGGAGCGCGGCCGGCTCCGGCGAGTACGTCGAAGCGCCGTACCGCTGGCGGCTGTTCGACGGACTGGGCCACTTCCCTCATGAAGAGGATCCGGTCGCTTTTTCGACCGAACTGATCAATTGGCTGAAGGATCCCGAGCCCGATCGGTGACCGTGTGGACGCGCCCGGTATCCGGATCTGAACACCTGTCCGACGAACAGCCACTTGCCCGGCGCATAGGCCAATTGGGGGCCCTGGGGGCGGTTATCGACCTTGGGGCAGGGGCAGACGTCGGGGTATGGGCTGGACGCACGACTACAGTGACGCAGCACGCAATCGCCGCTCGGGCCATGGTCTGAGCCCCCACCAACGAGGAGGGGCCCCGCAGATGCAGGGCACGGATCTCCGGGTGGGCATTCCGCACATTCTGCGCCGCCGGGCCCGCTGGGTCTCGGTACGGCTGCGTCACCCTCGAGGCTGACGCACCCCCCACCTCACAGCGCGCAACTGTCGCTGTCCACCTGCTGGTTCGCGGTGCGTCCCTTGGCGATGTCCTCCTGGATCTCGTCCGCGGTCAGCACGTATCCGGTCTGGGCGTTGTCCAGGGACTTGGCGAACACCACGCCGTAGACCTCGCCTTCGGCGGTGAGCAGCGGGCCGCCGGAGTTGCCCTGGCGGACGGTCGCGTAGAGGGAGTACACATCGCGGTGCACGGTGCCGCGGTGGTAGATGTCCGGTCCGTTGGCCGGGATGCGTCCGCGCACGCGCGCGGCCCGGACGTCGTACCCGCCGTTCTCCGGGAACCCCGCGATGATCGCGTCGTCGCCGCTCTTGGCGTCCGTGGACGTGAACTCCAGGGCGGGCGCCTTGAGATCCGGTACGTCGAGTACGGCGATGTCGCGCTCCCAGTCGTAGAGGACGACCGTCGCGTCGTACTTCCTGCCCTCGCCGCCGATCTGGACGGTGGGTTCGTCGACGCCGCCCACGACATGCGCGTTGGTCATGACGCGGCGCTCGCCGAAGACGAAGCCGGTGCCTTCGAGGACCTTGCCGCAACTCTGGGCGGTGCCCATGACCTTGACGATGGACTGCTTGGCGCGGGTGGCGACCGGGCTGCCCGCGAGCGCCGGGTCGGGCGGCTGGACCTCGTTGATCGGCTCGTTGGAGAACGGGCTGAAGACCTGCGGGAAGCCGTTCTGCGCGAGGACCGAGGAGAAGTCCGCGAACCAGGTGTTGGCCTGTTCGGGCAGGGCTCGTGCGACGCCGAGGAGGACCTTGGAGCCGCGGACCTCCTTGCCCAGGGTCGGCAGGGTGGTGCCGGCGAGGGCGGAGCCGATCAGCCACGCCACGAGGAGCATCGCGACGACGTTGACGAGGGCGCCGCCGGTGGCGTCCAGGGCGCGGGCCGGGGACCAGGTGATGTACCGGCGCAGTTTGTTGCCGAGGTGGGTGGTCAGGGCCTGGCCGACGGAGGCGCAGACGATGACGACGACGACCGCGACGACGGCGGCGGTCGTGCTGACCTCCGAGTTGTCGGTGAGGGCGTCCCAGACGACGGGCAGCACATAGACGGCGACAAGACCACCGCCCATGAAGCCGATCACCGACAGGATGCCGACGACGAAGCCCTGGCGGTAGCCGACGATCGCGAACCACACGGCGGCGACCAGCAACAGGATGTCCAGCACGTTCACCGGTTCAGGCCTCGCCTCATCACACGACACAACACGGCAGACACCCTGTCATGACCGCCAGTCGAGCGGGACCTGCTTCTCCCGGTCCCAGGGGCGCTCCCATCCCGCGTAGTGCAGCAGACGGTCGATGATTCCGGCCGTGAAGCCCCACACCAGGGCCGATTCGACCAGGAATGCCGGGCCTCGGTGGCCGCTGGGGTGGACGGTGGTGGCCCGGTTGTCGGGATGGGTGAGATCCGCCACGGGAACGGTGAAGACCCTCGCCGTCTCGTTCGGATCCACGACTCCGACCGGGGTCGGCTCGCGCCACCAGCCCAGCACCGAGGTCACGACGAAGCCGCTGACCGGGATGTAGAGCTTGGGCAGCACGCCGAAGAGCTGCACGCCCGCCGGGTCGAGCCCGGTCTCCTCCTCGGCCTCACGCAGGGCGGCCCTGAGCGGTCCGTCGCCCATCGGGTCGCCGTCCTCGGGGTCGAGGGCGCCGCCCGGGAAGGAGGGCTGCCCGGCATGGGACCGCAGCGAGCTGGCCCGCTCCATGAGCAGCAGCTCGGGTCCGCGCTCCCCCTCGCCGAACAGGATCAGCACGGCCGACTGCCGCCCCGCCCCGTCCGCGGGCGGCAGGAACCGGCTCAGCTGCAGCGGCTCGACCGTCTCCACCGCGTGCACCACCGGGTCCAGCCACTGCGGCAGACCCTCCTTGCTGAGCGCCACGCCCTGTGCATTGCTCGCGCGCGTCATCGCCACCCCCGTCCTTGCGAGTCCAACGCCCGGCCACCCCGAGATCGTTCCTGGAGCCGTGCCGGCCGGCCCGTGCCCCTGGCGGCGCCCCTCATCCGGCCCCCAGCGGCGGCGCCGCCTTCCCGCCCGCGTCCAGGTAGGCCTGCGGGGGGTTGAGCCGCTGCCCGGGGAAGCCGCCCTTCTCGTACTTGAGGAGCTTCTTCGCCCTCTCCGGGTCCGTCTCGCCCTCGCCGAACGCCGGGCAGAGCGGGGCGATGGGGCAGGCGCCGCAGGCGGGCTTGCGGGCGTGGCAGATACGGCGGCCGTGCCAGATGACGTGGTGCGAGAGGTCCGTCCAGTCCTTCTTGGGGAACAGCGCGCCGATCGCGGCCTCGATCTTGTCGGGGTCGGTCTCGGCGGTCCACTGCCAGCGCCGCACCAGCCGCTGGAAGTGCGTGTCCACGGTGATGCCGGGCCGCCCGAAGGCGTTGCCGAGGACGACGAACGCCGTCTTGCGGCCTACGCCGGGCAGCTTGACGAGATCCTCCAGGCGGCCCGGGACCTCGCCGCCGAACTGCTCCACCAGTGCCTTGGACAGCCCTATGACCGACTTGGTCTTGGCCCGGAAGAAGCCGGTCGGACGGAGGATCTCCTCGACCTCCTCGGGGTTGGCGGCGGCCAGGTCCTCGGGGGTCGGGTACTTGGCGAAGAGCGCCGGGGTCGTCTGATTGACCCTCAGGTCGGTCGTCTGGGCGGACAGCACCGTGGCGACCACGAGTTGGAAGGGGTTCTCGAAGTCCAGCTCCGGATGGGCGTACGGAAACACCTCGGCCAGTTCTCGGTTGATCCGGCGGGCCCGGCGCACCAGCGCGGCGGGCGACTCGGCCTTCGCCGGCTTGACGGCGACGGTCTTGGCCGGAGCCTTTCCCGCCACGGTCTTCTTCACGGGGACCTTCTTCTCGGCCGCCTGCTTCACCACCGCCGGAGCCTTCTTCACCGCAGCCTTCTTTGTCACTTTTGCCGTTTTCTTTCCGCCACCGGGGTCCTGTTCGCCCACAGCGGAATCTCGACGTACAGCCACCCGCCCAGCCCCCTTGGCCTGTGCTCTCACCGGCGATTTGGACACCCGGCCAGCCTAGAGCCCGGCACCGACAATCGCCCCGGACCCGGAAGATCGGCGCCCGATTGGACCCCTGCCGCTTACCCCGGGACACCTGTGCGGCATCCTTGTGACAGATCACACTGTTTGGACCGTCCGGCAAAATGGGGAACACGGTCCCCTGGTACCAAGGGGGAGCAAGATCCCCTGAGCAGGTCGACAAGGAGAGAACTCGTGGACGACGTTCTGCGGCGCAACCCGCTCTTCGCGGCGCTCGATGACGAGCAGTCCGCGGAGCTCCGCGCCTCCATGAGTGAGGTGACCCTCGCGCGCGGCGACTCCCTGTTCCATGAGGGCGACCCGGGCGACCGGCTCTACGTCGTCACCGAGGGCAAGGTCAAACTCCACCGCACCTCCCCCGACGGCCGCGAGAACATGCTCGCCGTCGTCGGCCCCGGCGAGCTGATCGGCGAGCTGTCGCTCTTCGACCCGGGCCCGCGCACGGCGACCGCCACCGCGCTGACCGAGGTCAAGCTGCTCGGTCTCGGCCACGGCGACCTCCAGCCCTGGCTGAACGTCCGCCCCGAGGTGGCCACCGCGCTGCTGCGCGCCGTCGCCCGCCGGCTGCGCAAGACCAACGACCAGATGTCCGACCTGGTGTTCTCGGACGTCCCCGGCCGCGTCGCCCGCGCACTCCTCGACCTCTCCCGCCGCTTCGGCGTGCAGTCCGAGGAGGGCATCCACGTCGTCCACGACCTCACGCAGGAAGAGCTCGCCCAGCTGGTCGGCGCCTCCCGCGAGACGGTCAACAAGGCCCTCGCCGACTTCGCCCAGCGCGGCTGGCTCCGCCTGGAGGCCCGCGCGGTGATCCTGCTGGACGTGGAGCGGCTCGCCAAGCGCTCCCGCTGACGCTCGGTCTCGGCCGTACGGCTTCGAAGGGCCCGTCTCGCTGAGAGGCGGGCCCTCGCCCGTGTGGCCCTGGGGGCTGGAGCCTGCGCCCCCGGACCCCCGTTCGGCCGCGCCGTAAATCCGCTGCTCCCGCCCCCTTGTGGCGGCACAGTGAACCCATGGCCGAAACCGTTCTGCGCAAGGGTCTCGACGTCCAGGGCTACCTCGCCCGCGAAGGCTCCCTCGCGCGCGTGCCGCACGTCTTCCGGCCGGTCGTCGCCGCGGCGCGGGACCGGTTGCTGGATCTGTTCGGGCCGCGACTGCACAGCGCGTACCTCTACGGGTCGGTCCCGCGCGGCACCGCGCGTGTGGGCCGCAGCGACCTCGACCTGCTGGTCGCCCTGCACGAGGAACCGACGGACGCGGACCGTGAGGCGGCCCGGGCGCTCGACACGGCGCTGGACAAGGAGTTCCCGGAGATCGACGGTGCCGGGACGCTGCTTTACAGCCGGGCGCGGCTGCTGAGCGAGGCGGAGACGTACGACCTGGGGTGGTTCGTGGCCTGTCTGTGCACCCCGCTGCTCGGCGACGACCTCGCCGAGTACCTGCCGCGCTACCGGCCGGACTCTCGGCTCGCCCGCGAGACCAACGGCGACCTCGCCCTGCTGCTGCCGCGCTGGCGTGAGCGGATCTCCCGCACGGGCGACTCCGAGGGGGCGCTGCGCCCCCTGGTGCGCTTCATGTCCCGCCATCTCGTCCGCACCGGCTTCACCCTCGTGATGCCCCGCTGGAACGGCTGGACGAGCGATCTGACGGAGATGGCGGAGGCGTTCGGCGCGTACTACCCGCAGCGGGCCGCACAGATGCGGTCGGCCGCTGTGCGCGGGTACGCGCCGCGCGGCGACCGGGACGTGCTCATGTCGTACGTCGACGATCTCGGGCCATGGCTGGCGCAGGAGTACGCGCGCGTGCACGGGGTGAAGGCACCGCGTCCGGACTAGGCCTGCGCGCGCGTGAGGCGGAGGCGCCGCTCCCCGCTAGATCAGCCCGTGCTCCTCCAGATAGTCCAGCTGCGCCCGCACCGACAGTTCCGCCGCCGGCCACAGGGACCGGTCCACGTCGGCGTACACGTGCGCGACGACCTGGCCCGGCGTCGTGTACCCGTCCTCCACGGCCGTCTCCACCTGGGCGAGCCGGTGGGCGCGGTGGGCGAGATAGAACTCCACCGCCCCCTGTGCGTCCTCCAGGACGGGTCCATGGCCCGGGAGGACGGTGTGGACGCCGTCGTCGACCGTGAGGGACCTCAGACGCCTCAGGGAGTCCAGATAGTCGCCCAGGCGGCCGTCAGGGTGCGCCACGAGCGTCGTACCGCGTCCCAGGACCGTGTCCCCCGTCAGAACCGCCTGATCGGCCGGGAGATGGAAGCACAGGGAGTCCGAGGTGTGCCCCGGCGTCGGTACGACCCTCAGCTCCAGACCGCCGATCCCGACCACGTCCCCGGCGCCCAGCCCCTCGTCGCCCAGCCGCAGCGCCGGGTCCAGCGCCCGCACCTTCGTGCCCGTCAGCGCGGCGAACCGCACGGCGCCCTCGGCATGGTCAGGGTGACCGTGCGTCAGCAGGGTCAGGGCGATGCGCTTGCCGGCCTTCTCGGCGGTGTCCACGACGTTGCGCAGATGCCCCTCGTGCAGCGGCCCGGGGTCGACCACGACGGCCAGATCGGAGTCGGGCTCGGCGAGGATCCAGGTGTTGGTGCCGTCCAGGGTCATCGCGGACGCGTTGGGCGCGAGGACGTTGACGGCCCTCGGGGTGGCGGGGCCCGAGAGCACCCCGCCCCTCGGCTGACCGGGAAGGGCTGCGGCGTCCGTCATGCGGGGGCTCCACCGGTCGGGATGTGCTTGGTGAACTCGTCGTGCCCCGGCCAGGACAGCACGATCTCGTCGCCGTCCAGACGGGCCCGGGCCAGGACGGGGGTCAGGTCGCGGGCGGGGGCGGCCTCGAGGGCCTCGCCGGCGGTGCCGTACGGCGTCAGCTGGCGCAGGGTCGCGATCGTGGGCGGCATCATCAGCAGTTCGCCCTTGTCGTACGACGCCGCCGCCTCGGCCGGTCCGATCCACACCGTGCGGTCCGCCTCCGTGGAGGCGTTGCGGGTGCGCTGGCCCTCGGGGAGGGCGGCGACGAAGAACCAGGTGTCGTAGCGGCGGGGTTCGAACTCCGGGGTGATCCAGCGGGTCCACGCGCCCAGCAGGTCCGAGCGCAGCACCAGGCCGCGGCGCTCCAGGAACCCGGCGAAACTCACGTCCCGCGCGACCAGGGCCTGGCGGTCCGCCTCCCAGTCCTCCCCCGTGGTGTCACCGACCACCGAGTCCGGGGCCGGTCCGGCGAGCAGGACGCCCGCCTCCTCGTACGTCTCGCGTACGGCCGCGCAGACGATCGCCTGGGCCTGAGCCTCGTCGACGCCGAGCCGCTCGGCCCACCACGCGCGCGTGGGGCCCGCCCAGCGGATCTGGTGGTCGTCGTCGCGAGGGTCCACACCGCCGCCCGGATACGCGTACGCGCCTCCGGCGAAGGCCATGGAGGCGCGTCTGCGCAGCATGTGCACGACGGGGCCCGCGGTGGTGTCCTTGAGGAGCATGACCGTGGCCGCGCGCTTGGGGACGACCGGGGTGAGCGTGCCGTCGGCGAGCGCACGGATCCGTTCCGGCCAGTCCTGCGGAAACCACTGCCCATTCGCCATGGGCGGAGGCTATCCCGTGGTGCGCGAATGTTCGAGAGGGGCCCGGAGGTGCGGCTATGCCTCGGTGAGCTCCACCTGGACCTCGACCTCCACCGGTGCGTCCAGCGGCAGCACCGCCACGCCGACCGCACTGCGCGCGTGGACGCCCTTGTCGCCGAGGACCGCGCCCAGGAGCTCGCTCGCGCCGTTGACGACAGCCGGCTGGCCGGTGAAGTCCGACGCGGACGCCACGAACCCGACGACCTTCACCACACGCTTGACGCGGTCAAGATCACCGGCGACCGACTTGACGGCCGCCAGCGCGTTCAGCGCGCACGTGCGGGCCAGGTCCTTGGCCTCCTCCGGCGTGACCTCGGCGCCCACCTTGCCGGTGACCGGGAGCTTGCCCTCGATCATCGGCAGCTGGCCCGAGGTGTACACGTACACGCCCGACTGCACGGCCGGCTGGTACGCGGCCAGCGGCGGAACCACCTCCGGCAGCGTCAGCCCGAGCTCGGCGAGCTTCGCCTCGACCGCGCTCACGCCTTCTCCCGCTTCAGGTAGGCCACCAGCTGCTCGGGGTTGTTCGGCCCGGGCACGACCTGGACGAGCTCCCAGCCGTCCTCGCCCCAGGTGTCCAGAATCTGCTTCGTGGCATGGACGAGCAGCGGCACGGTTGCGTATTCCCACTTGGTCATGTGGCCGACTTTAGCCGCTGACCACACACAGGCTCCGCCCGCGTTATCCACAGCCTGCCGGTTGGTACCCGCATCGAATGGTTACGCTCGATGACGTGAGCAGGCTCCAGGTCGTCAGTGGCAAGGGCGGTACCGGTAAGACGACGGTGGCCGCTGCCCTCGCGCTGGCCCTGGCCACCGAGGGGAAGCGCACGCTTCTCGTCGAGGTCGAGGGCCGCCAGGGCATCGCACAGCTCTTCGAGACGGAGGCGTTGCCCTACGAGGAGAGAAAAATCGCGGTCGCACCGGGCGGCGGGGAGGTGTACGCCCTCGCCATAGATCCCGAACTGGCCCTTCTGGACTACCTCCAGATGTTCTACAAGCTCGGTGGAGCCGGACGCGCCCTGAAGAAGCTCGGCGCCATCGACTTCGCCACCACCGTGGCGCCCGGTCTCAGGGACGTCCTGCTGACCGGCAAGGCCTGCGAAGCGGTGCGGCGCAAGGAGAAGTCCGGGCGGTTCGCCTACGACCACGTCGTGATGGACGCACCCCCCACCGGACGCATCACCCGCTTCCTCAACGTCAACGACGAGGTGGCGGGACTCGCGAAGATAGGGCCGATACACAACCAGGCGCAGGCGGTGATGCGGGTGCTGAAGTCGTCGGAGACGGCCGTGCACCTGGTGACGCTGCTGGAGGAGATGCCCGTCCAGGAGACCGCGGACGGCATCGCCGAACTGCGGGCGGCGAAGCTGCCGGTGGGGCGGATCATCGTGAACATGGTGCGTCCGGAGGTGTTGGACGCGGACGAGTTGGAACTCGTCCGGGGCACCACTCGTTCCTCCTTCGCCCAGTCGCTGTCCGCCGCCGGGCTCGGCGGGGCACGGCGCGGCGGGCATGCCGAGCGGCTGGTGGACCCGCTCCTGGCCCAGGCCGAGGAGTACGCCGAGCGGTACGCGCTGGAGCACGAACAGCGCGCGGTGCTCAGCGAACTGGGCCTGCCGCTGCACGAACTGCCGCTGCTCGCCGAGGGCATGGACCTGGCGGGTCTGTACGAGCTGGCCACGGAACTGCGGAAGCAGGGGATGTCATGAGTCCGGACGTCGAGGGGCAGGCCCGGCACCACCGTCTCTCCCCCGCGCGCATGCTCGACCTGGACCCGCTGGTCGACGATCCGGCGACGCGCATCGTGGTGTGCTGCGGCTCGGGCGGCGTCGGCAAGACCACGACCGCGGCGGCGCTGGGTCTCAGGGCCGCCGAGCGCGGCCGGAAGGTCGTCGTCCTGACCATCGACCCGGCCCGCCGGCTCGCCCAGTCCATGGGCATCGACTCCCTCGACAACACCCCACGCCGGGTGAAGGGCGTCGAGGGCGACGGCGAGCTGCACGCGATGATGCTCGACATGAAGCGCACCTTCGACGAGATCGTCGAGGCGCACGCGGACCCCGAGCGGGCGTCCGCGATTCTCGCCAACCCCTTCTACCAGTCGCTCTCGGCGGGCTTCGCGGGCACGCAGGAGTACATGGCGATGGAGAAGCTGGGCCAGCTGCGGGCCCGCGACGAGTGGGACCTCATCGTCGTGGACACCCCGCCGTCCCGGTCCGCGCTGGACTTCCTGGACGCGCCCAAGCGGCTCGGGTCCTTCCTCGACGGCAAGCTGATCCGCGTCCTGCTGGCGCCCGCGAAGGTCGGCGGCCGGGCCGGGATGAAGTTCCTGAACGTCGGGATGTCGATGATGACCGGCGTGCTGGGCAAGCTGCTCGGCGGCCAACTGCTCAAGGACGTCCAGACGTTCGTGTCCGCCATGGACTCGATGTTCGGCGGGTTCCGCACGCGCGCGGACGCGACGTACAAACTGCTGCAGGCGCCCGGCACGGCGTTCCTGGTGGTCGCGGCGCCGGAGCGGGACGCACTGCGGGAGGCCGCCTATTTCGTGGAGCGGCTGGCCGCGGAGGACATGCCGCTCGCGGGGCTGGTCCTCAACCGGGTCCACGGCAGCGGCGCCGCCCGGCTGTCGGCCGAGCGGGCACTCGCCGCCGCGGAAAATCTTGAGGAGTCCCGCATTGTCGATCAGGAGGACGGGAAAGCTGGAGTTCGTAACTCTCCCGACACAGACGGCAGTTCAGAGTCCCCCGCATCCGATCCGGTGTCCGCCGAAGGCTCCCCCGCCGCGGACCGGACCGTCGAACAACTCACCGCAGGCCTGTTGAGGCTGCATGCCGAGCGTATGCGGCTGCTCTCCCGCGAGCAGCGCACGCGTGACCGCTTCACCGCGCGCCACCCCGAAGTGGCGGTGGCAGAGGTGGCCGCGCTGCCCGGCGACGTACACGACCTCGCGGGGCTGCGAGACATCGGAACGCGGCTCGCGGCCGCTCGGCCGGAGCTGCCCGAGACCGCGGACGGCTGAGCCGGAGCGGACGGACCCCCAGGGGCCCCGCCCTCAGCCCACCGCCGCGTAGTTCTCGTACACCTCATCGTCGTCGAGGGGCAGAATGCCGACCCCTCGCTCGTACTCCGTACGCGCGGTCTCCAAGAGCCGGCGCCAGGAGGTCACAGTGGGCCGCCTGCGCAGCAGCGCACGGCGTTCCCGCTCCGTCATGCCTCCCCACACGCCGAACTCGACGCGGTTGTCGAGCGCGTCGGCCAGGCACTCCGTGCGCACCGGACATCCGGTGCACACCGCCTTGGCCCTGTTCTGTGCTGCTCCTTGAACGAACAGCTCATCTGGATCGGTAGTGCGGCAGGCCGCCTGCGCACTCCAGTCGGTTACCCAGCCCATACCGGCGCCGTCCTCTCCCGAATCGAGGCTCCCCCACGGCGGCAGCGGCATATTCACCGCCGCCAGTTGAGGACGTTACGGAAGGTGGGCACAGCGCAACACCCCCTTCGGGCCCAATCTTGAATGGCCCGAACGGACTATGCGTAAGCGGCAGATCACCCGGGGGAGTGAGCTGGCGACATGCGTGATCATCCCGGCAAAGCGGGACAGTTCAGTTGAGTCACAACGGGCACCAGGTGACACACAAGGCGGATTCGGACACGTCCCCATCAAAAAGTTGGGAACCTCCGGAACGATTCGGGGTCGCCGGACGTATTGATACGTGACCGCACTGCTGTGACAGTTGAGAGCAGCTTAGGCCAAGGCCTGCGCGCGTGTCCGGCGAATGAGAAGGTAGGCGCTCTCTTTGCCATGCGCGCGAAAAGGCCGCCGAACATCCCGAGGAGCAAGCGCTCCCTCCGAACGCTCATGAGTACGGATTAGGCTGCCCCCATGTCGAAGAAGCGCTCCGGTGGCGGCCTGTCCCCCGCCCAGCAGGCCGCCAAGTTCCTCGGTGTCAGCGTGCTCTCTGGCGCGGTGCTGGCAGGCATCGCCCTGCCCGCCTTCGGTGCACTGGGCCTCGCGGCCAAGGGGTCGGTCGACAGTTTCGACGAGCTCCCGGCCAATCTGAAGACGCCGCCGCTGAGCCAGCGCACCACGATCCTCGACGCCAAGGGCGGCCAGATCGCCACGGTGTACTCGCGCGACCGCACGGTCGTCGAGCTCAAGGACGTCTCGCCGTACATGCAGAAGGCGATCGTCGCGATCGAGGACTCGCGCTTCTACCAGCACGGCGCGGTGGACCTGAAGGGCGTGCTGCGCGCGCTCAACAAGAACGTGCAGAGCAGCGGGGTGGCCGAGGGCGCGTCCACGCTCACCCAGCAGTACGTGAAGAACGTCTTCGTGGAGGAGGCCGGCGACGACCCGACGAAGGTCGCCCAGGCCACCCAGCAGACCCTCGGCCGCAAGATCCGCGAACTGAAGTACGCGATCCAGGTCGAGGAGGAGCTGGGCAAGAAGAAGATCCTCGAGAACTACCTGAACATCACGTTCTTCGGCCAGCAGGCCTACGGCGTCGAGGCCGCCGCCCATCGCTACTTCTCCAAGTCCGCCAAGGACCTCACCCTCGCCCAGTCGGCGCTGCTCGCGGGCATCGTCCAGTCGCCCAGCCGGTACGACCCGATCAACGACGAGGCCGAGGCCACCAAGCGGCGCAACATCGTGCTGCAGCGCATGGCCGAGGTCGGCGACATCTCCCGCGCGGAGGCCGCCAAGGCCCAGGAGGAGAAGCTCGGCCTCAAGGTCAGCCAGCCCAAGAACGGCTGCATCACCGCCGCGAAGGGCGCCAGCTTCTTCTGCAAGTACGTCGAGGCCGTCTTCAAGAACGACCCGGTCTTCGGCAAGACCAAGGAGGAACGCGCCAAGGTCTGGAACCAGGGCGGTCTGACGATCAAGACCACCCTCGACCCGCAGGCGCAGGACTCGGTCCAGGCCTCGCTCAAGGACCACGTCTACAAGTCGGACAAGGTCGCGGCCGCGGCCACCCTCGTCGAGCCCGGCACCGGCAAGATCGTCGGCATGGGCCAGTCGAAGCCGTACGGCTACGGCAAGAACGAGACCGAGATCAACTACTCGGTCGGCTACGGCATGGGCGGCTCCAACTACGGCTTCCCGACCGGTTCGACGTTCAAGCCGTTCGTCGCGGCGGCCGCGCTGGAGGAGGGCCGGCCGGCCAACCAGGAGTACTCGTCGCCGTACCAGATGGAGTACCCGAGCCCCGTCCAGACCTGTGACAGCAAGCCGTGGGTCAATCTGAACGGCGAGAAGCTGGAGAACGAGTCGGAGTCGGAGAAGGGCCCCTACCGCCTGCGCAAGGCGATGGAGCTCTCGGTCAACACCTACTTCGTGCAGATGATCTCCGACATCGGCCTGTGCCCCGTGGTCAACATGACCAACAAGCTCCAGGTCGTGCAGGGCAACGGCGACAAGCTGCCCGAGGTGCCCGCGATCGCGCTGGGCTCCAAGGGCATCTCCCCGCTGACGATGGCGACCGCGTACGCCGCCTTCGCCTCCCGCGGCATGTACTGCACACCGGTCGCCATCGAGTCGATCACCCAGCGCGTCGCCCAGCAGCAGAAGTCGCTCGAGGTGCCCAAGTCGACCTGCTCGCGGGCCATGTCCGAGACGACCGCGGACACCGTCAACCAGCTCCTCAAGGGCGTGGTCGACTCCGGTACCGGCCAGACGGCGGGCCTGTCCGACCGTGACAACGCCGGTAAGACGGGTACGACGGACTCCCGCAAGAACGCCTGGTTCGTCGGCTACACGCCGAACCTGTCGGGCGCGGTCTGGGTCGGCAGCGCCTCCCAGAAGGTCGAGATGAAGAACATCACGATCGGCGGCGAGTACAACGACCTCGTCTACGGCGGCAGGGTCCCGGGCCCGATCTGGAAGGACGCCATGACCGGCGCCCTCGCGGGCAAGGACGCCCCGCCGTTCAACTACATCCAGCTCCCCCCCGACAACCCGGACCGCGGCAACGGGGACGGAGACGGGGACGGGGACGGAAATGGGAACGGCAACGGGAATGGCAACGGAAACGGCGACGGGGACAACGGCGACGACGACGGCGGCCAGAACAACGGCGGCACGGACGGCGGGGCCTTCCCGGACCCGACCTTCTCGATCCCGGAGGACCTGTTCCAGGGCAACAACGGCAACGGCGGCCGCAACGGCTAGCCGCTAGACGAAACGGCCCCTTCACCGTCGTAGAGAGATCTCTGTACGACGGTGAAGGGGCCGTTCGCCGTTCGGCGCGGCCGGTCAGCCGGCCAGCAGCTTCTTCACGGTGGCGGCGACTCGGCCGCCCTCCGCCAGGCCCGCGACCTTCGGGTTCACGATCTTCATGACGGCGCCCATGGCCCGCGGCCCCTCGGCACCCGCCGCCTTCGCCTCCTGGACGGCCTGGGCGACGAGGTCGGTCAGCTCCTCGTCGGACAGCTGCTTGGGCAGGTACGTGGCGAGGACCTCGCCCTCCGCCTTCTCCCGCTCGGCCGACTCGGCACGACCACCCTCGGCGAACGCGTCCGCCGCCTCGCGGCGCTTCTTCGCCTCCTTGGTGATCACCTTGAGGACCTCGTCGTCGGAGAGCTCGCGCTTCTCCTTGCCCGCGACCTCCTCCTTGGTGATCGCGGCGAGCGTCATGCGCAGCGTCGAGGAGCGGAGCTCGTCGCGCTCCTTGATGGCGGCGGTGAGGTCTTCCTGCAGCTTCGACTTGAGCTTGGTGGTCATGTGACTGATTCTCGCAGGTGCGCGAGGCCGAACGCCCAACGATTTAAGGGGGCCGCCCCGGGTACGGCTTCAAACGACGGCGGGCGACAAGGTACTTGCCGGGTCTGACACGATGGGGCCATGCGCGCGCGATACGGAGTACCTCTGTCGATCGCGGCGGCTGGCGCCGCCGGTCTGGTGTACGCGGCGGGCTTCGAAGCCCGCTCCTTCCGCCTCCGACGGGTGACGGTCCCCGTTCTCCCTGCCGGAATGCGTCCCCTGCGCATGCTCCAGGTCTCCGACATCCACATGGTCGGCGGTCAGCGCAAGAAGCAGCGCTGGCTGCGCTCGCTGGCGGGCCTGCGCCCCGACTTCGTGATCAACACGGGCGACAACCTCTCGGACCCCGAGGGCGTCCCGGAGGTCCTGGACGCGCTGGGTCCGCTGATGGAGTTCCCGGGGGCGTACGTCTTCGGCTCCAACGACTACTACGGCCCCAGGCCCCGCAACCCCGCCCGCTATCTCCTGGAGAAGACGAGCGGCCGCCACGGTCTGAACGGCAACCCGCCCGCCGTGGGCGTGGTCCACAACCCGTGGGAGGAACTGCGGGACGGTTTCGACGCCGCGGGCTGGCTCGACCTGACCAACACCCGCGGCACCCTGAAGGTCGAGGGCATGTCGATCGAGCTGACCGGCCTGGACGACCCGCACATCAAGCGCGACCGGTACGCGGAGGTGGCCGGCGGCCCATCGTCCTCCGTGGACTTCTCGATGGGCGTGGTCCACGCGCCGTACCTGCGCGTCCTGGACGCGTACGCCGCCGACGGCTACCCCCTGATCCTCGCCGGCCACACGCACGGCGGGCAGCTC
Organism: Streptomyces sp. NBC_00490; assembly: GCF_036013645.1. NCBI lineage: Bacteria > Bacillati > Actinomycetota > Actinomycetes > Kitasatosporales > Streptomycetaceae > Streptomyces > Streptomyces sp. NBC_00490. The sequence goes on along the minus strand of NZ_CP107869.1, from coordinate 5,654,328 downwards.
TGCATCCCCTTCTACGGAGCGCTGGTCACCAACTGCGACCTGGACACGGAACGGGTGAAGGGTCTGTCGACGCACACGGCCGAGGGCCGGACGTCGTATCTGCACGTGTCGGCGGGGTGCGGAACGAACCGCTACACGCCGGTACGGTTCGCGTGCCCGCCGGAGGCGACGCTGTTGACGCTGGTGGCGCGGGGGTAGTTTCGGCGCGGGTGCGTGGGCGTGAGTGCTCGGGTACGGGTGCTTAAGCCGTGGGTGCCGGGCCGTGGGGTAACCCGCACGGCCCGCCCGTATCGCCCCTTTTGTCCGGGGTGCTTAGCGTGACGGCATGACCACCCCGATACCCAGGGACATCCCGGACCTTCCCGCGATCCCCGGCATGCCCGCGCTGCTGCCCTCCCCCGTCCCCGCCACGGCGGTGGTGGCGCCCGTACGCCGCCCCCTGGCCGCCGTGTACCGCCTGCTGGTCGCTCTCGCGGCCGCGGCGGCCGTCACGATCGACCTGCTCCTCGGCAGTCCGGCCCGTGTGCTGAGCTACTTCTCGATCCAGAGCGCGATCCTGCTGGCGCTGGTGTCGGTGCTGTCGGCGAAGCGCGCGTGGAGCGCCCGCCGCCCGCTGCCGGCCGCCCTGACGGGCGCGACACTCCTCTACGTCCTGCTCGCGGGCTCGGTGTACCACCTGCTCCTGGCCGACGCGACGACCCCGTTCTCGATGACGGGCGGGACGGCTCCCCCGACGGGCTGGCAGTCCCTGGCGAACCACGCCCTCCACACGGGGCTCCCGATCGCGGCGGTCGTGGACTGGCTGTTCCTCACCGCACCCGGCGGCTTCCGCCTCCGCCGGGCGGCGAACTGGCTCCTCTACCCCATGGCCTATCTGGCCTTCTCCTTCACCCGGGGCGAATTGCTCCTCCCCGGCACCCCGGCCCGCTACCTCTACGCCTTCCTCGACGTCGACCTCCACGGTTACAAGAGCGTCCTCGGCAACGCCCTCCTCCTCGGCCTCTCCTTCTACGCCCTCGCCATCCTCCTCGTAGCCCTGGACCACGCCCGCCCGAACCCCCTCCGCCATCGCGCCCACCACCGCGCGAAAACCGGATTTCGTCTCCAGCCACCAGTGGGCTAAAGTAAACGTCGTCGCCGCGACAAGCAGGACAAGCAGCGACATCGGGGTGTAGCGCAGCTTGGCAGCGCGCTTCGTTCGGGACGAAGAGGTCGTGGGTTCAAATCCCGCCACCCCGACAGCTGAAGCATCCGGTGAGGCACCTAGGAACGTTCCTAGGTGCCTCGCCTGTTTTGTGCGATGTGGCTCGTGTGCTGATGGGCCACAGGGGGCGGCCGTAACCTGAGTCGGCAGGCAGACAGGTGGGTACCACCCCGAAAGGACCCCGCATGATCATCTTCGGCACCAAGGGCTACCTCTACCAGCTCGCGATACTCACCCTCGTCTGTGGCCAGTGCGGCAATCCCGCTGCGCACACGCTGCGGAAGCGGGTCACGAAGTTCACGTTGTTCTTCGTGCCGCTCTTCCCGTTCTCGACGAAGTTCACGACGCAGTGCACCTTCTGCGGTGCGGAGCAGAAGGTCACCAAGGAGCAGGCCGAGCAGTTGCAGGCGCAGGCCGCGGGTGGGCAGCAGGCGTACGGGCAGCCGCAGCAGCAGCCCTACCAGCACTGAGCGGCCTCCAGCGGGCTCGTCGGCTAGCGGACGTGCAGGTCCAGGCCCGTCGTCCCCGGTCGCTCCCTGCCCGGCAGCAGTCGCATGGCTCGGTCGTAGTCCCCGCCCGTCAGGGACCGGAAGGGGACCGGGTCGGCGGTGAAGAGGGTGTCCAGGCGCCTCGCGTAGGCCTGTCGGGCCGACTGGAAGCGGTCTTCCGGTAGCTCGTTGGCGTCGTAGACCGCGAAGGGCTCCAGCGGGGTCATGCCCGTGAACCAGAACAGGCCGTGCTGCAGGGGGTGCAGTACGTCCGTGAGGCGGCCGTGGATGCCCCGGTCCGAGAAGGACGACTCCCTGGCGCCCAGCGTCACCGACAACAGGGCCCGGCGGCCCGTCAACGCGCTCTCGGCGTACGGCGGCGGGACCTGGGGGCCGTAGGCGAAGCCGCTGGTGAAGACCCGGTCGATCCAGCCCTTCAGGATCGCCGGTGCCGAGAACCACCACATCGGGAACTGCAGGACCACCGCGTCCGACCAGCGGATCTTCTCCTGTTCCGCGACGACGTCCGGGCTCAAGCGGCCTTCCAGTGTGGCCTGTTCGGAGGCTGCCATGACGTGGAGGCGGTGGTCCGGGGTGTGGTCGGGGTAGTCGTCGGCGTCGACCGTCGGCTTCCACTTCATCGCGTAGAGGTCGGAGAGCCGTACCTCGTGGCCCGCCTCGCGCAGGTGGTCCGCCGCGAACGTCGTCAACGCCCTGTTCAGGGAACGGGGATCGGGGTGGGCGCTGACGATCAGGATCTTCTTCATGACGTCAGGTTCGCCCGGCTCCCCGGCCACAGCCAGAACCCTCTTCGACCGGCGGATCGTCGATCCTGGTGTTGGCAGGGCCACGCATACTGGAGTTCATGGATGTGAGCTACGACGGTCAGCGGGCCCTCGGTGGGTTTCTGCGGGCCCGTCGCGGGCGGGTCGCGCCGGAGCAGGCGGGGATCGGCGGTGTGGCCGGGGTCGTGGGGAACAAACGGCGCCGGGTACAGGGGCTGCGGCGCGAGGAGTTGGCGCAGCTCGCCGGGATCAGCGTGGACTACTACGTCCGTCTCGAGCAGGGACGGGCCACCCAGCCGTCCGCCGAGGTGCTGGACGCGCTGGCGCGGGCGCTCGGTCTCGACGCGGCGGAGCGGCGGCATCTCGACACCCTCGCCGCCGGGCGGCACGAGCCCGTGCCGGCCACCCGGATCGGCCCCGGGCTGCGGCGCGCGCTCGACGCCATGGACCGGCTGCCCGTCTTCGCCACCGACCACCGTCTCGACGTCGTCGCCTGGAACCGGCTGGGGGCCGCGCTCATGGGCGGCCTCGACGTGTCGGGGCGGCGCGATCCCAACAACGCCCGGTTCCTCTTTCTCGACCCCGCCGCCCGTGACCTCCATCCCGACTGGCAGGACCGGGCCGCCGAGGCGGTGGGGCAGTTGCGGGTCTCCGCCGGGCGCTATCCGGGCGACGGTGAGCTGGGTGCGCTGATCGCCGAACTGGGCGCCGAGAGCGCCGACTTCCGGCGGATCTGGGACTCCGGTGAGGTCACGATGTGCGCCGCCGGGCGCAAACGACTGCGGCATCCCGTCGTAGGGCTGCTGGAGTTGGACTTCGAGACGCTGCATGTGCCCGCCGGGCCGGGCGAGTCCGGGCTCGTGCTGCATGTGTTCAGCGCGGAGGAGGGCACCCCGGAGGCCGCCGCCCTCGCGCGCCTCACCACCTGACTGTCATTTGTTCCACGTCTCGTCGTACGGGTCCGCGGGCGCCGTCACCGGCCGTGACGAGGTGACCAACAGATACGGGATCGGGCCGTTGTTCACCGGGTCCTCGGTCCGCTGGGGCGTGTAGGTGCCGGTGACCTCCAGCCAGGCGTCCGGGCGCAGGACCGGCGGGATCGTGCCGGTGAGGGCGACCTTCACCGGCTGGGCGTCGGCGGCACAGCAGTTGAGGGCCATGCGGACGAGATAGGGGTGGCCCGCCCGGTCCAGGGCGACGAAGCCGGTGACCTTGATCTCGCGGTTCTTCAGGGACCGCCCGTGGTCGTAGACCGCGCGGCCCGCGTAGTCGGCCACGCCGAGGCGGAGCGGCCCCTCGGCGGGCAGGTCGTCATAGCCGTACGCCTGCTGCAGGGCCGTACCCGTGCGCATCGCACTGTACGAGCCGAGGGCCGGCGGGGCGACCAGGACGAGGGCGAGGACGGGGAGGGCCAGGAGCCAGGAGATCCGGGGCTCGTGGTGATGTTCCGCGTGGCCGGCGCGCCGCTCGTACCAGAGCGTCGCCACCGCCGCCGCGATCAGGACCGCGCCGGAGAGCAGCAGCAGCGGGCGCAGGCCCGCCTTGACGTAGCGGAGGTACAGGTCGGTGCTGCCCGCGTGCAGCAGGGTCGCGCCGAGCAGGAACATGACCGCCGACTGCGCGTGCCGGTTCACAGCAGCACCGCCCCGGTCAGCACCGACACCAGGACGGCGAGGACGAAGGTGGCGGGCGCGAAGCGCAGCGCGAAACCGCGGCCGAAGGTGCCGGCCTGCATCGCGAACAGCTTCAGGTCGATCATCGGGCCGACCACCAGGAACGCCAGTCGTGCGGTGAGCGAGAACTGGGACAGGGACGCGGCGACGAACGCGTCCGCCTCCGAGCAGATCGACAGCAGGACGGCCAGTACGGCGAGGGCGAGCACGGAGACGAAAGGATTCCCCGCCGCCGCGCGCAGCCATTCCGCCGGTACGACCGCCTTCAGTGTCGCCGCCGCCATCGCGCCGACGACCAGGAAACCGCCGGCGTGCATCACGTCGTGCCGGACCGACCCCCAGAACGCCGCCCCTTTGCTCTGGCCCTCGTACGACGCGCGGGCCGGTGGCCGCAGCCAGTCGGTACGGCCGAGGCGCAGCCACAGCCAGCCCATCGCGCACGCCACGAACAGGCTGGCGACGAAACGGGCGAGGACCATCTCGGGGTTGTTCGGGAACGCGACCGCCGTCGCCGTCAGCACGATCGGGTTGATCGCCGGGGCGGAGAGCAGGAACGCCAGGGCGGCGGCGGGGGCGACGCCCCTGCGGACCAGGGCTCCGGCCACGGGGACGGACGCGCACTCGCAGCCGGGCAGCACCGCGCCCGCCACACCCGCGACCGGGACCGCCAGGGCGGGGCGTTTGGGCAGCGCGCGGGCGAAGAAGGACGCCGGTACGAACACCGCGATCGCCGCCGAGAGCATCACACCGAGCACGAGGAAGGGGAGAGCCTGGACGACCACGGCCACGAACACCGTCATCCAGCTCTGCATCACCGGGGCGGCGAGCAGCCCGCGGATCGGGCCCTGCATGAGCAGCACCAGGAGCAGGAGCATCGTGAGGAGGAGGGGGGAGTTGAGGTGGCGGGCCTGGTCCTCCGCGTGCGGGGCCTTCGGGTGCGGGGCCTCCGGGTGCGGGGCCTCCGGGTGCGGGGCCTTCGGGTGCGGAGTCTTCGGCTCGGCGGGTGTGGCGTCGGGTGGGCTCGGGGTGGCGTCGGGCCGGTTCGGCGCGGCTTTGGTGAGGGCCACGGGCGCGGTACCTCCGGGCTCGGTGTGCGGTGCCTTTCCTCCCATACGGGCATTGTGGCGCCCTTGCTCAACTCGGCACCGGATCATGACGGGAACCTTACGAACCGCGGGAACCGGCGCCGCCGACCGACCCCGTCCTGGAACCCCCCGTCCCGGTAGGGCACTCTTTCCCCTCGTGGGCAGCGTTCCGAATCAAGGTCAACAGGGTGCCGCCGCCACGCACATGGTGGTCTGCGGCGACGACGGGCTTGCGCATCGGCTGGCCGCCGAGTTGCGGGGGGTGTACGGGGAGCAGGTCACCCTTGTCGTGCCCGCGTCCGAGCGGAGCGTGCGGCCGCCGGTGGTGGGGCGGGCGCGGGCGGCTTCGGCGGCGTTGCTGGACCGGATGGTGAGTGCCGCCGGTGGCCGGGCGGGGGCGGCCGAACCCGCCGGTGGTGAACGGTTACTGGAGGCCGCCGAGGCGACCGAGGCCGTGCTCGCCGACGCCGGGGTGGAACGGGCCGCCGCGCTGGCGCTCGTGTACGACGACGACGAGACCAACATCCGTGCCGCGCTGACCGCCCGCCGGCTCAACCCCCGGCTGCGGCTCGTCCTGCGGCTCTACAACCGGCGGTTGGGGCAGTACATCGAGGAACTCCTCGACCAGGCTTCGGCCTTGGCCTCCGGGGACGATTCGGACGCGGGCTCCGGGTCCGACTCCGGCTCCGCGTCCGACTCCGGGTCCGGTTTCGACGCGTCGACGACCGTCCTGTCCGACGCCGACACCGCCGCGCCGGCGCTGGTGGCCAGTGCCGTCGCCGGGACCAGCAAGGTCGTGCAGACGGACGGGTTGCTGCTGCGGGCCGTGGAGCTGCCGCCGGGAGGCGGTGGTTCCGGGCGGGCCACGCTGGCGCTGCTGTCCGCGAGCGGCAACGGCACCGCGGGGCCCGACGGGGCCGATCCGGGCGGTGCCGAGCAGGGGCCCGAGCTGCTGCCGGACGCCGCGGCGGTACGGGCGGCCGGTGAGCGCGGGACCGTGGTGCTGGAGCAGGTGTCGTACGCGGCGCCTTCCATGTCCCCGGGGCGCAGTGTCGTGCCGCCGTTCGCCTCGCTCTTCTCGCGGCGGCTGCGGTGGTCGCTGGCCGGGCTGGTGGGGTGTGTGGCCGCGCTCGCCGTCGCGCTGACCGTGGTGACCGGGGACCATCCGCTGTACGCGACCTACATGACCCTTCTCGATCTCTTCGCCATCAACGACCCCGCGCTCGGGGCGTCCACCGGGCGCCAGGTCCTGCAACTCCTCGCCGGGCTCGTCGGGTTGCTGCTGCTGCCGGTGCTGCTGGCCGCGGTGCTCGAGGCGCTGGGTACCTTTCGGACCGCGTCCGCGTTGCGCAAGCCGCCGCGGGGGCTGGGTGGGCATGTGGTGCTGCTCGGACTGGGGAAGATCGGCACCCGGGTGCTGACGCGGTTGCGGGAGCTGAACATCCCCGTGGTGTGCGTGGAGTCCGATCCCGAGGCCCGGGGGCTGGCGACCGCTCGGCGGCTGCGGGTGCCCGTGGTGCTCGGGGATGTCACTCAGGAAGGGGTGCTGGAGGCTGCCAAGGTGCATCGGGCGCACGCGTTGCTGGCGGTGACCAGTGCGGATACGACGAATCTGGAGGCGGCGTTGTACGCGCGGTCCGTGCGGCCGGATCTTCGGGTGGTGCTGCGGTTGTACGACGACGACTTCGCCACCGCGGTGTACCGGACCCTGCGGGCCGCTCATCCGCAGGCTTCCACTCGGAGTCGGAGTGTGTCTCATCTGGCTGCGCCCGCGTTCGCCGGGGCCATGATGGGGCGGCAGATTCTGGGGGCGATTCCTGTGGAGCGGCGGGTGTTGCTGTTCGCCGCGGTCGAGGTGGGTGGGCATCCGCAGTTGGAGGGGAAGACGGTCGGGGAGGCGTTTCGGGCGGGGGCGTGGCGGGTGCTGGCGTTGGACACCGCGTACACCGGGCGGCGGCGGGAGGAGTCGGCTGTGGAGGGGGCGTACGAGGAGGTCGGGTCGCCGTCGGGGCTGGTGTGGGATCTGCCCGATACGTATGTGCTGAAGGGGGCGGATCGGGTGGTGTTGGCGGCCACTCGGCGTGGGTTGGCGGAGTTGTTGGGGAGGCGGGCTCGGGAGCGGGCCGGGATGTAGGGGCGCGGGGTGTAGGGGTGCGGGGTGGGTTGTTTCGCCCCCGCCGCCCCTACCCGTCCCATCCTCCAGGGGCGCTGCCCCTTCGACCCCGGTCCCCGGGGGCTGCGCCCCCAGACCCCCGTCGGCCCCGAAAGGGCCTCGTCCTCAAACGCCGGACGGGCTGAGATTCACGCGGGTGGGTGGGGGATCGGGATGGCGAACCCTCGTCCTCGAACGCCGGACAGGCTGAAAGACACGGTCCCCGACGCCGGGACGGCGTCGGGGAGCGGTGGGTCAGGGGGTCGGGGGCAGGTGGCGGGTGGCGAAGTCCAGTTCCAGGGATACCTGCTTGATGCGTTCGTCCACTACCAGTGAGCCGTGGCCCGCGTCGTAGCGGTAGACCTCGTGGACCGCGCCGCGGGCTTCCAGGCGCTTGACGTAGTTGTCGATCTGGCGGATGGGGCAACGGGGGTCGTTGACGCCGGCCGAGATGTAGACCGGGGCCTTGACCTGGTCGACGTAGGTGAGGGGGGAGCTTGCCTCGAAGCGCTCGGGGACCTCTTCCGGGGTGCCGCCCAGGAGGGTGCGGTCCATGGCCTTCAGGGCTTCCATCTCGTCGTGGTACGCCGTGACGTAGTCGGCGACGGGGACGGCCGCGATGCCCAGGGTCCAGGCGTCGGGCTGGGTGCCGAGGCCGAGGAGGGTGAGGTAGCCGCCCCAGGAGCCGCCGGTCAGGATCAGACGGGCGGGGTCGGCGAGACCCGTGCTCACGGCCCATTCCCTGACCGCCGCGATGTCCTCCAGCTCGATCAGACCGACGCGGTACTTCAGGGCGTCGGTCCACGCGCGGCCGTAGCCCGTGGAGCCGCGGTAGTTGACCCGCACCACCGCGTACCCGTGGTCGACCCATGCCGCCGGGCCGGCCGCGAAGGCGTCGCTGTCGTGCCAGGTCGGGCCGCCGTGGATGTCGAAGACCGTGGGCAGGGGGCCCGTCGCGCCCCGCGGCTTCTGGACCAGGGCGTGGATACGGCCGCCCGGGCCCTCCACCCAGACGTCCTCCACCGGGACCGAGCCCGGGGACTTCAGGCCCGGCGGGTCCAGGACGACCCGGCCCGTCGTCGAGCGGACCGTCGACGGTTCGGCGGCCGAGGACCACAGGTACTCGACGCTGCCGTCGGGGCGGGCCGTCGCGCCGGAGACCGAGCCGGGCGGGGTCGGGATCCGCACCAGCTCACGGGTCGCCAGGTCGTAGCGGAACAACTCGCTGCGGGCCTCGAAGCTGTGCGCGATGAGCAGTCCGGTGCCGTCCGGGTACCACTCGGCGCTCACGTCACCGGGCAGGTCGAGGGCGAGGTCGGTCTCCACGCCGGTCGAGACGTCCCAGACCAGGGGCTCCCAGCGGCCCCGGCGCTGGTGGCCGATCAGCAGGCGCGGGTCGCCGTCGACCGGGGCGAAGCCCAGGACCTCCAGGCCCCGCTCCTGGGTGCCGTCCTTGGTGTCGTCGAGGTCGGCGACCGCGGTGCCGTCGGGGCGGACCACCCGCAGGGCCGAGTGCATCGCGTCGCCGTGCTCGGTGTGCTCCAGCGCGATCAGCGAGCCGTCGTGGGAGAGGTCCCCGACGCCGGCGGACTCACGGTGGCGGTAGATCTCCACCGGCTGCTCGCCCTCGCGGACGAGATAGATCGTCGTACCGTCCTCGTCGGTGGAGCGGCCCACCACCGCCGTACGGCCGTCCCGGGCGAGGGCGAGGCCCGCCGGGTAGGAGGCGTCCAGGCCCGGTGCCGCGAGGTCGTCCTCGCCGCCCGCGAACGGCTGTCGGCGCCAGACTCCGAACTCGTCGCCGTCCTTGTCGTCGAACCACCAGATCCACGCGCCGTCCGGGGAGAGCACCCCGTCCGTCGTGCCGTTCGGCCGGTCGGTCACCTGGCGCTGCTCGCCCGTGGCGCGGTCCCAGGCGTACAGCTCGTACGTCCCTGTCGCGTTCGACACGAACAGGGAGCGGTCCGGTGCGTCCTCCGCCCAGTCGGGCAGGGACACCCGGGGCGCCCGGAAGCGCTTCTCCCAGTCCGGCGTCGGTTCGTTCTGCTCGGGCGAGACGGACCCGTTGCTCTCAGTCATGGCCCCATAGTGCCTGGCCCCGCCGACAATGTGCCGCCGAGGTCCCCAGCCTGTGGACAACCTCCACCGCGGGACCCCGTTGTCAGTGGCCGGGTGCAGACTCGACCGCATGACAGATCTGCGCAAGACAGTCGAGACCTTCTGGGCCACCGCCGAGGCCCGGGACTGGGACGCGTTCGCGGACACGCTGGCCGAGGACGTCGTGTACACGCTGCCGCAGACACGTGAGCGGATCAGCGGGCGAGAACAGTTCGTGCGGTTCAACCGGGAGTATCCCGGTGACTGGCACCTGCGGATCGAGCGGATCGTCGCCGAGCCGGGGCAGGTGGTCAGCTGGGTCCACTTCACGGTGGGGCTGGAGGAGATGTACGGCATCGCGTTCTTCACCGGGGACGAGCACGGCCGGATATCCGCCATGACCGACTTCTGGCCGGAGCCGTACGAGCCGCCGGCGGGGCGGGAGCATCTCGTCGAGAGGTACTGACCCCGCGGGCCGATGCCCGCCGACTGCCCCGTACCGTTGAGGTGTGTACCGGTTTCTGCTGACGCCCCGTTGGTGGGGGATCAACGTCTTCGTGCTGCTCGCCATCCCCTTCTGTGTGTTCATGGGGTCCTGGCAGCTGAGCCGGTTCGAGGACCGGATGGCGGATCACGACCGGGCGACCTCGCAGGTCGCGACGGACGCGGGGGATCCCGCGCGGCCGCTGGCCGACCTGCTGCCGGTGGACAAGGAGACGTCCGGGGCGCAGACCACCGCGACCGGGCGGTACGGGAAGCAGTTGCTGGTACCGGGCCGGGAGCTGGACGGCAGGAACGGCTACTACGTGCTGACGTTGCTGCGGACCGACGGCGGCAAGGCCCTGCCGGTGGTGCGGGGATGGCTGCCGGGGACCGCGGACGCCGCGAAGGCTCCGGCCGCGCCCTCGGGCCGGGTCACCGTCACGGGAGCCCTGCAGGCGTCCGAGCAGCCCGGTGAGAACGGGGTCAGCGCACAGGGCGGGCTGCCGGCCGGGCAGACGTCGGCGATCAGCGCGGCCTACCTGGTGAACCTGGTGTCGTACGACGTGTACGACGCCTGGGTCACCCTCAACACCGGGGACGCCGGGATGAAGGCGGTGCCCGCGGCCGCGGCTCCGGACACCGGGCTGAATCTCAAGGCGTTCCAGAACCTCGGCTACACCGGCGAGTGGTTCGTCTTCGCCGGGTTCGTGGTCTTCATGTGGTTCCGGCTGATCCGGCGCGAGGTGGAGTTCATCCGGGATGCCGAGCTCGGGCTGCTGCCGGAGCCGGAGCCGAAACCGGGCGATCAGCCCGCGTCGGTGTGACGCCGAGTCCGACCGGTTTCCTGCCGCACCGGCTCCACGCCGCCTGAGCTACGCCGTCGGCGTCAGCACACCCGTCCAGTACACCGTGCCCGCGCACGCGTTCGACACCGTCACCGACGTCGACGGGGCGCCGCCCTCGGCCGTGCCGGTGATCGTCACGCTGCCGTCCACCGTGCCGTCCGCCCTCATCATCTGGGTGGAGGTGCCGGTGTCGCCGCCCGTGGAGGTGCCCCCCGTGGTGCCGGAGTTCTCGGTGGGGCTGGGTGTGGGGGTGGGATCGTCGGTGGGATCCGGGTCGCCGTTGTCCACGGGGCAGGTCTCCGAGGGGACCCAGGCGAACCTCACGATGTAGGAGGCGCCGGGCTGCAGGCTCAGGGAGGCGAGTTCGAGGGACGGGTCGGGCAGGGAGACCGCCGCGTCACCCGAGAAATGCCGCTGCGGGGCGACCTTGGTGGAGTCCGCCGCGCCCGCCGTGGCGGTGCCCACGCTGCCCGGACCGGTGACCAGACAGGCCGCGGTCGAACCGTTGGTGAAGGTGAACGTGCCGTACACCGCGCCCGCCGAGTCGGCGGGGTCGACGCTGGCGGTCGGTACACCGAGGTCCGTGGCCGTGCACGCGGGGACGCCCGCCGTGCTGGTGGCCGAGGGACCGGAGCTGTCGCTGCCCCCGGTGCCGGTGCCGGAGCCCTTGTCCTTGTCGTCTTCCTTCGAGCCGCCCTTGTCCTTGTCCTCGACCTTGCTGGAGGACCCGCCGGAGGTGCTCTCGCCGCCGTCCGGACCCTTGCCCTGGGTCGCGCCGCCCTGGGTCTGCGAGTAGGCGCCGGCGTTCTGGGGGTCGGCGTCGGAGCCGGTGACGCCCGAGACATGCAGCAGGGCGGGGACGGCGGTACCGACGAAGAGCGCGGCGGCCGCCATGCCGACCAGTGCCTGCCGCTTGCGGGCGCGTCGGGCGGGTACCGCGGTGCGCAGATGGTCGAGAGTGCCGTCGCGCGGCTCTATCTCCTCGACCGCTTGCTGCAGCATGCGGCGCAGTGCCAGCTCGTCCGAGTCGAGCCCTCCCGAGGGGCTCTGGTCGTCGAGGCCGTGGTTCACAGTTCCGTTCCCAGCAGTTGATTGCTTCGGCTTGTGCGGCGCGCCCGCATCGCCCGGCTCGCGCCACTCGTAGGGCTCGTGCGGGACATGCGCGTGGCGCCGCCCGTCGTGGTCTCCTGGGCCGCTCATGCCGGTGCCTCCATGGCGACCCGCAGGGCGGCGATTCCGCGGGAGCCGTACGCCTTCACCGAGCCCAGGGATATCCCGAGCGTCTCGGCGACCTGCGCCTCGGTCATGTCCGCGAAGTACCGCAGGACGAGGACCTCGCGCTGGCGGCGCTGGAGTCCCTTCATCGCCTTGATGAGCGAGTCCCGCTCCAGCAGGTCGTACGCACCCTCCTCGGCGCTCGCCATGTCCGGCATCGGCTTGGACAGCAGCTTGAGTCCGAGGATGCGGCGGCGCAGGGCCGAGCGGGAGAGATTGACGACGGTCTGGCGCAGATACGCGAGCGTCTTCTCCGGGTCCCGGACGCGCTTGCGCGCGGAGTGGACGCGGATGAAGGCCTCCTGGACGACGTCCTCGCAGGAGGCGGTGTCGTCGAGGAGAAGGGCTGCGAGACCGAGCAACGAGCGGTAGTGCGCCCGGTAGGTCTCGGTGAGGTGGTCGACGGTGGTGCCTGCGGCAGCCACGTCCTCGGCACCGTCACGCTGACTGGGTATGCGGGTAGGCCGCGCTGCGGGCATCGGCGCGATCACCGGCATGCCACCGGGCGTACCGGCCCTGCGGGGTCGTACGGCCGTGGGGCGCGGCGGCCGGAGAGCCGTACCGCGCGAGACCGCTGTGAAATCGAGAACCTCTGCCACGCCAGTTGGACACGCTTACCCCCGTAAGGGTTGTACGCGCCGGGCGTCACTTTTGCGTCGGACGGCCGCATGCCGCACGAGACCACCTTCCGTCTTGTGTCAGGCAGCACTACTGACCGTGCGTCAAGCGCCCTCATGCCTACCCGCTCTTCCCCTGTGTCCTGAATGATTCGGGGCGTCCCCACGCCCCTTGAAGCATCCCCGCACCCCCTGAAGGGCGTTCGCAAAGACGCTCCCCGCCCTTCGCGCGGTTGCGGAGAGCGGGGAGGCAAATTTTCGGACGCCGAGGCGGCTCGGATCAAGTGGTCCGGACCATCGTCCGCACCACAAGTCGCTCACAGATCCTACAAAGCGACTGTCCGCAGGCCAGTGCTTTTCCGGCTCACAGAAGGAAATCCGGGAAACGTCACATGAACTCGGTCGCCACCAGCTCGGCGATCTGCGCGGTGTTGAGGGCCGCGCCCTTGCGCAGGTTGTCGCCGCAAACAAACAGTTCGAGGGCGGTCGGGTCGTCCAGCGCCCGGCGTACCCGGCCCACCCATGTGGGGTCGGTGCCGACCACGTCGGCGGGGGTCGGGAACTCCCCGGCGGCCGGGTTGTCGAAGAGCACGACGCCCGGCGCGGTGGCGAGGATCTCACGCGCCTTGGCGACGGTGACCTCGCCCTCGAAGCGGGCGTGGACGGTCAGCGAGTGCGTGGTGACGACCGGAACCCGTACACAGGTGACCGCGACGGGCAGCTGGGGGAGGCCGAGGATCTTGCGGGACTCGTCCCGCACCTTCATCTCCTCCGACGACCACCCGTCCTCGCGCAGCGACCCGGCCCACGGGACGACATTGAGCGCGACCGGCTCCGGGAAGGGCCCGGTGTTGTCGCCCACGGCCCGCCGGACGTCTCCGGGATGGGTCCCCAGTTCCGTGCCGGCGACCAGCGAGAGCTGCTGGCGCAGGGTCTCGACGCCGGCCCGGCCCGCGCCGCTCACCGCCTGGTACGAGGACACCACCAGCTCACGCAGCCCGAACTCGGCGTGGAGCGCTCCGAGGGCCACGATCATCGAGAGGGTCGTGCAGTTGGGGTTGGCGATGATGCCGCGCGGCCTGACGCGCGCCCGGTGCGCGTTGACCTCGGGGACGACGAGGGGCACCTCCGGGTCCATCCGGAAGGCGCCCGAGTTGTCCACGACGACGGCACCGCGCGCGGCGGCGATCGGCGCCCACTGCGCGGAGACCTCGTCGGGGACGTCGAACATGGCGACGTCGACCCCGTCGAAGGCCTCCTCCGTCAGGGCGACCACCTCGACCTGCTCGCCGCGCACGGCCAGCTTGCGGCCGGCCGAGCGCGGCGAGGCGATCAGACGGATCTCGCCCCAGATGTCCGCGTGCTGGGACAGGATCTGAAGCATGACCGTACCGACGGCTCCGGTCGCTCCCACGACCGCGAGCGTCGGCCGCACGGACCCTGTCCCGGCCATCAGCGTCCCGTGCCCCCGTAGACGACGGCCTCGTCGCTGTCGGAGTCGAGCCCGAAGGCGGTGTGCACGGCGCGGACGGCCTCGTTGACGTCGTCGGCGCGCGTGATGACCGAGATGCGGATCTCCGAGGTCGAGATCAGCTCGATGTTCACGCCCGCGTCGGAGAGCGCCTCGAAGAAGGAGGCGGTGACGCCCGGGTTGGTCTTCATCCCCGCGCCGACCAGGGAGATCTTGCCGATCTGGTCGTCGTAGCGCAGGGAGTCGAAGCCGATGCCGGCCTTGTTCTTCTCCAGGGCGTCGATGGCCTTGCGGCCCTCGGTCTTCGGCAGCGTGAAGGAGATGTCCGTCAGACCGGTGGAGGCGGCGGACACGTTCTGCACGATCATGTCGATGTTGATCTCGGCGTCGGAGATCGTGCGGAAGATCGTGGCGGCCTCGCCCGGCTTGTCGGGCACGCCCACGACCGTGACCTTGGCCTCGGAGGTGTCGTGCGCGACACCGGAGATGATCGCCTGCTCCACCGGCTTGTCCCCTTGCTTGATCGGTTCACTGCTGACCCATGTGCCCTGGAGTCCGCTGAAGCTGGACCGGACATGGATCGGGATGTTGTAGCGACGGGCGTACTCCACACAGCGGTGGAGCAGCACCTTGGAGCCGGACGACGCCAGCTCCAGCATGTCCTCGAAGGAGATCCAGTCGATCTTCTTCGCCTTCTTCACCACGCGCGGGTCGGCGGTGAACACGCCGTCCACGTCGGTGTAGATCTCGCACACCTCGGCGTCCAGGGCGGCGGCCAGGGCCACGGCCGTGGTGTCGCTGCCGCCGCGGCCCAGCGTGGTGATGTCCTTCTTGTCCTGGCTGACGCCCTGGAAGCCCGCGACGATGGCGATGTTGCCCCGGTCCAGGGACTCCCGGATACGGCCGGGCGTGACGTCGATGATCCGCGCTTTGTTGTGGACCGAGTCGGTGATGACGCCTGCCTGGCTGCCGGTGAAGCTCTGGGCCTCGTGGCCCAGGTTTTTGATCGCCATGGCCAGCAGGGCCATGGAGATCCGCTCTCCGGCGGTCAGCAGCATGTCGAACTCACGGCCGGCCGGCATCGGAGATACCTGCTCGGCGAGATCGATCAGCTCGTCCGTCGTGTCGCCCATCGCGGAAACCACGACAACCACCTGGTTGCCGTTCTTCTTCGCTTCCACGATTCGCTTGGCGACGCGCTTGATGCCCTCGGCATCGGCTACGGAGGAGCCTCCGTACTTCTGCACGACAAGGCCCACGTGCGCTCCTCGCTCAGTCAGTCACTATCCGCACATACGTATATGTACTGCGGTCGGCTCAGTCTAACGAGCGTCCGAAATCGACCTTCGTAAAACCACATGGTGAGACCCGGACGCCCAGCACGACCCTGCCCATCCGCACGGTGAACACTCGGCAAAGTGGGCCAGGTCACCCGTTGACGCTCTCCGTAGCCGCCCGGTAACTTCACGTCGTCGTCGCCACACCAGGAGCACTCGGCTCCCCCGGGACTAGCGACGCGAAGGACTCTCCTTCCTTGACGACTGCGACCGTCTCAGAGATCCAGCACGTCACCCTCACCGACCTCTTCGAGGTACGGCCCTTCACCCCCCACTGCGAGGTCATCCGCGGCGCCGGCGACCACGCCGTCATCGGCGTCTCCCCCGGCAACAGCTACTTCTCCGCCCGCCGGGTCCTGGACCTGGCCCGCTGGGGGCTCGCCCACTTCGAGCGGGTGGACTTCGTCCACACCGATCTGCACGTGGCCGAGATGTACGAGGCCTCCGGCTATCCGGCCGACGACGCGCGCCGCAAGGCGGTGAAGAACCTGCGCGGCGTACGCGCCAAGGTGCTGGGCGCCGTGCGGGCCGTCGACCCCGGCGGCACCCGTCTGCGGGCCCACGCCATGTCGGACTTCCGCGCCAATCCCGCGTACCGCGACCTCCACGAGCACCTCACCGCCCGCCTCGGCACCGACGAGGAGTTCCGCACGACCTGCGAACAGCTCGTCGCCACCTTCCTCGCCGGGAAGACGCAGAGCGTCACCGAGGCCCAGCGCGAGGTCTGCATGGCGTACGTCTGCGCCGAGGCCCCGCTCTTCCTGGACACCCCGGCCGTCCTGGGCGTGCCGTCCTCCCTGAACTGCTACCACCAGCTGCTGCCGATGGCCGAGCTGCTCTACGCGCCCGGCGCGGGCCTGCGCGCCTCACGCAACCAGGGCCACGCCATCGTCACGCCGGCGCGGGAGGTGCGCGGTGCCGTCCGCTGACACCCTCGTCGACTTCCCGTTCACCTGGCGCGGCGACCGGCTCCCCGCGGAGGTCGAGGAGCTGCGCGGGTCGTCCCCCGTCCGCCGGGTCCGCACCATCGCCGGCGACTCGGCCTGGCTGGTGTCGTCGTACGACCTCTGCAAGCAGGTCCTCGAGGACCCGCGGTTCAGCCTGAAGGACACCTCGGCGCCGGGTGTGCCCCGCCAGTACGCGCTGACGATCCCGCCCGAGGTCGTCAACAACATGGGGAACATCACGGGCGCCGGGCTGCGCAAGGCCGTACTGAAGGCCCTGAACCCGAAGAGCCCAGGTCTCGTGGAGTGGATGCGGTCCTACGCCGGCCGGCTGATCGACGCGCTGGCCCGCGAGGGCGCTCCGGCGGATCTGCGGGGCGGCTTCGCCGATCCGTACTCGGCCGGGATGCACTGCCGGCTCCTCGGCATCCCGCAGGAGGACGCGCCGAGGCTGATGCGGAGCCTGGACATCGCGTTCATGAACTCCGCCTGTCCGGTCACGGGCGCCCGGCTCAACTGGGACCGCGACATCGCGTACATGACCGAGCGGCTGGACGACCCGGCGACGGCGGGTCTGATGGCCGAGCTGGCCGCCCTGCGCACGGACCCCGACTACGCCCACCTCACCGACGAGATGCTCGCGACGGTCGGCGTGACGATGTTCGGGGCGGGCGTCGTCTCCACCGCCGGGTTCCTGACCATGGCCCTGCTGGCGCTGATCCAGCACCCCGGGCTCCAGGCCGATCTGGTCGCGGACCCCGGTCGGATTCCGGCGGCCGTGGAGGAGCTGCTGCGGATCAATCTGTCCATCGGGGACGGGCTGCCGAGGCTGGCACTGGAGGACGTGGTCCTCGGGGACGTGCGGGTGGCGGCGGGCGAGCTGGTGCTCGTGCTGGTCGAGGGCGCGAACTTCGACCCGGCCGCCTTCCCCGACCCGCACACCGTCGACCTCGACCGCGCCAACAGCGCCGCGCACCTCTCCTTCGGCGGCGGCCGGCACTACTGCCCCGCCACGGCGCTGGGCCGCAGGCACGCCGAGATCGCCCTGGCGGTGCTGCTGGAACGCATGCCCCGGCTCGCGCTCGCCGTTCCGGTGGAACAGCTGGTGTGGCGGACGGGGTTCATGAAGCGGATCCCGGAGCGGCTGCCGGTCATGTGGTAGCCGTGTGTTGAGGGACTCGGCGAGCGGTCGTCTTAAAGTTCAAGCATTAGGGTTCGCCTGTGCGCGTACTGCTGGTGGAAGACGATGAGCCGGTCGCCGAGTCACTCCGGCGCGGACTGCTGCGTTACGGCTTCGAGGTGACCTGGGTCGCCACGGGCGGGGCGGCGCTGAGGCACGAGGAGCCCTACGACGTCGTACTCCTCGATCTCGGGCTGCCCGACACCGACGGTCTCGACGTGTGCAGGGCGCTGCGCGAGCGCGGGGACGTGCCGATCATCGTGATCAGCGCACGGAGCGACGAGACGGACCGGGTGGTCGGCCTCGAACTCGGCGCGGACGACTACGTCTCCAAGCCGTTCGGGGTCCGGGAGGTCATCGCGCGGATAAGGGCGGTGATGCGGCGCGCCCAGCCGCGTACGTCGTCCGCCGAGCCCGCCGGGCCCGACCGCTACGGCGACCGCCTCACGATCGACCGCAAGGCGGTCCGGGTCCACCTGGACGGCGCGGAGGTCGCGCTGGCCCCCAAGGAGTACGACCTGCTGGCCTTCCTCACCGAGGAGCCGGGGGCGCTGATGTCGCGCGAGCAGATCATGGAGGCGGTCTGGGACGCGAACTGGTTCGGGCCGACGAAGACCCTGGACGTCCATGTGGCGGCGCTGCGGCGGAAGCTGGCGGGGGCGATCACGATCGAGGCGGTGCGGGGGGTCGGCTTCCGGCTCATCGTCAACGGCGGCAGTGACGCTTCATGAACCGCCAGCTCATCCGGAGTTACATCCTGCTCGTCGCGGTGGCGATCCTGCTGTTCACGGTGCCGGTGGCGTTCACGCTGACCGACCAACTGCGGGACGACACCAGGCTCTCCGTGCTGCGCGAGGCCAACACCATGGCGCTGCTGCTGGGCAACGGCGACAGCATTTCGTGCGACGCGCTGACCGAGGTGGCCAAGGCCTACAGCCGCAAGACCCCCGGCACCGTCCAGGTCACCCCGACCAGCGACTGCGCCCCGGCCCTGCCTGAGCCCTCCACGGACGCAGCGCTGACGCGGGCCGTGGAGAAGAACGAGCCGACGACCGACTGGGGTTCCGACTTCGTCTGGGGCAAGCACCTCACGGTCACCGTGCCTGCCGAGGGTGAGGCGGCCGTGCGGATCGTGTACGCGACCTCGGGGATGACCACCAGGCTGTGGAACATCTGGGGCTTCCGGGCCGCGCTGGCCGTGCTCGTGCTCGCGGCCGCCGCCGCGATCGGCGCGTACGCCGCCCGCCGGATCACCGCTCCGCTGCGCGAACTCAACGCCATGGCCAGCAAGTTCAGCGACGGCGACCTCACCGCGCGCTCCCCCGTGACGGGCCCGCCGGAGACCCAGACGCTGGCGCGCACCCTCAACCAGGGTGCGGAGCGTCTCGACACGCTGGTCGCCTCGCAGCGGATCTTCGTGGCGGACGCCTCGCATCAACTGCGCACCCCTCTCACGGCGTTGCGGTTGTCGCTGGACAACATCGCGGACGGCACCGATGACGAGTTCGTACGGGAGGACGTGGAGCAGGCGACCGCCGAGGTGGTCCGGATGAGCCGTCTGGTCAACGGGCTGCTGGTGCTGGCGCGGGCGGAGGCGAAGGTCACGGCCGCGGAGCCGCTGTTGCTGGCGGACATCATCGAGGAACGTCTGGACGTGTGGAGGCCGGCCGCCGACGAGCGCGGAGTCACCATCGCGCTTGGGGGGAGTAACGCCGACGGCCGGCTGCTGGTGATGGCCAGCCCGGGTCATCTGGACCAGGTGCTGGACAACGTGCTTTCCAATGCCCTGGAGGTGTCACCGGACGGGGGCACGATCACCGTCCGGACCGAATCGCGGGGCGAGGAGGCCCTGTTGTCGGTCCTCGACCAGGGGCCGGGCATGTCCGACGCGGAGAAGTCCCGCGCCTTCGACCGCTTCTGGCGCGGCCAGGGCCTGACCGGGCGCTCCGGGTCCGGTCTCGGCCTCGCCGTCGTCAAGCAGTTGGTGACCGACGACGGCGGGACGGTGACGCTCGGGGACGCGCCCGGGGGCGGGCTGGTGGTGCGGATCAGCCTTCGGGCATCGCCGAGGAGTGGTGGTTGACGATCTTCCACTCGCCGTTGCGCTTCTCGTACTCGAAGGTGTAGCGGGCCTCGACGACACGCTTGGCGCCGGTCTCCGGGTCGGTGAGCGTGAACTCGTACACGCCGGCGTCCAGGGCGGAGTTGTTGTCGAGGACGTTGATGTGCGTCTCGATCTTCTTGCCGACCGGCTTGTTCAGCAGGAAGTGCTCGAAGTAGTCGACGCGTTCGGCGCGGTCGCTGCGGACCTTGTTGGAGACGGTGGGCAGCAGGACGGCGTCCGCGGCGTACCGGTCGGCGACTCTCTGGGCGTCGCCGGTCTGCAGGGCCTTGTTCCAGCCGTCGAACTGGGCGGCGATCTCGGCCTTGGTGGGCTTCTTGACGCTGTGCTTGTCCGGTCCGGCGACGCCGACGCCGGCGGCGAAGGTGCCGACGGCGACGAGGGCACCAGCGGTGACGATGGCTGCACGCTTGGTTATCGGGCGACGGGTCATGTCATCTCCAGTGCGGGCGAGGGGAGTTGCT
Organism: Streptomyces sp. NBC_00490; assembly: GCF_036013645.1. Lineage (NCBI taxonomy): Bacteria > Bacillati > Actinomycetota > Actinomycetes > Kitasatosporales > Streptomycetaceae > Streptomyces > Streptomyces sp. NBC_00490. The sequence continues at coordinate 5,634,106 of NZ_CP107869.1, read as the reverse complement.
TCCTCCGCTCTGTCTGCGGTTCCTGTGGAGGAAGTGACTTAAGACTCGCGTGACACCGGTTAGGGGCCGTGCAGGTGTCGTACAGGGGACGTCCAGGAGTGATCCAACTCACGGAGTGTGAGGGGCCGACTACTTGGCGACACCCTTGTCCCGGACGAGGCTCACTCCCGCACCGGCCGCGACGACGCCCATGCCCACGGCGGTCATCACACCCTGGCTGCCGTCCACGACGAAGGGGGCGACGGCGGCGACGGCGGCGTTGAAGAGGAAGAGGAACCAGAGGACGGGCTTGGAGGACAGGAGGCTCTTCATGGGAGGGTGATTCCTTCGCTACGGGGGCGGTGACCTGGTGACATCAACGATTCCGTGGCGCGGGGGCCGGGACGAGGGAGCGGCCTCCCGAAGGCGGGGTGTAGAGGGCTACACCCCGGGTGGGGTGAGAAGGGGGGCGAAGTCCTGACGGAGGTCTCGGACGTAGGCGGTCTCGCCGACCAGGCGCTCCCAGTCCGCGAGGAGAAGGACGGCCTGGTCGCGAGCGCGGCCCAGGTCCCCGACCGTGTCCCAGAGAAATCTGACGAGCGCCCGGCGGGTGCTCAGCGTGACCCCGTCCGTCTCTCCGAAGATGCGCCCCCTACGTGTGATGCACTCTTCGAAGTGAGCCGCGGCCCCCTCGATGTCCCCCGCGGACTTACAGACCCAGATGAGCTGCCAGTGGCAGATGTCGAAGATCATGGAGTCCTCGCCCTCGACCGCTGAGATCTTGACGAGTAGTTCCTCGATCGCGCGGGCGGCAACTGTCGCATCGCTGCCGGTGTCCGTCTCCACAGCGCGTCTCAACGCCTTCGCCCATGTCGACCGTGCCCCGAGAACCGTCTGATGCCGGTCGCCCAGAGCCTGTTCGGCACTTCTCACGTTCGCCCTCGCCAACGACAGCGCGTCAGCGAAGCGTCCCGCCTCCACCATCGCGTCGGCCAGGGCTGAACGGGCCTCGAAGGTCAGCTTGCTTCTGGGACCGAGCACACGCACATGGTCGGCCAAGTTCTCTTCCAGCAACTCGACCGCGCGTATGCGATCACCGGCATATCCATGTGACTGGGCCAGGTGGCCGCGCGTGGTGAGCGTCAACTCGTCACTGGGCCCGAACGTCCGCTCCGCCGCGGCCGCGGCTCGCTCATGCAGTTCCACCGCGCGGGCGGCTTCGGCCGTGAAGCCACCCATGTCGAACAGCCAGGCTTCGTATTCGCCGTCGTTCTCCGGATCGGTACGGCCGGCCATCGCCTCCAAGTGCATGAGCCAGGTCAGCTCGGCGTCGACCGCGCGGAGCGCTCCACTGTTGTCCAGCAGCACGTGGGCGGCCTCGTGGCTCGCGTCGAATTCCGCCCGCCCCACCGCCTGAACCAGCCGGTGCACCGAGATCGTGTCATCGTCGTGCACCTTGATCAGGCTGTGCGCAGCCAGCCGCCGGACCGCCTCCGTCACCTCGACCGGACTCCCGAGCGGTTCCAGATACGCCCGCGGAATCCCCTCTGACGCCCACCAGGCGATGACCCCGAGGATCCGCCCGGCCAACGGCGTGTCCGCCAGCCGGTCCAGGGACACCCTCCACACCCTGGCGACCGTTCGGGTCTGGTCCGTGCCCTCCGCCGACTGGGCGAAGACCTCCTCCGGATACGCGGCCAGCAACTCCCGGTACCGTCCGGCCGAGATGCCAGCCTCCGCGCAGTAGGCCGCCGCCTGTTCGACAGCGAGCGGCAGATGCCCCAGTTCCCGGCACAGCGCCTCAACGTCCTCGCCTGAACCATCGATCCGCTCGAACAGCTCGATGGCCTCCGCGGGTTCCAGCACATCCAGCGACAACGCCTCAGCGACCTTGTGCCACCCGCTGGCCCGCCGCGTGGTGATCAGAAACCTCCCACCCGGGGCCCGCCCCAGCAGCGCCTTCACATCCGCCGGATCGGACACGTTGTCCAGGACCAGCAGCCACCCCTCATGCCCCGCCAGCCACTGGACCGCCCGCTCCCGCAGGGCCTCCCGGGACAGCACATCCCGCAGCGCAGGCTGCAACGCGACCGCGAACTCTGCGAGCCCGGCGTCGAGATCGGCCGGGCTCTCGGCGGTGATCCACCAAACGGGGTTGTACGACCTCACACACCCCGCCGCCCAGTGCGCGGCAAGCGTCGACTTCCCGATGCCGCCGAGCCCGTGCACGGCTTGGACCACGACGTCGTTCGCCTCTCTGAACGCCGTGTCAAGCAAGGCGAGTTCACGCCGACGACCGACGAACAAGGCGGTCCTGTCGGGCAGATTGACCAACCTTTCGGGCGCCGACTCGGGCAGCGCGAACGCCTCCGGCGGCAACGCCTTCTCCGCGTACATCGCGACGACGCCGTCCCCGCTGAGCGCCTGCCGTATCCCCTGCGCCGACGCGATGGCCCGCTCTCCAAAAGCCCCCGCCGCCGAGTTCACGAACCCACCCGCGTCAACACCCTCGACCGCCCCGTCATACGGTCATCATCGCGCCCGGACCGACGCGGACGCAGCGGGTTGCCGAGGAGAGGGTGGTGAACCATGACGGCCGACGTGCTTCTCGCGGGGATCGTGCTGCTCGGCTCCTCCGTCCAGTGGCTCACCGGCATGGGGTTCGCCCTGGTCGCCGTGCCGGCGCTGATCCTGCTGCTCGGGCCCGCGCAGGGGGTGGTCCTAGCCAACTGCGCCTCCGGGGCCATCTGTGTCGTGGGACTGGCGGGCGGCTGGCGTCAGGTACGTCCGGGCGCGATGGTGCCGCTGTGCGCGGCGGCGGCGTGCACGGTGCCGGCGGGGGCCTGGATGACCCGCCAACTGCCGGAGCCGGTCCTGTTGTTGGTGATGGGCGGGCTCGTCACCGGCGCCGTGCTGCTGGTCATGCGGGGCGTGCGCGTGCCCGCGCTGCGCGGCACGAAGGGCGCGGTCATGGCGGGTGCGGCGGGCGGGTTCATGAACTCGGCTGCCGGGGTCGGCGGGCCGCCGGTGTCCCTCTACGCCCTCAACGCGGGCTGGACGGTACGGGAGTTCGTGCCGAACGCCATGTTCTACGGCGTCGTCGTCAACGCGTTCTCGGTGGCGGCGAACGGGCTGCCGGAGCTGAGCGGGGCGCGGTGGGGCTGGGTGGTCGTGGCGATGACCGTCGGCGGCCTGATCGGCAGGGGCCTCGCTTCCCGCATACCCGAGAAGCGGGCCCGGCTGCTCGTACTGCTGCTCGCCCTGACGGGCGGGATCACGGCCGTCGGCAAGGGGCTGTGGGGGCTGTGACCGCCCCGGACGGCTCCGTCGACTGCCCCCGCCGACCGCCGGGTCACTTCACCGGGCGCATGCCCAGCGGTTCGGCGATCTCCTCCACCATGACCTTGCCCGCCTCGAACTCCAGGGTCTCGTCGCCCATGGACTGGTCCGTGTCGAGGCCGTCCAGTTCCGCGAGGGGCTGGTTCAGCCGCACATGCGCGACGATCGACTGGAGGGCGCGCAGCGTGGCGGACGCCGTCGAGCCCCAGTTGGAGAAGTAGGAGAACTGCCACCACCACAGGGCCTCCGAGGTGCGGCCCGCGCGGTAGTGGGCCATGCCGTGGCGGAGGTCGGTGATGACGTCGGTCAGGTCGTCGGAGATACGGGCCGGGACCGGGGCCTTGCGCGGCTCGTAGGGGTCGAAGACCTCGGAGTAGACGTCGATCGGGTCCAGCAGCCTCGCCAGGTTCTCGCGAAGCTCGTCCACGTCGGCGTCCGGGCCCGTGTCGGGCTCGTAGCGCTCGTCGGGAACGATGTCCTCGTGGGCGCCCAGGCGGCCGCCGGCCAGGAGGATCTGGGAGACCTCCAGGAGGAGGAAGGGCACGGCGGAGTCCGGCTCGTCGCCCCTTGCCACCTCGGTGACGGCCACCAGGAAGCTCTCCACCTGGTCCGCGATCTGGACCGCGAAGTCGTCCGGGTTGTGGGCAGTCTCGTGCAGTGTGGCGTCAGACATCTAGGAGTCGTCTCCCCTCGAAGGCGCGGCCGAGGGTCACCTCGTCCGCGTATTCCAGGTCGCCACCCACCGGGAGGCCGCTGGCCAGGCGGGTGACCTTGAGGCCCATGGGCTTGATCATGCGGGCGAGGTACGTGGCCGTGGCCTCGCCCTCCAGGTTCGGGTCCGTGGCCAGGATCAGCTCCGTGACCGTACCGTCGGCCAACCGCGCGAGAAGTTCTCGTATACGCAGGTCGTCCGGTCCCACACCTTCGATGGGGCTGATCGCTCCGCCGAGCACGTGGTAGCGGCCTCTGAACTCGCGGGTGCGTTCGATGGCCACCACGTCCTTCGGCTCCTCCACCACGCAGATGACCGAGAGGTCGCGGCGCGTGTCGCGGCAGATGTTGCACAGCTCTTCCTGTGCCACGTTTCCGCAGGTCGCGCAGAAGCGGACCTTCGCCTTGACCTCCATCAGGCACTGCGCGAGCCGCCGTACGTCCGTCGGTTCCGCCTGCAGGATGTGAAAGGCGATCCGCTGGGCGCTCTTGGGACCGACGCCGGGGAGCCGCCCCAGTTCGTCGATGAGGTCCTGCACCACGCCTTCGTACAACGGACTGCCGTCCTTCCTGGGTTCCTTGGGTACGTACGGTAGTTGGCGGACGCCCTACTTAGAAAGGCAGACCCGGAATACCGCCGCCCAAGCCCTGGGCCAGCGGGCCCAGCTTCTGCTGCTGGAGCGTCTGGGCGTTCTCGTTGGCCGCCTGTACGGCCGCGACGATCAGGTCGGCGAGGGTCTCGGTGTCCTCCGGGTCCACCGCCTTCGGGTCGATCTTCAGGGCGCGGAGTTCACCGGAGCCGGTGACCGTCGCCTTGACCAGGCCGCCGCCCGCCTGGCCGTCGACCTCGGTCCGCGCCAGTTCCTCCTGCGCGTTCGCCAGGTCCTGCTGCATCTTCTGGGCCTGCTGGAGCAGCTGCTGCATATTGGGCTGGCCACCACCGGGGATCACGATCAGCTCCCGCTCATAGGTCTGTGTCTTCTCGTTCTCGTCCTCTGTGACGAGCCTACGTGCTCCACGCAGCCATCGCTCCGGCACTCTTTCGAGTGAGATGTTGTCGAGTCCTATACCTGATCAAGGCCTACTTCCGGGCGGAAAAGGAGTGAAAGCCGTCCCTTCGCCACCCATTGGGCGGTAGGAAAGACCCGGCGCGTCAGCACCATGCTTCACACAGCGTGATCGTCCGTGATCAGTAGGGAGTGCCGGGTGGGTCAGCCGGAGATGCAGCCCGAGGGTCCGCCTCAGGACGGGCGGGGCGGGGAGGCGGTCGGGCCGCGGCCGGGCGACCTGACGGGACGGACGTTTCCGCTCGGGGACTGGGGCGAGCCCGCGCTCCGTCTCGACGAGCTGTACCGGTGGGTGGAGCGCGGGGCGCTCGACACCGCCGCGTGGTACCTCGCGGACCGGGTGTGGAAGCGGCGGGGCGCGCGGGCCCTGCGGTGCGGGGCCGCGGCCGGGGCGGTGGCCGGTGCGTCGCTGCCCCTTCTGGACCTCACGGGGGTCGTCGGCGGGGGCGCGGGCTGGGGGTACCTGGCGCTGCTGCTCGCCGTCGCGTGCGTGGCCGTGGACCGGTTCTTCGGGGTGACGTCCGGCTGGATAAGGGATGTGGCCACCGCGCAGGCCGTGCAGCGGCGGTTGCAGGTGCTGCAGTTCGACTGGGCCTCGGAGAGTGTGCGGGAGGTTCTGGGGCCGGCCGAGGGGACCGCGGGGGAGGCGGCCGACCGGTGTCTCGGGGTGCTGCGGAGGTTCTCCGAGGACGTGACCGAGTTGGTGCGGGTGGAGACCGCGGACTGGATGGTGGAGTTCCGGACGGGGTCGGCGCCGTTGGGGATCCAGGGGGGTGTCGCGGGGGCGGGCCGGGGGGACGGGAACGTGGTCCAGGGGCGGTTCCCGTTGCCGCCCGGGGCGGGGGGTGCGCGGCCGAACATGCCTCGGCAGCGGCCTCCGGAGCCTCGGTGAGGGGGGCGCCATCGGGGCTGGGGTCCGCGTAGGGGTGCGGCGCCGTCGTGGCTGGTCGCGCAGTTCCCGGCGCCCCTGGGTGGGTCCGCCTCACCGTAGGACGAGAAGTTCGACCCCTACCAGGACATCCACCACCGCGCACCACTCCGCGAAGGTCGGCGCCACGATGCCCTTGAGTCGCTCCATCGTCAGGTGCGCCAAGTCCCACAGCCCGTGGAAGAACCAGCCGGCCGCCACCAGCCAGCGGCCCACCTCCGGGTCGACCAGAAGGCCGGTCACGGCCAGCGTCCCGAAGACGGCCACCCCTACGGCCTGAACGGCCGGCGGGTGTGGAGCACCCCGCACCGCCCCCCACAGCAGCACCCCCAACGCGATCCCGACCATCGCCCCCGCCGGCGACACCAGGTCCAGTGCCTGGAGGCCGAACACGAGCAGCAGGCCTGCGCCGAGCACCGGCCAGGTCGAGCGGGGCGTGCCGAGCTGGTTGATCACCACGTACAGCAGTGGCAGCAGCGGCAGGACCTCGCCGAAGCCGGTGACCGACTCGTCCAGGGTGTCGGAGGCGCCCGCGGCGGCCTGGGCGGCCCAGATCGCGACGGCCAGGCAGGTGGGCCAACGGCGGCTCACCGCGTGGGCGTTCACGCGCCGTACTCCGTGCGCCGCCGCAGCATGACGGCGAACATCAGCGGCAGCATCGCGAGGTGCTCCCACGCCATCGCCGCGCCGGGGTCCACGGCGTCCAGGGACAGCAGCGGTACGAGGACCAGCGCGGGGAGGAACATCGCCCCGCACATCTCGGCGATGCCGGGCCAGGCGTGACCGCGGCGGCGCATCCAGAACGCCATGCCGGCGGACATCGTGAACGCCATCTCCAGCGTGACCAGCCGGGGCCGGCGGGACATGTCGTACGTGATGTCCGTGAGCGCCAGGACGCCCCGCAGGGCCGCGCCGAGGACGAGCATGCCGGCCAGCATCGCGAGGATCATCTCGACGTAGTGGCGGGCGAAACCGTGGTGCCGTACGTGGTGCATGGCGCCTCCTCGAGGGTACCGGGGTGGGGTATGTCCCCATGCCTTCAGAGTGGCGGGACCGAGGGAGCGCCAGTAGTGCCGGCCGTGCACGTCGTCGTATGACATCTGTCATCCGGGCACTGCCACAATGGCCCTGTGGACAACGGGGCGGGGCTCACGGGTTTCCGGCGCTACACGTGGTGGGCCGTGCCCGGGACCGTCGTCTGTGTGCTGGTGCTGGCGTACGGCAGCTGGGCCCTGGACGGGGACGTGCCGCTGTGGGCGCGGGCGCCCGTGGTCCCGGCGCTGGGCGTGCATGCCGTGGCCGCCGCCGTGCTCCTCGGCGGGGCGATGGAGGACCGCACGCCGGTCCTGCGGCCGCTCGCGGGGTGGCTGGTCACCGCCTGTCTCGCCGCGGCGGCGCTCGCCGTGCTGCCGCTGGCCCGGCACAACTACGGGCTGTGGGCGGTCGCCCCGGCCGTGACCGTGGCGATCGTGGCCGTCCATCTCTCCGCGGCCGGGAAGCGGTGGCTGATCGGCGGTGCCGTCGTCCTCGCGCTGGTGCCGGGCAGTGCCGTGAATCTGCTCGCTGGGGACGAGGAGTTGGCGTATGCCGCTCTCTTCCCGGCCTGTCTGACCGCGTTCACCGTGTGGACCGTGCTCGGGCCGCTGTGGGCCTGGCGGATCGCGGGGCGGCTCGACCGGGCGCGGCGGCTGGAGGCGGAGCTGGCGGTGAAGGACGAGCGGCTGCGGTTCGCCTCCGACCTGCATGACATCCAGGGGCATCATCTGCAAGTCATCGCGCTGAAGGCGGAGTTGGCCTCCCGGATCGCCGAGGTCGACCCCGCGCGCGCCTCGGGCGAGATGCAGGAGATACGGCGGCTGTGCGCGGACGCGCTGCGGGACACGCGCGCCGTGGTGCGGGGGATTCGCCGGACCACCCTCGACGGCGAGATCGCCAACGCCACCCGGGTGCTGGCGGCGGCCGGAATCGACGCGCGCATGAACCTGGAACCGGCCGCCCTTCAGGAGGAGTTGAGCGACCCCACCCGTCAGCTCCTCGGTCTCGTCATGCGTGAGGCCACCACCAATGTGCTCCGCCACAGTCAGGCCCGGCACACGGAGGTCGACTACCGCGTCAGCGGGGAACAGGCCCTGCTGCGGATCACCAACGACCAGGCCCACGCCCACCCCGGCACCGGCGACGGCACCGGCCTCCTCGGCCTCGCCGAGCGACTGCGCTCCGCGGGCGGGGAGTTGACCTGGGAACGGGCGGACGGCGACCGTTTCGTGGTGACCGCGACCCTGCCCGTACAGAGGATCGAAGAGTGATCCGGCTCCTCCTCGCCGACGACGAGGATCTACTGCGCGGCGCCCTCGTCGCACTCCTCTCTTTGGAGGACGACCTCACGGTGGTCGCGGAGGCCGCCACCTCCACCGATGCCGTCCGGCTCGCCCTGGAGCACCGGCCCGACATCGCCGTACTGGATCTGGAGATGCCGCCCACGGACGGGCTGCGGGCCGCCGAGGAGATCCGGGCCGCCCGCCGGGACACCCACGTCGTCATCGTGACCCGGCACGCCCGGCCGGCCGTCCTGCGCCGCGCGCTGGCCGCCGGGGTCCGCGGGTTCGTGCCCAAGACGACCCCCGCGGCCCGGCTCGCGGAGATCCTCCGCGACATCGCCGCCGGGCGCCGCTACGTCGATCCGGACATCGCCGCGTCCGCGCTGTCGGAGGACGACTGTCCGCTCAGCGAGCGGGAGCTGGAGGTGTTGCGGGCGGCCCGTACGGGGGCGTCGGTGGCCGAGATCGCCGCGCAGGTGCATCTGGCTCAGGGGACCGTGCGCAACTACCTCTCGGCCGCCATGTCCAAGCTGGGGGCCACCACGCGGCACGCGGCGGCCCATCACGCCTGGCAGCAGGGGTGGATCTAGGAGTTCGGGTCACTGCTTCGTGTAGATCAGCTTCTCCCCGTTGCTCGCGTTCACGCGCTCCAGGGTGCCGTTCGACAGCAGGGTGACCTCGCTGGCCGCGCCCGGCGAGCAGGAGGAGGCGGGCTCGCCGACCGTCACCGTGGACGGGCCGATCCGCAACGGGCCGTTGCCGGCGGGCTCTTCGGTCAGGGCGGCCTCGAACACGCAGTGGTAGTCGGGGCCGTCCGCGACGAGCGAGAGGACGGTGTCGCCCACCTCGCCCTCCTGGATGGTGAGTTGACGGGCGTGCGAGCCGTCGGCGTTGTCGATGGTGCTGGTCCAGGTGCCGAGATAGCCGGCCGGGATGCTGCCGTCCGCCGGAGCCGAGGTGGTCGGCGTCGGCGAGGGCTCCGGGGTGGTGGGGCCCGGTGTCGTGGGGGCGCTTTGGGTGGGGGTGGGCGTGGGGCCGGCCTTGTCGTCGTCGCCGCCGTCGCTGTTCATCAGCGCGTAGACCGAGCCGCCCGCGCCGAGCGCGACGACCAGGGCGACGGCGACCAGGGCGGCGGTGGAACGGCCGTTGCGGCGCTGGGGTTCGGGAGGCGGGGTGAAGCCGGGGCCGTAGGGCGGGGTGGGGCCTGGGCCGTAGGGCGGGGTGTGGCCGGGGCCGCCGTAGGGGTTGTACGGCGAAGGGGCGCCGGGCTGGGACGGGTGGCCGAACGCCGGGGCCTGCGGTTGCTGGGGGTAGCCGTACGCCGGGGGCTGGGCCTGGGGGTGTTGCGGGTGCTGCTGGGGATGGCCGTAGGCGGGGTGACCGGGTGCGGGGCCGTACGGCGCGGGCGTCTGCGGGCCGGCGCCGTAGCCGGGGTGGGCGGGCGGCGGGCCGTACGGGGGCTGTGGCCCGCTCGTCGGCACCGGCGGGGGAGTCTGGGCGCCCTGTCCGGCGACGACCGTGGGCAGGTGGTTCAGCGGCGCTCCCCCGCCCGGCCGGCCCGGGGTGGGCGGGGTGCCGTCGGCAGGGGCAGACGCGTGCTCGGGCGAGGCTTCGGCGGAGCCGGGGGCCGTGCCGGGACCGGAGCCTGCGCCCGCGCCCGCTTCCGCACCCGGCCCCTCCGGATCCTCCGCGTCCAGCAACTGCACCGCGTGCCGCCCGAGTTGTGCCACCAGCGCGCTCGGCAGCCACGGGTCCCGCGACCGTCCGTCGGACACCGTGTCCTCGGCCCCGGTCCGCTCCAGCACCTGGTCCAGCGTCGGCCGTTTCGCAGGGTCCTTCTTCAGGCAGTCGCGGACGAGCTCGGCGATCCCCTCGGGCATGCCCTCCAGGTCGGGTTCCTCCTGGGCGATCCGGAACATCAGGGCGTGCACCCCACTCCCCCCGGCCCCGAAGGGAAGCTTGCCGGTGGCGGCGTACGCGAGCACGGAGCCGAGGCAGAACACATCGCAGGCCGGGGTGATCCGGTCGCCCCGCACCTGCTCGGGCGCCATGAACCCGGGCGACCCGACGAGCGCGCCGGTCCGCGTCAGCCCTCCGTCGGTCACCGTCTCCAGGGCCCGTGCGATGCCGAAGTCGATGACACGGGGGCCGTCGATCGTCACCAGCACATTGGACGGCTTGAGATCCCGGTGCACGATCCCGGCCGCGTGGATGTCCTCGAGTGCGTGCGCGAGCCCGGCGGCGAGGATCTTCACCGACCGCTCGGGCAGCGCCCCGTGGTCGTGTCCGACGACCTGCTGGAGGCTGGGCCCGGCGACATACCCGGTGGCGACCCAGGGCACGTCGGCCTCGGTGTCGGCGTCGAGGACGGGCGCGGTCCAGTACCCGCCGACCTGCCGGGCGGCCTGCACCTCCTGCCGGAACCGCGCCCGGAACTCCTCCTGCGCGGCGAGCTCCTCGCGCACCAGCTTGACGGCGACGGTGCGGCCCCGGTCCGACCTGGCGAGATACACCTGCCCCATGCCGCCGGCCCCGAGCCGCGCCAGCAGCCGGTACGCCCCGATCCTCTGCGGATCCCCCGCCCCCAGGCTCTCCATCGCAGCCCCTCCCCCGAACTCCCCCGTGCGTGCCCCAGTGCGACTGACCACGATAGTGCGGGCGTACGGGGAGGTCGGCGCCGCGCGTTCTACGGTTCCGTAACGGAGCGATCCGGTTGCGTCACCGGCGGGCCGAGTTGCTCGAGCACCTTCGACAGCCGTTCCAGAAGCCTTACGGCGTCCGCCAGTTCGTCCTCGCCGAAGGCCTCGGCGAGCCGGTCGGCGAAGACCGCGTGTCCGGGGTTGATCCGCCGGACCGCCGCGAGCCCCTCCTCGGTGGCCGCGAGGAGCTTGGCGCGGCGGTGGGCGGGGTTGTCGCGGTACTCGGCGAGCCCGCGCTCGACCAGCAGATCGGCGATGCGCTGCACGCTCTGCCGGGTGATCCCCATCGCCCGGGCGATCCCGGAGACCGGCAACGGCTCCCCGAGCACCGCCCCGAGCACCTGCCACCAGGCGGCGGTGAGCCCGGCGGGCTTCGCCAGCTCCTCGGCGACGCCCAGGAACTGGCCGTTGAGCCGGAAGACCCCGAGCGCACCACGGCTGAGCAGCTCCTGCCGCTCCCCGCTCACCGAGCCCCCTCCAACACGGCGTACGCCGTCACGTCGGAGTCGTGGAAGAGCCGGTACCAGGCGTCCAGCACCTCGCCCTCGTACACCCCGAGAAGTCCGAGGATCTCCCGCGCGAAGGCGACGGGCTCGGTGGGCCCGGCGGTGATCAGTCCGCGGTCGGTGACGGCGTCGGCGTCCATGTACCGGGAACCGCCCTTGTACTCGGTGGCCGCGAGATAGAAGGAGATCGCGCTGGTGTGTTCCCGCTCGTCGAGCAGGCCTTCGCGCGCGAGCCCCGCGGTCGCCCCGCAGATCGCGGCGACGGGCACTCCGGCGGCCAGGAACTCCCGCGCCTTGCGGGCGAAGGGCGCCAACTGGTCGCCCGCGTCCCAGAGATCGGCGCCCGGGAGGATCAAGAGAGAGCTGGCGTCGGGTCGTACGTCGTCCAGGGCGTCCGCGGGCTGGATCCGCAGCCCTCCGATGGAGGTCACCGGCTCGTGGCTCGGGCCGACCGTGCGGATCTCGTACCCGGCGCGGGCGAGATACGCCGTCGCGTGGCCGGTCTCCCAGTCGGCATAGGTGTCGTACACGGCGAGATGCACGGGCTTGCGGCTCATGGCTGCCTCCTCGGTCGTTCTCCACCCTTCGATGACAACATACTGTCACTTCGACAGGATGCTGTCAACTGATCGCTACGAGCCTCCCTGGACAACCTGTCGCGGAAAGCCCGCGTCCACAGACAGGACGCCGATACCGCTTCCGTATCGCGGACATTTACGCTCACCGGCATGACCCCTCAGCCAAACCCCGAGGTCGGCGCCGCCGTCAAGGCCGCGGACCGCGCTCATGTGTTCCACTCCTGGTCCGCACAGGAGCTCATCGACCCGCTCGCCGTCGCCGGCGCCGAGGGGTCGTACTTCTGGGACTACGACGGCAACAAGTACCTCGACTTCACCAGCGGGCTCGTCTACACCAACATCGGCTACCAGCACCCGAAGGTCGTCGCCGCGATCCAGGAACAGGCCGCGACCCTGTCCACGTTCGCGCCCGCCTTCGCCGTCGAGGCCCGTTCCGAGGCGGCCCGGCTGATCGCCGAGCGGACGCCCGGCGACCTGGACAAGATCTTCTTCACCAACGCCGGCGCCGACGCCGTCGAGCACGCGGTGCGCATGGCCCGTCTGCACACCGGCCGGTCCAAGGTGCTCGCCGCCTACCGCTCGTACCACGGCGGCACCCAGCAGGCGATCAACCTCACCGGTGACCCGCGCCGCTGGGCCTCCGACAGCGCCTCCGCGGGCGTGGTCCACTTCTGGGCGCCGTACCTGTACCGCTCCCGCTTCTACGCGGAGACGGAGGAGCAGGAGTGCGCGCGGGCGCTGGAGCACCTGGAGACGACGATCGCCTTCGAGGGGCCGGCCACGGTCGCCGCGATCATCCTGGAGACGATCCCCGGCACCGCCGGAATCATGGTCCCGCCGCCCGGCTACCTCGCCGGGGTGCGCGAGATCTGCGACAAGTACGGGATCGTCTTCATCCTGGACGAGGTCATGGCCGGGTTCGGGCGGACCGGTGAGTGGTTCGCGGCCGACCTGTTCGATGTCACGCCCGACCTGATGACCTTCGCCAAGGGCGTGAACAGCGGATACGTGCCGCTCGGCGGGGTCGCCATCTCCGGCGAGATCGCGGAGACCTTCGGCAAGCGGCCCTACCCCGGTGGTCTGACGTACTCCGGGCACCCGCTGGCCTGCGCCGCCGCCGTCGCCACGATCAACGTGATGGAGGAGGAAGGAGTCGTCGAGAACGCCGCCCGGCTCGGTTCCGCGGTCCTGGAGCCCGCGCTGCGGGACCTCGCGGAGCGCCACCCCTCGGTCGGCGAGGTCCGCGGTGTCGGCATGTTCTGGGCGCTCGACCTGGTCAAGGACAAGGAGACCCGCGAGCCGCTGGTGCCGTACAACGCGGCCGGTGAGGCCAACGCCCCGATGCTCGCGTTCGGCGCCGCCGCCAAGAAGCACGGCATCTGGCCGTTCATCAACATGAACCGCACCCATGTCGTGCCGCCGTGCAACATCACCGAGTCCGAGCTGAAGGAAGGCCTCTCGGCACTGGACGCGGCGCTCTCCGTGGCGGACGAACACACCCGGTAGCCGCGGGCCCTGTGACGCATGCTACGCGGGTAAACGCCGAAAACCCGAACGCGTAAGGTGGCGTGCTCGTAGACATACGTGTACGAGCACGCCACCCGACCGCCACCAGGGAGAGGCCGACCATGCCCGGCAGCAGCGGCAACGGCGCCGTGACCCGCAGCACCCTGCGGCAGCAGATCGCCGACGCGCTCCGCGACGAGGTGCTCGCGGGACGTCTCCAGCCGGGTCAGGAGTTCACGGTCAAGGAGATCGCCGAGCAGTACGGGGTCTCCGCGACCCCGGTCCGCGAGGCGCTCGTCGACCTGTCCGCTCAAGGTCTCCTGGAGGCGGACCAGCATCGCGGTTTCCGCGTGCACGAGTACTCCCTGGCCGACTACCAGGGCATCATCGAGGCCCGCAGCCTGGTCATCGACGGCATGTTCCACGCGCTGGACGGCGGCCACCAGGGGTTCGTCCACGACCCCGACAACTCCCGTGTCCTCGCCGCCCTCGCCGGGGTGCGACGGCGGGGCGAGGAGGCGCAACGGGCCGCCCTCGCCGGGGACGTCATCGTGCTGATCGGCTACGACCTGCGGTTCTGGCGCGAGTTGAGCGCCGTGTTCGGCAACCCCTACCTCGCCGACTTCCTGCACCGGCTGCGCGTCCAGTCCTGGGTGTGCGCGGTACAGCACCTGCGCCGCCTCACGGACCTGCGCGGACAGCTGTGGGCCGAGCACACCGAACTGGTCGACGCGCTCGTCCACCGGGACACCACGGCGGCACGGGAGATAGTGGCCGCGTACAACGCGCACTCGCTCGCGGTGGTCGAGCGGCTGGCCGGCGGATGAGCCGCCCTACGTGAGCCGGCGGCGGGTGTGGGTATGGGACCAGGAGCAGAGCGGCTGACCCCGCACAGGGGGAAGCCACGGCGCGCCGGACCGATTACTCTTCCCTGACCGCTTCGCTACACCGTGCTATGCGAGGAGCCTTCTTTGGCCTGTGACCTGTGGCTGGTACCGCTCGTCGACGTGTTGTGCCACACGCCCGACAACCCGTTCGCCGAGGAACTCGCGCAATACAACAAGGTGCTCGCCGAGGCCGGGCTGCCGCCGGTGCCGGTGTACCAGTACATGCCGGGCCTGTCCGGTGAGGTCGCCCCGGTGGCCGGCTTCGACTACGACGCGCTGCACTTCCTGCGCCGCGCGTACCTCCTCCAGATGTGCGGTCTGCCGGTGACGCCGGTGGACGAACTGGGCGGGGACTACGAGCAGTTGCTGGAGATGTTCGAGACGACGGCCCAGCAGTCCCATCTGGTCTGGCACTACGACCACGCCGGCGCCTATGTCCCGGTGGACTTCCCGCACCCGCTGGCCAACGAGGAACTCCTGGCCGGCGGCGGCCCCTTGGGTTCCTCGCAGACGCTGCTGCGGGAGCTGGAGCTGGTGGGCCCCTCGATCGGCATCGACCCGGCCAACCCTCCGGCGGCGCCCCAACCGCCGCTGGGCCCCACGGAACTGGAGGAGCCGGCCGTCCCCGCGCCGTACGATCCCAGCCCCTTCGCCCGTGAGCGGCATGTGTGGCTGGGCCTGCACGCGGCGGCGACCCGGAGCCTGGCACAGGGGTCGATGATCATCTTCAGTTGAGGGTCAGCGCCCCAGCTGGGACAGGCCCTTCTGTACGTCGTCGTAGTTCATCACCGGGGTATAGCTGATCTTCGCGCCCAGGTTCATGAAGAACGGCTCGCTGATCACCGGCATCTGCGAGCTGTCCTGCATGTCGAAGAACAGGTAGGCGGTGCGCTGACCGTTGTCGGTGGTGAAATAGGCCGCCTCGGGCTTGATCTGCTCCAGTGAGCTCTCGATCAGTTTCGGCAGGGTGCCGTTGCCGATGGCCTCGTTCGCCTTCTCCGTGTCCATGGACACCTTGAGCAACACGCGCATGGCAGTCACCTTCTTCCACGGTCAGCCTATGCCCGATATGCCCCGTTGGTAGATACACGTTCGGCCTGCACGAAATGCGTGAAGCAGCCCTGGGGAGCACGGCGGGTGCCTCCTTGCCCGCCGCTCAATCACCCCACCACCCCCACCTCGATCTCCGCCAGCCGCTCCCGCTCCGCGACCACATCGATCCCGGAGATCAGGTCGCCGTCGAAGGTGAAGCGGAGCAGGACACGCAGGCGGCCGTGCTCCAGCATCGCCACGGCCACCCGGCCGTCGGCCAGGACGAGGCCGGCGAGCTGTGCCCGTCCCAGGGAAGCCATGGCCCCCTCCGCCACCGGCCGGGCCCCGGCGACGAGGATCGGCTCGGGCGTCGGTACGACCGCGCGGTCGGCGCGCAGGACCACGTCG
Source organism: Streptomyces sp. NBC_00490 (assembly GCF_036013645.1). NCBI lineage: Bacteria > Bacillati > Actinomycetota > Actinomycetes > Kitasatosporales > Streptomycetaceae > Streptomyces > Streptomyces sp. NBC_00490. The sequence continues at coordinate 5,618,148 of NZ_CP107869.1, read as the reverse complement.
GGGTGGAGCAGGGCGAGCAGCGCGTCGAAGTCGCCGCCGCGGGTCGCGGCGAGGTACGCGCCGACCACCCGGCGCTGCCGCGGCAGGTCGGCCGAGGGCGACGGCGCCCCCTTGACGCGGCGGCGGGCACGGCTCGCCAACTGCCGTGTCGCCGCCGGGGTCTTCTCGAGCATCGGGGCGATCTCGTCGAAGGGGACCTGGAACATGTCATGGAGGACGAAGGCCAGCCGTTCCGCCGGGGCGAGGGTGTCCAGGACGACCAGCAGGGCCAGGCCCACCGAGTCGGCGAGCAGCGCCTCCTCCGCGGGGTCGGCCACCCCCACGGCGGCGGCGCGCTCCAGCGGCTCCTCGCGCCGGTGCTCACGCGAGCGCAGCATGTTCAGACACACCCGCGCGACCACCGTCGTCAGCCATGCCGCCGGGTTCTCGACGTCCCCCGTGTCCGCCCGGCTGACCCGCAACCACGCGTCCTGCAAGGCGTCGTCGGCCTCGCCGGTCGACCCGAGCATGCGGTAGGCCACGGCACGCAGCCGCGCCCGGTGCGCCTCGAACTCCTCGGTCATGATCCCCCCGTTCACCCCCGGGACCTTAGAACACGGGCGTACCGCCCTGCGTCAGCTTCCAGTTGGTGACCGCGAAGTCCGCCGGGTCCAGGGCCCCCTTCGCCGTCACGTAGTCGATCATCAGCTGGCGGATCTCGTTCGTCGAGCTGTACGCGATGTCCGCGGCCGCGATGTGCGGATACCCCGAACCGCCGTTGGCCCGGTAGTTGTTGACGGCGACGACGAAGACCTGGTCGTCGGCCACCGCCGTGCCGCCGTAGGTCAGGTTCTTGATCCGCGAGCCCTCGGCGGCCGCGATGTCGATGTCGTACGAGACGCCGGCCGCGGTGTCGTACATGTAGTCCCAGAAGCTGTTGGCGTTGGTGAGGGTCGCGGTGTCGACCTTCGTGCCGGCGGGCACCTGGTGGTAGTACTTCGCCGCGAACTCCAGGTAGTCCCTGAGCTGCGCACCTGTGAGCTTCTTGCCGTACAGGGTGTTGTCGTAGATGTAGAGCCCGGCGATGTCCTTGATGGTCACGCTGCCCGCGGGGATGTCGGCGGTGCGGGAGAAGGGTGCGGCGACCGAGATCAGCGGGAGGGCCGCGTCGGACGCCGACAGGCCGGCCTTCACCGTGTCCATCTGGACCTGGTGGATGAAGTCCATGATGGGGACGTCCTTCCAGCAGGACTCGGCGGCCGAGAGGTCCTCGGTGCAGGTGCCCACGGCGGTGTTGACGTACTTCACCACCAGGTCGTGGTCGGCCTCCAGGAGCTTCCTGATCTCCGGGTCCTCGTCCACGGACTTGGGGTCGAGGGTCTGCGCGGTCTTCTTGGTGACCTTCCAGCGGCCGTGCTCCAGCTCGACCTCGAAGTCGAAGACGCTCAGCCGGTAGCCCCAGCAGTACGGCTCCGACAGCAGCACCTCGTCGCCGGTCTCGGCGTTCTTCACGGTGTACGAGGGCACCTCGACGTGGGTGTGGCCGACCAGGATCGCGTCGATGCCCGGGACCTGCTCGGCGACGAGGTTGGAGGCGTTCTCGACGTAGGGGAGCGCGTCGCCGTAGGACGTCGAGCCGTCGAGGCCCGAGTGGTCGGTCAGGAAGACCACGTCGCAGCCGAGCGCCCGCAGCCGCGGCACGTACTTCTTCGCCTGCTCGACCAGTCCCGGGAAGACCATCTTCCCGCTGACGTTGTCCTTGTCCCACAGCGCGATGCCCGGATTGGTGAGGCCGAGGATGCCGACCTTGATGTCGGGGGCGCCCGGCACACAGATCCGCTTCACGGTGTACGGCGCGAAGGCGGGCTTCAGGGTCTTGGCGTCCAGCGCGTTGGCGCCGAGCAGCGGGAAGCGGCACTGGCTCTCGAACCTGCGCAGGGTCTCGATGCCGTAGTTGAACTCGTGGTTGCCGAGGGCGGCGGCGTCGTAGCGCATGTGGTTCATGGCGACGGCCATCGGGTGCTTGACGCCCTTGCCGGTGATGGGCTGCACGCGCGCGAAGTAGTACGCGAGCGAGGTGCCCTGGATGATGTCGCCGGCATCGACCAGCAGCACCCGCTCCTCGCCCTTGGCCTCGCGCTGCTGCTTGATGAGCGTGGCGACGCGCGCGACGCCGACGGAGTTGCCCTTGGCGTCGCTGTAGGCCGCGTCCTTGTAGTAGTCCCAGTCGAAGACATGGCTGTGCAGGTCTGTGGTGCCGAGGACGGAGAACGACCAGGTCTTGGGCGCCCTGGCGACGGGCTCGCGCTCGGCGGCCTGCGCGGCAGGGGCGGCGACCGCTCCCGCGACGGCCACGGCCGCACCGGTGACGGCCGACTTCTGCACGAACTCACGCCGGTTCATGGGACTGACGGGCATATGGGGCTCCTGGGACTGGAGAGGGGGGAGGGGCACAACTACCCGCGTAGATAGTTGCGCTCCCCCGCTTCCGGGCGGAACCAGGAAAAGGCCATGGGCCGGTCAAGGAAATCCTTGACCGGCCCATGTGCCCGCGTCCTAGATGAACGAGTTGATCTCGATCGTCTCGTCCCGGCCCGGGCCCACGCCGATCGCGGAGATCGGGGCGCCGGACATGTCCTCGAGCGCCTTGACGTATGCCTGGGCGTTCTTCGGGAGGTCGGAGAAGGACTTCGCCTTGGTGATGTCCTCGGACCAGCCGGGGAGGGTCTCGTAGATCGGCTTCGCGTGGTGGAAGTCGGTCTGGGAGTACGGGAGCTCCTCGACGCGCTTGCCGTCGATCTCGTAGGCCACGCAGACCGGGATCTGCTCCCAGCCGGTGAGGACGTCGAGCTTGGTGAGGAAGAAGTCGGTCAGGCCGTTCACGCGGGTCGCGTAGCGGGCGATGACCGCGTCGAACCAGCCGCAGCGACGGTCACGGCCGGTCGTCACGCCCCGCTCGCCGCCGATGCGGCGCAGCGCCTCGCCGTCCTCGTCGAAGAGCTCCGTCGGGAACGGGCCCGAGCCGACACGGGTGGTGTACGCCTTCAGGATGCCGATGACCCGGCTGATCTTCGTGGGGCCGACGCCGGCGCCGGTGCAGGCACCGCCCGCGGTCGGGTTCGACGACGTCACGAAGGGGTACGTGCCGTGGTCGATGTCAAGGAGAGTGCCCTGGCCGCCCTCGAAGAGCACGACCTTGTCGTCCTCCAGGGCCTGGTTGAGGATCAGGACCGTGTCGGCGACGTACGGCTTCAGCCGGTCCGCGTAGGACAGCAGCTCCTCGACGACCTGGCCGACCTCGATGGCGCGGCGGTTGAAGACCTTGGTGAGGAGCTGGTTCTTGCCGTCGAGGGCCGCCTCCACCTTCTGTGTGAGGATCGACTCGTCGTACAGGTCCTGGATCCGGATGCCGACGCGGTTGATCTTGTCCGCGTAGGTGGGCCCGATGCCCCGTCCGGTGGTGCCGATCTTCCGCTTCCCGAGGAAGCGTTCCGTCACCTTGTCCACGGTCACGTTGTAAGGCGTGATGACGTGAGCGTTACCGCTGATCAGGAGCTTGGACGTGTCGACGCCGCGCTCGTTCAGCCCGTTCAGCTCGGAGAACAGGACCGACGGGTCGATGACGACACCGTTGCCGATGACCGGAGTGCACTCCGGGGTGAGGATTCCGGAAGGGAGCAGGTGAAGGGCGTACTTCTGATCGCCCACGACTACCGTGTGGCCGGCGTTGTTGCCGCCCTGGTAGCGCACCACATAGTCAACGGATCCGCCGAGCAGGTCCGTCGCCTTTCCCTTGCCTTCGTCACCCCACTGAGCACCGAGCAGCACAAGTGCGGGCACGCGCGTACACCCCTTCCGGGCGGGGCATGTCCAAGGTCAGGGGCGTACGCGACACGGCCTTGTGCCTCGTACCCTGGCGACCTGCTTCGGCCACCGACGGCCGTGGTCGGCCGTGAACCCGTCGGACCCGGATGCCCCGGAATAGACGAAGCCCCTGGCGCAATAGCGCAAGGGGCTCTTGCACAAAGATGCTACCCGAGGAAGCGAGGCATGACCGAGGTGGCGACTTCAGCGTCTTCAGATCAGCTGTTGGTGGTCATCGATCCGGTTGCCCACAGGATGGACGGGGAGTCCGTCCGTATCGCGAAAGACGTGCTCAGCGCGGGTGCGCCGGGGGCGAAGGTGTGTCTGCCGGCGGACGCCGAGGAGTTCGCCCGGGTGCTGGCCCGGCGCGGTTCGCGGCGGCCGGTGGTCGTCGGCGACGACCGGGCGCTGCTGCGGGCGGTGTCCCTGCTGCACCGGCAGCGGGAGCTGGCCGGATGTGTGCTGTCGGTCGTGCCGGTGGGCGGTGTGCTCACCGTCGCGCGGTCCCTGGGCGTGCCCACGGGCGCGGTGGCGGCGGCGCGGGCGGTCCTGGACGGGGCGGCGCGGCGGCTCGATCTGCTGGTCGACGACAGCGACGGGGTGGTCCTGGGCGCGCTGCGGATCCCGCCGCTCGCTCCGCGGGGGGATCCGGAGGACGCCGGCCGGCCGTGGCTGCGGACCTGTCAGTCGCTGGTCCGGACCCTGGTGCCCGCCCGTCCGCTCCGGCCCGCCCAGCCGTCCCCCGTGGCCGGCCCCACCCGGCTGCGGGTCGAGGTGGACGGGGAGATCCTCGTCGACCTGGACCAGCCCGTGGAGGCGGTCTCCGTGACCCCGGGGGGTTCCGGGGCGGCGGCGGTGGAGGTGCGGCCGGTGTCGGTGGGCGCGGAGGCGTCGCCCCTGCTGGCCCGTGGGCGGCGGGTGACGGTGTCGGGGGCGGACTTCCGCTACCGGGCGGACTCGGGCGTGTGGGGGCCGGTACGAAGGCGGACGTGGACGGTGTGGGAGGGGGCCCTGGGACTGACCCTTCCCGGGGACTGGCCGGGGCTGAACGGCGACTGACGGGGGAGCCCCAGCCGGGGCTGGGTCCGGGGCCGGTCACGGGTGGGTCAGGCGGTTACTGTGCCCGTCCGTGAGCACGGCCGGGAGGGGCAGTCATGCGGACGGCTGCGGGAACGGGCGGGTCCGCTTTGACGCCGGATGCCGCGCCAGGCGGACGGCTTACTTCTCCGGTGCCTGGAAGCCGGTGGTGTCGAGGGTGCAGTCGAACGGTGCCGGGAGAGGGAGCTCTTCCCCGAACGGCCTCGTGCAGCGTGACTCGTATCCCTTGGCGGAGGGGGTCGAGAACACGGTGGCCTGCTCCTCCTGCATATCGAGGAGGAGATAGATCGGCACGCCTGCCCTCCCGTAGACAACGACCTTGTCGGTCAGGTCGTCGTCCCGCGTGGACGAGGATGTGAGTTCGGCGACGAAGGAAAGGGCCTCGCCGTCCAGGTGATTACTCGTCGTCTCGAACGTCTGCTCGTGCGCGGCATGAATGTCAGGCCCGTAAGCTCGCTCATCGCCTGGGAAGACGTACAGGAAAGGGCCACCACTGATGTCGTGCCCTTGTGGGAGATGCGGCCTCAGCCGGTCACAGATCAGCCCCATGACACGGTGGTAGTACCCCTTCGACCACGGCGACAAGACGATGCTCCCCCGGATGATTTCGGCCCTGTAGCCGTCAGGCAGAACCAGCTCGTCGAGGTCGGCCAGCAACGCCTCGAAGCTGCGGGGCTCGGTGCCGCTTATCGTCGGTCGCTCAGTCATCAGTGTCATGATGCGCCCTCCCCTCGCCGCGAACCACTCGCAACTCAGAGTAGCCGTCCGCTCACGTCTCCGTGATCGGATTCGTCCTTCAACCCCACCCCCGTAACCCCAAGCTCCCGCCCCCGCCCCATCAACCCCGCCAACTTCACCGCCGCCCCCTCGTACGACAGCCCGGACGGCGGGCGGATGTTGGACAGGCAGTTCCGGTCGGCGTCCGTGGTCACGCCCGGCACCGGCCGGTAGGTCAGATACGCCCCCAGCGAGTCCGCCGCCGACATCCCGGGCCGCTCCCCCACCAGCACGACCACCATCTCCGCACCCATCGCCGCCCCGACGTCGTCCCCGAGGGCGACCCGGGCCTGTTCGGCCAGCACGACCGGGGCGATCCGCCACCCGGCCAGGAGCGCCGCCGTCTCCCGCACCACCGCCGCCGCGTGCTCGTGCACCGCCCGGCTGGACAGTCCGTCCGCGACGACGAACGCCACGTCCCACTCCCCCGTCGGCAGATGCGCCCGGTCGGTGGGATCGAGGCGGCGGCCCAGGTCGGGTCGCTGGAGGTACGTCAGCCGGTCTCCGGCCGCACTGCGCACCCGCACCGTCGCCATCCCCGCCAGCCCGGCCGCGACCGTGTCCGGCTCGAACGGCGAGTGCACCGCGTCCCGGGCGGCGGCGTGCGCGGTCTGGAGTTCCAGGCGGTGCCGGGTGGGCAGCGCGGAGCCGGAGCGGCCGAGGCCGATCCGGGCCTGGGTGTGGCGGCGCAGCGAGATCCACAACTCGTCGTTGTCCAGGGTCACTTCACTCATGCCGCGAGCTCCTTCCCGATGGCCGTCAGTGCGTGGGAGCCGACCTCGCGGATGCCGCCGCGTTCGTCCAGCAGCCCCATCGACTCCAGCCATGCCTCGAACTCCGGTGCCGGGCGCAGCCCCAGCACCTCCCGCAGGTACAACGCGTCGTGGTACGAGGCCGATTGGTAGTTCAGCATGATGTCGTCGCCGCCCGGCGTGCAGATCACGAAGGAGGCACCGGCGACGCCGAGCATGGTCAGCATGGTCGCCACGTCGTCGTCATCGGCGTCCGCGTGGTTGGTGTAGCAGATGTCCAGGCCCATCGGCAGACCGAGCAGCTTGCCGCAGAAGTGGTCCTCCAGGGCGGCGCGCAGGATCTGGCGGCCGTCGTACAGGTACTCCGGGCCGATGAAGCCGACGACCGTGTTGACCAGCAACGGGTCATAGCGCCGGGCCACCGCGTACGCCCTCGCCTCGACCGTCTGCTGGTCCACGCCGTGGTGGGCGTCGGCGGAGAGCGCGGCGCCCTGGCCGGTCTCGAAGTACATGACGTTCCGGCCGACCGTGCCCCGCTCCAGCTTGAGGGCGGCCTCGTACGCCTCGTCGAGCAGGCCCAGGGTCACGCCGAAGGACGCGTTCGCCGCCTGCGTCCCCGCGATCGACTGGAAGACCAGGTCCACCGGGGCGCCGCGCTCCATCAGGTCCACGCTCGTGGTGACGTGGCACAGCACGCAGGACTGGGTCGGGATGGCGTACCGCCGGATCACCCCGTCCAGCAGCTCCAGCAGCTCGCGCACCGCCTTCGGGCTGTCCGTGGCCGGGTTGATGCCGATGACGGCGTCTCCCGATCCCAGCAGCAGTCCGTCCAGCAGGGCCGCCGCCACGCCCGCCGGGTCGTCGGTCGGGTGGTTGGGCTGAAGGCGGGTCGCGAGCCGCCCGGGCAGCCCGATCGTGGACCGGAACCCCGTCACGACGCGCACCTTCCGCGCCACCGCGACCAGATCGGCGTTCCCCATGAGCTTGGAGACGGCCGCCACCATCTCGGGTGTGAGCCCGGGGGCCACGGCCGTGAGCGCGGGGGAGTCGGCCGTCAGCAGCCACTCCCTGAACTCGCCGACCGTCAGCCCGGCCACCGGCGCGAAGGCCGCCGTGTCGTGCGTGTCCAGGATCAGCCGGGTCACGTCGTCGCTCTCGTACGGGATCAGCGGCTCGGTCAGGAACGTCGTGAGCGGCACCTCGGCCAACGCCCAGCGTGCCGCGACCCGTTGCCGTGCGCTGGTCGCCGCGAGCCCGGCGAGATGGTCGCCGGAACGCTCCGGGCTCGCGGCGGCGAGGAGGCGGGCGAGGGAGTCGAAGCGGTGGCGTTCGCCGCCGAGGGTGGACGTGTAGCTCATGCCGGGGACCGTACGAGCCGCATATTGCCGACAGATTTCTAAAGGTCTGGTTGACAAACATTTAACGCCCCGAGACCCTTGGCCGACTCATTTCGCCTACAGAGTTCCGGTCGAGCACACCAGCACAACGGCAGGAGAGGGGCCATCTCGATGGCAGTGGACGAGGGAGTCGCCCCGGCGGCACAGACAGACGAGGGCGGCACCGTCCACCGGTTGAAGCCCAACGCCATCGGCCTGCTCGGCGTGGTCTTCATGGCCGTGGCGACCGCAGCGCCGATCACCGCGATGACCGGCAACGTGCCCTTCATGGTGTCGGCGGGCAACGGCATCGGCGCCCCGGCGAGCTACCTCGTCGCAATGGTCGTCCTGGCAATCTTTGCCGTCGGCTTCACGTCGATGGCCAAGCACATCACCTCCACCGGAGCCTTCTACGGCTTCATCTCCTACGGCCTCGGCCGCACGATCGGCCTCGCCTCGGGACTCCTCGCGACCTTCGCGTACGTCGTCTTCGAGCCGGCCCTGATCGGCATCTTCTCGACCTTCGCGACGGAGACGCTGAAGGACCAGACGGGGGTCTCCGTCCCCTGGTGGGCGTTCGCGGCACTGATGCTCGCGGTCAACGCGACCGGCACCTGGTTCGGTGTCTCGGTCGCCGAGAAGCTGCTCGTCGTCCTCCTCGCGACCGAGGTGACGATCCTCGCGGCCATGGCGATCTCGGTCGCGCTGCACGGCGGCGGCCCGGACGGCTTCAGCCTCGACCCGGTCAACCCCGTCAACGCCTTCCACGGCACCAGCGCCGGGCTCGGACTGTTCTTCGCCTTCTGGTCGTGGGTCGGCTTCGAGTCGACGGCGATGTACGGCGAGGAGTCCCGCAACCCGAAGAAGATCATCCCCAAGGCGACGATGATCTCGGTCCTCGGCGTCGGCGTCTTCTACGTCTTCGTCTCCTGGATGGCGATCACCGGCACCGGCGAGGCGAACGCCGTGAAGGTCGCCACCGAGAACCCCCTCGGCCTCTTCTTCGGCCCCACCGAGCAGTACGTGGGCCACTGGGCGGTCGACGTCATGCAGTGGCTGATGATCACCGGCTCGCTCGCCTGCGGCATGGCCTTCCACAACTGCGCCGCCCGCTACATGTACGCGCTGGGCCGCGAGGGCGTCCTGCCCTCCCTGAAGAACACCCTCGGCCGCACCCACGACCGGCACGGCTCCCCGCACATCGCGGGCCTGGTCCAGACCGTGGTGACCGCCCTGCTGCTGATCGCGTTCTGGGCGGCGGGCAAGGACCCGTACACCGGTACGTACGTCCTGCTCGCCATCCTCGGCACCATGGCGATCCTCGTCGTGCAGGCCGTCTGCTCCTTCGCGGTGCTGGCCTACTTCCGCAAGCACCACCCCGAGAGCCGGCACTGGTTCCGCACCTTCACCGCCCCTCTCCTCGGCGGCGTCGCGATGCTCGCGGTGGTCGCGCTGCTGGTGTCCAACATGGGCGCGGCGGCGGGCACCGAGTCCGGCTCGCTGGTCCTGAAGGCGACACCGTGGCTGGTGGCGCTGGTCGCGGCGAGCGGGATCGGCTACGCGCAGTATCTGAAGCGACGGTCACCGGAGCGGTATCTGCTGCTGGGCCGGACGGTGCTGGAGGAGACCAAGGAGCGGTAACTACCCTTCGCCGAACATCTCTTGGCGGTGCGCCCGCCACCGCTCCATCATGGCCGCGACCTCGCCGTCGAGAAATTCGAAGAAGGCGAGCGTCTCGGCCATGCGGCGTCCGGCCGGTGTCTCGGCGCCGAGGCTGGCGACGCCGTCCCGCAGGGCCGCTTCCCAGCGCTTGAGGACGGCCTCGCGATTGGTCAGCGCCTCGTACCACTGGTCGCCCTGCACCCGGTAACGCTCCCGGCGCGAGCCGGGCTCCCGCTCGCGCGCGACCATGTGCGTCTGGGCCAGGTAGCGCACCGCCCCGGAGACCCCCGCGGGGCTGATCCGGAGCTGTTCGCCCAGCTCGGCGGAGGTCATGACGCCCTCGTCGGAGGAGAGGAGCGCGGCGAAGACCCGCGCCGCCATGCGCTGCATCCCGGCCTCGACGAGCTGCGCCGCGAAGGACTCGACGAACTTCGAGACGGCCTCGGCGTCCCGCCCACCAGCTGCTTCCGTCATGGACCCATCCTATCGGGGCTTCACAGGCTTCCTTAACTTCACAAATTTCTGAAGGAAGCGTACGTTCGGATCCATGACGAAGGCCATCAGCGTCTCGGGGCTTCACAAGTCCTTCGGCAAGACGCACGCACTGGACGGACTCGACCTGGACGTCGAGACCGGCGAGGTCCACGGCTTCCTCGGCCCCAACGGCTCCGGCAAGTCGACCACCATCCGCGTCCTGCTCGGCCTGCTGCGCGCCGACTCCGGCGCCGCGCAGGTGCTCGGCCGGGACCCATGGGCGGACGCGGTCGAGGTGCACCGCCGGATCGCGTACGTCCCCGGCGACGTCACCCTGTGGCGCAACCTGTCCGGCGGCGAGGTCATCGACCTCTACGGCCGGCTGCGCGGCGGCCTCGACACCGGGCGCCGCGCCGAGCTGCTCGAACGCTTCGAGCTGGACCCCACCAAAAAGGGCCGCACCTACTCGAAGGGCAACCGCCAGAAGGTCGCCCTCGTCGCCGCGTTCGCCTCGGACGTGGACCTGCTGATCCTGGACGAGCCGACGTCGGGCCTCGACCCGCTGATGGAGGAGGTCTTCCAGCGGTGCGTGGCGGAGGAGCGGGACCGGGGACGGACCGTCCTGCTCTCGTCCCACATCCTGAGCGAGGTCGAGGAGTTGTGCGACCGGGTCAGCATCATCCGGCGCGGACGCACCGTGGAGTCGGGCTCCCTGACCGAGCTGCGCCACCTCACCCGCACCAGCGTGACGGCCGAACTCGCGGGCCCACCCAACGGATTGGCGCAGCTCCCCGGCGTGCACGATCTCGACCTCCAGGCAAGGGATGGGGGCCAGGGCCATCGCGTCCGGTTCCAGGTCGACACCGACCGACTCGACGCCGTACTGCGCTCGTTGAGCGAGACCGGCGTACGGTCCCTGACCTCGACCCCGCCCACGCTGGAGGAGCTGTTCCTGCGCCACTACCAGGAGGAAGAGGCGACGGCCCGATGAGCACCCTCGCGGGCACGGGCGTACTGCTGCGCTTCTCCCTGCGCCGCGACCGGGTGATGGTCCCGGCCTGGGTCGCGGTGAACGCGCTGATGGTGCTCTCCATGCCGGGCAGCCTGAAGAGCCTGTACGGCACCCCGGCGGAACGCACCGACCTCGTCCACCAGGTGGCGACCAACGCCTCCTTCCGGGCGCTGATCGGACCGGTCTTCGACACCTCCCTGGGCGCCCTGACGGCCTGGCGCGTCGGCGTCTACGCGGGGCTGCTCGCGGCGGTGACGAGCCTGCTGGTCGTCGTACGGCACACCCGGGACGAGGAGGAGAGCGGCCGCCAGGAGCTGGTGGCGTCCGGGGTGGTGGGCCGCCGGGCGTCCCTGACGGCGGCGCTGCTGGCGGCGGGCGTCGCGAACGGCGTGCTGGCCCTGCTGGTGACGGCGGGCCTGGCCGGACAGGGTGTCACCGGGGCCTTGGCCCTCGGTCTCGGGATCGCCTGTGTCGGCATGGTCTTCGCCACGACGGCCGCGATCGTCGCGCAGCTGACGGAGAGCGCACGGCTGGCACGGGGGCTGACGGCCGGGGTGCTGGGCGCGGCCTTCGTCCTGCGGGCGGCGGGCGACTCGGCGACGGACGACGGCAGTTCGGCACTGACCTGGCTCTCCCCGCTGGGCTGGCTGGAGAACCTGCGCCCGTACGCCGGTGAACGCTGGTGGGTGCTGGCGCTGTTCGCCGCGGCGGTGGCCGTGCAGGGGACGGTGGCCTACGGGTTGGCGGGCCGCCGGGACGTGGGCATGAGCTTCCTGCCGACCCGCCCGGGACCGGCTGCGGGCCGACTGGGCAGTGCGGGCGCGCTGGCCTGGCGGTTGCAGCGGGGCAGCGTGTACGGCTGGAGCCTCGCCTTCTTCGTCGTCGGCGTCGTCTACGGCGGCCTGACGGACGGCGTGGCCGACCTGGTCGGCGACAACGCCGGCGCCCGCGAGATCTTCGAGCGGATGGGCGGCCAGAGCGGTCTGACGGACGCGTTCCTGGGATCGATGGTCGGCATGATGGGCCTGATCGCGGCCCTGTACGTGGTCGGTTCGGTGCTGCGGCTGCACGGCGAGGAGACCTCGGGCCGCGCGGAGCCGGTGCTGGCGAACGCGGTGGGCCGGATGCGGTGGGCCGCCGGCCACCTGACCGTGGCGTTCGGCGGAGCGGTGCTGATCATGCTGCTCACCGGTCTGGGCTTCGCCGTGGGCTACGGCAGACAGGTCGGGCCCATCCTCGGGGCGTGCCTGGTCCAGGTGGCCGCGGTGTGGGTGATCGGCGGGCTGGCGGTCGCGCTGTACGGGCTGCTGCCGCGCCTGGCACCGGCGGCCTGGGGCGTCGCGGGCGCGGTCCTGCTCATCGGCTGGGTCGGACCGGCGCTGGACGCTCCGCAGGCGGTGTTGGACGTGTCGCCGTTCGGGCATCTGCCGAAGTTGCCGGGCGGGGAGATGAGCTGGGGGCCGGTACTGGTGCTGGTCGGGCTGGCGGTGGTGCTGGTGGCCGCCGGGCTGGCGGGGCTGCGCAGGCGGGACATGACGACGTGACGGAACGGGCCGGCCGGGGCCTCGCGCTCCTCCTGTGAGAACCGCGGGAGGAGCGGGCGCGTCCCTCCGGGCATGGGACAGCGGCCGGACCCCCGGGACCGTCGGAACGCGGTGACGTGCGGCGGCTGTCTGCTGTCGGCGGTGGGCGCGCTGGTGGCGACCCTCGTGTGGGCCGCCTCGCCCCGCACCGCACGTCATCTGGGCGGCGGCTTCGAGGGCGAGGGCACCGACTACGGCGCCGTCCTCGTCGAACTCCCCCTCGTCGCCCTCGCCGGAGCGCTCCCGCCGGCGCTCCTCTCCGTCGTGATCGCGTATCTGGTGGGCCGGCGGTCAGACCTCCACCGCTAGCCCTTCCAGCCCCCGGATCACGAAGTTCGGCTTCCGCTCCGGCTCGGCGGCGAGAGCGAGTCCCGGCGCCTTCTCCAGCAGCGCCGCCATCGAGGCCGCCAGCTCGATACGGGCCAGCGGGGCACCGATGCAGTAGTGGATACCGGCGCTGAAGGAGATGTGCGGGTTGTCCTTGCGGGCGAGGTCGAGCTTCTCGGGGGCCTGGAAGACAGCCGGGTCGTGGTTGGCGGAGCCGAAGAGCATCGCGATCTCCGCGCCCCTCGGGATCGTGGTCCCGTCGATCTCGATGTCGTCCAGCACCCAGCGCTCGAAGAGCTGGAGCGGGGTGTCGTAGCGCATGAGCTCTTCGATCGCGGACGGGATCAGGGTGTGGTCCGCGCGGAGGGCCGCGAGCTGGTCGGGGTTGCGGAAGAGGGCGTACCAGCCGTTGACGGTGGCGTTCACCGTGGCCTCGTGCCCCGCGTTGAGCAGCAGGACACAGGTCGAGATCATCTCCTGCTCGGTGAGCCGGTCGTCCTCGTCGTGGGCGGCGATGAGCCCGGAGATCAGATCGTCGCCGGGGTTCTCGCGCCGCTCGGCGATCAGCTCCCGCAGATACCCGGAGAACTCGACCGAGGCCCGCACCGCCCGCGCCGCCACGTCCTGCGGCGGGTTCAGCTCGTACATCCCGCAGATGTCCGCCGACCAGGGACGCAGCGGCGCCCGGTCGGCCTCCGGGATGCCCAGCATCTCGGCGATGACGGCGACCGGGAGCGGCTCGGCGACATCGGTGAGCAGGTCACCGGAGCCCTTCTGCACGAGCTGGTCCACCAGCTCGCCGGCCAGCCGGGTCACATACGGCTTGAGCTGCTCCACCGTCCGGGGCGTGAACGCCTTCGACACCAGCCGCCGGATCCGGGTGTGGTCCGGCGGCTCCAGGTCGAGCATCCCGTGGTCGTTGAGCGTGTGGAACGGCTCGTGCTCGGCGGGAGGCGCCGTCCGCCCGAAGTCCTCGTGCGAGAACCGGTGCTGGTACGTCCGCCCGAGCCGCCGCTCGCGCAGCAGCGCCGACACCTCGGCGTGGTGCGGGACGAGCCACTGCCGCGTCGGCTCGTAGAAGTGCACGCGGCCCTTGCCGCGCAGGTCGGCGTAGGAGGGGTACGGGTCGGCGAGGAACGCCGGGTCCCACGGGTCGAAGGCTGCCATGGACGGACGTTAGACCGACGGCCCCCCTCCTGACCAGGGGTGTCTCAGCGGACCACCGGCACGGCCAGGCGGACGGGGAGGATCAGTCTCCGGCGCCGAAGTCCGGCAGCGTGAGCGTGCCGTCCTCGGCGAGCGGGAAGCCCGGGTTGTGAGCGACCTCCCAGGCGTGGCCGTCCGGATCGGTGAAGGCGCCGGCGTAGAACCCGATGGCGTTCACGGCGGCGGGCCTGGTCACCGTCCCGCCGGCTCGCTCCACCACGGCGAGCAGCTCGTCGACCTCCGCCTCGGACCGCACGTTGTGCGCGAGGACGATCCCTCCGAAACCGCCCGGCGAACCGGCCTCCAGCCCACAGTCCGCCGCCAGCTCGTCCCTCCCCCACAGCACCAGCCCCAGCCCGCCGGCCTGGAAGAAGACGGTCTCCTGGACCTCCTGCCCCCGCCACCCGAGAGCCTCGTAGAAGGCCTTGGCCCGTCCGAGATCGGAGACACCGAGGGTGATCAGAGTGACTCTCTGTTCCATACCTGGAGGGTAGGGACCTCCGGCTTCCCGTGACAGGCCGCATCGCGGTGACCGGCAGATCCGGCTAGCCCGGCGTCACCAGGCGGGCTTCGTAGGCGAAGACCGCCGCCTGGGTGCGGTCCCGCAGCCCGAGCTTGACCAGGACCCGGCTGACGTGGGTCTTGATCGTGGACTCCGCGACCACCAGGCGCTCGGCTATCTCCGCGTTCGACAGACCCTGGGCGATCAGGACCAGGACCTCCGTCTCGCGCTCGGTCAGTTCGCCGTACGCCGCGTGGGCGGAGGACATCAGGCGGGGGGAGTCGGAGAGCTTCGAGAACTCCGTGATCAGGCGTCTGGTGACCGAGGGCGCCAGCAGGGCCTCGCCGGAGGCCACCACCCGCACGCCGTCCGCCAGTTGACGGGCCGAGGCGTCCTTCAGCAGGAAGCCCGAGGCGCCCGCCCGAAGCGCCTGGTACACGTACTCGTCGAGGTCGAACGTCGTCAGCACCAGCACTTTCGCCGCACCGTCCGCCGCGACGATCTCCCGCGTCGCCTCGATCCCGTTCAGCTCGGGCATGCGGATGTCCATCAGCACGACGTCCGGGGCGAGTTCACGGACCCGGTCCACCGCCTCGCGGCCGTTGACCGCCTCGCCGACGACCTCGATGTCCGGCATCGCGTTGAGCAGGACGGAGAAACCCTCGCGCACCATCATCTGGTCGTCCGCGATCAGCACGCGGATGGTGCCCTGCCTCATGCCTCACCTTCGCTCGCCAGGGCGACGGGGAGGAACACCGTCACCTCGTACCCTCCGTCGTCCGTCGGGACCGCCGTCATCTCGCCGTTCAGCATCGACACCCGCTCCCGCATGCCCGTGATGCCGTGCCCGGCGCCGGGCGAGGGCTTCAGCAGCGCCCGCGCCGGCGGCGGGCCGTTGACTATGCGCAGGCCCAGGCCGCCCAGGACATAGCCGATCTCCACTCGGGCGCTCGCGCCGGGCGCGTGGCGCAGGGTGTTGCTCAGGGCCTCCTGGACTATGCGGTACGCCGACAGCTCCACGCCCGGCGGCAGTTCACGCACCGCCCCGGTCACCGTCTTGTCCACGCTCAGGCCGGTGTCCCGCACATTGGCGAGCAGCGCGTCGAGGTCGGCGAGGGTGGGCTGGGGGGCGTCCGGGGCCTCGTAGTCCTCGGCGCGGACCACGCCCAGGACGCGGCGGAGTTCGGTGAGGGCCGCCACCGCGTTCTCCCGGATCGTCGCGAAGGCCCGCTCCAGCTCCGGCGGCGGGTTCTCCACCCGGTAGGGCGCGGCCTCGGCCTGGATGGCGACGACCGACATGTGGTGGGCGACCACGTCGTGCAGCTCGCGGGCGATGGTGGTGCGCTCCTCCAGCAGGGTGCGCTTGGAGCGCTCCTGCGCGGTCACCGTCTGCTGCGCGGTCACCTCCTGCCGGGCCTCCCGGCGGGTGTGCCAGACGGCGACGACGAGCAGGACCAGTGCGGAGAAGACCAGCATGGGGGCGGTGTCGTCGCCGTAGTAGGAAGCCGGCCCGAAGGCCACCTCCGCCACGAAGCCGTACGCCGCGGTGACGGCCCACAGGTACGCGGCCGTGCGCGGTCTGGTGCGCAGGGCCACGACCGTCAACACGGTCAGATGGCAGGCGAAGCTGGCCGGCAGCCAGGGATAGCCCTCATAGGTGTTGCCGAAGACCTGGCTGACCGGAGTGGCGGCCATGGACAGCCAGAACGCCCCGACCGGCCGGAGCATGCTCAGCAGGATCGGGAGCACGGCGAGCGGACCGAGCACCAGGCCCGCGTCGCCGGTGTCGACCGTGGCCATGACCAGTGTGATCACGGCGCTCATGGTGATCACGGCGTGCGGTGTCCAGACCACGTACTCGCGCAGGCGGCCGGGCAGCCGCCGGGTCAGCGGGCCGTCGACCCGCATGCGGGGCAGCGGCCGGTAGGCGAAGGCGTCGTGGAAGAGGTCCTGCCGCAGCCCGCGCAGGGCGTTCGCGGCCAGCCGGTACTCCGGGCTGCGCGGCTTGGCCCCGTCCCCCGGTGGCGGTGTCTGCATGTGGGTCGTCTCGGTCACATACAGAACCGTAGGCGGAGGCGGGGGCCGGGGTCGTCACCAGTGAGAGGGGTCCTTCGGGATCCGTCTCAGGTACTACGGGTCCTGCCCGGGCCCGTGACCGGGACGGCCCGCTGCCGCCCGCTCAGTACCCCGACGGCCGCACCAGCCCCGACTCGTACGCGAACACCGCCGCCTGGGTGCGGTCCCGCAGCCCCAGCTTCACCAGGATCCGCCCCACATGGGTCTTCACCGTCTGCTCCGCCACCACCAGCCGCTCGGCGATCTCCGCGTTCGACAGGCCCGCCGCGATGAGCGCCAGAACCTCGGTCTCGCGCTCGGTGAGGTCGCCGACGCGTTCCTTGAGCGGGCCGCGGGGGCGATCGCCGAGGCGGGAGAACTCGGTGATCAGGCGCCGTGTGATGCCGGGCGCGAGGAGGGCGTCGCCGGCCGCCACCACCCGGACCGCCTCGGCCAGCTGGTCCGCGGAGGCGTCCTTGAGGAGGAAGCCGGAGGCACCGGCGCGCAGTGCCTCGTAGACGTACTCGTCGAGGTCGAAGGTGGTCAGCACGAGCACCCTGATCCCGGGGGTCGCCCGGGTGATGCGGCGGGTGGCCTCGATGCCGCCGAGCTCGGGCATGCGGATGTCCATCAGCACGACGTCCGGGGCGAGTTCGGCGACCTTCGCCACGGCGTCCAGACCGTCGACCGCCTGGCCGACCACGTCGATGTCCGGCTGGGTGTTGAGCAGCACGGTGAAGCCCTGCCGGACCATCTGCTGGTCGTCGGCGATGAGTACGCGGATGGGGCTGCTCGTCATACGGTGCCGTCCTTGAGATCGCCGGTCGGGAGGAACGCGAACACCTTGTAGCCGCCGTCCGGAAGAGGGTGTGCCGTCATGGAACCATCGAGCATCCCGACCCGTTCCCGCATGCCGAGCAGTCCGTGCCCGGCGCCGGGTGAGGGCGCCGCTGCCTGTGTCGGCGGCGAGTTGACGACCTCCACGATCAACCCGTAGGCGGTGTATCGGAGTTCGACATGGGCGACCGCGCCCGGCGCGTGCCGCAGGACATTGCTGAGGGCCTCCTGCACGATCCGGTACGCCGACAGCTCCAGGCCGGGCGGCAGCGCGCGCTGCTCGCCCCGCACGTCGACCTCGACGCGCAGTCCGGCCGCCCTGGTGTTCTCCACCAGCGCGTCGAGCCGGTCGAGGGTGGGCTGCGGGGTGTGCGGGGCGGCGCCGGTGCCGGGCTCCACGGGGTCCGGGGAGTCGGGGTGCTCGGAGCGCAGGACGCCCAGGACGCGGCGGAGTTCGGTGAGCGCCTCCAGCGCGTTCTGCCGGATGCCGGCGAGGTTCTCCTTGAGCTCCTCGGACGGGTTCTCGACCAGGTGCGGGGCGACCTGGGCCTGGATGGAGATCACCGACATGTGGTGGGCGACCACGTCGTGCAGTTCGCGGGCGATCCGGCTGCGCTCCTCCAGCAGGGTGCGGCGGGCACGCTCCTCGGTGGTGAGGGTGGTCTGCTCGACGAGTTCCTGACGGGCCTCGCGGCGGCCGCGCAGGGCGATGCCGAGCACCACGACGACCGTGGCGAGGGCGACCGCGATGACCCCGGTGGGCTGGTAGTCCGGGCCGCCCCACAGCCCTTGCAGGGCGTAGGTGGCCAGTGCGGTCAGGGCGAGTGCCTCCGCGGCGATCCGGGTGCGGACGCGCAGGGCGAGCAGCAGGAGCACGAGCAGGTGGCCGATGATCCCGGCCGCCGTCCAGGGCCAGGTGAAGCCGCCCGCCGGCCCCCCGAGCTTCCCGTGCACGGCGACGGCTCCCATCACGGTGGCCGTCATGGACAGCCACCACGCCGGAATGGGCCGCCACATCGCGAGGACCACCGCGCCGCCCTGGCCGAGTGCGACGAGGGAGGCCCAACCGAAGGGAATTCCGGCGTTGTCCTGAAGCTGGGGCAGTGCGCCGATCGTGACGCCGAACGCGGCCAGCCAGAGCAGGCCGTGCGGCAGCCAGCGCAGCCACACCGACGCGGGCAGCGGATCCGCGCGGGCGGTCCACAGGTCCTCGCGCAGCACGCGCAGCCAGCGCCGCACACGGCCCATGACCACGTGCTGGATCCCCGTTTCCGTCACGCGCCCCACCCTAGACACGGGTCACCCCCGCCGATGTCTCCCGGTCGGACGGACGGTGTGCTCGGACCACCCGTGAGCTGCCCGCCTTCCGCGGCGTCCGGCTCCGGCGGCCGCCCTGTTCGCAGGAGCGGAACGCGGTCCAGCAGACAGTGAGGACGAGGGCGAACACCGGCAGCCAGGCGAGACGGGCGGCGACCCAGCCGAGGCCGTCCGGCACGGTGTGCAGACCCGGGAGGCGGCCGGCGAGGAGACCGGTGGCCGTGGTCGCCATCAGGGCCGTCTGGTGCCAGAGGAAGATCGTCATCGCGGAGAGGTTCACCAGGGCGATCGCCGCCCAGGCCGTCGGGCGGCGCATCGCCCTCCGCAGCCGGTCGCGCAGCAGCAGGGCCAGACCGCACTGGGCCAGGCCGAAGGTGACGGCGGCCAGCGTGGGCGGGTTGAGATTGGAGAGCGGGGCGCCCGGGACGCCGACCATCGACGCCGGGTAGCCCGCCCGAACGATCAGGAATGCGGTCACCGCCGCGCCGCCGGTCAGCAGGATCCAGCCCGAGCGTCGGCGGTCCAGTTCGCCGCGGGTCCAGGCCGCGCCAAGGGTGTACGGGACGAGCCAGCCCGCCGCCACATTGACCCAGCCGAGCCAGGACGGGCCTCCGAGACCGAAGCGGACCAGGTCGACGTGGAGGACGACGGCCAGCGGCCACAGAGGGCTCAGCCGGGTCAGCAAGGGGGTCGCCGCCGTCAGCGCGGCGAACACGACGAGGAACCACAGGGGCGACAGGGCCAGCTTCACCAGGGTGTGGACCGTCCCGAACTCCGCGCCCGTGAGCAGCAGACCGGCGGCGATCACCGTCCACAGGGTGAGGACGGCGGCGACCGGTCGGAACAGCCGGAACAGCCGGGCGGTCAGCCACGCGCCGTACGTCGTGCCGCGCGCCTGTGCCGAGGCGTGGCTCTTGGTCGCCACATGGCCGCCGACCAGGAAGAACACCGCGAGGGTCTGGAAGGCCCAGGAGATGGGGGCGAGCCGGGGCAGGTGCTGGAGCGGGCTCGCGGCGTGCAGGGTACGGCCGTCGGCGACCAGGGCGGTCACCAGCCAGTGGCCGAGGACCACGCCGAGGATCGCGAAGGCGCGCAGGGCATCCACCGCGCGGTCGCGGCCGGCGGGCGTGGCCTCGTCGACGCGGACGGCGCCCTCGCGTACGGCCGCCCAGCCCTGTCGTATGCCGCTGGTGGGGCGCGGGGTCGTGTCACGCACGGGTCACCTCCGAGGTGTGTCCCAGGACGATCCGGGCCAGGTTGGTCAGGGAGACCGAGCCCGGGGTGAAGTAGTCGCTGTGGCCGCCGTCGCCCGCGGCGAACACCTGCGCGCCGAAGGCCGGGGACACGGGGTCGGTGCCGAAGCCGACGGTGATGCCGAACAGGTCGGTCCTGACGTGCGGGACCTCGCCCACCCAGTCGTCGCTGCCGCGTGCCGCCCAGACGCGGGCGCGGGTGTGCAGGGCCGCCGCGTCGTCGGCGCCGGTGCCGGGACTGCCGAGGAGGACCAGGTCGGTCGCGTCCGGGCCGGTGGCGGCTCGGGCGCAGACGACCGAGCCGTAGCTGTGGCAGAGGAGGGAGACGGTGGCCTGCCGCCCGGTGATGCCGTGGAGTTGGCGCAGGAATCCGCGCAGGTGGGGGGCGGCCTGGTCGGCTCGGCCGGTGGTGGTGACGGCCGGGCTGATCGTGGCCGGGGTTTCGTAGCCGAGCCAGGCGATGACGGCCGTGCGGGGGCCGGTGCGGGTCAGCTGCTCGTGGAGGGCGGCCGCGGCCCTGTGGAAGCGGTCGTAGGTGTCCAGGGAGGTGTCGGAGCCGGGGACGAGGACGGCGATGTGGTTCGCGTGGGCGAGGTCGCCGAAGACCTCCGTGGCCCGGCCGGAGCCCCGGCCGTCGAAGTGGAGGAAGTGGCGGGAGGGGGCCGCCAGGGCTCGGTCGGCGGCGGCTCTCGCGTCGTCGCCGTGGGCCGCGGCCATGCGGGACGCCTCGGCGGCGTTGGCGCGGTTGGCCGAGTAGGCCTCGTCCAGGGTCGTGGCCGTCAAGGGGGCGAGGGTCGCGGGGGCCGGGGCCGGGATCTCGGCGTGGGTGGCGGCGGAGAGGGGGAACACCACAGCTCCGGTGATGAGGGCGGCAAGGGTGGCTCGGCGCCATCGGTGGGTGCGGCGGTGTGGGGGCCGGGTGGGGGCGGGGACGCTCGCGGACACCGACAACGACGCCGACACCGCCGCACCCACCGATGACACCGACGAGGTGCGCGGCGGCGACGGCTCATCCCTGCGCGGCTCTGCCCGCCCGCCGCGTCCGACCCGCGCGGCCACCCTCGACGCCGCCGCCCTGCCCCCCGTCGCCCTGACCCCCGTCGCGAACCCCACGGCCGCCTCCCTCCCAGACCGCCCGTCCATCGGGCTTGCCTGGTGGGGAAGTTACGGATCGGACCACGTCGTCCACGTCCCGCCGGGGAGCCAACTCCCGACGTAGCTCTCAGGTATTACGGGTATCAGAGGTGCCGGGTCAGCGCCGGGTCAGCCCCGGCCCGTCACCACGCCAACTGCGCGATCTCCTCCACGACCACCGCACACGCGTCCGCCGCCGGATCGATCAGCGGGAAGTGACCGACGTCCTCCAGCAACGTCAGCCCCACCACCTCCCCCGCCTTCGCCGCCGCGTCCGCGTACGCCTCGGCGACGGCCTCCGGCACATCCACGTCCGTACGCCCCTGGACGAGCGTCGTCGCGATGCCGGTCGGCAGCAGCAGCGCGGGGTCCGCGTACGGTTGGCGCTCCCCGAAGTGCGCCTCCCCGCCGAGGAGTTGCAGCGCGGCGCCCCCGCACACGTCCAGCTTCCCCGCGACCGTGAAGTCCGCGATCGGCGCCAGCGCCACCACGCCCCGCAGCGGTGTGGGCCGGTCCGTGCGCCACGGGGCGTCCGCGGGCAGCAGATGACGCGCCGCCGCCCACAGCGCCAGGTGACCGCCCGCCGAGTGCCCGGTGATCACCATGCGCCGCGGATCGGCCTGCGGCACGAGTTGCCGTACGAGATCGGGAAGCGCGTCCAGCGCCGCCGCGACGTCGTCGAACGTGTCCGGCCACCGCCCCGCGACGGGCCCCGCGCCGGACCCCGCGCCCGGCTCGGGCCCGCTCTGCCCGGGCAGCATCGCACCCCTGCGGTACTCGACGTTGGCCACCGCGAACCCCCGCCGCGTCAGGAAGTCCGCGAACGGGGTGATGTGGCGCCGGTCGTACGGTGCGCGCCACGCACCCCCGTGCAGCACGATCACGAGCGGCGCCAGGCTGACGTCGCCCTTCGGTGTGTAGAAGTCGATCACTTGGTCGGGGTGGTCCCCGTACGCGGCGCTGACGTCGGGGTCGACGGGCGGGTGGGAGAAGGCCGACTCCTCCTCGGCGGCGGCGCGGGCTGCTGCGGAGTCGTCCGGCATGCTCCAACCTCTCAGCGACGTAACGTATTTGGGCGAGACGGATGTGGCGGACCTGGAGAGAATTCGGCCGTTGGCCGGGACGGTACCAGGCCGGTGACGTGCACGGACAACGCGGATGTCACGCTCGGTGAGGGGTAAACGGTTCTGCTGTGTCGTTACTCTGGGCGCCGGAAGGCCAGCGCGCACCAAGGAGGCCGTTATGTCCGCCGAGCCCGGCACCCTGCGTCCCGGAGGGCGTACCGCACGTGTCCGTGCGGCCGTGCTGCGGGCTGCCGGTGACGTGCTCGCCGAGCAGGGATTCGCGCATCTCGATCTCGCGGACGTCGCCCGCCGGGCCGAGGTCGGCAAGACCACCGTGTACCGGCGGTGGGGCTCCGTCACCGCACTGGTCGCCGATCTGCTCGCCGACATGGCCGAGCAGTCGCTGCCGCGCGAGGAGACCGGGTCGGTCCTGGGCGACCTCCAGGCCAACTCCCGTCTGGTGCAGCGCACTCTCGCCGACCCCCGCCAGGGCGCCCTGTTCCGCGCGGTGATCGCGGCGGCCGCCTGCGACGAACGTACGGCACAGGCCCTGCGCCGCTTCTACGACGTCCGGGTCGCGGAGTGGGCCCCCTGCGTCGAACAGGGCGTGCAGCGCGGGGAGTTGCCGCGGGGCACCGACGCGGCGGCCGTCGTACGGGCGGTGTCGGCACCGCTCTACTACGCGCTGCTGACCACCGGCACGCCACCGGACCCGGCAGCGGCCGACCGCGCCGCCAGGGCGGCCCACGCGGCGGCCCTGGCCGGGGTGTACGCCACCGGCAGCTGACCGGCGTGCCCCGCACCGGCAGGCTGTCGCGACCCGGCGCTCAACCGGCGACCGCCGGACCGCGACAGCACCCCCTCACGCCACGACCTCCCCCAGCACCCGGGCCGCCCGCTCCACGTCCGCGAACCCGACGTACAGCGGTGTGAACCCGAACCGCAGCACGTCCGGGGACCGGAAGTCGCCGACCACACCCCGCTCGATCAGCCGCTTCATCACGTCCCCGGCGTCCTCACAGCGCAACGCCACCTGACTGCCGCGTTCCGCGTGGGCCGCCGGAGTCAGCGACTCCACCCGCCCCGCGGGCACGTACGCGGCGACGCACTCCAGGAAGAAGTCCGTCAGCGCGAGGGACTTGGCGCGCACCGCCTCGACGGAGACGCCGTCCCACACCTCGAGGGCCGCCTCCAGCGCCAGCATCGACAGGATGTCCGGCGTCCCGACCCGCCCGCGCAGCGCACCCGGCGCCGCCTCGTAGTCGGGCCGCATCCCGAAGGGCTCCGCGTGGGAGTTCCAGCCGGGCAGCGGGGAGTCGAAACGGTCCTGGAGACCGGAGCGCACATAGAGGTACGCCGGTGAACCGGGGCCGCCGTTCAGGTACTTGTAGGTGCAGCCGACCGCGAGGTCGACCCCGTGCTCGTCCAGCCCCACCGGCAGCGCGCCCGCGCTGTGGCACAGGTCCCAGACCACCACGGCACCGGCCGCGTGCACGGCCGCCGTCAGCGCGGGCAGGTCGTGCAGCCGGCCCGTGCGGTAGTCGACATGGTTCAGCAGCACGGCCGCCGTACGCTCACCCAGCACTCCCGGCACCTCGGACGGTGTCACGGGACGCAGCGTGCAGCCGGTCATCCGGGCCGCGGACCCGGCGATGTACCCGTCGGTGGGGAAGGTGGTCGCGTCGACCACGATCTCGTCCCGGCCGGGCCCCGCCATCCTGACCGCCGCCACAAGTGCCTTGAAGACGTTGACACTTGTGGAGTCTCCGACCACGATCTGCCCGGCCGCCGCCCCCACCAGCGGGGCGATCAGATCGCCGATCCGCTCGGGCGCGGTCCACCAGCCGCTCTCGTCCCAGGACCGGATGCGCAACGCGCCCCACTGACGTCGTACGACGTCCTCGACCCGCCCCGGAACGGCGGCGGGCAGCGCACCGAGCGAGTTCCCGTCCAGGTACACGACATCGTCGAGCACGAACTGCGCACGCAGTCCCGCCAGTTCGTCGGCGGCGTCCGACTTCTCGGCGCGCGCGATGAGTTCAGACATGGGACCGTGCCGTCCACAGCTCGGGGAAGACGTTCTTCTGCGCGCGCTTCTCCAGCCAGGCCACACCGGCCGAACCGCCCGTGCCCGCCTTGGCGCCCATCGCGCGCCGCGTGGCCACCAGGTGGTCGTTGCGCCAGCGCCACACCAGCTCGGCGACGTCGGTCAGCGCCTCGCCCAGCCGGGCGACCTCGTCCGTGGCGTCACCGGAGTAGACGGCGGTCCAGGCCGCCTCGACCTCGGCGGACGGCTCGTACCGCCGCGACACGTCACGGCTGAGCACCGGCTGCGGGATCGCATGCCCGCGCCGCGCCATCAGCCGCAGCACCTCGTCGTACAGGCTCGGCTCGTGCAGCGCCTTCTCCAGCTCCGCGTGCACACGCGGCGCGCCACGGTGGGGCACCAGCATGGACGCGGACTTGTCGCCGAGCAGGAACTCCATCCGGCGGTACATCGCGGACTGGAAGCCGGAGCCCTCGCCGAGGGCGGCACGGTAGGAGTTGAACTGGGCCGGCGTGAGCTGTCCGAGCGGCTTCCAGGAGGCGTTCAGCGCCTCCAGCTCGCGTACGGAACGCTTCAGGGCGTCCACCGCGACCGGCACGTCGTCGGAGCGGAGCGCTCGCGCGGCGGTCTCCCACTCGTGGACGATGACGGTGAACCACAGCTCCATGACCTGGGTCGTGACCAGGAAGACCATCTCTCCGGGATCGTCGGAGAGGGTGTGCTGGAGGTGGGTGAGCACGTCCGCCTTGACGTAGTCCTCGTACGGCGTCGTGCCTTCGAAGTCGAGATGCGGAGTCTCTGGCTCCTGAATGTCATGAGCCTCGTGGGACATCGCTGTCTCCTGTTATGTACTCCGGGTAGCGGTCCGCCCCTGCCGTTACCGACACGGGGGCCCCGGTCCCCGCCAGGCATCCTCTTCGATGGTCCCGCGAAATGGCAAGGTTCGCCCCATCACACCCGGCGGACCCGGCGCGGCCGCCTGTACTACGGTTCTGGAGCGCGCGGGACCGCGCCGGGGGAAGGTCTGTGCTGGGGGAGAAGCGTTGAGCGCTCGGATTCTGGTGGCCGAGGACGACGAGAAGCAGTCCCGACTGATCCGGATCTATCTGGAGCGGGAGGGAAACGCGGTGCACGTCGTGGCCGACGGCCGCGCCGCGCTGGAACGGGCTCGTTCCTCGAAGCCGGATCTCATCGTGCTCGACGTGATGCTCCCGCTGGTCGACGGGCTCGACGTCTGCCGCATCCTGCGCACCGAGTCGGCCGTCCCGATTCTGCTGCTGACCGCCCGCACCACCGAGGAGGACATGCTCCTGGGCCTCGACCTCGGTGCCGACGACTACCTCACCAAGCCGTACAGCCCCCGCGAACTGACCGCGCGGGTCCGGGCGTTGCTGCGCCGCTCCAGGAACTCGGGCGGTGCCGCGGAGCCCGCGGTGCTGCGCGTCGGTGCGGTGGAGCTGGACACCGCGCGCTTCGAGGTCCGCGTGGCCGGACGGCCGGTGACGCTGACCGCGAAGGAGTTCGCCATCCTGGAGATGCTGGCGCGGGAACCGGGCCGGGTCTTCACCCGGGCGCAGATCATCGAGCGCGTCTTCGGCTTCGACCGGGACGTGATGGAGCGGACCGTCGACGCCCACATGATGAACATGCGCCGCAAAGTGGAGGCGGACCCGCAGCGGCCCCGCCTCCTGGAGACGGTGTACGGCCGGGGCTACCGCCTCGCGGAGGGCTCGGACTCAGCCCGCTCCTGAACCGCCGACGCCGTCCGGTGCGGCGGGCAGGACGACCGTGAAGACCGTGCCGACACCGACCGCGCTGCGCACCTCGATCGTGCCCCGGTGGTCGGTGACGATCTGGCGGGCGATGGACAGCCCCAGGCCGCTGCCGCCGGTCGCCCGTCCCCGGGAAGCGTCCGCCCGCCAGAATCGGTCGAAGAGATGCTCCAGGTCCTCGGCCGATATCCCCTTGCCGGTGTCCCGTACCTCCACGACGGCCGGCCCGCCCCGCACGTTCAGGGCCAGGGTCACGGTCCCGCCCGCCGCGGTGGCCCGCAGCGCGTTGCCGACCAGGTTGCCGACGACCTGGCGCAGCCGGTCCGGGTCCGCGGTCACGATCACGGACCCCGGCGCCCGCAGCTCCAGCCTCACGCCCGCCGCCTCGGCCTGGGCGCGGTGGGCGGTGCGGGCGGCCTCCAGGAGGTCACGCAGATCGACCGCGACGGGGTGGTAGGTGAGCGCGCCGGCCTCCGCGAGGGCGAGATCCTGGAGGTCGTCCACGACCCGCTGCTGCAGCAGTGCCTCCTCGTGGAGCGAGGCGAGCAGTTCCGGGGTCGGCTCCACGACACCGTCCCGCAGGGCCTCCAGATAGCCGCGCAGATTGGCCAGCGGGGTGCGCAGCTCGTGCGCGATGTCACCGGTGAGGCGGCGCTGGCGCTCCTCGCCCGCCTGGAGGGAGTCGGCCATACGGTTGAAGGCGCCGCCGAGCTGCGCGATCTCGTCCCGGCCGGAGACGGGGACCCGCCTGGCCAGGTCGCCCTCGCCCAGCTCCTTCGCCGCGAGTGTCATGGCCCGCACCGGATGCAGTACGGCCCGGCTCAGCAGCAGGGCACCGAGGATGACCGCGAGGGCGACCCCCACCGCGACGGCCACGGTGGGCGCGGTGGCCAGGGTGGGCGGTGACTCGTTCCGGAAGCCGAGGCGGATCTCCAGGCGCGGTGGGGCGGTGGCGCCGACGCGCTCGTTGAAGACCCGCTGGAGGCAGGTGGCGATCGGCTGCTCGGACTCGCACGGCCGGAGCGCGTCGAGATCCTGCTGGGTCCTCGGATCCGCCGTTCCGCTCGGCTCCCGGCACTGCGAGGGGCGACGGTCCGTGCTGATCCGGGGGACACCGGTCGCGCCCGGCCGGGCCGTCACCTCGGCTCCCGCCCGCGTCAGACAGGCCGCGTACACCACGGCGGCGCGGTAGTCGGAGATCACGATGGCCGTCCGCTTCAGCGACATCCGGGGCACCTTGCCCTCGGGGACGCTCAGGACGGGGCGCGCGTCGACCAGCACCGCGGGCTGACCGCTCAGCGCCCGGGGGGTGCGGCCGGAGAGGGCATCGGAGTCGACGAGCAGGCTGCCGGTCTCGGTGGCGACCCGGATGCGCTGGCCGGTGTCCCGGGCGAGCTCGGCCACGGTCGGCGACAGCCCCTCCCAGGTGCCGTGGGCGAATCCGTAGGCGCGCAGTTCGCCGGTGATCCGGGCGACCTCCTGACGGCCCGCCGCGGCGGTCTCCTGCACCTGGCGGTTGGCCTGCCGCAGGGTCAGCCAGGCGGTGGCGGCGGTGGCGGCCAGCGCGACCACCATGAGCAGACCGAGAACCCTGATCCGGAAGCTCATCGCCATCCGCCCTCGGCTGCCGCAGCGCAGGGACTCAACGTGACTCCTGTTCCGTACGGGACCGTCGGCGCGGAATGTCCGACGGTACTCATGTGCCGGCCAGCGCCTCCGTCGGCGCCAGCCCGCTCGCCCGGACCGCCGGGTACAGGCCGGCGATGACGCCGATGAGCAGTGTCGCGGCGACGCCCGCCACGCTCGCCCAGACCGGGACGACCGTAGGCCAGTCGCGGCTGAGGGCATAGCCCGCGGTGATGAGGGTGCCGAGGACCGTTCCGGCGAGGCCGCCGATGAGGGAGAGCAGCAGGGACTCCGTCACGAACTGCGTGCGGATCTGGCCCCGGGTCGCCCCGAGGGCGCGGCGCAGACCGATCTCCCCGCGCCGCTCCAGGACCGAGATGACCATGGTGTTGCCCACACCCACACCGCCGACGAGCAGGGCGACCCCTCCGAGGCCGAGCAGCAGTCCGGTCAGCGCGGACTCGGTGGCCTCCCGGGCGGCGAGCGCGTCGGAGGGCCGTGAGATGCGTACCTCGCCCGGATTCTCGGGGTGGGCCGTGGCCGGGAGCACCGCCCGTACCGCGGTGACCTCGCTGTCCTCGGCGCGGACGTACACCGTCGACGGGTGGCCCTCGAAGCGCAGATAGGTCCGGGCCGCCGACCAGCCGACCAGGGCGGCACTGTCGAGCTCCGGAGCGAGCGGCACCGGGTCGAGGACGCCGATCAGCGAGAACCAGCGGCCGCCGAGCCAGAGACGGGTTCCCGGGGAGTACACGTCGAGCCGCCGGGCGGCCGTGGCGCCGAGGACGACGGCGGGGTACTCGCCGGTCGCGGAGTCCAGCCAGCGGCCCCGGCGGACCTGACCGCCGACGGCGGGAAGGAGCTCGCGCCCGGCCGCGAGAACGGTCAGTGAGCCGGTGCGGCCGATGGCGATGCGCTCGTTGCGGTACACGTGGGCGTCGGTCGCGCCGGTCGCCGCGACCTGCCGCACCGGCGGGATCCGGCGGATCATCGGGACGGCCTCGTAGGGCAGTTCGGCCTTCTCCCCCGCGAGGGACTCGCCGGGGGCGACCCGCAGCAGGTTGGTACCGAGGGCGTCGAGCCGCCGGTCCACCTCCGCCTGTCCGGAGCCGGAGATGCCGACCACCGCGATCATGGCGGCGACACCGATGGCGATACCGAGCGCGGACAGGAAGACCCGCAACGGCCGGGTCCGCAGACCGGTCCCGCCGAGCCGTACGACATCGGCGGGCCGCAACCGCGCGGCGCGCGGCGGTTCCCGCAGGGCGGGGTTCGGCACGCTGTCCTTCACCGGTGCGCTCCGCTCGTCGTGCCGCGCACCGGGTCGCCGACCAGCCGGCCGTCGCGCATCTCGATACGGCGGGGCAGCCGGGCGGCGATCTCCCGGTCATGGGTGATGACCACGACCGTCGTACCGCCCTCGTGCAGTTCGCGCAGCAGGTCCAGTACGGCGGCTCCCGACGCGGAGTCGAGGTTTCCGGTCGGTTCGTCCGCCAGCAGCACCGCCGGTCCGCCGACCACCGCGCGGGCGACCGCGACGCGCTGCCGCTCGCCGCCGGAGAGCTGGTGCGGCAGATGGTGGACGCGGTGGCTGAGCCCGACCCGGGCCAGCGCGGCGGCGGCCCTGGCCCGGCGGCGGCGCACCGGGACGCCCGCGTAGAGCAGGCCGTCGGCCACCGAGTCGAGTACCGGGACGCCGACCGCCAGGTGGAACTGCTGGAAGACGAAGCCGATCCGGGTGGCCCGCAGCGCGGAGACCTCGCGGTCGGACAGCCGCGCCACGTCGTGGCCGTCGATCAGGACACGGCCGGCGGAGGGCCGGTCGAGGCTGCCCATGAGGTGGAGCACGCTGGACTTGCCGGAGCCCGACGGGCCGACCACGCCGACCAGTTCGCCGCGCCCGATGCGCAGACTCACGTCACGGACCGCGGTCACCGGGCCGGGATACGTCTTGGAGACCGCGTCGAACTCCACGACCGCGGGCGGACGTTCACTCACTCCGGGATCCTCACCTTCATGCCCTCGCGGACCGCGGGACCGCTGACCTCCACCTTGCCGTCGGCGAACAGCCCCGTCCGTACGGCGACGAACCGGCCCTGCTCGGTCTCCAGTCCGTGCCCGCCCTCGGCGAGGGCGACCAGCGCGGCGACCGGTACGGCGAGGACGTCCTTGGCCTCACGCCCCACGTACTCGACGGTGACGGGCCCGCTCTCCAGGCGCCCCACGGACTTCTGGTCCCGGATGGTGACGGTCACCGGCACCGTGGCGCCGCCCTGCTCCGGGTCGCCCTCGCCGCCCCCCTCGGGCGCCGCCTGCTTCCCCACCGACGCCACCTCGCCCTTCACGGTCGTCCCGTCGGGCAGCCGGACGCGGACCCCCGTACCGCGTACGGCCCAGGCGGCGTCCGCGGCGGAGGCGTCGACGACGACCTTCCGGGCGGTACCGGTGTAGGTGAGGGTGTTCTCTCCGGCGGCGCCGCCGAGCCGGACGCCCGGCCGACCGATCCGGACCAGGCCCGTGGAGTAGACGACGTCACCGATGCCGACCGTCCCGGTCTCGGGCAGCCCGAGCGACCTCTGCCAGCGCTCGACCGCCTGGGCCGTCTTCGCGGTGAACGTCTCGTCCACCGTGAAGCCGGTGTAGCCGAGTGCGGCCAGGTTGGTCTCGAACTGGAGGACATCCATGCCCTTGAGCTCCGTCGGCGCGGACGGCTCGGCCGAGGCCGGCGGCTCGGTCGGCGCGGCGCGTTCACCGTCGGCCCCGGATCCCGAGGCCTCGGTGGACTCGGAGTCGGTCGGGTCGGTCGTGCCCGTCGTATCGGTCGTGGCGGTCAGCCCCAGGTCCCGGTACATGGGCAGCCTCCCGTACAGGAGCACCACGGGGCGGTCGTCGACACGGAGCAGCGCGCCACCGCGCCGCACCGTGACACCCTGCTCCGGCAGCCAGGTCACCGTGCCCGTCGCCCTGACCGGCAGCGGTATCTCCGTGCCGTAGCCCAACCGGCCGTCCACCTGGGTGCGTTCGGTCAGTGTCGCGCGGGTGACCGCGACGACCGAGCCGGCCCGGGAGGGTGCGCTCGGGCCCTCCTCCGCGCCACCGCCGAGCCCGAGAGCTCCGACGACGGCGACGGCCGTCACGACGACGGCCCCGGCGGAGGCGAGGAGCGCCGTACGCCGCCTCGGTCCGCCGCGCGCCGGCAGCGGCACCGCACCGGCCGCTCCCGCCGTGTCCGTGGTGTCCACATCCGCCATGATCAGCCCTTGCCGGGGCTCGGAGTCGCCGGAACCCCGATGATCGGCCCGCAGATACGGGTGGCCCGCTTCGCACCGGCCGAGGTCTGGTCCCACTCGCCCTGGCCGAGACCGTCGGGCCCCGGGTCGGGGAAGTCGGCGGCGCCGTTCTTCTGCATGCACGCGGCGTACTCGCGCTCCACCTCGATCTGCTCGGCGGAGAGCGGGGGCTGGTTGCCCTTCTCGAGGCTCTCGGGCACGGCGGGCAGGTCCTTGCCGCACTTCTGGGTGGCGGTCAGGAACTTGGGGTCCTTCTTCAGGGCGCGCAGAATGTCGGCGCCGCCGAAGTCGATGTTCCCCTTGGCGTCCGGGTCCGGGGCGTCGACGCCGTTCTCCCGGAGGCACTTCACGTACTCCCGCCGGGCCTGCACATACGCGGCCACGTCGTCCCCGGCGCTCTGCGAGGCCGACACGCCCGTGCCGCCGTCTGCCGTCGGGACCCCCGCCCCCTCGTCACCGCTCCCGCAGCCGCCGACCACGAACACCACGACCGAGGCCGCCACGGCCGGCAGTATCCGATACGTCCCCATCGGTTCTCCCGCTCTCCTGTCGAACCCGTCCGCGACCGCGCCGGGCAGGCCGACCGTAGGGCGGAGCCGATGAAGAACTGTTGAAGAACCTGTCAGCCGGTCATGCGGCCGCGAGGGGGCGGGAAAAGCGCGGGGCCCGCCCGGTCACCGCCGGACGGGCCCCGCACCGGAGCCTTCCCTAGCCCAGCGTCTGTGCCGCCGTGGGCGAGGAGTCCTTCAGGAACTGCGAGCAGCGCTCGTACTCCTCCTGCTCACCGATCGACCCCGCGGCGCGGGCGAGGGCGTGCAGGGCGCGCAGGAAACCGCGGTTCGGCTCGTGCTCCCACGGCACCGGGCCGTGGCCCTTCCAGCCGTTGCGGCGCAGCGAGTCCAGACCGCGGTGGTAGCCCGTACGGGCGTAGGCGTACGACTCCACGACGCTGCCCCGCTCGAAGGCGTCGTCGGCCAGCCGGGCCCAGGCCAGCGAGGACGTCGGGTACTTCGCGGCGACATCGGCGGGCGCGGTACCGGCGGCCAGCAGCTCACGCGGCCCGGGGTCGTCGGGGAGGTGGGTCGGGGGCGGTCCCCCGAGGAGATTTTCGTGAATCGACATGGGTCAAGTCTCCTCCATCGGCGGGGCGGCCGAGGGCCCCGCTAGACCAGACGCTTCCGCGCCGGCCGACCCTCCAGCGGAGGCGCCATGACGGACCCGTGGTGGAGGCACTCCGGCCGGACACAGTCCGGCGGCAGGGTGCGTACGGTCGCGAAGGCCACGCCCGCTCCCAGCACCAGCAGCCCGGCACACACCGTCATCGCCCGCCCGAACGCCTCGTCGAAGGCGGCCGGCGACCGGTACGCCTCCTCCCCCATCCCGGCGATCAGCGGCAGCGCGGCCACCGCGATCAGGCCCGCCGCCCGGGCGGCCGCGTTGTTGACACCGCTGGCCAGACCCGCCCGTCCCACGTCCACGGAGGCCAGGACGGTCGCGGTCAGCGGGGCGACCAGGCCGACCATGCCGAGGCCCAGGACCAGCAGGGCGGGCAGGACGTCGGCGACGTACGAGGCGTCCTCGCCGACCCGCAGCATCAGCAGCATCCCCGCCGCGCACAGCAGCGGCCCGACGGTCAGCGGGATGCGGGGGCCGATGCGGTCGGCGAGGGCGCCCGAGCGGGCGGAGAACAGCAGCATCAGGGCGGTGGTCGGCAGCAGGGCCGTCCCCGCGCCGAGGGCCGTGTAGCCGGAGACGACCTGGAGCTGGAGCGCGGCCAGGAAGAAGAAGCCGCCGAAGGCCGCGTAGACGCAGAGCGTGACGAGGTTGACGGCGGTGAACTGCCTCGACGCGAAGATGTCGAGCGGCATCATCGGGTCCGGGCGGCGCTTCTCGACGACCACGAAGGCCACCCCCGCGGCCACCCCGGCGACCGCCGCGACGACGACCGCCACGGACCCCCCGCGCGCCTCGATCAGCGCGTACGTCACGAACGCCAGGGCCAGCGCGCCCAGTACCGCGCCGAGCACGTCGAAACGGGTGTGGACCCGCCCGTCCCCGGACTCCGGGACATGACGCACCGCGATCGGGGCGCACAGCAGCGCCACCGGCACGTTCAGCAGGAACACCCAGCGCCAGCCCGGTCCGTCCACCAGCCAGCCGCCCAGGAACGGCCCCACCGCTGCTCCGATGCCGCCGAACCCGGACCACAGGCCGACGGCCCGGCCCCGGTCGTCGGGGTGGAAGGAGGCCTGGATGAGGGCGAGCGAGCCGGGGGTGAGGAGCGCGCCGCCGACCCCTTGCAGGGCGCGGGCGGCGATCAGGACACCGGCGTTCGGCGCGAGTCCGCACAGCAGGGAGGCGGCGGCGAACCAGACCACGCCCACGACGAAGACCTTGCGCCGCCCGTAGCGGTCCCCGAGCGATCCCCCCAGCAGGATCAGCCCGGCCAGCGTCAGCATGTACGCGTTGACCGTCCACTGGAGGGCGGCGAGATCCGCGTCCAGGTCTTCGCCGATACGGGGAAGCGCCACGTTGACGACGGTCGAGTCCAGCAGGGCCATGCTGGAGCCGAGCACAGTGGTCAGCAGGATCCACTTGCCTTGCGGCGAGGACAGCCGGACATCGGACATGCCCCAGGTATACAGCGAGCCCGGCGCCGTAGACAGACGCCGGGCTCGTGAGGATCTCGGGTTACTTGAGCTTCGTACCCGTGGAACGCAGGTTGGCGCAGGCCTCCGTCACGCGCGCGGCCATGCTCGCCTCGGCCAGCTTGCCCCAGGTGCGCGGGTCGTAGGTCTTCTTGGAGCCGACCTCGCCGTCGACCTTCAGGACACCGTCGTAGTTGCGGAACATGTGGTCCGCGACCGGGCGGGTGAAGGCGTACTGCGTGTCCGTGTCGATGTTCATCTTCACGACGCCGTTGTCCAGCGCGAGCGCGATCTCCGCCTCGGTGGAGCCGGAGCCGCCGTGGAAGACGAAGTCGAACGGGGACGCCTTGCCGTACTTGGCGGCCACGCCCTCGTTCAGCTCCTTGAGGAGCTCGGGGCGCAGGACGACGTTGCCCGGCTTGTAGACACCGTGCACGTTGCCGAAGGAGGCGGCGAGCAGGTAGCGGCCCTTCTCACCGAGGCCGAGGGCCTCGACGGTACGGATCGCGTCGTCGACCGTGGTGTAGAGGGAGTCGTTGATCTCGTGCGAGACGCCGTCCTCCTCGCCACCGGTCGGGGTGATCTCGACCTCGAGGATGATCTTCGCGGCGCGGGCGCGCTCGAGGAGCTCCTGCGCGATGGTCAGGTTGTCCGCGAGGGTCTCGGCCGAGCCGTCCCACATGTGCGACTGGAAGAGCGGGTTCTCGCCGCGGGCGACGCGCTCCTCCGACACCGCGAGCAGCGGACGTACATACCCGTCGAGCTTGTCCTTGGGGCAGTGGTCCGTGTGCAGCGCGACGGTGATGTCGTACTTCTTGGCGACGATGTGCGCGAACTCGGCAAGAGCCACCGAACCGGTGACCATGTCCTTGTTGTACTGACCGCCCAGGAACTCGGCGCCACCGGTCGAGATCTGGATGATGCCGTCGCTCTCGGCCTCGGCGAAGCCGCGCAGCGCCGCGTGCAGGGTCTGCGTCGAGGTGACGTTGATGGCCGGGTAGGCGAACTTGCCCGCCTTCGCCCGGTCGAGCATCTCGTTGTAGACCTCGGGAGTTGCGATGGGCATCTGACCGCTCCTTGATTGTGCGGGTTGGCTGGTTCCTTACGGCCCTGACCTAGGGGGCGACGTCATCGTCGGCCCCATCTTTCCAGACTTGACCGGATGGTCCGCCCTCACGTCTCAGCCTGTGGATAACTCAGTCGAGGCCCAGCTCATCCTTGGAGAAGGCGAAGCGATACGGAACCCCCGCGCCCTCCTGAATCTTCTCCGCCGCACCGGTCGCGCGGTCCACGATCGTGGCGACGGCGACGACCTCGGCGCCCGCCTCCCGCACGGCCTCGACCGCGGTGAGCGGGGAGCCGCCGGTGGTGGAGGTGTCCTCGACGACCAGGACCCGGCGGCCCGCGATGTCGGGGCCCTCGACGCGGCGCTGGAGGCCGTGCGCCTTGGCGGCCTTGCGGACGACGAAGGCGTCGAGCTTCTGGCCGCGGGCGGCGGCCGCGTGCAGCATGGCGGCGGCGACCGGGTCGGCGCCCATCGTCAGGCCGCCCACCGCGTCGAAGTCGAGGTCGGCGGTGAGGTCCAGGAGCACCTGCCCGACCAGCGGGGCGGCTTCCCCGTCCAGGGTGATGCGGCGCAGGTCGACGTAGTAGTCGGCCTCCAGGCCCGAGGAGAGGGTCACCTTGCCGTGGACCACGGCCTTGTCCTTGATCTGCTGCAGCAGCGCGCCGCGTACGTCGTCCGTCATGCCTGCCAGCTTAGAGGCGGCGCCAGCTCCAGGTCGTCGAGGCCTCCAGCGGCTCCAGGGGCGTGACCAGGCGGGGGGCGGTGTTCAGTCCGTTGGGCGGCCCGGTCTGCGGTTCCACGCAGACCGCCTCGGCCTGCTCGTCGTAGACCACGACCCACTCCTCGCGGGAGGCGACGGTGAGCTCCAGCCGTCCCGGCCAGGTGAGGGTGACGTCCACGCCGCCGGGCATCCCGAAGCAGTCGTCCCAGGGGCCGGGCTTGGGGTCGAGACGGTTGCCGGTGGGCAGGTGGTCGTCGCCGCGCTCCTCCTGCCAGGCGGCGGAGAAGGCCAGCCGCACGTCCTCGCCACCGAGGTTCCTGTTGAACCACGGGTGCCAGCCGATCTGGGCCGGGAAGGAGGAGTCGTACGTCTCGACGGACATCGTGAGCGTCACGGCGTCCGGTGTGAGGGCGACCTGCTGCGTGACCCGGCCCGGGTAGGGCCAGGGCTCGACCAGGTCGTACGTGATGACCGCCTCGTCCGTCGTCGTGCGCGCGACGCGCCAGGCGCCGTCGCGGGCGGTGCCGTGGATGGCGTGCGGCGGGGAGTTGAGCGGCATCTGATGGACCGTCGCCCCGTCCCGGAAACGGCCGTCCCTGATCCGCCCGCACCAGGGCACCATCGGGAAACAGCCGAAGCGCTCGCCCTGCCGCAGCAGTTCGGTACCGCCGACGCGCAGTCCGCCGATCCGGCCGCCGTTTCCCGGCAGCACGGTCACCTCCGCGTCGCCCGCGGTCAGCGTGATGGGTTCGTTACTCACGGGACGACCCTACTGCGGTGATCAAGGGGGTGCTTCCGGCCATCCCCGATTCCTCAGTGCCGCTTGCGCAGCACCCGGCTGACGACGATCGCCGACGCGACGACGACGGCCGCCGCGGGGGCCGCCCAGCGCAGGGCGGAGTGCGGGGCACCGGTGTGCGGAGCGGGCACGGGCGCGTACCGGCCGCGCGGCGGGGCGTGGTCGACCTCCTCCGCACTCCGGCCGATCATCGTGCGGCGCGCGTGCGCGGCTTCGGCGGGGAGGTCGGGGGTGAAGCCGACGGGGGCGGGTTCGGGTTCGACGGGTACGGGGGCGGGCTCGTCGAGGGCGTCCGGGGTGTGCGGGGCTTCGGGGGTGGCGGGTGTGCCGTCGGCGTCGGGACCGGCCTCGGAGTCGCCCGTCGCGGAGGGTGCGGAGTCTCCGGTGGCTTCGGGGGCGAGGGGGGCGGCGGGCCCGGTGGTGTCGCCGTCCTGAGTCGCCGCCGGGCCGGCGTCGGCGGAGTCCGGAACGCCGGCGCCTTCGGCGGCCGAGGACTCGGTGCCCTTGGCTGTCGACGGCTCGGCGGCCGAAGGCCCGTCCTGCTCCGCACCCCCGCCAGCCGCAGGCTCGTCGCGCCCGGTGTTCTCGGCGGTCGAAGGCCCGTCACGCCCGGCACTCTCGGCGGCCGGGGACTCGGTGCCCTTGGCCGTCCGCGACTCGGCGGCCGAAGGCTCGTCCTGCTCCGCACCCCCGCCAGCCGCAGGCTCGTCGCGCCCGGGGGTCTCGGCGGCCGAAGGTTCGGCCTGCTTTGCGTCCCCGTCGGCCGGAGGCTCGGTCGGGTCGGTGGTGTGTGCGGGCTGCGGGCCCCGTTTGGGTTCCGTCGTCGAGCCCAGGTGCTCCGCGAAACGGTTCAGCAGGCGGGTGACGGCCGAGGTGACGGCATCCGCCGGAAGCTCCTTGATGCGACCGTCGGCGGAGGCGGTGCCGGAGAAGGTGAGCCGGGAGCCGCCGTCGGCCTCGTCCACCCTCAGAGTGAGGGCGAGTTTCACCACGCCGGTGCCACGGGCCTCGGTGGCGTCGCCCTCGACGACGTGGGAACCGTCGTCCCGGGCGGAGAGGCGGGCCGAGCCGCGGTAGGTGATGGTGTGGCCGCCGACGCGTACTTTCAGCCGCCCGCTGACGGGCTCGGCGCCTGCGTCCTGCTGGAGCCCGGGAACAGCCCGGGCGAACCGAACGGGATCGGCCAGCGCCTCCCTGAGCCGCTCGGCCGGAACCGGAACGAACACCTCATGCTCCATGGTCACCGAGCCTACCCAGTGGGCGCCGCCGCGCACCCTGGTTGGTTGAAAGTGACCGCGCGTCGGCGCGGGCCTCAATAGCGCGGATGCACCAGCGTCGACACCTCCGACCCCCTGACCCGCGTCTTCTCCGCCGCCCTCCTGTCCGCCTCCAGGCCCGCCCGGGTCAGCGTCCGCTCCGACCCCTCGGCGTCGAGCCGGAGGTCCGGGCGGTGAGTGGAGGCCAGGACGAACCCCCAGTCCCGCGGCGCCCGGCTCGCCCCCGTCGTGCGGTCCGGGCCCGCCGCGAAGCCGGAGTCGCGGCCGCCCACGCAGTACGGCACCGTCCTCAGCCCCGCCGCGCGGATCGTCCTGTCCACAGTCCAGAAGGCGCGGGGGCGGCTCGACACCGGACCGGCGTGCACCACCACGCGGCCGCCCGGAGCCAGCGCCCGCCTGACCAGGCCGTAGAACTCCTGGGAGTACAGCTTCGTGCTGGCCGTGATCCCGGGGTCGGGCAGGTCCGCGATCACCACGTCGTAGACGCCCCGCGGCGCTCCCCGCAGCCAGTTGAAGGCGTCGCCCGTGGTGACCTGGACGCGCCGGTCGTCGTACGCGTGTCCGTTGAGCGCGGACAGTGCCGGGTCCTCGCGGGCCAGCCGCACCACCCCCGCGTCGAGTTCCACGACGTCCACCCGGTGCACATCCGGATGGCGCAGCACCTCGCGGGCCGCCAGGCCGTCCCCGCCGCCCAGGATCAGTACGCGCGCGTGCTCGCCGTGCATCGCGGGGTGGACCAGCGCCTCGTGGTAGCGGTGTTCGTCGCGGCCGCTGACCCGCAGCCGGCCGTCGAGGAAGAGGTCGAGGGGACGCCCTCGCGTGCCGCCGGTGAGGACGACCTCCTGGACGTCGGTCTGGAGGGCCACGCGTACGTCGTCGCCGTACACCGCCTGACGGGCCGCCCGTTCGAAGTCGTCGACCAGGACGGCGGCCGCGGCCAGGGTGCCGAGCACGACGAGGTTGGTGATCAGCAGCAGACAGCGGGCCCGGCAGGACAGGTCCCGGCGGAAGAGGCCCAGCACCAGCGCGCCGCCCACGATCACGTTCACCGTGCCGGTGATCAGGGCGCCCGTCAGCTGGCCCAGCAGCGGCAGCAGCAGGAACGGGAAGGCCAGGCCCCCGACCAGCGCGCCCACGTAGTCCGCCGCGAACAGGTCCGCCACCGCGCCGCCCGGGTCCTGGCGGCGGACGCGCTGGATGAGCTCCATCAGCAGCGGGACCTCGGCGCCGATCAGCAGACCGATG
The DNA here is from genome assembly GCF_036013645.1 of Streptomyces sp. NBC_00490. NCBI lineage: Bacteria > Bacillati > Actinomycetota > Actinomycetes > Kitasatosporales > Streptomycetaceae > Streptomyces > Streptomyces sp. NBC_00490. The sequence continues at coordinate 5,579,385 of NZ_CP107869.1, read as the reverse complement.
GCGAGGGAGAAGGCGACGAGGAGGCAGCGCGAGCCGTTCGCCCAGATGCCGCCCCAGTCGCCGGTCCAGGCGAAGGCGGCGTACAGGGCCATCGCGCTGAGGCCGCCCACGAGGGCGAGGGCGGCCTCGATCGCGCCGAAGGCGGCGGCCGCGTGCCAGCGCAGCCGCTTGGCGAGGAGCGAGCCGATGCCCATCGCGAAGACCATGACGGACAGCACGACGGAGGCCTGGGTGACCGAGTCGCCGATCAAGTACGAGGCGAGGGCGACCAGTTCGAGTTCGTACACCAGTCCGCACGCGGCGCAGACGAAGACGCAGGCGAGGACCAGGAACCTGCCGATCCCGGGCCGGACGGGAAGCCGCGCGGGCCCGGCCCAGGGCGGCGTGGTGCCGGGTGGAGCGGGCGCGTGCGGTTCGATCACGTTGCGACGGTACGTCATGCCCGGTTCACGCTTCGTCACCCACACGTGTGGAACTGCGGGTCGATCGGGCGCGTGGCGTTTGTACGACGTGAAGGGTGATCTCGCCCGGGATCCCGGGCGTGCCGTCAGACGCCGCTCGGGCTGAGCCGGCCCGCGGGGGCTCTCACCCCCACCCGGGTCCTGGTCGCCACCAGCTGTCCGTCCTGCGGGTAGGCGTGCCAGGTCCGCCACAGCACCTGCCCCTCCTGGCGCTGGGCCAGCAGTGCGGTGAAGGCGTGCGGGCTGCCGGGGAAGACGCCGGCGAGGCCGTGCGGGTGGTCGGAGACGAGGGCCAGCAACTCCTGGGCGCGGCCCGCGAACTGGCCCGGCGAGAGGACCTCCACCCGGGCCGCGAACTCGTACTCCCAGTTGCCGACCCGCTTGGCGACGCCCAGGGGGAGCGGGGTGCTGCTGCCCGGGATGCACGCCACCGTCTCCGAACAGGTGCCCCGCTCCTCCTCCAGGAGCACCTGATGGGACGCTCCGAGGAGTCTCAGTTCCAGCTTCGTGCCATCGAACGCGAGGTCGAGGGTCGCCAGTGCGGGGAGCGGTTCGCGCCCCAGGGCCCAGGCGAGGTCGGCCGCGCGCGTGTCGGTGTACGAGGTTGTCAGGGTCGTGAGCATGGATCGGCTCCGCTAGGCACACAAAGGAAGAAAAGGGAGGGTGTGGGTCCGACGCGCTCGGGTCGACACCGGCGGGGATTCGGCCCGGTCGGCCCGGTCGGAAGATCGGCAGGGGTGGCTCTGGGACGTCCGAAGGGCCGCTGCGTCAGGTGATTTAGAGAGAATCATGAACTGTGGCGCCGTCACAGCGTTTTTACCCAACTTCGTGCGGTTTCCATCCCTCAGAGGGCTCCACAGTTCAACTGTTCAACTACGGCGCACGCCAGGCCCGCCAGAGCGTGCGCCGGAGCGACCGGGTGCTCGCGGCACACGAAGAGCCGGGCCCCACCCCCGTGCGGGCCCGGCTCTCGTGTTCCGGATGCGGAAAGCTCAGCTGCCCCGTGTCAGCTGCCTCCACCGCATCCGCCCCCACCGCCCCCTCCGCAGGACGACCCGCCTCCGCAGGACGAACCGCCGCTGTCTCCTGCGTCGGCCCAGCTGTCGCTGCTGCCGCTGCCGTTGTTGCTGCCGCCGGACGACCGGTGACCCGGCTGCCGGCGGTCGGACCCCGCGATGGCCATCAGGAGCAGGGCCAGGAACACAACCAGCACGATGATCCCGAGAGCCATGGGCATGACGTCCCCCTCTTCCGCGGCTCAGCTGCCGCCGCCGCAGCCGCCCCCGCCGCCGCAGGAGGACCCGCCCCCGCAGGACGAGCTGCTGCCACAGGAGGAGCTGCTGCCACAGGAGGATGACCCGGACGAGCCGCACGACGAGCCGACACCGCCGCTCGCCCCGCCCCCGGCCCACCAGCTGCCACTGCTGTTCCCGCTCCGGCGGCGCCCCCGCGCCCCGGCCCGGCTCCGCGCGGCCCTCCTGTCCCCCCGAACACTGAGGCGTACGACGACGAGTACTGCGGCAATCGCCAGGATGATGCCGATGACCATGGCGTCACCCTCCTTCCGTTTCCCCGAGACGACCCCCCGTGGGCGCCTCGCGTTGTGCGTGCGAGGGAGATGCCCCCGTGTCTCACCAGCCAAAGCAGAGTTGAGGGAATCCAGAGCTTGGGCGCAGGATGACCGCGACGGCCTTCTCCCGCACCGGCGAGAGGGCGGGCCGGTGCGGGCGGCCGGCGAGACGTGCGAGGAGAAGGCTGGGACATGGGCGACAGGGCGCTGCTGAACCGCAGGCTGGACGGATTCGGCACGACGATCTTCGCGGAGATGTCGGCTCTGGCCGTACGGACCGGCGCGATCAACCTCGGGCAGGGTTTCCCGGACACGGACGGCCCCGAGGCCGTACGGGAGGCGGCGGTGCGGGCGCTGCGCGAGGGGCGGGGCAACCAGTACCCGCCCGGGCCCGGCGTCCCCGAGCTGCGCACGGCCGTCACCGACCACCAGCACCGCTTCTACGGCCTGACCTTCGACCCCGACACGGAGGTCCTGGTCACCGCGGGCGCGACGGAGGCCATCGCGGCCACGATGCTCGCGCTCCTCGAGCCGGGCGACGAGGTCATCGCCTTCGAGCCGTACTACGACTCCTACGCGGCGTGCATCAGCATGGCCGGCGCCACCCGCGTCCCGCTGACCCTGCGCGCCCCCGACTTCCGCCCGGACCTCGACGCGCTCCGGGACGCGGTGACCGACCGCACCCGGCTGCTGCTGCTCAACTCCCCGCACAACCCGACCGGCATGGTGCTGACCCGCGAGGAGCTGACGGCCATCGCCGAGCTGGCGGTCGAGCGGGATCTGCTCGTGGTGACCGACGAGGTGTACGAGCACCTGACCTACGACGACGCCGAGCACATCCCGCTGATCTCGCTGCCGGGGATGCGCGACCGTACGGTCTCCATCTCCTCCGCGGGCAAGACGTTCTCCTTCACCGGCTGGAAGGTCGGCTGGATCACCGCGGCCGCGCCGCTGATCGCCGCCGTCCGTACGGCGAAGCAGTTCCTGACGTATGTGTCGTCCGGGCCGTTCCAGTACGCGATCGCGGAGGCGCTGCGGCTGCCGGACAGCTACTTCACCGGCTTCCGCGAGGAGCTGCGCGGCAAGCGCGACATCCTCGCCGACGGGCTCACCGCGGCGGGCTTCGAGGTCTTCCGGCCGCAGGGCACGTACTTCATCACCACCGACATCGCCGCGCTCGGCGAGAAGGACGCGCTGGCCTTCTGCCGCGGCCTGCCGGAACGCTCCGGTGTGGTCGCCGTCCCCAACTCGGTCTTCTACGACGACAAGGAGGCCGGCCGCAGCCAGGTGCGGTTCGCGTTCTGCAAGCGGGACGAGGTGCTGCGCGACGCCGCCGCCCGTCTTCTGCGGTAGCGCGCCGACGCGGGGTCAGGGTCCGCGGTCCGAGGGGCCGGACCCCGGAGCCCGGTGACGTCGGCGGCGGGCCGCGTCACGCCGCCACGCCGGGCGCGGTGAATCCCCACCCGCCCGGGCGCTCAATGCTCGCTTATGACCGCTTTCCCCTGCAATGTGCGGATGTGACTCACGCCAGTACCCTCGCACCGCCCGCCGTCACACACACCGCCGCCGGGCGGGCCGCCCCGCGCGCCCCCCGCGCGGCGACGCTCGGTACGGCTCTCGGCCTGTTCGCGCTCGCCCGGCTCACCGGCGCCGCCGTGCTCGCGGCGACCGCCTGGGCCACCGGGCACCGGCCGCTCGCCCTGCTCGGGCGGTCCTGGGACTCCCGCTGGTACCTGGGCATCGCCGAGCACGGCTACGGCCGCGCCCTGCGCGTCCCCCCGGACCTGGTCTTCAGCGACCTGGCCTTCTTCCCGCTCTACCCGGCGCTGGTGCGGGCGGTGACCGCGCTGAGCCCGCTGAGCGGCGGCGCGGCGGGCCTGCTGGTCTCCTGGACCGCCGCGGCCGTCGCCGCCGCCGGCCTCTACGCGCTCGGCGCACACCTCCACGGCCGGGCTGTCGCCGCGACCCTCGTCCTGCTCTGGGGCCTGCTGCCGCACTCGGTCGTGCTGTCGATGGCGTACACCGAACCCCTGCTGACCGCGTTCGCCGCCTGGTCCCTGTACGCCGTGCTCACCGGCCGCTGGCTGTGGGCGGGCACGCTCGCCACGCTGGCGGGCCTGGCCCGGCCGAACGGGTTCGCGGTCGCGGCGGCGGTGCTGGTGACGGCGGCCTGCGAGATCGGCAGGCGGCGTGGAAAAGTTACCCACAGGCTGTGGACGGGCGCCGCGCTCGCCCCGCTCGGCTGGTGCGCGTACGTGCTGTGGGTCGGGCACCGCGAGGGCGACCTGCTCGGCGGCTACTTCGAGGTGCAGCGCCGCTGGGGCTCACGCTTCGACTTCGGCCGGGGTTCCCTGCACGTCGTGCGCCGTCTGCTGCTCCAGGGCGACCGGCTGGTCTTCCCCATGGCGCTGCTGATCGTCGCGGCGGCGGTCGTGCTGTACGCGCTGCTGCTGGCCGACCGCGCCCCGCTGCCCCTGCTGGTCTACAGCGGTGTCCTCCTGCTGATCACACTGGGCGGCTCGGGCTTCTTCGCGTCGAAGCCCCGCTTCCTGCTCCCCGCCTTCCCGCTCCTGCTGCCGCTCGCGCGGGCGCTGGTGCGGACGGCGAGAGCCCGGCCCTGGCACGCGGCCGTACTGGCCTGCGCCCTGGCCGGGCTCTCGTTCGGCTACGGCGCGTATCTGGTCGTACTCGCCGGTACGCCCCTGTAGTCGGGGTGCCGAGGGTGGCTGAGGATCTACTCCTCGTCCTCGGGCTTCTCCGCGTCATTGACCTCCTGCTCGAGGCCGAGCTGCTCGACGAGCCACTTGTCGAACTCGATGGCGGCCCGCACCCAGCTGACCGTCGAGGAGACGAAGTGCTCCAGGCTGACGCCGGTGCCGATCAGCATCTGCGCCTCACCGATCAGACGGACGGTGCCGTCGTCATGGGTGTGCGTGTAGACCTTGGGCCACAGGGTGCGGCGGTTCCAGTCGTCGATGGACTCCAGCAGGTGCGGCTTCTCGTCGATCTGGTGGGGCCGGTCGTAGAACGTCCGCACCGAGAAGACCTGCTGGTCACCCTCGCCACGGAACATGAAGTACGTACGGAACTGCTCCCACGGCGCTGCGAGGTCACCCTCTTCGTCGACGACGTACTTCAGCTCCATCTGTTCGAGGAGCTGCTTCACGAGGTCCTGATCCGGGACGACGGGACCCGCCGGTCCTTGGGGCTGCGGCTCGGGCTGCTGGCCCCCGAAGTTCGGAATCGAGGACGGATCGATGGTCACCGTGAATTTCCCTTCGTACGGATTCCTTCATCCTCCCCCATACGGGGAGGGGCGTGGCAACCCCGACGGGTACTGTCAGCCGACAGCTGACAGGAACCGGTCGGCGGGGCGCGAAGGGGCGGGACTCATGGCGATGGCACAGAACGGCGAAACGACGGGACGTACCAGGTGGGGGGTGGTGGCCGCCATCCTGGGACTGCCCGCGCTGCTTTTGTTCGGCCTCCTCGCGATGATGGCGGCCTGGGTGCTGGTCGGGTGACCGAGGGGGCCCCGGACGGACCCCCTCGATCATGGATCAGAGCGTCTTGCCGGTCGCCGGTCCGACGATCAGCCCGTCCCCGAAGGCGTCCACCCGGACCGTGTCGCCGTCCTTGACCTCGCCGGAGAGGATCTCCTTGGCGAGGCGGTCGCCGATCGCGGTCTGGACGAGGCGACGCAGCGGCCGGGCACCGTACGCCGGATCGTTGCCCTCGTCGGCGAGCCAGGTCAGGGCCTCGTCGGTGACCACCAGGGTGAGCCGGCGTTCCGCGAGGCGCCTCGCGAGCCGGTCGATCTGCAGGCGGGCGATCCGGCCCAGCTCGTCCTTGTTCAGGGCCGAGAAGACGACCAGGTCGTCGAGGCGGTTCAGGAACTCCGGCTTGAAGCTGGACCGCACCACCTCCAGCACCTGTTCCTTCTTCTCCGTCTCACTGGTGATCGGGTCGACCAGGAACTGGCTGCCGAGGTTCGACGTCAGCACCAGGATGGTGTTGCGGAAGTCGACGGTGCGGCCCTGGCCGTCCGTCAGACGCCCGTCGTCCAGCACCTGGAGCAGGATGTCGAAGACCTCCGGGTGCGCCTTCTCCACCTCGTCCAGCAGCACCACGCTGTACGGCCGCCTGCGGACGGCCTCCGTCAGCTGGCCGCCCTCCTCGTAGCCGATGTAGCCGGGAGGCGCGCCGACGAGCCGGGCGACGCTGTGCTTCTCGCCGTACTCGCTCATGTCGATGCGGATCATGGCCCGCTCGTCGTCGAAGAGGAAGTCGGCGAGCGCCTTGGCGAGTTCGGTCTTGCCGACGCCCGTCGGGCCGAGGAAGAGGAAGGAGCCGGTGGGGCGGTCCGGGTCGGCGATGCCGGCCCGGGTGCGGCGCACGGCGTCGGAGACCGCCTGCACGGCCTGCGCCTGGCCGATCAGCCGGCGCCCCAACTCCTCCTCCATGCGCAGGAGTTTCTGCGTCTCGCCCTCCATGAGGCGGCCGGCGGGGATGCCGGTCCAGGCGGCGACGACGTCGGCGATGTCGTCCGGGCCGACCTCCTCCTTGACCATGGTGTCCTTGGAGACCTCCTCCTCGGCCTGGGAGGCTTCCGCCAAGTCCCTTTCCAGGGTGGGGATCTCGCCGTAGAGCAGCTTGCTGGCGGTGTCGAAGTCGCCGTCGCGCTGGGCGCGTTCGGCCTGGCCGCGCAGGTCGTCGAGGCGTTCCTTCAGCTCACCGACGCGGTTGAGGGACTGCTTCTCCTTCTCCCAGCGGGCGGTCAGGCCCCGCAGCTCCTCCTCCTTGTCGGCGAGATCGCGGCGCAGCCGCTCCAGGCGCTCGCGGGAGGCCGGGTCGGTCTCCTTGTCCAGGGCGAGCTCCTCCATCTTCAACCGGTCGACGGCGCGCTGGAGTTCGTCGATCTCCAGAGGTGAGGAGTCGATCTCCATACGGAGGCGGGAGGCGGATTCGTCGACGAGGTCGATGGCCTTGTCGGGCAGGAAGCGGGAGGTGATGTACCGGTCGGAGAGGGTGGCGGCGGCGACGAGGGCGGCGTCGGCGATCTGGACCTTGTGGTGGGCCTCGTAGCGGCCCTTGAGTCCGCGCAGGATCGCGATGGTGTCCTCGACCGTCGGCTCGGCGACCAGCACCTGCTGGAAGCGGCGCTCCAGGGCCGGGTCCTTCTCGATCCGCTCCCGGTACTCGTCCAGCGTCGTCGCGCCGACCATGCGCAGCTCACCGCGGGCGAGCATGGGCTTGAGCATGTTGCCGGCGTCCATGGCGGAGTCGCCGCCGGCCCCGGCGCCCACGACGGTGTGCAGCTCGTCGATGAAGGTGACGATCTGCCCGTCGGAGGCCTTGATCTCGGCGAGGACGGTCTTGAGCCGCTCCTCGAACTCACCGCGGTACTTGGCCCCGGCGACCATCGCGCCCAGGTCGAGGGCGACGAGCCGCTTGTTCTTGAGGGACTCGGGCACGTCCCCCTTCACGATCCGCTGGGCGAGCCCCTCGACGACGGCGGTCTTGCCGACGCCGGGCTCACCGATGAGGACCGGGTTGTTCTTGGTGCGCCGGGACAGGACCTGGACGACCCGCCGGATCTCCTGGTCCCGCCCGATGACGGGGTCGAGCTTGCCCTCGCGGGCCGCGGCGGTGAAATCGGTGCCGAACTTCTCCAGGGCCTTGTACTGCCCCTCCGGATCGGGTGTGGTCACCCGGCGTCCTCCCCTGGCCTTCTGGAACGCCTCCTGCAACTTCCTGGCGTTCGCGCCCTGCGAGGAGAGTACGTCCGCGGCCTGGCCGCCCTTCGCGGCGATGCCCATGAGGAGATGCTCGGTGGAGAGGTACTCGTCACCGAGGTCCTTGGCGCGGGCGCCGGCGTCGGCGACCACGGCGAGCAGGTCACGGCTGGGCTGCGGGGGCGCGACGGTGGACCCGGTCACGCTGGGGAGCCCGGCGAGGATCTTCTCCGCGCCGGCCCGCACGGCGGCCTGGTCGGCCTCGGCCGCGGCCAGCAGATCGACGATGTTCTCGTTGTCCTGCCCCTGGAGCAGAGCGAGGAGCAGGTGAGCGGGGGTGAGATCGGGGTGTCCCTCGGTGGCGGCCCGCTTCTCGGCCGCGTTGATCGCGTCCCGGCTCCGGTTGGTCAGCTCGGCGTCCACGTTCGCGTACTCCTCCTCGGTATGGGCTCTCCCTGGACTGACTCAGTCAACGTACACAAAGTTGAGTCTATTCCACTCAAGGCGGGGTGCGGGAGCCTTGGAGGGGTTAACTTCCAGGCCATGACGACTCCTCCCACGACAGCACGCCCCCAGGATCTGACTGCCCTCGACGACGAGACGTATCTCAGCTTCTGGCGGGAGCGGCACCTGTGCACGCTGACGACCCTGCGCCCGGACGGCAGCCCGCATGTCGTGCCGGTCGGGGTGACGTACGACCGGGAGACCGGACTCGCCCGGGTGATCACGAGCGGGTCGAGCAAGAAGGCGCGCAACGTGCTGGCGGCCGGGCCGGAGGGAGCGCGGGTGGCGGTGTGCCAGACGGCGGGCCGGCGGTGGGCGACGCTGGAGGGGCGGGCCCGGGTCCGCACGGAGCCGGACCGGGTCGCGGAGGCGGTGCGCCGGTACGCGCAGCGCTACGAGCGGGAGCCGCGGCCCAATTCCGCGCGGGTGGTGATCGAGATCGAGGTGACGCGGGCGCTCGGTCACGGGTGAGGACGTGCGAGCGATCTTTTCCGGCCAGTGATCGATTGGGTGGATACCCGGAAATGTCCCCGGAAACACAGCGGCGTCACCGTGTTCAGGTCACGGTGACGCCGCTGCGGGGGGAAGCACCTGCGCGATCTGTTACGACGGGGGAATCGCGTCAGGCACTGCGGGGGGTGGCTGGGATGGCCCGTGAGGTGGGGGATTCGGGTTCCACCAGCCGATGGTCTCGTTGGTCGAGATTCACAAAGATCATTCCGTACCGAATGGCACACCGCACTGGCTGCGGCGCCCCCCGAGGCCGCCGCAGACACCGGTACGCCCGCAGGTCCTCGTCCTCGTCCCGCGTGACGACCACCGGCTCACCGAACACGGTCACCATCAACGAGTCACCGGCGTGGGGGATCGCGGTGACCAGGTCGATGAAGTGCCAGCCGGAGCGGTAGGCCGTGGCCATCTCGCGACGGAATGAGCGATCGTCGGGCGGAGTGGTCATGTCAGCTCTCGACCGCCCAGGCACTGTCGTCGACCTTCCAGGCGCTGTCGTCAGGCAGCGGCGTGGAGGCGGCTGCGACGCGCCAGGCGCTGTCCGCCTGAATGTCGCCCTTCGCTTCGGACAAGCCGCTCAACGCTCCGAAGGCCAAAACGGCGGAAAAAGCAGCGGCAAGCACCGAGCGAAGCAATTTCTTCTGCATAGTCGGCTTCGTCCTCACTTGAAGGTCCCCTCTTCACCCCGTGAGATAAGACGATGGCTCATTCGGGCACGTCATGGCCACACAATCGATGCATCATGTTCCTGCACGTTCAGGACCCTGGGGGGTGGAGATTTGACAACAAAGGGGACAAGCGCGACACATCCACACGCGGTGACCACGCTGTGTGAGGAAGGTGGCCTGCTTTATGCGAACGCTCTGCGCACAGGACGCGTCGCGCGCTCGGACGTGGAGGCCGCACCCTGCTTGATCGAGTTCGACCTGCTGCACCCGGATCCCGACGATCCGAGCTGGCTGCGCCCGGTGCCTCCGGCGATCGCCCTGGCGCAGCGGCTCAACCCCATAGAGCACGAGATCACCGAGCGCAGGCAGCTGTCGATCGAACTGGCAGATGTTTTCAAGCCGTTCATGGCGCTCAGCGCCCAGGCGACGACACCCACGCACTCCATCACGGTGCTGGAGGGCCGCGACCGGATCAACGCCGCGCTCAACCTGGCCGCGGGCCAGTGCCAGGTGGAGATGCTCACCGTCCAGCCCAGCAACCGCAGAACCGAACGCAGCCTCGTCCAGGGGCTGGAACGAGACACGACGCTGATCGAACGTGGTGTGCGCATCCGGACCCTCTACCAGCACACCGCCAGGTACAGCCCCGAGAAGCTGGCCTACGTGGAACAGCTCTCCAAGGGCAAGGTGGAGTACCGCACCATCGACGAGCTGGTCGAGCGCCTCATCATCTGCGACGAGACCGTCGCCTTCATCCCCACCCGCGACGACCAGGAAGTCGCCCTGGAACTGCGCCACCCGGGCCTGGTCCGCTACCTGATCAAGGTCTTCGAGTTCATGTGGGGCCGCTCGGTCCCGCTGAGCGCCGGGGCCCCCTACGAGACCGCCGCGGACGGCATCACCGACATCCAGCACTCCATCGCCAAACTCCTGGTGGAAGGCCATGTCGACGAGGCCATCGCGCGCCGGCTGGGCATGAACGTGCGCACCTGCCGTGCGCACATCGCCAAGCTGGCCGCGGCCCTGGGCAGTGGCAGCCGCGCCCAGCTCGGCTTCCTCATAGCCGAGTCCGGAATCCTCAAGTCGGACCAGCCGACGACAGGGGGAGAGCGCCCCTCGTGACAGCCGGGCCCGGCCCGGGCTGCCTCAGCGGACCGTCGGAGACCCCTGACCGGGAACACTGAGGTACGGGCCCGCGTCCCGGGGGCCGTCCAGGCCCACCTGCGCGATGCGTACGCCCAGCTGCGTCCGGCTCGCCGCGCCCAGCGTCTCCGACAGCCGCGCGATGTGCGCCCGGCAGGTGCGGACGCTGATGCCGAGCCGTTCCGCGATCACCGCGTCCTGGTGGCCCTCCGCCAGGAGTGCCGCGATGGACTGCTCGCGGTGGGAGATGCCCTCGATGCCCGTGTCGGGGAGCGGAGCGGTCAGCGGGATCGCGAGCCGCCACAGCCGCTCGAAGGTCGTGAACAGGTAGTTCACCAGCGCCGGGTGGCGCAGCTCCAGGGCCAGCGTGCGGTCCGGGCTCGCCGGGATGAAGGCGACCGTGCGGTCGAAGAGGATCAGCCGGTCGATGACCTCGTCGAGGGTCCTGGCCTCCACCGCGTCGCCCATCAGCTCCAGATAGTTCAGCAGGCCCTGCCCGTGCCGCGCCACATGCGTGTAGAGGTCCCGCATCCGCACACCCCGGCCGCGCAGCGCCAGCGCCCGGTGCAGGCCCTCCGTCAGCTCGTGTTCGGGGCGGATACCGCCCGGCTGCACGGTCAGGACCTCCGTCGTGCACGCCTCCGTCGCCGCGTCCATCGCGGCCTGGATCCGGGAGAGGCCGTCCAGGACCCGGATCGAGGAGCCCTCCGCGGCCGAGGAGCGCTGCTGCGGCGCCAGTCCCGCGTACCACTCGAAGGCGGCCACCGCCGACCCCATCCGCCGCTGGCTCGCGCTCACCTCCTCGTGGACCCCGCGCAGCAGCCGCGTCATGACCTCCTGCGGGGAGGTCGGCACGAGCCAGTCCATGTCGTCGGGGTCCGGGTGCAGCAGCGCCAGCTCCAGCAGGCAGGGCACCGGCCCGGCGTCCTCGCGCGGCACGCGGCCGCGCCGTACGGCCCGGGAATACACGCGATCCCCGGCCTCGCACAGTCGGTCAGCACCGTGTGGGTGCTCGTCCGTCCCGTGCCCGGCCATCGCCCAGCCCACCCCCGTATCCAGCCTCTCGTGCCCGGCGTGCGCGCGCTCGTGGCACCGACACACCCCTACGGGTCCGCAACTATGCGCGGACCGCTCCTGCTCCGCAACACGGCTCCGTCCCCTGTGACCGAGGGAAACCACCTGTATGCCCCCGATTATCCGCGCCTCCGCCCGTCGGGTTGCAACAAGCTGATGCTGGTGGGCACTACCCACAGAAGGCCTCCGCAAAGGGAATCCCGCTCTCCGCGTACGCTGCCCGAAATCCACGGGTGATCGTCGCGTCACGTGGCGCCTCTAACGTCGTTTCATGGCGGACATATTTGACGCGTACGCGTTGGCCGACGCGTGGGACGAGATGTTTGTGCGGCCGGGTGAGGTCAGGACCGCCTACGAGCCGGTGCTGGCGGCCCTGCAGCCGATCGAGCCGAGCGAACTGCGCTTCCGGGCCGACCAGATGGCCCGGGCGTTCACCGACCGGGGCGTGACGTACGCCTTCGCGGGCGAGGAGCGGCCCTGGCCGCTGGACCTGGTGCCGAGGATCCTCGAGGCCCTCGAATGGGACCTCGTACAACGCGGGGTGAGCCAGCGGGTGCGGGCCCTGGAGGCCTATCTCGCCGACGCCTACGGACACTGCCGGGCCTTCGAGGACGGCGTCGTGCCCTGGCGGCTGCTGCTCAACTCACCCCACTTCCACCGCGCGGCCCACGGGGTCGAACCACCCGGCGGGGTACGGATCCATGTGGCCGGAATCGATCTCGTCCGGGACGAGGCCGGGGACTTCCGGGTGCTCGAGGACAACGTGCGGGTGCCCAGCGGGGTGTCATACGTCATCGAGAACCGGCGTGCCATGACCCGGGTCTTCCCCTCCCTCTTCGCCGAGCAGCACGTCCTGCCCGTCGACGGGTACGGGCAGAAGCTGCTCGCCGCCCTGCGCGCCGCCGCCCCCGGCGGTACGGCGGACCCCCGGGTCGTCGTGCTCACCCCGGGGCCCAGCAACGCGGCCTACTTCGAACACGCCCTGCTGGCCCGGCTGATGGGGGTGCAGCTCGTCGAGGGGCACGATCTGGCGTGCCGGAACAACCGGGTGTGGATGCGGACCACCCGCGGCGAGATGCCGGTCCATGTCGTATACCGGCGCCTCGACGACGACTTCCTCGATCCGCTGCACTTCCGGCCCGACTCGGTGATCGGCTGCCCGGGGATCATGAACGCGGCCATGGCGGGCAACGTCACCCTCGCCAACGCCGTCGGCAACGGCATCGCGGACGACAAGCTGCTCTACACGTACGTGCCGGACCTGATCCGGTACTACCTCGGCGAGGAGCCCGTGCTGCCCAACGTGGAGTCCTTCCGGCCCGACGAGCCGGGGCAACTGGACGCCGTCCTCGACCAGATCGGCGAGCTCGTCATCAAGCCCGTCGACGGCGCCGGCGGCCAGGGCATCGTCATCGGGCCCAAGGCGGACCAGGCAACCCTGGAGCGGACCAGGAAGGCCGTCATCGCCGACCCGCGCGGCTACATCGCCCAGCGGCCCGTCGCCCTGTCCACCTCCCCCACCCTCGCCGGTGAACGCATGGCACCCCGCCACATCGACCTCAGACCCTTCGCGGTCAACGACGGCGACGACATCTGGGTCCTGCCCGGCGGCCTCACCCGGGTCGCCCTCCAGGAGGGCAACCTGATCGTCAACTCCAGTCAGGGCGGCGGCTCCAAGGACACCTGGGTCCTCGCCGAGGGGCCCGCCGAGCATCCCGAGGAACCGAGCGCCGGGACGGCCGTGCCGGGCGTCGCACCACGTCAGCTGGGTCCCGACGGCGCCCCCGCCGCCGTACAGGAAGGAGCGCAGCAGCAATGAGCGACGTGATCCTCTCCCGGATAGCCGAGGCACTGACCTGGACCGGGCGGTATGTCGAGCGGGCGGACGCCACCGGGCGCATCCTCGACGCGTATCTTCACCGCATGCTGGAGGACCCCTGGCGCGACGAGGACGTGGCCTGCCGGTCGCTGTACGCGATCCTCGGCGTCGACGCGGGCGACGAGCGCGTCGACATGCAGCAGGTCCTCGACCAGCTCGCCTTCGACGCCCGCTCGACCTGCTCGATCGAGGGCGCGCTGGGCGCGGCGCGGCTGAACGCCCGCAGCGCCCGTGAGGCCGTCTCCTCCGAGATGTGGGAGTGCCTCAACTCCACCTGGCACGCGCTCGCCGACCAGCGGCGCGCGGCCCGCCGTACGGGCCCGTACGGCTATCTGGAGCTGGTACGCGCGCGTGCCGCGCTGTTCTTCGGGCTCGCCGACTCCACGATGAGCCGGGACGACAGCTGGCGGTTCGTGGTGCTGGGGCGCAGCCTCGAACGGGTGGACATGACCGTACGGCTGCTGTCCGTGCGGGTGCTGGACGCCGCGCACGCGCCCGACTGGACGACGCTGCTGAGCGCGTCCGGTGCCGACGAGGCGTACGCGCGCGTGCACAGCGGCTTCGGCGACAGCGCCCGGGTCGCCGAGTTCCTGCTCCTGGACCGGGGCTTCCCGCGCTCGGCACTGCACGCGCTGACCACCGCGGAGGAGTGCCTCAGCGCGCTGGGCCGCCCCCGCCAGGACCCGGCGCGCCGCCCGATCGGCCGGCTGCGCACCCGCCTGGAGTACCTCGACTCGCACGCCCTCCAGGATCAACTCCCCGACCTGCTCCAGGACTTGCAGCAGGCCTGTCTGCACTCGGCAGAGGGGGTCGCGGAGCGGTTCTTCCCGTACCAGGGGCCCGTGGTGTGGGCCCAGGAAGGAGCCTGACATGACCCGTCGCCTCCGCATCAAGCACATCACCCGCGTCGCGTACGCCCAGGCCGCCGTCTCCTCGCACAACGAGGTCCGTATGACGCCGCTGACGCTGCCGGGGCAGACCACGCTGGACTCCCGGGTCACCGTCACCCCGGCCACCGCGACCTGGTCGTACTGGGACTACTGGGGCACCCAGGTCACCGGCTTCGACCTGATGGACCCCCACGCGGACCTCACCATCACGGCCTCCAGCCTGGTCGAGACGTCCCCGCCGGAACCGCTGCCAGCCGCTCCCGGCTGGCCGGAGGTGGCCGAACGGGCCAGGAGCTCGCGCCTGTTGGAGTTCGCCGGCCCCACGGTCCGTACGACGGTCCCGCCCAAGCTGCTGAAGAAGGCGCGGAAGGCCGCGGTGGGCCTCGACCCGCACGAGGCCGCCGTCGCCGTCTCCGCCCTGGTCGCCGACCGGGTCTCCTACCTCCCCGGCGCCACCAGCGTGAACACCTCCGCCGCCGAGGCCTGGGAGCAGGGCGCGGGCGTCTGCCAGGACATCACCCACCTCACCGTCGCCCTGCTGCGGGGCGTGGGGCTGCCGTCCCGGTACGTCTCCGGCTACCTCCACCCCGAACGGGACGCGGAACTCCACCGGCCGGTCGCCGGGGAGAGCCACGCCTGGATCGAGTACTGGGCGGGCGACTGGTGCGGCTACGACCCCACCAACCGGACGCGGGCCGACGAGACGCACGTGGTCGTGGGGCGCGGCCGGGACTACGACGACGTGACGCCCCACAAGGGCATCTACCGGGGCGTGCCGGGCGGACCGCCGGAGGTGACGGTGGAGTTCACCCGGGTGGCGTGAACGGGAGACAGGGCCGGACGGCGGATCCGGCCCTGCGCCCCCGGTCACGCCGGTGCGAAGACGAAGAAGCCGTCGTCCGTGCCGCCGACAGGGCGGCGCCCTGGTACGCCGGGCCGCTCGCCACCGGCTTTCCGGGCGCTTCGGCCCGCGGGAGCCGCAGCGGTGAAGCCAGGATCAAGAACCGGTCCAGGATGCCGACCGTCATGTCTCGCACACGGGGACGTTCACTTCTCCCCGCCCGGGGCGCACAATCGCCCCTATGCCGACCGCACGCCTGATCCGCCGTACGGCCGCCCCCGTGCTCGCCCTGCTGCTGCTCACGGGCTGCGGGGGCGGGGACTCCGGCGGGTCGACGCCGTCCTCCGCGTCCCCCTCCCAGAGCCCCTCACGGGCGTACAAGGACGGCCATCTCACCTTCACCGTCCTGTCGTTGCGCTGCGGCATCACCGGGGTGACCGGGTCGCACGCCGACGCGCCGCCGCAGGGGCAGTTCTGTGCCGCCCGGCTGCGGGTGGAGAACCGGGACCCGAACTACCACGTCTACGAGTCGGCACGGCAGCACCTCGCGGGCGTCAGCGGCGACCGGGCCCGGCCCGATTCCTTCGCGATGGCGGTACGGCGTCAGTCGGACACGGTGAAGCTCGGCGGCCACACCCTCATGGAGGTCGAGCTCTGGTACGACGTCCCCAAGGACGCGAAGGCCACCGGTCTGCGCGTCTCGGGGGACAACGACCCGTCCAGCTTCACCAGCACCAAGCCGATCGGACGGGCGCCGAACGGGGTGCTGGTGCCGATGAAGCCGCTGGCCGGCAACTGAGCGGCCGGCCTACTTGAGCTTGATCGCCGCGCAGTCCGCCGCGTACTTGGCGGTGCAGATCTGGTCCACCGTGTAGATGCCGTCCGCGACGACCGTGCTCTTGATGTTCGCCCGCGTCAGCGCGGACACGGTCACCAGCTGCGCCGGGATGCCCTTGTCGGTGGGGCTGTCGACGGAGTCCTGGGTGAGGGAGTCGAACAGGATGTCCTTGCCCTGGACCTTGGCGACGGCCATCTCCGCGGCGGCCTCGGCCTCCAGCGGGTAGGACTTGTACACGCTCATGTACTGCTCGCCGGCGACGATCCGCTGCACGGCGGGCAGTTCCGCGTCCTGACCGGTGATCGGCGGCAGCTTGGTGATGCCCGCCTCCTCCATGGCCTCGATGGCGGCGCCGGCCATGGCGTCGTTGGCGGAGTAGACGGCGGCGATGTTGTCCTTGCCGATCGCCTCGATCGCCTCGGTCATGTCCTTCTTGGCGATCTCCGGCTTCCAGCCGTCGACGTCGTACTTCTTGGCGATCGTCACCTTGCCGTTGATCTCGGAGAGCGCGCCCGCCTTGAACTGGCCCGCGTTCGGGTCGGAGGGCGAGCCGTTGATCATCACGATCTTCTCGGAGGTGTCGATGTCCGAGCCCAGCGACTCGACGAGGGTGCGGCCCTGCACCTCACCGACGAGCTCGTTGTCGAAGGAGACGTACGCGTCGATGGGACCCTCGGCGAGACGGTCGTAGGCGATGACGGGGATGCCCGCGTCCTTCGCCTTCTTCACCGTCGACGCGATCTTCTTGGAGTCCACGGCGTCCAGCAGGATGACGTCGACCCTGTCGTCGATCATCTTCTGCATCTGGGTCGCCTGCTTGTCCGCGTCGGCCTCGCCGTTGGCGTAGACCGTGTTGCCCTTCTTGTCGGTGAGCTCGGCGACCTTCTTCTGGATGATCGGGTAGTCGAACTCCTCGTAGCGCGAGTTGGTCCGCTCCGGCATCAGCACGCCCACGGTGACGTCGTCGCCCTTGGTGGGAGTCGCGTCGGCACTGTCCCCCGAGACTCCCAGCGCCCCGCAGGCGGAGAGCGAGAGGGCCATCGATGACACGGCCACGCACAGGGTGGTACGACGCATTGGGGAGCTCACTATCTGGTGCCTTCCGGACTCGGGCGCATATTGCGCACCCAGGTGAAGGAAGCCAACGCGGCCTTCACGTATCAGTCAAGAAGCAACCGTCAAATGAGATAGCAACGTTAACGCGTGTAGCTTCTGTGCAGATGCAGGGCGGTTGAGCCGTCGGCTCAGCCTGCGGGGCTTTGAAAAGTGCGCAACGCCACACAACCAACTCCGTTCCTCACGAGTCGTGATCACGACGGTCCACGCCCGCCGTTCCCACTCCGCTCAGAGGATCGAATGAACCCAGCCAGACGTACGACGGCCCTGGCCGCCACCACCGTCGTCCTCGCCACCGCGGGCACCCTGCTCACGCTCACGCCCGCCTCCGCCGCGACCACCTGCACCTCGCCGGTCTTCAAGCGGCAGCTCTTCGCGAACACGAGCTTCTCCGGCACCCCGAAGAAGACGGACTGCGACAGCGCGATCGACCAGAGCTGGAGCGGAGCCCCCGCCTCCGGCCTGCCCTCGAACAACTTCGGCGTCCGCTGGACCGTCACCCGCGACTTCGGCTCCGGCGGCCCCTTCGCCCTCGCCGCCTCCGGGCTGGACGGCATCCGGGTCTACGTCGACGGCGTCCGCAGAATCGACCTCTGGAAGAACGTCTCGACCACGGTGAGCAAGACCGTCAACGTGACGATTCCCCAGGGCAAGCACACCCTCCGGATCGACTACGTCAACTGGACCGGCTCCGCCAAGGTCAAGTTCGGCTACACGCCCCGCACCTCGGCCACCGTCGACACGGTCAGGCCCCTCGTCCCGACCGGCATCGCCGCCTCGTACGACACGGCCACCGGCAAGGCCAAGCTCACCTGGGCGAAGAACAAGGAGATGGACCTCGCCGGGTACAAGGTCTACCGGCGGCTCAAGGGCGACGACAGCTGGAAGAAGCTGACCACGACCACGGCGGGCTCGTACACGGACGCTCCGCCCACGACCGGCGCGACCTACGTTTACGAGGTCCGCGCCTACGACAAGACCGGCAACGAGTCCGCGGGCAGCGCCGACAGGTCCGTCACCACGGCCGACAGAGCCGCGCCCACGAAGCCCGCCGGAGTCGGGGCCGCCGACGGCCAGCCGGGCGTCACGGTGTCCTGGAACGCGGTCGCGGGGGCGGCGGAGTACCTCGTGCACCGGCGCTGGGACACCGACGGCCAGGACGAACCGGTGGTGCAGGTGGCCAGGGTCAGCGGCACCTCATGGCTCGACACCAAGGTCGAGGAACGCCTCATGTACAGCTACTGGGTCACCGCGGTCGACGCCGCCGGGAACAGGTCCGCCAGGTCCGCGTCCACCGGCCTGGAACGGGGCGACTGGGCGCCGTCCGCGCCCACCGGCCTCACCGCCACGACACAGGCGGGCACGGGCGTCACGCTGTCCTGGAAGGCACCCACCAGCCCGGTCACCCGCGACCTCGGCCACTTCCGGATCTACTGCGACGGCCTGCTCGTCGACGAGGTCGGCGCCACGAAGACCTCGTACACGGACTCGGACGTCCGGCAGGGCGCCTCCTACACGTACACGGTGACCGCCGTGGACACCCAGGACCAGGAATCCGCTCCGTCGGCCCCGGTCACCGGTACCGCGCCCGCCACCGGTCTCACCCCGGCCGCCGTCGGCGGTCTGCGCGGCGCGGTCAACGGCACCGACATCGAACTCGCCTGGCAGCGCAGCACCGAGGAGGACGTCGACCACTACACCGTTCACCGGGGCGTTCTCGTCGACGGCGACTGGCAGTACGAACTGTGGGGCGAGGTCCGGCAGCCCTGGCTGGACGAGCCGACCCTGTACTACTCCCACGAGATCTACGACCCCCGGGGCGAGACCGTCCGCTGGGCCGTCGTCGCCGTGGACGAAGCCGGCAACTCACGTCTCACCAGCGGCGAGGACTTCTCCTACGTCACGGTCACCGAGCCCCTCGCGGACCCGGAGAACACCGGATGAACCGTCTCCGCCGTGGCCTCCGATGGAACCGAACCCGCTCCCCCGGGCGACTGGACAGTCAGAGCACCGAACTTCTGACGACCCCACGAGGACCGTATGACCATCAGCGAAAGCTCTGTCACGGACACCCTCTTCGGCCCGCTCACCGTCCGCCTGAACTCCTGGCGGGGTGAAGTCGTCGTCGAGGGTGAGGCGATACCGCGGGTCGTGCTGAGCCGGGCGACCGGCACCAAGGACGACGGGGAGACCCCCATCGGTACCCGGAACGCCGGTCTGCTCGTCCTCAGCGTCGGCGGTGAGGCGGCCGCGCTGGCACCCGGCCGGGGACGGCTGATCCGGCGTTCGTACCGGGTCGACGTCCGGCACGCGGGCCGGCACTGGCGGCTGGTGCCCCACTCCATGCCGGACAGCCGCCTCCTGCGCGACGGGCGGCGGCTGGGCGACTTCCACTCGAGGGGCGGCGGCGAGGTGAAGGCGGCCGAGTGGCGGTCGGACGCCAAGCCGGACGCCATGGACGCGGCCGTCGGCTACGCGCTGGCCGCCGCGTTCGGCACGGGCGCGGAGTCGATGTGGGCGACGGCCGCCGACCTGGTCTTCGACGTGTTTCCCTGAGGAACTTCGTACAACCAATCGGTGCCCTTGCCGGTCCTGATTCGACGACGGTGATCTCTCCCGTCGTCGAATCAGGACCGAAGGACCGCATGAACCCAGCCAGACGTACGACCGCGGCTGCCGCGACCGCCGTCGTCCTCGCCACCGCGGGCACCCTGCTCACGCTCACGCCCGCCTCCGCCGCGACCACCTGCGCCTCGCCGGTCTTCAAGCGGCAGCTCTTCGCGAACACGAGCTTCTCCGGCACCCCGAAGAAGACGGACTGCGACAGCGCGATCGACCAGAGCTGGAGCGGAGCCCCCGCCTCCGGCCTGCCCTCGAACAACTTCGGCGTCCGCTGGTCCGTGACCCGCGACTTCGGCTCCGGCGGCCCCTTCGCCCTCGCCGCCTCCGGGCTGGACGGCATCCGGGTCTACGTCGACGGCGTCCGCAGAATCGACCTCTGGAAGAACGTCTCGTCGACCGTCTCCAAGACCGTCAACGTGACCATCCCCTCCGGCAAGCACACCCTGCGCGTCGACTACGTCAACTGGACCGGCTCCGCCAAGGTCAAGTTCGGCTACACGCCCCGCACCTCGGCCACCGTCGACAAGACCAAGCCCCTCACCCCGGCCGGGATCTCCGTCTCGTACGACAAGAGCGGCAACAAGGCCAAGCTCACCTGGGCGAGGAACAAGGAGATGGACCTCGCCGGGTACAAGGTCTACCGGCGGCTCAAGGGCGCCTCCTTCGGCGGCACGGCGCTCGCCACGACCACCTCCACCTCGTACACGGACACCCCTCCGCCCACCGGCGCGAGCTACTACTACGAGGTCCGCGCCCACGACAAGGCGGGCAACGTCTCGGCCGGCACCGCCGACCAGGCGGTCACCAGCGTGGACACCACCCCGCCCGCCGCGCCGTTCGTCGAGATGGACGCCTGCCCGGTGGACCAGCCCTACGCGGCCCCCGAGCTCGTCACGACCGCGGCGAACAAGGCCGACATCGCCTTGTACGAGATGCAGCGCCTCAACCCCGCCACCAACACCTGGGCCACCGTCTACACCGGCACCAAGGGCGCGATCTGCGACACCGGCTACGCCGCCGACGGCAGCAAGGTCACCTATCGGGGCCGGGCCCGGGACGCCGTCGGGAACTGGTCGGCGTACTCGCCCGCCGCCACCTTCACCACCTCGGACCGGACACCGCCCGCGACCGCGGCCGACGCGCGCGTCGCGTACCGGTCGGGCGTTCCGCACGTGCTGTGGTCACCCGTCGAGGGGGCCGCCTCCTACCAGGTCCTGCAGTACGACGCGGAGACCGGCGGCTGGCTCGACGCGCTGCCCGGCGCCACCGGCGACACCCCGACCACCACCACCGGGACCGACGTGGTGCCGCGCCAGCTGGTCGCGGTCGCCGACAGCTACCGGTACGCCGTGCGCTCGGTGGACGCGAAGGGCAACGCGGCCGCCCCGGTGGAGGTCACGCTGACGATGGCGGACCGGCCGGGGGCGATCGCCCCGTTCAGCACCACCGCGGACAGGTTCGACGAGGGGGTGATGATCGAGTGGAGCAGCGCCGACCCGTGGACCTTCGGCGAGGACAAGCCGCTGCTCACCTACCGGATCGTCCGCACCGACAAGGCGACCGGCGAGAGCAGCACGGTGACCGCCTGCAAGCCCAACGACTCGCAGGACCTGCCGCTGACGGACCCCAGGACGTACTGGACCTGGAACACCGGCGACGCCCCCGACTACGCCGGCGCCCGGCAGATCAACGGCGTCTGCTGGGACGTCTCCGGTGCCTCCGAGACGACGTACGACTACACGGTCGTGACGGTCGACCCGTACGGCCACGAGTCGCAGCCCGGCCCCGCCGCCACCGCGACCACCCCGGACACCGAGCGCCCGGCCCCGGTGCAGAACCTGGCCGCCGAGCGGATCCCGCTCGGGGTACGCCTGACCTGGACGCCACCGGCCGACGACGACGTCACGGGCTACAAGGTGTGGCAGGGCGTCACGGACCCGGAGACCGGCGAGACGGTCTGGGACCAGAACTGCTGGACCGGCGACTCCCTGGCCGACACCGAGATCCTCTGCCCGACGGTCCCCGACGGTGCCGCGCACACCTACAAGGTGGCCGCCACGGACGGCTCCCCCCTGATCGACGGGTGGGCGGGGCCCGAGGCCTTCCACGCCGCCGAGCTCTCCGTCACCCTGCCCGACACCCGGCCGCCGGGCTGGACGGGGACCGAGATCCGTGAGGACCAGTACCCGGAGCTGTACGTCGGCTGCTCCGAGAGCTCCGGCCTCGGCGACTGCGGCCGGTTCGCGAGCTACCGCGTGGAGCGCTGGGACCCGGCCTCGGCCGCCTATGTCACCCTCACCGAGGGCACGATGTACGACGCCGTGTTCCACAAGGACGAGACGGTCCACGAGGACACGCTGGGCCTGTACTACTACCGCGTCGTCCGCCTGGACGCCGCCGGCGCGGAGGCCGCGTCCACGCCGATGGCGTACGGCATCTGGGACTCCTGGCTCTGAGCCCGCGCATGTGAAGGGGCCCGGAGGTTCATCCCTCCGGGCCCCTCTCACATACCCGCGTCGTCAGTCCTGCCGCCCCTTGGGACGCCACACCACCAACGCGCTGGTCTGCTGCACTTCCTGATACGGCACCAGGTCACGGCGGTACGACGCGTGCACCGCCGCCTCCCGCTGCTGCATCGCCGCGGCGGCGCCGTCGAGGGCGGCCTCCATCTCGGCGACGCGGGACTGCAGCGCGGCGACCTGGTTCTCCAGCTCGATGATGCGCTTGATACCGGCGAGGTTGATGCCCTCGTCCTGCGACAACGCCTGCACCGCGCGGAGCAGTTCGATGTCGCGGGCCGAGTAGCGGCGGCCCCGGCCGGGGGTGCGGTCCGGGGAGACCAGACCCAGGCGGTCGTACTGGCGCAGGGTCTGCGGATGCAGGCCCGAGAGCTGGGCCGCCACCGAGATGACGTAGACCGGGGTCTCCTCGGTCAGTTCATACGGATTGCGTCGACGGCCGTCCATCTCGATCAAGCTCCCTTCGCCGCCTGGAACAGCTCCGCCCGCGGGTCCTCACCCGCGGTCGCCTCGCGATACGCCTCGAGGGCGTCACGAGCCTTCCCCGTCAGGTCCGTCGGGACACTCACCTCGACGGTGACCAGGAGGTCGCCGCGGGTGCCGTCCTTGCGGACCGCGCCCTTGCCCCGGGCGCGCATGGTGCGGCCGTTGGGCGTACCCGGCGGCAGCTTCAGCGTGACGGCGGGGCCGCCGAGGGTGGGGACCCTCACCTCGCCGCCGAGGGCCGCCTCGGTGAACGTGACGGGGACGGTGACCGTGAGGTTGTCGTCCTTGCGGCCGAAGACCGGGTGCGTGTCGACGTGCACGGTGACATACAGGTCGCCGGCCGGGCCGCCGCGCTCGCCCGGTGCGCCCTTGCCGCGCAGCCGGATCCGCTGACCGTCCGTCACCCCGGCGGGGATGCGGACCTGCATGGTCCGGGAGGACTTGGCGCGGCCGCTGCCGTTGCACTCCAGGCAGGGGTGCTCGGCCATCAGTCCGCGGCCCTTGCAGTCCGGGCAGGGGTCGGTGAGGGAGAAGCCGCCGCCGGAGCCCCGCGCCACCTGGCCGGTGCCGACACAGGTCGGGCACACGCGCGGTGTGCCGTTCTTGTCGCCGGTGCCGGAGCAGGCCTTGCACGGGGACTGCGAGGACATCCGCAGCGGCACCGTGGCGCCCTCGATGGCCTCGGTGAAGCTCAGCGTGACCTCGGTGTCGATGTCCTGGCCGCGCCGGGGCTGGGTCCGGGTCGTGCCCGTACCGCCCCGGTTGAACAGGCCCCCGAACACGTCGCCGATCCCGCCGCCGAAGCCGCCGGAACCCCCGGCGCCACCGCCCTGCGCGCCGCCGCCGAAGAGATCGCCCAGGTCGAAGTTGAAGGAGCCGCCGCCCGCGCCCGGCCCCGGGCGGAAGCCGCCGTTGCCGAAGAGGGCGCGGGCCTCGTCGTACTCCTTGCGCTTCTTGGGGTCACCGAGGACGTCGTTCGCCTCGGAGATCTCCTTGAAGCGCTCCTCGGCCTTGACGTTGCCCTTGTTGGCGTCCGGGTGGAACTCGCGGGCGAGCTTCCGGTACGCCTTCTTGATCTCGGCCTCGGTGGCGTCCTTGGGGACGCCGAGGACCTTGTAGAAGTCCTTCTCGATGAAGTCCTTGGTGCTCATCCTCGACGCGCCCCCTTCCTGGTGTCCCGCTCAGTGGTGACCTCAGCCCTCCTCAGGGCCGTTGTCCTTGTCGTCCTCGGCCGGGGAGTCCTCCTCGGCCTTGACCGTCTGCGCGCCCGGCTGCGGTTCGGCGACGGCCACCCGCGCGGGGCGGATGGTGCGCTCGCCGATGCGATACCCGGGCTGCAGGATCGCCACGCACGTCGTCTCGGTGACGTCCGGCGCGTAACTGTGCATCAGGGCCTCGTGGATGGTCGGGTCGAAGGGCTCGCCCTCCTTGCCGAACTGCTGCAGACCCATCTTCGCCGCGACGGTCTCCAGCGACTCACCGACGGACTTGAATCCGCCGACGAACTCGCCGTGGTCCCGCGCGCGGCCGATGTCGTCGAGCACGGGCAGGAGTTCGGTCAGGAGGTTCGCGACGGCGATCTCCTTGACCGTGATCCGGTCCCGCTCCACGCGGCGGCGGTAGTTCTGGAACTCGGCCTGGAGCCGCTGGAGGTCCGCGGTGCGCTCCTCGAGCGCCTTGCGGGCCTGGTCCAGCTGGGCCGTCAGACCGGCGATCTGTGCTGTTGCGTCCCCGGCCGGGGCCGCCCCCTCCTGGGGGGCGGCCTTCGGCTCGGCGTCGTCGGGGGTCGCGCCGGAGGGGACGTCGGGCTTCTCCTCGAAGCCCGGGGTCTCCTCGGTCACGCGGCACCGTCCTTGCGCTCGTCGTCCACGATCTCGGCGTCCACGACGTCGTCGTCGGCCTTGGGGGCCTCGGCACCGGCGTCGGCGCCGCCCGCGGCCTGGGCGTCGGCGTACATGGCCTGGCCGACCTTCTGCGAGACTGCCGCGACCTTCTCGGTGGCGGTGCGGATCTCGGCGGTGTCCTCGCCCTTGAGCGCGGTCTTCAGCTCCTCGACGGCGGCCTCGACCTCGGTCTTGACCTCGGCGGGGACCTTGTCCTCGTTGTCCTTGAGGAACTTCTCCGTCTGGTAGACGAGCTGCTCGCCCTGGTTGCGGGACTCGGCGGCCTCCCGGCGGGCGTGGTCCTCCTCCGCGTACTTCTCGGCCTCTTCGCGCATCCGGTTGACCTCGTCCTTCGGCAGCGAGGAGCCACCGGTGACGGTCATCTTCTGCTCCTTGCCCGTGCCGAGGTCCTTCGCGGTCACGTGCATGATGCCGTTGGCGTCGATGTCGAAGGCGACCTCGATCTGCGGGACACCGCGCGGGGCCGGCGGCAGACCGGTCAGCTCGAACATCCCGAGCTTCTTGTTGTACGCCGCGATCTCGCGCTCGCCCTGGTAGACCTGGATCTGCACGGAGGGCTGGTTGTCCTCGGCGGTGGTGAAGATCTCGGACCGCTTGGTCGGGATCGTCGTGTTCCGCTCGATGAGCTTGGTCATGATGCCGCCCTTGGTCTCGATACCAAGCGACAGCGGCGTGACGTCGAGGAGCAGGACGTCCTTGACCTCACCCTTGAGGACACCGGCCTGGAGGGCGGCGCCGATGGCGACGACCTCGTCCGGGTTGACGCCCTTGTTGGCGTCCTTGCCGCCGGTGAGCTCGCGCACGAGCTCGGCCACGGCGGGCATACGGGTGGAGCCACCGACGAGGACGACGTGGTCGATCTCGTTGATGGAGACGCCGGCGTCCTTCATGACGTTGAAGAACGGGGTCTTGCAGCGCTCCAGGAGGTCCGCGGTCAGCTGCTGGAACTGAGCCCGGGTGAGCTTCTCGTCCAGGTGCAGCGGGCCCTCGGCGGAGGCGGTGATGTAGGGCAGGTTGATCGAGGTCTCGGTGGAGCTCGACAGCTCGATCTTGGCCTTCTCGGCGGCCTCGCGGAGGCGCTGGAGGGCCATCTTGTCCTTGGCGAGGTCCACGCCGTGGCCGGCCTTGAACTGCTGCACCAGGTAGTCGACGACGCGCTGGTCCCAGTCGTCACCACCGAGGTGGTTGTCGCCGTTGGTGGCCTTCACCTCGACGACGCCGTCGCCGATCTCCAGGAGGGACACGTCGAAGGTGCCGCCACCGAGGTCGAAGACGAGGATCGTCTGGTCGTCCTTGTCGAGGCCGTACGCGAGCGCGGCCGCGGTGGGCTCGTTGACGATACGAAGGACGTTGAGACCGGCGATCTCGCCGGCTTCCTTCGTCGCCTGACGCTCGGAGTCGTTGAAGTACGCCGGGACGGTGATGACCGCGTCGGTCACCTTCTCGCCCAGGTACGACTCGGCGTCGCGCTTCAGCTTCTGCAGGATGAACGCGGACATCTGCTGCGGGTTGAAGGGCTTCCCGTCGAGCTCGACCTTCCAGTCCGTGCCCATGTGGCGCTTGACGGAGCGGATGGTCCGGTCCACGTTCGTGACCGCCTGGCGCTTGGCGACCTCGCCGACCAGCACCTCGCCGTTCTTCGCGAAGGCGACGACGGACGGCGTGGTCCTGGCACCCTCGGCGTTGGTGATGACGGTGGGCTCGCCGCCCTCCAGAACGCTGACGACCGAGTTCGTCGTGCCCAGGTCGATGCCGACCGCACGTGCCATGGTGATTTCCTCCAGCTGACTTGAGTGGAACGGACTCAAGTGTGCATGACGTCGGCCGCTCGGTCAACAGACCTGAGTCGTGGAGGCTCAACTCTTATCCGTTCCTTACACGCAACCGAGCTCTGACCTGCGCGGACGGCTTCGCACGGAGGAGCGCGAGGACCACGATCAGGGCACCCGCGGCCACCCAGAGGGCCCCGGACTCCGCGAGCCACCCGAGGTGCACGAGGACCCCGACGAGTACCCCGCAGAAGGCTCCCGCACCGAGGACGACGATCACTCCCTGCGGGGTGAGCCCGAGCCGCCTGAGCCGGTGGGCGAGGTGGCCGGGGCCGGTGCCGCGGCGGGTCAGGGCGACCAGGAGGACCTCGGCGGCGATCAGCGCCGTCAGCGCGAACAGCACCGCCGCGCTGGAGCCGAGCCCGTAGCCGGCCCGGGTCTCCACCGCGGCCGAGGCGAGCACGAACCCGGCGAAGAGCGAGCCGCACGAACCGAGCCCCACGCGCGCGGGCGGCCAGTTGTGCATGAGGAACCCGGTCAGCGCGGCGGCCAGCACGCTCAGCAGCACCGCGAGCCCGTCCATCACCTCCGCCGCGGCACAGGCGCCGGCCCCGAAGGCGGTGACGACCCCGACGGCCCCCGCGAGACCGTCGGCATGGTCCAGGGCCCGGAAGCCGACGGTGACGAGGACGATCCAGCAGACGGCGAGGAGTCCTCCGGCGACACCGGTCTCCGCGTACGGCACGACACAGGCCGCCGCCACCGCCGTACCGGCGACCAGCGCCCGCGCCTTGACCCGCCGTACGTCCGCGAAGAGCCCCAGCGCGGCGAGCACGGCCCCGGCGACGAGCAGCCCGCCGACGCCGGAGCCGAGGGGCGCGACACCGGTCCGGTCCCCCGCGACCGCCACCAGGCAGGTCGCGAGCACCACCGCCACACCCCCGAACAGCGGCACCTTGCGGTGCTGCCACCGCCGGTCGACGACCCCGAGCCGCAGGGCGGCCGTGCGGAGCAGTGCGGTGAGGACGGCGGAGAGGAGGAGGGCGGTCGTGGCGGCTGCGATCCCGTAGAGCACAGGTCTAAATTAGGGGCGAATGTATCAATTTGGTACGAATAACACGGTCAGTTCTTAAGGCAACCCTCAGCGACATAGATCACCGCACGCCTGGCTACAGTGCGAGAGACGATGCGGGTACTCTCGTAGAACTGCATAAGTTACCGCTTAGTAATCTCGCTCGACCCCGCTCGAAAGAACCCCATCGCAGGCCCGAGGAGCCCCGACATGCAACTCGCCGCGATCATCGTGTCGCTGGTCCTGACCGTGGTCGGCGCGGCATTGTTCGCACGCGTCATCGCGCAGTTCGTCCGGTTTTTCATGCTCGGCCAGCCCCTGCCCGCCGGGACCCGGATCGACAACCCCTACCAGCGCAGTGTGACGCTGGTGAAGGAGTTCCTCGGCCACACGCGGATGAACCGCTGGGGGATCGTGGGCTTCGCCCACTGGTTCGTGGCGATGGGCTTCCTGACGCTGATCCCGATCCTGGGCCAGGCCCTGGGCCAGCTCTTCCAGGCCGACTTCGTCCTCCCGGTCATCGGCGGCTGGCTGCCCTGGGAGATGTACGTCGAGTTCATCACCGTGATGACCGGCCTCGGCATCGCCGTGCTCATCGCGATCCGCCTGCTGAACCTGCCCTCGCGCCCCGGCCGCAAGTCCCGCTTCGCGGGCTCCAAGGCCTGGCAGGCGTACTTCGTCGAGTACGTCATCCTCACCATCGGCATCGTGATCTACGTACTGCGCGGCCTCGAGGGCGCGATGCACCACGTGGACCACTACGAGGCCGCGTTCTTCGCCTCGTACCCGCTGGTCGCCGCCTTCCGGACGCTCGACGTCTCCACGCTCCAGACGCTGGTCTACCTCTTCGCCGGCATCAAGGTCAGCGTCTCGTTCATCTGGATGATCGTCGTCTCGCTGAACGCCAACATGAGCGTCGCCTGGCACCGCTTCCTCGCGTTCCCGAACATCTGGTTCAAGCGCAACGCGGACGGCTCCACCGCACTCGGCGGCCTCCAGCCCATGACCTCCGCCGGCAAGCCGATCGACTTCACCGACCCGGGCGAGGACGACGTCTTCGGCGTCTCCCAGGTCGAGCAGTTCTCCTGGAAGGGCCTCCTCGACTTCTCGACCTGCACCGAGTGCGGTCGCTGCCAGTCGCAGTGCCCGGCCTGGAACACCGGCAAGCCGCTCTCCCCGAAGCTGCTGATCATGTCGCTGCGGGACCACTCGCACGCCAAGGCGCCCTACCTGCTGGCGGGCGGCGGCAAGACGATGGAGGGCGAGGAGAAGGCGTCCGAGGAGCAGCTGGCCAATGTGCCCGCCGCGGCTCTGGCGGAGGCCGAGCGCCCGCTGATCGGCACCGCCGAGGAGAACGGCGTCATCGACCCGGACGTCCTGTGGTCCTGCACCACCTGCGGCGCCTGTGTCGAGCAGTGCCCCGTCGACATCGAGCACGTCGACCACATCGTCGACATGCGCCGCTACCAGGTGATGATCGAGTCCGCGTTCCCGTCCGAGGCGGGCACGATGCTCAAGAACCTGGAGAAGAAGGGCAACCCCTGGGGCCTGGCCAAGAAGCAGCGCCTGGAGTGGCTCAAGGAACTCGACTTCGAGGTCCCGGTCGTCGGCAAGGACATCGAGGACCTGTCCGAGGTCGAGTACCTGTACTGGGTCGGCTGCGCGGGCTCCCTGGAGGACCGCGCCAAGAAGACCACCAAGGCCTTCGCGGAACTGCTCCACATCGCGGGCGTCAAGTTCGCGATCATGGGCGGCGACGAGAAGTGCACCGGTGACTCGGCCCGCCGCCTCGGCAACGAGCCCCTGTTCCAGGAACTGGGCATGGAGAACGTCGCCGCGCTGAACATGGCCTTCGGCGAGGACGACGAGGACCCGGCGACGAAGAAGCCGCGGTCGGCGAAGAAGATCGTCGCGACCTGCCCGCACTGCCTGAACACGATCGGCAACGAGTACCCGCAGCTCGGCGGCGACTACGAGACCATCCACCACACCCAGCTGCTCCAGCACCTCATCGACGAGGGCAAGCTGCTCCCGGTGACCCCGGTGGACGGCCTCATCACCTACCACGACCCCTGCTACCTGGGCCGTCACAACAAGATCTACACGCCCCCGCGCGAGATCATGTCGGCCGTCCCGGGCCTGCGCCAGCAGGAGATGCACCGCCACAAGGAGCGCGGCTTCTGCTGCGGCGCCGGTGGTGCGCGGATGTGGATGGAGGAGCGGATCGGCAAGCGCATCAACAACGAGCGCGTCGACGAAGCCCTCTCCCTCAACCCCGACATCGTCTCCACGGCCTGCCCGTTCTGCCTCGTCATGCTGACCGACTCGGTCAACGGCAAGAAGAACGAGGGCAAGGCCAAGGAGTCCGTCACGGTCGTCGACGTGGCCCAGCTCCTGCTGGAGTCCGTGAAGACCCCGGTGGACCCGCAGGACGCGACGGAGACGGAACCCGCCCCGGAATCGGAACCGGTGAAGTAGCAGCCCGTACGGCACTCCGACGCCCCCCACGCCCACCCGGGCCTGGGGGGCGTCGCTGTTCGGTGCGGCCCAGGTGCTCGGCGATGTCACTGGCGAGGCCGCCGCCTTGTCCTAGGGGCGACGGCAACCTCGCTCAAGGACTCAAGGAGTGGACGATGAACCTCGCGCTGTGGATCGGTGCCGCACTGCTCGCCGCGGTAGCCCTGACCGGTGGCGTCACCAAGACCTTCGTACCGCGGGAGAAGCTGGCCGCGGCCCCCGGCGGGGCCTGGACGGCACAGGTGAGCGTCGGCTTCCTCAAGAGCCTCGGTGTCCTCGAACTGCTGGCCGCCGTCGGCCTGGTCCTGCCCGCCGTGGTCGACATCGCCCCGGCCCTGGTGCCGGTGACCGCCGTCTGCTGGATCCTGCTGATGGCCGGTGCGATGATCACCCACGGCCGGCTCGGCGAGGCGAAGTTCGTGGCGCTGAACACGGTCTACCTCGTGCTCGCGGTGTTCATCGCCTGGGGCCGCTTCGGCCCCGAGTCGTTCACCGGCTGACAGGGCGCGAGAATGGGGCACACCGTCGGCCGAGGGGAGCGGCATGAGCAGGACCAGGACCGAGGAGTTCCAGGAACTGCGGCCGCTGCTCTTCTCGATCGCCTACCGGATCCTCGGCAGCGTCAGCGAGGCCGAGGACGCCGTCCAGGAGACCTGGCTGCGCTACGAGGCGGCACCGACCGAGCCCCGCTCGGCCAAGGCCTATCTCTCGGCCGCGGTGACCCGGGTCTCGATCAACGTGCTCCGCTCCGCCCGCGTCCGGCGCGAGGCCTACGTCGGTCCGTGGTTCCCCGAGCCGCTGCTCGCCGACCCCTACCAGGACCCGGAGCGGTCGGCGGAGCTGGCGGACTCGGTGTCGACGGCGGCCCTGTTGCTGCTGGAGCGGCTGTCCCCGCTGGAGCGGGCGGTGTTCGTGCTGCGGGAGGTGTTCGACTTCGGCTTCCCCGAGGTCGCGTCGGCGGTGGGGCGCTCCGAGGCGGCGTGCCGCCAGCTGGTGGTGCGGGCGCGGCGCCACATGGCCGAGGGCCGGCCCCGGTTCGAGGCGAGCCGCAAGGAGCGCACGGAACTGGCGTCGCGGTTCTTCCAGGCGCTGCGCGAGGGCGATGTGGACAGCCTCCAGGAACTGCTCGCCGCCGAGGTGACGCTGGTCGGCGACGGCGGCGGCAAGGCCCCGCAGCTGGCCAGGGCCGTCGCCGGCGCGCGGAACGTGGCCCGGCTGCTGGCCGACGTCTTCCCGCGGATGGCCCGGGCCGCGGTGACCTTCGAGCCGCACGAGGTCAACGGCGAGCCGGGGGCGGTCTTCCGGGACCGGGACGGCAAGGTGCTCCACACCATGGTCCTCGACGTCCGCGACGGGCGGATCCGGACGATCCGCAACGTCATCAACCCCGACAAGCTCCGGCACCTGGGCCCCGTGGCGGACCCCTGGGCGGTCCACCGCGAGGTGCGGAACACACCGTGACACCCACGCCCCGGCGGGCCTGCCCGGACCAGCGCCGCGACGACGCCGTCACGGCGCCCGGGCCCTTGCTCGCGAACCCCGGCTGAACTCCCCCTTAACCCCGGGCTCGAACGCGTGCATCATTACCGAGGTTCGTTGTCGATGATGCTGACGAGGTGTGCGGTGCGCGTGCGAATAGCCGGGGCGGGTACGGCGGTGCTCTGCGGCGCCCTCCTGCTCGTCTCCTGCGGACCCACCCAGCACACCGGGAGCGCCGCCCGCGGCACGCCGCCCGTGCGCGCCGCGAACGCCCCCGCGAAGCTGCCCGTCCCGCGCGGCAAGGGCAGTGATGTCGCCGACGACTTCAACGGCGACGGCCACCGGGACCTCGTACTCGACGACCTGGTCAAGGCGCAGGCGCACGCGGACGACGCGGGCATCGGGATCGTCTACGGGAGCGCGCGCGGACTGACGCCGGGCGCGCGGCAGTTGCTGAGTCCGGCGAAGCAGGCCGTCGCCACCAAGGGGCAACTGCCCGCCGTGTTCGAGGCGGAGGCCACCTGCGACCTCGACGGGGACGGCTTCACGGACCTCGTCGTGTCGACCGACCCGCCCTACGACGGCCAGGGACAGCCGCCGGTCCCCCTCCAGGTCCTCTTCGGCTCCCCGTCCGGCCTCACCGGCAAGGCCGTCAAGCTCGTCGTCCCGGCACGCGCCCGGGCCGGCAACGACTGGCCGGACCAGCCGGTGTGCGGGGACTTCGACGGGGACGACGCCCAGGACCTCGTCCTGCACGCCTCGGGCTCCCGACTCACCTATCTGCGCGGCCCTTTCACCCAGAAGGGCGCCCCGAAGGCGGCCAACGCGCCCGTCCCCGCCCCCGGCGAGCTCCCCACGGGCCCGGCCACCGACGTGAACCGCGACGGATACGACGACCTGGTCGTCCGTACCGCGGACGGCACCGCCACCTCCGCCCTCGTCCTCGGCGGCCCCGCCGGCCCGACCCGCACCGGCACCCTCCTGCCGGCCGGCATCGACGTCGCACTCGGCCGCTTCGGCAAGGGCAGGGCCCTGGACGCGGCGATCGGCGCGATGGGCGGCACCGCCCTGCGCTACGACCTGCCGAGCGCCGCCCGCGCCACCCTCTCCTCCCCCGGCTCCGTGCTCGACGCGGCCGACTTCGACGGCGACGGGCTGAGCGAGCTCGTCTCCAGCGGGTCGCGGCTCAAGGTGTTCCGAGGCCGTACGGCCGGACTGTCGGCCTCGGGCATGGTCACCGTCGAGCCGGACGCCGTGGGCACCACCCGGGTCCTCTCGGTCGGCGACTTCGACGGGGACGGCCGGGCGGACCTCGCGGTGCGGACGTACCAGGGCGAGACCAAGGACAGCGTCGCGGTCTTCTCCGGGGCCAAGAAGGGGCTCCTGAGCAGCGAGCCGACGGTCACCTTCTCCACCTCGGAGTTCCTGGAAGCCGACTGAGAACCCCGGGTCGTCCCCGGCCGTCACAGGGGACACAAGGGTCACAAAAATTTACCGAACACACGTACAACCCTTACGTCCCGACAGAGGTCTCCTGAGCGCCGACCGACCTGTGTGGCCGAGGAGTACTCCCGGCGAACACGGCCGGTCCGCCCCCATCGACTGTGGACGCCCCGCCGGGCGTCCCCGCATGCCGCAGGAGAACCCGCATGCACCAGCACCATCTGCGACTCGCCCTCGCGACGGCCACCGCTGCCGCGCTGACGGGCGGTCTGCTCACCTTCTCGGCCGCGACGGCGACGGCCGCGGACTCGACGGTCGTAGCGAAGGCCGACTTCAACGGTGACGGCATCGGCGACGTGGCCTTCTCGGCCGCCGGCGCGTACGTCAACGGCAAGAAGGGCGCCGGCCAGCTCGTCGTCCTGTACGGCACCGGCACCGGGGTGTCGTCCGCGAAGCGCTCCGTCATCAGCCAGAACACCACGGGCGTGCCCGGCACCGCCGAGACGAGCGACTTCTTCGGCGCGGAGAGCGCCTACGGCGACTTCAACAACGACGGCTACGACGACATCGCCGTCTCCGCCCCCTGGGAGGACGTCGGCAGCGACACCGACGGCGGCACTCTGGCCGTGCTGTGGGGCTCCGTGAAGGGCATCACCGGCACCGGCGTGACCATCGCCGACCCGGCCCCCTCCTCGCACGACACCTGGGGCAAGAACCTCGCCGCCGGCGACTACGACGGCGACGGCACGGACGACCTCGCGGTGGGCAACACCTCCAGCACGATCTACGTCTACAAGGGCGGCATCAGCGCCTCCGGCACCGCGGTGGGCGGCCGCTCCAGCATCAAGCCGCCGATCCAGTCCGGCGGCAGCGCCCGCGGCCCGCTCAACCTCACCGCGGGCGACGTCAACGGCGACGGCCGCACCGACCTGGTGGTCGACGGCTTCGAGACCGAGACCGACTACGGCTGGAACACCAACTACCTGGTCCCCGGCACCGCGAGCGGTCTGTCCGTCGCGTCCGCGCAGACCCTCAAGCCCGGTGCCATCACCGCGATCGGCGACATCAACGCCGACGGCTTCGGCGACATCGTCTCCGGCATGTACTGGAACAGGACCACCGACGACGGCAGCGTCACCTTCCCGGGCGGCGCCGACGGCGGCAAGGTCTGGATCACCTACGGCTCCGCGAGCGGCGCCGGCTCGGTCACCGGCATCACGCAGAACACCGGCAACGTGCCCGGTACCTCCGAGAAGAACGACTGGTTCGGCTACGAGCTGGACCTCGGCGACATCAACGGCGACGGCTTCCAGGACCTCGTGGTCGGCGTCGCCGGCGAGAACATCGGCAGCGCCACCGACACCGGCATGGTCACCGTCCTGTACGGCTCCGCCTCCGGTCTGAACACCTCCACCGGCGCCCAGTCCTTCGCCCAGTCCACCGCGGGCGTGCCCGGCGAGGACGAGAAGAACGACGCGCTCGGCGCCGACGTCAAGCTCGACGACGTCACCGGCGACGGCCGCGCCGACCTGATCGCGGGCTCCTACGAGAACGACGGCAACGGCGCGGTTCTCTACCTGCCCTCCAACGGCACGAAGATCACCACGACCGGCTCCCGCACCATCTCCCCGAGCACGTCGGGCGTCTCGACGACGGGCAGCCCGGCCTTCAGCGCCAACTTCGCGGACTGAGCGGCTGGGTGGCTGAGCGGCTGAACCACTCCGCCGCTCGGCCGCTCGGCCACTCACCCACCGGGCCGGTCCGCGGCCCGGTGCCCCGGTGCCGTACGACCTCGACGTACCCCGAAACGAAAGAACCCCATGCGACTTCTGCGCATCGCCACCGCGGTGGCGCTCACCGCAGGCCTGCTCACCCTCGCGGCCCCGGCCGCGACGGCGGCCCCGACGAAGCAGTACACCGCGGACTTCAACGGCGACGGCTACGGCGACATCGCGTTCGCCGCGCCGTACGCGAAGGTCGGCGGCAAGGGCATGGCCGGCTACGTCGCCGTCCTCTACGGCACCAAGAACGGCCTCGACCCCGCCAAGCGCACCGTCCTCAGCCAGAACACCACGGGCGTGCCCGGCACCGCCGAGGCCGAGGACACCTTCGGCGAGGCTCTCGCGATCGCCGACCTCGACAAGGACGGCTACACCGACCTCGCAGTCGGCGCCCCCGGCGAGGACGTCGCCACTGACGTCGACGGCGGTTCCGTCACCGTGCTGTGGGGATCCGCGAGCGGCGTCAAGGGCGGCACCACCGTCAAGGACCCTGCGGTCTCCGCCCACGACAACTGGGGCAGCCTCCTCACCACCGGCGACTTCGACGGCGACGCCAGGGCGGACCTCGCCGTCGGCACGGGCGGCACCAAGTCGTATGTGATCCGGGGCGGTTTCACCAGGTCCGGCGCGACCGGCTCGGTGAAGAGGATCGGGCTGCCGGAGACGGCGTACTCCGTCGACGCCATGAAGGCGGGCGACACCGACGGTGACAAGAAGTCCGACCTGGTCCTCACCTACCGCACCCACAACACCTTGCACGCCTCGGGCAGTTGGTCCAGGGGCGTCGCCTACCTCGGATCCGCCGCCGGCCCCGACACCAGCTCGCCGCGCCCCCTGAACGGCGGCACGTCGATCGCGCTCGGCGACATCGACGGCGACGGCTACGACGAGATCGCCCTCGGCAACGTCCTCACCGAGGAGGACGACCAGTCCGGCAGCCTCGGCGGCCGGGTCGTCGTCATCCGCGGTTCGGCGGGCGGACCCGTCAACGGGGACGCGCCGATGGCCGAACTCACCCAGAGCTCCGAGGGGGTCGCGGGCACGGACGAGGCCGGCGACGGGTTCGGCGGCGCGGTCTCCATCGGCGACTTCAACGCCGACGGCCACGGCGACCTCGCGATCGGCGTTCCCTTCGAGGACACCACCCAGGCCGAGGACGCCGGCGCCTCCGTGGTGCTGGTCGGCCCGCGTCTCGAAGGCGGCCGCGCGATCTCGCAGGACACCTACGACGTCCCCGGCACCTCGGAGTCCACCGACTACTTCGGCTCGGACGTCCTCCTCTCCGACGTCAACGGCGACGGCCGCGCCGACTACACGGTGACCGCCGGCTTCGAGAACGAGGGCACCGGCGCCGTCTGGTCGCTGCGCGGCACGACGAGCGGCATCACCACCGCCGGCATCCGTTCCTTCGGACCCGGTTCCCTCGGCATGTCCAGCGGCTACGGCGCGTTCGGCGCCGGCCTCATCGGCTGACCCACAGGAGCGATACCCATGCGCAGCAGCACCGCGGCCGCCCTGACCGTCACCCTCGTGGCGACAGGCCTCACCCCGCTGTTCCTCGCCGCCCCCGCCTCGGCGGCGGTCGCCAAGCACTACGACGACTTCAACGGCGACGGCTACCGGGACCTGGCGTACAGCCACTACTACTCGGGCATCTCCGGCGACGACGGCTGGACCGGCGGCGCCGTCAACATCGTCTACGGCGGCGCGAGCGGCCTCGACACGACGCGCACCCAGGTCGTCCACCAGGACAGCCCCGGCATCCCCGGGACCGGCGAGGAGGACGACTACTTCGGCGAGTCGATCACCAGCGCCGACCTCAACAAGGACGGCTACGCGGACCTGGTCGTCGGCAACGACACGGAGCACGTGGGCAGCGCGCGGTACCGCGGGACGGTCACCATCGTCTGGGGTTCCAGGACGGGCCTGTCCGGCGGCACCACCCTCGCCCCGAAGTCCGGCGCGAGCGGCTCCCAGTCCCACTTCGGCAGCGAGCTCGCCACCGGCGACTTCAACGGCGACGGCTCGCCCGACCTCGCCGTCATCGGCGGCAGCGAGACATGGCTGTACCGCGGCCCGTTCACCAAGTTCGGTACGACGGGCGGCGTCAGCAAGATCGACAAGGTGGACCAGGGCTGGTACTCGCACGGCCTCGCCGCCGGCAAGGTCAACGGCGACGGGAAGACGGACCTGGTCGTCCTCGGCACGCAGTTCGTCGGCGACCAGCCCGCCAACCGCATCTGGTACCTCAAGGGCGCCTCGTCGGGCCTGACTTCGGGCGCCTCCAAGACGTACGCCAGTGAGCCGTGGAGTGCCGCGATCGGCGACTTCGACAAGAACGGGTACGGAGACATCGCGGTCGGCCTGCCCGACAACAACGACGGCAGGGGCATCGTCAGCGTCTGGCACGGGACGTCCTCCGGGCCGAGCGGCTCGATGACGTACAACCAGGCCTCCTCCGGTGTCCCCGGCAGCCTCGAGGCGGGCGACAACTTCGGCTACTGCGTCTCGGCCGGCGACACCAACGGCGACGGCTACGCGGACCTCGCGGTCGGCGTGCCGCAGGAGGACGTGGCCGGCAAGGAGGACCAGGGCGGCGTCACCGTCTTCCGCGGCGGCTCCGGCGGTCTGACCGGCACCCGCTCCACGTGGATCCCGCAGACGGTGATCGGCCCGGCCGACTCCTACGTCTCCTTCGGCTCCCCGGTCCGGCTGCACGACCTCGACCGCGACGGCAAGGCCGACCTGACGGTGGGCGCGAACGGCGACGCGCTGCTCATGCGCGGCACGAGCACCACACCGACCGCGACGGGCTCCATCCACCTGCCGGAGTACGGCGGCGGCTTCCTCGACTGACGCTTTCCCCTGCGCTTCCTTCGCCTTCTTCGCTTCTTTGTTTTCTGCGCTTTCTTCCAGGAGAACCCGATGCGTCACCTCAGAACCACCCTCGCGACCGCCGTCGCGGCCACCCTCACCGGCGGTCTGCTCACCCTCTCGGCCGCGACGACCGCGACCGCCGCCCCCTCCGGCCTGGACGGCGACTTCAACGGCGACGGCTACCGCGATGTCGCGATCGCCGCCCCGATCGCCAAGGTCTCCGGCAAGACCGGCGCGGGCTATGTCGCCGTCGTCTACGGCACCAAGAGCGGCCTGGACACCACCAAGCGCCAGATCATCAGCCAGGCCACGGACGGTATCCCCGGCACCCCGGAGACCAGCGAGTACTTCGGCGACCGACTCACCACGGGCGACATGGACGGCGACGGCTACACGGACCTCGTGGTCGGCGTGCACGGCGAGAGGATCGGCTCCACCGACTCCTACGGCGCGCTGACCGTGCTGTGGGGCGGCGCGACCGGCATCAAGTCCGGCACCGACATCTCCTCCCCGCTGCCGGAGTACCGCAACGAGCTGGGCTGGTCCCTCGCGGCCGGCGACTTCGACGGCGACGGCCACACCGACCTGGCCGCCGGCAACAACGCCTCACCGTCCCTGAACATCTTCCGCGGCCCGGTCTCCCGTACCGGCAAGGCCGCTTCGCTCGTCGGCGTCGACACGGTCGACCAGACCACGATCTACCCCGAGGGCCTCGTCGCGGGCGAGGTCAACGCCGACGGCCGCACCGACCTGCTGGTCATGGGCCAGGAGGAGACCAGCACGGGCGACTACCGCACCCGCAGCGTCCTCTACACGGGCGACGCCACCACCACCCTCAAGGTCGGCAAGAAGCTCGCGGGCGGCTACGCCGGCGTCATCGCCGACGTGAACAAGGACGGCTACGGCGACATCGTCACCGGCAACTTCATGGAGAAGTCGGCGTCCGAGCCCAACGGCGGCCTCGGCGGCGCGGTGACGGTGACGTACGGCGCGTCCACGGGCCTGTCGACCCGTACGCCGGTGAAGTTCACCCAGGACTCGGCGAGCGTCCCCGGCACGGCCGAGAAGTTCGACTTCTTCGGCTGGAGCCTGTCGGCCGGCGACGTCAACGGCGACGGTTACACCGACATCGCGGTCGGCTCCGAGCAGGAGACCATCGGCTCGGCGAAGCACGCGGGCACGGTCACGATCCTGCGCGGCGCGGCCTCCGGCCTGACCGGCACCGGCTCGAAGTCCTACTCCCAGAACACGGCGAACGTCCCCGGCACGGCCGAGTCCTACGACCACTTCGGCTACGCGGTCCACCTCACGGACATCGACAACAACGGCCGTACGGAACTGGTGACCTCCGCCTCCGGCGAGAACAGCAGCGACGGCGCCGTCTGGTTCCTGAAGTCCACCACCTCCGGCATCACCGCCACCGGTTCGAAGTCCTTCAGCGGCCCGACCCTGGGCGGCCCCACCGGCGACGCGAACTTCGGCGACGTCCTGGTGGGCTGACCCGTGCGCATCCGTACGACGCTCGCGGCCCTGCTCGAGACGATCGGCGGCAAGGAGAACGCCGGCTCGCTCACGATCGTCCCGGCCGGTAAGAAGGGCCTGTCGCCCGGCACGTCGTACGGCTACCAGCAGGACACCGCCGGCGCCCCCGGTGAGAACGCGGGGGACGGCGCCGGGTGGTTCCTGAAGGGCACCTCGACCCGGCTGAGGACGAAGGGCGTGGTGAGCTTCGGCGCGGGCTCGATCGGCCTGGGCGCACACCCCCAGCCGGAGCTCGGTACACCGATCACGGGCTGACCCTCACGACGTGTCAGGGACAGTCATGACAACCCCTTAGGGGATGTCACAGCTCGGCAGCAAAGCCGGGCCCGAACCCCCGGGCCCGGCACGCGGCTCGCCGGGACCAGGTACGTTCGAAGGCGTGGCTGGATTCAGGATCGGACGCGGCCGGGACAACGGCGCTCCTCACACGCGACCGCAACAACCTCCGTACGGGCAGCAGGCCCCGCAGGGACCGTCGTACGGCGGCTACCCCGCGCCGCCCGCGCCCCCGCACCCGGGGCAGCAGCAGTACGGCGGCCCCCAGGGCGGCGGCTACGACGAGCCGGAGTACTTCGGCGACGGCGGCCACGACCCGTACGCGGCGAACAACCCGGGTCACACCCAGGCGTTCTCCGTCAACGAGGACCCCTACAACCAGGGCGGCACGTACCGCGCGGGCTCGACCCCGCCGGCCGGCCCGGTGGGCCCCCGCCTCCACTGGAAGGACCTCCTGAGGGGCATCGTCACGGCCCCCAACCGGACCTTCCTCCAGATGCGCGACTACACGATGTGGGGCCCTGCCCTGATCGTGACGTTCCTCTACGGCCTGCTCGCCGTCTTCGGCTTCGACGGCGCCCGCGAGGACGCGATCAACGCCACCCTCTCCAACGCGGTCCCGATCGTCCTGACGACGGCGGTCGCGATGGTCCTGTCCTCCTTCGTGCTGGGCGTGGTCACCCACACCCTGGCCCGCCAGCTCGGCGGCGACGGCGCCTGGCAGCCCACGGTCGGCCTCTCCATGCTGATCATGTCCCTGACGGACGCGCCCCGCCTCGTCCTCGCCATGTTCTTCGGCGGCGACGCCACCTTCGTCCAGGCCGTCGGCTGGGCGACCTGGGTGGCCGCGGGCGCCCTCCTCACCCTGATGGCCTCCAAGTCCCACGACCTCCCCTGGCCCAAGGCCCTCGGCGCGGCATCGATCCAACTGATCGCCCTCCTGTCGATCGTGAAACTGGGCACCTTCTAGAAGCCACCCCTCCGCACACACCGAAAAGGGGCTCCCCACGACGGGGAGCCCCTTCTTCGTCACGCCAACCTGCTCAGGCGTCGAGCACCTGCCCGGACCGCTTGATCACGGGAGGTTCGACGGACCACGGGAAGTTGATCCAGTCGTCCGTCCGCTTCCACACGTACTCGCACTTCACCAGCGACTGCGTCTTCTCGTAGATGACGGCGCTGCGGACCTCGGCGACGGTGTCGAGGCAGAAGTCGCGGACCAGCTTGAGGGTCTTGCCGGTGTCGGCGACGTCGTCCGTGATGAGGACCTTTTTGGAGGAGAAGTCGATGACGTTGGGGACGGGCGCGAGCATGACGGGCATGTCGAGGGTGGTGCCCACGCCGGTGTAGAACTCCACGTTGACCAGGTGGATGTTCTTGCAGTCCAGCGCGTACGCCAGGCCGCCCGCGACAAACACGCCGCCGCGGGCGATGGAGAGGACGATGTCGGGCTCGTAGCCGTCGTCGGCGATGGTCTGCGCGAGTTCACGGACGGCGACGCCGAACCGCTCGTACGTCAGGTTCTCCCGTACGTCGCTCATACCTGCGTCCTGTGGAAGTTGAGGAAGGAACGGGAGGCCGTCGGGCCGCGCTGGCCCTGGTAGCGGGAGCCGTAGCGCTCACTGCCGTAGGGGAACTCCGCCGGCGAGGAGAGCCGGAACAGGCAGAGCTGGCCGATCTTCATGCCGGGCCAGAGCTTGATGGGGAGGGTGGCGAGGTTGGAGAGCTCCAACGTCACGTGCCCGGAGAAGCCGGGGTCGATGAAGCCGGCGGTGGAGTGGGTGACGAGGCCCAGGCGGCCGAGGGAGGACTTGCCCTCCAGGCGCGAGGCGAGGTCGTCGGGGAGGGTGATGACCTCGTACGTCGAGGCGAGGACGAACTCGCCGGGGTGGAGGATGAAGGGCTCGTCGCCCTCCGGCTCCACGAGGCGCGTGAGGTCCGCCTGCTCGACGGAGGGGTCGATGTGGGGGTAGCGGTGGTTCTCGAACACCCGGAAGAAGCGATCGAGGCGCACGTCGACGCTGGACGGCTGCACCATGGATTCGTCGTAGGGATCGATCCGCACTCGCCCGGAATCGATCTCGGCCCGGATGTCCTTGTCTGAGAGAAGCACGCCCCGAGGATACGCAAGGCGCGCGGACCGGCCACCATCGGACGGTCC
Organism: Streptomyces sp. NBC_00490; assembly: GCF_036013645.1. Taxonomy (NCBI): domain Bacteria; kingdom Bacillati; phylum Actinomycetota; class Actinomycetes; order Kitasatosporales; family Streptomycetaceae; genus Streptomyces; species Streptomyces sp. NBC_00490. The sequence goes on along the minus strand of NZ_CP107869.1, from coordinate 5,537,708 downwards.
GCGCGCCTGGGTACTACTCCTTTACTGCTTCTCCAAGGTCACCGGAACGACGTTGCGAAGCCGGGCACACCGAGGGCATCGGACGAGTCGCCCGGGACCGAGCCGCTCGGCCTGCTGCATCGGGAACGAAGCGGTGCTGAACACGTGCCCATCGGCACAACGGACGACAGTGCGCTCCATCAAGTTCTGGAGTCCCTTCCCCAAGAGCCGCGTCCGGCTGCTGCTCGCCGGACGACAAAAGCCACATTACGGGATGGAAGGAACGAGTCTCCAGGCGGCACTCCGACCTCTCCCGGACCCTCTCCCACCTCTCCACCGTACGCCCCAACTCCGGCGCCCCGCAGCCCCATCGCTCCCCTGAAACGCACTCAGACCCCACGGCTCCGGCGCCGGGGGTCTGGCATGAGGTAGAGTGACAGAGCGTTCCGACACCGGTCTCAAATCGGCGTCTTACGCGGGTGTAGTTTAGTGGTAGAACATCAGCTTCCCAAGCTGAGAGTGCGAGTTCGATTCTCGTCACCCGCTCCATATCGAAGCCCCAGGTCGACGACCTGGGGCTTTTTCGTGCGCAGAACCTGGGCGCACTCGAAGGGCACAACCCGCTTGCAGCCGAGGGAGCTTGGGGCGATGCCGGATGATGGCGGCCATGCGCATCCGCATCGACGCCATCGACCTGCCCGGCCGCACCCACCCCGCCTACGACAACGTCCATGTCGCCGTGCAACGCCGCGACCGTCCGGCCGAGCTTCTCGAGCCGCAGCCCGGGGACGCGCCGTCCGCGACGTGGACCCTGGAGTGCAGCACCAGCTCCTCGCCGGCCGGTACCGAGGTCACGGGCCCCTATGTGCAGAACCGTCTGGGGCGGCGGTTCATCTATCTGTCGTGGGGCACGGTCGACGAGTCGGGCATGTTCACGATGTTCCGGCGCGCCAAGCTCCTGCTCGACGTCATCCCCGCCGACACGCTCGCCGCCGCCGCGCGCGACGGACTGCTGGTCGGGCGGCTCGGGCTGACCGACGCGCGGGGCGGGCCGCTGTGCGCGCGGGTCGAGCCCCCGCTGATCACCTGGACCGCGGCGCACGCCGGGTAGATGCCGCACGTCGGTGTCGCCTCGTGCGGCGGATGTGACATTCGTTGCGTCAGCGGGGCCCGGGCGCGTTCGCCGGTGTCCCGTCCGGCGAGGGCGCCGGGAGCGGCGTGCGGCCCATCGCCGGAGGTCATGGCGCTGCGGGCGGAAACGTTCGCCAGAAAACAGCCCGCCCGCGCGGGTCAATATCTGTATCCGTGAAGTGAGAAATGGCTGCGGTGCACTGCGAGTATTCCTCGCCCGTCAACCCCAGTGGAATTACAGACCGCACAGGGTCGATCGCGGCATGCTAATGTCGTTGTCAGTTGCAGGTGTGGTTGCCAGAGGGTTCATTTTCCGACGGGTTAATCAGCACGGGCGACGCGGAATCCACACAGGGTGAATTCCGGAAATCGTCTCCGAAGGAGAATTGACATGGCTACTGGCACCGTGAAGTGGTTCAACGCGGAAAAGGGCTTCGGCTTCATCGAGCAGGACGGCGGCGGCGCCGACGTCTTCGCCCACTACTCCAACATCGCCGCCCAGGGCTTCCGCGAGCTCCTGGAAGGTCAGAAGGTGTCGTTCGACATCGCGCAGGGCCAGAAGGGCCCGACGGCCGAGAACATCGTTCCGGCCTGACCACCGGCAGCAACACATTCTTCGCAGCTGGGGCCCGCACCTTGGGGTGCGGGCCCCGGCTCGCTGCTTTTCAGAGCGCGTGACGGGAAGGCTCCATCGCATCACCTGACGGTGATGCATTCCCCCGTCGATCCGATTCGGCGCTCATCATCACCGGGCCGTTCTCGTGATTATCTGCGCCGTTCCTTTTGCTGCGGAAACTCCTTGCTACGTGCCTACGTGCTCACATCGAGGAAAGGTTCCGCTTGAACCGCGCACGCACCGCCCGCACTGCCCGCACCACCTCCCGCCCGACCCGGACCTCCTGGAGCTCTTCCGCCCAGCGCTCCGGTGCTCCGCGGCGTTCCAGCGGCAACAGCGGGCGCCGGCCGGCCCCGCTCCAGGGCGAGTTCGCCCTCCCGGTGACGATCACTCCCGCACTGCCCGCGGTCGAGTCGTTCTCCGACCTCGCCATGCCGACGCCCCTGCTGGCCGCGCTCGGACGCGAGGGCATGACGGTGCCGTTCCCCATCCAGGGCGCGACGCTGCCGAACTCCCTCGCCGGACGTGACGTGCTCGGCCGCGGCCGTACCGGGTCCGGCAAGACCCTCGCCTTCGGCCTCGCGGTGCTGGCCCGTACGACGGGCCGCCGCGCGGAGCCGGGGCAGCCGCTCGCCCTGGTCCTCGTCCCCACCCGCGAGCTCGCCCAGCAGGTGACCGACGCGCTCACCCCGTACGCCCGCTCCGTGAAGCTCCGGCTGACCACCGTGGTCGGCGGCATGCCGATGAGCAAGCAGACGCGCGCCCTGCGGGCCGGTGTGGAGATCGTCGTCGCGACACCGGGACGGCTCAAGGACCTCATCGACCGTGGCGACTGCCGCCTGGACGACGTCGACATCACCGTCCTCGACGAGGCCGACCAGATGGCCGACATGGGCTTCATGCCCCAGGTCACCGCCCTGCTCGACCAGGTACGTCCCGGGGGGCAGCGGATGCTCTTCTCGGCCACCCTGGACCGCAACGTCGACCGGCTGGTCCGCCAGTACCTGTCCGACCCGGTCGTCCACTCCGTCGACCCGTCGGCGGGTGCGGTCACCACGATGGAGCACCACGTGCTCCACGTGCCCGAGTCGGACAAGCACCGCACGACCACCGAGATCGCGGCACGCGAGGGCCGGGTCCTGATGTTCCTGGACACCAAGCACGCCGTGGACCGGCTGACCCAGCACCTGCTGAACAGCGGCGTCCGCGCCGCGGCTCTGCACGGTGGCAAGTCCCAGCCGCAGCGCACCCGGACCCTCGCCCAGTTCAAGACCGGGCATGTGACGGTGCTGGTGGCGACCAACGTCGCGGCCCGCGGCATCCACGTCGACAACCTCGACCTGGTCGTCAACGTGGATCCGCCGACCGACCCCAAGGACTACCTGCACCGCGGCGGCCGTACCGCCCGTGCCGGCGAGTCCGGCAGCGTCGTCACCCTCGTGACGCCCGGCCAGCGCCGTGGCATGACCCGGTTGATGGTCTCGGCCGGCATCACCCCGCAGATCGCCTCCGTGCGGTCCGGTGAGGCGGAACTGACGCGGATCACCGGCGCCCAGGCCCCTTCCGGTGTCCCGGTCGTCATCAAGGCACCGGTCGTGGACCGTCCCCGCCGCACCGGGTCCTCCGGGGCCCCCTCGTCCCGAGGCCGTCAGGACCGCTCCGGTCGTGGACGCGCCGCCGGAGGAGCGGGACGGCGCCGTGCGCAGCGGCCCGCCCTCGACACCGCGGCCTGACCCCTGCGGCTCGCAGCATCGTCCAGCAGCTCCCCATCTCCGAGGAGGCACCTTTGACACCGGTACGGACACAACGACAGCACGCGAACCCGGCTCACCTGGCCGTGGTCGACGTCATGGACACGTCCGGGCCCCGGGTCCGGGACGACATGACCGTCGAGGTCGCGCTGTCCGTCATGGCCGGTGCCCGTGTCGAGTTCCTCCTCCTGGTCGACGGGGACGACCAATGCACCGGCTCGGTCACGCGCGCCGAACTCGCCGCTCACCGCGAGAGTTCCGCGTACACGGACCGGGTCCGGCTGCGGGACGTCCTCGACGCGGCGATCACCTCGCCCGTCTCTCGGCGCACCGTCGTCGCGGAGCACGGGCGGGCCCTGGTTCGCCTCGGCTGAGAAGAACCACCTTCAGGATCCCGGTGCGGGCCCTGCCGACACACGTCGGCAGGGCCCGCACTGCTGTCTGGACGCCCGTTTTCGCCGCCACGGGGAGGCGGAGGGGAGAGGCACGTCACCCTTAGTGACGGAACGAAACTACCTGCCCCTCCAAGAAGCTGAAATCTGTCCTTGCCGGAGTAGACATTGGGCTCCGACACGGTTAGGCTTTTCTCATCGAAGACGGATCAGTGACACCCGGCAGACACGAACTGGCGGGATTGCAGTACCTGAAGTTCGCAGGCCAAGTGGTGGATACAGAGCAAGGACGGAGGACGGACGCCATCAGGATCGCCCGGTCGGAGCAGTACTCGGCCGGGTACCGCAAGACCCCGGATTGGAAGGTGGTCCCCGGTCACGCAGCCGCGATCCCCGCACCCCCTCCAGCAGGGCCGGTAGCGGAAACAGCAGGTCGGCACAGCACAAGAGCCGACAGATGGTGTTGAATTTCCTTCGGGGCCCTGGTGCCGTACGGCACCAGGGCCCCTCGACGCGTTGTCCTACGAGGTGACATGACAGCAGATACCCCCCTCGGTAATCGTCTCGACGACGACGACTACCCCGCATACACGATGGGGCGGGCCGCCGAGATGCTCGGCACCACCCCGGCCTTCCTGCGAGCCCTCGGCGAGGCTCGGCTGATCACTCCGCTGCGCTCGGAGGGCGGTCACCGCCGGTACTCGCGCTACCAGCTGCGGATCGCGGCGCGCGCCCGCGAGCTCGTCGACAAGGGCACCCCGATCGAGGCCGCGTGCCGCATCGTCATCCTCGAGGACCAGCTCGAGGAGGCTCAGCGCATCAACGCCGAGTACCGCCGCCGTGCCGGAACCGAGGCGCACGGCGGGTCCGTACCCGGTACGAGTTGATCATGTGGACGGAAGGTCGAGTACCCGGAAGGCCGCCGCGAGGTGAATCGCCTGCCCGATGATCTCGTCCTCGCTCCCCCCGACACCTGGCCGCCCCCTGCGACGCCGCCTCAGCCGCTCGCGCCGGACGACGGGCCCGCTCCCCGGGTCCCGGTCACCGTGGGTACGTTCCCCGCACTGCCGGGAGCGAGTCCGCAGGTGCCCGACCTCGACGCCCCGTCCTGGCCTCGCAGCTCCACGACGATCCGGCCCTCGGCGTCCTGGCTGTAGGCGATCGTGCAGGTGAGCTGGCGCAGGGCGATGGCATCCAGCCCCTCCAGGGCGAGGGGAAGGCGGGCCGTGACCCTGCCGTTCACGGAGGTGTCGACCTTGACGACGCTGCCGCGGTCGGCGGCGGGGAGGGCCGTGGTCAGGCCCGCGGCACGGTCCACGTCCCCCGGTCCGGCGAGGAGCGCCGCGACGACCTTCTCCGTCGGCACGGGCCCGTTCGACTCCTGGTCCCCGGCGGTCGCCGTGTGGAAGACTCCGCCGTCGGACACGGTGGAGGGCCCGGGCGACCTGATCACCGGGCTCAGCCCTCCGTCGGGGGAACGGAAGAAGAGCAGCATGTCGTCCTCGCGGTTGAGGAAGGCCTGAACGCTGGCGGGACCACCCGCCCCGATGACGTCGGTCTCCTGGATACCGCAGCCACCGAGCAGCGGTACGCCGGCCGCGACGGCGAACACCACGGCCGACACACGTCGCCTCATCCGCCGGCCCCCTCCGAGTGAAGCGGTATCTCGACGGCGAAGACGGCACCGCCCCCGGGCCGGTTCCCGGCGTGGATCGTGCCGCCGTGCAGCTTCACGTTCTCCAGCGTGATCGCCAGTCCCAGGCCGCTGCCCGCCGAACGGGTACGGGCCGCGTCGGCCTTGTAGAAGCGGTCGAAGATGTGCGGGAGCGATTCCGGGCGGATGCCGGGCCCGCTGTCCACCACGTCGGTGATCAGCACGGGCCGGCCCGGAAGGCGTTCCTCGGTGCGCAGCCGTACCGTGACGGGCGTACCCCCGTGCCGCAGGGCGTTGCCCACGAGGTTGGCGATCACGACGTCGAAGCGGCGCGGGTCCAGCCGCGCCCGGATGCCCTCGGGGAGTTCGGTGCGGACCCGGTCGTCGGTCCAGTGCCGGTTCTGCAGGGTCTTGCGGATGGCCACGGCCACGTCGACCTCGTCGGCGTTCAGCTCGGCCGCGCGGGCGTCGAAGCGGGAGATCTCCATCAGGTCCTCGACGAGGACGGCCAGCTTTCCGGTCTCCGCGCTGACCAGCCGGACCGCCCGGGCGGTGTCCGGGTCCAGGCCGTCCGCGTCCTCGTCGAGGACCTCGGTGACGGCGAGCATTCCGGCGAGCGGGGTGCGCAGTTCGTGCGAGACGTCGGAGGCGAAGCGGCGGGCGCGCTCCTCGGCCTCGCGCAGTTCCCGCACGGACCGCTCCAGTTGGCCCGTCGACTCGTTGAACGTGCGTGCCAGGTCGGCCAGTTCGTCGCTGCCGCGCACCCGGATCCGGGTGTCGAGCCTGCCGCTGCCCATGTTCCGGGCCGCCTGGCGCAGCTCCCGCACCGGACGCAGCACGCTGCGCGCGGCGATCAGGGCGGGTATCAGCGCGATGGCGAGGCCGGGCAGGGCGCCGTCGCGGGCGGCGATGAGGAGCGCGTCGACGTTGATCTGCTCGTCCGTCATCCGCATGACGGCGTACAGGACGAGCCCGGTGGGCAGCACGCTGTCCGGGCTGGTCTTGAAGACGGTGGGCATGGCGATGGTCAGATAGGGGACGCCGTCCTTGACGACCCGTTCGAAGCTGCCGTGGGGGTTGGCCCGTGCGGCGCGGCGCAGTTCGGGGGTGATGACGGTGGAGACCGGGTTCTCGCCGGAGGAGGCGCGGAGCGAGCCGTACTCGGCGAAGACCACCCAGGGGTGCGGCTTGCCCTTGCGGGCGATGTCCCGCAGGACCTCCTCCATGCCCTCGTTCTGTACGGGCAGGGCGAACGCCGTCTGCTGGACCTGTTCGCGGAAGGAGGTGACCGCCGTGTCCTGGGCGGTCACCAGCAGCGAGTTGCGGGCCTCACGGTAGGTCAGCGCGGCCGTCGTGCCGGCGCTGACGGCGGCGACCAGCAGGAAGGCGAGCAACAACCGCGCGCGCAGCCCGAACGCCCTGACCCGCGAACGCTGCTCGCCGCCGCTCACAGCGGCCCGAAGCGGTAGCCGAAGCCCCGCAGTGTCTGCACGTAGCGGGGGCTGCCGGCCTCGTCCTCGATCTTGCCGCGCAGCCGGCGGACGCACGCGTCGACCAGGCGGGCGTCGGCGTGGTAGCTGTGGTCCCAGACGTGCTCCAGCAGTTGCTGCCTGCTGAACACCTGCTCGGGGGCGGCGCAGAGGTGCAGCAGCAGCTTGAGCTCCGAGGGGGCGAGCGCCAGCGGGCGGCCGGCCTTGGTGACGGTCAGCCCGACGCGGTCGACGGTGAGGCCGCCGTAGACCTCGATGGCCGGGCGGCCCGGGCCGCTGTCGTCCAGGCGGCGCAGCACGGCACGGATCCGGGCCTCGATCACCTCGGGGCGGGCGGGCTTGACGATGTAGTCGTCGGCGCCCGCCTCCAGGCCGATGACCACGTCGAAGTCGTCGCCGCGCGCGGTGAGCATGATGATCGGCAGCTGGCTCTCCTCGCGGACCTGCCGGCAGACCTGTACGCCGTTCATCCCGGGCAGCATCAGGTCGAGCAGCAGCAGGTCGGGGCGGAACTCGGCCAGCGCGGCGAGGCCGGACTCGCCGGTCGCCGCCACCCGTACCTCGTGGCCGCGGCGGCGCAGACCGAGTTCGACCCCTTCGCGTACGGAGGGGTCGTCCTCGATGAGGAGCACGCGGGGCATCGGCAGTTCTCCCTCGGTGATGGTCAGGTCCGGGTCCGTCTGCGGCGTACGCGCGAGAGCAGTGCGTCGAGTTCGACGAGTCGCAGCGGACGGGTGAGCAGGGCGAAGGTGAGGACGACGGCGAGCGCCCCGGCAGTTGCGGCGACCAGGGCTCCCGCCCGTGCCGTGGCCAGGACCGCGAGGTGGCCGAGGACGGTGGCGGGGACGGCGGCGAGCAGCAGCCGCACGTGGGCGCCGGCGGCGGAGGAGCGCAGAGGACGGGCGACACCGAGTCGGCGGCTCAGCACCAGGCCGGTCACCACCCAGCCCGCGCACAGCGCCAGGGAGTACGCGCCCGCCATGCCGGTCACGGCCCAGCGGGCCGGCAGCAGGTGGGCGGCGGTCAGCGACAGGCCCGCGTTGAGGGCGACGATCAGCAGGTTGAGCAGGAACGGCGTACGGGTGTCGGAGAGCGCGTAGAAGGTGCGGGACAGGACGTACTGGCCGGACAGGGCGATCAGGCCCGGCGCGAAGGCCATCAGGATCCCGGCCATGGCGGCCGTGTCGTCGGCGCCGGTCCTGCCGTAGCCGAAGACGAGGGCCATCACCGGCTGGGCGAGGGCGAACAGGGCGCAGGCGGCGGGGACGACGGCCGAGGCGCTGACGCGCAGGGCGTGGGAGACGTCGCGTCGCACGGCGGCGGTGTCCCCGTCGGCGGCGGCCGCGCTCATCCGGGGCATCAGCGCGGTCACCAGGGAGACCGTGATGATGCCGTGCGGTACGACCCACAGGGCATAGGCGTTGTTGTACGCGCCGTAGCCGGGGCCGCCGTCGAGGCCCGCGGTGGTGGCCAGGCGGGTGGTGACCCAGTAGGCGGCCTGGTTGGCGAGGACCAGCAGCACCAGCCAGCCGGCCGCGCGCAGCGGGCGGGTCAGTCCGCTGCCGCGCCAGTCGAAGCGGGGCCGCCAGCGGAAGCGGGCGGCGCGCAGGGCGGGGACGAGGGCGAGTGCCTGGACGGCGATACCGGCGGTCGTGCCCCAGCCGAGGACGGCGGTCCCGGTCGCGGTGAGCGTGTCGCCACCGCCCAGGGCCAGCGCCAGGTAAAGGCCGAACACGGTCATGACGACGAGGTTGTTGAGGACCGGCGCCCACATCATCGCGCCGAACCTGCCCCGTGCGTTGAGGACTTGTCCGAGCAGCGTGAACAGTCCGAGGAAGAAGATCTGGGGCAGGCAGTAGCGGGCCAGCGCGGTGGTCATGGCCGCCTGCGGGCCGGTGTAGTCGGTGTACGCGTCGACGATCGCGGGGGCCGCCCATACGGCGGCCGCGGTGATCGCCAGCAGCGCGACGACGCACACGGTGACGAGCCGGTCGGTGTACGCGGTGCCCCCGTCGGCGTGCTCCTTGGCGGCCTTGACCAGTTCGGGGACGAAGACGGCGTTCAGCGCGCCGCCGAGGAGCAGGATGTAGACGATGGTGGGCAGGGCGTTGCCGACCGCGTAGCCGTCGGCGGTCGGCCCGATGGTGCCGAGCGCTGCCGCGACCACGGCGGAGCGGGCGAAGCCGGTGGCCCGGGACACGATGGATCCGGCGGCCATGACGGCACTGCTGCGTGCCGCCGTGTCCCTCGGCGCGGTGCTGGTCGGCGTCGTCGGCGGCGTCGGTGTCGTCTGTGTCATCGGCGGTTCAGATACGCCTGGAAGGCGCGGTAGAGCGCGTGGTTGGCGCTGCCGCCCAATGGTTTCTCCCATTCCCCCAGCGTCTCGACGACCTGCCCCCCGGTGCCGAGCTTCCACCGCAACAATCCGTACGCACGTTCCTCAGGATCGAGAGTGGAGGGTACCCCGCGCATGTCGTAGACGTCGGCGCCGAGGGCCTGGGCGTCCTGCATCATCCGCCACTGCAGGGCGTTGGAGGGGCGGACCTCGCGACGGTGGTCGGCCGAGGCGCCGGTCTGGTACCAGGCCCGGCGGCCCACCGTGATCATCGTGTGGGCGGCCAGGATCTCGCCTCGGTGGCGGGCGAGGTACAGCTTCATCCGGCCGGGTTCCTCGGCGTTGAGCGCCGCGTACTGGCGCTCGTAGTAGGCGAGCGAGCGGCCGAGCCGGAAGCCGTCGCGGCGCTCGGTGATGCCGAGGAGCCGGTAGAACTCGGGGAGTTCGGCCGTACTGCCCACCACCACCTCCACGCCCTCCTTCCGGGCCCGGCGCACATTGCGGCGCCACTCCTGGTTGAGCCCGGACCACAGGTCCTCGGTGCTGCGTCCGGCGAGCGGTACGTGGAAGACGTGCCGGGGCTGGGCGCCCCCGTCCCCGCCGGTCCCCTCTCCTCCCGTCCCGTCACCGCCGCAGCGCCGCCAGCCGCGGGCGCGCAGCCGCTCGGCGACGGCGGTGCCGAGCGGGTCGACCTCGCTGGCGAGGACGTCGCCGAGGCGCCGGCCCGGGCCGGTGAGCGCCTTGAGCCGGGCGGCGTCCCAGCGCCGGTAGGCGGGTGAGGGGCCGATGCGCACGGCGAAGGCGCCCGCTCCGCGCAGGTGTTGGAGGAGCGGGCCGAGCCAGCCGTCCACGTCGGGGTCGTTCCAGTCGGCGACCGGCCCTTCGGGAAGGTAGGCGAAGTACTTGCGGGTGCCGGGGAACTGCCGCAGCAGCACCACGGCCACACCCGTCAGCGCCCCGGCCTCCGGATCCGGTCCCCAGCCGAGCAGTTGGGCCCGCCAGCCCTCCTTGACGTCGGCCCAGGACGGGCATTGCAGGAAACCGGCGCCGAGAGCGGCCCCGTCGGGGGAGGCGAGGAAGGCGCGGTAGGTCTCCGCGGTGATGGTCCGCAGGGCCGTGCCCCGGTTCCGTGCGGGGGACACGCGGCTGGGCGGAACGAGCAGCGCTGACACAGTCTGAGCCTCTCCTTCTCCCCGGACCTGTCGCGGGGACGCAAAGGATGCTCACAGCGGTCCATGACCGCTCCGCGCGGCGAATGTGACCGGACCATGACCGTTCCTCACCAGTCGCCGTCACATTGCCCTATAGCGGCTGACCTCGGGTTTTCCGGCTCTACAGTCACGATATCGCCGACTCGTCCACCCCCTTGTCGCCCTTTCCTTCCCTTCCGGAGGTTCTGTTGTCGCGCACTCGTGCACTCGCCCATTCCCGCGTCCGAGCCGCCGTCGTGGCCGCCCTGCTGGCACCGCTCGCCGCCTGCTCGTCGACCGCCTCCTCCGGCGCCCCGGACGCCCGGGTGGCGCCCCGGGCCGACGACCGCCCGGTCAAGGTCACCGTCACACCCGAGGGGGACCAGGTCCGGGCGGGCGACTCCGTGCGGATCACGGCCTCGGGCGGCAGGCTCACCGCGGTGTCCGTCACCGACGCCGAGGGCCGCAGGCTCGCCGGCGAGGTCGCCGCCGACGGCCGCTCGTGGGTCTCCGGCCGCAAGGCCGTGCCCGGTACGTCGTACAAGGTGACGGCGGTGACCCGGACCGGGGCCGGAACCGTCCGGACGACCAAGTCCTCCTTCACCACGGCTCCGGCGGACAAGGTCAACAAGGTCGACTGGCGGCCGGGCACGAACACCACCGTCGGTGTCGCCCAGCCGATCTCCCTGGTCTTCGACAACCCGGTCAAGAACCGGGCCGCGGTCGAGAAGCAGCTCAGGATCACCACCTCGAACGACACCGAGGGCTCCTGGGGCTGGCTGACCGACTGGTCGGGCAGGGACCGGGTGGACTGGCGGCCCAAGTCGTACTGGAAGCCCGGCACCAAGGTCACGCTGAACGCCGAGCTGAACGGCACCGACTCGGGCACGAACGGCGGCTGGTTCGTACGCGACTACACGACCACCTTCACCATCGGCGCCCGGCAGATCGCCGAGGTCGACCTCGACAGCCACCAGCTCACCCTGGTCCGCGACGGCAGGACGGTCCGCCGTATACCGGTCTCCGGCGGCACCCCCGGCGGGGACAAGCGGTCCTGGCGCGGAACCGCCGTGCTCATGGCCAAGGAGGGCACCGTCAACATGAACTCCGAGACGGTGGGCCTCGGCAACGCCTACGACAAGATGGTCAAGCACTCGATGCGGCTGACCTGGTCGGGCATGTACGCGCACGCCGCCCCGTGGAACGCCGCCTTCTTCGGCAGGGCCAACCACAGTTCCGGCTGCATAGGGATGAGCGACGCGGACGCGGCCTGGTTCTACGACCAGGTGCGGCCGGGCGACCCGTTCGAGATCACCGGCAAGGACACCAAGGGCGTGGTCGCGCCCGGCAACGGCTTCGGCGCGTGGAACCTCTCCTGGGCCGAGTGGCAGGAGAAGAGCGCGCTGCGCTGAGATGTGTGCGGCACTTCTGGACGGTCGTGGTGCTCGGCGGGCGGCCGGTCGCTCGCGGGGGGCGTGGGACCCGCCGGAGTAGAGTGAGGGGTCCGGCCCGTGTCACACCGGGACATCGAACTCCGAGGTCGCCATGCAGCCCACGACAACGCCCTCGGACGGGCATGCCGAAGTCCGCATCGTCGCCGCCTCGCCCGAGGTCGCCCGCCGGGTCGCGGAGGTTCTCCGCCACTGCTTCGCCGCCAGCGAGCAGCGCAGCTACCCCGCCTCCGCCGACGGCGGCACCCGTCTCCAGCTCACCGTGGACACCACCCGTGCCGCCGAACCCGCACGGTCGTGGCTGGAGACCAGCGGACCCCCTGAGGAAGCCGGTCGGCGGACCTGAAGCGGCAGCCGGAACGCCCCGCCCGGCCCCTTCGGGGAGTAGCGTGAACGTATCGGGAGCACTTCGCGCACCGGCCCCGGCGCCGGTGTCGTTCCCGGTGAGCGACAACACCGGGCGGCTGCCCTCCCGCAGGGGTCCGGAGACAGGTTTGCGCGATGTCCGCGACCAGCTCGCCCACCCCGCTCCGAGCCGTTCCCTTCAGGCCCCCGACCGCGCGCCTCGCGCTGAAGTCCGCGAGCCGCTCCGGCGGGCCCACCGAGTTGGACGGCGCCTGGTGGCCTCGCTCCCGTGACCTGACGAGCGAACTCCCCGACCTGGCGGACATGCTGGATCCGCTGTGGGGCCGGATCACCCGTATCGCGGTCAACCCCCGCAACTGGCCGATCCTCCCGCCCAGGATCTACGTCAACGGCCATGTGGTGAAGGTCGGTTGGTTCACCTCGGAGCTGGATCCGCACGCGATCGTGCTGCTGTCCTTCACCGCGGGCCGCTGGAACCTCCTGGTCGTGCCCCCGGAGACCGGCGCCCCCTCGGCCGCCCGCCTGATGGCCGCCGCGAGCGCGGACACCGGCCCGCGGGTCACCGCGACGGCGCTCATGACGGCGGAACGGGCCCGCCAGGAACACCCGCAGGCCGACACGGACACGGACCTCGGCGACGGCGTCCTCCCGCCCCACGTCCTGAGCCACCACAACGCCGTGGGGATGTGACCGCCGTGGTCACCGCCCTGACCGTCAGTGCCCTGCTGATCCTGATCGTCGCCGCGACCCGCCTCTTCCACCGGTTCGAGGCGAGAAGCGGCGGCGGCACCTCCACGGGGGACCGCCCGTCCCGGGGCGTCCGGGCGGGCCGCGCCGAGGAACGTGGACCTGTGCTACCTTGATGTAAAGTGGCAGTTTTGGTTATCAGAGGCTTTGAGTGCTCTTCGACCTTCGTCGACGGGCACTCTTTTCGTTTCAAGACCTTCCGGGGCTTTTCAGATCTTCCCGTGGGGGTCACGCCGGGCCAGAAGGGCCGCAGGCCGAGAACATCGCCCCCGCCTGACGCTGGTCGCGTACGCGTGCACCGCCGTATAGAGGAAGGTCCCCCATTGAACCGCCCCGCCCGTAGGAACCCCAGCTCCTCCTCCCGCACCCGCGCGCAGGGGACGGGCCGCCAGAGCGCCGCCCCCTCCCGCACCGCCAAGAACACGGCGGCCAAGAACGGCACGTCCAAGGCCGGCCGCGGCGGACGCGGAGGCCGTGCCCCGGCACCCGGCGGGGAGTTCGCACTGCCGGTCACCGTCACCCCCGCGCTGCCGGCGGTCGAGGCGTTCACCGACCTCGACCTGCCGAAGCAGATGCTGGCCACCCTCGCCGCGGAAGGGGTGACCACCCCGTTCCCCATCCAGGGCGCGACGCTCCCCAACTCGCTGGCCGGCCGTGACGTCCTGGGCCGTGGCCGCACCGGATCGGGCAAGACGCTCGCCTTCGGTCTCGCCCTGCTGGCCCGTACGGCGGGACAGCGCGCCGAGCCCCGGCAGCCGCTGGCCCTCGTCCTCGTCCCCACCCGGGAACTCGCCCAGCAGGTCACCGACGCCCTCACCCCCTACGCCCGCGCGCTGCGGCTGCGGCTCGCCACCGTGGTCGGCGGGCTGTCGATCGGCAAGCAGGCGAGTGCGCTGCGCGGCGGGGCCGAGGTCGTCGTGGCGACGCCCGGCCGCCTCAAGGACCTCATCGAGCGGGACGACTGCCGCCTGGACCGGGTCGAGATCACCGTCCTGGACGAGGCCGACCAGATGGCCGACATGGGCTTCATGCCGCAGGTGACCGCGCTGCTCGACCAGGTGCGTCCCGGCGGCCAGCGGCTGCTGTTCTCGGCGACCCTGGACCGCAACATCGACAAGCTGGTGCGCAACTACCTGAACGACCCGGTCGTCCACTCGGTCGACCCGTCCGCGGGTGCCGTGGTGACGATGGACCACCACGTGCTGCACGTGGAGGACGACGACAAGCACGCCACCACGACCGAGATCGCCGCCCGTGACGGACGGGTGATCATGTTCATCGACAGCAAGCACGGCGCCGACCGACTGGCCAAGAAGCTCCTGGCCGTCGGCGTGCGCGCCGCCGCCCTGCACGGCGGCAAGTCGCAGTCCCAGCGCAACCGGGCCCTGGCCCAGTTCAAGGACGGTCACATCACCGCCCTGGTCGCCACCAACGTCGCCGCCCGCGGCATCCACGTCGACGACCTCGACCTCGTCGTCAACGTCGACCCGCCCGTCGACCACAAGGACTACCTGCACCGCGGCGGCCGTACCGCCCGCGCCGGCGAGTCCGGCACCGTCGTCACCCTGGTCCTGCCGCACCAGCGCCGCGACATGACCCGTCTGATGACCGACGCCGGCATCACCCCGACGACCACCCGGGTCCGCTCGGGCGGCGACGAGCTCAGCCGCATCACCGGCGCCCAGGCCCCTTCGGGCGTACCCGTCGTCATCGCCCCGCCGGTCACCGAGACGCGCCCCGAGCCGTCGGCGGCCGCCCGGCGCAGCCGCCGCGGAGGCCGTCCGGGCCAGGCCCGCCGCCGTTCCACTCCCACCAGGGGAACCGGCCGCTGACGGAGCAAAGGCCCAGGTCGTAGGCCCGGGCCTGGCTCTTGTATAGGCCGGGAGCCGAATTGGCAACTGTGCCCCGTCGATATGCCGTACGGCAGTAGGCTGGCCGTACGGCAGCCCGTGACCCCGGCCCTCTCCGTGAAGGTCCGTCCCGCGCAACAGAGGCCCTGCGCAGGCGCAAGCCATTCCATGACGGAAGAGATGGGGCCCTATGAGCCCGCATCCGGAACTGTTCGACGACTGCCGACTGGTCCGGCCCAGCGGTGAGCTGGACCTGACGACCACGCCGGCCTTCGCGCACGACCTGGAGAAAGCCCGCCGCGGCGACGACCGGCTGTTCCTGATAGTCGATCTGCGCGGCGTGACCTTCATGGACGGAAGCGTCCTGGACCCGCTGTGCGCGGCGTGGCACGACTGCCGCGGACGGGACGGCTGGATACGGGTCGTCCACACCGGCCGAGGGCCTGGACTCGTGTTCCGCGCCGTCGGTCTGCTGGCCCGTTTTCCCCGGTACGCCGACGTCGGCGATGCCTGGCTGGATGTACCCGCCGACTGTACGGCGATGGCCCGGGATACGTGATGTACTGCGCTGGCCGGGCGGCGCCCCGCCCCTGGGAGCCCCGCCCGCTGCGGAACGGAGCACGGTGATCAGCGAGGGCATGGCCGAGGTCCTGCGCTCACTACGACTGAGCGGGGTGAATGGTGCCGCCCAGGCGTCCGCGCGGGCCCTGGGCGCCGAGGGCGTCGCGCTGTCGGTGCTGGTGGGACCGGACCGGCAGGCGGAACCGCTGTGGTGCCACCCGGAGCTGAGCGCGCGGTTCGAGGAGCTGCAGTTCACGCTGGGCGAGGGCCCGGCACCCGACGCGATGCGCATCGGCGCACCCGTGCTGGAACCGGACCTGGCCCGGGTCCGCCCCGAGCGGTGGCCCGCGCTGCTGCCGGCCGCGCGGAAGATGGGCGTGCACGGGGTGTGCTGCTTCCCGCTGGGCATCGGGGCCATCCGCGTCGGCGTCCTGACCATGCTGTGCGACCCGGCCCGGCCGCCGGACGATCAGCAGTACGCCGACGCGACCGCCCTGGCCGCCGCACTCACCATGGCCTGTCTGGACGGGGAACACCCGGACCGGCGGAACCACAGGACCTCTGGCCTCAACGAGCTGCAGACGTCCTTCCTGCACCGCGCGGCCGTACACCAGGCCACCGGCATGATCAGCGTCCAGCTGGGCGTGTCCATGGAGATCGCCCTCCTGCGGCTGCGGGCCCACGCCTACGCCGGCGACCGCCCCCTCGGCGAAGTGGCGCAGGACGTGGTGGCCCGGCGGCTCCGATTCAACGACGACAAGAGCGGGCCGCATTCGCCCGACGGTGGAAAGGGATGATCGGCATGGCCCGCGAACGACGTCTGGCCGAGATCTTCGTGGAAGTCGCTGACTCCCTCGTCGAGGATTTCGATGTCATCGACCTGCTGCAGCGACTGTCCACCCGCTGCGTCGAGCTCCTCGACGTTTCGGCCGCCGGGATCCTGCTCGCGGACGCGCACGGTGAACTGCAGATCATCGCCGCCTCCGACGAACACACCCGCCTGCTGGAACTCTTCGCGCTCCAGCACGACCAAGGCCCCTGCATCGAGTGCTACCGCACCGGCACCTCCCGCACCAACATCGACCTGACCCGGCCGGAGAACACCACAGGCTGGCCGAGCTTCACCGCACGGGCCCGCGAGACCGGGTACGTGGCCACCCACGCCATCCCGCTGCGCCTGCGCCACCGGGTCGTCGGCGCCCTGAACCTCTTCCAGACCACCCCGCACCACCTGGGCGACGACGACATCGCCCTCGCCCAGGCACTCGCCGACGTGGCCACCATCGCGATCCTGCAGCAGCGCACCCTGGAGCGGTCGCACGTCGAGAACAGCCAGCTCCAGAACGCGCTCACCAGCCGCATCCTGATCGAGCAGGTCAAGGGCGTGCTGGCGGAACGCTGGGAGACCTCCGTCGACGACGCCTTCGCCACCTTCCGGTCGTACGCCCGCGCCCACCACCTGCGTCTTTCGGACCTCGCCACCCAGATCATCTCGGGCGGCTTCAACACCGCGTCCATCCCGGCCCCGGTGCCGGAGCGTCCCGGGGAACAGCTCGGCTGACGGCCGCCGTCCGTGCGTCCGGGCCCGGGCGGCGGCCGTCGGGGCTCCCGCACGCGGCCGTTCCCCCAAGTCGGGCGCGCGTCCGGGAGCCGGGTACCCCGCGTCGGGCCGTGCGACGGAGCGCGGGAGGCACCGCGCAAGCCTCGCGACGAGGGGCAGGCAGGAGTGGTGGGACGAGAATCGGTGATTGCCCGGGGTCATGGGGCACGGGCAGCTGACAGCTGCCGAACAGGTGCGTTCCAGCGGATTTCCGCGGGCGACCGAACACAGCCAGCCTAGGTCCGGTTCACCCTGGTGAGAACCCCCCGTCGGCTTCGTATGCGATGCCTGTACGACGAGGGCGCCGTCCCGGTGTGGACGGCGCCCGTGTCGGATGTCTGCTGAACCGCTTTGTTTACGTGGCTACTTGACGTCCACGTAGTCGCCGGCCGCGCTGACCGCCGGGGTCGTGGCGGTGCCCGCGAAGCTGTAGCGGTAGTAGCCGTCGACCGAGGCCTTGACGGTGGTGCTCAGGTTGCCCGTCGAGTTGGTCTTGATGGTCTTGACCGTGGTGTAGGTGGTGCTGCCCTTCTTGCGGAACTGCAGCTTCACCGGCTGGGTCGCGTACCCCGCGTACTTGTCGGTCTCCCAGTTCGCGCGGCTCAGCTTGCCGGTGACCGTGACGGTCTTGCCCTTCGCCACCGGTTCCGGCGAGGCGTTGACCGTCAGCTTCGAGGCGCGCTGCACCTTGAACGTGGTGGCCGCGTCCCGGTGGATGTAGTCGAGGTCGTTGGCCTTGACCGAGACGGCGAGGTCCCAGGTGGCCGCCGCGGCGTTGTTGACGACACCGTTGCCCCACTGCGGGTCGAACGTCAGCGTGCCCGTGCAGGTCGACGTGGTGTCGCTGACCTCGGTGCAGGTGATGTCGCCGTCGTCGAACCAGATGTCCACGAAGTTCGGACTCGGACCCCACCCGCTGATGTACGTGGCCTTGGCGATCCCCGAGTTGTCCGTCGCGGTCACGGAGACCTTGGCGGACACCGCGTTGGTGGTGCCGACGACGACCGGCTTGCCGCCGTTGATGACGACCTTGTCGAGCGTGATGTCGCCCGCGCTGCCGTCCTCCGCCTGGGCGGCGGTGGCACCGGTGACACCGGCGACCAGCGCGAGGCTGGTGCCGATCAGGGCGAGGCGCGTGGTTGCGCGCATGGATGTCCCCCCATGAAGTTTTGGTGATCAGAGGGAGCCTAAGGCGATGGCCAAGGGTTCAGCACGTTGTTAGTTCAACAGGTTCGTCACAAGGGGCCGCCGGGTCACCAGGTGAGTGCGTCGGCCATCGTCGACTGCCAGTACGAGACACGGATCGAGTCGTCGACGTACACGCCCTTCGCGGGCAGCGAGGGGGTGGCGGCGGTGTTCGCGGCCGCGTTGAAGTAGACCTCCAGGGACTTGGCCGTGTAGCCGTTGGAGCCGCTGCCGTCCGCCGCCGAGAGCAGGACGCTCGCGTAACCCGACTCGCCGGGGGCCAGCGTGACCACCGCCTGCGGCTTGGAGTCCTCGAAGACCGGCGGGACGGACTGGGCCTCGCCGAAGCGGACGGCCGGGTAGTCGATGAGGGTGCAGTTCTTGGAGCCGGTGTTGGTGACGGTGAGGAGAAGATGGTTCAGCGGCCGGGAGACCTCCTTGGCGGTCGTCCGGGTGGAGGTCTTGGCGCAGGCGACGGTGGTGGCCGACGAGTCCGACGCCGAGTCCGCCGAGCCACCCGTGACGCCCGAGGAACCCGACGTACCCGAGGAGCCGGTGGAACCGCTGGAACCCGAGGAACCCGTCCCACCGCTCGAACCGGCCGAGCCGCCCGTGGAGCCCTTGGAAGACCCGCTCGCCTCGGGCGAGGCCGTGGTGGAGGCCGTCGCCGTGGTGGCGGACTCCGTCGACGCACCCTCGTCGACGCCGTCTCCGTTGTTGCACGCCGTCAGCGTGAGCGTGGCGGCCGCGAGTGCGGCGGCGGCGAGCATTCGGGTGCGGTGGGTGCGAGTGAACATGTGAATCCCCCTGTGCGGTACGGGTGTTGGCATGGGCCGCTCGACCGGATACCGGGAGCGGCGCGCTTCGATGACAACAGCCTGCGCGGTGATCCGTCCCGACCGCCACGATTGCCGGGGTATTCGGGACGCCGGAACCCCTGAAACGCGTCTGACCTGGGGGAATGACCTCCCCCTGGAACGGTGGTCCGGGACGCGGGGGCCTTCACCGGTACGTCGACGGGACGCCGGACGGTCCGCCTACGACCATCCGCTCGGGGGTCAGACGGGTTCGGACTGGCGTTGCGGCTGTTCCACCGGAGCGGGTGCCTTCTCCCACTGGCCGGTGGTCCGTACGTAGCCGTAGATCACCGAGGCCATCGCCAGCAGGAGCAGTGGGCCGTAGAGCCATGGCTGCTCGGCCATCTGCACCGGCAGGAATCGGTACGCCAGCAGGAGTCCGGCGAAGACCGTGGCGCCGTAGGCGACCAGCTGGAGGCCCGACCGGTCCCAGGCGCGGTCGTAGGTGCGCAGGGCCGCCTCGATGGTGAGCACGAACACCACGCCGGCGACGAGGTCGACGCCGTAGTGATAGCCGAAGCCCAGCGTCGCGGCGAGCGTGGCCACCAGCCAGAACGTGCCTGCCCAGCGCAGCGCTCGCGGGCCCTTGCGGGAGTGGATGAAGATCGCGACGGCCCATGCCGTGTGCAGGCTCGGCATGCAGTTGCGAGGGGTGATGCCGTCGAACGGTATGGAGTGCGGGGTGGTGATCGGCGCGACCGTGTCCGGCCAGATCTGGGCCACCGCCCACTGTCCGGTGGAGTGGGTCTCCGCCCAGATGGCGACGTCGGCCCAGTGCTCGGTGCCGTTGCCGTAGGCGAAGATCGGTCCGACCACCGGGTAGATCATGTAGATGCCCGGCCCGAGGAGGCCGATCACCAGGAAGGTGCGCACCAGATGGTGGCGCGGGAAGCGGCGGTCGGCGGCCACGTTGCGCAGTTGGTACAGGGCGACGAGGACCGCGGCGACCGCGAGGTTGCCGTACACGAAGTCGAGGAGGTTGAAGCCGAACTTGCCGGTGGCCTCGACGATCCGGCCCACCACCCATGACGGGTCGCCCAGCGCGTGGTCGGCGGTCGCGACGTAAGGGTCGAGCACCGTCGGGCGGGTCTTGGAGGTGAGAAGCAGCCAGGTGTCCCCGGCCTTGCGGCCGGCCCCCAGCAGCAGTCCGAGGCCAGCGCCCTTCAGCAGCAGAACACGTTCCGCGCCGGTGCGTCGGGTGAGCGCGAAGACGGCGCAGCCCAGGATCACCCACAGTGCGCCGATACCGAAGGGATGGCCCTCCGTCACCTTGATGCCGGCCGCCCAGCGGACCAGTGCGATGACCGCGTCGATGCCGAGCGCGGTGCCGAGCGCGAGGAACCGCTGCCGCCAGGGGAACACGACCAGCGTCAACGCCAGACCGGCGTAGAGCAGTCCGCCCGACTTGGGGGCGGATATCAGCTCGCGCAGCTGACAGGTGAGCGGTCCCTGCAGACCGTAGTGACGTGCGGCGATCTCCAGCATGAGGAGGAACGCGAGGGTCACCGCGCCCGCGGCGACCCACAGCACCGCTCGCGACTGACCCTTCACTCGCGAAAGCACCCGTGGTGATATGTTTATCAACTTTGACCGATTTTTTACGTGTGAGGTGAAGTGGCTACGTATCGCGCCCGATGGGGGTGTTCGTCGCGAGCTCGAACATGTTAGCGGAGCCGCTCACAGGTTTCACCAAAATTAACCGACCGCACACCTTGGCGACCGTCGGTCACGGCCGTCGGCAGGAGGGGCGGGGCGGGTCAGCCGAGAAGGCGGTCGACCGAGCCGTAGGACAGGTCGGGGGCCGGGGCCGCCTTGGGGGGCGCGTTCTCGCAGGTGAAGCCGAGACGGACCAGGGCGCGGACCACTTCCGCGGCAGTGAAGTCACGGGGATCCTGACCCGTGATCACCGCTCCCACCTGCTTGACGGGGTACGGCCGGCCACCGATGGTGACCGAGGCGACGGAGGCGTCGGTGACCGGCTCGGGCCGGACCTTCTCCATCGACTTCTCCACTTCGGCCTTGGACAGGTCGAAGGGGTAACGGGCGATCACACAGCGCATGGTGCCTCACCAGGTCAGGGCGGATCCGGCGTGCGAACGGGGCCGGAGAAACGGACAGGGGCCCGCACCCAAGGTGCGGGCCCCTGCTCAGCCGTGTGTCAGGCGGGGACGATGTTCTCCGCCTGCGGGCCCTTCTGGCCCTGCGTGACGTCGAAAGTCACCTTCTGGCCTTCCTGAAGCTCGCGGAAGCCCTGGGTGGCGATGTTCGAGTAGTGAGCGAAGACGTCGGGGCCTCCACCCTCCTGCTCGATGAAGCCGAAGCCCTTTTCCGCGTTGAACCACTTCACAGTGCCGGTGGCCATGTGTTTTCTCCTACTTAGGCAGTGCTGGAACCCGCACCTCGCGAGCTCCCTCATCGCTGTCGATGATCACCTGCCCCGGGAAAACCGGCATGAATGGCAAGAATGGCAACCACAACTGCAACTGATATTCAGCCTAGCACGGACGAAATCGACGACAAGAATAAGCGGGCCGTCGGCGGAAAAACTGTCGGCGCCCCCGAAAGTACTTTTTCCTGACCGGTCGGATTTCTACTCCGGCGCAGTGAGATATTCACTCGCCGCGGCGCAGTTTCTCATTGGTGCGCAGCGCGTCGGCCAGCTGGTCCTCGAGGCCGATGATCCGGCAGACCGCCTCGACCGGGGTGCCCTGGTCGACCAGGTCGCGGGCGCGTGCGGCGAGGCGCAGCTGGTGGCGCGAGTAGCGGCGATGGCCCCCCTCCGACCGTATCGGCGCGATGAGTCCGGCCTCGCCGAGCGCCCTGAGGAACCCGGGGCCGGCGCCGATGACCTCCGCGGCGCGGCCCATGGTGTACGCGGGGTGGTGGTCGTCGTCGAGCCGGTCGACGGCGTGCGACCGGTCTTCCGAGAGCATGTGTGCCTTCCCGCGGACCGCCTGTCACGGCCCGCTCGGGGGAACTGGTTCCCGTAGCGGAATTCTAGTCAGCTTCGTCGAAATCCTGCTGTGACGAGCGCAGAATTCGTGTCAGCGGAGCACCAGGAGCCGGCGGTCGGCCGGTCGGGGCGCCCCTGGGATCCCGGCCGTGGGCAGACAGCGCCAGCCCCAGGACAGCAGTGCCTCGACCGTGTCCGTGTCGCCGCGGTCGACGAGCGTGACGCCGACCGCCGCGGTGTGATCGCTCAGCAGCCGTCTCTGCAGGCGCCGGGCGAGGTTCCACTCGCGGCTCTGGTCCTGGGTGCGCACGCGCCGCTCGACCAGGATGTCGCCGATCACGAACAGGCCTCCGGGGGCGGCGAGGTCCGGCAGGTCCGCGGGGAGGTGTCCGTCGAGCTCCTGCCACCAGGTGTCGTCGCCGAGTACGGGGAAGCCGTAGGCGCAGGCCGTGAGGACGGTGGCGCCCGAGGGGCGGGTGGTCTCCGCCACCAGCAGCTCGAACCCGGGCCGCCGCATGTGCTCCGCGAGCCGCCGGAGAAAGTCGGCGGACCTGGCCTGGGCGGAGGGGGCGAGGACGGCTGCCGGGTCCGGGAAGGAAGATCGGCCCGAGGACGACGGGAGGGCCTCGCCGGCAGAAGGGGGCGACGAGGCCGTGGGCGCCGCCGAGCGGATCGAACCGTCTGAGCGAATCGAGCCGTCCGAGGCTGCCGAGCGATCCGGGGCTGGACCGCCCGAAGGAGCCGAGCGACCGAGGACCGAGCGCGCCGAGGCCGAGACGCCCGAAGGAGCCGAGCGACCGGGGGCCGAGCGGGCCGGGGCCGAACCGCCCCGGTCCGGGGCTGGACCGCCCGGAGGAGCCGAGCGACCGGGGGCAGAGCGGTCCGGGGCCGAACCGCCCGAAGGAGCCGAGCGACCGGCGGCCGAGCGCGCCGAGGCCGAGCCGTCCGGAGGGGCCGAGCGACCGGGGGCCGAGCGATGCGAGGCCGAGACGCCCGGGGCCGAACCGCCCGAAGGAGCCGAGCGACCGGCGGCCGAGCGCGCCGAGGCCGAGACGCCCGGGGCCGAACCGTCCGGAGGGGCCGAGCGGCCGGCGGCCGAGCGCGCCGAGGCCGAGACGCCCGAAGGGGCCGAGTGGTCCGGGGCCGAGCCGTCCGGAGAGGCCGAGCGGCGGGGCGATGTGTCCCAGGGGTCCGAGCGGTTCGTGGTGTGCGGTTTGCGTCGTCCGGTCGGTGTGGTCTGTGTGTACAGCTCGCCGAGTTCGGTCATGCGGTCGGCGATCTGGCGGCGGCTCAGCGGGCGGAGGAGTTCGCCCTCCTCGGGGGAGGGTCCCTGGCGGTGCCGCGGTGGATGCGGTCGGCCCCGGACCGGGGTCCCGGGGTGGGCGGTCGCCGGGCGGTCGGGGCTGTTCGAGGTCATGAGGCGAACCCTGCCCCGGGTCCGACGGTGGCCGGCCCGGCATCGTCGTTCGCCGAGAACGGCACCGGAGCGGAGCCGGCGCGCGAAGAGCCCTCGGTGCCTTCGAGCCTACGCCCGCCGCCGTGCCGGAGCCCGGCCGCGGGAAGGGGCGCCGCGCTGTTGGACGTGCGGCGTCGTCAGAGGCGATCGTGGGGGCATGAGCGATCAGGCGGACATGAGCGAGGTGTCTTCGGGCGAGGAAGCCGGCGAGGTGCGCCGCTTCTGGGGGCGGTTGGGGCTTCCCGGGCTGATCGACGTGCATACGCACTTCATGCCCGAGCGGGTCCTGCGCAAGGTCTGGGAGTACTTCGACGCGCTCGGACCGCTGACCGGCGGCCTGGAGTGGCCGATCACCTACCGGCAGGAGGAGGCGGAACGGGCGGAGCTGCTGCGGGAGTTCGGCGTACGGGCCTTCACCTCGATGCTCTACCCGCACAAGCCGGGCATGGCCCGGTGGCTGAACGACTGGGCCGCCGACTTCGCCCGCCGCACGCCCGACTGTCTGCACACCGCCACGCTCTTTCCCGAGCCGGACACCGAGGCCTACGTCCGCGAGGCCGTCGAGGCGGGCGCGCGGGTCTTCAAGGCCCATGTGCAGGTGGGGGCGTACGACCCGGCCGACGAACTCCTCGACGGAGCCTGGGGGTTGCTGGCGGAGGCCGGGGTCCCCGTCGTCATCCACTGCGGCTCCGGTCCGGCGCCCGGCAAGCACACCGGGCCCGAGCCGGTCGCCCGGGTGTTGGGGCGCCACCCTCGGCTGCGGCTGATCGTCGCGCACATGGGGATGCCCGAGTACGAGGACTTCCTCGGGCTCGCGGAGCGGTACGGGGAGGTGCGGCTGGACACGACGATGGCGTTCACCGACTTCACGGAGGACTTCATCCCGTTCCCCCGCCGGGCCCTGCCCCGCCTGACCGACCTCGGCGACCGCATCCTGCTCGGCACCGACTTCCCCAACATCCCCTATCCGTATCTGCACCAGCTGCACGCCCTGGAGCGGCTGGGGCTCGGGGAGGCGTGGCTGCGGCGGGTGTGCCACGACAACGCGGCGGGGTTGTTCGGGCTGACCGGCACGGCATGATCAGGGGTGCACCGGCAGGGACGAGGAGAGGGGCGGCTGAGCCGTGGACGAGCGGGTGGAGATCTCGACGGCGAAGGAGGCCGCGGGCGATGAGCTGGTGCTCGCCTTCGGGCGGCTTCAGGGCGCGGCGAACCGGCTGGAGTACATCCTGGGGCGGGCCCTGGAGGTGGAGTGCGGTATCAGCCACCTCATGTTCGAGGTGCTGCTCATCCTGGGCCGGGCGGGCGAGCCGGGGCTCTCGATGCGGGCCATCGCGCAGGAGCAGGTGCTGACGACCGGCGGCGCCACGCGGCTGGTGGACCGTATGGAGGCGGCGGGTCTGGTCGAGCGGGCCGAGGATCCCGGTGACCGGCGCGGGCGTCTGGTGCGGCTGACGCCCCGGGGCGAGGAGACCACGGTCGCCGCCGCGCGGGTGCACGTGGAGAACATCCGCCGCTATTTCGTGGCCCCTCTCCCGGCCGAGGACCGCGACCGCTTCGCGGAGGACCTGCGCATCCTGAGCCACGCGGCCCGGGACACCCTCCCCCGCCTGCCCTGACACCAACGCCACCCGAACCGCTGCGGGTCGCGGGTGCGGCAGCTGCCACACCCGACAAGAAATACCTGACACGTCAGTCCCCGGGGCAGCGGTCAGAGCCACCGACGTCACCGAGGGCGCCCGGAATCCGGCTCCTGCCGCGTCAGCCCGGCGGGCGGGCCGGGAGGCGCGGCCACACGAGGCCTCTCGGTCCCCGAGGCAGCGGTCGGAGCCGCCGACGTCACCGAGGCCGCCCGGAATCCGGCCCCCGCCGCCTCAGCCCGGCGGGTTGGCCGGGAGGCGCGTCCGCGCGAGGCCTCTCGGTCCCCGGGACCAGCGGTCGGGGCCGTCGACGTCGCCGGGGCCTGCCGTCAGGCCGGGGGGCGGGCTGACTTGATGAAGGCTGTGATCAGGGCGGGGTCCTTTACGCCGCGGGCGTGTTCCACTCCGCTGGAGACGTCGACGCCCCAGGGGCTGGTCGCCTCGACGGCCACCCGGACGTTGTCGGGGGTGAGTCCGCCGGCGAGGAGCCACTTCTCGCCGGGGGCGGCGAGGGGCTTGCTGGACCAGTCCCAGGCGATGCCGGAGCCGGGGACGGGGGCGTCGAGCAGGAGCATGTCCTCGCCGTACTCACCGACGCGGGGCACGGAGTCGCCGAAGGCCGCGGCGCGGATCAGGGTCCAGTCGCCGGTGGCGAGGGCGGCGTAGTACGCGTGGTCCTCGGGGCCGTGCAGCTGGACGGCCCCGAGGCCGGACTCGTCGGCCATGGCGCGTACGAAGTCCAGGGGCTCCTCCCGGAAGACGCCGACCGTCAGGACGTGCTCGGGCACCCGGCGGCCGAGCCGGGCGGCCGTGGCGGCGTCGACGCGGCGCGGGCTCCGGGAGAAGACGAAGCCGATGGCGTCGGCGCCGGCCTCGACGGCCGTGTCGACGTCCCGCTCGGTCTGCAGTCCGCAGATCTTGATGAACAGGGTTTCCCTGGAGTTCTCGCTCACGGGTCCCAGACTGCCGTATGGCGCGCGGAAGGCCCGGGTCGGGGACCCGGGCCTTACACGCGGAACGTGGCGTTACAGCGTGACCTTCGTGCCGCCGATCGTCACGACGAGCGTGCCGTTCGAGGCGAAGGACCAGCCCAGGGCGCCGTTGTAGGCGGAGCAGCGGGAGCCGTTGGTGCCGGACCAGAACTGGTTGGAGCTGTCGGCGTCACCGACGTACCGGTCGGACGATCCGCTGTTGCAGGAGGTGTTGTTGCGGAACACCGAGGTGCCGCCGTCGAAGTTGAAGTTGCGCTCGGTGTTGGCGATGCTCAGGTTGTTCGAGATCGTCATCGTGCCCGGGTTGCTGTTGAAGGTGAACCCGTGCTTGCCGTTCTCGAAGGCGATGCTGCGCTTCACGACGTGGTTGACCGCGATGCCGTCGCCGCCGAGCTTGTAGCCGTTGCGGTCGCCGTTGCCGGCCGTGGTGCCGTCGCTGAGGGTGCCGTTGTCGTAGGCGAGGGAGTCCTCGATGGTCACCGGGCCGATGGCACCGGTGTCGGTCTTGGTGTAGAGGTCCCAGCCGTCGTCGATGTTGTTGTGGGAGACGGCGTACCGGAAGACGTTGCCGCTGCCGGTCGTCAGCTTCGCGGCGAAGCCGTCGGCGTCCTCGCCGTCGGAGTCGGCGTTGTCGTGCGACTCGGCGCTGAGGATCAGGTTGTTGGCCGGCCACTCGCTGTTGGGGGTGGTGGAGGCCATCCGTCCGAGCTGGAGCCCGGTGTCACGGTTGTAGCGGGTCACCGTGCGCTCGATGACGTTGTTGCTGCCGCCGACGTAGATCCCGTTGTCACCGGCGCGCTCGACGACGAGGCCCTTGATGTGCCAGTAGCTGGCGTTCAGCTGGAGCCCGCGGTTGGACGAGGCCTCGGTCTGCGCCGAGAAGTTGAGGACGGGGGTCTCACCCGCGTAGGCGGCGAGGGTGGTCCGGGCGGACGAGGTGCCGTTGCTGCCGGCCGGGATGGTGACCGTCGTGGAGTGGTTGTACGTCCCTCCGCGCAGGTAGATCGTGCCGCCCGAGGACACCTTGCCGATCGCCGAGGCGAGGGTGGTCGGGGCGTCGATCGTGCCGGCCGCGCCGGCGGTGCCGCTGGGCGAGACGTAGAGCGCGCCGCTCGCGGGAGGCGTGGTGCCGCCGTCGGGCGTCGTGGCCTCGAGGTAGTCGACGTTGGGCAGGCCGGTGGCGGTGGTCGGGGAGAGCCGGATGGTGTTGCTGCCCGAATTGACCGGCACGGTCAGGGTCTTGGTGGTCCAGCCCGTCCAGGTGCCCGTGCCCTCGAAGGAGGCCGTGCTGACCGTCGTGCCGTTCACGATGATGTTCGCCGGTCGGGCGGTGGTGGTGCCGTTGGCGAAGCGGACGGCCACGGTCGCCGTGCCGGCCGCGGACGAGGTGACGGTGAACTGGGCATAGCCGCTGGTGGCGTTCGTGGCGTTGCAGAAGCCGCTGCCGGAGTAGCCGGTCCAGTCGGATTCGATGGCGCCGGTGCAGACGGCCGGGGACGTCTCGGCCTCGTAGCGGGCGGTGGCGGCCTGCGCGGTGGGGCCGGACAGGGCGACGAAGGTGCCGCCGAGGAGGGCGGCGCAGGCTATTGCGGTTCTCAGGTGCATCGTGGATCTCCATCTCCAGGACGGTGCGGGTCGTGCCAGAGGGGTGGAGCGGGTGAGTCTGAGACAAGACTTGGAAAGCGCTTTCCCCCGGAAGGTAGGAGTGCTGGCCTGAGCACGTCAATAGTCCGGTAGCTGATTTCTGTTCACATGGACGAACACCGTGGAGACATCCCGGAAACACCTGTGCGTTCCCTGTGGAACGGGAGGCCCCTCGAACTCCTCTTCATCCACGGGTTCTTGGTGCCACATCAGCTACAGGGGGACACACCGTGCTCAGACCACTCAAAACCGTCGGTGCGGCGGCGATCGCGCTCGTCATAGCCGGGGCCGGGGCAGTCCAGGCGGCACCCGCCCGGACCGCTCCGGCCCCGGTACCGACCCTCGCCTGGGCGGCCTGCCAGGGCGGCTTCGAGTGTGCGAACGCCGCCGTGCCGCTCGACTACGACGACCCGGACGGCGCCACCATCACCCTGGCCGTCATCCGCAAGAAGGCCACTGCCCAGGCCGAACACAAGGGCACCCTCTTCATGCAGCCCGGCGGCCCGGGCAACTCCGGCGTGGACTTCGTCCGCAACAACTACGCCGACCTGCCGGCCGACCTGCGCGACTCCTTCGACGTCTTCGGCTACGACGTGCGCGGCGTCGGCCGCAGCTCAGCCCTCCAGTGCTGGGACGACCCCACGTACACGGCCGCCGTCACCGCGGCCAAGGGCGTCCCCGGCCCCGACGCCTACGAACCCGCCGTACAGCAGGCCGCCGCCTTCGACCAGGCGTGCCAGGACAACGCGGGGGCCCTGCTGCCGTATGTCGGCACGGAGTACGTCGCCCGGGACATCGACCTGCTGCGCCAGGCGCTCGGCGAGGAGCAACTCACCTACTACGGCCGGTCGTTCGGCAGCTACATCGGCACGGTCTACGCGTCCCTGTTCCCGGAGCGGGTACGGGCCCTCGTGCTCGACGGCGCGTACGACCCCGAGCGCTACGCGAACCGGCCCTACGCCTACGACCGCACCCAGTACCTCGCCCTGGACGGCGCGATGAGCCGCTTCCTCGACTGGTGCGCCGCGGACCAGGCGACCTGCGGGTTCGGCGACGGCGACCCGCGCGCGGCCTTCGAGAAGCTGAAGGCGGACCTGGACGCGAACCCGGTCGTGACCGCGAGCGGCGGCCGGGCGAACGGCTACACCCTCGTGTACCGCCTGATGTTCAACATCAACGAGGGCAAGGTCATCTGGCCCGCCCTCGGCGAGGCGATGCGCAAGGCGCAGCTGCGCGACAACACGTCCTTCCTGCTGCGGCCGCCGTCCCCGGCCAGCTTCGACTTCCTCGGCCCGAACGTGGTCGTCGAGTGCGTCGACAAGGACTACCCGGACAGCCCGGCCCGTATGAAGCGCGAGGTCACCACCAACGCCCGGCTGGCCCCCCTCCTGGGCCCCGCCATGGCCTTCGGCCCGCCGACCTACGACCACCAGCACGCCACGGCCTGCGTCCAGTGGCCCGGCGAGCAGGTCAGCCGCTACGGCGGCCCCTTCGAGGCGGAGGGCTCCGCGCCGATCCTGGTCCTCGGCACGACCGGTGACCCGGACACCCCCTACCGGGACGCGGTGGCGCTGTCGCGGGAGCTCGACAACGGACGGCTGCTCACCTTCGAGGCCGAGGGACACACGGCGTTCGGGCGCAGCGCGTGCGCGACGGACGCGGTGACGTCCTACCTGGCCGACCTGAAGGTCCCGAAGCGCGGCACGCGGTGCGCCGACGAGACCCAGCCGCCGTCGTCGACACCCACGGTGGCTCCTTCCGGTACGACCCTGAGTGAACTCCGGAACGGAGTGAGCGACCGGGTGGAACGCATCGGCACCCTGCGCTGACTCTTCCGAGGCGCCGGCCCGCTGTCGGGGCCGGCGCCTCGCCCATGCGCCCATGCGCCCACCGGACCTCGTCCAGGAAGTAAGACGCCTCTTGGTGGGGGGCTGTGGCTGCTGTACAACTTTGTCCATGATTCACAAGCCGCTTGTGCGACGCCTGGTCATCGACCTGTGCCGACGCCCGGCTTCGTGTTGTCGTTGATCCCGCGCTGACCCCGTGGTGATCCCTTGGTGACGTGCGTCTGATGCGCGTCTGATTCCGGTTCCGCCACGGGCCGTTTCCCTGCTCGCACCTCCGGTGCCTCTCTTTTCGGGCCGTCGTCCCCGTTGCTGCGACGGCCGCGACCGCTTGCTCCTCGGCGCCCGTTGGAGGCTGCCCGTGTCCACGACACCTCGGCTGTCGAAGGCCGATCCCGTTCCCGTAGTCGACGGCAACTCCCTTGCCACAAACCGGCGTTGGGCTCGGGCGCGTAACCTTGCCCTGCCCTTCGGGTCGCTTCTTCTCTTTCTCGCCCTGTGGCAGTTGCTCGCGGCCGCCGGGACGTGGAGTGAGACGTTGGTGCCGGCGCCGGCCAAGGTGTGGGACGCGTTCGTCGACGTGTCCGGCACGCATGACGGCGTACGGGGCTACAACGGCACCACGCTCATCGAGCACCTCGGCATCAGCCTGCGCCGCATCGCGCTCGGCGCCGGTATCGGCATCGTCATCGGAGTGCTGTTCGGCGTGCTCATGGGCACCGTCGGCTGGTTCCGCGCGCTGTTCGAGCCCTGGATCACCTTCCTGCGGACGCTCCCGCCGCTGGCGTACTTCTCGCTGCTCATCATCTGGCTCGGCATCAACGAGGAGCCGAAGGTCACGCTGCTGGCCGTGGCCGCGTTCCCGCCGGTGGCGGTGTCCACGACGGCCGCCGTAGCCGCCGTACCGCGAAGCCTGGTCGAGGCGGCCCGGGCGCTCGGCGGATCCCGCTGGGACGTCGTCAAGGACGTCGTCCTGCCCTCCGCGCTCCCCGAGACCCTCACCGGCGTACGCCTAGCCGTCGGCGTGGCCTACTCCTCCCTGGTCGCCGCCGAACTGGTCAACGGCCTGCCCGGCATCGGCGGCATGGTCAAGGACGCCGCCAACTACAACAACACCCCGGTCGTGCTGGTCGGCATCATCGCGATCGGCGTCTCCGGGCTGGTCATCGACGGGCTGCTGCTCCGGCTGGAGCGGGCCGTCGTGCCCTGGCGCGGCCGCGCATAGACCCACCCCGTCCCCCTCGACTCCCCCGCACAGAAACGGCACCGCCATGTCCCCTGCCTCCCCCGGCCCCTCCCGTCGCCTCCTCCTCGCCGGCGCCCTCGCCACCGTCTCCGCCGCGCTCACCGGCTGCTCCTCCGACAGCGAGGCCGCCTCCTCCGGCGGCGCCAAGCGGCTGCGGATCGGCTACTTCGCCTTCCCCAGCGGCGACCTGATCGTCAAGCAGAGAAAGCTCCTGGAGAAGGCCCTGCCGGATCACAAGATCTCCTGGATCAAGTTCGACTCCGGCGCCAGCGTCAACCAGGCCTTCCTCGGCAAGTCCCTCGACATCGCGGCCCTCGGCTCCAGCCCGTTCGCCCGCGGGGTGTCGGGCAGCTCGCCGATCCCGTACAAGGTCGCCTTCATCCTCGACGTGGCCGGCGAGAACGAGGCCCTGATCGCCCGCAAGTCCACCGGCATCACCGACGTCGCCGGACTCAAGGGCAAGACCATCGCCACGCCCTTCGCCTCCACCTCCCACTACAGCCTGCTCGCCGCGCTCACCGCCGCCGGGCTCAAGACCTCCGACGTCAAGCTCGTCGACCTCCAGCCGCAGCCGATCCTCGCCGCCTGGCAGCGCGGCGACATCGACGCCGCCTACGTCTGGCTGCCCACCCTCGACGAACTCCGCAAGACCGGCACCCAGTTGACCAGCAGCAAGGAGATCGGCGCGGCGGGCAAGCCGACCCTCGACCTGGCCGTCGTCTCCGACGAGCTGATCTCCCGCGACCCCCAGGCCATCGACATCTGGCGCTCGGTCGAGGCGGAGGCCCTGCGGCTGCTGAAGTCCGACCCGGACGGCACGGTCAAGGACGTCGCCGCCGAACTCGGCATCAGCACCGCCGACGCCAAGGCCCAGCTCGCCCAGGGCGTGTTCCTCACCCCCGAGGAGGTCGCCTCCCCCGACTGGCTGGGCACCGACGGCAGCCCCGGCAAGCTGCTCACCTACGTCACCGACACCGCGACCTTCCTCGCCGGCCAGAAGCAGATCGACGCGGCGCCGGACGAGGCCGCGGTCCGCAAGGCGTTCTATCTGAAGGGCCTGCCCGATGTCCTCAAGTGAGACCAGGGAAGCGCCCGTCGAGACCCCCGTCGACGGTTCCGTCCGGATCGAGAACGTCACCCACCGGTACGGCCCCGTCACCGCCGTCGGCCCGGTCGATCTCACCGTCCCCGAGGGCGAGTTCCTCGTCCTGGTGGGCGCCTCCGGCTGCGGGAAGAGCACCCTGCTGCGGCTGATCGCCGGGTTCGAGCAGCCCACGCAGGGCGCGGTACGGGTCTCCGGCAACGCGCCGAAGCCCGGAGAGGCGGCCGGGGTCGTGTTCCAGTCGCCGCGACTGTTCCCGTGGCGGACCGTGCAGGGCAACATCGACCTGGCCCTGCGGTACGCGGGCGTCGAACGCGCCCAATGGCCGCACCGCCGGGCCGAGTTGCTGGCCCGCGTCGGACTGGAGGGCACCGAGAAACGGCGCGTGTGGGAGATCTCCGGCGGACAGCAGCAGCGCGTCGCCATCGCCCGCGCCCTGGCCGCCGAGAACCCCCTCTTCCTGCTCGACGAGCCGTTCGCCGCGCTGGACGCGCTGACCCGGGAGCGGCTCCAGGAGGACGTACGCCGGGTCACGGGCCGTACGACGGTCTTCGTGACCCACTCCGCCGAGGAGGCCGTCTTCCTCGGCTCCCGCATCGTCGTCCTCACCAAGTCCCCCGGAACCGTCGCCCTCGACCTGCCGATCGACCTCCCGCGCGGCGAGGTCGACGCCGACGCGCTGCGCGAGTCCCGCGAGTTCACCGAGCTGCGCGCCCAGGTGTCGCACGCGGTCAAGTCGGCCGCGGCGGCCTGAACGCCGTATCGAAGAAAGGAACGTGAAATGACGGTCAGCACCCCGCCCCAGCTTCGGCTCACGCCCCTCGGCCCGGACTTCGGCGCCGAGATCGACGGCATCGACCTCGCCCGCCTCACCGACGAGGAGGTCCAGTCGCTCAGGGAAACGCTCGTGGCGTACAAGGTCCTCTTCGTCCGCGGCCAGGACGGTCTCGACGACGACGCGCAGATCGAGTTCGGCCGCCGCCTCGGCGAGGTCACCGCCGGGCACCCGGTGCACGACTCCGGCGACGTGGCGCCCGAGGTGTACGCGCTGGACAGCCAGGACGGCGGCTTCTCCGACGTCTGGCACACGGACGTCACCTTCGTCCGCCGCCCGCCCGCGATCTCGGTCCTCCGGGCCGTCGTCCTCCCCCCGAACGGCGGCGACACCACCTGGGCCGACAGCCAGCTCGCCTACGAGTCGCTCTCCCCGGGTCTGCGGGCGTACGTCGACACGCTCACCGCCGTGCACGACGGCAACCGCGAGTTCGGCTACTACCTCGCCCAGCGCCGCCAGGGCCGCGGCAACGTCTGGGACGGCGAGGTCGTCACAGCGCTGACACCGGTCGAGCACCCCGTGGTCCGCGTCCACCCCGAGAGCGGCCGCAAGGGCCTGTTCGTGAACCCCGGCTTCACCTCGCACATCGCGGGCGTCTCCGAATACGAGAGCCGGGGCCTCCTCGACATCCTCTACGCCCACCTCACCAAGCCCGAACACCTCGTACGCCACCGCTGGCGGCGCGGCGACGTGGCGCTGTGGGACAACCGCAGCACCGCCCACTACGCCAACCGCGACTACGGCGACCGGCACCGGGTCATGCACCGCATCACCCTGCGCGGCGACGAGCCCGTGGGTCCCCGGGGCTGACACCGGGCACGCGGCGCACAATGGGGCCATGAGCATCGTCAAGATCAACGTACTCACGGTTCCTGAAGAGCAGCGCGAAGTCCTGGAGAAGCGGTTCGCCGCCCGGGCCGGGGCGGTGGAGGGGTCGGACGGCTTCGAGTGGTTCGAGCTGCTGCGGCCCGTGGAGGGCACCGACACCTACCTCGTGTACACACGGTGGCGCTCCGAGGAGGACTTCGAGAAGTGGCGGTCCCAGATGGGAGCCTCCCACGGTGGTGGCGGTGGCGCCCAGGGCGGGGAGCAGCAGAAGCCCGCGGCGTCCGGGGCGACGCTGTGGTCCTTCGAAGTGGTGCAGTCCGCGGGGCCCCAGGAGGGCTGATCCCGGCGTTTCCCTGACGCAGGTCACTCTCCGTGTCCATCATGGAACCCTGTGCGCACCCGTACAACGCGTTTGTACGGGTGCGTCGCGGTGAACGTACGGGCGCGGCGGGGGAGTTCAACGCCATGGGAACGACGACAGGTCCACGGTCACGGACCGCACGCAGGAACGCCTCCGCGATGAGGATGGTGGGCGCGCTGCTCGCCGTCTTCCGGACGGCGGCCGGGTACACGCAGCAGCAGCTGGGCGACCTGCTCGGCCTCGGGGAGCAGACCGTCGCCTCGATCGAGCAGGGCAGACGGCGGTTGATGCCGGATGTCGCCGCGCGGCTCGATGAACTCCTCGACACCAAAGGGGCGTTGTCGGTCGCGCTGAGCAAGATGCCGGAAGTGGATCTCGTCCCGCTGTGGGCGGAGGAGTTTCTGGCGCGGGAGCGGGAAGCGATCGCGATCTCGTCGTACGAGAACCAGGTGGTGCCCGGGTTGCTCCAGACGGACGGGTACGCGGGAGCCGTGTTCCGGAGCCGTGTGCCGGTCTACGACGAGGATGAAATCGCGCGGCTGGTGGCAAGCCGGGTCGAGCGTCAGGCGATTCTGCGCGTAAAGGAGTCGCCGATCACGAGCTTCGTGGTCTGGGAGCCGGTGGTGCGGTCGCCGCTGGGCGGGAAGGCGGTCCAGGCGGAGCAGTTGCGACATCTGCGCACGTGCTCCGAACTCCCCGGGCTCATGCTCCAGATCCTGCCGCTGGAGCGCGCCGCCCACGCCGGATTGGACGGCCCGTTCGTCCTCCTGGAGACCCCCGAACACCAGCGGCTCGTCTACGTCGAGACGCAACGCGGAAGTCAACTCATCGCAGACCAGGGCGAGGTGGCGATCCTGAACCAGAAATATGCCATGCTGCGGTCACAGGCCCTCACCCCGGAGGACACGAGGGATCTGCTGGACCGTCTGCTAGGAGAGCAATGAGCGGCACCGCACTTCAGTGGTTCAAGTCGAGCTACAGCGGCAGCGAAGGCGGCAACTGCGTGGAGGTCGCCACCCAGGCCACCGCAGTGCACGTCCGTGACTCCAAGAACCCGGCCGGTCCGCAGCTCACCGTCGCTCCGGACGCCTGGGCCGCCTTTGTCGCCCAGAGGTAGCGCGGGGTGGATTACGAGTACGACGTCTTCATCAGTTACAGCCACAGAGGGCATGTAAAAGACTGGGTGAAGAACCATTTCCAGGAAGAGTTGACGAAGTCCCTGTGGGACGTGTTACCCAACGACCCCCGGATCTTCGTGGATTACGAGATCCCGGTGGGAACGCACTGGCCGGAGAAACTCGAAGACGCCCTCCTGAAAAGCCGCTGTCTCGTGGCGATATGGTCGCCGCCCTACTTCCGTTCCGAGTGGTGCATGGCGGAGTGGACGAGCATGCGGAGGCGTCAGCAGGTTCTGGGGGAGACGAACGGTGAGGCGCCGACCCTGATCTACCCGATCAGGTTCGCGGACGGCGACCACTTCCACCCCGACGCACAGGCGACCCAGCACTGCAGGGACCTGAGCAAGTACGGGCACGACGGTGAGCAGTTCCGGAACACTCCCGACTACGTGGCGTTCCAGCGGGAAATGCGGACCGTGGCCGAGGAGGTCGCGTCGCTCATCGACTGCGCGCCGGAGTGGCAGGCCGACTGGCCGGTCGACCGTCCAGAGGCCTATCGGAAGATTCCCCAGAGCCGTCTGCCGAGGTTGTGATGGGCAAACTCGACGGCAAAGTCGTGACGTTCTACTCCTACAAGGGCGGGGTGGGCCGCAGCTTTCTGCTCTCCAACACCGCCACGCTGCTCGCCCAGTGGGGATACCGGGTCCTCTGCATCGACTGGGATCTGGAGGCCCCCGGCCTTCACTACTACTTCCGCCCCCATATGGAGAGCCCGGAGACCGGGCTGGTGGAAATGGTGCTGGGCGCTCGCGACGGGCAACAGGTGGACGCGCTGGGGCACATCACGCCGGTCACCTTCCCGGACGGTTCGCGGCTCGATCTCATCGCCGCGGGCGGGGTCGGGGGCGACTACATCCCGAACGTGCAGGGCATCGACTGGGACGCCCTGTACGAGGAGCGGGACTTCGGCAACGTGCTGGAGGACTGGCGGCGGCGCTGGATCGAGTCGTACGACGTCATCTTCGTGGACAGCAGGACCGGGATCTCGGACTCCGGCGGTATCTGTACGGCTCAGCTGCCGCACATCCTGGCGTACGCCTTCACCGCGAACCAGCAGAACGTGGACGGCGTACTGGAGGTGGTGGGGAGGGCGGCCAAGGCGCGCAACGGGCTGCCGTACGACCGCTCCCGGCTGCTGACACTTCCCTTGCTCTGCCGGTTCGACATGAGCGAGGAGTACGAGCGGGCGGCGGACTGGCGACGGAAGCTCCAGCCCGCGCTCAGGTCCAGCTACAACGCCTGGGTTCCGGAGGGGGCGGCGGTCGAGCGGGTGCTGGACCACTGCACGGTGCCGTACTCGGCCTACTGGTCGTTCGGGGAGGAACTCCCGGTCCTGACCGAGGACTTCAGGAACCCCCAGCTCATCAGCTACAGCATCGCGTCGATCGCCGGGTTGATCGCGCGGCATCTGGAGGATGTTCGGCTCTTCACCGAGAGTCGGGACGCTTATGTGGATGCCGCGATCAGGACGGGGCGGCGTGGGGGTCAGTATCAGTACGACTTCTTCATCAGCACTGCGTCGAACACGGACGACGACGCCAGGAAGCTGGCCGAACTGCTCGCGGTCGAGGGATTCACCAGCTACGTGTACGACCCGCGGGACGACCCGCACCCGGTTATCGACACCTGCCGGCATTTCGTCCTGCTCGCCCGTGACACGGTGAACACGCACCAGCGCGTCGATGTGAACTACTTCTTGCGGCAGACCCTGGACGAACAGACGGACCGCGCCCTGTTCCCCGTCATCACGCCCCGGCACATTCTGCGCGACCTGCCGTCCATCGCTCAGTCGATCCGGCCCTACGCGCTGTCCGAGGATGCGCTGCCGAGCGTCGCGAGGGCGATCGGTGCCCGGGTGCGGGGGGACGCTCCGCCGAGCGCGGCCCCCGAGAACAGCTATGCCTCGCCGGACGAGAACTTGTGCATCTCCCACGCCGGTCCGGACCGGGCGTGGGCGGAGTGGGTGGCCTGGCAATTGCAGGACGCCGGGTACGCGGTCGAGCTGGATGTGTGGCACTGGGGGGCGGGGGACAAGTTCGTCGAGCGTGTGGACCAGTCGGTCAGGCGAGGACGGACCATCGCCCTGTTCTCGGAGGCGTACTTCCACCCTGACCGGTACAGGATGGCGGAGGTGTCCGAGGTGCTGGCCGCGTGGGGCAAGCTCATCCCCGTGCGCATCGATCACGCCGTAGCGCCGTCCGCTCTGCGCGCGCTCGTGGCACCGAATGTGAACTACTTCTTGCGGCAGACCCTGGACGAACAGACGGACCGCGCCCTGTTCCCCGTCATCACGCCCCGGCACATTCTGCGCGACCTGCCGTCCATCGCTCAGTCGATCCGGCCCTACGCGCTGTCCGAGGATGCGCTGCCGAGCGTCGCGAGGGCGATCGGTGCCCGGGTGCGGGGGGACGCTCCGCCGAGCGCGGCCCCCGAGAACAGCTATGCCTCGCCGGACGAGAACTTGTGCATCTCCCACGCCGGTCCGGACCGGGCGTGGGCGGAGTGGGTGGCCTGGCAATTGCAGGACGCCGGGTACGCGGTCGAGCTGGATGTGTGGCACTGGGGGGCGGGGGACAAGTTCGTCGAGCGTGTGGACCAGTCGGTCAGGCGAGGACGGACCATCGCCCTGTTCTCGGAGGCGTACTTCCACCCTGACCGGTACAGGATGGCGGAGGTGTCCGAGGTGCTGGCCGCGTGGGGCAAGCTCATCCCCGTGCGCATCGATCACGCCGTAGCGCCGTCCGCTCTGCGCGCGCTCGTGGCACCGAGCCTGGTCGGGCTGGACGAGGGGGAGGCACGGGCCGTACTGCTGCGCGCGGTGGCCGGTCCTCTCGGTACACCGGGCGGCGAATCCCGGAGGTCTGGCGCGTCGGGGCCCCGGCTGCCGGGGAGTCTGCCGCAGGTGTGGAACGTGCAGCCGCGCAGGTCCAACTTCGTAGGCCGGGAAGACCTGTTGATGCAGGTCCGCACTCGGCTGACGGAATCACGCACGGCACCCGTGCTGGCCCTCAGCGGACGGATCGGGGTGGGCAAGACCCAGCTGGCCATCGAGTACGCGCACCGGTTCAGCGGGGAGTACGAGCTGGTGTGGTGGGTGGAGGCCGACCGGCAGATCCCTCCTCAGCTGGCCGCGCTCGCACGGCTCATCGACTGTGCCGCCCCCAAGGCCTCCGAGCAGGAGGCGGTACAGGCGCTCCTCAACCACCTGCGCACCCGGCCGCGCTGGCTGATCGTCTTCGACAACGCCGTAGACCCGGCCGACCTCACCCGGCATCTGCCGACCGGCGAGGGGCATGTACTGATCACTTCCCGGAACCCGCTCTGGCACCAGGTCGCCACGTCGGTCGAGGTCGGCGTCCTGGACCGCACCGAGGCGGTGGATCTTCTCCGCCTGCGCAGTCCGCAACTGAGTGACGAGGACGCGAGTCGCCTGGCCACCGCCCTGGACGATCTGCCCCTCGCGTTGGCTCAGGCCGGGGAGTCCCTCTATCTCTTCACCCCGGACCAGTACCTGCAACAGCTGGAACTCCACGCCGACGCGGCGGTCAGCGACGGCACGCCGTTCGACTATCCGGGCTCCCTGTCCACGCAGCTGGACGGGACCATGACCCGGCTGGCCGTCTCGGAACCCCTGGCGGCCGAGCTGTTGCGAGCGTGCTCGCTGCTGGCACCGGAGCCGTTCCCGCTGCACGCCAGTGACCCCCACAGAGCGCGGACACCGGACGACGGCGGCGGTGCGGAGCTGGTGCGGGCGCTGTCCCACCCCCGCGCCTTCCGGCAGGCCCTGACGGCGGTGGAACGCCTCGGGCTGGCCCGGGGGTCCGGCGGCAGCATCCAGGTGGACCGTCTCACCCAGGCCGTCCTACGTGATCAGCTCACCCCCGAGAGCCGTGCGCCGGCCGCCCGCCACGCCAGCGCCCTGCTGGCCACCGCCTACCCCGGCCAGGCCGCCGACCCGGAGACCTGGCCGCACTGGCCCGCCCTGCTGCCGCACCTCCTCGCCATCGGCCCCGCCGACCTCACCACACCGCTCGCCCGGTTCGCGGCCTGTGAGGCCTGCTGGTACCTGCTGGACCGCGGGGACACCCGCACCGCCCTGGCCCGGCTCCAGGACCTGCACCGGGACTGGGAGCAGCGATGGGGTGCCGACGCCGAGGACACCATGTGGGCAGCCGCCTACCTGGCCCGTGCCTACGCCGATACGGGGGAGCTCTCCGAGGCCCACCGTCTGGAATCCAGCACCCTGCACCGGCAACAGACACAGCTGGGCCCGGATCACCCCGGCACCCTGCGCGCCGGCGGCAACTTCTCCCTGCGGCTGGCTGCCCTGGGCAACACGACGGATGCCCGCGCTGTGGCCGTGCAGACCCTCGAAGCGCAGCGCCGGTTACTGGGCGAGGACCATCCCGACACCCTGGTCACCGCGGGCAACCTCGCCGTCCTCCTGTCCGAACTGGGTCAGTTCGAAGGGGCTCTCACCCTGACCGAGGACACCCTGGCCCGCCAGCGCCACGTGCTCGGCGAGAACCACCCGCACACCCTGGTGACCGCCGGCAATCTCGCCCTCCACCTCGCCGCCCGGGGTGAGACGGAACGGGCCGAGGACCTCGTCCTGGACACCCTCACCCGACAGCTCGGCCTGCTCGGCGAGACCCACCCCGACATCCTGCACACCATGGACATCGTCAACAGCCGCACCCACAGCGCCCGATCCGTGCAGCAGCCGAACCTCGCGTAAGGCGCCCCGCCCTACTTCAGCCCGACCGCCGCGCAGTCCGCCGCGTACTCCGGCGTACAGATCTCCTTCACCGTGTAGACCCCGTCCCGGATCACCGTGTCCTTGATGTTGAACTTCGTGAGCGCGACGACCGGCACCAGCATCGACGGGATGTCCTTCTGCGTCGGACTGTCGACGGAGTCCTGGGCGAGGGAGTCGAACTCGATGGAGCGGCCCTTGACCTTGGCGACGGCCATCTCGGCGGCGTTGTTGGCCTCTTCGAGGAAGGACTTGTAGACGGTCATGTACTGCTCGCCCGAGAGGATCCGCTGCACCGCCGCGAGGTCGGCGTCCTGGCCGGTGACGGGTGGGATCCTGGTGGCGCCGGCGGCTTTCATCGCGTCGATGACGGCGCCCGCCATGCCGTCGTTGGCCGAGTAGACCGCGGAGATGTTGCTCAGTCCGACCGCCTGGACGGCCTTGGTCATGTTGGCCTTGGCGATCTCCGGCTTCCACTCCTCGGTGTCGTACGACTTGGCGATGACCACGTGATTGGCGAGCACGCTGAGCGCGCCGGCCTTGAAGCGGGCCGTGTTGGGGTCGGCGGGTGAGCCGTTCATCATGACGATCTTGCTGGACTCGGCCTTGTCACCGAGCGCCTCCAGGATGGAGCGGGCCTGCACCTCGCCGACGAGTTCGTTGTCGTGCGATATGTACGCGTCGATGGGGCCCTGGGCGAGGCGGTCGTACGCGATGACGGGGATGCCCGCGTCCTTCGCCTTCTGGACGTCCGGCGCGATGGCCTTGGCGTCGACGGCGTCCACGAGGACAACGTCCACCTTGGCCGCGATCATCTGCTCGAACTGCTGGCTCTGCTTGTCCGCGCTCGCCAGGGCGTTGGCGTAACGGACCGTGCCCTTGCCGTGGGTGAGGTCGGCGACCCGCGTCTTGATGAGGGGGTAGTCGAACTTCTCGAAGCGCTTGGTCTCCTTGTCGGGCAGGAGCAGGCCCACCGTGATGTCGTCGCCCTTCTTCGGACTCGCGGAGCTCTCACTTCCGCTGACGGCGTCGACGACACCGCAGGAGGTGAGCAGCAGCGCCGAGGCGACGGTGAGGAGGGCGGTTCTGTGGGGGGCGGTACGAACGTTCACTGACGTGCCTTCCGAGCAGTGGAGCGGCGGAGCGCTTCGAGCGTCTCGCGCCAAAACCGCTCACAGGAGACCCGTACCGAATCTCCCCGACCCACCACGCCTTGTTTCACATTTGACCAGTGAGGGGGCGGCAGGTGGGCGGCTCCGTTCTCACGCCGTGCGGTGCGGGCCCAACTCCTGGAGTACGTCACCCAGTTCGGCGGGGGTCAGGGCCGCGCCCGGCAGGGGGGCCCGAGGCGCGTCGGTGCGCAGACCCGCCAGGAGCAGGGCCAGCGGGCGGCGCCAGGTGTCGGGGGTCGTCGCGGCGGTCAGGGCGGGGACCGCGCGGCCCAGGGCGGCGAGGGTGAACAGGACGTCCTCGACGGTGGCGTCGGGGCGGACGGTCCCCTCCTCGTGGCCGCGGCGCAGCAGGAGTTCGAGCGTCTCGCGGTTGTGGGCGTGCACGGCTGCCAGGGAGTCGACGCCGTCCACGCGGGTGGTCATGAGGTCGTTGGTGCCGCGGTCGGCGGCCAGCGTGGTGAACACGGCGTCCAGGTAGGCGGTCAGGCCCGTCCAGGCGTCCGGGGCCCTTCTCGCCTCCTCGCCTGCCGTCATCGTGCCGGTCAGCTGGTCGCGGAAGACGGCGTCGATGAGGGCGGCGCGGGTCGGGAAGTGGCGGTAGAGGGTCGCGTTGCCCACGCCTGCGCGGCGGGCGATCACGTCGAGCGGGGCGTCGAGGCCGTGCTCGGTGAAGACGGCGTGTGCCGCTTCCGTCAGCAGTTCCCGGTTGCGCCGCGCGTCGCGTCGCAGTGCGCACATGTCTTGCCCTCCGTACCCAAGTGGGGAGCACTCCCCGGGCGTGATGCTATCGTCGGAGCACGAAGTGGGGAGTACTCCCCGTTTCTGGTGGCGGCGGGGGCGGGTCGGGTGCGCGTGGCTGACGGGGGTGCGCGCCGGGCCTTTTTTCGCCCCCGCCGCCCCTACCCGTCCCATCCCTGGGGGCTGCGCCCCCAGCCCCCCGCTTCGGCCCCGAAAGGGCCTCGTCCTCAAACGCCGGACGGGCTGAGATGCCTGGACCGACGATAAGAGGCGAAGCCCCCAGCGGGTGGGTGGGGGTTCGGGACGGTGCGGCCTCGTCCTCAAACGCCGGACGGGCTGAAAAGCGCGCGAAACGGAAGGAATCTCCCATGGAACCCCTCACCCTCCGCACCCAAGGTCCCGTCCACCGGGTTCATGTCCCCGGCAGTGGCGAGGCCTGGATGGTTGTCGGGTGG
The DNA here is from genome assembly GCF_036013645.1 of Streptomyces sp. NBC_00490. NCBI lineage: Bacteria > Bacillati > Actinomycetota > Actinomycetes > Kitasatosporales > Streptomycetaceae > Streptomyces > Streptomyces sp. NBC_00490. The sequence goes on along the minus strand of NZ_CP107869.1, from coordinate 5,495,353 downwards.
GAGCTCGCGCGGGCGGCGCTCACCGATCCCCGGTTGGGTAACGACATTCGGCACTCCGCGTCCTGGGAGAGCGACGGTGGGCATGCGGTCGGGCGGAACATGTTGCAGAGTGATCCGCCGCTGCACACGCGGTTGCGGCGGCTGGTCGCGGGGCACTTCAGTGCCGGGCGGATCGGTGCGCTGGGGCCGCGGGTCGAGGAGATCGCCGGGGAGCTGATCGCCGTACTGCCACGGGAGGGGACCGTGGACATCGTCGGGCAGTACGCGCTGCCGTTGCCCGTCACCGTGATCTGCGAGCTGCTGGGGGTTCCGGCCGAGGAGCGGGACGGCTTCCACGCCTGGTCGAACGAGCTGGTCATGCCCACCTCGCCGGAGGCGGCCGCCGCGGCGGGGGCGGCGCTGACCGCATGTCTGACCGAGCTGACCGGGCGCAAGGGGACGCTTCTCGGCGACCTGGCGGGAGAGCTCGACGGCGAGGAACTGCTCGGCATGGCCTTCCTGCTGCTCGTCGCCGGGCACGAGACGACCGTCAACCTGATCTCGGCCACCCTCCACGGGCTGCTGTCCCACCCGGACCAGTTCGCCCTCCTCCGCGACGACCCCGCTCTGACCGAGTCCGCCGTCGAGGAGGCACTGCGCCTCTACTCACCCGTGCACACCACCGCGTTCCGGTTCGCCGCCGAGCCCCTGGAGCTCGCGGGTGTCCGCATAGCCGCCGGTGACGCGGTGCTCGTCTCGCTCGCCGCGGCCTCCCGTGACCCGCTCCGCTTCCCCGACCCCGACCGCTTCGACATCACCCGGCGCACGACGGGCCACCTCGGCTTCGGGCACGGCCTGCACCACTGTCTCGGCGCCCCGCTGGCCCGGATGGAGGCCTCCGTCGCCGTACGGCTGCTCCTGCGGCACCGTCCCGCGCTCGCCTTCGCGACCGACCCGGCGGAACTCACCTGGCGCAGCAGCACGTTGCTGCGGGGGCTGGCCGAACTGCCGCTGCGGGTCGGCTGATCAGCGGTCGAACTTCCAGGTGAGGTGGGTGTCCGTCACCCTCACCACCCGCACGGGGATGTCGAGCGTCGTGCCGTCGGTGCGCCGGCCCTTGCAGGTGAGGGTCGCCCCGGCCTGTGCCTTCAGGCCCTCGGGGCAGGAGACGTGGACCTTCACGCCGACCCAGGGCAGCGGGTGGTAGAGGCTCTCGGTGCGGCCGGCGACGATGTTCGGGGCGAGGGCCTTGTGGCCGTCGACCGTGACGGTGTCGTACGCGTCCAGCGCGGTCGTCGACTCGGTGGACGAGAGCAGATGGGTGCCGATCCCGCCGAGGGCCAGTACCGCGGCGGCACCGCCGACGACACCGAGGAGGAATCTGCTGTCCGGCATGGCGCGCGTGCTCCTGAGGTGAGAGGGACCTCCAGCATCGCCCCTCCCCCCGGTCCCGCTCCTCGGCCGTTCGGCCGATCCCGCGACCGGACCGGCGCGCATACCGTGATCCCCATGAAGTCCGCTTCCCCCCGGGGCTGCGCCCGCGGTGCCGTCGTGGGCGCGCTGCTCGCCCTGTGCTTCGTCGACGTGCTGGGCACGCTGGAGGCGGGCTACGGCCTCGGGCGCCCGGCGGCCGTCCTCACCGTCGGCCTGACCGCGCTGCTGTGGCCGGCCGCACGGCGCCCCGACTGGCTCACCCCGCAGCTGCGCACCGCCGTGCCCGCCCTGGCCTCGCTTCTGTACACGGCGTCGGCGCTCTCCCCCCACCGGACCGCCGCCTTCGGCCCGGGCGAGGTCGCCGTCCTGCTGTGTCTGCTGTTCGTCGCGGTACGGCACTGCCCGCCGCGCTGGGCCGTGGTGTGCGGTCTGCTGGACCTGGCGGCCGTGCTCGCCCAGCCCGCCCGCTACTCCCGGCAGCTGACCGCGGGCCAGGCCCCGGGCTATGTCCTGGTCGGTCTGGTCCTGGCCGGTCTCGTCGCCTCCCTGGCGGCCTATCTGCGCTCCCTCGACTACCGCCGTACCGTCGCCGTCGCCGAGACCCGCCGCGAGGAACGCCTCGCCATCGCCGCCGACCTGCACGACTTCGTGGCCCACCATGTGACCGGCATCCTCGTCCAGACCCAGGTGGCCCGCATGATGGCGACCACCCAGCCGGAGGACCTCGACCCGGTCCTCGCGGGCATCGAGGGCGCCGCGACCGAGGCGCTGGCGTCCATGCGGCGCACGGTCGGTGTGCTGCGGGACGCGGACGAGGCCGACCGGCGCCCGGTGGGCGACCTCGCGGGCATCGGGGACCTGGTGGAACGCTTCGGCGGTCCGGTCCAGAAGGTCGCCCTGGACCGCGCAGGCGTCCCGGACGACCTGCCGCACGAGGTGCAGGCGGCGGCCTTCCGGGTCGTGCAGGAGGCGCTGACGAACGTACGCCGGCACGCGGCCGACGCGAGCGAGGTCACCGTCCGGCTGGGCCTCGACGGCGGCCGTCTGACCGTGTCCGTGGCCGACGACGGCCGGGGCGGCTCCCCGCTCCCGGACGCGGCGCACGGCGGCGGCTTCGGGCTCGTCGGGCTGAAGGAACGGGTGACGGCGCTCGGCGGTGAGCTGACGGCCGGGCCGCGTGCGGGGCACGGGTGGGAGACCAGGGCCGCGTTCCCGCTCTCGGCCGAATGACCGAGAGCGGGGCGCTGGTGTCAAGCCGTTCGGTTACGGCGCGTTGATCAGGTCGTGCGGCGGTACCTTGACCGTGCGCTTGCCCGGCTCGCCGCTCAGGATCACCTTGCGCAGGGCGACGTTGTTCTTCAGGTTCGTCTCCTGGAGGCGCTTCTCCGGGTTGGCGATGACCTGGATGTAGTACGTGCCGTTCGGCAGGTCCGTGATGTCGAAGGACTGGCCGGGGCGGTACTGGGTGTAGGTGTCGCCGGAGCCGACGTCCAGGACCTCGCGGACCGAGATGGAGTTCTGCTCACCGCACGCGGTCGACAGGTCCGTGTTGTACGGCTTCCAGTTGGCGTTCTTCACCGTGTAGTCCACGGCGTCGGTGTTGGCGAGACAGAACGCCTCCTTGCCGCTGCGCACCTCCCTGGTCTTGTCCTCGCTCAGCAGCCGGTAGCTGGCGAAGTCGGTGAAGTGCCAGTGCTCGTGGCCGATGCGCGGGTCCCACTCCATGGTGCCGGTGGGCGTGTAGCCGACCTGCTTGCCCTTCGCGTCGTAGAAGTACTGGTAGGCGTCCATCAGATCGCCGCCCGGCTTGCGGAAGCCGTCCACGACGAGGGGCGCGGGGCCGGCGTTCCAGACGTTGGCGCTGAAGGCCAGGTAGTCCTTGCCGGGTACGTCGCCGTCCTCGCCGTCGGTGATGGCGATGTCCCACGCCGGGAGGGAACGCAGGTCCGGCTTGGGCACGTCGGCCGGGACCCCGGCCCGTCCGGTGGGGCGGGTGCTGTTGGGACGCAGCGCGGCCGCGATGCGCGAGCCGTCGGTGTGGCCGGGGCCGTCGCCGAGGTGGTGGGCGAGGCCACGGTCCTCCAGGGCGTGGGAGAGGGCCCCCGGGGTGGGCTCGTCGGCGCCGCGCGGGCCGTAGTGGTGGGCCATCCCCTGGGCCGAGCCGTGAGCCGAGCCATGGGCCGAGCCGTGCGCGCCGCCCTGGTGGGCGGTCATGCCGCGGCCGACACCGCCGTTCTCGCTGGGCTGGCGGACGGTGACCTTGATGGTCGGCGAGTCGTTCGGGATCCCGAAGAGGTCCCGGTACTTCTTCGCCACGGACACCTTCGCGGTGTACTCACCCACCGGCAGGTCCACGGGCTTGTCGTAGTCGACGGTGCTGGAGTTGGACGCCCAGCCCTTCTCGACACCCCACACCGACCCGAGGGTGAACGGGTTGGTGGGGCAGCTCTCCGGATAGTGCGAGGTGGCGGGCGCGTCCGGCCGGAGCCGGCCGGAGGCGTTGTTGGGGCAGAAGTTCCCCTTGCTCTTGGCGACCTCCGTCCCGTTCGCGTCCTTGACGGACACCTCCAGGAACCCGGGGAGCCCGGAGAAGTCCTTCACGAGCCCGGTGGGCAGCGCCTTGGTCGTCGTCGTGCCGCCGTGGCGGAAGACCTGCTTGGCGACGACGGGGTCCTTGTACGACTTGCGCGTCACCTTGAACTCCAGGGGCGCGTTGTCGACGGTGACATACGTGCCGAGGTCCAGGTAGACCCCGGGCTCCCCCTGCCACCGGTCGAGCGTCACGGAGTTCGAGGCGGCGATCAGCTTGAGCTTCGGCTTGCCGGGTGTGGCGGCCTGCGCGGCCCCGGCGCCGGGCGCCGCTCCGGCTGCGGTGACGACGACGGTGAGCGCGGCGCCGGCGGCGAGCGCGGGGCGCTTCCAGCGGCTGCGGTTGCGGTGTTGCTGACTGGTCATCGGTTCCTCGTCTGCGAGTGCCCTGGTCAGGGGCATCGGACTGGACAACCCACGGGCGGCCGACGGTGTGGACGCACCCCCATGCGGCCCCACATGCACTCCGGCAACCTGTGAGCGATCTGTGAGACCGGTAAAGAGGGTGTTCAGGTTGCCTGTTGGGAAGGAAATCCATCGATCGGGCGGCGCCCGCCCGGACACCTCACGCCCCGGTTACTTTTGCCTCAACCCCTGGTTGCGCGGGGGTGAGCAGGCGACGATGGGCTCATGACTCTCGCCGAGCGCGCCTTCGAGCGCCTCCACGTCTGGCCCGACCTCCGCGCGGGTCACCCCAGTTGCGGGACCGGGCGGGCCCTGCGCTCCCCGCACGGCGAGATCGTGCACTTCCACTCCGACCGGGACGTGGACCTGCATCTGACCGGCCGCACGATCGAGCGCTTCGCGCGGGACCTCCAGGGCTCCACCGCCATCCACCTGGTCCCCGGTTCCCGCTGGGTCACCGTCCACCTGGACTGCGACACCGACGTCGACCTGCTGCTGAGCCTGGTCAGCATGGCCCTCAAGGCGTACCAGGGACAGGCCGGCGAGTCCGCGGCCACCTGCAACTTCCGGAGGGTGACGGTCGTACCCCGCGACATACCGGCGTAGGCGGTCCCGTCATCCCGCCGATGCCCGCCAGGCCCGGTAGTGGTCCAGGACCGTTTCCTCGATCGGGCGGTAGGTGAGGCCCAGTTCGTCGATGCTGCGGCTGTTGTCGACCTCGAAGCGGATGCCGAGGTGCTTGCGGATGTAGTCCTGGGTGAGGCCGAACGCCGGACCCAGGATGCGAACCGGCCAGTGGGGCAGCCGGGTCCGGGGCAGGCGGAGGTTCCTCGGGTACTCGGCGCGCAGGATGCGGGACATGTCGTGGAAGGACGTCATGGTCGGCGCCGCGAGGATGTAGCGGCCGTGCGCCCGCGGGTTCTCGGCCGCGGCGATGTGCGCGTCCGCGACGTCCCGCACGTCGACGGTGGTGAAGCTGAAGTCCGGGGCGCCGTAGAAGAAGTAGCCCTTGAAGAGCTCCTCCAGGAGGAAGAGGCTGCCGGACTCCGAGGCGGGGGTGAGCGAAGGGCCCAGGATCAGGCCCGGGTTGACCGCCACCATGCTCCAGCGGTCCTGTGCCTTCGCCGCGTCCCAGGCCGCCTGCTCGGCGACCGTCTTGGCGTAGTGGTAGGGGTTGTTCTCCACCGTGCTGGTGGTGTTGACGTACTCCTCCGTGAGGATCCCGTCCTTCATCTCCCGTACGTCGGCGTAGTCGCCGAAGATCGCGCCGACGGTGGACGTGAGGACGAGTCGGCGGACGGCCGGGGTGCGGTCGATGGTGCCGAGCACATTGCGGGTGCCGAGGAGCGCGGGCTCCACCACGTCCTTGCGGCCGTCCTTGATCCTCTCCGGTACGAGGAACGGGGAGGCGACGTGGAAGACGGTCCCGCAGCCCCGGGCCGCCTCGTCGAAGGAGCCCTCGGCGAGCAGGTCCGCCTCGAACAGGTCGAGCCGGTCCGGGAATTCGGCCTGCATCGCGCGCAGGGGCCGGGTCTTCGGCGAGTCGGCGGTGCTGCGGACCGTCGTACGGACCCGATGGCCGCGCTCCAGGAGCCGTTTCACCAAGTGGCTGCCCACAAAGCCGCTGCCGCCGGTCACCAGGACCGGGGTCCTCTCCGCGTCGTCCACCCGCGCTCCTCGAACAGAACAGGTCAGAGCCCGTAGCGGCTCTTCAGATGACGCCAGAAGTCACGCGCCATCCACTTGTCGAACTCGGTGATCTGCGTGGCCGATCCGGCCTTCATGAGGAAACAGCACTGGCCGGTCGGCGTCCAGTCGTAGAAGTCGTCGAGCCCGAAGGTGTGGCCGACTTCGTGGAGATAGATGTGGATGTTCTCCTGGCCGAGGGCCCCGGTGAAGTACTCCTGGCCGACCCGCTGGCCCCAGTCCCCGCCCGCGCCGCCCTGGAAGCCCTTGGTGAGCCACAGCGACTGGTCGTAGTGGCGGGTGACGCCGCCGGGGCACTTCGTGTAGTTGCCGTCCTGGTGGAAGAAGCGGCCGCAGTCGGGCGCGCACTGCGGGGCGCCGCCGCCGTCCAGGTTGTTGACGTAGATGTCGACGGAGTTGTCGGTCCACTGGAGCGTGGAGCGGTTCTTCACGGCCCAGCCGACGACGTTGACGGGCACATTGGTGTACGGCCAGGCGTTGGTGCCCGTGCCGTTGTCGACCATGGCGGTCATCCACTTGCCGAACTGCTTCTTCAGCTGGGCGTGGATCTGGTCGCGCAGTGCGGTGCTGACGGGGGCGTCGGACTCCCAGCGGACGCAGTAGTTGATGCTCCCCTTGTTGGCCATGACCTGGTCCCAGCCGTAATTGCGGAAGCCGTAGAGGTTCGGGTACGTCGACTCGACGTGGTTCCAGACCTCGTTCAGTGGCTGTACGAGGGTGGACGGCGGGTTCCAGTTGTCGGCTGACCGCGCCGGGGCGGCCGTCGTGAAGGCCGCCGCCAGCAGGGCGGTGAGGACGGTGACGAAACGCGCGATGCGGGTGCGCATGGGGGTGAACTCCCTTCGTGGGGTGGGACTTCACCACCAGGTCGCCGCCGGCCGACGGGCAGGTTGCCGACGCGTTGTTCACACCCTGTGGATGGCGTCCACAAGGATGTCGATGACCCACGGCGTCCGCGGCCCGAAGCTCAGCAGCACGCCGTCCTCCAGGGTCACGACGCGACGGTCGGCGCCGGCCGGGGTCTCGGCGATGCCCGGGATCCTGACCAGGCCGTCGATGCCGCCGACCGATGCGAGACCCTTGTCCGTCATCAGGATCACGTCGGGCCCGGCGGCGATCAGTCGAGGACCTGGCGACCCCGTACGGGGACGGCGGCTCCTTCGAGGTCGAGCTCACCGTGGACGCCAAGGACGAGTTCACCGACTGCTTCGAGGCGAAGTGCGTGCTGGCCACCCGTGCCGACCACACCCTCTCCGGCGACCGCTCCCAGGACGTGAAGGTCCCGGTCAGCTTCGTCGGCCAGGACCCGGTCGACACGGGCCCTGGCACGGGCACCCCGGACTCCGGCGGCTCCGGCTCGGGCGGCACCACCGGCGGTGCGGGCACCGCCACGACCGGCGGCTCGGCCGGAGGGACCTCGGCCACCGGCTCCACCGGCGGCAGCCTCGCCTCCACCGGCGTGACCGTGCTGTCCGTCGCCGCCCTCGCGGCCGCCCTGACGGGCGCCGGCTGGGTGGCGTACCGGCGCGGCCGGAGAGGGCGGACTCATGCCAGGGGTGTCACAGGGACACGGCGACCGCGTCGTACGTCGTCTCCGGTGTCGGCGGGGTCGTGAAACGGGCGTTGACCAGGTACAGCCGGTCCCCGAAGCGGGCGGCCGTGGTCGGCACGTCGAAGCGCGGGTCGGTGATCGTGGTGCGCAGGGTCGCGGTGGTGGCCCTGGCGTCCAGGTCCCAGACGCTCACCAGGTTGAGACGGTTCTGGACGACGTACAGCGTGCGACCGATACGCCACAGACCGTCGCCGTTGACGACGGTGTCCTGGCCGACCAGCGTGATCTTCGTGGCGTGGCCGGTCCTCGGGTCGACGCGGTGGAGCTCGCCCGGGGTGGACTTGACGACGATCAGGGCGCGGCCGTCGGGGGTGCCGACGACACCGTTGGCGTTGTTGACGTCGGGGAGCTGCACCCAGTCGCCGGTGAGCGGGAGGGTGCGGACGGCGCCGTCGCGGCCGCGGGGGACGCTGTAGAGCTGGGCGGCGCGGGAGTCGGTGAACCAGGCGCGGTCGCCGAGCAGGGTGACGTCGTTGACGAAGTGGCCGGTGGCCTCGCTCAGTTGGAAGGTGCGGACGACGTCGCCGGTGCGCGCGTCATGGACGCGGGCGACACCGGTGTTGCCCGCGACGTACAGCAGGCCGTCGCGGTCGATCTTCAGGCCGACGGCGATCTGGCCGGGGGCTCCGGCGTAGAGGACCGTGCCCTCACCGGTGCGCAGGTCGACGCGGTAGATGCCGCCGTTGCCGCGGGAGCCGAAGTAGGCGTACGGCTTCGAGCCGATCGCGATGCCCTCGGGCAGCCAGCCGTTCGGCAGCGGGAACCCGGTGGGCCAGGCGGCGGCCCGCGCGGCGGCGGGGGTGGCCGTCACCGCCAGTGCGGCCAAAGCCGCGGCGCCGCCGAGGACGGCTCTGCGGCTCGGGTTCTGGATCATCGTGGGGACCTCCGTGGAATCCAACTCCGTTTACCGTTCCTTTAGTTGGCAACGGCACGACGGAAAGCCGAGTTCCCGGAAATCCCGAGGACAGCAGGTGGACAGGTTCCCCGAATTCAGGACTGCCCTTTTGAGTCATTTCGGTGATACTTGCCATATGAGTACCGCAACGTTTGTAGTAGCGGCCACGGGGAGCGATGTGCTCAACGTGATCGCCGCTTTCGTCGGTGGTGCGTTCATCGCCGGGGCACTGATCTGGGCCGTGCAGTTCGGCATGCGGGTGCAGGACCGGGAACTTGTCAGGCCCCGCCCGGACGAGCAGCCCAGACTTCCCAGCACCGGCGCGATCCGCGAGATCAGGGAGATGCGGGAGCCGAACGTGGTCCCGCTCGCGGAGCGGGAGCGCCTCATGCCGTATCAGCTCCAGCACGGCGGTAAACGGAACAAGGACCAGCAGCGAAAGCGCTGGCTGCCAGGGTCCAGCGGATCCTTCGGCAGCGGCGGCCTGGGACACCTGTGACGGTCTGACGTGGAGGGGCTGTCCCGCGGGGCAGCCCCTCCACACCTGTGCCGTCAGGGATCCGGACCGGGTCAGCGCCCCGCCGGGGCGTTACCGCGGCCAGGCACGTGGGGCGCCGTCGCCAGGGCCCAGATCACGAAGAAGCCGACGCCGACCATGATCCCGGACCAGACGGGGGCGTACGGCAGGAACAGGAACTGCAGGACCATGCTCATCGACGCCAGGAAGATGCCGGTCATCCGGGCCCACCAGGCGCCCTTGAGGACGCCGTAGCCGACGGCCAGGAGGACGACGCCGAGGACGAGCATGATGACGCCCCAGCCGGTGAGGCTGATCTTGTAGACGTAGTCGCCGATCCGGTTGTAGACGTCGTCCGTGGCGATCGCGGAGATGCCCTGAAGGACCGCGATCACTCCGTTCACCAGCATCAGGACACCGGCGAAGACGAGCCCGCCGGTCGCGAACCCGCTGCCCGCCGGCATGTCGGCGGGGGTGGGCGCGGCCTGCTGGTGGTCCTTGTCCCATACGGGCGGTGTCGAGGAGGACGGTGTCGAGGAGGACGGTGTCGCATGCGGTTGCTGAGTCATGGTCCGACGATCTGCCCGGGCCCCGGCGGGCACCACGGGGGCAGGGCCGAACGGGTGAGAGCCGGGGTGCGGGCGCGGGCGGGCCGATCTTCACTGGAGGCATCCGCAGCACCCTGGAGGCGATATGACGGGCTACCGCACGGCACCGGTTGCGGTGGTGGCGGCCGCCGCACTCACCGCGCTCACCGCCCTCACCGGCTGCTCCGACGACGACACCCCCGCGTCGGTGGCGAGCAAGGCCGCGTCCGCCGCGTCGCAGGGCGCGGACGTGTTCGCGTCGGCGACGGCGGAGGCCGGCGAGAGGTTCGACGACGTCAAGAACGGCGTCGACGTCAAGGGCGACGTGAAGCTCGGCACGGTCACCACTTCCGGCGGGCGCGCCGAGACCGAGGTCACGGCGACCAACACCGGGGGCTCGCAGAAGTCCTTCCTGGTGCAGGTGAACTTCACCGACGGCGACGGCACCCTCCTGGACGCGGTCGCGGTGACCGTCTCCGACGTGCCGGCGGGCGGGTCCGGGAAGGCGACGGCCCGCAGCCACCGCGATCTGTCCGGTGCGGTGAAGGCGGAGGTGGACAGGGCGGTCCGCTACTGAGGCCGCCGCCGGCTCCCGCGTCGAAGGCTCACGCCATGGCTCACGCCATCCAGAAGAAGACCGCCGTCATCCGCTTCTCCTCCAGGGTGGCGCCGCAGTAACCGGTCGCGCTGTGCACCAGGTTGGCGCTGTAGAGCAGCAGCCGGTTGTACCGGTGCGGCACGCGTACGTCCTCCTCGAAGGCGTCGGGCGCCACGAACCGGGTGCCGAGCGCGTCGACGAGGTTGTTGTGCGGGGCCTGTACGACGTTGCCGCCGAGTCGGCCGCCGGGCAGGGACTGGCGGTAGAAGCTGGTCCCGCAGTCCTTGGGGACGCCGGGGTTGAGGTAGAGGACCGCCGCGTACCGGCACAGGTTGCGCGAGTCGGTGTGCGGGCGGGGTGTGCTCTCGCCCTCGCCGACCACCTGGACGCAGTTGTGGTTGAGGGTGCCGCCGCCGGGTGTGCGCTGGACCCACAGCTCCTTGGCGCCGGTGGCCTGCCGCACCAGCCGCTCGACGCGGGCCAGTTCGTCCGGTTCGAGGCCCGGCATGGCCCGCAGCCCCGGCCATGCCTCCGGCTTGTGCGGGTAGCCCTCGACCCAGTCGTCCTTGGCCAGACACCGTTCCCGCACGGCGTCCGCGTCGGGCAGGACGTCGTCCAGGACCCAGTAGTCGCGCCCCTTGGTGGGCTTGCGGTAGGGGAGCACGGGAAGGGTGGCAGGGGGGTGTGGGGGCATGCGCCGAATCTAGGGCCGGGCCTTCTTTCGACTCTCCCGCAAAGGGGTCTGGAATCTCCCGCGAAGTGGTCAACGCTTCGTCAACGAGCCCACGGAATACGGGATATCACGCACGTAATTGTCCGCATTCCGAACCCCATGGGTCAGTAATCCGCCAGTAACGCCCGCTGCCTAAAGTCCCTCGCATCGGCCCTGTTCCGACACATTGGCCACGAGCAGGGCCGAGTCATGCCCCTCGGGACGGGAGCCGCCGTATCCCTCCTGTGGGGGGTAGGGATACACGCCGGGAGCCCCGCGAGACCGATGAGGTCACCCACCGCGGGGCCTCCGGTGATCCGTCCGGGCATTTCACATGTCCGGACATTTTGTTTGTCCGGTCATATTCCGGTCAAAACAGGAAACCGGGCTAGAGTGCGCCCCACATGAGCAGCAGAAACGCGGAAACGGCGGACGGTGCCGTGCGCCGACCGGCGCCGCCCGTCCTGCGGCTGTATCTGCTCGGCGGCTTCCGCACCGAACGCACGGACGGGGCTCCCGTCGCCGATCGCTGGCCGCGCCCCAGCTCCCGTCGCCTCGTCGAACTGCTGGCCGTCTCCCCCGGCCGGGTCAGACACCGCGAGGAGATCATCGAGATGTGCTGGCCCGACACGGCCGGCACCCCCGCCGCCCTCGGCAGCCTCCGCGTCGCCCTGCACGCCGCCCGCCGCGCCCTGGAGCCGGAGCTGACCGCCCGCACCCCCTCCTCGTACCTGATCGGCGAGGGCGCCCTGCTCCGGCTGGCGCCCGACACGGTGTGGATCGACGCCGACGAGGCCGAGACCCTCGCCGAGCGGGCCCTGCGCACCGGAACCACCGCCCACCTGGCCGCCGCCCTCGAAGCCTTCACCGGCGAGCTGCTCCCCGAGCACCGCTACACCCCGTGGGTGGAGGCACGGCGTGAACGGCTCGACGCGCTGCGCGACTCCGTACGGCTCACCCTCGCCGAGGCGTACCTGGCGGACGGCGAGACGGAACGGGCCGCGGCCACCGCCCGCCGGATCCTCGCCGACAGCGCCGCCGAGGAACGCGCCCACCGGGTCCTGATCGGCGCCTACCTCCACCAGGGCATGCGGCGCCGCGCCCTCGCCCAGTACCACCAGTGCCGGCGCGCGCTGGACACCGAGTGGGGCATCCGGCCGGGACCCGAGACCGAGGCGCTGCACCGCGCGGCGCTGGGCACCCCCACGACGGACGTACGACGTCCCGCTCCCGCCGCTCCGAAACCGCCGCCCGCCGTCCTCGACACCCTCACGGCCTCGCCCTTCGTCGGCCGCCGCGCCGAACTGGAACGACTCCTGGACCCCACCCGCCCCGCCCTGACCGTGGTCGGCGGCGAGGCGGGCATCGGCAAGACCCGGCTGGCCGCGGAGGCGGCACGGCGGGCCGCGGCGGACGGGGCGGCCGTGCTGTGGGGCGCGAGCCACGACACGGCGGAACAGGCGCCGTACGGCCTGTTCGTGGAGGCCTTGGAGGGCTGGCTGACCGGCCGTCCGGCGGCCGAACGGGCCCGGGCGGGCGCGGAGTACCCCGAGCTGGCGGCGCTGCTGCCGTCGCTGGGCCAGATCGGCCCGGCGCCCGGGCGCGGCGGCGGCCCCGAGTACGAACGCGAACGGATCTTCGCCGCCGTCTGCGGCCTGCTGGCCTCGGCGGCGGCACCGGGCGGTGTGCTGGTGGTGCTGGACGACGTCCATACGGCCGACACCGCGTCGCTGCACCTGCTGAGCCGCCTCGCCCGCCGCCCCCAGGGGTCCGCGAAGGTGCGCTTCCTGGCAACGTACCGCCCCGAGGACCTCCCCGAGCCGGACCCGCGCCGCGCCCTCCTCGACACCCTCGTCCGCCAGGGAACGGCCCGCCGCCTCCACCTGCCCCGCCTGGACCGCACCGACTGCCTGACGCTGGCGGCGGACGCGAGGGGCGGCGACGGCGACTCCACGACCCTGGAACGCGTCTGGGAGCTCTCCCTCGGCCACCCCCTGTTCGCCGTGGAACTGGCCAAGGCGACACCCGGGACCTCCGGGTACGAGGACCTGACCCCGCCGGAGGGCGTCCGCCTCCTCGTCGCCGACCGCCTGTCCCGCCTCAGCCCCGCCGCCTGCCAGGTCATCGAGACGGTGGCCATGGCGTGCGGCGGGGTCGCGGCGCTGACGGAGGTGCAGGAGGTCGCGGGCGCCACGGCGGAGGTGGCCGACGGCATCGACGCCGCGCTCGCCGCCGCCGTACTGGAGGAACGGCCCGTACCGACGGACGGGCGGACCGTGCCCGGCCTGGGCTTCCGGCATCCGCTCATCCGGCTGGTGTGCCGGGAGCGCCTCTCGGTCGCCCGGCGCCGCCGACTGCACACCGCGTACGCCGAGCTGCTGCTGCGCCGCCGTCCCGGCGCGGTGGACGCCGTGGCCGCGCACCTCACGGGCGCCGACGATCCGCGCGCCGCCGGCCATCTGCACCTCGCGGCACGCCGGGCCGCGGCCGTGGGCGCCGACGACACCGCCGACCACTACTACGGCGAACTGACCGCCCGCCTCGACGCGGTCGCCGTCGAGGCCGCCCGCATCCGCCTCGACCACGCCGCCGTCCTGCGCCGCATGGCCCGCCACGAGGACGCGGCACGGGTCCTGCGGGAGGCACTGACGGATCTGCGGAGACACGGCAGCGCGGAGGAACAGGTCCGGGTCGCCGCCCAGTTGGCGGAGACGCTGGCCAGGACGGGGGAGGCGGAGGAGGGGTTCGCCCTGCTGGACACGTACCTACCTGGCGATGGCACATCTGCGGAGACCGTGGCGGCGCACTGGATGGCGCGAGGTGTCCTGTGCTTCGTGACAGGCGACTACGAGGGTTCGTTGAGGGCAGCACGTGCGGCACAGCAAAGCGCCGGTGAATCTGACGCCCCTAGGGGCGCGGGGAACTGCGCGACCAGCCACCATGCACCCGCACCCGACAACGGCGAGGCCACCCCGCACGCGCTCCTCGCCCGCGCCCTCGCCCAACAATCCACCGCCCTCGCCCTCACCAACCGCCTGCCGCAGGCCCGCACCGCAGCCGACGCAGCTCTCCCGCACGCCGAGGCACACGGCGACCCCCGACTCGTCATGACGGTGCTCTCGATCCTGCGGGAACACGCCCGCCGTTCCGGTCGGCTCCACGAGGCACTGGCCATCGGAACCCGCGCCCTCGACCTGGCCGACCGCTGCGGAGACCCGGAGGCCGCCGCCTTCGAACGTGCCAACCTCGCCGAAATACACCTCCTGCTCGGCGAGTGCGACGAGGCCGCGGAACTTGCCGCCGACGCCGTCGCCGAGGCCCAGGCCCACTCCGGCTGGTGCCTGCCGTACGCCCTCACCGCCCTCGCCCGCGTCCAGCTGCGCGGCGGCCCCCGCCTCGCGCTCCCCGACCCCCGGGAACTGCTGACCCGCGCGGCCCACTGTGTGGCCCGCCGCCCCGACCACCAGGCCGAATACGAAGTACGCACCGCCCAGGCCGAGTTGGCGCTCCGCGACGTCCGCCCCGACCGCGCCCTCGCCCTGCTGGCCACCGTGTCCGGCACCGGCGTCCCCGTCATCGCCGCCTGGGCCCACCTCACGGCCGGCGATGCCGCGCGCGCCGCCCGGCTCGCCGGGGAGGAGGCCGTACGGGCCGCCGGAGCGGGCGAGGCGGTCACCGAGTGCGAGGCCCGTACCGCGCAGGCGACGGCGCTGGCGGTACTGGGCCGCGCGGACGAGGCCGGGCGGTGTGCGGCCCGGGTGCGCGAGCTCGCCACGGCCCTGCCCTATCCGACGGTGCTGCGCAGGGTGTCCCACGCGAACCCGTCGTGACCCGTCACCGCGCGGCGGGCGCCACCGTGACGTTCTTCTGCTCGCTCACCGCGCTGACCCCGTTGAGGGAGGCGGTCACCTGGAGCCGTCCCGGACCGGCGGGAAGCGGCAGGGCGGGCCGGCAGGACCACTGGCCGCCGGCGCCGGCCGTCGTGGTGCACACCTCGGCCCCCGGCTCCGGCCCCTGGCCCGTCACCCCCTCGTCCTGCGCGTCCTCGTGCCGCACGGTCACCTGCGCCCCCGGATACGCGGTCCCGGCCATCTCCGGCCGCGCGCCGAGCGGCACCCCGGACTCGGGCCGGGTCAGCGTCGGTTCGGGCAGGCCGACGGTCACCGCGCAGGTTCCGTGGTCCTTGCGGGTGCCGCGCGCGTCCGTGAGCCGCATCGCGCAGCCGGTCAGCCGGGTGCCGGGCACCGCGTCGGCCGGAACGGCGAGGACGAAGGGGAAGGTGTGCTCCTGCCAGGCGCCGGCATTGGTGGTGCCCGTGTAGGTGTACGTGGCGCTGTCGCCGTCGGTGTCGACCGCGCCGCGGTAGCCGTGGGCGTCGAGGGGGGTGCCGGTGACCTCGGTGCCCGCGGGGGCGGTGAACGTCAGCCGTGACCCGGCGCCGAGGGCGGGACCGGTGTATCCGGCGGCCTCCACGATGCCCTCACGTCCGGGCACGATGGTGACGGTGGCCCAGAGGTCACGGCCGCCGTGCGCGGAGGCGGGCGTCCAGGCCGAGGCGATGAGGGTGAGTGCGGTGATACCCAGGGCGGCTGTCTTCCGGCTCATTCCCCGATTCTGACGGGGCGTCGGGGGTCAGGGCTCGCGCTGTGCGTCCGTACGGGTTGCCGACCTGCGAAGTGACGCACGCATCATGAACACCTGTGGCTCCGCGTCCGTACTGAAGGTCCGGACAACCCCGATCGGACAGGAGCCACGGTGCGCTTTTCGCGGAATGCCACGGGCACGCTCTTCGTGGGCGGTGCGCTCAGCCTGACCCTGGTCGCGCTCGCCTATCCCGCGATGCTCGGCTTCGACAAGGTCTCCACCGCCCAGGACCGGGTCATCGCCCAGACCCAGTGGGGTCCGCTCACCGAGCAGGACCGGGACTTCGTGGTCAAGGTGCGGGCGGCGGGCCTGTGGGAGTACCCGCTGGGGAACATCGCCCTGCAGAAGGGGACGACCCCGGAGGTCAAGGAAGCGGGACGGCACCTCCTGGACGGCCACGCGGCCCTGGACGCCGCCTGCCGCAAGATCGCCCCGATGCTCAACGTGACCCTGCCCAACGTGGCGAGCCCGCAGCAGGTGTCCTTCGTGAACCAGATCCAGACCGCCAACGGCCGGGAGTTCGATTCGACCTTCGCGAACATCCTGCGCACGACCCACGGTTCGATCTTCAACACGATCGCCAAGATCCGCTCCACCACGAAGAACTCGCTGGTGCGCTCGTTGGCCGACATGGCCAACAACACGGTCCTGGACCACATCACGGTCATGGAGAAGACCGGCTTCGTCAACTTCGACCAGGCCCTCTTCCAGCAGACCACCCCGCCCAAGCTGCCCACCACCGATCTGACCCCGCCGGCGCCGCAGCCCGGCGAACCGATGGTCGTGCTCAGCCCGCCGGCGAACCCGACGTCCACGCCGATCGCGATCCCGGGCGAACAGTCGGGCGGCACCCCGAGCTCGGGCGCCAGCCCGAGTCCCACCATCGGCTGACTAAGCCAGCCAGACCGTCGTGTCCGGTGCCAGCAGCCCGTCCTCCAACGGGCCGCTGGCCAGCAGCACTTCGCCCGGCGGCAGCTCCACCGCCGCCGGGGACAGATTGGCCACACAGCGCCATCCGTCGTGCCGTACGAAGTCCAGCACCCCGTCGGCGGCCCCGTCCGACCAGGTCAGCGCCTCGCCCTGCAGCAGTTTGCGGCGCAGCTTCAGGGCGGCGCGGTACAGCTCCAGGGTGGAGCCCTCGGTGCCGTCCTGCGCCTCGACGGCGTACTGCGCGAAGCTCTCCGGCTGCGGCAGCCAGGCCCCGCCCGCGCCGAAGCCGTACGACGGCCCGGTCCGGGTCCACGGCAGCGGCACCCGGCAGCCGTCGCGGCCCTTGCGGACGCGTCCCGTCTGCTCCCAGATCGGGTCCTGGAGCACCTCGACGGGCAGGTCGGCGACCTCGGGCAGACCGAGTTCCTCGCCCTGGTAGACGTACGAGGATCCGGGCAGCGCCAGCATGAGGAGCGTGGCGGCGCGAGCGCGGCGCAGCCCCTCGGCGGTGTCGACGTGCGGTGCGTGGCCGCCGGAGAGCAGCCAGGCGTTCTCGTCCGTGCCCGGCGGGAGCATCAGGCGGGAGGTGTGGCGTACGACGTCGTGGTTGGAGAGCACCCAGGTGGCCGAGGCCCCGGCCGCGCGGGCGCCGGCGAGGGAGTCGACGATGACCTGGCGGAGTTCCGCCGCGTTCCAGCCCGCGAGCAGGTAGGCGAAGTTGAAGGCCTGGCCGAGCTCCTCGGGGCGGGCGTACTGCGCGCGCCGGTCCGCGCCCGGGACCCAGGCCTCGGCGACCGCCATGCGGGGCGGGCGGTAGGAGTCGAAGACCCCCCGCCAGTCGCGGTAGATCTCGTGGACCTCGTCGCGGTCGAAGAAGGGGTGGGTGCCGGGCGGGAACTCGGTCAGCGCCTGCTCGCCGCTCAGTTCGGGCGCCCCGAGGTCGCGCAGCGGCTCGGCGAGGTCCTTGGCCAGGGCGTGGGCCACGTCGACGCGGAAGCCGTCGACACCCCGGTCGGACCAGAAGCGCAGGGTGGTGCGGAAGTCGGCGCGGACCTCTTCGTGGCCCCAGTTGAAGTCGGGCTGCTCGGGCGTGAACAGGTGCAGATACCACTGTCCGTCCGGTACCCGCTTCCAGGCGCTGCCGCCGAACACGGACTGCCAGTCGGTGGGCGGAAGTTCCCCGTGCGCACCGCGTCCGTCCCGGAAGACGTACCGCTCGCGGGCGGCCGAGCCGGGCCCGGCGGCGAGCGCCTCCTGGAACCATACGTGCTGGTGGGAGCTGTGGTTGGGGACGAGGTCGACGATGACCTTCAGGCCGAGACGGTGGGCCTCGGCGACCATGGCGTCGAAGTCGTCGAGGGTGCCCAGGCGGGGGTCGACGTCCCGGTAGTCGGCGACGTCGTAGCCGCCGTCTGCCAGCTCGGACGGATAGAACGGGCTCAGCCACAGGGCGTCGACGCCGAGGCCGCTCAGATGTGTGAGCCGCTCGGTGACGCCTCTGATGTCACCGAGCCCGTCGCCGTCGGCGTCGCCGAAGCTTCGGGGGTAGACCTGGTAGACGACAGCCTGCCGCCACCAGTTCGGGTCCCTGGACGAGAGGTCGGGGGTCACACGATCTCCTGAGTGCTCTGTGCGTACGGCAAAGACGAACAAAGGGGAATCTGTCCACACCTGTGGAGTGACGAACCTCCCCTCCGTGCGGAGCGGTCTGTTCCTTGTGTGGTGAAATTGTGATGGCCGATGAACAGACCTTGCATTCCCGCAGGTTGACACCCCTTGGCAGCGAGATCCACGATGTCCGCAGCTGTGGCGCATGTGACCAATGAGCCCAGTGTTGCCGGGTGCTTTTCTGTGCCCTCGGCGTTTTCGGATCACTCCATCCTGATGGGATACGCATGTCCATAGCGAGACGTGTCACTGTGCGCCGCCTGCTGGGGACGGGCGCCGCGACGCTCGCCCTCTGCGCCTCGGGCGCATCCGCCGCCTGGGCCACCGGGCCCGGCGGCGACGGCTGGAACCACGGCGGTACCTACAAGCCCGGGACGGGCGCGGGTACGGAGACCGGGACCGACCGCTGCCAGTTCTCCCTGGACGGGGTCAACTTCTTCGACTCGGTCAAGGTGGACGACCAGAACCTCAAGCCGACCGAGGACGGCAAGGTCCACATCAAGGTCCGCGCGGCCCAGGACGCGGCCACCTGCACGGCCTCGCTGGCGTCCTACATCGCCCACGGTCCGACCTTCGCGACCTCCGGCGAGCAGATCTTCGTCGACTTCGACACGGTGACCGTCAAGCAGGGCCAGAGCGACTCCCTCGACATCGCGGTGCCCGACGCCGGCTGCTACGCGCAGATCGACCTCTACCGGGGCGCCACGAAGTTCGACGGCAACCTCGACGCCAAGGACGGCTTCACCCACGGTGAGCTGCCCAAGGGCCCGGACCGCCCGGTCATCAAGGACAAGCTGATCGCGGCCTGGAACGGCGGCACGAAGGACTGCTCGACGACGCAGACCACGCCTCCGGCGACCCCGCCCGCCGAGACGACTCCCCCGGCGTCCGAGTCGACCCCGCCGGCCTCCGAGTCGACTCCCCCGGCCTCCGAGTCCACGCCTCCGGCCTCCGAGACCCCCTCGACGGACAGCCCGTCCCCCTCGGCGTCCACCACGGCCCCCGCAGCCACCCCGAACGGCGGCGGCGGTGACGACCTCGCCGAGACCGGCGGCTCCAGCGCGACCGGCCCGATCGCCATCGGCGCGGCCGTCCTGCTGGCCGGCGGCGCGGGCATCGTCCTGGCGACCCGCCGTCGCAAGGCGACGCGCGCGTAGTGACGAAACGCGGTGCCCCGCGCCCTTCAGGGGCGCGGGGCACCGCGCGACAGGCCCGCACGGGCCGGCAGCCACGTCACCACCTACTCGCCCTCCACCACCGACAGCCACAGCTTCACGTACCGCTCCACATCCACGTCCAACCCCACATCCACCAGGGTCAGTTCGCGCTCGCCCTCGTGGATCTCGGCCTCCCCGGGCCGTGGCCGGCGGTCGACGACGGTCTGCCCCCGGGTCGCCCCCGGCGCCAGGCTCACCTCGACGGGAAGCAGCTCCGTACCGAGCCCGCCCGGGTCCACCACCGCGCACACCGCCCCAGCGTCCCCCAGACCTCCCGTGGGCGTGGGATCGCCGGACGTCGCCGGATCGCGGTGGGCCAGCAACTCGCCCGCCATCCGCAGCCGCGGCTCCGCACTCGCCCGCAGCCGCTGCACATCCGCCACGGGCACCAGCACGCGCTTGAACACATCGAGCCCGTACATGGTGATCGGCACCCCCGCGGTCAGCAGCACCGCCGCCGCCTCGGGGTCGTGCCACACGTTGAACTCGGCGACCGGCGTCGCGTTCCCCGTCGCCACCGCCCCACCCATGAACACGATGCGCTCGATGTTCCGCACCACCTCGGGATGGGTCCGCAGCAGCAGCGCGATGTTCGTCAGCGGCGCCGTCGGAATGAGCGTCACCGGCCGCGGCGACGCCAGGATCTCGCGGCGCAGCAGCGTCACCGCGTCCACGTCGACTGGCCGCCGGGTCGGCGCGGGCAGCCCGAGGTCGCCCATCCCGTCCTGCCCGTGCACATGCTTCGCCGACCGGGCGGGCTCGACCAACGGCCGTTCGGCACCCCGCGCGACGGGGATGTCACCGGCCCCGGCCTGCTCCAGGACGGTCAGGGTGTTGCGTACGACACCGTCGACATCGGTGTTCCCGGCCACGCAGGTGATCGCCCGCACGTCGAGGCCCGGGTGACGTACGGCGAACAGCAGGGCCAGGGCGTCGTCGACACCGGTGTCGCAGTCGATGATCACGGGAATGGGGTGGGCGGTCACGATGGACTCCTTCCGTCGGGACCGACCTTACGCAGCCGCCCACAGTTCAGCCCCGCGGCCTTCGACCACCGCCCCCACGCGCCGCAGCAGTTCCGCCACCGGCACGGCCCCCGGCCGGCGCCCGTCACGCAGCCGTACGGCGGCCAGGTCGCCGTCGGCCTCCCGCGCACCGATCACCGCGACGTACGGCGCGAGCCGAGCCGCGCGGATGCGGGCGCCGAGGGTGCCGTGGTCGGGACCGGCGAGTTCGGCCCGCAGTCCGCGGCCGAGGGCCCGGCGGACGACCTGGTCCGCCTGGTCGTGCTGCTCCTCCGACACGGGCAGCACGACCAGCTGCACCGGTGCCAGCCAGGCCGGGAACGCCCCGCCGTGCTCCTCGATGAGATGCGCGACCGCCCGCTCCACGCTGCCGATGACGCTGCGGTGCACCATGACCGGCCGGTGCTTGGCCCCGTCGGCGCCGATGTAGTGCAGGTCGAAGCGTTCGGGCTGGTGGAAGTCGATCTGCACGGTGGACAGGGTGGACTCGCGGCCGGCCCGGTCGGTGATCTGCACGTCGATCTTCGGCCCGTAGAAGGCCGCCTCGCCCTCCACCGCCTCGTACTCGACCCCGTCGAGGACCTGCTCCAGCAGGGCGGTGGCCCGCTTCCACAGGTCCGGGTCCGCCACGTACTTGTTGCCCTCCCCGGGCAGCGACAGCCGGTACCGGGCGGCCCGGATGCCGAGGTCGGCGTAGGCGCGGCGGATCAGGCCGAGGGCGGCGCGGGCCTCGTCGACGGCCTGCTCCAGGGTGCAGAAGATATGGGCGTCGTTGAGCTGGATGGCCCGGACCCGGGTCAGTCCGCCGAGCACGCCGGACAGCTCGGAGCGGTACATACCTCCCAACTCCGCCATTCGGAGGGGGAGTTCGCGGTAACTGTGCGAGCGGGAGCGGTAGATGAGGGCGTGGTGGGGACAGAGGCTGGGGCGCAGCACGACCTGCTCGCTGCCCAGGTCCATGGGCGGGAACATGTCCTCGCTGTAGTGGTCCCAGTGCCCGGAGATCTCGTACAGCTCCCGTTTGCCCAGCACGGGCGAGTACACGTGCCGGTAGCCGCCGGCCCGCTCGGCCTCACGGACGTACTCCTCCAGGGTGTGCCGTACGACGGCCCCGTCCGGGAGCCAGTACGGCAGCCCCGCGCCCATCAGGGGGTCGGTGTCGAACAGGTCGAGCTCTCGGCCCAGGCGGCGGTGGTCGGACATGGCGGTTTCCTCTCGGTGAGAGGGCGAGGCCACCGGACAGCACAGAACCCCGGGGCACTCGCCCCGGGGTTCGCGTCAGCTCATGGGTCAGCGCGCCGGGACGTGGTCCGGCGTCGTCGTGGCAGACGGGTTGGCGCGCTTCATGGCGGGACCGTAGCAGGGAGGCGCGGGCCGGGCGAAGCCCTTTTCCACGCCCCGGCTCACGATCCGTCGATCAACTTCCGCACCTCGGGCGGAATCTTCTTGTCGGAGCGGAGGACCCTGAAGGCCTCCGCCTGTTCAGGAGAGGACCCGATCGCGATGACCACGTCCGGAGAAACGCCGCTCACCGCATAGGCGTTCTCCGAGGACTCCGGCACTTCGGCGGCCTGGTCATTGGTGTCACGGCACGGCGGACTCGTGGCGGTGCCGACCTTCTGTCCGACCTTGACCTCGACATCCGGGAGCTTTATGTACGTGCGGCCTTCGTAGAGGACGTCGCTCGCGCACAGACTCTCGCCCTTCGCGGCGGCACCTTCTGAACCTTCTGATCCGCACCCGACCGCGGTGAACGCCACGGCTGCCAGTCCCGCCGCAATCGCATGCCGTCCGACCCAGCTCATGGAGTCTCCCTAGTAGAGGCTGCGAAGCCCCATGACGTCGCCCTTACCGAGTGTCCTCTTCTTCACTTCGCAGCGGTCCGCCTTGGTGTACATCGTGAGATTGGAATGCCCGGAACCCACGTGGCCCAGACCGAAGACATGACCGGCCTCGTGCGTGCCCGTGTTGAGAACATCGTGGTACAGGCCGTAGCAGGTGTTCGTCGGATTCTTCGTGAAGTCGAAGTCCGCGATGTTGAACCTCACGTCCGCTTCCCGGAGGTCGTTCTTGCCGGCCGGGTTGGGCCATGTGTGCGCGCAGGTCGAGGCGACGGTCCCGGCGGCCAGGTCACCGGCGTCCCACGTGCTCTTGCCATCCCGGGCGGTACACGTCCCGTGGTTGCTTATGTCCGCTTCGTACGTGGTCGTGCCCGCGTAGTGATACTTGGCGGGTACTTGGTCGGTCAGGCCACAGTTGTTGGTGCTGGCCGTGATCCGTCCGATGGAGCTTTCGAAGTACTCCAGCGCCTGGAGGTGGGTCATGCCCGCGGGATAGGCCCCGTCCCCGAGGTACCAGTTGTAGATGCCGTACTCCTTCCGGTCCAGCGTCGAGTAGGCGCCGTCCTGGCACTCGCCGGGGGAGCTCGCCGCGTCCACCTCGGCCACTTCGAGGCCGTCGGGCGCGGGCGGCTCGGACACCGGTGAGTCCGATTCCGCTGTCAGATCCCCCGGCGTCAGCCGCGGGCTCACGACATCGGCACGGTCCGCGCCCGCGGTGGGCGACTCCGTGTTGGCCGTGGACAGGTCGTAGGAGACCTTGCCGTCCGCAGCGACGATCAGCGTGAATCCGTGCTCCGTACCGTCTTCGGACAGCGCGTCGATACTCACCGCGGTGTCGGTCTCCGGCATCTCTATTCCGGTGCCGTCATAGGTGACGACGACACCTTCCACATCGCAGGTGCGCACGTTCAGACCGGCCGGCAATTCGTACACCGACAGCTCGTCCGCGGTCGGACATATCGGTATCGGGCTCGCGCCGGCCTGCGCGCCACCCCCGGCGACACCGAGCGATACGGCCAACGCGAACGCCAAGCCGGTTCTGCCTACGAGTCCTGGACGGCGTCCAGCCACTCTCCCACCCCCTGTGATCCAGTCCCATGACACGGGACGTTTATCGAACAAGTATTCTGTCACCGCATGATCACGAACCGAAAGGGTGATTACCGGCCAGTGATCCGGCCGGATCGGCACAGGCGCACCGCCTCCCGTGACGAACCGTCATCGCCCCCGCACAGCGCGAGGTTCCGGAAACAACCCCCTCGGCACCAACGCCCGTAACCCATACAGCCCGGAGCGGTGGTGCCTCCTGCCTCGCGGTGCTCCCGTGGACCTATGAGCCGCCCTCTCCTCGCCCTCCCGCTGGCCGCCCTCCTCGCCACGACCGCCTGCTCCGCCATCGCCACGGACAAGGCGCTCCCCGCCAAGCAGCGCTCCGCCTCCCCCACCACGGCCTCGGCCGCCCCCACCACCGCGCCCCCGTCCCCCGCCACGGTCCCCGCCCTCACCCCGGCCCAGGCCCAGGCCGCCCTGATCACCGACGCCGACCTCGGCGAGCCCTGGACCATGACCGAGGGCGCCGCGACCTGGCGGGACGGGCTCCTCAAGGCCACCGCGAACGCACCCGACTGCCAGCGGCTGCTGGACACCCTCTACACCGAGGAGTTCTTCGGCGCGGACGCCCAGGTACGGGCGAGGACGGGCCTGGACGACACCTGGAACGACGCCCAGCTGCACCACCAGGTCGTCGCCGACCGCCCCGCGGACGTGGACCGGACGCTGGCCTGGCTGAAGACCATGCCCAAGAAGTGCGGGCGGTTCACGGCCGCCACCGCCACCGGAGCCGTCCAGAAGGCCGAGGTCACCGAGGCGCCGCTGCCGGAGATCGGGGACTCCCGGCAGTCCCTGCGGCTCACGCTGAACGGCGAGGGCGCGGACGGCGAGGAGACCACGCTCACCCTGGACGTCGCCGCCGTCCGCATCGGCGACGACACGATCGTCCTCACCAACGGCGGCCTGGGCGACGTGTACGCCGAGATCACCCAGGGGGTCGCGGAACTGGGCGCCAAGCGCCTGACGGACGTACGCAAGCAGGCCCGCGTGGAGGTCTGAGCGGGGCGGACGAAGTCCGCCGCGAAGAGGCGCGGGGAACCGCGCGACCCGCCACGACGGTGCCGCAGCCGGCCGACGGCCTCATCGCGGCACTTCCAGCGGAGCGCTCAGTCGCGGTCGAACCTCTGCCTGTGCGACACCACAGCGTGCGCGACCTCCAGGGCGGTGCGGCTGTGTGCGAAGGCGTGGGCCCGCAGCCGGGCCAGCGCCTCGTCCTCGTCGACCCCGAGCTGCGCCATGATCATGCCGATGGCCTGGTAGACCTTGTCATGGTCGGTGGCCAGACCGCCCAGCCACTGTTCCTCTCCTCCGGAGCCCCCGTCCTCCGCGTGGGGCAGTGCCATCAGCGCGACGGTGATCACGCCGGCCACCAGTTGCGCGGTGCGCAGCTCGCGGGTGCTGAGCTCGCGGGGGGTGTCGCGGTAGAGGTCGAGGGTGCCCACGCACACGGCGTCGTTGCCCAGCGGGATCGAGTACACCGCCTGCACCCCGGCGGCCGTCGCCTGCTGGGCGAAGACCGGCCAGCGGTCGGGGTCCCGGCCGTCGGTGAGGTCGGCGGCGAGCACGGGGGCGCCGAGCCGGGCCGCGTGCCGGCAGGGGCCGTCGCCCAGGGTGGCCTGGATCTCCCCGACACGGGCCGCCTGCTCGTTGCTCGCGCTCAGCCGGACGGGCATCCCGTTGGCGGACAGCGACACGCTCGCGCCGGTCACCGGCAGCAGCTCGACCGCCACCGCGCACAGCCGGTCGGGCATCTCGCCGGGTCCCGCCCCCCGGACCCGGTCGGCGATCACATCGACGGCACGCACCTGGTCGCGGTCCGCGTCCCGTGCGGGTGTTCCGGGGTCCCTGCCCGACGCCCCGTACGGACCGCGGCCGTCGCCGGATGCTCCGCTGCGGTCGTTGCTGGGGCCCACGGCCCCCGCCTCCTTCGCTCGGCGTGGCCTGTCGTCGTCCATGGGCGCGGCGCGGATTCACCCGGAGCAGCAGCCGTGACCGGTGGTCCGCCCGTTCCACGCGCCCCCCGGTTACCCCTGGCCCGTCGGACGAAACGCGTCGGCCGGCCCGTCGCTCACCCGTCGCCGGCGTACGTTCTCGACGCGGGTACCCCACCGCGGCGGAGCATGGCGGATTCCCTGCGATACGAGGGCTGAGGAGCGGTCTTCACAATCCGCGGGCGAGTCGCTACCTTCGGTGGTGGCGAGTCAGGAAGCGGCCGCCCACGTGGTGCGTCCGTGCTGGAGCCGCTCATGTCCCTGGCCCCCCCGTGACCGCGACCACGCGTGCCGCCTGCCGGCGGACGCCGTCCGGACCATGAGGCCCCGGTCCGCGTCCCCGTGCCCGCGACGCCGATGCGGAGCGTCTCCCGCCGCTCCGCGCGGGAACGGGGATCACCGGCGAGGACCACGCAGGGGAGCCGTGCGTCCTCGCGGAGGGAGCGGCCACCAGGACGGTGGCCGTTCCCTCACCCTCACCTCTTCTCGTACGGATCCGCCGGCTGCGCGACCCGCTCGACCGACGTCGCGTCCAGCACCGGCGGCCACGCCGCGTCCGTGCCGAGCTTTCCCTCGGGGTGCCAGGTGCCGGTGACGGTGACCCAGGTGTCGGCGGGCAGCGCGTCGGCGCCGCGGATCTCGGCCTTGCTGGTGCTGGCGTCGGCGGCACAGCAGGAGACGAGGAGCCGGGTGACGTACCAGGTCCCGTCGTCGCCGTGGGTCACGAACCCGGTCATCCGCACGGTACGGCCCTTCAGCGACCGCCCGCTGTCGTAGATCGCCCGGGAGGAGAACTCGCCGACGCCGAGCTCCACCGGGTCCCCGGCGGGCAGCGCCGGAAAGACCCCGACGCCCTGCGCCGCCCGCTGGGCCGCCTCGCGCTCGGCGCTGTAGGAGCCGAGGGCGGGGGGCGGGAAGAGCAGCAGGGCGAGGGCGGGGAGGGTGAGGAGCCAGGCGACCCGGGGGCCGTGGTGGGCGTGGCCGTGCTCGTGGGGATCGCCGTCGTCGTCATGGGCGTCGTCCGCCGCGTGCCGTACGACCGCCATGGCGATCCCCAGCAGCACGAGCGCCGCGCCCGAGACGATCAGATACGGCCTCAGCCCGGCCTGCACATACCGCAGGTAGAGCGCGCTGAACGCCGAGATCCGCAGGATCGCCGCCCCGACGAGCACCAGCAGCAGGGCCGGCCCGTACCGCCTCACAGCAGCCACCACCCCACGAGCACACTGCTCATCACGGCCACCACCCACGTCACGGCGGAGAACCGCACCGCGAAGGCCCGCCCGAAGGTGCCCGCCTGGAGGGCGATCAGCTTCAGGTCGACCATCGGCCCCACCACCATGAACGCGAGCCGCGCGGTGGGCGAGAACCCGCTCAGCGAGGCCGCGACGAACGCGTCGGCCTCGCTGCACACGCACAGCACGACCGCGAGGACGGCCAGCAGCAGCACCGACAGCCAGGCGGAACCGGTGAAGACGTCCAGCACGGAGCGGGGTACGACGATGTTGAAGGTGGCGGCGGCCGCCGCGCCGAGCACGAGGAACCCGCCCGCGTGCAGGAAGTCGTGCTGGAGCCCAACGCCGAAGGCCTTGATCCCCCGGGCCTCGGGAGCGTGCCTCTGGGGAAGCCGCAGCCACTCCTCCTTCCCGAACCGCGCCCACAGCCACCCCATCACCACGGCCGTCGCCAGCGAGGCGACGAGCCGCCCCAGCACCATCTCCGGCCGGGCCGGGAAGGCGATCGACGTGGCGACGAGCACGACGGGGTTGATCGCGGGCGCGGAGAGCAGGAAGGCGAGGGCGGCGGCGGGCGCGACCCCGCGCCGCATCAGGCTCCCGGCCACGGGCACGGAGGCGCACTCGCAACCGGGCAGGACGACCCCGGCGGCCCCGGCGAGCGGCACGGCGAGGGCCTGGTTGCGGGGCAGCAGTCGGGTGAAGACCCGCTCCGGCACGAACGCGCCGATGGCCGCCGAGACGACCGTCCCCAGCAGCAGGAACGGCACCCCCTGGACGGTGATCGCCGTGAAGACGGTCCACCAGGCGGCGACGGGCGGGGTGTAGAGGTCGAGGGCGAGGGTGGGCCCGAGCACGGAGGCGACGGTCGCGATGGCGAGCAGCGCGGCCCCGCCGAGGACGGCGTAGACGAACGCGCGCACGACGAACCGCAGCCCGTCGACCACACTCCGCTGGTTCTCCACACCGGCCCTCTCGTCCCCGCGCAGGCTAACCGGTGAGCCCTGTGCGCAGGATCGCAAGGGTCATAGAGGAGGCTGTGCGGGCGCCGGCCCGAGGGTGGTGGTGCCGGGGGCCGTACGGTGCCCGAGGCCCGTCCGGTAGGCGTCCAGGGCCGCCTCCACCCGCCCCTCCCGGCGCAGCAGGTCCCCCAGCAGCCGGCACAGGTCGGCCAGGTCGCCGGCGGCCCCCGCCCGTTCCAGCAGGCTCAGCGCCCGCACGTAGTGCTCCTCGGCCGCCTCCGGGTCGCGGGCGTCCTCGGCGATGATGCCGAGCAGCCGGTGCGCGGCGGCGGAGTGGACGGCGCCGCGCTCCGAGGACAGGTCTCCGAGCACGTCCTGGAGCAGGGCGGCGGCCTCGTCGGACTTGCCGCGCCGGTGCAGTACGTCGGCCAGCTCGACGGCGGCCTGGCTGCTGTAGAGGGCGGCCCGGGAGGCGGAGAGCATGGTGAGGGCCTGCCTCAACTCGCCCTCGGCGCGCTCCAGTTCGTTGTTCTGCGCGTACACGTACCCGCGCATCCAGTGGCAGTTGGCCAGCTCGGTGCGCAGCTGGAGCCGGCGGTACAGCTCGGCCGCCTTCGCGAGCGAGGCGTCGGCCTCGGCGACCCGGCCCTCGGCGATGAGGGTGCGGGCGACGGACCGGTGCATCCGGGCCACGAGGGCGGGGTCGCCGGCCTGCGGGGCGAGGGCGAGCGCGAACTCGGCGGCCTGGGCGGCTCGGGCGTGGGCGCCCATGTCCATGTAGGGCCCGATGATGCTGGCGTAGAGGAGGAGCAGCGCGTCGGGATCGTGCAGTCCGCCGCGGTTGAGTTCGTCGAGGGTGGACTCCAGGAGGTAGACGGCGTAGCGGAGTTCACCGGCGAGGTAGTGGGCCAGGGCGCGGCCTCGGAGGGCGGGGACGCGGGCGGGCAGGGGGGCGTCGGCCAGCGTCTGCTCGGCCCGTTCGAAGTACTGCCGTCCTTCGACGAGCTCACCGGTCTCGACGGCGCACTCCCCGAGCCCGAGCAGGGCGGCGGCCCGCACCTCGACGAGCCGCAGGGCGTCCGCCTCCGCCAGCAGTGCGGCGTACTGCCGGGCCGCCTCCTCGGCCTCGCCGGTGGCGAGGGTGCGCTGGGCCTCGACGATCCGCAGCCGCAGATCGGTGACGAGACGGGCGGGCCGGCCGGTGGCGAGCTCGTCGACCTCGACGCCGAGCCGTTCGGCGAGATGCCGCAGGGCCTGGTCGGAGGGCCTGACGCGGCCCGCCTCCAGGGTGGAGACATAGGCGGCGCTGTAGGCGGGCTCGGCGACCTGCCGCTGGGTGAGGCCCCGTTCGACGCGCAGCTGCTGGACTCTTCGCCCGATGGTCTCCGGATCGTCACGTTCAACCATGACCCAACTCCCCCTGCGCCTCTTGCCGTTGGGCAACGCCGGGCTCTAGGTTAAACGGCGTATTAAGCCTGCTTAATACGTTGCTGCTGTTGTTGCTGTTGCATCTGTCGTCGCTGCGAGGTCGTCGTGCTCGAACGCACCAGCACCACCGAGCGTTTCGTGAGGAGCGTCATCGCCGCCGTGGTCGCGGTGGCGGCCCTGGTCCTGGCGGCCAACGCGGGACCCGCGAAGGCCGCGGAGGACCACCGGGCCGACCATGTGGAGCAGGTGGAGCAGGCCGGGCACGCCCGGCGGGGCTAGGCCCGACAAGGCCTAGTTCAGAGCTGGAACTCCGCGGGGTTCAGCCCCAGTGCCGCGCAGGCCTCCCGGAGGACCATCTGCTCCGCCTGGGAGAAGTGCCCGTCGGCACCGGCGATGACGATGCCGGTCTGGATCACGGCCCGCGCCTCGGTCGGCTTCTTGGCGGCCTTGGCGATGTCCTGCATCGCCTCGGCCTTCCCCTGCGGGAAGTTGCGGGTGAGCTGCTCCACGTGCTTGTGGAAGCGCGTGCGCAGCTGCTCCGGCGGGAAGTTCTGCAGCACCTCGTTGCTGAGGATCATCTGCTCCATCTGCTGCATCTCGGACGCGTCCACATGACCGTCGGCCGCCGCGACCAGCGCGCACATCGCCATGCTCGCGTCCCGGTACGCACCGCTCTTCAGCTCGGTCTTGATCGAGCCGAGCTGGTTCTTCAGCAGGCCCACCAGCTGGGCGCGGGAGCCACCGCCCGATCCACCGTGCGAGCCCGCGCGCGATCCGGTCTGCGAGCCGTGTCCCCCGGTCGTGCCGCGCCCGCCCTGCGCCTGCTGCTGCAAGCTCTTGGCCTGGTCCTTGAGCCGGTCGAACAGTGCCATTGCCGTCACCTCGGTACTCGTCTGATCGATCTCACCCCGGAAACGGCCCCGCCCCGGAAAAGGTTCCACGGCGGGACCCCGGCATAGATTGCCCCCCATGACCTCCACAGCCGCCCGTACCGCGCTGGACCTCACCGCCGACCTCCCGGTCCCGGAACTGGAGGACCTCTACCGGGACCTGCACCGCCACCCCGAGCTCTCCGGCCGGGAGCACCGCACCGCCGCGCGGTTCGCCGAGCGGCTGAGGAAGGCGGGGTACGACACCGCCGAGGGCATCGGCGGCACCGGAGTCGCCGGGGTGCTGCGGGGCGGGGACGGACCCGTGGTCCTGCTGCGCGCCGACATGGACGCGCTGCCGGTCCAGGAGGAGACCGGACTGCCGTACGCCTCCGAGGCCCCCGGGGTGATGCACGCCTGCGGGCACGACCTGCACATGACCTGGCTGACCGGCGCGGCCCAGGTGTTGGCGGCGGGACGGGACACCTGGTCCGGGACCCTGGTGGTGATCGGACAGCCCGCCGAGGAGAGCGGCGGCGGGGCGGCGGCGATGGTCGCGGACGGGCTGTACGCGCGCGTGCCGCGCCCCGTCGTACTGCTCGGGCAGCATGCGGTGCCGGGGCCCGCGGGGCTGTATCCGCACGTTCCCGGGCTGATCATGTCGGCCACCACCGACGTCGACATCGTGGTGCACGGGCGGGGCGGGCACGGCTCGCGGCCGGAGACGACCGTGGATCCGGTGGTGACGGCGGCGTACATCGTCACCCGCCTCCAGACGGTGGTGAGCCGGGAGGTGCCGCCCCGTGAGTCCGCGGTGCTGACGGTCGGACGGATCGAGGCGGGCACGGCGGCCAACATCATCCCGTCCACCGCCCGGATCTCCCTCAACCTGCGCACCCAGTCGGAGGCGGTACGCGACCGGATGCTCGCCGCGATCCGCCGGATCGCCGAGGGGGAGTGCCGGGCCGCGGGGTGCCCGCGCGAGCCGGAGGTGATCCTGGGCGGGTCCTATCCGCTGACCGTGAACGACGCGGAGACCGACCGCCGGGTCGCGGACGTGCACCGCGAGGTGTTCGGCGAGGGCACGGTGTTCGATCCCGGCCCGGCGATGGGCAGCGAGGACTTCTCCCTGCTGGCGGCGGACGGACAGCCCTACTCCTACTGGTTCGTGACCACCACCCCGGCCGAGGTCTGGGACGCGGCGCCGGGCGGCGACGACCTGCCGGCCCGCCTGGACGCGCTGCCGAGCAACCACAGCCCGCACTTCGCGCCCGACCTGTCGGTGGTGGGGCCGGGGGTGCGGACGCTGGTGGCGGGCGCGCTCAGCCATCTGGTCCGGTAGGGCGCTCTAGTCCGGCAACGCCTTCTTCAGTGCCGCGTCCAGCGCCGCCGCCAGCTCCGCGTCACCCGGCGGGCGATCGCCCAGGAGCGGGCCCAGCTGTGCCGTGAAGGTCTGGGTGAAGGCTCCGTAGAGCGGGGTGCGCGGGCGCTGGACCGCGTCCTGGAGGGCGGGGAGCAGGATGGTGCGGGCGTAGCGGGGGCGGCCCTCGCCGTCGCGGGGCATGCGGTCGGCCCGCTCACCGGTGGGCGAGGCGGAGGGGGAGGGGGCCGCGGGGTCCAGGGGGCAGTGGACGTCCTCGGTGTAGGCCGAGGTGCGGGTCGCCGCGAACCCCGCGTCCAGCAGACAGCGTTCGCTCTGAGGGCCGGTGAGGTACCTGATCAGCTCGATCGCCTTCAGCGCCCGCTGCGAGCCCTCGGTCACCGCGAGGTTCTGGCCGCCGAGCACCGCCCGGCCGGGCAGCGGGGCGACGCCCAACTGCTGCTCGGTGAAGGACTGGTGGAGGGTGCGGTAGGCGTACGGCCAGTGGCGCAGGAACGCGGTGCGGCCGTCGGCGAAGTCGCTCAGGGAGTCGGCCTCGTCGGAGTGGACGGCGTCCTGAAGGGTGTACGGGGACTCGGTACGGCGGCGCAGTTCGGCGACCCCGTCGGTCAATTGGTCGACGTCGGCGTCGTAGTGGCCGTCGGCGTCGGTGAAGTGGAAGTCCTTCGTCGCCGACGCGAACGCCTCGACCCCGTTGACCGTACGGCCCTCGTAGGGGGCGAGCTGTGTGGTCCAGCCCTTCTGGTAGGCGCCCACGGCGGGATGCTCGTCGATCTCCTCGATCAGGTCCTCCAGCTGCCCCCAGTCGAGCCCCGCGCTCAGGTCGGTCCGCTGGACACCGGCCGCCTTGAGCAGATCGCGGCGGTAGTAGAGCAGCCCGACGTCACTGTTGAACGGCACCGCGTACACCTTCTCGCCCCAACGGGCCGTTTCCGCCACGGACTCGATGTGATCGCCTTCGAGCACGCCCTGGGGCAGCGGGCGGATCAGCCCGGCCGCGGCGAACTCCGGTACCCATGTCACATCGAGGTTGACGACGTCGTAGGCCGCGCTGCCGGACTGCAGGGCGCCGAGCAGCTGGCTGCGCTGTTCGTCGGCGCTGCCCGGCAGCTCGACGAGGCGGGCACGGTACCCGGAGTTCGCCTTCTTCTCCCGCTCGTTCCAGTCGTCGATGAGTTGCTGCCGGATCCCGTTCTGCCCGGTCACATCGCGCCCTCCGGCGACCACGATGTCCCCCGCCACGTCGGGAGGGGAGGCGGCGGGGGTCGCGGTTCCCGAGGTGCAGGCGGTGACGGTCAGCAACAGGGCAGCGGCGAGCAGTCGGCGTCCTCGGCCCATCAGTCCTCTCCCATTCCGGTGCGGGCCACCTCGTCCGTCAGGGCCGCGCCGAGGTCGTCGCCGGCGTCCAGGCAGCGGCCGCCGCTCGCGATGGCGATACGCGCCGCCGGTGCGGTGGGATCGCAGCCGGCGGAGTCCAGGGAGACCGTGGCCACCGGGATCTTCGCCGAGCGGGCGCGGGTCAGGACGTCGTCGAGGTTCCCGGCGGTCAGCGCGTTGTCGTCCTCGCCGTCGGTGATGTGGACGATGAGCTGGGGACGGTCGTCGGCGGTGCCGAGTTCCGCCATCTCGTCGAGCGCGGCGAGCAGCGCGGCGTGCGGGTCGGCCTGGGCGTCGCGGACCTCCGCGCGGGTGTCGACGGCGCGCTCGGCCTCCTTGCGGGTGTGCGGGCCGAAGGGGAGCACGGTCTCGTAGCGGCGGTCGCCGGAGGTTCCCGAGACACCCCATACGGCGTACTCGTCCTTCCCGCCGAGCCCGCCCAGGGACTGCTTCAGCAGGCCGGGACCACCGCTCGGGCCCTTCCAGAGGCCGGCCATCGAACCGGAGCTGTCGAGGAGGTACAGGACCCGGCCGGGACCGTGCGCGGCGCGGTACCGCTCGAGGACCTCCGTCATCTCCCCCGCGCCCGCGGACTCGTCGAGCGGTTCCGGATCGGGCAGCACCCCGGGGGCGCGCGGCGATCCCAGTTCCCCGTCCGTGGAGCGGAAGCCGTCCGTCGCGAACACGTCCCTCCCCTCCTCTCCGGTCAGCCACGCCCGGAAGTCCCCGGCGGCCCGGTCGCGCGCGGACTCGTCGCGGTCGGCGCCCTCCCAGCGCACCCGGACGAAGGTGGGCTGCACGCCGGGCACGTCGTTCGGGTACTGGGCCGTGCGCGGGGTGCGCGTCGTCCGTTCGCAGGCGACGCCGCTGCGCAGCAGGAACTCCGGTACGAGGGCCGCCGTGTGGTCGTCCACATCGTCGTCCTCGGGCAGCGCGCACAGCAGGTCGGCGCCGGTCGGGGCGGGCGGCCCCGGCTGGGCGACCTTCTGCTCGGCACCGGCCGCGTCGGTGTCCGCGGTGTCGTACAGGCCGATCGTGGCGAGCAGCGCCGCGTCGGCGAACTCCGGGTCGGGACGGCGTACCGCGGCCTTCTCGTCGCGCACCCGCAGATGGTCGATCATCCGGGACAGGGGGAGCCCGACCTGGTCCCCCAGGGACTTCGCGGCGATCCGGTCCGGCACCGCGAGCACGACCGGTGAGTACGCGAAGGGCTCGTCGTCCGGCTTCAGTTCGGCCACGGCGTCGGTGTCCTGGAGGGCGGCGACCCGGGCGGCGTCGGCGGGGGAGGCCGGGATCCACACGTCCGGCTGCGGGCCGACGTCCCGCTGCGGGTTGGACTCCTCGTCACGCGGCTCCTGCCAGGCCACCGAGTCCTGGCCGAGCGCGGCGACCGTGTCGGCGGATCCCGCGCTGTAGACGGTGATCCCGCTGCGCCGGCAGCCGTCGCCGGTGGTGTTGGCGTCCGATGTCAGATACGCGTCGGCCGCCGCGGTGACCGTCGGCGCGAGATCGGGGTCGGTCAGGACGCGCAGTTCCAGGGGCGGGGCGCAGGGGTCGCTGTCGGAGGTCAGGGCGACGATGCCGTAGGAGCCGAGACCGATCGCGGCGACGGCGAGCAGGGCGGTGAGGCGGGTGGGGCCGACCGCGCGCAGCAGACCGGGGAGGCGGGAGCGGCGCAGCCGGGCGCCGACGGTGCTGGCCCAGGTGCCCAGCAGGGCGAGGAGGGCGGCCAGGAAGGGCCGGGGCGGCTCGGGTGGCGGGGGCGGCGGCGGGGGCGGCTTCACCCCGGGCGCCGACAGCAGGACGTCCTCGTCCGGCTCGGATCTGCTCTGCGGCTCCCATGGATCGCCCCGCACGGTCTGGTACCCGTCGGCGGCCATCCGGGCCCGTAACGCGTCCGACAGCTCCCGGAACCCCAGCTCGCCGCCCTCGTCCAGCAGCCGTACGAGCTCGCCGGTGAACGGCGTCGGCGTGCCCGGATCGCCCGCGTCGACCCGGTGGTTGGCCTGCACGCTCATCAGCAGCAGCACCCGGCGCTTGCTCTCGAACCGCTCCCACAGCCAGGCCGCGTTGCCCGCGAAGCAGCAGTCGAGGATCACCACGACCCGCTCGGCCGGGCTGCCCGCGAGCACCGTCAGCACGGTGGTGAACATCTCCGCGCCCGGGAACACCGCGTGCCGCCCCGGGACCACGCGCGCGTTGTGCATCTGCAGGAACAGCTCGTCGCCCGCGCTCGGGATGGCCCCGTGCCCGGCGAAGTACAGCAGGAGCAGGCCCTCGGCCTCGCCCGCGGCGGTGTGCAGGGCCCGGTTGAACTCGTCCTGGGACGGGGAGCGGGAGACGACGACGTCGTGCTCGCCGAACACCCGGCCGCGCAGCAGCGCGTCCCGCAGCCGGTTCACGTCGTGCTTGACGGCCGGCAGGTCGCCGGGCACCCCGTGCGGCGGGTCCGTGAACTCGTACTCGGAGACACCCACCAGCAGCGCCCGGTTGACCCGTCCTCGCGGGTCGAAGCGGGTCACCGGCCTACCTGTCGTCGTGGAGGTCCACGATGTCGACGCGACCCGTGGGCGGATCCCCGTTCTCCACGCCCCGGCGGACGTCCCGCCACTCCTCCACCGATCGTCTGACGTATTCCAGCAGCTCCTTGCAGAGCGCGGCCCCCGCGCCGCCCGCCATCGCCACGACGATGTCCATGCCGATGCCCATCGGGGTGCCGGACTCGTCGGTCCGCGGCCGCTCCAGGATCTGCAGCTCGCCGGCGCGCACCCGCTCGTCGAGCCGCTGCTCCCGCTCCAGCCACTTGCGCAGGGCGTCGATGTCGCTCTCGCTCGCGGTCCCGTCCAGCCGTACGCGTATGCCTTGGTCGGCCACTCCATCCCCCTCAGCCATAACTCACCATCATGGCAGCGGAGTTGTGTGCACGGGAGGGTTTGTACGGGACCCCTGTGCCGACGTTGTCGGTGGCATGACTTACTCTTCGCTCACTCGCCACACGCGCCCCACAGGTTCCACACATGGCTGTGCGCGTGGGCCTCCACTTTCGTACCGGGGGGTTCGAACCAGAAGTGCGCATGCGCTCCCTCACGGCCGCCACCACGTTGGCGGTCCTCTTCAGCTCGGCGGTCCTGACCGCCACGCCGGCGTCCGCGGACTCGGCCAAGATCCTGCCGGTCAAGTCCGTCGGCGACGTCGTGGTGGACGGGGTCCACCAGCGGGTCTTCGTCAGCGACCCGAGCAACGGCAAGATCGTCGTCACCGACTACGCCGGGACGGTCGTCAAGCAGCTCACGTCGCTGCCCGGCGTCACCGGACTCGAACTGTCCGCGGACTCGGGCACCCTGTACGCGGCGGTGCCGGGCGGCACCGACGCGATCGTCGCCTTCGACACGGCGACCGCCACCGAGTCCGCCCGCTACCCGGTGGGCACCTCCACCGACCCCAAGTACCCGGCCCTGGACGGCGACCGGCTGTGGTTCGGCTACCCGGGCGACATCGGCTACGTCGACCTCGCCGCCCCGGAGCACCCGGTGGCCCTGGACCAGGAGACCGACAACACCTGGTTCGGCGCCGCCCCGATGCTGGACACCAGCCCGGGCGCGCCCGGCAGGATCGTCGCGGGCATGCCGGTGCAGAGCCCGTCCGAACTGGCCGTCTACGACACCTCCTCGGGCGCCCTCACCCGTACCGCCCACAGTGACGTCGAGGGCGGCAACATGCGCGACCTCGCCCTCACGCCCGACGGGCAGCACGTGGTCGTGGCCAGCGGGGCGCCGTACTACCAGGCGGTCTACAAGACCTCCGACCTGACGGCCGACGGCAAGTACCCGACCGACGCCTACCCGAACGCCGTCGACATCGCGCCCGACGGCTCGGTCGCGGCCGGCATCGACGGGGCGTACGAGCCGGACGTGTACGTGTTCAAGCCGGGCTCCGCCACCTCGGTGCGGGAGTACGACTTCCCGTCCACCAGCAGCGGCGGCAACGCCGACCTGCTCGTCGACCGGGGCCTGGGCTGGGCGCCGGACGCCTCCCGGCTGTTCGCGGTGTCGTCCAACTACGACGGCGTCTACCGGCTGCGCGTCCTGAACGCCCCCACCAAGGCGACGACCGCCATCACGGTCACCGCACCGGACACCGCCACCCGCGCCAAGCAGCTCACCGTCAAGGGCAAGATCTCCTCCAAGGTCGCGCTGCCCGCCGGCATCAAGCTCACGGCGACCCGCACCGACCTGGAGAACACCTCCGGCAAGGCGCTCCCCGCGGTGACGGTGAAGTCCGACGGCACGTACTCCTTCACCGACACCCCGACGGTCGGCGGCAAGGTCACGTACACGCTGAAGTACGCCGGTGACGCCGACCACGCGGCCGGCACCGGCTCCGACAGCGTCGCCGTCTCCCGCGCCAAGACGACCCTGACGCTGAACAACAACGGCAAGGTCTACTCGTACGGCCAGGACGTCAAGTTCACCGCGCACCTCGGTACGACGTACAAGAACCGCAAGGTGGAGATCTGGGCCGACCCGTTCGGCGGGGACAAGGCCAACAAGCTGGTGAAGTCCGGCACGGTCAACTCCAGCGGCAACCTGTCCGTCACCCTCGACCTGAAGCGGGACACCAAGGTCACGGCGAAGTTCGCGGGCGACGCCCGGTACGCGCCGAAGACGGTGTCGAGCACGGTCGGCGCCAAGGTGAAGGTGTCGACGGCCGTCAGCAGGCACTACAAGACGAAGTACACGTGGGGCCACACCTACTACTACTTCAAGAAGTCCACGAACCCGCTGTTCACGACCACGATGACGGCGTACCCGGACCGCAGGCAGCGCATGGAGTTCGAGTTCTACTACGACGGCACGTGGTACGACCTCGGCTCGGAGTACTTCGCGCTGGGCTCCTCGGGCGTCTCGAAGGTGCAGCTCACCGGTGAGCACGAGACGGGCTACCGGATGCGGGTCCGCTCCTCGTACATCAACTCCTCGTCGGGCGACACCGTGAACTCGACGACGCACGGCGCGTGGAAGTACTTCATCTTCACGAGCTGATCGTCTGGAGCCGGCCCAGCTGCCGGTGCACATGGTCCAGGGCGCCCTCGCGGCGCCCTGGCACCCGCGCCCTCAGATCGGCCAGCGCGGGCCCGAGTTCCCGGGCCCGCGCCGGGTCGTCGATCCGCCCCCACTGATGGTGGGCCCGGTCGGCGGCGGCCTCCACGGCGGGCGCGTCCGGGGCCTGGCCCGCGGCCAGCCGCGTGGTGGCCACGGACAGCCAGGCCCGGCAACTGCGCGCCGGGTCCCCGGCGAACATCGCCAGATCCGCCCGGACCTCACTCCAGTGCAGCGCCTCCTCGGAGGCAGGACCGTGCGCGCGTACGGCGGTCAGCTCGTGATGCGCGGCCAGCGAGTCGGCGTCCCCGTGCCGCCGGGCCGCGACGGCGGCCGAGATCAGCGCGTGCGGGTCGCCCGCGGCGGGCCCCCGCGCGCTCAGGACGTGTCCCAGGCCCTCCTGCGGGGTCCGGCTCAGCGCCTGCTGGTGCAACTCCTCCAGCGGGGGCCGGTGTCCACTGCGCAGGATCGTCGCGACGGCCTTCATGTACGCGGGCGTCGACACCGTGCGCCGGGACGGCGGCGGGGCGATCCGACCGTGGACGGCGTTGTTGCGGCCCGTGTCCAGGGGGTTGGTCCGCAGCCACTCCCAGGTCTCCTGGTCGGCGTGCAGATCGAGCACGAAGGTCGTGGCGCCGGCCGGACGCAGCCGCAGCTCGTCCCGGAACCAGTGCCAGGGGAAGGCGGTGTAGCGGACCGTCGAGGGGGTGGTGCGGGCCAGCGCGAGGTGGGGCAGGTGCTGGCGGCGGTCCAGCTGGAGCTGGCCGGTGAGGAACACGGTGAGCGGGCCGGGGGCCGCCGCGGCGGCACGCAGCCGGGTCAGGACCGCCTGGGGCTCCACCGGGTCCGCGAGCTCGACCACGTTGGCCGTGTCCGTGCCGGACAGGACGGCGGGCGGTACGGCGGCGAGGACCGGGAGCACGGAGGCCGCGTCGACCAAACACCCCCGGCCCGCCGGTGCGGCGGCCAGCAGCAGCACGGTTCCGGGCATCGGTCCCTCCCCATCCCCCGTCGATCACGTACGGCAGCACCGTAACCGCTGCGGCTGCGAAGGTGGACCTCAGGACGGCGAACGTCCCTTTCCTGACGGACTGCCCACCGGCCGCCGTACCGCGAACACCGTGGTGTCGTCGGCCAGCCGTCCCCCGCAGTGCCGCAGTGTGCCGTCGCGCACGAACGCGACCAGACGGTGCGGTTCGGCGATGCGCGGATCGGCGGCGACGGCGTCGGCGACCTCGGCGGCGAGCGGGTAGAAGAGGCCGCCCGGGTCACGGGCCTCGGTCACGCCGTCCGTGGTCAGCAGCAGGGTCTCACCGGGCGCCAGGGGCACCCGCAGCACCGGGGGCGGGCCGCCGGGGGCGAGTTCGCCGAGCCCGAGCGGGAGCGCCTCGCCGGGCGGCAGGTGCCGTACGCCGCCGGGGCCGACGACCAGCGGGGGTTCATGACCGAAGACGACGGCGTCGACGGCGCCGGTGTCGTCGTCGGGGAAGCCGAGCAGCACCGCCGTGGCGAAACGGTTTCCGTCGCCGCCGCCCCGACCGAGCGCCTTGATGTGCCCGCGGTGCCGCACCATCCGTACCTCCAGGCGCTCCGCGACCGTCGTGAGGTCGGCCTCGTGGTACCCGGCCTCGCGGAACGTACCGAGCAGCGCCGCGGCCGCCTCCACCGCGCCGAGGCCCTTGCCCTGGACGTCGCCGACGAGGACCCGGGTGCCGTGCGGACCGGGCTGGATGTCGAAGAAGTCGCCGCCGACCCGGGCCTCCACGTCGGAGGCGAGATAGACCGCCGCGTGCTCCAGACCGCCCCAGTCCGCGGGGATCGGGCGCAGCACCGTGCGGCGCGTGGTGTCGGCGATGTCCCGCATGTGCAGCATCAGCCGCTCACCGCGCAGCCGGACCGCGCAGGCCAGCACGGCGAGGACGCCGCCGACGCCGACGAGGATGAAGTCGGGCAGTCCGCTCTGGTACCGGTTCGGGTACGAGGTGTCCGCGAGAACATAGTTCAGCTGCGCGAGCACGGCGAAGACCGCGGTGCCCCACACCCCGCAGATCGCGGCGGCGATACCGGGCACCAGCACGACCCAGCTGATCATCCGGAACTCGCCGGCCGTGTTGAAGTCGATCACCGTGATGCCGATGAGCAGCAGCAGCGGCGGCACCCAGGCGACGCTGTGGCCGCGGACCCGCAGCAGCTCGCCGCGGCTGCGGACGTCGCCCTTCATGCCGTTCAGCGAAGCACGGGGCGCCCGGGGTCGCCATCCGGTGCCGGATACTCCCTTCCGCCGACTTGCCAGCGCCTCCTCCCAGGTGTGCTCTGGAGTCCGGGGGCAATCCGGGGGCGAGAGAGAGGAGTCCTCTCATGGCTCATGCGGCACCCGCGTCCCGCGGAATCACCCGTGGGACGCCCGATGTCTTCAGCGAGCGGGTCCACAGGGCGGCGCGGTTCGGCATCCCCGTCGTCCTCGGCCTGGTCTACGGCTACTGGGCCGCGGCCAACCGCCGCGGCGGCGGCGAGATCACCGGCTGGAACATCCTGTTCGGCTTCGTGACCGCGCTCACGTTCATCGTGCTGTGCCTCGCGGTGGCGACGTTCGCGCCGCTGCTCAAGCGCGAGCTGCACTCTCTGGTGAAGTCCGCCTTCGCGGGCGCGGCGGTCGGCTTCCTCTACAGCCAGACCGGCGAGAGCGTGCTGCGGTCCGCGGTCCTGGGCCTGGTGGTCACGGCGGGCGTCTTCGGCGTGTTCTTCTACCGCTACTACACCCGCGAGGACGGGGCCGGAAACCGTCTGCGCTGACCCCGCGTGACCTCGGCGAAGGGGCCCGGCAGCCGCTGCCGGGCCCCTTCGTCTTCCCTCTCTCACCCACCGCCCGGGAACATGTCCCAGGCGTCCGCCGAGGACCCGGTGGCACTCCAGCTCCACGAGCCGGAGAAACTCCAGGTTCCGGACCCCGACGCGCTCCACGAGTCGTTCCAGTACGGGTCGTCCCAGTTGCTCCAGGCCCCGTCCTTCCACTCGGGACACGGATCGGCGCAGTTCGGCACCGGGCGACCGCCGGTGTCGACGAAGACGGCGCTGGCCCAGCCCTGGGCGCCCTCGAGCCAGTACCAGTACCGATTGCCGTTGACTCGCTGCCCCTGGACCTTGCAGTCCACGCGGTCCTGGCTCCACGGCGAGAGCTGTGCGACGACGGGCGAGTGAGTGGTGGGCGCGGCTCTCACATTGAGGTCGACGCCGGAGACGATGGTGCCCCAGATCGGACCGCCGGATCCGCCACCGCCATGCCCGTCGGCATAAGTCGGCGGGGCGGCGGCTGCTGCCGTGGTGCCCGCTGCCGCGACGGCCAGAGTGCCGCCGGTGAGCAGGGCCGCGGCCAGGGTCCGCAGGGCCGGAGTGGTGCGCATGGATTCGGCCTCCTTCTCCCCAGATCCAGGAAACACCCGTTCGGGTGAACCCTCCACCGGAGAGCCCGGCCGGGGGTGCCGTCATGCACCCGTATGCAGTCACCCCGGTCGCGCACCCGCCCCCGGCGCCCTTGCCTGGAACCGTGCGCCCACCCCTCCGCAACGCCGTCTCGGCCGCCCTGATCGCCCTGGCCTGTCTGCTCGTCCCGTTCGGGGTGCTCGCGGCCTGGGCGACCTACGGAAGAAATGCCCAGCTCCCCCGGCTCAGGCATCAACTCGCCGACCCCTACCTGCCGTTCGAGGTCGCCGGATTCTGGCTCCCCGTCACCGCGCTGGCCCTCGCCGCCACCGGCATCGCGGTCGCCGCCTGCCGCCGCCGCGCGGTCACGGCGACCTCGCTGGGCACGGCGCTGGGCGGCGCGTTCCTGGGCCTCGCGGTGACACTCGGCCGCCATCTGACCCTCTCCGACCTGCACGAGGCCCGCCGCCCCGCCGCCGGCGCCATCTACGACGCCCTCACCGTCACCCTGCGCACGGTCTCCTGGCTGCTGGTCGCCCTCGGCCTCACCGCGGCCTGCGCCACCTGGCTCACGGCCGTCTGCGCACGACGCCGGCAAGCGTCCGCAGCGCCCGTTCCAGATCCCGCGGTGCGGCCGACGCGAGCCCGAGCCTGACCGCGTCCGGCGTCCGGTTCGGGTCGACGGCGAAGGCGGGCCCGGGCGTCACGGCGATCCCGAGCGCCGCCGCGGCGGCCGTGAAGGTGTCGGCACGCCAGGGCGCGGGCAGCTCCCACCAGGCGTAGTAGACCTGCGGGTGAGCCCGTACGACGAACCCGTGGAGCTCCTGGGCGACGAGCCGCTGCCGCATGGCCGCGTCCGCCCGCTTGGCCTCCACCAGCCGCTGGACGACCCCCGCCCCGACCAGCCGGACGGCCGCCTCCAGCGCGAACCGTCCCGCGCTCCACCCGCCGGAGCGGATCGCCGCGGCCACCGCGTGGCGGCGGTCCTTCGGTACGACGACGAAGCCGGCGGTGAGTCCCGGCGCGACCCGCTTGGACAGGCTGTCGACGACGTGGGTGAGACCGGGCGCGTGGGCGGCGAGGGGGTCGGGGGCGTGCGGGTGGAGGAAGGACCAGATGCGGTCCTCGACGACCGGGAGGTTCAGGTCGGCCACGGTGAGCGCGATCTCGCGGCGCCGGTCCCAGCTCATCGTCAGGGAGGTCGGGTTGTGCAGCGTCGGCTGGAGGTAGAGCGCGGACAGCGGGGCCGTGCGATGGGCGGCGGCGATGGACTGCGGCAGCGGTCCGTCCTCGTCCACGGCCAGCGGGACCAGGGTGATGCCCAGCCGCGCGGCGATCTCCTTGACCAGGGGGTACGTCAGCGACTCGACCCCCACCCGGCCGCCCGGCCGGACCAGGGAGGCGAGGGTGGCGGCGATGGACTGACGGGCGTTTCCGGTGAACAGCACCTGGGCCGGGTCGGGGTGCCAGCCGGGGGTCGCGAGGAGTGCGGCCACCGCCTCGCGCGCCGCCGCGGTGCCGTTGGCGGCGGCCGGGAGGAGCGCCTCGGCGAGGACGTCGGGGCGCAGCAGGGGTTCGAGGACGGGGGCGAGGAGCTCCGACTGGCCGGGCGCGGAAGGGTAGTTGAGCTCCATGTTCACGGGCGCCCGGGTCGCCTGCTCGGTCAGTGCCCGCCCGGCGGGCCCGGCCGGGGCGGCCCGTACGAAGGTGCCGCGTCCGACCTCCCCCACCACCAGCCCCCGCCGCACGAGTTCGCCGTACACCCGCCCCGCCGTCGATCCGGCGATCCCGCGCCGCCGGGCGAACTGCCGTTGCGGCGGCAGCCGTTCACCGGGTTTGAGCCGGCCGGCGGCGATGTCGTCGGCGAGTCGGTCGGCGATGCGCCGGTAGTCGTCCACGGGTCCCCCTCTTGCGTCACTGCTCTGTACGTTCTCGGGATTGCACCGAGGGCAAAGATCTTATTGCACCGAGGAGTTGGGGCGGCCTAGGGTCGACGTCATGGCGACAGTCCCTCTGGTCCTGGTCCACGGCCACCCCTTCGACCACACGATGTGGAACCCGCAGCGCGCTGCCTTCTCCGCCGACCGTCAGGTGATCACCCCCGACCTGCGCGGCTACGGCACCTCACCACGAGTCCCCGAGGTCACGCGCTTCGAACAGTTCGCCCAGGACATCCGAGAACTGCTGGACGAACTGGATGTACGGGAATGCGTGTTGGCCGGCCTCTCCATGGGCGGCCAGATCGTCATGGACTGCTACCGCCAGTTCCCCGAACGCGTCCGGGGGCTGGTCCTCGCCGACACGTTCCCGGCGCCGGAGACACCCGAGGGCGTCAAAGTCCGGCACGCCATGGCGGACCGCCTGCTGCGGGAGGGCCTGCGGGGCTACGCCGACGAGGTGCTGGAGAAGATGGTCGCCCCGTACGCGGATGCCGAGGTGAAGGCCCACGTCCACCGCATGATGACGGCCACCTCCCCGCAGGGCGCCGCGGCGGCCCTGCGCGCCCGCGCCGCCCGTCCCGACTACCGCGACCTGCTCACCCGCGTCACGGTCCCCGCCCTGGTCGTCGTGGGCACGGACGACGCGTACACCCCCGTCGCCGACGCGGAGGCGATGCACGCGGCCCTGCCCTCCTCACACCTGGTGGTGATCGAGGGCGCCGCCCATATGCCCAACCTGGAGCGGCCGGCGGAGTTCAACGAGGCGCTGGGGGAGT
The DNA here is from genome assembly GCF_036013645.1 of Streptomyces sp. NBC_00490. Taxonomy (NCBI): domain Bacteria; kingdom Bacillati; phylum Actinomycetota; class Actinomycetes; order Kitasatosporales; family Streptomycetaceae; genus Streptomyces; species Streptomyces sp. NBC_00490. The sequence goes on along the minus strand of NZ_CP107869.1, from coordinate 5,451,405 downwards.
TTCTGACAAAGGTGGACGCGTCCTCCTAGTCTCGGAGCGGTGAGCAGCACCGAAGAACGGCCCGTACGACGGGAACGGCGAGCACGGCACAGGCTCGGCATCCGGATCGCCACCGTGCTGTTCGTCGTCGTCAGTGTCGTCATGGGGTGCCGGCTCGCCGACGTCGACGGGATCACGCCCGTCCCCCAGTTCCTCGCCTTCCTGCCCTGGCTGGTCGCGCCCACCGCGGCCGGCCTGGCCCTCGTCCTGCTCGCCCGCTGGTGGCCGGGTGCGGTGTGGGGCGTCGCCCTGCTCGGACTGCTGGCCTGGTTCATCGAGCCGTACGGCAAGACCACCGAGCCGGGCGGGCCCGCGGTCGCCTCCTTCCGGGTGCTGACCTCGAACGTGGAGTTCGGGCAGGCCACCGGGGCGCTGATCGACGCCGTACGGCGGGAGAGGCCGGAGCTGGTGTTCGTGCAGGAGTGCGAGTACACCTGCGACGCCGAGCTGAAGCGGACCCTGGGCGGCACCTATCCGCACCGGCGGGCCGTCGAGGGCGGCGGCTCCGCGGGGTCCGTCGTCCTCAGCCGGTTTCCGCTGAAGGCCACCGATCCGGTCCCCGGCACGATGGGGATGCCCGGAGCCGTCGCCGACGTGCGCGGGCACGCCGTACGGCTTCAGCTCGCGCACCCGATGCCGCCGCTCCCCGGGCAGGTGGACGTGTGGCGGCATGAGCTGGGCGCACTGCGGGACTTCGCGGCGGAACAGGCGGGCGGGACGACCCTGCTGGCCGGCGACTTCAACGCCTCCCAGGACCACGCCGCCTTCCGCCGCATCCTCGACACCGGGCTGCGCGACGCCGCCCGGCTCGCCGGCGACGACCGCGCGCCGAGCTGGCCGGCCCGGACCGCGCCGACGCTCGGGGCGCAGATCGACCACGTCCTGCTGTCCCCGGACTTCTCCGCGGAGACGGCCCGCTTCCTGGACCTGGCCGACACCGACCACCGGGCCCTGCTGGTGGGGATCACGCTGCACGTACGCCCATGACGTCCGGCCACCACGTGCGGGAGTGACGCGCGGAAGTGACAGGCGGGGATGACGTTGAATAGGCCCATGTCCCGCATCGGCCTCACACCGCCCGACTGGCTGGTCCGGAACCTCCAGACCCAGCCCGCACCCGTCAACCGGGCGGCCGTGGCCCGCGCGGCCGTCGCGATGGCCCTGCCGCTGGCCGTCGGACTGGCGGCGGGCGAGCCGGAGTACGGCGCCCTCGCCTCCATGGGCGCCCTCTCAGGCGTCATCGGCGACACCGCCGACGCCTACCGGATGCGGATCCTCAACATCGCGATCCCGCAGCTGTTCGGCGCGGTGGGGGTGACGCTGGGTTCACTGGTGTACGGCCAGGGATGGCTGGCGGTGGCCGTGGTCACGGGCGTGGCCCTCGTGTCCGGAATGATCTCGACGATCGGCGCGGTCGCCTCGGTGTCGGGTCTGCTGCTGTTGCTGAACTCCGTGGTGGGAGCGGGTCTGCCGATGCCGGGCCCGTGGTGGCTGGCGCCGGTGCTGATGACGGGCGGCGGCCTGCTCGTCCTCGTTCTCGCCCTGCTGGCCTGGCCGCTGAGGTCGGGGGTGCCGGAGCGGGCGGCGGTGGCCGGGGCGTACCGGACGGTCGCCGACCTGCTGACGGCGTGCGGTACCCCGGACTACGCCGAGGCCCGCCAGACCGTCACGCAGTCCCTGAACCAGTCGTACGACCTCATCCTCGCCCGTCGCGCCCGCCACCACGGCCGCAGCCCCGAACTCACCCGCCTCCTCGCCCAGTTGAACGCGATCACCCCGGTGGTGGAGGCGGCCCCCGCGGCCCACCTGACGGGAAAGCCGCTCCCGGCGGAGGTCCCGGAGGCGGTACGTCACCTCGCCCAGGCCGTGGAGACGGGCTACACGGGCCCCATAGGGCTCCGGCTGCCGGTGGCCGTGACCGAGACGACCCGCGCAGTCGACCACGCCCTGCGGCACGCGGCCGAGGTCGTCGCGGCCCCCGACGTGGACCCCCGCGCCATCGCCGACCGCCTCGGCCGCCCGGCCGCGTTGCGCACCCGCGCCGCGCGGGCCGCCCGCGACGTGGCCCTCTCGGCGGCCTCCTGGCGCTACGGCCTGCGCCTGGCGCTCTGCATCGGCGTGGCCCAGGTGCTGGTCTCGATCATCCCGGTGCCCCGCTCGTACTGGGTGGCGCTGACCATCACCTTCGTCCTGAAGCCGGACTTCGGCTCGGTCTTCTCGCGGGCGCTGCTGCGGGCCCTGGGCACGGTGGCGGGCCTGGTGCTCGCCGCCGCGGTCCTGTCGCAGGTGCCGCGGGGCTGGTGGGACGTACCCGTGATGCTGCTCCTGGCCCCGCTGATCCCGGCACTGACCCCTCGCGGATACGGCTACCAGACGGCGGCGATCACCCCCGTGATCCTGCTGCTCTCGGACGTGCTGAACCACCAGGGCACCGGTCTGCTCCTGCCCCGCCTGGTGGACTCGCTGATGGGCTGTGCGATCGCCCTGGTCGCGGGCTATCTGCTCTGGCCGGAGAGCTGGCACACCAGGGTCGGCGACCGGCTGGCGGACGCGGTGGCGGACACCGCGCGCTATGTGGAGTGCGCCTTCGGCGAGCAGGCCGTGGATCCGCCGGCCCGGGCTCGTATGCGCCGCGGTCTGTACCGCGACCTGTCGGTCATCCGTACGGAGTTCCAGCGCGCCCTGACCGAGCCCCCGCCGACGGGGCGGCGGGCCGCCGCGTGGTGGCCGCTGGTCGTCGCCGTGGAACGGATCGTCGACGCGACGACGGCCGCGAGGGTGCGCACCAAGCACGGAGCGGCCCTGCCCTCGGACGCCGAGGTCGCCCAAGTGGTCCTGCAACTGCGGGAACTGGCGCAGGGCGTACGGGAGGCCGAGACGCTCTACACCGTCCGTACCGACCTGACCGGGCCGTCGGGGAGCGTGCTGGAGCCGTTGCGCCAGGAGGTGGCGGCGGCCCGGGCGATCGCGTCGCCGCACTGAACACCCGGGTGCTCTCGTCCCCGGGTGGCCGGAACGCATGGTTCCGGCCGCTCCGGGCCTCGCTCAGACGCCGATGTCGTCGCCGTCCTTGCGCCACACCGCCACGACCGCCGGGCGGACGATCCGGCCCGGGCCGTCGGGCCAGACGCTCGCCGGGTTCTCCACCGTCGCCCCGCTGATCTCGCCCGGGTGCTGGACGGAGACCAGGACACGGCGGTCCTGGACGATCGGGCCGCAGGTCTCGGCGCCGATCGGCATGGTCAGGAACTGCTTGAGCTCACCGCGCCGGTCGCCCTTGGTCGCGACGCCGAAGAGGCCGTCGTGGTGGCCGAGCTGGGCGCCGTCGGTGGAGATCCACAGGTTGCCGTGCGGGTCGAAGGCGACGTTGTCCGGGCAGGAGATGGGGCTGACGCGGTCCTTGGGGAAGCCGGCGAAGTAGGTGGCCGGGTCGGCCGGGTCACCGGCGACGAGGAACAGGAGCCAGGCGAACTTCGTGCTCTCCGGCCGGTTCCAGCGCTCGGTCAGCTCCAGGATCTGGCCGTGCTTGTTGGCATTGCGCGGGTTGGCCTCGTCCGCCGGGGCGTTGCCGCCGACACCGCGGTTGGTGTTGTTGGTGAGGGCGACGTACACCTTGCCGGTGTGCGGGTTCGGCTCGATGTCCTCGGGCCGGTCCATCTTGGTCGCGCCGACCTTGTCACCGGCGAGGCGGGTGAAGACGAAGACCTCGTCGGCGCTCATGCCGTCGACGTGCGAGACGGCGCCCTTGGCGGTCGCGGTGGCCAGCGGTATCCACTCGCCGCTGCCGTCGAACTCGCCGTCGGAGGGCAGCTTGCCGGTGCCGTCGATCTCGATGGCGGGGGAGTCGCCGGTGAGCTTGGCGACGTAGAGCGTGCCCTCGTCCAGCAGCGAGAGATTGTGCTCGCGGACGGCGCGGCCCGTCCCCCTCCTCATCCGCTTGCTGCTGACGAACTTGTAGAAGTAGTCGAAGCGCTCGTCGTCACCGGAGTAGACGACGGGGCGCCCGTCGCCGGTGAGCCGGACGGTGGCGCCCTCGTGCTTGAAGCGGCCCAGGGCGGTGTGCTTGCGGGGCGTGGAGGTCGGGTCGTACGGGTCGAACTCGACGACGTATCCGAAGCGGTGGACCTCGTTGGGCTCCTGGGCGACGTCGAACCGCTTGTCGAAGCGTTCCCACTTGCGCTCGGTCGCGCCCGTCCCGATGCCGTACCGCTTGTCGGTGGCCCGGCTGCTGTTGGCGAAGTACTGGTTGAAGTTCTCCTCGCCGTGCAGGCTCGTGCCCCAGGGGGTCGTCCCGCCCGAGCAGTTGTTGAGCGTCCCGAGGACCTTCGTCCCCGTCGGGTCGGCGGAGGTCTTCAGGAGGTGGGAGCCGGCGGCCGGGCCGGTGAGCCGGAACTCGGTGGTGGCCGTGACCCGGCGGTTGAGGGGATGGCGGGGTACGACGGTCAGCTTGCCGGTCTTACGGCTCTCCTCGACCACGACCGCGGACAGCCCGTGTGCCGCCCAGGCGATCTCGACCTGCTCGCGGGTGGGGTCGGCGGCGTCGTAGCCGCGGAACATCAGGACCTCGTCGGTGTACTCGTGGTTGGCGACGAGGAGCTGCTTGCCGTGGCCCAGCGGGAGCAGGGTCAGGTAGTCGTTGTTGTACCCGAACTGTCCGGCCTGGGCGGCGGCGCTCTGGTTGTCCGGGTCGAAGGCGGGCGCACCGCGCAGGATGGGCTCGCCCCAGCGGACGACCACGTTCTGGGCGTAGCCGTCCGGGACGGTGACCTGGTCGGCGGTGTTGGGCGCGACCGGGGTGAAACGGAGCCCGCGGGCGGCCTTGCCGCTGCCGGGCTTGTACGAGGCGGCGGTCGCGTCGGTGGCGGCGTGGGCCTGCGGCGCCGCCGCGACGGTGGCGGAACCGGCGGCCGCGGCGACCGTGACGACGGCGGCGGCCTGCATGACCGACCGCCGGCTGACGGCACCGGCGATCACGTCGCCGACGTACTCGTTGGCGCTGGTGTTGGGCACCTCGTGGAAGCAGGCGTTGCCGCACCGGTACAGGCACGTCAGGGCGGAGCGGCCGCCCGGGTGCGCGTCGGACGACGACGTCCTGATCAACGGCAGCAGTTTGCGCATTTTGTGTTCCCCTTGCTTCCCCATGGGATCCCCTTGAACCCGCGTCACGGACGCTAGGAGCCCGTCTGTGCGGCAGCGGGGACTGCCGGTGAACTGCCGGTGAATCCGAGGTGGCGGTAGGAGAGTTGGCGGCCCGGGGGAGGATGGGGACCGGCCTGTGGCCGGTTGGCGGTCTTGACGGAGACAGGGTCCTGTGGCAGCCCCCGCCCAAGATCACCATCGGAGGCCGCTAACCTTACGTGTCCGTCCTGGCCAGGGATTTACGGGCATCAACTCACGCGAAGGGTTGCGCACATGGGCATTCTCACTCTCCTGCGGAACGCGTTCGGCCGGTCACGCAAGGGCAGCGCCGAGGCAGAGGGTGCGGAAGGGACGAAGCCGACGGTGCCCTCCCCGTCACCCGAGCCCTCGACCCCGACCTCGGCCACGGCCCAGGTCCCGGAGCAGCGTCCGTCGACGTCGGCGACCCTGTCGACGAAGGACGAGCACGACCTCGTGTCGGCGGCGTTCGACAACGTGGCGGTACCGAAGCCGGGGGGCCCGGTGGACGAGCGGGAGCCCGAGCCTGCGGCACAGACCGCCGTGGCGGAAGAGCCGACGCCGGTCGCCGAGGAAACCGTGACGGAGACCGCCGTAGCGGAACCGGTCGCGGAAGAAAAGAAGACCGAGGAGCCGACGCCGGTCGCGGAAACCGCACCGGAGGCGGACTCTGCCGAGGCCACCGCCGAGGCACCGGTCGCGGAGGAGCCCACCCCGGAACCCGCCGCGGAGACGGAGCCGGAGCCGGTCGTAGAGCCCACACCCGAGCCCGAGACGGAGCCGGCGGTCGAGGAGTCCGCGTCTGAGGCGGCCGTCGCGGAGGAGCCGGCGACTGCCGAGGAGCCCGCAGCGGCAGCCGAGCCCGAGACGGCCGCCGAGGAAACCGCGCCGGAGACGGACTCTGTCGAGGCACCGGTCGCGGAAGAGCCCACCCCGGAACCGGCCGCGGAGACCCAGCCGGAGCCCGCCGCCGAAGCCGCACCCGAGCCGGAGCCGGAGCCGACGGTCGAGGAGCCCGTCGCGGTGGCCGAGACCGAGCCGGTCGCGGAGACCCAGCCCGAGACGGTCGCCGACGAAACCGCACCGGAGGCGGTCTCTGCCGAGGCCACCGCCGAGGCACCGGAGGCGCCGGTCGCGGAGGAGCCCACCCCGGAACCCGCCGCGGAGACGGAGCCGGAGCCGGTCGTGGAGCCGACACCCGAGCCCGAGGCCGAGACGGTCGCCGAGACCGAGCCCGCGCCCGCCCCTCAGCCCGAGACGGTCGTCGAGGAGCCCGCCGTCCTCGAACCGGTCGCCGCGGCCGCCGACGGCGGGTCCGCCCCGCAGGAGCCGGCCGCGGTCGACCACGACGCCGCCGCCCTCGCCCTCGCCAAGGCCGGTCTCACCACCGCCCGCGCCAGGACCTACCTCGTCCTGGACCGCTCCGCGAGCATGCGCCCGTACTACAAGGACGGTTCCGCACAGGCCCTCGCCGACCAGACGCTCGCGCTCGCGGCCCACCTCACCCCGGACGGCGAAGCCGGCACCCCCTCCGTGCACGTCGTCTTCTTCTCCACCGAGGTCGACGGCACCACCGACCTCACCCCCGCCTCCCCGAAGGACGCGATCGACGAGGCGCACGCCGGTCTCGGCCGCATGGGCCGCACCAGCTACCACGCGGCCGTGGAAGCCGTACTCGCCCACTACGACAAGCACACCCCCGACGCGAAGGTCCCCGCCCTGGTCGTCTTCCAGACCGACGGCGCCCCCGACGCGAAGACCCCCGCCACCCAGGCCCTGACCGACGCGGCGAAGAGCCACCCCTCGGTGTTCTTCTCCTTCGTCGCGTTCGGCGAGCACGAGAACAAGGCGTTCGACTACCTCCGCAAACTGAAGACCGACAACACGGCCTTCTTCCACGCGGGCCCGACCCCCAAGGAGCTCACGGACGCGGAGCTCTACGACGGCGTACTGATCGACTGGCGCCCGTAGTCACCGAAGACCGGCACACCCCGGGCCGCCCGCTTCCCATCCCTCAATACGGAAAGCGGGCGGCCTGCCCATGTCGGCTAGGATTTCTTGGTTCGTAAAGCATCACGAAATCCAGCACCACGAAATCCGACCTGGGAGCAGCCCCCGATGGCTCGACACCTCATCACCAGCGCCCTTCCGTACATCAACGGGATCAAGCACCTGGGCAACATGGTGGGGTCCATGCTCCCGGCGGACGTGTACTCCCGGTACCTCCGCCAGCGCGGCCACGACGTCCTCTACATCTGCGCCACCGACGAGCACGGCACCCCCGCCGAGCTCGCCGCGAAGGAGGCGGGGCTCAGCGTCGCCGAGTTCTGCGCCCAGGCGCACGACGCCCAGAAGGCGGTCTACGACGGCTTCGCGCTGGCCTTCGACTACTTCGGCCGCAGCTCCAGCGAGCAGAACGTCGAGATCACCCAGCACTTCGCCCGCCGCCTCAACGAGAACGGCTTCATCGAGGAGCGGGCGATCCGCCAGGTGTACTCCCCGACCGACGGCCGCTTCCTCCCGGACCGCTACGTCGAGGGCACCTGCCCCCACTGCGGCTACGACAAGGCCCGCGGCGACCAGTGCGAGAACTGCACCCGCGTCCTGGACCCCACCGACCTGATCGACCCGCGCTCGGCGATCTCCGGCTCCACGGACCTGGAGGTCCGGGAGACCAAGCACCTCTTCCTGCTCCAGTCGAAGCTCCAGCACGAGGTCGAGGAGTGGGTCGCCCGGCACGAGGACGAGTGGCCCCAGCTGGCCTCCTCCATCGCCCGCAAGTGGCTGACCGAGGGCCTGCACGACCGCGCCATCACCCGTGACCTGGACTGGGGCGTCCCGGTCCCGGCGGACACGTGGCCGGAGCTGGCGGCCGAGGGCAAGGTCTTCTACGTCTGGTTCGACGCCCCGATCGAGTACATCGGCGCGACCAAGGAGTGGTCGGACCTGGACCCGGAGAACCGGGACTGGAAGTCCTGGTGGTACGAGGCCGACTCCGGTGAGAACCCGGTCCGCTACACCGAGTTCATGGCGAAGGACAACGTCCCCTTCCACACGGTGATGTTCCCGGCCACCGAGCTCGGCGTCCGGGAGCCGTGGAAGAAGGTCGACTACGTCAAGGCCTTCAACTGGCTGACGTACTACGGCGGAAAGTTCTCCACGAGCCAGCGGCGGGGCGTCTTCACCGACCAGGCCCTGGACATCCTCCCGGCCGACTACTGGCGCTACTTCCTGATCGCCAACGCTCCCGAGTCCGACGACTCGTCCTTCACCTGGGAGCACTTCACCGCCACGGTGAACAAGGACCTCGCCGACACCCTCGGCAACTTCGTCAACCGCGTCCTGTCCTTCTCCAAGAAGCGCTTCGGCGAGGAGGTCCCCGCGGGCGGCGAGCCGGGCGCCGCGGAGACGAAGCTGGGCGAGGAGATTTCCCGCCTCCTCGCCGAGTACGAGGAGCAGATGGAGGCCCTCCAGTTCCGCAAGGCCGCGGCCGCCCTGCGCGCCCTGTGGTCGGCCGGCAACTCCTACCTGGAGGAGAAGGCTCCCTGGCTGGAGATCAAGACCGACCAGGAGGCCGCCGCCCTCACCCTGCGCACGGCGATGAACCTGATCCACCTCTACGCGGTGGTCTCGGAACCCTTCATCCCGGCCACCTCGGCGGCCATGCGCCAGGCCTTCGCCCTCGAGAACGACACGGCCACCTGGATCAGCCCGGAAGCCGCCCGCGCCCTCACCGCCGTCCCGGTCGGCACCCCCTTCACCGTCCCGCCGGTCCTCTTCGCCAAGCTCACGGAGGACGACCTGGAGACGTACAAGGAGCGCTTCGGCGGCGAGCCGGCCGCGTAAGCGGTCACGTACGCACCGAGAAAGGGCCCGGGACAGCATGTCCCGGGCCCTTCCTTGCGTGATCGGCCCTACTTCAGGGCGCCCGCGCCCGCCGTCGTGCCCAGCGTCGTCGGCAGGTTCTTCGCCGAGGACTCCAGGCCCGCCGTCAGGGTGGGGGTCCAGTTCACGGTCGTCTTCAGGTCCTTGGAGGACGCCGCGTTGTACGCCGCGACCAGGTCCGTGACCGTGCCGTTCACCAGGTTGCCCGAGCCCTTGACGGAGCCGGTGCCGTCGCCGCTGAGGAGCTTGGCGACCTTCACCGACGACGGGACCTTCCAGGAGTTGTTCTCGGCGACGACCTGGGCCTTGGCGCGGGAGTTGATGCTGTACTGCACCGCGTAGCCGTTCAGCGGGGTCACGTCGTAGTAGTTGTTGTAGATGTGGACCTGGCCCACGCGCGCGAGCGGGGCGCGCTGGGTGATGCCCTTGTAGATGTTGTGGTGGATCGAGACACGCAGCTTGCCCGCGGGCTCGCTGTCGCTGCTGCCGATCAGCGTGGTCTTGTCGTGGTTGGTGAACTGGTTGCGGGACACCGTCACGAGGTCGGAGCTCTTGGTGATGTCCAGCGCGCCGTCGTGGATCTGGTACTCGCGGCCGTAGTACTTGGGGTTCGCCGAGTCCAGGTGCGGCGCGTCGGTGAACGTGTTGTGGTCCGCCCAGACGTGGGTGGCGCCGCGCAGGGTCACCGAGTCGTAGTTGGAGTTCCAGTTGCCGTCGTCACCGTCGGTCGGGTCCCACTGCGGGAAGCAGTCCTCGGTGGCGGCGAAGGCGAGGTTGCGGACGATGACGTTGTCCACGTTCTGGATCTGGAGCATGCCGCCGGTGATCCCGGCGTTGGTGCCGGGGACGCCGACGACCGAGGTGTTCGCCGGGACCTTGAAGACGATGTTCTTCGCCTGCTTGGTCTGGGCGGCGGCGCGCGCCTTCTCCTGGGTGCCGGAGGGCAGCTTGGAGCGGCCGTACGTCGACGGGTCGTACGCCTTCAGATAGGCGGAGAACGAGTAGCCCGTGCCCGACGCGTAGTCCGCGCAGGTCAGCTTCTTGCCCGCGTCGTCGGTGTTGGCGTCGATCGTGCCCTTGACCTTGATGATCCGGGGCGTGGTGTCGGAGGCCGAGCCCAGCGCCTTGACCAGCTGGGCACGGGTGGAGACCGTGAAGGTGTGCGCGGCGTCGGCCTTCGTGCCACCGGTCGTGCCCGTCCCCGAGGAGGCCCAGCCGTCCTTGGCGGCGAGGGTCTCGTGGTACAGGTCGACGGTCCCGGCGTTCGCGTTCAGCACGAGCGCGCCCGCACCGACACCGGCCGCCACCACGGCGGCGGAGACGACGAGGGTGCGGCGCTTGCGGAGAGACCGGCGGTGTGCGGGAGCAGCCACGGATGAGTCCTTACGTACTTGGGGGGTAGTTCCGACTCTTCTGTGGTCGTGGAGATCCAAAAGGTTGCCGTAAAAATTTCGTCTCATCGGTGATCAACTGATGGATGGGGGGCGGAACTTGCCAGAGAAGCTACGTATGGTTTGCGCCATGGCAGTACCTGGGCTCATCCCGATCGCCTACGAGCCGCACGGCCGTACCGAGGCCATCGGTCTATACGCGGACGGGCAGTTCCTCGGGTCGGTCTCGTACGCCTTCCCCAAGGGGTTCCGGCTCGACAGCGGCTGGGAGGAGCACAAGCGCCTCTACGCCGTGCTGCACACCTTCGACGCGGAGGGCCACTACCGCGACTCGCGGATCTGGTGCGCCGGCACCTGGGCGGAGCAGCAGCGCGACGGTTCGGTACTCGCCCGGGCGCGGGCCCACCTCGCCACGCTGCTGCGCAGTCTGCCCCGGCGCACGTACACCGACATCGCCGTACGGCCCTTCCAGCTCACCGTCGACGATGTCCTGTTCGGGCTGGTCACCGGGGAGGACGAGGACGAGCTCTGGGCCGAGCTGTACCCGGACAATCTGGGCTTCGGGCCGCCCTGGGACGGCAGTTACGACACCTGATCTAGGCAGACGCCCCCACAAGGCGCTATACATGCCGAAGATCACTAGTGGGGGGTTTCATCCATGGCACTTTTCGGCAACGCGCACACCATCGACCCGGGCCAGGCGGCATCGGACTTCGGCAAGCTGCTGGGCGCCGGTGAGGTTGTGCAGGCGGCGTACCAGCTGGTGCGCGACGTCATCATGTTCACCGACCGTCGGCTGATCCTGGTCGACAAGCAGGGCATCACCGGCAAGAAGGTCGAGTACCACTCGATCCCGTACCGCAGCATCACGCACTTCGCGGTGGAGACGGCCGGCACCTTCGACCTCGACGCCGAGCTGAAGATCTGGGTCTCCGGCAACTCCGTGCCGATCCAGAAGACCTTCACCAAGGGCGTGGACATCTACGAGGTGCAGGCGATCCTCACCCAGTACGTCGCGCGCTAGGCGCTCCGCCGGGGGTGCGGCGACATGCCGTCGATCGTCTGCGGCACCAACGTGGCTGATCGCGCAGTTCCCCGCGCCCCTTCAGGGCCCAGGCCACCTCCGAAGCCTCCTTCGGGGGCGTCGCCCGCCGGGTACATCCCGCCGGTCTCCCCGTGTCCTCGGTGTTGTCGGACTTCAGTCCGTCGCCCCGGGCGCTCACAAGGGCCGGGCCGTCGGGGTCCCGTGGCGACAAGTTCCGCTGCCGCACGAGGAGTTCCTGGGTGGTCCGGCCGCTCAGGCCACCGCCAGTGCCGGGTTCCACCAGGGCGCGCTGTACCAGCCCGCCGGCACCCGGCGTCCGGCGACGACGCCGCCCGCGTAGTAGTACGGGGTCACCCCGTCCCGCCAACGGTTGGAGACCGTGTACGTGCGGTCCGCCACGATGACCCGGCCGTCGCGGGCGGTGACCGCGCCCGTGCCCAGACCCGGCAGGACGGGCCCGGGGTCCAGGCGGAGCGCGGTGCGGGCGGCGCGGACGTAGTGGAGGCCCTCGACGGCGGCCGCCGTGGCCGCGTCGTACCGCCCGGCGGCGAGTTCCCCCTTCGCGGCGCGGTACCGCCCGGTCGCGTCCGCGAGGGCCTGCACGGCCGCCTTGTCACCCGCCGCGTCGATCCCCGCCGGACCGGCCCCGAGCCGCTCGACCCACCGCTCGGCCTCGACACGGGCACCGGCCCCGGGGCCGAGGTCGGGGACAGCGGGCGGCGCGGCCACCGGCACGACAGGTTCCGCCCGGCCGCCCTGCCTCCGCTGTGCGGCGACCGCGACGGCCGCTGCGACGATCAGCAACAGTGCGAGTACGACGTATCCCATCGCTTCCTCCAGCGCTTGCGGTCTCCCCATGAGACCCCGGGCCGCTGTGCGCCGGCGCCGAGCCGTCTGTACGGCCCCTGTGAGGACGCCATGGCGGCTCACGGCGAAGGGCGCCCGGGACCTGACCGTCCCGGGCGCCCTTGCGTGGATCGGTGATTACAGCGAGGTGCCCTCGTTCGTCGCGTCGGGGTCGACGCCCATCGTGAGGGAGCCGACGACGCCCTTGGCGATGTTCTTCTTGTCGTACTTCAGCTTGAGCAGGCCGCCCGCGGTGCCGCTCTGGTCGTAGATGGAGTCCTCGTCGAGCGTGGTGCGCTCGGTCGTCGAGGTCGAGTACGGCTCCACCTCGGCGGAGGCGAGCACGGACTCCTCGTCGAAGAAGAACTGGCCGGTGTGGCAGGTGGTGCCGCCCTCGTACCCGGCGTCCGTCCACTCGCCGCCCACGTGCACCTTGGTGTGGATGTGGACGGTACGGCCCCGATACCAGCCCGGGAAGACGGTCTTGAAGGTGACCTTGCCGTTCTTGTCCGTCCGCCATGTGCCGCGCAGATAGCGCTCGTCGTCCGTCGGCTCCTCGTGGACCCCGCCACCGGTGCCGCCGGACGGCGCGCCCGACGGCGGCTCACCGGTCGGCGTGCCGGAGGGGGCGCCCGTGGGAGCGGTGCCGCCACCGCCGGTCGACAGGCTCTCGTAACCCGAGTAGATGCCCAGGGCGTCGCAGTGCCAGATGTCCACGGCGGCGTTGCGGATCGGCTTGCAGGTCTCCGAGTCGATCACCTTGAGGTCGAGGACGAGCGGGATGCCCTCCTTGTCCTCGGTGATGTCGCGGCGGAGCTTGTCGGCGTCGATGTAGTACGGACCCTCGGTGGTCTCCGAGGTGAGCTTGTAGCAGACCTCGGCGGAGGAGGTGCCGCTCGCGGAAGCGGTGCTCGTCGTCTCGTCGGCGAAGGCACCCGAGGCGAGGGTGGCGCCCGCGCCCACGGCCACGGCGGCACCCGCGCCCGCCACGACGACCTTGCGACGCGTCAGGTCCCGCTTGTGCTTCGGCTCGTTGTTCTGCTGGTTTCCCGTCATGGGCACCGAACTTAGGTAAGAAGACTGGGAGAGCCACGGGAATAGGCTGTGATCTTTTCATAGAATAGAGATAGCTAAGCCTTGCCTTAATTTCAGCTCACCCGCTACTTGCCCGCCGTCAACAGCAGAGCCACCGCAGGGCGTAGAACATCGTGACGTTTTGACATCCTCCCGCTCTTAGAAGAGGGGGATTACAACCCAGGCAGGTCGAGGTTCACGGGCGCTCGAACAGCTCTTTCCGGCACCGGCTGAGCGCCGGGGGCGGGGGATCCCGCCCTGTCCTGCCGCGACGTTGATGCTGGCGTTTTCATGGCTCTTACGCGACTTCTTCTCGATCCACCCGCAGGCACTGCACCGCAGGGACGTAAAAGGTGCTGGCACGTCCTCGACCCGGCCGGGGGCCTTCTGCCCGGTGCGCTGCCGCAGCAAGCCCCACCCTTGCGCGAGAATCGCCCGGTTCAGCCCGGCCTTCTGCGCCACGCTCTTACCAGGCTGCTCGACGGTCCCTTTCGCCGAGCGGGTCATGCTCTTGATGTTCAGTTTCTCAAACCGCACCAGACTGCAGGTCCTGGCGAGCATGGTGGACGTCTTCTCGCACCAGTCCTTGCGACGGTTCGTCTCCCGCGCCTTCAACCTGGCGACCTTGGCATGCCCGGCGGTCTTGGCCTCGGTCCCCTTCGGGGCACGGGCGGTCCGCCGTTGGTGCTTGCGGATCTGTGCGTGCTCCTTGACCGTAAGCTGCGGGCAGTTCAGCTTCCGGCCGTCGGACAGAGCGGCTGTGACGGTCACACCCCGGTCGATGCCGATAACTTCGCCCGTCGCGGGCGCCCCGATCGGCTCGGGGATCACGGCGAACGCGATATGCCACTGGTTATTCTTGAACGTGACGCGGAACGTCTTCGCGGCGGGCCGCCCGGCACGGGTGAGACGGAAACGCACCCAGCCACAGCCGGGCACCTTCACCCGCGCCCACCGTCGGTTCAGTCGCTCGACGACCACCGAGCGGCCCATGACTTGCCTGCCCCTGGTATTCAGCCTCGGGCTGCCGTCCGGCTCGAACTCTGGGACACGGTCGGTACCGATGACACGAAAGCCCTCGTGCATGTGCTTCCTGCGCCAGGTCGGCTCACCAAACCCTGAGGTGAAGCGAGCCTGCCCGGCCTTGGCGAAGTCCCTCAGAGCCTGTTGCTGCACATCCGCATTCCCCGCTGCCAGCCATGCGTTCTCTCGCCGGGCCTCGGTCAGCTGACGGCACTGCTCGGCAAAACCGGGAGCCGACCTGCGGCCCGGCCGCCAGTGTGCATGTTGCTCCACCGCCAGGTTCCACACGTACCGGGCGTGCGCGCAGTGCAGCAGCATCAGCTGCTCCTGGGCGGGCGTCGGATACATCCGGAAACGGGACATGCCGCGAAACTAGCCACCCCGTTCCCCACCCGCGCACCTCTTCGACCAACATCACCCGCACGAGCGAACACTCGCCCCTCAGTCCAAAACGACCCTCCGCTCTCCCCGAAGGCGCGTCGGGGAAAGCGGATTCGCAGAATGCCGGACGGATCAGCTCACGGACGCGGACGGCGAGGCCGACTCGCTCGGCGCCGGGCCGCTGTCCTGCCCCTCGTTGGTCGCCTCCGGGTCCACGCCCACCGTGATCGACCCGCGGACGCCCTTGGCGATACCGTCCTTGCGGTAGCGCAGCTTCAGCAGACCGCCCGCCGCGCCGCTGCCGTCGTAGATGAAGTCCTCGTCGAGCGTGGTCCGCTCCGTCGTGTTGGAGGCGTACGGCTCCACGACCGCCGAGGCCAGGACCGACTCCTCGTCGAAGAAGAACTGGCCGGTGTGGCAGGTGTTGCCGCCCTCGTACCCGGCGTCCGTCCACTCACCGCCCACGTGCACCTTGGTGTGGATGTGGACGGTACGGCCCCGGTACCAGCCCGGGAAGACCGTCCTGAACGTGACGAACCCGTGCCGGTCCGTGCGCCAGGTGCCGCGCAGATAGCGGGTGTCGTCGGTGGGCTCCTGGTGCCCGCCGCCACCGCCCGGGGGAGGGCCGGTCGGGGCGCCGGTCGGGGTACCCGTGGGCGCACCCGTGGGAGCCGGCCCGCCGCCGCCCCCGTTGCCCATGTCCTCGTACCCCGAGTAGACGCCCACCGCGTCGCAGTGCCAGATGTCCACGGCCGCGTTCCGGACCGGCCGGCAGGTCTCGTTGTCGATCACCTTGATCGTGAGGACGAACGGGATACCCGGCCGGTCCTCGGTGACGTCCCGGCGGATCTTGTCCGCGTCGATGTAGTACGGGCCCTCGATGGTCTCCGAGGTCAGCACGTAGCACTCCTCGGCCGCCTGCGCCGGGGGCCGTCTCCGCTCCCCCGCACCGGCGTTCGCCGCGTACGCGCTGCCGCCCAGGCCCGCCGCCGCGATCGCTCCGGCGCCCACCGCGACGACCTTGCGGCGCGTCACATCCCGTACTTCCGCTGCTTCTTGAGGCTGGTGATTCGCTGTCATGCGGCTGGAAGCTAGGTAAGAAAGCTGTCAGCGAGCTGAGAAAACAGCCCCTTTCCGGCGCGCACGCAAAAGGGACTTGAAATCGTCCGTCGATTTCAAGTCCCTTTGCGATCAACCTAGTGACAAGGCTTGCCTTACTTCGGCTGCGGCTTGCGCACCGACAGGTGCAGCTCCTTCAGCCGCGCCTCCTCCAGCTCCGTCGGCGCACCCATCATCAGGTCCTGGGCGTTGCCGTTGAGCGGGAAGGCGATGGTCTCGCGGATGTTCGGCTCGTCGGCCAGCAGCATCACGATGCGGTCGACACCGGGCGCGATCCCGCCGTGCGGCGGGGCGCCGAAGCGGAACGCCCGCAGCATGCCGGCGAACTTCTCCTCCACCGTCTCGCGGTCGTAGCCCGCGATCTCGAACGCCTTCAGCATGATCTCGGGCTCGTGGTTCCGGATCGCGCCGGAGGACAGCTCGACACCGTTGCAGACGATGTCGTACTGCCAGCCGAGGATGTCCAGCGGGTCCTGGGTCTCCAGGGCCTCAAGACCGCCCTGCGGCATGGAGAACGGGTTGTGCGAGAAGTCGATCGCGCCGGTCTCCTCGTCCTTCTCGTACATCGGGAAGTCGACGATCCAGCAGAACCGGAAGACGTTCTCCTCGAAGTGCCCGGCACGCTTGGCGGCCTCGACCCGCACCGCGCCCATGATCTTCGAGACCTCGTCGAACTCGCCCGCGCCGAAGAACACGGCGTGCCCGGCGGCCAGCGACAGCCGCTTGGTCAGCTCGGCGACGTTCTCCTCGGTGAGGAACTTCGCGATCGGCCCGGACAGCGAACCGTCCTCGGCGACCCGCACCCAGGCCAGACCCTTCGCACCCTGCGAGACGGCGTAGTCGCCGAGCTGGTCGAAGAACTTCCGCGGCTGCGCGGAGACGTCCGGCACCGCCAGCGCCCGCACGTGCTTGCCGGCGAACGCCTTGAACTCCGAGCCCTCGAAGACATCGGTGATGTCGACGAGCTCCAGCTGGGCCCTCAGGTCCGGCTTGTCGGAGCCGTACTTCAGCATCGCCTCACGGAACGGGATCCGCGGGAACGGAGACGTGACGTGACGGCCGTTGCCGAACTCCTCGAACAGCTCGGTCATGAGCTTCTCGATCGGCTGGAAGACATCCTCCTGCTCGACGAAGCTCATCTCGACGTCGAGCTGGTAGAACTCGCCCGGCGAACGGTCCGCACGGGCGTCCTCGTCACGGAAACAGGGCGCGATCTGGAAGTACCGGTCGAAGCCCGAGATCATCAGCAGCTGCTTGAACTGCTGCGGCGCCTGGGGGAGGGCGTAGAACTTGCCCGGGTTCAGACGCGACGGCACGACGAAGTCACGCGCGCCCTCGGGAGAGGTGGCGGACAGGATCGGCGTGGCCATCTCGTTGAACCCGAGAGCCGTCATCTTGTGCCGAATAGCGCTGATCACCGACGTACGCAGCAGGATGTTCTTGTGCATCCGCTCGCGGCGCAGGTCCAGGAAGCGGTACTCCAGGCGCCGCTCCTCGTTGACCCCGTCCTCGGTGTTGATCGTGAAGGGCAGCGGGGCGGCCGCGCCGAGCAGCTCGACCTCGCCGACCTCGACCTCGATCTCGCCGGTGGGCAGGTCGGGGTTCACGTTGTCGGTTCCACGTGAAACAACCTTGCCGTCCACCCGGACCGTGGACTCCTTGGAGACCTTGTCCAGGGCCTCGTAGGCCGGGGTGCCGGGACGGGCGACGAGCTGCGTGATGCCGTAGTGGTCGCGCAGATCGATGAAGAGGATGCCGCCCAGGTCGCGCCGATTGTGCAGCCAGCCGCTCAGCCGGACGTCGGTACCGACGTCAGAGGCGCGGAGCTCGCCGCAGGTGTGGGACCTGTACCGATGCATCGTCGTTCATCGTCCTTACATCTTGGGCTGTGCCGAGGGTCACTCCCCGACAAGGAACGGGCCATGGTGCCCGGACCTCCCAAGGGTACCGGCCGCCCCAAGATCGGCTCCCCACCATTATTCGGGGGGCCGTGGGCCAGGCCATCGGTGGCAGCCCCCGATCACCTCTCCCTACAGTGGGGCAATGCGCACTGGTGAGCCCCTGCCCGCCGTGGGGGACGTCCTCGCCGCCCTCGCGACCGGCCTGTGGCACTGGGACACCGCAACGGGCCTGGTCACCGTGGACGCCGAGGCCGCACGGCTGCTCGGGCTGCCCGCCGAGCCGACCACCCTCACGGAGGTCCAGGCACGCGCGCGTATGCACGCCGTCGACTGGAACGAGATCACCGGCGTCATCCAGCTCGCCGTCGCCGAGGGCACCCTCGCCGAGGTCCGCATCCGGATCATGGACGAGCAGAACCGGGTCGTGCGGGTCGTCCGCAGCCGCTCGAATCCCTCCTACGACGCCGAGCGCCGCGCCTTCGTCCTGATCGGCACCCTGCAGGAGGTCACCGAGCCCTCGCCCGGCACCCCGGCCGGCCGCAGCGCGATCACCGGCGACTGGCGGCGCTCCAGGGAGGCGTTCCTGCTGGACGCGGGCCGCGCCCTGGCCGAGGCCCGCTCCACCGAGGAGGTCCTCCGGGTCGCCGCGGGCCTGTCGATGCCGGGCTTCTCCCCGGACGGCCTCGCGGTCTTCGGCGTCGAAGGCGACCGCCTGAAGATCATCGGCCACCACGGCCAGCAGCCCGGCGACGAGGGCCCCTTCTCCCACATGGCCCTGGAGACGGACTACCCCGCCGCCGAGGTGGTCCGCACCGGCCGCGCGGTCTACCTCTCCACCCCCGAGCAGTACCGCAACCGCTACCCGGTCACCTGGCCCCTCGCGGCCAACTTCGGCCGCCAGTCCTGGGCCTTCCTCCCCCTCACGGTCGCGGGCCGCACGATGGGCGCGTGGATGGCGGCCTTCGCCTACCCGGTCGCCTTCACCCCGGACGAGCGATCCGTGCTCACGACGGTCGCCCGGATGCTCGCCCAGGCACTGTCCCGCGCGGAGGCGGCCGAGTCGGCCAGAGAGCTCACCGACGGCCTCCAACGCTCCATGCTCCCCAAGCTGGGCCCCGAGATACCGGGCATGAGCGTGGCGGCCCGCTACGTCCCCACCGGCGGCGGCCTCCAGGTGGGCGGCGACTGGTACGACATGATCCCGCTGCCCGGGGAAGGACGCTTCGCCCTGGTCATAGGCGACGTGCAGGGCCACGACGTCCACGCGGCGGGCCTGATGGGCCAGCTGCGCATAGCCCTGCGGGCCTACGCCTCGGAGGGCCACCGTCCCGACGCGGTCCTGTCCCGCGCCTCCCGCTTCCTGCACGGCATGACCTACGACTCCCACGACCCCGCCGACCAGCGCTTCGCGACCTGCCTCTACGTCGAGGTCGACCCCGCCACCGGCCGCCTCGACATCGCCCGCGCCGGCCACCCCGACCCCGCGATCCGCATGGCGGACGGCACGGTCCTGGTCCGCCGCACGGACGGCGGCCTCCCCCTCGGCATCGACCCCGACGCCGACTACCCCACCACCCGCCTCACCCTCGAGCCCGGCGAGACGATGATGGTCTGCACCGACGGCCTGATCGAGACGGGCGGCCACGACCTGGAGTCGGGCTGGCAGCGGGTCCGCAGCATCCTGGAGGAACACAAGGGCGACCTGGAGGAACTGGCGGACGCCCTGGTCCAGGCAGTGCACGGCCCCTCCTCCCACCACACGACGGGCCCCCTGGCGGACCGCCGCGAGGACGACATAGCGGTCCTGCTGCTGTGCCGCGAGGGAGAGGGCTGCGGCTGCGGCGACACCGTCGTGGCGACGCCGCAGGTCCGCCGCACGATGCTGTCGGTCGCACAGGCGGAACCGGAACGCGTGGCGGTGGCCCGCCAGCAGCTGAGGGAACTCCTTCACGACTGGCCCTCGGAGGACCAGGTGGACTCGGCGGTACTGCTGCTGTCCGAGATGCTGACGAACGTCCTGGTCCACACCGACGCGGACGCGCTGCTCCTGGCGGAGGTACGCGGCGAACAGGGCGCCCGCCGTATGCACGTCAAGGTGACCGACACCAGCGACGCCCTCCCCCACGTCCGCCGCCCCGGCGAACTGGCCTCCTCCGGCCGCGGCCTCGTCCTCATCGAACTACTGGCCGACACCTGGGGCGTGGACCCCCAGGGCGAGGGCAAGAGCATCTGGTTCGAACTCTACGAGTCCGCGTCCGCGGAGACGACGGACTAACGCGGTCGGCAGAATCGGTACTTCTGTCCACCTTTCGCCGCGACAGGCGCACGGGTCCGAAGGCTAACCCTGCCGGACGGGACGTACTGGTTCCCGGCCGTCGATGTATGTCGGCACCTGGGCTACACACACGTCGGATCCGCACTGCGGAACGTCGCCGACACAGCCAACTTTTCCAGCGTAGAGAGTGTGCTTCAGAGGCACACTCTCAGCGTTCCCGCAGGTCGAGAGTGGCGGCGAGACATGAATCTCGTGAATCTCCAGGGCCTGATCCGCTTGGTCAACGGCTGCACGAAGGCGGAGTCCCAGCTCGGGAACCGGCCCCGGTGCAACCCCTCCCCACCGACTGCACCGCGTACTCCGTGCCCCAACAGCTCGCTGACGCCCTGGTCCGGCTCGAAGAGCGCAGCATCCAGACGAACGAGGCACTCCAGCAGATCAACAACAGCCAGAACACGATCGTCGAGGTACTCCGGGACATCGCCCAGACTCCGAGCAGCTCTTGTCCAACTGGAGGACCAGGAACCTGGTCGTCACCGAGGACATCCACACGGTGACCGCTCACCTGGCCCCCGCCCTCCTGCACGGCGGCGCCGACTACAGCGTGGAGGAGATCGCCGTGTGCACCGGGCTGTCGCCCTCCCGGGTCCAGAACAGCCTGGAGCTGCTGTCGGAGAACGGGTGCGTGCGGCAGGTGGGTCGCGCTCCGGACGGCGCGCCGTTCTACGTACTGCCGTGATCCGGTAGCGCCCACGTAGAGAAGGCCCGAAGCCGCACCTCGAACGTGCGGCTTCGGGCCTTCTCACAACCTACCGAGTCTCAGCCCGCTTTACAGGCCACCCTCCGACATCCCGTGCACGGCCGGGATCGTCCCCAGCCGCCCCTTCTGGAAGTCGTCGAACGCCTGCTGGAGTTCCTCACGGGTGTTCATGACGAACGGGCCGTAGTGGGCCATGGGCTCGCGGATCGGCTGGCCGCCCAGGAGTACGACCTCCATGTCCGGCGTGTGCGAGTCCTGCTTCTCGTCCGCGCGGACGGTCAGGGACCCACCGGCGCCGAAGACCGCGGTCTGGCCGAGGTGGATCGGACGCCGCTCGGCACCCACCGACCCCCGGCCGGCGAGGACGTACGCCAGTCCGTTGAAGTCCTCCCGCCACGGCAGCGTGAGCTCCGCACCCGGCGCCAGCGTCGCGTGGACCATCGTGATCGGGGTGTGAGTGATACCGGGACCGTCGTGGCCGTCCAGCTCACCGGCGATCACTCGAAGGAGTGCGCCACCGTCGGGGGTCGTCAGCAGCTGGACGTTGCCGCCACGGATGTCCTGGTAGCGCGGGGCCATCATCTTGTCCTTGGCAGGGAGGTTCACCCACAGCTGGAGGCCGTGGAAGAGACCGCCGGACATGACCAGGGACTCCGGCGGCGCCTCGATGTGGAGCAGGCCCGAACCGGCGGTCATCCACTGGGTGTCGCCGTTGGTGATGGTGCCGCCACCACCCTGGCTGTCCTGGTGGTCGAAGACGCCGTCGATGATGTAGGTGACGGTCTCGAAGCCACGGTGCGGGTGCCAAGGGGTGCCCTTCGGCTCCCCAGGCGCGTAATCAACCTCACCCATCTGATCCATCATGATGAACGGATCCAGCTGCCGGTAATGGATCCCGGCGAACGCACGGCGCACCGGAAAGCCCTCACCCTCGAAACCGCTCGGCGCGGTCGTGACGCCGAGCACGGGACGAGCCACGGCGTCGGCCGGGGCGGCCACGCGGGGGAGCGTCAGCGGGTTCTCCACGGTCACTGCGGGCATGTCGGTACCTCCTTGGTGCGTCCAGTTTAGTTGAGCATTGAACTTCCTGCCACCCCTAACCATGAGGTCCGCAGGCACATTCCCGCCGCCGTCAACGGAGCAGGGCCACCGCCCCGACGCCCATCGCCCACAGGCCCGCCGACACCGTGGCCGACCCGAGGACCAAGCGGAACAGACCGAGGGCGAGGTGCCCGGCGGTACGGTGCCCGACCTTGGTGGTGCCCTCCGGATCCTCGGGGTCGTACAGGATGTCGACCTCGTCCGCCCCGCCCTGCCGCCCGCTGCGCGTACGCGCGTTCCCCAGGGCGTCGACGTACGCGTACGTGTGATGCGTGACGGCGTCCTCGCCGGCCCCGACCTCGTACGACCCCTCGCGCCGCCCCTCCACCGTGATCCCCCGGCGGCGCAGCACGACAGCCTCCCGCACCGTGCGCACGGCGCCCGGCAGGACGGTGCTCCCGGCGCCCGTCAGCATCGGACCGGCCAGCCAGTAGACGACGGCCTGGTCCCCCGCACCGCGGTTCACCAGCACCACGGCGACCAGCACGTAAGTGAGGAGCAGCGCGCCGAGGATCGCGTATCCCAGGTGCGGGCCGGTCCGCTCGACCGGCTCCGCCGACACCTGCGGACGCGGTTCGTCGGCGTCGCGCACGGGCAGCGCCCGGCGTACCGCCTCGGCGAACGCCTGTACGGCCGGTGCACTGCGGGAGGTGAGGGAGTAGGAGCAGGTCACCGGGTCGGTGGGTGTCGTGGCCACGACGACCGTCAGGACCCGGCCTCCGGGGCCGGTCGTGTCGACGCGGGTGATCGCCGCGACGGGGATCCGGTGGCGTACGCCACCGGTCTCCAGCAGCACGACGCCCGCTCGGAGGCGGGCAACAGAACGCCGCCGGCCGTGCAGGACCAGCGGCGATGTGTCGATCTCGGTCACGCGGGCACAGTAGGCGAGCCGGGCGACCGGAAGGAGCGGTTCAGTCGGAGCGGTCGTGGATGCGGCACTCAGCCGTACATCCGGCGCATCGCGAATTCGACCATCTGCTCCACGGCCTTCGCGTCGAAGACCATCCGGTGTTCGCCCTCCATGTCGAGGACGAAGCCGTAGCCGGTGGGCAGCAGGTCGATCACCTCCGCCCCCGTGATCACGAAGTACTTGGACTCCTTGCCCGCGTACCGGCGCAGTTCCTTGAGCGAGGTGAACATCGGGATCACCGGCTGCTGGGTGTTGTGGAGGGCGAGGAATCCGGGGTTGTCGCCGCGTGGGCAGTACACCTTGGACGTGGCGAAGACCTGCTGGAAGTCCTCCGCGGCCAGCTGGCCCGTGGTGAAGGCCCGCACGGCGTCCGCGAGGGACGGCGGGGACGGCTCGGGATACAGCGGCGGCTGCTGGCCGTACCCGCCCGGCATCTGCTGCTGTGGCGTGGCGTACTGCTGCTGCGTACCCGCGCTTTGGTCGTAGCCGTACATGGGCGCAAGAGTACCGATCGGGGCAGGGCGGTGGGCGGCAACGGTGGCCGGCAGACCGACAGCGGCTTGACAGGCGGCGGCCGTGGTTTCCGGCGGCCGCCCCTCGTAGCGTCTGTAGTGCCGGGGGGAGCGGCACGGACAGCGGCCCACCACCAAGAGGACAGCCATGCGCGGACACCACGACGACGCAGCTCACGAGCACGACGGAGGACTCGCCCACGATCTTCCCGTCCTCGCCCGCCGGCGGATGATCCGGCTGATGGCGGGAGCGGGCCTGGTGCCGCTGGTCGGCTGTTCCGCCGACGACGACTCCACCGCGTCCGCCTCTTCCTCTTCGTCCTCTTCCTCGTCCTCCGCTACGGCCGGCTCGTCGTCCTCCTCGGAGTGCGCCACCATTCCCGAGGAGACCGCCGGGCCCTATCCCGGCGACGGATCGAACGGTGTGAACGTCCTCAGGGAGAGCGGTGTCGTCCGCAGCGACATCCGCACGAGCTTCGGCGACTCCGCGGGCGGCACCGCCGAGGGGGTGCCCCTGACGTTCACGCTGACGTTCGTGGACGCCGCCTCCGGCTGCGGGACCCCGAGAGTGGGCGCCGCGGTCTACGTCTGGCACTGCGACCGCGAGGGGAGCTACTCCCTGTACACCGAGGGCGTCACGGACGAGAACTATCTGCGGGGTGTGCAGGAGACCGACGACAAGGGGCAGGTCACCTTCACCAGCATCTTCCCGGGCTGTTACCCCGGCCGCTGGCCGCACGTCCACTTCGAGGTCTACGCCGATCTGGAGGACGCGACTGCGGCCACCTCCATCACCAACACCTCACAGCTCGCGTTCCCCAAGGACGTCTGCGACACGGTGTACGCGACGGACGGCTACAGCGAGAGTGTGTCCAACCTCGGTCGGCTCTCCCTCGATGCGGACATGGTTTTCCGTGATGGGTTCGACCAGCAGATGGCGGCCGTCACCGGAAGTGTCGACAGGGGTTACACCGCCACCCTCACGATTCCGGTGTGAACCGTCACAGATGACTGGATCAGGGTTGCGGTTTATTACCGGCGGGTAGCATCATCGTATCGAAGCTACTTGTTGGTACGTGAACTAGCGCGAGGATCCAGTCCCTCGCCCGTCTCTCTACGGAGCCGTCGCCATGGGGCACTACAAGTCGAATCTCCGCGACATCGAGTTCAACCTCTTCGAGGTCCTCGGACGCGACAAGCTGTACGGCACGGGTCCGTTCGAGGAGATGGACGTCGAGACCGCGAAGAGCATCCTCGACGAACTGACGCGCCTCTCGGAGAACGAGCTCGCGGAGTCGTTCGCGGACGCCGACCGCAACCCGCCGGTCTTCGACCCGGAGACCAACACCGCGCCGGTCCCGGCGTCCTTCAAGAAGAGCTACAAGGCCTTCATGGACTCCGAGTACTGGCGTCTGGGTCTCCCGGAGGCCATCGGCGGCACCACCGCCCCGCCGTCCCTGATCTGGTCGTACGCGGAGCTGATCCTGGGCGCGAACCCGGCCGTGTGGATGTACTCCTCCGGCCCGGCGTTCGCCGGGATCCTCTACGACGAGGGCAACGACGTACAGAAGAAGATCGCCCAGATCGCCGTGGAGAAGACCTGGGGTTCGACCATGGTGCTGACCGAGCCCGACGCGGGCTCCGACGTCGGCGCCGGCCGCACCAAGGCGGTCCAGCAGGAGGACGGCTCCTGGCACATCGAGGGCGTCAAGCGCTTCATCACGTCCGGTGAGCACGACATGGAGGAGAACATCCTCCACTACGTCCTCGCCCGCCCCGAGGGCCACGGCCCCGGCACCAAGGGCCTGTCCCTCTTCATGGTCCCGAAGTACCTCTTCGACTTCGAGACCGGCGAGCTGGGCGAGCGCAACGGCGTCTACGCCACCAACGTCGAGCACAAGATGGGCCTGAAGGCCTCCAACACCTGCGAGATGACCTTCGGCGACCAGCACCCCGCCAAGGGCTGGCTGATCGGCGACAAGCACGACGGCATCCGCCAGATGTTCCGCATCATCGAGTTCGCCCGCATGATGGTCGGCACGAAGGCGATCTCCACCCTGTCGACGGGCTACCTGAACGCGCTGGAGTACGCCAAGGAGCGCGTCCAGGGTTCCGACCTCGCCGCCTTCGGCGACAAGACCGCGCCCAAGGTCACCATCACCCACCACCCCGACGTACGCCGCTCGCTCATGACGCAGAAGGCGTACGCGGAGGGCATGCGCGCCCTCGTCCTCTACACCGCCTCCATCCAGGACGCGATCGCCGTCAAGGAGGCCGCGGGCGAGGACACCAAGGCCGAGCACGCGCTCAACGACCTGCTCCTGCCGATCGTGAAGGGCTACGGCTCCGAGAAGGGCTACGAGCAGCTCGCCCAGTCGCTCCAGACCTTCGGCGGCTCCGGGTTCCTCCAGGAGTACCCGATCGAGCAGTACATCCGCGACGCCAAGATCGACACCCTGTACGAGGGCACCACGGCCATCCAGGGCCAGGACTTCTTCTTCCGGAAGATCGTCCGCAACCAGGGCGCGGCCCTGAACGGTCTCGCCGAGGACATCAAGAAGTTCCTGGCGCTCGGCACGGGCGGCGAGGACCTCGCGGGCGCCCGCGAGCACCTGGCCAAGGCGGCCGTCGAGCTGGAGGCCATCGTCGGTCTGATGCTGACCGACCTCGCGGCCACCGAGCAGGACGTCAAGAACATCTACAAGGTGGGCCTGAACACCACCCGCCTGCTCATGGCCTCCGGCGACGTCGTCGTCGGCTACCTGCTCCTCAAGGGCGCCGCGGTCGCCGCCGAGAAGCTGGAGACGGCCTCCGCCAAGGACAAGGCGTTCTACACCGGCAAGATCGCGGCGGCGAAGTTCTTCGCGGCCAACGTCCTGCCCGGCGTCACCGGCGCCCGCAAGCTCGCCCAGGGCGTCGAGCTCGACCTGATGGAGCTGGACGAGGCCGCGTTCTAGGACACACCCGCACAGCTCTCCCGAGGGCCCGCTCCCATCATCGGAGCGGGCCTTCGTACGTCGTTAAGGTGAACCCCATGAGCGAACCCTCCCGCTTCGACCGCGGTCACACCGACGACCTCATGTCCTTCCTGGCTGCCTCCCCCTCGCCGTACCACGCCGTGGCGAACGCCGCCGAGCGACTGGAGAAGGCGGGCTTCAGGCAGGTCGCGGAGACGGACGCCTGGGACGGGACGACCGGCGGCAAGTACGTGCTGCGCGGTGGCGCGATCGTGGCCTGGTACGTCCCCGAGGGCGCCGAGCCGCACACGCCGTTCCGGATCGTCGGCTCGCACACCGACTCCCCCAACCTGCGGGTCAAGCCGCTGCCGGACGCCGGGGCGCACGGCTGGCGCCAGGTGGCCGTGGAGATCTACGGCGGACCGCTGCTGAACTCCTGGCTCGACCGCGACCTGGGCCTGGCCGGCCGGCTGACCCTGCGGGACGGCTCGACGCGGCTGGTCAATGTCGGCCGGCCGCTGCTGCGGGTCCCGCAGCTCGCCGTCCACCTGGACCGCTCGGTGTCGACAGAGGGCCTCAAGCTCGACAAGCAGCGGCATCTGCAGCCCATCTGGGGGCTCGGCGACGACGTCCGCGAGGGGGACCTCATCGGTTTCCTGGAGGAGGAGAGCGGGCTCCCGGCGGGCGAGGTGACCGGCTGGGACCTGATGGTGCACTCCGTGGAGCCCCCGGCCTACCTGGGCCGCGACAAGGAGCTGGTGGCCGGCCCGCGCATGGACAACCTGCTGTCCGTGCACGCCGAGGTCGCCGCGCTGAGCGCCGTCGCCACCGGCTCGGCGCTGTCCCACATCCCCGTACTCGCCGCCTTCGACCACGAGGAGAACGGCTCGCAGTCGGACACCGGCGCGGACGGGCCGCTGCTCGGCAGTGTGCTGGAGCGTTCGGTGTTCGCGCGCGGAGGGTCCTACGAGGACCGGGCGCGCGCCTTCGCCGGCACGGTCTGTCTGTCCTCCGACACGGGCCACGCGATCCACCCCAACTACGCGGAGCGCCACGACCCCACGCACCACCCGCGGGTCAACGGCGGCCCGATCCTCAAGGTCAACGTCAACAACCGCTACGCCACGGACGGTTCGGGCCGCGCGGTCTTCGCCGCCGCCTGCGAGAAGGCCGGCGTCCCCTTCCAGTCCTTCGTCTCCAACAACTCCATGCCCTGCGGCACCACGATCGGCCCCATCACGGCGGCCCGGCACGGCATCAAGACCGTCGACATCGGCGTCGCCATCCTGTCGATGCACAGCGCCCGCGAGCTGTGCGGCACGGACGACCCGCACCTGCTGGCGAACGCGCTGGTGGGGTTCCTGGAGGGATAGCGAGACACAGCGAGGGATAGCCCCCGCGAGGCCGGGTACCCGCCTGCAACCGGAACCACCGGACAGGGAGGCGACACTATGGGCCTCGGCGGATGCATCATCCTCATCGCCGCGGGAGCCATTCTCACGTTCGCGACCGACTGGGATATGCAGGGAGTCAATCTCGACCTGGTCGGCGTCATCTTCATGATCGTCGGCCTGATCGGCGTCAGCACGTTCAGCAGCATCGCCCGGCGCAGGCGGGTGGTCGTACCGCCGCCCACGACGACCGTGGTCGAGGACGACCACCGGCGCGGGGGCGGCTACGGCGCCTGATCGTCCATACCGGCCAGCACGAGGGGCAGCCGGTCCGTACCGCCCTCGGTGAGACGGACCGGCACACCCCAGTCCTGCTGGTGGACATGGCAGGCGGGGTATTCGTTGCGAGGGTCGTCGTCGCAGGAGGCGGCCATCGCGGAGACATGCAGCACCCCTTCGGCGACCGCCGGATCGAGGTGCAGGGTGCGGGAGAGCTCGGTGCCCGCGCCCTCGCCCTCGACGAGCAGTCCGGGCGGGGTGGCGGAGATCAGCAGCCGGGTCGAGGGACCGTAGCGGGTGTCGAGCTTCTGACCCGCCGGGGCCTGGAAGACCACGTCCAACCGCAGCCTGCCCGGGGCGACTTCGGTGGCGGCGCGCGGGGTGCGATGGGCGACCGACGCCACGCGTACGGCCTCCTCCGGGAGCCGCAGCCGGGTGAGCCTGTGCCGGGCCGACTCGACGACCACGAGGTCGCCTCCGACGAGAACGGCGCCGCTGGGCTCGCGCAGATCCGTGGCCAGGGTGGTGACCTCGCCTGTCGCCGGGTCGTAGCGGCGCAGGGCGTGGTTGTACGTGTCGCTGACCGCGACCGAGCCGTCGGGCAGCGCGGTGACCCCCAGCGGGTGCTGGAGCAGGGCCTGTTCGGCGGCGCCGTCGCGGTGTCCGAAGTCGAAGAGCCCGGTGCCGACGGCGGTGTGGACGGTGCCGTCGGGGTCCAGCCAGCGCAGGGCGGACGTCTCGGAGTCGGCGACCCAGAGCCGCTCGGGGGTGGCCGCGAGCCCGGAGGGCTGGGCGAACCACGCCTCGGCGGCGGGGCCGTCGACCAGGCCTTCGTTGGTGGTGCCGGCCGCGACCGCGACCGTTTCGTCGGCCGGGTCGTACGTCCACAGCTGGTGGATGCCGGCCATGGCGATCCACACCTTGCCCTGCCACCAGGCAACGTCCCAGGGTGAGGAGAGGTTGACCTCGCGCCCCGGTCCCGAGGTGTCGTCGCCCCGCATCCACTGATGGCCAGTGCCGGCGAGGGTGGTGGTGCGGCCCGACTCCGGGTCGTAGCGGCGCAGGGTGTGGTTCACGGTGTCGGCGACGACCACGGAGCCGTCGGGCAGCAGCGCCAGCCCCTGCGGCTCGTTGAACCGCGAGCGGACCCACGTACTGTCCGTCATCCCCCGGTTCTCGCCCTGGCCGATCCGCCGCACCACGGTCTCCGCGTCGGGCGCCAGCTCCACCAGCTGATGCCGGGTGGTGTCACTGACCAGGAAGTTCCCCGAGGGCAGCAGCACCGCCTTCCCCGGGAACCGCAGCACGGTCGCCTCCGGCTCCGGCGCCACATAGGGTCCGTCCCCCCGCCGCAGCGTGCCCTTCGCCCCGTGCTCGGTCTCCAGCTCCCTCACGAGCCGCTCGATGGCGTGCACATGCCCCTCACCGGCATGCTGCGCGACGACGTACCCCTCCGGATCGACCACGACGAGCGTCGGCCAGGCACGCACCGCGTACTGCTTCCACGTGGCCAGCTCCGGGTCGTCGAGCACGGGATGCTCCACCCCGTACCGCTCGACGGCATCCACGACCGCCGCGTGCTCGGCCTCGTGCACGAACTTCGGCGAGTGCACGCCGATGACGACGACGGTGTCGGGGTGCCGGTGCTCCAGCTCGCGGAGCTCGTCGATGACGTGCAGGCAGTTCACGCAACAAAATGTCCAAAAATCGACAATTACGATGCGCCCCCGAAGCTCCGCAAGACTGAGCTCCTTGTCACCGGCGTTGATCCAGCCGCCCTTGCCGATCAGTTCGGGGGCGCGGACACGTACGCGCTTTGTCATGGCGGAAGCCAACCACACGACTCGCGGTCATTCCGCGGGACGTTCCTCCACCCACACGATCCGCAGCCGCTTCGCGGCGTCGAATCGCCGCCCCTGTCCGTCGGCCTTGGTGACCCAGACACACACGACGGCCACTGACAGCAGCTCCCTTCGTTGCCGTGTCTCGCAGCGCTCCCACATGGTCACCTTGGCGGGGTTCCTGGCCAGGAAGGCTGACACCACGGCGTCCTCGACTCTCACCGCCATGGCTCGCGCGCCCGGGCACACGTGCCCCAGCCGCACACCCTGGCAGACGTAGGAGTTGCCGTTCCTGCTCATGCGCGTCCCGCAGCCGTCGACGGCACAGCGCAGAAGTCCGGTCAGCAAGTGAGCCGCGCTCCGAACCGGCTGTCTCACTCCTCCGCCCCGCATTCGAGTTCTGGATTCGAGTTGGGCGATGATCCGCCGCCGCTCCTCCACGGTGACGATGCCTTCGCCCACCACGACGGGCTGTCCTGTTTCCGGGTCCCTGTAGGGCAGCACCACGCCGGTGTATCTGCGGCAGCCGCGCTGCTCGTCCCATACGGTTTCGGTCTCCGGGAGGAGCCCCGCGAACGCCGGGGCCTTCAACAGTTGGGACAGCGAACCCACTTGCCACAGGCCCCCTCTCGGCGAAGGGATCTCGTACTCGTTGAGCATGCGGGCGATCCTCACCAGAGGCCTCCCCGTGAGGGCCTCGTCGGCAATGAGGCGCGCGTACACGGATGTCTCCGGGTCCGGCAGGAGCCGACCGGACTCGGAGGCCACGCGGAGTCCGTACGGTGGTTGCCCTCCGATCCACTTGCCACGCCCCCGCAGGTACTGCTTCGCATGACGGATGCGTTGGCCCTGGACTTCCTCCTCCTCACGTGCCCATTCCGACAAGGACGCCATGACGATCCGGTCTGCCCGACTGCTCGAGTCCAGCCCATCCATGACGGAGATCAGCCGTCCGCCTGCACACTCGAACTCGTCCAGAAGGGGACCGACCTCGGCCATTCCTTTGCGACTGAGCCTGTCGAGTCTCCAGACGATGAGTGTCCGGACGGCCCCGGACACAACCGCTGACCGGGCCGCTTTGAACCCCTCCCGCGCAACGTCCTTGTATCCGGACCGTCCACGGTCAACGTGCACCTCACGGACAGTCAGCCCGTTGTGCTCCGCCCAGTCCCGGCATTCTGCTTCCTGCCGCTCGATCGCGGTCTTTCCCTCTCGATCCAGCGACAGCCGGAGATAGAGACCGGCGCAGGCATGGCTCTGCTGCAAGTCCCCTCCCAGAGTTGATCACTCTGTCAACGAACAGGGGAGTCGAAGGTAATGAAATCCCACCGCCGTCCTGCGCCTACGCCTGGCGCAGCTCATGTCCCGTGGTCGCATCCACATGCTCCGGTACGTCCTCGTGGCGATCGCCGACCGTGAGGGTGCCGGTGGGTTCGAGGAGGAGGATCGACGACGGGACGGGGGCGTACGGCTTGTGTTCCGTGCCGTGGGGGACGGTGAAGACCGAGCCCTTGGGGAGGACGACGGTGCGTTCGCCGGCCGGATCGCGCAGGGCGATGTGGAGTTCGCCGTCGAGGACGAGGAAGAACTCGTCGGTGTGGTCGTGGGTGTGCCAGAGGTGTTCGCCCTCGACCTTGGCGACGCGTACGTCGTAGTCGTTGACGGTGGTGACGATGCGGGGGCTCCACCGGTCCGTGAAGGACGCGAGGGCCTTTTCCAGGGAGATCGGCTCGGGGGAGACGGGTTCGCTCATGTCCGTCATCGTCGGCCGTGGCCCGGCACGCGCGCGAGTGCTAGGAATCGCACATGCCGCAAGGATCCTCTCAAGCGAACGGGCGTCCGCACCGAGTCGCGGTCATCGTCGACGAGGGCACCAACCCCTTCGAGGTCGGCGTCGCCACCGAGCTGTTCGGGCTGCCGCGGCCCGAACTGGGGCTGCCGGGGCCGCTGTACGAGGTGACGCTGTGCGCGCCCACGCCCGGGGTGCGGATGAACCACGGGTTCTTCACGCTGAGCGGGGTGCCCGGGCTCGACGCCGTGGACGAGGCCGACACCCTGGTCGTGCCGGGGCGCCCGGACAACGTCGTACCGCGCGGGGCCGCCGTACTCGACGCCATTCGCCGCACGCACGCGCGGGGCGCCCGCGTCATGAGCCTGTGCACCGGCAGCTTCGCGCTCGCCGAGGCGGGGCTGCTGGACGGCCGACGGGCCACCACCCACTGGCTGTGGGCGGATGCGTTCCGCGAGCTGCATCCAAAGGTCCTCCTGGAGCCCGACGTCCTCTTCGTCGACGAGGGCGACCTCCTCACCGCCGCCGGCAGTGCCGCCGCGCTCGACCTCGGGCTGCACATCTGGCGGCGCGACCACGGTGCCGAGGTAGCCAACGCCGTGTCCCGGCGGCTGGTGTTCGCCGCCCACCGGGACGGCGGGCAGCGGCAGTTCGTGGAGCGTCCGGTGCCCGAGGTGCCGGACGAGTCGCTGGCGCCCCTGCTGGCGTGGGCGCGGGAACGGCTGGGGGAGCCGCTGACGGTCGCGGAACTCGCCGCCCGCGCGGCCGTCTCCCCCGCCACCCTGCACCGCCGTTTCCGGGCCCAGCTCGGCACGACGCCGCTGGCCTGGCTGACGGGGGAGCGCGTGGCACTGGCCTGCCGACTGATCGAGCGGGGCGAGGAACGGCTGGACGTGGTGGCCGCCCGCAGCGGCCTGGGGACGGCCGCGAACCTCCGCGCGCGCGTGCGGCACGCGACCGGGCTCAGCCCGTCGGCGTACCGGAGGCGGTTCGGGACATCGGCGCCGGAGGTGCCGCGGCCTCGGACCTGAGCTGTCGCAGCTCGAACACCACACCGACCCCGGCGTGCCGACCATCCCTACGGCCTAGCGGTTGCGTCCCGCCGCGCGGGGCGGGGAAGCCGTAACGGCATGAGATTCCTCGTACGCGACCGGCTCCTCGGCTTCGGTGACGACTACTGGATCGAGGACGACCAGGGCAACAAGGTCTTCCTCGTCGACGGCAAGGCCATGCGGCTGCGGGACACCTTCGAGCTGAAGGACACCCGTGGGCGCGTACTGATCGACATCCGGCAGAAGATGCTCGCCCTGCGGGACACGATGCTCATCGAGCGGGACGGCGAACCGCTGGCCACCATCAGGCGCAAGCGGCTGTCCCTGCTGCGCAACCACTACCGGGTGTCCCTGGCGGACGGCAGCACCGAGCTCGACGTCAGCGGGAAGATCCTCGACCGGGAGTTCGCGGTCGAGTACGACGGTGAGCTGCTCGCCGTGGTCTCCCGGCGGTGGCTGCACGTGCGGGAGACCTACGGCGTCGACGTCGTACGGGAGGACACGGACCCGGCACTGCTGATCGCGGTGACGGTGTGCGTGATCCACCTCGCCGAGAAGGAGAGGGAGGACTAGGGCCCGCCGGACAGGCCTAGCGCCGGGGTGCGTCCAGTCCCAGCATCCGGTCCTTCAGCGCCGGGAACTGATCCCGTGTCACGGCGACCTTCGCGGGGTCGAACTGGACGGTGAGGACCTCCTCGCCGGCGCCGGCCTCGGCCAGCACCTCGCCCCACGGATCCACCACGATCGAGTGACCGGCCTGTGGAACTCCCGCATGCGTCCCGGCCGTTCCACAGGCAAGCACGAACGCCTGGTTCTCGACCGCCCGCGCCTGGGCCAGCAGCGTCCAGTGCGCCCGGCGGCGCTCCGGCCAGCCCGCGGGGACCACCAGGGTCTCGGCGCCGGCGTCGACGAGACCGCGGAACAGTTCGGGGAACCGGAGGTCGTAGCAGGTGGCCAAGCCGAGGGTGGTCTCGGGCAGACGGACCGTCACCAGGTCCCGGCCCGCGCCCATCAGCACGGCCTCGCCCTTGTCGAAGCCGAAGCGATGGATCTTGCGGTAGGCGGCGATCAGGTCGCCGGAGGGGGAGAAGACGAGAGAGGTGTTGTAGAGCGTGCCGTCGGCGGTGCGCTCCGGGATGGAGCCCGCGTGCAGCCAGACGCCCGCGTCGCTCGCGGCCTTCGCCATGGCCTCGTGCGTCGGCCCCTCCAGCGGCTCGGCCTCGTCGGCGAACCCCTCGTAGGCGAACGCGCCCGTGGTCCACAGCTCCGGCAGCACGACCAGATCGGCACCGGCCTGGTCCCGTACCAGCGAGGCCACCCGCCGTCGGCGCGATTCGACCGATTCGCCCTCACTTACGGCGATCTGAATCAACGAGGCGCGCACACTACCACCGTCCTGGCATTCGAGCCGTTCACACGGGCCTACGATCGTCACACGAAAGCACTGCCGGGGTGCCTCACAGCAGCGTAACTTAGCGTTCCAAGACACCCGCCGACAGCCACACTCCCACTGGCAACGACGCCATCACCAGCCCGTGCACCGACCGCCGAGGGGTCCCGTTCCGTGAGTCTGCATCCCACCCTCCAGCCCTACGCCGACGCCTGGACCCACTCCATCGACGCGATATCCGAGCTGGTGAACCCGCTCGTGGAGGGAGAGTGGAACCGGCGTACCCCGTGCCCCGGCTGGTCGGTGCGGGACATCGTGTCCCATGTCATCGGTCTGGACACCGAGATGCTGGGGGACCCGCGCCCCATCCACTCACTGCCTCGCGACCTCTACCACGTCACCAATGAGCACCAGCGGTACACGGAGATGCAGGTCGACGTCCGCCGTCACCACACCGCGCCGGAGATGACGTCCGAGCTGGAGTACGTGATCATCCGCCGCAACCGCCAGCTGCGCAACGAGTCGCGGGATCCGGGCACGAAGGTGCGCGGCCCCCTCGGCAGCGAACTGACGCTCGAAGAGTCCATGCGCAAGCACGCCTTCGACGTCTGGGTGCACGAGCAGGACCTCCGCACCGCCCTCGGCCGTCCCGGCAACCTGGACTCCCCCGGCGCGCACATCGCCCGTGACGTCCTGCTCGCCGAGCTGCCCGCCGTGGTCGCCGAGAAGGCCGACGCCCCTCGCAGCTCGGCGATCGTCCTCGACGTCCACGGCCCGATCGAGTTCCTGCGCACGATCCGCGTCGACATCCAGGGCCGCGGCACCCTCGAAACGGCCCCCGCCCTCGGCCCCGCCGCCACCCTCACCCTCGACTGGGAGACCTACGTCCGCCTGGCCTGCGGCCGGGTGACGGCGGACGCGGTACCGGACCGGGTCAAGGCGGAGGGCGACCCGGCCCTGACGGCGGCGATCCTGCGGAACTTCACGGTGACGCGGTAGTGGTGGCCACGCCGAGGCGCTCCGAAGCAGTAGATTGCCACCCGAAGGGACGGCCGCAACTTCGGACTGCGGCCGCCCCTTCGCCTATGAGCACCTACGAGCGAGGCTCGGTCAAGAACGCCTGAGCACGTAGATCGGCGTCCCGTCCTCGTCACCGCCCCGGGGGTGGATGCAGGCGTGCTTGCGCAGCAGGCGCAGGCATTCGTTGACGCGGTGGACGGACAAGCCGGTGCGAGCGGCGATCGAGTCGAGCGGCTGCCGCAGCTCGCCCTCTTCGACCAGCACGGGAGCGATCACCACCGCCACCGCCCAGACGTCCGCGGTCACGGAGAGCCGCTGCCGCCAGTCGGCCAGTACGGCTTCGGTGGTCGGGTGGGCGGAGAGGTCGGCGGTTGCCGGACGGTCGACGGTGAGGGCGTCGAGCCGGTTTGCGATCCGTTCCATGGCGTGGGCCATCGCCTGCTGGGCGGCCAGTGTTGCGCGTTGCAACCCCAGCATGTCTCGTTGCGTCGCCAGGATCTCCTTCTGCACCGCGAGTGATTCGTGTTGGGCAGCGGTGAGTTCTTCGTCGACCTGAAGGTTGTGCGCCTCCAGCCGGACGATGGCGTCCGCGACCTGCTCCGGCATCGCGTAGGCGATCGGCGCACCCGGCTCGGCGGACTGCACCTCGGCCTCTTCGAGGGTGTAGGAACCCTCTTGCTGGACGGTCACGATGACCTCCGTGGCCCACTCCTTGAAGGGGGCACAGGCCGGCTTGGTGCAGGCGTTGACGAGGAGGATGAGACCTCGGAGAGAGATGACATTCAGGTCTCGACGCCACTCTCTACCTGCGGGAACGCTGAGACCGTAAGCTCCAGTTACGGTCTCGAGAATCTCTCGATGGTCGTCGGGAACATGGTCTGCGAGTGCTTGCCGAGAGTTGGTGTGCCCCAACTCCTTACAGACATCCACCGCCGGAAACCAATGCGTCCCGTCCGGCATCGTCAGCCTCCGGACGCGGGCTCCGGTGGCCGCGTACACGAAGTCGCTGACGTCGATCGCGTCACGCTGCGTCCGAGGGTCGGGCTGATGCTTGCTGGGTTCGATCATATGAACCACCTCCGCTGCGGAACGTAGAGCGGAGCAAATCGAATTATCCAGCCTGCGCTGGGATGTTCGCGATTGCGAGGGAAAAAATCAGCGATTCCGCTACGGGGCGTGGCCGGGCGGTGTATGACGGAGTGGCTGAACGATTCACCTGGCCATGTGGCGTGACCGGGCATCATGGCGGTATGGCCGATCTTCGAACAGTCGCAACGGTGCCCGCAGCCATGGACGTGTCCGCGATGAAGAACCTCGCCGACACTCATCACGCCCGCGCCGTAAGGCCCTTGGGGACGCATGACGTCGCCGGCCACCTGGTGAAGGCGTACGGCATCGAAGCGCCCGGGCGGGAGGTCGAGGGGGCGGACGCGGCGTTGGCGATCGCCGAGGCGCACCTTGCCACCGCCGGGCTCCGAGGCTCCCTCGGGGTCGCCGTGCTGCTGGTGCATGCGGGAGGCGACGGCGACTACGTGCTCGTGCACACGTGGATCGAGGGGGACATGTCCGATCTCGCCGTCTTCGTCGGGCCCGTGGGTGAGCCGGAGGGTTTGCGGCCGGGTCGGCAGGGGCTGGCTCCCTGCGTGTGGGAGGCGGCCGTGTTCGCGTACGAGCGGGACGCCTGGGTGCGGCATGTGCTGGACGGGGACGGGGAGATCGGTGAACGGCTCGCCGCCTGGTCCGCGGATGTGCTGGAGGGGGAGGTCCGGTGAGCGGTGGTCCCGTGGTGCGGCGGGTGCGGCCCGAGGAGCTGGCGGACGTCGTCGCGCTGATCACCGAGCACGCCGTGTACGAGAAGGCCGAGCCGCCCGCCCCCGGGCTCGAGGAGCGGTTGCGGTCCCTGTTGTTCGGGAGCCCCGAACAGCGGCTGCGGTGTCTCGTCGCGGAGTGGGGCGGGACCGTCGTCGGGTATGCCACCTGTTCCACCGAGGTGTCCACCTGGGACGGCACCGAGTACCTCTACATGGACTGTCTGTTCCTGCGGGACGGGCACCGCGGGCTCGGCATCGGGGAGTCGCTCATGGCTGCCGTACGGGACGAGGCGCGGGCCCTCGGGCTCGGGCAGGTGCAGTGGCAGACGCCCGCGTGGAACGAGGGGGCCATTCGGTTCTACGACCGGATCGGCGCCGTCTCGAAGGAGAAGCTGCGGTTCTTTCTGCCCGTATGACGGCTTGAGAGGACGGCATGGGAAAGGGGCCCGCCGTGGCAGGCCCCTTTCTCGTGTCCTGGTGCTTCCGCGTCAGCTGATCTTCGCGTAACCGTAGTTGATCAGCTTCTTCACGTCCGACGTGCGGCTGGCCTCGTTGGGCGCGGTGAGGACCGTGCCGATCACCGACTCGCCGTTGAGCGTGGCGGCGAAGATGAGGCAGTACTTGGCCTCGGTGCCGGAGCCGGTCTTCACGCCGAGCGTGCCGTTCCAGCCGAGCAGGAGGTTGGTGTTCTTCCACGCCGCCATGGTGCGGGTGGAGCCCGTCTTCGTGATCGTCTTCGCCGTGTACGACTTGGTCTTGACGACGGACTTGAAGGTGGAGCTCTTCATCGCGCTGCGGGCGAGCTTCGTCAGGTCGCGCGGCGTCGAGGCGTTGGCGCCCCTGCTGATGCCGTCGAACGAGTCGAACTTCGTGTTCTTCATGCCCAGGCTCGTGGCCATGGTGTTCATCTTGCCGATGAAGCTCTTGGTGCGGGCCGCGACCGTGGTGCCGGAGCCGTACTTGTCGGCGAGCGCCATCGCGGCGTCGCAGCCCGACTTCAGCAGCATCCCGTAGAGCAGCTGGCGGACGGTGACCTTGTCACCGACGATCAGACCCGCCGACGAGGCGCCGTTGGCGACGATGTAGTCGCTGTACGCCTTCTTGATCGTGACCTTGGCGTCCAGGTTCAGGTTCGACTGCGACAGGACGACCTTCGCGGTCATGACCTTCGTGGTGGACGCGGTGAGCCGCTTGGTGTCGGCGGACTTCGAGAAGAGCGTCGTGCCGGTGGCGCTGTTCATCAGGAACCCGCCCTTGGCGGTGATGGTGGGCGCGGTGACGGCCTGCGCCGGCGCCGCGGTGAGGGCTCCGGTGGCGAGCAGCGAGCCGGTGGTCACGGCCACGGCTACAGCTCTGCGGATACGGATGCCCTGAATGCCGGTAATCAAGTGAGGTACCCCGAATACGTTGAATGCCCCTGGCGTGCGGCCGAGTTGACCTAAAAGCTGTTGGGGCCGCACGTGTCTGACTCGTAAGTAGCACAGAAGGTTGTGCGGCCGCTGGGGCGGGTTTGATTTTGGTGCGCCTGCGGGACCCCTGAGGTCCGCAATATGGACGGGTCTTCGGGATGAGTACGTGTTGTATCTATGATGTGCGCATGCCTTCAGCCCCACCCGCCCCGTCCGTCGCTCACACCAAGCAGCCGCCCGCCGCCGACCGCGTCTACGACCACGTCAAGCAGGGCGTCCTGGAGCGCCGCTACGAGGGCGGCACCCTGCTCACCGAGGGTGAGCTCGCCGAGGCCGTCGGCGTCTCGCGGACACCGGTGCGCGAGGCGCTGCTGCGGCTCCAGGTGGAGGGGCTGATCAAGCTCTACCCGAAGAAGGGCGCGCTGGTCCTGCCCGTCTCCGCACAGGAGATCGCGGACGTGGTGGAGACCCGCCAGCTCGTCGAGGAACACGCCGCGCGCAAGGCCGTACCAGCGTCGCCGCGGCTCATCGCACGGCTCGAGGAACTCCTCGCCCAGCAGAAGGAGCAGGCCGCCGCCGGGGACCTGGCCGGCGCCGCCGTCACCGACCGCTGCTTCCACGCCGAGATCGTCCGCAGCGGGGGCAACGAGATCCTGTCCCGGCTCTACGACCAGCTCCGCGACCGGCAGTTGAGGATGGGCGTCGCCGTGATGCACGCCCACCCCGACCGCATCACCAAGACCCTCGTCGAGCACGAGCAGATCCTCGACGCGCTGCGCTCCGGCGACGCGGACGCGGTCGTCGGGCTCATCCACGGCCACGTCGAGTGGTTCTCGCATCTGGCGCGGGGCGAGGTCCGATGAGCGCCACTCTGCCGGGCGACCCGCCGGGCGGCCGCCGCGCGATGGCCGTCTGGGGCATCGGCGTCTCCGTCTACTTCGTCGCCGTCATCTTCCGGACCTCGCTGGGGGTGGCCGGCCTCGACGCCGCCGACCGGTTCCACGTCAACGCCTCCGCGCTGTCGACCTTCTCCATCCTCCAACTGCTCGTGTACGCGGGCATGCAGATACCCGTCGGTCTGCTCGTCGACCGGCTCGGCACCAAGAAGGTGCTGACCATCGGGGTGGTGCTGTTCACGGCCGGACAGCTCGGCTTCGCCTTCTCCCCCTCGTACGGCATGGCCCTCGCCTCGCGCGCGCTGCTGGGCTGCGGTGACGCGATGACGTTCATCAGCGTGCTACGGCTCGGCACCCGCTGGTTCCCGGCCCGGCGCGGGCCGATGGTCGCGCAGTTCGCGGGGCTGGTGGGCATGGCGGGCAACCTGGTCTCCACCCTCGTGCTGGCCCGGCTGCTGCACGGCATCGGCTGGACGGCGGCCTTCGCGGGCAGCGCGGTCGCGGGTGTGGTCGTGCTGGTCCTGCTGCTGCTCTTCCTCAAGGACCACCCCGAGGGACACGAGCCGGAGCCCTTCCCGCACCAGGGCGCGGCCTACGTACGACGCCAGATCGCCGCCTCCTGGCGGGAGCCGGGCACCCGGCTCGGCCTGTGGGTGCACTTCACGACCCAGTTCCCGGCGATGGTGTTCCTGCTGCTGTGGGGCATGCCGTACCTGGTCGAGGCGCAGGGGCTGTCCCGGGCGGTCGCCGGTGAGCTGCTGACCCTCGTCGTGCTGTCGAACATGGTGATCGGGCTGGTCTACGGCCAGGTCGTCGCCCGGCACCACGAGGCGCGGCTGCCGCTGGCGCTGGGGACCGTGGGGGCGACGGGGCTGATGTGGGCGGTGACGCTGGCGTACCCGGGCGAGCATGCGCCGATGTGGCTGCTCGTGGTGCTCTGCACGGTGCTGGGCGCGTGCGGGCCGGCCTCGATGATCGGCTTCGACTTCGCGCGTCCGGCGAACCCGCCGGAGCGGCAGGGCACCGCGTCCGGCATCACCAACATGGGCGGCTTCGTCGCCTCGATGACGACCCTGTTCGCGGTCGGGGTGCTGCTGGACGCGACCGGGAACAACTACCGGATCGCCTTCTCCGCGGTCTTCGTGCTGCAGGCGCTGGGGATCAGCCAGATCCTGCGGCTGCGCAAGCGGGCCATCCGCCGGGAGCGGGAGCGGTTGGTGGTGAGCCGGGTGGAGACGGTGCACGTACCGGTGTAGGTGCACCCGCCTCGCGCCCGGCATCCGCTTCGGCCTAGTAGTAGGTGTTGCCGTCCCAGCTCGACTCGTTGCAGCCCAGCTGGTCGTCCTTCTCGTAGACGCAGACCTGGATGCGCATCGCCCAGATGCCACGGGTGTCCGTCAGGGACGTCACCCAGGTGTCGGAGTGCTCGTAGCCGGCGGTGACCGAGCGCCAGGCGTAGCTGGTCACCACGCGCTCCGGGGTGAGGGACTGCGCCCGGATGCGGACGTGGTGTCCGTCGGGGGCGGTGTCGGTCACCGTCAGGTAGATCTTGTTGGCCACGGTCTTGCTCGCGTAGTAGAAGTCGCCGGTGCCCCGGGCCCCGGAGATCGACTCGCCGACGCCGCCGGCGGCCGCCGGACTCACGGAGAAGGCGAACGCGCCCAGGGCCGCGGCGCCCACCGCCAGGATTCTGCTGAGGTTCTTCTTCAAGGGTCCCCCCTGTGTTCCAAGATCGATTGTCTTGCAGGCGGGATCCTACGAGGGGCATGACCATGCCACCCCCGTGATCGACGTTCCTGTGACGGGGGTAACAGGCTGTCGGCTAACCGGCCGGGTTGCCCGTGGAGACGTCGAACTGCATCTCCGGCGCTTCCTTCGGGTCGAAGTCCGTGCCCGCCGCCGGGAACTGCTTCATCACCGTGCCCTGGCCGTAGGTGTTCTCGTCCACGAAGGTCGGGTCGTACTGCCAACCCGCCTTCTGCAGGCAGAGCTTGACCGAGTCCCAGTTCTTGAACGCGAAGTCCGGCATCTGCACCTGGTCGGGGTCGTTGTTCGACTCCTGCGGCTCGGTGCAATCGGTCGTCTCGACCGTCCGGTTCGCATCCCCGGTCCGGTAGTCCGACGGCTTCGACGAGGTGGTCGGCGTGGTGTCGCCGCCGGCGTCGTCGTCCGTCCCGCCCCCGCTCAGCGTCAGCGCCGCGATCAGGCCGCCGACCGCCACGACGGACACGATGATCGAGCCGAGGACGACCGGCTTGTTGCTCTTGCGGCCGCCGCCCGAAGGCGGTGCCTGCTGCGGGGTGATGTTGTACGGCGGCGGAGTCGAGGCGTACGCGTTCGGCGCCGGCGTGGGGGTCTGGTACCCGCCCTGCTGCGGATAGCCGTACGCCGGGGAGGGCGGCGGGGTGCCGTAGGGGTTCGGCGTCGGCTGGTACGGCGTCTGGACCGGGCCCGTCGGCGCCGGGGTCCCCTGGTCCACCGGCGGGAACACCGCCGAGCCCACGCCCGCCCCGCTCGACGTCTGCGCGCCGGGGACGATGCTCGGCGCGGCCGCCTGGAAGGACGCCGCCACCCGCAGGCACTCGGTGCGCATGGCGTCGGCGCTGGGGAAGCGCTCGTTCGGGTTCTTCTTCAGGGCGCGGGCGATCAGCGCGTCCACCGCGGGCGGCAGCGCGCGGTTGATCTGCGACGCGGCCACCGGCTCTTCCTGCACATGCGCGTACGCGATCGCCAGCGGCGAGTCCGCGTCGAACGGCAGCCGCCCGGTGACCAGTTGGAACAGCATGATGCCGACCGAGTAGAGGTCGGAGCGCGCGTCCACACCGCGGCCCAGCGCCTGCTCGGGGGAGAGGTACTGGGGGGTGCCGACGACCATGCCGGTCTGCGTCATCGACGTGACACCCGACTGCATGGCGCGCGCGATGCCGAAGTCCATGACCTTGACGACGCCGCGCTTGGTCATCATCACGTTGCCGGGCTTGATGTCGCGGTGGACCAGGCCCATCTCGTGGCTGATCTCCAGCGCCGCGAGCACATCCGCGGTGATCTTCAGCGCCTTGTCGGCGGGCATCGCGCCGTACTGCCGTACGTCCTCGTCGAGCACCGAACCGAGCGGCCGGCCCTCGACGTACTCCATGACGATGTACGGCATCGTCATCCCGTCGAGATTGTCCTCGCCGGTGTCGAAGACCGAGACGATGTTGGTGTGCGTGAGCTTGGCCACCGCCTGGGCCTCGCGGCGGAAGCGCTCACGGAAGGCCTGTTCCCGGCCCAGCTCGGTGTGCAGGGTCTTGATCGCGACGGGGCGGTCGAGCACGGTGTCGTGCGCGAGGTGCACCGAGGCCATGCCACCCTCACCGAGCAAGTCGCGCAGCTGATAGCGGTTGTTGGCGATCGCCCGCCCCGCATACCGGCCGTGTGCGCCGTCCTGGCTCATGTTCCGCGTCCCCCATCGGCCATCAGGCGCCGGCCCGACTGTCATTGATCGAATGGCTCATTCCCGGCCAAGTCTGCCCGACGGCACTGACAGGTCAAGCCGGGTGCCCGTTCCGTGACCGTACGCGAAAGAAGCGTCGCGGAAGCGTTACAGGGGGCCTACGGCCGGTACACAGAATTTGCACGACAGCGCGTGCTACCGCTTTGATGACCGGTCCGGCTCGGACCGGTCCCCGGGCTCATCCCGGACCGGAGGCTTGCGCAAAGGCTGTAGCGTGGCCGACGGAGACCGTAACAACACCGCGCGCACCGCGGGCAGAAACGACGGCGAGGACCGATGGCACAGCAGCAGCGCGCTCAGGGCCCGTCCGACCCCGAGGCGGCTGGCGGCGGAATGTCAGACGCGCCGGAGATGTGGGGCAACGGCGGACTGGTCGGCGACGGCCGGTACCGGCTGACCCACAGACTCGGCCGGGGCGGCATGGCCGAGGTGTTCGCCGCCGAGGACGTACGTCTCGGCCGCACCGTGGCGGTCAAACTGCTGCGCTCCGACCTCGCCGAGGACCCGGTCTCCAAGGCCCGCTTCACCCGCGAGGCCCAGTCCGTGGCCGGCCTCAACCACCACGCGATCGTCGCGGTGTACGACTCCGGCGAGGACTTCGTGAACGGCCATGCCGTTCCGTACATCGTCATGGAGATCGTCGAGGGCCGGACGATCCGGGACCTTCTGCTCAACGCCGAGGCCCCCGGGCCCGAGCAGGCGCTGATCATCGTCTCCGGGGTCCTGGAGGCGCTCGCCTACTCGCACCAGCACGGCATCGTGCACCGGGACATCAAGCCGGCCAACGTCATCATCACCCACAGCGGCGCCGTGAAGGTGATGGACTTCGGCATCGCCCGCGCACTGCACGGCGCGCAGTCGACGATGACGCAGACCGGCATGGTCATGGGCACCCCTCAGTACCTGTCGCCCGAGCAGGCGCTCGGCAAGGCGGTGGACCACCGCTCCGACCTGTACGCGACGGGCTGCCTCCTGTACGAACTCCTCGCGCTGCGGCCGCCGTTCACCGGTGAGACCCCGCTGTCCGTGGTCTACCAGCACGTCCAGGACATCCCGACGCCTCCGTCCGAGGTGTCCGACGCCACGCCTCCGGAGCTCGACGGGCTGGTCATGCGCTCGCTCGCCAAGGAGCCGGACGACCGGTTCCAGACGGCCGAGGAGATGCGCGGGCTCGTCCAGTACGGGCTGCAGATGCTGTACGAGCAGGGCGGTCACACCGGCACCTGGAACACCGGCCCTGTCGCCCTGCACGACGGCCGGAACACCCCCTCGGGCGGCTTCGCCGGCACCACCGTCATGCAGCACCCCGGTGACGCCTCCGGCACCAGCCAGATCCCGCAGCCGATCCTGCCCGGCGGCTACGGCGGCGGGGACGACGGCGGCTTCGAGGGCCACGGCAACCGGGGCAGCGGCCGCGGCAAGCTGTGGATCCTCGCCGTCCTCGCGGTGGTCGCCATAGCGGCGGGCGTCGCGCTGGCGCTGAACGGGAGCGGCGGGGGTGGTGGCGGTGACGACACCACCCAGAAGCCGACCACCTCCACGACGCCCTCGAAGACGGCCAGCGAGTCGCCGAGCGCCGAGCCGACGGACGACCCGACCGATACGCAGACCGACGACGGGTCCACGGGCGC
Organism: Streptomyces sp. NBC_00490; assembly: GCF_036013645.1. Lineage (NCBI taxonomy): Bacteria > Bacillati > Actinomycetota > Actinomycetes > Kitasatosporales > Streptomycetaceae > Streptomyces > Streptomyces sp. NBC_00490. Next base: position 5,407,024 of record NZ_CP107869.1, on the reverse strand, counting down.
CGACCCGTCCTACACCCGGTCCTATTCGCCGTCGTACACGCCCTCGCCCACCCCCACGCCGACGGCCACGGAGCCCACGGGCGACCCGACGAGCGCGGAGCCGACCACCGCCGAGCCGACGCCCACGGAGCCGACGGAGGAGCCGACGGAGACGGACGGCGGCGCCGACGCGGGCGGCACCGGCGGCGAAGAAGACGGCACCTGACGCAGCAGTACACCGCCACGCGCGCGTACGGACCGGAAACGGACCGCACGCGCGCGTGGCGTTTTCCCGGGCGGGCGGCTCAGTCGGCGAAGGCGTCGCACACCGCCTCGTACTCCCGCGTCCACCACACCACCAGCGCCGAGGCCGCCGGGAACTGGGGGTCCGCGCGGGTGTCGCCGCGTTCGTAGTGCCAGCGCAGCATCCAGAAGTCGTTGAGGCGCTCCCACCAGACCCGGTGGACGGCCGCCGCCAGCTCCGAGGGCGGGGCACCCGCCGTACGCCGGTACGCGCGCGCGTACGCCCGCACCTTCGGCAGGTCGAGCGCCCCCGCGGGACGTACGAAGAAGATCGCGGCGGCGCGTACGGCCTCTTCCGCGCGGGGCTGCACGCCCAGCCGGTCCCAGTCGACGATCGCGGCCGGGGCGTCCCCCTGGTAGAGCAGGTTGAACGGGTGGAAGTCCCCGTGCACCCACCCCACGCATCCGCCCCGCGGTGGCCGCCGGTCCGCGTGCCGCTCCAGCAGCGCCCGCCGCTCCAGGAGCCGGTGCCGGGCCAGCTCGTCGAAGGAGTCGGCGGGACGGTGCCGGCGTACGCGGGCGAGCAGGTCGTCGATGAGGGCGAAGGTGTCGGCGGGGCCGGCGCTCCCGGCGCCGGGGTCCGCGGCGGGCGCGCCGCCCGGCGGCCCGGTACCCGCCTCACCGCGCGCGCCCGGCACTCGCCCCTGCACCGGCATCACCCGCTCCAGGCTCGCGTGCACCACTCCGAGCAGCGCCCCCAGCCGTCCGCACTGCTGCGGCGTGAGCTGGCCCCCGTGGCGGTGGCGGCCCTCGATCCATGGATGCAGGGCGTAGGAGTGGCCGCCGACGACCGCGACCGTGCGGCCGTCGCGGTCGGGCAGGGGAGGGGCGACCGGGACGCCCAGGGCCGCCAGCCGCTCGGTGGCGCGGTGCTGGCGGGCGATGGCGGCCGGGTCGGCGGTCTCGGGGTCGAAGTGGTGCTTGAGGAAGTAGTGGCCGCGGGTCGTGCGCAGGCGGTAGCCGCGGTTCAGCAGCCCCTGGTCGACGGGTTCGCAGGTGACGGCGGAGCCGGCGGCGTACTGGCTGAGGAGGGCCCGCAACGGGGGCGCGTGAGGCATGGGGGGTGGTACACAAGGGCGCGGCACGCGCCAGATGCTAGGGCACGGGACGAGCCTGTGAGCTGGGCGTTGTCACAGACAGTCGCTTTCGGTCACGGCATGTGCGCGAAGCGACTTTCCAGGGCGCCGTCGGTCGAGTGGACCGTGCCGAACTGCGGCTCGACGATCAGATAGACGGGCTCATAGGGCTCCCCGTCGACGAGCCGGGGCGCCGGACCGAACCGGTCGAGTTCGGCGGCCGTCGGCTCGTACGCCGAGCACTCGCCCACCACCTGGACGGACCACAGCCCCGCGCCCGGCCGGGCCGAGCCCAGGTTGTCCGCGCCGTAGGCGACGACACCGCCGGCGCACGCGCGGTGGTAGCCGCAGTTCCTGGGCAGCCGCAGCAGGACCCGCCCGTCGTGCACGACGTGCCGGGCGAAGGCGAGGAAGGGCAGGGCGCGCATGCTGGTGGCCACCCGGCCGTAGTCGGTGCGGGCGAGCAGTTCGACGGCGAGCCGTTCGTCGGAGGGCATACGACCAATGTCGGCCGTGCACGCGTCCCGGAGCAGGGGTCTTTGGTCCCTAATACGGTCTCCAATACGCCCGCGAAGCGCCCGCCGCGGTCTCAGCGAAGCTCCTGCTCGGCCTGCACCCGCGCCACGAACGCCGCCGCCTGCGAGCGGCGCTCCATACCGAGCTTGGACAGCAGACCCGACACATAGTTCTTGATCGTCTTCTCTGCCAGGTGCAGCCGCTCGCCGATCGCGCGGTTGGTGAGCCCCTCGCCGATCAGGTCGAGGATCCTGCGCTCCTGCTCGGTGAGGTGCGCGAGCCGGTCGTCGCCCTTGGCGGTGCCGCCGCCCCGCAGCCGTTCCAGCACGCGCGCGGTGGCCACCGGGTCGAGGAGGGACTTGCCGGCGGCGACGTCCCGTACGGCCGCCAGGAGTTCGTTGCCCCGGATGGCCTTCAGGACATATCCCGAGGCACCCGCCATGATCGCGTCGAAGAGGGCCTCGTCGTCGGCGAACGACGTCAGCATCAGGCACATGATGTTCTCGTCCCGGGACCGGATCTCCCGGCAGACCTCCACCCCGCTGCCGTCGGGGAGCCGTACGTCCAGGACGGCCACGTCGGGCCGGGTGGCCGGGATCCGGACCAGCGCGTCGGCCGCCGTACCGGCCTCGCCGACCACCTCGATGTCGTCCTCCACCGAGAGCAGCTCATGGACGCCGAGCCGGACGACCTCATGGTCGTCCAGGAGAAATACCCGGATTTTTCCGTCTTCGCGCACGAGGTCAGTGTCACACGGCCTCTGAGAGCTCGCTTGAGGCAGGCTCTTCCCGTGACCTGGGTCACCGGGTTAACGTGCCGTTGTTCCGGCCCCCTGCAAGGCTGTGACCAGGAGTTGTTCCCGACTTTCGCGATTTACTTGGAAATCCAAGCAAAATCGCAGGTCAGGAGGGGTTTCACAGAAATGTGAGGCACTGGGTAACGTGCATTGTGCAGGGCGCTCGCCGGGGCACCTGTCACGCCTGTTCCCGACCGAGTCGCACCCACCCCGTGCGTCCGCAGGGCTACAGGTGAGCCGCTCCCCCAGGCTCTGAACGAGCCGAGGGGAACCCCAGGCCCCCGGCGAACCCGGGTAGCCGGACCGACGGAGGAGCACACGTGACCGTGGAGAGCACTGCCGCGCGCACACCGCGACGCAGCGCCAGTACCAAGAGCACGGCCGGCAAGCGCACGACCGCCAAGAAGCAGCCGGGCACCGAGCCCGAGCTCGTGCAGCTGCTGACGCCCGAGGGCAAGCGCGTCAAGGACGCCACGTACGACAAGTACGTCGCCGGCATCACCCCCGAAGAGCTCCGCGGTCTGTACCGCGACATGGTGCTCACCCGCCGCTTCGACGCCGAGGCCACCTCCCTGCAGCGCCAGGGCGAGCTGGGCCTGTGGGCCTCGCTGCTCGGCCAGGAGGCCGCCCAGATCGGCTCCGGACGGGCCACCCGCGAGGACGACTACGTCTTCCCGACCTACCGCGAGCACGGCGTCGCCTGGTGCCGCGGGGTCGACCCGAGCAACCTGCTGGGCATGTTCCGCGGCGTGAACAACGGAGGCTGGGACCCCAACACCAACAACTTCCAGCTCTACACGATCGTCATCGGCTCCCAGACCCTGCACGCCACCGGCTACGCCATGGGCATCGCCAAGGACGGCGCGGACAGCGCGGTCATCGCCTACTTCGGCGACGGCGCGAGCAGCCAGGGCGACGTGGCCGAGTCCTTCACCTTCTCCGCGGTCTACAACGCCCCGGTCGTGTTCTTCTGCCAGAACAACCAGTGGGCGATCTCCGAGCCCACCGAGAAGCAGACCCGCGTGCCGCTCTACCAGCGCGCCCAGGGCTTCGGCTTCCCGGGCGTGCGCGTGGACGGCAACGACGTGCTGGCCTGCCTCGCGGTCACCAAGTGGGCCCTGGAGCGCGCCCGCAACGGCGAGGGCCCGACGCTGGTCGAGGCGTACACCTACCGGATGGGCGCCCACACCACCTCCGACGACCCGACCAAGTACCGGGCCGACGAGGAGCGCGTGGCCTGGGAGGCGAAGGACCCGATCCTGCGCCTTCGCCGGTACCTGGAGGCCTCAAACCACACGGACGACGGATTCTTCGCGGAACTCGAGGCCGAGAGCGAGGCGTTGGGCAAGCGAGTACGTGAAGCGGTCCGCGCCATGCCGGACCCGGACCACTTCGCCATCTTCGAGCACGCGTACGCGGACGGACACGCGCTCGTCGACGAGGAGCGCGCGCAGTTCGCCGCCTACCAGGCGTCGTTCGCAGAGGAAGAGGGGGTCTGACCATGGCAGCCGAAAAGTTGGCCCTGGCCAAGGCGATCAACGAATCGCTGCGCCGCGCCCTGGAGACGGACCCCAAGGTCCTCATCATGGGCGAGGACGTCGGCAAGCTCGGCGGTGTGTTCCGGGTGACGGACGGACTGCAGAAGGACTTCGGCGAGCAGCGGGTCATCGACACCCCGCTCGCCGAGTCGGGCATCGTCGGCACCGCGATCGGCCTCGCGCTGCGCGGCTACCGCCCGGTGGTGGAGATCCAGTTCGACGGCTTCGTCTTCCCGGCCTACGACCAGATCGTCACGCAGCTCGCGAAGATGCACGCCCGCTCGCTGGGCAAGGTCAAGCTCCCCGTCGTCGTGCGCATTCCCTACGGCGGTGGCATCGGCGCGGTCGAGCACCACTCGGAGTCCCCCGAGGCCCTCTTCGCGCACGTGGCGGGCCTCAAGGTCGTCAGCCCCTCCAACTCCTTCGACGCGTACTGGATGATGCAGCAGGCCATCCAGAGCGACGACCCGGTGATCTTCTTCGAGCCCAAGCGGCGCTACTGGGACAAGGGCGAGGTCAACACCGAAGCCATCCCCGGCCCGCTGCACAAGGCACAGGTGGTCCGCGAGGGCACCGACCTCACCCTGGTCGCCTACGGCCCGATGGTGAAGCTCTGCCGGGAGGTCGCCGACGCGGCCGCCGAGGAAGGCAGGAACCTCGAGATCCTCGACCTGCGCTCGGTGTCTCCGCTGGACTTCGACTCCATCCAGGCCTCGGTCGAGAAGACCCGCCGTCTGATCGTCGTCCACGAGGCACCGGTGTTCTTCGGCTCGGGCGCGGAGATCGCGGCCCGGATCACGGAGCGCTGCTTCTACCACCTGGAGGCCCCGGTGCTCCGGGTCGGCGGCTACCACGCCCCCTACCCGCCGGCCCGCCTGGAAGAGGAGTACCTGCCGGGCCTGGACCGGGTACTCGACGCCGTCGACCGTGCCCTGGCGTACTGAGGAGAGGGTCGTGACGACGATGACGGAAGCGTCCGTACGCGAGTTCAAGATGCCGGACGTGGGCGAGGGCCTCACCGAGGCCGAGATCCTCAAGTGGTACGTCAAGCCCGGTGACGAGGTCACCGACGGCCAGGTGGTGTGCGAGGTCGAGACCGCCAAGGCGGCCGTCGAACTGCCCATCCCCTACGACGGTGTCGTCCGGGACCTCCACTTCCCCGAGGGCACCACGGTCGCCGTGGGCATGTCGATCATCGCGGTGGACGTGTCGGGCGGGGCGGCTCCCGCCGAGGCACCGGCGCCCGCCGCCGAACCCGAGCCCGAGCCCGAGAAGAAGCCCGAGGGCCGCCAGCCCGTACTCGTCGGGTACGGCGTCGCCGCGTCCTCGACCAAGCGGCGCCCCCGCAAGGGCCCCCAGGTCCCGGTCCAGGAGCCCGCGCCGGTCCAGGAGACCCCGGCCGTGATCCGGACCGAGCTGAACGGGCACGGGGCACCGGTGGCGGCGCTCACGGAGCGCCCGCTGGCCAAGCCGCCGGTGCGCAAGCTGGCCAAGGACCTCGGCGTCGACCTGACGACGATCGTCCCGTCCGGCCCCGACGGCATCATCACCCGCGAGGACGTCCACGCGGCGGCGGCCCCGGAGCCGGCGGTCGTCGAGACGCCGACGCCCACCGCGGCCCCCGCCCAGGCGCCCGCGCCCGTACCGACGTACGACACGGCCAGGGAGACCCGTATCCCGGTCAAGGGCGTCCGCAAGGCGACGGCGGCGGCGATGGTCGGCTCGGCGTTCACCGCGCCGCACGTCACGGAGTTCGTGACCGTCGACGTGACGCGCACGTTGAAGCTCGTCGAGGAGCTCAAGCAGGACAAGGAGATGCAGGGGCTGCGGGTGAACCCGCTGCTGCTGATCGCCAAGGCCCTGCTGGTCGCCATCAAGCGGAACCCGGACGTCAACGCGTCCTGGGACGAGGCGAACCAGGAGATCGTGCAGAAGCACTACGTGAACCTGGGCATCGCCGCGGCCACCCCGCGCGGTCTGATCGTGCCGAACATCAAGGACGCGCACGCCAAGACGCTGCCGCAGCTGGCTCAGGCGCTGGGTGAGCTGGTGGTGACGGCGAAGGACGGGAAGACCTCGCCCGCCGCCATGCAGGGCGGCACCGTCACCATCACCAACGTCGGCGTCTTCGGCGTCGACACCGGTACGCCGATCCTCAACCCCGGCGAGTCCGCGATCCTCGCGGTCGGCGCGATCAAGCTCCAGCCGTGGGTCCACAAGGGCAAGGTGAAGCCGCGTCAGGTGACGACGCTGGCGCTCTCCTTCGACCACCGGCTGGTCGACGGCGAACTGGGCTCCAAGGTGCTGGCGGACGTGGCGGCGATCCTGGAGCAGCCGAAGCGGCTGATCACCTGGGCGTGAGGCATCAGGGCCATGGGGCCTGAGTGCCGTCAGGCATGAGTGAAGGGGCCGGCGTTCTTCGCCGGCCCCTTCGTTTACGTGGTTTACAGGTAGGGGCCGCCCGAACGGCCCGCCGCGGGGCCGTCCTCGCCGTCATGGCCGACGCCGGGCGGCAGCGCCCGCCGCATCTGCTCCAACTGCGCCCGCGCGGCCATCTGCTGGGCGAACAGGGTGGTCTGGATCCCGTGGAAGAGACCCTCCAGCCAGCCGACCAACTGGGCCTGCGCGATCCGCAGTTCGGCATCGCTCGGGGTCGCCCCGTCCGTGAAGGGCAGGGAGAGCCGCTCCAGCTCCTCGACCAGCTCAGGGGCCAGGCCGTCCTCCAGCTCCTTCACCGAGCTGCGGTGGATCTCCTTGAGCCGGACCCGGCTCGCCTCGTCCAGGGGAGCCGCTCGCACTTCCTCCAGAAGCTGCTTGATCATGCTGCCGATCCGCATGACCTTGGCGGGCTGTTCCACCATCTCCGTCACCGGAATCTCGCGGGAGTCCTCGTCCCCGGTGCCGCCGAGCGCCATTCCGTCCTGGCCAACGACCAGGATCTGGGGCTGCTCGGGCGACCGTTCGTTCCTCGGCATCTCCATGCCGCCATTCTCTCGCACCGGTACACCTCACCACTGAGGTGCCCCCCATGGAGGGTGATCCACCGTTTGCGGTGCGGATTGTGCGGCCTTTTCGACACTTCGGCGGCGCCCGGAATGCCGCGAGCCCGGCCCGGTGTGACGCTGGTCCCGTGACGCGATGGCTGCGCACAGTGCGCACTACGGGACTGGTGATCGCCCTGGGGGCGGGAGCGGTCGCGGTTCCGTGCGGGGCGGGGACGTCGTACGGGGCCGAGGCGGTGCGGGGTGGTGAGCCCGCACACGATGCATGGAAGAGCGCGTTCGCCCCCACGGCGCAGGAGGGCCGGGCCGCGACGGACCGGCCGGGGTGGGCGCGAGGCGGTGCGGTCGGCCCGGGGATGCGATACGTCCCATCGGCGTCGCCGGTGCCGGGCGGCCAGGCCGCACCCGGAGTGCGAGGCAGCGCGACCGCGTCGGCGGTTCCGGACACCAGCGTGACGCCGAGGGCGGTGAACGCCCCGTCCGAACCGGCGCTGCACGGCTCCCGGCCCGTCCCGCGCGCCGAAGCCACCGCGTCCCCCTCGGCCGAGCCCTCGCGGGCCGGTAGCCGGGCGGGTGAGGGGCGGGAGCGGCCGGGGCGGCGGGAGGCTGCGGAGACCGGCGAGGAGGACGCTGGTGCGGGCGTCGGGAGCGAGAGCGAGGCCGAGCCGCCCGCCGACGGGGACGCCACCGTCGTGGCGGAGCCGTCGCGGGAAGCCGTACCGGACGCCTCCCCGCCGCCGCAGCGGCCCGGGCGGCAGGGCGTCACCCGTGCCGAGAGCCCCACCGAGCCCGTCCTGCGGATCCTGCCGCTCGGCAGCGGTCTGGTCCTGATCGGGCTCGGTCTGGGGCTCGCGTTCGTCGGCCTGCGGGTGCGCCGGGGCTGAGGGCCGTGAGGCCGCCCTGCCCGGCGTACCCCTACTCCACGACCAGCAGCACCTTTCCCACGTGCCCGCTCTCCTCCACCACCCGGTGCGCCGCCGCCGCGTCGCTCATCGGGATCTCGCGGTCCACCACGGGACGGACATGGCCCCCGTCCAGCAACGGCCAGACGTGCTCCCGTACCGCCGCCACGATCGCCGTCTTCTCGGCAGGCGGACGGGCCCGCAGCGACGTCGCGCTGATGGCGGCGCGCTTGCCCAGGAGCGCCGCGATGTTCAGTTCGCCCTTGATGCCGCCCTGCATGCCGATGATCGCGAGGCGGCCGTTGACGGCGAGGGTCTGGATGTTGCGGTCGAGGTACTTCGCGCCCATGTTGTCGAGGATCACGTCGGCTCCCGCGCCGCCGGTCGCCTGCTTCACCTCGGCCACGAAGTCCTGCTCCCGGTAGTTGACCAGGATGTCCGCGCCGAGCCCGGCACAGTGGTCCAGCTTCTCCTTCGTGCCCGCCGTGACCGCGACCTTCGCACCGACGGCCTTGGCCAGCTGGATCGCCATCGTGCCGATGCCGCTGGAGCCGCCGTGCACGAGCAGCGTCTCGCCCGGGCGCAGGTGGGAGATCATGAAGACGTTCGACCAGACCGTGCAGGTCACCTCGGGCAGCGCGGCGGCCTGCCGGAGGTCGACGCCCTTGGGCACGGGCAGCAGCTGACCGGCCGGCACGACGACCTTCTCGGCGTACCCGCCGCCCGACAGCAGCGCGCACACCTCGTCGCCCACCGCCCAGCCGGAGACACCGGGTCCGGTTTCGACGACACGGCCCGAGCACTCCAGGCCGGGGTGGGGAGAGGCGCCGGGCGGCGGGTCGTAGAAGCCCTGACGCTGCAGGATGTCGGCCCGGTTGACGGCACTGGCCACCACCTCGACCAGCACCTCGCCCTCGCCGGGCACCGGATCGGGGGCCTCGTCCCACACCAGCGCCTCGGGCCCACCAGGTTCGGGAATCGTGATCGCACGCATGAGGGCGACGCTACTCCTCCGCCCTCGGTCGCAGTCCCCTCGGTCGTCGGACGGAGCGGCCCCCCGTCATTGGGCGGATCCACTCGGAAATCCCTGTGCGCGACCGATGAGTTTGCGCGACGGTAAAGGTCTCCCCATGCGTAGCCCAAGCACGCGCTAGCCCAAGCACGCGGAAGGACAAGCCACCATGAGCCAGCACACCTCCGGCCTGGCCATCGAGACGGCGGGACTGGTGAAGACGTTCGGCGAGACGCGGGCCGTCGACGGAGTCGACCTCTCCGTCCCGGCCGGCACGGTCTACGGCGTCCTCGGCCCGAACGGCGCCGGCAAGACGACCACCGTGAAGATGCTCGCCACCCTCCTGCGCCCCGACGGCGGCCAGGCCCACGTCTTCGGCCACGACGTCGTCCGCGAGGCCGACGAGGTGCGCGGCCGGGTGAGCCTCACCGGTCAGTACGCCTCCGTCGACGAGGACCTCACCGGCGCCGAGAACCTGATCCTGCTCGCCCGTCTCCTCGGCCACCACAAGAAGGCCGCGCGGATGCGCGCCGGGCAGCTCCTGGAGGCCTTCGGGCTGACGGACGCGGCCGCGAAGCAGGTCAAGCACTACTCGGGCGGCATGCGGCGGCGCATCGACATCGCCGCGTCCATCCTCAACACCCCCGACCTGCTGTTCCTCGACGAGCCGACGACCGGCCTCGACCCGCGCAGCCGCAACCAGGTGTGGGACATCGTGCGCGCGGTGGTCGCCCAGGGCACCACCGTGCTGCTGACCACGCAGTACCTGGACGAGGCCGACCAGCTGGCGTCCCGGATCGCCGTCATCGACCGCGGCAAGGTGATCGCCGAGGGCACCAAGGGCGAGCTGAAGGCGTCCGTGGGCGCCGGATCCGTCCATCTGCGGCTGCGCGACCCGGCTCAGCGGCCCGCGGCGGAACAGGTGCTGCGGCTGGCGCTGGACACGGACGTACAGCTGGAGCCCGATCCCGTGGCCCTGACCGCCCGCCTCGGCGGCACGACCAGCGACAGCGCGGCCGAGCAGGCCTCCCGGGCGCTCGCCGAACTGGCCCGCACCGGCATCACCGTCGACAACTTCTCCCTGGGCCAGCCCAGCCTGGACGAGGTGTTCCTCGCCCTCACCGGACACGACACCCGCGACGACTCGCAGAGCGACCCGAAGCCCTCCAAGGACGAGGAGGTCGCGGCATGAGCACCGTGACACAGACCGAGAGCCAGGACCTCGCCCCCGTCAGCGCCGAGTCCCTCGCCGCGCTGCTGGTCTCCGGGGAACGGCCGCCGCGGCCCAGCGCCCTGTCGGCCTCGCTGACTTTCGGCTGGCGGGCGATCCTCAAGATCAAGCACGTGCCCGAGCAGCTCTTCGACGTCACCGCGTTCCCGATCATGATGGTGCTGATGTACACGTACCTGTTCGGGGGCGCCCTGGCGGGCTCCCCGAAGGAGTACATCCAGTTCCTGCTGCCCGGCATCATGGTGATGTCGGTCGTGATGATCACGATGTACACGGGTGTCTCGGTGAACACCGACATCGAGAAGGGCGTCTTCGACCGCTTCCGGACGCTGCCGATCTGGCGGCCGTCGACGATGGTCGGCTATCTGCTCGGCGACGCCCTGCGCTACACGATCGCGTCCGTCGTGATGCTCACCGTCGGCCTGATCCTCGGCTACCGCCCGGACGGCGGGCTCGGCGGCGTGCTCGCCGGAGTCGCGCTGCTGATCGTCTTCTCGTTCGCGTTCTCGTGGATCTGGACGATGTTCGGGCTGCTGCTGCGCACCGAGAAGTCGGTGATGGGCGTCAGCATGATGGTGATGTTCCCGCTGACCTTCCTGTCGAACATCTTCGTCGACCCGAAGACGATGCCGGGCTGGTTGCAGGCCTTCGTCAACAACAGCCCCATCACCCATCTCTCCTCGGCCGTCCGCGAACTGATGGCGGGCGACTGGCCCGCGGACGAGATCGCCTGGTCACTGGGGTGGGCGGGCCTGTTCGTGGCGGTCTTCGGACCCGTCACGATGCGGCTCTACAACAGGAAGTAGGTCTCAGCGGGTCTCAGTCCTGGGAAAGCGGGCGGACGTCGGGCGCGATCTGCGAGCCCGGCGTCGCCCGCACGATGGTGATCAGCCGGTCCGTCAGCTCCAGCGTCCCGACGGCCACATCGTCGTATCCGAGCACCCGGTGCCCGCGTACGACGCTCACCACCAGGTCCTCCGTCTCCCGCGGCTTCTTGCCCACCTCGGCCTTTATGACCGGCCGTTCGATGATGTCGAGCCCGGTGCCCTGCTGGATGAGGTCCTCCATCACCATGCCGGCGGCCGGGCTCAGCACGGAGAGCCCGAGCAGTCGGCCGGCGGCACTGGCACTGGTGATGACCGCGTCGGCGCCGGACTGCTTCAGCAGCGGCGCGTTCTCCTCCTCGCGCACCGCGGCCACGATCTTGGCGCCCTTGTTGAGCTGCCGGGCCGTCAGCGTCACCAGCACCGCCGTGTCGTCGCGCTGGGTCGCGATGATGATCTTCCGGGCCTTGTGCACCTCGGCCCGCTTCAGCACCTCGCTGCGCGTCGCGTCGCCGACGATCCCCGCGTAGCCGTCGGCCGTGGCCGCCTCGATCACCTTGGAGCTGGGGTCGACCACGACGACCTGCTCCTTCTTGAGGCCCGTCGCACAGACGGTCTGGATCGCCGAGCGCCCCTTCGTACCGAAGCCGACGACAACGGTGTGGTCGCGCAAGGTGGACCTCCAGCGATTCAGGCGCCATTCCTCCCGGGTGCGTTCGGTGAGGACCTCGAGCGTGGTGCCGACCAGGATGATCAGGAACAGCACACGCATCGGCGTGATGAGGAAGATGTTGGTGAGCCGGGCGGCGTCACTGACCGGGGTGATGTCGCCGTATCCGGTGGTGGAGAGGGAGACGGTCGCGTAGTAGAAGGCGTCGAGGAGGTCGACGGAGCCGTCGGAGTTGTCGCTGTAACCGCCGCGGTCGGCGTACACGATCAGTGCCGTGCCCACCAGGAGCAGCAAGGCCATGATCACCCGCCTGGCGACCTGCCGGAACGGGTGCTCCACCACTTTCCTCGGGAGTTTCACCCGATAGGTCACGAGATGTTCGTCCGCCTGGCGGGCGATCGCGTCATGGCCCGGAAGTTTCACGTGAAACACACCTCGATTCCGGCGGACGCCCAGGGCAGGTCGAGCAGTTCCAGCTCCTGACCGGGGCGGGCACCACCGGGCGGTACGACGGCCAGCGCGTCCGCCGCCGCGATGCCCCGCAGCATGGCCGGCCCGTTGTAGTGCAGCGGGACGGCGCTGTCGCCGCGCAGGACGACGGGGATGAGCCGGGTGTCGTACGGGTGCCCGTGCGCTTCGTCCCGCACGGGCAGGGCGTACGGCTCGGGGGCGGGGCGTGCGGCGAGCGTCCGCAGCAGCGGTTCGGCGAGCGTGAGCAGACCGGATACGGCGGCGAGGGGGTTGCCGGGCAGGCCGACGAGGTGCTGGTTCTCCTTGGTGCGGGCCAGCAGCATGGGGTGGCCGGGGCGCACCTTGACGCCGTCGACGAGGAGTTCGGCGCCGATCCGCCGGAGTGTGGGGTGGACGTGGTCCACGGGACCGGAGGCGGTGCCGCCGGTGGTGACGATCAGGTCGGCGTCGGAGGTGGTGATCGCCTTGTGCAGGGCTTGGGCGTCGTCCCCGAGCCGGCGTACGGCGATGACCTCGGCGCCGAGTCCGCGCAGCCACGGCGGCAGCATCGGGCCGAGCGCGTCACGGATGAGGCCGTCGTGCGGGCGGCCCTCGGTGAGCAACTCGTCGCCGAGGACGAGGACTTCGGCGCGGGGGCGGGGGACCGCGGTGAGGGTGTCGTATCCGGCGGCTGCGGCGAGCCCGAGGACGGCCGGGGTCACGAGGGTGCCGACGGGCAGGAGCTGGTCTCCGCTACGGCACTCCTGGCCCCGCGGGCGGATGTCCTGACCGTGGCGGGTGTCGCGGGTGGCGTGCAGCCGGCCCTGGGCGTCGGTACGGCCGTGTTCGCTGCGGATGACCGCGGTGGTGTCCAGGGGGACGCGGGCGCCGGTGGCGATCCGGACGGCCTCCCCGTCGGTGAGCGGCTGCGGCTCCGCGTGCCCGGCCAGGATGCCCTCGTCCCGTACGTCCCAGGGGCCCGGTCCGGCGACCGCCCAGCCGTCCATCGCGGAGGTGTCGAAGGAGGGCAGGTCGGTGAGGGCGGTGAGGGGGCCGGCCAGGGTGAGGCCGAGGGCGGTGTCGAGGGTGACGGAGACGGGGGCGCGGTGGGCGGCCCGGGTGCCGGCACGGGCGGCGCGTCCGGCGACGGCACGGGCCTCGGGCCAGGAGGTGGCGCGGTGGTGGGTGTCGGGCTTGTGGCCGCCGGTGGGCGGCGCGTGCTGCGGCGGGGGCGTCCGGTCTGCGGGGGTGCGGGCGTTGTCGCCGTTCACGAGGGCGAGCACCTCCTCCACGTCCAGATCCTCGGCGTCCTCGGCGTCCGAGCCGGTGCGGGCGGTCACCCGGCGTCCGTGTCGGGCTGGGGGCCGGCGTCCGGGGCGCTCTCCTCGGACCAGCCGAGCGCGAGGTCGGCGGCCTTGCGGGCGAGTTCGGCCACCGTCTGCGGGCCTCCCCCGGCCTGCGCGGCCGCGTAGCCGACGAGGAAGGTCGTCAGCGGCGCCGCGGGCCTGGCCACGTTGTGGGCGGCGTCGCGGGCGAGGTCGAGCAGGACGCCGGTGTCGACGTCGAGTTCGATGCCCAGCTCGTCCTTGACTGCGGAAATCCATTCATCCAACACGTGCCCATGCTCCCTGATGCGTGCCCTGGCGGCGGCGATGTCGTCCCAGGTGTCGCAGTCGAACGACGCGACGGGGTCCGGGACCCGAGTGAGGTGGAGGCCTGCGGTGAGGCGACGCACGGGCAGGCCGGTGAGGCCGTCGTGCTCCGTGCCGAGCGCGACCAGCTCGCGGCGGAGGGCGGCGGCGCGGTACGCGGCCACGAGCGGCTGGTCACGGCCGTCGGCATCGGTGAGCAGCGCGCCTTCGGTGTCGCCCGTCCGCAGGGTGGCCAGCAGGTGCCGGACGGTGTCGGCGGCGAGGAAGGGCAGGTCGGCGGAGAGGACGACGACGTCCGGCGCGGTGGTGCGGCTCAGTCCGGCGCCGAGCGCGGCGAGCGGGCCGCCGCCGGGCGGGTCCTCGCGGGCCCAGGTCACGGGCCGTGCGGTGGGCCGGGGGTCGGCGACGACGACGGTGGTGCGCGCGTCGGCGCAGGCCGCCAGGACCCAGTCGAGCAGCGCCCGGCCGCCCACCCGCACCCCGGGTTTGTCGGCACCGCCGAGCCGCCGGGCGGCACCCCCGGCGAGCACGACGACGTCGTAAGCGGTCACCCCCCGAGTATGCGTGCCGTGGCGATCACAGGGAACGCAGGGGAGGCCGTGCAATCAGTGCGTGTGCGGTCCGTGGGATCAGAGGGTGCGCAACAGCACCGCCGGCTGTTCCACGCAGTCCGCCACGTACCGCAGGAAGCCGCCCGCCGTGCCGCCGTCGCAGACGCGGTGGTCGAAGGTGAGCGACAGCTGGACGACCTGCCGCACCGCCAGCTCGCCCTCGTGCACCCACGGCTTGGGGATGATCCGGCCGACGCCGAGCATGGCGGCCTCGGGGTGGTTGATGATCGGTGTGGAGCCGTCGACGCCGAAGACCCCGTAGTTGTTCAACGTGAAGGTCCCGCCGGTGAGTTCCCCGGGGGTGAGGCCTCCGGTCCGGGCCGCCTCGGTCAGCCGGGCGAACTCCGCGGTCAGCGACTCGGCGTCCCGCGCGTGCGCGTCCCGTACGACGGGCACCACGAGCCCGCGCTCGGTCTGCGCCGCGAACCCGATGTGCACATGGTCGAACTGGACGACCTCCCTGGCCGCCATGTCGACGGTGGAGTTGAGCTCGGGGAACCGGGCGAGGGCGGCCGTGCAGATCCGGGCGAGGAGCGCGAGCAGGGAGATCTTCGGCCCGCCCGCCGCGTTCATGGCGGTCCGCGCGCGCATCAGTTCCGTCGCGTCGGCGTCCACCCAGCAGGTGGCGTCGGGGATCTCACGCCGGCTGCGGGAGAGCTTGTCGGCCACGGCACCGCGGATGCCCTTGAGCGGGACGCGGATGCCTCCGGGGGCGGGAGCCGAGGTCTGCGGTGGTGCTGTCGGCGCCGGTTCGGCGACCTTGTCCTGCGCGGCGGACCGCAGGACGTTCTCCACGTCCGCGCGCAGGATCAGCCCGTCCGGTCCGGAACCGGTCAACTCCCGCAGATCCAGGCCGTTCTCCCGGGCGAGCCTGCGCACCAGCGGCGAGATCACGGGCACCGGGCCCTCCACCACCTCGCGCACCGCGGCCTGTCCGTTCGCCGCCGGGGACGCCACGGGCGCCCCCTGTCCCGGCCGCACCCTGCGCCGCCGCGCGGGCGCCTCGGACGTGCCGTACCCCACCAGCACGTTCCCGGAGCCCTCGCTCTTCGCGGCGGCGCCGTCGGTGGAACCGTCGGCGACGGCTGCCCCGACCGCCACCGTGATCAGGGGCGATCCCACGGGAAGCTCCGTGCCCTCCTCGCCGAACCGGGCCGTGACGACACCGCCGTACGGGCACGGCACCTCGACCATCGCCTTGGCCGTCTCGACCTCGACGACCGGCTGGTCCACGGCGACCACATCGCCGACCTCCACCAGCCAGCGCACGATCTCCGCCTCGGTGAGGCCCTCCCCGAGGTCGGGCAGCTTGAACTCCAAGACCTGTGCCATCAGCCCTCGGCCTCCCACTGCAGACGCCCCACGGCGTCCAGGATCCGGTCCACGCCGGGCAGATGGTGGCGCTCCAGCATCGGCGGCGGGTAAGGGATGTCGAACCCGGCCACGCGCAGCACCGGCGCCTCCAGGTGGTGGAAACAGCGCTCCGTCACGCGGGCCGCGATCTCGCCGCCCGGCCCGCCGTACCCGCCGGACTCGTGCACGACGACCGCGCGCCCGGTCCGCCGGACCGACGCGCAGACCGTCTCGTCGTCGAACGGCACCAGCGAGCGCAGATCGACGACTTCGAGGTCCCAGCCCTCGGCCTGTGCCGCCTCGGCGGCTTCGAGGCACACGGGCACGGACGGCCCGTACGTGATGAGCGTGGCGCTCCGCCCGGAGCGCCGCACCACCGCGCGGCCGATCGGCTCGACGTCGGTCGGACGGTCCGGGTTCCAGGAGTCCTTGGACCAGTACAGACGCTTGGGTTCCAGGAAGACGACCGGGTCGTCGGAGGCGATGGCGGCGCGCAGCAGGCCGTACGCGTCGGCGACGGTGGCGGGCGTGACGACATGGAGCCCCGGAGTCGCCATGTAGTACGCCTCGGAGGAGTCGCTGTGGTGCTCGACGCCGCCGATGCCGCCGCCGTAGGGCACCCGGACGGTGATGGGCAGCGGCATCGCGCCGCGGGTGCGGTTGCGCATGCGCGCCACGTGCGAGATCAGCTGCTCGAAGGCGGGGTAGGCGAACGCGTCGAACTGCATCTCCACGACCGGACGCAGGCCGTACATCGCCATGCCGACGGCCGTGCCGAGGATGCCGGCCTCGGCCAGCGGGGTGTCGGTGCAGCGGTCCTCGCCGAACTCCTTGGCGAGGCCGTCGGTGACCCGGAAGACACCGCCGAGGGTGCCGACGTCCTCGCCCATGACGTGCACGGTCGGGTCGGCGGCCATCGCGTCGCGCATCGCGCGCGTGAGGGCCTGCGCCATGGTGGCCGGTTTGAGGGCGACGGTCGTCATCAGTGCGCCCCTTCCTGTTCCGCCGCCAGCTCCGCCCGCAACTGCGCCTGCTGCTCGCGCAGCTGCGGGGTCGGCTCGGCGTAGACGTGGGCGAACAGGTCCATCGGGTCGAGCTCCGGGTCCTGGTTCATGCGCTCGCGCAGGTCGGCGGCCATGGTCTCGGCGGCGTCCCGCGCGGCCTGGATGGCGTCGTCGTCGAGGAGCCCGCGCGTGGTCAGCTCGTGCTCCAGGAGGGCGATCGGGTCGTGCTGCCGCCAGGTCTCGACCTCCGCGTCGCCGCGGTAGCGGGTCGCGTCGTCGGCGTTGGTGTGGGCCTCCACGCGGTAGGTGATCGCCTCGACGAGGGTGGGGCCGCCGCCCTCGCGCGCGCGGCGTACGGCGGCGGCGAGGACCTCGTGCACGGCGGCCGCGTCGTTGCCGTCGACCAGCCGGCCGGGCATGCCGTAGCCGACGGCCTTGTGGGCCAGCGACGGGGCCGCGGTCTGCTTGGCGAGCGGGACGGAGATCGCGAAGCCGTTGTTCTGGACCAGGAAGACGACCGGCGCCTGCCAGACGGCGGCGAAGTTCAGCGCCTCGTGGAAGTCGCCCTCGCTGGAGCCGCCGTCGCCGACCATGGCGAGCGCGACCACGTCGTCGCCCTTGAGGCGGGCCGCGTGGGCGAGGCCGACGGCGTGCGGGAGCTGGGTGGCGAGGGGGGTGCACAGGGGGGCGACCCGGTGTTCGCGCGGGTCGTAGCCGGTGTGCCAGTCGCCGCGCAGCAGGGTCAGCGCCTGGACGGGGTCCAGGCCGCGGGCGACGGCGGCGAGGGTGTCGCGGTAGCTGGGGAAGAGCCAGTCACGGTCCTCCAGGACCAGCGCGGCGGCGACCTCGCAGGCCTCCTGGCCGGTGCTGGAGGGGTAGACGGCGAGGCGGCCCTGCTTGGTGAGGGCGGTGGCCTGCGTGTTGTACCGACGGCCGCGTACCAGTTCGGCGTACAGGCGGCGCAGCAGGCCCGGGTCGGCCTTCGCCGCCGTCTCCGTGCCGAGGACGCGGTACGGCTCCGCGTCGGGCAGCAGCGGCGCGGGGTCGGTACGGGGCTGCCAGGCGGGCGGCGGCGATGGCCGGTACGCGCCCCGCTGCTCCATGACCGTCATGACGGCACCTCCTCGTGGGAGCGGCTTCAGACGCGTCACGGCTTGTGATGCGCCTCACCTACCGATTGTTCGGTCGTCGGCACATTTTGGCTACAGGCACCCTCAGGCTGTGGACAAACGGTTCTCCACAGCCTGCAATGAACGCAGTACGTCCATGGTAGGGAGGCGGGGGGACATGGCACCTGAACAAATGGCCGAGAGCCCGGACGGCGGTCGCCCGCTGCCGCCCCCTCGTCCCCTGGACGCCATCGACGAGGACATCCTGAAGATGCTCCAGGCGGACGGCCGCGCGTCGATAAGGTCGGTGGCCGAACGCGTGCACGTCTCGCGCGCCAATGCCTACGCGCGTATCAACCGCCTCGTCGAGGACGGCGTGATCCGCGGTTTCGGCGCCCGTGTCGACCACGAACGCGCCGGTCAGGGTACGTCGGCGTACATCACCCTGAAGATCGTCCAGAACTCCTGGCGCACGGTCCGCGCACAGCTCATCCAGCTGCCCGGCGCCTCCCACATCGCCCTGGTCGGCGGCGACTTCGACGTCCTGCTCCTGGTCCACACCCCGGACAACAGGGCCCTGCGCGAACTGGTCCTCACCCGCCTCCAGGCCATCCCGGAGGTCCTCAGCACCCGCACCCTGCTGGTCTTCGAGGACGAGGACCTGGAGCCGCAGGGCTGAACGGGGCCGCGCCGGACCGGGCGAACCCTATTCGCGGCGCTTGTGCGGGCGGCCCCGTGCGTGCGGCTCAGTGCTGCTTGCGCAGCCCCGAGAACACCAACTGCACGACGGCGTCGGCCGCTTCGCGTTCGCTCACGCCCCGCCCGTCCGGCCGGTACCACTCCACCATCGAGTTGATCATCCCGAAGACCAGCCGCGTCGCGAGCCGCACCTCGACATCGCCGCGCACATCGCCGTCGGCGGCCGCGGCCCTCAGCAGCTCGGCGACCCGGTGGTCGAAGTCGCGGCGCCGCTCCAGGGCCCAGCGCTCGGTGTCGGTGTTCCCGCGCACGCGCAGCAGCAGCGTCACGTACGGCAGCTCGGTGATCAGCACCTCGACCATGCGCCGCACGACGTACTCCAGGCGCTCGACCGCCCGCCCCACGCGCGCGGGCTCCTCGCCGAGGATCCCGAAGAGCCCGTCGAGCGCGCGGCTGACGGCCCTGCGCAGCAGTTCCTCCTTGCCCGCGACGTGGTGGTAGATAGAGGACTTGGAGATGCCGGCCGCCTTGGAGAGATGCTCCATGGAGGTGCCGTCGTAGCCGCGCTCGATGAAGACCTGGACGGCGACGGACAGCAGCGTCTCGGGGGTGTACGTGTCGCGCTTGGCGGTGGTCATGAGGTGCTGCCCTCCCTCTTGTCGGTGGCGTACGCGTGGCGGTACAGCGCGAGGGACGGTGCGTAGCGGCCGCTCGGATCACGCAGGTGCAGGTCGTCGAGGAGGGCGTAGGCCCAGTTGCGGCCGAGCCTGCGGCTCCATTCGAAGGGGCCCAGCGGGTAGTTGACGCCAAGGCGCATCGCGGTGTCGATGTCCTCCTCGGTGGCCACACCCTTGGCGACGGCGTCGTGCGCCAGGTCGACGATCCGGGCGACCGTGCGGGCGACGATCATGCCGGGCACGTCACCGATGACGCTGACGTCCTTGCCGAGCGCCTGGAAGAGGCCGATCGCCTCGGCGAGGGTCTGCTGCGCGGTGTCCTGGGAGGCGGACAGGGCGATCCGGGTGGCCCGGCGGTAGTCCAGCGCGAGGTCGAAGTAGACGACGTCCCGGAACTCCACCGAGGTCTGCCCGTCGGCGAGCGCCAGCTGGCCCCCGCTCGGCAGCACCAGCCGGGTGCCGTGGTCCTCGTCGTCCTCGCGCACCGGGATGCCCGCCTCGCGGATCAGCGCGAGCAGCTCGGACGCGGGGCCCAGGTCGCCCTCGGCGACGACGTACGCGGGCGCCTGCGCCGGTTCGGCGGTGTGCGGCTCGGCGGGCTCGGCCTCGGGTCCGTACACGTACCAGCCGTGTCCGCTCTTGCGGCCGAGCCGGCCCGACTCCACCAGCCGCCGCTGCGCGAGCGAGGGCGTGAAGCGGACGTCCTGGAAGAAGGACTGCCAGACGGAGTGCGTGACGGACTCGTTGACGTCCTGTCCGATCAGGTCGGTGAGCTCGAACGCGCCCATCTTGAAGCCGCCCGACCCACGCAGCACCGCGTCGATGGTGGCGGGGTCGGCGCCCTGGGCCTCGTACACCGCGAACGCCTCGGCGTAGTAGGGCCGGGCGATGCGGTTGACGATGAAACCGGGGGTGTCGGCGCAGGCGACCGGCGTCTTGCCCCAGAGCCGTGCGGTCTCGTACGCGCGCGTGGCCGAGGTGACGTCGGTGGCGAAGCCGGAGACGACCTCGACGAGCGGCAGCAGCGGTGCGGGGTTGAAGAAGTGCAGGCCCACGAAACGGCCCGGGTTGCGCAGGGCGCCGCCGATGGCCGTGATCGACAGGGACGAGGTGTTGGTGGCGAGCAGACAGTCCTCGCCGACGACGTCCTCCAGCTCCCGGAAGAGCTGCTGCTTGACGTCCAGCCGCTCCAGGGCCGCCTCGACGACCAGGGCGCAGTCCGCGAGGTCGGCGAGGCTGTCGGCGGCCGTGAGACGCGCGCGTGCCGCGTCCCGGTCGGCGCCGGACAGGCGCTCCTTCTCGACGAGCCGGTCGAGCCGCGCGCCGATCGCGTCAGCGGCTTCCCGGGCCCGCCCGGGGGCGGCGTCGTAGAGCCGTACGGGATGGCCGGCGACCAACGCGACCTGGGCGATGCCCTGGCCCATGGTGCCGGTGCCGACGACGGCCACGGGGCTGCTGAGGTCGAGTGCTGTCATGTGCGCGATCCTCCCGCACGGGGTTTTCCACAGTTGCGGCGGACCCCCTTGTCCCGACCGATCGTTCGGTTACTCTAACTCTGTCCGGCTGTATCTGCCCAGGTTCTGCCCAGGTCATGAGCTCGACGAAGAGTTCACAAGACGAGGAGTTGGTCCCGCATGGCCGCCGAACTGACCGCCCACGAGCTGATCGCCAAGCACCGGCCCACCCTCGACCAGGCGCTCGAAGCGATCCGCACGCGCGCGTACTGGTCGCCGCATCCCGAGCACCCCAAGGCCTACGGGGAGAACGGCAGCCTGGACGCGGCCGCGGGCAAGGCCGCCTTCGACGCGCTGCTGGGCACCCGCGTCGACCTCGGCCAGCCCGGCACGGACGACTGGGTGGGCGGCGAGGTCTCGCCGTACGGCATCGAGCTGGGGGTGACCTACCCCCACGCGGACATCGACACCCTGCTGCCCGCCATGCGCGCGGGGCAGCGCGCGTGGCGCGAGGCGGGCGCGGAGATCCGCGCGGTGGTCTGTGTGGAGATCCTCAAGCGGATCAGCGACCGGACGCACGAGTTCGCGCACGCGGTCATGCACACCTCCGGTCAGGCCTTCATGATGGCGTTCCAGGCGGGCGGCCCGCACGCGCAGGACCGCGGTCTGGAGGCGGTGGCGTACGCGTACGTGGAGCAGGTCCGCACGCCCGACACCGCGGAGTGGAGCAAGCCGCAGGGCAAGCGCGACCCGCTGGCGCTCACCAAGCAGTTCACGCCGGTCCCGCGCGGCATCGGCCTGGTCATCGGCTGCAACACCTTCCCGACCTGGAACGGCTACCCGGGCCTGTTCGCCTCGCTCGCCACCGGCAACGCGGTCCTGGTCAAGCCCCACCCGCGCGCGGTGCTGCCGCTCGCGCTCACGGTCCAGGTCGCGCGTGAGGTCCTGAGCGAGGCGGGCTTCGACCCGAACCTGGTGGCGCTGGCCGCCGAGCGCCCCGGCGAGGGCATCGCCAAGACCCTGGCGGGCCGCCCGGAGATCCGGATCATCGACTACACCGGTTCCACCGAGTTCGGCGACTGGCTGGAGGCCAACGCCCGCCAGGCGCAGGTCTACACGGAGAAGGCCGGCGTCAACACGGTGCTGGTCGACTCCACCAGCAACTACAAGGGCATGCTCTCCAACCTGGCCTTCTCGCTGTCGCTCTACAGCGGCCAGATGTGCACCACTCCGCAGAACTTCCTGATCCCCCGCGACGGCATCCGCACCGACGAGGGCCCCCGCACCTTCGACGAGGTGGCCGCCGACCTCGCCCGCGCCGTGGACGGCCTGCTGGGCGACGACGCGCGGGCGAACGCGCTGCTCGGCGCGATCGTGAACCCGGACGTCAAGGCCCGCCTGGAGGCCGCGACCGGGCTCGGCGAAGTCGCCCTCGCCTCACGGGAGATCAGCAACCCGGAGTTCCCGGACGCGGTCGTGCGCACCCCTGTCATCGTGAAGCTGGACGGCGCCAAGCCCGACGACGAGGCCGCCTACATGAGCGAGTGCTTCGGGCCCGTCTCCTTCGCCGTCGCGGTCGACTCGTCGGCCGACGCCGTGGAGCTGCTGCGGCGCACGATCCGGGAGAAGGGCGCGATGACGGTCGGCGCGTACACCACCGACGACGAGGTCGAGCGGTCCGTGCAGGAGGTCTGCCTGGAGGAGGCGGCCCAGTTGTCGCTGAACCTCACGGGCGGGGTGTACGTCAACCAGACGGCCGCGTTCTCCGACTTCCACGGCTCGGGCGGCAACCCGGCGGCGAACGCCGCGCTGTGCGACGGGGCGTTCGTGGCCAACCGGTTCCGGGTCGTCGAGGTCCGCCGGGAGGTCTAGGACGCCCGGACAGGTCCTAGACCCCGCCGTCCAGGCTCCAGTGGTACAGCGTCATGGCCACACTGGTCGCGAGGTTGTAGCTGGAGACCTGGGGGCGCATCGGCAGGGACAGCAGATGGTCGGCACGCGCGCGTAGGTCGGCCGACAGACCGCTGCGCTCCGAGCCGAACGCGAGGACGGCGTCGTCCGGGAGCTTCGTGCCCCGGATGTCGTCGCCCTCCGGGTCCAGGGCGAACAGCGGGCCCGGAGGCAGTTCCCCGACCGTCACCCGTTCCACCGCCGTCGCGAAGTGCAGCCCGGCGCCCGCACGCACCACCGTCGGATGCCAGGGGTCGAGCGTGCCGGTGGTGACCACCCCCGTCGCGCCGAAGCCCGCCGCCAGCCGGATCACGGCCCCGGCGTTGCCGAGGTTGCGCGGCTGGTCGAGGACCACCACCGGGGCGGTGCGCGGCATCAGGGCCAGCCGCTCCAGGTGGGCCGCGCGGGACGGTCGTACCGCCAGGGCGGCGACCGCGGTCGGATGCGGGCGCGGCACCAGCGAGGCGTACACCGGCTCCGGCACCTCGGTCAGCAGCGCGTCCAGCGCCCGGCGCACATCGGGGGCGAGTTCGTCCGCGAGGGCGAGCGTGGCCCCCCGGTCGACGGTGACCGCGACCGTGACCTCGGCGCCGAAGCGCACCGCGTGCTTGAGGGCGTGGAAGCCGTCGAGCAGGACGCAGGAGTCGGCGAGCCGGTGCCAGAGGCCGGCGGGGTCGGTCATGCCGTGAAGCCTACGTGCGTCTCCTCGGCGCCCTCCGGGGCGCGCGTCTGCGGCACCGGCGCGGGACCGCCCCGTCCCGCCGTCAGCCGTTCACGCGCGCGTGCCACCCGGCCGCCCACCCGGCGCAGGAACGACGTCGGCAGGAACACCGCGTCGGCGGCGATCATCGCCAACGAGAAGAACGGCAGCCCGAGGACGACCGCGATCACCGCGTGCTCGGTCATCATGGCCGCCAGCAGGACGTTCTTGACCCGCCGGTTGAACAGGGTGAACGGGAAGGCCACCTGGACCACGACGGTCCCGTACGTCACGAGCAGCACCATCGTGGCGCTGGACGACAACGCGTCGGCGAGGGCGGGCCAGGGCGAGAAGTAGTCCAGGTGCAGCGGGTAGTAGACGGCGGTGCCGTCCTGCCAGCGCGTGCCCTGGATCTTGTACCAGCCGGCCGTGGCGTAGATCAGACAGGCCTCGGCCATGATCACAAGCAGGGCGCCGTTGTGCACCATGTTGCCGATGACGTCGAGCAGGATCCGCGGCTGGTCCGTCCGCGCCAGTCGCCCGACCGTCCACCACACGCCGAGCCCCAGCCACACCGCCCACAGCAGGGCGGGGATGACCGGATCGCCCTCCAGCAGCCGTCCCGCCCCGGTCACGGCGATCAGCATCAGCCCGAGCACGATCCACAGGACCGGGCCGACCCGGTCCACGACCCGCTCGCCACGCGCGCGTGCCTCGTTCTCGCGCCGCGCCCTGCGCGCGTCCAGTGACCAGACCTGGCCGCAGCGCGTGAAGACGAGGTAGACGCACATCAGATGCAGGACGTTGTCGCCGCCGTCGCCCATGAAGATGGAGCGGTTCTGCAGCGACAGCACGCCGACCATGAAGAGCACCGACATGGTGCGGGTGCGCCAGCCCAGCAGCAGAAGAAGGCTCGACAGCACGGCGAGGCCGTAGACGCTCTCGAACCAGATCCGGCTGTCGGACCAGATCAGCGCCGTGAAGGCGCCGTTGCCGGCGATCAGCTGCTCGGCGAGGTCCCAGCTCCACGGGCCGTCGGGGCCGTACAGCTCCTGGCGGTGGGGCAGCTCGCGCAGCAGGAAGAGCAGCCAGGTCGCGCTGAAGCCGATGCGGACCACGGCGCTCTGGTACGGGCCGAGCGCCGACTCGGTGATGCGGGCGATGGCCGTGGAGAGCGCCAGGGCGAAGCGGTTCACTGCTCACCTCCCGGCAGATCGGCCGGCGTGACCGACCACCAGGGCAGCTCGCGGTACAGAGGCTTCTCGGAGACCTGCTCCTGGCTCCACTTCGGCGGTCGCACGCTGGTGGTACGGGAGCGGACCTGTACACGTTCGACGCTGCCGTCGGACCCGGCCGCGTCGTCCCGGTCCAGGCGCATCACCACGATGCGGCGCAGATACGTCTCGGACAGGGCGCCGCGCAGCCCGACGGGGCGGTTGTCGGTGCCGTGGGTGGCGGTGAAGAAGTCCCACGCGCGGCGCAGCTCGTTCTGCTGGGTGTGGCTGGGCAGCAGATTGCCGTCGATGGCCCGGCCGTCCTCGGCGGACAGGTCGTACCAGCCGGTGGTCCGCACGGTGCCGTCCGCGGCGAGGACCTGGGCCCGCACCTGGACCGCGATGTTCTGCTGCAGCGGGTTCGGCGCGAAGAGCTTCCAGTTCTGCTCGAACTCCGGATAGATCCAGTCGTCGATCGCCTTGCCGTGCTGTTTGGTGACCGCGTTGGAAGGCGCGACGTGCAGGAACGTCATCCCCAGATGGACGCAGACGGTGACCGCCACGAGCGCGAGGGCCAGCGCGGCACCGATCTGGTAGCGGAGCGAGAGGGCGGCCACCCCGATGCGGGGTCCGGTGCCGAGCGGGGGAGGCAGATCGTACGGCGAGGGCGGGGAAGCCACGTCGGCGGGATCGGCGGCGGGCAGGGCGGCCCGCTGCCCGGCGCCCCCTTCCGGCGCCCGCGGCTCGTCGGCAGGCCCGCTCCGGGCGCCCGAGCCTGTGTCGTACGCGTCCATTCCGCCCCGTCTCCCGATGTCCGCCCCGCCTTCGGCCACGAGGCCGCAGGGCCCGCCGCCACCCTCGCGCACCCCTCCGCGGCGCTCGCACGGGAACGGTACTCAGGCCGTCCCGCCCGCACAGCCCGTCGGCAGGTTATCCACAGCGGTTGACACCTTACGGCGCCCGGCACACCATGGAATCGACGAACCGAACGATCGGTCGGGAGCCTGCTCCGGGCAGCGCACAGGGTCGAGGGGGCCACATGGCAACAGCAGCACAGGCGTACGGCCGGGAGGACGCCGTCGACCAGGACGTGTACGAGCGCGCCTTCGACGCCGCCGTGGCCGCCGACGAGCGCATCGAACCGCGCGACTGGATGCCGGACGCCTACCGCGCGACGCTGGTCCGCCAGATCGCCCAGCACGCCCACTCCGAGATCATCGGCATGCAGCCCGAGGCGAACTGGATCACGCGCGCGCCCTCGCTGCGCCGCAAGGCCATCCTGATGGCCAAGGTCCAGGACGAGGCCGGGCACGGCCTCTACCTCTACAGCGCGGCCGAAACCCTCGGCACCGGCCGCGACGAGCTGCTGGACAAGCTCCACACCGGCCGCCAGAAGTACTCCTCGATCTTCAACTACCCCACGCTGACCTGGGCGGACGTCGGCGCGATCGGCTGGCTCGTGGACGGCGCCGCGATCACCAACCAGGTCCCCCTGTGCCGCTGCTCCTACGGCCCGTACGCGCGCGCGATGGTCCGCATCTGCAAGGAGGAGTCCTTCCACCAGCGCCAGGGCTACGAGCTCCTGCTGGCGCTCAGCAAGGGCACCCCCGAGCAGCACGCGATGGCCCAGGACGCGGTGGACCGCTGGTGGTGGCCGTCCCTGATGATGTTCGGTCCGCCCGACGACGAGTCCGCGCACTCCGCGCAGTCGATGGCCTGGAAGATCAAGCGGCACTCCAACGACGAGCTGCGCCGGCGCTTCGTCGACATCTGCGTCCCCCAGGCCGAGTCCCTCGGCCTCACGCTCCCCGACCCGGACCTGAAGTGGAACGAGGAGCTGGGCCGGCACGAATTCGGCGAGATCGACTGGACCGAGTTCAAGAACGTCCTCAAGGGCAACGGCCCCTGCAACGAACAGCGCATCACCCAGCGCAGGCGGGCCCACGACGAGGGCGCCTGGGTCCGCGAGGCCGCCTCGGCCTACGCCGGCAAGCACACCGAGACGGGAGCCGCACGCGCATGACGAACACCGACTGGCCTCTGTGGGAGGTCTTCGTACGCTCCCGCCGCGGCCTCTCGCACACCCACGCCGGCAGCCTGCACGCACCGGACGCGGACCTCGCCCTGCGCAACGCCCGCGACCTGTACACCCGCCGCGGCGAGGGCGTCTCGATCTGGGTCGTCCCGTCCTCCGCGATCACCGCGTCCTCGCCGGACGAGAAGGACCCGTTCTTCGAACCGTCCGCCGACAAGCCCTACCGCCATCCGACGTTCTACGAGATCCCGGACGGGGTGAAGCACCTGTGACCGTCGACCTGACCACGCACGCCACCGCTCTGGCCCTCGGGGACGACGCCCTGGTGCTCTCCCACCGCCTCGGCGAATGGGCCGGCCACGCCCCCGTCCTGGAGGAGGAGGTCGCCCTCGCCAACATCGCGCTGGACCTCCTGGGCCAGGCCCGCGTCCTGCTCTCGATGGCCGGCGACGAGGACGAACTGGCGTATCTGCGCGAGGAGCGCGCCTTCCGCAACCTCCAGCTGGTGGAGCAGCCGAACGGCGACTTCGCCCACACCATCGCCCGCCAGCTGTACTTCTCCACCTACCAGCACCTGCTCCACGCCGAACTGGCCGCGGGCGAGGGCCCCTTCGCCCCGCTCGCCGCGAAGGCCGTCAAGGAGGTCGCCTACCACCGCGACCACGCCGAGCAGTGGACCCTGCGGCTGGGCGACGGCACCGACGTCAGCCACGAGCGGATGCGGCGGGCGTGCGAGGCGCTGTGGCGGTTCACCGGCGAGATGTTCCAGCCGGTGGAGGGCGTCGACGTCGACTGGGCCGCCCTGGAGACCATGTGGCTGGCGTCCGTCACGGACATCCTGGGCCGGGCCACCCTGAGTGTCCCCGAGGGCCCGCGCACGGGCGCGTGGACGGCCGGTGCGGGCCGGCAGGGCCTGCACACCGAGTCCTTCGGGCGGATGCTCGCCGAGATGCAGCATCTGCACCGCAGCCACCCGGGGGCGTCATGGTGACCGTGACACCGCTGGAGGCGGAACTCCTGGAGGTCGCGGGGTCGGTGCCCGACCCCGAACTGCCCGTGCTCACCCTGCGGGAACTGGGAGTCGTGCGCGCGGTGCACGTCCGCGGCCAGGACACGGCCGAGGTCGAACTGACCCCGACGTACACCGGCTGCCCGGCGATCGAGGCGATGGCCGTGGACATCGAGCGGGTGCTGCACGCCCACGGCGTCCGCGAGGTCACCGTGCGCACGGTCCTCGCGCCCGCCTGGTCGACGGACGACATCTCGGCCGAAGGCCGCCGCAAGCTGCGGGAGTTCGGCATAGCCCCGCCGCGCACGCAGCACGCGGCGGGCCCGGTGACCGTGTCCCTGGGCACGACCCGGACGCTCGACAGCACCGACCCGGTCCGCTGCCCGCACTGCGGATCCGCCGAGACCGAGCTGCTCAGCCGTTTCTCCTCCACGGCCTGCAAGGCGCTGCGGCGCTGTCTGGACTGCCGTGAACCCTTCGACCACTTCAAGGAGTTGTGATGGCCCGCTTCCACGCGCTCCGGGTGGCGGCGGTCGACCGGCTCACCGACGACTCCGTGGCCCTCACCTTCACCGTGCCGCCGGAGCTCGGCGAGGCCTACCGCTACGCCCCGGGCCAGCACCTCGCCGTGCGCCGCACCGCGGACGGCGAGGAGATCCGGCGCACGTACTCGATCTGCTCCCCGGCACCGGACGGCGAAGCCCCCCGCCGACTGCGCGTCGGTGTACGGCTGGTGGACGGCGGAGCCTTCTCCACGTACGCGCTCAAGGAGATCGCCGTCGGCGACGAGCTGGAGGTGATGACTCCCGCGGGACGTTTCACCCTCACCCCCGCACCCGGCCTGTACGCGGCGGTCGTCGGCGGCAGCGGCATCACCCCGGTGCTGTCGATCGTGTCGACGCTGCTGGCGCGCGAGCCCGAGGCCCGGTTCTGTCTGATCCGCAGTGACCGTACGGCCGCCTCGACGATGTTCCTGGACGAGGTCGCCGACCTGAAGGACCGCTACCCCGAGCGGCTCCAGCTGGTCACCGTGCTCTCCCGGGAGGAGCAGCAGGCGGGACTGCCGTCCGGACGGCTCGACCGGGAGCGGCTGACGGGACTGCTGCCCGCGCTGCTGCCGGTGGCGGATGTGGCGGGCTGGTTCCTGTGCGGGCCGTTCGGGCTGGTGCAGGGCGCGGGACGAGCGCTGAGGGAGCTCGGCGTCCCCCGGAGCCGCGTCCACGAGGAGATCTTCCACGTCGACGAGGGAGCGGCCCCGGCGCCCAGGACCCCGGCGCCCGCGCACAGCACGGTGACCGCCCGTCTCGACGGCCGCGGCGGGACCTGGCCCGTCCAGGACGGCGAGTCCCTCCTCGACGCGGTCCTGCGCAACCGCTCCGACGCGCCCTACGCCTGCAAGGGCGGGGTGTGCGGCACCTGCCGCGCCTTCCTCGTCTCCGGCGAGGTCCGCATGGACCGCAACTTCGCGCTGGAGCCGGAGGAGACGGAGGCCGGGTACGTGCTGGCGTGCCAGTCGCATCCGGCGACGGAGACGGTGGAGCTGGACTTCGACAGGTGAGGGGACCCGGGGCGGGCCGCCCCGTTCCCTTCTTCTAGAACCTGTTCTATCTTGACGGTCCGTCAGATCGGCTCACCCGTCGATCGGCTGACGCGTCGGGAGGACAGGGACCGTGGACTTCACCTTCACCGAGGAGCAGCAGGCGGCGGCCGAGGCGGCACGGGGCGTGTTCGCCGGGGTCGCGCCGGACGGGGTGCCGAGCCCCGCGCTCGCCACGGGCGCCGTCGCCGACCACTTCGACCGCGAGCTGTGGAGCAGGCTCGCCGACGCGGACCTGCTGAGCCTGCTGCTGACGGAGGAGTACGGCGGGGCCGGTCTGGACGCGGTCGCGCTGTGCCTGGTGCTGGCCGAGTCGGCGAAGGTGCTGGCGCGGGTGCCGCTGCTGGAGAGCAGCGCGGCCGCGGCGGCCGTACAGGCCCATGGCACCGAGGAGTTGCGGTCCGGCCTGCTCGCCCGGGCGGGCCGCGGCGAGGTCGTGCTGACCGTCGCCGCGAGCGGCCGCACCGGCCACGACCCCGCCGAACTCGCCGTGACCGCACGGCAGGAGGGCGCGGAGTGGATCCTGGACGGCGTGCAGACGGCGGTGCCCTGGGCGTTCGACGCGGACCACATCGTCGTACCGGCGCACACGGCGGCCGGACAGACCGTGCTCGCGCTGGTGGCACCCGCCGGCGACGGGGTCGCCCTCGCCGAGCAGATCTCCACGACGGGCGAGCGGCTCGGCGAACTGCGGTTGGAGTCGGCGCGGATCGCGGCCCGGGACGTCCTCGACGCGGACGGGGCGTGGGAGTCGCTACGGCATCTGCTGACCGTCGGAACGTGTGCGCAGGCACTCGGCCTGGGGCGTCAGGTCCTGCGGATGACCAGTGAATACACCAGCAAGCGGGAGCAGTTCGGCTTCCCGGTCGCCACGTTCCAGGCCGTCGCCGTGCAGGCCGCCGACCGCTACATCGACCTGAAGGCGATGGAGGCCACGCTGTGGCAGGCGGCCTGGCGGACCGGCTCCGGGACACAGGGCGCGCTGCCGGTCTCCGGCGAGGTCGCCGTCGCGAAGATCTGGGCCTCGGAGGGCGTGCGGCGGGTCGTGCAGACGGCACAGCATCTGCACGGCGGGTTCGGCGCCGACACCGACTACCCGCTGCACCGCTATCACGCCTGGGCCAAGCACCTGGAACTGTCGCTCGGCCCGGCAGCCGCGCACGAGGAGGCGCTGGGCGACCTGCTGGCGGCGCACCCCCTGGCCTGACGCGCGCGGCCGGGTGCCCGGCCTAGAGGACGAACGCTGGCGAACCGTTGTCCGTGATCATGGGGCGGCCGGCGCCGTCCCAGGCGAGCATGCCTCCGTCGATGTTCACGGCGTCGATGCCCTGCTGGACCAGGTACTGGGTGACCTGCGCGGAGCGACCGCCGACGCGGCACATCACATAGGCCCGCCGACCGTCCGCCACCGCCTCGGTCACCTCGCCGAACCGGGCCACGAAGTCACTCATGGGCACGTGCAGCGCACCCTCGACATGCCCCGCGGCCCATTCGTCGGCCTCACGGACATCCAGAACGAGGCCGTCGGCCGGAACACCGGCGACGTCGACCGAGGGCAGGGAAGCTCCGAAACTCATGGCCCGAGGCTACCTGAGCGACGGGCGAGCCCCCGGCCGAGGAATCCGCGCACACCGTGGCGACACCCGACGTCCACAGGCGCCCGCCCGGCCCACGGCCCGGCCCACGGCCGCCTACTGCCCGAGCAGCTCCGCCAGCTCGCGCTCCCGCTCCTCGAGCTGCGCCAGCAACTGCTCGGCGATCTCCTCCAGGAGCCGGTCGGGATCGTCCGGGGCCAGCCGCAGCATCGCCCCGATCGCGCTCTCCTCCAGCTCCCGCGCGACCACGCTGAGCAGCTCCTTGCGCCGGGAGAGCCACTCGAGGCGGGCGTAGAGCTCCTCGCTCGGCGTCGGTCCCTGCTCCGGCGGCTTCGGCCCGGCGGCCCACTCCTCGGCCAGCTCCCGCAGCAGCGGTTCGTCACCGCGGGCATAGGCGGCGTTGACCCGGGTGATGAACTCGTCGCGGCGCGCCCGCTCGGTGTCGTCCTGCGCCAGGTCGGGGTGGGCCTTGCGGACCAGCTCCCGGTAGAGCTTGCGGGCCTCGTCGCTGGGCCGCACCCGCTGCGGGGGCTGCACCGGCTGCTCCGTGAGCATCGCCACGGCCTCCGGGAACAGCCCGTCCCCGTCCATCCAGCCGTGGAACAGCTCCTCCACCGCCGGCATCGGCATCACCCGGGCGCGGGCCTCGTCCGCCTTGCGCCGGTCCTCGGGGTCACCGGTGCGCTCGGCCGTGGCCTCGGCGATCTGGGCGTCCAGTTCGTCGAGCCGGGTGTACATCGGGCCGAGTCTCTGGTGGTGCAGCCGGGAGAAGTTCTCGACCTCGACCCGGAAGGTCTCCACCGCGATCTCGTACTCGATCAGCGCCTGCTCGGCGGCCCGCACGGCCCGCTCCAGCCGCTCCTCGGGCCGGGGCGCGCCATCCTCGGGCGCCGCCCGCGTACCGCCGGCGACACCACCCTGCTCAGCTTCCGGGGTCGTCACCCGACCAGCGTAGGCCACGGCCGGGTCGGTCCTCCGACGCCGGTGTCAGCCCCCGTCGTGCGGCAGCACCTCGTCGAGGACCACGTCCCCCGGTCCGGCCACGTCACAGACCTCCGGGCAGCTTCGCGAGGTAGGGCCGCGGGTCGACGATCCCCGTGATGCCCCCGTCCCGCCCGCCGAGATCCATGTACCTCACCGAAGACCCCGCACCGGCCGCGAGCCCCTCACACCCCCGTCTCCGCCGCGAGCCTCCCCGACCGCACCGCCGCCACCAGGTCCGCGTGGTCCGCCTCCGTACGGTCGGCGTACGCCACGGCGAACGCGGCCATCGCCTCGTCCAGTTCCTCGCTCTTGCCGCAGTACCCGGCGACGAGGCGCGGGTCGGCGCTGTGCGAGTGGGCGCGGGCCAGCAGCGCCCCCGTCATACGCCCGTAGTCGTCTATCTGGTCGGCGGCGAGCGCGGCAGGGTCGACGCTGCCCTTGCGGTTGCGGAACTGCCGTACCTGGAACGGCCGTCCGTCCACCGACGTCCAGCCCAGCAGGCTGTCGCTGACGACCTGCATCCGCTTCTGTCCGAGGACGACCCGGCGGCCCTCGTGCTCGACGGCCGGCGCCTCGAACCCGGCGGCCACCAGGTGCGGCAGCAGCGCCGAGGGGCGGGCCTCCTTCACCTGGAGCACCAGCGGCTCACCGCGGTGGTCGAGGAGCAGCACGACGTACGACCGGGTGCCGACACTGCCCGTACCCACGACGCGGAACGCGACATCGTGCACCGCGTGCCGGGACAGCAGCGGAAGGCGGTCCTCGGAGAGCGACTCCAGGTACGCCTCCAGAGACCCGGCCACCGCCGCGGCCTCCGCGTCCGGCACGCGCCGCAGCACCGGCGGGGCGTCGACGAAGCGGCGCCCGCCGCCCTCGGTCTGCTCGGTCGACTTCGCCGCGAACCGTCCGCTGGTGTTGGCCCGCGCCTTCTCGGAGACCCGCTCCAGCGTGCCGACGAGGTCGTGGGCGTCGGTGTGGGAGACGAGCTCCTCGTCCGCGATGGCGTTCCAGGCGTCCAGCACCGGGAGCCCGGCCAGCAGCCGCATGGTGCGGCGGTAGGCGCCCACCGCGCCGTGCGCCGCACTGCGGCAGGTGTCCTCGTCCGCGCCCGCCTCCCGGCCGGCGAGCACCAACGAGGCCGCGAGCCGCTTGAGGTCCCACTCCCAGGGGCCCTGGGCCGTCTCGTCGAAGTCGTTGAGATCGATGACCAGATCGCCGCGCGCGTCCCCGTACAGACCGAAGTTGGCCGCGTGGGCGTCGCCGCAGATCTGGGCGCGGATCCCGGTCATGGGGGTGCGCGCCAGGTCGTAGGCCATGAGGCCCGCCGAGCCGCGCAGGAAGGCGAAGGGCGTGGCCGCCATCCGACCGACGCGCAGCGGGGTGAGTCCGGGGATGCGGTCGCGGTTGGACTCCTCGACCGCGCTCACCGCGTCGGGCCGCGAACCGTCCAGGTCGAGCGCGGTGTGCGCACCACGTGGGACCCGCTTGCGCAGCGCCTTGCCCTCCCGCTTGGGAGACCCCTGCACCGGCCACTCGGCGAAGCCCCGCACCCGCGGCAGCCTGCGCCCCGCGCCTGCGGAAACCTCGGCGGAAGCCTCCACCCCGACCTCGGTCATCGCGACCGCCTTCCCGAACCAGCATCCGCCCGAACATCAACTCGTGCAGACCGTACAGCCGGTGGCCGAAACGCGTCAGACCCTGTGGACAACCGCGCGCCTGTGGAAAACCGGCCCCGCAGCCGCCCTCCTCGGCACCCGCCCCGCGCCGGAGTCCCTCAGCAGCTGCCCCCGGGCACTTCCGGCAGGTGCCGCTGCGCCCACTTCTTCAGTTCCGCGAACGCCGGCTCCAGCGCGGCCCCCGCCGCCGTCAGCCGGTACGACACCCGCAGCGGCGGCCCCTCGTCGACCTCGCGCAGCACGAGCCCCGCGGCGGCGAGCTCGGTCAGACGGTCGGACAGCATCCGCTCGCTGATGCCGGGAATCGCCCGGCGCAGGTCGACGAAGTACGCCGGTCCGGGGGTCAGGACGGCCACGATCGGCCCGGTCCAGCGCTTCCCGAGCAGCTGGAAGACACGGGTGATCCCGTCGTCCACCTGCTTGCAGGCCTCCGTGCCGTGCTTCGCCTCGACCGTCATGCCTTTCAGAGTACTGCGCTCACGTATGGGGGTGAAAAAAAGTAAGTAGCTGTGTTATCAATAGCCGTGTACGAACTATTAGCCACGCACCGCTCGTCAGGAGACCCCCATGGCCACGCTGCTGCACATCGACTCCTCCGTGTTCCCCCACGGCGCCTCCTCGTCCCGCTCCGTCACGGACGCCTTCCGCAGGACCTGGGAGGAGCAGCACCCCGAAGGCACGGTGATCTACCGCGACCTCGCCACGGACCCCGTGCCGCACATCACCGCCGACGCCCACCTCGCCGGCTTCACCGATCCCGCGACGCACACGCCTGAGCAGGCCGCCGCCTTCCACGCGCGCGTGCAGCTGATCGAGGAGCTGGAGGGGGCGGACGCCGTGCTGATCGGCGCCCCTATGTACAACTTCGCGATCCCCTCGACCCTCAAGGCCTGGCTGGACAACGTGATGCTCGTCGGCCGCACCTTCATGACCGAGGACTCGAAGATCACCGGCACCCCGGTCACCGTCGTCGCCAGCCGCGGCGGCTCCTACGCGCCGGGCACGCCGCGCGAGGGCTTCGAGTACGTGCAGAACTACCTGCAGGCGGCACTCGGCGACTCCCTCGGCCTGGACCTCGAGTTCATCGTCCCGGAGCTGACCATGGCCCCGCAGAACCCGGCGATGACCGAACTGGTCCCCCTCTACGAGGCCTCCCGCGCGCGTGCCCACCAGGACGCGGAGACCAGGGCGAAGCACCTCGCCCAGCGCGTGGCCGCGTAAGCCCACGGCCGGGACGACGCCGTGTGATTGTCCTCACGGCGGACAGCGCCGGAGGACAACGCAAAAGCCCCGCAGGTCTGAGACCTGCGGGGCTTTCAGCTGTGCGCGAGGGGGGAGTTGAACCCCCACGCCCTTTCGGGCACTGGAACCTGAATCCAGCGCGTCTGCCTATTCCGCCACCCGCGCATTGGGTGTGTCTTCGGGCTGTTTCCCCTAGGGGCTGGCGCCTTCCGACACCCAGAACATTAGCACGCGGGCAGGGGTGGGTTCACATCCCTTATCCAGGGGCAGCCGCTCACCAGGGCCGTAGACATCCCGCACCGACCCGCCGTCCTTCCGGCTACGTATCAACACGTGTCTGTTCACGTATCAACCTCGTACCGGTACCGCCCGTCTCCCCAGGAGCCGGTCAGGGTGCACAGTCAGGTGCGGGACACTTGTCTGCGGCCGCCTCTACGATCCTTGACAGGAGGAGTCGGCCGGGGGAGTTCGAAGAGGAGCTCCACAGGGAACCTCGGAGGCGTCGACACCCGTCGACGAGGCCGACAGGGGGAACCAGCCGATTGACCGGCGCGTGGATACGATCAGTAAGCAGTACCAGGTAAGGCAGTACCCGCTCTGCGGGGTGCAGGACGGCAGCAGCTACGGAGGAGGTGCCCCATGGGAGTCCTGAAGAAGTTCGAGCAGCGCCTCGAAGGTCTGGTCAACGGCACCTTCGCCAAGGTGTTCAAGTCCGAGGTACAGCCCGTGGAGATCGCGGGAGCACTCCAGCGCGAGTGCGACAACAACGCGACCATCTGGAACCGCGACCGCACGGTCGTCCCCAACGACTTCATCGTGGAGTTGAGCACACCGGACTTCGAGCGCCTGAGCCCGTACTCCGGCCAGCTCGGCGACGAACTCGCCGGCATGGTGCGCGACTACGCCAAGCAGCAGCGCTACACCTTCATGGGCCCCATCAAGGTCCACCTGGAGAAGGCCGACGACCTCGACACCGGCCTGTACCGGGTGCGCAGCCGCACGCTCGCCTCCTCCACCGACCAGCAGGCCCCCGGCGCGGCCGCCCCGGCGGGCCGGCCCGCGGCCCCCGGCGGCTACGGATACCCGCCGGCCGCGGCTCCCGCCGGAGCCCCGGGCGCCCCGCCCATGCCGGCCGCGCCGCCGCCCGGCGGCCGCCCCGGCGGCTACGGATACCCGCAGCCCGCGAGCGGTCAGCGGCCCCCTGTCGCACCCGCTCCCGCAGCCGCGGCAGGCGGACGCACCCGCCACTGGATCGAGATCAACGGCGCCCGCCATCAGATCTCCCGCGCGACGCTGGTGCTGGGCCGCAGCACCGAGGCCGACGTGCGGATCGACGACCCCGGCGTCTCCCGCCGGCACTGTGAGATCCGGACCGGAACGCCCTCGACCGTCCAGGATCTGGGGTCCACCAACGGCATCGTGGTGGACGGACAGCACACCACCCGCGCTACGCTCCGCGACGGCTCGCGGATCGTCGTGGGCAACACCACCATCATTTACCGGCAAGCCGAAGGGTGAAGCGGGGGCAATGTCAGAGCTGACCCTCACGGTCATGCGGCTGGGTTTCCTAGCCGTACTGTGGCTGTTCGTGATCGTGGCCGTGCAGGTCATCCGCAGCGATCTGTTCGGTACGCGTGTCACCCAGCGCGGGGCCAGGCGAGAGGCCGCCCGGCCGCAGCAGGCCCAGCGCCAACAGGCGCCCCCGCAGCAGCGCCAGCAGCCCGCCGCCGGCCGTCGCGGCCGTAACGCCCCCAGCAAGCTGGTCGTCAGCGAGGGCACCCTCACGGGCACCACCGTCGCGCTCCAGGGCCAGACCATCACGCTGGGCCGGGCGCACGACAGCACCATCGTGCTGGACGACGACTACGCCTCCAGCAGGCACGCCAGGATCTACCCGGACCGGGACGGCCAGTGGATCGTCGAGGACCTCGGATCCACCAACGGCACCTATCTGGACCGGAGTCGGCTGACGACCCCCACACCGATTCCGCTGGGCGCGCCGATCCGCATCGGCAAGACCGTCATCGAGCTGCGGAAGTAGTGCTACATCATGAATAGGCGCGAGCGGAGCGAGCACGCGGAGTGGGCCCCCACCCCGGGCCCCGGCGCGCTCCCGACCGGAGGGTGGGCACCGTGCGGATGTATCCGGAGCCGACGGGCGAGGTGCGCATGAGTCTGTCACTGCGCTTCGCCGCCGGATCGCACAAAGGCATGATCCGGGAGGGCAACGAGGACTCCGGATACGCCGGTCCGCGCCTGCTCGCCATCGCCGACGGCATGGGCGGCGCCGCCGCCGGTGAGGTCGCCTCCTCCGAGGCCATCTCCACGATCGTCGCCCTCGACGACGACGTCCCCGGCTCCGACGTCCTCACCTCCCTCGGCACCGCGGTCCAGCGCGCCAACGACCAGCTGCGCTCCCTGGTCGAGGAGGACCCCCAGCTCGAGGGCATGGGCACCACGCTCACCGCCCTGCTGTGGACCGGCCAGCGCCTCGGCCTCGTCCATGTCGGCGACTCGCGCGCGTACCTGCTGCGCGACGGCGTCCTCACCCAGATCACACAGGACCACACCTGGGTGCAGCGCCTGGTCGACGAGGGCCGCATCACCGAGGAAGAGGCCACCACCCACCCGCAGCGCTCCCTGCTGATGCGCGCGCTGGGCAGCGGCGAGCACGTCGAGCCCGACCTCTCCATCCGCGAGGTCCGCGCCGGCGACCGCTACCTGATCTGCTCCGACGGGCTGTCCGGGGTCGTCTCCCACCAGACGCTCGAGGACACCCTCGCCAGCTACCAGGGCCCCCAGGAGACCGTGCAGGAGCTGATCCAGCTCGCGCTGCGCGGCGGCGGCCCCGACAACATCACGGTCATCGTCGCCGACGTACTGGACCTGGACACCGGGGACACCCTCGCCGGGCAGCTCTCCGACACCCCGGTCGTCGTCGGCGCGGTCGCCGAGAACCAGCAGCACCCACTGCACGACAACGGCATCATGCAGACCCCCGCCGGCCGCGCCTCCGGGCTCGGCCGCCAGGTGCCCGGACAGGGCGGGGGCGGACAGTTCGGCCCGCCCGGCTCCGGCGACGTCACCGGCTTCATCCCCACCGACGGCTTCGGCGACTACAGCGACGAGGACTTCGTCAAGCCCCGCAAGGGCCGCAAGTGGCTGAAGAGATCCTTCTACATCGCCCTCACGCTCGCCGTCGTCGGCGGCGGCCTCTACGGCGGCTGGCGCTGGACCCAGACGCAGTACTACGTGGCCGCCAACGACGAGCACGTGGCGCTGTACCGGGGCATCAGCCAGGACCTGGCCTGGGTGTCGTTGTCGAAGGTGGAGAAGGACCACCCCGAGATCGAACTCAAGTACCTGCCGCCGTACCAGCAGAAGCTCGTCGAGGGCACCATCGCCGAAGGCGACCTCAAGACCGCCCAGAAGAAGATCGACGAACTCTCGCTGCAGGCCTCCGCGTGCAAGAAGCGCGCCGAACAGCAGGCCGTCGAGAGCGAGCAGAACTCCAAGACCGGCGAGGGCGAGGCCGGAGGCACCACGGGAACCACCAAGACCTCCCTCACGTCCAAGGCCTCACCGACCCCGTCCACCTCGACCTCACCGTCCCCGAACGCTTCCGCCTCCCCGACCGCGCCCACTCCCACCCCCGGCCCCACCCTCTCGGACGAAGAGAAGCAGGTCGTCGGGCAGTGCGGTACGCAGTAGGCAAGCCGTGAGAGGCCCTGTCACACGATGAGCAGTACTTCCAACACGTCGACGCACCACACGTCCACGATCGGCTCGATCGGCACACCGAGCCGACGCAACACCGAGCTCGCGCTGCTGGTGTTCGCCGTGGTCATCCCGGTGTTCGCCTACGCCAACGTAGGCCTCGCCATCAACGACGAGATGCCCACCGGCCTCCTGGGCTACGGCCTGGGCCTCGCCCTGCTCGCGGGCGTCGGTCATCTCGTCGTACGGAAATTCGCGCCGTACGCGGACCCGCTGATGCTGCCGCTGGCCACCTTGCTGAACGGGCTCGGTCTGGTCGTCATCTGGCGTCTGGACCAGTCGAAGCGGCTCCAGCGGAGCCCCCTCTACGTCGAGGCCGCGCCGCGCCAGCTGCTCTACTCCGCACTGGGCGTCGCCCTGTTGGTGGCCGTGCTCGTCTTCCTGAAGGACCATCGCGTCCTGCAGCGCTACACCTACATCTCCATGGCCGGCGCGCTGTTCCTGCTGGTCCTGCCGCTCGTGCCGGGACTCGGCGCGAACATCTACGGCGCCAAGATCTGGATCAAGATTCCGGGCCTCGGCACGGTCCAGCCCGGTGAGTTCGCGAAAATCGCCCTGGCGGTGTTCTTCGCCGGCTATCTCATGGTCAAGAGAGACGCCCTGGCGCTGGCCAGCCGCCGCTTCATGGGCCTGTACCTGCCCCGCGGCCGCGACCTCGGCCCGATCATCGTCGTCTGGATGATCTCGATCCTCATCCTGGTCTTCGAGACCGACCTCGGTACATCCCTGCTGTTCTTCGGGATGTTCATCATCATGCTGTACGTCGCCACCGAGCGGACCAGCTGGATCGTCTTCGGTCTGCTGATGTCCGCGGCCGGCGCGGTCGGCGTGGCCAGCTTCGAACCGCACGTCCAGCAGCGCGTCCAGGCCTGGCTCGACCCGATGAAGGAGTACACGCTCTCCCGTCAGGGCGTCGGGGGCCACACCGAACAGTCCATGCAGGCCCTCTGGGCCTTCGGCTCCGGCGGCACCCTCGGCACCGGTCTCGGGCAGGGCAACTCCGACCTCATCGGCTTCGCCGCCAACTCCGACTTCATCCTCGCCACGTTCGGCGAGGAACTGGGCCTGGCAGGCGTCATGGCGATCCTGCTGCTCTACGGGCTGATCGTCGAGCGCGGTGTGCGTACGGCCCTCGCGGCCCGCGACCCGTTCGGCAAGCTGCTGGCCGTCGGCCTGTCCGGCGCCTTCGCCCTCCAGGTCTTCGTCGTGGCCGGCGGTGTCATGGGCCTCATCCCGCTGACCGGTATGACGCTCCCGTTCGTGGCCTACGGCGGTTCGTCCGTCATCGCCAACTGGGCCCTGATCGGCATCCTGCTGCGCATCAGCGACACCGCACGCCGTCCGGCGCCCGCGCCCGCCCCCAGCCCCGACGCCGAGATGACCCAGGTGGTCCGCCCGTCATGAACAAGCCCCTGCGCCGGATCGCGATCTTCTGCGGCCTCCTCGTCATGGCCCTGCTCATCCGTGACAACTGGCTCCAGTACGTCAAGGCCGACGAGCTGAGGACCGACAGCGACAACCGCCGGGTCGCCATCGAGCGGTACGCCACCCCGCGCGGCGACATAATCGTCGACGGCAAGGCCATCACCGGCCACACCGAGACCACCAGCGGCGACTTCAAGTTCAAGCGCACCTACAAGGACGGCGCCATGTGGGCGCCCGTCACGGGCTTCGTCTCGCAGGCCTACGGCGCCAACCAGCTGGAGAACCTCGAGGACGGCATCCTCACCGGCAACGACGACCGGCTCTTCTTCCGCAACACCCTGGACATGATCACGGGCAAGCCGAAGGAAGGCGGCAACGTCGTCACCACCCTCAACGCCGCCGCCCAGAAGGCCGCGTACGACGGCCTCAAGCAGCGCGGCAAGGGTGCGGTCGTCGCTCTCGAGCCGTCCACCGGCAAGATCCTGGCGATGGCCTCCTACCCGTCGTACGACCCCGGGACGATCGCCGGCGGCGGCGAGTCGGACGAGAAGGCCTGGAAGGCCCTCGACAAGAAGAACAACCCGGCCGACCCGATGCTCAACCGGGCCCTGCGCGAGGTCTACCCGCCCGGCTCCACCTTCAAGGTCGTCACCGCGGCCGCCGCGCTGGAGAACGGCCTGTACGGCGACGCCGACGAAAAGACGGACTCTCCGCTGCCCTGGGTCATGACGGGCACGACGACGGAGCTGAAGAACGAGGGCAACATCCCCTGCAAGAACGCCACCCTGCGCGTCGCTCTGCAGTGGTCCTGCAACACCGTCTTCGGCAAGATCGGCGCTGACCTCAAGAACGAGAAGATGCTGGAAGAGGCCAAGAAGTTCGGCTTCACCGAGGAGCAGTTCACGCCGGTCCGCTCCAGCGCCTCCGTC
Organism: Streptomyces sp. NBC_00490; assembly: GCF_036013645.1. Taxonomy (NCBI): domain Bacteria; kingdom Bacillati; phylum Actinomycetota; class Actinomycetes; order Kitasatosporales; family Streptomycetaceae; genus Streptomyces; species Streptomyces sp. NBC_00490. The sequence continues at coordinate 5,366,033 of NZ_CP107869.1, read as the reverse complement.
TTCTCGGACAACATGGAGCCCTCGCAGGTCGCCCTGTCCTCCATCGGCCAGTTCAACACCGCCGCGACCCCGCTGCAGATGGCCATGGTCGCCTCCGCGGTCGCCAACGACGGCACCCTCATGAAGCCGTACATGGTCGACGAACTCCAGGCCAGCAATGTCGACGTCATCGAGAAGACCGACCCGGAGGAGTACAGCCAGCCGCTGTCGGCGAAGAACGCGCAGATCCTCCAGTCGATGATGGAGACGGTCGTCGAGAAGGGCACCGGCAAGACGGCCCAGATCGGCGGCGACGTCACGGTCGGCGGCAAGACCGGTACCGCCCAGCACGGTGAGAACAACAGCAAGAACCCTTACGCCTGGTTCATCTCGTACGCCAAGCTCGGCGACGGCAGCAAGCCGGTCGCCGTGGCCGTGGTCGTCGAGGACGAGAACGCGGTCCGCGAGAACATCTCCGGCAGCGGCCTCGCGGCACCCATCGCCAAGAGCGTGATGGAGGCCGTCATCAACTCCAACAAGTGACCCCGATCACGTCCCCTTCACATCGGTGCACGTTGCGATACCGGTCCTGTATCGGGTGACGGGCTTGGCCAGGTCACACAAAGCCAGCCGGGTACGGTAGGCCCGGACGGCAGCCCCCGACCGCACACCAGTGCCGGTCGGGACCGACGGAGAGGGCTGGTAGGTAGCTATGGAAGAGCCGCGTCGCCTCGGCGGCCGGTACGAGCTGGGCCAGGTGCTCGGCCGTGGTGGCATGGCGGAGGTCTACCTCGCGCATGACACCCGGCTCGGCCGCACCGTGGCGGTGAAGACGCTGCGCGCGGACCTCGCACGCGACCCGTCCTTCCAGGCCCGGTTCCGCCGGGAGGCCCAGTCGGCCGCCTCGCTCAACCATCCCGCGATCGTCGCGGTCTACGACACGGGTGAGGACTACATCGACGGGGTCTCGATCCCGTACATCGTGATGGAGTACGTCGACGGCTCCACGCTCCGTGAGCTGCTGCACTCCGGCCGCCGGCTGCTGCCGGAGCGCACGCTGGAGATGACGATCGGCATCCTCCAGGCCCTGGAGTACTCGCACCGGGCCGGCATCGTCCACCGTGACATCAAGCCGGCCAACGTCATGCTCACGCGCAACGGCCAGGTCAAGGTCATGGACTTCGGCATCGCCCGCGCCATGGGCGACTCCGGCATGACGATGACCCAGACCTCGGCGGTCATCGGCACGGCCCAGTACCTCTCGCCGGAGCAGGCGAAGGGCGAGCAGGTCGACCAGCGTTCCGACCTCTACTCGACGGGCTGTCTCCTCTACGAGCTCCTGACGGTACGCCCGCCGTTCGTGGGCGACTCCCCCGTGGCCGTGGCCTACCAGCACGTCCGCGAGGAGCCGCAGCCCCCGTCGGTCTTCGACCCCGAGCTCACGCCCGAGATGGACGCGATCGTCCTCAAGGCCCTGGTCAAGGACCCGAACTACCGCTACCAGTCCGCCGACGAGATGCGCATCGACATCGAGGCGTGCCTGGACGGCCAGCCGGTGGCGGCCACCGCGGCGATGGGTTCGGTCGGCTACGGCGCCTACCCGGACGACCAGCCGACCACCGCCCTGCGCTCCACGGACGCCGGCGCCACGTCGATGCTCCCGCCCATGAACCCGGACGACCCGGGCTACGGCGGCTACGACGACCGCCCCGACCGCCGCCGCCAGCAGAAGAAGAACAACACCTCGACGATCCTGCTGGTCGTCGCGGCGGTGCTGGTCCTGATCGGCGCGATCCTGATCGGGAAGTGGGCGTTCAGCGGGAACAACAGCGCGGACGACAAGGTGCAGGTGCCGACCTTCATCGGCGAGAAGCAGGAAAACGCCGAGAAGATGGCGACCAACAGCGATCTGAAGGTGTCGGTCACCAAGAAGGAGTGCGAGAACCAGCCCAAGGGCAACGTCTGCACGCAGGACCCCAAGCCAGGCATTGAGGTCGAGAAGCAGTCCACCGTCAACCTGGTGGTCTCGACGGGCGCCCCGAAGGTCACCGTGCCCGATGTCGAGGGCATCCAGTTCGAGCAGGCCAAGTCCGATCTCGAGGACAAGGGCTTCAGGGTTGAGCAGAAGACTGAGGAATCCGACCGGACCCCGGGCGTCGTCACCGGCCAGGACCCCGAGGGCGGCACAGAGAAGGAAAAGGGCACGACGATCACCCTCACCGTGGCCAAGGCAATCGCGAAGTCCACGGTCCCGGACGTCACGGGCAAGACGTGTGACGAGGCCAAGGCGTTGATGACGCAGAACAACCTCACCGGCAACTGCGTCACCGACACGGAGACCGAGGACGACAACCTGGTCGACAAGGTCATCAGCACCGACCCGCAGATCGGCGCCTCGGTCGACAAGGACTCGACGGTGAAGATCCACCTGGGCAAGAAGAAGGCCGAGGAGCAGGTCCAGGTGCCGTCGGTGACGCAGCAGACGCTGAAGGACGCTCGGAAGGCCCTCCAGGACCTCGGTCTGTCGGTCAACGTCACGGGCGCCCAGGACGACAACGCCATCGTCCTCGCCCAGGACCAGCAGCCCGGCACCACGGTCCCCAAGGGCACCACGGTCAATCTGACCGCCATTGCCCAACAGAACAACAACGGCGGCAACAACGGCGGCGGCTTCTTCGGCGGCACTACCGGTTAGCAGAACGCGCCACCAGCATCAATACAAAAATGGACGCGCCTCGAACATACGGGGCGCGTCCTTTTTGCTCACACAATTCCACGAATAGCGAAATAGAACCGGAATTCCAGGAATCGGAAAAAGCTATCCCGTGATCAACGGGAGTGGCATGCTCCACGCGCATCAATAGGGGACCCTCATAAAGGGAGCGGCCAGCGCTGCCGACTACGGGTGCAGCGGGTCGCAGATCGGCGCCTACGCCGTCAAAACGAGCGGCGGGACCACGTTCGGCACGGCGTACCTCTACTACGACTCATCGACGGGCGGGTACGGCACCTCCACGTACACGAGCGTCAGCATCGAAAAGTGTACGCAAACCTCACCGGCCAGCGTATGTACGCTTCTGAGCCCCAGAGTGTACGGAAGTTTTGCGCAGTACAATTCCGGCGCGTTCCATTGCTCGTAAGGGCAGCTAAGCCTTTTACGACGTCCTTTGAGGACGCAGGTCAGCGCAGTTCCTTCGGCGGTGTCCGCTCGCTGTCCACCTTCTCCACGCGCACCAGCTCCCCCCACACCACATACCGATACCGGGACGTGTACACCGGCGTGCAGGTCGTCAGGGTGATGTACTTGCCGGCCTTCTTCTTCCCCGACTCCTTGGGGATCGCGCCGAGCACCTTGACGTTGTACTTCGAGGTCTCCGGAAGGATCGCGTACGTCTTGTAGACGTACCATTTGTCCTTCGTCTCGAAGACGATCGCGTCGCCCTTGTCGATCTTGTCGATGTTGTGGAACTTGGCGCCGTGGCCGTCGCGGTGGGCCGCGAGGGAGAAGTTGCCGTCCTTGCCGGACATCGGCAGCGTCGCCTTGACCGGGTCGGTGTAGTAGCCGGCGACACCGTCGTTGAGCTGCTTCGACGACGTGCCCTTCTCCACCAGGACCTCGCCGCCGCCCATCGCGGGGACATGCAGGAAGCCGATGCCGTTCCTCGTGTTCAGCGCGCCCGGCCCCCTGTCCTGGGCCCAGTTGTCGCGGACCTTGTCGGCCTGTTTGCCCGCCGCGCGGTCGGCGATGACGTTCGTCCACCACAGCGAGTAGACGACGAACAGGCCGAGGATCAGACCCGCCGTGATAAGGAGTTCACCGAAGACACTGACCGCCGTGGCGATCGGGCCCATGCCGCGGCGGCGCGGGGCGTGGGTGGTGTCGGTGACCTCTTGCTGCTCCGCGGTCGCTGCCACTGTTCATCTGCCCTTACTGGACGAGCGCATCCGGCTTGCCCTTGCTGCGCGGCCGTTCCTCGACCATCTTGCCCCAGACGATCAACCGGTACTTGCTGGTGAACTCCGGCGTGCAGGTCGTCAGGGTGATGTAGCGGCCCGGCTCGGTGAAACCCGACTGCGGAGGAACCGGATTGAGCACACTGGTGTTGCTCGGCGCCGTCACCGGCAGCGACGACGTCATCTTGTAGACGAAGTAGTCGTCCTGCGTCTCCACGACGATCTCGTCGCCCGCGCTGAGCTTGTTGATGTACCGGAACGGCTCGCCATGGGTGTTCCGGTGTCCCGCGAGCCCGAAGTTCCCGGACTTCGCGCTCGGCATCGCCGTCTTCAGCGCACCCTCGGAGTAGTGCCCGACCATGCCGCGGTCGAGCACCTTCTTGTTGCTGACGCCCTCCGCTATCGGCACGACCACGTCCAGCTTGGGAATGTGCAGCAGCGCGAACCCCTGTCCCGGCTCGAACTCGCCCGGCGCCCGCTTCCCGCTCGCCCACTCGTTCTGAAGCGAGCTCGCCTCCCTGCCGGCCTGCGCGTGCGCCCGCACGTTCGTCCACCACAACTGGTAGGTGACGAACAGGAGCATCAGGACGCCGGTCGTGATGAACACCTCACCGACCGCCCGGCTCGCCAGCACCGCCGGACCGGGCTTGCTCGCCCGCGCCTGCCGCCGGGCCTCGACACGGGAGAGCGGAGCCGACGACTTCCCGTCGTCCGACGCCTCCGCCGACTCCACGGAAGGCCTCGCTCCACCCCCATGACGCCCACCACGGCGCTTGGCGGCCTTTCTCCGGGCCGCACGGCCCCCCGCAGGGGATCCAGGGGCTCCTGTGGCGGACGAGGCGTCAGACACCGGTCCAGACGCCGGTACGGACCCGTCTATTCGCGTCGGCGGCGGCTCCGGTATCCGCAGCGCCACCGTCTCGTCGTCGGCAGGCGGCACCCAGGGCTCATCCACACCCGCCCCGCCGCCCGTGCCGTACGACGCGCTGCCGTACCAGTCCCCAAGCGCACCGGCATCCTCGTACGACTGCTTCCCGTACGAGGTCCCGGACTCGCGCTCGGGGCGCAGTGCGGTCACGCCGAGGCCCTGCCCACCACCGGGGCCAGCCCCGCGCTTCGCGCCACCGCACCCTGGTCGCCGCACTCCACCAGCCAGTTGGCCAGCATCCGGTGCCCGTGTTCCGTCAGCACCGACTCGGGGTGGAACTGCACACCCTCGACCCGCAGTTCACGGTGGCGCAGCCCCATGATGATCCCGTCGTGGGTCCGCGCGGTCACCTCCAGCTCGGCCGGCACCGTCTTCGGCTCGGCAGCGAGGGAGTGATAGCGGGTCGCCGTGAAGGGCGTCGGCAGACCCGCGAAGACACCCTTGCCCTCGTGCTCCACCAACGACGTCTTGCCGTGCAGCAGCTCCGGCGCCCGGTCCACGACACCGCCGTACGCCACCTGCATCGACTGCATCCCCAGGCACACACCGAAGACGGGCACCCCGGTGGCCGCGCAGTGGCGGACCATCTCGATGCAGACGCCCGCCTCCTCCGGCGTTCCCGGGCCCGGCGACAGCAGCACACCGTCGAAGCCGTCCTGGGCGTGCGCCGTCGACACCTCGTCGTTGCGCAGCACCTCGCACTCGGCGCCCAGCTGGTACAGGTACTGCACCAGGTTGAAGACGAAGCTGTCGTAGTTGTCGACGACGAGAATCCGCGCACTCACTGGTTGTCCACCGTCACATCGTTGAAGGGCAGCAGCGGTTCGGCCCACGGGAAGACATACTGGAAAAGGACGTAGACCACAGCAAGCACCAGCACGAGTGAGATGAAAGCCCTCACCCACGCGTTCCCTGGCAGATGCCGCCAGATCCAGCCGTACATGCCGTCCCTTCCGTCGCACCACGGCACCAGACTCACGCCGTACCGCACCAGACTAACGGCGCAGGGCCGTCGGCTTCCCTTTCTCCACAGGCTGTGTGGAGTCCAGATGCGCCCACACGATCAGCCGGTGACTGTGCCCCCACTCCGGATCGCACGTGGTCAGGGTGAGATAGCGGCCCGAGCGCGTATACCCCGACTTACGTGGCACAGGATCGATCACCTCAACGTCCGTGGGCACGGTTTTGTAGGGGCCTTTGTCGATCCGATACGTGAACCAGGTGGTCCCGTCCGTCAGCACCACCGCGTCCCCGCGCCGCAGCTTGGGAAAGTCCTTGAAGGGGTCGCCGTACGTACGCCGGTGACCGGCCACCGAGAAGTTGCCCTTCTCCCCGAGCCGCGCGGTCCGCGCGTAGTGCCCGAGCCCCTTCTTCAGGGTGCCGACGGCCGTCCCCTCCAGCACGGGCTTGTTCCACGTGAAACCAAGCCGGGGGATGTACATGATCGCGAAGGGCTTGCCGCTCTTGTACGCCGTCGGCTCCGGCGTTCCGGACGAGGCGCCCCCCGTCGGCTGCCGCACGCTCCCCCTCGACCACTGGTCCTGCAACTGGTCGATCTGCTCGCCCATGACGTCGTCGGCCTTCACGCCGGTCCAGAACAGCACGTAGACGACGAAGAGCACGATGACGGTGCCGACGGTGATGCAGAGTTCGCTGACGGTCCTGACGACAACACGCACCGGCGGCTCCAGAAGGCCTACTCCACAGGCTTGGCGTACTGCAGATCCACTGTGCCCGAGTAGCCGGGCAGAGTCACCGTCCCTTCGTTCTCGACTTTCCAGCCGAGTCCGTAGACGTTGACGTAGACCATGTAGTTCTGGATCGCCGGGCTCGCCGCGAGCGACGTGCGCAGCTTCTCCGGGTCCCCGATCGCCGTGATCTTGTACGGCGGTGAGTAGACCCGGCCCTGGAGGATGAGCGTGTTGCCCACGCAGCGCACGGCGCTGGTGGAGATCAGCCGCTGGTCCATGACCTTGATGCCCTGGGCGCCGGCCTGCCACATCGCGTTCACCACGGCCTGCAGGTCCTGCTGGTGGATGACCAGGTAATCGGGCTGCGGCTCGGGATAGCCGGGGAGCTTGGCGGTGGCGTCCGGCGGGGCGTCGTTGAGCGTGACGGAGATCGCCTCGCCCCTCAGCTTCTGCGTCCCCGCCTTCTTCTCCAGCGCCGCCAGCTTGTCGTCCTCGGCCTTGGTGCTGCCGTCGTCCCGCTCGGCCAGCGCCTCGACGTCGTCCCTGAGCGTCCCGGTGGTCTCATCCAGCTGACCGTTCTTGTGGCTGCGCTCCAGGATGAGGTCGGAGAGCTTCAGCAGTGAGGCATCCGTACGGATATTGGTGCCCTTGGCCGTATTGAAGCTGGTGAAGAAGATGAGGCCCGCGAGAGCGAAGACGGCCACCGTGAGCAGCCGCACGGGCCGGAATCTCCGTCCGCGGACAGGGCTGGATCCGGCCTGGGGGGAGTCGGCAGAATTGCTCAACGTACCCTTATCTCCTTCGGCGCCGCGGAAGCACTACGCTAACGGACGCCCGGGGGAGCACTCAGTGTCCCCTTGTACGCTGCCCCGAGCCCGACCTAGTTACCTGCGCGGCCACGCAGCGCATCGACAGGAGAGACCCTCGTGCCGAAGTCACGTATCCGCAAGAAGGCCGATTACACGCCGCCGCCTGCGAAGCAGGCGACCAGCATCAAGCTGACCAACCGCGCCTGGGTCGCACCCGTCATGTTGGCCCTGTTCGTCATCGGGCTGGCCTGGATCGTCGTCTTCTATGTGACGGACGGCTCGCTGCCCATCGACTCGCTCGACAACTGGAACATCGTGGTGGGCTTCGGCTTCATCGCCGCGGGCTTCGGCGTCTCCACGCAGTGGAAGTAGTGACTGCTTCGCGGTGAACACAGCTCTGCCCAGGGCTATCCGCTGAGTTATCCACAGCGTTTTCCACAGTGGGGAAAAAGAACGACGATCTGTGGATAACTCATCCAGCGTTGACGCCGGTGTGACGGAACTACCGGTCACCCGAAAGCATGTTCGCCCCCTGTCCGACCTGCGGAAACACAGGTCAGCGACAGGGGGCACGCTTGTTCGCGCACACTATGCACAAGATTCGCCACTCGCTGTGGACAACTGCTCCCGCTCAGGTGAGCTGAGCCGTCCTCACCAGCGTCAATACGACGACCAGGGCGAGGACCAGGGCGCACGTGCCGTACTGGATCAGGGCCCGTCGTTCGCGCGGGGCGTGCACCATGGCGTAGCCGATGACCACGCCGCCGACGAGGCCGCCGATGTGGGCCTGCCAGGAGATGTCGAACGCCGGGTTGAAGGTGAAGATCATGTTGATCACCAGGAGCGCGATGATCGGACGCATGTCGTAGTTGAGCCGGCGCATCAGGACGGCGGTGGCGCCGAACAGGCCGAAGATGGCGCCGGAGGCGCCGAGCGTGGCCGTGGTCGGGGACTCCAGCAGATAGGCCAGGACGCTGCCGACGAGGCCGGACACCAGGTAGAGCGCGAGGTAGCGGGCCCGGCCGAGGGCCGCCTCCAGCGGTCCGCCGAGCCACCACAGGCTCAGCATGTTGAAGGCGATGTGCCAGATCTCCTGGTGCGTGAACATCGAGGTGACCATGCGGTACCACTGGCCGTCCGCGACGCCCTCGGTGGCCGTGAAGGGGGCCGGCGGCCAGGCGCCGATGAGGACCAGATCGCTGAGCAGTGAGTCCGAGGCCCGGACGGCGATGAACACGGCGAGGTTGATCCCGATGAGAATCTTGGTGACCAGCCGGGGGTCGGCCGCGATCGTGCCGCCTGCGATCGTGCGGGGGATGGCGGCGTCGGGGCGGTGGCCGGTACCGGAGCCGCCGCGGACGCAGTCGGGGCACTGGAAGCCGACGGAGGCGCTGACCATGCACTCGGGGCAGATCGGGCGTTCGCAGCGGGTGCAGCGGATGGCGGTCTCGCGGTCGGGGTGGCGGTAGCAGCCGGGCAGGCCCTCGGCTTGCTGGGGTCCCTGCTCCTCCGGGCCCTGTGGGCTGCCTGGCGCCTGGTCCATCGGGGTCCCCTAAGTCGTCGTATGCAATGAAACCGCCCCGCCCATCCTTACGGACGAGCGGGGCGTTTGGTTCCCTGGTGGGCCCGGCGCCGACGGACCGGGGCGTTCGCCTCGGCCCTGCCCGGCTCGGTGATCAGCCCTTGCGGGTCTCGACGAAGACCGACTCGATGACGACGTCGTTGAGCGGGCGGGAGGTGCGCGGGTGGATCTCCGTGCCCGCGATGGCGTCGACGACCTTCTGGCTGGCCGGGTCGGTGACCTCGCCGAAGATGGTGTGCTTGCGGTTCAGCCATGCCGTGGTGCCGACGGTGAGGAAGAACTGCGAGCCGTTGGTACCCGGTCCGGCGTTGGCCATGGCCAGCAGATAGGGCCTGTCGAAGGAGAGGTCCGGGTGGAACTCGTCCTTGAACTGGTAGCCGGGGCCGCCGGTGCCGTTGCCCAGCGGGTCGCCGCCCTGGATCATGAAGCCGCTGATGACCCGGTGGAAGACTGTGCCGTCGTAGAGCCTGGCCGTGGACTTCTCGCCGGTGGTGGGGTTGGTCCACTCGCGTCGGCCGGTGGCGAGCTCGACGAAGTTCTTGACCGTCATCGGCGCGTGATTCGGGAAGAGCTGGACCTCGATGTCGCCGTGGTTGGTCCTGAGGGTGGCGTAGAGCTGCTCGGCCACGATGTGCCTTCCGTTGTTTCTGTAACTCCCCCGATCCTTGCACGGTCGACGCGATCCGACCCCGTCGCCCTTCTCCGGGTGTCCGTTGCGGGCTGTCGTCTGCAGAAAACCGGTCGAGTAGTTCCGGGCCGGGGGCGTTCGCCGACGATCCGTGGCATTGTCGACGACAAGCTCCCGTTGCCCGTATTCATCCGCTATTGCATGTGATCGATCCTTCAGCAGCGCTTGATCGGAGATCGTCCGGAGTCACCGCCCATGACCCGGATGCCTGCCCACACATGCCCAGGTGCCCGTTGGCAGGCATGATCCGTAAAAGGGTGGAAAGTCGAATTACCGTACGCCACCGAGGAGGAGGATTCCCGTGACCCGCATCGACAGCGTGCGCGCCGCGACCGGTTCGGCGAAGGACAGCGTGCTGCACGCCGCGGAAGTGGTGGCGCCCTACGCCGACACGGCCAAGGACAGGGCCGCTCACTACACACACGAGGCACGCGTACGGCTCGCGCCGAAGGTGTCACAGGCGGCCGAGCAGGCCCGCGTCCAGTACGACGCGCATCTCGCGCCGCGTCTGGAACAGGCCCTGACGCATGTGCCGCCGAAGGTCGACCAGGCCGCCCACGAGGCCGCCGTCCGCACCCGCAAGGCTGCCCGGCAGGCCGCCGACTATTCACGTCCGAAGATCGAGCAGGCCGTGGCCGCGGCCGGGCCCGTGAGGGACGAGGCCGCATCCCGCGGTACGGCCGCGCTGCTCGCGCTGCGCGGTCAGGTCTCGGCCAAGCAGATCGAGAAGCTGGTCCGTAAGCAGGAACGTCGGGCGAGGGTAGGCCGTCTCGCCAAGGCGCTGGCGGTTGCGGGCGTCGTCGCGGGCGGCGCCTACGCCGCCTGGAAGTGGTGGGACAAGCAGGCCAACCCCGACTGGCTGGTCGAGCCGCCCGCCGCGACGGAGGTCCCGGAGTCGACTCGGCTGACGTCGGTCGACGGCAGCGGTCAGTCCGTGCTCGACCCGGAGGTGCAGGTCAAGGAAGCCGAGGAAGAGGCCGCGCACCGCGACGAACGACACTGACGTCCGGCACTGACGTCCGGCACTGCGAACATCGCTGTGGGGCAGGAGACTTGAGGGTCTCCTGCCCCACAGCGATGTTTCACGTGGAACGGCGGATGCTTGCCCTCTGCACCCACGATGACGTTTGCAACGGTTCAGGTGTGCAAGTTCCGCCCAGACTGCGCTGACGGAGAGCATCGCCCTGGTTACGAGCACACGTTCCCACCAGTCCCCACAAGGCCTCCACCAGCGGAATCATCGACTCCGGCAGCTGGTCGGCTACTCACACGACGGGTTCGGGCACCCTGCGGCTATCGCGTTTGCGCAAATATCTGCAACGGCTCAGATGCCGTCGAGTGACGCACGTCACCCCGGAGGACCTTCTCCGTCCACACCTGGCGCCCGCGTGGATCCGTGACGTGAAAAACCCGCACATGCAAGAACCGGCCAGCCGCCGTGAAGGGCGTCTGACCGGTCCGAGGTGTGGAGCCTAGGGGAGTCGAACCCCTGACATCTGCCATGCAAAGACAGCGCTCTACCAACTGAGCTAAGGCCCCGGGAGGGGAGCGTCCAACCGGAAGTGACTCATACCGGTGGGCGTCGCAGACCAGAGTACCGGGTCGCCCCCGGTATCTCGCAAAAAGATTGGGGGTCCCGATGAACGACCACTCTCCGTAAGATGCTCGGCGTGGTTCGCTACAGCGAACCGCGGTATTTGGGGAAGCGATGGGGAGACGCAATGGACGCCGCACAGCAGGAAGCGACCGCGAGAGCGCGGGAACTGCAGCGGAACTGGTACGGGGAGCCGCTGGGGGCGCTCTTCCGTAAGCTCATAGACGATCTTGGTCTCAACCAGGCTCGTCTCGCGGGGGTACTGGGACTGTCGGCACCGATGCTGTCGCAGCTGATGAGCGGTCAGCGGGCGAAGATCGGCAATCCGGCCGTGGTCCAGCGGGTGCAGTTGCTGCAGGATCTGGCGAGGCAGGTCGCGGACGGCAGCGTCAGCGCGGCCGAGGCGACCGAGCGGATGGACGAGATCAAGAAGTCGCAAGGGGGCTCGGTGCTCAGCAACGCCACGACCACGACCAGCAGTTCGGGAGCGCCGACGGTCAAGCGGGTCGTCCGTGAGATCCAGTCACTGCTCCGGTCGGTCGCGGCCGCGGGGGACATCATCGAGGCGGCGGACACCCTCGCCCCGACCCATCCGGAACTGGCAGAGTTCCTCCGGGTCTACGGCGCGGGCCGCACCTCCGACGCGGTCGCGCACTACCAGTCCCACCAGAGCTGACTCCGCGGCCCGGTCACCGAAGGGGGTTCGGCAGCCGGGACGACGGCCGAGGAGGCACGGGGGAGTCGTGCCGCTGGAGAGGGCACGGGAGTCGTCACTCATCCGGGGAGGGACACGTGGGGGCGTGTCACTCACCGGCCGGGAGACGGGCCGTGTCGCTCGCCGGGGAGCGGTGCGAGGGGTGTCACTCATCCTGGAGCGGTGCGGCGGGAGTCGTATCGCTCGTGGAGGGGGAGGCAAGGGGGGAGACCGCAGGGGGAGGAGCGACGCACTGCCATGGGTGAGGTCTTCGCCGGCCGGTACGAACTCGTCGATCCGATCGGGCGCGGAGGTGTCGGCGCCGTATGGCGCGCCTGGGACCACCGCCGCCGTCGGTATGTCGCCGCCAAGGTGCTGCAGCAGAGCGACGCGCACTCGCTGCTGCGCTTCGTCCGCGAACAGGCGCTGCGGATCGACCACCCCCATGTGCTCGCGCCCGCCAGCTGGGCCGCCGACGACGACAAGGTCCTGTTCACCATGGATCTGGTCGGCGGAGGTTCGCTGGCCCATCTGATCGGGGACTACGGTCCCCTGCCACCGCCCTTCGTGTGCACGCTCCTCGACCAACTCCTGTCGGGGCTGGCGGCGGTGCACGCGGAGGGTGTGGTGCACCGGGACATCAAGCCCGCCAACGTGCTGCTGGAGGCCACCGGCACCGCTCGGCCCCGGCTGCGGCTGTCCGACTTCGGCATCGCGATGCGGCTGGGCGAGCCGCGGCTGACGGAGACCAACCTCGTGGTGGGGACGCCGGGTTACATCTCGCCCGAGCAGATGATGGGCTCGGAGCCGGACTTTCCCGCCGATCTGTTCGCCGTCGGCCTGGTCGCGCTGTATCTCCTGGAGGGCGCCAAGCCGGACGCCAAGGCTCTCGTCCAGTACTTCGCGGCGCATGGCACCCCGAGTGCGCCCAAGGGCATTCCCGAGCCGCTGTGGCAGGTCGTGGCGACGCTGGTGCAGCCGGATCCGCAGGCGCGGTTCCGCACCGCCACCGGGGCGCGCAAGGCGCTCGCCGCGGCCGCGGAGCTTCTGCCGGAGCCGGGCCCCGACGACGAGCTGATCGAGATCTTCGACCAACTGGGGCCACTGCCACCGGGGTTCGGCCCAGCAGGGCCGCTCAAGCCCGCGCCGGGGGTGCGGGCGGGGCTCTCGGACACTCCGGAACCGAGTACCGGCTTCCCGCAGTCCGCGCGGGACGGCGCCTCCGCCTCCGCATGGCCCGGCACCGACTCCGTACCACCCGATCCCCGTCAGAGCACCGGGCCGCAGCCGGCGGCGTACCTCTCCGAGTCCTCCGGTGGTGCGCGGTCGACCGGCATGTCGGACACCGGCAGCTTCCCGCTGCCGCCCCCGCAGGCCACTGGCTCCTCTCCTCAAGTGCGTCCCCCGGACGGCCAGACACCGCCACAGACACAGCAGGGCGCGCAGCAGCAGCCCTCCCACGTCTCCCCCGACGACGCCACGCATGTCCTGCCCTCCCCCCGGCCGCAGGCGCCGCCCTACCCGACGCGGCCCCTGGCGTCACCGCCGCTCCATCGCGCCGATGCCTCTACTGCTTCGTACACCGCTCAGGTCCCGCAGGTTCCACCTCCGGCCCAGGAAACTTCGCGGCACCGCGCAGGCAGAGGAGCGCGCAGGGCGCGGCGGCGTCCCGGCCTTCCGGCCAAGGTGGTCGTCCCGATGCTGCTTCTCGCGCTGGCCTGCTACGCCGTGGGCTTCTGGGCACTGACCCGGATCTGAGCACCCACGGGCACCAGAACCTCCGCTCCTACCCGACGAGCCCGGCCGCCCTCCGCCGGGCCACCACCGTCCACGCCCCCAGTACCACCAGCACCAGGCTCCCGCCTCCGATGCCCGCCACGGCGACCACCTTCATCAGCGCGTCGCCTCCCGCGCCCCCGCCCGCTGCCGCTGCCGCCCGGTCCTGTGCCGACACCTCGAAGAGGCCCTGCGGCTTGGACGGCGCCGCGTAGGCGGGTGCCGTCTCGGCCGTGCCGTCGATCCCCACCCGCAGCGTCACGCCGAACGGCTTGTCGCCGTACTTCTCGGCCATCGCCGACGAGAGATGGAGGGCGAGGTAGTACGAGCCGGCGAACCGCATCGCTCTGACCTGGCGGGAGGAGTCGTAGCGGTTGGTGTAGTCGACCGGCGCCAAGGGGTCGAGGGAGTCCGTCTTCTGGGTGCCGTTGTAGCCGATGGCCACGTCGTCGACGGGCATGCGTGCGGGGTTGTACAGCGACGTGATGAGCGCGCCGGCCACATAACGGCCGCGAGTCGTGCTGCCCAGTTCGGCGGTGACGTGGAGCTGCTGCCCCCAGTCGACCGGCACTTTGTAGAAGAGCGTCTGCCCGGGCGCCACATCGGCGCTCCAGACCCCCTCCTTCACCGGCACGGCCTCGTCGAAGCCCGCGCCGCCCGGACGTCGTACGGCCTGACCGGTCGGGGGCTGTGGGGGCGTGGAGTTCCAGCTCTGCGGCGCGCTCGTCCCCTCGGCCCGCTCCAGGCCCGGCTCCGACACCGGAGCGAGCTCCAGCTCCCATTCGCCGGGCGATACGTCCGTGCCGTCGATGCGCTCCACGCGCACGTAGTACACGCCGGCACCCTTGCACAGGGCGCGCTGGGAGAAGGCCTCTCTCGCTCCCCAGGCGACGATCGGCCGCGGACTGCGGCTCGCTTTGAAGTAGGCGCTCTCGAAGGAGCAGGAGCGGCTGTCGGCGTCCTGCAGGGACACCCTGATGCCGCCGCCGGTGGAGACCGTCGTGCCCGCGCGCGGGACGGCCGTGACGGAGACGTACGTGTCCGACGTCTTGTCGAGTACGAGGCGGTAGTAGAGCTTGCCGCCCGCGGGGAGGGTGCTCCGGTACGTCTCGCCGATGTCGAGGGACTCGGCGTCCGAGGAGGTCGCGGAGCCAGTGACCGGCCGGGCGTCGGGGGCGAACGCATACGAGGGAGTGGGCGTGCTCGCGGCGAGGGCCGTCTGTCCCGGCAGCAGGGCGGCCAGGGCCATTCCCACGACAGCCGCGCACACGCCGCGCCACCGCACCGTACGCCGCCCCATCACGCGCCACCCCTCGCCGTCGCCTGATCGTGGCTCATCCTGCCCGGCTGCGTCTCGCGCAACACAAAACCCCGACCGCGAGGCGGCCGGGGTCTGTTCAGAACCGAATGTCGGTACTCACGAACCCGTGGGCACGGAGTCGGTCGCCTCCGTCCACAGATCCTGCTCGGCGCGATCCGCCTGGATCTGGCGGTACACGAGGAGCCCGCCGATGGCGGCCAGTGCGACCAGGAGAAGCTTCTTCACCGTGCGACCTCGTCTTTCCTTGACGTAGGGGACCTCTGGCGCCCGACTATACACACCGACCGATACCGATCGGTGACCTGCGTCAGCCCCTCAACTTCCGCCCTGGACACCGCAGTAGAAGCGGATGACACCACTCCGATCGGAGGGTGATCACACCTCCACGGACGGTCACTTTGAGCCTTCTCCTCCACTCTCCTCCACTTTTCAGGGTTCTTGCACCCATCCGAGTGGTGTTCATCTGAACATCGACGCGCCACGGGCGTCGGTCCATGATTTCGCCGCCCCCATACACATCATGAGGAAAGTACGCAAATCGCCCAACCCGAAAGTGAGGGGCCATGGCCCAGAACAAGGTCATGAACCTGTGGACCGCCATCGTCACCGCCCTCCTGGCGCTGTGCACGACGCTCGGACTCATCACCACGACCGCCGCCGCGGCCGTACCGCAGACCGAGCCGACCCGCAACAGCAGCACCGAGGCCAAGACACCGGCGCCATCCCTCTGGCCCTGGTCCGCCACCAGGGCCCTGCCCCCCACGATGAAGCAGCGCATCCGAGCCGAGGCCCACGGCAAGACCCCCAGCTGCCGCCACCGCCCGCCCACGGACACGGAGGACGCCGAGGGGGCCGAGGGGGCCACGCCCCCCTGTGACGACTCGGCCGCAGAGCCGGCCACACCCCTCCAGCGCTGACGGCGCCGTCCCTTCCCCGATGTAACGGCGAACTTGCGTACCCGCCCGCTGCATGGACGTACAGACAAGCGAAACCCCCCGGTCTTTATCGACCGGGGGGTCATCTTGCTGCTGCCACAACGAAGAACGGGTGCCTCCCACTGGGGAGACACCCGACTTCTCGATCTTTGTCTGTGGGGCTAACAGGATTTGAACCTGTGGCCTCATCCTTATCAGGTCGATCCCTGCCGTCCGGTGCACCTATAAGGCCGCAGCCGGGCCGCGTCGGACTGGTTGCCGGAGTCCGTCTCGTTGCGCGCCTGTCCGTCCCTGTTGGTGTCAGCCTCTGATGTCAGACACCAGTGAGCCGCTTGACGGCACGAAGACTGTGTGTAACGAGCACTTCACGTACCTCTTCGACTGGGTCCTGCACGAGATCGAAGCGATCACCGTCCGCCGCATCTCCGAGTCGTGTTTCACGTGAAACATCCATTCGATTGCGCCTAGTCAAGGCCTCCAGGCCTTCGCGGTGCGTGCCGACTCGAGGGAGCTGGCCAGTGAGGGCAACGGCGTCCCTGTCCTGCTGCACTGCCTGTGGGAGATCATCGACAACTCCGACGACGAGAACCTCAGGTCAAGCATGTCGGTCATCGTCGAACACAAAGCTAGCCAGGAGGAGTTCACCAACGAGTTCGCCAACTCCATCCACGACGGCAAGGGCGACAGCTTCCGCAAGCGGTACCGCGAGATGGGCATCTTCCCCGTCGACGACATCCAGTTCCTCGCGAACAAGGAGTCGACCTCCTGTTCTGCACTGACGTAGCCATGACCGAACTGCACGCTAGCGGCAAATTCAAGGCAGAAGTTGCTGTGCCTCGACTCGTACAAAGGCTCTCCCTGACGCAGTCATATCCGTCGTGGTGGACCTAGCAGGGAAGGCCAAGAGGATCGACGTCAAGGGCAGAGGTGCAGTGCCCGAGGCCCAAGTCGCCTGTCGCGCTTCATCCAGTACATGCACAATTGTGCGAACTGGCTTGACCCCTAGAGCCTCCTACTGTCAGTGCCGTGCGTCAGACTGTTCTAGCGCGGTCACAGGCCTCCGTCAGAAATGGCGGCGGCCCCCTGGTCCTACGCAGGAGGCCGCCATCACCATCTGGGACGTCAACCAAAGGAGGCCACGATTCCCAGCTACAGGAAGTGTAGGTGCCGGGTCCGACAATGCCCCACTGCGAAGGCTCTTCAGCCTGCCCGCTCGCGAAGGCGCATACGGGCTGAACTGGAACAACGGTCGGCACGACATCATTTCCGCCGCCTCATGAACTCCGCTACGGATGAACTCATGCGCGTCGGCGTGAAGGCCAGTCTGAGTGGGATCGGAGCGCTGGCGCTCTACTGGTGGAATCACCACCACTGAGAACCATGGGCCTGTGCCGCGTCCCTACTCCCCGCGGTACAGGCCACCCATAACACCCACCACTCACCCCAGCTTCCATCCCGTCCGCCGTCGACCCACACACCGTGGAGCGGGCGTGGTTCATGGCGTCCAGGTGGAGCGCGCCACTGTACGAACGACCTGGACGCCATGGGCCGCGTCTGCTCGGCTCTGCCTGGGTCGATGGTGGACGGGATGGAAGCCCTACCGCGTACGCCACTACGAACCCGCAGTCGCGTACGGCGCCCCCTCCACCCCGGTGCCGGCCGATCCCCCGCCGGAGGCATCCGTCTTGACCGTGGCTTGCCCGTCTAGGGCTCTACCGTCCGGGCCGTAACATGCTTGCGGCCCCAGGGGCCAGGCCCCGGCGCCGAAGGCGCAGAGGGGCCAGGCCCAAGGGGCCAGCCCGCGCTTGCGCGGGCCCTTGATGAGGTAGAGAAACCTGTAACAGGTCGGGATCCCCGGCCGAAGGTCAGTTGCCTACCAGCGGTGTCAGCTTGCGGCCGTCATGCGTCCGGATGTGCGGCGCCTCGTCGCGCAAAGCGTCCGTGATGCGAACCGCGTAGACCTCACTCATCGCCGCTACTGCCTCGTCCGGGGTGAGCCATGCAACAGCGGTCGACTCGTCCGAGAGCTGTTCGTGACCGCCTTCGGGCTGACACCTGAATACCAGGGCGACAACGCCGACTGTCATGTTCTTGTAGACGCCGGTCAAGCGCTCTACGCGCACCTTGATCCCGGTCTCTTCGTACACCTCGCGACAGACCCCATCTTCGATGGCTTCCGTACGTTCAAGCACCCCGCCGGGCGGCTCCCACTTGCCGTTGTCGGCACGACGGATCACCAAAACACGCCCGTCCTCGCGCACAACGACTCCCGCCACGGACACCGAGTGGAGCGGCGTTGACGGGTTCTGTGGGCGGCTGTTACTCATGTACAGGAGAATAGGGGAGACTGTAGGACTATGGCGACAGGCGACGTGACATCTTCGGCCAAGGCGAAGTACCTCCAGATCGCGGATGATCTCGCAGCACAGATCAGATCAGGGGCATTGAAGCCTGGGTCTCCGGTACCCAGCGAGACCGAGCTGATGACTCGGTACAGCGTCGCCTCAGGGACCGTACGCAAGGCGGTTGCCGAGCTGCGCGCGGCGCAGTTGATCGAGACCCATCACGGGCGTGGTTCCTTCGTCCGCTCGCGGCCCCCTGTTCAGCGGAAGTCGTCCGATCGTTTTCGTCGGGCGCACCGCAAGGCCGGCAAGGCTGCCTATCTCGCGGAAGCTGAACAGTCTGGCGGCACTCCCTCCGTGAACGTGCTGTACGTCGGCCCTGTCGACGCGCCAGCCGAGATCGCGGAGCGATTGAACGTCGCGACCGGAACCAAGGTTCTAGCCCGCAAGCGCAGGTACTTTCGCGATGGCATCCCCACCGAAGAGGCAACGTCCTACCTGCCATGGGACGTGGTGAAGGACATCCCCGAGATGTTCGCCGAGAACCCGGGCGGCGGTGGTATCTACGCTCGCCTCGAAGAGCACGGTCACATGTTGGCGGAGTTCATCGAGACCGTGAGGGCACGACTGGCCACCAAGGCAGAGGCGACCGCCCTTGCCCTGAGCCCCGGCGCCCCGGTCATCCACCTGGTCCGCAGTGCCTTTTCAGACGATGAACGAGTGGTCGAGGTCTGCGACACCATCATGGCTGCTGACCAGTTCGTTTTGGACTACCGCTTCGCTGCAAGGGACTGACGGGCCCGCTTCTTTCAAGCCACTTCGCGGCCGGCACCTCCATAGCGCTTGACTCCTGTACATGAGTTAGGCACTCTTCTACACGTAACTCCTGTACATGAGTGCAGGAGATCCACTCTGTTAGAGGAGATGCAGTGCCGTCGTTCAAGATCGACACTTCGACTGCGGTGGTGTTTGTGGCGACTGCGCCCGAACCGAAGGTGAAGAACTTCCAGACCGGTGAGCGGGCCGTGAACCAGGAGGGTCAGCCCATGTCGACCGTGGGCCTGCTGGTCTCGGACGAGGGGGAGGGGAACCTTCTCAAGGTCTCGGTCCCGGAGAACGGTTACCCCGAGGGCCTCGTGCCGGGGATGCCGGTCAAGGTCATCGGCCTGAAGGCGCGTGACTGGGACAACGTGATCAAGGGTGAGAAGCGCACCGGTATCGCGTTCAGTGCGGTCGCGATCACCCCGCTGGGGGCCTGATCATGGCCGACGTCGCTACCTGGTTCGAGCTGGGCGGCGCTGCGGCCGGTGCCGGTGGGCTCGGCTACGCGAAGTACCGCGCCCCTCGCGCGTACTGGTCGTTGGTCGGTCTGCCCGCCACGTGGGGCCGGTTCACGTTCTCCTACCGCTCGACGATGGACGTGTGTGGTCTGACGGTGCAGCCGTCCGGCCTGCGGGCGTTCATGGCTCGCAACGTGGCCCGTCGTGAGGTGCAGCCGGTCGCACCGAAGATCCGCCGGGTGCGGCCCACCTCGACGGGGCTGCGGGTGACGCTGCGGCTTCCGGCTGGTCTGGAGCCCGCCGACATGATCGCCTCGACGGAGCGTCTTCGGCACGCCTGGGGTGTCCACGCGATTCGGATCGTGGCGACCAAGCCGGGATTCGTCGAACTGCGGATGACCGGGTATGACGTGCTGCGTCGGGTGCGGATGCCGCGTAAGGCACAGCCTCACGACATGGTCGTGCCGGTCGCGCTGCGCGATGACGGGACCGCGTTCGAGCGGGACTACCTCAAAGCCCCGATGGCGCTCACCCTGGGGGCCAACTCCTCGGGCAAGTCCATGTATCAGCGCAACCTGATCAAGGGGCTGGCTCAACTGCCGGTCGCTTTGGTGGGGATGGACTGCAAGCGCGGGGTGGAACAGTCCGTGTTCGCTCCTCGCCTGTCAGCGCTGGCGACCAATCCGGATGATGCCGCCTCGCTGGCCGATGTGCTGGTCGCTGAGATGGAAGACCGTTTCGACCTGCTGAACCTGCACGGCGTCTCGGACATCTGGGAGCTTCCGGCGGACCTGCGGCCGGCACCGATTGTGGTGCTGGTCGACGAGATCGCAGAACTCTTCCTGATCTCCCGCAAAGAGGATGAGGACCGCCGCACCCGGATCGTCACCGCTTTGATCCGGCTGGCGCAGATGGCCCGTGCGGTCGGCATCTATCTGGAGATCTGCGGTCAGCGCTTCGGTTCCGACCTGGGCAAGGGCGCCACCATGCTCCGTGCTCAGCTCACGGGCCGGGTGGTGCACCGGGTCAACGACAAGGAAACCGCCGAGATGGGGCTGAAGGACGTGGCTCCGACTGCCGTGCCGGCCGCGTGCGTGATCCCCGCGAATCGACCCGGTACGGCCGTGGCTACCGATGCCTCCGGCGGTTGGAGCCGCATCCGCACCCCTGAGACCTCCCGCGATGAAGTCGCCGCCACCTGCCGGGACTTCGCTCACCTGGTGCCGGACCTGCCCTTCCTCGACGCCTTCCGGCCTCACGTCCTGGCACCGTCCGCCACCGCTGCGTCACTGGTCAAGTAGGGAGACATCGGCATGGACCAGCACCGAATCGAGCGAGACGAGTACGGCTTCACCCCGCACGAGCGCGACGACAACGGCCGGCTGGGCTACCTGTGCGACAGCTTGAGGAACGGTCTCCACTTCGGCCTGGCCGCGGACGACTTCACCGAGGTCATAGCCGGTGCTCTGGAAGCCGAGTGCCGTGCCCACCACGTGGGTGCCTACCCGCCGCCCGGTCACGACTACCCCCGCCTCGACGAGGACTGACCGCCATGGCCGCGCCCAAGACCACCGCGCCCGCGCCGGCCGAACCGCCGAAGTGCTCGACCTGTAAGGGCTCCGGCGAGGTCTCCCGCACCGTCCACATCGGCCGTAAGCGCCGCCCTGTCGGCCAACAGACCGGTATCTGCCTGGCCTGCCTGGGCTCCGGCGAAGCCACCGACTGAAGCTCGCCGGGGCCGGGCGGCCGGACATGATCCCCGCCCGCTCCTGGCCCAATCTCAGGAAGGAACCTGTCATGTCTGAGCCGCTGACCGCCCTGGACGACCTTGCCTCGGACGACTTCCTTCGTCAGCTCGCCGCTCTGCGAGAGCAGCGGGACCAGATCGACCAGCACATCCGCGCCCACCTGGCCTACGCCCGGGAGTTCACCGCCCCTCGGCCCTACACGCTGGCTTCCCTGGCGGAGGCGGCCGGGCTGTCGATCTCCGGAGTACGTACCGCCTACACCCCGGCCGACTGCGATGCCGTGGCCCGCGCCTTGGGGCGAGCTCCTCGGAGCCAGTCATGAAGGGGCTCCGCGTCGACGCCGTACTCATCCAGGCAGTCATCGCCGGCGCCCTGTCCTTCGCCCACCTGCACGACTTGGCCTACGCGGCCGGCCAGACGGGATGGAAGGCCTGGGCCTATCCGGTCTCGGTCGATCTGCTGCTGGTCGCCGCCTGGCGCCGACTGCGTACCGCCCGCCGGGACCGTTCCGCCTGGACCTGGTTCGCGATCGCGCTGTGCGCCTCGCTCGGGGCCAACATCGCCACCGCCGGACTCCTCGACCTGGAGCACGTGCCTGCCTGGCTGCGCATCCTCGTGGCCGGCTGGCCTGCCCTGGCCTTCCTCGGCGGCACCCTCCTCGTGCACTCGCCGACCGAACCGGCCGCTCCTACACAGGCTGTGGATGAACCGGCCGCGCTGGACGTCGACATGCACCGCGCCAACGACCCCGCCCCGGCCCCGGACCCGGTGCCGGAACTGGCACCCGCAACAGCCCAGGCACTCCCGGCCGATGCGCCCGCGGTTCCAGCCGCGTTGCTGGATCACGCACGGAAGATCGCCGACGCACACCACGCTTCCACTGGCTCCCCGATGCCCGCTGACGCTCTGTCGGCCCGGCTCCAACTGCCCGCCCCCATGGCCCATGCAATCGCCGAACAACTCCAACTCACCTGAAAGGAAAAGAAGTTGGCCACCATGCAGCCCTTCGAGCGCCCCGAGGACTTCGTGAACGCGGCCCGCGAGATGGCCGACGCCGGACGCCCGGCCCTGGCCCGCTTGCTCGCGGAAGAAGCCGCCGACCGCACCCCGGACCCGAAAACGGCTCAGCAGATCCTCGCTGAGTTCCCCGGCCGCAGCCTGCGACAGGAGGGCTGACGCCGTGACCGCCTACCGCCGCTTCCGCGACAAGCGCCGTATCGGCCCCGTGCAGGTCGCCACCTACTACGACGGCCGTGGCCGCGAGAAGCACGCCGCCGCCTGCACCGCGCCGGGCTGTGGCTTCTCCGCCGACTACACCGACCGCTCCGCCGCCGAACTCGCCGCCAACACCCACCGCTGCAAGGCCTGAAAGGGAGATCACCGTCATGGACGTTCCGCTCTGGCTCGCCGTGATCGTCGTCGGATACCTCGGGATCAAGCTCACCCGCCCGCCGATCTGGCTGGTCGTCCTGCTCCTCCTCGGCGGCTACCTCGTCGCCGGCAGCTTCCTCAGCCCCACCGTCGACTCCCTCGTCAAGTAACCCGGCCCCCAAAGGAGAACACCCGTGCTCACCCCGAAGTACCCGCCCCAAGACACCGCCCCGCAGGTCGCCTCCGTACCGCTTCCGGCCTCCGACCTCCCCGCCCCGCCGGCTCCTGTCGCTCAGGCTCCGCTCGCCTCGGTCTCGAACCGGCCTGTCGTCCACCTCACCCCCGGCAGCGCGCTCGCCCTCGCGGCCGGCGGTGGTGCCGTCGTCCTCGTCGTCGGCGCGGTCCTGGTCTCCATGCTCCTCGCGGTCGCCATCACGGGCATGTCGGTGGCCGTGTGCGCGCTCGTCCTCCGCTCGCTCCTCAACGCCGAAAGGAACCGCTGACATGGGCCTCTTCAGCAGCCCCAAGAGCAACGACCGTGAGCTGACACAGCGGATGCTCACCGACATCGCCGTCGACCTGAAGGGCGATTCGGTCGACGACTTCACCGCCGTAGTCGCCGGCTCGCTGCTGGCCACCGCCAACGCCCAGGGACTGGCCGACGACTGCGGGGACACCAGCGCCTACCCGCCGCCCGGCCACGGCTACTCCCGCCGCCGCTAACGGCCCCCGGGGCGGCTCTCTCGCCAAAGAACCGCCGCCCCGGACGCCTGCACCACTTCCAGATCCAAAGGACCCGAAAGGGAAGCCCCATCATGCCCCAGCACGCCCAGAACACGCCTGTCTGCCGTTACTGCGACGGCTTCCCCGTCGTCGCCATCGCCACTGGTGACCGTGCCGACGACGGCTCCCGCGTCACCCTCCGCGTCGCCTGCCCGACCTGCAAGGGCACCGGCCACACCCGGCGCGCCCCGGCGACCAAGGGGGAGGCGGCTCATGTCTGACCTCACGCCCACCCCCGACCGTCCGGGCCTGCACGTGGCCGCCGAACCGATCTACCGGAAGCACGACGACCCCGCCCGCTGGTGGAACACCACCGCCTCCACCCCGTCCGGCTCCTACACCTGCGGCGGCTGCGGACAGTCCGACACCGCCTCCGGATCCCGTGACGTGGCCGCCCTGGTCGAGGACTACACCGACAACCACGGCCCCGCCCACGGCAGGAAGTGATCGCGTGACCGACACCGCCACCATGGCGGGCCTGGACCCGGCCACCCTCGCCGACGTACTGAGGCTGGCCGGGTCTGACGGCTTCGACCGCATCCAAGACCAAATCCGCCGTACCGGCGGCTGCTCCGACCCCATCCACCTGCAAGGCTCCACCGTCACCCGCGACGCGCTCACCGGGCAGGTGCTGCACTCCTACTCCACCGACACCGAGCCCGGCGGCCGTCTCCGCATCGCCTGCGGCAACCGCCGCGCCTCGCGCTGCCCGTCCTGCGCCTGGACCTACGCGGGAGACACCTACCACCTGATCCGCGCCGGGCTGGTCGGAGACCCGGCCAAGGGAACCCCGGAAACGATCCGCGATCACCCGCGAGTCTTCGCGACCCTCACCGCACCGTCGTTCGGCCGGGTCCACAACCGGCCCGGCAACCGCCCGTGCTCCTGCGGCACCCGCCACCAGGAAGACGCGCCCGAACTCGGTACAGCCCTGGACCCGGCCACCTACGACTACGCGGGCGCGGTGCTGTGGAACAACCACGCTTCCGAGCTGTGGCGCTACTTCACGATCTACCTGCGCCGGGAGATCGCCCGCCGCGCTGGCCTGACCCAGAAAGCTGCCCACGAACAATCCCGCGTCTCCTTCGGCAAGGTCGCGGAGTACCAGAAGCGCGGAGCCGTGCACTTCCACGCCGTGATCCGCTTCGACGGACCCGAGGGCCCCAACTCCCCGCCTCCGGCCTGGGCGACCCTCGACCTGCTCACCGACGCCATCCACGCCGCCGCTCACCGCGTCGCGGTCGACGTACCGCCCGCCGGAGAACAGCCCGCCCGGACGCTGCGCTGGGGCACACAGCTCGACGTACAGGCCATCGGCGCCTTCGGCGACGGTGAAGAGATCACCGAACAGGCCGTCGCCTCCTACGTCGCCAAATACGCCACCAAGGCCGCCGAAATCTCCGGCGCCGCTGACGCCCCGATCCACTGCCGCAAGTGCCGGGGAACCGGCCGATCTGCCCGCTACGACCGCCCCCGTTCCGCGCTCAGCCGATGCCCCGGCTGCCACGGCACCGGCCTGGCAGAAGACCTCGCACGCCTCGACATCTCCGCGCACGCCCGCCTCCTCATGACCGTCTGCATCGGTCTCCAGCCGCTCTACCCCGACCGCCCTCTAGCCAAGTGGGCTCACATGCTCGGCTTCGGCGGCCACTTCTCCACCAAGTCCCGCCTCTACTCCACCACCCTCGGCGCCCTGCGCCAGGTCCGCGCCGACTACCGCGCCACCCAGCAACGCACCGCCCTCGGCCTGCCCGACCCCGACGACAACCCGGAGGCAACCACCCTCGTGCTCGCCCACTGGACCTACGCCGGACACGGCCACACCCCCGGCGAATCCTGGCTCGCCGCCAACATCCGCCGAGACATCCAACTCAACCGCGAGACCGCCCGCGAGGAACTACCAGCCCTGCTCGACCTGGAAGGAGCCGCTACATGACCACCGCTGCCCCGGAGTTGCTGACTGTGCCTGAGGTCATGGCGCGGCTGAAGGTGGGCCGTACCAAGGTCTACGACCTGATCCGTACGCACCGCCTCGTGTCCATCAAGGTCGACGGATGCCGCCGCATCCCCGACCACGCGGTGCGCGACTTCATCGTCGGCCAGATCGGGGAGGCTGCCTGATGGCGAAGCGTCGGCCCAACGGCGGCGGCACGATCACCAAACGGTCGGACGGCCGCTACCAGGGTGCCGCGTATGTGACCGACACGGACGGCAACCGGGTGCGCAAGTACGTATACGGCCGAACCTGGGACGAAGCGAACGAGAAGCTGGGCAAGCTTCAGGACCAGGAGCGCAACGGCATCCCCGTGCCCTCCCGGTCTTGGACGCTCGGGGAGTGGCTGGCCTACTGGCTGGAGCACATCATCGCTCCGGAGCGCGAGCACAACACGTACGTGAAGTACGAGTCCAAGGTGCGGCTGTACCTGCTGCCCCATCTCGGCAAGAAACCGCTGGTCAAGCTCACCCCGGCGCAGATCCGGGTGTTCATGGCCACGCTGACCCGGGAGAAGGTTGGCGCCTCGGCCCGCTTCGAGGTTCTGCGCGTGCTCCGCAACGCCCTCAACCGGGCCATGCGCGAGGAACTGATCACGCGGAACGTCGCTCTCCTGGTCGACATGCCCAAGGTCAGCAAGGACAGGGGGACAGCGTGGAACGCTCGGGAAGCGATCGCCTTCCTGCGCTCGGTGCGTGCCCACCGGCTCTACGCGGCCTGCGTCCTCGTCTTGGTCCTCGGCCTCCGCCGCAGCGAGGTGCTCGGGCTGCGCTGGCAGGACATCGACTTCGATGCCGGCCGTTTCATCCCGGTCAAGCAGGTGCAGCGGGTCAAGGGCGTGGGCCTGGTCCTCAAGGACCTCAAGACGGAGTCCTCACAGGCCGTGCTCCCGCTCCCTGAGTTCTGCGCCCGTGTCCTGGATGAGCGGCGTGAGTTGCAAGCGCTGGAACGGAAGATCGCCGGTGAGAACTGGTCGCAGGAGCCGGACCATGATCTGATCTTCTCCTCCGAACACGGCGGCATGATCGACCCGGTGGGTTTCTCCCGCACCTTCGATCGGCTCGTCAAACGCGCTGGCGTCCGCCGGATCACGGTCCGCCTTGCTCGGCACACCTGCGGGACGCTGCTGGCCTTCCTGAAGGTTCATCCCAAGGTCGCTCAGGCGATCCTCCGGCACAGCCAGATCAGCATGACCATGGACGTCTACACGCACGTCGTGGGCGACAGTGAACGGGAAGCGGTGGGCATGCTCGCCGAACTTCTGGAAGATCCACTCATCGGCTGATGTCAGCCGTAGATGTCAAAGACCCCCAAGCGTGATCGCCTGGGGGTCTTTGTGCTGGTGGGGCTAACAGGATTTGAACCTGTGGCCTCATCCTTATCAGGGATGCGCTCTAACCAACTGAGCTATAGCCCCGCCGCGCTCTGCGGTGTGTGTCCCGCGCGCTGACTCCTGAAGATTAGCGCACGACATGGGCAGTCCCAAAATCGGTTGTCCGCGGTCCCTCAGGAGGGGTTTGGAACGGCGATCGGAGTTAATGTCACTCGTCCTCGGCGAGCGTCAGCTCGACACCGCCGACGAAGCCCGCGGAGAGGTTGTAGATGAACGCGCCGAGGGTCGCGAGAGCCGTCGCGAGGACGACGTCGATGACCGCGATGATCGTCGTGAACATCAGGACGTTCGGCAGCGACAGGAAGGACTGCAGGTCGAAGCCGTTCGACTCGTTGGAGCCGGTCGCCTCGGAGATCGTGCCGCCGACGGTCGAGAAGACGCCCATCGCGTCCATGACCATCCACAGCACCGCGGCCGCCACGATCGTGCAGATGCCCAGCGCGATGGAGAGCAGGAAGCTGACCTTCATCACCGACCACGGGTCGGCCTTGGCCACCCGCAGCCGCGCTTTGCGGGTGCGCGGCGTGGTGCGCGCGCCGGTGCGCGGGCGGCGTACGGCGCCCGCGGAGACGGCGGCCTGCGCCGGGTAGGCCTGCGGCGGGTGGTACGGCCCGGCGGCCTGCTGGGGCCCGCGCTCTCCCGGCAGCGGGGACGGGGCCGGCTGCTCGGCCGAAGGCTGCTGCGGCTGTGCGCCCGGAGCAGCCGAGCCCGCGCCGGCCGCGTACTGCTGGGTCTGCGGGCCTCGGGTGTCCGTCACAGTTCCCCCCTGGGATCCATGCGAGTCGGGCGAGGGTGAATCCTTCGCGGGCGACTTGATCGCTTTGAGCTGGGTCGTGTGCGAATCTGTCGCCTGCGCGGCGGAGCCACGGCCGCCGCCGTCCGTGTCCGTACCGGCCTGAGAACCGGTAGAGGTACCGGACGATCCGGCGCCCGTGGCTCCGCTCACGCTGACTCACTCCTCGTGCTACTCGGGCGAGGGCGCCTCACCCTCGTCCGTGCCGGTGGTCGCGGCACCCTCGGCGGTCTCGTCGACGGCGTCAACGCCCTCGACCTCCTCCGCCTCGCGTCCCGCCTCGGCGTTACGTGCGATACCGACGACGGCATCGCGCTTGCCCAGGTTGATCAGTTGGACGCCCATGGTGTCACGGCCCGTCTCCCTGATCTCGTTGACTCGCGTACGAATCACACCGCCGCCCAGCGTGATGGCGAGGATCTCGTCGGTCTCCTCGACCACCAGCGCGCCGACGAGAGAACCACGGTCCTCCACGATCTTGGCGGCCTTGATGCCGAGGCCGCCGCGACCCTGGACGCGGTATTCGTCGACGGCGGTCCGCTTCGCGTACCCGCCGTCTGTGGCAGTGAACACGAACGTACCGGGTCGAACAACATTCATCGAGAGCAGCTCGTCTCCCCCGCGGAAACTCATGCCCTTGACACCCGAGGTCGCACGGCCCATAGGACGCAATGCGTCATCAGTGGCAGTGAACCTGATCGATTGGGCCTTCTTGCTGATCAGGAGCAGATCGTCCTCGGCCGAAACGAGCTCGGCTCCGATCAGTTCGTCGTCCGAACCGTCGTCCGTCTCCCGGAGGTTGATCGCGATGACACCACCGGAACGCGGCGAATCGTAATCCTTCAGAGCCGTCTTCTTGACCAAGCCGCCCTTCGTGGCCAGCACCAGGTACGGCGCCACCTCGTAGGTGCGGATCGCGAGGATCTCGGCGATCGCCTCGTCCGGCTGGAAGGCCAGCAGGTTCGCGACATGCTGTCCACGCGCGTCACGGCCGGCGTCGGGAAGCTCGTACGCCTTCGCGCGGTAGACCCGGCCCTTGTTCGTGAAGAACAGCAGCCAGTGGTGGGTCGTGGAGACGAAGAAGTGGTCGACGATGTCGTCTTCCTTGAGCTTCGTGCCGCGCACGCCCTTGCCGCCGCGCTTCTGGGCGCGGTAGTCGTCGGTCTTGGTGCGCTTGACGTAGCCGCCGCGCGTGACCGTGACGACGATGTCCTCCTCGGCGATCAGGTCCTCGATGGACATGTCACCGTCGTAGGGGACCAGCATCGTCTTGCGGTCGTCGCCGAACTTCTCGACGATGACCGCGAGTTCCTCGCTGACGATGCCGCGCTGGCGGACCGGCGAGGCCAGGATCGCGTTGTACTCCGTGATCTTCGCCTGGAGTTCGTCGTGCTCCTGGATGATCTTCTGGCGCTCCAGGGCGGCCAGTCGGCGCAGCTGCATCTCGAGGATGGCGTTCGCCTGGATCTCGTCGATCTCCAGGAGCTCCATCAGGCCCGTGCGCGCGATGTCGACGGTGTCGCTGCGCCGGATCAGCGCGATGACCTCGTCGATGGCGTCCAGGGCCTTCAGCAGACCGCGCAGGATGTGCGCCCGCTCCTCGGCCTTGCGCAGCCGGAAGCGCGTACGGCGGACGATGACCTCGATCTGGTGCGCCACCCAGTGGCGGATGAACGCGTCCAGCGACAGCGTGCGCGGAACCCCGTCGACCAGCGCCAGCATGTTGGCGCTGAAGTTCGACTGGAGGTCCGTGTGCTTGTAGAGGTTGTTCAGTACGACCTTGGCGACCGCGTCCCTCTTGAGCACGATGACCAGACGCTGGCCGGTACGGGAGCTGGTCTCGTCCCGGACGTCCGCGATACCGCCGACCTTGCCGTCCTTCACCAGGTCGGCGATCTTCTGCGCGAGGTTGTCGGGGTTGGTCTGGTAGGGCAGCTCCGTGACCACCAGGCACTGGCGGTTCTGGATCTCCTCGACCTCGACGACCGCGCGCATGGTGATCGAGCCACGGCCCGTGCGGTACGCCTCCTCGATGCCCTTGCGGCCCACGACGAGCGCGCCGGTCGGGAAGTCGGGGCCCTTGATGCGCTCCATCAGCGCGTCCAGGAGCTCCTCGTGCGAGGCCTCCGGGTTCTCCAGGTACCACTGGGCGCCGGACGCCACCTCGCGCAGGTTGTGCGGCGGGATGTTGGTCGCCATACCGACCGCGATGCCCGCCGAGCCGTTGATCAGCAGGTTCGGGAAGCGGGCGGGCAGGACGGTCGGCTCCTGGGAGCGGCCGTCGTAGTTGTCCGTGAAGTCGACGGTCTCCTCGTCGATGTCGCGGACCATCTCCATGGACAGCGGCATCATCTTGCACTCGGTGTACCGCATGGCGGCCGCCGGGTCGTTGCCGGGAGAGCCGAAGTTGCCGTTGGAGTCCACCAGCGGCATCCGCATCGACCACGACTGCGCGAGGCGGACCAGCGCGTCGTAGATCGAGGAGTCGCCGTGCGGGTGGTAGTTGCCCATGACGTCGCCGACGACACGGGCGCACTTGTAGAAGCCGCGCTCGGGACGGTAGCCGCCGTCGTACATGGCGTACAGGACGCGGCGGTGGACGGGCTTGAGGCCGTCCCGGACGTCCGGCAGCGCGCGGGAGACGATGACGGACATCGCGTAGTCGAGATACGAGCGCTGCATCTCCGTCTCGAGCCCGACGGGCTCGACACGCTGGGCGATGATGCCGCCCTCTTCAGGGGTGACAGGAGTGTTCTCGTCGGCCATTGCTGGTGAAGATCCTTCCTGGTGCGGTCAGCTGAGACCGACTCAGATGTCGAGGAAGCGGACGTCCTTGGCATTGCGCTGGATGAACGCGCGGCGGGCCTCGACGTCCTCGCCCATCAGGACCGAGAACAGGTCGTCGGCCTGGGCGGCGTCGTCGAGGGTGACCTGGCCGAGGACGCGGTGCTCCTGGTCCATGGTCGTCACGCGCAGTTCCTCGGCGTTCATCTCGCCGAGACCCTTGAAGCGCTGGATCGAGTCCTCGCGCACACGCTTGCCGCGCTGGCGCCCCATCTCGAGCAGCGCGTCGCGCTCGCGGTCCGAGTACGCGTACTCGATGTCGTCCCGGCCCCACTTGATCTTGTACAGCGGGGGACGGGAGAGGTACACGTGCCCGGCCTCGACCAGCGGCCGCATGAAGCGGAACAGGAAGGTCAGCAGCAGGGTGCTGATGTGCTGTCCGTCGACGTCGGCGTCCGCCATCAGGATGATCTTGTGATAGCGGAGCTTCTCGATGTCGAAGTCCTCGTGCACACCCGTGCCGAAGGCCGAGATCAGCGCCTGGATCTCCTGGTTCTGCAGGATCTTGTCGATCCGCGCCTTCTCGACGTTGAGGATCTTGCCTCGGATCGGGAGGATCGCCTGGTACTGCGGGTTCCGGCCGGACTTGGCCGAGCCGCCGGCGGAGTCACCCTCGACGATGAAGATCTCGCACTTGGTCGGGTCGTTCGACTGGCAGTCCGAGAGCTTGCCCGGCAGCGACGCCGACTCCAGCAGGCCCTTGCGACGCGTCAGGTCACGCGCCTTGCGGGCCGCCACGCGCGCGGTGGCCGCCTGGATGCCCTTGCGGATGATGTCCGCGGCCTCGACCGGATTGCGGTCCAGCCAGTCGTTGAGGTGCTCGTAGACGGCCTTCTGCACGAAGGTCTTCGCCTCCGTGTTGCCCAGCTTGGTCTTCGTCTGGCCCTCGAACTGCGGCTCGCTCAGCTTGATCGAGATGATCGCGGTCAGACCCTCGCGGATGTCGTCACCCGTGAGGTTGTCGTCCTTCTCCCGCAGCAGCTTCTTGTCGCGCGCGTACTTGTTGATCAGGTTCGTGAGCGCCGCGCGGAAGCCCTCTTCGTGCGTACCGCCCTCATGCGTGTGGATGATGTTGGCGAACGAGTACACACCCTCGGTGTAGCCGCCGTTCCACTGCATCGCGACCTCGAGCGAGAGGTGGCGCTCCTTGTCCTCGGCCTCGAGGGCGATGATGGTGGGGTGGACCACCTCTCCCTTGCGGGAGTTGAGGTACTTCACGAAGTCGACGATGCCGCCCTCGTAGTGGTACGAGACGGTCTTGACCTCGTGCTTCTCGTCCTCGCCCGCCTCGTCGGCACCGGCGGTGGCCTTCGCCGACTCACGCTCGTCCGTGAGGTTGATGGTCAGGCCCTTGTTGAGGAAGGCCATCTCCTGGAAGCGCCGCGAGAGCGTCTCGAAGGAGTACACGGTGGTCTCGAAGATGTCGGGGTCGGCCCAGAACGTGACCGAGGTCCCGGTCTCGTCGGTGGCCTCGTGCCGCTCGAGCGGAGCGGTGGGCGCGCCCGCCTTGTACTCCTGCGTCCAGCGGTAGCCGTCGGTCCTGATCTCCACGGCCAGCTTGAAGGAGAGCGCGTTCACGACGGAGACGCCGACGCCGTGCAGACCACCGGAGACGGCGTAGCCGCCGCCGCCGAACTTGCCGCCCGCGTGCAGCACGGTGAGGACGACCTCGACGGCCGGCTTCTTCTCGATGGGGTGGATGCCCACCGGGATGCCACGGCCGTTGTCGATCACGCGCACGGCGCCGTCGGCGAGGATCGTGACGTCGATGGTGTCCGCGTGCCCGGCCAGCGCCTCGTCGACCGAGTTGTCGACGACCTCCTGCACAAGGTGGTGCAGGCCGCGCTCGCCGGTCGAGCCGATGTACATACCGGGTCGCTTGCGGACCGCGTCCAGACCCTCGAGGACGGTGATGGCGCTGGCGTCGTACGAGGTGGTGACCTCGCCGTGCGCTCCGACGCCGGTGGACGGGATGTTCTCGTTGGGGTTGCCGGAATCGGCCACGAAGCGCCCTTTCTGGCACAGCACGAGCCAGGCTCGTCGGCGGTTTGCCGGAGCGGCTGCGGCATGTTGCGTTGGTAAGCCTTGTTCAGCGTCTGTTCAGCTTGTCCCGGCGGTCCCCACGAGTGGGGCGGGATTGGCTTCCAGTCTACCGGTAGCGCTGACAGTGATGGGGGTTTGCGGGTACCTGAGTCCGCATGTGCCGCCCTAAATCCTCCTCCTCCGGGTCCCCATATACGGAGGAGGGCTCCAAGAGGCTCACGGAGGCACTCAGCGCTTCGGGCTGTCAACCCTTGGCTACTTGGGAGTCAGGTCGCTCTTCGCAACCGCGTGGGGTCCTGCGACACGAAGGCCGCCGACGGTCCTTCGCAGCCGTCGACGGCCTTCGATGTGATGTCTGTCACCCGCAGGTTTCCCGGTCACCCGTAGGTGTCACCAGGGCCGGTGCTGCCTGGGGCGCGCAAGGGGCCATAGCGTCGCGGGGGCCCCGCGGGCCCCTGCACCTTGATGACCCGCACGGCCCCGTGCCCGAGATCCTCGTTGAGCCGCGCCACCAGCGTCGGCGCGAGCAACCGCAGATTGGTCGCCCAGGCCGTGGAGTCGCAGCGCACGATCAGGACCCGCTCGTCCTCGTCGTACCGCTCCGGCTCGCAGTGCTTGGCCACGTCCTCGCCGACGATCTCCGGCCAGCGCCCCATCACCCCGCCCACCGCCGCCGGGGCCTCCCAGCCGCGCTCGCTGATGAGCCGGTTGATCGCGGAGCCCAGCGCCATCGGGTCGCGCCCGTCGGCGCGCGCGCCGGAGCGCAGACCACCCCGCCGCGCCTGCTTCTTCTGCTGCGCCGCGTCCCCACGCGCGCGTGCCTGCTCCTTGGCCGCCCTGAGCGCCACGCGCGCGAGGTCGACGCCGGAGGGCTCGGGGCCCTTCTCGGGGGCGGGTTCCTGAGGGCTGCTCATACGCGCTCCACCACCCCTTCGGCCACCGAGTACCGCGCCCCCGCCAGCAGATGCGGTACGTCGTCGTCGACCGCGGCCGTCACCAGCACCTGCTCACCGGGCGCCACCAACTCCGCCAGCCGCTCCCGGCGCCGGGTGTCCAACTCGGCGAAGACGTCGTCGAGGATCAGCACCGGCTCGTTGCCCTCCGCGCGGAGCAGGTCGTACGACGCCAGGCGCAACGCCAGCGCGTACGACCAGGACTCGCCGTGCGAGGCGTATCCCTTGGCGGGCAACTGACCGAGCTTGAGCAGCACATCGTCCCGGTGAGGGCCTACGAGGGTGACGCCCCGCTCGATCTCCTGCTTGCGGACGTCCGCCAGCGCCGCCGTCAGCTGCGCGTAGAGGTCCTCGCGGGTGTGGGCCTCGCCCGGCGCGGAGGGCTTGTACTCCAGGGCGATCGGACCGCCGCCGGGGGCCAGCTGCTCGTACGCCTTGTCGGACAGCGGCTGGATCGCGGCGATCAGGTCGAGTCGCTGGGCGAGCAGTTCGGCGCCCACGCGCGCGAGGTGCTGGTCCCATACGTCGAGGGTGGACAGGTCCATGGAGCGGCCGCCGTGCCGTCGGGCGAGCGCCGCGGACTTCAGCAGGGTGTTGCGCTGCTTGAGGACCCGTTCGTAGTCGGAGCGCACGCCGGCCATGCGCGGGGAGCGCGCGGTGATCAGCTCGTCGAGGAAACGGCGCCGCTCACCGGGGTCGCCCTTGACCAGCGCGAGGTCCTCCGGCGCGAACAGCACCGTCCGTACGATGCCGAGCACGTCACGCGGCCTGACCTGCGAGGACCTGTTGACCCGGGCGCGGTTGGACTTGCCAGGGTTCAGCTCCAGCTCGATCAGCTGCTGTCGCTCGCCCTGCTTGACCTGCGCCCGGATCACCGCGCGGTCGGCGCCCATGCGGACCAGGGGGGCGTCGGAGGAGACGCGGTGGCTGCCGAGAGTGGCGAGATAGCCGACCGCCTCGACCAGGTTCGTCTTGCCCTGTCCGTTGGGGCCGACGAACGCCGTGACGCCCGGGTCGAGCGGAACTTCGACCCGGGCGTACGAGCGGAAGTCGGCCAGCGACAGATGCGTGACGTGCATGGTCGGGCGCCGACCTCCCCCAGCTTGTGGGCCGCGCCTCGCGTCCTGTGGATCGCGGCGCAGCCCTGTGGATTACTTCTTCTCGACCGCGTGGCCGCCGAACTGGTTGCGCAGCGCCGCGATCATCTTCATCTGCGGCGAGTCGTCCTGACGGGACGCGAACCGCGCGAACAGGGACGCGGTGATCGCCGGAAGCGGTACCGCGTTGTCGATGGCGGCCTCCACGGTCCACCGGCCCTCGCCGGAGTCCTGTGCGTAACCGCGCAGCTTGTCCAGGTGCTCGTCCTCGTCGAGGGCGTTGACCGCGAGGTCCAGCAGCCAGGAGCGGATGACGGTGCCCTCCTGCCACGAGCGGAAGACCTCCCGGACGTCCGTCACGGAGTCGACCTTCTCCAGGAGCTCCCAGCCCTCGGCGTAGGCCTGCATCATCGCGTACTCGATGCCGTTGTGGACCATCTTCGAGAAGTGGCCCGCGCCCACCTTGCCGGCGTGCACGGCACCGAAGTCGCCCTCGGGCTTGAGGGCGTCGAAGACCGGCTGCACCTTGGCGATGTTCTCGGCGTCGCCGCCGTACATCAGCGCGTAGCCGTTCTCCAGGCCCCACACGCCGCCGGAGACACCGCAGTCGACGAAGCCGATGCCCTTGGCCGCGAGCTCCTCGGCGTGCTTCTCGTCGTCCGTCCAGCGGGAGTTGCCGCCGTCCACCACGACGTCACCGGGCTCCAGGAGCTCGGCCAGCTCGTCGACGGTCGACTGGGTCGCGGCGCCGGCCGGGACCATCACCCAGACCACGCGCGGGCCCTTGAGCCTGCCCACAAGCTCTTCCAGGCTGTGGACGTCGGCGAGGTCCGGGTTGCGGTCGTATCCGATGACGGTGTGGCCTGCGCGGCGGATCCGCTCGCGCATGTTGCCGCCCATCTTGCCGAGGCCGACGAGACCGAGCTCCATCAGTTGTTCCTTAGGTTGCTGTGGCGTGTGAGGCACCTTCGTACCCACGTCCGAGCCTAAACCCGGACGCTCACGCACACCTGTGGGCATACCCGCTCAAACGTATGCCCCGACCTGCGGGTTCTCTGAAGGGTCAGCCGCTCAGGCGCACCGGCATGATCAGGTACTTGTAGGCCTCGTCCGCCTCGGCGTCCAGCGCCGGCTTGCCGCTGAGCAGCGCGGGCTTCGTGGACGTCGTGAAGGAGAGCTGGGCGACCGGGGAGTCGATGGCGCTCAGGCCGTCCAGCAGGAAGGTCGGGTTGAAGGCGATCGACACGTCGTCGCCCTCCAACTGGGCGTCGACCCTCTCCACAGCCTGTGCGTCGTCGCTGGAACCCGCCTCCAGGATGAGCACGCCCTGCTCGAAGCTCAGCCGCACCGGGGTGTTGCGCTCGGCGACCAGGGCCACACGCTTGACGGCCTCCACGAAGGGGGCGGTCTCGATCACGGCGATGGAGTTGAACTCCGTCGGGAACAGCGAGCGGTACTTCGGGAGGTCGCCCTCCAGGAGGCGGGTCGTCGTACGACGGCCGGCCCCCTCGAAGCCGATCAGGCCCTCGCCCGCACCCGAGCCGGAGAGCGCCAGGGTGACGCTGTCGCCGCTCGTGAGCGCCTTGGCGGTGTCCAGGAGCGTCTTGGCGGGCACCAGGGCCACCGCGGACGCCTCGGGGTTCTCCGGCTTCCACAGGAACTCGCGGACCGCGAAGCGGTAGCGGTCGGTGGAGGCCAGCGTGACGGTGTCGCCCTCGATCTCGATGCGCACACCGGTCAGGACGGGCAGCGTGTCGTCGCGTCCGGCGGCGATGGCGACCTGCGCGGCGGCGGAGGCGAAGACCTCACCCGGGACGGTGCCGGTCGCGGTCGGCATCTGCGGCAGCGCCGGGTACTCCTCCACAGGCAGGGTGTGGAGGGTGAATCGCGAGGAGCCGCAGACCACGGTCGCCCGTACACCGTCTGTGGAAATCTCCACCGGCCGGTTGGGGAGCGCGCGGCAGATGTCGGCGAGAAGCCGGCCGGACACCAGGACCGTGCCCTCCTCCTCGACCTCGGCCTCCACGGACACCCGTGCCGAGACCTCGTAGTCGAAGCTGGACAGGCTCAGCTGGCCCTCCTCGGCCTTCAGCAGAAGGCCGGCGAGGACAGGCGCCGGCGGACGGGCCGGGAGGCTGCGTGCCGCCCAGGCCACTGCCTCCGCGAGTACGTCGCGTTCCACCCGGATCTTCACTGTTGCCGCCTCCTGCTGTTGCCGGCGCTTCGCTCTGCCTGGCCCTCGTCGTCTGACTCGGTGTCGTCAGCCCGGTGAGGGGAAGGACACCGGGGAACAGTCTGACGCACCCCACTGACAGTAGGTGCCTCTCGGGGTCAAGTCGTGACGAGGGGCAGCCGGGAGCCGGACAGCAAGTTGTGCACAGGGCCCACTTCGAAACGGATTCCCAGCTCTCTCTAGTTGGGAGTAGTAGTAGGGGCTGTGGAAACGGTGGATAACTGCGTTTGCGCAGGTCACACCGGAAATTTTGTCCACCGACCCTGTGGGCGGAGGCGGTGGACAACCGGGCCCATCTGTGGAGAACAGAAAGTTCTGCACATCCCGTGCACAGCCTGAGGCGACTTCTCCCCAACGCCGTCCCCAGCTTTACCCACGTTTCCCACAGGCCAACCCGGCACCTTCGTGTGACGCCTTTCACTCGACCCGGTGAGCAGTCGCGTCGCGTTGCCGAACAGTGGACAGCCGTGTGGAGAAACTGGTGATCGCTGGGGACAACGCGCCTCAGCCTGTGGGTTGGCGGTGGACAACTCCGTGCACAGCCTGTGGATCTTTTCTCTGTCCACAGCCTGTGGAGATCCTTCGTCCACGAATCCACAGCCAGGTGACCTGCTCTGATGGTCATTCAACACGGGCGCCTGTGGACACAGTCTGGACAACTTCCCAGTCCCCAGGGTGTGGACGGGAAAAAGTCACCGAATCTGTGGAGAGAGGCCGTAACCCGGCGGCTATTCGAACACCGGGCTACGACGTCATGAAGAAGGGCGCCCTCGGGAACTCGTCCCGGGGCGCCCTCAGCGGGTGTCTCTGCGGCCGTCAGCCGTTCTTGATGCGGTTCGTGAGCTCCGTGACCTGGTTGTAGATGGAGCGCCGCTCGGCCATCAGATTGCGGATCTTGCGGTCCGCGTGCATGACCGTGGTGTGGTCGCGGCCGCCGAACAGCGCGCCGATCTTCGGCAGCGAGAGGTCCGTCAGCTCCCGGCACAGGTACATGGCGATCTGGCGGGCGGTCACGAGTGCGCGGCCGCGGGAGGTGCCGCACAGGTCCTCGACGGTGAGGCCGAAGTAGTCGGCGGTCGCGCTCATGATGGCCGTCGACGTGATCTCCGGCGCCCCGTCGTCGCCGCCGGGGATGAGGTCCTTGAGGACGATCTCGGTCAGGCCCAGGTCCACCGGCTGCCGGTTGAGCGACGCGAACGCCGTCACCCGGATCAGCGCCCCCTCCAGCTCGCGGATGTTGCGCGAGATGCGGGAGGCGATGAACTCCAGGACCTCCGGCGGGGCGTTGAGCTGCTCCTGGACCGCCTTCTTGCGGAGAATCGCGATACGCGTCTCCAGCTCCGGCGGCTGGACGTCGGTGATCAGACCCCACTCGAAACGGTTCCGCAGCCGGTCCTCCAGCGTGACCAGCTGCTTGGGCGGCCGGTCGCTGGAGAGCACGATCTGCTTGTTGGCGTTGTGGAGCGTGTTGAACGTGTGGAAGAACTCCTCCTGCGTCGACTCCTTGTCCGCGAGGAACTGGATGTCGTCGACGAGCAGGATGTCCATCTCGCGGTACCGCTTGCGGAAGCTGTCGCCCTTGCCGTCGCGGATGGAGTTGATGAACTCGTTGGTGAACTCCTCCGAGCTCACATAGCGCACGCGCGTGCCGGGATAGAGGCTGCGGGCGTAGTGCCCGATCGCGTGCAGCAGGTGCGTCTTGCCCAGCCCGGACTCCCCGTAGATGAAGAGGGGGTTGTACGCCTTCGCCGGCGCCTCGGCGACGGCCACCGCGGCGGCGTGCGCGAAGCGGTTGGAGGCGCCGATGACGAAGGTGTCGAACAGGTACTTCGGGTTCAGGCGCGCCGTCGGCTCACCCGGGCCCGCCGCAGGCGCGGGCTTCGCGGCCAGCGGGCCCGGGGCACCACCGGACCCGGACACCGCCGGCCCGCCGCGGTGCATGTGCCCGCCACCGGAGGGCGGCTCGGGATGGTCGCGGCGCGGGCCCGGCTGGTCGTACTCGGAGGAGCGGCGGGGCTGGTCGTAGTCCGGCCGCTGGTCGTCGTAGGGGGGCCGCTGCTGGTCGTAGTCGGGGCGCTGGCCGTCGTAGGGCGGACGGTCCATCTGCTGCGGGCGGTAGTCCTGCGACGGCGAGGAGTAGGAGTCCTGGGAGTACGACTCCTGCGACGGCGGGGTCGCGTACGGGTCGCGCTCGGGGAAGCCGAGGCGCTGTTGCTGCCAGCTGTACTCGTCCTGCTGCGGGCGCGGCCAGGCGCCGGGTTCGGGGCGCTGGTACTCGTTCGGGTACGCGGGACGCGCGGTGGGCAGCTGGTCGTTCTGCTCCGGACGGCCCGGCCGGCGGTCGTCGGCGCGGTGGCGGCCGTAGCCCTCGTACTGCCGGTCGGTCTGGCCCTCGTACTGGTTGGAGGGGAGCTCGGGCTCTTCGTAGCGTGGCTGCGGGCGGGCGGCCGGAGGGGCCGGGGGCTCGCCGGCGGAGTCGTCGACGGTGATCGCGATGCGGATCGGGCGGCCGCACTCGCGGCTCAGCGTCTCGCTGACGATCGGCGCCAGGCGGCCTTCGAGCAC
Organism: Streptomyces sp. NBC_00490; assembly: GCF_036013645.1. Lineage (NCBI taxonomy): Bacteria > Bacillati > Actinomycetota > Actinomycetes > Kitasatosporales > Streptomycetaceae > Streptomyces > Streptomyces sp. NBC_00490. Next base: position 5,326,644 of record NZ_CP107869.1, on the reverse strand, counting down.
GCCCTTCGCGAATTCATTCGGTACGGCGAGCAGGGCGGTGTCGGCGACCAGCGCGAGGGGCTGGCAGCGGCGGATCCAGTGCTCGTCCTTGGTCTCGACCCCCTGCCCACGGCCCCCGTCGAGGAGCTGCTCCAGTACTCGTGGCCACACTGCGGCAAGATCGGCAGGTACGTCAGCCACAGGGCACGCTCTCTCACGGGGTCCCACGATCGTGTGGTGTGGGACGAGTCGGGATTCAATGGGGGTGGGGCACAGACATGGGAACGAATCGGAGTTCAGCCACGGTAGTCAGGGCGACGGGTGCGGTTCAAGTTGTTGTCCCCAGCCTGTGGATAGTGTCTCCTGGTGACCTCTGGTTTGACCGGATGGCGTAGCCGCGCGTACCGTAACCAGGTCGAGTTGTCGATGGCTGCTGCCGCCTGCCTCCGATGGGCACAGATCGCGTCAGGTGATCGGGAAGCGGTGCACTCGGGCGTAAGCGAGAGCTACTCGTGGGCGCACGGTGACAGCCAGGACGGCACCCGCCACCACCGATTGATTTCTGGAGCCCCCGAGTGAGCAAGCGCACCTTCCAGCCGAACAACCGTCGTCGCGCGAAGACCCACGGCTTCCGCCTGCGGATGCGTACCCGTGCCGGTCGCGCGATTCTCGCGAACCGCCGTGGCAAGGGTCGCGCCAGCCTGTCCGCCTGATCCTGATCAGGTCATGACGTCGTGCTGCCTACCGAGCATCGGCTGAGGCGGCGCGAGGACTTCGCGACCGCGGTACGACGGGGGCGCCGGGCAGGCCGCCCGTCCCTCGTCATCCATCTTCGTAGCGGTGTCACGGACCCGCACGCGCCTGGGGAGAGCGCTCCCCCGACGCGTGCGGGTTTCGTCGTGAGCAAGGCCGTGGGCGGTTCAGTGGTGCGCAACAAGGTGAAGCGCAGACTGCGGCATCTGATGCGCGACCGGGTCGAACTGTTTCCCCCCGGTAGCCTGGTAGTCGTACGAGCGCTGCCCGGTGCGGGTGACGCCGACCATGCACAGCTGGCCCGAGACCTGGATGCCGCCATCGAGCGGTTGCTGGGAGGGGGCGCGCGATGAAGTACCCGCTGCTGGCTCTGATCAAGCTGTACCAGTGGACGATCAGTCCGCTGCTGGGGCCTGTCTGCAAGTACTACCCGTCGTGCTCCCACTACGGCTATACGGCCATAGACCGGCACGGTGCGATCAAGGGCACGGCGCTCACCGCCTGGCGCATCCTGCGGTGCAATCCGTGGTCACTGGGCGGTGTGGACCATGTTCCGCCCCGCAAGCGTCCGCGGTGGCACGAATTTCTGCGTAACGCCTGGCGTGCACGCAAGGGCGGGCCCTCCGCCGCCGAAACGGCCCTTGAAGGACAGACTCCTTCGAGCCCGGCCGCAGAGACACCGTCCCATGCCCAAGGAGCATGATTAGTGGACACGATTGCCAGCCTCTTCAGCTTCATCACGACACCTGTCTCCTGGGTCATCGTCCAGTTCCACAAGGTGTACGGCGCCGTTTTCGGGCCTGACACCGGGTGGGCCTGGGGCCTGTCGATCGTGTCCCTGGTGATCCTGATCCGTATCTGCCTGATCCCGCTCTTCGTGAAGCAGATCAAGGCGACCCGGGCGATGCAGACGCTGCAGCCCGAGATGAAGAAGATCCAGGAGCGCTACAAGAACGACAAGCAGCGCCAGTCCGAAGAGATGATGAAGCTCTACAAGGAGACGGGCACCAACCCGCTCTCCTCGTGTCTTCCCATCCTGGCGCAGTCGCCGTTCTTCTTCGCGCTGTACCACGTGCTCAACGCCATCGCGAACAACGACACCATCGGCTCGATCAACCAGAGCCTGCTGGACAGCGCGCAGAAGGCACACATCTTCGGTGCTCCGCTGGCCGCGAAGTTCACGGACAGCTCCTCGGACGTCGCCGCGCTCGACGCCTCGCTGACCACGGTCCGCATCGTGACCGCGGTCATGATCGTGATGATGTCGGCGTCGCAGTTCTACACGCAGCGCCAGCTGATGACGAAGAACGTCGACACCACGGTGAAGACGCCGTTCATGCAGCAGCAGAAGATGCTGATGTACGTCTTCCCGGTCATGTTCGCCGTCTTCGGCATCAACTTCCCCGTCGGTGTCCTCGTCTACTGGCTGACCACCAACGTGTGGACCATGGGCCAGCAGATGTACGTCATCCACAACAACCCGACCCCGGGTTCCAAGGCCCAGGCCGCCTACCTGGAGCGCCTGACCAAGCACGTCACGAACCACGGCAAGACGCGCAGCCGTGGTGAGAAGGCCATCGTCAAGGCCATCGTGGCCAAGGGCCGCGACCGCAACGAGTTCGAGCGCAAGTTCATCAACGCTCTGAGCAAGACGGGCCTCGTGGCCCAGGCGGACGGCACCGTGGTGAAGGGCGAGGCCCAGGCCGCCGCCGAGACCGAGGACGGTACGCCGGCGACCGGCGGCACTCCCAAGCGCCAGCAGCCGAAGCGGCAGAGCAAGTCGCAGCGGCAGTCCGGTGGTGCTTCAGGTGCCCCGAAGGCGGCCGACGAGCCCACGTCGCTCACCAAGTCCGATGAGCCCGAGGACGCCAAGCCCGCCGCTCCGGCCAAGAAGCAGCCCGGCGGCAATACCCGCAGCAAGGCCCAGTCCGGACAGCGCAAGGGTCCGCAGCGGCCCAAGTCCCCGTCCAAGAAGTAAGAAGGAGTCCATCCCGTGACGGAAGGCACCACCTCCGCTGCTGCCGAGGGTGTAGACACTCTGTCCCGCCTGGAGCAGGAGGGCGAGATCGCGGCGGACTATCTCGAGGGTCTGCTCGACATCGCCGATCTCGACGGCGACATCGACATGGACGTCGAGGCGGACCGTGCCGCTGTGTCCATCATCAGCGACTCGGGCGGCCGCGACCTGCAGAAGCTGGTCGGCCGCGACGGCGAGGTGTTGGAGGCGCTCCAGGAGCTCACGCGCCTGGCCGTGCACCGGGAGACCGGGGACCGCAGTCGGCTGATGCTGGACATCGCGGGCTACCGCGCCAAGAAGCGTGCCGAGCTCTCCGAGCTGGGTGCCAAGGCCGCCGCCGAGGTCAAGAGCACGGGTGAGCCCGTGAAGATGCAGCCCATGACGCCGTTCGAGCGCAAGGTCGTGCACGACGCCGTCAAGTCCGCCGGTCTGCGCAGCGAGTCCGAGGGCGAGGAGCCGCAGCGCTTCGTCGTTGTGCTTCCCGCCTGATCGGTCCGTACGTTCCTCCGGCCCCGTCTGTAGCGCAGACGGGGCCGAACTTTGTCAGCCTGATAGCTCTGGTGGATGTGGTGATCGGCGCCGCGTGCGCCCATCGCGGTACGGAAGGACGGTCCCCGTGACGGAGGCAGCGGAGCTCCCCCCTGCGCCCGAGCAGGCGCGCACGGTGTTTGGTGATCGCTACGCGGACGCGGTCCGGTACGCGGAGCTGCTCGCCGAGGCGGGCGTGCAGCGCGGTCTGATCGGACCGCGTGAGGTGCCCCGGCTGTGGGAACGGCACCTGCTGAACTGTGCGGTGCTCTCGGAGGTCGTTCCCGAGGGGGTGACGGTCTGCGACGTGGGCTCGGGTGCCGGCCTCCCCGGCATTCCCCTGGCGCTCGTCCGGGAGGACCTGAAGATCACGCTGCTGGAGCCCTTGCTGCGGCGTACGACCTTTCTGACCGAGGTCGTCGAGCTGCTGGGCCTGGACCATGTCACGGTCATACGGGGGCGTGCCGAGGAGGTCATGGGCAAGCTGCCTCCGGTGCATGTGGTGACGGCGCGTGCCGTGGCCCCGCTGGACCGCCTCGCCGCTTGGGGCATTCCCCTGCTGCGCCCGTACGGCGAGATGCTCGCGCTCAAGGGCGACACGGCGGAGGAGGAGCTCAAGGCGGCCGGCACGGCGCTGAGCAAGCTGGGCGCTGTGGAGACGTCGGTCCTGCATGTCGGGGAGGGCGTGGTGGATCCGCTGTCCACGGTCGTACGGGTCGAGGTCGGTGAGAGCCCTGGCGGTGTGCGCTTCGCGGCGAAGCGGGCCAAGGCGGCTCGTACGGGACGTGCTCGTCGGCGTCGGGGATAGCTGTCGGGGACGGTCATCCGGGGCGGCCGGAGTCGGTGACGTCGACGGCGCTGCTGATCCGTCCTGACGACGAGACGTACTCCACACAAGCTGTCAAACGTACGCATGCCGGAGTGTCGCGGCACTTCGGGCTCTCCTGCTGTGCATCGTGTTTCACGTGAAACGTCGCTCACTGCTGCACGGCATCATCAGCCGTGGTCGCGCCGCGGCCGAACCGCGTGACCGTAAGCCTCTCGGATCTCTCGGAGAGGTAACAGAGTTGTCCACAGAGGTGGATTTCTCCACAGAACGCCAGGCCTCACTGGTTCACGACCCCGAAGACATGGGAGGCTCTGTTCATTGCGAGCCTGAAGTCGAGGAGAGTGAATCGTTGCGGTCCGACGCCAACATCGCGGGACCGATGACCGATCCGGTCCCCGGTCCCCGTACCGAGTCGATGGGGGACGATGTTTCACGTGAAACACCGCCCCCGATGGACGACACCCCCATCGGTCGCGCTGCCCAATTGGCGGTGGAGGCTCTGGGTCGTGCCGGTGAGGGCCTGCCTCGGCCTGAGCAAACCCGCGTCATGGTGGTCGCCAACCAGAAGGGCGGCGTGGGCAAAACGACGACAACGGTCAACCTCGCCGCTTCCCTGGCGGTGCATGGCAGCCGTGTCCTCGTGATCGACCTCGACCCGCAGGGCAACGCGTCCACGGCCTTGGGTATCGACCACCACGCCGAAGTGCCGTCCATTTATGACGTCTTGATCGACAGCAGACCACTGGCCGAAGTCGTCCAGCCGGTCCCGGACGTAGAGGGTCTCTTCTGCGCTCCCGCCACGATCGACCTCGCCGGCGCGGAGATCGAACTGGTCTCCCTGGTGGCACGTGAGAGCCGGCTTCAGCGGGCGATCCAGGCGTATGAGCACCCACTGGACTACATCCTCATCGACTGTCCGCCCTCGCTCGGCCTGCTGACCGTCAACGCGATGGTCGCCGGTGCCGAAGTCCTCATTCCGATCCAGTGCGAGTACTACGCGCTGGAGGGTCTGGGGCAGCTGTTGCGCAACGTCGATCTGGTGCGGGGCCACCTCAACCCGCACCTGCATGTCTCGACGATCCTGCTCACCATGTACGACGGCCGGACGCGGCTTGCGTCCCAGGTGGCGGATGAGGTGCGCACCCACTTCGGTGACGAGGTGCTGCGGACGAGCATTCCCCGCTCGGTCCGTATCTCCGAGGCGCCGAGCTATGGGCAGACGGTGCTGACCTACGATCCAGGATCGAGTGGTGCCCTCTCCTATCTTGAGGCGGCACGAGAAATCGCGCTGAGGGGCGTGGGCGTCGCCTATGACCCGACGCAGGCCCATATCGGCACCCAGAGCAACCCGAGCATGGTGGAGGGCATTCAGTGAGTGAGCGACGGAGGGGTTTGGGCCGTGGGCTCGGCGCACTGATCCCTGCTGCCCCGACGGAGAAGACGCCGACTCCGGCCGCGGTGGGAGGCGCTGGTTCCGCGTCTCCATCGGCCGTACCGGTGCTGACGACCGACCGAGGAGTGGCTGCGGCGAAGGTGGCCATGCTGCCGCCTGTTTCACATGAAACCGAGGAACCGTCGGTCAACGGCTACGGGGAGACGCCCGCACCTCCCGTGGGCGCCTTCTTCGCGGAGCTCCCGCTCGACTCCATCACGCCGAACCCGCGCCAGCCGCGTGAGGTCTTCGACGAGGACGCGCTGCAGGAACTGGTCACCTCCATCCAGGAGGTCGGTCTCCTCCAGCCGGTCGTCGTACGGCAGGTCGGTCCTGCGAGCTACGAGCTCATCATGGGTGAGCGGCGCTGGCGGGCCAGCCGTGAGGCGGGTCTGGACGCTATCCCGGCGATCGTGCGGGCCACGGACGACGAGAAGCTTCTCCTGGACGCGCTCCTGGAGAACCTGCACCGGGCTCAGCTGAACCCGCTGGAAGAGGCCGCCGCCTACGACCAGTTGCTGAAGGACTTCAACTGCACGCACGACCAGCTGGCGGACCGCATCGGTCGTTCCCGCCCGCAGGTCTCCAACACCCTGCGTCTGCTGAAGCTCTCGCCGTCCGTTCAGCGCCGGGTTGCCGCCGGTGTCCTGTCCGCCGGACACGCGCGTGCCCTGCTCTCCGTCGAGGACTCGGAGGAGCAGGACCGCCTGGCTCACCGGATCGTCGCCGAGGGACTCTCGGTGCGTGCCGTCGAGGAGATCGTGACCCTCATGGGGTCGCGGCCGCAGACGGCTCAGCGTTCCAAGGGGCCGCGAGCCGGCGCCCGTGTCTCGCCGGCGCTGACCGACCTGGCAGGCCGTCTCTCGGACCGCTTCGAGACGCGGGTGAAGGTCGACCTGGGGCAGAAGAAGGGCAAGATCACGGTCGAGTTCGCCTCCATGGAGGACCTCGAGCGGATCCTCGGCAGCCTCGCCCCCGGCGAGGGCCCCGTCCTCCAGAAGAGCCTCCTGGACGGCGACGCCGAGGACGTGGAGGACTAGCGGACCGGCAGGGCGTGATGCCCGGCAGTCGACGGAGCGGGCTGTGTCCGGTGGGTACCGGACACAGCCCGCTCTTTGCTTTCAGGCGGTATCGAGGCAATCACATCGTGGATACGATGCGTTCGGGTATGGCGCATCCACCCGGCAGCACCTTCAGGGGAGGGCAGGTGTCATGCGAACGGTGAGCCGCACCGGACTGGTGAGCGCGGGCCTGGGGCTGGGCGCGGTCGGCGGGTTTGTCGGCAGTCTGATCCGGGAACGCGGCGCTCTGACAGCCGCCCGCGATGCCGCGGGCGAGGGAAGCGAGGAACAGCCTTCATGGGCCGTCGGCTCGTACCGCTCACGCTGGACAACCTTCCGGACGTTCCCAAGCGCTGTCGCTCGTGTGTCTTCTGGGAGCTGGACCCAGTCAGTGGCGAAGCCGCGGTAAAGGCAGGCACAGCCGCCCTGGAGAAGGAAGCTTGGATCTCCTCGGTCCTGTTGGACTGGGGATCGTGCGGCCGGGTCGTGTACGTCGACGAGGTGCCGGTGGGCTTTGTGCTTTACGCTCCTCCGGCCTATGTCCCCCGCTCGACGGCCTTTCCCACGAGCCCCGTGTCACCTGACGCCGTGCAGTTGATGACGGCGTTCATCATGCCCGGGTATCAGGGGCAGGGGCTGGGCAGAGTGATGGTCCAGACGGTGGCCAAGGATCTGCTGCGACGGGGCTTCAAGGCGATCGAGGCGTTCGGGGACGCCCGCTGGCGGGAGCCGGCCTGTCTTCTGCCCGCTGACCACCTTCTGGCAGTGGGCTTCAAGACGGTCCGTCCTCATCCCCTGCATCCTCGCCTGAGGCTGGAGCTGCGGACGACGCTCTCCTGGAAGGAAGACGTGGAGATGGCGTTGGACCGGCTCCTGGGCGCTGTGCAGAAGGAACCGGCGCTACGGCCGCTGTAACGACAGTGGGCCGGCCCTCATGGGCCGGCCCACTCGTGTTTCACGTGAAACATCATTCAGCTGCCACGCGGAACGTCACTCGGCGATGAAGTCCTCGAGGTCGCGAACGATCGCGGCCTTCGGCTTCGCACCGACGATGGTCTTGGCGACCTCGCCACCCTGGTAGACGTTCAGGGTCGGGATGGACATGACGCCGTACTTGGCGGCCGTACCCGGGTTCTCGTCGATGTTGAGCTTGACGATCTCGATCTTGTCGCCGTACTCGGCGGCGATCGCCTCGAGGGACGGAGCGATCTGGCGGCACGGACCGCACCAGGCGGCCCAGAAGTCCACCAGTACGGGCTTGTCGTTCTTGAGGACGTCCTGCTCGAAGGAGTCGTCGGTCACGTTCTTCAGGGTGCCGGCCACGGCGGGCTCCTTAACTGGTTATGCGGGGTGGGGTGGGAGGGTCAGACAGCGGTCTTCTCGGGCTCCGCCTGCTCCTCGTCAGCGAGGGCGGCGAGGAAGCGCTCGGCGTCGAGGGCGGCGGAGCAGCCGGTGCCGGCCGCGGTGATCGCCTGGCGGTAGGTGTGGTCGACGACGTCGCCGGCGCCGAAGACACCCGTCAGGTTGGTGCGCGTGGAGGGGGCTTCCACCTTCAGGTAGCCCTCCTCGTCCAGCTCCAGCTGGCCCTTGAAGAGCTCGGTGCGCGGGTCGTGGCCGATCGCGATGAACAGGCCGGTCACCGGGAGGTCCGAGAGTTCGCCGGTCTTGAGGTTGCGCAGCTTCAGACCGGCCAGCTTCGGGTCGCCCTGGATCTCGGCGACCTCGCTGTCCCACACGAACTTGATCTTCGGGTCGGCGAACGCGCGCTCCTGCATCGCCTTGGAGGCGCGCAGGGTGTCCCGGCGGTGGACGATCGTCACGGACTTGGCGAAGCGCGAGAGGAAGGTGGCCTCCTCCATCGCCGTGTCACCGCCGCCGATCACGGCGATGTCGTGGTCCTTGAAGAAGAAGCCGTCGCAGGTCGCACACCAGGAGACGCCACGGCCGGAGAGGGCGTCCTCGTTGGGCAGGCCGAGCTTGCGGTGCTGCGAGCCCGTGGTGACGATGACGGCCTTCGCCTGGTGGACCGTGCCGGCGGTGTCGGTGACGGTCTTGATCTCGCCGGTCAGGTCGACGCTCACGACGTCGTCCGGGATGAGTTCGGCGCCGAAGCGCTCGGCCTGGGCACGCATGTTGTCCATGAGCTCGGGGCCCATGATGCCGTCCTGGAAGCCCGGGAAGTTCTCCACTTCGGTGGTGTTCATCAGCGCACCACCTGCGGTGACGGCGCCCTCGAAGACCAGCGGCTTCAGCGACGCGCGCGCGGTGTAGAGCGCCGCCGTGTAGCCGGCAGGCCCGGAGCCGATGATGATCACGTTACGGACGTCGCTCACGACTGGGTTCCTCGTCTCTGGACTGCGTCAGTACGGCCGGTGGGAGCCCCTCTCAGAACTCTCACCCCACCCAACGGATCCTAAGGGGCGCGCATTCCCGGTGTGTCCGGGCACACGGAGAGGCGACACCGTACGGGATACCACGTCGGCCGGTGGTGAAGCGTCAGGCCGTGAATCGCGCGTGAAGTGTCAGTCTGCGGGCCGCGTGTAGGAGTGCGTCAGCAGAACCTTCGCCGAGGACGAGGAATCCGTTTCGCAGGCGGCGTCGACCACGTAGGCATCGACACGGCTGGTGTCCTTCGTATGGGGCATCAGCACGAGGTACGCCGGGTCGCCGTCGTAGGTGCCCTTCTTGGCGGCCAGCGCTTCGTCCGCGCGGCCGATGCCTTGAAGGACGCACGCAGGCACCCGAGGGATGGTCTTGTTCTTGAGGCTGTTCTCGGGGACGGTGTTCACACCGAAACTCTGGGGGGCACGAGAGCCTGCTTTGGAGTTCTTCGTCAGAAGCGCGGAGACCTCGGTCTCGACCTTCTTCCCGGAGAAGACGTCGGCCTGCGTGGACGGGCCGGACGGTTTGCCGTCGTTGAAGGACGACAACAGCACCGAACCGAGCCCCAGAGCGGCAACCGTGAACACCGTGCCGAGAACGGCGATCCTGCGGCGCCCGTCACGGGAGCGGTCCTTGCGGCCCGGGCCCGTGGTGGAGCTGCGGGGCCGCCCGGCGGGTCGGTCCGTCGGCGCCGATGTTTCACGTGAAACATGCGCCTCGGCGAGCCCGGGGACATCCACGGTGTCGGGGGCTGTGGCGTTGAGCAGAGCCTCGGCGGCCAGGGCGGCGTCGATGCGGCTCGCGACATCGTCGGGCATACGCGAGGGGCCCGGCACCGTACCGAGCAGGCCCCGGATCTCCTCCAAGGACGCGCGGACGTCGGCGCAGAGCTCGCATGCGTCCAGATGCCGTCGTACGTCCGTGGTCCGCGACGGGGGGAGAAGGCCTTCGGTGAGGTCGGAGATCTCCTCGACGTCCGGGTGCCCGGCCGTGTCTGTCGATGTCATGCTCGCCCACCTCCGCCCTTCACAGCAGCTGAATCGCCTGGACCTGTCTCACGGGGGCCTCTGTCACGAGGTTCCGCTGCGGGTGGGACGGATGTCCCCTGCACCTGGTTCCGTCCCCCGGCCGGTTCTCTGCCGGCACCGGTGTTTTCGGGCCGCAGATGGGTGAGGAGGGGGAGGAGTCTGGCTCTGCCGCGGGCGCAGCGGCTCTTCACCGTGCCGGTCGGGATGTCGAGCATGCGGGCGGCCTCGGCCACGGGGTATCCCTGCATGTCCACCAGGACGAGGGCTGCCTTCTGGTCGGGCGGAAGCGTGCCGAGGGCTTCCAGGAGCTGGCGGTGCAGATCATTGCGCTCCGCGGGCGCCGAGGCCGACTCGTGCGGCTCCAGGAGCTGCTCGAGGCGTTCGGTGTCGTCGACCGGGGACGTCTTGCGGGAGGCCGCTTTGCGTGCGCGGTCGAGACAGGCGTTCACCGTGATGCGGTGCAGCCACGTGGTGACGGCCGACTGGCCGCGGAACGTGTGGGCGGCTCGGTAGGCGGAGACCAGGGCGTCCTGGACGGCGTCAGCGGCCTCCTCGCGATCCCCGAGCGTCCGCAGGGCCACGGCCCACAGCCGGTCCCGGTGACGCCTTACAAGCTCGCCGAAGGCGTCGTGATCGCCCTCCACGTGCCAGGCGAGGAGGTCCTGATCGCTTGCGTCGCCATATGCCATCGGACCCCCTCCCCTGGGATGCGGTGCGCTCAGCCCTTGAACGTCACGTCGGTCACTGCCTGCTTGTAGCCGGCCCCGCTGAACCCGTCCGTCGGCGCGTACGGCACGGCCGTGATCCACAGCAGCACGTACTGCGTCTTGACGGTCTTCGACGCCTTCACCGTAAGAGAGTTGCCCTTGGTGGTCGCGGTTCCGATCTCCGTCATCCCGTCGACGCCCGTCGAGGGGGAGAGAGAGTCCGTGGCGTAGAGCTTCACAGTCGTGTTGTCGCCCGGGTACCGGAGCCCTATCGACGCGGTCGAGATCTTCTGCGACGAGCCGAGGTCATAGACGATGCCCACGCCCGGCTTGTAAGGGGCCAGTGTCGGACCGGCGTTGTAGCGCTTGGTCCGCCAGTACGTGGAACTGTCGCCGTCGTAGGTCAGATTGACGTCATCGGGCGCCTGGGCGACGCCGCTCGCGATGTACTCCTGGGCTTCCTTGATGCCGAGCGTCTTGGTCGGCTTGGTCTTGTCGCCGCCCTTGTCGTTGTCGTCCGTCGTCTGCGTCTGGTTGGTGTCGTCGGACTTGTTGCCCTGTTCCATGAGGGCGTCCGCGAGCTGCCAGCTGCCCAGGCCCAGCGCGGCGATCAGAAGGGCGGACACGGCCCACTTGAGGGCTCTGCCGGTCCGGCTCTGCAGCGGGGGCGGAGGGGTCGCCATCACCTGCGTGGCGCCCTGGTGCGGCGCGGGGCGGCCGTAGGTGCCCTGCTGGTACGTCGTGCGCTGGTACTCGGGTGGCGCGGTGAACGCCGGCTCCGGCGGGCGGATGCGGGGCATCTCGCCGATCGCCTTCACCAGTTCCTCGGGCGTGGTGCACGCGGACTCGTGGCGGGAGGCGGTCGCGCCGTCGTTGACGAGTGCGCGCATCGACAGTTCGGACAGGCCGCGGTGCACACCGGCCCGCACCTGGTCCGGGGCGATCAGACCGACGTCCTTGGGCAGCCCGGACAGGCCGTAGGCGTCGCTCTCGTACGGCCAGCGCTGGGTGAGCCCCGCGTACAGCAGGGCGCCGATCGCCTCGGTGTCGGTGCGCTGCGGGGTGTCGGAGGTGATCCCGCGCAGCGCGGCGTTCACGGCGAGGCCGCGGATGCGCCACTGGCCGCTCGACGTACGCAGCACCGCGTTCGGGTTCAGGCGCAGATGCGCGAGGCCCTCGCGGTGTGCGGCCGCCATGGCAGCGGCGATCTGGCTGACCATCTGGTAGGCGTCGTGCGGCTCCAGCGGCCCGGGGGCCAGAAGCGTGGTCAGCTCGGTGGCGTCGGGCAGCCACTCGTGGACGACATAGACGAGATCGTTCTCCTCGACGGCGTCCAGGACCTGAACGAAGCGGGGGTCACCGAGCAGCGCGGACGAACGGGCCGCGGCCAGGACGGAACGAGCCCGTGAGTGGTCCGCGGGCAGGATGTGGACGCCGACCGCGCGACGGAGTTTCTCGTCGACCGCACGCCAACTGCTGAAGCCGTCCAGACGAGTGACGCACTCCTCGAGCCGGTAGCGTCTGGCGAGCTTGTGGCCGCTGTGCAGTTCGGGCGGTGAGGCTTTCCCGGGACTCTCGGTCCCGCCACTCCCCTGTGCCTCTTCGTTGTCCGTGTCCCGCTCCCGGTTCTGGGCCTCCCCGTCGGCCGTGGACTGGTCCGCCTGTGCGGTCAGCGGCTCGTCGCCGCTGTTGTCTGCCACGTCGACGGCAGCCGTGCTGCGTTCCGCCACCGTCGTTCCTGCCTCCCCATTCGATGCGCGCCGACCGACTTCCGTGCGCGCCGTCCGACGCCGAACCCAATTGTGCCCACAGTTCGACGCTATGCACGACACACGGTGGCGGACGATGGTTGTGCGCGTACCCGTTTATCAGCGCCCCAGCCGTCCGCGCACCATGCCGACCAGGGAGTTCAGCTCCTCGATGCGCATCTTGCGAGCGGCTACGAAGAAGATCCCGAGCAGCACGACCCCGCCGACGACCAGGGCGGCGAACGATCCGACGACACCCTGGCCGAGCGTGTGGCCGATGCCGTAGCAGGCCGCGCCGCTGAGGACTGCCGCCGGTACCGAGGCGATGCACAGTCTGGCGTACGTCCGCATCACGCGGGCACCGTCGAGGTCCCCGCCGAGCCGCTTGCGCAGACGGCTCCAGGCGACGCCGACGCCGATCGCGTAGGCGAGACCGTACGAGGCGGCCATGCCGACCACGGCCCAGCGGGCCGGGATCACGAAGAAGCAGGCGGCGGACGCGGCGGCGTTGACGGCCGCCACGATGACCGTGTTGTAGAAGGGCGTCCGGGTGTCCTCGTAGGCGTAGAAGGCGCGCAGGACGACGTACTGCACGGAGTACGGGATCAGGCCGAGGCCGAAGGCCATCAGCATGAAGCCCATGTTCGTGGCCTGGTCGGCGCCCGAGGCGCCGAAGATCAGGGTGCACATCGGGATGCCGAGCGCGACGAACCCGAAGGCGATGGGCACGATGGCGACGGCCGTGGTCCGGAGCCCCTGGGAGATGTCGTCGCGGACCGCGCCGCCGTCGTTCTCCGCGGCCGAGCGCGAGATGCGGGGCAGCAGGGCGGCCATGAGGGACACGGTGATGATGGCCTGTGGAAGGCCCCAGATCAGCTGGGCGTTGGCGTATGCGGCGAAACCGGTGCCCTTGACGCCGGAGTCGAGACCTGCGGCGGTGGAGAGCTGGGTGACGACGAGGGCGCCCGCCTGGTTGGCCAGGACGAACAGGATCGTCCACTTGGCGAGCATCGCGGCCTTGCCGAGGCCGTGTCCCTTCCAGTCGAAGCGCAGCCGCATCCGGAAGCCGGTCTCCCGCAGGTACGGGATCATCGCCAGCGCCTGGACCACCATGCCGAGCAGGATGCCGACTCCGAGGAGACGCTGGCCCTCCGGCGGGATGCTGGTGACCGCCATGCCGGAGCGCTCGGCGGTGCCGTACACCCAGAGGAACGTCCCCAGCGTCACGATGATGACGATGTTGTTGAGGACCGGGGTCCACATCATCGCGCCGAAACGTCCGCGGGCGTTCAAGATCTGACCCATCACCACGTGGACGCCCATGAAGAAGATCGAGGGCAGGAAGTAGCGGGTGAAGGTGACCGCCACATCGTTGGCGGCGGGGTCGTTGGCGACCTTGGTGGACAGCGCGCTGACCAGGAGCGGCGCGGCGAACATGGCGAGCGCCGTGAGAGCGGCGAGGGCGACCATCACCAGGGTCAGCAGACGGTTCGCGTACGACTCGCCGCCGTCCTCGTCGTCCTTCATGGCGCGCACCAGCTGCGGCACGAAGACGGAGTTGAGGCCGCCGCCGACGGTCAGGATGTAGATCATCGTGGGCAGCTGGTAGGCGACCTGGAAGGAGTCACCGAGGAGGCCGAGGCCCAGTGCCGAGACGATCATCGCGGAGCGCACGAACCCGGTGATCCGGGACACCATCGTGCCCGCCGCCATCACCGCGCTGGACTTCAGCAGGCCCGTGGCCTTGCCGCCCTTGTTCGCGGGAGCCGGTGCGGCCGGAGGCGGTACGGGGGCGGTGCCGAGGTTCATGGTCCTGTCCGCGGAGGGCGGCATGGGGGGCACGGCGCCCGGGACCGGTGCCGGGGAGGGGCCGGGGACCGACGGGGGCTGGTACGGCGGTTGGCCGCCACCCTGCTGCTGGTCACGGAAGAGGTGGGCGAAGGCGTCCGGCTCGTGGCGCTCCTCGGCGGAGTGCGTGACGAGGTCGTCGACGCCGACGTACTGAGTCGTGCGGGGATCGTCGCCGTACGGCAGGTACTGGGTGGGGCCCTCCGGCTCGGGGGCCGGCGTCTGGGCCCACACGTGCGGGTCCGGTGCGTACGGGGACTGCTGGGGCTGGGCGTACAGCGGCTGCTGCGGCTGGTACGTGCCGGGGGGTGGCGGAGGGTGCGCGGCGCGGTCGTAGAGCGCCTCGGCGACCGGGTCCTGGGCGGAGAGGTCCTGCGCTCGGTAGGGGTCCTGGTCGTAGGCGTCCTGGAGGTACATGTCCGCGGGGGGCTGCGGCGGCACCTGGCCCTGCTCGGGCGGCGGGTCGTCGGGGTAGCCCGAGCTGCCCGCGGCCTGGCCGCGGTCACCGTCGTACGGCGCGTTCATGGTTACCCCACCTCATCGTCCCGGGCCCACCGGCGGCCACGACATCCTCAACGGTCCACTCTCTCACCCGTGCCGGACGGGTCTGCGCTTTCCGCTGCGGTGTCCGGCGCAGGGTCACTCGGCTGCTCCGGGTCGGCTGCCCCGCGCAGGGTGCCGGACTCCTTCTCGGGACGGTCCTCGGAGTCCGCGGGGCTCTCCGCGGCCACGGCCTCGCCGGTCTCGTCGGGGTCGTCCTCCGCTGCCTCCCGGGCGGCGGCGCGCTTGCGCTGCGTGTACATCCGGAACCCGGCGAGGACCAGCAGCAGGAAGCCGCCGCCGATGACCAGCATCACCGTGGCCGTGAACTCGGTGACCTTCACGTCGAACTGGACGGGGTCACCGTAGGCCTGGCCGTCCTTCGTGAAGAGCTGGGCGGTCACCGTGGTTTTGCCGTTGGCCTGGGCGGAGGTGGTGAACTTCACCGACTGGCTGTGGCCGCCGGAGACCGCGACGTCCTGCTCCTGGTAGTCGCCGTCGCCGATCTTGAGGCGGGTGGGGCTTGTCGTGCTGAGCCGCAGCACCAGGTGCTCGACGCCCTGCACCAGGTTGTTCTGCACGGTCACGGGGATCGTGGCGCTGCGCCCGGAGAGCTTGGTCTCGGACTTGTCGATCAGCTTGACCTGCGAGACCAGGGAGTTGAGGTACAGCTCCACGGCGTTGCGGTAGCGGTTCGCCTCGGCGGCGCGACCGCGCCACGCCGTGGACATCTCGCGGTTCATGGCCCGGCCGAAGGGGGTCACCACCCGGGACGAGTCGGTGAGGATCACCTTGAACCTGGCGAGCTTGTCCTGCGTGGTCGCGATCTGCTCGAAGGCCGTCTTCGGCAGCTCCCGCTTGCGCAGCGAGGACGGATAGGCGGACGCCGACGGCACCCTGGTGGTGGCACTCGTGTCCGGCTTGGCGGCGGCCGCCGACGTGAGGTCCTGGGACTGGGACCAGTTCCCGTCCTGGAGGGCCGCCACCGCCTCGGCCATCGCCCGTGCCTGGCTCGCCGTCGCCATGCGCTGCGGGGCGACGACGATGCTGCGCTGCTTGCCGGTCTGGGCGTTGAGCGCCAGGCTCGACGCGAGGAACTTCTGTACGGCGAGCGTCGTGGCGGAGGCCTTCGTCAGATCGCCCTGGAAGGCCGTGGACAGCCGCGCGTCCGCGACCACCGCTGTCGTGCCGCCGCCGATCGGACGGGCCGCCGAGGGCGTGTACGTCAGGCCCCCGGTCTCTTCCAGGCTGTCGTTGCGCGTGATCACCTTGTCGGCGCCGGCGGAGGTGGCGACCTTCACGATCGAGGGGTCGATGGCGCCCTCGACCGGCCAGGCGAAGTCGGTGGTCGGCGTCACGTGGAGGATCGGCTCCACCGTGTTGGCGATCGCGTCGGTGGCTTCCTTGAGGTGGTTCAGCGAACCGGTGACGGTCGTGCCGTTGTGCGCGAGGGAGGCCAGGTCCGGGTCGGCGAAGGGGAGGGCGACGACCTCCTTGTCCGTCACCGCCTCCTGCAGCTCGGCAAGCCATGCCATGGCGACCCGCTGGTGGGTGCCCGCCACGGTGGTGCTGCCCGACTCGACGCGGTAGGCGCGTGTCATCGCGTCGACGGAGGCCAGCAGGTCCGGGTCGATCACCCAGGTGACGTCCAGCTCCTTGCCCAGCGACAGCAGCTGCTCCAGGCGGCCGCCCGGGGAGATCTCCTTGGCGAGGTCGTCGTTGAGGAAGACCGGCGTCTGCTGTTCGTTGGATCCCGTCTCCGCCGTCATGTGGACGGTGGAGACGAGCGGCCACAGGACGGTCGTCTTCGTCTTCGTGTCGGCGTCGTCGGGTTGCCAGGGCAGGAACGTCCGCTGGATGCCGAGCACCTGCTGCCACTGCTGCGCGGACGTCTCACCGGTCAGGGAGACGCCGAGCTGGTAGACGCCGGCCGAGCCGAGATCCAGCTCGTCGACCGGCACGGAGATGCTGAAGTCCTGGGCGACGCCCGGGGCGAGCTTGGTGAACTTCTTGATGTACTTGCCGCCGACGATCGTCCCGTCGAGCCCCGGCTGGAAGTCTGTGCGCTTGTCGACGGTGTCGATCTCCGAGCGGGTGCCGATCGCGGGGCCCACGCGGAGGTCCACCTGGGAGTCGGTGACCGCCTGCTTGCCGTTGTTGGTCACGGTGCCGGACACGGTGAGCGTGTCGCCGTCCGTGGGGGCGCTGGGGGTGAGCGTGTCGAGGGCGACGGCCACCGTGCTCGAGCCGGACGCGGCCGCCGCGGGGGTGGCCGCGGGCAACTGGAGGAGGCCGGCCAGCAGAGGTGCCCCGGCGAGCAGTGCTCCGGTGCGCCGCAGCCACCGGCGGGCAGGTGAGGGACTCATCCCCTGGAAGTCTGCCGCCTCGGCCACGCGCTCGCCCGTCCCTCGTCGTCGTCAGTGGTCGTCGGAATGTGCGTCCACGCATGGTAACGATGCGCGCTGAGGGGAAGTGCCGCGGACTGCTCCACAAGATCGGGGGAAGAGTCCGGGGCGTCCCGTATGTGCGCGTATAAAGAGGAGCGATTCCGCTCGCCCGAGGGGTGAGCCTCACATACCTGGCTGTGCAGATTTAATGGAGGCGCTCGGCGTCGCCCCGGCCACGTACCCTCTTCTGTTGTGCCGAACGCCAACGAAGACACCCCCAGTGCCCTGAGCCAGGTGCAGCTCCGCGCGGTGAGTGAACTGCTGCGGGTCGCCCCTGTCGCCGATGACCTTGCCCGCCGTTTCCAGGAGGCCGGGTTCTCTCTCGCCCTGGTCGGCGGCTCGGTCCGGGACGCGCTGCTCGGCCGGCTCGGCAACGACCTGGACTTCACGACCGACGCCCGCCCCGAGGACGTGCTGAAGATCGTGCGCCCGTGGGCGGACTCTGTGTGGGAGGTCGGGATCGCCTTCGGCACGGTCGGGGTACAGAAGGACGGCTACCAGATCGAGGTCACGACGTACCGGTCGGAGGCGTACGACCGGACCTCGCGCAAGCCCGAGGTGTCGTACGGCGACTCCATCGAGGAGGACCTGGTCCGGCGTGACTTCACCGTGAACGCGATGGCGGTCGCGCTGCCGGAGAAGGAGTTCATCGATCCGCACGGCGGGCTCGACGACCTCGCCGCGCGTGTGCTGCGTACGCCCGGCACTCCCGAGGCCTCCTTCTCCGACGACCCGCTGCGGATGATGCGGGCCGCGCGCTTCGCCGCCCAGCTCGACTTCGAGGTGGCTGCCGATGTCGTCACCGCGATGAAGGAGATGTCGGAGCGCATCGAGATCGTCTCGGCAGAGCGGGTACGGGACGAGCTGAACAAGCTGATCCTCTCCGCGCACCCCCGCAAGGGGCTGACCCTGCTGGTCGACACCGGGCTCGCTGACCACGTCCTGCCCGAGTTGCCGGCGCTGCGTCTGGAGAGCGACGAGCACCACCGGCACAAGGACGTCTACGAGCACACGCTGATCGTCCTCGAGCAGGCGATCGCGCTCGAGGAGAACGGACCCGACCTGGTCCTGCGGCTGGCCGCCCTGCTGCACGACATCGGCAAGCCGCGTACGCGCCGCTTCGAGGAGGACGGCCGGGTCTCGTTCCACCACCATGAGGTGGTCGGCGCGAAGATGACCAAGAAGCGGATGACGGCTCTCAAGTACTCCAACGAGTTGGTGAGGGACGTCTCGCGGCTCGTCGAACTCCACCTGCGTTTCCACGGTTACGGCATGGGCGAGTGGACGGACTCCGCGGTCCGCCGCTACGTCCGTGACGCCGGTCCCCTCCTCGACCGCCTCCACAAGCTGACCCGGTCCGACTGCACCACGCGCAACAAGCGCAAGGCGACCGCGCTGTCCCGTGCGTACGACGGCCTGGAGGAGCGCATCGCCCAGCTCCAGGAGCAGGAGGAGCTCGACGCGATCCGCCCGGACCTGGACGGCAACCAGATCATGGAGATCCTCGGCGTGGGGCCCGGCCCGGCCGTGGGCCGCGCCTACAAGCACATGCTGGAACTGCGCCTGGAGAACGGGCCGATGGGTGAAGAGGTTGCGGCCGCGGCACTCAAGGAGTGGTGGGCCGATCAGAGCTGAGACAGCGAAAAGGGGTCATGTTTCACGTGAAACATGACCCCGGGATACGCCGAGGGGCGCTGTTTCACGTGAAACAGCGCCCCTCGGCGTTGCTGCGGGAGTTACTAGACTTCCTTCAGGCAGAGGACCACGTCGTGGCCGTCACCCGTCTGGTAGTAGGAGATCTCGGCCTCCTTGACGGCCTCGCACTTGTCGCTGTCGCTGGTGTCCTCGAACTTCTCGACGACCTTGTACTGGGCGTCGCTGGAGCCGCAGTCGACCGTCTTGAGGTCCGGGCTGACCTGAGTGCCTTCGTTGTGCATGCAGCTGCCCACCGACGTGGTCTCCGCGTCGGTCTGCCCGAAGAACCACTTGCCGCCGGCTATGAGGATCGCGACGACGATGAAGCCGGCGATGCGCAGCAGCTTCTTGTTGAAGCGCCGGGCCGGAGGGGTCGGCGGAACCGGCGCGTACGGGGCGCCGCCCTGCGGGGGAACCCCCGGCTGGCCCTGGGCGAAGGGGTTACCGCCCTGGGGCGGCTGCGGGGCCGGGAGCTGCTGGCCCTGGGCGTAAGGATTCTGGCCCTGGGGCGGCGGAGTTGTCACTTGGGGGTCCCCCTAGAACATGGGCGTGTGGCACGCATAAGGAGCGAGTAAGACGCACGTAAGTTACCGGGCCCCACTGACACTCCTGCAACCCAGGGGGACTCTGTGTCATTGATGTGACACTTACTGGAGCTCAAAGCGGGCCATAGCCGCCGCAACTGCCCCGTAGATAACGGCCACCGTGACCACCAGCACCACCGAGCGCCCGTCAGGCGGCAGCATCAGGGCAGCCACCGCGGCCGCGCCCACGAACGCGATGTTGAACAGCACGTCGTAGACGGAGAAGATCCGGCCCCGGAACCCGTCGTCCACCGAGGACTGCACGATGGTGTCCGTCGCGATCTTCGCGCCCTGCGTGGTCAGACCCAGGACGAACGCCGCGACGAGCATGGGCGCGACGGCGAAAGGGAGGCCGAGAGCCGGTTCCAGGATCGCGGCGGTCGCTGCGCACACGGCGATCCAGCGCCCGGGGCCGAGTCGCCCCGCGGCCCAGGGTGTCAACACGGCCGCCACGAAGAAGCCCGCACCGGAGATGCCCAACGCCAGCCCCAGCAGGGCGAGTCCGTCATCGGTGGTCGACGAGAACTCGTACCGGCAGAGCATCAGCAGCATCACCAGCAGAGCGCCGTAGCAGAACCGCATGAGCGTCATCGCGGCGAGCGCCCGGGCGGCTCGTCGGCGTGGTGGGGAGGCGAGGTGGCGTACGCCGGCCATCAGGTCGTTCGCGGTGCCGGAGAGGGCGGCTGAGAGGCCGGGTCGCACCAACTCCTGATCGGGGCCCAGAAGCTCCTGTGACATGCGCAGCGAGGCCAGTGCCGCGCACAGGTAGAGGGCGGCACCCAGCAGCACGACCGCGGCGTCGGAGTCCGCGAACACCAGGCGTACGACGAAGGCCAGGCCGCCCCCGGCGGTCGCGGCGAGCGTGCCGGCGGTCGGGGAGAGGGAGTTGGCGAGGACGAGGCGTTCGGAGTCGACCACACGCGGCAGGGCGGCGGACAGGCCCGACAGGACGAAACGGTTGACGGCGGTGACGCACAGCGCGGAGACGTAGAAGAGCCAGTCCGGCACCTGGCTGACCATCAGGACGGCGGTCGCCGTGGCCATCAGGGCGCGCACCAGGTTGCCGTAGAGGAAGACCTGGCGGCGGCGCCAGCGGTCCAGCAGGACGCCGGCGAAGGGGCCCACGAGGGAGTAGGGGAGCAGCAGCACGGCCATGGCGGAGGCGATGGCGGTGGCCGAGGTCTGTTTCTCCGGGGAGAAGACGACGTAGGCGGCGAGTGCGACCTGGTAGACGCCGTCGGCGCTCTGGGAGAGCAGACGTACGGCGAGCAGGCGTCTGAAGCCTTGGAAGCGCAGCAGGACGCGCAGGTCACGTACGACGGCCATGGCGCACAGCCTCACATAAGGACAGGGTCCCCGGGCGGTACAACCCGGGGACCCTCGACACAGCCCTGGCAGGAGCGATTTTCAATGAGCCTCGGCGCCTTTAGCGCTCGACTTCACCCTTGATGAACTTCTCGACGTTGGCGTAGGCCTCGTCGTCGAAGTACTGGACCGGCGGGGACTTCATGAAGTACGAGGACGCCGACAGGATCGGGCCACCGATGCCGCGGTCCTTGGCGATCTTCGCGGCGCGCAGGGCGTCGATGATGACACCCGCGGAGTTCGGGGAGTCCCAGACCTCGAGCTTGTACTCCAGGTTCAGCGGAACGTCGCCGAAGGCACGGCCCTCGAGGCGGACGTAGGCCCACTTGCGGTCGTCGAGCCAGGCCACGTAGTCCGAGGGACCGATGTGGACGTTCTTGGCGCCCATGTCGCGGTCGGGGATCTGCGAGGTGACGGCCTGCGTCTTCGAGATCTTCTTGGACTCGAGGCGGTCGCGCTCCAGCATGTTCTTGAAGTCCATGTTGCCGCCGACGTTGAGCTGCATGGTGCGCTCGAGACGGACACCGCGGTCCTCGAACAGCTTCGCCATCACACGGTGCGTGATGGTGGCGCCGACCTGCGACTTGATGTCGTCACCGACGATCGGGACGCCCGCCTCGGTGAACTTGTCCGCCCACTCCTTGGTGCCGGCGATGAAGACCGGAAGGGCGTTGACGAAGGCGACCTTGGCGTCGATGGCGCACTGGGCGTAGAACTTCGCCGCGTCCTCGGAACCGACGGGCAGGTAGCAGACGAGAACGTCGACCTGCTTGTCCTTGAGGACCTGGACGACGTCGACCGGGGCCTCGGCGGACTCCTCGATGGTCTCGCGGTAGTACTTGCCGAGACCGTCCAGGGTGTGGCCGCGCTGGACCGTGACGCCCTTGTTCGGGACGTCGCAGATCTTGATGGTGTTGTTCTCGCTGGCACCGATGGCGTCCGAGAGGTCGAGGCCGACCTTCTTCGCGTCGACGTCGAAGGCGGCGACGAACTCGACGTCACCGACGTGGTAGTCGCCGAACTGGACGTGCATGAGGCCGGGGACCTTGGTCGCCGGGTCGGCGTCCTTGTAGTACTCGACTCCCTGGACCAGCGACGCGGCGCAGTTGCCCACGCCAACGATGGCTACGCGGACCGAACCCATTCCGGTTGCTCCCTGTGTGTATGAGTGAGGCCCTGACTGGGCGCTCACGTGGTGGTGTCGTCGGGCGTATCGGGCCGGGGGGTGTCCCCGGACCGTGGCAGGTTGCCCGGCGCTCCAGATGTGTTGTTCTGCTGAGAGGGCTGAGCGGGCCCCCCGGAGGCGGACCCCTTGAGGTCCCGTCCGGCCCGCTCGCTCTCGATGAGCTCGTTCAGCCAGCGCACTTCGCGCTCCACGGACTCCATTCCGTGGCGCTGGAGCTCAAGCGTGTAGTCGTCGAGGCGCTCCCGGGTGCGCGCGAAGGAGACGCGCATCTTGTCCAGCCGGTCCTCCAACCGGCTGCGGCGGCCCTCCAGCACGCGTACGCGTACGTCGCGCGACGTCTGGCCGAAGAAGGCGAAACGCGCGGCGAAGTGCTCGTCCTCGTACGAGTCGGGGCCGGTCTGCGAGAGCAGGTCCTCGAAGTGCTCCTTACCTTCCGCCGTCAACCGATAGACGATCTTGGCGCGACGTCCCGCGAGTGATGCGGCGAGAGCGTCTTCCGGAGCGTGTCCCGGCTCTTCGATCAACCAGCCATTGGCGACCAGCGTCTTGAGACAGGGGTAGAGCGTGCCGTAGCTGAACGCACGGAACACACCCAGTGACGTATTGAGTCGTTTGCGCAGCTCATAGCCGTGCATCGGGGACTCGCGGAGCAGGCCGAGTACGGCGAACTCAAGGATCCCTGAGCGTCGGCTCATCCTCTCGCCCCCTCGTCCCTGGCTCGCTTATGCCGCTCTGATGTATCGACTCGATACATCAGCACGATAGAACGGCCATCCGCACGGGACAAGTGGGGGGATGGTGAACGGGATCACATCACTTATTCATCCGAGGCAAGTTGCCTGATTTGGGATGACCTTCGGGGCTAGGCGGGTTTTGACGGTGCGTAGTCTGTGCGGCATGCACACCACCGGGAACCGAGTGACGCGTGGGGGCGTCGTCGTCCTCGGTGCAGTACGGGTGAATGCGAAAGCGACCACATCCGTACTTCGGGGGGACCGGAAACCAGCCGCCGTTTCCAGGCGCGCAAAGGTGCGCCTGCCCGAGGAGTAGTCGTTCGATGAGCGAGCACCGTCGCAAACCGCCGCAGCCGCAGGGAGGCGGACGTGCCGCGGCCCGACGCGGCCAGTCCGGCTCGTCCTCCGGCCGCCGTGCGGCACCGCGTGGCGCCACCGAGTCGCCTTCCGACTCGTACGGGTCGGGTTCATACGGGTCGGGGGGCGAGGAGCGGCCGTTGGGCGGCCGCGCCGATGCCCGGCGCGCGGCCCAGAGAAGCGGGGGCAGCCGGCGCAGAGCGGCCGAGCCCGCCGGCCGTGGCGCCAGACGCGGTGGCCCCGGCGGCCCGAGCGGTCCTGGACGGGGCCGAGTCACGGCCTCGAGCAAGAACCGGTTCATCGACTATCCGCGCGCCGGCAAGTACGGCTGGCAGCGCTGGATGCCGTCCTGGAAGCTCGTCTCCGGGCTGTGCCTGGCGTTCTTCGGCGGTCTGGTGGCGATCGCTGGTATCGGGTACGCCATGGTCGGCATCCCCAGCGAGAACGCCGCGGCCAAGTCGGAGAACAACGTCTACTACTGGGAGGACGGCTCCCAGATGGTCGCGACGGGAGCCGGTGCGAACCGGCAGAACGTCACGATCGACAAGATTCCCAAGGCCATGCAGTTGGCCGTGATCTCGGCCGAGAACAAGAGCTTCTACTCCGACTCGGGCGTCGACCCCATGGGTATCGCCCGAGCGCTGGCCAACATGGCGCGGGGCGGTGACACGCAGGGTGGTTCAACGATCACCCAGCAGTATGTGAAGAACACCTACCTGAGCCAGGAACAGACCGTCTCCCGGAAGTTCAAGGAGATGTTCATCTCCATAAAGGTGGGCACGAAGCTCACCAAGGACGAGATCCTCCAGGGCTACCTGAACACCTCGTACTACGGCCGTGACGCATACGGCATCCAGGCCGCCGCGCAGACCTACTACGGCGTGGACGCGGAAGACCTGACGCCGAGCCAGTGCGCCTTCCTTGCCGCGCTGCTCAAGGGCCCGACGTACTACGACCCCGTGGACAACACGAGCTACGACCCCGCGGCGACCAAAGCGAAGAACACCGAGCGCTCCAAGTACCGCTGGAGCTGGATCCTCGAGCAGATGCACAACGACAAGTATCTGACGGACGCCGAGTACCAGACGGCCATCAAGAAGTACCCCATGCCCCAGGGGCTCAAGGCGACCAAGGGCATGACCGGCCAGGTCAGCTACCTGGTCGACACGGCCAAGAAGTACGTGCTGGCCCACTCGAAAATCTCGCGGACCGAGTTCGACAAGGGCGGCTATCAGATCTACACGACCTTCGAGAAGGACAAGGTCAACGCCCTTGCCAAGGCCGTGAAGAAGATCGAGGACGCGAAGATCGACCCGGAGAAGCGTGACCTGGACAAGCACGTTCAGTTCGGCGGGGCGTCGGTCAGGCCCAAGGACGGTGCGATCGTCGCGCTGTACGGCGGTGCGGGATACGAGAACGACCACTTCAACAACAACGCGGACACCTCGGGTGTGCCGGTCGGTTCGACGTGGAAGCCGTTCGTGATGGCGGCGGCCATGGAGTA
Source organism: Streptomyces sp. NBC_00490 (assembly GCF_036013645.1). NCBI lineage: Bacteria > Bacillati > Actinomycetota > Actinomycetes > Kitasatosporales > Streptomycetaceae > Streptomyces > Streptomyces sp. NBC_00490. The sequence continues at coordinate 5,301,920 of NZ_CP107869.1, read as the reverse complement.
CGGCACCTACAAGGATCCGGACGTCGGTGTCTCGCCGCTGAGCAAGTACAACGGCAACGACCATCTGAGGGTCAAGAACAACGACGGCAGCTACGTCCTGAAGAAGGACAACTCGGTCTTCTACCAGGAGAACGAGAGCGACTATCCCTGGGGCTACATCAGCTTGCGCAAGGCGATGGAGCAATCCATCAACACGCCGTTCGTGCAGCTCGGCATGGATGTGGGGATGGACAAGGTACGGAGCGTGGCCTCGAAGTCCGGCATCCTCGAGGGGAGCTTCGCCGACTACAGGGGCAATCCCTCCTTTGCCCTTGGTACTTCGACCCCGAGTGCCATCCGTATGGCGGACGCGTACGCCACCTTCGCCGCATCCGGCAAGCAGGCCGATCCGTACTCGGTGACTGAGGTCAAGAAGGACGGGCAGCCTCTGCCGGGCTTCGACAAGCCGAAGATCAAGTTGGCCATGCCCGAGAACGTGGCGAACAACGTCACGGACCTCCTCGAAAACGTCATCGAGAACGGTACGGGTCAGAACGCGAAGGCGCTGGGTCGTACGGCAGCCGGCAAGACCGGTACCACCGACAGCAACAAGTCGGCCTGGTTCGTCGGCTACACCCAGCAGCTGTCGACATCGATCGCGATGTTCCGAGAGGACCCCAAGAGCAGCAAGCTGCTCTCCATGAACGGCACGGCGGGTGAGGACTCCATCCACGGTGGTGACATCCCCACGTCGATCTGGACCGAGTACATGAAGGTCGCCCTCAAGAACGCCAGCGACCCGGGCTTCCCGGACGCCGAGAAGATCGGCGAGGTCCAGGACGAGCAGGGCGCTCCCTCCCCGACCCCGACCGTCACCGCGACGCCGACCCCGACGCCGACCCCGACGCCGACTCCGACGCCGAGCCCGTCGCTCACCTCTCCCTCGCCCTCGGCGTCGGAGAGCTGCTTCGGCTTCCAGTGCGCGGACACCGGAGGTACGAATACCGGCGGTACGGACGGAGGCACGTCCTCCTCGCCCTCGGCCACGGAGTCGACCGGGAACAGCAGAGGCAACGGCAATGGAGGCATCTTCGGAGGATCGAGCGGTTAGCCGCCATATCGCCCGCCGAGGGTGTTTCACGTGAAACATGGGCCGCCGCACCCACCAGGTGTGGCGGCCCTCGGCGTATTCCCAGAGATGTACGGCAGGATGTGCCCCATGCCCAGCGCAGAATCGACGCAAGCGAGCGTGCACGAGCCGGACCCGGTGCGGCCGACCAAGGACGACGAGATCGCCGCGAGTGGCAGTGAGCTGATCGGCGGCCCGATCGGGCGGCGTGCGCTGCTAGGGACGTCCTGGTGGACTCCCGTGCGCATCATCGCGCTCGTGGCGATCGGGATGTTCGCCCTCGGTCTGGTCCAGAAGGCACCCTGTTACAACGGTGGCTGGTTCTTCGGCGCCAGCTCGCAGTACACGCACGCGTGCTACTCGGACATCCCGCACCTCTACGCGGGGCGCGGCTTCGCCGACGGGCTCGTGCCGTATTTCGACAAGCTCAACGGCGACATGGAGTACCTCGAATACCCGGTGCTGACCGGTGTGTTCATGGAGGTCGCCTCCTGGCTCACGCCCGGCAGCGGCAGCATCCAGGACCAGGAGCAGTGGTACTGGATGGTCAACGCCGGGATGCTGATGGCGTGCGCCGCCGTCATCGCGGTGTGCGTGACCCGTACGCACGCCCGGCGGCCCTGGGACGGTCTGCTGGTCGCCCTGGCGCCCGCCTTCGCGCTGACCGCCACCATCAACTGGGACCTGCTGGCGGTCGCCCTGACGGCCGCGGCGATGCTGATGTGGTCGCGGGGCCGCTCTCTCGCCTTCGGTGTCCTGCTGGGTCTTGCCACGGCCGCCAAGCTCTACCCCGTCTTTCTCCTGGGTCCGTTGTTCGTGCTGTGCTGGCGCGCGGGCAAGTGGCGGGACTTCGGAAAGGCACTGGGAGGTGCCGCCGTCTCCTGGCTGGTCGTGAACCTTCCGGTGATGCTCCTCGCCTGGGACGGCTGGTCGAAGTTCTACGAGTTCAGCCAGGAACGGGGCGTCGACTTCGGGTCCTTCTGGCTGATCCTGGCCCAGAACTCGACCGACCCGCTGAGCACCGAAACGGTCAACACGCTCGCCACGCTGCTGGTGCTGCTGTCCTGCGTCGGCATCGCCGCGCTCACCCTGACCGCCCCGCGCCGGCCACGCTTCGCCCAGCTGGCCTTCCTGATCGTCGCGGCGTTCATCCTCACCAACAAGGTCTACTCGCCGCAGTACGTCCTGTGGCTCATCCCCCTCGCCGTACTGGCGCGGCCCAAGTGGCGGGACTTCCTGATCTGGCAGGCCTGCGAGGTGGCGTACTTCCTGGGGATCTGGATGTACCTCGCGTACACGACCAGCGCGGACGCCCACAAGGGCCTGCCCCAGGACGGCTATCACTGGGCCATCGGGCTGCACCTGCTCGGGACGCTGTACCTGTGTGCCGTGGTGGTGCGCGACATCTGGATGCCGGAGCGGGACGTGGTGCGCCGGGCCGGCGACGACGACCCCTCAGGGGGCGTGCTCGACGGCGCGGAGGACGTGTTCGTCCTGGGCCCCGCGGCTCATCCCCCGCGCCACGCCGCCCACTTCGGGGGGCCGCAGGTGGAGTGGGGCGATCCGGCCTCTTCCCCAGACCGTTCGCTCTGAGCGAACAAGGCGTGACCGACTCACGCGAAAGGCCGTACACGGGAGGCCCGTGTACGGCCTTTCGGCTGTCTGTGTACGGCTCTTCAGTCGTCCGTACGACGCTCAGCGGTCGACGATGCGGTCGAACTGTGTGGTGGTGTGCCGCAGATGGGCCACCAGTTCCTCGCCGACCTTCGGCTCCGGGGCGTCGGAGGGGACGAACAGGATCGACACCTGCATGTGCGGCGGCTCGGCGAACCAACGCTGCTTGCCGCCCCAGACGAACGGAGAAAGGTTCCGGTTGACCGTGGCGAGGCCGGCGCGGGCCACGCCCTTGGCACGCGGCATGACGCCGTGCAGCGCCTTGGGGGCCTCCAGGCCCACCCCGTGCGACGTACCGCCCGCCACGACGACCAGGAAGCCGTCCGAGGCCGCCTTCTGCTGGCGGTAGCCGAACCGGTCGCCCTTGGCCACGTGAGTGACGTCCAGGACCGCTCCGCGGTACTCGGTGGCCTCGTGGTCCCCCAGCCACAGCCGCGTGCCGATGCGGGCACGGAAGCGGGTCTGCGGGAACTGCTGCTGGAGCCGGGCGAGATCCTCGGCCTTGAGGTGGCTGACGAACATCGTGTGCAGCGGCAGACGCGCCGCACGCAGCCGGTCCATCCAGCCGATGACCTCCTCGACGGCGTCCGAGCCGTCGGTACGGTCCAGCGGCAGATGGATGGCGAAGCCCTCGAGACGGACGTTCTCTATGGCGGAGTGCAGCTGCGGCAGGTCCTGCTCGCTGATGCCGTGACGCTTCATCGAGGACATCACCTCGATGACCACGCGGGCGCCCACGAGGCCGTAGACCCCGTCGATCGACGACACCGAACGGATGACCCGGTCCGGCAGCGGCACGGGCTCCTCGCCGCGCCGGTACGGCGTCAGCACCAGCAGGTCGCCGCCGAACCAGTCCTTGATGCGCGCGGCCTCGTACGTCGTGCCGACCGCGAGGACGTCCGAGCCCAGCCGCGTGGCCTCCTCCGCCAGCCGCTCGTGCCCGAAGCCGTAGCCGTTGCCCTTGCAGACCGGGACGAGACCCGGGAACTGGTCCTGCACGTGCTTGTGGTGCGCACGCCAGCGCGCGGTGTCGACGTAGAGCGTGAGCGCCATGGCCGGACCTGGAACCTTTCTCGTGGCTGCGGTGTATCAGAGGTATGGAAGCGAACGAACGTGTCGAAGCTATCGAAGCAAACAGCCGGGGTTCAGCGGCGCGACATGTAGATGTCGAGCGCCTTGTGGAGCAGCTTGTTCAGCGGGAAGTCCCACTCGCCGAGGTACTCGGCGGCCTGGCCGCCCGTGCCGACCTTGAACTGGATCAGGCCGAAGAGGTGGTCGGTCTCGTCCAGCGAGTCGGAGATGCCGCGCAGGTCGTAGACGGTCGCGCCGAGCGCGTAGGCGTCGCGCAGCATCCGCCACTGCATCGCGTTCGAGGGCCGGACCTCACGGCCGATGTTGTCGGAGGCGCCGTAGGAGTACCAGACGTGTCCGCCGACGATCAGCATCGTCGCCGCCGACAGGTTCACGCCGTTGTGGCGGGCGAAGTAGAGCCGCATGCGGTTGGGGTCCTCGTTGTTGAGGGCCGTCCACATGCGTTGGAAGTACGACAGCGGGCGGGGCCGGAAGTGGTCACGCACGGCCGTGATCTCGTAGAGCCGCTGCCATTCCTCGAGGTCCTGGTAACCGCCCTGGACGACCTCGACACCGGCCTTCTCGGCCTTCTTGATGTTGCGGCGCCACAGCTGGTTGAAGTTCTTGTGGACCTCTTCCAGGGACCGGTTCGCCAGCGGCACCTGGTACACGTAGCGGGGCTGGACGTCGCCGAAGCCGGCGCCTCCGTCCTCGCCCTGCTGCCAGCCCATGCGACGGAGCTTGTCGGCGACCTCGAAGGCGCGCGGTTCGATGAAGTCGGCCTCGATGTCGCGCAGCCGCTTCACGTCGGGGTTCTGGATGCCGGCCTTGATGGAGGTGGCCTCCCAGCGCCGGATGATGACCGGCGGGCCCATCTTCACCGAGAAGGCGCCCTGGTGCTTGAGGTGCGCGAGCATCGGTTCCAGCCAGTCGGTCAGATTCGGCGCGAACCAGTTGATGACCGGGCCCTCGGGGAGATAGGCGAGGTACCGCTTGATCTTGGGGAGCTGCCGGTAGAGGACCATGCCCGCACCGACCAGCTCGCCGGTCTTGTCGTCGAACCACCCGAGGCTCTCGGAGCGCCACTCCGCCTTGACGTCTGCCCAGGCCGGAACCTGCATGTGGCTAGCCGACGGCAGGCTCTGGATGTATGCCAGATGCTGCTCGCGGCTGATTGTCCTCAGGGTCAGGCTCATTCGGGGCGCTCCTCGGGCTGGTGTGTCCCCATGGGTACAGGGGCTCCGGCTCTCGCGCCGAAGCCTACTGCGCCTGGCGAGCGCCCCGACTGGGCGTACGGAACCTGCGCCCCGGCCGGTGGGCCGTCGAGGCGTTCCGCGGTGCTTTGTGTGCTGTTGAGGGGACGGTGCCCTAGGCGTCAGCTGATGAGTCCGCCGAAGAGGCCGCCGTGCGCCATGCCGAGGAAGAAGCCGATCGCCGAGGCGCCGAGACCGAGGATCAGTCCGAAGCGTTCACGGGTCGTCTCCGAGATCCACTGGCCGTACGCGCCGACGAGGATCCCCACCAGTCCGGTCCAGGAGCTGATGAGGTGAAGGCTGTGGAACATCGCCGTGATGAACGACGTGAGCCCCAGGACCAGGGTCACCGCGAGCAGGGTGTCCTGGAGGGGGTGGGCTTTGCCGTCCGTGGCGAACAGGCCTCCGACGGTGTTGGGTCGCAATGCTTGTGCCATAGGGCACCTCCTGCGAAAGGCGGCGCATCGTAGCGCCATACACACCCGATGTGTACAGATTGTCGTTCCTGGCGGCCGGATTTCAACCGGAAGCCATGGTGCGGGTACTCTGTACCGTCTGCACTGGTGTCTGCCCATGCCACGACCGGGACTACCGCGAGGAAGCCCCGATTGTCAGTGGCTGCCGATACCTTTGCGTACGCATTACAACCCTCCTGCCACGGAACGACCGTGGCCGTTGAGTCCAAAGGAGGTGGGTTCCACATGCGTCACTACGAGGTGATGGTCATCCTCGACCCCGATCTGGAGGAGCGCGCTGTCGCCCCCCTGATCGAGAACTTCCTCTCCGTCGTCCGTGAGGGCAACGGAAAGGTCGAGAAGGTCGACACCTGGGGCCGTCGTCGGCTCTCGTACGAGATCAAGAAGAAGCCCGAGGGCATCTACTCGGTCATCGACCTGCAGGCCGAGCCTGCGGTCGTCAAGGAGCTCGACCGCCAGATGAACCTGAACGAGTCGGTCCTCCGGACCAAGGTCCTCCGCCCCGAGACCCACTGAGCCTCCCGCTCAGCTGATCTCGGGATTCGAGTAGCAGCAACCAAGCAGCCAGAGCAGCAAACCCGCCGAGAGGTTCCCCATGGCAGGCGAGACCGTCATCACGGTCGTCGGCAATCTTGTCGACGACCCCGAGCTGCGCTTCACCCCCTCCGGTGCGGCGGTCGCGAAATTCCGTGTCGCGTCCACCCCCCGCACCTTCGACCGTCAGACCAACGAGTGGAAGGACGGCGAGAGCCTGTTCCTGACCTGCTCGGTCTGGCGTCAGGCGGCGGAGAACGTCGCGGAGTCGCTCCAGCGAGGCATGCGCGTCATCGTGCAGGGCCGGCTGAAGCAGCGGTCCTACGAGGACCGTGAGGGCGTCAAGCGCACGGTCTACGAGCTGGACGTCGAGGAAGTCGGCGCCAGCTTGCGCAGTGCCACGGCCAAGGTCACCAAGACTGCCGGCGGAGCCGGCCGGGGTGGCCAGGGCGGTTACAGCGGCGGCGGTGGCGGCGGCCAGGCCGGCGGCAGCTGGGGTGGAAACTCCGGCGGCGGCCAGCAGGGCGGCGGCGCTCCCGCCGACGACCCGTGGGCGACCGGCGCTCCCGCCGGTGGCAACCAGGGCGGCGGCGGTGGCGGCGGCTGGGGTGGAAGCCCCAGCGGCGGCCAGCAGGGCGGCGGCTACTCGGACGAGCCCCCCTTCTAGGCCTCCGGGCCGAGGGTGGGTCGCACCCACACTTCTTGATCACACAGGAGAAACACCATGGCGAAGCCGCCTGTGCGCAAGCCTAAGAAAAAGGTCTGCGCTTTTTGCAAGGACAAGGTCACGTACGTGGACTACAAGGACACGAACATGCTGCGGAAGTTCATTTCCGACCGCGGCAAGATCCGTGCCCGCCGCGTGACCGGCAACTGCACGCAGCACCAGCGTGACGTCGCCACGGCCGTCAAGAACAGCCGTGAGATGGCGCTGCTGCCCTACACCTCCACCGCGCGATAAGGGAAGGGTGACCGACCAATGAAGATCATCCTTACCCACGAGGTCTCCGGCCTCGGTGCCGCGGGCGACGTCGTCGACGTCAAGGACGGCTACGCTCGCAACTACCTGATCCCGCGGAAGTTCGCTATCCGCTGGACCAAGGGTGGCGAGAAGGACGTCGAGCAGATCCGTCGTGCTCGCAAGATCCACGAGATCCAGACCATCGAGCAGGCCAACCAGGTCAAGGGCCAGCTCGAGGCCGTCAAGGTTCGTCTGGCCGTTCGCTCCGGCGACGCCGGTCGTCTCTTCGGTTCCGTCACCCCGGCCGACATCGCCTCGGCGATCAAGGCTTCCGGTGGCCCCGAGGTCGACAAGCGCCGCATCGAGCTCGGTTCGCCGATCAAGACGCTGGGCGCCCACGAGACGTCCGTGCGTCTGCACCCCGAGGTGGCCGCCAAGGTCAACATCGAGGTCGTCGCTGCGTGACGCTGCGCTCGGTTTGAGCAGCTGAGAAGGGCCGCACCCATCGGGTGCGGCCCTTCTTGCGTGCGCGCGGACCGAGGTGTGTTTCACGTGAAACCCTCTGTTTCACGTGAAACAGTCAGCGTAGGCACGCCTGGTTCAGCCGGGTCCTCGGTTCAGCGCGTGGCTCCGGTGACGATCCAGCGGCCCGAGCGGGACCGCAGCCAGAGGGTCAGCATGCGCACCGCCATCATCAGCGTCATCGCTCCCCAGACCGCGGTGAGGCCTCCGCCGAGCACGGGAATGAGCAGGGCCACGGGCGTGAAGACCGCCAGGGTCAGGACCATGGCCCAGGCGAGGTAGGGTCCGTCGCCCGCTCCCATCAGGACGCCGTCCAGAACGAAGACGATCCCGCAGATGGGCTGGGCGAGCGCCACCACGAGGAGAGCGGGCAGTGCCGCGTCCTTCACCACGGAGTCGCTCGTGAACAGCGGAAGGAATACGGGAGGGGCCGCCACGACGACGAGGCCGAGTATCACACCCACCGCGATGCCCCACTGCACCATGCGGCGGCATGCCTCGCGGGCGCCCTGGACGTCGCCGGCGCCGAGGTAGCGACCGATGATGGCCTGTCCTGCGATGGCGATGGCGTCCAGGGCGAAGGCGAGCAGGCTCCACAGCGACAGGATGATCTGGTGGGCCGCGATGTCGGCATCGCCGAGACGGGCGGCCACGGCCGTGGCGATCATCAGGATCGTGCGGAGCGAGAGGGTGCGGACGAGAAGGGGGACGCCTGCCTGCGCCGAAGCCCGGATACCTGCGGCGTCGGGGCGCAGCGAGGCGCCGTGGGCGCGGGCCCCGCGGACGACGACCACGAGGTAGACGGCAGCCATACCGAACTGGGCGATGACGGTGCCCCAGGCGGAGCCGGCGATGCCGAGGTCGGCGCCGTAGACGAGCCACACGTTGAGGACGGCGTTGGCGACGAAGCCGCCGACGGCGACGTACAACGGTGTCTTCGTGTCCTGCAGTCCGCGCAGGACTCCGGTCGAGGCGAGGACGACGAGCATGGCCGGGATGCCGAGGGAGGAGATCCGCAGATAGGTGGTCGCGTACGGGGCGGCGGTGTCCGAGGCGCCGAAGAGTTCCACCAGAGCCGGTGCGGTGGGCAGGACGACGGCGACGACCACGGCGCCGAGCAGGAGTGCCAGCCAGATACCGTCCATGCCCTGCCGGATGGCGGCCGGGAGATCGTCGGCGCCGACGCGTCGGGCGACGGCCGCGGTCGTGGCGTAGGCGAGGAAGACGAAGATGCTGACGCCTGTCATGAGGAGGGCGGAGGCAACCCCCAGTCCCGCGAGTTGCGCGGTGCCGAGATGGCCCACGATCGCGCTGTCGGCCATGACGAAGAGCGGCTCGGCGACGAGCGCCCCGAAGGCCGGGACGGCCAGAGCGACGATCTCTCGGTCATGCTGTCGCCGTGTGGCGCGCGTGGTCGCCGGAGCATGTGTCATGAGCACCAATCTAATCGTCCACAGGTAAGCGATGCAATGTGTTAATGACCCTTACTCGCCTGGTTGTCGCGTGTGCTTTCGTGTGCCGTTCGATGTGATCTTGGTCCGACTGGGAAAGTTTTTCTTCTGCACAGCCGGTGGATGGGAAGAGCGCAGGTCAGGGCTGGTCCCGGATGAGAACCGCGAGCTTGTTCACAGGCCTGTCCACCGGGTCGTGCACAGGTTTCGGGGAGTTCTCCACAGCATCGGGGCCGTCGTCCACATGGCCTGTGGATAACCAGATTGGCTGACGGTGCCGTCGGGCCTACCGTGGTCCGGCGCCCGCTCCGTCTGTCGGCCCGGAAACCATCACAAAACCGACGCGCCAGAACCGGAGTTGGGCCTCTCATTTGTCAGTGCCGTGCCGTAGAACAGAGAAGCACGGCGAGGTCCGCTCCGCGGACGGGAGGAGGTGGCTCGGTGAGCATTTCCGAGCCCTTGGACGATCCGTGGGCCGACAGCGGTCCCAGTGATCGTCTGCCTGCCTCGCGCCGCCGCGGCGAGGGTGGCCGAGGTCGCGACGACCAGCACGACCGCGGCCGGGAGAGCGGCGAATGGGACGGCGGGGGTACGTCCTTCGAACGTGTCCCGCCGCAGGACCTCGACGCCGAGCAGTCCGTCCTCGGCGGCATGCTGCTGTCGAAGGACGCCATCGCCGACGTCGTCGAGGTCATCAAAGGACACGACTTCTACAAGCCGGCGCACGAGACGATCTTCCAGGCGATCCTCGACATCTACGCCAAGGGCGAGCCGGCCGACCCGATCACGATCGCGGCCGAGCTGACCAAGCGCGGTGAGATCAACAAGGTCGGCGGCGCGTCGTATCTGCACACCCTTGTCCAAACGGTGCCGACGGCCGCCAATGCCGAGTACTACGCGGAGATCGTGCACGAGCGCGCGGTCCTGCGCCGTCTGGTCGAGGCCGGCACTCGCATCACCCAGATGGGATACGCGGCCGACGACGACGTCGACGAGATCGTCAACCGCGCCCAGGCCGAGATCTACGCGGTCACCGAGCAGCGCACCAGCGAGGACTATCTGCCGCTCGGCGACATCATGGAGGGCGCGCTCGACGAGATCGAGGCGATCGGCTCCCGCACGGGCGAGATGACCGGTGTGCCGACGGGATTCACGGACCTGGACTCGCTCACCAACGGTCTGCACCCGGGTCAGATGATCGTCATCGCGGCCCGCCCCGCCATGGGTAAGTCCACGCTGGCGCTGGACTTCGCGCGGGCGGCGTCGATCAAGAACAACCTGCCGAGCGTCATCTTCTCCCTGGAAATGGGGCGCAACGAGATCGCGATGCGTCTGCTGTCGGCCGAGGCGCGGGTGGCCCTGCACCACATGCGTTCCGGCACCATGACGGACGAGGACTGGACGCGGCTGGCCCGACGGATGCCCGAGGTCTCGGCCGCGCCGCTCTACATCGACGACTCCCCGAACCTGTCGATGATGGAGATCCGCGCGAAATGCCGTCGGCTGAAACAGCGCAACGACATCAAGCTCGTGATCATCGACTATCTGCAACTGATGCAGTCCGGCAAGCGCTCCGAGAGCCGTCAGCAGGAGGTCTCGGACATGTCCCGTAACCTCAAGCTCCTGGCCAAGGAACTCGAGGTCCCGGTGATCGCGCTCTCACAGCTCAACCGTGGCCCCGAGCAACGCACCGACAAGAAGCCGCAGGTCTCCGACCTGCGTGAATCCGGCTCCATCGAGCAGGACGCCGACATGGTGATCCTGCTGCACCGCGAGGACGCCTACGAGAAGGAGTCGCCGCGCGCCGGCGAGGCCGACATCATCGTGGGCAAGCACCGTAACGGCCCGACGGCGACGATCACGGTCGCCTTCCAGGGCCACTACTCGCGCTTCGTCGACATGGCCCAGACCTGAGCCGCCCGCGCCGGGCCCAAAGCGTTCGACGCCGCGGGGTTCCGCGGGGTGGACTGAGCCCATGACGACATCTCAGGAAGAGTTGCTTCCCGGCACGCGCCGGGCGCTGCTGCACCGCATCGCCGTCGCCCAGGCCGAGGGACGTACGCCATCCCTGGTCGCGGCGGTCGTGCGGGACGGCCGGGCCGTCTGGCACGGCTCGCGAACGTCGGTGGACGGGCACGGGCCGGACGAGAACGTGCAGTACCGGATCGGCTCGATCACCAAGACCTTCACCGCCGTCCTCGTGCTGCGGCTGCGCGACGAGGGACTGCTCGACCTCGGCGACCCGCTGGAGAAGCATCTGCCCGGCACCGGCGCGGGAGAGGCCACCCTTGCCGAACTCCTCGCGCACACGGCCGGGTTGGCGGCCGAGTCACCGGGGCCGTGGTGGGAGCGCAGCCCGGGCTCGCTGCGCCCCGAACTGACCGACGTGCTCGGCGAACAGCCCTTCCTGCATCCGGGCGGCCGTCGCTTCCACTACTCGAACCCCGGCTACACCCTGCTGGGCGCGCTGGTCGAGAAGCTGCGCGGCGCCGCATGGGAGGACGTCCTCCGGCGCGAAGTGCTCGAACCCCTGGGCCTCGACAGCACGAGTGCCCAGCCCCGGGCGCCGCACGCGGGTGGCTGGGCGGTGCATCCCTGGGCCGATGTGATGCTTCCGGAGCCCACCGAGGACCTCGGCCGGATGGCGCCGGCGGGCCAACTCTGGTCCACAACCGGCGACTTGGCGAAGTTCGCGGCCTTCCTGGCGAAGGGCGACGACCGGGTGCTGAGCGCGGAGACGGTGCGGGAGATGCGGACGCCCGCGGCTCCGGCCGAGGCTGCGGATGTCGTGGACGGTGCGACGTACGGTCTGGGGATGCAGGTACAGAGCCGGGACGGCCGACTGCTCGTCGGGCACTCGGGGTCCCTGCCGGGATTCCTGGCCAACCTCACCATCAGCGTGGCGGACGACGTGGCCGCGGTGGTGCTGGCCAACTGCACCTCCGGGCCACTGCTGGGTTCCGTGGGCGCCGACCTCGTACGGATCGTCGCGGAGGCCGAGCCGCGGATTCCCGAACCGTGGCGTCCTCTGCCCGAAGTCGACGCGGCTGTGCTGGAGTTGGCGGGGCCGTGGTACTGGGGGACGCATGCGTTCGCCCTGCGGCTGACGACCGGGGGCGGTGTCTCGCTGGATCCGTTGAGCGGGATCGGCCGCCGCTCACGTTTCCGCGGGAACGGTGACGGCACGTGGACCGGCCTTGAGGGCTACTTCGCCGGAGAGCTTCTGAGGGCCGTACGACGGCCTGACGGCGGTGTGAGCCATCTGGACCTCGGCTCGTTCGTGTTCACGCGTCAGCCGTACGAGGAGGGCTCGCCCGTGCCGGGTGGGGTGGATCCGGAGGGGTGGCGCGGTATCGGCTGAGCGGTGGGGGCTTGTTTCACGTGAAACAAGCCCCCATGGGCCGGGAAGGTGGGCCTGAGCCTCAGAGCGGCAGCTTGAAGCCCACGTGCGAGGCCTCGAAGCCCAGCCTCTCGTAGAAGCGATGGGCGTCGGTGCGGCTGACGTCGGAGGTCAGCTGCACCAACTGGCAGTTCTGGCGCCGTGATTCATCGACCGCCCACTCGATGAGCTGCGTACCCAGGCCACTGCCACGCTCGTCGGCGTGGACGCGGACGCCTTCGATGATCGACCGGGTGGAGCCGCGTCGGGACAGCCCGGGAATGATCGTGAGCTGGAGCGTGCCCACGACGCGGTCCTCGCGAACAGCGACGACGAGGTGCTGGTTCGGGTCTGCGACGAGCCGCTCCAGGGCGGTCAGGTAGGGGGCGAGGTCGTCCGGTGACTCGCGCTGCGCGCCCAGCGGGTCGTCCGCGAGCATGGCGACGATCGCGGGGACATCGGCGGCGACGGCAGGGCGTATTTCAAGATCTCCCATGCCGGCCAGCCTATGCGGGCACGCTCAGCGACTCCACGACCCGGACCAGGGGGGCCAGTTCGGGGTTCCTGGCCGCTTCGTCGAGGGCCTCGCGCAGGGCGGTGTCATTGGTCGGGCGAGCCTCGTCGAGGAGCTGGAGACCTGCCTCGGTGACGTTGGTGTAGATGCCTCGGCGGTCGGTGGGGCACAGGTAGCGGGTGAGCAGGTGGCGGTCCTCTAGCCGGGTGACCAGCCGGGTGGTGGCGCTCTGGCTCAGGACGACGGCGTCGGCGACCTGCTTCATCTGGAGATGGCCGCCGTCTCCGTCGTGCTGTCGGCTGAGGACGTCGAGCAGGGAGTACTCGCGCACGCTGAGGTCGTGCTTCGCCTGGAGGGCCCGCTCGATATGGGCCTCGATCCTCCCGTGCAGCAGGGAGAGGGCGCACCAGCCCTGTGCGAGGGCGGTGAGTGCGGGGTCCGTCGCTGTCATCGGCGCTTCCTTCGTCCCGGAACGACTGAAACCAGGATAGAGCAGGGCCGCAATAGTCGGCGCTTGCAAGTATCAGGCGTCTGCAAGTATTGTCTTCGACTGTAAGACGCTCCTGCAATTACCTGGAAGGTGCAGTCCCTCATGCCTCTCGCGCTCCTGGCTCTCGCGATCGGGGCCTTCGGAATCGGAACCACCGAGTTTGTGATCATGGGCTTGCTGCCCGAGGTCGCGAGTGACTTCGGGGTTTCCATCCCTACGGCCGGCTTCCTGGTGACGGGCTATGCGCTCGGCGTCATGTTCGGTGCTCCGCTGATGACGGTGCTCGGCACCAAGGTCTCCCGCAAGCGCATGCTGATGCTGCTCATGGGCCTCTTCATCGCCGGAAATCTGCTGTCCGCCTTGGCCCCCGCCTTCGGCGTCATGCTGATCGGCCGGGTGGTCGCCTCGCTCGCGCACGGCGCCTTCTTCGGCATCGGCTCGGTCGTGGCGGCCGAACTGGTCGCCCCGGACAAGAAGGCCGGGGCCATCGCGATGATGTTCACCGGCCTCACCGTCGCCAACGTGGTGGGCGTCCCACTGGGCACCCTCGTCGGGCAGACCGTCGGCTGGCGCGTCACCTTCGCCCTCGTCGCCGCGCTCGGCGTCCTGGGCCTGGTGGGCATCGCCAAGCTCGTCCCCGACATGCCCAGGCCGGAGGGCGTGCACCTGCGCCACGAACTGGCCGCCTTCAAGAACGCCCAGGTCCTGCTCGCCATGGCGATGACGGTGCTCGGCTTCGGCGGTGTCTTCGCGGCCATCACCTACATCGCGCCGATGATGACCCACGTCGCCGGGTTCGCCGACGGCTCCGTCACCTGGCTGCTCGTCCTCTTCGGCCTCGGCATGGTCGGCGGCAACCTCATCGGCGGCAAGTACGCGGACCGCGCCCTGATGCCCCTGCTGTACGTGTCTCTGGGCGCCCTGGCCGTCGTTCTCGCGCTCTTCACGCTCACCGCGCACAACAAGGTCCTCGCGGCCGTGACCATCGCCCTGATCGGCGCCCTGGGATTCGCCACGGTCCCGCCGCTCCAGAAGCGCGTCCTCGACCAGGCGCACGGTGCCCCGACACTCGCCTCCGCGGTGAACATCGGTGCCTTCAACCTCGGCAACGCGCTCTCCGCCTGGCTCGGCGGCCTCGTCATCGGCGCCGGCCTCGGCTACACCGCTCCGAGCTGGGTGGGCGCCGTCCTCGCCGCTGCCGCCCTGGGGCTCGCGCTGCTCTCGGCCGCCCTGGAGCGCCGGGCCGGCACGCCCAGCGAGGTCGTGGCAGGGGCCGCACCGGCTGAGCGGCGGGCAACCGTCCACCACTGATCCGGACCGGCCACCTCGAGCCGCACCAGCCACCTCGAGCCGCGCAGAACGATGCCGGGTCCCGACCGGGACCCGGCATCACCCCTACGGCTGCTCTCAGCAAGCTCTCGCCACGACGCCGTCCCTCACCCCGCCGCCACCGTCACCGGCGCGAACCGCCGGCTCCAGTCACCGGGCAACTCCGAAATCCCGTAGGTCATGACCGAGTTGAAGGCAACGGACGCCAGCCCGCGCTCCTTCACCCACGTCAGCAGCTCCTCGTGCCGCACGTCGATGTCGGTACGCAGCTTGAGGTCGGTGTCGGCGGCCAGCGAGGCGATGAGTGCTTTCGCCGTCTCCGTGTCCCTGGCGATGAGCGGTCCCACGACATGGTTGTCCATGTTGGGCCACGCGCCCGCGTACCCGATGATCCGGCCGTTCTCCTCGGCGACCCGCAACTGGTCGGCGAAGGCGGGCAGGCGCGTCACGATGTGCGTGCGATCGGCGCCGAAGACCTCCGCGTCGAGCCGGAGGATGGCGGTGAGGTCCTCCGCGGTCGCCGCACGTGTGGCGACGGCGGGCTCGTATCCGGCGGCCATGAAACGGCCCCGCACCATCTCCGCCCGGCCGGTGACCTTGAAGCCGAGTTCCTCGTAGAGCGGGCGGCCGTTGGGCGTCGCGTGCAGGGTCAGCGGGGTGGTGCTCATCGCCGCGATCACGTGCCGCATCAGTCGGCGGCCGATGCCTCGGCGTGCATGCCTTTCGGCGACCAGGACCATGCCGATGGCGCCCAGATCGGGGCGGTCCTGCGGGCCGTACTCGGTGACGACGCAGGCGCTGACGAGGCCGCCGTCGGGGTCGTCGATGCCGTATCCCTTCCCGGAGGTGAGGAGGAAGCCCCACTTGTGCTCTTCGCGCGGCCACCCCCGGTCCTCGGACAAGTCGGCGCAGGCGGCGAGATCGCGCAGCGTCAGTCGGCGGATGGGCAGATCAGCGAGGGAAGGTGTCGACACGCAGGTCAGGCTGTCTGACGGGCGCCCTCGGCGTCCACCTGTTTCCGGTGTGATGTACGAGGTTTTGGCCATGTCGTGGCCGACCGCACGGCGCCTCGGCAGACGGTGCGTGTTTCACGTGAAACATGAGCGGCGGTGTCCTCGGCACAGCGCTTCTGGGATCCTCGCCGAGGTGCCCTCATCCGGCCCGGCTAGCCTCGGGAACCATGGCCAGACTTCATCTCTTCGACCTCGACGGCACCTTGCTGTACGGCACTTCCTCGCCTGTGGAGATCTCCCGGCAACTAGGGCTGGAAGCCGAGACCGTGGCACTCGACCAGGCGATCTCGACGGGGCTGATCGAGCCGCCCGAGTACGCCGCGCGGGTGCGTGAACTGTGGGCGGAGCTCACCGAGGCCCACGTGGCGGCCGCTTTCGAGGGCGCTCCGTGGCTGGCCCGCATACGTGACGTCTGGGAGGAGATCCGGGAGAACGGCGACTACTGCGCCGTCGTATCGCTCTCGCCGTCCTTCTTCGTCGAGCGGCTCACCACCTGGGGTGCCCACGCGGCGTACGGATCGCGCTTTCCCGCCGTGCCGTTCACCGAGCCGGTGGATCCGGCCGGGGTGCTCAGCGCCGCGGCCAAGGTCCTGATCGCCGACCGGCTGTGCGAGGAGTTCGGGGTGAGCAGGGCCGATTGCGTTGCCTATGGGGACTCGTCCTCGGACAAGGACCTCTTCGGCACGGTGCCGGTCTCCGTGGCGGTCAATGCGGACAGCCATCTGTCCGGTCTCGCGACCCACGCCTACACGGGCAGGGATCTGTGGGATGCCTATGAATTGGTGCGCCACGTACGGTAATTGAAGCAATTGAGGGTTCGCTCCTCGCCTCATTCGTGGGGGAGGGAGGGGGGATTTGTGTGCGGAGCGCTGACCGGTAGGGTCGACTCCGGTTCTCGTCCGGCGTGAGGTGCGCAGACCTTGCACATGCCCTGCCCGGAGCGTGAACAAGGCACGGCAGCCTAATGGGACGGAGAGATCGAAGACCCGCGTTTTCGGTTATGCGGCCGGGCATCCCCACACGGTGGGAGGCTGCGGTGAGAGCACTGCGGCCAATGTCACACTCTCGCCTTACTTGTCCGTATGGAGCGTGGATACGGGTTGAATGTGGCCGCTTTGGCCAGGGCCATGAACGGGGAAAGCAAGCCGTCTACGGGGGAAAGCAGGCACATTCCGACCGAGGAAGTGCGCAGACCGACCGAAAGATGTTCGAGGCGAGGCACACCATGGACGCTCCGACCACCGCGTCGGCCGACAACGGCACTTCCGGCGGCGGGGACGGCTGGTTCACGTCCCACAAGCAGCCGGAGCCGACACCGGGCAGCGAGCAGGAGTCGGCCGAGGGCAGCCGCCTGGCGGCACTGCGCCCGGTCGGCAGGACCCCACAGGGCTCCGACACGGCCCCACCGGCACAGCACGCCCCGCAGCCCACCCCGGCGCCACCGCCCGCTCTCGCCGCGCCACCTGTCTCGGCCGAGCAGACGCACTCAATAGCGACCCACGCCCCGCACGCGATACCGAACCACGGGCCGACGCAACCCCCGCCCCCGGACCAGCATCTGCCTCCGCAGCGCGCCAACCCGGCACAGGCCCAGCAGGCTTCTCCGGACGCGATCCTCATCCGCCGGACCATGGCGGAGGTCGCCCCCGTGGCCGACAAGGTCACCTCGTACTTCTACGCGCTCCTCTTCGTCCGCCACCCCGACCTGCGCTCGCTCTTCCCCGCCGCGATGGACACCCAGCGGGACCGGCTGCTCAAGGCGCTGCTCACCGCGGCGGAGCACATCGACAACACCCCTGTCCTCGTCGACTATCTGCAGAACCTCGGCCGCGGCCACCGCAAGTACGGCACCCGGCCCGAGCACTACCCGGCCGTCGGCGAGTGCCTCATCGGTGCGCTGAGCAAGTACGCCCAGAACATCTGGGATCCGGAGCTGGAGGCGGCCTGGGTCCGGACGTACACGACGATCTCGCAGGTGATGATCGACGCGGCGGCCACGGACGAACTGCGTGCCCCGGCCTGGTGGTACGCCGAGGTCGTGGCGCACGACCTCAGGACGCCGGACGTCGCGGTCGTCACCGTCCGCCCGGACCAGCCCTATCCGTTCCTCGCCGGCCAGTACACGAGCCTGGAGACGCCGTGGTGGCCGCGGATCTGGCGGCACTACTCCTTCGCCTCGGCGCCTCGCTCCGACGGTCTGCTGTCGTTCCACGTGAAGGCCGTCCCGGCGGGCTGGGTCTCCAACGCCCTGGTGCACCGCGCCCGGCCCGGCGACATCCTCCGGCTCGGTCCGCCGACCGGTTCGATGACCGTGGACCACACCACCGACAGCGGACTGCTCTGTCTGGGCGGCGGTACCGGCATAGCGCCCATCAAGGCACTGATCGAGGACGTGGCCGAACACGGCGAGCGCCGGCCGGTCGAGGTGTTCTACGGCGCCCGCACCGACCACGATCTGTACGACATCGACACCATGCTCAGGCTCCAGCAGTCCCACCCGTGGCTCTCGGTCCGCGCGGTCATCGACCAACTGGCGCGTGTCCAGCTCCCCGACGCCATCCGCCAGTACGGCCCCTGGAACGAGTTCGACGCCTTCGTCTCGGGCCCGCCCGGGATGATCCGCAGCGGTGTGGACGCCCTGAGGGACATCGGCATTCCGTCGAGCCGTATACGTCACGACTCCGTGGAGGAGCTCGTCGTCATCGGGGACTGATCTCAGCCCAGGTCGGGGGCGTGCATGGCACGGACGCCCTCGATGTTCCCGTCCAGGTAGTGCCGCAGGGACAGCGGGACGAGGTGGACGGAGGCGATCCCGACACGGGTGAACGGCACCCGCACGATCTCGTACTCACCGATGGGTTCGTCGATTTCCGGACCGTGCCGCAGCGAGGTGTCCATGGACTCCAGACGGCAGACGAAGAAGTGCTGGACCTTCACCCCGGTCGCGGCGGCGTCCTCGCCGATGTGCTCGACGGTGTCGACGAAGCAGGGCACCACGTCAGTGATCTTGGCGCCGAGTTCCTCGTACACCTCGCGGTGCAGCGCGTCGACGACGGTCGCGTCGGTCGGCTCGACTCCACCACCGGGCGTGAGCCAGTAGGGATCCATGCCGGGTTTGGTGCGCTTGATCAGGATCAGGTCGTCGCCATGCAGGAGAACGGCACGTGCGGTGCGCTTGACCACGGGTCGGACGGTCATGGGTGAAATGTGGCCCGGTTGGTTCCACGTGAAACATCGCGAACGGTCATCGGCCGAACTCACCCGGTGACCCCAGGAAAAGCACAGGTCAGCACCAGTCCGTGGCCGCGTGCAGCAGCCAGTCGTGAGCGCGCGCGATGTGCGGCATCGCCAGCGTGCCGGTACGGACCACCAGGAAGTACGTCCGCAGGGGCGGAACCGCCGGATGGTGCAGGGCGACGACGTCGCCGCGCTCCAGGGCCGATGCGCACAGATAGCTGGGCAGTACCGCGAGTCCGGCGCCTGCCGCCGCGCAGGCGAGCGCCGCGCGCAGATCGGGGACGATGACGGTGCCGGGGGCCGCCGGACGGGAGTCGAAGACGGCAGCCCAGTAGCGCGAGACGAACGGCAGCGACTCGTGCACCTCGATCACCGGGAGGTTCTCCAGGGCGGGCGCTCCCTTGCGGCGCAGGGTCCCGGTACTGATCTGCTTCGCCCAGCGGGGGGAGGCGACCAGGACGTGCACTTCGTCGCAGAGCGCAGTCGCCGTGAGCAGGGAGCCGCGTGGACGGGCCGTGGTGATGGCCAGATCGTGATGCCCGGCGGCCAGCCCTTCCAGGGTTTCCTCGGCGTTCCCGAAGGAGGCTCGCAGTGCGAAGCCCTGGCCGTCCTCGCCGGTCAGCTCGGTGAGCGCGGGCAGGGCCCGTTCAGCGACGAACTCGGGGGGCCCGGCGAGGTGGAGGGTTCGTAAGGAGGACTCGTCGTCGAGGCCGGTCTCGGTGATCTCCACCAGGGCGTCCAGATGCGGAGCGGCCTTGTGGGCGAGCTCGTCGCCGATGGTCGTCGGGGTCACCCCGCGGGCCTGTCGCAGGAACAGAGGGCGGCCCAACTGCCGTTCCAGCGTACGGATCTGCGAGGTCACGGCCGGTTGGGAGAGGCCGAGCAGCGCGGCGGCGCGAGTGAAGGAGCCGGCCCGGTGCACGGTCACGAAGGTCCGCAACAAGGCCAGATCCATGCCACGCCCTCCCCTTCAGTGCCTGCTCCCGGCCCCCCGGCCGCGCCCAACTATAAATATGTCGATAGGTCGCTGTCGCTACTGTGATTGGACACTGACGCAGAGTCAACTAGCCTTGCTTGCGCGGTTCTTCGCGCGCGGAACCGAGGACGGTCCGAGCCACGAGGGGGGAGGCTCGGACCGTCCGTTGTGCGTAGCCGGATCCCCACGGACGCGCAGAACACGGCGTCAGCGCGCCGACTCGTCCAGCGCGCGCAGCACATCCGCCACCAGATCCTCCGGGTCCTCGGCGCCGACCGAGAAGCGGACGAAGCCGTCCGGCACGGCATCCCCGCCCCAGCGCCCACGCCGCTCGGCCGTGGAACGTACTCCGCCGAAGCTCGTCGCGTCGTCCACGAGCCGCAGCGCGTCGAGGAAACGCTCCGCACGCTCGCGCGAAGCCAGCGTGAAGGAGACCACGCACCCGTAGCGCCGCATCTGCTGCGAGGCGACCTTGTGCGAGGGATCGTCGGGCAGTCCCGGATACCGCAGTCCCGTGACGTCCGGGCGTCCCTTCAGGGCCTCGGCGAGCACGAGCGCGGTCGCGTTCTGCCGGTCGACCCGCAGCTGGAGCGTGGCGATCGAGCGGTGCGCGAGCCAGGCCTCCATGGGCCCCGGGATCGCCCCGACGATCTTGCGCCAGCGTCGTACGGCGGTCATCGCCTCGCCGTCGCGGCCGGTGACGTATCCCAGGAGGACGTCTCCGTGCCCGGTGAGCTGCTTGGTGCCGCTGGCCACCGAGAAGTCGGCGCCGAGCTCCAGGGGGCGCTGTCCGAGCGGCGTCGCCAGGGTGTTGTCGACGGCGACGAGGGCGCCACGCGTGTGTGCCGCCTCGACGAGCCGCCGGATGTCGCACACGTCGAGCCCGGGATTCGACGGCGTCTCGATCCACAGCAGCTTCGCGCCGTCCAGCACCTCCAGCTGGGCGTCGCCGCCGGTCGGCGCGGTCCGCACCTCGATGCCGTACGCCTCCAGCTGTGCGCGCACCAGGGGCAGCACCTGGTAGCCGTCGTTCGGCAGGACGACCGTGTCCCCGGCGCGCAGCTGGGAGAAGAGCACCGAGGAGATGGCGGCCATGCCCGAGGCGAACACGAGCGTGTGGAGGCCGCCCTGCCCGGGCGCCTCCAGCTCGCCGATGGCGCGCTCCAGGAGGGTCCAGGTGGGGTTCTCGTCCCGGCCGTAGGTGTACGGGCCGCCCACCTCGCCCGGCAGATGGAAGTGGGCGGCGAAGGCCGGGCCCGGCAGGGTGGGTTCGTTCCTGACCGGCTCGGGCAGTCCCGCCCGTACCGCGCGCGTGCCCTCGCCGTTGCCCTCGGTCGACTCGCTCATGCCACCCGTCCTTCCATGTCCTCGCGTACCGCGGTGAGCAGACCCTCGCTCGCCGCCTCCACCATCTCAAGGCACTCCTCGAAGCCGTCCATCCCCCCGTAATAAGGGTCCGGTACGTCGAGGTCGTCGCCCGCGGACGGGTCGTAGGAGCGCAGGAGCCGCACCTTCGCCGCGTCCTGCGGGGTGGGCGCGAGGCGGCGCAGGGCCTTGAGGTGGCCGTGGTCGAGGGCGATGACGAGGTCGAGGCGGGAGAACCACGACGGCTGGAACTGGCGGGCCGTGTGGTCGCCGTCGTAGCCGTGCGCCTCGAGGACCGACACGGTGCGCGGGTCGGCGCCGTCGCCCTCGTGCCAGCCGCCCGTGCCGGCGCTGTCGACCTCGACCGAGCCGTCGAGCCCGTCCTCCGCCACGCGGGCGCGGAAGACGGACTCGGCCATCGGCGAGCGGCAGATGTTGCCGGTGCAGACGAAGCAGACGCGGTACGTCACGAGGGGCTCAGTCCCCGTCGGGCAGGACGACGTTGAGCGCCCAGGACACGATCGAGATGATCAGGGCGCCGAGCACCGCGGTCCAGAAGCCGTCGACGTGGAAGCTCAGGTCGAGCTTGTCGGCCAGCCACGAGGTCAGCATCAGCATCAGCGCGTTGACGACCAGGGTGAACAGACCGAGGGTCAGGATCAGCAGCGGGAGGCTGAGAAGCTTGACGACCGGCTTGACCAGGAAGTTCACGATGCCGAAGATCAGCGCGACGAGGATCAGGGTGGCGATCTTCTTGCCCGTGCTGTCACCGGTCAGGGTGATCTTGTCCAGCAGCCAGACGGCGACCGCCAGGGCGCCCGCGTTGGCGATCGTCTTGACTACGAAATTCTTCATGTGTCTGATCGTGGCAGAAGAGATCGGCGATCAGCAGTGTGACGAGGGCGGACGAGGGCGATGAAGGCATTCCGGCTGGACGAACTGGAGGCGGAACGCGCCGCCAACGACGGCGCCTACCTGCAGTTTCTGCGTGAGCGGAGCATGTCGGTCGGGCTGTACGCGCTGGACGCCGGTGAACATGATCCACAGAAGCCGCACAATCAGGACGAGGTCTACTTCGTTGTGAGCGGCCGCGCCGCGATCACCGTGGGCATGGAGACCACCCAGGTCGCGCGCGGCAGCGTGGTCTACGTACCGGCCGGTGTCGCCCACAAGTTCCACCACATCAGCGAGGACCTGCGAGTCCTCGTGGTGTTCTCTCCGCCCGAGAGCTGACCCGGCACCCCGGGATTCCCTAGGGGATCAGTCAGGGGAGGACAAGGGGTGCGAGGCCCCCGCCGGGCCCCTTCCCCGCCCTAGCATCGAGTGCAGGACATCAGAGGGATCCGGCATCACGAGCCCGGGTCTTCCACCGGACCCGGCACGAGCGACGGGCAGAGAGACAAGGACGAGAGCAATGGGAGATTTCTTCGCGGGACTGCCCTGGTGGGTGAAGTGGATCGCGGTGCCGGTCATCGCCCTGGTCGTGTTCGGCGGGCTGATAGCCAGCGTCGTCGGATTCGTCATCGGACTGCTCTTCAAGCTGCTGGTCTTCGTGGCCCTGGTCGGCGGACTGATCTACGTGGTGCGCAAGTTCACGTCGAGTTCCTCCTCGCGCGGCGACTGGTGACACGTACGGCAACCGGCGAGCGGCACCGGTGATCGGCGCCGGCGACCGGTAACAGGAATCGCCGGTTCCCTCGGGTGGGGGAAGTTTCGGTCCAGGTCGAGTGCGAGCGGTGGCGGACGGTTAAAGTCCGGAATTCGACGCGGGGACGATCCCCCGCGAGCGGCGCACACCCCCTCCCGTGTCCCCCCGCACGGGCGGCCCCCTCGCGCTTCGGGAGTGACCCTTGGCCACGGTTGACACCGCACCCGCGGAACGCCTCGCAGCCCCCGCACCGGTCCGGGCGGTGGTCCCTTCGCCGGAGCCCCGGCTCCGGCCGCCGGAGCAGCCCGCAGCCACCAGCCGGTCGCGCCCGGGGGCACCCCCGGCACCGGCATCGAACCCGGCACCGAGAGCGGTCTCCGCCGACTCCCCGGAGTCACCGCACTCCACGACCCTCATCGGCTCCGTGCAGCGCGCGATGCGCCTGCTGGAATCCGTCGCCGAGCACGAACACGGCGCCCCCGCCAAACAACTGGCCCGCGAGACCGGCCTCGCCCTGCCCACGGCCTACCACCTGCTGCGCACCCTGGTCCACGAGGGTTACCTGCGCCGGGACAAGGGTCTGTTCTTCCTCGGCGAGGCGGCCGAACGGCTGAGCAGCAGCGGAGCACAGGAGAAACGTCGCAGCACGATCGCCGAGACACTGGCCCACTGGCGTGACGCCATCGGTGTACCCGTGTACTACGCGATCTACCGGGACGGTGAGATCGAGGTCATGTGCGTCTCCGAGACCCCGGGCAACCCGGCGGTCGAGGAATGGGCCGGCTTCCGCGAGACGGCGCACGCGCACGCGATCGGCCAGTGCCTGCTCTCCCAGCTCGGCGAGGACGCCCGCCGAGACCACCTGGACCGCTACCCCGTGCAGGCCATCACCCCGTACACCGTGCGGGACAACCACACGCTGCTACGGCGTCTGGACCGGGCACGACGGATGGAACCGGTCTTCGAACGGCAGGAGTACGCGCTGGGGACGGTCTGCGCGGCGATCCCGATCACCATGGGCACCACCGCCGCGACGATGGCCATCTCACTGCCCGCCCACCAGGCCGACCGACTGGCGGCCGCCACCCGTCAGTTGCAGAGCGAGATCGGACGCCTTCTGGGGTCACTGGCGATCTCTATCAGTATCTGAAAACTCACTCCTTGTGATCTCTCGTGTACGTTAAGCAAACTTCCACCACAGTCAAAGGGATCATTCCCGGCCAGTCGACGGCAGATGACGGGGTAGACGATGGGTGAGTCGGTACAGGCAGAGGTCATGATGAGCTTTCTCGTGTCCGAGGAGCTCGCCTTCCGCATCCCGGTGGAGCTGCGCTACGAGACCTGCGATCCCTACGCCGTGCGGCTCACCTTCCATCTGCCCGGTGACGCGCCGGTGACCTGGGCTTTCGGGCGTGAGCTGCTGATCGACGGCGTGGGGCGGCCGTGCGGGGACGGGGATGTGCGCATCGCGCCCGCCGAGGAGGACACGCTGGGTGAGGTCCTGATCCGCCTTCAGGTCGGCGTCGACCAGGCGCTGTTCCGCTCCTCGGCGGCGCCGCTCATCGCCTTCCTCGACCGCACCGACAAGCTGGTGCCGCTGGGCCAGGAGGGGGCGCTCGCCGATTTCGACGCCCACCTCGAGGAGGCCCTGGACCGGATCCTGGCGGAGGAACAGAGCGCGGGCTGAGGCGTTACGGCCATGAGGGGGGCGTAACGCTTCAGCGCGGGCGTGGGGCTCGCGCAGGAACGCTTCTCCTCCGGCGGGGCCCGGGGCAGGCCGCAGCGGCTGTACGCCGCCGTACAGCCCTTCTCACGGCGGCACGGGCGCCGGCGTCAGCGCTTGCGCCGCCGCCCGCGCCCGCCTCGTGCCGCGGTCGGCTGGGTGCCCGCCGACATCGACTGGGCTCCCGCCGGAGCCGGCCGCCCGCCCACCGGCGCCGTCCCGGAGTCAGGGAGTTGAGGCCGGTCGGCCGCCACCACCAGGGCCGCGAGGGCGGTCGTCACCGGCACGGACGCGACCAGGCCGATCGATCCCACCAGCGTGCGTACGATCTCCTCGGCGACGAGCTCGCTGTTGGCGACCGTCCCCACGCTGCTCTGCGCGATGGAGAAGAGCAGCAGCAGCGGCAGCGCGGCGCCCGCGTAGGCGAGGACGAGCGTGTTGACGACGGACGCGATGTGGTCGCGGCCGATGCGGATGCCCGCGCGGTACAGATCGCGCCAGCCCATCGACGGATTGGCCTCGTGCAGCTCCCAGACCGCCGACGTCTGGGTGACCGTCACATCGTCGAGGACACCGAGCGAACCGATGATGACACCGGCGAGCAGCAGACCGCTCATGTCGATCGACGGGTACAGGCCGTGGATCAGGCCGGTGTTGTCGTCCGTGTTGCCGGTGAGCGCGGCCCAGTCGATGAACAGCGAGCCGAGCACGCCGATCAGCAGCAGCGAGATCAGTGTGCCGAGCACCGCGACGGATGTTCTCGCCGACAGTCCATGGCACAGATACAGGGCGATCAGCATGATGGCGCTCGCCCCGACCACGGCCACGACCAGCGGGTTCGAGCCTTGCAGGATCGCGGGCAGGATGAAGAAGTTCAGGATCATGAAGCTGATGGCCAGCGCGACCAGCGCCATGACGCCCCGCAACCGCCCGACGACCACGACGGCGAGGGCGAAGATGCCGGCGAGCAGCGCCATGGGAAGCCGGCGGTTCACGTCGGTGACCGAGTACTGCAGGTCCTTGGGGGCGGAGGGCTCGTAGGCGACCACGACCTTCTCGCCCTGGTCCAACTGCCGTGACTGGTCCGGCTGCACGATCTCGGTGAACGTACGGCCCTTGTCGTCCCCGGTGTCGACGCGGATCGTCGCCTTCTTGCAGTCGCCGTCGGCCTGCTGCTGGGCGGAGGAGCCCTCGGCGGTGGAGGTGTCGCCGGTCGGGGTCTCGCCCGAGGCGTTGACCGACTTGCAGCTCACGCTCACGACCTTGGTGACCGTGGCCTGCTGGGTCTGCCGGTCGAAGCCGACACCGGTGCGCTCATGACCCGGCGCACCCCCGGGCCACAGCACGACGAGGCCGACGATCACGGCGACGCCGAAGGGGATGAGGATCGCTGCGATGACCTTGCGCAGGTGCTTGGAGACGGGGGCCGCCGGGCCGTGGCTGTGGCTGTGACCGTGTCCGCCACCACCGCCGCCGGTGCCCCCGCCACCGGAACCGGGGCCGTGCCCATGACCGTGTCCGTGCTCGCCACCGGCGTCGTGCCCGTGGCCGCCGGAACCGGCCCCCTGCTCGGCCCGGCCGCCCGATCCGGGCTCCTGTCCGAACCAGTCACCTGTGCCGTTGCCCTGCTCGGGCCAGTCGCCGGGGCCCGCGCCCGGACCGTACCCGTCGCCCTGCCCGTCCGCGGGCCCGGGTCTGTTGCCGGGCCCGTTTCCGGAACCGGGCCTGCGAGGAGGCTCGGGCGGTGGGAACGGGGACTGATGTGTCGTGGTCACCGACCGATCATCGCAAGAACGACAGGGGCCCTCTGTTCACCGCGCCCGAATTGACGCTAGCGTGGGGGCACCTTTGTACACGCGGGAGCTCGGAGCACCGGGCTGAGAGGGCGCTGACCTCCGTCCCAGCGATGTTTCACGTGGAACATCGTCACCAGCGAGTGACGTTCCACACGAAACGTCGGCAGACGGAAGCCGCTGCGTCGACCGCCGAACCTGTTACCGGGTAATGCCGGCGTAGGGAGTAGGTCTCATGACCATCAAGGACGCGCGCACGCCTGCCTTCAGCCAGGACGAACAGCCCCTTCAGGGCGAACAGTCCGCGGAGGTCGGGAAGTCCATCGGCTGGCACAAGGCGTATGTCGAGGGCTCGCGCCCCGATCTGCAGGTGCCGGTCCGTCAGGTGCACCTCACCAACGGGCAGTCGGTCACGCTGTACGACACATCGGGTCCGTACACCGATCCCCTGGTCGACACCGATGTCCGGCGGGGTCTGGCTCCGCTCCGGGAGAACTGGATCATCGCCCGCGGCGACACCGAGGAGTACGCGGGCCGTCCCGCCCGTCCCGAGGACGACGGCATCAAGCACACCTCGCCGCGGGGCGGCAACCTCCGCAACCTCGACGCGGTCTTCCCCGGGCGGCCCCGCCTGCCGCGCCGTAGCCGCGACGGCGGAGCGGTCACGCAGCTCGCGTACGCGCGCCGCGGTGAGATCACACCGGAGATGGAGTACGTGGCCCTGCGGGAGAACGTGGCCCCCGAGGTCGTCCGGGAGGAGATCGCGGCCGGCCGCGCGGTCCTCCCGGCCAACGTCAACCACCCCGAGATCGAGCCGATGATCATCGGCAAGCGGTTCCTGGTGAAGGTCAACGCCAATATCGGCAACTCCGCGGTGACCTCCTCCATCGAGGAGGAGGTCGAGAAGATGACCTGGGCGACCCGCTGGGGCGCCGACACGGTCATGGATCTGTCCACCGGCCGCAACATCCACACCACCCGTGAGTGGGTGCTGCGCAACTCCCCCGTCCCCATCGGCACGGTGCCGCTCTACCAGGCACTGGAGAAGGTGGACGGCAAGGCCGAGGAACTGACCTGGGAGATCTACAAGGACACGGTCATCGAGCAGGCCGAGCAGGGTGTGGACTACATGACGGTTCACGCGGGCGTCCGGCTGCCGTACGTACCGCTGACGGCCAACCGCAAGACGGGCATCGTCTCGCGCGGCGGCTCGATCATGGCGGCCTGGTGCCTCGCGCACCACAAGGAGTCGTTCCTCTACGAGAACTTCGAGGAACTCTGCGAGATCCTCGCCGCGTACGACGTCACGTACTCGCTCGGCGACGGCCTGCGGCCGGGTTCGATCGCGGACGCCAACGACGAGGCGCAGTTCGCGGAGTTGAGGACGCTCGGGGAACTCAACACGATCGCGAAGCGATTCAATGTACAGACCATGATCGAGGGCCCGGGGCACGTCCCGATGCACAAGATCAAGGAGAACATCGACCTTCAGCAGGAGATCTGCGAGGAGGCGCCGTTCTATACGCTCGGCCCGCTGACCACGGACATCGCCCCGGGGTACGACCACATCACCTCGGGCATCGGTGCCGCGATGATCGCGTGGTGGGGCACGGCGATGCTCTGCTACGTCACGCCCAAGGAGCACTTGGGTCTGCCCAACCGTGACGACGTGAAGACAGGCGTCATCACCTACAAGATCGCGGCCCATGCGGCGGACCTCGCCAAGGGACATCCTGGCGCACAGGAGTGGGACGACGCGCTGTCGGACGCGCGCTTCGAGTTCCGCTGGGAGGACCAGTTCAACCTCGCCCTCGACCCCGACACGGCCCGTGAGTTCCACGACGAGACTCTCCCGGCCGAGCCGGCCAAGACGGCCCACTTCTGCTCCATGTGCGGGCCCAAGTTCTGCTCGATGAAGATTAGCCAAAGCATCACAAAGCAGTTCGGCGGTACGGCGGCTGCGGGGGCGACGGCTGAGGAGGTCGCCGAAGGCATGATGCAGAAGTCGAAGGAGTTCGCGGCCAGCGGGAACAGGGTGTACCTGCCACTCGCGGAGTGAGAACCGGGGTGCGATGCCTCGGCGCTTCGGGGCATCGCTTCCCCTGGGATCTCGGCAAGTCTGCCCTCCTGCTCTTTCGGCGGGCAGACTGCCCCCATGACGAGAACATTGGGCAAGGGCGCCAACCTTCCTGTCGATTATCGTGCGGTGCGCGTCGAGTTCGTTTGGCACGAAAAGCCTGACGCGCCCGATGTCGACGGGTCGGCCTTGCTGCTCACTGGTGCCGGACGCGTTCGCGACGATGGTGACTTCGTCTTCTACAACCAGCCGCAACATGCGTCGAACGCTGTGACCCACCTGGGAAAGCAGAGCGCTGATGGCGTCCTCACCGACACAGTCGAGGTCAATCTGCGCTTGCTTGACCCCGCCGTCGAGCGAGTTGTGCTGTGCGCTTCGGCCGATGATGGAACGTTCGGGCAGGTGCCTGGGCTGACCTTGAGGCTCCTGGACGCGGTGAGCGGGACTGAGATCGCACGGTTTCCCATGGAGGCCGAGACGGAGACCGCGTTCATCGGCGGTGAGCTGTACCTACGGGCGGGGCAGTGGAAGTTCCGCGCAGTCGGTCAGGGTTATGCCTCGGGGCTCGCTGGGCTGGCCACCGACTTCGGCATCACCGTTGAGGATGCGTCCTCGGATGCGTCCGTGCTCCCGGCGGCACCTGTTTCGCCATCGCCTGTCCCGGCCCAGGCATCTGCTGGCCCGCGCCTCAGCAAGGGCGAAGAACAACTGCCCGTCGATATGCGCAAGCGTCTGTCCCTGCGTAAGGAACAGGTGGCGGTGAGTCTGAGAAAGCATGGAGCAGTCGGAGTTACCGCGCGCGTCATCCTGGTCCTGGACGCCTCCGGATCGATGTCTTTCCTCTATTCCAAGGGCGTCGTCGCCGATGTCGTGGAGCGCATGGCAGCGGTGGCCGCGCAGTTGGACGATGACGGTGACATGCAAGCCTGGACGTTCGCTTCCAACGCGGCACGCCTCCCTGATCTGCGACTCGGGGACCTTCCCGAATGGCTGCGACTGCACGTCCGGGTGGGACAGATCAGCCTCTTCCGGCGTAGTAAGAAGCCTGGCAGAGGGTTGGAACCCGGTCAGGTCGACATGCGGATGGTGGGTATCCAGAACGAAGAACAGAAGGCGATTGCCCAAGTCCGCACGTATGTCCAGGAAACCCCTGCTGCTGTCCCCACCCTGGTGCTGTTCTTCTCCGACGGTGGCATCCACCGCAACGCCATGATCGAGCGAGAGTTGCGGGAAGCCGTTGAGGAACCGATCTTCTGGCAGTTCGTGGGGCTGGGACGGTCCGACTATGGAGTGTTGGAACGCTTCGACACCCTGCCGGGCCGTCGCGTCGACAACGTCGGATTCTTTGCTGTGGACGACATCAGCACAGTCCCCGACCAGGAGCTGTACGACCGGATCCTGTCCGAGTTCCCGACCTGGATTGCTGCCGCCGGCCAGGCCGGCATCATTTGATCTGATTCTTCCGGTCCCTCTCAGGGCTGAGGCTGTCCTCCATGAAGATCTCCCAGGACATCCGCCGCCGGCACGGCGGGAACCAGGAGGAGATCGAGGAGGGCATGGCCCAGAAGTCGAAGGAGTTCGCGGCGGCGGGGAACCGGGTGTACCTGCCGCTCGCCGACTGAGCCGAGGCCCGTCGGGAGTGGGGAAGGCGCAGGTCGTCCGGTGTCCGTGCGGCGCCGGACGACCGGCTTGCGCGCCCCCGGAAGCGGGTTTCCCCGCGGGGAGGGGCGCAAGCCGGGGGTTACTCCGGCTGGTGCTCCGGGCCGCCGAAGTCCGGGCTGGTGTAGTCCGGGCTCGTGAAGCTGGGCCGGGGGCTGGTGGAGCCGTCGTCCGGGCTGCTGAAACCCGGGCGGCCGTAGCCGAGGTTCGGCATACGGCTGGTCGGCGCGGGCCGTGCGGGGCGGTGCAGAGCGGTCGCCGAGCCGGGGTCGGCCAGCGCGTCCCGCAGGAAGGGCAGGACACCCCGCTCCAGCAGGGCCTCGCGCCAGGCTTCCCTGGCCCGGGCCACCTCCCCGCTCAGCTCGCCGTACGGCCCCGTGTCCAGCGAGGGCCGGTTGCGCAGGGCGGTGAGCAGGAGGCCGACCGCGGCGACCAGGATCGCGACCGCGGTCACCGCGCCGAACACCCAACCGGTGGTCAGCATCGTCTGGGCGAACGCCGGCTGGGGGTCCAGCATTTTCAGGATGTACCCCACCAGCAGGAAGATCGCCGCGGCGGTTCCGGCGAGGACAGGAGTCAGGACCGCGGCGACGGCGACGGCGCCCGCGCCGGCGGTCTCGGCGACCTCTCCCATGGTGGCGGCGAGCCCCACCGCGCCCGAGCCCGGCTCCGCGGAGCCGGTTTCACGGACGGACGACGGGGTGGACGGCGCCGGCTGGCGCAGTTCCTCGCGGACCTTCACGTAGTGCTGGTATTCGGTCGCCGCGGCCGCCGTGATGATCGCCGTGGCGTTGAGCGCCATGGTGCGCAGCTGCTCGGGATTGAGCCGCTGTCCCACAGCGGCCAGTTCCGGGCGGTGTGGGGCGGAGCGCAGCGCCTCATCGAGGATCCGCTCGTACTCCTGGCGGTCCTCGATCAGCAGGTGCTGCGGAACGCTGTTCATGTGCATCCCCCGATGCTCCGTAGGGCTTGGGGCTCGCATGACTGTGAGCCGTCGGGCAGAAACGGAGGGGAGCCTGCTACGGATAAGCCGATGGTAGAGCGGTGACGGCACACGGTGACAGGGGGTTTCCAGAAATTGGGCCCTGGCCTGCGTCGTTTCTTGCTCAGTCCGTCATGGGGGATCGGCTGCCCCGTGAACGTTCAGATATCCAGCGGCAGTTGCTGGACCAGCAGCTTTCCGGCCATGGTCACACCGCCGTCCATCGCGATGGCCAGCCCCTCGGCGTAGACGTGCGGTCCCTCGACCAGCGGACCCGACGAGTCCTCGCCGTCCTCCGAGCCGACCTCGCCCAGCAGGTAGGGGATCGGGCTGTGCCCGTGGACGATCCGCGTGCCGCCGTAGGTGTCGAGCAGGGACCGCACATGGTCGGCACCGCCCTCGTCGCGGAAGGAGAAGCGCTTGGTGAACTTGCGGAACAGATCCCACACCTCGTCCGCGTCGTTGCGCGTGATCGTCTCGCGGACGGTGTCGTTGACCGCCTCGATCGAGTCGCCGTAGTCGAGGTAGGCGGTGGTGTCCGAGTGGACGAGCAGGTGCCCGTCGACCTCCTCCATGGCGTCGAGGCGGGCCATCCACTGGAGGTGGTGGTCCTGGAGACGGTCCATGTCGGTCTTCTGCCCGCCGTTGAGCAGCCAGGCCGCCTGGAAGGTGGCGGTGCCCGCGCCGGAGTTGACGGGGGTGTCGCCGAACCGCTTGGCGCCGAGGAGCAGCAGCTCGTGGTTGCCCATGAGGGCCTTGCAGTAGCCGCCGGCCGCGGCGGCCTCGGCGGACAGGCGCATCACGAGGTCGATGACGCCGATGCCGTCCGGGCCGCGGTCGGTGAAGTCGCCGAGGAACCACAGCCGGGCGGTGCCCGCGCACCAGTTGCCGGCCGCGTCGACGAGGCCCTTCTCCTGGAGCGCCGCCACCAGCTCGTCGAGATAGCCGTGGACGTCACCGACGACGAACAGCGCGCCCGGCCCGACGACGGCCTGCGGGACCGCCGCGGGGTCGACGGCCACCTGAAGCGTGTCACCCCGGTTGACGACCGGCAGGTTGCGCTCGGTGGGCGTGTACCCCTCCGGGTACTCCGCCTCGTGCGCCGGTACGACGTCACCGGGGTGCGCGCTGTGGCCGTACGGGCCGGTCTCGTGGACGTACGCGGGCACCCGGAAGTCGCGCAACGTCGCCGTCCGCTCCGCCTCGGGTCCCTGACCGGCCCCCTGAGTCATCAGACCCCTCCACCATCACGCCGCATCTG
The DNA here is from genome assembly GCF_036013645.1 of Streptomyces sp. NBC_00490. Lineage (NCBI taxonomy): Bacteria > Bacillati > Actinomycetota > Actinomycetes > Kitasatosporales > Streptomycetaceae > Streptomyces > Streptomyces sp. NBC_00490. The sequence goes on along the minus strand of NZ_CP107869.1, from coordinate 5,269,424 downwards.
CACCGCTTCGGACTGCCTGGTCGCAGCGGCCCGCGGTGTCGTGGGCCCATCATAGGAATGCGGATCGCGCCATGTGATGACCCAGGGGTGGTGAATCGGAGCAAGACTCCTGTTCACCGCGGCTTTCGCCCCGATTGGGCAGGGCCTGTGCCGCCTGCTGACGTCCCTCGTCCTACTTCTCCTCGGGCGACCGGGGCGGACTGACGGTCGTCCGGGGAGGACGGCGCTGGGACGAAGTACGCACGATCAGCTCCGTCGGTATCACCTGCTCGACCGGTTGGTCCGATTCGACCCCCTCGATGGCGTCGATGAGGAGCTGGACCACGGCCGTGCCGATACGCCTCGGCTTCAGCGAGAGCGTGGTGATGGGCGGTTCGGTGCTGGCGTACACGGTGGACTCGCTGCAGCAGACCAGAAGCAGGTCGTCCGGTACCCGCAGCCCGTAGCGACGGGCGGCGGCGAGCAGATCGGTGCCGTTCGGGTCGAACAGCCCGTAGACCGCGTCGGGGCGGTCCGGGCGGGCGAGCAGCCGGTCGGCGGCGACGGCGCCCGCGCACGGATCGTGCGCCGGGTAGGACTCGTACACCGGATCCTGGCCGACCCGCTCGCACCAGCGCAGATACGCCGTGGTGGACAGATGGGTGTAGGTGTCCGTCGACGTCCCCGTCAGCAGGCCGATGCGGCGGGCGCCGGCGTCGGCCAGGTGGTCGAGGATGCCGAGGACGGCGGCCTCGTGGTCGTTGTCGACCCACGCGGTGACCGGCAGCGAGCCGGCCGGGCGGCCGTCGGAGACGACCGGCAGCCCCTGCCGGACGAGTTCGCTGACCACCGGGTCCTGGTCGGACGGGTCGATGACGACCGTCCCGTCCAGGGCGACGTTCGACCACACGTCGTGGCGCGAGGTCGCGGGGAGGATGACGAGCGCGTAGCCCCGGGCGAGCGCCGCCGAGGTGGCGGCCCGGGCCATCTCGGCGAAGTACGCGAACTCCGTGAAGGTGAAAGGTTCATCCCCGTACGTCGTCACGGTGAGGCCGATGAGGCCCGACTTTCCGGTACGGAGGGTTCGGGCGGCCGCCGACGGGCGATAACCCAGCCGGTCGGCGACCTCGCGGACATGGCGGCGGGTGGCGTCCGGGAGCCGCCCTTTGCCGTTGAGGGCGTCAGAGACGGTCGTGATGGAGACTCCGGCGGCGGCGGCAACGTCTCTGATGCCCGCACGACCCGGCCGGCTGCCTCGACGTGAGGTTTCCGCGCGGCTCACCTGGTGCTTCCCTGCTGCTGTCATGGCGAGCCGATAGTAGGGCTCATGCGGTGGGGTAGGGCGGGCGCATATGCACGCGTTGACAGGCACGTTTCTGCATGGTCATACCCCGTCAATCTCCTTTGATTGAAAGGGAGTTGAACGATCCAATGGCACTACGTGACTTGTCGACGCGCATGGGCCTGCCAAGTTCCCGATGTTTCGAAGAGGTCTCAACTCACCTGCACGGGTGATGCGCGCCACGGCGCGAGCCACCGGCGCATAGATATATGTGAGAGCGCCCTGTGATTCGTCTGTCTTCGTACGGTGATGCCCCTGATGCCAGTGGGGCTGATGGGGTTTGCGTCCCGCCTGTACGCAGCGGCGCCGAATCCTCATAAGGTAAGAAGCATTCGAAGCCGGTGGTGGTCACAAGGAGGACTGCGGTGAGCGAGACGAGCCCCAAGCTGCGCGCCGAGCTGGAGGAGATTCCCACCTACAAGCCGGGCAAGCCCGCAGCGGCCGGCGGCCCGGTCGCCTACAAGCTGTCCTCCAACGAGAACCCCTATCCGCCGCTGCCGGGCGTGATGGAGAGCGTCACGGCCGCGGCCTCGTCCTTCAACCGCTACCCGGACATGGCCTGCACAGGCCTGATGAACGAGCTGTCGGAGCGCTTCGGTGTCCCGCTCTCCCACCTGGCCACCGGCACCGGCTCGGTCGGTGTCGCCCAGCAGCTCGTCCAGGCGACCTCGGGTCCGGGTGACGAGGTGATCTACGCCTGGCGGTCCTTCGAGGCGTACCCGATCATCGCGCAGATCAGCGGAGCGACCTCGGTGAAGGTCCCGCTGACGCCGGGCGATGTGCACGACCTCGACGCCATGGCCGACGCCGTCACCGACCGGACGAGGCTGATCTTCGTCTGCAACCCCAACAACCCGACCGGCACCGTGGTGAAGCGGGCCGAGCTGGAGCGTTTCCTCGACCGGGTGCCGAGCGATGTGCTCGTGGTGCTGGACGAGGCGTACCGCGAGTTCATCCGGGACACCGAGGTGCCGGACGGCGTCGAGCTGTACCGCGACCGGCCGAACGTCTGCGTCCTGCGGACCTTCTCCAAGGCGTACGGTCTCGCCGGTCTCCGGGTCGGCTTCGCGATCGCCCACGAGCCGGTGGCGGCGGCGCTGCGCAAGACCGCGGTGCCCTTCGGCGTCAGCCAGCTCGCGCAGGACGCGGCGATCGCCTCGCTGCGTGCCGAGGACGAACTGCTCGGCCGGGTGGGCTCGCTGGTGTGTGAGCGCAACCGGGTGGTCGAGGGCTTGCGGGGGCAGGGCTGGACGGTGCCCGAGACCCAGGCCAACTTCGTGTGGCTGCGGCTGGGGGAGCGCACGGCCGACTTCGCCGCGGCGTGCGAGCGGCAGGGTGTGGTGGTCCGGCCGTTCCCGGGCGAGGGTGTGCGGGTGACCGTCGGGGAGACCGAGGCGAACGACATCTTCCTGAAGGCGGCGGAAGGGTTCCGCAAGGAGCTCTGAAGCGCTGCAGAAGACCTACCGCACGGCGGCTGCTTCAACGAGATGTTGAGGCGGCCGCCGTGTGCGTTCACGTGACGCAGGAGACACGACCCCCCTGCCTTTCGTCGAAAACCAGTACGGCATACTGGGCTTGTGAATGTGAACGCGTTCACAAGCGTGTCCCGGTTGCTCCAATGATGCGTGTGACATAAGGGGCAAACTGCCGTACCACGGCGACCTAAGGAGACTGACGACGTGGACCTGGCTTTGGCGCCGGAGACACTGGCGCGCTGGCAGTTCGGCATCACCACCGTCTACCACTTCCTCTTCGTTCCCCTGACGATCTCGCTGGCCGCCCTCACGGCCGGACTGCAGACCGCCTGGGTGCGCACGGAGAAGGAGAAGTACCTCAGGGCGACGAAGTTCTGGGGCAAGCTCTTCCTGATCAACATCGCGATGGGTGTGGTCACCGGCATCGTGCAGGAGTTCCAGTTCGGCATGAACTGGTCCGACTACTCGCGCTTCGTCGGTGACGTCTTCGGCGCCCCGCTCGCCTTCGAGGCCCTGATCGCCTTCTTCTTCGAGTCGACCTTCATCGGTCTGTGGATCTTCGGCTGGGACAAGCTGCCCAAGAAGATCCACCTGGCCTGCATCTGGATGGTCTCGATCGGCACGATCCTGTCGGCGTACTTCATCCTCGCGGCCAACTCGTGGATGCAGCACCCGGTCGGCTACCGGATCAACGAGGCCAAGGGCAGGGCCGAGCTCACCGACTTCTGGCTGGTCCTGACCCAGAACACCGCGCTCGCCCAGGCCTTCCACACCCTCTCGGCGGCGTTCCTCACCGGCGGCGCCTTCATGGTCGGCATCTCCGCCTTCCATCTGCTGCGCAAGAAGCACATCAGCGACATGAAGACCTCGCTGCGGCTCGGCCTGGTCACCGTCGTCATCGGTGGCATGCTGACCGCGGTCAGCGGCGACACCCTCGGCAAGATCATGTACGAGCAGCAGCCGATGAAGATGGCCGCCGCCGAGGCGCTGTGGGACGGCGAGAAGCCGGCCCCCTTCTCGGTCTTCGCCGTCGGCGACGTCGACAAGGGCCACAACAGGGTCGCCATAGAGATCCCGGGTCTGCTGTCCTTCCTGGCCAAGGACGACTTCACCTCGTACGTCCCGGGCATCAACGACATCAACAAGGCCGAGCAGGAGAAGTACGGGCCCGGCGATTACCGGCCCAACATCCCCGTCGCCTACTGGGGCTTCCGCTGGATGATCGGCTTCGGCATGACGTCCTTCGCGATCGGCCTGCTCGGACTCTGGCTGACCCGCAAGAAGTTCCTGCTGCCGCAGACTCTGAGGGTCGCCGACGACGAGGTGCCGCATCTCGTGCTGCTGCCCCGGGGCAAGAAGGCCCTCGGCCCGAAGCTGACCACGTGGTACTGGCGCATCGCCGTTCTCACCGCGGGCTTCCCGCTGATCGCCAACTCGTGGGGCTGGATCTTCACCGAGATGGGCCGCCAGCCGTGGGTCGTCTACGGCGTCCTGCGGACCCGTGACGCGGTCTCCCCCGGTGTCTCCCAGGGCGAGGTCCTCACCTCGATGATCGTCTTCACCTCGCTGTACGCCATCCTCGCCGTCGTCGAGGTCAAGCTGCTCGCGAAGTACATCAAGGCCGGCCCGCCCGAGCTCACCGAGGCCGACCTCAACCCGCCCACGAAGATCGGCGGCGACACCCGTGACGCCGACAAGCCGATGGCTTTCTCGTACTAGGCCGAGGGGGATCGAGTCATGGAACTTCACGACGTCTGGTTCGTGCTCATCGCCGTCCTGTGGACCGGCTACTTCTTCCTGGAGGGTTTTGACTTCGGGGTCGGCGTCCTCACCAAGCTGCTGGCCCGGAACCGGCCCGAGAAGCGGGTGCTGATCAACACCATCGGCCCCGTGTGGGACGGCAACGAGGTCTGGCTGCTCTCGGCGGGCGGTGCGACCTTCGCCGCCTTCCCCGAGTGGTACGCCACGCTCTTCTCGGGCTTCTACCTGCCCCTGCTGCTCATCCTGGTCTGCCTCATCGTCCGCGGTGTCGCCTTCGAGTACCGGGTCAAGCGTCCCGAGGAGAACTGGCAGCGCAACTGGGAGACCGCGATCTTCTGGACCTCGCTGCTCCCCGCGTTCCTGTGGGGCGTCGCCTTCGGCAACATCGTGCACGGCGTGAAGATCGACAAGAACTTCGAGTACGTCGGCACCGTCTGGGACCTGCTCAACCCGTACGCGCTCCTCGGCGGGGTGGTGACGCTCACGCTCTTCACCTTCCACGGGGCGGTGTTCACCGCGCTCAAGACGGTCGGCGAGATCCGGGAGCGGGCGCGGAAGATGGCGCTTCAGGTCGGGCTCGTGACCGCCGCGTCGGCGCTCGTCTTCCTGCTGTGGACGCAGGTCGAGAGCGGCGACGCCAAGAGCCTGGTCGCCATGGTCGTGGCGGTGGCCGCGTTGGTCGCCGCCCTGGTGGCCAACCAGGCCGGGCGTGAGGGCTGGTCGTTCGCGTTCTCGGGTGTCACCATCGCGGCCGCCGTGGCGATGCTCTTCCTGACGCTCTTCCCGAACGTCATGCCGTCCTCGCTCAACGAGGACTGGAGCCTCACGGTCACCAACGCCTCGTCGAGCCCGTACACCCTGAAGATCATGACCTGGTGCGCGGTGATCGCCACGCCGGTCGTGATGGTCTACCAGGGCTGGACCTATTGGGTGTTCCGCAAGCGGATCGGTACGCAGCACATCGCGGCGGACGTCGCGCACTGAGTCCGAGCCGGGTGCCCGGGTCGGGGCATGTTTCACGTGAAACATGCCCCACCGTTCCCGCTGAGAAGAGGGTGTGTTTCACGTGAAACCGATCGATCCGCGTCTGCTGCGATACGCCCGCGCCACCCGCCTCTTCATGGTGGCGGTCGTGGGTCTGGGTGCCGTCGGGGCGGCGCTGGTCATCGCTCAGGCGATGCTCATCGCCGAGGTGGTCGTCGGCGCCTTCCAGCACGGTCTGTCGGTCGGTGAACTGCGCACTCCCCTGCTGCTGTTGGTGGCGGTGGCGGGGGGACGGGCGCTGGTCTCCTGGCTCACCGAACTCGCCGCGCACCGGGCCAGTGCGGCGGTCAAGTCCGAGCTGCGAGGCCGGCTGCTGGAACGGGCCGCCGCGCTCGGACCCGGATGGCTGAGCGGACGGCGGACAGGATCGCTGGTCGCGCTCGCCACACGAGGAGTCGACGCCCTCGACGACTACTTCTCGCGCTATCTGCCGCAGTTGGGCCTCGCCGTGGTCGTGCCGGTGGCGGTGCTGGCGCGGATCGTCACCGAGGACTGGGTCTCGGCGGCCATCATCGTCGGCACCCTCCCCCTCATCCCGGTCTTCATGGTGCTGATCGGCTGGGCCACACAGTCCCGGATGGACCGGCAGTGGCAGCTGCTGTCCCGGCTGTCCGGGCACTTCCTGGACGTCGTCGCCGGGCTGCCGACGCTGAAGGTGTTCGGACGGGCCAAGGCGCAGGCCGACTCGATCCGGCGTATCACCGGCGAGTACCGGCAGGCGACCATGCGGACGCTGCGGATCGCCTTCATCTCCTCCTTCGCCCTGGAGCTGCTCTCGACGCTGTCGGTGGCGCTGGTCGCCGTGACGATCGGCATGCGGCTCGTGCACGGCGAGATGGACCTCTACATCGGACTGGTCATCCTGGTGCTGGCGCCGGAGGCCTACCTGCCGCTGCGACAGGTGGGGGCGCAGTACCACGCGGCGGCGGAGGGACTGGCCGCCGCCGAGGAGATCTTCGAGGTACTGGAGACGCCGGTACCGGCGTCAGGCACCCGTGCCGTGTCCGCCGGTGCGCTGTCCTTCGACAAGGTCACCGTCCGCTATCCCGGCCGGTCCGGAGACGTCGTCTCCGACGTGTCCTTCACCGTCGAGTCCGGCGAGACCGTCGCGCTCGTCGGGCCGAGCGGCGCGGGCAAGTCGACGCTGTTGAACGTGCTGCTGGGGTTCGTGCCGCCCGCCGAAGGCCGGGCACTGGTCGGGGGAGTCGATCTCGCCGAGGCCGATCTGGAGGAGTGGCGGTCGCAGATCGCGTGGGTGCCGCAGCGGCCGCATCTGTTCGCCGGGACGATCGCCGAGAACGTACGGCTGGCACGCCCCGACTCGGACGACACCGCCGTACGGCAGGCGCTCGGGGACGCGGGCGCGCTGGAGTTCGTCGACGCGCTGCCGCAGGGTGCCGAGACCGTGCTCGGGGAGGACGGGGCAGGGCTGTCCGCCGGTCAGCGGCAACGGCTCGCATTGGCCCGGGCGTTCCTCGCGGACCGGCCCGTGCTGCTGCTCGACGAGCCGACGGCGGCGCTCGACGGGGCCACCGAGGCGGAGGTCGTGGCGGCGGTACGGCGGCTGGCCGTGGGGCGGACGGTGCTGCTCGTCGTTCATCGGCCGGCGCTTCTGGGCGTGGCGGACCGGGTGGTGCGGCTGGATGAGGCTGCTGCTCCCGGCCGTACTGAGGCCGTGAAGGCGCCTGCGGCTCGTGGGAGCGAAGAGCGGTCCTTCGACACCGATGGGGCGTCCTCCGAGGAGGCTGTGCCCGGCGATCCGGAAGCGGCCGCACCCACCCGAGGTGTCCTCGCCCGTGTCCGTGCCATGGCCGCCCCCCGGCGCGGGAGCCTCGCGCTCGCCCTGCTTCTCGGGAGCCTGGCTCTCGGCAGTGCCGTCGGGCTCATGGCCACCTCCGGGTGGCTCATCTCGCGCGCCTCGCAGCAGCCGCCGGTGCTGTATCTGATGGTGGCCGTGACGGCGACGCGGGCCTTCGGGATCGGGCGGGCCGTCTTCCGGTACGCGGAGCGGCTCGTGTCGCACGACGCCGTATTGCGGATGCTCGCCGACACCCGGGTCGCCGTGTACCGGCGCCTAGAGCGGCTGGCGCCCGCCGGACTGCGCCGGACCCGCCGCGGTGATCTGCTGTCGCGCCTCGTCGCCGATGTCGACGCCTTGCAGGACTACTGGCTGCGCTGGCTGTTGCCCGCCGGTGCGGCTCTCGCGGTCTCCGCCGTGTCCGTGGGCTTCACCGCCTGGCTGCTGCCCGAGGCCGGTGCCGTGCTCGCCGCCGGGCTGCTGGCGGCCGGTGTCGGGGTGCCGTCGGTGACCGGTGCGGTGGCCCGGCGGGCGGAGCGGCGGCTGGCCCCCGCACGCGGAGTACTGGCGACGCGCGTGACCGATCTGCTCACCGGGACCGCCGAACTGGCCGTCGCCGGCGCCCTGCCTGCACGTACCGCCGATGCGCGCCGTGCTGACGGGGTGCTCGCCCGGATCGCCTCGCGCGCGGCCACCGCCACCGCGCTCGGTGACGGGCTCACCGCGCTGGTCTCCGGCCTGACCGTCGCCGCCACCGCCCTCGTGGGCGCCCAGGGAGTCGCCGACGGACGGCTGAGCGGCGTCACCATGGCCGTCGTCGTCCTCACCCCGCTGGCCGCCTTCGAGGCCGTCCTCGGGCTGCCGCTCGCCGTGCGGTACCGCCAGCGGGTCCGCAAGAGCGCGGAGCGCGTGTACGAGGTGCTGGACGCCCCGGAGCCGGTGCGGGAGCCGGAGCGGCCGCGGGAGGCACCCGCGTCGCCGTTCCCGGTCGCCGTGCGGGGTCTGTCCGCCCGTTACGCCGGGCAGGAGCGGGACGCCCTCGCCGATCTGGACCTGACGCTCACGGAAGGCCGCCGGATCGCCGTCGTAGGGCCGTCCGGGTCCGGCAAGACGACCCTCGCGCAGGTGCTGCTGCGGTTCCTGGACGCGGACACCGGCTCGTACACGCTGGGCGGTGTGGACGCGCACGCGCTGGACGGCGACGACGTACGGAGGTTCGTGGGGCTGTGTGCCCAGGACGCGCACCTCTTCGACAGTTCACTGCGCGAGAACCTGCTGCTCGCCAAGAAGGACGCCACCGAGGACGATCTGCGTGACGCCCTGGGGCGGGCCCGGCTGCTGGAGTGGGCCGACGGTCTGCCCGACGGCCTGGACACGCTGGTCGGCGAGCACGGGGCGAGGCTGTCCGGGGGACAGCGGCAGCGGCTGGCGCTGGCTCGCGCGCTGCTGGCCGACTTCCCCGTCCTCGTGCTCGACGAGCCCGCCGAACATCTCGACCTGCCCACCGCCGACGCGCTCACCGCCGACCTCCTGGCCGCCACCGAGGGGCGTACGACGCTGCTCATCACCCACCGGCTCGCCGGGCTGGAGGGAGTGGACGAGGTGATCGTGCTGGACGAGGGGCGTGTGGTGCAGCGGGGTTCGTTTGCGGAACTGGCCGCCGTGGCGGGGCCGCTGCGGGGGATGGTGGAGCGGGAGGCGGAGTCGGAGGTGTTGGCGCTCACCGCGTGAGCCGTTGCCCGGCACTCTCGACTTTCTGTATCAAAGGGGACTAATTACGCTCGGCTCATGTCCGAAGCGTCGTCTCCCGGTCCCCCGCCCCCGACTCTCCCGGCCGAACTGGCCGCGCGGGTGCCGCAGTTGCTGGAGGCGATGCGTTCGGTCGGCAGCGGCCTCGAGCTGCACTCCACGCTGGAACGGATCTGCGAGACCGCGGCCGCGCTCACGGAGGCCCGGTACGCGGCCATCGGCGTCCTCGACGAGGACGGCCGGGGGCTGGCCGACTTCGTCTTCCACGGCGTGGACGAGGCGACCGCCCGGCGTATCGGACGGCTGCCGGACGGGCATCGGGGGCTGCTCGGCGCGCTCATCCTCCCCCAGTCTCAACTTCGTTCGACCGGGGGCACCCCCATCCCGGAGCCGGTCCGGCTCACGGACCTCACCCGGGATCCGCGCTCCTGCGGCTTTCCCGAGCACCACCCCTGGATGCACGGCTTCCTCGGCCTCCCGATCCGGGTCCAGGGCGAGATCTTCGGGAACCTGTACCTGACGGAGAAGCGCGACGACGGGCCCTTCAACGACGACGACCTCGACATGGTCCGGGTGCTCGCCACGGAGGCCGGCATCGCCATCGGCAACGCCCGGCTGTACGAGGCCGCCCAACAGCGTGAGCGGTGGATCGACGGCTCGGTCGCCGTCACCACCGCCCTGCTGTCGGGCGGGGATGTCGACGACGCCCTCCAGGTCGTCGCGGAGCAGACCCGACGGCTGTCGGGAGCGACAGCCGGGATCGTGCTGCTGCCCGCCGACGAGGGCGGCCTGGAGGTCGCCGCGGTGGCCGCGGACCAGCCGTCGAACGTCCTGGGCACGGTCGTCCCGCCGGAGAACAAGGTCGTCGCCGAACTCCTCGACGGACAGGCCGTGTTCATGGACGACGCGGCCGCCGACCCTCGTATGACCTCCACACTCGCGTGCGACTACGGGCCGACCATGATGCTGCCCCTGCACAGCGACGGCCGTGTCCTGGGCGCTCTCGTCACCCCTCGCGCGCGGGGGGAGCGGCCGTTCACGGAGACGGAACGCACCCTCGCGGTCCAGTTCGCCTCGCAGGCCGCCCTCGCGCTGATGATGGCCGGCGCGCAGCGCGACCGGGAACGGCTCGCGGTCTACGAGGACCGCGACCGTATCGCCCGTGACCTGCACGACCTTGTCATCCAGCGGCTGTTCGCCACCGGCATGATGCTGGAGAGCGCGCAGCGCACGACGGTCGTGCCCGATGTGCGCGAGGGTGTCGGCAAGGCCGTCGACGCCCTCGACGTCACCATCCAGGAGATCCGCACCGCGATCTTCGCGCTGCAACAGGGACCCGCCGAGAAGCCCGCGGGACTGCGCACGTGCGTGCTGCGGGAGATCAACACCGCCGCCGTGCCGCTCGGCTTCAGGCCCTCCCACCGCTTCGTCGGCCCGGTCGACGCCCTCGTCGGCGATCTCACCGGCAAGAACCTCATCGCGGCCCTGCGTGAGGCCCTCTCCAACGCCTTCCGGCACGCCAAGGCCTGTCGTATCGACGTCGTCGTCGACGCGACCGTGCCCCTGCCGGGCGGACGGAAGGGCGTACGCCTGAGCGTCGCGGACGACGGCGTCGGCATCCCCGAGGGCGGTCGGCGCAGCGGCCTGAAGAACCTCAAGAGGCGCGCCGAGTCGCTGGGCGGCGACAGCCGGCACGGGCCGGGCATCGGGAAGGACGGCGGCGGCACGACGGTGGTGTGGGAGGCACCGCTCGACTGAAGAGCGGACCCGAAAGCCACCTCCTCGTGACGAGCCGTCAACCGACATCTCGTGCACGCCTGTTCGGTCGTACGACTGCGCCGAACGGGGTGGTGATTCCCCCGGCTGTACGACCTGACATGCCGCTGTCCCGCGCTCGGGCCACGATCGCTGTCATGCGACTGCCCTGGCGCCATCCCCTGCTCGTCCCGGTCGTCCTGTGCGCGCTCGCCGTGCTCGCGGCCCGCCCCACCGACGCGGCGGAGAAGAGGCGCGACGGCACTGACCCCGGGATCAGTTCCCAGGTGGCTCGGCTGTACGAGGACGCGGCCGTGGCGACACAGCAGTACGAGAAGGGGCGGCAGGAGGCGGAGGTACAGCGCGCCCAGGCACAGCGGCTCGAGGCGCTGCTCGACCGGGAGCGGCGGGACATCGCCGTCCTGCACGAGGACCTGGGCCGGATCGCCCGCACCCAGTACCGCGACGGCGGCGGCCTTCCGCTCACCGCGCAGATCCTCCTCGCCGGCAGTCCCGAGGAGCTGATGCGCGGTCAGCAGGTCTTCTCCCAGGCGAATCTGGCCGTGAACAACTCCATCGAGAAGAGCCGGCGTGCCGAGGAGCGGCTCGCGAAGGACGAGGCGAAGGCCGTGGCGGCGTGGCAGTCGCTGGAGAAGCGGAAGGCGGAACTCGCCGCTCTGAAGACGGACATCGAGCAGAAGCTCGAAGAAGCGCGCGGGCAGTTGCAGGGCCAGGCGGACGCGTCGGTCGCCGCGGGTGCCTGCCGGGGTGCCGTCCGGCTGGACCAGCCTCCGACGCAGGTCGTGGGCGGCTGGGTCGCGCCGGTGGAGACGTACGCACTGTCCGCGGGCTTCGGCAGCGGCGGCTCGCGGTGGGCGAACCGGCACACCGGGCAGGACTTCGCGGTGCCGATCGGCACGCCCGTACGGTCGGTCGGCGCGGGCCGGGTGGTGAAGGTGTCCTGCGGGGGCCCGTTCGGCATCGAGATCGTGATCGAGCAGGCGGGCGGCTACTACACGCAGTACGCCCACCTCGCCGCCGTCACCGTCGACCAGGGGGACCAGGTGGTGCCGGGGCAGTGGATCGGCCAGTCGGGGACCAGCGGCAACTCCACCGGGCCCCACCTGCACTTCGAGGTCCGGGTCACGTCCGAGCTGGGGTCGGCGGTGGACCCGGTGCCGTGGCTGGCGGCACGCGGCGTCCCCCTCGGTTAGCGCCGCGCCAGCAGCTGCTCGATCACGACCGCCACGCCGTCCTCGTTGTTCGCCACCGTCCGTCCGGAGGCCGCGGCGATCACGTCGGGGTGGGCGTTGCCCATCGCGTACGACTGACCTGCCCAGGTCAGCATCTCCACGTCGTTCGGCATGTCCCCGAACGCGACGACCTCCTCGTGGGAGATACCGCGTTCGGCGCAGCACAGGGCGAGCGTGCTGGCCTTGGAGACGCCGGGGCCGCTGATCTCCAGCAGGGCGCTGGGGCTGGAGCGGGTGACGTTGGCGCGCTCGCCGATGGCGAGACGGGCGAGGGTGAGGAAGGCGTCCGGGTCGATCGTGGGGTGGAAGGCGAGGATCTTGAGGACCGGTTCGTCGGCCCCGGGACCGTCCGGCGCGAGCAGCTTCTCGGCCGGCTGGAGTTCGTCGGGAATCTCCATGTGCAGCTTCGGATAGTCCGGCTCCTGATGGAAGCCGTACGTCTGCTCCACCGCGTACACCGTGCCCGGCGCCGCCTCCCGCAGCAGCTTTACGGCGTCCAGCGCGTTGTCCCGCGCCAGCTCCCGCACCTTGACGAACCGGTGGGCGCCGGGGCCGCCGTGCAGGTCGACCACCGCGGCGCCGTTGCCGCAGATCGCCAGGCCGTGCCCGTGGACGTGGTCGCTGACGACGTCCATCCAGCGGGCGGGGCGGCCGGTGACGAAGAAGACCTCGATGCCCGCCTCCTCGGCGGCGGCGAGGGCGGCGACCGTGCGCGGGGAGACGGACTTGTCGTCGCGCAGCAGGGTGCCGTCGAGGTCGGTGGCTATCAGGCGCGGCGGGACCGTGGAGGCCGGGGTCTCGGGCTGTCGAGTCGCTGAGGTCACCCGCTCATTCTCCCGCATATGCCCGCACGGTCGTGCGAGAGCCCGCACATGTGAGTAGTTACCGCCCCCACCGGCCCGATCACGCTCCGTCGCCCCGGCCCAGCTGTGCCGGGGCCTCCATGGCGATCTGCTCGAAGACCTTCTCGTCCGCGGCGAAGTCCGAGTCGGCGATCGGCCAGTGGACGACGATCTCCGTGAAGCCCAACTCCCGGTGCCGTCCCGCGAAGTCGACGAACGCGTCGAGCGACTGCAGCGGCCGGGCGCGGTCCGGGGTGAATCCGGTGAGCAGGATCTTGTCGAGCCCGGTCACATCACGGCCGATCTCCGCACATGCGTCGGCGAGCTTGTCGACCTGTCCGCGAATGGCTTGAATCGACTGTTCAGGAGTGCCGTTCTCGTACAGCTTCGGGTCGCCGGTGGTCACCCACGCCTGCCCGTGACGGGCGGCGAGCCGCAGCCCGCGCGGACCGGTGGCCGCGACCGCGAAGGGCAGCCGGGGCCGCTGCACACAGCCCGGGATGTTCCGCGCCTCGTGCGCCGAGTAGAAGTCGCCTTCGTAGGACACCGAAGCCTCGGTCAGCAGCCGGTCCAGCAGCGGGACGAACTCCGCGAGCCGGTCGGCACGCTCGCGCGGTGTCCACGGCTCCTGGCCGAGGGCCGTGGCGTCGAAGCCGGTGCCGCCCGCGCCGATGCCGAGGGTGACCCGGCCGCCGGAGATGTCGTCGAGGGAGATCAGTTCCTTGGCGAGGGTGACCGGGTGCCGGAAGTTCGGTGAGGTCACCAGGGTGCCCAGCCGCAGATGGTCGGTGACGGCCGCCGCGGCGGTCAGTGTCGGCACGGCACCGAACCACGGGCCGTCCCGGAAGGTGCGCCAGGACAGATGGTCGTAGGTGTACGCGGTGTGGAAGCCGAGCTGCTCCGCGCGCTGCCATGCCTCACGACTCCCCTCGTGCCAGCGGCGGTACGGGAGGATCACGGTGCTCAGACGCAGACTCATGATTCGAGCGTATGCGGACCCGCCCGTTTCACGTGAAACAGTGACCGACAGTCACCGCTCGGTCATCGCCCTCGGCTGCTGAGCCAGGGGCTGAGCCCGACCAGGATGAACTCCTTGTGTACGCGGTCGCCCGGCAGCGGGACCATCAGATAGTTGCCCGGCGGGAAGCGGCGCACCTTGACCCAGGCGCGGCCGTCGTAGAGGGCGCGCAGGAAGGCGGGCACGTCGTCGCGGGCGATGTCGGGGCATTCGACGCCGTCGACGGTGATGAGCGCGTCGTCGTCCGGGAAGAGCCGTACGTCCACGCGGGGCCGGCCACCGAGCTCGACGTACGCCTCGTGCGGCAGGGAGCCGTCCGGGTCGGTGGTGACGCCGACGCCCGCGGCGCTGCGGCGCGAGGTCTGGTCGGCGCCGATGTCGTGGGTCACCTCGATCTCGAGCGCGTACTCGGCGGCTAGGGCGCGCAGGGCGGTGACGGCGGCCTCGGTGGTGGGGAGGTGGGTTCCACTGTGGTCCATACCACTGATCATGCCGGAGGTCCGGTCAGTGAGGCGCGGGAAATCTCAGGTACTCCGGCGGCACCGCCTTCGTCAGCCACACCCCGTTCGCGCTGACGTGAAAGACGTGGCCGTCGCGGTGCATCGCGCCCGTGTCCACGGAGAGCACCACGGGCCGGCCGCGGCGGGCGCCGACCCGGGTCGCCGTCTCACGGTCGGGTGAGAGGTGCACGTCGTGCCGGTTCATGGGGCGGAGGCCCTCGGCGCGGATCGCGTCCAGGTAGCGGTCCACGGTGCCGTGGTAGAGGTACGGCGGTGGGGTCGCCGGGGGCAGTCCGAGGTCCACCTCGATGCTGTGGCCCTGGCTGGCGCGGATCCGGGCGCCTTCGATCGCGAAGCGCTTCTTGTCGTTGGCGGCGACCACATGGTCCAGTTCCTCGCGGGTGAACCGGAAGCCGTGCGCCGCGGCGGCGGCGATCAGTACGTCGATCTCGACCCATCCGGCCTCGTCGAGGACGAGGCCGATCCGCTCGGGTTGGTGGCGCAGGTGTTTCGAGAGGTACTTCGACACCTTCACGGTGCGTCTTTCGTCCATCTGCTCAGCATGACGGGAGAGACGCGCATCACGCATTTTGTTTTGGCGCGGAGGTTTGATCCACAATCAAGTGTAGTTATCCACAGGCTACTTGGCGTTTCTGTGGACAACTCACCGTCATGTCAGCCCAGTTCGTCAAGATCTGCTGGGGGCCGTCGCTTTGACGTGAGCGCGTCCAACCCCCTTGCCCGCACCTCCCGTTCAGCCGCCAGCGCGATGAACTCCGCCACACCCTCCGCACCAACCAGCCCCTCCACCGCCCGCATTGTCTCCTCGGGCAGTGGCACAGAGCGTGACGAAATTTGCTCCGGCGGCCCCATGCCCGAGTCCAGGTGCTGGCGAAGATGCCGGACCGCCAACAGCCTCATCGCACGGGCGAGTTCCGCTTCCACGGTTTGCTGGGCGAGCGGCCGCAGCCGGCGTACGAGAGAGGCCGCTTCGGCCGCGTCGGCGTCGGTCGGACGGTGCGGTCCCTCGAGGTAGCGGGCGAAGACGTGCTCGGTGGTGAACTCCAGGAAACGGGCGGCGATGTGCTCGACCTGACCCCTCAACTCCCTTAGATGGCCGGAGATGGCCGACAGCGGCACTCCCGTCGCGTGCAACTCGACGGCCACGGCCAGCTCTTGGGGGCTCGGCACGAGGAAGCAGTCCGTGTCGCCGGGCACCGGCTCCAGCACACCGAGCTCCACGGCGTCGGCGATGGCCGCGTCGTCGGGAGTGCCGCCGAACCGCTCCTCCAGCTCGGCGCGCGAGATCCGGACCGCCGCCTCGTCGCTCCACGGTCCGTCGACCTCGGCGACCAGCCCGAGCACGCCGCCGAGGCCGCGCCCGGTGTCCCAGGCCTCCAGGAGCTCCTTGATGGAGGCCAGGGTGTAGCCGCGGTCGAGGAGATCGGCTATCTGGCGCAGGCGGACGAGGTGGGCGTCGGAGTAGAGGTTGGCGCGGCCGTGGCGCTCGGGGCGGGGGAGCAGGCCGCGGTCCTGGTAGGCGCGGATGGTGCGGACGGTGGCGCCGCTCAGGTGGGCGAGGTCCTCGATCCGGAGCGCCGGTACGTCACTCACACGACCCTCCTCTGGATGCCGTTCATGCCGCCTGGCGGAGCAGGGGCCCGAAGGACGACGGCACGCCGCGGACGCCGTCCAGGGACCTCACAGCGGTGGCTCCAGCCGCGCGATCGCCCGCAGCGCGCGCGGTGAGACCCGGGCCAGCAGGCGCGCGCCGCGGGCCTCGGGTGTCACCGGTACCACCGCCTCGTTGCGCACGACTGCCCGCAGGATCGCGTCGGCGACCTTCTCCGGCGGGTAGTTCCGCAGTCCGTACAGCCGCGCGGTCCGCTTCTGGCGCCGCTTCTCCTCGTCGGCGTCCACCCCGGCGAAGCGTGCGGTCGAGGTGATGTTGGTGTTGACGAAGCCGGGGCAGATCGCGCTCACCCCGATCCCCTGTCCGGCCAGCTCCGCGCGCAGGCACTCGCTGAGCATCAGCACCGCCGCCTTGGAGGTGCTGTAGGCGGGCAGCGCCTTGGAGGGCTGATAGGCGGCCGCCGACGCGGTGTTGACGATGTGGCCGCCCTGTCCGCGCTCGGCCATCTGCCTGCCGAACAGCCGGCAGCCGTGGATGACGCCCCACAGGTTGACGTCGAGGACCTTCTTCCAGTCCGCGGGGCTGGTGTCGAAGAAGGAGCCGCCCAGGCCGATCCCGGCGTTGTTCACCAGGACGTCCACCACGCCGTACTCGGCGGCGACCTTCGCGGCGAGTTTCTCCATGGCCTGCTCGTCGGAGACGTCGACGGTCTCCGCCCAGGCCTCGGGGGAGCCGATCAGCCGGGACATCTCGGCGGTACGGGTCGCGCCTTCGGCGTCCCGGTCCACGGCGATCACGCGTGCGCCGGATTCCGCGAACGCGTAGGCGGTGGCCCGCCCGATGCCGCTGCCGGCACCCGTGACGAGCACGAGCTGCCCGCCGAAGCGGTCGGCGTACTTGCCGGTGACCGTCACCGCTTCGGGGCGCCCGCCTTCCACAGAGGTGACGAACTCCGTGATCCAGGAGGCCAGTTGGTCGGGCCGTGAGCGCGGTATCCAGTGCCGTGCCTGGAGGGTGCGCCGGGTCAACTGCGGGACCCACTGCTCCAGTTGGTCGTAGAGCCACTCCGACAGGAACGCGTCGCCGAGCGGCGTGATGAGCTGCACGGGCGCGTGGGCGTACGCGTCCGGGCGTGGTCTGCGCAGACGGGGGCGGACGTTGTCCCGGTACAGCCACGCCCCGTGGGCCGCGTCCGTCGGCAGCGAGGAGGTCGGGTAGCCGTCGCCGGGGACCCGCTCGACGCGCTCCAGGAGGCGCGGCCAGGCCTTGCCGAGCGGGCCGCGCCAGGCCAGTTCGGGCAGCACGGGCGTGTGCAGCGCGTACACGTACCAGGACTTGGCGCCCTGGCCGAGGAGCTGGCCGACGCGGCGTGGGGTGGGGCGCTTGATCCGGCCGTTGATCCAGTGCCCGAAGTGGTCCAGGGACGGCCCGGACATCGAGGTGAAGGAGGCGATCCGGCCCTCGGTGCGCCGGACCGTGGTGAACTCCCAGCCCTGGACCGAACCCCAGTCGTGGCCCACCAGATGCACCGGCCGGTCCGGGCTGACCGCGTCCACGACAGCCAGGAAGTCGTCCGTCAGCTTCTCCAGGGTGAACCCGCCGCGCAGCGGCTGCGGCGCCGACGAGCGGCCGTGGCCCCGGACGTCGTAGAGGACGACGTGAAAGCGGTCCGACAGCCGTGCCGCGACCCGCGACCACACCTCCTTGCTGTCCGGATAGCCGTGCACCAGGACGACCGTCGGCCACGACGGGTCCCCCAGCTCGGCGACACACAGCTCGATACCGCCGGTCCGCACCCGGCGCTCGCGCGCACCTTCAAGAGTCACGCCGCTCACTCCCCCTCCGTCCAGCGCCGCACGTGCGGCAGATCGTCGTCCAGCCAGAAGGCGCTCTGTCCGGGGTCCTTGGAGTCGGTGACGACGAGGATCTCCTCGAACTTCGCGCCCGTGCCCCGGAAACCGAGGTGGGGTTCGACCGCCCACAGACCCGGCCGCGGCGGATGGTCGGAGAAGCGGTACGGCGACCACAGCGGCGACCAGCCCTCGCGATGTCCGTGCAGCGCGTCGGCCGCCAGGCCCTTGAGGGACTGGGTGCCGAAGCCGAAGACCTTCGGCGACCAGCGGCGCTCCCGCACCCGGTCCACCTTGTGCGCGATCACCCCGAAGGGATACGCGCGGTGCCGGTTGGCGTAGCCCTGGCGGACCATGAGGCGGTCGACGTCCTGGTAGATCTCGCGCAGCGACCGCCGCTCCCGCACCTTGGAGAGGATCAGCTCGCGATGCGCCCGGAGGTCGTCCATCAGCTTGTCCTGCACCGGGTTGACGCCCAGCGAGCCCGAGTAGCCGATGTCCGCCGTGAAGCCCTCGTGGACCGGGGCCATGTCCAGGATGAACGGCATGCCCGGCTCCAGCCTGCGGTTCGTGGGGAAGAACTGCAGCGGGACGCGGAAGTTCACGAACGCCGTGCGGTCCCCGAACCAGGCGAAGGGCAGATGGAACCAGTCCCGCACCCCGCGCTCGCCCAGCCACTCGCGCTGCATCCGCGCCGCCTCACGCTCGGTCACCCCCGGCTCGAGGCGGGCCGCGACGGCCTCGGCGCACTCGTACGCCAGCCGCTGGACCTTTCTGAACCCGCGCAGCTCAGCGGCCCGTTCGTCTGTCACTGCCGTCGTCATGCCACTCCGCCCCACCCAGTCCACGTCGACTGCGCTACGTGTCCGTAACTTGACATCACCGAATGTGACAGTTGTTAGAGTCAGCGTCAATAGCAGGGTCGCGGCCTGTGGAAAACGCCCCCGCGTAGCTCTCAGGCATGGCATCCCCTACGGGCCCGTACGTCTGGAGGCTGACCCGAAGACAGCTCTGCGGTGTGACGACCGGCGTGGTCCGCGTCACTACCGTCTATCTCGTGACTGTGATCGCGACCGAAAGCCTGAGCAAGCGGTTCCCCCGGGTGACCGCGCTTGACCGGCTCTCCGTCGACGTCGGGCCCGGTGTGACCGGACTCGTCGGAGCAAACGGAGCCGGCAAGTCCACACTGATCAAGATCCTGCTGGGTCTGTCCCCCGCCACGGAGGGCCGTGCCGAAGTGCTCGGACTCGACGTCGCCACCAAGGGCGGCGCCATTCGTGAGCGCGTGGGGTACATGCCGGAGCACGACTGTCTGCCGCCCGACGTCTCGGCGACCGAGTTCGTCGTCCACATGGCGCGCATGTCCGGCCTGCCGCCCGCCGCCGCGCGCGAACGCACCGCCGACACGCTGCGCCACGTCGGGCTGTACGAGGAGCGGTACCGCCCCATCGGCGGCTACTCCACCGGCATGAAGCAGCGCGTGAAGCTGGCCCAGGCCCTGGTCCACGACCCGCAGCTGGTCTTCCTGGACGAGCCGACCAACGGCCTCGACCCGGTCGGCCGCGACGACATGCTGGGCCTGATCCGGCGTATCTACACCGACTTCGGCATCTCGGTCCTGGTCACCTCGCACCTGCTGGGCGAACTGGAACGCACCTGCGACCACGTCGTCGTCGTGGACGGCGGCAAGCTGCTGCGCTCCAGCTCCACCACCGACTTCACCCAGACCACGACCACCCTGGCGATCGAGGTCACCGACACCGACGCGCACCCCGACGGCACCCGCGCGGTACGAGAAGCGCTCCACGCGCGCGGGGTGGAAGTCCTCGACGCGAACAGCGCCCTGCCGGGCGCCGGCCACATCCTGCTGCTGACCGCACAGGGCGAGGAGACGTACGACGTCGTCCGGGACGCGGTCGCCGACCTCGGCCTCGGCCTGGTCCGCATGGAGCAGCGCCGGCATCACATCTCCGAGGTCTTTACCGACGACCAGGACACCAGCGAGCAGCGGAAGGAGGCCGTCGGCCATGGCAGTTGAGCAGCCTCTGTCGACACCGGTCGCGACACCGGGTGACCAGACCCGCATCCACAACATCGGCTACCGCACCTATGACGGCCCCCGACTCGGCCGCTCCTACGCCACCCGCTCCCTCTACTCGCAGTCCCTGCGCGGCTCCTACGGCCTCGGCCGGTCGGTGAAGTCCAAGGTGCTGCCGATGCTGCTGTTCGTGGTGATGTGCGTGCCCGCGGCCATCATGGTCGCCGTCGCGGTCGCCACCAAGGCCAACGACCTGCCCGTCGACTACACGCGCTACGCGATCGTCATGCAGGCCGTCATCAGCCTCTACATCGCCTCCCAGGCACCCCAGTCCGTCTCGCGGGACCTGCGCTTCAAGACCGTGCCGCTGTACTTCTCGCGGCCGATCGAGACCGCCGACTACGTCCGCGCGAAGTACGCGGCGCTGGCCTCGGCGATGTTCATCCTCACCGCCGCCCCTCTGGTCGTGCTCTATGTGGGCGCACTGCTGGCCAAGCTGGACTTCGCCGACCAGACCAAGGGATTCGCACAGGGACTGGTCTCGGTGGCACTGCTCTCGCTGCTGTTCGCCGGCATCGGTCTGGTCATCGCCTCGGTCACGCCGCGCCGCGGCTTCGGCATCGCGGCCGTGATCGCCGTCATGACGATCTCCTACGGAGCGGTCTCCACGCTCCAGGCCATCGCCGACGCCCAGGGCAGCTCGGACGCCGTCCCGTGGATCGGCCTGTTCTCCCCGGTCACCCTCATCGACGGACTGCAGACCGCGTTCCTCGGCGCGACCTCGGCCTTCCCCGGCGCGGTAGGTCCTTCGAACGGCGAGGGCGTGGTCTACGTCCTGGCCGTCCTCGGCCTCATCGCCGCCTGCTACGGCCTGCTGCTGCGCCGCTACCGAAAGGTCGGACTGTGACCACGCTCAACATCGACCACGTCTCGCGCTGGTTCGGCAACGTGGTCGCCGTCAACGACATCACCATGACGATCGGCCCCGGCGTCACCGGCCTTCTCGGCCCCAACGGCGCCGGTAAGTCCACCCTGATCAACATGATGGGCGGCTTCCTCGCGCCCTCCACCGGCACCGTCACCCTCGACGGCCAGCAGGTGTGGCGCAACGAGGACATCTACAAGCACATCGGCATCGTCCCCGAGCGCGAGGCGATGTACGACTTCCTCACCGGCCGTGAATTCGTCGTCGCCAACGCCGAGTTGCACGGTCTGGGGGCCAAGGCCGCCCAGAAGGCGCTGGCCACGGTCGAGATGGAGTACGCGCAGGACCGCAAGATCCAGACGTACTCCAAGGGCATGCGCCAGCGCGTGAAGATGGCCAGCGCCCTCGTCCACGACCCGTCGCTGCTCCTCCTCGACGAGCCCTTCAACGGGATGGACCCGCGTCAGCGCATGCAGCTCATGGACCTGCTGCGACGGATGGGCGACGAGGGCCGCACGGTGCTGTTCTCCTCCCACATCCTCGAAGAGGTCGAGCAACTCGCCTGGCACATCGAGGTCGTGGTGGCCGGACGCCACGCGGCCAGCGGTGACTTCCGCAAGATCCGCCGTCTGATGACCGACCGGCCGCACCGATATCTGGTGCGCTCCAGCGACGACCGCGCCCTCGCGGCCGCGCTGATCGCCGACCCGTCGACGTCCGGCATCGAAGTCGACCTGGCGGAGGGCGCGTTGCGCGTCCAGGCCGTCGACTTCGGCCGTTTCACCGCGCTGCTGCCCAAGGTCGCCCGCGACCACGGCATCCGGCTGCTCACGGTCTCGCCGTCCGACGAGTCCCTCGAGTCCGTGTTCTCGTATCTGGTCGCGGCGTAGGAGGCCCAAGATGTACGACCCCACAGTCGCCCGACTCACCTACCGGGCCCTGCTCGGCCGGCGCCGGGCCCTCATCCTGGGCGCCCTGCCCGCACTGCTGATCCTGATCTCCGTGATCGTTCGGGCTCTGGTGGGCGCCGACGACCAGACCACGGCCGACCTCCTGGGCGGCCTCGCGCTGGCCACGATGGTGCCGATCATCGGTGTCATCGCCGGCACGGGCGCGATCGGCCCGGAGATCGACGACGGCTCGGTGGTGTATCTGCTGTCCAAGCCGATCAAACGGCCGACGATCATCTTTACCAAGCTGATCGTCGCGGTCGCCGTGACCATGGTGTTCTCGGCGCTGCCGACCCTGATCGCGGGCTTCATCCTCAACGGCAACGGCCAGCAGATCGCCGTCGCCTACACGGTGGCCGCGCTGGTCTCCTCCATCGCCTATGCCGCGCTGTTCCTGCTGCTGGGCACGGTGTCCCGGCACGCGGTGGTCTTCGGTCTCGTCTACGCCCTTGTCTGGGAGGCCCTGTTCGGCTCCCTGGTCGCCGGGGCGCGCACGCTCAGCGTCCAGCAGTGGTCGCTGGCGGTGGCTCAGAAGGTCGCCGGCGGGGACCTGGTCACCTCGGACGTCGGGCTGACGACGGCCACGGTGCTGCTGGTCGCGGTGACCGTGCTCGCCACCTGGTACGCGGGACAGAAGCTGCGGACGCTGACGCTGGCGGGCGAGGAGTAGACGCCGGGCTTATTGACCGGGACTTCACCACTGCCCGGGCAGACTGGGCAGCAGGGAAGCACTGCGAGGAGGAACGGGGATGGCGGACGCGCACCACGACGGGCGGGCCCGATCCGGGGACGACACCTGGGACGGCCTTGTCCTGGACGAGGACTTCATACGCTCGGCGGAGTCCTCCGAGCCGTCCGCCCGGGCCCGTATGCTCGCCGCCCGCTGGCGCGGCGAGCAGCCCGAGCCGCAGCCGTGGCGTTCCGACGAGCCGCCCGCGGGCTGGTTCTTCAGCAAGGCGCGCCGCAAGTGGTGGCGGCGGTAGGCGAACACCCGGCCGCTTTTAATCAGTGGCGTCCAACTCGGCGTACAGGCACGATGGTTGTGTCCACGCCGGAGAGTGACTCCGGCGCCACGTTCTGGGAGAGGAGGTGGACGATGTCCATGCACGACAGTACGTCCAGCTCCCTTCAGGGCAGTCCGTGGCGGGTTCCGGTGTAGTTACGCCACCGTCGGACCCGCTCGCTCGGGAGCTGCCCGGGGCGGCCGCTTCGAGCACGCGATGTCGCTCTCGCGTGGGCCGCCCACCCGGAGGATTGGCCGAGTGGAAAGGCACCGGCTTGCTAAGCCGCGGTCGGGTTAACGCCCGCGCACGTTCGATCCGTGCATCCTCCGCAAGACGTTGAAGCACACGGCACAGGACCCACCTGGGGGCGCGGGGCTGTGTCGATCTGCGGCTACCGCCGCGTGGGCGCGACCAGCCACAGACGGCCCGCAGTCACCCGACAACCTCAACCCAGCAGACGCTCCAGGACCTCCGCGATCCCGTCGTCCTCGTTGGACGCGGTCACCTCGTCGGCCACCGCCTTGAGCTCCTCGTGCGCATTGCCCATGGCCACGCCCCGAGCGGCCCACCCGAACATCGGCACATCATTCGGCATGTCACCGAAGGCGATCGTGTCCGCGGCCTTCAGACCGAGCCGGCGGGCCGCCAGCGACAGTCCCGTCGCCTTCGACAGCCCCAACGGCAGCAGCTCGACGATCCCCGCACCGGCCATCGCGACGGACACGAAGCCGCCCGCCGCCCGCCGGGACGCCTCCGCCAGCTCGTCGTCCGACAGCTGCGGATGCTGGATGTAGATCTTGTTCAGCGGCGCGGACCACAGATCGGCCGCATCCGTGAACGGCGTCGCGGGCAGGTCCCCGGTGAGCGCGTACCCCTGCCCCACCAGCACCGCACCGTCGAGACCGTCCCGGCTCGCCGCCAGGTACAGCGGTCCGACCTCCGCCTCGATCTTGGCCAGCGCGACCCCCGCCAGCTGCCGGTCGAGCGTCACCGACGTCAGCAGCCGATGCTCCCCGGCGTGGTACACCTGCCCGCCCTGCCCGCAGACCGCGAGCCCGTCATAGCCGAGGTCGTCGAGGATGTGCCGCGTCCACGGCACCGCGCGGCCGGTGACGACGATGTGCGCCGCACCGGCCTCGGTCGCCGCCGCGAGGGCGGCACGCGTGCGCTGCGAGACCGACTCGTCGGAGCGCAGGAGCGTTCCGTCGAGGTCGGTCGCGATCAGCTTGAAGGGAAACTCAGCGGCCGTACTCACTTGGCAACGGGCTCCAGCACCTCACGCCCGCCCAGGTACGGACGCAGCACCGGCGGCACGTACACGGAGCCGTCGGCCTGCTGGTGGTTCTCCAGGAGCGCCACGATCGTGCGCGGTACGGCGCACAGCGTGCCGTTGAGCGTGGCGAGCGGCTGCACCTTCTTGCCGTCACGCTGGCGCACCGAAAGACGGCGGGCCTGGAAGCTGTCGCAGTTGGACGCCGAGGTCAGCTCGCGGTACTTGCCCTGGGTCGGGATCCACGCCTCGCAGTCGAACTTGCGGGACGCCGACGCGCCGAGGTCGCCCGAGGCCACGTCGATGACCTGGAAGGGCAGCTCCAGGCCGGTCAGCCACTGCTTCTCCCAGTCCAGGAGCCGCTGGTGCTCGTTCTCGGCGTCCTCGGGGGCGACGTACGAGAACATCTCGACCTTGTCGAACTGGTGGACGCGGAAGATGCCCCGCGTGTCCTTGCCGTAGGTGCCGGCCTCGCGGCGGAAGCACGGCGAGAAGCCGGCGTAGCGCAGCGGCAGCTTGTCGGCGTCGAGGATCTCGTCCATGTGGTACGCGGCGAGCGGGACCTCGGAGGTGCCGACCAGGTAGTAGTCGTCCTTCTCCAGGTGGTACACGTTCTCCGCGGCCTGGCCGAGGAAGCCGGTGCCCTCCATGGCACGCGGGCGGACCAGCGCGGGGGTGAGCATCGGGATGAAGCCGGCCTCGGTGGCCTGGGCGATCGCCGCGTTGACTAGGGCGAGCTCCAGGAGCGCGCCGACACCCGTGAGGTAGTAGAAGCGCGAGCCGGAGACCTTGGCGCCGCGCTCGACGTCGATGGCGCCCAGCGACTCGCCGAGCTCCAGGTGGTCCTTGGGCTCGAAGCCCTCGGCGCCGAAGTCGCGGATGGTGCCGTGCGTCTCCAGGACGACGAAGTCCTCCTCGCCGCCGACGGGCACGTCGGGGTGGACGAGGTTGCCGAGCTGGAGGGCGAGGCGCTTGGTCTCCTCGTCGGCCTCGTGCTGCTCGGCGTCGGCCGCCTTGACGTCGGCGGCCAGCTGGCCCGCCTTCTTCAGGAGCTCGGCCTTCTCGTCGCCGGAGGCCTTGGGGATGAGCTTGCCGAGGTTCTTCTGTTCGGAACGCAGCTCGTCGAAGCGGACGCCGGACGACCTGCGCCGCTCGTCGGCAGACAGGAGGGCGTCGACGAGCGCGACGTCCTCTCCACGGGCGCGCTGGGACGCGCGCACTCGGTCGGGGTCCTCACGGAGCAGGCGAAGGTCAATCACGCGGCCCAGGCTACCGGTGCCTGGTGAGAGCCCACGACTCGCTATTCCGAACTACGCCTTACATACCGTTATGGGGGAATTGCGTACCGTGTCAATAAAAGGCGTCTCACTCCCTGGAACGAGGCAGGCGAGAGGCGGCTGGTTGACTCGATTCCCTTGTGGGGGAAGGGACTTGGAGGCCGCTCTGTCCACAGGAATCCACACCCCCGGAAAGTTATCCACAGGGTGTGCGAAAGATCTGTGGACTTCGGAAGTGATCATTCCGAACCGGCCTCGCCGGGCTGGGAATTCCCGAACCAAACCCTGTTCAGACCCACTTTCGGGTGGAAATGGGTAGCTCCAAAGGATTGATCGATGGAAACGGGTGGACGAAGGGTGACCTGTGGAGCTGTGGACGAAGTTGCGGGCTGTAGGGCGATTTGTCGACTGAGTGGCGCTTCCGTGTCGACTTGTCCCCAGGTCGAGACAGCAGCCTGTGGATAACTCCTGTGGATAACGAAAATATGCAGGTAGGAGCGGCCCGAAACCCCGCGTTCTCCTGCTCGACGCCTGCTAGAAACGCCCGTCCTGGCAACGCGCCACCCAGTCCGCGGCCGCCACGAACTCGTCGTCCGACGTCCCGCGCAGCGGCGGCTGCACATCGGCCGTGGTCATGTCCGCACGGGGATACGAGCCGAGGTACCGCACATCGAGGCAGATCCGCTTGAGCCCCATCAGGGCCTCGGAGACCCGGCGGTCGGAGATGTGCCCCTCGGCGTCGATGCAGAAGCAGTAGTTGCCGATTCCGGCACCGGTGGGCCGGGACTGCAGCACCGTCAGGTTGATGCCGCGGGTGGCGAACTCGCCCAGCAGATCGCGCAGCCCGCCGGGGTGGTCGTCGCGCTGCCACAGCACCACGGACGTCTTGTCGGCGCCGGTCGGCGCGGCGGGCCGGGCGGGCCTGCCGACCAGCACGAACCGCGTCTGGGCGTTCTCGGCGTCGTGGATGTTGGTCTCCAGCGCCTCCAGGCCGTACCGGGCAGCCGCGAACTCGCCCGCGAAGGCGGCGTCGTACTGGCCCTCCTGGACCAGGCGCGCGGCGTCCGCGTTGGAGGCGGCGGACTCCCAGAGGGCGTCCGGGAGGTTCTTCTTCAGCCAGTTGCGGACCTGCGGCTGGGCCGCCGGGTGTGCGGAGACCGTCTTGATCCCCGACAGCTCGGTGCCGGGCCTGACCAGCAGCGCGAAGGTGATCGACAGCAGCACCTCGCGGTAGATCATCAGCGGGGCGCCCGCGACCAGCTCGTCGAGGGTGGTGGTGATGCCGCCCTCGACGGAGTTCTCGATCGGCACGAACGCGGCCTCGGCCTCGCCCGCGCGCACCGCGTCCAGCGCGGACTGCACGGACACGTACGGGATCAGCTCCCGCGTGGCCGTCTCCGGAAGCGTGCGCAGGGCGACTTCGGTGAAGGTGCCTTCAGGACCGAGATACGCATAGCTCGCTGGCATGACCTCACCCTAATGGCCCTTGCGCGGCCTGGCGCACACGTCTCACGACAGCCCCTCCGCTGAGTGAACCGGCGTGACCGCAAGCCGCCCCGGACGTTCGCGTGACCCTCCCCGGACCGCACGACCACCCCGTCCGCTCACCCCTCCAGCAGCCGCTGCCCCACGTACTCCCCCTCCGCCGCCCCGCCCGGCACCGCGAACAGCCCGCTCGACTCGTGCCGGATGTACTTCGACAGGGCGTCCCCGCGATCGAGCTTGCGCTGCACGGTGACGAAGCCGCGCAGCGGGTCGGCCTGCCAGCACACGAAGAGCAGCCCCGCGTCCGGCACCCCGTCCGTGCCGATGCCGTCGTGGTACGAGAACGGGCGCCGCAGCATCGCCGCCCCGCCGTTCTGGTCGGGCCGGGTGATGCGTGCGTGGGCGTTGATCGGGACGACCAGATTGCCCTGGGCGTCCGTCTTCTCCAGGTCCATCTCGGTCGTCTCGGAGCCCCCGGACAGGGCCGCCCCGTTCGCCTTGCGGCGCCCGATGACGTTCTCCTGCTCGGTGACCGAGAGGTTCTCCCAGTCGTCGAGGAGCATGCGGATACGGCGTACGACGGCGTAGGAGCCGTTCGCCATCCAGGACGGGTCGTTCGAACCGGACGACGGCACGAAGATCCGCCGGTCGAAGTCGGGCTCGCTCGGCTTCGGATTGCGGGTGCCGTCGATCTGCCCCATGAGGTTCCGGGCGGTCATGGGGTGGGCGGTGGCACCCGGCGACCGGTTGAACCCGTTCATCTGCCACCGGACGCCGGCCGCGCTCCCCGCGTCCTTCTGGATCGCGCGCAGGGCGTGGAAGGCGACCAGCGCGTCATTGGCGCCGATCTGCACCCACAGGTCGCCGTTGCTGCGCGCCTTGTCGAGCTGATCGGAGGAGAAGTCGGGCAGCGGGTCCAGGGCGACCGGGCGCTGCTTCTCCAGGCCGGTCCTGGCGAAGAAGCTGTGCCCGAACCCGAAGGTGATCGTCAGCGCCGACGGACCGGCGTCCCGCGCGACATCCGTGTCGCCCGCGGCCGTCCCCTCGCCCGCCATCAGCCGCCGGGCCGTCTGGGACCAGCGGCGCAGCAACGCGGCCGCGCCCTTGCGGCCGGCGCCCGCCGCCAGGTCGAAGGCGACGAGGTGGCCGCAGGCCTGGAGGCCCTGGAGGATGCCGGGCTGATGTTTCCCGTGAAACATCGCCTCGTCGGCGCCGACCGAGGCGAGCGGCGTGGCCTCGGAGGGCCGGGCGGCATACCCGACGGCCCCGCCGGCCGCGCCGAGCACGAGCCCGGTGGCACCGGCGGTCCCGAGCAGCCGGCGCCGCGAAACGCCTTCCTTGATGACGGCGTTGTGCAAAACGCCGTCATCAAGTGCCTTCTCGGGAGTACGGACCTCCGGAATGGACTGGTCAGCCATGGTGGTTCAGCCGATCTGCGCGTTCTTCGAGACGGTGGTCTGGTCGATGTCGGAGGTCCGCACGGTCACCGCGATCTTCCAGTCGCCCGCGACGGGGAGCTGGATGCCGTTGGCCGACCAGTGACCGGTGGTGATGTGGTCGGGAACGACGGGCAGCGGCCCGATGCCTTTGGACTCCAGGGTGAAGGACACCTTCACCTCGGGTACGTCGAAGCCGCGCCCATTGGGCCGCTCCACGTAGACGTGCATCTCGTTGGCGCCCACGCGCGCGGGGTCGAGGTCGATCCGCACGAGGCCCTTGCCGTCCGTGTCGCCCGTGTCGAACGGCATGTCGAGCGTCAGCGCGCCCGAGGACGAGGTGGAGGAGGAAGAGGACGACGACGTGGCCGCCTTGGCGTCCTCCTCGGTGCGGCCGGGCTCGGTCTGGGTCAGCACGGTGGTGATGGCGAGCAGCACGACGGCGACGCTCGCCTCGGCGAGCACCGAGCGGCGCAGCCCGAAGCGGTCCGGGTCGGCGTCCCGCTGCCGCCGCTGCCGCGCCGCGTCGACGGCGGCCCGCTGCCGGGCGAGCTGGGCGTCCCGCTGGGAGTCGCCGCCCTTGGTATGGGCGCTGACGTGCTCCTTCTCCCGCTCCGGAGTCTCCTCCTGTTCGGGAACCTCCACCGCGGGCGCCACCGCGCTGTCCCCCAGCCGCGCGGTCCATCGCCGGGAGATCCACGCGATGCCCACCAGGAGCGTCACGAGCCCGATCTTGACGAGGAGCAGCTGTCCGTACGTCGTGTCGGTGAAGGCCGACCAGGAACCGAGCTGGCGCCACGACTGGTAGATGCCGGTGGCGACGAGGGTCACCACGCTGCTGAAGGCGAGGCGGGAGAAGCGGCGGACGGCGGAGCGCTCGATGGGGGTGTCCGCCCGGTACAGCGTCACCAGGAGCGCGGTCAGCCCGCCCAGCCAGGCCGCGACCGCCAGCAGATGCACCACGTCGACGGGCATCGCGATGCCGGTCTGGAGCCCGGTCGAGGCGTGCTCGGCCATCGCCCAGCTCGCCGCGAGCCCGGCAGCCACGACGGTGCCGCCGATGGCGAGCCCGAAGGTGAGGTCCCGCTTCTCCTGGTCCTCGCGTTTGTCGTACGCCCCGAAGAGCACGGCGATGAACAGTGCCGCCGCGGCGAGCAGCAGCAGCCGGGAGACCATCGACGCGCCGGTCTTGGTCTGCAGGACCTGTCCGAGCAGGCTCAGGTCGAACACGTCGCCGAGCCTGCCGCTGCCGGTGTACGAGCCGCGCAGGAGCAGCAGCAGGAGGGTGGCCGAGGTGAGGGCGAGCCACCCGGAGACGACGAGCCGTTGCAGGGGCCGTACGCCGGAACCGCGCTGCCAGCAGGCCAGCACGAAGGCGGCGCCGCCGACCATGACGATGAACCCGGCGTAGGAGACGTAGCGCCCGAAGCCGTAGAGCCAGCCGACGACTCCGCCGCCGGCGGTCGGGCCGGAGGCCGAGACGGTGGTCTTCGAGGGGGCGCCGACGGAGAAGGTGTAGGCCCCGGCGACGGGATGGCTGTCCTCGGAGACGACCTGGTAGGTGACGGTGTAGGTGCCGTCGGGCAGTCCGCTGTGCAGCTGGACGGCGTAGGTCGTGCCGCTGACGTCGGACGGTTTGCCGGTGTCGACGCGCTTGCCCTTGGGGTCGAGGACCCGCAGGGAGTCGTCGGACATCGCGACCTTCTCGGAGAAGGTGAGCGAGACCTGGGTCGGGGCCTTGTCGACCACCACCCCCTGCTGGGGGTCGCTGCCGGTCAGCGCGGCGTGCGCGGAGGCCGGACCGGCACCGGCGAGAAGCAGTCCGGTGGCCGCGAGAAGCAGCAACACCAGGATCCGGACGCGGGGGGCGATGGTCTGCGTCAAGGTGGTCCCTCCCTCAGTGCCCGGTCTTGGGGCGGTACGTCGCGGACTTCACCGGCATCTCGACGGTGACCGGGCCGGACTTCGCGAAGTGCAGTTCCACGGAGACCGTCTCGCCCTGCTTCGGCTTCCGCTTCAGGTTCTCGAACATCAGATGGTTGCCGCCGCTTTTGAACACGAGTTGACCGTGTGCGGGCACGTCGAGGCTCTTGACCTCCGTCATGGCGGAGTCGACGGTCTTGTGCACGGTGACCTGGCCGACATCGCTGGTGACCGAGGTCAGGTCGTCCTTCGCGCCGCCCTGGTTGGTGATCGTGAGGAAACCCGCCGCCATCGACTCGGAGACCGGCTGGGGCATGTAGGCGGCGCTGACGGACAGGTCGGCCTGTCCGTCGTCGGAGGAGCCGGAGTCCGAGCAGCCGGACAGCACCAGGACGCCGAGCGCGGCGGCCGCGAGGAGCGGGAACCGGCTCACGGGTTCTCTCCCTTGATGAGCCGCGGGAGGTCCTTGGTGTAGTCGTCGACGGTGGCGTCCTCGCCGTAGAGGACGTACCCGCCGTCGGTCTTCGGCGAGAACGCGACGACCTGTGTGCCGTGCGTCGAGACGATCTTGCCGTTCTTGTCCTTGTGCGGCGGCTCGATGGAGATGCCGAGGGTGCGGGCGCCGGCCTGGATGGTGTCGAAGTCGCCGGTGAGGCCGACGACCTGGGAGTCGATGCCCTTGAGCCACTTGCCGAGCGCCTTCGGGGTGTCCCGGTCGGGGTCGGTGGTGACGAACACGATCCGCAGCTCGTCCTGCTGTGCCTTGCTCAGCTGCTTCTTGGCGACGGCGATGTTGTTCATCGTCAGCGGGCAGACGTCGGGGCAGTGGGTGTAGCCGAAGTAGATCAGCGTCGGCCGGCCCTTGGTCTGCTCGCGGAGGTCGTACTTCTCGCCGCTGGTGTCGGTGAGGACGAGGTCCGGCTTCTCGAACGGCTTGTCGAGGACGGTGGCGGCCTTGTCGGAACCCGCCTCCTCGGAGACCACCGAGACGGGCGAGTCGCTGTCGGCGCTGCTGCCGCAGGCGGTCAGCGTCAGGGATGCGGCGGCGAGCAGCGCGGCCGCGGCGAACGTCTTCTTGCGCATATCAGAATGTCCCAGATGTGAAGGGCCCGGCGTGCACCGGGACCGTGCGGACAGGTCGCACGATCCCGGTGCACCGCGCGGAAGGTCGGACCTCAGGCGTCGGTGGTGCGCCGACGGCCGGCGAGCACGCCGTACCCGACCCCGAGCGCGCCGACGGCGATGCCGACCACGCCGAGCACGCGCGCGGTGGTGTCACTGCTGTCGGCGGGGGCGGCCGTCTCGGCGGCGGCGTTCTCGGTCTTGTCGGAGGCCTCCTCGGCCGCCGAGGCGCCGTGGTGGCCCCCCTCGGAGGCCTCGGACAGCGTCAGCACGGGAGCCGGGTTCTCGGGCTCCTCCTGGCCGTCCTCCTGGACCTCGATCCAGCGGACGACCTCGTCGTTGGAGTACGTCTGGACGGCCTTGAAGACCAGTTCGTCGGCGTCCTCGGGCAGGGCGCCGATGGAGATCGGGAACTTCTGGAAGTAGCCGGCCTCGACGCCCTTGCCGGTGGCGGTCCAGGTGACCTTGGAGACGGCCTCGGAGATCTTCTGGCCGTGCAGCTCGATCGGCTTGTCCAGCTTGGACTTGGTGACCTTGGAGGTCCAGCCGGCGATCGGCTCCGGCATCGCCGAGGCGAGCGGGTGGTCGGTCGGGAAGCTGACCTCGAGCTTGGTGGTGGAGGCCTTGTCGCGCTCGTTGGGGACCCTGAAGTCGACGACCGCGTAACCGCCCTTGGCGGCGGTCCCCTCGGGCTGCACGCTGACGTGCGCGAACGCGGGGGAGGACAGGACGACGACGGCAGAGGCGGCGAGGGCGCCGACGGCGGCCAGACGAGAAACCTTCATGAAAGAGAGCACTCCACTTCGCGTGTGAATTCCGGAGTTGAAGAGGGATACGCGCGCGCAGAGGTGCCCGATCACTCGGAACAGGGCACGCGCGTGTGGCCGCACGACGGCGGCCCCCAACCCAGGAAGGGGTGCTCGCGTCGTGTCAGGCGGCGAGGACGAGACCGTCGGCGGCCGGCGGACCGCGCCGGATCACCGCGTGCCGGAGTGCGGTCGTACGAGGCGCGGGGGGCGCGACCAGGTCGGTGCGCGGAAGCCGCGGACCGGCCTCCGGCGCGCCCGGCAGTCCGGCCCGCAGGGCGCGCACCAGAGCGAGCGCTGCGCGCAGGGACCGCACGAGCGCCACGTGAGCGACGCCGTGCGCCGACAGTTCGGCCAGCCGCAGCAGCGCCAGGTCGCCGTGGCGCAGCAGCCAGCCGGCGGCGAGGGCCGCGAGGACGTGGCCGAGCAGCATCGGCAGGGAGGGCAGCAGCGAGGTGGAGGCGCCGGCGGTGGACATGGTGTCCATCGAGCCGTGCGCGTGTGTGCCCTGGTAGAGGCGCGCCTCGGTGAGGATCCGGACCGCCTGGGTGGGGCTGATCGCCGCCGCGGTGGTCCCGCAGACCAGCCGCGCGGCCTGCTCCACCACAGTGGCGTCCGACGGCATCGGGGGCATCGACTGGGTCGTCGTCCCGTGCTGTCCCAGTCCGAACAGCGTGTGCAGCACGGTCTGTCCGAGCGCCAGCAGAGCCGCGGTCCCGGCCAGCGAGCGCACCCGCCCGGCGAGCGGTGCCGCGACCGCGAGGACCCCGAGGAATCCCGCGCCCAGCGTCCACAGCGGAACGGCGGCGCAGGCGGCCATGGTGTGCCCGGCGGCGGCCAGCACGACGCAGACCGCGGCGAACACCGCGGCCCGCGGGACCCGGAGACCGTCTCCGGTGCGCTGGTGGGGGGCAGACATGGCGGGCTCATCATCGCACTGGCCTTACGGCGGCCCTACGGCAGGCCCACAAGATGACGTATAGGCGGTACGACCGGAAGATCAACCTCTGATATGAACCACCCCCACATACCCCATGCGCCGCTCGGTACGCATCGCCCATATGGGCGGCGTCACGTCAACTGTGTGCTTACACCTGGCCACTGGCGGCAATAGGTAACGGTATGTCGAGCCGCGGCCGGGAGGCTGGAGCATGAGCATCTGGTGGTCACTCCATCTGCGCCGCGAAGCCGCGAGCGTTCCGCTCGCGCGACGGCTGCTGCTCGGCACGATGGAGACCGCGGGGGTGGACCCCGATATCTCCTACGACCTCTCCGTGGCGCTCAGCGAGGCCTGTGCGAACGCCGTCGAGCACGGCGGGGACACCGAGCAGGGCGGCACCTCGGAGGCGTACCGGGTCACCGCCTATCTGGACGGCGAGAAGTGTCGTATCGAGGTCGCGGACTCGGGTCCGGGCTTCGGCCGTCCCGCCCCGGTGGTCCGGCGTGCCTCCAGCGAGGCCGAGCACGGCCGCGGGCTGTGTCTGATCCAGGAGCTCGCCGACCACGTCCACATCGGCAACAAGCCGGGCCGGGGCGGCGCGGTGGTCAGCTTCGACAAGATCCTCAAGTGGAAGAAGGACGCGCCGCTCATGGCGGTCTAGCGCCCGCCGCCCCGAGGACTTCTCCACGCGCGAAGACGCGGACCTTCAGCTTCCTCAGCATTCACAGGCGGCTCTCAGCCTCCCCCCACCTCCCTGACGGACACCGTCCCTACCTTCCCGGTCATGACGGGAAACCACCGGAACAAGACGATCACCAGGCGCCGCGCCATCGCCGTGACGGGCGGCACGGTCGCCGCGGGCGGCCTCGCCGTCGCCGGCTACCAGTCGGCCTTCGCCGACGACGCCACCACCGCCGACGCGACGGCCTCGGCATCCGCCGGCAGCACCGGCAGCGAGTGCATGACGCTCATGACGAGCGTCACCGAAGGTCCGTACTACCTCGACGGCGCCCTGGTCAGAAAAGACATCACCGAGGGCAAGACCGGCGTCCCGCTGACCCTGCGCCTCACGGTCGTCGACGCCACCGACGGCTGCACCCCGGTCCCCGGCGCGGCCGTGGAGATCTGGCACTGCGACGCCTGGGGCTACTACTCCGGCTACACCACCGCCAACCCCGGCGGCTCCGCCCCCGCCGAGAGCGAGGACGGTTCGACCGCCGACGACCGGACCTACCTGCGCGGTTACCAGATCGCCAACGGCAACGGGGTCGTCAAGTTCGAGACGATCTTCCCCGGCTGGTACACCCCGCGCACCTGCCACATCCACGTCAAAGTCCACACCGGGGGCGAGAAGGAGGACGGCACCTACGAGGGCGGCAAGGTCAATTACACCGGCCAGTTCTTCTTCGACGACACCGTCGCCGAGGAGATCTTCACGCTGGAGCCCTACTCCCGGCACTCCGGCAGCTACACCACCCTCGACAACGACATGGTGTACGACGGCGGCGGCGCCTCCAGCGGCCTGCTCACCCTCAAGGCCGTCCACAAAAAGGACCCCTCCAAGGGCTACAAGGGCTTCCTGACCCTCGGCATCGACCCCGACGCCGAGAGCACCGACGCGGGCAGCGGCGGTGGCGGCGGCACCCCGCCGAGCGACGCACCGACGGGCACTCCGCCGAGCGGCGCCCCGACCGGAAGTGCCTCCCCGTCGGCCTCGGCCTCCTCGTAAGGTACGGCCATGAGCAGCCGCGAGGACGAAGCGCTGGCGCAGGCCGCCGTGACCGCGCTGACCGGGCAGCTGGCCCTGGCTCCCAAGCCGGGACTGCCCGATCCGCGTGACCTCGACGCCCGCGTCACCCGCCGGGACCACTGCTCCCTGCGCTGGTCGGCCAAGGCACTCGTGCCCGGCCTCGCGGCGATGGCCGCCGCCGCCCGCCGCACCGGCGAACCCACCCCCGCACTCCGTACCGAACTCGGCGCGATCGGCCGCTGCACCGAGCACTCGGTGGGCCTCGCGGGCGGCGGCCACCGCGGCGCCACGTGGGCCCTCGGCCTGCTGGTCGCCGCGGCCGCCCTGGACCCCCGAGCCGTGGCCACCGACATCACCGCGACCGCCAAGGGCATCGCCCGGCACACCGACAAGCGTGCCCCGCGCAAGCCCTCCCACGGCTCGTCGGTGTCGGCGAAGTACGGCGCCGCCGGGGCGCGGGGCGAGGCCCGGGCCGGATTCCCGCACGTACGGCGGGCCGTGGGGGCCCTGGCCGCCGCGCGCGCGGCAGGCGCCACCGAGGCCGAGGCCCGGCTCGACGCCCTGCTCACCGTGATGTCCACCCTCCAGGACACCGAACTCCTGTACACCGCGGGGCCGCTCGGTCTGCGTCACGTCCAGGCGGGCGCCCGCGGCGTCCTGGAGGCCGGCGGCACGTCCACCGAGGCCGGTGCCGCGGCCCTGGCCGCCTTCGACGAGGACCTTCACGCGCGCGCGTGGAGCCCCCGTGGCAGCGCGGGGCTGCTCGCGGGGGCCCTGTTCCTGGACTCGCTACCGGCGACGGTCAGTTCACGAGCACGGGCCGCTGCCTGACCTCCCGCTGGGAGGCGGTGCCCCGGCGCGCCGCCGGACCCATGGCGTACGACGCCAGCAGCGTCACCCCTCCCAGCAGCAGCCAGCCCGCCGTCCCCCAGCCGATCAGCAGCGTGGTCACCACGAGCGGACCCAGCGTCCGCGCCACGGTCACGCCCGTCCCGAAGAACCCCTGGTACTCACCCACCCGGTCGGCCGGGGCCAGATCGAAGGACAGCTGCCATGACCCGGCCGACTGCCCCATCTCCGCGACGACCTGGAGGACCGCCCCGGCCACCAGCACCCCGGCGGCGACCCACGGCGACGCACCGGCCGACAGCGCGAACACCGCGCACGCCGCGAGCATGACCCACCCCGCCCGCCGCACCGCGCCGACCGCCGACCCGATCCCCGTGACACCGCGCGCCATCCGTACCTGGAAGGCCATCACGGCCCCGGTGTTGAGCACGAACAGCGCGGACACCAGCCAGGTCGGCGCCTGCGTCCGCTCGGCGATCCACAGCGGCAGCCCGAGGCTGAGCAGCGGCATCCGCAGCAGCAGGACGGTGTTGAGGGCCGTGACGGCGACATAGCGGCGATCCCGTACGACACCGAGGCCGTGACGTTTCCGCACAGCCACCGGCGCCACCGACGGCAGCCGCAGCAGCACCCCCGCACACACCGCGAACGTCACCGCGTCCATCGCGAACACCGCCAGATACGCCTCCCGCGTCCCGGCCTGGATCGCCAGCCCGCCCAGCCCCGCACCCACCGCGAGCCCGGCGTTGAACGCCGACTGGAGATACGCCAGCGCTCCGGTCCGCTCCCCGGCGGGCACCAGCCCCGCCAGCAGTGTCTGCCGGGCCGCGGCCAGCCCCGACTGCGCGGCGGCGTACGCGCACGCGATCGCGACGAACGGCAGGAACCCGCGGACGAACAGGAACGACGCCACCGCGAGCCCCGCCGCCAGCGCCAGCAGCACGGCCGTACCGCGCGCCCCGCGCCGGTCCGCGAGCCGCCCCAGCGGCACGCCCGCCACCGACCCGACCGCCCACCCGACGGTCAGCCCGAGCCCCACGCGCGCGGGAGAGAGCCCGACGACGTGGGTGAAGTAGAACGCGGAGGTCACGAGGTAGGCGCCGTCACCGACGGCATTGGTCAACTGGGCCAGGGCCAGGACGCGTCGCGGCCCCGCGGGCGGGACGAGGGAGTTCGTCATGTCTACGACGGTAGAAGGAAACTGGACCCCACTGCAGACCCAATAGTCGCCCCTCTTATTGGCCCAATCCGTCCAGCACCGTCCCCAGCGTCTCCAGCGCCTCCGGATACACACGCTCCCGCGGCGTCCCGTACCCCACCACGAGCCCCTGAGGCCGCCCCTCGGCGTCCGGCGCGTGCCAGTGGTCTCCCAGGCGCCCCACGGCGAGACCCGCCGCCTCCGCCCGCGCCACGGCCTCCTTCTCGTCGGCGACCTCCACCAGCGCGTGCAGCCCGGCCGCGATCCCCCGCACCGGCCGCCGCTCCCCGAGCCGGTGCAGCAACTGGTCCCGGCGCCGCCGGTACCGCAGCCGGCAGGCGCGCACATGACGGTCGTACGCATGACTCTGGATGAGCTCGGCGAGCGCCAACTGCCCGATGGACTCGGTGTGGTGATCGCTGTGCAGCTTGGCGTCGGCGACCGCGTCGACCAGGTGCGGCGGCAGCACCATCCACCCGAGCCGCAGCGCGGGCCCCAGCGTCTTGGAGGCGGTGCCGAGATACACGACATGCCCCGGCGCCATCCCCTGCAGCGCGCCGACGGGCTGCCGGTCGTAGCGGAACTCCCCGTCGTAGTCGTCCTCGACGAGCAGCCCGCCACGCGCGCGTGCCCAGTCGCTGAACGCCCGCCGCCGCGCGGGATGCAACGTCACCCCGGTCGGGTACTGGTGCGCGGGAGTGAGCACGACGGCTCCGCAGTCCCCCAGCCCGTCGGCACAGGCGCCCCTCTCGTCGACCGGCACGGGCACCACGCTCCCGCCGCCACGCCGCACGACCTCCCGGTGGAAGGGCAGCCCCGGATCCTCCATGGCGATCTCGCCCCCGTCGAGCACGCGCGTGAGGAGGGCGAGCCCCTGCACGTACCCGGACGTGATCACGATCCGCTCAGGGGGCGCGATGACCCCTCGCGCCCGCCCCAGGTACCCGGACAGCGCGGTCCGCAGCTCGATGCGCCCGCGCGGATCGCCGTAGTCGTACGCCAGTGAGGGCGCCGTCGCGATCGCCCGCCGCAGCGCCCGCAGCCAGGCCGCCGCCGGGAACGTCCCGACGTCCGGACTACCGGGCCGCAGATCGAAACGGGGCGCACGCGTGCGTGAGGCGGCTTCGGGGGCGTCCTGGCTCGCTGCCGGCAGGGCGGCGGCCTGGGTTCCCGACCCTTGCCGAGCGGTCAGGTATCCCTCTGCGACGAGCTGGTCGTACGCCGATTTCACGGTCCCGCGCGAGACACCGAGTTCGGCGGCCAGCCGCCGAGTGGCAGGCAGCCGAGCCCCGGGAGCCAGCCGCCCGTCCCGCACGGCATCCCGCAAGGCACGCTCAAGCCCGGCCCGCCGCCCCTCGACAGACCCAAGCTCGATATGCAGGTCCACATCAACCCCCCTAGGGGCGCGACAAGCCCCCACAACCCCGCAGACCGCAACGAAAGGGCCGGGTACCCCGTTGGTACCCGGCCATCACTCCACCCTCAGCCCTTCAGCGAGGCCATCCAGCTCTCGACCTCGTCCGACCGCCGGGGAAGCCCGGCAGACAGATTCCGGTTCCCGTGCTCCGTCACGAGGATGTCGTCCTCGATCCGCACACCGATACCCCGGTATTCCTCCGGCACCGTCAGATCGTCGGCCTGGAAGTACAGCCCGGGCTCGACCGTCAGCACCATCCCCGGCTCCAGCGTGCCCTCGACATACGTCTCGGTGCGCGCCGCGGCGCAGTCATGGACGTCCATGCCGAGCATGTGCCCGGTCCCGTGCAGGGTCCAGCGCCGCTGCAACCCGAGCTCCAGCACCCGCTCGACGGGCCCCTCGACCAGGCCCCACTCGACGAGCTTCTCGGCCAGCACGTGCTGCGCGGCGTCGTGGAAGTCGCGGTACTTGCCACCGGGGCGCACTGCCGCGATACCGGCCTCCTGGGCCTCGTAGACGGCGTCGTAGACCTTCTTCTGGATCTCCGTGTACGTGCCGTTGATCGGCAGCGTGCGCGTGACGTCGGCGGTGTACAGCGTGTGCGTCTCGACGCCGGCGTCCAGCAGGAGCAGGTCCCCGGAGCGCACGGGCCCGTCGTTGCGCACCCAGTGCAGGGTGCAGGCGTGCGGACCGGCGGCGCAGATGGAGCCGTAGCCGACGTCGTTGCCCTCGACGCGCGCGCGGAGGAAGAACGTGCCCTCGATGTACCGCTCGGAGGTCGCCTCGGCCTTGTCGAGCACGCGGACGACGTCCTCGAAGCCGCGCACGGTCGAGTCGACCGCCTTCTGCAGCTCGCCGATCTCGAACTCGTCCTTGACCAGCCGCGCCTCGGAGAGGAAGACCCGCAGCTCCTCGTCGCGCTCGGCGGTGACCTTGTCGGTCAGCGCCGCTTCGATCCCGGCGTCGAACCCGCGTACGACCCGCACCGGACCGGTCGCCTCGCGCAGCGCGTCCGGCAGCTCGCGCACATCGGAGGCGGCGATGCCGTACAGCGCCTCGGACTCCGCCAGGGAGTGCCGGCGGCCGACCCACAGCTCGCCCTGCCCGGACAGCCAGAACTCGCCGTTCTCGCGGTCGGAACGCGGCAGCAGGTAGATCGTCGCCTTGTGACCCTCGGAGGCCGGCTCCAGGACGAGCACGCCGTCCTCGGTCTGGTTGCCGGTGAGGTACGCGTACTCGACGGAGGCCCGGAAGGGGTACTCCGTGTCGTTCGAGCGGGTCTTCAGGTTGCCCGCGGGGATCACCAGACGCTCGCCCGGGAAACGCGCGGACAGCGCGGCACGGCGGGCGGCGGTCTCGGCGGCCTGGGGGATCGGCCGCAGGTCGTGCAGCTCCGTGTCGGCCCAGCCGGACTTCATGCTCTCGGCCAGCTCGTCGGACACGCCCGGGTACAGCCCGTTCTTCCGCTGTTTGATCGGCTCTTCGGTCTCTTCCGGGGTCTCCGGGTTGAGCTCCTCGGCCACGGTCATCCTCCTAGATACGGCACTGGACCCCGTCCATCGTACGGTCGTACGGAAGGGGGCCCAGGGCCGTTGGACCTGTTACCGAGAGCTACCCGCGGCACTACTCGAAGTGCGCGGCGAGCAGGACGACGTCCTCCTCGGAGTCCGCCGCGTCGAGCCCGTCCGGCAGGACGGTGCGCAGGACGTGGTCGGCGATCGCGTCCGGGTCGTGCCGCAGCGCCTTCGGCACCCCGGCCGCCGCCGAGTGCAGCCGTGCGAAGGCGCGGTCGGTGGGGTCGCCGGTCCGGTGCAGCAGCCCGTCGGTGTACAGCAGAACCGTCTCTCCCGGCTCGGCCTCCAGCTCCACGCTGGGCGCCTCCCAGCAGGCGAGCATCCCGAGCGGCGCCGACACGGACGTCTCCACGAACTCCGTGCGCCGCTCCCCGACCAGCAGCGGCGGGCAGTGCCCGGCACCGGCCAGCGTGATCTTGCGCAGCGCGGGCTCGCAGTAGGCGAACAGGGCGGTCGCGGAGCGGGCCGGTTCGGTGAGCCGCAGCAGCAGCTCCAGGTCGGACAGGACGGCGACGGGGTCCTCGCCCTCCATCACGGCGTACGCCCTCAGGCTGGCTCTCAGCCGGCCCATCGCGGCGATCGCGCTCGGGCCGGATCCGGTGACCGAGCCCACCGCGAGACCGAGCGCGGCGTCGGGCAGCGGCAGGGCGTCGTACCAGTCGCCGCCGCCGCGCGGGCCGGTGCGGTGCCGGACGGCGAGCCGCACACCGGCGACGCGGGGGAGCCGGGACGGCAGCAGCTCCTCCGCCATCGTCGCCATGCACGCGCGCGTGCGCTCGACTTCGAGCAGGCGTGCCAGGTACTCGGTCGCGTGACGCGCGTACAGGCCGACGAGGTGGCGTCGGCGCTCGTCCGGTTCGGCCGGCTCGTCGTACAGCCACACGGCGGCGCCGAGGCGGCCCGCGGCGTCGGAGGAGAGCGGCAGCGCGTAGCACGCCGCGTAGCCGAGGCGGGCGGCCACCTCGCGGTGCCGCGGGTCGAGGCCGTCCTCGGCGAACAGGTCCGGCTCGGCGATCTCGCCGTCGGCGCCCGGCAGTCCGTCGAGGATCCTGCCGTACGACATCGCACTGCGCGGCACGGTCTCGATGTGACCGAGATCGGCCCGGGCCAGGCCCAGGCCGATCGTGGTGTCGGGTCCGAGTCCGTCGTCCGGCTCCAGGACGACGAGGCCGCGCCGGGCGCCCACCAGGGCGGCTCCGGCGCGCAGGAGTTCGGTCAGGGCATCCTGCAGTGTGTCCGTGCGGGCCAGACGTTCCGTGAGTTCGTGCAGGGTCGTGAGGTCGGAGACCCAGCCTGCGAGCCGGTCCTGGAGCAGGGCGCTCGGGGCGTTCGGAGCGGTCGGTGGCGGGACCGGAGAGGTGCCCGGGACGGCGGGCGCGGGCGCGACAGTGTGTGCGGGCGAGGGAACCGTTGAATCGATTCCGGCCACTTTCGGAGGGTGAGGGGCGTTCATGGCGTCCGGCTTTCCGACCGGTGCGTATTGCTCAAAAGCATCGCAAACCCCCATGTCATTCTGCGCCGCTAGCGGTGTCTCCACATGTACACGCACTCGTGAGGGGATGTCCAGCATTGTCCTGCCGGGATTCCTGGTGTCCGTGGGTCACCGGTGTACCTCTTGCCGAAAAGCAAAGTTGGCTTAAAACTGACTCGGGTAACACGTTATTGCGGTCGACTGGCCTTGCTCCACTGAGCGTCACAGCGGTCGTGATGGGTACGTACTCGGAGAAGACCAGGGGTGGTTGACATCCACCCGGAACCTGGTGACGGACCCGGGCGTCTTAACCACCGACGACCGTGCCCCATCCTCCGTGGCGGAGGCGAGGAGAAACACGCGGGACGGCAAAACGCCAGACTTCGCCACCCCCACGCCACGCCCATGCTTTTGATAGACGCAGTGTGGGTCAGGCTGCCGTGGACGCAGCCAACGCTCGACCCATAGGGGTTCCCCTTGTCTCTGACAGGGGTGTGATGCGCCAACAGGTACGCACAGTGCAGTGATCGACACATGGTGTGATGTGGCCCACGGTGTTGCCAGCGGTGCAACGGAAAGGAACGAGCGCTCATGCGCGAGATCCTCGGAAAGGCACGCAGGCTCCTGTCCAAGCGGAACGACGGGGGGCCTGAGTTGATCAGCGCGGCCCTGACCTTCGCGACGGAATGGCAGTGGCCCGTACTCCCGGGCGCGGCACCGGACCCGCAGGGTCGGGCCCGTTGCAGCTGCCCCGACCCCGAATGCACGGTCCCCGGCGCGCACCCCTTCGACCCGGGGCTCCTCGCGGCGACCACTGACGCGCGCATGGTGCGCTGGTGGTGGGCCAACCGGCCCGCCGCGCCGATCGTCCTCGCCACCGGCGGCACGGCACCCTGCGCGGTGTCCCTGCCGGCCCTCGCGGGCTCCCGGGCGCTGGCCGCCCTCGACCGCCAGGGCATGCGCCTGGGACCGGTGGTCGCCTCGCCCACCCGCTGGGCGATCCTCGTCAAGCCGTACTCCATGGAGCAGTTGGGCGAACTGCTGTACGCCAAGGACTTCGTCCCCGGCTCCCTGCGCTTCCACGGCGAGGGCGGCTATGTCGCGCTGCCCCCGTCCGAGACGGGCCGGGGCGCCATCCACTGGGAGCGTGCTCCGCTGCCCGGCTCGGCCTCCCCGTGGCTGCCCGATGTCGAGGCCGTGGTGGACGCGGCGGTGGACGCCCTCACTCGTACGGGTGTGAGCGCGCCCGAGTTGTAAGGGTGTCGGGCGCGCGCGGAACCAGCCGTCCGCGCGCGCTCGTTATCGTCCCTTTCATGAACCTTCGTCTGCTTGCCCTGACGGGCGTCGTGGTGTGCGCGGTCGCGCTGCCGCTGGCCGTGGCGTCCGCGGGACAGGTGGGTGAGCAGCGCCGCACCGCTGTACGCGACGAGGCGGCTGTACGCGACGAGGCCGCCGTACGTGATGAGGCGGCCGTACGTGAAGAAGGCGCCGCGTCTGACGGGGCGCGCGAGGACCACAAGGTCGCCGCTCCCACCAGCTCGCCCTGGCTGCTCGGCCTGGGCCTGGCCACCGCCGCCCGCTGCGGACCCGAACTCACCTCCCCCGAGGGCATCGAGGCACAGACCTGTGTCCTGACGCAGGGTGAGGAGACCTGGGCGCGCACCTACTACCGCAACGCCACCGGCGGCGGCCTGGAATCCGTCCTCAGCCTCATGGGCCCCGGCGGCCGCACCGTGCAGATGCACTGCGCCGTGGGCGCGGGCGACGAGCCGGGAACCTGCGAGACGCCCAGGCGGCGCACCGAGGGCGAACCGGGCGCGTACACGGCGGTCGCGGAGTTCGCGGGACGGGGCGGGCAGGGGCCGCTCCTGCTGCGTTCCGGAAGCAACTCCGGTGCGTACACGGGCAGTTGACGCCCGGCAGCGTTGCGTAAACGGAACGGCGCAAAGAAAGACCCGGTTGCTGGCGACGGGGGATGCACCAGCAACCGGGCTACTGGAACGGTAACAAGAGATCGGCTGTTCGCAAATTCGATCTCGGTTTTTCATCGGCTTTCCGGACACCGACTCACTTGCTCCGGACGGGAGTTGTGAGCGCCTCCCGGGGCTCCGCACGCCACGGGAGCCGCTGACCGACCAGTCAGCAGCTCCCGGTTTCGAACCTGTGTGTCAGCTGAGCGTGACCTGTCGGTTGGTCAGCCCGCCACGCGCGCGACGCTCGTCCGCGGTGAGCGGAGCGTCCGAGGCCAGCGCGCCGGTGAGGCGCTCGGCGAACTCGGCCGCCGGCTTCTCCATGTCCTCCGCGGTGACTCCGCTCGGCAGGTCCCAGACCGGCACGGTGAGCCCGTGCGCGCGGAAGGAACCCACGAGCCGGGTGCCCTCGCCGAGCCCGGCCCGGCCCGCCGCGTGCAGCCGCGCGAGCGCGTCCAGAAGCTGCTCCTCGGGATACGGCATGACCCAGCGCAGGTGGTTCTTGTCCGGCGTCTCGCACCAGTAGGCGGCGTCCACGCCCTGGAGCTTGGCGGTCGGGATGGCCGCGGCGTTGGCGCGCTCCAGGGAGGCGGCCACCTCCGGGCTGGAGTTCTCCGCGTCCGGCACCCAGAACTCGAAGCCCGAGTGCACGACTGGCTCGAACGTGCCTTCGGGGTCGAGCAGATCCTGCAGTCGCGGGCCGTCGGCGGGGGCGCGGCGGCCCTGGACCGGGGTGCCCGGGTCGGCGGTGAGGGCGCGCTGGAGGGTGTCGGCGAGGTCGCGGCTGATGTCGCCCGACGCCGTGTCGTTCTGCAGGCCCAGCAGCACCGAGCCGTCTTCGCGGCGCAGCGCCGGCCAGGCCATCGGCAGCACCGTGGCCAGCGAGACCGACGGGACGCCCTCGGGGAGGCCGCCCTTCAGCGTCAGCTCGACCGTGGCGGCCGGCACCAGCTCGCGCAGGGCCACCCAGTCGCCCTCGCCCGGCAGCCCCTCGAACGGGCGCTGCACCAGCTCGGTCACCGCGTGCGCGGCGGCCCGGCCGTGACAGGCCTTGTAGCGGCGGCCGCTGCCGCAGGGGCAGGGCTC
The DNA here is from genome assembly GCF_036013645.1 of Streptomyces sp. NBC_00490. Lineage (NCBI taxonomy): Bacteria > Bacillati > Actinomycetota > Actinomycetes > Kitasatosporales > Streptomycetaceae > Streptomyces > Streptomyces sp. NBC_00490. Next base: position 5,224,934 of record NZ_CP107869.1, on the reverse strand, counting down.
GCGGGCACCGACGACCGGGACCTCCCCGTCGGCGATCTGCGGGCCTTTGGCCTTCGTCTGGGGTCGCTTCTTGGCCATCGTGAGGTCTCCCGGTTACGGCTGGTCTTGGTACGGCGGGAGCCTAGCCGTTCATGGGGTGACCGACGGGAACCTGTGGACAACCCCGGCGGTCCGGTAACGCCCCGCAGGTGCGCGGGGAACTGGACGACCAGCCACGACGGAGCCGCCGAGGGCGGACCGTCACGGCCCTCCCGGCGGAGCGTCTAGTCCAGGTCGGTGAACGCGTCCGCGAAGTCCAGACCGGCCATCGTCGACACCGAGGGAGCCGTGATGCGCGTGGCGAAGTCGTCGCGGCGGTGACAGGCGTCCGGATCGTGCACGTCGTCGTGGACGACCACCCACACCGTGACCTCGCCGCGGGCGTCGTCCCTGACGCCCCAGTCGTCGGACAGTGCGGTGATGATGTTCAGCCCGCGGCCGCCGTGTGCGGTGACCGAGGGCGTGGCCGGAGCAGGGCGGGTGGGCCCACCGCCGTCCGTCACCTCGACCGTGAGTCTGCCCCCGGTGTCCACCCGCCAGGCGGCGCGGACATCGCCGTCCCCGGCCAGGGCGTCGCCCAGTGGCCGACCGTGCTTGCACGCATTGCTCAAGAGTTCGGAAAGAATGAGTACGGCGTCGTCGATGACCGCTTCCGACACACCACCTCTGCGCAGCTGAGAACGCATCCGGTGCCTTGCTTCCCCCACGCCCGCAGGGCCATGGGGTACGGCCATGCTCGACGACGTGGGCACCTCCTGTGCCACCACCAACGCCACCCCCGAGACCTCCTTTGCCCCACGCCACGGTGTGGATGCCCCATTGGCCTGTACCGGAAACCGGCCAATCAAGGTCCGCTGACGCATTCGTAACGATCGAATACGGTCCGAACGCGCCGGAGCACACCCTGTAATCGACTGGCTGGATTTCGACGTCCTGGCCGGGTTGGGAGAATGCGGGTGCCCGGGGGGCCGGGTCAAGATGTCGTCACAGGTCTTTACCAGTTGTCGGCGTTTTGGTTATCTGCCCAGCTGGCGCAGGACTGCGCGCGGTCGGTTGGTGATGATCGCGTCGATGCCGAGCTCGACACAGAGATCCACGTCCTCGGGCTCGTTCACCGTCCATACGTGCACCTGGTGACCGGCTCGTTTCAGCCGCTCGATGTACGCCGGGTGATTGCGCACGATCCGGATCGAGGGCCCCGCGATGCGGACGCCCGCCGGAAGCCGACCGTCCCTCAGCCGGGGCGAGACGAACTGCATCAGGTAGACCGTGGGCAGCGCCGACGAGGCGGCACGCACGCGATGCAGCGAGCGGGCCGAGAAGCTCATGATCCGCACCGGGGAGTCGGCGGCCGAGGCGGGCGCGTCCAGCCCGAACCGCTTCAGCAGGACGAGCAGCCGCTCCTCCACCTGCCCGGCCCAGCGGGTGGGGTGCTTGGTCTCGATGGCCAGCTCCACCCGCCGCCCCGAGTCCGCGACCAGTTCGAGGAGCCGCTCCAGCGTCAGTACGGAGGTGTCCTCACGGTCCTCCGGGCGGTGCTCCCAGTCGGGCTCCTCGTCCCGGTTCCGCCAGGAGCCGAAGTCCAGGGCGGCCAGGTCGGCCAGCTCCAGGGCGGAGACCGCCCCGCGCCCGTTGGACGTACGGTTGACGCGTCGGTCGTGGACGCAGACGAGATGGCCGTCGGCGGTCAGGCGCACATCGCACTCGAGGGCGTCGGCACCGTCCTCGATCGCCTTCTTGTACGCGGCCAGAGTGTGCTCCGGGGCCTCTTCGGAGGCTCCACGGTGAGCGACGACCTGAATGCTTTGCTGCCGTGCGTGGGTCACCGCGTCATGGTGCCACCGCACCGGGGTACGCGTCGCACGAGGAGGGCGCCAAGATGCGTCCGGTTCGCCGGACAGGTCCCATATAAAGGAAAGTCACGGACCCACAGCCACCGCTTATGGTGCTCTGACGGCCTGTGGGAAAAGCTGACGGCATACAAAAGCACATGCACAGCTGCATCGCGCCGGACCGTCGGCAAGCGTGAACGAGCGTGACATCAGGACAACAGCCGTGGATCGAGGAGAAAAGCTGTGAGCACCGAGAACGAGGGCACTGCGGTACCCCCGGCCCCGTCCGCACCTCCCGTGCCGGTGGATTCCCCCGCAGCCTCCCCGCAGGCAACCGCGCCCGGCAGCGGCGCCCCGACGACCCAGTTCCCCACGACGCCCCCGCACGCCCCCGGCGCACCGGAGCAGGAACTGGTCCACGCGGGCCAGGCACCGGCGTACGCCTCGGCGAGCGCGGGCGGTCCGCAGGGCGGCGCGGCCCCCGGCCGGGCGCCGGACGGCTCCTGGCCGCCCCCGCCCCCGGCCACCCCGACGTACGCCGACAGCGGCTCGGGCGGCGCGGGTGCGGGTGCCGGTGGCTGGGGCGCCTCCTACCAGCAGCCCGCCCCGAAGTCCCGCCGCGGCGGCCTGATGGCGGCGGTCCTGATCGCCGCGCTGGTCGCGGGCGGCCTGGGCGGCGGTCTCGGCTACACCCTGGCCAAGAACGACGACAACGGCTCGTCGACCACCGTCTCGGCCTCCGACAGCGGCGGCTCCGTCAAGCGTGACGCCGGCACGGTCGCGGGCGTGGCCGCCATGGCCCTGCCGAGCACGGTCACCATCCAGGCCGAGTCCAGCAGCGGCGAGGGCGGCACCGGCACCGGCTTCGTCTTCGACACCGAGGGCCACATCGTCACCAACAACCACGTCGTGGCGGACGCGGTGGACGGCGGCAAGCTGACCGCGACCTTCCCGAGCGGCAAGAAGTACGACGCCGAGGTCGTGGGCCACGCGCAGGGCTACGACGTGGCGGTGATCAAGCTCAAGAACGCGCCGAGCGACCTGAAGCCGCTGACGCTGGGCAACTCGGACAAGGTGGCGGTGGGCGACTCGACGATCGCCATCGGCGCCCCCTTCGGCCTCTCCAACACGGTCACGACGGGCATCATCAGCGCCAAGAACCGCCCGGTCGCGTCGAGCGACGGCAGCGGTTCGAACGCGTCGTACATGAGCGCCCTGCAGACGGACGCCTCGATCAACCCGGGCAACTCGGGCGGCCCCCTCCTGGACGCCCAGGGCAATGTGATCGGCATCAACTCCGCGATCCAGTCCAGCAGCAACGGCGGCCTGGGCGGCACCAGCCAGTCCGGCTCGATCGGCCTCGGCTTCGCCATCCCGATCAACCAGGCCAAGTACGTGGCCCAGCAGCTGATCAAGACCGGCAAGCCGGTGTACGCCAAGATCGGCGCCTCGGTCTCCCTGGAGGACTCCACGGGCGGCGCGAAGATCACGGAGCAGGGCGCCAGCGGCTCCGACGCGGTCGAGGCGGGCGGCCCGGCGGCCAAGGCGGGCCTCAAGCCCGGCGACGTCATCACCAAGCTCGACGACCGGGTCATCGACTCCGGCCCCACCCTCATCGGCGAGATCTGGACCCACCAGCCCGGCGACAAGGTCAAGATCACCTACGAACGCGGTGGCAAGACCAACACCGTGGATCTCACCCTGGGTTCCCGCGAGGGCGACAGCTGACCCACGCGCGCGCGTGCTCACCGGTTACTCTGGTCCCCGCGCCACCGATCACCGGTGGCGCGGGGTGGGTTGCCCGAGTGGCCTAAGGGAACGGTCTTGAAAACCGTCGTGGCAGCGATGTCACCGTGGGTTCAAATCCCACACCCACCGCAGGTGAACGGCCCCTGGCCAGGTAAATCGGTCGGGGGCTGTTCCTTGGTCTCTGCCTGTGGGTGACCGTTGTTCCCGGGGCGCCCGCTCGATCGGGCACGGGAGGGTCACGCTTCGCTAGCTGCTGATCGGCGCCCAGCTCGCTGTGAGGTCTGCGCACTCGACCCGCACGGTCCCCGTCGTCAGCCTCAGCTCGTGGCTGCATCCGGCCTCGTGCGGCAGGACTTCGTCCAGGCGCACGCTGTTGTAGTCCGACAGCTCGACAGGGCCACCGTCGTCAGACGTGATGTGAACGCTGCTGACGCCCTTGTAGCGGATGGTGAGTACATCGCTCTCGCACCCTGACCAGGCGAACCGAAGCTCGTAGTGCCCCAGGTCATCAGCAGCTGAGGGCAGTTCCTGGGGCCTCAGGTCCTTCACACAGCGCGGTGCCGAGAAGTCGTAGTGCTCGGGATGCGAAGCAAAGGACCTTGCCCCGGGAGGCAGCTTCGGAAGAATCTCGGACAGCTTGGCGACATAGGGGCTGGGGTCGTGCCAGTAGGTGCCTTGCCCCCGCTGCTCCACAACTGCGTACTTCACGACTTTCCTTCGTCCGGTGGCCAAAGGTACTTGCATCGCCGGGTAGCCACCCGCGGTGAGGCGGGCCGAGGGATACGGCCGATCCCCGTGCCCCGTACGCCTTCCCGGGCCGCGGCAAGCGGTTCGGCTACAGCTCGTAGTCCTGGGCCAGTTCGTCCCACGCCACGTCGCGCAGCCCGGGCTCCGCGTCGCAGCCCGATGGCACCTGCGTGGTGGGCTGGAACCAGATGACCGTGAGGTCCGACCGGTACAGGATCGGATCGTGGGCCGGGTTCATGGCGTCGGAGCGGAAGTGGCCCACGCACGCCACCGGCGGGAGCACCTCCACCGGGCCGAAGGCACCCGCGTACTGGTCCGGGTACTCCCGCGGGGGCGGGACCAGGTGGACCGGCGTCCTCGGGAAATCCCGCTCCGCCGACTGCAACAGGCCTTTGATCTTCATCTCGTTGACCGGCTTGCAGGGATAACCCTCCAGCATTCCGCCGTACGTCGAGGAGAGCCGCAGGTCGGAGAGGTCGATGCTGCGGCCGGAGGTCAGGACGAGGCGGGCCAGTGACATGGTCGGCACTCTAGGGCGGTGGTGCATCGAGCTCCCGTGAATTTCATGGCCGACGCCGGTTCGTACATGCCTTACGGCCGGTGCCCCGTCATGCGTGCCGCCGACGCGATCGTCGCGCGGGCCTCGCGTTCGGTGAGGCCGGTGTTGAGGGCCGCGTCGACCAGGGGATCGACGAGGGCGGGGCCGATGCCGTCCTCGTAGGCACGGCAGGCCGCCCAGAACAGGCGGGTGTTGCGCTGTCCCTCGTGCGCGGCGAGGACGAACTGGACCAGGCCCTGACCGTGGTCGCCCGCCGACGGGGGCGTGGGGTGGTGGGTGCGGGGCGGGGGCAGCAGGAGGCGCAGCAGGGCGGGCGGGCAGGCGGCGGGGGCCAGATGGGCCGTACCGGGGGCCGTCGCGTACACGCCGTGGTCGGTGCGGGAGCCGGGGCCTACGAGGTAGCCGCCGGCGCCCCGGATGTCGATGCCGGGGGCCAGGCGGCCGGCCGAGTTGGGCACGACGACGTCGGGTGGGCCGCTCAGCCAGAGGTGGCGGCCGCCGCTGGGGGTCAGGACGACGACCGTGGCGGGGATCGTGAACAGGTGGCGCAGGGCCAGCTCGCGCAGGGCCGCCGAGGAGTCCGTGTCCGATTTCGTGTCGAGGTCGATGCCGATCAGGTGGTGGGGCGGGAGGCCGCAGGCGATGCCGTAGCCCGTCGCCCAGGGGGCCGCGGCGAACAGTTCGCGGATGCGGTTCGGGTCGGTGGCGGCGTCGTAGACCCCGTGGCCGAAGCGGCCGCACTCGCCGTGGCAGGGCGGGGCCTCGGGGTCGTCGCGGTGCGGGGAGCGCAGGGCCGGGAGTTTCGAACGGGACAGGGGGATGACGGCCAGGCCGCGTTCGGCGGCTGACAGGGCGTGGGCGAGGGCCAGCGTCGTGGCCTGCCGGTCTGTGGTGGCCATGACTCTATTTTCGTACACCTGTTCGAGAAAGGGAAGCGTATTCCAGGGCGACTCGCCGAGCGGGGTGGGTTGGCCGGAAAAGCGCCGGAACGCTTCCCCTCTTGCGGCGCTTGGGATGGGTCTGCCCGAATCACCCTGACCTGATGCTCAAGGTCGTGAAAGGGGTTTATCAACTTGTCCTCACGCTTCAGGGGGAATGGTCGCTTCCGGGCTGGTTCGCCGGGGATTCGGTGGGCAACTCTGATCTCGCGACGTCGTGATCGACTCCGAGGCGGTCGGCCAACTGCCCGGGAAAAAGCTCTACTTGACGTACTTCCGGCTATGAAGCCGGGTTCTGGAGGAAGAACATGGCAAGCATCCGTACCGCCCGCCTCATCGCCGCCGTCTCCGCCCTTCCGCTCGCCGCCGCGCTCTTCACCGGCGTCGCGACGGCGGACAACGGTGGCTTCGCGGACGACGGATCGAACGCGGGTGTCGCGAGCATCGTCGGCAGCGGTGTCGGTGGCACCAACAACGGCAACTCGTCCACCACGCAGCAGAACGCGGTGGGCTCCGGTGCCTCGAACCAGAGCAACACCGCGCAGGTCAACGGCTCCGCGTTCACGGCCATCAATCAGGGCAACGACAACACGTCCATCAACTTCACCCCGCTGTGGTGGTGAGCTGAGGAGCCGCCGCCCAGGCGGTGGCCCCGGTCTCCGACCAGGTGTGCTTCATGGGGTGTGACGCGTCTGCGCGGCGGTGCTTCGACATCGCCGCGCAGGCGTTTGTGCGTACGGCCACGGATGCCGGGGGTGGGCCTGGCCGCGGATGCCGGGGGCGGGCCTGCGATTTCGGCCGGGGCTCCCAACCCTGGCCGGACCTGTCGACTACGGCCGGACCTGCCAGCTCCGGCCGGGACCTGATCACTCCGTCCGGGCCCGTGACCATCCGCCTTGACAGTGCACGTTATCTGACGGACAGTCAGAAATCTTCGTCGGATTGGTGGGAACCCCGGCGGCGGCAGCGGTGTACCAGAAGTGTCGATACGAAACGGGCGGGACGAACGGGACCACGAGGACGAGGGGGAGGCCATGGCCGACGAACTGGAGCAGCGACTGAAGACGTACGAGGGCCGGCCCGCCGCCGTCTCCGGCGCCGGCAAGGACCCCGTCAACGCGCCCATGATCAGGCACTGGTGCGAGGCCATGGGCGACACCAACCCGGCCTACTCCGGCCCGGACGCCATCGCCCCGCCCACCATGCTCCAGGCCTGGACGATGGGCGGCCTCTCCGGACATACGGACCGTTCGTCGGCCTACGACGAACTGCTCACCCTCCTCGACGAGGTGGGCTGCACCTCGGTCGTCGCCACCGACTGCGAGCAGGAGTACATCCGCCCCCTGCGCCCCGGCGACGAGATCACCTTCGACGCGGTGATCGAGTCGGTGTCGCCCCGCAAGACGACGAAGCTCGGCACGGGTCACTTCGTCACGACCCGTATGGACATCCGCGTCGGCCCCGACCTCGCCGGCACCCACCGCTTCCGCATCCTCAAATACGCCCCCGCGTCCGCGCGACAGCGGCAGCCGGACCAGACACCCCGCCGCCCCCGCCCCGTCATCAACCGCGACAACGCCGGCTTCTGGGAAGGCGTCCGCGAACACCGCCTCCTCATCCAGCGCTGCACCGCCTGCGGCACCCTGCGCCACCCCTGGCTGCCCGGCTGCAACACCTGCGGACACCCGGAGTGGGACACCGTCGAGGCGAGCGGCACCGGCACGGTCCATTCGTACGTCGTCATGCACCACCCGCCCTTCCCGGCCTTCGACCCTCCGTACGCGGTCGGCCTGATAGAGCTCACGGAAGGCGTGCGCATGATCAGCAATGTGACCGGGGTGCCGTACGACAAGGTGCGGATCGGCATGCCCGTGCGGCTCGAATTCAAGGAGTACGACGAGGAGTTGGTGCTCCCGGTCTTCCGGGCCGAGGAAGGCCTGTACGGGAAGGGGTCGCACGAGGAGGAGTCCCATGCACGTCGGTGAGCAGCTCCCCTCGCTGGAGATCCCGGTCACCCGCACGCTGATCGTCGCCGGCGCCGTCGCCTCCCGCGACTACCAGGACGTCCACCACGACGCGGAGTCGGCCCGGCAGAAGGGCTCCCCCGACATCTTCATGAACATCCTGACGACCAACGGCATCGTCGGCCGCTACATCACGGACCATTTCGGTCCCACGGCCGAGCTCCGCCGCGTCGCGATCCGTCTGGGCGCCCCCAACTACCCGGGAGACACCATGGTGTTGACGGGCACGGTCGAGGAGGTCGAAGGCGACACCGCGACCGTCCGCGTGGTTGGGGAGAACGGCGTCGGCAGACATGTCACCGGCACGGTGACCGTCACCGTCCCGCCGGACGCGCCGCAGGTTGTGCCGCCGCAGACGCGCTCGGGGACGGCCTCGGAGACGGCCTCGGGGACGGCCCCAGGAGGTGCCCGATGAGCGTCCGTACCCGGGACACCCTCGGCGGGCGGTCGGCGATCGTCGGCATCGGTGCCACCGAGTTCTCCAAGGACTCGGGCCGCAGTGAGCTGAAGCTCGCCGTGGAGGCGGTGCGGGCCGCGCTGGACGACGCGGGGCTGACGCCGGCCGACGTGGACGGGATGGTGACGTTCACGATGGACACCAACCCGGAGATCACCGTGGCCCAGGCCTGCGGGATGGGTGAGCTGTCCTTCTTCTCCCGCGTCCACTACGGCGGCGGAGCGGCCTGTGCGACGGTCCAGCAGGCGGCGCTGGCGGTGGCGACGGGCGTGGCCGAGGTGGTGGTCTGCTACCGCGCCTTCAACGAACGGTCGGGGCGTCGCTTCGGCTCGGGGGTGCAGCACCGGGAGCCCTCGGCGGAGGGGGTCGCGCTCGGGTGGTCCCTGCCGTTCGGGCTGCTCACCCCGGCGTCCTGGGTGGCGATGGCGGCCCAGCGTTATCTGCACACCTATGGTCTGACCCCGGAAGCCTTCGGGCAGGTGGCCGTGACCGCCCGCAGACACGCGGCGACCAACCCGGCGGCGTACTTCCACGACCGTCCGATCACCCTCGCCGACCACGCCGCCTCACGCTGGATCGTCGAGCCGCTCCGTCTGCTCGACTGCTGCCAGGAGACGGACGGCGCCCAGGCCCTCGTCGTCACGTCCCTGGAGCGGGCACGTGATCTGCCGAACGCGCCGGCGGTCGTGGCCGCGGCTGCCCAGGGAGCGGGTCGGGCCCAGGAGCAGATGACCAGCTTCTACCGCGACGACCTGACGGGCCTGCCGGAGATGGGGGTCGTGGCCCGCCAGTTGTGGCGCACCTCGGGGCTCACGCCGGCCGACATCGACGTGGGGATCCTGTACGACCACTTCACGCCGTTCGTGCTGATGCAGCTGGAGGAGTTCGGGTTCTGCGGGAAGGGGGAGGCGGCGGACTTCGTGGCCGGGGAGCGGTTGCCGCTGAACACACACGGAGGACAGCTGGGGGAGGCGTATCTGCACGGGATGAACGGGATCGCGGAGGGAGTACGTCAGATACGGGGAACGGCGGTGAACCGGATATCCGGCGCGGACCGGGTCCTGGTCACGGCGGGGACGGGAGTGCCCACCTCGGGGCTGGTGCTCTCCGGGGACGGCTGAACCCTCGGAAGGCGGGCCCGTCTGCGAGGACGGGTGTACCTCTCAGGGGTCGTCCCGCAGTAGTCCCCACCCCCTCGTCCACCCACAGGAGGTGGAGCCACCCCCACCCCTACAACCTGAGGCGGAGGCGGCTTCGGGACCTGCGGCCGATGAGCGGGAGGCCTCCTCGCTCCTAGCGTGGAGCCATGACCACACCCGTCTGCACCAGCGCATCGGACGTCGCGGTACCGGCGAGGCTGACCCGCCCGCACGCGACGTACCCCTCCTTCTCGTCGTATGTGAAGGCCCGCCAGCCGGTGCTGCTGCGTACCGCCCGGTCGCTGACCGCGAACCCGTGCGACGCGGAGGACCTGCTGCAGACCGCGCTCGCCAAGACCTATGTGGCCTGGGAGCGGATCGAGGACCACCGGGCGCTGGACGGTTATGTGCGTCGGGCGCTGCTCAACACGCGTACATCGCAGTGGCGCAAGCGCAAGGTGGACGAGTTCGCGACCGACGAGATCCCGGAGCCCGAGCTGACGCCCGGCGGGGACGACCCGGCCGAGCAGCAGGCGCTGCACGACGCGATGTGGCGGGCGATCACGAAGCTGCCGGCCCGGCAGCGGGCGATGGTCGTCCTCAGGTACTACGAGGATCTGAGCGAGGTCCAGACGGCCGAGGTGCTCGGGGTGTCGGTGGGCACGGTGAAGTCGGCGGTGTCCCGGGCGCTGGGCAAGCTGCGGGAGGACCCGGAGCTGGGGCTGGCCCGCTAGGGCGGCTACCCCCGTCGCGTGTGCGCGGCGCTGGAGCGGGCGGCTGCCTCGCACGGTTCGGGCCTGGCCCCGCCAGGGAGGCGCCCCGGGCACGGCAAACTGCTTCGACCGCGCCGACCTGGACCGCGGGGGCGAATCCGGGCCCGGACCGCGGGGGCGGTCACAGCCGTTCCGGCCGTTCCGGCTATCCGGTGCCGGCCCTCGTCCGGCTCGTCCGGCCGAAGTACCCGGGCGACCGTCACCAGCCGTTGCGTCAACTGTTAGCCGAGCGACGGGAGATCCTCCTCCGGCCCTGAGAACGGCAGTGAGGTCTCCCCGTTAGCCGCACAGCACTGTGAACGCAACGTGACGTGATCGATCACCGCTGCCTAGTGACATACCGCGTGGTATGTGAGCAGAATCAGCCCCAGCCCTTACCACCGCGTAGGCAATGTCGCCCCGGGAGGACGCCGTGCTGAGCACGATGCAGGACGTACCGCTGCTGATCTCGAGGATCCTGGCCCACGGGTCCACGATCCACGGCACATCGCAGGTGACCACCTGGACCGGTGAGGGCGAGCCGCACCGGCGTTCCTTCGCCGACATCGGCGCCCGTGCCGCACAGCTGGCGCACGCGCTGCGCGAGGACCTCGGCGTCGCGGACGACGAGCGGGTCGCGACCCTGATGTGGAACAACTCCGAGCACGTCGAAGCCTACTTCGCGATCCCGTCCATGGGCGCGATCCTGCACACGCTGAACCTCCGGCTCCCGGCCGAGCAGCTGGCGTGGATCGTCAACCACGCGGCCGACCGGGTCGTGATCGCCAACGGTTCGCTGCTGCCGCTGCTCGTCCCGCTGCTGCCGCACCTCAAGACGGTCGAGCACGTGGTGGTGTCCGGCCCGGGCGACCGCTCCGGCCTCGCGGCCGCCGACGTCCAGGTGCACGAGTACGAGGACCTGATCGCCGGGAAGCCGACCGCGTACGACTGGCCCGAGCTGGACGAGCGTCAGGCCGCCGCGATGTGCTACACGTCCGGCACGACGGGCGACCCCAAGGGCGTGGTGTACAGCCACCGTTCGATCTATCTGCACTCCATGCAGGTCAACATGGCGCAGTCGATGGGCCTGACCGACCAGGACACCTCGCTGGTGGTGGTGCCGCAGTTCCACGTCAACGCCTGGGGCCTGCCGCACGCGACGTTCATGACCGGTGTGAACCTGCTGATGCCCGACCGCTTCCTGCAGCCCGCGCCGCTCGCCGAGATGATCGAGAGCGAGAAGCCGACCCACGCGGCCGCCGTCCCCACCATCTGGCAGGGCCTGCTCGCCGAACTGACCGCCAAGCCGCGCGACGTCTCCTCCCTCGGGCAGGTCACCATCGGCGGCTCCGCCTGTCCGCCCTCCCTCATGGAGGCCTTCGACAAGCTGGGCATGCGGGTCTGCCACGCCTGGGGCATGACCGAGACCTCCCCGCTCGGCACCATCGCCCGTCCGCCGGCCCATGTAGTGGGCACCGAGGAGGAGTTCGCGTACCGCCTCACCCAGGGCCGTTTCCCGACCAGCGTCGAGGCCCGCCTCACCGGCCCCGGCGGCGAGCGCCTGCCCTGGGACGGCGAGTCCGCGGGCGAGCTGGAGGTCCGCGGCCCCTGGATCGCCGGCGCCTACTACAACGGCCCGGACGCCGAAGCGCTGCGCCCCGCCGACAAGTTCAGCGAGGACGGCTGGCTGAAGACCGGCGACGTCGGCACCATCTCCGCCGACGGCTTCCTCACCCTCACCGACCGCGCCAAGGACGTCATCAAGTCCGGCGGCGAGTGGATCTCCTCGGTGGAGCTGGAGAACGCCCTGATGTCCCACCCCGACGTCACCGAGGCGGCCGTCGTCGCCGTCCCCGACGACAAGTGGGGCGAGCGCCCGCTGGCCACGGTCGTCCTGCGCGAGGGCTCCACCGCCGACTTCCAGTCCCTGCGCGCCTTCCTCGCCGAGGAGGGCCACATCGCCAAGTGGCAGCTCCCGGAGCGCTGGACGATCATCGAGTCGGTGCCGAAGACGAGCGTCGGCAAGTTCGACAAGAAGGTCATCAGGAAGCAGTACGCGGCCGGCGAGCTCGACGTGACCAAGCTCTGACCCGTACGAGGAATCGTAAAAAAGCCGTACGCCGGGCAGGACACCCAAGTCCCGCCCGGCGTACGGCTTTTCGGAGCCCTAGTTCGTGCCGATCCGTGCCAGCAGATCCACGATCCGCGACTGCACCTCACCACTGGTGGACCGCTCCGCCAGGAACAGCACCGTCTCGCCGGACGCCAGCCGCGGCAGGTCCGCCTGGTCGACGGCGGCGGTGTAGACGACGAGCGGGGTGCGGTTGAGCTGCCCGTTCGCGCGGAGCCAGTCGACGATGCCGGCCTGGCGGCGGTGCACCTGGTGCAGATCCATCACGACCAGGTTCGGCCGGAACTGCCCCGCCAGCGCCACCGCGTCCGCGTCGCTCGCGGCCCGCGCCACCTGCATCCCGCGCCGTTCCAGCGTCGCGGTCAGCGCCAGCGCGATCTCCGCGTGTTCCTCGATCAGCAGCACGCGCGGCGGGTGCTGCTCGCTGTCGCGCGGGGCCAGGGCCTTCAGCAGTACGGCGGGGTCGGCGCCGTACGCCGCCTCGCGCGTCGCCTGTCCGAGCCCCGCGGTCACCATCACCGGCACCGAGGCGGCCACCGCGGCCTGCCGCAGCGACTGCAGCGCGGTCCGGGTGATCGGCCCGGTCAGCGGGTCCACGAACAGCGCGGCCGGGAACGCGGCGATCTGCGCGTCGACCTCCTCGCGCGAGTGCACGATGACGGGCCGGTAGCCGCGGTCGCTGAGCGCCTGCTGCGTGGTGACGTCCGGCGCGGGCCACACCAGCAGCCGGCGCGGGTTGTCCAGCGGCTCCGGGGGCAGTTCGTCGTCCATGGGCTGTGGCCGCGGGGTGTCCGCGATCTCGACGGCCCCACCGGGGCCGTCCAGCGGCTCGGGACCCTCGGCGGCGTTCTCGTCCGGTGCGCCTATGGCGTACGACCGTCCGGTGCCCTCGGTCATCTGCGCCAGCCGGGACTGCCCGGCCAGCGAGGGCTGGGCCTGCGCGGACGCCTGCCCGGCCAACGACGGCTGGGGCTGCGCCGGGGCCTGCTCGGCCGTCGGATGCGGGCGCCCGGCGGCCGGGTCGGGCGGGGTACCGAGCTTGCGGCGACGGCCGGAACCGCCGGGCTGGTGCGGTGCGGGCGTCGACGTCGGCTGCTGCACATGGGCCGCCTGCCGGGTGAACGGCACGCCCTGCCCCAGCGTCCGCACGCTGATCGCCCGCCCCTGCGTCGAGTTCGGGTCGACGGGCGGCGCGGCCTCCGCGGGCAGCGGCTGCGCCGGGCGGGCCTGCGCGGCCGCCTCGGGGGGCAGCGTGGTGCCGGGGGCCGGGGTGCCGGCGGACGGCACGGGCTGCGGGGCGTTCGCCGCTACGGCGTTGTCGTCGGCGGGCCACGGCTGGGGAGCCGGGGCAGCCTGGGGCGCCTGACCGGGAGCGGCCTCGGCGGGGAGCGGCTGACCGGCCAGGGTGTGTCCGGAGGGTGCCTGGACGGGGGGTGCCTGCGCGGGCAGCGCGGTCTGACCGCTGGCGTTCTGCGCGGGTACGGCGGCGGGCCGGGCGGCCTGGGCGGGGACCGGCTGAGCGGTCTGCTGCCCGGTGGTCGCCTGCGGTGCCATGACCCCCTGCTGCTGCGCCGGAACCCCCTGCGCGGGCGTCCCACCGGCCTCCGCGGGCGTACCCATGGCCCGTCGGCGCCGGCCCGTGGGCGCGGACGCGGGGTGCGGCTGCGGCGGGGTGTGGTCGCCGGACTGGTCGTGCGGCACGGCGTCGTGCCGACCGTCGTCGACGAGCCCGGCGGCGGGAGCGGCCTGCCCGGGGACATGGACGGCGACCTGAGCGCCCGGCACCTGCGCGGGTACGGCGGCCGCACCGGGCGCCTGCCCGGCAAGACCGGCCTGGACCGGCACCTGTGCGGGTACGGCGATCTGACCCGGCAACTGCCCGGGAACGGCGCCCTGGACGCCAGGTGCCTGCGGCGGCACACCGCCCTGCGCCTGCCCGGGAACGTGGGCCTGACCGGGGACGTGTGCCTGCCCCGGAACGTGTCCCTGCCCGGCCGCGGCCGCCGGCTGTTGCGCGCCGCTCGGCCCGTCCGGGGTGTCCTCGGCCCGGTCCGCGTCCGCGGGCGGCAGGGCGAACACCGCGCGGGGCGCGGCTTCCTGCGCGGCGGCCCGCTCGTTCGCTGCGGCCAGGGCGCGGCGCCGACGTCCGGTCGGCTGGTTACCGCCCTCCGCGGGCTCGGGGGACGCGACGGCGGGCAGCGCCGGCAGCGCGTGCTGCTCGCCGGAGCCGGAGCCCGGGCCCGCTTCCTGCAGAGCGCGGCGGCCCTCCGCGGGCGCGGGCACACCCTGCGGCGGCACGGTCCCGCCCAGCCCACTTCCCACGGCCGCGGTCCCCGCGGCGTACTCGGCGGCCGTGACGACGGCACCCTCGGACACGCCCGCGTCGACCCCGTCGGCCACGTCCTCACCGGCGCCCTCGGCCGGCCTGCCCCGCCGCCGACCGGTACCACCGGACCCGGACTCCACGCCCGAGGCCGGCGCGGGAAGGGCCGGAGCCTGCTCCGTACGCCTTCTGCGGCGCCCGGTGGGCGTGCCCTCGGCCCCGTCGGAGTCGGCGTCCGCGCCGACGCCGGAAGCCTCCGGCGCATCGCTCTCCAGGAACGCGTCGACGGACGACCGTCGCGCCCTGCGCCGCCCGCCCCCGCCATCGGTCCCGGCAGGCGGCTCGATCGCGGCCGGACCGACGGCCGCGACGGCCCCCGCCCCACCGCCGATGGGCACTTCGAGGACGTAGGCGCTCCCGCTCATGCCCGGCACGTCATGCGTCTGCAGCACACCACCGTGGGCGCGCACGATCCCGCGCACGATCGGCTCGTGCACCGGGTCTCCCCCGGCGTACGGCCCGCGCACCTCGATGCGTACGACCTCGCCGCGCTGTGCCGCCGCCACGACGACGGTGTTGTCCATGTAACCGCCCGCCGACACGGGCGCGTTGCCGGTCGCGTCGACACCGGCCACGTCCGCGACGAGGTGGGCGAGGGCCCGGGCGAGGAGCTGCGGGTCGACCTCGGCCTCGATGGGCGGGGCGTGCACGGCGAACTGCACGCGCCCCGGCCCGATGAGCTCCACGGCCCCGTCGACACCCGCCGCGACGACGGCGTCGAGCATCACTTTGGTCCGTGTGATGCCGTCGGTGCCGGTGTCGAGGCGCTGGTAGGCGAGGACGTTGTCGATGAGCTGGGTGATCCGCGAGTACCCGGCGGACAGATGGTGCAGCACCTGGTTGGCCTCGGGCCACAGCTGCCCGGCGTCGTCCGCGGCCAGCGCCGCCAGCTCGCGGCGCAGCTCGTCGAGGGGCCCGCGCAGGGAGGCCCCGAGCAGGGTGAGGAGCTGCTCGTGGCGTCCGGCGAGCGCCTCGTAGCGGTCCTTCGCCCGCTCCCCGAGGGAGGCGTACCGCTCCTCACCCGCGGCGAGTTCCTCCTCGTGCTGCTCCTGGAGCTCCTCGACCTCGGTGATGTGCTTCTGGCGCAGCGCGGTCAGCTCGGAGGCGTGCTTCTCGGCGAGCCGCTCCAGCTCCTGCGCGTGCCGCTGCTCGGCGGCGTCCTTCTCCTCGGCGAGCTGGTCGTAGGGCCGCCGGTCGGTGAAGGTCATGACGGCGCCGACGAGCTGGTCACCGTCGCGCACCGGCGCGGTCGTCAGGTCGACGGAGACCTTGTCGCCCTTCTTCGACCACACCACCTGCCCGCGCACCCGGTGCTTGCGCCCGGAGCGCAGGGTGTCGGCGAGCGGGGACTCCTCGTACGGGAACGGGGTGCCGTCCGCGCGGGAGTGCAGCATGAGTTCGTGCAGCTCGCGGCCGCCGAGGTCGCTGGCCCGGTACCCCAGTATCTGGGCGGCGGCCGGGTTGACGAGCACGATCCGCCCGTCGGTGTCGGTACCGACGACGCCCTCGGACGCGGCCCGCAGGATCATCTCGGTCTGCCGCTGCGAACGCGCGAGCTCGGCCTCGGTGTCGACGGTCCCGGTGAGGTCCCGTACGACGAGCATCAGCAGCTCGTCGCCGCCGTAGCCGTAGTTGTCGTAGGCCTGCTGGCCGTTCTCGAGGTTGGCGCTCGTGACCTCGACCGGGAACTCGGCCCCGTCGGTGCGGCGCGCGATCATCCGCGTCGGCTTGGTCTGCCCCCGCGGATCCATGTGGTCCGGCCGCCGCATCGACCCCGGGATCAGCTTGGAGTCGAACTCGGGCAGCAGATCGAGCAGCCCGCGCCCGACCAGAGCCGTACCCGGCGACTCGAAGGCCTCGAGGGCGATGGTGTTGGCGTTCACGACGGTCCCGTTGGCGTTGACCAGGACCAACGCGTCGGGCAGCGCGTCGAGTATGGCTGCGAGGCGAGCAGCGCCTCGGGATGGCCTGCTGCTCACGAGACGCTTCCTCCCTGTTACCGCACCTTGCCGACCGTTCGGGCCATCTTGCCAACCGGCCCGCGGCGTGTCACGCGAGGGAGTCTAAGGGCACCGGTTGTGCCGGGGGCGCCGGATGAGAGGGAGGTCGCACGACGAAGTGACGTAGAACGTGTGACCGCACGCGCGACCACCTGCTTCTCCTCCGCGAGAACTCCGTGGGACTTTCGCAGGACTTTTCCGGACGCCCTGTTTCCGCCATGAAATGCCTGTGCGAGGTACTGCCTGCCTACCGGCCCATGTCGGGCAGCACGGGAACGAGCCGGTCCCAGCGTCCGATCTGGCAGCCGTCGCTCCGGTCGTACCGCGCGTCGACGGGCCGCCCGGCCCAGGTCCCGGTCACATGAGCGGTGGCCGGACCGCCGTACTGCATGGTGCAAAGGCTCCGCTCCGGTACGGGGGCGAAGGTGTCCTTGCCCCAGCGCGCACCCCGGTCGAGCGCGGCGCACGCGCTGCCGGCGTCGGGGTGGGTGCCGCCGCCGGGATGGCAGTACAGCTCGAAGGTCCCGTCCCTGCCGCCGCCCGCGTTCCGCACGGTGACGGTGAGGTGGTCGCCGACTTGGTCGTCGTCGCGGACGGGCGGGGGCGTGCGGGTGTGGGCGGAGGCGGGTACGGCGGTGACGGAACCGGCGGCGACGAGAGTGGAGGCGCCGAGGACGAGAAGCCGGGCTAGCCGGGCGGACTGGAGCATGACCTGACTAACGCGCCCCGCCCCGCCCGGTTGCGCCACGCC
This sequence comes from Streptomyces sp. NBC_00490, assembly GCF_036013645.1. NCBI lineage: Bacteria > Bacillati > Actinomycetota > Actinomycetes > Kitasatosporales > Streptomycetaceae > Streptomyces > Streptomyces sp. NBC_00490. The sequence goes on along the minus strand of NZ_CP107869.1, from coordinate 5,207,433 downwards.
TCCCGCACCGTCGGCAGGGCTTTGCCCTGCGGCCCGCCTGCCTAGTACCGTGGGAGGCGATTGGTGACAGCGCGCTCGACTGTGTCATCATCTGCACGCACCACTCGCGCTCGCGCGGGCGGCTGTGCTGGAGGCGTCGCCTAGTCCGGTCTATGGCGCCGCACTGCTAATGCGGTTTGGGACTTAAATCCCATCGAGGGTTCAAATCCCTCCGCCTCCGCGCTTGATCACGAAGCCCCGGTCTTTCGGCCGGGGCTTCGTCGTTGCCACGAGGGCCTTCTCAGGCCGTTTCCGCAGCTCACAACGGGTACGGCAAACGGATTTCACATGGCGGCGGCAGTCATGTAATGTTCTTCCTGTCGCCGCGAGCGGCCCGGAAGGGCAAGGAACGGCGGGAAAACAAAACAAGCACTCGTAGCTTAACGGATAGAGCATCTGACTACGGATCAGAAGGTTGCAGGTTCGAATCCTGCCGAGTGCACACAGGTCAAAGGCCCCTTGGGATCATCCCAAGGGGCCTTTGACATCAACGGCTGACATCAACGCGGTCGGAAACGGCGCCTACTCGTCGATGGCCGGTTCTTCCCCGCCCTCCGATTTCTCCTCGGACTCGTCGAGCTTGAGGGCATCGTCCATGCGCTCGGCAGCGGCGCGCAGCGTCGTGTCCATCACGTGCGCATAGGTGTCCAGCGTCATTGTGATCGTGCTGTGCCCGAGCGTCTCCATGATCGTGCGCGCGTCGACCCCCTGAGCGAGCAGGAGCGAGGCGCACGTGTGCCGGAGGTCGTGGACCCGCACTCGCGGCACGTGTGCGTCCCTGCACAGGATGGTCAGCATGCGGTTGAGGCCGCGGGGGTCGGTGACGCGACCGGTGACCGTGGTGAAGATCAGCCCGTCCGGCTGCCCGGGGGCGGGCTGCCACTTCTTCCCCGCCACCTTGCGTTCCCGCTCCTGCTGCTCACGGTGCTTCGTGAGCGCCCGTACGCAGTGCCTCGGCAGAGGCACCGTGCGGACGGACCGCATGGTCTTCGGAGTACCGAAGAGCAACTCTCGCCGGATGCGCTGCACGTTCCGGCGAACACGAAGTTGACCGTTCGTGAGGTCGACGTCCGACCACGTGAGCGCGAGCGCCTCGCCCCGACGCAGACCGGTCGACACGAGCAGCAGCCACAGGGCGTAGAGACGGTGGGGTTGGGCCGTCTTGAGCAGGAGTCGGGCTTCTGCGGTGTTCAGCGGACGCACCTCCTTGGGGGTGACGGTGGGGGTTTCCACGATCCGGGCGACATTCCGCGCGATCAGTTCCTCTCGCATTGCCTGCTGGAGAGCGGACCGTAGGACGGCGTGGATGTACTGAACGGTGCGGGCCGACGGGAGACGCTTGCAGCAACGGCCTACGGCGCAGCAGGAACGCTTGTCCTCGGGGCGCTCCTTGTCGGCGCCCCGGAGGCAGCACAGGCACGACGTCTTGAACTCGGTGAGGAAGCGGCGCACATCCGCCGGCGTCAGCCGGTTCAGCTTCTTCTTGCCGAGCGCGGGCCGGATATAGAGGCGGGTCAGTCCCTCGTAACTGTTGAGTGTGGAGGGCTTGAGTCGCTCCGGCGCGATGGTCGCGAGCCAGTACGTGAGGTAGTCGCCGAACGCCATCGTGGACGATGCAGCAGGGATGCCCTGTCGGGTCTTCTCCTGCATCTCCGTGAGCTTGTCGGCTACTTCGTCGCGGGTCTTGCCGTAGACGAACTTCCGGGTGCGGGTTCCGTCGGGACGGTAGACGTAGGCGGCGGCCTGGTACCGACCATCCGCCCGCTTGGTGATCGTGCCTTCGCCATTGGCGCGTCGCTTGGCCATCAGGCTGCTTCCTCCAGTCGGTCGCGCATGTAGTTGCGTACGGCGTCGACCGGGATGCGGCGGGCTCGGCCGGACGTGTAGCTCGGGAGCTGTTTCGAACGAATGAGGTCGTAAATCTTGCTGCGACTCAGGCGCAGCGCCGTCATGGCTTCAGCGACGGTCAGTGCTTGCGGCTCGCTGGGTACGAGGGTGAGCACGCGGCTACCTCCGGTCTGGGGGTGAGGCCTACAAATGGGGCTGCGCTCAGGACTCGCGCGCCCGTGTGTGTCCGAGGTTCGGATTTCTGCGTCACCGCGTCACCCACGTCACGCAGGCTTCTGACCTGCTGGTTTGGGGTGACGCAGCGGGGGTGCGGTGCGTCATCGGTGACGCAGACGGTTCGTCATCCGTGACGCAGGTGACGCAGGATGACGCAGCCGGATGGGTTCTGCGTCACGCTCGTCTGCGCAGGTCACGTGCCGTTTGCGGGGTGTTGGTGACGCAGGTGACGCAGCCTTCCCCTACTTAGGAAAAAGGGAGGGGGTGTCTGTAGTGGTGCGGGTGCATCTCAGGACGTGAAGAAGGAGCCGCTAGCGGCGCGTCTATGGCGCGGCGCATGGCGCCGAACAGCAAGAAGAGCACCCCCGGCGCGGCTGGTGCTCTTCTTGCTTGTGTCCGGTGCGTCAGAACGCCGCTTCCTGCGCGTGCGGCGGCGAGATGGACGCACGGGCCATTTCGAGATAGCGGCCCTCTCGGGTGCGTCCGGAGTCAACGAGGACCCCGCGAGCGGCAAGCGTGGGTTGGAGCCGCTTGAGACGGTCGGAGAGTACCTTTCCTGTGGTGGGCCAGCCTTTGGGCAGTGCGCGCATGTCCTCGTCGCTGTAGAGGCGGCTGAGGCAGTGCAGCCACTCTGTGGACGTCATCCGCTGCGCCTGGCCCGGCTCGATGGTCTCGGCATGCCGGAGCACGGTCTGTGCCAGCAGGTCGCCCTCAATGACGTCGTCGTTGAGGTCATCGAGACTGGCCCGGTAGGCGGCGAGCGCCCCCAACCCGGTGGCACCGTCGAGCTGGGCACACAGGTGCGCGAAGTCCGCCATCCGCAGATCGGTGGGAGTCTCCGCGTCCACGGCCCGGACCTTGACCGTCAGGTCCAGGAGCGAGCCGAGGACGACGGGCAGCACCTCGGCGTACTCCGTCCACAGTTCGGCTTCCGTGCGCCGCACCTTCGGCCGTTCCAGACGGAGCGGGAGGAGGCGTTCGGCGAGGTCGGGACGGATGACTCCGACGTCGATCCCGGTGAGGAGCAGGGGGCGGCGGTAGCCGACGCGGAAGACATCCCCGTCGGTGAACAGGGCGCGCTTGACGTTCTCGGCTCCGGTCACGATGCAGCACATCGCATCCGACAGGTCCGGGGTCATGTGGGAGAGGTTGTCCAGCGCGGTCACCCACCCTGCCGCGACCGCTGCAATCAGGTTCTCCTCATCCTTCGGCGCCCGCCGCAGGTCACCGGTCATGCCCTCGATGATCCGGACGAGCATCCGGCCGCCCGTCGACTTGCCCGCCCCCTGGGGGCCGGTGAGGAACGGGGCCGGGACGGGCACGGACGGCCCGAGACAGCCGATCAGCCACGCGATGGCCAGGCACTCCGTCTCCGCTGTGGCGAAGTTGCACAGCCTCAGCAGGAGATCGATTCCCTTGCCGTTCGTGTCCCGAGCAGGGAGCGGGAGTTCCCCGGTGAGCTGTGTCCGGCGCCAGGACACCTCACGCGGGTCCGGGACCTTGACCTCCCATCCGGTGGGGTGGATGCGCACCGACTGGCCGTCGGCACGGCCCAGGTCCAACCACGTCGCTCCGTCGTAGCCGGGGGCGACGCGGATGTATGTGGGCTGCACCTCCTCGGACAGGGCGAGCGCTTCGATCAAGTCCAACGCCTCCTTCAAGGCGGTGCCGTTGAAGACTCCGACCCCGTCGCGGAAGAGGCCGACCATGAGTTCTTGGCGGTGGCTTCCGGTGGTGCCCTGGGAGCGGATCGGGCGGGCGACGGGGTGGCCGTTCTTCTGTGCGTAGACGGTGCCGTCGGCGGTGCGGAAGTAGCGGAAGTGGGAGTGCGCGTAGTCGGCGATGACCTGACGGGCGGGGTTCTTGTCGTCCTCGGACACGGTCACATCCCCAGTGCAGTGCGGGCGTTGGTCCACGCGTCGGTGCAGTGCCGGGCCGATTCGCCCTTGGCCTGAGCTGCGGTGAACAGCCGGGCAACGTGCGCTTCGGTCAGGCAGCCACACCCACCGTGCGTCGACAGCACCGCGAGGAACGTGCGATAGACCGTCGCGTGGATCTCGCTGCGCGCCTGTGTGATGCGCTGCTCTGCCATGGCCAGGCCACGGGCAAGGTAGGCGGGTGTGCGGTGCGGGCACGCGCCCCGAATGCCCGGAACGGGCGCTGTGAGGCTCTGTGGCGCCCTGGAAGGCTTGGGCGCCTGCTTCACCACCAGGGCGCGCACAGCGTCCGGCAGAGGCGCCGTGGCGCCCTCGCCGGGAGCCAGCCAACGGGCGTACTGCATAAGGGACTTGATGTCGACGCCGGGCCGGACCGCGTTCGCGGACGGCATGGTCCCCAGGTAGAACCAGTGCTCACCCCGCGTGGTTGGCACGGTCCGCGTGCGAGGCAGGGTGGCGCGGGCCCAGTCGATGGCGTCCGGGGTGTCGAGGTCGACGATGGTGAGTCCGGCGCCTCCGGGGTGGTAAGCGACTGCCGCCGCTTCCCGCCATGCTCGCGTCCACTGGGGGGAGTTGAGGGTGTGGGGGTCGGTGGTGGCGGCGGCCCAGCCGTGGCACGGGGCGGGGCAGGCGCAGCGGCCGGGGGTCCGCATGTTCGGCCGGCCCCCGCATGCGTTGCGGGCGCAGGTGGGGCAGTTCCCGAACGGCAGCTTCCCCGCCCGCAGAGGCAGCACGGGCAGACCGCCAGCCGCGAGGCGCAAGGCGGTCTGCAGGTGATCAGGAGGCAGTAAGGGCCGGTTGCCCTCTCGCCGGATGTCGGTGGCTTGGGTCATGCTGGGGGACCTCCAACAGGTCTGTAGAGGGACGGTTGGACAGGGGCGACCCCAGTTCTTGGCGGAATGGGGGGTCGCCCTTGGCGTCGCTACTGGTGGTTGTTGGTCTTGGCCCACACGCCACGCGTCGTGGTGGACACGTTGCGCTGGTCCTGGTGGACGGGGCCCTCGTAGTGGTGGTGGACGTCCGGGGCGGGCCTGGCCCTCGCGGCGAGCCGGGCGAGGGCGAGCACGAGGGCGGTGGGGGCGCCGAACACGAGTCCGCACACGATCGGGTCGGCGAACTGCGAGACGTACATGAGCACCGCCGCGGTACCGCCGACCATGGCGGTGGCGGTGCCGCCCGCGAGCATGAGCACGCTCGCATCGGTGGCGCCCTGGCTCATCGGGGGCCGGCCCGGCTGGACGACGGGCGGGGTGTCGCCGTGGGCGGGTACGGGGGTGTCGTCGCGGTAGGCGGTGGGTCGGTAGGCGTCGGCGATGATCCGGCGCGCCTCGGTCTCGGCTTCAACTGCGGTCAACCCGGTGCCCGTGGAAGCCGTGGTGTCGGGGTGCATGCGGAATCCCTTCGAGTGGCGGTTCAGGGAGGTAGGGACACCCCCTCGTGGGGGCGCTGTGGAGGGGGTTTTCGGGGGTTGACCTGCGGTGCCTCCCTGCCTCCCTGACTGATCATTTGTGCAGGTCAGGGCGAGGGAGGCGGGCCAGGGAGGGGGTTGGGGGTGTATCCCCGCATCCCTGGCCCGCAAGGGTGTTCCTCCCTGCTATCCGGCGTCGGAAGCGGAACCGTCTCCGTCACGGTTGGCGAGGGCGCGCAGGACGTGATCGCGGTGGACGACCATGCGTCCGTTGGACTTCTTGGGCTCCTCGCCCTCGGCCTCCAACACGCGCTTGAGGTCGCCGAACGTCCAGGCACCGTAGGCGTCCTCGCTGAGCACGGCGAGCCGCTTGAGGATGTCGAGGGTGAGCAGCCGCGACGCGTCGCCGATCACATGCGCGATGTCGGCGAGCGCATCGCGCTCCTCGCCGCGTTCGATGACGGTGAGGGTGGTGACACCGTCCCGTATGGCCTTGGCGCGGTCCGTGATGACGACGGCCGCGTCGTCGTCGATGTAGTGCGTGCGCACCGTGATGGAGGACTGTCCGGCCGGGATGGTGATGCCGTCGGAGGCGACCACCAGGGTGCCCCGGTCCAAACCGGGACGCAGCAGGTTCGGCGCGGCCCCGCCGTCGACCGCCTTGTCCCCGAGCGCCATCCGAGCCTGCGACTCGGTCCCCAGGGCGAGAGAGGCGCGGGTGTGCGCGCCCTCACGGACCAGCTTGGGCAGGTTCTCGTTGGTGGGGTCCTGGGTGCCCTGCCACATCAGGACGTTGACCGCACGGCCCTGGTTGTGGATTTTGCGGACGGCCATGAAGTAGCGGGAGTTGGCCTTGGAGCCACCGTAGGGGCGCTTTTCGTCGTCCTTGGCGGGGCACATGAACGCCACCTGCGCTTCGTCCACCAGGACGATCAGGGGCGGGAACTGCGTTCCGGGCGGGGCCTGGATGCGGCGGTTCATCTCGTCCACGGCGCCCTCGACCATCTCGGTCACCTGGATGACGTGCTCGTCGGTGGGCCCCTGGATCAGCACCTCGGCGAGACCCTCGAACATGTTCCAGTCGCCTACGCCCTTGAGGTCACCCATCAGGAACTGCACCGACTTGTCCAGGGACAGCCACAGGGCCAGAGAGCGCAGCGCGACGGTCTTGCCCTGGTTCGACAGCCCCGTGATGAGCAGGTGGCGCTGATACAGCGACAGGGCGGCGGCATCCCCGCGCAGGTCCTGCCCCCACGGCGCCTTGCCCTTGGCGTAATCGGCGGTCATGGTTTCGTCGGTGACCAGCGGGGACGGGCCGATCGGCTCGTCCAGGGCGCCGGAGTCGGCAACCCACAACCGGACCGTGCGGGCAGCTTGCGGGATGGTGATGAACACCTCGTGCTCGTGCCGGGTGAGGTTCTCCGCGAGCTTGCGGCGCCGGTTCTGCACTTCGATCGTCGACACCCCCGAGGGAAGCGTGACGTCGACCTCGACACCGCATCCGGCGATCCGGATCGGCCCGAGCATGCCCGCGCCGGCGTCGCCCATCTCCTTGATGGCGTTCCTGAGTGCGGGCACCCCGAGGTCACGCAGGGCCTTGACCACGATGGACGGGGTGATCGGTTCACCCTCACCGCTGCGCACGTTGGCGGGCAGAGCCCACTGCGGGGCGGCCTGCTGCTTGCTGCCGACCGTCCACATCGCCAACAGCGCCAGCAGCGGGCCGACAACGACCGCGGTGGGCCAGATGATCTGCACGATCCGGATCAGCGCGGCGATGAACTCGATCGTGGCCCTCAGTGGGGTGATGACGTCGCCGAATTCCTTTGTGTTCAGGGCCATCACGATGCCGAGCCCGACCAGCACCCCGATGCTCATCCCGGTGCCCACGGCCACGCCCTTGGCCGCGTCCAGGGGCGAGTGGAGCAGGTCCATCCGGCGGCGGTGGCGGGCGTCGCGGAAGCGCTGGAGACGCTCCTCCCACTCCTCCGCCACCTCATAGTTCCCGGCAGCTTCCGCCGCGCGGAGCATGCGTTCGTAGCGGGCACCGGTACGACTGTCCCAGGTACGGCGGGCCACGATCCGGCCCCCGTTGAACGTGTACAGGCTGTGCCGGACGACCGCACGGCCGACGGTCATGGTCCGCTCGTCGGTGACCAGACGCCGGATCGCGCGGCCGGAGCGCACCCACAGCGGCACCGTCGGCGCCTCCGCGACGACCGTCAGCGGGGTGGGCGGGGTCGGGGCGTCCTCGGGTTCGGGGGTGGGGTCCTTGTAGAGGTGAACGACGTTCTCAGACATGCTGGAACTGCTCCTGACTGCCCCACTCGGGGCGGGAGTTGAGAGGGAGTAGCCGGGGTGGCCGGGTCCTGGCAGACAAGGGCCACCCCGGTGCGGTTCAGCGGTCGTTCCTGCTCACCGTCGGCCCGTCTTCTGCTTGGGCACGAGGTAGGGGTGGCCGTTGCGCATGTGGTCCACGCACTGCGGGCAGTCCTCACGCGGCTTGAGGCGGCGGTGAACGCTCCGGTCGTAGGCGTGCTGCCAGCACTGCGGGCACTCACCCGGAGGCGTCTCGGGTACGGCCACGCTCACCACCAGCCCGAGGACTTCTTGGCGGCCTTGGCGGTGGCGGCCTCGGTCACGATGCGCTGCCGCTCGCTCTGCAACGCGGTCAGTTCGGCGGTGAGCCGGGTCAGCACCGACTGCTTCAGCGACTCCAGGCGCCGTTCCGCGCGGTCGGTGCCCTTGCCGCGTGCCGCCCGGTACGAGCCGCCCACCAGGGCGCCGGTCACCTGGCGACGTTCGGCGGCGGTCAGCGGCCACCACTCGTCGTTGTGCACCGCTTCGATCTTCCGCCGCGTGTGCTCGATCTCTTTGTCCAAGCGGCGGGTATTGGGCTTGCCCATCACGCACTCCTAGAAGAGGTAGCAGGGAAGGCGCACAGCACGCACATGCCGAGTGAGGTCGGCATGCAGTAGCTGTAGGTGACCCGGCAGACCGGGCAGGTGCGGCGGGCGAGCATCGCCAGGGCGAGGGCGCCCCACTTGCGCGAGGTCATCGGCCGTACCGGTTTGGCGAGGTCCTCGCGGTAGAGGTAGGCGACCATGGCGCCGGACTTGCGGCCGCGGTGGCGCAGCATGAGCTGAGCGCAGACTGGCTGACCGCCCGGACGCAGTCCCTTGGCCCGTAACTGCCGGCGGGTGGCGAGTCCGTCCGGGGCGTAGCGCCAGGGGTAGGTCGGTATCCCGTAGCGGGCGCCGGTCGGGTCGTAGCACTTGGTGTAGGCGGTGGCCATCACGGCACCGCCGGACCGGTCCGCTGCGCGCGCTCGGCACGCAGCGTGTCCCGCAGCATGCGGGCGTTGACGGGTGAGGTGTGGATCGCGCGGCGGATGCCCTCACCGGTCACCTTCGCGTCCGGCAGGCCTTCCATCGCCTTGCGTGCCTCATCGAGCAGTTGAGCCGGGGTGCGCTTGGGCCGGGGCGATCGAGCAGCGTCAGGAACCCGACCGGTCACCCCACGCGGCGCAGTCGATCCCGCCGCCACACTCCGTCCCGCCGGCGTCTCGATCGGTGCCGGGGTCGGGGCGGGGATGGCGGGCATCGGCTTGAGCGGAAGAATCGACTTGCCCGCATCGATCGCGACCGGTTCCGGCACCGGCAGACGGGTCAGCGTCATGGCCGGAACGGGGGCCGATTCCCCCAGGTCAGCCATAGACCGTTTCCTGCTGGTCTCGGTAGATTCCTCCGCATTCGCGGACACGGTCAGCGCCGGGCCGGCGGGGGCGCAGTACATCGACGAGAGGGCGGCATCGGCGCCCTCGGTGACCCGATCGCGCTGGACATCGAGCAGCCTCGATCCCAGCGCGGTGTCCCCGACGCCGATCCTGCGGGCCAGGCGCCACGACTTGCGCTCCGACCACTTCTTGACCCGATCGCTGGGGTGCTGAGCGGCACGGGCGCGGTGGTAGGCCAAAGCCTGCACGAGATCGGCGGTGCGGCGCTCGTGTTCGGCGTCGCGACCGTCGGTGTGCACCACGATCCGCCGCGCAAGGAACGCCATGCCCTCAGCCGAGACGGACATGCCCATCGGGGTCAGGGCGTAGATGACAGTGCGCGCCGGATCGGGTGCAGCCATCGCGCCCATGACCGACGCGGCGGCGGGCAGCGCCCACAACCCGAGGCGCACCACGCGCGGCGAGGACTGCCCGAGCATGGTCAGCCCGAGCAGGACCAGGGCGAGTACGGCGGTGGCGCCCTCACCAGCCGCGAGGGCCCCGAGGGCGGTGCCTTTGCCGTAGGCGTGGCCGATGTTGCTGTAGGTGCCGATCCCGCCGATCACGCCCGTGGCCAGCATCGGCACGAACGCAGCGGCCAGGACACCGATCTGCACCCTCGACAGCGGCCTGGCGCTCACGCCGCACCCCCGGAAGCGCCCGTGACGCTCTGGTTGGCGAGCGTGCGGCGAGCGGTGAGCACCCGGCGCCGGGCGCGGCGGATACGTCGGGCGTCCACCTCGTTCGGCGTGCGGTCCAGCGTGATGATCTGCGCGTCGAGCAGGTCGACGTCCGCCAGGATCAGCGGCATCTCCTGCTCGATCGCATCCAGCTCTGCGTCTGTCGGCTCCATGAAGAAGTCGGCGAGGCTAGCGAACGGTGTCCAGTCATCGGACGTCGTAACAGTGCCCTGAACAGTGACGATGGTGCTCATGGGTCGTGGTCTCCCTGGTAGGTGAAAACGGCCCGACAGCGGCTCCCGGGTTGCCCCCCGGGAGCCGCGCGCCGTTGTGTGGTGGTGGCCCCCGCAGGGGCGGTAAGTCGTGCCAGGCGGTGCCTCGGCTAGCGGCCGTTGACCTTGCGAATCGAGACGGTCCGGCCGTATCCATCGCGGAGACGGACGAGCGTGAAGGAGCCGCCGCCGACGTCCGTGATCCGGTGCGGCTCGCCCTCGTACTGAACGTCCGTCCCGACCTGGTCGACGTTGGGGTGCTTGGGGTTCGTGATCCGGCGCATGACTTCCCCTCTCGGGTCCACGGAGGACTGACTGCCGCGTCAGCCGTTATGGCGGACGCAGTGCCCCGGGCGAGATTCGATCTCGCACCCTTCACGGCTGGATGCCGGGGCGACGTGCATGTCTCCTTCGGGGGTGCTGCGCCCGTATCAGGTAGCGCGACATGACCCCGTTGTAGGCGTATGGAGACGTGACCTTTCGGTCTAAGCCCTCCCGAATGCCCAGGGTCGGGGGCGCCCTCGGCCCGCTCTGTCCCGGGCCCCTTGTGGTGCGTTGTTGCAGGTCAAGCAGGTGCAAGAGGGGGTCGCCCCCGTCTTGCTTAGGGGGGGTTGCCGTCTTGCTTGTTAGAGACCATAGGCAAGCCCGAGGCTGCGCGCAACCCCCTCTCGCGATAGAGTCGTGTAGCCCCCCTAGGCAATGGATGGAGAGTCGTGCACGCAGACATGGAGCAGGTCTCCGGGATCGCTGAGCCGGTCGACCGCGCGAAAGCGGCAATCGACCTCATGGCGACGTATCAGGGATGGGTGCTGGAGCTCTCCCGCATCCGTCGTGAGGCCATCGAGGAAGCGCAAGCGTCAGGCCTGACTCAGGCAGAAATCGCGAAGCGACTCGGTGTGAGCCGAGGCCGTGTCGGGCAACTCGCGTCCGCCGGCCCGCCCCCAGAGCGAGCGTTCTTCGGCACGGACATGGTGACGGTGTCGCTCGGTGGCAAATACGAGGCCGGCAAGACCCCCGAGCAGTCCAGCGAGGTGGTCACCAGAGAGGACATCAGCAACTTCGAGCACCTGCGCACGCTGCTCGCGGGCATGAAGCTTGAGGCGAAATACGAGGTGGTTCCGCCGACAGGGATCATCAATCTGAACCGTGACAACCACGTCGTCGTCTGCGGGCCGCGACTGTCACCCATAGTTGCGCAGGTACTGGAAGGGGACGACAACCTAGCGTTTGAGAAGGATCGAGCCTGGCACCTGGTGGACCGGAAAACCGGGGAGAAGTACCGATCCCCGATGGACGAAGACGGTTCAGCAGGTGACTTCGGGTACCTCGGTCGCCTCCCGCGCTTGGACGGTCGTGGGACGTTCCTGTACATCGCTGGAGTCCACTCCATTGGCGCGAACGGAGTCGTTCACTTCCTGGAGAACAACTTGGCTGAGCTGTACCGAGAGGTCCGTACACGACGGTTCTCGACGCTCATCTCATGCCGCTACGACCCCAAGACGCTCGACGTGCTGGAGAGTCGACGTGTCACCCCGCTGTACCGACATGAGGCGTGATCATGCGAGTCTCCATCGACACACGTCCCGGCGGAGCGAATCCGAACGAGGATTGGGTGGCCGGCACGCCCACCCTCGCCATCGTGCTGGACGGACTGAGCACGGCCGGTTTGCCCACGGGGTGCCGCCATGGTGTCCCGTGGTACGTCGCTCATCTGGGCAGTCAGTTGGTGGCCGCGCTCGCGGAGCCGGACCGATCGCTCACCAGTGGCTTGGCGGAAGCACTCGAACGCGTCGCTGTACTACACCCCGAGTGCGACCTAAGTAACCCGGGGACGCCGTCGGCCACGGTGGCGGTTCTGCGGCATCGAAACGGGTTGCTTGACCATCTGGTTCTCGCGGACTCACCCGTCGTCTTCGACGGCCCTGATGGCTACTCAGTAATAACAGATCTCCGCGTTGACGACGTCCTGCCCGAAATGCGCTCTGAGGTAGAGCGACATGAGACGCACACGCAGGGGCACAGAGAGGCTCTGCAAGGCTTGGTCCTCGCACAGCGACAGGTCCGCAACACGCCAGCTGGGTACTGGGTGGCTTCGGCCAGCCCGGAGGCAGCTGAGCATGCATTGACGGGTACAAGACCGCTCGAAGCGGCTAGCTCTGCTGCCGTCATGTCCGACGGCGTATCGCGTCTCGTGACTGAGTACCAGATGGCGACTTGGTCCGATGTCTTCGAGACGCTTCGTACGGGAGGCCCGGCAGAACTGATCAACGAGGTGCGCAAAGTCGAGGCGACAGACCCAACCGGGCTTCGATGGCCACGCTACAAGTCCGGCGATGACGCAGCCGTTGCGTTCTGCCAGTGGTGACCTGAACACAGAAAAGACCTGTGTGCGCTGAGTCCCCCGGACGCTGCTGTCTCATGTCATCTATCCCTGAGCGTTGGCAGCGGCCCGCGGACCCACGCGAGACGGACCAGCGACCACGGCGACGCCGGGTGATCTGCCCCTGGGGCCGGTGAGGAGGGTGACCGCTTGTGCGTCCGAGCTGAGTGCACCAAAGAGACCCCGGGGTCGCCCGTATATCGCTAGAATTTCTCTATGGAAGATTCTGCTCCGCAATTAGGTTTTTACAGCCTATATTCCCCTTGTCTCCTGTGCGTTGAAACGCGGGGCGAGGATGGAGAACTTGGAATAGGGACGGCATTTCATATTGGCGATGGATACCTGGTGACTGCGCGACATGTCGTTGAAGGCAGAGAGTTAACCAATCTAATTCCCGCCTACTACGGTTCTGTATCTTTGGAATCGGTAGAGATTATATATCCATCTGACCCTATGGTGGATCTCGCTCTACTTAAGACGGATTTTTCGCTAGATTATTACATGAATAGAGTAAATTTCTGGGGGCGGGGTGAAGTAAAAAAGGTCGACCATATTGAGATTGGAAGTCATCTAAACGATTGGATTGATGACTCAATGGTTCTGATGAAGGTCGTGGCGTTCGGTTATCCGCCGATTCCTACCTCTCCGGGGCCGCGACTGGTTGCTGTTCGAGGCGAGGTGAATACAATTATTGACCCATACCTCGGATCGCGCAATCCGCTCTTTATTATCTCCCCAATGGCGCGGGGCGGTTTCAGTGGCGGTCCCGTTCTGACTGAGAGTGGATGGTTGCTGGGGGTTGTTACTTCTTCCCTGCTCACGGACCATGCTGCCCCAGAGCTTGGTTATGGGGCAGCCTTGACGATCGAGCCACTCTGGGAAATGCTATTTGAGAACAGGATTTTTCCCGCCTCTAATATCGATATGATGTTCGAGCTTAGGTATGGTTGGCAAGTGGAGGAAGATTTCTTCCCCGCCGAGAAGCTACAGCAACTTAAAGATAGGAGTGCTCGGCGAGGGGATATTTAGCCTCGCCCAGCTAGTCGCAGAGCAGATAGATAGCGCACCATGGTTTTCCGTGGGCACTACGATAGGCCAAACGGGACTCGCGCAAGGACCAGGCCGCGTACCTCAGTAGCTCCCCACTCGGTAATGAGCCGCTTTCCGACGGTGTGAAAGGTTGCTCCTGTGGTGAAGATGTCATCCACTAGTAGAATTCTTTGACCTTCGACGCTTTGGCATAGCTGCAAAGCTGCCGCATGTTGGCGTGCAGCATCCATTTTCGCAGACCAGCCCTTGCCGGCTGATTTTTCGGTTTCGTACCTCTTGATTAGCACAGGATTTTCTGGGCTGGCTATCGGCCAACGCCCGCGAATGTCTTCTGCATACGCCGATTTCATCATTACTTCAATGTGGCGTACTGGCGTTCGCTCCGGAGCTGTGGGATTGCCGATGATAAGGTCAATATCCTCGACGTTCGCCTCGTGTGCATTGAGCCAGCCGACTATTAGGCGACCGAATATGAGCCCCCAGCCGGTGTACCCGTCGTACTTAAAACGCTTGATTTTCTGCTCTAAAGGATCGGCGAACATCGCGATAGCATCTACACGCGTGAAGTGTCGTTGCCGTGGGGTCCAGCGGCAAATAGGGTTTCGGCACTCGTCGTCAGGTGAAGTCAGGGATTGACTGCAAAGATCGCAATGATGTTCAGCGAGGGGATGCAGAGTTTGCCCAGCGCACTCTGCGCATACGTCCGGTGAACCGATCCGGACGTATGCGCAGGTGCGGCACTTTGGAAAGCCAAGAGGCAGAGGTAGGTCCGCAGCGTGGGTCACAGACCCGCCAGCGTGAGCTGAAGACGCTGTTCTCCGGCTTGTTGTACGCGTGTTGCTTCGCCCATGAGTGCAAGGACGTCGTTCAGCTCGGTCACTTCCACGGCTTTGCGTTCGGCGATCATCTTCGCTGCCCATGGCTCCTTGGTAGCCAGAGACCGCAACAGGAAGACGTGCTTGCCATGCTCGTGCGCGATTCGTGCCTGCATCTTCGCCCCGGACGTCGATGACGCCTCGACGACGATGCTGCCCATAGTGGAGCCTGATGTGACGACATTTCTCCGCGGGAAGGTCCACGTTGCTGCGCTGGACGTGGGCCAGAACTGGGAGACCAATGCGCCGCCGCTCTCAACGATTTGTGCAGCGAGAGGTTTATTCTGTGCAGGGTAAATCTTATGGGCAATTCCCGTTCCCATGACAGCAACGGTACGGCCGCCGGCGTCCACGGTCGCGGTGTGGGCAGCGGTATCGACGCCCTTTGCAAGACCACTGAAAACCACGACATCGTGCTCAACGAGACCCCGCGCCATTCGTGCAGCGCGCTGCAACCCCTCCTCGCTGGCGTTGCGCGTACCTACCACTGCGGCTGACCGAGCGTCACGCGCTTCGAGGCAACCGAGGTAGAAGAGGAACGGCGGGAGGTTCGGGATCACGCGTAGGTTTGCGGGGTAGTCAGGGTCAAGGACTGTTACCAGCCGAGCCCCTGCGCTCTCGGCGGCCTCGTACTCAGACGCAACCCGTGAACGCGCCTCGTCCATGGAGGCGAGCGCTTCGCGTAGGAGTGGTTGATTACGGCGAGCGATCGCGGAGTCCTCGGGCAGATCCCCGCTGAGTACGACGTCTAGCGCCTCACGTGACTGGCAAATCCGGGCAAGCAGGTTCCAGTCGATAGATTTACTCTCCACCCTTAGAGCGCAGAGTGCGAGCAGATCCTTCTGCTCGGGAGTCATGGTGGTCATGGTGCGTCCTTCTACTCGTCGGCCCTGATGTTCGAAGGTCAGTTCGGTTGCGCGATGGGCCACCTCCATGATGGCGTACGCGGTTCCTCTTGTGCAGGGGTGTCTCGATGCTCAGTCGTGTGAACGTGGCGGGACTGAACGATCCATCGGGAAGCCGGTGCAGCCTCCAGCCACGGCCGCAGACTGCAAACCTCCAAGGTGAAGCCACAGGTCCAAGGCTTTTGCGTGTGACATCAACGGGTGACATCAACAGCGGCGTACAGCCGGGCACGGCTACGTACTGATCACTCGGCTGAGCGTTCGATGTGCCCATTAAGATCCCGGTGGGCGAGGGGCCCACGCGGGTGGTGCACACGCCTACGGATCAGAAGGTTGCAGGTTCGAATCCTGCCGAGTGCACATGAAGTGAGAGGCCCCGGAGAGATCCGGGGCCTCTCGCGTTGTCGGGGAAGGACCGGCATCCGTACACACGAGAAGAGGCCCCGGCGGGATGTCCGGGGCCTCTGGCGTTCTGGGTCTGGCGGTAAGAAGGGGGCGGGTTCAAGCCGTGGCTCCTGCCAGGCGGTGGAACGCCTCGGTGGTGCGGGGGTGGGCCAGCTCGTCCAGGAGGTGTCGCCACTCGGGGTCGGCCGCGGGCGGGTGGGTCTGGTCCCAGGCGGTGAGGAGCGGGGCGAGTTCGCTCTCGTGCGCGGTCTCGGTCAGGGCGGCCACGGTGGCGTTCGGCTCGGGTGAGGGCAGCGACTGCATGGGATGTCCTTCCGGGGAGGTGTGATGTGCCTCGGGCAGTGCCTCGGGTCTGTGCCTCTCGGATCCTCTGCTTTCCACGATGCCCCCCTCGGCCTTCAGCCGCCATGGAGCGGCCTACCGCGTGGGGGGTGTAGCTAGCCGTACCCCAGGGGACGGTTAGCCCCCCTCGACCGGGTCTCGAGAACGGCCGCCCGGGAGCCGTGCGGGCGTGCTACGGCGGAGTCGGACGAGGTTCCGCCGAGACCGGGCCCGGAGCAAGTGGTGTGCTGCCCTTGCCTGTTGGTGACGAACATATGTGCTTGTGCTGTCTGTTCGAATCCGCATACTTTCTCGCGTCATGACCATGACGCGAAGAGCGATCATCAAGGGCATGGCCGCCGCACCGTTCGTCGGTGCCGCCGGCAGCCTGCTCGCCCCCACCGCCGCGCACGCCGCGACCATCGACGCCGGCCAGTACTCACTGACCAGCCGCTCCTTCAACAGCCACGGCGAATTCGCCGCCCTGGCAGCCGGGTTGGCGGCCAGTCTGACCAAGGTGGACGCGACCACCGTCATAGCCGACACCAACCGCAGCGCCGACGCGCTCAGCAGCGCCCCCAGCACGTCCGAGGCCTTCCAGGCCGGATTCGCCTGGGACCCCGACGACCAGAAGGTCGCCTACTGGATACCCCAGGGCGTCACCACCAGCGCCGACGCCTACGGCAACGGGCTCTACCCCGAGGGCGGCAGCAACAAGGTCATCCTGGTCTCCTGGTACTTCGAGACCGACCCCGACGAAGACAGCGACGACGACTACGAGCTCGACAAGGGCATGCGGCTCACCTTCGTCGACTACAACAACCCCTCCGCACCCACCTATCGGCACGTACTGCTGGTCGAACCGGTGAGGACCGGCACGGGCGCGTACTCCTTCAACCCCGTCCGCAAACACGCCGGCGGGATCATGTGGTACGGCAATCTGCTGTACGTCGTCGACACGTACAAGGGCCTCAGGATCTTCGACCTCAACACCCTCTTCACCGTCCCCACCACGGAGAAGGACGTGTGCGGTCTGCACACCGACGGTCAGTACTACGGCTACGGCTACCAGTACGTTCTCCCGCAGAGCCACGCCTACGACAACGCGGGAACCTGGCTGCGCTACTCGGCGATAGGCCTCGACCGCGCCAGCACCCCCGACAGCCTGGTGATAGGCGAGTACTCGCTCTCCGGCGTCGTCGACTACGACGAGCGGGGCGACCCCTTCCTCGGCTCGACCAGGCCCACCAACACCGTGCCCAAGGTGGTCCGCTGGGAGCTCGACTACACCGACCGGCATCCGGGTTCGCTCACCGCGACCGAGGCCGTCACCGTCGCCCAGCAGAAGATCCAGGGCGTCGTCTCCCGCAAGACCAAGCACTACCTCTCGGTCAGCGCCGGCAAGTCCACCGCGGGCGCGCTGCGCACCTTCACCTCCGGCGCGAACAGCGCGAGCACCGTCGCCGACCTCGCCATCGGCTCCGAGGACCTCAGCTTCCACAGCAGCGGCGCGTCGGGCTGGTCGTACAGCGAGTCAGTGATCTGGAACGCCAGCGAGTACGTCGACAAGCGGTACGTGTACGCGGTCCGGGCCGACGGCTCCTGACCGCATGAAAGGGGGCCCCGGGGAGATCCCGGGGCCCCGAAGGCGAGGAGTTCAGCGGGCGAGCAGCAGGTCGCCGTGGTGGACGCGGCCGCCGCGCACCGGGCGTACCGCCACAGCCTCGGTCTCCTTGCGGCCGGCGAAGACGAACAGCCGCAGCACCAGGAACCGGCCGATCCCGGCGAGACCGGAGGCGCCGAGGTAGACCGCCTGCTCCCAGGCCAGGCCCGGCGAGGACTGCACCCAGTGCAGGACGACCATCGCGGCGCAGGTCACGACGTAGGCGGCGGTCGCCGAACCGGCCGACTGGAGGTGGCGGCGCAGCCCGGCGCGGCCGCCGGTGCCGAAGGTGAACAGAGCGTGCAGTTCGGTGCAGAGGATCGTCGACGCGACCGTGATCACCGCGTTCGCCGCCGCCCAGGGCATCAGCAGCGCCAGCAGCGGAACCGCCGCGCTGGACAGGACCCCGACCCCGCCGCCGCACACCACGAACCGGACGAACGAGGCGAGCGGGCCCACCGGCTCGGCCTCTGTGCGCTGCGTCTCCATGACGGTTCCTTCCGGGCGGGGCGCGAATCTGACGGACCACAGCTGACCCCGCACCGGCTTCAGTGGAGTTTCACCGCGGCTTCAGCCCGGATCAGCGTGGTTCCACGATCTCGTCGCGCGCCCTTCGGAACGAGGGTGTCCCCTACCGAATCGATGGTGGAGCCAGCCCCACCATCGCCCTGCGCCAGGCCCTACTCGCCGTCCTGACCCCGGAGTTCCTCGATGTACTCCAGCGCCAGTCCCGCCGTGCGTGTGAACCAGTCGTTGAGTACGGCGATCTCGTCCGCGGAGTAGTCGGCGAAGAGGGTGTTGAGGCGGGTGTAGTAGGGGCCGTAGAGGGCCTCGACGCGGGCGACCGCGGCCGGGACGGCGGCGACGCGGACCCGGCGGCGGTCTTCGGGGTCGGGCCGGCGGGTGATGTAGCCGCCGCGTTCGAGGCGGTTGAGGATGCCGGTCATCGCGCCCGTCGTGACATGGGCGTGCTCCGCGAGGTCGCCCGCGGTGAGCAGGTTCTCGCCTGCCTTCAGGACACAGCCGAAGCAGAGGAGATCGGTGACGTTCAGGCCCAGCCGCTGGGCCATCTCCTGCTGGCCGAGCAGATGCGCCGCGATGAGGGAGTCCATCGAGGACAGCGCCTGGGCCGGGGTGGTGGCGGGGCGGGGCTCGGCTTGCATCTGCTGATTACCTTAGATCGTGAGAGGTTTCGGTGCTAAATTTCTTACGTCGTGAGATGTTCTGTTGCTGTGAGCGGGAGGCGGGAACGTGAGTGCGCACCAGTATGACGAGGGGCACACGGTCGCGGGGTGGACCGGATGCGCCGTGGCCGTCGTCGGGGCGGCCGTTCTGGGACTAGGGATGATCATGGTGTCCGCCCCGGTGCTGGCGGGCGGACTCGCCCTCGTCGTGGCGAGCGTCCTGGTCACCTGGGCCCTGCACCTCACCGGCTGGGGCAAGCCACCGGGACGCCGGCCCCGGGAGGAGTGGGGGATGTGGGTGCGGGACAGCTCGGCGCGCGACGGACATCCGGGGTGCGTGGGGTGCCGACTGGCGGGACGGGGCCGGGGCAGGAGTACGGCGGTGGAGCCGGTGTCCGAGCTGGTGCCCGAGCCGGGGGCGGGGCCGGTCGTGGTGATGGGGGAGCCGGAGCCCGCGGGGGCGGAGGCCGCCGCTCACTGACCTCTGTTTCCGCTGGTCACCGCCTGTTGTCAGTGCCGGCCTCTACTCTCGTCAGTGATGGCACAGGCATGGAAGTGCTCGGGGCTGCGGTGGGCGGCGGACGGTCCCGAGCTGACGTGGGAAGGCGGTCGGCGCAGTGCGCTGACCTGGGGGAAACGGGTGGCCTTCGGGGTCGCGGACGGGGGTGTGCGGACATGCGTGGGAGCGCGGGGGCATGCGTGTCCGGTGCGGTCGGCCGTGTCGGGGCGCAGTACGGGGGCGCGGTGCGAGGAGTGCGCGCGGCTGGACCGGGCACACTCCGTCGCCGCCGACACCATCGCGGACGATCCACGGCCGTACCACGTCTATCTGGCCTGGTTCGGACCCGGCATGACCAAGGTCGGGATCACCGCCGAAGAACGGGGCTCCGCGCGGCTGCTCGAACAGGGTGCCGTCTGTTTCACCTGGCTCGGCGTCGGCCCGCTCATGGCGGCCCGGCGGACGGAGGAGCTGCTGCGGGCCGCCCTGCGGGTGCCTGACCGCATTCCCTACGCCGACAAGCGGGCGGTGCGGTCCGGGCTGCCCGGTACCGAGGCGGAGCGGGCCGCCGAGATCCGCGAGCTGCACGCACGGGCCGTGGGGCTGGGCGGGTGGCCGGAGTCGCTGCGGGCCGAGCCCTGCCAACCCGTCGACCATGTGCGGGTGTTCGGGCTGGCGGACCTGCCCGCCCCCGCCGGTGTGGTCGCAGAGCTCGTCGCCGGAGGTGCGGTGGGAGGACGGCTGGTCGCCGCCGCCGGGCCCGATCTGCATCTGGAGACCGGGGGCGGAGTGGTCGTGCTGGACACGCGGTTGATGACGGGGTGGGGGCTGATCCCCGTCGACACCGAGGAACTCTCGGTGCCGGTGCGGGAGTTCAGGAGGGCGACAGGGGTGCAGGACGGACTGTTCTGACGGACCTGCCAGGACTGGCAGGACTGGCAGATCTGTCACACCTGACAGGGCTGACGGTTCGGGCGACCCGCTGGAGGTGGATGGCAAAGACTCGGATCCCTCCCGGATCCCTTTCGGCAAGGTGCCTGGACGCGGCGCCCGGCCGAGAACGACCGTGGACGACATGAGCGATCACCGCATGGCACCTGTCGTACCCGTCGCCGCCCATGAACCTCCGTACTACGCCGTCGTCTTCACCTCCCTGCGTACCGAGGAGGACACCGGATACGGCGCCACCGCGGAGCGCATGGGCGAGCTGGTCCAGCAGATCCCCGGTTTCCTCGGCGAGGACTCGGCCCGCACGCCGGGCGGGCTGTCGATCACCATCGCCTACTTCCGGGACCTGGCCGGCATCGAGCAGTGGCGTCAGAACGCGGAGCACCGGGAGGCCAAGGAGCACGGGCGGGCGCACTGGTACGAGCGGTACTCCCTGCACATCGCCCGCGTCGAGCACAGTCACGGCTTCCAGCGGGCCGAGCGATGAGAGATCCGGCCCGCTGAGAAGGCAAGGAGCCTCCAGGGTGTTCCCTGAGAGGTCCCTGTGAGTTTCTCAGGGAAATCACAGGTTGTGGAAAGCGTGCTCTCAGAGGATCCAGACAGTGTGGCCACATGACCACGACCTCGCCCCAGGGGCGCACCGAACTGCTGAGGCCGGACGGGAGCCCCGTCCGAGTGCTTGTGGTGGACGACGAGCTGTCGATCACCGAACTGCTGTCCATGGCCCTGCGCTATGAGGGATGGCAGATCCGGAGTGCGGGAGATGGCACGGGCGCCATCCAGACGGCTCGGGAGTTCCGGCCCGACGCCGTCGTTCTCGACATGATGCTGCCCGACATGGACGGGCTGACCGTCCTGGGGCGCATGCGCCGTGAGCTGCCGGACGTTCCCGTCCTGTTCCTCACCGCGAAGGACGCCGTCGAGGACCGGATCGCCGGGCTCACCGCCGGTGGCGACGACTACGTCACCAAGCCCTTCAGCCTCGAAGAGGTCGTGGCCCGGCTGCGCGGGCTGATCCGCCGCTCCGGTGCCGCCGACCGGCGCTCGGACTCCGTGCTGGTCGTCGGTGACCTCACCCTCGACGAGGACAGCCACGAGGTGTCGCGGGCCGGGGAGGGCATCCACCTCACCGCCACCGAGTTCGAGCTGCTGCGCTTCCTGATGCGCAACCCGCGGCGCGTGCTCAGCAAGGCGCAGATCCTCGACCGTGTGTGGTCCTACGACTTCGGCGGCCAGGCCAACGTGGTCGAGCTCTACATCTCCTACCTCCGCCGCAAGATCGACGCCGGCCGTGAGCCCATGATCCACACCCGGCGTGGAGCCGGTTACCTGATCAAGCCCGCCGCGTCATGAGCGGACGACGACGGCCGCGTACGCAGAAGAAGCGACTGGGCAAGCCGCGTACCCTGCGGGCGCGGCTCGTCGTCGCGTCCGTGGTGCTGATCGCGGTGGTGTGCGCGGTGATCGGCACGGTGACGACACTTGCGCTGCGGTCGCATCTGTACGAGCAGTTGGGTACCAAGGTAGGAGAGGCCGCGGCGCGAGCCTCCGGAGTGGGTGCTCCGCCCGGCAAGGTTGGTGACAACACGCCGCCGACGGGCAATACGAACGACCTGGAGATGCTGGTCACCAGGGGGCCGCAGCAGGGCAGTATCGCTGCCACGGTTCAGAAGGGCCTCATCACTGACGCCAAGGTGGGGGACGACGACCACTACAACAGGACCGCGGTGGACCTCAGTGAAGAGGCGATCGAGGCGCTCAACGAGGTCACTCAGGACGAGAAGCTGCACACCGTGGACATTCCCGGCCTCGGTGAGTACCTCGTCAAGTACACCTCCGGCGACAAGGGCAGCTACTACGTCGCGTTGCCCACCGCCGAAGTCAACAACACCCTCAACACTCTCATCGCCGTAGAAGCCAGCGTCACCGCCGCCGGTCTCATCGCCGCCGGTATCGCCGGTACCGTCATCGTCGGCGTAGCCACCCGCCCCCTGCGCCGAGTCGCCGCGACAGCGACCCGGGTCTCCGAACTCCCTCTGCACACCGGCGAGGTGAACCTCAGCGAGCGTGTCCCCGAGTCGGAGTGCGACCCGGACACCGAGGTCGGCAAGGTGGGCGCCGCGCTGAACCGGATGCTGGACCACGTCCACGCCGCCCTGCACTCGCGTCAGCAGAGCGAGATGCGGGTACGGCAGTTCGTCGCCGACGCCAGCCACGAGCTCAGAACCCCCCTCTCCTCCATCCGCGGCTACGCCGAGCTGACCAGACGCGGCAGAGAGCAGATCGGCCCCGACACCCGGCACGCCCTCGGCCGTATCGAGTCCGAGGCGGGCCGGATGACGTTGCTGGTCGAAGATCTCCTCCTCCTCGCGCGGCTCGACGCCGGCCGACCCCTCCAGTTCGAGCAGAGCGATCTCATCCCGCTCGTCGTGGACACCATCAGCGACACCCGCGCGGCCGGCATGGACCACAACTGGCGTCTCGACCTGCCCGATGAACCCGCCCTCGTCTCCGGCGACGCCGCCCGTCTCCAGCAGGTGCTCATCAACCTGCTCGGCAACGCCCGCAAGCACACGGAGCCCGGTACCACCATCACCGCCCGTATCCAGCGGCGCGGACCCTGGATGTGCGTGGACGTCGAGGACAACGGCCAGGGCATCCCGCCCGATCTGCTGCCGCATGTCTTCGAGCGGTTCGCGCGCGGCGATTCCTCGCGGTCCAGGGCCTCCGGGTCCACCGGGCTCGGGCTCGCCATCGTGCAGGCCGTGGTGACGGCGCACGGCGGTGCCGTGACCGTGGACAGCGTTCCGGGGCGGACCGTGTTCACCGTGCACCTGCCCGCGCTCACCCCGGTGGCCCCCCGCCCGGCCCCCGAAACGAACTGGCAATCGCACTCACAGGTACAGCACAGTGCCAGCACATGGGTGCAACAGGGCACCTGACCAGAGTCGTTGTCATGCGAACCGACTCTTCTCCCGGCAATCTGCCGGCGCGGGAGCACCTCCCGGCCGGAGTCGCCGGTGCGCCTGTCCTGGACGTAGTGATCCCCGTGTACAACGAGGAGAAGGACCTCCAGCCGTGTGTGCTGAGACTGCACGAGCACCTCAAGCGCACCTTCCCGTACGCGTTCCGCATCACGATCGCGGACAACGCGTCGACGGACACCACCCCACAGGTGGCGTCACGGCTGGAGGCGGAGATCGCCGAGGTCAGCAACTTCCGCCTGGAGCAGAAGGGCCGCGGTCGCGCCCTGCGCACCGTGTGGTCCGCCTCGGACGCCCCGATCCTCGCCTACATGGACGTGGACCTGTCCACCGACCTCAACGCCCTGCTCCCGCTGGTGGCCCCGCTGATCTCGGGCCACTCCGACCTGGCGATCGGCTCCCGGCTCGCCCGCTCCTCCCGTGTGGTGCGCGGCCCCAAGCGGGAGTTCATCAGCCGCTCGTACAACCTGATCCTGCGCGGCTCGCTCCAGGCCCGCTTCTCGGACGCGCAGTGCGGCTTCAAGGCGATCCGGCGTGATGTCGCCCAGGTGCTGCTGCCGATGGTCGAGGACACCGGCTGGTTCTTCGACACCGAGATGCTCGTCATCGCCGAGCGCGCGGGACTCCGTATCCATGAGGTGCCCGTCGACTGGGTCGACGACCCGGACTCCACCGTCCACATCGTGAAGACGGCGACCGAGGACCTCAAGGGGGTGTGGCGGGTGGGGAAGGCCCTGGCCACCGGCTCCCTGCCGCTGGACCGGATCACCCGGCCGTTCGGCGACGATCCGCGCGACCGTGAGATCCAGGACGTACCGAAGGGGCTGGCCCGCCAGCTCGTCGGGTTCTGTGTGGTCGGCGGCCTGTCGACCCTCTTCTATCTGCTGCTCTACAGCGTCTTCCGGCAGTTCGGAGGCTCGCAGGTCGCCAACGCGCTCGCTCTGCTGGTCTCGGCGGTCGCCAACACGGCGGCCAATCGCCGGCTGACCTTCGGGGTGCGCGGCGGGGGGAGCGCCGTCAAGCACCAGGCCCAGGGTCTGGTCGTCTTCGGCATCGGCCTCGCGCTGACCAGCGGTTCCCTTGCCGCCCTCAACGCGGCCAGCAGCGACCCGGCGCACTCCACCGAGCTGGCGGTCCTCATCGCCGCCAACCTCGCGGCGACCGTGCTGCGCTTCCTGCTCTTCCGCGCCTGGGTCTTCCCCGAGCGCCGCGAGTCGACGGTGGTGGCCTCGCACCAGCCGGCCCCCGCCCCCTCCTCGCCCACCGGCTCCCCGCAGTACCCCACCCGGCAGCCGTCCTGCGCGCCGCTGCCGCAGCGCCCGACGGCGCCCCAGTACGCGTACGACACCCAGATCCGCGCCGGTGAAGCCGCGGACCAGACCTGGCGGGACGCCACCATGCAGCTTCAGCCGGTGCGCCCCTCCGACAACACCCCGGGGGACCCCCGATGACCATCACCGGTACGGCCGTCCAGGAGCCCTCGGCGTCCACGGCCCCGCCCGCCCCCGAGGCCGGCGAACCCAAGCAGCCCTTCGTCAAAAGACTGTGGCGCGGTCGCCCCGAGGACCCCCGCTGGGCACGCCCCGCGTTCTGGGCCCTGCTGCTGGTCACCGCGGCGCTCTACTTCTTCAACCTGAGCTCCTCCGGCTACGCCAACTCCTTCTACTCCGCGGCCGTCCAGGCCGGCAGCCAGTCCTGGAAGGCGTTCTTCTTCGGCTCGCTGGACGCGGGCAACGCCATCACCGTCGACAAGCCCCCGGCCTCGCTGTGGCCGATGGCCCTGTCGGTGCGGGCCCTCGGGCTCAGTTCCTTCGCGATCCTGATGCCCGAGGTCCTCATGGGCATCGGCACGGTCGCCGTCGTGTACGCCTCCGTGCGCCGCCGCTTCAGCCCCGCGGCCGGTCTGATCGCGGGCGCCGTGATGGCGCTCACCCCCGTCGCGGCGCTGATGTTCCGGTTCAACAACCCGGACGCCATGCTGGCCCTGCTGATGGCCGTGGCCTGCTACTTCGTGGTCCGCGCCCTGGAGGACGGCCGGACGAAGTGGCTGCTGTGGGCCGGTGTCGCGATCGGCTTCGCGTTCCTCGCCAAGACCCTCCAGGCCTTCCTGATCCTGCCGCCGCTCGCGATCGTCTACGGGGTCTGCGCGCCGGTGTCGCTGAGGAAGCGCTTCGGACAGCTGGCCGCGGCGACGGTCGCGATCATCGTCTCCGGCGGCTGGTGGGTCGCGATCGTCGAGCTGTGGCCCGCGTCCTCCCGCCCCTACATCGGGGGCTCCCAGAACAACAGCTTCCTCGAGCTGACCTTCGGCTACAACGGCCTGGGCCGTCTCAACGGCGAGGAGACCGGCAGCGTCGGCGGCGGTGGCGGCAACACCGGCACCGGCCAGTGGGGCGAGACCGGCTGGGACCGGATGTTCAACTCCGAGATCGGCGGCCAGATCTCCTGGCTGCTCCCGGCCGCGCTGATCCTGCTGGTCGCGGGCCTGGTGGCGACGCGCAAGCGCGAGCGGACGTCCGTCACCCGCGGTTCGTTCCTCGTCTGGGGCGGCTCGCTGCTCATCACCATGGTCGTCTTCAGCTACATGGCGGGCATCTTCCACCAGTACTACACCGTCGCCCTCGCGCCCTACCTGGCCGCCGTGATCGGCATGGGCTCGACCCTGCTGTGGGAGAGGCGCAAGGACATCTGGGCGTCCCTCACCCTCGCGGCCGCGGTCGTGGCCAGTGCGGCCTGGGGTTACGTCCTGCTCAACCGCACCCCGGACTATCTGCCCTGGCTGAAGTGGCTGGTCCTGATCGGCGGCCTGGTCTCCGCGCTGGGCCTGGTCTTCGCGGGCCGCATCAACCGGCAACTCGCCCTCGCCGCGGCGTCGGTGGGCCTGGCGGCCTCGCTGGCCGGTCCGACGGCGTACACCGTCAGCACCCTCCAGGAGGGCCACACCGGCTCCATCGTGACGGCCGGTCCCGCCGGCGCGAGCATGATGGGCGGCCGCGGCGGCGGTCCCGGTGGCGGCGGTGGCGGTGGCGGTATGGGCGGCGGCATGCCGGGCCAGAACCAGCAGAACGGCAACGGCAACACCCAGGGCCAGGGCCGCCAGGGCGGCACCGGCAACGGCTTCCCGGGTGGCGGCATGCCCGGCCAGAGCCAGCAACAGGGCCAGGGCCGGCAGAACGGCGGCATGCCCGGCGGCACCACCGGCGAAGGCGGCGGCATGGGCGGCGGCGGTGTCGGTGGCCTCCTCAACGGCGCGACCGTCTCCGACGAGGCCAAGAAGCTCCTGGAAACCGACTCCGGCGACTACACCTGGGTCGCGGCGGCCATCGGCGCCCAGAACGCGGCGAGTTACCAGCTCTCCACCGGCGAAGCGGTCATGGCGATCGGCGGCTTCAACGGCACCGACCCGTCCCCGACACTGGCGCAGTTCAAGGAGTACGTGGCGGACGGCAAGGTCCACTACTTCATCTCCAGCGGTTCCGGCGGCGGCATGGGCGGCAGCAGCAGCGGTACGTCCTCACAGATCACCAGCTGGGTCGAGGCCAACTTCAAGAAGGTGACGGTGGGTTCGTCCACCTTCTACGACCTGACGCAGAAGGCGAGCAGCAGCGCCGGCTGACGCCCGGCGGAGCCAGGAGGGCGGTGACCATCGACGGTCACCGCCCTCCTCGTCGTACGGCACCTGTACGACGACCGCACGGCGAGAAATCGCGTTGTACGCCGTATAGGAGCTGTTCTACGGTGTACAACATGTCTGCTCCCGCCCCCGCACCCGTCACCGTCTCCCAGGGCCACCCCCAGCGCTGGCTCATCCTCGGCGTCATCTGTCTCGCCCAGCTCACCGTCGTCCTCGACAACACCGTCCTGAACGTCGCGATCCCCTCCCTCACCGAGGAACTGGGCGCGGCCACCTCGGACATCCAGTGGATGATCAACGCGTACTCCCTGGTGCAGTCCGGCCTCCTGCTCAGCGCGGGCAGCGCCGCCGACCGCTACGGCCGCAAGAAGATGCTGATAGCGGGCCTGACCCTGTTCGGCGCGGGCTCGCTGGTGGCCGGACTGGCCGACAGCACGGGCCAGTTGATCGCCGCGCGGGCCGGGATGGGCGTCGGCGGCGCGCTGCTGCTGACCACGACCCTCGCGGTGGTGATGCAGATCTTCGCGCCCGAGGAGCACGCCAAGGCGATCGGTATCTGGGCGGCGGTCAACGCGCTCGGCTTCGCCTGCGGTCCGCTGCTCGGCGGCTTCATGCTGGACCACTTCTGGTGGGGCGCAATCTTCCTGATCAACCTCCCGGTCGCGGCGGTCGGTCTCGTGGCCGCCATCACCCTGGTCCCCGAGTCGAAGAACCCGCGCGGCGACCGTCCCGACCTCCTCGGCGCCCTCCTGTCGACCATCGGCATGGCCTCCCTCGTGTTCGCGATCATCTCCGGTCCCGGGCACGGCTGGACGTCCGGCCGGGTGCTGACGTCGGCGACCGTCGCGGTCGTGGTGCTCGCCGGGTTCGCGTACTGGGAGAGCCGCATCGAGTACCCCATGCTCGACCTGCACTTCTTCCGGAACCGCCGCTTCACGGGCGCCATCGCGGGCGCGGTGCTGATCACCTTCGGCATGGGCGGCTCGCTCTTCCTGCTCACCCAGCACATGCAGTTCGTCCTCGGCTACGGCCCCTTGGAGGCCGGTCTGCGCACGGCCCCGCTCGCCCTCACGATCGTGGCTCTGAACTTCTCCGGGGTGGCCGCCAAGTGGGCGGCCAGGCTGGGGAATCCGGCCGCGATCGGGCTGGGCATGGTCCTGATGTCGGGCGGCCTGGTGTCCATCGCGACGGTCGCCTCCGGCGGTTACAGCGGAACGCTGCTGGGGCTGCTGCTGATCGGCGCGGGCGCCGCGGTCGCCAATCCGGCGATGGCGCACGCGATCATGAGTTCCATTCCGCCGGAGAAGGCGGGGATCGGGGCGGGGATCAACGGAACGGTGGCGGAGTTCGGGCAGGGTCTGGGGGTCGCGGTGCTGGGCGCGGTGCTGAGCTCTCGGTTCGCGGCGCTGATTCCGGTGGCGGCGTCTTCGCTGCCGGCGGCGTTGGCGGCGGCGGGGTCGGATGCCGAGAAGGCGCGTATCACGGACGCCTACTCCTCGGGGCTGGAGACCAGCTTGTTGGTGGGAGCGGTGGCCGTGCTGTTGGGTGGGTTGCTCGCGGGGGCGTTGCTGCGGCGGGCTGAGCGGGAAGAGGTCGCCTAAGAGCTCGGGGGCGGGGGCGCCTAAGCTGATCGACAATTGCAAGATCAGGAAGGTGTGCCATGGTGAAGGCGGGCCATCGTGCGGAGCGGACCAGCGTGTGGCTGGCGGACAAGGCTCGGCGTGGCACCCGTGGTGGCGGGCACCCCTCCGGGCTCGACCGTGAGCGCATCACCTCGGTCACCGTCCGGCTCCTGGACGCCGAGGGCCTGGCCAAGTTCTCCATGCGGCGGCTCGCGAGCGAGCTCAACGTCACCGCGATGTCCGTCTATTGGTACGTCGACACCAAGGACGACCTCCTCGAACTGGCCCTCGACTCGGTCTGCGGCGAACTGACCCTGCCCGACCCGGAGGCCGACGAGGACTGGCGCGACCAACTGCGCACGCTGGCCCGCGGCTACCGCGCCCTCCTGGTCGGCCACCCCTGGGTCTCCCCGCTGAGCGGGACCTTCCTCAACATCGGCCCCAACTACCTGGCGTTCGCCCGGGTCATCCAGCACGTCATCCGCCGCACCGGCCTGCCCGCCCACGGCCTGGCCGCCGCCATCTCCGCCGTCTTCCAGTTTGTGTACGGCTTCGGCACGATCGAGGGCCACATCATCGCCCGCTCCACCGACGTAGGCATGACCCCGGACGAGTACTTCCAGCACGCCATGACCACGGTGACCCAGGCCCCGGCGGCCGCCGAGATCGTCAAACAGTCCGAGGACATCATGGCGGCCCGAGGCGGCGACACGGTCGAGGAAATGTGGGAACGAGACTTCGAATTCGCCCTGGACCTGTTGGTCGCGGGAATCGAGGCGATGGTGAAAAGGGGGGATGGATGAGCAACCTAGGGGCGCGGGGAACTACGCGAGAAACCACGACGAACCCGCACCCGCCCAGCTACCGACTCCCCCGAGCTCTCACGCGTCCGGCGAAGCCAACCGCGCCGGAAACCCGCCGGTGGCAACCGGTCCCCACTTCACCGGCGTGACCCGAATGATCGACTTCCCCTGCTTCACCATCGCCTCCCGATACTCGTCCCAGTCCGGGTGCTCCCCCGAGATGTTCCGGAAGTACTCCACGAGCGGCTCGACGGACTCGGGCGAGTCGATGACCTCCGCCGTCCCGTCCACCTGCACCCACGGCCCGTTCCAGTCGTCGCTCAGCACGACGACACTGACCCGCTCGTCCCGCTTGGCGTTGCGCGTCTTGGCCCGCTCGGGGTACGTGGACATCACGATCCGCCCCGAGTCGTCGACCCCGCAGGTCAGCGGCGAGGCCTGCGGACTCCCGTCGGCCCGGCGGGTCAGCAGCAGGGCCCGGTGCCGGGGCCGTACGAAGTCCAGCAGGTCATCGAGGGAGACGGTGGTGTTCGTCGCGATGTTCGGTGCCATGGCGCCAGCCTAGGCCTGCGGCAGTGAATCCCCCTGTACCGCCTGGACATCCAGCTCCACTTTCAGCGTCGTACCGATGGCCGCGATCCCCGCCTGCACCACCTGGTTGTAGTTCATGGCGAAGTCCTCGCGCCGCAGCTGAGCCGTGGCCCGGAAAGCCGCCCGGGTACCGCCCCACGGATCGGCACCCGTCCCCAGATAGGCGAGGTCGAGGTCGACGGGCCGTACGACCCCGTGCAGCGACAGCTCACCGTGCACGGTCCAGCGGTCCGCCCCCGCCACGGAAAGCCCCGAGGACCGGTAGGTGATCTCGGGAAACCGCTCGACGTCCAGGAAGTCCGCCGACTTCAGATGCCCGTCCCGCATCGCGTTCCCGGTGTCGATGGAGTCGGCCCGGATCACCGCCTCCACCCGGGACTTGGTGACGTCGTCCGCCGCCACCTCGATCGACGCGGCGAACTCGGTGAACCGCCCGCGCACGCTGGAGATCCCCAGATGCTGGGCCACCGCGCCCACCGTGGAGTGCGCCGGGTCCACGGTCCACGGCCCCGGCGGCGGCAGCTCGGCCCCGCCCTGCCGGGCCAGCGTCACCGTGCCGACCTCGGCGCGGCCGCTCGCGGTGACGATCGCACTGGCGGCGGCGGGCGCGTATCCGACGGCGGTGACGATGACGGTGTACGCCCCGGGCGGCAGCGGGTTGACATCCCGTACCGTGCCCTCGATGTCGGCCTCGGCCCGCAGCACCTGCGAGCCGGTCATGTCGGTCAGCGTGACGACCGCGTGCGACACGGCCCATCCGTCCCGCGTACGGATCCTCGCGGTCAGTCCCATCTCACGTACTCCTTCGAGAATGCGTCCGGCCCGCGGCGGGGCGCGCGCCTTTGCTCGGAGCGCGCGCCCACCCGCCACGGGCCGGGGTTTTCGGTGCCGGGTCGTCCCGGCCTCGGGGGCGCGGGGCCCGGACGCGTGGTCACCGCGTACCGGACCCCGCTCACCTGGGCCCTACTCGCCGGGGTGGGCGAGTTCGATGTCATGGCCGTCGGTTCCACGACCGCCCACCGTCAGGGCCGTCGCCACCGGCGGGTAGCCCGTGGCGATGACCGTGTAGTCGCCGCCGTCCAGGTCGGTGAAGGCGTACGCCCCGTCCGACCCGGTCGTCGCGGTTCCCACGACATTGCCGGCCGCGTCGACGAGCGTGACGCGCGCGTCGGCCAGCGGTCCGTGCGGAGCCCGTACGACGCCCTGGAGCTGGGCTCCGGCCTCCAGCTCGACCTCGATCCGGGTGACGCCCGTGCCGCCGACCTCGACGGGCAGCGCGCGCGGCCGGTACCCGGCGGCGTTCACCGCGATGGTCACCGCACTCGGCACCAGCTCGGCGAAGCCGAACTCGCCCTGCTCACCGGTGGTCCCGGTGGCCAGCAGATCACCGCGGACGTCGGTCACGATGACCATGGCGTCCTTGACGGGCAGCGCGCTGTCCGAGGCCCGCACCACACCGCTCAGCCCGCTCGTGCCGCTGAGCAGGATGTCGTACGCCACCGGCTCACCGCCCACGACGACCGTGGA
The DNA here is from genome assembly GCF_036013645.1 of Streptomyces sp. NBC_00490. Taxonomy (NCBI): domain Bacteria; kingdom Bacillati; phylum Actinomycetota; class Actinomycetes; order Kitasatosporales; family Streptomycetaceae; genus Streptomyces; species Streptomyces sp. NBC_00490. The sequence continues at coordinate 5,175,867 of NZ_CP107869.1, read as the reverse complement.
CGCCTGCGGCTGGAACCCGTCGGCTGAGGCGATCAGGACGTACGAGCCCACGCCCGGCGCGTCCACGCCGTACGAACCGTCCGGCTGCGTCACCGACCGGCCCAGCTGCCGTCCCGCGAGGGAGATCAGCGTGACCGCGGCCTGCGGGACGGGTGCGCTCTCGACGCCGCGGACGTGGCCGCGGACCGGGATGCCGCCGCCGGAGGAGGCCGGGGGAGCTTCCAGGGTGGCGACCGCGGCGAGCTTCTGCGTGCCGTCGGCGGCGGGCTGCGTCTCGGAGGTGGCGGCCCAGCTGGGGACGCGCTCCTCGGCGGCGGCCGGAGCCTCGGCCACCGTCTCCTCCTCGGAAGCAGTGGCCTCCTGTGCCAGCGCGCCCTTCGTCCGCAACGGGACCTCCTTGATGAACAGCGTGATCAGGAAGGCGACCGCCGCCAGGGCCGCCGCGATCATGAACACGTCCGCGATGCCGTGGCCGTACGCGCTCTCCATGACGGTGCGCAGCGGCGCGGGCAGCTTGTCCATGTCCGGGATCTCGCCGGTGGAGCTCGAACCGGAGGCGAGAGAGGCGTACTTGGGGCCGAGGTCGGTGATGCCGTCCTTGGCGTAGTCGGTGATCCGGTGGGCCATGACGGCGCCGAGCGCGGAGACGCCCATCGCACCGCCGAGGGACCGGAAGAAGGTGACCGTGGAGCTGGCGGCGCCGAGGTCGGAGGGCTCGACCTGGTTCTGGGTGCACAGGACCAGGTTCTGCATCATCATGCCGATGCCGAGGCCCAGCAGGGCCATGAAGACCGCGGCCTTCCAGTACTCCGTGTCGTACCGGATGGTGCCCAGCAGACCGAGCCCTGCGGTGACGAGCACGCCACCGCTGACCAGCCAGGCCTTCCACTTGCCGGTGCGGGTGATGAGCTGCCCGGAGACGGTCGAGGAGACGAACAGGCCGGCGATCATCGGGATCGTCATGACGCCCGACATCGTGGGGGACTTGTCGCGGGCCAGCTGGAAGTACTGGCTGAAGAAGACCGTGCCGGAGAACATCGCGACACCCACGAACATCGAGGCGATCGACGACAGGGTGATGGTGCGGTTGCGGAACAGCCGCAGCGGGATGATCGGCTCGCTGGCCCTCGACTCGACGAGCACGAAGATCAGGCCGAGCGCGATCGAGCCGCCGACCATCGCGTACGTCTGCCAGGAGATCCAGTCGTACTTGTCACCGGCGAAGGTGACCCAGACCAGCAGCAGCGAGACGGCCGCCGAGATGAAGAACGCGCCGGACCAGTCGACCTTGACGTCCCGCTTCACGACGGGCAGGTGCAGGGTCTTCTGGAGCACGATCAGCGCGATGACCGCGAACGGCACACCGACGTAGAAGCACCAGCGCCAGCCGAGCCACGAGGTGTCGGTGATGACACCGCCGAGCAGCGGACCGCCGACGGTGGCGACGGCGAAGGTCGCGCCCAGGTAGCCGGAGTAACGCCCGCGCTCACGCGGGGAGATCATCGCGGCCATCACGATCTGCGCCAGGGCGGACAGACCGCCGACGCCGATGCCCTGGACGACACGGAAGGCGATCAGCGTGCCGGCGTTCTGCGAGAGTCCGGCGGCGGCCGAGCCCAGCACGTAGATGACGAGCGCTATCTGGACGAGCGCCTTCTTGCTGTAGAGGTCCGACAGCTTGCCCCACAGGGGCGTGGCCGCGGTCATGGACAGCAGGGCCGCGGTGACGACCCAGGTGTAGGCGGACTGGCCGCCGCCGAGGTCGCCGATGATCTCCGGGAGGGCGTTCGAGACGATCGTGGACGACAGGATCGCCACGAACATCCCGAGCAGCAGCCCGGAGAGGGCCTCCATGATCTGCCGGTGTGTCATGGGGGCGTGCTCAGCGCCTCCCCCGTGCTTGGCGTGAGCCCGCACACCGGCTGGTGTGGTCGTTGCCATGGGCTTCCTTTGCTTACGTGTTTGCGGGTGTACGGGTGATCTCTTCGAATACGCGAGGGGCGGCGCTGCGGCAGTCGTCGAAGCTGGCCCTGAGCCGGGCCATCAGGCCGGTCAGCTGGGCCACCTCTTCGTCGCTCCAGTCACCGAGCCGCTCGGCGAGCAGCTCGCAGGTCCGCCGCGACAGCCTTTCGAGCTGGGCCAGACCCGCGGGGGTGAGGTGCAGGATGCGGGAGCGCTTGTCCGCCGGGTCGGGGGACCGGTCGATCCAGCCCCGCTCCGCGAGATGCGCGGCATGCCGACTGGTCACCGACATGTCCACGGCGAGCAGCTCCGAGAGCTTGCTCATGCGCATGTCCCCGTGACGGGCGAGCAGCGTCAGCACGGCGGCGGAACCGGCGGGGCAGTCGGACGGCAGGATCCGCCCCATCTCCCGCTTCACGGCTCCGAAGGCACTGAACTGACGCATCAGCTCCTCGTACTGCGCCTGTTCGGCCATCACACCTCCCGTATTCGTTGCTTGGGGCAACCATAGAAGCTGATGGTTGCTACAGGCAAATAAAACGGCGGGGGCCCGGTATAAAAACTTGGCAAAGGCAAGTATTGCGAGCGTAAACAGGCAGGTGACGACCGAGTAGGGGCCACCGCACCCACCTCAGGGGCGCGGAGAACTGCGCGACCAGCCACGAAGGCGCCGCACCCGGCAACAACCCCACACCCTCACGGCGCGGCCCCGCACTTGGGCACCCCCCGCGGATTCGCTAGTGTCTCGGGGCATGGCCAACACCCAGAACCCCCAGGGCAACCACGACCCCGCCGGCAACACCCAGATGTTCCGCGCCTTCGTCGACGAGGCCCCGCAGGGCCCGCAGCAGACGGCGGCCGCCGCCGGCCCCCGCATCGGCCTGATCATCGGCGTCGTCGTCGCCGTGGCGATCGTCGCGGCGGTGGCCTGGCTGGCGCTCAGCTGACCGGCGGGGCTACTCCCACCGGACGGACACGTCCCGCGTCTCGATGTGCATCCCGAGCGGCACCCGCCACGCGTCGACGCACACCGTCCAGGTCTTCTCCTTGCGCGCCCCGGCCCCGATCGGCGCCGGAAGCGCCTCGGTCGACTCGACGGTCCCCCAGTCGACCCCGAGCGCGCCGATGATGTGCGTCCCGAAGGTCACGGTGCCCGAACGCACAGCGCTGCCACCGGAGTTGCGCAGGACCAGGGTCACTTTCTCGCACCAGCGCTGATCGGTGGCCTCCCGCACCGGATCGCTCACGGTCAGGGCGGCGGGGGTGGCCGCCGTTGTCGTAGGGCTCGGCTCGGCCGGTGAACTCGTGGGCGTACGACCGGGCGTGGCCCCCTCGGTCGAGGGGACGGGGCCGCTCGGAGTGCCCGAAGCCTCCGGGACGCCCTGCGTCTTCGGACGTCCCGGCGTGCCCGCCACCGAGGACCGGCCCGGAGCACCTGTCTCCGAACTCCCCTCCGTCCCCGGTGAGTCGGACCCGTCAGACCCGTCGGGCCCGTGAGCCCCGTCCAACGGCACGACCCGCACCCCGCCCGTCGGTCCGGCGGCCACCGTGGGCCTCGTACCACCCGCGGCCCCGACCGCGACGTACCCGTCCCCGGCGCCGCTCCCGCAGCCGGCCAGGACCGCGCCCAGACAGGCGACGGCCGCCGACGCGCCGATCGCGGCGCCCCGACGGCCATGTGTCCATGTCGTCGCCCGGAGCATCGCGCCAGTGTGGCTGACACTCCGTCAGTAAGGAAGTCCCGTGCGCGACTTCCGTCAGTCCCGCACCGTCAGTCCGAGATCAGGCCCTCGCGCAGCTGCGCCAGCGTCCGGGTCAGCAACCGGGAGACGTGCATCTGGGAGATGCCGACCTCCTCGCCGATCTGCGACTGGGTCATGTTGGCGAAGAAGCGCAGCATGATGATCTGGCGCTCGCGGGGCGGGAGTTTGGCGAGCAGGGGCTTGAGGGACTCGCGGTACTCGACACCTTCGAGAGCCGTGTCCTCGTAGCCGAGCCGGTCGGCCAGGGAGCCCTCGCCGCCGTCGTCCTCCGGGGCCGGGGAGTCCAGCGAGGAGGCCGTGTAGGCGTTGCCGACCGCGAGGCCGTCGACGACGTCCTCCTCCGAGACGCCCAGCACCACGGCGAGTTCGGCGACGGTCGGGGAGCGGTCCAGCTTCTGCGAGAGCTCGTCGCTGGCCTTGGTGAGGGCCAGGCGCAGCTCCTGCAGCCGGCGCGGGACGCGCACCGACCAGGACGTGTCCCGGAAGAACCGTTTGATCTCGCCCACGACCGTCGGCATCGCGAAGGTCGGGAACTCCACGCCGCGTTCGCAGTCGAAGCGGTCGATCGCCTTGATCAGGCCGATGGTGCCGACCTGGACGATGTCCTCCATCGGCTCGTTGCGCGAGCGGAAGCGGGCCGCCGCGTAGCGCACCAGTGGGAGGTTGAGCTCGATGAGGGTGTCCCGGACGTACACACGCTCGGGGCTGTTCTCGTCGAGGGCGGCGAGCCGCAGGAAGAGGGAGCGGGACAGGGTGCGGGTGTCGAGGGCACCCGAGGTCACCGGCAGGGCCGGAGCCTCTACGGCGGCCTCGACAGCCGGGTTGTCGTCGAGCGCGGGCGCAGCCTCGCTCTTGATGAGCGTGAGCACCTTCGAGCTGCCCTGGTCTGCGGACATGCCACCCCCTTTGGGTCGCGGGACGGTCGCGGCGAACGCTCCATCGAGGAACGTCAGCCTTCACCTGAATACCGGAGCCGGGGCTCCGGCAAACGCTCTGCCGGAAGAATGTCACATGTCGGCAACACGCTGTAGTGACATGTCGACACCTGAGACGTGAATCCGCCCTGGATAAAGGGGGTCTGACGGTTTTTCGGCGCAGAAGTGTCGGGAACGGGCCTGGTGAGCGATTCGCTCGTGCCGGTTACGCCTCGATCCTGCTTGCGAACTGGGGTGTTCCGGAACGCGCCCCCGTGCGCCTCTTATGCATCGATCCGATTGGCAGATCGCAGCCGCTGGAAGCTACGCGCGAGTAGCCGCGAGACATGCATCTGGGAGACGCCGAGTTCCGCGCTGATTTGCGACTGGGTGAGATTGCTGTAGTAGCGCAGCAGAAGGATTCGCTGTTCCCGCTCCGGCAGTTGGACCAGCAGATGCCGGACGAGGTCGCGGTGCTCCACGCCGTCCAGCGCCGGGTCCTCGTAGCCGAGCCGGTCCAGCAGTCCGGGGAGGCCGTCGCCCTCCTGGGCGGCCTCCAGGGAGGTCGCGTGGTACGAGCGCCCGGCCTCGATGCAGGACAGCACCTCGTCCTCGCCGATGCGCAGCCGCTCGGCGATCTCGGCGGTGGTCGGGGTGCGCCCGAAGGCGGTCGTCAGGTCCTCGGTGGCGCCGTTGACCTGCACCCACAGCTCGTGGAGCCGGCGGGGCACGTGGACGGTGCGCACGTTGTCACGGAAGTACCGTTTGATCTCGCCGATGACGGTCGGCATCGCGAACGTCGGGAACTGCACGCCCCGCTCCGGGTCGAAGCGGTCGATCGCGTTGATGAGCCCGATCGTGCCGACCTGGATCACGTCCTCCATCGGCTCGTTGCGGGAGCGGAAGCGGGCGGCGGCATAGCGCACGAGCGGGAGGTTGGCCTCGATGAGCGCCCCGCGTACCCGGTTGTGCTCCGGCGTACCCGGCTGGACCTCCTTGAGCTGGGCGAAGAGCACCTGGGTGAGCGCCCGGGTGTCGGCGCCGCGGCTGCGCTGGGGGGCGGCGGGCGCCGGGGTCTGGGCGGGCGCCTCTTCCTGGGGCGGCGCAGTACTGGCCGACACGGTCAACGCCACCTCTTCATCGGTCTACATCTGTCAACTCATCCGTCAAAAGCGGTCATAGCATCACAAGACATGTGCACTGTGTGCAAGCACCGCATAACACCGTGTTGAGTGAAGAGTTGGGGCACAAGACGCGTGAAAGCCCCCCGCCGTTCCGGCGAGGGGCCATACGAGGTGCGGGAGAAGCTCAGTACGCGTAGTCCGCGATCACCCAGGTGGCGAACTCCTTCCAGAGCGCCACCCCCGCCTGGTGCTCCGGGTGCTCCACGTACCGGCGCAGCGCGTCGGCGTCCTCGAACCCCGAGTTGATGGCGAAGTCGTAGGCGATGGGCCGGTCGCTGAGGTTCCAGCCCAGCTCCCAGAAGCGGATGTCCTCGATCTTGCCGTCGAGGGCGCGGAAGGCCTCGACGCCCTTCACGACCCGCGGGTCGTCACGCTCGACGCCCTCGTTGAGCTTGAAGAGGACAAGGTGGCGGATCATGTGCGCTCCCAGCTTCCGATCAGCCGCTACTGCGCCCCGTCGGCGAGCCAGGTGAAGAAGTCACCGATGGCCTTGGCGGCGTCCGATATGCCCTCGAACCCTATCTGGACGTAGTCGGCCGCCTTGGCCGGGTCCGTGATGATCACGTACAGAATGAAGACCACGAGTATGTAGACAGCGGCCCTCTTCGAATTCACCGCCACCGCGGCCTCCCCCGTGACTGTCGTGCCTGTTGGGACTCCTGTGCCGGCCGCGAGTGTAACTTCCGCACATCACATTTAAGGACCGACGACCTGCGGTTCCGGGCTCTTTGCAGGGCCCCTGGAGCCCTCGCGGCACGCACGAAGGGCCCCGTCTCTCGACGGGGCCCTTCAGAAGCGGTAGCGGAGGGATTTGAACCCTCGGTGACTTGCGCCACACTCGCTTTCGAGGCGAGCTCCTTCGGCCGCTCGGACACGCTACCGAGAGAGACCTTACAACACGGTGGGGCGTGCTCTGAAATCGGTATTACCGGGTCCGGAAGAAGTCCGTGAGGAGCCGCGCGCACTCCTCGGCGAGCACGCCCTCGATCACCTCGGGACGGTGGTTGAGCCGCCGGTCCCGTACGACGTCCCAGAGCGAGCCGGCCGCGCCGGCCTTGTCGTCGCGGGCGCCGTAGACGACGCGGTCCACACGGGACTGCACCAGCGCGCCCGCGCACATCGTGCACGGTTCCAGGGTGACGACCAGCGTGCAGCCGGTCAGCCGCCACTCCCCGAGTTCCGCGGCCGCCCGGCGGATCGCCAGGACCTCCGCGTGGGCGGTCGGGTCGCCGACCGCCTCGCGTTCGTTGTGCCCCGCCCCGAGCACGGTCGTGCCGTCCGGGGCCAGCACGACGGCCCCCACCGGTACGTCCGGACCCGCCCGCCCGGCCTCGTCCAGGGCGAGCCGCATCGCGGCTCGCCAGCGGTCGCGTACCGGGTCCGGGGGGCCCTCGATGGTCTCCCCGGTCAGCGGACGGTCTCCAGGACCTCCGAGGCGCCCAGGGAGTCGGCGATCTCGGTGAGCGCGTCCGTCGACAGGGCCTTCAGCTCCTTCTCGCTGACACCCAGGTCGTCGAGGACGCCGGGGTCGCCGACCGGGCCGTGCGGCACGACCTCGGCGGAGCCGACGCTCTCGGCGTCGTCCCCGTCCTCGTCCTCACCGTCCTCGGTGCCGTCGAGATCGAGGGCGTCCAGGTCGGGTTCGTCGTCCTCGGGCTCCCTTCCGAGCAGTTCGTCGGTGAGCAGGATCTCGCCGTAACTGCTGCGGGCAGCGGCGGCGGCGTCCGAGACGTAGATACGGGGGTCGTCCTCGCCGTCGATGCGGACGACGCCGAACCAGACGTCCTCCTGTTCGATCAGCACGAGCACCGTGTCGTCCTCGGCCGCGGCTTCCCGGGCGAGGTCGGCCAGATCCGACAGCGTCTCCACATTGTCGAGGAGCTCTGTGTCGCTCGCTTCCCACCCGTCTTCGGTGCGCGCGAGCAGTGCGGCGAAGTACACCGTGACTCTCCCACTGGTCATAGGCGTGCCGGTTGGGGGTCCCCCCGGCGGAGGCTATGGGCGGGGAGGCATTGGCTCCGAGCCCCGCCCACTCGGAATCGTGGCAGAAACGGAGCGTTCAGGGGACGTCTTCGGCACCCTGTGTCCGCCCGTTTTGATCGTCCACCAGCGGGATCGTACGCGGCCCGGGCGACAGGGACGTACGCGGGCGCCCGAAGAGGGCGGATCAGCCTGCCGGTTGGCCTACCAGCGGAAGGTGCGCATGCGCATCGCGTGCCGCAGCCGGGCCGCCTTGGCGCGCCGGGGCTGGACGCGGTCGCGCAGCTCACGGGCCTCGGCGAGATCGCGCAGGAACTGGGCGCGGCGCCGACGGCGCTCGGCATCGGTCTCCTGTTGTGACTCCTGGTCCGGCATAGGCTCACCACCCGGTTGCGTCTCTCCCACTTTCCCTCCGACGAGGGGTTTGATGCCAGCGGACGGCCGAAGCACGGTTTGCCCCGGCCGGGAAAGCCGCACGGGACGCCGGGGACAACGGGCCCGGTTAATGTTGTGGACATGCGTCTCCACGTCGTCGACCACCCTCTGGTCGCTCACAAGCTCACCACCCTGCGCGACCAGCGCACCGACTCCGCGACCTTCCGTCGGCTGGCCGACGAACTGGTCACCCTGCTTGCCTACGAGGCCACGCGAGACGTGCGCACCGAAGCGGTCGACATCACGACCCCGGTCACCACCACCACCGGCGTCAAGCTCTCCTACCCGCGCCCCCTGGTCGTGCCGATCCTGCGCGCCGGCCTCGGCATGCTCGACGGCATGGTCCGCCTGCTGCCGAGCGCCGAGGTGGGCTTCATGGGCATGGTGCGCGACGAGGAGACCCTCCAGGCGTCCACCTACGCCACACGTATGCCGGAGGACCTCTCCGGGCGTCAGGTGTACGTCCTCGACCCGATGCTCGCCACCGGTGGCACGCTGGTCGCGGCGATCCGGGAGCTGATCAAGCGGGGTGCGGACGATGTGACGGCCGTCGTGCTGCTCGCTGCGCCGGAGGGCGTCGAGGTCATGGAGCGGGAGCTCGCGGGCACGCCGGTCACCGTGGTGACGGCGGCGGTCGACGACCACCTGAACGAGCACGGGTACATCGTGCCGGGCCTTGGTGACGCGGGCGATCGTCTTTACGGCGCCGCTGAGTAAGGACGCCATTTCGCCGTAGGGGTGCGGAGGCGTCGCGACTTCAGGCCTTTTGTGGCTGATCGCGCAGTTCCCCGCGCCCCTTTGGGTTTCTTCAGCAGGAGTTCTTCGAAGAAGTGGGCGTCGGCTGGGGTGCGCCCAGCCTGGTCAGGGCCTTGGCCGCCGTCGCCTTTGCTGTCAGCGACTTGAAGCCGGTGCCGATGATCAGGTCCACGTCGGTGCCCTTGCGGGTGTCCGCCCGGGTCTCCGCGCCCGCGAGCTGCGTGCCGAGGACCGGCAACGACGTGCTCACGGCGGACGTGGGGCCGAGCAGCAGCCCCGTGCCCTTGACCTTCTTGTCGAACTCCGCGCTCGCGTTGCCCACGTCGCCGATCTTGAAGCCGCGCTTCTTCAGCTCGTCCGCGGTCTTCTTGGCGAGCCCCGCACGGGGGGTGGCGTTGAAGACGTTGACGGTGATCTGGGCGGGCTTGGGATACGCCGTGGTGGAGGACGAGGACGAGGACGAGGGCGAGGCCGACGGGGACGCCTTCGTCCCACAGTCCGCCTTGGAGCCGGCTGCCGAGGCCTTGTCGCCGCCGCCGGTGAAGACGTCGATGAGCTGCAGGGTGCCCCAGCCGACCAGGCCGAGCGCGGTGACCGAGGCGACCAGGGCGGCCACGAGTCTGCCCCGCCGCCGGGGACGGCGCATGCGCGGGTACTTGTCCCCCGTGATCCGGTACTTGCCGCCCATGCCTGGGGGAGTCAGCATGCTCATGGGCGCAGCGTAGTGCGCCCGGGCGGCGATGCCTACTAAATGATCATTGGATTCGGGCCGGAAGAACCCGAAAGGGCCAACCCTTTACAAGTCCGCCGCTTAGTCCAGCTCAAGCACACGCGCGTGCAGCACCTGGCGCTGCTGGAGCGCCGCCCGCACCGCGCGGTGGAGGCCGTCCTCGAGATACAGGTCGCCCTGCCACTTCACGACGTGCGCGAAGAGGTCGCCGTAGAACGTGGAGTCCTCGGCGAGCAGGGTTTCCAGGTCGAGCTGGCCCTTGGTCGTCACGAGCTGATCGAGGCGGACCGGGCGCGGCGCGACGTCCGCCCACTGCCGGGTGCTTTCCCGGCCATGGTCGGGGTACGGCCGGCCGTTTCCGATGCGCTTGAAGATCACACGGAAAGCCTACCGGTCAAGACCTTCCGGGCGCAGCCATGGCGACGGAGTGTGATGCTGGAAAAGATGCCTTAAACGGGGGCAAACCGGAACAGGTGCCTGAGATGAGTGACAGCGAGACCATGGCGCAGGCCGCCGCTCCCGAGGCCCCGGGCAGTGCGCCGGCCCTTCCGAAGGAGGCCCTGGAGATCGCCTCCGGGTACGCCTTCACCGGGCCCGCCCTCGATCTCGGCGCCCTCCTGTGGGACGGGGTGTGTCTGCCGGACGCGCAGGTCAGGATCCCGCTGCCGATGCTGAACCGGCACGGTCTCGTGGCGGGTGCGACGGGCACCGGCAAGACCAAGACGCTCCAGCTGATCGCCGAGCAGCTCTCGGCGCAGGGTGTGCCGGTGTTCCTCGCGGACATCAAGGGCGACGTGTCCGGGATTTCGGCGCCCGGAGCCGCCGACGACAAGGTGCGGGCCCGCGCCGCGGACGTACACCAGGAGTGGACGGCGACCGGCTTCCCGGCAGAGTTCTACGCCCTCGGCGGCCTCGGCCACGGAATCCCCGTGCGGGCGACGGTCACGGACTTCGGCCCGCTGCTGCTGTCCAAGGTGCTCCGGCTCAACCAGACCCAGGAGCAGTCGCTCGGCCTGATCTTCCACTACGCCGACACCAAGGGCCTGGAGCTGGTCGACCTCAAGGATCTCAGGGCGGTGGTCACCTTCCTGACCTCGGACGAGGGCAGGAGCGAGCTGAAGAACATCGGCGGGCTGTCCACGGCGACGGCGGGTGTGATCCTGCGCTCCCTCACCGCCTTCGAGGCGCAGGGCATGGGCGACTTCTTCGGGGAGCCGGAGTTCGACACGAACGAGCTGCTGCGCACGGCGCAGGACGGGCGCGGCATGGTCTCCGTCCTCGAGCTGCCCGCCGTACAGGACAAACCGCAGCTGTTCTCGACGTTCCTGATGTGGCTGCTCGCCGACCTCTTCCACGATCTGCCCGAGGTCGGGGACGCGGACAAGCCGAAGCTGGTCTTCTTCTTCGACGAGGCGCATCTGCTCTTCCACGACGCCTCGAAGGCGTTCCTGGACTCGATCACGCAGACCGTCCGGCTGATTCGCTCGAAAGGGGTCGGGGTCTTCTTCGTGACGCAGTCGCCGAAGGACGTACCCGCCGACGTCCTCGCCCAGCTCGGCAACCGCGTCCAGCACGCGCTCCGGGCCTTCACACCGGATGACCAGAAGGCCCTGAAGGCCACGGTGAAGACCCTCCCCAACTCGGCGTACGACCTGGAGGAGCTGCTCACCGGCCTGGGGACGGGGGAGGCCGTGGTCACGGTGCTCAGCGAGAAGGGTGCTCCGACACCCGTCGCGGCGACCCGTCTGCGTGCGCCCGAGTCCCTGATGGGCCCCGTCGACAGCGCCGCCCTCGACGCGGCGGTGCGGGCCTCGCCGTTGCACGGGCGCTATGCACAGGCTGTGGATCGCGAGTCGGCGTACGAGAAGCTGACCGCGGCGCGCGGCGCGAAGGGGCCGGACGAGATGACGGCCCCGCCCGCGAAGACCCCCTCCAAGAACACCGGGTCCAGGAAGGCTGAGCCCGAGGACGACCCCTCCATGGTCGAACAGGTCGTTCGCAGCGGGGTGTTCAAGTCCCTCGCCCGCTCCCTGGGGACGCAGATCGGCCGCGAGATCAGCCGCTCGGTCTTCGGTACGGCACGGCGGAGGCGGTGACCCCGTAAGGCCCCGCCTCCGCACCGGATCAGCCGCGCTTCGCTTCCTTCACGGGCGGCTTGCCCTCCCGGGGCTGCGGCTTGGGCGTGTTGCGGGAGGCCTCGGCGCGCACGAGGGCGCGCAGGACGGCGTACGGGTCGATGGGCATGGTCGTGCTCCTTGCGTCGCTGCTTGACTGACCTGTGGTGCGAGGGCCGGTCAGCAGCGCAGGACCACCGAGCGCAGGGTGTGCAGGGCGTACGGCGGCCGCGGCGGCGCCGGGAGGGGGCGGCCCGCCGGGACAGCGGGCGCCGGGGCGGGCCGGGGCGCGGGGCGCAGGGGTACGACGGGCCGGTGGGCGGCGCGGGCCGGTGGCCGCAGGGCCGTGTCCAGAACGTCGTACTCGGCGAGCTCGCCGGCGATCGGGGCGACGGCGGTGGCGGCGGGCGCCCCGGCGTGGCCGCCCGGCACGAGCAGCGCGAGCAGCAGGACAAAGGCGCGGAGCCAGGTTCTGGTGCTGCTCATGGTTGCTGGTCTGCCCCGGGGAGTACGAGGTTCATCGCGTCGTCCGTCAGATCCGCTCGCACGGGTTACTCACACCGTGCGCGGCACGTTCCGGGCCTGCCCGCGCATCCGTACGGCCATGACGATCTCGACGATGCCCACGGCGACCAGCCAGATCCCGCCGACCACGGTGAGGACGGCGACCGACTCGAAGGGGGAGTCGATCAGCACGATCCCGGCGAGGAACGTGAGGATCCCGAGGAAGATCTGCCAGCCGCGGGCGGGCATCGACGGGTCGGAGGCGGCGGCCAGGGTCTGGGTGATCCCGCGGATGAGCCAGCCGATGCCGATCCACAGGGCGAGCAGCAGGAGCGACTGCATGGGGCCGCGGAAGCAGAACAGGCCCAGCAGGATCGACAGGGCGCCGCTGATGAAGGCGAGGACGCGCAGCCCTGTCGTCCGGTGCGTGCCGAAGGCCGAGACCAGCTGGAAGACGCCGCTGACGACGAGGTAGACGCCGAACAGGACGCCGGTGGCGCGGAGCGTGGAGCCCGGCCAGATCAGCACCAGGACACCCAGGACCAGCGAGGCGATGCCGGTGACCAGGACGACCTGCCAGGCGGCCCTGGACAGTGCGTGCAGGGGGCCTTCGACGGGCGGCTCGGGCTCATGGGCGCGCTGCTGTGTGTGGACCTTGCGGTCGTCGAACTCCCGGCCCCAGGAGGAGCCGTGCGGTGCCTCGGTCATGGTCCATGCTTGGACCGGCTCCGGTCGCCCCGCGCGGTGGGCTGCGCCGATCGGCTTACTTGCCGGCCGCCTTCGCGGCCTTCGCCGCCGCCTTCATCTCCTGCTTGTGCGCCCGCACCTTGACCAGCGACTCCGGGCCGGTGATGTCGGCGACCGAGCGGAAGGACTCAGCCTCGCCGTACGCGCCCGCCGCCTCCCGCCAGCCCTTGGGCCGTACGCCGAGCTGCTTGCCCAGCAGGGCCAGGAAGATCTGGGCCTTCTGCTTGCCGAAGCCGGGCAGCTCCTCCAGCCGGCGCAGCAGTTCGCGTCCGTCGTCCACGCCCTTCCAAACGAGCTCGGCATTGCCGTCGTAGTGCTCGACGAGGTACTGGCACAGCTGCTGGATCCGCTTGGCCATGGAGCCCGGGTAGCGGTGGACCGCCGGCTTGTCCGAGAGCAGGGCCGCGAAGGCGTCCGGGTCCTGCGCGGCGATCTCGTGCGCGTCGAGGTCGTCGAGGCCGAGCCGGTCCGCGATCGTCCGCGGCCCCTTGAACGCCCACTCCATCGGAACCTGCTGGTCCAGCAGCATCCCGACCAGCGCGGCGAGCGGGGAACGCCCGAGCAGCTCATCGGCCTCGGGGTCCTGGGCGAGGTGAAGGGTGACGTCCATGACCCCGATCATGCCGCGTACGGGGTCAGGCCGCCCGCCAGTACCCCAGCGCGTGCATCCGCTCCTTCGGGACGCCCAGGTCCTTGCGGACGTACGAGGACAGGGTGCGGGTGGTCCTCGTGTCGCAGGCGATCCAGACGTAGGCGTCCGGGTGAGTCCTGAGGAGGTCGGGGAGGTCCCTCTTCACCTCGTCGACCAGGGATGAGGAGGGGCGGACGTCGTGGCGGGACGGGTCCGTGCGGAAGGGGAGGCCGTCCGTGCCGCCCTCGAACCAGACCGTCGCCGGGGACGAGTCCAGCGCTTCCAGCAGGGAGTTGATGGCGGGCAGGGACGCCGGGTCGCCGATCGCGAAGACGTGGGTCGGTGCCGGGTCGGGGTTCTCGAACGCCGTGCCGTGGACCGTCGCCTCGATGGTGTCGCCGGGCTTCGCGTTCCGTGCCCAGTCGCTCGCCACGCCCTCGTGCAGGGCGAACTCCAGGCCGAAGGTGCCGGCCGCGGGGTCCGGGTCGACGAGGGTGTAGGCCCGCTGGTGCGGCTTGCCCGCGTCGGAGAACCACAGCCGGACCCACATCGTGGGGTGGACGCCGGTCGCGGCGAGCAGGCCGCCGTCGGTGAGGTGGATGCGCCGGTAGTCCGGAGTGACGTCCTCGGCGCCGGTGACGGTGAGGACGTAGTCCTTGGCCCGCAGCAGTTTGAGGACCGCGCCCTCCCAGCCGTGCCCCTGCCCCATCGTCTCTTCACTCCTCGCGTACGATTTCACCACCAGTTACTTAGGTGAGCCTAACCTAAAGCACAGGAGAGCTACAGAGTGAGCGCCGAGATCTACCGGGATGTCTGGGGTGTCCCGCATCTGCGTGCCGACAGCGTGCGCGAACTCGCCCGTGCCCAGGGCATCGTCACCGCCCGCGACCGGGCCTGGCAGCTGGAGGTCGAGCGGCACCGGGCCCGCGGCACCTCGGCGTCCCTCCTCGGCCCCGACGCCCTGCCCTGGGACCGGTTCGTGCGCAGGGCCCGGCTGGAGGACACCGCGAGACGCTGCTTCGAGCAGCTGGAGAGACGGGACCCGGAGACGGCCGACTGGGTACGGGCGTACGTCGACGGGGTCAACGAAGGGCTCGCCGACGCGACCCTGCCCCTCGGCGCCCCCGGCCGCTGGGAGCCCTGGACCCCCCTCGGCGTCTGGCTCGGTGCCCACATCCTCTTCGCGGGCTTCCCCGCCAAGCTCTGGCGCGAACAGGCCGTGAAGCACCTCGGCGAGGAGGCCGTCGGGCTCTTCGCCACCGACGGTCCCGGCACCTCCGGCAGCAACGGCTGGCTGGTGAGCGGCGAACGGACCGTGACCGGGCAGGCCGTCATCGCCGGAGACCCGCACCGCTTCATCGAGGATCCCGGCGTCTACCAGCAGATCCACCTCTCCTGCCCGGAGTTCGACGTCGTCGGCCTCGCCGTCCCCGGCGTCCCCGGCACCGCCCACTTCGGCCACACCGGCACGGTCGCCTGGGCCATCACCAACGCCATGGCCGACTACCAGGACCTGTACGAGGAACGGCTGCGGCGGACCGGGGCCGGTGTCGAGGCCCTCGGCCCGGACGGGAGGTGGACGCGCGCGTCCCGGCACACCGAGACCGTCGAAGTCGCCGGCGAGGAGTCCGTCGAGGTCGAGGTCATCGAGACCGAACGCGGGCCCGTCATCGCCGGCGGCCCGGAAGGACTCGACGACGGCACGCCGCTCGCCCTCAGCCTCCGCATCCCGCCCCGCGTCACCGACGACCTGGGTTTCAGCGCCCTGCTCCCGCTGCTGCGGGCCCGCCGGGTCGCCGACGTGGACCGGGCCTTCGACAGCTGGGCCGAGCCGGTCAACGTCGTCCAGGCCGCCGACACCGAGGGCGGGCTGCTGCACCGGGTCGCGGGCCGGGTGCCGCTGCGGTCCGAGGCCAACCGCACACGTGTCGTCCCCGCCTGGGAGCCCGGGCACGCGTGGCGAGGCTGGCACGAGATGCCCCGCGCCGGACTCACGCAGGACGGCGTCGCCGTCATGGCCAACCAGCGGGGTCCGGCGCAACCCCTCGGCGTCGAGTTCGCCCCGCCGCACCGCGCGAACCGCATCGCGGCGATGCTCGCGGAGAAGGACACGTGGTCGGCCGGGGACATGCCCGCCCTCCACATGGACACGTATCTGGCCTCCGCCGGGCCCCTGTTGGACCAGCTCGCCGCCCTCCGGGATCTGACCCCGCGGGCCGCCGAACTCACGGACACCCTCCTGCGCTGGAACCGCCGCATGGACGCGGACAGCGAGGACGCCGCCCTCTACTCCGCGGTGCGCGGCGCCGTCGCCCGCCGGCTCGCCGCCCACCCCGCGTTCGCCGCGCTGACCTGCCCGCCCGCCTACCCCGAGGTCCTCCTCCCCTGGCTCGGTCTGCTGCCGCGCATCGGCTTCGCCCTCGAACACCTGCTGCGCGCCGAGGAGTTGTACGGCATCGACCGTCCCGCCGAGATCCGCGCGGCCGTCGAGGAGGTGGCCGCCGGGAAGCCGCCCGCGGCCTGGGGCGAGACCCACCGGCTGTACCCGTGGCGGGCGTTGCCGGACACGTCGTACGAGAAGCACGACGAACCCGGTCTCTCCGGCGACCACGACTGCGTGCTGTGCACCTCCGCCGTGCCCGGTCTGACCGACCTGGCCGCGCGCGGTCCGGCCGCCCGTTACGTGTGGGATCTGGCCCGGCGCGAGGACAGCCGCTGGGTGGTGCCGTTCGGCGCCTCGGGCGTGCCCGGCTCGCCCCATCACCGTGATCAACTTCCCCTGTGGCTCGCGGGCGACCTCGTCCCGGTCGTCACCGACTTCGAACAGCTCAGCAAGGAGAGCGATGTCTGACACCTACGTCCACGAGCAGGAGGTCGACGGCTTCGGCACCGTCCGTGTGCGCACCCTCGACCCGAAGGCCGACGCCGAGGTGGTGCACGGCTGGGTCAGCGAGGAACGGGCCGCCTTCTGGGGCATGAACGGCCTCACCCAGGACCAAGTGGCCGATATCTACGCCCACATGGACACCCTCGACACCCACCACGCCTATCTGCTCGAGAAGGACGGCGAGCCGGTCGGACTGCTCCAGACCTATGAGCCGGAGGCCGACCGGGTCAGCGAGTGCTACCCCGTCGAGCCCGGTGACATCGGCGTCCACCTGCTGCTCGCGCCGGCCGGAGCGGACGGCGGGCGGCCCGGTTGGTCGTCGGCGCTGCTGGGCGCTGTCGCCTCGTACGTCCTGCTCGGCCTGGACCGCAAGCGGGTCGTGGTCGATCCCGACGTACGCAACGAGAGGGCGATCGCCCGGTTCCTGCGGCAGGGGTTCGTGGCCGGGGAGCGGGTCGTGCTGCCGGAGATCGACCTCCCGGACGTGTATCTGCCCGAGAAGCACGCTCAACTGGCGTTCCTGGCCAGGGAGGTAGCCTTCCCGGCGTGACCCCTGAAGACCTCGTCGCCCACTACGGACTGGAGCCGATTCCGCGCGAAGGGGGCCTGTTCCGCCGTACCTGGGCGGGCCCCGAGCGCGCGGACGGCAGACCGGAGGGCTCGGCCATAGTCGCCCTGCTCACCGCCGGCGACTTCTCCGCCCTGCACCGCCTGCCCGGCGACGAGATCTGGCACTTCTACCTCGGCGACCCCCTGGAACTCCTGCTCCTTTCCCCGGACGGCACGTCGAGCACCCCGGTGCTGGGACCCGACGTCCTCGCCGGTCAGCACGTCCAGCTGACCGTCCCCGGCGGCACCTGGATGGGGGCGCGGACGCGGGGCGCGTGGACGTTCTTCGGCTGCACGATGGCTCCCGGGTTCACCTACGAGGGCTATGAGCACGGTGACGCCGAGGCACTGAGGGCGCGGTATCCCGCCGAGGCCGACCGGATCGCGCGACTGTGTCGTCCATGAGACTGCTCGAAGGACAGGTCGCCCTCGTCACGGGCGCGGGCGGCGGTATCGGCCGGGGGATCGCCGTGCGGTTCGCCGAACAGGGGGCGGCAGCGGTCGTCGTGCACTGCCGTACGGCGGTGACGGCGGCGGAGGAAGTCGCGGCCCGGGTCCGGGAGTCGGGCGCGCGGGCCGTCGTCCTGCGGGCGGATCTGACGGACGAGGACGCCTGCCGGGAACTGGTCCGGGAGGCGCACGCGTGGGGCGGCGGACTGACCGCGCTGGTCAACAGCGCGGGGGTGCAGCCGGTGCGGGAGCTGCCCGGGATGACGGCCGCCGAGTGGCGGGAGGTCGTCGACACCAACCTGACGAGCGCCTTCGCGTGCACGCAGGCGGCGGCTGAGGTCATGGAGCACGGCGGCTCGGTGACGCACATCGCCTCGATCGAGGCGCACGGTCCCGCCGCCGGGCACGCCCACTACTGCGCGTCCAAGGCCGCCCTGGTGATGCACGCCCGGTCGGCGGCCCTGGAGTACGGGCCTCGCGGTATCCGCGTCAACAGCGTCTCGCCCGGGCTGATCGACCGGGAGGGGCTGGCGCGGGACTGGCCGGAGGGTGTGGAACGGTGGCAGGCGAAGGCGCCCCTGGGCCGGCTCGGCCGTCCCGAGGACATCGGCGACGCCT
The DNA here is from genome assembly GCF_036013645.1 of Streptomyces sp. NBC_00490. Taxonomy (NCBI): domain Bacteria; kingdom Bacillati; phylum Actinomycetota; class Actinomycetes; order Kitasatosporales; family Streptomycetaceae; genus Streptomyces; species Streptomyces sp. NBC_00490. The sequence goes on along the minus strand of NZ_CP107869.1, from coordinate 5,157,583 downwards.
GTGTGTTCCTCGCCTCGCCGCTCGCCTCCTGGGTCACCGGCCAGGACCTGGCCGTCGACGGGGGAGTGTCGGCCCGGCCCACGTGGTGAGTGTTCCGGCGCCGGTGTCCGTACATAACCCGGAGCCGTGGGGACGGAGTACTGACGTGGAGCGTGACGGTGGACGAGGCCGGCGGCGAGTTCAAGGGCTGGTGCTGCTGGGCACCGTGCTGGTCCTGCTCCTCTTCGGAGGCGCGGGACCGGCGTCGGCCCATGCCGCCCTCCGCTCCACCGACCCCGAGGACGGAATCGTCCTCAAGTCCGCCCCGGCGTACATCACCCTGACCTTCACCGAGTCCGTCGGTCTGCTCGACGACTCCTTCCGTGTGCTGAGCCCGAAGAACGAGCGGGTGCGCACGGGGGAGGCCGAGCACGTGCCGGGGAGTTCGGACACCGCCCGGGTGTCGCTGCCCGCCTCCGGGCTCGGCGAGGGCACCTTCACGGTGGCCTGGCGGGTCGTCTCGGCGGACAGCCATCCGGTGTCGGGGGCGTTCACCTTCTCCGTCGGGAAGCCCTCGGCTACGGCGGTGAGCGTGGACCCCGGGCCCGTGGAGAACCCGGCGACGGCCGGCCTCTACAACATCGCCCGCTACCTGGCCTATCTCGCGGTGGCGCTGCTCATCGGCACGGCGCTCTTCCTCGCGCTGTGCCGCCCGGCGGACGCCAACATCCTGCCCAGGCTGCTGCGGGTCGGCTGGTGGACGCTGGCGGGCGCCACGGTCGCGCTGTTCGTGCTGCGGGCGCCCTACGAGGCCGGCACGGGTCCCGCGACGGCCTTCGACGCCGCGGCCTTCGAACGGACCGTGACGAGCCGGCCCGGGCTGGTGCTGCTGGCCCGGCTGGTGCTGCTCGCACTGACGGCGGTCTTCCTGCTACGGCTGTTCCGGCACCGCCGGTCCTCCTACGCGATCGGCGTCGCCCTCGCCCTCGGCCTCGCCCTCACCTGGGCCGCCGGTGAGCACGCCTCCGCCGGCATCCAGGTGCCCGTGGCGATGGCCTCCTCGGTCCTGCACGTCCTGGCGATGGCGGCCTGGCTGGGCGGTCTGACGGCACTGGTCGTCACGCTGTACCGGGCGGCGGTCGTCGAACCGGCCACGGTCACCCGCTTCTCCCGCCTCGCCTTCGTCTCCGTGACCGTCCTGGTCCTCACCGGCGTCTACCAGTCCTGGCGTGGCCTCGGCTCCTGGAGCGCGCTCACCGACACGGCGTACGGCCGGCTCCTGGTCGCCAAGCTGACCGCGGTGGTCGTGCTGCTGACGGCGGCCGGGTTCTCGCGGCTGTGGACGGTACGCCTGGCGACGGCGGACGCGCGGACCGTCGTGGCGGAACGGGTGCCGGAGCCGGCGGGCGGGCCGCCGCTGCCGGAGGCGCCCGAGGAGGCGCCGGTCGTTCCGGACCGCCGTGGTCTGCGACGTTCCGTCCTCGCCGAAGTCACCATCGGTGTCGTGGTGCTGGTGCTCACGACCGTGCTCACCGGCACCGTGCCGGGCCGCGCGGAGGCGGAGGCCGCGCAGAGCCCCGCGGCCACCGGACTGCCCGTCGCGTCCGTCTCCTACGTCCCCTTCGACATCGGCGGCGCCCGGGGCAAGGTGCAGATCACCCTCGACCCGGGCCGGGTCGGCCGGAACTCGGTGGAAGCGGTGGTCCTCGACGCCCAGGGCGGTTTCGCCATCGTCCCCGAACTCCGGCTCTCCTTCACCCTCCCGTCCCAGGACATCGGCCCGCTGGACGCGAAGCTCACCGACAAGGGCGGCTACTGGGGCACCGGCGACCTCGACCTGCCGATCGCCGGCACCTGGGACATGAAGGTGACGATCCGCGTCTCCGACATCGACCAGGTCAGCGTGGAGAAGCCCGTCCTGATCGGCTAGGACCCCGCCGACCAGGGCGGCCGAAAATCCCCGCGCCGAGAGCCAGCGGCACCCGCCAGAAGGTCGCCTGGACGCGGACGCCGCGGCGCCGCCACAGGATCTCGCGGCCGTACAGCTCTCCAGCGGCGAGCGGATGGATGACGAGGCCGGCCGGCAGGCGTTTCGTCCCGAAGACCCAGAGGACAAGAACCCGCTCGGGCAGCCCGGCGTTCACGGCGAGACGAAGACGGCCACCCCGGCGGTCAGCCGCCTGTTCGACCAGTCGAAGGCGATTCGGACGATCGGATCGATCTTGGATGTGTCGGTCACGTTTCCACAAAGGTGACGGTCATCTCTTGACGCATGACAGGACATACGGCTGTCATTACGCAACCGTGTTCGGTCAAGTTGATTTCTGGTCGTTTACGACGGACTTCGACGCACCCCCTGCCTGGCCGAAACCCTGCCCCTCAGGAGCCGTTCATGCCCGACTTCTCCCTCCCCTCCGCGAGCCGCCGCTCCGTCCTGCGCGGCATAGGCGGCGCCGCCGTGCTCGGCGCCGGCATCCCCCTGCTGAGCGCCTGCGGCGGCAGCGGTGCCTCGTCCGACCCGAAGACGGTCACCCTCGGCTCCAAGGCGTCCGACCCGGTCCCGAAGAAGGCCTTCGCGGACATCTACGCGGGCTTCAAGAAGGACTCCGGGATCACGGTCGACGTGAACACCAAGGACTCCAACACCTTCCAGGAGCAGATCAACGCCTACCTCCAGGGCACCCCGGACGACGTGTTCACCTGGTTCGCGGGGTATCGCATGCAGTTCTTCGCGGCCAAGGGCCTCGCCACCCCGATCGACGACGTGTGGCAGACCATCGGGGGCAACTTCCCCGAGGCGATGAAGAAGCTCAGCAAGGGCGAGGACGGCAAGTACTACTTCGTGCCGCTGTACTCGTACCCGTGGGCGCTCTTCTACCGCAAGAGCGTCTTCAAGCAGTACGGCTACGAGGTCCCCACCACCTGGGACCAGCTGGTCGCCCTGTGCAAGCAGATGGAGAAGGACAAGCTGGTCCCGATCGCCTTCGGCGACAAGGACGCCTGGCCCGCGCTCGGCACCTTCGACCAGATCAATTTCCGCCAGAACGGCTACGACTTCCACGTCGACCTGATGGCCGGAAAGGCCGCCTGGACCGACGCCAAGGTGCGCAAGGTCTTCGACCTGTGGACCGAGATCCTCCCGTACCACCAGGAGGGCGCCACCGGTCGCACCTGGCAGGACGCGGCCCAGACCCTGGCCTCGAAGAAGGCCGGCATGTACCTCCTCGGCACCTTCGTGGCGCAGCAGTTCACCGACAAGGCCGCCCTGGACGACCTCGACTTCTTCGCCTTCCCGGAGATCGACCCGGCGTACGGCCAGGACACCGTCGAGGCCCCGACCGACGGCTTCATGATGAGCAAGAGCCCGAAGAACAAGGCCGGTGCGGTCAAGCTGCTGGAGTACCTGGGCACCCCGGCCGCCGAGGAGATCTACCTCAAGTCCGACCCGAGCGTCGTCGCCGCCTCCACGAAGGCCTCCACCGACGCGTACACCGCCCTCCAGAAGAAGGCGTACGAGATGATCTCGGGCGCCAAGAGCCTCACCCAGTTCATGGACCGCGACAGCCGCCCCGACTTCACCTCGACGGTCATGCAGCCCGCGCTGCAGAAGTTCGTCCGCGATCCCAAGGGCATCGACAGCCTGCTCAGCTCGATCGAGCGCCAGAAGAAGACGATCTTCGCGTCCAACTGACGACGATGACCACCGACACCCCCACGAAGTCCCCGGAGGCGGCCCCCGAGCCGCCTCCGGGCACCGCCCCGGTCACGAAGCGGATCCCGCAGGGACACAAGCGCCTGCTCACCCGCCGCGACCGGCTCACGCTCGGCTTCATGGCCGGCCTGCCGACGATCCTGCACGTGGCCCTGGTCTGGGTCACCGCGCTCGCGTCGATCCTCCTCGCCTTCACCTCCTGGAACGGCATCGGCTTCGACTCCATCCAGTGGGTCGGGCTCGAGAACTTCAAGGAACTGTTCACCAACAACCCGCAGTTCTGGCCCGCCGTCGAGCACAACGTCATCTGGTTCGTGGTGCTCATCTGCATCCCGACCCCGCTGGGGCTGTTCCTGGCCGTGCAGCTGGACAAGAAGATCAAGTTCAGCCGGGTCTACCAGACGGCGTTCTTCCTGCCGGTCGTGCTGTCCATGGCCGTCATCGGGTTCGTCTGGCAGCTCGTCTACAACCCCGACACGGGCCTGATCAACAGCGTCATCGGGGCCAACAAGCCCGGCCACTACATCGACTGGATCGGCGACCCGAACCTCAACCTCTGGGCGATCCTCATCGCCGCGAGCTGGCGCCACACCGGTTACATGATGATCCTCTACCTGGCCGGTCTGAAGGGCGTCGACCCGTCGCTGCGGGAGGCGTCCGCGCTGGACGGGGCGAGCGAGTGGCAGACGTTCAAGAACGTCATCTTCCCGGTGCTGCGGCCCACCAACACGGTCGTCCTGGTCGTCACGATCATCGAGGCGCTGCGCGCCTTCGACCTGGTCTTCGTCTTCAACAAGGGCGCTGAGGGCACCGAGCTGCTGTCGATCCTCGTGACCAACAACATCATCGGTGAGTCCAGCCGGATCGGGTACGGATCGGCGATCGCCGTCGTCCTCCTGCTGATATCGCTCGTCGTGATCATCCCGTACCTGGTGTCCACCTTCCGGAAGGAGCGGCGCGCATGAGCACCCTCGCTCTGAAGAAGCCGAGGACACCGGTGCGCCCCGCCCGGGTCCTGCTGCATGTCGTCCTGGCGACCATGGCCCTGGCCTGGCTCGCCCCCCTGCTCTGGGCGGTCTACGCGGCCCTGCGCCCGTACGCGGAGACCAGCGAGAAGGGCTATGTGTCCTGGCCGGACTCCCTGAGCCTGGACAACTTCACCAACGCCTTCGAGCAGTCGGACATGACGCACTACTTCGTCAACACGATGATCATCGCCGTCCCGGCGGTGCTGGTGACGCTGTTCCTGTCCTCGATGGTGGCCTTCTACGTCAGCCGCTTCGACTTCCGTCTCAACCTCGCCCTGCTGCTGGTCTTCACCGCCGGCAACCTGCTCCCGCAGCAGGTCATCATCACCCCGCTGTACCGCCTGTACCTCCTGGTGGACCTGCCCGGCATCACCATGTCCGGCAAGCTCTACGACTCCGCGCTCGGCCTGGTCCTCATCCACGTGGCGTTCCAGTCCGGCTTCTGCGCTTTCGTACTGAGCAACTACATGCGCTCGCTCCCGCACGAGCTCACCGAGGCCGCCCTCGTCGACGGCGCCTCCGTGTGGCGCATGTACTGGCAGATCGTGCTCCCGCTGTGCAAGCCCGCGATGGCCGCGCTGGGCACGCTGCTGTCCATCTGGATCTACAACGACTTCTTCTGGGCCCTGGTCCTCATCTCCACCGGCGAGAACATGCCGATCACCTCGGCGCTCAACAACCTCTCCGGTACGTACTTCACGGACCCGAACCTGGTCGCCGCGGGCGCCCTGCTCACCGCGATCCCCACGCTCATCGTGTACTTCGTGCTCCAGCGTCAGTTCGTCAGCGGTCTGACGCTCGGCGCCAACAAGGGCTGAGTTCTTCCACCGCGGCCCCTTCTTGAAAGAGAACCACCGTGTCCCACTCCTTCACCCCGGTCGCCTCCGTGCCCGTGGACGCGCGCACGGCCCGTGTCCACGAGGAGGGCTGGCAGTCCTGGAGCCCCAGTGGCGCCTACGCCCTCGGTGACCAGCCGTACCGCCCGACGAACGACAACTGGGCGACGGTCTGCTACCGGCCCGGCGTCACGGTTCCCCACGGCACCTTCCAGGGCGAGGGGCTGCTGGCCCTGGACCCGGGCGACGGCTCCGCGGTCCGCCTCTGGGCCGCCGTGGACCCGGTCCGCGAGGTCCCGTCGATCCGGCTGGCCGTCACCGGCGACCTGGCGGAGATCAGTGCCGACGGCCCGGTGAAGGAGTGGACGGGCACGGACATCCAGGAGGTGCTGGGGAGTTGGGCCGCCTCTCTCGAGGTCGCGCCCCCGCGCCCGGCGCCCACCGTCTGGTGCTCCTGGTACGAGTACTTCACGCAGGTCACCGAGGACGACATCCACGAGAACCTCCGCGCGATGGACACCCTCGACCTGCCCGTCGACGTGGTCCAGATCGACGACGGCTACCAGAAGGCCCTCGGCGACTGGCTCACCCTCTCCGGCCGCTTCAACTCCCGCCGAGGCATCGCGGACGCGATCCGGGCGCGGGGCAGGCGAGCCGGCATCTGGACGGCCCCCTTCCTCGTCGACCCGGCGAGCGACCTGGCCGCCGAACACCCCGACTGGCTGGTCAAGGCACTCGACGGCGGCTTCCTGCACGCAGGCCGCAACTGGGGCCACGACCTGAGCGTCCTGGACACGACCCACCCGGAGGCGGCCGCGTACCTGACGGACGTCTTCCGGACGCTGCGCGCCGAGGGCTACGACTACTTCAAGGTCGACTTCCTGTACGCGGGCGCGCTGGAGGGCGTACGGCATTCCGACGCGGACCCCCTCACGGCGTACCGCCAGGGCATCGAGCTGATCCGCGAGGCGATCGGCGAGGACGCCTACCTCCTGGGCTGCGGGGCCCCGATCCTGCCCTCCCTCGGCCTCTTCGACGCCATGCGCGTCAGCCCCGACACGGCCCCGCACCGCCGCCCCGAGGCCGACGACTACAGCCAGCCCGGCCAGGACCCGGCGGAGTTCACGGGTGCCGCCCGCCAGTGGCAGCACGGCCGGTTCTGGGTCAACGACCCCGACTGTCTGATGGCCCGCCCGGCCGTGGAGACCCGTGAACGCTGGGCGGCCCATGTGGAGGCGACCGGCGGTCTGATGGCGTCGAGCGACCGGCTGCTGTCCCTGGACCCGTGGGGTGTGGAGACGACCCGCCGGCTCCTGGGCGGCGCCCGATGATCCCGCAGGGCATCGCCTACGGCGGTGACTACAACCCCGAGCAGTGGCCGGAGGAGGTCTGGGCCGAGGACATGCGCCTCATGGCCGAGGCCGGGGTGACCATGGTCAGCGTCGGGATCTTCTCCTGGGCACTCCTGGAGCCGAGGGAGGGCGCGTACGACTTCTCTCTGCTGGACCGCGTCCTCGACATGCTCTACACCCATGGCATCGCGGCGGACCTGGCGACCCCGACGGCGGCACCGCCGGCGTGGTTCTTCGTCAAGCACCCCGAGGCGCTCCCTGTGGACAAGGACGGCAGGGGACTGTCGTACGGCAGCCGCCAGACGTTCTGCCCGTCGAGCCCCGCCTACCGGGAGGCGGCGCTGCGGATGGCCCGTGCGCTAGGGGAGCGGTACGCCGGCCACCCGGCGGTCGTGATGTGGCACGTCCACAACGAGTACGGCTGCCACAACCCGGAGTGCTTCTGCGAGGAGAGCGCGGCCGCGTTCCGGGGCTGGCTGCGCGAGAGGTACAGCGGTCTGGAGGCGCTCAACGACGCCTGGGGCACCCGCTTCTGGAGCCAGTGGTACTACGACTGGGACGAGATCATCCCGCCCCGCGCCACCGGCGCCGTCCCCAACCCGGCCCACCTGCTGGACTGGCGCCGCTTCTGCAGCGACGCGCTGCTCTCGCTGTGCGAGGCGGAGCGCGAGGTGCTGCGGGAGGCGGCGCCGGAGATCCCCGCGACCACCAACTTCATGGTGATGCACAACTTCGACGCGCTGGACTACTGGCGCTGGGCCCCGAAGCTCGACGTGGTCTCCAACGACCACTACCTCCGCTCCACCGACCCCGAGTCGCACATCGACCTCGCGCTCAGCGGCGACCTGGTCCGTTCGCTGGCCGGCGGGCCCTGGCTGCTGATGGAGCACTCGACGGGCGCGGTGAACTGGCAGCCGGTCAACCGGGCCAAGAATCCCGGGGAGTTGCGCCGCAACGCGCTCGCCCATGTGGCCCGCGGCGCCGACGGCATCGCCTACTTCCAGTGGCGGGCGGCGAAGGCGGGCGCCGAGCAGTGGCACTCGGCGATGCTGCCGCACGCGGGGACGGACAGCCGGATCTGGCACGACGTCGTCCAACTCGGCGCGGACCTGAAGGCGTTGGGGGAGGTGCGCGGCTCGACCGTCCCGGCGCAGGTCGCCATCGTCTGGGACTGGGACGCCCGCTGGGCCCTGGAACTGCCCTCGCAGCCGAGCGCGGAGCTCCGCTTCCAGGAGCTGGTCCGGGCCTGGTACGAGCCGTTGTGGCGGGCGGGCGTCGCGGTGGACTTCGTCCACCCGGAGGCGGACCTGTCCTCGTACCGCCTGGTCCTGGCGCCCAGCCTGTACCTGGTCGACGACGAGGGCGCGGCGAATCTGACGGGCTTCGCGGAGCGCGGCGGCACCTTGGCCGTGGGCTTCCACAGCGGGGCGGTCGACACCAACTGCCATGTGCGGCTCGGGGGTTACCCGGGCGCGTTCCGTGAGGCGCTCGGGGTGCGCACGGACGAGCTGTTCCCGCTGCTGCCGGGTGAGTCGGTGGAGCTGAGCGACGGCGGTACGGCACGGCTGTGGTCGGAGCGGGTGCGTCTGGCGGGCGCGGAGGCGATCACGACGTACACGACCGGCCCGCTGGTGGACGTACCCGCGGTGACCCGCAACTCCTTCGGCACGGGCACCACGTGGTACCTGGCCACCCAGCCGGACCCGGCGACGCTCGCCGCCCTCCTCGACCGCATCCGCACGGAGGCGGGCGTGATGCCGGTCCTCAGTACTCCGGAGGGGGTGGAGGCGGTGCTGCGGCGAGGTACGGACGCGGACTACCTCTTCCTGATCAACCACAGCGAGGCGAGCGCGGAGATCCCCGTGTCCGGCGATGCCCGCGAACTGCTCACCGGGAAGCCGGTGCCGGGCGCGGTCACCGTCGCGGCGGGCGAGGTGGCGGTGGTGAGGCAGCCGCGCGGGCAGCGATGAGTTTCTCCTGGCGATGAGTTTCTCCGCGGGCTCCGGTCATAGTGGCGACACCTACGAGAGGACGTGACGCACATGACCGGACCCGTGAAGGGCCCCGCCTCCTACTTCCCCTCCATCGAGAAGAAGTACGGCCACCCGATCGCCCACTGGCAGGACCTGATCCGCGCCTCTCCCCTGACCCGGCACATGGAGCTCGTCACCTGGCTCAAGACCGAACACGGCCTCGGTCACGGCCACGCCAACGCGCTGGTGGCGCACACCCTGGCCGAGGGCAGGTGACGTCCCGGCGCCCGGGCCCATTACCACTCCCGGCTGTGGTCCAGCTGTTCTGGAACCTCTTCGTCCGTTAAATCCTGGAGAACTCTTCTACAACCTTCCGTCACATACGTCTGTCTGCCTTACGCAGAGATGTTCGACAGGTTCATGGAAGAGGAGCTCAGAACGTGACCGTGCGTTCCTTTGCCCGGCGGATGCGCCCGCGAGTCGAGCGGAAGGCCGCCGAGAGCGTGTGGCAGCTGCGTACCATGCGGCGCCGCCGTCGGGCCGCGGTCACGGATCCGGTCCTGCGACCGGTGGCGGTGCGCGGCCAGCAGCTCTACGGCCGGGTCGTGACGAAGTTCAGCGCCGCCGAGGCGGCCGCCGCCAACCTCGGCCTGGTCGTCGCCGCGCTGGAGCAGGAAGGCATCCCGTACTTCCTGGTGCCGGCCGCCCGCACCCGCTACACGGTCGGCGTGAACGTCGTCGACCGGGAGCGTCTGCTCACCGCCCTGGAGGCGCAGAACGAGGGCAAGGCGGTCTTCATCGGGCGCCCCATGCCCGGCGGGAAGCTCAAGCACCCCGCGCTGTTCATGGACGGCGCGCTGCCGGCCGGGCTGCGCACCGCCCCCATCCTGCGGGTCGGGGAGAACCACCTCGGCCCCGCGGGCCAGCTGCTCGCCGGGCCCGAACTCGCCTGCGACATCGAGTTCTGGGAGGACGGCGCGGAACTCCTCGCCTCCGCCGACGGCCCCCGGCGCCTGGCCAAGGTGCAGCCGCAGGCGTCCGAGGACATCTTCGCCGACTCCCTCGTCGCCCCCCGCAACAACGGCATCACCGACGTCCTCCCGGCCTCCGAGCAGCGGCCCGCCACCGTCCGGGTCGGCGACCGCGAGCTGCCGAGCTTCGTCCCGCTCACCCTGCCGACCGTCGACGACGTGACCTTCCCCGTCGACGTCGTCTACACCTGGGTCGACGGCGAGGAGCCCGAGATGCGGGCCAAGCGGGCCCGCCACCAGGACCGCGGCACCGCCGAGATCCTGGACAAGGAGACCAACGCCTCCCGCTACACCAGCCACGACGAGCTGAAGTACTCGCTGCGCTCGCTCGCGATGTACGCCGACTTCGTCCGGCACATCTACATCGTGACCGACGGCCAGAAGCCGCACTGGCTCGACGACACCGCTCCCGGGCTCACGGTCGTCGACCACCGCGACATCTTCCCCGAGGGTGTCCTGCCGGTCTTCAACTCGCACGCGATCGAGACCCGGCTGCACCACATCCCGGGCCTGTCGGACCACTACCTCTACTTCAACGACGACGTGTTCGTCGGCCGCCGGGTCACCCCGGAGCACTTCTTCCACGGCAGCGGCCTGATGAAGATCCCGGTGTCCCCGCTCAAGATCGGAGTCGGCAAGCCGCACGCCGAGGAGACGGCCACCAACTCCGCCAGCAAGAACGTCCGCCGGCTCCTGCTTGAGCGGTTCGGGCGGATGACGACGAACAACTTCATGCACACCCCGCTGCCCCAGCAGCGCCGGACCCACCAGGTGCTCGAAGAGCTCTTCCCGGAGGACATCCGCCGCACCACGGCCTCCCGCTTCCGCTCGCCGCAGGACATCGCGGTGACGGCTCCGCTGCTCTACCAGTACGCCCTGATGACCGGCCACGGCCTGCCCGGCAAGTACAGCTTCCGGTACGTCAACATCAGCCGCCCGGACGCCGACCGACGCCTGGACGACCTGCGCCGCAACCGCCGCTTCGACTTCTTCTGCCTCAACGACGTCGACGTACCGCCCGAGGAACGGGAGCAGGTGAGCGTCCGGATGCACGAGTTCCTGGAGGACTACTTCCCCTTCGCGAGCCCGTACGAGAAGCAGAGCTGACGGGGCCGGGGGGACAAGGACATGGGGGGCATGGACATCCGTGACCGCTTCGGAATGCCGGGGGGCATCCGAACGGTCCGGGACTTTCTCGTACGCCTGAGGCTCTGGCTCGCGGCCCGGCTCTGGGCGCTGCGCACGGCCCGGGCCCGCCGGCGCCTGCGGGCCGCCGTCCCGGGGCTGCGCCGGGTCACCTTCGGACCGACGCGGCTGTACGGCCGTACCGTCGCCGGATACACCGCCGCGGACGCCGTCGAGGCCGACCTCGAACGGGTCTGCACCCTGCTGGACGGACTCGGCGTCCCGTACTTCCTGGTCCCCGTCGACCACGGACAGGGGGTGCCGCGCCAGGTCATCGGCGTGGCGGAGACGTACCGCGACACGATCCTCCAGCGGGCCGCCCAGCGCTTCGCCTCCGGTGCGGGATACGTCGGGGCCGTGGGACCGGACGGCGGGGTGACCGCCGCGGCACTGTGGGCCGACGGGAAGCTGCCGCGGGCGCTGCGGCGGGCCGAGGTGCTCCGCACCGGCGTGGTGCGCCTGGGCCCCGAGGGCCAGGTCCTCACCGGACTCGAAACGGGCTGCGACATCGAGTTCTGGCGGCACGGCCGCGACCTCGGCACCGACCCCTCCTGGCTCACCGTGCCCGGCAGCCGGATGCCGGACGTCTTCGGCCCGGCGCTGGTCGCCCCGCGCCACAACCCGGTGTCGGAGGTCCTCCCTGTGTCGGCGCAACGCCCCGCCGTCGTCGCGGGCCGCCGTCGCGGCGTGCCCACCTTCGCCCCGTTCGCCGAGCCCGGCATCGACGAGGTGCGCTTCCCCGTCGACGCCGTCTACACCTGGGTCGACGGCGACGACCCCGCGATGGCGGCCAAGCGCCGCGCCCATCAGGCGCTCTCCCACGACACCATCGCCCCGCGCGAGACCGGTGCCTCCCGCTACACCAGCCACGACGAGCTGAGGTATGCCCTGCGCTCGCTGGAGATGTACGCCGGTTTCGTCCGGCACGTCTACCTGGTGACCGACTCCCAGATCCCGGACTGGCTGGACCCGCGGGCGGAAGGCCTGACCGTGATCGACCACCGGGACATCCTCCCGGCGGACGCGCTCCCCGTCTTCAACTCCCACGCGATCGAGAGCCGCCTGCACCACATCCCGGGCCTGTCGGAGCACTACCTCTACTTCAACGACGACGTCTTCATCAACCGTCCGGTAGGGGCCGAGCACTTCTTCCACGGCAACGGCATCGCCCGCATCCCCCTCTCCCCGCTGAAGCTGGGCATAGGCGCCCCGCACCCCCTGGAACCGGCCCCGAACTCCGCGGGCAAGAACGCCCGCGAGATCATCAGCCGCTTCCACGGCAGACACATCACCCACAAGTCCCTGCACACCCCGCACCCCCAACTGCTGTCGGTGATGCGGGAGATGGAGAGCCTGGGCATCGAGGAGCTGGACCGCACCGCGTACTCCCGCTTCCGCTCGACGTCCGACGTGGCGCCGGCATCGACCCTCCACCACCACTGGGCGATGGCCACCGCCCGCGCCGTCCCGGCCGACTACCGCTTCCGCTACGTCCAGCTCGGCACCCCGGACATGCGCCGCCGCCTGTCCCGCCTCGCGGCCGGCGAGGACGTCGACTTCTTCTGCCTCAACGACGTGGACACGCCCCCCGAGGCCAGACCGGCGGCCCAGGCGGCCATCAGCGCCTTCCTGGAACGCAAATACCCCTTCCCGAGCCGCTACGAATCACCGCCCCGCTCTCCGGCCCACCCCGCCCTCCACAGAACGGCCCAGCACGCCGGCGACCCGCTCTGAAGACCCGGACAACGACGAAGGGCCCCACCGCGAACGGTGGGGCCCTTCGACATCGTGCCCGGTGAGGCACTGGCGGAGGATACGAGATTCGAACTCGTGAGGGGTTGCCCCCAACACGCTTTCCAAGCGTGCGCCCTAGGCCACTAGGCGAATCCTCCGGGGCAAACAATACAAGACGTTGAGGAGTGCTCGCGAACTCGTTCCCAGCCCCCGACATCGGGTACTGTTTGGGCAGCCCCTCACGTGGCGCTATCTGACTGAACTCCCCCAGGGCCGGAAGGCAGCAAGGGTAGGTTGGCTCTGGCGGGTGCGTGGGGGGCGCTTGCGTTTCCCGGCAAGGGTGGTCTCTTGCGTGGGGCTGGTTGTCAGTGGGCGCCTATAACCTCGTATGCGTGTCGTCTCTCGCGTTGTACCGCCGCTATCGCCCGGAGTCGTTCGCCGAGGTCATCGGGCAGGAGCATGTCACCGACCCGTTGCAGCAGGCGCTGCGGAACAACCGGGTCAATCACGCGTACCTGTTCAGCGGTCCGCGTGGCTGCGGCAAGACGACCAGCGCACGCATCCTGGCCCGCTGTCTCAACTGTGAGCAAGGTCCCACGCCGACCCCGTGCGGAGAGTGCCAGTCCTGCCAGGACCTCGCGCGCAACGGCCCGGGTTCCATCGACGTCATCGAGATCGACGCCGCGTCCCACGGTGGTGTGGACGACGCCCGTGAGCTGCGCGAGAAGGCCTTCTTCGGACCCGCGAGCAGCCGGTACAAGATCTACATCATCGACGAGGCCCACATGGTCACGTCGGCCGGCTTCAACGCGCTGCTCAAGGTCGTCGAGGAGCCCCCGGAGCATCTGAAGTTCATCTTCGCGACCACCGAGCCCGAGAAGGTCATCGGGACCATCCGTTCGCGGACCCACCACTACCCCTTCCGGCTCGTGCCGCCGAGCACCCTTCGCGACTACCTCGGCGAGGTCTGCGGACAAGAGAACATCCCCGTCGAGGAGGGCGTGCTGCCGCTCGTCGTGCGGGCGGGGCAGGGCTCCGTGCGTGACTCCATGTCCGTCATGGACCAGCTGCTCGCCGGGGCGCGGGAGGAGGGTGTGACGTATGCCATGGCCACGTCCCTCCTCGGTTACACCGACGGCTCGCTCCTCGACTCCGTCGTCGAGGCCTTCGCCACCGGTGACGGCGCCGCCGCCTTCGAGGTGGTCGACCGGATCATCGAGGGTGGCAACGACCCGCGGCGCTTCGTCGCCGACCTGCTGGAGCGGCTGCGGGACCTGGTGATCCTCGCCGCCGTCCCGGACGCCACGGAGACCGGCCTCATCGACGCCCCCGCGGACGTGCTGGAGCGTATGCAGGCCCAGGCCGGCATCTTCGGCGCCGCCGAGCTCAGCCGCGCCGCCGACCTCGTCAACGCGGGACTCACCGAGATGCGGGGCGCCAACTCCCCTCGCCTCCAGCTGGAGCTGATCTGCGCGCGCGTGCTGCTGCCGGCCGCTTACGGCGACGAGCGGTCCGTGATGGCCAGGCTCGACCGGCTGGAGCGTGGCGTGAACTTCTCCGGGGGCGGGGGAGCGCCCGCGATGGGGTACGTCCCCGGGCCCGAGGCGCACGGGGCAGCGGTTGCGGCTGCTGCACCGGTTCCGCCGGGAGGCGGTGTCGCGGCGGCCCGGGCGGCGGTACGGGCTTCGGGCCCGGTGACCGCACCTGCGCCGACCGGACCTGCCCACAGCGGACCCGCGGCGAACGGACCCGCGGCGGGGGGCGCCCCGGGCTTCGGCTCCACACCCGGTCAGCCCGCCCAGGACACCACCCCGTCCCCGGCCCCGGCTTACGACGCCGCCTCCGCCCAAGCCGCGCCCGCACCCACAGGCCCTGCACCCGGCGACACCGGCACCGCGCAGCCCCAGACCCCCCAGCCTCCCCAGGCCCCCGCCACACCCCCTCCCGCCCCCGCGGCCCCCACCACCTCCACTCCCGGCGCCTGGCCCGCAGCGGCACCCGCGGGCGGCGGCCGACGCCCAGGTGGCTGGCCCACGGCGACCCCCGCCGGAGGCGGCCGGCCCCCGGCCGCCCCGAGCCAATCCGCACCCGCCACTCCCGCGCCGAGCCAGCCCGCACCCGCCCAGCCCCAGCAGGCCGCCCCCGCCGCCTACGCACCTCCGGCCGGCGGCGTCGACCCCCGCACGCTCTGGCCGAACATCCTGGAGGCCGTCAAGAACCGCCGGCGCTTCACCTGGATCCTGCTCAGCCAGAACGCCCAGGTGGCCGGCTTCGACGGCGCCACCCTCCAGATCGGCTTCGTCAATGTCGGAGCACGCGACAACTTCGTGAGCAGCGGCAGCGAGGACGTCCTGAAGCAGGCGCTGGGCGAGCAGTTCAACGTCCAGTGGAAGATCGAGGCGGTCGTCGACCCCTCGGGCGGCTCGGCACCCCCGCAGACCGGCGGCGGCACGCCCGGCTTCAACGGTGGCGGTGGCGGTTACGGCACCCCAGGGGCCTCCGGGACCCCTGGATCCTCCGGTGGCTACGGCGGAGGCGGCGCCCCCGCCCCGGCACAGCGCCCGGCCACCCCCGCTGCCCCCTCCACGACCTCCGCACAGTCCTCGGCGACACCGCCCCCGGCCGCCGCTCCCGCCCCCCGGCCGCCCGCCCCGGAGCCGCCCCCGGTCTCCCCCGAGGACGACATCCCCGAGGACGACGACCCCGACCTCAACGAATCGGCCCTCTCCGGCCGTGAACTGATCGTGCGGGAGCTGGGAGCGACGGTGGTGGAGGAGTTCAGCAACGAATAGGGGCTCCCCGACGAGGCGGGACCCCTGTCGGAACCCCGGTCGGGAGCGCTGCCGGAACTCTGCCGGGACCTCTGTTTCGGAGAAACCCACAAACCCCGTTCCCCCGCCCCTTCAGCAACCCGCACAATTTCCCGGGCCCCGAGCCGGTTACGCTGACCCCGTGAAGGTCCTCGTCATCGGCAGCGGCGCCCGCGAACATGCCCTGTGCCGCTCCCTGTCCCTCGATCCCGACGTCACCGCGCTGTACTGCGCCCCCGGCAACGCCGGCATCGCCGAGGTCGCCGAGCTGCACCAGGTCGACGCCCTGGACGGCACGGCCGTCGCCGCGCTGGCCACCGAGCTCGGCGCCGAGCTCGTGATCGTGGGCCCGGAGGCACCCCTTGTCGCGGGGGTGTCCGACGCCGTGCGCGAGGCCGGCATCCCGGTCTTCGGTCCCTCCGGGGAGGCCGCGCAGCTCGAGGGCTCCAAGGCCTTCGCGAAGGACGTGATGGCGGGGGCGAGCGTCCCCACCGCGCGTTCCTACGTGTGCACGACCCCCGAGGAGGTCGACGAGGCCCTCGACGCCTTCGGCGCCCCGTACGTCGTCAAGGACGACGGTCTCGCGGCCGGCAAGGGTGTCGTCGTCACGCCCGACCTGGAGGCGGCCAGGGCGCACGCCAACTCCTGTGAGCGCGTCGTCATCGAGGAGTTCCTCGACGGCCCCGAGGTCTCCCTCTTCGCCGTCACCGACGGCGTGACCGTCGTCCCGCTCCAGCCCGCCCAGGACTTCAAGCGCGCCCTGGACGGCGACGAGGGCCCGAACACCGGCGGCATGGGCGCGTACTCCCCGCTGCCCTGGGCCGACCCGAAGCTGGTGGAGGAGGTCATGCAGACCGTCCTCCAGCCCACCGTCGACGAGATGCGCCGGCGCGGCACTCCCTTCTCCGGGCTTCTGTACGCCGGTCTCGCGATCACCTCGCGCGGAGTCCGCGTCATCGAGTTCAACGCCCGCTTCGGCGACCCCGAGACCCAGGTGGTTCTGGCTCGGCTGAAGACCCCCCTCGCGGGTCTCCTGCTGGCCGCCGCCCAGGGAGACCTCGCCGACCTGGCGCCGCTGCGCTGGAGCGACGAGGCCGCGGTCACCGTGGTCGTCGCCTCGCACAACTACCCCGGCACCCCCCGCACCGGCGACCCGATCACCGGCCTCGACGAGGTGGCCGCCGAGGACGCTCCGCACGCGTACGTCCTGCACGCCGGCACCAGGCACGACGGCGACGCCGTGGTGAGCGCCGGTGGCCGCGTCCTGTCCGTCACGGCGACCGGCAAGGACCTCGACGAGGCCCGCGACCGGGCGTACCGGGCGGTCTCCCGCATCCGTCTCGACGGCTCCCAGCACCGTACGGACATCGCGGCGAAGGCCGCGGCGGGCGCATAGCCGCCACCACCGGAACAGCCGGGAAAACCGGCAGACCGGATGAACCCGACAGGCCCCGAATCCGTCTCAGGATTCGGGGCCTGACGCATGCCCGGCCCCGCCGCCGGCCTTGCCACCAGCCGGGAACCGCGCGTCGGACGGGGGCTGAACTTGGGTCAAGAACCAAGGCCTGATCTTCGCTGTCCGTCATCCACCTTTCCCCAAAGCCATTCCATCGAGTGACCGGTCCCTTTTCCTGGTGACGTGGACAGGGGCCCCAACTAGGGTGCGGCGCAAGCATTCCGGCACTTGGCCCACCGGCATTGCGATGTCAGTGGGGGGTGCCACAGTGGGGGAGTGAGCAACACCAGGACAGGCAGACAGCCAGGACAGCACGGAGGGGGTGACACCCGGTCGTGACCGGTATGGGTGGAGAAGCGGGCGCACAGGCCGCGCGCTCCTGGGCGCTCGCCGTGCTGCGCATCCGCAGCCGGGCGCTCGCCGTCGCGCTGCTGCCGGCGGCCGTCGCCGTCGTGCTGTACGCGGGAGGCTCCACCGGCCACCTCGTGGGCCCGGGCTGGCATGCCGCCCGCTGGGCCGTCACGCCGTTCGCCGTGCTCGTCCTGCTGGCCGCCGCCGGCATCGCCCTGGTCGTCGCCCGTGCCCGCCCCGCCATGAGTCCGACGGTCCCGATCGCCGAGGAGTCGGCGCCGGACCTGTACCGCATGGTGCGCGACCTGGCCGACCGTCTCGATGTGCCGGCCCCCTCCGCGATAGCGCTCACCCCGGACTGCGACAGCTGGCTGGAGGACCGCACCCACCCGTCCCACGGCCCGCCGAAGCACGAGGACCGCGACGAGCTCACGGGTGCCCGTGGCTCGCGGCGTACGACAGTGGCGCCCGTCCTGGTCATCGGCTCCCCGTTCCTGTGGTGGATGCGGGTCGGTGAGCTCCGCGCGGTCCTCGCCCCGGTCGTCGCCGGCACGGGCCCCTCGGCCCACCCGGACATAGCCGCGGCCCGCCGTTTCGTCCGCGGCCTGGATGCCGCGGTGGCCGTGGCCTCGGCGGCCGACCGCTGCCGGATGATCCGCGTGGTGTGCGCCGGCGTCGGCTGGGTGGCCCGTCTGCTGCTGCGCAGCTGCCGGGAGCACGCGTCCAAGATGGAGCGAGGGGTAGCCGCCGCGGCGGCCGAGCGCGCCCAGGGCGTGGACTACGGCCTGCGGATCGTCGCCCAGGAACAGGTGGGCCTGGCCTACGCCGGCTGGGACCGCCTCCTGACCCGCGTGGCGCTGCCCGCCTGGCGGATGGGCCGCTGGCCGTCCCGCCTGGACGCGGGAGTGGTGGCGGCACTCACGGAACTCTCCCGGCGGGACCGTCTGGCCGAGGGCTTTGCCTCCCGTCTGGGTGAGCGCCCTGCCTGCGACCTCCTGGAAGAACCCGGCACGATCGACGAGGCCACCTCCCTCCTGGCCGCCCGCCTCTTCCACGGCGGCCCGGCGGAGTCCGGTCCCGACTGGTCCCCGGTCGGCTGGCAGGAGTATCCGGAAGAGGTCGTCGACCGCAAGTGGCGCCTCGACGCGGCCCGCCTCCACCGAGTCCTGGATGCACAGGGAGTACGCCGGACCCCCGAGACCACGGGCCCGGAGACGGACGGCCCGACGTTGTCCAGGGTCCTGGACTACCTTGCGACGCCGGCGCCCGACGGTGCGAAGCACATGGAGTCCGGCCCGGCGTCCGTACCCCTGGTGACAGCCGAACCCGCAGCCGCCGACGGCGCCCCCGCCCCACAGGGGCCACCCGCACCCGACGACGAAACCGTCATGGGCGGCGCGGACGGGAGCACGCTCGCCGATGGTGAAGGCGAGGCCGATGCGGAGGCCGACGAGCAGGAAAACGAACGCACCGCCACCCTCGCCGCAGGTCTCACCGCCGAGCTGGCCCGCGAGGAAGCCACCGCACCCGCCCCCCAGGGCCCCGACGCCACCCTCTGGGACGACGGCGCGCTCCCCCTCTTCCCGCCCCAACCGCCTCGCACGTCCCGTGAACTCCTCACCGACCACGTCACGGCCATGGTCTGCTGCGCCGCGATGGACACCGCGGGCGCCACCCCCGGCCTCGACTGGCTCGACGGCCCGACCCTCCTCATCAACGGCGACCGCGCGGCCGACCTCAGCCCGGTGGTCCTCAGCCTGATCGTGGACGGCGACCCGGTCCCCCTGCGCACCTGGCTGCTGGAGTCCGGCATACGTGCGGAGAAGCCGGTCCGCCTCGTCTGAGCGGGACCCGCCGACCGGGCCACCGCACAACTCCCTTACCGGAAGCCCTCGTTCCACTTTCGGCCAATTCGCAACGAATAGTGACCGCGTGCGTGCGTAATGTGATGTGCTGGGACCGATCGGGTGTATGGCAAGGGCTTGCGACATAGGACGGGCGTCAGAAGGACGAACGGACGACCGCATTCACACACGGGGGCGCGAGGGAGGGGAGCAGCCATGGGGTCGGAGCAGATCCGCCGCTGGGAGTCGGGAGCGCTGGCGCACGCGGTGACGGACCCCTTCGGCCAGGGCCCCGTGCCCTGGCTCCGCGGCGACGAGACGTACTTCGACGGCACCGGCCAGGTGGTCCCCTGGTACGTGGAGGGATCCCCGCAGCCTGACCCCGCCGGCGCCCGGACCGACGGCTCTCGCATCCCGGCGCCCCGCACCGCCGGCGGCCCCCGTGCCGCGGACGACGTGCGCCGCCAGATCAAGGGCTTCACCTCGACCGGCGCGGTCGCCCCCGGCGAGGCCATCGACTTCCACATCACGGTCGACCCGCCCCAGGAGTTCGGCGTCGACGTGTACCGCATCGGCCACTACGGCGGTGACGGCGCCGCCAAGATCACCACCAGCCCCCGCCTCTCCGGCATCGTCCAGCCCCCGCCGCTCACCGCGGACCGCACGGTCTCCTGCCACCACTGGTGGCTGAGCTGGCGCCTGCAGATCCCCTCCTTCTGGAGCGTCGGGGCGTATGTGGCCGTCCTGACCACCGCCGACGGTTACCGCTCCCACGTGCCGTTCACCGTCCGCCACGACCACCCGGCGGACCTGCTGCTCCTCCTGCCGGACGTCACCTGGCAGGCGTACAACCTCTACCCGGAGGACGGCCGCACGGGCGCCAGCCTCTACCACGCCTGGGACGAGCAAGGCGGTCTGCTGGGCGAGTCCGAGGCCGCCACGACCGTCTCCTTCGACCGCCCGTACGCCGGCGCCGGCCTGCCTCTGCACGTCGGCCACGCCTACGACTTCATCCGCTTCGCCGAGCGCTACGGCTACGACCTGGCCTACGCCGACGCCCGCGACCTGCACTCCGGCCGCGTCGACCCCACCCGCTACCGGGGCCTGGTCTTCCCGGGCCACGACGAGTACTGGTCGGCGAACATGCGCCGCACCGTGGAGCGCGCCCGCGACCACGGCACATCGCTGGTCTTCCTCTCCGCCAACACCATGTACTGGCAGGTGGAGTTGGGCCCGTCCCCGTCCGGCGTCCCCGACCGCCTCCTGACCTGCCGCAAGCGCAGGGGCCCGGGCCGGCCGGTGCTGTGGCGCGAGGTCGACCGCCCCGAGCAGCAGGTGGTCGGCATCCAGTACGCGGGCCGGGTCCCCGACCCCCACCCGCTGATCGTGCGCAATGCCGACCACTGGCTCTGGGAGGCCACCGGCGCCCACGAGGGCGACGAGATCGAGGGACTGGTCGCGGGCGAGGCCGACCGCTACTTCCCGCGCACCCCGCTCCCCGAGCACGACGACCGCATCCTGCTCGCCCACTCCCCGTACGCCGACAGCGAGGGCACCCTCCGCCACCAGGAGACCTCCCTCTACCGCGCCCCCTCGGGCGCCCTGGTCTTCGCGTCCGGCACCTTCGCGTGGTCCCCGTCCCTGGACCGCCCCGGACATGTGGACCCCCGCGTCCAGCGCGCCACCGCCAATCTGCTGGACCACATCTGCAAGCGCGACTGACCCCGTACGCCACAGCCACCGACCCCCTGTCCCTGGCCAGGGCCCCGATACGGGACAATCGAGCCACTTGGACAGAACCACGGGGAGGAACCGTGTCCGGATTCGTAGAAAAGCCCGAGCCGATTCAGGTTCCGGGCCTGGTGCACCTCCACACCGGCAAGGTGCGTGAGCTGTACCAGAACGAGGCGGGCGACCTCGTGATGGTCGCCAGTGACCGCATTTCCGCCTTCGACTGGGTGCTGCCGACCGAGATCCCCGACAAGGGCAGCATCCTCACCCAGCTCTCCCTGTGGTGGTTCGACCAGCTGCGGGACCTGATCCCCAACCACGTCCTGAGCACCGAACTGCCCGAGGGCGCCCCGGCCGACTGGGCGGGCCGCACCCTCATCTGCAAGTCGCTCCAGATGGTCCCGGTGGAGGCCGTCGCCCGCGGCTACCTCACCGGCTCGGGACTCCTCGAGTACAACGAGTCCCGCACGGTCTGCGGCCTCGCCCTGCCCGAGGGCCTGGCCGACGGCAGCGAACTCCCCGCCCCGATCTTCACCCCGGCCACCAAGGCCGCGGTCGGCGAGCACGACGAGAACGTCTCCTACGAGGAGGTCGCCCGCCAGGTCGGGGCCGACACCGCCGCCCGGCTGCGCCAGGCCACCCTGGCCGTCTACTCGCGGGGCCGGGACATCGCCCGTGACCGGGGCATCATCCTCGCGGACACCAAGTTCGAGTTCGGCTTCGACGGCGACACCCTCGTCATCGGCGACGAGGTCCTCACCCCGGACTCCTCCCGCTTCTGGCCGGTCGACCAGTGGGAGCCGGGCCGCGCGCAGCCCTCGTACGACAAGCAGTTCGTGCGCGACTGGCTGACCTCGGCGGAGTCCGGCTGGGACCGCAAGAGCGAGCAGCCCCCGCCGCCGCTGCCGCAGGAGGTCGTGGACCGGACCCGCGCCAAGTACGTCGAGGCGTACGAGCGACTGACCGGCACCAGCTGGTCGTAACGCGAAAAGCCCCCGGGAGACCGGGGGCTTTCACATGGAGCGAACGACGAGGTTCGAACTCGCGACCTCAACCTTGGCAAGGTTGCGCTCTACCAACTGAGCTACGTTCGCATGCGCCGTGGCGCGAGAACCACTATACCCAACCTCGCTCCCGCGCGAGCCGCACCGCCGCATGGCGGTTCTCCGCCCCGAGCTTCGACACCGCCGAGGACAGATAGTTCCGCACGGTCCCCTGCGACAGCGCGGCCCGCTCGGCGATCTCCGCGACGGGCGCCCCATCGGCGGCGAGTTCCAGTACCTCGGCCTCGCGCGCGGTCAGCGGTGAGTCCCCGGCGGAGATCGCGTCGGCGGCCAACTCCGGGTCGACGTAGCGGTTTCCGGCATGCACCGTGCGGATGATCTCCGCGAGCCGCTGCGCGCTGACCGTCTTCGGGACGAACCCGCGCACACCGGCCCCAAGGGCCCGCTTGAGATGCCCGGGCCGACCGTGGCTGGTCACGATCAGCACCTTGCAGCCGGGCAGTTCGGTGCGCAGGGATGTGGCGACCTTCACACCGTCGGCGCCGGGCATCTGGAGATCCAGTACGGCGACGTCGGGAGTGTGCGCCTTCGCCATCGCCAGCGCCTCGGGGCCGGACGCCGCCTCGGCGACGATCACCAGGTCGTCCTCCAGCGCGAGCAGCGCCGCGAGCGCGCCCCGGATCAGATGCTCGTCGTCGGCGAGCAGCAGTCGCACCGTCATGCCATGACCTCGCTCACCCGCAGCGGCACCGAGGCCACCACTCTGAACACACCCTCACCCACGGGCCCCGCCTCCAACGTCCCGTCCACCGCCGCCAGCCGCTCCCGCAGCCCGGCCAGCCCCGATCCTCCGGGGCCGGACGGCGCGGCCACCCCGTCGTTCTCCACCTTCAGCACCACACACTCGCGCGTCACCCGCACATCCACCGCGCACCGCCCGGCATCCCCGTGACGCAGCACATTGGTCGTCGCCTCCCGTACGACCCACCCGAGCGCCGACTGCACGTCCACCGGCAGCCCGGCCGCCTCTCCGGACACCTCACAGCGAATCCCCGCCGCCTCCAACACGCCCTGCGCACCGGTGAGTTCGACCCCGAGGTCGGCCTCCCGGTACCCCCGTACGACATCGCGCACCTCGCGCTGCGACTCCCGCGCGATGCGCTGCACCTCGACCATCTGCTCCTCGGCCTCGGGCCGCCCGCGCCGCGCCAGCTGTACGGCCAGCTCGCTCTTCAGGGCGATCACCGCGAGGTTGCGCCCCATGACGTCGTGCAGATCGCGCCCGAACCGCAGCCGCTCCTCGGCGACGGCGAGCCGGGCCCGGGTCTCGCGGGCCTGGTCGAGCTCGTAGACGGCGTTGAGCAGCCAGACGGAGAAGGCGGAGGTGAAGGCGAGGAACCCGCCGCCGAGGAGCACCACCAGCACGCTGATCAGGGCGGCGGGACCGGGCCTGCCCGCGAACGACACGAGTCCCGCCCCGACGGCGAAGCCCGTCACGACGGAGTACATGCGCCGCCGACTGCGCACCCCGAGCGAGAAAATGCCCGCTCCGAAGATCAGTACGACGGCGAAGACCGAGCCGGCCGCGGTGTCGACGTCGTCCCCGCCCGGCCCGTGCTCCGCGATCACGATCGCCATGACGGCGACCGCCGCGGTGCAGGCGCCGAGCGTCCACAGCATGTGGACGGGCTGTTCGCGGCGGCCGAGTGTCCAGTCCAGTGCCCGCGCCGCGGTCACGGCACAGATCACGGCGTGCCCGGCCACCACGAGCGCCAGCGAGGCCGCTACCCAGGGCACCATCTCGCCGAAGAGCGGCAGCCCGACCGAGACGACCTCGATCAGCGCGAAGAAGTGGAACGACCATCGTGTGTACGTCTCCACCTTGGCCGGCGTGCTCTTCTGCCGCCACCAGCCCCCCGAACCGCTCATTTCCCCGCCCCCGTGATCAGCGCCGCGGTTCCCACCGGAACCACCGTCGTACAGCAAACACGCCCAGCGCGGCCCAGGCCAGTGCCGTCAGCGCGGCACCGAGCGCCTCGTACGCCGACAGGTCCCCGGTCCAGCCGCCGCGCACCAGCGTGATCACCGGAGTCAGCGGGAGCAGTTCGCACACCGACGCCATGCGGTCGGGCAGGACCTCCAGCGGGACGGCCATGCCGGAGCCGAACATCGAGACGAACATCATGGGCAGCGTGGTGACCTGGGCGCTCTCGGTGGTACGCGTGAACGCCGAGGTCACCGCCGCGAGCAGGGCGCACAGCACCAGCCCCAGGAGCAGGGCCAGTACCGCGAGATGGGGCGCGCGGGGCGCGGGGACGTCGAGCAGGACCGTGCAGCCGACCGCCAGGAGGACGGACTGCGCGAGGCCCGTGACAACGGCCGGGAGGGCGGATCCCGCGAGGATCTCGTTGTCCCGCAGTTCACCGGTGCGCAGCCGCTTGAGGACGAGTTCCTCGCGCCGGGCGGTGAAGACACCGACGAGCGCTCCGTACACCGCGAAGATCAGCGAGAACCCGATGGCGGCGGGCAGGACGACGGTGCCGGGGGTGAGGCCGGACTTCTCGAGGTCCATGTCCTTGGTCGCCGACCACACGCTGAACGGAAGGACCAGCGGTACGAACAGAGCCGCTACGAGCGTTCCCCTGCTGCGTCCGAGCAGTGTCGCCTCGGCACGGGCCAGTGCCGTCAGCCGGCCCGACGGGGTGGTGATCGTCCCGCTCATGCCACCTTCTCCTTCGTCTGGAACCCCTGCGCGATCCCGAGAAACGCCTCCTCCAGCGAAGCCGACCGCACATCGAGCCCCCGCAGCTCGACCTCCGCCCCCGAAGCCCACACCAGCAGCCCCGTCGCCGCCCGCTGCAGCTCCCGCGTCCGCAGCCGTACGACCCGGCCGTCGATCTCGTGGGACAGCACCCCCAGCTCTCCGAGCGGCGGCAGATCGCCCACGAAGTACCCTTCGGGCAGTTCGAAGGAGATCCGCGAGGGCTGTCCGGCCGTCACCTCGGCCGGTGTCCCGGTGACCGCGATCCGCCCCTCGTGCAGGATGGCGAGCCGGTCGGCGAGGCCCTCGGCCTCCTCCAGGTAGTGCGTGGTCAGCAGCACCGTCGTACCGCCGTCGCGCAGCGCCCGGACCAGCTCCCAGGTGTCCCGGCGCCCTTCGGCGTCGAGCCCGGTCGTCGGCTCGTCCAGGAACAGCACCTCCGGGTTCCCGAGCAGCGCGAGCCCCAGGTCCAGGCGCCGCCGCTCACCGCCGGACAGCTGCTTCACCCGTACGTCGGCCCGCCGCGCGAGCCCGACGAGCTCCAGCGCCTCCAGCGCGGGCCGCGCCCCGCTCACGCACCCCGCCCACATCCGGGCGGTCTCGGCGACGGTGAGCTCGGACGGAAACCCGCCCTCCTGGAGCATCACGCCGGTCCGCGGCCTGACGACGGCCCGCTCCTCGTAGGGATCGTGCCCGAGCACCCGCGCCCGGCCGCCGGTCGGCCGGGCGAGCCCCTCCAGGAGTTCCACGGTCGATGTCTTGCCGGCCCCGTTGGTGCCGAGCAGGGCGAAGATCTCGCCCCGGGCCACGGAGAAGCTGATCCCGCGGACCGCTTCGAACCCGCCCCCGTAGACGCGTCGCAGGTCGGTGACCTCAATCACGTTCGTGTTCATGGTCCCAGCATCTCGGCGCCCCGGGCCCGGAAGCAGTGCGCGCTGTCATCGCTCGGCATGACAAATGTCAGGGGTACGCCAACCAACGAAAAGGCCCCCCGACAGAAGCCGGGGGGCCTTCACATCAAGAGCGAACGACGAGGTTCGAACTCGCGACCTCAACCTTGGCAAGGTTGCGCTCTACCAACTGAGCTACGTTCGCATTGCATCCGACCGGCTCTCACCGATCGGCGCGGACACCATCCTACCTGATCCACAACAGTGGTCAGATGGTGATGCAGAGCGGGTGACAGGAATTGCACACTGCGCCTTCCCCCTGGAAGGGGGATGTTCTGCTACTGAACTACACCCGCATGTACTCCGTGGGCTGGGCTTTTCCGTCCCCGCCCCTCGGCGTGCTCCAGACTCTAGCCGACCAGGTGGGGTGCAACGCAAGTCGGTTGTCCTCAAGGCCCGCTGACGGACCCTGAGGACGCCCTGTGAGCTGTCACTGCGCCGCGGCGAACGCCTCGTAGACCTTCTTGGGGATACGGCCGCGCGCGGGGACGTCCATCTTGTTCGCCTGCGCCCAGGCGCGGACGGCCGCCGGGTCGGGGGCGACCTCCGTCTGCCGGTAGGCCTTGCCGGACTTCGACCGCTTGCGGCCAGCGTCCACGTAGGGCTCGAGCGCCTTACGCAGTTTCTTGGCATTCGCTTGATTCAGGTCGATCTCGTACGACTTGCCATCAAGTCCGAAGGCGATCGTTTCCGCCGCTTCCGAGCCGTCGATGTCGTCAGAGAGAGTGACCACGACCTTCTGCGCCACGAATATCGGTCCCTTCATACGGCACTTGCCAATTCATTTGTACAGTGCCCGACAATGCAATGGGAAGCCCGACTAAATCCTTCCGCGTGTCTGAGCGCAATAGGTATCGGGTGTCGATCGGGGATCTTTCCTGGAAATTTTCGTGAACACAGCCGTTGATACCGGATCGTGACGGCAGTCACGTAGTTTCCTACAAGTCGACGCGCGTAGAAATTTTGTGCGGGTAGTCTGAAGACACTGCCTGAAGACACTGTTGGACAGAGACCTTCAGGAACCTTGCTCAGCACCACACACCGGGAGTGCCAGTGGCACGCGTCGTAGTCGACGTCATGCTCAAGCCGGAGATCCTCGACCCCCAGGGCCAGGCGGTGCAGCGCGCACTGCCGCGTCTGGGTTTCGAAGGCATCTCCGACGTACGTCAGGGAAAGCGATTCGAACTGGAAGTTGACGGACCGGTCGACGAGGCCGCGCTCGCCCGCATCCACGATCTTGCGGAATCCTTCCTCGCCAACACCGTGATCGAGGACTTCACCGTGAAGGTGGAAGAAGTCGCGGAGGCCGCGAAGTGACCGCTCGTATTGGCGTCGTCACTTTCCCGGGGAGTCTCGATGACCGGGACACCCAGCGCGCGATCCGCCTCGCGGGTGCCGAACCGGTCGCCCTCTGGCACAAGGACAAGGACCTCCACCAGGTCGACGCCGTGGTGCTGCCCGGCGGTTTCTCCTACGGCGACTATCTGCGGGCCGGCGCCATCTCCCGCTTCTCGCCGGTGATGGAGACGGTCATCGAGCAGGCGAAGGCCGGGCTCCCGGTCCTCGGTATCTGCAACGGCTTCCAGATCCTCACCGAGGCCCACCTCCTCCCGGGCGGGATGCTCGGCAACGACCACCTCCACTTCATCTGCCGCGACCAGAAGCTGCGGGTGGAGAACGCGGAGACCGCCTGGACCGCCGACTACGAGTCCGGCCAGGAGATCCACATCCCGCTGAAGAACATGGACGGCCGGTACGTCGCCGACGAGTACACCCTCGACAAGCTCGAGGCCGAGGGCCGTGTCGCCTTCCGGTACGTCGACTTCAACCCGAACGGCTCGCTCCGCGACATCGCCGGCATCACCAACGAGGCCGGGAACGTCGTAGGCCTCATGCCGCACCCGGAGCACGCCGTCGAGCCGCTCATCGGCTCCGGCCGCACCGACGGCCTCCCCTTCTTCACCTCGATCCTCAAGAAGCTGGTCAACGCATGAGCCGGACGCCTCTGGACACGGTCGAGCACGCGGCCGCGACCCCCGACGTCGAGCTGCCCTGGGCCGAACTCGGTCTGAAGAAGGACGAGTACGAGCGGGTCGTGGAGATCCTCGGCCGCCGGCCCACCGGTGCCGAGCTCGCCATGTACTCGGTCATGTGGTCCGAGCACTGCTCCTACAAGTCCTCGAAGGTCCACCTCCGCCAGTTCGGCGAGAAGGCCCCCCAGTCCGACGCGCTGCTCGTGGGCATCGGCGAGAACGCGGGCGTCGTGGACGTCGGCCAGGGCTACGCGGTCACCTTCAAGGTCGAGTCGCACAACCACCCGTCGTACGTCGAGCCCTACCAGGGTGCGGCCACCGGTGTCGGCGGCATCGTCCGCGACATCATCGCGATGGGCGCGCGCCCGGTCGCGGTCGTGGACCCGCTGCGGTTCGGCGCGGCCGACCACCCCGACACCAAGCGCGTGCTGCCGGGTGTCGTGGCGGGCATCGGCGGCTACGGCAACTGCCTCGGCCTGCCCAACATCGGCGGCGAGGTCGTCTTCGACTCCTGCTACCAGGGCAACCCGCTGGTCAACGCCGGTGCCATCGGCGTCATGCGGCACGAGGACATCCACCTCGCGAAGGCGTCCGGCTCGGGCAACAAGGTCATCCTGTACGGGGCCCGGACCGGCGGTGACGGTATCGGCGGCGCCTCGATCCTGGCCTCCGAGACCTTCGACGACGCCAAGCCCTCGAAGCGCCCCGCGGTCCAGGTCGGCGACCCCTTCCAGGAGAAGCTCCTCATCGAGTGCACCCTGGAGGCCTTCAAGGAGAAGCTGGTCGTCGGCATCCAGGACCTCGGCGCGGCCGGTCTGTCCTGTGCCACCTCCGAACTGGCCTCCAACGGCTCCGGCGGCATGCGCGTGACGCTGGACGACGTACCGCTGCGTGACTCCACGCTCTCGCCCGAGGAAATCCTCATGAGCGAGTCGCAGGAACGCATGTGCGCGGTCGTCGAGCCGGAGAAGGTCGACCGGTTCCTGGAGATCTGCGAGAAGTGGGACGTCATCGCCACCGTCATCGGTGAGGTGACCGACGGCGACCGCCTGGAGATCTACTGGCACGGCGGCAAGATCGTCGACGTCGACCCGCGCACGGTCGCGCACGACGGTCCGGTCTACGAGCGCCCCTACGCGCGCCCGTCCTGGCAGGACGAGCTCCAGGCGGACGACGCGAACAAGCTGCCGCGGCCCGCTTCGAGCGACGAGCTCAAGCAGCAGGTCCTCCAGCTGGTGAGCTCCCCCAACCAGGCCTCCAAGAAGTGGATCACCTCGCAGTACGACCACTTCGTGCAGGGCAACACGGTGCTGGCCCAGCCCGAGGACTCGGGCATGATCCGCATCGACGAGGAGACCGGCCTCGGCGTCGCCATCGCGACGGACGGCAACGGCCGCTACGCGAAGCTGGACCCGTACGCGGGCGCCCAGCTGGCGCTCTCGGAGGCGTACCGCAACGTCGCCACGACGGGAGCCAAGCCGCTCGCGGTGTCGGACTGCCTGAACTTCGGCTCGCCCGAGGACCCGGCCGTCATGTGGCAGTTCGCGGAGGCCATCCGTGGACTGGCCGACGCCTGCCAGCAGTTGGGCACCCCGGTGACCGGCGGCAATGTCTCGCTCTACAACCAGACGGGCGAGGTGGCCATCCACCCGACCCCCGTGGTCGCGGTCCTGGGTGTCATCGACGACGTCGCCCGCCGCACGCCGGTCGCCTTCCAGGAGGAGGGCCAGCTGCTGTACCTCCTCGGCGAGACGCGTGAGGAGTTCGGCGGTTCGGCCTGGTCGCAGGTCGTCCACGACCACCTCGGCGGCCTTCCCCCGAAGGTCGACCTGGAGCGTGAGCGGCTGCTGGCCGAGATCCTGATCTCCGCCTCCCGCGACGGCATGATCGACTCCGCGCACGACCTCTCCGACGGCGGCCTGATCCAGGCGGTCGTGGAGTCGGCGCTGCTCGGCGGCAAGGGCGCGCGTCTGGTCGTACCGGACGGGCTCGACGCCTTCACCCTCCTCTTCTCCGAGTCGGCGGGACGCGCGGTCGTCGCCGTGCCGCGCTCCGAGGAGCTCCGCTTCAACGACATGTGCGGTGCGCGCGGCCTGCCGGTCACCCGCATCGGTGTCGTGGACGGGGACACGATCGAGCTCCAGGGCGAGTTCGAGCTGTCGCTGGAGGAACTGCGCACGGCGCACGAGGAGACGATCCCGGCGCTGCTGGCGTAAAGCCTTTCGTGCACACGGAGTTGAAGGCCCCGGCCGTCCAACGGCCGGGGCATTCACTCGTGTTGACTTCTGCCCACCTCAGCCCGTCCGGCGTTTGAGGACGAGGCCCTTCGGGCCGATGGGGGTCCAGGGGGCGGAGCCCCCTGGGGGCGGGGTCGAAGGGGCGGCACGCCCCTGGAGGACGGGACGGGTAGGGGCGGCGAGGGCGAGGAAACCGAGGGCGCGCCCGCACGACGCCCGCAACCCCCACCACCGCGAGATCCTCGATGCACGCCACCTCGCACCACCGCCCCGCCTAGGCTTGATCACATGCCACCGGCCAAGAAGCGCGCCCGCACCTACGACCCCGCGAAGATCCGCACCGCGGTGCTCACCCAGTTCGGGCACGTACGGCAGGCCGTCGGCACGCTGAGCGAGGAACAGCTCGCGAGCCCCACCCGCCTCGGTGACTGGACCGTCCGCGAGCTGGCCGCGCACATCACGATGGCCGTCGACGCCATCAGCCGCGGCCTGGAGCGCGACGAGCCGGAGAAGCCCGCACTGACCCTCCTGGAGTGGCCCTCCACCACCGCCCCCCGGGCGGACGACATCGACGACGGCACCCGCGACCTCGCCGCCGCCCACCCCGACCTCGACGCCCTGTACGCCGACACCGAGGACCGCTTCGCGCACCAGCTCGCGCAGACCCCCGGCGACCGCCTCATCGGCAGCCGCACCGGCGCCATGACCCTCGCCGACTACCTGGTCACCCGCACCGTCGAACTCGTCGTCCACACCGACGACCTGAACGCCGCGGTGCCGGGCCTGGACATCCCGTACGACCGTCAGGCCCTGGCCGCCTGCACCCGCCTCCTCGCCGACGCCCTCGCCGCGAAGGCCCCCGGCGGCTCGACCGAGGTGCGGATCCCGCCGTACGCCGTCGTGCAGTGCGTCGAGGGGCTCCGGCACACCCGCGGCACCCCGCCCAACGTCGTGGAGACCGACCCGCTGACCTGGATCCGGCTCGCGACGGGACGGGTGGCGTGGTCGGAGGCGATCGAGGACGCGAAGGTCAGTGCCAGCGGGGAGCGGGCGGATCTCGGCGGGTTGCTGCCCCTGATGGGGTGAACCGGTCGCCGGCAAGGAACCGGTCCCCCGTCCCTCCCGTCCCATCGGCATGGACAAACAGCGACTGATCCTCGTGGTCCTGACCGTGCTCCCGCTCGCCGCGGCCTGCGGCACCGACAAGGCGGGCAGCGGTTCGGTCGGCGCCGAGAAACCCGTCACCGGCGTCCACTGGAGCGTCGACAGCGTCACCGTGGACGGCAGGACCCACAAGGCGCCGGACGGGGCGAACGTGGAGTTGGAGGACGGCAAGGCCGCCGGCAGCTACGGCTGCAACCACTTCAACGCCAAGGTCACCACCGCCGAGGACGGCACCATCCGGCTCAGCCACGCCACGACCACCAGGATGGCCTGCGAGAAGCCGGTCATGACCTTCGAGCGGACCCTCTCCGACACCCTCGTCGGCGGCGCCCTGAAGACCGCCGTCACCGACGACCACCTCACGCTCACCACCGCGGGCGGAGACACCGTGCGCCTGACCGAGGCCCCCGAGTCCACCGGCTGAGAGGTGTGCGACACCTCACTCATATATCCGGAGGGCCGTCGATCCACCGCGCTGACCAGCCAAAACGAAAAAACCGCCAAAGCGGTCGCCGCCCGGTGGTGCAACAAAGGCACGTATCCCCAATTCGGACCAGTGGTCGACCTCGCCTACACTCGGGAACGTGCCACGTGGTGACGGTCGACTCAATCATGATCTGCTCCCCGGCGAGAAAGGCCCCCAGGACGCTTGCGGCGTCTTCGGGGTCTGGGCCCCGGGTGAAGAGGTCGCCAAGCTCACTTACTTCGGGCTCTACGCCCTCCAGCATCGGGGCCAGGAATCCGCGGGTATCGCGGTCAGCAACGGCTCCCAGATCCTCGTCTTCAAGGACATGGGGCTCGTTTCCCAGGTCTTCGACGAGACCTCTCTCGGTTCGCTCCAGGGTCATATCGCGGTCGGTCACGCCCGCTACTCGACCACCGGCGCCTCTGTCTGGGAGAACGCCCAGCCGACGTTCCGTGCCACCGCGCACGGCTCGATCGCGCTCGGCCACAACGGCAACCTGGTCAACACGGCGCAGCTCGCCGAGATGGTCGCCGACCTCCCCAAGGACACCAACGGCCGCTCGACCCGGGTGGCCGCCACCAACGACACCGACCTGCTCACCGCGCTCCTCGCGGCCCAGGTCGACGACGACGGCAAGCCGCTGACCATCGAGGAAGCCTCCCCGAAGGTCCTCCCCCAGGTCCGCGGCGCGTTCTCCCTCGTCTTCATGAACGAGCACACCCTCTACGCCGCCCGCGACCCGCAGGGCATCCGCCCGCTGGTGCTCGGCCGGCTGGAGCGCGGCTGGGTCGTCGCCTCCGAGGGCGCCGCCCTCGACATCTGCGGCGCGAGCTTCGTCCGGGAGATCGAGCCGGGCGAGTTCATCGCCATCGACGAGAACGGTCTGCGCAGCTCCCGCTTCGCGGAAGCAAAGCCCAAGGGCTGTGTCTTCGAGTACGTGTACCTGGCCCGACCCGACACCGACATCGCCGGCCGCAACGTGTACCTCTCCCGTGTGGAGATGGGCCGCAAGCTGGCGAAGGAAGCCCCGGTCGAGGCCGATCTGGTCATAGCGACCCCGGAGTCAGGCACCCCGGCCGCGATCGGTTACGCGGAGGCGAGCGGAATCCCGTTCGGCGCGGGTCTGGTGAAGAACGCGTACGTCGGTCGTACGTTCATCCAGCCCTCGCAGACGATCCGACAGCTCGGCATCCGTCTGAAGCTGAACCCGCTGAAGGAAGTCATCAAGGGCAAGCGCCTGGTCGTCGTCGACGACTCGATCGTGCGCGGCAACACCCAGCGGGCCCTGGTGCGGATGCTCCGCGAGGCCGGGGCGGCCGAGGTCCACATCCGGATCTCCTCCCCGCCCGTGAAGTGGCCCTGCTTCTTCGGCATAGATTTCGCGACCCGTGCCGAGCTCATCGCCAACGGCATGACCATCGACGAGATCGGCGTCTCGCTGGGCGCCGACTCCCTGGCGTACATCTCCCTCGACGGCATGATCGAGGCGACCACCATCGCCAAGCCGAACCTCTGCCGCGCCTGCTTCGACGGCGAGTACCCGATGGAGCTCCCGGACCCCGAGCTGCTCGGCAAGCAGCTCCTGGAGACCGAACTGGCCGCCGGCCCGGCGGCCACGGCGGCGGCCGACGCGATCCGTCGCCCGTAATACCTGCAGTACGACACGAAAGTTCTCACCGTCATGTCTGAGACAACTGGTGCCAGCTACGCAGCCGCGGGCGTCGACATCGAAGCGGGAGACCGCGCCGTAGAACTCATGAAGGAGTGGGTGAAGAAGACCCAGCGCCCCGAGGTCCTCGGCGGCCTCGGCGGTTTCGCCGGCCTCTTCGACGCCTCCGCCCTCAAGAACTACGAGCGGCCCCTCCTCGCCTCCGCGACCGACGGCGTCGGCACGAAGGTCGACATCGCGCGCCAGCTGGGCGTCTACGACACGATCGGCCACGACCTGGTCGCGATGGTCATGGATGACATCGTGGTGTGCGGTGCCGAGCCGCTGTTCATGACCGACTACATCTGCGTCGGCAAGGTCCACCCCGAGCGGGTCGCCGCGATCGTCAAGGGCATCGCCGAGGGCTGTGTCCTCGCCGGCTGCGCCCTGGTGGGCGGCGAGACGGCCGAACACCCCGGTCTGCTGGGTCCGGACGACTTCGACGTCGCCGGCGCCGGTACGGGCGTCGTGGAGGCCGACCGGCTGCTGGGCCCGGATCGTATCCGTACGGGTGACGCGGTCATCGCCATGGCGTCGTCCGGTCTTCACTCGAACGGGTACTCGCTCGTCCGCCACGTCCTGCTGAACGAGGCGGGTCTGTCCCTGGACGCCCGGATCGAGGAGCTCGGCCGCACTCTCGGCGAGGAGCTCCTGGAGCCCACCAAGATCTACTCGCTGGACTGCCTGGCGCTCACCCGCACCACCGACGTGCACGCGTACAGCCACGTCACGGGAGGCGGTCTCGCGGCCAACCTGGCCCGCGTGATCCCGGACGGGCTGCACGCGATCGTCGACCGCTCCACCTGGACCCCGGACCCGATCTTCGACCTCGTCGGCAGGACGGGTCAGGTCGAGCGCCTGGAGCTGGAGAAGACCCTCAACATGGGCGTCGGCATGATCGCCATCGTCCCCGAGGAGTCGGCCGACGTGGCGCTGAGGACCCTGGCCGACCGCGGGGTCGAGGCCTGGGTGGCCGGCGAGATCACGGAGCGCGGCGACCACACCACGGGCGCCGAGCTGGTCAGCACCTACTCGATCTAGAGCGCCCGACAGCGTGACGCCGCGGAGATCCTGACGGCAGCGCAAAACCCGGTCCGGTGGTGTGGACCACATCGGACCGGGTGAAGCGCAGCTGGAGCGTCAAGCGCCGCGGCGTTGAGACGTGGGACCGGACTCGTCGTCCTCGTCCTCATCGTCGTCGTTATAGAGATCCGCGTACTGGGAGTACGGGTCGTCTTCGTCCTCGTCGTCCTCGAACGGCTCGCCATTCGGCGGTTGGTTCGAAGTCGAAGCGCCCAGCTCATTGGCCAGACGCGAGAGGTCAGTCCCGCCGCTGCTGTACTTCAGCTGGCGGGCGACCTTCGTCTGCTTGGCCTTTGCCCGGCCGCGCCCCATGGCTCGACCCCCTCGGATACGGGGCTCGACGGCCCCAGAGTCTTGACACGCGTTCATGATCTGGAACGGGCTCTCCGCAGAGAGACCGGTCCGTAGGGCTTCCACGGTACCTGAGCCCACGCCCGTACGGTACGTCGCCCGCAGTACGTGCCGGGACCCTCGACCCTCAGAGTGCCCTTTCCCTGCTGGTCAACCGCGATTTTAACCACTTCTTGGCGGCCGACCCGCCGACGAACGTGAGAGTTCTCTCTAAGTGCCCGTCGGCGGGTACCGGCCAGGGGGCCGCGGACGCCCGATCAGCGCGCCCTGCGGGCCGCCGCCGCCTCGTGCATCCGCTGCTCGGCGATCCGGTCGGCCGCGGCGGCCGGCGGGATTCCGTCGGCCTTCGCACGTGCGAATATGGCGAGCGTGGTGTCGTAGATCCTCGCCGCCTTCGCCTTGCACCGCTCGAAGTCGAAGCCGTGCAGTTCGTCGGCGACCTGGATGACCCCGCCGGCGTTCACCACGTAGTCCGGCGCGTAGAGGATCCCGCGGTCGGCGAGGTCCTTCTCCACGCCCGGGTGGGCGAGCTGGTTGTTGGCGGCGCCGCAGACCACCTTGGCGGTCAGCGCCGGGACGGTGTCGTCGTTGAGGGCGCCGCCGAGCGCGCAGGGGGCGTAGATGTCGAGGCCCTCGGCGCGGATCAGGGTCGCGGTGTCGGCGACGGCCGTCACACCCGTCGGATGCGCGGCGAGGATCCGCCCCACGGCCTCCTCACGCACGTCCGTGATCACGACCTCGGCGCCCTCCGCCCGCAGGTGCTCCACCAGGTGGTGGCCGACCTTGCCGACGCCCGCGATGCCGACCTTCCGCCCGGCCAGCGAGGGGCTGCCCCACAGGTGCTGGGCGGAGGCGCGCATGCCCTGGTAGACGCCGAAGGACGTCAGCACGGAGGAGTCGCCGGCGCCGCCGTTCTCGGGGGAACGCCCGGTCGTCCAGCGGCACTCGCGCGCCACGACGTCCATGTCGGCCACGTACGTACCGACGTCGCAGGCGGTGACGTAGCGCCCGCCGAGCGAGGCCACGAACCGGCCGTAGGCGAGCAGCAGCTCCTCGGTCTTGACGGTGTCCGGGTCGCCGATGATCACGGCTTTGCCACCGCCGTGGTCCAGTCCGGCCATGGCGTTCTTGTACGACATCCCGCGCGCGAGGTTCAGGGCGTCGGCGACGGCCTCCTCCTCGGTCGCGTACGGGTAGAAGCGCGTGCCGCCGAGCGCGGGGCCCAGCGCGGTGGAGTGGATGGCGATGACGGCCTTGAGGCCGCTGGCACGGTCCTGGCAGAGCACGACTTGCTCATGACCGCCCTGGTCCGAGTGGAACAGGGTGTGCAGGACGCCGGCTGATACGTCGGTCACTGTGGTGACTCCTGGGTAAAGAGCGGCGGTTGGGACCAGCTCCCGTAAGGGTGGCGGGCGCTGTGAGCATGAGATTAGAGCCTGGGTGCCGCTGCCTACGGCGCCGTGCTCAGGATCACCTACCGGCGGAGTGCGTCCGTGGGACGATTTGCATAGATTTCCCGCTCGTTTGTGGGCGGGTTCCGCAGGTTTTCCTGGCAGTGGGCGGGGGAGGGAGCAGGCGTGCCCAAGGTGTCCTCGGTGGTCGTCCCGTACGCGACCTATCTGCGCGTGTACGAGCCGCTGGCGGCCTTCCCGGAGCCGGAGCGCGGCCACTGGACGCGCTACGCCCGCCGCCCCGACCGCCCCTCGTACCAGGACGAACTGCGCCGCTCCCTGGCCGACTTGCTGCCCACCCCGCCGATCCCGGTGCCGGTGCACGAGAGCGCCGACGCGTTCGTGCTGGACGTGGACGGGGTGGTCTGCGTCTGTCCCTGGCGGACCCGGCTGCGTGGCTGGCTGGCGCTCCAGGAGCTGCCCGAGGAGCTGCCGAAGCCGGTCCTGGACGCGGTGCTGCCGGAGGTCCTACGGCGCCAGGCGGCCCAGGACCACGAGCGCTGGCTGGTCCGCAACCCCGACGCCCGGCCCTGGATCCGCACCTCGACCTGGCAGGTGCCGCTGCACTGGTTCGTGCTGGTGGCCGACGAGGAGCGGTCCTTCGACAAGGGCTCGGGCGAGATCCCGCCGACGCTGCGCTACCGGACGCCGATGGTGCAGGCCCGGCGGCGGGTGGCGCGGGCCCTGCGGACCCTGAAGGACACCGTCGACGAGGGGCCGCTCACCGACGGTCTGGTGGACGTGGGGCGCTGGCTGGAGGAGTTCCACCCGCGCTCGCACGTCGAGCTGGACTACGGCGGTCTGGTGCACACCCTGCCGCCCGGCGAGCTCGAGGACGACCACTCGGCGGCCGACGTGGCCGCGGGGATCGAGGCCCTGCGGATCGGTGACGGGGCGGCCGCGGGAGAGGCGTACGCACGGCTCGTGGAGCGGTGGCGGTCGGTGCGGGACCGGCGCTCCGCGAACTAGGTGTTCCGTGAACTGAGTGTGCCCTGGGTCACTTTGGTCACGAACTGGCGTTTGACCTGACGCCCGTTTTGGGGTTTCGTCCTCGGTCAAGGTGTCACCAAGTTTCCCCTGATGCTCCGCCAACAAGGGACGTAGGTCCCGATCCGGGCGTACGCCTCACTGTGTGTCAAGCGTGACGGACCGCACGTACCCGGCTCTTGCATCTCTTCCCCCTCCTCATGCCAAAATAGGACAAGGGGCCCGGGGGAGGTTCCGCTTTGGGGGGTCTGGTGACTCCTGATCGCTCTGTGACTGATCGTCACAGTGGCGTGACTGTCCGCTATGGCATGGTCCATCGGCCTCTGTCGCCGATGAACACCTGGGGGGCAATTCCATCGGTTTGGCCGACGAGGCTGGACAGATGGTGTAGTTGTAGTGCCGAGGACAAGCCGTTCGTCCTATAACCGACTCGACTCGCGTCCGCCATTTCGGGCAACGCGGGTCAAGGTGCAGAATTTAGAGGAAAGAACCGAGAAGGTTCGGTTCTCCCGAGGAGGCCGCTCATGACCGCTCGCACCCCTGATGCCGAGCCGCTGCTGACCCCGGCTGAGGTCGCCACGATGTTCCGCGTCGACCCTAAGACGGTCACGCGGTGGGCGAAGGCTGGGAAGCTCACGTCCATCCGTACGCTCGGCGGGCACCGCCGCTACCGCGAGGCGGAGGTCCGCGCACTGCTCGCGGGCATCCCCCAGCAGCGCAGCGAGGCCTGAACCAACTGAATAACGGACAAACCGGCAGGTCCCCCAACGTGCCGAGGTGTCCGTGACCAAGCTCCAAGCGACGCGGGTACTGCCCCAACAGAACCCACGCCCAAGCTCATCCCAGAACGTCACAGGGTGCGTCGTCGATCGCGCTGGACTCCGCCGAGTCCAGCGCGATTTTTTTGTGCGTTCCACGTGCGGGATGTGGGCCGGCGCGTGCCGCTGTGAGCGGGCTTGTCGGAGTCTGGGGAGGGGTGTCGGATCTCCTGTGGACGGCTGCCGACGTACCGACCGGTCGGCCCTGCGGGCTGGTGCAATTGCACATATTAAATTGACCAGTTGTAGGTGAGGCGTAAGTACCGCGATTTCAGAAACTCATGCGGTGACACCCGTCACATGCCAGGGTCCTTGTTGCCTCTGGCGCATGTGCGCTAGAGGAGGCTCGCGTTCCACCGCCCCGCGTCCGTACGGCCGTTGGGGTCGCCCGGTGGTCACGCGGGCGAGGGGCTCTCGTCCTCGGCGACCTCTCCACCGGCCTCGTCGGCCCGTGGGGCGGAGTCCATGGCCAGCCGCAGCAGCTGATGGCAGATCGGGCAGTGCCGCGTCAGATGGCGGCGATAGGAGGTAGCGGCCGACGACAGATGCGCACGGAGCAACGCCCGCGTCTCGTGCCTGGCCGAAGCCGCCATACGCCACCTCCAGGGGTCACACAGGGGAACAGGCCCTGGTTTCTGGAGTACCGAGCGAATGTGACCCCGTCAAGACGGCATGGGCGGCAGGGAACGCAAAAGAGCCCGGATCCGAAGATCCGGGCTCCCTATGGCGGTCCTGACGGGATTTGCTGTACCCGATTGCGGCTCCGCCGCGGGCGCGGCCTCCACCTTGACAGGCTGGCGAGCGGGTTGGTTCGCGGCGGGCACGAAGAAGGCCCGCACCCTTGGTGGGTGCGGGCCTTCTTGCTTCACTGCGGTCCTGACGGGATTTGAACCCGCGGCCTCCACCTTGACAGGGTGGCGAGCACTCCAAGCTGCTCCACAGGACCAGGTTTCGCGGCGCTTATTGCTGCGTTGCGCTGCGAGAAGGACTGTACAGGAGGGTGAGCCCCGTGCGCGAACTCACCCAGTGTGCGGGGGCGGTTACGGGGCGGCGGCGTCGATCGCCTTCACGATCCGCTTGTCCGAGACGGGGTACGCCGTGCCCAGCGCGTGGGCGAAATAGCTGACCCGGAGTTCCTCGATCATCCAGCGGATGTCCAGCACGGAGGAGGGGACCGGGCGGCCCTGGGGCATCTGCTCCAGGAGCCAGGCGTACTCGTCCTGCATCTCGTGGACCTTCTCCATGCGCGTGGTGTCCCGCTGGACGTTCGTCGGCATCTGCTGGAGGCGCCGGTCCGCCGCGACCAGGTAGCGCATCAGGTCCGCCAGCCGACGCAGACCCGTCTCCGTCACGAAGCCCGGCTTCACGAGGGCGTCCAGCTGCTTGCGTACGTCCTGGAGGTTCGCCAGCAGCGCGGGGCTGCGTACGGCCTTCAGGCGGCGCTCACAGGCCTGCCAGGCGGCGAGGACCTGCTGCACCTGGCCGACCGTACGGACCGTCGTGTCGACGATCTCGGCACGCACCTTGTCGTAGAGCTTCCGGTACGACTCCTCGTCCCACGCCGGCCCCCCGAAGTCGGCGATCAGCCGGTCCGCCGCCGCCATCGCGCAG
Source organism: Streptomyces sp. NBC_00490 (assembly GCF_036013645.1). Taxonomy (NCBI): domain Bacteria; kingdom Bacillati; phylum Actinomycetota; class Actinomycetes; order Kitasatosporales; family Streptomycetaceae; genus Streptomyces; species Streptomyces sp. NBC_00490. Next base: position 5,117,937 of record NZ_CP107869.1, on the reverse strand, counting down.
TCGTCGAACAGGCCCTGGATGGAGCCGTGCGGGTTCGCCGAGAGCGCCAGCTTCTGCGGGTTCGTCAGCTTGTCCGACGCGAACTTCGCCGGGTTCACCGGGATGTTGCGCAGGACCAGCCGCCGCGTGCCCTTCCACATCGCCGCCGCCTGCTCCGCCTCCGTGTCGAAGAGGCGTACGGAGACCGTGTCGCCGTCGTCCACCAGCGCCGGGTACGCCTTCACCGGCTGGCCGGCGCGGCGCGTCTCGAAGACGCGGGTGAGGGAGCCGATGGTCCAGTCGGTGAGGCCCTTGCGCTCCAGGGACTCGCCGCCCTGGCGTTCCGCCGTCGCCGCGGCCGCCTGCGAGAGGGCCTGGCGCGCCTTCGGCCTCAGCCGGAGCTTCAGCGCCTCCAGGTCCTTGTCCTCGGCGAGGTTGCGGCGCCGCTCGTCGACGATCCGGAAGGTGATGCGCAGGTGGTCCGGGACCTTCGACCAGTCGAAGTCCTCGGCGTCGAAGGGCACCCCGACCATCCGCTTGAGCTCACGGGCCATGGTGACGGTCAGCGGCTCCTGGAGGGGGACCGCCGTGGCCAGGAAGCGCTGCGCGAAGTTCGGCGCCGGTACGTAGTTGCGGCGGATCGGCTTGGGCAGCGAACGGATCAACTCCGTCACCACCTCTTCCCGCAGTCCCGGGATCTGCCAGTCGAAGCCCTCGTCCGTGACCTGGTTGAGCACCTGGAGCGGGATGTGGACCGTCACACCGTCCGCGTCCGCACCCGGCTCGAACTGGTACGTCACACGGAACTTGAGCGGCCCCTGCCGCCACGAGTCCGGATAGTCGTCCTTGGTGACCGCCTCCGCCGACTCCCGGATGAGCATCTCCCGCTCGAAGTCCAGGAAGTCCGGCTGCTCATGCCGCTTGTGCTTCCACCAGGAGTCGAAGTGGGCGCCGGACACGACGTGCTCGGGCACCCGCTGCTCGTAGAAGTCGAAGAGGGTCTCGTCGTCGACCACGATGTCCCGGCGCCGCGCCCGGTGCTCCAACTCCTCGACTTCGCTGAGGAGTTTGCGGTTGTCGGCGAAGAACTTGTGGTGGGTGCGCCAGTCGCCCTCGACGAGCGCGTTGCGAATGAAAAGCTCGCGGGACGCCTCCGGGTCGATCCGGCCGTAGTTCACCTTGCGCTGGGCGACGATCGGGACGCCGTACAGCGTGACCTTCTCGTACGCCATCACGGCCGCCTGGTCCTTCTCCCAGTGCGGTTCGGAGTACGTTCGCTTCAGGAGGTGCTCGGCGAGCGGCTCGACCCACTCCGGCTCGATCTTCGCGTTGACGCGGGCCCAGAGACGCGACGTCTCCACCAGTTCGGCCGACATCACGAACCGCGGCTGCTTCTTGAAGAGCGCCGAGCCGGGGAAGATCGCGAACTTGGCGCTGCGGGCGCCCAGGTACTCGTTCTTGTTGCCGTCCTTCACGTCCTTCATGCCGATGTGCGAGAGCAGACCGGCGAGGAGGGAGACGTGGACGCTCTGGTCGGGCGCGTCGTCCTCGTTGAGGTGGATGCCCATCTGCTTGGCGACCGTGCGCAGCTGGGTGTAGATGTCCTGCCATTCACGGATGCGCAGGAAGTTGAGGTACTCCTGCTTGCACATCCGGCGGAAGGACGAGGAGCCGCGCTCCTTCTGCTGCTCGCGCACGTACCGCCACAGATTGAGGTAGGCGAGGAAGTCGCTGGTCTCGTCCTTGAAGCGGGCGTGCTGCTGGTCGGCCTGGGCCTGTTTGTCGGCGGGGCGCTCGCGCGGGTCCTGGATGGACAGGGCGGCGGCTATGACCATGACCTCGCGGACACAGCCGTTCTTGTCGGCCTCCAGGACCATGCGGGCCAGGCGCGGGTCGACGGGCAGCTGGGCGAGCTTGCGGCCGGTCTCGGTGAGCCGCTTGCGCGCGTCCTTCTGCGCCGGGTCAAGGGCGTTGAGCTCCTGCAGCAGCTGCACGCCGTCGCGGATGTTGCGGTGGTCCGGCGGGTCGATGAAGGGGAACTTCTCGATGTCGCCGAGGCCGGCCGCGGTCATCTGGAGGATGACGGAGGCCAGGTTCGTACGGAGGATCTCCGCGTCCGTGAACTCGGGGCGGGCCTCGAAGTCCTCTTCGGTGTAGAGCCGGATGCAGATGCCGTCGGAGGTACGGCCGCAGCGGCCCTTGCGCTGGTTGGCGCTGGCCTGCGAGATCGCCTCGATGGGGAGCCGCTGGACCTTGGTGCGGTGGCTGTAGCGGCTGATCCGGGCGAAGCCGGGGTCGATGACGTACTTGATGCCGGGGACGGTCAGCGAGGTCTCGGCGACGTTCGTAGCCAGAACGATCCTGCGCCCCGTGTGCTGCTGGAACACGCGATGCTGCTCGGCGTGCGAGAGCCGGGCGTACAGCGGGAGGACCTCGGTGAACCGGTAGTTCTTCTTGTTGAGTGCGTCCGCGGTGTCCCGGATCTCCCGCTCACCGGAGAGGAAGACCAGGATGTCGCCCTTGCCCTCGGACTGGAGCTCCTCGACGGCATCGCAGATCGCGGTGATCTGGTCGCGGTCGGAGTCCTCGGAGTCCTCTTCGAGGAGCGGGCGGTAGCGGACCTCGACGGGATAGGTCCGGCCGCTGACCTCGACGATCGGCGCCTCACCGAAGTGCCGGGAGAACCGCTCGGGATCGATGGTCGCCGAGGTGATGACGACCTTGAGGTCGGGCCGCTTCGGCAGCAGCTGGGCGAGGTAGCCCAGCAGGAAGTCGATGTTGAGGGACCGCTCGTGAGCCTCGTCGATGATGATCGTGTCGTAGGCGCGCAGCTCACGGTCGGTCTGGATCTCGGCGAGCAGGATGCCGTCCGTCATCAGCTTGATGAAGGTGCCGTCCGGGTTCACCTGGTCGGTGAACCGCACCTTCCAGCCGACGGCCTCACCGAGCGGCGTGTCCAGCTCCTCGGCGACCCGCTCGGCCACGGTACGGGCGGCGATACGACGGGGCTGGGTGTGCCCGATCATGCCGCGGACGCCACGGCCCAGCTCCAGACAGATCTTCGGGATCTGGGTCGTCTTGCCCGACCCGGTCTCACCCGCGACGATCACGACCTGGTGATCCCGGATGGCGTCCGCGATCTCGGCCTTCTTCTGGCTGACGGGCAGCTGCTCGGGATAGCTGACGGCGGGCACACGTCCGCGCCGCTTGGCCATCCGCTCCTCGGCCCTCGCGACCTCGCCCTCGATCTCGGCGAGCACGGCGGCCCGTGCTTCGGGCTTGCGGATCTTGCGCGCGCCTTCGAGCCTGCGCCCGAGTCGCTGCGCGTCGCGCAGGGAGAGCTCGGTCAGGCGAGGGGCGATTGTGCCGAGGGCCGGGGCACCGGGGGCGGGATGCGTAGACATACGCGATCCAGGATCTCATCCCGCACAAAGAAGGGGCGAACCCTTTTGGGCCCGCCCCCTCCCGCACTCCCCGTTCACGTCACCGCACGTCGACGTAGTCCTCCGTGCCGCTGCCCACGAAGTGCTTGCTGTCGGGGTACAGGAAGACGGGCACCCAGGTGCCGTCCTGCTGGGCCTTGAAGCCCTTGCTGAAGGATCCGCTCGTCTTCGTGGTGACGGTGGCCATCAGGTACCAGGTGCTCTTGCCCTTGGGCCGGAAGAGGATCTGGACCTTCTTGTCGCCGTACGCCTTCCAGGTCGACGTGCCGGGCTTGCGCTCCTGGAGCACGCCCTTCACGGTGATCGTCCGGCCCTTGGTGACGGGCTCGGGGGAGGCGTTGGCGTCCTTGATCCGGGTCAGGGCACGGTTCTTGCGCAGACTCTTGCTGACGGTGCCCTTGATGTCCTTGGTGGTGGACCCGGCGTAGCGCAGCCGCCAGTAGCCGTCCGTGTAGCCCGGCAGGTTCTCGACGACGAACTGTGAGCCGAAGCTCGTCTTCACCGTCTTCTTGGTGCTCCAGCCGGTGCTGCCGTTGGCCGAGTACTGGATGTCGACGCTGATCCGGTCGTTGGTGTCGCGCCCGATCAGATCGAGGCTGCCGGTGATGTCGAGCTGCGCGTACTTGTCCTGCGCGGCCGTGAACTCCGTGAACTTCGTCGTGGCGGTGACCGTCGCGGTGACCTCGGCGGTCGTGGTGCGCTGGACGAAGGGGTTGTACGGGTAGGACCGGAAGGCGACCTCGTAGACGCTCTTGCTGCCGTACGGGGACTTCGTGAAGGAGAAGCGGCCGTCGGCGTCGGTGGTCGCCTCGGTGGGGCTGCACGTGGTGCAGTCCTTGTAGTCCATCTCCAGCGGGATGCCGGCCAGCGGCTTCCACTCCGAGCCGTACTGGTACTGGAGGGTGCCGGTGACGTCGATCCGGTCGCCCGCCGTGACGTGGAAGCTGCTCTTGTCGAGGACGAACCGGGTGGGCGCGGCCTGCGGTCTGACGTCGACCCAGGGGACGGTGGCGAAGCCCAGGTCGCCGTTGTACTGGGCGAAGGTCCAGCCGCCCGACGTCGTCTCGTCGGAGGCGGAGAAGTGGCCTGCCTCGTCCGTGACGACGGTCGAGTCCTCGTTCTCGTCGAACGTGAGGTCCACGGGGGCCCCGGGCAGCGGGACCGTCTCACGGGTGGCGGGGTCGCGCAGCACCAGGTCGCCGGTGGCGGTGACCGTCCGGTGCTCGATGTCCGGATCGGTCGGTGTGACGGTGAAGCCGCTGATCACGGGCTGCTTCTCGTACCGCAGCGTGCCCGCGTTCCGCTGGAGCGTCGTCTCGCCCGCGGTGTTCGTGGCCTCGATGTCGATCGTGTACTTGCCGAGCGTGTCGAGGTGGACGGGCGGGGAGGACCAGATGCCCTCCCACGAGCTCGTGTAGTACGTCTGCGTGAAGTCGGTGACCGTGGCGACCGGTGTGTCCGTCTCGCTGCTGCCGACGGGGCGCAGCGACGCGGTGACCTTGTCGATCGTCCCGCTGTAGTTGAGGCGTACGTCGATGACCGACCAGTCGGCCTGGTCGCTGTACGCCGTCATGACGGTCGGCCCCGCGGCGTGGGCCGTGCCGGGTACCGCGAGTGTGGAGACCAGGACGGCACCGGCCGTCACCAGACCTCGGACCATGCTTCTCAAGAACCCCCCAGGCTCTCTGTGAGCGACGAAAACCCCCTCCGGTCGCCCGGAGGGGGTTGACGTACTGAGTGGCTGGGGCCGGGGTCGAACCGGCGACCTATCGCTTTTCAGGCGATCGCTCGTACCAACTGAGCTACCCAGCCACGAGGTTTCCGAGGAAACCTCAGCGGTCCTGACGGGATTTGAACCCGCGGCCTCCACCTTGACAGGGTGGCGAGCACTCCAAACTGCTCCACAGGACCTGGCTTTGTGTGCGAACAGTGTCGCACACGGTGTTGCGTGCCCCCAACGGGATTCGAACCCGTGCTACCGCCTTGAAAGGGCGGCGTCCTAGGCCGCTAGACGATGAGGGCTATCGGCCCGCCTTGCGCTTCTCAGCGCGTCGGGGACGTGAGAAGCATATGGGATGCCGGGAGGTATCGCCAAAACGGTTTAGGGAGCGCTGTCCGACGGGCTGGGGGACGGTGTCGGGGCGGGGCTCGGGGCGGGGCTCGGGGCGGGGCTGGGGGTGGCGCTCGGGGTGGGAGCCGCGCCCGGCAGGTTCTCCTCCGGCAGGTGGCGGCTGACCTCGGCCGTCGTCAGGCCGAGTCCGCCGAGTTTGATCTCGTCCCAGGCCTGGAGGTGCCGGGAGTCGCGGTCGAAGTAGAGGATCGAGGCCTCGATCGGGTCCGGGTACTTCCCCTCCACCGCGCGCAGTCCGCTGCCGCCGGTGGAGCCCTCGACGCGCAGCCGGGTGCCGTTGCGCAGGACCTCCATCTCCTGGTGGTGCAGATGGCCGGAGAGCACCAGCGGCACCGAGCCGTCGACCTCCCGCGCGGCCGACGGCTCGTGCGCGACGGCGACGTCCACGGGCTTTCCGGCGGTCGTCCAGTCGCGCAGCGCGGCGGCGAGGCGGGCGCCCGCGGCCTCCTGGGTCTCCTCGGCGCCGGGCCCCTCGCTGCGGTCGGGCGTGAACTGCGGGTCGCCGATTCCGGCGAAGCGCAGGCCGGCGACGTTCTGGGCGCGCCCGTCGTCGAGGACGTGCACGTTCTTCAGGCCCTCCATGTAGCGCTGGGTGACGCCGGAGTCGTGGTTGCCCCGCACCCACACGTAGGGCGCCCCGAGGTCCTCGATGGGGTCCAGGAAGCCGTTCTCGGCGGCCGTGCCGTGGTCCATGGTGTCGCCGGAGTCGACGATGACGTTCACCTGGTACTGCTCCACCAGGGAGGCGACGATCTTCCAGCTGGCCGGGTTCAGATGGATGTCCGAGATGTGCAGGACACGGATGGTGGTGGGGTCCGGCTGGTAGGCGGGGAGTGTGGAGGTGACGTCGTACAGCTTCGTCACGTTGGTGACGAGTCGCGCCAACTCCTGCTGGTAGACGTCGAATTCGGTGACGATGTTGCGCGCGTTGCCGACCAGGGACGGGGCGGAGGAGAGCAGTCCGGAGAACTTCGGCTCCAGGACGGAGTCGGGGTTCCAGGTGGCGTACGCCGTCCCTCCGGACGCGGCGAGCATGCCGAGGGCGAGGCCGCCGGCGGCGAGGGCGCGGCGGGGGCGGCGGTAGACGGCGAGCCCGAGGGCGGTGGCGCCCACGACGACGGCGACACAGGACCGTACGGCCAGGTCGAGGGTGCCGTGCTCGACGTCCTCGGCGACCTCGTCCTGGAGCCCGGAGAGGCGTTCGGGGTGGTCGACCAGGGCCTGGGAGCGGACCGGGTCGAGCTGGTCGACGTTGACGTCCAGGCGGACGGGGGCGTGGTGGCTGTCCAGTTGCAGGGCGCCCAGCGGGGAGATGTTGATCTTCGTGCCGCCGGTGAGGGACGGGCGCAGGGTCATCGTGGTGTTCATGGGGCCGACGGGGGTGCGGACATTGCCGACGATCAGCAGTCCCAGCCATGCCCCGAGCAGCACGACGGCCACCAGCCCGACGGCCCGGACCCACGGGTGCGGCTGGTGGACGAGTTCCAGGGTCGGCAGGGGGCGGCGGGTGCGGTAGTGGCGGGCGAAGGTGCGTGGTGAGCGGCGTAGGCGGAACAGGACGTTCAGGACTGCGGCGGGGACGCGAGCCATTGGTCCCGTATGCCCAAGTCCGGGGGCGGGTATGCGGCTGTGCCGTGGCGGGCGGCGGGGCCGGTCTCCGCGGTCAGCCCCAGCCCAGCTCGTGGAGCCGCTCGTCGTCGATGCCGAAGTGGTGGGCGATCTCGTGGATCACGGTCACGGCGACCTCGTGCACCACGTCGTCCTGGGTCTCGCAGAAGCGCAGGGTCGGGCCCATGTAGATCGAGATGCGGTCGGGGAGCACGCCGGCGTACCACTCGCCGCGGTCGGTGAGCGGGGTGCCTTCGTAGAGGCCCAGCAGTTCGGGGTCGTCGGCGGGGGGTTCGTCCTCGACGAACACGGCGACGTTGTCCATGACCCGGGTCAGCTCGGGCGGGATCCGGTCCAGGGCCTGGCTCACGAGTTCTTCGAAGGCTTCGCGCGTCATCTCCAGCACAGGGCCATTGTCGGGGACGGGGTGCCTGGAGGGGAGGCGGGTGCGGGTGGGTCTCGCGCGTGTCCTCTTGTGGGCGGCGGGAGTTGAACAGGTTGACTCTCTCGACCGCCCTCGGAGGTGGCTGCCCGTGCGCGCCTTGTACGTACCCGTCCGTCTGGCCGCCACGGTGATGGCGGTCGCCGCTGCCGCCGGCTGTATGAGTGTGGGCGACGACGACGGTGGCGGGAGTGCCAAGCCGTCGCACTCCGCCGGGCAGCGGGGCGGGGACGCTCCGGACGGCGGATCGGCGGTGTCGGGCGGGGGCGGTGGGTACGGGGCCGCCGAGGCCGACGGCAAGCACGGGAAGAAGAAGGGCAAGGGCAAGGCGGGGGAGTCGGCGTCGCCCTCCGCCTCGGAGTCGGCCGGGGAGAGCGCGTCGCCCTCGGTGGACGTCAAGCCCGGAAAGCCGGACAAGCCGCAGCCGACCCCGACGAGGACCCAGCCCGCCCCGACGAGGACGCCCGAGCCGACCCCGACGCCGACTCCGACCCCGGAGCCGCCCACCCCGACCCCCACGGTCGCCGAGCCGTCGTCCTCCGCCCACCAGGAGGCCGAGCCGCAGCTGGCCCAGCGCGAGCCGGCACCCGCGGCGGGGACGCCGGCGTAGGGCGGTGGGACGGCACTCCTGCGGGGCGGGAATGCCCGCGGGAGCCGGGTGTGACGTACGTCAATGGGAGGCGGTTTGCCTTCCGGGGGGATGGGTGCGTAAGGTGGTAGATCGTTTGATCCCATTTGCCCGGCGCCAACGTAGAGCGCGCCGTGTGGCGCGTTCTCTCCCTTGCCGTGGCTGACCGCATAGAGGCGGTCGTATTGCGAATCACGGAGTTGACGGGCGCGTGCCGACGAGACTCCGGAAGGTTTCGCATACGCATGTCCATTTCCAGTTCTGATCACGCCGTCATGCCCGAGAACGGCGAGAACGAGATCGTCGAGGAGACCCCCGAGGTCACCTTCGCGACTCTCGGTCTCCCCGAGGGCGTCGTGCGCAAGCTCACGCAGAACGGCGTGACCTCCCCCTTCCCGATCCAGGCCGCGACCATCCCGGACGCCCTGGCCGGCAAGGACATCCTCGGCCGTGGCCGCACCGGCTCCGGCAAGACCCTCTCCTTCGGTCTGCCGCTGCTGACGAAGCTGTCCGGCGGCCACACCGACAAGAAGAAGCCCCGCGGCATCATCCTCACGCCGACGCGTGAGCTCGCGATGCAGGTCGCGGACGCCCTCCAGCCCTACGGCGACGTCCTCGGCCTGAAGATGAAGGTCGTCTGCGGCGGCACGTCGATGAGCAACCAGATGTACGCCCTGGAGCGCGGTGTCGACGTCCTCGTCGCCACCCCGGGCCGGCTGCGTGACCTCATCAACCGCGGCGCCTGCTCCCTGGCCAACGTCGAGGTCGCCGTCCTCGACGAGGCCGACCAGATGTCGGACCTGGGCTTCCTGCCCGAGGTCACCGAGCTGCTCGACCAGATCCCGGGCGGCGGCCAGCGCATGCTGTTCTCGGCCACGATGGAGAACGAGATCTCCACGCTGGTCAAGCGCTACCTGACCGACCCGGTCACGCACGAGGTCGACAGCGCCCAGGGCAACGTCACGACGATGTCGCACCACATCCTCATCGTGAAGCCCAAGGACAAGGCGCCGGTCACCGCGGCCATCGCCTCCCGCAAGGGCCGCACGATCATCTTCGTCCGCACCCAGCTGGGCGCCGACCGTATCGCCGAGCAGCTCGTCGAGGCCGGTGTGAAGGCCGACGCGCTGCACGGCGGCATGACGCAGGGTGCCCGTACCCGCGTCCTGGCCGACTTCAAGGACGGCTACGTCAACGCGCTGGTCGCCACCGACGTCGCCGCGCGCGGTATCCACGTCGACGGCATCGACCTGGTGCTCAACGTGGACCCGGCCGGTGACCACAAGGACTACCTGCACCGCGCCGGCCGTACGGCCCGCGCCGGCCGCACCGGCACCGTCGTGTCGCTGTCCCTGCCGCACCAGCGCCGCCAGATCTTCCGCCTCATGGAGGACGCGGGCGTCGACGCCGGGCGTCACATCATCCAGGGCGGCGCCGCCTTCGACCCCGAGGTCGCCGAGATCACCGGCGCCCGGTCGATGACCGAGGTCCAGGCCGAGTCTGCGGGCAACGCCGCGCAGCAGGCCGAGCGCGAGGTGGTCTCCCTCACCAAGCAGCTGGAGCGGGCGCAGCGCCGCGCGAGCGAGCTGCGCGAGGAGTCCGACCGTCTCGTGGCCCGTGCCGCGCGTGAGCGTGGCGAGGACCCGGAGGCCGCGGTGGCCGAGGCGCAGGCAGCGGTGGCCGCCGAGGCGGAGGCCGCGTCCGTGCCGGAGCAGCCGGTGGCGCAGCAGGCCGAGCGTACGGAGGGTTCCTCCTCGTACGAGCGTCGTGACCGTCGGGACAACGACCGTGGCGGCTTCCGTCGCGACGACCGTCGTGACGACCGTGGTGGTCGTTCCTTCGAGCGTCGGGACAACGACCGTGGCGGCTTCCGTCGCGACGACCGTCCGGCCGACCGTGGTGGTCGTTCCTTCGAGCGTCGTGACGACCGTGGTGGGTTCAACCGTGACCGTGACGACCGTGGTGGTCGTTCCTTCGAGCGTCGGGACAACGACCGTGGCGGCTTCCGTCGCGACGACCGTCCCGCCGACCGTCCGGCGGGCCGTTCCTTCGAGCGTCGTGACGACCGCGGTGGGTTCAACCGTGACCGTGACGACCGTGGTGGTCGTTCCTTCGAGCGTCGGGACAACGACCGTGGCGGCTTCCGTCGCGACGACCGTCCCGCCGACCGCCCGGCGGGCCGTTCCTTCGAGCGTCGCGACGAGCGCGGCGGCCACCGTGGCAGCGACCGTCCCTTCAACCGTGACCGCCGCGACGACCGCCCGGGCTTCCGCTCCGGCGGCCACGACCGCCCCGGCTTCCGCCGCGACGACCACCGCGGTACCGGCACCGGTACCGGTTCCGGCTCTGGTTCCGGCTCCTCCTTCGGACGCCGTGACGACAAGCCGCGCTGGAAGCGCAACGGCTGACGTCGGTTGAACCGACTCTGAAAGGGCCCCTGCGACCTCGGTCGCAGGGGCCCTTTTGCGACCCTTTCGCGAAAGGTTCTAGCCAAGTTGTGACGTGTGTCACGCCCTCCGTAAGGGAATTGCTGGGGGCATGACAGATGACCACATAGCGAGTGGGCCGTCGAAGGTCTCCGGACTCTCCGACGAGGAACGCCTCGCCCAGCTCGGCTACACGCAGGTTCTGGCCCGCCGCATGTCGGCGTTCTCCAACTACGCGGTCTCCTTCACGATCATCTCGGTGCTGTCGGGCTGTCTGACGCTGTACCTGTTCGGGATGAACACCGGCGGCCCCTCGGTGATGATCTGGGGCTGGGTCGCGGTCGGCCTGATGACGCTGTTCGTCGGGTTGTCGATGGCCGAGATCTGTTCGGCGTACCCGACGTCGGCGGGCCTGTACTTCTGGGCGCACAAGCTCGCCCCCAGCCGGACCGCGGCCGCCTGGGCGTGGTTCACGGGCTGGTTCAACGTGCTCGGCCAGGTCGCGGTGACCGCCGGCATCGACTTCGGCGCCGCGTCCTTCCTCGGCGCGTACCTGAACCTGCAGTTCGACTTCAAGGTGACACCGGGCCGGACGATCCTGCTCTTCGCGGGCATCCTCGTCCTGCACGGTCTGCTGAACACCTTCGGCGTACGCATCGTCGCCCTCCTCAACAGCGTCAGCGTGTGGTGGCACGTGGTGGGCGTGGCGGTGATCGTCGGCGCGCTGACCTTCGTACCGGACCACCACCAGTCCGCGTCCTTCGTGTTCACGGAGTTCGTCAACAACACGGGCTGGGGCAGCGGGGTCTACGTCGTCGCGCTCGGCCTGCTGATGGCCCAGTACACCTTCACCGGCTACGACGCCTCCGCCCATATGACCGAGGAGACCCACGACGCCTCGACGGCCGGCCCGAAGGGGATCGTGCAGTCGATCTGGACTTCGTGGATCGCCGGCTTCGTGCTGCTGCTCGGCTTCACCTTCGCCATCCAGTCCTACGACGGCGCGCTGAACTCCTCGACGGGCGCACCCCCGGCGCAGATCCTCCTGGACGCCCTGGGCGCGACCGCCGGCAAGCTGCTGCTGCTCGTCGTGATCGGGGCGCAGCTGTTCTGCGGGATGGCCTCGGTGACGGCCAACAGCCGCATGATCTACGCCTTTTCGCGTGACGGCGCGCTGCCCTTCTCGCACATCTGGCACACGGTCAGCCCGCGCACCCGGACGCCCGTCGCGGCCGTGTGGCTGGCGGCCACGGGGGCGCTGGTCCTGGGGCTGCCGTATCTGATCAACTACACGGCCTACGCGGCGGTGACGTCGGTGGCGGTGATCGGGCTCTACATCGCCTACGTCATCCCGACGCTGCTGCGGCTGCGCAAGGGCGAGGCCTTCGAGCGCGGGCCGTGGCATCTGGGCCGGTGGTCCCGGGTCATCGGTGTGGTGTCGGTGGTGTGGGTCGTCGTGATCACGGTCCTCTTCATGCTGCCGCAGGTCTCCCCGGTCACCTGGGAGACCTTCAACTACGCGCCGATCGCCGTCCTGGCGGTCCTGGGCTTCGCGGCGGCCTGGTGGCTGGCCTCGGCCCGGCACTGGTTCCTGAACCCCGAGCACGCGCGGACGCGGGCCCGCGAGGCGGCACGCAAGGGGGCGCCGGAACCGGTTGATCCGTGATCTTTGGGTCGACTTCCGCTCGCCCGGTCACTTCCGGCGCGGCCGTGTCACCGATACCCGATCGGAGACTCGGCCGCGTCCGGCTATGCTCGGGGAGGCAACATCGCCTGGGCCCTTAGCTCAATTGGCAGAGCAGTGGACTTTTAATCCATTGGTTGTGGGTTCGAGTCCCACAGGGCCTACCCGGGAGCCCCCGCGTCAGACTGTTCTGAGGCGGGGGTTTCGGCGTTCCCGGAGCCCTGCCGGACGCTACGGACCCCACGGCGGCGGGCCGGTGCGGGTGGCCCAGGCGGCGAGGGCGGCCTCGTCGACGAGGCGGATCCCGGTGCCGGACGCGTACTGGGCCGCGGGCTTGGTGAACACGGACGTGGTGACGACGGCGGCGACCTGGGCGCCGTGGACGCTGTAGCAAGTGCCGCCGAACCGCTGGAGATCCGGGCTGCCCACCTTGGTGGCCGGGCCGTAGCGCTTGCACTGGATGACGACGCGACGCCCGTCCGGGGCATCGGCGACGACGTCGGCGCCCAGGTCCCCGGCGCCTCCCACGACCCGGACCCCGAGACAGCCGTCGCGCTCGCACAGGAACGCGACGGCGTCCTCGAACTCCCTTGAGCCCATGGCGTGGTAGCGCGCCACCTCCGTGGACCGCAGGGAGCGGACACGATGGAGTTCCGTGGCCTGCCGGGCCCGGCGCTTGCCGAGTGCGAGGCCGCCGCCCACGAGGAGCAGGAGGATGAAGAAGGCGCCCGCGCTGTTGCCGTCGGCCCAGGCGAGGAGCGCCGCCGGGAGCAGGACGAGGGCGGCGACCGTGTAGAGGCAGCCCGCGACTCCGATCGGTTCGGACGGCCGGACGAGGTCGCGTGTGGGCGCGCGCATGGATCCCCCCAAGGTGTGCCAGGTGGAGAGATCTACCACCGGGACGCGGGGCAGGTGGCCCTTATGCCAGGGAACAGCCTTTTTCGGCGTTTTCTCACGCCCGGGGCGTGCGCCTCTCCGGCGCCCGGGAAGGGTGGAGCGGGCTGCACCCGGGCAGTGGAGCCCGCACCACCGTGTCCCGGCACCCTGGTCATCTAGCCTGCCCCCATGGGGAAGACCGTGCGGCGGGCCGCGCAGGCCACCGGCCACCTCCTGCTGGCCGCCGTGATGGCGTTCGGCATGTGGATCTTCATCTGCGTGCTGCTGATCACCGCCATCGGCACGCTCGCGGTGGTCGGCGCCTGGCTGCTGCCCGAGACGGTGCTGCTCATACGACGGATCGCCGGGGCCAAGCGGCAGCTGACGGCCTCGTGGACGGGCGTGCGGATCCCCGAGGCGTACCAGCCGCTGACCGGGACCGTCCGGGAGCGGTTCCGTACGGCCGTGAAGGATCCCGGCACGCTGACCGACTTCCGGTGGATGGTGGCGTACTACCTCTACGGCGCCCTGCTCTTCGTCGCGCTGCCGCTGTGGCCCGTCGGGCTCGTCGTCGACGGTGTGCGCAGCGGGCTGCTGCGCCGGGAGCCGGTCGTACTGCCGCTCGTCGTGAAGGTCGCGGATCTGGAGGCCGACTGGTCGACGGCCCTGCTCAAGCCGTCCCCGAAGGCGCGGCTGACCCGCCGGGTCGAGGAGCTGGCCGCCACCCGCGCCGACGCCATCGCCGCGCACGGCGCCGAACTCCGCCGTATCGAGCGGGACCTGCATGACGGAGCCCAGGCCAACCTCGTCGCGCTGTCCCTGCGCATCGGGCTCGCCAAGCGGGCCTACGACCGTGACCCCGACACCGCCCGCAAGCTGCTGGACGAGGCCCAGGACCAGGCCGAGCAGGCGCTGACGGAGCTGCGCAACGTCGTGCGCGGCATCCACCCGCCGATCCTGACCGACCGGGGGCTCGTGGGCGCCGTGCGCGCGCTGGCCGCCGGCAGCGGGCTCCAGGTCGCCATCGACGACGGCGGGATGGACGAGGGCGTACGGGCGCCCGCCGCCGTCGAGGCCGCCGCCTACTTCGTGGTCGCCGAATCCCTCACCAACGCCGCCAAATACAGTGGCTCGTCCCGGGCCGACGTCAGGCTCGTACGCACGAAGCGCGGACTGCGGGTGCGGGTCAGTGACGTGGCGGGCTGCGGCGGTGCCGACGAAACCGCCGGTTCCGGGTTGCTCGGCATGCGGCGCCGGGTCGCCGCGCTCGACGGGACCGTGGACGTGTCGAGCCCCGTCGGGGGGCCGACCGTGATCGAAGTGGAGCTGCCGTGCGTGTGGTGATCGCCGAGGACAACGCCCTGCTGCGGGAGGGTCTCGTCCTGTTGCTGACCTCGGCCGGGCACGAGGTGGTGGCCGTCGTCGGCACCGGGCCCGAGGTCATGCCGGCTCTGCGGGAACAGCGGCCGGACGTGGCCGTCCTGGATGTGCGGATGCCGCCCGGTTTCCGCGACGAGGGGCTGCGGGCCGCGCTGGAGGCCCGCGAGGAGTTCCCCGGGCAGCCGGTGCTGGTGCTCTCGCAGTACGTCGAGGAGTCCTACGCCGCCGAGCTGCTGGGCGGCGGCACCAGCGGGATCGGCTATCTGCTCAAGGACCGGGTGGGCCGGGTCGACGAGTTCCTCGACGCGCTGGAGCGGGTCGCGGGCGGCGGTACGGCCCTGGACCCCGAGGTCGTCACCGAGCTGCTGACCCGCCGCAAGGACACCCCGCTGGACTCCCTCACGCCGCGCGAGCGCGAGACCCTCGCGCTCATGGCGGAGGGCCACGACAACGCGACCATCGCCAAGACCCTGGTCGTCACCGAGCGCGCCGTCCACAAGCACATCGGCAACGTCTTCCTGAAGCTGGGCCTCCCGCCGAGCGACAGCGGCCACCGCCGGGTCCTGGCCGTGCTGGCGTACCTGGCGCACACACCTCAGGCATAGCGCGAAGCCGATCAGCCGACGCTGAGTTCCGTCAACTCGCCCAGCGGCAGCGTGTGCTGGGTCTGGAGGACCTTCGCGCGCAGGTAACGCACGTTGTGGGCGGTGGTGAAGACGCCGGTCGGCACCCGGTCGTGGACGTCGATGCCGAGGTCGCGCAACTGGCCCGCCTTGTCGGGGTTGTTGGAGAGGAGGTCCAGCGAGCCGATCCCCAGGGACCGCAGCATCTGCGCGGCCGCCGTGTAGTCGCGGTCGTCCTCGGGCAGGCCCAGCGCGGTGTTGGCGGCGTAGGTGTCCAGGCCCTGGTCCTGGAGGGCGTACGCGTCGAGCTTGTTGTAGAGGCCGATGCCGCGGCCCTCCTGGCGCAGGTAGAGCAGGACGCCGCCGCGCTCGGCTATCCGCTCGACCGCCTCGCGCAGCTGCGGGCCGCAGTCGCAGCGGGCGGAGCCGAAGACGTCACCGGTGAGGCACTCGGAGTGCAGCCGCACCAGCGGGACGGTGCCGGGGGCCGGGTCGCCGAGGACGACCGCCACGTGCTCCTGGCCGTCGGCCAGCCCGTGGAAGGTGACCAGCTCGGAGTCGACGCTGTAACCGTCCCCGAAGCGGAGCGGCACGCGGACACGGGAGCGCTGGGTTGCGGCGGGGATGTCGGTCATGCGGGTACTCCGGTCCTCAGGCATATCTGCTTCAGATTTGAAGCAGCTCTACGGTTCGAGACCCTACCCATGTTTTAAATTTGAAGCAACAGATATATGGCGCTCGTCACGACCGGCCCGTCATGAACAGTCCGTCACGAGCAGGAAGGGGAGGACCGCCGCCGCCACGGGACGTCCTCGGGCGCGGTGCCCTCGTCCCCCTGGAGCCCGTCGGCGATGCTCGCGCAGATCTCCTCCAGCTGTCCGACCTGCTCCGCGGTGAGCCGGTCGAACAGGGCGGCGCGTACCGTCTCCACATGCCCCGGCGCCGCCCGCTCCAGCACCGCCAAGCCCTCCGCGGTCAGTACGGCGATGCTGCCGCGCTTGTCCCACCGGCAGCTCTCGCGCCCGACCAGCCCGTCCTTCTCCAGCCGGTTTACGGCGTACGTCAGCCGGGGCCGCGTGATCTTCAGCCCCTCGGCGAGGTCGGTCATGCGCATCCGCCGCTCCGGCGCCTCGGAGAGATTGGCGAGGATGGAGTAATAGAGGTGGGGCATGCCGGCGTCCTGCTGGAGCTGCCGGTCGAGCGCGTCCTCGAGGAGGTGCGACGCGGCGAGGTACGCGCGCCATGCGCGCTGCTCCTTGGGAGTGAGCCAGCGAGTCGTCATGCCACCAGTGTAGGTTTGTTTCAAACTTGAACCAAGCCCCGCCCGTCACCGTGAGAGGGACCGCACCCGATGTCTCACCCGTACGTCCTCCTCTCCGCGGCCGTCTCCCTCGACGGCTACCTGGACGACACCGGCCCCGACCGCCTGCTCCTCTCCAGCCCGGCCGACTTCGACCGCGTCGACGAGGTCCGCGCCTCGGTCGACGCGATCCTCGTCGGCGCCGGCACGATCCGCGCCGACAACCCCCGTCTGCTCGTCAACTCCCCCGAGCGGCGCGCGGCCCGCGTGGCGGCGGGCAAGCCGGAGTACCCCCTCAAGGTCACGGTCAGCGGCTCGGGCGACCTGGACCCCGACGCGAAGTTCTGGCACACCGGCGGCGACAAGGTCGTCTATACGACGGACAAGGGCGCGGAGCGGGCCCGTGCGGCGGGTCTGGCGGCCGATGTGGTCTGCCTGGGCGCCGACCTGGACTGGCCCGGCCTCCTGGCGGACCTGTGGGCCCGGGGGGTGCGACGCCTCATGGTCGAGGGCGGCGGCAAGATCCACACCCAGCTCCTCCAGCAGGGCCTGGCGGACGAGCTCCAACTGGTCCTGGCCCCCCTCTTCGTCGGCGACGCGACCGCCCCCCGCCTCTTCGGACCCGGCGCCTACCAGGGCGGACGCCTGCGCCTGGTCGAGTCCCGGCAGATCGAGGACGTCGTCCTCATGCGCTACGAGCCCACCGCGCCCGGCTCCCGTGCCGCCGACCGCCACTGGCTCCGCCTCGCCTGCGAACTGGCCGCCCTGTGCCCGCCGTCCCGGACCGCGTTCAGCGTGGGCGCGGTGGTGGTCGCCGCCGACGGCACGGAACTCGCGCGCGGGCACTCCAGGGAGGGGGGCGACCCCGTGGTCCACGCGGAGGAGGCGGCGCTGGCGAAGATCGACTCGGGGGATCCGAGGCTGGCCTCGGCGACGGTGTACTCCAGCCTGGAGCCGTGCGCGCAGCGAGCCTCGCGCCTGGCACCGTGTGCCCGGCTGATTCTGGAGGCGGGGGTGCGGCGCGTGGTGACGGCCTGGCGGGAGCCGGACACCTTCGTGGAAGGGGCCGACGGGAGTGGGCTCCTGGCGGCCGCCGGGGTGTCCGTCGTGGTGCTGCCGGAGTTCGAGGAGCAGGCCAAGAGGCCGAATCTTCCTCTGCTGGGCTGAGCCTCACCCGCTCGGGCGGCGGGTGACGGGTGACGGACCGATCAGCCCAACATTTCCTGCGCGCCGCTCCCTGCAGGGTGACGCTGCCTGCATGAGGTCAGCCCGATTCCGTGCCGCCGTCGCCCTTCTGCTCGCCCCCCTTCTCGCCACCGCCTGTGGGACCACCGACGCCGGTACCCGCACCATGGCCCGCGCGCTGCCCCCGGACGCGGCGTTCACGCACCCCGGTGTGCTGGTGAGCGAGGCCCAGCTGGACGCCGTACGGGAGAAGGTCACCGCGGGGAAGCAGCCGTGGCTGAAGGCGTACCTCGACATGAGGGACAGCAAGTACGGGGCGTACAAGTACCAGGCCGAGCCGTACGCGAGCGTGGACTGTCCCGGTGGGGAGCGCGCCGACCGGCCCGCGCACGGGTGCGTCCAGGAGCGTGAGGACGCGATCGCCGCCTATACGCAGGCGCTCCTCTTCCGCGTCACCGGCAAGCAGCGGCACGCCGTCAAGGCGCGGGAGATCATGGATGCCTGGTCGGCGAGGATGCGCAAGCACACCGAGGAGGACGCCGGGCTGCAGACCGGGTGGGCCGGGGCGACCTGGGCGCGGGCCGCGGAGATCGTGCGGCACAGCGAGGGCGCGGGATGGCCGCAGGACCGGGTCACGCGGTTCCAGGACATGCTGCGGACCGCGTATCTGCCCGCCGTCACCCGCAAGGTCCCCGACTACAACGGCAACTGGGACCTCGTGATGACCGACGCGGCCATCGGCATCGCCGTCTTCCTCGACGACCACCAGGCCTTCGAC
Organism: Streptomyces sp. NBC_00490; assembly: GCF_036013645.1. Classification (NCBI taxonomy): domain Bacteria; kingdom Bacillati; phylum Actinomycetota; class Actinomycetes; order Kitasatosporales; family Streptomycetaceae; genus Streptomyces; species Streptomyces sp. NBC_00490. The sequence continues at coordinate 5,099,454 of NZ_CP107869.1, read as the reverse complement.
CACGCGCTCCAGCGTTTCCGGGAGCGCGTCCCCGCCTACTTCTACCTGGAGAAGGACGGGCGGGTGCCGCTCACCCCGGCCGGATCCGGGGTGAACACGCCGGCGAAACTGACGACGTACTGGTTCGGGCAGAAGACGTACCAGGACGGCGTCTCCCAGGAGACCTGCCGCAACTTCAAGCACGTCGGCTACTCCATCGCCGCCACCGCCCACATCGCCGAGACCGCCTGGCACCAGGGCGTCGACCTGTACGGCGAGGTCAAGGACCGGCTGAAGTCGGCGCTCGCCTTCCACGCCCGGTACCAGTCCGGCGAACCCGCGCCCGCGTGGCTGTGCGGCGGGAAGGTGGACCGGAACATGGGCCCGGACCTGGAGGTCGCCCTCAACCACCTGGAGAACCGCCTCGGCGTCTCCGTCCCGGCCGCCCACCGGCTCGCCGAGGAGACCCGGCCCGCCGGTACCGACAACCTGTTCGTGTCCTGGGAGACCCTGACCCACGCGGGCAACCCCGGGAGCTGAAAACGCAGGTCAGCGGCGGCGCGAAGCAACCGTGGTGCTGAGCGTCCCGCGAATGGCGTATGCTGGTTTCACCGACGCGGGGTGGAGCAGCTCGGTAGCTCGCTGGGCTCATAACCCAGAGGTCGCAGGTTCAAATCCTGTCCCCGCTACTCACAGCTCAGGGCCGGAATCCAGTTCACTGGATTCCGGCCCTGAGTGTTTCCCCCGGTCGGGCCACACGGCTCGCCGCCCGGTCCCGGCCCGGGAAACCTGGGCATGTGGATCAGGCGGCGGTGGCGGGACGGCGTGTCTCCGCCCTCTTACGGGTGCTGCCCGTCCTGCTGATCGTCGGTGGCGTCCTCTACGACGTCCTGACCCCCCGGGACTTCACCGCGATCCCCTTCTTCACCGCCGCCCCCCTGGTCGCCGCGCCCCTCTACCCACTGCTCGGCACCGTCGTCGCCGGGGCGGTGGCCCTGATCGCCGCCTTCGCCGTCCATATGCGGTTCGGTTTCCGGCTGGACGCCGACACCCTCACCGAGGCGCTCACCGTGGCGGTCGTCGCCGTGCTGGCCGCCGTCCTCAACCGGGTCGTGCTCCGCGGCGACCAGCGGCTCGCCTCCCAGCGCCAGATCGCCGAGGCCGCCCAGCGGGCGGTGCTGCCCGAGCCCGACGACCGGATCGGCGGGTTCGACATCGCGGTCCGGTACGAGGCCGCGCAGCGGGACGCCTTCATCGGCGGGGACCTCTACGCGGTGCAGGACAGTCCGTACGGGGTGCGGCTGGTGGTGGGGGACGTGCGAGGGAAGGGCATGGGGGCGGTGGCCGCGGTTGCCGTCGTCATCGGGGCGTTCCGGGAGGCCGCCGAGCAGGAGCCGACGCTGGAGGCGGTCGCGCGGCGGCTGGAGCGGGCGCTGGCGCGCGAGGGCAGGCGACGCGAGGGGCTCGACGCCGTCGAGGGGTTCACCACCGTCGTACTCGCCGAACTGCCGCACGGCGACGGGGTGGTGCGGGTCCTCAACCGCGGCCATCCGCCGCCGCTGCTGCTGTGCCCCGACGGCACCGTGCGGGCGCTGCCCGCCGCCGAGCCCGCGCTGCCGCTGGGCATGGGCGAGCTGGGGAGCTGGCCCGACCGCGCGGAGGAGGCGGTTTTCCCGGGCGGGGCCACGCTGCTGCTGTATACGGACGGGCTGTCCGAGGCGCGGGACCGGTACGGGGAGTTCTACGATCCGGCGGCACGGCTCGCGGGACGCGCCTTCCGGGTTCCCGGGGCACTGCTGTCCGCGCTCGCCGGGGAGGTGCGCCGGCACACGGGGGGCGGCATGACGGACGACATGGCGCTGCTCGCCGTACGACGGCCGTGACCGTTGGGGGGCTTTATCACGTGGGGTGATCGGGTGAGTGCCCTCCGCATAACAACTGACATACAGTCAATACCTGTGAGTTTACCGGAGGGCGGTCAACTCGCCCGTTTTTCACCGCTCATGGACCCGTACGTCCAGCGGAAAAAGGTTAATGATCAAGCAGAACAGCTTGGAATCCATGGTCCGGGTCTATTAACGTTCGATAACGCAGCGCGGTCGTCCCAGCCGTCACAAGAGACGGCTCCGTGCTCACGCGCTTAATCCCGCAAGGGAGCCGGGGAACCACCACCCTGGGGTGAATCGCGCGGATGCCGCCGTGAACTCACGGCCGGTATACGCGCGTAGGAGACCTTCCTGCTCCGAACCCGTCAGCTAACCCGGTAGGCGAGAAGGAAGGAAAGGAGCACGCCCACGTGGCGTCAAACCGGCCTGCCCCCGAGGCCCCGTACGTGCCGAGCCAGCGCAGCACCACCGATGTCTTCGGCTACGGCAGCTACCACCACGACGAGGGTCCGCGGGAGGAGTGGAATCCCAACGAGGACTCCATCCGACCGGTCCGTGGCAAGCATCGGGTCGCCAAGCAGCGCAGCGGGGGATTCGCCCGCAGCTCCACCGTCCTGGGCGTCGGTGTCATAGCCGCCGTCGGCGGGGCCGGCATGGCCAGCGCCAACACCGGCAAGCCGCCGGTCTCCATCTCGATGCCCGACCTTCCGTTCGTGTCCGGCGAGGAGGAGGCACCGCAGGGCTCGGCCACCGCGCTCAGCGACCTCGCCGCGGCCCCCACGGCCGCCGCCACGGCCGTCACGGACAAGACCCAGGTCAGCCTCTCCGACTCCGGCACCGGCGCAGGCGAGACGCTGCGCAACCGGATCATGGCGCAGGCCGAGAGCCAGCAGACGCAGGTCGAGAACAAGACGCAGCTCGCCACGCAGAGCGCCCTCGCCGACGAGGCCGCCAAGGCCGAGGCCGCCGCGCTGAAGAAGGCCGCGGACGACGCCGCCGAGGCGAAGAAGAAGGCGGAGGCGGAGGCCGAGAAGGCCGCCGAGGCCAAGCGGCTCGCCGCGCTGGCGAAGCAGTTCACGCTGCCGACCTCCTCGTACACGATCACCTCGACCTTCGGTCAGGCCGGCTCCCTGTGGTCCTCCGGGTACCACACGGGTCTCGACTTCGCGGCTCCCACGGGCACGCTCATCAAGGCGATCCACAGCGGCACCATCACGCAGGCCGGCTGGGACGGGTCGTACGGCTACAAGACCGTCCTCACCCTCGACGACGGCACCGAGCTGTGGTTCGCCCACCAGTCCTCGATCAGCGTCAGCGTGGGCCAGAAGGTCAACACCGGTGATGTGATCGGGCGCGTGGGTGCGACCGGCAACGTCACCGGCGCGCATCTGCACCTCGAGGTCCACTCGGGCGGCGCGTCCACCGGGATCGACCCGATGGCGTGGCTGCGGAGCAAGGGGCTCACCCCCTGAGTTTTTCTTGATCCACCGGCGGCCCTGACGCACACCCCCCGACGTCAGGGCCGCCGGTTTTTCCGTCACCGGTTCAGGAGCGCCTGCCTCCGCTTGTTTACGGAGACTTTGCGGCCGTTCCGGAAGAGCGGTCCGCGCACCGGCGTTGACCCCGTACATGACTTCTCTTCGCAAGCTGGGCACGTCCGACCTCGAGGTCTTCCCGCTCTCCCTCGGCGGCAACGTCTTCGGCTGGACCGCCGACGAGACACAGTCCTTCGCCGTACTCGACGCCTACGCGGCCGCGGGCGGCAACTTCGTCGACACGGCGGACGCGTACTCCGCGTGGGTCGACGGCAACGTCGGCGGTGAGTCCGAGACCATCATCGGCAAGTGGGTCAAGGCGCGCGGCAACCGCGACGACGTCGTGATCGCCACGAAGGTCAGCCAGCACCCCGACTTCCAGGGCCTGACGGCCGCGAACATCAAGGCGGCGGCGGACGCCTCCCTGCGCCGCCTCGGCACCGACCACATCGACCTGTACTACACCCACTTCGACAAGGTGGAAGTGCCGGTCGAGGAGATCATCGGCGCGCTCGACGAACTGGTGAAGGCGGGCAAGGTGCGGCACATCGCCGCGTCCAACATCTCCGCCGAGCGCCTGGAGGCGTCCCTCGCCTTCTCCGAGCGCGAGGGACTGGCCCGGTACGTGGCGCTCCAGCCGCACTACAACCTGGTCTCGCGCGAGACGTACGAGGGCGAGCTCCAGGACCTGGCCGAACGGACCGGACTGGCCGCCGTCCCGTACTACGCGCTGGCCTCCGGGTTCCTCACCGGCAAGTACCGCGAGGGCGAGGTGGTGGAGGGCGCCCGCGCCGCCGGTGCCGGCAAGCACCTGGAGACGGAACGCGGCCGCAAGGTCCTCGCCGCCCTCGACGACATCGCCGAGGCCCACCGCGTGCCGGTGGCGACGGTGGCCCTGGCGTGGCTGGCGGCCCGGCCGACGGTGGCGGCGCCCATCGCGTCCGCACGGACCGTGGAGCAGCTGCCGGCGCTGCTGAAGGTGGCGGAGGTGCGGCTGACGGAGGACGAGGTGACGCGGCTGACGGAGGCGTCGGCCTAGGAGTGCTGCGCGGTCCGGCGGTGCGTGCGGCTCGCCGGGGCGTGTCGGGGGAGTGGCGCCGGAGTGTCGCCTACACCCGCACCGACAGCGCGGCGGGGTGTCTCGGCGGTGGCTTCGGCCGTCAGGTCCGGTACGGGTTGTAGCCGGGGTACTGCACCGCCGGGTAGCCGTGCACGGGCCAGTGCGTCGGCGGGATCACGACCGGGGTCGGCGGTGCCGTCATCCGGGCCGCGTGGTCCAGGGCCGGGCGCGCCGCCTCCCGCCGTACCCACAACTCGTGCAGCAGTTCCCGCTCCCGTACGACGAAGTCGGCGCCGGCCCGGCCGCGGCGCCCCCGGTGCCGGAGGAACGCCAGGGACGTCGCGTACGCCTCGTACTGCGCCACCGCCCGCGCCGCCGACTTCCCGGCGTGGGCGCGGGCGTACTGGCGGGCGATCCGGCGGGCCCGCATCGAGCCGAGGGCGAAGGGTTCTGCGGGGGTGAGCCAGCCGGCGACGGCGTAGGCGGGCAGTTCCTCGCGCACGGTGCGCAGTTCGCGCTGCCGGGTCCAGATGACGAGCCAGGTCAGCAGACCGAACGCGGGGACCATGAAGGCCGCGTACACGGCGAAGAAGCCGTACTCGCCGAAGGTCGAGGAGCCGTTCCAGACGGCGTGCATGCCCATCGCGAGCAGCAGGCCGGACAGGGGCAGGAGCACCCGGCGCACGTGGTGGCGGTCCGCCGACAGGGCCGCGATGCCGAAGCCGATGCCGGTGAGGACCGTGAACAGCGGGTGTGCGAACGGCGACATGATGACGCGGACGAAGAACGTGGCCGCGGTGACGGAGGCGATGCCGCTGTCGCCGGTGAGCTGGTCGGTGCCGAAGGCGGTGCCGAGATAGAGGATGTTCTCGGTGAAGGCGAAGCCGGTGGCGGTGACCCCTGCTATCACCACGCCGTCGACGATCCCGGTGAAGTCCCGTCTGCGGAAGAGGAAGACGAGCAGGACGGCCGCGGCCTTGGCGGTCTCCTCGACGACGGGCGCTATCACGGTCGCGCCGAGGGTGTCGGCGCTGGACGGATCCGCGGTCGCCGTCGCTATCCATCTGGTCGCGAAGCTGTTGGCGACGATCGCTATCAGCGCCGCCGCGCAGGCGCCCCAGGAGAACGCGAACAGCAGATTCCGCCAGGGGCCCGGCTCGACCCGGTCCAGCCAGCGGAAGGCGGCTATCAGCAGCGGCACGGGCAGGATCGCGAGGCCGAGCCCGACCAGGAAGCCCTCGGTGCCGGTCTGTTCGCGCACCAGGGCGAGGATGACGAGCCCGGAGAGCGCGAGCAGGGTGATGAGCGCGCCGTAACGGACCCACTTGCGCTGCCACCAGTGCGCGTGCCGGAGCGCACCCTCGCCGGGGGGACCGGTGGGATGCGTCGGGTACGGGGGAAAGGTGGCCACGGCATCGACCCTAACGAGTCAGGGGCGCCGCCCGCAGGTGGGCGAGGTGGTCTCGGGCGCCGGTGGGGGGGGGTTGGTCGTCGTGCGGTTCCTGCTCCCGCCCTTACTGCTGTCCTACCGCTGTACGCGACGGAACAACAGGTCGTTCACGACATGTCCCTTGTCCAGTCCCTGGCCCTCGAAACGGGTCAGCGGCCGGTAGTCCGGACGGGGCGCGAAACCGCCGTCGGCCTGTGTGTTCTCGAAGTCCGGGTGCGCCGTGAGCACCTCGAGCATCTGCTCGGCGTACGGCTCCCAGTCGGTGGCGCAGTGCACCACGGCCCCCGGCTTCAGCCGGGTCGCGGCGAGGCTGAGGAACTCCGGCTGGATCAGCCGCCGCTTGTGGTGCCGCTTCTTGGGCCACGGGTCCGGGAAGAAGACGCGCAGCCCGTCCAGCGAGTCAGGGGCCAGCATCTCGCGCAGCAGGATGATCGCGTCGCCGTTGCCGACGCGGACGTTGGAGAGGCCGCTCTGGTCGGCGAGGTTGAGCAGGTTGCCCTGACCGGGGGTGTGCACGTCGACGGCGAGGATGTTGGTGCCGGGGTCGGCGGCCGCCATCCGCTCGGTGGCCTCGCCCATCCCGAACCCGATCTCGAGCACGACGGGGTTGTCGTTCCCGAACAGCTCGGCCAGGTCGAAGACCTGCTGTCCGTCGATGTCCAGCCCCCACTTGGGCCACAGCCGCTGCAACGCGTCCGCCTGCCCCGCCGTCACCCGGCTCCGCCGCGGCTGAAAACTCCGGATCCGCCGCTCGAAGTGCGACCCGGCCGGATCGGGCTTGGGCCCGTCGGGAAAACGGGGCTCACCCTTGGCCCGGGTGTGCCGGACGGGCTCACCGGGGGCGTGGGCGGACTGGGACGCGTCGGGCGCGTTGCGGGAGTCAGACACAGTGAGGCCGATTTTACGGGGCGGGGGGCGATCCATCTCAGCCCGTCCGGCGCTTGAGGACGAGGCCCTTCGGGCCGACGGGGGTCCGGGGGCGGAGCCCCCAGAGGCCGGGGTCGAAGGGGCAGCGCCTCTGGAGGATGGGACGGGTAGGGGCGACGGGCGAGAACCCCCGCACCGCAACCACACCCCGTCCCGTCACACGCCCCCCAGCGCAGCCAGCGCCCTCCTCGCCACCTCCCGCCCGATCGGCAGCGAGGCGGTCGCGGCCGGAGACGGCGCGTTCAGCACATGCACGGTCCGCGGCCCCTCCTTGATCAGAAAGTCGTCGACAAGCGTCCCGTCCCGCAGCACCGCCTGCGCCCGCACCCCCGCGGCAGACGGCACCAGATCCCCGTCCTCGACCGCCGGCAGCAGCCTGCGCACCGCATCCGCGAACGCCGCCCTGGACACCGACCGCCGCAGCTCACCCGCCCCGTACCGCCAGTGCCGCCGCGCTATCCGCCACGACCCCGGCCAGGCCAGCGTCGCCCCCAGCTCCCGAGGCCGTACGACCCCCCACCCGTACCCCTCCCGGGCCAGCGCCGGCACCGCGTTGGGCCCGATGTGGACGCCGCCGTCGATCCCCCGCGTGAGATGCACGCCGAGGAACGGGAACGCCGGGTCGGGCACCGGATACACCAGCCCGTTGACCAGTTCAGGGCGCGCCAGCGTGAAGTACTCGCCCCGGAACGGCACGATCCGCATCCCGGGCTCGTCCCCGGTCAGCCGCGCCACCTCGTCGCAGTGCAGCCCGGCACAGTTCACCAGCACCCGCGCCCGCACGATGTCCCCGTCGGCCGTCCGCACGGCCACCCCGAGCTCCGGCCGCCGGTCGACGCGGACGACCCGGGCGCCGTACCGGATGTCCGCCCCCGAGGCCTCCGCCAGCTGCCGGGCGACCCCGACGAAGTCGCAGATCCCGGTCGTCCCGACGTGTATGGCCGCCAGGCCACGCACCTCCGGTTCGTACTCCATGATCTGCGCGGGTCCCAGCTCGCGCACCGGAATCCCGTTCTCCCGGCCCCGCTGGACCAGGGCGTGCAACCGGGGCAGCTCCGCCTGCTCGGTCGCGACGATCAGCTTGCCGGTGACGGCGTGCGCGATCCCGTACTCCGCGCAGAACTTCACCATCTCGGCCGCGCCCGTGACGGCGTACCGCGCCTTCAGCGATCCCGGCCGGTAGTAGATCCCGCTGTGGATGACCCCGCTGTTGCGCCCGGTCTGGTGCCGGGCCGGCCCCTGCTCCTTCTCCAGAACGGTCACCCGCGTCCCCGGCGCGGACCGAGTGATCGCATACGCGGTCGACAGCCCGACGATCCCGCCCCCGATGACGAGCACGTCACAGTCGTAAGCGACCTCCGCCCGCACCTGCACCACCTCCCGCTTCCGATAGTGCACTGCGCCACTGACAGTGCCTTCAAACGCGGGGATGAGGGCGGACCCGCTCCCAGGCCCTGTCGGCCTAGGCCGGAGCCATCAGCAGAGGCCGTGCGCGCTCCCGCAGCTCCACCACACGCGGCTCGTCACCGTACGGCTCCAGCCGATGGAGCAGGTCCTTGACGTACTCGGTGGTCCGGGCCGAGGAGATACGCCCCGCGACCTCCACGGCGCGCACCCCCTGTTCGCACGCCGCGTCGAGATTGCCGGACTCCAGTTCCGCTACCGCCGAGACGACCAGCCGCAGCCCGTGCGACCGGACGAACTCCTCCGTCGGCTTCGACAGGGCCTGCTCGGTGAACCGCCGCACCTGGCGAGGCGCCTTCAGATCGCGGTAGCACTCCGCGGCGTCCGCGGCGAACCGGTCGTAGGAGTAGAAGCCCAGCCACGACGGATCCTGGTCCCCGTCCCGGGACCGCTCCAGCCACCCCTCCGCCGCCTTCAGCGCCGCCCCCGCCGCCTGCGCGTCACCCGCACGCGCGTGTGCACGTGCCTCGACGAGGCGGAAGAAGCTCATGGTGCGGGCGGTCGCCAGCCCTCGGTTCCGCTCCAGCGCGGCCTGCGCGAGGTCCACGCCCTCGTCGCCGAACCCGCGGTAGGTCGCCTGCAGGGACATCGACGCCAGCACATACCCGCCGAGGGGTACGTCGGCCGCCGCGCGGGCCAGTCGCAGCGCCTGGATGTAGTACCGCTGGGCTGCCTCCTGCTGACCGGTGTCGAAGGCCATCCAGCCCGCGAGACGGGTCAGTTCGGCGGAGGCGCCGAACAGCGCCCGGCCCACCTCGTCGGAGTACGAGCCGAGCAGCAGCGGTGCCGCCTCCACCCGTAAGCACTCCGGCACCATGGACGAACGCCAGTCGCCGCCTCCGTACTTGGAGTCCCAGCGCCTGGCGTCCTCGGCGGCCTCCCGCAGCTTCTGCACATCGCTGTGGCCGACTTTGAGCGGTGCGCCGGATGCCTCCGCGGAGTTCATCTCGCGCGCGACCGAGCTGTCGGCCGGGGTTATCAGCCACCGTGAGGCAGGGGTTGCGTATGCGCTTACCGCGAACGATCCGGCCAGCGACTGCCAGATGCCACCGGCGCCCGAACGGCGGCCGGCGAGGTCGAGCCGGTACAGCTCCGTCGCCGAGCGGACGGCCTGTCCGACGTCCCTGGGGAAGGCGAGGCCCACTTCGGGCGCGGGATCCGCGTCCGCCAGACCGATCTCGTGGAGCGGCACCGGGCGGCCGAGCTTCTGGCCGATCGCGGCGGCGATGAGGTGCGGCGCGGCGCCCTGGGGCACCATGCCCTTGGACACCCAGCGCGCCACCGAGGTCTTGTCGTAGCGAAGAGTCAACCCGCGTTGAGAGCCAAGATCGTTGACGCGTCGCGCGAGCCCTGCGTTGCTGATTCCCGCGAGGGCGAGAACGGCGCCGAGTTTTTCGTTCGGCCCGCGTTGCTCCCTGGACATGAGCCACCCCTCGACACAGACGGCTGCCGCGCTGGCATAACCACGCGGCATTCGTAAACCCAGCGTAGTTCGCCGCATCCCATGCGTTAAGAGGCATTGTTCCGGATGGCGGGATTGTGGTCCGTACGCACGTACGGCCCCCTTACGCACCGTCGCGGCGTGCCCCCGCTTGTGTGGCCGTGCGCCCGTGCGTGCGCTCTTCTCCGGCCATCGGGGGAGCGGTTGCATGGATCGTGCGTGGGTCGGCCCGCTGTACTGGATCCAGTGGGCTGGGGGATTCCGCCACCTCCATCCCCGCGGGTGGCGGAACGGTCCGGGGGGCGAACTCCGTTCCCCGGACTGCGCGTTACCGATGCGGTGCGCAGAGCCTGTACGGAGCGTGCGCGAGCCTGTCCCCGCTCCGCCAAGTTGGCTGAAAACAGACCCCGTATCTCCAGGGCAATTACCGCTCCTACCATGGAAATTGACGGCGCGAAGGGCGTCTTGGGGGAGCGTATCGGGGGCGCATTCGCGCCGCACTCGCCGTGTCCCGTAAGAGCGTTCGCTTCCTCACGTGCAGGTGTGCGGGGGCGCATTCGACGGAGCCCAAGCGGCTCCGCCGCCTCTCCGGTGCGCCTCCTTCATGGCAGCATGGGGAACCGGTTCGTACGGTGCACTGGTTGTCCACAGTCTGTGGAGGCGTCCATGCGGTGGTTGGTGGGGTGGAGCAGCACCGCAGCGGGAGCAGCCGTGATCGGCTCCGCGGGGGCGACCGGAGGCGACGGCGAGACCGTGCATCCGGTGGGTTCCCACTTGCTGTGGGGCGACCCTGATCCGCTGTGGGCGGTCGGGGACTGGCGTCCCGACGAGGTGCGGGTGGTGAAGGCCGACGCGCAGAATCGAATCGCCGTCCTCGGTACCTGCGGGGCGACGGACGAACAACTGCGGGTCGGTCTCTTCGCCGCGCGCGGAGGCGCCCTGCGGCATCTGACGGCCTGGTCCGGCAGTTACACGGCCGTCGTCCAGGTGGGCCGCCGGATCACCGTCAGCGGCGATCTCGCGGGCGCCCGCCCGGTGTTCTACACCCCCTGGGCCGGCGGCACCGCCTACGCGACGGCGGCCCTCCCGCTGGCCGACCTCATCGAGGCCAACCTCGACTTCGGACATCTCGCGGCCCTCCTCGCGGCCCCCGACGTCCCGGCCGCGCTGCACGACTCCACTCCGTACGACGGCGTACGGCGCATTCCGCCGGGGCACGCGCTGATCCTGCGCAACGGGGCGCGTGAGATCGCGGGGTACGAGGCGGTCGCCTCCCTCGCGGTGGCGGCACCCTCCGCCGACCCGGACAGCGCGGTGGACGCGGTGCGGGACGCGCTGGTGGAGGCGGTACGCGCGCGTCTGTCGGCGCCCCGCCACGTGCCCGGCGCCGACATAGACCCGGGCCCGGTCCCGGGGATGGGCCCCGCCGAACGCCGTGCCGCGCGCGGGATGCCGGTCCCGGGAATCGGGGCGGACCTGTCGGGCGGCCCGGCGTCGGGCACGCTGGCGCTGCTGGCCGCCGGCCTGCCGGGCATGCCGGGGACGGTGCTGGGGCACGGCACGGGCGCGGGCGAGCGACTGCTGGCGGTCACCTTCAACGACCTGGTGGTGCGCGGGCGGGAGGCCGAGGTGGAGCGGGCGGGCTCACTGGCGGCCAACCCGCGGCTGCACCACGTGGTGGTGGCCGGCGGCGAGGAGACACTGCCGTACGCCGACCTGGACGGCCCGCTGACGGACGAGCCGGGCCCCTCCCTGGTGACGGCGGCCCGCCACCGTGCGCGCCTGGCGTCGGGCAGCGCGGACCACTTCACGGGATACGGCGCCCGCCAGGTCCTGGACGCACACCCGGCCCGCCTGGCCGACCTCCTGATGGACCGCAAGCGACGGCATCTGGTCCGCCCGGTGGCGGCGCTGGCGAAGGCGGACGGCTCGGTGATGGTCCCCGCGCGCGTGTACGGGGCGGCACGCCGCCTCGCCCGTACGCCGTACCGGACGGGCCTGGAGGTCCTCGCCGACCGGCTGATGGACCGCCGGTTCGACGAGCCCGGAGGTGCCGTGGGGGCGTCACTGGCCGCCCTGTCCTGGGCCAGACCCGGCCCCGCGGCGCGCTGGCTGACGGGGGAGGCGCTGGCTGAAGTATCGGTTCGCCTGCAGGGTGCGACGAGCCGCTCCGGGGTCGGCCCGGGCCAGCGCCCCGGCGACTACCGCGCGCGTGCGGCACTGGCGAGGACCGCCGCCGATGTGCGCATCCTGGAGCAGGCCGCCGAGATCCGCTTCCAACGCCTGCACGCCCCGTTCCTCGACAACCAGGTCGTCCGAGCCTGCCGGGCCCTCCCGGAGGCGCTGCGGGTCCAACCGGGCGCACGGGCCGCGATCCTGCGCACGGTCCTCCAGGGCGCGGGCATCACCGACCTCCCGCCCGGCTGGGGCGCACCGTCCCACGCCTCGGCGGCGGTGGCGGCCCGCACCGGCCTGCGGGTGGCGGCGGACTCCCTGATGTCCCTGTTCGGCACACCCCTGCTCGCCGAGGCGGGCCTGGTGGAGGCAAGGGTCGTCCGCAAGGCGCTCCGCGCGGCAGCGGAGGGCGAACCCCTCCCCCTCGACGGCCTCGCCGACCTGGTCTCCCTGGAACTCTGGCTCCGCCGCTTGCTGGCCCGCCGCGGAACCTGCTGGACAGGAACTCCGGCACGCGCCCGCGCGGTACCGGCGGGGATCACACCCCAGCGGGGGGCACTGGGGGCGGGAGCGACGGCGAGGAGAGGCTAGGGACGAGCCGCTCGTGACCGACCCGACGTCCGACGTCCGAGGCCGAAGCCGCACCGCCCCAAACCCCCACCCACCCGCTGGGGGCTTCGCCTCACGATGCCGGTCTGTGCTCTACAGCCAGTCCGGGGCCCGAGGCCAAGGCCAACTCAGCCCGTCCGGCGTTTGAGGACGAGGCCCCTTCAGGGCCGACGGCGGGGGTCTGGGGGCGCAGCCCCCAGGGACGGGACGGGTAGGGGCGGCGGGGGCGAGAAAAGCCCGGCGCGCACCCCCACCACCCCGCACCCACCCACGCCCAGGTCCCGAAAACCTGTGCCCCCCACAGTCACCCCGGCGACAATGACCCGGTGCGGTACAGAATCCTGGGCGTCACCCAGGCCGAGGACGACCACGGCACCGTCGTACCCCTCGGCGGCCCCCGCCTACGCGCCCTGCTCACCGCCCTCGCCCTCCGCCCAGGAACCGTCACCACCCCCGACACCCTGATCGCCGATATCTGGGCCGACTCCCCACCCCAGGACGCCCCGGCCGCCCTCCACGCCCTCGTCGGCCGCCTCCGCCGCACCCTCGGCAAGGACACGATCACCTCCGCCCCCGGCGGCTACCGCCTCACCGCGACCCACGACGACGTAGACCTCTTCGTCTTCGAACGGCTCACCCGCCAGGGCACCGCGGCCCTCCACCGGGACGACCCCCGAGCCGCCGCCCACGCCCTGGACGAGGCCCTCACCCTGTGGCGCGGCCCCGCCCTCGCCGACCTCCCCGACCGCACCCCCGCGACCCGCCCGGAGACCCGCCGCCTGGAAGCGCTGCGCGCCCGGGCCGACGCGGCCCTGAGACTCGGCCGAGCCCAGGACGCCGTACCGGAACTGACGGAACTGACCACCGCGCACCCGTACGACGAGCCGCTGCACGCCCTCCTCATCCGCGCCCTGCGCGACACCGGCCGCAACGCCGACGCACTCGCCGCGTACGAGTCGGCCCGCCGCACCCTGTCCGAGGGCCTCGGCACCGACCCCGGCCCGGAACTCCGCGCCCTGCACGCCGAACTGCTCACCCCGGCACCCGCTCTCCCTCCGACACCGGCCCACCCGGATCCCGTGAGCCCCCACACCCCGGCGCCCGCCACCCGTCGCGGCAACCTCCGTCCGCGCCTTACCTCTTTCGTGGGCCGGGAACCCGAACTCGACGCCATCCGTTCCGAATTGCACAGGGCCCGCCTCGTCACCCTCACCGGACCGGGCGGCTCCGGAAAGACCCGTCTCGCCGAGGAGGCCGCCGCCGGGCGCCCCGAGGCGTGGCTCGTCGAGCTGGCGCCGCTCGACCGGCCGGAGGCGGTGCCAGGGGCGGTGGTCAGCGCGCTCGGTCTGCGCGAGACCAAGCTGATCACCACCGAGCTGACGGACCGGCAGGACGACCCGCTCGCCCTGCTCGTCGAGTACTGCGCCCCGCGCAGCCAACTCCTGATCCTTGACAACTGCGAACATGTCATCGAAGCGGCGGCCCACCTCGCCGAGACCCTGCTGACCCGCTGCCCCGGGCTCACGATCCTCGCCACCAGCCGTGAACCCCTGGGCGTCCCCGGCGAGTCCGTGCGCCCGGTCGAGCCCCTCCTCCCCGCCCAGGCGCACCGCCTCTTCACCGAGCGCGCGACGGCGGTCCGCCCCGACGCGGACGCCGTCCTCCGCGACACCGAGGCCGTCACCGAGATCTGCCGCCGCCTCGACGGACTGCCGCTCGCCATCGAACTGGCCGCGGCAAGGCTGCGGCTGCTCACCCCCCGCCAGATCGCGGACCGCCTCGACGACCGCTTCCGCCTCCTCACCTCGGGAAGCCGCACGGTCCTGCCCCGCCAGCAGACCCTGCGCGCGGTCGTCGACTGGTCGTGGGACCTGCTCGACGAGCGGGAGCGGACGGTGCTGCGCGAGGCGTCCGTGTTCGCGGGCGGCTGGGACCTCGCCGCCGCGGAGGCCGTGTGCACCGGCCCCGCCGCCGAGCTGATCGGGGCGCTCGTCGACAAGTCCCTGATCGTCGCCGCCCCGTGCGAGCGGACCGGTGACGCCATGCGCTACCGCATGCTGGAGACGATCCACGAGTACGCGGTCGAACGCGCGGCCGAGGCCCCTCAGGCGCGCGCCGACGCCCTGCGCAGGCACCGAGCGTGGGTGCGCGCCCTCGTCGAGGAGGCCGAGCCCGAGCTGCGTTCCGCCGGCCAGCTCCCGTGGATCTCCCGCCTGGAGACGGAGCTGGACAACATCCGCGCGGCCCTCCACCGCGCGGTCGAGGCAGGCGACGAGGCGGAGGCCGGTGCCCTGGCCGTCGCGATGACCTGGTTCTGGTGGCTGCGGAACTACCGCAGGGAGGGCGCGGACTGGACCGGCCAGGTGCTGCGGCTGGGCGCGGCCCTCGACGCCGCCGGGAGCACGCTCCCGGCGGAGCAGGACGCGGCGTGCTCCCTGATGACGTCCCTGGACCCCGTCGACACCTTCCTGGCCGACCCGGACGGCGAGAGGCACCACCCGCTGCACGCCCTGCGGATGGACCTCCGGATGCTGCATCTCTTTCTCATGGCCGAGGTCGAACCGCCCCTGGACGGGCTGGACGAGCGGATGCACGGGTACGTGGCACGCATCCGGGACCACTTCGGGAGCGGCGGCCCTCACGCGGCCCGTCTCCCCGGCCTCGCCTGGCCGGTGACGGTCTTCCTCCCTCCCGCCCCGAGGGAGGACGCCCGGCCCGTCCTGGACAGGGCGGTCGCCAACTGCCGTGCCCACGGCGGCGACTGGGAGACCGGTGTCATCCTGATGTTCCGCGCGCACATGGTCGTCGACTCCCCGGGCGGCATGCCCGGCATCGACAGCGACCTGGCGGAGCTGAGGGTGCTGAGCCGGCGGGTCGGCGACCGCTGGCTGCGGGCCCAGGTGTGCAGCGCCGCGGGTGAGGCGGCCATGGCGCGGGGCCGCTTCGAGGAGGCCAAGGGGGAGTACGAGGAGGCCCTGCGGCTCGCCCACGAGGTGGGGGCCCACACCGAAACGCCGTTCCTCCTCGCCCGGCTCGCCGAGATCGCCTACCGCGCGGGCGACCGTACGACGGCACTGGCCACCCTGGACGAGGCGAGCGCCGCCGCCGAGCGGTACGCCGTGGCGGACTCCCGGGCGTTCGTGCTGCTCCAGCTGGCCCTGATGGCGCTGGACGACAAGGACATCGACCGCGCTCGCGACCTGTACGAAGAGGCGCGCGACGCCGTCGGGCGGGCGACTCCGCCACCGCAGTTCAGGGTCATGCTGCTGTCAGTCGACGCCATGGTGTCGGCGGCCGTGTCCGGCCCAGGGACCGCTCTGCCCAAACTGGCCGAAGCGCTGCGGACGGCGGTCGAGACGCGCTGCTCCGACGCGATGAAGGCGGCGCTCGCCGACGGCACGGCGGACCTGATGTCCCGCCTCGGTGACCATGCACGCGCCGCCCGCCTGCTCGCCGCGGCCACCCGCTGGCGCGACGGGCTCCCGCGCCCCATGCCGGAGGGCACGGTTGCGGAACGGGCCGAGGCCGACGCCCGCGCGGCCCTCGGCGACGAGCGCTACACGGCGGAGTGCGCCAAGGGCTCGGCGCTCGCCCCGGACGACGTGCTCGGCGAAGTCGACGAGGCCCTGCGCACCCACTCCGCGGACACGGCGGCGTCATGAGGCGAAGCCCCGCGCATCCGCCCGGCACCGAGTCCGCCCGGCGCTACGCACACCTGAACTTCGACTCCGCCCAGTCGGCGAGCGCCAGGTCGTCGAAGGAGCTGTGCGGCTCCACCACCAGCCGTACGGTCTCGCGTCCGGCGAGGTTCACATGGACCGGCACCGCCGCGTCCCCGCCCTCGACCAGCCCGGACTTCCACAGCTGGACCCCGTCCGCGTAGACGGAGAAGTAGACCTTGCCGAGCCCCAGCGCCATGTCGTCCACGCCGACCGTCGCATCGTAGGAGGCGCACTCCCGGTTGAGGTCGATGGTGACGGAGGACCGGCCGTGCACGGTGACGCCGTGCTCGTACCGCGTGCCGCCGACCGAGACACCCCACCGCTGCCACACCCAGCTGCTCTCGGAGATACGCATCTCCGGCTGGGTGCCGTCGCCGTTGATGTCGTACGCCAGCTCGCTCCACTGGTAGACGGCCGGCGCGGGCGGGGGAGGCGGCGTCGGTGTGGGGGTGGGGGTGGGCTTGGGGGTCGGCTTCGGCTTCGGCGTCGGGGTGGGCTTCGGCGCCGGTGTGGGGGTCGGGCTGGGCTTGGGGGCCGGTGTGGGGGTGGGCGTCGGCGTCGGCTCGAGCGCGATGACCGGCGGCGCGGGCGCGGGCTCCTTCTTCGGCGGCTCGGGGATGTTCTCGGCGGGCTTGACCACCGGTGCGGTCGCGGGGGGCTGGGCCACGGGTTTGTCGTCGGCCGGGGTGTCGTTGCCGGACAGGGCGAGCGCCACCACGACACCCGCCGCGACCAGCGCACCGGCGGCGATACCGACCTTCACCGGCATGCCCACGCCCTCCGAGGCCGCCGCACCGCCTGCCGCGCCCGCGCCGCCCGACGAGCCGCCGCTCGCCACCGCCGCGCCCGCGACACCCGCCGCGCCCGCTCCCGTGCCACCGGCGATGAGCGCGGCGACCTTGGCGTACCCGGCGGTACCGAACCAGCCGATGACCGCGACCGGCACGACGGCGGGGATGCTGCTCGCGACCTCGGCGATCTGGCTGGCCGCGAGGCGGCACTTGGCGCACTCCTCCAGGTGCTTGCGCAACCCGCGTTCGGCACGGGTGCGCAGCCGGCCGCGGGCATAGGTGCCGAGCTGGTCGGCGTAGCGGGCGCACTCCTCGTCGTCGGCGAGGGCGGCACTGACGTGGGCCTGGAGATAGGCCTGCTTGAGGCCCTCGCGGGCGCGGCTGGCGAGCACACGCGTGCCGTTGGCGTCGAGCCCGAAGAGGGTGGCGACATCGCTCGGCGACTCGTCCTCGACCTCGGTGTGCCACAGCACGGCCTGCCAGCGCTCGGGCAGCGACCGGAAGGCCTGCATGGCCATGGACTGCTCGGCCACGTGCATGGCGCGCACATCGGCGCCCAGGTCCAGCGTGTCGTCGTCGGAGACATCGGTCACGCGCGTGGACTGTGCGGCGAACACCGCGAAGTCGTCGACCAGTTGCTCCCGCTTGGCTGACTTCGTCCAGTTCGCGGCGACCCGCCGGACCGTCGTCAGCAGGTACGCGCGTACGGCGTACTCGGGGCCGGAGCCGCCGCGCACCGCCTGGAGCATGCGGGCGAAGACCTCGGCGGTGAGGTCGTCCGCGGTGTGGGCGTCACGACAGCAGGTGCGGGCGTACCGGCGGACCGCGTCCGCATGGCGCCGGTACAGCTCCTCGTAGGCGGTGTCGTCGCCCGCGCGCATCCGGCCGATCAGGTCGGCGTCACCGGGCGGCAGCTCGATCGGCGGCGGCAGGACGCCGTCCTCGCGGCGGTCGCGCTGGGTCGGGACGCTGCCCTCCATCGGGTCTGCGCCGACCGGCGGGCGGCCCGCCCGGCCCCCCTGGCTCGGCACCTGGGGCGACGCCAGGCCACCGGCCTCCGCGTCCCCCTCGCCCTGTGACTCGTCCCGCCCGTCAACGCCCATCGCGGAAAGCCCCCGCCGCCTGCCCACCAGTCACGAACACCGGGTCAGCGTGCCATATTGGCTTTTGGTCAGAACCCGGCTGTGCGGGGCTTCCACTCGTCCGTGGGGTTTTGCCGCACCGCAGTACTAGCCGTCACCCATCCGGGGAAGGCTCAACTCTCGTGTCATGAGCGAGAGTTGGGGACATGCCGGGAAATCCGGGCATGCGAACGAGGCGCGGGCGGCGCAGCACCCACACCTCGTCGTCACCTGATCGAGGCACCGCGTCAAGCGGCCTTTACTACGGCCTCGACCGCAGACCCTCCAGCAGGATGTCCAGCAGCCGCGCCGAGGCCGCCGCCTGCTGCGCCGCATCCGGCAGCGAGGGCGCCGCCGTCGCGATCACCAGCAGCACGTCCGACACCGACACATCGGCCCGCAGCTCACCCGCCGTCCGCGCCCGCTCCACGAGCTGGCCCACCACGTCGAGCAGCGCCGCCGCCCCGGAGTCGTCCTCGACCCCGTTCCCCGAGTTCTCCGACACCAGCCGCAACTCACCCGAGCCCGGCTGCGTCCGCTGCTGCGGCACCCGCGCCTCGTCGTACCCGGCACCGTCCTCGTGCTCGTCGGCCACCCCGACCCGCAGCACCTGCGGCGGCAGCAGCCGCCCGGCACCCGAGGCCACCGACGTCCGCAGGAAGCGCGACAGCGCCGACCACGGCTCGTCCTCCTGACCGAGCGCCGTACGCGCCTGGTCCGTCAGCCGGGAGGTCTCCTCCTCGGCTATCCGGCGCACCAGGACGTCCTTGCTCGGGAAGCGCCGGTACACCGTGCCGACACCGACCCGCGCGCGTCGCGCCACATCCTCCATCGGCGCGCCGTACCCCAGCTCGCCGAAGACCTCGCGCGCCGCACGCAGTACGTGCTCCAGATTGCGCTGTGCGTCCACGCGCAGCGGCGTCGAACGCGAACCGTCGCGTCCGTTCCCCACCGCCGCGCTCATCGCTCCGCCACCTGGTCCGATGGCAGACGCGGAAGACCAATGAGAGTCCTGAACATGCATAAGCGATCCCCCGGTAATGACGTCTCCCCCCGGAGACTTTCCCCGCCACTGAAAGCCGGAGCGCTATGGGGAACAAACCGCTTCACGGACCGCCCGTCGCGGATCCGATGAGTGCATCCCCCTACACCCCGTCGACACACGAACATAGTTGAGAGGGGGTCAATTCAGAAGGGGCAGGTTCCGCACGGAGCGCCCCCCGATCGGAGTACGGGTCGTATACGTCCCGATTGCACCCCCTCAACACCCCCGGCGCACACCCGCTGACCTGCAAATCTTCCCCGCACGCCGCCGATTCGGCCAACCCCGCTCGCGCGAAACGCGCGGTCACACAAATTGCCGGGGCTGTGGACAAACTCAAGCGTCGGGTGCGTCATGGGGTGGTGAAGGAACGTGCGCGCATTCTCGTTGTCGGTGGCGGCTACGTCGGGATGTACACAGCCCTGCGTCTTCAGCGGAGGCTGAAACAGGAACTGAGGCGCGGCGACGTCGAGATCACGGTCGTCACCCCCGACCCGTACATGACCTATCAGCCGTTCCTTCCGGAGGCGGCCGCCGGCTCCATCTCCCCCCGCCACGTGGTCGTCCCCCTGCGCCGCGTCCTGGACCAGTGCCATGTCGTCATCGGCGAGGCCACCGCCATCGACCACGCCAAACGCACCGCGACCGTGACCACCCTCGCCACCGAGGAAGAGGGGACCGGCGCCCGGCAGCTGACGTACGACGAACTCGTCCTCGCGCCCGGCTCGATCTCCCGCACCCTGCCCGTCCCCGGCCTCGCCGACCACGCCATCGGCTTCAAGACCGTCGAGGAGGCCATCGGACTGCGCAACCACGTCATCGAGCAGATGGACATCGCCTCCTCCACCCGCGACCCCGCGATCCGCGACGCGGCCCTCACCTTCGTCTTCGTCGGCGGCGGCTACGCGGGCGTGGAGGCGCTCGGCGAACTCGAGGACATGGCCCGCTACACCGCGCGGTACTACCACAACGTCCAGCCCGAGGACATGAAGTGGATCCTCGTGGAGGCCTCCGACCGCATCCTCCCCGAGGTCGGCGAGGAGATGGGCAGCTACACCGTCACCGAACTGCGCCGCCGCAACATCGACGTACGCCTGGGCACCCGCCTCGAATCCTGCGCCGACCGCGTGGCCGTCCTCAGCGACGGCTCCCGCTTCCCGACCCGTACGGTCGTGTGGACCGCCGGCGTCAAACCCCACCCGATCCTCGCCGCCAGCGACCTCCCGCTCACGGACCGAGGTCGGCTGAAATGCACCCCCCAGCTCACCGTCGAGGGCGCCACGCACGCGTGGGCGGCCGGAGACGCCGCCGCCGTCCCCGATGTGACGGCCGCCGAACCCGGCAGGGAGACCGCCCCCAACGCCCAGCACGCGGTACGCCAGGCCAAGGTCCTCGGCGACAACATCGCGCACGCGCTACGGGGCGAGGAACTGGAGACGTACTCCCACAAGTACGTCGGCTCGGTGGCCTCCCTGGGCCTCCACAAAGGTGTCGCACACGTCTACGGACGCAAGCTGAAGGGCTACCCTGCCTGGTTCATGCACCGCGTCTACCACCTCAGCCGGGTGCCCACCTTCAACCGCAAGGCCCGCGTCCTGGCCGAATGGACGCTGTCCGGGCTCTTCAAAAGGGAGATCGTCTCGCTGGGCTCCCTGGAACATCCCCGAGCGGAGTTCGAACTCGCGGCCGGTGGAAAGCCTCCTCAGGACCCCACGAACGACCCGAAGGGGTCGTCCTGACCGGACCCAGGAACTCCATCGGCAAGGTAGGCGTCTGACGGATGTCGACCCGGTCGGCCACACTGCCACACTGATCCCCGACCCAGGACGGGTGGACGCCCGCTCTCCGCACCACGAGGACCCAGGCCGGGTCCGGAGCCGGCCGAAGACGACGACACGAGGCAAGGATTCGTGAACTTCACGCGCTGGAGCGCCCGGCTCCCCGGAACACAGCGCCGCGCCGCAGCGCGGACCGACCACCCGGTCACCCCCGACCGACTCGGGGAGGGCGCCGTACCCGCTGCCCGCGCCGAACAACTCACCGACGAAGCACCGCACGTGCCCGCCGTCGACGAACTCCCCGTGCGCGAGGTACTCGACCGCGTCCCGGCCCTCGTCGCCCTGGTCCACGGCACCGACCACCGCCTCGCCTACGTCAACGACGCCTATGTGACGGCCTTCGGCGTACGAGAACCCGGCGCCCCCGCCCGCGAAGCCCTCCCGGAGCTCGACGAGATCGGCCTCCTCCCCCTCCTCGACCAGGTCCTGCGCAGCGGCAAGGCACGCACGGTCAAGTCCCGCAAGGCCCCCGACGGCCACTCCTACACCTTCACCTGCACCCCGGTGACGGAGGGCGACACCGGCGGCGTCCTCGTCTTCGCGACCGACGTCACCGACCACGCCGAGGCCGCGGAACGCCTCAGAGCCAGCGAACGCCGCCAGCGCGAGACGGCCGTGACCCTCCAGCGCTCCCTGCTTCCCCAGGTCCTGGAGGAACCCGACGACCTCCGCATCGCCGCCACCTACCAGCCAGGCGGCACCGAGGCCGCGGTCGGCGGCGACTGGTACGACGTCATCACCCTCGGCGGCGGCCGCACGGCCCTGGTCATCGGCGACGTCATGGGCAGAGGAGTCCGCGCGGCAGCGGTCATGGGCCAATTGCGTACGGCGGTCAGGGCCTACGCCCGCCTCGACCTGCCCCCGCACGAGATCCTCCAGCTCCTCGACGGCCTCGCCGCGGAGATCGACGCCAACCAGATCGCCACGTGCGTCTACGCCATCCACGACCCCAACGAGGGCCGACTGGTGTACGCCAGCGCCGGCCACCTCCCGATCCTCGTCCGCGACGAGAGCGGGGCGGTACTGCGCGCCGACGAACCGACGGGCCCCCCGCTGGGCACCGGCGGCTGGATGCACGCGTCGGGCTCGATCCCGCTCGGCCCCGGCTCCACGGCCGTCCTCTACACGGACGGTCTGGTCGAACGTCGGGACGAGGACCTGGACGAGGGCATCGCCTCCCTGGAACGTGCCCTGTCCGGCGCGACCGGGACACCCCAGGTCGTCTGCGACCGCCTGGTCCGCTCCGCGGGCGTCACCGCGGACCACGACGACGACGTCGCGGTCCTCGTCCTCCAGCACCCCGCCCGTACGGGCCCCGACAGCGACCTCTTCCGCAACGCCGCACTGGAACTCCTCGGCGGCATCGAAGCGGCTCCACGCGCCCGTGCGTTCGCCTCCGGCGTGCTCACCAGCTGGCGGTTCCCCGCGGAGCTGCATGACCTGGGAGTGTTGGCGGCGAGCGAGCTGGTCGCCAACTCGCTTCAGCACGGGACGCCCCCGATGCGGCTGCGCCTGCGCCGTACGGACCGACGGTTGATCATCGAGGTGACGGACGGGGACGATCACCTGCCCCGGCGTCGGCGAGCCGAGCCCGGTGACGAGTCCGGTCGGGGGATCGCCATCGTGGCGACGATCGCCTCGAACTGGGGGTCTCGTCGGACGCCGGGGGGCGGCAAGGCGGTTTGGTGCGAGTTCGTGCTGCCCAAGGGGTAGGGGCGCAGGGTTGCTCGGCGGCCGCGGGTGCGTTGTGGCTGGTCGCGCAGTTCCCCACGCCCCCAGGCAGCTCAAGTCAGGCGGCGATGGATTCGTGCTGCGTGCCGCCCTTGGCCACAACCCTGCTCCTCGCGCGCCACGGGTGGTCCTGTACGGCCGTCAGTTGACGGCCCAGCCTCAGGCCCAGGAACGTGATGCCCACCGAGAACACCAAGAACGTCACGATGTACGGCGTGTGCAGTGACGCGCCCATCGGGCCGCCCACCGCCGGGCCCACGGCCAGGGCGAGCTGCTTGACCAGGGCGAACGCCGAGTTGTACTGACCGGCCATCCCGCTCGGCGCCAGATCGGCGACCAGCGGGGCGACGGTCGGGGACAGCATCGCCTCACCCAGCCCGAAGAGGGCGTACGTCGAGACGAACGCGGCCGTGGCCATGGCCTGGCTGGTGTGACCGAGACCGGCGTAACCGGCGGTGATCCACGCGACGGCCCAGATGATGCCGACCGCGGCGATCACCCTGGAGCGCCGACGCCGCTCGACGAACTTCAGCACGGCGAACTGCGCGATGACGATCATCGCGGTGTTGGCGGCCAGGGCCGAGCCCAGCGCGGAGGTGGAGATCCCGGCGGCCTCGACGCCGTACGCGGCCAGGCCCGACTCGAACTGGCCGTAACAGGCGAAGAACAGCACGAAGCCCAGGACGCACAGCTGCACCATGGCCCGGTTGCCGAGGAGCTGCTTCCAGCTGCCCTTCGTCGAACCGGCGGGCGCGTCCCCGATCCGCGGCGCGTGCGGGATCCGTACGGTCGCCATCACCACGGCCAGCAGCAGGAACATCGCCGCCTCGATCGCGAAGAGCAGGGTGAAGGAGGAGGCGCTCGTCGTGTCGACGAGGTGACCACCGATGAGACCGCCGACGCCCAGCCCGAGGTTCTGCAGGAAGAACTGCATCGCGAAGGCACGGGAGCGGGTCTCGGCGGTGGAACAGTCCACGATCATCGTGGCGAGCGCCGGCTGCATCACGGCCTGCCCGGCGCCGAGCGCGGCCGCCGACAGCAGAACGGTGGTCGCATTGCTCGCGAGCCCCAGGCTCAGCGCACCGATCGCGGCAGTGACCAGGGCGGTGAGCAACACCGGAAGCGGGCCCCGCCGCACGATCGCCCGGCCGGCGAACGGCAGCACGATCAGCGCGGCCACGGCGAAGACGGCGAGGACGAGCCCCGCCGTCATGGCTCCCAGTCCCCGCACCTGCGCCACATAGACGTACAGGTAGGGGACGGTGAAGCCGAGCCCGAACGCGCTGAGTGCGTTACCCACGTGAATCCGGCGCATCGCTGCGCCCATCGCCCTGGTCACGGTCACCTCAATCAGGTAGTTGGAGTCCCTCAGTACTTAGAACCGAAGACTTCAAAGCTAAAGTTAGAAGCTAAACAGTACACCCAGAAGAACTTCAACACCAAGCAGCCCCGTGCGATACTTCCGCCCATGGGTGACACCCCCGGCAGCATCGGCATCGGCAGTGAGCCGACCCTCGAAGAGCAGATCGCCGCGTACCAGCGCGAGTTCCGGGACCTCGATCCCCAGGTCGAGCAGATCGTCTCGGCGCTGTCCCGGCTGAACCGCCGTATGAACGTCGCCTACGGCCGTCAGACCTCCGCCCTCGGCATCAGTAACGCGGAGTGGGAGGTGCTCAAGGCCCTCGTCCTCTCCGGCGCTCCCTACCAAATGGGCCCCAGCGACCTCGCCAAGGGACTCGGCCTGACGCCGGCCGCGATGACCCACCGCATCGACCGGATGGTCGCGGAGGGTCTGGTCACCAGGGAGCGGGACGAGTCCAACCGTGTCCGCGTGATCGTGGAGCTGACGGACGAGGGGCGCGAGAAGTGGCTGGAGGCCATGCGACTCGCCACGGTCTTCGAGGAGGATCTCCTCCAGGACCTCTCCCCGGAGGAGCGGACCAGCCTCGGCGATGTCCTCACCCGTCTCCTGCGTCGGGTGGAGCATGCCCAGCCGGACGCCGGTGGTCGGCTCAGTGACCTGGGCTGATGTGTCACCCGAAAAGATCTTGACAGGCTTGGTTGACAGCGCCTTGTGCGATCCGTAGAGTTCTTCGGGTTGCCGCAGAGCCGTAACGGTTCTTCGACAACACCTCCGCCGCATCAGCGGCACACAAACCACAGCATGATCTCCCAACGGGATTCGAATTCGGCGTGCCCGAATTCAATTCGATTTGGGTGCGGCAGCTCGATTAGGAACTGCCGAGAGGATCCGCTAAGGTTTGAGACGTCGGAACGGCCCAACAGCCGGGAAGGCAAACCCCCTCTGACTGGGAGTCAGGCCCGAAAGGATCTGATAGAGTCGGAACCGCCGGAAAGGGAAACGCGAAAGCGGAAACCTGGAAAGCACCGAGGAAATCGGAACCGGAAACGGTCTGATAGAGTCGGAAACGCAAGACCGAAGGGAAAAGCCCGGAGGAAAGCCCGAGAGGGTGAGTACAAAGGAAGCGTCCGTTCCTTGAGAACTCAACAGCGTGCCAAAAATCAACGCCAGATTAGTTGATACCCCGTCTCCGGCCGTCATGGTCGTAGATGAGGTTCCTTTGAAGAAAAACACAGCGAGGACGCTGTGAACCATCGGCTTATTCCGCCGGTGGTTCCGCTCTCGTGATGTGCGCACCCGATTACGGGTAAACATTCACGGAGAGTTTGATCCTGGCTCAGGACGAACGCTGGCGGCGTGCTTAACACATGCAAGTCGAACGATGAACCACTTCGGTGGGGATTAGTGGCGAACGGGTGAGTAACACGTGGGCAATCTGCCCTTCACTCTGGGACAAGCCCTGGAAACGGGGTCTAATACCGGATACCACTACCGCAGGCATCTGTGGTGGTTGAAAGCTCCGGCGGTGAAGGATGAGCCCGCGGCCTATCAGCTTGTTGGTGAGGTAATGGCTCACCAAGGCGACGACGGGTAGCCGGCCTGAGAGGGCGACCGGCCACACTGGGACTGAGACACGGCCCAGACTCCTACGGGAGGCAGCAGTGGGGAATATTGCACAATGGGCGAAAGCCTGATGCAGCGACGCCGCGTGAGGGATGACGGCCTTCGGGTTGTAAACCTCTTTCAGCAGGGAAGAAGCGAAAGTGACGGTACCTGCAGAAGAAGCGCCGGCTAACTACGTGCCAGCAGCCGCGGTAATACGTAGGGCGCAAGCGTTGTCCGGAATTATTGGGCGTAAAGAGCTCGTAGGCGGCTTGTCACGTCGGGTGTGAAAGCCCGGGGCTTAACCCCGGGTCTGCATTCGATACGGGCTAGCTAGAGTGTGGTAGGGGAGATCGGAATTCCTGGTGTAGCGGTGAAATGCGCAGATATCAGGAGGAACACCGGTGGCGAAGGCGGATCTCTGGGCCATTACTGACGCTGAGGAGCGAAAGCGTGGGGAGCGAACAGGATTAGATACCCTGGTAGTCCACGCCGTAAACGGTGGGAACTAGGTGTTGGCGACATTCCACGTCGTCGGTGCCGCAGCTAACGCATTAAGTTCCCCGCCTGGGGAGTACGGCCGCAAGGCTAAAACTCAAAGGAATTGACGGGGGCCCGCACAAGCAGCGGAGCATGTGGCTTAATTCGACGCAACGCGAAGAACCTTACCAAGGCTTGACATACGCCGGAAAGCATCAGAGATGGTGCCCCCCTTGTGGTCGGTGTACAGGTGGTGCATGGCTGTCGTCAGCTCGTGTCGTGAGATGTTGGGTTAAGTCCCGCAACGAGCGCAACCCTTGTCCTGTGTTGCCAGCATGCCCTTCGGGGTGATGGGGACTCACAGGAGACCGCCGGGGTCAACTCGGAGGAAGGTGGGGACGACGTCAAGTCATCATGCCCCTTATGTCTTGGGCTGCACACGTGCTACAATGGCAGGTACAATGAGCTGCGAAACCGTGAGGTGGAGCGAATCTCAAAAAGCCTGTCTCAGTTCGGATTGGGGTCTGCAACTCGACCCCATGAAGTCGGAGTTGCTAGTAATCGCAGATCAGCATTGCTGCGGTGAATACGTTCCCGGGCCTTGTACACACCGCCCGTCACGTCACGAAAGTCGGTAACACCCGAAGCCGGTGGCCCAACCCCTTGTGGGAGGGAGCTGTCGAAGGTGGGACTGGCGATTGGGACGAAGTCGTAACAAGGTAGCCGTACCGGAAGGTGCGGCTGGATCACCTCCTTTCTAAGGAGCATCTAGGCCGCCAAGCTTGCTTGGTGGTCCAGGGCCATTACGCAGGCAAATGTTCTGCGGTGGTTGCTCAAGGGTGGAACGTTGATTATTCGGCACACTTGATCGTCTTCTCCTTCCAGTACTGCTCGTCAGAGCGTGGAACGTTGAGGGAAGCGGGAAGTGTGTCGGGCACGCTGTTGGGTGTCTGAGGGAATGAACCCCCTCGACGCCGGTCCCAGTGAACTCGGAGTGCAGCTCCGGGGTGATGGGTGGCTGGTCGTTGTTTGAGAACTGCACAGTGGACGCGAGCATCTGTGGCCAAGTTTTTAAGGGCGCACGGTGGATGCCTTGGCACCAGGAACCGATGAAGGACGTGGGAGGCCACGATAGTCCCCGGGGAGCCGTCAACCAGGCTTTGATCCGGGGGTTTCCGAATGGGGAAACCCGGCAGTCGTCATGGGCTGTCACCCATACCTGAACACATAGGGTATGTGGAGGGAACGCGGGGAAGTGAAACATCTCAGTACCCGCAGGAAGAGAAAACAACCGTGATTCCGGGAGTAGTGGCGAGCGAAACCGGATGAGGCCAAACCTACGACGTGTGAGACCCGGCAGGGGTTGCGTCGTGGGGGTTGTGGGATCTCTCTTTCACAGTCTGCCGGCTGTGAGACGAGTCAGAAACCGTATGGATAGGCGAAGGACATGCGAAAGGTCCGGCGTAGAGGGTAAGACCCCCGTAGCTGAAATCTGTACGGCTCGTTTGAGAGACACCCAAGTAGCACGGGGCCCGAGAAATCCCGTGTGAATCTGGCGGGACCACCCGCTAAGCCTAAATATTCCCTGGTGACCGATAGCGGATAGTACCGTGAGGGAATGGTGAAAAGTACCGCGGGAGCGGAGTGAAATAGTACCTGAAACCGTGTGCCTACAAGCCGTGGGAGCGTCGCTGTATGTGCTTGCACATACAGTCGTGACTGCGTGCCTTTTGAAGAATGAGCCTGCGAGTTTGCGGTGTGTTGCGAGGTTAACCCGTGTGGGGAAGCCGTAGCGAAAGCGAGTCCGAATAGGGCGACATAGTAGCGCGCTCAAGACCCGAAGCGGAGTGATCTAGCCATGGGCAGGTTGAAGCGGAGGTAAGACTTCGTGGAGGACCGAACCCACCAGGGTTGAAAACCTGGGGGATGACCTGTGGTTAGGGGTGAAAGGCCAATCAAACTCCGTGATAGCTGGTTCTCCCCGAAATGCATTTAGGTGCAGCGTCGTGTGTTTCTTGCCGGAGGTAGAGCACTGGATAGGCGATGGGCCCTACCGGGTTACTGACCTTAGCCAAACTCCGAATGCCGGTAAGTGAGAGCACGGCAGTGAGACTGTGGGGGATAAGCTCCATGGTCGAGAGGGAAACAGCCCAGAGCATCGACTAAGGCCCCTAAGCGTACGCTAAGTGGGAAAGGATGTGGAGTCGCACAGACAACCAGGAGGTTGGCTTAGAAGCAGCCACCCTTGAAAGAGTGCGTAATAGCTCACTGGTCTAGTGATTCCGCGCCGACAATGTAGCGGGGCTCAAGCGTACCGCCGAAGTCGTGTCATTTCAGCATGAGGGCCAACGCCCGCTGGGATGGGTAGGGGAGCGTCGTGTGCCGGGTGAAGCCGCAGCGGAAGCTAGTGGTGGACGGTTCACGAGTGAGAATGCAGGCATGAGTAGCGATACACACGTGAGAAACGTGTGCGCCGATTGACTAAGGGTTCCTGGGTCAAGCTGATCTGCCCAGGGTAAGTCGGGACCTAAGGCGAGGCCGACAGGCGTAGTCGATGGATAACCGGTTGATATTCCGGTACCCGCTGTGAAGCGTCAAACATCGAACCCATTAATGCTAAGGCCGTGAAGCCGTTCCGGACCCTTCGGGGAATGGAAAGTGGTGGAGCCGCCGAACCACGGTGGTAGTAGGTGAGTGATGGGGTGACGCAGGAAGGTAGTCCATCCCGGGCGGTGGTTGTCCCGGGGTAAGGGTGTAGGACGCAAGGTAGGCAAATCCGCCTTGCACATAGTCTGAGACCTGATGCCGAGCCGATTGTGGTGAAGTGGATGATCCTATGCTGTCGAGAAAAGCCTCTAGCGAGTTTCATGGCGGCCCGTACCCTAAACCGACTCAGGTGGTCAGGTAGAGAATACCGAGGCGTTCGGGTGAACTATGGTTAAGGAACTCGGCAAAATGCCCCCGTAACTTCGGGAGAAGGGGGGCCATCACTGGTGATCCGATTTACTCGGTGAGCTGGGGGTGGCCGCAGAGACCAGCGAGAAGCGACTGTTTACTAAAAACACAGGTCCGTGCGAAGCCGTAAGGCGATGTATACGGACTGACGCCTGCCCGGTGCTGGAACGTTAAGGGGACCGGTTAGTCACATTTCGGTGTGGCGAAGCTGAGAACTTAAGCGCCAGTAAACGGCGGTGGTAACTATAACCATCCTAAGGTAGCGAAATTCCTTGT
This sequence comes from Streptomyces sp. NBC_00490, assembly GCF_036013645.1. Classification (NCBI taxonomy): domain Bacteria; kingdom Bacillati; phylum Actinomycetota; class Actinomycetes; order Kitasatosporales; family Streptomycetaceae; genus Streptomyces; species Streptomyces sp. NBC_00490. The sequence goes on along the minus strand of NZ_CP107869.1, from coordinate 5,070,007 downwards.
CGGGTAAGTTCCGACCTGCACGAATGGCGTAACGACTTCTCGACTGTCTCAACCATAGGCCCGGTGAAATTGCACTACGAGTAAAGATGCTCGTTTCGCGCAGCAGGACGGAAAGACCCCGGGACCTTTACTACAGTTTGATATTGGTGTTCGGTTCGGCTTGTGTAGGATAGCTGGGAGACTGTGAACTCTGGACGCCAGTTCAGGGGGAGTCGTCGTTGAAATACCAGTCTGGTCGTGCTGGATGTCTAACCTGGGTCCGTGATCCGGATCAGGGACAGTGTCTGATGGGTAGTTTAACTGGGGCGGTTGCCTCCTAAAGAGTAACGGAGGCGCCCAAAGGTTCCCTCAGCCTGGTTGGCAATCAGGTGTTGAGTGTAAGTGCACAAGGGAGCTTGACTGTGAGACCGACGGGTCGAGCAGGGACGAAAGTCGGGACTAGTGATCCGGCGGTGGCTTGTGGAAGCGCCGTCGCTCAACGGATAAAAGGTACCCCGGGGATAACAGGCTGATCTTCCCCAAGAGTCCATATCGACGGGATGGTTTGGCACCTCGATGTCGGCTCGTCGCATCCTGGGGCTGGAGTCGGTCCCAAGGGTTGGGCTGTTCGCCCATTAAAGCGGTACGCGAGCTGGGTTTAGAACGTCGTGAGACAGTTCGGTCCCTATCCGCTGCGCGCGCAGGAATATTGAGAAGGGCTGTCCCTAGTACGAGAGGACCGGGACGGACGAACCTCTGGTGTGCCAGTTGTTCTGCCAAGGGCATGGCTGGTTGGCTACGTTCGGGAGGGATAACCGCTGAAAGCATCTAAGCGGGAAGCCTGCTTCGAGATGAGTATTCCCACCCCCTTTGAGGGGTTAAGGCTCCCAGTAGACGACTGGGTTGATAGGCCGGATCTGGAAGCACGGTAACGTGCGGAGGTGACCGGTACTAATAGGCCGAGGGCTTGTCCTCAGTTGCTCGCGTCCACTGTGTTGGTTCTGAAACCACGAACAGCCCCATATCCATGGTCACGGGTATGGTGCGGCTGACAGTTTCATAGTGTTTCGGTGGTCATAGCGTGAGGGAAACGCCCGGTTACATTCCGAACCCGGAAGCTAAGCCTTACAGCGCCGATGGTACTGCAGGGGGGACCCTGTGGGAGAGTAGGACACCGCCGAACAATCTTTAGAAAAGGCCCACGCCATCAGGCGTGGGCCTTTTTCTATTTCACCAGCTTTGTTTCGTACGCCAGGATCACCGCCTGGATCCGGTCCCTGGAACCCGTCTTCGCCAGGATGCGGCCCACATGGGTTTTCACCGTCGATTCGGCCAGGTGCAGACGGGTGGATATCTCGGTGTTCGTCCAGCCCTTGCCGATGACTGTCAGGATCTCGCGTTCCCGGTCGGTGAGGGCCGCGAGGCGTGAGTCCGCCGGTTCGGCGGTCGGGGTTTCCGCCGGGAGGTGGTGGGCGTAGGCGTCCAAGAGGCGGCGGGTCAGGCTCGGGGCGACCACCGCGTCGCCCGTGGCCACCGCGCGTATGCCTGACAGCAGGTCCTCCGGCTGGGCGTCCTTCACCAGGAAGCCGGAGGCTCCGGCTCGTAGGCCCGCGTAGGCGTACTCGTCCAGGTCGAAGGTCGTGAGGATCAGGACGCGGGTGCGGGCGCCGGCCGCGACGATGCGGCGGGTGGCCTCGATGCCGTCGAGGCCGGGCATGCGGACGTCCATCAGGACGACGTCGGGGTGGAGCTCGGCTGTCATACGGATCGCCTCGGTGCCGTTCTGGGCTTCGCCGAGGACCGTCATGTCGTCCTGGCTCTCCAGCAGCATGCGGAAGCCGAAGCGCTGGAGGGGCTGGTCGTCGGCGATGAGGACGGTCGTCACTGCGGGGTTTCCTCCGGTAGGTGAAGGCGGACACGCCAGCCGCCCTCAGGGAGCGGGCCGGCCTCAAGTGTGCCGCTGTACAGGGCTGTTCGCTCGCGCATTCCGGGCAGGCCCCGGCCGCCGGTGCCGTCTGTGTCGCCGCCGCGGCCGGTGTCGGTCACCGTGACCGTGACGGCGCCGCCGTCGGCGTACGACATCTCGATCTGTGAAGTGGCGCCGGGGCCGGCGTGTTTGAGGGTGTTGGTGAGGGCTTCCTGGATGACGCGGTAGACGGTGAGCTCGCGGCCCGGGGTGATGGCGGGGGTGCCGTGGACCGTCGTACTGACCGGGAGGCCGGCCTTGCGGACGCCGTCGAGGAGTTGGTCCAGGTCGGTGAGGGCGGGCTGGGGGGTCAGGTCGGCGGCCGGGCGGTCCTCTTCGCGCAGGACGTCCAGGAGGCGGCGGAGTTCTGTCAGCGCCTGGCGGCTTGTGCCGGCTATCGCGTCCAGTGCTTGTGCCGCCCGGTCGGGGGACTTCGCGGCGGCGTAGCGGCCGCCGTCGGCGAGGCCGGTGATGACGGAGAGGTTGTGGCCGATGATGTCGTGCATCTCGCGGGCTATGCGGGCGCGTTCGGCGGCCGCGGCCAGCCGGGCCTGCTGGTCGCGTTCGGTCTCCAGGCGGCGGGCGCGGTCCTCGAGGGCCTCGGTGTAGTTACGACGGGTGCGGACCGTGATGCCGATGGCGGCGCAGAGGGCGATGGAGAGGAGGAGCGGGACCACCTGCTCGTCCCAGCTCCTCTTCGAGTGGCGGGCGGCCGTCACGAACTCCGGTGTGATGACGAGGATCGTGGTCCACCACAGGGAGCGCAGAGGGCGGCGCAGGGCGATGTGGTAGACGACGACCAACTGGAGCAGGGCCGCCTGGAGGACCGCGCCGCTCCAGGCGTTGACGATGGCCATGGGGGCCATCGCGCACAGGACGGCTCGGGGGTGGGTGCGGCGCCAGAGCAGGGGGAGCGAGAGGCCCAGGCTCATGGTGAGGAGCAGGGAGGCGGGGACGTCCTTGTCGCGGGCCACGTTCTCCCAGCCGCCGCCGACGTAGTCGATGAGGGCCGCCGTCACCCAGAAGCCGGTGAAGGTCAGGTCCCAGGGGAGGGGATGGCGGCGGTCGAAGGCGCGCACCGCGTGGGCGATGCGCTGTACCCACTGGGTCAGGGGTTCGGCCGCTCTTGTCTCTTGCTCCTCCGGCATGGGGTCCATGGTGCGATGCTCCAGGATGGGGCCGGTACCAGGCGTCCGACCTGGGGGCTTATATGAGGTGAGGGGTCTGGTACCTGGGTACTACCGTGATCGGTATGAGTGACTCGATCCCCGATGCGTACGTCGTCCGGCCCATACGTGCCGACGAGTGGCCCGCCGTGAAGGAGCTGCGGCTCGTCGCGTTGCAGGATCCCGCGGCACCGGTGGCCTTTCTGGAGACGTACGAGAAGGCCCTGACCCATCCGGACTCCTTCTGGCAGGAGCGGGCCGCCGGGTCGTCGAAGGTGGATGGCGGGGCGCTGCAGTTCGTCGCCGAGGCCGCGGACGGGACGTGGGTCGGGTCCGTGGTCATGCTGATCGAGGCGGCCGGGACGGAGGACTGGGCCGGTTTTCCCGTCGAGCGCGACCAAGGGCATGTGGTCGGGGTGTTCGTGCGGCCCGAGTGGCGTGGTGGCGGGGTGACCAAGGGGCTCTTCGAGGCCGCCGTCGAGTGGGCTTGGGGGCGTGGGGTCGAGGCTGTGCGGCTCATCGTGCATGAGGACAATCCGCGCGCCCAGGCGTTCTATCGCAAGGCCGGGTTCGTGCCGAGCGGGAAGACCGTGCCGTTGCCCGGCAACGAGGGCGAGATCGAGTTGGAGTTCGTCCTCGAGAAGGCCTGACCTTCTCGGCGGGCCGTGGTCACACCGGCAGTTCGTCGTGCGGCCAGCGGGCCCTCGCCTGTTCCCGGGAGCGGAGCAGGGCCAGGGTCGGCAGGCCCCGGTCCGCCCCGGTGGCCAGCAGCTCCGGGAGCTGGGGAAGCGGAGCCACGGCGGCGACATCGTCCAGGACGAGCGTCAGTGGTGGGTCGAGGCGACCGGAGGATGACCGTTCGGCCATGCGCCGGCCACGCTCGACCACGCTGGAGACGAGCGCCGTCAGCAGTGGCATGGCGCCCGGGTTGGTCCGGGGGTCCTCGATGGATTCCCCCACCACATAAAGCGTGCCCCCTTCGTCCACGAAGGAATCCAAGGCAAGGGCATCAGTTCGGTTTGGAGTGCACGCCTCGCGGATGTTGACCGTGAAGAGGGCGGAGAGCGCGCGTCCGGTCAACTCCTGGGCGATGTCCCGGCGTTCGGGATACGCGGTGAGCGCGGCCTCGAGCTCGCCCGCCGCTCCGGGAGCGGCCTTGGGGTTGGTGCGGAGGATGCGGACCGCGTCCTGGATCTGGGTGCCCTGGGACCAGCGGTGGACGTGCCGGATGGTGCGGCCGTCGATGGCGGCGGCGTGCAGACAGCTCCGCAGGAGCGTTTCCGCTACGTCGGCCACGGCCTGGTCGATCTTCGCGGTGGGGCGGACCGGCGCGAGGAGGGCGTGGGCCCTCGCGGTCGCCGTCTGCTTCTCCTCGCACCCCGTCGTGGGGGACCAGTGGAGGCGGGCCGGGGTGTCGCAGAGGTGGGCGGGGTCGTAGAGGTGGACCGGGCCCAGCTTGGTGCGGGCGTCCTTGGTGTCGGACCAGACGGCGGGGTTCGAGGTGACGATGAGGATGGCGCCCTCGGCGTCGCGGACCGCCTGGGTGGCGGAGGCCTGCCGTGTCTCCCTGGGGGCCACGAGAACCTTCTCCACCCGTGCGGGCACCGCCACCGTGGCGGGAGCGGGAGGCTCCGGCTCGGCCCGCGGTGTCGGGACCTCGTGGTGCGTGACCGTCTCGACGACGGGCTCGGGAGCCGGCGGCTGTTCGACGACCGCGACCGGAACCTGGGTCCGCCGTGCCCGCCGTACCGCCTTCCAGCGGGCCACCGTCCCCAGGACGAACACGGCGAGCACGACCAGGATCATCAGCTGCCCGATGAGCAGCCCCCAGAACAGCCCGTACCCGGAGAGCTGCCCGGCCGGGGTCTCCGGCCAGGCGCCCGGGATGTCCTGGGGCCGGCCGATGAGCTGGCGCATCGCCATGGGCGTACGGGCGAAGGTGACGCCCTGGGGCCAGTGGCCGTGGGCGAACAGGCCCGCCAGGCCGGTGGCAGACCAGACCATCAGGGTCATGCCGAGGAGGAAGGCGAGTATGCCGACCAACAGCCCGTCGGGGACGCCTCCCTGACCTCCCTGGCCCTCCTGCCCGCGGCGATCGTCAGGTCTCACCATGGCACGCCTCCCGCCTACGCCACCGTCGACTCGGAGTCGCCCATGTGCTGCTCCATGTGCTGTTCCATGAAGGCCGCCGCCCGTTCCTCGGCCTCCAGCTCGGCCGCGCGCAGGGCGTCGTCCGCGAGGTGGTCCTCGGAGGACTCGGTCATCGCGCGGTCGGTGAAGACCAAGGGGCGTTCCGTCTCGGTGATCAGGTGTTTGACCACCTGGACGTTGCCGTTGACGTCCCACACCGCGATGCCCGGTGTCAGCGAGGGGATGATCTCGACCGCCCAGCGGGGCAGACCCAGCACCCGGCCCGTCATTCTGGCCTCGTCCGCCTTCTGGGCGTAGATCGTCCTCGTGGACGCCATCTTCAGGATCGCCGCCGCCTCCTTCGCCGCGGCTCCGTCCACCACGTCGGACAGGTGGTGGACGACCGCCACGAAGGACAGACCGAGCCGTCGGCCGAACTTCAGCAGCCGCTGGAACAGCTGGGCCACGAAGGGGCTGTTGATGATGTGCCAGGCCTCCTCGACCAGGAAGATGCGCTTCTTCCGGTCGGGGCGGATCCAGGTGTGCTCCAGCCACACGCCGACGATCGCCATGAGGATGGGCATGGCGATGGAGTTGCGGTCGATGTGCGACAGGTCGAAGACGATGAGCGGGGCGTCCAGGTCGATGCCGACCGTCGTGGGGCCGTCGAACATGCCGCGCAGGTCACCGTCGACCAGACGGTCCAGGACCAGCGCGACGTCCAGACCCCAGGCCCGTACGTCCTCTATGTCGACGTTCATCGCCTCGGCCGACTCCGGTTCGGGGTGCCGCAGCTGCTCCACGATGTCCGTGAGGATCGGCTGGCGTTCGACGATCGTCTCGTTGACGTAGGCGTGCGCGACCTTCAGGGCGAAGCCGGAGCGCTCGTCGAGGCCGTGGCCCAGCGCGACCTCGATGATGGTCCGGAGCAGCGCGAGCTGACCGGTCGTCGTGATCGCGGGGTCGAGCGGGTTGAGCCGGATCCCCATGTCCAGGGCGGCCATCGGGTCGAGGCGGATAGGAGTTATCCCCAACTCCTGCGCGATGAGGTTCCATTCGCCGACCCCGTCCTCGCCCTGTGCGTCGAGGACGACGACCTGCCGGTCGCGGAAGCGCAGCTGGCGCAGGACGTACGTCTTCTCCAGCGCCGACTTGCCGTTGCCGGACTCGCCGAGGACCAGCCAGTGGGGTGCCGGGAGCTGCTGGCCGTACAGCTGGAAGGGGTCGTAGATGTAGCCCTTGCCGGAGTACACCTCGCGGCCGATGATCACGCCGGAGTCGCCGAGGCCCGGCGCGGCCGTGGGCAGGTAGACCGCCTGGGCCTGGCCGGTGGAGGTGCGGACGGGCAGGCGGGTCGTCTCGACCTTGCCGAAGAGGAAGGACGTGAAGGCGTCGGTGAGGACGGACAGCGGGTCCCGCATCTGAGCTCAGCCCCTACCTTCGGATGCCGGTGGCGAACGGGAGGGTGTTCACGAACGCGCGGTGGTGTTCGCGGTCGCACCATTCGAGCTTCAGGTACGACTTTCCGGCCGAGGCCCGGATGGTCCGCTTGTCGCGGGCCAGGGCGTCGGGATTGCGGGAGGAGACGGTGATGTAGCCGACCAGGTTGACGCCGGCCGCGCCGCTCGCGAGGTCTTCGCCGCGCTGGTCGAGACGGTTGTGGGAGGCGACGTCGCGCGGGTCGACGGTGCGGTTCATCTTGGCCTGGCGGGAGGCTTCCGCCTCGTCGTTCGTCTTCTCGGTCAGCATGCGCTCGATGGCGACCTCGGTGGGTTCGAGGTCCATGGTGACGGCGACCGTGCGGATGACGTCCGGGGTGTGGACGAGGAGGGGGGCGAGGAAGTTGACCCCGACGGGGGTCATCGGCCATTCCTTCACCCAGGCCGTCGCATGGCACCAGGGCGCGCGGGTGCTGGACTCCCGCGTCTTCGCCTGGAGATACGTCGGCTCCATGGCGTCCAGCTCGGCCGGCCAGGAGTTGCGCTTGCTCATCGCCTGGATGTGGTCGATGGGGTGGTCCGGGTCGTACATGGAGTGGATGAGCGAGGCGAGACGGCCCTGGCCCAGCGGCTGCCGTACGCGGATGTCGGCCTCCTGCAACCGCGAGCAGATGTCGGTGAGCTCACGTGCCATCACGACCGCGAGGCCCGCGTCGCGGTCCAGTTTGCGGCCGGACTGGGGGCGTGCCGCGCGGGCCATGGTGTGGGCCTCGGCGGCGAGTTCGCGGGTGAAGTGCATGCAGGCGACGAGGTAGGCGCGGTGCTGCTCGCTGCTCGTCGACACCATGGACTGGAGTTGGTCGTACGACTGCTGCAGCCATCCCGGTGCCCTGTCGTCCCCGCGGACGGCGACGTCCTTGGCGTGGGCGTCGGGGTCGGCGGGGAGGGTGCGGGCGAGCATCTGGAGGCGGGTGACGAAGCCGTCCCCGTTGGCGACGTGCTTGAGCAGGGTGCCGAAGCGGTCGACGAGGGCTTCCTGGTCCTCGGAGTCGCGCAGGCCGACGCCGGGGCCCTCGATCTCGATGGCGGCGGTGACGGTGCGGCGGTCCGCGTGCAGGAGTACGGCGATCTCGTCGGGGCCGAAGGGCGCGGCGAGCCAGGTGATACGGCCGATGCCGGGCGGCGGGCCGATCTCGACCTCCAGGCCGTCGGCCCTGATGCCGGCCTCCATGACGCCGGAGCGGTAGACGGTCCCCCGCTTCAGGGACCGCTTGTAACTGCGGTTGATCTCGAACCACTTGTAGAAGGTGCGGTGCTTGTACGGCACGTAGACCGCCATCAGGGCGATCAGCGGGAAGCCCATCAGCAGCACGATGCGCAGGGCCAGGACGGGGACGAGGAGCCCGCACATCATGCCGAGGAAGGCGCCGGCGATGATCAGCGCGATCTCGCCGGTCTCACGGTTGCGGCCGACGATCGCGTTCGGCCGGGCGCGGCCGATGAGATAGGTACGGCGGGGTGTGACCGCGTGGGACACGTGGGACTCGGTCGTCAACGCCCGTCACCTCCTGTGGGCTTGTTGCGGTTGTTGCTGGCGTGCGGGGTGTTGACCGTGTTGCTCGAACGGGGCTGGGGTGCGGCGGAGGGGACAGATCCGCCGCCACCGTTGGGGGTGCGGGCGCTGTGGGCGGCTACGCCGCCGGAGGCGGGGTTGGAGGGGCGGGCACCGCTCGAACCGCTGCCGCCGCCGTTGTTGTCGGCCCTGGAGCTGTGGGTCTTGATGCCCTGGGCGACGAGGGTCGCGGGGGAGCTGATGACCGCGGCCGCCTTTCCTTCGGCGCCCTGCATGATGCGGTTGTTGCGGGAGCCCGCGATCTCGTCGCCGAAGCCGGGGACGAAGCGGTAGATCATCGCGCTGGCGAAGATGGCGAGCAGGATGATGGCCAGGCCGGAGACCACGGCGGAGAAGGCGTCGGGGCCGTCGTCGGCGGACAGCGCGCCGGCCAGCCCCAGAACGATCACGATGACCGGCTTGACCAGGATGACCGCGATCATGATGCCCGCCCAGCGGCGGACGTGGCCCCACAGGTTCTTGTCGACCAGGCCCGCGTAGACGACGGTGCCGAGGAGGGCGCCGACGTAGAGGAGCGCGGCCCTGATCACCAGTTCCAGCCAGAGGACGCCGGCGGCGAGGATGGAGACGAGGGACACCACGATCAGCATGATCGGGCCGCCGCCGATGTCCTCGCCCTTCTCCAGGGCGCCGGAGAAGGTGCCGAAGAACGTGTCGGTCTGGTCGCCGGTGGTCTTCGCGAGGACCTCGCTGACGCCGTCGGTGGCCGAGACGACCGTGTAGAGGATCAGAGGGGTGAAGGCCGACGCCAGCACGGTCAGCCAGAGGAACCCGATCGCTTCGGAGATGGCCGTGCTGAGGGGGGCGCCGCGGACGGCTCGCTTGGCCACGGCCAGCAGCCACAGCAGCAGGGTCAGAATCGTCGACGCCGCGAAGACGACCGCGTACTGCTGGAGGAACTTGGGGTTCGTGAAGTCGACGTTCGCGGTGTCCTTCACGGCCTCGCTGAGCTTGTCGACGGTCCATGCGGCGGCGTCGGCACAGCCCTTGGCGAGGGAGGAGAGGGGGTCGAGGGTGGCGGTGGGGTCGATGGTGGATCCGCCGGAGCGCGCGCCGCTTTCGCCGCGTTCGCAGTAGTCCTTGGCGGGGCCGTGGATCAGGTCGCAGGGGTTGTTGCTCGCGGTTGGTGAGGGCGTGGGGCTGGGGGTGGGCGCGGCGAAGGCACGCGTGGCCATGAGGACGGCTGTGGTCTGTACGGCCGTGACGACAGCGGCGAGCTTGAGTGCGCGTCGGCTACCGGGCATACGTGAACCCTCCGTACTCTTCGACGGCCTTCGCCATCTCGTCGGCGCTGGAGGCCCTGTCGTCGCCGGGGACGGGCGCTGGGCCGTCCTTCTGGGAGTGCGTCACGATCTTCCAGTCGCCATCGGTCCACTGGAGCTGCATGGTGATGGTGAACCAGGTGCTGGTGACCGGGTTGGTGGAGTTCTCGCCTGCGAGGCCGAGGAGGCCGCTGCACCAGACCTCGACGGTGGTGCCGTCGGCGGAGGACTGGGTGGTCTTGGTGCCGATCGGGCTCGTACGGGAGACGAAGGTGTAGCCGTTCGGTGTGGAGCCGTCCTCGTTCAGGCCGACGGCCTTGTTGAAGGCCGGCGTGTAGGCCTTGTCCAGTGTCGCTTCGAACTGCGACACGCGGGAGGGCGTGATGATGGCTTGCAGGATCGCGTTGCGCTTCGTCTTGTCAAACATCTCGGCAGAACCCAGCGCCACCGCGTAATTCGCCGCCGCACTCTGCGCCCCCTGCGCGTCATGAGCGAACCCCTTGGCCACCGGCTTCGTTCCGCTTGCCGCCGTGCTCGCCACCTCGGGTTTGTCGCTGGCGCCGGTTTTGGATGAGGAGTCGTCGCCTCCGCGGTTCGCGAAGGCGATCGCGGCGATGAGGAGGACGACTACGCCGACCACGGTGACCAGGCTGCGTGACGACGAGCGGGCGCGGGGACGCGCGCCGCCGTACACGTCGTCCGGCATGCGCGTGCGGGTCTGGCCGGAACCCCCGTAGCCGCCGGAGGTGTCGTGTTCGTCACCGGGACTCATGCCGCGTACGCCCCCTCGACGTCGTGCGGAAACACGTAGGAGTACGACGGTAGCCGTGCTGGTTCCCGCGCGGGCGCGGTGTGGTGACTCGGCATCAGGGAAACGCAACCTCAGTCGGTGGGCACGACGGGCGGGTGGGGTGGAGGGGTACGACCGGGCGTGCCCGGGGACTGGAGGAACGCCCGCTAGACGGCCATGCCGTACACGATGGTGAACAGCGTGCCGAGTGAGCCGATGATGAAGACCCCGGTGAGGCCGGCGATGATCAGGCCCTTGCCCTGTTCCGCGCTGAAGGTGTCACGCAGGGCCGTCGCGCCGATGCGTTGCTTCGCGGCGCCCCAGATGGCGATGCCGAGGCAGAGCATGATGGCGACCGCCATGACGACCTGGATCATCGTCTTCGCTTCCGTGCCCAGCGCCCCGAAGGGGCCCCAGTCCGGAGCGATCCCGCCGATGATGGTGTTGATGTCTCCCTTGTCGGCCGCAAAGAGCATGTAAGTCACCGCCCCTGGTGGGTAGTTCCGCTTCCCCCTGCAGGTGCGCAGAGGTCAGGCCTCATTCTCGCCGACAATTCTGCTGCCGGATGTCGACTTGGCGTCATTGATTGGCGGGTTTCGTACGAATGCACTGTCCGGTCACTCTGTGTATCACGGCAGGTCACGCCGGGCAATGAGGCCGGAGCGGAACCTTCGTGTGGTTCCGTCGTTGACCTCTTCTCGGCATCTGGTGTGCTGGTGGCACCCGAGTGCACCCATGTTCTGCGGGTGAAGGCTATCTCCGCACGGCACCGGCATGCCGAACGGGCCGCGGCTGGTGCCGCGGCCCGTCTGCGTGGTGACTGAGCGTCAGCCTGTGAAGGCGGCCACTCCCTGCGGGGTGCCGAGGCCGGTCGGGCCGTCGTAGCCCGAGGCGGCGGTGCAGAAGTAGCTGGTGGTGCAGCTGCCGTTGTTGCCGGAGGTGACATCGTTGAGGGCGGCTGTGTTCTTGTAGGGGAACTGCGCCGGGTAGGAGCTGCTGGACGGCGTGCCCGCGAGGGCGTAGACGCCCGCGATGATCGGGGCCGAGGCGCTGGTGCCGCCGAAGGTGTACCAGCCGGCCGTGACGCCGTAGGAGTCGTAGACCGAGACACCGGTCGCGGGGTCGGCCACCGCGGAAACGTCCGAAATCATGCGCTTGGTGCAGCCGCTGTCGGTCTGCCAGCTCGGCTTGGCGTCGTACGAGGAGCAGCCGGAGCCAGTCCCCTCGGTGCTGCTGGTCTTCCAGACCGTCTCCGTCCAGCCGCGGGTGTTCGAGGCCGTGGACAGGGCGGTGCCGCCGACCGATGTCACGTATTTGGAGGCGGCCGGGTACTCGGCGCCGTAGCCCGCGTCGCCCGCGCTGACGGTGATGGCGACGCCCGGGTGGTTGAAGTAGGAGGAGTCGTAGGAGGTGTCGGACGAGGACTCCGAGCCGCCGTAACTGTTGCTGACGTATTTGGCGCCCAGGGTGACGGCCTCGTTCACCGCCTTGCCCAGGTTGGCCATCGTCGCCGACTTCGCCTCGACGAGGAGGATGTGCGCGTTCGGGGCGATGGCGGAGACCATGTCGAGGTCCAGGGAGATCTCCTCGGCCCAGCCGGAGTCTGCGGTGGGCAGGGAGGTCGTGGAGCCGGTCTGGCTGACTTTCTTGAAGCAGCCGTTGGCGGTGGTGCAGGCGGACAGGCCGTAGTGCGAGCGGTAGGTCGCGAGGTCGGACTCGGCGTTGGGGTCGTCGTACGCGTCGACGATGGCGATGGTCTGGCCGGCGCCGTTCGAGGAGGCGGCGGCGGTCAGGCCGTAGGCGGCCTGGAGGTCGCTGGGGCCGTAGCCGGAGGGGGTGGAGGCGTCGGCGGCCTTGGGGGTGATGCCGTGCGCCTTCTGGAAGGCGGTGGTGCCGCCGGTCACGCGCAGGGAGTCGCAGGTGAGTTCGCCGGATTTCCTGGGGGTGGCGCAGGGGGTCGCGGCCCAGGTGACCTTGGTGGCCTTGGCCGGGGCGGCGGCTTCGGCGTGGAGCGCGGTGCCGAGTCCGGCGACGAGGAGCGCGGCGGTCGCTGCGGCCGCCGAGCCGATCCGGCGCCGGCTGCCGCGTATGGAGGGTCTGTCGGGGGGTGTCGTGCGCATCGTGCAGCCTCCTGAGGGTGGTGGAACAGGAGCAGTGCGAGTGCGTGCGGCGGTGGGACGACAGTCTCTTGTTGAGTACGTGACAACAAGGCGGGAGGCGGAATTCTGACCTCCGCCTTACCGGATCCCAGGCCTGGCCTTACTTGCCTGCTGACGGCGAACGGGCCGCGACCGATGGTGCGTTGGTCGCGGCCCGTTGCCGTTGTGCCGCCGAGGGGACCCCACGTCCCCTGCCCGCCGGCGGCTCCCCGTGACCCGACGGGGAGTTCGGGGTCGTCAGCCTGTGAAGGCGGCCACTCCCTGCGGGGTGCCGAGGCCGGTCGGGCCGTCGTAACCCGTGGCGGCGGTGCAGAAGTAGCTGGTGGTGCAGCTGCCGTTGTTGCCGGAGGTGACGTCGTTGAGGGCGGCGGTGTTCTTGTAGGGGAACTGTGCCGGGTAGGAGCTGCTGGACGGTGTGCCGGCCAGGGCGTACACGGAGGCGATGATCGGGGCCGAGGCGCTGGTGCCGCCGTAGGTGTTCCAGCCGGTGCCGTCGGAGCCGTAGGAGTCGTAGACGGAGACGCCGGTGGCCGGGTCGGCGACGGCGGAGACGTCGGAGATCATGCGCTTGGTGCAGCCGGTGTCGGTCTGCCAGCTGGGCTTGGCGTCGTACGCGGAGCAGCCGGAGCCGGTGCCCTCGGTGCTGCTGGTCTTCCAGACGCTCTCGGTCCAGCCGCGGCTGGTGGAGGACGTGGAGAGCTTGGTGCCGCCGACCGAGGTCACGTACTTCGAGCCGGCCGGGTACTCGGCGCCGTAGGCCTCGTCGCCCGCGGAGACGGTGATGGCGACGCCCGGGTGGTTGAAGTAGGAGGAGTCGTAGGAGGTGTCCGAGGAGGACTCGGAGCCGCCGTAGGAGTTGGAGACGAACTTGGCGCCCAGGGTGACGGCCTCGTTCACCGCCTTGCCCAGGTTGGCCATGCTCGACGAACTCGCCTCGACCAGCAGGATCTTGGCGTTCGGGGCGATGGCGGAGACCATGTCGAGGTCGAGGGAGATCTCGCCCGCCCAGCCGCTGTCGGCGGTGGGGAGGGAGGTCGTGGAGCCGGTCTGGGAGACCTTCTTGAAGCAGCCGTTGGCCACGGTGCAGGCGGGGAGGCCGTAGTAGGAGCGGTAGGTGGCCAGGTCCGCGGCGGCGTTGGGGTCGTCGTAGGCGTCGACGATGGCGATGGTCTGGCCGGCGCCGTTCGAGGAGGAGGCGGCGGTCAGGCCGTAGGCGGCCTGGAGGTCGCTCGGGCCGTAGCCGGTCGGCGTGGCCGAGGTGGCGTTCGGCTTGACGGTCTTGGGGGTCGCGCCCTTGAGCGCGGCCTGCTTCTCCATGTAGGCGGTGGTGCCGCCGGTGACGCGGAGCGCGTGGCAGGCGGCGTAGCCCTTCTTCGGCGTCGTGCCGCACGCGCTCTCGTACTGCACATGGGCCTTGGCGACCTGTGCGGCGACGGTCTTGGCGCTCACCTTGTGCGGCGTCGGGGTGGCCGCGTCGGCGTGGGCCGCGATGCCGAGCCCGGCGAGGAGGAGGGCGGCCGTGGCCGTGGCGGCCGTGCCGATCCGGCGCGATCTGCCGGATATGTGGGGGGTGTTGGGCGTACGCAACGTACAGCCTCCTGAGAGTGGGGTTGCAGAGGCCTGCGGTGGGGACCACCGGTGAGGTTCCCGGTGGGGGCGGCGACCCGCGTAGACCATCCCCTTGTTGAGTACGTGACAACAAGACGCGCGGTGGAATCCTGACTTCCGCCTTACTGAAGGGGTGTTGGGGGTTACTGATCAATGGCGGGGCGATGGGCGGCGAATGGCCTCGGCTTGACCATCTACACGCGTTGCGCACAACCCGCGCGGGGTTACCGGGGCTTGAGGCCGTGCAGCAGGAGATGGACGAGCTCGGGGATGCCGTCGAGGGCCGTCTGCGGGTCGAGCTTCTCGGTGGCGGCGAACATGGCGGTGCCGTGCAGGGTGGCGCCCAGGGCGAGGGTGAGGCGGCCGGGGTCTCCCTGGACGATCTCGCCGCGCTGCTGGGCGTCCGAGATGATCTGCTCGAGGGCCCCGATCGTGCGGCCGACGGCGACGGCCATCTGCTCGGACGCCTCGGGGTCGTGCTTGCGGGCGTACATCAGCTCCAGGAGCTCGGCGTTCTCCAGGGAGAAGGCCAGATAGGCCCGGGCGAGGGCGGTGAACCGGGGCTCCAGCGGCAGGCCGGGGTCGTCGGCGGCGTCGAGCGCCCGGGTCAGTCGTTCGTAGCCGGCGAGGGCCAGGGCGTTGAGCAGGGCCTGCTTGTCCTTGAAGTGGCGCCCCGGGGCGGCGTGGCTGACGCCGATGTCGCGGGCCAGTTCCCGCAGGGAGAGCGAGGCCGCGCCCCTGTCGCGCAGGGTGCGCTCCGCGCTCGCCAGCAGGGCGGAGCGGAGGTCTCCGTGGTGGTAGGGGCGGGTCTCGGACTTCTCGGACGGCATGGACGCCATCGTATCCCGATGTAGACGGCGTCACTATTGTTGGCATCGCCATCATTGTTGTCATTGACAGCATTGTTGGCATCGCCTACTTTGAGGGCATGGCTGACAAGAGCAAGCACGCATGGAACGCGACCCACCTCCCCGACCTGACCGGCCGCACCGCCGTGATCACCGGCGCCAACAGCGGCATCGGCCTCACCGCCGCGGCCGCGCTGGCCGGGGCGGGCGCGCACGTGGTGTTCGCCGTACGGGACCCGCGACGCGGAGAGGCGGCGGCGCGGACGGTGAGCGGCAGCGTGGAGGTGCGGCGCCTGGACCTGGCGGACCTGACCTCCGTGCGGGAGTTCGCGGCGGCGTGGGACGGTCCGCTGGACCTCCTGATCAACAACGCCGGCGTGATGATGGTGCCGGAGCAGCGGACGCCGGACGGCTTCGAGATGCAGTTCGGCACCAACCACCTGGGCCACTTCGCGCTCACGAACCTGCTGCTGCCGTACCTCAGGGACCGGGTGGTCACGGTGTCCTCGGGCGCCCACCGCTGGGGCAACGCGAGGATCCGCTTCGACGACCTGAACTGGGCGACCGGCTACCACCCCAACCAGGCCTACGCCCAGTCGAAGCTGGCGAACCTCCTGTTCACCCTGGAACTCCAGCGCCGCCTGACGGAGTCGGGCTCCGCGGTCCGCGCCCTCGCCGCCCACCCCGGCTACTCGGCCACCAACCTCCAGAGCCACGCGGCGAGTCCGGCGGCCCGGGCCTTCATGAAGTTCGGCAACAGGTTCCTGGCCCAGGACGACAAGGCGGGCACCCTGCCGACGCTGTACGCGGCGACGCAGGACCTGCCCGGCGCGAGCTACGTCGGCCCGAACGGGTTGGGCGAGATGCGGGGCGCCCCCACCCTGGTGGGCCGCTCACCCGCGGCGAGCGACCCGGCGACGGCGAGGCGGCTGTGGACGGTGTCGGAGGAGCTGACCGGGACGCGGTTCCCGCTGGAGACGGCCGTACGACCCGGCTAGGCGCTGCCCGGCCGGTCGTCAGCTGGCGAACATTCCCGCCGTCGCGTTGATCCACGTACCCGTGATGGTGACGCCCGCGTCCGAGGCGAGGAAGGTCGCCAGGGCGGCGATGTCGGCGATCTGCGGGGAGCGCCTGGTCATACGGAGGCTGTCGAGGTGGGCGCGGATGCCCTGGACGGCGGTCTCGTCCATGGCCGGGGCGCCGGCGGCGGTCAGCTTCTCCGGGGTGAGGGTGTCCGTCACGCCCGCCGTCCAGATCCCGCAGACCCGCACGCCCGACGGACCGAGCTCCGCGGCCAGTTGACGGATCAGCGCGTCGATCGCCCCGTCGGCCGCGGCCGTACCGCCCATCATGGGGCTGCCGTTGGCGGATCCGCTGTCGAGGGAGAGGATCACGCCCGAGCCCTGTGCGGTCATACGGCGGGCCGCCGCCCGTGCGGTGACGAACTGGCAGGCGATGCCCTGCACCACCGGCCGCGTGTAGTCCTCGACCGACATCTCCGTCAGCGGTACGCCCTGGAAGTCCCCGCGCGGTACGAGGTTGAGGGAGATGTCGATCCGGCCCGCCCGCTCCACGACCGAAGCCGCGTGCGCCTCCACGGCGGTCTCGTCACGGGCGTCCAGTACGTCGTACTCGGCACCGGTCTCCTCCGCGACCTTGCGCAGCGTCGACTCCGTACGGCCGACGAGGAAGACCCGCGCGCCGGCGTCGGTGTACGCCTTCGCGACACCCGCGCCGAGCGAACCCGCACCGCCGTAGACGACCGCGACCTTGTTCTTCAGCAGGTTCAGCATGATGACTCCCTGAATGGGGGGCGCCGTGTGCGCCCGTCACTCATGGGACGTGCCCGCGCGGAAAACTCATCGCCGCCTCAGAGAGTCATCGGCAGACCGAACGCCGGATACAGATGCGGCTCGAAGGTGGTGATCGCGGCGATCCTCCCGTCCTCGATCCGCAGGACGTCGATGTTCTGGCCCCGGAAGACGGTCGTACCGGGCCGTCGCAGGTAACCGGCCACCGCCACCTGCCCGTTGGCGCGTACGGGCAGGTGACGCCAGTGCCCGACGAACATCGGGGACGCCGGGTCGAGGTTCGGCCGGATGAAGGCGAAGAGGGCCTCGCGGGTCGTGAACCAGAACGGGTTCGGCGGCATCGTGAGCACGGCGTCCTCGCGGACCAGCTCGGCCATGGCGTCGAAGTCCACGCGGGCCACGGCGTCCATGTAGCGCTGGAGCAGCGCCAGTTCGTCGGCGCTGGGGGTGGCCGCCGACCAGTCCTCGCGCCGCCCCGGCAGCGCCTCCCGCAGCGCCGATCTCCCGCGCTGCACCGCGCTGTTGGCCGACGCGAGCGACGATTCCAGCAGGTCGGCGGTCTCCTGGGCCGACCATCCCGCCACGTCCCGCAGGATCACCGCGGCGCGCTGGCGCGGCGGAAGGTGCTGGATCGCCGTGAGGAAGACCAGCTCCAGCGTCTCGCTCGCCACGGCCCGCGCGACGGGCTCGTCGGGGAGCTGGTCGTCCGGGAAGGGCTGGAGCCAGGGCATGGACGGGGGCGGCGGGCCGTCACCCGAGTCGATGCCGGGGACGGGCTCGTAGGGCGTGGGGCGGCGGTCGTTCTTCCGGAGGAAGTCCAGGCAGGCGTTGGTGGCGATCCGGTACAGCCACGCGCGCGGGTTCTCCACCCCGTCCATCGACTCCCGCGCCCGCCACGCCTTGAGGAACGTCTCCTGGGTGAGGTCCTCCGCCTCGTCGTACGAGCCGAGCAGGCGGTAGCAGTGCACCCGGAGTTCCTTGCGGTGGGCCTCGATGAGAGCCGTGAAGTCGTCCTCGCCGGGATTCGTCACGCCCTCCGGTGTGACGTTTTCCGTGCGGGCCTCCCGGGCGAGCCGCCGCAGTTGCGCGAACCGGGTGTGGAGGGCCTCGACGTCGGCGTGGAAGACGACCGGGGGTTCCAGCCGCAGCCGGTTCAGCTGGTCGCCGATGTCGGAGACCAGCTCCTTGGCGGCGGGGCCGCGCCGCTTCCGGTACGCCCGCTGCCGGCATGCCTGCGAACAGTAGGAGGCGGTCCGTCCGGGACCCGCGGTGCGCTCGATGGGGCGTCCGCAGGTCCGGCAGGTGGCGGTCATACGGCTCGCCGCGCGATGAGCGTGGGCATGAGGGCTCCTCTGCTCGGGGGAGAACGCTGCCAGGGTAGGTGTCCGGGCAGGCGTCCTTTAACGCGCGCCTGACCCGGTTCTCACCTTCGTGCGGAAGGCTGCGTTCCGATGAAGCGCACGCCTCTCTACGCCGTCCTCGTACTGCTCGCCGCCACCTCCGCCTCCGAGGCCGCCGCCGATGACGGTCCCGGCCCTTTCGGGGTCACCGTCACCGCCACCGCGACCGCGGAAACCGTGCGGGTGGGGGCGCTGTTCTCCGGCGGGCAGCACTTCTGCACCGCGTCCGTCGTGCACAGCCCGCACCGGGATCTCATCGTCACCGCCGCGCACTGCCTGGACGGGGACACGGACGACCTCGTGTTCGCGCCGGGCTACCGGAACGGCGTGGCGCCGTACGGGAAGTGGCGCGTCACCAGACGGTTCCTCCCCGACGCGTGGGACGAGGACAGTGACGTGGCGTTCGCGGCCCTGGCCGAGCGGCGTGGCGAGGACGTCGAGGACCTCGTCGGGGGGAACCGCTTCACCACCGGTACCGCCACCGGCGCCACCGGCGTGACCGTCACCGGCTACCCCGACGCCCGCGAGACGCCGGTCCGCTGCGCCGACAAGCCGCTCGCGCACAGCCGTACACAGCAACGCGTCGACTGTCCCGGCTTCAGCGGCGGCACCAGCGGCAGCCCGTGGGTCAACGGGGACGGGGAGGTCGTCGGGGTGCTCGGCGGGCACGAGCAGGGCGGGGCGACCGCCGACATCTCGTACAGCGTGGTGCTCGGGCGGGAGGCCGCTCGGCTGTACCGGGACGCCACGGAGTCTCCTTCCGCATGATCGCCCCAGAACGACGAAGGCGCCCCTAAACTGACGTGGGCGTCGGACTCCGGGGCAGCGAGGGGCGGTTGACGGTGCGTAAGGCATGGCTCGTGGGGGGTGCCGTCCTCGGGGCGGGGCTCAGCTTCGTGATGCTGCTCGTCGTCGGTGTGTACGTCGTCGCCGGGAACCTCGCGAACGGGGTCGGCGGAGCCACGAAGGCGCTGGCCAAGGGATCCGTGCCGGCCGCCTATCAGAACCTCGTGCAGAAGTGGGGCAACCTCTGCACCGCGATCAACCCGGCGCTGCTCGCCGCCCAGCTGTACCAGGAGAGCGGGTTCAACCCGAAGGCGCAGAGCGCCGCGGCCGCGCAGGGGATAGCGCAATTCATCCCCGGGACCTGGGCCACGCACGGAATCGACGGCGACGGGGACGGCGACCGCGACGTATGGGATCCGAATGACGCGATTCCGTCGGCCGCGAAGTACGACTGCACCCTCGCCTCGTACGTGAAGGACGTCCCCGGGGACGCCACGAAGAACATGCTCGCGTCCTACAACGCGGGGGCCTACGCGGTGATCAAGTACGGGGGTGTGCCGCCGTACAAGGAGACCCAGAACTACGTGAAGACGATCACGACGCTGGAGGAGAGCTTCGCCGCTCCCGTCACGCGCGTGGACCCCTCGAAGCAGGCCGCCGGAGCCATCTACTACGCGCAGAAGAAGCTCGGCACGCCCTACCTCTGGGGCGGTGACGGTACTGCTCAGGACGGTGGCCGGTTCGACTGCTCGGGGCTGACGAAGGCCGCGTACGAGAGTGTCGGCATCACGCTGCCCCGCGTCGCCAACGACCAGTGGAACGCGGGTCAGCATCCGGCCAGGAACGAGCTGCTCCCCGGCGACCTCGTCTTCTTCTCGGACGACCTCACCAACTCCCGGGCCATCCGGCATGTGGGGATTTATGTCGGCGGCGGATACATGATCGACGCCCCGAGAACAGGTGCTGTGATCCGGTTCGACCCGATCGACACCCCCGACTACTTCGGAGCCACCCGCGTCACCGAAGATGGCGCGAAAGCGCTCCCCACGACGGTCTGACAGCCTGTGAACCTGCCCCCTGAGCTGCGGCGATGTGTCTCTCTTCGATAACGTCTGCGTGATCATTCAGTGGAGGGTGGAACGTATTAACGGGGACCGTGCGTTCCTGTTCTCGTAGCGATCTACACACCACGGGGGTGGAACAGCGGCGCGCGACCTCTGCGCGCCGGGAGAGCCGACGAAGGGGCCGCAGCACCATGGCTGGACTCGCCGCATCCGGGTCGAACCCCGACGTCGACCTGCTCTACGACATCAACGGCCTGGCCAAGGACGCACCCGTGTGGTTCGACCGGGTCATGGAGTACGTCGGTGAGTACGGGATCCTCCTGGTCACCGTGCTGCTCGTGCTGTGGTGCTGGCTGTCCGTGCGCAAGCGGGGCGGCGAGGACGCGCCCTCGTCCGTGGCCGCGCTGGTCTGGGCGCCGCTCGCGGCCGGTGTCGCCGTGCTGGTCAACGTGCCGATCCGAGGATTCGTGGAGCGGCCCCGGCCGTTCCTCCAGCACGAGGGACTCGAGGTCCTGGTCTCCGGCAAGACCGACTACTCCTTCGTGAGCGACCACGCCACGATCACCATGGCCATGGCGGTCGGACTGTTCGTCGCCAACCGGAAGTTCGGCTTCTTCGGCATCGGCCTCGCCCTGCTCGAGGGCTTCTGCCGGGTCTACATGGGTGTGCACTACCCGACCGACGTCATCGGCGGCTTCGCCCTCGGCACCGCCGTGACCCTGCTGCTGTCCCCGCCGGCCATGGCCCTGCTCACCCCGCTGATGAAGGCGATCGAGCGGTCGCCGCGCGCGGGATGGCTGATCCGGGCCCGGGGGAAGTCCCACGACGGTCAGGACACCCTGCTCCCCGGCGCCCGGAAGGACACAGGCGCCGAGGAGCGCGACCTCGCCGCCTGACCCGCCGGACAGGCCCTGGAGGCGCCCTAGAGGGCCTGCGGGAACGTGAAGAAACCCTTCGGGTCGTACTGCTTCTTCAGGGCCGAGAGCCTGGTCGCCGCGTCTCCGTAGTACGCCTTGCGCCAGTCCGTCAGGGACGGGTCGGTGTAGTTCTGGTAGGCCGCGCCCGACGCGTAGGGCTTCATCGCGTTGTGGGCCTGGGTCAGCCAGGACTGGGCTGCCGTGCCCGACGTGCCCGCCTTCCAGGCGGCGATGTACTGCGCCAGCATCCGGGAACGGCGGTGGACGAACGCCGTGGCCGTCGGGGAGACGCGGTTGACGGCACCGCCGAGGGCCGTGAGCGCGATGTCGCCGGCTCCGCCGCGCACCGACTCCAGCTGCTTGAGCATCGCCTGAATGCCGGCCGTGGACAGGGAGCGGTCGAAGAAGTCCGACTTCGCGGCGTACGTCTCCCGGCCGAGCGCGCCCTGCGGGGAGCGGCCCGGGATCTTGCCGGGCAGGTGGCACTGGGCGTCCGTGGTGAAGGAGGAGCAGCCGGCGTAGACCTCCATCGCGTCCTCGTACGAGAGGCGCTTGAGGGAGACGCTGGTCGCGGGGGCGCCGATCCTGTCGGCCAGGCGGTCCACGGCGTTCTGGAGTTCCCCGTAGGTGCCCAGGGAGAAGGCGGCGACGGAGACCGTGGTGCGGCCGCCGGAGGTGCCCGCCAGGTGCAGGGACGACCAGATCTCGTCGGGCTGGGCCGGGCCCCACTCCTGCCACGCCTTGGTCACGGCGGCGGCCTTCGCCCACGGCCACGACATGTACGCCTTCACCGCCTGGGGTGCCGGGTGGGTCTTGAAGCGCAGTTCGGTGACGACGCCGAAGTTGCCGTTGCCCGCGCCGCGCAGCGCCCAGAAGAGGTCCTTGTTCTCGGTCGCGTTCGCGGTGAGCTGCTTGCCGTCCGCCGTGATCAGCGTCGCCTGGGTGAGGCTGTCGCAGGTCAGGCCGTAGGCGCGGGAGACGACTCCGTGGCCGCCGCCGAGGGTGAGTCCGGAGACGCCGACGGTGGGGCACGAGCCGGCGGGAATGGTGACGCCCTTCGCGGTCAGGGCACGGTAGACGTCGATGAGTTTCGATCCGGCGCCGACCACCGCTGTGCCGCCGCTGCTGCGGACCTTGTTGAGCTTCGAGACGTCGATGATCAGGCGGTTGTTGCCGGAGGACCAGCCGGCGTAGGAGTGGCCGCCGTTGCGGATCGCGACGTGGAGGTGGTGGGCTCGGGCGTAGGCGAGGGCGGTGCGGATGTCTTCCGCGTGGGCGATGTACGCGACCGCCGCGGGCTTCAGGTTGTCGAAGCGGGTGTTGTAGAGCTGGTGGGCGGTGGGCCAGTTCGTGTCGCCCGGGCGGACGAGGGTGCCGTCCAGGTCGCGGGCGAGGGCGGTCCAGTTCGCGGGGGCGGTGGCGGTGGTGCCGGTTCTGGTCGACGTACGTGCGGATGTGGCGGCGGTGGCCGTCTGTGCCGCGTCGGCCTTGTCGTCGCCGTTGCACGCGGTCGCGGTCGCCGCGGCGATTGCGGCTACGCCGCCGCCGATGAACGTACGCCGTTCCATGTCGCCTCCTGAGGGTTCGTGGAACGAGACGAGGTGGTGGGGTCGGGGGTTCCATCGTGCCGGTCGGTGGGGGTGCGCGTGGGGCGGTTCTCGCCCCCGCCGCCCCTACCCGTCCCATCCCTGGGGGCTGCGCCCCCAGACCCCCGCTGTCGGCCCTGAACGGGCCTCGTCCTCAAACGCCGGACTGGCTGAAAAACAAAGACACGGACCGACGTTGAGAGGTGTGCTGTTTATGTCTCTGTGTGGTGTTTTGCGTCTGTTCTTGCCTGGCTTCTGGCTCTTCTTGCCGGGCCGCGCCAGCCGCAGGTGCAGCGGGCTGTGCAGAAGGGGCCCTGGTCGACTGTCGTCGTCAGGTGTTCAGGGGAGTCGTGGGGCGGGGGGACCCTGTCCTGGTGTGCCACGGCGACAACGTTACCGAGCCCGGGTAAAGGGCTCGTATGCGCGTGACGGGCTCCGCATGGTCGTCGTTAGCGGAACGGACAGGGGGTCCGTGACGGAGGCAGGCGATGACGGAGCGGCAGCAGAGGCGGACGGGCGGGGTCGGTGTTGTGGCGGGGGTCGTGGCCGTCTTCTGTGCCGGGGCCGCGGGGTGTTCGGGGAGCGGGGTAGCCGCCGAGGACGGACGGAGCTCGGGTGACGCCGTCGAGGTGGTGCGTGTTGCCGCCGACCGGCTTGTGGAGGCGCGCAGTTCCAAGGCCCGGACCTCCATGGAGATGGCGACCGGGGGGACCCGCGTCACCATTCGCGGGGAGGGGATCTACGACTATCGGCGCCGGCTCGGTGAGCTGAAGGTGCTGCTGCCGCAGGATCCCGCCGGGACCAGCGAGCATCGGCCCATCACCGAACTGCTCGCTCCCGGCGCGCTGTTCATGAAGAACCGCGGCGCCGGGGTGCCCTCCGACAAGTGGGTGCGGGTCGAGACCGCCTCGCTGTCGGACGGGAATCTCGTCACCGGGGGCGCCACCGACCCGTTCGCCGCCGCCGAGTTGCTGCGGGGGACGCGGTCCGCGGCCTATGTCGGGAAGACCGACGTGGCGGGGACGGAGGTGCGGCACTATCGGGGGGTGGCCGATCTCACCGTCGCCGCCCGGGACGCCTCCGCCGGGAACAGGTCCGCCCTCGGCGCGGCGGCGAAAGGGTTCGCCACGGACCGGGTCCCCTTCGACGTCTACCTCGACGACGACGGGCGGATCCGCAAGGTCCGGCATCGGTTCAGCTTCGTCAACGGGCAGCGGGAGGGGACCGTGGCGGTCGCGTCCACGACCTTGCTCTACGACTTCGGGGTCGCCGTCGACGTACGGCTTCCGGACGACGACGACATCTACGCCGGGAAGATCGCCGAGGAGTGAGCGGCCGTGACGGGCGTCAAGAACTAGCCCGTCCGTGCCATGCGCGGTGCGTAGGCCGCTCCCTACTCTAGGAAGCGGTAACGGCAGAGAAGAGGTGATGCACGTGGCTCCGGTCGGCGGTACGGCAGTTCAGGACCACGTGGCCCTCGCCGAGATCGAGCTGTGCGGGGACCTGATCATCGCGGCCTCGGCCGCCCACGAGGACAGGCTCAGCCTGGAGAGCATCGACGAGGTGCTGAAAGTGGCCCAGGAGCGCGAGGACGCCTCCGGCGCGTGAGCCGCCCGGGGGCGTCCCCTCAGCCCTGCCAGCCCTGCCAGCCCTGCCAGCCCTGCGTCCTGGTTCGTCTCACGTGCGCAGCAGCCGGCCGATCGCCTTGGTCGCCTCTTCCACCTTCGCGTCGATCTCCTCGCCGCCCTTGACGGCCGCGTCCGCGACGCAGTGCCGCAGGTGTTCCTCCAGCAGTTGCAGCGCGAAGGACTGCAGGGCCTTGGTGGAGGCGGACACCTGCGTGAGTATGTCGATGCAGTAGACGTCCTCGTCCACCATGCGCTGAAGGCCGCGGATCTGGCCCTCGATGCGGCGCAGGCGCTTGAGGTGCTCGTCCTTCTGCTTGTGGTACCCGTGGACCCCGTGGTCGTGGTCCGTCTCCGCGGAGGGCACTTCCGTGCCGGCCTCGGTGGTCGTCATGGCGTCCTCCACATCTGCGGGCCAAACTGAGGGCAGAACATATACCCCTACCGGGTATATCGTACCCAACTTTGGCGGGTATAGGGCCTGCGGACGGCCCCCGTGCCGACCACTGTGCCTGATGGGCGACACTGGGGGACGGCCCATTAGCCGTGGCCGGATGATGCACTTAGCATCAGCCTGACCGAAACCCATGCACCCCGAGGACCCCTTGTGCGCTTTCGTCTGACCCCCAGGGAGACGAGCTTCTACGACATGTTCGCCGCGTCCGCGGACAACATCGTCACGGGCTCGAAGCTCCTCATGGAACTGCTCGGGGCGGACACCGCCGGCCGGGCCGAGATCGCAGAGCGGATGCGGGCGGCGGAACACGCAGGTGACGATGCCACGCACGCGATCTTCCACCAGCTGAACTCCTCGTTCATCACGCCGTTCGACCGCGAGGACATCTACAACCTCGCGTCGTCCCTCGACGACATCATGGACTTCATGGAGGAGGCCGTCGACCTGGTCGTCCTCTACAACGTCGAGGAACTCCCCAAGGGCGTCGAGCAGCAGATCGAGGTGTTGGCGCGGGCCGCCGAGCTCACCGCCGAGGCCATGCCGAACCTGCGCACCATGGACAACCTCACCGAGTACTGGATCGAGGTCAACCGGCTGGAGAACCAGGCCGACCAGATCCACCGCAAGCTGCTCGCCATGCTCTTCAACGGCAAGTACGAGGCCATCGAGGTGCTGAAGCTCAAGCAGATCGTGGATGTGCTGGAAGAGGCGGCTGACGCGTTCGAACACGTCGCCAACACCGTGGAGACCATCGCGGTCAAGGAGTCCTGAACCACGTGGACACCTTCGCTCTGATCGTGACCATCGGCGTCGCGCTCGGCTTCACGTACACCAACGGCTTCCATGATTCGGCCAACGCGATCGCGACCTCGGTCTCCACGCGTGCGCTGACCCCGCGGGCCGCGCTCGCGATGGCGGCCGTGATGAACCTCGCGGGTGCGTTCCTCGGCAGCGGGATCGCCAAGACCGTGAGTGAGGGCCTGATCGAGACGCCGCAGGGCAACAGGGGGATGTGGATCCTCTTCTCCGCCCTCGTCGGCGCGATCGTCTGGAACCTGGTCACCTGGTACTTCGGTCTGCCCTCGTCGTCCTCGCACGCGCTGTTCGGCGGCATGGTGGGAGCGGCACTCGCGGGCGGGATCGGGGTGATCTGGTCCGGGGTGCTCGACAAGATCGTCATCCCGATGTTCCTGTCGCCGATCGTCGGTATCGTCACCGGCTATCTGGTGATGGTCGCGATCATGTGGATGTTCCGGAAGTCGAACCCGCACAAGGCCAAGCGCGGTTTCCGGATCGCGCAGACCGTGTCCGCGGCCGCCATGGCTCTCGGTCATGGTCTGCAGGACGCGCAGAAGACGATGGGCATCGTGGTGATGGCGCTCGTCATCGCCGATGTCGAACAGGCCGGCGACCCGATCCCGGTGTGGGTCAAGATCGCCTGTGCGCTGATGCTGTCGCTCGGCACGTACGCGGGCGGCTGGCGGATCATGCGGACCCTCGGGCGGAAGATCATCGAGCTGGATCCGCCGCAGGGCTTCGCCGCGGAGACTACGGGCGCGGGGATCATGTTCACCACCGCGTTCGTGTTCCACGCGCCGATCTCGACGACCCATGTCATCACCTCGGCGATCATGGGCGTGGGTGCGACGAAGCGGGTGAACGCCGTGCGGTGGGGTGTCGCGAAGAACATCATCCTGGGCTGGTTCATCACCATGCCGGCGGCGGCGCTGGTCGCGGCGGGTGTGTTCGGTGTCGTGAATCTGGCGTTCCTGTAGGGCGGTTGCCGAAAACTTCCGTCACTTCTTCCCCTTTCCTGACAGCATGGCGTTCACATGTTCGATGGATCTTCGTTTGGACAAGGGAGGGGATTCCATGGCAGTACTGGGGAAGCGCCTGATGTCTGCCGCAGGTACGGCTGGCGTGCTGGCCGCGACCATGCTCTACGTGGCCGCACCTGCCTCGGCTGCGGAGTACAGCTATGACGTGATCACCTACAAGTACGGTGATTACCCGGCCGCCGCAGGCCAGGAGATCTTCGTCACGGAAGGTGACAACTTCCAGATCTGCGACAACTCGTCTGACGGTGCCGGCGTCATCGGCTACTGGAAGCTCAGCTCCACCGGTGCGGTGAATTCGCACTACAACGGGGGCGGCCGTAACACGTGTTCCACGTCAAACCAGGACTTCGCTGAGTCAGCCACGGTCTACATCAAGGTTTGCCTCCGGGACGACGGTGTCGTCGTCTCCAACACATGCAGTGAGTGGTACAAGGGCTACGCCGACGGCGTGCCGTAAACCGCCCACACGGCATGAACAGAGCCCGCCCCCTGGTTCACCAGGGGGCGGGCCCTTTTTCGTCCTCGCGGTGGCACCGCCATGCAGCACCGCGAGGGGTCTTCGGCGGGCGCCGGTCTAGCCGAAGCGGCCCGAGATGTAGTCCTCCGTGGCCTGGACCGACGGGTTGGAGAAGATGCGCTCCGTGTCGTCGATCTCGATCAGCCTGCCGGGCTGGCCGACCGCCGCGAGGTTGAAGAACGCGGTGCGGTCCGAGACACGGGCGGCCTGCTGCATGTTGTGCGTCACGATGACGATCGTGAAGCGCTCCTTCAGCTCGCCGATCAGGTCCTCGATCGCCAGGGTGGAGATGGGGTCCAGGGCCGAGCAGGGCTCGTCCATCAGCAGGACGTTCGGCTCGACCGCGATCGCGCGGGCGATGCACAGACGCTGCTGCTGACCGCCGGACAGGCCCGAGCCCGGCTTGTTCAGGCGGTCCTTGACCTCGTTCCAGAGGTTCGCGCCCTTGAGGGACTTCTCCACGGTGTCCGCGAGCTGGGCCTTCTTGTACGAGCCGTTCAGGCGCAGGCCCGCCGCCACGTTGTCGAAGATCGACATGGTGGGGAACGGGTTCGGGCGCTGGAAGACCATGCCGACCTCGCGGCGCACCGACACGGGGTCGATGCCGCTGCCGTACAGGTCCTCGTCGTCCAGGAGCACCTTGCCCTCGACACGGCCGCCGGGGGTGACCTCGTGCATCCGGTTCAGGGTGCGCAGGAACGTCGACTTGCCGCAGCCGGAGGGGCCGATGAAGGCCGTCACCGAGCGGGGCTCGACGGTCATCGAGATGTCCTCGATCGCCTTGTGGGAGCCGTAGTAGGCGGTCAGTCCGCTTACGTCGATTCGCTTGGCCATGATTACGTCACTTCCAGAGATTCAGTCGCCGAGAGGCCGCGTCAGCGACCGGTCTTGGGGGCCTTCCAGCGGGCGATGCCGCGGGCCACCAGGTTGAGGATCATCACGAAGGCGATCAGCGTCAGTGACGCCGCCCAGGCGCGGTCGTACGCCGCTCCGGAGCCCGCGCTGTTCGCGTACTGCTGGTAGATGTACAGCGGCAGCGAGGCTTGCGCGCCCTCGAAGGGGTTGTTGTTGATGAACGGGTTACCGAACACCAGCAGCAGAACCGGAGCGGTCTCACCGGCGATACGGGCGACCGACAGCATGATGCCCGTCGTGATACCGCCGATCGAGGTCGGCAGGACCACCTTCAGGATCGTGCGCCACTTCGGGACGCCGAGGGCCAGGGAGGCCTCGCGCAGCTCGTTCGGGACGAGCTTGAGCATCTCCTCGGTGGAGCGGACGACCACCGGCATCATCAGGATGGCCAGGGCCAGCGAGCCTGCGAACCCGAAGGGCTGCATCTCGAACATCAGCATGAGGCTGAGGATGAAGAGGCCCGCGACGATCGACGGGATGCCGGTCATGACGTCGACGAAGAACGTGATGGCCCTGGAGAGGTTGCCCCGGCCGTACTCCACCAGGTAGATCGCGGTGAGCACCCCGATCGGAGCGGCGATGATCGTGGCGAGGCCGACCTGCTCGAGGCTGCCGAGGATGGCGTGGTAGATGCCGCCGCCCGGCTCGGTGTCGGCGACCACACCCATGGAGTGGGTCAGGAAGTAGACGTCCAGGACCTTCACCCCGCGCGCGACCGTCACCCAGATCAGGGAGACCAGCGGGATGAGGGCGATCAGGAAGGAGACCCAGACCAGCGAGGTGGCGATCCGGTCCTTGGCCTGCCGGCGGCCCTCGACGCGGGCGGCGATGCCGTAGGTCCCGACGAGGAAGAGGATCGCGGCGATCAGGCCCCACTGGACCTCGCTGTCGAGGCCGGCGCCCAGCCCGATGCCGACCGCGACGGCGATCGAGCCCGCCGCGATGGCGAACGGGGACCACTTGGGCAGACGGGCACCGCGCAGGGTGCTGACGGTTGCGGTGCTCATGCGTTGGCCCCCGAGTACTCCTTGCGGCGGGCGATGATCGCGCGGGCCGCGCCGTTGACCAGCAGGGTGATGACGAACAGGACCAGACCGGAGGCGATCAGCGCGTCACGGCCGAACTCCGTCGCCTCGCCGAACTTGCTGGCGATGTTCTGCGCGAAGGTGCCGCCGCCCGGGTCGAGCAGGCTGGCCTGGATGTCGAAGGTCGGGGAGAGCACGGTCGCGACGGCCATCGTCTCGCCGAGCGCGCGGCCGAGGCCGAGCATCGAGGCGGAGATCACGCCGGAGCGGCCGAAGGGGATCACCGAGATGCGGATGACCTCCCAGCGGGTGGCGCCGAGCGCCAGGGCCGCCTCCTCGTTCATCCGCGGTGTCTGCCGGAAGACCTCACGGCTGACGTTGGTGATGATCGGCAGGATCATGATCGCGAGCAGGATGCCGACGGTCAGCATCGAGCGGGGCGCGCCGCCCTGCCAGGAGAAGATGCCGGTCCAGCCGAGGTAGGTGTCCAGCCAGCCGAAGAGGCCGGTCATGTTCGGTACGAGGACCAGAGCGCCCCACAGGCCGTACACGATGGACGGGACGGCGGCGAGCAGGTCGATCACGTAGGCGATCGGGCCGCTCAGCTTGCGCGGGGCGTAGTGCGTGAGGAACAGCGCGATGGCGACCGCGATCGGGACCGCGATGGCCATGGCGACGATCGAGGAGACGACCGTGCCGAAGGCGAGCACCGCGATGCCGAAGACCGGCGGGTTGAGGCCGGTGTTCCACTCGAAGGTGGTCAGAAAGTTGCCGTCGTCCTTGCTGATCGCGAGGGACGCGCGGTAGGTGAGGAAGACCGCGATCGCGGCCATGATCACCAGCAGGAAGATGCCCGAACCGCGGGACAGGGCGAGGAAGACGCGGTCGCCGGGGCGGGTGGCGCCACGGGCCGCGGCCTTCTGCTCGGTCACGGTGGGCTGCGGGGCGGGGGGAGGAGTGTCAGCTATCTGTGTGGTGTCCATCGGGTTCTCCGGTCTGCGGAGTCGTACGGCTGTACGGCTCCTGGCGGCGGTGCACCGGACGGTGCGGTCCGGTCCGGGGCTTCAGGCCCTGGACCGGACCGCACGCGGGATCAGCTCAGGCCCTCGATGGTGGTGCGGACCTTGGCGATGATGTCGTCGGGGATCGGGGCGTAGCCGGCTTCGGCGAGCACGCCCTGGCCGTCCTCGGAGGCGATGTAGCGCAGGAACGCCTTCGTGGCGGGCAGGCTGTCGGCCTTGTTGCCCTTGTCGCAGACGATCTCGTACGTGACCAGGGTGATCGGGTAGGCGCCGTCGGCCTTGGTCGCGTAGTCCAGCTTCAGCGACAGGTCCTTGCCGGTGCCGACGACCTGGGCGGCCGCGATCGCCTTGGTGGCGTTCTCGACGGTGGCCTCGACCGGGGCGGAGGCGCCTGTGTCGATGGTGACCGGGACGATGCCGTCCTTGGCGTACGACAGCTCCATATAGGAGATGGCGCCGGAGGTCTGCTTGACCTGCTGGGCGACACCGGAGGAGCCGGAGGCCGACTGGCCGCCCTTGGCCTGCCAGGCCTTGCCGCCCTCGTACTTCCAGTTCGCCGGGGAGGCGGCGATCAGGTACTTGGTGAAGTTGTCCGTGGTGCCGGACTCGTCGGAGCGGTGGAACGCCTGGATCTTCAGGTCGGGGAGCTTGGCGTCGGGGTTGAGCGCCTTGATCGCCTTGTCGTTCCAGTTGGTGATCTTGCTGTCGAAGATCTTGGCGAGCGTCTCGGCGTTCAGGACGAGCTTGTCCACGCCCGGGACGTTGAAGCCGACCGCGATCGGGCCGCCGACCATCGGCAGGTCGATGCCCTGGCCGCCCTTGCAGACCGACTTGGAGGCGGTGACCTCTTCGGGCTTCAGCGCGGAGTCCGAACCGGCGAAGGCCACCTGGCCCTGGGTGAACGCGGTGACGCCGGCGCCGGAGCCGCCGCCCTTGTAGTTGATCTGGACGCCCGAGCAGGCGGCCGTGAACTGCTTGACCCAGGCGTCGATGGCGTTCTTCTGCGCGGAGGAGCCGTCGGCGAGCAGCTGACCCTTGGCGTCGTCACACTTGATCGAGCTGTTGGCGGCGGTGGCGTTGCTTCCGCCGTCCGAGGAGCCGGTGTCGTCGGAGCCGCACGCCGTGAGGGCCAGGGCGCCGGAGACGGCGATCGCGCCGAGAGCGAGGGCTCGCCGGTTCTTGCGCTGAAGCTTCACTGAGGGAGTTCCTTCCGAGAGCCGCCGTCCTGAATCCGGCGGCGTGCGAAGACTGGGTGATGCGGACACGTCTTCGAGATGTTCTTCCGAGGAGCGGTCCGCACCGCGTAAGGCCGAAATTAGGCAGATCAGGTGAAGGCGCCGACTGGCGTAAATGAACGCGGGGTGAACCCCTGCGGAAGGTGCGGTTAGGTCACGGAAGGCTTACGTCGAGGACACGACGAGATTCCGGGCTAGGTCAGGTGCAGCGAGGCCAGCAGCGCGTCCACGAGTGTGCGGTCCCTCGGCTGGGTCAGGCGGTTGCGGGCTCCCGTCGGGGAGAGCCACAGGATGCGGTCGACCTCGCTGTTCGGGGTGAAGGCGCCGTCGACGGCCTCGGCGGCCCAGTAGCGGACCTGTTTGGGGCGCTCGTTCGCCATGTAGCGCATCGTGGGCAGCTCGGCACCGGTCACCGCCCGGTAGCCGGTTTCCTCCGCCACCTCGCGCAGGGCGCCCGCCAGGGGGTCCTCGTCCCGCTTCAGCTTGCCCTTGGGGTGCGACCAGTCGTCGTATTTCGGCCGGTGGACGAGGCATATCTCCAGCTCGCCGTCGAAGGGCGAGCGGCGCCACAGGACGCAGCCCGCCGCCTGGACGGTGCTGTTGCCGGGAGAGCTCACCGAGGGCTCACCGCCTCCGTGTCGGCTACGAGGTGCTGACGGGTTCCATCTGCCACGAACGCTGGAAGGCGAACCTGGCGGCTTCCACTTCGTGGCGCTGGTCGGCGTGGAGCACCCCGAGGGCGTAGGCGGTCGCCGGCGCGATCCGGGGCGTGCGGGCCGCCTGCGCGGCGGCCGCGGCGGCCTCGGACGCGTCGCGGTGCCGGTCGAGTGCCTCGCCGGCCGCGAGCAGCCGTACCTCGGTCAGGTCGCCGCGCAGGACCTCGCGGGCGTACCGGTGCAGACGCAGCAGCAGGCGGACCTGGTGCCAGGGGGCGTCCTGGGGGTGCGGGGCCGGGTCCGGGGAGAGGCCGTGGACGAGGGCCTCCGCGTTGTAGGGGTGGCCCGCGGTGACCAGGGGGAGGGCGGCCGCGGCGTCCTTGAGGCGGTCCTCGGCGGCCCGGGCCAGGGGGTGGAGATCGGTGGAGGGGGCCGCGGGGGTGAGGGGCACCTCGCTGGCCAGTACGGCGATGTTGTCGGCGACCGCGTGGAAGCGGGAGGAGCCGAGGGCCTGGAGGGCGGTGGAGTGCGCCCGGGTCCGGGCCAGGGTCAGCTGGCGGTCCAGGAGGGCGCCCGCCTTCGCCGCGCCCACCGTGAGGTTGCCGCGGTCCGGGGAGGACGCCGGCGGGGCCGTGGCGACTGTCCCGCCGGCCCCCTGCGCCGGGAACGCCGTCGCCCCCGACAGCCTGTGCAGCGCCAGCAGCAGTCTCTCCAACCGCGCCTCGCACGCGTGCTCCGACGCCAGCGTGCCCGACACCCACGCCAGTTCGGGCCGCATCCGTTCCGACCAGTCCGCCTCCAGGAGCGGCCGGAAGGTGTGGAGGCTGCCGCTGATGCGGCGGGCCGAGCGGCGCAGGGCCCGGGCCGCGTCGACGGGGGGCACCGCGCCGCCGCCGGCGACCGCACCGGACTCCCGGTGCAGTCGCAGGGCGCGCAGGAACTCCGTGGCCTGGGCCCGGAGGTAACCCGCGAGGGCCTCCCCCGTCACCGGCCCGACGCGACCGGCCACGGGTTCCGTCGGTTCAAGGTGTTGCTGTGCCACGCCGGCGCCTCCGGGCGTCTATGAGCATCTCCTGGACGTTGCGCAGCGGCTGGCCCTCCGCGTCGGTCGCGTGCCGCTCCCACTCGCCGTCCGGGCCCAGGTGCCAGGAGGACGTGGCGTCGGACATGCCCGTCTCCAGGAGCCGGTTGAGCGCCGCCCGGTGGGCCGGGTCGGTCACCCTGACCAGCGCCTCGATACGGCGGTCGAGGTTGCGGTGCATCATGTCGGCGCTGCCGATCCACACCTCGGGCTCCCCGCCGTTGCCGAAGCCGAAGACCCGGGAGTGCTCCAGGAAGCGGCCGAGGATCGAGCGGACCCGGATGTTCTCCGACAGGCCCGTGACGCCGGGGCGGATCGCGCAGATGCCGCGCACCCACACGTCGACCGGCACGCCGGCCTGGGACGCGCGGTAGAGCGAGTCGATGAGCGCCTCGTCGACCATCGAGTTGACCTTGATGCGGATGAACGCCGGGCGCCCGGCCTTGTGGTGCTGGACCTCCTTGTTGACCCGCGAGATCAGACCGTCCCGAAGGGACTTGGGGGCCACCAGGAGACGGCGGTAGGTCTCGCGGCGGGAGTAGCCCGAGAGACGGTTGAACAGGTCCGAGAGGTCCGCGCCGACCTGTGGGTCCGCCGTCAGCAGGCCCAGGTCCTCGTACAGGCGGGCCGTCTTGGGGTGGTAGTTGCCGGTGCCGACGTGGCTGTAGCGCCGTAGCGTCTCGCCCTCCTGGCGCACCACCAGCGACAGCTTGCAGTGGGTCTTCAGGCCCACCAGGCCGTAGACCACATGGCAGCCCGCCTCCTCCAGCTTGCGCGCCCACTTGATGTTGGCGTGCTCGTCGAAGCGGGCCTTGATCTCGACCAGGACGAGGACCTGCTTGCCGGCCTCGGCGGCGTCGATGAGCGCGTCGACTATCGGGGAGTCGCCGGAGGTCCGGTACAGGGTCTGCTTGATGGCGAGGACGTCCGGGTCGTCGGCCGCCTGCTGGAGGAAGGCCTGCACGGACGTCGAGAAGCTGTCGTACGGGTGGTGCAGCAGCACGTCACGGGCGCGCAGGGCCGCGAAGATGTCGGGCGCGGACGCGGACTCGACCTCGGCCAGGTCGCGGTGGACGCCGGCGATGAACTTCTTGTACTTCAGCTCGGGCCGGTCGAGGGAGGCGATGCGGAAGAGACCGGTGAGGTCCAGGGGACCCGGCAGCGGGTACACCTCGGCCTCGGAGATCTTCAGCTCGCGCACCAGCAGGTCCAGGACCTCGCGGTCGATGGACTCCTCCACCTCCAGGCGCACCGGCGGCCCGAAGCGGCGCCGCATGAGCTCCTTCTCCAGGGCCTGGAGGAGGTTCTCGGCGTCGTCCTCCTCGACCTCCAGGTCCTCGTTCCTGGTCAGGCGGAAGGCGTGGTGCTCCAGCACCTCCATGCCCGGGAACAGCTCCTCCAGGTGCGCGGCGATGACGTCCTCGATGGGGACGTAGCGGCCGGGGGAGCTCTCCAGGAAGCGGGACAGCAGCGGCGGGACCTTGACGCGGGCGAAGTGGCGGTGGCCGGTGACGGGGTTGCGCACGATGACCGCGAGGTTCAGCGAGAGACCCGAGATGTACGGGAAGGGGTGCGCCGGGTCGACCGCCAGGGGGGTCAGGACCGGGAAGATCTGGTGCCGGAACAGGGTGAAGAGGCGGGCCTGCTCCTTCTCCTGGAGCTCGTTCCAGCGGACCAGGTGGATGCCCTCCTCCGCGAGTGCGGGGGCGACGTCCTCGTGGTAGCAGGCGGCGTGCCGGGCCATCAGCTCGCGGGAGCGGGCCCAGATCATCTCCAGCACCTCGCGCGGCTGGAGGCCGGAGGCGGAGCGGGTGGCGACGCCGGTGGCGATACGGCGCTTCAGACCGGCCACCCGGACCATGAAGAACTCGTCCAGGTTGCTGGCGAAGATCGCGAGGAAGTTCGCCCGCTCGAGCAGGGGCGTGTTCGGGTCCTCGGCGAGTTCCAGGACGCGCTCGTTGAAGGCGAGCCAGCTGCGCTCCCGGTCGAGGAAACGACCCTGCGGGAGATCCGGTCCATCGAAGGGCGACTCCTCGTACGCGTCGAGGTCGGCGTCGATGTCGGGTTCCAGGTCGGAGACCGCCGCCGCCACGGTGTGCGGGCGGTGCGCGGCTATGGAGCCCACGGAGGGCTGCGCGTGCTGGACCTGTGCTGCCTGGATGTTGGGCTGGCTCATGGACCCATTGTTCCGCGCCAGGGGCGAGACAGGCGCGTCGGAGAGCGCGGGCGGGAGCGCGGCGACTCCGTTCCGCGCGGGTCCCTCGGGTGGTGGCGAAGGCTCGGGCACGGCGGGCTTCATTCGCCGAGCCTCGCAAGTCTGTCTGAACCATTGGTTACAAAGACATGGCGTGCGGGACACCGGGGGGCGGATCCCGGGCATCCGCGCGCCCCGAACGCATGTCCGGACCGCACGTCCCCCACCCCCGTGGGAGGACGTGCGGTCCGGAGGTTCTAGGCCGTGCGGCGGCGCGGCGGCGCGGCGGCTCGAAGGCGCCGCGACGGGTGAGCGTGGGCCACAGGTCCTCGCGGAAGCGGTCCACCAGGTTGTGGAGGACCGGACAGGCCGCGAACGCCACCCCCGCCCCGGCCAGGGCCCGCCCGGTCAGCAGGCTGGCGAGGCCGCCGAGGGCGAGGCCCGCGAGGGCGTGGGCGACGGCGGCGAGCAGGACCGCCGGGACGGCGAGCTTGGCGGCCGGCCGGCGGGCCGGTGACACGCCCTGCGTCCGGGCCGGCAGGGCGGTGCGGTTCTCCAGTTCCCGGCCGATGACGGCACCGGCCTAGCGGGCCGCGGGGAACATGACGAGCGCCGGCGCGCTGGTGACCTGGGCGATCCCGTCCCTGTACGGCACGTCGGCGGTGATCGCCTCGACGGCCGAGCACAGCGGCAGGCCGCTCTGCTGCGGTACGGCACAGGCACAGGTGCCGACGCCTGCGCGGGCCTCGTCCGCGAGGGCGTGCAGCCAGACCAGGTAGACCGCTGCGGCGGCCAGTGCCGTGAGCCAGAGGGCCAGTGCGGCGCGGTGCGGGCCAGCACACCGCGGACGGCGGGCGCGGACCTGGGGACGGAGAGCGCGCTCATGCCGCCGCCCTCGTTCCCCTGCGCAGCAGCCAGAACGCCGTACCCACCGCGGCCGCCGCGACCGCGAGGACGATGCCGGTCCCGATGAGCTGGAGGGGCCAGAAGTCGGCGGCGGGGTGGTAGTCGAGGTAGTAGCCGGTCACGCCGTGGTCGGTGAAGCACTTCATGCTGTCGCCGCAGTCCGGGATCGGAATCCGTTCACCGGTGGCGGTCAGGGCCCCCTGGTCGCCCCACAGGACGTTCTGCGGGGTCCCGGGGCCCGACCGCAGACCTTCGCGGGCGGTCTGCCAGGGCCACAGGTGGGGCGTGACGGTGTCGGCGGCGTACTCCACGAGCACGGTGACCGCGAGGCCCACGGCGAGGGCCGGCAGGGCGCGGCGCAGGAGCAGGCCCGCGAGGGTGCCGACGGCCAGGGCGAGCAGGGGCAGGGCGAGGGCCAGGGTGCCGTTCGCGGTGAACGTGTTGTCGTCGTACCAGGCCCAGTCCAGCGGGAACTCGTTCGCGTTGTAGACCATGCGGTGCAGCAGGACCAGTACGGCCGTGCCGGCGGTGAGCAGGGCCGCGGGGACGGCGAGCTTGGCGGCCAGCCAGCGGGTCGGCGTCACGCCCTGGGTCCACGCCAGCCGCGCGGTGCCGGACTCCAGTTCGCGGCCGACGACGGCACCGGCCCAGGCGGCGACGGCATAGGGCAGGTAGACGATGGCCCACCTGGCGAGCATGACGGTCCGGTAGTAGCCGTTGAGCGTGGTGTCCCACATGCAGTCGTCGCCGACGGGGCAGTTGCGCCGCCACGCTGTCTCGGCGGACTCCGCGCCGGGGCCGTACGCCCACAGCAGGGCCAGCGCGGCGGCGACGGCCACGAGCACCCAGACGATCAGGGCGGCGCGGTGCAGGCGCAGCACCGTGCGGCCGGTGGCCGGGGGACGCGGTGGGGCCGTGGCGACGGATGCGGTCATGCGGGGGACTCCTGGCGGGGCGTGCGAGCGGGGTGGGTGCGGTGGCGGAGCAGGAGGAACGCGGCGAGGGTGGCCAGGGCCGCGACGGCGAGGACGATGCCGGTCTCGACGAGGTGCAGCGGCCAGAAGTGGGACTGCGGGTGGTAGGTGCCGTCGCCCAGCTGCCATACGGTGGCGGGCAGTTCGCGTCCGTCGCTGTCGGCCGTGGGCCAGTACGCGTCGCGGTACTTCTCCACGTACCGGTTGAGCACGATCACCGCGGCGACCGCGATCGCCGTCGCGGGCAGTGAGCGGCGGACGACGAGCGCGGTGAGCGCGCCGACGGCGAGGGCGCACAGGCCGTAGGCCACGACGAGCGGGCCGCGGGCGGCGAACACGTCGGCGAAGCCCCAGTCGTCGCCCATCAGTTCGCGGTGGGCCGACCAGGCCCAGCGGAAGACGGGGACGAAGAGCGCGCCGCCGGCGATCAGGACCAGCGCCGGCACCGCGAGCTTGGCGGCCAGCCAGCGCGTCGGCGAGACGTCCTGCGTCCACGCCAGCCGCGCGGTGCCGGACTCCAGTTCACGGCCGATCAGCGCGCCGGCCGACCAGGCGGCGACGGCCCAGAAGGCGTAGTACATGAAGGTGCTGGTCCAGCCCATCGGGCCGCTGTAGTCGTGCGAGGCCTCGAAGCCGCAGTAGGCCGCGGGGGTGTCCCGGCAGGCGTCCAGGGCCGCCCGTACGTCGTCGGCGGTGACCTCGGTCAGCCACACCAGCCAGGCCACCGAGCCCAGCACGAACACGGTCCACACGATCAGTGCCGCGCGGTGCAGCCGCAGCACGCCCCGGATCATGACAGGCCTCTCGTGCGTACGGCCATCACGCGGAACGCGGCCAGCGCGAGCAGGGCGGCGACGGCGAGCACGATCGCGGAGGCGGTCAGCTGCAGGGGCCAGTAGTGGGAGAGCGGGTGGTAGTCGTGGTACCAGCTGACGGCGCCGAGACGGTCGTAGAGCCGCTCGCACTGCGGGTCGATCGTGCTGCCGCAGAACGGGTCGGGAAGGCGCTCGCCGTCGGCGGTGAGCAGGCCTGTCGACACGTCCACGCCGTTGCCCACGGGCAGGTCGCTCTCCAGGCTCGACACGCTGGTCACCGTTGTCCACAGGTGGGGCAGTGCCTGGTGGACACCGGCCCACAGCGCGCCCACGGCGACGACGGCGGCGCCCAGCGCGGCCAGCGAGCGGCGCAGCAGCACGCCCGCGAAGGCGCCGGCGAACAGGCCGGCCAGGGCGAGGGCGACGGTGATCGGGCCGCCGGCGTAGAAGGTGGGCGGGTCGTACCAGGACTTGGCGCTGCCGATCCGGCCCTCGGACGCCCACCACATCCCGTGGTGCAGCAGCACCAGGAGGCCGGTGCCGGCGGTGACCAGGGCGGCCGGGAGGGTGAGCTTCGCGAGCAGCCAGCGGGTCGGGGTCAGACCCTGGGTCCACGCCAGCTGCGCGGTGCGCTGCTCCAGTTCACGGCCGGTCAGGGCGGCTCCCGCCCAGGCGGCGACGAGGAAGGGGATGGCCAGGACCGCGATGGTCGCGTAGTCGTAGACGTGCTTGTAGCGCAGGACCGCGGCCTGGTCGTACAGACAGGGGCCGGTGGACGCGCAGGCGTAGTGCTGCTGCCAGGCCTCGGCGGAGGCGTCGGCCAGCGGGCCCCACAGGCACATCAGCGCGCTGCCGAGGCCGAGGAGGACGACGGTCCAGACGAAGAGGGCCGGTCGGTGCAGCCGTATCAGCCACCGGTTCAGGTGGGGCGCGGTGAGGGCGCTCACGCCGAGACCTCCTCGGCTCCCGACAGGGCCGTCCTTCCGGCCGCTTCGGGGTTGCGCAGGTAGGACAGGACCAGCTCCTCCAGGGAGGGCGCGCTGGTGCGCCAGTCGGCGGGGAGCGGGGCGGCCGGGCGGATCAGGGCGGACAGCTGGCGGCCCGTGGTGCGGGACTCGACGACCGTGTGCGGGTCGAGGACGGTGTCCGCGGATGCCGACACGCGCGTGTGCGTCTCCAGCAGCTCGTCGATCTCCCCGGCGAGGCGGACCCGGCCGCCGCCGATCAGCAGCAGGTGGTCGCAGGAGTCCTCCAGCTCGGCGACGACGTGCGAGGACATGACGATCGTGGTGCCGTGCTGGGCCGCCTGGGACATCAGGACGCCCATCAGCTCGTGCCGGGCCAGCGGGTCGAGGTCGGCCATCGGCTCGTCCAGCAGCAGAAGTTCGGGCTGTTTGCCGAGCGCGAGGGCGAGCGCGACCCGGGTGCGCTGGCCGCCGGACAGGGCGCGGATACGGGCCTTGGGGTCGAGCTCGCCGCCGGCCACGATCCGCTCGGCGGCGCGCGCGTCCCAGTGGCCGGGGTTGAGGTCGGCGCCCATGCGGAGTGTCTCGGCGACGCTGAGCTGGGGATAGAGCGGCTTGTCCTGGGCGACGAAGCCCACACGTGCGCGTGCCGCTCCGGCGGGCCCGCCGAGGACGGAGAGGCTGCCCTCGCTCGGGGCCATGAGGCCGGCGGCGAGGGCGAGCAGGGTGGACTTGCCCGCGCCGTTGGGGCCGACGACGGCGCAGACGCGGCCGGTGGGGAGCGTGAAGGTGCAGTCGCGCAGGGCCCATCCGGCGGACCGCCGCAGCCGGCCGAAGCGCTTGCCCAGCGCGGCTGCCTCGAGGGCGGTGTCGGTCATGAGGGGGCTCCCTGGCTGTGCTGGTCCTGGCCGTTTCTGTCCAGGAAGTGCTTGTCGAGTACGGCGGTGAAGAGCGCGGCCACGTCGTCCCGGTCGAGGCCGGCCGCGCGGGCCCGCTGGGTCCATCCGTCGAGCTCGGAGTGGAGGGGCGAGTCGGCGGTGGCGGCGCCGAGGCCGCGGCGCACGAAGGTGCCGAGGCCGCGCCGGGCCTCGACCAGTCCCTCGCGCTCCAGTTCGCGATAGGCCTTCAGGACCGTGTTGGGGTTGATGGCGGTGGCCTCCACTACCTCGCGCGCCGTCGGGAGCTTGTCGCCCGGTTCCAGGTGGCCCAGCCGGAGGGCCTGCTTGGTCTGCTGGACGATCTGGACGTACGTGGCGACCCCGGAGTGCCGGTCGATGCGGTACTCGACCACCCGTGCACCACCCTTTCACTAATTGAGTAGTGAAAGGGTGGTGCAAGGTGGGTCGGAAAGTCAAGAGCGATCCTGTGAACCGATCGGCGGGGCTGGTGCGATGAGGGTGATGTGAGCGAGACGAGAAGCGACGGGGAGCTGCTGCGGGCCGCGGCGGACGGGGACCGGCGCGCCTTCGAGGAGCTGTACCGGCGGTTCGCGCCCTGGCTGACGGCCAGGCTGCGCGGCCGGTGCGCCGACGCCGGGGTCGTCGACGACGTGGTGCAGGAGACGTTCCTCGCGATCTGGCGGGGCAAGGCCCGCTACCGCGAGGACGGAGCCACCGGGGATCCGGCCGGGTGGCTGTGGCGCATCGGTTCGCGGCGGCTCGTCGACGCGCTGCGCGGCGACGGGGCGCGGGGCAGGCTGCGGCAGGCACTGGCCAGGCTGCGCCACCGGGACGAGGCGTCCGCGGAGGAACGCGTGCTCGCGGGGGTTGAGCACGGAGACCTCGCGGGCGCCCTGGTCCGGCTCTCACCCGAGCTCCGGGCGGTCCTCCAGGCGACGGTCATCGACGGGCTGACCACCCGCGAGGCGGCCGTCGTCCTGGGGATCCCGCCGGGCACGGTCAAGACGCGGGCGATGCGGGCCCGTAAGCAACTGCGGGAGGCACTGGCATGAGCAGGCACGTGAGCGAACAGGGTCTGCGGGGCCGGGAGCACGGCCGGGAGCACGGACAGGAGGTGGCGGCATGACATGGCATGTGGCCGAAGAGGATCTACGGGCCTATGCGCAGGGTGAGCTGACGCCCCCGCTGCTCTGGTCCGCCGACACACACCTCGTCTCCTGCGCGCGGTGCCGGGAGGTGCTCGCCTCCGTCGGACCTTCCGTGGACGCCGGCTGGGAGCGCCTCGACGCCGAACTCGACGCGCCCAAGCGGGGACTGTTCGAGGGGCTGCTCGTGCGGCTCGGGGTCGCCGACCACACCGCGCGGCTGCTCGCGGCGACCCCGGTGCTGCGCCGGTCGTGGCTGGCGGCGGTGGTGTTCGTGCTGGCGACGACGGTCGGGGCGGTGTACTCGGCGGACTCGCCGACGCTGTTCCTCGCCCTCGCCCCGCTGCTGCCGCTCGCGGGTGTGGCCCTGGCGTACGGGCCCGCGCTGGACCCGACGTACGAGATGGCGGTCGTCAGTCCGGTGCACGGATTCCGGCTGCTGATGATCCGTACCGTCGCCGTGCTCACCACCGTCCTCGGCCTCAACGGCCTGGCGACCCTCGCACTCCCCGTCTACGGCCTGCGCGCCCTGGCCTGGCTGCTGCCCGCGCTCGCCCTCACCGCGACCGGTCTCGCGCTGACCCCCCGGCTGGGCCCGGCCCTCGCGCCGTCCCTCGTCGGCGGGGTGTGGGTCGCGCTGCTGATCGTCGCGGACGCGAGCGGTGACGGGCCGCTCGTGCCGTTCACCGCGGCGGGCCAGGGTGCCGCCGCCGCAGTCGCCGCACTCGCGGTCGCACTGCTCTACCTCGTACGTGACCGTTTCGACGTCTCCCACAGGAGTGCCGTATGACACCCACCGTCTCCGCCTCGGGGCTCAGCCTCCACTACGGCGGAACCCGCGCCCTGGACGACGTGTCGCTGCGGCTGACACGGGGCGTCACCGGACTGCTCGGCCCCAACGGGGCCGGAAAGACCACCCTGCTGCGGGTGCTGGCCACCGCCGTGCCCGCCGACCGGGGCGCCTTCACGGTCCTCGGACACGACCCGAGCACCACCCGCGGGCGGCAGGAGGTGCGGCGCCGGCTCGGCTATCTGCCCCAGACCCCCGGTTTCCACCCGGACTTCACGGCCTTCGAGTTCGTCGACTACGTGGCGATCCTGAAGGAGCTCACGGATCGCGCCGCCCGCCACCGTGAGGTGCGCCGGGTGCTGGAGGAGGTCGACCTGGGCGAGGTGCGCGCCAAGCGCATCAAGAAGCTGTCCGGAGGCATGCGGCAGCGGGTCGCGCTGGCCGCGGCGCTCGTCGGCGACCCGGGCCTGCTCGTCCTGGACGAACCGACGGTCGGCCTCGACCCCGAACAGCGCATGCGGTTCCGCGAGTTGATCGCCCGGGCGGGCGAAGGGCGGACGGTCCTGCTGTCCACCCACCAGACGGAGGACGTGGCCATGCTCTGCCACCGGGTCGTGGTGATGGCGACCGGCGGAGTGCGCTTCGACGGCACCCCCGCCGAACTGACCGCGCGGGCCGCCGGACGGGTGTGGAGCAGTACGGAACGCGACCCGGGAGCGAAGGCGGGGTGGCGCACCGGCACGGGCTCCTTCCGCAACGTGGGGGATCCGCCCGCCGGTGCCGAACTCCTCGAACCCACCCTGGAGGACGGCTACCTGCTGACCCTCGACGGCGCGGTTGCGGAGGTGGCGGCATG
Source organism: Streptomyces sp. NBC_00490 (assembly GCF_036013645.1). Lineage (NCBI taxonomy): Bacteria > Bacillati > Actinomycetota > Actinomycetes > Kitasatosporales > Streptomycetaceae > Streptomyces > Streptomyces sp. NBC_00490. The sequence goes on along the minus strand of NZ_CP107869.1, from coordinate 5,027,548 downwards.
AGCGCGGTGATGGAGGCGGCCCCGCCCGCCGAGCGGACCGTGTCACGGGACTCCTGGACCGCGGTGTTCGCCCTCGCCCGGTTCGAGGCGCGCCGACTGCTGATGAGCCTTCCGGTGATCGTCGGCTTCCTGGCCTACGCCGCCTGGATCGTGTGGAACGCCCGGGACTACGCGGACGGCTATCCGGCCCTGCAGAACGTCGACCGTGCCACACAGGGCGGGCCGCTGCTGGTCGGCCTCGCGGTGCTGCTGGCCGTGAACCAGGCGGTGCTGCGGTCCGGGCGGCGGGACACCGAACGCCACTTCGGGGTGCTGGTGATGGGGGCGGGGCGGCGTACGGCGGCGCATCTGCTGTCCGTCGGGCCGGCCGTCCTGCTCACCGTGGTCTGCGTGACGGGGCAGTTCGGCTGGGAGGCCCTCAAGTCCGGGGCCCTCGGGCACGGTTCGGTCGGCGAGCTGCTGGTGGGACCGCTGACGGTGCTGCTGTTCGGGGCGGTCGGCGTGCTGATGGCCCGGCTGGTGGCCTCGACCTTCGCGGCTCCGCTGCTGCTGGTGGTCTTCCTCTTCTTCCTCGTGCTCGGCACGGGGCTGGGAGGCGAAGGTGGCTGGGTCCGCTGGCTGTACCCGGTGGTGGGCGAGATGAGCAACGACACCCTGCCCTCCGACCTGATCGGCCGCCCCGCCCTCTGGCACGCCGTCTATCTCGCCGGACTCGGACTGAGCCTGGCGCTGCTCGCGGTGCTGCTGGGCGGCGGTCGTGCGCGGTCCGCACGGGCCCTGTTCGTCGGAGCGCTGGCCCTGACGGTTCTGGGCGGGACCGCCCAGGCACAGGGAGTGCCGGCGAAGACGACGGCGGCGCGGGAGCGGGTGACGTTCCACCCCGAGCAGGTGCAGACCTGCGTGGAGCGGGCCGGATCGCGGTACTGCGCCTTCCCGGAGTGGCGGGGCCGCACGGCGGACTGGGCCTCGGTCGTGGCACACGTGCAGTCCCTGGCGGGCGGCACGGCACACGACCAGCGACTTCTCGTCCGTCAGCGGATAGACGCCACCTACGGCCTCGACGCCGACGCGGCGGTCACCCCGTCCAAGGCCGCCCACCAGGTGACGGTCGGCACGAACTGGGGCGGCAACCGCGTCCCCGAGTTCTCGGCCGCCGTCGCCGCCGTACTGATCGCGGGCGACGAGGACGCGGCGGGCGAACTGTGCGACGGCCGCATGGTCACCCTCATGTGGATCGCCCTGGCCTGGGAGTCCGACCCGATGACCCAGTTCAGGCGCGTCCGCCTCGACGACAGCGTGACCGGCTCGGCGATCGTGCTGTCCCCGACGAACTCGATGTCGATGACGGAGGGCCAGACGACGGTGGTCCGCGAGCTGCTGGAGCGGCCGCGGGACGAGATCGCGGCGAAGGTGAAGTCGCGGTGGTCGGAACTGACCGCACCGAAGGTGACGACCGCCCGGGTGGCCGAACTGCTCGGCGTGAACGCCAAGGTGAAGGCCGACTCGTGTGACTGACACGGGCTCCGGCGTTCGAGTGGAGAGAGGGGAGAGGTCGGGGATGAGCGGGGCCGGGGAGGCGCGGGTGCGGAGTGCGGTGGTGTGGCGGGCATTGCAGGGTCCCGTCCTGCGGACCTTGCCGTGGCGGGCGCTGGGGGCCGCCGGGGGTGTGGGGCTGCTGCTCGCGGGGGCGGCGCGGTGGCTCATCGACGTGGACGAGTGGCTGGCGCTGAATCTGCTGCGGGCGACCGCGCTGGCCTTCGCGCTGGGCCTGGCGTTCCTCCTGGACGACCCGGCCCGCGAGACCACCGCTTCGGTGCCGACGACGCGTCCGCTCCGGCAGGCGCTGCGGGTGGCGATGGTCGCCCCGTTCCTGGCGCTGGCCTGGACGGTGGCGATGCTCCTCGTGCCGGGTGAGATACGTCCTCCCGTGGGCGACGTCACCTTGGAGGCCGCCGCGACCGCTGTGCTCGCCCTGGCGGCGGCCGCTGTCGCCGTGCGCTTCAACGAGGCGTCGGAGCCGGGGCAGGCGGTGGCCGCGGCGGTACTCACGTCGGCGGTCGTGGTGCCGCTGGCGTTGCCGGGGCGGTGGGCGATGTTCGTGGCGGTGCGGGACGAGCGGTGGGCGGCGTCCCATGAGCGGTGGGTGTGGGTGCTGGTGGCGGCAGCGGTGGTGTGGACGGCGTGCGCACCGGAACGGTCGAGACGGCGGAGGCTGCGGGCGGATCCGTCGGGCGCGTGATCTCGCCCCCGCCGCCCCTACCCATTCCCCTCCCAGAGGGCGCTGCCCCCTGGACCCCCGCTTTTGACCAACCAGCCCGTCCGGCGTTTGAGGACGAGGCCCCTTCAGGGCCGAAGCGGGGGTCTGGGGGCGGCAGCCCCCAGGGACGGGACGGGTAGGGGCGGCGGGGGCGAGAACCGCCCGGCGCGCACCCCCCGCCCTCACGTCTCCGTTCGGTACATCAGATCCGTCTCGTGCGTCACGAACCCGAGCCGCTCGTACACCGACACCGCCGCCTTGTTGTCCGCGTCGACGTACAGCATCGCCGTGGGCAACCCCTGCCCCGCCAGATGCCGCAGGCCGATCGTGGTGAGGGACTTGCCGAGCCCCCCACCCTGCGCACCCGGCTTCACCCCGAGGACATAGACCTCGCCCAGCTGCTCCGTGGCGTGGACCTTGGTCCAGTGGAAACCGATCAGCTCGGAGCCGCGGAAGGCGAGGAAGAACCCGGACGGGTCGAACCAGGACTCGGCCATGCGCGCGTCGAGGTCGCGCTGGACGAGGGAGCCCTGCTCGGGATGGTGGGCGAAGGCGGCGGCGTTGACGGCGAGCCAGGCCGTGTCGTCCTGACCGGGGACGAAGGTGCGTACCGTCACGCCGTCCGGGAGGACGGGGTCGGGCAGCTCGAGCCCCGTCAACGGCCGCCGCATCTGCCGCAGCTCACGGAACAGGGTCAGACCGAGGACCTGGGCGAGATGCCGGGCCGCGGAGTGGCCACCGTGGGCCCACACGCGCAGCCGCTTGCCGGACGCGGCGAGAAGGGCGGAGCCCAGCGCCCGGCCGTGGCCGTGACCGCGGTGCGCGGGATGGACGACCAGTTCCGCGGCCGGCGCCTCCACCGGGTCGGTGTCCTCCAGTTGGGCGTAGCCGACGAGCTGGTCGTCGACGGTCAGCAGCAGATGGGACACCCCCTCGCGTGCGCCACCGCGCAGCTGCAGCCGCCCCTGCTCCGACACCGCCTGCTGCCCGTCGCTGCGCACGGCCTCCGCGAGGAGCGCCAGCACCGCTTCGGTCCGGTCCGGAGAGAGCGCCGAGTAGGTGTCGATCGAGCGGGAAGTGCCGTGCCGGGCGGTGTCGTCGCTGGTCATGCGTACGAGGGTACGGGGAGGACCCCGCAAAGTGGCGGCAAAGGAAAGGGCAAAGGGAAACCAGGATGTAACCAGGAAACCCCTGTCGCGCTACGCGCGTTGACTCTAGGCTGCGCCGGACGGGGCCCACGTGATTCAGACATCCCACAGGGGGGGCGTATGCCAGCCATATCCCAGCCGCACCACCGCCGCAGACGGACCGTCCGTCTCCTTGCCGCAGCCGCCGGTCTCGCGACCGTCGGCGCTCTCGCCGCCGCGCTGCCCTCGACGGCCGCGGCGGGCGAATCGGGCAAGTCGGGTGGTAAGGCGCCCAGTCGTTACCAGGACGTGCAGCTGCTGTCCTTCAACGACCTGCACGGCAACCTGGAGCCGCCGTCCGGTTCGTCCGGACGGGTCACCGAACTCCAGGCGGACGGCACGACGAAGACCATCGACGCCGGTGGTGTCGAGTACCTCGCCACGCACCTGCGCGAGGCGCGTGCGGGCAACAAGTACTCCATCACCGCCGCCGGCGGCGACATGGTCGGTGCGTCTCCGCTCATTTCGGGACTTTTCCATGACGAGCCGACCATCGAGGCGCTCAACGGCCTCGACCTGGACGTCACCTCCGTCGGCAACCACGAGTTCGACGAGGGCGCCAAGGAACTGGCCCGTCTGCAGAAGGGCGGCTGCCACCCGACCGCCGGCTGCTACACGGACGAGGAGTTCGAAGGGGCGAACTTCCCCTACCTCGCGGCCAACGTCCTGAACGAGAAGACCGGCAAGCCGATCCTCAAGCCCTACTGGGTGTGGAAGAAGAACGGCGTCAAGGTCGGCTTCATCGGCGTGACCCTGGAGGACACCCCGGGCGTCGTCTCCGCGGAGGGCGTCAAGGGCCTGAAGTTCAAGGACGAGGTCGAGACGATCAACAAGTACGCCAAGGAGCTCCAGCGCCAGGGCGTCAAGTCGATCGTGGCCCTCATCCACGAGGGCGGGGCCCCGGCCTCGGCGTCGTACAACTACGACTGCGACGCCCCGGGCGCCGGCGACGGCATCTCCGGCCCGATCGTGGACATCGCCAAGAACATCACCCCGCAGGTCGACGCGCTGGTGACGGGTCACACCCACGCCGCCTACGCCTGCACCATCAACGACCCGGCGGGCAACCCGCGCACGGTCACCTCGGCCGCGTCCTTCGGCCGCCTCTACACGGACACCACGCTGACGTACGACCGGTGGACGGGTGACATCGCCCGTACGGCCGTGAAGTCGGCGAACCACGTGGTCACCCGGACGGTCGCCAAGGCGACGGACATGACCGAGCTGATCAGCAGGTGGAACACCCTCGCGGCGCCCATCGGCAACCGCGCGATCGGCTACATCTCCGCCGACATCCCCTCCACCGGCACCGAGTCCCCGATGGGTGACCTCATCGCCGACGCGCAGCTCGCCTACGGCAAGCAGCTCGACCCGGAGACCGACCTCGCGCTGATGAACCCGGGCGGTGTGCGGGCCGGCCTCACCTATGCGGCCAAGGGGACCGAGGGCGACGGCGTGGTGACCTACGCCGAGGGCTTCACCGTCCAGCCGTTCTCCAACACCGTGAACCTCCAGGACTTCACCGGTGCCCAGCTGATCAAGGTCCTCCAGGAGCAGGTGAGCGGCAGCAACGCGGCCTCGCCGAAGATCCTTCAGCCCTCCTCGGGCCTGACGTACACGCTGGACCTGACGAAGACCGGCGCCGACCGCATCGTCGTCGACTCCATCCGGCTCAACGGCACGGCCATCGACCCGGCGGCCACCTACCGCGTCGCGACCAACAGCTTCCTCGCGGGCGGCGGCGACGGCATCACCACGCTGGGCCTGGGCACCAACGACCTCGTCGGCACGGACGACCTGGCGGCCCTCGAGCAGTACCTCCTGGCCAACTCCTCGGCCACGAGCCCGATCGCACCTCCGGCCGCGAACCGGATCACGATCCTGAAGTAACCCCCTGGGGCGGTAAGAGGCGGTCGCGTCATATCGACGCGGCCGCCTCTTCGCGTATTAAAACCTGTGTGAGTGGCGTATTGGTTCCGGGTGCCGCCTGAAAAATGATCTCAGCCGCAATTCATCGAGGTCTAAGCGGAATTGGCCTTTTTCGGGTTTGCGGTCCCGTAGTGTTTTCCATGTCGAAAGCGAACGGCACCGGACAACACGAAGGAGAAGACAATGAGCTTCCACAAGGTCGCCCCCGTCGCCAAGAAGGCTCCCCAGCCCGCCCTGGCCCCCAAGAAGAAGGCCCAGGTCAAGAAGGTGACCCCGCGACGCCGCCCGGTCTCCCATAAGAACTGAAACAAGCCCCGCATCATCTGAACCTGATAACCGGAAAGGTAATTCCCATGAGCTTCCACAAGATTGCCCCCGTCGCCAAGAAGAACACCAAGCCCGCCGCCCCGGCCCCGAAGAAGAAGGCCCCTCGGCAGAAGAAGGCGGCCGCTCGCCCGGTGTCCCGCAAGGGCTGCTGACGCCGAACCACGAGGCGGGGCCACCGACAGGGACTCGGTGGCCCCGCCTCGGGCATGTCCGCCCGTACTGCAAGGGAGCAACCATGAGGGAAGTCCGCGAGGCCTTCCGCCGCTTCTGGCCGCTGACCCGCGGTGACCGCAGGTGGCTGGTGGCGATCGTCGGGTGCGTGGTGGTGTCCGCGCTCGCCGAGACCGCCTCGATCCTGCTGTTCGCAGAGCTGACCGACACCGCCCTGAAGGCCGGTTCGCTGTCCGCCTTCTGGGGCCCGGCCGGCGCCTGGCTCGCCGTCGCCGCGCTCGGCGCGCTGGTCGGCTACCTCGGCAACTCGCTCGCCGCCTGGACCGCCGAGAGATTCGTGCTCCGCCTGCGGGCCAAGGTGTTCCGGCACGTCCAGGACCTGCCCCCGCACTTCTTCCAGAAGCACCGACAGGGCGACCTCGTCGAACGGCTCACCGGTGATGTCGAGGCCATCGAGCAGATGGTGGTGTCCGGGGTCGTCGGTACCGTCGCCGCCGCGTTCTCCGCCGTCTTCTACTCCGCCGCCGCCCTGTGTCTGCGCTGGGACCTGGCCCTCGTCACCTTCGTCCTCGCCCCCCTGTTCCTGCTGGCCGCCCGCCGCTTCGCCGGCCGCATCAAGAGCGCCTCCCAGGACGAGCGGACCGCCGACGGCGCCATCACCTCCGTCGTCGAGGAGTCCCTCGGCAATGTGGTGCTGACCCAGGCCTACAACCGCCGCGCCGACGAGGAGAAGCGGCTCGACCGCGAGGCCCGCGCCTGGATGACGGCATCCGTGCGCGGGGCCCGGCTCAGCGAGATGTACGAACAGTTCGTCGAGGTCGTCGAGACGGTCTGCGTCCTCGCCGTCATCGGACTCGGCGTCTGGGAGATCTCCGCCGACCGCATGACCCTCGGCCGGCTCCTCGCCTTCGCCGCGTTCATCGGCTACCTCTACCCACCGGTCCGCAACCTCGGCCAACTCGGCCTCACCCTCACCGCCGCCACCGCGGGCGCCCAGCGGCTGGGCGAGATCCTCGACGCCGAACCCGCCGTCACCGACCCCGCCGAACCGGTCCGGGACTGGCCGGTACGCGGCTGGGTCAGCGTCCACGGCGCCGGCTTCCGCTACCCCGGCGCCGCCAGGGACTCCCTGTACGACGTCACCTTCCAGGCCGCCCCCGGCGAACTCGTCCTCGTCACCGGCCCGAGCGGCGCCGGCAAGTCCACCCTCGCCAAGCTGCTGCTCCGCTTCTACGACCCCTCGTCCGGAGTGCTCTGCCTGGACGGCGTCCCGCTGACCGACGTACCCCTGGAATTCCTGCGCGAGAACGTGGCGCTGCTGCCGCAGGAGACGCTCGTCCTGCACGGCACGATCCGCGAGAACATCGAGTGCGGCCGCCCCGGCGCCACCGACGAGGACATCGAGCGGGCCGCGCGGGCTGCCGCGGCGCACGAGTTCATCGCCGAACTCCCCGGCGGCTATGGCACCGTCATCGCCCCCGGCACCGCCGCTCTCTCCGGCGGCCAGCTCAAGCGGATCGCCATCGCCCGCGCGATGCTGCGCGCCGCCCCCGTCCTGATCCTCGACGAACCCACCACCGGCCTCGACTCGGTGGCCGCCCGCCGCATCGTGCGGCCGCTGCGCCACCTGATGTCCGGCCGTACGACGATCATGATCACCCACGATCTGAGCCTCGCCCCCGACGCCGACCGCGTCCTCGTCGTGGACGAGGGCCGGCTGGTCGAGGCCGGCACGCACGACGAACTCGTGGAGCGCGGCGGGACATACGCCCGGCTGGCTATGCCACCCTCCGGCCGCCCGCCAGGACACCCCGCAGGAACTCGGTCTCGGCGTTCAGGTCTGTCACACACCGGTCGTTGACGAAGGGCAGCGCGGTCCGGCGGCCCGTCGTGTCGTACAGGCAGGTGATGAAGCGGAGACTGGACTCCTGCGGGGCGTTCTCGACGCGCAGGTCCTGGATGTCGTGCCAGGTCCACTTCCGCACGCGCAGGGCGCTGTACGAGGTGATCCCGCCGGGCCGTACGACGGTACGGGCCCGCAGCAGGGCGAGCGCCATATAGCCGTTGGAGAGCAGCAGGACCGTCACCAGGGCCACCGCGGGCCACAACGGCACCCCGCTGAGCAGTATTTCCCCGACGCCGGCCGCGAAGAAGAGCGCGACGGCGGCGGCCGCCTTCCACGCCGGCCCCCGTCTGCGGTACTCCCTGATGATGTCCCCGCCCATGATCCCTCCCCGTGGTCGCGCTGATCGTAGGACGGGGACCCGTGCGTCAGGAAGCGGTCGGCGTCCAGCCGCCGAGCCAGTCGGCGACCTCCTGGCCGGTGGCCTGGGAGTCGGTCAGCTGGGGCCGGTCACCGCTCGCGCTGCCGGAACCGGCGCCGGTGTTCTTGTACTCGGCGAACCGGTCGTCCTTCCAGGAGAAGCCGCTCATGTCGGTCCACGGCGTGGACTTGATCGCAGCGCTCAACGACGTGTTCCGGACCGTGGTCTGCGGGTCGAGGGTCGTGTCGCCGCCGGCGTGCCAGGGGCGGCCCAGGTAGAAGCTCGCGGCCGAGACGTCCCCGTTCACCGTCGAGTTGGCGATGAGGATGCCCTTGCGGTCGGCGGCGGTGCTGGGCGCGGTGACGTAACCGGCCGAGGTGCCGTTCCAGCGCTTCTTCAGCGTGATGACGGACTTGTCGATCACCGTGGTGGCCCGGCCGAAGATGAAGTCGACGTTGCCGATGACGTAGGAGTTGGTCATGTAGACCCGGCCCAGCTTGTCCTTCGCCGCCGTGTCCACGAGCAGGGTGTCCTGGTCGCCGCTGACGATGATCCCGTCGAGGAACACCTTGTCGGCGGCGGTGCGCAGGGCGACCGCCTGATTGGCGATGTCCTGGTGGCTGGCCTCGTCGAAGTCGTTGGAGACGGTCAGGTTGCGGGCCTGGAAGTCGTCGGCCTCGACGGCGACGGTGGCGCTGCCGCCGGTGCCGTAGGTGCCGGAGCCGTCGGGCTTGGGCGTGCCCGACGCGTTGTTGTAGACGATCACCGTGTCCTTACGGCTGGCGCCCGACCCCTGGATGGTGACGTGCGGCTTGTTGGACGGCACCTTGACCAGCTCGCGGTATGTCCCCGGCTTCACCGATATCACCACGCGGGAGGAGTTGCCCGCCGGTACGGCGTTCACCGCGGCCTGCACGGTCGAGTACTGCCCGCTGCCGTCCTTGGCGACGGTGAGCGTGGTGGCGGTGGCGGCCTTCGTCGAGGCGGTCGCCGTCGTACCGATCGAACTCCGGGGTCCCGCACCGGACTTGAGAAGCGCCGGTACGTCGGCCGTCTTGTCGAGCGTGTAGGCGTAGTACGTCTTCGGGTCGAAAGCCGTACCCCCGCTCTCGTTGCGCCCGCTGGTGCCGACGAAGGTGTTCCCCTTCTGCGCGATCGTCGCGCTGCTGTCCTTGATGACGGGGTTGTTGACGCCCTGGAAGTAGGAGTTCTCCAGGACCATCTTGGTGGCGCCGCGCGAGTAGTTGCCGTACGACGACTTGATGTCGGTGTCGGCGACGTCCTCGAGGAAGTTGTTGTAGAGGTGCGCGTGCGCGGCGTTGTCCGTCGACGGGTTGCGCTGCTCGGTCTCGCGGATCCAGTTGTGGTGGATGGTGATGTCGGTGACGACGTTCTCCGTCCACCCGATGCCGAACGCCTTGTTGTCCTGGCTGAGTTTGTTCCAGGAGACGGTCACATAGGTGCTGTCCTTGCGGACGTCGATGAGCCCGTCGGCCATGTGCCGCAGATCGTTGTGGTCGATCCAGACGTGATGGGCACCGTCCATCTGGACGGCGTCGAAGTCGTGGTCCTTGTCGTTCCAGATGCCCTGGTAGGCGTCCCGGATGGTCAGGTTCCGGATGATCACGTTGTGCACGCCGGACCCGAGGAAGAACCCGCCGCCGACGATGTGCCCGGAGGTCCCGGCCCCGACGATGGTCTTGTCGGACCGGACCTTGATCTCCTTGCCGACCGGGTTCATGTTGATGGTCGCGGCGACGACGATGACGTACGGCTCGGCCGCGGTCGCGTACTTCTCCAGGTCCGCGAGCGTTTTGACGGTGACGGTCTGCCCGTCGCGCCCGCCGTAAGTGCCGTTCTGCCCCAGCGCGTTGACCGAGGCGAAGCCGTCGGCGGTGGCGGTCGCCCACGCGGGGGCCGCGGCGGTGGCGGCGGACGCGTGGGACTGGGTGCCCGGGAGGGAGCCGTACGCCGTGACGCCGGCGGCGGTCAGAGCGAGCGGGACGCCCACCGCGAGGGCTGTCTTCCTCCGGCGGTGGCGGGCCTTGCCGCGGATCTCACTCATGGGGGGATTCCGTTCCGTGCGGGGGTAGGGACCGCAGTGCAGTCGCCGCCCCCGCACGGAAGGTTGCCGCGCGAACCGGCCAGTCCGGCTACTTGGCGCAGGACTTGGGGTCGAGGTTCTCCTGCCACTTGTCCTCACGGCCGTCCGGCTGGCCGTTGGGCAGGAGCTTGTCGGAGACGCCGTCGATGTAGTAGCCGTACGAGTAGATCGTCTTCCAGCTCGCGTCCCGGCCACGCCAGGTGTGCGCGGTGACCTCGCCGTCGCCCTTGTTCCACTGGTAGTCCTCGACGTAGAAGACCGGGTTCACGCGGACCACGCGCTGGTACGGCGTCCAGGTCGTCGCGACCTGGGTGCACGGCGGTATCGACTTCTCGCTGCGGCGCTCGAAGGACGAGCTCTTCTCCCAGCCCCACTCGTAGCCGGCGCTGCCGCCCACGGTGCCGGAGAAGATGCTCTTGGCGAGCGAGAGGCTGATGTTGGCGCCGACGCTCTTCTTGGCGAACGTCTTGGTGCTGTAGCCGCTGACGAAGGTCACCTTGTCCTCCGTCGTGCCGTGGTTGCCGGTCCACTCGGAAGTGCGGACGGGCTCGCCCTTGACCGACCAGGTGGACGCCTGCGCGTACCCGCACCAGCCGCGGAACAGCTCCCACGGTCCGGCGGGCACCCACAGCCCGACGACGTCCCGCAGGTACTCGTCCTGCGTCTTGAACTCGCCGGTGTCGACGTTGTAGGCGCCGTAGACCCCGGTCAGGCTGGTCTCCTGGCCGCACAGCCGGTCGAGCATGACGTCGGTGTTCCCGGGGTCCACACCCCGGACGTTCTGGGCGCCGCCGGGGCCGGCGGCCTGCGCGGCGCCGGAACCGGCCAGCAGTCCGGTGACGGCGAGGGCCACGGACGCGGCGGCCAGGGCGCTCTTCTTCAGAGCCGATGTGCGAAACGTGCGCATGGGGGGTTCTTCACTCCTGAGCGTTGAGGACAGACGCGTGGGGCATCTGTTCGACAGCTCAGGAAGGTGGCAGAGAACCCGTGAGTAGGGTCGAAAACGCGGGAGCCTTGACAGGACATTGACAGCTTGGCCGTCACTGTCCAGCGGCGGGATTCTCCGGCGGAGGAGTGGGCGCACCCGGCATGTGCACGGTCGCGATGGTGCCGCCGCCCGGCGCGTGCCCCAGCGTCACCTGGCCGCCGGCCTGCTCCACCGTGCGGGCGACGATGGAGAGACCGAGGCCCGAACCGGGGAGCGCGCGGGCGCTCGGTGAGCGCCAGAAACGGTCGAAGACGTGCGGGAGTTCGTCCTCGGGGATGCCGGGGCCGTGGTCGCGGACGGTGAGGGTGCCGTCGGAGGTCAGCCGGACCTCGACCGAGCCGCCCTCGGGGCTGAACTTCACGGCGTTGTCCAGGATGTTGACCACGGCACGTTCCAGAGCGGAGGGCTCGGCACGGACGTACCAGGGCCGGAGGTCGGCGTCGATGGTCAGCTCGGGGCCGCGCAGCCGCGCGCGACGCAGGGCGGACTCGACGGTGTCCTCCAGCGAGACGACCTGCACACGTTCCCCCCGCTGCCCCTCCGACCTCGACAGCTCCTGCAAGTCGCCGATGAGCGCCGCCAGTTCGGTCATCTGCGCCTTCACCGAGGCAAGCAGCGCCTTGCGGTCCGCCTCGGGGATGGGACGGCCGGTCTCCTCACTGCGGGTCAGGAGCTCGATGTTGGTGCGGAGGGAGGTGAGGGGGGTACGGAGTTCGTGGCCGGCGTCCGCGATCAACTGCTGCTGGAGGTCGCGGGAGCTGGCGAGGGACGAGGTCATCGAGTTGAACGACCGCGAGAGCCGGGCCACCTCGTCCTCGGAGTCCTCCTCGACGGGGATACGGACACTCAAGTCCTCGGTACGGGCCACGTGCTCGACGGCCTCGGTGAGCTTGTCGACGGGACGCAGCCCCGCGCGGGCCACGGCGAGCCCGGCGGCTCCGGCACCGAGGACTCCTACGCCGGAGACGAGGAGGAGGATGAGGGCGAGTTCGTTGAGGGTGGACTGGGTGCCCTTGAGGGGGACGGCGGCGATGATCCCGACGTTGGGGCCGGCGTCGCCGGTGCCGGTGGTGGTGGGACCCAGATAACGGGTCACCACACGTACCGCGTTGCCGTCCTCGTCCGTTCCTGTGCGGAAGTAGAGCCGGTCGCTGTCGGCCCTCTCGATCACGTTCTTGTCGGCCTGAGTGACCTTGATCGTGCCCGTGGAGCCGTCGAAGACACAGACTTTGCCGCTGTCCGTCACCACCTGCGAGTAGTTGTTCCGGAAGTTGAAGCCAGCGCCGTTCGTCGGGTTCGTGGTGCAGGAATTGAGGGCGGCCTCGGCATCGCCGATCTGCTGGATCTGCCTGGGCCCCTGCATCAACTTCTGCAGGTCACTGTCCAGCTGGTCGTACAACTTCCCCTGCACGATGAACCAACAGGTCACCGAAACCGCCGCCACCGCGAACGCCACCGCCGCCGCGACCAGCAACGACAGCCGCGCCCGGATGGGAAGCGTCCGGAACCGGTGCAGAACCCTGTTCACTCGGCCCCGCCCTGCCGCAACACGTACCCCACGCCCCGCACCGTGTGCACGAGCCGAGGCTCTCCGCCCGCCTCCGTCTTGCGGCGCAGGTACATCACATACACGTCGAGGGAGTTCGACGACGGCTCGAAGTCGAAGCCCCAGACAGCCTTGAGGATCTGCTCACGGGTGAGGACCTGGCGCGGATGCGCCATGAACATCTCCAGCAGCGTGAACTCGGTACGGGTCAGCTCCACCGGCCGCCCCGCACGGGTCACCTCCCGCGTCGCGAGGTCCATCCGCAGGTCCGCGAAGGTCAGCGCCTCGTCCTCCTGAACAGCGGCCCCCGCGTTCGCCGCAGCGTAGGAGCTGCGCCGCAGCAGCGCACGGACCCGCGCGAACAGCTCGTCCAGTTCGAACGGCTTGACCAGGTAGTCGTCGGCGCCGGCGTCGAGACCCGTCACACGGTCGCCGACCGTGTCCCGAGCCGTCAGCATGAGGATCGGCGTCGTCGTGCCGGCACCCCGCATGCGCCGCGCGGCGGTCAGGCCGTCCATGCGGGGCATCTGGATGTCGAGGACCACCAGGTCCGGCTGGTACGCCGTCGCCTTCTCCAGCGCGTCCGCGCCGTCGACCGCGACCTCGGTGTCGTACCCCTCGAAGGCGAGGCTGCGCTGAAGTGCTTCACGCACGGCCGGCTCGTCGTCGACGATCAGGATGCGCTGGGGGTCACGGTCGCCATCGGCGGGGCTCATCGCTCGCGGTTCCTCGGGGTGCGGTGGGGCGGGGCCGGGTTGCTCTCAGCCTCGCATGTTTCGGTGCGGCGGGGTCGAACACGGTGGGGATCAGCCGCGAACCGTTCGACGCCGGGTGACCCTCGCAGCGTGCCGGGCGGCCGCGGTCGAGATCTCGGGGGCGCGGACCGCCGCGGTGGGCGCGTTGAGTTCGTACGCCACTGCCAGCGCGAGGGCGAAACCGGCCGGGTCGTCGCCGCCCACCGGGTGGGAAACCTGCTTGATCATGACGTACTCCCTGCTGCTCAGAGGGGGTTCAGCTGTCGCTGCCGCCGGCCCGCAGCTTCGCCAGGTCGGCCTTGACGGTGTTGATCGGGATGGCGAAACCGAGGCCGACACTGCCGGCGCTGGACGAGGACGTGGAGTCCGCGGCGGAGTACATCGCCGAGTTGATGCCGACGATGTTGCCGTTCATGTCGATCAGCGCGCCGCCGGAGTTGCCGGGGTTCAGGGACGCGTCGGTCTGGAGCGCCTTGTACGTCGTCGTGGACGAACCGGTGTCGCCGTTGAACTCCTGGCCACCGAACTCGAACGGCCACTGCCCGCTGCCGCCGCCCTGGCCCTGGCTCTGGCTCTCGTCGGTCGAGACGGTCACGTCGCGGTCGAGCGCCGAGACGATGCCGCTGGTGACGGTGCCGGTCAGGCCCTCGGGGGAGCCGATCGCCACGACCTGGTCGCCGACCTGGACACCGTCGGAGTTGCCGAGGGTCGCGGGGGTCAGCCCGGAGGCGTTCTCCAGCTTGATCAGGGCGAGGTCCTTGGCGCTGTCGGTGCCGACGACCTTGGCGGTGTACTCCTTGCCGTCGCTCGTCGAGACCTTGATCGAGGAGGCGCCGGAGACGACGTGGTTGTTGGTGATGATCTCGCCGTCGCCGGTGATGATCACGCCGGAGCCGGTGGAGGAGCCGTTGCTCAGCGTCGCGTTGATCTCGACGATGCTCGGGCTGACCGCCTTGGCGACCCCGGAGACCGTGCCCTTGGCGGAGGACGGGACGACGTTGGTGCTGGTGCTGCTGGAGGTGACCGTGTCGTTGCCGGTGAGTTCCTGGATGCCGTACGCCGTACCGCCGCCGATCGCCGCGGCGACGATCGCCACGGCGGCGAGGAGGGCGAGGGGGCCCCGGGTCCGCTTCTTCGGCGCGGCGGGCTCCGCCGGTGCCGCGGTGAGGAGAGCCGTACCGCCGCCGTTGCCGTTGCCGTCGCCGCCGTCAGCGGACGTGGCGTAGGCCGGCTGCTGCTGGGCCGGCCACACGGTCGTACCCGGCTCGACGGTCACCGGCTGCGGCGCGGGCGGCTGCGCCGGCGGGGGCGGCCACTCCGGGTTCACGGGGGAGGAGGCGTGCTGCTGGGCGCCCTGGTAGGGGTTCGCGTACTGCTCGTACTCGCCGTCGCGGCGGAAGCTCTCGGTCATGGCACTGAGCTTGTCGCCCCACCATGAGAGCTCCCTGAGTGCTCCCTGAGAACGCCCCGAGAACCTCGTTCGCCCGATATAAAGCCGGACCAGGGAGCGAGCGGAACCTTCTCAGACAGACCTCATGAAGACCCACCCAGGGGCGCGGGGAACTGCGCGACCAGCCACGGACAAGCCGCAGACGAATGACGGCCGAACCTACTCACACCCGCAAGAGCGCCGCACAACAAGCCTCGACGGAAACACCTTCAACCGCTCGCGCCGCGAACCCGCGACCCGCAGCCCGTCATCGAGCACCAGGTCCACCGCCGCCCGCGCCATCGCCGACCGGTCCGACGCGACCGTCGTCATCGGCGGATCCGCCAGCGCCGCTTCCTTGATGTCGTCGAACCCGATCACCGCCAGCTCACCCGGCACATCGATCCGCAGCTCGCGCGCCGCGCGCAGCACGCCGATCGCCTGGTCGTCGGTGGAGCAGAAGATCGCGGGCGGACGCTCGGGGCCCGACAGCACACCCAGCGCCACCTGATACGCGTCGTAGCGGTTGTACGGCGCCTCGAAGAGCCGCCCCTCGGTGGAGATCCCCGCCTCGTCCATCACGCGCCGCCAGCCCTCGACGTGGTCGGAGACCGGGTCGCCGACGGAGGGGGTCTCGGCGGTGCCGCCCATACAGGCGACGTAGGCGTAGCCGTGGTCCAGGAGGTGGCGGGTGGCGAGCTCGGCGCCGCCGAGGTCGTCCGTGACCACCGCGACGTCGTCGATCGCCTCGGGCCGCTCGTGCAGGAGCACCACGCGGGCGTCCCAGGCGTCGATCTCGGCGGCAGCGTTGTCATTCAGTGCGTGGCTGACCAGGATCAGGCCGGAGACCCGCATGCCGAGGAAGGCCCGCAGATAGTGGACCTCGCGCTCGGCGATGTAGTCGGAGTTGCCGACCAGCACCATTTTCCCGCGCTCGGACGCGGCCTGTTCGACCGCGTGCGCCATCTCCCCGAAGAAGGGCTGGCGCGCGTCCGGCACGATCAGGCCTATGAGGTCGGTGCGGCGCGATGCCATGGCCTGGGCGACCCGGTCGGGCCGGTAACCCAGTTCCTTGATCGCGGCGAGGACACGCTCGCGCGTGGCCGGGGCAACCGGCCGGGGTCCGTTGTTGATGACATAGCTGACGACGGCGGTGGACGTCCCCGCCAGCCGCGCCACATCATCCCTGGTTACCTTGGCCACGCGCGGAGTCTACGCGGATGGACCCGCTCTGGGCAGGGCGTGAAGGAGCTTCCCCGTGCCCCGCCCGAGCGTTTCCGACGACCGCTAGACGTCCGCATTGACCTCGGCCGCGTCCAGGGCGGCCGTCTCGTCCGCATCCTCCGCCTTTGGCTGGGCGCTCTTGGACTTTGCCTCGTCCGAGACGGCCCCACCCTTCTCCGGAGTAACGAATCGATAACCGACGTTACGGACGGTACCGATGAGCGACTCGTGCTCGGGGCCGAGCTTGGCGCGCAGACGTCGTACGTGCACGTCCACGGTCCGGGTGCCACCGAAGTAGTCGTAGCCCCATACCTCCTGGAGCAGCTGGGCACGCGTGAAGACGCGGCCCGGGTGCTGCGCGAGGTATTTGAGGAGCTCGAACTCCTTGAAGGTCAGGTCGAGGACCCGGCCCTTCAGCTTGGCGCTGTAGGTCGCCTCGTCGACCGAGAGGTCGCCGTTGCGGATCTCCATGGGGGAGTCGTCGTTGACGATCTGCTGCCGGCCCATGGCCAGTCGCAGTCGTGCCTCGACCTCGGCCGGCCCGGCGGTGTCGAGCAGGACGTCGTCGATGCCCCAGTCGGCGGTGACGGCGGCGAGGCCGCCCTCGGTGACGACGAGGATGAGCGGACAGCCCGGCCCCGTGGAGCGCAGGAGCTGGCACAGGCTGCGGACCTGTGGCAGATCGCGGCGGCCGTCGATGAGGATCACGTCGGCACCAGGGGTGTCGACGAGGGCAGGGCCTTCTGCCGGGGCCACTCGCACGTTGTGCAAAAGCAGGCCGAGAGCGGGAAGCACCTCCGTCGACGGCTGGAGGGCATTGGTCAGGAGCAGCAGAGAACTCATACGGCTGGTTCCTCCTCGGTCCCGGCGAGGTCTTGCTTTCGTATACAGGTGATCCGAAAGCACAAAAGGACTCGGGGGCTGCATTGCCCGAGTCCTCTGTTGAGGAGAATAGCCCACATGCGCATTGATCCGGCAGGTCGTGTGGTGCGATCCACCCCGATTCCGCACTCTGAGACGAACAGAGGCACACCTATACGGACGTTTCTGCACACCGCCGACGGTGTGACGATCGATTCCGTATACGATCCGCCGGCCGTTGTATACGACACCTCCGCTTCATCCGCGCGTGGTCTCGTGTTCGTCGTCGCGCACGGTTTCACCGGCGATGTGGATCGTCCACATGTTCGCCGGGTGGTGGAGACGTTCACGCAGTACGGGGGCGTCGTCACGTTCTCCTTCCGCGGCCACGGGGCCTCGGGCGGGCGTTCGACGGTGGGGGACCGCGAGGTGCTGGATCTGGCGGCCGCGGTGGAGTGGGCCCGGTCGCTCGGGCACCCGCGCGTGGTGACCGTCGGCTTCTCCATGGGCGGTTCTGTGGTGCTCCGGCACGCGGCCCTGTACCGGCCGGACGGTGACTCGGGGCGCGAGGGGCGCACGGAAGCGCACTCGGACGCGGTGGTCTCGGTGAGTGCTCCGGCTCGCTGGTACTACCGCGGCACAGCCCCTATGCGCAGGGTCCACTGGCTGATAACCCGCCCCGAGGGCCGTCTGGTCGGCCGCTACGGCCTGCGGACGAGGATCCACCACCGGGAGTGGGACCCGGTCCCGCTGTCCCCGGTGGAGGCCGTCCCGAGGATCGCCCCCACCCCTCTCCTCGTCGTCCACGGCGACCGCGACGGCTATTTCCCCCTCGACCACCCCCGCATGCTCGCCGCGGCCGCCGGTGACCACGGCGAACTGTGGCTGGAGCCCGGCATGGGCCATGCCGAGAACGCGGCACCGGACGAGCTGCTGGGGCGCATCGGGGACTGGGCCGTCGCGCAGGGCGGCTAGCCTGACCGTGTACACAGCCGATTGATTGAGGAACCGGATGCCCAAGGTCACGGTCCGCTACTGGGCCGCCGCCAAGTCCGCGGCCGGCGTCGCCGAGGAGGCGTACGACGCGGACACGCTCGCCGAGGCGCTCGACGCGGTGCGCGGGCGACACCCCGGCGAACTCACGCGCGTCCTGCAGCGATGCTCGTTCCTCATCGACGGTGACCCCGTGGGCACCCGCGGACATGAGACGGTACGGCTGGCCGACGGCGGCACGGTCGAGGTGCTCCCGCCGTTCGCAGGAGGGTGACGATGACCGACCAGCCGTATGAGGGGCAGCAGCAGTACCAGCAGGGTTACGACCGGTACTGGCAGCAGCACCAGCAGCCCCAGCATCAGCAGCAGTCCTGGCCCGGGCAGCAGCAGGGCTACGAGGATCCGCAGGCCGCCCAGCAGTACACCCAGCAGTGGCAGGGCCAGACCTGGGAGACCCAGGCCCACGCACCGGTCGCGCCGGCCGCGGACACCTCGTACGTGCCGCAGCAGGCGTACGCCGAGCCGCCGGCCCCCGCGGCGACCCCTCCGCAGGCCCCCGTCACCTCCGGGTACGGCCCCGCCAGCATCGGCGGCAACGCCCGCATCACCGACGCCCAGCGCGCCCGGCTCGAGGGCCGCTCCCCGGTCATCGAGCCCGGCATGCAGCCCGCCGCGCTCACCGCGCTGCTCGGTCTGCTCCTCGCCGGCACGGCGGCCGTCGGGTCGTACGCGCTGCTCGTCCCGCTCGTCGTCCTGCAGGCCGTCACGGCGGCCGGCTGGTTCCGGCTGAACGGCATGTGGCCCGCCCGGCAGGGCATCGCGCTGGCGTTCCTGGGCGCGCTGGTCGCGGACGTGGCGCTGCTGGCGTCCGACCACGCGCCGTCCGCGATCCTCGGGACGCTGGGCGTGTGGGTGCTGCTCTCCCTGGTGCTCCAGCTGCGCTCGCACGCCGACGCCGACACCCGGATGTACGGCCTGATGGCCACCGTCGCCTCGGCGGCCCTGGCAATCATCGCGTCCGGCTATCTCGCGGCCGCCGCGGACGCGGTGACGGTCGGCGCGGCCTCGGTCGCGGTCGCCGTCCTGGCCCGTGCGCTGCCGCTGCCGACGCCGGCCTCCGTGGTGGTCTCGCTGCTCGCCGCGGCGGGCGCGGGCATCGCGGCCGGCGGGATGACGGACCTGGGCTCCGAGGGCGCGCTGCTGGGTGCGGGCGCGGGGGTGTGCGCGCTGATCGGACACCGGGTCGCGAGCTACGACTACCCGTCCCGCTTCGTGCACTTCACGGCGGGCGTGGCCCTGCCGCTGGCCGCCGCGGCACCGGCGGTGTACGTGCTGGGGCGGGCGCTCGGGTAAAGCCCGGGCCCGCCTTGTCACAGGTGATCGACAAACTCCTGGTCGGCGTCCCGGCCGCAGTTACGGTGGCAGCCGGACGTAGACCGCCTAGGTGGGGGAACACCAAAGAATGCGCGCACTGCGAATACTCCTGATCGTCGTCGTCATTCTGGGCGGCCTCTTCGTGATCGCCGACCGTGTCGCGGTCCACTTCGCGGAGGGCGAGGTGGCGGACAAGCTCAGGACCACCGAGAACCTCTCCTCCACCCCCGATGTGTCGATCAAGGGCTTCCCGTTCCTCACCCAGGTCGTCTCCGGCGAGCTCGACGACACCGAGGTCGGCATCAAGGACTACGAGGCCGCCGCCGGCACCACGGGCGACAAGATCCGCATCGACGACATCAAGGCGAACTTCAAGGGCGTGGCCTTCAACGGCGACTACAGCTCCGCGACCGCCGCCACCGCGAACGGCACCGCGAGCATCTCCTACGACGAGCTGCTCAAGGCCGCCGCGTCCGAACCGACGCAGATCTTCACCGGGGTGACGGCCGAGGTCGTCGGCCTCTCCGACGGCGGCAACGGCAAGATCAAGGTGAACGTCAAGGTCACGGCCCTGGGCAAGTCGACGACATACCCGGTGCTCAGCACGGTCACCGTCGACGGCGACACCGTGAAGGTGCACGCGGACAACCTGCCGAACATGGTCGTCGAGGTCGCGGAGGGCAAGGTCCGCTCGATCAC
Source organism: Streptomyces sp. NBC_00490 (assembly GCF_036013645.1). Taxonomy (NCBI): domain Bacteria; kingdom Bacillati; phylum Actinomycetota; class Actinomycetes; order Kitasatosporales; family Streptomycetaceae; genus Streptomyces; species Streptomyces sp. NBC_00490. The sequence continues at coordinate 5,007,440 of NZ_CP107869.1, read as the reverse complement.
CGACTTCGAGCAGAAGATCGACGATCTGCCCGGCGGCGTGCAGCTCGACAAGGTCGAGGCCGCGCAGAACGGTGTAGAGGTGACAGTGAAGGGTTCGAACGTCGAGCTGGCCGGGTAGGACCGCGTTCGGCGGACAGGAACTGTCCGAGGAGCGAGACGGGCCGTCCGCAGCGCAGATGTGACGACGGCCACCGGCGCCCGAAACCCGTGCGAACACGGCCCGGGCGCTGCTCGGATCCCACATCCCGGACGATCGCGTCTCAAAATACGACACGCCGGTGACACGCCAGGCTGTCCGTCCCTACGATCGACGCATGAAGCGACAGGCGGATCTCACGAAGCGGCGGGCAGTGGACCTGTGCCGCGTTGCCGCCATGCTCTGTCGCCCCTTCTGAGCGGAAGCTCCGTCCTTCCGCATCCCCTCGCCCTGATTCCAGGGCATCCGTGCGCCGCGCCCGCACCGGGCCACGCACCCTCGCACTCGCACGCCCCGCCGTAACTGCCCCGGAGGAGAAAGAGCATGAGCCGCAGCGACGTCCTGGTCGACGCCGACTGGGTCGAGGCCAACCTCGACAACGCCGACATCGCGATCGTGGAGGTGGACGAAGACACGTCCGCCTACGAGAAGAACCACATCAAGAACGCGATCCGGATCGACTGGACGAAGGACCTGCAGGACCCGGTCCGCCGTGACTTCATCGACCAGGAGGGCTTCGAGAAGCTCCTCTCGGCGAAGGGCATCGCCAACGACACGCTGGTGATCCTCTACGGCGGCAACAACAACTGGTTCGCGTCCTACGCCTACTGGTACTTCAAGCTCTACGGCCACGAGAACGTCAAGCTCCTCGACGGCGGCCGCAAGAAGTGGGAGCTGGACGCCCGCGAGCTGGTCGAGGAGGTCCCGGAGCGGGCCGCCACCGACTACAAGGCCAAGCCCCAGAACACCGCGATCCGCGCCTTCCGCGACGACGTGGTGGCGGCGATCGGTTCGCAGAACCTCGTCGACGTCCGTTCGCCCGACGAGTTCAGCGGCAAGCTGCTCGCCCCGGCGCACCTTCCGCAGGAGCAGTCGCAGCGTCCGGGCCACGTCCCGTCCGCCCGCAACATCCCGTGGTCGAAGAACGCCAACGACGACGGCACCTTCAAGTCGGACGAGGAGCTCAAGGAGCTCTACGCCGAGGAGCAGGTCGACCTGGCGAAGGACACCATCGCCTACTGCCGCATCGGTGAGCGCTCGGCTCTCACCTGGTTCGTGCTGCACGAGCTGCTGGGCGTGGAGAACGTCAAGAACTACGACGGCTCCTGGACCGAGTACGGCAGCCTGGTCGGCGTTCCGATCGAGCTCGGCGCCAACAAGTAAGCACAGACCCCGCTCAATCCCGACCGGCCTTCCTTCCGGTCAGACCCCTCTTGGAGAAAGACATGTGTGGAGCGAAGGCCGGCGGCCCGGACGCCTCGACGATCAAGCCCGGTGAGACCACGATCCAGGGCCAGGTGACCCGCGACGGCGAGCCGGTGGTGGGCTACGTCCGCCTCCTGGACTCGACCGGCGAGTTCACCGCCGAGGTCCCCACCTCGGCGACGGGCCAGTTCCGTTTCTACGCGGCCGAGGGCACCTGGACCGTCCGCGCCCTGGTCCCCGGTGGCACCGCCGACCGCACGGTCGTCGCCCAGCAGGGCGGCCTCGCGGAGGTCGCGATCGCGGTCTGAACCGCCGAGACCGACCGAAGGGCCGCACCCTGCCGGGTGCGGCCCTTCGTCATGCCCGGGTACGGGCCTACGCTGGAGTCATGCTGGCACGACGACGTCATGTCTACTTCGCCATGATGGGCACGTGCATCGGGCTCTTCGTCCTGGCCTGGTCCGTCGTGCGCCTCTGGTCGGTTCCGGTGGCCGTCGGCATGTGCGTGGTCGCCATGCTGATCCCCCCGGTCGCCGCGATGGCCGCCAACCGGCGCGGCCCCGACGACCGCTGGTGGGACGACCCGTCCGGTGACCCCAAGTCGGACGACTGGTGGGACGAACTGGACGGAAAGAAGCGACCGCGGTAGGAGGCGTTTCTCGCCCCCGCCGCCCTTACCCGTCCCATCCCAGGGGGCTCCGCCCCCTGGACCCCCGCTCCTCAAACGCCGGAGGGGCTGACATGCTGCTCAGCCCCTCTGGCATCCCGGGACGAGGCTGCCGCCGTCCCGAGCCCCCACCCACCCGCCGGGGGCTTCGCCTCTCGACGCCGGTCCAGGCGATCTCAGCCCGTCCGGCGTTTGAGGACGAGGCCCCTTCAGGGCCGAAGCGGGGGGCTGGGGGCGCAGCCCCCAGGGACGGGACGGGTAGGGGCGGCGGGGGCGAAGAACATGCTCCTCGACCCCGCGCGGGCGGCTCAGTAGACCAGCGCCTGCGTGCCGTCCGCGAGCGCCTCCTGCACGAACACCTGCGCCCCCGCGATCCGTACGCCCTCGATGACGTCCTTCTCCGTGATGTCCCGACGGGCCGCGCACTGGGTGCACAGCGTCAGCGTGCCGCCGGCCAGGACCGAGTCGATCAGGTCGGGAAGCGGGGCCGCGTGCGGCAGTTCGAACTCGGCGGCACGGCCCGGCAGCGCGAACCACGCGGACTCCCCGGTCAGCCACAGGGAGACCTTCACCCCGCTGGCCACGGCCACCGCCGCCACCGTGAACGCCTGCGAGCAGCGCTCGGGGGCATCGGCCCCCGCCGTCACCTTGATCACGAGCTTCTTCGCCATGCCCGAATCGTAATCATCCCGTCTACAACCCAGGTCATCGACGGTGAGTCTCCTGTGCGCGCATACGGAATGCGCACTACACGTTCTGTGGGGGGACGTCTTGGAAGTACCTGAAGTTCTGGAAATACCGGTAACGGCGGAGGCGCCCGAAGCGCCCCGTCCGCGCCGCCGCGGACGCACCGCACTCCTCATCGCCGCGGCCGCCGTCCTCGGCACGGTCGCGGGCACCTGCACCGGTTTCCTCATCCAGGCCGACCGCGAGCCGACCAGGCTCCCGCCGCTGTCCCAGCCCGCCGTCAAGCAGGCCAAGGGCGAGGTCGAGCCGCTGTCCGCGGCGCAGGACCGGCGTCTGAAGACGGACGGCGATCTGCGCAAGCTCCTGCTGAAGAAGCCGACCGGGGCGAAGAAGGCCGGCGCCTGGCTGGGCGACAACGACGGTTGGATGGATCTGGCGTCCTACGCCGGCTCCTTCGAGAAGCCGGGCGGTGCCTTCGGCGACCTCGTGGCCGAGGAGTTCCGGCGCGCGGCCGTCACCGGCTGGGAGACCGGCGACCTCTCGGTGTCGATCCGGCTGGTCCAGTACCGGCAGGAGGAGTACCTCGCGGCCGACGACGCCGCGGACGACGGCCAGTACTGGGCGGACAAGGAGGACTCCACCGACAGCTGGGTCGTCCCGGGCACCGAGGACGGGATGGCGTACGTCCATCGCGAGCCCGAGACCGAGCCCGGCTATCTGCCGCTCTACAGCGCGGAGGCACATGCCTGGCGGGGTGACATCGCCGTGGAGGTCTGGGTCTACGACAGCAAGCCGATCAGCAAGAAGAAGATCATGGACCTGGCCGAGCGGCAGATGGAGCGGCTGTGAGCGAGATTCCCGAGGCTCCCGAGAGCGCCGAGAGCGCCGAGACCCCCGAGGTCCTCCAGAGCCACGTCCCCGACGAGGCCCCCGCGCAGCCCGTGAAGAAGCCCGTCCGCCGTGGTCGTATCGCCGCGATCGCCGGGGCCGTGCTGCTGACCGGTGCCGTCGTGGCCGGCGTCGGCTACACCGTCGTGACCGTGGACGGCGCCGACCGGGACGCCGGTGCCCCGCGCTGGAAGCTCCCGCAGCCCGAGGCGGACAAGGAGAAGGCGGCCACCGCCGAGGGGCTCGCCGGGGTGCTCGTGCCGTACGGGACCGACGGCTGGAACCGGGGCCCGGACCTCGCTGAGTTCGGCTCCGACGCCGAACTCAGCGGCGCCCAGGCGACCGCCCTGCGCAAGGAGTCGCTGAGCGGCCTGCCCCGTACCCAGCGCCGACAGCTGGAGAAGGAGATCGACAAGCAGCGCATCACGGGCATGGCGATGCGCAGCTACGTCAGCGCGACGGGCAGCAACGCCAGCGGGAAGGGCGCCTCCGTGGTCAGCATCACGCTGTCCCGGATGGAGAAGCGGGCCGCCGCCAAGGACATCTCGACGTCCCAGAACGCCTTCCTCGACGCCCTGGACATCTTCCGCGCGGGCCCGAAGATCAAGGGCTTCAAGAACGCCGAGTGCTTCCTGCCGCCCAAGGACGCCGACGACGACCTCGACATGATGTTCTGCTCCGCCTACCAGGGCGACATCCTGATCAGTGCCACCGCCGACGGCGTCAAGTCACTCGACACCAAGTCCATCGCGATGCTTCTCGCCGAGCAGCTCGACCGCATCGCGGAGCCTGGGGAGGCGGTATGACCGAGCAGACGGAAACGACCGAGCAGCAGCACCTCGTGGTGCCTCCCGTGCCCGAGGCGCTCCCGGAGCCCGTGGCCCTGGCCCCGGCCCCGAAGGACCGTCGTGTCCTGCGGGCCGCCCTGCGCTGGACCGCCGCTGTCGTGGTCTTCGCCGTGGCCGGCGCGGGCACGGCGTACGGCATCACCCGCATGGAGCGGACGGACGTACCCGGACTCGCGACCGAGTCGGACGGGCGCTGGGAGTACCCGGAGATCGTCAGGCCGCCGCTGCCCTCCGGCAGCCCGGGCCCCTTCGCCGAGGCGAACACGGCCGGCTCGCACTACGCCGATCTGCGCAAACTCCTGCTGCCCGCACCCGAAGGCGCGACGGCCGACAAGGCGCTCGACGGGAAGGCCGGCTGGCTGGCGACGAAGGACTTCCTGGCGGCGTACGAGTCGAAGGCCGAGCGGGACACGCTGGGGACGCTGCTGACCGACCACGGGCTGCGGCACATCGCCGCCCGCGGCTGGACCACGACGGACGGTACGCGCACCCGGATCTACCTGCTCCAGTTCGAGACGGCCGCGGTCGCCGAGAGCCTTGAGCAGAACTACTTCTCCAGCGTCATGGCGCCTCCGTACCCTCTGAAGGGCGCGGCTCAGAGCCTCATGGACGAGGAGTTCCCGACGAAGGTCGTGGTGGAGGACGTACGGCGCTACCCGTACACCGAGACCAAGCCCTACGGCGCCGAGCACGTCCGCCAGGCCTACCTCGTCTCCGGGGACGTCCTCGCGCTGGTCGTCCAGTCCAAGAAGGGCGGCGCTAGGTCCGTGCCGTTCCAGCAGACGGTGGTGCTGCAGAGCCAGCTGCTTGGCTGGGGCCCACCTCGCGGAGAAGGCGGGGCCCCGGCCGACTAAGCTGGGGCCCGGCCTGTGTACCGCCCACCCTCGCTCACCGTAGGAGCACCACGTGCTTGAGGTTGTCTTCGAAATCCTGCTCGCCCTGGTCTGCGTCGGCGTCCTCGCCTTCGCTGGGCTGACAGCGAAGAAGCTGTACCAGGGCCAGCGCTGACCCATACCTAGGAACCGCCTCTCATGATCGAGATCCCGTCCGACCTCCACAAGGACCTCGTCCCGCTCGCCTTCCTGCTCGGCAACTGGGCCGGCGCGGGCGTGCACGACTTCCCCGGCTCCGAGAAGTGCAACTTCGGGCAGGAGGTCACCTTCTCGCACGACGGCCGGGACTTCCTGGAGTACCAGTCCCACACCTGGGTCCTGGACAACGACGGGAACAAGGTCCGTCCGCTGGAGTCCGAGCACGGCTTCTGGCGCGTCGACGCCGACCGCAAGGTCGAGATCACGATGGTCCGTGACGACGGCGTGGTGGAGATCTGGTACGGCGAGCTCGCCAAGCAGAAGCCGCAGATCGACCTGGTCACGGACGCGGTGGCGCGTACGGCGGCCTCGGGCCCGTACACCGGCGGCAAGCGTCTGTACGGCTACGTCAAGAGCGACCTCATGTGGGTCGGCGAGAAGCAGACCCCCGAGGTCGAGCTGCGCCCCTACATGTCCGCGCACCTGAAGAAGGTCGTCACCCCGGAGGACGTCGAACGCTGGGCCAAGGCCCTCCCCGACGATATGCCGGACGACGGCATCGCCTTCTTCAAGTAAGCCTTCGTGCAAGTAGGCCTAGACTCGTCGGTGTGGTGAGCACCGACTGGAAGAGTGATCTGCGGCAGCGCGGTTACCGGCTGACCCCGCAACGGCAGCTTGTGCTCGAAGCCGTGGACACCCTCGAACACGCGACCCCCGACGACATCCTCACGGAAGTGAAGAAGACGGCGTCGGGGGTCAACATTTCCACGGTCTACCGGACCCTGGAGCTCCTGGAGGAGCTCGGTCTGGTCAGCCATGCCCATCTGGGGCACGGGGCGCCGACGTACCATCTCGCGGACCGCCACCACCACATCCACCTGGTCTGCCGCGACTGCCAGAACGTCATCGAGGCGGATATCGCGGTGGCGGCGGAGTTCACCGCGAAGCTGCGCTCGACCTTCGGGTTCGAGACGGACATGAAGCACTTCGCGATCTTCGGCCGGTGCAAGGACTGTTCCCTGAAGGCTTCAACTACCGAGTCGTAGGCTTAGGCGTATGAAGAGCCCTCTGCTGTCCCTGCCCGGCGCCGTTCCCGCCGAGGGCGTGGACGAAGGTGTCGCCGCCCACTACGGCGACCTGTTCCGCGAACAGCGCGCCCTCGCCGAGGGCACCGGATTCGTCGACCTCTCCCACCGGGGTGTTCTCACCGTCACCGGCGAGGACCGGCTGAGCTGGCTGCATCTGCTGCTCACGCAACACGTCTCCGAGTTGCCCGTGGGCGAGGCCACCGAGGCGCTGATCCTGTCCGCCAACGGCCACATCGAGCACGCGCTGTACCTGGTGGACGACGGTGCGACGGTCTGGATCCATGTGGAACCCGACACCCAGGAGGCGCTGCTCGCCTACCTGGAGTCGATGAAGTTCTTCTACCGGGTCGAGACCGCCGACCGCACGGCCGACATCGCGGTCGTCCATCTGCCGGCCGGTTCGATCGCCCCGGTGCCGGAGGGCGTCGTCGTCCGCGAGACGGCGTACGGCCGTGATCTGTTCCTCCCGCGCGCGGACCTGGAGTCGTACGCCGAGCAGGCGGGCCCGGCCGCCGGCCTGCTGGCCTACGAGGCGCTGCGGGTCGAGCAGCACCGTCCCCGCCTCGGCTTCGAGACCGACCACCGCACCATCCCGCACGAGCTGGGCTGGATCGGCACGGCGGTGCATCTGCAGAAGGGCTGCTACCGAGGTCAGGAGACGGTTGCCCGTGTCCACAACCTGGGCAAGCCCCCGCGCCGCCTCGTCTTCCTCCACCTCGACGGCAGCGAGGTCCACCTGCCGCCGGCCGGCACCCAGATCCACCTCGCGGACGACGGCCCCGACGGCCGCAAGATCGGCTTCATCACGACGTCCGTACGCCACCACGAACTCGGCCCGGTCGCCCTCGCCCTGGTGAAGCGGAACGTACCGCTGGACGCGCGCCTGGTGGCGGACACGACGGCGGCGGCGCAGGAGGTCGTGGTCGAGCCCTGAAGGGCTGAAGGGCTGGGGGCCTAGATCTCCACGAGCACGGTGAAGGGACCGTCGTTCGTCAGCGACACCCGCATCTGGGCGCCGAACCGGCCCGTCGCCACCGTCGCGCCCAGGGCGCGGAGCTGGGCCACGACCTCGTCGACGAGCGGCTCGGCGACGTCGCCGGGGGCGGCGGCGTTCCAGGTGGGGCGGCGGCCTTTCCTCGCGTCCCCGTACAGGGTGAACTGGCTGATCACGAGGAGCGGGGCGTCGATGTCGCTGCAGGACTTCTCGTCGTGCAGCATGCGGATCGACCAGAGTTTGCGGGCGAGTTGGGCGGCCTTCTCCTTGGTGTCCTCGTGGGTGACCCCCACGAGGACACAGAGCCCTTCGCCGACGATCTCCCCGACGGTCTCACCCTCGACGACGACGCTCGCGCCGTCGACTCTCTGAACCACTGCACGCATGGGACCCATCATGCCGCCCGGGCCGCAGTGACCTTTCCTCGGGCTTCTTTTTGATGGATAACCCCCCATCTGGGGCCGATCGGGGGCACTCGGTCACATAGCGGCCACTTGGGGTGGCACGATGCTCACACACGCCCGGTCGAGGGGACGGTTGAGGCACATGAGCACACCGAGCATCGGACAGCCGCCCGGGGCTGTTGTCCGGCCGCCCGCGCAGCGTACGGAGGAGCCGTGGCTGTCCGCGGACCCGTCCGAGCACGACCTCGCCTCGCTGAGCCTGCCCGAGCTGCGCACCCTGCGCCGGGACGCCCAGCGCGACGAGGCGGACCTCAGCTATGTACGGCGGCTGCTGCAGGGCCGTATCGACATCCTGCGAGCAGAGTTGGCACGCCGCTCGCCGGCGGGGGAGGGCTCGGTGGTGGAGCGCCTCTCCGAGATCCTCGCGGACGCCCCGGCCCGCCACCGCTCCTCGGCCCGCCACGTGACGCTCGGCACGCCCCACAGCGAGGAGTACCGGCGCCTCGCCGCCGAGATGCTCGCCGAGGTCGAACTCTCCGACCTCCGGGCCCGCACCGACCTCGAACTCAACGCCGCGATGGCCCGCCTCGTCCGCTACGAACAGCAGGTCTCCCGCCGCCGCCAGCGCCTGCAACGCACGGCGGACGACTCCAGCGCGGAGATCGCCCGACGCTACCGGGAGGGCGAGGCGCAGGTGGAGGACCTGTTGATGTGAGGAGGGGACGGGCCGTGGGGTCCTGGGGCCATGGTGCGCGGCCCGGGTAGGGCGGGGCCGGGGGCCGGTCGGGAGCGGGAAAAACGTGGCGACAGCTCATCGTCGTCGACCTAACGTGGCTCCATGACCCGCCCGTATCCCGACATCGACATCCGTCCGATCGACGAGGGCGAGATCCCCGACTGGATCCGTGCCCTGAACACCGGTTTTCTGCGCAGTCCCGGCGTCACCGAGGACGAGATCGCGGACCGGAGCAGCTATATCGAACCGTCCCGGACGCTGGGCGCCTTCGACGGCGGGCGGTGTGTGGGGACGTTCCGGTCGTTCGAGCAGCAGCTCACGGTCGTGGGGGGCGCGGCCGTTCCCGCGGATGCCGTCACGAACGTCACGGTGACGGCCACGCACCGCCGGCGCGGGATCCTGACGCGCATGATGGCCGAGGACCTCGGCGCGGCGAAGGAGCGCGGAGACGTCGTCGCCACGCTGATCGCCGCCGAGTACCCGATCTACGGCCGCTACGGGTTCGGCCCCGCCACCTGGATGACCGAGTGGACGGTGGACGTGCCGCGCGCCGGGCTGGACGCCCGCTGGTCGGGGCCCGAGGACGGCGGCCGTATCGACCTCGTGGACCGGGAGGACGTACGCAAACTCGGCCCGGAACTGCACGAGCGCGTGCGCCGCAGCCAACCCGGTGCGGTGAGCCGTACGCCGCGATGGTGGGAGATCGAGACCGGGGCGGTGCATCTGGACCGCGCCCCCTGGGTCGAGCCGTTCTTCGCGGTGTACCGGTCGGCCACCGGCGAGGTCGAGGGGATGGTGGCGTACAAGTGCGACGACCTGTGGGAGGACAAGCAACCCGCCGAGACGGCCAAGGTGAAGTGGCTGATCGCCACGACCGCGGCCGCCGAGCGCGCCCTGTGGCGTCACCTCTGCTCGATCGACTGGGTCACGAAGGTGCGCAGCGGCTGGCGCGGCCCCGACGACCTGCTCCCCTTCTACCTGCCTGATCCGCGGGCCGCGCGCATCACCATGCACGCGGACTGGCTGTGGGTGCGGATCCTGGACGTCGTACGGGCTCTGGAGGCGCGTACGTACGACAGGGCGGGGGAGTTGGTCCTGGAGGTCGTCGACGCGGCCGGTCTGGCCGGCGGGCGTTATCGGCTGGAGGTGGCGGAGGATGGCCGGGCGTCCTGTACGGCGACCACGCAGAGTGCCGAACTCACCCTGGATGTCGCCGACTTGGCCACTCTGTGGCTCGGCGACGAGTCCGCCGTACGGCTCGCCGCGCTCGGTCGGGTCCGGGAAGACCGAGCGGGCGCCGGCCGAATGGCCGACGCCCTGCTGCATACGTCCGGGCGGCCTTGGTGCCCGGACATGTTCTGACGTCTCCCTCCTGCCGGCCGCCTCCTGCCGGTGGCAGGGGCTCGGGACTGATCCGATCCGTAGCTGTAGCTGTGTAGCTCTTCAGTTGTGGCTGTGCGGCAGCGGTGTTCAGTTGTCGGTGTGGAGTTGTGGCTGTGCTGACCGAACGGGCTCCCGGCTCCCCTCCGGAAGGGAGCCCGATCGGCCGACTGCGCGGACTTGGGCGGTCCGATCAGCCGGACTGGGCGAGCAGCATCACGAGGATCGCCGCACCGATGCCGCCGACCATGGTGTTCTTTGCCTTGATGCCGACGGTGAGAAGGACGAAGGCGATGATGCCCATCGGCCCCCACCTCCACTGGATGAGCTGCTCGAATCCGATGGCGAGGGCGGCGAGGGCAATGGCGAGCGGCATGACGATCCCCCCTGTTGCGGTGCTACCTGTAGAGGTCTGAAGCGGCTTGGTGACACCAACCCTTTGGAAGTTTGACCATGTTGTGCAAGTTGGCTACCAACTTCACTGTACTTATCTCCGCTTGGATGCGTCTCATAACCACCTTCCTCCGAACTGCCCAAAGATGGCGGGAAGTTGTAGTGTTTGGTTGTGGACCCGAAACACGCCCCCGTCAATGGACGGGAGAGGTCACAGCGGTCACACACATCACATCGTGAGGTGGCCGACGAGCTGCGATCCCGGATCCGGTCCGGTGAGCTGCGGCCGGGTCAGCGCATGCCCACCCAGGCCAGGCTGGCCGACGAGTTCGGAGTGGAGCGCGGGGCGGTACGACAGGCCCTGCGCATCCTGCAGTCCGAGCGGCTGCTCACCAACGTGTCCAAGGGCAGCCCCGCGACCGTCGCCCCCGACCTCGGCAGGGCGCTGACCGGCCCCGGAGCCCCGCCGCAGCCCACGATGGTGGCCCTCGCCCCGCGGATAGCCGCCGCCTTCGCGACCCCGCATGTCGAGATCGACGCGCTCTGCCTGACCTCGGTCTCCTTCAACCTCGCCCTCGGCGAACCACTGCGCCAGATTCACGCCGGGCAGCTGAAACCGGCCAAGATCGACGTACGGGTCCTGCTGCCGAGCCGGGACATCGACCTCGCCTTCCCGGCCCCGGTCGACGCCTCCGTGGACGGTCGGCTGCAGCGCCACTGGCTGGCCCACCGCAACGCCCAGGGTCATGTGCTCCGCCACAACCTGCTGGCCCTGCGCTCCACGCACGGCATCGACGTCCAGGTCACCTTCCGCGCGCTGCCCTTCACCCCCCCGGTGAAGCTGTACCTGCTCAACAACACGGAGGCCCTGTTCGCCTACTACACCCTCAGCCGACGCGAGGAGCAGATCGACCACGAGTTCCTGGAGATGTACGACGCCGAGGGCACCCAGTCGATGCTGTTCGCCTTCGACCAGGGCGCCGGGCTGCGGGACACCACCTTCGTCGAGCAGTCCCACCTGTGGTTCAACGCACTGTGGGAGACGATCAGTTCGGAGCTGACGCTCACGAGCTGAAGGTCTCCCACAGTGGCGGATCCGGGCGTCGCCTGTCCGTCATAGGGCGGGCCCCGCGACCAGCAGGGCGAGCACGACGGCGCCGATGGAGCTCAGCGCCGGGCTCTTGGCCCTGACGCCGATGCTGAGCAGCAGCAGGCCGACGATGCCGGTGGCGCCGTACTTCCACTGGACGGTCTGCTCGATGCCGGTGACGAGGAGGGCGGAGAGGAGGTAGAGAGCTGGCACGGTGTTCCCCCTTCGGGCGTGAGGCGGGCATCCGGGGCGGTCGGATGTGCGGGGGGTTGGATGTGCTGGGCTTGGAAGTGCGGGGGTTGGGTGACAAGGAGGCAAAACTTCCGCCAACTTGGCTAAGTTGGCAACCATCTCAGTATTAGTTGTCCCCACTTGGCCTATAGTCCGAAACAACTTCCAAACAACTCCCCATAGATGGATCGGAGTTGTAGCGTTTGGTCGTGACCCAGGAGAACGTTGCAGTGAACGGCAGCAGAAGGCTCTCGCCCCAGGAGATCGCCGACATCCTGCGGGAACGTATTCGCGCGGGCGACCTCAAGACGGGCGACCGACTCCCCACCCAGGCCGAGTTGGCAGAGGAGTTCGGCGTCGAACGCGGTGCCGTCCGCCAGGCCCTGCGCGCCCTCCAGGAGGACGGGCTGCTCAGCAATGTGAGCAAGGGGAGCCCGCCGAGGATCGCGGAGCCGGCGCCGGTCCGGGGGGCGCCGCAGCCGACGATGGTGGGTCTGGCGCCACGACTGTCGGAGGCCTTCACGGCCAAGCACGTACGCGTGGACGTCGTGAGCCACACCTCCGAAACCCTGATGCTGGCCCTCGGCGACTCGCTCCGCCGGATCCACGAGGGCAGGATCCACCCCGAGTCGATCAACTTCCGCGTCCTGCTGCCGTCCCGGGACATCAACCTCGCCTTCCCGGTACTGATCGACCGCGATGTCGACGAGGATCCGGTCCATCAGCGGTGGCTGGAGATGCGCAACGCCCAGGCACACGTCCTCAAGTACAACCTCAACGCCGTCCGTTCCACCCACGGCATCGACGTCCGGATCACCTTCCGGGCGCTGCCCTTCACGCCGCCGGTGAAGATGTACCTGCTCAACGAGGAAGAAGTGCTGCTCGGCTACTACATGCTGGAGAAGCGCGAGGAGGAGTACGAGAGCCAGACCCTGGAGATGTACGACGCCCTCGGCTCCCAGTCCGTCCTCTTCTCCTTCGTGAAGGCGGCGAGCCAGCGGGACGGGGCGTTCGTGGAGGAATCCCAGAAGTGGTTCGACGCCCTCTGGGAAACCATCACGACGGACCTGACACTCTCCTAGTGACTTCTGATGCGACGCAGACTGTACGAGTGACAGCGGAGACGGAGAACGCGATCGAGAAGCTGCGGGAACTGGTCGCCGACGTACAGGTCGTCCTCTGGGACTTCGACGGACCCATCTGCCGGCTGTTCGCGGGGCACTCCGCGGTGGTCGTGGCGAAGGACCTGGTCGAATGGCTCGCGGGACAGGGCCTGAGGGGGCTGCTGACCGAGGAGGAGCGCGAGCATCCCGACCCGATGGCCGTCCTGTACGCGGTCCACCGGCGGCACCCGCGCAGCGACTTGGTGACCGAGCTCGAGGAGCGACTCACTCAGCAGGAACTCAAGGCGGTGGGCACGGCCATGCCCACCGCGTTCGCGGATCCGCTCATACGCACCTGGCTGGCGGTCGGGGCCAGGTTCGCCGTGACGACGAACAACTCCCCGCGGACGGTCCGCGAGTACTTGGCGGACCGTGACCTCACCTCGTGTTTCGATCCGCACATCTACGGCCGCACGCTGGACCTCAGCCTGCTCAAGCCCCACCCGTACTGTCTTGAGCGAGCACTGCGCGCGATGGGCGTCGCCGCCTCCTCAGCCCTGATGATCGGCGACTCCCCGGCAGACGGCGAGGCCGCACGGCAGGCCGGGGTTCCCTTCCTGGGCTACGCGCGTAACGAGGACAAGGCCACACGCCTTCGCGAAGCAGGGGCCGCGTGTGTGGTGGATTCCTTCGAGCCGGTGTTGCGGGCGCTGAAGGGTCAGGCCTGAAGGGAAAGGGCGAGCAGCGCGAGCAGGAGAAGGCCAGCCCACCATCCCGGGCTGGTGTGCATGGTGCGCAGGATCTGCGGCAGCAGCAGCCGTATGAGTATCGGAGCCAGAGCCAGCAGGACTAAGCCGGCGGGCCCGAGGTGCGTCCGCACCAGCCGACTGATCATGAATTGGAGGATCGCCCCCACCAGTTGGAAGAAGACCATGAGCCCCACCCCGTCCACTTCAGCGAATCGATCAACTACCAATCCAATTGGACTGATTAACTTGATTGGTGTGTGCCCTGCCTGCGTGATCCCTTAACTGCCGCCCCGGTACCGGATAAGCCAACCGACAAATCAGGCCACCAATATGACTGGAAGCGGTTTGCCGTCGCTGTGGGCGCGGTACGGTCGCGATGTGAGCGAGGAACGCGGCGACGGAGGCGGGACGGAGTTCGAGCGTGTTCTGGCGGCGTTGCGGACTCGGATAGCCGTTGGTACGTACGCGGTCGGCTCGCAGATCCCGCCGCAGCGCCAACTTGCGGAAGAATTCGGGGTGTCGCGCGACACCGTGCAGCGGGTCATGCGTGAAATGAACAGCGAAGGCTGGATCAAATCCCGGCAGGGCAGCGGATCACGTGTCGTAAAGAGCCCGACCCATGTGGGACTGCCGCCCAAGCTGGAGACGCCTCGGGTGCGTGCGGCTCTCGGTACCTTCATCGAGCGGGCCTTCGCTCAGCCGATCGTGCAACTGGACGTGTTCACTCTGACCTCTGAGTCTCTGGACGCCCATATCCGGCTCCAGGCCGAGAGTATCCGACTTGGCGAGATCCATCCGGAGCGCATCAAGCTCCGGATGCTGCTGCCCTCGGAGTTGCTCGATCTTCCCTACCCCCGAGCAAAGCAGCCGGAGGGGGAGGAGATACCGCAGCGGCCACCAGGCCAACCGGACCGGTTGCAGGAGCGGCTCCGCGCGATCACCCGGCGGCACACGACGTCGATGCGCATCGCGTTGCTCGACCTGAAGGCCGAGGGGCTGGTCGGGGACATCGACGTGCAGGTGCGGCATGTGCCGCTGACTCCGACGTTCAAGCTCTATCTGCGTCCCGGGGTCGAGGCGCTGTTCGGGCCGTACGAAGTGGTGGAGCGCACCATTCTGTTGGACGACCTCACGGAGGTCGAAGCCCGGGACGTGCTCGGCCTCGGATCGACGCTGACCCGGCACGTCAATGACGAGGGCGACCCGGACGCCCCGGGCTCCGTGTTCATCGAGAGCATGCAGGCGTGGTTCGACTCCTGCTGGAGCCTCCTGGCCGAGGGTCTGTGAGTCCATCCGTAATCCGGTGAACTTCGAACTGCGTGCCGCTGACGGGTGGTATCTCTCTCAAGTCGGTATCGAATGCCGGAGTCCGCTGAACCGTGTAAGAAGACGAGCACTAGTGTGTGCTCACTTCTCTTGCGGCGCATGAACATCGCAGGCGACGCACAGTCATTCAGGAGTGGCCCGTGGGCGTTCCGCCATTGCCCGGTATCCGCGCTCTGCCCAGGGCGGCGGATGCCGAGTACGCGAAGTTCCAGCGGTATGCGCGGGCCTTGGGGTCGTTCGGGCGCGGACACCACAACCTCAACTACATGGTGCGGCCCTTGACCGGCTACTCCAACCTGGTCGGTGTCGAGGAGGGCCAGCCCGTCACCGTGCGGCTGCCGATCCCTTCCGTGCTGCCCGTGGTCATCAGGACCTGGGAGGACGAGGGGGCTGTCCTCAACAGCATTCGCCGCTATCTCCCCCAGGTGCCACAGTGCCTGGTCAAGCGCGAGGACATGACCATCCTCAGCTATGTGGAGGGAGTACCGCTCTCGAGCATCTGCCCGAACGGCAAGCGAGTCGATTCCGATCTGGTGTCCGCTCTCGCGGGGCTGTTTGCGGACATGGCGCAGGTCCCGAGGCAGCAGCTGCCACCGCTGCCCTTGTTCTGGCCGCGTTCCAGCAAGAACAGCAAGGCCTATCTGCGGACCCTCGCCGCCGCGGCGGAGGAACAGATCCGCCGGCGGAACTGGGGAAGGTTCGGCGGTCTGTTCGCCATGCTGGGCATCCCGGAAGACGCCATGACGCAGTTTGCCGAGCGGGTGCCGCCGTTGATCAGACGGCCCTTCAGTCTCCTGCACACGGATCTTCACCGGGACAACGTCATCGTCTCCTACCACGGTGACCCGCCCCTGATCTGCGTCGACTGGGAACTGGCGTCGTACGGCGATCCGCTGCACGACCTCGCCACGCACCTGATCCGGATGCAATATCCGACCGACCAGTGGCAGGCGGTGATCGGGGCATGGCGTGAAACCATGGACCGACGCAACAGCAGTGCCGTCGAGGGACTCGACCGGGACCTGCAGCACTACCTCGCCTTCGAGCGGGCCCAGTCGGTCTACCCGGACGTGATGCGCGCCGCGACCTCGCTCGCCGGCTCCTCCGGCCAGCAGCGGGACTTGGACGCGGCGACCAACGCGGTGCACCAGGCTCTGCAGGTGGCCGAGGAACCGTTGCGCCTGAAGAAGGTGCCGGACAAGAGCGAGATCGAGCGCGTGCTCTTCCGGTGGAACGAGTCCCATGGCGGGCAGACCGGCCAGGAGCGCCCCATCGTCCCGGTCGGCTGGAAGCACGATCCTCGGGTCCCACCGCATCCGGAGTTTCCCGCCGAGGCAGTCAGCCAGGCGCTGTTCCTGGAGGGCGCCGCCTCGGCGGACCGTGTGTTCAAGGGAACGGCGCATCTCAATACCGCGGTCGAGGTTCCGGGGGTCCCCTTTCCGGTGATGGTCCGCCGGAAGGTGGGCGCGGCGAACCCGCGGGAACGTCGGTTCCTCAATGAGCACGCCGTGCTCAGGGCGATCGAGCGTTCCCGTGTCGCCGTCCGTGCGCCCCGTGTGCTGGCGCTGGGCACCAGCGGTCTGGACGAACCGTTCACCATCCACTCCTACGAGGGGTCGACGGACGGGGTCACGCCTCCGCGCCACCCTGAGAACGGCTTGCGCCCGCAGGAGGCGGATGATCTCGTGGCCCAGCTCTGTGAGCTGAGCAAAGTCGACTACACGCAGCTCGAATCGATACACGACCAGGACTTCTACTGGGAGCTGCAGTACGAGCTGGTCCGCATGGTGGACGACCTTCCCAAAGCGACTCTGGAGGTGGCACGCGAGCTGGGGCTGCCCAGCAGTCACCGGCTGATGGAGATCCTCGGGCGCCATGTCGTGGTCCTGCGTCGGCCGGCGCTCCTGCACGGTGACCTCAACCCCTGGAACCTGGTGCGCCGGGCGGACGGAGGTCTGACGCTCATCGACTGGGAGATGGCGATGATCGGCGACCCGCTGTACGACCTGGTCCGCCATATGCGTCTCACCCCGACGAGCTCCGAGATCCGCGAACGGATGTTCCGTCGTTGGTCCCGTTCGCTTCCGGAAGAGTGCACCAAGGGCTGGGCCGACGACTGGCACGTGTACCGCTGGATGGAGATCGTCCGCTCGGCCTACGTGGACCTGGACCGCTTGGTCACGGCGGACAGCCTTGAGGCTCCCAACGTCCGGCGGGCGGTGGACACTTACTCCAGGACCCTGGCCGACGCCACAGCCGCACTGGGCCTGCCGGGCCGACCGACGAGGCCCGCAAACCCCTACCTTGCCCGCGCGTTCATGCGCCGCGACGATGGAGAGGCACAGACAGCTGGGGTGTCCGCGGACGTCTGAACTGCCGTCGGGCCCTTCGTTACGCGCGGGGGAAGGGGCCAGGGATGCCCGCAGGAGGAAGGCCGCCCGCCGACGGTGGCGTGGGCGAGCACTGGAGGCGTTTCCAGGCCCGTTACGAACCGATCGTCATCCGTGTCCTGCTGATGACGATCTTCGTCACCGGTCTGACCGCCCAGTTCGTACGCCCGGTCGGCGACGCCCTGGAGGACAAGGCGTTCCTCGGCGGCGCCCTGCTCAGTCTCGTCGGCTATGTCCTGTACGACACGCTCAAGGACCTGGCCCTGACGCTCCGGCAGCCGCCACGGGTCCAGGTCGAGTCGCGGGAGCTGGGGACCTTCGTGACCGAGGCGTTCCGGTCCCGGGAGGTGGAGATCCACTTCCTCGGTTACACCGGGGAGACCCTCTGCAACGAACTCTTCCACCGCCTTGAAGGGCTTCTCGAAGACCCCGGCCCGACCCGGCATGTGTCGGTCAGGGTGCTGATACCGGACTTCGGACAGTCGATGACCGTGCCGTCGCGCGTGGGCGAGGAAGGCGCACCGCTGGACGACCCCGAATTCCGCGAGCGCCTGCAAGAGAAGTGCAAGGAGTACGACGAGACCCTGTCAGGCC
This sequence comes from Streptomyces sp. NBC_00490, assembly GCF_036013645.1. Lineage (NCBI taxonomy): Bacteria > Bacillati > Actinomycetota > Actinomycetes > Kitasatosporales > Streptomycetaceae > Streptomyces > Streptomyces sp. NBC_00490. The sequence goes on along the minus strand of NZ_CP107869.1, from coordinate 4,989,439 downwards.
TTGAGGACCGCCTCAACGCGCTGGGCAGGGTGAGCGCGGAGTGCGAGTACCGGGTCTACCCGGGCATCCCCCGAGAGAAGGTCTGCATCTTCAACCGCGAGCAAGTTCTGCACGGCCTCTACAACGTGTCGGCCCGCAGCATGCTCCGCAGCGGCGGCCCCGAGTTCTACGACCCCAAGGGCTACCGCACTGACCTCAGCGTCTGGTCCCGGGGTGCGGGCGACGACGCCCGGGCCATCGTCGCCACGTGGAGCAAGCATCTGGACGACCTGTGGAACCTCTCGCTACAGCCGAGTTGGCGACGAGGCCCGGCACCTGTCCCGGCTCCGGCCCCGACACAGTGACCGAGGCTCCCCTCCGGCCTCTACGCTCGTCCCATGACCACCCCCGGCCTGCGCGAACGCAAGAAGCAGCGGATGTACGAGACCCTCTCCGAAACCGCGATCCGCCTCTTCCTGGAAAAGGGCTACGACGCAGTCCCCGTAGCAGAGATCGCCGCCGCAGCCGAGATCTCCAAGCCGACGCTCTTCCGGTACTTCCCGACCAAGGAAGACCTCGTCTTCCACCGCATCGCCGATCACGAGGACGAGGCCGCGCGGGTCGTGGCGGAAGCCTCGGATGATGTGCCGCCGCTCGTCGCTCTCCGGCGGGACTTTCTCGACGGGATCGAGCGGGCGGATCCCATCACCGGGCTCAGTGATCATCCCGCCGTGCTCGCCTTCTACGACCTGCTCTACGGCACCCCGGCCCTCGTCGCCCGTATGTACGCCCACCTCGAACGCTCCGAGGAGGCCCTCGCCGAGGCTCTCGGTGGTGATCTGGACGCACGGCTCGCCGCCGGGCAGATCGTCGCGGTGCGGAGGGTGCTGGCTCAGGAGAACTGGCGGCGGGTCACTGGTGGCGAGGATGTGGGCGTCGTAAGGGCGGATGCCGTTGCCGCCGCCGAGCGGGCCTTTGATCGGCTGGCGGCGGGGCTGCCGCAGCTGGCGTAGGCGAGGCTGGGTAAAAAATTTAACTCGGTTACGTTATTTCGGTAGGCTCGACCGTATGACGTCACCCGACCCCGACCGACTCCAGCACGCCCTCCACCTCGAACGCGCCCACCACGACACCTGCCGCGCCGCCCTCGCCGCCATGGTCGACGGTGCCCAGGAACACGTCGTCACCGGCGAGGACGTCTCCGCCTCCGGTGCCGACGCCGAAGTGCTCGGGTACCGGCTGCGCAGCCGGGCCAAGGAGATGCGGGAGCTGCCCGAGGGGCCGTTGTTCTTCGGTCGGCTGGACTCCTCCGATGACCGGCAGACGCTGCACATCGGGCGGCTGCGGATCAGCGAGCACCCCGCCGCCCCACCCCTCGTCGTCGACTGGCGCGCCCCCGTCTCGCGCGCCTTCTACCAGGCCGGCGCACGCGACCCGCAGGGCGTCGCCGTACGGCGGCGGTTCGGGTGGGCGCCGGGCAGCCGGGGGGACTCCGCCGACCTCACCGGGCTGGAGGACGAGCATCTCGAAGAGGGTGAGGACCGGGTCGGGGACATCGTGCTGCGGGAGATCGAGCGGCCCCGCGTCGGGCCCATGCGGGACATCGCCGCGACCATCCAGCCCGAGCAGGACGATCTCGTACGAGGAGATCTGCGCGCCTCCGTGTGTGTGCAGGGCGCCCCGGGCACCGGCAAGACCGCCGTCGGGCTGCACCGGGCCGCGTATCTGCTCTACACCCACCCGCAGCGCATCCGCCGCGGCGGCATGCTGATCCTCGGTCCCAACCGCACCTTCCTGGCGTACATCTCCCAGGTGCTGCCCGCGCTGGGCGAGACCGGCGTACGGCAGGCCACCCTCCAGGAGGAGATCGCGCGGCATCCGGTCAGGGGGGCGGACGACGGGCGGGCCGCCGCCGTCAAGCACGACGGGCGGATGGCGGAGGTGCTGCGGCGGGCGCTGTACGCGCGGGTGTCCGCGGAGGTCGTCGAGGGGCTGGCGATTCCCGACGGGTCGTACCGGTGGCGGGTGCCGGCCGGTGAGCTGGTGCGGATCGTGGCGGGGGTGCGGGCCGAGGAGCCGCCGTACGGTGTCGGGCGGGAGCGGGTCCGGGCGCGCGTCGTGGCGTACGTCCGGGCGCAGGCCGAGCGGCGCGAGGGGCCGGTGCCGAACTCCTGGGTGCGCAGGATCGAGCGGGCGCGGGCGATCAGCGCGTACGTCGACGCCGTGTGGCCCCGGGTGCGGCCGGAGGAGGTCGTCGCCGAACTCCTCACGGACCCGCGGGTGTTGGAGCGGGCCGCGGACGGGGTGCTGGACGCCGAGGAGCAGAAGGCGCTGCTGTGGGGCAAGCCGCCGCGGTCGTGGAAGTCGGCTCGCTGGTCGGCCGCCGACCTCGTGCTCCTCGACGAGGCCGACGGGCTGATCGAACATCCCGAGGCCTACGGCCATGTCGTGGTCGACGAGGCCCAGGACCTCTCCCCGATGGAGTGCCGGGCCATCGCCCGGCGGGCCTCCTTCGGGTCGCTGACCGTGCTGGGGGACCTGGCGCAGGGCACCACGCCGTGGGCGGCGCGGACCTGGTCCGAGCAGCTCGCACACCTCGGCCGCCCGGACGCCGCCGTCGTGCCGCTCACCACCGGATTCCGTGTGCCCGAGGCCGTCGTAGGGCTGGCCAACCGGCTTCTGGAGCGGCTGGACGTCGATGTCCCGGCCTCGCGATCCCTGCGCCGGGACGGGGAGTTGCGGATCCGGGACGCCGGGGACGACGTGCCCGGCGCGGTCGTGGCCGCCGTGCGCGACGCGCTCCTGAGGGAGGGGTCGATCGGGGTCGTCGCCGCCGACGCGGACGTGCCCCGGGTGCGAGCGGCCCTCCATGCCGCGGGCCTCGACACCGCGGGCCCCGACGACCTGGGCGCCCGCGTGACCCTCGTACCGGCGACGCTGGTCAAGGGGCTCGAGTACGACCATGTCGTCGCCGTCGAGCCCGCGGCGATCGCCGAGGCGGAGGAGCGGGGGCTGCACCGGCTGTACGTGGTGCTCACGCGGGCGGTGTCGGGGCTCGAGGTGGTGCACGGACGGCCGCTGCCCCTGTGACGGACGGCTGCTGACCGCTGGGAAAGGGCCTCAGCCGCCCAGCAGCGGGATCAACTGCTCCTCCTCGTAGGTCAGATGGGCCTCCAGTTCGGCCGCGAGCCGTTCGACCTCCGCCTGGGCCGTGGCGGGCTCGGTCGCCGTCCACACCACCTGCTTCAGCTCCTCCACCAGCGCGGCGATCCGCTCGTGCTCCTCGCCCAGGCGGGCCAGCACGGGGGCGGCTTCGGGGTGCCGGTCGGCGAGGAAGGGGAACAGGCCCATGTCCTCGCCGACGTGGTGGTTGTGGATGCCCTGGCAGAAGGTGAGGCAGTTGACGCGGAGCTGGGCGCCGAGGGTCGAGCCGGTGTTCTTGCGCATCTCCTCGCGGATCAGGGCGAGTTCGTGGCGGAAGTTGTCGTGGACGAGCTTGATGGCCTCGCCCATGGAGCCGGCCCGGATGTTCGGCGGGCCGGGTGCCGCGTTCTCGTACAGGGCGACGATCGGGATCACCCGGTCGCCGGCCTTCTCCTGGTACGCCGCCCAGCCCGGCTCCGTCTCCACCGCCCGCGCGAACGACCGGTCCCGTTCCTCGCCCTCCAGGACGACGGCCCGGGCCTCGTAGGTGAACGCGCCGCTCTCGACGGTGACTTGGGGGTTCGCGCGGAGGTTGTGATACCAGGCCGGGTGTCTGGGGGAACCGCCCGCGGAGGCGATGACCAGGACGCGGTCGCCGCCGTCGGGGAGGTAGCCGAGGGGGGTGGTGTGCGGGGTGCCGGTGCGGGCGCCGGTCGTGGTCAGCAGGAGCAGCCGGGCACCTTCGAACATGCCGCCGACGCGGCCGTTGTTGGCTCGGAACTCGTCGATGATCGGCTGGTTGAAGTCGTTGGGCATTCTCTTCTTTCTCTTCGTCGCTGGTCTCCGGGAGGCGAGGGCGAAGAGAAGGAGGCGGACCTCTGGTCCGCACCGGCCTCACTCGGAGGCCGGGTACCCAACTGTCGCGCGGCGCGTGGCCGCAAACCCGGCAGTCATGGGAGGGACGGTAGTCCCGCGGTCATGAACGGCGCCACCGAATATCGGCGCACGCGGGCGCGGGCGGTGCATGCTGGCTGCCGATGATGCTCTTTCTCGACATCGACGGAACGATCCTGCCGTTCGGATCCTCGCGGCCGTATCCGCTCTACGACGGTCCGGCGGCCGCCGGACATCCCCTGCTGACCCGCGTCGATCCCGGCCTGGGGCCGCGGCTCACGGAGTTGGGCTGCGAGCTCGTATGGGCCACGACCTGGGCGACGGAGGACGCCAACGACCTCCTCGCCCCCTGGCTCGGGCTGCCCCCGCTGCCGGCCGTGGACTGGCCGGACCCGGCCGGGGAGGAGCAGGGCGCCCTGCACTGGAAGACGCTGCCCCTCCTCGCCCGGGCGGCCGGGCGGCCCTTCGTCTGGGTCGACGACGAGATCGGGCCGGCGGACCGTGCGTGGGTGGCGGACCACCACCCCGCACCGGCCCTGCTCCACCGCGTCGATCACCGGTACGGGATCACCGACGCGGACCTCACGGTCGTAGCGGACTGGCTGGCGTCCCGGCGGGCGTAGCGCACCGGATCACCGGCGGCCCAGCAGCTCGGTCAGCCGGGTGATGCCGTCCGTCCCGTGGCCCAGACCGACGGCGCGGCGGGCCTGGCCCTCGGCGGCGCGCAGTACGGCCGTGTCGATGCCGTGCGCCTCGGCGGTGTGGACGATGTGGGTCATCGAGGAGACCGACGAGGTCAGCGGGTTGCCCTCGCCGGAGTAGGTGCCCTCGTCGATGTCGTCCGCCCACTCGGCGAACAGCGGCGGCAGGATCGCGCCGATGCCCTGGGCGAAGGGGGCCAGTTCGCGGGCGGTGATGCCCTCGGCGCGGGCCAGCGCGAGGGCGTGGACGTAGCCCGCGGTGGCCGTCCAGAAGATGTCGAGCAGGGCGATGTCATGCGCGGCGGCCCGGCCGGGGTCCGCGCCGAGGTGGGTGTGGGTGCCGCCCAGCGCTTCCAGGGCGGGGCGGTGCTCGGCGTAGAGGTCCTCGGGCCCGCTGTGCAGGAAGACGGCGTGGGGCGTGCCGATGGTCGTGATCGGCGTCATGATCGCGCCGTCCAGGTAGCGGATGCCGTGCTCGGCGGCCCAGTCGGCGGTGCGGCGGGCGCGGTCGGGGGCGTCGCTGGAGAAGTTCACGACGGTACGGCCCTTGAGGGCGTCGGTGACGGGCCCCGTACGCAGGAAGGTGTCGGCGGCGTCGTAGTTGACCACGCAGACGACCGTCAGCGGGCTCGCGGCGACCGCTTCGGCGGCCGAGGCGGCGCCGATCGCCCCGCGCTCCTTGAGGTCGAGGTCCCGGCCCGGGGTGCGGTTCCAGACCGTGGTCCGCAGACCGGCGTCCAGGAAGGCACCGGCCAGCGCGCGGCCCATCGGGCCCAGGCCGAGGACGGTGACGGAAGAGGACTCGGGCATGCTGCAACTCCCATGGGAACAGAGGCCATTGGCAGGCCGTTGGACATGACGACGAAGGGGGCGGAGATGGGCTGCGCGCGCGTCCTGGACATGAACACCTGCGGAGTGACCGCCGCGATCACGGTGATCGACGGCAAGTGGAAGACCTCGCTGCTGTGGCTGCTGGAGGCCGGTCCGCAACGGCCCGGTGAGCTGCGCAGGCAACTGCCGGGCCTCAGCGAGAAGGTGCTGACCCAGGCGTTGCGCTCGATGGAGGCGGACGGTCTCGTGCACCGGGAGGTGCATGACGTCCTGCCGCTCAAGACGGTCTACTCCCTGACCGCCTTCGGCCGTGAACTCTCCGAGCTGCTGGCCCCGTTGTCCGACTGGGGCCACCGCCACATGGAGAAGCAGGCCGCTTCCTGAACCCTCCGGTTTCCGATCCCCTTTCCTTCGCCGGCCCTTCGTGACCAGCTTCTGATCCACCCGGTCCCGCTGCCAAGTACGCACTTTTTTGTGGGTACGTGGTCAGCTCATCCGGTCGGCCTCCCGCGCCGCACGCTCCAGCCGCTCCCGGTAGGCCTCCCACCAGGCCGGGTCCTGCGAGGCCATGCTGTCGTTGCCCTGGTTCATCCCGACGGCACCGTCCATGAGCTCCCGGAGGATGTCGGCGTGCCCGGCGTGCCGGTGCGTGTCGGCGATCACGCGGACCATCGCGTGATGCAGCGTGACCTCGTCCTTGCCGTCCGGCCACCACGGCACCCTGCCCACGGTCTCCAGGGCGAGCGCGTCGAGCGTCGCGTCCGCGTGCGCCCATGCCCGGCGGTACAGGCCCACGATGTCCTCGCGCGACTCCTCGGCGGTGGCCCACATGTCGCCGTTGGCCTCGGCGGCGCTGTCGAGCCAGGGCAGTCGCTCCCCGGACGGGCGCCCGAAGGTGTCGCCCAGATACCCCAACTCCACGCCGGCCGCGTGCTTCACCAGCCCCAGGAGGTTGGTCCCGGTCGGTGTCAGGGGGCGGCGGACGCCGTACTCGGAGACCCCGTCGAGCTTCCAGAGGAGGGCGTCGCGGGCGGACTGGAGGTAGAAGCGGAGGACGTCTTTGGGATCCGTTTCGGTCATACGTGCCAGTCTGTGACGCGGGCGATCTTCGCGCACCGCTTTTCGCATGAGCGGCGGGGCGAAGGGCTGTCCCGGGCGCTCAACCGCGGGCGCCGGCGACCCCCGAGGCGTCCATGTAGTCGCGCGCCCGCGTGATCAGTCCGTCGTGGACATGGAGTACGAGCAGGCCGGGGACGGTGAAGGAGCCGCGCCCGGGCGGCACCGACCCCACCACGACATGCTCGGCGACGATCACGCCGGGTTCGGTGGACTCGTAGGCCGCGACCTTCCTGATCTCGTCCACCTGGGCGGGGCTTCCGCCCCAGGCCACCCGGTACCCCGCACGTACGGCCTCGCGCCCGTCGTAGCGAGGGGGGAAGCCGGGGACGGCGAACGGGAACTCGTGCACCGCGTCCACGGCGTACAGGTCGGCGAGGTCGTCCGCGGACTTGTCGACCATGGCCCGGTAGTAGCGGGCCAGCACCTCGCGCGGGGTGCGGAGGGGAGCGAGCTGCGGTTCGGACATGGTGACCACCTCGGTCGTATGGTCCTTCACTCAACAAGCGTTGACCCAATCACCGTAAGGACGGCGGGGTGGTTCGGTCAACGGCTGTAGAGTCAATTGATGCCTACGTCCCCCTCCTCGCCCCATCGGTCCCGCGCCGACCGCCGTCGGGCCACCGAGGCGCGCATTCTCGACAGTGCCCGGGAGCTGTTCGCGGAGAAGGGCTTCGACCGCACCACCATCCGTGCCGTGGCGGCCGCGGCGGGTGTGGACCCGGCCCTGGTCATGCAGTACTTCGGTTCGAAGCGCGAGCTGTTCTCGCAGGCGGTGCAGGCGCTGCCCGTGTCACCGGCACCCGCCGACACCGACGCGCTGGTCGATCAACTCATCGCCACGCTCGGCCTCAAGCTCGGCGGTCTGCCCGAGGGCACGCTGGCGATGATGCGCTCCATGCTCACCGACCCGGCCGCGGCCGACCACGCCCGCGCCGCCCTCGCCCGGCAGATCGACGGCGTCGCCGCCACCCTGCCGACGGCCGGGGACCCCGAACTGCGCGCCGCCCTGATCGTCACCACCCTCCTGGGCGTCACCATCGGGCACCAGCTCCTCGACCTGCCCGCCCTCCATGACGCCCCGCCCGAGCGCGTCGCGGCACTTCTGCGGCCGGCGGTCAAGGCGCTGACGGGGCAGTCGGGGCAGGCGGGGCAGACGGGTTGACGCCGGTGGGAGACGTGAGCTGATCCCGCCCCGCCCCTGCAAGCCATGACGAGCCGATCCCGCTTCGCACCTGCGGGCCGTGCCGTCTCAGGACGGGGCGAGGACGCAGAACTCGTGCCCCTCCGGGGCTGACGGGGCAGTCGGGGCAGACGGGTTGAGGCCGGTGGGTGACGTGAGCTGATCTCGCAGCGCACCTGCAAGCCATAGTCGGCTGATCCTGCTTCGCACCTGCGGGCCGTGCCGTCTCAGGACGGGGCGAGGACGCAGAACTCGTGTCCCTCCGGGTCGGTCAGACACGTCCACGGCACATCGCCCTGGCCGAGGTCGAGGTCGACGGCGCCGAGGGCCCGCAGCCTGGCCACCTCCGCCTCCTTGTCGTCACCGGGATACGGCAGCAGGTCGAGATGGATACGGTCCGGCACGGTCTTCACGTCGGGCGTGCGGAGGAACTCGAGATACGGGCCGACGCCCTCGGGGGAGCGGAACAAGGCGTGGTCGTCGGTCACCTCGTGCAGCGGCCAGTCCACCGCCTCACCCCAGAACCGGGCCATGGCCCGCGGATCCGCGCAGTCGACCACCATCACCGCGATCGGCCCGGTGTCCCGGTGGATCTCCCGGGGCTCCAGCACACAGAACTCGTTGCCCTCCGGATCGGCGAGGACCGTGAACGGCACGTCGTCGCCCTGGCCCACGTCTACAGGGGTCGCACCGAGCGCCTTCAGGCGCGCGACCCACTCCACCTGATGGGCGGCGGAAGTGGAGGCGAGATCGAGGTGCACACGGTTCTTCGTCGCCGTCTTGGGTTCGGGAACCGGCACGATGTCGATGCCGACGCCCGCCGGGTCCGGCCAGACGAGTTCGGCGGAGGGTCCGACATACGTGGTCACGCCGGGTCGGAAAAGGTTCCAGCCGAGCGCCTGGGCCCAGAACCGGCCGACCGCCGGGCCGTCGACGGCCTTGATGTTCAGCTGAACAGGTCGCAGTGCCATGCGGCCGATCTTATGCACCCGCGCCGCCGGATCACGTGGCGTGGAGCACTTTTGCAAGCGCCTGCTTGCAATAGTTAGCAAGGGTGAGGCACAGTGGGGGCATGGCATCGCTCAACGTCGGCAATCTCGGTGAGTACCTGCGCGAGCAGCGGCGAAACGCCCAGCTCTCGCTCAGGCAGCTCGCCGACGCCGCCGGGGTGTCCAATCCGTATCTGAGCCAGATCGAGCGCGGGCTGCGCAAGCCGAGCGCGGAGGTACTGCAGCAGGTCGCCAAGGCGCTGCGGATCTCCGCCGAGACGCTGTACGTCCGTGCCGGCATCCTCGACGCCGAGCGCGACCGGGACGAGGTGGAGACGCGCGCCGTCATCATCGCCGACCCGACGCTCAACGAGCGGCAGAAGCAGGTGCTGCTCCAGATCTACGAGTCCTTCCGCAAGGAGAACGGATTCGGGACCGACACTGAGGAGACCGGCTCACAGGGGGCACCCGCTCCCGAAGCGGAGGCCACCACGGTCGCCGTAGCGGCGGACATCCCGGGCGAAGAAGCCCGGGGCACCGCCGAGCGCCGTACCCGCAAGAAGAGCACGGCCCCCCGCACGACCGACGGCAGCGACGCCGGCCCGCAGCAGACGGCCAGTTGAGACACCGGCCGACCGAGCGCGGAACCAAAACCCTCACACGAAAGCGATCCGGGAGGACCATCACCATGGCCATCACCGACGACATCCGCAAGGCCGTTTCGGACCCCACCCCGCTCTACTTCCTCGCCGGCGCCGGTGACCTCGCCCTCCAGGAGGCCAAGAAGGTGCCCGGCATCGTCGAGCAGCTGCGCGCCGAGGCCCCGGCCCGTATCGAGGCCGTGCGCGGCACCGACCCGAAGGCCGTGCAGGAGAAGGCCGCCGCCCGTGCCAAGGAGGCCGGCGCCAAGGCCAAGGGGGCGCAGGAGTCCCTCCAGGCCAAGGTCGGCGAGTTCATCGCGACCCTGGACGGCGACATCAAGAAGCTCGGCACCACCATCGACGCCGACCTGAAGAAGTTCGGCGAGAGCGCCCAGGACTTCGCCCTGCGTGGCGTCGGCGTCGCCGCCGAGTACGCCGTGAAGGCCCGCGAGACCTACGAGAAGGTCGCCGAGCACGGCGAGCAGGCCGTGAAGACCTGGCGTGGCGAGGCCGCCGAGGAGATCGAGGAGCTGGCCGTGGCCGTCGAGCCCAAGGCCGAGCCCGTCGAGGTCAAGGAAGAGCCGAAGCCCGCCGAGTCCCCGGCCGCCGCGGCCGCACCGGCGAAGAAGACCACCACCGCCAAGAAGACGACCCCGGCGAAGAAGACCACCGCCAAGAAGACGACCCCGCCCGCGAAGTAGGCGAGGCGGCCGGTACCGGTACGACGGGCCGGGCACCCCTGGGGTGCCCGGCCCGTTCTCCGGGTACGGTGACCGCGTAACGACGATCCGAGTCAGGTGGTGGGCGTTGTGCTGATGCAGGGATTCGCGGGGTTGATGTGGATTCTCTACCTCGCGATGCTGGGATTCGCGGTGGTGGCCTTCGTGATGGCCGCCCTGTTCCGTGAGGACGCGTACCGCGCGGCCAGCAAGAACAACAAGGGCTTCTGGCTGATCATCCTCGGCGTGGCGGTCGCGGTGAACCTCCTGGTGCCGATGCTCTTCCTGCAACTCGCGGGCCTGGTCGCCTCGATCGTCTTCTTCGTCGACGTACGCCCGGCACTCCGCCAGGTGTCAGGAGGCGGAGGCAGGGGCCGCGGCGGCAGCAGCAGCGACGGCCCGTACGGCCCGTACAACGGCGGCAGGTAGAAGACGCCGTCAGGCGCGACCCACCCAGGGGCGCGGGGAACTGCGCGACCAGCCACAGCGGACCCGCGCCCGGGACACGGCAGGAACCCACAACGGCAGGCCCGCGCCCGAACTCACCCGGTCCGATCCAGCAGCAGCACAGCCACGTCGTCCGTCAGCTCGCCACCGTTCAACTCCCGCACCTCGCTGACGGCCGCCCGCAGCAACGCTTCCCCCTGCAGCCCTTCGGACAGCTGCCGGCGGACCATCTCCACCATGCCGTCCTGACCGAGCCGCTCCTTGCCGGCCCCGATCCGCCCCTCGATCAGCCCGTCGGTGTAGAGCATCAGACTCCACTCCCGCCCCAGCTCCACCTGCATCCGCGGCCACCGGGCACCGGGCAGCAGCCCGAGCGCCGGCCCGTTGTTGTCGTACGGCAGCAGCCGTGCCGGCCGCCCCGGCCGCGCGACCAGCGGCGCCGGGTGCCCCGCCAGGCACAGCCCCGCCCGGCGCCCGTCCGGCGCGATGTCCACCGTGCACAGCGTCGCGAAGATCTCGTCGTCGGACCGCTCGTGCTCCAGGACCTGCTGCAAGGTGCCGAGCAGTTCGTCCCCGCACAGCCCCGCCAGGGTCAGCGCCCGCCACGCGATCCGCAGCTCCACGCCGAGCGCGGCCTCGTCGGGCCCGTGCCCGCAGACGTCGCCGATCATGGCGTGCACCGTGCCGTCGGGGGTGCGGACGACGTCGTAGAAGTCGCCGCCGAGGAGCGCGCGCGAACGGCCCGGCCGGTAACGCGCGGCGAACCGCAGCGAGGAGCCCTCCAGGAGAGGCGTGGGCAGCAGGCCCCGCTCCAGGCGGCGGTTCTCCTGCGCCCGCAGGCGGCCCTCGGCGAGCCTCCGCTCGGCCGTGTCGGAACGTTTCCTCTCGACGGCGTAGCGGATCGCCCGGCTGAGCAGCCGGCTGTCCAGTTCGTCCCGGAAGAGGTAGTCCTGGGCGCCCACGCGTACGGCCTCCGTGCCGCGCTCGGCGTCGCCGGAGGTGGTGAGGGCGAGCACGGCGTGCCGGGGTGCGAGCTCCAGTACGTGCTTGAGCACGGCGAGCTCGTCGTCGCCGCCGCGCACGGGGGCGGGCAGGGCGAGGTCCAGCAGGATGCAGTGGACGTCGTCGGTGAGCAGCCGCTCGGCCTCGGTGAGGTTGCGGGCGGTGCGGACGCGGATGGGGTTGCCGGCGGCGTCGAGGAGCTCCGGCACGAGCGTCGAGCCACCGGGATCGTCCTCGATCACCAGCAGCGTCAGATGGGTCGTGCCGTTGTGCTTCTCGATCGTGCCGTCCGTGCGCGGGGCCTCTTCCTTCGAAGGGCCGCCACTTGCGGTTGCGGCCGGCGCCTGACCACTTTCCACGGCCGGGATCGCTCTCTGCCGCGGTACGGGTACGGGCATCGTCTTGGGTCCTTCCCTCCCCCCGAGGGCATGGCGGGGCGAGGGACCTCGACCCACCGACGGGGACCATAGCGGTACTCGGCGCCGCAACGGAATGGCGTACGGCACCCGGCTCGGCAGGCGGCCGCTGTCATATGCCGCGTTCCGTACCGCAGTTGGACACCCCGCCCGAGGTGCGGGAATGACGAACGTCACGTCGGCGCCGGGTTTGGGAGCCCGTCGGCGTGCGGTGCGTCACGTGACCCCGGTCTCAGGGGTCCGCGGGCTCACCTGCCCGTGCGTCAGGCGTCCGGACGCACGACCGCCAGGATCGGCAGGGAGCCCGCCCCGGCGATGGTCACCGTCCGTCCGGGCCGCGGGGCGTGGATGATCGCGCCGTCGCCTATGTACATCGCCACATGGCTGGCATCGGCGTTGTAGATGATGAGGTCGCCGGGCCGCATCTGCGCGACGTCCACGTGCTTCAGCTGCTTCCACTGCTGCTGCGAGGTCCGCGGAATGGCCTGCCCGGCACTGGCCCAGGCCTGCGAGGTCAGCCCCGAGCAGTCGTACGAGCCCGGCCCCTCGGCGCCCCACTCGTAGGGCTTGCCCAGCTGGGCGCTCGCGTACTCCACGGCCTTCTTGCCCTGGGCGGACGCCTTGCCGTTGATCTCGTCGAGGATCCCGGAGTCCAGCCAGGCGGTCTGCGCCTGATAGGCGGCCTGCTGCTCCAGCCGGGCGAGGCGCTCCTTCTCCTCCTTCTCCAGCTGGGACTCGAGCTCCTCGGCCGCCGCGATCTGCTTCTTGACCTTCTTCTTGGCGGCGGCCTTCGTCTTCCGGTTGGCCTCGAGCTTGTTCCACTGGGCGGAGGCGTCCTTGGCGTACTGTTCCAAGTCCTCCTGGGTGCGGGTCATTTCCGCGATGAGGCCCTTGGTGGCGCGCTGGCCCTGCAGGATCCGGCCCGCGCCGTTGAGGAACTGCTGCGGGTCGTCGCTGAGCATCAGTTGTGCCTCGTCGGGCAGTCCGCCGGTGCGGTACTGGGCGGCGGCCGAGTCGCCCGCGCGCTTCTCCAGCTCCGCCAGCTTCTCCTTGCCCTTGACGATCTTCTTCGCCAGCGCCACGATCGCGGCCGACTGCTGGTCGGCGGCTTCCTCGGCGGCGTTGTACTCGTCCGTGGCGACGGCGGCGGCGTGATAGAGGTCGTCCAGCTGCTTGTGTACGGCCTCGAGGTCCTTGTTGGTCCCGGTGGTGGCGGATGCCGAAGGCGTGGAACTGGGACTGGGACTGGGACTGGGGCTCGGGCTGGCGAACGCCGTGCCCGGCGCCGCGAGCACCGTGACCGCGCAGACCACGGTCACAGCAGCCGTCAACAGCCCGCGCTTGCCCGCACCCATACCTCAGCCCCCCACCTGATTTACCGTCAGTAACTTACGGACGCCCGGGGATCGTGCCATGTCCTGACAGAAAACGACAGAGGCTGTACGACGTCCATCCCCCTGATCCACCCGCCCCATGACGATCTCCCCGCCTTTGTGACGAACGACTCACGGAGATCGTTCCCCGCAGGTCAGGCGGACGGGCGAGGTTCACCCGCGCGGGGCCAACGCCCCCCATGCCACGGTGACTTCCCCCTGCCGCCAGCGCACCGGCCCATCGGTCACAGGCCAGTCGGCGGTCAGCTCCCGCACCGCCCGGATCCAGCGCTGGCGGGCGCCGTACGAGGCGTAGGGCGCGGCGGCGGCCCAGGCGCGGTCGAAGTCACGGAGGAAGGCGTGCACGGGCTCGCCCGGGATGTTGCGGTGGATGAGGGCTTTCGGCAGCCGCTCGGCGAGGTCGGACGGCCGCTCCAGGGAGCCCAGCCGGGTCGCGAAGGTGACCGTCCGCGGCCCCTCCGGTCCGAGCGCGACCCACACATGCCGCCGCCCGATCTCGTCGCACGTCCCCTCGACGAGCAGCCCGCCCGGCGCGAGCCGCGCACACAGCCGCGCCCACACCTCGGCGACCTCGCCCTCCTCGTACTGCCGCAGCACATTGGCGGCCCGGATGAGCATCGGCCGCGACGGGACCGGCACCTCGAAGCCGCCGTGCCGGAACTCGAGGCCCTCCCGCTCGTACGGCTTCGCGGCCGCGACCCGGGCGGGCTCGATCTCCACCCCTACGACACGCGCGCGTGGCGCGACGGTTCGCAGACGCTGCAACAGCTCGACCGCGGTCCAGGGGGCGGCGCCGTACCCGAGATCGATGGCGAGGGGGTCGTCGGTGTGCCGCAGTCCGGGCCCGTGGACCGCGGTGATCCAGCGGTCCATACGGCGCAGCCGGTTGGGGTTGGTGGTCCCGCGCGTCACTGTGCCCACGGGGCGGGTGGCGGCGCGGGAGGTCATGCCTACGAGGGTATGCGCGCCGTAGACACTCCTGACGCATCCGTTGCCCGAACAGTTGAGCGACCCCCGGTAATGCCTCAGCAAAATTCACCGTGCCCGGAATGGGAACCCGCTCCTCCGATGTTGCACCCCCGTGGAGGGCTCCCCACACCCTCCGTCAGGCATGCCCGCTGCGAGGAGGACCGCCACGTGAGCCAGTACGTCAGCAGGCTCGGGCGGCGCTCCCCGGCCGCACCCCCGCGGCTGAGGCTGCACCGCCGCCCCCGCCGTATCGCGATGCTCTCCGTGCACACCTCCCCGCTCCACCAGCCCGGCACCGGCGACGCCGGCGGCATGAACGTCTACATCGTCGAGCTGGCGCAGCGCCTCGCCGCGATCAACATCGAGGTCGAGATCTTCACGCGCGCGACGACCGCCGCACTGGAGCCGACGGTCCAGCTCGCCCCCGGCGTACTCGTCCGCCACGTCGACGCCGGCCCCTACGAGGGCCTCGCCAAGGAGGAGCTCCCCGCCCAGCTATGCGCCTTCACGCACGGCGTGATGCAGGCATGGGCCGGCCACCGCCCCGGCTACTACGACCTCGTCCACTCGCACTACTGGCTCTCCGGCCACGTCGGCTGGCTCGCCGCCCAGCGCTGGGGCGTCCCCCTGGTCCACGCCATGCACACCATGGCCAAGGTCAAGAACGCCAACCTCGCCGACGGCGACACCCCCGAACCCGCCGCCCGGGTCATCGGCGAGACCCAGATCGTCGACGCCGCGGACCGCCTCATCGCCAACACGGCGGAGGAGGCCGACGAGCTCGTACGCCACTACAGCGCGGACCCCGGCAAGGTCGCCGTGGTCCACCCCGGCGTCAATCTGGACCGCTTCTGTCCCGCCGACGGCCGCGCCGCCGCCCGCGCCCGCCTCGACCTTCCCCAGGACGCCCTCATCCCGCTCTTCGCGGGCCGCATCCAGCCGCTGAAGGCCCCCGACGTCCTCCTGCGCGCCGTCGCCGTCCTCCTCGACGAACGCCCCGACCTGCGCTCCCGTCTGGTCGTGCCCATCGTCGGCGGCCCCAGCGGCAGCGGCCTCGCCAAGCCCGAGGGCCTGCAGAAGCTGGCCGCCCGGCTCGGCGTCGCGGACGTCGTACGGTTCCGTCCGCCCGTCGGCCAGGAACAGCTCGCGGACTGGTTCCGGGCCGCGTCCGTGCTGGTCATGCCGTCCTACAGCGAGTCCTTCGGCCTGGTCGCCATAGAGGCCCAGGCGGCCGGCACCCCCGTCCTCGCGGCAGCGGTCGGCGGCCTGCCGGTGGCCGTGCGCGACGGGCAGACAGGTTTCCTCGTCCGAGGCCACAACCCCGCCGACTACGCGCGCGTGCTCCGCGACCTCGCCGACGACCCCCACCTCGCGCCCCGCATGGGCGAGGCGGCCGCCCGGCACGCGCAGTCCTTCGGCTGGGACACCGCGGCCGCCGCGACGGCGGACGTCTACACGGCCGCGATGCAGGCCCACCGCCGTCGCGTACGCTCCCACCATGGCTGAGGAGCAGAAGGCGGCACAGGTCATCGAGGCTGTCCTCCAGGACAACGAACTGGAGTGGGAGAGCCCGGCCCCCGGCAATTACGTCGTCCAGCTCCCCGGCACCCGCAAGCTGAAGACGACGGTCTCGCTCCTGGTCGGCCGCCACTCCCTCTCCCTGAACGCCTTCGTCGTCCGCCACCCCGACGAGAACGAGTCCGGCGTCCACCGCTGGCTCCTGGAGCGCAACCTCAAGCTGTACGGCGTGAGTTACGCCGTGGACCGGCTCGGCGACGTCTACGTCACCGCCAAACTCCCCCTCGCCGCCGTCACCGCCGACGAGATCGACCGCCTCCTGGGACAGACCCTGGAGGCGGCGGACGGCAGCTTCAACACCCTGCTGGAGCTCGGTTTCGCGTCCGCGATCCGCAAGGAGTACGAGTGGCGGGTGGCCCGGGGTGAGCCGACGCGCAACCTGGACGCGTTCGCCCACCTGACCCAGCGCCCGGCCGACCGGCCCGACCGGCCCGACCGGCCCGACCAGACCGACTGACCCCGGGCCGGCGCGTCAGGACGCGCCGGAAGGGTCGCTCTTGTCGAGCTCGTCGGCGAACGCGCGCAGGGCGTCCGCGAGTTCCCTCTTGGTGGGCAGCTCGTCGACCTTCTTGTCGAGCTCGGAGATGCGGCGGTTGAGCTCGTCCAGCTCACTGGGCGCGGACGGTTCGCCGGAGGGGCCCTCGGTCGGTTCCTCGGTGGGGTGGTCCGGTTCCGTGAACGTCGGGATCGGGCTCGGTTCGCTGCCGCCGGTGGTGTCGCCCCCGCCGGAGCCGCCCGTGTCCCCGTCCGCCGGGACGCTGATCCCCACGGAGGGTTCGGAGGTGGGCTCCTCGTCCGAGGTCGCCGCGAGGGCCGCCCCGACGCTGAGGGCGACCAGGGCGGCCGCGCCGACGACGGCGGTCGAGAAACGTCTGACTCTCACGGTGCGGTCGGGCTGTGAAGTGCCTTGGGTTTCCTCTGAGTTGTTCTCTGAGTTGTCCATGAACCGACGCTAAGCGGCATTGATCACCGGACGGGCGTCTTCCGCCGAACCTCTCGAACGGGCGTCCGCTTTCGGCCGCCGACCTGCCGTGATCCGAGGTCTCACGCTCCCTTTGTGTACCGCCCGGGCGTGACCCCCACCAACTTCCTGAAGTGCCGGGTGAGATGGGACTGGTCGAAGAAGCCGGTGGCGGTGGCGACCTCACTCGGCCGCACCCCGTCCAGGAGGAGCCGTCGGGCGCGGTCGACGCGGCGGGAGTTGAGGTACTGGTGCGGTGCGATGCCGTAGGCGGTGCTGAACGCCCGTACCAGATGGGCGGGATGCGCGTGCACCAGCGCGGCGGCCTCGTCGAGGGTGATCCCCTCGACCACCCGCTCGTCGAGGAGTTCGCGCAGCCGGCGGGCGAGGGCGGGGTCGGCGCGCGGGACGTCGGTGACCAGGCGGGGCCGCAGCTGTGCGGTGAGCCGTTCCCCGATGAACGTCAGCCTGCTCGCGGCCTCCAGCTCGTCGCCGGGATGGTCGAGGGCGTGGTGCAACTGCCCGACGCGCTGCCGCAGCAGGGGGTCCCGCAGATCAGGGGTGTCGACGGCGGAGCCGACGAGATCCTCGCCGAGCAGCGAGGTGTCGAGGTAGACGACCCGCTTGCGGAAACCGTCCGCCGTGACGGGGGAGCCGTTGTGCGGGACGTGCGGCGGCAGCAGGGACACCGTGTCGTGCGGGGTGCCGTGCTCGTGCCGGTCGAGGTCGTACCGTACGGCGCCGTCGTCCACGATCAGCAGCGTCCACGCGTCATGGACGTGCATCGGGTAGGCGTACCCGGTGTAGTGGGCGTGGAAGACCTCCACGATGCCCGGGACGGCGGGGCGCCAGGCGGAGACGGTCTGCCGGGTGGCCATGCAAAGAACGTACAAGACGGTGTCGTAGGCCGCCCGGCAGTCTCAGGGCATGAGCGAAGCACCCATCCGATTCGACACGAAGATCGCCGTCCTGCTGCGGGAGGACCTGGAGCCGTGGCAGCGGCTGAACGTCACCGCGTTCCTGGTCAGCGGCCTCGGCACGGTGGTTCCCGAGGTGGTCGGGGAGCCGTACGAGGACGCCGACGGGGTGGTCTATCTGCCGATGTTCCGGCAGCCGGTGATGGTTTTCGAGGGGACGAAGGAGACGCTGACGGCGGCGCATGCGCGGGCGGTGTCCCGAGGGCTGCCGTGCTCGGTGTTCACGGGCGATCTGTTCTCCACGGGCAACGACCGGGACAACCGGGCGGCGGTACGGGCCGTGGGGACGGGGGAGTTGGATGTGGTGGGGATGGCTGTGTACGGGGCGAGGAACGGGGTGGACAAGGTGGTGAAGGGGGCGCGGATGCATCCGTGAGGGCCCTGCCGTTCCAGCGTGGCGGCCAGCATGCCGTGTGCCTCGTCGTGCCGGCCCCCGGGCCGTTCAGCGTGCTGCCGATGGGTTGCGCCGCCGGTCGCGTACGTCCTACACGGCGGGGTCGCCGCCGGTGCGGGGCGGGAACGGCGGCTGGGGGCCGTGCGGAGCGGGCGGCGCGGACGGTGTGGCCGCGGCGCCGGGGAAGGCCGGCGGGCTGGTGGGCCGCGCGGGTCCCCGGACGGCGTCGAGGAGGGCCTTGAGGGCGTCCGGCTCGCTCAGTCCGTGCAGGTCCTTGCGGAGCCGGGGCGCGAGGATCGCCGGGACCTGGCCGGACTCCAAGGGCTCGACCACGAGCGGGATGAAACGGCCGCGCCGGGCGATGACAGACGTCCACTCCTCCTCGGTGTACCGCCCCGCCTCGAAGTAGCGCGGGGAGAAGACGGCGACGACGGCGGACGCCTGGTCGAGCGCGTTGTTCATCTTCGTCACGAAGTCGTCGCCGGTGCGCCAGTTCCAGCGGTCGAGCTCCACCCGGTAGCCGTTCTCCTGGAGGTGCCAGGCCACCCACTCCGCCCACCCGTTGTCCGGACCGGCGTAGCTGACGAAGATCGGCTCGGAACTGTCGGACATGCCCGTCTCCCACCCCAGCGGCCCCGGCGGCCCCCCGCGGCTTCCTGTATACCGCCGGGAAACGGGTCCTCGCCTGGGGTAGTGGAAAGTTGGTGATCAGGGGATACGGGGGGCCGTTTTCGGGCGAGCAGGAGGACCCGGCGAGGAGAGGGGCCGGGCTCAGGCGGTGCTGATCTCGGGCTTGGTGGCGAGTGGCGGCTCGGTAGGGGCCGGGAGGGCATCGGCGGTGGGGGCCTCGGTGGTGTCGAGGGCGGGGATCTTGACCGGGGTCCCGTCCGGGACCTTGCCCAGGGCCGCGTCCGGGACGACCTTGGCCAGAGCCTCGTCCGGGACCTTCACCACGGGCTCGTCCAGGCTCTCGGTCGGAGCCACGTCCAGGCCGGCGTACGCGTCCTCCGTGGGCAGGCTGCGCATCAGCACGCTGTACCCGATGCCGGCCACCGTGCCGACGACCGCGCACAGTCCCCACAGCCACTCCGCGCCGTAGTGGTCGATGATCAGGCCGGACATCAGCGGGGCGACGAGGGAGGCGACGGCCCAGGACAGGGTGTACATGCCCTGGTAGCGGCCGCGGCCGTGCACGGGGGAGAGGCGGACCACCAGGCTGGTCTGGGTGGGGGCGTTGACGATCTCGGCGAGGGTCCAGACGCAGACCGTGAGGGCGAAGACGCCGATGGAGCCGGCGAAGGCGGTGAGCCCGAAGCCGTATCCGGCGAGCAGGGACGAGATGACGAGCAGCCGGCGCGGATCGCGGTGCTGGATGAACCGGGTGACCGGGATCTGCAACGCCACGATGAGGATGCCGTTGACGGCGATCGCCATGCCGTAGTCGGCGGGGGTGAACCCGGCCTCGCCCATCGCCACCGGCAGTCCGACGGCGCCCTGCTGGAAGACGAGGGCGATGAGGAAGGACAGCCCGACGACACCCATGTAGCGCCCGTCGCGGAGCACGGTGCCGAGCCCGGTCTCGTTGTCCGCCGCCTTCTCGGTGGGGGTGCGTTCGGGCCGCGACTCCGGCAGCTTCAGGAAGATGACGATCGCGCAGGCGGCCGTCATGCCGGCCTCGAGGAGGAAGCCGGCGAGGTAGCTGAACTCGGCGATGAACCCGGCGGCCATGGAGGAGATGGCGAACCCGAGGTTGATCGCCCAGTAGTTGAGGGAGAAGGCGCGCACCCGGTCCTCGGGCCGCACGATGTCGGCCATCATCGCCTGCACGGCGGGCCGCGAGGCGTTGCTCGTCATGCCGACGAGGAAGGCGACGGCGGCGATGGCGACGGGATGGTGCATGAAGCCGAGCAGGGCGACGGAGGCGGCGGTGGAGGCCTGGGCGACGAGCAGCGTGGGCCGCCGTCCCAGCCGGTCGGTCATGACGCCGGCCCCGAGGGACGAGACGACACCGCCCAGGCCGTGCAGGGAGGCGACGAGACCGGCGTAGGCGGCGGAGTACCCGCGGTCGAGCGTGAGGTAGAGCGCCATGAAGGTGGCGACGAAGGCGCCGAGCCGGTTGACGAGGGTGCTGAGCCACAGCCACCAGAACGCGCGAGGGAGACCGGAGACGGATTCCCTGAGGGCACGTCTCAAGGTGGCTGCTGACATGGCGGATCCCCCGGGGATGATGTAAGTGTCTCTGGCGGCAACGGCAACTTACAATCGGCGTGCTCGGGGAGGCCACTCAATTAACAGATCTCGTCAACCGTCCGCCTGACGAGCGGAGGCACAAGCGATCGAGTCGGTGGATTACGCTCATACGCATGGCCGACGCACCGTACAAGCTGATCCTCCTCCGCCATGGCGAGAGCGAGTGGAACGCGAAGAACCTGTTCACCGGCTGGGTGGACGTGAACCTGAACGAGAAGGGCGAGAAGGAGGCGGTCCGCGGTGGCGAGCTCCTGAAGGACGCCGATCTCCTGCCCGACGTGGTCCACACGTCCCTCCAGAAGCGCGCCATCCGCACCGCCCAGCTCGCGCTGGAGTCCGCGGACCGCCACTGGATCCCGGTCCACCGTTCGTGGCGCCTGAACGAGCGTCACTACGGCGCCCTCCAGGGCAAGGACAAGGCGCAGACCCTCGCGGAGTTCGGCGAGGAGCAGTTCATGCTCTGGCGCCGCTCCTACGACACCCCGCCGCCCGCGCTCGAGGACGGCACCGAGTACTCCCAGTCGGACGATCCGCGCTACGCGACGATCCCGCCGGAGCTGCGCCCGAGGACGGAGTGCCTCAAGGACGTCGTGACGCGCATGCTCCCGTACTGGTACGACGGCATCGTCCCCGACCTCCTCACGGGCCGCACGGTCCTGGTCGCGGCCCACGGCAACTCGCTGCGCGCCCTGGTCAAGCACCTCGACGGCATCTCCGACGCCGACATCGCGGGCCTGAACATCCCCACGGGCATCCCGCTGTCCTACGAGCTCGACGCCGCCTTCAAGCCCCTCAACCCGGGCGGCACCTACCTCGACCCCGACGCGGCCGCGGCGGCCATCGAGGCGGTCAAGAACCAGGGCAAGAAGAAGTAACCCGCACCGATCGGGCCCCCTGCCCGCGGTCTTCCCGCAGGCAGGGGGTTTTGTCTGTGCGGCCGGCTCGCGCGTCCCGCTGACCTGCGCGCATGACTCACCACCGAAAGGGCGATGCCGCGTAGGCGCCCCTCCGCGGTACAGGCCGCGACGCCGGTGCGGGTACGACCTTCCCGGCACCCCCGTCCACGCCCCCGTATCGGCCGGATCTCCGCGGGCTGTGCCGCCGACATCCGCAGGCTCGAGCACCGACGGTTCTCACCGGGGGACACGGACAGCGCGTTCCGGTACTGGGCCGCCCTCGCGCACGGACCCCTCGCCCGTCTGACCCGTGACGTCGACGTCTGCGGCATCGCCGGGTGCGGGTGCGACCCGGGGTACTACCGCGACCACCTCGAACAGGTGCTCCACGCCCTGCCCACCAGATCCGCCCGTGAACTCCGCGCCCTGCTCCACGAGCTCGACGCCGTCATCCTGCGCCGGGTCCGCGTCCTGCCCTGCTCCTCGCCCGACGTTCCGTGGTGGAAGGAGTGGTGCTGAGCGGGCAAGGAGTCCGTCAACCTCCGGACAACTCCCCGACCGGGCGCTCGCCCCGCCCCTAGCGTGCGCTTCATGCGACGCGTGTGGTGGGCGGTCGGCGGCGGGTTCGCCGCGGCGGTACTGGCGGTGGGCGGGTGGCTCGTGGCCGCGGACAAGGGGTATCCGTTCGCGGACGCGCGGGCCTGCGAGGGCAGCGACGTGCCGTTGGAACAGGAGCTCGACGTCGTGGGCCTGCCGATGCCGTCCGGCGCACGGGACGTCCACTACGTCACCCACCCCGCCGCCAAGGACGGAGACGTCGAGCTGGCCGTCGCCTTCCGCAGCACCGCGAAGGTGATGCGCGCCTACCTCGCAGAGCACAGGATCGTGACGACCGGGTTCACCCACCTCGCCGACGGCCGTTTCCTCACCGGCGACGTCGGCACACCTCCCGCCTCCCTCGGCCTGTGCGGCGACGTCCCCGAGATCCACGCGCCCGGCGTCCTCGTCGAACAGCAGCGCGCCGACTTCGGCGGGGAGCCGGAGACCGTCGGCATCGCCCTGCAGACGGACCCCGCCCACATCGGCACCCTCCGGCCCACCACGGACGTCCTGCTCACGGTCGACCGGACCCGGGGCGCCTGACCCCCGGCACGCGAAGGGCCCCGGCGCGATCACCGGGGCCCTCACCGTCGTACGACAAGAATCGCGGCGTCAGCCGCACTGGCACGGATTGCCCGACTGGCACCCGCACCCGCAGCCCGAGCCGCAGCCGCACGCGCCGATCAGCATCAGGTTCCTGATCTCGGCGGGCTGCTCGGTCGGGCGTTCCTGCGCGGGGTCGGGCGTGGGGGTGCTGGGGGATTCGGCCATGGGTCCCTCCTCGGGGCAAGGGTCTGACTCTCGGCACAGACCCTGTCCCCATTGCATGCCCGCCCACGAGGTCGCATCAACGGCGCACTGAGGCTTGCACGCGCCCCGAACAGGCCCCGCACCCCCCCCACAGGCCTGGGGCTCAGGCCCCCTCCACCCCCGTCGCCGGCTGGATGTCCGCCTGCAGATCGTCCGCGTGCTCACCCGTCACCAGGAACACCACCCGCTTGGCCACCGACACCGCGTGGTCGGCGAACCGCTCGTAGTAGCGGCCCAGCAGGGTGACGTCCACCGCCGTCTCGATGCCGTGCTTCCAGCGGTCGTCCAGCAGATGCTGGAAGAGGGTGCGGTGCAGCAGGTCCATCTCGTCGTCGTCCTGCTCCAGCTGGAGCGCGAGGTCGACGTCCTTGGTGATGATGACCTCCGCCGCCTTCGCCATCAGACGCTGGGCGAGCTGGCCCATCTCCAGGATCGTGGCGTGCAGGTCGTGCGGGATGGCACGCTCCGGGAAGCGCAGCCGGGCGAGCTTCGCCACATGCTGGGCGAGGTCGCCCGAGCGCTCCAGGTCCGCCGACATCCGCAGGGAGGTGACGACGATACGGAGATCCGTGGCCACCGGCTGCTGCCTGGCCAGCAGGGCTATGGCCCGCGCCTCCAGCTCGTGCTGGAGGTCGTCCACCCGCTGGTCGGCCTCGATGACGCTCTCGGCCAGCTTCAGGTCGGAGTCGAGGATGGACGTCGTGGCGCGACCGATCGCCGACCCCACCAGCCGGGCCATCTCCACCAGACCGTCGCCGATCGAGTCAAGTTCCTCGTGGTACGCGTCCCGCATCAGGGATCCCTCTCTTACGTCTGCCTCGGGGGTTCCGGGGGCCAGAACCAGCCATCGGAAACATCCGACGACCGGCGCTGTGAACCCCACGCTCCCACGTTCGGCCCTGTACGCGTCGATTTCCGTCACCCCAAATGAACCATCACTGGCTCCTAGGTGAACTCTGGGCGACGAGTGTTCGAGCTCGCACCTCGAAGGCTGTGGCCAGGAGCGATCCCATGCCTAACCTGGACGCATGGACGTGAACGCGGCGGTCGCCGCAGTGGCAGCGATCGCCGGAGCACTCACCGGCGTGATCGCCATGCTGGCGTTCCGCTTCAGCGAGCGGGAACAGAAGCGACCCACCCGCACCTCGCTGCACACCGACCCGGTGCTCCCGCCGGGCGTGGACACCGTCCTGTCCGTCCTCCGCTCCTCCGCGGTCGTCCTCGACGAGGCCGACGGTGTCGTCAAGGCCAGCTCGGCCGCCTACGCCCTCGGCCTGGTCCGCGGCGGCAAACTCGCCGTCGAGCCCATGCTGCTGATGGCCCGCGACACCAGGAGAGACGGAGAGATACGACAGGTGGAACTGGATCTGCCGAGAAGGGGAACCGGACGCGGCGAGGCCCTCGCGGTCTCCGCCCGTGTCGCCCCCCTCGGCTCGCGGCTGGTTCTCCTGCTGGTCGAGGACCTCACCGAGGCCCGCCGCATCGAGGCGGTACGCCGCGACTTCGTCGCGAACGTCAGCCACGAGCTCAAGACCCCGGTCGGCGCCCTCTCCCTGCTGTCCGAGGCTGTCATGGACGCCTCCGACGACCCCGAGGCGGTGACACGCTTCGCCGGCCGTATGCAGATCGAGGCGACCCGGCTGACCAACCTGGTCCAGGAGCTCATCGACCTCTCCCGGGTCCAGAACGACGACCCCCTGGAGGACGCCGAACCCGTCCGTATCAGCGAACTCGTCGCCGAGGCCATCGACCGCTGCCGTCACCAGGCAGGCGCCAAGCAGATCACCATGGCCGCCGGCGGCACCGCCGACCTCAGGATCTGGGGCAACCGCGGCCAGCTGGCCGCCGCCCTCGGCAACCTCGTCGAGAACGCCGTGAACTACTCCCCGGCCCGCACCCGCGTCGGCATAGCCGCCCGCCGGGTCACCGCGCCCGGCGGAGACCTCATCGAGATCGCCGTGACCGACCAGGGCATAGGCATCTCCGACAAGGACAAGGAGCGCATCTTCGAGCGCTTCTACCGCGTCGACCCGGCCCGCTCCCGTGCCACCGGCGGCACGGGCCTGGGCCTGGCGATCGTCAAACACGTGGCCGCCTCCCATGCCGGGGAGGTCACGGTGTGGAGCTCGGAGGGACAAGGCTCCACGTTCACCCTGCGGCTGCCGGAGGCGGGGGCTGCCCGCGACCGCGCACATCACCCGGCCGACCTCGATGACGAGGACGGACCCGACCCATCCCCGTACGAACCGCTTCCCGCCCCGGAGGTCCTTCCGTGACCCGAGTGCTTGTCGTCGAGGACGAGGAGTCCTTCTCCGACGCCCTGTCGTACATGCTCCGCAAGGAGGGCTTCGAGGTCGCGGTCGCGACCACGGGCCCCGACGGCCTCGACGAGTTCGAGCGCAACGGCGCCGACCTCGTCCTGCTCGACCTGATGCTGCCCGGCCTGCCGGGCACCGAGGTCTGCCGTCAGCTGCGCGGCCGCTCCAACGTGCCCGTCATCATGGTCACCGCCAAGGACAGTGAGATCGACAAGGTCGTCGGCCTGGAAATAGGAGCCGATGACTACGTCACCAAGCCCTTCTCGTCCCGCGAACTCGTCGCCCGTATCCGGGCCGTCCTGCGCCGCCGCGGCGAGCCCGAGGAGGTCAGCCCCGCCGCGCTGGAGGCCGGTCCGGTCCGTATGGACGTGGACCGTCACGTGGTCACGGTCTCCGGCTCCAAGGTCGACCTGCCCCTCAAGGAGTTCGACCTGCTGGAGATGCTCCTGCGCAACGCGGGCCGCGTCCTGACCCGCATGCAGCTCATCGACCGCGTCTGGGGCGCCGACTACGTCGGCGACACCAAGACCCTCGACGTCCACGTCAAGCGCCTCCGCGCCAAGATCGAACCGGACCCGGGAGCGCCCAGGTATCTGGTGACGGTCAGGGGCCTGGGCTACAAGTTCGAGCCGTAGAGCGACCCGGCTGGTGAGCCGACGGACGGAGTCCGGCGCAGCACTCCGAAGCCCGCGTAGCGGTGCGAGGGGTGCGTCGAGGATGGTGCTCGAACCGGACCCGGGCGCGCCCAGGTATCTGGTGACGGTCAGGGGCCTGGGCTACAAGTTCGAGCCGTAAACCGTAAGCCGTACGACGTCGAAAGGGCGGGGCCTCCTCGGAGGTCCCGCCCTTTCGTTTACGACCAGACGGTCGTCGTACGACCGCTCAGTGCCCGGCGGCAGCGCTCTCGGTCGGCGAGGCGGAGGCCGATGCCGCGTCGGTCGCGGTCTCCGTCGCCGAGGGCGAGGCCGTGCCGGTGGCCGAGCCGGTCGGGGAGGGCGAGGTGCTCTCGCCCGTGCCCGGCGCCTCGGGCATCTCGGTGGGGCCCCACTTCTCGAAGAAGCTCTTGGCCGGCACCACGAAGGCCCGCAGGCTCACGTCACCGGTCTTGCTGAAGCTGAAGGTGATCTTCTGCGCGTTGCCGTCCTGGATCGCTTCACGGCTGCTGGGCAGGATCGCGGAGGCGTTGCCCTCACCGCCGATGACGAGGGACCCGCCGGCCGGGATGGTCAGCTTGCCCTTCCCCTTGGCGGCGGCGAGCTCGGCGGTCTTGCCGGCGTCGTCCACGGTGACCGAGTCCAGCGTCTCGGCGGTGGGGCCGCTGTTGAACAGGGTCGCGGAGATCACGGCCGGACCCGTCGACTCCAGGTCGGGCTGGGTGATGACGACAGCGTTCTGGATCTTGATGTCACCGACGGAGGTGGCCGCGTTGTCCGGCTTGACCTCCAGGGTCTGGGCGTTGTTGCCGGCCGCACACGCGGAGAGCGAGGCGATCGAGAACGCGATGGCGGCGGCCGCGAGGCCACCGCGTCGAAGGCTGCTGCTCACGGGGGCGGCAACTCCTTGACTCGAACGGAGCGGGCGCATAAAGCCGCCCTAAGTGTCTGTCAGCGGGCCTTAGGTTACCGAGCCGTTCCCGCGTCACCGCACCCGACCCTCCCCAACGGGCCGTCTTCCGCACCGCAGGGGCTAGTCACCACCCCTCACAGGTGACCCACGGGTCACTTTGAGCCGCGCTCGTCCGCCATTCACATAAGAGGCCTCCACGCCCCTCGCAAATCTTCCGTGAAGGAAATCGCGATCGCCCACGAAATTGATCACGGGCTGATCCGGTGGGCGCTCACGATTGCGAGTGATCAATTCCGGAAACGGCGCGGAAGCGACTCGGGGCCACCGAACGGAGTAGCGGAAGTCGCACACACGGAACCAGACATATGGGGACGTTCGTCTACGCTGAAGGGCCTCCGGATGTGTGTAACGTACGCGTTTCACCTCCCCCGGAGAGCCGCTCCGACCTGCGAATACCTTCTTCCGCTCGGCCCGCGCAGCACGTTCCTGTTGTTGTTGTCAAGCCCCGAGATATGCCCTGACCTGCGAAAACGCCATTCAGAACCCGCAGTTTCCGTGTTACCCTGGATAGCCACGGAAGGGGTACCTGTCACATGACGTTCAAGGTTGGCGACACCGTGGTCTATCCCCATCACGGGGCCGCGCTGATCGAGGCTATCGAAACTCGCCAGATCAAAGGCGTGGACAAGACCTACTTGGTGCTGAAGGTCGCCCAGGGTGATCTGACGGTACGTGTGCCAGCGGACAATGCGGAGTTCGTCGGCGTGCGTGATGTGGTCGGTCAGGACGGACTGGACCGGGTCTTCGAGGTGCTGCGCGCGCCGTACGCCGAGGAGCCCACGAACTGGTCGCGTCGCTACAAGGCAAATCTGGAGAAGCTCGCCTCCGGCGATGTCATCAAGGTCGCGGAAGTCGTGCGTGACCTGTGGCGTCGTGAGCGTGAGCGCGGACTTTCCGCAGGTGAGAAGCGCATGCTCGCCAAGGCCCGCCAGATCCTGGTGAGCGAGCTCGCCCTCGCGGAGAACACGAACGAAGACAAGGCCGAGGCCCTGCTCGACGAGGTCCTCGCGTCCTGACGACGCACGCTGCCGCCAGACCCGGCTCAGCACATTGCCGCGTTCTCTGAAGAGGGAAACGCTGCAAAGAAATGCCGCGGTGCCCGATGACGTATCCATTGTCGCCGGGCGCTGCGGCATGTTCACGCCCGGACGCCGATCTGTCCTGCTGGGACCGACGCTGTTCCGGTGCTCACATCTTCGGGGACGAGCCCCGATACTTGGCGTGCCGGGCCCGGGCAGCAGGCTCGACCGGCGTCACGGAAGGGTCCGGTCAAGGCGTCGCGCCCGGCACGCTGACTGGCCTACCCACCTTGGCCGAGCACACAAACCTGACAGGAACCGATGTCTGACGATTCGCGTCCTTCGCGCGCCGAAGTCCGTACGGCGGTCGTGATTCCCGCCGCCGGCCGGGGCGTACGACTCGGCCCGGGCGCCCCCAAAGCGCTCCGCGCGCTGAACGGCACCCCCATGCTGATCCACGCGGTCCGTGCGATGGCCGCGTCCCGCGCGGTCTCCCTGGTCGTCGTCGTGGCCCCGCCCGAGGGCGCCGCCGAGGTCAAGAGCCTCCTCGACGCCCACGCCCTGCCCGAGCGCACCGACTTCCTGGTCGTCCCCGGCGGCGAGGAACGCCAGGACTCCGTGAAGCTCGGCCTGGACGCCCTGCCACCGGACTACGACATCGTCCTCGTCCACGACGCGGCCCGACCGCTGGTCCCCGTGGACACGGTGGACGCGGTCATCGAGGCCGTACGCGACGGCGCCACGGCCGTCGTGCCCGCACTGCCCCTCGCCGACACCGTGAAGGAAGTCGAGCCGGCCACGGTCCCGGGCGACCCCGAGCCCGTCGTCGCCACCCCGGAGCGCGCCCGCCTCCGCGCCGTCCAGACACCCCAGGGCTTCGACCGCGCGACCCTGATCCGCGCCCACGAGAGCGTCACCGGCAACGTCACCGACGACGCCAGCATGATCGAGCAGCTCGGCGAGACGGTCGTGGTCGTCCCCGGCCACGAGGAGGCCTTCAAGGTCACCCGCCCCCTGGACCTGGTCCTCGCGGAGGCGGTCCTGGCACGCAGGAGGCTCAACGATGGCTTCTGACGCCTTCGCGGGGACGCCGCTGCCGCAGGTCGGCATCGGCACCGACATCCACGCCTTCGAAGAGGGCCGCGAGCTGTGGTGCGCCGGACTGAAGTGGGAGGGCGAGGGCCCGGGCCTGGCCGGCCACTCCGACGCCGACGTCATCGCGCACGCCGCGTGCAACGCGCTGTTCTCGGCGGCGGGCCTCGGTGACCTGGGGCAGCATTTCGGCACGGGGCGCCCCGAGTGGTCGGGTGCGTCCGGGGTCACCCTGCTGACGGAGGCGGCCCGGATCGTGAACTCCGCGGGCTTCCGGATCGGCAACATCGCCGTACAGGTCGTAGGACCGCGGCCGAAGATCGGCAAGCGCCGCGACGAGGCCCAGAAGATCCTCTCGGAGGCGGCCGGAGCGCCGGTGTCGGTGTCGGGCGCGACCACGGACGGACTCGGGTTCCCCGGCCGCGACGAGGGCCTCATGGCGATCGCCACGGCGCTGGTCGTACGGGTCGGCTGACCGGCAACGTCACGAAAACGTCCCCTTGAGCAGAACGCGCGCACCGCACTACCCGGGGCCCACTACCCTTGTCTCGTGACTATTCGGCTGTACGACACCAGCGCCCGGCAGATCCGTGACTTCACCCCGCTCATGCCGGGTTGTGTCTCGATCTACCTCTGTGGTGCCACCGTGCAGGCCGCACCGCACATCGGGCACATCCGGTCCGGTCTGAACTTCGACATCATGCGCCGCTGGTTCGAGTACCGCGGCTACGACGTCACGTTCATCCGCAACGTCACCGACATCGACGACAAGATCATCGCCAAGTCGCACGACCAGGGCCGCCCCTGGTGGTCCATCGGCTACGAGAACGAGCGGGCGTTCAACGACGGCTACCAGGCCCTCGGCTGCCTCCCGCCGACGTACGAGCCGCGTGCCACCGGGCACGTCCCCGAGATGATCGAGATGATGCGCGGCCTCATCGAGCGCGGTCACGCCTACGAGTCGGACGGCAACGTCTACTTCGACGTGCGCTCCTTCCCGGGCTACCTCCAGCTGTCCAACCAGGAGCTGGACAACCTGCTCCAGCCCGCCGCGGACGGCGAGACCGGCAAGCGCGATCCCCGTGACTTCGCGCTGTGGAAGGCGACCAAGCCGGGCGAGCCCGACTGGGAGACCCCGTGGGGCCGTGGCCGTCCCGGCTGGCACCTGGAGTGCTCGGCCATGGCGCACAAGTACCTCGGTACCGCCTTCGACATCCACGGCGGCGGCCTCGACCTGATCTTCCCGCACCACGAGAACGAGATCGCCCAGGCCAAGGCCTACGGCGACGACTTCGCCGCGTACTGGGTGCACAACGCCTGGGTCACCATGAGCGGCGAGAAGATGTCGAAGTCGCTCGGCAACAGCGTCCTGGTCTCCGAGATGGTCAAGACGTGGCGCCCGATCGTCCTGCGCTACTACCTCGGCACCCCGCACTACCGCTCGATGATCGAGTACAGCGAGGAGGCCCTGCGCGAGGCCGAGTCGGCGTTCGCCCGCATCGAGGGCTTCGTGCAGCGCGTCGTCGAGAAGGCCGGCACCGTCGAGCCCTCCGCCGAGGTCCCGCCCGCCTTCGCCGAGGCCATGGACGACGACCTGGGTGTCCCGCAGGCGCTCGCCGTCGTCCACACCACGGTCCGCCAGGGCAACAGCGCGCTGGCCGCCGACGACAAGGAAGCCGCCGTGGCCCGCCTCGCCGAGGTCCGCGCCATGCTCGGCGTCCTCGGCCTCGACCCCCTCGACGCCCACTGGGCCGGCGAGGAGAGCCGCGGCGAGGACCTGCACGGCGTGGTCGACAGCCTCGTACGACTCGTCCTCGACCAGCGCGAGTCGGCCCGCGGCCGCAAGGACTGGGCCACCGCGGACGCCATCCGCGACCAGCTCAACCAGTCGGGCCTGTCCATCGAGGACGGCCCCCAGGGACCGCGCTGGACCCTCGGTCCGCGCTAGCCCGCTTTCTTGATCGATTGTGCCGCCCGGCCCTCCGGGCGGCACACTGCATAGACGTACGTATTACTTCCGTAGAGAACAGGTAGGTCATGGCCGCGAACAACCGCCGCATGTCCGGCAAGAAGGGCGCGCAGGTCGGCAGTGGCGGCCAGCGACGCAAGGGCCTCGAAGGCCGGGGTCCGACGCCGCCCGCCGAGCTGCGTAAGAAGCACAAGGCGAACCGCATCGCCAACGCCAAGGCCAAGCAGGCCGCGCGCCGTCCCACGCCGCGCGGCCGGGGCGGCAAGGGCACGTCCGAGATGGTCGTCGGCCGCAACCCCGTCGTCGAGGCGCTGCGCGAGGGCGTGCCCGCGGTGACGCTGTACGTCCAGCAGTTCATCGACAACGACGAGCGGGTGCGCGAGGCGCTCCAGCTCGCCGCCGAGCGCGGCGGGATCAACCTCATGGAGGCCCCCCGCCCCGAGCTCGACCGGATGACCAACGGGCTCAACCACCAGGGCCTGGTCCTCCAGGTCCCGCCGTACGAGTACGCCCACCCCGAGGACCTCGCCACCGCCGCCTACGACCACGGCGAGGACCCGCTGATCGTGGCGCTGGACGGTGTCACCGACCCGCGCAACCTCGGCGCCGTCGTCCGCTCCGTGTCGGCCTTCGGCGGCCACGGCGT
Organism: Streptomyces sp. NBC_00490; assembly: GCF_036013645.1. Taxonomy (NCBI): domain Bacteria; kingdom Bacillati; phylum Actinomycetota; class Actinomycetes; order Kitasatosporales; family Streptomycetaceae; genus Streptomyces; species Streptomyces sp. NBC_00490. The sequence goes on along the minus strand of NZ_CP107869.1, from coordinate 4,957,878 downwards.
CGTCGTGCCCGAGCGCCGCGCGGCCGGCATGACCGCCGGAGCCTGGAAGACGTCCGCCGGTACGGCCGCCCGTACGCCCGTCGCCCGCGCCACCAACCTGACGCGCGCCCTGGAGGCGTACCAGAAGGCCGGCATCGCCGTCGTCGGCCTCGCCGCCGACGGAGAGCACGAGATCGGCGACCTGGAGGCCCTCGGCGGCCCGGTCGTCATCGTCGTCGGCAGCGAGGGCAAGGGCCTGTCCCGGCTGGTCGGCGAGACGTGCGACTTCCGGGTGCGGATCCCGATGCCGGGCGGCGCGGAGTCGCTGAACGCCGGTGTGGCAGCGGGTGTGGTGCTGTACGAGGCGGCTCGTCGGCGGGCCTGACGGGAGTCGGCTCAGGCAGGCGGAGCCCGCCGGTCGGAGGCCGGCGCAGGCGTCCGAAGCCGCGCAGCGGTGCGAGGGCGGCGGACAAGAGGGGTCGAGGCGGCTCGTCGGCGGGCCTGAACAGGGGTCCGCACCGTCACCCGTACGGGGGAATCTCACCTCCGTTCGGGCGATGCGGGCAAGCTTGACGCTGTCCGGACACATCCGGGCAGTCAAAGCAGTGTCCTAAACACACGTCACTCGGTTAGATGAGTGTGGACACCAGAACACCCCGCACACCCACGGGGGACCGCTCGTCGGGATTCGATTCCGGATTCGACGACGCTCCCGCGCTGAGCATGGTGAAGGTGCCGAGCGATCCGGCGCAGGTCATCGTCAATCACGCCAGCTTCCGCGTGCAGTTGGGCGCGTCGACGAGACGTGCCGCCCAATCCCCGCGGATCGCCCGGCACTTGAGCGCCGCCGAGGACACCGCCCGGATGCCCGCCGTGGGAACCACGGCCACCGGTGCGGCCCGCCGCCGCCCCGTCGTCTGGAGCGGCAGGTCCGCCCCCGACGACACCGGCGCCCACCGCCTGCTCCAGGCCGTGCGCGGCGGCGGCGTCCGCCAGGTCGACGAGCCCTCCGCCGACGCCGGAGCCACCCAGGTCATCCCCCGAATCGACGTCTACGACGACGAGTTGACCCAGACCGTCGAGACCCCCGTCGTCGGCGCCCAGCGCACCTACGACGGCGACGAACCCCGTCTCCTGCCCGACATGCGGACCGTCGGCAGCGCCTACGACGAGGAACTCGGCTACGGCGACGAGGAGTTCGAGGACACGGAGCGATCCGGTGACACCGGCACGTCCCGGCGTCCCGGCGTCGACCCCGCGCGGCACGCCTACTACCCGGGCCGCCGCATGAACCTGGGCGTCGTCCTCCTCCCGCTGCGCATCTTCCTCGGCTTCATCTCCATCTACGCCGGCATGGGCAAGCTCTGCGACCCCGTCTACTTCGACGGCGGCAAGCGCGGCTCCATGGTCAAGTGGCTCAACACCCTGCACCCCGGGGAAGTCGCCGAACCACTGCGCCAGTTCGCCCTCCAGCACCCCGTCGGCTCCGGCCTGGTCATCGCCTTCCTCCAGGTCATCGTGGGCGTCCTCACGATCCTGGGCTGCTGGCAGCGCGTCGGCGCCGCCCTGGGCGCCCTGCTCTCCGCCGCGCTCCTGCTCACCGTCAGCTGGAAGAGCGTCCCCGCCTACGACGCGCCCGACATCATCTACCTCGCCGCCTGGTCCCCGCTGATCATCGCCGGCGCCCCCGTCTACTCCATCGACGGACGCCTCGCGGGCAGCGCCTGGCGACGCCTCGGACCCCGGTCCGACATCTGGGAACTGCGCCGCTACGTCCTGCGCCGAGGCGCCCTCGTCACATCCGTCGTCATCGGGCTCACCCTGCTGATCGGCTCGATGCTCGGCGGCGCCGTCCGCGACGCCGACCGCATCATCGTCCCCGGCCCCGGCGACGCCCCGCGCAACGAACTCCCCGGCTCCCCGCTCCCGCAGGAACCCGGCAAGCGCAAGAAGGCCCCGTCCGCCTCCGCCTCGCCCACCCAGGGCGCCACGGCGGGCACGGCCACTCCCTCCGGCGCCGCCACCACCCCGGGCGCCACCAAGGACACCAGCACCACCACCGGCGCCCCCAGCCAGACCCAGGGCACCGGCCAGGCCCCGCCCCAGCAGTCCTCCCCGACCGGAGGCGCCCCCAGCAGCAGCTCGGGACCGACCGGCGGCACCGGCTCCACGGGCGGCAGCACCGGCGGTACGACAGGCGGCTCGGACACCGGAGGCTCCTCCGGCGAACCGGGCCTGGTAGGCGGCCTGTTGGGGTAGCTGGGCCGGTGGGAGGCATTCTGGGACAGCAGCCCACCGGCTGACCCGAAGACGCGAAGGGCCCGGCACGTGAGTGCCGGGCCCTTCTGCGACGTGACGCTCAGCGCCCCAGTGCCGCCAACTCCTTCGCCGCCTCGGTCAGGTCCTTCGCGGTGTCGATGGCCCGCCAGTACGCCCCCTGCGGAATCGGATACCCGGCGAGCCGCAGCTCCCGCGCCAGATGCGGGAACGTGGTCCGCTCGTGGTCCCCCCGCTCCGGCAGCATCGAGGCGAACTCCGGGGAGAAGACGTACACACCCGCATTGATCTCGTACGTCGTCGGCGGGGCCTCGATGAAGTCCGTGATGTGCCCGAACCCGTCGGTCTGCACGGCCCCCCACGGAATCCGCGGCCGCGCCAGCGCCAGCGTCGCCACCGCGTCGCGCTCGGCGTGGAAGTCCGCCATCTCACGCAGCGAGAACCTGGTCCAGATGTCGCCGTTCGTGGCGTACCAGGGCTGGTCCGGGTGCGGAAGACGCGCCGCCGCGTACTTGAGGCCACCACCGCGGCCCAGCGGCTCCGTCTCGACGACCGTCGTCACGTTCACCGGCAGATCGGCCGAGTCCAGCCACGTCTGCAGGACATCGGCGAGATGGCCACAGCTGACCACCACGTCCGTCACGCCCTCCTCGGCGAGCCAGACAAGCTGATGGCCGATGATCGGAGTCCCCGTCCCGGGGATCTCGACCATCGGCTTGGGCCGGTCGTCGGTGTACGGGCGCAGCCGCGAGCCCTGGCCACCTGCCAGGACGACGGCTTGAACGGGGCGGGACGCGGCGTTCGGATCGGTCATGACCGAACTGTACGTGGCGTCCCGCGTGCGGATTCTGTCGGTAACCGTTCCTTATTCAGACGTAACTTTCCACAAGCGGAATGGAGGCCTCCCCCGATCGTGAGGAGGCCATGGCCTCAGCTGTGCGCCGCCGCCACACCCGTCGCGAAGGAGGTGTCGCAGACGGGCCGGGCGTACGACTGCGCACGCGTCGGGCCGTACACCCGCACCGCTGCACGGCCCAGCGCGCGGGCGATCGACACACAGTGCCTGGCGAGCGACGGGCGCCCGTTCACGGCCTCCTGGAGGTGGGTGAGGGCGACGCCCGGGTTCTCCTCCTGGAGCTCGGTCAGGAGCTTGTCGCGCAGGATCTCCTGCGGGGCACGCGCCCTGGCCTTCGAGGAGGCGCCGGCCGCCGAGACGTCGGAGGCGGTGAGCACGGAGCCCGAGGGATCCCCCGACCAGTCGACTCGGGTGACCGCGAGGGTCCCGGAGAGGACCAGGACGACGGGCAGGACAAGGGCGAGCGTGCGGCCGATACGGCGGGCGGGGCCCTGGCCGCGTCGCGTCTGTTGGTTAGTGGAGTGCTTCACGCGTGTGAGGGTAGCGCGGGGTGATGATTTGGCGACATTTAGTCACCGGTTCGGGGGATGAACTGGTGCCTCGAATTGGGTAAGGCGTTGACGCACACTGCTCGAAATGACCGGTCTGCCGGGGTATTTGTCGACAACGAAGAGGGCCCCGCAGCAGGCTGCGGGGCCCTCTTCGTCAACCTGGGTGAAATCACCCGGGATGTACCGCCTGTGGGTCAGTCGGAGAGACGCTCACCCGTCGAGGTCGAGAACACGTGGGTCTCGCCCGCGCGCGGGACGACGTGCAGCGTGCTGCCCTTCTCCGGGACGTCACGGCCGCTGACACGGACGACGAGGTCCTGGGCGTTGCCGTCGAGCTTGGCGGTGCCGTAGACGTACGCGTCGGCGCCCAGCTCCTCGACCACGTTCACGGTGACCGCGAGACCCAGGTCCGCGTCCGGGCCCGCCACCTCGAAGTGCTCCGGACGGACACCCACGGTCACCGTCTTGTCGGTGATGCCGGAGACCGCGTCACGCTGGACCGGCACGACGCTCTTGCCGAACTTCACGCCACCGTCGGTGATCGGGACCTCGACCAGGTTCATCGCGGGGGAGCCGATGAAGCCGGCGACGAAGAGGTTCGCCGGACGGTCGTACATGTTGCGCGGGGTGTCGACCTGCTGGAGCAGACCGTCCTTCAGCACGGCCACCCGGTCGCCCATCGTCATGGCCTCGACCTGGTCGTGGGTGACGTAGACGGTGGTGATGCCGAGACGGCGCTGGAGGGACGCGATCTGCGTACGCGTGGAGACACGGAGCTTGGCGTCCAGGTTGGACAGCGGCTCGTCCATGAGGAACACCTGCGGCTCACGCACGATGGCGCGACCCATGGCGACACGCTGACGCTGACCACCGGAGAGCGCCTTCGGCTTGCGGGCCAGGTAGTCGGTCAGGTCGAGGATCTTCGCCGCGTCCTCGACCTTCTGCTTGATCTCGGCCTTCGGCACACCGGCGATCTTGAGCGCGAAGCCCATGTTGTCGGCGACGGTCATGTGCGGGTACAGCGCGTAGTTCTGGAACACCATGGCGATGTCCCGGTCCTTCGGCGGCAGGTGCGTGACGTCACGGTCACCGATGCGGATCGCACCGCCGTTGACGTCCTCGAGCCCCGCCAGCATGCGGAGGGAGGTCGACTTGCCACAGCCGGACGGACCGACCAGAACGAGGAACTCTCCGTCCTCGATGTGGATGTCAAGACCGTCTACGGCGGGCTTCTCGGTGCCCGGGTAGATCCGGGTCGCCTTGTCGAACGAAACAGTGGCCATGGTGATGGGCCCCCTTCTACCGGCAGGAACGTGCCGGACGATCCGTTGTAGGAAGGTGGTGGTGTAGTCCACACAGGTGAACTGGGACGGACGGTACCCGGCGTTCACCCGATCTGTCAGTAGTCGGGGGCATGTGAACTTCGCCGAAATTTTCGACAGGGTGCCACCGGGACCTGGGTACACTGCTCGGGCGCGTTCGCGGCGGACGTACGCATGCCTCCTTAGCTCAGATGGCCAGAGCAACGCACTTGTAATGCGTAGGTCGTCGGTTCGAATCCGACAGGGGGCTCCACGAAATCCCAGGTCAGACCCAATCTGACCTGGGTTTTTTCATGCCCGGCCGCCCAGCGCCGCCAGCGCTTCGTCGGTCAGCCGGTACACCGTCCACTCGTCCTGCGGGCGCGCTCCCAGTGCCTCGTAGAAGGCGATCGACGGGGTGTTCCAGTTCAGGACCGACCACTCCAGGCGTTCGTATCCCCGCTCCACGCAGATTTGGGCGAGTTCGGTGAGCAGGGCCTTGCCGTGGCCGCCGCCTCGGGCTTCGGGGCGTACGTAGAGGTCCTCCAGGTAGATCCCGTGGACGCCGCGCCAGGTGGAGAAGTTGAGGAACCACAGGGCGTAGCCGACGGCTTCTCCGGTGGTGTCGTCCTCGGCGATGTGCGCGTAGGCGGCCGGGCGGTCGCCGAACAGGGCTTCGTGGAGTTGTTCCGGGGTCGCCTTCGCCTCGTCCGGGGCCTTCTCGTAGTCGGCGAGTTCGCGGATCAGGGTGTGGACGGCGGGGATGTCGGCGGGGGTGGCGGTGCGGATCATGAGGGGTGGTGGCCTTTCAGGCGGCGGGCGATTTCCAGTTGCTCCGGCTCGAGCGGGCGCCCGTCCTCGATCTCCCAGAGGCAGTTCTGGAGGACACGGCCCAGGGTCCAGGCACGCGCGCGTGAGCGGTCCAGGCCGAGGACGTCGGTCATGGCGTCGAAGCGCCAGAGCACCTCGTCGGGGTCGAAGCGGTTGCCGATGGCGGGGAGGAGGTCGAAGCCGGGGTCGCCGGCCAGGGGTTTGGGGTCGATGGCGAGCCAGGGCGCACGGTCCGAGGCCAGGACGTTGTCGTAGTGGAGGTCCCAGTGCAGGAGGCGGTCGCCGGGTTCGTCCACCACCTCGCGTACCGCCGACGCGCAGTCGGCGACCAGTCCGCGTGCCTCCGGGTCCGGGATCTGGTCCAGTGCCCACGGCGTCCGGTCCAGCATCGCCCCCGCGATGTCTCCGAGCCTGCGCAGGCCGGCCGGGGCCGGGAGCGACGTCAGGTGGGAGAGGAGGCGGGCGATGGTCAGGACGGCCTCGCGGGGGTCGGGTACGTGGGAGAGCATGCGGGTCGGGTCGAGGCGTTCGAGGAGCATCGTGCCCGTCGTGGGGTCGTGGTCCAGGAGGCGTACGGCTCCGTCGCCGTCCCAGGCGCGCAGGGCGACGGGTTCGCCTTCGCTCTCGTCGTCCAGGAGCTGGAGTTTCAGTACGGCCGGGATGCCGTCCGTGCGGCGGACGACGGGCAGGATCAGTGCCGCGACGCCGTGCATCGCGGCGCCGTCCCGTCGTAGGTCCCAGTGGTCCAGGAAGTCCGCCGTCAGTCGGGGCAGTGCGGCGATGAATCTCCGTCCGGCCTCTCCGTTGAACTTCTCCTGCGACGCCGCGAGCCCTTCCGGAATGTCGATCACTGTTCGAGGCTAACGGCGTGGGTGCACCGGCTCACGCGAATTTCCCGGAGCCTCCACAGGGTGTTCAAGCGCTGGTCAGGGGTGTGGGAGACGACGAAATCCGAAGGAGACAGTGGGTGCTGCCGCGGGTTACCGTCCGGCCATGAGCAGCTCGGAACGCGCTGTCGTGAACGGCGGCATCTCCTTCTGGTACGCGGACGACGGCTTCCCGGCGGTGCGGGAACCGCTCCCGGGTGATGCCACCGCGGACGTGGTGATCGTCGGCGGCGGGTACACGGGGTTGTGGACCGCGTACTACCTGAAGAAGGCGGCGCCCTTCCTCCAGATCACCGTGCTGGAGCAGAAGTTCTGCGGATACGGGGCGTCCGGTCGCAACGGCGGCTGGCTCTACAACGGCGTCGCCGGCCGTGACCGGTATGCGAGGCTGCACGGCCACGAGGCCGCCGTACGCCTCCAGAAGGCCATGAACGACACCGTCGACGAGGTCGTCCGGGCCGCCGAGGAGGAGGGCATCGACGCCGGCATCCACAAGGGCGGCGTCCTGGAAGTCGCGACGACGCCCGCGCAGTTGGCGCGGCTGAAGGACTTCCACGCGCACGAGCTGTCGTACGGCGAGAAGGACCGTGAGCTGTACGACGCCCGTGGGACCGCCGAGCGGATCCGGGTCGCGGGCGCGGTCGGCTCCTCGTGGACGCCGCACGGTGCGCGCGTGCACCCGGTGAAGCTGGTGAAGGGGCTCGCGGCGGTCGTCGAGGCGCTGGGGGTGACCCTCCACGAGCAGACGCCGGTGACGGAGATCAGGCCGAAGCACGCGGTCACGCCGTACGGCACGGTGCGCGCGCCCTATGTCCTGCGCTGCACCGAGGGGTTCACCGCGAACCTGAAGGGTCAGCGGCGGACCTGGCTGCCGATGAACTCCTCCATGGTCGTCACCGAGCCGCTGAGCGACGCGCAGTGGGAGTCGGTGGGCTGGGGCGGGCGGGAGGCGCTCGGGGACATGGCGCACGCGTACATGTACGCGCAGCGCACCGAGGACGGGCGGATCGCGCTCGGTGGGCGCGGGGTGCCGTATCGCTTCGGTTCGAGGACGGACAACGACGGGCGGACGCAGGAGGCGACGGTCGAGGCGTTGCGGGAGATCCTCGTGCGGTTCTTCCCTTCGCTGGCCGGTGTGCGGGTCGAGCACGCCTGGTCGGGGGTGCTGGGGGTGCCGCGGGACTGGTGCGCGACGGTGACGCTGGACCGGACGACGGGGCTGGGCTGGGCGGGGGGTTACGTCGGCTCCGGTGTGGCCACGACGAATCTCGCGGCGCGGACGCTCCGGGATCTGGTGCGGTTGGACTCGGGGCAGGGCGGGACGACCGAGCTGACGGGCCTGCCGTGGGTGGGGCACAAGGTGCGCAGGTGGGAGCCGGAGCCGTTTCGGTGGCTGGGGGTGCAGGGGATGTACGCGACGTATCGGGCGGCTGACCGGCGGGAGGCGGGGGCGCGGAGCGTGGAGACGTCGCGGCTGGCGCGGGTCGCGGACCGGGTCGCGGGGCGTCACTAGGCGCGTCAGGGCACGAGGACGACCTTTCCCGTGGTGCCGCGGGTTTCCAGTGCTCGGTGTGCGGCGGCTGCCTCGGTGAGGGGGAAGCGGTGGATCGCGGGGGTGAGGCGGCCTGCGGCGGCCTCGCTGAGGGCGCGTAGTTCGAGGGTGCGGACGGGGTCGGGGCCGCCGGCCTTCCGCATCATCGCGGGGCCCAGGACCTGCTCGGACACGCCGTCGATCAGGTAGGGCCCGCCGTCGCGGGTGCCTTCCGCGGACCAGCCGAAGACGATGTGCTTGCCACCGGGGCCGAGGAGTTCGGTGCTGTGGCGGGCGATCTCGCCGCCGACGCCGTCGAAGACGACGGTGGCGGGCCTGCCGCCGAGGAAGGCGCGGACCTTGTCGGGCCAGGCGGGGTCCTTGTAGTCGACGGCGAGGTCGGCGCCGTTCTCCGCGACGCGGGCCGCTTTTTGCGGGCCGCCGGCCAGGCCGACGACGGTGGCGCCGGCGTTCTTGGCGTACTGCACGAGGAGGGTGCCGATGCCGCCGGCGGCGGCCGGGATCACGGCGACCGAGTCGGGGCCGAGGTCGGCGAACTGGAGGATCCCCATCGTCGTGCGGCCTGTTCCGATCATGGCGACGGCCTCGGCGGCGTCGAGGTTCGCCGGGATCTCGTGGACGCGTTCGACGTCGGTGACGGCGAGTTCGGCGTACCCGCCGGGCGCGAAGCCGAGGTGGGCGACGACGTGCTTGCCGAGCCAGAGGGCGGCGACGCCGTCGCCGAGGGACTCGATGACGCCGGCGACCTCACGGCCGGGGATGGTGGGCAGCCGCGTCGGTTCGGGCAGGGGGCCCTGTGCGCCCTCGCGCAGTGCGGTGTCCAGGAGGTGGACGCCGGCCGCCTCGACGGCGATACGGACCTGGCCGGGGCCGGGGAGCGGGGCCTCGACCTCCTCGTGGACGAGGTTCTCGGCCGGGCCGAAGGCGTGCAGTCGGATGGCGTGCATGGGTGGTCCCCCTGTGGGCTGTCGGAGCCCGGGCCGTGATGGTCCGGGCCGTCGACCTCACTCTTCAACCTCAAGCATGCTTGAGGTCAAGGGTGTGCCGGCCCAGTGCCAGCGATACGGCGGTGAGGGCGCTGTTGAAGGACACCTCGGACAGCACACCGGGGGCGGCGACCTGGTCGCCGACGAGGTAGACGCCGTCGCCGCGGTCGATGGCGGGGCGGTCGCGCCAGCTGGTGCCGGGCAGGTCGACGGCGCCGGTACGGCCTGCCGCGACGGACTCGCGGCGCCAGGTGACGCGGTCGCGCCAGCCGTCGAAGGCGAGGTCGAGCAGCTGCTCGGCGCGGGCTATGCCGTCTGCCTTCGACTCGTGGGGGGCGAGGGGGATCTGGCCCTGGATCAGCTGTTCGCCGGCGGGGGCGAGGGTGCGGTCCTGGGCGGTGAAGCGTTCGATCCAGCCGGGGGAGTCGAGGTCGGAGACGGCGAAGGCGTCGCCGCGTCGGGTGCGGACGGCGAGGTCGATGAGAGTGGTCCGGCCACTGGTCCAGGTCAGTGTGTCGTCGGCGAGCAGACGGCGGGCGGCGTCCAGGGAGGTGGCGATGACGACGGGGGTGTCGGTCGGGAGGGTGTCGACGCGGGACAGGGTCTCCACCCGTACGCCCAGGTTCCAGGCGCGGGCGGCCATGCGGTCGATGACGCTCGCCCAGCCGCCGCGTGGGTAGTGGGCCTCGGGCGGCAGCTTGGTGGCGCGGCGCAGCCGTTCCTGTACGAACGCGGCGGACAGGGCGCCGGGGTCGTGGTGGAAGAGGGCGACGGCGGAGTAGCTGGCGGCGGCGCGGGCGCCCTCCTCGCCGGCCTGCGCGGTGGCCCAGGTGAGGAAGTCGGTGTCGACGGGCGCGTGCCGGGAGGCGCGGCGCAGCAGCTTCAGCATGGCGAAGGGCGGGGTGCGGCGCAGGACGCCGTGGTGCCTCAGCCGCATCCGGGCCGCTTCCAGGGGCGGGATCGGCGCGAGCGGGCCGATGAGGTCGCGCTGCCTGAGCCAGGACCAGTGCGGGCCGCCGCTGTAGAAGGCGTGCGGGCCCTCGTTCGTCTTGTAGGGCCCCTCGGCGGTCCGGGCGCGGCCGCCGAGGGTGTGATGGGCTTCGTGGACGGTGACCTTGGCTCCCGCCTCGGCGGCGGTGACGGCCGCGGTGAGTCCGGCGAAGCCGCCGCCGATGACGGTGATGCGGTGCATGGCTGGGGTCTCCCTCGGGTCGTGGTCGCCTGGTCGGTCGTGCCGTTCCTCGTTCGGGTTCTTCGCCCTTTCGGGGTTCTTTCGGGGTTCTTTCGTGGGTACGACGGACCGGGCGCCCTGTTTTGTGACAGCGGGGGAGGCTTCGCAGGTCAGGGTGTTCGCCCGGGGTGTTGTCAGTGGTGGGGTGCAGCATGGGGGCATGGCGAGGCGAGTGGCGGGTGGAGCCGGCGGTGCCGGTGTGAAGGGTGCGCGGCGGCCGGAGGTGCGGTTGCCGCCGCTGGCGGCGTACGACGGCGGGGGGCTGGAGCCGGACGGGGACTATGACGGGCTGGAGTTCACGGAGGCGGACTTCGCGGGCCAGGACGCCTCGGGCGCCCGTTTCATGGACTGCGCGCTGACGGGGTGCGCGCTGGACGAGACACGGCTGCGCAACGCGCGCCTGCTGGACTCGGTCCTCACCGGCGTCCGGGGAGTCGGGACCAACCTGTCGGAGGCGACCCTGCGGGACGTGGAGCTGGTCGACGCCCGGCTGGGCGGGGTGCAGTTGCACGGGGCGGTCCTGGAGCGGGTGGTGATCCGCGGCGGCAAGATCGACTATCTGAACCTGCGGGCGGCGCACCTGCGGGACGTCGTCTTCGAGGGCTGCGTCCTCGTCGAGCCGGACTTCGGCGGGGCCCGGCTGGCGCGGGTGGAGTTCGTGGACTGCGTGCTGAAGCGTGCGGACCTGACAGGGGTGACGCTCATGGACGTGGATCTGCGGGGGGCGGTGGAGATCGACATCGCGCGGGGGGTGGAGCGGCTTGCGGGGGCGGTCGTCAGCAGCGCACAACTGCTGGATCTGGCACCGGTGCTGGCGGCTCAGATGGGGATCAGGGTGGAGGACTGACGGGGTGGGGGCCTTCTACGGCAATGTCCTGGTCGCGCGGACGTGCGCCGAGGTCGCGCCGCTGCTCGCCGGGGCGACGTCGGAGGACGGCGGGGCGCTGCGGGGATACGCGATACCGGCGGGGCCCGGGCACACGGTGCTCTTGTTCCCGGACCCGGACACCGAGGTGATCGAGCCGGCCGGACCGCTGAGCCGGCTGCTGGGGACGGCGAGACCGGCGAGGACGGCAATCCGGTGGGCGGTGGCGGGGACGGGCGGTATGTCCTCGCGGAGGGCCAGCACTACGACGTGATGGAGACGCTGGGTCTGGACGGTCGGCGGCTGAGCACGGGGTACACAGGCCTCGCCCGCGGCGAACTGCCCGAGGGGCTGCTGCTCGAGGAGCTGAGGCCGGGGACTGAGGGGCCGGCCGCCGGGTGCGGTCAGTCGACTCTGGGGAAGCGGGCCTGGAGGGTCCAGATCGCCGGGTTCTCGGCGAGGTCGTCGTGCAGGTCGCACAGGTCGGCGAGCAGGTCGTGGAGGAAGTCCCGTGCCTCGCGGCGCAGTTCGGAGTGGGAGAAGGTCAGGGGCGGTTCCTCGGCCGGCATCCAGTCGGACTCGATGTCGACCCAGCCGAAGCGGCGCTCGAAGAGCATGCGGTCGGTGGACTCGGTGAAGTCGAGTTCCGCGTGCTGGGGACGGGAGGCCCGGGAGCCGGCCGGGTCGCGGTCGAGGCGTTCCACGATGTCGCACAGCGCCCACGCGAAGTCGAGCACCGGCACCCATCCCCAGGCTGTGGACAGTTCCCGGTCCGCCTTGGTGTCGGCGAGATAGACGTCACCGCAGAACAGGTCGTGACGCAGCGCGTGGACGTCCGCGCGGCGGTAGTCCGTCTGGGGCGGGTCCGGGAAGCGGTTGGAGAGGGCGTAGCCGATGTCGAGCACGTACGAGATGGTGTCACGGCCCGGCGGGAGCCCGGACGGGGTGACCGTGTGCCGGGTCCGGAGCCGCGGTGGGGTGGTGGTGCGCCCGCTCTAGGATCACGGTCATGTCCCGTTCCGTGCGCCTTGTCCCGGCCTGTGCCTCCGTCCTGCTCGCCCTCGCGCTCTCCGCGTGCACCAGCGGTGGAGTGCAGGGCACCCCCGGCGGCTCCGGTGTGCGCGACCCGTACTTCCCGAAGGCGGGCAACGGCGGCTACGACGTGACGCACTACGCCCTGCGACTGTCCTACGACCCCGACGCGGAGCACCTGTCCGGCACGGCCACCGTCACCGCCCGGGCCACGCAGGACCTGTCCGCCTTCGACCTGGACCTGAAGGGCCTGGACGTCGACGAGGTCACGGTCGAGGGCGCGAAGGCCCGCTGGAACCGCGCCGGTCAGGAGCTGACCGTACGCCCGGCGGACGAGCTCGATCAGGGGGAGACGTTCGAGGTGCGGGTCCGCTACTCCGGCACCCCGCGGACGATCACCGACCCGGACGGCTCCGAGGAGGGCTGGCTGCACACGGAGAGCGGCGCGGTCGGACTCGGCGAGCCGACGGGGTCGATGGCGTGGTTCCCCGGCAGCCACCACCCCTGCGACAAGGCGTCGTACGACATCGCGGTCACCGTGCCGGAGGGCCTGCGGGCCGTGTCCAACGGGGAGTTGACCGGCGAGACGACCAGCAAGGGCCGTACGACCTTCACCTGGCGCACCACCGAGCCCATGGCGAGCCACGTCGCCACGCTCGCGGTCGGCGACTACGACCTGCGCCGCTCCACCGCCGGTGACCTCCCGGTGTACACGGCCGTCACCCCGGGGCAGGCGAAGGCGAGCGCGAAGGTGCTGGCCCGGCTGCCGGAGGTCATGGAGTGGGCGGAGTACAACTTCGGCCCGTACCCCTTCTCCTCCACCGGCGCGATCGTCGGCGGCGAGCGCGACGCCGGGTACGCGCTGGAGACGCAGAACCGTCCCTTCTTCCCCGGCGCCCCGGACACCGAACTCCTCGTCCATGAGCTGGCGCACCAGTGGTTCGGGAACTCCGTGACGCCGAAATCCTGGCGGGACATGTGGCTCAACGAGGGGTTCGCGACGTACGCGGAGTGGCTGTGGGAGGAGGACGAGGGCGGTGACAGCGCCCAGGAGACGTTCGACGCGCTCTACGACCACGGCGAGGACAGGTTCGAGGACCTCTGGTCCTTCCCGCCGGCGAAGCCCGCCGGCGCCGCGCACATCTCCGACGAGGGCCCCATTTACCAGCGCGCCGCGATGGTGATCCACAAGATCCGGCAGACCGTCGGCGACGACACCTTCTACGACATCGTCCAGGGCTGGACGGCCGCCCACCGCCACGGCAACGCGGACACCGCCGACTTCACGGCGTATGTGCAGAAGCAGGCGCCGGACGAGGACTTCGACGCGATCTGGGCGCAGTGGCTGTACGGGGAGGGGAAACCGGAGCACCGCTGAGCCGCCCGGTCAGGGCCGTCGGGATCATGCCCCGTCGAACGCGTCGAACGCGTCGAGCCGGCGTGCGAGGTCCGGCGGCCACATGGCCTCGGTCGCCGACCTGAGTTCCTTCCGGGTCCACCAGCGCCAGGTGAGGATGCGGTCCTCGGCGTGGGCGGCGGCGAGGTGGGGGCCGGTGGGTTCGCGGCGCGGGCCGTGGGTGACGTAGACGTGCTCGTGCTGGTGGACGGGGCCGGCCAGGGCGTGCGTGAAGTCGTGCTCCCAGGTGCACAGCAGCGCGCCCGCCGTCAGGTCCGTCCAGCCGGTCTCCTCGCGCAGTTCGCGCAGGGCGCCCTCGACGGGGCTCTCGTGCGGCTCCAGGCCGCCGCCGGGCATGGCCCAGTGCACGCCGACCTCGACGTTGTCGTACCGCAGGAGGAAGACGGCGCCCTCGGGGTCGAGCACGGCGACCCGGGCGGCGCGGCGGGGGATGCGCAGCGGCTTGCGCAGGACCGCGCAGGGGCGGCCGAGCGCGCGGTCCTCGCGGTGGTCGATCACCTCGTAGCCGAGGGCGGTCCAGAAGGCGAGGGCCCTGGGGTTGGTGTCGAGGACGGCGAGGCGCACGGCGCCGCGGCCCGCCGTGCGGAAACGGTCCTCGACGAGGGACGCCAACCGCCGCCCGTGCCCCTGGCGTTGACTGCCCGCGTCCACCATCAGCAGGCCGATCCAGGGGTCAGGGTCGGCCGGGTCGGGATGGTGGGCGAGGGTGATCACGACCCCGACGAGCCGCCCCTCGCTGCGTGCGAGCAGCACCTCGGCGTCCGGCTCCGCGAGGTCGTCGGCCAGCGCTGCCGCCACCTGCTCCGGGCGCACGTCGTCCGGGTCCGGGAAGTCCCCGCTGAGCGCGTGGAACTCACGGTTGGCGGCGTAGAGCGCGGTGAGTTCGGTGAGGACGGGGGCCGGGATGTCGTGGTCGGGGGTGAGGGGGACGGGGGCGAGGATCATGCGGGGCAACGTATCGCGCACACGTCATGCGCAGCCTCGTCACCGCACACCTCGCGACGCACCCCGGCCACGCGCATTGCAAGGGCCCTCACGACGCAGGAACCCCCGGCCGTGAAGCCGGGGGTTCCTGCGGTGCGTGGTGTGCCTGTGTCCGTGAGACGTCAGACGGACACGCCGAAGTCCGACGCGATGCCCGCGAGGCCCGAGGCGTAGCCCTGGCCGACGGCGCGGAACTTCCACTCGGCGCCGTTGCGGTACAGCTCGCCGAAGACCATGGCGGTCTCGGTGGCCGCGTCCTCGGACAGGTCGTAGCGCGCGATCTCGGCGCCGCCGGCCTGGTTGACGATGCGGATGTACGCGTTGCGGACCTGGCCGAAGTTCTGCGAGCGGTTCTCGGCGTCGTAGATCGAGACCGGGAAGACGATCTTGTCGACGTCGGCCGGGAGGCCCGCCAGGTTGACGTTGATCGCCTCGTCGTCGCCCGCGCCCTCGCCGGTGCGGTTGTCACCGGTGTGGACGATGGTCTGGTCCGGCGTCTGCTTGTTGTTGAAGAAGACGAAGTGGCCGTCGGAGTAGACCTTGCCCGTCGGGTTGACCGCGATCGCGGAGGCGTCGAGGTCGAACTCCGTGCCGGTGGTGGTGCGGACATCCCAGCCCAGGCCCACGGTGACGGCAGTCAGGCCCGGAGCCTCCTTGCTGAGCGAGACGTTGCCACCCTTGGACAGGCTTACAGCCATGGTTGGGATCCTTCCCTCGTTATGCATTGCACAGGCAGTACGGGCTTGAAGCTACATCTACCCCCAAGAACGCGGAGAGGGGCACCAAAGGTTCCGCCTCCCTTTACTTTCTTTACCAAGCGGGAGTGAGGGGCGCGAGCACAGAGACGGGGATATTCGCGTGACGTGTGCGGGTCAGCCGCGCGACCATAGGGGGCATGTCCGGTCCTCACGTCATCCGCGGCTCCGTCTCCCTTCCCGAGGCCGAGCTCATGTGGCGTTTCTCGCGGTCGTCCGGACCGGGCGGCCAGCACGTCAACACCAGCGACTCGCAGGTGGAGCTCCGCTTCGACCTGGCCAAGACGGAGTCCCTGCCCGAGGTGTGGAAGCAGCGGGCCCTGGAACGCCTGGCCGGCCGCCTCGTCGACGGCGTCGTCACGGTCCGCTCCTCCGAGCACCGCTCCCAGTGGCGCAACCGCGAGACCGCCGCCGTACGCCTGGCCGCCCTCCTGGCCGAGGCCACCGCCCCGCCCCCCAAGCCCCGCAGGGCAACCCGCATCCCGCGCGGCATCAACGAACGCCGCCTGCGCGAGAAGAAGCAGCGGGCGGAGACGAAGCGGGGCAGGACGGGCCGCGACTGGGGTTAGGGCCGGCGCGCGCCGAGGCGTACCCCTGTGCCGAGGCGTACCCCTGTCACATCCGCGTCCTCTCTTTCGTCAGAGCGTTGAGACCACCCCGGCGACGCGACGAGAGGTCAGAGGCGGATGAGCGAGAGTGAGTTTCTTGCCGAGCGGTTCGAGGCGCACCGGGGGCATCTGAGCGCCGTCGCCTACCGCATGCTCGGGTCACGCGCGGAGGCGGACGACGCGGTGCAGGAGGCGTGGTTCCGGCTGAGCCGTTCCGACACCCGGCAGGTGGAGAATCTCGGGGGCTGGCTGACCACGGTCGTCGGGCGGGTCTGCCTGGACATGCTGCGGTCCCGCAAGGCGCGTGCCGAGCAGCCGCTGGAGCCGGACGTACCGCTGCCCGGCGTGGTGCCCGACCCCGAGCAGGACGCGCTGCTCGCCGACTCGGTCGGCGTCGCGCTGCTCGTCGTACTGGAGACGCTGACGCCCGCCGAACGGCTGGCGTTCGTGCTGCACGACCTGTTCGCGGTGCCGTTCGAGGATGTCGCCGACATCGTGGGACGTACGCCGGCCGCGGCGCGGCAGCTCGCCAGCCGGGCCCGGCGCCGGGTGCAGGGCGCTCCGGCGCCCGACGCGGACCTGGTCCGGCAGCGGGAGGTCGTCGACGCCTTCCTGGCCGCCGCGCGCGGGGGCGACTTCGACGCGCTGGTGGAGGTGCTCGACCCGGACGTCGTGGCGCGCGCCGAGGTCGGTGTCACGGCGGGCGCCCTTGCGGTGGCGAAGGGCGCGACGAGCTTCGCGAGCCTCGCCCTGGTCGCGCGCCCCGCGCTGGTCGACGGGGCCACGGGACTCGCGGTGCTGGCGGACGGCCGGGTGGAGCGTGCGCTGGCCTTCACGTTCGTACGGGACCGGATCGCCGTGATCGACGTGGTGTCCGCCCCCGAGCGAGTGGCAGCCCTGAACATCGAGCTCCTCTAGCCACCGCCGAGGCAAGGACTGATTGGCGGATGTGTCCCAACTCCCGTCGGCATCACCTCACCGCAGGTGGCCGCCGTCGGGCCTGGGACACATCTGCCGATCCCTCCCGCTTCCCGCCCCCGCCTCCGTGCACCCTCAGTCCAGGCGGCGGTAGCGGCCCCTGAAGTACGTCAACGGGCCTCCGTCCGCGGTCGGGACCCCGGCCGTCAGGACCCGGCCGATCACCAGGGTGTGGTCGCCCGCGCGTATCCGCTGTTCCGTTCGGCACTCCAGGGTGGCCAGGGCGCCGCTCACCAGGAGGGAGCCGGTGGCCTCGCCCCGGGTGCGGGGGACGTCCTCGAAGAGGAGGCGGTCGCTGATGCGGCCCTTCATGGCGAAGCGGCCGGCGATGTGGCTCTGGCTCTCGGAGAGGACCGAGACGGCCCACAGGGGCTGTTCGTCGAGGAGGTCGTCCATACGGGAGCCCTCGCGCAGGCTGACCATCACCAGGGGCGGGTCCAGGGACACCGACATGAAGGCGGTGGCCGTCATGCCGACGTCCTCGCCCTTGGGCCCCTCGTCGTCGAGCGGGGGCTCGTAGGCGGTCACCAGGACCACACCCGCGGCCAGCCGTGACATGGCGGCGCGGAACTCGTCGTTGCTCACCCCCACAGGATGCCCGTAGGCGGTGGCGGCGGTGATCGGGGAAGTGTTCGGCACGTCGAAAACGCTAGTGTCCGACCGGGGCGGACCGCATCGGACCTCCGCCCGAGGCGGGGCCCGATCTCGGACCTAGGACCCCCTACCAGCCCGTCCCTGTGAACCTCCACAAACCCACAAAGTTTGCGTTCAGTAAACGCACAGGGAAAATGCAGAAACCCCACTCAATTGTTCATCTTTCGCTGTGACTTGAGTCACAAGAGGTACTAATTGTTGACCCTGTGTACCGAGTGGGCAGCGCGCTGTGATTCAGTGGCGGGGAAGCTGCCAGAACGATACGCCGATGAGAACCCTTGATTCGCTGCGAGGTCTCGGGGGGAGGGCGAGCATGGAGACCGAGTCGGAGCCCTACGTCCGTCTTGCGACTCTGCGACAACTGCATCAGGTCATGGCGGACATGAACACCGCCCGCTCCCTGGCGGACACCCTGCAGACCGTCGCCGACGGAGTGGTCACCGGCCTCGGCTACGAGCTGGCGTGCGTCAACCTCGTCCGCCCCGACGGCGACCTCGTCGTCGCCGCCTTCGCGGGCAACCCCGCCGCCGAGGCCCTCATCACCGGCCGGGTCGGCTCCCGTGACTCCTGGGAGCGCCGCCTGAGCATGGGTGAGAACTGGGGCGACCTGGTCTTCATCCCGCACACCGAGGGCTGGATCCTCGACGACGACGACGTACCGCAGTGGTACACCGACGGCCCCGCGCCCCGCTTCGAGGACGAGTGGCACCCCTCCGACCGGCTCTTCGCCCCCATGTTCACGCCCGGCGTGGGCGGCGCCGCCTGCGGTGAGCTGATCGGCGTGCTCTCCGTGGACCGGCCCCGCAACGGCCGCCGGCCGGGCGCCTGGGGACGCGAAGCGCTCCAGATGTACGCCTTCCAGGCCGCCATCGCGATCAGCAACGCGCGCCTGCGCGCCAACATGCAGCGCGCGCTGGTCCGGCTCGAGCGCGAACAGCAGGCACTCAGGGCGAGTGAAGAGAGCTTTCGGCAGGCCTTCGAGTACGCCCCCTCCGGCATGGCCATCGCCGAGATGGGCGGCGACCAGCACGGCCGGATCCTGCGGACCAACGACGCCCTGTGCCGCCTCCTGGGCCGTCCCGCCTCCGCGATGCGCCGCTACTCCTTCTCCGACCTGGTCCACCCCGAGGACATAGGGACACTGCTGAGAACCTCGGCGGAGGGCGGCCGCGCGGAGCTGCGCCTGGGCCGCCGCGACGGCACCTACCTGTGGGTCTCGCTCCGCAACTCCGTCGTCGCCGACGCCGCGGACGGCCCCCGGTTTCTCCTCACCCATGTCGAGGACATAGAGGACCGCAAGCGCCGCGAGCTCCAGCTCGCCCACCGTGCCTCCCACGACTCCCTCACCGGCCTGCCGAACTCCGCCGAGCTGCGCGCCCGGCTCTCCGCGCGGCTGTGCAAGCGCCCCACCCACGCCGCCCTCGAATCCATCGACGCGGCCTTCGGCCACCCCGCCTACGACGCCAACGGCCACGGCTTCGACTTCCGGCCCGGCGCCGAGGCGTTCGACACCGCCTTCGACCACCATGTGCACACCGTCGCCCCCGAGGGTGAGCTCGACGACGGCACCAAGGGGCTCGCGGTCCTCTTCTGCGACCTCGACGGCTTCAAGTCGATCAACGACCGGTTCGGGCACAACGCCGGTGACGCGGTCCTCATCGAGGTCGCCCGCAGGCTGTCCCGGCAGGTCCGCGACGGCGACACCGTGGCCCGCCTCGGCGGCGACGAGTTCGTGATCCTCGCCGACGGCCTGGGCCGCGCGGACGCCGCCGACCTCGCCGTACGCCTGCGCAACGAGATCATCCAGCCCATCCGCGCCGAGGGCCGGGCCGTCCGCGTCGGCGCCAGCTTCGGCATCGGCTGGGCGCACTGCGGGATGACGGCGGACGAAGTGCTGAAGTCCGCCGACGAGCGGATGTACGTAGAGAAACGATCTCGTCCCAAACAACACAGACGCGCGGGATGATCCCCAGGTCAGCGAGCTGATGCGATCCGAGTCACCCGTTTGGGGCAGCAGGAGCGGGTAGGCTCGCCATTCACCACGCGTACCGCATCCGTCCCCGCACCTGCTGAGGAGTACCTGGGATGACGTCCGGCACCACCGGCGCGAACACGCCGCCCGAGGACGACGACCCGTTCGGCTACCTCTACGCCGACGGACAGGCCAACGGAGCCCAGCCGCCCTCCGGCGGCTACGGCTATCCGGGCTCCGTCAACCGGGTGCGCGCGGTCGGCCAGCGCCAGTACGGGCAGCCGCAGCAGCAGGCCACCGCGCCGTACGGCCAGGTGCCGCAGCAGCAGGGCGCCCACGGCCAGCCCCACAGCGCGCACTACGCGGCGCCGGAGACCTTCCCGGGCGGCGCCCCCACCAGCCAGCACCCGCAGCAGGGGTACAGCGGTGGCGGTCGCGGCCGGGGTCCCAACACCAAGGGTCTGCTGATCGGTGCCATCGCGGTGGTCGCCGCGGTCGTCATCGGCATCGGGGTGGCGATGCTGGGCGGCAACGGCGACGACGACGCCTCCGGCAACGAGGCCTCCGCCACACCCTCGTCCCAGCAGAGCAGCGAGCCGAGCCAGGCCGCCAGCAGCGCGGCGTCCGACGAGGAGGACCTGCCGAAGATCGACGCCAAGGCCCTCTCGCTCAGCCCCGGTGTGACCACGGCGACGGACATCAAGGGCGCCAAGGCGGGCGGCGGTGTCTACCTCAACGGCTTCAACGCCGTCGGCGCCTCGGTCACGTGGAACGTCAGCGGTATCCCCAAGACCGGCAAGTACACGCTGTACGTCGGGTACAGCGTCCCCGGCAAGGACGCCACCGCCACCCTCAGCGTCAACGGCACGGCCTCCACGACGCCGGTCGGCATGGACAACTACGCGCACGCGGCCGAGGGCGACTACACCAAGGGCTGGACGCAGACCTACAACTACGTCCAGCTCAACAAGGGCTCGAACACCATCAAGGTCTCCTGCGAGCAGGGCAACCAGTGCGACGCCCTGCTCGACCAGATGTGGCTCGTCAAGGGCTGGGTCGAGTAGTCAGGCCGCGGTGACCTCAGTCGTCACCGCGACCCGCCCCCGCAACTCCTCGTAGGCGGACGGGTCGAACTCGCCCGCCACCGGCGCCAGTACCGTCGCCGCCGACAGTGCGACCGCGCGGGCCAGCCGGTCCGGCCACGGCAGCTGCTCGACCAGCCCCGACAGCAGCCCCGCGACCGCGGAGTCCCCGGCGCCCGTCGGATTGCCGTGCACACGGGACGGCGGGGTGGCGCGCCAGCGGCCCTCGGGGGACGCGGCGAGGAGACCCTGCGCACCGAGAGACGTGACGACCGCCCGGGCGCCCCGCCGCCGCGCGTCCTGCGTGGCGCGCAACGGCTCGTGGGAGCCCGTCAGTTCGGCCAGCTCGTCGGCGTTCGGCTTGATGATGTCCGGGCGGGCCGCGACCCCGCGCCGCAGGGCTTCGCCGCTGGTGTCGAGGAGGACCGGCACCCCGGCCGCGCGAGCCGTCCGCACCAGCCCCGCGTACGCCCCCACCGGCACCCCCGGCGGCAGGCTGCCGCACAGGGCGACCGCGGCCATCGACGGGAGCAGATCCTCGTACGCCTCCTGGAAGGCGGACCACTCGGCGGGTGTGACGGTCGGCCCGGGCTCGTTCAACTGGGTGGTGTCGCCGCTCTGTTCGTCCACCACCGCTATCGTGCGCCGGGTCGCGCCGGTGACCGGGACGAGCGCGTCCACCACGCCGGGTGCCGTCGTGAGCTGCTCCTGGACGACTCGGCCCGTGGCGCCGCCGGCGAAGCCGGTGACCGTCACCTCGTGACCGAGGGCCGCGAGCACCCGGGCCACGTTCAGGCCCTTGCCGCCCGGGCGTTCCGTCACCTCCAAGACCCGGTGGGAGGCGTGCGGCCTGAGGTCCGGCACGCGATAGGTGATGTCGAGAGCGGTGTTCAGCGTGACCGTGAGGATCACCTGGATCGACCTCCCCCGAGGAAAGAAACGCGGAACGGACTCGCTGTGACCGTCCGTCCGGCGAGCTGATCACGCCAAACGGACGGCGGCCCTCCCAGTCTCCCAGGACGGCCGCCGCCTCAACAGGTGGACACATCAGCCCAGTTGGGGATCGACCACCCATTCACCGCGTCGCATCACGCCTTTGAGGGCGAATTGATGGTCAAGAAGTACCAGGTCGGCGTACTTGCCCGGCTCCAGCGAGCCGATCGTGTCGTACATCCCCAGCAGCCGGGCCGGGTTGGCGGAGAGGGCCGCGACGGTGTCCTCGACGGACAGCCGGTCGACCGTCACCGCCCGCTGGAACGCGCGGTCCTGGGTGAGCGTGGAGCCCGCGATCGAACCGCCCTCCACGAGCCGCGCCACGCCCTCGCTGACCTCGACCTCCAGCGGGCCGAGCATGTAGCGGCCGTCGCCGAAACCGGCCGCGTCCATCGCGTCCGTGATGAACGCGACCCGGTCCGCGCCCGCGTGGTGGAAGGCCAGCTGGAGGGCGGCCGGGTGGAGGTGGGTGCCGTCGTTGATGAGTTCGACCGTGATGCGCTCGTCCTCCAGGAGGGCGGCGATCGGGCCCGGGGTGCGGTGGCCGAGCGTGGGCATGGCGTTGAACAGGTGCGTCGCGACGGTCGCGCCCGCGTCGATCGCCTCCACCGTCTGCTCGTACGTCGCGTCCGTGTGGCCGATCGCCGCGATGACGCCGTGTTCGGCGAGCAGGCGTACGGAGTCGATGCCGCCGGGGAGTTCGGTGGCGAGGGTGACCATCCTGGCCTTGCCGCGCGCCGCGTCGATCAGCTTGCGGACCTCCGCCGGGTCCGGGTCGCGCAGCAGCTCCTCGGAGTGGGCGCCCTTGCGGCAGGGGGAGATGAAGGGGCCCTCGAAGTGGATGCCGGCGATGTCGCCCTGCTCGGCGAGCTCGGACAGCAGGCCCGCCCGCTGGGCCAGGAAGTCCATGTCGCCGGTGACGGTGGAGGCGACGAGGGTGGTGGTGCCGTGGAGGCGGTGGGTGTGGATGCCGTGGAGTACGTCATCGGCGGTGCCTGAGGTGAACGAGGCTCCGCCGCCGCCGTGGTTGTGGATGTCGACGAAGCCGGGGACCAGGGTGTAGCCGGTTACGTCGATGACCTGGGCGTGGTCCGGTGCGCTGCCGGCGATGCGGGTGCCGTCGACGATCACTCGGCCGTCTGTGACGGTTCCGGTGGGGAGGACGACCGTCGCGCCGGACAGGACGAGGGGGGACTTGTCCGTCGCGGGGTGCGGGCTCGATGTGGCTGGTCGCGCAGTTCCCCGCGCCCCTAGCGGCGTTGCCATCAGGGGGTTACCTCCGTACGGTCCGTTGTGTCGAGGAGATCCCAGGCCAGCAGGCCTGCGCCCAGGCAACCCGCCGTGTCGCCCAGGGCAGCCGGGACGATCGTCGGCAGCTTTTGGAAGGTGATCCGCCGCCGGACGGCGTCCCGCAGTGGTGTGAACAAGGTTTCCCCTGCCTCGGCCAGGCCGCCACCGATGATCAGGGTGCGGGGGTCCAGGAGGGTGAGGGCGGTGACCAGGCCGTCGGCGAGGGCGTCGACCGCGTTCTGCCAGACCTGTACGGCACGGGGGTCCCCGGAGCGCACCGCCTTCGCGCAGTCCGCCGCGTCCGCGTCCGGGTCCCCGCAGGCGGCGGCCCATGCCTCGCTGACGGCCGCCGCGGAGGCGTACCGCTCCAGACAGCCGTGCTGGCCGCAGGGGCAGGGGGTGCCGCCGGGGCGTACGACGATGTGGCCGATCTCGCCCGCGAAGCCGTGCGCGCCCGCCTCCACCCGGCCGGCGATGCCGATGGCGCCCGCGATGCCGGTGCCCAGGGGGACGAAGAGGAAGCGGTCGGCGCCCCGGCCGGCGCCGATGCGACCCTCGGCGAGACCACCGGTGCGGACGTCGTGGCCGAGGGCGACGGGGACGCCCCCGAGCCTTTCGGTGAGCAGCGCGCGCAGCGGTACGTCGCGCCAGCCGAGGTTGGCGGCGTAGGCGGCGATGCCGTGCTCGGCGTCGACGATGCCGGGGACGGCGACGCCGGCGGCGGACGCGGGCTCGCCGAGGTGCTCGGCGCCGTACGCGCGCAGGTCGGCGGCGAAGCCGAGGATGCCCTCGACGACCGCGTCCGGGCCGCGCTCACGGCCGGTCGCCCGGCGAGCCTGGTGGAGCAGCTCGCCGGAGGCGCCGACGAGGGCGGCCTTCATTCCGGTGCCGCCCACATCGAGGGCGATGACATGTCTCACGGGGGTAGTGTGGCCCGGCGACCCGTGAGAGGTCTAGTCCACTTACGTGGTGTAGACCTTATGTCTGACCTTTCGAAAGTTTCGACGATGACGATGTGGGGCTCGGCAGTGCAGCGGCGTAGGACAGGAACGATCGCGGTGGTGTCCGCACTGGGCATGACGGCGGTACTCGGCGGCTGCGGAGCCGGGGCGGACTCCGACGAGGTGACGCTGAGGCTGGTCGCCGCCGACTACGGGGACAGCGAGGCCAACAGCTCGCAGAAGTACTGGGACGGGCTCGTCCAGCAGTACGAGAAGAAGCACCCGAACGTGACGGTCGACGTCAGCGTCTACTCCTGGAACGACGTCGACCGCAAGGTCAAGGAGATGGTCGCCGCCGGGAACGCGCCCGACATGGCGCAGATCGGCGCGTACGCCGACTACGCGGCCGACGACCTCCTCTACTCGGCCGACGAACTGCTCTCCATCTCCACGCAGGCCGACTTCGCCGCGCAGTTCGCCTCCGCGGGGGAGGTGGACGGGACGCAGTACGGCATGCCGTTCGCGGCCTCCACCCGGCTGCTCTTCTACAACAAGACCCTCTTCGCCGAGGCCGGCCTCAGCGCGCCGAAGACCTGGGACCAGCTCGCCGCGGACGCCGCCGCGCTCAAGGCGGACGGGGTGAAGTACCCGTACGCCCTCCCGCTCGGGTCGGAGGAGGCGCAGGCCGAGACCATGCAGTGGCTGCTCAGCGGCGGGGGCGGCTACACCGAGAACCTCGGCACGTCGTACGGCATCGACTCCGCCGAGAACGTCGCCACTCTCACCTGGCTCAAGGACGACCTCGTCGGCAAGGGACTGACCGGGCCCGTCGCGCCGGGGAGGCTGAACCGGGCCGACGCGTTCGCCGCGTTCGCGAACGGGCAGGTCGGGATGCTCAACGGACACCCCACCCTGATGCAGATGGCCGCCAAGAAGGGCGTGAAGTTCGGCATGGTGCCGATGCCCGGGGTCGACGGCCAGACCAAGGTCTCCATGGGCGTCGCCGACTGGATGACGGCCTTCAAGCAGAACGGCCACGCCGAGCAGGTCGGGGACTTCCTCGACTTCGTCTACGACGAGAAGAACGTCCTCGCCTTCTCGCGCGAGTACGACCTGCTGCCGGTCACCGCGTCCGCGTCCGGCGTCATGAGCACGGCCGCGCGGGACAAGGACCTGCGGCCGTTCCTGGAGGAGCTTCCGCTGTCCGAGCTGTATCCGGTCGGGCGGACGTCCTGGGCCACGGTGAGCGAGGCGGTGAAGAAGCGGATCGGGAGCGCGGTGGTGTCCGGCGGCAGCCCTACGGAGGTCCTCGCCGGGCTTCAGTCGACGGCGTTGCAGGCGGAGAGCGGGGAGTAGGCGTTGTCGGTGGCGGCGGCTACCGTGCGGGGCATGGACGACCAGGACGGGCTCGGGGCCCGGGAGCGGGCGATCCTCGTCCTCGAGCGGCGGGGGTTCGCCGGGCCGGGGGCGAAGGAGCGGGCGATACGGGAGGAACTGGGCCTGGTCCCGGTTCGCTACTACCAGCTCCTGAACGCCCTCCTCGACGACCCACGAGCCCTCGCCTTCGACCCGGTCACGGTGAACCGCCTACGCCGGGTGAGAGATTCCCGCAGATCGGAGAGGTGACCCTCGGGTTTCCTCGCCCCCGCCGCCCCTACCCGTCCCATCCCCAGGGGCATGCCGCCCCTTCGACCCCGCTCCCAGGGGGCGCTGCCCCCTGGACCCCCGCTCCTCAAACGCCGGAGGGGCTGAAATTCACGGACCGTCCGCTTCACATCGCCGGTCACTGCATTCCAGCCCGTCCGGCGTTTGAGGACGAGGCCCCTTCAGGGCCGAAGCGGGGGTCTGGGGGCGGCAGCCCCCAGGGACGGGACGGGTAGGGGCGGCGGGGGCGAAGACATTAGGGTCGGCGTATGGGCTCCCACACGCACGTCATGGACGAGTCGCTGCCGACGCCGGTCACTCAGGTCGGGCGCGACGGACTGGACGCCATTCTCAGCCGGCCCGGCAGAGCCGTCGTCGCGTTCGACTTCGACGGGACGCTCGCGCCGATCGTGGCGGACCCCGAGCAGGCCCGCGCCCACCCGCAGGCCGCGTCCGCGCTCGCCGCACTGGCCCCGAAGGTCGCCTCCGTCGCGGTGATCACCGGCCGCCCGCCCGGCGTGGCCGTACGGCTCGGCGGATTCGACGGGACACCGGGACTCGACCACCTCGTCGTCCTCGGCCACTACGGCGCCGAACGCTGGGACGCCGCCACCGGCGACATCACCGCCCCACCGCCCCACCCCGGCGTCGCCCACGCCCGCGCCGAACTGCCCGGGTTCCTCGACCGGATCGGCGCCTGGCAGGGCACGTGGATCGAGGAGAAGGGCCGCGCCCTCGCCGTCCACACCCGCCGTGCCGCAGACCCCCAGGCCGCCTTCGACGCCCTGAGCGCACCCCTCACCGACCTCGCCACCCGCCACGGCCTCATCGTCGAACCGGGCCGGCTGGTGCTGGAACTGCGGCCGCCCGGCATGGACAAGGGCGTGGCCCTGACGGAGTACGTCCGTGAGCTGGGCGCCGAGGCCGTGCTGTACGCGGGCGACGACCTGGGCGACCTCCCCGCGTACTCCGCCGTCGACAAGCTCCGCTCCGACGGCGTCCCCGGCCTGCTGGTGTGCAGCGCCGGCAGCGAGGAGGTTCCCGAGCTGAAGGAGCGGGCCGATCTCGTCGTCGACGGTCCGCAGGGTGTCGTAGGGCTGCTGCGGGCGCTCGCCGCTCAGCTGGGCTGATCGGCGTCGAGCGCGTGCAGCTGGTCCAGGAACCACTGGGCCGGCGGCAGCGCCGTCGCCGCCGCGGCCAGCCTCTTGGTCCGCGAGGCCCGCTCCTCCACCGGCAGGGTCAACGCCTCGTGCAGGGCTTCCGCCGTACCGACCACGTCGTAGGGGTTGACCACGATCGCGTCCTCGCCGAGCTCCTCGTACGCCCCCGCCTCCCGCGACAGCACCAGCACGCATCCTTCGTCCGACACGACCGGCACCTCCTTCGCGACCAGGTTCATCCCGTCCCGGATCGGGTTGACCAGCGCCACGTCGGCCAGCCGGTAGGCGGCCAGCGAGCGCGCGAAGTCGTCCTTCACGTGCAGGACGACCGGTGTCCAGCCCGGTGTGCCGTACACCGAGTTGATCTCCTCCGCGACCCGCTGGACCTCCGCCGTGTACTCCCGGTACACCGCGAGGTCCTGCCGCGACGGGTAGGCGAACGCCACGTGGACGACCCGCTCCCGCCACTCGGGACGGTCGTCGAGCAGCTGCCGGTACGCCAGCAGGCCCCGGACGATGTTCTTGGACAGTTCGGTGCGGTCGACCCGGACGATCGTCCTGCGGCCCTCGCCGACCTCCGCCCGCAGCGCCGCCAGCCGCTCGTCCACGTCCGTCTCGTGCGAGCGCTTGCGCAGGAAGTCCGCGTCCGCCCCGAGCCCGTGCACACCGATCCGGGTGTCCCCGAGGCCGCCGACGAGCTGCTCCGCGCACGCCTCGAACGCCGACGCCCACCGCCGGGTCAGGAACCCCAGCCGGTCCGCGCCCAGCATGCCCCGCAGGACCTTCTCGGCGATGTCGTCCGGCAGCATCCGGAAGTACTCCGGGGGCGCCCACGGGGTGTGCGAGAAGTGGCCGATCCGCAGGTCGGGGCGCAGCTCGCGCAGCATCCCGGGCACCAGCGTCAGGTGGTAGTCCTGCACCACGACCGCCGCGCCCTGCCCCGCCTCCTCGGCCAGTGCTTCGGCGAAGGCGCGGTTGTACGTCTCGTACGACGCCCACTGGCGCCGGAACTCCGCGTCGAAGACCGGCTCCAGCGGGGTCTGGTACAGCATGTGGTGGACGAACCACAGGGCCGAGTTCGCGATGCCGTTGTACGCGTCCGCGTGCACGTCCGCCGGGATGTCGAGCATCCGGACGCCTTGCTCTCCCTCCCCGCGCCGCACGGCCTCGCGGTCGCCGTCGGAGAGTGCCGAGCACACCCACAGCGAGTCCGCGTCCGACCCGATCGCGGAGAGGCCGGAGACCAGCCCGCCGCCACCGCGCTTCGCGGACAGCGAGCCGTTCTCCTGCACCTCGTACGAGACCGGGCCGCGGTTGGACGCGACGAGCACCCGGGCACCCTGGTCGGACTGCGTGGAAGCCATACGCCTCAACTTAGCCCGACCCGGAAACGCTCAAACGTGCGGTTCGCTGTATACGGGCTTGTGGGCGCCGTAATACGGCCGCCCTCAGGCGACCTTCCGGGACGCGTACTCCACGATCTCCACCATCGGCGGGCGCTCCTCCGTGTCCACGGAGTACGTCCGCGGCTCGAAGCCGTCCGCGCCCCGCTCGAACTGGGTGAGGGAGGGGCGGATGAGGTGGCCGCGCGCCAGCCGCAGCTGGGCAGTGCGGTAGATCGCGGCGGACATCCGGCCCAGGGCCTGTCCGTCCTGGTGGCGGTGTTTGCGCACGCCCACGTCGACCTGGGCCAGCGCGTCCAGGCCCACCAGATGCAGCGCGTCGACCAGCATGCCGAGCTCGACGCCGTAGCCCACCGGGAACGGCAGCTGTTCCAGCAGGGAGCGGCGGGCCGCGTACTCGCCGCCCAGCGGCTGGACGAAGCCGGCCAGCTGGGGCCAGTGCATGTTCAGCAGCGGGCGCGCCATCAGCTCGGTCACCCGGCCGCCCTGGCCCGCCGCGCCGCCCAGGGGACGGTCGTACATGCCCTTGACGAGGTCGACGGCGGGGTCGGTGAGCAGCGGGCCCACGATCCCGGAGACGAAGTCGGAGGAGAACTCCTTCAGGTCGGCGTCGATGAAGCAGACGATGTCACCGCGGGTCACCAGCAGCGAGCGCCACAGCACCTCGCCCTTGCCGGGCACGGCCGGGAGACGGGGCAGGATGTCGTCGCGGTGGACGACGGTCGCCCCGGCCGCGGCGGCGACCTGCGATGTACGGTCGGTGGAGCCCGAGTCGACGACGACTATCTCGTCGACGAGGGGGACCTGCTGCATGAGGTCGTGACGGATCACGGAGACGATGTCACCGACCGTCTCCTCCTCGTTGAGTGCGGGCAGTACGACGCTGACCGACTGGTTCGTGCGTTGCTTGGCGGCCAGGAGCTGGTGGAGCGGGCGATCGGTCAGGGACCAGGACCGGGTGGTCAGCCAGCGCTCGACTTCGTTCAGCACAGTGCGCGGCTCCTCTGCGTTCTCTCGGCGAGTATGCGTATCAGCATGTGATCCATCTCGCGGACCGGACGACTATCTCAACTGTCCTGGTCGTCGGTTACAGTCTTGAACAACGCGGATGACCATCGCATGTCGAGGGTGGCCCGCCGTTCACACAACTTCATACCGCTCATCCAGAGGGGCAGAGGGATACGGCCCGATGAAGCCCCGGCAACCCTCCAGTCGGTTTCTCACGCGCGTGAGGCTCCCGACTCGGGAAGGTGCCAAATCCGTCTCACGGCGAGATGCGTCGTGAGGAAGATGAGGAAAGGGCCTCGCCTCTCATGGCTGCGCAGACTGTTGCAAGCACCACCGAAACCACCGTAGACCTCGGCCCGGCCGCGGCGCTCAGCTGCCGCGAGTGCGGTCACCGCGTCCCCCTCGGCCCGGTCTTCGCGTGCGAGGAGTGTTTCGGCCCGCTCGAGATCGCCTATGACTTCTCGGCCTACGACACCGAGGAACTCCGCAAGCAGATCGAGGCGGGACCCGCGAACATCTGGCGCTACGCGCCCTTGCTGCCCGTCCCCGCGGACGTGGCCGACAAGCCCAACATCAACCCGGGCTGGACCCAGCTCGTCAAGGCCGACAACCTGGCCCGCGAACTCGGTGTCACCGGCGGTCTGTATGTGAAGGACGACTCCGGCAACCCGACGCACTCCTTCAAGGACCGCGTCGTCGCCCAGGCCCTGGAGGCCGCGCGCGCCTTCGGCTTCACCACCCTCTCCTGCTC
This sequence comes from Streptomyces sp. NBC_00490, assembly GCF_036013645.1. Classification (NCBI taxonomy): domain Bacteria; kingdom Bacillati; phylum Actinomycetota; class Actinomycetes; order Kitasatosporales; family Streptomycetaceae; genus Streptomyces; species Streptomyces sp. NBC_00490. The sequence goes on along the minus strand of NZ_CP107869.1, from coordinate 4,927,890 downwards.
CTCCACGGGCAACCTGGCCGGTGCCGTCGGCGCCGCCGCCGCCCGGGCCGGCTTCCGGTCCTGCGTGTTCATCCCGCACGACCTGGAGCAGGGCAAGATCGTCATGGCCGCGATCTACGGCGGCGAGCTCGTCGGCATCGAGGGCAACTACGACGACGTGAACCGCTTCTGCTCCGAGCTGATCGGCGACCCGGCCGGCGAGGGCTGGGGCTTCGTCAACGTCAACCTGCGGCCCTACTACGCCGAGGGCTCCAAGACTTTGGCGTACGAGATCTGCGAGCAGCTCGGCTGGCGGCTCCCCGACCAGCTGGTCGTGCCGATCGCCTCCGGCTCGCAGCTCACGAAGATCGACAAGGGGCTCCAGGAGCTGATCAAGCTCGGGCTCGTCGAGGACAGGCCGTACCGGATCTTCGGTGCCCAGGCCGAGGGCTGCTCGCCGGTCTCCGTCGCCTACAAGGCGGGCCACGACGTGGTGCGGCCGCAGAAGCCGAACACCATCGCCAAGTCCCTCGCCATCGGCAACCCGGCGGACGGGCCGTACGTCCTGGACATCGCGCGCCGTACCGGCGGTGCGGTGGAGGACGTCAACGACGAGCAGGTCGTGGACGCGATCAAGCTGCTGGCGCGGACCGAGGGCATCTTCGCGGAGACCGCGGGCGGTGTGACGGTCGGTGTCACCAAGAAGCTGATCGAGAACGGCCTGCTGGACCCGGCACTGACCACCGTTGTGCTGAACACGGGCGACGGACTGAAGACCCTGGATGCGGTGGCGGGTACGGGGCTCACCGCGACCATCCGCCCCAATCTCGACTCGTTCCGCGAGGCCGGCCTCCTCTAGGCCCCCGCAACCCCGACCGGAGGTTCAACCGTGAGCGTCAACGTCCGCATCCCCACCATCCTGCGCACCTACACCGGCGGACAGGCCGAGGTCGCCGCCGAGGGCGCGACCCTCGCCGAGGTCATCGCCGACCTCGAGAAGAACCACACCGGTATCGCGGCCCGCGTCCTGGACGACCAGGGCAAGCTGCGCCGTTTCGTCAACGTGTACGTCAACGACGACGACGTCCGCTTCGAGCAGGGCCTGGAAACGGCCACTCCGGACGGGGCCGGAGTCTCGATCATTCCGGCCGTCGCCGGAGGCTGACGGAGCCCCGGTCGTTACCCTCGGTAAGGCCGATTACCAAGAGTTCATCGAATTGCCCCCTCCGTGAGAGAAGCGGAGGGGGCAATTCTCTATGGTTGAGCGCGGTACAGTTGGGGAACCCGCTTCACCCTTCATGCCACCCGCATATGAGTTCTTGCTCCGGATGCGGCGAGAAGTAGCCAAAGTGTGTGGTTCTTTTGTGAACTTTGCTCCTTTTGTGGAGCCCGACTTGCCCAGAATTCGGGCGAATTCTCACTACATTCCGGACCCTTCGCGTCCAGAATTCTCGTCCGATTGACCTGTTGCAGACGGCAGTTGGACAGATACATTCAGCCGCGGTCGACGCGTTCCGGCGCACGCCCCCAATCCGTGGGGGGTGAGGTCTGACCCGGATCCATGAAGTGTGGATCTGTGCAAGGGCCAGTAATAGGGGAGTTAGGCATGGCTCAGGGCACCGTCAAGTGGTTCAACGCGGAGAAGGGGTACGGCTTCATCGCGGTCGACGGTGGTGCGGATGTATTCGTCCACTACAGCGCGATTCAGATGGACGGCTACCGCACCCTCGAGGAAGGTCAGCGGGTCGATTTCGAGATCTCGCAGGGCCAGAAGGGGCCGCAGGCGGACATGGTTCGCCTTGCGACAGGCTGAAGCACGCGCCGGGTAACTGCAGCGTCGTTCTTCGTTCTTTTTCGGAGGGCTCGTACCCCATGGGGAGTCATGGGTACGGGCCCTCCGGCATGTCCGGACCCCCTCCGGTACCTGCCCGGGACCCGTCCGGCAGCTGCCCGGAACCCGTGCGGGACCTGGACGATCCCTGAGAGGCGCTTGCACTCGCAGGGGTCGAGTGCTAATCATTGGCGTTAGCACTCTGAAGGTGAGAGTGACAAGAAGGACCGGGTCGGTGAGGCCCGCAGGCCAGGTGGGGCAAGGAACCACGAGGTGTGCGAGCCGTCCGTCGCGGGCGCGGGCGCGGTCCGAAGGAATCACCCCCAGTCCTGGAGGGACCACTTCACATGGCCAAGATCATCGCGTTCGACGAGGAGGCGCGGCGCGGCCTCGAGCGCGGCATGAACCAGCTCGCGGACGCCGTCAAGGTGACGCTCGGCCCCAAGGGCCGCAACGTCGTCCTCGAGAAGAAGTGGGGCGCCCCCACGATCACCAACGATGGTGTCTCCATCGCCAAGGAGATCGAGCTCGAGGACCCGTACGAGAAGATCGGCGCCGAGCTGGTCAAGGAAGTCGCGAAGAAGACGGACGACGTAGCCGGCGACGGCACGACGACCGCGACCGTCCTGGCCCAGGCCCTGGTGCGCGAGGGTCTGCGCAACGTGGCCGCCGGTGCCAACCCGATGGCTCTCAAGCGCGGTATCGAGAAGGCCGTCGAGGCTGTCTCCGGTGCCCTGCTCGAGCAGGCGAAGGATGTCGAGACCAAGGAGCAGATCGCTTCGACGGCCTCCATCTCCGCCGCCGACACCCAGATCGGCGAGCTCATCGCCGAGGCGATGGACAAGGTCGGCAAGGAAGGCGTCATCACCGTCGAGGAGTCCCAGACCTTCGGTCTGGAGCTCGAGCTCACCGAGGGTATGCGCTTCGACAAGGGCTACATCTCGGCGTACTTCGCCACCGACATGGAGCGGATGGAGGCGTCGCTCGACGACCCGTACATCCTCATCGCCAACTCCAAGATCGGCTCCGTCAAGGACCTGCTCCCGCTCCTGGAGAAGGTCATGCAGTCGGGCAAGCCGCTGCTGATCATCGCCGAGGACGTCGAGGGCGAGGCCCTGTCGACCCTGGTCGTCAACAAGATCCGCGGCACCTTCAAGTCCGTCGCCGTCAAGGCTCCGGGCTTCGGTGACCGTCGCAAGGCCATGCTCGGCGACATCGCCATCCTCACGGGCGGCGAGGTCATCTCCGAGGAGGTCGGCCTCAAGCTGGAGAACGCGACCCTGGACCTCCTGGGCCGCGCCCGCAAGGTCGTCATCACCAAGGACGAGACGACGATCGTCGACGGCTCGGGCTCGGCGGACCAGGTTGCCGGTCGCGTCAACCAGATCCGCGCCGAGATCGAGAACAGCGACTCGGACTACGACCGCGAGAAGCTCCAGGAGCGCCTGGCCAAGCTCGCCGGTGGCGTCGCCGTCATCAAGGCCGGTGCCGCGACCGAGGTCGAGCTCAAGGAGCGCAAGCACCGCATCGAGGACGCCGTGCGCAACGCCAAGGCGGCCGTCGAGGAGGGCATCGTCGCCGGTGGTGGCGTGGCCCTGCTCCAGGCCTCCGCGGTGTTCGAGAAGCTCGAGCTGACGGGTGACGAGGCGACCGGCGCCAACGCCGTGAAGCTCGCCCTGGAGGCCCCCCTCAAGCAGATCGCCGTCAACGGTGGTCTCGAGGGTGGCGTCGTGGTCGAGAAGGTCCGCAACCTCACCGTGGGCTGGGGCCTCAACGCGGCCACCGGTGAGTACGTCGACATGATTGCCGAGGGCATCATCGACCCGGCGAAGGTCACGCGCTCTGCCCTGCAGAACGCCGCGTCCATCGCCGCGCTCTTCCTCACCACCGAGGCCGTCATCGCCGACAAGCCGGAGAAGGCGGGCGCTGCCCCGGCCGGCGGCGGCATGCCGGGCGGTGACATGGACTTCTGATCGACCTGACGGTTGATCAACGTCCTTGCCGAGGGCGGCACTCCCTGCACAGGGGGTGCCGCCCTCGGGCTTTCTGCCGCGGTGCGGGCCTTGCCCCGCGTGTCCGGGATCACAGGGCTGACGGAATGTCTGTGGCGGACGAGGTGGTTGACTCCTACATGCGTATCCCATGCGCATGCACATACCGACCGGTACCGGTGCCGGACGGACCGTCCCCGAGGAGTGCCCCCACGTGACCGTCCCCGCCTCCCGCGCCGCCGAGGTCCTCTCGCGGCCGATCACGATCAACGGCCTGACCGTCCCGAACCGCATCGTCATGGCGCCGATGACCCGCAACTTCTCCCCGGGCGGCATCCCGGGCGCGGACGTGGCGTCGTACTACGCGCGCCGCGCCGCCGCGGGCGTCGGTCTGATCGTCACCGAGGGCACCTACGTCGGCCATGACTCGGCGGGGGAGAGCAACCGCGTCCCGCGCTTCCACGGCGAGGAGCAGCTCGCGGGCTGGGCGAAGGTCGCCGCGGACGTGCACGCGGCGGGCGGCACCATCGTCCCGCAGCTCTGGCACATCGGCATGACCCGTACGCCGGGCAAGGGCCCCGTCCCGGACGCCCCCGTCGTCGGCCCCTCCGGTCTGCGCCCCGGCGCCGACGAGCCCACCGGCGTGACGATGACCCAGCGCGACCTGGACGACGTCATCGGCGCCTTCGCCGAGGCCGCGGCCGCCGCCGAGCGCATCGGCTTCGACGGCGTGGAGATCCACGGCGCCCACGGCTATCTCGTCGACCAGTTCCTGTGGGCGGGGACCAACCGCCGCAGCGACGCCTACGGTGGTGACCTCGTCGCCCGGACGAAGTTCGCGGCCGAGATCGTGGCGGCCGTACGGGAGACGGTCTCCGCGGAGTTCCCGATCATCTTCCGCTACTCGCAGTGGAAGCAGGAGGCCTACGACGCCCGCCTCGCCGAGACCCCGGAGGAGCTGGAGGCCATCCTGAGCCCGCTCGCCGCCGCCGGAGTCGACGCCTTCCACGCCTCCACCCGCCGCTACTGGCTCCCCGAGTTCGAGGACTCCGACCTCAACCTCGCCGGCTGGACCAAGAAGCTCACCGGCAAGCAGGCCATCACGGTCGGCTCGGTCGGTCTCGACGGCGACTTCATCAAGGGCTTCATGGGCGAGGGCTCCCCGCTCCGCGGCATCGACGACCTCCTCGACCGCCTCGAGCGCGAGGAGTACGACCTCGTGGCCGTCGGCCGCGCGCTGCTCCAGGACCCGGAGTGGGCGGCGAAGGTGCTGGCGGGCCGCACGGACGAGCTGAAGGCCTATGACGCGGTGGCGCTGCGCTCGCTGAGCTGAGTCTGCTGCGGGCCGGTGGGGGTGCACGTCCCTGGGGGCTGCGCCCCCGGACCCCCATCGGCCCGAAGGGCCTCGTCCTCAAACGCCGGACAGGCTGAAATACCTCCTCAACTCGCGCTAGCTTGCGGGAGATGAGGATCCTTCATCTCTCCGACACCCACCTCGAACGCACCGACGCCCCCAACAAGCGCGGTGTCAACGCCCACGACTCCCTGCGCCTGATGCTCGCCGAACTCCGGCACGTACAGGGCGTCGACGCGATCGTCGTCACCGGTGACCTCGCCGACGACGCGACGGTGGAGGCGTATACGGCCGTCCGGGACATGTTCGGGGAGTTCGCGCAAAGGCTCGGCGGGGCGCCTGTCTTCTACACGACCGGCAATCACGACGAGCGCGAGGCCTTCGCCCAGGTGCTGGGCAGCGGCCATCCGGAGCCCGGCCGGGTGCTGGAGTCCCCGGAGGGGGAGCGGGCCGCGGTGAGCGTGGTGGCGGGGTGGCGGTTCGTGACGCTGGACTCGCTGGTGCCGGGGAAGGTGCACGGGCAGCTCGGCGCCGCCCAACTCGACTGGCTGCGGGACGTGTTGGCGACCCCGTCGCCGAACGGCACGGTCCTCGCCTTCCACCATCCGCCCGTCGCGCTGGACAACCCCCTCCAGCAGCTCTTCGGTCTGCGCAACCCCGCCGACCTGGCGGCGGCGGTCCGCGGCACCGACGTCAAGGTGATCCTCACCGGCCACTTCCACCTCCAGCTCTGCGGCCTCCTGGAGTCCGTCCCGGTGTGGGTCACCCCCGGCGTGGTCAACCGCATCGACCTGACGACGGCGCCGGGGACCGAGCGCGCGGTGCGCGGCGCCTCCGCCTCCCTGATCGTCCTCGGGGGAGCCGCCGGCCCGCTCTTCCACACCTTCCACGCACGCGACCCCCGGGCCCACGAGACGGTCTACGAGCTGGACGAGGGCACGGTCCGGTCCTTCGTGGAGCGGTACGGCTGACCTGCTGCTCTTGGTTAAGTCAAGCAACTGACTTAAAGTATTGACCGAAAGTTGCCTAGGTCAATCACCAGCGCACCGCTACGGAGGCCCCGCCATGTCCGACGCCCCTGCCGCCGCACCTCCACGGCCGAACGCCGTGGTCGCGGTGCTGGCCTTCGCCGGAATCGTGGTCTCGCTGATGCAGACCCTGGTGATCCCGATCGTCCCGGAGCTGCCGAGGCTCCTGGACGCCCCGGCCTCGGACACCGCGTGGGCGGTCACCGCGACGCTGCTCGCCGCCGCCGTCGCCACCCCGGTCGTGGGCCGTCTCGGCGACATGTTCGGCAAGCGCCGGATGCTGCTGATCAGCGTCGTCATGCTGATCGCGGGCTCGGTGGTCTGCGCGCTGTCCGACTCCCTGATCCCGATGATCATCGGCCGGGTGCTCCAGGGCCTGGCCTCCGGTGTGATCCCGCTCGGCATCAGCATCATGCGCGACGAACTGCCCGCGGAGCGCCTCGCCGGTGCCACGGCCCTGATGAGCGCCTCCCTCGGCATCGGCGGCGCGCTGGGGCTGCCGGCCGCCGCCCTCATCGCCGACAACTTCAGCTGGCACGTCCTGTTCTGGACGTCGGCGGCGCTGGGCGTCGTGGCTCTCGCGCTGGTCTCGCTCCTCGTGCCGGAGTCCCGGGTCCGTACCGGCGGCCGCTTCGACCTGGTCGGCGGCATCGGCATGGCGACGGGCCTGGTCTGCCTCCTGCTCGGCATCTCCAAGGGCGCGGACTGGGGCTGGGCGAGCGGCACGACGATCGGCCTCTTCGTGGCGGCGGTCGTCGTCCTCCTGGCATGGGGCTGGTTCGAGCTGCGGACCGACCAGCCCCTGGTCGACCTCCGTACGACCGCCCGCCGCCAGGTGCTGGTCACCAACCTCGCCTCGATCGCCGTCGGTTTCGCGATGTTCGCGATGTCCCTGGTCCTGCCGCAGCTGCTCCAGCTCCCCTCGCAGACCGGCTACGGCCTCGGCAGGTCGATGCTCGTCGCGGGCCTGGTCATGGCCCCGTCGGGGCTGGTGATGATGGTGACGGCGCCGATCTCGGCGGCCGTGTCGAAGGCCCGCGGTCCGAAGACGACGCTGATGATCGGCGCCCTGATCGTGGCCGCTGGCTACGGCGTCAACATCGTCCTCATGACCGAGGTCTGGCACTTCGTGCTCGCCGCCTGCGTCATCGGCGCCGGCATCGGCTTCACCTACGGCTCGATGCCCGCCCTCATCATGGGCGCCGTCCCCGCCTCGGAGACGGCCGCGGCGAACAGCCTCAACACCCTGATGCGGTCCATCGGAACCTCGTCGGCGAGCGCCATCGCGGGGGTGATCCTGGCCCAGATGACGACCGACTTCGGCGGCTACGCGCTGCCCTCCGAGAGCGGCTTCAAGGTGGTCCTGGCGGTGGGCGCCGGGGCGGCACTGCTGGCGTTCGTGGTGGCCTCGTTCATCCCGCGCCAGAAGCCGGCGGGGGAGACGGCGACGCCGGTGTCCCAGGACGCTTCCGAAGCGGCCGGGGTCGCGTCCACGTCGTAGACCCGGTGAGCCGGTCGGGCCCGTCACGGTGACCGTGGCGGGCCTTCGCCGTCTACAGGTTGCCCAGGGGCTCGATGTCGACCTTGACGGGGGTGCCCCACACCCGCAGCACCTCGTAGTCGGTGAACTCATGGACGAGCCGGTACGCCATGGCGGCCCGGGGGGCGCGCCGCTGGGCGGCCAGATACAGCTCGGCCTCCCTCCGGTCCCGCCGCGGTGTGCCGCACAGCTGCCACTCCTGCCCGTTCCACATCTCGGGCAGCCAGCGCTGCTGCGGCTGCGGCCGGTCGTCGCGCACGCCGTATCGGGAGGGGGCGGAGGCGGCCTGCGCCGGTGCGGAGGGGCCGTTGATCTGGGAGCGCCGGGCGGTACGGCGCCGGGTCTCGCACAGCAGGCACAGGTCAGGGGCGTTCTCGTCGACCGGTCCGTTGGGGTGCTCGGCGCAGCGGGTGCTGGGAGCGGCGGCGTTGACGCTGTCGTCCAGCAGGTCGAGGGCCCGCTTGATGTCGGCCTTGACCTCGTACAGCTTGGTGTCCGGGGTGTCGCCGGTCAGGGCCTCGCCATGCTCGCCGAGAAGGCGCAGGGCTCGGCCCAGGGCGGTGAGCTGGGCGTGGTTCATGAGGAAACCGTACCCACCCGCGCTGACAGCGCCCCGCCCCTCACTGCGCCCAGTAGTCGCGCTCCGGCAGCACCACCCAGGCGTCGGGCGGACCGGTGACGGCCCGGGCGTCGGTCGGGCGCAGACCGGCGTAGGCGATCGAGTAGGCGACCGCGTGGTGGCAGTAGACATAGTTGGTGAGCACCTCCGCCGGACTGTCCCCCTCGTCCGGTCCGCCGCCGGGGTGCAGATCCCAGCCCTCGCCGACGCCGTCGCGGAAGACGCTGCCCTGATTGCCGCTCTTGGGGTTGGCGTACAGCCCGTAGCAGACCGTTCCGGCCGACAGGAGCTTCTGGACGAGCGGCTGCTGCGGCGCGTAGCCCCACGGCTGGGTCACTATGCAGCCGCCCGGCACGGTGGTGACGCCGACCAGGCGCAGGGTCTCGTCCATGTCGAGGTCGTACGGGTCGTCCAGGACCGCTTCCATCAGCTCGGGGTCCGCGTCCGTCGCCCCCAGCCGCCGTACCGCCTCCGCGGCGTCGATGCCCGCCACGCAGGCCAGTCCCGTGCCGTCGTAGTACAGCTCGCCCAGCGCGTCGATCAGCCGACGCCCCTCCCGGACCACCGCCTGCTCCGCCTCGCTCAGCCCCCGCTCACCCTCGGGCAGCGCGAACAGCCCCGGCACGGGCCCCGCCAGACTCAGCCGCCCGGGCGACCAGCCGCCGAACCCCGCCCGCCAGGGATCGGCCCCTGCCTCGGCCAACGCCCGCGCGTTCTCCGCCCGCCCGGCCACCACGGCGTCCCACAACGCCGTCGTCCCGTTCTCCAGCGCGTCCACGTCCCGCACCCGCCGGGCCAGCTCCGCGACGACCTCGGGCGCCCCGAACACCGCCGCCCGGTGCAGCGGCCGCGACCCCCCGGCCCCCCACGCCTCGGGATCCGCACCCTCGTCGAGCCGCCTCCGCACATCACCGAGGTCCAGCCACCCCCGGTAGTCCATCCCGTCCCAACCGCCACCGCGCCCGCCCACGAAGCCCCCTCCCATCGCCGGACCTCCACGATGGCACCCCCCACTGACAACGCCCCTCCGGGGCCCGGGGATCGGCAGATCTGTCCCACGCCGCACCTCACCCGTCAGGCAGCCTCCGATGCCGGCGTCGGCGGGCGTCGCAGGCCGAAGAAGTACGTCGTCACGAATCCCACCGTGTAGCCGGTGAACAGGCCACCCGCGTAGACGGCCATCGCCGTTCCCAGGCCGCCGTGCCCCGCCAGGAGGGGGAACAGGGCCCAGCCCGACGGGCCGATCGCCGTCGATCCCACCGGGTCGCCGAGCATCGCGAACAGGCCGACGAACGCGCCGCCCGCCGCACCGCCCGCGCACGCGGTCAGGAACGGGCGGCCCAGCGGCAGCGACACCCCGTAGATCAGCGGTTCACCCACGCCCAGCAAGCCCGCCGGAAGCGCCGACCTGATCGTCGTACGCAGTGCCTCGTCGTGCCGCAGCCGGACGTAGACCGCCAGGCACGCCCCCACCTGTCCCGCGCCCGCCATGGCGAGGAGGGGCAGGAGGACCGTGTGGCCCTGCTGTTCGATCAGGGTGGTGTGGATGGGGATCAGGGCCTGGTGCAGGCCGAGCATCACCAGGGGGAGGAAGAGGCCGCCGAGGACCGCGCCCGCGAACGCGCCCGTCGTCGTCAGCAGCCAGTTCGCCGCCGTGCCGATCGCCGAGGAGACCGCTCCGGCCGCGTACATGAGGACGTAGAGCGTCGCCAGGCCGGAGACGAGGACCGTCAGGGTCGGGGTGAGGAGGACGTCCAGTGCGCCGGGGATCCTTCTGCGGCACCACCTCTCGACGTACGTCCCCAGCAGGGCCGCCGCCAGCGCGCCCAGGACGCCGCCCTGCCCCGGCGCGAGCGTCACCCCGAACGCCGTCACCTTCGCCACCCCCGGGTACACCACGATCGCCGCGACCGCCCCGCCCAGCACCGGTGTGCCGCCGAACTCCTTGGCGGTGTTGTGGCCGACGAAGACCGCGATCAGGGCCATGAAGGCGGTGGCGATCGCGGCCAGGGCGGGGGTGAGCGACGGGAGCCAGCCCAGGTTCAGCAGCAGGCCGTTCAGGCCCGCCAGCACCCCGCAGCCGATGAGCGCGGGGATCAGCGGGACGAAGACGTTCGCCACCCGCCGCAGCGCCAGCTTCACCGGGGTCGCGTTGCGGGCCTTCTGCGTCTCCTTCCGCAGCAGCGCCTCGAAGTCGGCCGTCACCCGCGCCACCGCGCCCGGCCCCAGCACGATCTGGTACGTGTCGTCCTCGACCACGCCCAGCACCCCCGGCAGCGCCCGCAGCGCCTCCCCGTCCACCGTCGAACGGTCCACCAGGCCCAGGCGGAGGCGGGTCATGCAGTGGGCGACCGAGGTGATGTTCGCGGGGCCGCCCACGAGGGGGAGGATCGCCGCGGCGGTGTCGCAGGAGGTGTTCACACACCGAGCGTGCTGGTCAGCCGCCCGCCGCCGCCAGCGCGGCGCGCAGATGGCCGCCGGACTCCTCCAGAAGGCGGCCGGCCGTGGGGCCGTCCACGCCGGTGAGGAGCGTGAGGACGGCGTTCTTCACCTCGCCGTCGGTGGCCGCCAGGGCCCGCTCGATCTCCTCGTCCGTCGCGCCGGTGGCCAGGGCGACGATCCGGTGGGAGCGGGCGCGCAGCTTCTCGTTGGAGGCGCGTACGTCGACCATGAGGTTCCCGTACGTCTTGCCCAGGCGGATCATCGTGATCGTCGAGAGCATGTTGAGGACCAGCTTCTGGGCGGTGCCGGCCTTGAGCCGGGTGGAGCCGGTGAGCAGCTCCGGTCCCACGACGATCTCGATGCCGTGGTCGGCGGCGGCCGCCAGCGCGCTGTGCGCGTTGCAGGACAGACCGACCGTCAACGCGCCCCGGGCGCGGGCGTGTTCCACGGCGCCGACCGCGTACGGGGTGCGGCCGGAGGCCGAGACACCGACCACCGTGTCGGACGCCCGCAGCTCCAGTGCGTCGAGGTCCGCCCGCGCCAGCTCCCTGGAGTCCTCGGCGCCCTCGACCGAGGTGACCATGGCCTCGGGGCCGCCCGCGATCAGGCCGACGACCTGCGCGGGGTCGGTGTTGAAGGTGGGCGGGCACTCGGAGGCGTCCAGCACGCCGAGACGCCCCGCGGTACCGGCACCGGCGTAGACGAGACGGCCGCCGCGGCTCATCCGGGCGGCGATGTCCTCGATGGCGGCGGCGATGGCGGGCAGGCCCGCGGCGACGGCGGCGGCCACGGTGGCGTCCTCCGCGTTCATCAGCCGCGCGATGTCGAGGGTGGGGAGCCGGTCGATCTCGGCCAGCTCGGGGCGGAAGGCCTCGGTGGTCAGGGTCTCCAGCTCGGCGCGGACGGCCCGGGGGTGGGAGGTGGAAGTCATGGGGGGTGGCTCTTTCAGGTGGCGATCCGATGGCGTGCCTACGGCTTATGGCTTACCGCGGTGTCGATGTGCCAATGCCTCGTACGACGCGGCGAGCGCGGGAGCCGCGGTCTCGTAGGTCCGCTGCGCCACCCCCACGAACAGACAGTCCACCACCAGCAGCTGACTGGTCCGTGACGACATGGCCGCGGGCCGCAGCTCACTCTCGCGCGCCGTCGACGTCGTCAGTACGTGGTCGGCGTACTGCGTGACCGGGCTGTTCGGCCGGCCCGTGATCGCCACCGTCGTCGCCCCGTGCTCGAAGGCGGCCCGCAGCGGCTCGATGACATCGCCCGTGGCGCCCGAGTGCGTGATCGCGATCGCCACGTCGCCCGCCCGCAACTGCACCGCGTTGGTCACGGCGAGGTGGGGGTCGTGGTGGGCGTGGGCTATGAGGCCTATGCGCAGCAGTTTCTGGGTGAGGTCCTGGGCGACCAGACCGGAGGCGCCGACGCCGTACACGTCGATGCGGCGGGCGGTCGCGGCCGCCGTCACCGCCGCGGCCAGCTGGACCGTGTCGAGGCCGGCCGCGGTGTCCGCGAGGGTCTGCTGCTCGTCGTAGGCGAGTTTGGCGACGACGTCCGCGAGGGGATCGTCCACCGCGATGTCCGTCGTGATCGCGGGCGCGCGCCCCGACTGCTGCTGGGCGGCGAGGCCGGCGAGGGCGAGGCGCAGGTCGCGGTAGCCCGGGTAGCCGAGGATGCGGGCGGTGCGCACGACCGTCGCCTCGCTGGTGCCGGTGAGTTCGGCGAGGCCGGTGACCGTGAGGGCCGCGCAGCCCGCGGGGTCGCCGGCGACCGCCTCGGCGACGCGCTGCATGGAGCGGGTCATGGAAGGGGCGAGGGTGCGCACCTTGGCGGCGAGCGCGGCGGGGGCCGGCGGTGCGCCTCCCGAACCGCCCCCGAAAATTTCCTTCACTTCCTGGGTCACCCATGAAAGATATTTTCGGCTCGGTGCCGGGGTCAAGAGTGCGCACAATGGGTGCATGGATCCCTCCGGCCACCCCATCAGCCCCCTGGAGCAGGCGTTGCACGCGGCACGCGCCCTCGTGCTCGCCGACCTGATCGCGGGAGGGGTCGCCGAGGCGGACGTCGTGTCGCTGGTCGAGGACTCCGTCGTGCAGCGGCGCTGGTGGGTGGAGCAGTGGCCGGACGGGGTGGAGTTCGTGGCCGGGCTGATCGCGCAGGACGTCCAGGACGCGCTGCTGGAGCGGTACGGACGGTGGCCGCTGTGCCCGGTGTGCGAGGCGGGCGACCCGCATGCCCTCGACGTCGAGCCGGAACTGGGGCCCGATCCGCACTGGGTGTGTCACCAGGCGGGGGTGAAGGTCGCCGCGGTGGGCTCGCTGCGTCCCGCGACGGGCGGGGCGGCGTCCCCGTGACCGTCTACATCGACCCGCCCGACTGGCCCGGCCACGGCCGCATGTGGTCGCACCTCGTGAGCGATGTCTCCTACGACGAACTGCACACGTTCGCCGACGGGTTGGGCGTGCCGCGGCGGGCCTTCGAGCGGGACCACTACGACATCCCCTCGCACCGGTACGCGGACGTCGTGGCCGCCGGGGCCGTCGAGGTCAGCAGCCGTGAGGTGGTACGGCTGCTGACGGCGTCGGGTCTGCGCAGGCCCAAGGGGCGCGAACCGCAGTCCGGTTCGTGACCGGGACTCAGCGGCCCAGTTCGTAGGCGAGGACCTCCGCGTCCTCGCTCGCCCTGGTGAACCCCGCGCGGGAGACCACCCCTTGGGAGGGGACGTTGGCCCGCTCGACCGTCGCGAAAAGGGTGTTCACGTCGTCCCGCGCCAGCGACCACCGCGCCAGCTCGCGCAGCGCCTCCGTCGCGTACCCCCTGCCGCGGGCCCCCTCCACGAGGTCGTAGCCGATCTCCACCCGGCCCTCCTCGTCGGGCGCGCCGTGGAAGCCCATGCCGCCGATCGCGAGGTCGTCCTCCCGGCGCACGAGCACGAACAGGCCGAACTCCGGCCGGTGCACGCCCGCTTCGTACGCCTTCAGCACCATCCCGGACGCCTCCCGCGTCCCCTGGAACGGCCCGCCCACGACCCAGTCGAACCCGCCGGAACCCCCCGCGGCCAGGTCGGCGGCGGCGGCCGGTGAGACGCCCTCCAGGGTGAGCCGGTCCGACTCGAGCACGAGGTTGTTGTTCCAGCGCCACGCGGTGACCGGGGCACGCCCGGGCAGGTCCCCGCGACCGGTGGCCCACAGCAGGGTGCGCCAGTGGTCGGGGCCGGGCTGGACGTGCGGGAAGATCCGCGTCAGGACGTACTCGGGGAGATGCGCGGGCGGCTCGTACGCCAGCCCCAGACCCTCCGCGATGTCGTGCGCGTGCAGCAGCACCTCGGCGATGCCCATCGCGGCGAAGCCCTCGCGCCCCGCGCTGCGGAAGGGGTAGGGGTGGAAGGCGCGGACCTCGCGCGGGGTGGTGCGCAGGGTGGTCGCGAAGAGCGCGCCGGTGGTCTCGATGACCTGGATGACGCCGGCGTTGTCGGTGCCCCCTTCGAGGATGATCTCGAAGGGCACGTAGGCGTCCTTCGCCCGGCCCGCCAGCTGCCCCGCGTACGCGATGAGATCCTCCGCGATGTGGGTCGCCGTCGTCCGGCAGCTCCACTCCACCCGGCCGGCCGGCACCCCCTCCCAGTCCCGGTCCACCACCGTCCGCAGCAGCGCCACGGCGCTCTCGACGGCCTCGGTCACGCGTTCCCCACCCATGTCAGTCATGCGGGCAGGCTAAGCGGCCGGACCCGTCAGGGCGACAGCATTTCCAGCTCGGCGGCGAGGTTGTAGCGGGCCGTGGCCTCCCACTCCGCCTGTCCGTACGGCGTCCTGAACAGCCGCGGCAGCTCCAGGAGTTGCCGCAGCACCGCGGCCCGGCCCTCGCGGAAGGCGTCGCTCGGCACGAAGCCGTACTCCTCGCGTACGGCGGCCGTGTAGGCGGCGTACGCCTTCGGCGGTGCCGCCAGGATCGCCAGGTCCGCGTCGCACAGCACCTGGCCGTCGCGGTCGCCGTCGGCCGGGTCGTGGGTGACGGTGAGCCGCACGAGCCGGGCGACCTCAGAGGTCCGCGCCTGCGGCAACCCGGCCTCGGACAGGGCGCGTTCGGCGATCCGGGCCGACCGCTCCTCGTTCTCCGAGCGCTCGGGCAGATACACCGCGTCGTGGAACCAGGCCGCGAGGCGGACCACGTCCGGGTCCTCGGCGTACTTCTCCAGTACGTCGACGTGGTCGAGGACCGCGGTGAGGTGCGCGAGCGTGTGGTACCGCCGCTGCGGCTCCTGCCAGCGGGCGAGGAGGTCGTCGGCGTACGCGGTGGCGTCGGGTCCGGTGGATCCGGCGCCCCTGGCTGCTTCCAGGGCGTGGACGAAACGGGTGCGCAGGGCGTCGAGATCGGCCATGGGCCCATTCTCCCCCGCCCGACCCCTGCGCGGCCGGGACGTCGGCCTCTAGCGTGTGGGGTCATGACTTCTGCTGACGTACGCGACCCCGAACTGCCCGGACTCCTCCTGACCACCGAGCGCGACGCGCTGATCCCGCTGCTGCGGTCCCGGCCCGACCAGGACTTCGCCCTGCCGACCGCCGGGTGTCCGGGCTGGACCGTACGGGAGGTCCTCGCGCACTGTTCGTCCGCGCTGATGCGGGTGGTGGAGAGCCGGTTCGAGAAGGGTGTGTTCTCGCCCGAGTGCAACGACCGGGACATCGCCGAGCGCGCCGACTGGACCAACGCGCGGATCGTCGACGAGCTGGAGCGCGGTATGACCGAGGCGGGCCCGGCGATCGCGAAGGCGGGCGGGGTGCTCGACCTGGTCGCCGTGGGCGAGTGGGTGCACGGCGGGGACGTACGGGACGTCCTCGGGGAGCCGGGCGCGTACGCCGGCCCCGGGCTGCCGCACGCCCTCGCGCTGCTCACCCGGATCACCCGCGAGCAGGGGCGGCTGCCGTTGCACGCCGACCTCGACGACGTGGACGAGCCGCTCACGCTGGGAGCGGTGTCGGGGGAGCGGACGCCGGCGCGGTTCATCGGGGACGCGGCCACGCTCGTACGGCTGTACGCGGGGCGGCCGGTGGAGGGGAGGACGTTCGAGCTGGCCGGGGCGGAGGCGGCGGAGCTGAACATCTTCGGCTGAGTTCACCCCCGGGCGGGGCCGATCTTGTCGCGGGCGCGGCGGCCGCGGGCGTAGTCTGAGATTGGACTAGACCTGTAGCCGCCGACGAATGGGGTCCCATGAGCAAGCGTGCAGTCCTGGAGGTGATCGCCCTCGACGTCGAGGACGCCGTCGCCGCCCAGGCCGGAGGCGCGGACCGCCTTGAGCTGGTCACCGACATGGCGGCCGACGGGCTGACCCCGCCGGCCGCCACGTTCGCCGGGATCCGCGGGGCCGTCGACATCGCGCTGCGGGTGATGCTGCGGCTCGCCGACGGCTTCGACGCGGGGGACGTCTCCCGGGTGGTCCGGGCCGCGCGCGAGCTGCGGGAGGCCGGGGCGCAGGAGTTCGTCCTCGGCTTCCTCGACGCCGACGGCGGTGTGGACCTGGGGGCCGTGGAGCGCGTGGTCGCCGAGCTGGACGGATGCCGCTGGACCTTCCACCGCGCCATCGACCACGCCACCGACCGGGACGCCCTGCGCAAACAGCTGGCGGACCTCCCCGGCCTGGACACCTACCTCACGGCCGGATCCGCGTCCGGCGTGGACACCGGCCTCCCCACGCTGCTCGCCGAGGCGCAGCGCCGCGGGGAGCCCGGATACGAGCAGCAGCTCCTGGTCGGCGGCGGCCTGACCCTCCACCACGTACCGACCCTCCGCACCGCCGGCATCGACGCCTTCCACATCGGCGGAGCAGCAAGACCACAAGGCTGGAACCACCCGGTGTCGACGAAGGCGGTGGCGGAATGGCGCAGGGCGCTGGACGGCGAGGTCGGCCAGGACCGCCTCTGAACGGGCGCTGCGGACACCCACCCAGGGACGCCGCGAACAGCTGAACAGGCGCTGCGGCACCCACCCAGAGATGCCGCGCACTGTTGAACGAACGCCGCCGACACCCGCCCAGGGGCGCGGGGAACTGCGCGACAAGCCCCCACGCACCCGCACCCGGCAACGCACGCTGGCGGCTCGGCCCAGGGGCGCCGCGAACAGCTGAACAGGCGCTGCGGCTCCCACCCAGGGGCGCGGGGAACTGCGCGACAAGCCCCCACGCACCCGCACCCGGCGACGCACCCCGAGAGGCCCCCGCTACCCCGTGATCACCCCGCGAGCTCCCGCGGCAGCGGCCCCGCATGGGTCACGATCAACCCCGACACCGCTCGCGTGAGCCCGACGTACAGGCGCCGCAGACCCGTGCGCTCATCGGGCTCACCGTCCACCACCGCCTGCGGCTCGTCCAGGACCACGTAGTCGTACTCCAGACCCTTGGCGAGGGACGCGGGGACCAGGGTCAGGCGGGTCTCCTCGGTCGTCTCCTCACCCGGCGCCAGATATCCGATACCCGCCGCCGCCAGCGCCTCCGCCAGCACCGGAATCCGGGCATCCGCCGCGATCAGCCCCGTCGAGCCCTCGTTGGCCAGCAACTCCTCGCAGGCGGCGACGACTTCCGCCGTGTCGCCGATCTCACGCACCTCGAAGAACCCCGGGTTCTCCCGCACCGACGCCACCGGAGTCAGCCCCGGCGCGATGTGCGGCAGCAGCCGGGAGGCGTACGTGATGACATCCGTCGGCACCCGGAATCCGGCCGTCAGCTCCTCGATGACCCCGTCCGCCTTCCCCAGATGCGCGAGCGCCTCGTCCCAACTCCGGGTCGCCCAGGGCGTGGTGCCCTGCGCGAGATCGCCGAGAACCGTCGCGGAACCGGTGGTGCAGCGGCGGCCGACCGCCCGGTACTGCATCGGGGAGAGGTCCTGCGCCTCGTCCAGCACCACATGGCCGAGCGAGTGCGTGCGCTCGACGACGTCCGTCGCCTCGTCGATCAGCACCGCGTCCGCGGCCGACCACTTGGCCGCCTTCACGGACCGGGCGGGCTTCGCCGCGAGGATCGTCTTCTGCTCGTCCTCGTCGAGCACCCCGTCCGCGTGCACGGCGAGGAAGTCCGCGTCCGTCAGCAGCCGCAGCACCAGCCTGGCCGGGTCGACGGGCGGCCAGATCTCCTTCACGGCCGCCTTCACCGCGCTGTTGCGGGCCACCGCGTCCTGCACCCGGTCGTCCGGGGCCTCCCCGGAACGCTCCATCTGCACCAGCACGGCGTGCGCGATGCGCTGCGGGAGGGCGTCGCGGGCGGCGCCGTAGCGGATGTCGCGGTCCAGCAACTCACGGACGATGTCCTCGAGTTCGTACGCCGGGACCCGCCACCGCCGCGACCCGCGCACGACGACGACCGGCTCGGTGGGCAGGGTGACATGCGCGTACACGGCCCGCCGGAGCACTTCCGCCATCCGGGCGTCGCCCTTGATGACCGCCGCGGCCGCGTCGTCGGTGCCCCGCACCTCGACCTTTCCGGCGACCAGGTCGTCGACGGTGGCCTGCTTGACCGCCAGCTCGCCGAGCGCCGGCAGGACCTGCTCGATGTAGTGCAGGAAGGACCGGTTCGGCCCGATGACGAGGGTGCCGGTACGGGCCAGCCGCTCGCGATGGGCGTAGAGGAGATAGGCGACCCGGTGCAGTCCGACGGCGGTCTTCCCGGTCCCCGGACCTCCCTGCACGCACACGGTCCCGCCGAGCCCGGACCGCACGATCTCGTCCTGCTCGGGCTGGATCGTGGCGACGATGTCGCGCATGGGGCCGACGCGGGGCCGCTCGATCTCCTGCTGGAGGAGCTTGCTGGTGGTGGCCGCCTCGGCGGGGTCGGAGAGGTGCTCGTCCTCGTACGCGGTGATGTCCCCGCGGGTGTACCCGAAGCGTCGGCGCAGCGCGATGTCCATCGGGTCCTTCTTGGACGCCCGGTAGAACGGCTGCGAGACCGGCGCCCGCCAGTCGATCACCATGGGGTCGCCGCCCTGGTCGTGCACATGGCGGCGCCCGATGTAGAAGCGCTCACCCTCCGCGCCCTCGGCCAGATCGACACCGGGCGCGTGCAGATAGTCGAGGCGGCCGAAGAACAGGGGGGTGTCACTGAGATCGGCCAGCGCCTTGATGCGCTCCCCGATCTGGCGCTCCAGGATCTGGGCGTTGACCCAGTTCGCGGTCACGTCGCTGATGTCGAGGGACTCGGCGTCCTCACGCATGGCGCGCAGGGCGGCCCGGGACCGGGCGAGATGGGAGCGTTCGCGGCCGAGGGGGTCGTCGACGGGCGTGGACAAGGGGGTGCCTCCGAAGGTGCTGCGGGCTGGGATGCTGCGGCATGCCGACCGGTTTCCGTCCGGTCGGCGGCACTCCGGGTGGGAGGCGGGCAAGAGCGGGGATTCTAGAGGGACGGCGGGTGCGAGGGCCAACCGTTTTCCGCGCCCTCGGTCCGTGCCCTCTGTCCGTGCCCCTGTCCGCGCCCCCTAGGGGATCGCCCCTCGGTCCGCTGGGGGAGACTCCACCCCCAGGGTGTACCCAGGTAGCACGGGAAGTGGGGACTTGGGGCCGATGCCCTCCTTATGCCCCGCGAGCCACCATGGGGACATGAGTGCAGCGACCTTCACCCCGGCCCCCGGTCGCCCTTCCGGAGCGACCTCCCTTTCCGACGGCCACGCCGGCCACCGCCTCGGCAACGCCCTGCGCGCGATCCGCGTCTTCGCGGGCGCCGCCTTCGACGTGGTCGTACTCGGCGAGTACGCCGAGGACGCGGGCGTCCGCCGCAGGTAGGACGCCCGGCGTCCGTCAGCCCTCGGTGCCCTTGTCGCCCGCCAGCAGCTCGTCCGCGTCCACGATCCGGTAGGCGTACCCCTGCTCGGCCAGGAACCGCTGCCGGTGCGCCGCGAAGTCCTGGTCGATGGTGTCCCGGGCGACGACGGAGTAGAAGTGCGCCTGGTGGCCGTCCGCCTTCGGCCGCAGCACCCGGCCCAGCCGCTGTGCCTCCTCCTGCCGCGACCCGAAGGTGCCCGACACCTGGATGGCGACCGTCGCCTCCGGCAGGTCGATCGAGAAGTTCGCGACCTTCGACACCACCAGCACGCTGATCTCGCCCTGCCGGAAGGAGTCGAAGAGCTTCTCGCGCTGGGCGTTGGAGGTCTCGCCCTTGATGACGGGCGCGTTCAGATGCTCGCCGAGCTCGTCGAGCTGGTCGATGTACTGGCCGATCACCAGGGTCTGCTGTCCCGCGAAGCGCTTGACCAGCGCCTCCGTGACCTTCCGCTTCGTCGCGGTCGTCGCACAGAAGCGGTACTTCTCCTCCTGCTCGGCGGTGGCGTACGCGAGCCGCTCGGAGTCGGTGAGATTGACCCGGACCTCGACACAGTCGGCGGGCGCGATGTACCCCTGCGCCTCGATCTCCTTCCAGGGCGCGTCGAAGCGCTTGGGCCCGATGAGCGAGAAGACGTCCGACTCCCGCCCGTCCTCCCGCACCAGCGTCGCGGTCAGCCCGAGCCGCCGCCGCGCCTGCAGATCCGCCGTGAACTTGAAGACGGGAGCCGGCAGCAGATGCACCTCGTCGTAGAGGATCAGCCCCCAGTCCCGGGAGTCGAAGAGCTCCAGATGCGGATAGACACCCTTCCGTCTGGTGGTGAGCACCTGGTACGTGGCGATGGTGACGGGCCGGATCTCCTTGCGCGTCCCGCTGTACTCGCCGATCTCCTCCTCGGTCAGCGAGGTCCGCTTCACCAGCTCGTGCTTCCACTGCCGGGCCGAGACGGTGTTGGTGACGAGGATGAGGGTGGTGGACTTCGCCTGCGCCATGGCCCCGGCACCGACCAGAGTCTTGCCCGCGCCACAGGGCAGGACGACGACCCCGCTGCCGCCGTGCCAGAAGTTCTCCACGGCCTGCTTCTGATAGGGCCGCAGCGCCCATCCGTCCTCGTCCAGCTCGATCGGGTGCGCCTCGCCGTCGACGTACCCCGCGAGGTCCTCGGCCGGCCAGCCCAGCTTCAGCAGGGTCTGCTT
Source organism: Streptomyces sp. NBC_00490 (assembly GCF_036013645.1). NCBI lineage: Bacteria > Bacillati > Actinomycetota > Actinomycetes > Kitasatosporales > Streptomycetaceae > Streptomyces > Streptomyces sp. NBC_00490. Next base: position 4,907,119 of record NZ_CP107869.1, on the reverse strand, counting down.
GATCTGCCCGCGCTCCGAGGGGTGCACGGCGACGGTGTCGGGGTCGAGCCGGGCACCGACGAGCGGAGCGATCCGCTTCGAGCGCAGGATCTCCTCCAGCACCGGCCGGTCGGTGGTCGTGAGCACCAGCCCGTGCGCGGGGTGCTTGCTGAGCGTCAGCCGCCCGTACCGGTCCATGGTCTCGGCGACGTCGACGAGCAGCGCGTGCGGCACCGGATACCGGCTGTACTGCACCAGGGCGTCGACGACCTGCTCGGCGTCATGCCCGGCGGCCCGGGCGTTCCACAGCCCCAGCGGCGTCACCCGGTAGGTGTGGATGTGCTCCGGCGCCCGCTCCAGCTCCGCGAACGGCGCGATGGCCCGACGGCACTCGTCGGCCTGCTCGTGGTCGACCTCCAGGAGCAGAGTCTTGTCGGACTGGACGATCAGCGGTCCGTTCACCTACGCACTTCCCTTCGGCACGGCCAAACCTCCAGTGTGCCGTACCGCGCGCCGATGCGACGGGCCCGTCCTGGGCAACCCTGCGCCACCGTCGGCCGTCTGACCGGGCGAGCAGCGCACCGGGCGCGATGTGCGGAGGGTGGGGGCATGACGGGGTTGTCGGTGCGCGGCTGGGCGACCGGGGTGGGGGCCGTGCTGGTGCTGGTGGGCACGGGCACCTGGGTGATGTGGCCGCCGGGGGTGGACGGGCGGCTGTGGGGCGAGGTGCGGCCGGTGATCGAGGCGCGGCTCGCGGCGGACTCGCGGGGGAGCGGGTACGGGGAGACGGTGCCGGGGATCGGGGCGCGGTGGTTCTGCCGGGCGGAGGCCCTCGAACTGGCCGAGCACGACGGGCGGGTGCGGGCGGGCGTCAACACCCTGTGCATGGAGTACGGGGCGCGCGACCAGGTGCTGCTGGAGTGCGGTGGCGGGCGGTACCCGCAGGTGGTGCGGCTGGAACGGGGCCCGGACGACGGCTACCGGGTCGTCTCCCGGGAGGAGCCGCCGGACGGCGCCGGCAACGCGGAGTGGACGAAGACCCACTTCGGTTTCTTCGCCGAGTCCGAGACGGAGGACCCCATGTCGTCAGCGGGCCTGGAGGCGGAGGCCCGCACGTACTTCGGCCTCCCGGAGGACGCCCCGATCGGCGACTGCTGAGGTCGGCTGTTTGTCCGCGGCGCCGTCGTGGCTGGTCGCGCCCACGCGGCGGAGCCGCAAATCGATACAGCCCCGCCCCTGGAGGAGCGGCCGCGCCGCCTTCCATGGCTAGTCGTCCGCCAGTTCCGCCACCCCCGTGATCCGGTGCAACGGATACGTCCGTACCTCGTCCGCCGTGTGGTCGTACGCCGTCACGAAGCCGCCCTCGACGCGGATCGGGGCGATGACACGCTGGCTGGCGGAGCCCTCCGCGTTGACGTAGCCGATCCACAGGGCCTCGTTGGTGAGGACGGCGGCCTGCACGGTGGCGAGGGTCTCGGCGGCGCTGGTGCGGGGGAGCTCGCCGGTGGTGCCGTGGTCGGGGCTCTCCTTGCGCGGGGTCGTGGAGGCCAGATCGCCCGCGCGGATCGCGCGGATCGCCGCCGACAGGAGGGTGGCGTCCGGCACCGGCGGGCCGTCCGGGACCGGTTCCGGCGCGGTGCGCGGTGGGGTGCGGTGGGCGTGGGCGCGGGCGATGAGGACGTCGCCCTCGGCGGACTCGGCGGCCGGCGCGAAGCCCATCTGACGCAGCCCCTCCAGGAGCACGGTCGGCTCGGCCTGGGCGGCCAGGACCGTGGGGGCCAGCCGGCGCAGTCCCAGGCCGGCGGCGCGCTTGTCGGCGACGATCTCGTTCAGCAGGGCGTCGTCGTCGCAGCGGACATAGGCCGAGGCCGCGCCGACGCGCAGGTGGCCGTGTCTGCGGGCCACGTCGTCGATCAGATACGTCAGCGGCTGCGGGACCGGGGTGCGGGAGTGCGCGGCGAGGAACGCGTGCAGGTCGGAGGCGGCTTGCCCGGCGTCCAGCGCCCGGCGTACTGAGCCCGGTGTGAACCGGTACACCGTCGCCCCGCCCTTCGACTCCACGTCCGCCAGCACGTCGAGCACGTCCGCCAGGTGGCGCTGCAACGGGCCCGGGGCCACCGCGGTGAGGTCGGCCTGGAGCAGGACATGGTCCAGGGGCTCGGGCAGCAGCGGGGCGAGGATCCGGGCGGCCGCGGCTGAGGCCACGGCCTGCTCGGTCGGGGAGAGGGGCTCCGCCGGGGGCGCGGTGTGGTGGTGGACGGGCAGTTTGTCGCCGGGGCCCGACGGCTCCGTGCGGGGCGTCCGCGCCGGTGCCGCCCCCCACAGGGCCCGGCCCTGGGCCGACAGCGCTCCGCGTCCCGTGACTCCCAGCAGTTCCGCCTCGCTCAGCGTCCACTCGGTGAGCCGTGAGCGCAGGTCGTCGTCGCGCTGGGGGCCTCGCAGCGGCCGTTCCCAGCGCAGCCGCGCCTGCACGGACTCCACGGACGGCGAGGCACCCTCCGGGAGACCTGCCAGCAGGGTCAGCACCCGGTGCCGTACCTCCGGGGCGGCGCTGCGGTCCAGGCCTGGGCCCAGCGCGGACAGGGTGCGGTCCTTCGCGTCCCGGCCGCCGACCAGGCCGGCCGTCCGGGTCGCCGTCAGCCAGGCCTCCGCGAGCCGCACCCAGCGTTCGGCCGAGGGCCGCTCCAGCCACTCGTCGTAGGCCGGGGTCGCCGCGTACCGCTCGTCGGCCTCGCCGTCGGAGGCGATCAGACCGGCCGCGTAGGCGAGCTCGACCCAGAACGCGGCGACCGGCTCGGACACGTCCAGGGCGACGGCGGTCCGCTTGAGGTCGCGGACGCTCAGACCGCCGGCCCGCAGCACCACCGGGCCGCCCTCGTCCCAGTCCTTCAGCAGCTCCTCCACCGTCGCCAGCGCGGTGTACGCCTGTCCGGCCGCTGTCGCGTCCACCACCTGTGGACGGTGCGTGGCGACCGGCTCGACGGCCGGCGGCAGCGGTTCGGTGATCCGGTGCGCGAGCCCGCCGCGCAGATGCAGGGCCACCTCCCGCGGCAGTACGACCGTCCCGGGCGCCGTCGGCAGCAGCAGCCCCACGTCGAGGAGGCGCCGCAGCCGGACCGCGGGATCCGCCGTGACCTGCCCGTACGGCGGCCCCCACACCAGGCGCCGCAGTACCTCCAGGGACTCCTCCGGCAGGCCGGCGAGCAGCGCCGCCATCCGCTCGCGGTCGGTGAACAGCCCGCTCAGCGCGGCGACGGCGGTCACCGAGTCGTGCGTCGAGGGCAGCCCGGCCGCGGCCACGATCTCCTGGATCCGGCCCGGCGACATCCCCGCCGTGGCCTCCTGCACCGTCGGCCCGAGCCCCGTCGGCGACGGATGCTGCGGCGAGGGCGCCAGCAGCTCCCGCGCGGTCCGCACCAGCCGCAGCCGCTCGTCCTCGCCCCACACCAGCGCCTGCTCCCGCAGGGTCCCGAGGGCACGCGGCAGCGCTCCGGCGACGGCGGGCGCCCCGGCGTCCCCCGCCAGCAGCCCCAGCAACTCCGCGTACGACGCCGGTTCCCCCGCCACGGCCAGCGCCTCCGCGGTCTGCAACGCGAACCGGTCCAGGCGCTCCAGAGCACGCACGACCGAGGCACGGGTGCCCGCCCTCGTGGCGAGCTGGGTGAGGTCGGTGGGGACGGGCGTGATGAGATCGGGGCGGGCACGCAGGAGCGCGCCCAGTGAGGCGTCGTCCCGGACGCGGAGAGCCTCTGCGAGGGAGCGGGGCGGTGTGGCCGAGGTGCTCATCCGACCCACGTTAGCGGGTGGCCGCGACGGCGAGGTGCGGGTCCGTGGGTCGGGAGCCGGCCGACGGCACGACCGCGCGTGGCTACGTCGGTCGCATCCCGCGCGATACGGTCATCCCCGGGGATTCAACGCGCCGCCCCCCGGAGGGACTTCGTGGGTATCGAGAGCGACCAGGTCGTCTACGAGTATCTGAGCCGCGTCGGGGACGTGGCCCAGCAGCGGCAGTTGCCGTCCGGCACCCGGATGCGCCTGGTCTCGGAGCTGCGCAACGAGATCGACCGGCGCCGGGCGAAGGTCCCCGTGGACAGTCCCGCGGCCGTGCGCCGGATCATCGCCCGTCTCGGCAGCCCCGACGACGTCGTCACCGCGGCCGGGGGTACCTCCTCCGGGGGAGACGCGACCGGCACCGGTGCCGTACCGCAGGCCCGGACCGCCCCGGCCCCCACCGCCGTACCCGCGCAGCGGGACCGGGACACCGGCACCCCCCGTCCCAAGGGGTTGCGCCGTATCGTCCCCGTGCCGAAGCCGCGGCCCGCCGAGACGGTGGACGAGGCACCCGCGCCGCCCCACCTCGCCAGCGAGGCCGAGATCGGGAACAGCGCGCTCCAGCCGGACTGGTGGCGCACGGACAGCACCCCGTTCGGGGTCGGGGAGAGCCTCCCGGCGGGGTTCGTCGGCGGTGTGGAGATCCCGGAGCTGCTCAAGCCCCCGCCGCGCGAGCAGGAGCCGAAGCCGGTCGTCGAGAAGGCGCCGGAAGCCGGGCCCGCGACCGAGGCCGCCGTCGACGAGGTTCCCGTCACGCGCCGCCGCCGGCTGCCCTCCCTCCCCAAGGGCAAGTGGACCAACCCCCTCCTGCTGATCGCCGCGGGCCTCCTCGTCGTGGGGTCGGTCCTCGGCAACCTCGTCGTCCTTCTCCTCGGCTGGCTCATCGCCTACGCCTCACGGCGGTTGACCGAGGCGGAGACCAAGTGGGCGGTGATGTTCCTGCCCGGCCTGGCGCTCACCGCTGGGATCGTGTGGCTGTGGGGGCGCTCCGAGGGCCGCTGGGGCGACCCCATCGTCAAGGGGCACATGAGCGACGCGATCGCCGACACCTGGCCGTGGGTGATCAGGGGCGCGGCCGTCGCGTCGGCCCTCTTCCTGGTCTGGCGATCCCAGAGGCAGCGGTAGGACGGTCGTACCGGCTGGGCACAATGGCCCATATGGCCACTGCACCCGTCTCCGCCCCGACCGTCGGCTTCGACCTCGACATGACCCTCATAGACTCCCGCCCCGGCATCCGCGCCTGCTACCTGGAGCTGTCCGAACGGACCGGGACGTACATCGACGCCGACCTCGCGGTCACCCGGCTCGGGCCGCCGCTGGCGGAGGAGCTGGCCCACTGGTTCCCGGCGGACGCGATCCCGGCCATGGCCGACCTGTACCGGTCGCTGTACCCGGCCATCGCGATCACCGCGTCGCCCGCCCTGGCCGGCGCTCGTGAGGCGATCGCCGCGGTGCGGGCGGCCGGTGGGCGGGCGATCGTCGTGACCGCGAAGTACGAGCCCAGTGCCAAGCTGCACGTGGAGCACCTCGGCCTCGCCCCCGACGCGGTGATCGGCGATCTGTGGGCCGAGCAGAAGGCGGTGGCGCTGCGCGAGCACGGCGCGAGCGTCTACGTCGGCGACCACCTCGGGGACGTCCGCGGCGCCCGGACCGCCGGGGCGCTCTCGGTCGCGGTGGCCACCGGCCCGTGCAGCGCGGCGGAGTTGACCGCGGCCGGTGCGGACGTGGTCCTCGCCGACCTCACCGGGTTCCCCAGCTGGCTCGCCGGCTACCGTCCGGCCCGCGCCTGACGCCGCCCCGCCGCGATCGACTGGAGCACGCCCGCGCCGGCGAGCAGGAAACCGACGCCCATCAGCATGCTCAGTCCGAACATGTACGTCGGAAAGGGCGTTGTTCCGAGGAGCAGCGGGGCCACGGTGACGAGAGTGGCCACCGTACCGATGAAGAACACGATGGCTCCGGCACGGATCAGTCGGTCACCGGGCGCGGCGGAATTCGTTTGGGTTTTGTCACGCACCGGACCAGGGTAGTTCCCTGCCCGGAGGAACAACCGGGCGACGTCTTGTCACCGGCCTGAAGACCATTAGCCTTGGTACCGGCGGGTCCCGACGACCCGCCCCAGTGCTATCAAGAGCCGTTTCAGAAGCAGTTTTCCGACGAGTACGAGGACGAGGAACAGACGTGCCTACCGGCAAGGTCAAGTGGTTCAACAGCGAGAAGGGCTTCGGCTTTCTCTCCCGCGACGACGGCGGTGACGTCTTCGTCCATTCCTCGGTCCTCCCCGCCGGAGTCGAGGCCCTGAAGCCGGGCCAGCGAGTGGAGTTCGGGGTCGTCGCCGGGCAGCGCGGTGACCAGGCCCTTTCCGTAGTCGTCCTCGATCCGACCCCGTCGGTCGCGGCGGCGACCCGTAAGAAGCCGGACGAGCTGGCCTCGATCGTCCAGGATCTGACGACCCTTCTCGAGAACATCACCCCGATGCTCGAAAGGGGCCGTTACCCCGACAAGGCCGCCGGCGGGAAGATCGCGGGCCTGCTGCGGGCGGTCGCCGACCAGCTCGACGTATAGAACTGCTGGATTTCTAAGGGAAAGCCAGTGCATTCGGGCCGAGGGGCGGCACCAGCCCCTCGGCCGCCGCACGTGTGAGGAGCCCCCGCACCGCCGCATAGCCGTCGACACCGAGATCATGGGTGAACTCGTTGACGTACAGCCCGATGTGCTGGTCGGCGACGGCGGGATCCATCTCCTGGGCGTGCTCCATGACGTACGGGCGGGAGATCTCGGGGTCGTCCCAGGCGGCGAGCACCGAGGTACGGATGGAATCGGCCAGGTTCGTCAGCGTTTCCGCGCCCAGCGACCGCTTGGCGATGATGGCGCCCAGCGGGATCGGCAGCCCGGTGGTGTTCTCCCAGTGCTCGCCCATGTCCGCGAGCTTGTGCAGCCCGTAGTTCTGGTACGTGAAGCGCGCCTCGTGGATGACGAGCCCCGCGTCGACCTTCCCGTCCCGCACGGCGGGCATGATCTCGTGGAACGGCATGACGACGATCTCGCCGACACCGCCGGGGATCGTGTCCGCGGCCCACAGCCGGAACAGCAGATACGCCGTGGAGCGCTCGCTGGGCACGGCGACGGTACGGCCCGTCAGATCCCCCGGCCCACGGGTGAGCACCAGCGGCCCGCAGCCCCGCCCCAGCGCGCCGCCGCACGGCAGCAGCGCGTACTCGTCGAGGACGTACGGCAGTACGGCGTAGGACACCTTCAGCACGTCGAACTCACCGCGCTCGGCCATGCCGTTGGTGAGGTCGATGTCCGCGAACGTCACGTCGAGCGCGGGCGCGCCGGGGACGCGGCCGTGGGCGAGGGCGTCGAAGACGAAGGTGTCGTTGGGGCAGGGGGAGTACGCGATCTGCATCGGGTCACCGGTCATGTCGGTTCCAACTCTCCAGTACGGGCGCGAGCTTCCCGAAGGCGTCGGTCAGTGCGGCGAGGGCGTCCGGGATCCGCCAGGCGGCACGGTCGCGGGGCCCGACCGGATTGGACACGGCCCGCACCTCCAGCACCGGCACCCCGTGCAGGGCGGCGGCCTCGGCGACCCCGAACCCCTCCATGGCCTCGGCGAGGGCGGTGGGGTGCCGCTCGCGGAGCGCGGCCGCGCGGGCGGCGGTGCCGGTCACGGTGGAGACGGTGAGCACGGCGCCGCGGCGGGCTCCGGTGGCGGCCACGGCGTCCCGTACGAGTGCTTCCGGGGGACGGTGGGTGACGGTCCCGAACCCCAGCTCGGTCACCGGGACAAAGCCCTCGGCGGTCTCGGCGCCCAGATCGGCCGCGGTGATCTCGTCGGCGACGACGAGAGAGCCCACGGGGGCCTCGGGTGGGAAACCGCCGGCGATCCCGGCGGAGACGACGAGGCCGTAGGGGGTGCCTGCCAGCGCGGTGGCCGTGGCGGCGGCGGCGCGGGCGGGACCGACCCCGACGGCGACGACGTCGACCGGCGCCCCGTCAAACGCCCGGGCCACCGCGTCCCGTTCGACCGGGACCGCGGTGGCCACGAGGATGCGCATCGACGTCGTGGCGCTTACGCGTTGTCGTTGACGAGCTTGAAGTTCCAGACGCCCTTGAAGTCCTTGCTGGCTCCCGCGGACCCGGGCTTGTCCTGCTGGACGACGCTGATGTAGAGCTGCTTCGGCGCGGCCTGACCCTGCTGGCTGGCGAAGAGGTCGACGCCCTGGAAGGAGTAGTACGTCGACGTGTAGACGTCGGTGACCTGCTGGCCGTTGATCCACAGCGCCCAGCCGGTGTCCGCGATCTCCGGGTCGACGCCGATGCGCAGGGTCTCGCTCTGCGGGACGTCGATCGAGTCGGACGCCTTCTTCAGGGCGCACTTGGTGGCCTTCTCCTGGCCCAGGTTGTCGCCGTCGTCCCAGCACTCGGCCTCGGCGCTGACCGAGTTCTTGCCGACCGTGACGGTGGCGCGCGGCGTCGGCTTGTCGCACGCCGACAGGACGAGCAGTCCGGCGGAAACGGCGCCGGCGGCGGCGACAACGCGGCGGCGTCGCACAGCGGATTGCATCGTGGTCATGGCGGAAGGCTATAGGGCGGTGCCAGCCGTCCCGTTACGCGGGGTGCGGCGTGCCGTGCGTTAGGCCACGCGCGCGCGGGGAGAGCTGCCGTGGCGGGCCGAGCGCAGCAGGCCCTTCACCGTCGCCAGCCAGCCCACGGCGACGATCGCGGCGGCCACCGACAGGCCCAGGGAGCCGTTGAGGGGCATCACGATGCCGACGGCGCCGCCGAACACCCAGGACACCTGGAGCAGGGTCTCCGAGCGCGCGAAGGCCGATGTACGGACCTGCTCGGGCACGTCCCGCTGGATCAGCGCGTCCAGGCACAGCTTGGACAGCGCCTGCGCGAACCCGGCGACCGCGGCGAGGACCGCGACCAGGAACGCCCCGAAGAAGATCGCGGCGGTGATCGCGATGCCCAGGACGAACGCGACGACCGTCACGATGATGATCTCCGGAGCCCGCTGGCGCAGCGCCGCCCCCACCGCCGTGCCCAGCGCGTTGCCCACACCGGCCGAGACGACCACGATGCCCAGCGACACCGCGGCGCTCTCCCCGGACAGCGGATGCTCGCGCAGCAGGAACGCCAGGAAGAAGGTCAGGAACCCGGACAGGAAGCGCAGACCGGCGTTGGCGCCCAGGGCGTGGGTGACGGCGATGCCGACCGTGCGCAGCCCGGGACGCTTGACCGGCTGCCGGTGCGGCCCGTGGAGGTGGTCCTCGTCGGCGGCGAGCAGGGCGATGTCCTCGCCTTTGGCCGAGTCGACCTTCGGCGGCAGGGTGAAGGACAGGAACGTCCCCGCGATGAAGATCACGAAGGCGCCGTAGAGAGGCCAGCGCGGGCCCAGCGACTGCAGTCCCGCGGCGACCGGCGCGGCGATGCCGGTCGCGAGGAGCCCGCCGAGGGTGACCCGGGAATTGGCCTTCACCAGGGAGAAGCCGGGTGGCAGGAGGCGGGGCACCACGGCACTTCTGACCACGCCGTACGCCTTGGAGGACACGAGGACGCCGAGCGCCGCCGGATACATCTCGATGCTGCCGGTGACCACCGCCCCGGACAGCACCAGCGCCAGCAGGGCCCGGGCGAGCATCGCGCCCGCCATCGCGGCACGGCGGCCGTGCGGCAGGCGGTCCAGGAGCGGGCCGATCACCGGGGCGAGGACCGTGAAGGGGGCCATGGTGATCGCGAGGTAGAGCGCGACACGCCCGCGGGCCTCGTCCGTGGGAACCGAGAAGAAGACCGTGGAGGCGAGCGCGACCGTGATCATCACATCACCCGCGCCGTTCACACCGTGCAGCTCGATCAGCTTGCCCAGACCGGACTCCCCGGCCCCGTGGGCGTGCGTGGCCTTGCGGATGCCCCGGGCGGGTCCGGTGACCGGGAAGTGCAGGGCACGTCCGACCGAGCGGAAGGAGCCGCGCACCCGGCCCGTGCCGTTGCGTCGGCTGCTCCCCTTGATCCCTTTGGCCCCACCGATGCCGGTGGCTCCTTGGGGTGTCTTCGCGGCTGCCACGACGTCATAGTGCCCCGACTGAGGCGTTCGTAGTGCGGTTACCGCGCGTATGGCCGTGCATTCACGGACTTGCCGTGGCCATACCGAGACCGGTGCGGGGGTGCCAAACGTCCCGTCGGTGTAGGCCGAGCGCACGCGAGCAGGTAGCGTGCGTATCTCAGCCATCTTGCACAATGGATGGCACAGGTGCGCCCGAGCGTGAGCGGGCGCGGACGTTGACGCGGTCCCCGGGTCCGCTCCGTCCGCCACCCTCGCCCCCGGCGTACGCACCTACAGTGACGGCGTAGGAGAGAAGCGATACCTGTGAGCGCAGCGACCACGCGAAGCCGCACCCCCGACCGCCTGTGCGCCGAGGCCGTCGACCTCGCACGCACCGCAGCCGAGGAGGCGGCGGCGCCAGGCGTCGTCGGTGAGCACGCCGGACTCGAATCCGAGGGCGACCGTGTCGTCACGCACTTCTTCGAGTGCAAGGAACTCGGCTACCGGGGCTGGCGCTGGGCCGTCACGGTGGCGCGGGCATCCCGCGCGAAGATCGTGACGCTCGACGAAGTCGTCCTGTTGCCGGGCCCGGACGCCCTGCTGGCCCCCGAGTGGGTGCCGTGGAGCGAGCGCCTGCGCCCGGGCGACATGGGCCCCGGCGACCTGCTCCCCACCGACGCCGAGGACCTCCGTCTGGAACCCGGCTACTCCGGCGAGGACGAGCCGGTCCCGAGTTCCGCCGTCTCCGAGGAGATGGCCGAGCTGGTGGAGGCGGAGGACGCGGAGATCACGGCCGGCACGCCGTCGAGCCTCCCCATGGCGCCGACCCGGGGTTCGATCGCCTCGGTCGCCGAGGAACTGGGCATGCGCCGGGCCCGGGTCCTGTCCCGCTACGGCCTGCACATCGCCGCGGACCGCTGGGACGAGTCCTACGGCGCCAAGACCCCGATGGCACAGGCGGCCCCCGCGACCTGCGTCAGCTGCGGCTTCCTCCAGCCGATCGGCGGCTCCCTCGGCCAGGCCTTCGGCGTCTGCGCCAACGAGTTCGCCCCGGCGGACGGCCGCGTGGTCTCCCTGTCGTACGGCTGTGGCGGCCACTCCGAGGCGGCGATCATGCCGAAGCCTCCGCGCCCGGCGGCCCCGGTGATCGACGAGACCAAGGTCGACCCCTTCCCCCTGCGCCCGGCACCGGACTCCGGCTCGGTCCCGGCGATCCCGGACGAGGAATCGGCGGAACTGGGCCACTCCTAGGCACCCGGGAACAAGCCTGTCGCCGCCCCGAACCCGGCGGAGGCTTCACCTCTCAGGCGCCGGTCCGCATTTTCCAGCCCGCCCGGCTTCGAGGACGGGATCCCACCGCCCCGAGCTCCAGCCCATCCGGAGCTTGAGGGCGGGACCCCGCTGGGGCTGCGCTTCTCGATGCCGGTCCGGGCAGTTTCAGTCCGTCCGGTGTTCGAGGGCGGGGGTTTTCCGTCCCAAGCCCCCACTCACCCGCTGAGGGCTGCGGCTCTCGACGCCGGTCGGGGTATTTCAGCCCGTCCGGCGTTTGAGGACGAGGCCCTTTCGGGGCCGACGGCGGGGGTCTGGGGGCGCAGCCCCCAGGGATGGGACGGGTAGGGGCGGCGGGGGCGAGACCGTGTTCGGCAGTGGCTCCGCCGTGGGCCGGCGGTCGTCCCGGCCACACATGGACTCCCCGATCTACGATCCCCTCTCCTCGCGGTACCTTCGACCCCACGCCGACGAGGAGAGTGTTGAACGTGAGCAAGTTCGTGCGGCCCGCAGCCGAGGGAGCCGACCCGTTCGGGACCGCCCGTCTCAGGCGGGGGGTGCTCGACGCGTGGGCGACCAGCCCCGCCCGGTTCCGTGAGGACGCCAACGCCGAGGAGGACCTCGCCCTCGGCGGCTACCGTGACCGACTGGTCGTCGAGCTCGCCCAGAACGCCGCCGACGCCGCCGCCAGAGCCGGCGTGCCCGGCCGCCTCCGGCTCACCCTCCGCGACGGCGTCCTCGTCGCCGCCAACACCGGCGCCCCCCTGGACGCGACCGGCGTCGAGTCCCTCTCCACCCTGCGGGCCTCCGCGAAACGCGACACCGCCGCCATCGGCCGCTTCGGCGTCGGCTTCGCCGCCGTCCTCGCCGTCACCGACGAGCCCGCGGTCGTCGGCCGCCACGGCGGCGTCCGCTGGTCCCTCGCCGAGGGCCGGGAGCGGGCCGCCGACGTCGCCCGCCACAGCCCGGGCCTGGGCGACGAGATGCGCCGGCGTGACGGTCACATCCCGCTCCTGCGTCTCCCGTTCGCCGCCGAGGGCACCGCCCCGGACCCGTACGACACGGCCGTCATCCTGCCGCTGCGCGACCCGGCCGCCGGCGACCTCGCCGAGCGCCTCCTGAACGCCGTCGACGACGCCCTGCTCCTCGCCCTCCCCGGGCTGGAGGAGGTGGTGATCGAGACGGACACCACCCGGACCCTGCGCCGCCGCACCGAGGACGCCTTCACCGTCGTGGAGGACTCGCGGGAGGGCGTGACCCGGTGGCGGGTCGCCGCCTCGAACGGGCCGCTGACCGCCGACCTCCTCGCCGACCGTCCCGTCGAGGAGCGGCTGCGGCCGCACTGGTCGGTCACCTGGGCCGTCCCCGCCGACGCCGACGGCACCCCGGCCCGCCCCCGCACCACCCCCGTCGTGCACGCCCCCACGCCCAGCGACGAGCCGCTCGGTGTGCCCGCGCTGCTCATCGCCTCCTTCCCGCTGGACCCCACCCGCCGGCACGCGGCGCCCGGTCCGCTGACCGACTTCGTGGTGCAGCGCGCGGCGGACGCGTACGTCGAACTGCTCGCCGCGTGGCGGCCGGTGACCGCCGGCATCATCGACCTCGTGCCCGGCCCGCTCGGCAAGGGCGAGCTGGACGGGGCCCTGCGGCAGGCGATCCTGGAGCGGCTGCCCCGGACCGCCTTCCTGCCGCCGGCCCTGCCCCCCGAGCAGGACGACGACCTGCCCGAGGCCCTGCGCCCCAGGGACGCGGAGGTGGTGGAGGGCGCCGGTGCCGAGACTGTGCGCGTCCTCGCCGAGGTCCTCCCCACGCTCCTCCCCGCCGGTCTCGAACGCCGGGTCGAACTGCGCACGCTCGGTGTCGCGCGGCTCCCGCTCACCGACGCCGTCGACCGGCTGGCCGGGCTGGAGAAGGAGCCGGGCTGGTGGCGCAGCCTGTACGACAGCCTCGCGGGGGTGGACCCGGACCGGCTGTCGGGCCTTCCCGTCCCGCTCGCCGACGGCCGTACGACCATCGGACCCCGGCAGGTCCTCCTCCCCACCGCCGACAGCGCCGTCATCGACCCGGAGGTGCTCGCCCGGCTCGGCCTCAAGGTCGCCCACCCGGACGCCGCGCACCCCCTGCTGGAGAAGCTCGGCGCGCTTCCCGCCTCCCCGCGTGCGGTGCTGACCACCCCGCAGGTGCGGGCCGCGGTCGCCGCGTCACTGGACGACGACGGCGGAGTGTGGGAGGAGGACACCCTGGACGCGGAGGAGCTGGCGGACACCGTCCTCGCCCTCGTCCGCGACGCGGGCCTGGAGCCCGGCGACGAGCCCTGGCTCGGTGCGCTCGCCCTGCCCGACGAGGACGGCGAACCGGCGCCCGCCGGTGAACTCGTCCTCCCCGGCAGCCCGTTCGCGCAGATCATGCGCGAGGGCGAACTGGCCACCGTGGACGCCGAGCTGGCCGAGCGCTGGGGTGAACAGCCGCTGGCCGCCTGTGGCGTGCTCGCCACCTTCGCGCTGGTCCGCGCCACCGACGTGGTCCTGGACCCGGACGAACTGGAGCCGCGCGACGGGGACTTCGCCGAGCCGGACGACCCGGGCCTGCTGGACGCCGTGGACGTGTGGAGCGAGGACATCCTCGACCGCTTCCCCGACTCGCCGGTCCCGCCGGTCGCCACCGAACTGATCGCCGTACGCGATCTGGACCTGGTGGACGAGGAGTGCTGGCCGCAGGCGCTCGCCCTGCTGGCCCGGCCGCCGCTGCGGGACGCGCTCACCCAGCCGGTGCGGATCCTGCTGCCGGACGGCACCCATGAAGTCGTACGGCCCTACACCGCGTGGTGGCTGCGGGGGCACCCGGTGCTCGACGGCCGCCGCCCGGCCGGTCTGCTCGCGGCCGGCGGGGACCCGCTGCTGCGGGGCCTGTACGAGGAGGCGGACGCGGCCGGCTTCGACGACGAGCAGGTGCTGCGGGCGCTCGGCGTGCGGACGTCGGTGGCCGCGCTGCTGGAGGAGCCGGGCGGGGCGGCGGAGCTGCTCGACCGCCTCGCCGACCCCTCGCGGGAGGTGACGGGGACCCAGCTGCACGCCCTCTACGGCGCGTTGGCCGACCTGGACCCCGAGCAGGTGACCCTGCCCGACGAGCTGCGGGCCGTCGTCGACGGGCGGGTCGAGGTGGTGGAGGCGGCCGACGCCGTGGTCGTCGACTCGCCCGACCTGCTGCCGTTCACCGCGGGCATGCCGCTGCTGCCGGTGCGCCCGGCGCGCGCCGCCGAGCTGGCGGAACTGTTCCAGGTGCGGCGGCTGAGCGAGTCGGTCACCGGGTCGGTGGACTCCGAGGGCGCCGAACACGACGTACCGGAGCCGGTGCGGGTGCTGCTCGGGTCGCGGACGCCGACGACGTACGTCGAGCACGAGGAACTCGTCGTGGACGGGGTGGAGTTGGACTGGCGGCTGACCAACGACGGTGTCCTGCACGCCTCGACGCTGGAAGGCGTGGCCGCCGGTCTCGCCTGGGCGGCCGGGCAGTGGCCGCGTCGTTTCGAGGTCGCGGCGCTGCTGGAAGACCCGTCACGGACAGCGGAGTTGGCGCGCGACCGGTGGTTCGACTGATCTGTGCGGGTGATCTTTGAAAAGCTCGCACAAATTTCTCACCACCCGTACAACCATTCACTCCCGTCACGAATCTGATCACATGAGTCAACAGACTCCTTGATCACTTGGGCCCCGGCGTGTAGGCGATCGCCGTGGGGGACGACGACCGTCGGGGCCCTTTCTCCACACGGGGATCGCATGCGTATACGAGCCATCGGGGCTGCCGTCACCGGCGCCCTGGCCCTGTCCGCCTTCGCTGTGCCTGCCGCGCAGGCGGACGGCAGCCAGGGTGACATCAAGATCACCAAGGTCGTCGTCGACGGCGACAACAAGGTGTCCGTCGGCACCTCGGCCGCGAAGACCATCAAGGTCAGCGTGACGGCCACGGACAACTCGGGCATCGCCGGCGCCGAGGAGTTCGCGCTGGAAGGTCCCAGCACCGGCTTCCTCACGACCGGCAAGCCGACCTGCACGGCCGTCAGCGCCACCACGTCGACCTGCACCGCGTCGGTGACGGTGGACCCGCAGACGGACTACCTCAGCAACGCCAGCGCCGGCACGTGGTACGTCAACGCGTGGATCGACGCCAACGACGACGACTACATCTGGAAGGAGAAGGCCGCGTCCTTCAAGTTCCAGCGTGCGGCCAAGCTCACGGCGAACGCCTCGCCGGAGCCGGTGAAGAAGGGCAAGACCATCACGGTCACCGGCAAGTTGACCCGGGCCGACTGGGAGGCCTACCCGCTTCCCAAGTACGTCAACTACACGAGCCAGTCGGTGAAGCTGCAGTTCCGCAAGAAGAGCTCCAGCACGTACACCACGCTCAAGACCATCAAGTCGAACGCGTCGGGCAACCTGAGCACCACGGTCACGGCGTCGGTCGACGGCTACTACCGCTACTCCTTCGCGGGCACGACGACCACCGTGGCGGTCAACGCCACCGGTGACCTCGTCGACGTGAAGTAACCGCAGCGGTCCCCGCACCACCCCACCCGGTCCCGGCCTGTCCGGGGCCTGGTACCTCCCACATTCTCTTCCTTGAGGAAACACATGCGTATTCGCGCCACCGTGGCCGCCGTCTCCGGCGCCCTGGCCCTGTCCGCCCTCGCTGTTCCGGCCGCGCAGGCGGACACGTCCCGGACCTCCGACGCCTCCGACGTCCACGCCGTCGCCCAGGCCGCCTCGGGCAGGTCCACGTTCGCCGCCGCCGTGGACGGCACTCCCTACGCCCTCGACGCCTCCTTCTCCAACGTGAAGGTCAACAAGGGCAAGAACATCGTCGTCGGCACCACCAGCGTCGTGAAGGTGCCGGTCTCCTTCACGCTGACCCACGGCGCGGACGTCGACATCCACGCTCCGGACTTCTTCGCCGGCGTCGAGATCTACAAGGGCGAGGACTTCTACACGTCCGAGTTCTGGTACGACAGCGCCAACGCGACCTGCACGGACTCCTCCGCCACCGTCGCCGCCTGCACGGCCACCCTCGCCGTCGACCCGGCCCCGGGCGACCCGGAGTGGACCCTGCTGAACTCGGACGCCGGCACCTGGAAGGCGGCCGCCTTCGCGGTCGCGTTCAACGGCGAGGACCCGGAGAACCCGAACCTGGACAACGTCGGTGTCGCCGTGGCCGACAAGGCCGCCGCCCCCAAGGTGCAGCGCCTGTCCAAGCTGACGGTCAACGCCTCGCCGGAGCCGGTGAAGAAGGGCAAGACCATCACGGTCACCGGCAAGCTCTCCCGTGCCAACTGGGACACCGACAAGTACGCCGGCTACAGCGGCCAGTCGGTGAAGCTGCAGTTCCGTAAGAAGAGCTCCAGCACCTACACCACGGTCAAGACCATCAAGACCAACTCGACCGGCAACCTCAGCACCACGGTCAAGGCCTCGGCCGACGGCTACTTCCGCTACTCCTTCGCGGGCACCACGACCACCCCGGCCGTCAGCGCCACGGGTGACTTCGTCGACGTGAAGTAAGCAGAACCCCTGCGCACGCCGGTCCCGGAAGCCGTCCGGGGCCGGCGTTCGTGCTTGGTCATACGGAGCCCAACGGATTCCCTCGGAATCTCTCCAAGATTCAAGCATTGTGCAGGCTAGGACAAAATCCGGACCCACCCGTACAACCCCTCCCAGGGGTCACGGATCTGATCGCGTGAGTCAACAGACTCCTAGATCACTTCTCCCCCTGGGGAACGCACATGCGCAACAGAGCCACTCTGGCCGCCGTCTCCACCGTGACCGGCGCCCTGGCGCTCACCGCCCTCGCCGTGCCGGCCGCGCAGGCCGCCACCACCGCCGGGCCCGCCGTCACCTTCTCCGCGCTCACGGTGAACAGCGGAAAGAACATCGTGGTCGGCACCACGACCCAGGTCACGGTCTCCGCGACTTACACCGTCACCAAGCCCGCGACCCTGACCGCGAGCTCCTTCCAGACCGGGCCCGTTCTCTACCGCGGCGACACGCTCAGCGAGAACTCCGACAGCCTCCTCCTCGGCGACAACCCCGGCACCTGCACGGCGTCCTCCTCGACGGTCCTCAAGTGCACGGCGAAGATCGAGTTCCGCCCGGACTCCTCTGAAGGGGAAGGCGACCTGGTCAACGACGAGGCGGGCACCTGGAAGCTGGGCGCCCTCGCGGCCGACGAGAAGGGCGGGCTCACCTGGCAGGCGGGCTTCGGCACCACCAAGCTCCAGCGCAGGGCCACCCTCACCGTCAACGCCTCCCCTGAGCCGGTCAAGAAGGGCAAGACCATCACGGTCACCGGCAAGCTCTCCCGCGCCAACTGGGAGACCAACAAGTACGCGGGCTACGCGACCCAGCCGGTGAAGCTCCAGTTCCGCAAGAAGGGCAGCACCACCTACACCACGGTCAAGACCATCAACACCAACTCGACCGGCAACCTCAGCACCACGGTCACGGCCTCGACCGACGGCTACTACCGCTACAGCTTCGCCGGCACGACCACGACTCCCGCAGTGAGCGCAACGGGCGACTACATAGACGTCCAGTAGATAGGCGCCCCGTCAGGGGTGCGGGGCTGTATTCATTTGCGGCTACCGCCGCGCGGGCGCGACCAGCCCCCACGGCGCCGCACCCGGCACACCACAAGAACCCCCCACCCACCCCCCGGCTCCAGCCAAGCGCTAAGCGGCCACGCGGCGGTCGACCACTTTCCACGTCAACTCCAGGACGGCCGCCGCCACCACCGAGATGCCCACCGCGATCCACGGCATCGTCACCCCGACCAGCTTCAGCGCGAAGAAGTCCTGCAGCCACGGCACCACCAGCACCAGCAGGAACCCCGCGCCCATCGACGCCACCAGCGCCGCCCGCCACCAGGTGTAGGGCCGGGCGATGATGGCGAGCACCCACATCGAGATCAGGAACAGGGTCAGTGTGGCGACGCTCGTCTCCGCGTCCAGCGCGCCCTTGCCCGTGTAGTGGTGACGGGCGATCAGATAGGTCACGAAGGTCGCGATCCCGGCCAGCAGCCCGCCGGGAATGGCGTACCGCATGACCCGTCGTACGAAGTGGGGTTGCGCCCGTTCCGTGTTGGGCGCGAGGGCGAGGAAGAACGCCGGGACACCGATCGTCAGGGTGGACAGCAGCGTCAGATGCCTCGGCAGGAAGGGGTACTCGACCTGCCAGCAGACCACCAGGACCGCCAGCAGTACCGAGTACACCGTCTTCACGAGGAACAGCGTCGCCACCCGCGTGATGTTCCCGATGACCCGGCGGCCCTCCGCGACCACCGAGGGCAGGGTCGCGAAGCTGTTGTTGAGCAGCACGATCTGCGCCACCGCCCGGGTCGCCTCGGAGCCGGAGCCCATCGACACCCCGATGTCGGCGTCCTTCAGCGCGAGGACGTCATTGACGCCGTCGCCCGTCATCGCGACCGTGTGCCCGTGGGACTGGAGCGCGCCCACCATGTCCCGCTTCTGCTGCGGGGTGACCCGCCCGAACACCGTGCCCTCGTCGAGGGCCTTCGCCATGCCCTCCGTGTCGGTGGGCAGGGTGCGCGCGTCGACGGTCGCCCCGGTCAGCCCGAGTTTTCCGGCCACCGCACCCACGGACACGGCGTTGTCGCCGGAGATGACCTTGGCCCGGACGTTCTGCTCGGCGAAGTAGCGCAGGGTGTCGGCCGCGTCGGGCCGCAGCCGCTGCTCCAGGACGACGAGGGCGGTGGCCCGTGAGCCCTGGGCCACCTCCGCCTCGTCCAGGTTCCGCGCGGCCCGCGTCAGGAGCAGTACCCGCAGGCCCTGTTCGTTGAGCCGCTCGGTCTCGGCGAGGGCGGGGTCGTCCGCCGCGAGCAGCACGTCGGGCGCCCCCAGCAGCCATGTGCTCGACTCCCCGTTGCCCTCGCTGAGGGTCGCCCCGCTGTACTTGCGGGCGGAGGAGAAGGGCAGCGACTCGGTGCAGCGCCAGTCCTCCGCGTCGGGGTAGGCGTCGATGATCGCCTGGAGGGACGCGTTCGGCCGCGGATCCGACTCGCCGAGGGCGCCCAGGACTTTGCGTACATACGACTCGTCGCTGCCGTTCAGCGGCCGCAGCTCCGTGACGTCCATGCCGCCCTCGGTCAGCGTGCCGGTCTTGTCGAGGCAGACCGTGTCGACGCGGGCGAGCCCCTCGATGGCCGGCAACTCCTGGACAAGGCACTGTTTTCGGCCAAGTCGGATGACCCCTATCGCGAAGGCGACCGACGTCAGCAGGACGAGCCCCTCGGGCACCATCGGGACGATGCCGCCGACCGTGCGGGCGACGGACTCCTTGAGGTCGTTGCTCTTGACGACGAGTTGGGTGATGACCAGGCCGGTTGCGGCCGGGATCATCATCCAGGTCACGTACTTGAGGATCGTGGAGATACCGGAGCGCAGCTCGGAGTGGACGAGGGTGAACCGGGAGGCCTCCTCGGCGAGTTGGACGGCGTACGCCTCGCGCCCCACCTTGGTCGCCCGGAACGCCCCGCCGCCCGCGACGACGAAGCTGCCGGACATGACCTCGTCCCCGGGCTGCTTGACCACGGGGTCGGCCTCGCCGGTGAGCAGTGACTCGTCGATCTCGAGACCGTCGGCCTCGACGCACACCCCGTCCACGACGGCCTTGTCGCCGGGCCCGATCTCGATGAGGTCGTCCAGCACGATGTCGGAGGTGCCGACCTCCAGGGCCACCCCGTCCCGCCGTACCGTCGGCCTGGCCTCGCCGATCACCGCGAGGGAGTCGAGGGTCTTCTTCGCCCGCCACTCCTGGATGATGCCGATACCGGTGTTGGCGATGATCACGTACCCGAACAGGCTGTCCTGGAACGGCGCGACGAACAGCATGACCAGCCAGAGCACGCCGATGATCGCGTTGAACCGGGTGAAGACGTTGGCGCGGACGATGTCGGCCATCGACCGGCTGCTGCGCACCGGGACGTCGTTGACCTGACCGCTCGCGATCCGCTCGGCCACCTCGGCGGCCAAGAGCCCGGTCGCCGGCGTGGCGGGGACGGGAACGGGATGCACAGGATCGAGTTCGGCGCCCGCGTCGGTGTGCGTCATGCGTTCGACGGTACGTGCGGATTTACGGCTTCACATGCCGAGTGGCCGGAAGATCCGACCTGGGGAGGACGGACCGGCAAGGGGAGTGGTGCCGTGGTTGTACGGGATGCCCCTCACTCCGCGGCAGGAGTCCCGGTGTCCTCGGCCGCTGCCGCCGCCGCCCGCTTGATGGCGGTGTCGCGCTTCTTGACGAAGTAGACGCCGTACAGCCCCAGCCCGGTGCCGGCCAGGCAGGTCCACACCCACCAGGCGTGTCCGCGGTCGTCGAACCAGCCGTAGAAGGGGAGCTGGACGAGGAAGAGGACGAACCAGAGGATCGTGCCGCCGATGATGGTCGGCACGATGGGCCCCTCCAGGGGCTCGGGTGCCTCGTGCTTGGGGGTCCACTTCGCCATGGAGCACAGCTTACGAGGCGATCAGTTCTACGCGCGGAGATGGTGGAGCGGCGCCTTATATGTTCATACTGAAACGGTTTGCCTCTGACCACTTCTCATCGTAGGAAACACCAAAACATGTCCACCTCGGCCCCCGCCAAGGTCCCCGCGCCCGATCAGCCGGGTGGTGCGCCCGCATACGGCGCCCTCGACCGTTACTTCAAGATCTCCGAGCGGGGCAGCACGCTCCCCCGCGAGGTCCGCGGCGGTTTCGCCACCTTCTTCGCGATGGCCTACATCATCGTGCTGAACCCGATCATCCTGGGCAGCGCGAAGGACATGTACGGCAACCAGCTCGACAACGGTCAGCTGGTGACGGCCACCTGTGTGACCGCGGCGTTCACCACGCTCCTCATGGGCGTCATCGGCAACGTCCCGATCGCGCTGGCCGCCGGCCTGGGTGTGAACTCGGTCGTCGCGCTCCAGCTCGCGCCCCGGATGTCCTGGCCGGACGCCATGGGCATGGTGGTGCTCGCCGGCTTCATCGTGATGCTGCTGGTCGCCACGGGTCTGCGCGAGCGCGTCATGAACGCGGTCCCCTTCGGTCTGCGCAAGGCCATCAGCATCGGTATCGGCCTGTTCATCATGCTGATCGGCCTCGTCGACTCCGGCTTCGTCTCCCGCATCCCGGACGCCGCCCAGACCACCGTCCCGCTCCAGCTCGGCGGCGACGGCCACCTCGACGGCTGGCCGGTCCTGGTCTTCATCCTGGGCGCCCTGCTCACCCTGGCGCTCATCGTCCGCAAGGTCTCCGGCGCGATCCTCATCTCGATCGTCGCCATGACCGTCGTGGCGATGATCATCGAGGCCGTCGCCACGGTCCCGTCCTGGGGTCTGACGACGCCGAAGTGGCCCGGCAACCCGGTCGCCACCCCCGACTTCGGGCTGCTGGGCAAGGTCAGTCTGTTCGGCGGCTTCGACAAGGTCGGCGTGCTGACCGGCGTCCTGTTCGTCTTCACGGTCCTGCTGTCGTGCTTCTTCGACGCGATGGGCACGATCATGGGCGTCAGCGACGAGGCCAAGCTGACCGACGCCCAGGGCCAGATGCCGGGCATCAACAAGGTGCTGTTCGTCGACGGCCTCGCGGTCGCCGCGGGCGGTGCCAGCTCCTCCTCGGCCACCACCGCCTTCGTGGAGTCCACGGCGGGTGTCGGCGAGGGCGCGCGCACCGGCTTCGCGAACATCGTCACCGGCGGCCTCTTCACCGTGGCGCTGTTCCTGACGCCCGTCGCCACGATGGTCCCGTCCCAGGCGGCGACCCCGGCACTGCTCGCGGTGGGCTTCCTGATCCTGTCCAACTCGGTCAAGGAGATCGACTGGGCGGACTACACGATCGCCGTCCCGGCCTTCGTGACCATGGTGATGATGCCGTTCACGTACTCCATCACCAACGGCATCGGCATGGGCTTCATCACCTTCGTGGTGCTGCGGCTGGCCGCCGGGCGGGGCAAGGAGATCCCCGCCGCGATGTACGTCGTCGCCGCCGTCTTCGCCTTCTACTACCTGATGCCGGCCCTGGGTCTCACGTGACCCCGTAGAACTTCTCCGTCTCCTCGACGGCGGTCTGGAACCGCTCGTCGAAGTCATCCCGGATGAGCGTTCGGACGACATAGTCCTGGACGCTCATTCCCCTTTTCGCCGCATGGTCCCGGAGCCGTTCGAGCAGCTCCCCGTCTATCCGCAGGCTGAGCACGCTGGTCCCCATGTACACGAGGGTCGCGGGCGTCGGCGCACGGCGTTCACATTCCGCTGCCGTCTCACTCGTACGGGTGATGATCCTGTTTTAGTGGCCCGCCTCACGGGAATCCTCGCGCGCGCCAGCTTGTTTAGCGAGAGTAATGAGTTACGCTAAAGAGATGCCGGACCTTACGCATGGCGACAATGCTGCCGCCGTGAACTCCCTGCGCTCCGCCGTGATGCGACTGTCCCGTCGGCTCAAGCACCAGCGGGTCGACGAGTCGCTGAGCCCCACCGAGATGTCGGTCCTGGGCACCCTCTCCATCTGCGGCAAGGCCACCCCGGGTGAACTCGCCCGCAAGGAGCATGTGCAGCCGCCCTCGATGACCCGCATCGTGGCCCTGCTCGAGGGCAAGGGACTGGTCCGGCTCGAGCCGCACCCCGAGGACCGCCGCCAGAAGGTCGTCACGAAGACGGAACAGGCCGAGGCGATGCTCGCCGAGAGCCGCGCCAAGCGCAACGCCTTCCTGGCCACCCTGGTCGACGGCCTGGACGAGGACGAGTGGGCGAAACTGCGCGCCGCCGCCCCCGTGCTGGAGAAGCTCGCACACCTGTAATCCGTCCTGAGGAGGCGACCACTTTTGAGTACGGGATCCGGAGCAGACTCCGCCCCCGCACCGTCCACCTCTACCCCCGGGGATCCCGCCGGGTCCTCGAAGTCCTCGATGTTCAGCTCCCTGAAGAGCCGGAACTACCGGCTCTTCTTCGCCGGTCAGGTCGTCTCCAACACCGGCACCTGGATGCAGCGCATCGCCCAGGACTGGCTGGTCCTGAGCCTCACCGGCTCCTCGACCGCCGTCGGCGTCACCACCGCGCTCCAGTTCCTGCCGATGCTGCTCTTCGGGCTCTACGGCGGTGTCCTCGTCGACCGCCTCCCCAAGCGCCCGACGCTGCTGGTCACCCAGTCCGCGATGGCCGTCACCGGTCTCGCCCTCGCCTTCCTGACCCTCTCCGGGCACGTGCAGGTCTGGCACGTCTACCTGGCGGCCTTCGCCGTGGGTCTCGCCACGGTCGTCGACAACCCGGCCCGCCAGACCTTCGTCTCCGAGATGGTCGGCCCCGACCAGCTCCAGAACGCGGTCAGCCTGAACTCCGCGAACTTCCAGTCCGCCCGTCTGATCGGCCCCGCCGTCGCGGGCCTGATGATCACCGGCGTCGGCACCGGCTGGGCGTTCCTCGCCAACGGCCTGTCCTTCGTCGCGCCCATCACCGGACTGCTGCTGATGCGGTCCCGCGAGTTGCACGCGGTCGGGCGGGCCCCGCGCGGCAAGGGCCAGCTGCGGGAGGGACTCCACTACGTCGCGGGCCGCCCGGACCTGATCTGGACCATCGTCCTGGTCGGGTTCGTCAGCACCTTCGGCTTCAACTTCCCGGTGTACCTGTCGGCCTTCGCCGACGACGTCTTCCACGCGGGCGCCGGCTCCTACAGCCTCTTCAACACCCTGATGGCGGTCGGCTCCCTCGCCGGCGCCCTGCTCGCCGCCCGGCGCGGCACCGCCCGGATGCGGGTGCTGGTCGCGGGCGCGGTGGCCTTCGGCACCCTGGAGATCGTGGCCGCGCTCGCCCCGTCCCTGTGGCTCTTCGCCCTGCTCATGGTCCCGATCGGCATGTTCGGCATGACGGTCAACGTCACCGCCAACAGCAGCGTCCAGCTGAGCACCGACCCGGCGATGCGCGGCCGGGTGATGTCCCTCTACATGATGGTGTTCATGGGCGGCGCCCCCCTCGGCGCCCCGATCGCGGGCTGGATCACCGACGCGTACGGCGTCCGGGCGGGCCTCGCGGCCGGCGGTGTGATCGCCGCCTCGGCGGCCGTGACGATCGGCCTGTTCCTCGCCCGCGTCGGCAACCTGCGCCTCTCGGTGGGCTGGCACCACGGGCACCCGCGGGTGGGCCTGGTCCCCCGGGAGCGGGAGCGGCTGGCGACGGCCGCGTAAGAAGTCCCGACCGGTCGGCCCGGAGGGCCGGAGCGCCTCGATACGGCTCCCACCCTCCGGGCCGACGGCTGTCCGGGCCGGTGACAGGCTGGCTTCATGAGACTCTTCGCCGCCGTACTGCCCCCGCAGGAAGTCGCTCGGGAACTCGCCGCGGAGGTGGACGGGCTGAGGAGGCTCCCGGGCGCGGACGGGCTGCGCTGGACGGGCCGGCCGGGATGGCACTTCACGCTCGCGTTCTACGGCGAGGTGGCGGACGTCGTCGTAGCGGACCTGTCGGCGCGGCTGGAGCGGGCGGCCGCGCGCACCGCTCCCTTCGAGCTGGCCGTGCGGGGCGGCGGGCAGTTCGGGCACGGGCGGGCGCTGTGGGCGGGCGCCTCCGGCGATGTGCCCGCGCTGCGGCTGCTGGCGGACCGTGCGGAGGCGGCGGCCCGGAAGGCGGGGGTGCCGATGGGGGAGCACCGGCGGTACAAGGCCCACCTCACGCTGGCGCGCAGCCGGTCGGACGTGGACGTACGGGTGTACGTCTCCGCCCTCGAGGGGTTCACGAGCCGTACGTGGACCGTGGGCGAGCTGGCGCTGGTCCGCAGCGACCTGCCGACGTCGGGGGTGCCGGGGGAGCAGCCGCGGTACGAGGTGGTCGCCCGGTGGGCCCTCGGCGGGGCCGGTTAGGCTCGGGGCGTGGACCCGAAGACCCGGAACCGAATCATGGCCGTCGTGCTGGTGCTGATGTTCGTCGTCGTGGCGTTGGCATCGATGCTCGGACGGTAGGCCCGGGGAACTGCGGCCGGCTTCCGGCCGCGGGCCGAGTGCGGCTGGTCGCGCGGTTCCCCGCGCCCCTGACGGGGCGCGCCTATCAGGCGAACGCCCCCGGCGACGGGCCCGCCGGGCGGAGCCGCCTGTCGACTCCGCCCCCGCGCTCCTGAGGGGGTGCTCCTACCAGGCGAATGCCTCCGGCGACGGGCCCGGGCCCGGGAAGATCTCGTCCAGGCCGGTCAGCAGGTCCTCGCTCAGCTCCAGTTCCACCGCCCTGATCGCCGACTCCAACTGTTCGGCCGTACGCGGTCCGACGATGGGGCCGGTCACGCCGGGGCGGGTGAGGAGCCAGGCCAGGGCGGCCTCGCCGGGGGCGAGTCCGTGCTTGTCGAGGAGATCCTCGTACGACTGGATCTGGGCGCGGACGGTGGTGTTGGCGAGGGCGTCGGCGGCCCGGCCACCGGCCCGGCGCCCGCCCTCGACCTCCTTCTTGATGACACCGCCGAGCAGCCCGCCGTGCAGCGGCGACCACGGGATGACACCGAGCCCGTACTCCTGCGCGGCCGGAATGACCTCCATCTCGGCGCGGCGCTCGGCGAGGTTGTAGAGGCACTGCTCGCTGACGAGCCCGATGGTGCCGCCGCGCCGGGCGGCGATCTCGTTGGCCTGGGCGATCTTGTACCCGGGGAAGTTGCTGGACCCGACGTAGAGGATCTTGCCCTGCTGGACGAGGACGTCGATCGCCTGCCAGATCTCCTCGAAGGGGGTGGCGCGGTCGACGTGGTGGAACTGGTAGACGTCGATGTAGTCGGTCTGCAGCCGCTTGAGGCTCGCGTCCACCGCCCGCCGGATGTTGAGGGCGGAGAGCTTGTCGTGGTTCGGCCAGGAGGGGCCGTCGCCGGCCATGTTGCCGTAGACCTTCGTGGCGAGGACGGTCCTGTCGCGATGCGCGGGGCTCTTCGCGAACCAGTTGCCGATGATCTCCTCGGTACGGCCCTTGTTCTCGCCCCAGCCGTACACGTTGGCGGTGTCGAAGAAGTTGATGCCCGCGTCGAGGGCCGAATCCATGATCGCGTGGGAGTCGGCCTCATCGGTCTGCGGGCCGAAGTTCATGGTGCCGAGGACGAGTCGGCTGACCTTGAGTCCGGTGCGTCCGAGCTGCGTGTACTTCATGTCTCCCTAGCCAACGGCGTGGAGTGCGCTCTAGGCAAGGGTGATCTTGAGCCTTGACGCCGACACGGCGCTGCTCTTCACCCGCAGGCCCGCGTCCGTGCCGTCGGCCGTAGCGCCCTTCGTGGCAGAGGAGTTGTTGTGCGAGGTCGTGGGCAATATGACCGGCAACGCACAGTGATGAGTCGGTCGGGGGGCGGACTTGCCGGGAAGCCGGGCGTGGGCGGCGGTCGTGGTGGTCGTGTGGGTGCTGCTCTGCCCCGGTTCCGCGCGTGCGGCGGACACGGCGGACCCCGCGTGCGTGAGCACGGGCCTCGCCGAAGCCAGGGTGTCGACCAGTCTCGAACTCCTCCACGACGACCGTACGTACACGAAGGTCGTCACCAGGCAAACCGTCGACGTACCCGGCGACTGGGCCTTCGCCGAGGCACTGCTGCTCAGTCGGCACAGCCCCGCGCACACCACCGCGATGGCCTGCCTCACCCGGCAGGCGACGGGCTGGCAGGACCCGTTGCGCTGGTGGGAGTGGCGCCCCGGTGCGCCGGAGGTCATGGCGGAGAAGGGCGGCCGAGTCCGAGTCGTCTACGAGGCCCATTCCTGGGTCAGCCAGTACCACGAGAACCTCGACGTGGGGATCTGGCGGCTGCGGGCCGGAGCCGGCACCTGGTCCGTGACGCTCCGGCCACCGCTCGCGCTGAGCGGTGCCCGGTGGGACGCGATCACGGTGGACCCGGGCGCACCCGGGGTCGAGAGCGCGCAGCCGTGGCCGACGGCCGTGGAGGACGGCTCCCGGCTGGTGTGGCGGCCCGAGAACCGCATGACGGGCTCGCGCTCGGCTCCCTCCGTGACCGTCGCCGTCAAGCCGTCCTGGCAGCGTCTGTGGGCCGCGCAGAGCGAGCGCCTGACCGCCCAGGGCCTCGACTGGGTCGGCGGATTGGTGTCGACGACGACCATGTCCGCCCTGCTGCTGTGGGCGGCGGCCCGCTATCGCCCGCGCCGCCGCACGCGGGATCCCGTCCTGCGCAACCTCGAATACTGGGCCGTCATCGCCGTCGCCCTCTTCGTGCTGACGTACACGGACGATCTCATCCATGAATACGACGTGCGGCGCAGCGCATGGTGGTTCGAGGACGCGCTGCTGCGGGGACATGTCTTCGCACTGGCCACCGGTGCTCTGTTGCTCGCCTTCGCGAAACCGCCCCGGCGCGTCTGGGTCGTCGGTGCCTTGTTGGCGATCCCGCCCGCGGTGACCATGAGCCTGCCCGAGGGGTTCGACCTGTACCAGTGGTGGGACGACCAGCCGATGACGTCGGATCTGGCACTCGCCGCCGAGACGACGGCCTCGTGCTGTCTGATGGCCCTGACAGTCCTCGGATTCGTCGCCGTCGCGTGGCGGCTCGGCGTCGACGGGGAGCTCATCCCGAAGACCCGTAGAGGTGTTCCTTCCGGTGGGCAACCGAGGGACCGTGAGCTGCGGTTGCGGATCGTCGTACCCGCCATCGCCGTGTGGACGGCCGTGGTGGCCCTCTGCTACGCGCTCACGGAGGAACGCAACTGGCAGCGCGCCTCCTGGCTCAGCGACCGTGGCGACCCCTCGTACGGGATCCAGCATCGGAGCGACTTCGTCTGGGAAGCGATGTGGTCCGTGTCCAAGGGTCAGGGCTGGATCCTCACTTACTCCTGGATTCTCACCGCCCTCGCCATGCTCGCCGTACTGCACACCAGGCGAGCCCCGAAGGGCTCACCCCTGGAGGACCCGGCGGACCGTCTGCTGTTCCTCGCGTTCTTTCCGGTCGCGGTGTCCATCAGCGGCGGCCGCCTCGCGAACTCACTCGCCGAGGTCCTCTGGATCCCCGTCTACATGCTGGCCCTGTACGCGGCGGTGGTCTCCTTCCGGAGCCTCGCCGTCCTGGAGCAACGCTTCGAGGTCTCAAAGTGGCCCCTCGCGGCGGCCGCCGCCGCCCGCCGCGAGCTGATGGAGAAGTCACGGGTCTACCGTGAGACCCACGCGGAGCTGCGCCGCTTGGACCAGGGCCTGTTCGGCGACGAGCCGCCCGAACGGCAGGTGCTGGAAGGGCGGTTGGACGATCTGCATGACTGGCCCGCGGCTGGCCCGCTGCCGTTCCCCGACCGTCTTCCCGCGCAAGTGTCCGTGGTCGACGCGGCTTTGGCGCTGGGGCCGAGGAACACCTGGTGGGCCAACGGCGTCCGCGGTGTCCGCTGCGCACTGGTTCCCGGTCTCCTCGCCGCCGTCCTCTCGACCTGGGCGGGCTTCGTCCGGGGAGAGGCCTGGCGGGACACCCTGCTGGATCTGTTCGGCCTGCCCGGCATGGCGCTCGGCATCGTCTACTGGCTGTCCACCTGGGTCGGCGGCGGGTTCTTCCTGGGGGCGCTGTGGCGGGTGCTGCCCGGGCGGCGCGGGGCGGTCAAAGCGATTCCGGTCGTGCTCGCCTTCAGTGTTCCGCTGGCGCTGGACGCGTTGTTCGGCTGGTTCACCCAGGAGGGCGCCGCCAACCTCGCGCTGTACGCCGCGACGATGCTGCTCGTCCTCACCGTCACGGGTATCGCGCTGGACCTGGACACCTTCCGAGGTGAACGCCGGTACTGGCAGAGCCGCCTGGGGCTGCTGCTGTCGATCTACCAGATGCGCTACTACTCCTTGCAGGTCGCCTACCTCATCGGCCAGCTCATCGCCGTGATCACGATCTGGCAGTTCTTCGCGGAACCCGCGGCGACACCACCCGCCGGCGGCAAGTGACCCGTCTCAGTCGCGGGGGAATCCGTCGGTCTCGAGGGTGAGGCCGACCACGGTGCCGGTGAGGTCGACGGTGCTGCCGAAGCTGACCCTCGTCTCGGTGGCGTAGTCGCCTTCCTTGGGATCCGTGAAGACGTGGCAGCGGCCCTGATAGGGATCCGCGATGAGGTAGACGGGCACCTCGGCGGTGGCGTAGGCGATCCGCTTGGGGCCGTAGTCATTGGCGGCGGTGCCTTGGGAGATCACCTCGGCGATGAACTCCAGGTCCTGGTGGGACCAGAGATTCTTGGCATTCTTCGTGGCACCCTCACGGACCTTCGCCACATCGGGAGCGTAGCCGTTCAAGGCGCCCGGGAAGTCGATGCGAACGTCCGAGAGGACATTCACGTCCACGCCGAACACATCCTCAAGAGCACGGACGATCCTGCGGATGATGGCCCAGTGGATGTCCCGCTGCGGCACCATGAAGACAGTCCCCTCGACGATCTCGACCTTGTATCCCTCGGGGGTGGCCGGCTCAAGCGACGCGAACAGGTTGTCCAGCGTCAGCTCGTCGTCTTCCTCAGCCATCGCGATCCTGTCTTCAAGGACGGTCATCGTGGCGCTCCTCCCCGGCTTCCCCTCGCACAAGGACAGCCGCGCAGTACAACGATACGCACGGTGACCAGGACACGTGGGGGAAGCGCGTGCCGCCTACCTCAAGGATGAGGAGACGTAGGGCTCCCCGACCCCCCACCCCTGATGCATCGCCTCCGCGAAAGCCGCCGCGATCTTGTGTTCGCCGCTCGCGTTCGGGTGGGTGCCGTCGTAGGTGTCGTGGGTGATGTCGTACGACGGCGGCGGCGAGGCCAGCAGGAGGGGGGAGCGGGGCTCGTCGAGGTCGGCCACCGCCTTGGCCAGGAGTTCGTTGAAGAGGGTGACCTGGGTGCCGAAGGGCGGGTCGTCCTGGGCCCGGACGTTCGGGATGACCGGGAGCAGCACCATGCGGACGCGGGGCTGCGCCGCGCGCGCCTCCGCGACGAAGGCGCGGACGTTCTCCGCCGTCTGTTCCGCGTTGGTGTAGAAGCCCAGGTCGATGAGGCCCAGTGACACCAGCAGGACGTCGGCCCGGCAGGAGCGGACCGCGTCACCGATCAGCGGAGCCATGTGCAGCCACCCCTCGCCCCAGCCGGCGAGGTGGGCGCGGGGGAAGTCCGGGTCGGCGTACTCGTACGAGGTGGGTGTGTCCGTCGCCTTGTCGTGGAGCGTCTCGCGCGGGCCGACGAGGGCGAAGGGGCGGCCGTAGGTGCCGCGCAGGTGCTGCCACATCCGGTAACGCCATGTGTGTTCGCCCGCGCTTCCGATCGTCATGGAGTCGCCGACGGGCATGAACCTGAGCATCCGCTCATGATGAACGATCAGCGGTCGCGGTGGGGTGTGAGGCCGGACACTTGAACGCCCTTCCAGGGATGGCAAGCTTGGCCCCATGCGTGCGCTACTCGGTGTTGTCGGAGCCACTGCCCTGCTCGTTCTCACGGGCGCGAGCCCCGCGGTCGCCGCCGACGGGGACAGCGGGTTCACCATCGAGGATCCGCGCATCACCGAGTCCAGCGGGCTCGCCGCGTCCCGTCAGCACCCGGGCATCTACTGGACCCACAACGACCAGGACACCGGCACCTACCTCTACGCCGTCGACAGCTCCACCGGGAAGACCGTCGCGAGGATCACCCTGAAGGGTGTCGGCACCCAGCGGGACGTCGAGGCCATCGCCATCGGGCCCGACAACCAGATCTACGTCGGGGACATCGGCGACAACGACGGGGTGACCTGGCCCTACGTCTGGATCTACCAGCTGCCCGAGCCCAAGGAGCTCAAGGACCAGACGATCCGCGCCAAGCAGTACGTCGTGAAGTACTCCGACGGCTCCCGTGACGCGGAGTCGATGATCGTCCATCCGAAGACCGGGCGCGTCTACCTCATCGACAAGCAGGAGGACGGCGGGCATCTGTACGAGGGGCCCGCCAAGCTCTCCACCTCCGGTGCCAACGTCTTCAGGCCCGCCGCCGCCGTCGACCTCTGGGCCACCGACGCCGCCTTCTCGCCGGACGGCCGACGGCTCGCCGTACGCGGCTACTTCGGCGGCATCTGGTACGACTGGAACGGCGGCGACCTCAAGCGCGGCGGCCGGATCAGCGTGCCCATCGGGCAGGGGGAGTCCGTGAGTTACTCGCCGGACGGCACCAAGCTGATGCTCGGCAGTGAGGGCGCCAACAGCGAGGTGGTGGCCGAGGACGCGCCCGGGGGCGGCGGATCGTCCGACTCGCCGTCCGGCAGCGGGAGTTCGGGTCAGGCCGACGGCGACGGCGGCTCCGACGGCAAGAACGTCAAGGTCGGCGCCTTCGCCGTGGCCATCGCCGCGGCCGTCGTGTTCGGGTTCCGGGTGCTGCGCCGTAAGTGAGCCGCCGGGCCAGGATCACTGTTCCGTCCGGCGCCGCGACACGATGACTTCCAGGCCGTCCAGGATGCGTTGCAGGCCGAACTCGAAGTGGTCGAAGTCGGTGCCGAACGCGTCGTCGGAGAGGGCGGCGAGCACGGGGTAGCGGCCCGTCGCCATGACCTTCTCCAGCGTCGGCACCTGGGCCTGCCAGAACTCCGCGTCCGTCAGGCCCGTTCGGCGCTCCACCTCCTGCTGGTACAGCTGGGTGCGGGCGGCACCGACGACGTAACCGTCGATCATGATGATCGCCGAGACCAGCTCGGGGTCGGTCAGGCCCATCGGCTTGATGAGGGTGAGGACCTTCTCCATGCCGTCCAGGGCGCTCGGGCCGAGGATCGGGCGGGACTGGTTGACCTGGAGCAGCCAGGGGTGCCGGCGGTAGAGGGCGAGGGTCGCGCGGCCCAGGGCCTCCAGGGCCGACCGCCAGTCGCCGTCGCCCAGGTCCGCCGGGTTCTCGGACGGCCGCTGTACCCGGTCCAGCATCAGGTCGAGCAGCTCGGCCTTGCCGGGGACGTACCGGTACAGCGACATCGCGCCGGTGCCGAGCTCGCCGGCGACGCGGCGCATCGACACCGCGTCCAGACCGTCGGCGTCCGCCACCTGGACGGCCGCTTCCACGATCCGGTCCAGGGTCAGGGCCGGTTTGGGTCCGCGGCTGGGTCGCCGGCCCGTGTCCCACAGGAGCTCAAGGGTGCGGACGATGTCTCCGCCGCCGCTGGTCTCCGAACTGCTCGTCATGGGTGCAGCTTAGTTCCCCGGAATTTAATTGGGTACGGCGTACGCGCAATCGGGTACGGTGTACTCAGTTAAGGAGACCAAGGGGGAACCCATGACTGACGGATACGCGGTGCGCGCCGAGGCACTGGAGAAGCGGTACGGCGAGAAGCGCGCCCTCGACGGCTTCGACCTGGCCGTCCGCGAAGGCACCGTGCACGGACTGCTCGGGCCGAACGGCGCCGGGAAGACCACGGCCGTCCGCATCCTGGCCACGCTGCTGCGGCTGGACGGCGGACAGGCGACCGTGGCCGGCCTGGACGTGGCCCGGCACGCGCGCGAGGTGCGCGCCCGCATCGGGTTGACCGGGCAGTACGCGGCCGTGGACGAGGTGCTCACCGGCCGGCAGAACCTGGAGATGTTCGGCCGGCTCTTCCATCTCGGCGGCCGACGGGCCAAGGCGCGCGCCACCGACCTGCTGGAGCAGTTCGACCTCACCGACGCCGCGGACAAGGGCGTCGGCAAGTACAGCGGCGGCATGCGGCGCCGCCTCGACCTCGCCGCCTCCATGATCCTCGCCCCGGCCGTCCTCTTCCTGGACGAGCCGACCACCGGACTCGACCCCCGCAGCCGGGGCGAAGTCTGGGACTCCGTGCGGGCGTTGGTGGCGAGTGGCACCACCGTGCTGCTGACCACGCAGTATCTGGAGGAGGCCGACAAGCTGGCCTCCCGCATCACCGTCATCGACCAGGGGCGCTCCATCGCCGACGACACCCCGGACGGGCTGAAGAGCAGGGTCGGCGGCGACCGCGTCGAGGTGGTGGTCGCCGAACGGGCCGACATCCCGCGGGTGGTGAAGGTCGTCGCCCGCGTCTCGGACGGCGAACCCGAGGCGGAGGAGGGCGAGTTGCGCGTCCACGCCCCGGTCCTCGACCGCGTCTCGGCGCTCACCGAGGTGGCCCGCACCCTCCAGGACGAGGGCGTCCGGGTGGAGGACATCGGGCTGCGCAGGCCCAGCCTCGACGACGTGTTCCTGCGCCTGACCGGACACCGCACGGAGAAGGAGGAGACCGCCGCATGAGCACCGTCGACCTGACCGGCCAGGCCACCCACGGCCGCGCCTACTGGATCCTCGCCGACGTCTGGAACATCGTCCGCCGGGGCCTGACCCACTACCAGCGCCAGCCCGTCAACATCGCCTGGCAGCTGGGCTTCCCGATCCTCTCCGTCCTCCTCTACTGCTATGTCTTCGGCAGCGCCATGCAGGTGCCCGGCGGCGGGGACTACAAGGACTTCCTGATGCCCGGGATGTTCGTGATGACGATGGCGTTCGGCTTCATCAACACCGCGACGCTCGTGGTGTACGACGCCACGAAGGGCGTGATCGACCGGTTCCGCTCCATGCCGATGGCGTCCTCGGCGGTCGTGGCCGGGCGCGGGGTCACCGATCTGCTGGTCGCCTGCGCCGAGTTGGCCATCATGATGCTGACCGCGATCGCCATGGGCTGGCGGCCGGACGGGGGCCTGGGCTTCCTCGCCGCGTTCGGGCTGCTGCTGTGGCTGCGGTTCGCGCTGATCTGGATCGGTGTGTGGCTGGGGCTGATCGTGCCCAACCCGGAGGCGGCGGGCGGCCTGTTCGCGGTGGCCTTCCCGCTCACGATGATCTCCAGCATCTTCGTCGCACCCCAGCTGATGCCCGACTGGCTCGGCGCCGTGGCCTCCTGGAACCCGATCTCCTCCACGGCCGCCGCCACCCGCGACCTGTTCGGCACCCCGGTCGGCGGCGGTGACTCCTGGGTCGAGCAGCACGCGCTGCTCATGGCGTACGTGTGGCCGGTGATCCTGACGGCGATCTTCTTGCCCTTGGCGGTACGCAGGTTCCAGAAGCTCAGCCGGTAGCGTCCAGTGTCTTGACGTGTTCATGTGACCTGACTTCCATGGAAGGTGCGGGTGTGGGAGCGCTCCCACCCAGTTCCGGGCCCGCGCCTCCCGAGAGGAAGCAGCGACATGTTCCGCAGCTTGCGAAGAGCGCTGTGTGCGGTGGCCGCGGCCCTTCTTTTGCCGCTGGGCGCGCAGACGGCCCAGAGTGCCCAGGCCGCCGAGGCCGCGGCGGGCGCCGGCTACTGGCACACCAGCGGCCGCCAGATCCTGGACGAGGCCGGGCAGCCGGTCCGTATCGCCGGCATCAACTGGTTCGGCTTCGAGACCGGCAACTACGTCCTGCACGGCCTCTGGTCGCGCGACTACAAGAGCATGATCGACCAGATGAAGACGCTGGGCTACAACACGATCCGCATCCCGTTCAGCGACGACATCTTCAAGTCGGGGACCGTCCCCAACAGCATCGACTTCTCCAGCGGCAAGAACGCCGACCTGCAAGGACTCAACTCCCTCCAGATCCTGGACAAGATCGTCTCGTACGCCGGTCAGGACGGCCTCAAGGTCATCCTCGACCGGCACCGCCCGGACTCCGGCGGCCAGTCGGCGCTCTGGTACACCTCCGCGGTACCGGAGTCGACCTGGATCGCCAACCTCAGGAACCTGGCGACCCGTTACCTCGGCCAGGACACCGTCGTGGGCATCGACCTCCACAACGAACCCCACGACCCCGCCTGTTGGGGCTGCGGCGACACGACGAGGGACTGGCGTCTGGCCGCCCAGCGGGCCGGCAACGCGGTCCTCGCCGTCAACCCCGAGCTGCTGATCTTCGTCGAGGGTGTCCAGACGTACAACGGTGTCTCCGGCTGGTGGGGCGGCAACCTGATGGGAGTGGCCGACCACCCGGTCCAGCTGAACGTGGCGAACCGGGTCGTCTACTCGGCGCACGACTACGCCACGTCCGTGGCCCAGCAGAGCTGGTTCAGCGATCCCAGTTTCCCCGCCAACATGCCCGGCATCTGGGACAAGTACTGGGGCTACATCTTCAAGCAGAACATCGCGCCCGTGTGGGTGGGCGAGTTCGGCACGACCCTCCAGTCGACCGTGGACCAGCGGTGGCTGGCCGCGCTGGTGGACTATCTGCGGCCGACGTCGACGTACGGCTCGGACTCCTTCCACTGGACCTACTGGTCCTGGAACCCCAACTCCGGTGACACGGGCGGGATCCTGAAGGACGACTGGCAGACCGTGGACACCGTGAAGGACGGGTATCTGGCGAGCGTCAAGGCGCCGGGCTTCCCGGCGGGCGGCGGCGGCCCCGGTGGTCCGGGCGACCCCGGCGGCGGCACGGCGGCCTGCACCGCCGCCTACACCGTCAGCAGCGACTGGGGCGGCGGCTTCAACGCCGAGGTGAAGGTGACCAACACGGGCACGACCGCGATCAGTTCGTGGAAGGTGACCTGGACCTGGAGCGGCTCGCAGCGGGTGACGAGCATGTGGAACGCGTCGTACACGCAGACCGGGTCGACCGTGACCGCGTCCAACGCCTCGCACAACGGCTCGGTCGCCGCGGGCGGTTCGGCGACCTTCGGGTTCGGCGGCGCGCCCGGGGGCGGGGGTGTGCCGAGTGTGAGCTGTACGGCGGCCTAGGGGAGCGCCGTACGCGAGAAGGGCGCCCGGGTGTTCGCCCGGGCGCCCTTCGTCGTCGTACGAACTCGGGCGACTACAGCTTCTCGATCACGTAGTCGACGCACTTCGTCAGCGCCTCGACGTCCGCCGGGTCGATCGCCGGGAACATGGCGACGCGGAGCTGGTTGCGGCCGAGCTTGCGGTAGGGCTCGGTGTCGACGATGCCGTTGGCGCGCAGGACCTTGGCGACCGCGGCGGCGTCGATCTCGTCGGAGAAGTCGATCGTGCCGATGACCTGCGAGCGCTTGGCGGCGTCGGTGACGAACGGGCTCGCGTACTTGCTCTCCTCGGCCCAGCCGTAGAGGCGGGTCGAGGAGTCCTTCGTACGGGCCGTGGACCAGGCGAGACCGCCCTGGCTGTTGAACCACTCCAGCTGCTGGTTGAGCAGGAAGAGGGTGGCGAGGGCCGGGGTGTTGTACGTCTGGTTCTTGCGGGAGTTGTCGATCGCCGTGGGGAGCGAGAAGAACTCCGGCACGTGGCGGCCGGACGCGTGGACGCGCTCGGCGCGCTCGATCGCGGCGGGGGAGAACACTGCGATCCACAGGCCGCCGTCGGAGGCGAAGGACTTCTGCGGGGCGAAGTAGTAGACGTCGGTCTCGGCGATGTCGACGGGCAGACCGCCGGCGCCGCTCGTCGCGTCCACGAGGACGAGGGCGCCCTCGTCGGCACCGGCCACGCGCTTGACGGGGGCGGCGACACCGGTGGAGGTCTCGTTGTGGGTGAGGGCGTACACGTCGACGCCCGCCTCGGCCTGCGGCTCCGGGTGCGTGCCCGGGTCGCTCGCGATGACCGTGGGCTCGGCCAGCCACGGGGCGAGCTTGGCGGCCTTCGCGAACTTGGAGCTGAACTCGCCGAAGTTCAGGTGCTGCGACTTGTTCTCGATCAGGCCGTGGGTCGCCACGTCCCAGAACGCGGTCGAGCCGCCGTTGCCGAGGACGACCTCGTACCCCTCGGGCAGGGAGAACAGTGCACTGATGCCCTCACGGACCTGGCCGACCAGGTTCTTGACCGGGGCCTGGCGGTGTGAGGTGCCGAGCAGGGACGTACCGGTTGCGGCCAGCGCGTCCAGCGCTTCCGTCCGCACCTTGGAGGGGCCCGCGCCGAATCGACCGTCGGCGGGCTTGATGTCAGCGGGAATCTGGATCTCAGCCACGGAGTGAGGTTAGCCGGTACGGGAAACCTGGTCGAAACGCAGTCCGTCGGCTGAGACGCGGCGTTTGATTTGCTGGACACATGACGGATCTAGAGGCCGCTCTGCGTAAGGCCGTCCGGGGTGACGTCCGCTTCGACATCACCTCCCGCGCGCTGACCACCATGGACGCGTCCAACTACCGGCGGGTCCCGCTCGGAGTCGTGGCCCCACGCGACGCCGACGACGTCGCCGCCGTCCTCGCCGTGTGCCGGGAGCACGCGGTACCGGTCGTCGCGCGGGGCGGCGGCACCTCCATCGCCGGCCAGGCGACCGGCACCGGGGTGGTGCTGGACTTCACCCGGCACATGAACCGGCTGCTGGCCCTCGACCCTGAGTCGCGCACCGCCGTCGTACAGCCCGGTCTCGTCCTCGACCGGCTCCAGGAGGCCGCCGCCCCGCACGGACTGCGCTTCGGTCCCGACCCCTCCACCCACGGCCGGTGCACGCTCGGCGGGATGATCGGGAACAACTCGTGCGGCTCCCACTCGGTGGCGTGGGGGACGACCGCGGACAGTGTGCGGGAGCTGGACGTGGTCACCGCGCGCGGGCGGCGGTCGCGGCTGGGGCCGGGGTGGGCGGGCGCGCCGGAGGGGCTGCGGGAGCTGGTGGAGGGGGACCTGGCGCGGCTGCGGACCGGTTTCCCCGAGCTGCCCCGCCGGATCTCCGGGTACGCGCTGGACGCGCTGCTGCCGGAGCGGGGCGCGGATGTCGCCCGGTCCTTCTGCGGGAGCGAGGGCACGCTGGGGATCCTCACCGAAGCCGTCGTACGGCTCGTCGCGTCACCACGCGCGCGTGCCCTCGCGGTGCTGGGCTACCCGGACGAGGGCGCGGCCGCCGAGGCCGCGGCCGGACTGCTGCCGCACGGCCCCCTGACGGTCGAGGGCATGGCTGCCGACCTGGTGCCCGCGGCGGTGGCGCTGCCCCGCGGCGGCGCGTGGCTGTTCGTGGAGACGGGCGGCGACACCGAGCCCGAGGCACGCGCGCGTGCGGAGACGATCGTGCGGGCCGCCGATGTCATGGACGCGGTGGTCGTGACGGACCCGGCCGGTCAGCGCGCCCTGTGGCGCGTCCGCGAGGACGCCAGCGGTACGGCGACCCGGATGCCGGACGGCTCCGAGGCCTGGCCCGGCTGGGAGGACTGCGCGGTGCCGCCGGCCCGGCTGGGCGCGTATCTGCGGGACTTCAGGGGGCTGCTGGGCGAGCACGGGCTGCGCGGGACGCCGTACGGCCATTTCGGGGACGGCTGCATCCACGTCCGTATCGACTTCGATCTGCTGACGGACGCGGGGGTCGGCCGCTTCCGGCGTTTCTCGGAGGAGCTCGCGGACCTGGTCGCGGCGCACGGCGGCTCGCTGTCCGGCGAGCACGGGGACGGGCAGGCGCGGGCGGAGCTGCTGCCCCGGATGTACGGCCCGGAGCTGGTGGGGCTCTTCGAGCGGGCGAAGGGCGTGTGGGACCCGGACGACCTGCTGAACCCCGGGATGCTGGTGCGCCCGGCACCGCTGGACACGAACCTCCGCTTCTCCGTCCTGCCCCGCGAGCCGGTCGACGTGGCCTTCGGCTACCCCGCCGACGGCGGTGACTTCTCCGCGGCGGTCCGCAGGTGCGTGGGCGTGGCGAAGTGCCGTACGACGTCCGCGCCCGGGTCCTCCGTGATGTGCCCGTCGTTCCGCGCGACCGGCGAGGAGGAGCACTCCACGCGCGGGCGGGCCCGGCTGCTGCACGAGATGCTCGCGGGAGAACTGGTCAGCGACGGCTGGCGGTCCGAGGAGGTGCGGGACGCGCTGGATCTGTGCCTGTCCTGCAAGGGCTGCCGGTCGGACTGTCCGGTCGGGGTGGACATGGCCACGTACAAGGCGGAGTTCCTGCACCACCACTACGAGGGGCGGCGCCGCCCGGCCGCGCACTACGCGATGGGGTGGCTGCCGGTGTGGCTGCGGGCGGTGGCGCGCACGCGTGCCGCGCGGGTGGCCAATGCGCTGGCCGGGGTGCGCCCGCTGGCGGCCGTCGCGAAGAGGCTCGGCGGGCTCGCTCCCGAGCGGGACATTCCGCGGCTGGCGACCAGGACGTTCAGCCGGTCGTTCAGGCCGCGGGGCGAGGGGCCGCGCGGAAGGGTCGTGCTGTGGCCGGACACCTTCACCGAGCATCTGTCGCCCGAGGTGGGGCGGGCGGCGGTACGGGTCCTGGAGGCGGCGGGGATCGGGACCGTGCTGCCGCCGACCCTGCGCACGGCGTCCGGGGGCTTCCGTCCGCTCGAGGCGCGCCGCGGACGGGTCTGCTGCGGTCTGACGTACGTCTCCACGGGCCAGCTCGACCGCGCCCGTACGGTCCTGCGCCGCACCCTCGACCTGATGGCACCCGTACTGGAGACGGACCTCCTGGTGGTGGTCCTGGAACCGAGCTGCGCGGCGGCGCTCCGCACGGACCTGCCGGAGCTGCTCCACGACGACGAGCGGGCCGCGCGTCTCGCCTCGCGGGTGGTGACCTTCGCGGAGGCGCTGGAGCGCCTGGCGCCGGACTGGCGGCCGCCTCGCGTGAACCGTCCGGCGGTCGGCCAGACCCACTGCCACCAGCACGCGGTCCTCGGGGACGCGGCCGAGCGGCGGCTGCGGGAAGCCGCGGGCCTGAGCGGTGAGCTGGCGGGCGGCTGCTGCGGACTCGCGGGCAACTTCGGCTTCGAGAAGGGCCACTTCGAGGTGTCGCGGGCGTGCGCGGAGGAACAGCTCCTGCCGGCGGTGCGGGCGGCGGCCGACGGGACGGTGGTCCTGGCGGACGGCTTCTCCTGCCGGACGCAGCTGGGACAGCTGGCGGGGGTGCGGGGGCGGCATCTGGCGGAGGTGCTGGCGGAGGGGCTGGAGGGCCCTGGGGCGTGAGCCGAGTCATCCGGAAACAGTGGCAAAAAAGGTTCACGCGCCTGACGTAGTCCATTACTGTGGACTGGTAAGTCCATCAAGATGAACGAAATCCGCGCCAAGTCCTCTGGAAGGCCCCGTGAACACGCCGACCCCGGTTTCCGAGTTCCCCGTCGCCCAGACCGCTCCGGCGGGAGTCCCGCACCGCCGGGCTTCCCTCGGTTCCATCGGTCTGGTGCTGTCCGCGGGCATCTCGGTGCAGTTCGGCGGCGCCCTCGCGGCGAGCCTGATGCCGCGGGCCGGGGCGTCCGGTGTGGTGACCCTGCGGCTGGTGGCGGCCGCGCTGGTCCTGCTCGTCGTCTGCCGGCCGAGGCTGCGCGGCTACACGCGTGCGGACTGGGGCACGGTCGTCGTCTTCGGCATCACGATGGCCGGGATGAACGGGCTCTTCTACCAGTCCATCGACCGCATCCCGCTGGGCCCGGCGGTCGCCCTGGAGGTGCTCGGGCCCCTGGCGCTCTCCGTCGTCGCCTCCCGCCGGGCGGTCAACCTCGTCTGGGCCGCTCTCGCCCTCGGCGGCGTCTTCCTCCTCAGCGGCGGAGGCTTCGGCGGCCTCGACCCCGTCGGCGTGCTGTTCGCCCTGGGCGCCGGTGCCATGTGGGCGGCGTACATCGTCTTCAGCGCCCGTACGGGCCGCCGCTTCCCGCAGGCCGACGGGCTCGCCCTCGCCATGGTCGTCGCGGCGCTGGTGTTCCTCCCGCTGGGCGTCGCCGAATCCGGCGCGAAGCTCCTCGACCCCACCACGATCGCCCTCGGCTCGGCCGTGGCGGTCCTCTCCTCGGTCCTGCCCTACACGCTCGAACTCGTCGCCCTGCGCCGCCTCCCCGCCTCCACCTTCGCGATCATGATGAGCCTCGAACCGGCCATCGCCGCGACCGCCGGCTTCCTCATCCTGAACCAGGCCCTGTCCATGACCGAGGCCGCCGCGATCGCCCTGGTCATCGCGGCGAGCATGGGGGCGGTGCGGACCCAGGTGGGGCGGGGGAAGGCCAAGGTTCCGGAGGACGGTTCCTGAGGTCCGCGGGGAGCCCGAGCCCCCTTCCGGACAGCGACTTCTCGTACATTCTGCGCATTGTCAGCGGCTGTCGGCAGCCTCACCCTGAGCTCTCATGGACAACGGAACACCGGGCGCGCCCGTCGGCGAACCACCCCCGCCGGAGCCGGTCGAACTGATCGAACTGGTCATACCCGGCACCGGCGTCGTGGACCGCGAGGAGGTTCTCCGGCCGCCCGGTGTACGTCAGGTGAGCGGGGACGACAGCGCGGGCTGGTACCGGCCCGCCGAGGAGGACACGGACGGGCCGCGCCCCCTGCGGGAGGTGTACGACTGGCCCCGGCTCCTGATCGGCGGGGCCGGCCGGGCCGCCTGGCTCTTCCTGCTGCCCTTTCTCGTCATCAACCTGGTGACGTGGATGCAGCCACGCTTACCGGAACGCTCATGGCAGGGCTCCCTGTACAGCTTCGGAGCGCGGCTGCTCGGACTCTCCCTGACGGTGATGCTGGTCGGCGTCTTCGGGCAGGCGGCCATGGACCAGGTCGTCTGGCAGTGCGGGGCCGAGACCGCCGAGTGCGTCTCGGGCAACTTCGCGGTGACCGCGGCCCGCGAGCCGGACACCGGGACGGCCCTCGCCCTCGCGGCCCTCGCGCCTCTGGTCGTCGGCACCCTGATGGCGTTCAGCGCCCGGGACGCCAAACGCGAGTACCGCCCGGTGCTCAGGACCGCCGCGCGCGAGACCTACGAACGGGCCGAGGAGGAGGACCGGCACCGGCGCAACGGACACCACACCCGGCGCCCCCTGGAGGTCCGCGGCTTCTGGGAGCACAACACGCGGGCCAAGGGCCTGACCACACGGCACCTGTGCGCGGGACTGCTCACGGTGGCCATGCTGCTCATCGTCCCGCCGCTCCAGTACGACCTGCGCGAGGGCGACGCCACCCCGG
Organism: Streptomyces sp. NBC_00490; assembly: GCF_036013645.1. Classification (NCBI taxonomy): domain Bacteria; kingdom Bacillati; phylum Actinomycetota; class Actinomycetes; order Kitasatosporales; family Streptomycetaceae; genus Streptomyces; species Streptomyces sp. NBC_00490. Next base: position 4,865,288 of record NZ_CP107869.1, on the reverse strand, counting down.
CCCTGACCCTGTTCGTGCTGATCCTGGTGATCGCCGTCCTCGTGGTGATCGACGGCCCGTACTTCCGCGCCAGCTACGTCCAGCGCGAAGGAACCATGGTCACTCCACGGCACCGGCTTCGCTGGCCCCTGCGGTACGCGAAGGGGGCCGTCGGCGGGTGCCTGGCGGTGACGGTCGGTGCCATGGTGTGCTGCGCGGTGCCCTCCCGGGACTGGGACGCCGCCCGCGAGCGCTCCACGATGCTGCCCGGCATGGGCGCGGAGGCGAACTACGTGGTCATCGCCCAGGGCGTCGGACTCGTGCTCATGGTCGTCGCCTGTCTCGCCATGGTCCGCGGAGAGACCGGTTCGGCGTCGAGGACGACCCTGTTCGGGCTGCTGGGACCCGTGGTGGGAGTGCTGGCCTGCTTCGTGGGCTGGCTGTACACCGCGGCGTTCTCCCTGTGGCTCCAGGGCTGGCTCACCCCAGACGGCGACCCGTACGCGGCCCTCATCCCGCGGGCCGTCCAGGTGGTCGCGGCGGCCTTCCCGCTGGTCGTGCTGCTCGGCGTGGCGGTGGGCGCGATCGCGGCCACGTGCATCGCCCTGCGCCGGCCTTGGCTGCGGAACGTCTCGCCCCCCGCCCCCGCCCCCGGTCCCGGTCCCGAGGCGGACCCGGACGACATCCTCGACAACCAACGCCAGTGGAAAAGGCTGCGGTTCGCGGAGTACGCCGGAGTCCGCGCCCTGATCTGGTACGACCGCGGCCTGGCCACCCTCGCGGTCCTGGTCGTCCTCCTGACCTGCGCCATGTACGGGGCCTACTGGGTCGGCGACGGCTCCTGGCTGGCCGGCGTACGAGACGTCATGGTCGACGTACTCCAGCAGCTGACGACGCTCGGGGCCGTCATCCTGGTGGGCCTTGTCGCGGTGGCCGTGTTCGCCGTACGCGCCATCGTGCTGCGGCCCGAGATGCGCCGGAACGCGGGGCTGGCCTGGGCGTTCGGCGCGTTCTGGCCGCGTGCGGCGCACCCGTTCACCCCGGCGGCCTGGGCGGTGCGCACCGTGCCCGAACTCGTGCACCGGATCGAGTACCTGCTGGACGAGAACGACCGCCGCCGCCTGCTGATCCAGGCCCACTCCATGGGATCCGTGATCGCCGTGGCCGCCCTGTGGCAGGTACGGCCCAAGCTGCGATGGCGTATCGCCCTGTTGACCACGGGCAGCCCGGTCGGTGTGGTGTTCCGGCGCCACTACCCCGGCTACGCGCCCGGCGACTCGATCGACGCCCTGCGGAAGCTGCACGCCTGGATCAACATCCACCGCACCACCGACGTACTGGCGGGACCCGTCGTCGGGGGCGCCACGGAGAACGGCACATTCGGGGACGTGGAGTGGAAGGACGGGGTGGACCCGACGGCCGAGCCCACCACGACAGAACCGGGACGCACTACGGGCCAGCCCGTCTTCTGGCCCCTGGAACGCCACCTCGGCTACCGACGCGCACCGGGCCTCCGCCCGATCCGCAGGGACCTTCTCGAAGGTCTCGCCGCGGCACAGCAGCCGACGCCTCCGGCCGTCCCACCGTCACGCGTCAGCGGAGGACACCGCCGCCGGCTGCCCTCACAAAGTGAGTGAAGGCTTCGGGGGTCACGGAGAGGACTCCGGCACGGGGGTTCTTGGAGTCACGGACGGCGATGTGGGGGGTGAGGCGGGCGACCTCGACGCAATCACCGCCACTGCTACCGCTGTACGACGACTTACGCCAGGAGGCGCTGCCGAGCGGGGCGCATTCGACGCACTCGCCGCCGGTGTCCCCGCTGTACGAGGACTTACGCCATATCGCGCCCGTCATGTTCAGGTTGGTTGCCATACCGCTCCTCCATCACACGGGCGATCAGCGCCGCCGAGTCGTCCACGGAGAGCGCGGCGGCTTGAAGATGATCGTAACGGACCATGCCTTCTCTGACGGCTTCAGGATTGGCCGTCATGTGGCCCTGGACGAAGTCCTCGGTGTACACGATGTCCGGGTCACTGGCGAAGCGCAGAAGCGTGAACGAGCCCATCAGTCCCGTGTGTGCCCCGGCCTCGAAAGGCAGCACTTGGATCTCCAGCCACGTCGCTTCTGCAGCGACAGCAGGTGGGCCAGTTGCTGTCGCATGACTTTCGGCCCGCCGACCTTTTGCTGGAGTACTGCCTCGCTCAACACCACCCATGTCACGGGAGGTTGGTCCCGCTCCAGGATGCGCTGTCGGTCCAGCCGCGCTGCGACCCGGCCGTCGAGGTTGCCCTCCTCCCGCGTGCTGAGCACAGCACGGGCGTACGCCTCGGTCTGTAGAAGCCCGTGCACCAACTGAGCCTGGTACGTCGAGATGAACCCCGCCTTCGCCTCCATCTCCGCATACGGCTGAAACCAGTTCGGCAACTGACTCCGCAGCACCAGCCCCACCAGCCGCGAGAACATCCCGTCCGTCCCCATCGCCGCGTCCACCCGCTCGGAGAACTCCCGCTGCGGCACCTTCGCCGCCGTCTCGATCTGCCCGATCAGCGACCCGGTACAGAACACGATCGCCCCGAGCTGCGCCAGCGTCAGCCCCGCCTCCTCCCGTACGCGGCGCAACTCGTAGCCGTAGTAGTCCAACGGCGATGCGCTGGGGTCGAGTTCACGGATCCGCATGCCGACCACCTCCCATGACTGAGAGTAGCCAGACGAATGCGCAGAGATCCCGACTTGTGGAAAAGTCGGGTGCCGTCAATGGCAGACCTAAGGGCCGCACATTTTCATGCAAGCACGCTTGCTTGTTTTTGGGACCGCTGACATCCTCGCTCCATGGCAGACCCGACGCCCGTCATCGACGATCTGTGCGCCGAAAGCGAGGAGCTCGACCTGCTCGTGGCCGAGTTGAGCCCCGAGCAGTGGCGGCTCGCGACGCCCGCCCCCGGCTGGAGCATCGCCCACCAGATCGCCCACCTCGCCTGGACCGACCACTCCTCGCTGCTGGCGGTGACCGATCAGGACGCCTTCTCCCGCGAGGTCGAGAAGGCGCTCGCCGCACCCGGGGACTTCGTGGACAACGGGGCCGAGGAGGGTGCCGGGAAGCCCCCGGCGCGGCTGCTCGCCTACTGGCGCGCGGGACGTGAGGACCTGGCCGACGCCCTGCGGGCCGCCCCCGACGGCGCCCGTTTCCCCTGGTACGGCCCGCCCATGTCCACCGCCTCCATGGCCACCGCCCGTCTCATGGAGACCTGGGCGCACGGACTGGACGTGGCGGACGCGCTGGGCGTGACCCGTACCCCCACCGACCGGCTGAGCCATATCGCCCGGCTCGGTGTCCGCACGCGCGACTACTCCTTCGGCGTGCACGGACTCACTCCGCCGTTCGAGGAGTTCCGTATCGAACTCACCGCCCCTTCCGGCGAGTTGTGGATCTACGGCCCCGAGAACGCCACCGACCGCGTCACCGGCCCCGCCCTCGACTTCTGCCTCCTGGTCACCCACCGGGCCCACCGCACCGACCTCGCCCTGTGCGCCGAAGGCTCCGACGCCGACCGCTGGCTCGACATCGCCCAGGCCTTCGCGGGCCCACCGGGAGGCGGACGCCCGCCGAAGGGGGCGGCCGGGTGAGGACTCTGCGTATCGGCAACGCCTCCGGCTTCTACGGCGACCGGTTCGACGCCCTGCGCGAGATGCTCACCGGCGGTGAACTCGACGTTCTCACCGGCGACTACCTCGCCGAACTGACCATGCTCATCCTCGGCCGCGACCGCCTGAAGGACCCCGGCGCCGGTTACGCCCGTACCTTTCTGCGCCAGCTCGAGGACTCGCTAGCTCTCGCCCACGAGCGGGGCGTCAAGCTCGTGGCCAACGCCGGCGGCCTCAACCCGGCCGGACTCGCCGAACGGGTGCGGGAGTTGGCGGACCGGCTCGGCATCCCGGTCCGCGTCGCCCACGTCGAGGGCGACGACCTCACCGCACAGCACCCCGGCAGCCTCGCCGCCCACGCCTACCTCGGCGGCTTCGGTATCGCCGCCTGTCTGCGCGAGGGCGCCGACGTCGTGGTCACCGGGCGCGTGACGGACGCGGCCCTGGTCACCGGGCCCGCCGCCGCGCACTTCGGGTGGGGGCCCGGGGAGTACGACCGGCTGGCGGGGGCCGTCGTCGCCGGGCATGTGCTGGAGTGCGGGACGCAGGCGACCGGCGGGAACTACTCCTTCTTCCGGGAGGGGGACGTCCGACGCCCCGGCTTCCCCCTCGCCGAGCTCCACGAGGACGGCACGGCGGTCATCACCAAACACCCCGGCACCGGCGGCTTCGTCGACGTCGGCACGGTGACCGCGCAGCTCCTGTACGAGACGGGCGGCGCCCGGTACGCGGGCCCCGACGTCACCGCCCGCCTCGACACGGTCCGCCTCACCCAGGACGGCCCCGACCGCGTCCGCATCGACGGTGTGGGCGGCGAGCCCCCGCCGCCCACGCTCAAGGTCGGCCTCAACCGGCTCGGCGGCTTCCGCAACGAGGTCTCCTTCGTGCTGACCGGGCTCGACATCGAGGCCAAGGCGGCACTGGTGAAGGGGCAGTTGGAGGCTGCCCTCGGCAAGGTGAGCGAGGTGCGCTGGGACCTCGTCCGCACCGACCGCCCCGACGCCGACACCGAGGAGACCGCCAGCGCGCTGCTGCGGCTCGTCGTACGGGACCCGGACCAGGAGGCCGTGGGACGGGCGCTCAGCGGGGCCGCCATCGAGCTCGCGCTGGCGAGCTACCCCGGCTTCCATGTGCTGGCGCCACCTGGAAAGGGCGCGCCTTATGGGGTCTTCGAGGATGTGTACGTCCCCCAGGGGGCCGTGCCCCATGTCGCGGTCCTCCATGACGGGCGGCGGGTGTCCGTGGCACCGGCCCAGGAGACCGTCGTACTGGAAGACGTGCCGGTGCCGCCGCTGCCCGAGCCCCTTCCGGCGGGGCCCACGCGCCGCGCTCCTCTCGGGCTCGTCGTCGGCGCCCGCAGCGGCGACAAGGGCGGGAACGCCAACGTGGGGGTCTGGGCACGGACCGACGAGGCCTGGAGCTGGCTCGCGCACGCGCTGAGCGTCGACCGATTCCGCGGACTCCTCCCGGAGACCGCCGACCTGCCCGTCACCCGGCACACCCTCCCGGGCCTGCGCGCCCTCAACTTCGTCGTCGAGGGCATCCTCGGCGCCGGCGTCGCCGCCCAGCACCGCTTCGACCCGCAGGCCAAAGCCCTCGGCGAATGGCTGCGCTCCCGCCACCTGGACATCCCGGAGGAGCTGCTGTGACCGTCCTGTCGTCGGCGCTGGACACCAACGGCCCCGACTACCGCGCCCACCGCGAGACCATGCTCGCCAAGCTCACCGCACTGGACACCGAGCACGCCAAGGCCCTCGCGGGCGGCGGCGAGAAGTACGTCCAACGGCACCGGGGGCGCGGCAAGCTGCTCGCCCGTGAGCGCATCGAGCTGCTCCTCGACCCCGACACGCCCTTCCTGGAGCTGTCCCCGCTCGCCGCCTGGGGCAGCGACTACACCGTGGGCGCCTCCCTGGTCACCGGCATCGGGGTCGTCGAGGGCGTGGAGTGCCTGATCACCGCGAACGACCCGACCGTGCGCGGAGGCGCCAGCAACCCCTGGTCGCTGAAGAAGGCCTTGCGCGCGAACGACATCGCGCTCGCCAACCGGCTGCCCTGCATCAGCCTGGTGGAGTCCGGGGGCGCCGACCTGCCGTCCCAGAAGGAGATCTTCATCCCCGGCGGGGCCATCTTCCGCGACCTCACCCGCCTCTCCGCCGCCGGGATCCCTACGGTCGCCGTCGTCTTCGGGAACTCCACCGCCGGAGGCGCGTACGTTCCCGGCATGTCCGACCACGTGATCATGGTCAAGGAGCGCGCGAAGGTGTTCCTGGGCGGTCCGCCGCTGGTGAAGATGGCCACGGGGGAGGAGAGCGACGACGAGTCCCTCGGCGGCGCGGAGATGCACGCGCGTGTGTCGGGCCTCGCCGACTACTTCGCCGTCGACGAGCAGGACGCGCTGCGGCAGGCACGCCGGGTCGTGGCACGCCTCAACCACCGCAAGGCGTACGGCGATCCGGGTCCGGCCGAGCCGCCCAAGTACGACGCGGAGGAGCTGCTGGGGATCGTCCCCGGCGATCTGAAGGTGCCCTTCGACCCGCGCGAGGTCATCGCCCGGATCGTCGACGCCTCCGACTTCGACGAGTTCAAGCCGCTGTACGGGACCAGCCTGACCACGGGGTGGGCCTCGCTGCACGGCTATCCGGTCGGTGTGCTGGCGAACGCGCAGGGGGTCCTGTTCAGCGAGGAGTCCCAGAAGGCGGCCCAGTTCATCCAGCTGGCCAACCAGCGGGACATCCCGCTCCTCTTCCTGCACAACACCACCGGGTACATGGTCGGCAAGGAGTACGAGCAGGGCGGCATCATCAAGCACGGCGCGATGATGATCAACGCGGTCTCCAACTCCCGCGTCCCGCACCTGTCCGTGCTGATGGGAGCCTCGTACGGCGCCGGGCACTACGGCATGTGCGGGCGGGCCTACGACCCCCGCTTCCTCTTCGCCTGGCCCAGCGCCAAGTCGGCCGTGATGGGCCCGCAGCAGCTCGCGGGCGTCCTGTCGATCGTGGCCCGGCAGTCGGCGGCGGCGAAGGGACAGCCCTACGACGAGGAGGGCGACGCGGCTCTGCGGGCCCTGGTGGAGCAGCAGATCGAGTCCGAGTCGCTGCCGATGTTCCTGTCCGGGCGGCTCTACGACGACGGCGTCATCGACCCCCGCGACACCCGTACCGTCCTCGGCCTGTGCCTGTCGGCCATCCACACGGCGCCGTACGAGGGTGCGCGCGGCGGCTTCGGCGTCTTCAGGATGTGAGGGGTGTGACGGATGTGAGGGATCACTTGATAGGGACTGTGCTGGTCGCCAACCGCGGCGAGATCGCCTGCCGCGTCTTCCGCACCTGTCGTGAGCTGGGAATCCGGACGGTCGCCGTGCACTCGGACGCTGACGCGAACGCCCTCCACGCGCGCGTGGCCGACACGGCGGTACGGCTGCCGGGGGTGACCCCCGCGGAGACGTATCTGCGCGGCGACCTGATCGTGAAGGCGGCGGTCGCGGCCGGCGCGGACGCCGTGCACCCCGGCTACGGCTTCCTCTCCGAGAACGCGGACTTCGCCCGCGCCGTCCTGGACGCGGGACTGGTGTGGATCGGCCCGAGCCCCGCGTCGATCGAGGCGATGGCGTCCAAGACGCGCGCGAAGGAGCTGATGGGCCTCGCGCCGCTGGGGGAGCCCACCGAGGCCGATCTGCCCCTGCTGGTGAAGGCGGCCGCGGGTGGCGGGGGACGCGGGATGCGGGTCGTGCGCCGCATGGAGGAGCTGAGCGCCGCACTGGAGGGCGCCCGCGCCGAGGCCGCGAGCGCCTTCGGGGACGGCGAGGTCTTCCTGGAGCCGTACATAGAGAACGGGCGCCACGTCGAGGTCCAGATCCTCGCCGACACCCACGGCACGGTCTGGGCGCTCGGCACCCGCGACTGCTCCCTCCAGCGCCGCCACCAGAAGGTCATCGAGGAGTCCCCGGCCCCCGGACTCTCCGAAGGCCTCGTGGCCGAGCTGCACGCGCTGTCCGTACGCGCCGCCCGCGCGGTCGACTACGTGGGCGCCGGCACCGTCGAGTTCCTCGTCGCCGACGACAAGGCGCAGTTCCTGGAGATGAACACCCGCCTCCAGGTCGAACACCCGGTGACGGAGGCGGTGTTCGACGTGGACCTGGTGGCTCTCCAGATCGCGGTGGCGGAGGGCCGCGCGCTGGACGCGGACCACCCTCCACGCGCGCGTGGCCACGCCGTCGAGGCCCGCCTCTACGCCGAGGACCCCTCGACCGACTGGACCCCCCAGACGGGCACCCTCCACCGCCTGACCGTCCCGGAATCCGTCCGCCTCGACACCGGCTACGACGACGGCACCGAGATCGGCGTCCACTACGACCCCCTGCTCGCCAAGGTCATCGCCCACGCCCCCACCCGCACGGAGGCACTCCGCAAACTGGCGGGCGCGCTGGAACGGGCCACGGTCCACGGCCCGACCACCAACAGGGACCTGCTGGTCCGCAGCCTGCGCCACGAGGAGTTCACGGCGGCGGCGATGACCACGGCGTTCTACGACCGCCACCTCCCGTCCCTGACGGTGACGCTCCCCGACCCGTACGCCCCCCTGGCCGCGGCCCTCGCCGACGCCCGAAGCCGCCCGTCCCGCTTCGGCGGAGGCTGGCGCAACGTTCCCTCACAGCCCCAGACCAAGCGCTACGAGCACGCGGGCGAGGAGCACGAGGTCCGCTACCGCCACACCCGCGACGGCCTGGAAGCGGACGGGGTGCGCGTCGTGCACGCGGACGCGCGTCTGGTCGTACTCGAAGTGGAGGGCGTGCAGCGCAAGTTCGAGGTGACGAGGTACGCCGACGAGGTGCACGTCAACGCGACCCGGCTCAGGGCCCTGCCCCGCTTCCCGGACCCCACGGCCCAGCTGGCCCCGGGTTCGTTGGTGGCCCCGATGCCGGGAACGGTGGTCAGGATCGCGGAGGGCTTGGCCGAGGGAGCGCCCGTGAAGGCCGGAGAGCCCTTGCTGTGGCTGGAGGCGATGAAGATGGAACACAAGATCACAGCCCCGCTCACAGGCACGCTCACGGCTCTGCACGTGGTGCCTGGCCAACAAGTGACGGTCGGCTCATTGCTGGCAGTAGTGCAGGACACCTAGGGGCGCGGGGCTGTATCAATTTGCGGCTACCGCCGCGCGGGCGCGACCAGCCACAAACAACTCACACCCGGGAGGAGCCCCATGCCATCCACGATCGAATCCGAAGAACACAAAGCCCTCCGAGCAGCAGTAGCCGCCCTCGGTAAACGCCACGGCCGCACCTACGACCGCGAACAACTCTGGTCCGAGGCAGCCAAACTCGGCTACCTCGGCGTCAACCTCCCCGAGGCGTACGGAGGCGGAGGCGGCGGCATCTCCGAACTCTCGATCGTCCTCGAAGAACTCGGCGCCGCAGGATGCCCCCTGCTCATGATGGTCGTCTCCCCGGCCATCTGCGGCACAGTGATCGCCAGGTTCGGCACGGAAGCCCAGAAGCAGGACTGGCTCCCCGCCCTCGCCGACGGCACCCGGACCATGGCCTTCGGCATCACCGAACCCGACGCCGGCTCCAACAGCCACCGCATCACCACCACCGCCCGCAAGGACGGCACCGACTGGCTCCTCACCGGCCGCAAGGTCTTCATCTCCGGCGTCGACATAGCCGACGCCACCCTCATCGTCGGCCGCGCCGAGGACTCCCGTACCGGCCGCCTCAAGCCCTGCCTCTTCATCGTCCCCCGGGACGCGGAAGGCTTCACCCGCCGCCAGATCGACATGGAACTCCAGGCGGTGGAGAAGCAGTTCGAGCTGACCCTCGACGACGTACGCCTCCCCGCCGACGCACTCGTCGGAGACGAGGACGCGGGCCTGCTCCAGCTCTTCGCCGGCCTGAACCCCGAACGCATCATGACGGCCGCCTTCGCGATCGGCATGGGCCGCCACGCGCTCGCCAAAGCCGTCGAGTACGCCCGCGACCGCACCGTCTGGAACGCCCCGATCGGCGCCCACCAGGCCATCGCGCACCCCTTGGCGCAGGCGCACATCGACCTCGAACTGGCCCGCCTGATGATGCAGAAGGCGGCCCATCTCTACGACACCGGCGACGACGTCGGCGCGGGCGAGGCCGCCAACATGGCGAAGTACGCGGCGGGGGAGGCCTGCGTGAAGGCGGTCGACCAGGCCGTGCACACCCTCGGCGGGAACGGCCTCACCCGGGAGTTCGGGCTCGCCTCGTTGATAACGGCCTCGCGCGTGGCTCGTATTGCCCCGGTGAGCCGGGAGATGATTCTCAACTACGTCTCCCACCAGACCCTGGGCCTGCCCAAGTCGTACTAGGCCGTCTTGGAGGAACCGTGTTCCGCAGCGAGTACGCAGACGTCCCCCCGGTCGAACTCCCCATCCACGAGGCCGTCCTGGGCCGCGCCGCCGAGTTCGGCGACAACCCCGCCCTCGTCGACGGCACGAACGGCACCACCCTCACCTACGCCCAACTGGACGTGTTCCACCGGCGCGTCGCCGCGGGGCTCGCCGAGGCGGGGGTGGTCAAGGGGGACGTCCTCGCGCTGCACAGCCCCAACACGATCGCGTTCCCCACGGCGTTCTACGCCGCCACGCGCGCGGGGGCCACCGTCACCACCGTGCACCCGCTCGCCACGCCGGAGGAGTTCGCCAAGCAGCTCAAGGACTCCGCCTCCCGCTGGATCGTCACCGTCTCCCCACTGCTGGAGACGGCCCGCCGGGCGGCCGAACTCGCGGGCGGCGTCGAGGAGATCTTCGTCTGCGACAGCGCGCCGGGACACCGCTCGCTCCTCGACATGCTGGGCTCGACCGCCCCGGAACCGGTCATCGACATCGACCCCGTGGAGGACGTGGCGGCACTGCCGTACTCCTCGGGCACGACCGGCATCCCCAAGGGCGTCATGCTCACCCACCGCCAGCTCGCCACCAACCTCGCCCAGCTCTCGCCCGCCCTCGCGGTGGGCCCCGGCGACCGCATCCTCGCCGTACTGCCCTTCTTCCACATCTACGGTCTGACGGCCCTCATGAACGGGCCCCTGCGCAACGGCGCCACCGTCGTCGTCCTGCCCCGCTTCGACCTGGAGACCTTCCTCGCGGCCATCCAGAACCACCGCATCACCGGCCTGTACGTCGCCCCGCCCATCGTCCTGGCCCTCGCCAAGCACCCGCTGGTCACCCAGTACGACCTGTCGACGCTGCGCTACATCATCAGCGCCGCCGCCCCCCTGGACGCCAAGCTCGCCGAGGCCTGCTCGCAGCGTCTGAACCTGCCGCCCGTGGGCCAGGCGTACGGCATGACGGAACTCTCGCCCGGCACCCACGTCGTCCCTCTGGCCGCCATGCGCCACGCACCCCCCGGCACGGTCGGCCGCCTCGTCGCCGGAACCGAGATGCGCATCGTCTCCCTCGACGACCCCGACAAGGACGTCGGCGTCGGCGAGGACGGCGAGATCCTCATCCGCGGCCCCCAGGTCATGAAGGGCTACCTGGGCCGCCCCGACGCCACCGCCGCCATGATCGACGCCGACGGCTGGCTGCACACCGGCGACGTCGGCCACGCCGACGCCGACGGGTGGCTGTTCGTCGTCGACCGGGTCAAGGAACTCATCAAGTACAAGGGCTTCCAGGTCGCCCCGGCCGAACTCGAGGCCCTCCTCCTCACCCACCCCGGCATCGCCGACGCCGCCGTCATCGGCGTCTACAACGACGACGGCAACGAGGTCCCGCACGCGTACGTGGTCCGCGGCCCCACCGCCACCGACCTCTCCGAAGGAGAGGTCATGATGTACGTCGCCGAACGCGTCGCCCCCTACAAACGCGTCCGCCAGGTCACCTTCATCGACGGGGTACCGCGGGCCGCCTCCGGGAAGATCCTGCGCCGCCGACTGAGGGAGCTCCAGTGACACTGATCGGCCGCGCACGCGCGCGGGGCATCGAGACCCTCACCCTCGACTCGCCGCACAACCGCAACGCCCTGTCGGCCGCGCTGGTGGGCGAGCTGGCGACCGCCCTGGCCGAAGGGGGGAAGGACGGGGACGTACGCGCGATCGTCCTCACCCACACCGGGAACACGTTCAGCGCGGGAGCCGACCTGAAGGACCCGCCCGACCCGGACGCGCTGGTGGGGCTGCTGCGGCAGATCGTCGAGCTGCCCAAACCGGTCCTGGCCCGGGTCACCGGCCACGTCCGCGCGGGCGGACTGGGCCTGCTGGCGGCCTGCGACATCGGGGTGGCGGCCACCGGGTCGAGCTTCGCCTTCACCGAGGTACGGATCGGGGTCGCCCCCGCGGTGATCTCCCTGCCGCTGCTGCCCCGCACCGACCCCCGCGCCCTTGCCCGCTACTACCTCACCGGCGAACGCTTCGACGCCGCCGAGGCCGCCCGCATCGGCCTCCTGACGGCGATGGGCGACGCCGTGGACGACGTACTGGAACCCCTCCTGGACGGCCTGCGCAAGGCGGCCCCCGAAGCCCTGGCGGAGACGAAACGGCTGCTCACCGCTAGGGTGCTGGAAGCCTTCGACCGGGACGCGGCCGACCTCACCGCGACGTCGGCCCGCCTGTTCGCCTCCGCACAGGCCCGCGAGGGCATGACGGCCTTTCTGGAACGACGGGATCCCGCATGGGCGCTGTGAGCACGGTCGGCGACCGTGTGGAACGTACTCCCAAACAGGACCGCAGCCGGGCCACCCGGCAGCGGCTCCTGGAAGCCGCCGTGGCCTGCCTCGCCGAACACGGCTGGGCGGGCTCCACGGTGTCCGTCGTCGCCGAACGCGCGGGCGTCTCCCGAGGCGCCGCCCAGCACCACTTCCCGACCCGGGAGGACCTGTTCACGGCGGCGGTGGAGTACGTGGCGGAGGAACGCTCGACGGCTCTGCGGGCGCTCTTCCCGCAGGGCACGACGGCCGACCGGCGGACCGTGGTCGCAGCCCTCGTCGACCTCTACACCGGCCCCCTCTTCCGCGCCGCCCTGCACCTGTGGGTCGCCGCCTCCAACGAGGACCAGCTCCGCCCCAACGTGACGGAACTGGAGGCCCGCGTCGGCCGCGAGACCCACCGCATCGCGGTCGAGCTCCTGGGCGCGGACGAGTCCAGGCCCGGGGTACGGGAGACGGTCCAGGGACTGCTGGACATGGCCCGGGGCCTGGGGCTGGCCAACCTGCTCACGGACGACGCGGGGCGCCGGGAACGCGTCGTCGCCCAGTGGGCCGTACTGCTGGACGACGCGCTGGGCTGAGCGCCCCGACTGCTCAGGGGCTGAGCCTCTCCACCCGCCAGCTCCCGTCCGGCTCCGCCACGTACCGCAGCCGGTCGTGCAGCCGGTTCTCCCGGCCCTGCCAGAACTCCACCGTCCGCGGAGCCACCCGGAACCCACCCCAGTTCGGCGGCACCGGCACCTGCTCGCCCTCCGGATAGCGGGCTTCGAGCTCGGCGTACGACGCCTCCAGGTCCGCCCGGGTCGCGATCACCGACGACTGGGCGCTGGCCCACGCCCCGAGCTGCGAACCGTGCGGCCGGGTCCGGAAGTACGCGGCGGTCTCGTCCCGCCCGGTACGGCGCGCGACACCCGTGACGACGACCTGCCGGGCCATCGGATGCCACGGAAAGAGCAGCGAGACGTACGGATTCTCGGAGAGGTCACGCGCCTTGCGGGAGTCGTAGTTCGTGTAGAACACGAACCCCTGCTCGTCGAACTGCTTCAGCAGCACCGTACGAGAGGTGGGCCGGCCCTCCGCGTCCGCCGTGGAGACCACCATGGCGTTCGGCTCGAACAGCTGGGCCTCCGTCGCGGCCTGCTTGAACCAGCGCGCGAACTGCCCCACGGGGGTGGCGGCGAGGTCGGTCTCGGCGAGCCCCTCGGCCCGGTACTGCTTGCGCATGGCGGCGGGATCGGGGAACGGAACGGGGTCGCGGGAGACGGCGTCTGCGTCGGTCACGCCGTCATCTTGCCGTATGGAATCCGCCGGAGAACCGGTCGGGGCCCACCGCACAGGGGTGGCACTCAGTGCCGCAAGTACTCCCCAAAGGTGGCACTCGGGGATATGGTGCAGATGTCGCCGCGGTGGGGTGACCACCCGCCGTACGGGGCATCACAGGGCCGACCGACCATCCGGAGCCGTCCCCTCCGCCGGTCGCCCCCACACCGCCCCCGACACCCGTCGCACACATCATGAGGAGCCGCCTGATGTCCGACCTCGACCCCGGTTTCGTACCTGGCCTCGAAGGAATCGTCGCGTTCGAGACGGAGATCGCCGAACCGGACAAGGAAGGCGGCGCCCTGCGGTACCGGGGCGTCGACATCGAGGACCTCGTCGGCAACGTCTCGTTCGGCAACGTCTGGGGCCTGCTCGTCGACGGCGCCTTCCGCCCCGGCCTGCCGCCCGCCGAGCCCTTCCCGATCCCCGTGCACTCCGGAGACATCCGCGTGGACGTCCAGTCCGCACTCGCGATGCTCGCCCCCGTCTGGGGCCTGAAACCCCTCCTCGACATCGACGAGGCCCAGGCCCGCGACGACCTCGCCCGGGCGGCCGTCATGGCCCTGTCGTACGTCGCCCAGTCCGCCCGCGGCCAGGGCCGCCCCATGGTCCCGCAGAGCGAGATCGACAAGGCCCAGTCCGTCGTCGAACGCTTCATGATCCGCTGGCGCGGTGAACCCGACCCCAAGCACGTCGCCGCGGTCGACGCCTACTGGACGTCCGCCGCCGAGCACGGCATGAACGCCTCCACCTTCACGGCCCGCGTCATCGCCTCCACCGGCGCGGACGTCGCCGCCGCCCTCTCGGGCGCCGTGGGAGCCATGTCCGGCCCGCTGCACGGCGGCGCCCCCTCCCGTGTCCTGCACATGATCGAGGAGATCGAGCGCACCGGCGACGCCGACGCCTACGTCAAGCAGGCCCTCGACAAGGGCGAGCGCCTGATGGGCTTCGGCCACCGCGTCTACCGCGCCGAGGACCCCCGCGCGCGCGTGCTGCGGCGCACGGCCCGTGAGCTGGGCGCGCCCCGCTTCGAGGTCGCCGAAGCCCTGGAGAAGGCGGCCCTGGCCGAACTGCACGCCCGCCGCCCCGACCGGGTGCTCGCGACCAACGTCGAGTTCTGGGCGGCCATCGTCCTCGACTTCGCCGAGGTGCCGGCCCACATGTTCACGTCGATGTTCACGTGCGCGCGCACGGCCGGCTGGTCGGCGCACATCCTGGAACAGAAGCGGACGGGGCGGCTCGTGCGGCCCTCCGCGCGGTACGTGGGGCCGGGGTCGCGTACGCCGCAGGACGTCCCGGGATACGAGGACATCGCTCACTGAGAGGGTGCCTGGGGGGCGCGGGCGGCTGCGGGCCGTATGTGGCCGGTCGCCCGCGCTCCTCGGGTGAGTGAGTCAGGCCGGAGTCAGCAAGTCGCCGTGGTGGCGCTCCGCCACCAGCGGGTGTGCCCGCAGCTTGCCCTTGAGCTCGTTGTAGCCGTACTCCGCGAACAGCGGGTTGGTGGGGTCGTCGGAGACACCGGGCGCGGCGGAGGCGTACGGGAAGGCCAGCGGCTCCACGCGCGCGTCGAGACGCGGGTTGTAGAAGAACGGGACGGAGAACCGCTCGGTCGCCCCGGGCGGGGAGACGACCCGGTGGTTCGTGGCGACGAGATACCCGTTGGTGGCCACCTCCAGCAGCTCACCGAGGTTCACGACGAACGCCCCGTCCAGCGGCGGCACATCGTGGAACCGCCCGTCCTCACGCTCCACCTGGAGTCCGCCGACCCGGTCCTGGAGCAGCAGGGTCAGGAACCCGTAGTCCTTGTGGGCACCGACCCCCTGATCGGCCCCGTCCCCCGCACTGCCCGGATACCGCACGAGCTTCAGATGCGGATGGGCGTGCGCCCCGAAGATCGGGTCGTAGAAGTCGGCGGGCGCCCCGATGGAGGCGAGCAGCTCGTGCAGCAGCCGCTCGGCGACGGAGCTGAGCCGCTCGACCCACCCCAGCGCGGCGGTCCGCAGCTCGGGCAGTGAGCCGGGCCACTGGTTGGGCCCCTGGAGCCACCAGTAGGCAGGCTCGTCGGCGCCCGGTATGCGGGCCTCCCGCTCGGCCCCGATGTCGAGCTGATCCCGCCAGTCCCTGCTGCCGCCGGTCCGCTCGTCGCCGGTCCGCGTGTACCCGCGGAAGTGCGGCGAGCGGACGTTGTCGAGGGCGAGCCGCTCCGCTTCGGGAAGCGCGAAGAACTTCCGCATGGCGGAGAGCAGGGAGCTGGTCTCCTCCGGGCCGACCCCATGCCCGACGAGCTGGAAGAACCCCACGTCATGGGCGGCGCTGTGCAGCTGGGCATGAAGCAGCGCACGGGCTTGGGGGCCGCGGTCGGCGGCGGAGAGATCGATGATCGGGAGCTGCTGGTACGACGGATGCGTCGACACGTTCGTCATGGAGTTCGTCCACAGAAAGAGGAGGGGAGCAAAGTGGGGAACGGCAGCGGGTGGCTGCGTCAGAAAGGGGCCGGAAGCTCAGATGGAGCGTCGACAGCCCATGCTCGTGACGCGGACGTAGTCCACGTGGCGGCGTCGAACGAGCGAAAGCATGAGGTCAGCGTACTGCGCGCCGCAAGAAACGCGGGTGTCGCAGATCACTTACGAAAATTTTCCAGGAACGCAGACGACCCGCAAGCTCGGGTTCCACCGCCTGAGCGGGGAGCCGGCCGGACTTACCGGCGAGCTTGCGGGTCGGGTGACTGCGTTGGATTGGCCGGCTGCGTGTTTCTCGCACACGCTGGTCCGGCACCGCACTTGGTGTGGTGGCAGGCCGCTAGCCCGCAGCCACCTCTCGCGCCCGGGTGTCACTCATTAACCCGATCACCTCCTTTCAGCGATGAACCCACCCTAAGAACCGGTCGGCGTCCGATCAACCGCTTTTTCGGAAAGGAAGAGCAAGGCGAGCCGGGGCAGCCGTCGCCGCATCTCGTCATCGTCGTCGAAGTCGAAGTCCTCGCCCATGTCGGTCGCGGCGCGGGTCTCGGGACGATCCGCCGCGTACTGTCTCCAGGCCTCGTAGAAGGCCTCGCCGTCCCCGGTGATCCGCTCGTACGCGTCCGAGGCGCAGTAGTTGGCGTCCTCGTAGAAGACGGCCCGGTCCTCGAAGTCGGCGGCCGCGCCGATGACCTCGGCGTGATCCGCGAGGCTGTCCGGCACGGCGGCCGCCCGCTCGTACCACTCGCGCCCCTGGGCGATCAGCCCCGCACGGAAGTCCGTGAAGCTGTCGTCGGAGCAGCCCCCGCCGATGAGATAGGCGGCGGCCCACACGTCCCAGCGGTGGACGGCGCCGTGGAGCGCGTCGAAGCGCTCCTGGTACCGCAGGATGTCCTGCGGCGAGCGGCGGGCCAGCAGGTCGACCAGTGCCTCGTGGAAGGGCAGGTCTTCCGTCGTGTTCGAGCGCGCTGTCTCGACGATGCTCCAGAACTCGTCCGTGTCCATGGCGGGAACTGTGGCAGGAGGGTCTGACAACGGCCTCTCAGAGCTTGCTCGTCCGCCCGTCCTCGAAGTAGTGGCCCTCCGCCAGGTCCGCGAGCAGTCCCGCCTCCTCCGGCTTCCAGCCCAGCCGCTGCCGTGTCAGGGCGCTGGACGCCTGGAGGTTCAGGGAGACGAAGTGGCTGATCCAGCCGAAGTGGGCGGCGGCTTCGGTGGGGGACAGCCGGACGACCGGGAGGCCCAGTCCGTGGCCTATGGCGGTCGCGAGGGCGTGGAAGGGCACACCCTCGTCGTCGATCGCGTGCAGGCGGATGCCCGCCGGGGCCTTCTCCAGGGCCAGCCGGAACAGGCGGGCCGCGTCGAGGCGGTGGACGGCGGGCCAGTGGTTCGCGCCGTCGCCGACCATGGCCGACACGCCCCGGTCGCGGGCGATGTCGATCAGCTGGGGGACGAACGCCCCGTCGCCGCGGCCGTGGACCGACGGAGGGAGGCGGACGAGCGTGGCGCGTACGCCGCGTTCGGCGAGGGCGAGGGTGGCTTCCTCGGAGGGCACGCGGAAGGGTGCCACGGACACCGGGTCGGCCGGGTCCTCCTCCGTGGCGAACAAACCCGGCGGGACCAGGAACACCGAGGTCGTCACGAGGGGCTTGCCGGTGCCTTCGAGTGCCGCGCCCATCGCCTCGATGGCGTGCAGGTCGATCGCGCCCGAGGCGGCGATGTCGGAGAAGTCGTGCTTGAAGGCCGTGTGGATGACGCCGTCCGCCGCCGCCGCGCCACGGCGGAGGCTGTCGAGATCGTCGAGGTCGCCGCGGTGCACCTCGGCCCCCGCGGCCGTCAGCGCCGCGGCGGAGGAGTCGGAGCGGGCGAGGCCGACGACCCGGTGACCCGCGTCGAGGAGTTCGCGTACGACGGCGGAACCGACGAACCCGCTGGCGCCGGTGACGAAAACGCGCATGGTGATGCCTCCGAACAGAGGGATGTGTCTGGGTGTCCTCATCGTCCGGAGCAGGCGCCGTCCGCGTCCAAAGCCTGTTTCTCATCGAGCAATACGGTTCAGGCATCGCCACAGCTCAGGACTGGGTAGGCTCCCCGTATGACCGACCTCGACCTCCGCCTGGTCCGGTACTTCACGGTCGTCGCCGAGCACCGGCACTTCGGCCGCGCCGCCACGGCCCTGCACATCACCCAGCCGTCACTGAGCCGGCAGGTGCAGCGCCTGGAGCGGCAGCTGGGCGTCCGGCTCCTCGACCGGACCCCGCAGGGGACGCGGCTGACGGAGGCAGGGGAGACCTTCCTGCCCCATGCCGACGCGCTGCTCCGCGCGGCGACGCAGGCGGCCGCACACACGCGTGCCGCCGCCCGGCCGAACCGCATGACGGTCGGCTTCACGTCGGGCCTCATCGTCACTCCTGCGGTACGGGCGGTTCGCCACCGCCACCCGGACGCCGACGTGCAGACCACACACCTGAACTGGGACGACGTGTGCCCGGCCCTCCTCGACCACAGGGTCGACGCGGTCGTGACCCGGTTGCCGTTCCCCACCGAGGGCCTGCATGTGACGGTCCTCTACGACGAGCCGCGCGTCCTCGTCGTCCCGCTGGACCACCGGCTGGCCGGCAAGGACTCCGTCACCCTCGACGACATCGCCGACGAGCCGCTGCCCCGGACCGCGGATCCGGTGCGCAGCGCCTTCTGGCGGTTCGAGCCCCGGCCGGACGGCCGCCCGGCACCCGACGGGCCGCTCATCGGGGCGATCGAGGACAAACTGGAGCTCGTGGCCGCCGGCGAGACCCTGGCGGTCTCCGTCGTCTCCGTCGGAAGGGCGCTGCGCCACGACCTCACCACGGTCCCCCTGGACGGCGTCGAGCCGAGCCATGTCGTCGTCGCGACCCGGGCCGGGGACCGGGGCCGCGTGGTGGCAGCCTTCCGCAAGGCGGCCAGAGAGCACCTCACGGCGCCGGCATCCTCGTACGAAGATCGAGATTGAGGTGTCCGCGCGGCGGGGAGGTGGACCTCGTGCCTGATGTCCGAATACAGCCCGCCGTGGGCGACGCCATGCTCGAGCAGTGGCGACACGTCCACAACGTGATCATCCCGGCCGACGAGCTGGACCTCGCCACGGTGCGGGAGCGCGCCGCGCGGTACCGGCTGGAGAACGCGTACGTCGGTGACGTGCTCGTCGGCTGCTCGACGGTACGGCCCCCGGAGGGCGGGGCGGCGACGGTCATCGCGCGCGTGCTGCCCGAGCACCGGCGGCAGGGGTTCGGGACGGCGCTGTACGAGAACGGGCTCGCCCACGCGCGCGTGCTGGGCGCCACCACGATCGAGACCTGTGTCCTGGCCGTCAACGAGGACGGTCTGCGCTTCGCCGAGAAGCACGGGTTCACCGAGGTCGAGCGCTATGTGCTGCCGCCCGAGACCGACCTGTGGGTCGACCTCAGGCTGGATCGGGCACCGTAGAGACAGAAGCGGCGTACAACGATTCCCCCAACTTGCGGGAACCCGGTGTGTGCTGCGTCACGTTCCAGTTAGATGATTGCAAGTGAGTGAACCGACGTGCCGTACGGACGGACGCAGCCTGCAGGGGGTCCAGGTGAGTGCTTCGCGGCGTAGTGGGACCACCGACGAGCTGGGGCCGAACGAGCCCGAACAGCCCGACGGCGCGGATCTGCTCGCCGCCCTGCTCGACGGTATGGACGCGGCACTGTGTGCCTTCGACGCCGACGGCGTCGTCACCCACTGGAACCGCGAGGCCGAACGGATCCTGGGCTGGACCGCGGCGGAGGCGGTGGGACGGCAGGGATTCGCCGGGTGGGCGGTGCGCAGCGCGGACGCCCAGGAGGTCGAGGGGTGGCTGCGGTCCGCCATGCGGGCTCCCGGACGGCAGGTGCACGAGTTCGCCCTGCTCACCAAGGAGGGCGGGCGGGTCCTCGTACGGACCCAGTCGGCCGCCGTGCACGGCCCCGACGGGAAGCCGGCCGGGGTGTACTGCGCCTTCAGCGAGGTGCACGCGCAGATCGACCTGGAGCGGTCCATCGCCCTGAGCGAGGCCCTGTTCGACGACGCCAGCTGGGGTGTCGTGCTGGTCGACGCCGATCTGCGGCCCGCACTGGTGAACGCGCACGCGGCCCGGGCCCTCGGTGTCGGCCGCACCTCCGTCCTGGGACGGCCCCTCGGGGACCTGCTCGCACAGGGCGTCGAGGAGCTGGAGAGCGCGCTCACCCATGTGCTGGCCGAGGGCGCGCCGCCCGCACCCGCCGAGATCTGGGTGAGCGTACGCACGCCCGAGGGCGAACAGCGGCGCTGCTGGCGCTGCGGCTTCGTCCGCCTGGCCTCGCCGCTCGCCGAGGAGCCGGTGCCGCTGGGCGTCGGATGGCTCTTCAACGACGTCACCGAGGCCAAGCAGGCCGAGCAGGAGGCGTCCACGCTGCGCTTCCGCGCCAACCAGCTGCACCGGGCGGCCCGGGCGGGCGCCGAGTGCGAGGACCCGGCCGAGGCCGCGACGATCCACCTGGACTTCGCCCTCGCCGGCTTCGCCGACCACGCGCTGATCGACCGGGTGGCGGGGGAACCGGCCGCCGAGTCGGACACCCCGGTACGGCTGGTACGGGTCGCCTCGACGCCCTCCGGGGCGCCCGGCCCGAGCCTGCTGACCGGACAGGCCGGGCTGCCCGCGCGCTACGCCGAGGGACATCCGGCGCTCCAGTGCGTGGACCGGACGGGCGCCGTACGGGCCAGCGTGGGGGCGGTGCCGCCCGAGAAGGCGCGCGAGTGGGCCCTGGCCCGGCAGTGGCCCGGGGACGCGGTACACGCGCTGTGCGCGGTTCTGCGCAGCCGGGGGCGGACGCTGGGGGTCGTGACGTTCCTGCGGGGCGCCGGGCGGAGCCAGTTCGAGCGGTCCGACGCGGTGTACGCGGAGGACGTGGCGGTGCGGATCGCTTCGGCGCTCGATCTGGCGGGGGCTCTGCGGCGGTGAGGTGACGGGCCGTCCTCCCGTCACCCGCTAGTGCCGGTAGAAGATCCGGTCCCCGTACTCCTCGAACACCCGCGCGTTCCACGCCAGCCCCCCGTCCACGTTCCCCGACCGCAGCATCGGGGGCTCGATGCCGCGTGCCGCCAGGTCGGCCGCCGCCGTCGCCACGGTGGCCTGGAGGAGGGCCGAGGTGACGACCGTGGAGGCGGGGGCGAAGGGGGCGGGGACGGTGTCGAGGGTGAGTTCCGCGTCGCCGATGGCGATCTTGGAGTCGAGGACGACGTCGCAGTGGTCCTTGAGGTAGGTGCCGGAGGAATGGCGGGGGGTCGTCTCCGAGGCGTACGCCACCGACGTCACGCCGATGACCTTCACGCCACGCGCGCGTGCGCTCATCGCCATCTCGACGGGGAGGGCGTTGCGGCCGGAGAGGGAGATGATCACGAGGGTGTCGCCCGCGCGGAGCGGGGAGGAGTCGAGGACGGCGGTCGCGAGGCCGTCGACGCGCTCCAGGGCGGAGCCGAGCGTGGCGGGCATGACGTCGACGCCGACGACACCGGGGACGGTGAGCAGGTTCATCAGCGCGAGTCCGCCGGCGCGGTAGACGACGTCCTGCGCGGCGAGCGAGGAGTGTCCGGCGCCGAAGGCGAACAGCCTGCCGCCGGCGGCGACGGTGTCGGCGAGGAGTGCCCCGGCCGCGTCGATGTGCTCGGCCTCCTCCTCGCGGACCCGCTGCAGCAGGCCGATCGCAGCGTCGAAGAACCGGTCGGCGGGCGTGCCGTCGCTCATACGGGCCCCTTCGGGTCGGCTGTGTCGCGGATCACCGTGCGGTCTGGACCAGTGCGGTGTCAATACGGCGGGGCCCAGCCGTGGCGGTGCCTCGGATCGCTGGCGAAACCAGCTCGTTTCACCGGCGCGGCACGGTTGTCAGTGCTATGCGTCAGAATTGAGGCCAGGGCCAGCGCACACGCCGCGAAGTCGTTGCGCTTCCGGCAGATCTCATCGAGGGGCACGTATGTCCGGACTGATCGACACCACGGAGATGTATCTCCGCACCATCCTCGAGCTGGAGGAGGAAGGTGTGGTCCCCATGCGCGCCCGGATCGCCGAGCGGCTCGACCAGAGCGGGCCGACCGTCAGCCAGACGGTGGCGCGGATGGAGCGCGACGGGCTGGTGTCCGTGGCGAGCGACCGGCACCTGGAGCTGACCGACGAGGGGCGCCGGCTGGCGACGCGCGTGATGCGCAAGCACCGGCTGGCGGAGTGTCTGCTCGTCGACGTCATCGGGCTGGAGTGGGAGCAGGTGCACGCCGAGGCGTGTCGCTGGGAGCACGTGATGAGCGAGGCCGTGGAGCGGCGGGTGCTCGAGCTGCTGCGCCACCCCACCGAGTCGCCGTACGGCAACCCCATCCCCGGTCTGGAGGAGCTCGGCGAGAAGGACAGTGCCGACCCGTTCCTGGACGAGGGCATGGTGTCGCTGGCCGACCTGGACCCGGGCCAGGAGGGCAAGACGGTCGTCGTCCGGCGTATCGGCGAGCCGATCCAGACGGACGCGCAGCTGATGTACACGCTGCGCCGGGCGGGCGTGCAGCCCGGTTCGGTGGTGAGCGTGACGGAGTCGGCCGGCGGGGTGCTGGTGGGCAGCGGGGGTGAGGCGGCCGAGTTGGAGTCGGACGTCGCGTCGCATGTGTTCGTCGCCAAGCGCTGACTGTCGTACGCCTGCTGTCGAGTGTTCAACTGCCGGGACAGCAGAGGCAGTTGCGGTATCCCGATGATCTCGTCGATTCCAAGATTCACTGTGCCGAATCGCAGCGCTCGGACGCCCCGCGTGCAAGGCTGTCGCGTGAGGCATATGACCTGAGGGGGCGGGGAGGATGCGCCGCAGACGTGTGGAGGGCCCCGGCGCCGTGTGGCGCCGGGGCCTGTCCTCCCCTGTGCTGACCCGGAGCCCCGAGCTCCCAGGGTCAATCCCCTCGGACCGGTTTCCCCGACCGGTCCGCCTCCCGCTGAAGATCTCCCCTCGGCGGCGACGATCAATCCTTGAGCAAGGTCACTCAAACGAGGGGTGTTGTCAGCGGAAACCGCATTCTCGAATGGGCTTTCGATAGCCTTCGGGTGACACGTCGGGCGGAACGTGCGCTTCAGGGAGGGGGCGGCACGACAGCAGGCACGTCAGGCAGGGGCAGGCAGCACACGGTTCACAGGACCGGCCGGCTCGGCGTCCTTCGGGGTGCGGTGCCGGAACGGACTTCGACGAACCCGTTGAGGGGGGTGCCAGGACCAATGGCGCGGCGCATCGACGTGACCGGGGCGGGCGGCGTACGTCTCGCGGCCTGGGAGTTCGGCGACCCTCCCAAGCCCGACCCGGCGAGGGACGCGACGGAGCACGGCCTCCGGGAGAACGGTGAGACAGCCGGGCGGCACGTCGGTCAGCGGACCGTACAAGGCGCCCTGGACCCATCGCCCGGCGTGCTCTTACTGCACGGCCTCATGGGCCGCGCCTCCCACTGGGCCTCCACCGCCCGCTGGCTCTCCGAACGCCACCGGGCCGTCGCCCTCGACCAGCGCGGCCACGGCCGCAGCGACAAGCCCCCGCACGCCGCCTTCACCCGCGAGGCCTACGTCGAGGACGCCGAAGCGGCCCTCGAACAGCTCGGCCTCGGCCCCGCCGTCCTCATCGGCCACGCCATGGGCGCGCTGACCGCCTGGCAGCTCGCCGCGAAACGGCCGGACCTGGTGTCCGGAGTGATCATCTGCGACATGCGGGCCTCCGCGCTCGGCGCGGCCTCGCAGCGGGAGTGGGCGGACTGGTTCAAGGCCTGGCCCGTCCCCTTCGCCACCCTCGCCGACGTACGCAAGTGGTTCGGGGAGGACGATCCGTGGGTGGAGCGGCCCAATCCGGCGCGGGGGGAGTTCTACGCCGAGGTGATGGCCGAGTCACCGGACGGGTGGCGGCCGGTGTTCGAGCACGAGCAGATGCTGAAGTCCCGGGAGCCGTGGGTGTTCGACGCGCACTGGGAGGAGCTGGCGCAGGTGCGGTGCCCCGCGTTGGTCGTTCGGGGGCTCGACGGGGAGTTGGGGCGGGCGGAGGCACAGGAGATGGTGCGGGTGCTGCCGCGGGGGGAGTACGCGGAGGTCGCTGACGCGGGGCATCTTGTTCATTACGACCAGCCGGATGCGTGGCGCGCGGCGATCGAGCCGTTCATCGACGGGCTGACGGGGTGATGAGCGCCTAGGAACTCGGGGGGCTGTCGCCGTCGGCGGGTGCGGGCAGTTCGTGGCTTGTCGCGCGGTTCCCCGCGCCCCTGAGGGACCGCCGGAACAGCGCTTCAGCCCTTGCTCACCGCCGCCAGGATCTCCGGGAGCCGTGCCGCCGTCCTCGGGGCCGCCAGGCGAAGGCCCAGCAGGGTGAGGCCCGCCCCGTACGCCGCCCCCACCGGGAGCAGCAGCCAGGTCCAGTCGTCGCCGTTCGCGCTGACGTTCAGCCAGATCGTCAGGACGATGACCGGGGCGCACAGCAGGGCCGCGCCCACCATGCCGCCGAAGATCGAGATCCAGGCGAGTCCGGCCTGGCCGGGGGCCACGTTCTTGTAGCCCTCCTGCGGGATGGAGTACGGGAAGCGGGCGGAGGCCCACGCACCCGTGGCCAGCATCGCGCCGAGCAGGGCGAAGGACAGGCCGAGCGCCTCGGGCAGTCGCGCCCAGTCACCGAGCAGCGCCGTGGTCAGGACGGTCACCAGGGTGGCGTACGGCAGGGTGATCAGCAGCAGGGCCAGTGCACGGCCGCGCAGCTCGACGTAGGCGTCCCGGGTCGAGGAAATGGTCAGGGCGACGATCCAGAACGCGGAGGTGTCCTGGCCGAACTGGTTGTACATCTGGATGCCGAGCATCCCCGCGGCGAAACAGGCGAAGTAGATCGATCCGGTGCCCTGCAACGCGTTGAACACGGGCACGATCAGGCCGATCGCGAGCGAGGTCACCCACGCCGCCTTGGTCTTCGGGTCGCGCCAGATGTACCGCAGGCTGCGCTCCACGACCGTCCCCGTCCGCCCGGCGGGCAGCAGCCGCCCGAGCCCGGTCGACGTCCGCTCACGCGCGGCCGACTCGCCGCCGGACTGCAGCGTGGAACCGTCGGGGGCGGTCATCAGCCGGGTCAGATGCCGGGCCCATAGGGCGATCAGGCCCGCCAGCGCCCCCGCGCTCAGCGCGAGTTGGACGACCGCGGTCCCGTAGGAGCCCTCGCTCACCGACTCCACCGCCCCGATCGCGGAAGCCGGCGGCACCCACCGCAACACCTCGCCCGCCGGATCGAGCTCCGCGAGCCCGCTCGAACCCAGCCGCTGCGCGCCGAAGTTGACGAGCTGCGCCCCGATCGCGATGACCAGCCCGCTCAGTACGGCCAGATCCCGGCCCTTACGGCTGGTCAGCAGCCGGACGTTGGCGGCGGCGACGGCCCGCGCGAGTGCCACGCACACCAACAGCGCCAGCACGACCGCGACGACGCCGACGGCGTACGCGAGTCCGCCGTGCGCCACCGAGATCGCGGACCCGACGAGCAGGCAGAGGGTGAACAGCGGCCCGATCCCCACCAGCGAGGCCGCGAGGAGTGCCCGCACCAGTGGCCGGGGTCGCAGCGGGAGCATCACCAGGCGCGTCGGGTCGAGCGTCTCGTCGCCGCTGGGAAAGAAGAGCGGCATCACCGCCCACCCCAGCGCCAGTACCGCCACCAGCAGCACGACGACGGACACGGCGTGCTCGTTGCCGCGCAGGGCGATCAGCCCGAGGAGCTGGAGCGCGGCGAACAGCAGGGTGACGACCGCCGACGCGATGTACGCGGCCCGCCGCCCGCCGGACTGCTTCAGCCCGTTCCGCAGCAGTGACAGCTTCAGCCGTACGACGACGGCGGTGACGTCGGCGCTCATCGTGCCGCCCCGCCGCCCAGCCAGTCGAGATCGGACCCGGTGTTCCGCCCGCCCGCCCCGACGAGCTCCAGGAAGGCCTGTTGGAGCGAGGGCGCGGCGCCGCGTACGTCGGCGAGGGGGCCGTGTGCCCGGATGCGTCCCGCGGCCATGACGGCCACCCAGTCGCACAACGACTCGACGAGCTCCATGACGTGGGAGGAGAAGACGACGGTCGCGCCCGACGCCGTGTACCGCTCCAGCACCCCGCGGATGGTCTGCGCGGACACCGGGTCGACGCCCTCGAACGGCTCGTCCAGGAACAGCACTTCGGGGTTGTGGAGCAGGGCTGCCGCGAGCCCGATCTTCTTGCGCATCCCGGTCGAGTAGTCGACGACCAGTTTGTGCTGCGCGCCCGCCAGGTCGAGGACGTCGAGGAGCTGGGTGGCCCGCTTGTCGACCTCGGCGCCGGGCAGTCCGCGCAACCGCCCGGAGTAGGCGAGCAGTTCCCGCCCGGAGAGGCGTTCGAAGAGGCGCAGCCCCTCGGGGAGGACGCCGATCCGGGCCTTCACCTCGACGGGATCGCGCCAGACGTCGTGCCCGACGACCTCGACGGAGCCCTGGTCGGGCCGCAACAGCCCGGTGATCATGGAGAGGGTGGTGGTCTTCCCGGCCCCGTTGGGTCCGACGAGCCCGATGAACTTCCCGGCGGGCAACTCCAGATCGATCCCGGCAACGGCGACCTGCTGGCCGAACCGCTTCCAGAGCCCACGCACACTCACAGCCGACGTCATGGAGCCAACCTAAGGGGCGCGGTGACCTTTCAGCGGTCCCGCCCGCACGCGTAGGCGAGCGGAGAGATCAACTCCTCGGCGTCCGGCAGCCACCTGTTGGCGGGCGTGGGCCTGCACGCCCACTGCACGGCCCCGCTGGATCCGTACCGCGTGGGGGGCGCCGCCACGTACGCGCCCTCGCCCAGCGCGACCAGATCGAGGGACGAGGGCGTCCAGCCGAGCTTGCGCACCAGGTCCGGCACCTTCACCGAAGCACCCGGCAGTACGAGGAAGTGCATCCGGCGATCCGGCGACAAGGTCACCGGCCCCAGCGTCAGCTCCATCCGCTCCATCCGCGCCAACGCCAGGAACCCGGCGGTCTCCGGGACGGAGATCGCGTCGAAGGTCCGCCCGGTCGGCAGCAGGATCGACGCGAGCGGCTGCTTCGACCACAACCGGCGCGCGACGGTCGCACTGCCCGTGGCCTGCGTCGCCCAGTCCTCCCGCGAGGGGTGCGCGCCGGGAGCGGCGCACGCCGCGTCGCCGCAGGAGCAGTGCTGCACCCCGTCGACGGCTTCCAGCCAGGTGCCGGGGAACACGTCCCAGTGGCGCTCCTCGGCGTAGCGTACGGCGGTCTCCAGCAGCGATTCCCCGCGCTGCTTCGGAATCTGGGCGGCTTCGGTGCTCGCGATCGTCTCTTCCACGCCCAACACAACTCCCGCGCCCACCTCGGGTTACGGCCGTAGCGCGCGCGGGGGCAGCGCATCGATTCCGCATCTGGGGCGCATGGATGCATGTGTGGGGGCGCGCGGGAGGAACTGCGGGGGGAGGTGGGTAACCACATGCGGGGTGGCTTCCGTCCTTTACCCCGGCAATCCTCACATCCCTCGCATTTTCCGTATGTCCGCGGGGCATTGATCTTCACGGCCGGATCTTTTCGCTCTAGGGGTTGTTCCCAGGGGGTACGCCATGGCCGCAAGGCCTCTCGTCGCGCGGCAGCCGAACGAACGGTTGCAGGCGCTCATCCAGGAAGCGGGTTGCTCGAACGCCGGGCTGGCCCGCCGGGTCAACATGTGCGGCGCCGAGCACGGTCTCGACCTGCGCTACGACAAGACGTCCGTGGCGCGTTGGCTGCGCGGGCAGCAGCCGAGGGGACGCGCCCCGGCGATCATCGCGGAGGCGCTGGGCCGCAAACTCGGCCGTACGGTCACGATCGACGAGATCGGCATGGCCAACGGCAAGAACCTCGCGTCGGGCGTCGGCCTCCAGTTCTCGCCGACCGTGCTGGGGGCCATCGAGCAGGTCTGCGAGCTGTGGCGCAGCGACGTGGGGCGCCGGGACTTCCTGTCCGGCTCCTCGGTCGCCGCGTCCGCGCTCGTCGAACCGAGCCGCGACTGGCTGATCTCCTCGCCGGACTCGCAGGTGGCACGGCAGGCGGGACCGCGGGTGGGCCAGTCCGACGTGGCGGCCGTGCGGGCGATGACGCAGGCCCTCGTGGAACTCGACCACCAGTACGGCAGCGGTCATGTGCGGCCGGTCGTCGTGCACTACCTCAACAGTGTCGTCAGCGGACTGCTCGCCGGTTCGTACCGGGAGGCCGTCGGGCGTGAACTGTTCGCCACGGTCGCGCGGTTGACGGAGCTCGCCGGGTACATGGCGATCGACACCGGCCAACCGGGGCTGGCGCAGCGGTACTACATCCAGGCGCTGCGGCTCGCGCAGGCGGCGGGGGACCGCGGCTACGGCGGATACGTGCTCGCCGCGTCCATGAGCCATCTCGCCGCGCAGCTCGGAAACCCGCGCGAGATCGCCCAGTTGGCGCGCGCTGCGCAGGAAGGGGCGCGGGGGCGCGTGACACCGCGGGCGGAGGCGATGTTCCACGCGGCCGAGGCGCGCGGGCACGCGTTGATGGGCGATGCGCGGGCGGCCCAGCTGGCGTCCGGGCGGGCGGTGGGCGCGCTGGAGGCGGCGGATCCTTCCTCCGGGGACGACCCGGCGTGGATCGCGCACTTCGACGAGGCCTATCTCGCCGACGAGTTGGCGCACTGCCACCGGGACCTCGGGCAGGCCGAGGCGGCGGCACGGCGGGCCCAGGAGTCGCTGGACGGGCTTCCCGAGACGAAGGCGCGGCGCCGGGCCATCGGCTATGTGCTGCTCGCCACCGCGCAGGTGCAGCAGCGCGAGATCGAACAGGCCTGCCACACCGGGCTGAAGGCCGTGGAGTTGCTGGAGACCGTCCGCTCCAACCGGGGCGCCGACTACCTGGAGGACTTCCAGCAGCGGCTGGAGCCGTTCCAGGACGAGTCCGTGGTAAGGGAGTTCGGGGCACGGCTGGAGTTGCAGGCGGCGGCGTGAAACCCCGGGGTACGGGGGCGTGAACACACGGGAAACGAAGGCTCCGGAGGCGGAAGGAGCGTCTGTGTAGCGGATGCGGGCCCGGTTTGTTACCGCGGTCACAGGGACACCGTTCCAGTCCTGTGCTGCGTGGCACCGGGCTCGGGGGACCCGGTAGCGTGAGCCGACGATTCACAAGGTCCCCCATTCGTAGGAGTCCCGGTGACGCAGAGTGGACAGGGCGAGGAGCCCTCGCCACGCGTGGCGCGCGAAGGCATCGTGCTGCCCTCCGACGGCGGCGAACCGCTGCTGCCGGGCCAGACGGGCGGACCCGGCGGCCACCAGTCCGCCCCGCACCCCCCGAACCCGACCCCCGCGCCGCCGCCCGGCGGTCAGGCCTGGGGCACCCCGTGGGGGCCCGAGCAGCAGGCGCCCGCCCCGCAGCAGGGCGAGGGCTGGGGTGCGCCGCAGGAGCAGCAGTGGAGCGCGCCGGACCCGTACCAGGCGCAGGCCCAGCAGTGGGGCGCCCAGGACGCGTCACAGCCGCTGCCGCAGCCCGGCGGCTACGACAACGACCAGCCCACCTCGTACTACCTGCCGCCGGTGAACCAGAACCCCCAGCAGGGCGCCGGCCACGACAGTGACCAGCCCACCTCGTACTACCTGCCGCCGGTGAACCAGAACACCGCGGGAGGGTACGGCGCTCCCGGCGTACCCCTGCCCCCGGCGGACGAGGGCGCCACGCAGTACATCCCGCCCGTCGCCGCGTCCCCGGACGAGGGGGCGACGCAGTACATCCCGCCCGTCGCGCCCGGGGCGCTGCCGCCCGAGATGCCCGCGCCGGGGGGCTCGGAGCAGACGCAGTACCTGGGGCGTGCCCCGCAGGGCGGCGGGCCGCTGCCGCCCGTGTCCGGGCCCGACGCCGAGGCCACGCAGTACATCGCGCCCGTGCCCGGGCAGCACGGCGGGGAGCGGCAGCCGCCCGCCGAGTTCGACAACCTCTTCCGCAGCGGGCCGGGCGCCGAGAGCCCGGCCGGGTCCACGCAGCAGCTCCCGCGCTTCGAGCAGGCGCCGCCGCCGCACACGGGGCACCAGCAGCCGTCGCACGGACACCGTGACCGCCACGACGACGGTGGTGGCCGCGGCGGCCGCAACCGCTCGCGGGTGCCGGTCATCGCCGCCGTCGGTATCGGTATCGCCGTCCTCGGCATCGGCGCGGGCGCGCTGCTGGCCGGTGGCGGCGGGGACGACGGCGACGGCAACAAGCCCGTCGCCGCGACCGCGCCGGCGAGCGAGTCCGCCTCGGCGTCCGCCGACCCGGCCGAGGCGCAGGCCGTCGAGCTGGACAAGCTGCTGGCCGACAGCGGTGACAGCCGGGCCTCGGTGATCAGCGCGGTGGAGAACGTGAAGGCCTGCAAGAACCTCGGCCAGGCGGCCAAGGACCTGCGGGACGCGGCCGCCCAGCGCAACGACCTGGTGACCCGGCTGTCCACCCTCTCCGTCGACCAGCTGCCGAACCACGCCCAGCTGACCACCGCCCTCACCAAGGCGTGGCAGGCGTCCGCGTCGGCCGACAACCACTACGCGGCGTGGGCCGACCAGACCGCCGGCAAGAAGGGCTGCAAGAAGGGCCAGGCGCGCACCACCCCCCAGACCCAGGCCGGCAACACCGCGAGCGGCGAGGCCAGCACGCAGAAGATCACGGCGGCCAAGCTGTGGAACGCGATCGCGAAGACGTACGGCCTGACCGAACGCAACCGCACCCAGCTGTGACCGACGGGGGCCGCCCCTCGCGGCCCCCGCTCCCGGGCGCTAGCTCACGTCGGCGTTCGCCAGCGTCTGGCGTACGTCCGTAAAGCCCTTGCGCGCCGCCACCAGCCGGCCCTTGCGTACGGCTTGCAGCGTCACCTCGGTGTTGACCAGACGCGGCAGGCCGACGGCGCCGAGACCGTTCTTGTAGTCCCAGTCGAGGGTCGGGGTCAGTCCGCCCGTGTCGACCTTCAGACCGTCGTCCAGCGCCTTGCGCACGGTGGTCGAGGTGAGCTCGCCCTCGCCGAGCGAGTCGACGGCGGCCTTGAACACGGTGTACGCGAGCCAGGTGGTCTGCACTCCGGCGTCCGCGGGATCGATGCGGTTGTCGTCGAAGGCCTGCTCCTTGATGACCTTCTTCATCGGATCCCAGCGCCGATCGGTCGCGACCGGGTACCAGCCGGTGATGTACGAGCCCTCGTAGGGCCCCGACGCCCCGCCGGAGGCGTCTATCACCGTCTGGTCGACGCTGCCGAGGACCGTGCCGGTGCGTACGTCGGGGAAGTCCTCGCGGGCGCGCCGGAAGGAGTCCATGAAGGTGCTGGTGCGGTCCCCGAGCGCGGGCAGCACACACCCCTTCTTCACCGGGTCGCCGGTCGTGCGGGCGAGCGCGCGCTCGGACTGCGCCGAGTACTCGGTGGCGTCCTCCGCGGCCAGCAGGTCGTCCGCCACGGCGTGGCCGGAGGCCTTCAGGCCGGAGTCCAGCATGACGTGGAGTTCGTCGCCCGCGATGCTGTCGGGGCGGACCAGCGCCACGGGCCCGCAGCTGCCGCCGAGTTCCTTGCCGAGGCCGGCGAGCAGGCTGGGCTGGCCGCCGTTGACGGGGAAGGAGGCCACGCTGTCGAACTCGGCGTTGGTGATGCCGTAGCCGCCTATGTAGGGGATGTCGGCGCCCTCGAGCGTCGGGAAGAACGCGTCGCCGTACTGGCTGTAGGAGCCGACCACCGCCACGACCCCCTCGTCGACCGCGCGCTGGGCGCACTTCGCGGCGGTGACGGCGTCGTTGTGGTCGTTGCAGACCAGGACGGAGAGCTTGCGGCCGCCGATGCCGCCGTGCGCGTTGATCCACCGGGCGTACGCCTGCGCGAAGGCGGGCATACCGGGCTTGTTGGTCGCGCCGGTGTTCATCGGGGCCCAGGTCATGACCTTGATCGGGTCGTCCCCGGAGCCCCCCGTGGCACCGGGGACGACCCCGCAACCGACGGTCAGCGAGGCACACGCGGCCAGTGCCGTCGCCGCGAGGGCGGTGGCTCTGACGGGCGGGTGGAGCCTGGGGAGGAAGGTGCTGCGGATGCGTCGCCTGCCGGTCATGGGCACACACGCTTCCGCCACATGACCAACCCGGGAGTGACTTACGGTCAACAGCCGGTGACGCGAAGGTGAAATGCGGGGGGTGGTGAGGCAGGTGTGACAAGGAACGTACGATCGATGACCGTGCAAGGTTCGGAGAACTCTTCCCGTCGCGGCCGTCGCTCATCCACCATGGGCGACATGCCACTGAACGACATGCCGTGGTGGCGCTGGCGCAGCAATGTGCGCTCCGCGCTGCACATGCTCTCCGACCCCGCGTTCCAGCGGGACGTCTGGCTGGCCGGTGTCGAGGGGTACGGGGACGTCACCGACGCCGTGTACCGCCTCGTCGAGGACACCTGGCTGGACAACTGGTCCGCCGAGAAATACGTCGGCACGATCTTCCGGGACTCCCAGGAGTCGGCCCTCGTCGACACCGCGGTCCTGCGGGTGCTGCGGATCATGCACCAGGTCGGCCCGGACGCACCCGTCTCCGCCTACGTCGACCACGCCGGGTGGCCGGAGGCGGTACGGGCCGCGCGCGACGCCCATGTGCGGATGGCGACGGCCGACGGGGACGACCCGGACCAGCCGCCGAGCTCGCTGCATGTGCTGCAGCTCATGACCCGGTCCGCGTGACGGACGCGTTCTCTGCGGTGCCGGCGGATATGGGACCCTGTCCCGCATGAACGAGCAGTCCACCCGAGCCGCGGCGCCCGCCGAGCAGTACGTCCTCATCCTGTCCTGCCCCGACAAGCAGGGCATCGTGCACGCCGTGTCGAGCTACCTCTTCATGACCGGCTGCAACATCGAGGACAGCCAGCAGTTCGGCGACCACGACACGGGTCTGTTCTTCATGCGCGTCCACTTCTCGGCGGAGGCGCCGGTGACGGTGGAGAAGCTGCGGGCCAGCTTCGCGGCGATCGGTGACGCCTTCCACATGGACTGGCAGATCCACCAGCCCGAGGAGAAGATGCGGGTCGTCCTCATGGTCAGCAAGTTCGGGCACTGCCTGAACGACCTGCTGTTCCGGGCCCGTATCGGCGCACTGCCGGTGGAGATCGCCGCCGTGGTCTCCAACCACACCGACTTCGCCGAGCTCGTGGCCTCGTACGACGTTCCCTTCCACCACATTCCGGTGACGCGGGAGAACAAGGCGGAGGCGGAGGCGCGGCTGCTGGAGCTGGTGCGTGAGCAGGGCGTGGAGCTCGTGGTGCTCGCCCGGTACATGCAGGTGCTCTCGGACGACCTCTGCAAGCAGCTCAGCGGGCGGATCATCAACATCCACCACTCGTTCCTGCCGAGCTTCAAGGGTGCGAAGCCGTATCACCAGGCGCATGCCCGGGGGGTCAAGCTGATCGGCGCGACCGCGCACTATGTGACGGCCGACCTCGACGAGGGGCCGATCATCGAGCAGGAGGTCGAGCGGGTCGGGCATGACGTGACGCCGGACCAGCTGGTCGCGATCGGGCGGGATGTGGAGTGCCAGGCGCTGGCGCGGGCGGTGAAGTGGCATGCGGAGCGGCGGATTCTGCTGAACGGGCGCCGGACGGTCGTGTTCGCCTAGGAGCCCGGGGGGCTCGGTCGCATGGGCGGCTGCGGGTGCGTGGGGGCCGTTCGCGCAGTTCCCCGCGCCCCTAAAAGCAGGCCGGTTCACTGGACGCACCTTCTAGGGGCGCGGGGAACTGCGCGACCAGCCACAACCGGCCCGCAGCCGCCGACGAACCCGCAACCCGCCCCTAGATGCGGCTCAGCGACGCGACCGCGAACAGTACGTCTCTGATCGCCTCCCGGTCACCCACCTGTCCTGCCGCCGCTTCCGCCGGAGGAACGTGGCCCGCGGCCAGTTGGCAGAACTCCACGCCGTCCAGTGCCACGTGCGCGACCTCGAGGTCCGCGGAGCCCACCGCCGCCGGGGAGTCCAGCGGGATCAGCCACTCGCCGCCACCCGAACCCTCGATCTCCAGCCGCAGGCTGCGCCCCGGCTCGCCCGCGGGGACGAGGTGGCGCCCATGGGCCGGCCCGGCCAACCCGGTGCGGCGCCGCACGGCCAGCACCGCGGGGAGCATGCGGGCGGCGAGGTCGATCATGCGGTTCAGATGGCGGGGGGACGGAGGGCCGTACGGGTAGTCGACCGCCTCGGCGATGTCCTCCGCGTGGACCCAGCACTCGAAGGCCCGGTCCAGCATGGCGTCGTGCAGGGGGAGTTCGAAGTCGCCGTACGCCACCGAGAGCTTGCCGGCACCGCCGCCGGTGAAGGAGACCGTGCGCACCAGGTCGTGGCTCTGTTCGCGCCAGGGGCCCCGGACGGAGCGGGTCGGCGGGAAGTGGGAGCCGCGCCAGAACGCCTCGGTGCGGGCCGCGGGGGTCGGTGAGCTCGTGGTGATGTCGCCGAGGGGGTCGTCCAGGCCGAGCGCGAGGGCGACGAGGCCGTCGACCGTGAGCAGGTGGGCGATGACGCCGGCGACCGTCGTGCGACGGCTGGTCGCCTCGTCGGCCTCGAACCAGCGCAGCCGCACGGGCGCGTGCCACTCGGCGTCGCCCATGTCCCGCAGCAGCGCGTCCAGACGTGCGGTCTCGGCGTCGTAGGGCGCCGCCCAGTCGGGCACCGGGATGCGCGGCGGGCGGCGGTCCAGGCAGCCCGCCAGGACGCGGGTGCGCAGTCCGGGGTCGAGGTCGAGGCTCTCCTGCGGGTGGAGCAGGCCGACCGCGCCGCGCAGCCGCAGCGCCTCGTCCGCGCAGGAGCCGCAGTCGCCGAGGTGCTCCTCGACGGCCGCCGTCTCCTCGGGTGAGCAGGCCGCCAGCGCCCAGGCGCCGAGGAGCGCCTTCAGTACGGGGTGCTCCAGGACGAGGGGCGGCGGGGGCGGTGGTGTCTCCAGCGGGGGCAGGGGGTGCCCGGTGTCCTCGACGGAGGCGCGCGGGAGCGGTATGCGGGGCGGTTCGGCGGCGGGGCCGGGGGTGGGACCGGCGCCGTCGGCCGGGCCGCCGGTGCCGTCGTCGCCCGGCGGGGGCGAGGGCTCGCCCTGCCGGTCCGCGCCGCTGCGGGACGCGTGCTGCTTGCCGTCCTGACCGTCCTGGCCGTTCTCCCCCTCCGGGCCTTCGTGCTCGTCGTACGCCTCGAAGCGGTTCGCCTCGTTCACGCCGCACCTCCGTAGCCGGGAGGCGCTCCGGGGGCGGCGCCGGTGTCGTGGGCCGTGGCGAGGAGCTGCAGGCCCAGGCGGAGTCGGCGGCGGGCCTCGTCCTCGGTGACTCCGAGGTCGGCGGCGGTCTGGCGGTAGTCGCGGCGCTGGAAGTACGCCAGCTCGAGGGCGGCGCGCAGCGGTGACGGCATGGACTGGACGATGTAGTCGGCGCGGGCGGCGACGGATGCGTGGCGGACCTTGCGCTCCAGTTCCTCGGTGGAGCCGCGGCCGCCCTGGGCGAGGGCCTCGGTCTCGGTGGCACGCAGGCGCTGCACGGCGAGGCGGTGGGTCAGTGTGGCGACCCAGGAGCGCAGGGGGCCCTGTTTGGGGTCGTAGGCGTCGGGGTGTTCCCAGACGTGGGCGAAGACCTCGCGGGTGATGCCGTCGGCGGCGTGCTCGTCGCCGAGCACGCGGTGGGCGAGGCCGTGCACGAGCGAGGCGAACCGGTCGTAGAGCTCGCCGAGGGCGGCCGCCTCACCGCGTGCGAGCCGCTGCTGCATCTTGCGGTCCCAGCGGGGAGGTGCGTCCTTCTTCGCCATGCCGCCCCCTCGCTGCCGTTCGCGACTCGTCAAGCCTGGACCCACCGTCTCCCCGAATGTAGTCGGCACGTCTGACAGCGCACGCCCCTTTGTAGCAATGTGCGCCCCTGGGGGAGCGGTCGGTGGTAGTGGACCTTCGTCTTCCTTCCACTCTGCGTCCATCCACGATCGAACAGGATCGAAGGCGGCTAAAACAAGCCTCTTCTGATCGGTTTCCGTTTCCTGGCTCGAGTTTCAGGGAACCGCCGCTGGGCAGCCGCGCTGCAAGGAAGCGTAGGAACGGCTTCCGTTTGCGGGCCGTTCCGGGAAGTCCCGGCGAGCGAAGGGCGTGGTGGTGGGGTTCAACGTGACCGGCGGCGAGCACGGCGACTGGGCCGTGCTCCATGTGTCGGGCGAACTGGATCTGGTGACGTCGCCGGTGCTGCGGCAGCGGGTGCACGACGTCGTGGCCGAGGGCCGCCACAGTCTTGTCCTCGATCTCTCCGAGGTCTTCTTCTGCGACTCCAGCGGCGTCGGCGTCCTCATCGCCTCCCGGCGCCTCATCCGCTCCTGCCAGGGGCAGCTGCGGCTGATACTGCCGGCCCAGGGCGCGGTGGACGGCTCCCACGTCAACAGGGTGCTGGGGGCGCTGGGGGTGCGGCGGCTGTTCGACGTCCACATGGACGTGGACTCGGCGACGGAGGACGAAGCGGGGCCCTTGTCTGCGTGAACCACAGCTGCCACCGCTTCTGCCACACCGTTGTCCCAAAATTCCCCCGGTCTTGGCACAACCGCCGCTTTCCCGCTCCCCGCCCCGCCCCGGCGTCGTACGCTCCGAACCAGATACACCCCACGTGACGTAAGGCGGCACGAGAAGACATGGTCAGCAGCGAGTACGAGCGCAGGATCGCCGGCCGGTTCGCCACCTTCGACCAGGACGGCAACGGCTACATCGACCGGGCGGACTTCAACGTGGCGGCCAAGGCGCTGCTCGCGGAGTTCGGTACGGCGGCACGGTCCGACAAGGGACAGGCCCTGTATGTCGGCGCCGAGGCGTTCTGGCAGGGCATGGCGGGCATCGCGGACCGGGACGGCGACCAGCGGATCACCCGCGAGGAGTTCGTGAACGGCGCGGTGAAGCAGCTGCGCGACAATCCCGACCGGTTCGCCGAGATCGCCCGTCCCTTCCTGCACGCGGCCCTCGCCGTCGCCGATCCGGACGGTGACGGATCGGCCACCGTCGAGGACACCGCGCGCGTGCTGCGCAGCCTCGGCGCGACGCAGGAGACCGCCGGCACCGCCGCCGCCGCGCTCGACACCGACGGTGACGGCAGGATCGGCGAGGAGGAGATCGTCGCCGCCTTCGCCCGCTACTTCACCGTCCCCGAATAGCGCTCCCGCAGCTTGTACTTGAGCACCTTCCGGAGCGTCTCGTTGCGCGGAAGGGCGTCCACCACCTCCAGCTGCTCCGGCAGCTTGTGGACCGAGAGCCCTTCCGCGCGGAGATAGGACGTCATCGCCGCCAGGGTCAGCTCCTCGGCCCCGGAGGGCTGTTCCACCACCGCGCACACCCGCTCCCCGCGCTCCTCGTCCGGCAGCCCGATCACCGCCACGTCCCCGACCGCCGGGTGCGCGGCCAGCAGGTCCTCGACCTCCTTCGCCGAGATGTTCTCGCCCTTGCGGATGATCACGTCCTTGAGCCGCCCGGTGAGCACCAGATGCCCGGTGTCCGTGAGCATTCCCAGGTCGCCGGTGCGCAGGAACCCGTCCTCGTCGAAGGCCTCCGCCGTCTGCCCGGCGTCCAGATACCCCTGGCACACGGCCTCCCCGCGCAGCCGCACCTCCCCGTCGACGATCCGTATCTCCATCCCCTCCGGCGGCCGCCCCTCGGTCGTCGCGAGGTTGTCCACGGTGTCGTCCGGTGAGCCCATGGTGATCATCGGTACCTCGGTCATGCCGTAGCCGTGCGTGAGCTGCACCCCCATCTCCCGCACCACCGCGTGGTACACCTCCGGCGGCTTGGGCGCACCGCCACCGGCCAGCAGCCGCAGGGTGGGTATCACCCTGGTCTCCGGCCGCTTGCGCTGCTCGGCCAGGAACATCGAGTAGAACGCGGTCGAGCCGCCCGCCACCGTCACCCCGTGCCGGCGGTACCCCTCCAGCGCGTCCGGCAGCGCGAACTGCTCGAACATCACCGCCGGGAAGCCGTACAGGAGCAGCATCACCGTGTAGTCGGGGCCGGCGATGTGGGCGTACGGGAAGGCCATCGAGCCCACGTCGTCGGGCCGCAGCCGCAGCGCGTGGGCCAGGCACGAGCCGCCCGCGATCAGCGAACGGTCCGTGTGCAGCACGCCCTTGGGGTCGGAGGTCGTGCCCGAGGTCCAGTAGATCCAGCGGACCGAGGTGCCCGAGGAGGGCGGCGCGGGCAGCAGACCGGGATCGCCGTCGGGCAGCCGGTCGTACGCCTCGAAGACGCCCTTCGCGCCGAGCCGCCGCGCCATCGCCGTGTGGTCGAAGCCCCGCCACTCGCCGGGTACCGCGAAGTACTCGGCCTTCGACTCCCTTAGCGCGAAGCCGACTTCGCGGTCCCGGTAGAACGGGATGACCGGCGACTGGACCGCGCCCAGGCGGGCCAGCGCGAAGGACAGCACCGCCGTCTCGATCCGCGTGGGCAGCTGCCAGGCGACCACCGTGCCGGGGCGTACGCCCATGTCGTACAGCCCCGCCGCCACCCGCTCGGCTCGCGCGTGCAGCTCCCCGAAGCTCAGGGAGCGGTCGTCCTGGAGGAGGACCGGGCGGTCGGGGGTGAGGCCGGCGCGGCGGGTGACCAGTTCCCACAGGGTGCGGGAGGAGCTCAGGGAGTGCGGGGTCTCGTTCATGGGTGCCCCCTGCTTGGCTGACGACTCGTCAGGTGACATGCTATCTGACGCTCCATCAGATCGTGCCTGTCACGTGAACACCGACCGGCGGAGGAGATCATGCCGACCGAACTGCCCCGCATCATCAGCGTCGACGACCATGTGATCGAGCCCGCGCACCTGTTCAAGACCTGGCTGCCCGCCAAGTACCAGGACCGCGGACCGCAGCCCCTCACCGCCGGGATCGGTGAACTCGCCTACGTAGCCGGCAAGTACCAGATCACGATGGACCCGCAAGGCCCGCCCACCGACTGGTGGATCTACGAGGACCTGAAGTTCCCGTACAAGCGCAACATCGCCGCCGTCGGCTTCGACCGCGACGAGATGACCCT
Organism: Streptomyces sp. NBC_00490; assembly: GCF_036013645.1. NCBI lineage: Bacteria > Bacillati > Actinomycetota > Actinomycetes > Kitasatosporales > Streptomycetaceae > Streptomyces > Streptomyces sp. NBC_00490. The sequence continues at coordinate 4,826,191 of NZ_CP107869.1, read as the reverse complement.
GGAGGGCATCACCCGCGAGGACATGCGACGCGGCTGCTGGGACCCCGTCGCGCGGCTGAAGGACATGGATCTCAACCACGTCGAGGGCAGCCTGTGCTTCCCGACCTTCCCGCGCTTCTGCGGGCAGACCTTCGCCGAGGCGCACGACAAAGAGGTCGCGCTGGCCTGTGTGCGGGCCTACAACGACTGGATGGTCGAGGAGTGGTGCGGGGACAGCGGCGGACGGCTCATCCCGCTGTGCCTGATCCCCCTGTGGGATGTGGAGCTGGCGGTCGCGGAGATCCGGCGCAACGCCGCGCGCGGGGTGCGGGCCGTGACCTTCTCCGAGATCCCCACCTATCTCGGCCTGCCCTCCATCCACTCCGGCCACTGGGACCCGTTCTTCGCGGTTTGCCAGGAGACCGGCACGGTCGTCAACATGCACATCGGCAGCAGCTCCCAGATGCCGGCCGCCTCGCCCGACGCCCCGCCCGCCGTCCAGGCCGCGCTCAGCTTCAACAACGCCATGGCCTCGATGATGGACTTCCTCTTCAGCGGCGTGCTGGTGAAGTTCCCGCGGCTCAAACTCGCCTACAGCGAGGGCCAGATGGGCTGGATCCCGTACGCCCTGGAGCGCGCCGACGACGTGTGGGAGGAGCACCGCGCCTGGGGCGGGGTGCGCGACATCGTCCCGGAGCCGCCGTCGACGTACTACTACCGGCAGATCTTCTGCTGCTTCTTCCGCGACAAGCACGGCGTCGCCTCGCTGGACGTGGTGGGCCGTGACAACGCCACCTTCGAGACCGACTACCCGCACGTCGACTCGACCTTCCCGCACACCAAGGAGGTCGCTCTCGACCATGTGAAGGGCCTCGACGACGAGACCGTCTACAAGCTGATGCGCGGCAACGCCATCCGCATGCTCGGTCTCGACCTGGACCGGGACCGGGACCGGTAGGCGAGCCCGTGGACCTCTCCCACTCTCCCGAAGAGGAGGAGTTCCGGGCCCGGTTGAGGCAGTGGCTCGGCCGGGTGCTGCCCACGCTCCCGCCCAAGCCGTCCCCGGACGACTGGCCCGGGCGCCGCGCCTACGACATGGGCTGGCAGCGGATGCTGTACGACGCCGGGTACGCGGACGTGCACTGGGACGCCTCGCCGACCACACGGCTGATCTTCCTGGAGGAGACCGAGAAGGCGGGGGCGCCCTATGTGGGCGCGGGATTCGTCGGCCTGCTGCACGCCGGGCCCACGATCGCCGCGGAGGGCTCCGAGGAGCAGCGGGCGCGGTGGCTGGCGCCGATCCTGCGCGGCGAGGAGGTCTGGTGCCAGGGCTTCAGCGAGCCCGACGCCGGGTCCGACCTCGCCGCGCTGCGGACACGCGCGCGCAGGGACGGCGACGAGTACGTGGTGAGCGGGTCCAAGATCTGGACCTCGCACGCCGAGGTCGCCGACTGGTGCGAACTGCTGGTGCGCACCGACCCCGCGGCCGCGAAGCACCGGGGCATCACCTGGCTCGCCCTGCCCATGGACGCTCCGGGGATCACCGTACGGCCGCTGAGGACCCTCGCCGGGTCCGCCGAGTTCGCCGAGGTGTTCCTCGACGAGGTCCGGGTGCCGGTCGGCAACCGGGTCGGGGACGAGAACGACGGCTGGCGCGTGACCATGGTGACGCTGTCCTTCGAGCGCGGCACCGCCTTCGTGGGCGAAGTCGTCGCGTGCAGGCGCGTGTTGCGCGAACTCGCCGCTGAGGCGCGCAAGAACGGGCGGTGGGACGAGCCGGAACTCAGACGGCGGCTCGGGCGGCTGAATGCCGAGTTCCGGGCGCTGTGGCGGCTGACGCAGTGGAACGTGAGCGAGGCGGAGGCCTCCGGGGGAGTCCCCGGCGTGGGGGGTTCGGTTTTCAAACTGAGGTATTCGCAGGCGCGGCAGGAGCTCTACGACACCGCCGCCGATGTCCTCGGCCCCGACGCCCTCGACCTCGACCGGCCGTGGGTCCTGGACCGGCTGTCCTCGCTGTCGTACACCATCGCCGCCGGCACCTCGCAGATCCAGCAGAACATCGTGGCCGAACGGATCCTGGGGCTGCCGAAGGGGCGGTGACTGTTCCCGTGCGTTTCCAACTGACCGATGATCAACGTGCGTTGCGGGACGGGGTACGAGCGCTGCTGGCCCGGCGCTTCGACCGCGAGGCGCTGTGGGCCGCCGTCGACTCGCCCGGCCGCCTGGACCGGGCCCTGTGGCGGGAGCTGGGGGAGGCCGGCTTCTTCGCGCTCCGGGTGCCGGAGGGCGACGGAGGGGTCGGACTCGGGCTGCCCGAGGCCGTGTTGGCCTTCGAGGAGGCGGGGCGGGTGCTGCTGCCCGGGCCGCTGGTGGCCACCCATCTCGCGGCGGGCGCGGTGCCCGGGGCGGCCGACGGGTCGGTCGTCGTGGCGGGCGTGGACGGGGCGCTGGTGGAGTGGCTGGACGCCGCCGACGTCGTACGGGGAGATGCCGCCGGCGCTGTGGCGCTGCGGTCGGTCGATCCGCTGACGCCCTTGCACCGCACGCCCGCGGTCGCCGTGACCGATCCCGTCGCCGTGCTCCTCACCGCCGCCGAGCAGCTCGGCACCGCCACGCGCGCGTGCGAGCTGGCGGTGCAACACGCCCGGACGCGTGAGCAGTTCGGGCAGCCGATCGGGGCGTTCCAGGCCGTCAAGCATCTGTGCGCGCAGCTCCTGGTGCGGGCCGAGGTGGCCCGTGCGGCGGTCTACGCGGCCTCCGTCACCGGGGACCCGGCCGACATCGCCGCGGCCCGGCTGCTCGCCGACGAGGCCGCCGTACGCGGCGCCCGCGACTGCCTCCAGGTGCACGGAGGCATGGGCTTCACCTGGGAGTCCGAGGTGCATCTGCATCTGAAGCGGGCCTGGGTGCGGGCACAGCGTGGCGGCGGACGCACGGAGAGTGAGGAGCTGCTCGCGGCCGAGCTGGCAGCCTGACGAGGGCGTGGGCCGCGGAATCGGCGGGAGCGCTCCCGTGAATGTCGCGGATTGTGGCATACCGGAATTACGGAGCGTTGATATCGGGTTGTGTCCTATGCGTGACCCGTCACGGCCTGGAGTCGGGGAGCCGCTCCGGTACCTTCTGTGGGATGCGAGTGGTTCCGAGCACGAGCCGTGCCGGTGTTGCCTCTGTGGCGGCTCCGGATACGGAGGTGCGCGCCGCTTCCCGCACGGTCGGTGGGCCTTTGGCCGCCACCTGTTCGACTCCCCGCAACGAGCGTCGCACAGTATGCCACCCGGGTACTCCTTCGCGCTGGAATATGCCCGAAGCGCTTGTTGAGGTGACTGTACGTCAACCATGCTGTCTCGTAAGGGATTCACGTTCTGTGATCCCGGCTGTGGCTGTTGTTCTGGCCATGCAAAAAATGGCTACGATCGTGGCCCTCGTGAGGCGCGAGGCTATGTGTCTGCCGGTTCGGATGGTGTGAGCGGTGCAGGTGCTTCAAGTGCAGCTGGAGATCCGGCCCGACCCCGCTGAGGTGGGGCGAGCCCGGCGGTGGGCCCGTTCGCGGCTCGCCGGGTCCGGGATAGGGGCTGACGAGGGGCTTGCCGAGACGCTGATCCTGCTGGTGTCCGAACTGGTCACCAACGCCGTGGTGCACACCGGCTGTCCGGCCGTGCTGCGTCTGTCGCTGCCCTGTACCGCGGCCGAGCAGGCCACGGTGCGTCTCGAGGTGGCCGACGCCAGTGGCCGCGCCCCCGTGCCGCGCTGTGTCGACGGTGATGCCACGGGCGGACGCGGACTCGCCCTGGTCGACGGGCTCGCCGACCGGTGGGGCTGGAGCCCCGAAGGGGCCGGCAAGCGCATCTGGTGCGAACTCGACCGCTGTGCGGCGAAGGGCCGTGAAGGAGCGGCGCCCTTCGCGGGCGGTGCCGCGGCGTTCGAGGGGTACGAGGGACTGGCGTACGAGGCGGTCTGAGGCCGCTGTCCCGAGACGGTGCGATCGGCACGGTCGGCGCTCGGTCGCGGCATGCCCCTGTCCTCCCTGTCGACCGGCAGGTGGTGCGCCGTGATGTGCTTCCGTGCGCGCCCGTATCAAAGGGGGCGTAAGTCATAAATCCCCGAACAGGTGTTGACGCCGCGTGTCCGTTTGCTCACGCTTGTGGTCAGCGATTCGCCGCGAGGGGACGACGAGGGTTCCGGTGACGGGGGCCCTCGGCGAGTGTGGGTCGTGATTCGGCGCCGGGTTCCTTCAGGGCCGGGGGACGCGGGGCGGGTGCGCCGGAGTCGGACGGCGGAGTGCGATGCCGTGCTCGGGGCGGGCGTTGGGGCGCCGCCGTCCGACCTTGCCCGGATCCCTGGTGTCAGAGAATGGCGACCGGCGCCACCGGAGTGCCCGTCGCGCCGACGAACGGCTCGGGCATCGCCGACAGCAGGAACGTGTAGCGGCCCGCTTCTCCACAGGCTGTGGACAACTTTTCGAGATTCCAGTTCTGGCCCTGGAGCATCCCCATCTCCACGAGGTCGAGCGCGTGCACGGGCAGCCACAGATCCTCGATCTCGGGCGGAAATATCTCGAAGGTCAGCGTGTCGTTCGCGACCGCGGCGACATCGCGTGCGTGGAACCACTCCGGCGTACGGATCGACAGCCCCGGCGACGGATAGCCGTACGCGTGCTTGTCGCCCGCCAGATACGTCTGGATCTGCCCCGTCCGTACGAGCACGATGTCGCCGGCCCGCACGCGCGTGCCCGCGAGTTCCTCGGCGGCCTCCAGGTCCTCCGGTGTGACGGCGTGCCCGCCGTCCAGCCGGTCCGTGCCGCGTACGCGGGCCACGTCCAGCAGGACCCCGCGCGAGACGATGTGCCGCACCTTGTCGATGCCGCTGAACCGGGCGCCGCCGTGCGCGGTCACGGTGTCGGCGGGGCGGCCGTTGTAGAGCACGCCCGAGTGCGAGACGTGGGTGAGCGCGTCCCAGTGCGTGGCCGCCTGAAGGCCCATCGTCACGGTGTCGTCGCTGCACGCGACCGTGCCCGGGCCGAAGATCTCCTGGTTGATCTGCACCATCGCGTGCAGGGGGTTGACCCGGCCCGGTATCAGTCCCGTCTGCACACCGTCCTCCTTCAGCGGGAGGGAGAGCGGGACACGGTGGCCGGACCTGACCTCCGCCGCGGCCCCGCGGACGACCTCGTCGGTGATCAGGTTCAGGGTGCCGATCTCGTCGTCGGCCCCCCAACGGCCCCAGTTGTTCACGCGCTTGGCGATGTCGTGAAACGCCGGATGCATCGCGGGCAGTGGCATCGGTGCTCCCCCGGGGCTTGTCTACGGGTGTCTGACGGGACATAAAATCTAACGGTCCGTCAGAAACCGCGGGAAGGGGCCGGGCATGGGGAACTTCTTGGCAGGCAAGGTGGTCGCCGTGACGGGGGCGGGACGCGGGATCGGGCGGGCGGTGGCGCTCTGCGCGGCGGCCGAGGGGGCATCCGTCGTCGTCAACGACTACGGGGTATCGGTGGACGGCGGGTCGCCGACGAGCGAGGTCGCCTCGGGCGTGGTCAAGGAGATCGAGTCGGCCGGCGGGGAGGCCGTCGCGGTCGCCGACGACGTGTCGACCATGGCGGGGGGACAGCGGGTCGTCGACGTGGCCCTGTCGTCGTACGGGCGGCTGGACGGCGTCGTGTGCGTAGCCGGGATCCTGCGCGAGCGGATGCTGTTCAACATGACCGAGGAGGAGTGGGATCCGGTCGTCGCCACCCACCTCAAGGGCACCTTCACCGTGTTCCGGGCCGCGTCCGCCGTCATGCGGAAACAGCGGACCGGGACCCTGATCGGGTTCACCAGCGGAAACCACCAAGGGTCCGTCTCGCAGGCCAACTACAGCGCCGCGAAGGGCGGCATCATCTCGCTGGTCCGGAGTGCGGCGCTGGGGCTGAACAAGTACGGGGTGACCGCGAACGCGGTGGCGCCGGTGGCGCGTACGCGGATGTCCGCCGGGGTGCCGATGGAGCTGGCGGAGATCGGGGAGCCGGAGGATGTGGCCGCACTCGTCGTGTATCTGCTGTCGGAGCGGGCCCGGGAGGTCACCGGGCAGGTCTACACGGTCGCCGGGCCGAAGATCGCGGTGTGGGCGCAGCCGAGGGAGCTGCGCTCGGCGTATGCCTCCGGCGGTTGGACGCCGGAAACGATCGCGGAGTTTTTGCCGGGGTCCGTGGGGGTGGACCCGATGCCGATGCTGGAGCGGCTTGCCGCCATGGAGAGGGCCGCGCGTGAGGGGGAACGTCCTAACGCCTAGTGGGGTGCGCGGATCGGTGAGTTGGCGGCTGCGGGTTCGTTGTGGCTGGTCGCGCCCACGCGGCGGTAGCCGCATATCGATACAGCCCCGCGCCCCTGAGGTGGGGCAGCGGAACCGGCGTTGGGAGGAGAGGTCCGTGGACTTTGGATTCAGCGCCCAGGATCAGGCTTTCCGGGCGGAGGCTCGGGCTTGGCTCGGTGAGCATGCATCGGCTGAGCTGGATCGTCGGTCATGGGAGCGTGCGCTGGGGAAGGCCGGGTGGATCGGGCTGGGGTGGGGCGAGGGCGGGTACGGGAATCGGAGTGCCACGCTCACGCAGCAGGTTGCCTGGGCCGAGGAGTACGCGCGGTCCTGTGCGCCGCCTCGCTCCGGGCACATCGGGGAGAACCTGCTGGCGCCGACCCTGCTCGCACACGGCACGCCCGAGCAGAAGGGGCGGTTCCTTCCCGCGATCGCGGCCGGGGACGAACTGTGGTGCCAGGGGTACAGCGAACCCGGGGCCGGCTCCGATCTCGCGGGGATCCGTACGAAGGCCGAGCGGGCCGGGGACGGTACGTATCGCGTCACCGGGCAGAAGATCTGGACGTCCCTGGCGCGGGAGGCGGACTGGTGTTTCGTCCTGGCCCGCACCGACCCCGGGTCCAGCCGCCATCGTGGCCTGTCCTTCCTGCTCGTTCCCATGGACCAGCCGGGGCGGATCGAGGTGCGGCCCATTCGGCAGATGACCGGCACCAGCGAGTTCAACGAGGTGTTCTTCGACGGTGCGCACGCGCGCGTGGAGCACGTCGTCGGAGGCGAGGGGGCCGGGTGGCGGGTCGCGATGAGTCTGCTCGGGTTCGAGCGGGGGGTGTCCACGCTCGCCCAGCAGATCGGGTTCGCCGCCGAGCTGGGGCGGGTGGTGCGGGCGGCCGTCGACAGTGGGGCGGTGGGTGATCCCGTCGTACGGGACCGGCTGGTCCGGCAGTGGGCCGAGCTGCGGGTGATGCGGTGGAACGCCCTGCGGACGCTGGGGAGTTCGGGGGACGCCGGCGCTTCCAACGTCGCCAAGCTGCTGTGGGGCGGGTGGCATCAGCGGCTCGGGGAGCTGGCCATGCAGGTGCGGGGGTCGGTGGCGGGGGTCGGGCCTGTCGACTGGTCGGTCACGGCGCCGTACGAACTCGACGCGTTTCAGCATCTGTTCCTGTTCTCCCGGGCCGACACGATCTACGGCGGCTCGGACCAGGTCCAGCGCACGATCATCGCCGAGCGGGTGCTCGGGCTGCCGAAGGAACCCAAGGGGGTTGTGTGATGCGCGGCGTGGTGTTCGACGGGAAGCGGGTCGAGGTCGTCGACGACCTGGAGGTACGGGGACCGGGGCCGGGCGAGGTGCTGGTCGCCATCGCGGCGGCGGGGCTGTGCCACAGCGATCTGTCCGTGGTGGACGGGACCATTCCCTTTCCGGTGCCCGTGGTGCTGGGACACGAGGGGGCCGGGGTCGTCGAGGCCGTGGGGGAGGGGGTGTCGCATGTCTCGGCCGGGGACCATGTGTCCCTGTCCACACTGGCCAACTGCGGTACCTGCGCGGACTGCGACCGGGGGCGGCCGACCATGTGCCGCAAGGCGATCGGGCGGCCGGGACAGCCGTTCGCGCGGGGCGGGCGGCCGGTCTTCCAGTTCGCGTCCAACTCCGCCTTCGCCGAGCGGACCGTGGTGAAGGCCGTGCAGGTGGTGCGTATCCCCCGGGACATCCCGCTGCCCTCCGCCGCGCTCATCGGGTGCGGGGTGCTGACCGGCGTCGGAGCCGTGCTCAACCGGGCCAAGGTGGATCGCGGGGACAGCGTCGTCGTGATCGGCACCGGGGGCATCGGGCTCAACGTCCTCCAAGGGGCCCGGATCGCGGGGGCGCTGCGGATCGTCGCCGTCGACGCCAACCCCGCCAAGGAGGCGGTGGCGCGGCAGTTCGGGGCGACCGACTTCCTGACCTCCACGGAGGGGGTGCGGGAGCTGCTGCCGACGGGGGCGGACCATGTCTTCGAGTGCGTCGGGCGGGTGGAACTCGTCCGCCAGGCCGTCGATCTGCTGGACCGGCACGGTCAGGCCGTGCTGCTCGGGATGCCGGCCGCCGGGGCCGAGGCGTCCTTCGTCGTGGCGTCCATGTTCCTGGACAAGTCGATCCTGGGATGCCGGTACGGGTCGTCCAGGCCGCAGCGGGACATCGCCCTGTACGCCGAGCTGTATCGCGAAGGGCGGCTGCTGCTCGACGAGTTGGTGACGCAGACGTATCCGGTCGAGGAGTTCGAGCGGGCGGTGGCGGACGCGGAGGCGGGGAAGGTGGCCAGAGGGGTGCTGACCTTCTGAACGGGGGGCTCCTTGCCCGTGGTCACGGGGAGAGGGGCGGCTCTTCGTCCGGGTACTGATAGGTGTCGTGCTCGGCGTAGTGGATGACTGCCTCGCAGGCTTCTCGAGGGGAGGGAACGGCGCCGCCGCGGTGCGCCCGCCAGGTCTCCAGGACGTCGCGGATCAGGAAGACTTCCAGGAGATAGGTGCGGCCCTCCGCGTCCGGCCGGCTCGGACCGCCCGGGTCGGGGACAGCCGTCGCGTCGCTCTGCGCCGTCCAGGGCTCGGCGGCGAAGACGGTCAGGCCGTCATCCGCCTCAGCCAGCCGGCTGACCAGTTCCTCGAGTGTCACGGGTTGCTCCCACCGGGCTCGTCTGCTGACGCAGAGTCCCATGTGCCGTCAGGGCTCGGCGCGTTGCCCGGCGTTCTGGACATGCCAGGGGTTGTCCACAGGCGCCGGAAAACTCCTGGGGCGCTGTCGGTGGCGGGCCGTAGCTTCGACTCATGACCTACCGAGACATCGCCACCAGACCGGTCCTCATCTGGGCCTGCACCGCCGTCGCCGCCCGTATGCCGGTCGCCATGGCCCCGTTGGCGCTGGTCTTCCTGGTGCGTGAGCGCCCCGGCGGCTACACGCTGGGGGCGGCGCTCGCGGCGGCGTACGTGATCGGCGAGATCATCGGGGCGCCGGTGCTCGGGATGCGGATGGACCCGGCGCGGGGCCGGCGGCACCTGATGCTCGGGCTCGCGGGCGGGGCGGCCGGGTTCGCGGGGCTCGGGGTGCTGGCCGGGGCGCATCCCGTGCTGGGCGTGTTCGCGTTCCTGGCCGGGGCGGCTCCTTCCGCTGCCGCCGGAGGGCAGCGGGCGCTGCTGACCTCGCTGGTCCCGGAGCGGTCCGTGGCACAGGCGCTGTCCGCCGAGTCGATGCTGATGTCCGGGGTGTGGGCCGTCTCCCCGGTCGCGGTGGCCGGGCTCGCCCTTGGCGTCGCACCGCGCCTCCCGCTGCTGCTCGGCGCCGCGCTGATGGCGCTGTCGATCGCGGGGCACCGTTGGCTGCCGGCCCGTTGGGACACGGGCGAGCGGGGCGGGGAGTCGGGCCGGATCAGAGTCCTGGTGCGCGCCTGGCCGGTGTACGTCACGGGCGCGGCGAGCCTCACGCTGCTCGGCCTGGCGGAACTGACGTTGCCCGCCTTGCTGGAACAGCGCGGCATCGGGGTCGGCTGGTCCGGGCCGATGCTGGCGGGGCTGGCGGTCGGGGCGGGGCTCGGGGCGTTCGTGTACGGGCTGCGGTCGTGGCCCGGGCGGCTCCGGGGGCGCAGTGTCGTGCTGATGTGCGGGATGTCGGTCTTCGTGAGCCTCGCCGCGCTGATACCGGGGGCGGCCGGGATCGCGGTCGCCCTCGTCCTGGCGGGCACGCTCCAGTCGGGCGCGCTGATCACCCGCAACCTGTCCCTGCGGGAGGCGCTGCCGCCGGGCGCGCTGGCCGCGGGGTACTCCGTGATGTACGCGGCCGCGGGCGCGGGGTACGCGGCGACCGGGTCCCTCGCCGGTGGACTGCTCCAGGTGGTGACCCCGTCCACGGCGATCCTGGCAGGCGTGGCACTGACGTTGCTGCTGACGGCACTCGGGTGGTGGGGAGAGGTACGACGGGAGGGCATACGGCGGGAGGGCGCTGGGTCGGCCGCTCCTGACGCTGCCGCGGGCTCAGGGTCCGTGGCGGACCTGACCGACGATGCCGCTGGGCCTGGCTGCGGCCGGTGATGGCGTCCTGCCGGCCCGTGTGGCGCCGTTGACCTGTGGGTCGGTGTCGGCCGCGGGGGCTCTGCCGCTGAGCCGACTGCTGCCGGTGATGGCGTCGTGCCGGGCTCGTGTGATGTTGCTGAGCTGTCCGTCGATGCCGTCCGCGTGGGCTTGGGCTCTGCCCGTCGCTGCCGCTGGGCCGGCTGCTACCGGTGGTGGCGTCCTGCTGCGACCGCGTGGCGCTCGGTGCCGTCCGGCCGGGCTCGTATGGCGTCGCTGAGTGTCCGTCGATGCCGTCCGCGAGGGCTCGTGCCCTGCCGCAGGCCTGGCCGACGTTGTCGCTGGGTCGGTTGCTGCCGGTGACGGCATCCTGCCGGGACCGCGCGCCGCCGTGAATCCGCCCCTCGGTGCCGTCGTGCCGGGCTCGCGTGGCGTCGCTGAGCGTCCGTCGAGGGCGGCCGCGCGGGCTTGAGCCCCGCCGGGGGCCTGGCCGTCGCTGTCGCTGGGTCGGCTGCTGCCGCTGACGGCATCCTGGCGCGACCGAGTGGTGCCGCGCACCCGACCCTCGGTGCCGTCCGGCCGGGCCCGCGTGGCGTTGCTGAGCTGTCCGTCGATGCCGTCCGCGAGGGCTTGAGCCCACTGTGGGCCTAGCCGCTGATCCCGCTCCCCGTACGGAAGGTGCGGCGGTAGCTGGTGGGGGTGACGCCGAGGGTCGACTGTAGGTGTTGGCGCATGGACTGGGCCGTGCCGAAGCCGGCGTTGCGGGCGATCTGGTCGATGGAGAGGTCGGTGGATTCCAGCAGGTGCCGGGCGTGCTCCACTCGCTGCTGGGTGAGCCACTGGCCGGGGCTGATGCCGACCTCCTCGCGGAAGCGGCGCGTGAAGGTCCGTACGGACATCGACTCCTGCTCGGCCATGTCCCGCAGCTGGATCGGCTCGTGGAGGCGGCCCAGGGCCCAGGCGCGGGCGGTGGTCGTGGTGGCCAGCTGGGGCTCCGGCACGGGGCGCCGGATGTACTGGGCCTGGCCGCCCTCGCGGTGCGGCGGTACGACCGTGCGCCGGGCCACCGCGTTGGCGACGGCGCTGCCGTGGTCGCGGCGGAGCATGTGCAGGCACAGGTCGATGCCGGCGGCGACGCCAGCGGAGGTGAGGACGTCGCCGTCGTCGACGTACAGGACGTTCGGGTCGACCGCGATCCGCGGGAAGAGCCGTTGGAGGCGCTCGGCGTCGGCCCAGTGCGTGGTGGCGGGACGGCCGTCGAGGTAGCCCGCGGCGGCGAGGACGTAGACGCCGGTGCAGATGGAGGCGAGCCGGGTGCCGGGCCGGATGTGGGCGAGCGCGGCGGCCAGCTCGGGGGTGAGGACACCGTCCTCGTAGACCGGGCCGAACTCGTAGGACGCCGGGACGATCACGGTGTCCGCGGTGGCCAGGGCCTCCGGGCCGTTCGCGACCATGACGTCGAAGTCGGAGTCCGTGCGGACCGGGCCCGGCGGCCGGATCGAGCAGGTGACGACCTCGTACAGACGCCGCCCCAGACGGTCCCTGGGGCGGTCGAAGATGCGGTGCGGGATGCCCAGCTCGAAGGGGAGCAGACCGTCCATGGCGAGGACGGCGACGCGATGCGGGCGGAACGGTTCCTCGGACGCGGCCATGGCCCGATCCTAACGAATGCTGTCCTTCGGGCCAGTGGATCGGCGGGCGGCCAGGCCGGAAGCTCTATGTCGTGACCCAGACAACCGAAGCCGCCGCACCGGCACCCCGCACGGGAAAGAAGCGCAACCGCGTCCCCCGCACCCGCATCCACCGCGCCTGGTTCGTCGCCGCCGTCACCTTCGTGACGATCATCGGCGCGGCCGCCTTCCGCTCGCTGCCCGGACTGCTCATCGACCCGTTGCACGAGGACTTCGGCTGGTCGCGCGGCACGATCGGCGCGGCCGTCTCGATCAACCTCGCGCTGTACGGGCTCACCGCCCCCTTCGCGGCCGCGCTGATGGACCGCTACGGCATCCGCCGGGTCGTCGCCGTGGCGCTGACCGTGATCGCGCTGGGCTCGGGGCTGACGGTGTGGATGACGGCGGCCTGGCAGCTGCTGCTGTGCTGGGGCCTGCTGGTCGGGCTGGGCTCCGGCTCGATGGCGCTGGCGTTCGCGGCGACGGTCACCAACCGCTGGTTCACCGAACGGCGCGGCCTGGTCACCGGCATCCTGACCGCCGCCTCCGCCTCCGGCCAGCTGATCTTCCTGCCGGTGCTGTCCTGGATGGTCGAGAGGCACGACTGGCGCCCGGCGGCCGTCACCGTGGCCCTGGCCGCCCTCGCGGTCGTCCCCTTCGTCTGGCTGCTGCTGCGCGACCACCCGGCCGACGTGGGCCTGAAGCCGTACGGCGCGACGGAGTTCGTGCCCAAGCCGGAGCCCGTGCCGGGCGCCGCCCGCCGCGCGGTCACCGTGCTCCTCAAGGCCGCCCGCACCGGCCCGTTCTGGCTGCTCGCCGGCACCTTCGCGATCTGCGGCGCCTCCACCAACGGCCTGATCCAGACCCACTTCGTGCCCGCCGCCCACGACCACGGCATGCCCATCACGGCGGCGGCCTCGCTGCTCGCGGTCATCGGGGTGTTCGACGTGGTCGGCACCATCGCCTCGGGCTGGTTCACCGACCGCTTCGACGCGCGCCGGCTCCTCGCGGTGTACTACGCCCTGCGCGGCATCTCGCTGCTGTTCCTGCCCATGCTGCTCGGGCCGAGCGTCCACCCGCCGATGCTCTTCTTCATCGTCTTCTACGGCCTCGACTGGGTCGCCACCGTCCCGCCCACCGTCGCCCTGTGCCGTGAGCACTACGGCGACGACAGCGCGATCGTCTTCGGCTGGGTCCTCGCCTCGCACCAGGTCGGGGCGGCGCTCGTGGCCTTCGTCGGCGGTGTGGTGCGGGACGTCTTCGGTGAGTACGACATGATCTGGTACGCGTCCGGGGCGCTGTGCGCGGCGGCGGCGCTGATGGCGCTGGTGATCCGGCGCAGGCCGGCCGCGCTGGTCCCGGCCGTGGCCTAGACGAACCGCCCCTTGTGGAAGAGCAGCGGTGCCCGGTCCTCGTCGGCCGCCCCCAGCGCGTCCACCCGTCCCACCACGATGAGGTGGTCGCCGCCCGTGTGCACGGCGTGGATCGTGCAGTCGATCCACGCGAGCGTGTCCGCCAGCCGCGGTGAGCCGGACGCCGGTGCCGCGTCGAAGGCGACGCCCGCGAACTTGTCCGCGCCGCTCACCGCGAAGCCACGGCACAGCTCGCCCTGGTGGGCGGCGAGGACGTTGACGCAGAACACCCCGGCGCGGGCGATACGGGGCCAGGTCGTCGACGTACGGCCGACCATGAAGGCGACGAGGGGCGGGTCGAGGGACAGGGCGGCGAAGGACTGGCAGGCGAAGCCGGCGGGGCCGTCCTCGCCCTCGGCGGCGGGTGAGGTGACGACGGCCACGCCGGAGGCGAAGCTCCCGAGCACCCGCCGGAACTCGGCCGGTGCGACCGGCGCTCGCTCGTCCTCGCGGACACAGCGCAGCTCGGGCCGCGGCATCGCGTCCACGGGCGCCGCGCCGGCCGACCGGAGATAGCGGACGGCGGCCTCGGCCATACCTGCTTGTCCCATCACACTCCCATTGAAGCTGACGGGCCGTCAGATAGGAAGGGGTGTGCGAAGGCGGCGAAGGCGGCTGCGTACGCTGCGCCCATGGGGTGGGGAGACATACGGCGTGAGCTCGGGCGTGCCCGGCGGGCCGGGGATTCGGTCGCGGTCAACGCGGCCGCGGCGGTGGGGGCGGCACAGCTGCCGGCGGCCGTACTGATCGCGTACGTCGACGTCACGACGGGCGACGACTACGGCGGCTCGGGCGCCGCGTACGGGCTGGCCTGTCTGCTTCTCCTCGCGCCGCTGTGGCTGCCGTTCGTGGGACTGCTGCACGCGTGCGCGCAGACCCTGCCGGCCGCCGTGCTCGCCCGGGCCACCGTCCGCCGCGTCCGCGGACCCGAGTGGGCGTGGCACCTGGCGTGGGCGGCGGTGCTCGGGGTGGTCTGGGCGGGCGCTTTCGCCCTGCCCGCCGGCCTGCCGTTCGCCGCCACGGCCGCCGCCTTCGTGGCCCTCGGGATCCTCCCGGTGCTCGGTGTGGCGTACTTCGGGCGCGGTGGCCGGTCCCGTGGGCGGGCGTGGGGGTGTGCGGGGACCTGGATCCTGTCGGCGGGGATTTCCTTCGTGCTGTTCATGGTCGTCTTCGGGGGCGCCGTACTGGCCACCGAGACCGGGATCGTCGAGGAGTACGAGCCCCCGAAGCTGTCCGCCGGGCAGCTCGCCGGCGTATGGCGTGGCGAGGACGGCTCGGTCCTGCGGCTGCGCCCGGGCGGCCGGGCCGAACTCACCGCGCTGCCCACCGTGTCGGAGCACGACGACTGGTCCGCCGACCCGCCCTACACCGTGTGCGAGGGCACCGGCGCCTGGGAACCGGTGCGGGCGGACAAGGACGACGCCGCGGACCGTGACGGCGTCGGCCTGCGCGTCGACGGCGGATGCGGGGCGCCGACGCTCTGGACGATCGGCGGCACCGAGCGTGAGCCCGAGCTGTTCGTCCTGTTCGGCGACCCGGACGCGGGGGCCCTGCGGATCCTCACGCGGGACTGAGTCAGCGCCCCCGGAACTCCGGGCTCCGCCGCTCCACGAAGCTCGCCACCCCCTCCTGGGCGTCCTCGGTCGTCATGTTGATCTCCTGTGCGGCGGCCTCCGCGGCGAACGCGGTGGCGCGGTCGCCGTCGAGGGAGGCGTTGACGAGCTGCTTGGTCAGGACGAGGGCGCGGGTCGGCCCCGCGGCGAGGCGGGCCGCCCATTCACGGGCCGTCTTGTCCAGCTCCCCGTCCGGCACGACCCGGTTGACCAGGCCGAGGCGTTCGGCGTCGGCGGCGCTCAGCGCGTCGCCGAAGAACATCAGCTCCTTGGCGCGTTGCGGGCCGATCAGCCGGGTCAGCAGATACGCGCCGCCTCCGTCCGGTACGAGTCCCCGGCGCACGAACACCTCGATGAACCGGGCCGATTCGGCCGCGAGGACGAGGTCGCAGGCGAGCGCGAGGTGTGCGCCGATGCCCGCCGCCGTCCCGTTCACCGCGGCGATCACGGGTTTCTCGCAGTCGAGGACGGCCGTGATCAGCCGCTGGGCGCCGAGCCGGATCGTGCGGGCCACGTCACCGGGGACCCGGTCGCCTCCCGTGAGCGCCCCTCGCAGATCCGCGCCCGCGCAGAACCCCCGCCCCGTGCCGGTCAGCACCACGGCCCGCACCTCCGGGTCGCCGGAGGCGTCGCCGAGCAGCCCGATGAGGTGGTCCCGCTGTCCGGGGGTGAGGGCGTTGAGGGCCTCGGGCCGGTCGAGTGTGATGTGCGAGACCTGGTCGCGTGTCTCCTGGCGCACCCCTGCCGACGCCATCAGCGGCACACCGCCAGCGCGTCCAGCGCCACGGCGCCCTGCCCGCGGGGCAGCACCATCAGCGGGTTGATGTCCAGTTCGGCCAGCTCGTCCCCGAGCTCCAGCGCCATGCGCTGCACCCGCAGGATGACCTCGACGAGCGCGTCGAGGTCCGCCGGGGGGCGCCCCCGGACCCCGTCCAGCAGGGCCCGCCCGCGCAGCTCACCGCACATGTCCCGGGCCTGTTCCTCCCCGAAGGGCGGCACACGTACGGCGGTGTCGCGCAGGACCTCGACCAGCACCCCGCCGAGCCCGACCGTGACGGTCGGTCCGAAGAGGTCGTCGTGGGTGACGCCGACGACCATCTCGACACCCCGCTCGACCATCTGGCAGACCAGGACGCCGTCCAGACAGACGCCCTCGTAGCGGGCGATGTCGGTCAGCTCCCGGTAGGCGTCCCGGACCTGGCTGGCGGAGGTGAGCTCGATCTTCACCAGACCGAGTTCGGTCTTGTGGGCGATCTGCGCGCCGGACGCCTTCATCACCACCGGGTAGCCCACCTGGCCCGCCGCCCGTACGGCCGCCGCCGCGCTGGTCACCAGCTGCTCGCGCGGTACGCGGATGCCGTACGCCCGCAGCAGTTGCTTCGCCGCGTGCTCGCTCAGCTGCTGGCCCGGGCGCATCAGGGCCTGTGCCTTGCGGAAGGACGGGGACGTGGTGCGCGGGGCCTCGTCGAGGGGGGAGCGGTAGGCGGCGACGAAGCGGTGGTGGTCGAGGTAGGCGCGGACCGCGGTGATGCAGTTCCCGACCGTGCGGAAGGTGGCCACCCGGGAGGAGCCGAGGAGGACCTCGCGATAGGCCGGCTCGGTGCCGACCGGTGAGCCCCACACCACGCAGACCAGCTTGTCCGTGCGCTCGGCCGCGTCCACCAGGTCCTGGACGAGCTTGTCGCTCAGGGGCGGGAAGGGGCCGGTGACCGGGCAGATCAGCACCCCGACCGCCGGGTCGTCGAGGATCGCGTCGATGATCTTCCGGCCGCGCCAGTCGCCGACCGGATGGCCGCCGTTGTCCACGGGGTTGGCCACGTTCAGGTACTCGGGTATCCACTGGTGCAGCTCGGCCTGCTTGGTGTCCGAGAGCGTGGGCAGGCTCAGCCCCGCCTCCGTCGCCAGGTCGGCGAAGTGCGCGCCCGTGCCGCCCGAGATCGAGTAGACGACGACCCCCTCGGCGTGCGGCGGGCGGGCCCGGGCCAACAGGGCGGCGGTGTCCTGGAGTTCGTCGAGACCGTCGACGCGGATCACCCCGTACTGCCGCATCGCCGCGTCCACCACCGTGTCCGCGCCGGTCAGCTTGCCGGTGTGGGAGGCGGCCGTGCGGGCTCCGGTCTCGGTGCGGCCCACCTTGACCGCGACCACCGGCACCTTGCGGCGGGCGGCCCGGTCGGCGGAGAGCAGGAAGGAGCGGCCGTCCTTCAGCCCCTCGAGGTAGCAGGCGATCGCGCCGACCTCGGGCCGCTCGGCGAAGTAGGAGAGGAAGTCGGCGGTTTCCAGGTCGGCCTCGTTGCCGGTCGGCGCCCAGTGGGAGAGGCGGATGCCGAGCTCCTGGAGGGCGAAGACGGGGCGGCCCTGGTGGCCGGACTGGGTGATGAGGGCGATCGCCGGTCCGTCGAGGTCGTCGCGGAACCGCTCGAAGGCGTTGAGGTTGGTGTTGGGCCCCAGCAGCCGCATCCCCGACCGTCGTACGGCCGCGGAGAGCCGGGCCTGGGCGGCGGCGCCCTCCTCGCCGGTCTCCGCGAACCCGGAGGCGAAGACGACCGCGAACTTCACCTTGGCCTCGGCCAGTTCCTCGACCACGGGAAGGGGGTCGGCGACCAGCAGCACGGCGAGATCGACCTGTTCGGGCAGGTCGGCGACGGAAGGGGAGCAGGGGATGCCGAAGACGGACGGGCGGGTGGGATGCACCGGGTGCAGCCGGGCCCCGACCCGCTCGGCCCAGGCCACCAACTGCCGGGTGACACCGGTGTTCGGGCGCCCCTCGGCGTCGGAGGCGCCGATGACGGCGACCGACTCCGGCCGGAAGAACCGGTCCAGATCGGGGACGTCGCAGTACAGCGGCCGGCCGCTGACGTCGAGGTCGTCGACCTCGGCCGGCCTGCCGTGGACGGCGGGCCCGGGTTGCTCGCCGCAAGCGATGACCCGGGCCCGGCGGGAGTCGGTGGTGAGGGTGCCGTGGGTTGATCCAAGCATCGGTCCGCCCGCTCCTGTGTGACAGCGATTAACTGACGCAGTGTCAGATTAAAGGAACTGACGCTGTGTCAGGAATGGCCGTGCACACAAAGTTGGGCAGAGCATGCCGACGGAACCGCTCACAGCACCGCCAGCACCTCCTTCGCCACCCGCTCGCCCGACCGCACCGCACCGTCCATGAACCCCATCCAGTGGACGGAGGTCTCCGTGCCGGCCCAGTGGATGCCGCCGACGGGAGTGCGCAGGGAGGGGCCGTACTGGGTCAGGACGCCCGGGGCGGCGATGGAGACGGGGCCGCCGCGGGTGTAGGTCTCGTTGTTCCAGCGTTGCAGGACGAAGGAGGTGGGGGAGGCCGCTTTCGCGCCGAAGTAGGTCGTGTAGTCCTTCAGGACGGCCGCCTTGACCTCCGCCTCGCTCGCGCCGTCGTACTTGCGGGCCTCGTCGGCCTCGATGAAGCCCATCAGGGCGCCGTAGGAGGCGTCGGGCGGGGAGTTGTCGAAGGTGGAGCTGATGATCCCGGTGTCGCTGACGACCTGGCCGTTGAGGCCGTCGGCACGCCAGAACGGGGTGTCGTAGATGGCGATGGCCTTGCCGACCGAGGCCATCGGCAGCCGCTGGGTGAGCTGGTCGCGGGAGGCCGGGAGCAGCGGGTCGTAGGTGATGCGGGCGGCGATCGGCGGGGGCACGGCGACGACGACCTTCTTGGCGGTCACGGTGGTGCCGTCGGCCGTCACGACGTACTTGGCGCCGGACTTGGCGATGGTGCGCACCGGGGCGTTCAGCACCACCCGGTCGCCGAGGGTGGCGGCGAGCTTGATCGGCACCAGCTGGGAGCCGCCGACGAAGCGCAGCTCCTGGGCGCCGTTGGCGGTCTCGGTGAGGCGCTCCAGGGTGCCGACGTTGGTCTCGTTGCCCGCGGCGGCGATGTAGAAGAGCACGAACAGGAAGGAGAGTTCACGGGGTTCGGCCGAGAAGATCGAGGTGCAGGCCACGTCGAAGAGGAACTTGGCCGACGGGATGACGGCGTTGGCGCGCAGCCAGGTCTCGAAGGTCTGCCGGTCCCATTCGTCGGCCTTCGCGGCGGTCCAGGGCGCGTCGACCGGTATCTGCTTGGCCAGGTCGTCCAGGGTGGCCTGCACGATCGCGGCGTTGGCGAGGCCGGCCGCGTCGATGGGCGGGACCGAGCCGAGGAGACCGTCGGTGGCGTACGCGGTCTTCTTGCCGTCCTTGTAGAGGAGGTTCTTGCCGGTGTTGTAGGTGGCGAAGGTGCCCACGCCGAGGGAGTCCGCGAGGGCCTTGATGCGGTCCTGGGTGGGGCCGATGAACTCGCCGCCGCCCTCGGTGACCCCGCCGTTGGCGAGCGGGAGGTTCACGACCCGGCCGCCGACGCGGTCACGGGCCTCCAGGACGATCACGGACTTGCCGGCCGCCACCAGGTCGCGGGCCGCGGTGAGGCCGGCGAGCCCGGCGCCGATGACGACGACGTCGGCCTCGCGGGTGGCCGCGGCGGCGGGCGAGGCCGCGGTGCCGGCGAGGGCGGCGGCACCGGCGGTGGCGGCGGCACCGCCGAGCAGGGTGCGGCGGGAGAGCCGGGAGGGCCGGGGGAGTCGGTCGGGCTGGGGGAGCTGTCTTTCACGTGCCACGTGCATCCTCCGTCAGGTGCGAGAGGTTGGAGTGGAGCCAGAACATGAACAGTGCTCACATTCTGGCCCCATGCGGTGGCGCCGTACAGCTCTCCGGGCACTTCTGACCCATGAGTAACGGAAGCGGTACGTCAGCGAGTTGAGGGATTCGGTGTCAGACGGGAAGTCGGGAGACCTGCCGGGCCCCGTCCTTGGCGACCGCCTTCGCGATCTTCACCGCGTCGATCGCGAGTTCCCGGAACGTGCCGCTGATGGGCGTGACGTAGCCGCTGAAGAAGAGGCCGGGGGCGTCGTCGGGGCAGCGGGCGCCGTTGACCACCGGCAGCCCCCGCACGTCGAGGACACCGAGGTGGCCGACGAGGTCCTCCAGGGAGCGGGCGTATCCGGTGGCCGCGATGACGGTGTCCGGGGTGATGCGGGTGCCGTCGGCGAGGAGCACCTCGTCCTTCTCGAAGCCGTCGACGGCGGCGACGACCTCGACCCTGCCCTTGCGCACGGCGTCGATGAGGCCGACGTCCTGGACGGGGATGGCGCCCTGGTGGACCCGGGTGTAGAGGCCGGTGTCGGGGCGGGGCAGACCGTGCCCGGACAGGTCGGGCACGCTGAGCTTCGCCAGGGGCCGGGCGAGCCGGTCGACCAGCCCGACCGGCAGCCGTCGCACGAGCACCCCCGTGTACTGGGCGGCCCAGCCCGCCGTCGAGCGGCGGACGATGTGCGGGGCGGTGCGCACGGACAGCCGGACCCGCCCGGCCCCGCCCTCCACCAGGTCCACGGCGATCTCGGCACCGGTGTTGCCGGCGCCGACGACCAGGACGTCCCGGTCGGCGTAGGGCTTCGGGTTGCGGTAGTCGGCGGCGTGCACGAGCTCGCCGGCGAACGAGGTGAGGCCCGGCCAGTCCGGCACCAGCGGTGTGTGGTTGTAGCCGGTCGCCACGACCACCGCGGCGCCGGTCAGTTCGCGGCCGCCGGTGGCGTGCAGAAGCCAGCCGGTGCCGTCGGGGGAGCGTTCGACGCGGGAGACCTCCACGCCGGTGACGATCTCCAGCTCATGGTGCTCGGCGTACTTCTCCAGGTAGCGCACGACGTCGTCGCGTGACACCCAGCGCCCGAACCGGCGCGGCATCGCGAGCCCCGGGAGCGCCGAGAGGCGGCGGGTGGTGTGCAGGTGGAGCCGGTCGTAGTGGCGCCGCCAGGACGCCCCGACCCGGTCGGACTTCTCCAGCACCACGGCACGTATCCCCTGGGCCCGCAGCGCGTGGGCGACGGCGAGGCCGCCCGGACCGCCGCCGATGACGTACACGGGGCGGGCGGTGGAGGGCGCGGGGGGCGCTGCGGAGTCGGCCATGTGCGCGAGCGTAATCAGGGTTCCGGTTGATGGGTCTCGGTCAAGACCGGAATTGGTTTCGGATTGATCACGCCTGTAGGAGGAGTGGGTGGGGCTCGTGGCGTACGTCACCTGGTTGTGCGGGCGGAGTGCGGGAAAGCCGCGGCGCCGAACCCGCGTACGAGGGGGTTCGGCGCCGTGGTGGGCGGTGGCCGGGGACCTGTGACGGGAAACCGGCACCGCGTCCTTCGGGGCCTGGTACGGCCGGGGGTCACCGCTTCTTGTGGCCCGTCACCTTGGCGATCCAGGTGATGAAGTCGCCCGGGTCGGTGTTCGCGCCGTGGCCCTGGTCCCAGTAGTAGAGGTGGTCGACGTCGTCCCCGAGACCCTTCGCGGCGGCGGCGAGGTTCGCGGAGATGACGTGCGAGGTGTCGGTGTCGTTGGTGCCGAGGCGGATCCACCAGTGCTTGGAACGCTTCCCGTTGGCCTTCTCCACCAGGTGGTACATCGGATTCATCAGCCTGAGCTTTTCGGGGATGTCGCTCGCCACGCGCTTGGTGCTCAGGCCCGTGGTGTCGTTCTTGGCGCCGTAGGCCGTGAAGTGGCGGTTCTGGGTCGTGCCCGCGCCGAACAGGTTGTTCTCGCCGGCCGAGAGGTCGAAGGCGTCGAAGGCGGGGGCGGACTTGCCGCGGGCACCGACGTGGCCGAGGAAGCCGTCCCAGGTGAACGAGGCCTTGCCGTTCTTCCAGGTGATGAAGGTGTTCTTCGCCAGGTAGGTCGCGCGGTCGGAGTCCGACAGGTCGGTGAGGTACTTCGTCGCCGAGGGCTCCAGGTACTGCTTGACCAGGTACTCGTCGTAGTTGCGGGCGTTCAGCGAGCCGAAGCCGTTCAGGCCGCGCAGCTTCAGGCCCGCCTGGTACTCGGCGAACTGGGACCGGAGCGCCTTGGACACCGTCTGGTCGACGGTCGAGCCGGACTTCGTGTTGAGGGAGCCCCAGTTCCACTCGTAGGCGCCGTCGGCGTGCTCCAGGTCGGTGATCGGGCACCAGGCGCCGACCGCGAAGATCGCGTCGGAGGCGTCGGCCGCGCCGATCTCCTTGAGGAGCTTGTCGTAGATCGAGCTGTCGCCGGACGCGCCGAGCAGCGAGGACAGGGCGCCGCCCGCGCTGGTGCCGGCGGAGACGATCCGCTCGACGTTGCCGGGGATACGGCCCTTGTTGGACTTGATGTACCGCACGGCCGCCTTGAGGTCGACGATCGCGGCGGGAGCGGTGCCGTAGTACTCGCCGGAGGAGTTCTTGAGGGTACGGCCGCGGGCGCCGGGCTCGATGACGACGTAGCCGGCGGCGAGGGCGAGGAGCTGGTTGCTCGCGGTGGCACCGCCGGTGGCGTTGGTGTTCCCGTTCGCGTTGGGGGCGGTGGAGGCCGAGGCCGAGGCGCTGGGCGCACCGCTCGGAGCACCGCCGCCGGACATGCCCCCGGCCCCGATCCCGGTGGCGTCCGCGACCGAGGACGGCATGTACCCGCCGATGGAGTTCGCGAACAGGATCGGCGCGTTCGAGGCGTCGACCGTCT
Source organism: Streptomyces sp. NBC_00490 (assembly GCF_036013645.1). NCBI lineage: Bacteria > Bacillati > Actinomycetota > Actinomycetes > Kitasatosporales > Streptomycetaceae > Streptomyces > Streptomyces sp. NBC_00490. The sequence goes on along the minus strand of NZ_CP107869.1, from coordinate 4,803,670 downwards.
TGCCGTCGATCTTGACGGGGGCGCTGACGATCAGGCTCTGGTACTTCTCGTCCACCGGCTTGGCGACGTAGGTGATCGCCTTCCAGAAGTGGTAGGTCACCGAGTGCTCGGTGCCCTCCGTGTCGGTGACGGTCGTCGTCAGCTCCGTGTAGGCGTCCTTGTCGAAGACCAGGGCGTCCGAGGAGGACGAGCCGCTGCCGGTGTCCGACGCCTGCGCGTTCAGGGCGATGCCGCCGACTGCCGCGACACCGGCGGTCGCGCCGATGCCCAGTACGACGCTCCTGCGCTTGATTGCCCTGTGCTTCACGGTGGTCCCTCTCGCTCGCACGATCCCGGGATCGCGGTGGATTCTCCTTGCGTCTGCGAACGTAGGTGAGTGCCGACAACATTGCCAACAATCCTGCCGTATTCATCGCGGCCCCACAGCTTCGAGGTCGCCGCACAGGTTTCTCCCAGGTGGAACACACGGTCTTCCCTGCGGGGCTTTATCTGACGTACCGTCAGATCCATGGACTCCATCTGGCTCACCGGCGCGCAATGGCTGGCCCTGCTGCGGATCGGGCTCGGGCTGTGGTGGCTGGAGAGCTGGCGGCACAAGGACAAGAAGGGCTGGTTCGAGCGGGGGACCGGCATCGCGTGGGCGGCGGACGTCGCCGCCAAGCACCGCTGGAACGCGGTCCGTTCCGGCTTCGACACGGTGGTCGCGCCCCGGCCGCGGACGATGGCGTACATCGTCGTGTACGCGGAACTGGCGGTGGGGCTGGGGCTGGTGGCCGGCCTGCTGACCCCGGTGGCCCTGGTGGGCGGGCTGCTGCTCAACGTCCTCTACTTCACGCTGATGATCCATGACTGGGCCGAGCAGGGGCAGAACGCCATGATGGGGCTGATATCGGTGGTCGCGCTGTTCGCGATGTCCTGGCAGAAGTGGTCGCTGGACGCGGCGCTGGGCCTTTTCTGAGGGAGGTGGCTCCTGATGGACGCGCGCTTCGATGTGCCGGAGCCGGACGCTTTCACGCGCACCTACTGGGACGCGGCAGAAGAAGGACGGCTGCTCGTACGCCACTGCGGGGCGTGCGGACGCACCCACCACTACCCCCGCGAGTTCTGCCCGCACTGCTGGAGCGAGGACGTGACATGGGAGCCGGCGAGCGGCCGGGCCGAGCTCTACACCTGGTCCGTCGTCCACCGCAACGACCTGCCGCCCTTCGGGGAGCGCACGCCCTACGTCGCCGCGGTCGTCCAACTCGCCGAAGGGCCACGGATGATGACGGAACTCGTCGACGCCCCGCCGCGGACGCTGCGGGCCGGCATGGCGCTGGAGGTCGATTTCCGGCAGGGGATCCCGGTGTTCCGGCCGAGAGGATGAGATGTTCCGCCGGAGAGGGGTGATCGGCGGCCCTCCTTCCGTATTCAATGGCCCGATGGCCCATACACGTGAACGGTCCCCGAGCCACCCCGCTCCCGAACTGCTCGGCCACGGGCTGCGCCTGCGCCACTGGGACGCGGACTCCGACGCGGACGCCGAGACCTGGCTGCGCGGCCGCTCCGACCCCGAGTTCCGGCGCTGGAACACCCCCCTGAAGGAGATCGCCGGCCTCGACGACGCCCGCGCCTCGCTCCGCGCGGCCGCCGAGGCCGCGGCGGACGGCGTCGGCGTCGCCTTCCGCGTCACGGACGCGAACAGCGACACGACCCTGGGGCACGTCGGCGTCCACGAGATCGACCACGTCGTACGGGTCGCCCGCATCGGCTACTGGGTCCTCCCCGAGGCCCGCGGCCACCGCGTCGCCGCCCGCGCCCTCACCCTCGTCGCCCGCTGGACCTTCACCGACCTCGGCCTGCACCGCCTCGAACTCGGCCATGCCCTCGGCCACGACGCGTCCTGCCGGATAGCGGAGCGCTGCGGATTCCCCTACGAGGGGACGCTCCGGGGCGCGATGTTCGAGGCGGGACGGCAGGACGCCTTCCGGGATGTCCATCTGCACGCCCGACTGTCCACGGATCCGGAGGTGGCGGGCCGATGAGGTGGGTGGTGATCGAGGATCTCGGTGAGTTCCTCGGCGTTGCCGGAACCTTCCTGCACTCGCGGCCGGTGCTGCACACCGTCCCGCTGACGGTGACCGAGACGCTGCGGGTGCGGGGGCCGCAGGCGTACGGGGCGGAGGCGCCGGTCTTCGGGGTGCTGGAGGGCGGGGGCGCGGTCCGGGGGGCGTGGTTCCGTACGCCGCCGTACCGGCTGACCCTCACGCCGCTCACCGTGCCGGAGGCGGAGGAGGGGCCGATGCTGGAGGCGCTGGCCGAGCAGTTGGCGGGGCTCGGGCACGCCCTGCCGGGGGTGTCCGCCGAGCAGGCGACGGCCGGTGCCTTCGCGGAGGCGTGGCAGCGGCGCACGGGCGCCAAGGCCGAGCTGCGTCAGCGCCAACGGCTCTACCGCCTCGGCGAGTTGACGCCACCGTCTCCGGTGCCCCAGGGCCGGGCCAGGGTCGCGGGGGCGCCGGACCGCGAGCTGCTGACGCGCTGGCACGAGGAGTTCGCCGAGGCCGTCGGAAATGTCGCCGCCGGCGACGCCGAGTCCTGGGCGGACGCCCGGATCCGCTCCGGGGGCGTGGTGCTCTGGGAGACCCCGGACGGGGTGCCCGTGTCCATGGCCGGAACGCATCCCATGGTCGCCGGGCAGATACGGGTGGCGCCCGTCTACACGCCGGCCGAGCTCCGGGGGCGGGGCTACGCGGGAGCCGCGACGGTGGCGGCGAGCCGGGGCGCGCTGGCGGCCGGGGCCGACGACGTGCTGCTGTTCACGGATCTGGCGAACACCACGAGCAACGGCCTGTACCGGAGGCTGGGCTACCGGGGAATGGCCGAGTTCGAGGTGTACGACTTCCTCGGCTGACCCCGGTGGGCAGGGCAGGGGTGATGGGCGGATGTGTCCCAGAGGTGTGGGGAAAGCCGCAGGTCAGCGGAGCCCGGAGGGGGACAGATCTGCCAGTCCCTCCCGCCCTGCCCGACCCCTCCCTGCCCGACCCCGGCGCGCGTGGCTCACGGCCAGAGCAGGGTCGACGTCCACCCCTCCTCCGTACGGCGGTACGTCAGTCGTACATGGCGTCGTCGGGCGTCTCCCTGGAAGAACTCCACCTCCTGCGGGGCCAGGCGGTACAGGGTCCACGTCGGGACCGGGGCGTCCGGTCGCGACTGGGCCTCGGTCCAGGCCGTCTCGGAGGCCTCGGCCAACTCCTCCAGGGAGCGCAGGACTTCGCTCTGGCGGCCGGTGAGCGCGGCGGCCAGGGCGCCCGTCGAGCGGGCGTGGAGGTCGGCCTGGCCCTCCTGGGCGGGGGCCGCGGTGACCGGGCCGCGGACACGGACCTGGCGGCCCAGAGTCGGCCAGTAGAAGCCCAGGGCCGCGTAGGGGCGGGCGGCGAGGTGCCGGCCCTTGCGGCTGGTGGCGTGGGAGGCGAAGGTCCAGCCCGTGGTGTCGGCGCCGTGCAGCATCACCGTGCGGACGTCCGGGTGGCCCTCCTCGTCCGAGGTGGCCAGGGACATCGTGTGCGGTTCGGGCTGGCCCGCCGCCACCGCCTCCGCGAACCACTCCGTGAAGAGGGGGAGCGGTTCGGCGGGGGCGGTGGCCGGGTCGAAGGGGGGCAGGGTGGTGGCCTCGGGGGCCCATACCCGCAGTGATCTCAGGAGTGCGTGAAGATCTGTTCCCATCCCTTGATCTTCGCAGGGAATCCCGGCCTTCAGGCCGAGCGGGAATGCGATCTTCGCCCCGGAGGCGCGAAGCGCCGGAGTTCTCTGCGCTTTCGTTCTGACGGTCAGACAGGCCGCTTCTGGTTGTCAATGTAGTCCTTGACGAGACTTAGTGGTGCGCCGCCGCAGGACCCCGCGAAATACGACGGGGACCAGAACACCGAGCCCGTGCCGATCCGGTTGATCCGGCCGGTGTACTCCGCGCGCAGGTAGCGGGAGCTGACGCCCTTGAGGCTGTTGACGAGCTTGGACAGGGCGATTTTCGGTGGGTAGTGCACGAGCAGGTGGACGTGGTCGCCTTCACCGTTGAACTCGCGCAGTTCCGCGCCGAAGCTCTCGCACACGTCGCGCATGATCGCCTCGCAGCGGGTCAGCATGTCGTCGTTGAAGACCTCCCGCCGGTACTTGGTGACGAACACCAAGTGTGCGTGGAGGTTGCAGATGACGTGGTTTCCCCGTCTGACGTCAGGATCTGGTTCCCAGCGTGGTGACATACGCCAAGTGTAGTAAAATCGAGCGAACTCGACCGGAGGGGGTGGGCTGAGTTGATCCGTGCGTACAAGTTCCTCCTGCGGCCCACCGTCCGCCAGGAGCAGGCGCTGGGCCAGATGCTGCGGGACCACTGCTCCCTCTACAACGGGGCCTTGCAGGAGCGGCGCGACGCCTGGCGGCACGCCTCGAAGACCACCGTGAAGTACGGGATGCAGTCGGCGCAGCTCAAGGAGATCCGGGCGTTCGACCCGGAGCGTCAGGGCCGCTGGTCGTTCTCCTCGCAGCAGGCGACGCTTCGCCGTCTCAACAAGGCGTTCGCCGCGTTCTTCCGTCGCGTCAAGTCCGGTCAGACGCCCGGCTACCCGCGCTTTCGCGGGGGGACCTGGTTCGACACGGTGGACTTCCCGAAGGACGGGGACGGTTGCCGGTGGGACTCCACCCCGCACGACCCGACCACCCGCGTCCGCCTTCAGGGCGTCGGGCATGTGAAGGTCAACCAGCACCGCCCGGTGGCCGGCCGGGTCAAGACCGTGTCGGTCAAGCGTGAGGGCCGTCGGTGGTTCGTCGTGCTGACCGCCGAGCAGGACCAGCCGCAGCCGCTGCCGGCGACCGGCAGCGTGGTCGGCATCGATCTGGGCATCGCGAACTTCCTGGCCGACTCGGGCGGCGATTTCGTCCCCAACCCGCGCCACGGCCGCCGCGCGGCCGACAAGCTCCAGGCAGCGCAGCAGGCCCTGTCCCGGTTCCCGCGCCGCAAGGCCAAGGACCGCACCGCCAACCACCAGCGCGCGGTGGAGAAGGTCGCCGAACTGCACGGCAAGGTGCGTCGTCAGCGGCTCGACCACGCACACAAGACAGCGCTCGGCCTGGTCCGCGCACACGACGTCATCGCGCACGAAGAACTCAAGATCCGCAACATGAGCAAGGCCCCCGCACCGAAGCCCGACCCCGACCGGCCGGATACCTTCCTGCCTAACGGGGCCGCCGCGAAGGCCGGGCTCAATAGGTCGATCAACGATGCCGGATGGGGGGTGTTCCTGACGATCCTGCGCGCCAAGGCTGAAAGCGCCGGACGGGAAGTGATCGCCGTGGACCCCCGCAACACCTCCCGCACCTGCCCCGAATGCGGGCACACCGCCAAGGAGAACCGGCCCACACAGGAAAAGTTCCACTGCGTCTCGTGCGGCCACACCGCGCACGCCGACACGGTCGGGGCGATCAACGTTCTACGGGCCGGGCTGGTCCGTCGCGACGCCAACCTGGCGTAACGAGAAGCCCCCGGCTTCAGCCGGGGGAGGAGTCACGACCCGATTCTCACCCGCCGTCTACAACGAACCGATGTCCGAGGACACCCAGCGCTCCGGGCGCAGCCGGATGATCACCTGCTCGCCGTGGTTCTTCCAGGCGAAGTCGACGTACGCCTCCACCTTCTCGGGCGGCAGGTAGCGTGCAGACATCTCCCGGAGGAGTTCGATCGTGGCGGGGGTGGTCTCCAGGACCGGGCCCTCCACCGACACGTACTTCAGCTTCGGCTCGACCGTGTCCACCATGAGGGAGAAGCGGCCCGCCGCCTCGATCAGGCGCTGCTTGCGGGAGCCGAGGCCGGTGATGATCCAGATGTCGCCGCCGGGCTCGTACTGGTACCAGATCGGCACGGAGAGCGGCGCCCGTCCCTCTCCGGCGTCCACCGACAGCGCGGCCACATGGGGTTCGGCCAGGAATTGCTCGCGTTCCAACCGGGTCAGGGCGGTCATACGGTCTCCTCCAGAGGTGTGCGGCTGCCTCACGAACTCACCGTTCCGGTAGGCCACAACACCGGCTGAGGGGAAGGATGTTCCCGTCCGGCGCGGGTACGTCGAAGGGCGCGGCAGTACGTTGATCCCCGGACCGGAGAGGGAGAGCGGGACAGCTGTGCACACCGAACTGACGTGGTTCACGTCGAGCCCCGGCGCCGGCGAAGGCGCCATCTGCCTCGGCACGGCCCCCGTCCCCACCGTCCGTTGAGGCGCCTGGCCGCGGCGGTCCTCCTCCTCGCTGCCTCCCTCACCGCGTGCTCCGGCGACGGCGAAGAGCCGCCGTCCCTCACCGCACCCGCGGTCTTCTACCTCCGTCCCCAGGGCGACAAGGCCGGTGTGCGGGACAAGATGCCGTACGAGCTCAAGGCCGAGGACGGTGACGAGCCCGGCGTCCGGACGCTCGCCGCGGATGTGCCGAAGAGCGGGCAGGACACGGTCGTGATCCGCAAGTACGGCGGGTGCAAAGGCAGTTCGGCCCATGTGACGTGCGAGGTCGACGGCGACTACAGCAACTGGGCCGACGCGCCCCGCGCCAAGGTGGTGGCGGCCGAGGGGGCCGAGGTCGGGGACTCGGCGGTCGTGACCTACACGTACACCACGAAGGACGGGAAGAAGCTCACCGCGAGGACCCGGTTCGTCGTGGGGGAGCCGGTGGTGGAGGCCCTGGCGCCCGAGTACGAGAAGGACGGGCCGCGGCCCGGGGCCGAGCTGACGGACCCCGTCGTCGTGCGGAACACCGGAGAGCTGCCGGTGAAGGGGCTGGGGGTGGAACTGAGCGCGAGCAGCGCGGGTTTCGCGGAGAAGTACTCCAACTGCCGTTACCCACCGCGGAGCAAGGACCACGTCGCCGTCTGTGAGTACCCGGAGCTGACGATCGGCCCCGGGGAGACCGTCGTCCTGCGGCCCGCCGTGCGGCTGCGTACGGCGGAGGAGGACATGTACGTCTCCTACGGCAAGGACGTCTGGGCGCTGGACATGGGGCCGGGGCACTACAAGACCGCTCCGAAGGGCGGCGACTTCGGCGACGGCCCGGAACTCCGGCCCGAGAAGACCAAGGCCGTCAAGGGGCCCTACGTCGGGGGCGGGGGGAGTACGTACGTCGTGCTCGACTCCTACGCCGACTACGAGGTCTCCGATGTGACCCTGGTCGGCGAACCCGGCGACCGGCGCACCTTCGAGATCACGGTCCGCAACAACGGCCCCGCCGACGCCGGTGCCGCGGCCGAGCTGGTGTTCAGCCCGCCCTTCGAGACGGCCATGGTCAAGCAGCCCATGGAGGAGTACGACGACGGCGTCTACCAGGAGTACTGCGAGAGCAACGGGTACGCGTACACCTGCGCCGTCGGAGATCTCGCCCCCGGCGACTCCCGCTCCTTCGAGTTCACCATGACCCTCGGCGAACCGGGCGAGGGCACCCTGTCCCTGGAGGAGCCGGACCCGACCGCCCCCTGGGACGTCGGCCGCCGGGACCCGGAGCCCGGCAACGACGAGGCCGTCATCAGGGTCCGGGGCGAGCGGTAGGCGGTGTCCGGGGCCCGGCTCACCCCCGGCCCAGGATCACCGTCCCCGAGGAACAGAACCAGCCCCCCGTGCCGGACGCCACGGCCAGCCGGGGCAAGCCGCCGTCCCTGGCCCGTACTTGGCGCTCACCTGTCTCGCCGCGCAGCTGTCGTACCGCCTCGACCAGGAGGAACAGGCCCCGCATCCCCGGGTGCTGGGCCGACAGGCCGCCGCCGTCCGTGTTCACCGGCAGAGTGCGGGACTGCACGAACGCTCCGCCCTCCCCCTTCTTGCAGAAGCCCAGGTCCTCCAGCGTCACCAGCGTCATGTAGGTGAAGGCGTCGTAGATCTCGGCGAGGTCGATCTCCTCCGGGCGCACCCCCGCCCGCTCGAACGCCAGACGTCCGCTCACCGCCGCCGGCGACACCGTGAAGTCGGGCCACTCCGACATCGTGGCGTGCGAGAGGTGCTCCCCGGTGCCGAGGATCCAGACGGGGGCGGTGCGGCAGTCGCGTACGTACTCCTCCGCCGCCAGCAGGACCGCCGCCCCGCCGTCCGAGCGGATGCAGCAGTGCAGCTTGGTGAAGGGGTCCGCGATCATCGGGCCGGACAGCACGTCGTCGACGGTGATCGGGGTGCGGAACATCGCCTCCGGGTTCAGGGCCGCGTTCGCCCTCGCCTGGACCGCGACCTCCGCCAACTGCTCGATCGTCGTGCCGTGTTCGATCATGTGGCGGCGGGCTGCCATCGCGTACTTGGCGATCAGCGTGTGGCCGTAGGGGACTTCGAACTGGAGGGGGCCGCGGGCGCCGAAGGAGAGGTTGCCGGTGCGCCTGCCCGCCTTGATGTCCGCCCGCGCCGTCGAGCCGTAGACCAGGAGGACCGCGTTCGCGTGGCCCGCCGCTATCGCGTCCGTCGCGTGGGCCGCCATGACCTCCCAGGTCGAGCCGCCCACCGAGGTGGAGTCCGTCCAGGTGGGGCGCAGGCCCAGGTACTCCGCCACCTCCACCGGGGCCAGCACCCCCGTGCCCGCCGAGGCGAGGCCGTCCACCAGCGACCTGTCGAGTCCCGCGTCCGCCAGGGCCCGGCGGGCGGCCTGGGCGTGCAGGGTGTACGGCGTCGCGTCGTCCACGCGGCCGCAGTCGGAGAGGGACACACCGACCACGGCGACTTTCCGGGTTCCGGCCGTCATGAATGGTCTCTCCCTCTGTCTGTCCATATCGACCCGCCGCTCCTAATATGACGGACCGTCAGATCCGGAGGGAAGGGGTCGCCATGGACGCCGGCTTCACCACCGAGCAGGAGGAGATCCGCCGCACCCTGCGCGAACTCCTGCACAAGCGGTGCGGGGCCCAGGAGGCGCGGGCCGCCGTCGACCGTCCGCAGGGGTACGACGCCGGGTTGTGGGCCACCCTCTCCGAGCAGCTCGGACTGCCCGGACTCGCCCTTCCCGAGCGGTACGGGGGCGCGGGCTGCTCCGCCACCGAACTCGCCCTCGCGGGAGAGGAGACGGGACGGGTCCTCGCCCCCTCGCCCCTGCTCGCCACCGCCGTCCTCGCCGCCCCGCTCGTCCTCGCGACCGGGACGGAGGCCCAGCGGGACGAACTGCTGCCCCGGATCGCCGACGGCTCCCTCACCGCCGCCCTCGCCGCACCCGCAGCCGGTCTCGCACTCACCGGGGACAACTGCGGGGACTGGGCGGGCGGCGGGCGCGCGGGAGGCGTACAGGCTCGACGGGTCCAGGGTGGCGGTGCCGACGGGGAGGGGGACGGCTGGCGGTTGTACGGCGAGATCGAGCACGTGCTCGACGGGCACTGCGCCGGGATGCTGCTCGTCGCCGCGCACACCGGCGGGTTCGCCCGGTCCCGCACCCTTGTCTTCCTCGTTCCCGGGGACGCCGACGGGCTCGTGCGGGTACGGCAGACCGCCCTCGACGCCACCCGCCCGCTCGCCCGGCTCCAACTGCGGAACGTGCGGGCCCGGTTGCTGGGCGACGAGAGTGCCGACGGGCTTGGCGCGCTGGCCCGGCTCGGGGACTTCGCCGCCGCCTTCCTCGCCTGCGAGGCCGTCGGGGCCGCCGACCGGGTGCTGGAGCGGACCGTCGAGTACGTGAAGCAGCGGGAGCAGTTCGGGCGGGCCATCGGATCGTTCCAGGCGGTCAAGCACCGGCTGGCCGATGTGTATGTGCAGGTGCAGGCGGCGCGTTCGGCGGCCTACTACGCGGCCTGGGCCACCGTGCACGGGGAGCGGGTGGGCGGGCTCGCCCTCGCCCAGGGGCTGGAGGCGCTGCGCGCGGCCGCCGGTGAAGCCATCCAGTTGCACGGGGGCATCGGCTTCACCTGGGAGCACGACGTCCAGCTGTATTTCAAGCGGGCCGCCGGCGACGAGCTGCTGTTCGGGCCGGTGCACCGGCTGCGGGCGCACGCGGCCGACGCGGCACGGCTCTTCGAGGTGGCCGGGCAGCCGGAGGTGGCGGTGTGATCGGGGAACGCGCGGTACAGAGGATCTCGTCCACGCGGGGGTTCGCCAAGGTCGCCCCGCATGTCATTCCGGCGCTGGACCGGGCCGTGCACCGGCTCACGCGCGGGAAGGTCATCCTCAGCGCGCAGATGCTGCCGGGCGTGATCCTGACGTCCGTCGGCGCGCGCAGCGGGCTGACGCGCCGTACGCCGCTTGCCTGTATGCCCGAGGAGGGCGGGCGGAGCTGGATTCTCATCGGGTCCAACTTCGGACGGGACGGGCATCCCGCCTGGACCGCCAACCTGATGGCCCGTCCCGACGCCCGGATCAGCTGGAAGGGCGCCGACATCGCCGTGACGGCCCGTCTGCTGGAAGGGGAGGAGCGGGCCGCCGTATGGCAGGCGGCACTGGCCTTCTGGCCGCCGTACGCGACGTACCAGGCCCGGATCGAGCGGGAGATACGGCTGTTCCGGATCGTACGGAAGTGATCCCCTAGAGCGTCGCCAGGCGCTGGACCAGCAGGAACGCGCCGATTCCCAGCATCGCGGCGCCCGAGGTACGGGTGACCGCGCGCGCCGCCGCCGGGCGGGCGCCCAGGACCGCGCGGGCCGCGAGGCCGACCGTCAGATAGACGGCGGCGCAGCACACCATGTGCAGCACGCCGAGGGTGGCCGTCTGGACGGGTACGGGGGCGCCCGTCGTGGTGAGGAACTGCGGCAGGACCGAGAGGTAGAGCAGCAGCCCCTTGGGGTTCAGGCCGCTGATCGTCGCGCCCCGCAGGAAGACACGGGCGTCGGAGCTCTCCACGGGCCCCTCCGCGGTGCCGGGGACGCCCGGCCTGCGCAGCACGCTCCATCCCAGCCACACCAGATACCCGGCCCCCGCCACCGTCAGCGCGGTCAGCAGACCGGGCTCGCCGGCCACCAGCACCGCCAGGCCCGCCACCGCGAGCGCCGTGTGCAGCGCGTACCCGGACACCAGGCCGCCCACCGCCCACGCCACCGAGCGTCCGCGCAGACCCGCGGATATCGCGTACGCCCAGTCGGCGCCCGGCACGCAGACCAGCAGGAGGTCCACGGCGAGGAAGGAGAGGAGGGTTCCCGAGTTCATGGAGGGGACATTAGGCGTGAATGGCCCGAAAGTGTTTCTGAAGTTTGCCCTTGATCGGATGTTCTGGGGGAAGATCTCCCCCATGGACGACGTGGACCGGAAAATTCTTGCCGAGCTCCAGCAGGACGGGCGGCTGACCGTGACCGAGCTGGCGGCACGGGTACGGCTCAGCGTCTCGCCCTGCCACCGGCGGCTGCGGGAGCTGGAGCGGGCCGGCGCCATCAGCGGGTACCGGGCGGTCGTGGAGCCCTCGGCTCTCGGGCTGAACTTCGAGGCGCTCGTCTTCGTCACCATGCGGCAGGAGGACCGGGACACCGTCGCCGGGTTCGAGCGGGCACTCGCGGAGGTGGAGGGCGTGCAGGAGGCGCAGCGGCTGTTCGGGGAGCCTGACTATCTGCTGCGGGTGGTCGCGGCGGACCTCACGGCCTATCAACGGCTGTACGACGAGCGGCTGGCCACGCTGCCGGGGGTGCAGCGGCTGACGTCCACGCTCGTGATGAAGCATGTCGTGAAGGACCGGCCGCTACCGGCGTGAAAACACGGCAGGCGGCGGCTCACTCGTGTGAACCACCGCCTGCCAGACAGGACTTGGTGCCTGGAAAAAGATTGTCGGTTACTTGGTCGGCTTCTTTCCGGTCACGCCCAGATGCACCAACAGCGCCAGGTTCGGCTTGAGTTCAGCCTGTTTGACGCCCCATGTCTGGAAGCCCTTCTGGTGCGAGGCGACCGCCGCGAGCATCGCGACCAGTGAACCGGCGACCGCCGCCGGGTTCACGTCCTTGTCGACCTTGCCCTTGGCCTGCAACTCGGCGACCGAGTCGGACAGGGAGTTGTTCACGGAGTTCAGGATCTTCATACGGAGCTTGTAGAACCGCTTGTCGCCCTCGGCGGCGCCGAGGTCGACGACCCTGAGGATCGCGTCGTTCCTGCGCCAGAACTCGAGAAAACCGTCCACAAGTTCCTGCGCCGTCTGCCAGCCCGCCTTGCCGACCCAGGATCTGCCCTCGAGCAGCTGGGTCAACTGGCCGCCCTCGGTGGCCATTTGCTCGGCGATCTCCAGGACGGCGCCCTCGACGTCCGGGAAGTACTGGTAGAAGGTCGCGGGCGAAGTGCCCGCTTTCCGGGCGACATCGATGACTTTGACGTCCCGGTAAGGGGAGGAGCTGAGCATCTCGCTGAGGCAGTCGAGCAGCTTCTGCCGGGTCGCCTGCCCACGCCGGCCGGCCACGCGGCCGTCGACGGTACGCACTTGTCCTGTCATGCCGTCAGCTTACCGAGGGGTGATCGGAGCGCGATTCGGCCGACTGCAAATGGGGTGCGAGGGCACTTCGGGACGGGTGCGCTGGTCTGCGCGCTGCGTGAGTCGCCGTTAGTTTGGCGGTATGGCCGAAAACAGGGCATCCGCGTACGGAGAGGGCGTCCCGTGCTGGGTGGACGCGCAGCTTCCCGACGTGGAGGCGGGCAAGCGGTTCTACGGTGAGCTCTTCGGGTGGACCTTCGAGGAGCAGCGGTACGGCGGGGCCGTATGGGCCCTGAAGGAGGGCGAGCCCGTCGCCGCGCTCGCGCACAAGACGGACGGGCGGATGCCCACCGTCTGGACGGTGTATTTCGCGACCCCGGACGTCGAGGGCCTCGCCGACCGGGTCTGGGCCGCCGGCGGACAGGTCGTCACCGCCCCCATGCCGGTCGGCGACCTGGGCACCAGCGCCCTGGTCACCGACCCGGACGGCGCCGTCTTCGGCCTGTGGGAGCCCGACTCCCACACCGGTTTCGGCGTACGGCACGAGCCGGGCACGTTCGTCTGGGCCGAGCTGTACGCCCGGGACACCGAGGGCGCCAACACCTTCTACGGCGGGCTGTTCCACGACGCCCTGTTCGGACCGGACGCGAGGCCCGATTTCGGCCGCGCCCCCGTCTCCGACGTCTTTCCGGCCGAGATGCCGCCCCACTTCCTCGTCCACTTCGGAGTCGAGGACTGTGAGGCCGTTCTCGGGACGGTGAACCGGCTCGGCGGGCGGGTCCAGGCTCCACCCTTCGAGACGTCGTACGGCAAAGTCGCCGTCGTCACCGACAATCAGGGGGCGTCGTTCGCCGTACTGGAACGCCTCGACGGCCGACCGGCGTGGTGAAAAGCACCGGTTTGGCATGAGACATCCCGATTTGCAACCGGGTTCGCAACCTGCGCCCCGGCCAGGAAGAATCAGGGTGCGTGCCGCCATGGCGGTGCGGTGGTGAGACGCTGCACGGGGTCGCGTGCATAAGGGTGTGACGCGGCCCGTACGGGGAGGTGGCAGGCAAGTGGTGGATCAGCTGACGCAGCACGATCCGCGGCGGATCGGGCCGTTCGAGGTGCTGGGACGGCTGGGCGCCGGCGGCATGGGGCTGGTCTATCTCGCGCGCTCGGCGTCCGGCCGGCGCGTGGCGATCAAGACGGTCCGTACGGAACTCGCCGAGGACCAGCTGTTCCGCGTCCGCTTCTCGCGCGAGGTGGAGGCGGCCCGCGCGGTCTCCGGCTTCTACACGGCGGCCGTCGTCGACGCCGACGCCCGCGCCGCCGTGCCCTGGCTGGCCACCGCGTACGTCCCCGCGCCCTCCCTCGAAGAGATAGTGAACGAGTGCGGGCCGATGCCGGCCCAGGCGGTGCGCTGGCTCGCGGCCGGCGTCGCGGAGGCGCTGCAGTCGATCCACGGGGCGGGCCTCGTCCACCGCGACCTCAAGCCGTCCAACGTGCTGGTCGTCGAGGACGGCCCCCGGGTGATCGACTTCGGTATCGCCTCCGGCGTATCGAACACGCGTCTGACCATGACCAATGTGGCGGTGGGCACCCCCGCCTACATGTCGCCGGAGCAGGCCAAGGACTCCCGCAGCGTCACCGGCGCGAGCGATGTCTTCTCGCTCGGCTCCATGCTGGTCTTCGCCGCCACCGGCCACCCGCCCTTCCACGGCGCCAACCCTGTCGAGACGGTCTTCATGCTGCTCCGCGAGGGCCCGGACCTCGAAGGCCTCCCGGACGAACTTCGTCCGCTCATCGAGTCCTGTATGCAGATGGACGCCACCGGCCGCCCCAACCCGGCCGACCTCCAGTCCCAGCTCGCCCCGCACCTCTTCGGCTCCGGCTCCGACGACAGCGGTACGGCGTCGGCCTGGCTGCCGGAGCGGGCCGTGGGACTGATCGAGGCGCGCCGCAACGGACGCCCGGCCGTCAAGCCGGGCCCCGGCGGCCGCAGCGGCGCAGGCCGGGTCGCCCCCCTGCCCCCGCCGCCCTCCCACGACCCCGCCCCCGTGTCCGTCGGCGCCCCCGACACCGGCCCGGTGCGGCTGGCGGGCGCCCAGGTGCCCATCGGGCCCGGACCGCGCGTCTCGGACGCCCGCGCCGCCGCCGTGAAGGCGCCGCCACCGGAGGCCGGCCTGGTCGCCAGCTGGTCCAAGCCGCGCCCCGGCGTCAACGGCACGGACGCCGCCGTGGGCCCCGCCGTACCCGCACCGCCCGCACAGGAGCCGGGCGGCGGCTGGCGGCCGTGGCGTTTCCGCATGTCGAACGATGTGTGGGGGACCCCCTCCGTCGCCGACGACCTCGTCTACGTCACCTCCTTCGAGGTGCACGCCCTCGACGTGGCCACCGGCCGCCGCCGCTTCAAGACCCGGGACGTCGCCTGGTCGATGGCGGTCGCGGACGGCCGTATCCACGCCTCCGACGGCCCCACCCTGTTCGCCCTGGAGGCCCGTGAGGGCGCCGACCTGTGGCGGATCCAGACGGACGCCTGGGTGTACTCCCTCAAGGCCGACCGCGGCACCGTCGTCACCGGCAGCCGCGGCGGCGGTGTCCAGGGCTGGGAGGCCTCGGGCGGGCAGAAACTGTGGGAGCTCACCGGGGCGCAGACGGACTTCGAGACCCCGGAGGCCGGTCCGGCGCTGCACGACGGCACGGTGTACGTCTGGCAGGACGCCCGGCTGCGCGCCCTGGACGCCCGCACCGGCGACGAGCGCTGGTCGTACCCCATCGGCGACGCGGCCTCCTGCGGCGGCGTACCGGTCCGGGTGACCCAGGCGCCCGACGGCTATGTGTACGTCTCGGCCGGCACCCGGGTGCTCGCGCTGGACGTCGCGAACGGCCATGTGAAGTGGCACTTCGAGGCCCCGGCGGTCTTCCTCTGCCCGCCCGCCTTCGTGCCGGGCCCGGCCGTGACCGGCGGTGGCGTCTACCTGGCCGACTATCTCGGCACGGTCTACGCCCTCGACGCCGCCGACGGCCGCGACCGCTGGCGCATCGCCACCGAGGCCCGCGCCTCGATCGAGCCGGTGCTGGTGGTGGCCGGGCATGTGCACGTCGGCAGCGGCAAGGGGCTCTACACCCTGGACGCGGTCACCGGCACACCCAAGTGGCGCTTCCAGGCGGGCGGCGACATCGTGGGCGCGCCCGCGGTGGCGGAGGGCCGCATCCACTTCGGCTCCACGGACCACCTGCTGTACACCCTGAAGGCCGACGACGGCCGGCTGCGCTGGAAGCTGGCGACCGGCGGCGAGATCACCGGTGCCCCGGTGGTGAAGGACGGCGTCGTGTACGCGTGCAGCAAGGACCGCTGCGTGTACGCGCTGGACGCGGAGAAGGGAACGGGGACGGCCAGGACCGCGTAGGCGGCTCTCGCGGCCGGGACGGGCGCCGGATGACGCCTGTTAGCGTGACGTGCTCACGATCATGAACAGTGCCTTTCGGGGCTTGTGACAACGGGGGATCAGTAGTGAAGCTTCGCCATGTCCGTCAGGTGGCCCTCGTCGTCGGGGTGGTCGTCGCCCTGACCGGAGCCCGGCACTCGTCCGGCGGCGGCTGCTCCGGCAGCAGCTCGAACTCCAGCGGTTCTTCGAGCAGTTCGACCGGCGGCAGCAGCCACCACGATGATGATGACGACGACTCCGGTTCGGTCCCGGGCGGTGGCGGCGTCGAGTCGAGCTCGCTGGGTGAGGCGACCCAGGATCTGAGGATCGAGAAGTGCGAGGTGGAGGGCCAGACCCTCACCGCCGACGTCCGCGCCACCAACAGCAGCACGAGCCAGACGTACTCCTACATGTTCCAGGTGGCCTTCAAGGACGCCGCCGGGACGACGGTCGCGACCGGGAGCAGCGGGATCTTCTCCGTCGCCGCGGGCGCCACCGACTCCGCCGTCGTCACCGCGAGCCCCACGGTGACCGACGGCACCTGCGAGCTGGTGGACCCGCAGCGGGTGGCCGGGTAGCTCAGCGTGTCCTGAACTCCGGGCGGCGGGCGGCGAACAGCTCCGCCTGCCGCTCGCCCGGCAGGTTCCCGAGCGAGATGAGATGCGGGGCCTGCGCGAAGCCGGCGGCGAGCGCGGCCTCCCTGGCCGCCCACAGAGCGCGGACGGTGCCCTGCACCCCCTCGGCCGGATATCCGGCGATGACGGCGGCGCACTCCACCGCCGCCCCCAACGCGGCGCCGGGCTCGGTGAGTTCGGAGACCAGCCCGATCTCGTGGGCCCGCCGCGCGGAGATCCGCTCGGCGGTCCCCATGAGCATCATCCGGGCGACCTCGCCGTACGGCATCCGCTGCGCCATGAGGACCGACTCGTACGCGCTGACCATGCCGTACGTCGTGTGCGGATCGAAGAACGTCGCGGTGGTGTCGGCGACGACGAACTCGCTCTCGCCGAGCAGGTAGAAGGCGCCTCCGCAGGCCATCCCCTGTACGGCGGCGATGACGGGCTTCCAGAGGTCGTTGGCCTTGGGCCCGACACGCAGGAGCGGATCGTCGGCCATGTAGGGGGAGTCGGGCTGCGGAACCTGCGCGTCCCGGTCCAGCCCGGTGCAGAAGGCGCGCTCGCCCGCCCCGGTGAGGACGACCGCGCGCACGGACTCGTCGAACCGCAACTCCCGCCACGCCTCCACGAGTGCGTCCCGCAGGGCGAGATCGATCGCGTTGAGCCGGTGCGGCCGGTCGAGGGTGACGACGGCGACGCCGGAGTCCTTGTCGACGGCGACCCCCAGGCCGCTCACGACAGCACCCACTGCGCGAGCCCACCGGAGAACACCACGTGCACCCGGGCGCCGATCCGGATCCGGGCCGGGTCAAGGGAGTTGAGCGGCGCCCCGGCCGAGCTGACCAGGTTGCCGACGAGACGGACGCGGGGGTGGTCGGCGAGTTCGACCACGACCACGTTGTACGGCGCCTGCGCCGCGTAGTCCGGAAGGAGCGGGGGGTGGGGGACGACGTAGGACCAGATGCGGCCGTGGCCGGACACGGGCCGCCACTCGGTCTCGAAGGACTGGCAGTGCGGGCAGCAGGGCCGGGGCGGGAAGCGTGGTTCGCCGCAGTCGGCGCAGGTCTGGACCCGGAGTTCGCCCTGGGCGGCGTAGCGCCAGAAGGGGGCGCCGTCGGAGTCGGTGACGGGGGTGAGCATGGGGGATGCCTCCTTCAGGTCCTCAGGAGCAGCGCGGAGGTGGGGACGCCCTCGCCGGCAGTGACCAGGCAGGTCGCGGCGTCCGGGACCTGGGCGGTACTGGTCCCGCGGAGCTGCTTGACGCCTTCGTTGATGAGGTTGAAGCCGTGGACGTAGGCCTCGCTGAGCCCGCCGCCGCCGGTGTTGAGCGGCAGCCGCCCGCCGATCTCGAGGGCGCCCTGCTCGGTGAAGGCGCCGCCCTCCCCGCGCCCGCAGAAGCCGTAGCCCTCCAGGGAGAGCGGGATGAGAGCGGTGAAGGCGTCGTAGATCTGGGCGACGTCGACGTCCTGCGGGGTGAAGTCGGCGTGCTTCCACAGATGCCGGGCGGCGGTCCACGCCGGGCCGGTGAGCGGATCGTCGTTCCAGTAGTTGACCATGCCGTGGTGCTGGGCGGGGAGCCCCTGGGCGGCGGAGTGGACGTAGACGGGCGCGTGCCGGCAGTCCCGTGCCCGCTCCCTGCTGACGACGACACACGCCAACGCCCCGTCGGTCTCCAGGCAGTTGTCGAAGAGACAGAGCGGTTCGCTGATCCAGCGGGAGGTCATGTACATCTCGCGGGTGAGGGGCCGTTCGTACATGACGGCCGCCGGATTCTGATTGGCCCTGTTGCGGCAGGCGAGGGCGACATTGAACAGGTGGTCGCGGGTCGCGCCGTACTCGTGCATGTAGCGGCGGGTGAGCATGGCGATCTCGTCGACGGGCCGGAGCAGGCCGTAGGGCCGGGTCCACTGGGCGGGGGTCGGCAGCTGAACGGTCGTGTTCCGCCAGGGCCGGGGCCCCGACCCCCGCTTCCGCGACCGCCAGGCCACTCCCACGCTCGCCTGCCCGGCGGTTATGGCGGCGGCGAGATGGCCGACGGTGGCACAGGAGCCCCCGCCCCCGTATCCGACCTTGCTGAAGAAGGTGAGGTCACCGAAGCCGACCGCCTTCGCGAGCTCCACCTCGTCGGTCTCCTCCATGGTGAAGGAGGCGAGGGCGTCGACCTCTCCCGGGGCGATACCGGCGTCGTCGAGGGCGGCGAGCACGGCACGGCAGGCGAGGGTTCTCTCGTCCTCGGGAAGGTTTTTCGCGAACGGCGTCTGACCTATGCCGACGATGGCGGTGGCGTCCTTGAGTCCGGTCATGAGGCACCTCCGCGGGGCTGTCCTCCGGGCTGACAGTGCGTCAGGCTACAGCTAATCTGACGGGTAGTCAGCTACTGGGTTCTGGAGGCTGGTTGTGCGCGGAGACGTGGAGTGGGGCAGCGTTCCGGGTCTGGTCCGGGCGGCGGCCGAGCGGTACGCGGACGTGGAGGCCGTGGTCGAGGGCCGTACCCGGGTGACATACGCCGAACTGGGCGCCCGGGTGGAGCGCGCGGCGGCGGCGTGCGTGGCGAACGGGGTGGAGGCGGGTGACCGGGTCGCGATCTGGGCGCCCAACTCCCTGGACTGGATGGTGTCGGCGCTGGGCGCGGTGTCGGCCGGCGCGGTACTGGTCCCGCTGAACACCCGGTTCAAGGGGACGGAGGCGGCGGACGTCCTGCGCCGCAGCGGAGCACGCCTGCTCTTCGTGACGGGGACGTTCCTGGGGACGTCGTACGTGGCGTCGCTGCGGCGGGCGGTGGCGGACGGGGCGGGGCTGCCGTCCCTGGCCCAGGTGGTGGTCCTGTCGGACGACGCCCCGGCCGACTACTGGACCTGGAAGGACTTCCTGGCGAGCGGCGAGGGCGTGGGCAAGGCGGAGGTGCGGGAGCGGGCGGACTCGGTGCGCGGCTCATGGCCCTCGGACATCGTCTTCACCTCGGGTACGACGGGCCGCCCGAAGGGCGCGGTGATCACGCATTCCCAGACGTTGCGTGCGTACGAGGTCTGGAGCGACCTCGCGGGCCTGCGTCAGGGCGACCGCTACCTGATCGTGAACCCCTTCTTCCACACCTTCGGTTACAAGGCGGGCGTGATCGCCTGCCTGATGCGGGGGGCGACGATGATCCCCCAGCCGGTGTTCAACGTGGACACGGCCCTGGCGAACATCGCGTCGGAGCGCGTCTCGGTCCTCCCGGGTCCGCCGACCCTCCACCAGTCCCTGCTGGACCACCCCTCCCGTGACGCGTACGACCTGTCGGCCCTGCGCCTGGTGGTGACCGGTGCGGCGGTGGTCCCCCTGACCCTGGTGGAGCGCCTGCGCACCGAACTGGGCGTGGAGACCGTCCTCACGGCGTACGGCCTGTCGGAGGCGAGCGGTGTGGTGACGATGTGCCGCCGCGGCGACGAGCCGACGGTGATCGCGTCGACGTCGGGCAGGGCGATCCCCGGAACGGAGGTACGGGTGGTCTCCGCCGACGGCCAGACGGTGGCCCCGGGGGTCCCGGGCGAGGTGCTGGTCCGGGGCTTCAACGTCATGCGGGGCTACTACGAGGACGAGACGGCGACGGCGGAGGTCCTCGACCCGCACGGCTGGCTGCGCACGGGCGACGTGGGCGTCCTGGACGAGGCCGGCAACCTCCGCATCACCGACCGCCTCAAGGACATGTTCATCGTCGGCGGCTTCAACGCCTACCCGGCGGAGATAGAGCAACTCCTGGGCCTGCACCCGGACGTGGCCGACGTGGCGGTCATCGGCGTCCCGCACCCTCGGCTCGGGGAGGTCGGAAAGGCCTACGTCGTGCGCCGGAAGGGCGCCCTGGCAACGGGCGACGACCTGATCGCCTGGGCCCGCAGGGAAATGGCGAACTACAAGGTGCCCAGAGCGGTGGAGTTCGTGGCACAACTCCCGCGCAACGCGAGCGGAAAGGTGGTCAAGGGGGAGTTGCGGGGGTGACTGGCAGATCCGTCCCACCCCGGTGACTCCCGGACACGCCTCGGCCGCGACGGCTCCCCCTCCGCGCCGCCGCGGCCGATCCCCGTGCGGGAAAAAGGTCTGGTCAGGCGGGCTCTTCCGTGACGTGTGTGTTGTCCGGAGTGGCCACGCCGCCGTCGTCCACGTCGGTGACGTGGGTGTTGAGCGGCTTGATCGGGCTGCCCGTCACGTGGGTGTTGAGCGGCTTGATCTCCTCGCCGCTGTCCGCGTCGGTGACGTGGGTGTTGTCCGGCTTGACGACCGGGTCGGTCTCGCTGGTGCTCATGTGCTGCCTCCCCTGGGGCGGATCATTGTGAACTGAGAGCCCACCCGGTCACTCCCCCGTGGGTGCCCGGGTGGGCTGCTCGGGCCGCCCACCCTAAACCGTGGGCACCGCGGCCTTACCTGCGATCCGTCTGCCCCCCGACGCGACGGATCGACAAGACAGAGACTGCCGGGCCGCGATAAACGAACGATGAACGCCGATGCCGACGCCGACACCGACGGCCCCGGGTGGTGGGCTCAGGCGGCGGCGACAGGAGTGAGGAGCATGCGCACCTCGGCCGCCTCCGGCGAGTCCAACCGCTCGTAGATCTCCAGCGCCTCGCGCCAGCAGACCTGTGCCCTGCCGGAGTGGCCGATGCCGTTCAGCGCCCGGCCGAGGACCGTGAGGACGTGCCCCCGGCGCCATTCGCCCCCGATGCCCCTCAGCACGGTGAGCGCCATCTCGGCGTTGCTCGCCGCCGGGGCCGGCTTGCGCGCGTCCAGTTCGACCTCCGCCAGCCGGCAGAGGGTCATCCCCTCCCACAGACGCTGCCGGCTGTCGCGGAACACGCGGAGCGCCTCCACCAGTTGCGCGGCGGCCTCGGTGTGCTGTCCCGTCTTGCCGAGAGCCATTCCCAGGGCGTACAGGCCGTTGGCGCCTCTGAGGGTGTGTCCCAGCCCCTGGTAGATGTCCGTTCCCTGGCGGGCCAGCGCGACGGCCGTGTCGGCCCGCCCGGTGGCGAGATGGAGTCGCGACAGATTGCACAGCGGGCTGGCGGACCCCGCCATGTCGCCGCAGTCGCGGAACTTGTCGAGTGCCTGGCTGAAGTAGCGCTCGGCCTCCGAGTGGCGGTTCTTGTAGAAGGCGATGCTGCCGAGGATGTTCGCCGCCCAGCAGGAGGGCAGCGGGTCATCCGTGGCCTCGGCGAGCCGGATGGCCTCCTGAGCCTCCGGGTACGCCAGGTCGAACTGGCCGGAGAACAGTCGCGCGTTGCTCAGCACGACGGAGGCCCGGCCCTCGGCGCGGATGTCCCCGGCGGTGCGTGCGGCATCGCGCAGGGCCGTGGCCGAGGCCTCGTACTCCTTCGCGTTGGCACCCGACTCGGCGAGGTCGACGGAGGCCCACAGGAGGTCGATCGCACGTCCCAGTGTGCTTCCCCGGGCCGACTGCCGTGCACAGGCGAGGAGCGGTACGGCTTCGGAGTACAGCCAGTCCCGGGCCGCCTGCCGGTCGGGGAACGCCAGGCCCGCGCCACCGGTCGGGTACAGGTGGTCCACCAGCCGGTCACCCGGCCGCTCGATCGCGTAGACCCCCGCCGCCGTGGCCAGGTAGAAGTTCAGCAACCGGGACAGCGCCGACCCCCTCTCGCTGGGCGGCCACTCGTCCCGCTCCGCACAAGCACGCGCGTAGAGTCGGACCAGGTCATGGAACCGGTACCGGCCGGGCGCCGCCGATTCCAGCAGCGACGTGTCGACCAGGGACTCCAGGAGGTCCTCGGTCTCCTCAGCGTCCAGGTCCAGTACCGCGGCCGCCGCGGCGAGCGAGATGTCCGGGCCGTCGGCCAGGCCGAGCAGCCGGAAGGCGCGGGCCTGGGCCGGCTCCAGCTGGCCGTAACCGAGCTCGAAGGTCGCCTTCACCGCGAGGTCACCGGCCTGGAGTTCGTCCAGGCGCCGGCGCTCGTCCGCCAGCTTCGCCGCCAGGACGGACACCGTCCACGTGCGGCGGGCCGCGAGGCGTGACGCGGCGATGCGGATCGCCAACGGCAGGAAGCCGCACGCCGCCACCACGTCCAGGGCTGCGTCCCGCTCGCTGCCCACCCGCTCCTCGCCCACGATCTTCGTGAAGAGCGCCAGCGCCTCGTCCGGCGACATCACGTCCAGGTCGACCAGGTGCGCCCCGGCGAGGTCCACCATCCGTACCCGGGAGGTCACCAGCGCCGCGCAGCCCTCCGTGCCGGGGAGCAGCGGACGTACCTGGGCGGCGTCCCGCGCGTTGTCCAGCAGCACCAGCACCCGGCGGCCGTCCAGGACCGAGCGGTAGAGCGCCGCCCGCTCCTCCAGGGAGTCCGGGATCGCCGAGTCCGCGGTGCCCAGCGCCCGCAGGAACGAGCCGAGTACGGTCTCCGGCTCCGCGGCCCGGGACCCGGCGCCCTGGAGGTCGACGTACAGCTGGCCGTCGGGGAAGGTGCCGCGCGCCTGGTGTGCCACGTGCACCGCCAGGGTCGTCTTGCCGACGCCGCCGATGCCCGCCAGTGCCGACACCGCCATCACACGGCCCTCCGCCGATGCCAGGACCTCGCTCAGTTCGGACACGAAGGACGCGCGGCCGGTGAAGTCCGGGACGGTGGCGGGAAGTTGCGCGGGGCGGACCGCGACGGAAGCCGGCTCCGGCCGCGGGGACGGCGCTTCCGCGAGCCCGGGGTCCGCGCGGAGGATGCGCTGCTGGAGGTCGCGCAGGCCCGGGCGCGGGTCGACGCCCAGCTCGTCGGCGAGCAGCCGCCTGGTGTCGGCGTAGACCGCCAGCGCCTCCGCCTGGCGCCCGCTGCGGTAGAGGGCGAGCATGAGGAGTTCCCGCAGCCGCTCCCGCAGCGGGTGGGCCGCCGTCAGGGCCGTCAGTTCCGAGACGGCCTCCGCGTGGCAGCCCTGCTCCAGGTCCATGTCCAGGCGGGACTCCAGGAGTTGGAGCCGCCATTCCTCCAGTCTGACCCGCTGCGAGGAGGCGTACGGCCCCGGCACTCCCGCCAGGACCTCGCCGTCCCACAGGGCGAGCGCCCGGCCCAGCACCTCCCGCGCGTGGCACAGATCCCCGGCGCCCCGCGCCTTCTCCGCCTCCGTGGCCAGCTCCTGGGCCACCGCGAGGTCCAGCGCGCCCTCTCCCAGCGAGCGGATCGCGTACCCGCCCGACTCGCTCACCAGGACGTCGGGGTCCAGGACCTTGCGCAGCCGGGAGGCGTACGTCCGCAGCGCCGCCAGCGCCTGGGACGGTGACTCCTCGCCCCACAGGGCGTCGATCAGTTCGGCCGCGGTGGCCGTACGGCCCTCCCGCAGCAGCAGCGCGGCCAGCAGGGCCCGTTGCTGCGGGGAGCCCATGGGCAACGACTCCTCGCCGCGCCAGGCGCGGACCGGTCCGAGCACGCTGAAGCGCAGCGGCAGTTCCGGCTCCGCCGAGGAGCCGGGACGCCGCTGTTCAGGCACCCGCGGTACTCCGTCCATCGCCGTCCCCCTAGACACAGTGAGCAACGACGCCAGTTTGCCTTGTTCATGGCAGATGCGTCAGCCGTGGAGACCCCCATCACAGGGAGGCGCGCGGGATATCACAAGCCCCTCACGTGGTCTTCGCACACTTCCGCACATAAAGCGTCACAGTCGGTCGCCGCCGCCGTAGCTGACGGACCGTCAGTTCGGCGCTACCGTGACCCCCATGACCGAGACCACGGACACCACCCCGGCCTTTCCGTTGATCATCTCCGTCGACGACCACACCGTGGAGCCGGCGGATGTCTGGCAGAACCGGCTTCCGAAGAAGTACCTGGACACCGGGCCCCGCATAGTCCGCGCCCCGCTGAAGGAGATGACCTTCCTCGGCGGCCGCTTCAAGCCCGTGATGGGCGCCCCGGGCTCCGACGGCCCCCTCGGCGACTGGTGGGTCTACGAGGACCTGCACCGGCCCCTCACCCGCCTCGACACCGCCGTCGGTTACAGCAGGGACGAGATCAAGCTCGAAGTCATCACTTACGAGCAGATGCGGCAGGGCTCGTACGACGTCCCGTCCCGGCTCGCCGACATGGACGTCAATCACGTCCAGTCCGCCCTCTGCTTCCCGACCTTCCCCCGCTTCTGCGGCCAGACCTTCACCGAGGCCGCGGACCGTGAGCTGGGCCTGCTGTGCGTCCAGGCCTACAACGACTGGATGGTGGAGGAGTGGTGCGGGCCCGATGCCCAGGGTCGTCTCATACCCCTGACCCTGATCCCGTTGTGGGACGCGGAGTTGGCCGCCGCGGAGGTACGGCGCAACGCCGCACGCGGCGTCCGGGCCGTCGCCTTCTCCGAGATACCCCCGCACCTCGGCCTGCCCTCCGTCCACACCGACGACTGGGACCCCTTCCTCGCCGCCTGCGACGAGACCGGCACCGTCATCGCCATGCACATCGGCTCCTCCAGCCGCATGCCGTCCACCTCCGCCGACGCCCCGCCCGCCGTCGGCTCCACCATCACCTTCGCCAACTGCTGCTTCTCGATGGTGGACTGGCTGATGAGCGGCAAGTTCGAACGTTTCCCGCAGCTCAAGGTCATGTACGCCGAAGGGCAGATCGGCTGGATCCCCTACATCCTCGAACGTGCCGACGTGGTGTGGGAGGAGAACCGCGGCTGGGGCGGGGTCGCCGACAAGGTCCACCGGCCGCCGTCCGAACTGTTCGCCGAGCACGTCTACGGCTGCTTCTTCGACGACGCCTTCGGCCTGAAGAACCTCGACGCCATCGGCGTCGCCAACGTCCTCTACGAGACCGACTACCCGCACTCCGACTCCACTTGGCCGAAATCCCGCGAGGTCGGCGAGGCCCAGATGGGACACCTGGCCCCCGACCTGGTCGAGCGGATCGTACGAGGCAACGCCATCGAGCTGCTCGGCCTCACCCCCGAGGGCCTGTGGAGCCGCACATGACGCACACGAAGCGCATGGAGTACGGCATCCAGCTCCCCATCCAGTCCCAGAGCACCCTCTACACCGAGCCCTGGGAAACCGCCGCCCGCCCCGCCGACCTCCTCGCCGTCGCCCGGGCCGCCGACCGCGCCGGCTTCGCCTACATCGCCGGCTGCGACCACGTCGCCATCCCCCGCCGGCTCGTCCCCGCGATGAGCACGGTCTGGTACGACCCCGTCGCCACCCTCGCCTACCTCGCCGCCGCGACCGAGCGCGTACGACTCCTCAGTCACGTCGCCGTGGTCGGGCTGCGGCACCCGCTGCTCACCGCCAAGCAGTACGCCACCCTCGACCATCTCAGCGGCGGCCGGCTGATCCTCGGGGTCGGGGCCGGGCATGTGCAGGAGGAGTTCGAGGCGCTCGGGTTCGACTTCCGGCAGCGGGGCGCGGTGCTCGACGAGTGCCTCGACGCCCTGCGCGCCTGCCTCGGCCCCGAGGAGTTCCCCGAACACCACGGCAAGCTCTACGACTTCGAGGGCCTCGGCCAGCGGCCCCGGCCCGCCCAGCCGCACGTCCCCCTCTGGGTCGGCGGCTCCTCGCCCGCGGCCGTCCGGCGCGCGGCGCTCAGAGGCGACGGCTGGCTGCCGCAGGGCGACCCGCGGGACCGGCTGCCCGCACAGATCGCCCGGATCAGGGAGCTGCGCCGGGACAGACAAGGCCCCTTCACCATCGGCGCCATCGCCGAGCCCCTCTACATCGGCCGGCCCGCGTGGGAGGTCGGACGCCGCACCCTCACCGGCGACCCCGAGCAGCTCGCCGCATCCCTGCGGGCGTACGGCGA
Source organism: Streptomyces sp. NBC_00490 (assembly GCF_036013645.1). Classification (NCBI taxonomy): domain Bacteria; kingdom Bacillati; phylum Actinomycetota; class Actinomycetes; order Kitasatosporales; family Streptomycetaceae; genus Streptomyces; species Streptomyces sp. NBC_00490. Next base: position 4,777,561 of record NZ_CP107869.1, on the reverse strand, counting down.
GATGGGCGTCGACCAGATCCAGGTCCGCTTCCGCAGCCGCGGCAGCGACGAACTCACCGACCAGATCGCCGCGTTCGGTACCGACGTGGCACCCCACCTCTGAGGAGTCACCGCATGGGCAAGCTGGACGGACGCGTCGTCATCGTCACCGGCGCGGCACGCGGACAGGGGGAGCAGGAGGCGCGGCTCTTCCGGGAGGAGGGGGCCGCCGTCGTGGTCGCCGATGTGCTCGACGACCAGGGGGAGGCCCTCGCGAAGGAGATCGGGGCGTCCTACGTCCACCTCGACGTGGGCGAGGAGGAGCAGTGGCGGTCGGCCGTCACGGCCGCGAAGGAGGCGTACGGCCACATCGACGGGCTCGTCAACAACGCCGGCATTCTGCGCTTCAACTCCCTCCTCGACACCCCGCTCGACGAGTTCATGCAGGTCGTCCAGGTGAACCAGGTCGGCTGTTTCCTCGGCATCAAGACCGTCGCCCCCGAGATGACCGACGGGGGGACCATCGTCAACACCGCCTCCTACACGGGTCTCACGGGGATGGCGGCCGTCGGGTCGTACGCCGCCACCAAGCACGCCGTCCTCGGTCTCACGCGGGTCGCCGCGCTGGAGCTGGCGCGGCGGGGGATCCGCGTGAACGCCGTCTGCCCCGGGGCCATCGACACCGCCATGGCCAACCCCGCCCTCCTCGAACCCGGGGGCGACGCCGAGGAGATCTCGCGCGCGGTCGGGAAGCTCTACCGCAAGCTCGTGCCGCTGGGGCGGATCGGGAAGCCGGAGGAGGTGGCACGGCTCGCGCTCTTCCTGACCTCGGACGACTCCTCGTACATCACCGGGCAGCCCTTCGTGATCGACGGCGGGTGGATGGCGGGAGTCAGTCTCACCTGACGGGCCATCAGCTATTGACGCTCCATGCGGCCGGTGGAACAGTCTGGGCAGTGAATCTGACGATGCGTCAGGTAACGACTCGTGGGGACGGTGAACCTCCTTGGAATTCGGGCTCTTTGTACAGGGATACGTGGGCAAACGCGCCGAGACCGACCCGCTGGCCGAGCACAAGGCGCTGATGGAGGAGACCGAGTACGTCATCCAGGCGGACAAGTCCGGGTTCAAGTACGCCTGGGCCTCCGAACACCACTTCCTGGAGGAGTACTCGCACCTCTCCGCGAACGACGTCTTCCTGGGATACCTGGCACACGCGACGGAACGGATCCACCTCGGATCAGGGATCTTCAACCCCCTCGCCCAGGTCAACCACCCGGTGAAGGTCGCCGAGAAGGTCGCCATGCTCGACCATCTCACCGAGAACCGCTTCGAGTTCGGGAGCGGACGGGGAGCCGGGTCGCACGAGATCCTCGGCTTCCTTCCCGGCATCACCGACATGAACTACACCAAGGAGATCTGGGAAGAGACCATCGCCGAGTTCCCCAAGATGTGGCTCCAGGACGAGTACGTCGGCTTCCAGGGCAAGCACTGGCAGCTGCCGCCGCGCAAGGTGCTGCCGAAGCCGTACGGGAAGTCGCACCCCGCGATGTGGTACGCCGCCGGGTCACCGCCGTCGTACGGGATGGCGGCGCGCAAGGGCCTCGGGGTGCTCGGTTTCAGCATCCAGAAGGTGTCCGACATGGAGTGGGTGCTGGAGAAGTACAAGACGGCGATCGTGAACGCGGAGCCGATCGGGGACTTCGTCAACGACAACGTGATGGTGACGACGACCGCGATCTGCGCGCCCACGCACGCGGAGGCGATCGAGGTCGCGGTCAACGGGGGACTGCACTATCTGCCCTCGCTGGTGTTCCGGTACCACGACACGTTCCCTCGTCCCGAGGGGTTCCCGGTGTGGCCGGAGACGTTGCCGGAGTACACCGCGGAGTTCGTGGAGCTGCTCATCGAGGAGGAGCTGCTGATCTGCGGGGATCCGGACGAGGTGCTCACGCAGTGCAAGCGGTGGGAGCAGGCGGGGGCGGATCAGTTGAGCTTCGGGTTGCCGGTGGGGGTGCCGAAGGAGGAGACGCTGCAGACGATTCGGCTCATCGGTGAGCATGTGATTCCGAAGATCGATACGGATCCGGTGCATCGGACGTCCCGGTTCCGGGCTGCCTCCTAGTCGCCGTTGCGGGGTGCGGGTGCGTGGGGGCTGGTCGCGCAGTTCCCCGCGCCCCTTAGGCATATCCACCGACCCGGAGTCCAAGGAGGCAAGGCTCATGCTCGATCACGTCATCAAAGGCGCTTCCGTCGTCGACGGCACCGGCGCGCCCGCCTACACCGCCGACCTCGGCATCCGTGACGGTCGTATCGCCGTCATCGGTACCGTCACCGAAGAAGCCCGCACCACCGAGGACGCCGCAGGCCTCGTCCTCGCGCCCGGGTTCGTGGACCCCCACACGCACTACGACGCCCAGCTGTTCTGGGACCCCTACGCGACCCCCTCCCTCAATCACGGTGTCACGACCGTCGCCGCCGGGAACTGCGGGTTCACGCTCGCGCCTCTCCATCCCGACCGGCCCGAGGACGCCGACTACACGCGTCGGATGATGTCCCGGGTCGAGGGGATGTCGCTGGTCGCCCTGGAGGAAGGGGCGCCCTGGAGCTGGAGCTCCTTCGGGGAGTATCTGGACGCTCTTGAGGGGCGGATCGCGGTCAACGCCGGGTTTATGGTGGGGCATTGCGCCCTGCGGCGGTATGTCATGGGGGCGGAGGCGGTCGGGGGGCAGCCCACTGAGGAGCAACTCGACGAGATGCTGAGGCTGTTCCACGCGGCCATGGACGCCGGGGCCTGGGGGCTGTCCACCACCCAGTCGTCCACGCACTCCGACGGTGACGGGCGGCCCGTCGCCTCCCGGCATGCCGAGCCCGCCGAACTCGTCGCTCTGGCCAAGGCGGTCGGGGAGCACGAGGGGACGCAGATCGAGGCGATCGTCGCCGGGTGCCTCGACCAGTTCAGTGACGCCGAGATCGATCTGTTCGTGGAGATGACCGCGGCGGCGGGACGGCCCCTCAACTGGAACGTCCTCACCATCGACGCCTCCGTCCCCGAACGCGTGCCCCGGCAGCTGTTCGCCAGTGAGCAGGCACGGAAGGCCGGCGGGCGGATCGTCGCGCTGACCATGCCGATCCTCACGCCGATGAACATGTCGCTGGGCACCTTCTGCGCGCTCAACCTCATCCCCGGGTGGGGGCCGATCCTAGGGCTGCCCGTGCCCGAGCGGATCGCCAGGCTCCGGGACCCGGACGTACGGGTGGAGATGCTCCGGCGCGCCGACTCCAAGGAGGCGGGCGTCTTCCGGCGGCTCGCGCACTTCGGGCGGTACGTCATCGGCGACACGTACAGCGAGGCGAACCGCGGGCTCAGCGGGCGGGTCGTGCGGGACATCGCCGAGGAGCGGGGGCAGGACGCCTTCCAGTGCCTCGTCGAGATCTGTGCCGCCGACGATCTGCGGACCGTCCTGTGGCCCATGCCCACCGACAACGACCCCGCCTCCTGGGCGCTGCGCGCCGAGACCTGGCAGCACGAGGACGTCATGCTCGGCGGTTCCGACGCGGGGGCGCACCTGGACCGGATGTGCGGGGCGCCGTACACGACCCGGTTCATCGGGGACTGTCTGCGCGGGCGGAAGCTCGCCACCCTGGAGCAGGCGGTGAAGATGCTCACCGACGACCCGGCCCAGCTCTTCGGACTCAGGGAACGCGGGCGGATCCAGGAGGGCTTCCATGCGGACCTCGTGCTCTTCGACCCGGAGCGGATCGCCGCGGGCACGGCCACCCTGGTGCACGACCTGCCGGGTGACAGTCCGCGGCTGGACTCCAAGGCCCTCGGGATACGGGCCGTGTGGGTCAACGGGGTCGAGGCGATCCGGGACGACGTGGTGAGCGGGGCCGTGCCGGGCAGGGTGCTGCGGTCGGGCCGGGACACCCGGACGGTGGCGACCAAGTGACCTCGAAGCAGCGGCTGTTCGTCGGCGGGGCGTGGGCCGAGCCGGAGGGCGGGCACTACGAGGTCGTCGATCCGGCGACCGAGCGGACCGTCGGGTGGGCACCGGAGGCCTCGCGGGATCAGGTGCACGCGGCCTGTGCCGCGGCCCGCGAGGCCTTCGGGCCGTGGTCGCGCACGGCGCCCGAGGAGCGGGCGGCGATCCTCGCGCGGGCCGCCGATGTCATCCGGTCCCGGTTCGCGGAGTACGCCGAGCTCGCCCAGGCCGAGACCGGTGCCACGACCGGGACCGCGCGGGCGATGCAGGTCGGGGTCGCGGCCGCCCGTTTCCAGCGGTACGCGCGCGTGGAGCCCGCCGAGTGGGCGATCCCGCCGCAGATCAACGAGGCCGGACCGATGGGCAGGGCGGGGATCATGGGCGCGCTGGCCGTCCGCCAGCCCGTCGGGGTCGTCACCTGCATCACCTCGTACAACAACCCCTGGGCCAACCCGGCCGGCAAGATCGCCCCCGCCCTCGCCATGGGCAACACGGTCGTCGTGAAGCCCGCCCCGCAGGACCCGCTGTCGGTGTACCGGATGGCCGAGGCGCTGGAGGCCGCCGGGGTACCGAGGGGCGTGGTCAACGTGGTCTCCGGCCGGTCCGTCGAGGTCGGTGAGGCCGCCGTGGACTCGCCCGACGTCGACATGGTCTCCTTCACCGGCTCCACCGCGGTCGGGCAGCGCATCGGCGAGGTGTGCGGGCGCGGCATGAAACGGCAGCTCATGGAGCTGGGCGGGAAGGGGGCGGCACTCGTCTTCGACGACGCGGACATCGCCTCCGCCGTGGCCGGGATCGGGACCACCTTCTCCTTCTACAGCGGGCAGATCTGCACCGCGCCCACCCGGGTGCTGGCGCAACGCGGGGTGTACCAGCGGCTCGTGGACGGCCTCGCCGCCTATGCCGGGCATCTGAAGGTGGGGGACCCACGGGCGGCGGACACCGTCGTCGGGCCGGTGATCTCCGCCGAGCACCGGGAGCGGGTGGAGTCCTACGTCGACATCGGGCGCAAGGAGGGCGCGGTGGTGGTCGCGGGCGGCGAGAGGCCCTCGTACGACCATGGCTTCTACGTCGCTCCCACCCTCCTCGCCGACTGCACGAGCGGGATGCGGGTCGTCCGGGAGGAGATCTTCGGACCGGTCGTGTCCGTGGTGCCCTTCGACGACGAGGAGGAGGGCATCGCCCTCGCCGGCGACTCCGAGTACGGCCTCATCGACTACGTCTGGTCCGGGGACGTGGCCCGTGCCTTCCGCGTGGCGCGGCGACTGCGGGCCGGCGGGGTGGGGGTGAACACCGTCGGGCGGAACATGGAGGCACCGTTCGGGGGGTTCAGGAAGAGCGGGGTCGGGCGGGACGTCGGATCGTACGCGCTGCACGCGTACAGCGAGGTCCAGGCGATCGTCTGGCCGGGGTGAGGGGGGCACGGGGCGATCTGCTCGGGGTCGGCCGCACATCGGGCCACACCGGTGTCCCGTTGGCCAGGACGGTGCTGTGTCCCGGCGCCCGCTTCGGGCACAGTCGTCCCATCGAGATTATGGTGCGGGTCGAGGACGGCGAGGTCTGAGCCGAGGACACGGGTGGGGACCGGGTCCCGGTGGTGCTGCTGCATCCCGCCGACGCTGCGGGCGCCCGAAGTGGTGCGCGACCTGGTGCTGGAGATGTGCGCCAGGTCCTAGCCGTCCAGGTCCACCCGTACCGTCAGCAGTCCCGACCCCATCGCCCGCACGGCCGTGCTGTTCATGCGCGGCAGACCCCGCAGCCGGGCGATCGGGTCGTCGTCGGGCAGGAGATGGGCCGTTCCGGTGTGCCAGCGGCCGCGCAGGCGGACCCGGACGCGCGGGTCGGCCTGGATGTTGCGGACGTACTGGGAGCGTTCGCCGAACTCGGAGACCAGCCAGAAGGAGTCCCCGACCCGGCGGCCGCCGACCGGGGTCGGGCGGGGGAGGCCGGAGGTGCGGCCGGTCGTCTCCAGCAGGGTCTGGAAGGGGAGGCGGCGCAGGATCGGGTTGCCGATCCGGCGCTGGAGGGCGGACACGGCACGGTACTTGCGTTCGTTGTGGCGGGGCATGGTTACCGAGTCTCCAGGAGATTGCGGTGATGGGCCATGCGCGTGGTGACGTGGAACCTGTGGTGGCGGTTCGGCCCGTGGGTCGAGCGGCAGAAGGCGATCGTCGCCGTCCTGCGGGAGCTGCGGCCCGACGTCGTGGGCCTGCAGGAGGTGTGGGCCGATCGCCGCAGCGGGGACAACCTCGCCGCCTGGCTCGCCGGGGAGCTCGGACTGCACTGGACCTGGGCCGCCTCGCACGCGCCCGAGCGCTGGCGGCGGCGGATCGGGGACCCGGCGCTCGACATCGGCAACGCGGTGCTGAGCCGCTGGCCGGTGCTGGAACAGGACGTCCTGCGCCTGCCCGCCCCGGCCGACCTGGACGACGGCCGCCTCGCCCTCCACGCGCGGCTGGCCGCCCCCGACCACCCCGTCCCCTTCTTCACGACCCACCTCGCCTCACCCCTGCACGCCTCGGCCGTACGCCGTGAACAGGTCACCGCCCTCGCCGAGTTCGTCGCCGCACACCGGGACGGCACCGTCTTCCCGCCCGTCGTGACCGGCGATTTCAACGCCTGGCCCGACTCCGACGAGATCCGCCTCTTCGGCGGCCTGCGGACCGCTCCCGTCGTTCCCGGCCAGGTCTTCTTCGACGCCTGGGAGTACGCCGACCCGGCCGCCCCCGCCACCACCTGGGGCCCGGCGAACCCGTACGTCCACCCGGGCCTGGGACCGGGCGGCCGTATCGACTACATCCACGTCGGCGGCCCGGCCGGTCCGGCAGGGGAGGGCACGGTGTTGGGGGTGCGGCGGGCCGGGAACGGACCGGTGGACGGGGTGTGGCCGTCCGATCACGCGGCGGTGGTCGCCGACCTCGCGTCCCGGCATCCGTGATCCGCCCGGGCCTAATGGACCCGGCCCAGGAAGACCGGGTTGGTGAACGCCGCGAGCGCGCCCGGCAGTGGTCCGGTCGCCGTCTCGTGCCGCAACTCCGCCCGCACGTACGCCGCGTAGGCAGGCGTGGTCCGCCACTCGAACACCCCCGACCCCGCCACCGGCAGCGGCCCGCCGGTGAACAGCACCCCCTGGTCGGTCACGAACCGGACGGTGCAGCGGGGCGCGCCCGCCACCTCCAGGCGTACCGTCACCGGCGTGTCCGGGGCCGCCGCCAACCGCCCGCCGATATCGGCGTGTTCGCCCTTGCCGCCGGTCGCCGTGAAGCTCAGCGACACGTTCTTCGACTCGGCGACATACGACCGCCCCGCCCGGATCCCCTCCTGGATCGCCTCGCGGGACAGGTCGTCGGCGAGGACGACGGTCTGGGGCAGGCCGACGACGTCCGGGTCCCGGTGGGCGTCGCTGTTGCCCATGGCCGGAATCCAGTCCCGACCCTCGCGTACGGACGCCACGAGCATGCCGTCCCAGTCGGCCAGCGCCACCTCGTCGTCGGGCGTGTAGGGGCCGTTCCACACCTCGACCGCGTCCGCCTCGCCGAAGCCGAACTTCCAGTTGCAGCCGATGCAGGTGGCGTGCGGATGGGCGGGGACGACCAGCCCCCCGGCCTTGCGGATCCGGCGGGCGAAACGGCCGAAGCGGTGGTCGCGGGCCCGGTAGCGCCAGTCGACGAAGGTGCCCGGGTCGGTGCCGAGCGCCACCACATGGCCGTTCCTCGTGGTGACCTCCTCGCCCAGCATGATCAGCAGGTCGTCGCCCGCCTCGTCGGCCCAATGGGCGTGCGCGGCATGGGTGTTGTGCTCCGAGGTGTTGATGAAGTCCAGGCCCGCCGCCCGGGCGAGGGCCGCGATCTCGGCCGGGGTGCGGCGGCCGTCGGAGTACCAGGAGTGCAGATGGCAGTCGCCCCGGTACCAGGCACGGCCCCGCCCCTTCGCCCGCCCGGGCGGGTAGACCGGCTCGACGACGGGACCCTCTTCGCCGTAGGTGAGCGTGACGGTGATCTCGTACGACAGCCCCTGCGGCGCCACCGTGTACGGGCCGAGCGCGATGTGCCAGGTGCCCGCGCGCACCCGCCCCGGGAGGTACCCCGGCGTCGCGTCGTCGGCCCGGAGGAAGAACTCGCTGCGCGCCCCTCCCGACCAGCCCCGGAAGCCCGGCCCGCCCAGCTCCGTCCCCCGCTCGTCGAAGATGCCGATGTCGAGGGCGTTGCCGGCCGTGCCCGCCGGGACGGAGGGGCGGTCGTAGGTGTAGGAGACCTTGATCTCCCGCACGCCGGAAGGGACTTCGACCGGCACGTACACGAAGTCGGGGGATCCGGTGGGCAGGGTGCCCCGGATCGTCCTGGTCTCCTGGTCACCGTCGGCGGCCGCGGCGAAGGTCACGCTTCCCAACGTAAGCGCGGCGGCGGTTCCCGTCACGAGGAGTGTGCGTCTTCCGATGCTGTGATGGAGCTCGTTGTCGTCACACATGCCTCAACTCTCCCGGACGTCCGTGAACTGCCGTGGAAAGACAGGGGAATTGGGGCGACAGAGAAATCCAGCGAAGATGCCGACCAGTCGGTATGGACAGATGAGGCCCCTCCGGGTACAGATAGGGCATGCGTATCTCCGCGACGATCTTCCTCACCGACGAGACGATCACCCCGACCCGGCTCGCCCCTGAGCTGGAGCAGCGGGGGTTCGCCGGCCTGTATCTGCCCGAGCACACCCACATCCCGGTGGAGCGTGTGACGCCGTACCCGGCGGGCGGCGAGCTGCCCCCTGAGTACGGCCGCACCCTGGACCCCTTCGTCACGCTCGGTCAGGCGGCGGCGGTGACCGAGCGGCTAGGCCTCGGCACCGGCATCACCCTGGTCGCCCAGCACGATCCGATCGACCTCGCCAAGCAGATCGCCACGCTGGATCACCTGTCCGGCGGCCGGTTCACCCTGGGCCTCGGCTTCGGCTGGAACGTGGAGGAAGCCGCCGATCACGGCGTCGCATGGCGCACCCGGCGCGAGCTCGTACGGGACCGGATGGCCCTGATGCGCGCGCTGTGGTCGGAGGAACCGGCCGCGTACGAGAGCGAGTTCGGGAGCGTACGGGCCTCGCACGCGTACCCCAAGCCGGTCCAGAAGCCGCGCGGCCCGGTGGTGGGGCCGCGGACCCTGGTCGGCGGTGCGGCGGGCCCGAAACTCTTCTCCCACATCTGCGAGTACGCCGACGGGTGGCTGCCGATCGGCGGGCGCGGCCTGACGGAGTCGCTGCCGGTGCTGCGCGCCGCCTGGGCGGACGCGGGCCGCGACCCGGAGGCCCTCCAGATCGTCCCGTACGCGGTCTTCCCGACCCCGGGCAAGCTCGCGCACTATGCGGAACTCGGCATCGAGGAGGTCGTCGTCCAGCTCCCGCCGGAAGGCGAGTCGGAGGTCCTGCGGGTGCTGGACGAATACGCCGCGTACGTCTGACCGGGGGCGATGGAGCCCACCTAGGGGCGCGAGGCTGTGCCGATGTGCGGCTACCGCCGCGTGGGCGCGACCAGCCACATCGAACCCGCACCCGGCAACGCACCGCACCCCCAGACAACCCCGACCCTGCTGAACCGGCGGAGCCCCTCCGTATGCTCGAAGGATGACGACTTCCGCGACCCCCGGAACCGGCCCGACCGAGAACTCCATGCGTCGCGCCCTCAAACGCGCCCGTGACGGCGTGGCCCTCGACGTCGACGAGGCCGCGGTCCTCCTCCAGGCCCGCGGCGCGGCCCTCGACGATCTCACCGCCTCCGCCGCCCGCGTCCGTGACGTGGGCCTTCAGGCGGCGGGCCGGCCCGGTGTCATCACGTACTCGAAGAGCGTCTTCATCCCCCTGACCCGGCTGTGCCGGGACAAATGCCACTACTGCACGTTCGTGACCGTCCCCGGCAAGCTGCGTCGCGCCGGGCACGGAATGTTCATGTCCCCGGACGAGGTGCTCGACATAGCCAGGCGCGGGGCCGCGCTGGGTTGCAAGGAAGCGTTGATCACTCTGGGCGACAAGCCGGAGGACCGCTGGCCGGAGGCTCGAGAATGGCTCGACGCGCACGGCTACGACGACACCATCGCCTACGTCCGCGCCATCTCCATCCGCATCCTGGAGGAGACGGGCCTGCTGCCCCACCTGAACCCCGGCGTGATGTCGTGGACGGACTTCCAGCGGCTGAAGCCGGTCGCGCCGTCGATGGGCATGATGCTGGAGACGACGGCCACCCGCCTCTGGTCGGAGCCGGGTGGCCCGCACCACGGCTCCCCCGACAAGGAGCCGGCCGTGCGTCTGCGGGTGCTGGAGGACGCGGGCCGTTCGTCGGTCCCCTTCACCAGCGGCATCCTCATCGGCATCGGCGAGACGTACGAGGAGCGGGCGGAGTCCCTCTTCGCGCTGCGCCGCGTGGCCCGCTCGTACCACGGCATCCAGGAACTGATCATCCAGAACTTCCGCGCCAAGCCGGACACCGCGATGCGCGGCATGCCGGACGCGGAGCTGGACGAGCTGGTGGCGACCGTGGCGGTGGCCCGGCACATCATGGGCCCGTCGGCCTGTCTTCAGGCTCCGCCGAACCTGGTCGACTCCGAGTACGAACGTCTCATCGGCGCCGGCATCGACGACTGGGGCGGGGTCTCGCCGCTGACGATCGACCATGTGAACCCCGAGCGCCCCTGGCCCCAGATCGAGGAGCTGGCCGAGCGTTCGGCCGCCGTCGGCTTCTCCCTGCGGGAACGCCTCTGTGTGTACCCGGAGTTCGTGGGGCGCGGCGAGCCGTGGCTGGACCCGCGGCTGCTGCCGCACGTACGGGCGCTGGCGGACCCGGAGACGGGACTGGCACGTCCCGACGCCGTCGTGGAGGGCCACCCCTGGCAGGAGCCGGAGGAGGCGTTCGTGTCGTCGGGCCGTACGGACCTCCACACCACCATCGACACCGAGGGCCGTACGTCGGACCGCCGCGACGACTTCGACGAGGTGTACGGCGACTGGGGCGCGCTGCGGGAGGCGGCGGCACCGGGGATGGTCCCGGAGCGGATCGACACGGACGTACGCCAGGCCCTGCGGGTGGCGGCCGACGACCCGACCCGTCTGACGGACGCGGAGGCGCTGGCGCTGCTGCACGCGGACGGGCCGGCCCTGGACGCGCTCTGCGGTGTCGCGGACGACGTCCGCAAGTCTGCGGTCGGCGACGACGTCACGTACATCGTCACGCGGAACATCAACTTCACCAACGTCTGCTACACCGGCTGCCGCTTCTGCGCGTTCGCGCAGCGCCGCACGGACGCGGACGCCTACACCCTGTCCCTGGACCAGGTGGCCGACCGCGCCCAACAGGCGTGGGAGGTGGGCGCGGTGGAGGTCTGCATGCAGGGCGGCATCCATCCGGACCTGCCGGGGACGGCGTACTTCGACATCGCGAAGGCGGTGAAGGAACGGGTCCCGGGGATGCACGTCCACGCGTTCTCCCCGATGGAGGTGGTGAACGGCGCGACCCGTACCGGGATGTCGATCCGGGAGTGGCTGACGACGGCGAAGGAGGCGGGGCTGGACTCCGTCCCCGGCACGGCGGCGGAGATCCTGGACGACGAGGTCCGCTGGGTCCTGACCAAGGGCAAGCTGCCGACGGCGACGTGGATCGAGGTCATCACGACGGCGCACGAGGTGGGCATCCGCTCCTCGTCGACGATGATGTACGGCCACGTGGACCAGCCACGGCACTGGCTGGGCCACCTGCGCACCCTCGCCGGCATCCAGCAACGCACGGGCGGCTTCACGGAGTTCGTGACGCTCCCCTTCATCCACACCAACGCGCCGGTGTACTTGGCGGGCATCGCGCGCCCCGGTCCGACGATGCGGGACAACCGGGCGGTGACGGCGATGGCCCGTCTTCTCCTGCACCCCCACATCCCCAACATCCAGACCAGCTGGGTGAAGCTGGGCTCGGAGGGAGCGGCGGAGATGCTGCGCTCGGGCGCCAACGACCTCGGCGGCACGCTGATGGAGGAGACCATCTCGCGGATGGCGGGCTCGTCGTACGGCTCCTACAAGTCGGTACGTGACCTGGTGGCGGTCGCGGAGTTGGCGGGCCGCCCCGCGAGGCCACGCACCACGCTCTACGGCGAGGTCCCGGAGGAACGCCGGCGGGCGGCGGCGGCGTCCGACGGCCACCTGCCGGAGCTGCTGCCGGTGCTGGACTGAGGTCGGGCCGGGCCGGACAGGGGGGTCGGGCTTGGGGCGGGAGCTTGGTGTGGGTCGCAGTACGATGATCGGACCCCTGTTTGTCCGGAGGGGGCCGTAGCTGAGGAGATGCGTGCCGTGCCTGCCCCGAAGGTCTGGGTGACCGGTCTGACGGTGGGGGCGATAGCCGCCGTCGCGGTCCTCGCCGTCAAGGCGGACGAGGGCACCAAGCCCACGGCCGCCCCTCGCCCGAGCGCCTCCGCCTCGGCGCATCCCTCCGCGTCCCCGACGAAGCCGACGCCCGCCGCGGTGCCGGACGACTCCGGCACCGGTCGGCGGATCGTCTACTCCCTCGCCGAGAAGCGGGTCTGGCTGGTCGACGCGAGCGACGCGGCCCAGCGCACCTTCCCGGTCTGGCCGGGCACGGTGAGCCCCGACCCCGGCACCTACAAGGTCGACGTCCGCCACGACGCCACGACCGGCTCCGACGGCGTCCAGATCGAGCACATCGTCTACTTCGCCAGCAAGTCGGGCCTCTCCATCGCCTTCTCCAACGCGGTGGACGGCTCATCGCCCCCCGCGGTCGCCTCCGGCGCGCAGACGAGCGGCATCCGCATGGCGAAGCCGGACGGCTCGGCGCTGTGGACGTTCGGGGAGACGGGGACGTCGGTGGTGGTGGTCGCCTAGCGTTCGGCGGACGGCAACTGCACCACCACGAGCGTGACCCCGCTCAGCAGGAACACCCGCAGCGCCGCGTCCAGCCCGTTCCAGTTCTCCGACTGCCACATCGAGAACCACTCGCCGCCGATCGCGATGAACCCGGCACCGAAGAGCAGCATCACCATGAGCAGCCCGTACGTGGAGAAGCGCCGGGCGCGCGGGTCGTCGCGCCGGGTCCACAGCCAGGTGCCGTAGACCAGCACCAGGGCCGAGAGCACCTCCCACACGATGATCGCGACGTACGCCGTGTCCTGAAGTCCCTTGCTGGTGATGGCCCGCCACATCAGGTCGTCGTCCTTGAAGGTGGTGTCCATCGCCAGGACATGCTGGACGAACGCCTGGTTCGTCCCGAAGTCCGTGATGTTCCCGAACGCGACGAGCGCCATGTAGAGGGCGACGGTCGCCGTGAGCAGGGTGGCGGCGAGATGGAGTGCGCTGCGTGGGGATGTCGTGGCCATGGCGATCAGCTTTCCCCTCCGACGCCCGCCGTACGCCGTACGCATTGAGCCAGAGTGGCCGACGCCGGGCCGACCGGTTGCAGTGTGACTTGGTACGGGTGATACCCGACCACCCAGGTCCATTTCTGACCACTTGGGGCACACCCCCCATACCCCTACGCCTCTGAACCGACCGTTCCTGGTCGATTACAGTGCTGAATCGTCGTGTACGCGGGCGGTGCCGCTGGGGAGGTCTTGGTGGGTGCGACAGCCGGGGCCATATGGGGCCGTGTCGAGCAGCAGGACTTTCGGAGCCGGGTGCGGGGGACGTTGCTCGGGGCCGCCGTCGGGGACGCGCTCGGGGCTCCCGTCGACCAGCTCGATCTCGACGGGATACGGGAGGCGTACGGCGCCGAGGGCGTCCTCGATCTCGGGGCCGCCTACGGCAGACGCGGGGCCGTCACTCATCTCACCCAGCTCACCCTCTTCTCCGTCGACGGACTCATACGGGCCCAGGTACGCCGCGACATAGGGGCCTGGCATCCGCCCACCGATCTGCACCGGGCGTACCTGAGATGGGCCGCCACCCAGCGGGACTGGGGGCCCGACGAGCGGCGGAAGGAAGACGGGTGGCTCGCCAGGGAGGAGTGGCTGTACGCCCGGCGTGACCCCGCCCGCTCCCTGCTCGTCGGGTTCGGCGACGAGAACATGGGGACCCTCGATGCGCCCAAGAACCCCGGCGAGGCGGGGCCCGAGGCGGCCGCGCGGTCCGCGCCCTTCGGGCTGCTCGTCGGATGGGAGCCGCAGCTCGTCGCACAGCTCGCGGTGGAGTGCGCCGCGCAGACGCACGGGCACCCGGTCGCGTACCTCTGCGCCGGGGCGTACGCCGTCATCGTGCACGCGCTGGCCCGCGGCGAGAGCCTCGACGGGGCCGTCCAGCGGGCGCTGGCGCTGCTGGCCGCCCGGCCGGGTCACCAGGCCGTCTCGGATGCGTTGCAGCACGCGCTGGGCGCCGTACGGCAGGGCATGCCGACCCCGGAGCGCGTCGGGGAGCTCATGGGGGAGGGGACGGCCGAGGGGCTGCTCGCCGTCGCCGTGTACTGCGCCCTCGTCGGCGAGGACGTCCGTCAGGGGCTCTGCCTCGCCGTCAACCACGACGGGCCCTCCGCCGCGGCCGGCGCCCTCACCGGTGGCCTCCTCGGCGCCCTGCACGGCGAAACGGCCCTCCCGCCGGCCTGGCTGGCCGAGCTGGAGGGCCGTCCCACGTTGCTGGAACTCGCGGACGACTTCGCCATGGAGATGACCCAGGGGCCCGCGCTCCACGGTCCGGCGGGGTCGTCCCCCGGGTGGCTGGCCCGGTACCCGAGGGGCTGACCCCCCGGGAGCCGGCCTAGTCCTTCGTCCGTACCACCTCGTCCACCGGACCCGCCGGCACCGGCACCGCGGCGGCCGCCGCCCCGTCCCCGTCGGTGTTGATCTTCTCGATGATCGCGAGCCGCTCCGGGGTGTCCTCCGGCTTCACGAAACCGATGAGGATGTAGAGGACCAGCGACACCGCGAGCGGGATCGAGACCTGGTACTGGAGCGGGACGCCGCCGTCGACGTTCCAGTTGATCGGGTAGTTGACCAGCCAGAAGGCGAGCAGACCCATCGACCAGCTGGTGAGCGCGGCCGTCGGGCCGGAGCGGCGGAAGGGGCGGAGCAGACCGAGCATCATGGGGATCGCCATCGGGCCCATCAGACCGGCCACCCACTTGATGACGACCGTGATGATGTCCTTGAACGCGGGGGAGTTGACCTGCGTCGCCGCCGCCATCGACAGGCCCAGGAAGACGACGGTCGCGATGCGGGCGACCTTCAGGCCCTGGCCCTCGTTCCACGTCCGCGCCCTGCGCCAGACCACCGGCGCGCAGTCCCGGGTGAACACCGCGGCGATGGCGTTGGCGTCGGAGGAGCACATCGCCATGGTGTGGGAGAAGAAGCCGACGATGACCAGGCCCAACAGGCCGTGCGGGAGCAGTTGTTCGGTCATCAGGCCGTAGGAGTCGGAGCCGTCGGGCTTCTGGGACTCGACCAGCAGCGGCGACATCCACATGGGGAAGAAGAGGACGACCGGCCAGACCAGCCAGAGGATCGCGGACAGCCGGGCCGAGCGCTCGGCCTCGTACGCGTTGGCCGTGGCCATGTAGCGCTGGGCCTGGTTGAGCATGCCGCCGTTGTACTCGAAGAGCTTGATGAAGAGGAACGCGAGCAGGAAGACCGTGCCGTACGGGCCGACCAGCGGCTCGCCGTGGCCCTGGAGCTCCGGACGGTCCCAGGCCTCGAAGAAGCCGATGCCCTTGTCGCCCAGTTCCGCGACGACCGCGATGAACATCGCGACACCGGCGAGGAGCTGGATGACGAACTGGCCGAGCTCGGTCAGCGCGTCCGCCCACAGACCGCCGATCGTGCAGTAGACGGCGGTGATCGTGCCGGTGATGAGGATGCCCTGGTTCAGCGAGATGCCGGTGAAGACCGACAACAGGGTGGCGATCGCCGCCCACTTGGCACCCACGTCCACGATCTTCAGCAGCATGCCGGACCAGGCCAGCGCCTGCTGCGTCTTGAGGTCGTAGCGGTTCTTCAGGTACTCCAGCGGGGAGGCCACGTGGAGACGTGAGCGCAGCCGGTTGATGCGCGGCGCGAACAGCTTCGAACCGATCGCGATGCCGAGGGCGATGGGGAACGACCACGTCACGAAGGAGGTGACGCCGTAGGTGTAGGCGATGCCCGCGTACCCGGTGAACATCACCGCGCTGTAGCCCGACATGTGGTGCGAGATGCCGGAGAGCCACCAGGGCATCTTGCCGCCGGCGGTGAAGAAGTCACTGACGTTGTCCACGCGCTTGTGCGACCACACGCCGATCGCGACCATCACGCCGAAATAGCCGATGAGCACGGCCCAGTCGAGACCGTTCATGTGCGCCCTCCCAGGGGTTCGACCCGGCGCTCATCGTGGGCGCTGTCGCGTGAACACGACAAGTGAGCGTAAGGTCAAAGGGAGGTAAAAGTATTCGACATGATGGCCTCAGTTCACCTACATGAACTCACCGCATCAGCTCCCCGGCGTTGACCAGCAGTGATTGTCCGGTGATCGCCCGCGCCCGATCCGACGCCAGGAACACCGCCGCGTCGGCCACATCCCCGTCCGTGGCGAGGTCGGGCAGGGCCATGCGCTCGGTGAGCCTCACCTTCACCTCGGACTCCTCGATCCCTTCCGTGTGCGCGGTGAACTGGACGTACGCCTGCACCGGCGGCCCCCACATCCAGCCCGGCAGCACGGTGTTGACCCGGATCCGGTGCGGCCCCAGCTCCCGTGCGAGGGAGTACATGGCACTCGTCAGCGCCCCCTTGGAGGCCGCGTACGCCGCCTGCCGCACCTGCGAGGGGGCGGCCACGGACGACTGCGTCCCGATGAAGACGACCGACCCGCCGCACCTCTTCAGCGCCGGCAGACACGCCCGCGTCATCCGCAGCGACCCCAGCAGGTTCACGTCGATCACCGACTGCCAGGTGGTGAAGTCCGCGTCCTCAATGCCGCCGAAGTAGCTGTCCCAGGCGGCCACATGGACCACCGCGTCGATCCGCCCGAACCGCTCGCCCGCCAACTCCGCCAGCGCCACGCACTGTCGCTCGTCGGTGATGTCCGTCGGCCGGTACGCCGTGTGCGTCCCGTCCGGATCGATCTCGGCGGCGCTCTTGGCGAGGTTGGCCTCGGTGCGCGCCCCGAGCACGGCGTTCCCGCCGTCGCGTACGACGGCGGCGGCGACCTGGTGGCCCAGTCCGGCACCGACGCCCGACACGACCACCGTCTTGCCTGTGAGCAGTGGCATAAGACCCCTCCCTGACCCTGGCGGTATATCTGACGGGGCGTCAGAGTATGGGCGAGTCACCCAGGAAGGGGAAGGGAATGAGCGAAGAGACCCGCAGTCAGACGTACGCCGAACTGGCCGCCGTGGGCCCGTACGGAGTCCGCCCCGGCCATGCGCTCATCACCATGGTCGAGCCGCATCCGGGCCACGAGTACGCGTACAACCGCTGGTACGAGGACGACCACTACTACGCCGGCGCGATGGCGATGCCCTGGATGTACGCCGGGCGCCGCTGGGTCGCCACCCGGGACCTCCAGCTCCTGCGCTACCCCGAGAAGTCGGCCATCGCCCAGCCGGTCACCGCTGGCTGCTACATCTCGACGTACTGGATCACCGACGGCCGCTACGACGACCACATGAAGTGGACCGTCGGCATCAACAAGCGCCTCAACCGGGACGCCCGGGTCTACCAGGACCGCACGCACGTCTTCACCGCGTTCCAGGACCACGAGGCGACGGTCTACCGGGACGGGGCGGCCGGGCCCCGCGACTTCCACGCCCTCGACCACCCGTACAAGGGCCTGGTCGTCGAGGTGATCGACGCCGAATCGGCCGCACAGCGAGAGGAGTTGCTGGAGTGGCTGCGGTCCCGGCAGCTGCCGAAGCGGATCGCGGGGTCACCGGCGGCGATGGTGACGATCTTCAGGCCGACACCGCTGCCGGGCGACCGGATGACGTATGTGAAGCAGGTCGAGGGCGTGGACACCCGGCTGACGCTGCTGTGGTTCCTGGAGGCGGATCCGCGGGAGTGCTGGGAGGAGTACTTCACGGGCCTGGAGGAGCCGGTGGTCGAAACGGGCCTGGGGAGGGTGGAGTTGGTGGCGCCGTTCATCCCGACCGTGCCGGGGACGGACACGTACGTCGACCGTCTCCGGTAGGCCCGCGCCGGGACACAAGCCGAGCCCCCTCGGCAAGGACGGCGATCTGGTCGAGAGGGCTCTTCGGTGATGCTTGTGCAGTTGTGTAGTGCTCGGTCACTCGGCCATTTATGCCTTGACCGAGCCGACGAAGGCGTTCCACGCGTCCGCGGGGAAGGCCAGCGTGGGGCCGTTCTGGATCTTCGAGTCCCGGACGGCCATCGCCGACACGACAGGGGACTTGATCTCGACGCACGCGCCATTGCCCTGGGAGTAGGAGGACTTGACCCACTGGTCCGCGGCGCCCTGCTTGATTGCCATTTTCGCTCCGATTAGCCAGTTGCTGAGTTGCTGTCGCCGCGGCGTGCGGATGTCTCCATCTGCACGGCACGGGTTTGCGCCAACGTTGTTATCCGATGGCGTGATCGACGCTACTCGCCAACATCGGGGAGCGGAGGAAGTATTCACCCGGGCGGGTGGCATATTCCATTGGGGTCTTCCGCTGCGACCGGGCGAAGGTGTACCTTGCGGCGCCTTGCCTTACAGAGTGGGTCAGCGTGCGTAGTCCTTGGCGATACTTGAGATGAATTCCCGGCTTTGGTCCACATTCAGGGCCTGTGCTCGCAGATGTTCGTACATGACGCTGTACTTCTGAACGTCCTGCGCCTTCTCCAGGTACAGATCGCTCGTCACGCCCTCGATGTAGACCACGCTGGAATCGGCGGCATCGGGGAACTCGAGGATCGCGTACTGCCCACTCACCCCGGGGTGCGCGCCCATCGTGAACGGGATCATCTGCACCGTCACGTGCGGCAGTTGTGACATCTCGATCAGATGCTCCAACTGCTCGATCATCACCTGCCGGTTGCCGACCTCGCGGCGCAGCGCCGCCTCGTCCAGCACCGCCCACAGCCGGAGCGGGTTCTCGGCGGCAGAGATACGTTCCTGTCGGCGCAGCCGCACCTGGACACGCTTGTCGATGTCGGTGGGCGTCGCCTCGGGCAGCGCGCCGGAGATGAGGGACTCGGCGTAGGTGCGGGTCTGCAGGAGCCCGGGGACGACCTGGGGATCGTAGACGCGCAGACTCGCCGCGTCCGTCTCCAGGCCGATGTAGACGCTGTAGGGGATGTCGCCGAAGGAGTGCCACCAGCCCTGCTGGCGGCTGTCCTTGGCCATCTGCATCAGGGAGTCGACGATCCGGACGTCCTCCACCTCGTACACCCCGCACAGATCGCGGACGTCGCGCTGGCTGATGCTGCGCCGGCCGTTCTCCAGCCGGCTGATCTTCGACTGCGACACCAGAAGCCGTTCGGCGACTTCCTCGGCCGTCATGCCCTTGAGTTCACGGAGCCGGCGCAACTCCTGGCCGAGCCGGCGTCGCCTGACGGTGGGATTGACATTGGACGCCACGGGAACGTGCACCTCCGGCTGCGTGCCTTCGAAAATGGCCACTTTGCGTATCTGCTGTTGAGCAGACTGCCACCAAGGTGGTTTCTACCGCTGGGAAACAGTGGATATGCGCTGCGTACGCGCCAGTTCGCCATGATCACAAGGCAGTTGGCTTCTCCAGGGCGCAACTCGGCCAAGATCCGGGCACAAAAAGGCCGCGCGGGACGGCAGGACCGCGGTGTCCTCTCGGACACACGATCCCGCCGCCCCGCGCGGACCAGCGGCTCCCGATACCGGGTCTGGGGTACGCCGGAGGTGCGTGTGGTGCGTGGTGCGGTGCTACGTCGGTCGTGCCGTGGAACTGCGGCTCAGTGAGCCACGACACGCGCCATGGCACCGCGGCGCGGTTGCACCGGAACGCCGCGGGCGGGTTCCGGTGCCTGCCTGGCACCTGGTCCGGCCGGACGGCCGGTCGGGGCCGGGCTGCGGCGTGGCTGCGCGGCCACACCGTTCTGGACGTCCATCACGGCGTGCGCCACGAGACCGCCCATGGGGTCGTGCCTGATCAGGTCCCGCAGCCGGGAGCGAGAGGAGCGACCCTCGTTGCCCGGATACAGGTGCTTGCCCAGTCCGACCGCGTGCGCCAGGGCGGCGAGCGCCGCGGTCCGCGGGTCCGGCGGTACGCCGGTGCGGATCGCGGAGTCCAGTCGGGATCTGATCTCCCGGCTGATCTCGGTCTGACTCGCCTGGTAGCGAGTCGTCGGCAGCACTCCGCACATCTGGCCCGCCACGGCATGCACCATGCCGCACCGCTCCAGATGCGAGAGGTAGGTCTGGCGGAGCCCGAGACGCGGCCCGCCAATCCAGTGGATAGCGCGTACCGGAGCGCCACGCCTTCGCAGCAACTCCAACGCGCAGTCCAGTGTCGGATCTCCAGTCGGCCGTGGGGACACCACGGCGATACGATCCCCGTCTGGGGCTATCCGTCCGGCCAGCGCCAGCTCCACTAGCTGTGCTCCGGCCAGACCGAGGTCGAGCGACTGCGGCTGTGCGGTGGTACCCGTGGCCGGGTCCAGCGCCAGCAGCAGAAGCTCCTCCGGAAGTGTTCTGCGGCTCATGCCCATCCATGCCTCCCCGCGTGGATGAAAGACAGGGTGACCCCTCTCACATTGGTCTGTCGAGGGTGCGTGACCTGTTTGTAGTGGAACCGGTAGGTATGTCGTTCTCGTCTACCGCAGGAGCCAAGCCCTCACACAGGACACTGGTACATGGTTCGGACACCGTGGGGGAGCGGTGTCGGGGCGAGGCGGTCCATACGCGTTCACGGTTTAGGAGGCATCGGTGGCGGGCGAGTTCCCCGACAGGTCGAAGCAGCGCGAGTCGTCGGCAGAACCGACGTCGGGGAGCGCGAGTCCGGTTCCCGAAGCCCGGGGTGAGGTGCGCGACCCGCGCCTCGCGGTCGCCCGCGACACGGAGCCGCCCGCGGCCCACGGTGGCGTGGACACGGCGACCCGGGTCTTCTCGGCCCGCGACGTGGCCCAGGCCCGAGCCGCGGCCAAGGACCCGAAGCCGACCCCTCCGGGCACGCCCGACGAGGACACGGCGACGGAGGACCCCCAGGACGCCGAGCCGACGGACGGTGCCGAGGGCGCCGCCGGTGCCGGGGCCCCGGAGGCTGCCGAGGGCGCGAAGAAAGCACCGGCGACCGAGGACGTCCAGGACGCCGTACCGACCGAGGGCGGGCCCGCGAAGGACGCCGAGGATGTCCAGGACGCGGTGCCGACCGGCGGTGCCGCGGGTTCGCGGGACGCGGAGGCTTCGGGGGCGACCGGTGAGTCGGCGTCTGCCGGGGCTCAGGGCCCCACAGGGGCTGTGGGCGCCCGTGCCGGGGTCTCGGAGGGCGCGGTGGCCGACGACGGGCCCGTGAAGGGTGCCAAG
Source organism: Streptomyces sp. NBC_00490 (assembly GCF_036013645.1). NCBI lineage: Bacteria > Bacillati > Actinomycetota > Actinomycetes > Kitasatosporales > Streptomycetaceae > Streptomyces > Streptomyces sp. NBC_00490. The sequence continues at coordinate 4,756,175 of NZ_CP107869.1, read as the reverse complement.
GGCGCCGCGGATGCGGCGGCGGCCGGTGAGTCGGCGTCTGCCGGGGCTCAGGGCGCCGAGGGCGCGGAGGATGCAACGGCGGCCCGGGATGCCCGGGACGCCGTGCCGAGCGACAGTGCTGGGGTTCCGAGGGACGTGGAGGCTTCGGCGGCGACCCGTGAGTCGGCGTCCGCCGGGGCTGTGGACCCCCGTGCCGGGGGCTCGAAGGCCGGCGAGGGTGTGGAGGGCGTCGCGGCGACCGACAGCGTGTCCGTGAAGGGCACGGGCGCCGAGGATGTCCAGGACGCGGTGCCGACCGGCGGTGCCGGGGGTTCGCGGGACGCGGGGGCGTCGGCGGCGACTGGAGAGTCGGCGTCTGCCGGGGCTGAGGGCGCCCGTGCCGGGGCCTCGGAGGGCGCGGTGGCCGACGACGGGCCCGTGAAGGGCGCCAAGGGTGCTGGGGACGCAGCGGTGGCCGACGACGTCCAGGACGCCGTGCCGACCGACGGCGCCGGGGGCGCCGCAGATTCTGCGAAGGACGCCGAGAGCGCGGAGGACGCGCCGGTGGCCGAGGACGTTCAGGACGCCGTGCCTGGCGATGGTGCCGAGCGTTCGCGGGACGCGGGGGCTTCGGCGGCACCCGAGGAGACGTCGCCTGCCGGGGACGACGAGAGCGCCACAGGGTCTTCGAAGGCCGGTGCCGGGGTCTCGAAGGGCGCCCGGGACGCAGCGGCGGCCGAGGACGTCCAGGACGCCGTGCCTGCCGAGGGCTCGCGGGACGGGGAGGCTTCGGCCGCACCCGAGGACGCGTCGCCTGCCGGGGGCAAGGGCGTTCAGGATGCCGAGCCGGCCGACCGTGCCGAAGGTTCGCGGGACGCGGAGTCATCGGCGTCGTCTGCCGAGGACGTGGGTGAGCCCGGCGGTGACGCCAGGTTGCGTGCTGCTGTGGCCGCCTGGGTGCGGTCCGGGGATTCTCCGGGGACGGCGGACTCGGGTGCCAAGGACGGTGAGCCACCGGCGAGCGCCGCGAAGGCCGACCCCCGCGCCACCAAGTCCCCGAGCGACGCCGTGGGCGCCCGTGAGGGGGCCGCGCAGGCGGCCCGTGCCACCACGGACCCCAGCGACGCCGTGGGCGCCCGTGGGGGGGCCGCGCAGGCGGCCCGTGCCACCGCGGGCCCCAGCGACGCCGTGGGCGCCCGTGAGGGGGCCGCGCAGGGAACCCGCGGCACCGCGGGCCCCAGCGACGCTGTGGACGCCCGTGAGGAGGCCGCGCAGGGGACCCGTGAGCCCGAGGAGAAGGCTGACGAGGCCGCGCCGGAGGCTGGGGCTCGTGTGGATCAGCCCACGACGATGCTCAAGCTGCCCAGCAAGTTCGTCGCGCTCAAGCCCGACGTCACCACCGCCATCCCCCAGGTCGGCCCCGAGCGCACCACCCAGCAGCCGCTCCCGCCCAAGCCTCCGCTGGACCTGCTGGCCGAGCTGACGAACACCCCGCCGCCCCCGCAGACACCGCTGCGGACCACGTTCCGGCGGGTCAAGATCTGGACCCCCCTCGTCCTGCTCCTCGCGGTGGTCTTCGCGGTCGCACAGTCAATGCGCCCCCTGCCCACCCCCACCCTGGAACTCACCGCCGAGGACAGCTACTCCTTCGGCGGCGGCAAGGTCGACATCCCGTGGCCCGCGGAGGGCCAGGCCGCCCTCGACGTCCAGGGCATCGGCAGCTTCGGCTCCTCCGGTGACCAGAAGCCCGTCCCGATCGCCAGTGTCGCCAAGGTCATGACGGCGTACGTCATCCTCCGCGACCACCCGCTCAAGAGCGGCGCCGCAGGCCCGAAGATCAAGATCGACCAGACCGCCGAGGCCCAGTCCAAGGCCGGTCAGGAATCGACCGTGAACGTGACCGCCGGGGACTCCATCTCCCAGCGCGAGGCCCTCGAGAGCATCCTGATCGCATCCGCGAACAACGTGGCGAGGCTCCTCGCCCGCTGGGACGCCGGCTCGGAGAAGGCGTTCGTCGAGAAGATGAACGCCGCCGCCGAGGACCTCGGGATGACGAACACGACGTACACCGACCCCTCGGGTCTGAACAACACCACCGTCTCCACCGCCGTGGACCAGGTGAAGCTGGGCAAGAAGGCGATGGAGGAGCCCGCGTTCCGCGAGGTCGCGGCGATGATGTCGTACGACGACTACAAGGGCGTCAACCACTCCAACTGGAACCAGATCGTCGGCAAGAACAACGTCGTCGGCATCAAGACCGGCACCACCACCTCTGCCCTCGGCAACCTCCTCTTCGCGGCGAAGAAAGAGGTCAACGGGGAGACCCGCACCATCGTCGGCGCCGTCGTCCGCCAGCCCGCCGGCGGTGTGGAGAACACCATCCTCAGCGCCGCCCTCACCTCGGGTGACCAGCTGATCCGGGCGGCGCAGGGCGCGCTGGAGTCCGCGACGATCCTCAAGAAGGGCGATGTCGTCGGCTACGTCGACGACGGCGTCGGCGGCAAGACCCCGGTCGTCGCGACCAAGGACGTCACGGCCGTCGGCTGGTCCGGGCTCACCGTCAAGCTGACCTTCGCCGCCGACGACGTACCGCACACCGCGAAGGCCGGCACCAAGGTCGGCACGCTCACCGTGGGTGACGCCTCGGCCGGTGCGGTGAAGGTGCCGGTCGCGCTGCAGAAGGACCTCGTCGAACCGGGCTTCACGGACAAGCTGACGCGCATCACCTGACCCGTAAGGCGGCTCGTACGGCAAAAGGGGAGCGAAGATCCTGTATGCACCCCGTCGACCGGGTACCCGTCAGGGCGCCCGGCGGCGGGCTGCGTGCTAGCGTCACGAATCGGGGCAGGTCGCCGCTCCCGGAGACGCAGCCGTGAACATGGCCGGAACGGGACGGGGCCGAGAACAGAAGACGGGACACGGGGAGTGCCTGAAGGTGGCCACAGCCGAGCCGACACGCGCCGACGACGCCGATCCGGGCCCGGGTACCGGCCCGCGAATACGTGTGCCCGCGCCGCGTGACGGCGGGGGACGCACGAGCAGTCCCGCGGAGGATCCCGCGGAGGAGCAGCCGTCGGCTGCGTCCACCGCCTTCCTCGCTCTGCGTGAGCGGCTGCTGAGACACCCGGTCCTCTCCCTCACCGCCCTGTCCGGTGTGCTCCACATCGTCTGGTTCTTCACCTTCGCCAACAGCGGCGGTGACCTGGCCGCACAGGACGCCTGGGCCGAGTTCGTCGGCCGCCACCCGGACTCGGCGTACAACCTGGCCTGGTACGGCGGGATGCACCCGGTTTCGTACAGCGTGGTGTCGCCGTATCTGATGTCGGTTCTCGGTGTTCGTACGACGATGATGATCGCGGGGACGATCTCCGCCGGGCTGCTCACGATGATCCTCATCCGCAGCCGGTCGGTGCAGAACCCGCTGTGGGCGGCGCTCGCCGGGCTCGTCGCCTTCCTCTGCAACGCCGCCTCCGGGCGGGTCACCTTCGGTCTGGGCACGGCGTTCGCGCTCGGCGCGGTCGCCGTCGTGTTCTGCTGGCCGCACCGCTGGCGCTACAAGCGGTGGGCGAAGGCGCTGTGCGCGGCCCCGCTGGCCGCGCTCGCGACGATGGCCTCACCGGTGGCGGGACTGTTCGTGGGACTGGTGGCCGCGGCGCTGTTCCTGCAGAAGCGGCGGCCGGGCGCGTGGGCGCTGGGGCTCGCGCCGACCGCGGTGGTCGCGGTGTCGGCCTGGCTCTTCCCGTTCTCGGGCACCCAGCCGATGGGGTTCGGCTCGGTGATCCTGCCGTTCTCGTACGGCGTCCTCGTCTGCGTGCTCGTCCCCAAGCAGTGGAAGACGGTCCGGCTGACGGCCGGGGTGTACGCGCTCGGTGTCGTCCTGGTCTGGCTGATCAGCTCGCAGATCGGGACCAACATCTCGCGGCTGCCGATGCTCTTCGCCGGGGTCGTACTGGTGGCGGCGCTGCCCTTCGCGGTGCCGCGCTCCCGCAAGTGGTACGCGATCGTCCTGTCGATCGCCGTGTTCACCGGCTGGATCGGGTTCAAGTCAATCGACGACGTCGTCCACACCACCCCGGCCGCCTCCTGGGCCCGCGAACTGGCCCCGCTCGTCAACGAACTCCAGGGGGTCGGCGCGGAGAAGGGCCGCGTCGAAGTCGTGCCCGCGCGCTCCCACCGCGAGGCCTCCGCGCTCGCCCCGTACGTCAACCTGGCCCGCGGCTGGAACCGCCAGGCCGACATGGAGCGCAACCCGCTCTTCTACGACGACACCCTGAACTCGGCGAACTACCACGAGTGGCTCGGCCGCTGGGCCGTGCACTTCGTGGTGCTGCCGAAGGACGCGCCCGACGGGGACGGCGGGGAGCGCGAGCGGGAGCTCGTGCAGCGCGGGATGCCGTACCTCAAGCAGGTCTGGGGCGACGCCAACTGGCAGCTGTTCAAGGTCACCGACCCGGCCCCGCTCGCCGAGCCCGACGCGGTCGTAGAGCGCGCCGAGCAGGGCGAGTGGACCCTTCAGGTGACCAAGCCGGGCCGGATCCTCATCCGCATCCCCTACTCGCCGTGGCTGAGCATCGTCGACGCCGAGGGCAAGAGCCTGGAGGGCCCCCGGGAGACGGAGGCGTCCAAGGACCGGCCCGACGGCGAGCCGAAGTCGTTCGACAACGTCAACGGCTGCCTGATGGAGACGGAGGAGGACGTCCACGGCGACAAGTGGACCGAACTGCTGGCGCCGAAGGCGGGGACGTACCGGTTGGCGGCGCCCTATCAGCTGCCGCGCGGGACGCCGTGCCCCGACGAGCTGAAGTGAGCGCGGCTCACTTGACCGGGAACGCCACGTCGCACACCGCGTCGTCCGGTCCGGCCGCGTCCCAGTCCGCGAAGTAGATCTCCCGGCAGGGCCCGGCCTGTTCCAGGCCCTGCGCGGTGATCCACTCCTCCACCGCCTCGAACGCGGCCAGGATCTGCGGATGGGCCACCTGGGCCTTGGTGACACGCGTGTACGCGAACCGCTGGGCCGGCTCGACGCGGACCTGGGTCTCCCAGGCCCGCCCGTGCTCCGCCGCCCACGCCCGGGCCGCGGCCTCGTCGGCGACCGGCACACAGGACTCGGCGGGGCCGTCGCTCTCCATGGAGACCTCGGAGTAGTAGACGACGAACGGCGCCGCCGTCACGCCCCCGCACTCCCGCGAGGCCCGCTCCAGGCGCCCCAGCGACGCCCCGATCCACGCCGGCAGCTCGTCCGCCAGCGTGTGCCGCTTCTCGGCGATCACCACCTGCTCCGGCAGCCGGACCGTCTCCACCACGAACTTCCCGTACATCTCGGAGCTCCTCCCCGACAGTCGTCCACGGAGGAACTCGGCGAGCGTCCGCTGCCCCGCCACCCGCGCCTCGACGTCCGCCCAGTACGCGGCCAGCACGTCCGCGCCCGCGGCCCCGCCCGCCTCGACCACCTCGGCGATCCGGGCGAGCGGCATGTCGAGCTGCCGCAGCAGCGCGACGAGCCGGGCGCGCTCGACCTGGCCGGCGCGGTAGTAGCGGTAGCCGCTGGCCTCGTCCACCTGGGCCGGGGCCAGCAGGCCGAGCCGGTCGTACAGCCGCAGAGCCTTGGCCGAGAGGCGGGCCCGCGCGGCGAACGCGCCGATGGTGAGCAGTTCGTCGGTCACCGGTTCATCCTCCGTCACCGGACGGCTTCCTCCGCCCGGTGATCAGGAGGTTCGGCTCTGCCCCAAGGGCAAGGTCAACCGGCGAGCTGCGCCTCCACCGCGGCGACCAGTTCGTCCGACTCCGGCTCGGTCTGCGGCGAGAAGCGGGCGACGACCGTGCCGTCGCGGCCGATGAGGAACTTCTCGAAGTTCCAGCGGATGTCCCCGGTGTGCCCCTCGGCGTCCGCGAAACCGACCAGACGCTCGTAGAGCGGGTGCCGGCCCTCGCCGTTCACCTCGACCTTCTCGGTCAGCGGGAAGGTCACGCCGTACGTCGCCGAGCAGAACTCCGCGATCTCCTCGGCGCTGCCCGGCTCCTGCCCGAGGAACTGGTTGCAGGGCACGCCGAGGACGGTGAAGCCGCGCTCGGCGTACCGCTCCTGGAGCTTCTCGAGCCCGTTGTACTGCGGGGTCAGCCCGCACTTGGAGGCCACGTTCACGACGAGAACGGCCTGGCCCGCGTACTGGGAGAGGTCGGCGGAGCCGCCCTGGAGGGTGTCGATGTCGACGGCGAGGGGGGAGGTGCTGTCAGAAAGCGTCATAAGCGGATGCTAACTCCGGTAAGTGTCGGGCCGACGTGAGGCCTCCACGAGCACGCTCCCCGCCGCCGTCCGCTCGTACAGCACCGACCGCCCCGCCCGCCGCCGCTCCACGAGCCCCGCGTCCAGCAGGACCCGCAGATGCCGGCCGACCGAGCCGAGGCTCTGCCGAGTGACGGCGACCAGCTGGGTCGTGCTCATGGGAGAGCCGAGCAGCATCAGCGTCCCGGCCCGCGCGGTGCCGATGAGCGCCCCGAGCCCGGCCGGCACGGGCCGCCGGTCGTGGTCCTCGGCGAGCACTCCGGAGCACGGGTAGACCACGGCGTACCGCTCCCGCCCCTCCCACGACACCCAGCCGCCTCCCGTCGTCACCGGGACGAAGGCCAGCTCCGCCCCGGAGGCGATCTCCCGCGGCGGATACTCGTGCAGGTTCACCTGGAACCGGCTCCCGCCGAGCCAGCGGGTCCAGGGCCGCAGCGAGTCCAGTACGGCGGCCCAGCCCCCTTGGCTCACCTGCGCGGTCCGCGCGACCACGTCGGCCTCCAGGACGCGCCGCCGACGGTCCCAGTACGGCCGTACGGTCTCCTCCCAGACGTACGTGAGGAGCGCGGCCGCCCGCTCGGGCAGGTCGTCCCGCTCCAGGACGGCGGGGAGCGGTCCGGCGAGGGACACCCGGAGGTTGGCGCGGGCCGCTTCGGGGTCGGCCGCCCGCACCCGGACCACCGTCTCCTCGAAGGTCTCCCCGGCGCACGGTGTGGGACAGAGGAAGTCGGCGATCCACGACCTGAGCCCGGCGTCGACGAGCGGTCCCGTTACCGGGTCGGCCGCGAGGAGGGCGCGGTAGCCGGGCAGGTGCGCGCGCAGCCAGGCCTCCTCGCCCGAGTGGGCGCCGACCCCCGCGTGCAGCAGCTTCAGGCTCGCGAAGGTCTCCGGGAACGGGGAGACCAGGAAGCGGCTGCGGGCGAGGGTGTCGGCGTCGATCAGCCACAGACCCATGCGTCGTACGACCTTTCGTGTCTGCGCGAAACATTAACGACCGGCCGGTGATCGATTCGAGACTCCCGTCCATGCGCAGCTACCGCGACCTGTTCCGCACCCCGGAGTTCACCCCGTTCTTCCTCTCCTACGCCGCCTTCAACGCGGCCCTGACGATCGGCGGTCTGTCGCTCGCGACGCTGGTCTACCGGGCCACGGACTCGCCGCTGCTGGCGGCGCTGAGCATGTTCGGCCCGCAGCTGGCGCAGGTGCTGGGCGCGACCTTCCTGCTCTCGGGCGCCGACCGGCTGCCCCCGCGGGCGACGCTGGCCGGCATGGGACTCGCCTTCGCGGCCCTCACGGCGGTGCTGGCCGTGCCCGGGCTGCCGGTCTGGGCGGTCTTCGCGGTGGTGCTGGTACAGGGCCTGATCGCGTCACTGGGCGGGGGAGTGACCGGCGGGCTGCTGAACGAGATCCTCCCCAAGTCCGGCTTCCTGCTGGGGCGTTCGATGTTCAACATGGCCTCGGGCCTGATGCAGGTCCTGGGTTTCGCGATGGGCGGCGCGCTGCTGGCACTGCTGTCCCCGCGCACGTGCCTGCTCCTGGCTGCGGCCCTGTACCTGACGGAGGCCCTGGGCCACCGCCTGGGCCTCACGGCCCGCCCGCCCCGCACCTCGGGTCGCCTCTCGGTCACGGCGACCTGGCGCAACAACGCCGTCCTGTGGTCCTCCCGCCCCCGCCGCCTCACCTACCTGGGCCTGTGGATCCCCAACGGCCTGGCCGTGGGCTGCGATTCCCTCTACGTCTCCTACGCCCCGGAGACGGCCGGCGCGCTGTTCGCGAGCGGGGCGCTGGGCATGTTCGCCGGTGACGTGTGGGTGGGCCGCTTCGTACGCCCCGCGCTGCGCCCCCGGCTGGCCACCCCGCTGCTCCTGCTGCTGGCGACGCCGTACCTGCTCTTCGCGTTCCACCCGCCGGTCGCTGTCGCGGCCGTGGCGGTATGCCTCTCCAACATCGGCTTCGCCGCGAGCCTGGTCCAGCAGGAACGCCTGATGTCCCTCACCCCGGACGACATGGCGGGCCACGCGCTCGGGTTGCGGTCGGCCGGGATGCTCACCATGCAGGGCGTGGCCGCGGCACTGGCGGGCACGGTGGCCCAACTGACGTCCCCGGCGACGGGGATGACGGTGATGGCGACGGGCTCGATCGCGGTGACGCTGGCTCTAGCGGCGGCCGGCAAGCGCGAGGAACGACGCCCAGCTGTCGGGCGTGACGGTGAGGGCGGGGCCGTCGGTGTGCTTGGAGTCGCGGATGTGGATGGTGTGGGGTGAGGCGGCGACTTCGAGGCACGCGCCGCCCTGCTCGCTGCTGTAGCTGGACTTGAACCAAGTGACGGCGACTTCGAGGCACTGACCGCCCTGGTCGCTGCTGAAGCTGGACTTGTACCACTGAAGTGCGGCGCTCATCGCTGCTCCTGGCGGTCGGTTCAACGGGCGAGTGCGAGGAACGCGGTCCAGGTGTCGCGGCCGACGGTGAGGGCGGGGCCGGTGGTGTGCTTGGAGTCGCGGATGTGGATGGTGCGGGGTGAGGTGGCGACTTCGAGGCAGTTGCCGCCCTGCTCGGTGCTGTAGCTGGACTTGAACCACTCAAGTGCGGTGCTCATCGCTCTCCTAGCAGACGGTCCAACAGGTCTCTGGACTCCTGGGGGTTGAGAGCCTGTGACCGCAGCATCGCATATTTGAGTTCCAGGACGGACACCTCGTCGGGGTCAGCGATCATCCAGCCTTTGCGCTGGCCCTCGACGTAGGCGAGGTGCTGGTGGTCGAGGGTCTCGATGAGAACGAAGGGGCCGGAGAGCCCGGCGTGAAAGTCCCGGCCCACCGGCATGACCTGGATCGTGATCCCGGGCAGGACGGCCCACTCACACAGGCGCCGCAGCTGTCCGTGGCGCACCTCGTCCCCGCCCAGCCGGTCCATGAGGGTCATCTCGGACAGGATGAAGGTGGCGGTCGGCGGCACCTTTCGGGTCAGGACCTCCTGACGCTCGACGCGCGCCGTGACGCGCTGCTCGATCTCGCCCTCCGTCAAGGCCGGCACCTCGTTCAGGAAGACCGCACGGGCGTACGCCGGGGTCTGCAGGAGGCCCGGCACGGCCTGGTTCTCGAACGACGACAGGGCCAACGCCTCCCGCTCCAGGTCGATGTACTCCTCCGCCCACCGCGGGAACAGGTCGACCTCGGGCATGTGCGCCAGCGCGACGGCCAACGCCCCCTTGGTGTCCAGGAGTTCGTCCAGCAGCGCGGCCAGATCCTCCTTCAGCGTCCGTCTGCCCTGCTCGATCGACGCGATGGTCTCCTCGTCCACACCCACCCGCTCGGCGAGCTCCACCTGCGTCAGCCCGGCCGCCCGGCGAAACGTACCGACGAGACTCCCGACCATCTTCACGGCGGACGCGTTCTTCCTCATCCGCGAGCTGCGGCTCTTGTTGCTCATGCGGAGGAACTGCCCATCAGGGGACGTACGTTCACCCGATGTCACCCGTACAAGAATTTTGTACGGGCTCAACGGGCCTGGGTGAGGGCGGTCTCCAGGGCCGGAGCGCTCATCGCTTCGACGGACCGTGACCGTCACCGGTGATGGCGATCCCGATGTTCCCGCCCGCCGCGACCGACCGCGTCCCCGACGCGATGACCGTCGTCGTCACCCCGCCTCCACTCGGCAGCAACGCGGCCAACTCCCCCTCCAGCTCGGGATGTTTCCGCAACGCCCGCCGGATCTCCTGCCGAAGCGCCCCCACCGCGTCCTCGTTCCCGGGCTCCGCGGCGGCCTCCTGGACCGCCTCCTCCAGCCCTTCGCGCCCCCGCTCGTCGACCCGCCGGTACGTCGCCCGCAGCAACCCCCGTCCGACCTCCGCCGCCGCCGTACCCGAGGCGCCGGCCGCGGCCTCACCCGTCAGCACCCCATCGCCGTACGCCCCCAACGACTCCCGCAGGAACGGCGTCATCCCCTGCACGAACTCGGCCTCCGCCATTTCACGTACCCCCGTTCCGCAAAGCTCCGGGTATCTCCTCCTGCCGCGGCGGCCAGCCCGGAATCACGTACGCCGCCCGGAAGTTGGCCACGAGCCACTCACGGCCCACTCGCCTCATCAGCAACGACCGCTCCGGCGAGTCCCCGTCCGACGAGCCCATCTCCACGATCGTGTGGTCGGGGCCGACCTGGCGCGGAGTCCCCACGGGACCCCAGGAGGACGGGTTCACGGCGGCGAAGTGGTCGCGCAGCACCTCCACCCTGCCCTCCAGCAGCAGTTCGGACAGCGCGTGCCGGGGCCGCTCCTCCGCCAGGGCGTTCGCCAGTTGGTCCCGGTCGTGGTCCCGGACCTCGGGGTGGGCGGAGTTGGCGGTGATCCAGTCCTGGGCGAGGGCGAGACGGAGGTCGGGGTCGAGCCGTCTCCAGACCTCCCGCCCGTTTCCCAGGTACAGGTCGATCTGCCAGTCCCGGGCCGCGTCCTCCGGCAGGGAGCCGAGCTTCACGGGAACGGCCCCGGGGCTTCCTCGCAGGACCCGGAGGAGCGGAGCGAGGTCCCCGTCACCGGTCTCGCCGATGACGTACGACGTCGTCAGGTTCAGGGGCACGGGGATCAGCCGCCGGTCCTCCTCCCGCAGCACGACCGGCAGGTACCGCGCCTTGTCCTGCCGCCCGTGGTACAGCCCGGCGGTGATCAGCCCGCCCTCCCACCTGACCCCGGACCCGACGCCCTGCGGTGAGTCCCGGTTGAACCGCTCCAGGTAGGTCTCGGTGACCACGACCAGTACGAAATCGGCCTTGGTCAGCTCCCGTCGCATCCAGTCCGGCCATGACTCGGGCGGCTCGTGCTCCTCGAACTGGTCGATCCAGGCGTCGATGCCCGCATGGCGGAGCCGGTTCGCGAGGTTGAGGACCGCCTTGCGGTGTCCATCGCCGTCGTGCGAGTACGAGATGAGCACACGGACAAGGACATCGGTGGCATCGGGTACGGGCGCGGCCATGAGATCAATGTAGGGGTCGCGCAAACGCGGAGGGAACGGAACCTCCCACTCCGTACGGTTCCGTTACGACAGGCACTCTTGACAGTCTGCGTACTGTTTCGCGACGTTTGAGCCTCACCGCACTCTGTGCGCGTGGCAGGGCGCGGTAGACGCGTCGTGGGGGGAACTGGGGGGAGCGGTCGCCCATGCGATCCACGAGCAACTCCATGAGAAACCGGATCACGATCCACAGACCCGAGGAGCTGGGCGGAGAGCTCCGTGCGGCCTGGCACCGGGTGGCGGACGAGTCGCCCGACTTCGGAAACCCGTTCCTGGCACCGGAGTTCGCGTCCGGGGTCGGAAAGTACCGCGGCGGCGCCCGGGTGGCGGTGCTGCACGATCACGGGGAGCCCGTCGGCTTCTTCCCGTACGAACGCAACGCCTTCGGTGTCGGCCGGGCCATCGGGCTCGGCCTCTCGGACTGCCAGGCGCTGGTCCACCGTCCCGGAGTCACCTGGGACACGGGTGAGTTGCTGCGGGCCTGCGGTCTCTCGGTCTTCGAGTTCGACCACCTGGTCGACGAGCAGAAGCCTCTCGGCCGATACGTCACCGGGACGTTCGCGTCCCCGGTCGTCGATCTGAAGACCGCCGAGGGGACGACGTATCCGGAGTGGCTGCGCGGCTCCTATCCGGGACTCGCCAAGACGGTTCTGAAGAAGGAACGGCGGCTGGCCCGCGACCTCGGCGAGCTGCGGTTCGTCTTCGACGAGCGGGACCCGGCGATGCTGCGGCAGCTGATGCGGTGGAAGTCGGCCCAGTACCGCCGCACGGGCCGAATGGACCGCTTCGCCCGCCCCTGGATCGTCGCTCTCACCGACCACTTCTTCCAGGTGCGCGAGGAGCACTTCACCGGCGTCCTGTCGGTCGTCTACGCCGGTGACCGTCCGGTCGCGGCCCACTTCGGCCCCACCTCGCGCACCGTGTTCGCGGCCTGGTTCACGGCGTACGACCCAGAACTCCGGTACTACTCACCGGGGTTGATCATGCATCTGCGGATGGCGGAGGCGGCGGGCCGGCAGGGCGTACGGGTGATGGACCTGGGGCGCGGCGACAAGGAGTACAAGGACTGGCTCAAGACCCGGGAACTGCGCGTCGGTGAGGGTTTCGCGTACCGGCCCCACCCGGTCGCCGCGACCCACCGGCTGTGGCGCAGACCGGTCAGGGGCCTGCGGAACACGGTGCTGGCGCATCCGCGGCTGCGGGAGCCGGCGGACCGTCTGCTGAAGACGATCGGCGGTCTGCGCGCGAAGACGCGCTGAGCCGGTCGTCCGGCCTTGCGTCCGAGAGCGTGCAGCGCTCCCGGGTGCCCCTTCGGAGATCCCTCTCGCGAGGCTCCGACCCCTTCATGACTCCTTGCTGGAAGAGGTGACGATGCCGTACGGATCGCGGCTCGCCGCGACGATGACACGGCGGCTCGGACGGGAATGCGTCTACACGCCCTCGGCGCGACTGGCCCTCTACCTGGCCCTGCGGCGCTGGTGCCGCCCAGGCGGCCGGGTCCTGATGTCCCCGGTGAACGACGACGTGATCCTCTTCGTCGTCCTCGCGGCCGGTCTGCGCCCGGTCCAGGCCCCGGTGTCGCCGTGGGACGGCAACATCGACCCGGCGGCCGTACCGGAGTCCACCTGGCGCGGTGTGGACGCGGTGCTGACCACGAGCCTGTACGGGATGCCCGACCGGATCGTCGAACTGCGGGACCGCTGCGAGCAATTGGGGATACCGCTGATCGAGGACGCGGCGCATGCGATCGGCACGCACGTGGACGGGCAGCCGATCGGTACGTTCGGCAAGGCGGCGGCCTTCAGTCTCTCCAAGCACGTGGCGGGGATGGCGGGCGGCTTCCTGGCGGTCGAGGACGCGCGGGCGCGCAGGGAGCTGGAGCTGCTGCGGGACGACCTGCTGACACCGGCGAGGCTGACCGCGGACCTGTCGACGGCCCTGCGCCCCCTGGCCCGTTCCACGGTCCGCGCGCTGCATCTCGTACGCCCCACCTGGCGCACCATGCAACGCCTGGGCCTGCTGGAACGCGACGCCTTCCGCATGTCCCTGCACGCACCGAGGCTGTCGCTCTGTGCCCACGAGGCCCCGAGCCTGCTGCCGTACGACCCCTGGATCCGCGTGGACCTGCACGACTACCGCGCCCGCCACGGGCGGCTGGTGCGGGCGGGCCTGAACCTGCGCATGAACATGCTGGACGAGAACCTCTCCCGCCGCAGGGAGGGCGTCACCCTGCTGTCGGGCACCCCCTGGGCCTCCCCGGCCCTGAACGGCCGGGCGGCCCACCACGGCCCCCTGCCCCTGTTCCGGGTCCCCCTGCTGGTCGAGGACCGCGACGCCCTCGTGGAACGCCTGGTCAGCCACGGAATCGTCTCCGGCTACATCTACGACCCGCCCCTGGACGACTACGCCGGACCGGAGTTCACCGACCCGTCCCCCGACCCCACCGCGGCCCGCTGGTTCGCCTCCCACGTCCTCCCGGCAGACCCCCTGCTGGCCCGCAGAATGACAAAAGCCCTGACCAAGGAACGCACAAAAACAGCCCACCCACCGACCCCGACCCCCACAAACCCCATCCCGGACACCACCCCACCGGCACCACTGGGCCAGTGATTCGACCTGCCGGAAGGGGTGAGGGGGTGGAAGCCGGGGGCATCGGATTACCGCGATACGACTACTCACCGTAACGAGTGGTGCCGACGTTCACGGTGTGTAGTGGGGATGGGGCGCGGGAAGGCAGCGCGTGCACCTTCCAACCCCTGTCCCCAGAGGTCCCCTTGAGACGTTCGGCTGCCCTCGCTCTGCTGTGCGCGGCGCTTGTGCCCACCCTCGCCCCCACCCCCGCCTCGGCCCTGCCCGGTTATGTCTGCTTCTGGCCCGAGCCGGGGGAGACCGGCGCGGGCGGCGGCTGGTGCTACGACCCCGGGCGCGGCGGCTTCGCCGTACCCGCCGACCGTGTGCTCCGGCATGCCAGGTCGTTCGGCTCCCAGGTCGACAAGACCGTGTACGCCCTCTACCTCCCGGCCCACGGCCCCTGTCTGCAGCGCGTGATCCGCGGCGGCGACTACTCCGAGAACTGGGAGTGGTGGGACAAGCTCGACGCGGTCGACACCACCCCGCACGCCGACTGCCAACCGGGGTGAGGGTGAGGATCGCCGCCGTGGCCTGTCTGCTGGCCGCGCTGACGACGGCCTGCGGCACCGCACGCGAACCGGCCGTGTCGCTCACCCCGGACGACACCATCAAGGCCGCCCAACTCCTGCTCACCGACCGCTGCTTGACCGATCGCGGCCTCACCCCGCCCCGGCCCGGCGGCCCGGCCCCGAGCAGCCGCGTGGACAGCGCGCTGTTCGGCACGGGCCGGCCCGAGCTCTCGGTGAAGCTGCCCAGCGGTCTCGTCGTCGCCCACCACACCGACGGCTGCCTCGCCCGGGCCGAACGCCGGCTCTACGGCGACCAGCGGCGCTGGTTTCGGGCGGTGACGCTTGTCAACAACCTCAAGTCCCGTGCTCCACAACGGGATCGGGCGGCCTACCGGCAGTTGCGGACGCACGCGCTGACCGAGGCGAGAGCGCTGCTCAGCGCCGCACACCACCAGTGACCAGCCACCAGTCGGCACCAACCCCAAGAACGCATGGAAAGGCACCCTTCATGAAGCAGTCCGCAGCCCTCGTGGCGGCCGCCCTGCTCGCCGCCGCGGCGAGCCTGACCACCGCCACCCCGGCCTCGGCGGCAAACTGCCCCAGCGGCAACTTCTGCGTCTGGACCGACGCCAACTTCGGCGGCCAGCGCATGAACGCCTCGGGCGACGACGAGTGGTGGGAGAGCTGGATCGCCGACACCGACTCCTCCTGGGCCAACCACGGCATCTCCGGACCCGGCGTCAAGGACCACGTCAAGGTCTACGAGTCCGCCATCCAGTTCCCCTCCACCGGCGGCGCCATGACGATCTGTCTGCGCCCCGGCGACGAGGTGGGCTACAACGCCACGGCCAACGACCGCGGTGACGCGCATGTGTGGTCGATGGGCTGCTGACCCGGACACGACGGAGGGCCGGTGCGCAGACCTCGATCTGCGCACCGGCCCTCGGCCGTACGGGATGCCGTACGGGATACGGTCAGCGCACGTCGACGAAGTCGCCGGTGGCCTTGACCGCGGCGGTCGTGGCGGTGCCGCCGAAGCTCCAGCGCCAGTAGCCGTCCTGGGCGGCCTTGACGGTCGTCCTCAGCTTGCCGGTGCTGTCGCTCGTCACGGTCTTGACCGTGGTGTACGTGGCACTGTTCTTCGGCCGGAACTGCAGCTTGACCGGCTGCGAGGTGTAGCCGGCGTACACGTACTTGTCCCAGTTGGCGCGGGCCAGTCTGCCCGTGACCGTGATCGTCTTGCCCTTGGTGACGGGCTCGGGCGAGGCGTCGACACCGAGCGTGGAACGCCGCTTCACGGGGTGGGTCTGGTAGACGCCCCCGTAGTAGTCACCGTCCTTGGCCTGGAACTGGACGTACACGTCCCAGGGTCCCGCGAGGGTGTTGCGGGGCAGGTCGATGTCCTTCTCCAGCTTGACGCCGAGCTTGCAGTTCGAGGTCGTGGAGCTGGTGGCGGTGCACGTGGGCTTTCCGTGGAACGACCAGTAGTCGTCCCCCTTCTCGCGTTCGATCGCCAGGAACGCGAGGTCCTTGCTGATGCCGGAGTCGTCGGAGACGGTCACCGCGATCGTGAACGACTCCGTGCGGGACGTACCGAAGACGATGGACTTGCCACCGTTCACCGACACCTTCTCGATCACCACTCCCGTCTCGGCCGCGGACGCGGCCGGGGCGGTGAGCACGGAACCGGCAAGGAGGAGGGCGCCGCCGAGAGCGGCGCCCATGACTGCTGCACGCATGGATCCCCATTTGCTTC
Source organism: Streptomyces sp. NBC_00490 (assembly GCF_036013645.1). Lineage (NCBI taxonomy): Bacteria > Bacillati > Actinomycetota > Actinomycetes > Kitasatosporales > Streptomycetaceae > Streptomyces > Streptomyces sp. NBC_00490. The sequence goes on along the minus strand of NZ_CP107869.1, from coordinate 4,740,017 downwards.
GAGCCGGCCGCCGACCCTGGAACCCCCCAGGTCACGGGCACGGCAGGTGCGGTGAGGATACGACATTCCCGCGTACGGCGGTCGGCTGCGCCCGCTCGGCCGCTAGCCCGGGGCCACGGCGCGGCCGGTCGTGGGGGAGATCATCCCGGAGCACAACCCCTTGGCGGCCAGCGTCTGGGCGATGCGCGGGATCGCCGCGCGGGTGTTGGCGGGCCAGTCGTGCATGAGGATGACCTGCCCGTTGGTGAGCCGGCCGGCCGCCGCGACGATCGCGTCGGTACTGGCGTTGTTCCAGTCCTGCGAGTCGACGTTCCAGATGATCTCGGTCAGCCCGTATCTGGACTCCACGGCCCTCACCGTCGCGTTGGTCTCGCCGTACGGCGGCCGGAACAGCTTCGGTGTGCCACCGCCCGCGTTCGCGATCGCCTGCTGGGTGCGGGAGATCTCCGAGTCGACCGTGGCCTGGCTCTGCTGGGTCAGATGCGGGTGCGTGTAGCTGTGGTTGCCGACCCACATCCCCGCGTTGACCTGCGCCCTGACCAGGGCCGGGTTGGCGGCGGCGTTCTGGCCCTGGTTGAACATGGTGGCCCTGAGGCCGTTCTGCGTCAGGGAGTTGAGCAGGGCGGTGGTGCCACTGCCCGGGCCGTCGTCGAAGGTGAGTCCGACGTATCCGGCGCAGGCGGCGCTCTGCGCGGAGGCAGTGGTGGGGACGGTGAGGGTGGCGGCGCCGGCCAGGGCGGCGGCGGCCAGTAACGGTAGGTGCGCCCGCGTCCTCATCAGGCCACCGTGATGCTGGAGTTGCCGCTGCTCTGGTAGCCCTCGGTCGCCATGATCATGTAGTAGCGGAAGCTGCCGAGGGTCATTCCGGCGCGCGCCCACGCGTCGAAGTGGTTCCCGGTGGTGATGGAACCACCGGTCCGCCTGGACTGCCGGACGCTCCAGTACTGGTTGAAGGTGCGGGTGCCTTCGACGGACGGGGCGTTGTACCGGGTGGTCTGGTAGATGTCGTACGTACCGCCGTCGCTGGTGACGTTGCCCTTGTACGTCCCGGTCGGCCGGTAGGTCCCCCAGCTGTCGACGATGTAGTACTCGACGAGCGGGTTCGACGTCCAGCCGTAGAGGCACAGGTAGGCGTTGCCGGACGGGTTGAAGGACCCCGAGTAGCTGACGGTCCTGCGACTGCCGTTGCTCCATCCCTTTCCCGCGACGAAGTTTCCGGTGTTGCGCCATGAGGTGCGGTAGTTCCCGCCGGAGCTCAGGGTCATGGAGACGGTTCCCGGTGCGTCGGTCCAGAACGAGTAGTAGTACCCGTTGTCCGTTCCGGTCTGGTTCGACGTGATCACCGTGTCCGCGTGAGCGGTTCCCGGCAGGGCCACTCCGGCCGCGAGCGCCAGCGCGGTGGTACCGGCACCGCTGACGAACGTCCTGCGGCTCATGGGTGCGGGTGCGTCGTTCATGTGCCTGCTTCCTCTCGTCGAGTAGCTCGGTCATCGACAGCTTTGGAGTGACCCTGACAACTGTCAATAGTTTCGGTAATTGTTTCGAAACGTTCGAGCGAGGAGAGGAAGGCTGGCGTCACTGTCTTGCCTGCTCAGCGCCCCTGTGTGAGGGATTGCGCCGATACTGGTCGACCATGCCTGCCTGGGCAAGATCAAGGCAGGGCTTCGACTTTACGAATGTTTCGGAGATTTTCCGATCAAGAGGAGGGCTGTGCGTCCTCGATCGGGAAGGTTTCGTCGTCCCCGAAGTCGGGGGCCTGGAAGGGGTTGTTCGCCGGGGGCGGCGAGGCCGCGGTGGCGGAGCTGGGCGACCCTTCCGGGGCGGAGAACAGCGAGTTCACGTCGATGAGAGATGTTCCGTTCGGTGTGGAGCCATGAAGAGAGCCACGGTGCCCTGACCGGGCACCGCGGTCCTACAGCTTGCTCATCTTGGTGTACGGGCTCAGGATCCGCTGTCGGACGGAGCCGAAATCGACGAACGCCGCGATTCCGTCCTCGATGCCGATCACGCGGCCGAGGCCGTACATGTCGTGGGTGACCTGGTCGCCCACCGCGAACTCCTTGGGCGGTGGTGCCACCGGGGCCTTGAAGGGGCTGGTGGGCAAGTGACGCTTCGGTGCAGATGGCTTTGTCATTGTGCCTAGTATGCGCCCGCGCGACCCCGCGCGGGGCAGTCGTCCATATCGGAGTGACGACGCTTTGATGACTCCTGGGCATGGCCGGGCCGCCACCAGGGCTCCTGATCTCCTCATCATCCCCTCTGATCGCACCTTTCTGTGACCGTTCCTGTTCACACCGTTGACACCACGTGCACCTCCCCTTACTGTCCTCGCCAATATTCCGATCATGCGACGACATTTCGAACGGCTTGAGTGAAGTCCGCCGGCTGATCACTCGCCCTTGACTGTCTCAACGACGAGAAGAACAAGGAACGATCACGATGCTCAATCGAAGAGCCGTCCTCGCCGGAGCCGCTTTACTCGCCTTCCCGTTGTCCGCCTGCGGCAAGGAGAGCGAGGGCAGCTCGGCGGGCACCTCCGGGGCCGGCTCCGTGGGCGGCACCGTCGGCATCGCCATGCCGACCCGCGCCTCCGAGCGCTGGCTCACCGACGGCAAGACCCTCGTCCAGGGCCTGAAGGGCATGGAGTACAAGACCAAGCTGGTCTACGGCGACGACGACCCGAAGGCCCAGGTCTCCCAGATCGAGAAACTGATCCAGCAGGGCGTCGACGCGCTGGTCATCGCGGCCATCGACAACACGTCGCTGAACGGGGTGCTGAAGAAGGCGGCCGCCGCGGAGATTCCGGTGATCGCCTACGACCGGCTCATCCTCGGCACCAAGGACGTCGACTACTACGTCTCCTTCGACAACGAGATGGTCGGCCGGATGCAGGCCCACTTCATCATCGAGAAGCTCGGCCTGGAGGACGGCGAGGGCCCGTTCAACATCGAGCTGTTCGCCGGTTCCCCCGACGACAACAACACCAAGTACTTCTTCGACGGGTCGATGGCGCTCCTCCAGCCGTTCCTGGACAGCAAGCAGCTGATCGTCCCGTCCGGCCAGACCGAGCTCGAGAAGATCACCACCCTGCGCTGGGACGGGCCCACCGCGCAGAAGCGCATGACCGACATCCTCAACGGGTCCTACGGCACCAAGAAGGTCGACGCGGTCCTGTCGCCCTACGACGGCATCTCCAGGGGCGTCCTGGCCGCGCTGACCCTGGACGGCTACGGCACCGGCGCCAAGCCCCTCCCCGTCGTCACCGGCCAGGACGCCGAACTGGCCTCGGTGAAGTCGATCATCGCGGGCGGGCAGTCGCAGACCGTCTACAAGGACGTCCGCCGACTCGCCGACGCCGCCGCGAACATGGTCGACGAGATACTCAACGACCGCGTGGTCTCGATCGACGACTCCGTGACCTACAAGAACGGCGTCAAGCCCGTACCCGCCGTCCTCCTGCAGCCCACGAGCGTCGACAAGTCCAACTACGACGTGCTGATCTCGGACGAGTACTTCACCGCCGACGAACTCAAGTAGCGGCGCGAGCCCGACGCGAAAGGCCCCGGACCATGATCGGTCCGGGGCCTTTCGGGTGGTGCCCTCGGCAGGATTCGAACCTGCGACACCGGCTTTAGGAGAGCCGTGCTCTATCCCCTGAGCTACGAAGGCATGGTGCGGGCCGGTAGGCCCGTGGCACCGCGGCCAGTGTAGCGGGTGACGGGTCGGCGATCAGCGGGTTGGGGGCGGGCCGCAGAGCACGACTCGGCCGTCCAGGACCTCACGCCGTCGGCACCCGCGTGAACCTGCCCGCCGTGTGGAAGTCCCGCTCGATGGCCGTCGCCGTCGCCCGCAGTTCGGGCAGCAGGTCCGTCACGCACTCCGCGGGCGTACGCCTGGTCGTGTGCATCGCCGTGTTCAGGGCCGCCACCACCCGGCCCGTACGGTCCCGCACGGGAACCGCGATCGAGCGCAGGCCCTCCTCCAGTTCCTCGTCGACGAGGGCGTGGCCCTGGGTCCGTACGTCGGTGAGGACCCGCGCGAGCGCCCTGGGGTCCGTCAGGGTGCGGGACGTCAGCGGGCGCAGCTCGCCGAGTGTGCGCCGTGCCGCGGGGACGTCGGAGAGGAGCACACGGCCCATGGAGGTCGCGTAGGCCGGGAGCCGGGTGCCGACCGTGAGGTTCACGCTCATCACGCGGTTCGTCGCCACCCTCGCCGTGTACTGGATCTCCTCGCCGGAAGGGGTCAGCACCGCCAGCGACGCCGACTCGTGGATCCGGGACGTCAGCGCCATCAGATGCGGTGTCGCGATCTGCGGCAAGGACGTGCGGGACAGGGGCGGGAAGCCGAGCGACAGCACCCGGGGCGTCAGCGTGAACGTGCGGTGCGGGGTCGCCGTCACCAGGCCCAGGTGCTCGTAGGTGATCAGGGCCCTGCGTGCCGTCGCCCGCGCCAGGCCCGTCGCCTTCGCCACCTCCGTCAGGGTCAGGGAGGCCCGGCCCTCGCCGAAGGCGGTCAGGACCGTCAGACCCCGGGCCAGGGACTCGATGAACTCCCTGCCGAGTTCCTGCTTGGACGCGCCGGTCCAGATCGCCAGCCCCGACGGGGTCCCGGTCACGGCGGGCTCCGTCTCCCGCAGCTCCCGCTCCATGTCCGCCACCGCCGCCCGCAGCCGCGGCAGCAGGGTGTCGCGCAGGCCCGCCGCGGTGTGCCGGCTGGTGTGGCTCACCACGCTCGCCGCGCACGCGATCCGTCCGGTACGAGGATCCCGTACGGGGACCGCGACCGCCACCAGACCCGGTTCGATCAACTGGTCGTCCAGGGCCCAGCCCGCCGAGGCGGCGTCCCGGACCCGCTGATCGAACTCCTCGTCCGGAGCGGCGTGTTCACCGAGGTCCGCGCTGAGCGGCCCGTGCCGCTCATCCCCGCGGACCTGCTCTTCTGCCGGGGCCCCGGGGGTCGCCCCCCGGAAGGACGCAGCCCGCGGGGGTACGGCCGGGAAGCCCTGGTCCCGGGGGTCCGCCGCCCGGCGGGCGCGCCAGGCCCGCCACTCCGGCTCGTCCCACTCCGCCGCGAACAGGGCGCCGGGCGCGGTGCGTTCGGCCGGGAGCAGGTCGCCGATGCGGAAGCTCAGGGACATCGCGCGGCGGCGGGTGGCCTGGTGGATGAAGCGGATGCCGTCGCGGTCGGCGACCGCCAGCGACACGGACTCGTCCAGCTCGTCGGCGAGCGCGTCCGCCCGCCCCGACAGCAGCGCCGGCAGGCGCAGGGCGGCCAGATAGGCGTTGCCGAGTTCCATCAGACGGGGGGCGAGCAGCACGTCACGGCCGTCCAGGCGGACGTATCCCATGCGGGCCAGCGTCGAGTTGATGCGGTCGACCGTGGAGCGGGCGAGGCCCGTGGCCCGTTCCAGCGCGCTCGGGCTCAGGGTGCCGCCCGCCTCGGTGAGCTCCCGCAGCACGGCGACACCGCGGATCAGCGGCGTGACCGCCTCCGCGGGTACGGCGGCGGAGCCTGTCAGGGCGTCCATGGTCGTCTTCGCGGGCATCGGCTCTCCGTACGGCGGTCGCAGGAGGCCTACCGTAATCCCGACCTGCCCGTCCTCACCGCCGCGTCACCCGCACCCGGTAGTCCCCGGCCAGATCCGCCCCCGCCACCGTGATCCGGATGCCCTTGCGGCGGTCCTCGAAGCCCTCGCCGGGCGCGAAGGGGGCGTCGGAGAGCTCCGCGTGGACGTTCGGGCTGCGCGTGCAGCCGCCGGAGTCGCGCTCGGAGTCGTGGACCGTCACCGGTCCCATGCCGGTGTCCACGTCCGCATCGACCTTGTAGATCAGCAGGCCGGGCCGGCACACGGCCTCGTCGTTGCCCTCGCGGGTACGCAGCTCGACGGCGTATCCGGTGCGCCCGCTGACCGGGACGAAGAGCAGCTTGGCGCCGCCCTCGCGGGCCAGCGGGGTCAGCGTGTACTCGGTCGTGCCCGGCGTCGTCACACAGCTGACCTGGGAGGCGTCCAGCCAGCCCAGCTTCCACTTGTGCCAGCCGAGGAGGTCGTTGTTGGCGCCCCAGTCCTCGCTCATGATGTCCCAGTGGCCGACCGCGCCCCCGCCGTTGGCCGTGTAGAGGTCGGGCAGGCCGAAGACATGGCCGTTCTCGTGGGGCAGGACGCGGTAGCCGGTCCGCGCGTAGGAGCCGGAGCCGTCGTCCTGGCGGGAGTAGACGAAGGACGCGTTGGCGACCGGGACGCCGTCGGCGACCGGGGCGTCCGGGTTGCCGGCGAAGGTCACCGACAGGACCGTGTCCAGCGCGGAGGGGCCGGCGTTCGGGGTGACGAGCACGTTCAGGAAGTCGTACGACCGGAAGTCCACCTTCGGGTCGGCGGCGGCCACGATGTCCTGGACCAGGTCCCGGTAGCCGGGGTCGAAGGGGGCGCCGCGCTCTATGCCGTAGGACGCGAAGGACTTCGGCATGCGCAGCCACCCGGGGATCGGTGTCTCGGCGCGGTAGTCGAGGCGGCCGTAGGAGCTGGTGCGGAACCAGTCCTGGGTCTGCGGGAAGAACTCGTCGAAGCGGTCAAGGGCCCTGCCGCGGCCGGGCGCGTCCGAGAAGTCGATCATCAGGGTGAGGGCGCGGACGGTGCCGGTGGAGCGGGAGTAGCCGCCGGGGGTCGGGAGGCCCTCCGACATCTGGACGGCGGCGGTGCCGCGGATCATGCAGGGGCCGTGGGCCGAGCTGCGGGCCAGCGCGATCGGTCCGGCTCCGGCCGGCGTGGGCAGCGCCCTGAGGTGTCCGGTGCCGGCCGAGGTGCACACCCCGAGCGTCAGCGCGGTCACCGACACGAGGGCGGCCAGGCGGCGCGGACGTATCCGACGGCTGGTCTGCTGCATGCACGGCCCTCTCCGTCCACGGCAGCCGCGGTTCCACGGGCTGCACCCTTTCGATCACCCTGTGTCGAAGGGATGCGGGGGCGCGCGCTGGAGGAGACCGAACGTGGGTTTCTCGGATCGGGTCTTGTGACTCAGGTCACATGAAAACTCTCCCTCAACCTGAAATAACCGGGGAGCGTCTCCCCGTTTAGACCTGTGTCCGCGCGAAACGGGGAAAGCCTCCCCGGATCGCCAACCACCTGCCCGAGGAGCACACCGTGACCGCGACCACTGTGCAGAAGAAGGTGACCCGGCCCCGCGCCGACGCCCTGCGCAACCGGGAGCGCATCGTCACCGCCGCCCAGGAGATGTTCACCGAGTTCGGCCCGGATGTGCCGCTCGACGAGATCGCCCGCCGCGCCGGCGTCGGAAACGCCACGGTGTACCGCAACTTCCCCGACCGCGACGCACTCGTCCGCGAGGTCGTCTGCTCCGTCATGGACCGGACGACGGAGGCGGCCGAGCTCGCGCTCGCCGAGACCGGGGACGCCTTCGAGGCTCTGGAACGCTTCGTGCACACCTCCGCCGACGAGCGGGTCAGCGCACTGTGCCCGATGATCCAGAGCACCTTCGACCAGAACCACCCGGACCTGGAGGCAGCGCGGCTGCGGTGCGAGGAGCTGATCGTGGAGCTCATGGACCGCGCCAAGGCGGCCGGACAGCTCCGCACCGACGTGGAGTCCGGCGACCTCATGATCGTCGTGGCCCAGCTCAGCCGGCCCCCGTTCGGTGCCGCCTGCCTCAACACCGACCGCTTCGTCCACCGCCATCTGCAGCTGTTCCTCGACGGACTGCGGGCCCCGGCCCGCTCCGTCCTGCCGGGCACGGCCATGACCATGGAGGACCTGCGCCAGGCCTGACCGATTAGTTCAGAGCTTCACAGCAGTCAAGAAGACCGACGTTCACCGGCCGTCATCGACGACGGACCGTCCCCTTGCCACTCCTTTTTTCCGTCACGAAGTCCCGAAGTGGGTAACCCCATGTCTGAAACAACCTCCAAGGCTCCCGGCTCGGCCGCCGTCACCGGCGACCCCAACCGCTGGAAAGCGCTCATCTTCATCGCGCTCGCCCAGCTGATGGTCGTCCTCGACGCGACCATCGTGAACATCGCCCTGCCCTCCGCCCAGACCGACCTGGGCATCTCCGACGGCAACCGGCAGTGGGTCGTCACGGCCTACGCGCTCGCCTTCGGCGGTCTGCTCCTGTTCGGCGGCCGGATCGCCGACCTGTGGGGCCGCAAGAACGCCTTCGTCGTCGGTCTGATCGGTTTCGCCGCGGCCTCCGCGCTCGGCGGTGCCGCCACCAACGAGGCGATGATGTTCGGCGCCCGCGCCCTCCAGGGTGTCTTCGGTGCCCTGCTCGCGCCCGCCGCGCTCTCCCTGCTCGCCGTGATGTTCACGGACGCCAAGGAGCGTGCCAAGGCGTTCGGCATCTACGGTGCGATCGCCGGTGGCGGTGGCGCCGTGGGCTTCATCCTCGGCGGTGTGCTGACCGAGTACATGAACTGGCGCTGGACGTTCTTCGTCAACATCCCGTTCGCGATCGTCGCCGCGCTCGGCGCGTACTTCGTCATCCGCGAGCCCGAGGGCGGCCGCAACCGCAACCCGCTCGACATACCCGGCGTCCTGCTCTCCACCCTGGGCCTGGTCGCGCTGGTCTACGGCTTCACCCGCGCCGAGTCCAACGGCTGGGGCGACTCCACGACCGTGGGCATGTTCGTCGCCTCCGCGGTGCTGCTGATCGCCTTCGTCATCACCGAGGCCAAGGTCAAGGCCCCGCTGCTGCCCCTGCGCGTCGTCACCGACCGCAACCGCGGCGGTGTCTACCTCTCGCTCGGTATCGCGATCATCGCGATGTTCGGCACCTTCCTCTTCCTGACCTACTACCTGCAGATCGTGAAGGGCTACACGCCGATCAAGACCGGCTTCGCCTTCATGCCGATGATCGTCGGCATGATGGTCGGCTCCACCCAGATCGGCACCCGCCTGATGACCCGGCTGCCGGCCCGCGCGCTGATGGGCCCCGGCTTCCTGGTCGCCGCGATCGGCATGCTCTTCATGACGCAGCTGGAGATCGGCTCGTCGTACGCCTCGATCATCCTGCCCGCGATGCTGCTGCTCGGTCTCGGCATGGGTACGGCGTTCATGCCCGCCATGTCCCTGGCCACCCTGGGCGTCGAGCCCCGTGACGCCGGTGTCGCCTCCGCGATGGTCAACACCTCGCAGCAGGTGGGCGGCGCGATCGGTACGGCTCTGCTGAACACGATCGCCGCGTCGGCCACGACCTCCTACATCAGCGACCACATCGGCTCCGCGAGCACCCGCTCGCAGCAGCAGCTGGTCCAGCTCCAGGGCCAGGTGCACGGCTACACCAACGCGATCTGGTTCGCCGTCGGCATGCTGGCTCTCGCCGCGGCCATCGTGGTGGTCCTGGTCAACGCCGGCAAGCCGGACATGTCGGCCGTGACCGGCTCCGGCGAAGGCGCGGAGAACGAGCTGCCGGTACCGGTCGTGGCTCACTGAGTCACCGGCGACGACCGTGAGGTCGTACCCCTTCGGGCCGTTCGTACGTGCGGGGACGGGGACGCTTCGCACGTACGGACCCCAGGATCTGCCCTGGTTGTGCTGAGTGAGCGGCTCAGCGGAGCCAGGGCAGGTCCGCACCCGCTTCGTTGGGCTGGAGTCCCTCGGCGACGATCTGCATGATCTCGCCGAGGGACTTCTGCTGTTCCGGGGTGAGCCGGTCGAACACGGCGTTGCGTACGACGGCCACATGGCCCGGCGCGGCCTGCGCGAGCTGCTCCCGGCCCTGCTCCGTCAGCACCGCGAACTGGCCGCGCTTGTCGGAGGGGCAGTCCTCGCGCCGGACCCAGCCGTTCTTCTCCAGGCGGGCGACGGCGTGCGAGAGCCGGGAACGGGTGATCTTGGCGTGCATGGCCAGCTCGGTCATGCGCAGCCGCTCCTCCGGGGACTCGGCGAGCTTGACGAGAAGGCCGTAGTAGATGTGCGGCATGCCCGCGTCACGCTGGAGCTGGCGGTCCATATGGTCTTCGAGAAGAGTGGTCGCATGGACGTAGGAGCGCCAGACGAGCTGCTCCTCGGCGGTCAGCCAGCGTGGCTCTTCAGCGGTCGGGGATGGAGATGCCGTGTTCATATGTCCCATCGTACGAGAGCTCTCCTTGAATGTTAAACAAGTTCGACGTACACTTTTTTCATCAGACGTTTTAGACTTCAAGCAACATCGTCCGGAGGGAACCGCGCCATGTCCGCCGCCATCCAGGAACGCATGCCCGCGCTCTACCTCAGCCACGGCGCCCCACCCCTCGCCGACGACCCGGTCTGGCCCGGCCAGCTCGCCGCCTGGTCCGCGGACCTCCCGCGCCCCAAGGCGATCCTCATGGTCTCCGCGCACTGGGAAGAGGCCCCCCTCGCGCTGGGCGCGGTGGAGACGGTCCCGCTCGTCTACGACTTCTGGGGCTTCCCCGAGCACTACTACCAGGTGAAGTACGCGGCTCCCGGCGCCCCGCAACTCGCCGAGTCCGTCCGCAAGCTGCTGCGCGCCCCGGGCATCCCCGTCCAGGACATCCCGGACCGCGGCCTCGACCACGGCGCCTACGTCCCGCTCGTCGAGATGTTCCCCGAGGCCGACATCCCGGTCCTGCAGATCTCCATGCCCACCCTCGACCCCGTCAGGCTCATGGAGATCGGGCGCAAGCTCGCCCCGCTGCGCGACGAGGGCGTGCTGATCGTGGGCTCCGGGTTCTTCACCCACAACCTGGCCGCGCTGCGCCAGGGCGGCATCCCCGCGTGGTCGGCGGAGTTCGACGACTGGGGCCACCACGCGCTGGACAAGGGCGACGTGGACTCCCTGCTCGACTTCCTCCACAAGTCCCCGGCCGGCCACCTCGCCCACCCGCGCACCGAGCACTTCGCACCCCTGTTCGTGACGATGGGGGCCGCCGAAGCGACCGGTGAGCTGGGGGACCAGAAGTCGGTGATCGACGGGTTCTGGCTGGGCCTGGCGAAGCGGTCCGTGCAGTTCGGCTGAGACCCGCTCACAGCTCCTTCTCGTACCAGGCCACGTCCCAGTAGCGGCCGAACTTCCTCCCGACCTCGCGGTACGTCCCGACGTGCCGGAAGCCGAAGCGCTCGTGCAGCCGCCGCGAGGCCTCGTTGGGCTGGGCGATCCCGGCGTAGGCCCGATGGACGTCCTCGGCGGCCAGCGACTCGAACAGGGCCTTGTAGAGGAGCGTGCCGATACCGCGGCCGCCCGCGTGCGGGGCGAGGTAGACCGTCACCTCGACCGAGGTCGCGTAGGCGGGCTTCGCGCGGAACGGGCTGGATGTGGCGTAGCCCAGAATTTCCTGTGAGTCCGCGTCCGCGGCAACTTTTAGGGGATGCGGACCGTCTTCAGGGTGGGAGAGCAGCCAGGGGCGGCGCTCCTCCGGAGTGAAGACGGAGGTGTCGAAGGTGATCGGCGTCTCACGTACGTAGTGGTTGTAGATGTCGGTGAGGGCCGTGAGGTCACCCTCGACTCCCGGCCTGACCTGCACCTCTGCACGCTCTGTCATCAACTGGCCTCCCCGTGTGGCCGGACAGGGTACTGCATGATCAGAAAAATAGGCGAGCGGGTGGGGAATTCTGTCCTGATTCCAGTCGTTGTTTCCATCGGAAGCAGGGCACCCGAGGACAGTGCCAGGACGGTGCCAGGCCCCGACAGGACCACCCGCCAGCCCACCATCGCAAGGGAGCACGCATGGCAACCCGTGCCGTCGCCCGTCGTAAGTCCGCCAATGGCGGGACCGACGCGGCAAGCAGTGTTCGCGCCCATGGCGGCGAGATCGCCGATCGCGACCTGGTCGGCATGTACCTCGACGAGATCGCGCGTACGCCGCTGCTCGACGCCGCCAAGGAGGTCGAGCTGTCACAGATCATCGAGGCGGGTGTGTTCGCCCAGCAGCTCCTCGACGGATTCGAGGAGTCCAAGGCGGACGCCACCCGTGAGGAGCTCGAGGCGCTGGTCGACGAGTCCGAGCGGGCCAAGGACGTCTTCATCCGCTCGAACCTCCGTCTGGTCGTCGCTGTCGCGCGCCGCTACCCCCGTGCCGGTCTGCCCCTGCTCGACCTGATCCAGGAGGGCAATGCCGGTCTGGTGCGCGCGGTCGAGAAGTTCGACTACCGCAAGGGCTTCAAGTTCTCGACGTACGCGACCTGGTGGATCCGGCAGGCCATCACCCGCTCGATAGCGGACCAGTCCCGCACCATCCGCCTCCCCGTCCACCTGGTCGAGGAGCTGGGCCGGATCCGCCGCGTGCAGCGCGAGTTCAACCGCGAGCACGGCCGCGACCCGGAGCCGGCGGAGATCGCCGCCGAGCTCGGCTCCAACGCCGACCGCGTGGTCGACGTGCTGGACTGGGCCCGTGACCCGGTCTCGCTGAACATGGCGGTGGACGACGACGGCGACACCCAGTTCGGCGACCTGCTCGAGGACACCTCCGCGGTCTCCCCGGAGCAGTCGGTGCTGACGCTGCTGCGCAGCGAGGAGCTGGACGACCTGATCGGCCGCCTCGACCAGCGCACGGCCTCCATCATCAAGATGCGCTACGGCATCGAGGACGGCCGGGAGCGCACGCTGACCGAGGTCGGCAAGGAGCACGGGCTGACGCGCGAGCGCATCCGGCAGATCGAGAAGCACGCGCTGCTGGAGCTGAAGAAGCTCGCCCGGGACACCGGGTTCGACGCGGCGGCGTAAGGGCTGGGACACGGCTCGCCTCAAGAGCCGTGTGCCCGCGTGCGCCGGGTCGTGAAAGGCGCAAACACGGCGGTGTCAGGCCGCTTCAACAGGCAGGACCCTGGGAAAAAGACTTCAGGGCCCATGAGTTCGGGTCCCGGGCGACAGTCCGGGCCCTAGACCAAGTCCCGCCGCACTCCCCCCGGCGCCGGGACTCTCCGCGAGCCGGACTTCGGCGCTCTCCCCCCGGGTGCCGGAGTCCGGCTCTGCCCTTTTCGGGACGGCGGCCTCCCCGGGAGCGGGCGGCCGCGTGGGCCCGCTCACACCGGCAAGCTATGCCCATGTGACACAATCTGCCATCCGGCGGGCATCCCCGGAGTTCAGGTACGGGGAAGCCCGCCGTCCAGCATGCCGCGGCGCCGTCCGCCCCGGGTGCGGTTCGGCCCGGCCGGGTCACCCACCCGCCGCCCGGCTCAGCCGCCCGCCCAGGTCCCGTACGCACCGCACGAGCTCCTCGGGCTCCCGCACCGTGAACTCGCAGTCCACCATCGCCAGCCGGACCGCCAGCCACTCCACGGCATCGCCCACGGTCGCCCGCAGCCGGCACCGCCCTTCCCCCAGCTCCTCCGGCTCCCCGAACCACTTCGGCAGCCGCGCCGCGATGTGGGAGGCCGGCGCCTCGAAGGTCACGTCGATCGCGTACGTCTCCTGCCACCGGTACATCGACTGCCGCAGATACTCCGCCGCGCTTCCCGTCGGCAGCTCCCGCGGAGCGAACCGCGCCCCGGTCGCGAACGGCTCGCTCACCCGGTCGACCCGGAAGGTCCGCCAGTCGGCGCGATCGAGGTCGTAGGCGACGAGGTACCACCGCCGCCCCGTCGACACCAGCCGGTACGGCTCGACCACGCGCCGCGAGTCGGCCCCGTCCTTCGCCCGGTAGGCGAACCGCAGCCGCTCGTGACCGGCCACGGTGGAGGCCATCACGGTCAGCGTCTCCGGCGCGATGCTCGCCCCGTCCCCGCTGGTCAGCGGTGTGGTCGCGGCCTGCAGGGTCGACACCCGGTGACGCAGCCGGGACGGCAGCACCTGCTCCAGCTTCGCCAGCGCCCGCACCGACGCCTCGTCGACGCCCTCCAGCGCGTGCCCGGCCCCGGCCCGCAGCCCCACCGCGATCGCCACCGCCTCCTCGTCGTCGAGGACCAGGGGCGGCATCGCCTTCCCCGCGACCAGCCGGTAGCCGCCGTCGGCCCCCTTCGTCGCCTGCACGGGATAGCCCAGCTCGCGCAGCCGGTCGATGTCGCGCCGCACGGTACGGCGGGAGACGCCGAGGCGATCGGAGAGCTCGCCTCCCGGCCATTCCCGCGGGGTCTGGAGGAGGGAGAGGAGCTGGAGCAGCCGTGCCGGGGTGTCCGTCGTCATGAGTTCGAGGATGCCGTAGAACTAGGACACGACCTGACCTAATGCGGTCGTAGCTTCGAGCCATGACCTCCACCGAACCCCTTGTGGACAGCCCGACAAGCCAGCCGTCGCAGCCCGACCGCCGTCGCTGGTTCGCCCTCGCGATCGTGATGACCGCGGCCTTCATGGACCTCGTCGACGTCACGATCGTCAACATCGCGATTCCGTCCATCCAGGCCGAGGCGGGCGCGTCCGTCAGCCAGATCCAGTGGATCACCGCCGGCTACGCGCTCGCCTTCGCCGCCGGTCTCATCACCGGCGGACGGCTCGGCGACATCCACGGCCGCAAGCGGCTGTTCCTCGTCGGCATCGGCGGCTTCACCGTCGCCTCCGCGCTGTGCGGTTTCGCCGCGAACCCGGAGATGCTGGTCGCCGCGCGGATCCTGCAGGGCGGCATGGCGGCGCTGATGGTGCCGCAGGTGCTGTCGATCGTGCACGCGACGTTCCCGGCCCACGAGCGCGGCAAGGTGTTCGGGCTCTTCGGCGCGATCGTGGGCCTGGGCGCGGTGTCCGGACCGCTGCTCGGGGCGCTGCTGACGGAGTGGAACCTGTTCGGCCTGGAGTGGCGCCCGATCTTCCTCATCAACCTGCCGGTCGGCATCGCGGGTCTGATCCTCGGCAGCCGCTACATCACCGAGTCCAGGGCGCCGCGCGCGCTGAAGCTGGACCTGGTGGGCGTCGCCCTGGTGACGCTGGGCCTGCTCATGCTGCTCTACCCGCTGACCCGCGGCCGCGAGCTGGACTGGCCGCTGTGGGGACATCTGTCGATGGGCGGTGCGGTCCTCGTCTTCGGTGCGCTGGTGGCGTACGAGCGGCGCAAGAGCGCGCGGGACGGCTCCCCGCTGGTCGAACTGTCGCTGTTCAAGGTGAAGAGCTTCGCGGCGGGCATCGCGGTGCAGACCGTGTTCGGGATCGCGCTCGGCATCTTCTTCCTGGTGTGGACGCTCTACATGCAGACCGGTCTGGGCTGGCGTCCGCTGAAGGCGGGTCTGACCGGCGTCCCCTTCTCGATCGCGGTCTCCGTGGCGGCCGGCCTGTCCGTGCAGAAGCTGGTTCCGCGCTTCGGCCGCAAGGTGCTCCAGGCGGGCGCGCTCACCCTGGCGGCGGGTGTGCTGCTCTACCTCTGGGAGGCCGACCGCTACGGCATGTCCATCGCCCCCTGGCAGATGGCCCTGCCCCTGGTCGTGATGGGCGTCGGTATGGGCCTGATCTTCGCCCCGCTGACCGACATGGTGCTCTCGGGCGTCCCGCGTGAGCACGCCGGCTCGGCGTCGGGGCTGATCAACACCGTGCAGCAGATGGGCAACGCGCTCGGACTCGGCCTGGTCTCGGTGGTCTTCTTCGGCACGATCGACGACGATCTGCGGCCCGTCGACGTGGGCCCGGCCTTCGTGAACGCCTTCCAGCACGCGCTGTGGTGGGTGGCCGCGGTGATGGGCGTGATCTTCCTGCTGATGTTCGCGCTGCCGAAGCGGGCGGTGCAGCACCTGGAGGGGGCCGAGGCGGCGGGCACCTCCGCGGGTCCCGCGGGTCCCGTGGGGGAGAAGGAGCCGGAGCTCGTCTGAAGGCGGGGGAAAAGGCCCGGCACCTGGGTTCCACCCGGGGCGCCGGGCCTTCCGTCTGCCGTGAGCAGGCCCGACGGATGGTCCGGGGGCGGGCCGGACGTCCGTTCATGCCCGACCTTCGCGCCCGTTCATGTCCGGATGATGCCCGAACCTGTTTACTTTCCGGAAATCCGGGCGTAGCCTCCCGTGCTGAACCACAAGTTCGGGCATCGGTCGGGAGCGACCGGACGGTGAGGCGGAGGCGAACGGACATGTACGCACCGGAACGGCAGCAGGAGATCCTCCGGCTCGCGCGTGACGGCGGGCGGGTGGACGTGGTGTCGCTGGCCGAGGAGTTCCAGGTCACCGCGGAGACGATCCGCCGGGACCTCAAGGCCCTCGACCGCGCGGGCCTGCTCCGCCGGGTGCACGGCGGTGCCATCCCCGCCGGGCGCCTCGACTTCGAGCCGGACCTCGCCGAGCGCGAGACGACGGCGGCCGACGAGAAGGACCACATCGCCAAGGCCGCCCTCGCGGAACTGCCGACCGAGGGCACCCTGATCCTCGACGCCGGCACGACGGTGGCGCGCCTCGCCGCCGCCATCCCGCTGGAGGCCTCCCTCACCGTCGTCACCCACAGCCTGCCGATCGCGGCCCGCCTCGCGGACCACCCCGGCATCCAGCTCCACCTCGTCGGGGGGCGCGTGCGGCACCGTACGCGCGCGGCCGTTGACGCCTGGGCGCTCCGCGCGTACGGCGAGATCCGGGCCGATGTCCTCTTCGTGGCGGCCAACGGCTTCTCCGCCGACCACGGTCTGACCACCCCCGACCTCGCCGAGGCCGCGGTGAAGCGGGCGGCCGTGGCCGCCGCCCGCCGCGTGGTGCTGCTCGCCGACTCCGCCAAGCACGGCCAGGAGCACTTCGCCCGCTTCGGCGACCTGAGCGACGTGGACCTGCTGATCACCGACAGCGGGCTGAGCCCCGAAGACGCCCTCGCGATCGAACGCGGCGGCACGGAAGTAGTGCGCGCATGATCCTCACCGTCACCCCGAACCCGTCCCTGGACCGCACGTACGAGGTTCCGTCACTGGAGCGCGGCGAGGTCATCCGCGCGACCGGCGAGCGCATGGACCCCGGCGGCAAGGGCGTGAACGTCTCGCGCGCCGTGGCGGCCGCCGGGCAGCGCACGGTCGCCGTACTGCCCCTGGGCGGTGCGCCGGGGGCGCTCGTGGCGGATCTGCTCGACGCCCAGGGCATCGAGGTCGCGCCGGTCCCGGTCGCGGGCGCCACCCGCTCGAACATCGCGCTCGCGGAGGCGGACGGGGTGCTCACGAAGATCAACGCGCCGGGTCCCGAGCTGTCGGCGCAGGAGCAGGAGCTGCTCCTGGAGACGGTGCGGACGCAGTCGCGCGACGCGGACTGGATCGCGTGCTGCGGGAGCCTGCCGCGGGGGCTCGGGCCGTCGTGGTATGCCGAGGTGGTCGCGCGGGCGCACGCCGGGGGCGCGCGGATCGCGCTGGACACCTCGGGGCGGGCGCTGCTGGAGGCGCTGCGTGAGCGGCCCGACGTGGTGAAGCCGAACGCGGAGGAGCTCGCGGAAGCCGTCGGGCGCCCCCTGTCGACCGTGGGCGACGCGGTGAAGGCGGCCGAGGAGCTGCGCGAGATGGGCGCACGTGCCGTGCTCGCGAGCCTGGGCGCGGACGGACAGCTGCTCGTGGACGGCGCGGGCACCTGGTTCGCGAGCGCGCGGGTGGACGTCGTCCGCAGCAACGTGGGCGCCGGCGACTCCTCCCTGGCCGGCTTCCTGATCGCCGGCGGCAGCGGCCCGAAGGCCCTGGCCTCGGCGGTCGCGCACGGCGCGGCGGCGGTACAGCTGCCGGGCAGCGTGATGCCGACGCCGGACGACCTGGACCCGGCCGCGGTCTCGGTGACATCCGAGGTGCCCGTGGACCGTGTGCTGAAGGAGCCGGTGTCATGAACGACCTGACGGCTTCCACGACGGTGTCGGCGCCGGTGGCGCGCGGCACAGGTACGACGGTGCCGGCGCCCATGGCGCGCGGCGCGCTCCCCGATGGACCGGCCATGAAGCGGCGAGGCTCCCCGTTACTCGCCGCGGCCTGTGGGAGGCGGGGCCACCTGAGCCGCCCTGCCGCCCGGTGGGGGCGGGGCTTCCCCGGTTCCGCCCCCACCACCCCCTGTTTCCCCACCCGTACCCCCGTCCCCACCCCCGCCCTCGCCCACCTCTCCCCCCGGGCGACACGCGTGCGAAGGAGCCCGCGATGAGCGACATGATCACCGCGGACCTGGTCGATCTCGACCTGTCCGCCGACACCAAGGAAGCGGCGGCACGCGCCCTCGCCCAGCGCATGGTGACCCTGGGCCGGGTGACCGACCTGGAGGGCTTCCTCGCCGACGTGGCCGCCCGCGAGGCACAGATGCCGACCGGTCTCGACGGCGGCATCGGCATCCCGCACTGCCGCAGCGAGCACGTCACCGAGCCGACGCTCGCCTTCGGGCGCAGTGCGGCCGGGATCGACTTCGGCGCGCCGGACGGTCCCGCCGACCTGATCTTCCTGATCGCGGCGCCCGCCGGTGCCGACGACGCCCATCTGACGATCCTGTCCTCGCTGGCGCGGCAGTTGATGAACTCCGAGTTCACCGACGCGCTGCGCTCGGCGGGGGACGCGGCGGGCGCGGCGGCGCTGATCCGCGGGGACGCGCCGGACGCCGGGGGCGCGGACGCCTCCGAGGGCTCGGGCGGTGCTTCCGAGGGCGCGAAGAGCGCCGTGGGTGCCTCCGTGGACACCTCCGCAGACTCCGTGGCGGCGTCGGGGGCGGCCTCCTCCGACGCCGCCACGGGCAACACTCCCGGCGAGGGCGAGCACCCCTTCCGGATCGTCGCCGTCACCTCCTGTCCGACCGGTATCGCCCACACGTACATGGCGGCCGAGTCGCTGGAGAAGGCGGGCCGCGAGGCGGGCGTCGAACTCGTCGTCGAGACGCAGGGCTCGGCCGGCTTCACCCGGCTCGACCCGGCCGTCATCGCTGCGGCGGACGGCGTGATCTTCGCCCATGACGTACCCGTACGCGACAAGGACCGTTTCGCCGGCAAGCCGACCGTCGACGTCGGCGTGAAGGCGGGCATCAACCGTCCCGCGGAACTGATCGGCGACGTGCGCGGCAAGGCGGCGCGCGGTGAGGTGACGGGGGGCGCCGCGGGTACGCCGGTCGAGCGGGCCGGTGAGTCCGGCGACGGCTACGGCACCAAGCTGCGCAAGTGGCTGATGACCGGCGTGAGCTACATGGTCCCGTTCGTCGCGGCGGGCGGTCTGCTGATCGCTCTCGGCTTCGCCATCGGCGGCTGGGAGATCACCAAGGCGCCCTCGGTCATGGAGCACTTCTCCTGGACCCAGGTCGACAGCTGGGGCGCCCTGCTGCTCCAGATCGGTCAGGTCGCCTTCGGCTTCCTCATCCCCGTCCTCGCCGGATACATCGCTTACGGCATGGCGGACCGCCCGGGTCTCGTCCCCGGCTTCGTCGGCGGAATGATCGCTTCCAACATCGCCGCGGGCTTCCTCGGCGGTCTGGCCGCCGGCCTGCTGGCGGGTGGCGTGGTCCTCGCGATCCAGCGGATCAAGATCCCGCCGGTGATGCGCGGCATCATGCCGGTCGTGGTGATCCCTCTGATCTCCTCGATCGTCGTCGGCTTCCTGATGTTCGTCGTGATCGGCAAGCCCATCGCGGAGGCCCAGAAGGGCATGACGGACTGGCTCTCCGGCCTCTCCGGTACCAACGCCGTCCTGCTCGGCGTCCTGCTCGGCCTGATGATGTGCTTCGACCTCGGCGGCCCGGTCAACAAGGTCGCGTACGCCTTCGCCACCGCCGGCATCGCCGTCCAGGACCCCAGCGACTCCGCGATGCAGATCATGGCCGCCGTGATGGCCGCGGGCATGGTCCCGCCGCTGGGCATGGCGCTGGCGACCACCGTCCGTAAGAAGCTCTTCACCCAGACCGAACGCGAGAACGGCAAGGCCGCCTGGGTCCTCGGTGCCTCCTTCATCTCCGAAGGCGCGATCCCGTTCGCCGCGGCGGACCCGCTGCGTGTCATCCCGGCCTCGATGGCGGGCGGCGCTGTCACCGGCGCCCTGTCGATGGCCTTCGGCGCCACGCTGCGCGCCCCGCACGGCGGCATCTTCGTGGTCCCGCTGATCGGCAGCCCGCTTCTCTACCTGCTGGCCATCGCCATCGGTACGGCGATCACGGCAGGCCTGGTCATCGTCCTCAAGGGCCTGCGCAAGACGGCCCCGGACGGCGTGGCCACCGGCTCCGACGAGTCCGCGGCGGTTCCGGCGGCGGAGGCGAAGCAGCCCGTGGCGGCGTAAGCGGCGGGAGGCGTGGGCGGGCGCACCTGGCCCGCCCAGGCAAGGCCGGCCGGTCGCAACCCTGGCGGGACGGGGCTGCGACCGGCCGCAGCCGTTTCACCGGCCGCAGCGTTTATCGGCCCTGTGTCCCTTTGGGCGGCTGTGAGTTGTTCACGGCACCTGCGAGATACGTCACGGTCCGGGGTCAAAGTCCCGGACCGTGGTGTCTACTGGGGCGCATGCCTGAGCACGTCTCGATCTACCAGCTGACGGGCATGGCCGTCCTCGCCCTGGCGACCGTCGTCTGGGCGATCGGCCTGACCCGCGTCCTGCGCCGCGGCCGCGAGGCCGCCCTGTGGCGGACCTCCGCCTCCCTCCCGGCCCTCCCGTACCAGCGGCAGACCGGCCCCGCACTGGAGTCCGTACAGCTGACTCCGGCGGAGCACGACGCGTTCGCGGGACTGGTACGACAGCTGAGCGACGGCCGCTGACCGAGCGGCTGAGGCGGGGCAGGAGCCTCGGATGCGTGGGGTGGGTTACGAGACCCGGGCCGCGCGCCGTTCCATCGCCTCGCGCGCCGCGTCCTCGGAGACGTACACCTCGCACATGTGCCGCCCGTCGGGCGTGGCCGTGTGCTCGACCTCCCACAGGGAGATCTCCTTGCCGTCGCGCAGCAGGAACGCGTGCTCGTAGAGCGAGAAGCACAGCCCGATCCGCCCCGCACGGCACGGCTTGCCGAAAGCCTGCGTGATCTGGTGCGCGAACGCCGACGTCAGCAGCGTCGCCGTCGCCGCGTCCGGCCGGTCCGGGTTCTCCGCGCGGCGCAGGAGCCGGCGCGCGTGATCCGCCGAGTCGTCGGGCACGTACGCGTGCCGGGGCGCGGGGACCGGCGACAGCTGCACCGTCACCGGCAGCTCGAAGTCCGGTGCGTCCGGCGGCAGCGGCAGCCGCGCCGTGGCCGCGCGCAGCTCCTCCTCGTCGACGTACACCTCGTGCTGCGGGACGCTGCCCGGCGCGGTGTTGTGAACCAGCTCCCAGAGGGTGAGTGCCGAGCCGTCGGCGAGCAGCCAGGTGTGGCGGTACGTCTCGCGGTGCAGCCCCGCGCTGTGGTGCGCGGAGTGCAGCGAGCTGTCGTGCGCGAGCGCGCAGTCGAGCCGCCGTATCGTCTCGTCGGGCAGCTCGAAGGAGTTCAGCGCACGGCCGAGAAGTCGCGCGAGGTGCTCCTCCGGAGACTCGGGCGACTCGCGTGGCTCGTACGCTGCTGTCTCGTACGGAACGCTCAAGGTTTCTCCCGGCGTTGCTGCATGTCACCTTGTGGGTGCATACCGTAGCCCCTCGGTCGGACATCATGTCCGGGAACCGAGAAAACGTGCGCACAGAAAACGCTCAGGCCGCGTGAGAAGTTCCCACGCGACCCGAAGCCCCGTCAAAAACCGCCGGTCAGAAGGTACTTGCCGCGTCAAGGCGCCCCGGGCGGCGCACCGCCGCCCGCGTGCGCCCCGGCGCTCAGCGGGCGCCTATGCGGCGCTTCCCGCGGTCCACTCGGTCCACGACATGTTCCAGCCGTTGAGCCCGTTGTCCGGCGACACCGTCTTGTCGGGGGAGTTCTTGACGATCACGACGTCCCCGAGGATGGACTCGTCGTAGAACCACTTGGCGTTCGTGTCGCCCTGCCCGCCCTGGACGTCCTGCAGTCCGACGCAGCCGTGGCTGGTGCCCTGCCGGCCGAAGGGCGGATTGGCCTTGTTGTACCAGTAGTTGCCGTGCAGGAACGTCCCCGACTGCGTGAGCCGCATCGCGTGCGGCACGTCCGGGATGTCGTAGGCGTTGTCGAGGCCGACCGTCCGGCTGTCCATGCGCAGCTTCGCGGACTTCTCGGAGATCACCATCTGGCCGTTGTACGTGGTGTTCTGGGCGTCACCCGTCGAGATCGGGACCTTCTTGAGGGTCGTCCCGTCGCGCACGACCGTCATGGTCTGGGTGTCGGCGTCGACCGTGGAGACCTGCGACCGCCCGATCGTGAAGGTGACGGTCTTCTTCTGCACCCCGACGACGTCGTTCGCGCCCTCGACGCCGTCCAGGTCGATCTTCATCGTGACCTTGGAGCCGGCCTTCCAGTACTCCTCGGGCCGGAAGTCGACGCGCTGCGAGCCGAACCAGTGCCCGACGACCTTCTGCCCGCTGCTGGACGAGACCGTGATGTGCGACTGCACGGCCTTCTTGTCGCTGATGGCCTTGTCGAAGGTGAACGACACCGGCATCCCGACGCCCACCGTCGTCCCGTTGTCCGGCGTGTACGTCCCGATGAAGCTGTTGGCCTTGCTGACCGTCGTGAAGGTCGAGTCGGCCGCGGTGGTCCGCCCGTCGGGGTCCTTCGCCTTGGCCGATATCTCGTACTTCGTCTCGCGTTCCAACTGCTCCTTCGGCGTCCAACTGCCGCCGTTCGCCGAGATGAACCCCGGCACCGACTGCCCCGTCCCCGCCACGGTCATCTTCACGTCGGTCAGCTTGCCGTCGCTGACCTTCACTCCCGTCGTGTTGATCGACGCACCCGTCGAACCGTCCTTGGCCGATATGGCGATCTTCGCCTCGGACGTCTTGGCGGAATCCCCGCCCGGCTTGCCGTCGTCCTTCCCGGCATCGGCGCCGCCCCCGCAGGCGGTGAGGGTGAGGGCGCCGACCGCCAGGACGGCACAGGCCCCGAGTGTGCGCCGCGCTGATATGTCCGGCGTTGTCACGATCTACTCCAGGTTCGTGTGATGTGCGTGATCCGCTCCCATGCGTGGAGAAAGAGCGAATCCATGACCGGTCGGGTTCCCTCCGACAGCCGTGAACGTCATCACGTGACACAACCGGGACAATCGTGCGTACGAAATGCGCCACCCGCGGGCCGGCGGGTGCCGGAGCCGACCCACCACCGGCTCCGGCACCCGACACGGTCGCCCGAGCCCCGTCACCCGCCCCCGTGCAACTGCCCCTTCACCGTCCTCCGTACAACTCCCCGTACGACGGCCATGTCCCGCCCGGTCCGTCCACCGACCGGGCCGCGCGCACGGCCCGCACGATCGCACGCGTCACCACGTCGGCGCCCGCCTCCAGCAGAGGGTTGAGGGCGAGCGGGTGCTCGGAGTCGAGTGCGCGCTGCCCCGTCGCCAGGGTGAACACCGTGTCGCCGTCGTGGAGGAGGTGCACGGGCCGCACGGCGCGCGCGATGCCGTCGTGTGCCGTTCCGGCGAGTTTCTGCGCCTGCGCCTTCGACAGTGCCGCGTCGGTGGCGACGACGGCGAGCGTGGTGTTCAGCGGAGGCGGCGCGTTCTTCGCCGCGGTCTCGGCGAGGCGCCGGCGCGCGGCCTCGTGGACGCGCGCGTCCGGAGACTCGACGCGTCCCTGGAGCAACTCCCCGTACAGGATGCCCGTTCCGGGCTCCACCACGGAGCCCGCGGCGTTGGCCACCACCAGCGCGGCGACCGTGATCCCCGAGTCGAGCACGGTGCTCGCGGTACCGACTCCGCCCTTCATCGCCCCGACCACGGCCCCCGTACCCGCGCCCACGCCCCCTTCCCGCACCACCGCGCCGACCGCGCTCGCCGCGGCCGCCTCGACCGCGGCCCGGCCCATGGCCGCATCGGGCCGGGCCCGGAAGTCGCCGCCCCGCGCCAGGTCGAAGACGCAGGCGGCGGGTACGACGGGAACGACGTGCGCCGGATCCACCCCGACAGGCACTCCGCGCCCCCGCTCCTCCAGCCACGCCATCACGCCGGACGCGGCGTCGAGCCCGTACGCGCTGCCGCCGGTCAGCACGATCGCGTCGACCTTCTGCACGACGTTGCGCGGGTCGAGGGCGTCGGTCTCCTTGGTGCCGGGGCCGCCGCCGCGGACATCCACGGCGGCGACGGCACCGCCCTCGGGGGCGAGCACGACGGTGGTACCGGTGAGCCAGCCGTCGCCGACGCGCGTCGCGTGTCCCACGCGCACGCCGGTGACGTCGGTCAGAGCGTCAACTGTCATGGGACCAGTCTCGTCCAGTCACCGGCGCCGTCCCAGGAGGTCACACGACCGGACCTGTCTCCTTGCTCTCCCCGGTCGAAGTGCGCGCCGTCAGCGTCACGCCGGTCGCGACCGCGAGCGCCGAGACGATGCCCGCCGCGAGCACGGCCCCGTCGCCCAGGAACGTGCAGAGGATCACCAGGAGTGCCGTGGTCGGCAGTACCAGTTGCTGGGCGATGCCGACCTTGAAGTGGCGCGAGTGCAGGGCCCACACGGTGAGCAGGTAGAGCGCGGTCGGCAGGGTCACTGCGGCCGACGCGGCCAGCGTGGAGATGTGCGCCTTGCCCACCGCCTGCTCGACGGCGACCTCCAGGCCGGCGCCGATCGCGGCCGCCGAGGCGAAGATCAGGTAGTGGCCGTAGCCCCACAGGAAGGCCTGCTTGTTGGAGCGGAGATGGCCGTGGATCGGCACGGCGAAGTAGATCCACCACGCGGAGAAGACGATCAGCAGGCCACCCATGGCGATCGGCAGCAGTTCACCGAGCGCGTCGTTCTCCTCCACGCCCGACTTCACGGCGATGGTGGCCGCGGCGATCGTCTCGCCGAGCACGATGATCGTGAACAGGCCGTAGCGCTCGGAGATGTGGTGCGGGTGCCAGGAGGTGGCGAAGTCCTTCTCCGCGTACCGCGGCACGCACATCTCGATGATCGCCATCACCAGGAACACCCAGGGCCGCCCGCCCTCGGGCAGGACCAGCAGCCCCAGCCAGCCGACGAGGCAGAGCAGCACGCCGCCGGCATAGCGCAGGGCCGTCGTCCTCTCCGGGCCCTCGCTCGATCCGGCCACGCGCAGCCACTGCGCCGACATGGCGAGCCGCATGATCACGTAGCCCAGCCAGACGACGAGGAAGTCATGGTCCGCGAACGCCTTGGAGACCCCGGCCGCGAGCACCAGCACACCGGCGATCTGGACCAGGGTGACGACCCGGTAGAGGACGTCGTCGTTGTCGTACGCCGAGGCGAACCAGGAGAAGTTCATCCAGGCCCACCAGATGGCGAAGAAGACCATCGCGTAGTTGAGGATCCCTTCGCCCGCGTGCGACTCGGCCACGGCGTGCACGAGTTGCACGCCCGCCTGGGCGATGGCCACGACGAAACACAGGTCGAAGAAGAGTTCCAGGGGCGAGGCGACCCGGTGGGCCTCGTCGCGGCCGCGGGCGGTGAGCCTGCCCAGGGGCGCCGGGGAGGGAGTGGAGCTGGACGACGTCATGGGTCCAAGCACAGCAGATGCGGACGGCGCGGACCATGACCGCCGTCGGGAACGACCAGGACGGCCGTCGCCTCCCGGGGTCGTACCCTGGACACATGAGCACCGCTTCCGACCCCGCCCCCGAGCCGCGCGCTCCGAAGCCGTCGCTGGTCTTCGACGACCCGCTGGACCAGCAGTCCTCGGACGACACGGACCACGGCTGGGGCGAGCGGCCCGGCGCCGACAGCGCGGCCGACCTGAAGCGCTTCCTCGACGAGAAGCCGCCCCACCACCTCTGACCGAGCCGCACGGCAGCCCGGCCAAGGAGGCGGACCGTGTCCGTCACCGCCCGTCGTGACCGGACCCCCGCTGGGCGACCAGCGCGTCGCGGATCTCCTTGAGGACCTCCAGCTCGGTCACCTCCATGACCTCCTGCGTGTTCTCCTTTGCCTTCCTGCGGGCCTCCTGCCGGGCCAGGTACTTCGCCATCGGCAGGACCATCAGGAAGTAGACGACCGCCGCGGTGATCACGAAGCTGAGCGTCGCGCCGAGCACGGTGCCCCATCTGATCGGGATGCCGCTCACCACGGTGCCGTCCGCCGTCACCTCGCACGGGTCCTTCAGACACGAGCTGTAGCTGTCGAGGTTCTTGGTGCCGACCGCCCCGACCAGCGGGTTGATCACGCCCTTCACCACCGAGTTGACGACGTTGGTGAAGGCGGCGCCGATGACCACCGCGACTGCCAGATCGATGACGTTCCCGCGCATCAGGAAGGCCTTGAAGCCCTCCAGGATGCTCGGCTTCTTCTCGCTCACCTAGGGGACTCTCCTCGCACGCACAGGTTGTGGAACAAACAGCTCCGCAACCTACGTCAACGCGAGGCGCCCCTGTCCAATTGGGCAGCTCGAACGAGGGACTTGACAGGAATCCGCGCAACAGGCGGATCGCACGGCTCAACACAGTGTCACCGCCAGTCGTGCCGTGGCGCTCGCGCCCGCGAGACGCACCGCGGCCGGACGCGGCACCGAGAGCACGACCAGCGCCCCGCTCTCCGCGGCACCCTCCACAGGCTCCGGCACCTTCTTCACCCGCACCCCGCGCGCGAGCACCCGGGCGTCGCCTCCCGTCGCCGTCGTCCCGGCGGCGATCACGTCGACCCGGTCACCGGGCCGCAACAGCAGCACCGTGGCTCCGTCGGCGATCCGCACCGGTGCCGTCACCATCTCCACGGCGCGACGCTCCCGCACCGGCGCGGCCACGGGATGCCCGCGCGCCCCGTCGGAGTCGCCCGGACCGACGGCCACCAGCGCGGCCGCGGTGACCGCCAGGCCCGCCGCCACGGCCCGTCGGCGATGCCTGACGAGCCGGGCCAGTTGATGCCGCCCGCCGCGCACCCGCACGGGAGCGAAGTGCGGCACCTCGCATGTCGCGGGAGCGTCGGTGCCGGGCGGGTGCGGAGCAAGGGGGGAGAAGGGCGGGGGAGACGGAGCGAAGGACACGGGGAACCACCACCTGTCAGGAGGGATCGGCTTGCAGGACCACGATGGGGCCTCGCGCTACCGCCCGCCGGGACAGGTGGATCACCGCTCGGTTGTGGACAACTCCCTCACCCGAAGGAGCAGTTCCGCCCGTGCCGGGGTGCCGTTCTCCACAGCGTCACGGCAGTTCGAACCCGGGGTCCATGCCGCCCAGCGCCGTGCTGCACAGGCAGTCCCGCTCCTCGTTCGCCGGCAGCGCGGCCACCGCGTCGAACAGCACTCCCCGCAGCCGGTCCACGTTCGCCGCGAACACCCGCAGCACCTCGTCGTGCGAGACGCCCTCACCGGTCTCGGCGCCCGCGTCGAGGTCCGTGACCAGGGTCAACGACGTGTAGCAGAGCTCGAGTTCACGGGCGAGCGACGCCTCGGGGTGGCCGGTCATGCCCACCACCGACCAGCCCTGCGCCCGGTGCCACAGTGATTCGGCACGCGTCGAGAAGCGCGGTCCCTCGATCACGACCAGGGTCCCGCCGTCGACCGCCTCCCAGTCCCGGCCGTGCGCGGCCTTCAGCGCCGCCGCCCGCCCGACGGGGCAGTAGGGGTCGGCCAGCGACACGTGCACCACGTTGGGCACACCGCCGTCCGGCAGCGCCAGCCCGTCGAAGTACGTCCCCGCGCGGGACTTCGTACGGTCGACCAGCTGGTCCGGCACGAGCAGCGTGCCCGGCCCGTACTCGGGGCGCAGACCGCCCACCGCACACGGACCGAGTACCTGGCGTGCCCCGACCGACCGCAGCGCCCACAGGTTGGCGCGGTAGTTGATCCGGTGCGGCGGCAGATGGTGGCCGCGTCCGTGCCGGGGCAGGAAGGCGACCCGACGGCCCGCTATCTCACCGAGGAACAGGGAGTCACTGGGCGGTCCGTACGGGGTGTCCACCTGGATCTCGGTCACGTCGTCGAGGAACGAGTAGAAGCCCGAGCCGCCGATTACGCCGATCTCTGCGTTCGCCATGACCCGCACACTAGCTGGCCCCGGCAGCGGGCAGAGAAGGGCTCCGGAAAACACCGAGGACCCTGTCGTCGTACGACGACAGGGTCCCGCGGGCGCGTCTTTAAGCGGCGGAGGTGCTGCTGCTGGAGGAGGTGCCGGTGCTCGACGGCTTCGAGTCCGAGGACGTCGATGTCGAGGTGGACGGAGAGGACGTCGACGGCTTCGACGCCGGCGAGGTGCTCGACGAGGAGCCGCGGCTGTCGTTGCGGTAGAAGCCGGAGCCCTTGAAGACGATGCCGACTGCGGAGAACACCTTCTTGAGGCGCCCCTGGCAGTTCGGGCACTCGGTCAGAGCGTCGTCGGTGAACTTCTGCACCGCCTCGAGGCCCTCGCCGCACTCGGTGCACTGGTACTGGTAGGTCGGCACTGTCTTCCTCCTGGCACTCTCACTCAATGAGTGCTAACGATGGTCCATAGTGACGTATTCCCGAGGATCAGTCCACCGCCACCGGCACGCGGTGACCGACGCCACGTGCGACGGTCCGGGTCCGGGGGCGCGTCGTCAGGCGTGACCGGAGGGCCAACAGGGTCGCCAGGGCGAGCGAGGTGCCGACCATCGGGACGAGGAA
Source organism: Streptomyces sp. NBC_00490 (assembly GCF_036013645.1). Taxonomy (NCBI): domain Bacteria; kingdom Bacillati; phylum Actinomycetota; class Actinomycetes; order Kitasatosporales; family Streptomycetaceae; genus Streptomyces; species Streptomyces sp. NBC_00490. Next base: position 4,711,669 of record NZ_CP107869.1, on the reverse strand, counting down.
TCCTGCACCGGTCCAGAAGCGGTCCTCCAGCTGTCCGGCAGCCGTGACGGCGGCCGCCTGGCCGAGCGCCACCGCACCGGTCAGCCAGGTGAAGGCCTCGGTACGGGCACCGGCCGGCACCAGGCTCTCGACCAGGGTGTAGCCGGTGATCAGCGCGGGCGCGATGCACATGCCGACCAGAAGGCCGAGCCCCGCGAGCGCGAGCACCGAGTGCGCGGCCCACAGTCCGGAGGCCACCAGCGCGAGCGCGCCGTACCCGACCACGAGGCGCCGCTGCGGAGCCACCTTCCAGGCGATGGCGCCGCAGACGATCCCGGAGAGCATGTTGCCCGCGGCGAAGACGCCGTACAGGACACCGTTCAGGCCGGGCTCGCCGATCGACTCGGTGAACGCGGCCAGCGAGACCTGCATGCCGCCGAAGACGGAGCCGATGCCCAGGAACGTCACGATCAGCACGCGCACGCCGGGCACGCGCAGCGCGGAACCGTGCTCCACGCGTGCGTGCCTGTCGAGGGTGACCAGCGGCTGCGTGCTCTTCTGCGCGGCGAACAGCAGACCGCCGAGCAGGGTCAGTGCCGACTCCGTGAGCAGGCCCGCGGCCGGGTCGACGGCGGTGCACAGCGCGGTGGCCAGCAGTGGGCCGAAGACGAAGGTCAGCTCGTCCGTGACGGACTCGAACGCCGCTGCGGTGGTCATCAGGGGCGAGCCCTGGAGCTTCACGCCCCAGCGGGCGCGCACCATCGGACCGACCTGGGGCACCGAGGCGCCGGTGGGGACGGCCGCGACGAACAGTGCCCACAGAGGCGCGTGCGAGAGGGCGAGCGCCGTCAGCGTCAGACCTGACGCCGTGTGCACGAGCACGCCGGGGATCAGTACGGCGCGCTGCCCGTGGCGGTCGGCGAGGCGCCCGCTGTAGGGCGCGAACAGTGCCATGGAGACGCCGGTGACGGCCGCGGCGGCGCCTGCAGCGCCGTACGAGCCGGTGGTGTGCTGCACGAGCAGCACGATGGAGATCGTCAGCATCGCGAACGGCTGACGTGCCGCGAAGCCGGGGAGCAGGAACGTCCAGGCGCCGCGCGTGCGCAGCAGCTGCCCGTATCCCGGGCGTGCGGTGACCGTGGATGCCACGGCCCGTGCCTTTCTGCCGCCTGGTAGCGCGCCTGTGCGGGGGCGCCGAGAGCTGTCCTCTTGCGCGCACTGCGGTAGATACCGGGCCCACTGCGAAGGGGCGTCTCGGCCGCCATACGGTCGCGCCAGCACTGCGTCAGGCAGAGTTGGTTCGATCAGAATGCGCCTTCATCGTACAGGGATCAACGCCTGGTGCGCCTGTGAAAACGAGCACCATGGGCCTTGTTCACCTGCGATTACCGGTGGTGTGAACCGTACGAAACGTCCCCTTAACGACATCTCTCGACGGGACCCTTTGACGACATGGGCCGCGCCGCCCCGGTCGGCGCCCGGTCAGCGCCGCGGTGTCTCCCCGTTCGTGCCCAGCCACCCGGCCAGCTTTCCGCCGTGTCCCACCGCGCGCAGCCGTCGCTCCGCCGCGTCCCGCACGGGATCCGTGGCGACCACCAGCAGCTCGTCCCCGCGCCGCAGCACCGTGGTGGGCAGCGGAACAAACGATTTTCCCTCGCGGACTACGAGGGTGACGGCGGCCCCGGCCGGCAGCCGCAGCTCGTTGACCTCGACGCCGTGCATCTTCGATCCGTCGGGGATCAGGACGGACAGCAGGTGTCCGCGCAGCCGCTCCAGAGGCGCCGACTCGATGCCGAGGTCGGCAGCCTCCGCGTCCCCGCCCAGCCGCAGCTGGCGGGCGAGCCAGGGCAGCGTCGGCCCTTGGAGCAGGGTGTAGACGACGACCAGGACGAAGACGATGTTGAAGATACGGCGGCTGCCGTCGACACCGTTCACCATGGGGATCGTCGCCAGGATGATGGGCACGGCGCCGCGCAGTCCGGCCCAGGACATGAGGGTCTGCTCCTGCCACGGCACCCGGAACGGCGTCAGGCAGAGCACGACGCTCAGCGGGCGCGCGACCATGGTCAGCACCAGGCCGATGACGAGTGCGGGCCACACGTCGTCGCCCAGCTCGTGCGGGGTGACCAGCAGACCGAGCAGGACGAACATGCCGATCTGGGCGATCCAGCCGAGCCCTTCGGCGAAACCGCGGGTGGCGGGCCAGTGCGGCAGCTTGGCGTTGCCCAGCACCATGGAGGCGAGATAGACGGCGAGGAAGCCGCTGCCGTGCGCCAGCGCACCGGCCGCGTACGCCGTCACGGCGATCGCCATGACGGCGATCGGGTAGAGGCCGGAGGCGGGCAGCGCGACGTGCCTGAGTCCCCAGGAGCCCAGCAGGCCGACCGCGATGCCGATGGCGGCGCCGATGGCCAGTTCCAGGGTTATCTCGCCGAGGAGCGCGTACCAGTGCTCGACCGGGCCCGCGGTGGAGAAGGAGACGACCAGGATGACCACGGGGGCGTCGTTGAAGCCGGACTCGGCCTCCAGCGTGCCCGTCACGCGCGCGGGGAGGGGGATTCTGCGCAGCACGGAGAAGACCGCCGCCGCGTCCGTCGAGGACACGACCGCCCCGATGATGAGCGCCTGGCGCCACTCCAGCCCGATGAGATAGTGCGCGGCCGTCGCCGTGACCCCGACGCTCACCGCGACCCCGACCAGCGCCAGCGCGGTGGCGGACGGCAGCGCGGGCTTGATCTCCTTCCACTTCGTGCCCAGTCCGCCCTCGGCCAGGATCACGACCAGGGCCGCGTATCCGATGACCTGGGTCAGCTCGGCGTTGTCGAAGTGGATGTCGCCGATGCCGTCCTGGCCCATCGCGACGCCGATGCCCAGATATACGAGCAGGCTGGGGAGCCCGCTGCGCGAGGAGATCCGGACCGCTGCGACGGCGACGAGCAGGACGAGCGAGCAGACGAGCAGGAGCTGGTTGAGGTCGTGGACGGTCAGTGGCTGTTCCCTTCCCTGGCTCACGGGCATCACACGCGCGTGGGCTCACGTACATAGGACACGAAGGGGTGGGTCTCCGCATCCAAGTACTTCGTTACCTTACCTAACTCTTGACGATTTCTTGACACTCCGGCAGGCAAGATCGAACGTCCGTCCGTGCCGGTACCCGACTCCGCGTCAAGTGGCGTCGGGCCCTGCGCCTATGGTTGCTCCAGCGCTCATTCAAAGTCACAGCCCCGCCTGCCGCTCGCGTTAGGACAGCAAGGACAGCGATGCCCCCCAACACCACCGCCTCATCGGGTCAGAAGCCCGGCAAGTCCGGCAGGAAAAAGGGGCGCAAAGCCCGTCTGATCGTCCTCGTCCTGGTACTGGCCATCATCGGCGGCGTCGCCTACGGGGCGTACTGGTCCATCAGCACCGTCCGTGCCTCCTTCCCGCAGACCAAGGGTTCGATCACGCTCGAGGGCCTGTCCGGACCGGTCGACGTGAAGCGCGACGGCTACGGCATCCCGCAGATCTACGCCGCCTCCGACGAGGACCTGTTCATGGCGCAGGGCTACGTCCAGGCGCAGGACCGGTTCTACGAGATGGACGTGCGCCGCCACATGACCTCCGGGCGCCTGTCGGAGATGTTCGGCAAGAGCCAGGTCGACACGGACGAGTTCCTGCGCACGCTCGGCTGGGACCGGGTCGCGAAGAAGGAGTACGACACCAAGCTGTCGGCCTCCACCAAGAAGTACCTCCAGGCCTACGCCAAGGGAGTCAACGCCTACCTGCAGGGCAAGGACGGCGAGGAGATCTCCCTCGAGTACGCGGCGCTGGGCTTCGTCAACGACTACAAGCCCGAGCAGTGGACCCCCGTCGACTCGGTCGCCTGGCTGAAGGCGATGGCCTGGGACCTGCGCGGCAACATGGACGACGAGATCGACCGCGCCCTGCTCACCAGCCGCCTCGGCCCCAAGCAGATCGAGGACCTGTACCCGGGCTACCCCTACGGCCGCAACAAGGCGATCGTCCAGGAAGGCCAGTACGACGAGCTGACCAAGACGTTCGAGCAGGGCAGCGGCACCTCGGGCACGGGGACAGGCACGGGAACAGGGACCGGTACCGGTACCGGTACCGGCACCGGCACTGGCACCGGAGCGTCCACGAGCGGCACCGCGGGCACCGCCTCCACCTCGGGCACCACGGCCCTCCAGAGCCAGCTCTCGGGGCTCTACGGCGTCCTGGAGGACCTTCCCGCGGCCGTCGGCGTGAACGGCAACGGCATCGGCTCGAACTCCTGGGTCGTCGGGGGCTCGCACACCATCACCGGCAAGCCGCTGCTGGCCAACGATCCGCACCTGTCGGCCTCGCTGCCCTCCGTCTGGTACCAGATGGGCCTGCACTGCCGCACCGTCTCCAGCAAGTGCCAGTACGACGTCTCCGGCTACACCTTCGCGGGCATGCCCGGCGTCGTCATCGGCCACAACCAGGACATCTCCTGGGGCATGACCAACTCCGGCGTCGACGTCACCGACCTCTACCTGGAGAAGCTCAGCAGCAACGGCTACCTGTACGACGACAAGGTGAAGCCCTTCACCACGCGCGAGGAGACCATCAAGGTCGCCGGCGGCGAGCCCAAGACGATCGTCGTCCGGGAGACCAACAACGGGCCCCTGCTGTCCGACCGCGACGACGAACTGGTCAAGGTCGGCAAGAAGGCCACCGTCGACACCGCCGCACCCGACCGCGGCGACGGCTACGGCATCTCCCTGCGCTGGACCGCGCTGGACCCGGGCACCTCCATGGACGCCGTGTTCGCGATGGACAAGGCGACGAACTGGAACGACTTCCGCGCGGCCGCGGCCCTGTTCGACGTGCCGTCGCAGAACCTGGTCTACGCCGACACCAAGGACCACATCGGCTACACGCTCCCCGGAAAGATCCCCACGCGCGCACAGGGCGTGGACGGCTCGATCCCGCAGCCGGGCTGGGACTCCAAGTACCGCTGGACCGGCTACATCCCGCAGGACCGGCTCCCCTACGAGTACGACCCCGCGCGCGGGTACATCGTCACCGCCAACCAGGCCGTGATCGACAAGGACAAGTACCCCTACACGCTCACCACCGACTGGGGCTACGGCGCCCGCAGCCAGCGCATCACCGACCTGATCAAGTCGAAGATCGACGGCGGCGGCAAGATCTCCACCGACGACATGCGCCAGATGCAGCTGGACAACAGCAGCGAGATCGCCAAGCTGCTCGTGCCCAAGCTGCTGAAGATCGACATCGAGGACAAGGACGTCCGCGAGGCGCAGAAGCTGCTGGAGGGCTGGGACTACACCCAGGACGCCGACTCGGCGGCCGCCGCCTACTTCAACTCGGTCTGGCGCAACATCCTCAAGCTCGCCTTCGGCAACAAGCTGCCCAAGGAGCTGCGGGTCAAGGGCCAGTGCCTGTGGGTCGAACCCGTGAACACCACCGGCCCCGCCGACGAGACGGAGAACGTCCGCGAGTGCGGTCAGCGCGACGCCGACCAGGCGCAGCCGGACGGTGGCGACCGCTGGTTCGAGGTCGTGCGCAACCTCATGGAGGACGAGAAGAGCGACTGGTGGAAGACGCCCGCCGGGGTGGGCGACCGCCCCGAGGCGGAGAACCGCGACCAGCTGTTCAAGCGCGCCATGATCGACGCCCGCTGGGAGCTCACCGCCAAGCTCGGCAAGGACATCGACACCTGGAGCTGGGGCCGGCTGCACCGCCTGTTCCTGAAGAACAAGACGCTCGGCATCGAAGGCCCCGGCATCGTGCGGTACGCCCTCAACCGGGGTCCCTGGAAGCTCAGCGGCGGCGAGGCCACCGTCAACGCGACCGGGTGGAACGCCGCCGGCGGCTACGGCGTCATCTGGGTGCCGTCGATGCGGATGGTGGTCAACCTCGGCGACCTCGACAAGTCCAGGTGGATCAACCTCACCGGAGCCTCCGGACACGCCTACAGCGCCCACTACACCGACCAGACGGGCAAGTGGGCCAAGGGCGAGCTGCTGGACTGGTCCTTCTCGAAGGACGCTGTCGACAAGAACACGAGCGACACACTGGTACTGAAGCCGTGAGCCACTGACGGCGCATCGCCGAACGGGCCCTCCACGCGTGCGTGGAGGGCCCGTTCGCATGTGCTCACCTGACGTGGCTCACGCGTCGTCCCGGAAGCGGCGAACACCCGACGGCGTCACCACCGCGTGCACCGCCTGGTCGTGCACCTCCTCGGGAACGCGCTCGACGATCTCGGAGTCGTAGAGCAGCACCACCAGGGCGGGGTGGGCGCCCGCGCGCTCCAGGCGCGCCAGCACCCGGTCGTACGATCCGCCGCCGCGCCCCAGCCGCATGCCGCGCGCGTCGACCGCCAGGCCGGGCAGCAGCACGACGTCGGCCCCGGTCACGGCGTCCGGGCCCAGACGCTCCCCGGAGGGCTCGAAGAGGGCCATCTTTCCGCCGTGCCGGACGCGGGCGAGGGAGTCCGCCCCGGTGTACGCGCCCCAGTCCAGATCGTTGTCGGGCAGGAGCGCCGGAAGCAGGACGCGCACGCCCCGCGCGCGCAGCGCGTCCAGGAGCGCGAGCGTGCCGGGTTCACTCCCCACCGAGACGTACGCCGCCACCGTGCGCGCCCGCGCCAGTTCGGGCAGCCCGAGCGCCCGTCCGGCCAGCGCGGTCGCGGATTCCCGCACGTCATCGGCCGTCAACCTGTTCCTCACCGCGAGGAACTCTCGCCGCAACATTCGCTTGTCAGGCTCTCCAGGACGTCCGATGTGACTCAAAGGTCGCTCCCGTACCCTTCCAATACGCTCATATCAGAGCTAATTAACCGGAGCCTCAGATTCACTGCAAAGGCACCGGATAAGGTTGCGCGCATGACTCAGTCTCACCCTCGGATCAGCAAGGCTGTCATCCCCGCAGCAGGCCTCGGCACCCGGTTCCTGCCGGCCACCAAGGCCACTCCCAAGGAGATGCTGCCGGTCGTCGACAAGCCGGCGATCCAGTACGTGGTCGAGGAGGCCGCCTCCGCGGGTCTCGACGACGTCCTCATGATCACGGGCCGCAACAAGCGGCCGCTTGAGGACCACTTCGACCGCAACTACGAGCTGGAATCGGCGCTTCAGAAGAAGGGCGACGCCGGCCGGCTCGCGAAGGTGCAGGAGTCCAGCGACCTCGCCACCATGCACTACGTCCGCCAGGGCGACCCCAAGGGCCTCGGCCACGCCGTCCTGTGCGCGGCGCCGCACGTGGGCCACGAGCCCTTCGCAGTCCTCCTCGGCGACGACCTGATCGACCCGCGCGACCCGCTGCTCAAGCGGATGGTCGAGGTTCAGGAGCGGCACGGCGGCAGCGTCATCGCGCTCATGGAGGTCGAGCCCGAGCAGATCCACCTCTACGGTTGCGCGGCTGTCGACGCCACCGAGGACGGCGACGTGGTCAAGGTGCACGACCTCGTCGAGAAGCCGGCCGCGGCCGACGCCCCCTCCAACTACGCGATCATCGGCCGCTACGTCCTCGACCCGCACATCTTCGACATACTCCGCAAGACCGAGCCCGGCCGCGGCGGCGAGATCCAGCTCACCGACGCCCTCCAGCAGCTCGCGGCGGACGAGAAGGTCGGCGGCCCGGTGCACGGCGTCGTCTTCAAGGGCCGCCGCTATGACACCGGCGACCGTGGTGACTATCTGCGTGCCATTGTCAGACTCGCGTGCGAACGTGAAGACCTGGGCCCGGACTTCCGGACCTGGCTTCGCAGTTACGTAGCCGAGGAGATGTAGCAACGTTGAGCAGCACCGCGCCCCACACCACCGGCCAGGACCACCTCTGGTCGGTGGACGAACACCTGGAGGACATCCTCGCGACCGTCCGCCCCCTGGAACCCATCGAGCTGCAACTTCTCGACGCCCAGGGCTGCGTCCTGGTCGAGGACGTCACGGTGCCGGTCTCCCTGCCGCCGTTCGACAACAGCTCCATGGACGGGTACGCGGTGCGGGTCGCGGATGTCGCGGGCGCGAGCGAGGAGTTCCCCGCCGTCCTGGACGTCGTCGGGGACGTCGCGGCGGGCCAGGCCGAGCTGCTCCACGTGGGCCCCGGCCAGGCCGCCCGCATCATGACCGGCGCCCCGCTGCCGCCCGGCGCCGAGACCGTCGTCCCCGTCGAGTGGACCGACGGAGGCCTGGGCGAGGGACCCGCGACCGGGATGCGCGCCCGCGCCCTGGCCCCCGAGGGCGCCGAGGGGCACGTGCACGTGCATCGGTCCGCCGAGGCACGCGCGCACGTACGCGCGAAGGGCAGCGACGTGAAGGCCGGCGACCGCGCCCTCGAGGCCGGCACCGTCCTCGGCCCGCCGCAGATCGCCCTGCTCGCCGCGATCGGCCGCGGCACCGTACGCGTGCGCCCGCGCCCGCGCGTGGTCGTCATGTCGACCGGCAGCGAACTCGTCCAGCCCGACGAGCAGCTGGGCAACGGCCAGATCTACGACTCCAACAGCTTCGCCCTCACCGCCGCCGCCCGCGACGCCGGCGCCATTGCCTACCGCGTCGGCGCCGTGGCCGACGACGCCGAGACCCTCCGCGACACCATCGAGGACCAGCTCGTCCGCGCCGACCTCATGGTCACCACGGGCGGCGTGAGCGTGGGGGCGTACGACGTCGTCAAGGAGGCGCTGTCGTCCGTCGGTGACGAGGACGAGGCCGGCAGCGGCATCGACTTCCGCAAGCTCGCCATGCAGCCCGGCAAGCCGCAGGGCTTCGGCTCCATCGGCCCCGACCACACCCCGCTCCTCGCGCTGCCGGGCAACCCCGTCTCGTCGTACGTCTCCTTCGAACTGTTCGTCCGTCCCGCGATCCGCGCCCTCATGGGCCTGGAGGACGTGCACCGGCCGCGCGTGACCGCGAAGCTGACCGCCGGCAAGGCGCTGACCTCGCCGAAGGGACGCAGGCAGTTCCTGCGCGGGACCTACTCCGACGGCACGGTCACCCCGGTCGGCGGAGCCGGGTCGCACCTGGTGGCGGCCCTCGCGCACGCGGACGCGCTGATCGTCGTCCCGGAGGACGTGGAGTCCGTCGAGCCCGGCACCGAGGTCGAGGTGGTCCTGCTCGGCTGAGTGCTCCTGGTTGGCGGTACCGTGTCGCGCACAACAGGCTCGCGCGCCGTACCGCGAGGGGCCGGGACCGGGAGCGCCGCACAGCATGAGTACGCAGGACCGACTGACGCACATCGACGAGGCGGGCGCCGCCCGAATGGTCGACGTATCCGACAAGGACGTGACCGCGCGCACCGCCCGCGCCAGCGGTCGGGTCCTCGTCTCGCCCCGGGTGATCGAGCTGCTGCGCGGCGAGGGCGTCCCCAAGGGCGACGCCCTCGCCACCGCGCGGATCGCGGGCATCATGGGCGCCAAGCGCACCCCGGATCTGATCCCGCTGTGCCACCCGTTGTCGGTGTCGGGTGTGAAACTGGATCTGTCGGTCGTGGACGACGCCGTGGAGATCCTCGCCACGGTCAGGACGACGGACCGCACGGGCGTCGAGATGGAAGCCCTCACCGCGGTCTCCGTCGCCGCGCTCACCGTGATCGACATGGTCAAGGCGGTCGACAAGGGAGCGGTCATCACGGACGTGCGGGTGGAGGAGAAGACAGGCGGCAAGTCGGGCGACTGGAGCCGGGCATGACGTACCGCGCTCTTGTGGTCACCGCCTCCAACCGGGCCGCCGCCGGCGTCTACGAGGACAAGGGCGGCCCGTTGATCGCCGTCGGCCTGAAGGGCTTCGGCTTCGACGTCGAGGGACCGCAGGTCGTGCCCGACGGAGACCCTGTCCGGGCGGCCCTGCGCGCCGCCGTCGACGCCGGGTACGACGTCGTCGTCACCACCGGCGGCACCGGCATCTCGCCCACCGACCGCACCCCCGAGGCGACCCGCGAGGTGATCGACCACGAGGTCCCGGGCATCGCCGAGGCCATCAGGGCGTTCGGACGGGCCAAGGTGCCGACCGCCGCGCTCTCGCGGGGCCTGGCCGGAGTGGCGGGACGGACCCTGATCGTCAACCTGCCGGGCTCCACCGGCGGAGTGAAGGACGGACTCGCCGTCCTGGAGCCCCTGTTGGTCCACGCCGTCGACCAGATCCGCGGTGGCGACCACCCCAGACCCGGGGCCGGCCCTGGGGGTGCGAGCTGAACAGCCCATCCTGGCCCGTCGTGCTGACGGACGGCGATGTCGTCCTCCGGCCCATAAAGGTGCGCGACCAGCGGGCCTGGCGCGAGGTCAACCGGCGCAACCGTGACTGGCTGCGCCCCTGGGAGGCGACCATCCCGCCGCCCACGCCCAGCGGGGCGATCGCGCACCGGCCGACCTACCGGCAGATGGTGCGCCATCTGCGGGCCGAGGCGAACGCGGGCCGCATGCTGCCCTTCGTCATCGAGTACCAGGGGCGGCTCGTCGGACAGTTGACCGTCGCCGGGATCACCTGGGGCTCGATGTGTTCGGGGCATGTCGGCTACTGGGTGGACGAGTCGGTGGCCGGCCGCGGGGTGATGCCGACGGCCGTGGCACTCGTCGTGGACCACTGTTTCCGGACCGTCGGACTGCACCGCATCGAGGTCTGCATTCGCCCGGAGAACGGGCCCAGCCGCCGGGTCGTGGAGAAACTCGGATTCCGTGAGGAGGGGCTGCGGCCCCGTTATCTCCACATCGACGGGGCCTGGCGCGACCATCTCGTCTTCGCGCTCACCGCGGAAGAGGTGCCGGAAGGGTTGCTCGGGAGGTGGCGGCGGGCACGCTCACAGAAGGCCCCGCACAGCACGCCGCGGAACCCACAGAACACGCCGGGGAATCCCACCTAGCCAGGAAACGGCAGGGGAAGCGGCCGGGAAGCGACGCGGGTAATTGAATAAATGTTCGAGAATGATCGGGCGACGATCGTCTCAGGGCATTAAATTCGCGGCTCCGGCGACCTGCTGATCGCATCGGTCACAAAAAAAGCTCGAAATATCAGCCAGATCGTGCGACACACCGGCCCAATTGGCGGATGGCCTCACGCGAATCCCTCTACCGTGTGAGGCGTGAGCAGCAGCGGCCTCATCTACGCAGTCATTGTCGGGGCCTGGGCCGCCTACTTGGTGCCGATGTGGCTCCGTAGGCAGGACGAGCTGAACGAGGCCCGTCCGACGGAACGCTTCAGCACCGCCATCCGGCTGCTGTCCGGACGGGCGGGGATGGAGCGCCGGTACGCCAAGGACCTGCGGGCGCGCTCCACCGAGGAGGAGGAGCCCAGCGCCGTCGATCCGGATGCCGTCACCGACTCGGTGGACGTCCGGGCCTTTGCCATGCCTCCGACGCGCCCGCAAGTGCGCGCGGACGTGCGCGCGGAGGCGCCGGCGCGCAGGGAAGCGGCGCGTGAACCGGCGCGCGAGAGAGCGGCAGACCCGGCCGCGCACGCCCCGGCGTCCGCATCCGGATCCGCTCCGGCGCGCAAGCAGGTGCCTGCGGCCCGGCGCTCGCCCGCAGCGGAAGCCGCCGCGGCGCGCGCCCGGCGTACGAAGGCACTCGCGCGCCGTAGACGTACCACCGTGGTGCTCTTCATCGCTTTCACGCTCGGCGCGGTCGTCGCCGCCGTCGGGGGGCTCGCGTTCCTGTGGGCGCCCGGCGTGCCCGCCGTGCTGCTCAGCGGGTACATCGCCTACCTGCGCTCCCAGGAGCACCGTCGCTTCGCCTACCAGATGGACCGGCAGCGGGCCGAGGCTGCGGCGCAGCGGCTGAAGGAGCGTGCGCGCCAGCCGCGCCGGCGCCCGACGGCCGAGGCGATCGACGCGGACGAACCGGACGAGGGACCAGAGCCGGGGCAGGACCCCGGGCTGTCGGCGCTCGCCGCCGACCGGCGCGCCCTCGTCGAGCAGACCGACCACGCGGAGTGGGTCGACCAGCAGCGCGAGCGGCAGCGCAGGCCGGGGCACGGGGACAGCTGGGAGCCGGTGCCGGTGCCGTTGCCGACGTACGTGACGGCGCCGGTCGCTCCGCGGGCCACCTCGGACGTGGACCTGGGCGCGCCGGACGCGTGGAGCTCGGCGCGGTCCAGCTCGGTCGCCGGGGAGCGGGAGGGGCACGGCGCCGGTGCCGAGTCCGGTGCCGGGCAGGACGGCGCGGCGCAGGACGCCGAGGCGGGGGAGTCGTCCCACGGCGAGGACAGGGCGGACGAGGACGAACGCTGCGACGCCCGCCGGGCCGCGTCCGCGCGCCGGGCGCGCGAGCGGGGACGTACGCCCCTGTTCGATCAGTACGAGGACGGGGACCGGCCGCGCGCGGCCAACGAGTAGGCGCCGCGGCCCGCCGCCGCGGCCACCCGTCCCACCTGTGGCTGTTGCGCGGGGGCGGGGCAGGGAACGGATTTCCAAGCACCCCGATCGGGGTGCTAAGGTTTCACTCGTTGCAAGGGCCTGTGGCGCAGTCTGGTAGCGCACCTCGTTCGCATCGAGGGGGTCTGGGGTTCAAATCCCCACAGGTCCACGCAGCATAGGGGCCCGTTCCTGATATCAGGAACGGGCCCCTTGCCATGCGTACCGCAGTGACGTACAGCGACCGCGCCGACTGATCCCGCGTCAGAAGAATCGTCCCGGTTAGGGAGAGGTTCTCCGGCGCAGGGCATGGGCCGCCGGAAGCACCGCCGACACGACGGCGAGGAGCGCGCACGCGCCCGTGGCCGCGCCGAGTTCGGGCCAGGGGAGGCAGAGCGGGGAGCGTGCCGACTGCAGGTCCAGGGCGCCCCACATGCCGCCGAGGTTGAGAGCCGTCACCAGCAGGCCGAGGAGTGCGCCCACGGCCACCACCAACAGAGCCTCCGCGGCGACGAGACGCAGCACCTGACCGGTCGTGGCGCCCGCCAGCCGCAGGGACGCGAACTCGCGCTTCCGGTCGGACGTCGCCATGAGCAGGGTGTTGGCGAGGGAGATGCCCGTGTACAGCAGCGCGATGCCCAGGACGAGGAGGAAACCGAGGCGGGTCTTCTCGTCGGCGTCCGTGAAGGTGGCCGTGGGGTAGGCGGTCCGCAGCCACTCCTCGCGGGTCTGGACGGAGACGTCCGTGGCTCCCAGGGCTGTCCGTAGTCCTGCCGCCGTTCCTCCCGTCACCTCGACCCGGTCGACAGCGGCCCCGCGCGCGTTGGCCGCAGTGATGTACGCCCCGTTGTCGCCCGTGCCGACCGGCATCACCGCGGCGATGCGGAGCGACCTGCGGGTGCCGTCGCCGAGCCAGACGGTGACCCGGCGGCCGACCTCGTGCCGCGCCCACTCCTCGTTGACGATGATCGAGTCGTCGTCGAGGTCGGTGACGCGGCCCGCCGTCAGAGGGAGGCGCACGGTCGCCGCGAGCGCCCTCGGGTCGGCCGCGCGCGCCTCGGACTTGATGAGGGCGACCCCCTCCTCGAGGACGTACACGGCGCTCGACGCGGTCGCCGAGACCTCGGTGCCCGGGATCGCGCGCAGACGGCGGAGCGTGTCCGGGGCGAAGCCGTTCGGCGACGTCAGCACGAAGTCGCAGACGGTCCGCTCGCGCGCCTCCGTCGCCCTCGCCTCGTTCAGGGTCGCCGTGGCGCCGAGCAGCGAGCCGGTGAGGGCCACCGTGATCAGGACGGGGGCGGCGACGGCGGCCGTACGGCGGACGGCGGCGCCCGCGTTCGAGCGGACCAGCATGCCGCACGGGGCGAGGACCCTGGTCAGGGGCCGGACCAGGGCCGGGGCCAGCAGGGCCGTCGCCGTGATCAGGAGCATCGGGCGGCTGACGTAGGTCTTGCGGTGCAGCAGCTCGCCCGGGTCGGTCACCAGCGAGAGTGCGAGGGTGACCGCGGCGGTGATCAGCAGGGCCGCACCGCACAGCAGGCGGCCGAGCGTCAGGGCGCGTTCGTCCACCGCCGCCTCACGCAGCGCCTGCGTCGGCGCGGTCCGGCCCGCCCGCCAGGACGCGGCCACCGCCCCGCACAGCGCCACCGACAGACCGGTCCAGAAGGCGAGATGGTACGGCCACACGTGGTCGCCGATCGCGAACCAGGCCGGTGCGACACCGCCGTCCACCACGCGCTCCGCCAGCCACGGGGCGGCGTACGCCCCCAGCACGCAGCCCGCCGCTGACGCCGGTCCGCCCACGAGCAGCGCCTCCGTCAGCACCGCGCGCCGGATCTGGCCCGGTGTCGCGCCGGCCGTGCGCAGCAGGCCGAACTCCCGGCGGCGCTGGGCCACCGCGAAGGCGAAGGTCGACGCGACGACGAACACCGACACGAACCCGGTCACCCCGCCCGCCGTGCCGAACAGGGCGTTCAGCGTCGTCAGCGCCTCGGCGTCCCGCTCGGGACCGGCGTCCGCGAGCCGGCGCTCGTCACCGGTCAGCACCCGCGCGCGGCCGTCCACCGCGCGCCGTACCGCCGCCGCGTCCGCCTCCACCACGAGCTGTGTGCTCACCGGAGACAACGCGGCCGCCCGCGCGTCCGTGTAGAACAGCGCGTTCTCGAAGCCGAGCGTGCCCACCGTGCCGACCACGCGCACCATCCCGCGCGCCGTGCGCAGGCGCTGTCCCACCGTCGTCCGGCCGTCCGTGGCCACGACCTCGTCCGCGGCGCGGGGCGCGCGGCCCGCCGTCAGTTCGTACGGCGCGAAGGCCGCGGTCGACCAGGGATGTCCCACCAGGTCGCCGTGGACGACGAACGTGCGGTCCTCCGTGACCCTGCCCAGCCTCCGCAGCGCCGCCACCGTGTCCGCCGGCACGGGACGCGGCCGGGCCAGCCTCTGGGTGCGGTCGCCGATGGGGGTCGGTACGTGCAGCGTGTCCTGGCCCCTCACCACGACCGGGGCCGCGGCGAAGCGTTCCGGCGCGCGCTCGGGGGCGTCCAGGGAGGAGGCGAGGGCCAGGCCCATCACGGCGATCACGCCGATCCCGAGGGACAGCGCGACGAAGCTGCCGATGAAGGCGGTCCAGCGGGAGCGCAGGGTACACAGGGCGAGCATCAGCACGGGACGACCTCCGAGGCACCGGCCTGCGAGCCGTCCGCCGGCGCCGCCGTCTCCAGCGACGTCATACGCGCCGCGATCTCCCCCGCCGACGCCCCCGTTACCTCGCCGTGCACATGCCCGTCGACCAGGAAGACCACGCGGTCGGCGTACGACGCGGCCACCGGATCATGCGTGACCATCACGATCGTGCGGTCCTCGCTGTCGACCAGGGAGCGCAGCAGGGCCAGCACCTCCCGCCCGGTGGCGGAGTCCAGCGCGCCCGTCGGCTCGTCCGCGAACAGCACGTCGGGGCGGGTGATCAGCGCGCGGGCCAGGGCGACGCGCTGCTGCTGGCCGCCGGACAGCTGGGCGGGCCGGTGCCGGGCCCGTTCACCGAGCCCCACCCGCCGCAACGCCTCACGCGCGCGTGCCTTCGACACCCGCCGGCCCGCCAGCCGCAGCGGCAGGAGGACGTTCTGTTCGGCGGTCAGGGAGGGCAGGAGGTTGTACGACTGGAAGACGAAGCCGATGCGTTCGCGGCGCAGCAGGGTCAGCCGTCGTTCGCTCAGCCCCGTCAGTTCCGTGCCGCCGACCCGCACCGAGCCCGATGTGGGCCGGTCCAGCCCGGCCGCGCACTGCAGCAGCGTCGACTTGCCGGAGCCGGACGGCCCCATGACGGCGGTGAACGTGCCCGGTCCGAAGCCGAGCGAGACGCCGTCGAGCGCGGTCACCCCGCCGTCGCCCTCGCCGTACCGT
Organism: Streptomyces sp. NBC_00490; assembly: GCF_036013645.1. Classification (NCBI taxonomy): domain Bacteria; kingdom Bacillati; phylum Actinomycetota; class Actinomycetes; order Kitasatosporales; family Streptomycetaceae; genus Streptomyces; species Streptomyces sp. NBC_00490. The sequence continues at coordinate 4,695,964 of NZ_CP107869.1, read as the reverse complement.
CTGATGACGGAGGTCAGTCGGATCGCGTGGTCTGTCATCTGCCCTCATTAAGTCCGCGGAAGGCCGACGGCCCTCATCAAGTCGAAGAGAGCCCTACGAAACCGCGCCGCCACCCCGCGGATCACTGCGGCAGGACCGAGACTTGGGGTAGGGCCAGGCATACCCCCGGATGTCTGTCCCGCCGGATTACGTCCGCCCCCACCCGCCTTCTACCGTGATCGCCATGACGGTGTGGCAGGCGCTGAGCAGGCGCGGATATCTGGGGTCGGCGTGGCCGTGGCGGTCGGTCGCGTTCCTGGCGAGCGGCGCGGTGTTCGGGGCGGTCGTGCTGGTGGTGATCGTCGCGGGGGCCGTCGTGGGCGGCGCCACGGCCGTCGTGCTCGTCGGACTGCCGCTGCTCGTGCTCACCGCGCTGTGCGGGATCCCCGTGGCCGCCGCCGAGCGGTGGCGGCTGCGGCTGGCGGGAGTGGGGCCGGTACCGCTCGCGGGGCACCGGGTGCCCGACGCGCCCGGGCTCACCAGGTGGCTCACCGTGCGCCTCAAAGAGGCCGCCACCTGGCGGGAGTTGGCGTACGCCGTGCTGCTCGGCCTGGTGCTGTGGCCGCTGGACGCGCTCGTGGTGGCCTTCGCCGCCGGGGTGCCGCTGTTCCTGCTGGCCACGCCGCTGCTGGTCGCCGTCGACGGCGAGGCGAAGGTCGTCAAGCTGTGGACGGTCGACACCTGGCCGGCCGCATTCGGGGCTGCGGCGGCCGGAGTGCCGCTGCTGATCGTGGGGGCGTACGCCCTCGGACTGGCCGCCGGGGCGCGCGGCGAGGTCGCGAAGGCCCTGCTCGGCGCCTCCGGGGACAGCGACCGGGTCACCGAACTCGTCCGCTCCCGCGTCCGGTTGGTGGACGCCTTCGAGGCGGAACGCCGCCGTATCGAACGCGACCTGCACGACGGCGCCCAGCAGCGCCTCGTCGCCCTCACCATGACGCTCGGCCTCGCCCGCCTGGACGCCCCGCCCGGCCCCCTCGCCGACCAGCTCGCCGCAGCGCACGGGGAGGCCGAGAAGGTGCTCGCGGAACTGCGCGAACTCATCCACGGCATCCACCCCAAGGTCCTCGCCGACTACGGACTGGAAGCCGCCGTCGCGGACGCGGCGGACCGCAGCCCGGTCCCGGTGGACGTGGAGTTGGACATCACCGGACGCCTGCCCCAACCCGTCGAGAGCGCCGCGTACTTCGTCGTCTGCGAGGCCCTCGCGAACGTGGCCAAGCACAGCGGGGCGAGTCGGGCTGCCGTCAGCGGCGGACATGCGGACGGACGGCTCACGCTGGACATCCGCGACGACGGACGCGGCGGCGCCTCCAGCGCGAACGGCACCGGGCTCACCGGTCTCGCCGACCGGGTGTCAGTGCTCGATGGCAGACTTTCCCTGTCCAGCCCGCCGGGTGGACCGACCCTGCTGCGAGTGGAGATCCCTTGCCGGCCGACCGAGCCCTGCGCATAGTCCTCGCCGAGGACAGCGTGCTGCTGCGCGACGGACTCGTCGGGCTGCTCACACGGTTCGGGTACGAGGTCGTCGCGGCCGTCGGCGACGCGGACGCGCTCCTCGCGGCAGCCGCCGAGCACACACCCGACGTGGTCGTGACGGACGTCCGGATGCCGCCCGGCTTCCAGGACGAGGGACTGCACGCGGCCGTGAAACTGCGCGAGGAGCGGCCCGGACTGCCGGTCCTGGTGCTCAGCCAGTACGTGCAGCGGGCGTACGCCGCCGAGCTCCTCGACTCCGGCGACGGGACCGGCGTCGGCTATCTGCTCAAGGACCGGGTGGGCCAGGTCGAGGAGTTCGTGGACGCCCTGCGGGAGGTCGCGGCCGGTGGCACGGTCGTGGACCCCGAGGTCGTACGACAGCTGCTGCGCCGCCGCCGGGATCCGCTCGCCCGGCTCAGCCCGCGCGAGCGGGAGGTGCTGGGGCTGATAGCCGAGGGGAAGTCGAACGGCGCGATCGCCAAGGCGCTGGTGGTGTCGGACGCGGCCGTGGGCAAGCACATCGGCTCGATCCTCACGAAGCTGGACCTGCCGCCGGCGGACGACACCCACCGGCGGGTGCTGGCGGTGCTCGCGTACCTCAGAAGCTGATCCCCGCGGGACTTCTCAGAGGGTCTTCGCGAAGCAGCGGCTCGCCTCGTGGTGCCGGTAGTAGCCGAACTTCTCGCACGGCTCGTAGCCGCTGGAGGTGTACAGCGCGATGGCCTCCGGCTGCTTGTCGCCGGTCTCCAGGACCATGCGGATCCGGCCCGCCGCCCGGGCGTCCTCCTCCAGCGCCGCCAATATGCGCCGGGCGAGCCCTCTGCCCCGCGCCTGCTCTATGACGTACATCCGCTTGACCTCGGCGTCGCCGTCGCGGTTGCCCTCCTCGTTGGCGTCCTGGACACGCCAGCCGCCCGTGGCGACGGGGGCGTCGCTCTCGTCGTAGGCGATGAGGTACGCGCCGTTCGGTGGCTCGAAGTGGACCGGGTCCATGTGCGTGGCGTCGCCGTCGTCGCCGTAGCGGGCGGCGTACTCGGCCTGGACCTGGTCGTTGAGCTTCACGGCGTCGGGGTGGTCGAAGGAGACGCGACGGATATTCATGCTGCCTACCGTATGTCAATGCATTCCAGAACAGGATCCCGTCCAGTCTGCCGGTATCGTGCCGGGGTGCTCACTGTGACCTCTGTGAATGTGAACGGACTGCGCGCCGCCGCGAAGAAGGGCTTCGTGGAGTGGCTCGCGGACACCTCCGCCGATGTGCTCTGCCTCCAGGAGGTGCGTGCCGAGCCGCAGCAGCTGCCCGAGGAGGTCCGCACGCCCGACGGCTGGCATGTGGTGCACGCGCCCGCCGCCGCCAAGGGCCGCGCCGGCGTCTCCCTCTACACCCGCCGCGAGCCGGACCGCGTCCGGATCGGCTTCGGCTCGTCGGAGTTCGACACCAGCGGCCGCTACGTCGAGGCCGACCTCCCCGGCGTCACCGTCGCCTCCCTCTACCTCCCCTCCGGCGAGGTCGGCACCGAGCGCCAGGACGAGAAGATCCGCTTCATGGACGAGTTCCTGGCGTATCTCAAGGACCTGCGCGAGCGCGCCGCCGCCGACGGCCGCGAGGTCGTCGTCTGCGGCGACTGGAACATCGCCCACCAGCCCGCCGACCTCAAGAACTGGCGCGCCAACCAGAAGAACTCCGGGTTCCTGCCGGAGGAGCGGGAGTGGCTGACACGGGTCTTCGACGCGGCCGACGGGGGATACGTCGATGTCGTGCGGGCATTGCATCCCGATGTCGAGGGGCCGTACTCGTGGTGGTCGTATCGGGGGCGGGCCTTTGACAACGATTCAGGTTGGAGAATTGATCTTGCCGTGGCGACGCCCGGGCTTGCGGGCCGGGCTGTGAAGGCATACGTCGAGAGGGCCGCCACTCATGCTGAACGGTGGTCGGACCATGCTCCTGTGACGGTCGTCTTCGACATGTGACCGGTCGTGGGAGTGCGCCACTGTGCGCACTCCCACGGGGTGGGGTAACTCAGGGGCGCGCGCCGAGTGTGAAGATCAAGCGGGAGGTGTCCGGTCCGGAGAGCCGGGAGGGGCCACCGCCGGAGTGTCCCTTTCCGACGGTGACGCGGACGCCGTCGCCGAGGAGGCGTTCGCGGGAAACGTCGCTGTCTGTCGCTGACGCGAGGCGGTAGCAGGCCAGCACATAGTCCTCGAGCCAGTCGGAGCGCATCGTCGCGGGAGCAGGGCAGACCTCGCCGCGTGCTGTTGCGCGGCACACGTAGTCGCCGTACGGGTAGCCCTTCCGCACAGTGAAGTACATGCGGCCGTCACAGCCTGAGCAGTATGCGACGCCGGTCAGTAGCGCGGTCGTACTTCGCCTGGGACTGCGGGTTCCATTGGAGCGTGCCAGAAGGGCGTCCTGCAGCGCCTCGAACTCGTCGTCTGTCAGTAGTGGCTCGCCGATGAGGACCGGAGTCCCGGATGCGTGGCGGACTGTCTGTCCGCCATGTGTTCGGTGACCGATCAGCGACGGGCTGCGCAGCACCTTCGACAATGTGCCCGAGGTCCAGCGGAACCGCTCGAAGTCCTTCCCATGGCGGCGACCGCCCATCGGGCGTCCTTGGAGCTGGGCATGGCGGTCACGTGGCACGGGTTCGCCGGATTCGTTCAGCCGACGCGCGATGGCCACCAGTGACCGTCCCGCGTGCACGTCCTCGATGATCGCGCGGACGAGCGCGGCGGATTCCGGGTCGGGAGCAAGACACCATCCGCCACCCGAGGGGTGGGGTGCCTTCCGATAGCCGAACGGGACCAGCCCGCCGCCGTAGCGACCTGCTGCGCGCAGTGCTTCGTGGCTGCTCGTCAGACGGTTCGAGATGGTGCGAGCTTCTTGCTCTGCGTCGTGGGCCAGCTCCATGCACCGGCGAATCGTGGAACCGTCGGCCTGGGGAGTCACCACGATCGGGTGATTGGTTTCCGGCATTCCGAAGACGAGTGTTCTGGCGTGCTGCCGACCCCAGGCGACCAACTCGGCCATGTGCGCCACGGAGCGCACGGCTCGGTCCACGTGTGACCACACGACGGCTTCGTATTCCTGAGGCCGGCGGAGCCAGGACGACAACGAAGGCCTCTCGAATGGCGATGTCGCGCGGGCCGAGACGCCCAAGTCCGATGCCTCGGCAATCAGGGTGAAGCCGAGCCTCTCGGTGGACAGCCGAATGGTGGACCGCTGTCGCTCTGGCGAAGTGGTCGCGCTGGTCACGCAGCTGAGGCGCAAAGCAGCAATGGCTCTGGGGGGTTGAGGACTACGCTTGGGCACGTCGACGCTCCTCGAAAGTGTCGGCCACACCCCGGGACTGGTCGCACAGTCGCCGGGGCCTTTTCGATCTCACTCTCGGGCTACGAACGTGACTTCGTCTGGCACTGCCTAAAAAGTGCCTCGATGGAGTGAATGCTCGTGAAAAACCGGGCACTTGGGAAAAAGTGCTCCGAGGCTCTAGTCCCGCTTGCGCAACCGCCGGTCCAGCGCCAGTGACAGTTCCGCCTCCACCACGCTTCTCGCGAGGGGGCGCAGGCGTTGCATGTCGTTCTCGGTGGCGTGGCGGAGGACCAGTTCGGCGAACATCTCGGCCAGGTCGTCGACGTGCTCGCGGACGCGTCTGCCCGCTGCCAGGACCTCGGCGAGGGGGATGCCCTCGGCGACCAGGGCGGAGGAGACGTCGAGGAGGCGGCGGCTGATGTGGACGATCTCGTCGCCGTCGGTGCCGAGGTAGCCCAGCTCCAGGGCGGCGGCGAGGTTGTCCGTGGTGACCTGGCCCTCGAAGCGGGCGGCGAGTTCCTCGGGGGTGAGGCGGACCGGTTCCTCCTCCGTGGGGGTGGCCACGCCCAGGAGGTCGGCGACGTCGCGGCCGTGGTCGAGGGCCTCCGCCAGTTCCGCGATGCCGGTGAGGGTGTGGCCGCGTTCCAGGAGCGCGGCGATGGTGCGCAGCCGGGCCAGGTGGTGGTCGTCGTACCAGGCGATACGGCCCTCGCGGCGGGGCGGCGGGATCAGTTTGCGTTCGCGGTAGAAGCGCAGGGTGCGCGGTGTGATGCCGGCCAGGCGGGCCAACTCCTCCATGCGGTACTCGCGCTTCTCGGTCACGCCCGCAGCCTATGTTGTACCTCCGGTAACTTTCCTGGCCCCGCCCCCTACCCATCGGTAAGGAGCTGTCCTACGCTCCCATTGCGCCAGTGTTTACTGGCAGAGTCCGAAAGAGCGATGCGTGGAGGCTTCGGGATGACCGAGCACGAGCATGTGCGGGTGGCGGTGATCGGGTCCGGGTTCGGGGGGCTCGGGGCCGCCGTGCGGCTGCGGCGCGAAGGTGTGACCGACTTCGTCGTCCTGGAACGGGCCGGCAGCGTCGGGGGCACCTGGCGGGACAACAGTTACCCGGGGTGCGCCTGTGACGTACCGTCCCATCTCTACTCCTTCTCCTTCGCGCCCAATCCCGACTGGCCGCGCACCTTCTCCGGGCAGGAGCACATCCGGGCCTATCTGGAGCACGTCGCCGACGTCTTCCGGCTCCGCCCCCACCTCCGCTTCGACTCCGAGGTCAAGATGATGACCTGGGACGCGGACCGGCTGTGCTGGGACATCGAGACCAGCAGCGGACGGCTCTCCGCCGACCTCGTCGTCTCCGCCACCGGGCCGCTGTCCGACCCGAAGACCCCCGACATCCCGGGCCTGGACTCCTTCCCCGGCAAGGTCTTCCACTCCGCCCGCTGGGACCACGACTACGACCTGCGCGGCAAGCGGGTCGCGATGGTCGGGACGGGGGCCTCCGCGATCCAGATCGTGCCCGCCGTCCAGCCCGAGGTCGCCCAGCTGACCCTCTTCCAGCGCACCCCGCCCTGGGTCATGCCGCGCGTCGACCGGTCCATCACCGGCTTCGAGCGCCGGCTGCACCAGCAGCTGCCCTTCACCACCCACGCCCGCCGCGGACTCCTGTGGGGCATCCGGGAGTTGCAGGTCCAGGCCTTCACCAAGCGGCCCAACGAGCTCGGGCTGGTCGAGAAGCTGGCCAAGAGCAACATGGCCCGCGCCATCAAGGACCCGGCACTGCGGGCCAAGCTGACCCCCGACTACCGCATCGGCTGCAAGCGGATCCTGCTGAGCAGTACGTACTATCCGGCGCTCGCCCAGCCCAACGTGGACGTGGTCGCCAGCGGGCTGAGCGAGGTCCGCGGCTCCACCGTCGTCGCCGCCGACGGCAGCGAGGCCGAGGTCGACGCGATCATCTTCGGGACCGGCTTCCATGTCACCGACATGCCGATCGCCGACCGGGTGGTGGGGGCGGACGGACGCACCCTCGCCGAGGCCTGGAAGGGCGGGATGGAGGCTCTGCGCGGCGCCTCCGCCGCCGGCTTCCCCAACTGGATGACGATCATCGGGCCCAACACCGGCCTCGGGAACTCCTCGATGATCCTGATGATCGAGTCCCAGCTGAACTACCTGGCCGACTTCGTCCGACAGCTCGACGTCCTCGGCGGCCGCGCCGCCCTCGACGCCCGGCCGAGCGCCGTGCACGCCTGGAACCGGCGGGTGCAGGAGCGCATGAAGCGCACGGTGTGGAACACCGGCGGCTGCACCAGCTGGTACCTCGACGCGGGCGGCCGCAACACCACCATCTGGCCGGGGACCACGACCGAGTTCCGGCGCGCGACGCGGCGCGTGGACCTCGCCGAGTACGAGGTGCTCCGCGGCAGGGACGCCAAGGCGATCAAGGAAGACCAGCAGGGCAAGCAAGGCACGCAAGGCGAGCAGGGCAAGGGCGACAAGGAAGAGGTGAACGCGTGAGCCGGCTCCTGCACGTCTCCTCCGGGCCCTACGCCCCACCCGTCCCCGCCCGTGAGCTGACCGCCGTCTCCGCCGACGGCGCCCCTCTGCACGTCGAGGTGCACGGGGCCGAGAACGCGCCCCCCGTCGTCCTCGCGCACGGCTGGACCTGCTCGACCGCCTTCTGGGCGGCGCAGATACGCGACCTCGCCGTCGACCACCGGGTCATCGCCTACGACCAGCGCGGCCACGGACGCAGCCCGGCGAGCCCGGCATGCAGCACCGAGGCCCTCGCCGACGACTTCGAAGCCGTACTGAAGGCGACTCTCGCACCCGGCGAGAAGGCCGTGATCGCCGGTCACTCCATGGGCGGGATGACGGTGATGGCGGCGGCCGACAGGGCGGCCTTCCGGGAGCACGCCGCCGCCGTCCTGCTGTGCAGCACCGGTTCCTCGCGGCTGGTCGCCGAGTCGACCGTCGTACCGATGCGGCCCGGACGGCTGCGGACCTGGCTGACCAAGCACATCCTCGGCTCGCGGGCGCCGCTCGGACCGGTCACTCCGCTTGCGCGGCGGATCCTCAAGTACGGCACGATGGGCCCCGGTTCGGCCCCGCACATGGTCGAGGCGTGCGCGCGGATCGTGCACGCGTGCCCGCGCACGGTGCGGTACTCCTGGTCGCACGTCCTCGATCTGCTCGACCTCGACCACGGGGTGCGGTCCCTGGAGGTGCCCACGGCCGTCGTCGTCGGTACGGCCGACCGGTTGACGCCGCCCGTGCACGCCCGTTCGCTGGTGGCGGCGCTGCCCCGCTGTGTCGGGGTCACCGAGCTGCCCGGCGTCGGGCACATGACGCCCGTGGAGGCGCCCGAGCTGGTCACCGGGAAGATCAGGGACCTTGTGACGACGTACGCAACGATCAAGGAGGGTGCATGAGCAGGGTCAGCCTCGAAGGACAGGTCGCCGTCGTCACCGGAGCGGCACGCGGTGTCGGCGAGCTGCTCGCCCGCAAGCTGTCCGCGCGCGGGGCGAAGGTGGCGCTGGTCGGCCTGGAGCCGGACGCCCTCAAGCAGGTCTGCGAGCGGCTGCACACCGACAGCGGTCACTGGTACGCCGATGTCACCGACCACGAGGCGATGGCGCAGGTCGCGCGGGAGGTGAAGGAGCGGTTCGGGAAGGTCGACATCGTGGTGGCCAACGCCGGTGTGGCCAGCGGCGGCCCCTTCGTCGACTCCGATCCGGAGGCCTGGCGGCGGGTGATCGAGGTGAACCTGATCGGGTCCGCGGTGACCGCCCGTGCCTTCCTGCCGGTGCTGATGGAGAGCCGGGGGTATCTGCTCCAGATCGCCTCGCTGGCCGCCATCACTCCGGCGCCGATGATGACCGCCTACTGCGCGTCCAAGTCCGGCGTGGAGGCGTTCGCGCACAGTCTGCGGGCCGAGGTCGCGTACAAGGGCGTGCGGGTGGGCGTCGGGTATCTGTCGTGGACCGACACCGACATGGTGCGCGGGGCCGATCAGGACGACGTCATGCGGGAGTTGCGGCAGCGGCTGCCGTGGCCGGCCAACAAGACGTATCCGCTGGGCCCGGCGGTCGACCGGATCGTGGCCGGCATCGAGCGGCGGTCCAGCCATGTGTACGGGCAGGGGTGGCTGCGCGGGATGCAGGGGGTGCGCGGGTATCTGCCGGGGCTCATCGGGACGGTCGGGCAGCGGGAGATGCGGCGGTTCGGGGACCGGTTGGCGGGGGTCCGTTCGGGGCTCGTCGGTGCAGGTGGGGCGGCTGATGAGGAGGCGCGCGCTACGCGCCGTAACTGATCGAAATGCGCACTGTGTCCTGTCGTGTGAATCTGGTCGAGGCCCCGGTACGGGGCTCATCCCCTCACCCACTTCGGGAGTGAACCCACATGGGTATGAAGGACCAGTTCCAGGACAAGTCGGAGCAGTGGCAGGAGCAGGCCAAGCAGAAGGCCCAGCAGGCCAAGGAGCAGGGCCCGCAGCGTGGCCAGGAGCGCGGCGAGCGCGGTAAGCCGCGGGAGGAGGAGGCGGAGCGCATCCAGCGCGAGGAGCAGGACCGTCTCGACCTCGACTACGACGCGTAACGCTGCGCTTGGCTTGAGCCGTTGAACGTGGGGTGCCCTGTGTGTTGGGGTGCCCCACGTTCGCGTTGCCGGTTTTTGAGGTGCGTTGTCGGGTGCGGGCCGGTGGGGGTTGGTCGCGCCCACGTGGCGGAGCCGCAAATTGATACAGCCCCGCGCCCCTAGGTGGGTTCACCCAGCGCTTCTCAAGACCTTGGCGGGAGTTTCGGCCTTGATCGGTTCGGTACGTTCGTGTAGTCCGGGGGGGTTGCCGGGGGTGTTGTCGTCAGTAGGTCTACCGCCAGCTTCACCGCGTCGTCGAGCTGTGCGTGTCTGCCCTCCGCCCAGTCCAACGGGGTTCGTAGGACCTCCAAGTCCGGTGTGACGCCCCGGTTTTCGATCGTCCAGCCGTACGCGTCGAACCAGGCCGCGTTCATCGGCACTGTGATCACCGTGCCGTCGCCGAGGCTGTGGCGGCCGGTCATGCCGACGACGCCGCCCCAGGTGCGCTGGCCCACCACGGGGCCGAGCTTCAGCAGTTTGAAGGCCGCCGTGATCATGTCGCCGTCGGAGGAGGTCGCCTCGTCGGCGAGGGCGACCACCGGGCCTCTGGGGGCGTTCGAGGCGTACGACACCGGCTGGGCGTTTCTCGTCAGGTCCCAGCCGAGGATCGTGCGGCTGAGTTTCTCCACGACCAGTTCGCTGATGTGGCCGCCCGCGTTGCCGCGTACGTCGACGATGAGGGCGGGGCGGGAGACCTCCAGGCGCAGGTCGCGGTTGAACTGGGCCCAGCCCGAGCCGCCCATGTCGGGGATGTGGAGGTAGCCGCAGCGGCCGCCGCTCAAGTCCCGGACCACTTCACGGCGTTTGGCCACCCAGTCCTGGTAGCGCAGCGGCCTCTCGTCGGTGAGGGGGACCACCGCCACCCGCCTCGCCCGGCCCTCGCCCTCCGCGGAGACAGAGGGGCCCGAAGGGCCTTCCTTGGAAGGGTGGTGGTGGGCGACGGGTCGGGCGAACGTCAGCTCCACCGTCGTACCGCCCGCGCCCGCCAGCAGCGGATAGGGGCCGGTCACCTCGTCCACCGGGCGGCCGTCCACGTGGGTCAGGACCGCGCCCTCGCGGATGCCGGTGCCGGCCAGCGGGGAGCGGGCCTTGGAGTCGGAGGAGTCGCCGGGGAGGATGCGCTTCACCGTCCAGCCGGCTTCCCGGCGTACGAAGTTGGCGCCCAGGAGGCCTTGGCGGCGCTGGTAGTGGGGCGGGCCCTCGTTGCGGCGGGCCGCCGTCACATAGGCGTGGGAGGTGCCCAGCTCGCCGAGGACCTCGCGGAGCAGATCCGCGAACTCGTCCGGGGTCGCGACCCGTTCGACCAGGGGACGGTACTGCGCCAGCACCTCGTCCCAGTCGATCCCGCACATCTCCGGCTCCCAGAAGTACGCGCGGATCAGCCGGCCGGCCTCCTCGTACGACTGGCGCCACTCCGCCCCCGGGTCGACCTCGTGCAGGATGCGGCGGGCGTCGATCCAGACGGTGGAGTCGCTGTCGCCGGACTCGGTGGCGGGCACCGCGCGCAGCTCGCCCTCGTCGACGACGACCAGCCGGGAGCCGTCGCCGCTCACCGCGAACCAGTCGAGGTGCTCGATCAGTTCGGACTTCTTCGCCTTGGTGATGTTGAAGTACTCGAGGGTGGGGCGGCCGGTCGTGTCGTCGGGGTTCGCGAACGTCTCGCCGAGCGCCCCCGAGATCGGCCAGCGCAGCCAGACCAGTCCGCCGCCCGCCACCGGGTACAGCGCCGAGTACTTGGAGGCGGTGACCGGGAAGGGGGTCACGCGGCTCTCCAGGCCCTCCACCTCGACCGTGACCGTGCTGCCGTCGTCCGGTTCGTCCTCCGCAGGGTCCAGGCCGCCCGCAGCCGGGCGGCCCTCGGGGGTCAGGGCGAACGGGGAGGGGGTCGCCGAGGACAGGGGGACCAGGTACGGGCGGCAGCCGAGCGGGAAGGACAGGTCCCCGGTGTGGACGTCGTAGACCGGGTCGAAGCCTCGCCAGGAGAGGAAGGCCAGATAGCGGCCGTCCCTCGTGAACACCGGGTTCTCGTCCTCGAAGCGGCCGTTGGTGACGTCGACGATCAGGGGGGCCGCCCCCGCCTTCGGGGCGATGCGGGCCATCTTGATCTGGCGCAGCGATCTGCCGATGCCCGGGTGGGACCACGTCAGCCATGCCCCGTCCGGGGAGAAGGCGAGGTCGCGGACCGGGCCGTTGAGCGAGTGGATCAGTTCGGTGACCTCGCCGCCCGAGTCCTCGGTGCCCGACTCCTCCGCGTCGTCGGAGACGGTGATGAGGAGGAGGCGGCCGTCGTGGGAGGCGATGGCCAGGCGCTCGCCCTGGGGGTCGGCGACCAGCTCCAGGACCCGGCCGAGCGCGCCCGAGGCCAGCCGCCGGGGGGCGCGGTCGCCCGTCGCCCGGGGGAGGTAGGCGATCTCGACCGCGTCCTCGCCCTCGGCGTCCGTCACATAGGCGACCTGGCCGCCCGAGCCGAGCATCTCCGGGAGCCGGACCCGTACGCCCGGAGTGTCGGTGATGGTGCGGGCGGGACCGTCGCGGTGGGTCAGCCAGTACAGGCTGCCGCGGACGACGACGGCACTCGCGCGGCCGGTCTCGTCGATCGAGACGCCGTCCACGTGCTGGGCGGCCGGCACCTGGTACGGACGCCGTCCGGTGCGGGGCCCGCTCAGTCGTACGTCGAGTCTCCGCGGCTCGCCGGCGAGGTCGTCGACGATCCACAGGTCGCCCGCGCACTGGTACACCACCCGGGTGCCGTCGCTCGCCGCGTGCCGGGCGTAGAAGGCGTCGTGGTCGGTGTGGCGGCGCAGGTCGGAGCCGTCGTGGGCGCAGGAGTAGAGGTTGCCGACGCCCTCGTGGTCGGAGAGGAAGGCGATGCGGCCGCCGACGAACATGGGGGAGTGGAGGTGGCCCTCCAGGCCTTCGAGGAGGCGGTGGCCGTGCAGCCAGAGCCGTCCGGTGGCCCCGCCCCGGTAGCGCTTCCAGGCGGCCGGCTCGTGCGGCGGGGTGCCGGTGAGCAGGAGGGTTCTGCGCTCCCCCTCGAGGTCGGCGACCTGGAGGTCGGAGACCGGGCCCCAGGGCAGCTTGCGGCCGGGGTCGCCGTCGGTGGGGACCTTGTAGGCCCAGGTGAAGTAGGAGAAGGGCTCGCCGTGGGAGGCGACGGCCAGGATCTGGGCGCCTCCGTTGCTTTCGGGCGGTGTCCAGCCGCAGACCTGGGTGTCCGCCGAGCCCCAGTACGTCAGCTGTCTGCCCGGGCCGCCCTCCACGTCCACCAGATGGATCTCCGGGACCAGGCTCCGCCAGCTCGTGTAGGCGAGGTGGCGGCCGTCGGGTGAGAAACGGGGGTGGCCCACCTTGGTGCGGTCGGCGGTGAGACGCCAGGCGCGTCCCTTCCCGTCGAGAGGGGCCAGCCACAGGTCGTCCTCGGCCACGAAACACAGGAGGTCGCCGCTCAGATGCGGCAGGCGCAGATAGCTCACCTCCCCATGCTTTTCCGGGGGATGGACCGGAGCAACTTATGAAAAATGGTCGAGACCCGATCCGCCGTGAGCCATGACACGTACGAAACGGTTTCGTTTCGAACGAGGATGCGCTACATTCGGCATGTACGAAACCGTGTCGTTCGGAGTGGAAGGCGGGAATCATGACTGAGATCGCGACGGCGCGTCGCAGTCGGATCACCCCGGAGCGTGAGGCCGAGCTGTACACGGCCGTGCTCGAACTGCTCCGCGAAGTCGGCTACGACGCCCTCACCATGGACGCCGTGGCGGCCCGCACCAAGTCCAGCAAGGCGACGCTCTACCGGCAGTGGGGCGGCAAGCCCGAGCTGGTGGTGAAGGCCATGCGCAGCCAGAAGCCGGGCGGCACCGCCGACGTCGACACCGGGAGCCTGCGGGGTGACCTCATCACCCTCGTCTCCCGCGAGGACGACTGCACGATGGAGCGGAACTCCGACCTGATGCGGGCCCTGGCCATGGCCGTGCACGGAAATCCGGATCTGATGCAGGCCTTCAGGGAACTGCTCGTCGAACCCGAGATGGGCGAGTTCAAGAAGGTCATGCAGCGCTCGGTCGACCGCGGCGAGGTCCGCGCCGACTGCCCGGCGCTGGACTACATCGTCCACATGCTGGTCGGAGCGTTCGCGACCCGCACGATGATCGACCAGCTGCCGCCCACCCAGGCCTTCCTCACCTCGTACATCGACGCCGTGGTCCTCCCTGCCCTCGGCGTACCCACCCCCTGAGTCCCTCCCCGTAGCCAGCACCTGACGTCACCGCTCAAGTCGTCGGGACGATCACCCATGTCCCCACCGGGTCGATCACCCCTTCCCTGCACCGCCCCAACGACCTGACCGGGAGTACGCCCACGTGGCCACGTTCCTCTACAAACTCGGCCGGCTCGCCTTCCGGCGACGGCATTTCGTCGCCCTGATATGGGTCGCCCTGCTGACGCTCGCGGGCGTCGGCGCGGCCAGCGCCCCCAGTGCCGGGTCCACCTCCTTCTCCATACCGGGGACCGAGGCCCAGAAGGCCTTCGACCTGCTGGAACAGCGCTTCCCCGGCGCCAGCGCCGACGGCGGCACCGGACGCATCGTCTTCAAGGCGCCCGAGGGCGAGAAGATGACGGACGCCGCCAACAAGGCGACCGTCGCCAAGACCGTCGAGGAACTGCGCGACGGCTCCGAGGTCGTCTCCGTCACCGACCCGTACACGACCAACGCCGTGAGCAAGGACGGCACGGTCGCCTACACGTCGGTCAAGTACGAGGCCCCCGGCATGGAGCTGGCGGACTCGACCAGGGAGGCCCTGGAGAAGGCCGGGGACGAGGCCCGCGCCGCCGGACTGACCGTCGACATCGGCGGCGACGCGCTGCAGGCCGCGGCCGAGCCGGGAGCGGCCGGTGAGATCGTCGGCATCGCCCTCGCCGCGGTCGTCCTCGTCATCACGCTGGGCTCGCTGGTGGCGGCCGGACTGCCGCTGTTGACGGCGATCATCGGGGTCGGCATCGGTGTCTCCACCATCACCGCCCTCGCCAACGCGCTCGACCTCGGCGACACCACCTCCACGCTCGCGCTGATGATCGGCCTCGCCGTCGGCATCGACTACGCGCTGTTCATCGTCTCCCGCTACCGCGGCGAACTGGCCGAGGGCCGCGACCGCGAGGAAGCCGCCGGACGGGCCACCGGCACCGCCGGCTCGGCCGTGGTCTTCGCGGGACTCACCGTCGTGATCGCCCTGGCGGGCCTCTCGGTCGTGGGGGTCCCGATGCTCACCAAGATGGGCCTCGCGGCCGCCGGCACGGTCGTGGTCGCCGTCCTCATCGCGCTCACCATGGTCCCGGCGCTGCTCGGATACGCGGGCCGCAAGGTCCGTCCGGCGGGCGAGAAGCGCAAGGCCGACAAGGCAAAGACGGCTCCTGAGGGGCAGACCAAGCCCGCGCTCGGCGTCCGCTGGGCGAGCTTCGTCATCCGCCGCCCGGCCGCCGTGCTGCTGCTCGGTGTGCTCGGCCTCGGCGCGATCGCCGTCCCGGCCACCCAGCTGGAACTGGGCCTGCCCGACGACGGCTCCCAGCCGACCTCCACGACCCAGCGCCGCGCCTACGACCTGCTGTCGGAGGGCTTCGGCCCCGGCTTCAACGGCCCGCTGATGGTCGTGTACGACGCCGCGGGCAGCGCCGACCCCAAGGACGACGCCGCCGCGCTGACCGACAGGATCAAGGGCCTCGACGACGTCGTGACGGTGACCCCGGCGCAGTTCAACAAGGCCGGCGACACCGCGACGATCACCGTCATCCCGGACTCCAAGCCGTCCTCGGTCCAGACCGAGGACCTGGTGCACGCCATCCGTGCCGAGGGCGCCGATGTCAAGGCCGACACGGGCGCGAACGTCCTGGTCACCGGCACGACCGCGATGAACATCGACTTCTCGCAGAAGCTCACCGACGCCCTGGTCCCCTACCTGGCCCTGGTGGTCGGCTTGGCGTTCCTCCTCCTGATCGTGGTCTTCCGCTCGATCCTGGTCCCGCTGAAGGCGGCCCTCGGCTTCCTGCTCAGCGTGCTCGCCGCGCTCGGCGCCGTCGTCGCGGTCTTCCAGTGGGGCTGGCTGAGCGGCCTGATCGGTGTCGAGGAGACCGGGCCGATCATGTCGATGATGCCGATCTTCATGGTCGGCGTGGTCTTCGGTCTCGCGATGGACTACGAGGTGTTCCTCGTGACCCGGATGCGGGAGGCCTACGTCCACGGCGAGAGCCCGAGCCAGGCCATCGTGACCGGCTTCCGGCACAGCTCCCGGGTCGTGGTCGCCGCAGCGATCATCATGATGGCCGTCTTCGGCGGCTTCATCAGCTCCAGCGAGTCGATGATCAAGATGATCGGGTTCGGCCTCGCGATCGCCGTCTTCTTCGACGCGTTCGTGGTCCGCATGGCGATCGTCCCGGCGGTGCTCGCGCTGCTCGGCAAGAAGGCCTGGTGGCTGCCGAAGTGGCTGGACCGCGCCCTGCCCAACGTGGACGTCGAGGGCGAGGGGCTGCGCGCCCTGGACGACGGCAAGGGCGACAAGAAGGACGAGGACCGGGAGCTCGTACAGGTCTGACCCGACCCCTGATCCGAAGCCGTGGTGCGCTCCCCGCACCACGGCTTCGGCGTTGTCAGTGCCCGGGGCTAGCCTGACGAGCATGACCACACTGCCTGATCGCTCCCGTACGGCACTGCTCGTCATCGACGTCCAGAACGGCGTCGTCGCCGGGGCCCACCGGCGAGACGAGGTCGTCGCCAACATCGCCGCCCTCGTGGACCGGGCCCGCGCCGAGGCGATACCGGTCGTCTGGGTCCAGCACTCCGACGAGGACCTGCCCCGGGGCAGCGAGGACTGGAAGTACGTCGCGGAGCTGTCCCGCCGCGACTCCGAGCCGCTCGTCCACAAGAACTACGGCGACTCCTTCGAGGGCACCGACCTGGAGGAGGTCCTCGCCGGCGCCGGCGTCGGACGCCTCGTCGTCAGCGGCGCGGAGAGCGACGCCTGCATCCGCTCCACGATCCACGGGGCGTTCACCCGCGGTTACGACGTGACGCTGGTCGGCGACGCCCACACCGCCGGCGACAAGAGCGCGTGGGGCGCCCCGCCGCCGGAGCAGGTCATCGCCCACACGAACCTGTACTGGCGCTGGCAGGCGGCCCCGGGGCGCACGGCCGGGGTGGCGGAGACGAAGGCGGTGACGTTCGAGGGGCCCGTACCGGCGGACAGGGCCTGAGCCGCACCCGGGCCGGGAACTGGGTCGCCTGCCCTCCGCACCGGCCGCTAGCGTGCCGTGCATGACGACCACCGACGCCCCGGACTCCGGAGCCCACCCCCTGTTCGCCGCGGCCCTCGACACCCTCGGCCTCGGTGAGCTGCATGCCGAGATCCGCCGCTTCCCGGACGCCACCCGTACCGCCGCCGAGGCGGCCGCGGCGATCGGCTGCGAGCTGAGCCAGATCTGCAAGTCGCTGATCTTCGCGGCGGACGGAGTGCCGGTCCTGGTGCTCATGGACGGCGCGTCCCGGGTGGACGTGGAGCGGGTGCGGCAGGAGATCGGCGCCGCAAAGGTGACGCGGGCCAAGGCGGACGTCGTACGGGAGACGACCGGGTACGCCATCGGCGGGGTGCCGCCCTTCGGGCACCGGACCAGGACCCGGGTCCTCGCGGACCGTTCGCTGCTCGACCACGCCGTCGTGTGGGCGGCGGCCGGCACCCCGTACACCGTCTTCCCCATGGAACCCAAGACACTGATCGCCCACGCGGGCGCCACACTGGTGGACGTCCGCGAGCAGACCCCGTGACCCCACTGGTCACCACGGCCGTCCTGCTCGCCGCGGTCACCCACGCCAGCTGGAACGCCATCGCGCACAAGATCACCGACAAGCTGGTCGGGTTCACGCTCATCGCGGGCGGCGGGATGCTGATCGGGCTGGCGATGGTGCCGTTCGCGGCGTTCCCGGCGGCCGGGGCGTGGCCGTATCTGCTCTCCTCGGCGTGCATCCACATCGCGTACTACGCGCTGCTGATGAAGTCCTTCCGGCTGGGCGACTTCGGCCAGGCGTACCCGATCGCGCGCGGCACCGCGCCGCTCGTGGTCACCGTGCTCGCCGCGGTGTTCGCGCACGAGGTGCCGGACGGCTGGGCGGCGGCCGGTATCGCGGTGTCCTGTGCCGGGCTGACCGGCGTGGCCCTGTGGGGGCTTCGCGGGAACCGGCCGAACTGGGCCGCGATCGGGGCGGCGCTGGCGACCGGGCTGGCCATCGCGGCGTACACCGTCGTCGACGGACTCGGCGTGCGCGCCTCCGGGTCCTCGCTCGGGTACATCGCCTGGCTGATGGCGGTGCAGGGCCTGGTGCTCCCGGCGTACGCGGCCCACCGCTGGCGCGGTCAACTGGTGCCCACGCTCCGGCCGTTCGCGGTCCTGGGGCTCGTGGGCGCCGCCCTCTCGGTCGCCGCGTACGGGCTGGTCCTGTGGGCCCAGACCAAGGCGGAACTGGCCCCCATCGCGGCCCTGCGCGAGTCGTCCATCATCGTGGGCGCGGCGATCGGGGCGGTGTTCTTCAAGGAGCGGTTCGGGATGCCGCGGATCGCCGCGGCGGGGCTGCTGGTGGTGGGGATCGGGCTGATGCTGCACTCCGGCTAGGCCGACAGGGCCTGGGGCCCGTACGGGTGAACCGGGCACGGACGCGGCGGTTTCTCTGGTAGCAACGGCCCCATGGGCGGCGTATTCATCAACTACCGCAGAGGCGACCACTCGGAGACGGTGGAACACCTCTACGCGGAACTCGACCGGCACTTCGGCAGGGGCCAGGTCTTCCTGGACCGGCCGTCCATCGTGCCGGGGCAGCGCTTCTCGGACACGCTGCGGGCGCGCGTCGACGACTGCGAGGTGCTGCTCGCCGTGATCCACCCGGGGTGGGCGGACGTCCGGGACGTGTCCGGGGCGCGGCGGCTGGACGACGCGGAGGACTGGGTCCGCCGGGAGATCGAGCAGGCCCTGGCGAGCGGCAAGGTGCTGATCCCGGTGTTCCTGGACGGGGTCACCGCGCCGCGGCCCGCGGAGCTGCCGCCCTCGATCCGTGAACTCGTCGGCCGCAACGGCCAGCCGCTGCGCCGCACACATCGGGCCTCGGACCTCGCGGAACTGATCGCCGTGCTGGAAGGGCTGGTGCGCCCGGACTGGCGGCCCGTCCCGGCGCCCGAGGAGCGCGGGAGGCGCCCCGGACGGTGGCTCGGCGTTCTGACCGCGCTGCTCGCCTGCGCGGTGCTGGCCGGGGTGCCCGCCCTGCCGCAGGACGACAGCTGGGCCGGCACCGACGTCCTGCCGTACACCCTGAGCGCCGCCCTGATGTCCACGGTCCTGCTGTGCGCGCCGTTCGTCGCGGTCGCCGCCGCCCGGCTGGTCCGGCGGTCCGTCGACGACCTGGAGCGCGAGCTGCACGCGGTCCGGCACCGGACGTACATCCGGCACACCTGGCCCATCGGCCTGGGGATCGTCCTGCTCGGCGGGTACGGGGCGGTGCGCGGCGACCAGGGCATGGCGGTGGCCCTTCCGCTGCTGCTGGTCCTCGGGGTCGCCGTCGCCCGCGCGGCCGTCACCCACCTGCGCCTCAGGAAGCGGGACGACGACCTGTGGGCGCGCTGGCCCCACCGGCTGCCCGACCGGGTGCACCGGGCCGCACTGCGCCGGGCGGTGGCCCGGCTCCATGTCCGCCTGGACGGGATGACGGCCCCGCTCTCGCGCGAACAGCGGGAGAAGGCGGCCTGGGAGCTCGACGACATCGCCGGCGCGGTGCGGCGCACGGAGCGCGAGGCGGGGCGGACGCGTCGCGCGTGGCTGAGCCAGGACCATCCCTGGCTGTTCGCCGGCTACGTCCTCTGGCTGGCGCTCACGGCCGCGCTGTTCGTGGCGTCGGGGCTCGCCTACACCGCCGCGGGCGAGGGGACGGTCCGCCGGTACGTGGTGATGGGGGTCGCCGTCCTGACCGGCGCCGCGCTGGCGCTGGGCACGCTGGAGACCGCCCACCGCCACCAGCGGCGCCGACGCCGTGAACTGGCCCGACAGGTCACCGGCTTCCGGGAGGGCCTGCTGCGACGGGTCGCCGAGCTGAGCCTGCCCCCGCACACCAAGCCGACCGCCCCCGCCCGCCGGCCCGAGGAGTACGCCGAACCCGACGGGAACTAGGCGCGGGCACCCCGCGAGGAGCACTCTGGAAGGAGTTCTTCCGGAGGTGATCGTCATGATGCACACCACTGTGGGATGGCACGTCGAGATGGAGTTCCAGGAGGACGACGACCGCACGAGGGCGGTCGCGATGGTGCGCCTGCCCGACGGCTCCGAGGTACGGGCCCACGGACAGGCCAGCCGCCACCGCACCGACTCCAACCAGCCGAGGGTGGGGGAGGAGATCGCGGGCGCCCGCGCGCTCAACGACCTCGCGATGCAGATGCTGGCCAAGGCGCACGGGGAGATCGACGCGGCGTCCGGACGGACGTCGCACCCGATCCACGTCTAGCCGCGCCTACAGAGCGGCACGCACCGCCCGCACCAGCGCCTGCGCCCGCGGGTCCGCCGTCACCGTCTTGCGCAGGCCGTTGGTCACATAGCCGAACGCGATGCCCGTCTCCGGATCGGCGAAGCCGAGGGCGCCGCCGCGGCCCGGGTGCCCGAAGGAGCCGGGGCCGAGGAACGGCGAGGCGCTGCCGTGCAGCATGTAGCCGAGACCGAAACGGGTGCTGATCACCAGCACCCGGTCCGGTCCGGCGGACTCCTCCGCGCGGGCCAGTGCGACGGTCTCCGGCGTGAACAGCCGTACGCCGTCGACCTCGCCGATCAGCGCGGCGTAGAAGCGGGCCAGCCCGTCCGCCGTCGCGATGCCGTTCGTCGCGGGCAGCGCGCTCGCGCGGTACGCCGGGTCGTTCTGGTCCGGGAAGGGGGTGATCGCGCCGAACGCGCGGTTGGTGAGGGAGTCCGGGTCGGCGTAGGCCTCGGTGACCGAACGCTTGGGGCGGGCGCGCAGGGCGTTCGCGGGCTCGGGCGTCTCGACGCGGCCGACCCGCCCCGTCCGGTACGCCTCCGCCTCGGGCAGCCCCAGCCACAGCTCCGCCCCCAGCGGCCCGGCGATCTCTGTCGCGATCCACTCCCCGGTGCCGCGTCCCGTCACGCGCCGCACGAGCTCGTCCAGCAGCCAGCCGTACGTCAGCGCGTGATACCCGTGGTCCGTGCCGGGCTCCCAGGCGGGCGCCTGGGCCGCGACCGCCTCCGGCCCCCTGCGCGGGTCCAGGGCCTCCTCGGGGGTGAGCGGACGGTCCAGCACCGGCAGTCCGGCCCGATGGTTCAGCACATGCCGGACCAGCAGCCGCTCCTTGCCGTACGCCTTGAACTCCGGCCAGTACGCGGCCACCGGGGCGTCCAGGTCCAGCTGTCCGCGCTGGGCGAGGAGCAGGGGTACGGCGGCGGCGACGCCCTTGGTCGCCGAGCGCACGATCTGCGCGGTGCCGCGCTGCCAGGGCTCGCCGTCGGCGGCGTCGTCGAGGTTCTTGGTGCCGGCCCACAGGTCGACGACCTTGCGCCCGTCCCGGTACACGGCGATGGCCGCGCCCCGGTCGCCGAGCGTCTCGAAGTTCCTGACGAACGCGTCCCTGACCGGCTCGAACCCCTCGGCGACCGTGCCGTTCACATCCACGTCCGTGCGCCCCGCTCTCGCTGTTCCCGCTGCTCCGTGCTTCCCCTCTACCCAAGCAGGACGGTCACGTCGATGTTCCCGCGGGTCGCGTTGGAGTACGGGCAGACCTCGTGGGCGGCGTCCACCAGCTTGGTGGCGACGTCCTGGTCGAGGACGGGGAGCGAGACGCTGAGGGCGACCGCCAGGCCGTAGCCGCGCTGTGCGTTGGGGCCGATGCCGACCTTCGCGGCGACCGTGGAGCCGGTCAGGTCGAAGCCGAAGCGGCGGCCCACCAGCACCAGCGCGTTGTGGAAGCAGGAGCTGTAACCCGCCGCGAACAACTGCTCCGGGTTCGTGCCGTTGCCGTCGCCGCCCATCTGCGGCGGCATCGCGACCTTCAGCTCGATCTGGCCGTCCTGGCTGGTGACATAGCCGTCCCGGCCGCCGTGCGCGGTGGCCTCGGCGACGTACATGATCTTCGTCGGACGGGTGTCGACGGCGGTGTCCTCACTCATGACTGGCTCCCCCCAGAACAGGTGCGCACAAATACATCGTGCACAAGGTACCGACCAGTAGGCAGGGGTCGGAGAACCAGGGGGTGGCAACCGTGGGTAACAGGAGTTCAGAGGGGGCGCTCAGCCGCGGCCCGCGCCCGGCGGGTGAGCTCCCACAACTCCTCGCGCAACCGCACGACCTCCGCGCCGCCCAGCCCGGTCGCCGATTGCAGCGCGCCCGGCACACGGGCCGCGCGCTCGCGCAGTTCCTCCCCGCGCCCCGTGCACGCGACCAGCACCGAGCGCTCGTCGTGGGCCGCTCGCTCCCGGCGCACCACCCCCGCGCTCTCCAGCCGCTTGAGCAGCGGCGACACCGTGCCGTAGTCGAGCCGCAGCGCCTCCGCGAGATCCTTCACCGTCGTCTCGCCGCGCTCCCAGAGCACCAGCAGGACGAGGTACTGCGGATAGGTGAGACCGAGCTCCTCCAGCAGCGGCCGGTACGCGGCCGTCACCGCGCGCTGGGCGGCGTACAGCGCGAAGCACAGCTGCTCGTCCAGGAGCAGCGAGCCCTCACCGGCGTGGTCCTCGTTCGTCACGCGCCCATTGTCACGGACGCCCGGCCGCACCGGACACCGAACGCGGATCGAAGCCGTAGGGCAGCTCCAGACGGTGGGCGTGCATCAGGTCGTCGTCGCACAGCAGCTCGGCGGTTTTGCCGTCGGCGGCGATGACGCCCTCGCTGAGGACGAGGGAGCGTGGGCAGAGCTCCAGGGCGTACGGCAGGTCGTGCGTGACCATGAGGACCGTGACGTCCAGGGAGCGCAGGATGTCGGCGAGTTCGCGGCGGGAGGCGGGGTCGAGGTTGGAGGACGGCTCGTCGAGGACGAGGATCTCCGGCTCCATGGCGAGCACGGTCGCGACCGCCACCCGGCGCCGCTGCCCGAAGGAGAGGTGGTGCGGCGGCCGGTCCTTGAACTCGGCCATGCCGACCTGCGCGAGCGCACGGTCGACCCGCGCCTGGAGTTCCGCGCCCTTCACACCCGCCGCGGCCGGACCGAACGCCACGTCCTCCCGGACCGACGGCATGAACAACTGGTCGTCCGGGTCCTGGAAGACGATGCCGACCTTGCGCCGGATCTCCGCCATGTGCTCCTTGCCGACGGGCAGCCCGGCGACCTTCACCGTGCCCGTGCCGCCGGACAGGATGCCGTTGAGGTGCAGCACGAGGGTCGTCTTGCCGGCGCCGTTCGGGCCGAGCAGCGCGACGCGTTCGCCGCGCGCGACGCAGAGGTCCACGCCGAACAGGGCCTGGTGGCCGTCGGGGTAGGCGTAGGCGAGGCCGGAGACCTCGAGGGAAGCGGTCACAGCGTCCATCCCAGCAGACATACGACAAGGGCGGCGGAGGGGAGCGCGAACGCGTACGTCCACTGCGCCCGGGAGGCGGTCACCTCGTCGATGACCGGCATGGAACCGGCGTACCCACGGCTGACCATGGCGAGGTGGACGCGCTCGCCGCGTTCGTAGGAGCGGATGAAGAGGGCGCCGGCCGACTTCGCGAGGACGCCCCAGTGGCGCACGCCGGACGCCTCGAACCCCCGTGACTCCCGGGCGATCCGCATTCGCCGCATCTCGTCCGTGATGACATCGCCGTAGCGGATCATGAAGGACGCGATCTGCACGAGCAGCGGCGGCAGCTTCAACCGCTGCAATCCCAGCAGGAGTTCACGCAGCTCGGTGGTGGAGGCGAGCAGCACGGAGGCGGCGACGCCCAGGGTGCCCTTGGCGAGCACGTTCCAGGCGCCCCACAGCCCGCTGACGCTGAGGGACATCCCCAGCACCTCGACCCGCTCGCCCTCCGCCACGAACGGCAGCAGCACCGCGAACGCGACGAACGGCACCTCGATCAGCAGCCGTTTGAGGACGAACCCGGCCGGCACGCGCGCGACGTACGCGACGACGCCCAGCAGCACGGCGTACAGGCCGAAGGCCCACATCGCCTCCCGCGGTGTCGAGACGACGACCACCACGAAGGCGAACACCGCGGCGAGCTTGGTGTGCGGCGGCAGACCGTGCACGGGCGAGTGCCCGTGCCGGTAGAGCTTGTGCGCGTGTCCGGCCCCCATGTCAGGCGACCGTCGTGCTCACCGGGGAGACGTCCTGCGTACGGCGCCTGCGCACCGCCCAGAAGATCCCGCTGCCCGCGACGACCGTGACACCCACGCCGATCACGCCCGCGAGACCGCCGGAGAGCCGGGCGTCGTCGACGTCCTTGACGCCGTAGTCGGCGAGCGGTGAGTCGGCGGCGGCGTGCTCCTTCGCCTTCGCGTCGATGCCCTTGTCGGCGGCGACCTTCTCCAGGCCGTCGGGGTCGGCGGAGGCGTAGAAGCTGACGACACCGGCGAGGACGAGGGAGGTGGCGAGGCCCGCGAGCCACACCCCGCGGTGCGAGGAGCGGGCGGCGGCCGGGGCGGAGGCGGCCGGAACGGCTGGTACATCGACGAGTTCGCCGTTGACCCGCAGCTTGAGCTTCTGCTGGAGCCCGCGCGCCCCGTACACGAGGTCCGGGCGTACGGCGATCACGGCGCCGACGGTCAGCGCGGTGATCACGGCCTCGCCGATGCCGATCAGCACATGCACGCCGACCATGGCGGTGGCGACCTTGCCGATGGCGACGTCGGTGGTGCCGCCGATCGCGTAGATGAGGGTGAAGGCGAGGGCCGCGGCCGGCACGGACAGCACGGCGGCCACGAAGGAGGCGGCGGTGACGGACCGGCGGGTGCGCGGCAGCACCTTCACCAGGCCGCGGAAGACGGCGTACGCCACGACCGTCGTCACACAGCCCATGACGGTGATGTTCACGCCGAGCGCGGTCAGACCGCCGTCCGCGAAGAGGATGCCCTGCATGAGCAGGACGACGGAGACACAGAGGACCCCGGTGTAGGGGCCGACGAGAATCGCCGCCAGCGCGCCTCCCAGGAGGTGGCCGCTGGTCCCCGCGGCGACGGGGAAGTTCAGCATCTGTACGGCGAAGATGAACGCCGCCACCAGGCCGGCCAGCGGCGCGGTGCGCTCGTCGAGTTCGCGGCGGGCACCGCGCAGTGACACCGCGACAGCCGCGGCGGCGACCGCTCCGGCGGCGGCGGACGTGGGGGCGTCGATAAATCCGTCAGGCACATGCACGCATCGATGATGTGGCTTAATGCGAACGTTTTGCAAGAGCGACCCCCTCGTGCATGGTGCATGTGAGATGTCCTACGCAGGGGGCGAGATCCGAAAAATATGCGACATTGGAGAGGAAGCGGGTGCACAGCTTCCGCACAGGTCACGCAGCGTAAGGGGCCGATCCGATGTCCGTAGTCGAGCAGTACGCGCGAGCCCACATCGTCACGGACGCCGACCTCGCGATCGCGGAACCCGAGGCCGTCCCGGTCGTGCTGCGTTACGACCCCGACACCGATCCGCGCGCGGTACGGGTCGGCCTTCCCGGCCCGCACGAGTGGACCTTCCAGCGCGAACTGCTGGAACGGGGCCTGCGGGCGCCGGTCGAGGCCGGGGACGTCCGGGTGTGGCCGTGCGGCCGGGTGCAGGCCGTGGTGGAGTTCCACTCCGCCCAGGGCGTCTCTGTGGTGCAGTTCGAGTCGAAGGCCCTGCTCAGGTTCCTGCGCCGGACCTACACGGCCACTCCCGTACGGAGTTAGCCCAGCTTCAGCAGCGCCGCCACGATCGGGCCCGCCGTGTCACCGCCGTGCCCGCCCGACTGGACCACGCCGGCCGCCGCCAGGTCGCCGCGGTAGGCCGTGAACCAGCCGTTGGGCTTCTTCTGGCCGTCGACCTCCGCCGAGCCGGTCTTCGCGCCCACGGTGCCGTAGACACCCTGCATCGCCTCGGCCGCCGTGCCGTAGGCCGCCGTGTAGGACATCAGCTCACGCAGCTGCGAGAGCGTGCCCGACGACATCGTGCGCGAGGCCTTCGCCAGCGTCCGCCCGTCCACGTCCGGTGAGACCAGGTAGGGCTGCCTGAAGACGCCCGACTCGACGGTCGCCGACACCGACGCCATGTTCAGCGGGTTCATCCGCACCCCGCCCTGGCCGATCAGCGAGGCCGCCATCTGCGCCTGCGACTGCACCGGCACCGAGCCGTCGAAGGTGGGCACGCCGACCGCCCAGTTGTTCATGGACAGACCGAAGACCTGCTGGGCCTGCTCGGTCAGCGAGTCGTTGTCCAGCTCGGGCGCCTGGCTGATGAAGGCGGTGTTGCAGGAGCGGGCGAAGCTCGCCTTGAAGGTGCCGCCCTTGATCTGGAACTTGTCGTCGTTCTGGAACTTCCAGCCGCCGTACGTGAAGTACTTCGGGCACGGGTGCTTCTTGTCCGCCGACGCGAGGTCCTTCTCGATCAGCAGCGACGAGGTGACGACCTTCATCGTCGAACCCGGGGCGAGCGAGCCCTGGAACGCGACGTTGAAGCCGTGGGAGGCGTTCGCGGCGGCCAGGATCTCCCCGGTCGACGGACGCAGCACCACCACGGACGACTTCGCCTTCTTCGCGACCTGCGCCTCGGCGGCCGCCTGCATGCCCGGGCTGAGCGTGGTCTTCACCGTGCCGGGCGTGCCCTTGCTCAGCGTCAGCAGCGTCTTGTCGGACAGTTCGTCGGCCTTGGACTCCTTGCCGCGCACCACCTGGAGCTCGATGCCCGCCCTGCCGCCGGCCTTCTTGCCGTACTTCTCCCGCAGCCCGTCCAGGACCGAGCCCAGCGACGGGTACTTCTTCTCGGTGATCTCCCCGCCGTCCCGGTCGAGCGCCTTGATCGGCGGGGTCCCGGACTCGCCGGTGACCAGGGTGTCGCCGTCCTTCAGGTCGGGGTGGACGACCGAGGAGTGCCAGTCGACCTGCGGCTTGCCAGTGGCGGTGTCGCGCACCACGGTCAGCGAACTGTCGTACGCCAGCGGCTTGCTGGTGTCCTTGTACGACACCGTCGCCTTGACGGAGAAGGGGACCTTGTCGCCGGTGCGGGCGCCCGGGGTGAGAGTGACGTTCTTGAGGTGGGCGTCCTTGGGGTAGGCGGTGAGCAGCTTCGTGGCCGCCGCGGTGTCGTCCGTGACGGCCGCGGCCCGGGCGACCTGGCCCGACTGCCAGGACGTGAGGAAGGTCCGCGCCGCGGTGTCGACCTCTGTCGCGGACAGCGGGCCGGTCTTGACCTTCGGCTTCTGGTCGGCGACGGCGGAGGTCCGGTCCTCGGCCGCCGCCCCGCCGCCGTACAGCGCGTACACGGCGAAGCCGGCGCCACCGACGACCACGGCGATCATCCCGCCGATCACGGCGGGGCGATGCGTCTTCCGTCGCTCGGCGACGCGCCTTCTCTTGCCCACAGCTCTCTGTCCTCCGCGTTTCCCCAGGGTCCCCGTCGCCCTCGTCCCTCACTCAACGACGGCGACCAGCCTAGAGTCCCGTCCTGTGCGGGTGAGTTCAGCCACCCGCCGCCAGTACGGCCTTCACGATCGGGCCGGCCGCGTCGACGCCGTGGCCGCCCTGTTCGGTCATGGCCGCCGCGGCGACATCATTGCGGAACCCGGTGAACCAGCTGTTGGAGGTGGCCACATTGTCCACCTCGGCCGAGCCGGTCTTCGCCCCGATGTCCCCGCCGAGCCCTCGCATGACCGGTGCCGCGGTGCCCTGGGTGGCCGTCAGCCGCATCATCTGCTTCAGCTGGTCGGCCGTGCCCGCCCGCAGTCCCTCGGCGGTGGCCAGTTTGCGGTCGTCCAGCTCCGGCGAGACCAGGTAGGGCTGGCGGAAGGTGCCGGTGATCGCGGTGGCCGTCACGGACGCCATGTTCAGCGGGTTCATGGTGACCTTGCCCTGGCCGATCGCGTTGGCGGCCCGGTCCGGGCCGCTCTCGGCGGGGACGCTGCCGTCGACCGAGGTGATGCCGGTCTTCCAGTCGTCCCGGCCGAGCCCGAACTTGGTCTGCGCCTCCGCGGTCAGCGACTCGTCGGTGAGCGGGTCCTCGTCGATCAGCTTGATGAAGGCCGTGTTGCAGGACCGCATGAAACTGTTGGCGAGCGTGGCGTTCAGGTCCGGCTTCATGTTCTTCAGGTTCTTGAAGGTCTGTCCCTGCCACATCGCGTCGTCCGGGCAGGGCGCCGGGCCGTTCATCGAGGTCACGCCGTTGTCGATGAGCATCGCCGAGGTGAGGATCTTCATCGTGGAGCCGGGGGGCTGCGCGCCCTCGAAGGCCGCGTTGAAGCCGTCCTTGCGGTGGTTGGCGACCGCCAGCACCTCACCCGTGGTCGGCTTGACGGCCACCACCGAGGAGTTGGCGTACTGCGTCACCGCGGTCTCGGCCGCCGCCTGCGCGCTCGCGCTGATCGTCGTCTGAAGCTTGCCCGCCTTGCCCTTGGAGAGGGTCAGCAGCGGGGTGTCGGGGGAGCCGTCTCCGTCGTGCCGGACGAACAGCTCGACGCCCGGGGTGCCGCCCGCCTTCGCGCCGTACTTGGCGCGCAGCGCGTCCAGGATCGGGCCCAGCGAGGGGTACTTGTCCTTCGTCAGCACCTTGCCGCCCCGGTCCACCGCCTCGATGGGCGGGGTCGCGGACGGGCCGGTGACGAGCGCGTCCTGGGCCGTCCGCAGCTCCGGGTGGATCACGGACGGCTTCCAGTCCACGAGCGCCTTGCCGGTGGTGCGACCACGGACGACGCTCAGACTGCTCTTGTACGACAGGGGCTCGGACGTCCCCCGGTAGGTCACCTTCGCCTTCACGGTGAAGGGGACGGTGGCCCCCTGAGCCGTACCGGGCGTGATCCTCACGCCGGTGATGTGCGCGTTCTCGCGGTACTCCGTCAGCAGTGCCCGGGCGGCCGCGTTGTTGTTCGTGTACTGCGACGCCGACGCCGCGGAGCCCTTCTCCCAGGCCGCGAAGAACTTCCCCGACGTCTCCTCGACCTCGTCCCCGCTGGGCGGCCCCGACTTCACCTCGGACCCGCCGGAGCCCCCGTCGTCGTTCAGCGCGGACACGATGTTGAACGCGCCGTACCCGGCCCCACCCACCATCACGGCGAACACGCTGCCGATGACGGCGGCCTTGACCCCCTTGCCCATGGAACTGAACCCCTCCCCGTTATCAGTCCTCGCACTGTAAGTGGCGTGAGTGACAACTGTGAGAGGTGTTTCCTTTTGTTGGCCGAAGAGAGACCGGTGCCGGACCGCTAGACCCAGGTGTCCAGCCACATCCGTGAACGCCAGTCGTCGATCGGGATGGCGGTCCCGGTGTACAGGGGCCAGAAGTAGATGAAGTTCCAGGCGATCAGCAGCACCAGCACACCCGCCCCCGTGGCCCCCGCCACGCGCCGGGTGTCGCTGGAGCCGGGCCGGCCGATGATCGCGCCGAGCATCATCGCGACGGCCAGGCACAGGAAGGGCAGGAAGACGACGGCGTAGAAGAAGAAGATCGTGCGTTCCTGGTACATGAACCAGGGGAGGTAGCCGGCGGCGATGCCGCAGGCGATCGCGCCCGCGCGCCAGTCGCGGCGCAAGAGCCAGCGCCACAGGACGTAGGCGATCGCGAAGGCGGCCACCCACCACAGCAGCGGGGTGCCGATGGCGAGGACCTCGCGGGCGCACTTCTCGCCGGCGTCGGCGGGGCAGCCGTCGTTGCCGGGCAGGGGGGACTCGTAGAAGAACGAGACCGGGCGGCCGTCGACGATCCAGCTCCACGGGTTGGACTGGTACGTGTGCGGGGAGTGCAGGCCGACGTGGAAGTCGTAGACCTGGTGCTCGTAGTGCCACAGGCTGCGCCACCAGTCCGGGAACAGCCAGGACCAGTCGCTGTTTTTGCCGTCCGTCGCGGCCCAGTTGCGGTAGTAGCCGCCGGTGCCGTCCGTGGGGGAGAGGATCCAGCCGAGCCAGGACAGCAGGTACGTGGCGATCGCCACCGGCACCGTCGCCAGGAAGGTCAGGCTCAGGTCGCGCCTGAGGACCGCCCCGTACGGGTGACGGGCGCCCGCGACCCTGCGGGAGCCGACGTCCCACAGGACCGCCATGACGCAGAACGCGGCCAGGATGTACAGGCCGTTCCACTTGGTGCCGATGGCCAGGCCCAGCGTCAGACCGGCCAGCCAGCGCCAGGGGCGCCATCCGAAGCGGGTCGTCTCGGCGGTGTGCGCGTCGGGACGGGCCCGGCCGTCCGCGTCGAGCGGGAGCGCGGCCGCGAGTTTCTCCCGGGTCCGGTCGCGGTCGACGACCAGACAGCCGAACGCGGCCAGCACGAAGAACATCAGCACGCCGTCGAGCAGCGAGGTGCGGGCCATCACGAAGGCCAGCCCGTCCACCGCCATCAGCGCGCCGGCCAGACAGCCCAGGAACGTCGAGCGGAAGATGCGGCGGCCGATACGGCACAGCATCAGCACCGAGAGGGTGCCGAGGAGGGCCGTCATGAACCGCCAGCCGAACGGGTCGAACCCGAACATCAGCTCGCCGAGTCCGATGACGTACTTGCCGACCGGCGGATGCACGACGTACGACGGGTCCGTCGGGACCGGCACCTTGCTGCCGACGTCCAGGATCAGGTCGTTGGCGTTCTTGTCCCAGTTGACCTCGAAGCCGCGGTGGACGAGCGCCCAGGCGTCCTTGGCGTAGTACGTCTCATCGAATATCACCGCCTTGGGGCCGCCCAGGTTCCAGAACCGGATGACGCCCGCGAACAGGGTGACGAGCAGCGGACCGCCCCAGCCGGACCAGCGCACGATCCGGTCCACCAGCGCCTTCGGCAGCCCGAGCGCCGCCCACATCCGGGGGTTGGGCTGCGTGTACGGCGGCACGAGCCGGTCCCGCACGTCGCTTCTGGGCCCGGCCGTGTAGCCGAAACGGCGCAGCCGCTGCTGCCACGACGGCCGCTGGTCTTGCGGTGCCTGGGCCTGTCGGGTGTCCGTGGAGTCCATGGACGACGCTGTACTGGTCACCGCGCCATCGTAGGGAACACGGCTGTGGGAGTCCCGTGGATGGGTGCTGCGAGGATGGAAACGTGACAGGAACCCTTGTTTTGGCAGGCACCCCCATCGGCGACATCGCGGACGCCCCGCCCCGGCTCGCCGCGGAACTGGCCGGCGCGGACGTGGTCGCCGCCGAGGACACCCGGCGGCTGCGGCGCCTCACCCAGGCGCTCGGGGTGACGCCCAAGGGCCGCGTCGTGTCGTACTTCGAGGGCAACGAGGCCGCCCGTACGCCGGAGCTGGTCGAGGAGCTCGTCGGCGGCGCGCGCGTGCTGCTCGTGACCGACGCCGGGATGCCGTCGGTCTCGGACCCCGGCTACCGGCTGGTGGCGGCCGCCGTGGAGAAGGACATCCGGGTCACCGCCGTGCCCGGCCCCTCCGCCGTCCTCACCGCGCTCGCGCTGTCCGGGCTGCCCGTCGACCGGTTCTGCTTCGAGGGGTTCCTGCCGCGCAAGGCGGGCGAACGGCTGACCCGGCTGCGGGAGGTCGCCCAGGAGCGGCGCACCCTCGTGTACTTCGAGGCCCCGCACCGGCTCGACGACACCCTCGCCGCGATGGCCGAGGTGTTCGGCGCGGAGCGGCGGGCCGCCGTCTGCCGGGAGCTGACCAAGACGTACGAGGAGGTCAAGCGGGGCCCGCTGGGGGAGCTGGCCGCGTGGGCCGCGGAGGGGGTGCGCGGGGAGATCACCGTCGTCGTCGAGGGGGCGCCGGAGAAGGGGCCCGAGGAGCTCGACGGCCCGGAGCTGGTGCGCCGGGTGCGGGTGCGTGAGGAGGCGGGCGAGCGGCGCAAGGAGGCGATCGCGGCGGTGGCGGCGGAGGTGGGACTGCCGAAACGGGAGGTCTTCGACGCGGTCGTGGCGGCCAAGAACGCGGCCTCCTAGAAAGGGCGCGTGACCCCGCGCACAGGCCCTCTGAGCAGGGCGCATGTCTTTTGAGCGTGCGCCCCACGGGCAGGCAAAGGGGGAGGGCCGAAGGCAAAGCGCAGCCCCCGCCGTAAGGGCCGTTTCGGCAAGGAAAGTCCAAGACGGTTCCAACACTCGACAGGGCTGATGCATTCGCTCCGGCGCAGGCGTCCACTGGACGAAGGGACGCACCCGTCCCTGGGTCCAGCGGACCAGAGGAGCTGGCATGAGCGAGATCGCAGGGCAGACCGCCGCACTGCGCAGCGGCGCCACCGCCGTCGTCCACGAGTCGTATTCCTTCGCCTGCATGCGGTGCGGGCACGGCTGGGAGCAGTCGTACGAGATCGAGCACCACACCGGTGCCGACGGCCACGAGTTCGTCATCTACGTCGCGAACGACCAGGTCGTGCCGTCGCCGCTGAGCAGGCCCACGTGCCAGAACTGCGACGGGCACGTCGTCCGCATCATGCGGGCGGGGCAGGTGTCCTCGGTGCTCGACGCCGTGCGCCGCGGGCAGCGCCGTGCCCCGCAGGCCGGGCCGGTGGAGGCGCCCGAGGTGCCCGCGCAGGCCAAGGAGCGCCACCACTGGCAGCTGTCCGATCTCCTCCACCCGTTCCACCACCGCAAGGCGAGCTGAAGCCCCGCCTCCCCCCGGGGAGAGGGCATGCCCCTTTCGTAGGATCGGGGCATGCCCTCCTCCAGCTCCACCGCTCGCGACAAGCACGCGGCGCCGCCGCTCCCCGCACCCCTCCAGGTGCCCGTCGCCGACTCCCACACCCACCTCGACATGCAGTCAGGGACGGTCGAGGAGGCCCTCGCGAAGGCCGCGTCGGTGGGCGTGACGACGGTCGTGCAGGTCGGCTGTGACGTCCGGGGCTCGCAGTGGGCCGCGGACACAGCGGCGCGGTACGACGCCGTCCACGCGACCGTCGCCCTGCACCCCAACGAGGCGCCGCGCATCGTCCACGGCGATCCCGACGGCTGGTCCCGGCAGGGCGCGCGGCAGCCGGGGGGCGCGCAGGCGCTCGACGAGGCGCTCGCGGAGATCGAGCGCCTGGCCGCGCTTCCGCAGGTCAAGGGTGTCGGCGAGACCGGCCTCGACCACTTCCGCACCGGCCCCGAGGGCAAGGAGGCGCAGGAGCGCTCCTTCCGTGCCCACATCGAGATCGCCAAGCGGCACGGCAAGGCCCTCGTCATCCACGACCGCGACGCCCACGCCGACGTCCTGCGAGTGCTCAAGGAGGAGGGCGCTCCCGAGCGCACCGTCTTCCACTGCTACTCCGGCGACGCCGAGATGGCCGAGCTCTGCGCCCGCGCCGGGTACTTCATGTCCTTCGCCGGCAACGTCACCTTCAAGAACGCCCAGAACCTGCGGGACGCGGTCGCGGTGGCCCCGCCGGAGCTGCTCCTCGTGGAGACCGACGCGCCCTTCCTGACGCCGGTCCCGTACCGCGGACGGCCCAACGCGCCGTATCTCATCCCGGTCACGGTGCGCGCGATGGCCGCGGTGCGAGGCGTCGACGAGGACACGTTGGCCACGGCACTCGCCGCGAACACCGCTCGGGCGTTCGGTTACTGACCCGATCGGTCGTCACCACCCGTAGCCACGTCGCTTTGGAGAGTGACGGACACTCCGCTAGGTTCTGGGTCTCTCTGGACCCTGGAGCGTGTCGGCGTGAGCAACTCCCAGTACCAGACGTACGAGACGTACGGCCCGAACGATCCGTACGCCGCGGTGTACGACCCGCACAACGCGGAGACAGTGGCGTACGGCGTCCAGGTCGCGCCGACGCTGCCGACCCCGCCGATGCCCGTGTCGTACGAGGACACCTACCGGCCCGCCTACGAGCTGCCCGAGGCGCCCGCGCCGCACGGCGGAGCGGGCCGGCGGGCCGCGCGCCGGCGGAAGGGGCGGGGCGCCGAGCGCCCGGACAGCGCGATGCGCCGGCTGCTGCCCCAGGCGCTGGTCGTGGCGTTCCTCGCCGGCGGCACCACCGCGTTCGTCGCCAAGGACAAGGCGATCGAGCTGACCGTCGACGGCAAGCCGCGCACCCTGCACACCTTCGCCGACGACGTGAGCGAACTCCTCGCCGACGAGGGCGTCGACGTGGGAGCGCACGACGTGGTCGCGCCAGCTCCCGGGACGGAGCTCTCCAGCGGCGACGAGATCGCCGTGCACTACGGGCGCCCCGTGCGGCTCACGCTCGACGGGGAGCGGCGCGAGGTGTGGACGACGGCGCGCACGGTGGACGGGGCGCTCAAGCAGCTGGGGGTGCGCGCGGAGGGCGCGTATCTGTCGACCTCGCGCTCCCGGCCGATCGGACGCGAGGGGCTCACGCTGGACGTGCGCACCGAGCGCGCGGTCACGGTCATGGCGGACGGCCGGTCGCGCACCGTGCGCACGAACGCGGCAACGGTGGGGGAGGTCGTCGAGGAGGCCGGCATCACGCTGCGCGGGCAGGACACGACGTCGGTCGCGCCGGGGAGTTTCCCGCGGGACGGGCAGACCGTCACCGTGCTGCGGATCACCGGGTCCAAGGAGGTCCGCGAGGAGGCGATCCCGTTCCGGGTGGAGCGGACCGAGGACCCCTCGCTGTTCAAGGGCACGGAGGTCGTCGAGCAGGCGGGGCAGGCGGGGCTGCGGCGGATCACGTACTCCCTGCGGACCGTCAACGGCGTCAAGCAGAAGCCCCGGCGGATCAGGACCGAGGTGGTCCGGGAGCCGCGGACGCAGGTGGTGAAGGTGGGGACCAGGCCGATGCCGATGTCCGTGCAGGGCGCGGACGGACTGGACTGGCAGCAACTGGCCACCTGCGAGTCGGGGGGCCGCCCCGACGCGGTGGACCCTTCGGGGACGTACGGCGGGCTGTACCAGTTCGACACCCGGACCTGGCAGGGGCTGGGCGGGAGCGGACGGCCGCAGGACGCACCGGCGGCGGAACAGACCTTCCGGGCGAA
This sequence comes from Streptomyces sp. NBC_00490, assembly GCF_036013645.1. NCBI lineage: Bacteria > Bacillati > Actinomycetota > Actinomycetes > Kitasatosporales > Streptomycetaceae > Streptomyces > Streptomyces sp. NBC_00490. Next base: position 4,661,496 of record NZ_CP107869.1, on the reverse strand, counting down.
GAAGCTGTACGTGCAGCGGGGCGCCAGCCCGTGGCCGCACTGCGGGAGGCGGCTGCACGGGTGAGGGGTGCCCCCGCCGCCCCGTACCCTTGTGGCCGTGAGCAGCAGCCCCGCCCCCGATGCCCTTCTCGGCCCCGCCGACGTCCGTGAGCTCGCGGAAGTCCTCGGTGTGCGACCGACCAAGCAGCGCGGGCAGAACTTCGTGATCGACGCGAATACGGTGCGCCGTATCGTCCGCACCGCAGACGTCCGCCCGGACGACGTCGTCGTCGAGGTCGGTCCGGGGCTCGGATCCCTCACCCTCGCGCTGCTCGAAGTCGCGGACCGGGTCACCGCGGTCGAGATCGACGACGTGCTCGCCGCCGCGCTGCCCGCCACCATCGCGGCCCGCATGCCCGGCCGGGCCGACCGGTTCGCGCTGGTCAACTCCGACGCGATGCAGGTCGGCGAGTTGCCGGGCCCGGCGCCCACAGCGCTCGTGGCGAACCTGCCCTACAACGTCGCCGTACCCGTCCTGCTGCACATGCTGGAGACCTTCCCGACCATCGAGCGGACCCTCGTCATGGTCCAGGCCGAGGTCGCGGACCGGCTCGCCGCGGGGCCCGGCTCCCGGGTGTACGGCGTGCCGTCGGTGAAGGCCAACTGGTACGCCGACGTCAAGCGGGCCGGGTCCATCGGCCGCAAGGTCTTCTGGCCCGCGCCCAACGTCGACAGCGGGCTCGTGTCGCTCGTCAAGCGCGCCGAACCGGTCCCGACCACCGCCTCCAGGCGCGAGGTCTTCGCCGTCGTCGACGCGGCCTTCGCACAGCGGCGCAAGACGCTGCGGGCCGCCCTCGCCGGATGGGCCGGCTCCGCGGCCGCCGCCGAGGCCGCGCTCGTCGCCGCCGGGGTCTCGCCGCAGGCGCGCGGGGAGGCCCTCACCGTCGAGGAGTTCGCCCGCATCGCCGAGAACCGCGTCGAGCACGACAACGAGGAGCCGAACCGCCCGTGAGCGTCACCGTCCGCGTCCCCGCCAAGGTCAACGTCCAGCTCGCGGTCGGCGCAGCCCGCCCCGACGGCTTCCACGACCTGGCCAACGTCTTCCTCGCGGTCGGCCTCCACGACGAGGTGACGGTCACCCCGGCCGACGAACTGCGCGTCACCTGCGCGGGGCCGGACGCGGGGCAGGTGCCGCTCGACCGGACGAACCTGGCGGCGCGCGCGGCACTGGCCCTCGCCGCGCGACGCGGCATCGAACCCGCCGTGCACCTCCACATCGCCAAGGACATCCCCGTCGCCGGCGGCATGGCCGGCGGCAGCGCGGACGGTGCCGGGGCGCTGCTGGCCTGCGACACCCTGTGGGGCACGAACGCCTCCCGTGAGGAACTGCTCGAGATCTGCGCCGAGTTGGGCAGCGACGTGCCGTTCAGCCTGGTGGGCGGGGCCGCGCTCGGGACCGGGCGCGGGGAGAAGCTGCGCGTCCTCGACGTCGGCGGGACCTTCCACTGGGTCTTCGCGATGGCGGGGCGCGGGCTGTCCACCCCGGCCGTCTTCCGGGAGTTCGACCGGCTGACCGAGGGGCTCGACGTCCCCGAGCCCGTCGCCTCGCAGGAGCTGATCGACGCGCTCGCGAAGGGCGACCCCGACGCGCTCGCCGCGGCCGTCTCCAACGACCTTCAGCCCGCCGCCCTTTCGCTCTTCCCGGAGCTCGCCGACACCCTCGCGGCCGGCCGGACCGCGGGTGCGCTCGCCGCGCTGGTGTCGGGATCGGGTCCGACGACGGCGTTCCTGACGCGCGATCCGCAGGCCGCGGCGAAGGTGGCCGCGGCGCTGACGGCGTCCGGCACCTGCCGGACCGTGCGGACCGCGTCGGGGCCCGCGGCGGGTGCGACCGTGGTGGCGTGATCGGGGCCGCCGGAGCCGTGGCCGCAGGGCCGCCCCGACCCCGACGGGCTGCCCCGGGCAGACGCTGTACGACCTGACGGCCGAGGCAGGGGCGGCGCAGCGGGTGCGGGGCGAGGGGTGAGCGGCGGCCGGACTACCCTGGAGGGTCGAGCGTCCCCCTTGTCAGGAGAGAAATGGCCGTCAATCTGGTCAATGTCGAGAACGTCAGCAAGGTGTACGGCACCCGTGCCCTGCTCGACGGCGTCTCGCTCGGCGTCTCCGAGGGTGATCGCATCGGTGTCGTCGGCCGCAACGGCGACGGCAAGACCACCCTGATCCGGATGCTCGCCAAGCTGGAGGACGCCGACACCGGCCGGGTCACGCACTCCGGCGGGATCCGGATCGGCGTCCTCACCCAGCACGACTCCCTGGACTCGGCCGCGACCGTCCGCCACGAGGTCATCCGGGACATGGCCGACCACGAGTGGGCCGGCAACGCCAAGATCCGCGACGTCCTGACCGGTCTCTTCGGCGGCCTCGACATGCCTGGCTTCCCGCAGGGCCTGGACACCGTCATCGGCCCGCTCTCCGGCGGTGAGCGCCGCCGGATCGCGCTCGCCAAGCTCCTCATCGACGAGCAGGACCTGCTCGTGCTCGACGAGCCCACCAACCACCTCGACGTCGAGGGCATCTCCTGGCTCGCCCGCCATCTGCGCGAGCGCCGGTCCGCACTCGTCTGCGTCACCCACGACCGCTGGTTCCTCGACCAGGTCTGCACGCGCATGTGGGACGTGCAGAAGGGCGATGTCTACGAGTACGAGGGCGGCTACTCCGACTACGTCTTCGCCCGCGCCGAGCGCGAGCGCATCGCCGCCACCGAGGAGACCAAGCGCCAGAACCTGGTCCGCAAGGAGCTCGCCTGGCTGCGCCGCGGCGCCCCGGCCCGTACGTCCAAGCCGCGCTTTCGCGTCGAGGCCGCCAACGAGCTCATCAAGGACGTGCCGCCGCCGCGCGACAGCAGCGAGCTGATGAAGTTCGCGTCCACGCGGCTCGGCAAGACGGTCTTCGACCTGGAGGACGTGACCGTCCAGGCCGGCCCCAAGGTGCTGCTCAAGCACATCACCTGGCAGCTCGGCCCCGGCGACCGCATCGGCCTGGTCGGGGTCAACGGCGCCGGCAAGACCTCCCTGCTGCGCGCCATGCGCGAGGCCTGGCGGACCGGGGGCGAGACCCAGCCCGTCGGCGGGCGGGTCTCCGTCGGCAGGACGGTCAAGCTCGCCTATCTCTCCCAGGAGGTCGCCGAGCTCGACCCGGCCCTGCGGGTGCTCGAGGCGGTGCAGCGGGTGCGTGAGCGCGTCGACCTCGGCAAGGGGCGCGAGATGACCGCCGGGCAGCTGTGCGAGACGTTCGGCTTCAACAAGGAGAAGCAGTGGACGCCGGTCGGCGACCTGTCGGGTGGTGAGCGGCGCAGGCTCCAGCTTCTGCGTCTCCTCATGGACGAGCCCAACGTCCTCTTCCTCGACGAGCCCACCAACGACCTCGACATCGAGACGCTGACCCAGCTGGAGGACCTGCTCGACGGCTGGCCCGGCTCGATGATCGTGATCTCCCACGACCGCTTCTTCGTCGAGCGGACCACCGACCGGGTCTTCGCCCTCCTCGGCGACGCCACCCTGCGGATGCTGCCGCGCGGTATCGACGAGTACATCGAGCGCCGCCACAAGATGGAGGAGGCGGCCGCCGCCGCGGCCCCGGTCGTCCAGAAGGCCGTCCCGGAGAAGAGCGCCGCCGATCAGCGCGTGGCCAAGAAGGAGCTCCAGAAGATCGAGCGGCAGCTCGACAAGATCTCCGAGAAGGAGACCAAGCTGCACGCCCAAATCGCCGACAACGCCACGGACTTCGCGAAGGTGGCCGAACTCGACGGCACGCTTCGGGACTTGGCCGCGGAGCGCGAGGAGCTGGAGATGCGCTGGCTGGAACTCGCCGAGGACGCGTGAAGGGTGCGTGAAGGCGCATAACGGAGGCATCACGGGCCGGTCCTCCCTTGGGCACAGGGGATGATCGGCCCGGGTTCCTGTCGGTCCCGGGTGATAGAAAGAGCCGTCTGAGATCTTTCTGAGTACGACTCTGAGTCCGTTACGTACCTCAGGGCGTGGCTAAAAATCAGTGAACGAGGGGGAACGCGCTGATGTCCCAGCCGCCCAACCAGCCGCCCGGCTTCGGAGCACCGCAGGACCCGCCGCCGCAGGGTGGCTTCGGCGCGCCGCCGCCCCCTGCGGGCCCGCCGCAGACGCCGCCGCCTCCGCAGGGCCCACCGGCGGGTGCGCCCCAGCCCGGTTACGGCTACCCCCAGAAGCAGCCCGCCGGTCCGTACGGCCAGCCGCAGCAGCCGGGGCCGTACGCCCCGCCCCAGCAGCCGGGCCCCTACGGTCAGCCCGGTCCCTACGGTCAGCCCCAGCCGCCCGGCCCCTACGGCCAGCCCGGCTACGGCTACCCGCCCCAGCCGCAGTACCCCGGCGGCCCCGGCACCCCGCCGTCCGGCTCGCGCAACCCCTTCAAGGGCAAGCCGGGCCTCGTCATCGCCGCGGCCGTGGCCGGGCTGCTGGTCGTCGGCGGCACCGTGTGGGCGGTCGCGAGCGGTGGTGACGACGACCCGAAGAAGCCGGTCGCCAAGGAGAGCGGCAGCCCCAAGCCGTCCGCCTCCGACGACCCGGTCAACCCCGGGTACGGCGACGGTGGCGGCGGCGAGGAGCAGACGGACCTCAACGAGGGCCGCCAGTCCGGCGAGTCGAAGGTGCTCTGGTACAAGGACGCGCCCGACGCCCCCGGCAACGGCGCCGACGCCCCCGGCATGTGGATCACCGACAAGACCGCGGTGAAGGCGGCCTACAAGCAGCTCTTCGCCTACAACGTCGGCGACGGCAAGCCCACCTGGGACCCGATCACCTTCGACCAGAAGATCTGCGCGACCACCCCGCAGCAGACGGCCTCCGGCAAGATCGTCGTGGCCTACATGAGCGGCAGCAGCGACCGCGCGGAGTGCAACAAGCTCCAGGAGATCGACCTCAACACCGGCGAGAAGGGCTGGAGCGGCGAGGTCGCCGACGGCGAGCTGTTCGACAGCACTCTCCAGATCGAACTGTCCATCACCGGCAAGACGCTGATGGTGGGCCGCTCGATGTCGGGCACCGGCTACGACGTCGAGACCGGCAAGAAGCTCTTCGACAAGGCGAAGTACGGCAGCGCCTGCTTCCCCAGCGCCTTCGCGGGCGGCGCCAAGCTGATCGCCGTCTCCTCCTGCGACGCCTCCGGTGACAACGAGCACGACGAGGTGCAGGAGCTGGACCCGACGACCGGCAAGGCCAAGTGGACCCAGAAGTTCGACAAGGGCTGGCGGGTCGCGCGCGCCTACTCCCTCGACCCGCTGGTCATCTACAGCACCAACAAGGACAAGAACAGCTGGAACATCTCCACGTTCACCGACGGCGGCAAGTTCCGCTCCCAGGTCGCCTTCGACGAGGACTTCGCCCCCGCCTGCGACTGGGCGATCTTCGCGCGTGACCTGACGGGCTGCACGGGCGCGGTCGCCGACGCGGACACGCTCTACCTGCCCACCGAGGCCACCTCCGGCGCCAACGAGATCGTGGCGATCAACCTCTCCACCGGCAAGGAGAAGTGGCGCGTCAAGTCCCCGGCGGACGAGTCGATGCTGCCGCTGAAGATCGAGAACGGCAAGCTCATCGCCTACGTCCAGCCGTCGTACGACGCGGGCGGCCAGGTCGTCTCCCTCGCCACCACCGGCTCGGACCACAAGCCGGCCAAGCTGCTCCAGAACCCGGCGGGCATCGCCGACATCGAGGACGGCTTCTACTCCAAGGCCGTCGACTGGGTCGACGGACGCTTCTACCTCTCGACCACACGGCTGAGCGGCAACGACGACACGCAGGAGAAGCTGATGCTCGCCTACGGCAAGTAGCCCCTCGCACCGTCACGTTCCCGCCGTCGTCCACACTTCCCGAGGTACCCGCGTCATGACCCAGCCGCCGCCCCCGCCGCCCAACCAGCCCCCGCCCGGGGGAGGTTTCGGCCCGCCGCAGGACCAGCCGCCGCAGCAGCCCGGATTCGGCGCCCCGCAGCCGCCGGCCCAGCAGCCCGGTTACGGCTACCCCCAGACGCCCCCGCCGCCGCAGGGCGCCCCGCAGACGCCCCCGCCCCCGCAGACACCGCCCGCGGACCAGGGCTACGGCTACCCCGGCCAGCAGCAGCCGCCGTACGGCCAGCAGCCGAACCCGTACGGGCAGCAGCAGCCCGGCGGTTACGGCCAGCCCAACCCCTATGGCCAGCAGCCCGGTTACGGCTACCCGCAGCCGACCATGCCGATGCACCCCCAGCCCGGTCAGCCGGCCGGTGGCGGACGGAAGATCAGTCCGCAGCTGGCGATCATCGTCGCGGCGGTGGTGGCGATCGCGCTGATCGTGGGCGGCGGTGTCTGGTACGCCTCCTCGTCCGGCGACGACAAGAAGGACACCGCGAGCTCCAGCGGCGGCACCGGCGGTGGCGGCGACGAGAAGGGCGGCACCGGCGGCACCTCCAGCAAGGGCGACGAGAAGGTCCCCTCCAGCACCGCCGCGTCCGTCCTCTTCCAGGTCCCGCAGCCCGAACTCGAGGTCGACACCACGTACACGGTGGACGGCTCCTGGCTGACCGACAAGGTCTACGCCAAGAGCGGCATCGCCGAGATCGTCGGCTACGACCTCGCCAAGGGCACGAAGCTGTGGACGATCAAGTTGCCCGGTCCGGTGTGCCGGGCCAGCCGGCACCAGACCGAGGACAACCTGACGGCCATCGCCTTCGAGCCGGCGATGCCGACGAAGGACCGTACGGCGGGCTGCAGCCAGATCGCCGCGATCGACCTGGACGCGGGCAAGAAGCTGTGGACCAAGACGGCCAAGACCGGTGACCGGCTGATCACCTGGGACAACGTCAACGTCAGCGCGAACACGGTCGCCTCGGGCAGCACCAGCGGCGGCGCCGCCTGGGACATCTCCACCGGCAAGTCCCTGTGGACCCCCAAGCCCACCGACACCTGCTACGACGCGGGCTACGGCGGCGGCGAGAAGCTGGTCGCGGTCCGCAAGTGCGGCTCGTACGACGCCCGCCAGCTGCACATCCAGACCATCGACCCGGCCTCCGGGAAGGTGATCTCCGAGTACAAGCTGGCGCAGGGCATCGAGTACGCGAGCATCATCTCCACCGAGCCGCTGGTCGTGGCCGCCGAGGTGGGCGAGGTCGAGGGCGCCAGAGGTATCTCGGACGTCTTCGCCATCGACAACAAGACCGGCAAACTGCGCTCCCATGTCTCCCTGGCGGCGGACCGGTACGAAGCCCGCTGTGACGGGATCTACCAGGTCGAATACTGCTTCCAGGTCGTGGTCGGCAACGACCGGCTCTACGTGCAGACCGCGGAACACGACGGCACCGGTGACGAGTACAGCAACCGGACCAACGAGATCGTCGCCTTCGACCTGGCCTCCGGCAAGCAGACCGGCCAGCGCGCCGACGCCGGCGACAGCTACACGATCACCCCGCTGCGCATGGACGGCGGCAACCTGCTGGCGTACAAGCAACCGCCGTACGACAAGGGCGGTCAGATCGTGACCATCGACGGTGGTTCTTTCAAGGAGACGAAGCTCCTGGAGATGCCGTCGACGAAGACGGTGCGCGACGTGGAGACCAGCATGCTCCCGGACTCCTCCGAGATCCTCTACCACGACGGCCAGTTGTTCATGTCGAAGGTCTACGCGAGCGATTTCGGCAGCGCTTCGACCGAGAAGAGGTATCTCGCGATCGCTTTCGGCGCGAAGTAGGCGCAGAACCACCCGTGATGACGGCCCCGTCCCTGCTCAGGGACGGGGCCGTGCACGTACCACCCATCAACCTCGAATGCCGGAAATTCCGTCGATCCGGGGCACTTCTCACCAGTAGGGGGAGCGCAACGTCGAACAAGCGTGTAGCTTCCGGGGGCATGAAGGGCGGGGGAGCCGGGAGGGGGCTTCTGTCCGTGCGATCAGTGGGCATCCATAGTGGAGCTCCCACAGCGGGGCATGGGGATCGTCGCATGGGGATCCATTGGGGGGACTGGGGGGTTGCTCGATGGGAGTTCGGCTCATGGTGGTCGACGACCACCGACTGCTCGCGGAGGCGCTGGCCTCGGCGTTGAAGCTGCGCGGGCACCGGGTGCTCGCGGCGGCGGCACCCGCCGCGGGGGCGGCGGAGCTGGTGATCACCCGGGCGCCCGAGGTGTGCCTGATGGGCACGGCGACACCGGCCGAACCGGGCATCTTCGACCCGGTGGTGAAGATCAAGCGCGACCGTCCGCAGGTGGCGGTCCTGGTGCTGGGCCCGGTACCGAGTCCGCGCGGCATCGCGGCCGCCTTCGCCGCCGGTGCCTCGGGCTATGTACGCCATGACGAACGTATAGAAGGTGTCGAGCGGGCGATCATGAAGGCGAGGGCGGGGGAGGCGGCGGTCGCGCCCCAGCTGCTGCAAGGCGCCTTCAGCGAACTGCTCAACCCGGCCGCCCAGCCCGACGACGAGGGCCAGCGGCTGCTCCAGATGCTCACCCCGAGGGAGGTGGAGGTCCTGGTACGCGTCGCCGACGGCGAGGACACCAGGCTCATCGCGGCCGGCATGGGCATCGCCCCCTCCACGGCCCGCACCCACGTCCAACGCGTCCTGATGAAGCTGGGAGTGGGATCCCGCCTGGAGGCAGCGGCCCTGGCGGCCCGCACAGGCCTGCTGGACCGGGCGGGCCCGATCCCGCACTCCTCCGTTCCGGACCTGGGCGCAGGACCGGAAGCCTGAGCGGTGCGGCGACGGATGACGGGCACGGGGCCGGAGTCCCCCGTGGGCTCCGGCCCCGACGGCGCCCCTACTCGGTAGGGCTCTCGGTCTCCGCCGGTTCCGGCGCGACCGGCGGCGGTGTGGGCCGCAGCTTCAGCCAGACCAGGAAGAAGATGCCGAGGAACAGCATCCCGAGGCCGGTCCAGAGGTTGATGTTGACACCCTCGGCCTTGTCGAGGGTGGCGTCGGAGGGGTTGATGCCGGCGATCGTGACGATGACGCCGTAGAGGACGAACAGGCCGCCGATGATGCGGCGCAGGTCGAAGATGCGGGCCGCGGTGGCGGACTCGGCCTGCAGTTCGGCGACTTCCCGCTGGACGTTCTTGCCGGAGTGGTCGGACATGGTCTCTCGGACTCCCTTCCGGAGCGCGATCAGAACGAGAACGGGATGTAGCAGGCGGCAGCCAGGATCACCGCGCCCCAGCCCAGCAGGGCCGGCCTGCGGTACCAGGCGTCGTCGCCCTCGGCCGGCGCCTCGGACATGCCCGGCGAGCGGGTGCCGTAGACCAGGCCCTGGAGTTCCGCCGCCGGCTTGGGTGCGGTGAACAGCGACACCGCGACCATGACCACCGCGCCCGCCACGAAGCCCACGATCGCCGAGACGAAGTTGGCGCCCTGGTCGGTCGGGATGTCGATGATTCCCTGCTTGTAGATCCAGAAGTAGTTCACCATCGCCGCCACCGTGCCTGCCAGCAGGCCCCAGAAGCCCGACTTCGCGGACGCGCGCTTCCAGAACATGCCGACGATGAAGACGACGAACATCGGCACGTTGAAGAAGGAGAACAGGGTCTGGAGGTAGCTCATGATGTTCGAGAAGGACGACGCCAAAAACGCCGTGCCCACCGACGCCACCACGCCGATCACCGTGATCAGGCGGCCGAAGCGCACGTAGTACGCGTCCTCGCGGCCCTTTTCCACGTACCGCGCCCAGATGTCGTTCGTGAACACCGTGTTGAAGGACGACACGTTCGCCGCCATGCCCGCCATGAAGGCGGCCAGCAGACCGGTCACCGCGATGCCCAGGACCCCGTTGGGCAGCAGTTGTTCCATCAGGTACGGGATCGCGTCGTTGTACTGGTAGCCGGACTCCGGGGTGCCGAAGCCGGGGATCAGGGCCGCGGCCGTCAGGCCCGGGATCATCACCAGGAAGACGATGAAGATCTTGGGGTAGGCGGCGATCAGGGGGGTCCGCTGGGCCGCGCTCAGGTTCTTCGCCGACAGCGCTCGCTGGACCTCCGCGAAGTTCGTCGTCCAGTAGCCGAAGGACAGCACGAAGCCCAGGCCCAGCACGATCGTCAGCCAGTTCGCGCCGAGCGGGTTGTCCGAGCCGATGCCCGTACCGCCCCACGCCGTCGTGAAGTCGGCGCCGTGCTCGGCCGTCAGCTTGTCCGTCAGGCCGCCCCAGCCGCCCACCTTCTTCAGGCCCAGCACCACGATCGGGATGAGGGCCGCGAGGATCACGAAGAACTGCAGGACCTCGTTGTAGATCGCCGACGACAGACCGCCGAGGGTGATGTACGCCAGCACGAACGCGCCCGCGACCACGATCGCCACCCACTGCGGCCAGCCCAGCAGCGCCTCGACGACGATCGCGAGGGCGTACAGGTTGACCCCGGAGATCAGGATCGCGGCGAAGGCGAAGAGCGCCGAACTGAGCAGATGCGCCCACTTGTCGAAGCGCAGCAGCAGCATCTCGGGGACCGAGCGGACCTTCGAGGAGTAGTAGAAGGGCATCATCACCAGGCCGAGGAAGACCATGGCCGGGATGGCGCCGATCCAGTACCAGTGCACGGTGTAGACGCCGTACTGCGCGCTGTTGGCTGCCATGCCGAGGATCTCGGTGGCGGCCAGGTTGGCGGAGATGAAGGCCAGGCCGGTGATCCAGGCGGGCAGGGAGCGGCCCGAGAGGAAGAAGTCGAGGCTGGTCTTCACCGAGCGGCGGGCCGCGAACCCGATGCCCAGGACCACCACGAAGTAGATGCCGAGGATCGTGTAGTCGAGCCAGTTAGTGGGGAGTCGCAGCTCGGCTGCTAGATATGTGTCTTTTGTGACGGTTTGCATGGGCAGCCATTCAACCCTTCCGCTGGTGCGCTTTGTTTGATTCCGACGTTGACGCGGCTGTCGAGTTATGGTTACTTGTGTTTAGTTCTGTTTGAGTGAAGGAGTCCGGCGGTGAAGAAGACCTCGACCCGACTGGCCGACGGTCGCGAGCTCGTCTACTACGACCTGCGCGACGACACCGTGCGGGACGCGGTGGACCGCCGTCCGCTGGACCGGACGGTCACCACGTCCGAGGTCCGCCGTGACGTGCTGCTCGGCGACTCGGTCGCGATCGCCTCGCACCGCCAGGGCCGCACCTACCACCCGCCGGCCGACGAGTGCCCGCTGTGCCCGTCGCAGGGCGAGCGGCTCAGCGAGATCCCGGACTCGTCGTACGACGCCGTGGTCTTCGAGAACCGCTTCCCCTCCCTCGCCGGTGACTCCGGTCGCTGCGAGGTCGTCTGCTTCACCTCGGACCACAACGCGTCCTTCGCGGACCTCACCGAGGAGCAGGCGCGCCTCGTCCTCGACGCGTGGACGGACCGGACGTCGGAGTTGTCTCATCTGCCCTCCGTGGAACAGGTCTTCTGCTTCGAGAACCGCGGTGCCGAGATCGGTGTGACCTTGGGTCACCCGCACGGGCAGATCTACGCGTACCCCTTCACCACGCCCCGCACCGCACTGACGCTGCGGTCGGTCGCCGCCCACAAGGAGGCGACGGGCGGGGAGAACCTCTTCGACGCCGTCCTGGAGCGCGAACTCGCCGACGAGCGGGTCGTCCTGGAGGGTGACCACTGGGTGGCCTTCGTGCCGTACGCGGCGCACTGGCCGTACGAGGTCCACCTGTACCCGAAGCGCCGGGTGCCGGACCTGCTGGGGCTCGACGAGGACGCGCGCTCAGAATTCCCCAAGGTTTATCTGGAACTCTTGAGGCGCTTCGACCGGATCTTCGGCGAAGGTGAGCCCCTCACGCCCTACATCGCGGCCTGGCACCAGGCCCCGTTCGGCGCGCTGGAGGAGTTCGAGGGCGTCAACCGTGACGACTTCGCGCTCCACCTCGAGCTTTTCACCATCCGCCGCACGCCCGGCAAGCTGAAGTTCCTCGCGGGTTCCGAGTCCGGCATGAACGTGTTCATCAACGACATCCGGCCGGAGGCCGCGGCCGAGCGACTGCGAGAGGTAGCGAGTTCATGAGCGGTAGGTACCTGGTCACCGGTGGCGCGGGCTATGTCGGCAGCGTGGTCGCCCAGCATCTGCTGGAGGCGGGCCACGACGTCGTCGTCCTCGACAACCTGACGACGGGCTTCCGCGAGGGCGTCCCGGCGGGCGCGACCTTCATCGAGGGCGACATCCGCGACGCCGGCAAGTGGCTGGACGGCTCCTACGACGGAGTCCTGCACTTCGCCGCCTTCTCGCAGGTCGGCGAGTCGGTCGTGAAGCCCGAGAAGTACTGGGACAACAACGTCGGCGGCACCATGGCGCTGCTGGGCGCCATGCGCGAGGCGGGCGTGCGCAAGCTGGTCTTCTCCTCCACGGCCGCCACCTACGGCGAGCCGAAGGAGGTGCCGATCGTCGAGTCGGCGCCGACCTCGCCGACCAACCCGTACGGCGCCTCGAAGCTCGCCGTCGACCACATGATCTCCGGTGAGGCGGCCGCCCACGGTCTGGGCGCGGTGTCGCTGCGCTACTTCAACGTGGCGGGCGCGTACGGCCTGCAGGGCGAGCGCCACGACCCCGAGTCGCACCTCATCCCGCTGGTCCTCCAGGTCGCGCAGGGCAAGCGGGAGGCGATCTCCGTCTTCGGCGAGGACTACCCGACGCCGGACGGTACCTGCGTCCGCGACTACATCCACGTCGCCGACCTGGCTGAGGCCCACCTGCTGGCGCTGACTGCCGCACAGCCGGGCGAGCACCTGATCTGCAACCTCGGCAACGGCGAGGGCTTCTCCGTCCGCCAGGTCATCGAGACCGTCCGCCAGGTCACCGGCCACCCGATCCCCGAGGTCGTGGCCCCCCGCCGCGGCGGCGACCCGGCGATCCTGGTGGCGTCGGCGCGGACCGCGCGCGAGAAGCTGGGCTGGAACCCGTCCCGCGCGGACCTCGCGGGGATCGTCGCGGACGCGTGGGAGTTCGCGCAGAACATCGGCACAGCAAGGGAGCAGTAGTGGGGCAGCAGGTGCGGGACGGATTCGTCGAGCTCTACGGAACCGAACCCGAAGGTGTCTGGTCGGCGCCGGGCCGCGTCAACCTCATCGGTGAGCACACCGACTACAACGACGGCTTCGTGATGCCCTTCGCGCTGCCGCACACCGCCGTGGCGGCGGTCTCGCGGCGCACGGACGGCGTCCTGCGGCTGCACTCCGCGGACGTCGAGGGCGGGGTCGTGGAGCTGGCGCTCGACGCCCTGACCCCGGAGTCCGACAAGAACTGGACGGCGTACCCGGCGGGTGTCCTGTGGGCCCTGCGCGAGGTCGGCCACCCGGTGACCGGCGCCGACATCCATCTGTCGTCGACGGTCCCCTCGGGCGCGGGCCTGTCCTCGTCGGCGGCGCTGGAGGTCGTGGTGGCCCTGGCCGTCAACGACCTGTTCGAACTCGGTCTGCAGCGCTGGCAGCTGGCCCGCCTGTGCCAGCGCGGGGAGAACGTCTACGTCGGCGCCCCGACCGGCATCATGGACCAGACGGCCTCGGCCTGCTGCGAGGACGGCCACGCGCTGTTCCTCGACACCCGCGACCTGTCCCAGAAGCAGATCCCCCTCGACCTGGCGGCCGAGGGCATGCGTCTGCTGGTCGTCGACACCCAGGTCAAGCACTCCCACAGCGAGGGCGAGTACGGCAAGCGCCGCGCGGGCTGCGAGAAGGGTGCGGCACTGCTGGGCGTGGACGCGCTGCGGGACGTGCCGTACGGCGAACTGGACGCGGCGCTGGCCCGGTTGGGCGACGAGGAAGAGGTCGTACGGCTGGTGCGGCACGTCGTGACGGAGGACGAGCGCGTCGAGCGTGTCGTCGGGCTGCTGGAGTCGGGCGACGTCCGCGCCATCGGCCCGGTCCTGGTCGAGGGCCACGCCTCCCTGCGCGACGACTTCCGTATCTCCTGCCTGGAGCTGGACCTGGTCGTCGACACGGCCCTCGCCTCGGGGGCCCTGGGCGCCCGGATGACCGGTGGCGGCTTCGGAGGCTCGGCGATCGTGCTGGCGGACATCGCCGACGTGGACACCATCACCAAGGCGGTGGAGGAGGCCTTCGCCGCGGCCGGGTTCACCGCGCCCCGCGTCTTCGAGGCGGTGCCTTCGCCGGGGGCCCGCAGGCTCTCCTGACGTTCGCCGCTCCCGTCGGCCCCGTGCTCCTCGCCGAGCGCGGGGCCGACGCATGTGCCGCCCCTGTGCGAACACGTTGTGGGAATTGTCGCCGGATCGTCCCGGTCGTACCCGGTCGGTAACCGGCCCGCGACTCCCCCGCAGAACCGCCCGTTCTGTGTGACGGTGGGCATATCGCCGTGAGCGGAGGGGGAATTCATGGCTGTGCAGGACGGTCCTCAGCAGGCGTCGCCGCGCAAGGGGCCGGGATGCCTCAGGGGCCTGGTGGCTCTGGTCGTGTTCGTCGGGATCATCTACGCGATCTGGTGGTTCACGGGCGGCAAGGACGGCGACGACGAGGCCTCCTCCACGCCGTCCGTGTCCGCCTCGGCCACCGGGGACGGCGGCGGTTCGGGGGAGTGGAATGCCGGGGACTGCGGCGGTCCCGACCCGGACCGGGCGCCCGACGGGTACGAGACGTACGACTGCGGCGACCCCGACGCCACCTTCAAGGCGCTGAAGATCATGGACGGCAGCATCCTGCCCGCCGCGGTCCAGTGCCCGGCGGGGACGGACGTGATCATCGAGGTGTCGATGAACTTCGGGTCCGACGAGAAGCCGAGCGGCGGCATCCCCACCGACACCGTCTGCGGGCGCAACCTCTCGGACGACCACCCCGGCGACGCGGGCGCGGGCGGCGGGCAGCTGGTGAAGGGGGACTGTGTCACGGCGGAGGTCGAGGAGATCGCCTGCGACAAGGCGGATTCAGGCGACCTCAAGGTGCTCGGGCTCGTCGACGCCGGTTCCGCCCACTGCCCCTCCGGCACCACCGACCCCATCCGGCTGACCATCGTGGTGGGACGGCCGTACGACACCGTCTGCGGCCGCGAGATCTAGCCGATCCGTTTCGTCAGCGTGTACTCGGTGATCCCCGGCGGATAGTCGGGGATCACGCACACCACCTCGTACCCCCGCTTCTTGTAGAACTCCGGTGCCTGGAAGTCCCAGGTCTCCAGGCGGGAGTTCACACACCCGCGCTCGTCGCGGGAGAGGGCCTCCGCGGTCGCGAGCAATTGCGAACCGAGGCCCGCCCCGCGCCACCGGCCGTCCACCCACAGGTACGTCACGTGCAGCCACGTCGTCCAGGTGTGGCCGACCAGACCGCCCGTCAGTTCGCCCGTCCCGTCCAATGCCCAGACGTGGAGCGGAAGTTCCCGTTCACCTGGGGTTCCGCGCAGGGCGCGCAGGACCGGGGAGGCCGCCGTGTTCGCGTCGCGGAGCCGTCTGTGGAGCAGATCACGTCGGCCTCTGTCGACTTCTGTCTCAATGCGAAACATGCGGCTCACCATAAACGTGCTGGACAGCCAGTTCTGCAAATTACCTTCCGCTCCCGGCCCCCGGCCGTACCCTGATGAACAGCACCGGTGGGGGCCGGTGCTGATCAGGGGGCGAGACAGTCGGGTACGACGCCCGAAGTGGGGGTAACAGTTCGTGCACGGCGGCGGCCGTGCGGCCATCGCGCTTCGGACGTCGTACCCGCGCCGGTCTTTCCGTCTCCCGACGATGGGGTATCCCCTGCTCTTACAGAGCTTGGGGAAGGGGGTTTCGTGGTTCGCATCCGAGTCCTGGTAGTCGACGACCATCGCATTTTCGCCGAGTCGCTCGCCGCAGCTCTGGCGGCCGAGCCCGATGTCGACGTGTCCGCCGCCGGCAGCGGTCCCGCCGCGCTGCGCAGTCTGGAGCGCGCGGCCGCCGAGGGGCGCCGCTACGACGTGCTGCTCGTCGACGCCGACCTGGGCGGCAACGTCCAGGGCATCCGGCCGGCCGTGCCCGTACAGGAGGGCAATGAGGACGGGCTCGTCGACGGCATCTCGCTGGTGGTCGGGGTGCGTTCCGCGCAGCCCGGCGTACGCATCGTCGTCCTCGCCGAGAAGGACGACCAGCGGCGTGCCGCGCTCGCCCTGCAGGCCGGGGCGTCGGGGTGGGTGGCCAAGGACTGCTCGCTGTCCAGACTGCTGACCGTCATACGAGGGGTGCTGCGGGACGAGACGCATCTGCCGCCCGCCCTGCTCACGGGGGTCCTCAGGGAGCTCACCGCAGCTCGCAAGCACCGCACCGAGAGCGAGCGGCTCGTCGAGTCCCTGACCCCGCGCGAGCGGGAGGTGCTGCGGTGCATGGTCGCCGGTCTGGGCAGAAAGGCCGTCGCCGAGCGGCTGTTCCTCTCGCCGCACACCGTCCGCACCCATATGCAGAACGTCCTCGGCAAGCTCGGCGTGCACTCCACGCTGGCCGCCGTCGCGCTCGCCCGCCGTGCCGGGGTCGGACCCGCCGACCTAGCCGGGGATGTTGTCGAACGGGGCGGTCAACTGGCGTAGCAACCCGGCCAGTTCGCCCCGCTGGGCCCGGGAGAGTTCCGCGAGGATCGCGCGTTCCTGGTCGAGCAGTCCGGCGAGGGCCTGATCCGCGCGGTCCTGGCCCTCGTCCGTCAGCCGGACCAGCACACCACGCCGGTCCGAGGGGTCCGGCAGACGCTCCACCAGCCCCTTCTTGGTGAGCCGGTCGATGCGGTTGGTCATCGTGCCCGAGGTGACCAGCGTCTGTGTGAGGAGCTGTCCCGGGGAGAGCTGATACGGCGTTCCCGCGCGCCGCAGCGCGGTGAGGACGTCGAACTCCCAGGGCTCCAGGCTGTGCTCGGCGAAGGCCAGTCGACGTGCCCGGTCCAGGTGCCGGGCCAGTCTGCTCACCCGGCTGAGCACCTCGAGCGGTTCCACGTCGAGGTCAGGGCGCTCCCGGCGCCATGCTGCGACCAGCCGATCGACCTCGTCCTCCATGGCGATCAGTCTAGTGGTTGTGTCGATGTGGAGTCTCTTGACGTGAAGTCTCTTGACGTCGAGATAAATCGAGGGTCACAGTGGATCCATGACGACTTGGGACCCCGCCCAGTACCTGCGCCACGCCGACCACCGCGCCCGCCCCTTCGCGGACCTCCTCGCGCGCGTCCCCGGCCTGCCCACCGAGGAGGCGCCCCGCATCGCCGACCTCGGCTGCGGCCCCGGCAACGTCACCGCCGTCCTCGCCGACCGCTGGCCCACCGCCCGCGTCACCGGCTACGACAACTCGCCCGAGATGCTCGACCGGGCCCGCACCGAGCACGAGGGCCCCACACCGGGCGGCGGCCGCCTCGACTTCGCCCACGCCGACGTTCGCACCTGGACGCCCGCACAGCCGTACGACCTCATCGTCAGCAACGCCACGCTGCAGTGGGTCCCCGGCCATGCGGAGCGCTTCGCCGACTGGATCGCGGGGCTCGCGCCGGGCGGCACCTTCGCCTTCCAGGTGCCCGGGAACTTCGGCGCCCCCAGCCACCAGCTGATGCGCGAACTCGCCCACACCAGCGGCCTCGGCGACCTCCTGCGCCACGACGACGCCGTCCTCACCCCCGAGACCTATCTGGAGCACCTGACCGCCCTCGGCTGCACGGCCGACGTGTGGGAGACGACGTACATCCATCTCCTCACCGGCGAGGACCCCGTCCTGGACTGGGTGAAGGGGACGGGACTGCGGCCCGTCCTCACCGCCCTCGCCGACGATCCGCGGACCCGCGACGACTTCGTGAGCCGCTACCGGGACGCCCTGCGCAAGGCCTATCCGGCGGGACCGCACGGCACTCCCTTCCCGTTCCGCCGGATCTTCGCCGTCGCCCGCAAGGGGCAGTGATGCTCACCGGGGTCGACCACGTCCAGCTCGCCGCGCCGCCGGGCTCCGAGGACCGGCTGCGGGCGTACTACGCGGGCGTGCTCGGCATGGCGGAGATCCCCAAGCCGCCGGTGCTCGCCGCGCGCGGCGGGTGCTGGTTCCGGGCGGGGACCGTGCAACTGCATCTGGGGATCGAGGACGACTTCAGACCCGCCGAAAAGGCCCACCCCGGGCTGCGGGTCACGGACATCGAGACCTACGCCGCCCGGCTCCGGGCCCGCGGCGCCGAGGTGACCTGGGACGCGGACCTGCCGGGACACCGGCGCTTCTACTCCCACGACCCCGTCGGCAACCGGCTGGAGTTTCTGGAGCCGGTTGTTTGAGCCCTCCGCCACGGGCCACTCGCCGGAGTGACAGCGGGGGAACGATCGAGCCGGGGAGTGAGTGACGTGGCGAAGGAACAGAAAGCCCGGGCGAAGAAGGAACAGGCCAAGGGCAAGGCCAAGGAGGCCATGGGTCGCGCGGTCGGCAACGAACGGATGACCGGCGAGGGTCGCACCGGACAGGCCAAGGGCGACATGCGCCAGGCCAAGGAGAAGACCAAGGACGCCTTCAAGCACTGACCCCACAGTGACCCCACAGGGCGCCGCAGGACTCAGCTCTTGCGGCGCCCTATCAGGTGCGGCTTCTGCTCCAGCCCGTCCAGCCCGTGCCACGACAGGTTCACCAGGTGCGCGGCGACCTCCGCCTTCTTCGGACGGCGCACGTCCAGCCACCACTGGCCGGTCAGCGCGACCATGCCGACCAGCGCCTGGGCGTACAGCGGGGCCAGTTTCGGGTCGAAGCCGCGGCTCTTGAACTCGCGGCCCAGGATGTCCTCCACCTGGGTGGCGATGTCCGAGATCAGCGAGGCGAAGGTCCCCGTCGACTGCGGGATGGGGGAGTCACGGACCAGGATGCGGAAGCCGTCCGTGTACTCCTCGATGTAGTCCAGGAGCGCGAAGGCCGCCTGTTCGAGGAGCTCGCGGGGATGGCCGGCGGTCAGGGAACTCGTGACCATGTCGAGCAGGCGCCGCATCTCACGGTCCACCACCACCGCGTACAGGCCTTCCTTGCCGCCGAAGTGCTCGTACACCACCGGCTTGGACACCCCGGCCTTCGCCGCGATCTCCTCCACCGACGTGCCCTCGAACCCCTTGGCGGCGAAGAGGGTGCGACCGATCTCCAGCAGCTGCTGACGACGCTCGGCTCCCGTCATCCGGGTGCGGCGCGTGCGCCTCGGCTTCTCATTGCTCTCGGTGCTGCTTGAGTCGGTCGCCACGGCGTCAATCATGCCGCCTTCGCGGGTTCCTTCCCGCGTCGGGAGCCGCCTTCGTCGGTGTTACGGCGCGAATCGATACGCGAGCGTGACGGCCAGCGGACGTCGTACGCCCAGCCGAACATCTCGAACCAGCGGATCAGCCGCGCCGAGGAGTCGATCTGACCGCGCTCCACCCCGTGCCGCGCGGAGGTCGGGTCGGCGTGGTGCAGGTTGTGCCACGACTCACCGCACGACAGCACCGCCAGCCACCACACGTTGCCCGAGCGGTCCCGCGACTTGAACGGCCGCTTGCCCACCGCGTGGCAGATCGAGTTGATCGACCACGTCACGTGGTGCAGCAGACAGACCCGGACCAGCGAGCCCCACAGGAACGCCGTGAACGCGCCCCACCACGACATCGTCACCAGACCGCCGACCAGCGGAGGGATGGCCAGGGAGAGCATCGCCCAGAAGATGAAGCCCCGGGAGATCCGACGGATCGCCGTGTCCTTGATCAGATCCGGCGCGTACTTCTCCTGCGGGGTCTGCTCCTCGTCGAACATCCAGCCGATGTGCGCCCACCACAGGCCCTTCATCAGCGCCGGAATCGTTTCGCCGAACCGCCACGGGGAGTGCGGGTCGCCGTCCGCGTCCGAGAACTTGTGGTGCTTGCGATGGTCGGCGACCCACCGGACCAGGGGCCCCTCGACCGCCATCGACCCCGCGATCGCCAGCGCGATCCGCAGCGGGCGCTTGGCCTTGAAGGAGCCGTGGGTGAAGTAGCGGTGGAAGCCGATCGTGATGCCGTGGCAGCCGAGGAAGTACATGAAGACGAGCAGGCCGAGGTCCAGCCAGCTCACCCCCCAGCCCCACGCCAGCGGTACCGCCGTGAGCACGGCGAGGAACGGAACGATGATGAAGAGCAGCAGGGTGATCTGCTCGAGCGAACGCTTCTGCTCGCCGCCCAGGGTGGCGGACGGCATCGAGGGATCGTCGGGCGCCGGGGCGTCTTCGATCACATCGGAGCTTGTGGTCATGGGGCGTCCCCTGTGGGGTTCGAGGGTTTTGTGACAAGGGCCTGGTCAGCGGAGCCTCTGGAAGGAGAGCGGGACTTCCCTACGGTTCCGTAACCTACGGCGTCGTAAGTATGGCAGCGCGTCGTCCGACGGCAAGAGCCCGAGAGTCTGCGCGTCTGCACGGACACCTATCCTGGAGTCGTTCGGACAGCGCGGTCCGCTCTCGATTCTTCCCGGATGTCCGGTCCGTATGCGGCAGCAGCCGCTCGACCGGTCCCGGGTTCCCTCCCGGACGAGCTTCAACACTGCAAGGAGCCGCACCTGTGAGCAGTGCCGACGACAAGACCGTTTCTCAGGAGACCACCTCCACCGAGCTGCGCGCCGACATCAGGCGACTCGGCGACCTCCTCGGCGAGACCCTCGTCCGGCAGGAAGGCCCGGAGCTGCTGGAACTCGTGGAGAAGGTCCGCAGCCTCACCCGTGAGGACGGTGACGCCGCCGCCGAACTGCTGCGGGGCACCGAGCTGGAGACCGCCGCCAAGCTGGTGCGCGCCTTCTCGACCTACTTCCACCTGGCCAACGTCACCGAGCAGGTGCACCGCGGCCGCGAGCTCAGAGCCAGGCGGGCCGCCGAGGGCAGCCTGCTCGCCCGCACCGCCGACCGCCTCAAGGACGCCGACCCCGAGCACCTGCGCCAGACGGTGCAGAACCTCAACGTGCGTCCGGTGTTCACGGCGCACCCCACCGAGGCCGCCCGCCGCTCGGTCCTCAACAAGCTCCGCCGTATCGCCGCGCTGCTGGAGACCCCGGTCCTGGAGACCGACCGCCGCCGCTACGACACCCGCCTGGCCGAGAACATCGACCTGGTGTGGCAGACCGACGAGCTGCGCGTCGTACGCCCCGAGGTGACCGACGAGTCCCGCAACGCCATCTACTACCTCGACGAGCTGCACGCGAACGCCGTCGGCGACGTCCTGGAGGACCTGACCGCCGAGCTGGACCGCGTCGGCGTCACCCTCCCCGAGGACACCCGCCCCCTCACCTTCGGCACCTGGATCGGCGGCGACCGCGACGGCAACCCCAACGTCACCCCCCAGGTGACCTGGGACGTCCTGATCCTCCAGCACGAGCACGGCATCAACGACGCGCTCGACCTGATCGACGAGCTGCGCGGCTTCCTCTCCAACTCCATCCGCTACACCGGCGCCACCGAGGAGCTGCTCGCCTCGCTCCGGACCGACCTGGAGCGCCTCCCGGAGATCAGCCCCCGCTACAAGCGCCTCAACGCCGAGGAGCCCTACCGGCTCAAGGCCACCGCGATCCGCCAGAAGCTGGAGAACACCAAGCTGCGGCTCGCCAAGAACACCCCGCACGAGGACGGCCGCGACTACCTCGGCACCGCCGAGCTGCTCCAGGACCTGAAGCTGGTCCAGACCTCCCTGCGCGAACACCGCGGCGGCCTGATCGCCGAGGGCCGGATGAACCGGACGATCCGAACGCTCGCCGCCTTCGGCCTCCAGCTCGCCACCATGGACGTCCGCGAGCACGCCGACGCCCACCACCACGCCCTCGGCCAGCTCTTCGACCGGCTCGGCGAGGAGTCCTGGCGCTACGCGGACATGCCGCGCGACTACCGCGGCAAGCTGCTCGCCAAGGAGCTCAGGTCGCGCAGGCCGCTGGCGCCCACCCCGGCCCCGCTGGACGCGGCCGGCGAGAAGACCCTGGGCGTCTTCCACACCGTCAAGCGCGCCCTGGACGTCTTCGGACCCGAGGTCATCGAGTCGTACATCATCTCGATGTGCCAGGGCGCCGACGACGTCTTCGCGGCCGCCGTCCTGGCGCGCGAGGCGGGCCTGATCGATCTGCACGCCGGCTGGGCCAAGATCGGCATCGTGCCGCTCCTGGAGACCACGGACGAGCTCAAGGCCGCCGACACGATCCTGGAGGACATGCTCTCCGACCCGTCCTACCGGCGCCTGGTCGCGCTGAACGGGGACGTGCAGGAGGTCATGCTCGGCTACTCGGACTCCTCGAAGTTCGGTGGCATCACCACCTCCCAGTGGGAGATCCACCGCGCCCAGCGCCGCCTGCGTGACGTGGCGCACCGCTACGGCGTGCGCCTGCGTCTGTTCCACGGCCGTGGCGGCACCGTCGGCCGCGGTGGCGGCCCCTCGCACGACGCGATCCTCGCCCAGCCCTGGGGAACCCTGGAGGGCGAGATCAAGGTGACCGAGCAGGGCGAGGTCATCTCCGACAAGTACCTGGTCCCCTCGCTGGCCCGCGAGAACCTGGAGCTCACGGTCGCGGCCACCCTCCAGGCCTCCGCCCTGCACACCTCACCGCGCCAGTCCGACGAGGCGCTGGCCCGCTGGGACGCCGCGATGGACGTGGTGAGCGACGCGGCCCACGCCGCCTACCGCCGTCTGGTCGAGGACCCGGACCTGCCGTCGTACTTCCTCGCGTCGACGCCGGTGGACCAGCTCGCCGACCTGCACCTGGGCTCGCGGCCCTCGCGCCGGCCCGGCTCCGACACCTCCCTGGACGGACTGCGCGCCATCCCGTGGGTGTTCGGCTGGACGCAGTCCCGTCAGATCGTGCCCGGCTGGTTCGGTGTCGGCTCCGGTCTCAAGGCGCTGCGCGAGGCGGGGCTGGACACCGTGCTCGACGAGATGCACGGGCAGTGGCACTTCTTCCAGAACTTCATCTCCAACGTCGAGATGACCCTGGCCAAGACCGACCTGCGCATCGCCCGGCACTACGTCGAGACCCTGGTCCCGGCCGAGCTCCAGCACGTCTTCGCCGACATCGAGGCCGAGCACGCGCTGACCGTCCGCGAGGTCCTGCGGATCACCGGCGAGACCGAACTCCTGGACGCCCAGCCCGTTCTGAGGCAGACCTTCGCCATCCGCGACGCCTACCTCGACCCGATCTCCTACCTCCAGGTCGCCCTGCTCAAGCGGCAGCGCGACGCGGTCGCCGCGGGTGAGGAGGCGGACCCGACGCTGGCCCGGGCCCTGCTGCTGACGGTCAACGGTGTGGCGGCGGGTCTGCGCAACACCGGCTGACGGTCTCCTGCGGACATGGCGGTGCCCCCGAGCCTCGTACCGGCTCGGGGGCACCGCCATGTGCGAGCCTTCCGGCCCTACGACGCCTTCCGGCGCCGGAACACCAGGTAGCCGCCCGCGGCGACCAGTGCGGCCGCGACACCGCCCAGCAGGCCGACGGGGGCGCCGTTGCCGGTCTCGGCGAGGTCGCCGCCGGTGCCCTGGGCGGACGGGGAGGAGGAGGCGGACGGGGTTCCCGGGGCCCCGGCGGGCTGCGAGGCGGAGGCCGACGGGGAGGCGGAAGCGGAGGCGGAGGCCGAGGCGGACGGCGTCGCCGTACCGTCACCCGGGTTGCCGTCGTCGGAGTCCTCGCAGTCCGTCCAGAACACCTTGTGCTTGGCGGATCCCTTCTCGCCGTCGAAGTTCCAGAACAGCTTGTAGTGGCCGTCCGGCAGCGACAGGTCCTCCGTACGGCCGTGACCCTCGCCGTCCAGGGTGATCTCGCCGGACTTCACGGTCTCGCCCTTGACGCCGGCCGTCGGGGCCCAGGCCTCGATGTGCCAGTCGACCTCCTGGACGCTGTCGAAGCCGAAGGCGTCCAGATAGAAGGTGCACACGTGCGGCTCGTTGCGGCGCAGCTCTTCGCCGGTGGAGGCGTCGTGGATTTTCACTGTGCCGTTGTCACCGGGAGGGGTGGCGTGGGCGGAGGGGGCCGCGAGCAGGGCGGCCACGGCGACGGCGGACAAGGCGCCGGCCCGGGGGAGGGTACGCATGGGCAGTCCATCTTCGAGATGTGACAGGGAAGATGTGGAGGGGGCGGCTCAGCTTCCACCCCGCCTGACCCAAGGTCAATCACGAACAGGCAACGCTCAGGTCCTCCACAGATGTGGAGAACCGCGAAAGCCGTCAGATGGTCACGAAAGCGGCGGTGAGAAGTGCGATTCCCGCCCCCGCCATGACCCACGCGCCCCGCGTGCGCCCCAGTCCGCCCGCGACGACGACCGACGCCAGCAGCAGCGCGCCGCCCAGCGGAACCCAGGCGTAGAGGATCCCGGCCGGCCCGGAGCGGACGACGTCGTCACTGCTGGGCTTCACGACGACGGTGTACGTCTGTCCCTTCCGCACCGCGACCGTCTTCTCGATGACGACCTTCGCGCGCGGCGTGGACCCCTCCGAGATCGGCGTGTACGGCCCGGTGCAGATGTCGTCCTCGCACCGCGTCACCTCGATCGTGCCGCTCTCCCGGCCCTTGGTCAGCAGCACGTGCTGCGCGGTGCCCCACGACGCCCACACCCCCGCGATCAGGATCAGCGCCGCGACCGTGCCCATCGCCGCGAGCCGTCCGAAACGGAGGGCGGCGACCGAGGCCGGGCGGGAGGCCTGACGGGACTTGGCGGCGGTGGCAGGCATGGCGGGGATCATTGGCCATGCCTGATCAGCCCGTCAACTCGGCGGGTGACAAGTCAGGAGTTGTACGTGCTTTGCGCCCGCTCCAGCCCCTCGATGACCAGACACTCCACGGCGTCCGCGGCCCGGTCCACGAAGTAGCCGAGCTCCTTGCGCTCGGTCGAGGAGAAGTCCTTCAGTACGAAGTCGGCGACCTGCATACGTCCCGGCGGCCGCCCGATCCCGAACCGCACCCGGTGGTACTCCGCGGTGAACGCCTTCGTCATCGACTTCAGACCGTTGTGTCCGTTGTCGCCGCCGCCGAGCTTGATCCGCAGCGTTCCGTAGTCGATGTCCAGCTCGTCATGGATCGCCACGATGTTGGCGACGGGCACCTTGTAGAAGTCCTTGAGCGCGTTCACCGGCCCGCCGGACAGGTTCATGTACGACATCGGCTTGGCCAGGATCACCCGGCGGTTCAGCGGCCCGGGCGGCCCGATCCGCCCCTCCACGACCTGCGCCTGCGCCTTGCCGGCCCGCTTGAACCTCCCCCCGATCCGCTCGGCCAGCAGATCGGCCACCATGAAACCGACGTTGTGCCGGTTGGCCGCGTACTCCGGCCCGGGGTTGCCGAGGCCGACGATCAGCCAGGGCCCGCTGGCATCGGTCGTCACGTCCATGTCTCCTTCACGGTCCCTCGATACGCGCCGACCGCCGCCCCCGAGGGGAGCGGCGGCCGGCAGTCGCTGTTGCGGGGAGGATCAGGCCTCGGTGGCCTCGGCCTCGGCGTCCGCCGGGGCCTCCTCGGCCTGGGCGGCCAGGATCTGGAGAACGACCGCGTCCTCGTCGGTCGCCAGCGTGGTGCCCTCGGGCAGCGGGATGTCCTTGGCGAGGATGGAGTCGCCGGCCGCCAGGCCCGCGATGGAGACGGTGACCGACTCCGGGATGTGCGTGGCCTCGGCCTCGACGTTCAGCGTGCTCAGCACGTGCTCGAGCAGGAAGGCGCCCGGCGCCAGCTCGCCCTCGGTGTGCACGTAGACCTCGACGTTGACCTTCTCGCCGCGGTTCACGAGCAGCAGGTCGACGTGCTCCAGGAAGCCCTTGATGGCGTCGCGCTGGACGGCCTTCGGGATCGCCAGCTGGCTCTTGCCCTCGATGTCCAGGGTGAGCAGGACGTTCGGGGTACGCAGGGCGAGGTTCAGCTCGTGGCCCGGCAGGGTGATGTGGACCGGGTCGGCACCGTGACCGTAGACAACGGCGGGAACCTTGCTGTCACGGCGGATACGGCGGGCCGCACCCTTGCCGAACTCGGTACGGGTCTCGGCGGTGAGCTTGACGTCAGCCATGGTCGCTCCTCGTAGAACAGTTGGGGAAGGTGGTCACCCGGCCAAACCATCGGCCTGCTACGAAGAGCGCGTCGATAACGGAGCGCCACACCTGTGTGAACAGGTACGGCCTCCCTCGCCGAGCAACTCGCGCAGTCTACTCGGCAGGGGAGGCCGTAGAAAAATCGATCATGCAGAAGCGTTCTTCCGCAGGTGCGAGACCTAGTGCTCGTCGAAGAGGCTCGTCACCGAACCGTCCTCGAACACCTCACGCACCGCGCTCGCGATCGTCGGCGCGATGGACAGGACCGTGATCTTGTCCAGGTCCGCGCCCAGCTCGCCCGGCGTCGGCAGCGTGTCCGTGAACACGAACTCGCTCACACGCGAGTTCTTGAGCCGGTCGGCCGCCGGACCGGAGAGCACACCGTGCGTGGCGGTGACGATGACGTCCTCGGCACCGTGCGCGAAAAGGGCGTCGGCGGCCGCGCAGATGGTGCCACCGGTGTCGATCATGTCGTCGACGAGGACGCACACACGACCCTTGACCTCACCCACGACCTCGTGGACGGTCACCTGGTTCGCCACGTCCTTGTCGCGCCGCTTGTGCACGATGGCCAGGGGCGCGCCGAGGCGGTCGCACCAGCGGTCGGCGACCCGCACGCGGCCCGCGTCCGGGGAGACGACCGTCAGCTTGGACCTGTCGACCTTCCTGCCCACGTAGTCCGCGAGCAGCGGAAGGGCGAAGAGATGGTCGACCGGGCCGTCGAAGAAGCCCTGGATCTGGTCGGTGTGCAGATCGACGGTGAGGATGCGGTCGGCACCGGCCGTCTTCATCAGGTCCGCGATCAGACGCGCCGAGATCGGTTCACGCCCACGGTGCTTCTTGTCCTGCCGCGCGTAACCGTAGAACGGCACGATGACGGTGATGGAGCGGGCCGACGCGCGCTTCAGCGCGTCGATCATGATCAGCTGCTCCATGATCCACTGGTTGATCGGAGCCGTGTGGCTCTGGATCACGAAGCAGTCCGCGCCGCGCGCCGACTCCTCGTAGCGGACGTAGATCTCGCCGTTGGCGAAGTCGAAGGCCTTGGTCGGGACAACCCCGACGCCCAGCTGCTCGGCAACCTCCTTGGCAAGCTCGGGGTGGGCGCGGCCGGAGAAGAACATCATCTTCTTCTCGCCGGTCGTCTTGATCCCGGTCACAGCTGTCTCCTCAGAGGTGTCTCAACTGGGTGTGCATTTATCACGGTACGCCGTCCCGGACGCACGCGTTTCCGGTCAGTCTTCGCTCTCGACCTGCCGAGACGCCGCCTCGGCCGCCTTCGCGGGCGCGCTTCCCGGACGCTTGCGGGCCACCCAACCCTCGATATTCCGCTGCTGACCACGGGCCACAGCGAGCGAACCGGGCGGCACGTCCTTCGTGATCACGGACCCGGCGGCGGTGTACGCGCCGTCCCCGACCGTGACAGGAGCCACAAACATATTGTCCGAACCGGTGCGGCAGTGCGAGCCGACGGTGGTGTGGTGCTTGTCCTGTCCGTCGTAGTTCACGAAGACGCTCGCGGCACCGATGTTGGTGTACTCGCCGATCGTGGCGTCACCGACATAGGAGAGGTGCGGAACCTTGGTGCCCTCGCCGATCGAGGCGTTCTTGGTCTCGACGTACGTCCCGATCTTGCCCTTGGCGCCGAGACGGGTACCGGGCCGCAGATAGGCGTACGGGCCCACGGTCGCGTCCGGGCCGACATGGGCGCCGTCGGAGACGGTGTTGTCCACGCGGGCGCCGGCTCCGACCACCGTGTCCCTGAGCCGGCTGTTGGGGCCGACCTCCGCGCCCTCGCCGATGTGGGTGGTGCCGTGCAGCTGGGTGCCGGGGTGGACGAGGGCGTCCTGCTCGAAGGTGACGGTGACGTCGATCCAGGTCGTGGCCGGGTCGATGACGGTGACGCCGGCGAGCATGGCGCGGGTCAGCAGGCGGTCGTTGAGGATGCGACGGGCCTCGCTGAGCTGGACCCGGTTGTTGATCCCGGCGATCTCGCGGTGGTCGCCGGCGACGGAGGCGCCGACGCGGTGACCGGCCTCGCGCAGGATCCCGAGGACGTCGGTGAGGTACTCCTCGCCCTGCGAGTTGTCGGTGCGGACCTTGCCGAGAGCGTCGGCGAGGAGCTGCCCGTCGAACGCGAACACCCCGGAGTTGATCTCACGGATGGCGCGCTGCGACTCGGAGGCGTCCTTGTGCTCGACGATCCCGGTGACGGCGCCGGAGACACCGTCGCGGACGATACGGCCGTAGCCGGTGGCGTCGGGGACCTCGGCGGTGAGCACGGTGACGGCGTTGCCGTCGGCGCTGTGGGTGGCGGCGAGGGCGCGCAGGGTCTCGCCGGTGAGAAGGGGGGTGTCCCCGCACACGACGACGACGGTCCCGTCGACGACACCACCCAGCTCTTCGAGCGCCATGCGCACGGCGTGCCCGGTGCCGTTCTGCTGCGCCTGGACGGCGGTGCGTACGCCGGGGTCGATGACGCCGAGGTGCTCGGTGACCTTCTCGCGGGCGTGGCCGACGACGACGACGAGATGCTCGGGGTCCAACTCCCGCGCTGCGGCGAGCACATGGCCCACGAGGCTGCGGCCGCAGAGCTCGTGCAGGACCTTGGGTGTGGCCGACTTCATACGGGTGCCCTCACCCGCTGCGAGAACGACGACGGCTGCCGGGCGAATGGCGCTCACGGGATGCCCTTCGGCTGTGGAGGGGGTGGGTGACATCCGCAGGATACCGGGGCGTTTCATGGGGGACATGGGAGCGGGCCCTGACTGTGCTGTCGCCGGTCAGGGCCCGATCTGTGCTGGTGCTCCCCCGCCAGGACTCGAACCCGGACAAATGGCACCAAAAGCCACGGTGCTGCCAATTACACCACGGGGGATGGACTCGACGGGACCGGACACCTGGTCAGGTCGCCGAGCGGGCACCCAACACTATGCCGTACCGGGCCCCTTTCGTGCGACGGTACAAGTCGTCGTCGCCGGGGCGGAATTCGATCTTCCGGGACGGAACGGTGAGCGATTCGGCAGTTCGAGGGATATCGGGTTGTTTCGCATCCGGCCGGTCACGCAGTGTGGTGTAGGCCAATCCCGGAAACTCACCGGAAAACGCGTGCTGCCCGACCGTAGGCTGGAGCCATGACCACGACGGGGGAAGACCATGCCGCGGCCCGGCCAGGGCCCTGGTGGTGGGATCGGTGGCGCAGTGCCGTACTGGACGCGAGCCTGGCTCTCGCGTCCGTCGTCGAGTGCGGGGCGGAGGGGTACCGGTTCGCGGGGGACGCGGGGATCCCCAGCGCCGCGGGGATCGTGTTCGGCGTGCTCGCCGGGTCCGCGCTGCTCGTGCGGCGCAAGTGGCCCATCGCCGTCGTGCTCGTCTCCATCGCCATCACGCCCGCCCAGATGGGCTACCTCATGGCGATCGTCGGCCTCTACACCCTCGCCGCCTCCGAACTGCCCCGCCGGATCATCGGCTCCCTCGCGGGGATGTCGCTGGTCGGCCAGCTGATCGTGATGTTCGTGCGGATACGGCAGGGCACCACGCGCGGCGGCTGGGAGCTCGGGGACTGGTTCGTGCCGTTCGCCGCGATCACCATCGCCGTCGGACTGACCGCGCCTCCGCTGCTCCTCGGGCTGTACGTCGGCGCCCGGCGCCGGCTGATGGAGAGCCTGCGGGAACGGGCCGACAGCCTGGAGCGGGAGCTGCAACTGCTCGCCGAGCGGGCGGAGGAGCGGGCCGAGTGGGCGCGCGGCGAGGAGCGGACCCGGATCGCCCGTGAGATGCACGACGTCGTCGCGCACCGGGTGAGCCTGATGGTCGTCCACGCGGCCGCCTTGCAGGCCGTCGCCCGGAAGGATCCCGAGAAGGCCGTCAAGAACGCCGCCCTCGTGGGGGACATGGGGCGCCAGGCGCTCACCGAACTGCGGGAGATGCTCGGGGTGCTGCGCAGCGGGGAGGGCGTCAGGAGCGTCCGCTCGCCCGACTCCGTGCCGCTCGCCGCCGTCGGGTTCGCCGCCGCCGCTGCCGCCTCGCGGGCCGTCGACGAGTCGGACGGGCCCTGTCTGTCCGAACTGGAGGAGCTGATCGGGCAGTCGGCCGCCACCGGGATGGTCGTGGACCTGACCATCGACGGTGACGCCCGGGACTACGGCGCCGACATCGAGCAGACCGCCTATCGCGTCGTGCAGGAGGCGTTGACCAACGTCCACAAGCACGCGGCGGGTGCCAAGACGCATGTGCGGCTCGCGCACCGGGTGTCCGAGATCGCGATGCAGGTGGAGAACGAGCCGCCGCCGGAGGTGTCGACGGCGTCGGCGCGACTGCCGTCCGGGGGGAACGGTCTGGTCGGGATGAAGGAGCGGGTCGTCGCGCTGGGCGGGGTGTTCGTCTCCGGGCCGACGGACGCGGGCGGCTTCCGGGTGTCGGCGGTCATTCCGGCGGCGTGACCCCGGCGGTCCTTCCTCGTACCGCTGCGGGCGCTTTCCCGCGTCAGCCCGCCGTGAGCCGTACGGGTTCTATGCCCGCGACGAGGACGGCCAGGGCCTGGTCGATGTCGGGGCCGAGGTACCAGTCGCCGGTGTGGTCGAGGACATAGGCGCGCCCCTCGGTGTCGAGGGCCAGGAGCGCGCCCGACTCGGTCTCGGCGCCGAGAGGACAGACCTCGGTGTCGAGGGCGCGGCCGAGGTCGGCGAGGGTGCGGGCCATGTGGAGGCCGTGCAGGGGGTCGAGATGCAGGCTCACCGGGGCGATCTGGCGGCCGGGTCCGGTGGGTGCGATGTGCAGGCCGCCGAATTCGGCCCAGGCCTCGACGGCGGCGGGGAAGACGGCGTGGCGGTGGCCGGCGGGGGAGACGTGTTCGCGCAGGGCGTCGGCCCAGATCTCGGCCTGCTTGATGTCCCAGCGCCCGGGCTGCCAGCCGGCGGCGCGCAGGGCGGCGTCGACGGGGACCGGGAAGCGGGTGGTGGAGGTGCGGTCGGGGTGCATCTGCCCTTCGATCGTCGAGTTCGCTGACGTGGTGCCCGGCTTGCCGGCCGTCCTGCCTGTCGTGCGTGGGGGATCAGTCGTCGGCTGCCGCCGGGTCGACGACGCGTACGCCGAAGTGGGCGCTGAGGGCCGTGCAGGCGCGGCAGGGGGCGGCGAAGCTGCCGTGGAGGGGGTCGCCGTCCTCGCGGATGCGGCGGGCGGTGAGTTTGGCCTGCTTGAGGGCCTTGCGGGCCTCGCCGTTGGTCATGGGTCTGCGGGCGGCGCGTCTGCTGCGGGCCTCGTCGGCGGCGGCGAGATGGCGCGAGATGAGGATCGTCTCGGCGCAGCGGCCGGTGAAGCGGTCGCGCTGGGCGGAGGTGAGGGTGTCGAGGAAGTCCTGTACGAGCGGGTGCAGGGGCGGGCCCTGGTCGCCGCGGGCGGCGGTGCCGGTGAGCGTGGCGCCGCGCACGGACAGGGCGGCGGCGACGGTCGGGAGTATGCCGTCGCGGCGGTGCCGGAGAGTGGGCGCCTGGGGTGTGTCGGTGCTGCTCCAGCCGATCCGGGGATCGCCGGACCTACCGTCCCGCGGGTCGTGGGACGTGGCTGGTCGCGGCCCTGTGTGCGGTCCCGTCTGCGTCGTGTTCATGATCGTCATCCCCTCCCGAGCATCCCCCCGGACGACACAGAGTGCCAAATGCCGTGGCTGGTGCGGAAGCTGGGGCGGCGCGACACGCCCGGGTTTGGGCGGGCTGTCACGACGGGGTGACGGCTGGTCACGGAACCGGAGGGCCGCTGACCGGCGCCCGGTGACCGGTGTCGTCGTACCGCATAGGCTGTCGGCACCCGCAGGGATGCGGTCAACGCGTTGGAGAAGTCGAATACGGGCTGGGGCGGGCCGGAGCCGGTCGTGCCGCGGGCCGTACAGAGTGCCGCAGGGGGCAACCGCCATGACGACAGGTCGGCTCGGGCAGCAAGCCGCGCCGCCGAACGCGGCCTACGCCGGGCAGGTCGTGCATTTCCCGGATCCGGTCCGGGCCTCCCGTCACCCCAGAGGGGTGCGGGTGGACGAGCACGGCTACCCCGACTTCTCCGCGTATGCGCGTGCCGCCACGGAGATCGCCGATCCGCCGGAGGGTTTCGGCGTCGACGAGCTCCGGCTCACGGACTATGTGTCGGCGAACGCGGCCCTCGCGGCGACCGGTCATGAGCTGTGGGACACGATTCCCGCGGTGGCGACCCCGCACGGCTGGACGTGGCACCACGTGGTGGGTTCACGGCGGCTCGAACTGGTGCCCGTAGAGGTGAAGGCGCTGCTGCGGCATCACGGCGGTATCGCGACGGCGCAGGTCGACCACGGCAAGCGGGGGACGCGCCCGCTGCAGGAGACACGGCCCGCGCACTTCGGTCTGCCGAAGTCGGGTACGGCGGTGACGGAGTCGCAGGTGCTGGGGGTCGAGGAGGAGCTCGGGTACCGGCTGCCGGGTGCGTACCGGTCGTTCCTGAAGGCGGCGGGCGGCTGTGCCCCCGTGGGCGCGGCCCTGGATCCGGAGCTGGGCCTCCTGGTCGACCAGCCGTTCTTCACGGTGCGGGACGAGGCCGCCGTCAACGACCTCGTCTACGTCAACAAGTGCCTCCGGGACCATCTGACCAAGGACTACCTCGGCGTCGGCTTCGTCCAGGGCGGACTGCTGGCCGTGAAGGTCAAGGGCGAGCGGATCGGATCCGTGTGGTTCTGCGCCTACGACGACGCGCGGGACGTGGATCCCTCCGTTCCGCCCGCCGACCGCGTGGAACGGCTGCTGCTGTCGTGCGGCGAGGACTTCGACGCCTTCCTGTCCCGACTGGCGGGCAATCCGCCCGAGTTGGAGACGGTGGCGAACCTGATGGTGGACGGCGGGTTCGCGCGGTCCGTGCCGGTTTCCGGGGCTGGGGAGTGAACTGACCGATGGTGACCTTCGCACAGGCGCAGGAGCGCGCCGAAGAGTGGATCAACGGGGATGTGCCCGCGTACCAGCACCGCGAGGTGCGGGTGCGGGAGTTCGAGCTCGGCTTCGTCGTGTGGGCGGAGGACCGTGCGGACGGGCCGCGCTCGGACGGTGGTGCGCAGCGGCTGGTGATCGCCCGGGACAGCGGTGAGGCCACGCTGTGGCCCTCGCTGCCGGTGGGTGAGGTGATCCGCCGGTACGAGGAGGAGTACGGACGTGCCGACGACGACGCCGCTGCCGCGCCGGCGCCCGCGGCCCGGGTCGATCTGAATCAGACGTCCTTCTTGTTGACGCCGCCGGAGTGGTTGCAGGAGGCGGCGGACCAGCTGGGGATCCCGGATCGGCGCAGTGGGTCCGGTGCCGGCTCCGGGTCTGCGGCCGGGGCCAGGCCCCTTCCCGAGACGCAGGGCGGGGTGCCGGCCGGGGCGGCTGCCGCGGCGGGTGTGCCTGCCGGGGCCACGCCGTGGGCCGGTACGGACACCAACGCGGATGCGGGCGACGACCGTTCCGTGCCGCTGCCCGCGACCGTGTTCGCGCCGCCGCTGAGCGGTACCGACGACGACACTCCGCCGCCCGCGACGCCGCCGGACGCCAAGACGGCGCTCATGTCGGGCGGCAGCGGGCTTCCGTCGACGGCGCTCGCACCGGCGCTCGACGACCCGCATGCGCCGCGCGCCGGCGGGGGTACGCCTGCGCCTGGGCCCGGTGGGTCGGCTTACGGCTATCCGGGTGCTCCGGGTGCTCCGGGTGCTCCGGGTACGCCTCCGCCGGGTGTGCCGCAGGGCAGTACGCCGCCGCCTGTGCCGGGGCCTCCTTCTTATGGGTATCCGCAGGGGCCCGGGGGTGCGCCGGGTGCGCCGCAGCCTCCCGCGGGGCCGGGTGCGCCGGAGCGGTCGCTCGCGGCGAACGCCGGGGACATCGCGGATGCCGCCACGAGCAAGGCGTCGCCTCCGCCGCGCCGGGGTGGTGGCTCGACCACACCGCCTCCGCCGGGCAGCCCCGGGGCGCCGGGCGCGCGACCGGGTGCCACGCCGCCGCCCGCGCCGGGTGCGCCGGCCGGCGGGTACGTGCCGACGCAGCTCGTCTCCGCGCTGGGGCCCAACGGGCCCGAGGGCGGGCCTGCCGGACCGGGGGCACCGCAGCCTCCGGGCGCACCGGGTGTTCCGGGCGGGCCCGTTCCGCCGGGTGCGCCGAATCCGCCCGGCGGTACGCCTCCGGGCGCGGTGCACCATGCCGCCACGATGCTTGCCGACCCGGGACGCATGGGCCCGGGCGCTCCGCAGCCTCCGGGCGCCCCTGGCGTACCGGGTGCGCCCGGCGCGCCGATGCCGCCCGGCCCCCCTGGCGTACCTGGAGCACTGCACGCCCCCGGCGCACCTCAGCCTCCCGGCGCCCCGGGTATGCCCGGCGCGCCCGGTGCGCAGGGCTCTTCAGGCGGCCCGCGTGGTGCTGTCCACCACGCCGAGACGATGCTGGCCGCGCCCCCCGTGGGCGCCCCCGGCGCGCCTTTGCCGCCGCACGCCCCCGGCGCACCCGGTGTTCCGGGCATGGCTCCGGGCGCCCCCCAGCCGATGCCGCCCGGAGGGATGCCTCCCGGCGCCGTGCCGCCGCCCGGACAGCCCGGGCCCGGTCAGCCGCCGGCGTACGGCTACCCGCAGCAGGGGCAGCCGACCGTCGGTCCCGGGTATCAGGCCGTGCTGCGCTACCGCGCGCAGGACGGGTCGGAGCAGCAGCTGATCCGGCGTTCGGCGCCGGGTACGCCGCACCCGGAGTGGCAGATCTTCCATGAGCTGCGGGGGATGAACATCCCGCCGGACCAGGTGCTGGAGCTGCACACGGAGCTGGAGTCGTGCGCGCTGCCGGGCGCCTACTGCGCGCGGATGATCCGGGAGCAGTGGCCGCAGGCGAGGATCGCGAGCATCGCGCCGTACGGCACCGATCACGCGAGCCGGCAGCAGGGGATGCAGCAACTGCTGGCGCACCAGGGTGAGTTGCACCAGGTGGCGGACGGTCCGGCGCGTCCGGCACCCGTCCGCGCCCCGCTTCCCCCGGTGCAGCCGGCGCCGCCGATCCCGCCGGAGAGCATCGCGCAGGAGATGGCGGGGGCGTTCGGGCCGGGGGTGTTCCGGTTCGAGCAGGCCGCGGTCTCCCGGCAGGGCGTGCCGCCGGTGGTGGCGCACTCGCTTGTGGCCGCGGGGCTGCCGATGGACATGGGCCCGTTCTTCTGGGCGCAGGCCCAGCCGGGGCGGCCGGTGCCCACGCTCGCCGAACTGGCGCAGGAGCGGGGGGTGCAGCCGGCGGCGGACGCGGGGTCGTACCTCGTCATGGGCAGTGACTTCGGCAAGGCGATCTGTGTGCAGTACGGGACGGCGAACATCGTCGCCGTGCCGGTGGAGGCCGGGCCCGGCGGTGCGCCGGTGCCGCCGCAGTTCGTGAACACGGGGCTGCCCGAGTTCCAGCGGTGCCTGGCGCTGCTCGGGCGGATGTGGCGGCTCAGGTTCGGGCTGAACCAGGAGCAGGCGGGCCGTTGGACCGTCGACTTCCAGGCCCAGCTGGCCTCGCTCGACCCGGCGGCGCTCGGTTCGCCGGAGAGCTGGTGGTCGGTGCTGCTGGAGCAGATGTGGGACGGCCTGCTGTGAGGTGACGCCGTCTGCAGAAAGCCGGGCCCGGTCATCGCGACCGGGCCCGGCTTTCCGCTGTCTCCGCAGGGCCCCGAAGTTCTTCCGCCGCACGGTCACATCCGTCCTCCGCGCTCCGTCAGTGGAGTGACAGCAGCTCACCACTTGCTTCAGGAGGCAGACCATGAAGGCACGCATGACGAACCCGGCGTACGTCCTCCCCGGTGCGATGAACGGCATCGGCACGCTGTTCCGGTCGATCGGCGAGAGCGGCCTGGACCAGGAGCTGTCGGAGCTCGTGGGACTGCGGGTCAGCCAGATCAACGGGTGCAGCGCCTGTGTGCACGCGCATGTGCTGAATCTGCGGAAGGCCGGGGCGGGCGAGGAGCGGATCGCGGCGGTCGCGGCGTGGTTCGAGGCGCCGTTCTTCAGTGACGCCGAGCGGGCGGCGCTGCGGCTGAGCGAGGCGATGACGCGGCTCTCGGACCGGTCGCACGAGTCCGTGCCGGACGAGCTGTGGGACGAGGTGGCCGACCACTTCGACGAGAAGGCACTGTCCGGCCTGATCCTCTTCGTCTCGCTCATGAACCTGTTCAACCGCGTCAACACGACGATCAAGGAGCCCGCGGGCACCACCTGGGGCTGAGCCTCGGCCGCCCGACTGCAGAGGGACGGCCGTGACCTCTGTGCGGAGTGTCGCGTTATGCACATTTCTGCCTGATACATCAAGATGTGCGCGAAATCATCATTTCACCCACATCTGGATGGAGAGGGGTCCCAGGATGAGCGGCACATCTGTCCCGTCCCACGGCTTCATGGCCGTACGGCGTGGCTACCACCCCGAACAGGTCGACGCGTACGCCGCCGCGCTCTCCCAGGACCGTGACGTCTCCTGGGAGCGCGCCGCCCGTCTCACCGTGCTCGCCAAGGAGATGGAGGCGGAGCTCGACGCGTTGCGCGAGAGGGTCGCGCGGCTCGCTCCGCAGACGTACGAGACGCTCGGGGAGCGTGCGCGCCGGCTCTTCGAGCTCGGGCTGGAGGAGGCCGCGGCCGTGGGTGACGGCGCACGGCAGGAGGCGCGGCGGCTCGCGGAAGCGGCGCGGGAACGTGCGGACGGTGTGCGGGACGCGGCGCAGGCGCACGCCGACGCCGTACGCGCCGACGCGGAGGAGCGCGCCCGGCAGCGCCTGCTCGTCGCGCGCGCCGAGGCCGACGAGATCCGCATCGCCGCCCGGCGCGAAGTGAAGGAGGGCCGCACCGAGGCGCTCGCCGCGTTGCGCGAGGTACGGCAGCGCACCATCGGGATGCTCGCCGAACAGGACAAGGAGCACGCCGAGCGCTGGGCCGAGGCGGAGCGCGAGGAGGCCGAGCGGGCGGCGGCGCTCGACGCCCGGCACGCCGAACAGGTGGCCCGCGCCGAGGCCGCGCTGTCCGAGGCGAAGCAGGCGTTCGCCGACGCGGAGGCCTCCGCCCGGCAGCGCCAGGAGGAGGCACACGCACGTGCCGCCGAGATCCTCGCCGAGGCGCGCGTACGGGAGGAGCGGATCGCCCGTGAGACGGAGCGGGTGCTGCGCGAGCACGGCGAGCGCTGGGACGACGTACACGCCCACATCGACCTCGTACGCAACAGCCTGACGACACTGACGGGGCGCGCGGCGGCAGAGTAGGACGCGCGCACGCCCCCTGGGGCGCCGGGCCCGGTGCTCACTCCTCCCGTCGTACCGCCCCCGCCAGGATCCACCCCTCCACCGCTTCGTACTGCCGTCGCTGCTCCTCCGCCTTGCGCCGCCCCGACGCCACCGTCCCGAGCCAGCCGAAGGCGAAGCCGGCCGGGATGGAGACGAGGCCGGTGGTGGTGAACGGGAACCAGTTGAAGTCGGCGTCGGGGAAGGCGGAGACGGGGGAGCCGGAGACGAGGTTGGTGCCCGGCATCAGCAGCAGCACCGTCAGGGAGCCGCCGATCAGGGTGCAGAGCAGGCCCGTTCGGGTGTAGCGGCGCCAGAACAGGCCGTAGACCAGGGCGGGGGCTATCGCCGAGGCGCCCAGGCAGAAGGACAGGGTCACCAGAGGCTGCAGGCTGCGGTGCTGGACCAGCGTGGCCAGCAGGATCGCCGGGATGCCGACGGCCAGCGCCGAAACCCGGGCCAGGGTCATCTCGCGGCGCGTCGACAGTTCCCGCGCCCGGACCGCGAACACGTCGTGGGCGAGGGAGTTGGCGCAGGCGAGGATCATGCCGGCGACGGAGGCGAGCAGGGTGAGGAAGAGCGCCGTGGTGACCGTCGTGAACAGCAGGGTCTCCGCCGTCGAGACGTCCGCGCCGAACACCGCCCGGGAACCCAGCAGATACGCCGTGTTGCCCTGCGGGTCCGCCTCCGCGATCGCCGCGCGCCCGATCAGGGCGGTGGCCCCGAACCCCACGATCGTGATGACGAGCACGAACAGCACCACCGCCGACACCGCCCAGGACATCGAGCGGCGTACCTGGCGGGCGCTGGAGGCCGTGTACATCCGCATGGTGACGTGCGGGAGGCAGGCGCCGCCGACGACCACCGTCAGCTGCGAAGTGATCATGTCCAGCCGGGGGTTGGACCCGCCCGCGAACTGCAGCCCCGACTCCAGGAAGGCCGGTCCCACCGCGCTCTGCGCGGCGGCGGCGTCGAACAGCGTGCCGGGGTTCCAGTCGAACCGCCGCAGCATCAGGACGGCGACCACGGCGCCCGAACCGAGCAGCATCACGATCTTCAGGATCTGGATGAGAGCGGTGCCCTTCATCCCGCCGATCGCCGCGTAACTGATCATCAGCACGCCGAGCCCGATGATGCAGCCCGTCTGCAGCCCCTCACCGGAGAAGCCGAGGATGAAGGACAGCAACTGCCCCGTCCCCGCGAGCTGGACCAGCATCAGCGGCAGCAGCGCCGCGAGCGTCACCGCGCAGGCCGCGATCCGCACGGAACGCCCCGGCATGCGCCGCGCCAGCGCGTCGCCCATCGTGAACCGGCCCGCGTTGCGCAGGGGTTCGGCCAGCAGGAACATCAGCAGCATGAGCGACAGCGCGGTGCTCAGAGCGAGGACGATTCCGTCGTAGCCGCACAACGCGATCACCCCTCCCGTGCCGAGCACGGTCGCGGCGGAGATGTAATCCCCCGCGATGGCGAGGCCGTTGCGCAGAGAACCCAGGGAGCCGTAGCCGGTGTAGAACTCGTCCAGGTCGTCCCGGTCCGGCCCGGTCATCACGCACAGCAGCAGCGTGATCGTGGCGACGGCCGAGAACGCCACCAGGGACATCGCCTGCGCCGAGTCGCTGAAGCCCGTCTGTCCCGTCATCGCGTCGCTCCCCGCTTGACGTCCAGCTCGGACTGTCTGCGGATGCGGTCGGCGAGCGGGTCGACGCGGACCCGGGCCGTGCGCTCGTACAGGACGATCGCCAGCCAGGTGACCGGGAGTTGGAACAGGGCCAGCAGCAGGCCGGTCGGGGGCGCGTCGCCGATGCGGCCGGTCATGAAGGACGGGGCGAACGCGGACAGGACGAGGAAGAGGGTGAAGTAGCCGAGTGCGGTGAGGGTCGCGACGCGGCGTTGCCAGCGGTAGGCGCTGCGCAGGATCCGCAGATCGCTGTGGTGCCCGAGCGCCTCGTGGCGGGGACGGTGTGCGGGTGCTCGGCCGGGAGCGTGGTCGGGGGCGAAGGGCGGCTGCCAGGGGTAGCTGGGTGGTGGGGCCGGGTCGTAAGACATCCCGGTGGCTCCTTGCGTGGCTCGGGGCCCGGTGCGGACCGCAGGGAGTTGGGGGGTGGGGGTGAGCGGAGCCACGCACGCTACTCGTTGGTAGTCGGATGCGGGAGATGGTTCACCAAACTGATTGGTCGGTACGCGCTTACTTCGCTGACCTCGGGTGTTACCCGGATTAACTCAGATTTTTGAGCGGTGTGAACGGCTACTGCAAGTGAACGGACGCTACGGACGGATACGATGCCGGCTCTACCGGGGGAGTGTTGATGTCCGACGTACGTGAAGCCGTCATGCCGAGACAGGTGCGGGGCGCTCAGGTTCTGCTGTTCGTGCTCGCCCTCGGCGGCCTCGTCTCGATGCTCGCGCTCTCGGACGGGCTCACCGCTTATGGACAGGGCGAGATGCTCGCGCCCTGGGCGCTGGTGTGGGTCTGCGCGCTGCTCGCCCTCACCTACGACGGGGCCGCTCGGGGCGGGGTGCGGATGACGACCGTCGTGCTGATGGTGTTCATGGTGCTGCCGACCATCACGAGGATGGGCGAGGCGGTGGGGGTGGGACTGTTCCTGGACGCCGCGCTGCGGATCCTGCTCGGGGTGCCTGTCGTCGTGCTGCTGTTCCTGCCGGAGTCGACGGCCTGGTTCGACCGGGAGCGGTGAGGGTCGGGGCCGGTCGCGTCCTGGTCCCTCAGTCCCCGGGGAGCAGCACGCGCGCGTAGCGCACTCCCGGGCGTTCCATCAGGGTGATCCGCTCGGTGAGTACGAAGCCGTTGCGTTCGAGGACGGTCCGGGACGCGACGTTGTCCTCGGTCGTCTTCGCCATCAGGGAGCTCAGGCCGTACGACGTTCCCGCCGTCCGGCACACCTCGCCCACCGCCGCCGTCGCGACCCCGCGTCCCGCGGCCCGTTCGCCGACGCGGTACCCCAGCTCCGCCGAACCGCCCGCCGCGTCCATGAGGTTGAAGCGGCCGAGCAGCGAACCCTCCGCGTCCAGCAGGACATGGAAATGGCAGTCGCCGGAGTCCTGCTCGTCCAGCAAGGCACGGTGGCGGGCGGCGAATCCCTCCGGTGTGAAATAGGCGTCGCCACGATCAGGGATCGAGCGCGCGAAGTACTCCCGGTTCTCCCGTTCGAAGGCCAGCAGGGCCGCCGCGTGGTCCGGCCGCAGCCGTTCCAGTCTCAGGTCCGCCATGTCCGCCACCGTACGCAGCTCACTCCGTGATCACCGGAAATTTCCGGGGCGCCAGCACCAGCAGCACCACGAACGCCAGCGCCGCCGCCCCCGCCGCCCCCAGGTACACCGCGTGCACCGCGTCCGCGATCGCCCGCCGCAGCGGCTCCGAACCGGCGCCCGAATCCAGCGCCCGGGTCACCGAGTCCAGGTCGCTCGCGCCGCCCAGCCGCGCCGACAGCACCCCGTTGGCCACCGCGCCGAAGAGGGCCGCGCCGATCGTCTGGCCGGTCTGGCGGCAGAAGAGGACCGACGCCGTGGTCGTGCCGCGCTCCGACCAGACCACCGTCGACTGCACGCCGATGATCAGCGGCAGTTGGAACAGACCCAGCGCGGCGCCCAGGAGCAGCATCAGGAGAGTCGGCTGCCAGGCCCGGCCGGGGTACGGCAGGAAGGGGAAGGCGAAGAGGATCAGCGCCGCCGCGCCCATGCCCAGCAGGGCCGTGTTGCGGAAGCCGATCCGTCGGTACACGTGCTGGCTGAGGGCCGCCGACACCGGCCAGCTCAGGGTCCAGACCGTCAGGACGAAGCCGGCCGCCACCGGCGCCAGACCGAGGACGGACTGGGCGTACGTCGGCAGGAAGACCGTCGGTGCCACCATCAGCAGGCCCAGCGCGCCCAGGGCCAGGTTGACCGCCGCGATGGTGCGGCGGCGCCACACCCAGCCGGGGATGATCGGCTCGGCGGCCCGGCGTTCGACCAGGACCACCACCGCGACCAGGGCAAGTCCCGTGCCGAACAACGCCAGTGAGGGGGCCGACAACCACGGCCAGGCCACCCCGCCCTGCACCAGCGCCGTCAGCAGGACGCCTCCGCAGACGAACACCGCCAGGGCGCCCGCCCAGTCGACACGGGGGCGGCGGGCGGGGGAGTCCCGTTTCGGTTCGTGCAGGTGACGGACGATCAGCCAGAGGGCGAGCGCTCCCACCGGCAGGTTGACCAGGAAGATCCAGCGCCAGTCCGCGTACGCCACGAGCAGGCCGCCCACCCCCGGGCCGGCCACCGCCGACACCGCCCACACCGTGGACAGCTTGGACTGGATCTTCGGGCGTTCCTTCAGCGGGTAGAGGTCGGCGGCCAGGGTCTGGACCGTGCCCTGCAGCGCGCCGCCGCCCAGGCCCTGGACGATACGGAACGCGATCAGCGAGCCCATGTTCCAGGCGACCGCGCAGAGCAGGGAACCCAGGAGGAAGAGCGCCGCGCCCGCGATCAGGACCGGCTTGCGGCCGAAGGTGTCGGAGAGCTTGCCGTACACCGGGAGGGACACCGTCACGGCCAGCAGATAGCCCGAGAAGAGCCACGAGAAGACGGAGAAGCCGCCGAGGTCGCCGACGATCTGGGGGACGGCCGTGGAGACGATCGTCGAGTCGAGGGCGGCCAGGGCCATCGCGAGCATCAGCGCGGCGACGACGGCCCCGCGGCGGCGCGAGTCCTTCGGGCCGCCGGCCCTCGCCGCGGGCTGTATCTCCGTGTCCCCCTGGCCCATGAGATCCCTTCCCCCTGCATCTATCCGCCGCGCACACCCTCTCACTTGACCCTCACGTCGCGGCAGGGTGCAGCCTGAGCGGGATGGAGGGTGGAGCCAACCCCTAGATCGCCTCCACCCTCGGGTGGATCGCCCCTAGGGGTACCTCCGTACTACGGCTGGGGGAGGGTTCGTACCGCCGGAGGACGTGAGGGCACCCGGCCCGTCCTTAACCTGGCTTTACGCCGCTGGGGGGCGGTGCACCGCAGCAGCGGGGGTGGGGTTTTCCCCACCAGAAGAGGGCGCTCAGCACCAGCGCGCCGGACCACCCGCCGCGGCCAGACTCATCACCACAGCAGCACGTACGACCCGGCACGGATCGAAAGAGATCAGTGCGCGCCAATTCTTGACCGACATAGGAGATATACCGTGACATCGGCTGTGACCATCACCAGGCACGGGGGCACTGGAGGGACTACGGCCGTTGCCGCGCGGGCGCGGCAGGTCGTCAAGGCGTACGGGGCCGGCGAGACCCGTGTCGTCGCCCTCGACCACGTGGACGTGGACATCGCACGCGGACAGTTCACCGCGATCATGGGGCCCTCGGGCTCCGGCAAGTCCACGCTCATGCACTGCCTCGCCGGACTCGACACCGTCACGTCCGGGCAGATCTATCTGGACGACACCGAGATCACCGGGCTGAAGGACAAGAAGCTCACGCAGCTGCGCCGGGACCGGATCGGGTTCATCTTCCAGGCGTTCAACCTGCTCCCGACGCTCAACGCCATAGAGAACATCACGCTGCCCATGGACATCGCCGGCCGCAAGCCGGACAAGGCGTGGCTGGCGCAGGTCGTCGACACCGTCGGGCTGAGCGACCGGCTCAAGCACCGGCCCACCCAGCTCTCCGGCGGTCAGCAGCAGCGCGTCGCGGTGGCCCGGGCGCTGGCCGCGCGGCCCGAGATCATCTTCGGTGACGAGCCGA
Source organism: Streptomyces sp. NBC_00490 (assembly GCF_036013645.1). Classification (NCBI taxonomy): domain Bacteria; kingdom Bacillati; phylum Actinomycetota; class Actinomycetes; order Kitasatosporales; family Streptomycetaceae; genus Streptomyces; species Streptomyces sp. NBC_00490. The sequence goes on along the minus strand of NZ_CP107869.1, from coordinate 4,618,621 downwards.
CCGGAAACCTCGACTCCCGAGCGGGCGCCGAGGTGCTGGGCTTCCTGCGCAGGTCCGTGTCCGAGCTCGGGCAGACCATCGTGATGGTCACGCACGACCCGGTCGCGGCCTCGTACGCCGACCGGGTGCTGTACCTCGCCGACGGCCGGATCGTGGACGAGATGTACAAGCCCACCGCGGAAGCCGTCCTGGACCGCATGAAGGACTTCGACGCCCGGGGACGGACGTCATGACCGTCCTGAAGACCTCGATGCGCAACTTCTTCGCGCACAAGGGGCGTATGGCCCTGTCGGCCGTGGCCGTGCTGCTGTCGGTGGCGTTCGTGTGCGGCACGCTCGTCTTCACCGACACCATGAACACGACGTTCGACAAGCTGTTCTCGACCACCGCGTCCGATGTCACGGTCTCCCCGAAGGCGGCCAAGAGCGACGACACCCCGCAGAACGGCAGGCCCGAGTCGCTGCCGGCCTCCACGGTCCAGCAGGTGACGAAGGCGGACGGCGTCAAGTCGGCCGAGGGCGCGGTCAGTTCGATGAACGTGACCGTCGTCAACAGCGACAACAAGAACATGGGCTCGTCGACCGGAGCGCCCACCATCGCGGGCAACTGGACCAAGAGCGACCTGCGTTCGATGGAGATCACCTCCGGACACGCGCCACGCGGGCCCACCGAGACGATGGTCGACGCGGACACCGCCGACAAGCACGACCTGAAGATCGGCGACGAGCTGCGCACCATCTCCGTCATCGGTGACTTCAAGGCGAAGATCGTCGGCATCGCCACCTTCAAGATCACCAACCCCGGTGCCGCGATCGTCTACTTCGACACCGCCACCGCGCAGCGCGAACTCCTGGGCGCCGAGGGCCGGTTCACCCAGGTCTACGCCACCGCCGCGGCCGGCGTCAGCGACACCCAGCTCAAGCAGAACGTCGCACAGGCCCTGGACGGCACGTACAAGATCCAGACGGCCAAGGAGAACGCCGACGAAAACCGCGAGGGCGTCGGCGAGTTCATGAACGTCATCAAGTACGCCATGCTCGGCTTCGCCGGGATCGCGTTCCTGGTCGGCATCTTCCTGATCATCAACACCTTCTCCATGCTGGTCGCCCAGCGGACCCGCGAGATCGGCCTCATGCGGGCCATCGGCTCCTCCCGCAAGCAGGTCAACCGCTCGGTGCTGGTGGAGTCGCTGCTCCTCGGCATCGTGGGCTCGATCCTCGGTGTCGGCGCCGGTGTCGGTATCGCCGTCGGGCTGATGAAGCTCATGGGCATGGCCGGCATGAACCTCTCCACCGACGACCTCACCGTCAAGGCGACCACCCCGGTCATCGGCATGATCCTCGGCGTCGTGGTCACCGTCCTCGCCGCCTACCTGCCCGCCCGCCGGGCCGGCAAGGTCTCCCCGATGGCCGCACTGCGCGACGCCGGTACACCGGCCGACGGCAAGGCGGGCCTGGTGCGGGGCATCATCGGGCTGGTCCTGACCGGCGCGGGCGGCCTCGCCCTCTACACGGCCGCCACCGCCGACACGGCCAAGGACGGCTCGCTGCTGCTCGCCGGCGGCGTGGTGCTGACCCTGATCGGCTTCGTCATCATCGGCCCGCTGCTGGCGGGTGGGGTCGTACGGGTCATCAGCGCGGTGATCCTGCGGGCCTTCGGCCCGGTCGGCCGCATGGCCGAGCGCAACGCGCTGCGCAACCCCCGTCGTACGGGTGCCACGGGCGCCGCCCTGATGATCGGCCTCGCCCTCGTGGCCTGCCTCTCGGTGGTCGGCTCCTCGATGGTCGCCTCGGCCACCAGCGAGCTCGACAAGTCGGTCGGCGCGGACTTCATCGTCCAGGGCGGCCAGCGGATCGTCCCGCAGGCCCAGAAGGCGATGGAGCAGAGCCCGGACCTCGCGCACGTCACCTCGTACAAGGAACTCGAGGCGACCCTGACCTCGCCCGACGGCAAGAAGGACACCAAGGGCGTCACCGCGGCCGACCCGACGTACGCCCAGGACCTGCGCCGCCCGACGACGGCCGGCACCCTGTCCGCCGCGTACGGCAAGAACGCCATGTCCGTCGGCTCCGACTACGCCAAGGACCACGGCATCCGCGTCGGCGACACCATCACCGTCGCCTTCAAGGGCGGCGACACGGCGAAGCTCAAGGTCGCGGCCATCACCGACGACAGCGGGGCGCTGGACAAGGGGTCGCGCTACCTCAGCATGGCGACGATGAAGCAGTACGTCCCCGCCGACCAGATCCCGCCGAACTCGATCATGTTCGCCAAGGCCAAGGACGGCCAGGAGAAGCAGGCCTACGCGGCCCTCAAGGACGCGCTCCACGACTACCCGCAGTACCAGGTCCGCGACCAGACCGACTACAAGGAAGAGCTCAAGGACCAGGTCGGCCAGCTCCTCAACATGGTCTACGGCCTGCTGGGACTCGCGATCATCGTCGCCATCCTCGGCGTCGTGAACACCCTGGCCCTCTCGGTGGTGGAACGCACCCGCGAGATCGGTCTGATGCGCGCGATCGGCCTCTCCCGCCGCCAGCTGCGCCGCATGATCCGCCTGGAGTCGGTGGTCATCGCCCTCTTCGGCGCCCTGCTGGGCCTGGGCCTGGGCATGGGCTGGGGCGCCACCGCCCAGAAGCTCCTCGCCATGGAGGGCCTCAACGTCCTCGACATCCCCTGGCCCACCATCATCGGCGTCTTCATCGGCTCGGCCTTCGTGGGCCTCTTCGCCGCCCTCGTCCCGGCCTTCCGCGCGGGCCGCATGAACGTCCTCAACGCCATCGCGACCGAATAGCCATATCGCACGGGGGAGCAGGACCCGGCGCCGAGAAGTCACGGGGGACTTCTCGGCGCCGGGCGTTTTTGTGCGGGGGGTGTGCCAGGTGGCCGGGTCTTTCGATGCCGGTCCAGGTACTTCAGCCCGTCCGGCGTTTGAGCCCCAGGGCCGGCCGTCCCGATCCCCCACCCACCCTGTCCTTCAGCCGGTCCGGCGTTTGGGGACGAGGGCGGGCCGTCTCGATCCCTCACCCACCCTGTCCTTCAGCCGGTCCGGCGTTTGGGGACGAGGGCCGGCCGTCCCGATCCCCCACCCACCCCGTCCTTCAGCCGGTCCGGCGTTTGGGGACGAGGGCGGGCCGTCTCGATCCCTCACCCACCCTGTCCTTCAGCCGGTCCGGCGTTTGAGGACGAGGCCTCTTCAGGGCCGATGGGGGTCCAGGGGGCGGAGCCCCCTGGGGGCGGGGTCGAAGGGGCGGCAGCCCCTGGGGATGGGACGGGTAGGGGCGGCGGGGGCGAAAACCGCTGGGCGTCGGCGCGGACGCGGGGCGTGAGGAGAACCGGCGTTATCCACAGCCCCGGCACCCGCGACCGCGGCGACGTACGCTGGATACCCCCCGGCCGGTCACCGCGTCGGGCGATTCGCGTTGCCCACCCTCGGACGAAAGCCGCCCCGAATGAGCCTGCACGGTCTGCTCGACGCCGTCGTCAAGGACACCGCCCTCACGGAAGCCATCGCCGCGGCCGCAGACGGCAACCGCATGCACGTCGACCTGGTCGGCCCCCCGGCAGCCCGCCCCTTCGCGATCGCCGCACTCGCCCGAGAAGCCGGCCGCCCCGTACTCGCCGTGACGGCGACCGGCCGCGAGGCCGAGGACCTGGCCGCGGCCCTGCGCTCCCTGCTCCCGCAGGAGGGCATCGTCGAGTACCCCTCGTGGGAAACCCTCCCGCACGAACGCCTCAGCCCCCGCAGCGACACCGTCGGCCGCCGCCTCGCCGTCCTGCGCCGCCTGGCCCACCCCCGCCCGGACGACCCCGAGACGGGCCCGGTGTCGGTGGTCGTGGCCCCGGTGCGCTCCGTGCTCCAGCCGCAGGTCAAGGGCCTCGGCGACCTCGAACCGGTCGCCCTGCGCACGGGACAGACCGCCGACCTGAACGCCGTCGTCGACGCCCTCGGCGCCGCCGCCTACGCGCGCGTGGAGCTCGTGGAGAAGCGCGGCGAGTTCGCCGTACGCGGCGGCATCCTGGACGTCTTCCCGCCCACGGAGGAACACCCGCTCCGCATCGAGTTCTGGGGCGACGACGTCGAGGAGATCCGCTACTTCAAGGTCGCCGACCAGCGCTCCCTGGAGGTCGCCGAGCACGGTCTGTGGGCCCCGCCCTGCCGCGAGCTGCTCCTCACCGACGACGTACGCGCGCGGGCACGCGCCCTCGCCGAGCTCCACCCGGAGCTGGGCGAACTGCTCGGCAAGATCGCCGAGGGGATCGCCGTGGAGGGCATGGAGTCCCTCGCGCCGGTTCTCGTCGACGAGATGGAGCTCCTGGTCGACGTACTGCCGAAGGGAGCCATGGCCGTCGTATGCGATCCGGAGCGGGTACGCACGCGTGCCGCGGATCTCGTGGCGACGTCGCAGGAGTTCCTGCACGCCTCCTGGGCGGCCACGGCGGGCGGCGGCGAGGCGCCGATCGACGTCGGCGCGGCCTCCCTGTGGTCGATCGCGGACGTCCGGGACCGGGCGCGCGAGCTGGACATGATGTGGTGGTCGGTGTCGCCGTTCGCGGCGGATCTGGAGCTGGAGGCGGACACCCTCAAGCTCGGCATGCACGCCCCCGAGACCTACCGCGGCGACACCGCGAAGGCCCTCGCCGACACCAAGGGCTGGCTCGCCGACGGCTGGCGCACGGTCTTCGTGACCGAGGCGCACGGCCCGGCGGCCCGCACGGTCGAGGTGCTGGGCGGCGAGGGCATCGCGGCACGCCTGGAGTCGGAGCTCGGGACGATCGCCCCGTCCGTCGTGCACGTGGCGTGCGGCTCGATCGACTACGGCTTCGTCGACCCGTCGTTGAAGCTCGCCGTGCTCACCGAGACCGACCTGACCGGCCAGAAGGCGGCCGGCAAGGACGGCGCCCGGATGCCCGCCCGGCGCCGCAAGACGATCGACCCGCTGAGCCTGGAGGCGGGCGACTACATCGTCCACGAGCAGCACGGAGTGGGCCGCTACATCGAGATGGTGCAGCGCACCGTGCAGAGCGCCACGCGCGAGTACCTCGTCGTCGAGTACGCCCCCGCCAAGCGCGGCCAGCCCGGCGACCGTCTCTACATCCCGACGGACCAGCTGGAACAGATCACCAAGTACGTGGGCGGCGAGTCCCCGACCCTGCACCGGCTGGGCGGCGCCGACTGGACGAAGACGAAGGCCCGCGCGAAGAAGGCCGTCAAGGAGATCGCGGCCGACCTCATCAAGCTCTACAGCGCGCGCATGGCGGCGCCCGGGCACACCTTCGGCCCGGACACCCCGTGGCAGCGCGAGCTGGAGGACGCGTTCCCGTACGTCGAGACCCCGGACCAGCTGACGACCATCGCCGAGGTCAAGGAGGACATGGAGAAGTCGGTCCCGATGGACCGTCTGATCTGCGGCGACGTCGGCTACGGCAAGACGGAGATCGCGGTCCGGGCCGCGTTCAAGGCGGTGCAGGACGGCAAGCAGGTCGCGGTCCTCGTACCGACGACCCTGCTGGTGCAGCAGCACTTCGGCACCTTCTCCGAGCGCTACTCGCAGTTCCCGGTGAACGTGCGGGCGCTCAGCCGCTTCCAGACGGACACCGAGGCGAAGGCGGTCCTGGAGGGCCTGCGTGAGGGCTCGGTGGACGTCGTCATCGGCACCCACCGGCTGTTCTCGTCGGAGACCAAGTTCAAGGACCTGGGCCTGGTCATCGTCGACGAGGAGCAGCGCTTCGGCGTCGAGCACAAGGAGCAGCTGAAGAAACTGCGCGCCAACGTCGACGTACTGACGATGTCCGCGACCCCGATCCCCAGGACCCTGGAGATGGCGGTCACGGGCATCCGCGAGATGTCGACGATCACGACCCCGCCGGAGGAGCGCCACCCGGTGCTGACCTTCGTCGGCCCGTACGAGGAGCGGCAGATCGGCGCGGCGATCCGCCGTGAACTGCTGCGCGAGGGCCAGGTCTTCTACATCCACAACAGGGTCGAGTCCATCGACCGCGCGGCCGCCCGTCTGCGCGAGATCGTGCCGGAGGCCCGGATCGCGACGGCGCACGGCCAGATGTCGGAGACGGCGCTGGAGCAGGTGGTGGTCGACTTCTGGGAGAAGAAGTTCGACGTGCTCGTGTCGACGACGATCGTGGAGTCGGGCATCGACATCTCGAACGCGAACACGCTGATCGTGGAGCGGGGAGACAACTTCGGTCTGTCGCAGCTGCACCAGCTGCGCGGCCGGGTGGGCCGCGGCAGAGAGCGCGGTTACGCCTACTTCCTCTACCCCCCGGAGAAGCCCCTCACCGAGACGGCCCACGAGCGTCTGGCGACCATCGCCCAGCACACGGAGATGGGCGCGGGCATGTACGTGGCGATGAAGGACCTGGAGATCCGAGGCGCCGGAAACCTGCTCGGCGGCGAGCAGTCCGGCCATATCGCGGGCGTCGGCTTCGACCTGTACGTCCGCATGGTCGGTGAGGCGGTGGCCGACTACCGGGCCTCCCTGGAGGGCGGTGTCGAGGAGGAGCCGCCGCTCGAGGTCAAGATCGAGCTCCCGGTCGACGCCCACGTCCCCCACGACTACGCGCCGGGCGAGCGGCTCCGCCTCCAGGCCTACCGCTCGATTGCCTCGGCCAACACCGAGGACGACGTCAAGGCCGTACGGGAAGAACTCGTCGACCGCTACGGCAAGTTGCCGGAGCCGGTGGAGAACCTGCTGCTGGTGGCGGGCCTGCGCATGCTGGCACGCGCGTGCGGCGTCGGCGAGATCGTCCTCCAGGGCACCAACATCCGCTTCGCGCCTGTGGAGTTGCGCGAGTCGCAGGAGCTGCGGGTCAAGCGGCTGTATCCCGGGACCGTCATCAAGCCGGCGGCGCATCAGGTGCTGGTGCCGCGGCCGAAGACGGCGAAGGTGGGCGGCAAGCCGCTCGTCGGGCGGGAACTGCTGGGCTGGGTCGGGGAGTTCCTGGCGTCGATCCTGGGGTCGTAGCCCGGGGGCGGGAGTGGTCGCGGCTGTCGCATCAGCCGGGACCACTGCCACCTTCCTGACGAACCCCCTCACGTGGCCCGGGGCAGCACCCACTCACGCGCCCCGGAGCAGCACTCGCTCACGTGGCCCGGAACAGCATCCCCGCCAGCGTCCGGAAGACCTCCTCCGGATCCCTGCCGTCCACCGGCCCGTCCAGGTTGTGTCCGAGCAGCAGCGTGGCGAAGCCGTGCGCGAGGGACCAGGCCGCGACACCCGCGAGGCGTGGCTCGATGCCCTCGGGGTCCACTCCGGACACGGCCTCGCGCAGGGCGTCGCCGGTGAGGGCGCGGGCGGTGGTCAGTTCGAGGTCGTCCGAGCGCAGCAGTTCCGGCGAGAACATCACCTGGAAGTGCGCCGGGTGCTCGCGCGCGAAGCGCACATAGCGCACGCCCGCCTCCTTGAGGTCGGGCGCCTCCCGCAGCGCGCTCGCCAGCAGTCCGAACCCCTCCGCCGCGATCGCCGTGAGCAGGCCGGTGCGGTCCCCGAAGTGATGGGCGGGGGCCGCGTGCGACACCCCGGCCCGGCGGGCGAGGTCGCGCAGGCTCAGCGCGGACGGGCCGTCGGCGGCGATGACGTCCAGCGCGGCGGTGAGGATGGCGCGGCGCAGATCGCCGTGGTGATAGGGGCGGCGCGAGGCCGGTTTCGTGGTGTCCGCGGATGCCATGGACAGCAGCGTACGCCCAATCTAGTCATTGACAAGTTGGTGCGGCTCGGGCAATCTTGTCAGTGTCAAGTTGTGGAGCTGGTCCGAAGTACGTGGATACGACGAGGAGTCATGTCATGTCGCAGCACGAGAGCGAGACCGGCACCGGTACGGGTTCGGGTACGGGTACGGTCACCGCCGGCGTCGCCCCGGCCCGCGTACGCCAGCTCTGGCACCTGCTGGAACCCCTGCACGCGGTGGTGTACTACGCGCCGGAGGTCTTCGAGGAGGCGGCGGCGCTCGGCTACGACACCAAGGAGCGCTGGCCGAGTTACTTCCCGCTCCGCGCGGCCCCGTTGGGCGCGGTGGGCGTCGAGCGGGTGACCTCCGCGTTCTACAGCTTCAGCCCCCGCATGGTCGCCGAGCACATCGGCTCCGCGTGGAGCGTCGCGAGCCCCGAGGCGGTGCTGGCGGCGCGGCTGCGAGGCGTCGACAGGGCGTACCAGGAGATATTCGGCGAGCGCGTCGACAGTCCCGAACTGGCGGAGGCCGCCGCCCTCGCGCGCCGGGCCGCCGAAGCGGTGAACAGCGCGGGCCGCCCCCTCGCCGCGGCCAACGCCGAGCTGGAGTGGCCCACGATCCCGCACCTCCAGCTGTGGCACGCGGCGACGATCCTGCGCGAGCATCGCGGCGACGGCCATCTCGCCGCCCTGCTCATCGCCGGCCTCGACCCGGCCGAGTCGCTCGTCTCCTTCGCGGGGATAGGCGCCGCGTCCGTCGAGCGCTTCGGGAGCCGCGGCTGGAGCGAGGCGGAATGGTCGGCCGCCCGCGAACGCCTGACCGCCCGAGGTCTGGTCGACGAGGACGGCACGGCAACGGAAGCCGGCCGCGCCCTGCGCCACCAGGTCGAGCAGCACACCGACCAACTCGCCGCCGCCCCCTGGCGGTCCCTCGGCCAGTCCGACACCGACCGCCTCGTCGAACTGCTCGGCGACTTCTGGGTGGCGGTGCTGTCCTCGGGCCTGCTCCCTTCGGAGACGACGCTGGGGATAGGCAAGGTCTGATGGGGAAGGCAAGGTCTGAAGGGAGTCCGGGGACGCGGCCGTCGGAAAACCGACTGCGCCCGCAGTGCTCTCGCGGCAGCATGGCGGCATGTCCGACCTGCTGTGGTGCGACGTCAAGGAGTACTTCGACCCGGACGTGACGGGGTCACTGCCGGACCTCCGCGTCCCGGGCACCTCGGCCGCCGACTGGCAGACGCTCCTCGACCTCGTCGTGGAACGCGGCTGGAGCCACGAGTACAGGGAAGGCGCCACCGAGCTGCCGCTGCCGCGAGCCGCGGACGTGCTCGCCCGGCCGTCGGACGCGGAGTGCCCCCAGCTCCGGGTCCGGCCGGCGGAGGGCATGCTCGCGATCTTCCGCTTCCTCGCGGACGAGGAGATCGACTTCGACATGGACCTGCGGGAGTTGCAGGGGCAGGAGCGGCTGGACCTGTTCTGCGACTTCCTGCGGACGGTGGGCCGGCGGCTCGGCAAGCCGGTGTTCATGGACCCCGAGGGCGCCTGCGGTCATCCGTTCCTGGCGTTCGACGCGGAAGCGGACCGTGTCGTGTTCTTGGGGGAGCGGCGAGGGGCGTGAACCGCAAACGCGAGGCCGTCCGCGGGAGTTGGGGCTCCGGGGACGGCCTCGGTTGCAAGGTGGGTCAGGGGACCCCGGTCGCCCGGGCTGTGCGCCCGGCAGGGGTCTCGTGCTCCTCCGTGGGGTCTGCCGGTCCTACGGCTGCTCGGGCCTGTCGCGATCCATGCCCATCGCGCCTTCGATCCGCTGCTGCCCGTCGTCGACCTGGCTCTCGTACTTGTTGCCCGTCTTGTCGTTGACCTTGCGTTCCGCCGCGTCGGACATGTTCTTGGCCTTGTCCTGCGCCGTGCGGTTGCTCTTGAACCTGTCGAGGATGCCCATCCAGAGCTCCTTCCGGAGGTGACTCAGCAATGACGATACGCCCGACCTGAGAGGTATGCCCCTTGAAGCCCTATATGGTCTGGACCTCTTGGCCAGTACGGTGAGAGCGGGCACGACCGGCTCGTGCGGGGTGGACCAGGAGAACAAGGGGAGGGACGCACCGTGACGCGTCTGAGGGGCGGGGCTGCGGGCGCCGCGGCGATGCTCGGCATAGTCGTACTGCTCGCCGGTTGTGAGGGCGTGGAACTGCCCGCGGACAGTGAGCCCTCCGGCTCCGGCCCGGTGGTGAGCTCCGGCCGCGCGGTGAGCCCGCTGGACAACCCGGACGGCACCAAGGCCGGCCTCGCGGCCATCACCACGGACGCCGACAGAGCCAAGGCGCGCGCCCTGATCGAGAAGGTGGACACCAAGGGCCGCGGCCCCAAGACGGGCTACGACCGGGACGAGTTCGGCTACGCCTGGATGGACTCCGCGCCCGGCGGCATCCCCTTCTCCCGCAACGGCTGCGACACCCGCAACGACCTCCTCCAGAGGGACGGCGAGGACGTCCGCTTCCGCTCCGGTTCGAACTGCGTCGTCGTCTCCATGACCCTGGCCGACCCCTACACCGGCAGGGAGATCGACTGGGTCAAGTCCCGTGCCACGGCGGTGCAGATCGACCATGTGATGCCGCTGTCGTACGACTGGCAGATGGGCGCCTCGCGCTGGGACAAGGGCAAGCGCCAGGACATCGCCAACGACCCGCTCAACCTCATACCGGTGGACGGCCCGACCAACGGCTCCAAGAGCGACTCGGGACCCGCGTCCTGGCTGCCCCCGAACAAGCGGATCCGCTGCTCGTACGTGGTGCGCTTCGCACAGGTCTCGCTGAAGTACGAGCTCCCTGTCACGAAGGCCGACAAGGAGATGATGCTGCGGCAGTGCGGGGGCTGACCCGGCCCGCAGGACCGGAAAAGCGGTTCCCGGCCGTGGTGCCGGACGCCTACGGTGACCGCATGCAACGGAAGGTGTCGAGTCTCGCCGAACGCCCCGACGACCACGGGCGCGTGGTCGCGATGGCCGACAGCTGGCCGGAGTTCGTCACCAGGGATCTGGTGGGCGACCACCACTACGGCCGGATCGCCAGGGAGTTCCCGGCGTATGTGCTGTTCGCCGAGGACGAGCGGGGCGAGGTCGTCGCCACCGGGTTCAGCGTGCCCTTCGCCCTCGGTGCCGAGGACCGGGGCGAACTGCCCGCCCGGGGCTGGGACGAAGTGCTCCTGTGGGCCTTCGCCGACCTGCGCCGAGGGGTCCGGCCCGACACCGTCAGCGCGATCGCCATCAACGTCCGGCCCGACGCCCAGGGCCAGGGCCTGTCCGGCCGCATGCTGTCGGCGATGCGCGACAACGCCCGGGCGCACGGCTTCAGCGAGGTCGTCGCCCCCGTCCGTCCCAGCGCCAAGCACCTCGAACCGCACACCCCCATCGAGGAGTACGCCCACCGCGTACGCCCCGACGGACTTCCGCACGACCCCTGGCTGCGTGTCCACGCCCGGGCGGGCGCCACCATCCACTCCGTGTCGTCGGCCTCCATGACGGTGGCCGGTTCGCTGGAGCAGTGGCGGCGCTGGACGGGGCTGCCCTTCGACACCCGGGGCGACATCGAGGTGCCCGGAGCGCTGGTGCCGGTGCGGTGCGAGCCGGAGCGGGGGTACGCGGTGTATGTCGAGCCCAATGTGTGGATGCGGCATCCGCTGTAGCCGCAGGGCGGTTCAGGCGCCCAGGGCGTCGAGGTCGAGGATCTCGCCGCCGGGCTTCTGCGCGGGGACGGGCTTGTCGTACTCGCTGAAGGTCAGGGTGCCCGGTTCCCTCGCGGAGGCGCTGTCCACCCGCAGCAGATACGGCTTGCCCTCGGTGGCGACGTAGAGCGTGTAGCGCTCCTTGCCCTCCCGCTCGTGCAGCACGATCGCGGGCGTGCCCTGCACGGTGGTCGTCTTGGAGCGCGAGGCGTCCGAGTCCACGTCGTCGGCGTCGCCGAGCACCGTGTCCAGGTCGCAGAAGCCCGTGATCTCCTTGGCGTCCTCGCCCTTCGCGGACATCTTGGTCCACTTCCCGGCCAGCAGCGCCACGGCCGCGTCCACGTCCGACTTCTTCTCGCCCTTGCTCTGGGCGCGCAGGAAGGCCTCGTCGTACTTCATGTAGACGGTGTCGCCGACCTTGATCAGATCGGCCTTGCCCTGGCCGCCCATGCTCATCGTGCCGGCGCATTCGCCCTGCTTGTTCAGGGCCATGTCGATCTCGATGGTGCCCCCGGACTCGTCGTCGGAGATGTTCCCCTTCATCCGCAGCGAGGAGGCGCCGGTCGTGGCCTCGACGGCCCGGTCGGCGATCTCGCCGCCGGTCAGTCCGGCGAACGGCTCCTTCGCCTTGCTCGGGCTGCTCGACGGGCTGGAACTGCGGGCTTTGCCGTCCGCCGTGTCCTTCCCGGACCGGCCGGACTGGTCCGACTGGCAGCCGGTGAGCGCGAGGGTGGTCGCGGCGGTGAGGCAGAGGGCGGCAAGTGCGGTACGACGCATGGGAACTCCTCGGTGGTGTCGTGGTGTGGTGAGCGGGCGCGGCGGGACGCGCGGCGTGCGGAAGGGGGCGCGGAAAGGGAGCGCGGAAAGGGAGCGCGGTCCGGCGGGTACTGCCGTGGGTCGGCCCCGCCGGACCGCGCCGTAGGTGGCCGGCGTCAGCCGGTCTTCTTCCAGTCCGTGCAGCCGGACGTCTTGAAGTAGGTGTCCGAGGCGCTGATGGTGACGACGGCCGAGCCGGTCACGTTGTCGTTCGCGATGATCGAGTCGAGCCCGTGCTCGGCGTCCTTGGTGCGCTCCCAGTAGCACATGTCGTCCTTGTTGCCGGTGGACTTGTAGGTGCCGGGGGCGATGTCGGCGCCGACTCTGAACATGCCGCCGTCGCCGGCCATCGTGGCCGCGGGGGAGCCCTTCGCCTTGGTGTCGACGGCCTCCCAGTCGTTGCAGTCGCTCGACTTGAAGAGCTTGTCGGAGGCCTTGACGGTGACGTAACTGGTGCCGGTGACATTGTCGTTGGCGAGCAGGGAGTCCATCTCGCCGGAGGAGTCCTTGGCGCGCTCCCAGTAGCACATGCCGTCGTCGTTGCCGCTGGTGCGGTAGGTGCCGGGCTTGATGTCCGGGCCGACCTGGAAGTCGCCGTCCCCCTCGAAGGCGATCTTCTTCTCCTCGGCCGCCCGCGCCGTCTCCTTCTTGCCGCCGGGCTTCGCCTGGGCGGACGCCGAAGAGCCCTTGTCGCCGCTCGTGGAGTCGCTGTCGTCGCCGGAGTTCGCCGAGACGGCACCGATGACGACGATCCCCACGACGGCCCCCAGCGCGACCTTGCCCTTCATGCCCATGACTGTGTCCCCTCCCACACGGTGACAGCCGCTTTTCGGCTGCCCTTCGTTCGCTGGGTCAATAAGACCAGAGCGTGTGAACCGAGTCAACACGGTTCACGCAATGGTGTGAGTACACGGCCGTGAAGGGGTAGATCTTGCGCACGCCGCTATGCTCGGCGTCACACGCGGAGCGCAGGCCAGCTGCGGGACGCGCGGGGCCACGCAGGACGACGAGGGGAGCCGGGCCGGTGCAGGACAACGCCACAGAGGTGACCGCCGCCGGGATCGCCCGGCTCGCCGGCGTCGGCCGCGCCGCCGTCAGCAACTGGCGCCGCCGCCACGCCGACTTCCCCAAGCCGGTCGGCGGCACCGAGACCAGCCCCTCCTTCGCCCTCGCCGAAGTCGAGGCCTGGCTGCGTGACCAGGGGAAACTCGCCGAGGTCCCGCTGCGTGAACGTGTCTGGCAGCAGCTCTCCGGCCACCCCGAAGGCCCGGTCACCGCCCTCACCCACGCCGGCTGCGTCCTGCTCCTCATCCACGACCGCCCCACCGTCTGGCTGGACGCGAGCGCCGGCTCCGACGCGCGGCTGGCGGCGATGCTGCCGGGAGCGCTGGAGGAGGTCCTGGCACCACGATTCGGTGCCGCGACGGCTGTGAACACCTCGGACGCCGTGAACAGCACCGGCGCTGTGAACACCTCACCCCCGGCGAGCCCCCGCACTGCCCTTCACACCCCCCTCGCCCCCGAGCTCCTCCCCTCCGTCCCCCTCCTGCGCGGGGCCGCCGAGCTCGCCGCGGAGCTGGGCGCCCGGCAGACCTTCGAGTTCCTGCTCGGCCGCCACCTCGACGCCAACCCGCGCCAGTACACGCTCACCCCCGCCGACCTCGCCGGCCTCATGGCCGACCTCGCGGGCCCCGCCCGCACCGTCCTCGACCCGGCCTGCGGCACCGGCGCCCTGCTGCGCGCCGTCACCGCCCGCGCCGACCAGGAGCTGTACGCCCAGGACAGCGCCCCCGAACTCGCCGCCCTCACCGCACTCCGGCTCGCCCTGCACACCCGCGCCCACGTGTACGGCGCCACCGGCGACACCCTGCGCGCCGACGCCCACCCCGAGCTGCGCGCCGACGCCGTCCTGTGCCACCCGCCGTTCAACGAGCGCAACTGGGGGCACGACGAACTCGCCTACGACGCCCGCTGGGAGTACGGCTTCCCGGCCCGCACCGAGTCCGAGCTGGCCTGGGTGCAGCACGCGCTCGCCCGCCTCAAGGACGGCGGCACCGCCGTACTCCTCATGCCGCCCGCCGCCGCCTCCCGCCGCTCGGGCCGCCGTATCCGCGCCGACCTGCTGCGCCGGGGCGCGCTGCGCGCGGTCGTCGCCCTGCCGGTCGGCGCGGCACCCCCGTACAACATCCCGCTGCATCTGTGGGTGCTGCGCCGCCCTGAGAAGGCGCCGGCCCAGCCCGAGGTGCTGCTCGCCGACACCGGCCAGTTCGCCACCGAAGGACGCGGCGGCCCCGACTGGCGGGAGGTGCGGGAAGCAGTGCTCGACGCCTGGCGCGCCTTCGACCGCGCGGGCACGCTCCAGGAGCGGCCCGGCCTCGCGCGCGCCCTGCCCGTCATCGACCTCCTCGACGACGACGTGGACCTCGCCCCGGCCCGCCACCTCCCGCCCGCCACGGCGGCCGACGGCGCGGAGGCGCTCACGGCCGTGCGCGAGCGCCTCGGGGAGACCCTGCGCCTGACCACCGACCTCACCCCGCCGCCCGCCGACACCGCACAGCCCGCACGCTGGCCGCTCACCACCGTCGGCGAACTCGCGCGCGGAGGCGCCCTGGTGATGCGCACCGGCGGAAACGGCGGCCACGCGCGCGTGCCCGTCCTCACCGACCACGACGTCATCGCCGGCACCGCCCCTTCCGGCACGCTCCCCGAGAGCGACGAGGAGGCCGTGCTCGTCGAGCCGGGCGACGTCGTCGTGCCGGTGCTCGGCGGCGGCTCGATGGCACGCGTGATCGACGACGCGAGCGCAGGCGCCGCCCTCGGGCGCAGTCTCGTGCTCCTGCGCCCCGATCCCGCGGCGCTCGACCCCTGGTTCCTCGCCGGCTTCCTGCGCGGCACCGCCAACAACCGTCAGGCCAGCAGCTACGCCTCCACCGCGACCCGCCTGGACGTGCGCCGTCTGCAACTGCCCCGGCTCCCGCTCGACGAACAACGGCGCTACGGCGCGCGCTTCCGCGCGCTCGACGAGTTCGAGCGGGCGCTGCGGCACGCGGGCCGGCTCGGGAACCAGCTCGTGCGCGGGATGTACGACGGCCTCACCGACGGCACGGTCGCACCCGACTGACGCCCGACTGATGCCCGGGTGGCGCCCGGCGGTTGCGGAATTCGGCCCTCCGACCGCCCCGCCGTGACCTGCGCCGCCGTACGACGTGATCAGCACGACAACGGTTCGGTACAACCCTGGACCGCATGTCGTTGTCGGCCTATACGCTCGAAGCGACAATCGCAGGAACGGGGTTGCCGGGCGTCGGCCGCCCACGTACGCCCACCTCAGGCACCAGGAGCTGTCATGCATGGCCACGGCTACACGCAGCCGGTGAAGCAGCCGCCCCATCCGGCGTTGCTGGTCTTCCTGCGCGTGCTGTTCGTGGTGATCTCGATCTTCTCCATCGGCCTGCTGGCCTGGACGATGCTGCTGCGTCTGGCGATCGTGACGCGCAGGGGGCTCGACTGGGTCCTGTTCGTGGCCTCGTTCGTCGGCGTCGTCCTCGGACTGGTGCTGCTCGGCACGGAGTCCGGCGAAGACATCCACACCGTGGGCGGCTGGACCGGCCTGGTCCTGCTCCTGGGCACCCTCATCGCCACGATCGCGTACTACCTCTCCGCGGACATCCGCCACTTCCACCAGCTCCGCTACGGCGCCTACGGCCCGCAGCCCGCCCCGGCGTACGGCTATCCGCAGCCCCAGTCGCCGTACACCGCCGCGACCCTGCCGCAGACGCCCGCGCCGATCCCGCGCAACCCCCTGCCGCCCCCGCCCGCACCCCGCGACGCGGCGCCCCACGCGCCCGTGCCCCCGGTACAGCCGCCCCAGCGCCCCGCGCCCGCCCGCATCGACCAGGTACGCGCCGAGCTCGACGAACTGAGCGACTACCTGCGCCGCCAGGACGGCAATCCCAACGGCGGCTATGAGGGCGGAAGGTGACCGTGACGACAGGACGTGTCGTCGCAGGCCGCTATGAACTGTCCACGCTCATCGGACAGGGCGGCATGGGACAGGTCTGGACGGCCTACGACCAACGGCTCGACCGGCGCGTGGCGGTGAAGCTGCTGCGCCCCGACAAGGTGGCCGGGCAGGAGGCCGACGAGCTGCGCCGCCGCTTCGTCCGCGAATGCCGGGTGACCGCACAGGTCGACCACCCCGGACTCGTCACCGTGCACGACGCGGGCAGCGAGGGCGAGGAGCTGTTCCTCGTCATGCAGTACATCGACGGCGCGGACCTCTCCGACCACCTCGCCGAGCACGACCCCTACCCCTGGCAGTGGGCCGTCGCGGTCGCCGCGCAGCTCTGCGCCGTGCTGAGCGCCGTGCACGCCGTGCCGATCGTCCACCGCGACCTCAAGCCCCGCAACGTGATGGTGAAGCAGGACGGCACCGTCACCGTCCTCGACCTCGGCGTCGCCTCCGTCATGGACGCCGACACCACCCGCCTCACCCACACCGGCACCCCCATCGGCTCGCCCGCCTACATGGCACCCGAGCAGGCCATGGGCGGCGCCGTCGGCCCCTACACCGACCTGTACGCACTCGGCGTACTGCTGCACGAGCTCCTCAGCGGCGACGTCCCGTTCTCCGGCTCCACGGCGCTCGGTGTGCTGCACCGCCATCTCTACGAGCCCCCGCTCCCCGTCCGCCGTCTGCGCCCCGAGGTCCCCGAGGCGCTCGAGGCGCTCGTCCTGCGCCTGCTCGCCAAGGACCCACAGCACCGGCCCGCCAGCGCGCAGGAGGTGTACGAGCACCTGTCGCTGCTCCTGCCCGCGCGCGGGACCCCCACAGGGGCGCCCCTGGACCCCACGCGCCCCTTCCTTCGCCCGCACGCGCCCTGGCCGGACCGCGCCCGCACCCCCGCGCCCCAGCCGGCGCCCGCCGCGCCGCACGCGCCCCCCGCCGAGAAACCCGACGTCGCACGCGCCGTCGACGAGGTCAAGCGCCTCCTCGGCGAAGGCCGCATCACCCAGGCCGTCGACATCCTCGGCGCGATCCTGCCCGCCGCCGCCGAACAGCACGGCGAGCACTCCCCGGTCGTACGCACCCTGCGCAAGCAGTACGCCGCCACGCTCATGGACGACGGCCAGTACCGGCGCGCGCTGCCCGAACTGCGCCGCCTCGCCGACGAACGCGCCGCCGAGGCCGGCCAGGCCGACCCCCAGTCGCTGCGCTTCCGCTACGAGGCCGCCCAGTGCCTGGAGCAGCTCGGCGAACCGGCGGCGGCCCTCGCCGAGTACCGCGCGCTGCTGCCGTACTACGAGAACCAGTACGTGGCCGGCGACCCCGAGCTCGCCCACGACGTCCGCCGCCGCATCGGCCACCTGCTGCTCGCCCTCGGCGACCGTGCCGCCGCCCACGACACCCTGGCCCGCCTCGTGCACGACGTGGAACGCCTGCACGGCCCCGGCCATCCGCTCGCGGTGGAGGTCCGGCGCACGCTGGAGTGGCTGGGCCAGGTGCGCGGCTGAACGCGGCGGTGGCCGCACACGGATACCGCTCCGCGTTCCTCGGCGGAGTGCGTCGGTGCCCGATGTCCTGGTGAATCGTTGGTCGAATGGGTTGGCCAGAGCTTGTCCACTGCCTACCATCGATCACCGCAAGACTTTGTGCACCGCCGCACAATCTCCTCGGGAGGCTTCCTTGCACCGCCGCCGTCGCACCGCGCTCCTCCTCTCCGCCGCGATCGTCGCGGCGCCCTTCCTCACCGCCTGCGGCAACGACGCGCATCCGGGTGCGGCAGCCGTCGTCGGCGGCCAGCGGATCACCGTCGCCCAGCTGGAGACCAGGGTGAACGAGGTGCGCGAGGCACAGCGCGCCGCGGTGCCGGACGAGGCGCAGTACACGCAGGCCATCGCCAAGACCGGCACCCTCAGCCGGGACACCCTGCACAGCATGGTCCTCGACCAGGTGCTGCACCGCGCGGCCCAGGACGCCGGGGTGACGGTCACCCGCAAGGAGATCCAGGACATGCGCACCGGCCTGGAACAGCAGGCCGGCGGCGCCAAGGCCCTGGAAACGGCCTGGCTCCAGCGCTACGGCATCGCCCCCGAGCGCCTCGACGAGAACCTCCGCCTCCAGCTCGAGGCCCAGAAACTCGCCGCCGTCCTCGGCACCGACACCGGCAAGGCCGACTTCTGGCAGGCCCTGGCCAAGGCGTCCAAGAAACTCGACATCGACCTCAACCCCCGCTACGGCACCTGGGACGACGCGAAGAGCAGCCGCGTCGACGCGAAGACGCCCTGGGTCCGCGAGGTCACGTCGACGGGGACACCGGAGACGGCGTAACGCCACGGCCGGCCATACGGTCCCACTCCACCCTCATCCCCACCCCCACCCCCGGGCCTGTGGACAACTGATCGGCTCTGTCGGCGGTGTGGGTTAGCTTCGAGCTGTGAACACCACCAACCCCGAATCCGCCCCGGCCGCCGCCCCCGGCCGCATCGTCCTGCTGACCACCAGCCACCGTGTCGCGCCCGGCCTGCTGTCCTGGCCCGCCTGGCAGGCGCTGCACGCTGCCGACCGGGTGCTGTGCGCGGACGGTGCGCACCCGCAGCTGCCGTATCTGCGGGAGGCCGGGATACAGGTCGACGAGGCCTCCCCGACCGCGGAGGAACTGGTCGAGGTGTGCGCGGGCGGCCACACCGTGGTCGTGGTCGCGACGGGCGAGGGCGAGCCCCGCCTCACCGACGGCCTCGCCCGCCTCGCCGGTTCGGGCCGCGTGTCCATGCCCGACCTGGAACTCCTCCCCGCCTCCTACGACCTCCCGGGCGCCCGCCTCCTCGACCTGGTCCAGGTCATGGACCGCATCCGCGCCGAGTGCCCCTGGTCCTCCCAGCAGACCCACAAGGGCCTCGCCAAGTACGGCATCGAGGAGGCCTACGAACTTGTCGAGGCCATCGAGGAGGGCGACCGCGACGAACTCCGCGAAGAACTCGGCGACGTCCTCCTCCAGGTCGTCTTCCACGCCCGCATCGCCGAGGAGGACCCGGACGCCCCCTTCTCCGTCGACGACGTGGCGGGCGGCATCGTCACCAAGCTCATCCACCGCCACCCGCACGTCTTCGGCGACGAGACCGCGACGACCCCCGAGGAGGTGAAGGAACACTGGCTGCGCACGAAGGCCATAGAGAAACAGCGGGAGTCGGTCACAGACGGCATCCCCCTCGGCCAGCCGGGCCTCGCCCTGGCGGCGAAACTCGCGTCCCGCGTCCGCACGGCGGGTCTGGACGTTCCGCTGCCCACGGGCGAGGGCATCGGGTACGAACTCCTCGCGCTGGCGGCCCACGCGGAGGCCGAGGGCGTCGACCCGGAGGCGGCACTGAGGGGTGCGGCTCGGGCTTACCGGGACGCGGTGCTGGAGGCGGAGGGAAACGGCGGCTAGGTCGCCGCGCCGCGATCAGACGGGCGGATGACCGGCTCGGACGGGGGTGAACCGTACGGGGAGGTCACGAAGTCCACGCATGATGAGTCCGCCTCGCCAGCGCAGGTCGGCGGGGTCGGCGGCGAGCTCGAGATCCGGCAGGCGGCGCAGCAGGGTCCCCAGGGCGGTACGGCCCTCAAGGCGGGCCAGGGGAGCGCCGAGGCAGTAGTGGATGCCG
Organism: Streptomyces sp. NBC_00490; assembly: GCF_036013645.1. Classification (NCBI taxonomy): domain Bacteria; kingdom Bacillati; phylum Actinomycetota; class Actinomycetes; order Kitasatosporales; family Streptomycetaceae; genus Streptomyces; species Streptomyces sp. NBC_00490. The sequence goes on along the minus strand of NZ_CP107869.1, from coordinate 4,598,759 downwards.
TGGCCGTACCCGAGGTGCTGGTTGTCACCCCGGGACAGGTCGAGCGAGTCCGGGGCGGCGAACCGAGCCGGGTCGCGGTCCGCGGCGGCAAGCACGACCAGCACCGGGTCGCCGACGGCGATGGGCTGCCCGCCGATGACGAGGGGTTCGGTGGCGTAGCGCCAGGTGGCCAGTTCCACGGGGCCGTCGTAGCGGAGCAGTTCCTCGATGCCGGTGTCGAGGAGCTCGGTCTCACCGCGTTCGATCGAATCCTGGAGCCGTGCGCGCTGGTCGGGGTTGCGCAGGAGCGCGTACGTGCCGTTGCCGAGCAAGTTGATAGTGGTCTCAAATCCTGCGAACAAAAGCACGAAGCACATCGCGGCAGCTTCGTTCTCGGTGAGGTGCTCGCCATGGTCGGAGGCACGGATGAGGTCCGAGATCAGGTCGTCGCCGAGGTCGCCGCGCTTGCGGTGGATGAGTTCGGCGAGATAGCCACGGATCTTCTTGACGGAACGGGCGACACCCCCGCGTGGGCCCCCTCCGTGCCGGATCATCATGCCCGCCCAGTCGCGGAAGTCGTCCTGGTCCTCGCGTGGAACGCCGAGCAGATCGCAGATCGCGTAGATGGGGAGAGGAAAGGCGAAGTCGTGGATGAGGTCGGCCTGCCCCTGGGAGGCGAACCGGTCGATCAGACCGTCCGTCAACTCCTGTACCCGGGGCTCGAATTCCGCCACACGACGCGGAGTGAACGCCTTGGAGACGAGGCGGCGCAGCCGGGTGTGGTCCGGAGGGTCGATGTTGAGCAGATGCGTCATGAGATTGGCGCTGCGTTCGCCGGGAATACCGGTCCGGCTCTTGCCCTGAGCGTCCCCTGCGTGGTGGTCGGGGTTCTTCGACAGGCGCTGGTCCGCGAGCGCTTGACGCGCATCGGCATAGCGGGTCACCAACCACGCCTCGACACCGCTGGGGAGTTTCGTCCAGTGGACGGGCGAGTGCTCGCGCAGCCAGGCGTAGGCCGGGTACGGGTCGGAGGCGAACTCCCAGGTGAAGAGTTCGGGGCCGGTGTTCGAGACGTTCACGTGATGACCGTATCCGCAGCCGCAAGGCGCTTGCGCGTCCGCAGGCACGCATGGGTCGAACATCCGTATGTTTCGCTAGATAAGCGACTAGCTGGATTTAAGGGTTCGCGGATATTACGTCGTGGCAAGCACTACTTTTCCGGCAAGCGCAAGGTCCTTGAGCTGGTCAGAGCGCCAAGGTCTTGCTGGCCGTGAGGGGGCTGACGTGTTCAACGCTACGGCTGTGCCCACGCCCGGGGTCAACCGCGGGCCGGAGTCGGTGCGTGCGGTTCGAGCGGCTCTGATGCTGCGGGTTTCCACCCATGAGCAGACGCGGGGGTACGGACTGGAAGTCCAGGAGAGTGCGTGCCGCGCGTATGTCGCCAGCAAGCCTGGATGGAGCCTTGCCCCCGAGCTGATCTTCAGGGACGAAGGAGTGTCGGGGGCGGCAGTTGACCGCCCTGGCATGTTGCGGCTCGAGAAGGTCGCTCGGCAAGGTCTGATCGACGTGATCGTGGTCCACAGATTCGACCGCATCGGCCGTACCGGCAAGGCCTTCTGGACCTGGGTCTGGGCCATGGAAGACCTCGGCGTCAGCTTCGCATCGGTTGTTCAGGACATCGACACGACCACGGAACTCGGTCGACATCAGCTGCAGTTCCACGCGCTGATGGCCGAGGCCGAGCGGAATCTCATCCGTGAGCGGACTCAGGACGGTCGTCAGTTCAAGGCGCTCGAAGGTGGCTGGGTGGGCGGTCCGCCACCGTGGGGATACGCCATTGAGCAGACCGGCAAGCGTGGTTGCGCGCTGATCGTCAACGAGAACGAGGCGGATGTCGTCCGCACCGCAGTGACCCTGATCGTGGATGAGCAGCAGACCATCTCCCAGGCGGCCCAGGAGCTGAACGCCCTTGGGAAACCTACTCGCAGCGGCAGGCCCTGGACCGCCTCCAATCTTCATCGACGCCTCAGAAGCCCTGCTCTTCTCAAGGGCGAGGTCCTCTTCCGTGACCCGGCCGACAGCGGGAAGAACGGCACGAAACTGGATAGAGACGGGGCGCCTCTGCACGGGGACAGCGTGGCCATTTCGGTCCCCCGCATCATCTCCGAGGAAAGGGCCCGAGCCCTTGCGGCGGCCATGCGGGAGACAGGGCATGCGCCCCATGCGAGGGCCGGGGACTATCCGTTGAGTGGTCGGATCCTCGGTGAGTGCGGACACCGCTACGTCGGTGCCTACCGCAAGTCGAACGGCACCCGGTACTACCGATGCGCCGGTGGCAATAACGGCAGGAGAAGGACGACGAACTGCGCGGACCCCTATCTGACCGCTGACGATGTCGAAGCGGCCGTATGGGCCGAGGTCGTGACGTTCCTGGCCGAACCGAAGAGGCTCCCCTGGCTGATGGCGCCGAGCCGGGCGGCTCGCCCCGGAGACACCCGCAAACAGCGAGAGCGCGTAGCCCGGCTCGAGAAGTCGCTCCAGGAGAGGGAGGGGACCGCGACTCGCGCGATGACCGAACTGGCCGCTGTTCCCGGCCTCGACCAGTCGGTGAAGGACGCGGCGGTGCGCCAACTCGCAGAGGACGTGCGGAGCGCAAGGCATCTGCTGGCCCAGGCGAGAGAGGTTCTTGCGGAACAGGAAGAAGCAGAGCCGGATCTCAGCCTGAGTGCGGGCAAGGAGCTGCGGGACCTGACCCTGTCCGAAGTGGGGGGAGTGATCGCCCTTCTGGACATCACGGTGAAGCCGCTCGGAGAGGTGCGGAAGCGATCCGGAGTCAAGTGCAAGGTGACGGAGTGGCATGAGAGGACCGGGACGCCCGTCCCTGCCGAAGTGCCGGAGCACGCCTGGCCCGCCGTCGAGGAACTGATGACGGACTACTTCCGGCGTCGCCAGTTCGCGCGCGGCGCGGTGGATGTCCGAACCCAGGTGAACGGGATTCTGCACCGACTCCGTACGGGCTGCCTCTGGGACGAGCTTCCCGCGCGCTTCGGCCCGTGGGCGCTTGCCAAGGACCGACAGAACACCTGGTTCAAGAAGGGCTTCTGGCCCGTCCTCATGAGCCACTTGAACTGCCGGGGGCAGAGTTCACCGGTTCGGCGTGAGTCCCTCGTCCCATCGCTGCATGTCACAGCGGGAGTTGTACTGGAACCGGCCAAACATGACCCGCGCTCAACTCTGTGATCTTCACGTGATCTGCGCGGCATTAACTTGTGACAAGTGATCGACTGCCGATACGTTCACGCATCAGCGCGGCGACTGTCTCCACCCGCCGCGCGGGTCATTGTTGTCTCGCGAAAGGCCTCCGCATGCTCACCGGGAACGGTCGTCACCGTCGCCCCCGCCAGGCTCCGGCACTGCTCGTCGCGGCCGGAGTGACCGGCTCCGCCATCGCGATCCCGCTTCTGGGCGCCAGCGGCGCGAGCGCGGCGGAGGGGAGCACCTGGGACCAGGTCGCCAAGTGCGAGACCGACGGTTCCTGGAGTGCGAACGAGGGTGACGGCTATTACGGCGGGCTCAAGCTGTCCCAGGAGAACTGGGAGAAGTACGGCGGCCTCGACTACGCCACGAGTCCCGACCTCGCCAGCCGCAACCAGCAGATAGCCGTCGCCGAGAAGGTCCTCGCGGACCAGGGTGTCGGCGTCTGGGGCACCTGCGGTCTGCTGAACGGGCTGAGCAAGGACTCGGCCTCGGACGACGTCGACACCGGCGTCGCGAGCGGCACCCCGTCGGCGTCCGAAGAGTCGGGTTCATCTGAATCGTCTGATTCCTCCGCCTCGTCCGGGCTGTCCAACTCCTCCGGATCGTCCGACGCGTCGACCGGGTCCTCCGCCGACCGGAGCCCTTCGCCCTCGGCGTCCACCGAAGCGGACAAGTCCTCCAACTCGGACACCTCCGACCCTGGCGCCGAAGACTCACAGCCGTCCGACAGTCCGTCCACAGCACCGGCAAAGGGTGTCGAATCGGACAACTCATGGCAAGAAGGCGGCTCTTCGGCTCTCGTCGACACCGGCGCCCTCTCCGCCACCCAGGAGAGCACCGGCCGGCACCGTGGCGCGAGCGCCGAAGAGGGGTCCTATGTCGTCCGCGACGGCGACACTCTCGCCTCCATCGCCGACTCCCTTGACGTCGACGGCGGATGGCGCCGGCTCTACACCGAGAACAAGCAGGTCATCGGCGCCGACCCGAGCAGCATCGAGCCCGGTCAGACCCTCGTACTCGGTAGCGAATAGGGCGAAAACCCCTGGGAAATGCCGGGAGTTCACTCCACACTTCGCATCAAATGTCCGGTTTGATGAAAGTGTGGGATGAGTCTCAGAAGCCCTGATCGTCTTTGAAATTCGGCGGATTCCCTGTCTACGGTCGACACCGCTCGTCACCACGAGCCCCGGCTGCCGCAACGCCGAATCCTGCCAGCGGCCGTACGGGAACAGTCGTCGCGTCAAGCGCCGTAGGCAGGAGCGGGGGACCCAAGGTAAGTGCCGGGCCCAGCAGTTCACGCTGGACCGGCTTGGGGTGAAGCCGCGCATCGCGAGATGCGCGGCCGGGCAACTCAACCGGCCCGAACCCGACAGCTCACCTCGCAGGCGTCGGTGAGGGGATCCACCATGCTGTTTTCCGGTCAGGGCAAGCACCGTCGTCCGTCCAAGGCCACCCGCGCCGCCGCGCTCGCCGGTGTCACCGGTGTCGCCATCGCCGCCCCGCTGATGGCGGCCGGCAACGCCTCCGCCGCCACCGCCTCCGAGTGGGACGCCGTCGCCCAGTGCGAGTCGGGCGGCGACTGGTCCATCAACACCGGCAACGGCTACTACGGCGGTCTGCAGTTCTCCGCCTCCACCTGGGCCGCGTACGGCGGCACGGCGTACGCCGCGCAGGCCAACCAGGCCACCAAGGGTCAGCAGATCGAGATAGCCGAGAAGGTCCTCGCGAGCCAGGGCAAGGGTGCCTGGCCGTCCTGCGGCGTCGGCCTGTCGAGCGCGAGCTACAACGGCGGCGGCTCGTCGAGCTCCTCCGGCAGCTCCTCCAGCGACAGCGGCTCCAGCACCCGCTCCTCCGAGCAGCAGGCCTCCCGCTCCTCCGAGCGCCCGGCCGCCAAGAAGACCGTCACCACCCCGACCGGCAAGAAGGTCAAGAAGGGTGACGGCGAGTACAAGGTCGTCAAGGGCGACACCCTCAGCTCCATCGCCGCGGAGCACGACGTCAAGGGCGGCTGGCAGAAGGTGTTCAAGCTGAACAAGGACATCGTCAGCGACGCCGACTTCATCTACCCGGGTCAGCAGCTGCACCTCAAGTAGCAGCTGCCCCACGAGTAAGGGTCCGCGCCATTCGGGCAGGACTCAGCTGAACCACAGTGCCCTCACATCCGTGGTCCTCATACTGAAGGCCTCGTGAGGGTCCCCCCCCGTCCCCACGGGCTCCCCGCTCCGGTGCGTGTTCCCCCGTACGCACCGGAGCGGGGTTTTTTCTGCGCCGGTTTCCGCGCCGGTTTCCGCGCCGGTTCTGCCAGGTTTCCGAAACCGTCTTTGTTCCGTTCGGAAACAATTTACTCTCGGTTCTGTCCACGGGGCGGTCCGCACGGTGGCCGATCGCCCTGAGCCGGTTAGGCTCGTCTCGCAGAACCCACCGCGGTCCCGGCGGACCGTGTCACACCCCAAGAAGGAGATGCTCGTGCCGTCCATCGACGTCGTCGTAGCCCGGGAAATCCTGGACTCCCGAGGCAACCCCACGGTCGAGGTCGAGGTCGGCCTCGACGACGGCAGCACGGGTCGTGCCGCCGTTCCCTCCGGCGCTTCCACCGGCGCCTTCGAGGCCATCGAGCTGCGTGACGGTGACCCCAACCGCTACGGCGGCAAGGGTGTCGAGAAGGCCGTCCTCGCCGTCATCGAGCAGATCGGCCCGGAGCTCGTCGGCTACGACGCCACCGAGCAGCGCCTGATCGACCAGGCGATGTTCGACCTGGACGCCACGGACAACAAGGGCTCGCTCGGCGCCAACGCCATCCTCGGCGTCTCCCTCGCCGTCGCCCACGCCGCCTCCGAGGCCAGCGACCTCCCGCTCTTCCGCTACCTGGGCGGCCCGAACGCGCACCTGCTGCCCGTTCCGATGATGAACATCCTGAACGGCGGCTCGCACGCCGACTCCAACGTGGACATCCAGGAGTTCATGATCGCCCCGATCGGCGCGGAGTCCTTCTCCGAGGCGCTGCGCTGGGGCGCCGAGGTCTACCACACCCTCAAGAAGGTGCTGAAGACCAAGGGCCTGTCCACCGGCCTCGGCGACGAGGGCGGCTTCGCCCCGAACCTGGAGTCCAACCGCGCCGCCCTCGACCTCATCATCGAGGCCATCAAGCAGGCCGGCTACGTCCCCGGCGAGCAGATCGCGCTCGCGCTCGACGTCGCCGCGTCCGAGTTCTACAAGGACGGCAAGTACGAGTTCGAGGGCAAGTCCCGCTCGGCCGCCGAGATGACCGAGTACTACGAGGAGCTCGTCTCCGCGTACCCGCTCGTCTCCATCGAGGACCCGCTGTACGAGGACGACTGGGCCGGCTGGAACACCATCACCGCGAAGATCGGTGACAAGGTCCAGATCGTCGGCGACGACCTGTTCGTCACCAACCCCGAGCGCCTGGCCCGCGGCATCGAGGAGGGCTCGGCCAACGCCCTGCTCGTCAAGGTGAACCAGATCGGCTCGCTGACCGAGACCCTGGACGCCGTCGAGATGGCCCAGCGCAACGGCTTCAAGTGCATGATGTCCCACCGCTCCGGCGAGACCGAGGACGTCACCATCGCCGACCTCGCCGTCGCGGTGAACTGCGGTCAGATCAAGACCGGCGCCCCGGCCCGCTCGGACCGCGTCGCCAAGTACAACCAGCTGCTGCGCATCGAGGAGATCCTCGACGACGCCGCGGTGTACGCCGGCCGCTCCGCGTTCCCCCGCTTCAAGGGCTGATCTCGGCAGGGCTAAGCCTTAGCCAGTCGTACGTACGTCCCCGCACCGGTCCCGTACCGTGTGCGGGGACGTACGCGCGTGTGTGAAGGAGGGGCGGGGACATGGCCGTCAAGGACCGGGACCGGTTCTCCACCGCGACCAGGATCCGGCTGCTCGGCGAGCAGACCGCGGCCCGGGTCTACCGTTCCCAGACCAAGCGGCAGGCCCGCCGCTCCCGGCTGACCGGCCGGGCGGCACTGCTCGCGCTGGTCCTGTGCTCGCTGATCGTCGCGCTCGCCTATCCGATAAGGCAGTACGTCTCCCAGCGCGCCGAGATCGCGGACCTCCAGCGGCAGCAGGAACAGGCCCGGCAGCGGGTCGAGCAGCTGCGCGACCAGAAGGCACGCTGGCAGGACGACGCGTACGCCGAGCAGCGGATCCGCGAGCGGCTCCACTACGTGATGCCGGGGGAGACGGGGTTCATCGTCGTCGACCCGGGCTCGGCGCGGCAGTCGCGGGCCGACCTGGGTGCGGCCGACCGCCCCTGGTACTCCAACGTCTGGGACGGGGTCGACAAGTCCGACGCCTCCGACCAGTGAACCGACCTTTTCCGCAGCAAGACAGCAGAGAGACTTTCGTACGGCATGGAAACGCCCCCGCCGACCACCGAGCGCACCGAGCCCACCGACGCCGACGTCGAGGCCTTCAAGCAGCAGCTCGGGCGTCCGCCGCGCGGTCTGCGCGCGATCGCGCACCGCTGTCCGTGCGGCCAGCCGGACGTGGTGGAGACGGCCCCCCGGCTCCCCGACGGCACGCCCTTCCCGACGACGTACTACCTGACGTGCCCACGCGCCGCCTCGGCGATCGGCACGCTGGAGGCGAACGGCGTCATGAAGGAGATGACGGAGCGGCTCCAGAGCGACCCGGAGCTCGCCGCCGCCTACCGTGCCGCGCACGAGGACTACATCGCGCGCCGTGACGCCATCGAGGTCCTGGAGGGCTTCCCGAGCGCGGGCGGCATGCCGGACCGGGTGAAGTGCCTGCACGTTCTGGTGGGGCACTCCCTGGCCGCGGGGCCCGGTGTGAACCCGCTGGGCGACGAGGCGATCGGGATGCTGCCGGAGTGGTGGCGCAAGGGTCCGTGTGTGCAGCCGCTCGTGGCTCCCGACCCGGCGGACGAGCTGCCGGGCGCGCAGGGCGTGGTCTCCGATCCCGCCGAGGCCCGCGGCGCCTCCTTCGCCGACGTCCCGCCGGCCCCCGAGGGGTTCAGCCGGGTCGCCGCGGTGGACTGCGGTACGAACTCCATCCGCCTCCTCGTGGCGGACGTCAACCCCGCCACGGGTGAGCTGCTGGAGCTGGACCGGCGGATGACGATCGTGCGGCTCGGCCAGGACGTGGACCGGACCGGCAGACTGGCCCCGGAGGCGCTGGAGCGGACGTTCGCGGCCTGCCGGGAGTACGCGGACGTGATCCGTGGACTGGGAGCCGTCAAGGTGCGGTTCGTCGCCACCTCGGCCTCGCGGGACGCCTCGAACCGGGAGGAGTTCGTCCAGGGTGTCGTCGGCATCCTCGGTGTCGAGCCCGAGGTCATCTCCGGCGAGCGGGAGGCGGAGTTCTCCTTCACGGGCGCCACCAAGGAGCTGACCGGCCACGACGGGTTCGCCGAGCCGTATCTCGTCGTGGACATCGGCGGCGGCTCGACGGAGTTCGTGGTCGGGGACGACCGGGTGCGCGCCGCCCGTTCCGTCGACATCGGCTGTGTGCGGATGACCGAACGGCATCTCGTCCAGGACGGGGCCGTGACCGACCCGCCCTCGGAGGCGCAGATCGCCGCCATGCGGGCCGACATCGAGGCCGCCCTCGACCTCGCCGAGGAGTCCGTGCCGCTGCGTGAGGCGCGCACGCTGGTGGGGCTCGCCGGGTCCGTGACCACTGTGTCGGCGATCGCGCAGGAACTGCCCGCGTACGACTCGGTCCGCATCCATCACTCCCGGGTCTCCCGCGAGCGGGTCCGGGAGATCACCGAGTGGCTGCTGCGCTCGACGCACGCCGAGCGCGCGGCCGTGCCCTCCATGCACCCCGGGCGCGTGGACGTCATCGCCGCGGGGGCTCTCGTACTGCTCTCGATCATGGAGCGGACGGGGGCCGAGGAGGTCGTCGTGAGCGAGCACGACATCCTCGACGGCATCGCGTGGTCGATCACGTAGCCCTCTGCTGAGCAGGCAGAACAACGTATGAGCACGTCTGAGGGGCCCTTCGGGGCCCCTCTGTCGCGTGCCGTCGGAAAAGTTCGTGAAGTTCTTCACAAGGAATTCGGTCCGGTGGGGCGAAGAATGTGGCCCGGTTGGCCCTTCCGGGGTCCCAACACCCCTGTGAACACGTTCAAAACGGCGAGATGCGGACCCTCCGCGAGGGGGTCGCGCGAGATCGTTTCGAAGGTCTCACGGAGCCTCCGAAAGCCCGGAGAGGCAGCTCACGCGGCATTGACAACGGCCCGCCGTACACGCCGGTTCCCGGTCCGCGCCATGACCTGGATCACGCGAGTCGCGGAGGATAACACACACCCCGTCGGAGCTTGTGAAGGGGCGCACGAGCGACCCCCCTGGGGCGGGTGGATACTCGATGGCATGAGCACCACGGAGCGTCCCAGGATCCTCGTAGTAGGCGGTGGGTACGTAGGCCTGTACGCAGCTCGGCGCATTCTCAAGAAGATGCGCTACGGCGAGGCGACCGTCACGGTCGTCGACCCCCGGTCGTACATGACCTACCAGCCCTTCCTCCCCGAAACCGCCGCCGGCAACATCTCCCCTCGCCATGTCGTCGTCCCGCTGCGACGCGTGCTGCCCAAGGCGGAGGTGCTCACCGGCCGGGTCACCACCATCGATCAGGACCGCAAGGTCGCCACGATCGCCCCGCTGGTCGGCGAGGCGTACGAGCTGCCCTTCGACTACCTGGTCATCGCGCTCGGCGCGGTCTCCCGCACCTTCCCGATCCCCGGCCTCGCCGAGCAGGGCATCGGTATGAAGGGCGTCGAGGAGGCCATCGGCCTGCGCAACCACGTCCTCGAGCAGCTCGACAAGGCTGACTCCACCACCGACGAGGAGATCCGCCGCAAGGCGCTCACCTTCGTCTTCATCGGCGGCGGTTTCGCCGGTGCGGAGACCATCGGTGAGGTCGAGGACCTGGCCCGCGACGCGGCCAAGTACTACAAGACCGTGTCCCGCGAGGACATGCGCTTCATCCTGGTCGACGCCGCGGACAAGATCCTTCCCGAGGTCGGCCCCAAGCTCGGCCAGTACGGCAAGGAGCACCTGGAGAGCCGCGGTGTGGAGATCTACCTCTCCACCTCGATGGACTCCTGCGTCGACGGCCACGTCGTGCTGAAGAACGGGCTGGAGGTCGACTCCAACACCATCGTGTGGACCGCCGGCGTCAAGCCCAACCCGGTCCTGTCGCGCTACGGCCTCCCGCTCGGCCCCCGCGGCCACGTGGACACCGCCCCGACCCTCCAGGTCCAGGGCACCGACTACATCTGGGCCGCCGGCGACAACGCCCAGGTCCCGGACGTCGCCGCCCGCAAGGCCGGCGTCGAGAACGCCTGGTGCCCGCCGAACGCCCAGCACGCGCTGCGTCAGGCCAAGGTCCTCGGCGACAACGTGGTCTCCGGCATGCGGGGCTTCCCGCAGAAGGAGTACGCGCACTCCAACAAGGGTGCGGTGGCCGGTCTCGGCCTCCACAAGGGCGTCGCGATGATCGTCATGGGCAAGATGAAGATCAAGGTCAAGGGCCGTCTCGCCTGGTACATGCACCGTGGCTACCACGGTCTGGCGATGCCGACCTGGAACCGCAAGGTCCGCGTCTTCGCCGACTGGACCCTCGGCATGTTCCTCAAGCGCGAGGTCGTCTCCCTCGGCGCGATGGAGCACCCGCGCGAGGAGTTCTACGAGGCCGCGAAGCCCGTGCCGGCGGCCGCGAAGCCGGAGCAGAAGACCGAGGCCAAGGCCTCCTGACCCGCTCCGGTCACCGAACCACCCGAAGGACCTCCCGCCATCCGTGGTGCGGGAGGTCCTTCGGCGTTCTTGGGATTGCGCCCCGGCCTGTCGTTGTTTAAGCAGGTGGACAAAACCGGGATCCTCGTCACGGAGGTGTGCGCCATGTCCGATGCCGCCCTGCGGCTGAAGAACCACTTGGAACGACTACTGGGAAACCCCCTCCCGGTGCGCATCCGCGCGTGGGACGGATCCCAGGCAGGCCCGCCGGGCGCCCCCGTGCTGGTCGTGCGCAACCGCCGAGCCGTCCGGCGGCTGCTGTTCAAGCCCGGCGAGCTCGGCCTCGCGCGCGCCTGGGTCGCCGGCGACCTCGACATCGACGGCGATCTCTACACCGCCCTCGGCCTCATCTCGGGCCTCGTCTGGGAACGCGACGAGGCCCCCAGGAGCCTCTCCGAGGCGCTGCGCGACCCCCGCGTACGGTCCGCCGTACGCGGCCTCGTGCAGCTCGGCGGGGTTCCGCTGCCGCCCGCCCCGCCCCGCGAGGAGGTCCGCCGCCGCGGTCACCTCCACACCAGAGGCACCGACAGACGGGCCGTCAGCCACCACTACGACGTCGGCAACGACTTCTACGAGATCGTCCTCGGCCCGTCGATGGTCTACTCGTGCGCCTACTGGGAGTCCCCCCACGGCACACTCGAGGCCGCCCAGCGCGACAAGCTCGAACTCGTCTGCCGCAAACTCGGCCTGACCCCCGGTCAGCGACTTCTCGACGTCGGCTGCGGCTGGGGGTCGATGGCCGTCCACGCCGCCCGCGAGCACGGCGTGAGCGTCGTCGGCGTCACCCTCTCCCAGGAACAGGCCGCCTACGCCCGTAAGCGCGTCGCCGACGAGGGCCTCACCGACCGGGTCGAGATCCGCGTCCAGGACTACCGGGACGTCACCGACGGGCCCTACGACGCGATCGCCTCCATCGGCATGGCCGAACACGTCGGCGCCGACCGCTACCTGGAGTACGCCCGCGACCTGTACGCCCTCCTGAAGTCCGGCGGACGGCTCCTCAACCACCAGATCGCCCGCCGCCCCGAACGCGAGGAAACCACCTACCACGTCGACGAGTTCATCGACGCCTACGTCTTCCCCGACGGCGAACTCGCCCCCCTCGGCACCACCGTCACCCAACTGGAGCGCGCCCGCCTCGAGGTGCGCGACGTCGAGTCGATCCGCGAGCACTACGGCCTCACCCTGCGCCGCTGGGTCGCGAACCTGGAGGCCGACTGGTCCCTCGCCCAGCGGATCGCGGGCCCCGGCCGGGCCCGGGTCTGGCTCCTCTACATGGCGGCCTGCGCCCTGGCCTTCGAACGCAACCGCATCGGCGTCAACCAGATCCTGGCCGTCCGGCCACCGGCGTCCGGCGCGTCCGGGCTGCCGCTGCGGACGCGCACCTGGAACTGAACGGACGAAAGGGGCCCGCCGCTCGCTCGCGACGGGCCCCGTACGCCGTACGCCTATTCCGACTTGATGGCCGTCAGCATGTTCAGCCGGGACGCGCGCCGCGCCGGCCACAGGGCCGCCAGGACACCGACCGCCGCCGCCAGCAGCAGGAAGAGGCCCATCCTGGTCCACGGCAGGACCAGCTCGTACGTCGCCATCCTGGTGCCCAGCAGCTCGCCGGCCGCCCAGCCGAAGAAGACGCCCAGGCCGATACCGAGCACCCCGCCGAACAGGGAGATCACCAGGGACTCCAGGCGGACCATCCGCTTGATGCCCTTGCGGTCCAGGCCGATCGCGCGGAGCATGCCGATCTCCTGGGAACGCTCGAAGACCGACATGGCCAGGGTGTTGATGACTCCGAGGACGGCGACGATCACCGCCATGGCGAGCAGGCCGTAGAGCATGTTCAGCATCAGCGTGAACATCTGCGCGATGTCGTCGGACAGGTCCTGCTTGCTCTGGACCTTGATGGCCGGGTTGGTGCCGAGGGCCTTCTCCAGCTTGTCCTTCGTCGCGCTCGTCGCGCCGTCGGACGTCTTCACCATGACCATCATGTCGGCGGTGTCCGGCAGATGCGGGGTGAGCGTGGCGTTGTCGACGAGGACACCGCTGAAGAACTCGTTGCCCTCGTAGACCCCGGCGACCGTCAGCTTCTGCTTCCTGCCGTCCTCGTAGGCGACGGTGAAGCTCGAACCGGCCTTCCAGCCACGCTGCTCGGCACGGTCGGCGTCCACGACGATCCGCGTGCCGCCCACCTCGAACGCGCCGTCGTCGACCTTGAGGTCGGTGAGCTTGCCGAACGAGGCTCCGTTGACGCCGGTCAGGTACTCCGTCTCGCCGCCGATGCGGGAGGGGGAGTTGCGCATCGGGCTGATCTCGGTGACGTCGTCGACCCGGGCCAGCTCCTTCGCCACGTCCGGCGAGAGCTCGTTGCCGTTGGCCATCGACACGACGTAGTCCGCGCGGATCGCCGACGACGCCATCTTGTCGATCGACTTCTGGAGGCTGCCCGCCATCACCGTCATACCGGTGATGAGGGTCAGTCCGATCATCAGCGCGGAGGCGGTGGCAGCGGTACGACGGGGGTTGCGGACCGAGTTCTGACGGGCCAGCTTGCCCGCCGTGCCGAAGATCCGCAGGACGGGCGCGGCGGCGGCGATCAGCGGGCGGGACAGCAGCGGGGTCAGGATGAACACACCGATGATCAGCAGGACCGCGCCCAGTCCCATCGGGGCCTGACCGTCCGAGCCCTCCATCGTGGTGGCCGCCAGGACGACCGCGACACCGGCACCGCTGAAGAGGGCGCCCAGGGTGTTGCGCAGCACCAGCGACTTGGTGGTGGCCTGCGCGTGCACGCTGCTCATCGCGGCGACCGGCGGGATCTTCGCCGCCCGGCGGCCCGGCAGCCACGCCGCCACCATGGTGATGAGGACACCGACCGCGAGGGCGGTGGCGACCGTGCCGCCGGAGATGATCAGCGGGCCGTCGGGGACGGTGGCGCCCAGGGTGCCCATCAGCGAGCGGAGCCCGGCGCCGATGCCGATGCCCGCGACCAGACCGGTCACCCCGGCGACCGTGCCGACCACGAACGCCTCGATCAGCACCGACCGCGTGACCTGCCGACGCGAGGCGCCGACGGCCCGCAGCAGCGCGAGTTCCTTGGTGCGCTGGGCGACCAGCATGGTGAAGGTGTTGGCGATGATGAACGTGCCCACGAAGAGCGCGATGCCCGCGAAGACCAGCAGACCCTGCTTCAGCCCGGCCATCGACGCGGAGATCATCTCGGCCTGGTCGTCGGCGAGTTGCCGTCCCGTGGTGGTCTCCACGAGGTTCATCGGCAGCGCCTTGTCGAGGGCGGCCTTCAGCGCGGTCTGGGAGGTGCCGGAGGCTGCCTTCACATCGATCTGGTCGTACGTGCCGGTCTTGCCGAACAGCGTCTGCGCGGTCGCCGTGTCGAACAGGGCGAGGCTGCCGCCGGCGGCGACATTGCCGTCGTCGGTGGTGAAGATCCCGGTGATCCTCGGGGCGAGGACCGGCCCGTCGACGGAGATCCGCACGGTGTCGCCGACCTTGTACCCGGCGCGCTCGGCGGTCTCGGAGTCGATGGCGACCTGGTTCCCGCCGTGCGGTGCCGCACCTTCCTTCAGCGGGTACCGCGGGTCCTTGTCCCCCCAGTAGTTCCCGCCCTGCGACTGGAAGCCGCCGCCGATGAGCTTGCCGTCCTTGTCGGCGATGGCGGTGAAGCCGTTGACGACACCGATGGCCGAGGCGGCCCCGTCGACCTTCGCGGTCTCGTCGAGCAGCGCCTGGGTGAGTTCGGGGGTCTTGCCGACCCTGTCGCCCTTGCTCTCCTGGTAGTTGGGCTGCACGGCCACGTCGACCTGGTCGAAGCCCTTGGCCGAGCTGTTCTGGTAGGCGTTCGAGATGGTGCTGGTGAAGACCAGCGTCCCGGACACGAAGGCCACGCCGAGCATCACGGCGAGCACCGTCATGAGCAGCCGGGCCTTGTGCGCGAGGACGTTGCGCAGGGCGGTGCGGAACATCAGGAGGTACGGCCCTTCGCGTCGAACTGCTTCATGAAGTCCAGGACCGACTCGGCGGTGGGCCGGTACATCTCGTCCACGATCCGCCCGTCGGCGAGGAAGACGACCCGGTCCGCGTACGCGGCGGCCACCGGGTCATGGGTCACCATCACCACGGTCTGCCCCAACTCCCTTACGGAGTTGCGGAGAAAGCCCAGCACCTCGGCGCCGGAGCGCGAGTCGAGGTTTCCGGTGGGCTCGTCGCCGAAGATGATGTCGGGCCGGGAGGCGAGCGCGCGGGCGACGGCGACGCGCTGCTGCTGGCCGCCGGAGAGCTGGGAGGGCCGGTGGGAGAGCCGGTCCTTCAGCCCCACCATCCGGATCACCGAGTCCAGCCACTCCTTGTCGGGCTTACGGCCCGCGATGTCCATGGGGAGCGTGATGTTCTCCAGCGCGGTCAGCGTCGGCAGCAGGTTGAACGCCTGGAAGATGAAGCCGATCTTGTCCCGGCGGAGCCTGGTGAGCTGTTTGTCCTTGAGGGAGCCGAGCTCGGTGTCGCCGATGCGCACGGACCCGGAGGAGAACGTGTCCAGTCCGGCCACGCAGTGCATCAGCGTGGACTTGCCGGACCCCGACGGGCCCATGATCGCGGTGAACTCGGCCTGCCGGAACTCGACGGTGACCCGGTCGAGGGCGACCACCTGGGTCTCGCCCTGTCCGTAGATCTTCGACAGATCCGTGGCGCGAGCGGCCACGGTGGTGGCTCGGCCGGCGATGGGAGTGGTGGTCACGGGTGGGCGCTCCTGACGGGACGACGACATGTTCGGGGGACGTGATCCATCGTCTCGGTACCCCGGCGCCGTGTAGTCAGCCGCTGTTCCGGTTCCGGGGGGCGACTTGCGGCTGACCGCGCCCGGACGTGTCATACCTGGGGATGACGGGAGCCCCTGAGGGCGGGCCAGGTCGAGAACAGGTGGAGCCCCCTCGTTCGGGCGGTGAAATTCCGTCATTCCGCATGCGCGGCCGACCGTCACGCGTAAGGCTATTGGCAAGTGCGGATGGCCCGTTCCACGGGCTGATGCACCCTCAGACGTCAATAAAATAAGACAACATCGGTCCGCCCGTCCGCTGTTCGGGGGATGTATCCCGATAGGCTCGAACCTCGACGCGGAGCCCATGGCCTGCCCGGATGGTGGAATGCAGACACGGCGAGCTTAAACCTCGCTGCCCCTCGCGGGCGTACCGGTTCAAGTCCGGTTCCGGGCACCTCCGACCTTTTCAGGAACCGTAGGCAGACACCGCTTCCCGTGGGGTCCTTCCTTCAGCACATCGCGACAGTGCGACGACGCGGCCTGCTCCCTCGCGACCCCCTCGGGCCTTCTGCCCCGCACCGACCGTTGACACACGACGCCACCCGTCGCAGACTCGCGAGAGCAAGTAAGTGAAGGAAATTTCACTACGCGAACCGCAATACGAACCACAGTCATCCATCGCGAGTCACGGCTCACGCGAACAGCGGCAATGACGCCCACCGAAGGGAACGACCGATGCGCACCACCGTCGGCATCATCGGAGCCGGCCCCGCCGGCCTCCTCCTCGCCCGGCTGCTCCACCGCGCCGGCATCGACTCGGTCGTCCTCGAAAGCCGCGACCGCTCCTACGTCGAGCAGCGTCAGCGGGCCGGGATCCTGGAGCAGGGGACCGTCGACGTGCTGCGGGCCGCCGGGGCCGGGGAGCGGATGGAGCGGGAGGGGCTGCGGCACGACGGGATCGAGCTGCGGTACGACCGGAAACGGCACCGGGTCGACTTCCCGGCCCTCACCGGCGGGCGGTCCGTGATGGTCTACGCGCAGACCGAGGTGTGCAAGGACCTCATCGCCCTCCAGCTCAAGGAGGGCGGGCCGCTGCTCTTCGAGGCGGAGGCGCTGGCCGTGGAGGGGGCGGACGGGGACAGCCCGAGCATCCGGTTCCGGCACGAAGGGCGCGAGGACGTGCTCGAGTGCGCGTACGTCGTCGGGTGCGACGGGTTCTGGGGTGTGGCGCGCAAGGCGATCCCCGAGGAGCTGACCCGGGTCTTCGAGCGGACGTACCCCTTCGGCTGGCTCGGCATCCTCGCCGACGTCCCGCCCTCCCACGACGAGCTGGTCTACGCCCGCCACGACCGCGGCTTCGCCCTGCTGTCCATGCGGTCGCCGTCCGTCTCGCGGCTCTACCTCCAGGTGCCCGAGGGAACGGACGCGCAGAGCTGGGGCGACGAGGAGATCTGGGACGAGCTGGAGCGGCGCTTCGAGACCGACGACTGGCGGCTCCAACGGGGCCCCATCACCCAGAAGTCCGTCACGCCCATGCGGTCGTACGTCCATGAGCCCATGCGGCACGGCCGGCTCTTCCTCGCCGGGGACGCCGCCCACATCGTGCCGCCGACCGGGGCGAAGGGGCTGAATCTCGCCGTGGGGGACGTCGTCACCTTCGCGCGGGCGCTGACGCACGAGAAGGAGACGGGGTCCACCGAGCTCCTCGACGCCTACTCCGAGACCTGTCTGGCCCGCGTCTGGCAGGCCGAGCGGTTCTCGTACGACATGACGACACTGCTGCACCGGGCCCCCGACGCCACCCCCTTCGAGGACCGGCTCCAGGTGGCGCGGCTGGAGCGGATCGCCTCGTCCGAGGCCGCCGAGACCGATCTGGCCGAGGGGTATACAGGGTTCCCGTTCGGGTAAGTGATCTCCGCACGGTCGCGGCGATGTACCGGCTTGGTCATGAACCTGCCCCTCCGTGGCTGGGAATCAGCGGGCCGCGTAGCGTGTTGGCGAGCACAGCAAGGGAAAGATCCTCCCCAAGCATTAGGGTCAATCCTTTGCCTACCTATTACTCTTAGGCCAAGGCCCACCCACAGTGGCCATGGAGGAGTGAAATGAGGAGCAGCAACCCGGTCTTCTCGCGACGGGGGTTCAGCCGCGACAACGGCTACGCGGGCTTCAATGCCCAGCCGCAGGCCGGGGGCGCCGCTGTAGGCACGCAGGCCAACCCCTACGCGCAGGGCAACCCGTATGCCCAGCCGCAGGCGGACCCCTACGCGCAGAACCCGTACGCGCAGAATCCCTACGCCCAGCAGGACCTGCAGAACGGCGCGCCGCCGCAGGCCCCGGCCACCACCGGCCGGATGACCATGGACGACGTCGTCCTGCGCACCGGCACCACCCTCGGCATCCTGGTCGTCACGGCCGCGGTCGCCTGGGCGGCCCTGCCGGTCGACGACGCCAACATCGGCCGGTCGTACGGCATCGCCATCGGCGCCGCCCTGATCGGCATGGTCCTGGCACTCGTCCAGTCCTTCAAGCGCAAGGCCTCGCCCGCGCTGATCGTCTCGTACGCGGCGTTCGAGGGTGTCTTCCTCGGTGTCGTCTCCAGCGTCGTGGACAACCGCATCGCCAGCGGCGCGGCCATGCAGGCGGTGATCGGCACGCTCGCGGTCTTCGCCGCGGTCCTGGTGGCGTACAAGGCGGGCTGGATCCGCGTCAACCGCCGGTTCTACGGCTTCGTGATGGCGGCCGCGCTCGGCTTCGTCCTGCTGATGATGGTGAACCTGCTGTTTGCCGCCTTCGGCGGCGGTGACGGCCTCGGCTTCCGCAGCGGCGGCCTCGGCATCGTCTTCGGCATCATCGGCGTCCTGCTCGGTGCGTGCTTCCTCGCCCTCGACTTCAAGCAGGTCGAGGACGGCATCGCCTACGGTGCCCCGCGCGAGGAGGCCTGGCTGGCGGCGTTCGGTCTGACGATGACGCTGGTCTGGATCTACCTCGAGTTCCTGAGGCTCATCGCGATCCTCAACAGCAGCGACTGACGCACCCCGCGTGCGTGAAGGGGCCCCGGGTTCTCCCGGGGCCCCTTCGTCGTCTGGGTGTGTGCGTGCGCGCGCTTAGAGGAGGTTGCGCGCGGCCCTCCTCAGGTCGTACTCGTGGATGAGCGCTTTCGCGTGGCCGTAGGCGAGGTTGTGTTCGTGGCGGAGCCAGCTGACCTTTTCCTCGAAGCGGAAGAGGGCCGGGCCGTCTTCGACGGTGCGGAGCCAGTCGGATACTTCACGACCGGTGCAATGGGGGATGCGGGCGAGCAGATTGCGGTGGGTCTCCTCGGAGAGGACGTGGGACATCGGCGCCTCCGGACGCAAAGGGGATGTAAGCCGGTCCTTCAGGTCACCGTGCCTGAGCGTTCGCCCGTTGGCAACAGTCCCGGTGCGGCGCGTACGGTGTCGCCGTGGCCGATACAGCGCGTTTGACGCAAGCCGTGGATCACTTCGCCGACCGGTTGCGGGCAGCCCCCCAGAGCCGGTTGCAGCGGGGGGCCGCCACCGAGGCACTGGGGCTGGCCAGGGAGTTGGTCCGCCGGGCGCAGCTTCTCGAAGATCCCTCGAAGGAACCCCGGGAGATGCCGGACGCCGGGATGTTCGCGGCCGCGGACCAAATCACCGTGGCCGTGCACGACTTGGCCCTCGTCCTGAGGGACGAGGGCCAAGTCGATGAAGCCGTGCAACTGGTGGAGGAGGCGCAGAAGCGCGCCGGGGTCTGAGCTAGAGGCTCGCTATGACCCTGTCGGCCAGGATGTAGACGTTCTCCTCGCCGCACGCGAAGGTCAGGGTGTACGCGCCCGACACTCCCGAACCGCCCAGCAGTATCGGGGTCTCGCCGGCCGTCAGGGCCGCCGAGAGGCGCTCCGCGGTCTCCCGGTGACCCGGGGTCATGCAGAGCGTGGTGCCGTCGGTGAAGACATAGACGTCGAGGGTGCCCAGCGGGCCCGGGCGGACGTCGGCCAGTTCCACGCGACCGGCGGCCAGTTCCTCGAGGGTGGCCACGGTGCGCTCATGGTCGTTCACCACCGGCGACTGCACCGGGACGAAGTCCGGGTGGGAGGGGTGGCGGCGGCGGGCCGCGGCCAGCTCCGGGGAGTCCCCGGCGAACTCGTCGATGTCGGCCGACGGCTCGGAGACCGGCTCCAGCGGCTCCAGGCCCACGAAATCGGCCTGGCGGGGCAGGAACAGCTCACTGTCGGGCAGGCCGAGCAGGGTGGGCGCGTCGGAGGCGTCACGGGCCTCCTGCGCGGCCCAGAAGGCCCGCGCCTCGGCGAGCTCCCGCTCCCGCTCCTCGGCGAGGGCCTCGGCCACGGCGGCCCGTATCTCAGCGGCGTCGGCGGAGTGGCGGGCGGCGGGCACGAGACCGTGCGCGGCGGCCGTGTTCGTCCTGGCAAGCTCGGTGTGCAGGGCCGCGACCTGGCGGCGCAGCTGCATGAGGGTGCGCAGGACGGCGACGGCCACGGCGCCCGTGGCGGCCGTGGTGACCAGCAAGGCGATCGGCATGGCGCTCACTGACGTACTCCCGGTTCAAAGTCGACCCCCGACTTCCTACATCAGCTTGAAGGGCGGACTATCCCGCTGTCAGTGCGTAACGTCACGAAACGGGCAGGACTTTGGGCCCGGAGTTTAGTGCGAGAACGGCTCTGACCTGCGTAAATCCCTTCCCGGAGGGAGATAGGTCACATCCTGGGGGAGATTGGATCACAAAACGGCCCAGAACCCTGGTGGTTCAAGGGTTCTGGGCCCGGGCCTCACGCGGAGTACCCGTCGGATCACAGGCAGTTGATCAGCTGAGGCGCTCGATGACCATCGCCATGCCCTGGCCGCCGCCGACGCACATCGTCTCCAGACCGAACTGCTTGTCGTGGAACTGGAGGGAGTTGATGAGCGTGCCGGTGATACGGGCGCCGGTCATGCCGAAGGGGTGGCCGACGGCGATGGCGCCGCCGTTGACGTTCAGCTTGTCCAGGTCGATGCCGAGGTCGCGGTAGGAGGGGATCACCTGGGCGGCGAACGCCTCGTTGATCTCGACCAGGTCGATGTCGTCGATGGTCAGTCCGGCGCGGCGCAGGGCCTGGGTGCTCGCCTCGACCGGGCCGAGGCCCATGATCTCGGGGGACAGACCCGAGACGCCGGTCGACACGATGCGGGCGAGCGGGGTGAGGCCGAGCTCGCGGGCCTTGGTGTCGGACATGATGACGACCGCGGCGGCGCCGTCGTTGAGCGGGCAGCAGTTGCCGGCGGTGACGAGTCCGTCGGGGCGGAAGACGGGCTTGAGGCCGCCGACGGCCTCCAGGGTGACGCCGGCGCGCGGACCGTCGTCCTTGCTGACCACCGTGCCGTCGGGAAGCGTCACCGGGGTGATCTCGCGCTCCCAGAAGCCGTTCTTGATGGCCTCTTCGGCGAGGTTCTGCGACCGTACGCCGAACTCGTCCATGTCCTGGCGGGTGATGCCCTTGAGGCGCGCGAGGTTCTCGGCGGTCTGGCCCATGCCGATGTAGGCGTCCGGCACGAGGCCGTCCTCGCGCGGGTCGTGCCAGGTCGTGCCCTCCTGCTGGGCGACCTCGACGGTGCGGGCCTCGGCCTCGGCGAAGAACGGGTTGTGCGTGTCCGGGAGGCTGTCGGAGTTGCCCTTGGTGAAGCGGGAGACCATCTCGACACCGGCCGAGATGAAGACGTCGCCCTCGCCGGCCTTGATGGCGTGCAGGGCCATACGGCTCGTCTGCAGCGAGGAGGAGCAGTAGCGGGTGACCGTACAACCGGGGAGGTGGTCCATCCCCATCTGCACGGCGACGATACGGCCGAGGTTGTTGCCCTGCTCGCCGCCGGGCAGACCGCAGCCGAGGTGCAGGTCGTCGATGTCCCGCGGGTCCAGCTCGGGGACCTTGGCCAGGGCCGCCTGGATGATCGTGGCGGTGAGGTCGTCCGGGCGGAGGTCCTTCAGCGAGCCCTTGAAAGCGCGGCCGATGGGCGAGCGGGCGGTCGAGACGATCACTGCTTCGGGCATGACGACTCCATTGGCGTACGAGGTTCTTCGGGGCACGGGCTGGTTGGGAAGTTACCCGTACGTATGGACTAGGTCACGGGTATGGAGGTGTGACCCTGACCGCAGTTTACTAAGCGCTTGCTTTCCTTGTCTCCGCCGAGCCGCCGAGCCGGAGTCAGGGCTGTGCCGGGGTCCGCTCCGGTTCCGTCACCGCTACCCGGCGGCGCTTCCGGCGCTTCAGCAGGGCCCAGGGTCCCTTCGGACCCGTCGGCATCGCGGCCGTCACCTCGGTGCCGGGCTCCGCGACCGCCTCCGCGGCCGCCCGGGCCACCGGCAGGAAGCCCTCGCGGCGGGAGACGTCCGGGCGCTCCTCCTCCGCCGGCCACAGACCCAGGGTCGCGCAGACCGTGGGCAGGACCGCCATGGCCGCCGTCGCGTACCCCTCCGCCGAGGGGTGGTAGTTGTCCGGACCGAAGAGCTCGCGGGGGTTCGCCGCGAACTCCGGGCCGAGCAGGTCGCCCAGGGACACCGTGCGGCCACCCTGCTCGACCGTGCCGATCGTCTGGGCGGCCGCCAGCTGCCGCGAGGCCCGCCGGGCCAGCCAGCGCAGCGGCTGCTGCACCGGCTCGATCGAACCGAGATCGGGGCAGGTGCCGACCACCACCTCCGCACCCGCCGTACGCAGCCGGCGCACCGCCGCCGCCAGATGGCGGACCGACTGCGTCGGCGCCATGCGGTGCGTCACGTCATTCGCGCCGATCATGATCACGCAGACGTCCGGCAGCCGCCCGGGGTCCGCGAGGATCAGCGCCACCTGGCGGTCCAGGTCGTCGGAGCGGGCCCCGGGGTTCGCCACGTTGCGCAGCTCCACCGGGCGCTCCGCCACCGCCGCCAGCCCCGACGCCAGCAGCGCCCCCGGAGTCTGGCCCGAGCGGTGCACGCCCTGGCCCGCGGCCGTGGAGTCGCCCAGCATCGTCAGCCGCAACGCGGGTACACCCGGTGTGGCGTAGGCGATGCCGTACAGGCCCTGCGCGTTCGGCACATGCGGCGACGGACCGTTGCCGTTACCGACCTGCCGCTTGGCCAGCCGCACCTCCGCCAGCAGCAGCCCCACGGCCGCCGCGCCCACCAGACCGATCCCGCCGCCGCCGTACGCCGCGCCGGCCGCGATCCGCCGGGCCACCCTGGCCCTCGACATGCTCGTCATACGTCGCCGCCACCTCCGTGCTAGCCGTACACCCACTCCTTGCCCCGTACAGGCCGTCGTCCAATCTCAACGGCGAGTGAACGACCGCTCCGGGCTTTAGGCTGGCGGAACACTTAGACCCCATCTTTTGCAGCATCCGGAGACAACGGTGCAATTCCACGACTCGATGATCAGCCTCGTCGGCAACACCCCGCTGGTGAGGCTCAACAACGTCACCAAGGGCATCCAGGCGACCGTCCTGGCCAAGGTGGAGTACTTCAACCCGGGCGGGTCCGTGAAGGACCGCATCGCCCTGCGCATGATCGAGGCGGCGGAGGAGAGCGGCGCACTCAAGCCCGGCGGGACGATCGTCGAGCCGACCAGCGGCAACACCGGCGTGGGCCTTGCCATCGTGGCCCAGCAGAAGGGGTACAAGTGCATCTTCGTGTGCCCCGACAAGGTGAGCACCGACAAGATCAACGTGCTGCGGGCCTACGGGGCCGAGGTCGTCGTCTGCCCCACCGCGGTCGACCCCGAGCACCCGGACTCGTACTACAACGTCTCCGACCGGCTCGTCCGTGAGACGCCGGGAGCGTGGAAGCCCGACCAGTACTCCAACCCCAACAACCCGCTGTCCCACTACCACTCCACCGGCCCCGAGCTGTGGGAGCAGACGGAGGGGAAGATCACCCACTTCGTCACGGGTGTGGGGACGGGCGGCACCATCTCCGGCACCGGCCGCTACCTGAAGGACGCCAGCGACGGCAAGGTGAAGGTCGTCGGCGCCGACCCCGAGGGGTCCGTGTACTCCGGCGGCTCCGGGCGGCCGTATCTCGTCGAGGGCGTCGGTGAGGACTTCTGGCCGACCGCGTACGACCGGACCGTCGCCGACGAGATCGTCGCCGTGTCCGACAAGGACTCCTTCCAGATGACCCGCCGCCTGGCCAAGGAGGAGGGCCTCCTGGTCGGCGGCTCCTGCGGCATGGCCGTCGTGGCGGCGCTGCGGGTGGCCGAGCGGCTCGGCCCCGACGACGTGGTCGTCGTGCTGCTGCCCGACAGCGGTCGCGGGTACCTGTCGAAGATCTTCAACGACGAGTGGATGGCCGACTACGGCTTCCTCGAGGACGAGGGCCCCAGTGCCCGCGTCGCCGACGTCCTCAACGACAAGGTGCACGGCGCCATCCCGTCCCTCGTCCACATGCACCCGGACGAGACCGTCGGCGAGGCCATCGACGTGCTGCGCGAGTACGGCGTCTCGCAGATGCCGATCGTGAAGCCGGGCGCCGGTCACCCGGACGTCATGGCGGCGGAGGTCGTCGGGTCGGTCGTGGAGCGGGAGTTGCTCAACGCGCTGTTCGCCCAGCGGGCCTCGCTGGAGGACCCGCTGGAGAAGCACATGTCGGCGCCGCTGCCGCAGGTCGGCTCCGGCGAGCCCGTCGGCGACCTGATGACGGTGCTCGGCACCGCGGACGCGGCGATCGTCCTCGTCGAGGGCAAGCCGACCGGTGTGGTCAGCCGGCAGGATCTGCTGGCCTTCCTCGCCAAGGGCGGGAAGTGACGGTGAACGTCCGGTGAACCGGTGGTGCGGCGGGCGGACTTCCGTTTGCCTACTGAATTGGTGGACTTCGCGGAAGTGGTACGAGCGCGTCACGTCCGCGCAGCACACGCTTAACACGGGTCGGGCACATTAGTGGATGTCGGCAGGGCGGGAGCGGCTCCCCGCCCCGGCCGGCACCCAAACGGCGTCACAGGACCTCCGGAGCGGCTCCCGGACCTCCACAGACGCCTTGGACGCGAGGCCCGGCCCTGACCCGGTCAGCGTCCCTCGCGGGGACCGCCGTCGTCCCGCCCCCCGGCAACGGGGGTGCGGCGGTCCCCGCGAAAGCTTTTTCCGGGACCCTTCAACGCACCTCGGCGGAAGCCCAACTCCCCAGCAGCGCCAGCCTCTCCGCCGTCTCCGAACCCGGCTCCGGGGTGTAGACCAGCAGGGCCAGGTCGCCTTCTCCCGGGAGCGTCAGCGTCTCGTAGGGGAAGACCAGCCGGCCCGCGACCGGGTGCTGGACGCGCTTCACGCCGTAGGCGCACTCCCTGACCTGGTGGTCGGCCCACAGGCGGCGGAAGTCCTCGCTCTTGAGGGAGAGTTCGCCGACGAGTGCGGTCAGCTGCCGGTCGTTGTGGTGGTGGCCGGCCTGGACCCGCAGATGGGCCACGGACTGGGCGGCCACGGCCTGCCACTCCGGGTAGAAGTCATGGGCCGCGGGGTCGAGGAAGACCTGGCGGGGGATGCTGCGGGCCTCGGCCGTCGTGGCGCTGTAGCCGAAGACGGCGTCGGCCAGGGCGTTCCAGGCCAGGACGGTCATACGGCGGTCCAGGACGAAGGCCGGGGTGCGGTCCATGCTGTCGAGCAGCAGCTGGATGCCCGCGCGGACCCGGGGCGCGGCCGGGCGTGCGCCCTGTTTACGGGGGCGGGCCACCGCGTGCAGATAGGCGTGTTCCGTCTCGTCGAGGCGCAGTACGCGCGCGACGGCGTCCAGGACGGCATCGGAGACGCTCGGGCCCCTGCCCTGTTCCAGACGGATGTAGTAGTCGACGCTCACGCCCGCCAGCTGCGCCACCTCCTCGCGGCGCAGACCGGGTACGCGGCGCCGCCCGTGCGAGGGCAGCCCCACTTCCTCCGGCTGGATACGAGCACGGCGTGTGCGCAGAAAGTCTCCGAGGTCCCCGTCCATGAGTTCGATCGTAGGGGAGCGGCGGGCCTGGAACCTGGTACTGGCAGACCCAGGAAAAGCTCATCCCTGGGTACGGCGGACCGGGCGGCGCAGGGTGGTGGTCGTCGCCGGGGGTGCCCGGCGGACTTCCGGTCACTGAGGAGCACCGCAATGTCGTACGAGAATCTGTCCGGCCGTACCGCCGTCGTCACCGGGGCCGCGAGCGGGATCGGTGAGGCCATCGCCGTACTGCTGGCCGCGCAGGGTGCGAAGGTCGCGCTGCTGGCGCGGCGTCAGGAGCGGCTGGACGCCGTCGTCGAGAAGATCCGGGCCGATGGCGGGCAGGCGCTCGCCGTGGTCGCGGATGTGACCGACGACGGTTCGGTGGACGCGGCCGTCGAGCGGATCCATGCCGCCTACGGGGCTGTCGACCTGGTGGTGAACTCGGCGGGCGTGATGCTGCCGAACCCGGTCGACGACGGGCGCGTCGACGAGTGGCAGCGGATGATCGACACCAATGTCACCGGGGTGCTGCGGATGATCCGGGCCTTCACCGCGGATCTGGTGGGCACCGCCGCCGAGGGGCGCACCGCGGACCTCGTGAACATCTCGTCCATCGGCGCGCACATCACGTTCCCCAACTACGCGGTGTACGGGGCCACCAAGGCCGCGCTGACCTATCTCTCGCAGTCGCTGCGGGGTGAGTTCGGGCCGCGCGACGTGCGGGTCACCAATGTCGAGCCGGGGCTGACGCAGACCGAGCTGGCCTCGCACATCGACAGCGACGGGCTGCGGGAGCAGATCGGCGGGATGATCGACGCGGTGGGCACGCTGTCGGCCGAGGAGGTCGCCGACGTCGTCGCGTACGTCGCCAGCCGTCCCCGGCACGTCAACCTGCGGCAGATCATGGTGCTGCCGACCCGGCAGGCGTGACCCGTCCGGTCAGTCCTTCCAGGCGTCGTCGTCCTTGTGGTGACGGCGGCCCCGGAACAGCTCCGGGTTCGTGCGGACCGCCTGGAAGGCGTTGACGCCCACGATGCCGGCCCAGGCGACCAGCAGGCCCGGGAGGTGGGCGATGCCGCCGCCGATCGCGGACAGCGGGATCGCCAGGACCATGGAGACGATGCCGAAGCCGAAGCGCTCCCCCCAGGAGTCCGTGGGCTTCGGCGACCGGGAGCCCCGGGCCACCACCATCTGCTGCTCGGCCATCTGCCGGCGCACCCGGCGCTCCACCGCGCCGTCGATGCGCTGGTCGACCTTCTCGAGGAAGGAGTCGACCAGCGCGGACTCGTACTCCTCGCCCAGTTCCCTGCGGGCCTGCAGGGTGGCGTCGAGTTCCTTCTTCAGGTCGGCGTCCCGCGCGTCCATTCCGCTCATGGAATCCAAGTTAGGCAGCGCCGACGCCCGCCGCACTGGGGATATCCCCCGTGTTGATGGTCGGGTTCAGCCCCTCGGTCGGCTCAGCCCGTGCTGGGCGGCGTAGGTGTTCGCCACGTCCTCCGGGTCCTTCTTGTCCTTGTCGACCTGGCGGTTGAGTTCGGTGAGCTGGGCCGTGGTGAGGACGTTGCCGAGGCGGGCGAGGGCCTTGCGGACCGTGGAGTCGGCCTTGCGGTCGGCGATGAGGGGGACGACGTGCTGACCGGGGACGAGGTTCTCGGGGTCGGTGAGGACCACCCAGTCGTTGGCCTGGATGTCGGTGTCCGTGGTGAAGAGGTTCGCCACGTCCACGTCGCCCTTCTTCAGGGCGCCCTTGACCAGCGGTCCTGAGGAGTCCAGCGACTTGAACTCCTTGAACTCGACGCCGTACACGTCCTTCAGTCCTATGACGCCCACCTGGCGCTTCTTCACCTCCGGTGCCGCGCCGATGACGAGCTTGCCGTTCTGCTTGCGCAGGTCGGCGAGGGAGGTCAGGCCGTATTTGCGTGCCGTCTCCCGGGTGACGACGAAGGCGTCGGAGTCCTCGGCCATGCCGTACGGCAGCACCTGGAGCCCGGCGGGGAGCGCGACCGCGAGGGCGTTCTGCATCGCGCCCTCCTCGGTGGCCGTCGCCTTGGGGGCGAGGTAGTGCAGGAGGGCGCCCTGGTACTCGGGCAGCAGGTCGATGTCGCCGCCTCTGAGGGCGGGGATGAGGATCTCGCGGGTGCCGAGGTTGGGGCGGACCTTCACCTTCACGCCGGCCGCTTCCAGGACGGCCGCGTAGAGGTAGCCCAGTACCTGGTTCTCGGTGAAGTTGGCGGTGCCGATGGTGACTCCGTCCTTGCTGGAGCCGCCGCCACCGGTGCCGGAGCCTGCGCCGTCGAGGGAGGTGATGCCGCCCGCGCAGGAGGTCAGGGCGGGGACGGAGGCCGCTGCGAGGAGGCCGCCGAGGAGAGTGCGTCGGTTCATCGAGGGGTCCCTAGGCAGTGCGGTGGCGGAAGAGGAAGCGCTGGAGGCCGGAGAGGGCCAGGTCCAGGACGACGGCGATGGCGGTGACCAGCACCGCGCCGCCGAGCACCTGGACGAGGTCGCGCT
This sequence comes from Streptomyces sp. NBC_00490, assembly GCF_036013645.1. Classification (NCBI taxonomy): domain Bacteria; kingdom Bacillati; phylum Actinomycetota; class Actinomycetes; order Kitasatosporales; family Streptomycetaceae; genus Streptomyces; species Streptomyces sp. NBC_00490. The sequence continues at coordinate 4,570,556 of NZ_CP107869.1, read as the reverse complement.
GGGCCAGGCCGTCGAAGACGTAGCGGCCGAGGCCGCCGAAGGAGACGTACGCGGCGATGGTCGCCGTGGCGACGACCTGGATCAGTGCCAGGCGCAGGCCCGTCATGACCAGGGGGAGCGCGAGCGGCAGTTCGACCTGGAACAGGACCTGGTGGCCGCGCATGCCCTGGCCGCGGGCGGCGTCGCGGACGTCCGGGTCGACCGCGGTCATCCCGGCGTAGGTGTTGGTGACGATCGCCGGGACGGCGAGGGCGACCAGGGCGACGTACACCGGCAGCATGGACAGTCCGCCGGCCAGGAAGACCAGCACGACCAGGCCCACGGTCGGCAGGGCGCGGCCGAAGGAGGCGAGGTTGATCGCGATGAAGGCGCCCTTGCCGGTGTGGCCGATCAGCAGGCCGAGGGGAAGGCCGATCGCGGCCGCGATGAGGGTCGCGAGGAGCGAGTACTGGAGGTGCTCGGCGAGGCGGTGGGCGATGCCGTCCGCACCGGACCAGCTCGCGCCGCTGGTCAGCCAGGTGCCGAGGTTCTTGAAGAGTTCGTACATCAGGCTCGCCGCCTCTTCCACGGGGTGAGGACGTACTGGAGGGCGACCAGCAGGGCGTCCGCGACCACCGCGAGGAGGATCGTGAGGACCACTCCCACGATCACCGGCGTCGGGAAGTTGCGCTGGAAGCCGTCGGTGAAAAGCTGGCCGAGTCCGCCGTCGCCGATGTAGGTCGCGACGGAGACGAGGGAGATCGACATGACCGTCGCGATGCGGACGCCCGCCATGATCACGGGGAGCGCGAGCGGGAACTCGACGGTGAGGAGGGTGCGCAGCGGGCGGGTGCCCATCGCCTTCGCCGCCTCCTTGGTCTTCACGGGGACCGAGTCGAGTCCCTCGACGGTGTTCCGGAGCAGGACGACCAGCGTGTAGACGGTCAGACCGATCACGGTCGTGGTGCGGGTGAGGCCGCTGACCGGCAGCAGCAGCACGAAGATCGCGATCGACGGGATCGTGAACAGGACGTTGGAGACGCCGAGCAGGAAGCCGCGCAGGGGGCGGATCCGATGGGCGATCACCGCGAGCGGGAGCGAGATCAGGAGGCCGAGGAAGACGGCGCCGAGGGCTGCCTGCAGATGGGAGACCGTGAGGGTGGTGAGGTCGTCGGTGTGGTCGCCGATCCATGACCAGTCGATGGTCATGCGGTCACCACCCGGGCCTCGCTGTGCGCCTGGCCCGCGTGCGCGTGGATGTCGTCGCGGGAGGAGACGCCGGTGAGGACGCCGTCCGCGTCGACGCGGACTATCAGGCCGGTGGGGGAGGCGATGGACTCGTTGAGGGCCGACAGCAGGGAATCGTTGTCGGTCAGCGGTCGTACGGGGATCTCGGTGTCCTTCGAGGCCCAGCGCAGGGGCTTGTCCGCCGCGTCGAGGACGAGGGACCACGTGCCGCCCTCGGGCGCGGGGCCCTGCGGGACGTTCGCCAGGGTCTTCAGCGAGAGCAGCTTCAGGCCGCGCTCGGCGCCGAGGAAGTCGGCCACGAAGTCGTCGGCGGGGCGGGCGAGGAGTTCGGCGGGGGTGGCGCACTGGACGAGGTGGCCGCCGGTGCGGAAGACGGCGATGCGGTCGCCGAGCCGGACCGCTTCGTCGATGTCGTGGGTGACGAAGACGATGGTCTTGCCCAACTCCTTCTGGAGCCGCAGAAGTTCGTCTTGGAGCTGGGTGCGCACGACGGGGTCGACCGCGCCGAACGGCTCGTCCATGAGCAGGACCGGCGGGTCGGCGGCGAGGGCGCGGGCGACGCCGACGCGTTGCTGCTGGCCGCCGGAGAGCTGGTGCGGGTAGCGGCGGCCGGCGTCCGGTGCGAGGCCCACGGTCTCCAGGAGCTCGGCGGCGCGGGCCCGGGCCTTCCGGCGGCCGTGGCCGAGGAGGAGCGGCACGGTGGCGATGTTGTCGAGCACCGTGCGGTGCGGGAAGAGGCCGGCCTGCTGGATGACGTAACCGATGGAGCGGCGCAGTTCGGCCGCGTCCTGGCGGGTGATGTCCTTGCCGCCGACCTTGATGGTGCCGGAGGTCGGCTCGACCATCCGGTTGATCATTCTGAGGGTGGTCGTCTTGCCGCAACCGGAGGATCCGACGAGGACTGTCACGCCGCCTTCCGGCATGTCGAGGGTCAGGTCGTGGACTGCTGTCGTGCCGTTGGGGAAGCGCTTGTGGACCGCGTCGAACTGGATCATGAGATGTCCCTTGCCCGGCTGTATAACGTCATGCAGAGTTCTCTGTAGCTGAATAACTTGTCAACGGGTTGATGTAAATCCGACGTAACGGATGACCGGCAGGCAAGATCGTGTGTCCTGATTGAGGGGAGTTTGGGCTCGATGTCGTCTCATATCGTGGACGCACCAGGTTCTGTGCACACCGGTCTGGTCGTCCTCGACGGGATCGGACTCGGCGTCGCGGACGTCGTGCGGCTCGCCGACGGGGCCGCGCGGCCGGTGCCCGGGACCGATGCGATGAAGCGGGTGACCGAGTCCTGGGACGCCGCCCGGCAGATCGCCGCGACCGGACGCGTCTACGGCCGCTCCACCGGCGTCGGCGCCAACCGGAACGAGTCCGTGCCCACCGAGGCGGCCGCGGAGCACGGGCTGCGGCTGTTGCGCAGCCACGCCGGGGCGATCGGGGAGGAGCTCCCGGCGAGGCAGGTCCGCGCGATGCTCGCCGTCCGCGCGAACCAGCTCCTCGCGGGCGGCGCGGGGCTCCGGCCGACCGTGGTCACCGCGCTGTGCGAGGCGCTGGAGAGCGGTGCGTATCCGGTCGTCAACGAGTTCGGCTCGGTGGGCACCGGAGACATCGCCGCACTGGCCCAGGTGGGGCTGGCGCTGGCGGGGGAGCACCCGTGGCGGGGCGCGACGGGAACGGGCGGGGGGCTTTCCGGCAACTCTGGCTGGCTCGGTGCGGGCCGAACCTCCGGCGGGGCGGGCGTGGACGCCTCCGGTGGGGTGGGCCTGACCGGGACTTCCGGAGGGCTCGGCGCCGACACTTCCGGCCGGGCAGGCGTGGAGGGTTCAGTCGGGCGGGGTGCGGGCGCTCTTGGTGAGCGGGATGTGGGCGTCTCTGGTGGCTCGGGCTCGCGCGGTGGCTCCGGTGGCTCGGGGCTGGGCGGACCCTACGGCGGGATCGGCGGCGGTGTTCGCGGTGGGACCAGCGTGGATGCTTCCGGTGGCTCGGGCTCGCGCGGTGGCTCGGGACTGCGCGGCAGTTCCGGTGGGATCGGTGTGGGTGGTTCCGGTGGGTTCCGGGGCTTGGTCGGTGCGCCTGAGGCGCAGCTTCTGGACAACAATGACGCCCTTGCCTTCATCAGCAGCAATGCCCTCACGCTCGGGCAGGCCGCCCTCGCCCTGCATGAGCTGCGGGGGCTGCTGGAGGCCACGCAGGTCGTCGGGGCGCTGTCGCTGCTCGCCGTGGACGGGTCGCATGAGGCGTACGCGGCGCCCGTGCACGCCGCCCGGCCGCACCGGGGGTCCTCCGAGGTCGCCCGGCGGATGCGGGAGCTGATCGGCGCCGACGAGCGGCCCACCCCGCCGCTCGGGCGGATCCAGGACCCGTACGGCTTCCGGTGTCTGCCCCAGATCCACGGTCCCGCCCATGACGCGGCCGACGCCCTGGAGGAGGTCGTCGCGATCGAGATCAACGCGGCCGCGGAGAACCCGCTGATCACCCCCGAGGACATGGCCGCCTACCACCACGGCGGCTTCTACCAGGCGCAACTCGCCCTCGCCCTGGACCACTTCAGGCTGGCGCTGACCCAGGTCGCGCGGCTGTCGACGTCACGGCTGTCCACCCTCAACGAACCCGCCTACACCCGCCTGCGCCCCTTCCTCGCCGACCACGAACCCGCCTCCTCCGGCGTGATGATCCTGGAGTACGCCGCCGGCGCCGCCCTCGGCGAGCTGCGGGCCTTCTCGGCACCCGCCTCGCTCGGCCACGCTGTACTCTCCCGGGGCGTCGAGGAACAGGCCAGCTTCGCCTCGCTCGCCGCACGTCAGACACTGCGGGCGTGCGGTGCGTACCGTCTGGTGGTGGGCTGCGAACTCGTCGCCGCCGTAAGGGCGCTGCGCCAGCGCGACCTCGGCCCCGACCTGGACCTCCCGGTGGGCCGCGCGCTGGAGCTCGCCATGTCGGTGCTCGACGAGGACCAGGCCGACCGGCCGCTCACCGACGACGTGACGGCGGCGACCGCACTGCTCGACCGGTTCACGGACATCTGGAGGGGGAGCGAGTCATGAGCGCGGAGAAGGCCGCGGAGCGGGGCGAGCGGGGCGGCGAGCACAGTGGCGAGCCGGGTGCCGAGCGCGCCGGCGAGAAGGTCACGGCCGTGGGCGACAGCCCGGCCGCACGGCTCCAGGCGCTCTTCGAGGGGCACCGGCTCACACCGACCCAGCGGCGCATCGCGCACAGCATGGTGCGGCGCGCCGCCGACGTGCCGTTCCTGTCCAGCGTCGAGCTGGCCGAGCTCGCCGGGGTCAGCCAGCCGTCCGTCACCCGCTTCGCGGTCGCCCTCGGCTTCGACGGCTACCCGGCCCTGCGCAAGCACCTGCGCGACGTCGCGCCCGCCGAACAGAGCGCGGCCTCGGCGTCGTACAACGAATACCAGCAGGCCGTCGAGGCCGAGATCGAGAACCTCCGGCACCTGTCGGAGCTGCTCGCCGACCCGCGGCCCGTGCAGAAGGCCGGACGGCTCCTCGCCGCCTCGCGTCCGCTGCCGGTGCTGGGCCTGCGGGCGGCCGCCTCCCAGGCGTACGGCTTCGCGTACTTCGCCGCCAAGGTCCATCCGGACGTACGGCTGCTCCACGAGGGCGGCACGATGATCCACGACCGGATCGACGCCGCCGTCCGCGCGGGCGCCTCGACGCTGCTGTGCTTCGCGCTGCCCCGGCATCCACGGGAGGTCGTGGACACCCTCGGGTACGCGAAGGAGGCCGGGCTGAGCGTCGTCACCGTCGCCGACTCCGCGTTCGCGCCGGTCGCCAAGGTGTCCGACCTGCTGCTGCCGGCCGCCGTGGGCACGGGGCTCGCCTTCGACACCGCGTGCGCGCCGATGCTGCTCGGGCGGGTGCTCCTCGAGGCGATGTGCGACGACCTGCCGGATGCCCAGGCGCGGCTCGAGGAGTTCGACGCGCGCGCGGCGGCGCGGGGACTTTTCGTGGAGTGACGCCTCTTTAAGGCGCGTCTCACGTTCGCTTACTATTCTGCGCCGCCAAGGACTGTGCCCGAGCGACGAGGAGGCGGAACGTGGCACGCGGAGATCGCAGAGCTCAAGGTCTGGCCCGGGTGGCCGTGGTGGTGCGCGCGGGGGCGGCACCGCTGTGGTGGGCCGGGGTGTTCGCGGCCGGTGTGGGCGTCCTGGTGCCGGGGCTGACCGGGCGCCGGATCGGCGTCCTGGCCGGGGCGGCGCTGTTCATCGTCGCGGCGGCCCTCGTGGCGTACCGGCGTCGCAAGCGCTACACGGGTCTGACCCGCGGTGCCGCCCGCGCCGGCAAGCACGATGTGCTCCAGGACCGCGCGGTGACCGTACGGAACTGGCGCCGCGGCCACCGCTGGTGGCTGCTGCTCGCCTTCGCGGCCGCGCTGGGCAGCTCCTTCGCCGTGCCCGCGGCGGGCGGCATGCTGCTCGCCGGGACCGGCGTGGGACTGTGGCTGAAGGCCGCGTGGCTCGGGCGGCGCGAGCGGGCCGAGGAGGCCCTGCTGTGGGTGCGGGTCGACTGGCTCGACGCACGCGGCGGACGCCCGGCCGGCAAGGCGGTCAAGGCGTACCGCGGCACCGGCATCGCGGCGGGCGACGCGGCCCCGGGCGGGGCGCGCCGCCGCGCCGCGGCACTGGTCTGAGCGTCAGACCTCCAGGTCCTCCTCGATCTTCCGCAGCTGATGGCGGGCCATCGCCAGGTTGGCGCGCTTGGCGTCGAGGACCAGGTAGATGAACAGTCCGTTGCCGCCGCGGCCGCTGATCAGACGGAGCAGGTGGTACTGGTCGGAGAGGGTGATCAGGATGTCCTCGATCTGCGCCTTGAGCCCCAGGTGCTCCATGGTGCGCATCTTGGCGCGCACCACGTCGGTGTTACCGGCGGCCGCGACGTTCAGGTCGAAGCTCTTGCTGCCGCCCATCGTGCCGAGCGCCATACCGCTGGTGTAGTCGACGAGGGCGACTCCGGTCGCGCCCTCGATGGAGGCGAGAGCTTCCTTCAGACAGGTTTCGGTGTTGGCCATGGTGGGTGTGCCCCTCTGGTCGGGTTCAACTTTCGGTGGATGTGCGCGCGTTGGTGGTACGTGGCGTGCGCGCCGTTCTCGTTCGTGGAGTGCCGGTCCGGGCGGGCGCCCGGGCCGGTTTCGCGGGTGTCTCGACGGGGGCCCGGGAGTCGACGAGCTCCCCGATGCGGGCACTGGCGCGCCGGCCCTCCAGATGCAGCCGCCCGATGCTGACGCTGTCCTGGGCGAGCAGGGTCAGGACGGCCGTGCGGCCCGCCGCGTAGGTCGACACGTAGCCGTAGGCCCCGCGCACCAGCAGTTCGCGGAAGTCGCCCTGCCCGGTGGCGTCGGCCAGCCGGAGGGAGACACCGAGCGCGGCGGCGGTCAGCGCGGCCATGCCCTCGGGCTCGACACCGGGTGTGTCCTGGGCGATGACGAGTCCGTCCACGCTCGCCGCCAGGGCGCCGGTGAGGTGCGGCACCCGGCTTCTCAACCGGCGCAGCTCGTCCAGGATCTCGGGTTCGGCCGCCATCAGGTCTCTCCTCTCGGCGCGTGCCCGCTGCCGCTCAAAGGGACTCCAGCGCATCTCTGAGCCTCTTCAGCAACGTGATGTCGGGATCGGTGACCTCGGGCATGGCCGCGTCGGAGGGGGGCAGGGGGCCGCGGGTGGCCAGGGGTATCGGCGTGCCGCGGCTCGTGGGGCCGGGTCTGCGGGGGGCGGCCGCCAGGTCGCGGGTGACGACTCCGGCCGCCGCCAGCCGCCGTACGTCCACCAGGGTGTGGAACGCCGGGCGGCCCAGCCGGTGGGCGATGTCCGAGGCCCCGCGGACACCGTCGACCAGGTGCAGCACCGCACGCTGGCGGGCCGTGAGGCCGGGGGCGGCCAGGGCGTCGGAGGGCAGCAGGGGTGCCTCGTCGGTGGTGGGGTCGGGCCAGATGCGGTGCAGCAGGTCGCGGCGGCGCAGCGTCTCGTGCTCCAGGGCGGCCACGGTGACCGGGCGCACGGCACCGAGGCGGCCGACGCCCGTGAACCGGAAGCGGCCCGGGCTGCTGCTGGGCGCCAGTGCGAAGTAGGCGGCGTCGTACAGCGCCTCCAGGTGGCACAGCTCCAGCGCGCCCCGGGTGAGCAGGCCGCGTCCGGCCAGCAGGAGGCCGGCGCCCGGAGCGCCGTCGGCCTCGGCGACCGCCTTGCTCCAGGTGTCGGCGTCCAGCGTGCCGTGGGCCGTGAGGAGCACGTCGAGGCCCGGCGCCGACGGGCTCTCGGCGTGCACCACCCGGCCCTCGGCCAGATGCAGGGTGCCGCGCTCGCGGACGAGGACGCCGGTGGCCCGCTCGGCGGCGAGCCGGGTCAGCATCGGCGAGACGCCGCCCCAGGCCCGGTCGCGGGCCTCCGCCTTGTCCCGCACCGGCAGCCTGGGCGGCGGTGGGGTCCTGACCGCCGTCATCCGAGCACCAGCCGTCCGGTCATCTCACCGAGGCGGATCCGGGCCAGCGCGAGGTTGCCCTCCACGCGGGCCAGCCACAGATGCAGGAAGACGCTGCTGTCGAAGGACGTCCGGACGAAGCACAGGACGTGGTAGCTGTCCCGGTTGCTGATGATCACGTCCTCGACCGGTGGGTCGGTGACGTCGTCGTCCGGGGCGAACGCCCGGTGTTCGGCGGCCAGTCGGGCCAGCTCGGCCACCTCCGCGGCGGCCGCCTCGTGGTCGCCGCCCGGTGACTCCCCGGCGGTGCCCAGAGCCAGCCCGCTCGTCCAGTCGACCAGCGCGACGCCCCGGGCACCGGGTAGTTGCATGGCTTCCAGCAGACACTCGTCGATTCCGGGCACCGCGGTTCCCCTCCCGCATGGGGTTCGGCTGAGTGACGCCGAAACTACGCAGGGTGTGCGCGGGGGGTGAGGATTCTGGCATTTTCCAGTGGAACATGCGCCAGATGACTAAGGTGGGTCGACTGAGCTCGTTTTCGGAACAGTTGACCCACATGTCCACCGGCGTGCGTCAACGGCGCGCGGTTGCTCAGAGGGTGGTGAGCCCGGCCGCGTGCGCCCCTCCGGATTCGGCCACGATCTCGTCGAGGGTCTGCGGCGTACGGACGGTCGCGAAAGCGACCCCGCCGCCGTCGCCGGCACCACGGCCGTCACTCGGGGCGAAGCCGTAAATCCCCGGCCGGGCCAGGGAGTTGTACGCGTAGTGGTGCGCGAAGTAGTACGCCCCCGTGTCCAGTGCCGCCGCGTAGTCCCCCTGCTCCAGCAGCGGCAGGGGCCGCCCCTCGGCGAGCAGATCCCCGGCGAAGCAGGCCGGTCCGGCGACGTCCTGCACCACCTCGGGCCCCTCCTTGGGCCGCCCCTTCGCGTCGTACGCCGCGATCCTGAGCGGCCACGACCCCGGCACGTACACCGTCCGCGTCGCCACCTGCACCCCCGCGTGCGTCACCGCGACCGCCCGTCCGCCCGCGCTCTTGGCGTACTCGACCCGCGCCACGACCGTCCCGTGCTTGGCCAGCAGCGACCGCCCGAACTCGGTGACCAGCCCGTACCGCCCGTCGAACAGCCCCGGCACCGTCTCGCTCAGCAGCCGCGCGTACTGCGCGTACGTCGGCGCCGTCGCGTCCGAGGCGAAGTTCACCGGCAACCCGCCACCGATGTCGACCGTGTCGATCTGCCGCCGCCCGATGCTCCGGTTGATCTCCTCGGCGAGCGTGTACGTCTCCGCGGCCCCCCGCGCCATCAGTGAGAGCGGGATGCCCTGGGAGCCGGTGTGCGCGTGCAGCCGGGTGAGCCAGGGGCGGTCGGCGTAGGCGCGCACGATCCACTCCCGGGCGCCCTCGTCCCGGAGCGCCACCCCGAACTTCGAGGTCGCCGTGGCCGTGGACGTCGCCCCGATCGAACCCCCGCCGACCTGCGGGTTGACCCGGATCCCGAGAGGGGAACGGCTCGTGGCGGACCGCATGAGCGCGTCGATACGGTCCAGCTCCTGCGGATTGTCGGCGTTGACGGCGATCCCCAGCGCCAGCGCCTCCCGCAGCTCGGCCGGCGTCTTCGCGGGCGAGTCCAGAACGGTCGTCTCCGGACGCACCCCCGCCGCCCGCGCCAGCGCCAGCTCGCCCGGACTGGCCACCTCCGCGCCGATCCCCGCCTCCCGCAGCAGCCGCAGCACCGGCACCAGCGGGGTCGCCTTCACCGCGAAGGCGTGCAGCACCGGGGTGCCGGGCGCGGTGACCGCGTCGAACGCCGCCCGCAGCTCGGCCGCCGACTCCCGGATGCCGGTCACGTCCAGAAGGCCCACGATGGGGTGGCCCGGCCCCAGCAGCCCCTGCTCCACGGCGGCCCGCACCGCCTGGTCCCGCCGCACCGCGCGTGCCAGGTGCTCCCCGTCGCCGTTGTCCACGCCGTCCCCCGTCAGGTCGATGTCCGTGCCCATGCATCCAGCCAAACACCGGTTTCGACCCCGTGCCGAAGGACCGTGCTATTGACTAGGTCTATTCAGAAAGTCAGGATGTGAATAACAGCAGCAACAGTCCGCTAGGAGGCAGACCATGTCAGGACCCCGCCCCGTCCGAGCGTCACGCGGTACGGAACTGAGCGCCCTGGGATGGCAGCAGGAAGCCGCCCTGCGGATGCTGCAGAACAACCTCGACCCCGAGGTCGCCGAGCACCCCGACAAGCTCGTCGTCTACGGCGGCACCGGCAAGGCGGCCCGTGACTGGCGCTCCTACGACGCGATGGTCCGCACCCTGCGCACCCTCAAGCAGGACGAGACGATGCTGGTCCAGTCCGGCCGGCCCGTCGGCGTCATGCAGACCCACGAGTGGGCGCCGCGCGTACTGATCGCCAACTCCAACCTCGTCGGCGACTGGGCGAACTGGGAGGAGTTCCGCCGCCTGGAGGCCCTCGGCCTGACCATGTACGGCCAGATGACCGCCGGCTCCTGGATCTACATCGGCACCCAGGGCATCCTCCAGGGCACCTACGAGACCTTCTCCGCCGTCGCCGCGAAGAAGTTCGACGGCACCCTCGCCGGGACGATCACCCTCACCGCCGGCCTCGGCGGCATGGGCGGCGCCCAGCCGCTCGCCGTCACCATGAACGACGGCGTCGCGATCTGCATCGACTGCGACCCGCGGGCGATCGAGCGCCGGATCGAACACCGGTACCTGGACGTGCGGGCCGACAGCCTCGAGCACGCGCTCCAGCTGGCGGTCGAAGCCCGTGACCAGCGCAAGCCGCTGTCCATCGGCGTCCTCGGCAACGCGGCGGACCTGGTACCGCAGCTGCTCGCCATGGGCGCCCCCATCGACATCGTCACCGACCAGACCTCCGCCCACGACCCGCTGGCGTATCTGCCGACCGGCCTCGCCTTCGAGGACATGGCGGACGCCGCGGCGAAGGACCCCGCCGGGTTCACCCAGCGCGCCCGGGAGTCGATGGCCCGGCACGTCGAGGCCATGGTCGGCTTCATGGACGCCGGCGCCGAGGTCTTCGACTACGGCAACTCGATCCGCGGCGAGGCCCAGCTCGCCGGGTACGAGCGGGCGTTCGCCTTCCCCGGTTTCGTCCCCGCCTACATCCGGCCGCTGTTCAGCGAGGGCAAGGGCCCCTTCCGCTGGGCGGCCCTGTCCGGCGAGGCGTCCGACATCGCGAAGACCGACAAGGCGATCCTGGAGCTGTTCCCCGAGAACGAGTCCCTGCACCGCTGGATCAAGATGGCGGGGGAGCGGGTCCACTTCCAGGGCCTGCCCGCCCGTATCTGCTGGCTCGGCTACGGCGAACGCGACAAGGCCGGCGAACGCTTCAACGACATGGTGGCCTCGGGCGAGCTGGCGGCCCCGCTGGCGATCGGCCGCGACCACCTCGACTCGGGTTCCGTCGCCTCCCCCTACCGCGAGACCGAGGCCATGCTCGACGGCTCCGACGCGATCGCCGACTGGCCGCTGCTGAACGCCATGGTGAACGTGGCGTCCGGGGCGTCATGGGTGTCCATCCACCACGGTGGCGGCGTGGGCATGGGCCGGTCGATCCACGCGGGCCAGGTGTCCGTGGCCGACGGCACGAAGCTCGCCGGCGAGAAGCTCCGGCGGGTACTGACGAACGACCCCGGCATGGGCGTCATCCGGCACGTGGACGCGGGATACGACATCGCGGCGTCGGTCGCCGACGAGCGGGGCGTGCGGGTGCCCATGCGCGAGGGTGACGACGCGTGACCCTTCCGGGAGACGAGCGGGGCGGCAACGATCCGGTGGGGGCCGAGGCCTCGTCGCCGGGTGCGGGTCCGGTTGTGCCCACCCTCCCCCACTCTCAACTCCGTTCGAGCGGGGGGACCCCCATCGCCCCGCGGAACGCCTGCCCACAGCCTGGAGCGCCGGCCGGCCACAGCCGGCCCTCCTTCCAGGAGATGTGGCGCGAGCTCGCGCCCATCGGCCGGCACCCCGAATCCCACGGCTACCGCCGCTACGCCTGGACCGGCGCCGACGGCGAGTGCCGGGCCTGGTTCAAGGAGCAGGCCGAGGCCCGCGGGCTGACCTACGAGCTGGACCGCAACGGCAACCAGTGGGCCTGGCTCGGGGACCCCTCCGCCGGGGACGCCGTCGTCACCGGGTCGCATCTGGACTCCGTGCCGGACGGCGGTGCCTTCGACGGGCCCCTCGGCGTCGTGTCCTCCTTCGCCGCGCTCGATGAACTCCGGGCCCGCGGGGCGACGTTCACCAGGCCCCTCGCCCTCGTCAACTTCGGCGACGAGGAGGGCGCCCGGTTCGGGCTGGCCTGTGTCGGGTCGCGGCTCACCTCGGGGCAGCTCACCGTGGAGCAGGCGCACCGGCTCACCGACGGGGACGGGGTCACGCTCCCCAGGGCCATGGAGGCCGCCGGGTACGACCCCGACGCCCTCGGCGCGGACCCGGAGCGGCTCTCCCGCATCGGCGCCTTCGTCGAGCTGCATGTCGAACAGGGCCGGGCGCTGGACCTGTCCGGCGACCGGGTCGGGCTCGCCAGCGCCATCTGGCCGCACGGGCGGTGGCGGTTCGACTTCCGGGGCGAGGCCAACCACGCCGGCACCACCCGGCTCGTCGACCGGCGCGACCCGATGCTGTCGTACGCCGAGACCGTCCTCGCCGCCCGCCGCGAGGCCGAACTCGCCGGTGCCGTCGCCACCTTCGGCAAGATCTCCGTCGAGCCGAACGGCGTCAACGCCATCCCCTCCCTCGTCCGCGGCTGGCTCGACTCGCGCGCCGCCGACCAGGAGAGCCTGGACGCCGTCGTCGGCGGGGTCGAGAAGGCCGCCCGCGAGTACGCGGCGGCCCACGGCATCGACCTCGACGTGGTCCGCGAGTCCTTCACCCCCGTCGTCGAGTTCGACCACGCCCTGCGCGACGAACTCGCCCGCATCCTCGGCACGGGCGGTGGCACCGACCTCAAGGTCCCCGTCCTGGGAACCGGTGCCGGACACGACGCCGGGATCCTCTCCGGGCACATCCCGACCGCCATGCTGTTCGTACGCAACCCCACGGGCGTCTCGCACTCCCCGGCCGAGTTCGCGGCCGAGGACGACTGCGTGGCCGGGGTACTCGCACTCGCCGACGTACTGGAAGGGCTGGCCTGCAGGTGACCCGGAAGACCTACTGGCTCGAACACGCCTGGCTCGACACCCACGTCGAGCCGGGCGTGGCCGTGGCGACCGAGGACGGGCGCATCGCCACCGTCCGCACCGACACACCCACCCCGCCCCCCGGCGCCGAGATCCTGCGCGGCCTCACGCTGCCCGGCCTCGCCAACACCCACTCGCACGCCTTCCACCGCGCCCTGCGCTCCACCGTCCAGGTCGGCTCCGGCACCTTCTGGACCTGGCGCGAGGTCATGTACGCCACGGCCGACCGACTGACCCCGGAGAACTACCACGCCCTCGCCCGGGCCGCCTACGCCGAGATGGCCCTGGCCGGCATCACCGCGGTCGGCGAGTTCCACTACGTCCACCACGCCCCCGGCGGCACCCCCTACGCCGACCCCAACGCCATGGGCGAGGCCCTCATCGCGGCCGCCGCCGACGCCGGTATCCGCATCACCCTCCTCGACACCGCCTACCTCTCCTCCGGCATCCTGAACAAGCACAGCGGACAGCCGCCCAACTCCCACCAGCTGCGCTTCTCCGACGGCAGCGCGGACGCCTGGGCCGAACGCTGTTCCGTTCTCAAGGATCGGGATCACGCGCGGATCGGGGCGGCCGTCCACTCCGTACGGGCCGTGCCCGCCGCCCAGTTGGCGACCGTGGCCCGGTGGGCCGAGGAGCGGCGGGCCCCGCTCCATGTCCATCTGTCCGAGCAGACCGCCGAGAACGACGCCTGCCGGGCCGCCCACGGCTGCACCCCCACCCAGCTGCTCGCCGAGCACGGCGTCCTCGGCCGGCGCACCACCGGCGTCCACAACACCCACCTCACCGACGAGGACATCGCCCTCATCGGCGACTCCGGCACCGGCACCTGTATGTGCCCCACGACGGAACGCGACCTCGCGGACGGCATCGGACCCGCGGTCGCCCTGCAGAGGGCGGGCTCCCCGCTCTCCCTCGGCTCCGACAGCCACGCCGTCATCGACCTGCTCGAAGAGGCACGGGCGATGGAGCTCAACGAGCGCCTGCGCACCCGCACCCGGGGCCACTGGACCGCCGCCGCGCTGCTACGGGCCGCCTCCGCCGACGGTCACGCGGCCCTCGGCTGGGACGAGGCGGGCACCCTGGAGGCCGGCGCGCTCGCCGACTTCACGACCATCGCCCTCGACTCGGTCAGGACGGCAGGGCCGCTTGCGCGGCTCGGGGCCGAGACGGCCGTATTCGCCGCGTCGGCAGCAGACGTGTCGCACACGGTCGTGGGCGGTCGCCATGTCGTACGGGACGGGGCCCACTGCCTCGTACCGGATGTACCGAAAGCCCTCGCGGACGCGGTCGAAGCCCTGCGCGGATGACTCCGGGCCGCACGCCCGCGCGGCCCGCCCCCGTCCCCGAACCCGCCCCCACCGCCGACCAGGCCACCAAGGACGCCATGAGCAACGCGACGACCGTCAGCCCCGCCCACTCCGCGAGCACCGCCAGCACGCTCATCACCAACATCGCCGCCCTGGTCACCAACGACCCCTCCCTCGGTGACGGATCCCCCCTCGGACTGATCCAGGACGCGGCCGTCGTCATCGAGGGCGACCGCGTCGTGTGGACCGGTGATCAAAGCAAAGCACCCGCCACTGACAACCGGGTCGACGCGGCCGGCCGGGCCGTCGTCCCCGGTTTCGTGGACTCCCACTCCCACCTCGTCTTCGCGGGCGACCGCACGCAGGAGTTCAACGCCCGGATGTCGGGGCGGGCGTACAGCGCGGGCGGCATCCGCACGACGGTCGCGGCGACCCGGGCGGCGAGCGACGCCGAACTGGAGGCCAACCTCACGCGCTACCTCGCCGAGGCCCTCCGCCAGGGCACCACGACCTTCGAGACGAAGTCCGGCTACGGCCTGACCGTCGAGGACGAGGCCCGTGCCCTGCGCATCGCCGCCGCGCACACCGAGGAGGTCACCTACCTGGGCGCGCACATCGTCCCGCCCGACCTCGCCGAGGACCCGGCCGCCTATGTGGACCTCGTCACCGGCGAGATGCTCGACGCCTGCGCCCCGTACGCCCGTTGGATCGACGTCTTCTGCGAGAAGGGCGCCTTCGACGGCGACCAGGCCCGCGCGATCCTCACGGCCGGCAAGGCGAAGGGGCTGCACCCGCGCATCCACGCCAACCAGCTCTCCTACGGCCCGGGCGTCCAGCTGGCCGTCGAACTCGACGCCGCCAGCGCGGACCACTGCACCCACCTCACGGACGCCGACGTGGAGGCACTGGCGAACAGCGGCACCGTCGCCACGCTCCTGCCCGGCGCCGAGTTCTCCACGCGCGCGCAGTGGCCGGACGCCCGCCGCCTGGTGGACGCGGGTGTCACGGTCGCCCTCTCCACGGACTGCAACCCGGGCTCGTCCTTCACGTCGTCCGTGCCGTTCTGCATCGCCCTCGCGGTACGGGACATGGGCATGACCCCCGACGAGGCGATCTGGTCGGCCACGGCGGGCGGCGCGGCGGCCCTGCGCCGCGACGACATCGGCCGCCTCTCCCCGGGCGCCCGAGCCGACCTCACCCTCCTCGACGCCCCGAGCCACGTCCACCTGGCCTACCGGCCGGGGGTGCCGCTGGTCGCCGGGGTATGGCGACGGGGCGTGCGCGAGATCTGACCGAAAACGTCAGATCCGCCCGCACGCCCCGCACTCACCACCGTCATGCCCCGCGCTCGCACCGGGCGGTGTCACTCCTCGACCGTCAGGCCCTTCCGCAGCCGCACCAGCGTCCGTGACAGCAGTCGGGACACGTGCATCTGGGAGATCCCGAGCTCGTCGCCGATCTCGGACTGGGTCAGGCCCGCCACGAACCGCAGGGAGAGGATCTTCCGGTCCCGGGGCGGGAGTTCGGCGATCAGGGGCTTCAGGGACTCGACGTACTCGATGCCCTCGATGCCGTGGTCCTCGTAGCCGATCCGGTCGGCCAGGGCGCCCTCGGCGTCGTCCTCCTCCGGCTGGGCGTCCAGGGAAGAGGCCGTGTACGCGTTGGACGCGGCCATGCCCTCGACGACCTCGTCCTTGGTCAGGCCGAGGCGCTCGGCCAGTTCACCCACCGTCGGGGCGCGGTCCAGCCGCTGGGCCAGTTCGTCGCCCGCCTTGGCGAGGTCGAGCCGGAGCTCCTGGAGCCGGCGGGGCACGCGCACCGACCAGGACGTGTCGCGGAAGAAGCGCTTGATCTCACCGACGATGGTTGGCATCGCGAAGGTGGGGAACTCCACACCCCGGGAGAGCTCGAAGCGGTCGATCGCCTTGATCAGACCGATCGTGCCGACCTGGATGATGTCCTCCATCGGTTCGCTGCGGGAGCGGAAGCGAGAGGCGGCGAACTTGACCAGAGCGAGGTTGAGCTCGACGAGCGTGTTGCGGACGTACGAGTATTCGTGCGTGCCCTCCTCCAGCGACTCCAGCCGTGCGAAGAGGGTCTTGGAAAGGGCCCGTGCGTCCACCGGCCCCACCTCGTCGAACGGGGGGATCTCCGGAAGCCCGGCAAGTGGGTCGTCCAGCTCGATGGGATTCAGATGTTCCGGGGGGGATGTCGACGTCGCCGTAGGGGTATGCGAGGCGTCGAGCCGGGGTGACATGATGTCCTCCATCGTTCTCGGCATAGGGCTGCCGAAGCCATTTGCGTGCACTGCGGTGTGCGGCGCCTCCAAAGCCGGCCGTGTCGAGTACGTGTCCTTACTAGCCCTACCTGCTTTCCCGACATCATCGCAAGTGCATTCTGTTCAGATATGTCCGTTTGTGTGCAGATGTTCGGGTGTCGGGGCGTGAAGGGAAGGCGTAGTGTTCGTGGGCGTCAGGAGCAGCCACGACGTCGGGAGAGAGAGACGGCATGGACCGCGGGACGGTCGGCAGCGCACAGTCTGGCCGGCTTCTGGTCGAGGTGCGGAAACAAGGCGCCAGCGCCGTTGTGACCCCGGCGGGTGAGTTGGATCACCACACCGCCGATCTGTTGCGTGAGCCACTCGAGGCCTGCCTCGACGACGGCTTCCATCGGCTGGTGGTGGACTGCTCGCGTCTGGAGTTCTGTGACTCCACCGGGCTCAACGTACTTCTCGGCGCACGACTGAAGGCCGAGGCCGCCGGTGGCGGAGTCCATCTCGCCGGGATGCTGCCCGTGGTGGCACGCGTCTTCGAGATCACCGGCGCCGATGCGGTGTTCACCGTCCATGACACGCTCGAAGCGGCCCTGGCCGACGAGACCGGCTGAGCCGGTCCGTCGGGCCTCGTGGTGCCCCGGGCGTCCCTGTGCGCCCGGTGCGTTCCACGCGCGTCCGCCTCGCGAGGAAAGGCGCGGGCCGAAACAGGGGGGTGTTCCGCCGGTTCGGTCGGGCAGGAGACATCCTGAAAAAGACATCAGGCGCGGCGACGGATCCATCGTCGATCTACGTACTGAACTCTGACTATTGAATTGTGAACTGGTGAATCGGTGAGGTGAAGCGCTGATGAGCAGCACCCGGCCTTTCTCGCCGGGCGACCGCGGCCCGGAGGCCGACGGCGCTTCCGGGATGTCCGAAGGGGGTGCGGCCGTGCCGCCCGAGTCGTCGGCGGGCCGGCAGGTCCGCAGACTGAGCTTCGACGGCGCGAGCGGCGTCGTCCCCCTGGCCCGCGACTTCGCCCGTCAGGCGTTGTACGCGTGGGGCTGGCTGCCCGCCACCGGCGCCGACCAGCGGGCCGCCGCCGAGGACGTCCTGCTCGTCGTGTCCGAGCTGGTCACCAACGCCTGTCTGCATGCCGAGGGCCCCGACGAGCTGTGGATCGCGCTCGACAACAAGGTGATCCGCGTCGAGGTCTCCGACAAGGGCAACGGCCAGCCGGCCCCCCGCACCCCGCACCGCGCGGGCCGCCCCGGCGGCCACGGCATGTTCATCGTGCAGCGCCTCTGCCTGGACTGGGGCGTGGTCCGCAGCCCCGGACTGGCGGGCAAGAAGGTCTGGGCGGAGCTGGGCGCACCGGCGTAATCCGGTTGGCGGGCCGGGCACGGCCCCCCTACCCTCGACCGCAACGCGCTGACGGAGACAAGTAGCCCCGGGCCACGCGAGCAGAGAGAGCCGCCGACAGCTGTGAAGGCGGCCTCGCGGTCCCGGTGCGAATCCACTCCCGAGTGCGGGGAGGAAATGCCCCGCCGGCCGGCCCCCGTCATCGGGCCCGAACGAGACCGTCGTACCGGCCGCAGCGACACGGCTCCACGACGGTGAAGGCGTGGTGGCACCGCGAGCACCCTCTCGCCCACGCCCCGAGGGGCCCACCCCGGGGCGGCGCCTGCCGTTCCGGCAGCACCGGACGGAGCGGGCACCATGCTCGACGTCACCCTCATCCGACAGCACCCCGACCGAGTCCAGGACGCCCTGCGCAAGCGCGCCGTGGACGCCGACATCCCCGCCTTCCTCGCCCTGGACGCCGCGTTCCGCGAGGCCCGCACCGCCGTGGAGCGGCTGCGCGGGGAGCGGCGGCGGATCTCGGCCGACATCGCCGTACGACGCCGGGCGGACGAAGCCGCCGACGAACTCCAGGCCGACGCCAAGGAGCTGACCGACCGGCTGGCCGCGGCCGAGACGGAACTCGCCCGGCTGGCGCGGGACCACCGGACGTTCCTGGACGCCCTGCCCAACCTCCCGGACGACGACGTCGTCGCGGGCGGCAAGGAGAACAACCAGGTCGTACGGGTCACCGGAACCCCGCCCCGGTTCGACTTCGACGCCAGGGACCACGTCCGGCTCACCGAGGAACTCGGCCTCGTCGACCACAAGCGCGGCACCCGGCTCGCCGGCAGCGGCTACTGGGTCTACCGGGGCGAGGGCGCCGCCCTGGAGTGGGCGCTGCTCAACCACTTCCTCGACGCCCACCGCCGCGCGGGCTACGAGTTCGTGCTGCCGCCGCACCTGCTCAGCTACGAAGCCGGCTATACGGCGGGACAGTTCCCGAAGTTCGCCGACGAGGTCTTCCGCACGGACGACGACCACTTCCTCCTGCCCACCGCCGAGACCGCCCTGGTGAACCTGCACCGCGGCGAGACCCTCGACGAGGCCGAGCTCCCGCTCAAGTACGTGGCCTACACGCCCTGTTACCGCAAGGAGAGCGGCAGCCACCGCACCGCCGACCGGGGCACCCTGCGCGGCCACCAGTTCAACAAGGTCGAGCTGTTCCAGTTCGCCCGCCCCGAGGACTCGGAAGCCGCCCAGCGGGAACTCCTCGCCCGCGCCGAGGAGTTGGTCGCCGGGCTCGGACTGCACCACCGGGTCACCCAGCTCGCCGCCGAGGACACCAGCCCCGCCCAGGCCAAGACCTACGACGTCGAGGTCTGGCTGCCCAGCCTCGACGCGTACGCCGAGGTCAGCTCGGTGTCGAACGCCCGTGAGTACCAGGCCCGGCGCGGCGGCATCCGCTACCGGCCGGCGAACGGCGGCAAGTCGGCCTACGTCCACACCCTCAACGCCTCGGGCTTGGCCACCAGCCGGCTGCTGCCCGCCATCCTGGAACAGCACCAGCGGGCCGACGGAACGGTCGAGGTGCCGCCGGTGCTGAGACGCTGGGGAGCCCCCGAACTCCTCCGTCCTCGGGTTACCCGGGGTTAGCTCTCCACCCGAACCTCCTCCCGTGCGCGCCGGATCGTCACAACTCCGGCGCGCACCTTGTCTTCCCTCCTCGCGAGCCCGGGCGTACCTTGACGGCCCATCTGATGTGCCGTCAGGTACTCGCGCAAGGCAGGAACCAGTCAGGGAAACGAGTAAGGGAGCGGAACCGTGTCGTACCGGAAACGAACCGCCGCGCTCGCGTCCACCGCGGCCCTGGCCGGCTCGGTGGTGCTGATGGCCGCCCCCGCCGCCCGGGCCGAGGTCGTCGACGTCAAGTACCAGTGCAAGACGCCGATCGGCGACAAGAGCGCCGTCTCGCCCATCGACATCAAGGGCGTCAAGAGCGGCAGCGGCTACAAGATCACCATGTCCTGGCAGAAGGGCGTCTCGTCCAGCCCGGTCGACCTGGGCAAGGGGTCGATGAAGCCGAGCGCGGTCATCCAGCTGGGCGGTGCGGAGAAGGGCACCCTGAAGGTGACCGGCCCGGCCAACCAGGCGGTGGTGCCCGCCAACACCCCCATCAAGATCAATGACTTGAGCGGGACGTACACGCCGAAGGAGTCCGGCAAGGTCACCTTCACGGCCGGTGTGCTGACGATCATCGCGCTCGGTACGACGACGACGTGTACGCCGACGAACAGTCCTGGGCCGTCGCTGAGCCTCGATGTGAGTGCCGCGGGTGGTGGGGGCGGCGGCGATACACAGAGCGGATCCGAATCCGGTTCCGGTGACTCGCTTCCGCAGACCGGGCCTGAGGATTCGGCGATCGCGCTCGGGACGCTCGGTGGCACGGTGTTGCTCGCGGGGGCGGCGGGGTCGTTGTGGGTTACGCGGAGGCGTCGGCGTTCTGCGGGATGAGATGCGCCTTCGGGGTTGCCGCGATAGGGCCGTTTGCGGCTGCGGCGCCGTCGTGGCTTGTCGCGCAGTTCCCCGCGCCCCTTAAGGGCGCGGTACCGCACCGCACAACTTACGGAGCCGCCGATGTCGTTCGCCCTTCGGGTGTTGGGGCTGGTCCTGCTCGCTCTGCTCTTCGCCGTTCCGGGTGCGGTTGCCGCCGACGGGTGGTCTGTCGCGCCCTCGGGTGGGGGGCGGCCGGCGTTCTATGCCGAGGGGGCGCCCGGGGTGGTGCTGGAGGACACGGTGGCGTTGGTCAATCGGGGGGAGCGGGGTGTTGACGTCTCGCTGTCGGGCGTCGGTGCCCGGGTCGTCTTCGCCGACTCCCGGCTCCGACTGGCTCCGGGGACGCGTACCGAGGTGCCCTTCACCGTGACCGTTCCGGACGAGGACGGCGGCGCCGAGATCGTGGCCCGGGACTCCGACGGACGTACCCGGCGGGTGGCCGTTCACCTCCGGGCCGCCGTGCCCACCGTGTCCGCGCTGACCGTCGAGCACCTTGCCGTGCACGGGGACCGGATCACGTACGAGCTGGTCAACCGAGGGACGACGCCCCTCGTGCCCACGCTCGCGGTCCGCGCGGACGGAATCTTCGGCCGGGTCCTCGACCGGGCCCCGCGCACCCTGTCGGCCGAGCTGGCGCCGGGGCGGCGGCTCAGGCTCAGCGAGCCGTGGAGTGCGCCCGCGCTGGACTCCGTCGACGTGCGGCTGACGGTGACGGCGGCGGGCGGGGTGCGGGACACGGCGCGTGTGTCGACGGGGAGCGGGCGGTGGGGGGCGGGGATCGCCGGGGCGGTGGCCGCCGGGGGTGCGCTGTTCGTCGTACGACGTCGAAGGCGCCGTAAGGGCGACGTGCCTGAACCCTCTTGTGCCGAGGTCGAGTTGACGGGAGCGGTGTCGTGAAGGTGCGGATCCTGGTGCTGGCGGCGCTCCTGGCGCTGGTGTCGGTCGTGTCGTTGCCCGTCCAGGCCGCCGAGCGGCCCACCGTGAAGCTCTCCAAGTCCCAGGCGGGAACCGGTGGTTCGATCACCGTCACCGGCAGCGGCTGGCGTTCGAAGGCGCTGCTGATGATCCTGGTCTGCGGTCAGGCCGTGCCGTCACGGGGTGTGCCAGGCGGGACCAACTCCTGCGCCAACGCCGACGGTCGGGCCGTCACCACCGATGCCGACGGCCGTTTCAGCAAGAAGCTGCCCGTCGCCGAGCCGCCCGTGCCCTGCCCCTGTGTGGTGCACGTGGCGACGGTGACCGGGGCGAAGGCCGAGGCCGACGCCATCTTCCAGGTCGCCGGACACGCGGTGGAGCCGTTGCCCGCTGAGGCCTCCGGCGGGCGGCTCTCGGTGCTCACCGACACCCGGCTCGACGGCTCCGGCGGACTGCTGACCTGGTTCGGGGCACCGCCCGTGCGCACCCTCGTCTTCACCGTCGGCAACGTCGGCACCTCGGAGATCAAGAACCCCCTCTTCCAGGTCGGCACCTCCCACGGCGTGTTCGCGCCGCAGTGGGAGGAACAGCAGTGGCGCGGCACGATCGAGCCAGGAAAGAAGGCGCGCATCGAACTGCCCGTCGAGCTCACCGGCGGCGCGCACGGCGACTACACCGTGTCCCTCAAGTACGGCGGCAAGGTCCTCGCCGAACAGCCCTGGGGCGTGGGCCGGCCCTGGGGCGTGACCGTGTTCTGGATCCTGGTCTGTCTGGTCGTGCCCGCCGCGCTGTTCCGTGTCGGGATGGCCGTGATCGACCGGGCGCGGCCGCACCGGTCCGGCCGCGCCCGGACCCCGGTCCGGCTACGACTGCCCGAACTCACCCTGCGGCTGCCGGGGTTGCACACCCCGGACCGGGAGCCGCCGCCCCCTTCGACCCTGCCGTGGTTCACCCCGGACTCCGATCCGGGCGCCGCCGGCCGGCTCTCCGCACCGCACGACGACAACTCCACGACCCCCACCAGAAAGGGATCCACGTGAGACAGCGAAGGAGAGTCCTGCCGGGCGCGAGAGTCGCGCTCGCGCTCGGCTGTGCGGGCGCGCTGATCGGTGTGGCCGCGGGGCCCGCGCAGGCCGCCGAGGTGTCGTTCGCCACCAAGTGCGTACCGCCCGCGGCCTCCGGGCTCGACCCGGTCGACGGCACCACCAAGGTCGAGATCACCGCGCCGGCCACCGCCAAGGTCGGCGACGAGGTCGAGGTGGTGTGGAAGTTCGTCCAGGCAGCCTCCAAGAACCCCGACCTCATCGACCTGCCGGCGAACTCCGTCAAGCCGTCCGGCACCCTGAAGGCGGCCGGCGCCCAGAGCGCCGACGTCCCGATGGAGGGCCCGCAGGAGAACCCGGCGATCCCCAAGGGCGGCGCCATGGTCCTCTCCGACATGAAGGGCAAGCTGAAGCTGACGACGGCCGGCGAGGTCACGCTGACGCCGGACGCGTACAAGATCACCGCCTTCAGCACGGACACGAACTGCACGCCGACGCAGACCGTGCCGTCGGCGGCGACCATCAAGGTCGAGGAGGGCGACGGGAGTTCGTCACCGACTCCCACCCCGAGTCCGACCGAGAGCGAGAGCACGTCCCCGACGCCGACGCAGACCGCCACGGAGAGCCCTTCCGCCAGTCCCTCCGAGACCGGCGGCGGGCAGACCGACTTCACCGGCGAGGTCGTCGACATCCCCTACACCTGCGAGTCGCCCATCGGGACCCAGAAGGCGACCTCCACGATCCAGATCAACGCCAAGAAGAACGGCGGGGACTTCGACATCACCGTCCAGTTCAAGAGGTCGCCGATGAACAGTCCGGCGCCCATTCCCGCGGGCAAGCTCCAGCCGTTCATGAACGTCGTCCTGGGCGGCGCCGACAAGGGGTCCGTGGCGGTGGAGGGGCCGGTCAACGCCGAGGAGATCAAGTCGGGCGACCCGATCGAGATCCCGGACATGACCGGTACCTACAAGCCGGGGGCAACGGGTGAGTCGACGCTGTCGCCGGGGGTGCTGACGATCAAGGCGCTCGGTACGACGACGACGTGCACGCCGGACAAGACGTCCGTGTCGCTGACTCTGGACACGGCCGAGCAGGAGGGCGGGGCGTCCGGTGGATCGTCGTCGACGGGGGGCGGTTCGTCGACCTCGGGTGGGCTCGCCGCGACGGGCTCTGAGGACCACGACGCCTTGAAGGCCCTGGGGCTGGTGGCCGGTACGGCCGTTTTGCTGGGTGCGGGTGTGTTCACCATCCTTCCGGGGCGGCGGCGTCTGCGGTGACAGGGCTGCGGGCCGGTGGGGGCGGGTCGCGCAGTTCCCCGCGCCCCTGGGTGGGCTGGTGCTTACGCATGCCTCGACAGCCAACGTAGGACCAGCTTCTCCGTCTGCCTCATGAGGGCGCCTCCGTGGGAGGCGCCCTCCAGGGTGCGTACGGTGATGTCCTGGTGGCCCAACCCGCGTTCCGCCGCTGCCAGTTCCGTCGAGTGGGCCGGTGGTACGAAGTCCCGCTTCGAGTGGATGAGCAGCATCGGGGCGTCGTTCGGGCCGGAGGCGTGGGTGCGGGCCGCGAGGTCGGTCCAGCGGGACCAGCAGCGGGGGCCCGTGCGGTCGGGGTCGCAGCCGACCAGGCGCCGCGCCTCCTGGCGTAGGCGGCGCTGCTGGGCCGTGGCTCCGGGGCGGCCGCCGTCCACCCAGGCGCGGTAGGGGGAGGCGACCGGGGAGAGGGCCACCACGCCCCGGACCAGCGATCCGCCCGCGCCGTACGTCGCCGCGTCCAGGGCGAGCTGGCCGCCCGCGGAGGAGCCGAGCAGCAGGGGCCGGCCGGGGGAGTCGGCGGCGATCCAGCGCAGCGCCGCCCTGACGTCCTCGCGTTGCGCGGGCCAGCGGGCGTCGGTGTTCAGGCGGTAGTCGGTCTCGTAGACGCGGAAGCCCCGGGCCGCCAGCCACCGTGCCGTGCGGCTCCAGTCGGCGTCCTCGGCCCAGTACCCGCCGTGCAGGATCACCAGCGGCGGGGCGCCCCGGTCGCCGTAGACCGTGATGGTCTGCCGTTCGTGGCCGCCGTACGGGACCGTCTCCGGGGCCGCCTCGACGGCCGTGCCGGACGACGACATGAGGAAGCCGAGGGCCGCGGCCAGGGACAGGAACGTACGACGCATGCTCCCGATGGTGTGGTGCGGTCCTCGAGCGCGGCCGGAAAACCGCGAAGGGCCACCGCACCGGGTGGTGAGGCGGCCCTTCGTTCGAAGAAACGTCAGTGCACGGAGCCCATGAGCTCCTTGACGCGGTTGCGGTACATCCAGACCGCGACACCGGCGACCACGGCGAGCGTGGCCTCCAGGGCGACGATGCCCGTCTTGTTGAGGTCGACGCCGGCGATGGAGAGCAGACCGGTCGTGGCGTCACCGGCGGTGACGGCCAGGAACCAGACGCCCATCATCTGGGAGGCGTACTTGGCCGGGGCCATCTTCGTCGTCACCGACAGGCCGACCGGCGACAGGAGCAGCTCGCCCACCGTCTGGACGAAGTAGATCGCCACCAGCCACGCCGCGGCCGCCTTGTGACCGCCCTCGGCGATCGACAGCGGGGCGAGGAACAGGAAGAAGGACGCACCGACCAGGACCAGGCCCGAGGCGAACTTCACGATCGTGCTCGGCTCCTTGCCGCGCCGGTTCAGCGCGAGCCAGAACCAGGCGAAGACCGGGGCCAGCGCCATGATCAGGACCGGGTTGACCGACTGGTACCAGGAGACCGGGAACTCCCAGCCGAAGATGGTGTTGTCGGCGGAGGAGTCGGCGAAGATCGACAGGGTCGAGCCGCCCTGGTCGTAGATCATCCAGAACACGGCCGCGGCGACGAAGAACCAGATGTACGCGGACATCGAGCGCTGCTCGGTGCGGTCCAGGTCCTTGTCGCGCTTGATGCGGGCCAGCACCATCACCGGGATGATCAGGCCGAGCAGGGTCAGCGGGACCAGGATCCAGTTCAGCGTGTAGTGGCCGGAGAAGCCGACGATCGCGTAGAAGACCACGGCGACGGAAGCCCAGATCGCGGCCTTGCGCAGCGTGGAGGCCTTCTCCTCGGCGGACAGCGGCGTCGGGACGACGCTGGAGCGGTCCGCGAGGTGGCGGGAGCCGATCAGGAACTGGCCGAGGCCCAGCGCCATGCCGAGCGCGGCGAGAGCGAAGCCCAGGTGCCAGTTGACGTTCTCGCCGATGGTGCCGATGACCAGCGGCGCGGCGAACGCGCCGAGGTTGATGCCCATGTAGAAGACGGTGAAGCCACCGTCGCGACGCGGGTCGTCCGGACCGTCGTAGAGGTGGCCGACCATCGTCGAGATGTTGGCCTTCAGCAGACCGGAGCCGATCGCCACGAGGCCGAGACCGGCGTAGAAGGTGCCGGAGTTCGGCAGCGCCAGGGTGAGGTGGCCGAGCATGATGACGCCACCGGCGACGGCGACGGTCTTGCGGGGACCCCAGACGCGGTCGCCGAACCAGCCGCCGGGCAGCGCGAGCAGGTACACCAGCGACACGTACACGGAGTAGATCGCGGTCGCTGTCGCGGCGCTGAGGTGGAGGCCGCCCGGGGCGACGAGGTACAGCGGGAGGAGAGCCCTCATGCCGTAGTAGGAGAAACGCTCCCACATCTCGGTCATGAAGAGAGTGGCCAGTCCGCGGGGGTGGCCGAAGAAGGTCTGCTCGGTGCCGGGGGTGCCCGGTCGGGCCGAGTCCTTCGTCAGGCTGGACGCCATGGTCGTTCCTTGCTGGTGGGGACGCGCAACGTGTTTCCAGGCCGACGGTGGCCGGCCCGCACACAGAAAAGACCTTCAGCCGAACTGCTCTGCCAAAGGTCCCCGTGCTGCAAAAGGCGTCTTTCACCATACGGCAGGACAGTGCCGGAAATGAAAGGACTTGAGAGATGGATCACAGGTATCAGGGAACCGTACACACCTTTTCCAAGGCTCTTACCGGGTTCTCACCGCCAAGACAGAGGTTCGCACCAGAACGCCCCATGGTAAGAATCACGGGCTTGCGATCACACCCCAGCTTCTGTCAAGGGCGGTCTACCATCAGCTCATGACCCGTGTACTGCTCGCCGAGGACGATGCGTCCATCTCGGAGCCGCTGGCCCGCGCACTGCGACGGGAGGGGTACGAGGTCGAGGTGCGCGAGGACGGCCCCACCGCACTCGACGCCGGCATCCAGGGCGGCATCGATCTGGTCGTGCTGGACCTCGGACTCCCCGGCATGGACGGCCTCGAGGTGGCACGCCGACTGCGTGCCGAAGGCCTCACCGTGCCCATCCTCATCCTGACCGCGCGTGCGGACGAGGTGGACACCGTGGTGGGCCTCGACGCCGGCGCCGACGACTACGTCACCAAGCCGTTCCGGCTCGCCGAACTGCTCGCCCGGGTCCGGGCCCTGCTCCGGCGCGGTGCGGCGGAGCCGGCGCAGCCGCCGGCGACGCACGGGGTGCGGATCGACGTGGAGTCCCATCGTGCCTGGATGGGCGAGGAGGAGCTTCAGCTCACGGCCAAGGAGTTCGACCTGCTGCGGGTCCTGGTGCGGGACGCGGGGCGCGTGGTGACCCGGGACCAGCTGATGCGCGAGGTGTGGGACACGACGTGGTGGTCGTCGACCAAGACGCTCGACATGCACATCTCGTGGCTGCGGAAGAAGTTGGGCGACGATGCGGCCAACCCCCGTTACATCGCCACCGTGCGTGGAGTGGGCTTCCGGTTCGAGAAGAGCTGAGGTGCGTCGGCCTCTGCGGGTGAGTGGGGGCTGGTCGCGCAGTTCCCCGCGCCCCTTGGGTCGGTTGCGCTTGCCCCTCTCATAAAGTCACCGTCCGGAGGGCCCCGTGCGTCGCCGTCTTATTCAGTCCACCCTTGCTGTGGTGCTGGTCGTCATCGCCGTCTTCGGTGTGAGTCTCGTCATCGTCGAGACGCGGACCATCAGCAACAGTGCCCAGGAGCGGGTCGACTCCGAGGCCGTGCGGCTGGCCAGCATCGTGGACAGCCGGCTGCTCGGGGAGCAGACCGTCGACGCGGGGGTGCTGAAGGAGCAGGTCGCCGGGGACCGGTACGCCGTGATCCGGATCCCGGGAGAGCCCGTCATCGAGGTCGGCACCAAGGCGACCGGGGACGTCATCAGCGCCACGGAGACGGGCGAGGAGGGCGAGACGGTCACTGTCCAGGAGCCGCGCTCTTCGGTGACCCGGGAGGTGGGCCGGACCCTGCTGATCATCGGGGCGGTGGCGCTGCTCGCGGTGATCGCGGCCGTGCTGCTCGCCGTACGGCAGGCCAACAAGCTGGCGTCGCCGCTGACCGACCTCGCCGAGACCGCGGAACGGCTCGGTTCCGGCGACCCGCGCCCCCGGCACAAGCGCTACGGCGTCCACGAGCTCGACCGGGTCGCCGACGTCCTTGACTCCTCCGCCGAGCGCATCGCCCGCATGCTCACCGCCGAGCGGCGGCTGGCGGCGGATGCCTCCCACCAGCTGCGCACGCCGCTGACCGCCCTGTCCATGCGGCTGGAGGAGATCACCCTCACCGAGGACCTGGACACGGTGAAGGAAGAGGCCACCATCGCGCTCACGCAGGTGGAACGCCTGACGGACGTGGTGGAGCGGCTGCTCACCAACTCCCGCGACCCCCGTACCGGCTCCGCCGTCTCCTTCGAGCTCGACGAGGTCATCCAGCAGCAGCTCGCCGAGTGGCGCCCCGCCTACCGCAGCGTGGGCCGCGCCATCGTGAGCTCCGGCAAGCGGCATCTGCGCGCGGTCGGGACACCGGGCGCGGTGGCGCAGGTGCTGGCGGCACTGATCGAGAACTCGCTCATGCACGGTGGCGGCACGGTGGCGCTGCGTACCCGGGTGACCGGCAACCAGGCGGTCATCGAGGTCACGGACGAGGGGCCCGGGGTGCCCGCGGACCTGGGCGCGCGGATCTTCGAGCGGGCGATCAGCGGGCGGAACTCGACGGGTATCGGCCTTGCTGTCGCCCGGGACCTCGCGGAGGCCGACGGAGGGCGTCTGGAGATGCTCCAGGCGCAGCCGGCGGTGTTCGGGCTGTTCCTGTCGCGTACGCCGGTGCAGAAGCCGGTACCGGAGGCGGAACCGACCGTACGGTGACCGGGCGGCTCAGCCGACCCGCTGCCCGCTCCGCTGCTTCGGCCGCCGGGTCTGCACGTCCTCCGCCTCGGCCAGGAACGATTCCGCGCTGGCGACCACCTCGGGTCCCGGCAGGGTCTTGAACACCCACGACCGGTAGGACCAGAAGCGGAACAGGGTGGCGATGCCGATGCCGACGAACTTGAAGATGTTGCTCTGCAGCGGGCTGTCCCAGCCGAACCCGTACGTCGCCGCGTAGAGCACGCCGTTCTCGATCACCAGGCCGACCGCGCTGAACAGCAGGAAGAGGGTCAGCTCCTTGGTGCGGCCGCTCTTGTCGCGCTCCCGGTAGGTGAAATACCGGAAGCCGATGTAGTTCGAGATGATCGCGACGACCGTGGCGACCACACTGGCGCGCACCACCGGCAGGTCGGTCGTGTGCCGCACCAGGTTGAAGACGAGAAGGTTGACGAGCAGACCCGCTCCGCCCACGGCGCCGAACTTGGCGGCCTCGCGCACGAGCCGGTCGACGCGTTGTCGTACCGCGCTCGGAGGCGCCGCATGAAGCGCCGAGGAACCACGTCCCATGGTCGTGCCTGCCCCCGTCCGTCCGGTTTCGTCAACCAAGCCATGCTAACCACCCCCCTGTGCAAACGCTTGTGGACGAGCTCACAGATTGGGAACAGGACGTGAAGACGGGTGCGTGTTTCGGGCCAGATCGGCGGAAATGGCGTGTGCAAGGGACGGAATCCGGCCGCCCCGACATGGCCGATACCCTAGGAGGGTGACGTTCCCGGTAGTCGGCATGGTCGGCGGAGGCCAGCTCGCTCGTATGACACACGAGGCAGGCATCCCGCTCGGCATCAGGTTCAAGCTCCTCAGTGACACCCCTCAGGATTCCGCGGCGCAGGTCGTAGGCGATGTCGTCATCGGCGACTATCGCGACCTCGACACGCTGCGTGACTTCGCGAGGGGCTGCGATGTGATCACCTTCGATCACGAACACGTACCCACCGAGCACCTCCGGGCGCTGGAGGCGGACGGCATCCCCGTGCGCCCCGGGCCCGACGCGCTCGTGCACGCCCAGGACAAGGGCGTCATGCGAGCGCGGCTCGACGCGATCGGGGTGCCGTGCCCACGGCACCGGATCGTGAGCGACCCGGCGGACGTGGCCGCCTTCGCGGCGGAGGGGGACGGCTTCCCGGTCGTCCTCAAGACCGTCCGCGGCGGCTACGACGGCAAGGGTGTGTGGGTCGTCGACAGCGTCGAGGAGGCCGCCGACCCCTTCCGGGCCGGTGTCCCGGTCCTCGCGGAGGAGAAGGTCGACTTCGCCCGTGAGCTCGCCGCCAACGTCGTACGGTCGCCGCACGGCCAGGCCGTCGCCTACCCGGTGGTGGAATCCCAGCAGGTCAACGGCGTGTGCGACACAGTGATCGCCCCGGCGCCCGACCTGGACCCGGCCCTCGCGCTCAAGGCCGAGGAGATGGCGCTGAGCATCGCCAAGGAACTGGACGTCGTCGGCCACCTCGCCGTCGAGCTGTTCCAGACCCGCGACGGCCGCATCCTGGTCAACGAGCTCGCGATGCGCCCGCACAACTCCGGCCACTGGACCCAGGACGGCGCGATCACCTCCCAGTTCGCCAACCACGTCCGGGCCGTCCTCGACCTGCCCCTCGGCGACCCGCGCCCCCGCGCGAAGTGGACGGTCATGGCGAACGTCCTCGGCGGCGACTACCCGGACATGTACTCCGCGTACCTGCACTGCATGGCCCGCGACCCGCAGCTGAAGATCCACATGTACGGCAAGGACGTGAAGCCCGGCCGCAAGGTCGGCCACGTCAACACCTACGGCGACGACCTCGACGACGTGCTGGAGCGCGCCCGTCACGCAGCCGGCTATCTGAGAGGCACGATCACCGAATGAGCCCCGTTGTAGGCATCGTCATGGGGTCGGACTCCGACTGGCCCGTCATGGAGGCCGCCGCCCAGGCGCTCGACGAGTTCGAGATCGAGTACGAGGTCGACGTCGTCTCCGCCCACCGCATGCCGCGCGAGATGATCGCGTACGGCGAGGAGGCGGCCGGTCGGGGCATCAAGGTGATCATCGCGGGCGCCGGTGGCGCGGCCCATCTGCCGGGGATGCTCGCCTCCGTCACCCCGCTGCCGGTCATCGGCGTGCCGGTCCCGCTGAAGTACCTGGACGGCATGGACTCGCTGCTGTCGATCGTGCAGATGCCGGCCGGTGTGCCCGTCGCGACGGTCTCCGTGGCCGGCGCCCGCAACGCGGGCCTGCTGGCGGCCCGGATCCTCGCCGCCCACGACCCGGAGCTCCTCGGCCGGATGAAGGAGTTCCAGCAGGAGCTGGGCGAGCAGGCCGCCGAGAAGGGCAAGCGGCTGCGCGCCAAGGTCGAGGGGCCGGGCAACGGCTTCGGTTTCGGGAAGTGACGGCTGTGAGCTCCGTGGAGACCGCCCGGGCACTGCTGCGGGAGTTCCCCGTCGTCGACGGCCACAACGACCTGCCCTGGGCGCTGCGCGAACAGGTCCGCTACGACCTCGACGCCCGGGACATCGCCACCGACCAGAGCGCCCATCTGCACACCGACCTCGCCCGGCTGCGGGCCGGTGGCGTGGGCGCGCAGTACTGGTCGGTGTACGTCCGCTCGGACCTGCCCGACGCGGTGCCGGCGACGCTGGAACAGATCGACTGCGTACGGCAGTTGATCGACCGGCACCCGGCCGATCTGCGGGCCGCGCTGAGCGCGGCGGACATGGAGGCGGCGCGGGCGGAGGGCCGTATCGCGTCGCTGATGGGGGCCGAGGGCGGCCACTCCATCGCCAACTCTCTTGCCACGCTACGCGCGTTGTACGCCCTCGGCGTCCGCTACATGACCCTCACCCACAACGACAACAACGACTGGGCGGACTCGGCGACCGACGTGCCGCGCGTCGGTGGGCTGTCGGCCTTCGGCCGTGCGGTGGTGCGGGAGATGAACCGCGAGGGCATGCTCGTCGATCTGTCGCATGTGGCGGCCACGACGATGAGGGACGCGCTGGACTCCACACTCGCGCCGGTGATCTTCTCCCACTCGTCGTCGCGGGCGGTGTGCGACCACCCGCGCAACATCCCGGACGACGTCCTGGAGCGCCTCCCCGCCAACGGCGGCATGGCGATGGTGACGTTCGTGCCGAAGTTCGTGCTCCAGGCCGCGGTGGACTGGACGGCCGCGGCCGACGAGAACATGCGCGCCCACGGCTTCCACCATCTGGCGACGACTCCGGACGCGATGAAGGTCCACCGCGCCTTCGAGGAGCAGCGCCCGCGCCCCATCGCCACGGTCTCCACGGTCGCCGACCACCTCGACCACATGCGTGAGGTGGCGGGCATCGACCATCTCGGCATCGGCGGCGACTACGACGGCACGGCCTTCACCCCCGACGGCCTGGACGACGTCTCCGGCTACCCGAACCTGATCGCGGAGCTCCTGGACCGCGGCTGGTCCAGGTCCGACCTGGCCAAGCTCACCTGGCAGAACGCGGTCCGGGTGCTCGGGGCCGCCGAGGACGTGGCCCGGGACCTTCAGGCGACGCGCTCGCCGTCGAACGCGACGATCGAGTCGCTGGACAGCTGAGCGGGCTCTTCGGGGAGTTCGTCGAGGGCGGGGTAGTCGGTGTAACCGGCCGCCCCGCCCACGTACATCAGGTAGCGGTCCCGAACGGGGTTGAGCGGCGCGCCCGTTCGCAGCCGCGCCACCAGGTCGGGGTTGGCGAGGAACGGACGCCCGAGGGCGACGAGGTCGGCTCCGGCGGCGAGGGCGCGCTCGGCGCCGTGACGTACTTCGCCGGCGGAGAAGTCCTTCAGTACCGGGTTCGCGATCAGGGTGCCCGGCCACTGCGCGCGGATCCGCCGGAACAGGTCGGAGTCCGGGTCGGCGTACACGACGTGCAGATAGGCGAGTCCGAGAGCGCCGAGTTTCTCGACGAGCGGCGGATAGATCTCCTCCGGGTCGCCCTCGTCGATGCCGTTCACGGTGACTCCGGGGGAGATGCGTACGCCCACCCGCTCGGGGCCGATCGCGGCGGCGACGGCTTCGACGACCTCCGCGGTGAAGCGGGTCCGGTCGGTGCCGTAGGCGTCCGTGCGCCGGTTGGTGTTGGCGGACAGGAACTGGTGCAGGAGATGGCCGTTGGCGGAGTGCACCTCGACGCCCTCGAATCCGGCCTCGATCGCGTTGCGCGCGGCCGTGGCGAAGTCGGCGGCGGTGGAGCGGACGTCGTCGGTGGTCATCTCCCGCGGTGTCACGGCCTGTTGACGGCCCTCGGGCGTGAAGATCGTCTCCGGGAGCGGGACGGGAGAGGGCGCGACCGGGGTGTGCCCGCTGGTGGCCGGGTGGCCCACCCGGCCGCCGTGCTGGAGCTGGAGGAACATCTGGCCGCCCGCCTCGCGTACGGCGTCCGTGACCTGCCGCCACCCCGTCACGTGCCGCGGGGTGTGGATCGCCGTGATGTTCGGGTACGTCTGTCCGACCGCGTTCGGTGTCGCGGCCTCGGCGATGATCAGGCCGGCGGAGGCGCGCTGGGCGTAGTAGGTGACCATGAGGGGGGAGGGTGTGCCGTCGTCCTCGGCCCTGTTGCGGGTCATCGGGGCCATCACCAGACGGTTGGGGAGGGCCAGGGAGCCGAGGCGGGCCGGTGCGAGGAAGTCCGTTGTCTGCGTCATGACCGTACGGTAGAAGTTGACACTGATGTCAGATTCAAGCCCGGGGGTGGGTGCGCATGCGGATCGGTGAACTGGCCCGGCGGACCAATGTCAGCGAGCGGTCCCTGCGGTACTACGAAGCCCAGGGGCTGCTGCGCGCCGACCGGACCCCCGGCGGGCACCGTGACTACCCGGAGGCGGCCGTCGACCGGGTGGTGCGGATCCAGGAGCTGTTCGCGGCCGGACTGCACAGCAGCCGGATCGCCCAGTTGCTGCCCTGTATGCGGGACACCGACGGCGGACCCTCCGCCGTCGCCACCCCGCGGCTCGTCGCCGACCTCACGGCGGAGCGCGACCGCATCGACCGGATGATCGCCGACCTGGTCCGCTCCCGGGACACCCTGGACGAGGTGATCGACGCGGCACAGGGTCGCTGAACCGGAGTACCCCCGAACGCCCCGCCCACCAGGAAGCCCTCCGCCCCCCGTGCGACGGTGACCGTACTGCTGATGCCGCCCATCACGACGTACGGAGCCCGCCATGGCAGACCTCCAGGACGAACTGCACACCACCAGCGAGGTCGCCGGGCTCGACGACCTGCCCGACCCGTTCGTCGAGTCGGAGCCCTACACGCCGGTCTCCGATCCGGACACCGAGCCCCTGGAGCGGGCGCACGCCATCCTCGCCGCGCATCCCGTCGCCGACGGGTACAGCGGGCTGCCGTGGGCGCTGCGGCATCTGCCGTGGTTCGACCTGGAGCTCGGAGAGAGTTCCGTCGACACCGATGTGCCGCGGCTGCGGGAAGGGCATGTCGGCGCGCTGTTCTGGTCGCTGCACCTGCCCGAGAGCATCGGCGGCGACCGGGCCGTCGGCGCGACGCTGGAGCAGCTGGACCTGGTGAAGACCGTCGTAGGGGCCCACCCGGAGGGGCTGCGGCTCGCCCGTACCGCCGGGGAGACCGCCGACGTACGGCACTGCGGCCGGGTCGCCGTGCTGCTCGGGCCCGCCGGTGCCGCCGCGCTCGGCGACTCGCTCGGCATCCTGCGCTCGCTGCACGCCCTCGGCCTGCGGGTGCTCACCCTGTCCGGCGTGAGCTGGGCGAGCGAGGCTGGTCTGACCCGGTTCGGCGAGGAGGTGCTGCGCGAGATGAACCGGCTCGGTGTCCTCGCCGATCTCTCGGGCGCCTCCGCCGACACGACCCGCCGCGCTCTCGCCGTGTCCAAGGCGCCGGTCGTGTGCACCCGCTCCGCCGCCCGCGCCCTGCGCCCCCATCCGGCGAACCTCCCCGACGACCTGCTCACCGAGCTGGGCGCCGCCAAGGGGCTGTGCATGGTGCCGCTCACCGCCGAGCAGACCGGCCCGTCCGTGCGGGACGTCGCCGACCACCTCGACCACGTCCGCTCCCTCGCGGGCGCCGAGTGCGTGGGCCTGTCCGGCACCTACGACGCCGGCACCGCCCATCCGCAGGACCTCACCGACGCCTCCTGCTACCCGCACCTGATCGCCGAACTCCTGCGGCGTGACTGGTGCGAGGCCGACATCGCCCTGCTGGCCTGGGGCAACGTCCAGCGTGTGCTGCGCGGCGCCGACTTCGCGGCCCGCGCGGCCCAGGAGCGCCGCGAGGCGTCGACGGCGAAGATCTCCGACCTGGACGGCTAGCGGCGTACCGGTCGAGCGGGACGATCCGGCGTCCTCGTGGACCGCGGCGGCCCACCGGTCACGTGTGCTCGATCCGGCAGAGGCAGAAGGGATGCCCCGCCGGATCGGCGTACACCCGGAAGTCGTCCTTGTCCTGCGCGTGCAGCGGACGCGCGCCCAGGGCCAGGACCTCCCGTTCCGCCGCGTCGATCTCCTCCCACGTCGACCCGGCGTCGAGGTCGATGTGGAACTGCTGCGAGTTGTGGTCCGCCCGCGGCCACTCCGGGGGCGTGAACCCGGGCGCCTGTTGGAAGGCGAGCCGTGGCGCGCCGGGGGTCTCCAGGACGACCCAGTCGGCCTCCTCCATGCTGGGGGTTCCGCCCACGATCGCCGCGTAGAACTGGGCGAGCGCGAGCGGGTCGGGACAGTCGATCACTACGGAACGGAAACGAGCCACAGTCACGGTGGACCCTCCAGGTCTCAGCTGGCGCACAGACAGAAAGGGTGCCCCGCCGGGTCCGCGTACACACGCCAGGCGCGTGAGCGGTCGGCGGTGTCCAGCGGCCGGGCGCCGAGGGCCAGCACTTCCTTCTCAGCCGCGTCCATGTCGTCGACGGTCAGGTCCAGGTGGAACTGCTGCGAGTTGTGGTCCGCGCGGGGCCACTCGGGCGGTACGAATCCGGAGGCGGCCTGGAAGGCCAGCGACGGTCCGCCGGGCACCTTCAGGTCCACCCAGTCGCCGTCGCCCTCGACGGTGCCGCCCACCACCTCGGCGTAGAAACCGGCCAGCGCACGGGGGTCCGGGCAGTCCAGGACGACGACGCCCAGTGTGGCGAGAGCCATGTCTTCCTCCTCGGAGCGGGGTTACCTCTATAGCCGGGTAACCGGTAACCGTTACTGCATGCTGCCGCATAGGCGGTAACGTCGCAAGCATGAGTGAACGATCGGCGGCGCCGGGGGACCTGGGTCTGGTGGAGTCCCTGGTCAACACCCTCAACCTCGAGTCGGGCGCCGACGCGCTCGACACGGCGGACGGCCGGACGCGCTTCGGACTCACGGAGGAAGAGGCCGCGGGCGCCCGTGAGCTGCGCGAAGCACTGCGCGCGGCCCTGCTCGCGCACGCCGGCCACCCGCCGCACCGCGCGGTGACCCCGCTCGGCGCGCTGCTGGCGGCGGCGCCGCTGGTCGTGACAATCGACGCGGGTGACGGCTCGGCCGCGCTCGCGCCCGCCGACGGGGCGCCACTGCTCTCCCGGGTCGCGGCGGCCGTCGCCGAGGCCCTGGTCGCGGGGACCTGGCTGCGGCTGAAGGCCTGCGAGGCGGCCGACTGCCACTGGGCCTACTACGACCGCAGTCCCGCGGGCCGGGGCCGCTGGTGCTCGATGCAGGTGTGCGGGGCACGCGCGAAGATGCGGCGCTACCGGGCGAGGTAGCGCCGCACGCTCAGTCCTCGGCGCGGGACGCGGCCGCCCGGGAGCCGACCAGGAGCAGACAGAGGACGGCCACCCCGGCGATGAGTCCGGTCAGGAGCAGCAGGGGTTGCAGGGGCCGGGCCGCGGCCACGGGTTCGGTCGGCGGGGCCGCCGCCGCGACGGGGGGCGAGGTGCTCGGCGACGGTGACGGCGAGGGCGGTGCGGAGGGCTTCGGGGACGTGCCGGCGGCCCGGTGGGTGGTCGGGGCCGTCCGGGTCGGCATCGGCATGGCCTCGTGCGAGCTGCCGGTCCCGTGCTGGTGGGTGGGGGTGGGCGTCGGCTTCGGGGTGGGCTTCGGTGCCGCCACCACCGTGATCCGCGCCGTCATGTCCGGATGCACGGTGCAGTAGTAGCCGTACGAACCGGCCGCGGTGAACGTGTAGGTCCAGCTCTGCCCCTTGTTCAGCATCGGGGAGTGGATCGCGACCGGACCGGACGTCGTCTTCACGTCGTGCGGTGCCGTGTCCCCGTTGGTCCAGGTCACGGTGGACCCGACAGGCACGGTGAGGGAGGCGGGCGCGAAGGCGTACCCCTGCATCGCCACCCGGTACGAGGCCGCCGAGGCCTGCCCTGGTGGCAGGAGCAGCAGGGCGAGGAGGGCGAGTACGGCGCCGAGCGCCGCCCGCCGGGCCGCCCTCACGCGGGCTCCGCGGCGCACGTGAACTCCGCCGCGACCAGCAGCCGCAGCCGCGTGGCCGGCCGGCGCCACGGCAGCCGGAACCCGGTGGCCCGGCGCAGCAGCCGGTACGGCATCAGGACCGTGCCGACGACGAGGAGCAGGTCGTCGGTGCGCTCGACGACCCGCAGCCGCAGCAGCACCGGGAAGGCGACACCGCGCAGTTCGAGGTCGCCGGTGACCTGGAGGTGCCGGCCGCCGTCGAGGGGCGCGATGTGCGTGCCGGTGAGGACGGCGGGCGGGTCGAGCAGCTCGAAGCGCAAGGAGGGCCGGGCGTCCGGGTCGTCGTCCGGCACGGTCAGCGAGGCGCCGGCGAGGGTGAGACGGCGGCGGAAGGTGGGCAACGGGCCGTACCGGGCGGCGAGTTCGACGAGCGAGCGGCCGGGCGCGACGGCGTACCGCCCGGGCCGGGGGAGGTGCCGCTGCTCGGTGGGCAGCGTGACGGTTCTCATCCGGGGGCTCCTTGAAAGCGGTTCCCGTGGGGAGGCGGGGGCGTGGAGAATGGGGCGCGGCGCCGGTCCGGCCGACTGAGCCTCGGCCGGACCGGCGTTCGTCCCCGGGAAGGTCAGCAGCTGCCGGTGACGTAGCTCTCGGTGGGTGCGAGCAGGTGCTCGGCCCAGACCGTGTGCATCTTCACGTAGCTGTCGAGGTTCAGCAGATCGGTGACCTGCTGCCCGAGCGACTCCTCCAGGTGTGCCTTGTTGATGTGGTCGAGCAGCACGCTGAGCGTGTCGTCGGCGACCGCCCCGCCGCCCGAGGTGAGTGGCGTCAGGATGCTCTCGATCCACACCGTGTGCGTCTTGATGTAGGAGTCGAGCGCGAGCGCGTCCTGCACCTGCTGACCCGGAGAACGCTCCAGGTGGGCCGCGTTGAGGTGCTGCAGGATCGGGAGCAGGACGTCCTGGACGCTCGCGCACTGCTCGTCGCCGCCGTCACCGGAACCGCCGGTCGGCGTGGCGGTCGGAGCGGTGGTCGGCGCCGTGGTGGGCGTCCCGGTGGGCGTGGCCGTAGGAGCGGCCGTGGGCGTGGCGGTGGGTGCCGCGGTCGGCGTGGGCGTCGTTCCGCCGCCGTCGGACGGCTCGACGACCTTCACCGACGCCACCATGTCCGGGTGCACGGCGCAGTAGTACTCGTACGTCCCCGCCGCGGTGAACGTGTACGACCACGAGTCGCCCCGCTCCAGCGTGCCCGAGTCGAACTTCTTCGGGCCCTTGGTCGTGGTGACCGTGTGCGGAACGCTGTCGTGGTTCGTCCACCGGACCGTCTGGCCGACCTCGACGACGAGCTGCTTCCCGTCGCCGAACTTGTTGTTCATGATGTCGACCTGGCGGTCCGGCGCGGCGGCCGCGGCCTGCTGGGCCTCGGCGGCGGCTGCGGGCGCCTGAGCCACGCCCGCAGCGGTGTCCGAGGCGGCCGTCGTGCCGCTGCCCGCGGCTGCCTGGAGCAGCCCCAGACTGAGCACGGCGGCCAGCGCCGCCCCGAGCCCCGCGACGAGCAGGGCCCGGTTTCCGGCGGGCGGACGGCGCCGCCGTTCGCCGGTGTCATTGGTGCGTGTCACTCCGAACTCCTTTTGCTTGTGGGGAGTTGTGTGTGAGGAGTCAACG
Source organism: Streptomyces sp. NBC_00490 (assembly GCF_036013645.1). NCBI lineage: Bacteria > Bacillati > Actinomycetota > Actinomycetes > Kitasatosporales > Streptomycetaceae > Streptomyces > Streptomyces sp. NBC_00490. The sequence goes on along the minus strand of NZ_CP107869.1, from coordinate 4,532,081 downwards.
GCCGGGATTGGCCGTGACCAGCAGACTCGTCACGGCGAGCACGACGAGGACCAGCCCCGTCTCGGCCGCGACCGAGTAACCGAAGGGCCGCACGGTGGCGGCGTCGCCGCGCAGCAGCACGGCGAGATCGAGGCGGGTGCGCACCCACCGGCGGCTGCTCTGCGCGATCAGCAGCACGGCCGCGAGGACGGCCGCCTTGACCAGCAGCAGATGCCCGTACGAGGTGTGCAGCAGAGAGTCGTACGACCCCACGACCTGCCACGCGAGCACCATCCCGGCGCCGACGATCGCGGTGACGGCGACGGCCGCCAGCCGGGAGTACCCGGGCACCACCTCCGCCAGCTCGCCCGCCCGCCGGCGCGGCAGCACCGCCACCGTGAGCATGACGAGCCCGCCGATCCACAGGGCGGCACCGAGCAGATGGAGCAGATCGGCGAGGGCACCCCAGGTCGGCTCGCCGCCCTCGGAGTTGTGCCCGCTCATCCCGGTCGCCCGCAGCAGGCCGACCGACACCGCGAGCGCGCCCACCCGCCACCCCGGCGAGCGGGAGGTCCGCGCCCCGCCCTGGAGCAGCGCGCCCAGCACCACCGCCGCCAGCACCCACAGCAGCCCGCGCGCGGCGAGCGCGATGCCCGGCCCGGTGGTCAGGACGTCGGCGTACGAGGAGGGCCGCAGCGCGTCCCGCAGACCGCCGAAGGAGATGTAGGCGCCCTCCAGTCCGATGCTCGCCACCGTCGAGAGCACCCCGCCCGTCCACGCCAGCGCGAGCAGTATCCGCGCCCGCGGCACACCCGCACCGCGCGGCCACAGCAGCGCGACGAAGGCGAGCCCGCCGACGAACAGGGCCAGCGAGAGATAGCCGGTCCAGCGGGCGGCGACGAGGCCCTTGCGCACCGAGGGGGAGAGAGCGGGAGCGGCCTCGTCGCCGCGGTCCTGGGCGGCCGGTACCGCGACCCCGAAGGCGATCCGGCCGGAGGAGGCGTGCCCGTCCTCCTCGTCGATGACCGACCAGGTGACGGCGGTCCCGCCGTCGCCGGAGCGGGGGAGGGCGACGCGCACGCTGTCCTTGCCGAGACGGGACACCGGGAGCCGGTTGCCGTCCATCGTCACGACGCGTACGTCGTCCAGGGCGACCGGCTCGTCGAAGACGAGGGTGAGCCGCTCGGGGGCGCGCTTGAGCTCGGCGCCGTCCGCGGGCGCGGAGCGGACCAGCTCGGTGTGGGCGGCGGCGGGGGTGGCGAGCAGGACGGGGGCGAGCAGGAGGAGCAGCAGCACGGCGGCGCGGCGGACGGTCATGGCGTGGCCTCCGGCAGCGGGGACGCGCTGACGCCGAGGAGGCCGGGGACGGACACGGGGGCGAGGCCGACACAGGGGGAGGGCTCCGCCGACGGGGACGGGGTCGCTGTGGGGGTGGGGGCGGCGAGCAGCCCCGTCAGGGTGCCGGTCAGGCCGGTGAGCAGCGGCTGGACCAGTCGTACCTCGCCGTCCGCGCAGGTGCCGGAGGGCGGCTCCGTCGTCGGGTCGGACGGCGAGGGGGTGGGCGTGGGGGTGTCCGGGGCGCCGGGGGAGGTGCCGGGGGAGTCGCCGTGGCCGGTGTGGCCCCCGCCTCCGCTCCCGGTGCCGTGCCCGGTGTGGGCGGCGCCGGTGCCACCGATGCCGCCGATGGTGCCGTACCCGGGAAACTCCCCGGTGCCGGCGGGGACCTGTCCGCCCGGGTCCTGCGACGAGGGCACGGCCGGGCTCTGCGGTGCCGTGGCGGCGGGCGGCGAGGTCGGGGGCGCGGCGGCCTCACCGGCACCGGAGGCGGTGGGGGCGCCGATGCCGGACGCGTAGCCGAGCACGATCACCACCGCGCCGACGAGCGCGCCCGCGACCAGCTCGTCACGGTGGTCGCCCGGAAACTGCGCCCTGCGGAACAAGGGCATGGGTCACTCCTGTCATGGTCCGGTCAACCCGAACGGAGAGTGCTGCGAATGCGCACCAGTGGAGTGGAGGGCGGATTCCGCTTGGCTACGCGCCCGTTAACCGGTTGTTGCCTGGCTCTCTTCGAGGGGGGACCCCGTTGTGAGAACGGGCTAGACCGCCTTTATTCCGCGCATTGTGAAAGTGAAGAGTTCGGGGAGGCGAATCGGTATTTCCGCCACACTGCTCGAATGAAATCGAACCCCGTTTGTTGATTTCGGGGAGTCTGGCATATGCGGACGCGCGAAGGTCCTGCTGCCCAGTCCTGAAGCGCTCTGGCAGGTCCAGGCAAGACGAAGCGGGCCACCGCTTTTATGTACGGAGACCCGCTCGCCGAGTATTTCTTTGCCGCGTTATTGCGTCATTCCGAATTCCGCCGCCGCGCAGAATCAGGCCGTCGGCCGGCCCATGGCCCGGAACGACCATCCGGCCTTGCGCCACACCTCCGGGTCGAGCGCGTTCCGCCCGTCCAGAATGAGCCGCGTCGCGGCGACCTCGCCCAGCGCCGCCGGGTCCAGCTCCCGGAACTCCCGCCACTCCGTCAGATGCAGCACGACATCGGCGCCCCGGACGGCCTCGACGGCGGAGTCGGCGTATCCGAGCGTCGGGAAGACCTGACGGGCGTTCCCCATGCCCTTCGGGTCGTACACCGTCACCTGGCCGCCCTGGAGATGGATCTGCCCGGCGACGTTCAGCGCCGGCGAGTCCCGGACGTCGTCCGAGTCGGGCTTGAAGCTGGCGCCGAGCACCGCGACCCGCTTGCCGAGGAACGACCCGCCCCCGAGCGCCTCCCGCGCCAGCTCCACCATCTGCCCGCGCTGGCGCATGTTGATCGAGTCGATCTCGCGCAGGAACGACAGCGCCTGGTCCGCGCCGAGCTCACCGGCGCGCGCCAGGAAGGCCCGGATGTCCTTGGGCAGACAGCCGCCGCCGAAGCCGATACCGGCCCGCAGGAACTTCCTGCCGATCCGGTCGTCGTACCCGATGGCCTCGGCCAGCTTGACGACATCGCCGCCCGCGGCCTCGCACACCTCCGCCATCGCGTTGATGAAGGAGATCTTCGTGGCGAGGAAGGAGTTCGCCGAGGTCTTCACCAGCTCCGCGGTCGGGAAGTCGGTGACGACGAACGGCGTCCCCTCGCCGACCGGCGTCGCGTACACCTCGCGCAGCAGCTTCTCGGCCCGCTCGCTGCGCACCCCGACCACGATCCGGTCGGGGTGCAGGGTGTCGCCGACGGCGAAGCCCTCGCGCAGGAACTCCGGGTTCCAGGCCAGCTCGGCGTCCGCACCGGCGGGCGCGTGCTCGGCGAGGTAGGTGGCGAGCCGGTCCGCGGAGCCGACCGGAACGGTGGACTTGCCGACGACGAGGGCCGGACCGGCCAGGTGAGGCGCGAGAGAGGCGATCGCGGAGTCGACGTAGGACATGTCACAGGCGTACTCGCCGTGCCGCTGCGGAGTGTTCACGCAGACGAAGTGGACGTCACCGAACGCACCGACCTCGGCGAAGTCCATGGTGAAGCGGAGCCGCCCGGTGGAACCCTCGATCCCGGCGACGTGCTTGCGCAGCAGGTCCTCCAGGCCGGGCTCGTACATGGGGACCTCGCCGCGCTGGAGCATGGCGATCTTCTCGGGTACGACATCGAGCCCCAGCACCTCGAAGCCGAGCTCGGCCATGGCCGCGGCGTGGGTGGCGCCGAGATAGCCGGTGCCGATCACGGTGATCTTGAGGCTCATGGGTGCTCCAGAGGAGGGACGTCGTTCGGTGCGCTGCCCGATCCTAGTAGGGGCGTGACGGGGCCCTTCGGCGGGCAGCTCTCCCTCTGTCGCCAAGCTCACGTATCACTCCCGTGAGCGGACCCCTAAAATTTGAGTTACTTAACGGTAATTAGCGTCGGCACCGCAGCGCATTTGGAGCGTGAGACACCTTGGCCGGATCGGCTGACTTCGACCTGTACCGCCCGTCCGAGGAGCACGACATGCTCCGCGACGCCATCCGCTCGCTGGCCGAGGCGAAGATCGCGCCGTACGCCGCCGTGGTGGACGAGGAGGCCCGCTTCCCGCGGGAGGCCCTCGACGCTCTGGTCGCCAGCGACCTGCACGCGGTACACGTGCCCGAGGAGTACGGCGGCGCGGGCGCCGACGCGCTGGCCACGGTGATCGTGATCGAGGAGGTCGCGCGCGTCTGCGTCTCCTCCTCCCTGATCCCGGCGGTCAACAAGCTGGGCTCCCTGCCCGTCATCCTCTCCGGCTCCGAGGAGCTGAAGAAGAAGTACCTGGGCCCGCTCGCCAAGGGCGACGGCATGTTCTCGTACGCGCTCTCCGAGCCCGACGCGGGCTCCGACGCGGCCGGCATGAAGACCAAGGCGGTCCGCGACGGCGACCACTGGATTCTCAACGGCGTGAAGCGCTGGATCACCAACGCGGGCGAGTCCGAGTACTACACGGTGATGGCCGTGACGGACCCGACGAAGCGCTCGAAGGGCATCTCCGCCTTCGTCGTCGAGAAGTCCGACGAGGGCGTCTCCTTCGGCGCCCCCGAGAAGAAGCTCGGCATCAAGGGCTCCCCGACCCGCGAGGTCTACCTCGACAACGTCCGCATCCCCGCCGACCGCATGATCGGCGAGGAGGGCACCGGCTTCGCCACGGCGATGAAGACCCTGGACCACACCCGCATCACGATCGCGGCGCAGGCCCTCGGTGTCGCCCAGGGCGCCCTCGACTACGCCAAGGGCTATGTCCAGGAGCGCAAGCAGTTCGGCAAGGCCATCGCCGAGTTCCAGGGCATCCAGTTCATGCTCGCCGACATGGCCATGAAGATCGCCGCCGCCCGCGCCCTGACGTACCAGGCCGCGGCCGCCTCCGAGCGCGGCGACTCCGACCTCACCTTCCAGGGCGCGGCGGCCAAGTGCTTCGCCTCGGACGTGGCGATGGAGGTCACCACGGACGCGGTGCAGCTGCTGGGCGGGTACGGCTACACCCGCGACTACCCGGTGGAGCGCATGATGCGCGACGCCAAAATCACACAGATCTACGAGGGCACGAACCAGGTCCAGCGCATCGTCATGGCCCGCAACCTGCCGTAAGGATGGAGAAACAGCGAGGGGCGCCCGGCATCCGGGCGCCCCTCGCTGTTTCCACGGAAGGCGGAGCTCAGTCCTCGATCCCCTCCGCCGCCCGCTTCTCCCGTAGCTCCATGATCGCGCGGCGTCGGGCCAGTCGGTGGGTGCGGCGGATCTGGGCCTCCTGGTAGCGGCGCTTGTCGCGCTCGGTCTCCGGGAGGACGGGCGGCACCATGCGGGGCTTGCCGTCGGCGTCGACCGCGGCGAAGACGAGGTAGGCGGAGCCGACCTGGGTGGCCGGGTCGGACTCGTTCCACCGCTCGGCCAGGACCCGCACCCCGACCTCCATCGAGGTCCGGCCGGTCCAGTTGACCTGGGCCTTCACATGGACGAGGTCACCGACGCGGACCGGCTCCAGGAAGACCATCTCGTCCATGGAGGCGGTGACGGCGGGCCCGCCGGAGTGCCGTCCGGCCACCGCTCCCGCCGCGTCGTCGACCAGCTTCATGATCACGCCACCGTGCACCGTCCCCAGAAGGTTGGTGTCGTTGTGGGTCATGATGTGGCTGAGCGTGGTGCGGGACGCGGAGGTGGGCTTGCCCGGAATATCGGACTCCGCTGAGGGGGCCTGGTCTGTCATGGCCTCCACCTTATGCCGAGGCCTCCATCGCGGACTTTGTGTTGGGTTCGCAACAGCAGTGCCCTGATTTTCCTACGACCCTTGTAAAGGACACAGTCGTTCCCTGCACACTTGGCCCCATGAACGATTGGCCCGAGGCATGGTCCGACGAGAACCGCGGCAACCGGTACGGACGCGGCAGCGCGAGCGCACAGCCCGAAGGCGCGCGCGCCATGCGGCAGGTCCGCCGGCCCGCCTCGGGTGGGTACGGGGGCGGCCCCGGCCAGTCCGCGCCGCCCTACGGCGGCGGGGTCCCGCAGCAGCCGTCGTACGCCGATGACACCGCCGTGGACGGCTACGACAGCGGCTACAACACCGGCCAGGTCTACGGCGGCGGCGGACCGGGCGGCCCCGGCGGCGGTACGCGCGAGCCGCGTCCTGCGCCGAACTGGCGCCGCCGTATCAAGTGGACGGCGATCACCGTGGTGACCGTCCTGGTCGTGACGACGATCGGCACCTACTTCTGGGCCGACTCCAAGCTCAACCGCGAGGTCGACCTCTCCAAGGTCATCGACCGGCCGGACGCGGGCGAGGGCACGAACTACCTGATCGTCGGTTCCGACAGCCGTGCCGGCATGTCCGCCGAGGAGAAGAAGAAGCTGCACACCGGGTCCGCCGAGGGCAAGCGCACGGACTCGATGATGATCCTGCACACCGGCAGCAACGGCGACACGCTGATCTCCCTGCCGCGTGACTCGGACGTGGAGATCCCGTCGTTCGTCGGCTCCGAGTCCGGCAAGACGTACAAGGGCACGGGCCGGCACACCAAGCTCAACGCGGCGTACGCCGAGGACGGGCCCGAGCTGCTGGTCCGCACGGTCGAGTTCAACACCGGGCTGCGCATCGACCACTACGTCGAGATCGGCTTCGCGGGCTTCGCCAACATCGTGGACGCGGTGGGCGGCGTCGAGATCACCATCCCGAAGGGCGGCATGAAGGACACCAAGTCCGGCGCCGACTTCGAGGCGGGCAAGCAGACCCTGAACGGCGAGGAGGCCCTGGCCTTCGTCCGCACCCGGTACGCCCTCAGGGCCTCCGACCTGGACCGGACGAAGAACCAGCAGAAGTTCCTCGCCGCCCTCGCCAACCAGGTCGCCACCCCGGGCACGCTCCTGAACCCCTTCAAGCTCTACCCGACCATGGGCGCCGGCCTCGACTCGCTCATCGTCGACAAGGACATGGGCCTGTTCGACCTGGGCGAGATGTTCTGGGCCATGAAGAGCGTCAACAGCGGCGACGGCAAGTCCATGAACATGCCGATCTCCGGTTCCGTCAACGGCAACCTCGTCTGGGACAAGGCGAAGGTGAAGACCCTCGTGGAGCAGCTGAAGAACGACGAGACGGTCACGGTCTCGGGCAACTGAGCCGCCGCGGCGACGCCGCTCACGTGAAGTCCGCGTAGGCGAGGTGCCGGTCGCAGTGGAGGCAGGCGAAGAGGTACGCCGTGGGCTGCCCGTCGGCCTCCAGGGCGGCGCAGAGCTCCTCGCCGAACTCCGCCACAAGGCCGGCCAGGGCGTCCGGGTGACGCCGTACGTCCGCGGCCCCCGCCCGTCCCAGGAACGCCGCCGCGTCCCCGCAGTGGGTCAGCCACCGCTCCTGCTGCCAGCCGCGGAAGCCGGGGGTGCGCCGGTCGACCTCGAGCCGCACCTCCATCGGCACCCGCCCCTCGGTCTCCGTGAACTGCGCCTCGTACCGCTCACTGGCGCTGCCGTCCGCGAGGCACCACGGGCACAGGGCCCCGGGATCGACGACGGCGTACACCGGACCGTCGTACACGAACCCGCGGCGCTGCCCGCAGCAGTCGCACCGCGCCTGGGACGGGACCACCGAGCCGGTGGCGAGCGGGTCGGGGTGGTAGCGGAACACCGGCAGGGCGGTCATGGGAAGCAGCCTGCCGCACACAGGATCAGGGGCACCCCGCGGGGTGCCCCTGGAACGGCCTCAGGCCCGCCTCACATCGTGGCGCCCGCCATCGTCCGGCACATCTCCGCGCAGCGCCGACACGCCTCGGCACAGCGCATCATCTGTTCGTCGTCCGGCATGCTCATACACGCCTCGGCGCACATCTCACAGGCCTTGGCGCACATCGCGCACATCTCGGCCGACATCGGCGAGCGGCGCATCATCATGTCCGCGCACATCCGGGTCGTCTCGGCGCAGTCCATGAGCGCGCGCATGACCTGCATCTGGGCCTGGCCGCCCATCTGCATGCAGGAGCTCATGGTCTCCTCGCACATGCTGTGGCAGGACATGCACGCCTCGACGCAGTCCTGCATCTCCTTGCTCATCGCGGTCATTCCGGGCTGGGTCATGGCTCCTCCTGGGGGGTGCGGGGGCCCGGGCCGGGCTCCGTCGCCCTTCCGTCCTACGCCCGGACGGCGCCGGGCGCCATCGGGCGGACGGCAATAATCCATTTCCCCGGGAAGGGCCATCGGGATGACGGGGTGCCCTACAGGCACCCCACCTCGTCCCCCGTCACCACCCCGAACTCCCCCTGATACGGATCCTCGGCCCGCACCTTGCGCACCTTCTCGAAGTCCGCCCCGGCGATCACCTTCAGCACCGGTCCCTGTCCCGTCACCGCCCGCAGTTCGCTGCCCGGCAGGGCCGCCGCGAGGGACTTCGCGGAGCGGTCCCAGCGGGGGTCGTAGGCGACGACCGTGCGCTTGACGGTGCGGTTCGCGGAGGTCACCGGCTGGCGGGTGGTGCGGAAGCCGGTCGCGGCGAGCTGGGAGTCGACGCGCTTGCCGAGACCGGCGGTGGCGGTGCCGTTCTCGACCTGGACGCGGATCTGCTGCGGGGCCACCCCCACGCGGACGGCCTTGCTCCTGGGCTTGTGCGCGGCCAGCGGCCTGTCGTCGCGCAGGGCCTGGAAGAGGCGGCCGGACTTCTTCGGGTCCCACTTCAGGGTGGAACCGACGCCCTTCACGGCGTATCCCATCTGCCCGATCGGGACCGTGGTGAACTCCGAGGAGGAGGGGGAGAAGTTGCGCATCGCCCGCCCGAGGTCCAGCAGTTCGTCCGTGCCGAAGCCCTTGTCGGCGCGTACCGAGCCGAGCACGGCCCGGGTGATGTCCCGGAACTTCATTGGGTTCAGCAGGATCCCGGAGGAGGTGGCCCGGTCGATCAGCGCGGCCATGAACCGCTGCTGGCGCTTCATCCGGCCGAGGTCGGCGGCGCCGTCGATGTGCCGGGAGCGGACGTACTGGAGGGCCTCGCCGCCCATGAGCGTGTGGGTTCCGGCGGGGAGGTCGAGTCCGGTGTACGCGTCCTTCAGCGGGTCGGCGGTGCAGATCTCCACGCCGCCGAGCACGTCGACCGTCTTCATGAAGCTGGTGAAGTCGACCTCGAGGTAGTGGTCGATCTTCACGTGGGTCATGTTCTCGACCGTGCGGACGGTGAGGTTCGGACCGCCCTCCGCGTATGCCGCGTTGAGCTTGACGGGGTGGCCGTGGTGCGGTTTTCCGGTGGTCTGGTCGGTGTGCGCCGGTGTCATGGCGTACGAGTCGCGCGGCAGGCTCACCACGCTCGCGCGCTCCCGGTCCTCCGAGATGTGCACGATCATGACCGTGTCGGTGCAGTGGCAGGGGGCGCCGCCGAGCCGGTACTTCTGCCGCTCGGCCTCGGTGATCTTGTCCCGGCCGTCGGTGCCGACCAGCAGCACGTTCATGCCGTGGCCGGCTCTGGGCCGGTTCTTCATGTCCTTGAAGGGGTCCACGCGCGCGATGTCCGCGTCCAGGCTGGACAGGACCGCGTGTCCGATCCCGGCCGAGGCGAGGATCACCACGGAGAGCGTCGTGACCACCCGGGCGGCCCAACGGGGTTTGCGCCGTCGTACGGGCGGCCGTGGTCGGGGCCGGTGCGCGGGGGAGCGGCGGGGCGGCGTGGGCATGGGGGACACCTCCGCGAGGGCCGTACGTGGGATCATCAGCACCGTAGGCCCATACGATCTGCGGCCGCCGGAACCACCTGGGCGGGGCGCATCGGTGTCCCCCGTTCGCGGTAACGTGAGCCCCCTATGAACGCCAAGCCCGACGTGCAGCTCCCCGCCGTGTCTGTGATCATGCCCGTCCTCAACGAGGAGCGGCATCTGCGCGGAGCCGTCCAAGCGATCCTCGCGCAGGAGTACGCCGGCGAGCTGGAGGTCGTGATCGCCCTCGGTCCGTCCAAGGACCGTACGGACGAGATCGCCGCCGAGCTCGTACGCGAGACTGCGTCCGACAGCAAGCGTGTGCACACGGTCCCGAACCCGACCGGCCGCACGCCCGCCGCCCTCAACGCCGCGATCAAGGCCTCCCGCCATCCGATCGTGGTCCGCGTCGACGGCCACGGCATGCTCTCCCCGAACTACATCGCGACCGCCGTACGGCTCCTGGAGGAGACCGGCGCGCACAACGTCGGCGGCATCATGCACGCCGAGGGCGAGAACGACTGGGAGCACGCGGTCGCCGCCGCGATGACCTCGAAGATCGGGGTCGGCAACGCCGCGTTCCACACGGGCGGCGAGGCCGGACCGGCGGAGACCGTCTATCTCGGGGTGTTCCGGCGCGCGGCGCTGGAGCAACAGGGCGGCTACAACGAGGAGTTCATCCGCGCCCAGGACTGGGAGCTGAACTTCCGGATCAGGGAGGCGGGCGGGCTGATCTGGTTCTCGCCGGAGCTCAGGGTGTCGTACCGCCCGAGGCCCTCGGTGAAGGCGCTCGCCAAGCAGTACAAGGACTACGGCCGCTGGCGGCACGTCGTCGCCCGCTACCACTCCGGTTCCATCAACCTGCGCTACCTCGCCCCGCCGACCGCGGTGTGCGCGATCGCGGCGGGGATCGTGGTGGGCGCGGCCCTGACCCCGCTCGGCTTCGTGGTCCCCGGCGGCTATCTCGCGGCGATCGCCCTCGGGTCGCTGCCCGCCGGCAAGGGCCTGCCGTTGAAGGCGCGGCTGCAGATCCCCGTCGCGCTCGCCACCATGCACATGTGCTGGGGCTTCGGCTTCCTGACCAGCCCGAAGTCACTGGCGAAGAAGGTCATCGCCTCGCGGCGGCCGGCGGTGCTGACGGAGGCCTAGGACGGCCTTGAACGCGTCGAAGGCCCCCTCCCGCGCCGGGAGGGGGCCTTCGTGGTCCGCGGCTCAGCCGCAGTGGACGCCGTAGTCGATGCGTGTGTAGTTGGAGGCCGCGCGGCCGCCCCAGTCGATGCACTTGTCCGCGGCGGAGAGGTACAGCGGGCCCGCGTAGTACTTGAAGGTGCCGGAGTCCTCCTCGCTGGACTTCCACACGGCGTCGGTGCGGTGCAGCCGCAGGTTGGCGCCCAGGACCATGGGCGTCCCCTGGGTGTCGCTGACGGTGACGACACAGTTCTTGCCGGTGGCGCCGCTGTAGGTGAGGTAGGCGGTTCCGTCGCCGACGTCCATGGTGTCGATCACGCTGTAGCCGGACCCGCAGGTACCGGCGTACGAGGCCGCCGAGGCGCTTCCGGTGGCGGCGATCGTGCCGGCCGCCGTGAGGCCGAGGACGGCCACCGCGGAGCCGATTCGCTTGAGAGTGAGCATGGTTGAGCTCCTGTCAGGTGTCACTGCAGAACCGACATGATCATTTCATGAACGGCGAAGGCCCCTTCCGCGGGGGAAGGGGCCTTCGCCGTGGGCGAGTTGGGTGGAGCTTCGGCTACCAGGTGAAGTCGGGATTGACGTGCATGCAGGCCTTGGTGTCCGCGCCGTTGAAGGTGTCCTCCGACTCGGGCAGCGCGTCGTCCTCCGCCGGGGCCTTGTAGGCCGTACCCGAGCGCCAGTCCGCGCCGACGACCAGGGTGACCCCGGAGACGTCCGTCGACTTCTTCACCGAACTCATCGGAATCCCCAGGGACTTGGCGATCCGCTGGGCATCGCCCTCCAGGTCGGCGCTCGGGTAGCGGACGACCGTCTTGGCCTGGCTGGGCGCCGCCGAGGAGTCCGACCTGGCCGCGGTGAACCCCTTGCCGACGAGGAGTTCGGTCACATCGCCTGCCCGCCCCGTGACCGCCGACTGCGTGCTGGTGCGGGTGCCGTTCTGCACCTGGACGGCGATCTTGTCGTCCGCGGCGGCCGGGTCGTCGGAGGTCTCGTCCGCTGCCTTCTTCTTGTCCTTGCCGTCGAGCGCGATGTCCTCACGGACCAGCCGGAACACCTTCTCCGCTTCCTCCGGCTTGGGCACCACCCGGTTGCCGTCCGAGGCGTACTGCCACGGCATCGTCGTCATGGTGATGCGCTTGCTGGGGACCTTCCGCAGCTCGTTGCTCAGGTCGTACAGCTTCGTCACGCTGCCCAGTCCGTCGTCCACCGTCAACGCCTCGGTGGCCGTCTCGGCGAGCTTGCGCAGCTTGTTCGGGCTGCTCAGTGTCGCGTTCTCGCGCAGCTCGCGGACCATCGAGTTCATGTACTGGTGCTGGGCCTTGGCCCGCGCGATGTCGGTGTTGTCCTCGAAGCCGTACCGCGTGCGCAGCCACTGGAGGGCCTGCTCGCCCTTGATGTACGTGGTGCCCTCCTCCAGCTTCAGGCCCGAGCCCTTGCCCGAGGAGGTGTGCGAGTGGATGTTGGCGTCCACGCAGACCGGTACGCCGCCGATGGCGTCCGCCATCGACACCACGCCCGCGAAGTCGACCATGATGAAGTGGTCGATGTGGATGTCGGTGAGCTTCTCCCAGGTCGCCACCGTGCAGCCGGGGCCGCCGCGGCCGAGGGAGTCGTTCGTCATCGCCGAGGTGAGCGCCGAGTAGGTCTTCTCGGTGTCGGGGTCCGTGCACTCGGGTATGTCGACCAGGGTGTCGCGCGGCATGCTGACCACCGACATGTTGGAGCGGTCCGCCGAGACGTGCAACAGCATCTGGACGTCCGCGCGCGGCGCGGTGTTGTACGTGTCCTTGGCACCGCCGAGCTTCTGGTTCTCCTTGCTGTTCCGCGCGTCGGAGCCGATCAGCAGGATGTTCAGAGGGGTCTGCCCGGCGGCGTTCGCCTCCGTCTTGGCCGCCCTGTCCTTCTCGTTGCCGAGGTTCAGGTCGTCCTTCTTGATGTTGCCGTTGAGGTGCCGGTAGTACAGATACCCGGCGCCCGCGGTGCCGAGTATCACCACCGACAGCACGAGCGCGGACCAGCGCAGGGCGCGGCGCGCCCGTCGTCGGCCGTCTTTCCCGCGCCGTCTCTCGCCGTGTCCGGCCGGCGGCCCGGGATCCTGCGGCGTGAGGGACATCGTGTCCTCCACCGCGGGAACCTCGCCGCGCACACTTTGCGCCAACTCCCTGCCCTCCCCACCCTGCGCCTGACGGACTGCCGAGCCTCCCCAGCCCGGCGGTCGGCTGTGTGCCTGGTCCGCCTCGTCGGAAGCGTACGCGAGAACCGTTGTCGAATACGCTGTCGAAGCGCTGTTCAAGCCCCGGAACCTGACCACGCTTCATCATTCTGCAGCCAGTTAGGAGTTTGCTGTGGGGTCCGGGAAGCCGGCTCGGCCGAACAGTTTCAGGACGCCGGCCGCTACCAGCGGTACGGCTTGTACACGTCCATGCACTTGCTGCTGTCCGCCCCGTTGAGCTCGTCGGAGGTCGACGGCAGGTCCCCGGCCCTCGGGTCGGACTTCTTCGGATACGTGGTGCCCTCGCGCCAGTCGGCGCCCACGATCAGGGTGACCCCGGAGACGTCCGTCGACTTCTTCACCGAACTCAGCGGAATCCCGAGCGACTTGGCGATCCGCTGGGCATCGCCCTCCAGATCCGCGCTCGGGAAGCGCACCACGGTCCGCTCCTCGGCGAGCCCCGACGTGGTGTCCGCCGACGCGCGGGCGAAGCCCTTCTCCGTCAGCAGCCCGCTGACGGTCCGCGCCCGTCCGTCGACCGGACCGAGCGAGGAGGACCGCGTGGCGTTCTGCACCAGGACGCCGATCTCGCCGTCCGCCGCCGCCGGATCGTCGGAGACCTTCTCCTTGGGCTTCTTCTTCCCCGAGTCCGTCCCGTTGTCGTCGAAGGGCACGTCGTCGCGGAGCATCTGCCACAGCTTCTCGGCGTCGGCCTCCAACGGGACCAGGTGGTTCCTGTCCTGCGGATCCTCGATGTTCGGCATCGTCGTCATGGTGATCCGGTCCGCCGGCACCGACTTGAGCTGCTTGCTGAGGTCGTACAGCTTCTTCACGCTGCCGATCTCCTCGGAGACGTCCAGCGACTTCGTGGCCGCCTCGGCCAGGTCCATCAGGCGCCCGCCGTCGGTGAAGACGTTCTGCTTCTTCAGCGTGCGGATCATCGAGTTCATGTACATGTGCTGGGCCTTCGCCCGCAGCGGGTCACTGCCCCACGCGTGCCGGGTGCGCAGCCACTGGAGTGCCTCCTCGCCCTTGACCTCCTTGCGGCCGGCCTTCATCTTGAGGCCGGAGCCGCCGGGCACACCGGGCAGCGGGCGGTCGTGGACGTTCTGGTTCACACAGACCTCGACGCCGCCGACGGCGTCCGCCATGCGCACCACGCCGGCGAAGTCGATCGTCATCCAGTGGTCGATGTAGACCCCGGTGAGGTTCTGCCAGGTCGCCAGCGTGCAGCCGGCCCCGCCGCGGCCCAGCGTGGTGTTGATGATCTCTCTGGTCGTCGCCGGGTAGACCTCGTCCGTCTCCGGGTCGGTGCACTCGGGGATGGGCACCCGGGTGTCGCGCGGGACGGTCACCACGGCGGCGCTTTTCCGGTCCGCGGCCAGGTGGATGAGCATCTGCACATCCCCCAGCGGCGGGTTGCCGCGGCTGTCCTTGCTGCCGCCGAGCTTCACGTTCTCGGCGGAGGCACGGCTGTCGGAGCCGATCAGCAGGATGTTCAGCGGGGTCTGCCCGGCCGCGTTCGGCGCGCTCTTCTTCGCCTTGGAGTCGCCGCTGCTGCGCTCACCCGTGCCGAGGTTGCCGTTGAGGTGCTGGTAGTACAGGTATCCGGCGCCGGCCGTGCCGAGTATCAGCACCGACAGCGTCGTCGCGGACCATCTCAGCACGCGGTGTTTACGGCGCGGCCGTGCCCGGCGTCTGCCGTGCCTGCTTCCGCTCCCGTTCCCCTCCGCGGCCCCCTCCCGAGCCTGCGGGACGCCCTCTCGCGTCCTTTCCCCCTGCACACTGTTCTGGGTCATCTCCCCGTCCCCTCCCCACCCTGACAGCACTGAACAGGCCTGCCGTCACGCCCTGTTAGACGTACGACAGGCCTGTCAGGTCACACGCTTCACATGGTCAACTCGCGCACTTGACCTCGTTGGCCGTGGTCTTGTCCACGTTCGGAACCGCCGCCGAGGAGGAGTTCAACTTCACCCCGGCCCCCTTGAAGTCCTCGCCCAGCGTCAGCGTCATGGTCGGCAGGCCCTGGGAGTTGGTGACGCTCTCGCCCGGCTTCATCGCCGATCCGGAGAGCCCCATGATCGCGGCCAGCCTGCGGGCCTGGTCCGCCTGGTCCGGGGCGTACTCGAGGGTCGTCTTCTTCAGCGCCTTCTCCGCGTTGCCCGCGTTCTCCGACTTGGACACACCCGCCTCGGTCTGGAGGTAGGTGAGCTCCTCCTGGGCGCTGCCGCCCGGAGCCCCGCCGTTGAGGATCCGCACCCGCACCTCGGAGGCGTCCGACTTGGTGCCCTTCAGCCGGGCGGCGACGGCGGCCTTCTCCTTTTTCTCCTTGGCCTTGACCGCGGTGAAGGAGGTGTCACTCTTGATCATGTTGAAGACCTGCGAGGCGTTCGGCTCAAGGGGCACGACGGTCGCCTTGACCACCTCGGCCGGGTTGTCCTTGACCGGGACCGTGGTGAAGGTGATGTTCTTCATCGGCACCTTCTTCAGCTCCAGCGCCACGTCCTTGAGCGTGCTGGCCTTGCCGATGCCCTTGTCGACGGTGAGCGCCTTGGTGGCGGCGTTGGCCAGCTTTATCAGCTTCGTGGGGCTGGTGAGGGTGTCGCCCGAGGTCATCTTGCGCATCAGCGAACTCATGAACTGCTGCTGGACCTTGATGCGGTCCAGGTCGCCCTGGTTGCCGAAGCTGTGCCGGGTGCGGACGAAGGCGAGTGCTTGCTCGCCCTCGATGGTGTGCTTGCCGGCCGACAGGTTCAGATGCGAGTCGGGGTCGTTGACGTCCTTGGCGAGACAGACCTCCACCCCGCCCACCGCGCTCGTCAGCGTCTTCACCGCGTTGAAGTCGGCCATCGCGAAGTGGTTCACGTCGATGCCGGTGAGCTCCTCGACCGTCTTCATGGTGCAGCCGGGGTTGCGGCCGTCCTGGCCGAGGCTGGTGTTGAAGCGCTTGTCCTGGGTGCCCGGGATGACCGCGCCGTCCTTGCCGTCACAGTCGGGCACGTCGACGATCAGGTCCCGCGGGATGCTCATCGCGGTCGCGTTCGTACGGTCCTTGGAGACGTGCAGCAGGATGTTGGTGTCGGCGTGCCCGACGCTCCCCTTGTCGCCGTAGCCCTCGTTGCCCGCGCCGGTCCGCCTGTCGGTGCCGATGATCAGGATGTTGAAGGCCTCGTCCTTGCTGAAGCCGTCATCCGCCACGTTGCCGACGTCCTCGGTGGTGACGTTGCCCTCGAGGTGCTTGAGGTACAGATAGGCCGCACCGGCCGTGCCGATCAGGACGAACGCCATGACGCCGCCGGTCCACACGACGGCCTTCTTGGCCTTCGACTTCTTCTTGACCGGCCGCCGGTTGCGCCGGCCCGGCAGCGGTTCCTCGGGCGCGCCACGGCGTCTGCGGGGCGGCGGCACGTCACGGCCGGGCGCCTCGGCGGGTGCCGTACGGCCCGGGGCCGCCGACCTGCTGCGCGTCGCTCCGCCCGCGGAGCCTCCTCCGCCGCCGGAGCGGGGAGCGGATCTACGAGGTCCTGGCACCGGTGATTGCGGTGCGGAAGGAGTCAGTCGCAGTTCGTATTCGCCAGTGGTCGGATTGAGCACCCACTGGTCTGCGGGGTCGATGTCGTCCGCCCGCCCACGGCCTTGCGCGTCCACGGTTGTCTGAATCCTCCGTCGGGGCCACGCGGCGCCTTCCCCCTCAAAGGCGCTCGGGTCTCGGTCACCCTGTGCCCGACCCCAGGAAGTCCTGATGGCCGGATGCGCAGGATCGCTCACACTATCCGGCCAGTTCATCGTCAAGCGACGACGGTGACAAATTCCACGTCCCTACAACTGGTCAATCCGCCCCATTTCCTTGAACACCTGTACGTCGCCTTGGCAATCGCTTTACTTGCAGGTGTCCTCGGCGGCGGTGTTTCCGCGGAACGTCGGCGCGGGCGAAACGGCCGCGACGGGCTCATCGGGCCGCTTCGTGCCGGATTTGCCGTCGTAGCGGGCTCCGTACTCGGAGTAGTCGTTGGCGTACGACTCCTCATGGGAATCCGCTTCTTCTTGCGAACCGTCGCTCGAATTGGGGCTTTTTGTCGCGGAATCCTGTGGAACTTCCTCGGCGACCGCCACCGGCTGATCCTTGCGGAGCCGTTCGAACAGCTTCTCGGCGTCGGCCTGTACGAGTTGGTCGCGATTGGCGTCGTGGGCGTACGACTCCCTGGGGACGGTCAGAAATTGCACACGTGCGGTGGGGATGTCGCGCATCCCGCGGACGAGGTCGTACAAACCGTGCAAGTGGGCCAGATCCGGGTCGGTGGTGAGCGACGAGGTCGCCGCGTCCAGCAAGGGATAGAGCTTCACCGGGTTCAGCAGGACGTCATTGCTCTGCACCTTGTTGACGAGCGCCGCGAGGAAGCGCTGCTGGCGGTCCATCCGGTCGGTGTCGCTGCCGTCGCCGAGCGACTTTCGGGCCCGCACGTACCCGAGGGCCTGCTCGCCGCTGAGTGTCACCCTGCCCGCCGGCAGGTTCAGCTTGGCGGCCTTGTCGTGGATGGGCTCGTCCAGACAGATCCGTACGCCGTCGATCGCGTCGACCATGTCCTTGAAGCCGTGGAAGTCGACGACCACGTGATGGTCGATGCGAACTCCCGTGAGGTTCTCGACGGTTCGGATGGTGCAGGCCGAACCGCCCTTCTGGAAGGCGGAGTTGAACATCGCGAACGTCGGCTCGGAGCGGCTGCCGTCCCGCTGCCGGCAGGCGGGCACGTCCACCATCAGATCGCGGGGGAGCGAGACCCCGGTGGCGCTGCGCCGCCCGGCGGCGAGGTGCAGCAGGATGGTGGTGTCCGACCGCTCGGTCCCCGAGTCCCGCCCGTACCGCGCGTTCCCGTCCCCGGACCGTGAGTCCGACCCGATCAGCAGGATGTTCAGCGCGTCCTTGACGAGCGCGGTGGGCCGCTCCTTCTCGTACCGGGCGAGCTCGGCGGCCGCCGCGTTGTCCGGCGTGATGTTGCCGTCCAGCTTCGCGTACACCGCCCACCCGGCCCCCACACCGGCCACCACCGTGACGGCCACCGCGACCGCCCCGTACCGCAGCCACCGCCGCCGACGCCGTCGTATCAACCCGTTCCCGGTCGCGGACGCCCCCGCTCCCGGACCGAGGGAGCCTGCCGAGGGCGTACCAGCGGTGTCGGTCACGTCCGGATCCACCCCTCATGGCGTACGAGCGTCGACTGCGGCTGCTCCTACGACCATGGCGTGGATGGGAGGGCTGGGGCGGACGGTGGTGGGCCGGACGGGGGAGTGCGGGCACTTTCGAGCGGGCGGCGCGGACACCTGCGCGACCGGCCACGATGGGCCCGCGGACGAACGACCGCCCCGCTCAGCGCGCGGTCGCCGTCACCCGCTCGCTCTCGATCCGCTGGGCCAGCGACTCCTCACCCAGCCGCTCCAGATGCCGGCACAGCACCACCGACCCGCCGGTGGCCAGCGGGGAGTAGAGCCCGGCGCTGAGCCCCTCCCAGGTGTCGTACGGCCTCCCCGAGAGCAGCCGCGCCCTCGGTCCCGTCAGCCCCAGGCCGGGGGCTTCCGCGGCCGCCCGCTCGACGACCTCGGCGCCGCTGAACTCCCGTCCGGCCACGACGAGCGCCGGCTCCTCGGGGTCGACCGGCGTGAACGGCGCGAAGCGGTCGCCCTGTCCCGGCACCTCGACGGCGTAGTCGGCGAAGCCGTCCGGCGTCTGGGGGAACCGGCCGCCCAGCGGGCGCAGCGCGAGCGCGATGCGCGAGCCGGAGCAGGCCCGGGCGGCGTCCAGCGTGTCCGGGCCGCTCACCACGATGTCGGCGGCCTTGGGGTCGCCGCCCACGTCCGCGACCACGCCCACCGACGAGCAGGCCAGCAGCCACACCGCCGTCTGCCAGTGCGCGGGCAGCAGCAGCGCGACCCGGTCGCCGGGTTCAGCGGACAGCTCGCCCTGGAGCAGATTGGCGGTCTTGGCCACCCAATTGGCGAAGGTGGCCACGGACAGTTCGACGCGCTCGCCGGTGGCGTCGTCGTAGAAGGTCACCAGGGGGCGTCCGGCGTCCGCGGCGAGCGCGGAACGCAGCAGGTCGGCAGGGGTGCGGTCGGTGGTGGTCACCCGCGCAAGCGTACGCGGGGGCGACGCCGCGCAACGAGGGGCGGGGTCGCCGGTTCGGGGGAACGGGACCCGACGGTCCGTCAATTCCTGAATGGCGGAAATGTCAGGCTGTGTCCACGATCGTTGGCATGCGTGGATTCCTTGCTTCCTCGATCGGTGTCACCTGCGCGGCCGCTCTGGCTCTTCCGCCGGGCCCACCCGCCGCCGCGACCGTCGCGCGCCCGGCGCCGAACGCGGAAGTGTTCGTCCCCGGCAGCACCCAGTCCCTGCCCCTCGCCCCCCTGGGCCGCGACCGAGCCCTCGGCCCCGCCGCCGAACAGGGCCTGCCGGCCCGCGATGTGCGCCGCTTCTCGATGGTCGGCGTCGTCTGGGACGACCCGGACACCGCCCTGGACGGCAGCGTCCAGGTACGCACGCGTGCCGTCACGTCCGGCACCTGGTCCGACTGGCAGGACGTGGAGACGCACTACGCCGACGACGGCGCCGACCCCGGCACGGCCGAGCGCACCTCGGGCCGGGTGCGCGGGGGGACGGCACCGCTGTGGGTGGGGGACTCGGACGGCGTCGAGGTACGCGTGCGTGCGGGCGGCGACGAGCGTGCCGCCTCGCCGGGCGTCCTGCCGCCGGGTCTGCGTCTGGAACTCGTGGACCCCGGGGAGGCCTCGGCTCCCGAGGGCCCGCCGGTGAGCGGAGCGCGCGCCGGCTCGCTCGGCACCGGGCCCGTCACCGCCTCAGCCGCCAACGCCGACCTCGCCCCCCTCGGCGCCCTGGAGATCCCCGCCCTCGACCGTGCGCGGACCGAACGGGAACTGCTCACCCTGCGGGCCGGCGAACTGACGGAGCAGCAGCGGGTCAAGCCGTACATCGGCCCGCGCCCGCGTATCGTCACCCGGCGCGGCTGGGGCGCGAACGAGGGCCTGCGCGAGAAGACCTTCGTCTACACGAAGAAGGTCAAGGCGGCCTTCGTCCACCACACCGCCACCGGCAACACCTACAAGTGTTCGCAGGCGCCCTCCGTCATTCGCGGTATCTACCGCTACCACGTCCAGAGCATGGGATGGCGTGACATCGGCTACAACTTCCTCGTCGACAAGTGCGGAAAGATCTACGAGGGTCGTGCCGGCGGCGTGGCGAAGCCGGTCCTGGGCGCCCACACGCTCGGTTTCAACACCAACAGCATGGGGATCGCCGTTCTCGGCAGCTTCGGCTCCTCCCGTCCCAAAGCCGCCGCCGTGCGGGGGATCGCCCGGCTGACGGCGTGGAAGCTCGGTCTCTACGGCGCCAATCCGAGCGGCAAGACATACCTGAAGTCCGGTGGTGGCAATCTCTACCGAAAAGGCAAGAAGGTACGCCTGAACGTGATCTCCGGTCACCGGGACGGCTTCTCCACCGCCTGCCCCGGCAAGGAGCTCTACCGCAAGCTCGGCTCGGCCCGTTCGAGCGCGGCCGACTACCAGGGGCGTTAGGGGAACCGGGGGACCGCGTTCAGCCATCTCCACCGCCGTCGGGGGCCTGGGGCGGAGTACCGCGCTGCCGCCGAAAGCGCCGCACAACGGTCTGCATACACTGACCGGTCGAAAGACAGTTCGGCCGGTCACCGGCAGGAAGCGGAGACTACAGGTGACAGAAGCGATCCTCCTGGTCGGCGGCAAGGGCACGAGGCTGCGCCCGCTCACCGTGCACACGCCGAAGCCCATGGTGCGCGCGGCCGGGGTCCCCTTCCTCACACACCAGCTGGCGAGAGCCAGAGCGGCGGGCGTGGACCACATCGTCCTCGCCACGTCCTATCTGGCGGAGGTCTTCGAGCCGTACTTCGGCGACGGCTCGGCACTCGGCCTCCACATCGAGTACGTGACGGAGGACGAGCCGCTGGGCACGGGCGGCGCGATCCGCAACGTGGCGTCCCGGCTGCACTCCGCACCGGACGACCCGGTCCTGATCTTCAACGGCGACATCCTGACGGGCCTGGACATCAGGGCGCTGGTCGCCACCCACGAGTCGACGAACGCGGACGTCTCCCTCCATCTGACGAAGGTGACGGACCCCCGGGCGTACGGCCTGGTCCCCACCGACCCGTCGGGCCGGGTACTGGCCTTCCTGGAGAAGCCGCAGACCCCCGAGGAGATCGTCACCGACCAGATCAACGCGGGCGCCTACGTCTTCCGCCGCTCCCTGATCGACACGATCCCGGCAGGCCGCCCGGTCTCGGTGGAACGCGAGACGTTCCCCGGCCTCCTCGCGGCCGGAGCCCACCTCCAGGGCATGGTCGACTCGACGTACTGGCTGGACCTCGGCACCCCCGCCGCCTTCGTACGAGGCTCGGCGGACCTCGTCCTCGGCCGCGCCCCCTCCCCGGCGGTCCCCGGCCGCTGCGGCGACCGTCTCGTCCTGCCCACGGCACGGGTGGCCGCCGACGCCAAACTGACGGGCGGCACCGTGGTCGGCGAGGGCGCCTTCGTGGCCGAGGGCGCCCGCGTCTTCGGCAGCACGATCCTCCCCGGCGCGGTCATCGAACCCGGCGCCGTCATCACCGACTCCCTGATCGGGACCCGGGCCCGCGTGGGCGAGCGCTCGGTCCTCACCGGCACGGTCATCGGCGACGGCGCGGTGATCGGCGCCGACAACGAACTGCGCGAGGGCGCCCGGGTGTGGTGCGACGCACGCATCCCGGCAGGCGCGGTGCGCTTCTCCTCGGACCAGTAGAGGACAGCCCGTCCCGGGGGTGCCCCCTCTGGGGGAGTTTGCGGACGAGGCCCTTTCGGGGCCGTCGGGGGTCTGGGGGCCGAGCCCCCAGGGATCGGGGTCGAAGGGGCGGCGCCCCTGGAGGATGGGACGGGTAGGGGCGGCGGGGGCGAAAAACGCCCGGGGCCGGCCGCCCCCGGTCACAGTCGCCCGATGTCCCCCCGCGGCATCCGCGGAGCCCGCCGCGCCGGCGTCCGCCCGCTCAACAGGATCAACCGCGCCGCCCGATGCCGCTGCCCGGCATACGGTTCCAGCAGCGACAGCATCATGGAGTCGTCCGCGTCCCGGTCCCCGGCCAGCGCCCACCCGACGATCCCCGGCAGATGCAGATCCCCCACGGTCACCGCGTCCGCCGCCCCATGGCTGCGCTGCACGACCTCCGCGGATGTCCACGGCCCGATTCCCGGCACGACCTCCAGCCTGGCCTGCGCCTCGGCCGGCTCCATCGCCATCGCCTGCTCCAGCCGGGCGGCGACCCGGACCGCCCGCAGAATCGTCGACGCCCGCTTGTTGTCGACCCCGGCCCGATGCCACTCCCAGGACGGGATCAACGCCCACGTCCGGGGAGCGGGCATCACGAACAGCCGTCCACCGGCCGCGGGCCCCGGCGCCGGCTCGCCGTACTTGCGGACCAGCGACCGCCACGCCCGGTACGCCTCGTCGGTCGTCACCTTCTGCTCGAGGATCGACGGGATCAGCGACTCCAGCACCAGCCCCGTCCGCGTCAGCCGCAGCCCCGGCCGCCGATGCTGCGCCGAGGCCAGCAACCGGTGCCGGGGCGCGAACGCGGACGGGTCGTCGGCCGCCCCGAGCAACGACGGCAACCCGTCGAGCAGCCACTCCGCGCCCGGCCCCCACGCCTCCCCGCGCACCTGGCCACCGGCCGCGGTGACCCGCAGCGTCCCCGGCCCGGCAGGCGTGAGACTGGCCCGCCACACCGACCCGTCCGGCAGCGCCCGGAACGTCGGATCGGCGGGCCCCCGCCGCAACGGCCCGAGCACAAGCCCCAGATCCAGCGGCCCCTCGGGCACCCACGTCCGCACCCGCCCCGGCGCCGCCACCTGCCGCGGCACGCCCCCGGGCACGGCGACATGCCCGCCGCGCACGGTCGTACGCGTGGGCCGCGGAGTGAACCGTCCAGCCACGAATGAAGTCCCGGGAGAGAGGGAGAGGGCCCGCGAGAGTCCTACGAGGGTCCCCTCGAGCCTAGAGGTACGGTGCCGCCCTCACCGCACCTCGATGAACATCCCCGCGTCCCGGTCCGGACGCGGCCCCGGCTCCCGCGCCGGATGCCCGACCGCGACCGCCCCCATCGGATCCCAGTCGCCGGGCAGCCCGAGCACCTCGCGCACCACGTCCCGGCAGAACATCGTCGAGGACACCCACGCCGACCCCAGCCGCTCGCCGGCCAGTGCGACGAGGAAGTTCTGCACCCCGGCCCCGGTCGCGACGACGAACATCTCCCGCTCGGCGCCGTCCCGCCGCGGATCGCCGTAGTCGTGCGAGCCGTCCATCACGAGACACGGCACCACCAGGTACGGCGCGTTGCGCAGCACATCCCCGCGCTTCACCCGCTTGGCGATCGACTCCTCGCTCTTGCCGTCCCGCCGCAGGTCACCGATCCAGGCGTCCCGCATCGCGTCCAGCAGCCGGGTCCGTGACTCCGCGGACTCCAGCAGCACGAAACGCCACGGCGTCGTGTGGTGCGGCGCCGGAGCCGTCACGGCCGCGGCGACCGCGCGGCGCACCGCGCCGGGGTCGACCGGCTCGTCGGTGAAGGCCCGCACCGTACGGCGCTGGGTCACCGCCTGCCGGATCGCCTCGGAGGTGCCCAGCCGGAACATGTCGTCGCGCGCGTCGCGCACCATGGCACCCGCCCCCTCCCCGTGCTCCTCGGCCACCACATGCGCGAGCCCCCGCACGACCGCGACGGGCAGCCCGGCGGCCTTGCCCTTCACCAGGTCGCCGGCGGCGGCGAGTTCGTCGGCCGTGGCGACGACGGTCGCGCTGAGCGGATTGCCGTGCGCGTCCGTGCCGCCCCGCAGGTCGTCGAGCACCCGCACACCCGCCGCGCCGATCGCCACATCCGTGAGCCCGGCGCGCCACGGCCGCCCGAAGGTGTCGGTGACGAGGACCCCGACGTCGACGCCGAGCAGGTCGCGCAGTCCTTCGCGGATCGCGCGGGCGGAAGCGTCCGGGTCCTCGGGCAGCAGGAGGACCGTGCCGGCGGGGGTGTTGGAGGCGTCGACCCCGGCCGCCGCCATGATCAGGCCCTGCCGGTTCTCGACGATCCTCAGGGCGCCGCGTCTGGCCACCACGCGGACCGTCTCGGCGTCGATCGCCGCCTCCCGGTCGGCCGCCTCGACGACCCGGCCCTCCGCCTTGGAGACGATCTTGGAGGTGACGAGGAGGACGTCACCGTCGGCGAGCCCGGGCTCGGCGGCGGCGATGAGCTTGGCGAGGTCGTCGCCGGGCGCTATCTCGGGAAGGCCGGGCACGGCCCAGGCGCGGAAACCGTCCGTGGTCATGACGCGCGTACTTCCTCTGCCAGCGCGAGTGCCTCGCGGGCCATCTCGGCGGTCGCGTCGAGGTCCGTCATCATCAGCGGTACGGCCCGGCAGCGGATGCCCGCCGTCTCGATCCGGTCCACCGAGCCCGCGTCCACGGTGTCGACGAGCCAGCCGTCCAGCAGCCCCGAGCCGTAGTGCTCGGCCACCGCCGCGGCCGTCGACTCCACGCCCACCGCGGCGAGCACCTTGTCGGCCATCCCGCGCACGGGCGCGTCCCCGACGATGGGGGAGAGACCGACCACCGGCACCCCGGCCTCGGCGATCGCCTCGCGGATGCCGGGCACCGCGAGGATCGTGCCGACCGAGACGACGGGGTTGGACGGCGGGAAGAGGATGACGTCCGCCTCGGCGATGGACTCCAGGACGCCCGGCGCGGGCTTGGCCTGCTCCGCGCCCACCGGCACGATCGCCTCCGCCGGGACCGAGGCCCGCAGCCGCACCCAGTACTCCTGGAAGTGGATCGCCTTGCGCTCGCCGTCCACCTCGACGGCCACGTGCGTCTCCACCCGGTCGTCGGACATCGGGATCAGCCGCACGCCCGGCTGCCAGCGGTCGCAGAGCGCCTCGGTGACCGCGCTGAGCGGAAACCCGGCGCCGATCATCTGCGTCCGCACGATGTGCGTGGCGAAGTCCCGGTCGCCCAGTCCGAACCACTCCGGCCCCACGCCGTACGCCGCGAGCTCCTCCTTGAGATGGAAGGTCTCGTCGGCCCGGCCCCAGCCCTGCTCCTCGTTGATGCCGCCGCCGAGCGTGTACATCACCGTGTCGAGGTCCGGGCAGACCTTCAGCCCGAAGAGGTGGATGTCGTCCCCGGTGTTGCCGATGACCGTGATGTCCGCGTCCGGCGCGGCCTGCTTCAGACCGCGCAGGAACCGGGCACCACCGATGCCGCCTGCCAGAACCACAATGCGCATGGGGGCAAGTCTTGCAGGCCGGTACGACAACGCGTCAGGCGGTGACGACGTCCACCTCGTCGTACGTCGCGGGGGCCGCGGTGCACGCGGTGTACATCGGCATCTCCGTCAGGCCCGGGTAGTAGACGTGCAGGGTGACCGCCGGCTCCAGGGCGTCGTTGACGACCTCGTGCACATAACCCGGCGCGAACACCCGCTGCGAGCCCGTCCCCAGCGCGCGCGTGCCGCGCTCCGTCCGCTCGGTCAGTTCGCCGTCCAGGACGGTCAGCACCCCGGAGGACCGGCCGTGGTCGTGCAGACCGCTGCCCTGACCGGGCACCCAGGAAAGCAGCCACACCTCGTACCCCGGCCCGGTGCGCAGCCGGTGGTACCAGCGCGACGTGGCGTCGTATTGCACCAGGTGCTCCCACTGGGAGCGGTCGGCGGCGATGGAGCGGGCCAGGCCGACGAACTCGGCGACGGTGGCCGGGTGCTCGCGCGGGGCCTGGAGCAGGTGCGGTACCTCGAGGATGTCGCCGGCGATCTGGAGGTCGTTGTCGCTGTTCATGGGATGCGCTGGTTCCTCAGTGAAAGAAGGTCAGAGGGGAACAGAAGAGCCGAGTCGCAGGGCGACTCGGCTTCAGCCGGAGCGGGTGTCGCTCAACAGCTGGGACAGCAACAGCTACAGCGCGCGCGGGCAGCACCGTGGGACCCGGCGGTGCGGGTCGTGGTGAGTGCCGAGTTCGCGAGCATGCCCACAAGGACAGCGGCTCACACCCGGCACTGTCAACTCGACACCGACATGTGGGACATGTTTCACCTCATCCGGTCCATCTGTGAGGTGAAAGGTTTGTTCAGAGGTCTACCGGGACACATGGCGCACAACCGGGCGCGCGGAACGGGATCGAAGTTCTGGGCGTCCTTCTCCGTACAGGTCCTGCGCGGGTCGGAAGTTCCCCCGGGCCCTATCTGCTTGTCAAGGTTTATGGCGATTTGAACACTTTCTGCTAGGCCTTGGTTCCGCAGAGTGAATAAGGGGCCCAATAGCAGATCTCGGCTTGACTCGCCCGGAGCAGCACACTTGTAATTTCACTCGTGTCGTTCAGCCGACATCGGTAACGGCTAGATCACGGGGACGCGAAAGACAGACGAGGGGCGCACATGACCGAGCTGGTGCAGCAACTGCTGGTCGACGACGCGGACGAGGAACTCGGCTGGCAGGAGCGCGCGCTGTGCGCCCAGACCGACCCCGAGTCCTTCTTCCCCGAGAAGGGTGGCTCCACCCGCGAGGCCAAGAAGGTCTGCCTGTCCTGTGAAGTCCGCTCCGAGTGCCTCGAGTACGCCCTCGCGAACGACGAGCGGTTCGGCATCTGGGGCGGCCTGTCCGAGCGGGAGCGCCGCCGCCTGAAGAAGGCGGCCGTCTGACCGGTCGGTGCCACACGGCACGCACATACGGGACTTACGGCCCGTCGCAGGTGGGTTGTCCACAGGCGGCGGGCCGTCCCCATGCCCAGCCGATAGTGTGGGCGCTCGTCCGAGACGCCCCGCTGTCCCCTGGGGGCACAGGCGTCCACCGCAGTCCACCGAACCGGGGCCCGTACCTCGATGTCCGTGCACAGCCACACGGCAGCTCACGACGCTGCCACTCCCGAGTTTCCGCGTCATGTGGTGACCGCGGTCCTCGTCTCCCACGACGGCGCCCGCTGGCTGCCCGACGCGCTCGCCGGGCTGCTCGGCCAGGAGCGCCCCGTCCAGTTCGCCATGGCCGCCGACACCGGCAGCGCGGACGAGTCCGCGCAGCTGGTCACCGAGGCCCTCGGACCGGACCACGTGCTGCACCTGGCCCGCCGCACCGGCTTCGGCCAGGCCGTCGAGGAGGCCAACCGCAGCGCGCCCCTCCTCACCCCCGAGGAGCTGCCGTACCTGAAGCGGCCCAGCGGCTGGGACCCCGTCACGCGCTCGTGGCGCGACGACGCCTACGACCTGCCCGAGCTCCCGCACGGAGAGCCGGTGCAGTGGCTGTGGCTGCTGCACGACGACTGCGCCCCCGAACCCGACGCCCTGGCCCAGCTGCTGAGGGTCGTGGAGAACGAGCTGGAGCTCGGCCGGGACGACGTCGCCGTCGTGGGCCCCAAGCTCCGCGGCTGGTACGACAAGCGGCAGCTGCTCGAGGTCGGCGTCACCATCGCCCACTCCGGGCGCCGCTGGACCGGCCTGGACCGCCGCGAACAGGACCAGGGCCAGCACGACCACGTCCGGCCCGTGCTGGCCGTCTCCACCGCCGGCATGCTCGTGCGCCGCGACGTCTTCGACCAGCTCGGCGGCTTCGACCGACGCCTGCCCCTGATGCGCGACGACGTCGACCTGTGCTGGCGTGCCACGGCCGCCGGCCACCGTGTCCTCGTCGCCCCCGAGGCGGTCGTACGCCACGCGGAGGCGGCCTCCCGCGAGCGCCGCGCCGTCGACTGCGTGGGCCGCACCGCGGCCTCCCCGCACAAGGTCGACAAGGCGGGCGCCGCCTACACCCTGCTCGTCAACAGCCGTACGGCCGTGCTGCCCTGGGTCCTGCTGCGACTCGTCGTCGGCACGGTGCTGCGGACGGTCGCCAACCTCGTCGGCAAGGTCCCCGGACAGGCCCTCGACGAGATCCGCGGCCTGCTCGGCACACTGCTGCGGCCCGAGCGGATCGTCGCCGGCCGCCGCAGGCGCGGCACCCCGGTGGTCGACAAGGGTGAGATGCGGCCGCTGTTCCCGCCCCCCGGCGCGACCGTGCGGGCCACCGTCGAACAGGTCGCCGGTGACCTGTTCGGCAGCTCCGACCCCGAAGCCACCTCGGGCGCGGGACGACACGGCGGCGCGGTCGAGTCCGGACCCGGCGGCGACGACGCCGACTTCCTGGAGATCGAGCAGTTCGCCCGCGTCAAGCGCATCGCCCGCAAGCCGGGACCGGTGCTCTTCCTGGTGCTGCTGCTCGTCTCGCTGGCCGCCTGCCGTGCACTCCTCGGCGCCGGCGCGCTCACGGGCGGCGCCCTGCTGCCCGCCCCGGCGGACTCCGGCGAGCTGTGGTCGCGCTACCTCGACTCCTGGCACGCGGTCGGAGCCGGAGGAACCACGTCCGCGCCGCCGTACCTGGCGTTCGTCGCGATGCTCTCCTCCCTGCTGTTCGGGTCGACGGGCCTCGCCATCACGGTCCTGCTCGTCTGCTCGGTGCCACTGGCCGGCGTCACCGCCTACTTCGCCTCCCGCCCGCTCGTCGAGTCGCGGCTCCTGCGCGCGTGGGCGGCCGTCGTCTACGCCTTCCTGCCCGCCGCCACCGGCGCCCTCGCCGGCGGCCGCCTCGGCACCGCCGTCCTCGCGATCCTGCTGCCGCTCATCGCCCGCGCGGGCATCGCCGCATCCGGCCTCGCGAACACCTCGGACGCGCGCGGCAGTTGGCGCGCCACCTGGGCGTACGCCCTGCTGCTGACGGTCACCACCGCGTTCACGCCGATCATCTGGCCCCTCGCGCTGCTGCTCGGCCTCGGCGTCCTGGCCGTGCGCCGCGCCGACATCACCGCCTACGGCCTGCGCTTCCTGGCCCAGTTCGGCACGCCCCTGCTGATCCTCGCGCCCTGGTCGCTCACGCTGCTCCCGTTCGGGTTCTTCGACGAGGCGGGCCTCGCGTACGGCACCTCGGCCGCCTCCGCCCTCGACCTGCTCGGCGCCAGCCCCGGCGGCCCCGGCACGGTCAGCGGGCTGATGCTCATCGGCGTCGTGCTGGCCGCGCTGGCCGCCCTGCTGCGCTCGGAGCGTCAGTTCGGCATCTGGACGGCCTGGACGGTCGCCCTGGCGGGCCTCGTCTTCGCGGTCCTGTCCAACGGCTCGGCCTGGGCCGGCCCGGCCACCCTCGTCTACGGCCTCGCCCTGCTGGCGGCCGCCGTGCTCGGTGCCGACGGCGCACGCGCGCGTGTCGCCGAGCAGAGCTTCGGCTGGCGCCAGCCGGTCGCCGCGCTGATCGCCTTCGCCGCCGCCGCGGGCCCGCTGCTCGTCGCCGCCGGCTGGATGCTCGGCGGCGCCGACGGCCCCGTCGAGCGACGCGACCCGGTGCAGGTGCCCGCGTTCGTCGCCGAGGACAGCAACAACCGCGACCGGGCCCGCACCCTCGTCCTGGACAGCGACTCCACCGCCCACGTCGGCTACATGCTGGTCCGCGGTTCCGGCGCCCGCCTCGGCGACGCCGAGCTCACCGCCGCCGACGGCGAGAACAGCCGCCTCGACAAGGTCGTCGCCAACCTCGTCGCCGGTTCCGGCGCCGACCAGTCCGACCAGCTCGGCAAGTTCGCGGTGCGCTATGTCCTGGTCCACAAGGGCGCCCCGCGCGAGGTCACCCGCGTTCTGGACGCCACCCCGGGCCTGACCCGGCTCAGCCAGCAGCACCGCAGCGCGCTGTGGCGCGTCGACCAGGACGTCGCCCGCGCCACCATCGTCAGCGGCTCCGGCGCCCCGACGCTCGTCGCCGCGGGACCCGTCGAGATCCACACCACGATCCCGGCGGGCGACGACGGCCGCACCCTGCGCCTCGCCGACACCGCCGCCGAGGGCTGGACGGCCACCCTGGACGGCAGGCCGCTGACCGCCAAGACGGTCGACGGCTGGGCCCAGGGCTTCGAACTCCCGGCTTCCGGCGGCAGGCTGGACGTCGTCTACGACGACCCGATCACCCACACCGCCTGGCTGTGGGTGCAGGGTTCCCTCGCGGTCGTCCTCGTGGTGCTCGCCCTGCCGGGCCGGCGCCGCGACATCGACGACGACCTCCCCGAGGAGGAGCGCGCGATCCCCGCCCAGGCGGTGGAGGGCGAGGGCCGCCGCGCCCGCCGTCTGCGCGCCCAGGCCGAGGCCGAGGACTCCGCCCAGGGCGACGAGCCCGTCTCTCCTCCTTCGGAGGAGACCCCGGTGCCGGTTCCGCAGCAGCAGACCTACGGGATGGACCAGGCGGGTTACCAGGGCGCCGAGTACAACACCTACGGCGGTGACCAGTACCAGGCCGCCCAGCAGTACCCGGCGGGCGGCTACGACCAGCAGAACTACGCGGACCCCTACCAGGGCGGCCAGTACGACCCGTACGCCTACGGCGGACAGGCGCAGCAGCCGTCGTACGACCAGTACGGGCAGCCGTACGACCAGGGTTACGACGCGACGTACGACCCGGCGCAGCCGCAGCAGCACGGCGGCGAGCACCCCGACGGGAGCCAGCAGTGAACCGCACCACCGTGTCCCTGTTCGCCTGTGTGACCGCCCTCGCCGCCGTCACCGGGTTCGCCACGCTCACCACGCCCGACGCGTCCGGCACGGACACCGCCACGACCGCCACCGAGCTGCCCGTGGAGCGCACGAGCCTGCTGTGCCCGAGCCCGAGCATCTCCGACCTCGCCGAGACGTCGTACACGTCCTTCACGCCCGTCACCGAGGGCGCGGGCAGCGACGGCGAGGCCGGACTCGTCTCCGCCGCGCAGGAGTCGCAGGACGGGAAGAAGTCCGGCAAGAAGAAGGCCGACAAGCCGGTCCTCACCCCGAAGGAGCCCGGCACCCCGGTCACGGGTGACACCTCGGGCGGTGACTCCCCGGCGCTCATCGGGACCGCCGAGGGCCAGTTCGCGCCCGGTTGGACCGTGCAGGAGACCACCGAGGTCGCCGCCGGCACCGGACGCGGCCTGCAGGGCGTCAACTGCACCGCGGCCGACACGGAGTTCTGGTTCCCCGGTGCCAGCACCGACGCGGACCGCACCGACTACGTCCACCTGACCAACCCCGACGACTCGGCGGCCGTCGTCGACGTCGAGCTGTACGGCAAGGACGGTGCGCTGGAGGCCCCGGCCGGCGAGGACATCACCGTCCCGCCGCACTCCAGCGAGCCGATCCTGCTGTCCACGCTCGTCAGCGACAAGCAGACCAACCTGACCGTGCACGTCAACGTCCGCAGCGGCCGGGTCGGGGCCGCGGTGCAGGCCCTCGACGACAAGATCGGCGGCGACTGGCTGGCGGCGTCCACGGACCCGGCGGCCAGTCTCGTGCTGCCGGGCATCCCCAAGGACGCCACCGACGTACGCCTGGTCGCCTTCACGCCGGGTGACGCCGACGCCGACCTGAAGGTGCAGCTCGCCTCGCCGTCCGGGCTGATCACGCCCGCCGGGAACGAGACGCTGCACGTCAAGGCGGGCATGACGACCGCGGTCGACCTGGGCGACGTCATGCGCGGGGAGGCCGGTTCGCTGGTGCTGACGCCGACCGACGAGTCCGTGCCGGTCGTCGCGGCGGTCCGGGTCACCCGTGGCAAGGGTGACCAGAAGGAGACCGCTTTCATTCCGGCCACGCGCGCGGTGGGCACGCGCGCGACGGTCGTCGACAACAGTGCCAAGGGCACCACGCTGTCCCTCGTGGCCCCCGGCCGCGGCGCGCAGGTCCAGGTGACCGCGTCGGCGGGCAGCGGCGGTGGCAAGGCGGCCTCGAAGACGTACACGATCAAGGGCGGCACCACGCAGGACATCGAACTGCCGGTCCCGAGCGGTCTGAAGGGCACGTACGCGCTGACCGTCGAGCCGGTGTCGGGCGGCCCGGTCTACGCGGCCCGGACCCTGACGGACACGCAGGACGGTGTCCCGGGGTTCACGGTGCAGACGCTGCCGGACGACCGGGGCATGGTCCAGGTGCCGCAGGCCGATCAGGACGTGTCGGTGCTGCAGAGGTAGGGCCGGTCAGTCCTCGCCGTAGCGCGGGTCGACGGTCTCGGGTGTGAGCCCCAGCAGTTCGGCGACCTGTTCGACGACGATCTCGTGCACCAGGGCCGCGCGTTCGTCGCGGCCCTTGGTGCGGATCTCCACGGGGCGCCGGTACACCACCACGCGTCCGGGGCGTCCCTCGCGCGCGGGAATCGTGCCGCCGAGGGGGACCGCCTCGTCGTTCCAGGTCTCGCCCTCCAGCCGGGGTACTTCCAGCACGAGGAAGTCGATGTCGGCGAGCTGCGGCCACCGGCGTTCCAGGCGCTCCACGGAGTCCTGCACCAGGTCCGCGAACGCGTCGGCACGGCTTGCCGCGAGCGGTACCTGGGGCGGGGCGATCGGGCCGCGCATGCCCCTGCCGTGGCGGTCACGTCGGCGGGGCCCGGGGGCGGCGGCACGGGGCGGTACGGGGTTGTCCATCACTGGTGAAGCGTAGTCCCCGGCGGGGCCGGGCGCCGGGGCCCACGCGGTGCGCCGACGGTGTTCGGCCGCCACATACGGCATGTCGCGGGATGACCATTCCGGCCAAGGTTGGGCTCGATTCCGTATCTCTCCGAGACCGGTGATCTCAAGGCAATTGACCGTGTTTGTACCGGCTGGTGATCGGACCGCAGAGCGTCCGAGATCTTGGAAAGCGATGTCTACGCAGGTCAGTGAGGTGTGACCGGAGGGGCGTGTGGGGCGTTTCACACCACGACACGGTGGAGTGACCTGGTGGAGAGTCGTCGCGGCCCGCTCAGGAGTGCGGTACCGTCCAACATCGTGAGCCCTGTACGTCGCTGTTCGCGCACCGCTTGCGGCCGCCCCGCCGTCGCGACGCTGACGTACGTCTACGCCGACTCGACCGCGGTCCTCGGCCCGCTCGCCACCTACGCGGAACCCCACTGTTACGACCTGTGCGCCGAGCACTCCGAGCGCCTCACCGCCCCCCGTGGCTGGGAGGTCGTCCGGCTCCTCGACAGTTCGACCCCCGCCCGTCCCAGCGGTGACGACCTGGAAGCGCTTGCCAACGCGGTCCGCGAGGCGGCCCGTCCGCAGGAGCGCGCCGCACAGGCCGGCGGACGACGCGCGGCGGACCCGATGGAGGTCGCTCGCCGCGGCCATCTGCGGGTGCTGCGCTCGCCCGACAACTGAGCCGGTTCTCCCGGGCTCGCCCGACTGCCCCCGTTCCTGTGTGCGTTCGGTGCATATTCCGCTCAGTGACGCACACCCATTGACGACCGCTTGGCGCGGACACGACCATTCCGGAAGCCGAAACGAGAAATCGCTTTCCGCATGACGGAATCGGAATCGGGGAGGCGCCCGTGTACGTCCAGGAACTGGAACCCGTCGCCGACTCACTGGGCCTGTCCGCCCTCGTCGCCACCCTGCCGCTGGTGATCGTCCTCGTCCTGCTCGGCGGCGTCCGCCTCAAAGCCCACCTCGCGGGCCTCATCGGCCTTCTGACGGCCGTTCTGGTCGCCTGGCTCGCGTACGGCATGCCCCTGGGCCAGACCCTCTCCAGCGGCGCCCAGGGAGCCGTCTTCGGCCTCTTCCCCATCCTGTGGATCGTCGTCAACGCCCTGTGGGTGTACCGGATGACGGTCCGCACCCGGCACTTCGACATCCTGCGCCGCTCCTTCGGGCGGCTCTCCGACGACCCGCGCATCCAGGCCCTCGTCGTCGCCTTCTGCTTCGGCGCCCTCCTGGAAGCCCTCGCCGGCTTCGGGGCGCCCGTCGCGATCTGCTCGGTCATGCTCGTCGCGCTCGGCTTCGACCCGGTGCGCGCGGCGGTCGTCGCGCTGGTCGCCAACACCGCGCCGGTCGCCTTCGGCGCGATGGGCACCCCGGTCGTGACGCTCGCCCAGGTGACGGAACTGCCCCTGGACACCGTCGCGTCCGTGGTCGGGCGGCAAACCCCGCTGCTGGCTCTCGTGGTGCCGCTCGTGCTGGTCTACCTCGTCGACGGGCGGCGCGGTCTCAGGGAGACCTGGGTGCCCGCCCTGGCCTGCGGAACCGCCTTCGCCGTCGGCCAGTTCGCCGCCTCCAACTACGTCTCCGCCCAACTCGCCGACATCGGCGCCGCCTTGCTCGGCGCGGCCGCCCTCGTCGCCGTCCCCCGCGCCCGCGTGCCCGCCACCGAGTCCGTACGCGCGTCCGTGCTGACCGGCACCCGCAGCGAGGAACTCGACGAGGCGGACCCGCGCGGTGACGTCGTGCGCGCCTACGCCCCGTACGCCCTGATCGTCGTGATCTTCTCCCTCGCCCAGATCCCCGCCGTCAAGGACTGGCTGGCGAAGGCGACCCAGACCTACGACTGGCCCTTCCTGAACGTCGTGGGCCCCGACGGCGACCCGGTCGGCGGCAACGTGTTCACCTGGCCGATCGTGGCCACCGGCGGCACGCTCGTGCTGCTCGCCGGACTGTGCACGGCGGTCGTCCTCGGCGTGCACGCGCGCGTGGCGGTCAGGGAATGGCTCGCCACCGTCCACGAGTTGAGGTTCGCGATCCTGACCGTCACCTCGGTGCTGGCGCTGGCGTACGTCATGAACCTCTCCGGACAGGCGGCCACCATCGGCCACTTGGTGGCGGCGGCCGGCGCCGGACTCGCCTTCCTCTCCCCGGTGCTGGGCTGGTTCGGCGTGGCCGTCTCCGGCTCCGACACCTCGGCCAACGCCCTGTTCGGAGCGCTCCAGGTCACCGCGGCCCGCGAGTCGGGGCTGTCGCCGGAGCTCCTGGCCGCCGCGAACAGCTCGGGCGGCGTCCTCGGCAAGATGATCTCCCCGCAGAACCTCACCATCGCCTGCGCCGCCGTCGGTCTGGCCGGCCGCGAGGGGGACCTGCTGCGCAAGGTGCTGCCCTGGAGCCTGGGGCTGCTGCTGGTGATGTGCCTCATCGTCGTCGGGCAGAGCTCGCCGGTTCTGGGGTGGATGCTGCCCTGACCTGAGGTTACGTCCAGGTTCCACTCAGGGGACGCGCGGCACCGCCGTCGGTGGGGGCGGGTAGTTTGGGGCGACCGACCGACTTTGAGAAGGGTTAGGCCGTGGCTGCTGATCTGTCACAGCTCGTGAAGGCGTACGACGTGCGCGGTGTCGTTCCCGACCAGTGGGACGAGACGCTGGCCGAGCTCTTCGGGGTCGCCTTCGTCCGGGTGACCGCGGCGACCGCGATCGTGGTCGGGCACGACATGCGGCCCTCGTCCCCCGGCCTGTCGCGTGCCTTCGCGCGCGGGGCGGCCGCGCAGGGGGTCGACGTCACCGAGATCGGCCTGTGCTCCACCGACCAGCTGTACTACGCCTCGGGCGCGCTGGACCTGCCGGGCGCGATGTTCACGGCCTCGCACAATCCGGCCCAGTACAACGGCATCAAGATGTGCCGCGCGGGCGCCGCCCCGGTCGGCCAGGACACGGGGCTCGCCGAGATCCGCGCACTGGCCGAGGGCTGGATCGACTCGGGCGCCCCGGCCCCGACGGCCACGCAGGGCACGATCAGCCGGCGCGACACGCTGGAGGACTACGCGGCCCACCTGCGGGGCCTGGTCGACCTGACCTCCATCCGCCCCCTGAAGGTCGTCGTGGACGCGGGCAACGGCATGGGCGGCCACACGGTCCCCACGGTCTTCGCGGGCCTGCCCCTGACGCTCGTCCCGATGTACTTCGAACTGGACGGCACCTTCCCGAACCACGAGGCCAACCCCCTCGACCCGGCGAACATCGTGGACCTGCAGAAGCGGGTGCGCGAGGAGTCCGCCGACCTGGGCATCGCCTTCGACGGCGACGCCGACCGCTGCTTCGTCGTCGACGAGAACGGCGACCCGGTCTCCCCGTCCGCGATCACCGCCCTGGTCGCCGCGCGCGAGCTCGCCAGGAACGGCGGCAGCGGCGTGATCATCCACAACCTGATCACCTCCTGGTCGGTGCCCGAGGTCGTCGAGGAGCACGGCGGCACGCCGGTACGCACGCGCGTGGGCCACTCCTTCATCAAGGCCGAGATGGCGAAGTCCGGCGCGATCTTCGGCGGCGAACACTCCGCCCACTACTACTTCAAGGACTTCTGGAACGCCGACACCGGCATGCTCGCCGCCCTCCACGTCCTCGCCGCCCTCGGCGGCCAGGAGGGCCCCTTGTCCGCCCTCGTGGCCGAGTACGACCGCTACACCGGCTCCGGCGAGATCAACTCCACCGTCGCCGACCAGACCGGCCGCCTGGCGGCGATCCGCGCCGCGTACGAGCCCCGGGAAGACATCACCCTGGACGAACTCGACGGCCTCACGGTCAGCGCCTCCGACTGGTGGTTCAACGTCCGCCCGTCCAACACCGAGCCCCTGCTGCGCCTCAACGCGGAGGCACGGGAGGCGACGACGATGGCGAAGATCCGGGACGAGGTACTGGCGATCATCCGGGCGTGACGGCACGCGCGCGGACGAGGTCCTTCGGGCCGATGGCGTCCAGGGGGCAGAGCCCCCTGGGGGCGGGGTCGAAGGGGCGGCAGCCCTCGGAGGATGGGACGGGTAGGGGCGGCGGGTGCGAACACCGCCGGGCCCCATCCACCCACTCTGTCCCCAACCCCCACACCCACCTCCCCTCCGGCGGTACCCTGACCAGGCACATCCGCACAGGCACCTGCCCGCCCCCGAAGGGACACCCCATGCCGCTCGAAGCCGGCCTCCTGGAGATCCTCGCCTGCCCGGCCTGTCACGCCCCCCTCGAGGAGCAGGACACCGAGCTGATCTGCACCGGCCAGGACTGCGGCCTGGCATACCCCGTCCGCGACGGCATCCCCGTCCTCCTCGTCGACGAGGCCCGCCGCCCCGCGTAAGCGTCCCCCGGCGACCAGCCGCAGGGAGCGCCGGCAACGGCGACCCGAGTGACCGACGAACCCGGCGATCGCAGGAGGCTGCCGCCCATGCTCGACGAATCGCTGCTCGACACCCCCGAGGCCCTCTCGGCGGCCGACCGCCGAGGCCTGCTCCGCGGCGCCGCCGAAGCAGGCGCCCGAGTCCGCACCGCGGCGAGGCACACCGCCGAGGCCGGCGTCAACGAACTGAAGCCCGACGGCCGCCCCCGCGCGGTCCTGATCGCGGGCCCCGGCGCCGCCGCCATCTGCGTCGCCGACCTCCTCGGCACCCTCGCCGGCGCCGGCAGCCCCGTCATCCGCCTGGCCCCCACCGGCGTGGCCCCCGCGGCCGGCGCCCTGCGCTGGGAACTCCCGGGCTGGACGGGCTCGGTCGACGTGCTCCTGATCGCCACCTCCGACGGCACCGAACCGGGCCTGTCCCTCCTCGCCGACCAGGCCTACCGCCGTGGCTGCACGGTCGTCGCCGTGGCCCCCGCGAACACCCCGCTCACCGAGGCCGTACAAGGCGCCCACGGCCTCTTCGTACCCCTGGCGACGGCCCCCTACGAGGAGGGCGAAGCCCTCGCCGCGTCCGCCCCCGGCATCCTGTGGGCCCTGCTCACCCCGCTGCTCGCGATCCTCGACCGCACCGGTCTGGTCACCGCCCCGCCGGACGTCCTGGAGAAGGTCGCCGACCGCCTGGACCACATCGCCGAACGCTGCGGCCCGGCCATCGCGACGTACAGCAATCCCGCCAAGACCCTGGCCACCGAACTCGCCGACGCGCTCCCGGTGATCTGGACGGAGGGCGTCTCGGCCGGTCCGGCGGGCCGCCGGTTCGCCGCCGCCCTCGCCGAACTCGCCGGCCGCCCCGCCGTCGTCGCCGAACTGCCCGAGGCGCTCGCCGCCCACAACGCCCTGCTGGCGGGACCGCTCGCCGCCAGCGCCGACCCGGACGACTTCTTCCGCGACCGCGTGGAAGAAGCACCGGTGATGCACGCGCGCGCGGTGCTGCTGCGCGACCGTCCCCTCGGCGGTCTCTCCGCCGCCCCCGCCGCCCGTGAGCTGGCCCTGAGCCACGACACCCCCATCAGCGAGCTGGAACCGGAGGAGGGCGGCGAACTGGAGACCCTCGCGGAACTGATCGCCATCACGGATTTCGCCGCGGTTTACCTGGCGCTCGCTTCCGGCACCTGATCATGCCCAGGCCGTTCTGACCGTCGTACAGAAAGAACCCCATGGACCGCCTCGACAACACGATCCGCCCCTACGCCTGGGGTTCCACCACCGCCATCCCCGCACTGCTCGGCGTCGCCCCGAGCGGTGAGCCGCAGGCGGAGATGTGGATGGGCGCCCACCCGGGCGCACCCTCGCGCACGGGACGCGGCACGCTGGTCGAGGTCATCGAGGCCGACCCGGAGCGCGAGCTGGGCGCGGACGCCGTCACCAAGTTCGGCCCCCGCCTGCCCTTCCTCCTCAAGATCCTCGCTGCCGGGGCCCCGCTCTCCCTCCAGGTGCACCCCGACCTGACGCAGGCCAAGGAGGGTTACGAGGACGAGGAGCGCCGCGGGATCCCCGTGGACGCCGGGCACCGCAACTACAAGGACGCCAACCACAAGCCCGAACTCATCTGCGCGCTCACCGAGTTCGACGGCCTGTGCGGCTTCCGCGCCCCTCTCGAAGCCGCCGGCCTGCTCGCCGGCCTCGGCGTGGACTCCCTCAAGCCGTACGTCGACCTGCTGCACGCCCACCCCGAGGAAGCGGCGCTGCGTGAGGTCCTGACGGCCGTACTCGGCGCGGACCGCGAGGAGATGGCCCGTACGGTGACGGAGTCCGCGGCGGCCTGCGCCCGCCTCGGCGGCGGGTACGCCCCGTACGCGGACATCGCCCACCACTACCCGGGCGACCCGGGCGTCATCGCCGCGATGCTCCTCAACCACGTCCGGCTCCAGCCCGGCGAGGCCCTGTTCCTCGGCGCCGGCATCCCGCACGCCTACCTCAGCGGCCTCGGCGTCGAGATCATGGCCAACTCCGACAACGTCCTGCGCTGCGGCCTGACCCCCAAGCACGTCGACGTCCCCGAACTCCTGCGCATCGTCCGCTTCGAGGCCGCCGACGCGGGGGTGCTGCGCCCCGAGGCGTCCCCGGACGGCGAAGAGGTCTACGAGACGCCGATCGACGAGTTCCGGCTGTCTCGGTACGTCCTCCCCGAAGGCGGCGCCGCACACGACCTCACCCGCGCCACCCCGCAGATCCTGCTGTGCACGGCGGGTTCCGTCCGGGCGGGGGAACACGAGCTGAACCCCGGTCAGTCCGTCTTCGTTCCCGCAGGTGAGAAGGCCGACGTGACCGGGGCGGGCACCGTCTTCCGGGCCACTGTGATCGTATGACCGGGGCTGTGGACACCTGACACACCTCTGCCCGGAAGGGCTGCAACAATGGCCCACTGGCAAAGGACGGGCAAAGGCCTGGACTGCGTGGACATACGAAGGGACAACGCGAACACATGAGCGCGACAGGCGGAACCAAGGCGATCGTGGCGGCACTTGGCGCCAACCTCGCGATCGCGGCATCGAAGTTCGTGGCGTTCCTCTTCAGCGGCTCGTCCTCGATGCTCGCCGAGTCCGTCCACTCCCTCGCCGACTCCGGGAACCAGGGCCTGCTGCTGCTCGGCGGCAAGAAGGCCCAGCGCGAGGCCACCCCGCAACACCCGTTCGGGTACGGCCGCGAGCGCTACATCTACGCCTTCCTCGTCTCCATCGTGCTCTTCTCGGTCGGCGGCATGTTCGCGGTCTACGAGGGCTACGAGAAGATCAAGCACCCGCACGAGATCGAGCACTGGTACTGGCCGGTGGGCGTCCTCGTCTTCGCGATCATCGCCGAGGCCTACTCCTTCCGGACGGCCATCAAGGAGTCCAACGGCCTGCGCGGCGGGCAGTCCTGGAAGCAGTTCGTCCGCCACGCCAAGGCGCCCGAGCTGCCGGTCGTCCTCCTGGAGGACCTCGGCGCGCTCATCGGTCTGATCCTCGCCCTCGGCGGCGTCGGCCTGGCCCTCGCCACCGGCGACGGCGTCTGGGACGGCATCGGCACCCTCTGCATCGGCATCCTGCTCATCCTCATCGCGCTCGTCCTGGCCGTGGAGACCAAGTCGCTGCTCCTCGGTGAGTCCGCGGGCATCGAGGCGGTCCAGAAGATCGAGGCCGCGATCGTCGACGGCGACGTCGTCACCGGCATCATCCACATGCGCACGCTCCACCTCGGCCCCGAGGAGCTCCTGGTCGCCGCCAAGATCGCCGTCCAGCACGACGACACGGCCACCGAGGTCGCCAACGCGATCAACGCCGCCGAGGCCCGTATCCGCGAGGCCGTCCCGATCGCCCGCGTGATCTACCTCGAGCCGGACATCTTCAGCGCGTCCGAGGCCGCCAAGGGCGCCGACCGAGAGGCGACACCCGGAGGACCGGCGCAGCACGACGCCGCCGGCCACTGACACCCACCGAGGGGGCCCACCGGAATTCCGGTGGGCCCCCTCGGCTGTCAGACCCGCACCGCCCAGGGCGGCGGTGGCGGCACCACGGCCCGCGCCTTCCGTCGTACGACCATCGCGGCGATCCCCAGCCCGGCGGCGACCAGCACGAGCACCACGCCGGCCGTCATCGCCACCCCGAGGACCACCGGCACGGTGTAGTCGTCGATCACCCGCCCCCGGATCGCCGACGTCGGCAGCGTCCCGCCGTGATCGTCGAGAAAGGCCCGCGAGTCACGGGCGTTCGCACGGTGGTCGCCCAGCAGGAACAGCCGCCCCTCGGGGACCCGTACGTCGTAGGCGGGGAATCCGCCGCCGGCCTCCGCGCCCTTGAGATAGGGCTCCCGCAGCGGCTCCCCGTTCAAGGTGACCCGCGCGTCCCCGGTGCAGCACGTCACCCGGTCCCCGCCCACTCCGACGACCCGCTCGATCACCAGCGCGTCGACGCCGTACCGGTCCGGCGCCGAGAACACCACGACGTCCCCGCGCCGCACCTCGCTCCCGTCGATCCGCTCGAAGACGACCCGGTCGCCCCGCCCGAACGTCGGCGCCATGCTCTCGCCCGACACGACGGAACCCCCGAAGGCATACCGTCCGTAGCCGACGCCGCCCAGCCCCGCGAGCAACCCCACCAGACCCACCACGACGGCCGCGATCCCCAGCCCCCGAGCCCTGCCCATCAGCCACTCCCTCCCCACACGGAACATCCGCGGCGGCAGAGGGTAGCGCCCCGCTGTGAATGGCTTGTGCGGGCCCCACCTCGGTGGCCAGGGCCCGCACGCACCACACCCCGTCCTACCGGATCTCGCTCAGCACCTCGAGCACCGCCCGCTCGTCCGGCGCCGCAGTGAGCCGCTCCCGGAACCCGGCGTCCATCAACTTCCGCGACAGCAGCGC
Source organism: Streptomyces sp. NBC_00490 (assembly GCF_036013645.1). Lineage (NCBI taxonomy): Bacteria > Bacillati > Actinomycetota > Actinomycetes > Kitasatosporales > Streptomycetaceae > Streptomyces > Streptomyces sp. NBC_00490. The sequence goes on along the minus strand of NZ_CP107869.1, from coordinate 4,490,750 downwards.
CAGGATCCGCAGATGCTCGTCACCCGCGGCCGCCTCCGGTACGGCGATCATGAACACCAACCTGGCCCGCGTACCGTCCAGCGACCCCCACTCGATGCCCTCGGTGGACCGCGCGAACCCGACGACCGGCGCGCTCACCGCGTCCGTCTTGGCGTGCGGAATCGCGATCTCCTCACCGAGTCCGGTCGTGCCCTGCTCCTCCCGTCGCAGCGCGGTCGTCACCAGCTCGTCGACGTCCGAGACCTTGCCGGTCCGCGCCAGCAGCCCGGCCATCTCCCGCACGGCGGCCTCCTTGGCGACCGCGTCGAGCTCGGTCTTCACGGTCTGCTCGGTGAGATACCCGGAGAGAACCTCCGCGCTCGCGACGGGTGCCGCCACGGACTCACGTACGACCTTCTGCGCCACGACGCTCCCGCCACCCGGCGTCCCACCCGCACCCGCTCCGACCAGCACCGGCTCGGGCCCGACCGACGGCACCCCGACGCCCGCCTCGCCGCGCCGCCTCCGCTCGCCGATGTCGACGAGGGCGACCGTCGTGAGCGCGGTGACGACCGTTCCGATCACCACGGCCACGAAGAACATCGGCACACCGCTCACCGCGCCCAGCACCGCCACGATCGGCCCGCCGTGCGGCACCGCGTCCTCGACCCCGGCGACCCCGGCTATCGCACCGGCCACCGCGCCGCCCAGCATGTTCGCCGGGATGACCTGCGCGGGCCGCGCCGCCGCGAACGGGATCGCTCCCTCGGAGATACCGAAGCAGCCCATGAACAGGGCGGCGAGCCCGGTCTCCCTCTCCTGCTCGGTGTAGAGCCGCTTGCGTATCAGCGTGGCCAGGCCCTGACCCAACGGCATGACCGGGATCGCGGCCGCGCACATGCCCATGACCGTCTGATTGCCGGTCGCGATGAGCCCCGTGCCGAACAGGAACGCCGTCTTGTTGACCGGCCCGCCCATGTCGAAGGCGATCATCAGCCCGAGAATCGCGCCGAGCAGGATCGCGCTCGTGCCCGTCATCCCGCTCAGCCAGCTGGTCAGGTGCTCGAACACCCAGGAGATCGGCTTCCCGATGACGTAGATGAAGAACAGCCCCAGCGCCGTGGTCGCCACGATCGGGATCACGATGATCGGCATGATCGGCTGCACGAACTTGGGGACCTTGACCTTCTTGATCCACAACACCAGATACCCCGCGAGGAACCCGGTCACGATCGCCCCGATGAACCCGGCGCCCGCCTTGGAGTCGTACAGCGAACCGGTGTTGGCGATCCAGCCGCCGATCATGCCGGGTACGAGGGCGGGGCGGTCGCCGATGGCGTACGCGATGTATCCCGACAGGATCGGCACCATCAGCGTGAAGCCGATGACGCCGATGTTGTTCACGTCCATCCAGAAGGAGTCCTTCGGGATGACCAGACCGCCCGACGGGTCCGTGTGTCCGCCGAGCGAGAGCGAGATCGCGATCAGCAACCCGCCGACCACCACGAACGGGATCATGTAGCTGACCCCGTTCATCAGCGCCTTGTACCCGACGCTGCGCTCCTTGCCACCGCCCGCACCGGCCGCGGGCGCACTCGCCCCGTCCGGCTGGTGCACGGGCGCCGACCGCACCCGCTCGATCAACTGCTCGGGATGGTGGATCCCCTCCGCCACCCCGACCGTCAGGACCCGCTTGCCCACGAAACGGCTCAGGTCCACATCCTTGTCCGCGGCGACGATGATGCCGTCCGCGGTGCTGACATCGTTGTCATCAAGTACGTTTTCGGCCCCGATGGACCCTTGCGTCTCCACCTTCATGTCGATGCCGCGGCTCTCGGCAGCCTGCGCGAGCTTCTCGGCCGCCATGTACGTGTGCGCGATGCCGGTCGGGCAGGCGGTCACCGCGAGCAGCCTCAACCTCTGCTGCTCGCCACTGCCGCCGCCCGTGGGGGGAGGGCCGGCCGGACTGGTCACGTCGATCTCCTAACGCCATTGTTCGCACGGAACGCCGTCCCGGACGCCCCGCAAGATCGATCAGCTGTTCCCGATCCCCTGCATCCTGCAGCACGTGCCGCCCCGCTCAAAGGTTCAAAAATCCCGGATTGTCACGGCCTGTTGGCTCCTGGTCCGACGATCGTGGGTGTCCTGTTATCGATGGCGCGGCCACCCCGACCCTCCTCTCGCGGCTGCCTCGTGATCGGCTCGATGTGTTCGGAGGTGGACTGGGGGCACCCGGGCGTACCGGTGTAGCTTGGGACGGAGCCAGACGTCGCTGCTGATGGCGGTCGGGCGATCCCGATGCGGATCGTCCGAGGGAGAGAGGGCCTCCGACGGACTGCGCTGCGCGCACCGGGCATGCCTGTGTCCTCTTTCGGGCACCCCCGTGTCCGCCGCCGCGCAGACCAGCCGTGTCCACCTCGCCCCAACCTTGAGGAGCAGCCCGTAATGACGACTGTCGACAACCGACAGGACTTCAAGGTCGCCGATCTCTCCCTGGCCGAGTTCGGCCGCAAGGAGATCACCCTTGCCGAGCACGAGATGCCCGGCCTGATGGCGATCCGCAAGGAATTCGCCGCCACCCAGCCGCTGGCCGGCGCCCGCATCATGGGCTCCCTGCACATGACCGTGCAGACCGCCGTCCTGATCGAGACCCTGGTCGCTCTGGGCGCCGAGGTCCGCTGGGTGTCCTGCAACATCTTCTCCACCCAGGACCACGCGGCCGCCGCCGTCGCGGTAGGCCCGAACGGGACGCCCGAGAACCCGCAGGGCATCCCCGTCTTCGCCTGGAAGGGCGAGACCCTGGAGGAGTACTGGTGGTGCACGGAGCAGGCTCTGACCTGGCCGAACACCCTCACCGGTGGCCCGAACATGATCCTCGACGACGGCGGTGACGCCACCCTCCTCGTCCACAAGGGCGTCGAGTACGAGAAGGCCGGCAAGGTCCCCTCGGTCGACACCGCCGAGAACGACGAGCACCGCGTCGTCCTCGAACTCCTGAACCGCACCATCACCGACGGCTCCCAGAAGTGGACCCAGCTCGCCTCGGAGATCCGCGGCGTGACCGAGGAGACCACCACCGGCGTCCACCGCCTGTACGAGATGATGCGCGACGGCCTCCTCCTCTTCCCGGCGATCAACGTGAACGACGCCGTCACGAAGTCGAAGTTCGACAACAAGTACGGCTGCCGGCACTCCCTGATCGACGGCATCAACCGCGCCACCGACGTCCTCATCGGCGGCAAGACCGCGGTCGTCTGCGGCTACGGCGACGTCGGCAAGGGCTGTGCGGAGTCCCTGCGCGGTCAGGGCGCCCGCGTCATCGTCACCGAGATCGACCCGATCTGCGCCCTTCAGGCGGCGATGGACGGCTACCAGGTCACGACCCTCGACGAGGTCATCGACAAGGCCGACATCTTCATCACCACGACCGGCAACAAGGACATCATCATGGCCAGCGACATGGCCAAGATGAAGCACCAGGCCATCGTCGGGAACATCGGCCACTTCGACAACGAGATCGACATGGCCGGCCTCGCCAAGATCCCCGGCATCGTCAAGGACGAGGTCAAGCCCCAGGTCCACACCTGGAAGTTCCCCGACGGCAAGGTCCTGATCGTCCTGTCCGAGGGCCGTCTGCTGAACCTGGGCAACGCCACCGGTCACCCGTCGTTCGTGATGTCCAACTCGTTCGCGGACCAGACGCTGGCCCAGATCGAGCTGTACACCAAGCAGTCGGAGTACCCGATCGGCGTCTACACGCTGCCCAAGCACCTGGACGAGAAGGTCGCCCGCCTCCACCTGGACGCGCTCGGCGTGAAGCTGACGACGCTGCGCCCGGAGCAGGCCTCCTACATCGGCGTCGACGTCGACGGACCGTACAAGCCGGACCACTACCGCTACTGAGCACTCTCCTCAGCAGCAGGACCTTCGAGGCAGGCCCCCGCACCCCCGTGCCGGGGGCCTGCCCCTTTGGCCGCTCCGGCCCGACCAGCCCGTCAAGACCCAGGACTTCCATGCCCCGCGGCCGCTATTCGCTCCATGATCCGCACGATCACACCCCCCTCGCAGAAGAGCACTTCCACTGCGCCCCCGGCCCCTCCGGCTGGCGCTACGTCGCCCAGCTGACGAACCCCGCGGGCGACCACTCCGGCTCCGTCGACCTGGCCCTCGACGAACTCGGCCGCCCCATCCGTCTGGAACTCCACGCCGGTGGCTGGCAGGTACGCGGCGCCGCTCTCGACGGCGTCACCTGGGTCCGTACAGACCCCACCGGAGCTCACGCCACGGAAGGCAATGTCCCCGCCCACGCCTTCACCGGCACATCCCCGGCATTCCTCATCGCCACCACCCGACTCCTACGCCTCACCCCTTCCGCATCAGCCACCCGCGTACGACTCGTCGCCTTCACGGATCCGGTCCTCGCCCCGCGCACCGTGGACCAGTCCTGGGCGCTGATGAAAAGCGAAGCACACGCCACTGACAACGGCCCCCTGACCGTGGACGAATACCAGGTCACAGCCCTGGACACGGGAGAGCAGCACACCGTGCACATCGCCGGGGACGTGGTCCTCTCGGCTCCAGGCATCGAGCTGGAGGACCTCGAATCGCCGCCGTCCGTCTTCGCGTGAGCAGGGGGGGCAGTACGGCGGTAAGGCTTACGCAGGAGGCGCGAATCCGGTACCAGGACGCTCAGGCGACGGCGTCTCCGCGGGCCCGGCCTCGGGTGACGGAGGCGGAGGCACTGCGGCGGGACCGTAGTGGGGAGGGGGAGCGGGGCTAGCCGCAGCCGGTGAGAGCGAAGGTGGCTGAGCAGGCTGCGTTCCGTACGCCGCCGCCGATCCGTTCCCGAAAGCCCGCCGAGCCTCCCGGGCCTGGCGCTCCTGCACCACCGCCGCGAGATACGCAGCCGGCGGAACACCCTGCGGCGCCGGGGTCCCCGTACGCACCGCGACGTCCGCGGCGAGCCGCTCGGCCATCGCCCAGCCGACCTGCGGGTCCAACTGCTGCATCCGCCCCAGGTACTGCCGGATGGCGAGCCACAACCCGTCCGGAACGGCGGAAAGGTCCAGCCCGGAGAAACGTCCGGCCAGCCAGGGCGGCGGCGGAGGCAGGAATCCCGTGTGCGCGACCGGAACCCGCTCCCGTACGACCAGAGTCCCCGCGAACACGTCCCCGAGCCGTCGCCCCCGCGCCGAGACGAGTGACGCGACACAGGCGACGACCCCGAACGTCAGCAGGATCTCGATGACACCGATCCCGCCGCGCACCAGCGCGTGCCGGAACCGGATCGGTCCGCCGTCGTCGCGTACCACCCGCAGCCCGCACGCCAACTTCCCGAGCGAACGACCGTGGCTGAGCGTCTCGACCGCGATGGGACCGCCCACCATGACCAGCACGAACGCCGCGAGAGACACCGCGAACTGGGCCGCCTCGTCCAGGGAGGCCGTGGAAGCCACCAGCGCGATGGTCACGACCACGTAGACGATCACGCCCACCAGCAGATCGAGCAGCACGGCCAACGCCCTGCTCGGCAGCCGCGCAGGACGCAGCTCCAGCGCCACCGCCTCGCCCGTCACCAGCTCACTCACGTCCGCCGTCCTTCCCTGACCCGCTCCGAGAACGGTCAGTCTGCCAAGCTGAGGGCGCATCGCACCGCAGTACGACAAGCTGACACCCACGACGAGTCGCCGACGAGCCCGAGGAGCAGCCGAACCGATGGACCTCGACGTCTTCGTCTCCGCTCACCGAGCGGAGTGGGACCGCCTCGACGCCCTGCTCCGACGCCAGCGGCGGCTGACCGGCACCGAGGCCGACGAACTCGTCACTCTCTATCAACGCACGGCCACGCACCTCTCCCTGATCCAGTCCAGTGCCCCCGACCCACAGCTGACGGGCCGGCTCAGCCAACTGGTGGCACGCGCGCGTAGTGCTGTGACAGGCACCCGTCGCGCCTCCTGGCGGGACGTCACGCGCTTCCTGGCGTACGGCTTTCCCGCGGCGGTCTACAGAGCACGCCACTGGTGGGTGCCCACCGCGCTTCTCTCCACAGCCGTGGCAGCCCTCCTGGGCTGGTGGATCGGCACCCACCCGGAAGTACAGGCCACCATCGCGGCCCCCAGCGAACTCCGCGAGCTCACCCGCCCGGGCGGGCAGTACGAGTCCTACTACTCGAGCCACCCCGCGGCCTCCTTCGCCGCCCAGGTCTGGACGAACAACGCGTGGGCCGCCGCGCAGTGCCTGATCCTCGGGGTCTTCCTCGGCCTCCCGGTCCTCTGGATTCTCTTCCAGAACATGCTCAACCTCGGAGTCGGCTTCGGCCTGATGTCCTCGGCAGGCCGCCTCGACACCTTCCTCGGCCTGGTCCTGCCCCACGGTCTGCTGGAACTGACCGCGGTGTTCGTCGCCGCGGGAACAGGCATGCGCCTCGGCTGGACCGTCATCGACCCGGGCCCACGCACGCGTCGAGCCGCCCTCGCAGAGGAAGGCCGAGCGGCGATCGGCATGGCCATCGGCCTTGCCCTGATCCTCTTCATCTCCGGAGCCATCGAAGGCTTCGTCACCCCGTCCGGCCTGCCCACCTGGGCGCGCATCAGCATCGGGGTCGTCGCCGAACTGGCCTTCCTCGCGTACGTCTACATCCTCGGCGGGCGCGCTGCCCGCACCGGAGAATCGGGCGACGTCGCGGAGGCCGAACGCAGCGCCACGGTCCCCATGGCGGCCTGATGTGCGTACGGGGCGGCCGAGCTGCTAGTGTCCTCTTCGCCCCGCAGGAACCGTTGACACGGAGAGAGCGGGGAGGTAGATTCAAACAGTTGCCTAGAACTGGGTCTAGCCCGGTCGGCAGCAGTGAGTGTCTGTCTGCTTCTTGAAACGTCGTTTCGAAGAAGCCACTCCCGATAATTCGGAAATGAGCGGCCGGTCAGTCCGGCCCGGAACTTCTGATAAAGTCGGAGCCGCCGGAAAGGGAAACGCGAAAGCGGGAACCTGGAAAGCACCGAGGAAATCGGAACCGGAAACGGTCTGATAGAGTCGGAAACGCAAGACCGAAGGGAAAAGCCCGGAGGAAAGCCCGAGAGGGTGAGTACAAAGGAAGCGTCCGTTCCTTGAGAACTCAACAGCGTGCCAAAAATCAACGCCAGATTAGTTGATACCCCGTCTCCGGCCGTCATGGTCGTAGATGAGGTTCCTTTGAAGAAAAACACAGCGAGGACGCTGTGAACCATCGGCTTATTCCGCCGGTGGTTCCGCTCTCGTGATGTGTGCACCCGATTACGGGTAAACATTCACGGAGAGTTTGATCCTGGCTCAGGACGAACGCTGGCGGCGTGCTTAACACATGCAAGTCGAACGATGAACCACTTCGGTGGGGATTAGTGGCGAACGGGTGAGTAACACGTGGGCAATCTGCCCTTCACTCTGGGACAAGCCCTGGAAACGGGGTCTAATACCGGATACCACTACCGCAGGCATCTGTGGTGGTTGAAAGCTCCGGCGGTGAAGGATGAGCCCGCGGCCTATCAGCTTGTTGGTGAGGTAATGGCTCACCAAGGCGACGACGGGTAGCCGGCCTGAGAGGGCGACCGGCCACACTGGGACTGAGACACGGCCCAGACTCCTACGGGAGGCAGCAGTGGGGAATATTGCACAATGGGCGAAAGCCTGATGCAGCGACGCCGCGTGAGGGATGACGGCCTTCGGGTTGTAAACCTCTTTCAGCAGGGAAGAAGCGAAAGTGACGGTACCTGCAGAAGAAGCGCCGGCTAACTACGTGCCAGCAGCCGCGGTAATACGTAGGGCGCAAGCGTTGTCCGGAATTATTGGGCGTAAAGAGCTCGTAGGCGGCTTGTCACGTCGGGTGTGAAAGCCCGGGGCTTAACCCCGGGTCTGCATTCGATACGGGCTAGCTAGAGTGTGGTAGGGGAGATCGGAATTCCTGGTGTAGCGGTGAAATGCGCAGATATCAGGAGGAACACCGGTGGCGAAGGCGGATCTCTGGGCCATTACTGACGCTGAGGAGCGAAAGCGTGGGGAGCGAACAGGATTAGATACCCTGGTAGTCCACGCCGTAAACGGTGGGAACTAGGTGTTGGCGACATTCCACGTCGTCGGTGCCGCAGCTAACGCATTAAGTTCCCCGCCTGGGGAGTACGGCCGCAAGGCTAAAACTCAAAGGAATTGACGGGGGCCCGCACAAGCAGCGGAGCATGTGGCTTAATTCGACGCAACGCGAAGAACCTTACCAAGGCTTGACATACGCCGGAAAGCATCAGAGATGGTGCCCCCCTTGTGGTCGGTGTACAGGTGGTGCATGGCTGTCGTCAGCTCGTGTCGTGAGATGTTGGGTTAAGTCCCGCAACGAGCGCAACCCTTGTCCTGTGTTGCCAGCATGCCCTTCGGGGTGATGGGGACTCACAGGAGACCGCCGGGGTCAACTCGGAGGAAGGTGGGGACGACGTCAAGTCATCATGCCCCTTATGTCTTGGGCTGCACACGTGCTACAATGGCAGGTACAATGAGCTGCGAAACCGTGAGGTGGAGCGAATCTCAAAAAGCCTGTCTCAGTTCGGATTGGGGTCTGCAACTCGACCCCATGAAGTCGGAGTTGCTAGTAATCGCAGATCAGCATTGCTGCGGTGAATACGTTCCCGGGCCTTGTACACACCGCCCGTCACGTCACGAAAGTCGGTAACACCCGAAGCCGGTGGCCCAACCCCTTGTGGGAGGGAGCTGTCGAAGGTGGGACTGGCGATTGGGACGAAGTCGTAACAAGGTAGCCGTACCGGAAGGTGCGGCTGGATCACCTCCTTTCTAAGGAGCACTTCTTAGTCGGTCCTTCGGGACAGGCTCAGAGACCATTACGCAGGCAAATGTTCTGCGGTGGTTGCTCAAGGGTGGAACGTTGATTATTCGGCACTCTCAGTCATCTCGGGCTGCAAGTACTGCTCTTCGGAGCGTGGAAAGCTGACCAGAGTGGCGAGGGTGTCGGGCACGCTGTTGGGTGTCTGAGGGAATGAACCCCCTCGACGCCGGCCCCAGTGAACTCCAGCTCAGGTTGGGGGTGATGGGTGGCTGGTCGTTGTTTGAGAACTGCACAGTGGACGCGAGCATCTGTGGCCAAGTTTTTAAGGGCGCACGGTGGATGCCTTGGCACCAGGAACCGATGAAGGACGTGGGAGGCCACGATAGTCCCCGGGGAGCCGTCAACCAGGCTTTGATCCGGGGGTTTCCGAATGGGGAAACCCGGCAGTCGTCATGGGCTGTCACCCATACCTGAACACATAGGGTATGTGGAGGGAACGCGGGGAAGTGAAACATCTCAGTACCCGCAGGAAGAGAAAACAACCGTGATTCCGGGAGTAGTGGCGAGCGAAACCGGATGAGGCCAAACCTACGACGTGTGAGACCCGGCAGGGGTTGCGTCGTGGGGGTTGTGGGATCTCTCTTTCACAGTCTGCCGGCTGTGAGACGAGTCAGAAACCGTAGGGATAGGCGAAGGACATGCGAAAGGTCCGGCGTAGAGGGTAAGACCCCCGTAGCTGAAATCTGTACGGCTCGTTTGAGAGACACCCAAGTAGCACGGGGCCCGAGAAATCCCGTGTGAATCTGGCGGGACCACCCGCTAAGCCTAAATATTCCCTGGTGACCGATAGCGGATAGTACCGTGAGGGAATGGTGAAAAGTACCGCGGGAGCGGAGTGAAATAGTACCTGAAACCGTGTGCCTACAAGCCGTGGGAGCGTCGCTGTATGTGCTTGCACATACAGTCGTGACTGCGTGCCTTTTGAAGAATGAGCCTGCGAGTTTGCGGTGTGTTGCGAGGTTAACCCGTGTGGGGAAGCCGTAGCGAAAGCGAGTCCGAATAGGGCGATTTAGTAGCGCGCTCAAGACCCGAAGCGGAGTGATCTAGCCATGGGCAGGTTGAAGCGGAGGTAAGACTTCGTGGAGGACCGAACCCACCAGGGTTGAAAACCTGGGGGATGACCTGTGGTTAGGGGTGAAAGGCCAATCAAACTCCGTGATAGCTGGTTCTCCCCGAAATGCATTTAGGTGCAGCGTCGTGTGTTTCTTGCCGGAGGTAGAGCACTGGATAGGCGATGGGCCCTACCGGGTTACTGACCTTAGCCAAACTCCGAATGCCGGTAAGTGAGAGCACGGCAGTGAGACTGTGGGGGATAAGCTCCATGGTCGAGAGGGAAACAGCCCAGAGCATCGACTAAGGCCCCTAAGCGTACGCTAAGTGGGAAAGGATGTGGAGTCGCACAGACAACCAGGAGGTTGGCTTAGAAGCAGCCACCCTTGAAAGAGTGCGTAATAGCTCACTGGTCTAGTGATTCCGCGCCGACAATGTAGCGGGGCTCAAGCGTACCGCCGAAGTCGTGTCATTCATACAATAGGGCCAACGCCCGTATGGATGGGTAGGGGAGCGTCGTGTGCCGGGTGAAGCCGCAGCGGAAGCTAGTGGTGGACGGTTCACGAGTGAGAATGCAGGCATGAGTAGCGATACACACGTGAGAAACGTGTGCGCCGATTGACTAAGGGTTCCTGGGTCAAGCTGATCTGCCCAGGGTAAGTCGGGACCTAAGGCGAGGCCGACAGGCGTAGTCGATGGATAACCGGTTGATATTCCGGTACCCGCTGTGAAGCGTCAAACATCGAACCCATTAATGCTAAGGCCGTGAAGCCGTTCCGGACCCTTCGGGGAATGGAAAGTGGTGGAGCCGCCGAACCACGGTGGTAGTAGGTGAGTGATGGGGTGACGCAGGAAGGTAGTCCATCCCGGGCGGTGGTTGTCCCGGGGTAAGGGTGTAGGCCGAGTGGTAGGTAAATCCGCCGCTCATCAAGGCTGAGACCTGATGCCGAGCCGATTGTGGTGAAGTGGATGATCCTATGCTGTCGAGAAAAGCCTCTAGCGAGTTTCATGGCGGCCCGTACCCTAAACCGACTCAGGTGGTCAGGTAGAGAATACCGAGGCGTTCGGGTGAACTATGGTTAAGGAACTCGGCAAAATGCCCCCGTAACTTCGGGAGAAGGGGGGCCATCACTGGTGATCCGATTTACTCGGTGAGCTGGGGGTGGCCGCAGAGACCAGCGAGAAGCGACTGTTTACTAAAAACACAGGTCCGTGCGAAGCCGTAAGGCGATGTATACGGACTGACGCCTGCCCGGTGCTGGAACGTTAAGGGGACCGGTTAGTCAAGATTCGTCTTGGCGAAGCTGAGAACTTAAGCGCCAGTAAACGGCGGTGGTAACTATAACCATCCTAAGGTAGCGAAATTCCTTGTCGGGTAAGTTCCGACCTGCACGAATGGCGTAACGACTTCTCGACTGTCTCAACCATAGGCCCGGTGAAATTGCACTACGAGTAAAGATGCTCGTTTCGCGCAGCAGGACGGAAAGACCCCGGGACCTTTACTACAGTTTGATATTGGTGTTCGGTTCGGCTTGTGTAGGATAGCTGGGAGACTGTGAACTCTGGACGCCAGTTCAGGGGGAGTCGTCGTTGAAATACCAGTCTGGTCGTGCTGGATGTCTAACCTGGGTCCGTGATCCGGATCAGGGACAGTGTCTGATGGGTAGTTTAACTGGGGCGGTTGCCTCCTAAAGAGTAACGGAGGCGCCCAAAGGTTCCCTCAGCCTGGTTGGCAATCAGGTGTTGAGTGTAAGTGCACAAGGGAGCTTGACTGTGAGACCGACGGGTCGAGCAGGGACGAAAGTCGGGACTAGTGATCCGGCGGTGGCTTGTGGAAGCGCCGTCGCTCAACGGATAAAAGGTACCCCGGGGATAACAGGCTGATCTTCCCCAAGAGTCCATATCGACGGGATGGTTTGGCACCTCGATGTCGGCTCGTCGCATCCTGGGGCTGGAGTCGGTCCCAAGGGTTGGGCTGTTCGCCCATTAAAGCGGTACGCGAGCTGGGTTTAGAACGTCGTGAGACAGTTCGGTCCCTATCCGCTGCGCGCGCAGGAATATTGAGAAGGGCTGTCCCTAGTACGAGAGGACCGGGACGGACGAACCTCTGGTGTGCCAGTTGTTCTGCCAAGGGCATGGCTGGTTGGCTACGTTCGGGAGGGATAACCGCTGAAAGCATCTAAGCGGGAAGCCTGCTTCGAGATGAGTATTCCCACCCCCTTTGAGGGGTTAAGGCTCCCAGTAGACGACTGGGTTGATAGGCCGGATCTGGAAGCACGGTAACGTGCGGAGGTGACCGGTACTAATAGGCCGAGGGCTTGTCCTCAGTTGCTCGCGTCCACTGTGTTGGTTCTGAAACCACGAACAGCCCCATACCCATAATTCGGGTGTGGTGCGGCATTGTTCGACAGTTTCATAGTGTTTCGGTGGTCATAGCGTGAGGGAAACGCCCGGTTACATTCCGAACCCGGAAGCTAAGCCTTACAGCGCCGATGGTACTGCAGGGGGGACCCTGTGGGAGAGTAGGACACCGCCGAACCAATTTTAGAAAAGGCCCACGCCATCAGGCGTGGGCCTTTTTTGCGTTTAGGGCCTTTCTTTTCCTTCCGATTCTCTTTCCGAGTGCTGAATTACAGACGGCCCGTCGTCTTCAGGGCCAGATATGCATCCGCCAGTGCCGGCGCCAGCTCATCCGGTGTTGCGTCGACGACGGTGACACCGTGCCGTCGGAGCTGTTCCGCGGTGCGATGGCGTTCGCTCTGTGCTTGTGCGGCTGATGCGGCTTCGTAGACGGCGTCGGTGTTTCCGCGGGCTTTGGCCATGCGGGTGACGTGGGGGTCGGCCACGGATGCCACGAGGACGGTGTGCCGCTGGGTGAGCTGGGCGAGGACGGGAAGCAGCCCTTCTTCGACCGGGGCGGCGTCGAGGGTTGTCAGCAGCACGATCAGGGAGCGGCGTGGGGCCGTCCTGAGCGCAGTGGCTGTAAGACCGCGTGCGTCTGTTTCGACGAGTTCCGGTTCGAGTGTCGCCATCGCGTTGACCAGGGACGGCAGGACGTCGCTTGCTGTGCGGCCCTGGACCAGGGCGCGTAGTCGGCGGTCGTAGGCGAGGAGGTCGACTCGGTCGCCGGCGCGGGAGGCGAGTGCTGCCAGGAGTAGTGCCGCGTCCATGGAGGCGTCGAGGCGTGGGGCGTCGTCCACACGGCCGGCTGACGTACGGCCGGTGTCGAGGACGAGGAGGATGTGGCGGTCGCGTTCGGGGCGCCAGGTGCGGACGGCGACCGCGGACTGGCGGGCGGTGGCGCGCCAGTCGATGGAGCGGGTGTCGTCGCCGGGGACGTATTCGCGAAGGCTGTCGAATTCCGTGCCCTCGCCGCGGGTGAGCACGCTGGTGCGGCCGTCGAGTTCGCGTAGTCGGGCGAGCTTCGAGGGGAGGTGCTTGCGGCTGGTGAACGGAGGCAGGACGCGTACCGTCCAGGGCGCGTTGTGGGTGCCTTGGCGGTTGAAGAGGCCGAGGGGGCCGTAGGAGCGGATCGTCACGCGGTCGGCCTGGCGGTCGCCTCGGCGGGTGGGGCGCAGCCGGGTGGTGAGGCGGCGGCGTTCACCTGCGGGGACCGTGAGGCGGTGGCGGGAGGCCGCTGTCTCTGTGCCGGGGAGCCAGCTGCTGGGGGGCCAGGCGTCGCGCAGGTGGGCCCGGAGCGGGCGGTTGGATGGGTTGGTGACCGTCAGGGTGACGTCGGCCGTCTCTCCCAGGCGTACGGAGGTGTCGCCGGAGCGGGTCAGGCGCAGGCGGCGTACGGGGGCCGCGAGGGCGAAGTCGCAGGCGCAGGCCAGGGCCAGGGGGGCGTTCACCGCGAGGAGGCCCGTCAGGCCCGGTTCCCAGATGCCGACGGGGATCGAGCCCAGGGCCGCGAGGAGTGCGGCGCGTCCGGTGAGAGCCATCAGCGGGGGACGGGGACGTGGGCGAGGATCGCGTGGATGACGGAGTCGGCTGTCACGCCCTCCATCTCGGCCTCCGGTCGGAGTTGTACGCGGTGCCGGAGGGTGGGGAGCGCGAGGGCCTTCACGTCGTCGGGGATGACGTAGTCGCGACCCGTCAGCCAGGCCCAGGCGCGGGAGGTCGCGAGGAGGGCCGTGGCGCCTCGGGGGGACACGCCGAGGGTCAGGGACGGGGATTCGCGGGTGGCGCGGCAGATGTCGACGACGTAGGCCGTGATCTCGGGGGAGATGGTCGTCTTCGCGACCGCTGCTCGGGCGGCTTCAAGGTCTGCGGGGCCTGCTACCGGGCGGATGCCGGCGGCGTGCAGGTCGCGGGGGTTGAAGCCTTCGGCGTGGCGGGTGAGGACGTCGATCTCGTCCTGGCGGGAGGGGAGGGGGATGGTGAGTTTGAGAAGGAAGCGGTCCAGCTGCGCTTCGGGGAGAGGGTAGGTGCCCTCGTACTCCACCGGGTTCTGGGTCGCGGCGACGAGGAAGGGGTTCGGAAGCGGGCGGGGGGTGCCGTCGACCGTGACCTGGCGTTCCTCCATCGCTTCGAGGAGGGACGACTGGGTCTTGGGAGGCGTGCGGTTGATCTCGTCCGCGAGGAGGAGGTTGGTGAAGACCGGGCCGGGCTGGAAGGAGAACTCGGCGGATCGGGTGTCGTAGACGAGGGAGCCCGTCACATCGCTCGGCATGAGGTCCGGGGTGAACTGGATGCGCTTGGTGTCGAGTTCGAGTGCGGATGCGAGGGCGCGGACGAGCAACGTTTTGGCGACCCCAGGGACTCCTTCTAGGAGAACGTGTCCGCGGCAGAGGAGGGCGACGACAAGGCCGGTCACGGCGGGGTCCTGGCCGACCACGGCTTTGGCGATCTCGGCGCGCAGGGCTTCCAGGGAGGCCCGGGCGGCGTCCGGGTCCCCGGAGTACCCGGCGTTGTCAGTGGTCGGGGCCATCATGAACGGCGTACCTCTCTTTCGAGGGCGTCGAGTTGGTCGGCGAGAGAGACGAGGGCTGCGTCGTCGCCGGGCGGCGGGCCGAAGAGCAGGGCGGGCAGGGTCTGTCCGTCGTTGTGGAGATGCGCGGACAGGGCGGGGAGCAGGGCTTCGGGCGCGTGTGCCTGGGAGACGGGGACGCCTACGAGGGGGGCGAGGCGGGTGCGGGTGGTGGAGCGGAGAGCGGCGGCCGCGCGGTCGCGGGCGTTGGCATTGCGGTAGAGGCGGGCTCGGCCTTCGACGGTTTCGGAGGCGCGGATCGCCACGGGGAGTCTTTCGGGTACGAGGGGGCCGAGTCGGCGTGCCCGCCAGAGGGCGGCCAGGGCTGCGGCGACGAAGAGTTGCAGGGTGCCCCATCGCCAGCCCGAGGGGAGCAGGTCGAAGAAGCTGCGTTCGTCGGCGGCGGCCGACGCGTCGGAGAGCGAGGGGAGGTACCAGACCAGATGGGGGCGGGAGCCGAGGAGTTGGAGGGCGAGGGAGGCGTTGCCCTGCTCGTCGAGGCGGTCGTTGCGGAGGATGTCGGGCGCGCCGAGTACGACGGTGTCGCCGCCTCTGGGCGTCGGGACGCGCAGCAGGGTGGCCAGGCGCTGGCTGGGGTAGCAGGAGTCGGCGTCGAGGTGGGTGGTGGTGTAGCGGATGCCGCCGGTGTCGGCGGCGCCCGCGCGCCGGGCGGCGGGCAGGTCGCAGTCGGGCTCGAGCGTGGAGTCGGCGCTGGTGGCGGGGTCTGCCGTGACGTCGGGGGCGAGCCCTTCGACGGACGCGCCGCCGGGGGCGACGAGGACCGTGCGGCCGCCGGATTCGGCGATCGTGGAGTGCAGACGGGCCTGTTGACGGTGCGTCAGCAGATCGGGGAGGGCGACCAGGAGGGTCGTGTCCGGGCCGGCTGCGGCGCGTGCTTCGTCCAGGGTGGTGACCACGCGGGTGGACACCCCGCGGTCGGCGAGGAGTTCGGCGACGGCACGGCTGCCGTAGGGGTCGGCGGAGCGCGGGTCGAGGTCGCCGTGCCGGGCGTCGGAGCGCATCACGGCGATCGTGACGGCGGCGGCCAGCAGGGCAACGAGGGCGAGCGCGATGCCTCGCGTGCGGGTCCATACCTGGCGTGCCGTGGGCGAGGCCGAGGTGGACGGGAGGGTGGCCTCGGTGGTCATTCGGCGGCTCCCCGGCGGGGGTTGGGGGCCGCGCTGTGGGTGCTGCTCGCGAGTTGGGGCTTGGTGCGTTCCAGGTCGCGGTCGAGGTCGGCGATGCGCTGGTACGACTGCCGGCTCGCCCTGCGGCCGCCGTATGTGACGTCGTCGAAGTCGCGGGCCGCGGTGTGCAGCCGGTCCGCACGGGAGGGCAGGGCGCGGGCGGCTTCCGCGGCGGCCTCGTCGGCGGTGCGGCCGGGGCGGATGTCGAGGAGGGCGCGTTCCTCCAGGGAGCGGACGATAGCTCGCATGCGTTCCTGGACGGCCTGGTTCCAGTGGCCCTGGGCGGCGTGTGCCTCGGCGGTCGCGCGGTGTTCGGCGGCGCTGCGGGGGCGGTCGTCGAACAGGGTGGCGGAGGAGGCGGGTTCGCGGCGCGGGGTGCCGAGGCGCCACCACAGGGCGCCCAGGACCGCGATGACGGCCAGGATGACGACGACCAGGCCGAGCGCTCCGCCGGGGGTCGCGGTCGCGGCTGTACTGAACAGCTTGCCGACCCAGTCCCAGAAGGCGTCGAGGGCACGCTGGAACCAGCTGGGGTCGTTCTCGTGGTACAGGCGCTTGGACAGTTCGCGTCGCGCCGCCTCGCGCGCGGGATCACGCGGGATGGTGATCGGCGGCTCGCCGTCGGAGCGTGACAGTGACAGCACGAAGGTGTCGCCGGCGCGCACGACTGCGCCCGGCATCGTCGGCAGCGATGCCGGAACTCCCCCCGTCAGGCTCACCGCATCAGCCTCCGGGCGTGGGACCGGCGGTGCCGGAGCCGGAGTCCTGGATGCCTGCCGCGCGGGCGAGGTCGATGTCGAGGGCCTCGCGGCGGATGCGCTGGTCGATGTAGAGGAGCACGGTGACGCCCGCGGTGATCGGGAAGGTGATCATGGCGCCGATCACCGAGCCGACGCCGCTGACGATGAGGTACGTCCAGCCGAAATCGCTTCCGCTGTTCACGAGGCCGGTGAAGCCCTCGCCATCCAGGGCGGAGGCGATGAAGGCGAAGGGGAGGACGACGATCGAGGCGACGATGTTGGCGATGAGCGTGGCGAGCAGCTGGATGCCGAAGACGCGCCACCAGGAGCCGCGGACCAGCTTCGCGGAGCGGCTCAGCGACTTGAGGATGCCCTGCTTCTCCAGCATCAGCGCGGGCGAGGCGAGGGAGAAGCGGACCATCAGCCACAGGGCGACGACGCCGGTGGCGAAGCTGCCGAGGACGGCGAGGGCCGCTCCCCCGTCACCGGCTCCCGCGACGACGGCGAGGATGCCCGGCAGGGCTCCCACCGCGACGACGGCGACGGCGATGAGGATCAGCAGGAAGATCAGGCCGAAGAGCTTGGCCACCTGGGGTCGGGCGTCGCGCCAGGCCTCGCCGGTGGTCACCGACTTGCCGAGGACCGCGCGGCTGGTGACCGTCGTGAGCAGGGCGGTCGCCACGATCGTGCCGATCAGCGAGATCAGGAAGACGACACCGGTGCTGAGCATGGCGTCGCCCAGGGCGCGGGTCAGCTCGTCGACGCTGGCGCTGGGGTCGTCAAGAGCCGCGGTGCTGGCGTCGTTGAGGACCAGGCCCTCGAGGAGGATGACGACGATCTGCGTGACGACCGCGACGGTCAGGGAGATGCCCAGGACCGTGCGCCAGTAGGTGCGCATGGTGGAGACCGCGCCGTCGAGGATCTCGCCCACGCCGAGCGGGCGCAGCGGGATCACACCGGGTTTGGCCGCCGGCGGGGGGCCGCCCCAGCCGCTTCCCCAGCCGCCGTACCCGCCGTGTCCGCCCTGGCCATTACCGGGACCACCGGGGCCGGCCGGGGGACGGGCGCCCCAGCCGGGGCCCGGTGGTGGGGGCGGCGGGGTCTGGCCGGGGTGCGCCGGGCCGGTCGGTGCCGACCACTGGGCGGGTGGCGGCTGCTCCTTGGACCACTTCGAGCCGGGGCCCTGCGGGTCCGCACCGGGCTGGTCCGCGGGGCCGGGACGGTCTGCGGGCTCGGCAGGGCCGGACGCGCCGGGTTCCTGCCCGTCGGACGGGGCAGATCCGGGCGAGGCCCAGCCCGGAGTGTCTTTCATCGTCGCTCCTTCACGGTGCCCGTCCGCGGTCGCGGTGGCAGGTTGGCAGCCATCGTGCCATGGGGTGGTGGCCGGGGGACCGGGCAAGGTATCGGCTGCACACCTTCAATTGTCCGCCGGATACGGGGCAGACTGACCGCATGGCTGATCAGTACGCGCAATCCGGCGAGGACAGCAGGCCGACCGACATACCGACGATCCGCTGGGAAGAGCCACCCGAAGGTCCCGTCGTGGTCCTTCTGGACCAGACGAGGCTGCCGGCCGAGGAGGTCGAGCTGGTCTGTACGGACGCACCCGCGCTGGTGGAGGCGATCCGTTCGCTCGCCGTGCGCGGGGCCCCCGTGCTCGGCATCGCGGGGGCGTACGGCGTCGCGCTCGCCGCCGCGCGCGGCTTCGACGTGGACGAGGCCGCGACGGGGCTCGCGGGTGCCCGGCCCACCGCGGTGAACCTCTCTGTCGGGGTGCGGCGGGCGCTGTCCGCGTACCGGGCGGCGCTCGCCAAGAGCGGGGACGCGGGGCAGGCCGCGATCGCGGCGCTGGTCGCGGCACGGGCGCTGCACCGGGAGGACGCCGAGGCCAGCGCACGGATGGCGGAGCGCGGGCTGGCGCTGCTGGACGAGTTGCTGCCCGGCGGCGGGCATCGGATCCTCACGCACTGCAACACCGGTTCGCTGGTGTCGGGTGGCGAGGGGACGGCGTTCGCGGTCGCGCTCGCGGCGCATCGGGTGGGGCGGCTGAGGCGCCTGTGGGTGGACGAGACGCGTCCGCTGCTGCAGGGTGCCCGTCTGACGGCGTACGAGGCGGCGCGCAGCGGGATGGCGTACACCCTGCTCACCGACAACGCGGCGGGCTCGCTGTTCGCGGCGGGGGAGGTGGACGCGGTGCTGATCGGGGCGGACCGGATCGCGGCCGACGGGTCGGTGGCGAACAAGGTGGGGAGCTATCCGCTCGCGGTGCTCGCGCGGTACCACCATGTGCCGTTCATCGTGGTGGCGCCGGTGACGACGGTGGATCCGGACACGCCGGACGGGGCCTCCATCGAGGTCGAGCAGCGCCCTGGGTTCGAGGTGACGGAGATCGCCGCGCCGCAGGTACCGGTGACGGGAGCGGGGGGCGGGATGCCGGTGGCGCCGCTGGGGACGACGGCGTACAACCCGGCGTTCGATGTGACGCCGCCCGAGCTGATCACGGCGATCGTCACGGAGGAGGGCGTTGTCTCGCCGGTGACGGCGGAGGCGCTGGAGGAGCTGTGCGCCAGGTCGCGCGAGGTGACGATCGGCTAGCGGTCCCACGGCGGGCGAGGCCTGGCCGAAAGCCGTGGGGCCGACCATGGTGTGAGGGTGCGCCTACGCTGGGTCGATGTCAGTAGTAGCTGACATCCGTTACTGACATCGACGTCGCCGGACGGGGGCAGACAGTGACGACCTGGTACGACTATCGTCACGGGCCAGTGACCCTGCTCACCAGCGCCTCTGTCACTGTTATGAGAATGGGATGATGGCGTTTATGAAGGGACGAGTCCTTGTCGTCGACGACGACACCGCACTGGCCGAGATGCTCGGCATTGTGCTGCGTGGTGAAGGTTTTGAGCCGTCTTTCGTAGCCGACGGCGACAAGGCGCTGGCCGCATTCCGTGAGACCAAACCCGACCTGGTGCTCCTGGACCTGATGCTGCCCGGTCGGGACGGCATCGAGGTGTGCCGCCTGATCAGGGCGGAGTCCGGGGTGCCGATCGTGATGCTCACGGCGAAGAGCGACACCGTCGACGTCGTCGTGGGCCTGGAGTCGGGTGCCGATGACTACATCGTGAAGCCGTTCAAGCCGAAGGAGCTCGTCGCCCGTATCCGGGCGCGGCTGCGGAGGTCGGAGGAGCCGGCGCCCGAGCAGCTCTCCATCGGCGACCTCGTCATCGACGTGGCCGGTCACTCCGTGAAGCGGGACGGGCAGTCGATCGCGCTGACGCCGCTGGAGTTCGACCTGCTGGTCGCGCTGGCGCGCAAGCCGTGGCAGGTGTTCACCCGTGAGGTGCTGCTCGAGCAGGTGTGGGGTTACCGGCACGCGGCCGACACCCGTCTGGTCAACGTGCATGTGCAGCGGCTGCGCTCCAAGGTCGAGAAGGACCCGGAGCGGCCCGAGATCGTGGTGACCGTTCGTGGCGTGGGATACAAGGCAGGACCCAGCTGACATGTCCGGAGACAGTGCCGCTTCGTCGCCCGGGCGGACCGGGGCCCGTGCGGAGCGGCCTGTCGGTCGGAAGACCTCGGGCTCCCGCTGGGGACGCTTCTTCGAGGGCGGGCTGCTGCAGGGCGGAGTCCAGGGCAGCCCGGTCCTGAGGCTGTTCATGCGCTGGGTGCGCCGGCCGCTGCTGCCCGTCATGCGGCTGTGGCGGCGCAACATCCAGCTCAAGGTCGTCGCCACCACGCTGCTGATGTCGCTGGGCGTGGTGCTGCTGCTCGGCTTCGTCGTCATCGGACAGGTCCGCAACGGGCTGCTCGACGCCAAGGTGAAGGCGTCGCAGAGCCAGGCCGCGGGTGGTTTCTCGGTGGCCAAGCAGGAGGCCGACGCGGCGGTGAGCGCAGGCGGCGAGGACGGGCGTGCCAACCAGAACGTCAGCCAGTGGATGGGCGACCTCGTGGAGTCCCTCTCCAGTGGCGGCCAGGGCGCCTTCGACGTCGTCACGCTGCCTGCGGGTGGAGACAGCGGGGGGCGCGGTCCGCGTGCCTCCGGCTACGTCTTTCCGCCGGCGAGTGTGCCCCAGGACCTGCGGGACCGCGTCGACAGCAGCCTGCTCCCGGCCCAGAGCTACACCCGGATCGTGTACACCAACGGTCAGGAGTCGCAGCCCGCGTTGATCATCGGCAAGCAGGTCAACGACCCGAACAACGAGCCGTACCAGCTCTACTACCTCTTCCCGCTCACCCAGGAGGAGAAGTCGCTGAGCCTGGTCAAGGGGACGCTGGCGACGGCCGGGCTCTTCGTCGTCGTACTCCTCGGGGCCATTGCCTGGCTGGTGGTGCGCCAGGTCGTCACGCCGGTGCGGATGGCGGCCGGGATCGCCGAGCGGCTGTCCGCGGGGCGTCTGCAGGAACGTATGAAGGTCACCGGTGAGGACGACATCGCCCGGCTCGGTGAGGCCTTCAACAAGATGGCGCAGAACCTTCAGCTGAAGATCCAGCAGCTGGAGGACCTGTCACGGATGCAGCGGCGGTTCGTGTCCGACGTGTCGCACGAGCTGCGGACGCCGCTGACGACCGTACGTATGGCCGCTGACGTCATCCATGACGCGCGGGAGGACTTCGATCCGGTGACCGCGCGGTCGGCGGAGCTGCTGGCCGACCAGCTGGACCGGTTCGAGTCGCTGCTCGCCGACCTGCTGGAGATCAGCCGGTTCGACGCGGGTGCGGCGGCGCTGGAGGCGGAGCCGATCGATCTGCGCGTGGTCGTGCAGCGGGTCGTCAGCGGGGCCGCGCCGCTCGCCGAGCGCAAGAGCACGCGGATACGGCTCGTGGGCGACCAGCAGCCCGTCGTCGCCGAGGCCGACGCCCGGCGGGTGGAGCGGGTGCTGCGCAATCTCGTCGTCAACGCCGTGGAGCACAGCGAGGGCAAGGATGTCGTGGTCAAGCTGGCCTCGGCGGGCGGAGCGGTCGCGGTCGCGGTGCGCGACTACGGCGTAGGGCTCAAGCCCGGTGAGGCGACCCGGGTCTTCAGCCGCTTCTGGCGGGCCGACCCGGCACGCGCGCGTACGACCGGTGGTACGGGCCTGGGGCTGTCCATCGCCCTGGAGGACGCGCGGCTGCACGGCGGCTGGCTGCAGGCGTGGGGTGAGCCGGGTGGTGGCTCGCAGTTCCGGCTGACGCTGCCCAGGACGGCGGACGAGCCGTTGCGGGGCTCGCCGATACCGCTGGAGCCCAAGGACTCACGCCGCAATCGTGGACTCAATGACGCCGGCTTGCCGCGCGCGGGGGACGGGGAGAAGCGCGCCACCGTGCCGGTGCAGACGTCGAGCGAGCCGGCGCCCCTCACGCCGAGGGCGTCCGCCGCCCCCACCGCGGATCCGACGGCGCTGCCCGGCAACGGCGCGCGCGTGGTCCCGCGGCCCACCGGGGGAGCGAGGCCGGCGGACGACACGGGCGCCGCGGACGCGCAGTCCTCGGATGCCCGCAACGGCGGTCCGGAGGGCCGGAACAAACAAGGGGAGGCAAGTCGTGGGCGCTGACCGCGTGGGGGGCGGCCGGCGGGGACCGGTGCGCACGGTGGTGTCGGTCGCCTGCGGCGCCGTACTGCTGGCGGGGTGCGCCTCGATGCCGGACAGCGGGGACCTGCGCGGGGTGGAGTCCACACCGCGGCAGGACCCGCAGGTACGGGTCTACGCACAGCCGCCCCGGGAGAACGCTGAGGCGCCGGAGATCGTGGACGGCTTTCTCGAAGCGCTGACCAGTGACGACCCGGATTTCGAGACGGCGCGAAAGTATCTGACCGCCAACGTCGCGCGCACCTGGAAGCCCGAGGCGTCTCTCACGGTGCTCGCGGACGGGCCGGACTCGTCCGAGAAGCTTTCGAGCGGCGGGAAGGACTCGTCCGACGCGGTGTTCTCGCTGACGGGCGAGAAGGTCGCCACCGTCGACGGACAGCAGGTGTACTCGCCCGCCGGCGGCCAGTACGACAAGACGCTGCACCTCGTGCGTGAGAAGAAGTCCAAGCAGTGGCGGATCGACTCGCCGCCGCGGGGCGTGGTCATGGGCAAGTCGGACTTCCTGCGCAACTACACGTCGGTCAACAGGTACTACTTCGCCTCGAACTCCTCGACCGAGTCGGACGGCCAGCCGGTGGCCGTCGCCGACCCCGTCTATGTGCGCAAGAAGGTCGACCCGATGACACAGACCGTGAGTCTGCTGCTCGCCGGGCCCTCTCGCTGGCTGAACCCGGTCGTCCGGTCGAGCTTCCCCACGGGTACGGCGCTGAAGAAGGACGTCACCCAACTGACGCCCGACGACCAGAACCGGCTGACAGTGCCGCTGAATGCCAAGGCGGACCGGGTCGGTTCGAAGAAGTGCCAGGAGATGGCCGCGCAACTCCTTTTCACACTGCGGGACCTGACCCCCACGGGGGTGAGCTCGGTCGAACTGCAGCGCTCCGACGGCACCCAGCTGTGCGGCCCCCTCAACGAGAGCGACGCCGAGACCGCGGTGGTGCACGAGGTCGCGAAGGACGGCTACCAGTACTTCATCGACAGCAAGCACCGCCTCGTCAGGCTGGCGAGCGCGAGCACGAACCCGGAGTCCTTCGCGGCGGTGCCGGGTGCGCTCGGTGAGGGTGAGAAGGAGCTGCGGTCGGCCGCGGTCTCCCGGGACGAGCGCAAGGCGGCCGGGGTGTCCCTGGACGGCAGCGACCTGTACGTCGGGTCGCTGGTGTCGGGGGCCTCGCTCGGCGAGCCGGTCCTGCACAGCGACGGCAAGACCCAGAACGACCGTCTCACCACGCCCAGTTGGGACGGCGAGGGCGACCTGTGGGTGGCCGACCGCGATCCCGACCATCCTCGGCTGCTGCTCCTGAAGAACGGCGCGGGCGAGCCCATCGAGGTCGACACCACGGGGCTCGACGGACGCATCGACGCGGTGCGCATGGCCGCCGATGGAGTGCGGATCGCACTCATCGTGGAGAAGGGCAGCAAGAAGTCCCTCTACGTCGGGCGGATCGAGCGGGGTGACAAGGCGAGCGGGCAGAAGCCCATCGCGGTCGTCGAACCTCGCTCGGTGGCACCGCAGTTGGTGGAGGTCACCGCCATGTCGTGGGCCGGGGACAGCCGGCTCGTGGTGGTGGGACGCGAGGACGGTGGCGTGCAGCAGATGGCGTACGTCCAGGTCGACGGCTCCACTCCGGTGGGGTCGGCGCCTGCCGCACTGACAGGTGTGAAGGTCCTGGCCTCGTCCGAGGACGAGCAACTGCCGTTGATGGCGTACTCGGAGGAGGACGGCATCGTCCGGCTTCTGGCCGGGGCGAAGTGGCAGCAGGTGGTGAAGGACGGGACGGCGCCGGTCTATCCCGGGTAGGCGCGGCGCGGCGCGACGTGGATCGGTGAGGCCCGGTCGGTGCGGTGGGCGGTTTCCGACCGGGGCACGAGCGGCGCAGGGGGTTGTCCACAGGGCTGGCCGGGTGGCGCGGGCGTTGGCACAGTGGTGGGCATGCGGGGGTGGTGGCGGGACCTGACCGATCTGGTGCTGCCGGCCGAGTGCGGAGGCTGCGGGAGGGCTCGCACGGTGCTCTGTCCGGAGTGCCGTGCCGCCCTGAGCGGGACCGTGCCGTGCCGGGTGCGACCGGAGCCGGAGCCGGCGGGGCTGCCGGCGGTGCACGCGGCCGCGCCGTACGCCGACGAGGTGCGGGCGGTGCTGCTGGCACACAAGGAACGCGGCGCACTGACCTTGGCGGCACCGCTGGGCGCGGCTCTGGCGGGGGCCGTGCGGGCGGGGCTGCGGGAGGCGTGGGCCGGGGGCGGGGCGGTCGGCTGTGGTGCGGTGACCCGGGCTGGTGCGGGGCCGACGGGGGCCGGCTGGGGCTCTGAGGGGCCTGCGTGGGGTCCTGAGGGGGCGGAGCGGGGGCGACGTGTCGTGGGGCCGGGGTGCTCCGGCGAGGGGCCTGTGGGAGCCGGTGGCGCGTTCGGCGACCTGACAGGGGGTGCTGGTCGGGAGTCCGTAGGGCCTGGGTGGACTGGAGGTGTCGCGGGGGCCGAGGGGTGGGGGCTGGCGGCGCCCGTGGAGGGGCCGACGGGTGGTCTCGCGGTAGGTGTCGGCTGGGGGGCGGAGCGTGCCTCGGTGGGGCGTGGTGGTGGCCTGGCGGGGGCGGGTGGTCGAGGTTTCTTGCCTGCCGGCGCGGAGTGCGGTGGCGGCTTGGTGGGGACGGATGGTCGAGATTCCTTGAGTGCCGCCGCGGGGCGTGGCGGCGGTTCTGCGGGCGCCGGGGCGGAGCGCTGCGGCGGTTCGGCGGGGGTCGGTGGTCGGGGAGCAGCGAGTGGCGGCGCGGGGTCTGTGGGTGGGGCTGCGGGGTTTGCTGGGGTTGCTGTGGGGCCTGGGGTGGGGTCGGCGGGAGGCGGTTCCGGGGGTGGGGCGGCAGCGGGAGTCGGGGGTTCAGGAGCGGGGGACCGGGTCGTGTTGCTTGTTCCTGTGCCGTCCGCGCGGCGGGTGGTGGGGGCTCGGGGGCATGATCCGGCGCGGCGGATCGCGCTGGCGGCGGCGGGGGAGCTGCGGCGTGGTGGGGTGGCGGCGCGGGTGGTCGGTGTGTTGCGGCAGCGGCGGGCCGTGGCTGATCAGTCGGGGCTCGACTCGCGGGAGCGGCTGGAGAATCTCTCGGGTGCGCTCGAGGTCGTTCCCGGTGGTGGGCGGTTGCTTCTCGGAGGGCCGGTCGTGCTCGTCGACGACCTGATGACGACCGGCGCCTCCCTGACGGAGGCGGCGCGTGCCGTGCGGGCGGCGACGGCTGTGGCCGCGGAGGCGGTCGCGCGGGGGCGGGCCAGTGGCTCGGTCGCGTACGGCTCAGCCGTAACACCTGTGTACGGCACGGCTGCTCGGGAAGGCACAGGGGGACGGAGGAATCGATCGGCGGAGGCAGACGTGGGCGGTGGGCCAGGAATGGTGCAGACCTATCGTGCCGGTGACGTCATCTGCGCGGCTGTGGTCGCGGCATCGCCAAGTTCTTTCGAAATAAACCGGAACTGACTGCGAAGTTGCATCGTTGCAGGTAATAAGAGGGCCAATTCACCTGAACGGAGGTACGCCGCGGTAGAGGGTGACGACATCCGTCCGGGCGAGATATGTTCGGTTGTGAGGAAAGGCCCAGGCCACACCTCTCATATCCGATTGCCGTGCCGCGGGTTTTTCACAATCACCCGTCCCGGTGGAGTGGAGATCCTGCCCACGGGGGAGGAGGTGGACGTCACCGAGTCCGAGGTTCCGGGGCTCACCGGGACCTGGTGCAAAAGGGAGATGCTCCGCCAGTGGCGCGGAGTGATCCGGGAACGGAGTTCTGCGTGGACATCGTCGTCAAGGGCCGCAAGACCGAGGTGCCCGAGCGGTTCCGCAAGCACGTGGCCGAGAAGCTGAAGCTGGAGAAGATCCAGAAGCTCGACGGCAAGGTGATCAGCCTCGACGTCGAGGTGTCCAAGGAGCCGAACCCCCGACAGGCCGACCGCTGTGACCGAGTGGAGATCACGCTCCGCTCCCGCGGTCCGGTGATCCGGGCGGAGGCGGCAGCAAGTGATCCGTACGCGGCGCTCGACCTGGCGGCGGAAAAGCTCGACGCCCGGCTGCGCAAGCAGCACGACAAGCGTTACTCCCGTCGCGGCTCACGCCGGCTCACGGCGGCCGAGGTTCCCGACCACGTCCCGGGCGCGGCGACGCTCAACGGAAACGGCGACCCGGTCCACGAGCAGGAGCCGGACGGCGTACCCACCAAGAAGATCGGCTCGCTGGAAGTGAAGGGCGAAGGCCCCCTCATCGTCCGCGAGAAGACCCACGTCGCCTCCCCAATGACCCTTGACCAGGCTCTGTACGAGATGGAGCTGGTCGGGCACGACTTCTACCTGTTCGTCGACTCCGAGACCAAGGAACCGAGTGTCGTCTACCGGCGGCACGCCTACGACTACGGCGTCATCCACCTCAGCACGGACCCCATGGTCGCCCAGGCGCCGCCTCCCGCGGCCGGCGGCACGCTGGGTGGCTGACACGCGCCCGGCTGACGGCTGAGCGGTGCCCCTGGAGCGCGTGTGCGCCCCCAGGGGCACCGGTGTGCGACCACTTCACGCCCGGCTACGTCACCGCAGTGTCGTCCGGGCATGGAATCATGGCCGCATCGGCCCAACCGGTGGGCCGTTGCCTTGGGTTGGCGATGGCACATGACCAGCCACAGCCTTCAGGGGGAGGAACGATGGCGGACAGCTTCGGACCGATGCATGCCGAGGGCGCCGACGACGGCGTTGTCAGCATGGGATCGGACGCGGGCTCACCACGCAAGGAGCCCATCCGTGTCCTGGTCGTCGACGACCATGCCCTCTTCCGACGGGGACTCGAGATCGTGCTCGCGGCCGAGGAGGACATCCAGGTCGTGGGCGAGGCGGGCGACGGCGCCGAGGCCGTCGACAAGGCCGCCGATCTGCTGCCCGACATCGTCCTGATGGACGTACGGATGCCCAAGCGGGGCGGTATCGAGGCGTGCACCTCCATCAAGGAGGTGGCACCCAGCGCCAAGATCATCATGTTGACGATCAGCGATGAGGAAGCCGACCTCTACGAGGCGATCAAGGCGGGCGCGACCGGATATCTCCTCAAGGAGATCTCCACGGACGAGGTGGCCACCGCCATTCGCGCGGTGGCCGACGGGCAGTCGCAGATCAGCCCGTCCATGGCGTCGAAACTGCTCACCGAGTTCAAATCGATGATCCAGCGGACGGACGAACGCCGACTTGTGCCCGCGCCGCGGCTGACGGACCGGGAGCTCGAGGTTCTCAAACTCGTCGCCACCGGTATGAACAACCGCGATATCGCCAAGGAGTTGTTCATCTCCGAGAACACCGTGAAGAACCATGTGCGCAACATCCTGGAGAAGCTGCAGCTGCACTCCAGGATGGAGGCCGTCGTCTATGCGATGCGGGAGAAGATCCTCGAGATCCGCTGAGGTCCGTTGAGGCCCGGCGGTTCCGTCAAGCCAGTGCTCGGGCGAGTTCACTGGTCAGGGGATCGCGGAGATCCGGTGCGTCCACTCTTTCGACGCGTACGTCCGTGCAGTCCACCCAGCTCGCCGCCTCGACCAGCGCCTGGGCCACCGCCGGGACCGCCTTCGGGCCGTCCAGGGTGACCTGCCTGGCGACGAGGGTGCGGCCCTCGCGTGCCGGGTCGACGCGGCCGACGAGACGGCCGCCGGCCAGGACCGGCATCGCGAAGTAGCCGTACACCCGCTTCGGCTTGGGGACGTAGGCCTCCAGGCGGTGGGTGAAGCCGAAGATCCGCTCCGTGCGCGCGCGTTCCCAGATCAGGGAGTCGAAGGGCGACAGGAGCGTCGTACGGTGGCGGCCGCGCGGGGGTGTCTCCAGGGCCGCGGGGTCCGCCCAGGCCGGCTTGGACCAGCCCTCGACCGTGACCGGGACCAGGCCCGAGTCGTCGATCACCGCGTCGACCTGGTCGCCCTTGAGGCGGTGGTAGTCGGCGATGTCCGCGCGGGTGCCGACGCCGAGGGACTTGCCGGCGAGGCGGACGAGGGTGCGCAGGCACTCGGTGTCGTCCAGGTCGTCGTGCAGCAGGGCCGTGGGGACGGCGCGTTCTGCCAGGTCGTACACGCGCTTCCAGCCGCGGCGCTCCACGCAGACCACCTCGCCGTACATCAGCGCGCGCTCCACGGCGACCTTGGTGCCGGACCAGTCCCACCATTCGCTGGTCTTCTTCGCGCCGCCCAACTCCGTGGCGGTGAGGGGGCCTTCGGAGCGGAGTTGCTTGATGACCTGGTCGTAGGTGCCGTCCGGGAGGGTGTGGTTCCAGTGCGGGCGGTTGCGGTAGGCGCGGCGGCGGAAGGCGAAGTGGGGCCATTCCTCGATGGGGAGGATGCAGGCGGCGTGGGACCAGTACTCGAAGGCGTGTGTGTCCGTCCAATAGGCGTCCTCGACCGTTTTGCGGCCGACGGCGCCCAGGCGGGCGTACGGGATGAGTTCGTGGGAGCGGGCCAGGACCGAGATGGTGTCGAGTTGGACCGCGCCGAGGTGGCGGAGGATGCCGCGGACGCCGGCCTTGCGGTTGGGGGTGCCGAGGAAGCCCTGGGCGTGGAGGGCGATGCGGCGGGCCTCGTCTGCGGAGAGCGCTGCGGTGGGGCGCGGGGTCGTCATGCTTCCGCACGATAGGAGGTGGGACTGACAGCGGGGGATGACCTCGGGGTTCTTCGGGGAGTGCGCGGTGTTGGGGTGCCGGTGAGGCTTGCGCCCCCGCCGTCCCGTCCTCCAGGGGCGCTGAGTCCCCGGCGGGGTCAGGTGTTGGGGGCGCTGGAGTGTGGTCGTGCCGGTAGGTAAGGCGCCGTTGACGGCAGGCCCAGGTCCGAGGGGAGTAGGGAACCCACCCAGCAGTCGCGTCGTACGCCTCTGTTGTTGATCGCGGCGCGGAGGGTGCCTTCGAGGGTGAAGCCGGCGTGTTCCGCCACCGCGAGGGAGGGGGTGTTGCCCACTTCCGCGCGCCATTCGATGCGGTCGATGGAGAGGGCGGTGAAGGCCCAGCGGGCGGTCGTGGTGGTGGCCTCGGTGATGTAGCCGTTGCCGCGGTGTTCCTTCGTGGCCCAGAAGCCGATCTCGGCGACGCCGAGGGAGCGCATGGTGAGGCCGAGCATGCCGACGAGTTCGCCGGTGGGGAGGAAGACGCCGAAGGTGAACATGGAGTCGTTGGCCCAGCCGTCGGGGGCGAACTGTTCCGTGAAGGCGCGCGCGTGCTCGTGGAGGTAGGGCGAGGGGAACTGGGAGAGCCAGCGCTGCATCTCGGGGTCCTGGGCGGCGGCGTGCACGGCGTCGGTGTCGTCGGGACCGACGGTGCGCAGAACCAGGCGGCCGGTGGTGAGCGTGACGGGTTCCATCGGCCGATTCTGCTCGGAGTGCGGGCGTGGACGCCATCCTTTTGCTCTGTGTGAGCGGGTGATCACAGTTCGCGCAAAACGTCGGAGGGACGCGGCACCATCCGCAACCTCCGTCCGTTGTCCCCTTTGACGGAGATTTGAAGCAGCGGACGGTCGGCGCCCTCGGCAGGCTCCCGGCGTGGCCGGGTCCTCGCATACGATGGCCGTTGCTCAGTCAAGTCAAATGGAAAACGACCGTCCCAGGCCCGACCGGCAAGGAGACTTACCCCCGTGTCCGTCCTCTCGAAGATCATGCGTGCAGGCGAAGGCAAGATCCTGCGCAAGCTGCACCGCATCGCGGACCAGGTCAACTCCATCGAAGAGGACTTCGTCGACCTCTCCGACGCCGAGCTGCGGGCCCTCACTGATGAGTACAAGCAGCGGTACATCGATGGTGAGACGCTGGACGACCTGCTGCCCGAGGCGTTCGCCACCGTGCGCGAGGGCGCCAAGCGCGCGCTCGGCCAGCGTCATTACGACGTGCAGATCATGGGCGGCGCCGCCCTCCACCTCGGCTACGTGGCCGAGATGAAGACCGGCGAGGGCAAGACCCTCGTCGGCACCCTGCCCGCGTATCTGAACGCGCTGTCCGGCAAGGGCGTCCACCTGATCACGGTCAACGACTATCTGGCCGAGCGCGACTCCGAGATGATGGGCCGCGTCCACAAGTTCCTGGGCCTGGAAGTCGGTTGCATCCTCGCCAACATGACGCCCGCCCAGCGCCGTGAGCAGTACGCGTGCGACATCACGTACGGCACGAACAACGAGTTCGGCTTCGACTACCTGCGCGACAACATGGCGTGGTCCAAGGACGAGCTCGTCCAGCGCGGCCACAACTTCGCCATCGTCGACGAGGTCGACTCCATCCTGGTCGACGAGGCCCGTACGCCGCTGATCATCTCCGGCCCGGCCGACCAGGCGACCAAGTGGTACGGCGACTTCGCCAAGCTGGTCACCCGCCTGAAGAAGGGCGAGGCCGGCAACCAGCTCAAGGGCATCGAGGAGACCGGCGACTACGAGGTCGACGAGAAGAAGCGCACGGTCGCCATCCACGAGTCCGGTGTCGCCAAGGTCGAGGACTGGCTGGGCATCGACAACCTCTACGAGTCGGTGAACACCCCTCTGGTGGGCTACCTGAACAACGCCATCAAGGCGAAGGAGCTCTTCAAGAAGGACAAGGACTACGTCGTCATGGACGGCGAAGTCATGATCGTCGACGAGCACACCGGCCGTATCCTCGCCGGCCGCCGCTACAACGAGGGCATGCACCAGGCGATCGAGGCGAAGGAAGGGGTGGACATCAAGGACGAGAACCAGACGCTCGCCACGATCACCCTCCAGAACTTCTTCCGCCTCTACAAGCGCCACGACCACAGCGGCAAGGAGCAGCCCGGCCTCTGCGGCATGACCGGTACGGCGATGACCGAGGCCGCCGAGTTCCACCAGATCTACAAGCTCGGCGTCGTCCCGATCCCGACCAACCGGCCCATGGTCCGCAAGGACCAGTCGGACCTGATCTACCGCACCGAGGTCGCGAAGTTCGAGGCGGTCGTCGACGACATCGTCGAGAAGCACGAGAAGGGCCAGCCGATCCTCGTCGGTACGACGTCGGTCGAGAAGTCCGAGTACCTCTCGCAGCAGCTCAGCAAGCGCGGAGTCCAGCACGAGGTGCTGAACGCCAAGCAGCACGACCGGGAGGCGACGATCGTCGCCCAGGCCGGCCGCAAGGGCGCCGTGACCGTGGCCACCAACATGGCCGGCCGCGGTACCGACATCAAGCTCGGCGGCAACCCCGAGGACCTCGCCGAGGCGGAGCTGCGCCAGCGCGGCCTCGACCCCGAGGAGCACATCGAGGAGTGGGCGCAGGCTCTGCCCGCCGCCCTGGAGCGTGCCGAGCAGGCCGTCAAGGCGGAGTTCGAAGAGGTCAAGGACCTCGGCGGGCTCTACGTCCTCGGCACCGAGCGGCACGAGTCGCGTCGTATCGACAACCAGCTGCGCGGTCGCTCCGGCCGTCAGGGCGACCCGGGTGAGTCCCGCTTCTACCTGTCGCTCGGCGACGACCTGATGCGTCTGTTCAAGGCCCAGATGGTCGAGCGCGTGATGTCGATGGCGAACGTCCCGGACGACGTGCCGATCGAGAACAAGATGGTCACGCGCGCGATCGCGTCCGCCCAGTCGCAGGTCGAGCAGCAGAACTTCGAGACCCGTAAGAACGTCCTGAAGTACGACGAGGTCCTCAACCGCCAGCGTGAGGTCATCTACGGCGAGCGGCGCCGCGTCCTGGAGGGCGAGGATCTGCAGGAGCAGATCGTGCACTTCATGGACGACACGATCGACGCGTACATCGCGGCGGAGACCGCCGAGGGCTTCGCGGAGGACTGGGACCTCGACCGGCTGTGGGGCGCGTTCAAGCAGCTCTACCCGGTGAAGATCACCGTCGAGGAGCTGGAGGACGCGGCCGGCGACCGGGCCGGGCTGACCGCCGACTTCATCTCCGAGTCCATCAAGGACGACATCCACGAGCAGTACGAGGGGCGCGAGGCGCAGCTCGGCTCCGAGATCATGCGTGAGCTGGAGCGCCGGGTCGTGCTGTCGGTTCTGGACCGCAAGTGGCGCGAGCACCTCTACGAGATGGACTACCTCCAGGAGGGCATCGGCCTGCGCGCGATGGCGCAGAAGGACCCGCTGGTCGAGTACCAGCGCGAGGGCTTCGACATGTTCACCGCCATGATGGAGGGCATCAAGGAGGAGTCCGTCGGCTACCTGTTCAACCTGGAGGTCCAGGTCGAGCAGCAGGTCGAGGAAGTCCCGGTCCAGGACGACAAGCCGTCGCTCGACAAGCAGGACTCGGTGCCGGCGCAGGCGGGTTCGCGTCCGGAGATCCGTGCGAAGGGGCTCGACGCTCCGCAGCGCCGGGATCTGCACTTCTCCGCGCCGACCGTGGACGGCGAGGGCGGTGTCGTCGAGGGTGAGTTCGCCGACGACGAAGAGCCGGTGCGGTCCGAGGCGGACGGTCTTACGCGCGCGGAGCGGCGCAAGCAGTCGCGTGGGCGCCGCCGCAAGAAGTGACGCTGTAGCGGTGTGAAGGGCCGGGCCACCTGGGGTGGCCCGGCCCTTCCGCGTTCGTCGGCGGGCGGTGTCAGGCGTTCGTCCGTGCGGCCGGCCCTGGGGCCGCCCAGTTCGACCGCCGCGCAGCGCCAGCGGCGGTCCCGGCCCAGTTCCAGGCGGAAGGCCATCGCGCGGAGCTGGTCGCCGGCGCCGATACGGGCGAAGGCCTCGACCGCGCCGTCGCGGGGCACGTAGTAGCCGATGTCGCGGATGACGGGGCGGGTGCCGCGGGTGCGGAGGGGACCGCGTTCGGCGAGCACGGCGAGTTCGTCGTAGGCCTGGCCGACGGTGTGCCGGAGCATCGAGTGGACGGGGCGCTGGCCGCTGAGGACCGCGAGGAGGAGGTCGGCGAAGAGGTCGGTGGGGCGGGGCTGGAGGATCGGCCTGCGCGGGGCCTGGGAGGGGACGACAGGGGCGCCGAGGGGCCGTTCGCGGGCCTCTGAGCGGGTCGTCGGCGGGCGGTTGTCGGCAGGGGCGGTGTGCGGGCCGGTGCCGGTCCGTGAGCCCGGCGGGCGGCCGTCGTCCGCGGTCGTGCGGGGCGTGCCGCCGGTCGGGGTGCGGGGCGGGGTGGTGCCCGGGCGGCGTGCGTCACGGCGGCCCGGGGGCGGGTGCCCGGACGGTTCTGTGCCCTGGTCATGACCTTGTTCATGGGGTCCCCGTTCGGTGGGCCCGGCGTTGTACCGGGCGGTAACTTTGTGTTGGGGATCTTGTACGGGGCCGCGGGCGGCCGCGGCAAGGAAGGCGGGGGCCGGGTCGAGCGGCCGGAACGTTCACTTATCCGAGTGACCGAGGCGGGCCGAAGGCCGTGACCGCGGGGGCGCACCGGGTGAGTTTCCGTACCGGGGTGGACGCCTGCGGACGTAGAGGCAGGGACTCGAAAGGGGACGCCCGCACGTATCCTGAAGGCCCTCACCGAGGCCCCCGCGGAGCACTGCGACCCCGCCCCCGACCACGAAAGCGGCAGCCATGCGTGTCTACGTCCCCCTGACCCTCTCCGGTCTCGCCGAGGCGTACAAGACGGGCGAGCTGGGGCCCGGACCGCTCGTCGCCTATGCCGTGACGCCCGCGTTGCGCGAGTGGTACCTCTCCGACGACATCGAGGAACTGGAGTACGCGGCGCTGAACCGGGCCGCGCTCGCCTCGCTGCGGCTGCTGGCGGCCGACCCCGAGGCCGTGCGGCGCCGGGTCGTGGTCGCCGTCGACGTGCCCGACGGCGCGGCGTTCTCCGACCCCGACCGGGGGCTCGACCCGACCGCGCTGGGCGAGGTGCGGGTCGACCGGACCGTACCGCTCGGCAAGGCGGCCGCCGTGCACGTGGACGCGAGTGACGCCGAGACGGACGTGACCGCGGCCGCGCAGGCGCTCGCGGCGGCGGAGGGCGGGGACGACGACGCGCAGTTCGTCGTGGACGGAGCCGGGGACCACGAACTGCTCTGGTTCGCCACGCAGGAGATCCCGAACCTGGTCGGGCTCGGGAACTGAGGCGCCGGCCGTGCCTCTGTGACCTGCGAGTCACTTGATTGTCAGTGACGGCGGGTACATTTTTTCGACATGGGGATGCAAACGGGCGCGCACATTGTGTGGGACTGGAACGGGACGCTGTTCCACGACAATGACGCGATCATCGGGGCGACGAACGCGGCGTTCGCCGAGCTGGGACTCGCGCCGATCACGATGGAGCGGTACCGGGCGTTGTACTGCGTGCCGGTGCCGAAGTTCTACGAGCGGTTGCTGGGGCGGCTGCCGACCGAGGCCGAGTGGGCCGTCATGGACGAGACCTTCCATCGGTACTACACCGTGCATCGGGTCGGCTGCGGGCTGACGGCCGGCGCGGCCGAGCTGCTCGCAAAGTGGCGGTCGGCGGGGCGCAGCCAGTCGATCCTCAGCATGTACGGGCACGAGGAACTGCTTCCGCTGGTCCGGGGGTTCGGGATCGAGGCGCACTTCATACGCGTCGACGGACGGACCGGGCCCTCCGGAGGCAGCAAGGCCGAGCACATGACCCGGCACCTCGCGGAACTGACGGGGGTGGCGGGAGTGGACCCCGCGCGGACCGTGGTGATCGGGGACGCGGCCGACGACGCGGTGGCGGCGCGGCACGTGGGGGCGCGGGCCGTGCTGTACACGGGGGGTTCGCACAGCCGGGCCAGCCTGGAGGAGGTGGGGGTGCCGGTGGTGGACACCCTGGCGGAGGCCGTGGTGGAGGCGGAGCGGCTCGCGGCGTAGCGGCGGGGCCGGCTCGTCGGGTTCCCCGGGGGCGGTGCGGGTGAGGGCTGAGCGGTGGCGGTGCGTGGGTCGGGGAATCGCGCGACCGGCCCCCACTCAGCCTCAGTCGAACGACTACCTCGGTGGCATGTCCCTCATACCCCTCATGTCACCGGCGCCTTCGCCCGCAGGATCGTCAAAAACTCGCGCATCCAGCGGGAGTGGTCCGGCCAGGCCCGGGCGGAGACCAGCGTGCCGTCGACCACCGTCTCGGCGTCCTGGAAGGTGGCGCCGGCCGCCTGCATGTCGAGTTCCAGGGCGGGGTAGGCCGTCACGCGGCGGCCGCGGAGGCCGTCGACCGCGGCGGTGAGCAGGGGGCCGTGGCAGATCTGGGCGACCGGCTTGTCCGCGTCGAAGAAGGACTTGAGGATCTTGCGGAGTTCGGGGTCGTTGCGCAGGTACTCGGGGGCGCGGCCGCCGGGGATGACGATCGCGGCGTACTGACCGGGGTCGACCTCGGCGAAGGCCAGGTCGGCGGGCCAGGTGTAGCCGGGCTTCTCGGTGTAGGTGTCGAAGCCGGGTTCGAAGTCGTGGACCACGAACCGGAGCTTCTTGCGGGTGGGGGCCGCGATATGGACGTCGTAGCCCTCTTCGCGGAGGCGCTGGTAGGGGTACAGGACCTCCAGTGACTCCGCCGCGTCGCCGGTGACGATCAGGATTTTGGCTGTCATGTCGGCAATGTGCCTCCGGAGCGGGCCCTTGCCAAGGGGGCCGGTCGAGGACGCCCACCGCATGCCGCGCCGCTTCCTGCCCCTGTGCAGAACGTCAAAGTTCGACCCCCGGTTTTGTACACATACGGCTCATGACGGGCCCCCTGTAAGGAGCGATAGCCTTAGTGGCGTGATCAGCGCGATAGTTCGCGGGGGCATCGTTGCCCCTGCCCTGCGCCCGGAGAGCACGGACGACATCCGTGACCGGGCGGCGGTCGCTGGTCTTCGCGGGCGGGGCGGGGGCACATGGGCCCCCGGGGCGCCGCGCACATCCCCTGGAGCGGCGTCGCAGAGAGCAGCGTCACATCCGTCGGGCGTGCCAAGAATGGCTGATAACCCCCCGCTCATCTCACCTTGCGGCATAGCGTCGGAGCAGACCGGACACCCCGTGTCGCGGCGTTACGTCCCAGGGGAAGAGACCGTACTTCCTTCAACGTCACGCAACGGCGCGCGACAGGAGCCAGAGGACAATGCAGACCAAGCTGGACGAAGCCAAGGCCGAGCTGCTCGAGAGGGCCGCCCGGGTAGCTGAGAACAGCCCGGTCGGGGGGCACCTACCGACCGGGACGACGGACGAGAGCACCCCTGACCGGGAGACCGTGCTCGCGTTCCTCCAGCGCTACTACCTGCACACCGCCCCGGAGGATCTCACCGATCGCGACCCGGTCGATGTCTTCGGAGCCGCCTACTCGCACTATCGGCTGGCCGAGAACCGGCCGCAGGGCACCGCCAGTGTGCGGGTCCTCACGCCCACCGTGGAAGAGAACGGATGGGCGTGCACGCATTCGATCGTCGAGGTCGTCACCGACGACATGCCCTTCCTCGTCGACTCCGTCACCAATGAGCTGACCCGGCAGGGGCGCGGCATCCATGTCGTCATCCACCCGCAGGTCGTCGTCCGGCGGGACGTCACCGGCAAGCTCATCGAGGTGCTCGCCCAGCGACCCAGCGGTGAGCTTCCGCACGACGCGCACACCGAGTCCTGGATCCACGTCGAGATCGACCGCGAGACCGACCGCGCGGACCTGAAGCAGATCACCGCCGATCTGCTGCGCGTCCTGTCGGACGTCCGCGAGACCGTCGAGGACTGGGAGAAGATGCGGGACGCGGCGCTGCGGATGGCCGAGGAGCTGCCCGCCGAGCCCGTCGCCTCCGACCTGCGCGAGCAGGACATCGAGGAGGCCCGCGAGCTGCTGCGCTGGCTGGCCGCCGATCACTTCACCTTCCTCGGCTACCGCGAGTACCAGCTCCGCGAGGACGACTCCCTCGTCGCCGTGCCGGGCACCGGCCTCGGCATCCTGCGCTCCGACCCGCATCACGCCGAGGACGAGAGCCACCCCGTCAGCCCCTCCTTCGAGCGGCTGCCCGCCGACGCCCGCGCCAAGGCGCGCGAGCACAAACTCCTGGTGCTGACCAAGGCCAACAGCCGGGCGACCGTGCACCGGCCGTCGTACCTGGACTACATCGGTGTGAAGAAGTTCGACGCCGAGGGCAATGTCGTCGGCGAGCGCCGCTTCCTCGGGCTCTTCTCCTCCGCCGCCTACACCGAGTCCGTCCGCCGGGTCCCCGTCATCCGCCGCAAGGTCGAGGAGGTGCTGCAGCGCGCGGGCTTCTCTCCCAACAGCCACGACGGGCGCGACCTGCTCCAGATCCTGGAGACCTACCCGCGCGACGAGCTCTTCCAGACCCCGCCCGACGAACTGCAGTCGATCGTCACCTCCGTGCTGTACCTCCAGGAGCGGCGGCGGCTGCGGCTCTACCTGCGCCAGGACGAGTACGGGCGCTACTACTCCGCCCTCGTCTACCTGCCGCGCGACCGGTACACCACCGGCGTCCGGCTGCGGATCATCGACATCCTCAAGGAGGAACTCGGCGGCACCAGCGTCGACTTCACCGCCTGGAACACCGAGTCGATCCTGTCCCGGCTGCACTTCGTGGTCCGGGTCCCGCAGGGCACCGAGCTGCCGGAGCTCTCCGACCTCGACAAGGAGCGCATCGAGGCGCGGCTCGTCGAGGCCGCCCGCTCCTGGGCCGACGGCTTCGCCGAGGCCCTCAACAACGAACTCGGCGAGGAGCGCGCCGCCGAGCTGCTGCGCCGGTACGGCAACGCCTTCCCGGAGGGCTACAAGGCCGACCACACCTCGCGCTCCGCGGTCGCCGACCTCGTCCACCTGGAGAAGCTCACCGAGGACAACAACTTCGCGCTGAGCCTGTACGAGCCGGTCGGCGCCGCCCCCGAGGAGCGCCGCTTCAAGATCTACCGCAAGGGTGCCGCGATCACCCTGTCCGCCGTGCTGCCGGTCCTCAACCGGCTCGGTGTCGAGGTCATCGACGAGCGGCCCTACGAGCTGCGCTGCTCGGACCGCAGCATCGCCTGGATCTACGACTTCGGGCTGCGCATGCCCAAGTCGCAGAACGGCGCCGGGGACTACCTGGGCGACGACGGCCGCGAGCGCTTCCAGGAGGCCTTCGCCGCGACCTGGACCGGGCAGGCGGAGAACGACGGCTTCAACGCCCTCGTGCTGAGCGCCGGGCTGAACTGGCGCCAGGCGACGGTGCTGCGGGCGTACGCCAAGTACCTGCGGCAGGCGGGCTCCACCTTCTCGCAGGACTACATGGAGGACACCCTCCGCAACAACGTCCACACCACCCGGCTGCTCGTCTCCCTGTTCGAGGCGCGGATGTCACCGGACCGGCAGCGCGCCGGGCACGAGATCGTGGACGCCCTCCTCGAAGAGGTCGACGCCGCCCTCGACCAGGTGGCGAGCCTCGACGAGGACCGGATCCTGCGGTCGTTCCTGACCGTCATCAAGGCGACCCTGCGCACGAACTTCTTCCAGGAGGCGCTCGGCGGCAAGCCGCACGAATACGTGTCCATGAAGTTCGACCCGCAGATGATCCCGGACCTGCCGGCGCCGCGCCCGGCGTTCGAGATCTGGGTCTACTCGCCGCGCGTCGAGGGTGTGCACCTGCGGTTCGGCAAGGTCGCTCGCGGTGGTCTGCGCTGGTCCGACCGGCGTGAGGACTTCAGGACCGAGATCCTCGGCCTGGTCAAGGCGCAGATGGTGAAGAACACCGTCATCGTGCCGGTCGGTGCCAAGGGCGGCTTCGTCGCCAAGCAGCTGCCCGACCCGAGCGTGGACCGGGACGCGTGGCTGGCCGAGGGCATCGCCAGCTACAAGACGTTCATCTCGGCGCTGCTCGACATCACCGACAACATGGTGGCCGGCGAGGTCGTGCCGCCCGCCGACGTCGTCCGGCACGACGAGGACGACACCTACCTCGTCGTCGCCGCCGACAAGGGCACCGCGACCTTCTCGGACATCGCCAACGGGGTCGCCGAGTCGTACAACTTCTGGCTCGGCGACGCCTTCGCCTCCGGTGGCTCGGCGGGCTACGACCACAAGGGCATGGGCATCACCGCGCGCGGTGCCTGGGAGTCCGTCAAGCGGCACTTCCGGGAACTGGGTGTGAACACGCAGGCCGAGGACTTCACGGTCGTCGGTATCGGTGACATGTCCGGTGACGTGTTCGGCAACGGCATGCTCCTCAGCGAGCACATCCGCCTGGTCGCCGCCTTCGACCACCGGCACATCTTCATCGACCCGAAGCCGGACGCGGCCACCTCCTACGCCGAGCGCCGCCGCGTCTTCGAGCTGCCGCGCTCCAGCTGGGCCGACTACAACGCCGAGCTCATCTCGGCCGGAGGCGGTGTGTTCCCCCGCAGCGCCAAGGCCATCCCGGTCAACGCGCACATCCGCGAGGCCCTCGGGATCGAGGGCAAGGTCGCCAAGATGACGCCGGCCGACCTGATGAAGGCCATCCTCAAGGCGCCGGTGGACCTGCTGTGGAACGGCGGCATCGGCACGTACGTCAAGGCCTCCACCGAGACCCACGCCGACGTCGGCGACAAGGCCAACGACCCGATCCGGGTCGACGGCGCCGACCTGCGGGTCAAGGTCGTCGGCGAGGGCGGCAACCTGGGGCTCACCCAGCTCGGCCGGATCGAGTTCTCGCTCACCGGCGGGAAGATCAACACCGACGCCATCGACAACAGCGCGGGCGTGGACACCTCCGACCACGAGGTGAACATCAAGATCCTGCTCAACGGCGTGGTCGCGGACGGCGACATGACCGTCAAGCAGCGCAACAAGCAGCTCGCCGAGATGACCGACGAGGTCGGCCGACTGGTGCTGCGCAACAACTACGCGCAGAAC
The DNA here is from genome assembly GCF_036013645.1 of Streptomyces sp. NBC_00490. NCBI lineage: Bacteria > Bacillati > Actinomycetota > Actinomycetes > Kitasatosporales > Streptomycetaceae > Streptomyces > Streptomyces sp. NBC_00490. The sequence goes on along the minus strand of NZ_CP107869.1, from coordinate 4,450,722 downwards.
ACGGCCATCGCCAACGCGCTGGCCCAGTCCAAGGACATGCTCCACGCCCAGCAGCGCTACCTGCGCCACCTGGTGCGCGCGGGCCTGCTGGACCGGGCCCTGGAGTTCCTGCCCACCGACCGCCAGATCCGGGAACGCCTCGGCGCCGCACAGGGCCTGACCGGCCCGGAGACGGCCGTCCTCCTGGCGTACACCAAGATCACGGTCTCCGACGAGCTGCTGCACACCTCGCTCCCGGACGACCCGTACCTGCGCGGTCTGCTCGACTCCTACTTCCCGAGCGCGCTGCGCGAGAAGTTCGCCGAGCACATCGACAGCCACCCGCTGCGCCGCGAGATCATCACGACGGTGCTGGTCAACGACACGGTCAACACGGGCGGTACGACCTATCTGCACCGGCTGCGCGAGGAGACCGGCGCTTCCCTCGAGGAGATCGTCCGGGCGCAGACCGCGGCCCGCGCGATCTTCCGCTCGGCCGTGGTGTGGGACGCGGTGGAGGCGCTCGACAACCAGGTCGAGGCCGCCGTGCAGACCCGGATCCGGCTGCACTCGCGCCGGCTCGTCGAGCGCGGCACGCGCTGGCTGCTCAACAACCGGCCGCAGCCGTTGCAGCTCGCCGAGACGGTCGAGTTCTTCTCCGAGCGCGTCGACCAGGTCTGGTCGCAGCTGCCGAAGCTGCTGCGGGGCGCGGATCTGGAGTGGTACCAGCAGATCTACGACGAGCTGACCGGCGCCGGCGTCCCGGACGAACTCGCCACGCGCGTGTCCGGGTTCTCCTCCGCCTTCCCGACGCTCGACATCGTCCTGGTGGCCGACCGCATGGGCCGCGAGCCGCTGGATGTCGCGGAGGTCTACTACGACCTCGGCGACCGGCTGCGGATCACCCAGCTCATGGACCGCATCATCGAGCTGCCCCGCGCCGACCGCTGGCAGTCCATGGCCCGCGCCTCCATCCGCGAGGACCTCTACGCGGCCCACGCGGCGCTGACCGCCGACGTGCTCGCGGTGGGCAACGGCACCTCGACTCCCGAGCAGCGCTTCAAGGCGTGGGAGGAGAAGAACGCGGCGATCCTGGGCCGGGCGCGCTCGACCCTGGAGGAGATCCAGGGCTCGGAGGCGTTCGACCTCGCCAACCTGTCGGTGGCGATGCGGACCATGCGCACACTGCTGCGGACGCATTCGTAGGCGATACGACGAGAGAGGGCGCCCCGGGCCGTCATGGCTCGGGGCGCCCCTTTCTTGGCCCGGCTTTTGGTCTGGCTTAGGGAAAATCCGGCGGGTGGCTTACCCGGGGCGACTAAGCCTTGTGCGGTGACTGTGAACCTGTCCGAGGAGCGAGCGGCTGCCGCCGCCGTGCCGCTCGAGCGGCTCCGGCGGATCGTCCGTGAAGTGGTGAACTTCGGGGTCGTCGGCGGCAGCGGTGTCGTGGTGAACTTCCTCGTCTTCAACGTGCTGCTGCACGGCCTCGGCCGACGGGCGATGGTGGCGACGGTGCTGGCGAGCCTCGTCGCCATGGGCACGAACTACCTCGGCTTCCGCTTCTTCACCTATCGCGACCGGGACTCGCGCACACGTCAGCAGGTCGTGCTGTTCTTCGTCTTCAGCGCCATCGGTGTGGCGATGGAGAGCGGCCTCTTCTACGTCGGCTATCACGGCCTCGGCCTTCACGGCCCGCTCGCGTCGAACGCCGTGAAGGCCACGTCGATCGTGCTGGCCTCCGCCTTCCGGTTCCTGGTCTACCGGACGTGGGTGTTCCAGCACGAGGTGCGCTAGACGGCGACCTTCGGCTTCGGCTTGGGCTTCGGCTTCGTGGTCTTGTCGCCGGTGAAGGCCTCGTACTCCTTCAGGACGTCCTCGGTCGGGCCGTCCATGCGCAGTTCGCCGCGTTCCAGCCACAGCACGCGGTCGCAGGTGTCGCGGATCGACTTGTTGTTGTGGCTGACCAGGAACACCGTGCCGGCGTGCTTGCGCAGCTCGCGGATGCGCTGCTCGGAGCGCTTCTGGAAGGCGCGGTCGCCGGTGGCGAGGGCCTCGTCGATGAGGAGGACGTCGTGGTCCTTGGCGGCGGCGATGGAGAAGCGGAGGCGGGCGCCCATGCCGGAGGAGTACGTGCGCATGGGCAGGGTGATGAAGTCGCCCTTCTCGTTGATGCCGGAGAAGTCGACGATCTCCTGGTAGCGCTCCTTGACCTGCTCGCGGGACATGCCCATCGCGAGGCCGCCGAGGTAGACGTTGCGCTCGCCGGTCAGGTCGCCCATCAGGGCCGCGTTCACGCCGAGGAGGGAGGGCTGGCCGTCGGTGTAGATGGCGCCGCTCTCCACCGGCAGCAGACCGGCGACCGCCTTGAGCAGGGTCGACTTGCCGGAGCCGTTGGTACCGATCAGGCCGATGGCCTCGCCGCGGTAGGCGACGAAGGAGACCTTCTTCACCGCGTGGACCTTGCGTACGCCGGACGCCCTCTCGGTCTTCTCGCGGCGCAGGATGCGGTTGAGGGCGGCGGTCGCGGAGCCGCGGCCGGCACCGGTGCCGTTGACGCGGTAGACAATGTCGACGTTGTCGGCGACGACGGTGGGGGCCAGGCCGATCGGGGACGCGGTCTGGGTTGCGGGGTTCTCGAGGTTCTCAGCCACGGCCGTACGTCTCCTCAGCCTTCCAGAAGTAGATGAAGCCGCCGACGCCGGCGAGCAGGGCCCAGCCCGTGGCGATCAGCCAGACGTGTTGCGGCAGTTGGCTGGAGTGGAAGCTGTCGATCAGCGCGAAGCGCATCAGGTCGATGTAGATGGCGGCCGGGTTGGCCTGGAGGACGGGGACCACCCAGGACGGCCAGTGGGTGTGCTTGGCCGCCAGGTGGTCGATGCTCCACATGACGCCGGACACGTACATCCACGTGCGCAGGATGAACGGCATCAGCTGGGCGATGTCCGGCGTCTTGGCGCCGACCCGGGCCACGATCATCGAGACGCCGGCGTTGAAGGTGAACTGCAGCACCAGTGCCGGGATCGCCAGCAGCCAGGAGACCGAGACCGGCACGCCGAAGCAGAGCAGGATCACGACCAGGGCGGCCATCGAGAACAGCAGCTGCTGGAGCTGCTGGAGGCAGAAGGAGAGCGGCAGCGCGGCCCGCGGGAAGTGCAGGGCGCGCACCAGGCCGAGGTTGCCGGAGATGGCGCGGGTGCCCGTGAGGATCGAGCTCTGGGTGAAGGTCCAGATGAACACGCCCGTCACCAGGAACGGGACGTAGTCCGGCACGCCCTTCTTGGTGCCCAGCAGCACGCCGAAGATGAAGAAGTACACCGCCGCGTTGAGCAGCGGGTTCATCACCTGCCAGATCTGGCCGAGCTTCGCCTGGCTGTACTGGGCGGTGAGCTTGGCGGTCGAGAACGCGGTGATGAAGTGGCGCCGGGCCCACAGCTGGCGGATGTACTCGGACAGGGTCGGGCGGGCACCGCTGACGGAGAGGCCGTGACGGGCGGCGAGGGCCGCGAGGTCGCCTTCGGCGGTCGGGGGGAGGGTCGCCGTCGTCGGAGGCGGTGTGTGGAGGACCTGGCTCACATCCGCTGCTTTCGGTTGGGGGTGTGTCCGTCACCCGACGTTTCCTTACGCTTCTCTTCACGTTCTCTTACGTCGGGACGGGACCGTATCGTCGCAACGTGAGCGTAGGCCGAGTGGGCGTCGGAACGCAACCGTTTCGTCGTGACGTTCTGCGTGGGGACGGGACCGTATCGTCGTAACGCCCTATGCTGGTTCGCATGACGACGAACGCCGACGAGCCGCAGACCCGTCCGCGCCGCCGGGCCCCCGCCGGAGCCGCCGTGCTCCGGGAGGACGTCACGGAGGCCATCCGGGCGGCCGTCTTCGAGGAGCTCGCGGCCGTCGGCTACGCGCGGATGTCCATCGAGGGGATCGCGCGCCGGGCGGGGGTCGGCAAGACCGCGGTCTACCGGCGCTGGCGCTCCAAGCTGCATCTCGTCTTGGATGTGGTGTCGGCCCTCGCCGTGCAGGGGCTGCCCGCGCCGGACACCGGCGCGCTGGAGAGCGATCTGCGGCTGCTGTACGAGGTGACCTCCCGTGCGCTGCGCCACCCCGTGGCCTCGCAGATCCTCCCGGACCTCCAGGCCGAGTCGGCCCGCAACCCCGAGATCGCCGAAGCGGTGCAGAAGGCGCTGAGGGACGGGCAGGAGGGTGTCGCCAGCAAGATCCTCGTGGCGGCGGAGCAGCGGGGAGAGGTCCGGGCGGGGCTCGATGACGAGCTGGCGCTCGATCTGATCTCCGGGCCGCTGTACTGGCGGTCCGTGGTGATCCGGAGCCCTAAGCTGCCGAAGGGCTATCTGGACGCGCTGGCACGCGGGACGGCCGCGGCGCTCAAGGCGCTGTAGCCGGGCGGCCGGGCTCAGTCCGAGTCGTGCCGCCGGGCGGCCGGTGCCGCGCGCGGGGCGAGGAGTCCCGGGACGAGCACCTCCATGCGTCCGTCGGCGGCAAGCAGCGCCGCGGTGTCCGTCAGCCGGTGCTGTGTTCGCGTCGGCGTCGAGGTGCGGTTGGTTCGTGAGGGGGCGCCGGTCCCGGGCCCTCAGCCGAGCAGTCGACGCGCGAGACCTGCCAGCTCCGGTGCGCGCAGGACCCGTCCGCCGAAGCCGGGAAGCGGGACATGGAGTGCCTGCGTCCATCGGGCGGGGACGGCTTCGATGCCGTGGACCGCTCCCGCGAGCCCGCCGGTGACCGCGGCGACGGTGTCCGTGTCGCCGCCGAGGTCGATCGCGGCGCGGACGGCCTCCTCGTACGAGGAGGTGGTGCGCAGGGCCCAGACGGCGGAGCCGAGGCAGGGCCAGACCGCGCCGTTGAACTCTGTCGCCCGGTCGGGGTGCCAGTCAGGGGCGAGGACGGTGGCGTACCTCTCCCGGTGGTCGGGGTGTACCGCGGCGAGGGTGGCGGGGAGGGCGGCGAGCGGGTCGGCGCCGGTGAGGGCCGTGCGGATCAGCTCATGGAGGATCGCGGTGCCTTCCCAGGCCGCCCGGTCGCCGTGGGTGAGGGCGGAGAGGCGGCGGGCGGCGTCCATGGTGGACTCCCGCCCCTGGGGCGCGAAGAAGACCGCGGAGGGCGCCGCCCGCATCAACGCGCCGTTCCCGGCGCCCCGTTGGCTGGTCTGGAAGTGCAGGGCGGCGGCCAGGTCCCAGGGGTCGCCGCTGCTCAGCACGGCCTCCGTCTGCAGGCCGATGTCCTTGGGGTCCGCGGCGGCCCAGCGCCGGAACCGGTGGAAGACGTCCGGGAGTTCGAGGCCGCCGTGCTCCAGCAGTGACTCGGCGACCAGCACGGCCATCTGCGTGTCGTCGGTCGCCTCGCCCGGCTCCCAGCCGCCGCCCCCGCACATCTCGCCGCCGTGCCCCGGGTGGGGAAAGCGGGCGGAGAAGGCGCCCTCGGGGCCGAACTCGAAGGGGGCGCCCAGCGCGTCGCCGACGGCGGAGCCGATGACGGCGCCCAGGGCGCGCGAGGTGAGGTCGGTCATCGGGGCAGGCTAGGGCCTGTCCGGCGCGGGCCGTCGGACGGGGTCGCTCGGCGGACCGCGGAGCGCGGGCGGACCCAGCCTTCGCGCAACCCCTGCCCCCTACCCCCGAGCCGCCTCCGGATGCAGTCGTACCCAGCCCTCCCAGGCCGAGGTGATCATGTCCTGGATGTCGTGCTTGGCCTTCCAGCCCAGCTCGGCGGTGATGCGGTCGGCGGAGGCGACGACTCGGGACGGGTCGCCGGGGCGGCGGGGGGTGACGGTCGGGGGGCGGTCGTAGCCCGTGACGGCGTTGATGTGGTCGATCATCTCGCGGACCGAGACGCCCTCGCCGCGGCCGACGTTGAGGGTGAGGTCGCGGCCGGGGGAGGAGCGCAGGGCGCGGGCCGTGGCGACATGGGCGTCGGCCAGGTCGAGCACGTGGATGTAGTCGCGGACGCAGGTGCCGTCCGGGGTGGCGTAGTCGTCGCCGAAGATGCGAGGGGGCGTGTTCTCCGTCAGCTTCTCGAAGACCATCGGGATCAGGTTGAAGACGCCGGTGTCCGCGAGGTGCGGGGTCGCCGCGCCCGCCACGTTGAAGTAGCGCAGGGAGGCCGTGGCCAGGCCCGTCGCCCGGCCTGTCGCGCGGACCAGCCACTCGCCGGCCAGCTTCGTCTCGCCGTAGGGCGACATGGGCACGCACGGCGTCTCCTCCGTGACCAGCTCCACGTCCGGCATGCCGTAGACCGCCGCCGAGGACGAGAACACGAAGGAGGACACCCCGGACGCACCGGGCGCACCGGGCGCTCCCGGCGCCCCGGCCCCGGTCACCTGCTCCAGCAGGACCCGCAGACCCTCGACGTTCTCCCGGTAGTAGTGCAGCGGCAGATCGACCGACTCGCCCACCTGCTTCTTCGCCGCCAGATGCACGACCCCGGTGACGGCGTGGTCCGCGAGGGCGCGCGACACGCGCTCCGCGTCCAGGGTGGAACCCACGACCAGCGGCACCCCGTCCGGGACGCGCTCGGCGATTCCCGTGGACAGGTCGTCGTACACCACCGCGCGCTCGCCCGCCTCGGTCATCGCCCGTACGACGTGCGCTCCGATGTAGCCGGCGCCGCCGGTGATCAGCCAGGTCATGTACGGCCGTCCCCTCGTCAGATGGAGCGAGATGTGCGTGTGGTGCGCGGTCGGACACCGGCTTCAGTCAACCAGGCGCCGGAGCACACCGCGGACAACCGCGACAACTCCCCGTGAGCGGGACACCACGTGCGGTACCGGTTCCGCCGCCCCCTGCCCGGCGCGCACCGCCCGCGCCAGCTCCTCCCGTCCGGCGGCCAGCAGGATGTCGTACGCCAGCCGGTACGCCTCCGTGAGGGCTCCGCTGTCGGGGGCCTGCGGGGCGCGCGGCACGTACACCCGCTTCGGCACGAGCGCGATGTCCGGGCTCGCGGCCAGCACGCGCGCGTGGAAGACGACGTCCTCGTGGGCGAAGCGGCCCTCGGGGAAGCGGATGCCGTGGTCGTGCAGGAAGTCGGTGCGGTAGAGCTTGTTGCCGCAGACGGTGTCGTGCACCAGGGGAGGGCGCTGCGCGGGACGCGCGCACAACCCGCTCGCGACCTCCGCGCGCGCCCCCAGCAGCGCCCGCACCGCGCCGGGCAGCAGCGCGTCCCCGCCGTCCAGGAACATCACGTACGGCGACGTCACCCGGTCCAGCCCGGTGTTGCGCGGGGTGCCCCGGCCGCCGCTGTGCACCCGGCGCCGGAGCACGCGCACGCGTGGGTCGATCGAAGCGAGGCGGGCCAGCACCGCGCCGCCGTCCGTCGAGCCGTCGTCGACGACGAGGACCTCGCGGACCGCGGGCCCCTGGGCGAGCACGGAGCGCACGGTGGCCCGCACGCGCGGGGCGTCGTCGTAGCCGGCCACGACGGCACAGGCCTGGGGGGCGTGAGCGTCCATGGGGGTCGTGTTCCGGAATCGCGTGAAGGGGAGGCGCTCGATCCGGAAGACGGTGGGAAGGCACGCCGGGTTCATCCGCGGGCGCGGGACGGGAATGCACACCGAAGGGGGAGTACGGCCGTGGCGGTGTGACCTTCCGCCTTCCGCCGCTACGTCGCAGGCGTCAGGAGTTCTCGTCCAGCTGAGCCGAGTCCAGCGCCGTGGTCAGCTCGTCCAGCCGTGCCCGCAGCTCGCGGATCTCGTCCATGTCGAAGGAGGTCGCCGCGGCGATCCGGCGCGGCACCTCCAGCGCGCGCTCGCGCAGCGCGACGCCCTCCTCGGTGAGCCGGACCTCCACGGAACGCTCGTCGCGGGCGCTGCGCTCACGGCGCACCAGGCCCGCCGACTCCAGCCGCTTGAGCAGCGGGGAGAGCGTGCCGGAGTCGAGGCGGAGGTGCTCGCCGAGCTTCTTGACGGGCAGGTCGCCGTGCTCCCACAGCACCAGCATCACCAGGTACTGCGGATACGTGAGCCCGAGGTCCTTGAGGATCACGCGGTAGACGCCGCCGAAGGCGCGCGAGGCGGCGTTCAGGGAGAAGCAGATCTGCTGGTCGAGGCGGAGCCAGTCGGTGGTGGGCGGAGGCGTGGTCATGCCTCCAGAGTAGCGCTAGTCCACCATTTAGTTGTGCACAACTGAATTGTGTGCTCTACTTGTGGTCGTGAGACGGCCCGGACCGCAGAGAACGGGCCGGCCGCCCCCGTCACCACGTTTTGAGAGGGATGGAACCCATGGACGCGCTCTACACCGCTGTCGCCACCGCCACCCACGGCCGCGACGGTCGTGCCGTCAGCAACGACGGTCAGATCGACCTCCAGCTGGCCCCGCCGGCCGCGCTGGGCGGCAACGGTCAGGGCACCAACCCCGAGCAGCTGTTCGCCGCCGGCTACGCCGCCTGTTTCGGCAGCGCCCTCGGTCTCGTCGGCCGCCAGGCCAAGGTCGACGTCAGCGACGCCGCGGTGACCGCCGAGGTCTCCATAGGCAAGGAGGGCGAGGGCTTCGGTCTCGCCGTCGTGCTCCGCGTCGAGCTGCCCGACACCCTGGACGAGGCGACCGGCCGCAAGCTCGTCGAGGCCGCCCACCAGGTCTGCCCCTACTCCAACGCCACCCGCGGCAACATCGAGGTCGAGCTCGTCATCGAGTAGTCACCGCCACCGGCGCCGCTCCGACGACTCGCGCCAGCACATCCCCCGTGCGCGCGCTCCACGCCACCACCACCGCCTCCCCGGGCACCCTGTCCTGCCGCGTCAGCAGCAGCCAGCGCACCTGGTGGCGCCGGACCACGGCGGCACGGTCGGCGCGGGTCGACGCCGGGGAGAGATAGTCCCGTACGTCCGGCACGTGGCCCTTCGCCACCGGGCCGGGCGGGACGAGATTCGCCCCGAACCCCGCGAGCGCCAGGGCGGCGTGGCGGTCGGCCGTGAGGACCACCTCACCGCGGCCGATGTGCCGCGCCGCCCACTCGTACGTCGACGGCGCCGCCGGCCTCGGCGCCGTGAGAAGCCCGAGACAGGCCGCCGCGGCCACCACCCCGCCGTACACCCCGCGCCGCGCACCCCACGGCCGGGGCGCCGCCAGTTCCACGGCTGCCGCGCACACCAGGGCCGCGACCCCGGCGATCCCGCCGTACCCGCACGCCGCGACCGCGCAGCCGAGGACGAACATCACCGTCAGCGGATCCCGCCGCCCCCGCGCCCACAGCGCCGGCAGCCCCGCCAGCACCGGCCAGAACCGCCAGGGCACCGGCACCCGCTCCGGCGCGACCAGGTCGAAGTACGGCCACCCCACGGCGACCAGCACCGCCACACCGGCCGTCACCGCCCAGCGCACCCCGACGGCCCGCCCCCACCCCCGCTGCCACCCCGCGACAAAGGCGACGGCCCCCGCGACCGCCCCCACCGCCGAGACCGGAGCGATCAGCAGGACCGCCCCGTACAGCACGCCCGCCCCCGCGTACCCGGCGATCCCCGGCAGCCCGCTCGGGCCCACATACCGCAGCGCCCCGTCGTTCCGCGCCCGCGCCCCCGTCAGCGCCCAGGCCCACAGGCTCAGCCCGGCCGCGAAAACGACCGGGGAGCTGGGATCCCCAGCCATCAGCAGGAGCGGCAGCGCCAGGACCGGTGCCCACGGCCGGGACGTCAGCACCCGCGCCAGACGGCCGAGGCCGGTCAGCAGCACCAACAGGTTCAGTGGCCCGGCCAGTCGCACGACCTCCCAGCCACCCAGCCCCGTCAGCCGCGCGAACAGGCCCTGCGCCACCGCGTACGGCGAGTAGTACGGGCTGCCCGCACCCGGCAGATCCGCCAGGGGATGCCGCGGATGCCACAGGTCCACCCGCAGCCGCTCGATCACCGCCGCGTGCAGACCCGCCTCGCAGCACAGCGGCGCCGCCCAGTACGCCAGCGACATCACCAGCCAGCACAGGAAGCCGAAGACTGGATACGGGCCGGGACGCCAGGAACGGCCGCCGCGCAGCGCCGTCGCGCCACGAAGAGACCGCCGGCTCAGAAGACCGCTGCTCACCGCCCCAGCCTTCCCGTCCGGGCCGGCCGCCGCGCCTGGCATCACACGCCTGGCGCAGCGCCGCTCTCCCCGGTCGCCCGGCGGGTCAGCGGCCGGGGCGGCCGGCCGGGCGCCAGGTGTGGGGGCGGGTCGGGGTGGGCCGCGACGGGCTGGAGGGCATGGGAACTCCCCTGGATGAGGACGGCGTTCAGACGGTTTCGGCGACGAGCGACGGAGCCGCGGCCCGCTCCACGGTCGCCTGCGGCGGCAGTTCGAGCACCGCCGCCGCGGACGGTACCGGGAAGCGCTCGGCGAGCGGCAGGAAGGGTGCCGGTTCGGTCTGGCCCAGAACCACATGGCGTACGACCCGCTCGGCGGCGCGTCCGTCGTCGTAAGGGCAGAAGCGCTCACGGAACGCCGAGCGCAGCTGTGTGGAGCGCGAGCCCCGCCAGTGGCCGCTGGCGAAGATGTCGGTCAACTCGTCCTCGCTGCGCGCGACCGCGCCCGGCGGGAAGGCGCGCAGGTCGAAGTAGGTGCCGCGGGACGCCTCGTACGCCTCCCGGTCGTCGGAGTGGATCACGATCGGGCGGTCCAGGTTGGCGTAGTCGAACATCAGGGACGAGTAGTCCGTCACCAGGGCGTCCGAGGCCAGACACAGGGACTCGACGCTCGGGTGGTCGGTGACGTCGATGATCCTGCCGGTGCTCGTCGCGAGGGGGCCGCCGTGCCGGTGGTGGGCGCGGGCCAGGACGACGAAGCGGGGGCCCAGGCGGCGCAGCACGCGGTCCAGGTCGAGGGCGGGGCGCTGGGTGCGGCGGTAGTCGCGGTGGGTGGGGGCGTACAGGATCGCGACCGTGCCCTCCGGGATGCCGAGCGACTCGCGCAGCCGGCGTACGTCCTGTGAAGTCGCCTGCTGGAACACGTCGTTGCGGGGGTAGCCGTACTCGAGCGTCGTGTACGTGCCCGGGTAGACGCGCTCCCAGGTCAGGGTGGTGTGGCGGTTGGCGGACAGCAGGTAGTCCCACTTGTCGACGTCGTCGAGGAGGGCCGTGAAGTCCATGCCGCGGGCGGCCGCCGGGCGTTCCTGGAGGTCCAGGCCCATGTGCTTGAGGGGCGTGCCGTGCTGGGTCTGGACCAGGACCTGGCCGGGGCGCTTGACCAGGCGGTGGTCGAAGTCGGTGTTGTTGACCAGGTACTTGGAGCGGGCGAGTGCCGTCCAGTACGCGGCCGAGCCGGGGCGCAGCCGGCGGGTGGCGGTGGGGATCGTGTGGTGGTGCTCGGCGCCGGCGATCCACGCCGTGCGGATGTGCGGCGCGTGGGTGCGGAACGCCTGCTCCAGGGCGCCCGGGTTGCAGCTGTGGCCGCGGTTGCCGTAGGCGGCGAAGACGGCGTGGTCCGCGCGCAGGGGGAGGCGGCGCTGGACGCGGTAGTGGAGGCGGAGGGCCGCGGTGCGCAGGGCCTTGGCGAGGCGGGTGGCACGGTGGGCGGTCCGGCGGCTGAGCCTCTTGGCCAACTCCAGTGCCCGGTAGGTGCGGTGCAGACCCAGACGGACCAGGGTGTGGCGCAGGCGGGCGCGCACCGGGACGGGGTGGCCCGGGGTGCGGTAACGGCGGTAGTGGGCGCGGGCCTTGAGCAGGAACTCGGCCCGGACACGGCGCGGCAGCCGGTGCCGGTCGGTGAAGAGCGCCGACAGGTGGTCGACCATGCGGCGGGACAACACCGGGCGCCACCGGTCGAGTTCGGGGTGCTGGTCGACGTACGCGAAGACCCTGTCGTACTGGTCGAAGACATCGAAGTGGCCGCGGCTCGTGCCGGGGGCGGTGCCCTGGCGGCGTCGGCGGTGGTGGACGCACACCCGGTCCAGGGTCGCGAGGGTCTCCGCCGCCATCAGGGCCGGATACGTCCAGGCGATGTCCTGGTGCCGGCCCGGCGGGAAGGAGAAGTCCGCGCGCTCCACGAACTCCCGGCGGTACACCTTGTTCCAGGCCACCGCCGGCAGGCGCAGCAGACCCGGGCGGTCCTCCAGCCGGAAGGGCGCCGGGCCCTCCTCGGTGAGCTGCGTGGCGAAGCCGTCGCGGACCGCCGCGCCCGTCCAGTCGGTCAGCGCGTGGTCGTGCACCAGGACATCCGGGTCGCCCGTCTCCTTCAGCCGGTCGGCGATCGCCCGCAGCGCGTCCGGGGTGAGGGTGTCGTCGCCGTCCAGGAACACCAGGTAGTCACCGGTCGCCGCCGCCAGACCGGCGTTGCGCGCGCCGCCCGGTCCCCGGTTTCCGACCAGGTGCACGGGCCGCACACGCGGGTCCCGGGCCGCGAACTCGTCGACGATCGCCCCACAGGCGTCCGGCGAGCGGTCGTCGACGGCGATCAGTTCCAGATCAGGACACGACTGGGAGAGCACCGAGTCCAGGCACTCGTGCAGATACGCCTGAACCTTGTATGCGGGGACGATGACACTGAACCGGGGCAAGGCACATCCAAGAGTCGGCGCGGACGGTGGGCCGTGTCGGCCTTGCCCGGGAACCGCCGGTGAGGTGACTTGGTTACGTGGTGTGCGGCATACGGGGGAATTCCGGGGAAAACGAAGAGGCGGACCGGCTCCGGTCCGCCCCCTCAATTGGGCTGCCGTACGGGCTACTTGACCGCGCCCGCCATCACCCCGGTCACGAACTGCCGCTGGAACGCGAAGAACACGAGCAGCGGGATCACCATCGAGATGAAGGCGCCGGTCGCCAGGATCTCGATGTTGCTGCCGAACTGCCGTACCTGCTGCTGCAGGGCGACCGTCAGCGGCTGCGAGTCGGCGTTGGTGAACACCAGCGCCACCAGCATGTCGTTCCACACCCACAGGAACTGGAAGATGCCCAGCGAGGCGAGCGCGGGTGCCGCCAGCGGCATGACCACCGTCGTGAACAGCCGGGCCTCGCCCGCCCCGTCCAGGCGCGCCGCCTCCAGGAGCTCCCGGGGGATCTCCGCGAAGAAGTTGCGCAGCAGGAAGATCGCGAACGGCAGTCCGAAGGCGACGTGGAAGAGGACGGCGGCGATGATGTCGCCGAAGATCCCGATGTCGCGGAAGAGGAACGTCAGCGGGATCAGCGCGATCTGCACCGGCACCACCAGCAGCCCCACCACGACCATGAACCACGTGTCCCGGCCCTTGAAGTCCATCCACGCGAAGGCGTATCCCGCCATCGCCCCGATGATCACGACGAGCAGGGTCGAGGGGACGGTGATCCAGATGGTGTTGAACAGGGAGCTGGTGATCGTGTCGTTCTTCAGGATCGTCTCGTAGCTGTTCGCGGTCAGCTGGCCCGGTGCCGTGAACACCTTCCACCAGCCCGAGGTGGCGATGTCGGTCGGATCGCGGAACGAGGAGACCAGCAGCCCGAAGGTCGGCACCAGCCACACCAGCGCGATGACGATCAGGAAGACCCGCATCGCCCCGCCGGCCGCCCCGCTCACCACCCGGGCGGCGAGCGAGCGCTTGGCGCGCACGGTCGTGTCGAGAACGGTCACCGCTCACGCTCCTTCCGCAGCCGACGGAGGTTGACCCACATCACCGGCAGCACGAGCAGCAGCAGGATGACGCCGATCGCGCTGCCGATGCCGTAGCTGGCGCCGCCGCCGAACGACGACTGGAACAGTTGCAGCGCCAGCACGTTGGCGTCGTCCTGACTGGGCTGCGGGGCGATGATGTAGACCAGGTCGAAGATCTTCATCACGTTGATCATCAGCGTGACGAGGACGACGACCAGGACCGGCGCCAGCATGGGCACCGTGACCTTTCTGAACACCTGCCACTCGTTGGCACCGTCGACCCGGGCCGCCTCCAGGAGGTTGCGGTCCACCCCCGCGAGTCCGGCCGCGATGAGGATCATCGCGAAGCCCGCCCACATCCACACGTACGCCCCGATGATCGCCGGGGTGATCAGCGCCGGGCCGAGCCAGTCGATGCCGTTGTAGGGCGCCGAGAAGTTCGAGCCGGGCAGCCGCAGTTGGGCCCCGTCGGCCTCGCCGGGCAGATTGAAGGTGCCGTCGGCGCCGCTCTTCGTCGAGGCGACGACCTTGCCGTCCTTCACCGCCTCGACCTTCACGCCCTTCAGCGCCTTCTCACCGGCGTCGATCTGCCCCTTCGTGCCGCCGCCGCCCAGTTTGAAGTCCAGCCAGACGGTGCCCGTGACACCGTCACCGGTGGCCGCCTTGGCGCCCTCGGGGCTGCCGGGGAGCTTGTTGGGCGCGATACCGACGAGCGGGAGCAGCGCCGGCGTGCCCGCCCGCACCGTGCCGGTCGAGGTGAACGAGCCGCCGCCCGAGGCCTTCAGATCGCTCACCGCCGCGTTCGGCCGGGCCTTCGGATAGACCGAGGAGTCCACGAACGTGTCGTGCACGGTCGTCACCACCGCGTTGGCGACACCCTGGTCCGGGTCCGCCGAGTACACCAGCCGGAAGATGATGCCCGCGGCCAGCATCGAGATCGCCATCGGCATGAAGACGATCAGCTTGAACGCCGTGCCCCAGCGCACCCGTTCGGTGAGCACCGCGAAGATCAGACCGAGCGCCGTGACCACGGCCGGGGCGACCGCGACCCAGATCGCGGTGTTCTTGACCGCGGTCAGCGTCGCGTCGTTGCTGAAGATGTCGCCGTAGTTGTCCAGGCCGACGAAGCCGGAGCCGTCGGCGTCGTAGAGACTGCGCCAGACCGACCACCCGATCGGGTAGACCACGAGCGCGCCGAGAAGGACCAGCGCGGGCAGCAGGAACAGCACCGCCACCCACAGCCGCGTCTTCGTCACGCTCTTGCGCGGAGACACGGAGGGCGTCGGCAGTGCGCCGGCGCCCCCCGTCGAGTTCGCCACGGAGGCCATGGCGTCAGCCGGCCCCGTACGCCTTGGCGGCGTCGGCCTCCAGCTTCCGCTGGGCGCCCGCGACATCGCTCGGGTTGTTGAGGAAGTCCTGCAGGTCCTTCCACTCGCCGGTGCCCTGGGTGCCGCCGAAGGCCGCCGGTGCCTGGTCGGACATGTCGAACCGGAAGTCGTCACCCGCGTCGATGAGCGCCTTCGCGATCTGCCGGGTCACGTCGTCCTTGTACGTGCCCTGGTCCATCTCCTTGTTCGGTGAGAGCACGCCGCCCTGCGCCGCCCAGACCTCGGCCGCGTCCGTCGAGGCGAGGAAGGTCAGCAGCGCCTGGGCGCCCTTGCTGTCCTTCAGCGCCACGGCCACGTCGCCGCCGCTGACCACCGGGGAGTCGGAGCCCACCGCCGGGAACGGGAACACCTTGGCGTCCGTGCCCACCTTCGCCTTGGTGTCGGCGTTGATGTTCGCGGTGACGAAGTCGCCCTCGAAGACCATCGCGGCCGGGGTGTCACCGGTGAAGGCCTGGGTGACCGACTTCGGGAACTCCGTGTCCAGCGCGCCCTTGCGGCCGCCCGCGAGCAGCTCGTCCTTGCCCCACAGCTCGGCGAGCGTGGTGAGGGCGTCCTTGACGGAAGGGTCCGTCCACTTGATCTCGTGCTTGGCGAGCTGGTCGTACTTCTCCGGACCCGCCTGGGACAGATAGACGTTCTCGAACCAGTCGGTGAGCGTCCAGCCGTCCGCGCCGCCGACGGAGACGGCGGGTGAGCCGGCGTCGGACAGCGTCTGCGCGGTGGAGGTGAACTCCTTCCACGTCTTGGGCGTCTCGCTGATCCCGGCCGCCTCGAAGGCCGCGGTGTTGTACCAGATCAGGGACTTGTTGGCGGCCTTGGCATAGACGCCGTACTGCTGGCCGTCGACGGCCCCGAGGTCACGCCATCCCTGGGAGAAGTTCTTGTCCAACTGCGCCTTGGCTTCCGCGCCGAGCGGTTTGAGCCACTTCTTCCCCGCGAACTGGTGCAACACGCCGACCTGCGGCAGGAACGCCACGTCCGGGGGCTGACCGCCCTCGATCTTGGCGGCGAGGAAGGTGGAGGTGTTGTTGCCGGTCGGTACGAACTTGACCTTGGCGCCGGTGCGTTTGGTGAACTCGTTCAGGACCTTGGTGAAGTTCTCCTGTTCGGCTCCGGTCCAGACGGCGGCGACCTCCAGCGTCTGGCCGTCGAGCTTGGGGAGCGTGACGGAGGTGCCGCCGGTCTCCGTGCCCTTGGTCGGGTTGTCGCCGCCGTTGTCGTCGTCCCCGCCGCACGCGGTGAGCGTCAGCGCTCCCGCCAGGAGGGCGGCGGCTGTCGCGGTGACCCTTCGTGTCCGGTATGTGCTCGTGCTGCGCATCACTGCCCCGTTCTTCGTTCGTCGTCGAACGCCGAGCGCTGTCCCGTGGCTCTGGTCTACGCCGGGGGCCTGAGGTCGGCAAGACCGCGTGCGGTGTCAAGCGGGGGATCGTTGTCGCGTCGTAACGGGACACACGCGTTGGACAGCGCTCGTCGACCGGAACCGGACCGGAACGACACCGGAACTAGAGGAGCGACGGGACCTCCGTGGCCGCCACCTCACGGGCCGCCCGCTCCAGCGCGCTCGCCAGCAGCGCCAGGTCCGTCGGCCCGTTGCCGAGCTCCCGTACCGGGCGGCGGGTCGGCGGGTCGCCCATGCGGTGCCAGTCCAGGGGGACCACGGTCGGGCGCAGCGTCGCCGTGCGGGGGATACGACCGGTGACCCGCCCGCTCTGGAGGGGCGTGACCCTTCCGTCCGCGGAGGTCAGACGGCCGCGCCCGGGCGCGGGTTCGTCCGGGCCGGGTGCCGGGGCGTCCAGGGTGACCCGCAGGGTCGCCCGCCTGGCCGCGTCCGACTCCGCCGTACGGCCACCGGAGACCGCCGCGGCCACCAGGTGGACGCCGAGCCGCTCGCCCTCCCTCGCCACGGCCTCCAGGGCGCGCATCACCGAGCCCGCCGAGGGCCGGCCCGGCGAGCCGAGCGCGGGGGAGACCAGGGCGTCCAGATCGTCGACGACCACCACGAGGCGGGGCAACGGCGGTGCCGACTCGGTCTGTCGACGGGCCGCGGCGGGCCGCAGCCGGATGGTCGAGCTGGGCGGGGCGTCGAGGTCACCGGCTCCTTGGGCGGACCCGCGCTGGGCGACCATACGGCCCGTCAGTTCCCGTCCGGTGTGCCACTCGGCGAAGTCGGAGCGGCCCAGCAGCTCGGCCCGCCGCTTCAGCTCGGCGCTCAGGGACTGGGCGAACTCCCGCATCCGCACGGGGTCGTTGGCGGTGAGGTGGGTGGTGACATGCGGTACGTCCGTACAGACCCGCAGGCCCTCGCCGTGCCCGGCGCCCGCGCCCACGCTGTCCCGGCCGTCCATCAGGACGATGCTCAGCCGGTCCGGCCGCTCGGCGGCGGCCAGCGAGGCGACGACCGCCCGCAGCAGTTCCGTACGGCCGCTGCCCGGCGGGCCCTCGATCAGCAGATGCGGGCCGTCGGCCAGGAGGTCCGCGCAGACGGGCCCGCGCGGCCCGGCGCCGAGCACGGCCAAGGCCCGTCCGCCGAGCGCCTCCGTGTCGTCCGCCGCGTCCGCCCAACGCGTCATCAGCGACGCCGGGGTGGCCCGCGCCAGCCCCAACTCGTCCAGCAACCGCGCCATCTGCGGCAACGGCGCCGACACCCGCGCCTGCCGCTCACCGCCCGCGCCGTCCGTGCGCAACGGTGCCAGCGCCCGCGCGAACCGCTCCGCCCAGGCGGGGGAGACGGCGTCCACGGCGGCGACGGTGCCATGGCCCACGGGACCGGTGGTGTGGGCCTGGGGGGCGGGATGACCGGCGGGGGCCTCGCCGACGGGACCGCGGTCCGCGAGGTCGGAAGGGCGGCCGGGGGCGAGCGGGTCGTCGGAGCCGAGAGCTCCGCCCCGTGCCACCCGCATCAGCCGCAACGCCGTCGCCACGTCCCCGCTCAGCAGCGCGACCGCGCCGCAATCCCGGAACGCCGGGGACGCCGCGCACGCCGTCTCGTACGTCTCCGTCACCGGCGACGCGGGCGAGGCCGGTGCCGTCTCGGCGAGGCACACCACATGGATGCCGGCTCGCGGGCCCTCCAGCGCCAGCCGCGCCACGGCCTCGCGCACATCGGCGCCGCCGGGGTCGCTGTCCACGAGGAGGACGGTGTACGGCCCTTCGAAGCCGGGTGCCCGGTCGGCCCCGTCGTCGTCGCGCGCCCAGGAGGGCCGCCGGGTCGCGTCGCGCCCCCGGTCCCGCTCCGGGAGCGCCTTGCCGCCGGGCCCCTGAGCCGGAATCCCCGGTCGGGTCCTCGCTCCCGCCGGCTGCGGTGTCTCGTCCAGGCGTCGCAGGAGCTCCTCCGTGCGGGCCGTCGCCTGTTCGCGGTCGTAGGCGAGGAGGAGGCGGCAGTCCTGGCCGTGGGCCGGGCGCAGATGCGGGAGCCAGCCCAGCCAGGACCACTCGGCGGTGCGCTCGGCCAGGGAGCGGGAGCGGTCGGCGCTGATCAGGACTATCTCGAGGGTGTCGGGGGAGTGCAGCGCGGCGAGCTGGGCCACCACCGCGCGGGCCAGCCCGGCCAGCCGCGCGCGTGGGCCCGCCAGCCCCAGCGCGCCCACCTCGCGCAGATCGGCGGTGACCGGCACCGCGGGCAGCAGCCCCGAGCCGTCGGGTGCCGCCCGGTCCGCCGTGCCCAGCCGCACCGTGAGCGCCTCCGGATGGTCCGGCCCGCGCTCCCAGAGGCGCGGTCCGGGGCCCAGCGCGGTCAGCAGCAGTGCCGCCGGGTCCGGCCAGGTCTCCGGCTGCTGCGGGGTGACGGCCGAGGGGACGGGCGGAGTGGCCGCGACTTCCTCGTCGTACGCCTCGCTCCCGGCCGTGACGCCCTGCTCACCGCGTCCACCGGCCAGCTTCCGTGCCCACGCGCCGAGGCCTCCGCGCTTGCGCACGCCCTGCGGGACGTCGGTGCCCCGCAGAGGGGTGCCCTTGCGGCGGCTGCCTGCCGGGGTGTCCATGGCGCGGGTGTGCTCGTCGCCGGAACCGGAACCGGTGGCCGCGGATGTGTGTACGGAGTCGGTCGGCCCGCCGTGGCCCGGGGCGGACCCGGAGCCGAAGGTCCCGCCGGACGCGACGGTGCCACGAGAGTCTCCGGGGCCGCCGCGCGGCGTCGCACCGCGTGGCAGTCCGCCGGACGCCGGAACGCCGTCCGGGCCGGGGTGGCCGTTCGCGGTTGCCCCGTCGTCGGAGGCCGGGCCGGACGGGGCAGGGCCGCCCGCGGTCGCCGGACCGCCGAAACCCCCGTCGGAGGCGCGCGCGCCCAGCCGTCCGGCATGGGTCTCGCCACTGCCCCCGGCGCCCGCGCCCGGCGCCCCGGAGAGCCCCGCGACCCCGGACACCCGCCGACGGGACACGGGGCCCTTCGCCTCGTACGCCCGTGCCCCTCTGCTCTCGATCCGTGGTGCCTGTCCCTGGCCCGGCACGACAGGCTGGTCCACGTCCTGCGGCACCGGCGCGGTGCTCAAGTCGGCGGTGCCGTACACGGACCGTGTCGGTCCGGAAGGCGCCCCCGGACCGGTGTCGGTCTCCGCCGGAGGCGCCACGCGCACGTGCCCCTCGCCGTCCGGCGCCGTGCGCAGCCGCGGGCCCGGGCCGCCGGGCGGGGCCAGCCGCAGGGCCGACTCGCCGACGCGCAGCAGCGCGCCCGGCGCGAAGCGGACCGGGCGGGTGCCCACGCGGACGCCGTCGAGGACCGTGCCGTTGGTGGAGTCGAGGTCGGCGACCGAGACGCGGCCGTCGGCGGCGACCGTCACCGCGCAGTGCAGCCGGGAGACGTCCGGGTCGTCGAGCGGGACGTCGGCGTCGGCGGAGCGGCCGATCTCGATGCGGCCGCCGTGCAGGAGATGGACCCCGCCCGCGTCCGGCCCGGCGACCACGTCGAGGCGGGTGGGTGCGTCGTCGACCTCGGGGTGCGGCTCGGGGTCGGTGGGGGCGCCGAGGGAGAGCACGGCGCCGTCGGTCAGCGGGGGCTCGCCGATGGTGCAGCGCTGGGCGTCCAGCCGCTCGGCACCGGCGTACAGCACGGGCTGTCCGGTGCCGGAGGTGAGCGGGCCGTCGCCGGAGACCGCCGAGGCCAGTGCGGACGTTATCGCCGCGAGGGCCGTACCGGCGGGTGCTGTGACCAGCACGTCGCAGCTCGCGGGGCGGGCATGGGCCTCGGCAGGCGGGCCCAGCGGGTCTACGACGGTCAGCCGGATCTGCATCGCCGTCAGCGGTCCCTTCTGCCCGGGCGCGGACTGTCCCCCACCCCACACGAGCACATCGGCCAGTACTGGAGGCATCCTCGCACCTGCCACTGACAACGCGCCCCGTTCCCGAGAATAAGTGATCTTGATTGGTCAGCTCTGCCCCTAAAAGTGCCTGACCAGTGCATCGTCGACGATCACTTGAGATCGGTCACGTCAACCTTCGGCAACCAGGAGCCCGAGTCGGGCGTCTTTCCTGCGAACAGGCTTCGCAACGCCTACGTAGTGCTCAGGGAGACGGCACTACAGTGGACCGGAACACAGGCAAGCAGCAGGGAGCGCATGACGTGCGGCCGGTAGGCAGCAAGTACTTCCTCGAGGAGCCGCTGGGGCGCGGTGCCACGGGGACCGTCTGGCGTGCTCGCCAGCGTGAGGCCGCGGGCGCCGAGGCCGCCGTGCAGGGGCAGGCCGGCGAGACGGTCGCGATCAAGGTCCTCAAGGAGGAGCTCGCGAGCGACCCGGACATCGTGATGCGGTTCCTGCGGGAGCGCTCCGTCCTGCTCCGGCTCACCCACCCGAACATCGTGCGGGTGCGCGACCTGGTCGTCGAGGGCGATCTGCTCGCCCTGGTCATGGACCTCGTCGAGGGCCCCGACCTGCACCGCTATCTCCGGGAGAACGGCCCCTTCAGCCCCGTCGGCGCCGCCCTGCTCACCGCGCAGATCGCCGACGCGCTCGCCGCCAGCCACGCCGACGGCGTCGTCCACCGGGACCTGAAGCCCGCCAACGTCCTGCTCAAGCAGCACGGCGGCCAGATGCACCCGCTGCTCACCGACTTCGGCATCGCGCGCCTCGCCGACTCCCCGGGTCTGACCCGCACCCACGAGTTCGTCGGCACGCCCGCGTACGTGGCCCCCGAGTCCGCCGAGGGCCGCCCGCAGACCTCCGCCGTCGACATCTACGGCGCCGGCATCCTGCTCTACGAGCTGGTCACCGGCCGCCCGCCGTTCTCCGGCGGCTCCGCCCTGGAAGTGCTCCACCAGCACCTGAGCTCCGAGCCCCGGCGCCCGTCGACGGTCCCCGACCCGCTCTGGACGATCATCGAGCGCTGTCTGCGCAAGAACCCCGACGACCGGCCCAGCGCCGAGAACCTCGCGCGCGGTCTGCGGGTCGTCGCCGCGGGCGTGGGCGTGCACGCGAGCTCCGCGCAGATCGCCGCCGCCGAGAACGTCGGGGCCCTCCTCGCCCCCGACCCGGCCCCCGCGGCCGTACCGGGCTCCGCGGACCCCACCCAGGTGCTGCCGCACGGCGCGGGCGCGTACGACCCGAACGCCGCGACCAACGTCCTGCCGCACGTGGGCGCCGCCGACCCCACCGCCGTACTGCCCAACCGCGGCGCCGCCGACCCGACGGCCGTCCTGCCGCCGGTGCCGCCCGGACAGCCGGGCCAGCAGGGCCAGCAGGGACAGGGCGGACCCGAGGACCCGCACCCCTGGCAGAACCAGCTGCGCGCGGCCCGCGACCGCAACGAGCAGACGCAGGTCCAGTACCTCGACCCGAACCAGGACCCGCTGCGCCGTCGCCCCCAGCGGCAGGTCGCCCGCCCGCAGCAGCCGCCGCAGCGCCAGCAGCGTCCACAGCCGCACCAGCCCCAGCAGGGCTACGGCGGTCATCCGCAGCAGCAACAGCAGCCCCAGCGGTACGCGCCGCCGCCCCAGCCCCAGCCGCAGCCTCAGCGGTACGCGCCGCCCCAGCAGCCGCAGCAGCCCCAGCGCGAGCCCCGGCAGCCGCGGCAGCGCAGCTCCAGCCCGATGCGGATCCCGGGTCTCGGCTGCCTCAAGGGCTGCCTGTTCACGATCGTCATCCTCTTCGTCGCGGGCTGGCTGATCTGGGAGCTGAGCCCGCTGCAGGACTGGATCGGCACCGGCAAGGGCTACTGGGACCAGATCGGCGACTGGATCGGCACCGTGTCCGGCTGGATCGGGGACCTGGGCGACGGCGCGGGCGGCCAGTAGCCCCCACCGCCCGCCGGATCGGCGACGACTCTGGAGATTTGTCGACACCTGGCGGGTGATTTCGGCCTCCATGGTGAAGGTCGGCTCTTCGGACGCGTATTTTTGTCGGCTGGGGGTCTGGGGGTTATCCCTCAGGACGGCGCAGCGTCGCCAACACGCGTCTGTAGGAGCAGCCTTGGCACGGAAGATCGGCAGCCGGTACACCGCCAACCAGATCCTGGGGCGGGGCAGTGCCGGCACGGTGTGGCTGGGCGAGGGGCCCGAGGGGCCCGTCGCCGTCAAGCTGCTGCGTGAGGACCTCGCGTCCGACCAGGAGCTCGTCGGGCGGTTCGTGCAGGAGCGCACGGCCCTGCTCGGGCTGGAGCACCCCAACGTCGTCTCGGTCCGCGACCTCGTGGTGGACGGCAACGACCTCGCACTCGTCATGGACCTCGTCCGCGGCACCGACCTGCGCACCCGGCTCGACCGGGA
The DNA here is from genome assembly GCF_036013645.1 of Streptomyces sp. NBC_00490. NCBI lineage: Bacteria > Bacillati > Actinomycetota > Actinomycetes > Kitasatosporales > Streptomycetaceae > Streptomyces > Streptomyces sp. NBC_00490. The sequence continues at coordinate 4,428,133 of NZ_CP107869.1, read as the reverse complement.
GAAGCGGCTGGCACCCGAGGCGGCGGTGGCGATCGTCGCGGACATCGCGGACGGGCTGGCGGCGGCCCACGCGGCGGGCGTCGTACACCGGGACGTCAAGCCGGAGAACGTACTCCTCGACATGCAGGGCCCCCTGGGACCCGGCGGCTCGCACCGCGCCCTGCTGACGGACTTCGGGGTCGCCAAGCTCATCGACACCCCGCGCCGCACCCGCGCCACGAAGATCATCGGCACCCCGGACTATCTGGCGCCGGAGATCGTGGAGGGACTGCCGCCCCGCGCGGCCGTGGACATCTACGCGCTGGCGACCGTGCTCTACGAGCTGCTCGCGGGCTTCACGCCCTTCGGCGGCGGACACCCGGGCGCGGTGCTGCGCCGCCATGTGACCGAGACCGTGGCGCCGCTCCCCGGCATCCCCGACGAGCTGTGGCAGCTGCTCGTGCAGTGCCTCGCCAAGGCGCCCGCCTCCCGGCTGCGCGCCTCCGAACTGGGGGCGCGGCTGCGGGAGCTGCTGCCGTTGCTGGTCGGGATGCCGCCGCTGGACGTGGACGAGCCGGACGCGGAGGACGACGAGGAGGAGCCCTTCGAGGCGCCGTCGGAGCAGCCCGCGTCCTCGGCGCCGGTACGGCGCGGTGCGGTGCCGTTGGTGCCGGGGGCGAAGCCGGCCGACTCCAACCGGGACACACATACGTCGATGCGGGTGCCGGCGCCGGACGAACTGGCGGGAGGCGCGCGGGGGACGGCACGGGTGCCGCGGGCGGCCGGGGCGCCGCGTCCTGGCTCCGCGCGCAACCGGGCCGCGACCCGTCGGCGCCGGGTCGTGGTGAGCGTCGCCGCGGTGGTGCTCGTGGCGGCGGCCGGGGTGGGTACCTGGGCGGCGACCTCGGGGGACGACACGGGAACTCCCCAGGACACGAAGAACTCGGCACCGGCGTCTCCGTGACGGGGGGGCGGGGGTGCGCGCCGGATTTCCCGCCCCGATACCGCTCGGCGCTGGTCGGTTGCCACAGCCGTTAGGCTGGAGGCGTGGCAGTCGTCGATGTATCCGAAGAGCTCAAGTCCCTCTCCTCGACCATGGAGTCGATCGAGGCCGTTCTGGACCTCGACAAGCTGAGGGCAGACATCGCCGTGCTCGAGGAGCAGGCGGCCGCGCCGTCCCTGTGGGACAACCCGGACGAGGCGCAGAAGATCACCAGCAAGCTGAGCCACCTGCAGGCCGAGGTCAGGAAGGCCGAGGCGCTGCGCGGGCGGATCGACGATCTCTCCGTGCTCTTCGAGATGGCCGAGGAGGAGGACGACCCGGACACGCTCGCGGAGGCCGAGTCCGAGCTCGTCTCCGTCAAGAAGGCGCTGGACGAGATGGAGGTCCGGACGCTGCTGAGCGGTGAGTACGACGCCCGCGAGGCGCTCGTCAACATCCGCGCCGAGGCCGGTGGCGTCGACGCCGCCGACTTCGCCGAGCAGCTCCAGCGCATGTATCTGCGCTGGGCCGAGCGCCACGGCTACAAGACCGAGATCTACGAGACGTCGTACGCCGAAGAGGCCGGCATCAAGTCGACCACCTTCGCCGTACAGGTGCCGTACGCCTACGGCACGCTCTCCGTCGAGCAGGGCACCCACCGGCTCGTCCGGATCTCGCCCTTCGACAACCAGGGGCGCCGTCAGACCTCCTTCGCGGGTGTGGAGATCCTGCCCGTCGTGGAGCAGACCGACCACGTCGAGATCGACGAGTCGGAACTGCGCGTCGACGTCTACCGTTCCTCGGGCCCCGGCGGCCAGGGCGTGAACACGACGGACTCCGCGGTCCGGCTCACCCACCTCCCCACCGGCATCGTGGTCTCCTGCCAGAACGAGCGCTCGCAGATCCAGAACAAGGCCACGGCCATGAACGTCCTCCAGGCCAAGCTGCTCGAGCGGCAGCGCCAGGAGGAGCGGGCGAAGATGGACGCCCTCAAGGACGGCGGCAGCTCCTGGGGCAACCAGATGCGTTCGTACGTCCTGCACCCGTACCAGATGGTCAAGGACCTGCGCACCGAATTCGAGGTTGGAAACCCGCAGGCCGTGCTCGACGGTGAGATCGACGGTTTCCTCGAAGCGGGAATTCGCTGGCGCAAGCAGCAGGAGAAGTAAGTTTGTCGACAAGGCAACTACTGCCCCCGCGGCGGTAGTTGCCTTTTCTGTGCCCGGATGTCTGGGTTTTACATCACACTCACAGGCTCCGTCTCCCCGCAAAGAACCCTTACCCGGACATCGCGTACGCAACGGCCTTGACGTTGCTTTGAAAAATGGGAAGGGTGAAGCGCGGCATGCGTATCTCTGGGGCGCATGTGAACCGGGGGACTCGCACGCAGGCGCCCCCGTCGATCACGGCCCCCGAGCGCCGCCTCACTGACGATGAGCTACTGGGGGTAGCAACCATATGACCAAGAAGACGCGCATCCGGATCGCGCGCATAGCCGCCGGCGCCGTGATCGCGGCCGGCGCCTCCCTGACCGCCGCGGGTGCCGCCTCCGCGGCCGAGACGGACGACTGCCTGCTCGGCATCCTGTGCGGCGAGGAATCGCCGACCCCGGACCCGACGCCGACGGACCCGGTCCCCACCGACCTCCCGACGGATCTCCCGACGGACCTCCCGACGGACGAGCCGCCGATCACCGAGGAGCCCACCGACGAGCCCACCGAGCCCACGGAGGAGCCCACCGAGGACCCGACGGACGAGCCCACCGCGGACCCGACCGACGACGACGGCAACAACGGTGGCGGCAACGGCAACGGGGGCGGCAACAACGCCGACCCCGACGGCGGCTCCGACACCTCCGCCCAGCAGCAGGGCTCCTCGGCCCTGACCGACACCGGCTCGGACACCTCCACCGACACCTCGGCCCAGGGCGGCGGCGCCGAGCTCGCCGAGACCGGCGCGGGCGACAAGACCACGTACCTGGTCATCGGAGCCGCGACGATGATCGCCGGCGGTATCGGCTTCCGCATCCTGCCGCGTCTCGCGGGCGGCCGCGGCGGTGCCGCAGCCTGACGGTGACCTCGCGCACACGACAGGTGTGCACGGCGTACGACGAGGGGCCCGGAGCGAGTGATCGCTCCGGGCCCCTCCGGCGTTCCCTACGGGCGCCTACGCGGTCTGGTGGGCCAGCAGGGCCAAGGCCGCGATCAGCACCGCGAGCAGAGCGATCAGCGTCATGGGGTTGAGCTGGCCGAACAGATTGTCCTGGGTGAGCCGCTCACGGTTCGCGCGGCAGACGGGGCAGCGGCCCTCATTCACGGGCGCGGCGCAGTTCGCGCACACCAGCCGGTCGTACGTCATGCGCTCGCCCTCCTAGTGCCGGTTCCTCCTACAGAACGCTCTCGGGGTCCGGAACGTTCCCCCTCCACTGTGCCAGGTTCCTCCGGAAACGGCTCGAGCGCTCTCGGAGTGACCCCCTGAGCAGGTACACAAAAGGCACATCCGGCACGCAACCGCAACCGGCGCCTGCGCCCGCACACCCCGGTCGCGTAAGGTCACGCTCATCTACCCCCGGCTAACCGTGGTGCATCCGTGATCCGATTCGACAACGTCTCCAAGGTCTACCCCAAGCAGACCCGCCCCGCACTCAGGGATGTGTCCCTGGAAGTGGAGAAGGGCGAGTTCGTCTTCCTCGTGGGGTCCTCCGGCTCCGGAAAGTCCACCTTCCTGCGGCTGGTGCTCCGCGAGGAGCGGACCAGCCACGGCCAGGTGCACGTCCTGGGCAAGGATCTCGCTCGCCTCTCCAACTGGAAGGTGCCGCAGATGCGCCGCCAGCTGGGGACGGTGTTCCAGGACTTCCGGCTCCTGCCGAACAAGACGGTCGCGGAGAACGTGGCCTTCGCGCAGGAGGTCATCGGCAAGTCGCGCGGCGAGATCCGCAAGTCCGTGCCGCAGGTGCTCGACCTCGTCGGGCTCGGCGGCAAGGAGGACCGGATGCCGGGCGAGCTGTCCGGTGGTGAGCAGCAGCGCGTGGCCATCGCGCGGGCCTTCGTCAACCGGCCCAAGCTGCTGATCGCCGACGAGCCCACCGGCAACCTCGACCCGCAGACCTCCGTCGGCATCATGAAGCTCCTCGACCGGATCAACCGGACCGGCACCACCGTGCTGATGGCTACGCACGACCAGAACATCGTGGACCAGATGCGCAAGCGCGTCATCGAGCTGGAGCAGGGCCGCCTCGTCCGCGACCAGGCGCGCGGCGTCTACGGCTACCAGCACTGACCGCACAGTCCACGGAAAGGCCCAACCAGACGCCATGCGCGCCCAGTTCGTACTGTCCGAGATCGGTGTCGGTCTCCGTCGCAATCTGACGATGACCTTCGCCGTCGTCGTCTCCGTCGCCCTGTCCCTCGCCCTGTTCGGCGGGTCGCTCCTCATGAGCGACCAGGTCAACACCATGAAGGGCTACTGGTACGACAAGGTCAACGTCTCGGTCTTCCTCTGCAACAAGAGCGACGCCGAGTCCGACCCCAACTGCGCCAAGGGCGCGGTGACCGACGACCAGAAGAAGGAGATCCTCGGCGACCTGGACAAGATGTCGGTCGTCGAGAAGGTCACCTACGAGTCCCAGGACGCGGCGTACAAGCACTACAAGGAGCAGTTCGGCGACTCCCCGCTGGCGGCCTCCCTCACGCCGGACCAGATGCAGGAGTCGTACCGCATCAAGCTGAAGGACCCGGAGAAGTACCAGGTCGTCGCGACCGCCTTCGACGGCCGGGACGGCGTGCAGTCCGTGCAGGACCAGAAGGGCATCCTGGACAACCTCTTCGGCCTTCTCAACGGCATGAACTGGGCCGCGCGAGCGGTGATGGCGCTCATGCTGGTCGTCGCCCTGATGCTGATCGTCAACACGGTGCGCGTCTCCGCGTTCAGCCGACGGCGCGAGACCGGCATCATGCGCCTGGTCGGCGCCTCGGGCTTCTACATCCAGGCCCCGTTCATCATGGAGGCCGCGGTCGCCGGGCTCATCGGAGGCACGGTCGCCTGCGGATTCCTGGTGGTCGCCCGCTACTTCATCATCGACCACGGCCTGGCCCTGTCCGAGAAGCTCAACCTGATCAACTTCATCGGCTGGGACGCCGTACTGACGAAACTCCCGCTCATCCTGGCGACCAGCCTGCTGATGCCGGCCTTGGCGGCGTTCTTCGCGCTGCGCAAGTACCTCAAGGTGTGACACATGCCAAGAGGGCCGTACGGGCAACCGCCCGTGCGGCCCTTCGCGTTGTCCTAGACTCACCCGCATGTCAGGCCGAGACCTGTTCTGTCAGCCCCGTCGCATCGGCCGCGGGGCGGCCCTGACGTTGGTGTTCGCGAGTGTGCTGGTGGCGGGGGCCGCGACCGGGTCGTTGCCCGAAGCCGACCGGAAAAGCACGCAGGACAGGGCGGGTTCGGCCGTGCCGGCCGGGCGGCAGGAGAACGTCGCCGACGCCGCCGCCGAGGCCATGGCCGCCGGGAAGTCGCCCGTGGAGGCGGCCGAGCGGGCCGTCAGCCGTAGTGGGGACCGGTGGGGCGCCGTCTACTCGCCGGGGGAGTACGAGGAGTTCGAAGAGGCCCTCGACGGGCGGTACACCGGCGTCGGGCTGTGGGCACGGCGGGAGCGGGGCGGGCGGATCGAGGTGACCAAGGTGCGGGCCGGGTCGCCCGCGGCCGTCGCCGGGGTCCGGGCCGGGGACCGACTGCGCAGTGTCGACGGGCGGAAGGTCGACGGGCGTCCCGTCACCGAGGTGGTCTCCTTACTGCGCGGTGACGCCACCGACGCGCCGGCCGGTACGGCGGTCACGCTCGGGCTGGAGCGGGGCACGCGCGCGTGGGACGAGACGGTGCGGCGGGCCCGGCTGTCCACGGACTCGGTCACCGTCCGGCAGCTCGCGGGCGGGATCACCGTCATCAAGATCGACTCGTTCACCAAGGGCTCGGGCGACGCCGTCCGCACCGCCGTACGACAGGCCCCCGCCGCCTCCGGCGTCATCCTCGACCTGCGCGGCAACTCCGGCGGCCTGGTCACCGAGGCCGTCACCGCCGCCTCCGCCTTCCTCGACGGCGGCCTCGTCGCCACCTACGACGTCGACGGCGCCCAGCAGGCCCTGCACGCCGACCTCGGCGGCGACACCACCAGACCCCTGGTCGCGCTCGTCGACGGCGGCACGATGAGCGCGGCCGAGCTGCTCACCGGCGCGTTGCAGGACCGGGGGCGCGCGGTGGTCGTGGGGTCCCGCACCTTCGGGAAGGGCTCGGTGCAGATGCCCAGCCGGCTCCCCGACGGGTCGGTCGCCGAGCTGACCGTGGGTCACTACCGGACGCCGTCCGGGCGTGGTGTCGACGGCAAGGGCATCACCCCCGACCTGGACGCCGACCAGCAGATGATCGAGCGCGCGGAGACGGTCCTGAGCGGTCTGGGCCCCCCGTCGTAAACGACTTCCCGTCCACCCCCTCCGTAGTGCGAAAATGGGCGGCACTATGAGCAAGGGAATGTACGTACCGAAGGAGTCCCAGCCCAAGCAGGGCGGGACGGCCGCCACGGGCCGGGACGGCGAGAAGGGCGGCAAGCGCAAGATCGTCGCCCAGAACAAGAAGGCCCGGCACGACTACGCGATCATCGACACCTACGAGGCCGGCATCGTGCTGAGCGGTACCGAGGTCAAGTCGCTGCGCGAAGGACGGACCTCGCTGACCGACGGCTTCGTCCAGATCGACCAGGGGGAGGCGTGGCTGCACAACGCCCACATCCCCGAGTATCACCAGGGCACCTGGACCAACCACTCCGTGCGCCGCAAGCGCAAGTTGCTCCTGCACCGCGAGGAGATCGACAAGCTGGAGTCGAAGGCCCAGGAGACGGGTCACACGATCGTGCCCCTCGCCCTGTACTTCAAGGACGGCCGGGCCAAGGCCGAGATCGCCCTCGCGCGAGGAAAGAAGGAGTACGACAAGCGGCAGACCCTGCGTGAGCAGCAGGACCGGCGGGAGTCGGACCGGGCGATCGCGGCGGCGAAGCGCAGGCAGCGGGGCCAGTAGGAATAGGCTGGCACCCCGGTGCGTTGGTCACGTACGATGGGTACAGCACCTCAGCGAAGGTGCGCGCCCCTCTTCGGAGGGGATTGAAAAAACAACATGGGGATGATCGGTTTCGACAGCGGATGTCGAAGCAGGGGAAGCGTGTCGAGGAAGCGGCAATGATCTCGTAAACCATATGTCGCAACCAATAATCGCCACTAACAAGAGCGATTCCCGCGCCTTCGCCCTCGCTGCCTAATAAGCAGTGAGCGGAGGCCCTAACGGGTGTCAGCCCGGGAGTGTTCCCGACCCGGATCCTGGCATAATCTAGGGAACTAAACCATCGAGCCCGGTCACGGGGTTCGATGGGAAATCAAACAGTGACTGGGCCCGTCGGCGACTTGTTCGCGTGATCGCCGGGGCCGAGAAAATCACAGCGAACTGCACACGGAGAAGCCCTGATTCTGCACCGTTGGACGCGGGTTCGATTCCCGCCATCTCCACCATTTCCCATGTGGGCGAGGCCCCGTAGCTTTCGAGCGGCGGGGCCTTTGCCATGCCGCCATGACCCACGGACGTGCCTTGACCGACGAGACCGAACCCCGGCAGCTGCTGCTGCGCGCCGACGCGGATCCGCCGTGGGACGACCTGTCCACCGGCCTCGCCACCGAGCTGCCCGCCGACCTCACCGACCGGCTGCGCGCGTGGATCCAGGCCCGTCCGCCCGGCGGCTTCACCGCCCGGCCGGCTCTGCGCAAGCACGTCAAGCAGGGGTTGGAGGTGGCCCGGGCGCTGGCGAAGCAGCTCGGTCCCGCATGGGTGGTGCGGTACCGGGACGAGCGGCACCGCACCGACAAGACCGTGTGCTGGGGGTGCGGGCAGCTGTACTGGTCCCTCGACGCGCACGGCACCCCTCCCCACCCGCTGCACCTTGTCGTCGAGTGCGAGTACAAGTGGCACCCGCTGCACGCCGAGGGCTTCGGCGACTTCGCCCCCGACGACCCCGCCGCCGCCCTCGATCTCTCCGACGGTCTGGTGGACGACCTGAACCGGTGGGCGCGGGACGTCACCGCCGCCATGGACACCTGGCTGACGGACCGGGACGACGCCGCGCTCACCGCGGCCCACGACCGACTGTGGGACGTGGGCCGGGAGTTGACCGAGCGGCTCGCCCGTGAGGTGGGTCCGGGGCGGACGGTGACCTACGGAGGGGTCTGGTAGCCCCACGGTCGGCCCGCCCGTTGTGGTGCGCGACCCCATATCGGGGGCTCGTTCACGCTTCTACGGTCCCTCCCCATGACACAGACCAGAGCCGCGACCCTGCTCACCGTCCTGACGGCCCTCCTCGCCGTCCTCCTGACCCCGACGCCCGCCTCCGCCTCCTCCGTCCAGGAGGTCACCGGGTTCGGGACCAATCCCGGCGCGCTGCGGATGTTCCGGTACGTCCCCGACGGGCTGCCCGCCGGGCGCCCCGTCGTCGTCGCGCTGCACGGGTGCACACAGAACGCCTCCGGATACGGCACCGGCAGCGGGTGGACGCAGCTCGCCGACCGGTGGGGTTTCTCCGTGGTGCTGCCGCAGCAGCAGTCCGCCAACAACGCCTCGCTCTGCTTCAACTGGTTCCAGAGCGGCGACATGGCACGCGGCCAGGGCGAGGCCGCCTCCGTCGCGCAGATGGTGGAACGGCAGGTCGGCGATGTCTCCGGAGGGCCGGTGCATGTCACCGGGCTGTCCGCCGGGGGCGGGATGACCGCCGTGATGATGGCCGCGTACCCGGAGAAGTTCACCGCGGGCGGGATCGTCGCCGGGCTGCCGTACGGGTGTGCGCAGGCCGCCGGGTCGCCGTATGTGTGCATGTACGTCGGGGCCACGCAGACGCCGGGCCAGTGGGGCGACCGGGTGCGGGCCGCGCGGCCCGGGTACGCCGGACCCTGGCCGAGGCTGGTCGCGTTCCAGGGGACCGCCGACTACACCGTGAAGCCCGTGAACATGAGCGACCTCGTCGAGCAGTGGACCGATGTGCAGGGCGGCGACCAGGTCGCGGACGTGAGCGACACCGTCGCCGGATATCCGCATCGGACGTACACGAACGCGGGCGGCACCACCGTCGTCGAGACGTACAGCGTCACCGGCATGGGGCACGGGCAGCCCGTCGACCCCGGCAGCGGGAGCGCGCAGTGCGGGACCGCGGGGGCGTACATCCTCGATGTGAACCTGTGTGCCGCGTACCGGATGGGGGTGGCCTGGGGGCTGGGCGGCTGAGAGGCGTTCTGGTGAGGAGCGCCGGGATCCGGAATGCTCGGCCGACATGAACCCCCACAGAGGCAAATGGACTTGGGCCGTCACCGTGGCGCTCGTCGCCGCCGTCCTCGGCCCCGGCGCACAGGCCGGAGCGGACTCGGACCGCTCCGGCCTTCCCGAGGCCATCGACACCGTCCTGGGCGACGCCCGGATGGAGGGCGGGGTGGCGAGTGTCGTCGTCGCCGATGCCGCGAGCGGTGAGCTGCTGTACCAGCATCTGCCGAGCACCCGGCTGATGCCCGCCTCCAACACCAAGCTGTCCACCTCGGCCGCCGCGATGGAGATCCTCGGACCCGGGTACCGGTTCACCACGGACGTCCTGGCCCACGGGCGACGCTCGGGCTCCGTGCTCCGCGGCGACCTCTACCTCCGCGGCACCGGCGATCCGACCCTGCTCGCCGCCGACTACGACAGGCTCGCCGCCCAGGTCGCCGCGTCCGGCGTGACCCGCGTCGACGGGCGGCTGATCGCCGACGACACCCGGTTCGACGCGCAGCGGCTCGGGCGCGACTGGGCCTGGGACGACGAGTCGTACTACTACGCGGCCCAGATCAGCGCGCTGAGCGTGGCCCCGGACACCGACTACGACACCGGGACCGTGATCGTGACGGTCGCCCCGGGGGCGGCGGCGGGGGACGAGCCGGTTGTCACCGTCACACCCGACACCGACTACGTCGACATCGACGTGCGGGCCACGACCGTCGCCGCCGGTGGTGCGAACGCCCTCGCCGTCGAGCGGGAGCACGGTACGAACGACATCGTCGTCAGCGGTACGACACCCGTGGGCGGCGCGGGTGCCAAGGAGTGGATGACCGTCTGGGAGCCCACCGGATACGCGGCCGCCGTCTTCCGTGACGCGCTCGCCGACCACGGGGTCAAGGTCACCGGCCCGAACCGGCTCGGACGGCGGACACCGGCCGGAGCGAGGCCTTTGGCGTCGCACGACTCCATGGCGCTCAAGGACCTGCTCATCCCGTTCATGAAGCTGTCCAACAACATGCACGCCGAGATCCTCACCAAGGCCATGGGCTACGAGGTGTCGCAGCAGGGCAGTTGGAGCGCCGGGCTCGCCGCCATCGCCGGATACCTCAAGGGCATCGGCGTCGACACCGCCAAGGTGCGGCAGGTCGACGGCTCGGGGCTGTCGCGGATGGACAACTTCCCCGCGGGACAGCTCGCCAAGCTGCTGCTCGCCGTGCGCGCCGAGCCCTGGTACGCGGACTGGAAACGCTCGCTGCCGGTCGCCTGTGACCCGGACCGGTTCGTCGGCGGCACGCTGCGGACGCGGATGTGCGGGACGGCCGCCGCACTCAACGCACGGGCGAAGACGGGGTCGTTGACGGGGGCGTCGGCGCTCTCCGGGTACGTCACGGACGCCGGCGGACGTGAGCTGGTCTTCAGCATCGTGCTGAACAACTACCTGGCGTCCTCCGTGAAGCCGCTGGAGGACGCCATCGTGGTCACGCTCGCGAAGTCGACGGAGGAGGCAGCCACGCTGGTCGAGCCGAGGACAGCGCGGGGCGGCGACCTCGAGTGCGCGTGGCGCAAGCCCGTCCTCTGCTGAGGCGGAGGGCCCGCGCCACGCGGTCTCAGTCCAGGCTGAACGTCGCCAGGCGCAGGCCCGCTCCCTTCAGCACCAGGTAGACGTCGGTACGGCCCTTCGCCGCGCGCGAGAGGTCGGTGGTCACCGTCTCGTAGGCGTACGGCGACGAGGTGCCGCCGAAGTCCGCCGTACCGGCGAGGGTGCCGGTCGGGGAGCCCAGCCGGATTTCGACCGTGCCGGACGCGCCGGCCACGCGGGCCGTGAACGTCGAGGCGCCCGAGCCGAGTCGGGCGTCGCCGTACTTCAGCCACGCCCGGTCGCCCGTCGCCCCCACGGCCGTACCGCGTTCCTTCGACTCGTCGACGAGACGTGTGCCGTCGTAGTCGTCGAAGTTCTCGGCGCGGGTCGTGCGGGACAGGACGCGGGCCGGGATCGTCTCGCCGGACACCTGCCAGGTCGTGCGGGTGCGGATGTCGGCGGAGGAGGAGCCGGCGAGGATGTCGTAGGTGCCCTGCTCCACCACCCACTTGGAGCGTGTGACGTCCCAGTGCGCGAGGTCCTTCTTCGCCAGCCTCAGCTTGACCGTCCTCGTCTCGCCCGGCTTCAGCGTCACCCGCTGGAAGGCCTCCAGCTGCTTCAGGGGCTGCTTGTCGCGGGAGACGCGCTGGTGGGCGTAGAGCTGGACGACCTCGTCGCCGGTGCGGGCGCCGGTGTTGGTGACCTTCACCTCGTAGCCGTCGGCCGTCCTGTGAAGTCCGCCGTAGCGGAAGGACGTGTAGGAGAGCCCGTGACCGAAGGGATAGAGCGGGCTGCCCTTGAAGTACTGGTAGGTGCGGTCGGACTTGATGATGTCGTAGTCGAGGATCGACGGGAGGTCCGACTCCGAGCGGTACCAGGTCTGGGTGAGGCGGCCCGAGGGGTTGGCGTCGCCGTAGAGGAGGTCGGCGAGGGCGTTTCCGGTCTCCTGGCCCGCGTGGGAGGTCCACAGGAGGGCCGGGACCTCCTTCTGGAGGGCGCCGAGGGTGGTCGGGTAGCTGTTCTCGACGATCACCACGACCCGCGGGTTGGCGGCCTTGACCGCCTTTACCAGTGCTTCCTGTGCCGGGGCCAGGCCCATGTCGGTGCGGTCGTGGGCCTCGCGGCCGTTGATCGACGGGTTGGAGCCGACCACGACCACCGCGTGGTCCCTGCCCTTGACCGCGGCCACGGCCTCGTCGACGCCGCTGCGGACGACGTCCTTGGTGTAGTGCGCGGCGGCGTCCTTCGCGACCAGGCCGAGCGTGCCGTCCGCGCCGGCCGGGCCGAGGTAGACGGGGTTGCCCCACCACGGCTCCTCGGTCTCGTAGCCGGCGTAGCGCAGGAGGTAGGTGCCGTCCGGCTGCTCCTCCAGCTTGAACTGCTGCTGGACGTACCAGCCGTTCGGCTGTGCCTGGTCGTTGACGAAGTTCGCCCAGTTGTAGCCGACGTACTTGCCGTTGGCGGCGGAGCGCAGGGTGACGATGCCCGCGCCCCAGTCGAAGACGTCGAACTGGGCGCTCGTGTCCGAGGCGGACGTCTCCTTGAGCGGCTCGCCGTCCGCGTCCGTGCCCGCTGTGACGTAACGGCCCGTCTCCGCGTTCTTCAGCGCGATCCGGTCGACGCCCTCGTTGGTCGTGACGGCGGTGCCGAGTTTGGCCGCGATGCCGTCGGCCGGGGTGACCGCGTAGGGGAGCGTGCCCGAGTACCAGTCGGTGTAGAGGGTGTCGGCGAGCGGGCCGACGACGGCGACGTCCTTCGCGGACTTCTTCAGCGGCAGGGCGCCCGCCTGGTTCTTCAGCAGCACGGCACCTTCCGTGGCCGCCTTGCGCGCCAGCTTCTGGTGGGCGGGGCTGTTGATGACGGACTTGTCGATCGCGCCGTACTTGCCGCCGCCCGGGTCGAACTCGCCGAGCCGGACGCGCACGGACAGGATGTGCCCGGCGGCCTCCTCGACGTCCGACTCCTTCAACAGGCCCTGCTGCAGGGCGGATGTGATCGCGCCGGTGGTCACCGAGGAGTTCGCGTCGTTGTCGGTGAAGCTGTCGATGCCGGCCTTCACGGCCGCGGCGTCGCCCTCCGTCACGCTCGGGTAGTACTTCTGGTCGCCGGGGAGGTTGCCCGGGGCGAAGGCGTCGGTGACGTTCAGGAGGTCGTAGGAGGTCCACTTCCGTACGACGCCGTCCAGGTCCGGATTCACCGTCGCGGGGCGGCCGTTGACGAGGTTGTACGAGGACATGACCCCCGTCGCCGCGTTCGCCTCGATCGCCGGTCTGAAGGCCGCCTCGTCGTACTCCTTCGCGACGCGCGGGCGCAGGTCGGAGGAGGTGGTGGTGCGGTGCCACTCGTTGTTGTTGGCGAGGTAGTGCTTGAGGGTGGGCGCGGTCTTCAGGTGATCGGGATCACCGCCGGTCAGGCCCTTGCCGTACGCCGTCGACAGGGCGCCGGTCAGTGCGGGGTCCTCGCTGTAGCCCTCCTCGTTGCGGCCCCAGCGCGGATCGCGGAGCGGGTTCACCACGGGCGCCCAGAGGTTGAGGCCCCAGCCCGCCGGGCGTTCCTGCTGGAAGCCGCGTGCCTCGTCGCCGACCGCCGAGCCGACCTGTTCCATCAGGGCCGGGTCCCAGGCGGAGGCGAGCCCGACGGCCTGGGGGAAGACGGTGGTCTCGCCGAGCCAGGCGACGCCGTGCAGGGCCTCGGTGCCGGTACGGAAGGACTCGATGCCGAGGCGGGGGATGGCGGGCTGGTACTGGTGGAGGAGGGAGATCTTCTCGTCGAGGGTCAGCCGGTCCAGCAGGTCGTCGACGCGCCGGTCCACGCTGAGGGAGGGGTCGCGGAAGGGATACGGGGTCTCGGCGTGGGAGGGAACAGTGGCGCCGAGCCCCGCGATCAGGGCCAGCGCCACCACGAGTGTGGCTCTGCGTCTCTTGCTGCCTCTCATGTCACGGCTCCTTCGGGTAGGGCCTTGCATCTACGGGCACACAGGGGCATCCGTGGGGGTCAGGGGGCGTTTCTCGGCGCCGTGCTCGCGCGTTCCGTCATGCGGGGCGGCAGCAGCGTCGCCTCGGGCACCGTCTTGCGGTCGAGCTTCTTCATCAGCAGCTCCACGGCCCGGGTGCCGACCTCGGCGGAGGGCAGGTCGACCGAGGTGACGGGGACGCGGAGGTTCCCGGCGAGTTCGTCGGGGCAGATGGCGGTGACGGAGAGATCGGCGGGGACGCGCAGGCCGAGTTGTTCGAAGGCGTCGATGAGGGGTTCGAGGATCGCCTCGTTGTGGACGACGACCCCGGTCAACGCGGGCTGCTCGCGCAGCAGGTGCTCGGCGACCTGGCGGGCGGCGGCGGGCGAGGCCTCGCACGGGTGGACCGAGGAGGCGAGCCGGCCCCGGTCCGCGGCGGCGGTGAAACCCTGGACCACGCGCTGGGCGAACGCGGTCTGGCGGACGTACACCTCGGGCGGTGACCCGACCAGCGCGACCACCCGGTGCCCGAGCCGCGCCAGATGCTCCACGCACGCCTCGCCGGCCGCCTTGAAGTCGAGGTCGATGCAGGTCAGACCGTCCGCCTCGGCCGGGAACCCGATCATCACCGACGGCCGTTCCAGCGAGCGCAGCAACGGCAGCCGGGGGTCGTCGAGCTGGACGTCCATGACGATCATCGCGTCCACCAGTGCCGTGTCGGCGACCCGGCGCAGCCCGTCCTCGCCCTCCTCCTGCGTCAGCAGCAGCACGTCATGGTCGTGGCGCCGTGCCGTCGTCACCACCGACACCGCGAACTGCATCACCACCGGGACGTGGATCCCGGTGCGTAAGGGCACCACCAGCGCCAGCACGTTCGATCTGCTGCTGGCCAGGGCCCGGGCGCCCGCGTGCGGCCGGTAACCCAGTTCGCGGATGGACGCCTCGACGCGCTGCCGGGTCTCCTCGGAGATCGGGCGCTTGCCGCTGAGCGCGTAGGAGACAGTGCTCGGGGAGACTCCGGCGTGCCGGGCCACATCAGTGATCTTCACCATCAGCCCAGCTCCACCGTGAGAAACCCGGTCCCGGCCTGCGCCCGCCCGACCCGCTCCCCGGCAGCGAGCGCCCACGGCGCCGAAGGGTCGCTGCACGAGGCCCGCAGCGTGTCCCCTTCGCGTACGACGGTGTAGGCCACCTCCCCGATCCGTACCGTCACCCGGGCGCCCCGCTCCAGGCCGTAGGCCCGCAGGGTCACCCCGTCGGCGTGGTCGTAGTCGGGCCGGTCGGCCACCGCGCCGACCGGGATCACCGCACCGGGCCGTACGAGCAGCGGCACGCTGAGGAAGCCGTGCTGCTCGCGGACCCAGCGCGGGCCGGTGACCGTCCGCCCGCTGACGAAGTGGGTCCAGGTGCCTTCGGGGACGTAGTAGGCGACGTCGTCGGAGTCGCTGAAGACCGGCGCCACCAGCAGATCGGGGCCGAGCATGTACTGCCGCTCCAGATGCGCGCACCCGGGGTCGTCCGGGAACTCCAGCACCATCGCCCGCATGACCGGCACGCCCTCGGTGTGGGCGGTGCGGGCGGCCTCGTACAGATACGGCATGAGCTGGAGCTTGAGCCGGGTGAAGTGCCGCAGCACGTCGACCGATTCCTCGTCGAAGAGCCACGGGACGCGGTACGACGAACTGCCGTGCAGCCGGCTGTGGGAGGACAGCAGGCCGAAGGCCAGCCACCGCTTGAACAGCGACGGCGTCGGGGTGCCCTCGAAGCCGCCGATGTCATGGCTCCAGAACCCGAACCCCGACAGGCCCAGCGAGAGTCCGCCGCGCAGTGACTCCGCCATCGACTCGTACGTCGCCTCGCAGTCGCCGCCCCAGTGGACCGGGAACTGCTGGCTGCCCGCCGTCGCCGACCGGGCGAAGACAACCGCCTCCTCCTCGCCCCGGTGCTCGCGCAGCACGTCGAAGACGGTGCGGTTGTAGAGGTAGGTGTAGTAGTTGTGCATCCGCTCCGGGTCCGAGCCGTCCGACCAGGCCACGTCGAGGGGCACCCGCTCCCCGAAGTCGGTCTTGAAGCAGTCGACGCCCTGCGCGAGCAGCCCCTCCAGCTTGGACGCGTACCACTCGCGCGCCGCCGGGCTGGTGAAGTCCACGATCGCCATCCCCGGCTGCCAGAGGTCCCACTGCCAGATCCTGCCGTCCGGCCGCTTCAGCAGATGCCCGAGCGCCTTGCCCTCCGCGAAGAGCGGGGAGCGCTGGGCGATGTACGGGTTGATCCAGACGCAGACCCGCAGCCCGCGCTCCTTGAGCCGCTTGAGCATGCCCTCGGGGTCCGGGAACACCCGTGGGTCCCACGCGAAGTCGCACCAGTTGTGCTCGCGCATCCAGAAGCAGTCGAAGTGGAAGACGGAGAGCGGGAGGTCGCGTTCCCGCATGCCCTCGATGAAGGAGGTCACCGTCTCCTCGTCGTAGGAGGTGGTGAAGGAGGTCGAGAGCCACAGGCCGAAGGACCAGGCGGGCGGGAGGGCCGGACGGCCGGTCAGGGCGGTGTACTTGCGGAGGATGTCCTTCGGCGTCGGGCCGTGGATGACGTAGTACGTCAGCTGCTGGGTCTCCGCGCTGAACTGCACCCTGGAGACCGCCTCCGAGGCGACCTCGAAGGAGACCTTGCCCGGGTGGTCGACGAAGACGCCGTAGCCCGCGTCGGTCAGATAGAACGGGACGTTCTTGTAGGCCTGTTCGGTGGTCGTGCCGCCGTCGGCGTTCCAGATGTCGACCACCTGGCCGTTCTTGACCAGGGGGCCGAATCTCTCGCCGAGGCCGTAGACGCTGGTGCCGACCGTGAGGTTGAGCTGCTCGCGCAGATAGTGGCCGCCGGCCGCGTCCCGCATGATGCCCATGCTCTTGTGGCCGCTGCTGGTCAGGATCCGGCCGTGGGCGCGGAAGTCGAGGTGCCAGGGGCCCTGGGTGGCGAAGCGGACCGAGAGGTCGCCGGAGGTCAGGATCGCGTGGTCGTCGTCGTAGGAGATCTGTGCGGCGGGGTGGTCCGTGCTGAGCTCGAAGGCGGGGCCGGTGGGCTGTTCGCCCTCGAAGTGGGTGAAGGTGACGCCCACGACGTCCGGCATCGGTGTGTGGGCGTTGATGGTCATGACCGGTCCCGTCATCAGGTCGCCGCGGCTGAGGATGGGCCGGGAGGGTGCGTGGATCTCCAGACCGGACTCGGTGGGGGTGACGTCGAGGACCTGGGCGGGGTGGTCCGCCGTGACGCCTTCGCGCAGCAGCCAGTAACCGTCGGTGAACTTCATGTGGGGGTTCCTTATTTGACGGCACCCACGGCGATGCCGCGGGTGAGGGTCCGCTGGAACAGAAGGAAGAAGACGATGGCCGGGAGCACGCCCAGGAGCGCTGCCGCGTTGGTCATGGTGGCGTCCATGAGGCGCTGGCCCTGGAGGACGCCGAGGGCCACCGACACCGTCTGGTTGTCGTTGGAGATCAGCATGACCAGGGGGAGCAGGAACTCGTTCCAGGTCCAGATGAAGAAGAAGACCAGCAGCACGCCGATGGTGGGGCGGCTCACCGGGACGACGATCCGCCACAGGATCTGCCACTTGTCGGCGCCGTCGATCTTCGCGGCCTCGATGATCTCGCGGGGGAACTGACCGAGGACGGAGGAGAGGAGATAGGTGCCGAACGCCGCCTGGATCACCGTGAACACGATGATCACACTGAGCCTGGTGTCGTAGAGCCCGGCTTCCTTGCTCAGGTAGTAGATCGGGTAGACCAGCGCCTCCTGCGGCAGCATGTTCGCCAGCACGAAGAAGGCCAGCACCCAGGTGCGGCCCTTGATGCGGCCGATGCCGATCGCGTACGCGTTGAGGACGGACAGGATCACCGCGAGGACTGCGACTGCGCCGCTGATCAGCAGGGAGTTGAAGAGCTTCTGGCTGTAGTCGACGCGCTCCCAGAAGTCCTTCAGACCGTCCAGGTAGACGCCGTCGGGCAGGCTCAGCGGGCCGTTCTGGGAGTACTCGGCGGGCGACTTGACCGCGTTGACCGCGACGATCAGGAAGGGCACGACCATGAAGAGGGCCGCGACGCACAGGGCGACGAGGACGGGGTAGCGGCGCAGTGCGGTGCTCATGCTGTCCCCGCGCGGGTCTGGAGCTTCAGGCCGATCAAGGAGAGGGCCAGGATGATCACCGTGAGGACGGTGGAGATGGCGGCGCCGTAGCCGACCTGCGTCTTCTCGAAGAACGTGGTGAAGGAGAAGTAGGACGGGACGTTCGTGGCGCCGCCCGGGCCGCCCTTGGTCAGGACGTACACCGCCCCGAAGACCTTCAGCGCGGCGATCGTGCACCACGTCAGCACGACGTAGATCTCCGGGCGGATCTGCGGCAGCGTGATGTGCCAGAACCGGCGCCACCAGCCGGCGCCGTCCAGCTCGGCCGCCTCGTGCAGCTGCGGGTCCACGCGTTGCAGGCCCGCCATGAAGATGACCAGCGGGAAGCCGAGCTGGACCCAGACCATCACGCCCATGACGCTGTAGAGGGCGATGTCGGGGTCGCCGAGCCAGTCCTGCCGCCAGCTCGACAGCCCTACGGCCTTGAGGAGTTCGTTGAGGGAGCCGTCGGTGGGAGCCAGGATCCAGCTCCAGACGATGCCCGCGACCGCGATCGGCAACACCTGGGGGAGGTAGAAGCAGGCGCGCAGGACCGCGACGATCCTCGATCCGAAGTGCTTGCCGATGTAGTCGAACAGCGCGGCGGCCAGGACCAGTCCGACCGCCGTCGGCACGGCCGCCATGGCGAGGACCATGAACAGGCTGTGCCGGAACGACTCCCAGAACTCCGAGTCGTCCATCAGCTCGCGGTAGTTGGCGAGGCCGGTCCAGCTGGGGGAGCCCACGCCCTGCCAGTCGGTGAAGCTGACGCCCGTGTTCATCAGGAACGGGACGACGATGACGGTGAGGAAGGCGAGGACGCCGGGGAGGAGGAACAGGGCGTAGGAGTCGCGGGGGCGGCGAGGGTGACCGGCGTGGGTCTCTTCGCTGGTCACCCTCTTCTCGACGGTCACCGTCATTGCTTCGGCGCGCCCTTGTCGTACGCCTCCTGGAGGGCGTCCAGATAGCCGTCCGGCTGCTCGCTGTTCGTGATCAGCTTCTGGGTCTCGGAGACGAGGACGTCGTAGTAGCCGGGGACCGGCCAGTCGGGGTAGAAGGCCAGGCCGTCCCGCTCGGACAGGACGTTGAAGTTGTCGATGAGGGCCTTCGACCTCGGGTCCGTGATGGCGCTCGCGTCGGCCGCGACCGGGACACCGCCCTTGTTGCCGAGCAGGTTCTGGATCTTCTTCGACATGGTGATGTCGATGAAGTCGTAGGCCAGCTTCTTGTTCTTGGCGCCCTTGGGGACGACCCAGAGGTTGCCGCCGGAGCCGAGGGTGAGGTTCGAGTCGGGCCACAGGAAGGTGCCCCAGTCGAACTTCGCCTCGTCGACGAAGCGGCC
The DNA here is from genome assembly GCF_036013645.1 of Streptomyces sp. NBC_00490. Classification (NCBI taxonomy): domain Bacteria; kingdom Bacillati; phylum Actinomycetota; class Actinomycetes; order Kitasatosporales; family Streptomycetaceae; genus Streptomyces; species Streptomyces sp. NBC_00490. Next base: position 4,408,812 of record NZ_CP107869.1, on the reverse strand, counting down.
GTACCACCAGCTGCCGGAGAACAGGATCGGCGACTTGCCCTGGATGAAGGAGACGCCCGCGTCCTCGGCCTTGGCGCTGCTGGAGGTCTTGGCGATGTAGCCCTTCTTCACCCAGTCCGCGAAGGTGTCGGCGGCGTGGCTCCAGGCGGTGTCGTGGAAGTCGGTCTTGCCCTTGTAGAGCTCGTACGAGTCGACCCAGGAGCGGTCGGCCTTCGACAGGGCGAGCTGGTAGAGGTACTGCTGGGCGATGTACTCGGCGCCGGCGTTGGCGAGCGGGGTGACCTTGTTCCGGACGAACGTGTCCATCGCGGCGGTCAGTTCGTCGAACGTCTTCGGCTCGGCGATCTTGTACTTCGCGAAGAGGTCCTTGTTGTAGAAGACCATCGTGTACTCGGCGTAGTTGGGGACGCCGTACCACTTGCCGGAGCCCATCACGCCGTTGGTGTCGTACACGCTGGTGGTGCGGACGCTCGCGCCGAGTTTCTTGTCCCAGCCGCGCGTGGTCGCCTCTTGGGTGAGATCGGTGAGGAGCCCCTGCTTGGACAGGAGGCCCGCCGTCGCGTTGCCCTTGTTGTACTCCATCACGTCGGGCGCGTCGGAGGAGTTGAGGACCATCGGGGCGGTCTTCTGGATCTGTTCGAAGCCCTTCTCCTCGAACTCCACCTTCACGCCCGGGTGCTTGGCCTTGAACTCCTTGATCGCCTCGTTCCAGGCCTGTCCCATCGCGCTGTTGGGGGCCTCGTAGTGCCACAGTTTGAGCGTCTTGCCGTCCTCGGACGACCCATTGTCCGAGTCTCCGCAGGAGGCCAGGAGCAGTGACCCGGTCAGGGCCACCGCCGTCGCCATCACACGCCTTCGTGCCGTCAACATCCCGTGCCTCCAGGGAAGTTCGGAGCCGGATGGTTCTCGGAGCGGCGTCACGCGGCGAGGTTCGACGGGGATCGTCGAATCGATTCGACGCGTGACGTCGAAGCGCTTCGACGGGCGAAGGTATGTGCGAGCTGTGGGGGCGTCAATGGGGTGCGCGCGAATTGGGGCGCGGTTCCGGGTGTTTCGCCCCCGCTCCCAGGGGGCGCTGCCCCCTGGACCCCCGCTCCTCAAACGCCGGAGGGGCTGAATCAAGCTCAGCCCCTCCGGCATCCCGGGACGAGGCTGCCGCCGTCCCGAGCCCCCACCCACCCGCCGGGGGCTGCGCCTCTCATCGCAGGTTCAGGCAATTCCAGCCCGTCCGGCGCTTGAGGACGAGGCCCGTTCAGGGCCGAAGCGGGGGTCTGGGGGCGCAGCCCCCAGGGATGGGACGGGTAGGGGCGGCGGGGGCGAAACGAACCCGCCCCAGCGTGATCAGCAGCGCCACCGCCGCCGCAGCGACCGGTACGCCGAATCCCGCCGTCGCCGACACGTGTTCCGTCGTCCAGCCGCCGAGCGCGCTGCCCCCGGCGATCCCGCCGAGCAGGCCGGTCACGGCGAGGGTCATGCCCTCGTTGAGGCGGCCCTCGGGGGTGTGTTCCTGGACGAGTGTCATACCGGTGACCATCGTCGGCGCCGTCGCCATCCCGGCGATCAGCAGCGCCGCCGCGAGGGCGAGGAGGGAGCCGGTCAGGGACGCGGCGAGCAGCGGCAGGGTCATCAGCGCGGTCATCGCGGCCACGCACCACGGATAGCGCCGCTCGGCCGGACCGGACGGCTTCCACGCGCCGTACAGCAGGCCGGCCGCGCAGGAACCGGCCGCCTGGAGGGCCAGGACGACACCGGCCGCCGAGGGGTGTCCCCGGACGTCGGCGAACGCGAGGGTGACGACCTCCATGGACCCGAACACCGCGCCCATGGCGAGGCAGACGGCGAGGAGCGCGGGGATGCCGGGGGCGCGCAGCGGGGCCCCGGTCCTGCGGAGCGAGCCGGACACCGGCGGCTCCGTCGACCGCTGTGCCGCGAACGCCAGGATCCCGGTCACCAGCAGGGCCACCCCGACGAGCGTCCCCGCCTCCGGGGCGAGCGAGCCGCACAGCACCACCGCCAGCACCGGGCCCAGCATGAAGCACAGTTCGTCCGCGGCCTGTTCGAAGGAGTTCGCGGTGTGCAGGGCCTTGTCGTCGCCCCTGAGCAGATGGGCCCAGCGGGCGCGGGACATGCCGCCGGTGTTGGGGGTGGTGGCGGTGGCGGCGTACGCGGCGAACAGCGTCCAGTCGGGTGCGCCCCGGTGGACGCACAGCACCAGGGCGAGCGAGCCCAGCGCCGCGAGCAGCGTGGCCGGTACGGCGACCCGGGCCTGGCCGTACCGGTCGACGAGCCGTGCCGTCCAGGGCGCGACCAGCGCGGTCGCCGCGAGGCCGGTCGCGGTGACGGCGCCGGCGAGGGCGTACGAGTCCCGGGCGGCGACGATCATGACGACGGCGCTCACGCTGAACATGCCCATGGGCAGGCGGGCGAGGAGGTTTCCGGCGGTGAAGGCGCGGGTGCCGGGGTGGGAGAAGAGGCGGCGGTAGGGGCCGGGTTCCCGGTGACGGGTCCGGGGCGTGAAGTCGACGGCGACGAGCGTGTCCGCGGTCGTCGTGAACAGGGGCTGCGGCATGGGTCCACCGTCGCCCGGGAGTGATCAGGGGGTCCAACACCTGATCGGTGGGCATTCACGCACCTGCGTTGTAGGTTCGCGGGATGCCCGCCCCGACCCACCTCGACGCCCGCCTCCTGCGCGCCTTCCTCGCCGTCGCCGAGGAACTGCACTTCACCCGTGCCGCGGCCCGGCTCTACGTCGCCCAGCAGGCGCTCAGCCGGGACGTACGGCGGCTGGAGCGGGAGCTGGGCGCCGAGCTCTTCGTACGGACCACCCGGCAGGTGACGCTGACGGCCGACGGGGAGCGGCTGGTGCCGCACGCCCGCAGGGTCCTGGACGCGCAGGACGCGCTGATCGCCGCCTTCGGACCGGTGCGGCCGCTGCTGGTCGACATCAACTCACCGGGCCTGGGCACCGGCAGCCGGGTGCTGCACCGGGCCCGTGAACTCGCCCCCGACATCGAGCTGATGGCCCGCTTCGAGAGCGGTCTGACCGGTGCGGCGGCCGAGGTGCTCGCGGGCCGCCTCGACGCCTCCTTCGGCCGGTACGCGGGGCTGGCCCCGGCGCTGCGGGCGGGCCTGGACCACCAGATCGTCCGCTTCGAGCCCATGGCGGTCGTGCTGCCCGAGGACCACCGGCTGGCGGCCTGGGCGCAGGTGCCGCTGGCCGAGCTGGCGGGGGAGGACGTGTACGCGGGGGCCGGTAACCCCCGTACGCCGGAGTGGACCGATCTCGCGCGCCGGCTGTTCGACGGACGGGGGATCGAGGTCGCCTCGCCCGCGCCGCTCGCGATCGGTCACGAAGAGTTCCGGCGTGTCATGGCCAGAACACGCAACCCCGTCCTCGCGGTAGTGGACTTTCCAGCCATGCCGAACACCGTGCTGCGCCCGCTCGTCGATCCGATGCCCCTGTCACCCGTGTCACTGGTGTGGCGCAAGGGGCTGGTGCACCCCGGAATCGACGCGTTGCGTCGCGCGGCGGCCGAACTTTCCGCGGCCGAGAAGTGGCTTCACCGGCCTGCCGGGGCATGGATTCCGGCCATTGACATGAAGATCATCAATGTCCACAACTGACACTCTGCAAACACATCGGCCGTCGGTGCGCTACATTCGTGGCCTGAGCACGCTGTGGTAAAGGGGGCGCTCGGGCCGGGTGGGGGCTCGGTTCGATCGACGAGTGCTCGGCGTCGTATGCGCACCCAGATCTGTCCCGTGGGGGGATGTGCGTGCGCGAGAATTGGCGAGAAGACGCCCAACCGGAATGGCCCTCAGTGGCTTCCGGCACCAGGGGGTTCCCCGCGCCGGGGAACGGCACCCAGGCTTATCCGGAGACCAGAGGCTCGGATGTCCTCGCGTCGGCGGACCAGACCGAGGTGCTGCCCAGGGTGGGCCCCGAGGGGACGGCCTTCGCCGACCCGTGGAGCAACACCCATGACCCGCACGAGGTGACCGTCCAGCTGGACGCGGTCGCCCTGCGGGCCGACAACCGTCTGGTCGGCCAGGCCGGCGGCGACACCGCGGAGGGCTCCGACGGTCCGGTCTTCGTCGACGAGTCGGGCCGCAGAAGCCGCAGATACCGCCGTATCGGCATCTTCATCGGACTCGCCTGCGCGATCTACGCCGTGGTCATCGTCACGACCCTGCTGTCCGGCAACTCCAACGCCCCCTGGCTGCCCGTACCGGGCCAGGGCGAGGGCCAGGAGGCCGGCCAGGTCGACAACTCCCCGCTGCCCGGGGAGACGGTCCCGCCCACCGACGGCGCCACTCTCCCGCCCGGCGTCTCGACGTCCCCGAGCGGCACCGCGACGGTGTCGCCGGGCGCCGACGCCACCGCGCCCGGCGCCACCGCGACCGCCCAGAACCCGGGCGCGGTGACGGCCCCGGAGCCGACGGCGACGAAGACCACCTCGGGCACCGGCAGCAACCCCACCCCGAACCCCGAACCGACCGAGCCGGCGACGAGCAGTCCGCCCCAGCCGACGCCCACCGAGGAGCCCACGCCCGACCCGACGGAGACACCGGTCGGCGACAACGGCGGCACCGGCACCGACACGGTGGCCGGCGGCGCGAACGAACCCGCGCCCCTCAGCACCACGACACCGTCCCCGGAGAGCACCGTCTGATGGCAACCCGCACCCGCCGTCCCCGGGCCGCGTCCCCGGCCCGCGACGGCTCTCGGCGCCGCCTGCCCATGCGCCTGCTGCTGCCCTGCCTGATCCTCGTCGCCATGATGGCGATGCTGATGCTGCGCGGCTACGTGCACAGCGAGATCCTCGCCGACCACCGCGTCCAGGCCCCCGCCGCCTCCGACCGGGTCCCCGAGGAGATCCTCGAGGGCGGGCCGGTCATCGACACCCGCAGCGGCCGCACCCAGAGCCTGAGTCTGAGGGACCACCGCCTCGTCCTCACCTTCGACGACGGCCCGGACCCGGAGTGGACCCCGAAGGTCCTGGACGTGCTCAAGGAGCACGACGCCCACGCGGTCTTCTTCGTCACCGGCACCATGGCCTCGCGCTATCCGGACCTGGTGCGCCGCATGGTCGAGGAGGGCCACGAGGTCGGCCTGCACACCTTCAACCACCCCGACCTGTCCTACCAGTCGAAGAAGCGCGTCGACTGGGAGCTGTCCCAGAACCAGCTCGCGATCACCGGCGCCGCCGGCATCCGCACCTCGCTCTTCCGCCCGCCGTACTCCTCCTTCGCCGACGCCATGGACAACAAGTCCTGGCCGGTCACCGAGTACATCGGCACCCGCGGCTACATCACCATCGTCAACAACACCGACAGCGAGGACTGGCGCAAGCCCGGCGTCGAGGAGATCATCCGCAAGGCCACGCCCAAGGGCGGCAAGGGCGCGATCGTCCTGATGCACGACTCCGGCGGCGACCGCCACCAGACCGTGCAGGCGCTCGACCGGCTGCTGCCCCAGCTGAAGGCCGACGGCTACGAGTTCGACAGCCTCACCGAGGCCCTCGGCGCCCCCAGCGCGCACACCCAGGTCACCGGAGCCGAGCTGTGGAAGGGCAAGGCCTGGGTCTTCCTGGTCGGCGCCTCCGACAACATCACCGCCGTACTGGTGGTCGCCCTGGCGATCATCGGCTTCCTCGTCATCAGCCGCTTCGTCCTGATGCTGCTCCTGTCCGGCGTCCACGCCCGCCGCGTGCGGCGCCGCGGCTTCCGCTGGGGCAACCCGGTCTTCGAGCCGGTGTCGGTGCTGGTGCCGGCGTACAACGAGGCCAAGTGCATCGAGAACACCGTCCGCTCCCTGATGGCGAGCGAACACCCCATCGAGGTCATCGTCATCGACGACGGCTCCAGTGACGGCACCGCGCGGATCGTGGAGGCGATGGGCCTGCCGAACGTGCGGGTGGTCCGCCAGCTGAACGCGGGCAAGCCCGCCGCGCTCAACCGCGGTCTGGCCAACGCCCGTTACGACATCATCGTGATGATGGACGGCGACACCGTCTTCGAGCCGTCCACCGTCCGCGAACTGGTCCAGCCCTTCGGTGACGCGCGCGTCGGAGCCGTGGCCGGCAACGCCAAGGTCGGCAACCGGGACTCGCTCATCGGCGCCTGGCAGCACATCGAGTACGTGATGGGCTTCAACCTGGACCGCCGGATGTACGACATCCTGCGCTGCATGCCGACCATCCCCGGCGCCGTCGGAGCCTTCCGCAGGTCCGCTCTGGAGCGGGTCGGCGGCATGAGCGACGACACGCTCGCCGAGGACACCGACATCACCATGGCGATGCACCGCGACGGCTGGCGGGTCGTCTACGCCGAGAAGGCGCGGGCCTGGACCGAGGCGCCGGAGACCGTCCAGCAGCTGTGGTCGCAGCGCTACCGCTGGTCGTACGGCACCATGCAGGCGATCTGGAAGCACCGCAGGGCAGTGGTGGAACGGGGACCCTCGGGCCGCTTCGGACGGGTCGGCCTGCCGCTGGTCTCGCTCTTCATGGTCCTGGCGCCCCTGCTGGCCCCGTTGATCGACGTGTTCCTGATCTACGGCCTGGTCTTCGGCCCCACCCAGAAGACCGTCGTGGCCTGGCTGGGCGTCCTGGCGATCCAGCTGGTCTGCGCCGCCTACGCCTTCCGCCTCGACCGTGAACGCATGACCCACCTCATCTCGCTGCCGCTCCAGCAGATCCTGTACCGCCAGCTCATGTACGTCGTCCTCCTCCAGTCCTGGATCACCGCCCTGACCGGCGGCCGGCTGCGCTGGCAGAAGCTGCGGCGCACCGGTGTCGTCGAGGCACCCGGCGGCGCGGTACCGCGCCAGCGGGCGGGCAGCGCAAGCGACCGGAGGCCGGTGGGATGACCCAGGGAGCCAGTGGGATGACCCACGGACACACACAGCCGTACGACGCACCCGCCGCGCCCGCTGCGACGGTGCCCGCACCTGCCGGGGCCGCCCCGAAGAAGCCGGGCCGCGACCGCTATCTGGACCTGCTGCGCTCGATCGCCCTGGTCCGCGTGGTCGCCTACCACCTGTTCGGCTGGGCCTGGCTGACGGTCCTGTTCCCCTCCATGGGCGTGATGTTCGCGCTCGCCGGTTCGCTGATGGCGCGCTCGCTGAAGCGTCCGGCGTGGGGAGTGATCCGGGGCCGGGTCAGGAGGCTGCTGCCGCCGCTGTGGGCGTTCAGCGCGGTGGTGCTGGCGCTGCTGTTCGCGGGCGGCTGGGACCTGTCGAAGGACCCGGACCACAGCGGGACCTGGGGCCTGATCGAGATGGTCAACTACGTCATCCCGCTCGGCGCCCCGCCCTTCCCGTGGAGCATCGGCTCCCAGTCCGGGCTGCTGGAGAACACCTGGGCCGTACAGGCGGCGGGACCGCTCTGGTATCTGCGGGCCTACCTCTGGTTCGTCGTCGCCTCGCCCCTGCTGCTGTGGGCGTTCCGCCGGGCGCCGTGGCCGACCCTGCTCGCCCCGCTGGGGCTGACGGCCGTCGTGGGTACGGGACTGGTCACCATCCCGGGCGAGACCGGCAACGCGGTCACCGACTTCGCGGTCTACGGCGGCTGCTGGGTCATGGGCTTCGCCCATCACGAGGGTCTGCTGGCCAAGGTCCCGCGCTATCTCGCGGTCTCCTGCTCGGTGCTGCTGATGGCGTTCGCCCTGTGGTGGGCCTCGGGCCATCTGGGCCCCGACGGCTGGGACCTCAACGACATCCCGCTGGCCCAGGCGACCTGGTCCTTCGGTTTCGTGGTGATCCTGCTCCAGTACTCCCCGTCCTGGCAGGAGCTGCCGGGCCGGCTGGCGAAGTGGGACAAGCTGATCACGCTCTCCAACAACCGCGCGGTCACGATCTACCTCTGGCACAACATGCTGATCATGGCCACGGTCCCGATCCTCGACCGGCTCTACGAGCTGCCGTTCATGCAGGGCGACCGTGCGGTGTCCGCGCTGGACTCGACGTACATGATCTGGATGTTCTTCCTGGTCTGGCCGCTGATCGCGCTGGCGATCCTCGGTGTGGGCTGGATCGAGGACCTCGCGGCCCAGCGCAAGCCGCGGCTCTGGCCCGACGGGGCGAAGAAGAAGCGGGCACGGGCGGGGCACCGGGCCTGACCGGGTTGCCCGGGCCTCCTTCAGGGCTTGCGGTAGCTGAGCAGGTCGCCCGGCTGGCACTGCAGGACTTCGCAGATACGGGTGAGGGTGGTGAAGCGGATCGCCTTGGCCCGGCCGTTCTTGAGAACGGAGAGGTTGACGTTGGTGACGCCCACGCGCTGGGCGAGCTCGGTGACGGTCATGCCGCGGTCGCTGAGGATCCTGTCGAGGTGGACCTCGATGTGATGGTCCTCGTGGTCGTCGTCCGGGCCGGCCATCAGACCACTCCTTCGAGGTCCTCGCGCAGGGCCGTGCCCGCGCGGGTGATCCGGGCGAAGGTCAGCAGACCGAGGCCGGTCAGCACGGCGAGGTAGGGGAAGTCCCACATCCCCAGCCAGGAGCCGACCGAGTAGTCCGCGTCCTTGGACAGTTCGGCGAGCACGGCCGCCTGGGTGTTCGCCTGGACGAGTGCGACGACCAGGCTTCCGGCGAGCAGCCACCAGCCGAGCAACCGGAGCCGGGACGCCGTCAGGGTCGTGTGGACGCCGTCGCGTCCCGCTCCCTGGAGGAGCCGGTGCAACAGGAACAGGCTGCTGATCAGCAGCAGGGCCGAGGCGGTCGTGCCCAGTTCGGCCAGGAGACGCAGGGCGGCGCCGGGGTCCTCGGCGCAGTAGTAGGGGACCGAGGCGATCTGTGCCCCGGGCTCCGGGGCGAAGCTGCCGGGGGCGACCGAGCTGATGGTGGACTCGTCGGTGATGCAGACGCTGTCGCTGCCCCAGCTGCCCCGGACCACCGAGAGGACGAGCCCCGCCGTCGCGAGGCCGACCAGGAGGCGCAGCGCTATGGACACCACCGTGGCCATGGGCTCGAGCATCTTGCGGTCATCGGTCACTTCGGTCATGGTTCCCCCGCCTGCTTATCGTTTATCGATGTTATCGAGAAACGATAAGCGCGAGGGGTGCGGGAAGCAAGCCCTGCCTGTTTCGGGTTACTTGTCGAGCGTGCTGACGTCCAGCGCCTTCGCGGGCGGTCGTACGTCCATGGGCTTGTCGAAGCCGCTGTACGTGGTCGTGGTGTGGAAGTCGGTGCCCTTGTAGACGACCTTCAGGATGTACGGCTTGCCCTCGGTGGCCACGTAGAAGGTGTACTTGCCGGTCTTCACCGACTTGTCGGTCACGATCAAGGCGAGCGCGGGGGTGCCGTCGACCTCGGTCGGCTCGCCCTTCTTCGTCGTCCCGAAGGAGGTGAAGTCCCGGGGGCAGGCGGAGAGCCCGTCACCCCGCTCGGCCTCACTGACGGGAGTCCTGAACCACGTGTCCTGGGCCCCGCTCATGGGCTTGTTCGACCACCACTCGATGTACGCGCGGTTCGGGCGGACGTAGTCCGTCTCGCCGATCCGGATCTGTTCGAGGGCGGCGCCGTTCCAGTTCCAGGTGGTCCTCGAGGTGCACCTGCTCCTGAGGTCGGTCGTCAGACGGCCGGTGAAACCCTGGCCCTTGGCGTTGGTGCTCTTTCCCTCGACGGTCACGGACGTCAGCTCGCTCATCGTCTTGTTCGCGCCGTCGAGGATCTCCTGCGCGGAGCGCTCCGTCGCGCCACCGCCGTCCTCTTCCGCGCACCCGGCCACCACCAGGCACGCCAGCACAGCCGTCAGTACGGTCGCACGCGTTCGCACAGTCCCCCCACAGATCACATGTGACCCAGAGGTTACCGGGCCGGACAGGCGTGCCAAGGTCCTGTAAACGCAAGGGGGCAGCGGTTTCCCTGCGCCGTACGGGCGTGCGAGACTGCGTCGGTTGCGGAAGTGAACGGGGTGGCCCGGTGGGGAGCGGACGGCTATGAGCAAGCGGCAAGTGCAGAAGATGCTCCGGTTGATGGCGAGCGGGGAGCCAGTGGAGCTCACCAGCGCCATGGCCTCCGTGAAGAAGCTCGGCCGGCTCGCCTTCATCGCGCAGCAGTTCGGGTACGAGTACGCCGACGTACGGCAGAGCTCCGGACGCAACGGCGCGCTCATCATGCTGCTCGTCCCGGACCCCAGCCCGCAGGCCCGCACCCGGGCCGCCCAGAACTGGGCCCAGTATCCGAACGCGAGCGACGGGGTCTCCGTGCCGCCGCTCGTGCCGGACGCCTTCGAGCTGCTCAAGGCCCGCATCAACTTCGACCTCACCGGCAAGAACGCCGAGAAGCGCATGGCGTACGGCGCCCTCGGCGTCACCATCGGATGCGTGATCCTCGCGCTCCGGCTCGGCGGGAGCCCCGGCGACATGGTCGCGGCGGCCGTCACCTGGGTCGTCTTCATGGCGATCTTCGGGATCGGCCTCCTCGTCACCCGCAAGCGCAACGCCAAGTTCGCGGCCCGGCTGCACGCCGCAGGGTTCACGCCCGTCAGCGACGAGAGCGGTCGGGTGCGGTATCTGCCGCCGGGGGCGCAGTACCCCGGGCAGCAGGCCAACCCCTTCGCCGGCCAGTACGCCGGCGGTCCGTACGGCAACGCTCCGGCCGCACCGCCCGCCCCGGGCTACGGCCAGCCGTACCCCCAGCAGCAGCCGCAGGCGTACCCGCAGCAGCAGCCGCAGCCCTACGGCGCCCAGCCCGCGGCCACCGCTCCCTACCCGCCGCAGCAGCCGTACCCACAGCAGCCCCCGGCCCCCGGCCCGTACGCCGCCCAGCCGCCGTACCCCCAGCAACAGCAGCCGTACCCGCCCCAGCAGCCCTACCCCCAGCAGAACCCGAACTGGCAGTCCCCCCAGCACTGACCCCCGGGCAAGGCTTCCCATGATCGGCGACCGGCCCGGTGGGAGCTGTTCGTAACGTGAGGCGACAGAACCTCTCATCCCGTGTTCGCGCGGGGTGAGAGCAAAGTTCCTTTCCGGTCACCGGGTGCCACAGTCAGGAAACGCGCCCTCCCTACCTTCGGGACATCACCGCTCAGCACGAACGCACCAGCGAGCCCCGGAGCCCCGTGGAGGCGCAATGACAGCCCCTAGCACCGTCCCCGCACCGCCGACCAGGGGCGGCCGTTGGATCCAGCAGTGGGATCCTGAGGACGAGACCTTCTGGAACGAGGGCGGAGAGAAGATCGCCCGCCGCAACCTGTTCTTCTCCGTCCTGTCCGAGCACATCGGCTTCTCGATCTGGACCATGTGGTCCGTGCTCGTCCTCTTCATGGGCCCGGAGTACGGCCTGACCCCGGCGGACAAGTTCCTGCTGACCTCGATGGTCACGCTCGTCGGCGCGGTCGTCCGGGTGCCCTACACCTTCGCCGTGGCCATCTTCGGCGGCCGGAACTGGACGATCGTCTCGGCCGGCCTCCTCCTCATCCCGACCGTCGCCGCGTTCACGGTGATGGAGCCCGGGACCTCGTTCAACACCTTCCTCCTGGTCGGCCTGCTGGCCGGAATCGGCGGCGGCAACTTCGCCTCCTCCATGACCAACATCAACGCCTTCTTCCCGCTCCGTAAGAAGGGCTGGGCCCTCGGGCTCAACGCCGGCGGCGGCAACATCGGCGTGCCGGTCATCCAGCTCATCGCGCTCGCCGTCATCGGCGCCAGCGGCGGCCCGCGGGTGCTGCTGGGCATCTACATCCCGCTGATCCTGGTCGCCGCCGTCCTCGCCGCCCTCTTCATGGACAACCTGGCCACGGTGAAGAACGACACCGGCGCCGCCAAGGACGCCGCGCGGGACGCCCACACCTGGATCATGTCCTTCCTCTACATCGGCACCTTCGGCTCCTTCATCGGCTACGCCTTCGCCTTCGGCCAGGTCCTCCAGGTCCAGTTCGGCCGTACACCGCTGGAGGCCGCGTACGTCACCTTCATCGGCCCGCTGCTCGGCTCCCTGATCCGCCCGCTGGGCGGCTGGCTCGCCGACAAGTACGGCGGCGCCCGGATCAGCCTCTACAACTACGTCGCCATGGGCGTGGCGACCGCGGTCCTGATCTTCGCCAGCATGGAGAAGTCGCTGCCGCTGTTCGTCACCGCGTTCGTGATCCTCTTCGTCCTGACGGGTCTGGGCAACGGGTCGACGTTCAAGATGATCCCCGGCATCTTCCAGGCCAAGGCCTTCGCCAAGGGGCTGCAGGGCGACGAGGCCGCCGCCTACGGCCGCCGTCTCTCCGGTGCCTCCATGGGACTGATCGGTGCGGTCGGCGCGCTCGGCGGCGTCGGCATCAACCTGGCCTTCCGCCAGTCCTTCCTCTCCAACGGCTCCGGAACCGGCGCCTTCGTGGTCTTCCTCGTCTTCTACGCGGCGTGCTTCCTGGTCACCTGGGCCGTATACCTTCGCCGCTCGGCCTCCCGGATTCAGGCCTCCTCGGCCACCTCCGAGGCGAAGTCGCAGCTCAGCTACGCCGAGGTGTGACGTAACACTGGCGACATCAAGTCGAACCGAGCCTGTCACGCACCGTTGACAGGCTCGCTCGGCATGCAGGTGCCATCACACCCGGTGTAGGTGCAAACGACTCGAGTGCGGGACGAGAGTTATATGTACGACGAACAGCAGCGACCAGAACAGCACGGCCCTCTGGCCGGTTTCACGGTAGGCGTGACAGCCGCGCGCCGGGCCGACGAGCTGGGCGCACTGCTGCAGCGACGGGGAGCCGCCGTCCTGCACGCACCTGCCCTGCGGATCGTGCAGCTCGCCGACGACAGTGAGCTCCTCGCCGCGACCAAGCAGGTCATCGACGAGGTACCGGACGTCGTGATCGCCACGACCGCCATCGGCTTCCGGGGCTGGGTCGAGGCCGCCGACGGGTGGGGGCTGGGCGAGGACCTGCTGGAGCGCCTGCGGGGGATCGAGCTGCTCGCCCGCGGGCCGAAGGTCAAAGGCGCGGTACGGGCCGCCGGGCTGACGGAGAACTGGTCGCCGGAGTCCGAGTCGATGGCCGAGGTGCTCGACCGGCTCCTCGAGGAGGGTGTCGAGGGCCGCCGTATCGCCATCCAGCTGCACGGGGAACCGCTGCCCGGGTTCGTGGAGGCGCTGCGGGCCGGGGGAGCGGAGGTGCTCGGGATCCCTGTGTACCGGTGGATGCCGCCGGAGGACATCGGGCCCGTGGACCGGCTTCTCGACGCGACGGTCTCCCGTGGCCTGGACGCGCTGACCTTCACGAGTGCGCCCGCCGCGGCGTCCTTGCTGAACCGGGCGGAGGAGCGCGGGCTGCTGCCGGAGCTGCTGGCCGCCCTGAACCACGACGTCCTTCCGGCTTGCGTGGGTCCCGTCACCTCGTTGCCGCTCCAGGCCCGTGGCGTCGACACGGTCTCACCCGACCGCTTCCGTCTCGGCCCGCTGGTCCAGCTCCTCTGCCAGGAGCTCCCGGCCCGGGCCCGGTCCCTCCCGATCGCCGGTCACCGCGTCGAGATCCGCGGCCACGCGGTCCTCGTCGACGGTGTCCTGCGCCCCGTGCCGCCGGCCGGTATGTCCTTGCTGCGTGCTCTGTCCCGTCGGCCCGGCTGGGTGGTGGCCAGGGCGGAGCTGCTGCGTGCGCTCCCCGGCGCGGGGCGTGACGAACACGCGGTGGAGACGGCGATGGCTCGCCTCCGCACGGCACTCGGTGCGCCGAAGCTCATCCAGACGGTAGTCAAGCGCGGCTACCGCCTCGCCCTGGACCCGGCGGCGGACGCGAAGTACTCCGACGCGTAACCCTTTTCCTCGCCCCCGCCGCCCCTACCCGTCCCATCCCTGGGGGCTGCGCCCCCAGACCCCCGCCGTCGGCCCTGAACGGGCCTTGTCCTCAAACGCCGGACGGGCTGGGTTGCACGGACCGGCGTCAGTGAATCCAGCCCCTCCGGCGTTTGAGGAGCGGGGGCCCAGGGGGCGGAGCCCCCTGGGGCGGGAATGGGTAGGGGCGGCGGGGGCGAGATCAGCGGGGTGTCAGGCGGGCGTAGCCGGCCAGGCCGCGGGCCAGGCAGGCCATGGCCGCCGTCGACAGGACCGCCCGCACCACGTTCCACGCCACCCACGCGTCCTCGAACTCCTCCCGCGCCGCAGCGGAGTCCGTCGCACGGTCGAGGGCGTCGTTCAGCGGGATGTTGAAGGCGACCGTCACGAGGAAAGCGAGGGCGTAGGCGATGAGCCCCGCCCACACCCACCGGCGGTACCCCGTACCCCGAGCCTGCCAGGCCGCCACCCCCGTGAGCACCAGCGCCCCGAGGAAGCTCAGCATGAACACCGGGTTCTGGATCACGTCGTTGATGTTCCGCATCACCTCGACGTAGACCTCGTCGTCGCTGCGCGCCAGCCCCGGCATCACCCCGCAGGCGAAAACGTAGAAGGCCCCGGCGATCAGGCCCATCGCGACCGTGGCCGCCCCCAGTACGGTTCCCGCGCTCTTCTTCGTCGTCATGCCCTCCAGTCAACGGCCGGCGCATCCACCGGAACATGGTCCAAAGGCGCATCCCCATACGCACCCGTCCACGCCTCACCGGTACGAGGGGTTCCGACGGCGAGAGCGGGAAGGCACTGTTGAGAGGGAACCTTTTTCTCCCGGCCCCTTCTCACCGGCCCCTCACACACAGGGCACCTCTAGGCGGTGACAGGCACATGGCACTGGGTACGGCCACGGCCCCGTACGAGCTGCGGTTCGACGCGGGACGGATCTGCCTCGATCTCCTCGCGACCACCCACCCCGTCGAACGGCTCGACTCGACCGAGGCGCTGTTCGCCTGGATCACCGGCGCCGGGCTCGTACCACCGGACACCCCGCTGGCCCACGCCGACGCGTCCTGGCTCGTGGGGTTTCGCGAACTTCGTGCGAAGACAGGCCAATTGGTACGCGCGAGACTCGTCCCCGAGCCCCGGCCGTCGTACGACCTCGCGCTCGCCCGCGTCAACGACCTGGCCCGCACCGCACCCCCGGCACCGCGTGCCGTGCAGGGTGCGGACGGCTCGCTCGTCAGGGAGTTGGCGAACCCTCCCGAACTCGCCGCGCTGCTCGGCGCGATCGCCCGGGACGCGGTGGAACTGCTCACCGACCCCGTCGCGCGGGCGTGTCTGCGGCAGTGCGCCGGCGACAACTGTCCGATCGTTTATCTCGATACGTCCCGGGGTCGCAGGAGGCGCTGGTGCTCCAGTGAGGTCTGCGGAAACCGGGAAAGGGTGGCCCGGCACCGGCGTCGGGCCGCGCTCGCACGCGCCTGAGGGGGCGTTATGTCCCTTCTGTGGAACGGCTGTCGAAGTGATTTCGATTACATGCCGTTTACCCCCGGCGGCACGCGGGCAGTCCCGGCGTTCGAGCCAATGTGGCGGAAATGTAAAGATCGAGGGGTGGGTATGTGCACCCATGTCCCCCTAGTCTCGGCATCCTGAAGAAAACTGTCGTGTCACTTTGAACACTCAACGGACCGCGTGCGTACCCCGTGTTGAGCGACCGGTCGGGGGAACCCCCGGACATCGGAGGTGGGCGTGCGCAAGGATTCCGTCGTGGCCAATGAACGTGGATCGAGGGCCCGACATCGCATGTCCCAGCCCTCGGAACCTGATGAGGAGCTCATGCGTGCTCTGTACAGAGAGCACGCAGGACCCCTGCTCGCCTATGTACTGCGGCTGGTCGCCGGAGACCGCCAAAGAGCAGAGGACGTCGTGCAGGAGACGCTGATCCGTGCCTGGAAGAACGCCGGTCAGCTCAATCGAGCGACCGGATCTGTACGCCCCTGGCTGGTGACGGTCGCCCGGCGCATCGTCATCGACGGCCACCGAAGCCGGCAGGCCCGGCCGCAGGAGGTCGATCCGTCGCCGCTGGAGGTCATCCCCGCGGAGGACGAGATCGACAAGGCGCTGTGGTTGATGACGCTGTCGGACGCGCTCGACGACCTGACTCCCGCACACCGGGAGGTGCTCGTCGAGACGTACTTCAAGGGGCGTACGGTCAATGAGGCGGCCGAGACGCTCGGGATACCCAGCGGCACCGTTCGCTCAAGGGTCTTCTATGCCCTGCGGTCGATGAAGCTGGCACTGGAGGAGCGGGGGGTGACGGCGTGATGAGTGTTTACGGGGGAAACCAGGGATTCGGTAGTGGTGGTTCGGGTATGTCTGGCTCCATGCAGGGTTCTCCGGTGCCGAACGAGCACGAGACCGTCGGCGCCTACGCCCTCGGGATTCTCGACGACGCCGAGGCAACCGCTTTCGAGATGCACCTCGCGACCTGCGAGTGGTGCGCCCAGCAGCTCGACGAGCTCGCCGGGATGGAACCGATGCTGGCCGCGCTCGCGGACCTGCCCGGCTCCGGCACCCCCGCGATCGGCGAGTCGCTGTCCGCCAAGCCGAGTCCGCGGCTGGTGAACAAGCTCGTCGACGAGGTCGCCGAACGCCGCGCCCAGAAGCGCCGGCGCGGCTTCTACATGGTGGCCGCGGCGGCCGCCCTGATCATCGGCGGTCCGCTGGTGGCCGTAGGGGCGACCGGCGACGACTCCGGCGGAAACGTCTCCGCGCACGGGACGGCCAGCAGCCCCGCCAAGGAAGCCTTCGACGCCATGGACGACAAGCTGACGGCGACCGACCCCAGCACGGACGTCAGTGCGACCGTCGCCGTGGAGGAGAAGGCCTGGGGCACCCACGCCGTCCTCCAGCTGAAGAACGTCAAGGGCCCCGAGAAGTGCTCCCTCATCGCCGTGGGCAAGAACGGCGAGCGTGAGACGGTCACCTCCTGGTCCGTCCCGACCTGGGGTTATGGCATCGCCAACGCCAAGACCGAGCAGGCCAAGCAGCCGCTCTACGTCCACGGCGGCGCCGCTTTCGACCTGAACGACATCGACCACTTCGAGGTCATGACCTTCGGTGGCAAGCGACTCGTCGAAGTCGACGCGTAGTCGGCGTAGCTGCATCGGGTCCCCTTCGCGTACGGTTGACGGCTGCCCAGCACGTCAGAAGGGGGCCCGGTGGCCGCTCAGGCTCAACAGACTGCGGTCGACTCGATTCACGACTCTGTTCGTGATCGAGAGATCAGCGTCGAACAGGAACATCTTGACCGGGTGTACCGGCGTCTCGAGGAGAAGATCCACGAGGCGGAGTTCCTGATGAACGACGCGGCCAAGCGTGGCCAGGTCGGCACCCCCGGCGCACTCGCCGAGCGGGACGCGCAGGTTTTCCGGGCGGGGGTGCACCTCAACCGCCTCAACAACGAGTTCGAGGACTTCCTCTTCGGCCGGATCGACCTGCTCCTCGGCAAGGACGGCAAGAAGGGGCCCGACGGCGCCTACACCGCCGTGGAACCCGCCGACGGCGCCGTGCGGGACGACAACACCGCCGACATCGCCGAGACCCTGCACATCGGCCGGATCGGAGTCCTGGACTCCGAGTACGCGCCGCTCGTCATCGACTGGAGGGCCCCCGCCGCGGCGCCCTTCTACCGCTCCACCCCGGTCGACCCCGGCCGGGTGGTGCGCCGACGGGTCATCCGCTCCAAGGGTCGCCGTGTCCTCGGGGTCGAGGACGACCTCATGCGCCCCGAGCTCAAGGCCTTCCTCGCCGGCCAGGAGCTGGCCGTCATCGGCGACGGCGCCCTGATGGCCGCCCTCGGCCAGGCCCGCAGCCACACGATGCGGGACATCGTCGCCTCCATCCAGGCCGAGCAGGACCTGGTCATCCGGGCACCCGCGGCCTCGGTGACCTACGTCGAGGGGGGCCCGGGGACCGGCAAGACGGCCGTGGCCCTGCACCGCGCCGCCTATCTGCTCTACCAGGACCGGCGCCGCTACTCCGGCGGCATCCTCATCGTCTCGCCGACCCCGCTCCTGGTGGCGTACACCGAGGGCGTGCTCCCCTCGCTGGGCGAGGAGGGCCAGGTCGCCATCCGGGCGATCGGCTCGCTCGTCGACGGCGTGGAGGCCACGCTGTACGACTCTCCGTCCACGGCCCGCGCCAAGGGCTCGTACCGGATGCTCAAGGTGCTGCGGAAGGCGGCACGAGGGGCGCTGGAGGCCGGCTCGGGCAGCGGCGGGTCCGCGGGCGGCTCCGGGAGGCGGCGCCGTCGCGGCGAGGCGTCCGGCCGGCTCGCCTTCGGCGCCGGCGACGCGGACCAGCTCCCCTTCGGTGACGACGACACCCCCGAGCGCGCCCCCGCGGGCCCGGCCTCCCGGCTGCGCGTGGTGGCCTTCGGGCGCCGCCTGGAGCTGGAGGCGCCGGAGCTGGAACGTATCCGCCACACCGCGCTCAGCGGCACGGCCCCCGTGAACCTGCTGCGCCCCCGGGCCCGCAGGCTCCTCCTGGACGCCCTGTGGGCCCGCTCGGGCGCCGGCGGCCGGCACACCGACCCGGAGCTCGCCGCCGAGCTGCGCTCCTCCTTCGACGAGGACGTCAGCAGCGAGGACAGCTTCATCGACTTCCTGAACGCCTGGTGGCCCGAGCTCACCCCGAAGGCCGTCCTCGACGCCATGGCCGACGAGCGCCGCCTGGGCCGCTGGGCCCGCCGGATCCTCAACCCCGGCGAGGTCCGCAAGGTCGCCCGTTCGCTGCGGCGGGACGGGTACTCCGTGCACGACATCGCCATGCTCGACGAGCTCCAGGCGATCCTCGGCACCCCGGCCCGCCCCAGGAAGCGGCGCGACCTGGACCCGCTCGACCAGCTGACCGGCCTGGAGGAGCTGATGCCGGTCCGCGAGGAGACCCAGCGCGAACGCGCCGAGCGCCTCGCCGAGGAGCGCACCGAGTACGCCCACGTCATCGTCGACGAGGCCCAGGACCTCACGCCGATGCAGTGGCGCATGGTCGGCCGCCGCGGCCGGCACGCCACCTGGACGGTCGTCGGCGACCCGGCCCAGTCCTCCTGGTCCGACCCCGACGAGGCCGCCGAGGCCAGGGACGAGGCCCTCGGCACGCGTCCGCGCCGGCGCTTCCAGCTCACCGTGAACTACCGCAACCCCTCGGAGATCGCCGAGCTCGCCTCCCGGGTGCTGGCCCTCGCGATGCCCGGCTCCGAGTCCCCGAGGGCCGTACGGTCCACCGGCGTCGAACCCCGCTTCGCCGTCGTACGGGAATCCCTCGCGAGCACCGTCCGCGAGGAGGCCGCCCGCCTCCTCGACCGGGTCGACGGCACGATCGGCGTGGTCGTCGCCATGCAGCGCCGCGAGGAGGCCGCCCGCTGGCTCGCCGGGCTCGGCGACCGGGTGGTGGCCCTGGGCAGCCTGGAGGCCAAGGGCCTGGAGTACGACGCGACGGTCGTCGTCTCCCCGGCCGAGATCGCCGACGAGTCCCCGGCCGGCCTGCGGGTGCTGTACGTGGCGCTCACCCGCGCCACGCAGCAGCTGACGGTCGTGTCGGGGGAGCGCGACCAGCCCGACGCGACCGGAGTGCCCGACCTTCTCAGAGATTGATCGGTATGAACTGTCGAGACGGGAATGGCCTTACGGGATCCGTTTGTTAGCCTGGGTGTGACACCGGCCCGATCCAAGCCCCCGGGCCCAACCTTCGTCCCTCAGAGGGACCACTTGCCGCGAGGCGAGCATGGCGGGTCGGTGTCACTGACTGCGAGAGAGGCCCACGTCCACGGACGTGGGCCTCTCTCGTTGTGAACAAAACGTTCGCAATCCAACGCGGCTAACGCCTACTCGACAGTAGGTGCGACCATCGGACGGCATACAGCGTCACAGAAAGCAGAGGAAGTCGGCCATGGCAACGGCGCCCAGCGTCTCCTACTCGATCACGGTCCGTCTGGAGGTGCCCGCGAGCGGAACCGCGGTCTCCCAGATCACCACGGCCGTGGAGTCCCACGGAGGCTCGGTGACCGGCCTCGACGTGACCGCTTCCGGCCACGAGAAGCTCCGCATCGACGTCACCATCGCGGCGACCTCCACGGCCCACGCCGAGGAGATCGTCGAGCAGCTGCGCGGCATCGAGGACGTCACGCTCGGCAAGGTCTCCGACCGTACGTTCCTGATGCACCTCGGCGGCAAGATCGAGATGCAGTCCAAGCATCCCATCCGCAACCGTGACGACCTGTCCATGATCTACACCCCGGGCGTCGCCCGCGTGTGCATGGCGATCGCGGAGAACCCCGAGGACGCGCGCCGCCTCACCATCAAGCGCAACACCGTCGCGGTCGTGACGGACGGCTCGGCGGTCCTGGGTCTGGGCAACATCGGCCCGATGGCCGCCATGCCGGTCATGGAGGGCAAGGCGGCCCTGTTCAAGCGCTTCGCCGACATCGACGCCTGGCCGCTGTGCCTGGATACCCAGGACACCGACGAGATCGTCGCGATCGTCAAGGCGATCGCCCCGGGCTTCGCCGGCATCAACCTCGAGGACATCTCCGCGCCCCGCTGCTTCGAGATCGAGGCCCGGCTGCGCGAGGCCCTCGACATCCCCGTCTTCCACGACGACCAGCACGGCACCGCGATCGTCGTCCTCGCCGCGCTGAAGAACGCGCTCCGGGTCACCGGCAAGGCGATCGAGAACATCCGCGTCGTCATGTCCGGTGCGGGCGCGGCCGGTACGGCCATCCTCAAGCTGCTGATCGCGGCGGGTGTCAAGAACGCCGTCGTCGCCGACATCCACGGTGTCGTGCACGCGGGCCGCGAGGACCTGGTGTCCGCCGCCGCTGACTCGCCGCTGCGCTGGATCGCCGACAACACCAACCCCGAGAACCTGACGGGCACCCTGAAGGAGGCCGTGCGCGGCGCGGACGTCTTCATCGGCGTCTCCGCCCCGAACGTCCTGGACGGCGACGACGTGGCCGCCATGGCCGAGGGCGCCATCGTGTTCGCGCTCGCGAACCCCGACCCCGAGGTGGACCCGGCGATCGCCCGCCAGACGGCGGCGGTCGTGGCCACCGGCCGCTCCGACTTCCCGAACCAGATCAACAACGTGCTGGTCTTCCCGGGTGTCTTCCGCGGTCTGCTGGACGCGCAGTCCCGCACGGTGAACACGGACATGATGCTGGCCGCCGCGACCGCCCTGTCGGACGTGGTGACCGAGGACGAGCTGAACCCGAACTACATCATCCCCAGCGTCTTCAACGACAAGGTCGCGGGCGCGGTCGCCGGAGCGGTGCGCGAGGCGGCGAAGGCGGCGGCGTCCTCGTAGGACGATGTGCGCGGGCTGTGAGGATCACCACGGCAAGGCCTTGCATCGGCGCGTCGTGGAACCCGGGGCTCCTGGCCGCCGTTTATCGTGTCGGCCAGGCTCGGGGCCTCTCTTCGTGTGACACCCAAGGGTGTTCTCATGATTCCTACGGGTGCCGGATTGGCTTTCGCGCCGCAGGTGGGGGCAGGATGCGTCTCTGGGCGCGAGGGTCTGACGACGGACCCGGGTCCGGGGCCTTACCGAGAACCCTGGCAGCATCGGCATCGCTGTGCCGAAAGTGCGGCTACGCCGCGTGGCACGCCCCAACGGCAAAAGAACACGGGAGTAACAACATGAACCGCAGTGAGCTGGTGGCCGCCCTGGCCGACCGCGCCGAGGTGACCCGCAAGGACGCCGACGCCGTGCTGGCCGCGTTCGCCGAGACTGTCGGCGAGATCGTCGCCAAGGGCGACGAGAAGGTCACCATCCCCGGCTTCCTGACCTTCGAGCGCACCCACCGTGCCGCTCGCACCGCGCGCAACCCGCAGACCGGCGACCCGATCCAGATCCCCGCCGGTTACAGCGTCAAGGTCTCCGCGGGCAGCAAGCTCAAGGAAGCCGCCAAGGGCAAGTAAGGCCTGACGGTACGTCCGGTACGACGTACGAGGCGCAGTAACGCCAATGGGGCGGCCCCCTTTTCCAGGGGCCGCCCCATCGCCGTACTCGGACCGGGTCTACTCGGACTGGGCTATCCGAGCGCCTTGCCCGGCAGTTCGACCTTCGCGCCGAGTTCCACGAGCTTCTCCATGAAGTTCTCGTAGCCACGGTTGATGAGGTCGATGCCGTGGACCCGCGAGGTCCCCTGGGCCGCGAGGGCGGCGATCAGGTAGGAGAAGCCGCCGCGGAGGTCGGGGATGACCAGATCGGCGCCCTGGAGCTTCGTCGGGCCCGACACGACGGCCGAGTGGAGGAAGTTGCGCTGGCCGAAGCGGCAGTCGCTGCCGCCCAGGCACTCGCGGTACAGCTGGATGTGAGCACCCATCTGGTTGAGCGCGGAGGTGAATCCGAGGCGGGACTCGTAGACCGTCTCGTGGATGATCGACAGGCCGGTGGCCTGGGTGAGCGCCACGACCAGCGGCTGCTGCCAGTCCGTCTGGAAGCCCGGGTGCACGTCGGTTTCGAGCGCGATGGACTTCAACTGGCCGCCGGGGTGCCAGAAGCGGATGCCCTCGTCGTCGATCTCGAAGGCGCCGCCCACCTTCCGGTAGGTGTTCAGGAACGTCATCATCGAGCGCTGCTGGGCGCCGCGGACGTAGATGTTGCCTTCGGTCGCCAGCGCCGCGGAAGCCCACGAGGCGGCCTCCAGGCGGTCCGGGAGGGCGGCGTGGTTGTAGCCGCCGAGCTGGTCCACACCGGTGACGCGGATCGTGCGGTCGGTGTCCATCGCGATGATGGCGCCCATTTTCTGCAGGACGCAGATGAGGTCCTCGATCTCCGGCTCCACCGCGGCGTTGGAGAGCTCGGTGACACCTTCGGCGAGGACCGCGGTGAGCAGCACCTGCTCGGTCGCGCCCACGGACGGGTACGGCAGCCGGATCTTCGTTCCGCGCAGGCGCCGCGGCGCCTCCAGGAACTGCCCGTCCGCCCGCTTCTCGATGGTCGCGCCGAACTGGCGCAGCACCTCGAAGTGGAAGTCGATGGGCCGGCCGCCGATGTCGCAGCCGCCGAGACCGGGGATGAAGGCGTGCCCGAGGCGGTGCAGCAGCGGGCCGCACAGCAGGATCGGGATACGGCTGGAACCCGCGTGGGCATCGATGTCGGCGACGTTCGCGCTCTCGACATGCGTCGGGTCCATCACCAGTTCGCCCGGCTCCTCACCCGGACGGACCGTCACCCCATGCAGTTGCAGCAGTCCGCGTACGACCCGCACGTCACGGATGTCCGGAACGTTGCGCAGTCGACTCGGTCCACTGCCCAGCAGGGCGGCGACCATGGCCTTCGGTACGAGGTTCTTCGCACCACGAACACGGATCTCGCCCTCCAGCGGGGTGCCGCCGTGGACAAGCAGTACGTCGTCAGAGCCGTTGACGGTCATGTATCTCGCGTTCCGATTGGTGGGGCAGGTGGCCAGAAGGGAAAGGGTAATCGCCGCCCACCCCCCTTCCGTAAGCCCAAGTGCCGCCCAGTCACGTCATAGCTGTGTCACAACACGTGCCGTGCGGTCCCGGGCACATGGGGTCACCGGGGCGGTTGTGCGCGTGGGGGCGCGTGGTTGCGCTCTGAGCTGCATTCCCTGCCGTACGCGCATTGCCTCCCCGCTCACGGGGAAGATGCGGGATCATGTCTGGCATGACCGAGGTGTCCTCGCTCACAGGGCGGTTGCTCGTGGCAACACCCGCCCTGGCGGACCCGAACTTCGACCGTGCGGTGGTGCTCCTTCTCGACCACGACGAGGAGGGCTCCCTCGGTGTCGTCCTCAACCGGCCCACTCCGGTGGACGTGGGCGACATCCTGGAGGGCTGGGCGGACCTCACCGGTGAGCCCGGCGTCGTCTTCCAGGGCGGCCCGGTCTCTCTCGACTCCGCGCTCGGCGTGGCCGTCATCCCGGGCGGCGCGTCCGGCGAGCGCGCTCCGCTGGGCTGGCGCCGGGTGCACGGGGCGATCGGTCTGGTCGACCTGGAGGCACCGCCGGAACTTCTCGCCTCGGCCCTGGGGTCGCTGCGGATCTTCGCCGGATACGCCGGCTGGGGGCCCGGCCAGCTGGAGGACGAGCTGGTGGAGGGCGCCTGGTACGTCGTCGAGTCCGAACCCGGCGACGTCTCCTCCCCGTCCCCGGAAAGGCTCTGGCGCGAGGTTCTGCGCCGCCAGCGCAACGAGCTCGCGATGGTGGCCACATATCCGGACGACCCTTCGCTCAACTGATGTCTGTGAGCTTCAGTACGCTTGCCTTTATGAGCACTCTTGAGCCTGAGACCCAGCCGCAGCGCGAGCGCGGGACTGGAACGGGGACCCTCGTAGAGCCGGCGCCGCAGGTGTCCCATGGTGACGGCGACCACGAGCGCTTCGCCCACTATGTCCAGAAGGACAAGATCATGGCGAGCGCCCTCGACGGGACCCCCGTCGTGGCGCTGTGCGGCAAGGTCTGGGTGCCGGGCCGCGACCCGAAGAAGTACCCCGTGTGTCCCATGTGCAAGGAGATCTACGAGTCCATGGGTGCCGGCGGGGACGGCGACGGCAAGGGCGGCGGCGACAAGTAGGCCCGCTGCCCGACTGAGTTTCGCGAGGCCCCCGGGGCGCGTTTCGGCGCGCTCCGGGGGCCTTTCGCATGCCCTCACAGGTCACGAAGTGGTGGAGACCTCTTGTGGGCATGTTCATGTAGTCCCTAGCCTCCGTTGTGCAGAGCGAAACTGTCATTGCACATGTTGCAACGCATGCTCGGAGGCCCACTCCATGAAGCGCTCCCCCCGATCCCCCCGCCTGGCCGTCCTGCTCACGGCCCTCGTCGTCACCGCCTGCGCCCCGCAGACCTCCACCAACACCGCCTCCGACAAGGACGAGAAGTCCGGCACCCTGCGCGTCTGGCTCTTCCAGGAGGTCGGCAACAAGCCCAAGGAGAAGGTCGTCGACTCGGTCGTCACCGCCTTCCGGAAGGCCCACAAGGACACGAAGGTCGACGTCGAGTACATCCCGGTCGAGACCCGCGCCCAGCGCGTCAAGGCCGCCTTCAACGACCCGAAGTCCGCGCCCGACGTCATGGAGTACGGCAACACCGACACCGCCGGCTATGTGAAGGACGGCGGACTCCTCGACGTCACGAAGGAGTTCGGCGCCTGGAGCGAGGCGAAGGACACCGACCCGACGGCGAAGCAGTCGGTCACGGTGGCCGGCAAGGTGTACGGGGCGCCGTTCTACGTCGGTGTACGCGCCCTCTACTACCGCACGGACGTGTTCGAGAAGCTCGGCCTCGACGTGCCGAAGTCGATGGCCGAGCTGGCCTCCACGGCCCGCAGGATCCGGGCCGCCGAGCCCGGGTTGTACGGCCTGGTCGTCGGCGGCGCCTACACCTACGGCGCGATGCCGTTCGTGTGGGCCAACGGCGGTGAACTCGCCACCGGCACGGCGGGCTCGTACACCGCCGCGATCGACAGCGCGGCGGCCCAGAAGGGCATCAAGGCGTACACGTCCCTGTTCTCGGACGACAACTGTCCCGCCGCCAAGTGCGCGGGCTTCGGCGGCAACGACACGATCACCGCGTTCGCGGCCGGCAAGGCGGGCATGGCGATCGGCGGCGACTTCAGTCACACGGCGGTCGAGGCGGGCAAGGTCAAGGGCAAGTACGCGGTCGTCCCGCTGCCGGGGGTCGCGCCCGGCTCGATCGCTCCCGCCTTCGCGGGCGGCAACAACATCGGCGTACTGAAGAGCACGTCGCACCGGACACTGGCCGTCGAGCTGATGGAGCAGCTGTCGTCGAAGAAGACGCAGGCCTCGATGTTCGACGCGATGGGCTTTCTGCCGACGTTCACCGATGTGCGGCAGCGGGCGGCGGCGCGGGAGCCGTATGTGAAGCCGTTCGCGCGGACGCTGGGGGCGGGGACGAGGTTCGTGCCGGCGTCGCCGGGGTGGTCGCAGATCGACTCGTCGCTGGTGCTGCCGACGATGTTGCAGGAGATCATCAGCGGTAAGAAGGGTGTGGCCGCGGCTTCGAAGGATGCGGCCGCGAAGATGGACGAGGCGTTTGGCTCTGCCGGGTGAGCGGCACGCCTACCAGCTCGGGGGCTGCGGAGCGTTTGCGGGTGCGGGAGGGGCGTGGCTGGTCGCGCCCACGCGGCGGTAGCCGCAAATTCAACACAGCCCCGCGCCCCTGGGTGGGTGAGGGTTCGCGGCGCCAGAAGGCTCCCTGGCTCTATCTCGCCCCCGCCCTCGTCGTTCTCGGCTCGCTGCTCGTCTATCCCATCTATCAGCTTGGGCTGATCTCCCTCTTCCAGTACACCCAGGCCCAGGTCAGCGGTGGTGAACCGGCCACCTTCGAAGGATTCGGCAACTACGCCGAGCTCTTCGGTGACTCGCGGTTCTGGCAGGTGCTGCTTGCCACCGTCGTCTTCGCCGCGGCCTGTGTCGTGTCCACCCTCGCGGTCGGGTGTGCCCTCGCCGTCCTGCTCACGCGGGTGCGGGCCGTGCCGCGGCTGGTGTTGATGCTGGCCGCGCTGGGGGCGTGGGCGACGCCGGCCGTCACGGGGTCGACGGTGTGGCTGTTTCTGTTCGACGC
Source organism: Streptomyces sp. NBC_00490 (assembly GCF_036013645.1). Classification (NCBI taxonomy): domain Bacteria; kingdom Bacillati; phylum Actinomycetota; class Actinomycetes; order Kitasatosporales; family Streptomycetaceae; genus Streptomyces; species Streptomyces sp. NBC_00490. Next base: position 4,382,459 of record NZ_CP107869.1, on the reverse strand, counting down.
GGACTTCGGGCCGGTGAACCGGGTGCTGGGCCTCGGCGACCACTCGTGGACGTACGGACGCTTCAGCGCCTTCTTCCTCGTGCTGCTCGAAGTGGTGTGGTGCTCCTTCCCGTTCGTGATGGTCACGGTGTACGCCGGTATCCGCGCCGTCCCGGGCGAGGTGCTGGAGGCCGCGGCCCTCGACGGCGCCTCGCACTGGCGGATCTGGCGGTCCGTGCTGGCGCCGATGCTGCGGCCGATCCTGGTGGTCGTCACCATCCAGTCGGTCATCTGGGACTTCAAGGTCTTCACGCAGATCTACGTCATGACGAACGGCGGCGGCATCGCGGGCCAGAACCTCGTCCTGAACGTCTACGCCTACCAGCAGGCGTTCGCCTCCTCGCAGTACGGCCTCGGCTCGGCGATCGGGATCGTGATGCTGCTGATCCTGCTCGCCGTGACGCTGGGGTATCTGCGACTGCTCCGCAGGCAGGGGGAGGAACTGTGAATCTTGTACGAGCCCGGGCGCGGTCTTTTGTGAGGCGTCCGTGGCGGTTGGCCGCCGAGGCGTCCGCGCTGCTGATCGCGGTGGTCGTCGCCTTCCCCCTCTACTGGATGGTGCTGAGCGCCTTCAAACCGGCCGGGGAGATCGAGTCGGCCGAGCCGCGGCCCTGGACGCTTTCGCCCTCCCTGGATTCCTTCCGGCGCGTGTTCGGCCAGCAGGATTTCGGTCGGTATTTCGTCAACAGCCTTGTCGTGGCGTGCACGGTGGTGATCGCCTCCGCACTGATCGCGTTTCTCGCGGCGACCGCGGTGACCCGATTCCGCTTCCGCTTCCGGACCACGCTGCTGATCATGTTCCTGGTGGCGCAGATGGTGCCGGTGGAGGCACTCACCATCCCTCTCTTCTTCCTGATGCGGGACTTCGGTCAGCTGAACACGCTGGGCTCGCTGATCCTGCCGCACATCGCCTTCTCGCTGCCCTTCGCGATCTGGATGCTGCGGGGGTTCGTGAAAGCGGTGCCCGAGGCGCTGGAGGAGGCCGCGTACATCGACGGGGCGAGCCGGGCGCGATTCCTGTGGCAGATCCTTTTCCCGCTCGTGTTCCCCGGGTTGGTGGCCACGAGCGTGTTTTCCTTCATCTCGGCCTGGAACGACTTCCTGTTCGCCAAGTCGTTCATCATCAGCGACACGTCCCAGTCGACGCTGCCGATGGCCCTGCTGGTCTTCTACAAGCCGGACGAGCCGGACTGGGGCGGCGTGATGGCGGCGTCGACGGTGATGACGGTTCCGGTGCTGGTGTTCTTCGTACTCGTACAGCGACGGCTGGTCTCGGGGCTGGGCGGAGCGGTAAAGGACTGACGTGACTTCACTCGCGGATCTGATTCCGGCGCCGCGCGCCGTCGAAGGGCCCAGTCCCTGCGGTTTCGTCTTCGGGGTGGACACCGCCCTGTGGGGCGCGCCGGGCACCGAGGGCACGCAGCGGTGGCTGCGCTCCACGGTGGGCGCGGCCCTGGGGCTGTCGCTGCCGCCCGGGCAGGAGGGTGCCGAGAACACCGTCACGCTGCGGCTCGACGACACCCTGGACCCGGAGGGGTACCGACTGAAGGTCACCCTCAACTGGGGCGTCGAGATCACGGGCGGCGGCGCGGCCGGGGTGTTCTGGGGCGCGCAGTCACTGCGTCAACTCCTCGGCCCCGACGCCTTCCGGCGCGCTCCCATCGACCCCGGACTCGAATACGGGGTCCAGCACCAGACGATCGAGGACGCCCCCCGCTTCCGCTGGCGCGGCCTCATGCTCGACGTCGCCCGGCACTTCATGCCCAAGGACGGTGTCCTGCGCTACCTCGATCTGATGGCCGCCCACAAACTCAACGTCTTCCACTTCCACTTGACGGACGACCAGGGCTGGCGGATCGAGATCGGGAGGTACCCCCGGCTGACCGAGGTCGGCTCATGGCGGGCGCGTACCAAATTCGGCCACCGGGCCTCGCCGTTGTGGGAGGAGAAGCCGCACGGTGGCTACTACACACAGGACGACATCCGGGAGATCGTGGCCTACGCCGCCGAGCGGCATATCACCGTCGTCCCCGAAATCGACGTACCGGGACACTCGCAGGCGGCCATCGCCGCGTATCCGGAACTCGGCAACACCGACACCTCCCTCTCCGTGTGGGACACCTGGGGTATCTCTCCGAACGTACTCGCCCCCACTGACAACACCCTGCGCTTCTACGAGGGCGTCTTCGAGGAACTCCTGGAACTGTTCCCGAGTGAGTTCATTCACGTCGGCGGCGACGAATGCCTGAAGGACCAGTGGCGGGCCTCACCCGCCGCACAGGCCCGGATCAAGGAACTCGGGGTCGGCGACGAGGACGGCCTGCAGTCGTGGTTCATCGGGCACTTCGACAAGTGGCTCACCGCGCGCGGCCGCCGGCTCATCGGCTGGGACGAGATCCTGGAGGGCGGTCTCGCTCCGGGCGCGGCCGTGTCCTCGTGGCGCGGGTACGAGGGCGGCATCACGGCCGCGCGCGCGGGCCACGACGTCGTCATGTGTCCTGAACAGCAGGTGTACTTGGACCACCGGCAGCACGAGGGCGCCGACGAGCCGGTCCCCATCGGCTACGTCCGCACCCTGGAGGACGTGTACCGCTTCGAACCCGTTCCACCGGAGCTGACCTCGGCGGAGGCGGCGCATGTCCTCGGCACGCAGGCCAACCTGTGGACCGAGGTCATGGAGGACCAGGCGCGCGTGGACTACCAGGCGTTTCCCAGGCTTTCGGCCTTCGCCGAGGTCGCCTGGAGCGATCTGCCCGCCCCTGCCGAGCGCGACTTCGACGGCTTCGAGCGGCGAATGGTCCGGCACTACGAGCGACTTGACGCCCTGGGCGTCTCCTACCGGCCGCCCACCGGACCGCGGCCCTGGCAGCGGCGCCCAGGAGTGCTCGGCCGGCCGATCGAGGGGCCGCCACCGAACAGGTAGGTCTTCCGAACAGGTTACGGATAAAGCCCGCAAGCATCACCGAAGAGTGTCAATCCGTACGCACAGGTGATGCCGTACGAAAACGGACCATCTCCCCGACGACGTGGGCGAATGCCTCCTAGCGGACCCCTGTCTTCGGCCCCGGCGAAGATGTGCCAGAGTTGCCACGTCCGCCCTGTCAGCACGTACCGTACGGCAGCAACAGGTGGGACCAGCTGGGACCAGGTGGGGCAGCGGGAAGGGGCAGCCGGTTTGACCACGCACGCACCGCAGGCGGCGCAGGCCGTCACGCTGCCCACGACACTGGACGAGGCAGTGACGGCCCTCACTGCCATGCCCGCAGCCGTGCCCGTCGCGGGCGGCACCGACCTCATGGCCGCCGTCAACTCCGGCCAACTCAGGCCCGCCGCCCTGGTGGGCCTCGGCCGCATCAGCGAGATCCGCGGCTGGCAGTACCAGGACGGGCACGCCCTGCTCGGAGCCGGACTCACGCACGCGCGGATGGGCCGGCCCGACTTCGCCGCCCTCATCCCCGCGCTCGCCGCCTCGGCACGCGCGGCGGGCCCGCCGCAGATCCGCAACGCGGGCACCCTGGGCGGCAACATCGCCACGGCGTCCCCCACCGGTGACGCGCTCCCGGTCCTCGCCGCCCTCGAAGCGACGCTGATCATCGCGGGCCCCGGCGGAGCCCGCCGGGAGATCCCGGTGTCGCATCTGCTGGCCGGCATGGAGATGCTGCGCGCCGGCGAACTCATCGGCTTCGTGCGCGTGCCGCTGCTGCACGCACCGCAGGTCTTCCTCAAGGCCACCGGCCGCACCGGCCCCGGACGGGCGATGGCCTCCGTCGCGCTCGTCCTCGACCCCGCCCGGCGCGGAGTGCGGTGCGCCGTCGGAGCCATAGCGCCGATGCCGCTGCGGCCCCTGGACGCCGAGCTGTGGGTCGGCCGGCTGATCGACTGGGACAACAACCGCGCGCTCGTCCCGGAGGCGTTGCAGGCCTTCGGTGAGTACGTCGCCGCGGCCTGCATCCCCGACCCGGCCCCGGAGGCGGACGGCTCCGTGCCACAGCTTCCGCCCGGCGTACTGCATCTGCGGCGCACCGTCGCCGCGCTGGCCCGACGAGCACTGGGGAGGGCGCTGTCGTGACCGACGACCGGAACGAAGAGGCCATGCCCCAGGGCGGCGGCCGCTGGGACCCGCTGCCCCAGGGCGACTACGACGACGGCGCGACCGCCTTCGTGAAGCTCCCCGAGGGCGGCATCGAGGCCCTGCTGGCCTCCGACACCCCGCTCGCCGCGCCCGGTCACGGCTATGTGCCGCCGCAGATAACGGCGGCCCCCGACGGCGCCGCCGGCACCGATCCGGCGGCCACCGGTGCCTGGGCCGTGCCCGTCGACGGCACCCAGTGGCCCGACCCGAACGCCGTGCCGCAGGGCGGCGTGGACGACCGGTTCACGTACAGCCCGGGCGCGACCGGGCAGTGGAACTTCCAGGAGCACACGGAGGCCGCGGAGATCGCTCCCGCGCCGGGTCACGACGTGACCGGGCAGTGGTCGATCCCCGTCGCCGGTGGCGACCTTCCGGACGAATCGGGCGAGTTCACCACGTCGTCCCTGGTCGAGCAGTGGGGCGGCACACCGCCGGCCACACTGCCCGGCGGCGCGTCCGCCCCGTGGGCGACGCCGACGGGACAGCCGTGGGACTCCGAGCCGCCGGGCGACGAGCACGCGCACGTGCCGAACGGCGCGTACAACGGCGGCCACGCGGTCGCCGACGCTCCGGACCACGCCGTGCCGGACACCCACGCACCCGTGGAGACGAGCACCGCACCCGCCCCCGCCGAGCCCTCCGCGGACACCCCCGCCCCCGACGCCTCACAGCCCGCTCAAGGCCCCGGTGAGGCCGCGGCGGCAGCCGAGGGGCCCGAAGGCGCCCCGGAGGCCGTGGAGAGCCCTGAGGCGGCCACCGAGCCGCACGCGGAGCACACCCCGGCCGACGCCGACGACGACGCCGGGACGCGGACCGAGGAAGAGCACGCCGCCGACCCCGAGGCCGACGACTCCGCCGCCGCCCCGGACGAGCAGGCCCCCGTGCTCTCCGGCGAGCACCCCCTCGCCTCCTACGTCCTGCGCGTCAACGGCGTCGAACGCCCCGTCGCCGACGCCTGGATCGGCGAGTCGCTGCTCTACGTGCTGCGCGAACGCCTCGGCCTCGCGGGCGCCAAGGACGGCTGCTCGCAGGGCGAGTGCGGGGCGTGCAACGTCCAGGTCGACGGACGCCTCGTCGCCTCCTGCCTGGTGCCCGCGGTCACCGCCGCCGGCAGCGAGGTCCGTACCGTCGAGGGCCTCGCCGAGGACGGGCACCCCTCCGACGTGCAGCGCGCGCTCGCCAAGTGCGGCGCGGTGCAGTGCGGATTCTGCGTGCCCGGCATGGCGATGACCGTGCACGACCTCCTGGAGGGCAACCCGGCGCCGTCCGAGCTGGAGACCCGCCAGGCACTGTGCGGCAACCTGTGCCGCTGCTCCGGCTACCGGGGCGTCGTGGACGCCGTCCAGGCGGTCGTCGCGGAGCGCGCGGCCCATCACGCCGCGGCGGAATCTGAGTCGGACACGGACGAGGCACGTATCCCCCATCAGGCGGGCCCCGGAGCCGGCGGCGTCAACCCGTCGGCCTTCGAGCCGCGCCATGACCAGGCGTACGGACAGGACGGAGGCCAGGCGTGAGCAACGAAGCCGCCACCGCGACCACCCCCGCGGAGGCAGCCCCCGCCCCCGAACCGATCCCGCACGGCATCGGCGTCTCCCTGCCGACCGCCGACGCCCGTGCCAAGACCGAGGGCACCTTCCCCTACGCGGCCGACCTGTGGGCCGAGGGACTGCTGTGGGCGGCCGTGCTGCGCTCCCCGCACGCGCACGCGCGCATCGTGTCCATCGACACGTCCCACGCGCGCGACATGCCCGGCGTACGCGCCGTCGTCACGCACGAGGACGTGCCCGGCAGCCCGGTCCACGGCCGCGGCAAGGCCGACCGCCCGGTCTTCGCCTCCGAGGTCGTACGGCACCACGGCGAGCCCATCGCGGCCGTCGCCGCCGACCACCCCGACACCGCGCGGATGGCCGCGGCGGCCGTCATCGTCGAGTACGAGGTCCTCGACCCGGTGACCGACCCGGAGCAGGCCTTCGAGGCCGAGCCGCTGCACGCCGACGGCAATCTGATCCGGCACATCCCGCTGCACCACGGCGACCCGTCCGTGAGCGGCGAGATCGTCGTCGAGGGCCAGTACCGCATCGGCCGCCAGGACCCGGCCCCCATCGGCGCCGAGGCCGGCCTCGCCGTGCCGCGCCCCGACGGCGGCGTCGAGCTGTACCTGGCCTCCACCGACCCGCACACCGACCGGGACACCGCCGCCGCCTGCTACGGCCTGGAACCCGAACGCGTCAAGGTCGTCGTCACCGGTGTCCCCGGCGCCACCGCCGACCGCGAGGACCAGGGCGTCCAGCTCCCGCTCGGCCTGCTGGCGCTCAAGACCGGCTGCCCGGTCAAACTCACCGCCACGCGCGAGGAGTCCTTCCTCGGCCACGCGCACCGCCACCCGACGCTCCTCAGATACCGCCACCACGCGGATGCCGAGGGCCGGCTGGTGAAGGTCGAGGCACAGATCCTGCTCGACGCGGGCGCCTATGCCGACACCTCCGCCGAGGCCCTCGCGGCCGCCGTGGGCTTCGCCTGCGGCCCGTACGTCGTCCCGAACGCCTTCATCGAGGGCTGGGCCGTACGCACCAACAACCCGCCCTCGGGCCATGTACGCGGCGAGGGCGCCATGCAGGTCTGCGCCGCCTACGAGGCGCAGATGGACAAGCTGGCCAAGAAGCTCGGCGTCGACCCGGCGGAACTGCGCCTGCGCAACGCGCTCGCCACCGGCGACGTGCTCCCGACCGGCCAGACGGTGACCTGCCCGGCACCGGTCGCCGAACTCCTCCAGGCCGTACGCGACTTCCCGCTGCCCGCGCTGCCCAAGGACACCCCCGAGGACGACTGGCTGCTGCCCGGCGGCCCCGAGGGCGCGGGCGAGCCGGGCGCCGTCCGACGCGGCGTGGGCTACGGCCTCGGCATGGTGCACATGCTCGGGGCGGAGGGCGCCGACGAGGTCTCCACCGCCACCGTGAAGGTCCACGACGGCGTGGCCACGGTCCTGTGCGCCGCCGTCGAGTCCGGCCAGGGCTTCACGACGCTGGCCCGCCAGATCGTCCAGGAGACCCTCGGCATCGACGAGGTGCACGTCGCGCCCGTGGACACCGACCAGCCCCCGGCGGGCCCGGGCTGCCGGGGCCGGCACACCTGGGTCTCGGGCGGCGCGGTGGAACGGGCCGCGAAGATGGTCCGCACGCAACTGCTCCAGCCGCTGGCGCACAAGTTCGGGATGTCCACCGAACTGCTCCAGATCACCGACGGCAAGATCACCTCGTACGACGGCGTCCTGTCGACCACCGTCACCGAGGCCATGGAGGGCAAGGAACTGTGGGCGACGGCACAGTGCCGCCCGCACCCCACGGAGCCCCTGAACGAGTCCGGCCAGGGCGACGCCTTCGTGGGCATGGCCTTCTGCGCCATCCGCGCGGTGGTGGACGTCGACATCGAACTCGGCTCGGTCCGGGTCGTCGAACTCGCCGTCGCCCAGGACGTGGGACGGATCCTGAACCCGGCCCAGCTCGCCGCGCGCATCGAGGCGGGTGTCACCCAGGGCGTGGGCATAGCGCTGACGGAGAACCTGCGCACCGCGCGCGGGCTGATCCGCCACCCCGACCTCACGGGCTACGCGCTGCCGACGGCCCTGGACGCCCCGGACATCCGGATCGTGAAGCTGGTCGAGGAGCGGGACGTGGTCGCCCCCTTCGGCGCGAAAGCGGTCAGCGCGGTGCCGGTGGTGACCTCGCCGGCGGCCATCGCCTCCGCCGTAAGGGCCGCCACCGGGCGCCCGGTGAACCGGCTGCCGATCCGGCCGCAGGCCGCGGTGGTGACGACGCAGTGAGCGCGCAGGATCCCCAGCGCTACGAGCCTCCGCCCAGCGTGGGCAAGCTGCTGGTGTGGATCCTGGTGTTCGCGCTGGCGGCGATCGTGGTCGTGCTGGGCGGCGTGTACCTGACGTGATGCCCGGGGTGGTCCTCGTGACCGGCGTGATGGCGTCCGGCAAGTCGACGGTCGCCCAGGCACTGGCGGAGAGGCTGCCGCGGGCCGCGCACGTCCGCGGGGACCTCTTCCGGCGGATGATCGTCTCCGGACGCCAGGACTACGACGGCGGCCCCGGCGGCGAGGGCGAGTCCCAGCTCCGGTTGCGGTACCGGCTGTCGGCGGCGACGGCGGACGCGTATGCCGAGGCCGGGTTCACGGCGGTGGTGCAGGACGTGGTGCTGGGGGAGGAACTGGCCGCGTACGTACGCCTGATCCGCACCCGCCCGCTGTACGTCGTCGTCCTCGCGCCGGGCCCCGAGACCGTGGCCGCCCGGGAGGCCGGGCGGGGCAAGACGGGGTACGGGGCGCACTGGTCGGTCACGGAACTGGACCACGTGCTGCGGGCCGAGACACCGCGGATCGGCCTGTGGCTGGACACCTCGGAGCTGTCGGTGGGGGAGACGGTGGAGGCGATCGTGGCGGAGAGGCAACGCGCGAGGGTCGCCTGACGTCTTCTGAGCCAAGGGGCGTTGTCAGTGGTGCCGCGTAGTGTTCCTGTCAGTGGGGAACGGCGGCGGGACCTGCACTGCTCGGCCCGTCCGGCCCTGCTCGGGGAACTGCCTGCGAACTGCCTGCGAACTGCCCCGGGACTGCCTGGGACTGCGAACTTGCACGCACGGGGGAACGATGAGCACGACCGCCACCGCGGTGATCACACTGACCGACGACGACCTCGAACGCTTCGTCACGCACGCCTCGACGCGCCGCTGGCTGGCGGGGCCCGGACTGCCTTCCGAGATCGGCCTGCTGAGCTTCACGGAGCTTGAGCGCGAGGGCCTGCGGACGGTGACCGACGCGACCGGCGACCCCGAGGGGCGGCTGGCCGAGGAGCTGCGGGACCAGCTGGTCATCGGCGGACTGCTCGACATCGAGGGCCAAGAGACGGAACCGGTCCTGCTCGACGGCGCCACGGGCGAGGTGTCCACGACCGACTTCTGGTACGACACCCCGGAACTCATGGAGCGCCGCCCGCTGGCCCCCTCGCTGGAGAAGCTCGTCCGGTTCGCTTCGGCGGCGGAGGAACTGGCCGAGCTGCGCGGACAGTTCGCCTCCTACGCCGGACGCTTCGGACCGCAGGTGGCGGCGGAGGCCTCGCGTCAGCTGCTCGCGGTCTTCGAGGAGGGCGCGGACGGTGAGGTGTCGCCGTACTGGCGGATGGCGGCGCTGATCCGCCCGCTGTCCCTCGTCGCGGGCCCGGGCACACCGTCCGGGTCGGTCCTGGACCTTCCGGCCCGGCTCCTGGACCAGGAGTTCGGGCAGGGCGGCGTCTGGCGCTTCGAGGACGTCGACTTCCCCGCCACGCTCACCCACGAACCGACCCGCCGCTTCCTGCGCGACACCGGCCTGCCCGAGGACGCGGTCCTCTTCCAGCTGGACACGGACGTCCCACTGCCGACCCTCGCCGAGCACCACGCCGACACCCCCGGAGCGGAACTCCCCGACGGGTCCGACCACTTGATCCGCCTCGGCCATCTCGTCGAGGACAACAGCCTGGTCCTCGACGGCAGAACGGGCGCGGTCCTGCGCTGGAGCGAGCCCGAGGCCCGGCTCCACCCCCTCAACACCGACGTCTCCACCCTCGCGTTCACACTCTGGCTGCTGCACCGCGAGCGCGCGATCGACGAGGACCTGGACCACGGACTGTCCGAGGGCCCGTACGCCCAGCTGGCGGCCACCATGGTCCAGGTCCTGTCCTCCGTCGACCCGGCCATCACCCTCACGGACGTCGGCTGGCACTACTGGACCGAGGCGTTCCAGGACGAGGCGGGCGGCGTACTCAGCGCCGGCTGAAGAGTGGGGACGACGGGGAACACCGAGAAGGGCGACACCCCTTCCGGAGTGCCGCCCTTGAGTTCTGCCTGATCAGGCAGGTGGAGGCCGTGGCGGGAATCGAACCCACGTAACTCGCTTTGCAGGCGAGTCCCTGAACCACTCGGGCACACGGCCGGGTCGGTGGAGTGTGGTGCTCCGTGCCGAACTCGGTGGTACGACCGTACGGGGGCGTCGGGGAGGGGCTCAAGGGAATCGCGGGGGCTGCAACGGGACTGCCACACGCCGTTCATGAACGGGGGAGTCCGTCGGTGGTCGTACGACCAAGGTCCTGGCGTCGGACCGTCTCCGGACAGGGGCCAAGACCAGGTGTGACCCTTACGATGGCGACCATGACAGCCCTCGAACCGCGCGGCACCGATGCCGCGGACACCGCCCCCGACCTGGCCACTGTCGTCGAGGAGGGGGTGCTGGGCCGGCCGTACCGGGCGCTCAGTATCGGGATCGTGTCCGTGGTGCTGCTGATCGCGTTCGAGGCGACCGCCGTGGGGACGGCGATGCCGGTCGCGGCGCGGGAGCTGGACGGGGTCTCGCTCTACGCGTTCGCGTTCTCCGGGTACTTCACGACGAGCCTGTTCGGGATGGTGCTCGCCGGACAGTGGTCCGACCGGCGCGGCCCGCTCGGAGCGTTGACCGGCGGGATCGGAGCGTTCGCCGCGGGGCTGATGCTGTCCGGGACCGCGGGCACCATGTGGCTGTTCATCCTCGGGCGGGCCGTGCAGGGGCTGGGCGGCGGCCTGGTGATCGTCGCCCTCTACGTCGTCGTCGGGCGGGCCTATCCCGAGCGGCTGCGGCCGGCGATCATGGCGGCCTTCGCGGCGGGCTGGATCGTGCCGTCGATCGTCGGGCCGCTCGCCTCGGGCGCGGTGACCGAACACCTCGGGTGGCGCTGGGTGTTCGTCGGCATTCCGGTGCTGGTCGTGTTCCCGCTGGCCCTCGCCCTCCCACAGATCCGGCGCAGGGCCTCGGGGCCCATGGAGGGATCCGACGGGAGCGCCGCCTTCGACCGCCGCCGCATCCGGCTCGCCCTCGCCGTCTCCCTCGGCGCCGGACTCCTCCAGTACGCCGCCCAGGACCTCCGCTGGCTCTCCCTCGTCCCCGGCATCATCGGAGCCGCGCTGCTGGTGCCGGCCGTGCTCGGGCTGCTCCCGCGCGGCACCTACCGGGCGGTGCGCGGACTGCCCTCCGTGGTACTGCTGCGCGGTGTCGCCGCGGGCTCCTTCATCGCCGCCGAGTCCTTCGTACCGCTGATGCTGGTCACCCAGCGGGGCCTGTCCCCGACACTCGCCGGGTTCTCCCTCGCCGCGGGCGGCCTCACCTGGGCGCTGGGCTCGTGGGTGCAGTCACGGCCACGGGTCGAGCCCCACCGCCAGCGCCTGATGACGCTGGGCATGCTCCTGGTCGCCGCCTCGATCGCCGCCGCGCCGAGCGTGCTGATCGACGCGGTGCCCGTCTGGACGCTGGCCGTGGTGTGGGGGCTCGGCTGTTTCGGCATGGGCCTGGTGATCGCCTCCACGAGTGTGCTGCTGCTCCAGCTCTCCGCCCCGGACCAGGCGGGCACCAACTCCGCCTCCCTGCAGATCTCCGACGCCCTGTCCAACGTCGTCCTGCTGGCGACGGGCGGCGCCGCGTTCGCGGCCCTGGGCGGCGGCACGGTGAGCCATACGGCGACGGAGGCCACCGGCTCCCATCCGGCCGCGTTCGCCGCGGTGTTCCTGCCGATGGCGGCGGTGGCCCTGGTCGGGGCATGGGTGACGACCCGGCTCAGGGAACGGCCGACCACACCCTGAGCCCGACCGTCACGCACGCCCCGTGACCCGCCGTATCTCCTCGGCGAACCCGCGCACGGTCGGCTCCTCCAGCAGGGCCGCCAGCGGGATCTCCGCGCCCAGCCGCTCCCTGAGCCGGGTGACGGTCTCGACCACCTTGTACGAGTTCCCGCCCAGGTCGAAGAAGTCGTCGTCGGGCTTCACGGAGTCCAGCCCGAGGGCCTCGCACCAGACGGCGGCCACCAGCTCCTCGACGCCGAGCTCCCCGGCCCCCGCGTCCGTTGCGGGCGCCGGGCGCGACGGTGTGGCGCGTGCCGCCCGGGACTCCAGCAGCAGGCGGTCCACCTTGCCGTTCGGCGTGAACGGGAGGGCGTCCAGGAGGTCGACCGTCGCCGGGACCATCGTGGGCGGAAGCCAGCCGCGCAGGGCCTCGCGGACCGACGCCGTCAGCTCGGCGGCCGGCGCGGACGGCACCTCGGGCACCACGAACGCGGCCAGCGCCTTCTCCAGGCCCGCGCCGTGTGCCACCACGACCGCCTGCCGCACCCCCGCGCAACGCCGGGCCGTCGACTCGATCTCACCGAGCTCGACACGGACACCGCGGATCTTCACCTGCCGGTCGACCCTGCCGAGGAACTCCAAGGCGCCGCCGGGCCGGGCCCGTACGAGGTCGCCGGAGCGGTAGAGCCGCCGGCCCGGTGCCACGGGGGGCGACTCGAGGAAGCGTTCCGCGGTCAGTTCGGGGCGGTTGAGATAGCCGAGGGCCAGGCCCGCGCCGCCGATGTGCAGCTCGCCGGGTTCGCCCTCGGGCACCGGACGGCCGTCCTCGTCGAGGACCCACAGCTCGGTGTCGGGGACGGCGGAGCCGATGAGGACCGTGTCGAGGGCGGGGTCGCGCGGGCACGGCCAGGCGGTGCAGTGGATCGTGCACTCGCTCGGGCCGTAGAGGTTGGTCAGGGAGGCCGTGGAACGGGCGTGGAAGCGGTGCACCAGGTCGGCGGGGAGCGGTTCGCCGCCGGTCAGGACCTGGCGCAGACCGTCGTAGCGCTCGGTCTCGTCGCGGGCCAGCAGGAACAGTTCCAGCAGCGACACCCCGAAGTACATCGTCGTGACGCCGTGGTCGCGGATCAGCGCCGCCAGATGGTCGGCGTCGCGCTGTCCGCCGGGGGCGGAGAGCACGAGCGTGGCGCCGGAGAGCAACGGCCAGTAGATCTCCGCGAGATACATGTCGAAGGTGCACGTGGTGTGGTGGACGAGCCGGTCGTCGCCGGTCATGGGGTGCGTGGTCTGCAGCGCGTTCATCCGGGAGACCAGGGCGCGGTGGCTGATCAGGGACGCCTTGGGGCGGCCGGTCGAGCCGGACGTGAAGATCAGCGCGACGGGGTCGTCCGGGGAGCCGGCCACCGGTGTCGGGGCCGGCTGTCCGGTGCGGTACTCGTCGTCCGTCAGCAGCGGGACCGCACAGCCGTCGAGGCGGTCGCGCAGGGCCCGGCTCGTCAGCACCGCGCGCGGCGCGCAGTCCTCCAGCATGCCGAGCGTGCGGGCGGGCGGATCGGCCACGTCGAACGCCACGTGTGCCGCCCCCGCGCAGGCCACGCCCAGCACCGCCGCCACGAACTCGACCGACCGCTCGTGATAGACCGCGACCCGGTCGCCGGGCCCCAGCCCCCGGGCCCCCAGCGCGGCCGCCACCACCAGCACCCGCTCCCGCAACTCCCCAGCACTCACCACGGCCCCGTCGGCACAGACCAGGGCGGTCCGCCCCGGGTCCCGCCCCAGACGCTCCAGCAGCAACGCATCGATCCGGTGGGCGGCACCAGCGACATCCAGGCTGCCCGCCGCGCCCGCGGGGTCCGCCGAGCCCGTTGTGCTCGCCGCGCCGCCCGAGCCCGCCGTGCCGCCCGAGCCCGCCGTGCCGCCCGAGCCCGCCGTGCCGCCCGTGCCCGTCGTGTCGGCTGCGTTCGCCGAGCCCACCGGACCCACCGAACCCGCCGTGCCCATTGCACTTGCCGCGACCGTCGTGTCCGCCGCGTCCGCCGTGCCCGCCGTGCCCGCCGTGCCCGCCGCGTCCGCCGTGCCCGCCGTGCCCGCCGCGTCCGCCGTGCCCGCCGTGCCCGCCGTGCCCGCCGTGCCCGCCGTGCCCGCCGTGCCCGCCGTGCCCGCCGTGCCCGCCGTGTCCGTCGTGCCCGCCGAACTCGCCGTGCCGCCCGAGTCCGCCGTGCCGCGCGAACTCGCGGTGCTGGCCGCGGCCGCCGAGCTCGCCGTGCCCGTCGCACCTGTCGCGACCGTCGTGTCCGTCGCGCCTGCCGAACCTGCCTTGTCCGCCGTACCAGCCGTATCCGCCGCCATACCAGCCATGTCCGCCGTACTCGTCACCCGCGTCACACGAGACCCCAGTGGTCCAGGTTCTCCGCCACGGCCGTTGCCAGGGCCTGCGGTTCGTCCACCAGGAGCAGGTGGTGGCCCGGTAGCCAGACCGTGCGGGTGTGGGGGCCGAAGAGGGACCAGGCGTCGGTGCGCTCCTCCGAGCAGAGTTCGTCCTCGTCGCCGAAGACGGTCAGGAGGGGGACGCCGGGGTCGAAGGGTTCGCAGACGTAGTCCTCAACGGCCCTGATGTCCGCCACGATCGCCGGCAGCAGCAGGCCGAGCATCTCCTCGTTCGCGGCGAGTGCGTCCGGTACGCCGCCGAAGTCCCGCAGGATGTCCAGGACTTCGGCACGGTCACGGCCGGGGTCGACGTCGCGCAGGAGACGGCGGCCGGGGTCGGGCTTCTCGTTCACCGCCCACTGGGACACCACGACGAGGCCCGCGACACCTGCGGAGCCCAAACGTCGCAGCGCCTCCAGCGCGATCACGGCGCCCGAGCACACGCCGAGCACGAGCAGGGGTGCCGAGCCCGGCAGGTCCCGGATCGTGGCGGTGACGTCCGCGGTGAGGGCGTCGAGATCACGCCCGGTCTCCCGGACGCGGGACTCGCGGCCGGGCAGCCGGGCCGTCGCCACCAGCCAGTCGTCCGGCGCGTGCGCGGCGAACGGCTGCCCGCTCGCCCCGCCCGCCCCGGCGTGCGGCACGATCAGCACCCGCAGTGCGGCCCGCTCGGGGTCGGCCCCCGCCAGGGTCACATTCCTCGAAGACACCTTCTGCCCCCCTCTTGTCGGTCGGCTCAGCCCGCCGAGACGAACTCCGCCAGCGCCCGGGCCAGATACCCGGGGTCGTCCGCCCCGCACAGCTCGCGCGAGGAGTGCATGGACAGTCCGGGCACGCCCACGTCCACCGTCGTCACGCCCAGCCGGGCCGCGGTGATCGGCCCGATCGACGTACCGCAGGGCATGGCGTTGTTGGACACGAACCGCTGCCAGGGCACCTCGGCCCGGTCCGCGGCGGCGGCGAACGCGGCATAGCCGGTGCCGTCGGTGGCGTACCGCTGATTGACGTTGACCTTGATCACCGGGCCGCCGTTGGGCAGCGGATGGTTGTCCGGGTCGTGCCGCTCGCTGTAGTTGGGGTGCACCGCGTGCGACATGTCGGAGGAGACGCAGATCGTGCCCGCCAGTGCCCGCGCCCAGTCCTCGGCGCCCCCGCCCCGCGCGGTCACCACCCGGCCCAGGACGCGTTCCAGGAGGGGGCCCTGCGCCCCGGTCTCGGAGCCGGAGCCGACCTCCTCGTGGTCGAACGCGGCGAGGACCGGGATGCGTTCGGCGGCCCCCGGCCAGGACTGTGCGACGGTGGCCAGCGTGGCGGCGCCCGCGTGCACGGAGACGAGGTTGTCCAGCCGCGCCGAGACCAGGAACTCGCGGTCGGCGCCCAGCAGTCCGGGCTTCTGCACATCGTGCAGCATCAGGTCCCAGCCGAGCACCTCGGCCGGGTCGAGCCCGGCGTCGGCCGCGATCCGGCGCAGCAGCGCACCCGGCTCCGGCCGGCCCAGCGCCCACACCGGCTGGAGCTGGCGCTGCCGGTCGAGGGACAGGCCCTCGTTCACCGTACGGTCGAGGTGGATCGCCAACTGCGGTACCCGCAACAGGGGTTCGTCGATCTTGACCAGCTTCGCGGTGCCGTCGCGCAGGGTCACCCGGCCGGAGACTCCGAGGTCGCGGTCGAGCCAGGTGTTCAGCGGGACCCCGCCGTAGATCTCCACGGCGACCTGGCGCCAGCCGGCCGAGCCGGTGTCCGGGGTCGGCTTGACCCGCAGGTTGGGGGAGTCGGTGTGCGCGCCGATGATCCGGAACGGTGTGTGCGCGGGCGCCCCCTCGGGGACGTACCAGGCGAGCAGCGCGCCGCCCCGTACGACGAACCGGCCACCGCTGTGACCGGTCCACTCCTCGGTCTCCCGCAGTTCCTCGAAGCCGGCCTTCTCCAGGCGCTGCACGGCCTGCGCCACCGCGTGGTAGGGCGAGGAGGCGGCTTCCAGGAAGGCGAGCAGGTCCTCGTTGTGCAGGGGATCGATGGCCTTGGTCATGCGCTTATGCCTCTCCGGAGGTGGTGGGGGCGAGCAACTCGCCGACCGTACGGCCGGGTTCGGCGCACAGGTCGTCGAGGGCGGACAGGTAGGAGCCGAGGATCCGCTCCGCCGACTTCCTGTCCCACAGGTCCGCCGAGTATTCGACATACGCCCGGTAGCCCAGCGCCGGATCGCGCCGCGGCGTCAGCCCGAACGTCAGCTCCGTGCGCGCCGCCGGCGGCGCCACGTCGTCCACCTCCACCCCGAGTCCGGGGATCTCGATCTCCACGTCGTCGGTGTTCTGGAAGACCAGCAGACACGACACCACCTCGGGCACCTCGCGTACGCCCGCCTCCCGCAGCGCCTGCCACACCTCGGCCGTCGGCAGCACGTTCGCCATGGCGGCCAGCGTCTCCGCGCCGGTGCGGGCGACCAGTTCGGCGCAGGTCTCCTCGGGCTCGACCCGTATCCGGACCGGCATGTTCGTGGAGACCAGCGACACCAGCGTCTCGGTGTCGCTGCCGTCCCGGTTGGCGTACGGCACCCCCACCAGCAGGTCCCGCACGCCGGAGAGCCGGGCCACGGTGACGCCGAGCGCGGCGGCCGCCACGGCGAACGGCGTCACCCGGTGCGCCGCGGCGAACCTCTCCACCCTGCCCCGCAGTTCGGCCGGGGCGTGGGCGCGGACGGTGTCGCCGTCGCCGCTGAGGTGTCCGGAGCGGGGCCGGTCCGTGGGCACCTCCAGACGGGTGGGTACGCCGGTGAGGTGGTCGACGAAGTGCGCGGCCCGCCGGGTCCGTTCGGTCCCGCCCCGGCGTGCGAGCTGACGGCGGGCGTGGTCGGCGGGCTGGGCCGAGGGCGGGGGCAGGGCGGGGGCGGTGCCGGTCGCGGCGGCGGTGTAGAGGGCGGCCAGCTCGCCGAGGAGTACGCCGTGGGACCAGCCGTCGGTGCAGATGTGGTGCACCACGAACATCAGCACCCACTCGTCCGGCGCGACCCGCAGCAGCCGCAGCCGGGGAAGGGCCGGGCGGGTCAGGTCGAAGGGCTCGTCGGCCGCCGCCCGGCAGGCCTGGTCCGCGCGCTGCGCGGCCCGTTCGGCGGGGAGCCGGCTGTAGTCCACGATCCGCAGCGGCGGCGGGGCGACGTCCACGACCTCCTGCCACCAGGCGCCCTCACCGTCCTGGGCGTATCGGGTGCGCAGTGAGTGGTGGCGCCGCACCAGTTCGGTCAGGGCCGTGCGCAGGGCGTCCGTGTCGACGGGGCCGGTGAGGCGGATGCGCGTCGGCACGTTGTAGACCTGCGGCCGGGGCAGGGCGGGCTGGGCGGCCAGCATCCGGGCCTGCTGGTCGGTGACGGGGGCACGGTCCACGACGTCCTCGGCGACGCCGGTGACTTCGGCGGTCCCGCTCCCCGTCAGCGACCGGATCAGCGCGCCGAGGGTCGGTTCGGCGAAGAAGTCCGCCAGCGAGAACTCGACGCCGAGGGCGTCCCGGACCCGGTTGTGCAACCGGATCGCGGCGATCGAACTGCCGCCCAGGTCGAAGAAGTCGGCGGTGTCGGAGACGTCGTCGGTACCGAGGACGGAGGACCACAGGGTTCGCAGGGTTTCGGTCTCGCGCGGGTCGGATGCTTCCGGTTGGCTCGCTGCCGGGGCGGCGGCGGTTTTGGTGTCCGCCACCGTCACGGCCCGACCGTCCGCCATGGCCTCCAGCACCCGGTCCAGGTCGGCCAGCAGCCCCCGTACGGTCGACGCGTCGTACAGATCGGCGTCGTAGCGGATCCGCAGCCGCAGTCCGTCGCGGGTGTCCAGGGTCGCCAACGCCAGTTCCAGCGGGGCCGATTCGGTGCCGCCGGGGATCTGTTCCGTGGTGAGTCCGGGCAGCCGGAGCCGGGACAGGGGTGCGCTGTCCAGATCCGCCGACACCGTCACCAGCGGGCGCGGATGACCCGGGTCGGGGTTGACGGCGGCCAACAGGGCGTCCACGTCGACGTGTTGGTGCGCGTCGGCGGCGAACAGGGCATCCCGCGTGGCCCGTACGGCGTCCCGCAGGCCGGTCGTGTCGGTGAGCGACGCCTTCAGCGGGAGTACGGCGACATGGAAGCCGACGGTGTGCTCGGTGCCGGGGCGGCGCCTCCCGAAGGTGGATCCGACCACGAACTCGTCCTGCCCGGACCGTTCCCGCAGCCCGAGCTGCCAGGCGGTGAGCAACGTCGAGAACAGCGTCACACCCTGCCGCCCGCTCCACTCCCGCAACCGCCCGGCCCGACCCGCACCCCAGAAAACCTCCTCGGCCGCCCCCCGCCCGGCGACCCGCCGCCCACGCGGCCGGTCCGTGGGCAGGGCGGGGGCGGGAGGCAGGGGGTCGAGATACCCGAGCCACCAGTCCAGGTCGGCGGGGTCATAGCCGGTCGACGGTCCGTCCGGGGTGGTGGGGTGGGGGCCGGGCTGTGGTTCGTCCGGGTGGGGAGGGGTGTGAGCGGCCCGGGGACCGGTCGGGGTGGTGACGGTGGGTGTGACGGACGCCGGTTCTCGGTGCTCCGAGGCCGGTAGGTGTGGCTGGTCCGGGGTGGTGGGGTGGTGGCCGGGCTGTGGTTTGTGCGGGTGGGCAGGGGCGTGGGCGGACCGTGGCCCGATCGGGGCGGTTCCGGTGGGTGTGGCGGACGCCGGTTCATCCAGGTGGGCAGGGCCGTGAGCGGTCCGCGGCTCGTCCAGGGTGGTTCCCGCCGGTGCCGCGAACACCGGGGCCCGGTCCTCCACCGACGCGCGGTACAGCTCCTCCAGGTCCGCGGCGAGCAGCCCCGCCGAGTGGGCGTCCGTGATGATGTGGTGCAGGCCGAGGACCAGTACGTGGTCGTCCGCCGCGAGGCGCAGCAGCCGGGGTGTGAACAGGGGGCCCTCGGCGAGGTCGTACGGCCGTCCGCTCTCCTCCCGCAGAACGGCGGCCACCGCCTCCAGCCCGTCGACGTCGGTGACCGTCAACTCCGGTCGGAGGTCGGGCCGTATGACCTGCTCGACCGTGTCGCCCGCCGCGCGAAAGACCGTCCGCAGACCCGCGTGCCGCTCGACAAGCCCCGACACGGCCGTGCGCAGCGCCCGCTCGGAAAGGGGGCCGCGCAGCCGCACGGCCTGGATCTCGTTGTACGCGGCCGGATCGGCGATCAGCCGCGCGGCGAGCCAGAGCCGACGCTGTGCGTCGGTCGCGGGGCCCCGCCGGACCGTGGCCAGCGGGCCACCGCCCAGAGGCCCACCAGGGCCATCGGTGGAGCCCCGGCGGTGCGCACTCGCGGAGTCACGGCCGACCACGTCCACTGTGCACCCGCCTGGCGGCACAGCCACAGCCGTGCCTGCCCCCGGGGGCATTGAGTCCGCCGCGTCCACGCCTGGCGGCACAGCCTTGTCGGTGCTCCGGCTCGGCGGCAAAGCTTCCACTGTGCCTGCGCCTGGCAGGACTGCCTCTGCCGTCCTCACGTCTGGCGGCACTGTCTTGTCCGTGCTTCGGCTCGGCGGCAAAGCCTCCAGCGTGCGCCGGCCCGGCAGGACTGCCTCTCCCGCCCTCACGTCTGGCGGCACCGACTCCGTCGTGCCCGCGCTCGGTGGCACAGCCTTCTGCGCGCTCCGGACCGGCTGCACCGCTTCCTCCACCGTGCCCGCGTCCGGCAGGACTGCCTCTCCCGCCCTCACGTCTGGCGGCACCGACTCCGTCGTGCCCGCGCTCGGTGGCACAGCCTTCTGCGCGCTCCGGACCGGCTGCACCGCTTCCTCCACCGTGCCCGCGTCCGGCAGGACTGCCTCTCCCGCCCTCACGTCTGGCGGCACCGACTCCGTCGTGCCCGCGCTCGGTGGCACAGCCTTCTGCGCGCTCCGGACCGGCTGCACCGCTTCCTCCACCGTGCCCGCGTCCGGCAGGACTGCCTCTCCCGCCCCCACGTCTGGCGGCACCGTCACCGCCGCGCCAGCGCCCGGCGGCACAGCCTCCACCGTGCCCGTGCCCGTGCCCGTGTCCGGTAGGACTGCCTCTGCCGTCCTCACGTCTGGCGGTACCGCCACCGTCGTACCCGCGCTCGATGGCACAGCCTTGTCGGTGCCGCGGCTCGGCGGCATAGCTTCCACTGTGTCCGCGTCCGGCAGGACAGCCCCTCCCGCCCTCCGGCCCGGCGGCACCGCCACCGCCGCGCTTGCGCTCGGTGGCACAGCCTTCTGCGCGCTCCGGCCCGGCGGCACCGCCTCCTCCGCCCCCGCGCCCGGCGGCACTGTCTCCTCCCCCCTCGTGCCCGGCGCCACCGCCCCCTCCGCCCCCGCGCCCCCCGGCACCGCCCCCAACATCCGTCGCCGCAACGTGTCCAAATGATCCAGGCCCGCCCGCATCCGGTCCGTCGGCATGCCGAAGTCCACCAGGGCGGCGATTTCGTCGACGCCGGCCTCGTGCAGGGTTTGCACCAGGGGGGCGCAGCTGTCGGGGGTGCCGATGAGGGCGCGTTCGTCGCAGTAGCGGTCGTAGGCGCGGCGGAAGAGGTAGTCGAGGTCGTCCTCGCTCGCCGTCGCCACGTCCTCGGGCCCGGCGCCCACCGCGCTCGCCGCCGAGCGCATCTGGAGGGAGGAACGCAGATAGCGGCTCATCGGCTCCAGCGCCTCCGCGCGGGCCGAAGCGTGGTCCGTGCCGAGGTAGGTGTGGAGCAGGACGGTGACCCGGCCGGTGTCGGGGTCGAGGCCGTGCTGTTCGCGGGCCTTGCGGAAGTGGCGGATGTTGTCGGCGAGTTCGGCGACGGTCTGCCCCATCAGGTTGGTGACGATCCCGAGTCCGCGCCGCCCGGCCTCCTCGTACGAGGCACGCCGCCCGGAGGTGGCGAGGAACATCGGTGGCAGCTCCTGGACCGGACGGGGATGGATCCTCACGTCGACGGGCTCGCCCTCGCCGGTGACGCGCCGTACCGCACCGCCGCGCCACAGCGTCGTCACGTCCTCGAGGTGGGCGAAGGCGATCTCCTTGCGGCGCTCGAAACGGTCCGGATGGAGTGCGAAGTCCTGGGCGTGCCAGCCGGTGGCGCAGCCGAGGCCGACCCGGCCGCCGGAGAGGTTGTCGACGACCGACCACTCCTCCGCGACCCGCACTGGATCGTGCAGCGGCAGTACGACCGACCCGGCGTTGAGCCGGATCCGGCTGGTCTCGCGGGCCAGCGAGGCGGCCAGGACCGCCGGGTTGGGGAAGAGCCCGCCGAAGGAGTGGAAGTGCCGCTCGGGCAGCCACAGGGAGCTGAAGCCGCGTTCGTCGGCGAAGCGGGCGGTGTCGACGAGCCGTTCGTAGGCGGAGGTGCTGTCGGCGTCGGGGTAGTCGCCGAAGAAGTACACCCCGAAGTCGGGCCGTCTGGGGCGGTGTTCGGCCCGTGCCCGGGCGGCGGTGCGCCGGGTCGTCGGGAAGAAGCCCGCGTCCCGCAGCTCCCGCAGGGACCCCTTCACCGCGTCCGCGACCCGCTCGGTGTCGGTGTCGGTGTGGGCGGTGGAGAGATAGAAGCTGCGCCACTCCCAGACGTAGATGCCGCGCAACAGCAGGTGCTGGTAGAGCAGTTCCATGTCCGCGCGGTGGACGAAACGGAACATCGACCCGAAGTGGGCGAGTTCCAGGGGGAATTCCTCGTCGGTGAAGAACCGGTTGAGGTCGTCGGCGAGGGCGTCCGTGCGGGCGTTGAGCCGCTCCTGGAGTCCGGGCCCCTCGGCGGCGAGATGGGTGAGGACCGCCTTGGCCGCCGCCATGGACAGCGGGTGCTGAAGGTAGGTCCCGCCGAAGAAGGTGGTCTCGGCGGTGGGGCGGCTCTCGTCGCCGTACCGCCAGAATCCGCCGTCGACGCCGTCCATGATGTCGGCCCGCCCCGCGATCGCCCCGACGGGGAAGCCGCTGCCGAGCGCCTTTCCGTAGGTGGCGAGGTCGGGCACGACCCCGAAGTGGTGCTGGGCGCCGCGCGGATGCGGGCGCAGGCCGGTGAGCATCTCGTCGAAGAGCAGCACGATGCCGCGCCGCCGGGTCAGCTCGCGTAGCTCGCGCAGGAAGGCGACCGGGCGCAGAGCGGGGTTGCGGCACTGCACGGGCTCGACGAGGACCGCGGCGACACGGTCGCCGAGCGCGTCGATGGTGGTGAGGGCCTCCTGGCTGCCGTACTCCAGGACGATCAGCTCCGCGACGGCGCTGTCGGGGATGCCGCGGGAGACGGGGACGGCGCCGTCGCCCGGTCCGGGGCGGCCGAGCACGGTGTCGATGTGACCGTGGTAGGAGCCGCGGAACATGACGATCCGGTCGCGTCCGGTGGCGGCGCGGGCGAGCCGGATCGCGGCGGAGTTGGCCTCGGTGCCGGAGGCCGCGAACGCGACGCGTTCCATACCGGTGAACTCGGCGAGCAACTGGGCGACCTCACCCGCCTCGACCGGACGCGGACCGAACCGCAGCCCGCCGTCCAGGTGTGCGCGCACGGCCTCGGTCACACAATCCGGCTCATGGCCGAGGAGCAGGGACCCGAAACCCATCGTGATGTCGGTGTACGTGTTCCCGTCGACGTCCGTCAGGTGCGCGCCGCGTGCGTCACGGGCCGCGAGCGGGTACAGCGTCTCCTTCGTCGAACGCCGGAACCCGACCACGGCCCGGCTGTCCGCGAGCACCGAACGCCGTGACTGCGCCAGCTCCTTGGAGGTCCGGGTGCGTTCCGAGAGCCGCCGGGCGAGGCCCGCGGCGTGCGTGCGCTGGGTGTCGGTGGCGCCCGCGCCGGCCATGCCGGAGTCGTGGGGGAGGGTGACGCGGGGGCCGTGGACGGCGGGTGCCGGGGGTGCGGGATCCGCTGCGGCCTGCCGTGCCCGTGCGAGCTGCTCGTCCAGTCGGCGGGACAGTGCCGCGGCCCGGTCCGCCGCCGTGCCCGGGCTCATCGGGTGGCCCGCTCGGCGGTGAGCAGGGCGACGGCCTCGGAGAGCTGGGTGATCAACGATGCCTGCGTCTCGGCCAGCAGGTCGATCTGCCGCCGCAGTTCGGCGACTTCGCCGCGACTGGCGTACTCGGCGGGCCCGGGTGCCTGGGGTGTCTCGGGTGCCTGGGGTGCCGCCTTCCGTGGCTCCGGTGTCTGCCGTACGTCGA
Source organism: Streptomyces sp. NBC_00490 (assembly GCF_036013645.1). Lineage (NCBI taxonomy): Bacteria > Bacillati > Actinomycetota > Actinomycetes > Kitasatosporales > Streptomycetaceae > Streptomyces > Streptomyces sp. NBC_00490. The sequence goes on along the minus strand of NZ_CP107869.1, from coordinate 4,359,119 downwards.
TGATCTCGGCCCGTGGCTCCGGCGCCGGCCGTGCCACGCGCTCCGCGATGAGCCGCGCCGTCAACTCCGGCGACCCCGCGTCCTCCAGCAGCTCCCGCACGGCCAGCCGTACCCCGAACTCGCCCTCCAACTGCCGCAGCATGCCGATCAGTTGCAGGGAGTCCGCGCCCAGCCCCACGTAGGTCTCCCCGGCGCGCAGCCCGTCCTGGTCGTATCCCAGGTGCTGCGCGGTCAGTTCGAGTACACGCTTGAGTACAGCCTGGTCGGTCACGTCGTTCTCCCCATCGGGTTCTCTCGCGGGTTCGTGCGCGGGTACGGCCGTGGTGGGCGGCGGTGGTGGGCCGATCCAGTACGACCGGTGCTCAAAGGGGTAGGTGGGCAGCGGGATACGCCGGCCCCCGCACCCTTCGAGCAGGGCGGCCCAGTCGAGGGGCGCCCCGGCGCAGTGCAGCCGGGCCGCGGCCCGCCACACCTCGTCCGGGGTGCCGCCCGTGGGCACGCAGAGGGTGTCCGGGACCGCCCGCCGGGCCAGCCGGGTCAGGGTGGCGTCCGGACCGAGTTCCAGCAGGGCGTCCACGGGGGCCAGGGTGCGCAGTACGGCGTGGAAGTCGGCGGTGTGCCGGGCCTGGCGGACGAGGTGGCCGGCGTCGGGCAGCCAGCCCGGGGGATGGACGGCACCGTCCAGACCACTGACGAACTCGATCTCCACGGGCCGCAGTTCGGCCTTCTCGGCGGCCGCGCGCAGCTCGTCGAGGACCGGGTCGAGGAGAGCGCTGTGGAAGGCGCGGTCCACGGGAAGCGGTACGCCGGTCAGGCCCTGCTCGGTCAGTCGGCGGTGCGCTTCGGCGACGGCGTCGGGCGGGCCGGCCAGCACCTGGTGCTCGGGCCCGTTGGACACGGCGAGCTCCACGCGCCCTACCTCGGCGGCGAGTTCCCGGACCCGGTCCCGCTCGGCGAAGACGGCGAGCATCGCGCCGGGCGCCGTGTCCTGCATCAGCCGGCCGCGCCGGCACAGCAGCCGCATGCCGTCCGCCAGGGACAGCGCCCCGGCGGCACACAGCGCCGCGTACTCCCCGACACTGTGCCCGGCGACCGACCCGGGCCGCACTCCCCAGCTCCGCCAGAGCCGGAGCTGGGCGACCTGCAGGGCGAAGATCGCGGGTTGCGCGAAGGCGGTGTCCCAGGGGGTGGGGGGTGCGGAGATCGGACCGCGGGTTCGGGCGGCCCGGTGAGGGTCTTCGGCCACCGGGCCGGGACGACCGGGACGCCGCGCCTCTTCCGCGCCCGAGTCGGTGGGACCGCCTTGGCCTGGCCCGGCGGGGGTCCTCGATCCGGCGGAGGCGCTGGGTTCGTCGGCGGTGTCCGGCCGGTCGGCGGTGCTCGGCCCGGCGGAGACGATCGGGCGGTCGGCGGTGCTCAGTGGGTCGGAGCTGACCGGTCCGTGAGCGATAAGCGACGCGTCGGCGGCCCGGGTGCCCTCGCGCCCGCTCGACGGCCTCCCCGCGTCGGTGATCCGGGCGAGGAAGTCCTTCTGGCCCGTCTCCTCGTCGTAGACCCGCGCGCACTCCCGCAGCACCTCGGCGACGACCGGGAAGCGGGCGGCGAGCGCGGCGGCCATGCCGGGGCCGCCGGCGCCCTGGCCGCTGAAGAGGAAGGCTGGGGAGACGGACCGGTCGACCGTCCCGGTGAAGGCGCCTGGCACGTCGGCGCGGATGGTGGGGGAGAGGGGCTGGTCGGCGGTTGCGGTGAAGGCGCCTGGCACGTCGGCGCGGATGGCGGGGGCGGCGGTCCGGTCGGCCGTCCCGTTCAGGGCGCCCTGCGTTTCGGCGAGGAACGCGTCCAGTCCCTCGACGAAGGGCGCGGTGACGACCAGCCGGTGGGGCAGATGGCGCCGGCCGAGCGCGGTCGTCGTCAGCAGATCGGCGGGGGCGAGATCCGGGCGCCGGACCAACTCGTCCCGGAAGGCCCGCGCATACGCGGCCAGCGCCTCCGGCGTCCGCGCCGACAGCGGCAGCAGCGCGGGCACGTCCCGCCCACCGCGAACCTCTTCCGCGCCCCGCCCGGACCCACCTTCTGGCGCGCTCCCGGACTCGTCTCCCGGCATGCCCGTGGCCACGTCTCCCGGCACTTCCGTGGCCACGTCTCGCGGCACTTCCGTGGCCACGTCTCGCGGCACTTCCGTGGCCACGCCTCCCGGCACCCCCGCGCCCACGCCTCCCCGCATGCCCCGGGCCACGCCTCCCGCCCCGCCTCCGGACAAGGCCCCCGGCGCCCTCCCCGACGCGCCTCCGGACAAGACCCCCGGCGCCCTCCCCGACGCGCCCCCGGACACACGCCCCGGCTCCCTCCCCGGTGCCTCCTCCACGATCACGTGGGCGTTCGTCCCGCCCATGCCGATGGAGTGCACCCCGGCCCGCCGGATTCCGGTGTTCGGCCACGGTGTCGCCCGGGTCGGTACGACGAACGGGCTGGTTTCCAGGGCGAGGAGGGGATTGGCGCGGGTGAAGTTCACCAGGGGCGGTATCACCCCGTGCCGTAGCACCAGGATCGCCTTGATCAGCCCCGCCAGACCCGCCGCGCTGTCGAGGTGGCCGATCGCGGGCTTGGTGGAGCCCAGCGCGCAGAAGCCCGTGCCGTCCGTGTGGGCTCGGAACGCCTCGGTGAGCGCGGCGAACTCGATCGGGTCGCCCTTGAACGTGCCGGTGCCGTGCGCCTCCAGATAGCCGAGGGAGTCGGCCCGTACGCCCGCCCGCGTCAGCGCGCCGAGTACCGCGTCCCGCTGGCCGGCGACGCCGGGCGCGGCGAACCCCCCTTTGCCGTCACCGTCGTTGGTGACGGCGGAGCCGAGGATGACGGCGTGCACGGTGTCGCCGTCGGCCAGCGCCCGGGCCAGCGGCTTCAGCAGGACCGCCGCGACCCCGTTGCCGCCGACCGTGCCGTCGGCGTCCGCGTCGAAGGCCCGTACCGTGCCGCTCCGGGAGATCGTGGAGCCCTTGACGTGCCGGTGCCCGGTGATCTGCGGGAAGTGCAGGGCCGCCGAAGCCACCAGCATCAGCTCGGCATCGCCCGCCAGCAGCGCCTGGCAGGCCAGATGGACCGAGACGAGGGCGCTGGAGCAGGCGGTGGCGACATTGACCGCGGGGCCGCGCAGCCCGAGGCGGAAGGCGGCCCGGTTGGCGGCGAAGTCGGGATAGTTGCCGACCTGGGCCTGCTTCTGGGCGATCCAGTCGTCGCCCGGCACGTCGGCGAGGTTGTTGGCGAGATAGCTGTGCAGCGAGTACAGCCGGTAGCCGACGCTGCCGTACACCCCGATACGGGCGTCGGAGCCGGCGTAGCCGCCGTCCTCCAGGGCGTGGTGGCAGCACTCCAGGAGCAGCCGCTGCTGCGGGTCGGTCACCTCCGCCTCGCGCCCGGTCATCCCGAAGAACGCGGCGTCGAAGCCGCCGACCCCGTCCAGCAGCGCACTGGCGCCGACGAGGTCCGGGTCGTCGAGGAGGTCCTCGGAGGCTCCCGCGGACCGTAACTCGGCCCGGCTGAACCGTCGTACGTGTGAGACGCCCGCCTCGATGTCACGCCAGTACTGCTCGGCGGTCCCCGCTCCCGGGAACCTCAGCGCCATCCCGATGACCGCCACGCGTCGGTCGTCCGGCACCCTTCTCCCCCTTCTGCTCCGGCTCGATGGTTCGACCTCGGCGGTTCGACGTCCGGGTCCGCCTCACACCTCCGCGCGTGCCTCCGCCCCCGTGCCCTTGCCCTCCGCCGCGGTGCCGGCCGGTGCCGTCGAACGGCGGCGCAGCACCAGGGCCACGAAGAGCACGGCGATCACGATGGCCACACCGTGTGCGACCGCGACGACCGACAGCGGCGAGAACACGTCGAGCGCGGCGCCGACCGCGATCATCCCGGCGCCGAAGCCGAAGCTCTCCACGGTCGCCGACAGCCCGAAGGCCGGGGTGCGCAGGCGCTCCGGCAGGGCTTGCAGATGCTGGGTGTAGGACACCTCGGTCAGTCCGTCGGCGGCCCCCGCGACGAGTGCGATCAGCACGGTCGCGGTCCAGGGCAGCCCGGCGAAGGCGAGGATGAAGGCGCCGGACATCACGATGGTGCCGAGCCCGAAGCCCAGGGCGCCCAGGGCCTGTTCCGAGCGCCGCGGCAGGCGCTGGATCACCTGCTGGGCCACGATGTTGCCGAACGCCCACACACACCAGAACACGCTGACGAACGTGGCCGGGCTGTCGGTGTCCAGTTCCGTCGAGTACACGGGCAGCGCCGCGTTGTGGGAGGACGAGCCGAGCGCGTCGACGCCCCGCAGCAGCACCATCAGGCCGAGCACGGGCGCGCCGGCCAGGACCGCCACCGCGGCGGGCAGCCGGCGGCGCTTCTTCCCGGCCCCGGCCGCACTCGCCGGCTCCGCCGCGTCCGCCGCCTCCTCCTCGGCGTCCGTCTTCTGCCGCCGGGTGACGGGCAGTTGGGCCACCGCCACCGCGCACACCAGGAACGTGGCCATGTCCAGCAGGAAGGCCGCTGTGTAGCCGAGCAGGGAGACGACCACACCGGCCGACGCGAACCCGGCCACCATCGCCAGCGAACGCCCGCTCACCATCAGCGAGTTGGCCCAGGTGCGGCGCTCCTCGGCCACCATCTCCGGGATGACCGAGCCGCGCAGCGCGACCAGGAAGACCGTGCCGGTGATCCCGCCCACCGCCGAGACCACGAACAGCACCGGGGTCCGCAGTGTGTCGGGCGCCGCCACCAGGACCGCCAGCACCGCCGCCTGCACCACGTTCACCCAGAACATGACGGACCGCGCCGACCACCGGGCCAGGATCGGCGCGGCCAGCAGCCCCGCGACGATCCCCGCGGCGAGCCGTACGGCCATGAAGGCGCCGACGGCGAGCGCGCGGTCGGTGACGGCGTAGACGTACAGATTGAGCGCGACGACGTTGAGATAACTGCCGTACGACGACAGGGCGTAGCCCGCGACCAGGACGCGGTACCGGCGTTCCCGCACCGAGGCCGTGACGGGTTCCGGCATGCTCGACTTCCTTCGCGGACGGCAACAGGGCGAGGTGCGGGCAGGGCGGCCGCAGGGGCGGAACCCGTCGAACAGAACCTGTCGAACACTAGTCAGATGGTGCGGAGTTCGGCCCGTGGGACCAGGGCGCACGAATGTAATCTGCACACTTGTGAAGCGTGATCATTTCGACCCACGCACGTGTGATTGCCAGGAAACGCGTCCGACCCGCCCTTGCCCGCGAGCGCTGGAGGTGTACCGCACCGCGCTGCGCGAGGGACGGGTGCCGGCCGACGAGGTGCCGCGCTGTCTGACGGAGCTCGGACTCGTCGTCGCCGACGCGGACCTGCCCGGTTGGTGTCTGCCGGTGGCGCCGGACGCCGCGCGGTTCGCCGTGCTGTCCACGATGGAGGACCGGCTGGCCGAGCAGCGCCGGGCGCTGCGGTCGGCGTCCGCACGGCTCACCGCCTTTGAGTCGCTGTACGCGCGCGAGCAGCGCTCGGCCCTGCCCGCCCTGGTCCGGCTGACCGAGAAGGCGGTGATCAGCGCGGCCCTGGAGGCGGCGGTGGGGGACTGCCGGCACGAGCTGCTCACCGCCCAGCCGGGCGGCGGCCGCGCGGAGGCGACCCTGCGCGAGGCGCTCGGCCGGGATCTGCGGGCGCTGCGGCGCGGGGTCCGCCAGCGCACGCTGTACCAGCACACCGTGCACGCGCACCGGCCGACCATGGCGTACATCGAGCGGGTCACCGAGGCGGGGGCCGAGGTGCGCACCCTGGCCGAGGTCGTCGAACGGCTGATCGTCTGTGACCGCTCGGTCGCCTTCGTGGCGCTGTCGCGGGACAGCGCGGACGGCGCCCTGCAGATCCGGGAGCCCGCCCTGGTCCGCTACCTGGCCCGCGTCTTCGAGCAGACCTGGGAACGCTCCACCCCCGTGCACCCGGCGGACCCCGCCGAGCGCCGCAATCCCGCCGTCGTCTCCGACCTCCAGCAGACGATCCTGCGGGCGGTCGTCGCCGGCGAGACCGACGACTCCATCGCCCGCCGCCTCGGCATGAGCCGCCGAAGCGTGGCGGAGCACATCAGGAAGGTGTCCTTACGGCTGGGCAGCGGGAGCAGGGCCCAGCTCGGGTACCTGGTGGCCACGTCGGGTCTGCTGGAGGACGACGGCCGGTGACGGTGCGCGGGGTGCCTGTGTGACCTCGGTCCCACCCACGGGGGACCCGGGCCTGTCCGCACGTTGACCCCGCCGGGCCGCCGGTAGGGTGGCCCGGTTGTCATACGTAGCCGACCCGTCCGCACCCGCCAGCCGAGCCGCTCGACCCCTGTACGGAGACCGTGACTACCACCGCCGCCTCCTCCCACCACCTCTCTCCCGCCTTCCCCGGCCGCGCCCCCTGGGGCACCGCCAGCAAGCTGCGCGCCTGGCAGCAGGGTGCGATGGAGAAGTACGTCCAGGAGCAGCCGCGCGACTTCCTCGCCGTCGCCACCCCCGGCGCCGGCAAGACCACCTTCGCGCTGACCCTCGCCTCCTGGCTGCTGCACCACCACGTCGTGCAGCAGGTGACCGTGGTCGCGCCGACCGAGCACCTGAAGAAGCAGTGGGCGGAAGCGGCCGCGCGGATAGGGATCAAGCTGGACCCGGAGTACAGCGCGGGCCCGCTCGGCAAGGACTACCACGGGGTCGCCGTGACGTACGCCGGTGTCGGCGTGCGGCCCATGCTGCACCGCAACCGCGTCGAGCAGCGCAAGACGCTCGTCATCCTCGACGAGATCCACCACGCCGGTGACTCCAAGTCCTGGGGCGAGGCGTGCCTGGAGGCCTTCGAGCCGGCCACCCGCCGGCTCGCGCTCACCGGCACGCCCTTCCGCTCGGACACCAACCCCATCCCCTTCGTGACGTACGAGGAGGACAACGCCGGCATCCGGCGGTCCGCCGCCGACTACACCTACGGCTACGGCAACGCGCTCGCCGACCACGTCGTGCGGCCGGTCATCTTCCTGAGCTACAGCGGCAACATGCGCTGGCGCACCAAGGCGGGCGACGAGATCGCCGCCCGGCTCGGCGAGCCCATGACCAAGGACGCGATCAGCCAGGCCTGGCGTACGGCGCTGGATCCGCGCGGCGAGTGGATGCCGAGCGTGCTGCGCGCCGCCGACCAGCGGCTCACCGAGGTCCGCAAGGCCATCCCGGACGCCGGTGCCCTCGTCATCGCCTCCGACCAGGACTCCGCCCGCGCCTACGCCAAGCTGATCCGGGAGATCACCGGGAGCAAGGCGACCCTCGTGCTCTCCGACGAGGCCGCCGCGTCCAAGCGCATCGACGACTTCAGCGCGAGCAACGACCGCTGGATGGTCGCCGTCCGCATGGTGTCCGAAGGTGTCGACGTCCCGCGGCTGGCGGTGGGCGTCTACGCCACCACCATCTCCACACCCCTCTTCTTCGCCCAGGCCGTCGGCCGCTTCGTGCGTTCCCGGCGCCGCGGCGAGACCGCCTCCGTCTTCCTGCCGACCGTCCCCGACCTGCTCACCTTCGCCAACGAGATGGAGGTGGAACGGGACCACGCCCTCGACAAGCCGAAGAAGGAGGGCGAGGAGGACCCGTACGCCGAGTCCGAGAAGGAGATGGAGGAGGCGAACAAGGAGCAGGACGAGGACACCGGCGAGCAGGAGCAGTTCTCCTTCGAGGCGCTGGAGTCCGAGGCCGTCTTCGACCGGGTGCTGTACGACGGCGCCGAGTTCGGCATGCAGGCCCACCCCGGCAGCGAGGAGGAGCAGGACTACCTCGGTATCCCCGGGCTCCTCGAACCCGACCAGGTGCAGCTGCTGCTCCAGAAGCGGCAGGCCCGGCAGATCGCGCACAGCCGCAAGAAGCCGGACTCCGAGGCGGACCTGCTCGAACTGCCCGCCGAGCGCCGGCCCGTCGTCTCGCACAAGGAGATGATGGAGCTCCGCAAGCAGCTCAACACCATGGTCAGCGCGTACGTCCACCAGAGCGGCAAGCCGCACGGCGTCATCCACACCGAGCTGCGGCGGGTGTGCGGGGGACCGCCGAGCGCCGAGGCGACGGCCGGGCAGCTGCGGCAGCGGATCGCCAAGGTGCAGGAGTGGGCGACCCGGATGAAGTGACCCCGGGCCCGGTGGGGTGACCCCGGGCACGGCGAGGGCACACACCGGGCACGGCGGGGCGTGCTTCGGCCATCGCGCGCTGTACGTATCTGGACAAACCGGAGTCCTCCGTACCTGCCACTGCCCGGATTCTGGACGGAGCCTTCCGCTCAGCGAACCGGCATCGCTACAGTCCCGCTACGCACACGCCCCGTGGCAGCGCCGCCGCGGAGCGCAGCCGTGAAGCGACGCGGTCCGGAAACCGCTCCGGGCCGCCGGCCGATCGGCGGCCTCTGAAGCGCGTCACCGACGGGACTCGTTGACGCATTCCCGCGACAGGGCCGCCGACCTCACCACTGGAGGAGTGGGCGTCGTGACCGCGGAGACCTCTCAGACGCTCGACCGAGGACTACGTGTCCTCAAGCTGTTGGCCGATACGGACCACGGGCTGACCGTCACCGAGCTATCCAACAAACTGGGCGTCAACCGGACCGTGGTGTACCGGTTGCTCGCCACGCTGGAACAACATGCCCTCGTCCGCCGTGACCTGGGCGGACGTGCCCGGGTCGGGCTCGGAGTGCTGCGCCTTGGCCGTCAGGTGCACCCACTCGTGCGCGAGGCGGCACTGCCGGCCCTGCGCTCCCTGGCCGAGGACATAGGAGCCACCGCCCATCTCACCCTGGTCGACGGGGCGGAGGCGCTCGCCGTCGCCGTGGTCGAGCCGACGTGGACGGACTACCACGTGGCGTACCGGGCCGGATTCCGTCACCCACTGGACCGCGGGGCCGCGGGCCGAGCCATCCTCTCCGCCCGCACCCAGCCGCTCCGGGACCCCGGGTACACCCTGACCCACGGGGAACTGGAGGCGGGCGCGAGCGGCGCCGCCGCACCACTGCTCGGCGTCACGGGCGTCGAGGGCAGCGTCGGAGTCGTGATGCTGGCCGACGCGGTGCCGGAACGCGTGGGGCCACGGGTCGTGGACGCGGCGAAGGAGGTCGCGGAGGCATTGCGCTGACCGTTCACCGGATCAGCCGGCCATGACGGCGGCGCGGACGACGGGGGTTGGCCGGCTCACGCCGCTCGGCGTGGGCACCACCTCGGCACGCGTTCAGCGTCGCGGTCGGCATGGATGTCCGCGTCGCGGTCGGAATGGGCGTTGATTCGCTGACGGAGGCGCTGCGAGCTTCGCCCGCCCCGGGGAGGATCCGCATTCCGGCTGCCGACTGATCAGCGTCGACCACGTCGTCCAGGACCAACAGGCGGCGCCCCCGGGCGGCTGGTGCACGGTGTCGCGCCGGGCGGCCACGGAGCACGGCCGCGGGCAGACGGTGAGGGTGCGCGGCACCGTGTGCGGGACCCGCGCTGTGGGCAGTGGAGGCCCCGTCTTGTCGCGCAGGGCGGCCACGGAGCACGGCCGCGGGCAGACGGTGAGGGTGCGCGGCACCGTGTGCAGGTCTCCGCGCTGCGGGCAGTGGATGCCCTGTCTCGTCGCGCAGGGCGGCCACGGAGCACGGCCGCGGGCAGACGGCGAGGGTGCGCGGCACCGTGTGCAGGTCTCCGCGCTGCGGGCAGTGGATGCCCTGTCTCGTCGCGCAGGGCGGCCACGGGGCGCGGCTGCCGGTAGACGGTGAGGGCGCGCGGCACCGCGTGCAGGTCCCCGCGCTGCGGGCAGTGGATGCCCTGTCTCGTCGCGCCGGGCGGTCAGGACCCACCCCGTCGGGGAACAGCTCTGCCACGGGGTGCGCCGCGCTCACCGCGGGCGCGGTCCCGGGACCCGGCCGGAAGTGGTCGTCGCGTTAGATTGATCCCGTGCTCTCTCGCCTCACACGCCCCCAGGCCGTAACCGTCTGTGCCCTGCCCGTCGTGGCCCTGCTCGCCACGGCGGCCTTCGCACCGCTGCCGTTCTCGCTGGCACAGCCCGGTATGACGGCGAACGTCCTCGGCGAGAACAAGGGCACCCCGGTGATCACGATCTCGGGCGCGCCGACCCGGGACACCAGCGGACAGCTCCGGATGACGACCATCGAGGCGACGAATCCGGACACCCGGGTCTCGCTCGGCGATGTGCTCGACGCGTGGTTCGACACGGACCGGGCGGTCATGCCGCGCGACTCGGTCTATCCGAGCGGGCAGTCCACCAAGGAGATCGAGCGGCACAACACCGCGCAGATGAAGGAGTCCCAGGACGCGGCGACGCAGGCGGCGCTGAACTACCTGGACCTGAAGGACGACGACATCAAGGTCTCGCTGAAGCTGGCGGACGTCGGCGGCCCCAGCGCGGGCCTGCTGTTCTCCCTGGGCATCGTCGACAAGCTGGACGGCGACGGCAGCGGCGGCGACCTCACCGGTGGCCGCACCATCGCCGGGACCGGCACGATCGAGGCGGACGGCACGGTGGGCGCGGTCGGGGGCGTGCCCCTGAAGACGCAGGCCGCGAGGCGGGACGGGGCGACGGTGTTCCTGGTCCCCGAGGACGAGTGCTCGGACGCGGAGGCGGAGCTGCCGAAGGGGCTGCGGCTCGTTCCGGTGACCACGCTGAAGGGCGCGATCAGCGCGCTGGTGGCGCTGGAGACGGGGAAGGGCTCCGTGCCGAGCTGCTAGAGCCCGTCCGGCGGCCCTACTTCTCCTTCACGAACCCCTCCTCCTCCATCCAGTCCAGCGCGACCTGGTGCGGATCCTGCCCGTCCACGTCCACCTTGGCGTTCAGCTCCCGCGCGACCGTGTTGTCCAGCTTCCTCGTGACCGGGTCGAGGACCTCCGCGATCGCCGGCCACTTCTTCAGCGCCGCGGAGTTGATCGCGGGCGCCGCGTTGTAGTTGGGGAAGAACTTCCTGTCGTCGGCCATCACCGCGAGGTTCATGGACTTGATGCGGCCGTCGGTGGTGAAGACCTCGCCGTAGGTGCAACTGCCCTTCTGCACCTGGGTGTAGATGATCCCGGTGTCCATCTGGGTGATGTTCTTCGCCGGGACGCTCATCCCGTACGCCTTCTCCATGCCCGGCAGCCCGTCCGCGCGGTTGGCGAACTCGCCCTCCACACACAGGGTCACGGCCCCGGGGTCCGACTTCGACAGCGCCGCCACGTCCGACAGCGTCTTCGTGCCGTACTTCTCGAAGTTGGCCTGGTTCATCGCGAGCGCGTACGTGTTGTTGAGGGACGCCGGTGCCAGCCAGGTCAGCCCGTTGCTCAGGTCCGCCTTGCGTACCGCCTCCCACTGCTCCCGCGGGTCGTCGATGGGCTCGCTGTTGCCCTGGTACGTGATCCAGGCGGTGCCCGTGTACTCGTACATCCCGTCCGCGTCACCGGACTTGACCGCCTCCCGGGCCCCGATCGAGCCCTGGATGCCCGTCCGGTCCAGGACATCCGCCCCGGCCGCCTGGAACGCGATCCCCATGATCGCGCCGAGGATCAGCTGCTCGGTGAACTCCTTGGACGTGACGGTGAGGTCGGCGCCCTCGAGGGGCAGACCCCTGCCGATGGAGCCGGGCTCGACGTCGTCGACCATCGGTGAGCCGCTGGTGAGGCCGCAGGCGGAGGCCAGGACCAGTACGCCCGCCGTCGCCAGTACACCCGCGCGCTTCACGTCCCCACCTCCAGCCCGCGTGGTCTGAGGAGCAGTTCGGCAAGGGTCGCCAGCCAGTCCACCAGCAGGGCGAGGGAGACCGTGAGGATCGATCCCAGCATCAGCACCGGCATGCGCTGGGTGGTGATGCCGGTCGTGATCAGGACGCCCAGACCTCCTCCACCGCCGAAGGTCGCCAGTGTCGCGGTCCCGACGTTCAGCACCAGCGCCGTCCGGACGCCCGCCAGGATCAGCGGGACCGCCAGCGGCAGTTCGACGCGGGTGAGCACCCCCAGCGGGGACATGCCGATGCCCCGCGCCGCCTCCAGCAGGGTCGGGTCGTTGGCCTTCAGGCCCGCGACGGTGTTCGCGAGCACGGGCAGCACGGCGTAGATGATCATGCCGATCAGTGCCGCCCTCATGCCCGTGCCCAGCCAGATCACCAGCAGCGCCAGCAGACCGATCGCCGGTGTCGCCTGCCCCATGTTGGCGAACGCCATCGCCACCGGGGTCGCCGGGCGGAACATCCCGCGGGTCAGCAGGATGCCCAGCGGGATCGCGATGATCAGCACGAAGAACGTCGAGATCACCGTCAGCTGCACCTGCTGCCAAAGGGCCTTGGAGACCTGCCCGTTCGACAGGGCGTTCTCGGAGATCGGGTCCAGGTCCGCCTGCTGGAACCACAGCCAGGTCGCCAGCAGCACCGCCACCAGCACGGCGGGCAGAAAGGTCAGCTTCTGCCAGGTGACCCGCCGCCGGGCGGTGACCGGCGGTGGCGGCGCCTCCCGCTCCGTCGGCGCGTCCTCCTCCAGCTCGGGGATGCTCACGCCTTCTTCTCCCCTCCGTCGCCCTCCTGCTCGGCGTGCGTCTGGCGGGCGCGTGCCTCCTCCAGCTGGTGCTGGTGCTCCACGGCGTCCAGACGGTCGGCCTCCAGCAGCTCGTGCACGGAGTTCATGAGCGTCTCCATGTCCACGACGCCGGTGTACTCACCGCGCCGCCCGGTGACCGCGACCCGTCCCGCGTTGTCGGTGAGCACGGCTTCCAGGGCGTCCCGCAGGGTCGCGTCCCGGGTCACCGTGTCGTGCACCAGCGTCCCGGCCCGGGCCAGCGAGCCCTTCGCCCGCATCAGGTCCCCGCGCCTGAGCCACTTGTAGGGGCGCCCCCGCTTGTCGAGCAGCAGGATCTCGTTCGTACCGCTGACCCGGAGCCGGTTGAAGATGTCCTGGAGCGGGTCGTCGACGGTGACCGTCGGATAGTCGGTGATCTCCACGTCCCGTACGCGGGTGAGGTTGAGCCGCTTGAGAGCCGCCCCGGCCCCGACGAACCCGGACACGAAGTCGTCCGCCGGGTTGGTGAGGATCGCCTCCGGGGTGTCGAACTGCGCGATGTGCGAGCGTTCGCGCAGTACGGCGATCCGGTCGCCGAGTTTGATCGCCTCGTCGAAGTCGTGCGTGACGAAGACGATCGTCTTGTGCAGCTCGTGCTGGAGTCTGATCAGCTCGTCCTGGAGATGGTCACGGGTGATCGGGTCGACCGCGCCGAACGGCTCGTCCATCAGCAGGACGGGCGGGTCCGCCGCCAACGCCCGTGCGACGCCCACGCGTTGCTGCTGACCGCCGGAGAGCTGACGGGGGTAGCGGTCGTGGAACTCGCCGGGGTCGAGCCCCACGAGGTCCAGGAGCTCCTCGATACGGTCCTTGATCCGGGCCTTGCCCCAGCCGACCATCTTCGGCACCAGCGCGATGTTCTGCGCGACCGTCATGTGCGGGAACAGACCGGCCGACTGGATCGCGTAGCCCACCTTGCGGCGCAGCTTCACCGGATCGATGTCGGTGACGTCCTCGCCGCCGATGCGGATCCGGCCGCCGGTCGGCTCGATCAGCCGGTTGATCATCTTGAGGGTGGTCGACTTACCGCAGCCGGAGGGGCCGACGAAGATGACGATCTCGCCCGCCTTGATCTCCATGGTGACGTTGTCGACGGCAGGCTGTGGACTGCCGGGATACCTCTTGGTCAGGTTCTCCAGCTCGATGGAGGCGCCGGAGGTGTCAGACACGGATCCCCCTGGGAATGGTCAGCCGTCCGATCAGGACGTACGCGGCGTCGAACAGCAGGGCCAGGACGATGATCCCGAGCGTGCCCGCGAGCACCTGGTTGAGGGCGTTCTTGCTGCCCAGGGAGGCGATGCCGCGGAAGATCTCGTTGCCGAGGCCGGGCCCGGAGGCGTAGGCGGCGATGGCGGCGATGCCCATCAGCATCTGCGTGGAGACCCGGATGCCGGTCAGGATCGGCGGCCAGGCCAGCGGCAGCTCGACCCGCACGAGCCGCGTCAGCCGGGACATCCCGATGCCCGTCGCCGCGTCCACCAGTGACGGGTCGACGCCGCGCAGGCCGACGATCGCGTTGCGCACGATCGGCAGCAGGCCGTACAGGGTCAGCGCGATCACCGTGGGCGGCACACCCAGGCCGACCATCGGGATGAGCAGACCGATCATGGCCAGCGACGGGATGGTCAGGAGGGTCGAGGTGGCCGTCGTGGCGAGGTTGCCGGCCCAGTCGCTGCGATAGGTGACCACACCGATCAGGACCCCGATCACGGTTGCCACGACCATGCACTGGAACACGGCGCTCGCGTGCTGGTAGGCGTCCGTGAGCAGCTGCTGATGGCGGTTGCCCAGGTACTCCCAGAACGTCACGCGGTCACCCCATGGCAGCTAGGTCCTCTCCTGGTCCTCGGCCGCCTGCTCCACCAGCGGGATGATCCGCAGCGGAACGGGGTTCTCCATGACGATCGCCGTGGCGGCCCGGACAATGCCATCAAAACCGACAACCAGGTCGATCACCCGCTGGAGATCGGCGTTCGACCTGGCCACGAGACGGCACAGCATGTCCCCGCTGCCGGTCGTGGTGTGCAGCTCCAGGACCTCCGGCACGCCCGCCAAGTGCGCCCGTACGTCCGCCCCTTGCCCCTGCCGGATCTCCAGCGTGGCGAACGCGGTCACCGGATAGCCGAGCGCGGCCGGATCCACCTGCGGCCCGAATCCCCGGATGACGCCATTCGACTGAAGCCGGTCCAGCCGCGCCTGCACGGTCCCGCGCGCCACCCCCAGCCGCCGGGACATCTCCAGCACCCCGATCCGCGGCTCCCGCGCCAGCAGCACGATGATCCGCCCGTCCAGTCCGTCGATCCCCACGAGTGCCGCCCCTTCCCGGTGGTCATCCTGTACAGAGAGCCCGCCGGAACCGGCCCGGCACTGGTCATATTGCACACCAGAAACGCAAACTATTGCGCACCTTGCCGCCACGGAGAAGGCTGCCGCTATGACGCAGACCACTCACCACACTCCCGACACCGCCCGGCAGGCCGATCCCTTCCCGGTCAAGGGAATGGACGCGGTCGTCTTCGCCGTGGGCAACGCCAAGCAGGCGGCGCACTACTACTCCACCGCCTTCGGCATGAAGCTGGTCGCCTACTCCGGACCGGAGAACGGCAGCCGCGAGACCGCGAGCTACGTCCTGGAGAACGGCTCCGCCCGCTTCGTGCTCACCTCGGTGATCAAGCCCGCCACCACCTGGGGCCACTTCCTCGCCCAGCACGTCGCCGAGCACGGCGACGGCGTGATCGACCTCGCCATCGAGGTCCCGGACGCCCGCGCCGCGTACGCCTACGCGCTGGAGCACGGCGCCCGCTCGGTCGCCGAGCCGTACGAGCTGAAGGACGAGCACGGCACCGTCGTACTGGCCGCGATCGCCACGTACGGCGAGACCCGCCACACCCTCGTCGAGCGCTCCGGCTACGACGGCCCCTACCTCCCCGGCTACACCGCGGCGGCCCCGCTCGTCCAGCCGCCCGCCCACCGCACCTTCCAGGCCATCGACCACTGCGTCGGCAACGTCGAGCTCGGCCGGATGAACGAGTGGGTCGGCTTCTACAACAAGGTCATGGGCTTCACGAACATGAAGGAGTTCGTGG
Source organism: Streptomyces sp. NBC_00490 (assembly GCF_036013645.1). Classification (NCBI taxonomy): domain Bacteria; kingdom Bacillati; phylum Actinomycetota; class Actinomycetes; order Kitasatosporales; family Streptomycetaceae; genus Streptomyces; species Streptomyces sp. NBC_00490. The sequence continues at coordinate 4,343,465 of NZ_CP107869.1, read as the reverse complement.
GCGACGACATCGCCACCGAGTACAGCGCGCTGATGTCGAAGGTCGTCGCGGACGGCACCCTCAAGGTCAAGTTCCCGATCAACGAGCCCGCCATCGCCAAGAAGAAGTCCCAGATCGACGAGTACCTGGAGTTCTACGGCGGTGCGGGCGTCCAGCACATCGCGCTCAACACCAACGACATCGTCGAGACCGTACGGACCATGCGGGCGGCCGGAGTCCAGTTCCTCGACACCCCGGACTCCTACTACGACACCCTCGGCGAATGGGTCGGCGACACCCGCGTGCCCGTCGACACCCTGCGCGAACTGAAGATCCTCGCCGACCGCGACGAGGACGGCTACCTGCTCCAGATCTTCACCAAGCCGGTCCAGGACAAGCCGACCGTGTTCTTCGAACTCATCGAGCGGCACGGCTCGATGGGCTTCGGCAAGGGCAACTTCAAGGCCCTCTTCGAGGCGATCGAGCGGGAGCAGGAGCGACGCGGAAACCTGTGAATCTCAGGTAAATCCACAAGCGCTTTCGCAGAACCTTGAAACCAGTGAACGGGAGTTGACACTCTCTGGTCCTGTGGACGCCATCGGGGCGTCCGCAGGACCCTGGGGACACCGATCGTGACCGACCGCATCGACCTCGACGTACCGGCGACCCGCTGGCTGAAGGAGAAGGCCCTCAAGGAGGGCACGGTCCTGCAGTCCTTCGCCTTCGACGAGGTGCACCAGCACCTGTACGTCCTCCAGGTGCGCCGCGGCGGCATCGGCGCGGGCAATCTGTGCCTCAACAAGCTCGACCACGACGGCAAACTGCTCGGCAGCATGAACCTCCAGGGCTTCGGGCACGGCGTCAGCATGGGTGTGCAGAACGCCGCCGACGGCAAGGTCTGGATCTGGACCGAGGCCGACGCCAAGGGCGGCTACGGCCAGGGCGTCACCCGCTTCCAGTTCAAGAACGGCGCCACCCGCACTGGCGAGGACGTCAAGATACGCAAGCCGATACCCGGGTCCACCAACAACCAGCCCTCGGTCTGCATGGCCTCGCAGCGCATCGCCGTCCGCTACCGCGTCAAGGGCAAGCCGCGCTACCGGATCTGGGACCTCGACGCCTTCGTCGCCCGCGAGTACGACCACCCCGTCGCCGACATCGCCCAGCCCGCCGCGCACCCCGACAGGACGATCCCCTTCCAGGGCTACGCCCTGCACCGCGACCACATCTACCAGCTCGCCGGGACGGCCTACGACGCCGAGACCAACCCGCCCGCCGAGCACGGCAACGCCTACCTCTCCAGCGTCGACATCACCACCGGCGAGCTGGTCCAGCGGCTGCGCACCGAGGCCGGCCGCTCCCTCACCTACCGCGAGCCCGAGGGCGTCGCCGTCCGCCGCAAGGGCGGCACGCGGCTGTATCTGGGCCTCGCCTCCGGGACGGTCGGGGAACGCAGGTTCTCCCTGTACTACAAGAAGCCGAAGCAGTAGGGCGCACGTACGCTGGCCGCATGGCCAGGATCAACGACGTCGGCGGCACCCAGGGCTTCGGCCCCCTCGACACCACCGACGACACCGAGCCCTTCCACGCGGACTGGGAGGCGCGGGTCGTCGGCCTCTTCAACACCCTGCGCGGTCAAGGGCTCTTCAACACCAACGAGTTCCGCGACGCGATCGAGTCGATGCCGCCCGCGGAGTACCTGGCGGCGTCGTACTACGAACGCTGGTTCACCGCGATCTGCGCGCTCCTGGAACGCAAGGGTGTGCTCGGGCCGGGTGAGCTGGATGACTGACCGCTTCCCGCCCGGCACCCGGGTGCGCACCTTCCCGCACGACCCGCCGCACCACACCCGGCTGCCCCGGTACGCGCGCGGCAAGCGGGGCGTGATCGTCGAGCCGGAGGGCCCCGACGAACTCCCCGACATCAGCGCACAGGGGCGCGGCGACGCGCCGGTCGAGCAGATCTACGCCGTCCGCTTCCAGGCCCGTGACCTGTGGGGCGAGGGCGACCATCACGTCGTACTGGATCTGTGGGAAAGCTATCTGGAGGAGGACCGCGCCGATGAGCGGTGACCACCACGCCGACGCGACGATCGCCCGCCGGGTCCGCCGGCTGGAGACCCTGCTGGAGGAGAAGGGCGTGATCACCGGCGAGAAGGTGGACGAGGCGATCGACGCCTTCCTCGCCGCGTCCTCACCGGCGAACGGGGCGAAGGTCGTCGCCCGCGCCTGGACCGACGAGGCGTACAAGGCGCGACTGCTGGCCGACGGGACCGCCGCCGTACGGGAGTTGGGCTACATGGACGGCTCCTACCAGCGGCTGCGCGTCGTCGAGAACACGGCGAGCACCCACAACGTGATCGTCTGCACCCTCTGCTCCTGCTACCCGCTGCGCCTCCTCGGCCCGTCCCCGAGCTGGTACAAGTCCGAGGCCTACCGCTCCCGCGTGGTCCGTGAACCCCGCCAGGTGCTGCGGGAGTTCGGACTCGAACTGCCCGACTCCACGGACATCACGGTGTGGGACTCCAGCGCCGAGTCCCGCTACATGGTGCTGCCCCGCAGACCCGAGGCGACCGACGGGCTCGGGGAGGACGAACTGGCGGCGCTGGTCACGCGCAACGCCTTGATCGGCACCGCCGCGGTCTAGGACTCCGACTCCGTGTCCGTCTCCGCCTTCGCGTCCATCACCGGCAGCTCCTCGACCGACGGCTCACCCAACGCCGTCAACGCCTCCCGGGCCGTCCGCACCAGCAGCGGCGAGAAGTACGGGTTGATCCGCAGCGCCTCCTGGAGGTGCCGCCGGGCCGGCCCGTACTTCTCCAAGTCCCGCTCGATCATGCCCCGGTGATACGCGTGCAGCGCACTGCGCACCCCGCCCCCGTGCACCGTGTCCGTCGCCCGCACCGCGTACCGCAGCGCCTCCTCGTCCTGACCGGCCCGGTGCAGCGCCCACCCCAGCGCGTCGGCCACCGCGATCCCGGGCTGGCGCCGCCACTCCGCCCGCAACCGCTGTACGGCCGCCTGTGGATCCCCGTGGTCCGCCTCGAACACCCCCAGCACCAGCTCCTCGTCGGCCCCGCCCGCCGCGGCACCGCGCACCCGCGCCCGCAACAGGTCGTACTGGACCTGGGCCGCCTGCCGCAGCCCCAGCGACTCGTGCAACTCGCCCAGTTCCAGGGCGTACTGCGGATGCGGCTGCTTGGCCAGCGCCATCCGGTACGCGCTCAGCGCCTCCGAGGTCCGCCCCAGCGCCGCCAGCACCCGCCCCTGCCCGGCCTGCGCGGCCCGCTGGTCGGGGTCGATGCGCACCGCCTCCTGGAAGTGCCGCAGCGCCGGCTCACGGTCACCGCGCTCCCAGGCCAGCTGCCCCACCCGCTCCAGATACGCGGCCCGTTCCGCGGGGGCCTCGGCGCCCGCCGCCGCGTCGGAGAGCTGCGCCATCGCGTCCTCGCGCCAGCCCCGGTCCCGGTACACGGCCCCGGCCCGCGCCATCACGGCCGGTCCGCCGCGCAGCCCCTGGAGCCGCTCCAGAGTCCGCTCCGTCGCCTTCCAGTCGCCGAGCCCGGTGTAGGCGTCGAGCAGCGGCGGATACGTCGTCCAGCGCTTCGGATCCAGCTTCAGCGCGGCCTCGCCCCACTTCTTCGCGGCCCGGAAGTCCCGCCGTGCGTTCGCCAGCGCGGCTAGCCCGCCGAGCGCCTCGGCGTTCCCCTCGGCCCGCACCCTCAGCGACGTACGCAGCGCGTTGTCCGCCTTCGGGTAGTACGCCGGTTCCGCCGTCCGCCGCCCCTGCTCGACATAAGCCGCCCCGAGCACCGCCCACGACTCGGCGTCCCGCGGATGCCGCCGCAGATGCGTCTCCCGCTCACCGATCAGAGCCGCGAGGTCCGGCAGCGCGGCCGCCACCCCCGTGCTGACCGCCGCCCGTGCCTGCGCCCCCGGAGCGGGCGGCGCGGGCGCCTTCGGGCCCGGCGGCCGCAAGGGCAGCACCATCAGCGTCCCGCCCAGCACCAGACACCCGGCGACGGCCGCGATCACCACCCGCCCCGCGACACGCGAACGCCGGGGGGCCGCCTCCTCATGGTTCTCCATGGCGATCACTGTGCGTCAATACGACGACCACACCCGGTCAGGCGACGGTTGCCGCAGACGGGGTTCACACCGATGGACCCAGGTGCGACGCTGTGATCATGAGCCGTATCGAAGCGCCTCGCGACGAACAGACAGGGAACCTGGCCGACCGTCTCCTGAGCGGTCTGCCCGCCGAGGCCGTCCTGACCGACCCGGACGTCACGGCCTCCTACGCCAACGACATGGCCAGCTTCTGCCCGGCCGGCGCCCCCGCCGTGGTCGTCCTGCCCCGCACGGTCGAGCAGGTGCGGCACGTCATGCGCACCGCCACCGAGCTGCGCGTCCCCGTCGTCCCGCAGGGCGCCCGCACGGGCCTGTCCGGCGGCGCCAACGCCACCGACGGCTGCATCGTGCTGTCCCTGACGAAGATGGACCGCATCCTCGAGATCAACCCCGTCGACCGCATCGCGGTGGTCGAGCCCGGCGTCATCAACGCCACCCTCTCCCGCGCGGTCAACGAGCACGGCCTCTACTACCCGCCGGACCCCTCCAGCTGGGAGATGTGCACCATCGGCGGCAACATCGGCACCGCCTCCGGCGGACTGTGCTGTGTGAAGTACGGGGTGACGGCGGAGTACGTCCTCGGTCTGGACGTGGTCCTGGCGGACGGCCGCCTGATGTCCACCGGCCGCCGGACCGCCAAGGGCGTCGCCGGATACGACCTGACCCGCCTGTTCGTCGGCTCGGAAGGCTCCCTCGGCATCGTCGTCGGGGCGACCCTGGCCCTGCGCCCGCAGCCGCCCGAGCAGCTGGTGCTGGCCGCCGAGTTCGCGTCCGGCGCGGCCGCCTGCGACGCGGTGTGCCGGATCATGGAGGGCGGGCATGTGCCGTCCCTCCTCGAACTGATGGACCGTACGACGGTCAAGGCCGTCAACGACCTCGCCCACATGGGACTCCCGGAGAGCACCGAGGCCCTGCTGCTCGCCGCCTTCGACACCACCGACCCGGCCGCCGACCTCGCCGCCCTCGGCGCGCTGTGCGAGGCGGCCGGCGCCACACAGGTCGTACCCGCAGACGACGCCGCCGAGTCCGAACTCCTCCTCCAAGCCCGCCGCCTGTCGCTCACCGCCCTCGAAGCCGTCAAGGGCACCACGATGATCGACGACGTGTGCGTGCCCCGCTCCCGGCTCGGCGCGATGCTCGAAGGGACCGAGCGGATCGCCGAGAAGTACCAGCTCACCATCGGCGTCGTCGCGCACGCCGGCGACGGCAACACCCACCCCACCGTCTGCTTCGACGCGTCCGACCCCGACGAGTCCCGGCGCGCCCGCGAGTCCTTCGACGAGATCATGGCCCTCGGCCTGGAACTCGGCGGCACGATCACCGGCGAACACGGCGTGGGCGTCCTGAAGAAGGAGTGGCTGGCGCGCGAGATCGGCCCGGTGGGCGTGGAGATGCAGCGGCAGATCAAGCAGGTCTTCGATCCGCTGGGGATCCTGAACCCCGGCAAGCTCTTCTGACGTCCGTACGCGATCACTCCCCGTCCTTCGACTCGTCGCTCGGCCACGGGTCGCGCAGCCACAGGTCGTCGGCGGGCGTCGGGGCGAGCAGGTCCGCCAGGGCCTCGTCGAGACCGAGCTGCTCGCCCTCAGACCCCGGGGGCACCACCCGCAGCGTCCGCTCCAGCCAGGCCGACACCTGGGCCGCGGGCGCCTCCAGGAGGGCGTCCCCGTCGGGCGAGCTCAGCGCCATCAGGACGACACTGCGGCCGTCCACCTTCGTCGGCCACACCCGCACGTCCCCGTGCCCGCACGGCCGGAACACCCCCTCCACCAGGAGCTCGCGGGCGAACGTCCAGTGCACCGGGTGGTCGGAGCCGATGTGGAAGGCGACGTGGACGGCGTACGGGTCGTCGGAGCGATAGCTGAGCCGGGCCGGGACCGGGATGCTGCGCTCGGGCGACAGAATGAGCTTGAGCTCCAGCTCGCGCTCTACCACGGTGTGCATGTCGCGTGTTCCCCTCTCGTTCTCTGTCTCGTACGAGTGGAGAGAGGCGGTGCGGCCGGAACCATTACGCGGGTTCGGAAAACTTTTTTCCCGGGGGTTCAGGACGTTGCCCAAAAGGGGTGGGTCCGGTGGGACTGGCGGTGGGGGCGCAGCCGGTCTGATAGATGTGGAGCCCCCCATATTCACCCCCGAGCAGATACGGGACGACGGACATGAGCGCCCCAACCCCGGCCCCCGGTGACGACAGGCCCCGCGAAGGGTATTACCCGGACCCGTCCATTCCTGGATATGTCCGGTTCTGGAACGGTGCCGCCTGGGTGCCGGGCACGAGCCGGCCGGCCCCGTCGGACGGCGAGGCCCCGGCGTCCCCGGCCGCCGCGCCGGTGGAGGAGACGGGCCCGCACTTCTTCGACGAGGACCCGCCGCCCGCGTCCCACCCGTCCGACGCCCAGCACGGCAGCCGTCCCGAACCCGCGTCCGCCTGGGGCGCCGACCGCTCCCGTCAGTCCGGCTTCGGCGGCGACCAGGACCGCCGGGTCTCCTGGGGCGCAGAGGCGGGCACCGACCCCCGCGTCCCGTCGGACACGACGAGCGGCGACGGCACGGCGACGATCCCGCCCGCCGAGTCCGACCGGCCGGCCTCGGGCAACACGTTCGTCTTCCGCAGGCCGACCCCCGGGGGAGCGGCCCCGTCCGCCCCGGGCACGGCACCGCAGGGCGGCCCCGCGCCGGGCGCCTCCGGTGGCCCGGCCTTCAGCGCCCCGGGCTCGGGTGGCCCGGGTGCGCCAAGCCCTCACGGTCCCTCCGCCTCCGGCCCCGGTGCTCCCGGCGGCCCCGCCTTCAGCGGTCCCGGCTCGGGCGGCCCGGGTGCGCCAAGCGCCCAGGGCCCCTCCGCCTCCGGGCCCGGTGCTTCCGGAGGCCCCGCCTTCGGTGGTGCGGGCTCCTCCGGTGGCGCAACTCCCGGTGTTCCCGCTCCCGGTGGCCCCGTCGCCGACGAGGGGACCATGACCTTCCGGGCGCTCGCCCCGCGCACGCCTCAGCAGGGTGGGGCGCAGGGCGGAGGCACGGGCGGCGCACGGTCCGACGGTGCGGCGGGCGGCTTCGGTGCCCAGCCCGCGGCCGGCCCCGGCTTCGGCGCGGGCAAGGCAGCCGCCGACCGCGTCGCCCCCGCGCAGGCCGGTGTCCAGGGCGCCGTCGGACAGGCGGCCTCCGCCGGTCCCTCCGGCCCGCAGCAGGCGGCTCCGCAGGCCCCGGCCGCCGCCGTCCCCCAGCAGTCCACCCCCATGGCCGGCGGCGTCGGCGGCGGCCAGGCCTCCTGGGCCCAGCAGGTGCACCGTCTCGCCGCTCCTACCGGCGAGGACCAGCCCGTCGCGCCCTGGAAGCCGCCCGTGGAGGACGTCTTCCAGGCCGCCGCCCGGCGACAGGCCTCCGCCCGCCCCGCGGGCCTCGGCAAGCGGCTGACCGCCCGGCTGCTGGACACGGTCGTCCTCGTCGGCGTCACCGGCGCGGCCGCCGTCCCGCTCGGCACCCGGGCGCTGGACCACGTCAACGAGAAGATCGACGCGGCCAAGCTCTCCGGCGAGACCGTCACCGTCTGGCTCCTGGACGGCACGACCTCCGCCTACCTCGGCATCGTCCTCGCCGTCCTCCTCGTCTTCGGCGTCCTCTACGAGGCGCTGCCCACCGCCAAGTGGGGCCGCACCCTCGGCAAGAAGCTGCTCGGACTGGAGGTGCGGGACATCGAGGGCGGCGAGCCCCCGACGTTCGGCGCGGCCCTGCGCCGCTGGCTCGTCTACAGCGTCCCCGGTCTGCTCGCGATCGGTGTCGTGGGCGTCGTCTGGGGCCTGTTCGACAAGCCGTGGCGCCAGTGCTGGCACGACAAGGCCGCACATACGTTCGTAGCGGGATAGTCCCGTACGGCACCAGGGCCACCGGATTCCGTACCCCGGACGGCCGCTCGCCGGATGCGGAGCCGTGGGGATCGCGGTCGACTCGGGCCATGAGCAGCGAACCGCCCCCCGGCTCCGGCCAGCAGCCGCCGGAAGACGACCCGTTCAGGAAGCAGCCCCCGTCGTCGGGCGACGAGGGTTCCCCGTACGGCAGTCAGCCCCCACCGTCAGGGGACGCGGGCCCGCCGTACGGCAGTCAGCCCCCGCCGTACGGAGGCGGCAGCCCCTACGGCGGCGGTGACCCGTACGGCGGCGGCTCGTACCCGAACGACCCGCTCGCCGGCATGCCCCCGCTCGCCGACAGCGGCAAGCGCACGCTCGCCCGGATCATCGACATGATCCTCGTCGCGATCGTCGTCTGGCTGCTCACCTGGGGCTTCAACGTCAACGAGTACGACGTGGACCCCGACAAGGTCGAGTACGGCAAGTCCTTCACGCAGTCGCTCATCACGGCCGTGCTCTACATCGCGTACGACACCGTCATGATCAGCCGCTCCGGCCAGACGCTCGGTAAGAGGTGGCTCGGGATGCGGGTGGCGAACCTCGAGAACGGCTCCACGCCCTCCGTGCAGACCACGCTGACGCGTTCGGCGGTGCTGTGGATCCCGTTCGCGTTCTGCTGCGCCTGTGTCTGGACCGCCATCGCGGGCGGCTGGAGCTTCTTCGACAAGCCCTACAAGCAGGGCCTGCACGACAAGGCGGCGAAGACGGTGGTGGTCAGCACCAACTGACCACCGGGGACCGTCGGTTCATCAGGAGGCGGCGCGCTCGTGCACCGGCTCGGTCGCCAGGACGGTGACCGACGCCGGTACGGGCGTCTGTGCCGTCTCCGCTGTCTCGGTGGCGGGCTTGCGCACCGCGACCACGCGGGCCTTGGGGATGGGAACCGTCATGGCGACGAGCAGCCCGAGGGCGAGCGCCGCGACGGTGATGACCGCGATCCCCAGACCCGAACTCGTCTGTGACAGCAGCAGCATGGCGAGCGTCGAGAAGATCACGGTGAACGAACCGTAGGCGAGCTGTGCGGCAGTCGGACGAGGCATGGCAATCGTGTCCTCGGAAGTGGGGGTCCACGGGGGTGTCGGCCTGGCTTTCCGCCGTTTTGGGGCGTTCCGCCGAATGACTCTAATCGCGTGCATGCCCGAGCGGAACGAACGGTAAGCGTGACCTAACCAACAGTACCGGTGCATGGGGGGCGCACGGAGTCATGGCGTCCACGAAGTGGACACGCGCGAGCGCCGGTCGAGGGCGGCTCGGGATGTTCTCGAGGTGTTCGTAAAGCGGACGTCAGGTCCGCATAGTGCAGTTGTCCTGTTCAAGTCAAGGTCTGTCTTTTCTTCTGAACCTCTAGTCAAATGCCGTCACTTGACTAGGGGAGGAAGACTCAGGTGCCCAGCAGACCCTGGACGTTCAGAGCAGCCGCGACCACCGTCGCACTGGCCGCCGCGACGGCGACCATCTCGACCTTCGCCGTCGCGCAGGCCGACACCACCGCGACACCGGCCGCGGCGCACCGCACCGATCCGCAGCCGGCGAAGACCACACAGGAGCACGACTTCGACGGCCCGCTCTCCCGGACCCAGGAGGCGCAGCGCGAAGAGGCGCTGAAGCAGGTCATATCCGGCGCCGCCACGGTCAAGAACCGTGACGGCTCCCAGGTCGTCGAGCTCAAGAGCCGCAAGGGCGACAGCAAGTACGTCGAACTGGGCCGCGAGCAGACCGACAAGATCTTCACGATCCTCGTCGAGTTCGGCGATCGGACGGACCCCCGCTACGGCGGCACGCCCGGCCCCGCGCACAACGAGATAGCCCAGCCGGACCGTGCCCAGGACAACAGCACGGCCTGGCAGCCGGATTACAACAAGGCCCACTTCGAGGACCTCTACTTCGGCGACGGCACCGCGTCGATGAAGACCTACTACGAGAAGCAGTCCTCGGGCCGCTACTCGGTCGAGGGCGAGGTCACCGACTGGGTCAAGGTCCCCTACAACGAGGCCCGTTACGGCTCCAACTCCTGTGACACCTGCGCGTGGAACGCGGTCCAGGACGGCGTCACGGCATGGGTCGCCCAGCAGAAGGCGGCGGGGCGCACCGAGGCCGAGATCAAGGCGGACATCGCCGAGTTCGACCAGTGGGACCGCTACGACTTCGACGGCGACGGCGACTTCAACGAGTCCGACGGCTACATCGACCACTTCCAGATCGTGCACGCCGGCGAGGACGAGTCCGCGGGCGGCGGCGCCCAGGGCGAGGACGCCATCTGGGCCCACCGCTGGTACGCGTTCGGTACCGACTCCGGCGCCACCGGCCCTTCGGGCAACCTGCTCGGCGGCACCCAGATCGGCGACACCGGCATCTGGGTCGGCGACTACACCATCCAGCCGGAGAACGGCGGACTCGGCGTCTTCGCCCACGAGTACGGCCACGACCTCGGTCTGCCGGACCACTACGACACCTCCGGCGGCGAGAACTCCACCGGTTTCTGGACCCTGATGTCCTCCGGTTCCTGGCTCGGCACCGGCAAGGACACCATCGGGGACATGCCCGGTGACATGACCGCCTGGGACAAGCTGCAACTGGGCTGGCTGGACTACGACGTGGCGAAGGCCGCGACCAAGTCCAAGCACAAGCTCGGTGTCGCCGAGTACAACACCAAGAACAAGCAGGCGCTCGTCGTCGAGCTGCCCGAGAAGGCGGTCACCACCGAGATCGTGGCCCCCGCCCAGGGCGCCACCCAGTGGTGGAGCGGCAGCGGCAACAGCCTGCGGAACACGCTGACCCGTTCCGTCGACCTCACCGGCAAGTCCGCGGCGACACTGAGCCTGGACGGCTGGTGGGCCACCGAGGCGAGCTTCGACTTCGTCTACACCGAGGTCTCCACCGACGGCGGCACCACCTGGAAGGCGATCGACGGCACCGCGGACGGCGCGGCCCTCCCGCGCGACGCCAGCGGCCAGCCGACGCTCACCGGCTTCTCGGAGACGTACAAGAAGCTGTCCTTCCCGCTCGACGCCTACGCGGGCCAGAAGATCGGCCTGCGCTTCCGCTACTCGACCGACGGCGGCGTGGCCGGCAAGGGCTTCGCGGCGGACCGGATCACCGTGACGGCCGACGGTGCCGCCCTGTTCGCCGACGACGCCGAGACCGCGGACGCGGCCTGGACGGCGAGCGGCTTCACCCGTGTCGGCGCGACCGTCACGGACGACTTCGCGCAGTACTACATCGCCGAGAACCGCCAGTACGTGTCGTACGACCGGACGTTGAAGGTCGGCCCGTACAACTTCGGCTTCTCCACGACCCGTCCGAGCTGGGTGGAGCACTTCCCGTACCAGAACGGTCTGTTGATCTGGAAGTGGGACACCTCCCAGGTGGACAACAACACCAGCGAGCACCCCGGCGTCGGTCTGCTGCTGCCGGTCGACTCGCACCCGACGGCGCTGAAGTGGTCCGACGGCACCGCGATGCGCAGCCGCATCCAGGCGTACGACTCGCCCTTCAGCCTGTTCCGCACGGACGGCATCACGCTGCACAACGCGGACGTCGCGAAGAGGATCCCGTCGTCGAAGGGGGTGTCGGTCTTCAACGATCACACCAGCACGTACTACGACGCGACGACCCCGTTCGCGGGCGTGAAGCTCACTGACACCAACACCAAGATCAAGATTGTCAAGGAGGCCAAGAACGGCTCGACGATCTCGCTCGAAGTGGGTCGCGCGGTGAAGTAGTCGGCATTTGCGCAGGTCAGAAGCGAATCGGCGGTGACCCCTGGCGGGTCGCCGCCGATCGTGTTTAGGTGCGTCCTGATGGCTTTCTTATTGACACCGGTGCACACGGGGGTGTGACTGCATGGCCGCAGGAGGTTTCTGCAAGCTGCCGACAGGCAGCGTGGTGGTGGCGCTGAACCTGCCCAGACCCGCCACCGACGGCACGGGCTGCGTCCGTGTCCTCGTCCACGCCCGCAACCGCGCACGAGCCCTGACCAGGCTGCGCAATCTGGGCCTGCGGGCGGTCTACCTGCGGGGCAACGCGGCCCCGCCGACCCCGGACGAGGTGACGGCCGTCCTGCACCATCCGGACGGCCTGATATGGCGTACGGCCCCTGACAACGCTGTCGCGGCGGTGCCGGGACCGGAGCTGCCCCAGGAGCTGTGGCACCCGATCAGGGCGCTGATCAGGAGGCCGACGGCGCCGGCCTAGCCACCGGACGCCGGACGCCTACGCGACGACCGGCTTCCCCGAGAGTTCCACCCCGGCCCGGCGCAGCTCCTCCAGCGCCCGGTCGGTGGTCTCCTCGGCCACTCCCGCGGTGAGGTCGAGGAGCACCTGCGTGCGGAAACCCTCCCGCACCGCGTCCAGCGCGGTGGCCCGTACGCAGTGGTCCGTGGCGATGCCGACCACGTCCACCTCGACGACCTCCCGCGCCCGCAGCCAGTCGGCCAGCGTGACGCCGTTCTCGTCGGCGCCCTCGAAGCCGCTGTAGGCCGCCGAGTACGCCCCCTTGTCGAAGACGGCGTCGATCGCGCCGGAGGCGACGGCGGGGGCGAAGTTCGGGTGGAAGCCGACGCCCTCGGTGCCGGCGACGCAGTGCGCGGGCCAGGAGTGGGCGTAGTCGGGGTTGTCGGCGAAGTGTCCGCCGGGCGCGATGTGGTGGTCGCGGGTGGCCACCACGTGCTGGTAGCCGGAGCCGCCGGCGGCCTGTCCGATCAGCTCGGTGACGGCGGCGGCCACATCGGCACCCCCGGCCACCGCGAGACTGCCCCCCTCGCAGAAGTCGTTCTGTACGTCGACGACGATCAAGGCGCGGCGCATGGTGGGTGTCCTTCGACTAAGAGTGAACTTACGAGCCTAGAGACTTCGACGGCGCTGCGGGAGGGCGCACCAGCTTTAGCTACCCGAGCGCCCGTGCACGTACTCCGTCGGAATGACCGGTTCCCCGCGCGACAGCTGGGTCGCCGACAGCGGCAGCCCGTCCCGCGCGGCCGTGTGCCGGTCCCGTACGACGTCCAGCGACTCGCGCGCCACGACGTCGCCGCTCTTGACCAGCTCGACGAGGAGCTGGCGGTCCACGAGGTCGGCCGGGACGGCCCCGGTGCCGACCACCTCGGTCTCCGCGATCCCGTCCGCGTCCAGTCGCCGGGCCGCCCACTTGCGGCCGCCGACGGAGGTCTTGCCGCCGGAGGACTTCTTCGCGACCGGCACCAGCGGCGCCTTCGGGTCGGCGGACTCGGCGCGGGCGACCAGCTTGTAGACCATCGAGGCGGTCGGGTGTCCGGAGCCGGTCACCAGCTGCGTGCCGACGCCGTACGCGTCCACGGGAGCCGCCGCGAGCGAGGCGATGGCGTACTCGTCGAGGTCCGAGGTCACGATGATCTTCGTGTCCCGGGCGCCCAGCTCGTCGAGCTGCTGCCGCACCCGGTGGGCCACGAGGAGCAGGTCGCCCGAGTCGATACGGACCGCGCCCAGCTCCGGTCCGGCCACCTCCACGGCCGTACGGACGGCTTCCGCCACGTCGTAGGTGTCCACGAGCAGTGTGGTGCCCCGGCCCAGCGAGTTCACCTGGGCCCGGAAGGCGTCGCGCTCGTGGTCGTGCAGGAGGGTGAAGGCGTGGGCGGAGGTGCCGACGGTCGGGATGTTGTAGCGGAAGCCGGCGGCGAGGTCGGAGGTGGAGGCGAAGCCGCCGAGGTAGGCGGCGCGGGAGGCGGCGACGGCGGCGAGCTCGTGGGTGCGGCGGGCGCCCATCTCGATCAGCGGGCGGCCCCCGGCGGCCGAGGCCATCCGGGAGGCGGCCGCGGCGATCGCGGAGTCGTGGTTGAGGATCGAGAGGATCACGGTCTCCAGGAGCACGCACTCGGCGAAGGAGCCCTCGACCCGCATGATCGGCGAGCCCGGGAAGTACACCTCGCCCTCCGGATAGCCCCAGATGTCACCGGAGAACCGGTACGAGCCGAGCCAGTCCAGGGTCTGCGCGTCGACGATGTCCCGTTCACCCAGGAAGCGCAGCACGTCCGCGTCGAAACGGAAGTTCTCGACGGCGTCCAGGACCCGCCCGGTGCCCGCGACGACGCCGTACCGGCGCCCGTCCGGCAGCCGCCGGGTGAAGACCTCGAAGACGCTGTGCCGCTCGGCGGTACCGGCCTTCAGCGCGGCCTGCACCATCGTGAGCTCGTACTGATCCGTGAAGAGCGCCGTCGAGGGAACGTCCACCGGCAGCCCAAGGTCCGCTGTGTTCATGCGATGAGATGGTACTCCCTTCTCGTCGGTGTGACGATTTCGGTGATGCGTGGCAGCATGGGCCATGTGACGTCACCCGCTCCCGTAGAGATCGAACGCACCGAGTCGGCGGAAGAGGTCTTCGCCGTACCCGAGCCGGACGTCCCCTGGGTCACCATCGTCCACAACGACCCGGTCAACCTCATGAGCTACGTGACGTATGTGTTCCAGACGTACTTCGGGTACTCGAAGGACAAGGCCACCAAGCTCATGCTCGATGTTCACCACAAGGGCCGGGCGGTCGTCTCCAGCGGATCCCGCGAGGAGATGGAGCGCGACGTGCAGGCAATGCACGGCTACGGTCTGTGGGCCACCCTCCAGCAGGACCGGAAGTAGCTGAACTCACCTTCATGCCTGGACACTTCGAACCGCTCCCCGGCGGCGGCGCGGCCGTCGCGCTCGACGACGTCGAGATCTCCATCATCCGCTCGCTGGCCGTCCAGCTCCTGGAGCTCATCGGGCCGGGGCCCGCCGAGGACGCCCCCGACGACCCGCTCGCCGAACTCTTCAACGACGGCCCCAGCGAGCCGCCCTCCGACCCGGTGCTCAGACGCCTGTTCCCGGACGCCTACAGCGACCCCGAGGGCACACCCGGGCCTGAGCAGGCCGAGGAGCAGAAGGCGTACTCCTCGGAGTTTCGCCGCTACACCGAGAACGACCTGCGGGCCGGCAAGCGGGACAGCGCCCTCGCGGTGATCCGCTCCCTGGACGCGCTGAGCCCGGTGGGCGACGGCGGGGCGGTGCTCAAGCTGGCGCCGGAGGAGTCGCGCCAGTGGCTCGGCGCCCTCAACGACCTGCGCCTCGCGATCGGCTCCCGGCTGGAGATCACCGACGAGGAGGACACCGACCTCCTCTACCGGCTGCCGGACGAGGACCCCCGTAAGCCGATGGTGATGGCGTACCTGTGGCTGGGCGGGCTCCAGGAAACCCTCGTCACGACACTGCTTCCGTGACCTTCTGACGTAGTTTGTGACCTTTTTGTGTTCGCTCAGCGGACGCTCAAATCCGGATAACGATCACGTCACCGTGCTGATGACGTATGCCCGCTCCGGTATTTGTTTGTCCGCTTCTTCCTGTGCTCTGCGCCACATCTCGCACAGGTGATCAATATTGCGGCCGTGATAAATCTTCACGACCGCCCGACGAACACCACCCGTATGTTCGCTCGGGTGCGCCACCGAGCCGGTAACCACCGGCCAGGCAGAAAACTCCAGTATCCGGGGGGATCGAGAACCGATCCGAGGCCGACGAGAGGCCCGGTTCGGTATGGAGAAAGGCGCACCACACATGACCTCCGCTCAGGTCGACAAAGGCTCGGAGCACACCTCCGAAGAGGGTTACGAGCGTGGCCTCGGCAGTCGCCAGGTCCAGATGATCGCGATCGGCGGCGCCATCGGCGTCGGTCTCTTCCTCAACGCCGGGGCGAACATCGCCAAGGCGGGCCCCAGTCTCATCCTGATGTACGCCGTCGCCGGCGTCATCATCTTCTTCATCATGCGCGCGCTCGGTGAACTCCTGCTCTACCGCCCCGTCTCGGGCTCGTTCGCGGAGTACTCCCGGGAATTCCTCGGCCCGTTCTTCGGCTACTTCACCGGCTGGACGTACTGGCTGCTGTGGGTCGTCACCGGCATGGCGGAACTGACCGCCGCCGCGATCTACATCCACTACTGGTTCCCGGACGTCCCGCAGTGGGCCTCGGCGCTCGGCTTCCTGGTCGTGCTGTTCGTGGCCAACCTGATCTCGGTGAAGCTGTTCGGCGAGATCGAGTTCTGGTTCTCGATGATCAAGGTCACCGCTCTCATCGGCATGATCGTGATCGGCCTCGGCGTCCTCACCTTCGGCTTCAGCGCCGCCGGCGACACGGCCGCCGTCTCCAACCTCTGGGCCTTCGACGGCTTCTTCCCCAAGGGCATCGGCTCCTCCCTGATGACCCTCCAGGGCGTCATGTTCGCCTACCTCGCCGTCGAGCTGGTCGGCGTCACCGCCGGTGAGTCGGAGAACCCCGAGAAGACCCTCCCCAAGGCGATCAACACCCTGCCCTGGCGCATCGGGCTCTTCTACGTCGGCGCCCTCACCGTCATCCTCTGCGTGGTCAAGTGGACCGAGTTCGCGCCCGGCGTCAGCCCCTTCGTGAAGGCCTTCGCCATGATCGGCATCCCGGCGGGCGCGGGCATCGTCAACTTCGTCGTGCTGACCGCGGCCCTGTCCTCCTGCAACTCCGGCATGTACTCCACGGGCCGCATGCTGCGCACCCTCGCGGACAGCGGCGAGGCCCCCAAGGCCTTCAACAAGCTGTCCGTCACGAAGACGCCGGCGCTGGCCATCACGGTGTCGGTGCTCTTCATGGGCATCGGCGTGGTCCTGAACTACATCGTTCCGGAGAAGGCCTTCAGCTACGTCGTCTCCGTCGCCACCGCCGCGGGCATCTGGACGTGGCTGATGATCCTGATCAGCCATGTGCGGTACCGCCGTGCGGTCGAGGCGGGGCGCCTGCCGGCGTCGTCCTTCCCGGCGCCGGGCGGCTCCAAGGGCTCGTACGTCGCCATCGTGTTCCTGCTCTTCGTGACCGGGCTGATCGCGTACGACTCCGAGTCCCGGGTGTGTCTGTACGTGATGGCGGGCTGGGCCGTCGCGCTCGGGATCGGCTGGGCCGTACTCAAGGCGCGTAACCCGGAGATCGCCGAGCGGCGCGAGCCGGAGTTCGAGAACGTCGGATAGGCGCTGGGCCAAGGGTTGTGGGTTGACTGCTGCGCCGTTGTGGCTGGTCGCGCAGTTCCCCGCGCCCCTGGGTAGGTTGCTGAACCGCTTGTCCAGGACGCACCGGTGTCGGGAGCTCTCGTGGTGCTCCCCGCGCCCGCCGCCCAGGCGTCCGGTATATGGGCCGTCCCGTACCACCCGTCGGTACGGGGCGGCCCGTCTGCTTATCCTGGCCAGCATGCTGACCATCACCCAGGCCCTCGTCGACCAGATCGTCGCGCACGCGCGCAAGGACCACCCCGACGAGGCGTGCGGCGTCGTCGCGGGGCCGGCCGGCTCGGACCGTCCCGAGCGCTTCATCCCGATGCTGAACGCGGCCATGTCGCCCACGTTCTACGAGTTCGACTCCGGCGACCTCCTCAAGCTCTACCGCGAGATGGACGACCGCGACGAGGAGCCGGTGGTCATCTACCACTCCCACACCGCCACCGAGGCCTACCCGTCCCGCACCGACGTGAGCTACGCCAACGAGCCCGGCGCGCACTACGTCCTGGTCTCCACCGCGGACACCGACGGCCTCGGCGACTTCCAGTTCCGCTCGTACCGGATCGTGGACGGCGAGATCACGGAGGAAGAGGTCACGGTCGTCGAGGCATACTGATCACTGTACGCCCGACCAACTCGCCCTATCGGAGACGGTGTTGACGCGACGGATCCACGGACAGCGCCCCACGATCAAAGACGTCGCACGTCGGTCGGGGGTGTCGAGATCCACCGTCTCGCGGGTGATCAACGGTGAGCCCAAGGTGCGCGCCGAGGTCGTCGAACAGGTCCGGCAGGTCATCGCCGAGCTGGGCTACGTCCCCAACCAGGCCGCCCGGCAACTGGTCACCCACCGCACGAACGCCGTCGCCGTGGTCGCGGACCAGCCGGACGGCCGGCTCTTCCTCGACCCCTACTTCGACCGCCTCCTGCGCGGCATCCGTAAGGAACTCGCCCTGCACGGCGCCCAGGCCGTCCTGCTCTTCCTGGACGAGCCGGACGACCACGCGCGCGTGGCCGACTACCTCGGCGGCGGCCACGTCGACGCGGCCGTCCTGTTCTCCCTGCACCCCGGCGGCCGGCTGCACGAGATGATCGGCCGCCTCGACATCCCCGCCGTCTTCGGCGGCCGCCCCCTCCTGCTCGACGGTGACACCGTGCGCGCCCACGCCTATGTCGACGGCGACAACCGGGGCGGAGCCCGGCAGGCCGTCCGGCACCTCGTCTCCCTGGGCCGCCGTCACATCGCGACCGTCACCGGCCCCCACGACCAGGAGCACTCCGCCGCCGAACGCCTCGCCGGCTACCGCGACGTCCTCCCCGACGCCCCGCCGGAGCTGGTCGAACGCGCCGACTACACCCGCCAGGGCGGCACCGACGCCATGGCCGCGCTGCTCGACCGCCGCCCTGACCTGGACGCCGTCTTCGTCGCCTCGGACCTGATGGCCCTGGGAGCCCTGGAGGCCCTGCGCGCCCGGGGGCGCCGCGTCCCCGAGGACGTGGCCGTCGTAGGGTTCGACGACCTCGCCGAGATCGCCGAGGCGACCGACCCGCCGCTGACCACGGTCCACCAGGACGTGGGGGAGATGGGGCGCCTGATGGCCCGGCTGCTGTTCGACCGTCCCTCGGACCTGCCCTCGGTCGTCGTACCCACCCGGCTCGTCCTGCGCGCGTCCGCCTGAGCAGGACGGCCCGAACAGCTCCATCTCACTCCCCGGCCGCAATCCGTCCGCAATGTGGGATCACATTCCGGGACCCGGGACGGGAATCGATACGATGAGCCCATGGTTTTTGACGACGTGAGCGAAAAGACGCCGGGCATGCTGCTCGTGGCGCGGCTGCACGTCGACCTGTGCAGGCTCGCCAGCGCCATCTGTTGACGCTGCCCCCTGCCGCCGAACGGCCGTGAGCCGCGGCGCCTCACCCGCACCACCTGCTGAAATGCGCTGCCGCGCGCCCACCGACCAGACACTTCCGACAGGAGCCCGCAACCATGGCCATCGAGGTCCGCATCCCCACCATCCTCCGCACCTACACCGACGGCCAGAAGTCGGTGGAGGGCAACGGGGACACCCTCGCCGAGCTCTTCGCCGACCTCGAGACCCGGCACCCGGGCGTCCAGGCCCGCATCGTGGACGGCGGCGAGCTGCGCCGCTTCGTCAACGTCTACCTCAACGACGAGGACGTCCGCTTCCTCGACGGCATCACCACGAAGCTGTCGGACGGCGACAACGTCACGATCCTGCCGGCCGTCGCCGGCGGCATGGCCTGATCCCGATGCGCTACGACTCCCCGCTGGCCGCGGTGGGCAACACCCCTCTGGTGCGCCTGCCGCGGCTGTCGCCGTCCGACGACGTCCGTGTCTGGGCCAAGCTGGAGGACCGCAACCCCACCGGCTCGGTCAAGGACCGCCCGGCCCTGCACATGATCGAGCAGGCGGAGAAGGACGGCCGCCTCACCCCGGGCTGCACCATCCTGGAGCCCACCAGCGGCAACACCGGCATCTCCCTGGCCATGGCCGCCAAGCTCAAGGGCTACCGCATGGTCTGCGTCATGCCCGAGAACACCTCGCAGGAGCGTCGGGAGCTGCTCGGCATGTGGGGCGCGGAGATCATCCCGTCGCCCGCCGCGGGCGGCTCCAACACGGCCGTACGCGTCGCCAAGGAACTGTCCGCCGAGCATCCCGACTGGGTGATGCTCTATCAGTACGGCAACCCGGACAACGCGGGCGCCCACTACGCCACGACCGGCCCGGAGATCCTCACCGACCTCCCCTCCATCACCCACTTCGTGGCGGGCCTCGGCACCACCGGCACCCTGATGGGCGTCGGCCGCTACCTGCGCGAGCACAAGCCGGACGTCAAGATCGTCGCCGCCGAGCCGCGCTACGACGACCTCGTGTACGGCCTGCGCAACCTCGACGAGGGCTTCGTGCCCGAGCTCTACGACGCCTCGGTCCTGACGACCCGTTTCTCGGTCGGCTCCGCGGACGCGGTCACCCGCACCCGTGAACTCCTCCAGCAGGAGGGCATCTTCGCGGGCGTCTCCACGGGCGCCGCCCTGCACGCCGCGATCGGCGTCGGCCACAAGGCGCTGAAGGCGGGGGAGAGCGCGGACATCGTGTTCGTCGTCGCGGACGGCGGCTGGAAGTACCTGTCGACGGGGGTCTACACGGCGGCGACGACGGAGGAAGCGATCGAGACGCTGCAGGGCCAGCTCTGGGCGTAACCCCTCGTCACGGCCCTCTCTGCTTTACGTCGCCAGGTGACGGACCTGGTCCCACAGGACCGGGTCCACCACACCCACCCGCCGCCGGAAGTCCCACACCGCCACCTCGCGCAGCTCGTCCGTCTCCAGGAAGCTGGCGCGCCCGTGCGCATCGCCCACCGAACCCGGGGGCAACGGGATCACCCCGGCCCGCTCGTCGTGGTACTTGCTGGTGATCTTCGCGACGACCGCCCGCCTCCCGCGCACCGCGAGCACCAGACACGGCCGGTCCTTCGCCCCCGGCCCGTCCTCGAAGGGCACGTTCGCCCACCAGATCTCCGCGGGCCGCGGCCGCGCGCTGCCGGTCCGCGGCCCGGGTCGCCCCGGCGGCCGCGCCCTGCGACCCTGCGGTCTGCGCCCCCGTCCCCACCCGTCCACGAGCGTGGCGACCAGCGCCAGCAGTACCACCGCCGCGAGCGCCAGCCACCAGGACGTGTCCATACGGACGACGTTACCGGCGCGCGATCCGCATTGCGCGCCTTCTGCTGAGCCTTACGCGCCCCTGGTCCAGCCGAACCGGTGACAGCACAGGTGAGTTCGCCCACAACAGCCCTTGGCGGAGGAGCGACAAGGGGTTTTGCGCCTTACGCTCGACGGACCGCACGCCCCCCGAGTCCCTCTTTCCCGATCTTCTGGATTCCTGGATTCCTGGATCTCCTGGATTACCGCCAGCGGAGGTTTCTGCTTTATGAAGCTCACCGTCGTCGGCTGCTCGGGGTCGTTCCCGTCCGCGGAATCGGCCTGCTCGAGCTACCTCGTAGAGGCCGACGGCTTCCGGCTGCTTCTCGACATGGGCAACGGTGCCCTTGGCGAGCTGCAGCGCCACTGCGGTCTCTACGACCTCGACGCGATCTTCCTCAGCCATCTGCACGCCGACCACTGCATCGACATGTGCGCGTACTTCGTCGCACGCTACTACCGCCACGACGGCGGCCGCTGCGATCCGATCCCGGTCTACGGACCCGAGGGCACGGAACACCGGCTGACCACCGCCTACGCGGACACCCCGACCGCCTCCTCCATGAGCGAGGTCTTCGACTTCCACACGGTCAAGCCGTCCACCTTCGAGGTCGGCCCCTTCACCGTGCACACCGAGCGCGTGGCGCATCCCGTGGAGGCGTACGGCATCCGCGTCGAGCACGGCGGCAAGTCGCTCACGTACTCCGGCGACACCGGTATCACCCCCGTGCTGGACGAACTCGCCCGGGACACCGACCTGTTCCTGTGCGAGGCCGCGTTCACCCACGGCAAGGAGGACATCCCCGACCTGCATCTCAACGGCCGCGAGGCGGGTGAGACGGCGGCCCGGGCAGGCGCCCGCCGCCTGGTCCTCACCCACATCCCCCCGTGGACCGACCCGCAGGTCAACCTCACCGACGCCCGCGCGGTCTACGACGGTCCGGTGGAGCTGGCGACGCCGAGGGTGTCGTACGACATCTGAGCCCCCGTACACGCACGAAGGCCCCGGAACCTTCCCGGTCCCGGGGCCTTCGTCATGCCGTACGGCGGTCGGAACTCACGCCTTGGTGAGGTCCTCGACCTCCTCCTCGGGCTCGCGGCCCGGGGTGGGGAGATTCCACTTGGTGATGGCGAAGCGGAAGACGGTGTAGTAGACCGCGGCGAAGACCAGGCCGATCGGGATGATCAGCCAGGGCTTGGTAGCCAGGTTCCAGTTGAGGCCGTAGTCGATGGCGCCCGCGGAGAACGTGAAGCCCGCGTGGACACCGAGCGCCCAGGTGATCGCCATGGAGATGGCCGTGAGCACCGCGTGGATCACGTACAGCACCGGGGCGATGAACATGAACGAGAACTCGATCGGCTCGGTCACACCGGTCACGAAGGAGGTCAGGGCGAGCGAGACCATCATGCCCATCACGGCCTTGCGGCGCTCGGGACGAGCGGAGTGCGCGATCGCGATCGCGGCGGCCGGCAGACCGAACATCATGATCGGGAAGAAGCCCGACATGAACTGACCGGCGGTCGGGTCACCCGCGAAGAAGCGGTTCAGGTCACCGTGCACCACGGCACCCGCGGAGTCGGTGAAGTCACCGATCTGGAACCAGGAGACGGTGTTGACGAACTGGTGCATGCCGATCGGGATCAGCGCACGGTTGATCAGGCCGAACAGACCGGCACCCACCGAGCCCAGGCCGGTGATCCACTCACCCGCGTCGGAGATGACCTCACCGATCGGCTCCCAGACCAGACCGAAGAAGACGCCCATCGCGGTACCGACGAAGGCCATGATGATCGGGACGAGCCGGCGGCCGTTGAAGAAGCCGAGCCAGTCCACCAGTTGCTTGCGGTGGTAGCGCTGCCACAGCACCGCGGACAGCAGACCCATGAGGATGCCGCCGAGGACACCCGGGTTGTTGTAGGTCGCGGCTATGTCCGCGCCCGCCTGCACCTTGGCCTCCGTCACCGGGAAGGCCTTCAGGACATTGCTGTAGACCAGGAACCCGACCAGCGCGGCCAGCGCGGTGGAGCCGTCCGACTTCTTGGCGAAGCCGATCGCGACACCGATACAGAACAGCATCGGCAGGTTGTCGAAGATCGCGCCACCGGCCGTGGCGAAGACCGCCGTGACCTTGTCGGGCAGGTTCAGCTTGTCCTGCACGTCCGCCTGGCCCAGACGCAGCAGGATGCCCGCCGCCGGCAACACGGCGATCGGAAGCTGCAGGCTGCGGCCGACCTTCTGCAGGCCCTGGAAAAGACCGGATCCCCGCTTCTTCGCGGGGGCCGCCGTGTCGGTGGCGGTGCTCATACGTCCTCCATCGGGTGGTGGTCTACACCACTCAGTGGTGTAGACCTGTTGTACACGATGGAGGCCGATATAAGGAACCCGTCAATTCCGCAACCGGAGGGCTACGTACGGTCAGACCTTCGTGACGTCCTCGACCTCGTCCTCCGGCTCCCTGCCCGGAGTTTTCAGATCGAACTTCGTGATCGCGAAACGGAAGATCACGTAATAGACGACGGCGAAGCACAGACCGATCGGAATGATCGCCCACGGTTTCGTCGCCAGATTCCAGTTGATGATGTAGTCGATCAACCCGGCCGAGAAACTGAACCCGTCGTGCACCCCGAGCCCCCACGTCACCGCCATCGACACACCCGTCAGCAGCGCGTGGACCACGTACAGCAGCGGCGCGATGAAGAGGAACGAGTACTCGATCGGCTCGGTGATCCCCGTGACGAACGACGTCAGCGCGACGGAGAGCATGAGACCGCCGACCTCCTTGCGGCGACTCGGCTTGGCGCAGTGCGTCATCGCCAGGGCCGCGGCCGGGAGGGCGAACATCATGATGGGGAAGAATCCGGACGTGAACTGCCCCGCACTGGGGTCGCCCGCCAGGAACATGCTGATGTCACCGTGCACCACGGTGCCGTCCGGCTTGGTGTACGTGCCGAACTGGAACCAGATGGGCACGTTGAGGAACTGGTGCAACCCGATCACCAGCAGAGCCCGGTTCGCGAGACCGAAGATGCCCGCACCCCAGGCGCCCGCGTCGCTCAGCCAGTCGCTGAAGTTCTCCAGCCCGTCACCGATCGGCGGCCAGATCCACAGACACAGCGCCGCGAACACGATCGCCACGAACGCCATGATGATCGGCACCAGCCGACGCCCGTTGAAGAAGCCGAGCCAGTCCACCAGCTTCGTCCGGTGATAACGCGCCCAGAAGAACGCCGCCAGCAGACCCATCACGATGCCGCCGAAGACACCCGGATTCTGGAACGTGAACGCCGTCACCGTGCCGTCCGCCGAGGCCACGCAGCCGATGCCGGTCACCGTCTTCGCCCCGGCGGGACAGTCCTCCGGGAACTGCCGCAGCACCGAGTAGTAGACGAGGAAGCCCGCCACCGCGGCCAGCGCCGTCGAACCGTCCGACTTCTTCGCCATGCCGATCGCCACGCCGACGCAGAACAGCAGGGGCAGCCCCAGCTGGCTGTCGAGCAGCGCGCCGCCCGCCCCCGCCATCACCTTGGCCACGTTCGTCCAGCCGAGCCCGTCGTCCCCGAACACATCCGGCTGCCCGAGCCGGTTGAGGATGCCCGCGGCCGGCAGGACGGCGATGGGAAGCTGAAGACTGCGGCCCATCTTCTGCAGGCCCTGGAACACCGACTGCCACCGTCGGCGTGCGGGAGAGATCTCGGTGGTCTCGGAACTCATGAGTTGGCGACCGCCTGTCAGGTGGTGTAGACCAGTTACGGACGATTGGTTGCTGTGACGTCATCCTTCGGTACATACAGCGCAATCGCTCGCGAAGTTGGGCCAACTGTGCATGAGGAGACCGACATGGCCACCAAAGCTGAGAAGATCGTTGCCGGGCTCGGCGGCATCGACAACATCGAAGAGGTCGAGGGCTGCATCACCCGCCTCCGCACCGAGGTCCACAACGCGGCGCTCGTCGACGAAGCCGCCCTGAAGGCCGCCGGCGCCCACGGAGTCGTCAAGATGGGCACCGCGATCCAGGTCGTCATCGGCACCGACGCCGACCCCATCGCCGCGGAGATCGAAGACATGATGTGAGCCACTGAGCCCACCCCGGAAAGGGGCTCCACCCACCGCGGGAGGAGCCCCTTCCGCATGTGCCGCTAGGCTCAGCGCCATGTCTCGAATCGACGGCCGCACCCCCGAACAGCTCCGCCCCGTCACCATCGAACGCGGCTGGAGCAAGCACGCCGAGGGCTCCGTCCTCGTCTCCTTCGGCGACACGAAGGTCTTCTGCACCGCCTCCGTCACCGAAGGCGTCCCCCGCTGGCGCAAGGGCAGCGGCGAGGGCTGGGTGACCGCCGAGTACTCCATGCTCCCCCGCGCCACCAACACCCGCGGCGACCGCGAATCCGTCCGCGGCAAGATCGGCGGCCGCACCCACGAGATCTCCCGCCTCATCGGCCGCTCCCTGCGCGCGGTCATCGACTACAAGGCGCTCGGCGAGAACACCATCGTCCTCGACTGCGATGTCCTCCAGGCCGACGGCGGCACCCGCACCGCGGCCATCACCGGCGCGTACGTGGCCCTCGCGGACGCCGTGGCCTGGGCCCAGGGCAAGAAGCTGATCAAGGCCGGCCGCCAGCCCCTGACCGGCACCGTGAGCGCCGTCTCGGTCGGCATCGTGGGAGGGGTGCCGCTGCTGGACCTCTGCTACGAGGAAGACGTCCGCGCCGAGACCGACATGAACGTCGTCTGCACCGGCGACGGCCGCTTCGTCGAGGTCCAGGGCACCGCGGAGGCCGAGCCCTTCGCCCGCGACGAACTCAACTCCCTGCTCGACCTTGCCGTTTCGGGCTGCACGGAACTCGCTGTCCTCCAGCGCAAGGCCCTTGATACCGTCCTCGAAAAGTAAAGGACGCACCAAGAAAAGCGGTCGGCACGGGCAACCCGGCCGCCCGCGCCCGCGTCACTACGGGTACGGGCGTACGGCACACCACCGTACGCCCGGCCAGTACACGGGGGCCCTTGGGGCTGAGCAAGGGAGGACCATCACCATGGCCGAGAGCCGACGCCGTCGAGGTACCGCCATCGCCGCAGTAGTGGCGGCCGTTGGGCTGACGGTGGGACTCACGACCGGCTGCGACGCGGTCAACAAGGCACTGGACTGCGTCCAGACAGCCGAGGCCGTCGCCGACAGCGTGACCGACCTCCAGCAGGCCGTCGAGAACGCGTCCAACGACCCGACCCAGATCGAGGAGTCCCTCGGCTCCATCGACCAGAACCTCGACGAGATCGGCGACAAGACCGACAACGCCGACGTCAACAAGGCCGTCGACAACCTCAACGAGGCGGTCAACAACGTCCGTACGGCGGTGAAGAACGGCGACGAGACGCCCGACCTCAGCCCCATCACGGACGCCGCGGGCGAGTTGACGAAGGTCTGCACGTCGTAGGCCGGCGGTCGATGAGGCCGGGATACTGGACCCCATGACCCGCCTGATCCTCGCCACACGCAACGCCGGAAAAATCACCGAACTCCACGCCATCCTCGCCGACGCAGGCCTGCCTCATGACCTGGTCGGCGCGGACGCGTACCCCGACGTACCCGACGTCAAGGAGACGGGGGTGACGTTCGCGGAGAACGCCCTACTGAAGGCCCACGCGCTCGCCCAGGCAACGGGACTGCCGGCCGTCGCCGACGACTCGGGCCTCTGCGTCGACGTCCTGAACGGCGCCCCGGGCATCTTCTCGGCCCGCTGGTCAGGCAGCCATGGGGACGACAAGGCGAACCTGGAACTGCTGCTGGCCCAACTGTCGGACATCGCCGACGAACACCGCGGCGCCCACTTCGCCTGCGCCGCAGCCCTGGCCCTGCCCGACGGCACGGAACGAGTGGTCGAGGGCCGCCTACGGGGCCTGCTCCGCCACACCCCGACCGGCACGAACGGCTTCGGCTACGACCCGATCCTCCAGCCAGAGGGCGATTCCCGCACCTGCGCCGAACTGACCGCGGAGGAGAAGAACGCGATCAGCCATCGAGGCCAGGCGTTCCGGGCGTTGGTGCCGGTGGTGCGGGAGCTGTTGGGCTGAGCACGCGAAGAGGCCCCGCAGAAGATGCGGGGCCTTTCTGTGGGCCCGGTGGGACTCGAACCCACGACACACCGGACCTAAACCGGCGCCCTCTAGCCAGCTGGGGTACGGGCCCTCAGCAGCGGTGCCTACTCTACTGGGCGCCCCGGACCGTCTGCCGCCGTCGTCCCCCTCGGCACCAGGTGCTGGTGATCGCGTGGCAGTTGGGGCAGAGCAACCGTAGGTTCTCCCTCCGGTCGTCGCTCCAGTCCCCGTTGATGTGATCGACCTCCAGGGTCATGGGTTTGTCGAGCCACTCCGGACCAACCTCGCACCTGGCGCACTTCTCGGGGACGCCGACTTCGTGGAGTGCCCGACGTAGCCGCTTCGTCGCTGTCCGATGCCCGCCTTGGTGCTGTACCAGCACGTCCTCGGGCCTCTTGGAGTTCAGTGCCGGCCTTCCCCGTTGGTGTGCTTGCCCCAGAAAGTGCTCCGTCGGTAGGTGATTGTCGGCGATCCACTGACGCAGATTCTGACGCTGCGCCCCGTTGTTCGTGCGCCCCAGGCGCCGCAGCACCTCGGCCACGGAGACTGATTCGGCGACCGCCACCCGCAGTTCGTCAGCGGTGGGTCGGGCAGGCCTCCCACAGGGGCGGAAGTGCGAGATGTCGATGCCGAAGTGGGCGAACCGCTTGGTGAGGTACTTGCGGAGGTAGCCGTATGGTCGCGTGCCGAAGAAGGCGATGACCTCGTCCAGGTCGGAACACTGAACTGATGCTTCGAGCAGCCGTTCGCGGGTGTAGTGCGAGCCCTCGCTCATGAGGCTCGTCCCTTGCCGCGCCCCCGGTAACTGTCGGTCGTCGAGTGGCAGTTGGGGCACAGCAGCCGCAGGTTCTCGATCCGGTTGTCCCGCCAGTTGCCGTCGATGTGGTCGACCTCCAGGGGGAGTGGCTCCCCGAGCCACACCCCCTCGGTCCCACATAGGGCGCAGCACTCCTCAATGCCCACCTCGCGCATCGCCCGTTTGAGCCGGCCGCTCGGAATGCGCCTGGGGTGTGCCGAGGTGTCCTCGACGAGGATCTCCTCGGCCGTCCGGCGGCGCTGGTTGTACCGGTGCCGCTCTGTGCGGACCACCGGCGTGAAGTGCGAGGTGTCGATGCCGTAGGCCTTGATGCGCCGCGAGATGTTGGTGTGGTGACCGCCGACCACCTCAAGCCCGAGCCGACACAGAACCTCGTTGACGCTCTTCGACGCCGCGACCACCGGCTCAAGGATGTCTTTCGTCCACTTGACGCCCTCCCGCTCGAAGTGCGAGACATCCACCCCAAGCTTCTTCATCCGCTCGTGGACGTATCGCCGCTTCCAGCTCTTCGGATCCACCCCCAACCTCTGGCACGCCTCCGACAGTGTCCGAGCCCCCCGAGCCGCTTCCTCGAGCCGCTCCCTCGGATACGCGCTGGCCCCCATACCGTTCCCCTCCGTTCCCGGCCACACGTTCGTGGACCGTACGGAGTAACGAACCGCTAATCGGACAGTCACGTATGAAATGCGTCCCCGCTCGCCCCGGTGGATGGAAAGAGGAGCGCAGGCCGGTGCTCGAGTGGGACGGCCTGCGCTCCTGATGTGTGGATCTCGTTCGGGTGGCCCGGGGGCTAGATGCCCAGGTCCTTGATGATCTTTGCCACGTGGCCTGTCGCCCGGACGTTGTAGAGGGCGTGTTCCACCTTGCCCTCCTCGTCCACGATGATCGTGGAGCGGATGACGCCCATGTAGGTCTTGCCGTAGTTCTTCTTCTCGCCGAAGGCGGCGTAGGCGTCGAGGACCTGCTTGTCCTCGTCCGCGAGGAGGGTGATCTTCAGGGACTCCTTGTCGCGGAACTTCGCCAGCTTCTCCGGCTTGTCCGGGGAGATGCCGATGACGTCGTAACCCGCGCCGGCCAGCACCTCCAGGTTGTCCGTGAAGTCACAGGCCTGCTTCGTGCAGCCTGGGGTCAGGGCCGCCGGGTAGAAGTAGACGATGACCTTGCGGCCTTTGTGGTCCGAGAGGGACACGTCATTGCCGTCGGCGTCGGGGAGGGTGAAGGCGGGGGCCACGTCCCCGGGCTGGAGTCGCTCGCTCATCGGACCAGCCTAACCGGGGGTGCTGACAGTGCGGCCGCCCGGCGAACTGACAGACTGTCCAGAACAGCATCGACAGACATCGACAGACACCTCGGAGGCCGTACGGTGGCGGACACGTCGGACACCAGATCCCCGGCGCAGATCGAGGCGGACATCAAGCGCCGCCGCGAGAACCTGGCCGAGACGCTCGACGAGATCGGGGTGCGGGTGCACCCGAAGACGATCGTCGGCGACGCCAAGGCCAAGGTCGTGTCGAACATCGACCACACGCTCGGGCGGGCCTACGTCGGCGTCAACCGGGCCGTCAGCAACGCCAAGGCCCAGTTCGTCGACGGCGACGGCGCCCCGCGCCTGGAGCGCATCGTTCCCGTCGCCCTCGTCGCCGTCGGACTCGTGGGGCTGCTCGCCCTGGGGACCCGGCGTCGTAAGGGCTGACCCGGGCGCTTACGAATCCCCGTCAGGCAGGTAGGTTCTCAGCCGTGAGCGCCAACAGAAACAGCACCCAGCACGACAAGCTGCCCATCCGGATGCTGCACGACCGTGTACTCGTGCGGCAGGACGCCGGTGAGGGCGAGCGGCGTTCCGGGGGCGGCATCCTCATTCCCGCCACCGCGGCCGTGGGCCGGCGTCTGGCGTGGGCGGATGTCGTCGCGGTCGGGCAGAACGTACGGACCGTCGAGCCGGGGGACCGGGTTCTGTACGACCCCGAGGACCGTGCCGAGGTCGAGGTGCGCGGTGTCGCCTATGTGCTCATGCGCGAGCGTGATCTGCACGCGGTGGCCGCGGACCGGTTCGAGGGGTCCGAGGACTCGACCGGGCTGTACCTGTAGATCGAAGCCGAAAGGGGCCGGTGACCATCGTCACCGGCCCCTTTCGCTACCTTTTTGCTACCTTTGAAGGACGACCCGACGAGACGCGCCGTACCGGGCTGTAAGGCAAAGACGACGCACCCCGTGAAGAAATCCGCGTCTCGGAGGTGCCTGTCATGGCCTGGGTTCTGCTCGTCGTCGCCGGTCTGCTCGAGGTCGGCTGGTCGATCGGGATGAAGTACACCGACGGTTTCACCCGGCTGGTCCCCAGCCTGTTCACCGGGGCGGGCATCGTGGCCAGCATGGTGCTGCTGTCCCACGCCGCGAAGACCCTTCCCATCGGTACCGCCTACGGCGTGTGGGTGGGCATCGGGGCCGCCGGGGCGGCGGTGCTCGGCATGGTGGTGCTGGGGGAGCCGGCGACCGCCGCCCGGATCTTCTTCGTGTGCCTGCTGCTCGTCGCCGTCGTCGGGCTGAAGGCGACGTCCGGTCACTGAAATGTCGGTAGGCCTCCGCCCGCCGCCGTGCCGCCTGTCGTCCCGGTCGTCGTGCCGCCGGTGGTCGTGTCTCCCGTGGTGCCGCCGGTGGTGGGATCCCCTGTGGTGCCACCCGTGGTCGTGTCGCCGGTCGTCCCGCCCGTGCTGGTCGTGTCTCCCGTCGCGCCGCCCGTGGTGGTGTCGCCCGTCGTACCGCCGGTCGTCGTGGTGTCACCCGTCGTGCCGCCGTCGGTCTCACCGCCGGTGTCCTGGCCCCCGTCGGTCGTGCCGCCGTCGTCCTCGCCCTCCGTTTCCTCCGGGGGAACGAAGCTCGGTTCCTCGGTCGGCGTCTCGACCACGTCGGCGCCCTCCTGGAGTTCGAGGTCGAACTCGGTGGCGGACTTGCCCTTCAGGGCGGCCTCGGTGAACTGGGCCCAGATCTCGGTGGGCGCCCCGCCGCCGTTGATGCGCGGCAGGCCCATGACGCCGTACAGGGACTTGTGCTTGGCGGTGACCGGGTCCTGGCCCATCACCGCGACGACGGTGGCGAGGTCGGGGGTGTAGCCGGCGAACCAGGCGGCCTGGTCCTCCTCGGCCGTGCCGGTCTTGCCGGCCGCCGGGCGGCCCGCGGCCTGGGCGGCGGTGGCGGTGCCGTTCTCCACGACGCTCTGCAGGATCGACGTCGTGGTGTCGGCGGCCTCGCGGGTGACGACCTGGGAGCTCTTGTGCTTCGGCAGCTCCACGACGTCCTTGCCGTCCCTGGTGATCGTCTTGATCAACGTGTACGCGCCGTGCTTGCCGTGGTTGGCGAGCGTGGCGTACGACTCCGCCATGTCGAGGACGCTGGCGGTGTTCACGCCGAGCGCGATGGAGGGCGAGGCGGTCAGGTCGGGGGTGCCGGAGGGGATGCCGAGGGCGACCGCGGTGTCCTTGACCTTGTCGGAGCCGACGTCCACGGCCATCTGCGCGTACACCGAGTTCACCGACTTGTCGGTGGCGGTGCGCACGGTGATGTCGCCGTACGACACGTCGTCCTCGTTGGCCGGGTCGTAGCTGCCGCCGGTCCAGCCCTCGACGGGGCGCCTGTTGGTGCCGTCGTAGATGGTGTTCGGGGTGATGGTGCGGCCGTCCTGCGTGGTGGACTCGTTCTGGACGGCCGAGGTGAACACGAAGGGCTTGAAGGTGGAGCCGACCTGGAAGTCCCGGCGGGTGGCGTTGTTCGTGTACTGCTTGACGTAGTCGATGCCGCCGTACATGGCGACGACCTGCCCGGTTTTCGGGTCGACGGCGGCGCCGCCCGCGCGGACGTAGGTGTCGACCTTGCGGTTCTTCTTGTCGAGCTTGTCCATCAGCTTGTCGTTGACGGCGTCGACGAAGGCGTCCTGCTTGCTCTTCTGGATGGTGGTGGTGATGCGGTAACCGCCGGCGTCGAGCTCGTCGGAGGTGAGGATCTTGTTGTCGCGCAGGTAGTCGTTGACGGCGTTGACGAGGTAGCCGCGCTGCCCGGACATACCGGTGGAGACGGTGGCCTCCTTCGGCATCGGGAACTTCAGGCCGGTGCGCTCGGACTGCTTCAGCCAGCCCTCCTTGACCATGCCGTCGAGGACGTAGTTCCAGCGGGCCACGGCGGCCGACTTGTTCTCGGGGTGGGCGACGACGTCGTACTCGCTGGGCGCGTTGAGCAGGGCGGCGAGATAGGCGCCCTCGGCCGCGGAGAGGTCGGTGGCGTCCTTGCCGTAGTACGCCTGGGCGGCGGCCTGGATGCCGTAGGAATTGCGGCCGAAGTAGCTGGTGTTGAGGTAGCCCTCGAGGATCTCGGCCTTGGACTTCTCCCGGTCCAGCTTGATCGAGATGAAGAACTCCTTCACCTTGCGGGTGACGGTCTGCTCCTGCGCGAGGTAGTAGTTCTTCACGTACTGCTGGGTGATCGTGGAGCCGGACTGGGTGCCCTTGCCGGTGGCGGTGTTCCAGCCGGCGCGCACCATCGCCTTGGGGTCGATCGCCGACTCGGAGTAGAAGTCGCGGTCCTCGGCGGCGAGTACGGCGTGCTGGGCGGCCTTCGAGACCTGGGAGAGGCTGACGTTCTCGCGGTTGACCTCGCCGTCGCGGGCGAGCTGGCTGCCGTCCGCGTAGAGGTAGACGTTGGACTGCTTGGTGGCGAGGGCGTTGGCGGGCGGGATCTTCACCAGCGAGTAGCCGAGGAAGAACAGGCCGATCAGCAGCAGTATCCCGAGGACGAAGGTGCCGAGCACCATGCGCCAGGTGGGGATGATCCGTCGCCATCCGGTCCGCTTGGGCCGCTTCGGCTTCTTCCCGCCGGGCTCTTCAGCCGCCTGGGGTTCTCTGGGTGCCCAGCCCTGGTTCGGCTGCTGCGGCTCGTCGCTCATGTCGTGCACGGACTCCTGTTTCACGCTTTTACGTCGTACGTCGCCGTACGCCCTCGTACGTCTTCTGCGTCCCCGGATGAAGACTGTCGCACCATGCGTTCCGTTCCCGATGAGCGGCGCGCGTCCGCCCGGAAAACGGGTGGCATGCGTCACCACCAGCGGGCTAGGCTCCTGCGCTTCGGTGTCCGGACGGGCCGGGAGGGCTGGGACTGATGGGTTCGGGACGGTTGTACCTGGCCGTCGCGGCGGGCGGATTCAGACGGTACGCGACCTATCGGGCGGCCACCGCGGCCGGGGTGTTCACCAACACGGTGTTCGGGTTGATTCTCGTCTACACCTACACCGCGCTGTGGGACGAGAAGCCGCACCTGGGCGGGTACGACCTGGCGCAGGCCGTCACCTATGTGTGGATCGGCCAGTCGCTGTTCAAGACGCTCGCCAACGGGGGCGGGGGCGTCGAGAGCGAGCTCATGGAGCGTATCCGCACGGGTGACATCGCGATCGACCTGTACCGTCCGGCCGATCTTCAACTGTGGTGGCTGGCGGCCGACTTGGGCCGGGCGGGGTTCGAGCTGCTGGGGCGCGGGGTGATCCCCTTCGTGTTCGGGGCGCTGGTCTTCGACCTCGCGCTGCCGACGGACGTGTCCTCGTGGGTGGCGTTCCTCGGGGCGGTGCTGCTGGCGATGCTGGTCAGTTTCGGGATCCGGTACCTGGTGGCGTTGAGCGCGTTCTGGCTGCTCGACGGCACCGGGGTGGCGCAGATGGTGATGTTCGTCGGGTGGTTCTGCTCGGGGATGATCCTGCCGCTGAACGTCTTCCCGGGCACGCTCGGCGAGGTCGTACGGGCCCTGCCGTGGTCGTCTCTGCTCCAGGCGCCCGCGGATGTGCTGATGGGGCACGCCGATCCGCTGGGCACCTATGCCTTCCAGGCGATGTGGGCGGTGGTGCTGCTGGCGGCCGGGCGGATGGTGCAGAGGGCGGCGACGCGGCGGGTGGTGGTGCAGGGTGGTTGACACCGGCAGGGTGGCCGACACCGGCGGGGCGGTCGAGAGCGGCGAAGTGACCGGAAGCGGCGAACTGGCCAGGAGCGGCAGGGTCGTCGACGGGCTGCGCGTCTACCGGATGATCTCCGCGATGTGGATCCGCTCCACGATGGCCTACCGGGCCTCCTTCCTCATGACCACGCTGGGCAACTTCACGGCGACCGCGCTCGACTTCGTCGCGATCATGCTGATGTTCTCCCGTGTCGACGCGCTCGGCGGTTACACGCTGCCCCAAGTCGCCTTCCTGTACGGGCTGTCCAGCACCGCGTTCGGTCTCGCCGATCTGCTGCTGGGCTCGATGGAGAAGCTGGGTCGGCGGGTGCGTGACGGCACGCTGGACACGCTGCTGGTGCGTCCGGCGCCGGTGCTCGCGCAGATGGCGGCGGACCAGTTCGGGCTGCGGCGCCTGGGCCGGATCACGCAGGGTGTGATGGTGCTGGGCTACGGGCTGGCCACGGTCGACATCGACTGGACGGCGCTGAAGCTGCTGCTGATGCCGGTGATGATCCTGAGCGGCGCCGGGATCTTCGGTGCGGTGTTCATCGCGGGCGCGGCCTTCCAGTTCGTGGCGAAGGACGCCTCCGAGGTGCAGAACGCGTTCACGTACGGCGGTACGACGATGCTGCAGTATCCGCCGACGGTGTTCGCGACGGAGCTGGTGCGCGGGGTGACGTTCGTGTTCCCGCTGGCCTTCGTCAACTGGCTGCCGGCCACGTATGTGCTGGGTGTGCCGCTGCCGCTGGGGCTGCCCGCGTGGGTGGCGTTCCTGTCGCCGCTGGTGGCGGTGGGGTGTTGTGCGCTGGCGGGGCTGGCGTGGCGGGCCGGGTTGCGGACGTATCAGAGCACGGGGAACTGAGGGGTCGTGGGCGAGGTCATGGGTGAGGCTTTCATCGAGCTGGACCGCGTCGAGAAGGTCTTCGACGTGCGCAGGAAGACCGGGTTCATGAAGCGGGAGCGGCGTGAGGTGCGGGCCGTCGACTCGATCTCCTTCCGGGTCGCGCGGGGCGAGATGGTCGGGTACATCGGGCCGAACGGCGCCGGGAAGTCGACCACGATCAAGATGCTGACGGGCATCCTGACGCCGAGCGGGGGCCGGCTGCGGGTGGCGGGCATCGACCCGTCCCGGGAGCGGTCGCGGCTCGCGCACCGGATCGGGGTGGTGTTCGGGCAGCGGACGACGCTGTGGTGGGACCTGCCGCTGATCGACTCGTACAAGCTGATGCACCGCATGTACCGGATCCCCGACGCCCGCTACCGCGAGAACCTCGACCGCTGCGTCGAACTCCTCGAACTGGCGGACCTGTTGGACGTGCCCGTGCGCCAGCTCTCGCTGGGCCAGCGGATGCGCGGCGACATCGCGGCGGCGCTGCTGCACGACCCCGAGGTGCTGTACCTGGACGAGCCGACGATCGGCCTCGACGTCATCTCCAAGGCCAAGGTGCGGGGTTTTCTGCGGGAGTTGAACTCCGAGAACGGCACGACCGTCCTGCTGACCACGCATGATCTCCAGGACATCGAGCAGCTCTGCTCACGGGTGATGGTGATCGACCACGGGCGTCTGATGTACGACGGTCCGCTCGCCGGTCTGCACGAGGCGGGGGAGAGCGAGCGGATCCTGGTGGTGGACCTGGAGCGGGAGCTGCCGCCGATCGAGGCGGCGCCCGCCCGGGTGGTGAAGGTGGAAGGGCCGCGGCAGTGGCTGGCGTTCCCGGCGGGGGCGTCGGCGGCGCCTCTGGTGGCGCGGATCGCGGCGGAGTATCCGCTGGTGGATCTGTCGGTGCGGGAGCCGGACATCGAGGCGGTCATCGCGAAGATGTATGCCGAGCGGGCGACCGCATAGTGCGGGAACGTTCGAACTCGTAGGCTTCTGTGTATGACGGACGACGAACTCCCGGACCTTCGCGCATCCGACGCCGACCGTGAGCGAGTGGCCGAGATCCTGCGGGACGCCGTCGCGGAGGGCCGTCTCGACATGCAGGAGTTCGAGGAGCGGCTGGACGCGACGTACAAGGCGCGGACCTACGGCGAGCTGACGCCGATCACCCGGGACCTGCCGACCGCGCCCGGGCCGGCGGTGAACCTGTTCAAGGAGCCCGTCGCGGACGGGAGTTGGGCGTCGAGGATCACAGGCGGCGAGGGCTCGTCGACGTGGGGCGTCGCCGTCATGGCCGGGTTCCAGCGCAAGGGGCGCTGGACCGTGCCGAAGCGGTTCACCGGCTTCGCCTTCTGGGGCGGTGGCGAGATCGATCTGCGGGAGGCGAACTTCGCGGACCGCGAGGTCGAGATCACCTGTGTGGCGATCATGGGCGGTATCGAGGTGATCGTGCCGCCGGGTGTCGAGGTCGTCGTGCGCGGGATCGGGATCATGGGCGGTTTCGACGAGCGCGCCCACGAGGAGCCGGAGGATCCGCAGGCCCCGCGGGTGATCGTCAACGGGCTCGCCCTGATGGGCGGCGTCGAGGTGTACCGGAAGCTGCCCAGGGCGGAGCGACAGCGGCTGAAGGAGGAGCGGCGGCTGGAGCGGCTGGAGCGGAAGAACGCGCGCCGGGAGCTGAGCTCTTCCCACCACGATCCGCTCGGCCTCCACGATGTCCACCGTGACGCCATGGACCAGGTCCACGAGGCGATGGAGGACCGCCGCGAGCTGCGCCGGGAGCGGCGGGACCGGCGGCGGTACGAGGACTGACAGCCGGGGCGGTACGGGACCGGCGCCCGGCGGGAGGTGCGGGGCCGACGCCCGGGGCGGTACGAGGCCGCCGCGGCGGGTGGTGGGAGGTCGGCGCCCGGGGCAGTGGGAGGGCGGCGCCCGGTGGGTGGTGCCAGGCTGCCGCCCGGTGGGTGGTGCGAGACCGGCGCCCGGGGCGGGTACGAGACCGGCGCTCGGGGCGGGTACGAGGCCGCCGCGGCGGGTGGTGGGAGGTCGGCGCCCGGGGCAGTGGGAGGGCGGCGCCCGGTGGGTGGTGCCAGGCTGCCGCCCGGTGGGTGGTGCGAGACCGGCGCCCGGGGCGGGTACGAGACCGGCGCTCGGGGCGGGTACGAGGCCGCTGCGACGGGTGGTGGGAGGTCGGCGCCCGGGGCAGTGGGAGGGCGGCGCCCGGTGGGTGGTGCCAGGCTGCCGCCCGGTGGGTGGTGCGAGACCGGCGCCCGGGGCGGGTACGAAGCTGCCGCCGGTGGGTGGGAGGCCGGCGCCCGGGGGGGTGCGGGGCTGGCCGGCTGGGGCGGTACGAGACCCGCGTCCGGCCCCGTCCTACAGCTCCGCCGGTGCCGAGCCCTTCAGGTCCTCCAGGTCGAAGGCCTCCGCCATCCGCGCGTACCCCTTGTCGCTTGGGTGGAGACGGTCCCCCGAGTCGTAGTCGGACCGCAGCCTCCGCGGGTTGTACGGGTCCCTGAGCGCCTCGTCGAAGTCCACGACCGCGTCGTAGACCTTGCCGTCGCGGATCTCGGCGTTGATCCGCTGCCGGACGTCCTCCCTGGCCCCGGTGTATCCCCGGTGGCCCTGGAAGGGCATCAGGGTCGCGCCGACGACCTTGATGCCGCGGGCGTGGGCCTGGCGGACCAGCGTGCGCAGGCCGTCGAGGATCCTGTCGGGGTCGGCGAGCTGCGGGTTGCGGAGGATGTCGTTGACGCCGAGGTCGATGACGACGACCTTCACGTTCGTGCGGCTCAGCACGTCCCGGCCGAAGCGGCCCAGACCGCTCTGGTTGTCGGCGGGGCGGCCGAGGCCGTTGGCGAGGACCTGGTTGCCGCTGATGCCCTGGTTGACGACGCTGTAGCGGGGCAGGTCGCGGCCGGCCTCGATCGCCGTGCGCAGCCGGTCCGAAAGGACGTCCGTCCAGCGGTGGTTGGCGCCCTGGGTGGAGGTGATGCCGTCGGTCAGCGAGTCGCCGAGGACGACGACCGTGCCGTCGGACTCGTTGCTCAGCACGTCCAGCGCGGTCAGGTAGCGCCAGTACGGGCTCTGTTCGGTGTACGCCGCCCCCGTCACGTCCTCGGAGAGGTCGCCGACGGCGACGTAGGAGATCTGGCGGGCGTGCGGGTGGTAGGTGACCGGCCCGGACGGCGTGGGGGAGTACGTGGTGACCAGGACGTCACTGCCGTACGCGATGGCGATGCGGACCGCGTCGCTCATGACCTGGCCGCCGGCCGGGACGACGACGGTGGTGTTGCCGCCGAAGGTGAGGCGCCGCATCGTCTGCGCGGTCGCGGCGGCGGTGTCGCTGCCCGCGGCGACGGCGATCGACGCGTGGGTGATGGTCAGCGGCGACTGGCCGTAGAGGTTGGACAGCGTGATGCGGGCACTCGTACCCCCTATGGCGGAGTGCACGACATTGCGTACCGAGCGGCCCGCCATGCCCTCGGTCTCGGTGCCGGGCTCGGCACCCGCCGGAGAGGTGGACCATGCGCCGACCCAGGTGCCGGTGGAGGCGGGGGCGGCGGGATTGTGCGGGGCGGCGCCCTGCGCGACGGTGGTCCGCTGGTCGGTGCTGCCGTCGTCGGCGGCGACACCGACGTATATGGCGGCGGACAGCGCCACGATCAGGGCGATCATCGCGGAAAGCAGGGCACGGTGCTTTGCAGGGGGCGCCCCCACACCCCCGGCACTACGCCTGGTCATGCGGTGCATATCTCCTCGGGCAGACGGGAGCCCGAGGCTCCGATGTGATCACCTCATGATGCGTCATGTGGTGAGGGGTGTGTGAACAGACCCCCCATTGGGCCACCGGAGTTCAGGAGTGAGCTCCCCCCTACCTGACAGACGTCGGGAACTCCTGTTCCGTTCCAGGAGTCGGTCAGGAAGGGACAATGTGTACCGGGGATCACGAACGGGTGGAGTGGATGGAACGCACGAAACCAGACGAATCGGATACCACTGACGTAGGGCAGCATGCCCGCCCGGTCGCCGCCGGTAACCGCGCGATGACCGCGTTCAGCGCCGCCGACGAGGAGAAGCAGCGCGGCGTACGCCGCATGAAGCTCACCGCTGCCGGGCTGCTGCTGTTCGTGGCGGTCGTGTACGTGCTCGCCGAGGTGGCCTCGGGGCACGGGGCGGGCCCGTGGGCCGGCTATGTCGCCGCGGCCGCCGAGGCCGGGATGGTGGGTGCGATGGCGGACTGGTTCGCGGTCACGGCCCTCTTCCGCCACCCGCTCGGTCTGCCCATCCCGCACACCGCGATCATCCCGAACAAGAAGGACCAGCTCGGCGTCTCCCTGGGGGAGTTCGTCGGGGAGAACTTCCTCTCCGAGGACGTCGTACGCCAACGGCTGCGGGCGGTGGGCATCGGCAGCCGGCTGGGCGCGTGGCTCGCGGAGCCCGAGCACGCCGACCGGGTGACGGCGGAGCTCTCGGCGGCACTGCGCGGGGCGCTGACCGTGCTGCGGGACTCCGATGTGCAGGCGGTCGTGGGAGAGGCGATCACCCGGCGGGCCGACGCGCAGGAGATCGCGCCGGGCATCGGGAAGATGCTGGACAAGATCGTCGCGGACGGCGGACACCGGCGGGTCGTGGACCTCGTGGTGACGCGGGCCCACGACTGGCTGGTGCTCCACGACGAACAGGTCATGGACGCGGTGCAGGGCGGCGCGCCCGGCTGGACCCCCCGTTTCGTCGACAAGAAGGTCGGCGAGCGGGTCTACAAGGAACTGCTGCGGTTCGTGACGGAGATGCGGGACATGCCCTCGCACCCGGCGCGGGGCGCGCTGGACCGTTTCCTGACGGACTTCGCGACCGATCTGCAGTCCGACACGGACACGCGGGCGCGGGTCGAGCGGCTCAAGGGCGAGGTCCTCGGGCGCGGCGAGGTCCAGGACCTGATCGCGTCCGCCTGGACCGCCGTACGGTCGATGATCGTCTCCGCCGCCGAGGACGAGCGCAGTGAGCTACGGCTGCGGGTGCGGGCGTCGTTGCTGTCGCTGGGGGCGCGGATGGCGGTGGAGCCCCGGTTGCAGGCCAAGGTCGACAGGTGGGTCGAGGGGGCCGCGGTGTACGTGGTGACCACGTACCGCCGCGAGATCACCCTGCTCATCACGGACACGGTGGCGGGCTGGGACGCCGAGCACACGACGCGGAAGATCGAGGCTCATATCGGACGGGACCTGCAGTTCATCCGGATCAACGGCACGGTGGTGGGCTCGTTGGCGGGGCTGCTGATCTATACGGTGGCGCGGGCGCTCGGGGCGTAGGCGCTCCGCTGGAAGAACGGTGGCAAAGCCGCGGGCCGCTCGGGGAGGGCGTAGGGCGGGGGCTTACGGCGGGTGTGGGCCGGGTGTGGGCCGGGGGCGGGGCGCCGGCGTGGGCGTGGGCGTAAGGCGGGTCCTTCCTGGGCACTCGGCCCGGGTTCTCACTCGAGGAGGAGGGAGCCCATGACCACTGCCGAGGCCGAGACGGGCCGGACCGTGACATCGAACATCCCCGCGAGACTCGACCGGCTGCCATGGTCACGCTGGCACTGGACGATCGTCATCGGACTGGGCACCGTGTGGATCCTCGACGGTCTGGAGGTGACCGTCGTCGGCAACATCGCGGGGAGGTTGTCGGAACCGGGGAGCGGGCTGCCGATCTCCTCCGGGCAGGTGACCGGTATGGCGGCGGCCCTGTATGTGGCGGGGGCGTGCGCGGGGGCACTCTTCTGGGGCCGCCTGACCGACAAGTGGGGCCGCAAGAAGCTGTTCATGATCACGCTGGCGGTGTATCTCGCGGCGACCGCGCTGACCGCGGTCTCCTTCTCCACCTGGTGGTTCTTCCTGTTCCGGTTCCTCACGGGGTTCGGGATCGGGGGCGAGTACGCGGCGATCAACTCGGCCATCGACGAGCTGATCCCGGCGCAGTACCGGGGGCGGGTCGACCTCATGATCAACGGAAGCTTCTGGCTGGGCGCGGTGGGAGGTTCGCTGCTGTCGATCGTCGCGCTGGACACGTCCGTGTTCGCGAAGGACGTGGGGTGGCGGCTGACGTTCGCGCTGGGCGCGGTGCTGGCGCTGGTGATCCTGCTGGTACGGCGTCATGTCCCGGAGAGTCCGAGGTGGTTGCTGATCCATGGGCGGGACGAGGAGGCGGAACGCATCGTGTCCTCGATCGAGGAGCGGGTGGAGGCGGACCGGGGCGAGCCGTTGCCGCCGCCGGCCCCTGACGCCGAGCTCACGATCCATCAGCGGCGCAGTGTGACGTTCGTCGAGATCGGCCGGACGGTGTTCTCGAAGTACCGGCGGCGGGCGGTTCTCGGTTTCGCTCTCTTCATCGGGCAGGCGTTCCTCTACAACGCGATCACCTTCGGCTTCGGGGCGATCCTCACGACGTTCTACGACGTCCCGACCGGCAACACCGGCTACTACTTCGCGGTGATCGCGGTCGGCAACTTCATCGGCCCGCTGCTGCTGGGCAAGCTGTTCGACACGGTCGGGCGCCGGGTGATGATCTCGTCGACGTATCTGCTGTCGGGGCTGCTGCTCTTCGGTACGGCGTGGCTGTTCGACCGTGGCGCGCTGGACGCGACGACGCTGACGGCGTGCTGGTGCGCGGTGCTGTTCTTCGCGTCGGCGGGTGCGTCGAGTGCGTATCTGACGGTGTCGGAGATTTTCCCGATGGAGACCCGGGCGATGTCCATCGCCTTCTTCTACGCCCTCGGCACGGCGGCGGGCGGCATCAGCGGCCCCCTGCTCTTCGCCGACCTGACCGGCACGGGCCACGTCGGCGACACCGTGCTCGCCTTCCAGATCGGCGCGGCCCTGATGTGCGTCGCGGGGCTGGTCGCGGCGGCGCTGGCGGTGAAGGCGGAGCAGAAGTCGCTGGAGGACGTCGCGCGCCCGCTGACGGCGGTGGCTTCGGAGACGCGGTCGCGGTCGGCTGCGGTGTGAGTGGGGGGATGCCTGCGGCGGCCCGTGGCGGCTTCGGTGGGGGCGTGCGTCGCGCATGCCGGTCCGGTTGTGGGTCGGTGCCGCACCGGGGGGTGTCCGTCCTCGGTCGGGCGGTGCTGTGGGTTGGGGATGTGCCGTTGGTTGGTCGCCCGACGCTGCGGGCGGACACCCCCCGGTACGTCCCCTTCTCGCCGTTGCGCAGGCGCGGGCCCGTCCCGTCTGGGGGCGGTGGGGTGCGTTTCCGCCTGAGGACGGCGCGCAAGTGCGGGTGGTGCCCCGCCGGGGCGCAGGAGACGGCACTACGGTGGTCCGCGCGGCGCGGGCCGACCGGCCCGGCTTCCCGGGACGGGGCGCGCGATCCCGGTGCCGTGCCGGGCAGCTGGTCCGGCGTCCGAGGGCTCGCTATCCCAGTCCTGCACCCATCCGCAGGCGGCTGCGCCCCTCGTGCCGGTCCA
Organism: Streptomyces sp. NBC_00490; assembly: GCF_036013645.1. NCBI lineage: Bacteria > Bacillati > Actinomycetota > Actinomycetes > Kitasatosporales > Streptomycetaceae > Streptomyces > Streptomyces sp. NBC_00490. The sequence goes on along the minus strand of NZ_CP107869.1, from coordinate 4,301,541 downwards.
GGTACGTCCCGATTCCCCACCCGCAGGCGGCTGCGCCCGTCGATGTCGGTCCGTGTCTTTCGCAGGTATTTCAGCTCGCCTGGCGTTCGAGGACGAGGGTCTGCCGTCCCGATCCCCCACCCACCCGTGTCTTTCAGCCCGTCCGGCGTTTGAGGACGAGGCCCTTTCGGGGCCGATGGGGGTCTGGGGGCGCAGCCCCCAGGGACCGGGGTCGAAGGGGCAGAGCCCCTGGAGGATGGGACGGGTAGGGGCGGCGGGGGCGAGGAACTGCCCGGGTTCGTGCTACTCGGCGGTCCCGCGACCGGCCTTGTCCCGGCGGCGGAGCAGAAGCAGGCCTCCCGCGACGGCGGTGAGCCCCGCCGTGGCGCTCCAGGCGACGACGTCGGTGGACCCCGTGGCCGCGAGGTCCTCACCGGAAGCCGGAGCCGCGGACGCGGACGCGGAGGCGTCGGTCTGTGGACGAGGGTCCGGTGCCGTACGGGACGGCGTCGGCCGGTCCCGGGTGAACGTCAGCGTTCCGAAGCCCAGTTGGTCGTAACCTCCACTGTTGGGCCCATAGTCCCCGCCCCCACCCTCCGGCGAGGACTTCGCGGCGATCCGGGTGAGGTACGACGCGGACAACCCCCGCCGCTTGGTGTAGTGGTTGGCGATCATCGCCCAGATCGGACGGGTCATGCCGGGATCGACACCCGCCGCCCCGGCCACCGTCTCCGACCCCGACCAGCCATCGACGGCCCCCTTGGCGCGCGTGTTCGCGGTGAACGGCACCTCCCCACCCATGCTCCACTTCGCCACGTACTGCGCCCCCTTGAGGAAGCGGCTGTCGTCATAGCCGTACAGATCGATGCCCTGGTTCCACGCCATCTCGCAGAACGTGCCCATCAGCCCGACCCCGAGCAGCGCATGCCCCTGATCGCGCCCCGCCTCCAGCCACTCGGCGAGCCCGTCGTCGTGCACGACAGGTATCGCGTTCCTGATCGAGCCGAGTCCGTCGCCGTGCTTGAAGTAGTCGACCGCACGGCCGACTTGGGCCTTGTCGTCGCAGAAGATGCCGGTGGCCAGTACGCAGGCCATGGCGGCGAGGTCCCAGTTGGTCCAGTAGTTGGAGACGACCGCGCCGTTGTGCTGGACGAGGAAGCTGTCGCTGAGCGGTGCGAAGACCCCGGACAGCATCTCCTTGAAGCGGTCGAGCTCGAAGTCGGGGTGGTCTCGGACGAGTTCGGCGGCGTTGGCGAGCTGGTAGCCGTACAGTCCGGCGGCGAGGAACCGGTCCGCGTTGCCGGCGAGCGTGGTGAGCTCGGCGGACCAGGCGTTGAGGATCGCCACGGCGGTGTCTGCGTGGGCGGCGTCACCGCTGACGTGGTACCGCAGGGCGTTCTGGTACGCGGCATGGATGTCGTTGTAGAGGATCGCGTAGTTCTGGCCGGAGCCGCCGCGGGTGATGGTCTTCCGCGGGTTGGGCGTCCAGCCGCTCTGCGCATGCCGGTTGGCCGTCAGCCGGGCGTATCCGGCGGTGTAGGGCGCGGTGCCCGCTGTCACCTTGGACTTCATACGGGCCAGGTCCGTGCCGGTGTGCAGCAGACCCGGGTGCGCGTACCCGGAGCCGGCGGCCGCGGCGGGCGGCGCCGACAGGGCCGTACCGACGCCGAAGGCTCCGACCGTACCGACGGCTGCGGTTGCCCTGAGCATGGTGCGGCGGCTGATCAGTGAAGTCGAAGTCACGTGCGTCATTCCTCGCGTGCCTGTGGCTGGGGACGGTCAGGAGACGCGAGGGTGGGAGCGGCAATAACAGAAAGTCCGTGGCGACTGCGAGGAGACGCACCCATGACCGTCCGCCGGATCATGCCCGACTTCCAGGTCGAGTCGGAGGAGGCGATGAAGGCCAGCCGTGACTTCTACGGCCTGCTCGGCTTCCGCGAGGTGATGGACATGGGGTGGGTGGTCACCCTGGCCTCACCCGCCAACCCCACAGCCCAGATCAGCTTCTTCACCGAGGAGCGCACGGCCCCCGTCGTGCCGGACCTCAGCGTGGAGGTCGAGGACGTGGACGCGGTGTACGCGCAGGTCGTGGCGGCGGGCGCGGATGTCGTACGGGAGTTGCGGGACGAGGAGTGGGGCGTGCGGCGTTTCTTCGTGCGGGACCCGAACGGGCAGGTGGTGAACGTGCTGACGCACCGGAGTTAGCCGCCCGCCGGTGCGGGCTCCCAGTCCGGGCAGTACTCGACGTGCATCAGGGGCATCGAAGGGTCCAACAGGCCGGAGGTCGGGTGCAGTTCGGCGCACGCGTGCCCGTCGGACCCGCCGCATCGGATGTCCCGGCCGGGACCCGTGTCGGCCAGGGCGAGGAAGTCCGCGGCGGCGTCCGCGAAGGGCAGGGCGCTGCCGCTCAGCACGAGGGTGTCGGCGGCGGTGGTCAGCCGGACCCGGTCGCGGAACCCGGCGTGATGGGCGCCGGTGACGGGGCGGTCCTCGGTGCTGGGGAAGTCCGCCCGGCGGAATGCGACCGTGCGCGGGCTGCCGTGCCCGAGCCGGGCCCGGACCGCCTTCCAGCGGGAGGCCGGGAACTGCCGGGAGTGATGCACCAGCAGCAGGTCACGGGCCTGATGCGGCTCGGGCGGATGGGCGCCCACGGGCCGCTCGCCACGCTTGCGCAGCGGCACGTGCACCAGTGAGCGGGGCGAGCGTGCGGCCAGCAGCCAGGCAGCGGCCAGTTCCGCGGCGGCTTCCCGGTCCACCCGGAGGTCCAGCCAGTGCCCGGTGTCATCGCACAGCGCACGGCGCAGCCCGGTCGTACGCAGCACGCGGTACTCCTGCGGACCGAGCCGCACCCGGTGCTCCGTGATCCCCAGCCTCATCCTGTCCGTTCCCCTTCGTGTCGGACGAGACGGTACCGGCGAGGGGGCGGTCGGGGCGCGCGATATAAGCGGCGGGTGGCCTTTGACGGGGAGGTGGCGACGGGCGCTCCTCAGCCCTGCCGGTCCGCCACCGCCCACGACGCCACGGCCACCGCCCCCGCCACCCCGAACACCGCGGGCCAGGCGCCCACCTTCTTGGCCAGCGGATGCGACCCCGCGAAGGCGGCGACATACGCGGCCGTCAGCGCCCCCGCGGCCTTCCCGCCCGCCTGCTGCCGCCATCGCTGCGCGGCCGCGGCCCCGGCGACCGCCAGCACGACCCCGCCCAGCTGCCGCTTCCCGGTCCAGCGGGCCACCCCGTACCCACCGACGAGCCCGCCCGCCGCGACCACCGCGCTGGGAACCTTCGCCATGCCTGCCTCCTGAGAACTGATGTGATCGCGCTACGCGTATCGCGCGGGCGACTCCTGGCGATCACGTTCGATATGTCCCGAGGCTAACGCCGCCTCCGGACGGCCTTCCTACTGGCCCTCCTGCCGAGCCTCGCGCTTGCGGGTGCGGAACTCCGTCGCGTATCCCGAGCCGACGGCGCACCCGGCGGCGGTGAGGACGAGGCCCAGGGCGGCGGGATTGACGTACCCCGGCACGTCACCGTTGTCGTAGCTCCCGCCGTCGCTGGTCTCGCACACGAACCCGAGCGGGACGTAGCGCACCGACCAGTCGACGATCTCGATGCCCTGTTCGTGCCGCTCCCACCAGCCCGGCGTACGGCAGGACTGCGGCGGCGCCGAGTCCGTGCCCCCGTCCTGCGCCGTCATGATCGCGCCGATGACCCCCAGCAGCCCGAGGGCGTAGAAGGCGACCGCGGCGGCACCCGCGAGCGAGGCGAGGCTGCCGAGTATCACCGGGAGACCGGATCGCCGTATGCCACGGTCGGCCAGGCGGCCGAAGCCGCGCCCGGTGAGCGCGACGGCCGTGATCGCCGCGATCACGAAGAACAGCAAGCTCAGCCAAGCCATCGCGCCCCCTGATGTGATCTCCTGAACCGCCGAGTCCAACAGCGCTCGATCTCCACGGCTGTGGTGGAGCCCACAATTCCGGCAACAGAGCAGCCACAGAAGACGGGCCCGCACAGAGAGCCGGGGGGCACCTTGAGCCACGTCACCATGTCCGACGGCACCCGCATCGCCTACCGCGATCACCCCCGCCCCGGCGCGCCCCGCACCGCCCTCCTCCTGCACGGCCTCGCCGGCCACATGGGGGAGTGGGACGCCCTGATCCCGCGCCTCCTCACCTCCGGCTTCCGCGCGGTGTCCTACGACGCCCGCGCCCACGGCGCCAGCACCCGCCGCCCGCCCGACGTGACCCGCGCGGCCTACGTCGAGGACGCGGTGACCCTGATCGAGGCACTCGCGCCGGGACCCGTGACCCTCATCGGACAGTCCCTCGGCGGCCATACGGCGATGCTGCTGGCGTCCGCCCGCCCGGAACTGGTGGACGCGCTGGTCCTCGTCGAGGCGGGACCGGCCGGCCCGAGTCCGGACCTACCCGCGCGGATCAGGGGATGGCTGGACAGCTGGCCGACGCCGTTCCGGTCCCTCGCCGAGGCCGAGGCCTTCCTCGGTCATGAGGGGCGGGCGAGGGGGCTGGAGGAACGCGCGGACGGCCGGCACCCGCGCTTCGACCGGGACCGCATGGTCGAGTCACTGGCCGAACTCGCCGAGAACGCCTACTGGCAGGACTGGTCGCGCATCACCTGCCCCACCCTCGTGGTCCAGGGCGAGAACGGCACGATGCGTCCGACGGAGGCCGCCGACATGCGGGAGCTGCGCCCGGACACTCGGGTGACGGTGGTGCCGGGGGCCGGTCACGACGTACATCTGGAAGCCCCGGAACAACTGGCGCAGGCCGTGGAGGAGTTCACGGGGTCGGTGGGATGCGACGCGAACCGCCGCTGACGTGTTGCCGGACGATGACGAGGATCGCGCCATGGATGTCTTCCTGACCACCGAGCGGCTACGGCTGCGCGCGTTCACCGAGGCCGACGCCGACGTCGCGGCCCTGTTCGCGCTGGACAACGACCCCGATGTCATGCGCTACCTCAACGGCGGCAAGCCGACGTCGTTGGAAGCGATCCGCGCCTGCTCCCTCCCGCACCTCCTCCACGACTATCCCTGCCTCGGCACCCGCGGCTTCTGGGCCGCCGAGGAGAAGACGACGGGTGGCTTTCTGGGATGGTTCGAGTTCCGGCCGCTGGAGGAACACAGTGCCGAGGTCGTGGAGCTGGGCTACCGGCTGAACAAGGCCGCCTGGGGCCGGGGTTACGCCACCGAGGGCTGCCGGGCGCTGATCGACAAGGGGTTCGGCGAGCTGGGCGTGGAACGGGTCACCGCGAACACCATGACGGTCAACGCGGGGTCCCGGCGGGTGATGGAGAAGGCGGGGCTACGGTTCGTACGGGGGTTCCGCAGCGAGTGGCCGGAGGCGATCGAGGGGTCGGAGCACGGGGAGGTCGAGTACGCGCTCACCCGCGCCGACTGGGGGCGTTGAGGGCGCCCGTCGCTCCGTCGCTCAGCTCGTACGCCGCACGTCCTGGCACTGGACCTCCGGGGAGCCGCCGTACGCCTCGATGGTCGTCCTCGTGCCGGTGGTGGTGCCGGACAGGCACAACTGGCTGTCCATCAGACGCAGGTCGAGGGTGAACTCGACGTGGTCGGAGGCGGGCCGGGGGGTGTGGACGCGCTCTTCGATGTAGCCGAGGTCGTGCAGCGTCCTGGTGACCTGTGCGGGTGTCGGGTCGGGGTTCTTCTTGAGGGCCTTGGTGATGCGGTCGATGTGGAGAGGGGCCTCGCACTTCTCCACGGAGCTCAGTTCCGTCTCCTTCTTGGCGTCCTCCGGGTCACGGGGGGTGCTGGTGGGCATCGGGGCGTCGGGCAGGGGCGGCGGCTCCTCGGGCGATGCGGTGCCGCGGGGCTTCGTCTCCTCGGCCGGTTCCTCCTCCAACTCCTCCGGCGGAGGTGCGGTCGGGAGATCCGACGGCAGGCACGGCTCGGCGATGTCGAGGAGGAGTTCCATGAACGGGAGGAAGTCGGCCCCCTCGGTCTCCGCGGGGCCCTTGGCGGCGGGGGCGGCGGGGGCGGCGGGGGAGGCTGTGCTCCGGTTCTCGGCTCGGGCTGCACCCCGCTCGGACTCGGTGTCACCTGCCCGCGCGGTCCCGCACGCGGCAAGTCCCAGTGCGCACAGTGCCGCCAGCGCCGTACGGCCGAAAAGGCTGTTCTTGCCGGCAGGTCCGGTAAGTCGTCGTCTCATGCCCGAAGTCTCTGCGCGATCAAGAGGCTGGGCATGAGTACCCGTACTCAAAGCGAGCCACAGCAAAGGGAGGTCGCCCTTCCAGCGAAACGCGTGCGGCGTCTTGCGCGGGCTCGGTGTCAGGGCACGACGAGGTCATGGGCGGGACAGGCGTCGAGGGGGACACGCTGGTCGGCGAGGACGGGGTGAGCGGGAACGGCGTCGAGGTCCGCGGCATCCGCGCCGTCTCGGACGAGCCCGGCTCGAATCCGGAGACCTGACCCGGCAGACGTCCATGGGAGCGGCGGCCGCGCAATGTGGGCGGCGTGCCGAGGGGCAGGGTCCCCGGACCAGGTCATACGCGACGGCCGGCGCGCTGAAGACCGCGCCGGCCGTCCGCGGAGGCTACCGGTGTCAGAGCTGACCGGACTCGGCGATGGTGATCTTCGCCGAGGTCGCGCCGCTGCCCGAGCCGAGCGACTCGATCTTCCTGACGACGGCCATGCTGGCCTCGTCGGCGACCTCGCCGAACACCACGTGCTTGCCGTCCAGCCAGCCCGTCACGATCGTGGTGATGAAGAACTGCGAGCCGTTGGTGTTCGGGCCCGCGTTGGCCATGGACAGCAGGCCCGGACGGTCGTGCTTGAGCTTGAAGTTCTCGTCGGCGAACTTCTCACCGTAGATGCTCTTGCCACCCGTGCCGTTGCCCCGGGTGAAGTCGCCACCCTGGAGCATGAAGTCCGGGATGACCCGGTGGAAGGACGACCCGGCGAAACCGAAGCCCTTCTCGCCGGTGGCGAGCGCGCGGAAGTTCTCCGCGGTCTTCGGGACGACGTCGTCGAAGAGGTTGAAGTTGATACGGCCGGCGGGCTCGTCGTTGATGGTGATGTCGAAGTAGACCTTGGTTGTCATGGGTCTATCCTGCACTGTCGACGTTGGAGATCGTTTCCTTGGGTCGCCTCGGGGTCCAGCGTCGCCATGCGACCCGTCGCGAGGTGGGACGGCAGAGCCGGTCGCACGCTAGGGGAGCTGATGCCCAGTCGACCTTGCTTGGCGCGTCCACCCGAGACAGTCTCCCCGTGTCGAGGGCTCCCCGAGCCCGTAAGCCGGGAAGTGGCATATTAGGCGGGCACGGGGCAATCCAAGCAGCGGAACGACCGAGGAGCGCCGGTCGCGATAGGGCCTCCCGTGAATTCAGAGAAGCCGCCGCTGTCGTTACGGTACACAAGGCCAATTCCGTGCTCGGCGAGCAGGCTGCGCAGGTCCTCGCGAGGGAGCGTAGGCGTTAGCACCATCAGGTGAAGCGGTTGACCGGGGGCTGCATTGCTCAAATGGTGCTGTGCATGCAGGAGTTGAGCGAGGGCCTGAGTAATAGAGTCGGCCGCTGCACTACCCGTCGGTTGGTAAACCGTGTGGTTTGTTTGGTTGTATATCTCGAAAGAGAGCTGATCCGCTGAGTTCTGTAGGGATAACTCCATCTGCCCTATGGTCATCCCAGCTGCGGTTTCGTGTTCCTCAAAGGCTTCGGCTAGATCATCGCGAAGGGCCTCTATTCGAGTGATGTCAGTTTGCGGTTGGAGCTGACGTCTCCTGCGCCGGTATGCCCGAGCGATATTTCCTGCGGTCCGCTGGAAACGAATCCGAGGCCTGGGCGCCAGCGGCAGCGTGTCAGATTCTTCCCGTATGTATGGGCCGGTGGGACGCAATCGGAAGACAATGACGTTACGGTCTTGACCTAGTTCATCTTTGGCTTCCCGTATGTCGTACGGTCTATGTTCGTCAACCTTGAATTCGCCTATGTATTTGTGTGTGCGCGTGCCGCTTCCCGGGACATTGCCCACGGCGACGAACACATGCAGAGTGCGACCCATATTTGCATGTTCTAAGATGGCAAAATTTCCGCCCTCTAAGGTTTGGTCGCCACGCTTCCCGGCTCCGGTGTACGTGAATATGGGGCCAAATGAATCGTCCTCGGTGAGCCACCCGTCCCGGTATCCATATCGTTTACCTACTTTGCTGTCGGAGAATACGAGAACGTTCCTTTTCTCCCTTGCTGGGCAGATTCCGGCGAAACCGCTGCCGCCGAGGACGGGGTGGATCTGCGCGCGCGTGAGGATGTCACCGGGCGTGAACCCGGTCGTGGGTGTTGTCATGATCAGAGGCTAATGGTCTGAGAGCCCATGGAGTGCTGGGAGTTGAGCAAGTTACTAAGGGGGCCGTTGTGACCGCGCCACCATCCAGGCGAGGATGGCGCGATGAGTGACTCGATGGGGACGGTCATCGCGGCAGTAATCGCCTTCGTGGCCGCGGTCATCGGTGCTGTCATCGCCGGGAGGTACGCCAAGCGTGGGGCCGAGGTCGGTGGGCGTAAGGCAGTTGAGGCAGCGTTGGCGCAGGTGCATGGGCAGGCGGCGGCAGAACATTGGCAGTGGGTGCGTAGCCAGCGGCACCAGGCGTTTTCCGCTCTCCTTACGGCCTATGCGGCCTTAGATGAAGTGCTGGTGCGTATCGCGCCTGAAGTGCGAGGTGGGGGCGGACTTGATGAGGCCGCTGGGCGTGAGTTTCGAGAGCGCACTGTGGACCTTAAGGCGAAAACAAGCCAACTGGCTCTTTGGGGCCCCAATGAGGCTTACGAGCTCGCTCATGCCGTAACGCGGAAGTCGATGGCAGTGGTGGGTGCTTTGACGCAGGCGGCTGGCGCGGGTGCCGTAGGCCTGGACGTGGAATGGTCCAGTTTTGACCAGGCTAGAGGTGAGATGACCCAGGCCTACGCCGCTTTCCTGCAAAGGGCCGGAGAAATCATTCGTGACCCGTTGCAGCCGGTCAGCTAGTGACATCCCCCATGCGGAGTGTCAGAGTCTGTATGAATTTCTGCCAGGTAGTCGCGCTCAACGTGAGTTGTGGTCCTGAGGCGACTTTGGAATCGCGCACCATGACTGCTGCAGTGACCGTCGCAACTTCCAAGCACTCACCACCCATGCCGTTGCTGTAGCTGCTCCTGCGCCAGATGCTCGACGGCGGCGTCATCGGGAGTGCTCCTCCAAGAGTCTGGTGATCAGCAGGGCCGATCGCTGCGGGCTGAGAGCCAAGGCTCTGAGATGGTCGAATGCCTTCGTGTAGAGGGTTACGTCCTTGTGCTCTTCGAGGTAGACCGAGTCGCTGAGCCCTTCTCGGTAGACCAAGTCCGGGTCCTCCTGCTCCGGGAAGCCGAGGACCGTGAACGACCCCGTGGTGGGGTAGGCGCCCGCATTGAACGGCAGGACCTGAACGGTCACGTTCTTCAACTTCTGCATTTCCAGCATACGTTCGAGTTGGTGAGTCATGACCTGGCTGCTGCCGACCGTGTGGAGCAGAGCGCTCTGGTGGACGACCGCCCACAGGTCGGGCGCGTCCTCGCTGGTAAGCAGTTCTTGGCGGCGCATCCGGACATCGACCATGCGCTGAATGTCCTCGGGCGTGTGGTCAACCCATGCGCGACTCAACTCAGCCGCATAAGCGCCAGTTTGCAGGAGGCCTGGGATGAACTCAGCTTGATAGGTGTGCAGATGAGAGGCGGCTTGTTCGAGGCCGACGTACACCGAAAACCATGTGGGGATCGCGTCGCCGTGTGCGTGCCACCAGCCCTTTGTCTTGGACTCCTTCGCCAGCGACTTCAAGAGATCGCGCAGCTCTTCGGATGCGCTGTAGAAGCGGCACAGCCCGTCAACGTCTGAGGGCTGAACACGCCCCTGCCCCGTCTCCATGCGACTGACCTTGGAACTGCTCCAGTCCAGTTCCTTGCCCACCTGGCTACAGGTCAGGCCACTCTCTTCGCGCAGCCGCTTGAGCTCGATGGCAAGACGGCGGCGCCTAGCCGTGGGAGATCCGGCCACAGCAACTCCTCGTGAGATAGCGGATGTTCCATCCCATCGGAAGAGAGGCGAAAGTCCAATCACTCTAAGGAGGGAATCCCTTCGTGCATGTTGCACGCCGGGATACTCACTGCGAATCTCTCACTGAGAGTTATCCGAGCGTGCACAGCGCGCAACGCAGCGTGTGGGAGGCGGTCGAAGGTGATCTACGTGAGCGAAGGCGTGGGACGAGAGCCCTGGGTACACCTGTTCACTGCTCAGCCGAGTGAGCTCGCCGATCTGAGAAGGACGTTGCGGATCCGGCTCATTCTGTGGGGACTACACGATCACGTTGACGTGGCACTGCTCTGCGTATCAGAGCTGGTCACCAACGTCATCCAGCACGTCGGAGAAGGAACTCCCGTGACGCTGCGCATGGCGCTTAGCGAGCCGTATCTGCGCCTGGAAGTTGAGGACCCTGATACGCGCGCACTGCCCACTCTGCTCGCTGCGGGTGCAGCGCTGGAGTCGGGCCGCGGAGTGGCTCTCGTCGACATCCTGTCGGACCACCGTTGGGGGGTTTTCCTTCAAGGCGACTCGAAGGTGGTGTGGTGCGAACTCGCTACCGCCGATTTCCCTGCCGCCTGTGCCCTGTCCAGCGGCGGCAGTGCGCTGAGGGCGGTAGCCGCAGAAGAGGCCGCTATCGGGGTCATGGTCGACGTGCTGCACTGGCTCCACGCACGTGGCTATGACCCCGACGACGTGCTCGACCGGGCGCAGACTCACTTTGAGGCAGCGCTCGGGGAAGTCGTCTGAGGTGAGGCCTAGCCCGACGTGATGCCCGAGTACGACCACACATCCGCAGGCAGTTCCTGATGTAGTTGCCAGGTGATGGCCATGGGCTTGCTGCCCTCGTGCCGGACAAAGGTTGCTGGCCCGAGCAGCATCCAAGGTTGGGCCTTGCCGATGTCGGTGTCCTTGTAGCGCCGCATGAACATCAGGACGTGGCTTCCCCGTTGCTTGTGCTGCCGGTAGCGCAACCCTGTGGGTGAAGTGTCTGCGGTGGTGCTCTGTGACTCCCAGTGGAACAGGGAGGGGCTGAGCGCGTAATCCTTATAGCGAATGGTGGGCGAAAAATCCTTCTCGTTCTTCTCGAGAGTGATCAGCAAGGCGTCCGTCTGGTTCTGCTCGTCCCACAGGACGCCCTGTGCAAAGGAGCCAGGCATCTGACCACCGAGGCGCGCGACCCCAAGCGCGGCAAGGATCTCAGAGCGGTTATATGCACTGTGGATCTTCAAGGGGATGTGGGCATGCGGGCCTTCTAGCGGGATGGGGAAGTGATCGGCTTGCCCCATGACGTGATCAAGTGCCTGCCGTAGTTCGTCGCGCAGGGCTCGCTGCTCACGGAGTGATTCAAGTCCCTGTGCGTAGGAGGTGAACCCGCCAGCCTTGTCCCAGAGATTGAAGAAGAGCATCCGCGCATATGTCTTGTCCCTCTGGTTCAGCGACTCGTACGTCGGTGCGTCATCGCTCAGCAGGCGGGTGTACGTTTCGGCGCGCTCGAGGTCATCCACGTGCAAGAACGCATGCACGCGCTTCAACAGATCTTCCTCACCTGGCTGTTCAGGATGGTCAGTCAGACCAGCGCGTCGTAGGACAGACGTCCAGGAGTTGTGCGACTTGTACAGCTCCCTGATCTCGCGACGACTCTCCCTGAGGTAGTCCGCGAGGAACGGCGTATCGAAGGCCTTGGCTTCCTTGGCGAGGGTTTGGACGGTTGCCTTGATCTGGGTGCGGATGTTGTTCAGCACCAGTTCCTTGGACTTGCCTTCAAGGATGATCTGGCAGCCCGAAGGCAGCAGAGGAAAGTCATGCTCGGCATGCTCAAGGAGCCGGTTACGCGACAGGTTGGTCATCGCGCGGAACTGCTCCTCGAACCGGAACTCGGCTCGATGCTGACCGATGAAGTCGAGCACAGTGAGTACCGGCTTGTCGGGCGTGCGGCGTAGGCCTCGGCCGAGTTGCTGGAGGAAGACAGTGGCGCTGCTCGTCGGACGAAGGAGGAGCAACGTATCGACGTCGGGGATGTCCAAGCCCTCATTGAAGAGGTCCACGGAGAAGATGACTTGGATCTCGCCGGCCTTGAGCTGGGACAGTACCCGGTCACGGACTTCGGGCTTCGATGCGCTGTCCAAGGCCTCGGCTTTGAATCCTGCATCCCGGAAGCACTGCGCCATGAAGTGAGCGTGCTTTCTGCTGACGCAGAATCCGAGCGCCCGCATGCTCATCGGATCCGACGCCTTGTCCCGGACCTGCTTGATGACGATGCGGGCCCGGGCATGATCGGCCGAGAACAAGTCGCCGAGTTGGCTCTGGTCGTATGTCCCAGAACGCCAGTTGAGTCGAGTGAGGTCCGTACCGTCAGGCACGCCGAAGTAGTGGAACGGGCAGAGGAGGTCGTTGTCGAGGGCCTCCCACAGTCGCATCTCAGCGGCGATTCGCCCATCGAAGAACTCGTCCTGGACGTTAAGCCCATCCGCGCGCTCGGGAGTGGCGGTGAGACCGAGGAGCTGCTTCGGCTTGAAGTGGTTGAGAACGCGGCGATAGGTCGCAGCCGTGGCGTGATGGAACTCGTCGATGACGATGATGTCGAAGTGTTCCGGGTCGAACTGGTCGAGTCGCTGGTCGGTGAGCGATTGCACGCTCGCAAAGACCTGCTTCCAGTCGCGCGGTAGCTCGCCGGTGTAGAGGGCTTCCCCGAAGGATGCGTCATCGAGTACCTCGCGGTACATGCGCAGCGACTGCTTCAGGATTTCTTTGCGGTGTGCCACGAAAAGGAGCCGTGGGTACTGCTTCCGGCCGCCCTGCCTGAAGAGGTTGCGGTAGTCAAGGGCAGCCATGACGGTCTTGCCCGTACCGGTTGCGGCGACAAGCAAGTTGCGCTGGCGACCGCGGACCTCACGTTCGACGTGCAGCCGCTCCAACATGTCGGCCTGGTAGGGGTGCGGCCGAACCTCCAGACCGGAGAGGGTGATCTTGGAGTCTTGGTTGGACGACGACCCGCCCGCCAGCCCCAGCGCTTCGTCCAACTTCCGGGCGTCGAGATCCGGGTTGTAGGGCTCAAAAGCGATGTCGTTCCAGTACGCGTCGAAGGTCGCCTCGAACTTGTTGAGCACCGCCGGAGTGGCCACGGAGGACAGCCGTACATTCCACTCCAGACCGTCGAGCAAAGCGGCCTTGGAGAGGTTGGAACTGCCCACGTACGCCGTGTCAAAGCCGCTGTCGCGTCGAAACAGCCATGCCTTCGCGTGCAAACGCGTCGAGCGGATCTCGTAGTTGACCTTGACCTGAGCACCAAAGTCGCGGACGAGTCGGTCGAGGGCATGACGATCGGTAGCGCCGATATACGTGGTGGTGATGACTCGGATGGGAACGCCGCGTTCCGCCGCGGCGCGGAGCGAGTCTTCGAGTACGCGCAACCCGTACCACTTCACGAACGCGCAGAGCAGATCGATGCGGTCCGCCGTGGCCAGCTCAGCTCGCAGCTCACTGCCGAGGTTCGGGTCCTCGGGAGCATTGGTGATGAGGGCGGTCTCCGAAAGAGGCGTGAGCGGGCGTATTGCGTAGACGCCGGGTGCCTCTTTCTCAGCCAGTGCGAGGAGTTGGCGAGGCCCATCGGCAATCAACTCGACGGCGTCACTGTTTCCGAGGCCGTCAGGATCGGATACGAGTGACTCGATGATTTGGTTGGCGACGGCGACACGCTTGTCGTGGGGCAGCTGGCTAAGCCGGTGTCTCACAGCACGACTGATATGCCGAGCGAGTACATGGGGTGACGATTCTTCGCTGACCTCGTCATCGATGGCCTTCCAACCTGCTGCGTTCAATTGCTCCATCTGCGCCTGCATGCGCTGGGTGACGAGTTCCTCGTAAACACCCGCAACAGGCTGCGACAGATCCCCCGGCTGAGCCACGCTGATTCCCCCACCCCTCATGTGGACCCTCACACACAGCAGTGGCTCTGTTGTAGCAGGTGAGGTTGATGGCCCTGTGGGCAACCGCGACTTCGAGCCCGGTTTGACCTGGGCGAGGTGGACCACGGGCCCCTCGCGACGCGGGTGATCTTCAGGCCGGTGCCCAGCCAGAGGGTCGCGAAGGGGCACGCGAACGTCAGATCTGGCTGGGACATGTCCGGCCCCTCACCACCCCGCTATGCGTGCGTGCCGTGGCACTCCCCATAGACCCGCCCCGACCCGCACCAGCAAACCGCCCCCCGCTGCGGAGGCCAGGCCACCGCCCGCCCCCGGGCCGCCAGTGTGGTCGCGTACTGCGGCAGCAGCGCCCCGTCGCCGGGGGAGGCGCCCTCTGAGGCGGCGAAGGCCTCGTAGGAGGGGACCGTCCCCGTCACGATGCCGAGGTTCCCCGTTCCGGAGGCGGCCAGTTCCCTCAGGGAGGCCTCTATCGTCGTGAGGTGTTCTTCGTGGGAGGGGTAGTCCTCCGCCAGGCTCGGGTACGCCGTGACCAGTTCCGTCAGTTCGGCCTGCGGCCAGTGCAGGACCGCCACCGGGAAGGGGCGGGACAGGGCCTCGCGGAAGGAGCCGAGCTCCGCCCGCAGGCGGGAGATCTCCGCCGCCAGTTCCGCGGGGTTGTCCGAGCCGAGGGACCAGACGCGCTTGGGGTCGTGGAGTTCGTCCAGGGGGACCGGGGACGTGTGGAGGGTGTCCGCGAGCATGTCCCAGTCGTCGTGGCCCGCGCCCAGCATGCGGCGGACCCGGTGGCGGCCGAACAGCAGGGGATGCGTGGAGTACGGGGGCTCCTGCACGTCCGCCAGGAGCAGGCGGGTGCCCTCGGTGAACGTCTCCTGGGCCGCCTCCAGCTCGTCGTGGGCCTCCAGGGCCTCCGCCACGATCACCCAGGGCGCCGGGTCCCGCGGTGACGCCGCCCGGACGCCCTCGATGATGGCGCGGGCCTCCGCCTCATGGCCGTACTCCCAGAGGTTCGACGCCTTGAGGGCGCGTACCAGGAAGGGGTTCTCCAGGGCGGTCTGCGATGCCAGCAGGCTGTCGTAGAGGGCGGTCGCCGCGGGGCGGTCGCCGGCCAGTTCCAGGTGGGCCGCGGCCTGCAGGAGCAGGGCTTCGGCGTCCTCGGGATACAGGCCGGCGGTTCGCTCCAGGCGTGCCGCTTCGGCGGTGTGGTCGACGTTCTCGGCAGGCGTGTCGGGGCGCATGGGGGACACCGTACTGCCGATGGCTCAATGAGGAGAGATATACGCAGGCCAGGACACCCGGCGGAGCCCTGGCCCGCCCTGTCGTCCACCGGCGTGGATGAAGATGGCGGGCAGCGGCAAAAGCAACAGCAATCGCAACACCACGCCGTGACAACACCACGGCACAGCGATACGGGGGCTCGTGATGACGGTGACCGGAACAGATACGAACTCGCGGTCTTCGATACGGGCGAGACTCGCGGGCGTCCTGCTCGTCCTGCTGTCCCTCGTCCCGGCCGTGAGCTGCTGGCTCGTGTTCTCCGCCTGGCTGCCCTCCGACGTCGAGCGGTATCAGGAGTACCGGGCCGCCGAGCTGTGCCCGGACCGATCGGCGGCAACGGCAAAGGCGGCGGAGGACTGCCTACTCACGGTCCCCCTCACCGTCGAGCGCACGCGGAACGAGCCCGGCAAGAGAAGCGGCAGCTACACCGCGACCTTGGACGGCGCCCCCGTCTGGAGCGGAACCCTGTCCTTCGGCGACCCGGACCCCGTGCTGGAGCGGCTAGTACCGGGCGACCGGGTCACCGGCACCCTCTGGCGAGGCGAGGTCATGACGGTGAGCAAGGGGGAACTACGGCAGAACACCTCCGACGCACCCCGCGACGAGCCCCAGATGACGTACGCCATCGGCACGTTCCTGGGGCTCCTCGCGGCGCTGGGGCTCGGGTTCGGCGCGGTGCGGATCGCCCGGCCCCTCGGTCATGAGCCGTTCACCTGGCGGCCGTTGGGCAAGACGCTGCTGATCGTCATGACGGCCGCCTGTGCGGGCGTGGGGCTGCCGGCGGTGTGGATCGGCGTTCCGGCGTGGATCGTGCCCGCCGTCGTCGTACCGATCGTCGCGGTCACGGCCTGGCAGCTCCACCGCCACCTACGGCCGACCGCCGACGGCGACGCTGACGGTGCCCACTCGCCCTCTCCCATAGAACAGGCGTGAACCAGCTGGAGCAGGCGTGAACCAGCGGAACCGACCCGACCCGACCGGCCGACCCCGCTCCAGCCCACCCCACCCCACTCACTCAGCCCCACTCAATCCCACTCCCTCAGATCGTCACCCCGTCGATCTGAATCGTCTGCACCGCCTTCGCCGCGAACGGCACCGCCACCGACTTCCCGCTCAGACGCGTGTCCGAGTACGCCTTGTACGCGTCCCCGCCCGTCGTCACCGTGTTCCAGCGCGGGACCAGGCCACCCGTCCCGCCCGTCACCGTGGTGAAGTTGGAGAGGTTGAAGGTCAGGGTCTGGGCCGAGGTCGAGGTGTTGAGGGCCACGATGACGAGCCGCTTCGCCGTCGCGTCGTACGCCGCCGTCGCATAGCTCACGCCCGTGTCCAGGATCCGCATGCCGGGGCGGATGTGGCGGCTGAACTGGGCCAGCACGTAGTACTTCCGCTCGATCGCGCCCGCCTGCAGGGTGCTCGCGTCGTACTTGATCACGCCCCAGCCCGCGCTCGGGTCCATGACCTGCCAGTAGACCCAGGCCGTCGGGTGCAGCCAGCGGAAGTCGTACAGGAGGTTGAAGGCCATGTTGTACCCGGTGCCGTCGCTGTCGCCGGTCTCCGAGTTCCACAGCTTCTTGCCGGCCGTCGTCACCACGTCCGTGTAGAGCAGGTCCCTGCGGCCGGCGGAGCCCTGGTAGCCGTGCACGTTGACCTGGTTGACGTACCCCTTCGTCGTAGAGCTGAAGGAGTTCCAGGTGGTGCGGGCGAGGTCGTAGCTCGTCTCGTCCGAGGCCGAGATCCGTACGCCCGACAGTCCGCGGCTGTTCAACTCACTGCGCATGTACGGCAGTACGGCGGCCTGGACCGTCGAGTCCATGTGGCAGCCCTCCTGCGTGCCGGTGGCGGTCCACCAGGACGACGAGGGCTCGTTGAAGGGGTCGACCGTCGCGAAGTTCACGCCCCAGTTGTTCTTGGCGTAGAGGGCGACGGCGGCGAGGTGGGAGGCGTGCTGGCGGTAGTTCCAGGTCTGGAGGTTGTTGCCGCCGCCCGAGGCCCCGGAGGGGTTGTGGTTGGCGCACATCCACCACATCGGCGAGTTGGCGAACAGCTCCGTCGTCGCGCCGCGTGCCACCGCCTTCGTCAGCATCGCGCGCTGGGTGGCGTCGGCGGTCCAGTCCCAGGCGGAGGAGGTGGGGTCCTCGTTGTTCCAGTCCTGCCAGTAGCCCTCGATCTGCTTGAACGCGGGGATGTTGGCGGAGGCCACCATCGACTGCCCGCCGACCGAGTTCCAGCTGCATGCGCCCAGGTTGTAGCGGGCGATGTTCATACCGAGGCCGGGGAGCGAAATGCCGTTGTAGGTCGTCGACTTGGTGGTGAAGAACAGGTCGGCGAAGTCGTCCCGCGCGCCGAACACGTTCGCCCACCAGGCGAGGGAGGTGCCCCAGCCCTCCCAAGTGCCGTACGACGTACCGGGGCTGACGGCGATCGTGGCGTCCGCGCGTGCGGTGCCCGTCGCCAGGGCGCTGCCGAGGAGGGTGCCTCCTGCGGCTGTCAGCAGCGTTCTGCGTCGGATCATGGCTGTCTGTCCGCCTCTCCGTGGGGCTCGACCGCCTGTCCCTGAACGGGCGGCCGGGCTGAAGACGTAGTGGCTCGCCCATCGCGCCCCCCGCGTGCCATCACGAAGCATCGGGTGTGGTGCACGGGGTTGTCGAGATGCGTGACAGCGCTTTCTTTCTATCCGGCTTTCTATTTTTCCAACGGTTATCAGAAGGGGTAGCGGTTAGTGAGCGCGGTGGATACCGGCGGTCAGTAGCGATACGTCGGCAGCAGCGTCGCGATCCGTATCAGCACCGCCGCCAGCGCGCCCACCCACAGCAGCACGCCCAGCCACATCCCGAACACCGCCGTCCTGTAACGCTCCGGGGTGTCCAGCGCCGCCGTGCCGGGGACGCCCGGCGTGTGGATGATGCGGACCACCGCGCCCTCCGACAGCCGGTGCGCGCCCGGTCCCGCGGCGACGACCGCGTGCTCCTGCTCCTCGCCGTGCTCGTCGGTCCAGCGCACCACCGGATGCAGGGAGGGATACGTCCCCTCCCGGGACGCGGTGTGACCCGTCACGACCGCCTCCGCACGGCGGCCGACGCGGCGCAGCACATGCTCGGTGAGGGCGACCCGTGCCTCGTACGCCGTGAGGACGAGGCCGCCGAGGAACGGGACCAGGGTGAGGAGCCAGTACTTGCTCATGGCCGACGAGCTTATGGGGCTGGTCACTTGAGGTGGCAGCGCTTATCGTGCGGGCTCGGTGAAGGCGGCGTACACAGGCGGAGGGCGGTGTACGGCATGCGGGTGCCCGTCGTGGGGCACGAGACCCGGCGTCGGCGTGTCCGTCGCCGGCGCGCGCTGTGGACGGGCGGCGAACTCCTGGTCACCGTAGGGGTCGTACTCCTGCTCCTCGTCGTTCATCAGCTGTGGTGGACCAACCGGGAGGCACGGCGGGGCGCCGAGCGGAAGGTGGAGGCGCTGGAGCGGGAGTGGGACACCGGGCGGGGTCCGGACATCGCACCCAGTCCGCAGAGCACCGACACCCCGAGCACCGACACCGGTGCCACCCGGCGGCAGCCGCAACAGCCCACCACCCGCTCCCGACAGCCCAGTTGGTCCCAGGCCTACGCCATCCTCACCATCCCCCGCCTCGGCCTCCGCGTCCCGGTCGCCGAGGGCGTCGGCAAGCAGGACGTCCTCAACAAGGGGTACGTCGGCCACTACCCCGGCACCCAACAGCCGGGCCGGGCAGGCAACTTCGCCCTCGCCGGGCACCGCAACACGCACGGCGAGCCCTTCCGGTACCTCAACCGGCTCGTGCCCAAGGACACGCTCCAGGTCGAGACCGAGGACGCCGTCTACACGTACGCCGTGGACAAGACCCTCACCCAGACCTCGGCCCGCGACTCGGGAGTGCTCCGAAAGATCCCCCGCTCGACGGTCCACCCCGCCCACGGCTACACCGCCCCCGGCTACTTCATCACCCTGACCACCTGCACCCCGGAGTACACCTCCCGGTACCGCCTGGTGGTCTGGGGCAAGCTGGTCTCGATGCGCCCCCGGTAGGACATGCGCCGCGCGCCACTTCTCAACGCACGTCCCACTCCTCGGCCGGAACGCAGTCGTACAGGGTGTGGGCCCCGTCGTCCGGCCTGCTGCAGCAGCACGCCCCCACCCCTCACCCTCATCCCCGCTCCCGCAGCACCCCCACCACAACCCCCGCCACCACGGCCAGCCCCGCCGACACCACCATCGCCACGTCCGCGCCCTGGGCCAGGCCTCCGCTCGACGAGGTCGCGAGGGCGATCGTCAGGGCGACCCCCGCGCACGAACCGATGTACCGGAGGGTCTGCTGGGCCCCCGAGCCCATCGCCGCCCGCTGGGCGGGCACCGACTCCACGGCGAGCAGGGGCAACGCGGCGTTGAGCAGACCGCTGCCCACTCCCGCCACGACCAGGCCGGGGAGCAGACGGGTCCAGGAGCCGGAGCCGATCGAGCCCAGCATGGTCAGGACGCCGGCCGCGTGGAGCAGGAAACCGAGGGCGAGTTGCAGCCGCGGGGACACCCGTCCGGACAGTCGGCGTGCCTGGAGGGCCACCGCGAAGGAGAGCCCCGACCAGAGCAGGAACAGCCAGGCCGTGTCCATCGCCGACAGTCCCATCGTCTGCTGGAGCAGGGCCGGCAGGAAGCTGAACAGGCCGATCACCGCGAGCCCCGTGAAGAGCCCGCCCGCGGAGGAGGCGAGGAAACCGGGGCGGCGCAGCAGACCCAGGTCGATCATCGGGGCCGCCGCGCGCCGCTCGACCACGACGAAGAGGGCCAGCAGCACCAGCGAGACCAGCAGCAACAGCCCCACCGGAGCCCGCAGCCAGCCGTCCCGGCCCAGTGTCAGGGCCGCGACCAGGGCGATCAGGGCCGACCCGAAGGTCACGGCTCCACCGAGGTCGGGGCGGCGGCCACGCGGGGCGCGGGACGCGTACCGGTCCACCGACGGCCGTTCCTCCGCCGTCCTCCTTTCCTCTGTATGCGGCAACGCGCGCGCCGACACGGCCCCCACGACCACGGCGGCGGCGCCGAGAACGACGTACGACAACCGCCAGCTCGGCATGGCACCGGTCACGATCGGCCCCACCGCGATCCCGCCGCTCACGAACGCGCCCCACACCCCGGTCGCCCGCAGCCGTCCGGCCGGTGTCGGGAAGGCGTGGGCGATCAGGCCGAGGCTGCTCGCGAGGAGGGCCGCGCTGGCCGCGCCCTGGGCGATGCGGGCCAGGGTGAACAGCCAGGTGTTGGAGGCGAAGGCGCCGAGGACCGTGGTGAGGCCGAGCGCGAGGGTGCCGGCGACGAAGACCCGGCGGCGGCCGTAGTCGTCGGCGAGGCTGCCGGCGACCAGGAGGAGGGCGGCGAGTCCGAGCGGAGTGCCGTTCAGGAGCCAGGCCTGGGCGGAGAGCGGGGTGTGCAGGGCGGCGGCGATGTCGGGGAGCGTGACCATCGGCGCGGTGTACGTCATCAGCGCCACGGCGGTGGCGGCACTGGTCAGGGCGAGGGTGGGCCCGGCGGGCGGGAGGGGCGCCGGAGTGGGCACCTCGGTGATGGTTCGTTCACTGAACCTAGTCATGCGGAGTACCGTAACAGGGTCAGTTCGGTGAATGAACCAACCGCTCGCAAAGTGGCTAAGGTGGACGGCATGGCACTGGGCAAGGACTACGCGACACAGGAGTGCTCGATCGCCCGCGCGCTGGAGATCGTCGGCGAACGCTGGACGCTCCTCGTCGTCCGCGACGCGCTCTACGGCGTACGGCGCTACAACGACTTCCTCGGCCACCTCGGCATCCCCCGCGCCGTCCTCGCCGCCCGCCTCCAGATGCTCACCGAGGAGGGCGTCCTGGAGAAGCGCCGGTACCAGGAGTCGCCGCCGCGCGACGAGTACGTCCTGACCGACCGCGGCATCGAGCTGTGGCCCGTGGTGCGCTCACTGGGGCGGTGGGGCCGCGAGCACTACGACAAGACGGTGCTGCGTGTCTTCCGGCACACGGAGTGCGGCACCGATCTCGGCCCGTACGGCGAGTGCCCCGCCTGCGCGACCGTCGTACCGCCCGCCGACATCCTCATGATGCCGGGCCCCGGACTCGATCCGGACCCGGTGGATCCGGTCAGCCGGGCTCTGCTGAAGCCCAAGCGGCTGTTGGAGCCGGTAGTGACCGATCAGGTATAACCGACACAGGTACGAATAACGTACGTAGTCCGGTGAGCGAGGGGAGGGGTGGCCGGTGATCCGCGGTCCGCGCTCCGCCGTACCCCTGCTGCTCCTGTTCCTCCAGGTCGCCCTCCTCGACACCGGCAGCCTCTCCGCCGCCGTCGCCCTCGCGGCGACCGCCGCGGCCGGTTCCGCCTTCGCCGCCTGCTCCCTGCTCGTCGCGCGCTGCGCACCCGCCGTACCGCCCACCCGGGTCCGTACGGCCATCCGCGACCGCGCCCGCCGCACGGCCTTCCTGCCGCAACGCGACCCCGACGCCAAGGGCCGCACCAGGCCCCGCGCACCGGGACACGCCCTCCTGGCGACCACCGCGTAGGGACACACACGTCGTTCTCCGAAGCACCCCGAGGCTCCCTGAGAGCACTCCCGGGTGTTTTCGTCAGGTGACGCGGACCCCGCGCGGGTCGTCATGCCGCACACCCTTCCCGGATCGTCGTATCCGGGTTCCCGGCACTGACGAGACCCCCGGAGGGCTCACCCATGTCCGTCTTCGCCACCCTGGTCGAGCATCTCGCCGACCTCCTCCACCCGCTGCTCGGCGCATCCGCCGCGGCCGGCGCGATCGTCCTGTTCACCGCGCTCGTACGACTCCTCGTGCACCCCCTGTCCCGCGCGGCGGCGCGCGGACAGAAGGCCCGCACCGAACTCCAGCCGAAGATCGCCGAGCTGCGGAAGAAGCACGCGAAGAACCCCGAGAAGCTCCAGAAGGCCGTACTGGCCCTGCACGCCGAGGAGAAGGTCTCCCCGCTGTCCGGCTGTCTGCCGAGCCTGTGCCAGATGCCCGCCTTCTTCCTCCTCTACCACCTGTTCTCGAACACGACCAACCCGCTCCTGACCCATCAGCTCTTCGCCGCCCCCCTCGGCAACCGCTGGGCGGACGCGCTCGGCGACGGCGGCGCCTTCGGGGGAGCGGGGCTCGTCTACGTCGGACTGTTCACGCTGGTCGCCTGTGTCGCCGCCTTCAACTTCCGCCGTACCAAGCGGATGATGGCCGCGAATCCGGCCGTGCCGGTGGTCGACGGGCAGCCGATGACGGGGATGGGGGCGATGAGCAAGGTCATGCCGTTCATGTCCTTCTTCACGCTCTTCACCGTGGCGGTCGTGCCGCTGGCGGCCGCGCTGTACGTGGTCACCAGTACGACGTGGAGCGCGGTGGAGCGGGCGGCGCTCTACCGCTGAGCAGCCGGGCCTCGGTCCAGTCCGTGAACCGGGTATTGCGGACTGGACGTCGACCTTGGAGGATCGACCAGTCATCCGATGGCTGCACCCATGGGATGGCGCCCCGCGATCGAGGGAGATTGTGATCATGAAGCTGCTGCGAGTCGGTACGGCGGGAGCGGAGACGCCCGCGCTGCTCGACGCCGACGGGACGCTGCGGGACCTGAGCGGTCTCGTCCCGGACATCGACGGAGCGCTGCTCGCCGACGACGCCGCGCTCGGGCGGATCCGTACGGCCGCGGAGGCCGGCGAGCTGCCCGCGCTGGACGCCACCGGGCTGCGCGTCGGACCGCCGCTCGCCCGGATCGGCAAGATCGTGTGCATCGGCCTGAACTACCACGACCACGCCCGCGAGACCGGCGCCGAGCCGCCCGCCGAGCCCGTCATCTTCTTCAAGGCCGCGGACACGGTCGTAGGCCCGCACGACACCGTCCTCGTGCCCCGCAAGTCCGAGAAGACCGACTGGGAGGTCGAGCTGGCGGTGGTCATCGGACGTACGGCCCGCTACCTCGACTCGCACGAGGCGGCGCTCGCGCATGTCGCCGGGTACGCGGTGGCGCACGACGTGTCCGAGCGGGAGTTCCAGATCGAGCGCGGCGGGACCTGGGACAAGGGCAAGAACTGCGAGACCTTCAACCCGCTGGGCCCGTGGCTGGTGACGGCGGACGAGATACCGGACCCGCAGAACCTGTCGCTGAAGCTCTGGGTCAACGGTGAGCTGAAGCAGAACGGGACGACGGCCGAGCAGATCTTCCCGGTGGCGGAAGTGGTGCGGTACGTCAGCCAGTTCATGACGCTGTACCCCGGTGATGTGATCAACACGGGGACGCCGGCCGGGGTGGCGCTGGGGCAGCCGGAGCCGAAGCCGTTCCTGCGGGCCGGGGACGTGGTCGAGCTGGAGATCGAGGGGCTCGGACGTCAGCGGCAGGAGTTCAAGAGCGCGTAGCCGCTCCGCTGGGAGAGCCGGGGAACTGCGGCTCGTACGTCAGCCGCGAGCCGTGCGTGGCTGGTCGCGCAGTTCCCCGCGCCCCTGGGGTGGGTCACCTACACGTTCTTGTTCAAGAACTCCTCCAGCGCCTCCACCACGAACTTGTGGTCCTGGAGCTGAGGCAGACCGCTCACCGTCACCGCCCCCACGACCCCCACACCCTCGACGGTGATCGGGAAGGAACCGCCGTGGGCCGCGTACTCGTCGGGGTCGAGCCGTGAGGACTCCTCGAAGGTGCTGCCCTTGGCGCGGAAGCGGGCGCCGACCAGGTAGGAGGCGGAGCCGTAGCGCTCCACGACGCGGCGCTTGCGGTTGATCCAGGCGTCGTTGTCCGGGGCGGAGCCCGGCAGGGCGGCGTGGAAGAGCTGCTGGCCGGCACGGTGGATGTCGATGGCGACGGGGGCCTGGCGCTCACGGGCCAGCTCCACCAGCAGGGAACCCAGGGCCCAGGCGTCGTCATGCGTGAACTGGCGGAAGACCAGGCGGCGTTCCTGCGCCTCCAGCTCCTCGATGGGCGGGGTCAGTTCCGGGTGGAACTTCGGGGTCAACTCGCCGCTGTGCGTCACAGCTTCACCACCACTCCGTCGTGGGCCGAACGGCGGGCCGCCTCGAGCACGTCGAGGGCGGCGGCCGCCTCCAGTGCGGTCACCGGGTTGGGACCGCCGTCGAGCAGGGCCTTCGCCACGGCCGCATAGTAAGCGGGGTAGTCCCCGGCGAGGGTCGGTTCGGTCCGGCCGCCGCCCGTCAGCGGGGACTCACCGGCACCGACCCGCCCCCACAGCGACTCGGGCTCCAGCCCCCAGTCCTTGCCCTCGGCCGGCCGCTCGCCGTCCTTCAGGGCCGCCTCCTGGGGATCGAGGCCGTACTTCACATAACCGGCCCGCGATCCCAGCACCCGGAAGCGCGGTCCGAGTTGGGCGGTGGTGGCCGTCGCGTACAGCTGGGTCCGCACCCCGCTCGCGTGGGTGAGCGCGATGAAGGTGTCGTCGTCGACCGAGGCACCGTCGCGCCGGATGTCCGACTCGGCGTACACCGAGGTGACGGGACCGAAGAGGACGAGTGCCTGGTCCACGAGATGACTGCCGAGGTCGTACAGCAGACCTCCGATCTCTGCCGGGTCACCGGACTCCCGCCACCCGCCCTTGGGCTGCGGCCGCCACCGCTCGAAACGGGACTCGAAGCGCCATACGTCCCCCAGCTCACCGTCGGCGAGGAGCTTGCGCAGCGTCAGGAAGTCGTTGTCCCACCGCCGGTTCTGGAAGACGGAGAGGAGCAACCCCCGCTCCTCGGCGAGCGCCGCCAGCTGCCGCGCCTCGGCGGCGGTACCGGCGACGGGCTTGTCGACGACGACCGGGAGGCCGGCCTCAAGGGCACGGGTGCCGAGCGTGACGTGCGTCTTGTTGGGAGAGGCGATGACGATGAGATCCAGCTCGCCACCCCGCTGCTCGAACAGTTCGTCGGGAGTGGCGGCGACGCGTACGTCCGGGAACTCGGCGCGGGCCTGCTCCTGACGCTCGGGGTTCGAGGTGACCACCGTGTCGAGGACGAGACCCTCGGTGGCGGCGATCAGCGGGGCGTGGAAGACGGAGCCCGCGAGGCCGTAACCGATGAGGCCCACGCGGAGAGGGGTGCCAGTCATGCCTCCCACTTTGGCAACGCTGTTGCCAAAGTGCAAGCCATGGGGAGAATGGTGGCGTGGACAGGACGAAGAAGTCGGCGAGCGGCGGACGCCCGGTGACGGCCGGAGTGAACCTGCTCGGGCTGCGCAGCCACAACACCGCACTGGTGCTGGACCTGCTGCGCACCGCGGGAACCGAGGGCATCAGCCGCCTGGAACTCGCCGACCGCACCGGCCTCACCCCCCAGGCCGTCAGCAAGATCACCGCCCGGCTCCGTGAGGAGGACCTCGCGACGGAGGCGGGCCACCGGGCATCGACGGGCGGCAAGCCCCGGACGGTACTGCGGCTGGTCCCGGAGGCAGGCCACGCACTCGGAGTGCACCTGGACCGGGACGAGCTGCGGGCGGTGCTGGTCGACCTGGACGGAACCGTGGTGGGGGAGCGGTGCGTCGCCATGGACCTCGGGTCGGGGGCAGACGCCGTGGTGGAGGGGGTGGCCGGCCTCGCCGAGGCCCTGCTCTCGGTCCTGCGGCCGAAGTCGGTACTCGGCGTGGGCGTGGCCCTGCCGGGACCGCTCGACCACGGGCGGGGCGTGCTCCACCGCGTCACCGGCTTCCCCGAGTGGGACGGCTTCCCCCTCCGCGACGCACTGGCGCACCGGCTCGGCATGCCGGTCGCCGTCGACAAGGACACCAACGCGGCAGCCCTGGGCCTGGCCGTCGGGGACGAGGCCGACTCCTTCGCCTATCTGCACCTCGGTACGGGACTGGGGGCCGGCCTGGTGATCGGCGGCAAGGTGCACCGGGGCGCCCGTACGGGCGCGGGGGAGTTCGGCCACCAGGTCATCCAACTCGACGGCCCACCCTGCGGCTGCGGAAACCGGGGCTGCATCGAGGCCCTGTGCCTGGGAGCCGTGGCAAGAGGAGACACCGAGGAGGCGGCCCGGGTGCTGGGCACAGGCGCCGCGAACCTGGTCGGCCTGCTCGACATCGACGTCGTACTCCTGGGCGGACGCACGGTCACCGCAGCGCCGAACCTCTTCGTACGAGGAGTACGGACAGCCCTGGACGCCCGCCCCCAGGGAAACGACACCGTGCCCGTACGTCTCGCCCCCGGCGGCCCCCGGACCGTGGCCGAGGGCGCCGCCCAACTACTCCTCGCCCCCCTGTTCGGCCGAGCAGCCGCCTGAGCCGCCCGACCAACACGCAGCGGACCACCGTAGAACCGCCATCGAAGCCTCCAGACGGGACGGCCCGCACCCACACCAGCGCACTGCCCCCGGCGGGACGGGCCCGTGCACCGCCCCAGGCGGAACGCACCCCCACCACCGCACCGCCCCCAGGCGAGGCGGCACCCACGCTCGCGCGCCGCCCCCAAGCGGGACGCCCCCGCAGCGGCGCGCACCGACGCACCGCCCCCAGGCGGGACGGGCCCGCGTGCACCGCCCCAGGCGGAACGCACCCCCACCACCGCACCGCCCCCAGGCGAGGTGGCACCCACGCTCGCGCGCCGCCCCCAAGCGGGACGCCCCCGCAGCGGCGCGCACCGACGCACCGCCCCCAGGCGGGACGGGCCCGCGCCTGCGCAACGGCGAGAAGGGGACGTACCGGGGGGTGTCCGCCCGCAGCGTCGGGCGACCAACCAAGAGCACATCCCCAACACACAGCACCGCCCGACCGAGGACGGACACCCCCCGGTGCGGCACCGACCCACAATCCGACCGCAGTGCGCAACGCGAACCCCCACCGAAGCCGCCACAGGCCGCCGCAGGCACCCCGCACCCCCACCGCCGATCGGGCGGCATTCCACCCCAGCCCGGAGCGGCACCCCCCGTTCCCCACCCCCACCCGCCATGGTCATGTGTTTATGCGACTGTGCACCCCCGCCACCGCCACCCTCCCCCTAGCCGCGGCAGCCGCCCTCCTCCTCACCCCCACCCCCGCCCAAGCGGCCCGGGCCGCGCCCGCCGCCCCCGCCGCGCCCACCTGCGCCACCCCCGACGCCCGCACCTTCCCCCTCACCACGCGCATCCACGGCGGCCCCGACGCCTACGAGATCGGCGGCGGATACGGCACCTGGTACCTCGACCTCACCAACACCACGGACCGCACCTGCGAGAACATCCACCCGGTGGTGGTCCTCATCGACAAGAAGCACGCCCTGGAACCCGACCAGCCCCAACTCGAGTTCTACGAGGGCAAGCGCCCCCACCCGGTCCGCTTCGAGACGACCGACGAGGACGAACTCGTCGGGGTGTTCCGGCAGGGCCTCACCGTCGCCCCCGGCAAGACCCGCACGGTGAAGGTCCGTCTCGCCCTCACCTCGGACGCCGTACCGAACGATGTCACCGCGAACGCCGCGGTCGTACAGCGCCATGAGGACGACGGCGACTGGGTGGGCCAGTCCAACGACTACCGCTTCGCCGTCGCCACCGACGACGCCGAGCAGCCCCCGACCGACACCGACACCGACACCGACCCCGGCACCGACACCGACCCCGGCACCGCCGACGCCCTCCCCGAACCCCTCCCCGACGCAGAAGAAGCCGCGGAACTGGCCCACACCGGCCCCAGCACCCCCGCCCGCCTCCTGGCCGCCGCCCTCCTCCTCACCACCGGCGGCACGCTGCTCCTGGCCCGCCGCCGCTGAGACACCCGAAAGCCGGCGGGAGGCCGAACCAACCGGAAGTCGGCCATTCCCTCAAGATCCGGCCACTGTCTAGGCTGGGGCCGACGCAGTACCGCGTACGGCAGGAGATCCCGCACATGGCAGACCGCAGGCCCATCGATTCGTGGCTCACCGACATGGACGGTGTGCTCATCCACGAGGGCGTACCGATCCCCGGCGCCGACGCCTTCCTGAAGAAGCTCCGCGAGTCCGGCAAGCCCTTCCTGGTCCTGACCAACAACTCCATCTACACCCCGCGTGACCTGCACGCCCGACTGCGGCGCATGGGCCTGGACGTGCCGATCGAGAACATCTGGACCTCCGCCCTGGCGACCGCCCAGTTCCTGGACGACCAGCGGCCCGAGGGCACGGCGTACGTCATCGGCGAGGCGGGTCTGACCACCGCGCTGCACGACATCGGCTACATCCTCACCGACCACGAGCCCGACTACGTCGTTCTCGGCGAGACCCGCACCTACTCCTTCGAGGCCATGACCAAGGCGGTCCGGCTCATCAACGACGGCGCCCGTTTCATCTGCACCAACCCCGACGAGACCGGCCCCTCCGCCGAGGGCGCGCTGCCGGCCACCGGCGCCGTCGCCGCCCTGATCACCAAGGCGACCGGCAAGCAGCCCTACTTCGCGGGCAAGCCCAACCCGCTGATGATGCGCACCGGACTCAACACCATCGGCGCGCACTCCGAGACCAGCGCGATGATCGGCGACCGGATGGACACCGACGTGCTGGCCGGGATGGAGGCGGGTATGCAGACGTTCCTGGTGCTCACCGGGCTGACCCGGCCGGAGCAGGTGGAGGACTTCCCGTACCGCCCGTCGAAGGTCGTGGACTCGATCGCGGACCTCGTGGACCGGATCTGAAACCCCACAGCCCATGAACACGACTCGTACGGAGTAGTGGCGGCCCCCTGAGGATGCGGGGCCGCCGCCCCCGGGGGACTCTCCACATATCTGGAGGTTCACGATGGGTTCACTACGCCTCACTCTCTGCACCACACTGCTGGCAGTCACCGCACTGACCACCCCGGCGGCGCACGCGGCCGACGGCGCCGCAGTCGCAGTCACCCCGTCGTCCCCCGCCCCCGGCACCGACATCGCCCTGCGCGTGAGCGGCTGCGCCGACAGGACCGGCACGGCCGTCTCCGCGGCGTTCGTCGCCGACGTACGGCTCACCGGGGCGGACGGCACCCTCGTCGGCGAGACCCGGGTCCGCACCGAACTGCGGGCGGGCTCCTACGACGTCCAGGTCACCTGCGGGGACACGTCCCACAAGGCCGCGGTCACCGTCGTACAGGAGCCGTCCCCGCACACCTCCCCCGTCGCCCCGGTCCAGGCGGGCGGCGGCGGCACGGCTCACCTCGGCGCCGTCGACGCCCGCACAGCCGGACCCGGGACCGCACAGGCGGTGACCGGGCTGGTGCTTGCCGGGGTGGCGGCCGCGGCCGTGGTGCTGCGAAGGGTCCGCCGGAGCCGTGGGACCGACTGACGTGCGCTCCTCCGGCACGGGCCGTCTCCTCACCGGGGTGGCCTGGGTGATGCTGCTGCTCGGGCTGTGGCTGTGGGGGCGGGAGGTCACGGACGTGCGCAACGGGATATCGGCGCCCACGACCGGCGACGTGGCGGCGGTCGGACGGCCGCCCGGGGTCGAGCTGCCGCCCCCCACCGAGCCGTTGAGGCCGGCGCTGCCGCAGCGCATCGACATTCCCGGACTCGGCGTGCAGGCGCCCGTGGTGGCCCGTGGACTCGACGGGGTCGGCGCGATCGATCCGCCGCCCTTTGCCCAGGCCGGCGTCGTCGGCTGGTACGCCGCCGGGGTGAAGCCGGGGGCCGCCGGGGCCGCGCTGATGGTGGGGCATGTGGACACCGAGACCAGGCCCGCCGTCTTCTACAAGCTCAGCGCGCTGAAGCCGGGCGAGACGGTCCGGGTGATCCGCGACGACGGCAGGGTCGCCGAGTTCACCGTCGACGACGTCCAGGTCGTCGCCCGCGACCTCTTCGACGCCCGCCAGGCCTACGGGACACACGAGAAGGGCCGGGCCGAACTGCGGCTCATCACCTGCGGCGGCACCTTCGACCGGGCGAGCCGCAGCTATACGGCGAACGTGATCGTGTCGGCGTATCTGACGGGGACCGGCCTCTAGTCCCGGTCGGCGCCACCTGGCCCGGTCGACGGCCCGCTCCCCCCGAAGCCGCCGACCGGGCTGGTCCTCAACCGCGCGCGCACGGGTTGCGGGAGTAACCCGGCGACCTGCGCGGGAGGCTCTGGAGTCAGATGTGGTGGGCAGTCGGCCGGGGGCTGGGGCCGTCTGTACGAAGACTCTAGAACGGATGGGCGCCGAGGCCTAGGGGGCGTTTGACGCCATGTCAAAATCTGGTGGCTCTGCGTCATACGGCCAGGTGGCACGCGGTTCTACGAAGGTCGATCGGCTGTGCCGTCGAATTGGTCCAGCGACCCACCCTGCTCGGGGAGCAGGACAACGCCGTCCACTCCCCTTCGCCGTTCGCCCGCCCCGGTCCCGGCGCGCGCCTACCTGGACCATCGATGCTGTAACAGGTCCCCGACAAGGCTCGGGCGATCTCGTGTGCCCCACGACACGTATGTCAGGATTGAACCTTGGACTGCAGCACCGAGGGGGAGTTGGATGTACGGCACGAGGGGGGCCGGAATGAGGACGTCCGCGATAGTGCTGGGGGCCGCACTGCTGATCGCCGGATGTTCCTCGTCCGGGGACAAGGACGATCCGGACGACGAGTCCGGCGCCAAGATCACCCAACAGCCCAAGGGGACCGATCCGTTCTGGGTCAACCCGGAGGGCACCGCGGCCGAGCAGGTCGCGGAGTTCGAGAAGGCCGGCAAGGACGCGGACGCCGAACAGATCCGCAAGATCGCCGAGCAGCCCACCGGGCAGTGGATCGGCACGGAGAACCCCGAGCAGGAGGCGCGCGGCTTCACCGAGGCCGCCGAGAAGGCGGACCGTACGGCTCTGCTGGTCCTCTACAACATCCCGCACCGCGACTGCGGCCAGTACTCGCAGGGCGGCGCCGCCGACGGCAACGCCTACCGGACCTGGCTCGACGGGGTGGCCGCGGGCATCGGGGACCGCCCGGCGACGGTCATCCTGGAGCCCGACGCCGTACTGCACCTGGTCGACGGCTGCACCCAGGACGAGTTCCACGAGGAGCGCTACGACCTCCTCCAGGGCGCCATCACCAAGCTCAAGTCCCTGAAGAACACCAAGGTCTACCTGGACGCGGGCAACGCGGGCTGGGGGCACCCGGACCAGATCTTCGAACCGCTGAAGTGGGCGGGCGTCGACAAGGCCGACGGCTTCTCGGTCAACGTCTCCAACTTCTACTCGACCGAAGAGTCCATCGCCTACGGCAAGCAGCTCTCCGCGAAGGTCGGCAACAAGCACTTCGTGATCGACACCAGCCGCAACGGCAACGGCCCCTACAACGAGGGCAAGGCCGACGAACGCTGGTGCAACCCGCCCGGCCGCGCCCTGGGCGAAACCCCGACGACGAAGACCGCGGACCCGCTGGTCGACGCGTACGTCTGGGTCAAGCGCCCGGGAGAGTCGGACGGCGAGTGCAAGGGCGGCCCGAAGGCGGGGGAGTGGTGGTCGGAGTACGCGTTGAACCTGGCGAAGGCCAGTAAGTAGCCGTACAGCGAAGGGCGCCCTCCGTCATACGGAGGGCGCCCTCACCTGTTACCGCCTAGGGCACCTTGACCCACTGTGCCTTGCTCGGCGTCCCCTGATCGTCATCGACGAACAGCATGTACCACCCCGACTGCACCAGGTTCTTGTTCTTCGGCACCGTCACCGTGATCTTGTCCCCGGACACCTTGTACTTCAGCTCGATCGACCGCTGATCCACGTCGGTGACGTGCGTCGCCGCACTCGGCCGGATCAGCCGCACCTTCTCTATCGTCGAGGCGTGCTGCGAGGTGAACGTCCCGGACCCGCCGCGCTCGATGGTCTGCGGACCACCGGACAGCGACGGCCGTGAGTCCCGGTAGAGATACGGCGGCGTGTAGATCTCGATGCGCTGCTCGAACTTGCCCGGCTTGGTGTTGGCCTTGTCGCTGTAGAGCGAGTCCGAGCCGAAGAACATCACCCGGCCGTCGGGCAGCAGGATCGAACCGGAGTGGTAGTTCCGGCCCACCAGCGGATCGGCCACCTGCTCGAACGTGTTCGTCTCCGGGTGGTAGAGCCGCGCCTGGAGGATGTTGGAGTCACCGCGCCCGCGGTAGTCCTCCGAACCGCCCGACACCAGGATGGAGTCGTCCGGCAGGACCGAGATGCTCGGGTACCGCGTGCCCTTCTCCAGCGTCGGCCCGTCCACGAACTTGGGGTCGTCCGCCTTCAGGTCGACGATCCGCGTCTTGTCGCTGGACCGGTCGGACTCGCCGACCCCGCCGCCGCCGACCACCATGTACTTCTCGTCCTGCGCCGGCGCGAGCAGCACCGTGCCGGACGTCTCCATCAGCTTGGGGTCGCTGAGCCCCGGCAGCTTGCTGAACTTGTTGGTGTCGACGTCCCAGACCCCGGGCTCGCGGCCCACGTTGTCCGGCCCGTAGCCCGCGTTGGACCCCGAGTAGAAGACCTTGCCGTTCTGCATCAGGAACAGCGCGGGGTACGTCGGGAACTGGCGGGTCTTCGGCAGATACGTCCAGGTCTTGGTCTTCGGGTCGAAGACCTCGTTCTTGCCCGGCACCAGCTGGCCGATGTCGTCGAGGCCGGAGACGCTGAGGACCTTGCCGTCGCTCAGGGTGGTGAGCGTCGGGTACCAGCGGGCCTCGTTCATCGGGTCGACCTTGATGTACTTCTCGGCGACCGGGTCGAACTCGTAGGCGTCCCGGATCCCCTGGAAGTCCTTCTTGTCGAGGGCGAGCTTCTGCGCGATGCCGTAGGTGTTGCGCGCGTCGGTGCCGGACAGCCCCTGGATGCGGTAGTTGTCCTGCGTACCCGTCTCGTGCGTCTTGCCCTGCTTCTGCGCCTCGACATAGACCCGATAGATACCGGGGTCGTTGCGCAGGAACACGCCGGTCGCCTTGTCGAAGACCTTCTTCGCGCGCGGCACCAGCACCGAGTCCTTGGAGACGAACGTCTTGCCGTTCTCCTTGCCGGTGAACTTGGTGCCCGCGGGCAGTGTGATCGGCTTGTCCGGGTTCTCGTTGTGGACGATCATCAGGCCGCCGGCCTTGGTGACGTCACCCTTGAGCTTCTCGTACCGCTTCGTACCGCCCGCGATCAGCAGGTTGCCGTTGGACAGCTGCGTGTGGCCCGTGCAGAACAGGTCGCTGGGCGTGGACACCTTCTTGACGGTGCCCTTGACCGGGTCCCAGATACGGGTGTCGAACTTCTTGGCGTCGAAGTTCTCCTGGTTGTTCCCCGACCCCGCGACGAGCAGCACCTTGCCGGTGCGCAGCAGCGCCGCGTGGATCGTGTTCTGTCTGAACTCCTCCGGAAAATCGACGACTTCCCACTTGCCGTTGTCGGCTTTGTACTCCGGTTTGTTGATTTGGTACTGGTGGTATTTCTCGGTCCCGAAGCGGTAGAGCCACGGCCCGTTCATCCCGGCCAGTGCGAGTACCACCGCCGTACCTATCGCTAGGCGACGGGCACGACGGTGTCCGGCACGGTCGTTCATTCCTTACGTCCCCCAAGTCCACCCAGGGCGATTTGCATGGTCTGGTCGTTGCCCCCGCTGTTGCCGCCTCCGCCGCCCGGCTGAGAGGCGGCCCAGCTCGGCTTCTGGGCGGGCGCGTGCTGGGCCGGCAGGGGCTGCGGCTGGTACTGCTGCTGCGCCGGGACCGCCGGGTCCTGCGGCTCGGCGGGCTTCTTCTTCTCCTGGCGCAGCATGTGCCGCCAGACGAAGATCGGCGTCGCGGTGATCAGCATGGCGAAGATCGCCCAGATGATCATCGCCGGGTGCGAGTGGCCGTAGACGAAACCGGCGGCGATCGAGGCGCCGAAGATCGCGATGAAGTACCAGTGGTAGCGGAAGGTCCCGAACCAGCGGTCGGGGCTGGCCGAGTCGCCCTTGGGGGTGACGACGAACTTGCTCTTGCGACGCAGGGCGGAGTCGATCAGGGCCTTGGCGTACAGCGGCGCGGACAGCGCGGACATCACCATGCCGGCCACACCGCCGGAGCCCTCGGGCTCGTGCGGGGAGACGTTGTGCCTGCGGTTCCAGACGTAGAGGCCGATCTGCAGGGCGGAGGCGTTGCCGTAGAGCATCAGCCACACGGTGGGGTCGATGTTCACACCCGAGGCGCCCAGGCCCAGGAAGAGCGCGCAGCTGAGCGCCGCGAGGATCCAGTTGAGGGCGGACATCGGGTAGAAGATGATCATCATCGTGTAGTTGAAGAGCTTGCCCGGGGGCAGGGAGTACCAGCCCTTCCAGTACTGCTTGAGGATCGTCTCGTACGTCCCTCGGGACCAGCGCATCTGCTGGGTGAAGAAGTCCGTCCAGGCGCTGGGGCCCTCGCCGACCGCGAGCACGTCCGGGGTGTAGACCGAGCGCCACTTGCGGCCCGTCGCCGGGTTCTTGTGGCGGTGGATCTCGAAGCCGGTGGCCATGTCCTCGGTGATCGAGTCGTACAGGCCGCCGATCTGCTTGAGGGCCCTGATCCGCACCGCGTTGGACGTGCCGACGAACATCGGGGCGCCGTAGTAGTTGCCGGCGCGCTGGATGAGGGCGTGGAACAGGAACTGCTGCGACTCGGCGGCCTTGGTGACGAAGTTGTCGTAGTTGCCGTAGACCTGCGGGCCGATGACGAAGCCGATGTCCGGGTCGCGGAAGAAGCCGAGCATCCGCTCCAGGTAGTTGGGCAGCGGCACGTGGTCGGTGTCGACCGAGGCGAAGTAGTCGTAGTCGTCGCCGTGGGCGTCCAGCCAGGCGTTGTAGTTGCCGTGCTTGGTCTTGGCGCGGTGCGGGCCCTTGGCCTGGTTCCACTTCGCGATGCCCTTGCGGGAGAAGTGGTGCACGCCGAGCCGGGCGCAGACCTCCTTGACCTCGGGGTCGTCACCCTCGTCGAGCAGCCACACATGCAGAAGGCCCCGGTGGCGCAGCTTGACCGCCGCCTCCAGGGTCTTGGTGACCATCTCCAGGGGCTCCTTCCCGGGCACGAAGGAGGTGAGGAAGGCCACTCTCGTGCCGGTCTCGGGCACCACCGGGATCGGGTCGCGGGCGACCAGCGTGGCGTGCGCGTTCGACAGCACGTTCATGCAGCGGAAGAACTCGATCAGGCCGATGGAGACGAGCATCACTATGTCGAGCGCGGGCAGCCACTTGAAGTCCACGTAGTCGCGCTCGGTCCAGTGCTCGGGCTGGAGCAGCCAGAACAGCAGGACCAGGGAGAGCACCGGCGCGGCGGCCAGCATCAGGGCGACTCTGAGGCGGTGCGTCTCCTGCGAGATCAGCGATCGGTACTCCACCTTGTAGGGCTTCGACGGATCGGGTTGGGTGAGGGGTCCGGCCAACCGGCTGTAGTGCTCGTAGTCGTACTTGGGCAGCGTCTTCTTGATCCGGCGGAACGTGCCCGTCCGGGTCTGTGAAGCCACCCTGAGCTGAGTGGTCTCAGACGGGTCGAAGTTCTGCCGGGCGCCCGTCGGCGTCGACGTCATGAGTCATCCCCCCACACGCGAGTGATCGCGTGCTTTGTCGGTTCCTTACGTCTGCTCGAGTCCCCCTCGACTCTTCACAGACGTATCAGTGGTGGGCCGCAGTCACCACATTCTCCATACCAATAGACATGGAACTGCGACCTTCCGGTTGCATGATGCCCCCCTCGGCATCGTCCTATGAACGGGGCCCCCTCCCCGTCATTTCCGGCAACCGGCTCCGTGCCCCCCAAGTGCCGCGTATCCGCAGCATCTTGAAAACCAGGTTTCTACGGTGTCAGGCATGATCGCAAGATGCGAAACGCGGTGTTTACCGGTCATACGCGTTCATTGTGGCCCCTGTGGGGGCCTTGTGGGGAGGTTGTGGACAGTCGGGCACGGATGTTGCCGAAGTGCTCTCTTATGGCCCCCTCTGCCCGTATCGCATCCCCGGACCGTACCGCACCGAAGATCTCCCGGTGCCGCCCGCAGATGATCCACGGATCCCGCGGCACACCCCCGGGATCCGTGCGTACGCGGTGGAAGGCGTCCCGCAACGCCTCCGGCACCTCGCTCGACGACACGGTGTCCACACCCCGGTACAAGGTGGCGTGAAACGCTCGGTCGGTGTCGGCCAGGCCGCCGCCTCCGTGCGCGGCCTGTCGTTCCATACGGCCCACGGGCCCGGCCGGTTCAACGGGATCACCCAGCCGCTCCCGGAGGTCACGAGCTGCCATGGACGAGAGGGTATCGGGCCAAACGGCCGGGAAGCGCCCGGTTCGCCCTAAGGGCTTTCGTGACCTGGCGTTTCCCCTCCTCTCCTCTGGCACCTCGCGTACGTCCTGACAGCGCTCGTACGTCCTGTCAGCGCGCCCGCCGGCTCTGTCAGCGGGATGTCCGCGGCCTGTCAGCGCCGCCCGGCAGAGTCCCGCTCATCGAGAACGGCACGCAGCTGACGAGGAGTTGAGATGTCCTACGCGATCCGCGCCGAGGGGCTGGTCAAGAAGTACGGGGACTTCACCGCCCTGGACGGGGTGGACCTGGAGGTCCCGGCCGGCAAGGTCGTCGGCGTCCTGGGCCCCAACGGTGCCGGCAAGACCACCACCGTGCGCATCCTGGCCACGCTGCTGCGGCCCGACGCGGGCCACGCGACCATCGGCGGGCACGACATCGCCAAGGACCCGGTGCGGGTACGCCAGCTGATCGGGCTGACCGGGCAGTACGCCTCGGTGGACGAGACGCTGTCCGGCGCCGAGAACCTGGTCCTGATCGGCCGGCTGCTCGGACTGTCCCGGCGGGACGCGAGGGCCAGGGCCGCGGAGCTCCTGGAGAACTTCTCGCTCACCGAGGCCGCCAAGCGCCCCATCGCCACCTTCTCCGGCGGTATGCGCCGCCGGCTCGATCTGGCCGCGAGCCTGGTGGGCCGGCCGCGGATCCTCTTCCTGGACGAGCCCACCACCGGACTCGACCCGCACGCCCGCCAGGAGGTGTGGGACGTGGTCAAGGGACTGGTCGCGGACGGTTCCACGGTCCTGCTCACCACCCAGTACCTGGAGGAGGCCGACCAACTCGCCGACTCCATCACGGTGTTCGACAAGGGCCGCAAGGTCGCCGAGGGTCGGCCCGGGGAGCTCAAGCGGCGCGTCGGCGGACAGATCCTCCAGGTCCGCCCGACCGTGCCGGCCGACGTCCCGCAG
Organism: Streptomyces sp. NBC_00490; assembly: GCF_036013645.1. Lineage (NCBI taxonomy): Bacteria > Bacillati > Actinomycetota > Actinomycetes > Kitasatosporales > Streptomycetaceae > Streptomyces > Streptomyces sp. NBC_00490. The sequence continues at coordinate 4,264,250 of NZ_CP107869.1, read as the reverse complement.
GTGGCCGCGATCCTGGCCGAGCTGTCCGGGCATGCCGCCGCCGAGGAGTCGGGCGTGCTGACCGTGCCCGCCGACGAGCCGCTGCTGGTCTCCGCGGTCGCCCGCCGGCTCGACGGCGTCGGCATCCCGGCCGACGAGCTCGGGCTGCGGCTGCCCAGCCTGGACGAGGTGTTCCTCGCCCTGACCGGCCACGCACCCGCCGTAGCCGCCGCCGAACCGGCCGCCGTCTGACCACCCGCCCCCGCCCACCCGGAAGGACTCCACCGTCATGGCCACCGACATCCTCACCACCCCCGACACCGCCGCGCCGTCCGCCCCCGCCAAGCCGGCCCGCATCGGTCTCGTGCCCACCCTCCACCACAGCCTGGCCCTGGCCGGGCGGGGCGCCACCAAGTTCCTGCGCTCCCCGCTCCAGCTGGTCGACGTGGTCCTGACCCCGATCATCTCCCTGCTGATGTTCGTCTACCTCTTCGGCAAGGCGATCTCCGGCGGCGACCAGGACGCCTATGTGCAGCTGATCGTGCCCGGCGTCATGGTGATGACCGTGTTCCAGGCCAGCATCGGCATCGGGGTCGCCCTCAACGCGGACGCGAGCACCGGGATCTTCGACCGGTTCCGTTCCATGCCGATCGCCCGCTCGGCCCCGCTGATCGGCGCCGTGCTCGCCGACTTCGTCCGCTACGCCGTGTGCCTGGGCACCCTGGTCGTCCTCGCGCTGATCATGGGATACCGCCCCGACACCACCGTGCCCGCCGCGCTCGCCGCCCTCGGTCTGCTCATCGCCTTCGCGATGTCCTTCTCCTGGATGTCGGTGTGGCTCGGCATGGTGGCCAAGACCCCCGGCTCCGTGCAGGGCCTGATGACCATCCTGGTACTGCCCCTCACCTTCGCCAGCAACGTCTTCGTCCCCGCCGACGACATGTCCGGCTGGCTCCGCGCCTGGTCCGACGTCAACCCCGTCTCCCTCATGGCCGACACCACCCGGGGCCTCCTCGGCGACGGCGCGGTCGCCTCCCCCCTGGCGGGCAGCCTGGCGTGGATGGCCGGCATGGTCGTGGTGTTCCTGCCCCTGGCCATGCGCGCCTACCGCAAGAACAACGGCTGACCCGGCGACCGAGCTCGACGGGGTGGGCGCCGCACATCACGTGCGGCGCCCACCCCGTCGTCGTGCTACTCCGCCCGCACCGGAGCCCGCACCGCCCGCACCCCCAGCGCCTCCCGCTCCAGCCAGTCCCGCGCCTGCGCCCGAGGCATGGCCGCCCCCTCCCGGTACGCCGCGAGATACCCCTCCTCGCCCAGCGCCTCCACCATCCGCCTGCGATGCCCCTGGAGCTCCGGCTCCCCGGCGTCGAAGGCGCCGCGCATGACCTCGCTGATCCCGAACGCGGTCGCTCCGGCGGCCGGGTCACCCTCCAGGGTGCGCAGTCCGCCCAGGAGTTCGGCGACCCAGGCCAGGCCCGCCCCGGCGCCCTGGCCGAAGAGGGCGCCCGCCGCCCGGGGGAGCAGAGCCCGGGCCTCGGCGGCGCGGCCTTCGGCGAGGTGGTTCTCGACACGGGTGCTGAGGACCAGGTCGCGGGCGAGTTCCGCGAGGTCGGGGCGGCGGCGGGACAGCGCCTCCAGGTGGTCCAGGGTCCGGTTCGCCTGGTCCACGTCCCCGGACATCCGGTGCGCGTTGGCGAGGCCGACCAGGATGTTGGCCTCCAGCCGCAGCTGGCCGCGCTCCCTGGCCTGGCGGTGCGCGGCGCGCAGATCACGGAACGCGCCGTCGAGGTCCCCGCTGCGCCGCCGCTCACGGGCCAGTCGCGCCTTGCTGAGATAGAGGTAGTCCTCGGTGCCCAGCTCGGAGCTGAGGACGACGGCCCGTTCGAACGTCGCGATGGCCGAGGCGTGCTCCCCGCGCAGCGAGTGGTCACGGCCGACCGGCATCAGCGCGAGCACGATCCCCCACCGGTCACCCACCGCCTCGAAGCCCCGCAGCGCCTCGACCCGCGACACGACCCCGGTCTCCAGGTCGCCCTGCTCGGTGAGCGCGAAGTCCCGGGCGAGATGGGCACTGGCCCGCACCCACGGATCGGACGAGGCGAGCAGATCGTCAGCCGTCGGCGAGCCGCCCCCGAAGGCCACCCGGGACATCCGCAGGAGCAGCCCGGCGGGATGGAACTCGCGGTCCACCGCCGAGTCCCCGCCCAGGGCCGCCGGTCCGGCGGCGGAGTCGGCCACGGCCGCCAGATGGGTCTCGAGCCGGCTGCTCATCCCCCGTATGCCCCAGTACCAGAACATCGCGGCACCGAACCGCACCGCCGTCTCCCGGTCCCCGGCCTCCCGGACGAGCCGCAGCGCGTGGGTGAGGTTGTCGTGCTCACTGTCGAAGACGGCGGTGGCGCGCAGCTGTGCGCCGGTGCGCAGGAGCGGTTCGTGCCGCTGGGCCAGGGCCAGGTGGTACGCCGTGAAGCGGGCCGTCAGGTCGTCGCCGGACTCGGCCAGGCGCCGGGCGGCGTACGCGCGGACGGTGTCCAGCATCCGGTAGCGCGACTCACCGTCGGCGTCCCGGACCTCCTGCACCAGCGACTTCTCGATCAGCGCGCCGAGCACGTAGAGGACGTCGTCGGCGGGCACCTGCGGATCCGAGCAGACCGCTTCCAGGGCCGCGAGCTTCGCCCCGCCGGGGAAGGCGGACAGTCTGCGGGCGAGGATCCGCTCCGGTTCGTCGAGCAGGTCCCAGCTCCACTCGACCATCGCGAGCAGGGTGCGCTGACGCGGCAGGGCGGTCCGGCTGCCGGAGGAGAGCAGCCGGAACCGGTCGTCGAGGCGGCGCGCGATCTGCTCCACGCCCATCGACCGGAGTTTGGCCGCGGCCAGCTCCAGGGCGAGCGGCATCCCGTCCAGGCGGCGGCAGATCTCCAGGACGGCATCCAGGTTCGACTCGTCGAGGGCGAACCCCTGCCTCACCCCGGCGGCCCGGTCCACGAACAGCCGGACCGCGGCCGCCGCCATCGCCTCGGCCGGCTCGGGCGACCCCGTGGGGACGTCCAGGGGCCCGAGGTGGAACAGCGACTCGCCGGTGATGGCGAGGGGCTCGCGGCTGGTGGCGAGGATGCGCAACTCGGGCAGGCGTAGCAGGAGTTGCTCGGCGAGCTCGGCGACCTCCTCGACGACGTGCTCGCAGTTGTCGATCAGGAGCAGGGTGTCGCCGCTGCCGAGGAGCTCCGCCGTCCGCTCCACCGCCGAGGCCTGCTGGGCCCCGCCGCCCTCGTACAGACGGCCGTCGGTGGAGCTGAGCGCGCCGAGCACTACGTCGGCCAACTGGTCGAGGCGGCTCACGCCCGCGAGGGGCACGAAGCGGACGCGGTCCCGGGCGTGCGCGGCGTCCCGCGTCGCGGCCTCCAGGGACAGCCGCGTCTTGCCCGCGCCGCCCGGGCCGACCAGGGTCACCAGACGGGCCGAACCCATCAGATCCGCGAGCCGGTCCAGTTCGCCGTCGCGGCCGACGAAGCTGGTCAGCCGGGCCGGAAGTCGGCTCGGGGCGTTGGTGGGCCGTGCCGCCGGACGCTCCAGCTCGCCGCGCAGCAACGCGAGGTGGATCTCCCGCACCTCGGCCGAGGGATCGACGCCGAGCTCGTCGCCCAGCCTGCCGCGCAGGTCCTCGTAGACGGCGAGGGCATCGGACTGGCGGCCCGCCGCCGACAGCGCACGCATCCGCAGGCCCGCGAGGCGCTCGCTCAACGGCCGTCGGGCGCCGGCTGCCTCGAGGTCGGCCAGGACGTCGGCGTACCGCCCCGCCCGCAGCTCGGCGTCGAAGCGGTCCTCGACGGCCGCGGCCCGCAGTTCGTCGAGCCGGGTGGCGGCAGCGCCCGCGAACGGGGCCTCCAGCACATCCGCGAGGGCAGCGCCCCGCCACAGGTCCAGCGCGGCCGTGAGCGTCCGTGCCGCCTCCTCGGTCCGGCCCGCTGCGAGAGCGTGTCTGCCCCGGGCCGCCAGCTCCTCGAAGCGGTACGTGTCCACGTCCTCTTCCTGCACGGAGAGCCGGTAACCACCCGCCACGGCGTCCACCGTGCCGGTGCCGCGCAGGGCCCTGCGCAGCCGGGACACCAGGGCCTGCAGCGCGCCGGTCGCGTCGGCCGGGGGCTGCTCGCCCCACAGGCCGTCCACCAGGGAGTCCACGGAGACCGGGCGCCCGCCTTCGAGGGCGAGCCGGGCGAGCAGCATCCGCAGCCGCGCGCCGCCGATGTCGACGGAACCGTCCCCGCCGCGCACCCGCACCGAGCCCAACAGATCCACCCTGAACATGCCAATTCCCCCACCCGCTGAGCCGCCCCTCGACCCCAACGCGCGCTAAGGATCACCCACTTGACCGCCCCGGTAAACCCCCGCCCGAACCCCCGGCAACACGAAAGGCCCCCCACCTGAGTGAGGGGCCTTCGTTGTCGGTGCGCCGCCAGGGACTCGAACCCCGGACCCGCTGATGCTGCATCCCCCGGGGGACAACCCCCGGACCCCCGGCCGCCTCTGTGGCGCCGGAGAGATCTCGCCCGCCCATGACGAAAGCCCCCCGCACTCGGCGAGGGGCTTTCGTTGTCGGTGCGCCGCCAGGGACTCGAACCCCGGACCCGCTGATTAAGAGTCAGCTGCTCTAACCAACTGAGCTAGCGGCGCCTGCTGACCCGGAGAACTCTACCCGATGTTTAGGAGTGCTCCGGACCTCCTCACCAGGGGCGGAGCGGTCGCCGTACATCATTCGGACCGTCAACATGCGCGTCGGGACGACAGTTGAGAAACTGACGAATGTGCACAGTCGCGGACATTTCCATCTGGAGTGTGAGGGGAATCGCATGGAGGCTCCGGGATTCAAGGAACCGGTATTCGAGGAATTCGATCCCATGAGCGACTGCGACTGCCCCGGATGTGTTCACTGGCGGCGCGTACTGCCGCCTTCCCGCACCGGCCGCCACCCGGCGGCCCACCCCGCGGCCCACCGGGCGGTCGTGCTCGCCGCGGCCGCCTCCACCGTCCTCGTCGGCCACGCCGCCCCCGCCCTCGCCGCCCCGCACACCCCCGCCCGTCCCGGCGTTCCCGCAGGTGACGAGCCCGACACCCCGCAGGGCGGCAAGGCCCCGCTGCACGGCCCGGGCGGCAAGCCGGCGGTGATCAGGACACCGGCCACCACCCGTGCCGAGATCATCACGCGGGCCAAGACCTGGGTCGCCGAGCAGGTCCCGTACAGCATGTCCGAGTACTGGTCCGACGGTTACCGGCAGGACTGCTCGGGCTTCGTCTCGATGGCCTGGAACCTGCCGGGCAACGAATGGACGGGCAGCCTCGACCAGTACGGGGTGAAGATCCCCAAGGACGATCTCCAGCCCGGCGACATCCTGCTGTTCCACAATCCCGCGGACCCCCAGAAGGGCTCGCACGTGGTCATGTTCGGCGGCTGGACGGACTACACGCACACCTACTACATCGCCTACGAGGAGACCCGCCCGCGCGCCCGCAAGCAGGCCACCCCGTACGCGTACTGGAGCAACTCGGCCCGCTACACCGCCTACCGCTACAAGGGGCTGACGGCGGGCACGCCGGGCAGCGACAAGCCGAACGAGCCGAGCGAGCCGTCGCCGACGGAGGCCGCCCCGTACCCCGGCGCCGCCTACTTCGGCCCCGGGGCCAACAACAAGTACGTCACCGAGCTGGGCCGCATGCTCGTCGAGCGCGGCGCCGGGCGCTACTACACCTCGGGCCCGGGCCCCCGCTGGACGGACACCGACCGCCGCGCCACCCGGGCCTTCCAGCAGGCACAGGGCTGGCAGGGCCGGGACGCGGACGGGCTGCCGGGGCCGCAGACCTGGACGCTGCTGGCGACGGGCCAGGGCAAGGACATCAACGAGACCGGGGCGGCCGCGCCCGCCGCACCGGGGCCACCCTCCTCGCACGGGGTGTCCGGCTATCCGGGGCGCGCGGTGTTCCGGCCCGGCGTCAGCAGCAAGTACGTCACCCTGCTCGGAAAGCAGCTGGTGAAGAAGGGGTTCGGCAAGTACTACACAACCGGCCCCGGTCCGCGCTGGGGCGAGGCGGACCGCCGGGCCGTGGAGGCCTTCCAGCGCACCCAGGGCTGGCGGGGCGGCGCGGCGGACGGCTATCCGGGGCCGGAGACCTGGCGGCGGCTGTTCGCGTAGGCCGCCGTCCCGCACCAACCCATCCACTGTCATGACGTTTCTGGCGCGGAGGCTGGAGGCACGCATGAGCACGACCACGTCCCACACCCCCTCATCGACACCGGAACCCGAAGGGCCTGCCGAGACAGTCACCGCGTCCCGGCCCGCCCGGCTCATCCAGAACGAGGTGACCACCGAGATCCCCGTCCACCTGCTCTTCCGTGACGAGCCGGACCCGGCACCGGTGCCGCTGGGCCCCGCGATCGTGGGGCGCCGGCAGGGCACCGGCGAGCAGCCGCGCTTCCGGCGCCCGCTACCGGCCGGACCGCGCCCCGCGGCCCAGGTCGACCCGGACCTCGTGGAGCGGCCCGCGCGGGTGCTGCCCGGCTCGGCGGGCGTGCTCGCCGGGATCTGCGGGATGGCCGGATGCGTGACCGCCTCGTGGTGGGCGGGCGTGCTCTCGCCGCTCGCCGTGGAGGCGCTGCGGCTGCCGGAGTACGCCGGCGCCGGGCTCGGTCCCGCCCAGTGGGCCGCGTACGCCGGGGCCGGCGCCCTGAGCCTGTTCGGCTTCGGCGGGCTGGCGCGCGGGCGGACCGGACGGGCCTGGGTGCTCGGCCTCTTCGGCCGCTACCGGGGCACGGTCCGGCGCACCGGCCTGATGTGGGTCAACCCGCTGCTGCTGCGCCGCCGGGTCGATGTCCGGCTGCGGCACTGGCGCGGCGAGCCGATGCCGGCCGCCGACGGCAACGGGGTCGCGCTGCGGGTCGTCGTCCTCGTGGTGTGGCGGGTGCGGGACACCGCGCGGGCCACGCTGGGGGTCGAGGACCACGAGACGTATCTGCGCGAGTGCGTGGAGGCGGCGCTGGCGCGGGTGCCGGTGGAGCCGCCGGGCTCGGCGCGGGTGTCGGTGGACTCGGCGACGGACGCGCTGACCCGGCTGGTGGCGGCGGACGCGGGGCCGGTCGGCCTGGAGGTGTTCTCGGTGCAGCCGGTACGCGTCGAGTACGCCCCGGAGGTCGCCCCCGCGATGCACCGCCGCCGGATCGCCGCGCTGGACGCCCAGCACCGGTCGAGCGTGCTGACGTCGGTCGTGGACTCGGTGGAGGACACGGTGACCCGGCTGACCATGCGGGGCCTGGTGGAACTGGACGACTACGAACGCAAGGCGCTGGTCAAGGACTTGACGGTGGCGTTCTGCGCGGGACGCGGGGAGACGGGGCAGTGATTGGTCTGGACATGCTCAAGTAACGGCAATAATCTGGGACTTGGTCTAGACCTGCACGGCTCACTGAACTTCCCCCACGTTCTCCAGGGAGCGGCAGCATGCGCAAAAAGACCAAGTGGTACGCCGCCGTGCTGGGCCTCAGCGCGGCCGGAGCCCTCGTACTCTCCTCCGGCGGCGCGAGCGGACACGGCTACACCGACCTCCCCGTCAGCCGGCAGAAGCTCTGTCAGAACGGCACCGTGACCAACTGCGGCGACATCCAGTGGGAGCCGCAGAGTGTGGAGGGCCCCAAGGGCTTCCCCGGGTCCGGCCCGGCCGACGGGACGATCTGCAGCGGCGGTAACAGCCGGTTCAGCCAGCTCAGCTCGCCTAAGACCCCCTCGGGCGGCGCCTGGCCCACCACCAGGGTGACGGGCGGTCAGAGCTACACCTTCCGCTGGCAGTTCACCGCACGCCACGCCACCACGGACTTCAAGTACTACGTCACGAAGGCGGGCTGGAACCAGAGCCACAACCTCGCCCGCTCCGACCTCAACCTGACCCCGTTCCTCACGGTCCCGTACAACAGCCAGCAGCCCCCGGCCACCCTCTCCCACAGCGGCACCCTGCCGTCGGGCCTGAGCGGCCACCACGTGATCCTCGCGGTATGGACGGTCGCGGACACCGGCAACGCGTTCTACGCCTGCTCGGACGTCACCTTCTGACCGAACTGATCAACTCCGGTAGGGTCCGCGTTCCGTGAATCCCTACTTCAACATAGTGATGCCCCTGATGATCGCCCTCCTGGTCTGGGGCGGGTACGCACTCGTACGCCGGACCAGGGAGCGGCGAGCCGCCTGGGAGAGCGGACTGACCGCCCGGGCACGGGTGGTGCGCGCCTGGGCCACGACCCAGATGGTCAACAACGTGGCCCGGCGCGTGCAGTGGCACGAGTACGACTACACCACCGGCGACGGCCTCGCGGTCCGCTTCAAGGAGAGCGGCGGCCCCCGGGACCGCGCCGGCGGCGAGGAGGTCCTCGTGTACTACACGCCCGCGGACCCCGAGAAGGCCACCGCTTCCGAGCCGCAGCCAGGCAAGGACACGGCGGGCATGGTGTTCGGACTGTTCTTCATCGGGGCGGCCGTCATCGCGATCCTGTACGCCTGGACGACCGTGCCGGAACTCTGAGCCTTACTTGAGACAGTCCGGTGCTCCCGGCGGGTACGTTCCCTCCACGATCAGTACTTTGACCGGGGGAAGCACCATGGACGTCGTCTTCTACCTCGTACCCAGCCTCATGCTGGCCGGAGTTCTCTACCTCTCCTACCGGGTGCTGCGGCGCTCGCTGCAGATCCGCAGTGCCTGGAACAGCGGGCTGACGGCCGAGGGGCGCTGTCTGCGGGTGTTCACGACGATGCACGGCGGCGGTGGCGACTCGTCCGTGAGCACCACGCTGCACCATGTCTACGAGTTCACCGCCCGCGACGGCCGCACGGTCCGCTTCGAGGAGGAGAACGGGCCGGCGACCAACGTCGAGGGCGACTTCGTCACCATCCACTACGCCGAGGGCCAGAACGTGGTCGCCACGGCCAAGCCGCCGCAGCGTGGCAGGCTGGCGGCGTCCACCGTGGGCATCCTGGCGTTCCTCGGGGTGTTCGTGGTGTTCTGCGTCGGCTTCATGGTCACGTTCCACGCGATGTCCGACGAGTTCGGCTTCGGCGACGATGTCGACGACACCACCAACACCGTCGTCGTGGACGGCGTGACGCTGACCCCGTGAGCTCGTGACCCCATGACCTCACGGGTCTCCACATCTGACGGTCCATCAACTACCGTGCGCCGCCATGGAGTCCAACAGGCGCAGGGTCGCGGAACTCGTCGCCGCCCGGTGGGACGACCACCGGCCGGGGCTGTGGTTCGAGGAACGGACCCTCACCCATCACCAGGTCGCGGCCGCCGCCGCGGCCCGGGCGGCGCTGCTGACCGACTCGCTGCCGCCGGGCGCCCATATCGGCGTCCTCCTCGACAACACCCCTGAATACCCCCTCTGGTTGAGCGCGGCCGCCCTCGCCCGCGCCGCCGTCGCCGGCATCAACCCCACCCGCCGCGGCCCCGAACTGGCCCGCGACATCCTGCACACCGAATGCCGCGTCCTGGTCACCGAGCCGGCCCAGCTGCCACTGCTGGAGGGCCTCGAACTGCCGGGCGTCCGGGTGCTGGTGACCGGCACGGAGGAGTACGAGGCCGTCCTCGCGCCGTACGCCGACGCCCGACCGGACGCCGCCGCCGCCACCCCGGACGACCGCCTCCTCCTGTACTTCACCTCGGGCTCCACCGGCGCCCCCAAGGCCGCGATCTGCACACAGGGCCGACTGGCCGCCGCGGGGCGCGCGCTGGCCGACCAGTTCGGGGTCGGGCCCGACGACGTCCACTACATCTGCATGCCGATGTTCCACGGCAACGCGGTGATCGCCGACTGGGCCCCCGCGCTCGCGGCCGGGGCGGGGGTCGCGCTGCGGCGGCGGTTCTCGGCGTCGGGGTTCCTGGCGGACGTACGGCGCTACCGGGCGACGTACTTCACGTATGTGGGCCGGGCCGTGCAGTACCTCCTGGCCACCCCGGAGCGCGACGACGACCGGGACAATCCGCTCCGCGTGGGCTTCGGCACCGAGGCCGGGGCCGTGGACGCCGCGGCCTTCGAGCGGCGGTTCGGGGTGCGGCTGGTGGAGGGGTACGGGTCCTCGGAGGGCGGGGCGGCCGTGCAGTGGTCGCCGGGCACGCCGTCCGGTGCCGTCGGACGGGCGGGGCCCGGGCTCGTCGTCCTCGATCCGGAGTCGCGCAAGGAGTGCCCGGCGGCCCTCTTCGACGCGGCCGGGCGGCTGCTCAACGGCGACGAGGCGATCGGGGAGCTGGTCAACCAGGGCCCGAACCCCTTCGAGGGGTACTGGCGGAATCCGGAGGCGGAGGGGGAGCGGCGGCGGGACGGCTGGTACTGGACGGGGGATTTGTTCTGCCGGGACTCCGACGGCTACCTCTATTTCGCGGGCCGCACGGACGACCGGCTGCGCGTCGACAGCGAGAACCTGGCCGCCGCGATGATCGAGAACATCCTGGCGCGATACGAGGGTGCCGGCTCCGTCGCCGTCTACGCGGTGCCGGACCCGGTGACCGGGGACCAGGTGATGGCGGCGATCGCCGGGAGCTTCGAACCGGAGCGGTTCGCCGCGTTTCTGGCCGCGCAGCCCGACCTCGGGACGAAGATGGCGCCCCGGTTCGTCCGGGTCCTGGACCGGATGCCGGTCACGGCGACGAACAAGATCCACCGCGCCCTGCTGCGCAGAGAAGGCTTCCGCTGCACCGACCCGGTCTGGTGGCGCCCACCAGGCGAACGGACCTACCGGAAACTGACCCCCCAAGACATCGAAGGACCCCTCGCTCCCACGAGAGGCCCTTCTGAAGTGCGCCGCCAGGGACTCGAACCCCGGACCCGCTGATGCTGCATCCCCCGGGGCACAACCCCCGGACCCCCGGCCGCCCCTCGCGCACCCCCAGCATGCCGAAGGGCCCCTCGCTCCCACGAGAGGCCCTTCTGAAGTGCGCCGCCAGGGACTCGAACCCCGGACCCGCTGATGCTGCATCCCCCGGGGGACAACCCCCGGACCCCCGGCCGCCCCTCGCGTACCCCCAGCATGCCGAAGGGCCCCTCGCTCCCACGAGAGGCCCTTCTGAAGTGCGCCGCCAGGGACTCGAACCCCGGACCCGCTGATGCTGCATCCCCCGGGGGACAACCCCCGGACCCCCGGCCGCCCCTCGCGTACCCCCAGCATGCCGAAGGGCCCCTCGCTCCCACGAGAGGCCCTTCTGAAGTGCGCCGCCAGGGACTCGAACCCCGGACCCGCTGATTAAGAGTCAGCTGCTCTAACCAACTGAGCTAGCGGCGCATGACTCTCGCCAGCTGCATTTTCTTGCCTCGCGGCTGGCGACGAAGAAAATAGTACCCGGTCCTGGGGCGTGCTTCTGACCACCGGTGGGGGGCCTCAGATGGCGAGGCTGAGCAGTACCGGGGCCGCGTTCCTGTTCAGGGCGTCCGCCGCCTGGCGGAGCCGGTGGGCGTGCTCGACGGGGAGGGAGAGGGCCAGGCAGCCCACCGATGAGCCCGCGGTGATCGGGACGGCCGCGCAGACCGTGCCCACCGCGTACTCCTGGAGGTCGAGGTGGGGCACCGTCGGCGGCTGGGACTCCAGGCGGGACAGCAGGAGCTTGTCGCTGGTGATGGTCCGCGAGGTGAGGCGGGCCATCTTGTGCCGGGAGAGGTGGTCGCGGCGGCTGTTGTTGTCCAGCTGGCCCAGCAGACTCTTGCCGAGCGCGGTGGCGTGGGCGGAGTAGCGGAAGTCGACCCACTCGTTGACCACCGGGGTCGTGGGCCCGTCCGCGTACTGGGTGATGGTGACCTCGCCGTCCACGTAACGGCTGAGATAGACGGCAGCGCCGACCGAGTCGCGCAGCCGGTCCAGCGTGCGCTGGAGCGTCTCGCGCAAGGCCTGCTCACGGTCGTGCGCGGAACCGAGACGGGTCAGCGCGTCCCCCGTGACGTACGCGCCGTCGGCGACCTGCTCGACGTAGCCCTCGCGGCGCAGCATCAGCAGGAGCGTGGTCAGGCGCTCCGGGTCGATGTCGGTCTGCTTGGCGAGCTCGGTATCGGTGACTCCGGTGGTGTGCCGCGCCACGGCCTCCAGGACGCGCAGCGCGTCCTGGGCCGAGTGGTTCGGCGCGGTCGGCTCGTGCTTCAGCGCCACGGTCTTCCCCCTGCGCTCAGTCGCTCTACAACTGGGGCCGTAATCCGGACAGCTAATCCTCTCCACGATAACGGGCAAGAGGCTTGAAGTGAGGGCCTGTTGACGATATTCCATCCCTCTCAGCAGCGGCGCTGGCCCGTTGGCATATGCCAAAGTCATGCCCCATCGACGGGACCTCGCACATCGGGCCCTTCACTTCTTGTAGTCAGAGCACCGCGCTGAGAAATTCCCGTGTCCGGTCCTTCGCCGGCTCGCTGAAGATCTGCTCCGGCGGACCGGACTCGATGATCCGCCCGGAGTCGAACATCAGGACCTGGTCCGAGATGTCCCGGGCGAAATTCATCTCGTGGGTCACACAGAGCATCGTGATGTCGGTGGTGTGGGCGATGTCCCGGAGCACGTCCAGGACGCCCGCGACCAGCTCCGGGTCCAGCGCGGAGGTCACCTCGTCCAGCAGCAGCACCTTCGGCCGCATCGCCAGCGCCCGCGCGATCGCCACCCGCTGCTGCTGGCCGCCGGAGAGCTGGGAGGGGCGGGCGTCGCGCTTGTCGGCCAGGCCCACCAGGTCGAGCAGCTCGAGCGCGCGCGCCTCCGCCTCGTCCTTGGACATGCCGAGCACGGTGACGGGCGCCTCGGTGATGTTCCTGAGCGCCGACATGTTCGGGAACAGGTTGAACTGCTGGAACACCATGCCTATCTGCTTGCGGATCTCGCGGACCTGCTTCTCCGGCGCGGGGAACAGCTGCTGCCCGTCGACGGTGATGATCCCCTCGTCGGGCTTGGTCAGCGTCATCAGCAGCCGCAGGATCGTGGTCTTGCCCGATCCGGAGGGCCCGATGAGGGTGACGTGCTTGCCGGCCTCGACGGAGAAGTCCAGATGGTCCAGGACGGTGTTGTCCCCGAACCGCTTGGTGACCTGCTCCAGGCGGATCAGCTCGCCGCCGGGCCGCTTGTCGGCGGGGTTCATGTCGGGGGTCTGCTCGATGTCAGTGGACAAGACGACGCTCCAGGGCTCGCACGAGGAGGGAGGCCAGATAGGCGATGAGGATGAAGGCCACGCCGATCACGGTCAGCGGCTCGGTGAACTGGAAGTGCTCCTGGGAGAAGAGCCGCGCCTGTCCGAGCATGTCAAGGACGGTGATCGCCATCAGCAGCGGCGTGTCCTTCAGCATGGCGATGACGTAGTTGCCGAGCGCGGGGACGACCCGGCGGATCGCCTGCGGCAGGATCACCACCCGCCACGTCCTGGTCACCGGCAGGTTCAGTGCCGTCGCGGCCTCCCACTGGCCGACGGGCACCGCCTCGATGCCGGCCCGGTAGACCTGCATCGTGTACGTCGAGTAGTGCAGGCCGATCGCGAAGACGCCGGTGGTCAGCGCCGAGAACGTCAGACCCCACTCGGGCAGTACGTAGAAGAGGAAGAACAGCTGCACCAGCAGCGGGGTGTTCCGGATGAACTCGGTGACCGCGCCCACCGGCCAGGTCACCCACCGGGTCGGCGCCCGCATCAGCAGCGCCCACACCAGGCCCAGCACGAAGGAGATCACCGAGCCCAGCGCCAGCGCCTGCAGGGTGACCAGCAGGCCGTCCCAGAACTGCGGCATGAAGTCGCCGACCGCTCCCCAGTCCCACTTCACGCGACACCACCTCCGACGCCCGTCGTCTCGGCCCGCTTCAGCTCATGTGCGGTCACCCCGCGCTCCGGTTCCTTGCCGACGCCCGACTTCAGCTTCTTCTCCAGGCCACGCATCAGGCGGGTCAGAGCGAAGGCGATCACGAAGTAGATGACCAGCAGATACGTGTAGATCTCCTGGCTCTCCTGAAGCGCCAGCCGCACCAGGTTGCCGCTGAACGCCAGGTCGCTCATGCCGATGATCGACACCAGCGCGGTGCCCTTGAGCAGCTCGATCAGCAGGTTGGAGAACGGCGGGATCATCTCCGGCACCGCCTGCGGCAGCAGGATCAGCCTGAGCCGCTGCCAGGGCGTGAAGCTGAGCGCGATCCCGCCCTCCTTCTGCGCCGGGTCGACCGCGCTCAGGGCGCCGCGCACGATCTCCGAGCCGTACGCGCCGTAGGTGAGCCCGAGCGCCAGCGTGCCCGCCCACATCGGCACCAGCTGCCAGCCGAAGGAGATCGGCAGCACGAAGTACACCCAGAAGATCATGATGAGCGCCGAGGTCCCGCGGAACACCTCGGTGTAGAAGCCGGCGAGGAAGCGCACGATCCACAGTCGATGGGTGCGCGCGACACCGACGACGAACGAGACGGCGGCCGCCAGCAGGGCGCTGAAGACGAGCAGTTGGACGGTCGTCCACACGCCCTTGAGTACGAGTTCACACAGTCCGGTGGTCATCCGCCGCACAGCTCCTTCGCGGTGAGGTCGGTCATCTCGGCCTCGGTGAACCCGAAGGGCCGCAGGATCCGGAACAGCTCCCCGCTCTTCTTCAGCTTCCGCAGCTCCACGTTGAAGGCGTCCCGCAGCTTCGTCTCGGTCAGCCGGAACGCGAACGCGCCCCCGTCGACATGCGGCTTGCCGTCCACCAGGGGCGCGAAGGCCTTGGTGGCCTCGGTCTTGGCGGACTTCTTGACGACCTCGCGGGTGGTGAGCGCGGTACCGGCGAAGACATCGGCCCGCCCGGACTCGACGGCGTTCAGCCCCGCGACCTGGTCGGGGACGATGAGGATGTCGCTCTCCTTGTACCCCGCGTCGACGGCGTACTGGATCTCGGCATACCCGGTCCCGGTGGCGAACCTGGCCTTCTTCTCGACGACGTCCTTGTAGTCGTGCAGCCCCTTGGGATTGCCCTTGCGCACGATGAACGAATCGAGCATCTGATAGTCCGGGTCGGCGAAGATGACCTGGTCACAGCGCTCGGGATTCACATACATCCCGGCGGCGACCACATCGAACTGCTGTGAGTTCAGCCCCGGAATGAGCGACCCGAACTCGGTGGGCACGGGCTGTACCCGGTCGACCCCCAGCCGCTTGAAGACGGCCTTCGCGAGCTCGGGCGCCTCGCCGGTCAGCTCGCCGTCCTTGTCGATGTAGCCGAAGGGGATCTCGCCGGCGATTCCCAGCCGTACGACACCTGCCGCCCTGAGGCGTTCGAGCAGATCACCGCCGTCCGTCGTGGACGCCGTGGCCACCCGCGAGCAGCCCGCGGCCCCCAGCGCACCGAGCGCCGCCACCCCCGCGAGCAGCGATCGGCGAGTGGTTCCGGGCGTGCTTCTGTCGGTCCGAACGTCGTTTCGAATGTCGTTTCGTATCGGTGGAGCCATGGCGGCGCGGCTACCCGACCGGATGCGACTTATGCCGACCGATTCGAGCCCGATCCTGACCGAGGCGCCCTTGACCGGCGGGGGACCATGGAACGTATGGCTGACCGCTACATCGAAGTCTCGCTGGTCAAGCGGGGGATCACCGGTACGGCAAAGCTGCTGGACGATCGTGCGCCGATCACCTGCGCGGCCGTCTGGGATTCCCTCCCGCTGGCCGGCGACGTCTATCACGCGAAATATGCCCGCAATGAGATCTATGCCCTTTTCCCGCCCTTCGCGGAATCGGAGCCGCCCCTGGAAAATCCGACAGTCACCCCCATTCCTGGAGATCTCTGCTATTTCTCCTTCGCGGGTACGGAACTGGGCACCAAGTCCTACGGCTACGACCGCGAGGTCCGCGCGGGCACGACGGTGGTCGACCTGGCCCTCTTCTACGAGCGCAACAACCTGCTCCTCAACGGCGACGTGGGCTGGGTGCCCGGCATCGTCTGGGGAGAGGTGGTGGAGGGGCTGGCGGAGCTGGCCGAGGCGTGCAACGACCTCTGGCGGTCAGGGGCGTCGGGGGAGACGCTCAGCTTCCGGAGGGTGTGACCGCGTCCAGCGCATGAGCCGCCCGTAGCACCAGATCGTCCCGGTGCCGGGCGGCCACGATCTGGAGCCCCACCGGCAGTCCGTCGCCGTCCACCCCCACCGGGACCGACGCGGCCGGCTGCTGGGTCATGTTGAAGGGGTACGTGAACGGAGTCCACCCCGTCCACCGCCGATGTCCCGAGCCCTTCGGCACCTCCGCGCCCGCCTCGAAAGCCGTGATCGGCACCGTGGGCGTCACCAGCAGGTCGTACGACGCGTGGAAACGGCCCATCCGGCGCCCGAGGTCCATGCGGACGTCGACCGCGGCGAGATAGTCCAGCGCGCTGTACCGCGCCCCGAGCCCGCAGATCTCCCGCAGCCCCGGATCGAGCAACTCCCGCTGATACGGCCCGAAATGCTGGGTCACCCGGGCCGCCCCGCTGAACCACAGGGTGTGGAAGGCGTCCACCGGGTCGGTGAGGTCGGGGTCGGTCTCCTCGACATACGCGCCGAGCCGGGCCAGCCGTTCCACCGCCCGCCGCACCGCCGCCGAGACCCCCGGCTGCACCCGCACCTGTCCGCCGAGGGAAGGGGAGTAGGCGATCCGCAGACCCCGTACGCCTTCCCGCAGAACGCCCTGGTGGGAAACGGCACTTGGTCCCATTCCCGACCAGTCCCGCGCGTCCGGCGCCCCGATGACGTCCAGCATCAGCGCCGCGTCGGCCGTGTCCCGCGTCATCGGCCCCACATGCGCCAACGTGCCGAACGCGCTCGCCGGATACAGCGGCACCCGCCCGTACGTCGGTTTCAGCGCGAAGATCCCGCAGAAGGCCGCCGGGATGCGCACACTGCCACCCCCGTCCGTGCCCAGCGCCAGCGGGCCCGCGCCGAGCGCCACGGCCGCCGCCGCGCCGCCGCTGGAACCGCCCGCGGTGCGTGAGGGGTCGTGCGGGTTGCGGGTGACCCCGGACAGCGGCGAGTCCGTGACACCCTTCCAGCCGAACTCGGGCGTCGTCGTCTTGCCCAGGAACACCGCGCCGTGCTCACGCAGCCGGGCCACGGAGGGCGCGTCCTCGTCCCAACGGCCCTTCTCCGACAGCGCCTTGGAGCCCTTCAGAGTCGGGGCGCCCCGCATCAGCAGGATGTCCTTCACCGTGACCGGCACCCCGTCGACCAGCCCCGCGGGCTCACCGCGCCGCCAGCGGTCCGCCGACTCCCGGGCCTGCGCGAGCGCCTCCTCGGCGGTGATCCGAACGAACGCGTTCACCTCCGGTTGGATCCGCTCGGCCCGCTCCAGGGCCGCCCGGGTCACCTCGACGGGGCTGAACTCGCCCTTGCGGTAACCGTCGACGAGCTGTACTGCGGTCAGTTCGGTGAGCTCCGTCATCCGCCCCTCCGGCTCTCTGTGACGTGGCGCCGTCAGTGCCCCGGTACGTATCCGCGCTTCTTGTCGACCACGTTCAGCAGTGGCTTGCCCGCCGCCCAGCGGTCGTACAACTCCAGGAACTGCGAGCCGAGTTCCTCCCGCCAGCCGATCGTGTCGCCGCTCATGTGCGGGGACACGATCAGATCCGGGACCTGCCACAACGGGCTGTCGGGGCCGAGGGGTTCGTCCGCGAAGACATCCAGCGCCGCACCCGCGATCCACCGCTTGCGCAGCGCGTCCGCCAGGTCGTCCTCGACGACGAGCCGGCCACGCCCGACGTTCACGAACCGCGCCGACGGCTGCATCACCCCGAACCGCCGCGAGTCGAACATCCCGTCCGTCTGCTCGGTCAACGGCGCCGCCGCGATCACCCAGTCCGCGCGGGCGATCAGCCGGTCCAGGTCGCCCGGACCGTGGATGCCGGTGCGCGGGGTACGGCCGACGACGGCCGTGGTGATCTCAAGTGCCTTGAGCGTGCGGGCGATCGTCCGCCCGATGGGCCCCGACCCGACGATCACCGCCCGCGTCCCCGCCACCCGCCGCGACTCCCGGTGCCGCCACACACCCTCCCGCTGGAAGTCCAGCGTCCGGGGCAGATCCTTCGCCATCGCGAGAACGAGAGCGGCGACGTACTCCGCGATGGGCTGGTCGAAGACACCGCGCGCATTGGTCACCACCGTGTCGGACGCGGCGAGTTCGGGGCACATCAGATGGTCCACACCCGCACTCGCCGTGTGCACCCAGCGTGGCCGGGGCCCCTCACCCGGCCAGGCCGCGCGCACGGCGTGGGAGGTGAAGTCCCAGACCAGCAGGACATCGGCGTACGGCAGCCGCTCGGCCAGCGCCGACGCGTCCGTGTGCTCGACGCGGGCGCGGCCGGTGAGACTGCCGAGGCGGGGGAGGGGATCGGCGTCCAGGACGAGAAGGGTGGGGGCGGTCATCCGAAGCCGTTCCTCCACAGGCGTCTGACATGCGCGGATTGACCACGCTCGCACCCGAACCTACCTTCGTCAACACGGGCGCGCGTACGGTCCGTTGTCCCCCCGTCTCTCACCGTGAGGCCGGTGCCTGCCATGGACCTCTCCTTTCTTGGTGGACCGCGCCCCCAGCGCGGTGTAGGTGTCGTCGCTCCCTTCGACTTCGCGCTGGACCGCGAGCTGTGGCGCTGGGTCCCCGACGAGGTGTCGCTCCATCTGACCCGCACGCCGTACGTCCCCGTCGAGGTCAGCCTCGACCTGGCCCGTCTCGTCAGCGAGCACGAGACACTGCACGACGCGGTACGCACCCTGAACGCCATCACGCCCGAGGTCGTCGCCTACGCCTGCACCTCCGGCAGCTTCGTCGGCGGGGTCGCCGGGGAGCGGGCGATGTGCGAGGCGATGACGAGGGCGGGCGCGGTCCCGTCCGTGACCACTTCCGGCGCACTTCTGGAGGCGCTGATCGACCTCGGCGTACACCGGGTCGCCCTGGTGACGCCGTACACCGTGTCGGTGACCCGGGCCCTGGAGGAGTACGTCGCCGAGGCGGGCATCGCGGTCACCGGCTGCGCCTTCATGGGCCTGACCAGGCACATCTGGAAGGTCCCGTACCGGGAGGTCGTCGCCATGGCCCACAAGGCCGTCCGCCACAGCGCCGACGCCCTGTTCATCAGCTGCACCAACCTCCCGACCTACGACGTCATCCCGCAACTGGAGGCGGAACTGCGCATCCCGGTGATCTCGGCCAACCAGGTCACGATGTGGGCGGCGCTGCGCCGACTGGGTACCCGGGCAGTGGGGCCGTACCAGGCGCTGGTCGATCCGGCGGCACGGTCCGGCCCCGTGTTCCCGCAAGAGAAGCAGCCGAAAGAAGAGCAGCAGGAAGGCTGGTCATGACCGCACTCGGATTTCTCTACCCCGGCCACTCCGCCGAGGACGACTATCCGCGCATCGAGCAGCTCCTGGGCAGCGACGTCCGCCTCGACGTGGTCCACACCGACATCGGCGAGGACGCCCACCGTCCCGACGCCCTGCGCCGCATGGGCTCCGCCGAACGGCTCGCGGCAGGTGTCGAGCAACTGCGCATGGCGGGCGCCGAGTCCGTGGTGTGGGCCTGCACCAGCGGCAGTTTCGTCTACGGCTGGGAGGGCGCCCACGAGCAGGTGCGCAGCCTCGCCCTTACGGCGGGCCTGCCGGCCTCCTCCACCTCCTTCGCCTTCGTGCACGCGGCCCGGGAGGTCGGGGCACACCGGGTCGCGGTCGGGGCGACCTACCCGGACGACGTGGCGGCACTGTTCGCGGAGTTCCTGCGGGCGGGCGGCCTGGAGGTCACCGGTGTGAAGGGCGCCGGGATCGTCACGGCGGCCGAGGTCGGCACCTGGGGCGAGAAGGAGGTCTTCGCCCTGGCGAGGTCGGCCGACACACCCGACGCGGACGTGATCCTCCTCCCGGACACGGCCCTGCACACCGCCGCCCACCTCCCCGCCCTGGAGAAGGAACTCGGCAAACCGGTCCTCACCGCCAACCAGGTCACAGTCTGGGAGGGCCTACGCCTGACCGACCGCAGGGTCAACGCCCCGACCCTGGGCTCCCTGTTCACCAAGGAGCCGATCGTCCAGGTGTAGGACGCGACCCCGCTCCTCGAACGCCGGACGGGCTGACCAACCAGCCCGTCCGGCGTTTGAGGACGAGGCCCCTTCAGGGCCGAAGCGGGGGTCTGGGGGCGGCAGCCCCCAGGGACGGGGATGGGTAGGGGCGGCGGGGGCGAAGGAATAACCGGAGCCACCCTCCTGTTACACGCCGAAGGACAGCGCACGGCACCCACCACAGGAGGCACCACAGTGACGGCAGACGAGATTCGGGGAACGATCCACGGCACCGCCCCCGTCCCCCTGTCCGTACTGGACCTGGTCACCGTAGGTGCCGGCCGCACCGCCACGGACGCCCTGCGCACCAGCGTCGACCTGGCCAAACTGACGGAGTCCCGCGGCTTCCACCGCTACTGGGTCGCCGAACACCACTCCATGCCCGGCGTCGCCTCCTCGTCCCCCGCCGTGATCCTCGCCCACCTCGCCGCCCACACCACCCGCATCCGCCTCGGCTCGGGCGGCGTCATGCTGCCCAACCACGCCCCGCTGGTGATCGCGGAGCAGTTCGGCACCCTGGAGGCGATGGCCCCGGGCCGCGTGGACCTCGGCCTCGGCCGCGCCCCCGGCACCGACGGCGCCACGGCAGCGGCCCTGCGCCGCACGAACACGCTCAACGAGGGCGCCGACGACTTCCCCGAGCAGCTCGTCGAGCTGACCCGCTTCCTGGACGACGACTTCCCCGACGGTCACCCCTACCGCCGTATCCACGCGGTCCCCGGCCCCATCCAGTCGACGTCCCCCGGCGGCGTCCAGTCCCCGCACCGCCCCCCGATCTGGCTCCTCGGCTCCTCCGGCTTCAGCGCCCGCCTCGCCGCCACCCTCGGCCTGCCGTTCGCCTTCGCCCACCACTTCTCGGCGCAGAACACCGTCCCGGCCCTGGACCTCTACCGCGAGTCCTTCCGCCCGAGCGCGGTCCTGAAGGAGCCGTACGCCCTCATCGGCGTCTCCGCCCTCGCCACGGACGACGAGAAGGAGGCCCGCCGCCAGGTCCTCGCCGCGAGCCTCAACATGGTCCGCCTGCGCACCGGCCGCCCGGGCCTGGTCCCCACCCCCGAAGAGGCCGAGGCCTACGACTTCAGCCCGATGGAACGCGACTTCATCACGTCCTGGAACGCCAACGTCATCCACGGCTCGGTGGACGAGGTCCGCGCCGGCCTGGACGACCTCCAGAAGCGCACGGGCGCCGACGAGCTCATGCTCACCTCCCACGCCCACAGCGCGGAGCTGCGGCTGCGCAGCTACGAACTGATCGCCGACGCCTACGGGTTGCCGGCGGTCTGACCGCTCATCAACTCGGAGATACGATCCGGCGCCACCGGCCGCGAGTACAGCCACCCCTGGCCGGTGTCGCAGCCGATGCGGCGCAGCCGGGAGGCCTGGGCCGAGGTCTCGACGCACTCCGCGGTGACGGTCAGCCCCAGCCGGTGGGCCAGCTGGATCATCGCCTCCACCACGACCTCGTCGGCCGGGTTGGGCGGGGCGCCCGTCCCCTCGTACTGGAAGCCCCGCACGAAGGAGCCGTCCAGCTTCAGGACCGCGACCGGGAGACGGCTGAGGTAGGCGAGGTTGGAGTAGCCGGTGCCGAAGTCGTCGATGGCGATGTGGACGCCCATGTCGCTGAGGGCCTGGAGCGCCTGGAGGGGGCGGCCGGCCGAGCCCATGACCGCCGACTCCGTGAGCTCCAGCTGCAGCAGGCCCGGGGCCAGGCCCGTCTCCGCGAGGATCTCGGCGACGTCCTCGACGAGGTCGGAGTCCCAGACCTGGCGGACCGCGACGTTCACGCTGACGAAGATCGGCGGCTCACCGGGGTGGTCCAGCTGCCACTGCCGCGCCTGGCGGCAGGCGGTGGCCAGCACCCAGCGGCCGAGCTGAACGATCGAACCGTCCTCCTCGGCCAATCCGATGAACCGATTCGGCGTCAGCATGCCGAACTGCGGGTGGTTCCAGCGGACCAGCGCCTCGACGCCCCGCAGACGGCCGTCCTCCATGCCGACCAGTGGCTGGTACTCGAGCGTGAACTCACCGCGCTCGATGGCCGGCCGGAGCGTGGAGGCGAGCGCCTGGCGGGTCATCCGGTGGGCGTTGCGCTCCGGGTCGAAGAGCGTCCAGCGGGCCTTGCCGTCGGCCTTCGCCCAGTACAGCGTCGTGTCGGCGGCCTGGACCAGGGCGGTGGGGGTGGTGCCGGCCGCGTGCCGTTCCACGACGCCGATCGACGCGGAGACCGAGAGCCGGCGCCCGGAGATGTCGAAGGGCGCCTGGATCGCCTTCAGTACGGCCTCGGCCAGGTCCGCCAGCTGGTCGGTGCCGGTGGAGTCCTCGACGAGCAGGGCGAATTCGTCGCCGCCCAGTCGGGCCACCAGTGGCGCGCTGCCGCGGGTGAGGCCCGCCTCGTCGGCGCAGCGGGTCAGCCGTTCCGCCACCGCCGCCAGCAGCCGGTCGCCGACCCGGTGGCCGAGGGTGTCGTTGATCGCCTTGAAGCCGTCGAGGTCGAGATAGCAGAGCCCGATCCGCCCGGTGCCGCCCTGCGCGTACGACTCCACCTCCAGCGCGGCCGACAGGCGCTCGAAGAACAGGGTCCGGTTGGGCAGCCGGGTCACCGGATCGTGCATCTGCAAGTGCCGCAGCCGGGCCTGGAGTTCGCGCTGTGTGCTGATGTCGGCGAGGGACAGCAGCACACCGGGCTCACCCGTGCCCAGCGGCGCCACCGTCACCTGCACCCATACGGACTGGCCGTCCGGGTGCTTGAGCCGGCGGGTGCACCGCAGCCTGGCCTGCCGGCCGCGCAGCACTTCCTGGTACGCGTGCCAGGTCCGCGCGTCCGAGGCCAGATCCACCAGCTCGGCGGCGACCTGCCCGGCCAGCGCCTCGGGCACGCTGCCGAGGAGTTCGCCCAGCGTCTCGTTGGCGCCGACGACCAGACCCTCGCGGTCCACGACGGCCATGGCCAGCGGCGCGGCCGCGAACGCCGATTGGTACGTCGGGGGTTCTGTACGAGGAGACGCACTGAAGTCACTGTCCGTGACGACCGCCCGGTCGAGATCTGCCGCGGGCGCCGGCCCTTCGGAGGTTCCGCTCACCGTTCGCTCCCGCAGTGCACTCGATCTCTGTCCGTGCAGGAAAGTGTGCCGATCATAGAGGCTGGCCCCCACCCCTTCCAGCCACCGTCCGGTGTCCCGGAACAACCGGCCCTTCTGGCAGATCGTTTCTGCCCGCACCTGGACGGCTTGTTGGGGCGCCCGACCAGGTGTGACGTTCCGTGAGCGATTCGGGGTGTCGCTTCTGACGGTTCTTCGCCGTACTCACTCGTCTGGTGCAGACAAACAGGGCGTAGTACGACAATCTCACACAGGCTGGGTGCGGTGTCCCGCGAACCGCACCCGGAGGTCTCTGTGCCGCGCCCTTTCCAGCGCCCTCGACTGCGCAGCACCGCGGCCTTGTTCACCACCATGTCGGCTTTGGCCGCCACCTCTCTCATCACCGGTCCGTCGGCCGCCGAACCCTTCTCGGCCGAACCCTGTGCCCTGACCCGCACTCAGGCGCACCACTCCGAGGGTCTGGACACCTGGAACACCGCCTATCCGCGCCCGGCCCGCGCGCTGGACGCGGTGATGGTGTTCCTGTCCTTCCCGGACGCGACCCCGCGCACCACGCCCGACGAACTGGCCGCCGACCACTTCCCGGCCACCAGCCGCTTCTTCGAACAGGCCTCCTACGGCAAGTTCACGCTGCGCCCGCATCCGCTGCGGCAGTGGATCCGGATGCCGCAGCCGTCCACGGCGTACGCCATACAGCGCGACTGGAGCGCGTCCCACCGCGCCGCCTATCTGCGCGACGCGCTGACCGCGGTGGACGGGCTGGTGGATTTCTCCCGGTACGACGTCGTCTACTTCGTCGCCGATCCGGACGCGCCCGGCGTGGACTCCGACGCGACGAAGGTCGTCAACCTGGACGTCCCGTTGCGGGCCGACGGCACGGACATCCGCCGGGTCGTCACGGTCTTCGAGCAGCATCCGCCGGACCGGCTGGTGCTCGCTCATGAGACCGGTCATGTCTTCGACCTGCCCGATCTCTACCACCGCCCCGTGGACGGGAAGGGGGACTGGGACACGTTCGTCGGCGACTGGGACCTGATGGGCAGCCAGTTCGGACTCTCGCCGGACCTGTTCGCCTGGCACAAGTGGAAGCTGGGCTGGCTGGAGCCGCGGCAGGTGGCGTGTGTGCGGGGCTCGACACGGCTGACGCTGGAGCCGCTCGGGGCGGGTGCGGGCGCGGGCGCCGGTACGGCAGGGGCGGCTTCCTTCGGCCTGGGCCGCGGCACCAAGCTCGCGGTGGTCAGGACCGGGCCCGACAGTGCCCTCGGCTTCGAGGCGCGCGGCGCGGTCGGCAACGACACGGCGACCTGCCGCGAGGGCGTGCTCGTCTACCGCGTGAACGCCGGCTCCCCCTCTGGTGGCGGCCCGGTCCAGGTCCTCGACGCCCACCCCCGCACCGAGGCCTGCTGGGAAACCTCGGTCTACCCACCCCTCGCGGACGCCCCCGTCGCCCTAGGCGAAAGCTTCACGGTGCCGGGCACAGACGTACGAGTGGAGGTGGAGGACCGCACGGCTTCGGGACAGTGGACGGTGCGGATCGCGACCCGGTGAGCTCCCGGGCGACGGCCACTGCGGTCGGCCGAACGGGGGTGTGAGCGGCGGAGCCCCCACCACGCGCGGCGAAGCCGCGAAGAAATGACGACAGCGAGGCCGGTTCGCGCTTTCCGCGCCGGAGAGATCTCGCCCGCCCATGACGAAGGCCCCCCACCTGAGTGAGAGGCCTTCGTTGTCTGTGCGCCGCCAGGGACTCGAACCCCGGACCCGCTGATGCTGTATCCCCCGGGGGACAACCCCCGGACCCCCGGCCGCCTCTGCCGCGCCGGAGAGATCTCGCCCGCCCATGACGAAGGCCCCCCACCTGAGTGAGAGGCCTTCGTTGTCTGTGCGCCGCCAGGGACTCGAACCCCGGACCCGCTGATTAAGAGTCAGCTGCTCTAACCAACTGAGCTAGCGGCGCCTGCTGACGTCGTAGACCTTAGCATCCTGATCGGCGGGAGGAAAAATCGATATCCGCACGGCAGCGCGGGCCGCTCGGACGGCCGCCCACAGCAGGATCTCGGGGCCCGGCAGCCAGGGGTGGCGGGTGTCGGGGGCGACGAGCCAGCGGCTGTCGAACGGGGTCGGGGCGGCCTCCGTCGGCCTCGGGGCGGGGACGGTCACCGCGTCTCCGGCGCCATGGCACAGCAGCGGCGGAACCGCTCCCGTACGGCCGAACTCCTCCCACCGCAGCAGCGAGGGCAGCCGATGCGCCGTGCCCGGCGCGGCGAACAGCAGGGTCCGCCCACGGAACACCGCGACCGGCCCCGAGCCCGGCCCCTCGCCCCACAGCTGGTCGAGCATCCGGCGCCCGAAGATCGCGGGCACGCTCACGACGTCGAAGGCGGTACCGCAGGGCAGGACGACGGGCGCGCCCGGCCGGTCCCTCCACAGGGCCAGCGTGCTCCGCGGATACGTTCCTGCCGAGGCGAGCCACTCGGCCCCGTCCGGGGTGACGCCGTAGACGTCGGAACGGTCGGCGAAGAGCTCCTTGCGTGTGTCGCTCATGCCTCAAGGTGTACCGGGCGTGAGCGTGCCGTTTCGGAGGGTTGCCGGAAACCGGGACAGGGGAGGGTGCGGGGGAGTATCTTGCCCGCCTGGCATATGCCAGAGCTTTACGCAGGGTCGATGGTGCCCCGGCCCTCGGCACCCCGCATCAGGTCCCGGCCGAACTCGATCATCTTCTTGGCATAGTCCTCGGTCCACTCGGCCCGTTCCGCGATGTCCGCCGCCGTCAGCCGGTCGAACCGCCGCGGGTCCGCGAGCTGGGCCGCCGCGAGCGCCTGGAACTCCACGGCACGGTCCGTCGCCGCGCGGAAGGCATGCGTCAGCTCCGTCGCCCGGGCCAGCAGCGCCCGGGGATCGTCGATGGACTCCAGGTCGAAGAAGTGCTCCGGATCGGAGGCCACCTCCGCGGGCTCGAAGAGCAGGGGCGCGGGGCGTAGCCGCGGTTCGTGCCGACGCGGCGTGGGCTCCGCCATGTCTTCTCCTCCTCGTACGTTGCCGATGACCCGCCCGTCGGGAGTGGGCCGTCGTCCATTGTCTCGTGGCCGCGCAAGAGCGCGGCAAAGCCAGCTCAAGGCCTCCAGCTCACCTTGTGTTCCCGGCGAGGGGCGGCACTGGCCTCGTCGCCTGCCACACACGTGCTGTAGCGGTAGCTCAAGGGCGCCACCCGACCCGGTGTTCCGCGAGACGCGCCAGCACCGCGTGGTTCGCCTCCCAGCCGTCGGGGCTGTATTCATCAGCCGCCTCCGGCGGCGTGCCGGACTCCGTCCGGCGAG
The DNA here is from genome assembly GCF_036013645.1 of Streptomyces sp. NBC_00490. Classification (NCBI taxonomy): domain Bacteria; kingdom Bacillati; phylum Actinomycetota; class Actinomycetes; order Kitasatosporales; family Streptomycetaceae; genus Streptomyces; species Streptomyces sp. NBC_00490. The sequence continues at coordinate 4,237,791 of NZ_CP107869.1, read as the reverse complement.
GGGTGGCACTGGCCTCGCCGTTTGCCGCGCAGGTGCCGTAGGGCGGCAGCTCAAGGGCGCCATCCGACTCGGTGTTCCGCCAGACGCGCCAGCACCGCGTGGTTCGCCTCCCAGCCGTCCGGGAACTTCACCACCGTCCCCAGCTGCACCGGTTCCGTCGACGGATAGTCGTCCAGCAGTTCGCTCACGCCCGCCCGGCAGACCACGATGCACGCGTGCCGGTGGCGGGAGGCGAGGACGCAGAGGCGGCCCGTCTCCAGGTGGAAGGCGGTGGCGTCGGGGCGGCCGGAGAGGGGGTGCAGGACGACCGTGACGTCGTACTCGCGGCCCTGGAGACGGTTCGCCGTGTCGACCGTCACCTCCGTGACGCCCAGCTCGGCGAGGGCCGCGCGGACGGCCGCCGCCTGGTCGCGGTGGGCCGTGCCGACGGCGACACGGTCGGCGGTGAGGGGCGCCGGGTCCGGTGAGCGCTCCGAGGTCGCCGCGCCACCCCGGTCCAGCAGCCGGCGCACGACCGTCGCCACCGCCCGCACCGCCTCCGGATCGGTGCGCGGAGTGTGCCGCGCGGGCAACTCCAGCAGGCCCCAGCCCGACCGGGCCGCCTCGTCGATCACCCGGTCGGGGCCGGAGCCGTCCGACGCGACCGCGAAGGCGAGGCTCCGGTCACCGTGGTCCGTGCCGCTGCGGAACGGCGTGAACGGGTAGAACGCGTCGGAGACCAGCTGTGCCGCCGACGCCGGGAGCCGCCAGGACACCGGGAGGCGGTGCTGCGGCAGCTCCGGGTTGTGGGCCAGCAGGGTCGTCACCGCCGACGCCGACGGGTCGTACGACAGCCCCGCCCACTGCTCGCTGCCCACGATCGCGAAGGGGTCCAGCTGCCCCGGGTCGCCCACGAACAAGGCCCGCTCGAACAGCCCGGCCACGGCCAGCAGCGAGTCCGAGCGCATCTGGTACGCCTCGTCGACGATCGCGTGCCGCCACGGCTCGTCGACCTTGACGTGCGCCCACTTCGCGGCGGTGGACAGGGTGACCGGGAGACCGGCCAGGTCCGCCGGTTTCGCCGACGTCCGTACGTTCGGCAGCTCGTCCAGCGCCTTGTCGTACGCGTCCGTGTCACTGCTGTGCAGACGGCCGACCGGCAGCTCCGGGTTCTTCTCCGCGAGCCGCAGCACCAGATCGTCGACCTGGGCGTTGGTCTGCGCGACGACGATCAGCGGGCGCCCCGCCTCGGCCAGTTCGAGTGCCGCGCGGACGACGAGCGTGGACTTGCCGGCACCGGGCGGGGAGTCGACGACGACACCGCGCCTGTCGCTGTGCAGGGTGTCGTGGAGGATCGCGTCGGTGGCCTGCGCGGCGGCCGTACCCGGGTCGAAGACCGTGGTCACAGAACATCCTCCTCGGTCATGCGGTCGGCGGCCTCCGTGACCGCCTCGCCGGGCGGCCCGCCGTGCGTCCAGGGCGTGGCCTCCGGGTCGGGCAGCTTCGCGCCGCCGCGCTGCTCGTGCTCGAAGAGGGTGAAGCAGAGCCGGTCGCCCTTCTCCGGCACGGACCCGGTCTCGGGCTCCTTGCCGCGGCCCATCTTGTCGAGGATCCGCAGGACGATCAGGGCGGCCTCCTCGCCCTCGCTCTCGTACCCGACGAACTCGGCCGTCTGCGGCTTGCCGCCCAGCGAGCGGTACACCTTCACGCGCTCCCCGAGGTAGGGCCGGTCGTCCGTGCGGACCGTGACGAGCGGGCGCGGGCTGGGCCGCTTGCCCTCGCTGTACGTCATCACGACGTCCGTGACCTCTCCCGCGAACGCCTCCCCGGACAGTCGCCGCCCCGCCATCACCAGCGGGTCGTCCAGGGCCTCCTGCGCCTCCAGACGGGCTTGCTCGCGCTCGCGCGTGGCGAGCTTGTTGGCGGCGGTGACCGCGTCGTCGCGGCGCGGCTGCGGGGGCTCGCCGGCCAGGACACGGTCGCGGTGGCTGGTGAAGGACCAGCGGTCCCGGGTCCAGCGCTCCTCGACGCGCGCGCCCTCGGGCAGCGTCCGCAGCAGGTCCAGGCCCCGCCACACCGCGTCCCAGGTGGGCCGGGTCCGGCTCTCGACCAGCTTCCTGATCTCCCGCTCGGCGGTGGTGAGTTCCCCGAGCCGGTCGTCCGCCTCCAGTCCGTCCTCGGCGGCGGCGAGGGCGGTACGCGCGCGGTCGTAGCGCTCGATGGCCGGGGCGAGCAGTTTGTTGTCGAACGCCGGGTCGGTGGCGGGACCGGCCGGCGGGTGCAGCAGCTGCCCCTTCGCGTCCCGGCCGAGCTCGGCCTCCAGGGCGGCCTCGGCGCCTGTCCTGCCCTCCGGCGGGTCGATCCAGGCGAGCAGCGCGCCCAGGTGCTGGTCCTCCAGGGTGGACTGGCCGGTCGCCCAGTGCCGGGACAGGACCTCCGTCGCGGCGAGCAGCAGGGAGGAGCCGGGGACCCGCGCCCGCTCCCCGAAGTGGGTCAGCCACCGGCCCAGCAACGGCACGTGCGGTGGTGCGGGATGCGGGGACTCGGGGTCCTGCTCGGCCGTACGCCGAAAACGCATCGAGCGGCCCAGCAGCCGTACGAGGTCGATGCCCGCGCGGCTCGGCACGATCAGCTGCGGGGCGTCCGCGCACAGCTCGACCTCGACCTTGACCCGCTTGCCGGTCTCCGGATCGGTCTCGTTGCGCTCGGCCGCCTCGACGGCCTCCGCGCAGGTGTCGATGTACGGCAGCACGATGTCCGCCAGCTCGGCCAGGAACGCGAACCGCAGATCGCGGTCGCGGGGCTGCGGTACGACGAGGAGGCGCGGGGCGTCCCGGTCGGTGCCGACGAGCGCGCCGAGCGGGGCGCCGGCCTCACCGGCGGTGGTGAGCGGCACGAGGACGAGGGGGCGGTCGGAGAGGTGCCGGTGCCGGACCGTGGCGGAGGGCTGGGCGCGGCCGGTGGTGACGGCTTCCAGGCGGGCGAGGGTGGTGATCAGTGACATGCCGGTGCCTCCGGCGCGGTCGCTCCCGGCGCCATGGCGCTCAGCGCCTCGGCCCGCAGCCGCGCGGCTCTGCGCAGGGCGGCCACCGCCGGGTCCTCGGCGTCCCCGGCCTCTCCCCGGGCCGCGGCCAGGACGTCCGGCACGGTGGTCAGGCCGCCGAGCTCGGCCCGCACGGACCGGCCCAGGGACGTCACCGCGCCGGCCGCGCGGGAGCGGTCACGGCAGTGGAAGGCCAGTTCGCACGCGGCCAGGCACTCGGGCGCGTACGTCGCCGGGACCGACTCGACGGCCGCCGTCAGCTCCTCTGCGGGCCGGGCGGGGTCGAAGCAGGTGCCCTCGGGGAGCGTCTCGGCGATGTCCTGGACACGGGTGAGGCGGGCCAGCTGGCGCCCGGTCACCGCGCGCTGCTTGCGGATGTCGACGGCGGAGGCGGTGGGCAGGTTGGAGAAGTCCTTGGGGCAGACGAGAAGCACCCGGTCGCGCACCTCGGGAGCGGGGGCGCTTTCCTGGGTGAGACGCGCCGCGACCTGCTCCAGCGCCAGCACGTACACCGCCGCCTGCCGCGCCGCCGCGCCCACCTTCGCCGGGTCCGCCGAACCGTCCAGCATCGGGAACGACTTGATCTCCACGACCGTCCACGTGCCGTCCGGGTGCACGACCACCGCGTCCGGCTCCAGGAAGGCGGGGGAGCCCGCGACGTCCAGCGCGAGCATCGGGTGGTCGAGCAGGGTCCACTCGCCGACCGCCTCGGTGGCCTCGCGCAGCGCCAGCGCCGTCCGGGCCGTGCGCCCCTCGGGGCCGATCGCGGTCAGCTCCGGCACCCGCGCGTGGGCGGGCGGCTCGGCGGACCGGTCCAGCCGCTCGTGGACCAGGCGCAGCAGCTCCGCGCCGCCGTCCGCCTTCACCTTCGCCTCGAACGCGTTGCCCCGAGTGAGCGCGAACTGCGACTGGCCGAACGCCGACGGCGAGCCGAGTGCGCCCGCCAATGCCGCCTTGTTCACCCCGGCGCCGTCCAGGATCGCGCGCCGTCTGCAGCCCGGGTTGGCGGCGAGGGCGGCCAGGGCGCGGGCATCCAGCGCCTTGGCCGGTACGTCGGGGCCGCGCAGCTCAGCGAGCTGTTGCCGGAGCGCCGTCCCCCGCTTCCGTGGGGGAGGCACTCGGCTCGGTTCCTGGTGCGAACCGTGTCTCGCGCTGCCGTGGAATTCGCTCACCCGCGGAAGTCTGGCATCCGGCACTGACAATTGAGGCCTGTGCGGCGGGAGTGCTCGCCGCGGCAGGCGCGAGGACCACCGCCGCGCGCGCCTTGAACCGGTCCGCGCCGCGCAGCACCAACGGGGCGAGCAGCAGGCCGACACCCATGACGGCGGCGCCCGCGACGGCGTCGAGGAAGTAGTGGTTGGCGGTGCCCATCACCACGATCGTGGTGATCAGCGGGTAGGCGACACCCAGAGCCTTCGTCGTACGCGTGCCGCCGTAGCGCCACAGCATGACTCCGCACCACAGGGCCCAGCCCACATGCAGGCTCGGCATGGCCGCGTACTGGTTCGTCATGCCGCCCATGCCCCGGGGCGCGCTCGCCTCGCCGCCCCACCAGCCGTACGAGCTGTACTGGGCCATCGTGTCGACGAAGCCGTAGCTCTCCGACAGCAGCCGGGGCGGGCAGGTCGGCAGCAGGGTGAAGCCGATCAGGCCGATGAACGTCGAGGTCATCAGCCAGGTGCGGGCCGCGCGGTACTGCACCGTGCGGGAGCGGAACAGCCAGATGAGGATCACGGGGGTGACCAGGTAGTGCAGCGACGCGTACCAGAAGTCGGCCGGTACGCCGATCCAGGTCTCGTTGGTGAACAGGCGGTTGAGGGGGTGCTCCGCGTTGATGTGGAGGAACTTCTCCACCTTCAGGATCGCCAGACCGTGGTCGACGGCGTGCGTGACGTCGCCCCGCGCGAGGAGCCGGCCCGCCGAGTAGCAGGCGTACACCAGGAGGATCAGCGGCAGCTCCGTCCACCAGCGCAGACGGGTTTGCGAGGCAGCCTCGGTGCCTGGTGTCTCGGCGTGCGGCATCCGATCGCCTCCCCCTTCTTGTTGCGGCGTCCGGTTGCCCGGTCTTACCACTTTACGGTGTATGTGTTTGTCCCTGTTGAGGGCCCCCGGCCCTCTAGGACGCTGAGATCGCCCGCCGGGTTGCCCCCGCACAGCGTGCGGGATGATGGGTGCGGCCCGCCCGCATTTTCCTTGAAAGGTCCCTCCGCTCATGGCACCGCGCATCCTGCTGGCCCGGCACGGACAGACCGAATGGTCGCTGGTCGGGAAACATACCGGCAGGACCGATGTGCCGCTCCTGGAGGAGGGGCGCAGGGGCGCCAAACTACTCGGTGAGCGGCTGCACCGGGCGCCGCTCGACGGTCTGCCCGGGGTCGAGGTGCGCACCAGTCCGCTGGCACGCGCGCGTGAGACGTGCGAGATCGCCGGGTTCAAGGAGCGCGCGAGCGAGTGGGACACGCTCCTCGAGTGGGACTACGGCGCGTACGAGGGCATGACCCCGGCCGACATCCACGCCGTCCGCCCCGGCTGGCTCATCTGGCGCGACGGGGTGCCCGGGGGCGAGACGCTCGCCGAGGTGACGGCCCGCGCGGACGAGGTGGTCGCCTGGGCCCGCGAGGCGGACCGGGACGTCCTGGTCTTCGCGCACGGGCACATCCTGCGGTCCATAGGCGCACGCTGGCTGGGGCTGCCGCTCGACTTCGCCGCGCGGATCCGGCTGAACCCGACGTCGCTGTCGGTCCTGGGCTGGGCCTACGGCGAGCCGGCGATCGAGAGCTGGAACGACCTGGGGCATCTGGCGGGCTAGGCCGATCTCGGCACGCTCGCGTGCCGCTCCAGGAAGGTGGAGACCCCCGACGCCCTGCGGTGCGGCAGCAGCACCCGCGCCGTCCCCGCCAGCATCGACTGGATCCGTGACGACTGCACCTGGCCCAGCAGGTCCAGGACGCGCATCCCCGCCGCCGAGGCCTCGTCGGGCCGGCCGCCACGGGCCAGGTCGTCCGCCAGTTCGGCCGTGTACAGGGCGATGTTCCGGCTGAAGTGGGGGTCCTGCAGCTCGGCCGCGCGGTGCGCGTGGCGGGCCGCCCGCGGCCAGTCGCCCAGCGTCGACCAGCACTGCGCCTCCAGGCCCTCCAGTTCGGCCTCGCCGTAGAAGCTCATCCACTCGGGGTCGGCGTCCGAGGGGCCGCGGTCGAAGAGGGCCTGGGCGCGGGCCAGCGCCTGTTCGCAGCCGGTGCGGTCGGCGAGCCCCGCCCAGCCGCCCGCCTCGCGCAGCGCGAGCAGCGACATCAGCCGCGCGGAGCCCAGCGGACGCCCGACGCGCTGCGCGGCCTGCGCGGCGCGCAACGCCTCCCGCGGGCGCCCCGCGTCACGGGCGAGGAACGCCATGTTGCAGAAGGCGTGCGACTCCAGGGCGGCGTCGCCGGTCATCCGGGCGGTCGCGAGCGCCTCCGCGTAGTGCGAACGCGCGTCGTCGTACCGCCCCGAGTCGTGTGCCAGCCAGCCCACCGAGATGGCGAGCTCGCCCGCGCCCGAGTGCAGGCGGTCGGCGGTCGTCTGCCGGGTGGCTCCGGCGTCCAGCAGCGCGTAGGCGGCGCGCAGCGGCGTCGCCGCGCGCCGGTACAGCCCGTCGGCGCCGTGCCGGTCGTCCAGCAGCCGGATCCTGCGGACCGCTTCGTCCAGGGCGTCCACATCGCCCGCCCCCACCCGGCGGACAGGACGTCCCGCGGCCGCGGCGACGGGGGTCCCCCCGCCCGAGCCGATTCGAGGGTGGGGGACGGTGAGCCCGATGGGCGTCAGTGAGGCGGCGGCCACCGTGGCGCCCCCGCCGGTCATGAATGCGCGACGCAGCACGTCGCTCTCCTCGTTGTCGTACGTCTCGTAGGGGTCCTGCGTGTCATACGGCTCGCCCGCCCCCCGTGTCTCACCCGCGGCGTGCACGGGAGTCGAGACGCATGCCGGGGGCGCGACCTCGGTGGTGCGCGCCCCGCGTCCGCGTACGGACGAGCGGGGGGCGAACCCCAGGTCGGTGAGCGTGCGGCCGGGGAACATGTGCAGGAACACCCGTTCGTACGCGTAGTTGGGGCAGCGGATCTCACCCGCCTCGACCCGGCCCACATAGCGCGCGTCACAGCTGACCCGCTCGCCGATCTCGCGGGCGGCCCGGCGCACCGCCGCGGCGAACTCGGCCGGGGAGCGCTGTCCGCGCAACTCCCGGAACGCGATGTTCGGCCGCGGTGGCCTGGGGTACTGGGACGAGGTCATCGTTGACGACGCCATGGCCGGGTCCTCTCGTGCGAACCGTCGAACCATGCCGGATTCGGGGTGAGTTATGCGTGTGACACCCTGTTTCCAGCGGGCATGAACGTACCCGCTGTGCCCGACCCGCCACGCAGGGTTTGGCTACAAACCGGATATCTCATCCGAGATCTGCCATGAACTGCCATCCTTTGTGGCTGACTTGCGCCGTAGCCGTTGACGCTCCCGGGCGTTGAACTCCACAGGACCGGGAGCCGCCCGACTCCCGTACTCGCTCGTTTCGAGGAGGGGTTCCGTGGTGGAGGCCGGGATGGAGACCAGGCAGAGCATCGACGTGTGTGCGCCGCTGACGCGGGGCGGCGAACCGCCGGCCCCGGAGGCCGGGTGCGACCTCGTCACAGTGCCGACCCGGCAGGGCCTGGAGGCCGTCGACATCCTGCGGCGCGGGGCGGGGGACGCGGTGGGGCCGGTCCTCCACGACGACGGCGGCGACACCCTCGGCTTCGTGGTCCCGCCGGGCACGGCCGCCGCGTGGGACGTCCCGGGCAGCACCTGTACGGAGACCGACGGGCGGGGACTGCGGCTGAACCCCGAGCCTCCGGTGGAGGGCTCGGACTGGCTGCTGCCACCGGGCGAGGCCGACCTGGCGACGGACCCGGCGGTGCTGCGGGCGGCGCTGGGGGAGGCGGCGCGGTTGATCGAGGCGGCGGACAACTGCCGCTGAGCGGCACGACCGCCCGCCGCTTGCGACAATGCCCCCATGGGAAAGTCCAGGAGCGGCCGGCGCGGCCAGGCGGTCGCCGAAGCTGTCGTAGAAGCCGTCGACGGCGGCCTCGCCGAGCTCATACCCGACCGGGAGCGCGCGCGTGCCTGGACGCTGCTGATCGACGGGGCACCGCAGTCACACCTCGACCTGGACGACCCGGCGTACCTCTCCTTCGAGTACCAGCGCCGCCTCGGGCATGTCATCGACCTGGTCGCGCCGCCCGGTAAGCCCGTCCACGCCGTGCACCTCGGCGGAGGGGCGTTCACCCTCGCCCGGTACGTCGCCGCCACCCGCCCCCGCTCCACCCAGCAGGTCGTGGAGCGCGACGCGGCCCTCGTCCAACTGGTCCGCCGAGAGCTGCCGTTGGACCCGAACGCCCGGATCAGGGTGCGCTCGACGGACGCCCGCGAAGGGCTCGCCAAGGTGCCCGACGGCTGGGCCGACCTCGTCATCGCGGATGTGTTCAGCGGGGCCCGCACGCCGGCCCACCTGACCTCGACGGAGTTCCTCGACGAGGTCCGCAGGGCCCTCAAGCCCTCCGCCGTGTACGCCGCCAACCTCGCCGACGGCCCCCCGCTCGCCCATCTGCGCGGCCAGATCGCCACGGCAGCCGCCCGCTTCGAGCACCTCGCGCTGATCGCCGACCCGACGGTCCTGCGCGGCAAACGCTTCGGCAACGCGGTCCTGGTCGCCTCCGACGCCCCGCTCCCCGTCCCCGAACTCACCCGCCGGGCCGCCTCCGACCCCCACCCCGGCCGCCTCGAACACGGCAAGTCCCTCACCGACTTCACGGGAGGGGCCGTACCGGTGACGGACGCCGCGGCGGTCGCGTCACCCGCGCCGCCGCCGTCGGTCTTCCGCTAGCGGGCCCTGCGACAGGTACCCGCTGATACGTCAGTACGTCCCCACCTCGACGCGAGGCGCGCTGTCGTGCCAGGTGCAGAACACCGACACCCGGTCCGCGCCCGAGGCGAACTCCACCCGGATCCACGTCTCCGTCTTCCACACCTGCATCGACCAGCCCGCGCCCGGAGTCGCCGACACGAGGGTCGCGGAGGTCTTGCCGAGGTCGAAAACCGCGCGACCGCCCTCGGTGTCGTAGCTCTTGACCTGGCCCGACGCGGAGGGGGAGGGGCTGGGGGTCGTCGTCGGTGTCTTCGAGGGGGACGGCGCCGGGGTGCGGGACGGTGTGCGCGACGGGCTCGCCGACGGTGTCGACCGCGCCGTCGACGACGCCAGCGGCCTGGACTCCTGGGTCGTCGCGTCGGCGGCCGTGATCGGCAGGGCGCGCGGCGGGTCGTAGGCGGTGCCCGCCATCACCGTGTGGACGCCCCACCACGACAGCGTGACCGCCGCGCCCGTGGCGAGCGACCACGCCAGTACGTGTAGGAGTCCTCTGCGCATCGCGGCCATACTGCCTCACCCGTCCCCCGTGTTGTCCACAGGTGTGAGTTGTCCACAGGCGCCGGATGGGGCTCCCCGGCATGGCGTACGGTGCGGCGCATGGCAAGTGTGCTCGTGGTCGAGGACGACCAGTTCGTACGCTCGGCGCTGATCCGCCATCTCACCGACGCCGCCCACACGGTGCGCAGTGTCGGTACGGCGCTGGAGGCGCTGCGCGAGGTCGCCCACATCCGTTTCGACGTGGTCATCCTCGACCTCGGTCTGCCCGACCTGGACGGCTCCGAGGCGCTGAAGATGCTGCGCGGCATCACCGACGTCCCTGTGATCATCGCCACCGCCAGGGACGACGAGGCGGAGATCGTCCGGCTGCTGAACGCGGGCGCGGACGACTACCTGACCAAGCCGTTCTCCGTCGAGCACCTGTCCGCGCGGATGGCCGCCGTCCTGCGACGCTCCCGGGCCGTCGTCGGCGAGGCGCAGCCGGAGTCCGTGCTCCGGGTCGGCGGCCTCGTCGTCGACCCGCTGCGCCGCCAGGCCGAACTGGACGGTGACCGCCTCGACCTCACCCGCCGTGAGTTCGACCTGCTCGCCTTCCTCGCCGGCCGCCCCGGCGTCGTCGTCCCCCGCAAGGAACTCCTCGCCGAGGTGTGGCAGCAGTCCTACGGCGACGACCAGACCATCGACGTCCATCTGTCCTGGCTGCGCCGCAAGCTGGGCGAGACCGCCGCGCGACCCCGGTATCTGCACACCCTGCGGGGCGTCGGCGTGAAGCTGGAGCCGCCGCTGTGAGATGGGCACTCGTCAAGGTCTGCCTCGCCGTCACCACCATGGTCGTGGTCGCCTTCGCCGTCCCCCTCGGCCTGGTCATCAAGGAGATGGCCCGGGATCGCGCCTTCTCCAACGCCGAGCGCGAGGCCGCGGCCGTCGCGCCCGCCCTGTCCATCACCACCGACCGGGACCAGCTGGAGCGGGTCGTCGCCTCCGCCGGCTCGGAGGCCGAGATGGCCGTGCACATCCCGGCGGCTGCCGGCGCCCGGGCCGTCGACATCGGGCGGCAGCGCGCCGCCGACAGGGACATCGCGACCGTACGGAAGCTGGGCCGCGCCTCCACCAGCGAGGTGGACGGCGGCTCCACGCTGCTCCAGCCCGTCGCGCTCAGCTCCGGTGAGATCGCGGTCGTCGAGGTCTACGTCCCGCAGTCCGAGGTCGGCCACGGCGTCGCCACGGCATGGGCGGTGCTCGCCGGCGTCGGCCTCGCCCTGATCGTCGGCTCGGTCGCGGTCGCGGACCGGCTGGGCGTCCGGATGGTGCAGCCCGCCCAGCGGCTCGTCGAGGGCGCGCACGAACTGGGGGAGGGGAAGCTGGGCTGCCGGGTGCCCGAGGAGGGGCCGACCGAACTGCGGCTCGCGGCGGCGGCGTTCAACTCCATGGCCGACCAGGTCGTCCAACTCCTCGCGAACGAACGGGAGCTGGCGGCCGACCTGTCCCATCGTCTGCGGACACCCCTGACCGTGCTGCGCCTCAACACGGCCTCGCTCGGCGACGGGCCCGCCGCCGAGCAGACCCGGGCCGCGGTGGCCCAGCTGGAGCGCGAGGTCGACACGATCATCCGGACGGCGAGGGAGGCCAAGCCGCAGACCGCGGCCGCCGGGCCCGGCGCCGGATGCGATGCCGCCGAGGTGGTCCGGGAGCGGATGGCGTTCTGGTCGGCGCTCGCCGAGGACGAGGGGCGCAAGGTGCGGGTGGCCGGTGTGGAGCGGCCGGTGCGCATACCCGTGGCCCGCGCCGACCTCGCGGCGGCGCTGGACGCCCTGCTCGGCAATGTCTTCCGGCACACCCCCGAGGGCACCGCCTTCGCGGTCGACGTGCACAACGGCGAGGACGCGGTCATCGTGCTGGTCTCGGACGCGGGGCCCGGCATCCGCGACCCCGAGGCGGCGATGGCCCGTGGGCGGGGGTCCGGGAGCGCCGGGTCGACCGGGCTCGGCCTGGACATCGTGCGCCGGCTCGCGGAGGAGACCGGCGGGGACGTGCGGATCGGGGCGTCGGTGCTGGGCGGCACCGAGGTGCGGATCTGGATCCAGCCGGCCGGGCGCGAGCGCACACCCGGCCGGGGACACCGAGGGGGCGTACGACGCCGCCGGCGCGGCAGATTGGTCTCGACCTTTAACCGGTCCCGATCCCTTCCTTAAGCGCACCCTAAGATCCCGAACCCCCGTCCCGAACAGGCCTTTTGCCCGATTCGAGCTCGCTAGCGTGCTGCCGCACCCCACCCCCGAACCACGAAGGCAGGCACGTCATGAGCACGCACCGGCGCAAGGTGAGCGGCAGAAACAAGGTGATCGCCGGGGCCGTCGCCGCGGCCGTGGTGGGCGGCGGCGCGATCCTGCTCACCGGTACGGCTCAGGCGGCCGGGGTCGGCGCCGCGTACACCAGGACCAGTGACTGGTCGACCGGCTACACCGCGCAGTACGTCGTGACGAACAACAGCGGGGAGACCGAGAAGGACTGGACGCTGGAGTTCGACCTGCCGACCGGGTCCCGGCTGAGCTCCCTCTGGAACGCCGAGTCCGGCGTCAGCGGACAGCACGTCACCGTGCGGCCGGCCAAGTGGGACACCGATGGCCTGGCCCCCGGCAAGTCCGTCACCGTCGGCTTCGTCGTCAACGGCACCGGCGACCCGGCCGGTTGTCGCATCGACGACGCCGCGTGCTCCGCCGACGGCGGTGCCACGCCGGAGCCCACCGGCCGCCCGACCGGGACGGCGACCCCGTCCCCCACGGCCACCCCGACGCCGACGGCGACCAGCACCCCCACGCCGACCAGCACCCCCACGGCCACCGCGTCCCCCTCGACCAGCAGTGGCACCGGCACCACGACGAGCGCCGGCTTCGCCCCCTACGTCGACACCTCCCTCTACCCGGCCTTCGACCTGGTCGCCGCCGCCGCGGCCACCGGCGTCAAGGACTACAACCTCGCCTTCGTCACCGACGGCGGCGGCTGCACCCCGAAGTGGGGCGGCGTGACCGACCTCGCGAGCGACGCCGTCGCCGCCCAGATCGGCGCGCTGCGGGCCAAGGGCGGCGACGTCCGGGTGTCGTTCGGCGGCGCGGCGGGCTCGGAGCTGGCGACGACCTGCTCGTCGGCGGCCGCGCTGGCGACGGCGTACGAGAAGGCCGTGGCCGCCTACGACCTCACCAAGGTCGACTTCGACGTCGAGGGCGGCGCGCTGCCCGACACCGCGGCGAACACGCGCCGCGCACAGGCCATCGCCGAACTCCAGAAGGACCACCCGGACCTGGACGTCTCCTTCACCCTCCCGGTGATGCCGGAGGGCCTGACCCAGGCGGGCGTGGACCTGCTCGCCGACGCCAGGAAGAACGGCGTCGACATCACCACCGTCAACATCATGGCGATGGACTACGGCCCGGCCTACAGCGGCGACATGGGCACCTACGCCGAACAGGCCGCCACCGCCACCCAGGCCCAGGTCAAGAGCGTGCTGGGCCTCTCCGACAGCGCCGCCTGGAAGGCCGTGGCCGTCACCCCGATGATCGGCGTCAACGACGTCACCACCGAGATCTTCACGGTCGACGACGCCACCCAGCTGGTGAACTTCGCCAAGTCCAAGGGGATCGGCTGGCTGTCCATGTGGTCGGCCACCCGCGACAAGCAGTGCGCGGGCGGCGCAAAGAACTACGCCGACGCCACCTGCAGCTCGATCCTCCAGGACCAGCACGCGTTCTCGAAGGCGTTCGCGGCCTACAACTGACGCCCCCCACGGGCCGGGGCGCGGCATCCCCCTCGGATGCCGCGCCCCTCCCCCGGTTTCCCCCGAGGTGGTGGTGGGGCCGCCCCTACTCGGCCACCGCCACCGGCGGAAGCGTTCCGGTGCGGGCCGCCTGCCCGTACCAGAGCGCACTGGACTTCGGCGTACGCTCGAGGGTCGTGTAGTCGACGTAGACCGCGCCGAAGCGCTTCTCGTAGCCGTACGCCCACTCGAAGTTGTCCATCAGGGACCACAGGTAGTAACCGCGCACGTCCGCGCCGTCCGAGACCGCGCGGCGGACCGCGGCCAGGTGGCCGTGGAGGTAGGAGATGCGCTCCGGGTCGTGGACGCGGCCGTCGGGGTCGGGCTTGTCGTCGTAGGCCGCGCCGTTCTCCGTGATGTACAGCGGCAGGCCCGGGGCCTCACGCGTGTAGCGCATGATCAGCTCGTGCAGGCCGGTCGGGTCGATCGACCAGCCCATCTCCGTGCGCTCGCCCGGAGTCTGGTGGAAGGCGACGTCGTCCGCGCCCGGCCACGGGGAGAACTCGCTGGACCCGTGGCCGTCCGCGCGCGGACCGCTCAGATCGTTGTCCGCCGCCGACACCAGCGCCGGCGTGTAGTAGTTGAGGCCCAGCGCGTCCAGCGGCTGGTTGATCGCCCGCAGGTCGCCGTCCTCGACGTAGGACCAGTCCGTGATCAGCTCCGTCGCCGCGAACAGCGACTCCGGGTACGCCCCGTGCAGTATCGGGCCGTGGAAGACACCGTTGGCCAGGTCGTCGATCTTCCGGGCCGCCGCCAGGTCCGCGGGGTCCTGCGAAACCGGGCGCACCACCGAGGAGTTGAGGCTCAGCGCCACCGAGTTGCGGGCCGGCATCGCCGCCCGCAGGGCCGAAGTGGCCAGCCCGTGCGCCAGGTTCAGGTGATGGGCCGCCTTCAGCGAGGCCGCCGGGTCGGTGCGACCGGGGGCGTGCACGCCGGACGCGTAGCCCAGGAAGGCGCTGCACCAGGGCTCGTTGAGGGTGATCCACTGCTCCACCCGGTCGCCGAGCGCCTCACCGACGATCTGCGCGTACTCGGCGAAACGGTAGGCCGTGTCACGCTCCGGCCAGCCGCCCGCGTCCTCCAGCTCCTGCGGCAGATCCCAGTGGTAGAGCGTCACGGCCGGCTTGATGCCCTTGTCCAGCAGCTCGTCCACCAGACGGCGGTAGAAGTCCAGGCCCACCTGGACCGCCGGGCCCCGGCCCGTCGGCTGCACCCGCGACCAGGAGATCGAGAAGCGGTACGCGTTCAGGCCGAGGTCCGCCATCATCGCCACGTCGTCGCGGTAGCGGTGGTAGTGGTCGACAGCGATGTCACCGTGCTCGCCGCCGGCGGTCTTGCCGGGCGTATGGCTGAAGGTGTCCCAGATCGAGGGCGTACGGCCGCCCTCCCGCACCGCCCCCTCGATCTGGTACGCCGAGGTCGCGGCGCCCCAGAGGAAGGCGGGGGGAAAGGTCACCGGGGTCGCCGGCGTAGCGGGCTCAGGCATGGAAGCGCTCCCATTGGAGGTCGTGGAGACCGACGGGTAGATGGGGGGAAGGGAAGGGGCCGAGGCGGCGATGACCCGGCCCCCGGGAAAGCGGAGGTCAGCCCTTGACGGCGCCCTGCATGATGCCGCCGACGATCTGCTTGCCGAAGATCGCGAACACGATCAGCAGCGGCAGCGTGCCGAGCAGTGCGCCGGCCATGATCAGGGACTGGTCCGGGGTGTAGCCGCGGCCCAGGCCCGCCACCGCGACCTGCACGGTCGGGTTGCCGTTCTGGGTCAGGACCAGGAAGGGCCACAGGAAGTCGTTCCACGTCTGCACGAACATCAGCATGCCCAGCACGGCCATCGCGGGGCGCGCCGCCGGGAACACGACGTGCCAGATCACGCGCCAGCTGCTCGCGCCGTCCACCCGGGCCGCCTCGATGATCTCGTCGGGCAGCGCCTGGATCAGGTACTGCCGCATGAAGAACACACCGAACGCGCTGACCAGCGAGGGCAGGATCACCGCCTGCAGCTGGTCGGACCAGTCGAGCTTGGCGACCATCATGTACAGCGGGATCACGCTCAGCTGCGGCGGCACCATCATCGTGCCGATCACGATCAGCATCATGGCGCCACGGCCCTTGAAGCGCAGCTTGGCGAAGGCGAACCCGGCGATCGTCGACAGGACGACGATGGTGATCGCCGAAATCCCCGCCACGAACGTGGTGTTGATGAACGCCTCGCCCAGGTTGGCGTCGGTCCAGGCGAGTTCGAGCTTGTCGAACAGTCCCGAACCGAACCAGAACGGCGGCGGGTTCTGCGCCAGGCGCTGGTTGTCGCGCGAGGCGGCGATCGCCGTCCACACCAGCGGGAACAGCGAGCCGACGGTGAACAGGGCGAGGATCACATAAGCGATCGGCCCGGCGTGCAGGGTGCCGCCCGCACGGGCGGCCTTGGGACGTCGTACCCGCTTCTTCTCCTTGGGGGGAGTGTCGGAGGGCGGAGTCAATGTCGTCGTCACGGCCGGTTCTCCTAACTACTGGCGCGCAGCCGGCGCGAGATGACGTAGTTGACGATCCCGATGACGATGAGGATCAGGAACATCGTCCACGCGATCGCGGAGGCGCGGCCCAGGTGTTGGTTGACCCAGCCCTGCTCGTACAGGTACAGGCCGAGCGTCTGGAACTGGTGCTGGGATCCGCCGGAGGCCCCCTTGCTGGCGTCGAACAGCAGCGGTTCGCCGAAGAGCTGGGAGGCGCCGATGGTGGAGACGACCACCGTGAACAGGATCGTCGGCCGCAGCGCGGGCAGCGTCACATGCAGGAACTGCCGCCAGCGGTTGGCCCCGTCCAGGGCGGCGGACTCGTACAGGTCCTGCGGGATCGCCTGCATCGCCGCCAGATAGATCAGCGCGTTGTAGCCGGTCCAGCGCCAGATGACGATCGAGGAGACCGCGATCTGCGAGGCCCACTTGTCGTTCTGCCAGTCGATGTTGTCGATGCCGACCTGGTTCAGCGCCCAGTTGATCATGCCGTAGTCACGGCCGAAGAGCAGGACGAAGACGAGGGAGGCGGCGGCGATCGACGTCGCGTACGGGGCGAGCATCGCGACCCGGTAGAAGGTCGAGGCGCGCAGCTTGTAGTTGAGGATGTGCGCGAGGCCCATCGCCATCAGCAGCTGCGGCACCGTCGAGATGATCCCGATGGTCAGCGTGTTCTTCGCCGCGTTCCAGAAGAAGTCGTCGTCGAAGATCCGCGTGTAGTTCCTGAAGCCCACCCAGTTCATGTCGGTGGGCGCGGTCAGCTCCACCTGGTGCAGCGAGGCCCAGCCGGTGTAGATCAGCGGGAACAGGCCGAACGCCAGGAAGAGCAGGAAGAACGGCGAGACGAAGGCGTACGGGCTCCAGCGCATGTCGCGCTGCCAGCGCCGCGACAGCCGGGCCCGGCGGCGCTCGTCGTCCGAGGGCCCCGCGGGCGGGCGGGCCGGGGCCGCGCCCCCCTCCTTGGTGGGGGGCGCGGCGGCGGTTTCGTGCCCAGTGGTCATACGGGTCACTGGTCCAGGTTGTTGTCGATGGTCTTCACGGCGTTCTCCCAGGCATCCTTGGCGGACTTGCCCTGGGTCACCAGGATGACGCCGTTGTCGGTCAGACCCTGCTGGATGATCTGGTCCTTCGGGCCGATCGTCTGGACCGGGATGTTCTTGGCGGCCTCGGCGAAGATCGTGCCGATCGGAGCGTCACCGGTCATGTCGTTCTTGGCGCTCTTGACCTCGGTCGAGTCGTACGCGGCCGGGGTGCTCGGGAAGCTGCCCTGGACGCCGAAGAGCTTGGCCTGCTGCGCGGGTGCGGTCAGCCAGGCGGCCAGCTTCGCGGCCTCCTCGGTGTTCTTGCCGGACTTGGGCACGGTCAGGAAGGACCCGCCCCAGTTGCCGGACTTCGGCGCCTGGGCGATGTCCCACTTGCCGGCCGCGTCGGGCTTCGACTTGCCCTTGATGTAGCCGAGCATCCACGGCGGGCAGGACATCGCGGCGAACTTGCTGTTGGCGATCGTGGTGTCCCACGCCGGCTGGAACTGCGTCTGGTTGCCGATCAGTCCGTCCTCGGCGGCCTGGGCCGTGAGGTCGAAGGCGTCCTTGACGGCCGGGTTCGACTTGTAGATGACCTTGCCGGAAGCGTCGTAGAACCGCTCCTTCTCACCGCTGACGATCGCCTGCAGCAGACCGCCGGGGGAGTCCAGGAAGGTGGTGCCCTTGGGGCCCTTCGCCTTGTACTGCTTGCCGACGTCGACGAGCTTGTTCCAGTCACCGGCCCACAGCTTGCCGACCTCCTCGCGGTCGGTGGGCAGACCGGCCGCCTTGAACAGGTCGGTGCGGTAGCAGATGGCCATCGGGCCGATGTCGGTGCCGACACCGACGGTCGCGCCGTCCTTGGTGGTGGCCTGCTCCCACTTCCACTCCAGGTAGTCGCTCTTCTTGCCGTACTTCGACAGGTCGAGCAGCTTGTCGGACTGGGTCCCGACGATCTCGGCGATGTTGCCGACCTCGACCATCTGGATGTCCTGGAGACCACTGTTGGTGGTGAGGTGGTTGATCAGCGCCGGGTAGTAGTTCTCGTTGCGCTCGACGACGGTCTGCTGGATGTCGACGTCCGGGTGGAGCTTCTCGTACTCCTTGTACAGGCCGGACTCCTCGAAGCCGGCGGTGCCGAAGAGGCCGAGCGTGATCTTGGTCTTGCCGCCGCCCCCGGACGACGAACCTCCCTCGTCTTTCTTACCGTCGTCGGCACAGCCGGCCAGCAGCCCGGCGCCCAGCGACGCTACGGCCGCGAGGACCACCACCCTGCGACGGGCGGTTCGGGTACGTGCTCGCATTGAGTCCTCCTGTTGCCCTGACGTGCCGACCCCCCGGCCAACTGCATTGTTGGGCCCGTTAGTTCTCGCGGCGGCTCGGGCGGGGAACGTGCGGGATGTGTATGTGTCAGGTACTGTGGGAGCGCTCCCATCAGTGATGAGTTGAAGAGTCGTCGGTCTTGGCGGGGGTGTCAAGGGAGTCGGCGAGGAGATATGTCTTCAGTTATCGGCCTGTTAACTAACTCGGGGGTCGCAGACCGGCCGACCCTTTTCGGCCTGCCCGGTATGTGAGGGCGAGGCCCTCCGGGTCGACGCGGAGGTCTGGGGGCGGCAGTCCCCAGAGACGCTCACTGTGCTGGACGGGACTGTTACATTCCAGGCCAGCGTCCACATACGGCGGGAAGGCGGAGCCCATGGCAACCCACGGAGCGCGTGGCCGGAGCGGTGGCCGGCCGACCCTCGAAGAGGTGGCCGCGCGTGCCGGAGTCGGCCGCGGGACGGTCTCCCGGGTGATCAACGGCTCGCCCCGGGTCAGTGACGCGACCCGCGCGGCGGTGGAGGCGGCGGTCGCGGAGCTCGGCTACGTCCCGAACACGGCGGCGCGCGCCCTGGCGGCCAACCGGACGGACGCGATCGCGCTGGTCGTCCCCGAGCCGGAGACCCGGTTCTTCGCCGAACCGTACTTCTCGGACATGCTGAAGGGCGTCGCGGCCGAGCTCTCCGACACGGAGATGCAGCTGCTGCTGATTTTCGCGGGCAACGACCGTGAAAGGCAGCGCCTGGCCCAGTACTTGGCGGCGCACCGCGTGGACGGGGTGCTGCTGGTCTCGGTGCACGCGGACGACCCGCTGCCGGATCTGCTGGCCCAGCTGGAGATACCGTCGGTGATCAGCGGTCCGCGCTCGGCCGCGGAAACGCTCCCCTCGGTGGACTCGGACAACTACGGCGGCGCCCGGCAGGCGGTGGAACACCTGCTGTCCCGCGGTCGCACCCGCATAGCGCACATCACCGGACGCCTCGATGTGTACGGTGCCCAGCGCCGTATCGACGGTTACCGGGACGCGCTGCGCGAGGCGGGCCTGGAGGCGAACGGGAACCTGATCGAAGCCGGTGACTTCTCGGAGGAGGGCGGCACCCGAGCGATGGCCGCGCTGCTGGCCCGCGTTCCCGACCTGGACGCGGTCTTCGCCGCCTCGGACGTCACGGCGGCCGGCGCCCGCCAGGCACTGCGCGAGGCGGGCCGCCGCATCCCCGACGACGTCGCCCTCGTCGGCTACGACGACTCCGCCATCGCCCGCCACATGGACCCGCCCCTCACCAGCGTCCGCCAGCCCATCGCCGAGATGGGCCGCCACATGATCGACCTCCTCCTCACCGAGATCGCGGACCGCCGTCCGGCGGTGTCACGGGGGCTGGAGAGACGCCAGGTGGTGCTGGCCACGGAGCTGGTGGAGCGTACGTCGTCGTAGGGCGCCCGCCAACCCCGCGGGAACGCAAGGCGGTTGGCGGTCCGCTCAGTCGCTCAGCGACAGGCGCCAGAGCGTCTCGCCGTCGTGCTGTTCGTCGGTGGGGAGCAGACCCGCCGCTGCGGCGACCGCCGCCGACGCGGAGTGGTCGGGGTGGATGTGGGCCGTGACGGTCCGGACGTAATGACGGACCAGCCACGTCACCAGCCCCCGGGCCGCCTCCGAGGCCAGGCCCTGGCCCTGCCAGGGGGTGCCGACGATCCAGGCGATCTCCGCCTCGTGCTTCCCCGTGACCGTGGCCTGGACGGTGCCGATGAGGGTGTCGTCCGCGTGCCGGCGCAGGACCCAGTTGAGCCAGGAGACGGCCGGGTCGGGGGAACCGGCGACCAGACGTTCGTAACGCGCTCGCAGCTCCTCGACGGTCAGGGGTGTTCCGCCGATGAAGGTGTGCAGGGCCGGGTCGGCGAGTACGGCCGACATCTCCCCGGCGTGGTCCACGCGCAGGGGGAGGAGGTCCAGACGGGCCGTGCGGATGAGTTCGGTGTGCACGCGGGCTCCCGGGAAAACGAACCAGCCGGTGACCTCTGTATCAAGGTCACCGGCTGATTACTCAGGGTGAGTGACGGGACTTGAACCCGCGACTTCCTGGACCACAACCAGGTGCTCTACCAGCTGAGCTACACCCACCACGACCGGCTTTACTGCTTTCAGGTTTCCCTGACCGGCCGAGAAAAAGTGTACAGGGTCCGAAGGGGTGCTCGTGCACGCCTTTTACGGCGCCCCTTCGGCGGACCCTCACGCACCTATTGAGCGGGCAGGACGTACTTCGCGGCGATCGTCCTGGCGGTGTCCGAGTCGGGGCCGGGCTGCGGCACGAACACGGCCTCGCGGTAGTAGCGCAGCTCCGCGATGGACTCGCGGATGTCGGCGAGGGCGCGGTGGTTGCCGTTCTTCTCCGGGCTGTTGAAGTAGGCCCGGGGGTACCAGCGCCGGGCCAGCTCCTTCACCGAGGAGACGTCGACGATCCGGTAGTGGAGGTAGTCCTCCAGCGTCGGCATGTCCCGGAGCAGGAAGCCGCGGTCGGTGCCCACGGAGTTGCCGCACAGGGGGGCCTTGCCGGCCTCCTTGACGTGTTCCCGGATGTAGGAGAGGACCTGCTCCTCGGCCTCGGCCAGCGTCGTGCCGCCGGCGAGCTCGTCGAGGAGCCCGGACGCGGTGTGCATCTGACGCACCACCTCCGGCATCGTCTCCAGCGCCCGGTCCGGCGGTCGGATGACGATGTCCACTCCTTCGCCGAGTACGTTCAGCTCGGAGTCGGTGACGAGGGCGGCAACCTCGATGAGCGCGTCGTCGGACAGCGAGAGGCCGGTCATCTCGCAGTCGATCCACACCATGCGATCGTTCATGCGACCACCCTAAAGCTGACGTCGCCTTTTAGGGGCCCGGCGGTGCGGCGGACCTGAGCACACGCCCGAACGCCGGGCGGGACGAGTCGCTCGTCCCGCCCGGCGTTCCGGTACGTCGTTACGATCCGCTGCGCTGTCCCGGCAGGCTCGCCGACAGCTGGGTCGCCGGGCCCATCGAGCTCGCCGCCGCCGTACGCCGGGTCTGGAGCGGGACCGGGCCGCCCTCCGGGTGGAGAACGGGTGCCGGGCCCACCGGACCCGCCGCTGCGTCGCTCTCGGCCGGCCTGTCGCTCTGCGGACGCCGCGCCCGGTACGCCGCGCGGTACGCCGCCGGCGACGAGCCCAGCTGACGGCGGAAGTGCCCGCGCAGCGCCACCGGCGAACGGAAGCCGCAGCGCCCCGCGACCTCGTCGACCGAGTAGTCCGACGTCTCCAGCAGCCGCTGCGCCTGGAGCACCCGCTGGGTGATCAGCCACTGCAGCGGCGCACTGCCGGTGAGTGAGCGGAAGCGGCGGTCGAACGTCCGGCGGCTCATGTAGGCGCGCGCGGCGAGCGTCTCCACGTCGAACTGCTCGTGGAGGTGCTCCAGCGCCCAGGCGACGACCTCGGCGAGCGGGTCGGCGCCGATCTCCTCAGGTAAAGACCTGTCGAGATAGCGCTCCTGACCGCCGGAGCGGCGCGGCGGGACCACCAGACGCCGGGCCAGCGCGCCCGCCGCCTCGTTGCCGTGGTCCGTCCGCACGATGTGGAGACAGAGATCGATTCCGGCCGCCGTACCGGCTGATGTCAGTACGTCGCCGTCGTCGACGAACAGTTCGCGTGGATCCACGTGCACCGACGGATAGCGCTTGGCCAGCGTCGGTGCGTACATCCAGTGTGTTGTCGCGGGGCGGCCGTCCAGCAGGCCCGCCGCCGCGAGGACGAAGGCGCCGGTGCACAGCCCGACGATGCGGGCGCCCTCTTCGTGCGCCCGGCGCAGTGCGTCGAGCGCGTCCTCCGGCGGTGGTGAGGTGATCGAACGCCAGGCCGGCACGACGACCGTGCCTGCCCGTGAGATCGCCTCCAGGCCATGTGGCGCGGTGAGTTCCAGGCCCCCTGTGGTCCGCAGCGGGCCTTCCTCGCCGCCGCACACCAATAGGCGGTAGCGCGGCACGCCGGCGTCCTGGCGGTCAATCCCGAACACCGACAGCGGTATGGAACTCTCGAAGATGGGGCCGCCGCTGAACAGCAGCACCGCGACGATCTCCTTGCGGCGTCGCCCGGAAAGCTTCCGGGCCGCGGCTTCCGGCGCGGCAGTGGAGTCGTGGCTCATACTGCTAAGCCCCCCTCGGTGGTCGCGGCTCCTCGGTTGTGTCGCTCCTGCACGTTTCCCCTCGGTCCTGCACGAGTCCCCCGCCGTAAGACGTCAAGATCGAATCTACTGTGTCCAATGGTGCCGGGGTGACCAGTTCGGCAACCGGCACATTGTCGACATGGCAACTTGGCGTGAAGCATTCGATCACGAAGCGTTGCACTCACGGGCCGTGCAGGGAAGTGCGCCTCGTCGTAGTGGCCAATCCACGTAGGGTGCGGGGGGCCCTGAAGACCCTTTCCGTGCAGGTCGAACGGGGGGTGGGGGGTACGAGCGGCAACGGATGCGCGGTGGCCGGAAGTTGGCTGAAAAGATACGGGTCCGTGCGCGGAAACCGGTCAAGCGCCCGGTGAGTTTCCCCCAGTGTGACGACCGCCTCGATGGGTCCCGCTTCCGGTCCTGTGATGACGGCCACGATGGGGCGCGCGTTCCTCGGCGAGCAGCCGGGCCGCACCGCGCTCGGACTGGCGCAGCAGCACCCGGCAGGCGGCCGTGACGGCGGCCAGACCGAGGGCCGTGCCCGCCGCGCCGGCGAGCGAGGTGCCGTACCAGAGAAGGACCACGGGGACGAGGACGCAGCTGAACACCGCCCAGCGGACCACGTCCGTGGCGGAGTCCTCGGAGGGGGGTCGGTGTCCGGACATGCGTTGCTCCCTGGGGCGTGACTGCCGGGTTCAACGCGTGTTCGAGCGGTCGGTCACTGCGCGTACGGCCGTCAGGACCCACGGCGGCGTGAATCCTGTGCAAACCGCCTGTACAGCGCAGCAACCATTGCGTTACGGGCGCCCCCTCGTGCATGCTCCCTGGAACCCCCACCGACCGTGCGCGGGATCTGGGCTAAGGAGGCGTGCCGCCGTACCCTTGGGGGTATGGGGTTGGGAAGATGATTCCCGGACACAGCTCCGCCGCACACTGTCGTTCCTCTCAAAAAGGATCACAACGCCGAGACAGCCATGGCCGGTCACGAATTCTTTGAACCCGCGGACCGCAAGCGGCCCGTCGCCGACCCCACGGCGGCCGAGCCCCTGGCGGCGGAAGAGCCACGCCATTCCTGCGACCCCGCCTTCAAGCACGGCGTAGTGGTCGGTTTCGACGGCTCCACGTCCAGTGAGCGCGCGCTCGCGTACTCCATCGGCATGGCCCATCGCTCCGGCTCGGGCCTGATCATCGTCCACGTCGCCAACCGGCTGCCCACCACCGTGTGGGCCGGCTGCGAGCCGCCGGTCTTCGTCGACGTGCCGGACCATCGCACCGAGGTGCTCGGACTCGAGCTCGCCTGTGCGGACTATCTCGCCGAGGTGCCGTGGATCCTCGTCGAGCGGGGCGGCGACATCTGCCATGAACTCGAAGAGGTCGGGCGCGAGTACGAGGCGGACGCGATCGTCGTCGGCTCCACGCACGGGCTCGTCGGGCGGATCTTCGGGTCCGTCGCGGGGCGGCTCGCCAAGCGTGCGAAGCGTCCTGTCGTCGTGATTCCGTAACTCGTCGTCGTCCCTGGTGGGATGCGCCGGAGGAACAGTCCCCGCCCTTTCGAACTCCCTTGTGCAGCGCATAAATCTACTCGCGCGTAGAGGTGTTTGTGCCCTTGTGAAGGGCATATATCGCACATCGCGCAACCGCACAGCATGAAGGGAGCCCGCCGTGGACAATGACGTCTCCGCGGGAGCAACCACCACCGTCGTCGGCCGACTCGCCCTCGGGATCACCCTCCTGGCGTTCGGCCTCGGCCACACCGACGTGATCGACGGCGTGACAGCCGCTGACGCGGTGTCAATCGCCCAGTACGTGGGCGGAATCGCCCTCTTCGTCGCGGGCCTCATGGCCTTCCGCGACCGTGACACCGCCAACGGCACCGCCTTCGCGGCGCTGGGTGCGCTGTGGTTCACCTGGGCCGTCTCGGACGCCGGTTCCGCCAACGCGGCCGGGCTGTTCCTCACGCTCTTCGCCCTCGTGGCGCTGTCTCTCACCCTCGCGGGCGGGGACCAACTCGGGCAGGGCGCCTACGGGTTGTTCTTCGTGGCGCTGGTGCTCATGGCCATCGCCCAGTTCGCCGGCAACGACGGGCTCACCAAGGTGGGTGGATGGTTCGCCGTCGCCGCGGGTGCGGTGGCCTGGTATGCGGCGACCGCGGCGATGGCTCACTGGCCGACGGTGCTTCCTCGACGTGCTGCCGGCCGGGGGGTGACGGCCACCGGCTAAGTGGCAGCCGACGCCGGGGTATTGGGCGGCCCCGGCGATGAAAACGGACCCCCCACGTGCGGTGGCACACGTGGGGGGTCCGTTTTGTTGTCTGGCCTGTGCGGGAGCGTTGTGGTTGCCCGCGCAGTTCCCCGCGCCCCTAAAAACCTCTACTCCACCGTCACGGACTTGGCGAGGTTCCTCGGCTTGTCGATGTCCCTGCCCAGTACCAAAGCCGTGTGGTAGGCGAGGAGTTGGAGCGGGATGCCGAGGAGGATCGGGTCCAGTTCGTCCTCGTTCTTCGGGACGACGATCGTGTGGTCGGCCTTCTCCTGGTCCTGGTGGGCGACCGCGAGGATCTTGCCGCTGCGGGCCTTGATCTCCTCCATGGCGGCGCGGTTCTTCTCCAGGAGGTCGTCGTCGGGGACGATCGCGACCGTGGGGAGGGCGGGCTCGATCAGGGCCAGGGGGCCGTGCTTGAGCTCGGAGGCGGGGTAGGCCTCGGCGTGGATGTACGAGACCTCCTTGAGCTTCAGGGAGGCCTCACGGGCCACCGGGTAGCCCCGGACCCGGCCGATGAAGAGCATCGAGCGGGCGTCCGCGTACTGCTCGGCCAGCTTCTTGATCTCCGCCTCGTTGTCGAGGATCTCGGTGATCTGCTCCGGCAGCTTGCGCAGGCCCTCGATGATGCGCTTGCCGTCGCGGACCGAGAGGTCACGGGTGCGGCCCAGGTGGAGCGCCAGCAGGGCGAAGGCGACCGTGGTGTTGGTGAAGCACTTCGTGGAGACCACGCAGACCTCGGGGCCCGCGTGGACGTAGATGCCGGCGTCCGCCTCGCGGGCGATCGCCGAGCCGACCACGTTCACCACACCGAAGACCCGCGCGCCCTTGCGCTTCAGCTCCTGGACCGCGGCGAGGACGTCGTACGTCTCACCCGACTGGGAGACCGCCACGTACAGCGTCTCGGGGTCCACGACCGCGTTGCGGTAGCGGAACTCGGACGCCGGCTCGGCGTCCGCGGGGATGCGGGCCAGCTCCTCGATCATCTGGGCGCCGATCATGCCCGCGTGGTACGAGGTGCCGCAGCCGAGGATCTTCACCCGGCGGATCTGGCGGGCCTCCCGGGCGTCCAGGTTGAGGCCGCCGAGGTGCACGGTGGAGAAGCGGTCGTCGATGCGGCCGCGCAGCACGCGGTCCACGGCGTCGGCCTGCTCGTGGATCTCCTTGTGCATGTACGTGTCGTGGCCGCCCATGTCGTAGGAGGCGGCCTCCCACTCGACGGTGGTGGGCTCCGACGTCGTACGGGTGCCCTCCGTCGTGTAGGTGCGGAAGTCGTCGGCCTTGAGCGTGGCCATCTCGCCGTCGTCCAGCGTCACTATCTGCCGCGTGTGGGTGACCAGGGCGGCGATGTCCGAGGCGACGAACATCTCCTTCTCGCCGATGCCGAGGACGACCGGGGAGCCGTTGCGCGCCACGACGATGCGGTCGTTGAAGTCGGCGTGCATCACCGCGATGCCGTACGTGCCCTCGATGACCCGCAGCGTCTCGCGGACCTTGTCCTCGAGCTTCTCGGCCTGGGAGCGGGCGATGAGGTGGACGAGGACCTCGGTGTCGGTCTCGGAGAGGAACTCGACGCCGTCCGCCTCCAGCTTGCGGCGCAGGTCGGAGGCGTTGTCGATGATCCCGTTGTGGACCACGGCGACCTTGAGGTCGGCCGACATGTGCGGGTGGGCGTTCACATCGGAGGGGGCGCCGTGGGTGGCCCAGCGGGTGTGGGCGATACCGGTCGTGCCCTTGAAGCGCGCCGGGACCTTGGCCTCCAGGTCACGGACCCGGCCCTTGGCCTTGACCATCTTCAGGCCCGCCGTCTTCGGGGACGTGACGACGATGCCCGCCGAGTCGTAGCCGCGGTACTCCAGGCGCTGAAGGCCCTCCAGGAGGAGGGGGGCCACATCGCGCTTTCCGATGTATCCGACGATTCCGCACATATATATGTATTCCGTTCCTCGGCTGTTGCGACTCAGCCGTCTCAGCCGTAGACGATGCGGCGCAGCTGCCTGAGCGTAAGCTCCGGCGGCGCTACCGCCCGGTATTTCAAGTCCGCCTCGACCCGTTCGAAGATCTGCGCGTTCACCAGACCCTGGGCCTGGAGTTCGCGGTGGCGGCGACGGACGTAGTCCTCGGTCGTCTCGTCGAAGTAGGCGAGCACGTCCTGGATCACCCGCAGCGCCTCGCCCCGCTGGAGGGGCGTGGAGCGCGTCAGATGATCAACAAGTTCGTCGTGCACCCGGTAGATCCTGAAGGACAGGCACGGGTTTCGCAAGAATCCTGCCCGATTTCGGGCAAGAGGCTGTTCGGACACTTAGAACACTTATGGGCTGCCCATGGGAGTCCGTTGGCCGGCTGTTCCCCGGGCCGATGTGTCCGACCAGCAGCTTGTGGAGCCATGGACATTCCTCGTATGGGCGTACCCGAGCAGCTCGCCGAGCGCATGAGCATGGCCGAGCAGCACGAGTACCTGCGCACCAGATTCTCCCGGCGCACGATGATCAGAGGCGGCGCCGTCACCCTGGGCGCCGTCGCGGGCGGCGTGTTCGTGCCGGGCGCCACCGCACAGGCCACACCCCTGGCCACCCCGTCGGCCACGCCGCGCACCGAGACGGTCGACGGTTCCCTCGTCGCCCCCTTCGGCCGCCACCTCGCCTTCGGCGCCGACCCGCGCACCGAGCTCACCGTCTCCTGGCAGGTCCCGGTCCCCGTCAAGAAGCCCTTCCTCCGCATCGGCGTCCACCCCTGGGACCTCTCCCGCAAGATCGAGGCCGAGGTCCGCACCCTCTACACACCGGCCGGCGTCGGGGCGAGCGGCGATCACACGCAGTACTACGTGCACGCCGAGCTGAGCCGGCTCAAGCCTGGCCGGACGTACTACTACGGCGTCGGCCACCAGGGCTTCGACCCCGCCGAGCCGCACCTCCTGGGCACCCTCGGCACCTTCACCACCGCCCCCGCGCACAAGAAGCCGTTCACCTTCACCGCCTTCGGTGACGAGGGCGTCGGCTACCACGGCCTTGCCAACAACAGCCTGCTCCTCGGCCAGAACCCCGCCTTCCACCTCCACGCCGGCGACATCGCGTACGCCGACCCGGCGGGCCAGGGCAAGACCGCCGACACCGGCTTCGACTCGCGCGTGTGGGACCAGTTCCTGGCCCAGACCGAGTCCGTCGCCAAGTCCGTGCCGTGGATGCCGGCGTACGGCAACCACGACATGGAGGCCTGGTACTCGCCCAACGGCTACGGCGGCGAGGAGGCCCGCTGGAACCTTCCCGCCAACGGACCCGACGCCAAGAACCTCCCCGGCGTCTACTCCTTCGTCTACGGCAACACCGCGGTCATCTCGCTCGACGCCAACGACATCTCGTACGAGATCCCGGCCAACCTCGGCCTCTCCGGTGGCACCCAGACCACGTGGCTGGAGGCGCAGCTCAGGAAGTTCCGGGCGGCGCACGACATCGACTTCGTCGTGGTCTTCTTCCACCACTGCGCCTACTGCACCTCCACCGCGCACGCCTCGGAGGGGGGTGTGCGCCAGGAGTGGGTGCCGCTGTTCGAGAAGTACACCGTGGACCTGGTCATCAACGGCCACAACCACCAGTACGAGCGCACCGACGTCATCAAGGGGGGCGAGGTCGCCAAGAAGCTGCCGGTCGGCGGCACGGCGTACCCCGAGAGCGAGGGCGTGGTGTACGTGACGGCGGGCGCGGCGGGCCGCAGCCTGTACGCGTTCAGCGCGGCGGAGTCCTACGAGGGGCACGAGAACGAGGTCGAGTCCGTCGCCTCGTTCATCAACACCAAGGACGGCAAGCAGAACGAGACCGTCACCTGGTCCCGGGTGCGCTACCTCGACTACTCGTTCCTGCGCGTCGACGTCACGCCCGCGGCCAGGGGCCGGACGGCCACGCTGACGGTACGCGGCATCGCCGAGACGGGCGAGGAGGTCGACCGCTTCACGGTGGCCCGCAAGGCCAAGTAGCTCGGGGGCCGTGGGGCCCGTGGAGTCCCTGGGGCCCGTGGGGATCACATCCGCTTGAGGACCGCCTGTTTGGCCAGCGTGAACTCCTCGTCCGTCAGCACACCCGTGCGGCGCAGCTCGCCGAGCTCGCGCAGGCGGCGCAGGAGGGCGTCGTGGTCGTCCTCGGCGGACCCGACCGGAGCGGAGGGCAGTTCCGGTCGTCCCTCGCGTACGTCCGTGGCGGTCGCCCTGGCCGGGTGCGGGAGCCGGGCCTGGACGGCCGCCGCGATGAGGGCCATCAGCGGGTCCTTCTTGAAGCCCCACAGCTCCACCGAGTTGGGGTCGTACTTCGGGGGCGCCTTGGTCGGCGCGTTCTTCACGCTGAAGCGCAGACAGCCGTTCTCCAGGCCGACCGCCGGGAGCCACTCCACGCCGTCGAGGTCGGTGACGGCGAGGGTGCGGATGCCGGCGGCGGCCTTGGCGTCCTCCGTCTTCCAGTTCCACTCCAGCCGGACACGCTCGCCGTCGAAGCTCGCGGTGCCGTCCCCGGCGGACACGGACAGCGGGACGGCCGGGCCCGGCAGCAGGTACCCGGCGACCGGCGCGGCCGGGACCTGGTCGAGCAGCAGGGCGTTCCTGACCTCGTCCACGAAGTACTCGGCGACGCCGTAGCGGTCGGACTCGACGATCAGCTGGTACGGGTCGTTGGGCTCGGTCAGCCGGCCGCCGGTGGCGTGCAGCAGCGGGTCCGCGCCGTCCCGCAGCCGTAACCTGAGCCGCCCGGCCTTGCGGCCCTGCTCGAACGAGACGCCCGCCAACGCGCCCAGCGGGACGACCAGTTCACCCAGGGTCTTGCGGAACAGGCTGACGTTCTTGTCGCGCCCCGGGGTCAGCCGCAGGGCGTCGCCGTCGAAGGTCCAGGTGCCGTCCTTCTGGATGATTTCCGCCATGGGCAAAGTCTGGCATTCCCGCCGTGACGGGGCTGGGCGTCTGGGCTGCCGACGGGCCGCATGGCAAGGTGGTCTCTACCAATTCAGGGTGAAGGGAGCCACATGTGAGACCGCACCACAGACCAACTCCCCGTATGGCCCGACTGCTCGGCTCGTTGCTGCTGATGGCGACCGCGGGCACCTTCGTCGCGGGAGCGGCGCCCGCCCCCGAGGCGGAGACGGCCGGGCCGCTCGGCGAGGTCGTCCCGGCGCCCGCCTCGGTCGAGCCGGGCGGATCGCCGTACCGCATCACCCGCGCCACCCGCATCCGCGTCGACGACTCCGGTGCGGTCCGCCGGATCGGCGAGTACGTGGCGGACGTGCTGCGCCCCTCGACCGGCTATCCGCTGCCGGTCACCTCCCGCGGCAAGGGCGGCATCCAACTGCGGCTGGCCAAGGGGTCGTTCGGCGCCGAGGGCTACCGCCTCGACAGCGGCGCCAAGGGCGTCACCATCACCGCCGCCCAGCCCGCGGGGCTCTTCCACGGCGTCCAGACCCTGCGTCAGCTCCTCCCGGCCGCCGTCGAGAAGGACTCGGTGCAGCCGGGCCCGTGGCTGGTGGCCGGCGGCACGATCAAGGACACCCCGCGCTACGGCTGGCGCGGCGCGATGCTGGACGTGTCCCGGCACTTCTTCACCGTCGACCAGGTCAAGCGGTACGTCGACCAACTCGCCCTGTACAAGGTCAACAAGCTGCACCTGCACCTCAGCGACGACCAGGGCTGGCGGATCGCCGTCGACTCCTGGCCGCGCCTTGCGACCCACGGTGGCTCCACCCAGGTCGGCGGCGGGCCCGGCGGCTTCTACACGAAGGCCGACTACCGGGAGATCGTCCGGTACGCCGCCTCCCGCTATCTGGAGGTCGTCCCCGAGATCGACATGCCGGGCCACACCAACGCGGCCCTCGCCTCCTACGCCGAGCTCAACTGCGACGGCGTCGCGCCGCCGCTGTACACCGGCACCGAGGTCGGCTTCAGCTCGCTGTGTGTGGCGAAGGAGATCACGTACGACTTCGTGGACGACGTGATTCGGGAGCTCGCCGCGCTCACACCGGGCCGGTATCTGCACATCGGCGGGGACGAGGCGCACTCCACGAGCCACGAGGACTACGTGAAGTTCATGGACCGGGTGCAGCCGGTCGTCGCCGAGTACGGCAAGACCGTGGTGGGCTGGCACCAGCTGACCGGGGCGACGCCCGCGAAGGGGGCGGTGGCTCAGTACTGGGGGCTCGACGACACGAGCGCCGAGGAGAAGGAGCGGGTCGCGGCGGCCGCGCGCAACGGGACCGGGATCGTGCTGTCGCCCGCCGACCGGATCTACCTCGACATGAAGTACACGGCGGACACCCCGCTGGGGCTGGACTGGGCCGGTCTGGTCGAGGTGCAGCGGTCGTACGACTGGGACCCCGGCAGCTACCTTCCGGGCGTGCCCGCTTCGGCCGTCCGCGGGGTCGAGGCACCGATGTGGACGGAGACGCTCACGAACTCCGCGGACATCGAGTACATGGCCTTCCCGAGGCTGGCGGGGGCGGCGGAGCTGGGGTGGTCGCCGGCGGCCACGCACGACTGGGACCGGTACAAGGTGCGGCTCGCGGCGCAGGGGCCGCGGTGGGAGGCGCTGGGGATCGACTACTACAGGTCGCCCCAAGTTCCCTGGCCCGCACGGTAGACGCGGACGGGCGCCCGGGGGACCGTACCCCGGGCGCCCGCCTGTCTGCGGGTCAGAACCCGGCGATCGGGTTCTTCAGGTTGCCGACGAGCTGCAGTGCGCCCGCCGGGTCGGCCAGGTCCACCATCTGCTTGTTGTTGCGCAGCTGGAGCCGGTTGAGGCAGGACAGCGCGAACTCCGGGGCGAACATGTCGTACTGCCGGAACTTGTCGGCCAGTTCGGGCAGCGAGGCCTGGTACTCGCGGGTGATGTCCGCGACCGTCCGCCAGAAGTCGTCCTCCGCCACGATTCCCTCGGCGGCGAGGTTCGCGGCGAGGAAGCGGAAGAAGCAGTCGAAGACGTCCGTGAAGATCGAGAGGAGTTTCTTGTCCTCCGGCACGTCCACCCGCAGCCGCTCGACCGCCGGCGGCAGGACCGCGTCGACGTCCATGACCGCGATCTCCTCGGCGATGTCCTTGTAGATCGCGCGCTCCACGACGCCGTCCTTCAGGACCAGGATCACGTTCTCGCCGTGCGGCATGTAGACCAGGTCGTAGGCGTAGAAGCTGTGCAGCAGCGGGGTGAAGTACGCCGTCAGATAGCGGCGCAGCCACTGGGTGGGCGCCAGGCCCGACTGCTCGATCAGGGCGCCCGCGAAGGACTTCCCCTCGTGGTCGACGTGGACCAGGGAGGCCATCGTCGCCAGCGACTCGCCGCCCTGGAGGGTGCCCACCGGGCCCTCCCGCCACAGGGCCGCCAGCATCTTGCGGTACGGCGAGTAGCGGTCGGTCGCCGCCTCGTACTCCAGGTGCCGGTAGCCGACGGCCGCGCGCTCACGGATGACCGACAGGCCCGTCGACTTCAACACGGGGTCGTTGTCGATGAGTTGGGCCAGCCAGTCGTTGATCGCCGGGGTCGCCTCCATGTACGCGGCCGACAGTCCGCGCATGAAGCCCATGTTGATGACGGACAGGGCCGTCTTCACGTAGTGCTTCTCGGGGTGCGAGGTGTTGAAGAAGGTCCGGATGGACTGCTGGGCCAGGTACTCGTCGTCGCCCTCACCGAGGCAGACCAGGTGCCGGCGGGCGACCTCGGCGGCGAAGGTGACGGAGAGCTTGTTCCACCACTGCCAGGGGTGGACGGGGATGAAGAGGTAGTCGGCCGGGTCGAGGCCCTCGGCGGTGAGCTTCTCGTGGAAGCGCTCGACCGTCTGAGCGCCCAACTCGTCCCGTACGAAGGACTCGTACTCGATCCCGACACCCGCCGTGAACGCGGCGCGCGAGCGGTGTGCGGCCAGCCACACCAGGCGGACCGGGTTCGCCGTCTCCGGGGCGTACGACAGGTACTCGTGGATGCCGAAGCCGAGCCGTCCGTTGTTGGCGACGAAGCAGGGGTGGCCCTCGGTCATGCCGGTCTCGATGGCCTGGAAGTCCGCGCGGACGAGTTCGGCGACCGGGATCTGCGGCTTGGTGAGCTTGTAGCAGGTGCCGGAGAGGGTGGAGGAGATCTCCTCCAGATAGACCGGCAGGATCTCGTCGCTCAGGCCCAGCGACTTCTTCAGCTCGATGAAGAAGTCCAGCGCGGCGAGGGGGCGGTCGACGCCGTCTCGGTGACGGGAGATCGAGTCGGCGTCGACCTGCCAGTGGTCGAGGGCGCGGCGCGTGGCGGTGAACCCGTAGCGGGTCAGACCGTCGTCGCTGCGGACCTCGAAGCGGCCGTCGGCGGTGGCCTCCGGCGTGATGAGCCGCTCGTGGGCGAACTCGGCGAGGGCCTTGCGGATGAGGAGGCGGTTGGCCTGCTCCCAGCGCTCGGGGGAGAGGTGGGCGACCGAGTCGGCGAGGGTCATGCCGTCACCGCCGTCGCCGCCAAGAACTGCTCCCGGGTGCAGAAGCTCAGCAGGGCCGTTTTCTCCGGCTTCTGGATCTCCCGCTCGGGGACGAACCCGACGGCCTCGTTGAGGGCGTGGACGGCCTTGTTGGAGACGTCCGGCTCGACGACGACGCGTTCCACGGCGGGGTCCTCGAAGAGGTGGGCCATCACGGCGGTGATGACGGACCGGGTGAAGCCGTGGACCGGGGTGTCGGTCGCGGGGGTGAGGAAGTGCATGCCGACGTCGCCGGGCCGCGGGTCGTACAGGCCGACCAGTTCGCGGTGGGCGGGGTCGTACTTCTCCATGAGGAAGGCGGGGGCGCCGTACGCGTCGAGGCCCAGCAGCGCGTGGTGGTGCTCGTCGGCGGCGATCTCCATGTACGCGCGCTCGACGTCCTCCAGTTTCGCGTCCTGCATCATCCAGAACGCGGCCTTGGGGTGGGTGACCCAGCCGTGCAGCAGCTCGGCGTCCTTGAGCGGGTCGAGCGGGCGGAAGGCGAAGGTGTGGGGGGTGGTCATACGGAGAACTCCTGGAACGCGATGGTCTTCTCGACCGGGTAGTACTCGGTGCCGAGCAGCTCACGGATGATGTAGGCGTTGCGGTACGCGCCCATGCCCAGGTCGGGCGAGGTGATGCTGTGGGTGTGCACACCGGCGTTCTGCAGGAACACGCCGCGGCCCGTGGTGTCGATCGAGTAGTTGCGGGCGACGTCGAAGTTGCCCTGGGTGTCGTAGCGCAGCCGGTCCTTGACGGGGGCCAGGAACTCCGGCTCGGCGTACTTGTAGCCGGTCGCCAGGACCAGGCCCTGCGTCTGCAGGTCGTAGTCCTTCTCCTGCTCCTCCTGGCGGAAGGAGAGGGTGTACGTGCCGTTTTCGTAAGTTGCGCTGTTCAGCGAGGAGTTGGTGAGCAGCCGGGTGGGGACGGGCCCGCCGAGGTTCTTCTGGTAGAGCAGGTCGAAGATCTCGTTGATGAGATCGCCGTCGATGCCCTTGAACAGGCCCTTCTGCTGGGCCGTGAGCCGGTAGCGGGTGGCTTCCGGCAGCTCGCGGTAGTAGTCGATGTACTCCGGGGAGGTCATCTCCAGCGTGAGCTTGGTGTATTCGAGGGGGAAGAAGCGGGGGGAGCGCGTCACCCAGTTCAGCCGGTAACCGTGGACGTCGATCTCGGAGAGGAGGTCGTAGTAGATCTCGGCGGCGGACTGGCCGGAGCCGACGATCGTGATCGAGTCCTTCTTCTGGAGCTCCGCCTTGTTCTGCATATAGCGGGAGTTGTGGAAGAAGTCGCCGCCGAGGCTCTGGACGGCGTCCGGGTAGTGCGGCGAGGTGCCGGTGCCGAGGACGAGCCGGCGGGCGCGGTAGGTGTCGCCGGCCGTGGTCCTCACGACATACAGGTCGTTCTCGTACGTGACGTTCGCGACCGTCGTGCTGAAGCGGACGCTGGTCAGCTTGTTCGCGGCCCAGCGGCAGTAGTCGTCGTACTCGACGCGCAGCGGGTAGAAGTTCTCGCGGATGTAGAACGAGTACAGCCGACCCTTCTCCTTCAGGTAGTTCAGGAAGGAGTACGGCGAGGTCGGGTCCGCCAGCGTCACCAGGTCCGACATGAACGGCGTCTGGAGGTGGGCGCCTTCGAGGAACATGCCGGCGTGCCACTCGAAGTCGGGCTTCGACTCCAGGAAGACACCGTCGAGTTCGTCGATGGGCTCGGTCAGACAGGCGAGGCCGAGGTTGAACGGGCCGAGCCCGATGCCCACGAAGTCATGGGTTTGTGTCGGGTTTTCAGGACGCGCGGTCAAGGGACTCTCCCAGGTACTGCTCGGCGTGGCCGGCTATCAGGTCGAGGACGGCGGCGATGTCGTCGGTCGTCGTCTCGGGGTTGAGCAGGGTGAACTTCAGGTAGTGGCGGCCCTGGACCTTGGTGCCCGCGACGACCGCGTCCCCGGAGGCGAACAGGGCCTTGCGGGCGTACAGGTTGGCGCGGTCGATCTCGGCCGGGTCGGTCACGGCGGCGGGGATGTAGCGGAAGACGAGGGTGGAGAGGGTGGGCTCGACGACCACGTCGTAGCGCGGGTCGGCGGCGAGGAGCCGCCAGCCGTCGACGGCCAGGTCGCACACCTCGTCGAAGAGCTGGCCGATGCCGTCGGCGCCCATCACCCGCAGGGTCATCCACAGCTTGAGGGCGTCGAAGCGGCGGGTGGTCTGCAGGGACTTGTCGACCTGGTTGGGGATGCGCTCGGTGACCATACGGCGGGGGTTCAGATACTCCGCGTGGTAGGTCGCGTGGCGCAGGGTGGCCGCGTCCCGGACCAGCACGGCGGACGAACTCACCGGCTGGAAGAAGGACTTGTGGTAGTCGACGGTGACCGAGTCGGCGCGCTCGATGCCGTCGATGCGGCCGCGGTACTTCACGGACGCGAGCAGTCCGCAGCCGTAGGCGGCGTCGACGTGCATCCAGGTGTTGTACTGCTCGCACAGCTCGGCGATCTCGGGCAGCGGGTCGATGGAGCCGAAGTCGGTGGTGCCGGCGGTGGCGACGACGGCCATGGGGACGAGGCCGTCCGCCTTGCAGCGCTCCAGCTCGTGGGCGAGCGCGACGGTCTGCAGGCGCTTGTTCTGGTCGACCGGGATGGTGACCACGGCGTCCTGGTCGAGGCCCAGCAGTTTCGCGGACTTCTTCACGCTGAAGTGGCTGACCTCGGAGGCGAAGATGCGCAGTTTCGCGAAGGAGTCGGTCTTGGCCTCCTCGCGGGCCAGGAGCAGGGCCTGGAGGTTGGACTGGGAGCCGCCGGAGGTGAAGACGCCGTCGGCGTTCGGGCCGAGGCCGATCCGCGCGTTCGTCCAGTCGATCAGTTTGCGCTCGATGAGGGTGCCGCCGGCCGACTGGTCCCAGGTGTCCAGGGAGGAGTTGACCGCGGAGAGGATCGCCTCGCCGAGCACCGCCGGTATGACGACCGGGCAGTTGAGGTGGGCGAGGTAGCGCGGGTGGTGGAAGTAGACCGCGTCGCGGAGGTAGACGTCCTCCAGCTCGTCGAGGGCCGCGGCGGTGTCGAGCAGCGGCTTGTCGAGGTCGATCGCGTCGATCGTCGGGGCGAGGGCGTCGACGGTGACACCCGTGAACGGACGGTCGGTGGCGGCGAGTTTGGCTGCCACCCGCTCTACTCCTTCGGTCACGGAGCGGCGGTACTGCTCCGCGGTCGTGTCATTGAGCAGGTGCGAGCGCATGGTGGGGGTCCTCCGGGGGGAGCAGTCCGTGCGGGTCGGACGGGGGTGGGGACGCGATCTTCGATCTCGCTTCGCGTTACTTAGGTTAGCCTAACCTAAGTAACTCTGGTCAAACGTGGTACCAGCCGTGACGACGATCACTCCGGCCGCAGTCGTCCCTGCGGGCACAGCAGTCACCGCCGCACGCCGGGGAGTCGCGTACAGCGGTGGGTGCCGCTCGGTGGGTTACTCCGCGGCGCGGAGCTGCTCCTCGGTCAGCCCCTGACGCCAGTAGCCGACGAAGGTGACGCTGCGGCGGTCGATGCCCCGCTCACCCACGAAGTGCCGGCGCAGCGCCTTGATGTGACCGGACTCGCCGGCGATCCACACGTAGGGGCGCGCGGCGGGCGGGAGTTGGGCCTCGCGAATGGCGCCGAGGGCCATGGGGGCGCCCTCGACGCCAAGCTCATGGTGGTCCCGCACGAGCCAGGTGACCTCGGCGTCGGCCTCGGTCACCAGATCCTGGACGTCCTCGGCGTGCTGCACCTCCAGCCAGACCCGGGCCCGGGTGCCGGCGGGCAGCGACTCGATGATCGCGGAGGCGGCGGGTACGGCGGTCTCGTCACCCCAGATGACGACCAGGTCGGTGTCGTCGGCGGGCCGGAACCGGATCGCCCGGTTGTCGGCGATCGCGGGGCCGAGCAGCAGGACGCGGTCACCGGCGGCGGCGCGGGAGGCCCAGCGGGAGGCGGGCCCCGCCGGAGTGGCGGCGTCGGGCTCGACGCCGTGCAGGACGAAGTCGATGTCGATCTCGGTGGTGTTCCCCAGGGGGTCACGACGCAGCGCGCGGAGCGTGTACGACCGCATCACGGCCCGTACGTCGTCGGGGAGTTCGCGCCACGCCTGCCACCAGCCGTCGCCGAGCTCGATCGGCACCGCGGGCTCGGTCTGCCCCGGGTGCGGCAGGAACAACGACAGTGACTGGTCGCACCCGTTGGAGCAGAACTCCCGCAACTCGTCCCCGGCGAAGGTGACCCGGACCAGGGACGGCCCGAGCCGCCGCGTCCGTACGACCTGCAGGGAGAAGAAACGGAACGGGGCGGCTACGGCGGTGGTCATTGGGGTGCGCTCCTGATCAGGGGGCGAGGGATGTTTTTGTCTTTTAGGGGCGCGGGGAACTGCGCGACCAGCCACAGCCGGGCCCGCAGTCACCCCACAACATCAAGCCCCGTTTTTCAGCTGACCTTCTTCGCGTTCTCGAGCGCCTCGGCGAGGGTCTCGAGCAGCGGGGTGACCTTGTCGTACGACAGGATCGGCTCGGGCGAACGGGAGACGACCTGCCCCGCCTTCACGGCAGGCAGCTTCTTCCACGTGGCCTCGGTGATGTCGGCCGGCTGGATGGTCGCGGACCGGTCGTCCATCATGATGATGTCGGCCTTGTACTTGTCGACGTTCTCCCAGCTCAGGCTCTCGTACCAGCCGCCGCCCTTCGCCTTGGCCTTCTCCGAGGGCTCGACGAAGTTCACGCCGAGGGCCTTGAAGTACTCCAGGTCGATGGAGAGGTTGGTGCCGGAGACGTAGAAGATGTCCTGGCTCGCGGAACCGGCCAGCACCTTGATCTCGGGCTTCGCCTTCGCGGCGGCGCGCAGGCGGGTGGCCGCGGCCTCGAACTTCTTCTTGGCGTCGGTGACGGAGGCGGCCGTCATGTCGGCGCCCAGCGACTCCGCGAGCTCCCACACGCGCTGCAGCGGCTCGGTGATCTGGCGGTCGTAGACGGAGATGCCGACGCTCGGGGCGAGCTTGGCGATCTTGTCCGCGGAGGCCGCGGGGACGTACCAGAGGGTGCCGGCGTCGTCGAACATCGTGGTGATGAGGACGTCGGGGGCGAGCGCGGCGTACTTCTCGACGTTGAACTGGTCCCACACGTTGCCGAGGATCTCGACCTTGGAGATGTCCATGTCGCCGGCCTGCACGTCGGCCTTGCCGTCGGTGGTCTTGGTCGGGCCGAAGACGCCCTTGACCGAGATGCCGTAGTCGTACAGCGCGGCGGCGACACCGGTGAACGCGACGATGTTCGCCGGGATCTTGTCGAGCTTCACCTCGGTGCCGCGGTCGTCCTTGAACGTCCAGGGACCGGACTTCTTCGCGGCGGTCGTCTCCGTGTCAGAGCCACCGCTTTTCGCGTCGTCGTCGCCGCAGGCTGCGAGCACGGCACCGAGGCCGAGGGCGCCGCCCGCGGCGAGGATGCCGCGGCGGGTGAGGTGGGTGGCTCGGGCGTTGGACATGTGTGTGGCTGCTTTCGAACGGGGCGGAGCGCCCGCCGGACAAGTTCGAATGTAGGTTAGCCTAACCTCAGATCTTGTCCAGGGGCCGGACCCCTTTGATCGGAAGCTGTGAAAGCCCTGTGGTGCGGGTTGTCAAGGTTCGCGAGACCCAACCCCCTTGAAACCGCTACCTGTTGGGCGCCCCTGACTCCTGGTCAGGACGAAGCCGGAGGCGCCGCGCCGGCTCAGCCGACCAGGCCCAGCTCCCGTGCGATCAGCATGCGCTGTACCTCGCTCGTGCCCTCTCCGATCTCCAGGATCTTGGAGTCGCGCCACATGCGGGCCACCGGGTATTCGTTCATGAAGCCGTAGCCGCCGTGGACCTGGGTGGCGTCCCGGGCGTTGTCCACCGCGATCGTCGACGAGTAGAGCTTCGCGAGGGCCGCCTCCTTCTTGAAGGGCTCGCCCGAGACCAGGCGGGAGGCCGCGTCGCGCCAGGCGAGGCGGGCCGTGTGAGCCTTCATCTCCATGTCGGCGATCTTGAACTGGATGGCCTGGTTGGCGCCGATCGGCCGGCCGAAGGCGTGCCGCTCCTTCGCGTACTTCACCGACTCGTCCACACAGCCCTGCGCCAGCCCCGTCGCCAGCGCCGCGATCGCGATGCGGCCCTCGTCGAGGATGCGCAGGAACTGGGCGTACCCGCGGCCCTGTTCGCCCAGGAGGTTCGCCGCGGGGACCCGGACGTCCGCGAAGGACAGCTCGCGGGTGTCCGAGGCGTTCCAGCCGACCTTGGAGTAGGGGGCCGCCACCGTGAAGCCGGGGGTGCCCGACGGGACGATGATCGAGGAGATCAGCGGCTTGCCGTCCGGCTTGCGGCCGGTCACCGCCGTCACGGTCACCAGACCCGTGATGTCCGTGCCCGAGTTGGTGATGAAGCACTTCGTGCCGTTGATCACCCACTCGTCCGTGTCCGGGTCCAGCCGGGCCGTCGTACGCGTCGCCCCCGCGTCACTGCCGCCGTCCGGCTCCGTCAGGCCGAACGCGCCCAGGATCTCGCCCGAGCAGAGCCGGGGGAGCCACTCCCGCTTCTGTGCCTCGGTTCCGTACAGGTGGAGCGGCATGGCGCCCAGCGACACCCCCGCCTCCAGGGTGATGGCGACCGAGGAGTCGACCCGGGCCAACTCCTCCAGGGCCACGCCCAGCGCCAGGTAGTCGCCGCCCATGCCGCCGTACTCCTCCGGGAAGGGCAGGCCGAACAGGCCCATGCGGCCCATCTCGCGGACGATCTCGTACGGGAACTCGTGGTGCTCGTAGTACTCGCCGATCTTCGGCGCCACGACGTCGTGCGCGAACGCCTCGACCGTACGGCGGAGTTCGTCGAGTTCGGGGGAGAGTCGGTGGTCCATCGCGGTCACTGCTCCTTGTGGGACAGGGCTCGTACGGTGCGGGACGGGCTGGGTCGGCCCAGTTGTCCGGCCATCCAGACGCTGGTGGCGACGAGACGGTCGAGGTCGACTCCGGTGTCGATGCCGAGCCCCCGCAGCATCCACACGAGGTCTTCGGTGGCGAGATTGCCGGTGGCGGACTTGGCGTACGGGCAGCCGCCGAGGCCGCCCGCGGACGCGTCGACGGTGGTGACGCCGTGCTGGAGGGCGGCGTAGGTGTTGGCGAGGGCCTGCCCGTAGGTGTCGTGGAAGTGCACGCCCAGGACCTCCACGGGGACGCCGTGGCCGGTCAGTTCGGTCAGCAGGGCCCGGACGTGGCCCGGTGTCGCCACACCGATCGTGTCGCCCAGGCTCAGCTCGTCGCAGCCCATGTCGAGCAGCGTCCGGCAGACGTCCACCACCTGCGGGACGGGGACCGGGCCCTCCCACGGGTCGCCGAAGCACATCGACAGATAGCCGCGGACATGGACGCCGGCCTCCTTCGCCCGCGTCACCACCGGTGCGAACATCGCCAGCGCCGCGTCGATCGTGCGGTTGAGGTTGGCCTTGGCGAAGGACTCGCTGGCGCTCGCGAAGACGGCGACCCGGGTCGCCTTCAGTGCCAGGGCGCGGTCCAGGCCGCGTTCGTTCGGCACCAGGACCGGGAGGTCCACGGGAAGGTCGGCGATCTGCGGGAACAGCTCTTCCGCGTCGGCGAGTTGGGGCACCCACTTCGGGTGGACGAAGCTGGTGGCCTCGATCGTCGTCAGGCCCGCGTCGGCGAGGCGGCGGATGAACTCCGCCTTGACCTGCGTCGGGACGGTGCCCTTCTCGTTCTGCAGGCCGTCGCGCGCGCCGACCTCGTGGATGCGGACCCGGGCGGGCAGACCCTTCTCCGGTACGGCCATGGGCAGGGCCAGGGGGTGTGTCATTCCGTCGCCTCCTCGTGAGGTGCGATCACCGCGAGCACCTGGTCCATGGCGACCGTCGAGCCCGGTGCCACGTCCAGTTCGGCGACCGTGCCGGCGTGCGGGGCGGAGACGACGTGCTCCATCTTCATCGCCTCCACCACCAACAGGCTCTGTCCCGCGCTCACTTCGTCGCCCACGGCGACCTTCACCACCGTCACCGTCCCGGGCATGGGCGCGGTGAGCGAGTCGGCGCCCGCGTGCGCGGCCCCGGTGAGGGAGGCGGCCACCGGGTCGTGGTCGCGCACCTGCCAGGCGTCGCCGTCGCGGCCCAGCCAGTCGGCGGCCCGGTGGAAGGTGTGGCGTACGCCGTCGAGGGTGACGTGGACCCGGTCCTCCGTGACGGAGGCGGTGCCGCGTGGGGCGTACTCCACCGGGTCCTGCACCCGCAGGTGGAAACCGACGGGCTTCGGGATCC
This sequence comes from Streptomyces sp. NBC_00490, assembly GCF_036013645.1. NCBI lineage: Bacteria > Bacillati > Actinomycetota > Actinomycetes > Kitasatosporales > Streptomycetaceae > Streptomyces > Streptomyces sp. NBC_00490. The sequence continues at coordinate 4,196,527 of NZ_CP107869.1, read as the reverse complement.
CGCCCAGGCGCCAGCCGCTCGGCACCGAGAACGGGTCCGTCCAGCCGTCGCCGTGCGGGCGCAGCGCGTCCAGCCGTACGGCCGCCGCCGCCTCGTACACCTCCTCCGGCACGTCGACCGCGACGAGCCCCGCCACCTCCCGCTCCACCAGCCCGGTGTCCAGCTCGCCCGCCACCACCGCCGGATGGGCCAGCAGCCGGCGCAGGAACCCGGCGTTGGTCTGCACGCCCAGCGTGACCGTCCCGGCGAGGGCGGCCCGGAGTTTGCGGATCGCGGTCGCGCGGTCGGGGCCGTACGCGATCACCTTGCTCAGCATCGGGTCGTACAGGCTGCCGACCTCGGTGCCCTCGCTGAGCCCGGAGTCGGTGCGGACGCCGTCGCCCTGGGGCTCGGACAGCCTGAGGACCGTGCCGCCGGAGGGGAGGAACCCGCGGGAGGGGTCCTCCGCGCAGATGCGCGCCTCGATGGCGTGCCCGGTGAACGTGATGTCGCTCTGTCCGTAGGGGAGCGGTTCGCCCGCCGCGACCCGCAGCTGCCACTCCACCAGGTCGAGGCCGGTGATGAGCTCCGTCACCGGGTGTTCCACCTGGAGTCGGGTGTTCATCTCCATGAAGTAGTACGACGAGGGATCGCCGCCCGGCACGATGAACTCCACCGTGCCCGCGCCCCGGTAGCCGCAGGAGCGGGCCGCCTGGACCGCCGCCTCGCCCATCGCGGCGCGGGTCTCCTCGTCCAGGAGGACGGAGGGCGCCTCCTCGATGACCTTCTGGTGGCGGCGCTGGAGGGAGCACTCGCGTTCGCCGAGGTGGACGACGTTGCCGTGGCCGTCCGCCAGGACCTGGATCTCGATGTGCCGGGGCCGGTCGACCCACCGCTCGACCAGCAGGGTGTCGTCGCCGAAGGAGGTGCGGGCCTCGCGGCGGGCGGCGGCGATCTCGTCGTCCAGGAGGTCGAGGTCCCGGACCAGGCGCATGCCCTTGCCGCCACCGCCCGCGGAGGGCTTCAGCAGGACCGGGGCGCCCAGGGCGCGGGCGGCTTCGGCCAGTTCGGGGTCACGGCCGCCGGGGACCACGGGGACGCCCGCCGCCTCGACGGTCTCCTTGGCGCGGATCTTGTCGCCCATGAGGGCGATCGCGTCGGCGGGCGGCCCGATGAAGACCAGCCCCGCGTCGGCGCAGGCGCGCGCGAAGGCGGCGTTCTCCGCGAGGAAGCCGTACCCGGGGTGCACGGCCTGGGCGCCGGTCCGGGCGGCCGCCTCCAGCAGCCGCTCGGCGCAGAGATAGCTCTCGGACGCCGGGGCCGGACCGATCCGTACGGCGGTGTCGGCCTCCCTCACATGCCGGGCGTCGGCGTCCGCGTCGGAGAAGACGGCGACGCTCCGCACCCCCATCGAGCGCAGGGTGCGGATGACGCGGACGGCGATCTCGCCCCGGTTGGCGACAAGCACGGTGTCGAACATCGTCTGGAAGTCCCTCACATCCGGAAGACGCCGAACTGGGGGTCACCCAGCGGCGCGTTGGCGCAGGCGGTCAGGGCCAGTCCCAGCACCTGACGGGTCTCCAGGGGATCGATGACCCCGTCGTCCCACAGGCGGGCCGTCGCGTAGTAGGCGTTCCCCTGACGCTCGTACTGCGCACGGATCGGGTCCTTGAAGGTCTCCTCCTCCGCGGCGGCCCACTCCTCGCCGCGTGCCTCCAGCTGGTCCCGCTTGACGGTCGCGAGGACCGAGGCGGCCTGCTCGCCGCCCATGACCGAGATCTTGGCGTTGGGCCACATCCACAGGAAGCGGGGGGAGTAGGCCCGGCCGCACATGGAGTAGTTGCCGGCGCCGTACGACCCGCCGACGACGACGGTCAGCTTGGGCACGCGCGTGCAGGCGACGGCCGTGACCATCTTGGCGCCGTGCTTGGCGATGCCGCCCGCCTCGTAGTCCCTGCCGACCATGAAGCCGGAGATGTTCTGGAGGAAGAGCAGCGGGATGCCGCGCTGGTCGCACAGCTCGATGAAGTGGGCGCCCTTCTGGGCGGACTCGGAGAAGAGGATGCCGTTGTTGGCGACGATGCCGACCGGGTGGCCGTGGATCCGGGCGAAGCCGGTGATCAGGGTCTGCCCGAACTCGGCCTTGAACTCCGCGAAGCGCGAGCCGTCGGTGATCCGGGCGATGATCTCGCGTACGTCGTACGGGGTGCGGGAGTCGACGGGGACGGCGCCGTACAGCCCGTAGGGGTCGACCTTGGGTTCCTCCGCCGGCTCCACGGACCAGGGCATCGGCCCGCGCGGGGGCAGCGTCGCGGCGATGTTGCGCACGATGCGCAGGGCGTGGGCGTCGTCCTCGGCGAGGTGGTCGGTGACACCGGAGATCCGGGAGTGGACCTCGCCGCCGCCCAGCTCCTCGGCGGTGACGACCTCACCGGTGGCGGCCTTCACCAGCGGGGGCCCGCCGAGGAAGATCGTCCCCTGGTTCCGGACGATGACCGCCTCGTCGCTCATGGCGGGCACGTACGCCCCGCCGGCGGTGCAGGACCCGAGGACGGCGGCGATCTGCGGGATGCCCGCGCCGGACATCCGGGCCTGGTTGAAGAAGATCCGCCCGAAGTGCTCACGGTCGGGGAAGACCTCGTCCTGCATCGGCAGGAAGGCGCCCCCGGAGTCCACGAGGTAGAGACAGGGGAGCCGGTTCTCCAGGGCCACCTCCTGGGCCCGCAGATGCTTCTTCACGGTCATCGGGTAGTACGTGCCGCCCTTGACGGTCGCGTCGTTGGCGACGATCACGCACTCGCGCCCGCTGACCCGCCCGATCCCGGCGATGACACCGGCGGCCGGGGCCTGGCCCTCGTACATCCCGTCGGCGGCGAGGGGGGCGAGCTCCAGGAAGGGGGAACCGGGGTCGAGGAGGTGGTCGACCCGGTCCCGGGGCAGCAGCTTGCCGCGCGCGGTGTGCCGGGCCCGTGCCTTCTCGCCGCCGCCGAGCCGGGCGGCGGCGAGCTTGTCGCGCAGCTCCTCGACGAGCTTCAGGTGGCCCCGCTCATTGGCCCGCCAGGCCTCCGACGCGGGGTCCGCCGCGCTGTGAAGCTCCGGTGCCTGATGCATCCCGCGATCCCCTCACGTTGTTAATGAGCGTTAACGTATGTCGTCCAGGTTAACGAGCGCTAACCTCCCTGTCTAGAATTGCCACCATGGCCACCAGAACCGACGCCCCCACCCGCCGCGAGCAGATCCTCAAGGAAGCCGCTCGACTCTTCGCCGAGCGTGGCTTCCACGGTGTCGGCGTGGACGAGATAGGTGCCGCGGTCGGCATCAGCGGACCCGGGTTGTACCGCCACTTCGCGGGCAAGGACGCGATGCTCGCCGAGCTGCTGGTGGGGATCAGCGAGCAGTTGCTCAGGGGCGCGAGGCGCCGGCTGGCGGAGGTCGACGGGGGCTCGGCGGAGGACGTCCTCGACTCGCTGGTGGAGGGCCACATCGACTTCGCCCTGGACGACCGGCCCCTGATCACGCTGCACGACCGGGAGCTGGACCGGCTGAGGGACAGCGACCGCAAGCTCGTGCGCCAGCTCCAGCGGCAGTACGTCGAGCTGTGGGTGGAGGTGGTGCGCGAGGTGTACCCGGTCCTGACGGAACCCACGGCCCGCTCGGCGGTGCACTCGGTGTTCGGCCTGCTGAACTCGACTCCGCACCTCGGCCGCCCGGGGTCCCTGCCGGGCCGCGGCGTCACGGCCGAGCTGCTGCACCGCATGGCCCGGGGGGCGTTCGCGGCGGCGGGGACGGAGTGACCGCGACGGCGGACGACGGCGGGCGGCTCGCCCCCGGCCGGCGGCTCAGGTCGTCGCGGGAACGGCCACGAACCGGCCGGTGAAGCAGGGCCGGGCGCCCCTCTTTCAGTGCCGACCTTCCAGCTCGCGGGGTACCACCTGCCGCTGTGGAGCACGGGGTCGCACAGATGATCCAACTGAACGACCCGCTGAACCGGAGACGGCGGCCAACCACGCGGTCCGCTTCTGTCTGACGGGGCTGTCCTCCCGGATCGCGGAGCGGATGTACTTCTACGCCTGTGAAAACCGCGAGATCCCCCTGGTCGTCCAGGCCGAGGGCCAGGCCCCCACCAAGGTCGGCCGCCATGTCGAGCGGCTCCAGCGGTGGCTCGCCCACGCCGAGATCCGCTCCTGCGGCCGCGGCCCGGAGATCGGGCTGCCCGAGAACGTCCGGCAGCGCGAGGCGCTGACCCCGGGACTCGTCCGCATCCGCTGGACCCTGTCCGGCACGGCGACCGTTCCTGCGGGCGCGGGCGCGTACCGCGTCGAACACCTCGACGGCGCCACCCGCGAGACCGCCCCCGAGGACGCCGTACGGCTCACCGAAGAGCCGCTGCTCGGCCGGTAGTGCTGAGTCGGCGTGACGAGCGTTACGGGGGTGGGCCTCTGGCGCCTCTCGCTACCGGCCGGTACGGTTGGACATGAGCAAGCGCTTAGCCAAGGGTGGACCGCAACCATCAATTGAGCAACCCCCACGGCGAGCAACCACGTACGCGAGAGCGGCGCCGGTTTAGGCGCAGAGAGGGTGGCGGCGGTGCGCCGTACGGTGTTCAACGAGGATCACGAGGCGTTCCGGGAGACCCTGCGGGCCTTCATCGAGGCCGAGGTCGTCCCGGTCTACGACGAGTGGTTCGCAGCCGGCCAGGCGCCGCGCGACTTCTACTACAAGCTCGCCGAGCTCGGCGTCTTCGGTATCCGCGTCGACGAGGAGTTCGGTGGCGCCGGCATCGACTCGTACAAGTTCGAGGCGGTGATGTACGAGGAGACCGCGCGCGCGGGTGTGCAGTTCGGCGGCTCCGGTGTGCACGTCCTGCTCGGACTGCCGTACATCAAGATGCTCGCCACCGACGAGCAGAAGAAGCGCTTCCTGCCGAAGTTCGTCTCCGCCGAGGAGATGTGGGCCCTCGCGATGACCGAGCCGGGCACCGGCTCCGACCTCGCGGGCATGAAGACCACCGCCAAGCTGAGCGAGGACGGCACGCACTACGTCCTCAACGGCTCGAAGACCTTCATCACCGGTGGCGTCCACGCCGACCGCGTGATCGTCTGCGCCCGCACCTCCGCGCCGACCGCCGAGGACCGCCGCCACGGCATCTCCCTGTTCGCCGTGGACACCAAGTCCGAGGGCTACTCCATCGGCCGCAAGCTCGACAAGCTCGGCCTGAAGACCTCAGACACCGCCGAGCTGGCGTTCGTCGACGTGAAGGTCCCCGTCGAGGACCTCCTCGGCGAGGAGAACAAGGGCTTCTACTACCTCGGTCACAACCTGGCCTCCGAGCGCTGGGGCATCGCCTTCGGCGCCTACGCGCAGGCCAAGGCCGCCGTCCGGTTCGCCAAGGAGTACGTCCAGGAGCGCACCGTCTTCGGCAAGCCGGTCGCCTCGTTCCAGAACACCAAGTTCGAGCTGGCCGCCTGCCAGTCCGAGGTGGACGCCGCCGAGGCCGTCGTGGACCGCGCCCTGGAGGCCCTGGACGCGGGCGAGCTGACCCCCGCCGAGGCCGCCAGCGCCAAACTGTTCGCCACCGAGGTCGCGCACCGCGTGATCGACCGCTGCCTCCAGCTGCACGGCGGCTACGGCTTCATGAACGAGTACCCGATCGCGCGTCTGTACGCGGACAACCGCGTCAACCGCATCTACGGCGGCACCAGCGAGATCATGAAGACGATCATCGCCAAGGACATGGGCCTGTAAGACTCCCGCAACTACTGACCAGTAGAAATGACTGCATGAGTCAGGCACTACAGGATCTCCTCGATCTGCTCGACCTGGAGCAGATCGAGGAGAACATCTTCCGCGGCCGGTCCCGGCCCGCCATCGTCCCCCGTGTCTTCGGCGGGCAGGTCGCGGCGCAGGCGCTCGTCGCCGCGGGGCGGACGGTCCCCGAGGACCGCCTCGCCCACTCCCTCCACGCGTACTTCCTGCGCATGGGGGACCCGGGCGCGCCCATCGTGTACACGGTCGACCGCATGAACGACGGCCGCTCCTTCACCACCCGCCGCGTGGTCGCGGTGCAGCACGGGCAGCCCATATTCGCCCTGTCGGCGTCCTTCCAGAAGTACGAGGAAGGCTTCGACCACCAGACCCCGACCCCGGCCGCCCCCGACCCGGCCACCCTGCCCACCTCGCAGGAGCGGCTGCGCGGCTACGACCACATCGCCCCGGACGTCATCGAGAGGTTCCTCGAGGCCCGCGAGGCGATCGACCTGCGCTACGTCGACGAGCCGCCCTACGGCCGCTTCGGCGAGCCCCGCGAGCCGCACTCCCAGGTCTGGTTCCGCACCAACGGCAAGCTCGCCGACGACCCGCTGCTGCACGTCGTCCTCGCCACCTACGTCTCCGACATGACCCTCCTCGACTCGGTCCTGCTCGCGCACGGCCGCGGCGGCTGGGCGGTCAACGACGTCGTGGGCGCCTCCCTCGACCACGCGATGTGGTTCCACCGGCCCTTCCGCGCCGACGAGTGGCTCCTGTACGACCAGGAGTCGCCGTCCGCGTACGGCGGCCGCGGTCTCGGCCAGGCCCGCATCTACACACAGGACGGACGGCTCGCCATCTCGGTGATCCAGGAAGGCGTCGTCCGCGCACCCCGCCGGCACTGATCGGCCACATCGATCGGTGACACTGAGGGGCATGGCGCAAGCAGCGGACCCAGTGGACTCAGCGGATCAGCACGGCGGCGGCGAGTCGACCTTCACGGTCGTCGTCGCCGCCGTCGCCAACCTCGGGATCGCGGTCGCCAAGGCCGTGGCCGGTGTCATCAGCGGATCGAGCGCGATGCTGTCGGAAGCGGCCCACTCGGTCGCCGACACCGTCACCGAGGTACTGCTCCTCACCGCCCTCAAACGGAGCGAGAAACCCGCCGACGAGGACCATCCGCTGGGCTACGGGCCCGAGCGGTACATCTGGGCGATGCTCGCCGCCGTCGCCACCTTCGTCGGCGGCGCGGTCTTCTCGCTCTACGACGGGATCCACACCCTCGTCGCGGGCGAGGAACTCGGCGACCCGCTCGTGTCGTACATCGTCCTGGGCGTCGCCTTCCTGCTGGAGGGCTACTCGCTGCGCACCGGGCTGAAGCAGGCGCGCGGCGAGGCGGCCCGCTTCCGGGCGCCCATGAAGACCTATCTGCGGCACACCCCCGACACCGCGGTGAAGGCCGTGGTCCTCGAGGACTCCGCCGCGCTCATCGGACTCGTCCTCGCCGCCGGCGGACTGCTCGGCGGCCAGCTCACCGGCTCCGGCGTCTGGGACGGCATCGCCTCGCTGCTCATCGGTCTGCTGCTGCTCTGGGTGGCGTGGGTCCTCGGCCGCTCCAACGCCGAGCTCCTGATCGGCCGGCCGCTGCCCGGGCCGATGCGGGAGCGGATCCGGGCCGAGCTGCTGGCCGTGGCGGAGATCGAGGCCGTACTCGAACTGACGACCCTGGTGCAGGGTCCGCGCGAGGCCCTCGTCGCCGCCAAGGTGGACTTCCGGGACGTCTCCACGGCGGCCGAGATCGAGTGGGCCTGCGAGCGGGCCGAGCAGCGGCTGCGGGCGGTGTTCCCCGGGGTGAGCCGGGTGTATCTGGACCCGACGCCTACGCCAGGCCCGCCTCCGCCAGAAGGTACGCCGTGAGCGGGTCGTAGTAGCGGGGGCTGATGACGTGGTCGTCGAGGGGGACCGTCACCTGGACGGTGCCCTCGGCCTCGGCGAGGAAGAGCGCCGGGTCGTTGCAGTCGGCGTAACCGACGGAGTCGACGCCGTGCTGGCCGGCGTAGCCCGCCCACCCGTGGTCCGCGACGACCAGGTCCGGCAGCGGACGGCCCTCGCGCACCAGTCCGGTGAGGATCGCCTTCATCGGCTCGCCGGAGTGGGTGTGCCAGAGCGTCGCGCCGTGCTCCAGGACCGCCACGTCCGCGAACTGCACGACGTAGCCCTCGTCCGTCTGGAGCCCCTCCGGGATGACGACGATCTCGCAGCCGGCGGCCCGCAGCGCGGCGGCGGTGGAGTGGTGCACCTCAAGGAGGCCGCCCGGGTGGCCGGTGGCGAACAGGACGCGCTGCTGCCCGTCGGCGGCCTTGCGCAGCCGGGCCGCCATGCGGTCGAGGCCGTCCACGGTCAGCTCGGGGTCGATGGTGTCCTGGCCGTACCGGTACTCCGGGTCGTCGTTGACACCCACCCGCTCCGCCATCACCGCGAGCACGTCCTGCTCGTCGGTCCAGCGGTCGCCGAGCTCCAGGCCGAGCCAGAAGTTGCGGACGCCGTTCGCCAGCTGGCGGTAGTGGGAGAGGTTGTTCTCGCGGGGCGTCGCGACATCGCCCGCGATGCGGGTCCGTACGAGGTGGTCGACGAGCTCGGCGCGGCTGGGGGTCCCGGGTATCGGCATGGTGTCCATTGTGAGGCAGGCGGCTGTCGGCGTGCCCGGTGTACCGGACGCTGGGACGCGGGTCACTGCCGCAGCGCGAACCACAACTCCATGCGTACGTCGGGGTCGTCCAGGTCCGTGTCCAGCAGGGACGCGCAGCGGGCGACGCGTTGGCGGACGGTGTTGCGGTGCACGGCCAGCGCCACGGCGGTGCGGTCCCAACTGCCGTGCAGGGACAGCCAGGTGCGCAGGGTGTCGGTGAGGGCCGGGGTGTCCGCGATGGGTGCGAGGAGGGCACGCGCGTGTGCCTCGGCCTCGTCGGCCGGGACGAGGGCGCTCAGGCCGGGGCGGGGGTCGTGGCGGACCAGTGCGCTGCGGGTCGCCCGGGCGCGGGCGAGGGCACGGGCGGCCTGGGTGTCCGCGACCGGCCACTCGGGCGGGCTCACCGGCGCGCTGACGCCCAGGGTCCAGCCGGGCTGCGGCTGTGCCTCGCGGTCGGCCGGGACGAGGACGCGTACGACGTCCCGCGCGAGGTCGACGAGCGGCGAGCCGAGCGCGGCGCCCAGCGCGGAGGCGGCGACGGCGTCGGGCGCGTGCGCGTCGGGACGGGCGTGCACGACGACCCACCGCTCGGCCCCCAGCAGCACGGCCACCTCCTGTGGCGGGGCGCCCAGCAGCAGCCGTACCAGCGCGGACGACCGCGCCGCCCCCGAACCGCTCTGGTGCTCGCCGGTGAGCAGGGACAGCAGGACGGCGGCGACGGAGGCGATGGTGTGGTCCCCGGGAACGCCCTCGGGCGAGGCGACCCCGAGCACGAACCCCTGCCCGGCACCGAGGGCGTAGGCGGCGAGGTGGGTCCCGGCGACGGTGTCGGTGGCGGAGGTGGGGGCGGGGCGGCTGGTGGGCGAGGGCGGGGCGTCGACGGTGGGCGGGGCGGGTCTGCGGGTGAGGCGGCCGGTGGTCGCGGGCGAGCCGGAGCCGGTCCGGTCGGCGCCGCGAGCGGGCCCGCCGGCCGGCCGGGAGCTCGGCGCGTCGGCGAGCTCCCCCGGCCGTTCCGTTGCCGGGCCCACCGATGCTGCCGGGCCACCCGCCCGTGCCGCCGGGCCGTCTGTCCGAGACGGCGAGGTACCTGCCCGGCCCGCCGTCCCTGGCCGTCCGGTGGCCGGGCTCGCCGATGTTGCCGGGCCGTCCGTCCGCGAGGGCGAGAAGCCTGTCCCGCGCGCCGCCACCGGCCGTACGACCCCCGCCAGCTCTGCCAGAGCCCCGGGCACCGCACCCCCCGGCTCCCGTCCCGCCGCCGCCAGTTCGGTCCCCTCCGGTCCGTACAGCACCGCCCGGCCGCTCACCCGCTGGGCCAGTTGCCGCAGCACCGCGGGCACCGGGTCCGGTCGGGAGGCGGCCGCCGCCAGGCTCTGCTGGGCCTCCGTCACGCGGCGCAGTTCGGCGAGGCGGGCCTGGGCCATGAGCTGCCAGACCGCGCGGGCCACACCGGAGAACGTGGTCCGGGGCGGGACCTCGATGAGCGGCAGCTCGTACGCGTTGCAGGCCTCCACCAGCGCCCGCGGCACCGTGTCGTGGACCGGGGCGACACCGAAACCGAGGGCCGCGCCGCCCGCCGCCACGATCCGGGAGACGTAGTCGTCGAAGTAGGCCCCCGAGCCCGCCGCCTCCGGGACGTGGACGCCGGCCGTCAGCAGCAGCTCGCCGCCCAGCAGATAGGGATACGGGTCCGCCATCTCCGAGGTGTGCGCCCAGTGGATCACCGTGGCGGGATCGGAGGGGCCCGCGATCTGCCGCAGGGCCAGGTCCTCACGGGCCAGGAGAGCCGCGAGGGGCACGGGGGGAGTGGGCGGAACGGAGGGATCCGGCATGGTGTGCATTTCCTCCATTCGGCGCGGCTGGAATGGATGAAACCTACACTTCGCGGCCGCTTTCCGGCCACCTAGTGTCAGTGCTCGACACCCGCCGGCGAGAACGCGCGAAGGAGGGCCCTGTGGCCGTCGACTACACAGTGATCGTCATCTACCTGGCCGGCATGCTGGCCATGGGCTGGTGGGGCATGCGCCGCGCCAAGTCCAAGAGCGAGTTCCTCGTCGCCGGGCGGCGGCTCGGGCCCGCGATGTACTCCGGGACCATGGCCGCCATCGTCCTCGGCGGCGCCTCCACCATCGGTGGCGTGGGGCTGGGCTACCGGTACGGACTGTCCGGCGCCTGGATGGTCTTCACCATCGGCCTCGGGCTCCTCGCCCTCTCCGTCTTCTTCTCCGCGCGCATCGCCCGCCTCAAGGTCTACACCGTCTCCGAGATGCTCGACCTGCGCTACGGCGGCCGGGCCGGCGTCATCTCCGGCGTGGTGATGTGGGCGTACACCCTCATGCTCGCGGTCACCTCGACCATCGCGTACGCCACGATCTTCGACGTCCTCTTCGACGTGAACCGGACCGTCGCGATCGTCCTCGGCGGCTCGATCGTCGTGGCCTACTCGACGCTCGGCGGCATGTGGTCGATCACCCTCACGGACATGGTGCAGTTCGTGGTGAAGACCATCGGCGTGCTCCTGCTCCTGCTGCCCATCGCGGTCGTCAAGGCGGGCGGCTTCAGTGAGATGAAGGCGAAGCTCCCCACCGGGTACTTCGACCCGCTGGGCATCGGCGGCGAGACGATCTTCACCTACGTGCTGATCTACACCTTCGGCATGCTCATCGGGCAGGACATCTGGCAGCGCGTCTTCACCGCCCGCGGCGACCGGACGGCCAAGTGGGGCGGCACGGTCGCGGGCACCTACTGTCTCGTCTACGCCCTCGCCGGCGCCGTCATCGGCACCGCGGCCAAGGTGCTCTACCCGAACCTGGCGAATGCGGACGACGCCTTCGCGACCATCGTCAAGGACGAACTCCCGGTCGGTGTGCGGGGACTGGTGCTCGCCGCCGCGCTCGCCGCCGTCATGTCGACCTCCTCCGGCGCGCTGATCGCCTGCGCGACCGTGGCCAACAACGACATCTGGTCCCGGCTGCGGGGGAAGGCCGCCTCCGGCGAGCGTGACGAAGTGCGCGGCAACCGCGCCTTCATCCTGATCATGGGCCTCGCCGTCATCGGTACGGCCATCGCCATCGACAACGTCGTCGAGGCGCTGACGGTGGCGTACAACCTGCTCGTCGGCGGTCTCCTCGTCCCGATCCTCGGCGGGCTGCTGTGGAAGCGCGGCACGGTGCACGGCGCCCTCGCCTCGGTCGTCGTCGGCGGGCTCGCGGTCATCGCTCTGATGGCGGGCTACGGCATCCTCGCCAACGAGCCCGTCTACTACGGCCTGCTGTTGTCGCTGGCCGCCTACGTCGTCGTGTCCCTGGCGACGCCGGCGACCGACGCCGCCGTACTCGAAGCCTGGCGCGAGCGTCTCGCCGGTCGCGGCGCCCCCGAACTCGTGTCCGAACCGGTCCCGGCTCCCCAGTAGAGTCGTAGACAAGCGCAGACAAACGCCGTCATACGCGATGAAGCGTAGGAAAGAAGGCAGTACCCCATGAGCAGCAACGAGACGCCCCGCGGCCCCGTCGACTCCTCCCGCGTCCCGCGGTACGCCGGACCCGCGACCTTCGCCCGGCTGCCCCGCCTCGACGAGGTCGGCCGCGCCGATGTCGCCGTGGTGGGCGTGCCGTTCGACTCGGGCGTCTCCTACCGGCCGGGCGCCCGCTTCGGCGGCAACGCGATCCGCGAGGCGTCCCGGCTGCTGCGCCCCTACAACCCGGCGCAGGACGCCTCCCCCTTCGCGCTGGCGCAGGTGGCGGACGGCGGCGACATCGCGGTGAACCCGTTCAACATCCACGAGGCCGTTGAGACGATCGAGGCCGCCGCGGACGATCTCCTCGGCACCGGCGCGCGGCTCCTGACCCTGGGCGGCGACCACACCATCGCGCTGCCCCTGCTGCGCTCGGTCGCCAGGAAGCACGGTCCGGTGGCGCTGCTGCACTTCGACGCGCACCTCGACACCTGGGACACCTACTTCGGCGCCGAGTACACGCACGGGACGCCGTTCCGCCGGGCCGTGGAGGAGGGGATCCTCGACACCGAGGCCCTCTCCCACGTCGGTACCCGCGGTCCGCTGTACGGCAAGCAGGACCTCACCGACGACGAGAAGCTCGGCTTCGGCATCGTGACGTCCGCGGACGTCATGCGGCGCGGAGTGGACGAGATCGCCGACCAGCTGCGTCAGCGCATCGGCGACCGTCCCCTCTACATCTCCATCGACATCGACTGCCTGGACCCGGCCCACGCGCCCGGCACCGGCACGCCCGAGGCCGGCGGCATGACCTCCCGCGAGCTCCTGGAGATCCTGCGCGGACTCGCGTCCTGCAACCTGGTCTCGGCGGACGTCGTCGAGGTGGCCCCCGCGTACGATCACGCGGAGATCACGTCGGTGGCCGCGTCCCACACGGCGTACGAACTGACCACGATCATGTCCCGGCAGATCGCGGCGGCCCGGAAGGACTCGGAAGCGAAGTGACCCACGACCACGACCTGGTGCTCCGCCCGACGGAGGCGCAGACTTCCGCTGCTCTCAACCCTCCTCCCGGCCGCAACGGCGGAGACCTGGTCGTGGAGACGCTCGCCGCGCTCGGCACGACGACCGTGTTCGGACTGCCCGGCCAGCACGCGCTGGGCATGTTCGACGCCCTGCGCCGCTCCGACCTGCGGTACATCGGACTGCGGGTGGAGAACAACGCCGGGTTCGCGGCGGACGCGTACGGCCGGATCACCGGCGAGGCGGCACCGCTGCTGCTGTCGACGGGGCCGGGGGCGCTGACGTCCCTGGCCGCGCTCCAGGAGGCGGCGGCCGCCTCCGCGCCCGTGCTGGCGATCAGCAGCCAGATCCCCTCCGCGGGGCTGGGCGGCGGCCGCCACGGCTACCTCCACGAACTCCCCGACCAGTCCGCCTCGTTCCGCGGAGTGGTGAAGTCGGTCCACACCGTGCGCACCCAGTCCCAGATCCCCTCCGCGATCGAGGCGGCCTGGAAGTCGGCGCTGACCGCCCCGCACGGCCCGGTGTGGGTGGAGATCCCGCAGGACGTGCTGCTCGCCGAGACGTCGATCCCGGTGGTGACGGGCGGCGACGCCTTCCCCGAGGAACTGCCGCCGCGCCCCGAACTGACCGCTGTGGCGGCCGACCTGCTGTCCCGCGCCGAGCGCCCGGCGATCATCGCGGGCGGGGGAGTCGTACGGGCGGACGCGTCCGGCAAGCTGAAGCAGCTCGCTGAGATGGTGCAGGCGCCCGTGGTCACCACTCCCGGCGGCAAGGGCGCGTTCCCGTGGAAGCATCCGCTGTCGCTCCAGTCCTGGATCGAGGACCGGCACACGACCGACTTCCTCGAGGACGCGGACGTCCTCCTGGTCGTCGGTTCCGGACTCGGTGAACTCTCCTCGAACTACCACACGTTCAAGCCGCGCGGCCGGGTCGTCCAGATCGAGGCGGACCTCGGCAAGCTGGAGTCGAACCATCCGGCGCTGGGCATCCACGCGGACGCACGGCTCGCCCTGCAGGCGCTGCTGGAGACGGTGTCCGTGCGGGAGGACGCGAAGGCCCCGGAGCGGGTGCGCGAGGTGCTCGCGAAGGTCGCCGAGCGGCTCGGGTCCCAGGAACTCACCCTGGAACAGGACGTGTTGGCCGCCGTCCGCAGGGCGCTGCCCGCCGACTCCCCGTCCTTCTGGGACATGACCATCCTCGCGTACTGGGCCTGGTCGGCCTTCGACGCCAAGGGCCCCAACCACATGCACTCCGCCCAGGGCGCCGGCGGCCTCGGCTACGGCTTCCCGGCGGCGCTCGGCGGGGCGGTCGCGGACCCGACACGGCCGGTCCTCGCGGTGTCCGGCGACGGAGGGGCGCTGTACTCGATCGCCGAACTGGCGACGGCACGGCAGTACGACCTGAACGTGACGTGGCTGATCGTCGACGACGGCGGCTACGGCATCCTGCGCGAGTACATGACCGACGCGTTCGGCGAGGCGACGGCGACCGAGCTGACGCGGCCGGACTATGTGGCGCTGGCCGAGTCGTTCGGGGTGCCGGGGGTGCGGACCTCGCCTCAGACGCTGGAGGCGGACCTGGCGAAGGCGCTGGGGGAGCCGGGGCCTTCGGTGGTCGTGCTTCCGGCGGTGCTGCGGATGTTCGCGCCGACGCACCTGGAGAGCTGAGAGCCGGTGCGCCGGGGGAGTTGACGTACCACAGCCGCCCCCGCGACCGCCTGGCAGACCAGGTGGGTCACGGAGGCGGCGACCCGTACCGCGGGTGTGGGGCCCCGGCGGTACGGGCGTACGGTCGGCGACCGCGCTGCTACCAGATCGCCTCGACCCACTCCGGGTGGTCGATGAACGGGTTGCGGTTGTGCTGGTACGTGTCGTAGATGACCTGGTTGCGCCGCTCTTCGAAGGCGCTCGGCGGGTCCGCCTCGTTCCACGCCTTGAGGACGGCCAGCTTGCCCATGTAGGGGTTGGAGCCGTTGCCGACCTTCTCGTTGGGCTCCAGGTCGGCGAAGCCGTCGTCACCCTCGTAGCGCACGGCCATGTAGAGGATCATGCGGGCCACGTCGCCCCGGTCCGCGGCGCGCGGCGCGAAGGAGTCCGAGTCGACCGTGCTGCCGCCGCCGTTGGTGACGGTGCTGCCGCCGTTGTCGAAGTCCAGGTTGCCGCGGGTGCTGTTGATCGTCACGTCGCAGGCGCGCAGGTGGTGCAGGTCCGTGCCGGGACCGGTGACCTCGCCGAAGTCGCCGTGGGACTTGGCCCAGGTGTGCTCGCGGTTCCAGTCGCCGACGTCACCGCCGTTGAGGGACTTGCTGCGCGAGGCACCGCTGTACAGCAGGAGGACGTTGCTGGTGTTGTTCGGGTCCTGGTCGGCGACCTTGAGCGCGTCCCAGACCGCGGAGTACGAGATCTTCGACTGGCTGCTGATGATCGTGTGCAGCGAGGACTTCAGGCTCGTCCCGGTCTTGCCGATCGCGTTCTTGTAGTACGTCGCGTCGTACGCCGTCGTGGTGGCCGCCGCCGGGGACGAGGCCACCACGGGGGCGGTGAAGCCGACGAGCACGGCTGAGACGGTGAGCGCCAGGGACTTCCAGCGGCGCGTGCGTATGGGGTTCACGGGCATCGGGGGCTGTCCGTTCTACGCGTGTTGAATGGAGCGGGCAATCGGGAGCGTGACATGGACATGCGACCCTGTAAATGGCTTGTAGATGTCGATCAGGTGACTGGAAGCGGCATATCGCCCCGCATCTACGCGAGTTGACATACCAAAACGACCCCCGGCCTTTCGGTCGGGGGTCGTCGGGTGGTCGGGGCGTCAGGCGACGTCAGACGCGTCCAGGCGGTAGACGGTCGAGGTGTTCGACGAGTTCGACGAGTTCGACGAGCCGGACGAATCCGAGGAACCGGATGAACCGGACGTGCTCGACGTCGAATTCGAGCTGTATTCGCTCTCCTTCACGACCGTGCCGTTCTTCTGCACCCACTCGGTGACCTCGGTGCTGAGGCCGGACCCTCCGCCGGGGCCGCCGCCCATGCCACCGCCGCCGAGCTGGATGTAGTGCAGCTTGCCCGCCTTGACCAGCTCCTTCAGCTTGGCCAGGGTCATCGCCTGGTCGGAACCGGACCAGCCCCACATCGAGATGACCGGCTCACCGCTGCTCATGATGAGCTGCGCGGCACTCTGCGAACCGGACACCGCCAGCAGCCAGGTCGCGCCGTCCTGGTGCTTCTTCAGGTACGAGATGAGCTCGCTGCTCGCGCCGCCGCCCATGCCCCCGCCCATGCCGCCGGGGCCGCCCTGGCCGTTCTGGCCGTTCTGGGTGTCGCCGGAAGTGCCGTTCTCACCGGTGCCGTCAGGGGGCGTACCCCCGCCCGCCCCGCCGCCGCCCGGAAGCTCGCCGTTGCCGCCGCCGGGCATCATCTGACCGCCGCCGGGCGCCTCGGCGTTCCGGCCGCCCTGCCGGGTGCCGCCAGGACCGCCACCGGTGCCGCCGGGCATCCCGCCCCGGCCGCCACCGCCCCCGCCGAAGCCGCCGCCACCCGTGGAGGGCCCGGCCGTCGGGTTCGTACCGCCCATGCCGCCGCCCGAACCGGACGGCACCGACCAGGCGTACGCGGCCGGACCGGCCACCGAGGCGACGACCGCCGCGGCGAGGGAAGCCGCCAGCAGACGTGCCCTTCGGCCGTTGCCGCCGGACCGGAAGACCAGCAGGCCCGTGATCGCCAGCGCCATGACGACGAGGATCGCCGGCCACAGCCAGGTGTTCCAGCCGGAGGCACGGCGCAGCAGCACCGCCGCCCAGACCGCCGTGACCGCGAGGCCGAGCGGCAGCACCCACGCCCACCGCCGGTCGGCGCGGAAGGCGCGCAGCAGCATCACACCGCCGCCTGCGCACAGGGCCGCGATGCCCGGGGTGAGCGCGGTCGTGTAGTACGGGTGCATGGTGCCCTCGGCCATGGCGAAGGTCAGGTAGTGCAGGCCGGTCCAGCCGCCCCACATCACCAGTGCGGCACGGGTCATGTCGGTGCGCGGGGCGCGGCCGCACAGGACCAGGCCGCCGGTCAGGGCGATCGCCGCGAAGGGGATCAGCCAGGAGATCTGGCCGCCGAGGATGTCGTTGAAGAGCCGGCCGAGTCCCGCCGTACCGGAGAATCCGCCGCCTCCACCACCACCTCCGCCGTTGCCCTCGCCGCCGAAGATCCGGCCCAGGCCGTTGTAGCCCATGATCAGGTTCCAGGCGCTGCCGTCCGTGGAACCGCCGATGTAGGGGCGGTCGTCGGCCGGGACCAGGGAGACCGCGGCCGCCCACCAGAGGCTGGAGACGGCGAGGACCACGCCCGCGAGCAGCAGGTTGGTGATCCGCTTCACCAGCTTCGGCTTGGCCGCGTAGAGATAGACCGCGAAGACGACCGGCAGCGGGATGTAGCCCTGGAGCATCTTGGTGTTGAAGGCGAGGCCGAAGCAGGCCGCCGAGCCGAGCAGCGGCAGCAGCCTGCCGTCACGCGTGGCACGCAGCGCGAGGGCCGCGCCCGCCGCCATCAGGAACACCAGCAGCGTGTCGGGGTTGTTGTCCCGGTTGATGGCGACCGTGATCGGGGTGAGGGCGAGCACCAGCGCGGCGACGGTCGCCGCGACATGGCCCCACACGCGCCGCACGGACGCGTGCACGATCCAGATCGTGCCGAGGGCGGTCAGGATCATCGGCAGCATCATCTGCCAGGTGCCGAAGCCGAAGAGGCGGCACGACAGCCCCATGACCATGAGGGCGAACGGCGGCTTGTCGACGGTGAGGAAGTTGCCCGCGTCCAGCGATCCGAAGAACCACGCCTTCCAGCTCTGCGTACCGCTCAGCACGGCCGCGCTGTAGAAGCTGTTGAGGCTGGATCCGGACAGGTTCCAGGAGTACAGGACCGCCGCCAGGGCCAGGATCGCGAGCAGCGCGGGGAGCGACCAGCGGGGCGCCCTGTCCGGGGTCGCCGCGGAGGGGGCCGGCGGTGGCCGGTCGGCGGATGCGGCGGCGTCGGTGTGGGGGTGTGGGTCGGTGGCAGATGTCACCCGGGCATGGTGCGAACCCCGGGTGGGTGCGCGCTGTGCCGTAGCTGGCGCTTTCCTGTGAATTCGCGAAGGAGGAAGTAACGACTGGCACATCCGTTCCTCAAGTCGTACAACCTTTCCCTCGAACTCATGAGTCAACAGGGCATGACTCAGGGGATATCCAGACGTGCGAGATGGGTGGCGGGGGGCGCACTCCTCGCCTGCGTCGCCGCCGCCACACCGGCCGCGGCGGCCACGCCGACCGTCAGCTGTACGTCCGCCAAGGCCGGCCTCGCCGCCAAGCTGAAGAAGGACATCACTTCGGCGCTCGCCAACCGCAAGGGCACGATCGCGGTGGGCCTCTACGACCGCACCACGAACACCACCTGCACGCTCCGCTCCTCGACGGCCTACGACTCCGCGAGCGTCGTGAAGGTCACCGTCCTCGCCACCCTGCTGTGGGACGCGCAGAAGACCGGCCGGTCCCTCACCAGCCGGGAGAAGACCCTCGCCACGGCCATGATCACCAAGTCGGACAACACGGCCACGTCGACCCTGTGGAAGCAGCTCGGCGTGACCAAGGTGAAGGGTTTCCTCGCCAAGGCGGGCATGACCCAGACCAAGCCCGGCGCCGACGGCTACTGGGGTCTGACCCAGATCACCGTCACCGACGAGCAGAAGCTGATGAAGCTGCTCACGGCGGCGAACGCGGTCCTCACCGACGACTCGCGCCGGTACGTCCGCAAGCTGATGGGCGAGGTGATCTCCTCCCAGCGCTGGGGCACCCCGTACGGCGCTCCCTCCGACGTCCTCGTGCACGTCAAGAACGGCTGGCTGCAGCGCGCCACGTACGGCTGGCGGGTGCACAGCGTCGGCACCTTCAAGGGTGGCGGCCACGACTACGTGATGACGGTGCTCACGCACGGCAACAGCACCATGAACTACGGCATCACGACCATCCAGGGTGTCGCGAAGGTCATCCACAGGGACCTCGCCGCCTCCTGACGCCTGCTGGACTCCCGCCCTTCACCGGGCGGCCCTACGGTGACGCCCATGCGCATCAGAACCCTCCTGACGACCGTCACCGCCGGACTGGCGGCGGCCACCTGTCTGTCCGCCGCCGGTCCCGCCAACGCCCAGCCGGGCCACGCCTGTTCGCCGTCCGTCTCCCTCGACCGCTTCTCCGACGCGCTCGACAGGACGACGTACGAGGGCACCTACGTCGGCAACCTCTCCGCGCTCGCGCTGGACCGCGACGGCTCCCTCGCCGCGCTCTCCGACCGGTCGGCGCTGTTCGGCCTGGACGCGGGGACCCTCGCGCCGAAGTCGGTGGTCCCGCTCACCGACGAGAACGGCACGGCGCTCGACTCCGAGGGCCTGGTCGTCGACCGTGACGGCACCCGCCTGATCACCTCGGAGACCGAGCCGTCCATACGCCGCTACTCCCGCGACGGCGCGATACTCGACCGCCTCCCGGTGCCGGCCCCACTTCAGGTGGCCCCCGCCGGGCGGGCCGTCTCCAACGGCACCTTCGAGGGGCTGACCCTGCTGCCGGGTGGCCGCACGCTGCTCGCGTCGATGGAGTACGCGCTCTCCGGTGACACCTCGGGCGCGGTGCGCTTCCAGACGTGGGAGCGGCACGCGAAGAGCTGGAAGCCCGCGGAACAGTACGCCTACCGGCCCGACACCGGCCTCGGCGTCCCCGAGGTCCAGGCCCTCCCCGACGGCCGGCTCCTCGTCCTGGAGCGCGGCTTCACCTCCGGCGTCGGCAACACGGTCCGCCTCTACCTGGCCGACCCCCGGCACGCCACCGACACGAGCGCTGTCGAGAACCTCACGGGTCAGCCCGGCGTACGCCTGATCGGAAAGACCCTGCTCGCCGACATCGTGAACTGCCCGACCCTGGGCGCCACCGCCAAGCAGCCCCAGCCCAACCCGCTCCTCGACAACATCGAGGGCATGGTGGTGACGGGCCGGAGCCACGGGGCCTGGAAGGTGCTGCTGGTGAGCGACGACAACCAGAACGCGGTGCAGACGACCCGGTTCCTCTCCTTGCGGGTGCGGACGACTCCCTCCAGGTGACGAGCTCAGCTCGGCCGCTCGTTCGGGTCGACGGTTCCGTCCCCGTTGTCGTCGAACATGTAGTCGTACTCGTCGCCGTACTCGTCCCGGTAGCGCATGCACGAGCCCTCCGTGCGCAGCACCGGCTCACCGTCGTAGTACCCCAGGTGGAGCGAGACGCGGATGCCGTCGTCGACGGTCGTCGCGATGCCGTTCTCGATCTCCTCGACCGTGCGGCCCTCCTCGCGCCAGGCGGATCCGAGGGACGCCACCGCCTTCCAGTAGTCGGCGTCGCTCGCGAAGTCCAGGTCCCAGGTGTAGATCGGCTCGTCGCGGGCGACGCCCGTCCCGTCGAAGCCGAAGTCGTCCACACAGGACGAGCTGCCCTCCTGGGAGGCCCACGGACGGCCGGACGGGGCCGGGGACAGGGTGTGGAAGACGTCCTCGCCGGCCCGGGTCGTGGCCCGGACGTGGTCGCGGAACTCGTCGGTGCTGTGGACGGGCCCGCCCTGCATCGTCTCGCACCCCTTGGCGACCAGCCCGAACAGCGCCACGAGGGCGACGGAGAGGGCGGGGACCACGATCTTCGACTTCATGCCGTCGATCAAAGCGGCTCCGGCGGGGCGTACGGCAGCGCTCCGCTACTCAGCCGGCCTGAGCACAGGCACCCAGACGGCCGCCCCCGGTTTGTTGCGGAGGGATGAAATCCGGTTCCTTTCGCGTTGGTGCCTTCCGGAAGATCAGGACCGCTGACCGATGGAGGGCACCCGCGTGAGCGCGCAACGGGGATGGGCACGACGACTGGCCGGATACGCCTGGCGGTATCCGAAGGACGTCGTCCTCGCCCTCGGCTCCTCGCTCGTCGGCATGGCCGTCATGGCGCTGGTCCCGCTGATCACCAAGGTGATCATCGACGACGTCATCGGCGACCACAGCCGGGACATGGCCCCCTGGGCGGGCCTGCTCATCGGCTCCGCCGTCATCGTCTACGTCCTCACCTTCGTCCGCCGCTACTACGGCGGCCGCCTCGCCCTCGACGTCCAGCACGACCTGCGGACCGAGATGTACGGCACGATCACCCGCCTCGACGGCCGCCGCCAGGACGAGCTGTCCACCGGGCAGGTCGTCGGCCGGGCCACCAGCGACCTCCAGCTGATCCAGGGCCTGCTCTTCATGCTCCCGATGACCATCGGGAACTTCGCCCTCTTCCTGGTCTCCCTGGTCGTCATGGCCTGGCTGTCCCTGCCGCTCACACTGGTCGCCCTCGCCGTGGCCCCCGCGCTCGCCTGGATCGCGAGGCGTTCCCGCAGCAAGCTGCACCCCGCCACCTGGTACGCCCAGGCCCAGGCCGCCGCCGTCGCGGGCGTGGTCGACGGGGCCGTGGGCGGGGTGCGCGTGGTCAAGGGCTTCGGGCAGGAGGAGCAGGAGACCGGGAAGCTCCGGGAGGTCAGCCGCCGGCTCTTCGCGGGACGGCTACGCACCATCCGCCTCAACTCCCGCTACACCCCGGCCCTCCAGGCCGTGCCCGCCCTCGGCCAGGTCGCGATGCTCGCCCTCGGCGGCTGGCTGGCGGTGCGCGGACACATCACGCTGGGCACCTTCGTCGCCTTCTCCACCTACCTCGCCCAGTTGGTCGGCCCGGTCCGCATGCTCGCCATGGTCCTCACGGTCGCCCAGCAGGCACGCGCGGGCACCGAGCGGGTCCTGGAGCTGATCGACACCGAGCCGTCGATGCGGGACGGCAAGAAGGAGCTGCCCGCCGACGCGCCCGCGACCGTCGAGTTCGACGACGTCTCCTTCGGGTACGACGACGAGCGGCCGGTGCTCCAAGGACTCTCCTTCGAGATCCGCCCCGGCGAGACCCTCGCCGTCGTCGGCTCCTCCGGCTCCGGCAAGTCGACCGTCTCCCTCCTCCTGCCGCGCTTCTACGACGTCACCCACGGCGCCGTCCTCGTCGGCGGCCACGACGTCCGCGAGCTGAGCCTGGAATCCCTGCGGGCCGCGATCGGACTGGTCCCCGAGGACTCGTTCCTCTTCTCGGACACGGTCCGCAACAACATCGCGTACGGCCGTCCCGAGGCGACCCAGGAGCAGATCGAGCAGGCCGCGCGCGCCGCCCAGGCGGACCGTTTCATCGCCGAGCTGCCCGAGGGCTACGACACCACGGTCGGCGAGCACGGCCTCACCCTCTCCGGCGGCCAGCGCCAGCGCGTCGCGCTCGCCCGGGCGATCCTCACCGACCCGAGGCTCCTCGTCCTGGACGACGCCACCTCGGCCGTGGACGCCCGCGTCGAGCACGAGATCCACGAGGCGCTGAAGCAGGTCATGGAGGGACGCACCACCCTCCTCATCGCGCACCGCCGCTCCACCCTGAACCTCGCCGACCGCATCGCCGTCCTCGACGACGGACGCCTCGCCGACATCGGCACCCACGAGGAACTCCAGAAGCGGTCCGCGCTCTACCGGCGCCTCCTCACCGACCCCGACGAGCTCGGCGGGGTCTCGCCCGGTCACGCCCAGCCCGCCGAGCCCAGCGAGGACACCTCGCTGCGGGAGGAGCTGGACGCCGAGTTCGACGCCGAACGCGGCATCACGCCCCGGCTGTGGGCGGGCGAGCGCGGCCCCCGGGACACCGCCCTCGAAGGCATGCCGGCCACTCCGGAACTCCTCGCCCAGGTCGAGGCGCTGCCTCCGGCCGAGGACACCCCCGGCATCGACGAGGCCCGCGCGGTCACGCCGGAGGAGTCCTACGGGCTGCGCAGACTGCTGGGCGGCTTCGGGCTGCCGCTGCTCGTCAGCCTCGCGCTGGTCGCCGTGGACGCCGGGATGGGGCTCACGCTCCCGATCCTGATCCGGCACGGCATCGACTCGGGCGTCGGCGAGCTCGCCCTCGGCGCGGTGTGGGTGGCGGCGCTGCTCGGTCTGCTCACCGTGGGCGTGCAGTGGATCGCGCAGGTCGGTGAGACGCGGATGACGGGACGTACCGGTGAGCGGGTCCTGTACTCGCTGCGTCTGAAGATCTTCGCGCAGCTCCAGCGGCTCGGACTCGACTACTACGAGCGGGAGCTGACCGGCCGGATCATGACCCGCATGACCACCGACGTCGACGCGCTCTCGACCTTCCTGCAGACCGGCCTGGTCACGGCGTTCGTCTCGGTCGTCACGTTCTTCGGCATCATGGGCACCCTGCTGGTCCTCGACGTGGAGCTCGCGCTGGTCGTGTTCGCGACGCTGCCGCCGCTCATTGTCGCGACGTACTTCTTCCGGCGGGCGAGCGTGAAGGCGTACGAACTGGCCCGGGAGCGGGTGTCGGTGGTCAACGCCGACCTCCAGGAGTCGGTGTCCGGGCTGCGGATCGTGCAGGCCTTCCGGCGCGAGCGGGACGGCGGGGCGCGGTTCGCGGAGCGCAGCGACAGCTACAGGCAGGCGCGCATCCGGGGTCAGTGGCTGATCTCGGTGTACTTCCCCTTCGTGCAGCTGCTGGCGTCGGTGGCCGCGGCGGCCGTGCTCGTCGCGGGCGCCGGGCGGATCGACGACGCGACGCTGACGACCGGTGCGCTGGTGGCGTATCTGCTCTACATCGACCTGTTCTTCGCGCCGGTGCAGCAGCTCTCGCAGGTCTTCGACGGCTACCAGCAGGCGACCGTCTCGCTGGGCCGTATCCAGGAGCTGCTCCAGGAGCCGACGTCCACGAAGGCGGCCGACGAACCCCTCGAAGTGCTGTCCCTGCGGGGCGAGATCGCCTTCGAGGACGTGCGGTTCGCCTACGGGTCCTCCGACGCGCCCGAAGAGGCCCTCACCGGCATCGATCTGACCATCCCCGCCGGACAGACCGTCGCCTTCGTCGGCGAGACCGGCGCGGGCAAGTCGACCCTGGTCAAGCTGGTGGCGCGGTTCTACGACCCGACGGGCGGCCGGGTGACGGTCGACGGCTCGGATCTGCGGACGCTGGACCTCACGTCGTACCGCCACCGCCTCGGCGTCGTCCCGCAGGAGGCGTACCTCTTCCAGGGCACCGTGCGGGACGCCATCGCCTACGGCCGCCCGGACGCCACCGACGCCGAGGTGGAGGCGGCGGCCCGTGCGGTCGGCGCCCACGAGATGATCGCCACCCTCGACGGCGGCTACCTCCACGAGGTCGCCGAACGCGGCCGCAACCTCTCCGCCGGGCAGCGCCAGCTGATCGCCCTGGCCCGCGCCGAACTGGTCGACCCGGACATCCTCCTCCTCGACGAGGCCACGGCCGCCCTGGACCTGGCCACGGAGGCCCAGGTCAACCAGGCCACGGACCGCATCGCCGGACGCCGCACCACCCTCGTGGTGGCCCACCGTCTGACCACGGCGGCCCGCGCGGACCGGGTCGTGCTGATGGACCACGGCCGGGTCGCCGAGGACGGCACGCACGAGGAACTGCTGGCCCTGGGCGGGCGGTACGCGGAGCTGTGGCGGACGTTCGTGGGGGAGGACGCGCCCGTGGTGGCGTGAGGGGCTGGTGGCGCGTCGTCCGGTCTGTGGGGCGGCGGCCGCACCGGGTGCCGACGGAGTCCGGCCAGTCGTCTCGAAGCCCGGGAGGCCCGCTGGGGCCGAGCGGTGCGAGGGCGACATCGGGAGGTTCAGCCCACGGCCGGGTCCGGAGCTGTGGCGGACGTTCGTGGGGGAGGACGCGCCCGTGGTGGCGTGAGCCCGCGGCGGTGGGGCGTGGCCTGAACTTGTGACGGCCGTGCAACCATCCGACATACGTCCTGCGTCCGTACACCAGTACGCTCATCGCCGGGTACGGGAGGGACGAGAGTGGCCATGGGTGCGATACGGCGGCGGGTCGCCGTCGGTCTGGCCGTACTGACCGCTTCGGGACTGCTCGCTGTCGCGGTCCCGGCGGAGGCCGTCGCGGCCACACACTGCGAGGGCCGCAAGATCCGGACGTACACCTTCTCCACGGGCCATGTGAAGGTCTACAAGAAAGGCACCTCGCTCTGCGCCGTCACCGTCCCCAAGCGGGTCGGCTCGCCGCGCACGATGATGGTCAGCCTGCAGACGCGCGGCTTCGAGGCCGTCGTCGACGAGGGGGTCTACACCAAGCGCGCCGGGCCGGTGAAGTCGTACGTCGGGGGCCGCAAGGTGTGGATCAAGGGGCGGGTCGGCAGCGGGTCGTACTCGACCGGTGGCTGGATCCGGCTGTAGACGTCCGACAAATCCCCTTCCGGACCCGCCGGCATCCGAGGGTTTTCCCTATCTCCCCTGGTGCGCAAGCGAGTTGCTCCGATAGCTTCCGCTCGCACATCTGTCTCACAGGGGAGGGTGCATGCGCAAGGCGCTCAGATGGCTGCTGGCGCTCACCGTGCTCATAGGCACAGTGAGCACGGCAGGGGCGGCCACCGCCGCCGAGCCGGCCACCGGCACCACCGACATCAAGGAGAGACTGCTCTCCATACCGGGCGTGAGCCTGATCGAGGAGAAGCCGTACACCGGGTACCGCTTCTTCGTCCTCAACTTCACGCAGCCGGTCGACCACCGGCACCCGTCCAAGGGCACGTTCCAGCAGCGCATCACCGTGCTGCACAAGGACGTCTCCCGCCCGACGGTCTTCTACACCGGCGGCTACAACGTCTCCACGACGCCCAGCCGCCGCGAGCCGACCCAGATCGTGGACGGCAACCAGGTCTCGCTCGAGTACCGCTTCTTCACCCCGTCCCGGCCGAACCCGGCCGACTGGACCAAGCTGGACATCTGGCAGGCCGCCAGCGACCAGCACCGCGTCTTCAAGGCGTTCAAGAAGATCTACGACAAGAAGTGGATCTCCACGGGCGGCTCGAAGGGCGGCATGACCGCCACGTACTACGAGCGCTTCTACCCCAAGGACATGGACGGCGTCGTCGCCTACGTCGCCCCCAACGACGTGGTGAACAACGAGGACTCGGCCTACGACCGCTTCTTCGCACACGTCGACACCAAGCAGTGCCGCGACCGTCTGAACGCGGTGCAGCGCGAGGCGCTCGTGCGCCGCGAACCGCTGGAGAAGAAGTACGCGGAGTACGCCGCCGCCGAGGGCTACACCTTCACCACCATCGGCAGCCTCGACAAGGCGTACGAGGCGGTCGTCCTGGACTACGTGTGGGGCTTCTGGCAGGCCGCCCAGGCAGCCGACTGCGACGAGGACGAGCTGATCCCGCCGGACGCGAAGACCGCGACCGACGACCAGATCTGGAACTCGATCGACACGATCTCCGGGTTCTCGTTCTACACGGACCAGGGCCTGGAGCCGTACACGCCGTACTACTACCAGGCGGCCACGCAGCTCGGTGCGCCGAACATCCACTTCCCGCACATCGAGAAGAAGTACATCCGCTACGGCTACCAGCCGCCGCGCAACTTCGTCCCGCGCGAGATCCCGACGAAGTTCCAGCCGTACGCGATGCGTGACGTGGACAACTGGGTGCGCCACAACGCCCGCCACATGCTCTACGTCTACGGCCAGAACGACCCGTGGGGCTCGGAGCGCTTCCGGGTCGACAAGGGCGCGAAGGACGCGTACGTCTTCACCGCCCCCGGCATGAACCACGGCGCCAACGTGGCAGGTCTGGTCGCCGACCAGAAGACCCTCGCCACCGCCCGCATCCTCGACTGGGCGGGCGTCTCCGCCTCGGCCGTCGCGCAGGCGAAACCACTGGCGAAGTTCGACAAGAAGCTGGACGTCCGCGACGTGGAGCGCGAGCCCACGCTGCGGCCGTAACGCGGGTGCTGCGCCCGGCCCCCGGTCACACCGGCCGGGCGCAGCCCACCGGCTTCTCGCCCCGCAGCTGTACGTACAACGCCGTCGACACCGGGCACTTCGCGCGGCTCGTGACCGCCTTCGTCACCTCGTACTCCGGCTTCTTCCCGCCCTCGCCGTCGCACGTCGTCTCGCGGACCTGGCCGTCGCCGGAGCTGTAGACGCAGTCGCCGACGATGGTGCGCGGACCGCCTCCGCCGCCCGGGTCGCCGGGATGCGGCGGGGTGAGGTTGCGCATACAGGCGTAGCCCCGCGGGACCGCGCCGTCGCCGTCCTCGTCGGAGGACGGGCTCTGTTCGCTGATGTGCAGCACGAAGTCCGTGGTCCCCGGGCACAGCGGGCCGTCGCCCACCGTGCCGTCGAAGCGCGCCACGACGCGTGCCGCCGCCCGCTCGCTGGTGCACGGGACCTCGGTGAAGCTGGTCTTGCCGAAGGAACTGCACTCGTCGACCGAGAGGAAGACCGCCCCGTACCCCGAGGGCCGGGTGGGCGCGACCTGGCTGCTGAGCCGGCTCTCACCGTCGGTGGCGCCGTCCGACGAACTCTGGCACCCCGCCAGCAGGGCGGCGAGCAGTGCCGGCAGTGCGCACACCACCCCCACGGAACATCTCTCACGCATCGCAGCCCCCCGGATACCGCGTCCAGCGTGACCCGCCGCAGCGGGCACACGCCAGACGTGCGGGGTGCTTTGCGCCCTTTGGGGGGCGTACGCCGGGTGCGTGGCGTACGCGTACTACGTCTGATACGACAAGCCGTACCCGATCGGATACAGCACCGCGGCCGGATCGTCGGCCCTCTGCACCGGCACCGGCAGCCTCCCGCGCGGTGCCGCCCGCCCCGCGATCACCCGCGCCGCGGCCCGCAGTTCGACGTCGGTCCAGGAGTACGAGGCCACGACGGCCGGTACGGAGGGCAGGTGAGCCACGTCGTAGGGGTTGCGGACCGCGATCGCGATCACCGGTCTGCCCGTCGCGACGAGTTGTTCGACGAGCGTCTTCTGGCTGCTGGTCGCCGAGACGTTGTACGTCCCCACGATCACCGCGTCCACGTCCCGAGCCGCCGCGACCGCCTTGGCGATGGTGGCGGCGGAGGGTGCCGTGCCGGTCGACAGGGCCGTGGCCGTGAAGCCGAGCTCGGTGAACGCGGCCGCGAGCACCCCGGTCGGCGGGCCCGTCGTCCCGGACGGGGAGGCCGGGTCGGCGCCGACGACGAGGAGCTTGCGCGGCGACAGAGGGAGCGTGCGGTTCTCGTTGACCAGCAGGGTCGTCGTCCGCTCGGCGATCCGGTCGGCCGCCGCGAGGTGGGAGGGGATCCCGACCGTGCGGGTCACCCCGGCCTGGCTGACGTACGGCGCCTCGAACAGCCGCAGCTTCGCCTTCAGTCGCAGCACCCGCAGGATCGACTCGTCGAGCCGCGCCTCGGTCAGCTCCCCGTCCCGTACGGCCTTCAGGACGGCGTTCCAGGCGACGTCCAGGTTCGGCGGGTTGAGGAGCTGGTCCACGCCCGCCTTCAGCGCGAGCACGGGCACCCGGTCGTCGCCGTACTTCGTGCGGACGCCCTCCATGCCGAGGGAGTCGGTGACGATCACGCCGTCGTAGCCGAGCTCCCCGCGCAGGATGCCGTTCAGGATGGGGTGGGAGAGGGTGGCCGGATCGCCGGAGTCGTCGAGGGCCGGGACCATGATGTGCGCGGTCATGATCGAGTCGATGCCGGCCGCGATCGCGGCGCGGAACGGGGGAGCGTCGAGCTTGTCCCACTGGGCGCGGGTGTGGGTGATGACCGGGAAGCCGTAGTGGCTGTCGACGGCGGTGTCCCCGTGCCCGGGGAAGTGCTTGGCGGTGGCGGCGACCTGCCGCGCGTGCTGGTACCCGCCGACCTCGGCGGCCACCATCCCGGCCACCGCGCCCGGGTCCGCGCCGAAGGAGCGCACGCCGATGACGGGGTTGGCCGGATTGACGTTGACGTCGGCGACGGGGGAGTAGTTCTGCCGGATGCCGAGGGCTCTGAGCTCCTGCCCCGCGATACGGCCGAGGGTACGGGCGTCCTTGCGGGAGCGGCCGGCACCGATGGCCATCGCGCCCGGGAAGAGGGTGGCGGGCTCGCCCACCCGGCAGACGATGCCGTGCTCCTGGTCGGTGGAGACGAGGACGGGCAGGCCCCGGGGGAGGCTGAGGGACGCCTTCTGGATGCCGTTGGACAGGTCGGCGATCTGGTGCGGATCGCGGGTGTTGTGCGCCCAGGTGAAGTAGATGATGCCGCCGACGCGGTACTTGGCGATCAGTTCGGCGGCCGTGCGGACGCCGATCTCCTTGAGGTTGGCGTCGATGTCGGCCTGGTCGGGGGTGGTGGCGGAGTGGCCGTAGACCCGCATCACGAAGAGCTGGCCGACCTTCTCTTCCAGGGTCATACGGGAGACGAGGGAGCGGAGCTTCTTGTCGTCCGCGTATGCGGTCCCGCCGACAGCGAGGGTGGCGGCGACTCCCGCGGTGGCGGCGAGGACGGTACGTCTGGAGGGCACGTGCGCTCCTTCCGGAGGTGATCCGCTGAAGGAAACTTCCGAGGAGTCACCAATATCCGGGAAGTTTCTGCCAGTCAAGGGAGTGCACACTAACCCGGGGTGGACCCGGGGCCCGGCAATGAGGGGCCGCCATCGGCGCTGTTGGAGGGGGGCGCGCCGATGACGGCGTGCTGCCGGCCGCGGTACGGCGGAGAGGGTAAGTCAGCGTTCGCAGCCAGCAGCGAGGCCGACACCGCACCGCGGTGACTCTCCGACAGCTCGCGGGTTGGACGAGCGGGGGTGGAGCGGGGTTCCCGGCTCGGCCCCGAATCCCGGAAGTTGGTGGGCCCGGGGTCAACGGGACGGATGAGCCGCCACTTCGGGCCAGTGGTCCTGCAGAGTGCGTACGGTCTCGGTGATCGACGGCCGTCCCGCGGCACCGGTCCGCCACAGCGCGTACAGCCGCCGCACCGGCGTCGGATCGAGCTCCACCTCCACCACCCCGCCCGGCAGCGGCCCCCGCCCGAGCCGGGGGATCAGGCAGATACCGAGCCCGGCGGCGACGAGGGCGACCAGCGTCGGGTTCTCGTCGGCCTGGTGGATGATCTCCGGCTCGTACCCGGCGGCGCGCAGGGTCCGTACGAGCCACTCGTGACAGACCCGCCCCGGCGGCTGGCACACCCACCGCTCCCCGCCGAGATCCTCCCGCCGGACCGCCTTCCGGGCGGCGAAGGGGTGCCCCTCGGGGACCAGCAGGGTGCACCGGTCCTCCCCGATGGCCGCCTGCTCGACCCCCGGCGGCACGGGCAGCGGCGAGATGTCCCAGTCGTGCACGACGGCCATGTCCAGCGCGCCCCTTGCGACCAGTCCGACGGACAGGTGCGGGTCGATCTCGGAGAGCCGCAGGTCCAGGGCGGGGTGCCGGGCGGCGAGGTCGGCGAGCACGCCGGGCATCAGACCACGCGCCGCGGAGGCGAAGGCCGCCACGGTCAGCCGGCCCGCGGGGATGCTCCGGCGCTGTTCGATACCCGTCTCGGCGCGCTCCACGATCGCGAGCAACTCCTGTGCGGTGTCGACCAGTTGCAGTGCCTCGGCGGTGAGCCGGACTCCCCGTCCCTCCCGTTCCAGCAGTACGGTTCTTGTCTCCCGCTCCAGCTTCGCGATCTGCTGGGACACGGCGGAGGGTGTGTAGCCGAGCGCGGCGGCGGCCGCGCCGACCGTGCCGTGGACGGAGACGGCGTGCAGGGCGCGGAGGCGCTGGAGATCGAGCACGGGGTCCTCCAATGAGCAGGGCTGCCATTGACCAGGGTTGCGGTCGGTCAGCGTTGCTATTGATTAGGGTTGCTACATCCGACCATGCAGCAATCATCGCTGGTGCTTCATGGTTCCGGGGCGTGATGCTCGACGCATGCGTCCCGCACACATCGCCCTCGCCGTCCTCGTCGCCGCCGTATGGGGCGTCAACTTCACCGTCATCGAGATCGGCCTCGACCACTTTCCGCCGCTGCTGTTCTCGGCTCTGCGCTTCCTGGTGGCGGCGCTGCCCGCGGTGTTCCTCGTGGGGCCGCCGAAGGTGGCGTGGAAGTGGATCGTGGCGGTGGGGCTGGTGCTGGGGGTGGCGAAGTTCGGGCTGCTGTTCGTCGGGATGGATGCGGGGATGCCGGCGGGGCTGTCGTCGCTGGTCCTCCAGATCCAGGCGGTGTTCACGGCGGCCATCGCCTTCGCGGTGCTGGGCGAACGGCCCACTCGGCTGCGGCTGACGGGCATGCTGGTGGCGCTCGCCGGTATCGGTGTGGCGGCCGTGGACGAGGGCACGTCCGGTCCGCTCGGCGCGTTCGCGCTGTGCGTCGCGGCGGCGGCGTGCTGGGGTGTCTCGAACGTGCTGACCCGTAAGGCGGCGCCGCCGGACGCGCTGAACTTCATGGTGTGGGTGAGCACCGTGCCGGTGCTGCCGCTGCTGCTCCTGTCTCTGCTGCTGGAGGGTCCTCGGGCGGACTACGACGCGCTGCGCGCGCTGGACTGGCAGGGCGCCGGGACGGTCGTCTACGTCGCGTGGATCACGACGGTCTTCGGCTTCGGGGCGTGGGGGTGGCTGCTCCGCCGCCACCCGGCGTCCACGGTGGCCCCCTTCTCGCTGCTGGTTCCGGTGTTCGGCATGTCGTCGGCGGCGTTGTTCCTCGGGGAGGGGGTGAGTGGGCTCCGCTGGTGTGCGGCGGCGCTGTTGGTGGGCGGGGTGGCGTTGGCGTCGGTGACGGTTCGGGGGGCGCGGGTGGTCGGGGGGCCGCAGGCGGCCGAGGTGGTGCGGGTGGGTGGGGGGTCGTGAGCGTCTGACGGTGAGTGGGGGTGCGGGGTGCCTGCGGCGGCCTGTTGCGGCTTCGGTGGGGGCGTGCGTCGCGCATGCCGGTCCGGTTGTGGGTCGGTGCCGCACCGGGGGGTGTCCGTCCTCGGTCGGGCGGTGCTGTGGGTTGGGGATGTGGGGTTGGTTGGTCGCCCGACGCTGCGGGCGGACACCCCCCGGTACGTCCCCTTCTGGCCGTTGCGCGAGCGCGGGCCCGTCTCGCCTGGGGGCGGGTGCGTTCCGCCGTGGAGTGGTGCGGCGGTGCGGCTGCGCTCCGCCTGGGGACGGTGCGGCGCCGGGGGTGCGTTCCGCCGGGGACGGTGCGGTGGTGAGGGTGCGTTCCGCCTGGGGGTGGCGCGCATGCGTGGGTGGTGTCCCGCCTGGGGACGGTGCGGTGGTGGGGGCGCGTTCCGCTTGGGGGGGCGCGCGAGCGTGGGTGGTGCCCCGCCGTGAGGCGGTGCGGTGGTGAGGGTGGGCGGTGCACGCGCGGGCCCGTCCCGCCTGGGGACGGTGTGGTGGGGGTGCGTTCCGCCTGGGGCGGCGCGCATGAGTGGGTGCCCCGCCCGGGGGTGGTGCGGCGGTGTGGGTCATGTCCCGCGGGGTGGTGTAGTCACGGCAGCTGTTTCGATTCCGGTTTGGAGTTGATCTGCGGCTCCGGTGAGGTGGGCTGGGTGGTGAAGAGTTCGGCCATGGAGGCTTCGGAGAGGTAGCGGCGGTCGAAGACCTGCCATTCGTCGTGGAGTTCGGCCAGGACCGCGGCGGCGAGCCGGTCCAGGGCGGCGGGGTTGGGGAAGACCTGGACGACGTCGGCCCGTCGTTTGATCTCCCGGTTCAGCCGTTCCAGCGGGTTGGTCGACCAGATCTTCTTCCAGTGCGTCGGAGGGAAGTCCGCGAACGCCGTGATGTCCGGTGCGGCGTCCAGCAGCATCTTCTTGACCTGCGGGAACTGTCGTCCGAGCATGTCGGCGACCACGTCCAGCTGGGTGCGCACCTGCTCGGCGGTGGTCTGCGCGAAGATGGTGCGTATGGTCGCTGCCACCATCTCGCCCGAGCCCTTTTCGATCACGCTGAAGACGTCCCGGACGAAGTGGACCCGGCAGCGTTGCCAGGCCGCACCGAGGAAGACGGTGCGGATCGCGGCCACCAGCCCGCTGTGGCTGTCGGAGATCACCAGCTGGACGTTCTCCAGGCCGCGAGCCCGCAGACTGCGCAGGAACTTCGTCCAGAACGGCTTCGATTCGCTGTCGCCGACCATCACACCGAGGATCTCGCGGTGCCCGGTGGCCGAGATGCCGGTGGCGATGACCACGGCCTGCGAGGCGATCCGGTGGTTCACCCGGGCCTTGCAGTAGGTGGCGTCCAGGAAGACGTAGGGGAAGACGGTGTGATCCAGCGGCCGTTCCTTGAACGCGGTCAGTTCCTCGTCGAGTTCTCCGCAGATCCGCGAGACCTCGGACTTGGAGATCCCGGAGTCCGCACCGAGTGCTTTGACCAGGTCATCCACGCTGCGGGTGGAGACGCCGTGCACGTATGCCTCCATCACCACGGCGAACAGTGCCCGGTCGATGCGCCGCCGACGTTCCAGCAACGAGGGGAAGAACGACCCGGTCCGCACCTTCGGGATCTTCAGATCCAGGTCGCCGGCCTGGGTGGTCAGCAGACGGTCGCGGTGTCCGTTGCGCCAGGTCGTGCGCGACTCGGAGTGCTCACGCGGCCCGGCACCGATCACCTCGGTGGCCTCGGCCTCGATGAGCTCCTGCAGGATGCGCTCGCACACCACCCTGATTGCTTCAACTCCCTCGGCCCGACGTAGTGACTCCAGCAGCCGCATCAGCTCAGACTGGGACAAGGCCATCGCGTGCTCCTCCGGTTGAACTGCCCGTTCACCAGGGAGACTTACGCGATGGCCTGCCCTTGTTCAGGGAGCATGCACGGTCAGCGGATGCACGCCCCGGGCAGACACCAGCGCGTTCCGGGACTCGCTCCGACTACACCACTTCAAGGGACGCCATCGCGGTGTGGGTGCGTTCCGCTTGAGGGCGGTGCCCAAGCGTGGGTGGTGTCCCGTCCGGGGCGGTGCGGTGGTGTGGGTGCGGTCTGCCTGGGGGCTCGTGGGGTCCATTCCGTGGACGGGGCGGCGTTGGAGGGGGGTGGCGGTCGATCATGGGGGTATGTCCGTTGTTGACGTTCCCGGGTCCAAGTCCATTACCGCCCGTGCGCTTTTTCTGGCGGCGGCGGCCGACGGAGTCACCACGCTCGTGCGGCCTTTGAGGTCGGATGACACGGAGGGGTTTGCGGAGGGGCTGGCGCGGCTCGGGTATCGGGTGGGGCGGACGCCGGATGCGTGGCAGGTCGACGGGCGGCCGCAGGGTCCCGCGGTGGCGGAGGCGGACGTGTACTGCCGGGACGGTGCTACGACGGCCCGCTTCCTGCCGACATTGGCGGCGGCGGGGCACGGGACGTACCGCTTCGACGCCTCGGAGCAGATGCGGCGCAGGCCGTTGCTGCCCCTGACCCGTGCCCTGCGCGACCTGGGCGTGGACCTGCGGCACGAGCGGGCCGAGGGGCATCACCCGCTGACCGTACGGGCGGCCGGGGTCGAGGGCGGTGAGGTGGTGCTGGACGCGGGGCAGTCCTCGCAGTACCTGACGGCGCTGCTGCTCCTCGGTCCGCTGACCCGCAAGGGGCTGCGGATCCGGGTGACGGACCTGGTCTCGGTGCCGTACGTGGAGATCACGATCGCGATGATGCGGGCCTTCGGGGTGCGGGTGGAACGGGAGGGGGACGTCTTCGTGGTCCCGCCCGGCGGCTACCGCGCGACGACGTACGCGATCGAACCGGACGCCTCCACGGCCGGCTACTTCTTCGCCGCGGCGGCGGTGACCCCGGGTGCCGAGGTGACGGTCCCGGGCCTGGGCACCGGCGCGCTCCAGGGCGACCTGGGCTTCGTCGACGTACTGCGGCGGATGGGCGCGCAGGTGTCGGTCGGCGCGTCGGGCACGACGGTCCGGGGGACGGGCGTACTGCGCGGCCTGACCGTCAATATGCGGGACATCTCGGACACGATGCCGACGCTGGCGGCGATCGCGCCCTTCGCGGACGGACCGGTCCGTATCGAGGACGTGGCGAACACCCGGGTCAAGGAGTGCGACCGCCTGGAAGCGTGTGCGGAGAACCTGCGGCGGCTCGGGGTGGAGGTGACGACGGGTCCGGACTGGATCGAGATCCAGCCCGGTGTGCGCGGCGCGGGCACGGAGATCGCCTCGTACGGCGACCACCGCATCGTCATGTCCTTCGCGGTCACCGGGCTGCGCGTGCCGGGTATTTCGTTCGACGACCCTGGGTGCGTACGCAAGACTTTCCCCGGTTTCCACGAGGCGTTCGCGGAGTTGAGGGGTCGGCCGGGGAATGGCGTTCAAGCTTGAAGGTCCGGTGCTGGAGGGCGAGTTGGTGCGCCTGGAGCCGCTCTCGCACGCGCATGTGACCGAGTTGGCGGTGGCGGCGGAGGAGGACCGGGGAACGTACGAGTTCACCTGGGTGCCCAGGGCCGACGAGGTGGCGGACTACGTCGACGCGCAACTCGCCCGGGCCGCGACCGGCCGGCTGGCGCCGTACGCCCAGATCTCCAGGGCGACGGGGCGAGTGGTGGGCGCGACGTCCTACTGGGAGCCCCGCAGCTGGCTCTCGGACGACACCCTGGACGCGATCGAGATCGGCTTCACCTGGCTGGCCCGCTCCGCCCAGGGCACCGGCGTCAACGCCGAGGCCAAGCTCCTCCTCCTCCGCCACGCCTTCGAGGTGTGGAACGTCTCGAGGGTGGACCTGAAGACGGACGCCCGAAACGCCCGCTCCCGAGCGGCGATCGAAAGCGTCGGCGCCCACTTCGAGGGCGTCCTGCGCAACTGGTCCCGCTCCTGGGCCCCCGGCGAGGACAACCGGCTGCGGGACTCGGCGATCTTCTCGATCACGGCGGACGAATGGCCGGAGCGGCGGAAACGTCTGGAGCAGCGGGTGGCAAGGTTCAGCCCGGGGGGCGGATGAGGGGCAGATCCGCTCTACGGCGGCTCCGGCCACCTGTGGATCTACGCCTGGACTTGTGACACGTCCGCCAGTCGTCGCGCCTCCCGGGTCAGGTGCCGCCTGACCGTCTCCAGGACCGGGTCCGCGTCCGCGCCCGTGCGGACCGCCGCGAAGACGTTCCGTGAGGGAGGGGCGCCCTCGGGGGTCAGTACCGCCAGTGCGCGGTGGGCGTACAGGGGGTGGACCAGGCGGGGGATCAGGGCCACGCCCGCTCCCGCCTCCACCAGGGCCGCCAGCGCGCCCCAGTCGTTCACGGCGTGCCGGATGTCCGGGGTGAAGCCGGACGTCGCGCAGACGGCGCGGGCGATCGCGCCCACACAGCTGCGGGCGTCCCCCGCGATCCAGGGCTCGCCGGCCAGCTCCCGCAGCGGGAGCCGCCCGCGTCCCGCCAGCCGGTGATCCGCCGGGACCACGATGTCCATCACGTCCGTCAGCAGGTCGGACCGGCTGTAGCGGCGGTCCGTGTGGGGCGGGGTCGCCGCGAAGTCCACCGCCACGGCCACGTCCACCTGGCCCGCGTCCAGGGCCGTGAACAGGTCCGGCGGTTCCGCCTCCACGACGTCGACGCGGACGTGGGGGAGGTGTTCGGCCAGTCCTCGCAGCACTCCCGGCAGCAGGCCCAGGATGCCGCTGGAGAAGCAGCCGATGGTCACCGAGCCGCGGCCGCCGCTCCCGTACGCCGCCAGGTCGGCGCGGGCCCGCTCCAGTTGGGCGGCGATCTCGTCGGCGTGGGCCAGCAGCACGCGGGCCTGTCCGGTGAGCCGTACGCCCCGGCCGTCCCGTTCCGTCAGGGGTGCGCCGATCTCGCGGGCCAGCGCCGAGAGCTGCTGGGAGACCGCCGACGGGGTCAGGTGCAGGGCCTCCGCCGTTCTCGCCAGACTGCCCCGGCGCTGGAGTTCGCGCAGGACGGTCAGTCGGCGCAGGTCGACTGTGAAGGTCTCGCTTACCTGTTCCATCGAGAAAGGTTAACTGGACCCTGGGGGCGGGTTCGGAAACGATCGATGCCATGACCGCCTACCTCATCCTCCACGGCTGGCAGAACCACCGGCCCAAGGACCACTGGCAGCACTGGCTCGCCGACCGTCTCGGCGAGCTCGGTCACCAGGTGACGTATCCCCAGCTGCCCGACCCGGACGACCCGGACCTGGAGGTGTGGCTCGGTGAACTCGCGCGGCATCTCGCGGAGGACGTGCCGGATGTCGTCGTCGCCCACAGTGCCTCCGTCCTGCTGTGGTTGCACGCCGTTGCCCGCGGGATCGTCGGGGCCGGTGACGTGGGCCGCGTTCTGCTCGTCGGCCCGCCGTCCCCGTCCGTTCTCGCGCGGTACCCCGAGGTCGCCGGGTTCGCGCCGCCCTCGCTGGACCTCACCCTCCCCGGGCCGACCCTGCTCGTCGCCGGCGATGACGACCCGTACTGCGAGGGGGGCGCGCAGGCCGTCTACGGCGACCCTCTCGGCGTCCCCACCACACTCCTCCCCGGCGCGGGCCACCTCGACCTGGACGCCGGTTACGGCTCCTGGCCGTCCGTACTGGAGTGGTGCCTGGACCCGGCCGCCGAGTTCACGGTGCGGCCGGAGCGGTAGCCGCACCGGGCGCGCCCGTCCGCCGCAGTTCCGGCGTCGTGACGCCCACCGCAGTCACCGCCGCCAGACACATCAGCCCGCCGGAGACCAGCGCCGTCGCGCCCGAGGACCAGCCCGCGACCAGGCCGCCGCGCAGATTGCCCAGGTGGGGGCCCGCCTGGCCGACGATCGTCTCGGCGGCGGTGACACGGCCGAGGAGGGCGTCGGGGGTGAGGGTCTGGACGATGGTCGTACGGGAGAGCACGGCGAGGGCGTCCGCCGCGCCGGCCAGGGCCAGCAGCCCCAGGCCCGCCCAGGCGCTCGTCGTCAGGCCGAAGAGGAAGAGGGCCGCGCCCCACCCCGCGGACGCGCACAGCATCACCGGGCCGGGGCGGGCCAGCCGGGTCACCGGGCCGGAGAAGGCCGTCGCCGTGACCCCGCCCACCGCCAGCGCCGACAGGAACAGGCCGAGGGTGCGCGGGTCGCCGCCGAAGCGTTCCTCGTTGACCAGGGGGAACAACGACGTGGGCATCGCCAGGAGACAGGCCGCGAGGTCCGTCAGCAGCGCGCCGCGCACCGCGCGGTGGCCGGTCAGGAAGCGCAGACCGTCCAGGACGCCGTGGACGCCGGGCCGGGACCTGTCGCCCTCGGGCGGCAGCGCGGGCAGGCCGTAGGCGCCGTAGAAGGACAGGGCGAAGCTGAGGGTGTCCAGCAGGTAGCAGACGCCGATGCCCCACCAGCCGAGGACGACACCGGCGACGGCGGGGCCGACCAGCATCATCGCCTGGCCGGTGACCTGCTGGAGGGCGAGACCGGCGGCCACCTGCTCCTTGGGCAGCAGCCGGGGGACGAACACCCCCGCCGCGGGGGCGCCGAGCGCGGCGAAGGACGTCTGGACCGCCACCAGCACGAGGATCACGGCCACGGGCGGGTGGCCGATGAAGGCCTGCACGGTCAGCAGCAGGGAGCAGACCGCCGAGCCGACCGTGCCGGTGAGATACATACGGCGGCGGTCGACGCGGTCGGCCCAGGCGCCCGCGAACAGGCTGACGGCGACCATCGGCACGGCCTGTGCGATGCCGACGGCGCCGCTCCAGAACGCGCTGTGCGTCATGTCCCAGACCTGGTACATGACGGTGACCATGGTCATGAAGGTGCCGAGCGTGGACACCGTGCGCCCGAACAGCAGCCGCCGGAAGACGGGGGAGGTGCGCAGGGGCCGGACGTCGAGGAGCACGTCGGACAGGCTCATGAGAGGGGGACCGGGAGCGGGGTGGGCTGAGGCACCCCGGGACGCTAACCGGCCCCCGGTCCCTGAGCCACCGAATTACCTACGCGCTCTCGTTCAGGAGCCGGGCCAGGTGCTCGCGGCCCGCGCCCAGCAGCTCGGGAAGCGGCGCGGCCCCCTCGTACCAGCGCTTCTCGTACTCCCAGCACAGCCAGCCGTCCCAGCCGTGGCGGGAGAGGACCTCGACGCACTCGGCGAGGGGCAGCACGCCCGCGCCGAGCGGGAGCGGGGTGGTGTCGTCGGGCGAGGCGATGTCCTTGACCTGGACGTATCCGAGGAACGGGGAGAGTGCCGCGTACGTCTCCGAGGGCTGCTCGCCGCCCAGCCAGGTGTGCATGACGTCCCACAGCGAGCCGACGTTGCGGTGGCCGACCGGGCCGAGGATGCGGATCGCGTCGGCTCCGGTGCGGTGCGAGTCGTGGGTCTCCAGGAGGATGCGCACTCCGGCGTCCGCCGCGTACCGCGCCGCCGTGCCCAGGCGCCGGGCCGCCGTCGCGTCGGCCTCGGCGGCCGACTGCTCGGGGCTCGCGCCGGGGAAGACGCGGATGTACGGGGCGCCCAGGTCGCGGGCGAGGTCCAGGAGGGCGCGGATCTCCGCCAGCACCGGCTCGTCGTCGCCCGGCGCGGCCACGCGCGCGTACCCGGCGAGACCGAGGACCTCCACCCCGGCCGCCTTGAACTCGGCCACCGTGTCGGCCCGTTGGGCGGCGTCGATGCCGGGATGTACCGCCTCCTCCGGGTGCGCGCGCAGCTCTACGCCGTGATAGCCGTGCGTGTGCGCGAGGCGGAGCACCTCGGGGACGGGGAGACCGGGGACGCCGAGAGTGGAGAACGCCAGCTTCATGCTCCGGACTCTACGCGTCACTCCTGGGCGCGTGCAGATCCAGGCGCCAGTCCTGGCCGACCAGGTCCTTGCCGAAGGAGCGGTGCGGTTTCTCGGCGACGAGGACGAAGCCGTGGCGCTGGTAGATGTGGCGGGCGGAGGCGAGGATGTCGTTGGTCCACAGGACCAGGTCGCGGTAGCCGACGCCGCGTGCGAAGTCGACGACGGCCGAGACGAGGCGGGCGCCGATGCCGAGTCCGCGCGCGTCCGGCTCGACCAGCAGCAGCCGCAGCCGGGCCGTGCCGGGTGCCTCGTCCCGTACGCACATCACACAGCCCACCGGCCGGCCGTCGAGCTCCGCGATCCACACCCGCTCCAGGTGCGGGTCGTGGTCCTCGGCGAAGTCGGCGACGATCCGGGCCACCAGCCCCTCGTAGTCGGCGTTGAAGCCGTGCTCCACGGTGTAGAGGGCGGCGTTGCGCTGCACGATCCAGCCCAGGTCGCCCGGGCCCGGGTCGCGCAGCAGGACGTCCTCGCGGCGGGGCGGGCGGCCGTCGGAGAGGAGCTCGCGGACGGTCCGCATGGCCTCGGCGAGACGGGGGCGGTCGGCGGACGGGACCGTGGCGAGCAGCGCGCCCACGGATTCGTCCGCGCGCTCGGCGAGCAGGGCGGCGGTCTCCCGCCCCCGCGCCGTGAGCGTCACGCGCCTGCGCCGCGGGTCGCGGCGCGACGGGGTGCGTTCGATCAGCCCGTCCTGCTCGAACTTGTTGAAGATGCGGCTCAAGTAGCCGGCGTCCAGGGAGAGTTCACCGCGCAGGTCCGCCGCGTCCGTACGCGGGGAATGCGCGAGCTCGTACAGGACGCGGGACTCGGTGAGGGTGTACGGGGCGTACAGCTGACGGCTGTAGTCGAGGGCGCCGATGACGTTGGTGTAGAAGCGGTTGAAGGCGCGGATGTCCTGCACGGTCATGATCGTCGGCCCCTTCTCGACCCCTTCGCCAACCCTCGAATGGTTGACTCAGTCAGAGATACCGTACGACGGTCCCGTACCCCCGTCCACTGCCCGGCGGGACCCGGAAGCCGACGCCGTGAGCGAACGGGCGTTTGTGACGGGGGAGTTGTTCCCAGTCTCTAGGACATGACGACGACCACACCGGCGTACGACGCCCACGCGGACTGGTACAACGCCTTCATGTCACCGACCTCGGGCGGCGAGTACTTCGCCCGGGTGCACGCGACGCTGAGGGAGCTGCTGGGCCCCGGCGAGGGGATCTGTCTGGACGTCTGCTGCGGGACCGGCGCCCACGCGTCCGTGGCGGCGGAACTCGGCCGGACCCCGTACGGGTTCGACCTCTCCGGCGGTCAGCTCCGCCACGCGGCCGGCCGGCTGCCGGTCGCGGTCGCCGACGCGACGGCGCTGCCGCTGGCCGACGCCTCGGTGCCGGCCGCGATGTGTGTGCTGGCGAGCACGGACGTGCCCGACTACGCGGCCGTCCTGCGGGAGATCGCCCGGGTGCTGGCGCCCGGCGGACGGTTCGTGCACCTGGGCGTCCACCCCTGCTTCGTCGGCGCGTTCGCCGACTGGCGGGAGCCGGGGCGGGTGGTGCTGGACGAGCGGTACGCCGACCGCGCCCGCACCCTCGACTCCTGGAACCCCGCCGGTGTACGGGCCCGGGTGGGGGCCTGGCACATCCCGCTGGCCGATCTTCTGAACGCCGTGGTGTCGGCGGGGCTGCGGCTGGAGCGGACCGTCGAGATCGGGCCGGGCGGGGTGCCGGAGCTGTTCGGATTCGTCGCGATGCGATGAGGTTCGTGTCGGAAATCCGGCCCAGCTAGAGAAACGCTTGCGTTTCGTTAAGCCTCCTCGTAGTGTGTCGGTACGAAACCGTTTCGTATCGACATCGACAGATGGGGAGGTGGACCGCGATGACAGGTTCTCCGGTGTTCCTGGCCGTGGCCCTCTCCCTGGTCTCGGCGATCTGCTACGCGGCGGCCGCGGTCGTCCAGGAGCGGACCGCCGCCGACACCATGAGCGTGCGCGGGGCGCTGGCCCGCGGCGGGTGGTGGGGGTCCGTGCTCCTCAACGCCTCCGGTGCGCTGCTGCACGTGGTCGCCCTGCGCTACGGACCGCTGACCCTGGTGCAGCCGCTCGGCGCGCTGAGCCTCGTGCTCGCGGTACCGCTGGGCTCGCTGGTCTCGGGCCGCCGGACCTCGGGCACCCAGTGGAACGGCATGGCCTTCACCCTCCTCGGGCTGACGACCCTGCTGGCCGTCACGGCCTCGGGGCGCGGCGACACCCTGAACACCACCGGGGTCCTGCTGGTGGCACTCGTCGCCGCCGCGGCCGTCACGCTGCTCTCGGCCCGCGGGGGCCTCGCGGTCGCCGCCGCGTCCGGCATCGCCTCCGGGGCCGGCTCCACGCTGGCACAGAAGCTCGCGGTCGGCCCGACGCTCTCCTGGAGCACGGCGCTGGTGGCGCTCCTGACGGTCGCCTTCGCGGTGGGCGGCCTGCTGCTCTCCCAGAAGGCCTACCGCCACGGCCTCGGCGGCCCCCTCGCCCTCCTCACCCTCGTCAACCCCGTCACCGCCGCCGCCATCGGCCTCACCCTCCTCGGCGAGGGCTTCCGCTACGGCCCCACAGGCACCCTCCTCGCCCTCACCGCCGCCGCGTCCGCCATCCACGGCGTGACCTTGCTCAGCCGCCCGACCACCGCCCCGGCGGCGGTTGCTGGGCAGGAAGTTGACCGTGCGGGGTCGTTGCCCCCTGTCCTGGTCGGTGCGTCTGAGGCTGCCGGTGAGGGCGTCGACCGGGCGCGGCGGGCTGGTCCTGTCTTGGTCGGCGGGTCCGAGACCGTCGGTCAGGACGTTGACCGGGTGAGGTCGCTGCGACCCGTCCTGATCGGTGGGTCTGAGGGCGTCGACCGGGCGCGGCGGGCTGGTCCCGTCTTGGTTGGCCGGTCTGTGGCTGAGCAAGACGTTGACCGGGTGGAGCCGTTGAGTACCGCCCGGGTCGGCCGGTCTGCGGTCGGGCAGGAAGTCGAATGGTTGGGGCCGGTGCGCCCCGTCCTGGTGGGTGGGCCCGGGGCCGCCGGTCAGAACGTCGACGCGGTAGGGCCGCCCCGCCCCGTCCTGGTCGGCGGGTCCGAGACCGTCGGTCAGGACGTCGACCGAGCCCGCCCGCCCCGCCCGGTCCTGCTCGGCAGCCCGCACCTCGAACAGAACTCCGGCCAGGCGCGGCCGACGCTCCCCGCCCCACCGATACGCACCGAACCCCTGCGCCGCCCCCTCCCCGTCTCCGTCGGACTGACCGGCGCGAGCCGGGCCATGTGAGAGGCAGAACCCGAAGATGACGATCCTGCAGATGCCCCCTCGGACCGCCGTACGCAGGGCGGGACTGGTGGACGTACCCGCCGTGGTGCGCCTGTTCGGGGTGCCCGGACACGTCGGTGTGGACCGGGACCAGGCGCAGCGTGCCATGCGGCTGATGCTGGCCCACTACGCGCTCGAGGAGGGCCAAGTCTGGGTGGCCGAGCGTGCGGACGGCACCCTTCTCGCGGCCGCGGTGTGGCTGCCGCCCGGCGCCGAGTCCCCTCACACCCGCTTCAGCGGCCTCTTCGCCCGCGAACTCGCCGCCCCGCTGCCGCAGGAGCCGGTCCTGCCGACCGCACTGAAGCGGGCCGAGCCCGACGCGCCGCACTGGACCGTGGTCACCGTCTGCACTCCGGACGACTCGGAGGCCTGGGACCGCAGAGTCGTGTCCGACCTGCTGTCCCCGGGCCTGCGCACCGTCGACGAGGAGGCCGCCGACGCGGTCGCGGTCACCCTCTCGCCCCGCCACATGGACCCACTGCGCCCGCTGGGCTTCCGCACCCCGCACCAGGTCCCGTTCGCCGAGGGCGCCGGGGTATGGCTGGCGACCCGCCGTCCGGTGCCCCGCCTGGCCGCGTGACCCTCGCCGTCCCTACGAGCCCACGGAGGCGATCGCATCGACCCCGGCCTCCCGCAACCGGCGCGCGAGCAGCTCCACCTCGGGCGGCGTCCCCGTGTACGTCCCGCTCCAGACCCGCTCCAACACATCCTTGGCGGCGCCGAGTTCGAGCCGTAGCGCGGCACGCAGAACGCGCAGCACGGTGACCCGGTGCGCGGGCGCCCGCAGCCGCAGTACGGCGGCCCCGGTCTCGGCGAGCAACTGTTCCCGTACGTCGTCAGGCAGCGCACCCCCGCAGTCGGCGACGGCGAACCGGCAGGCCCGGCAGGTCACTTCGACGTCCCACCGCAAGAAGTCACCGACGAGAGCCTGCACTCCGACCCAGTCGGCGGGAGAGCGGCATTCGGGGCAGGGCGTGGTGCGCCGGAGGGACGCGTACGCGTACACGGGACGACACTAGGACTCGCCGTCGCCGTC
The DNA here is from genome assembly GCF_036013645.1 of Streptomyces sp. NBC_00490. NCBI lineage: Bacteria > Bacillati > Actinomycetota > Actinomycetes > Kitasatosporales > Streptomycetaceae > Streptomyces > Streptomyces sp. NBC_00490. The sequence continues at coordinate 4,152,787 of NZ_CP107869.1, read as the reverse complement.
CCGACCTCCCTGCCCACCCGTGTCTTTCAGCCCGTCCGGCGTTTGAGGACGAGGCCCCTTGAGGGCCGACGGGGGTCTGGGGGCGGAGCCCCCAGGGATCGGGGTCGAAGGGGCAGAGCCCCTGGAGGATGGGACGGGTAGGGGCGGCGGGGGCGAAAACAGCCGAGGGCACCCCAACGCCGTACCCCCGACACCGCACCCCCAAAGAACCTCAGCCCCGCGGCCCCCCCGTAGACCCCCGCACCATCAACTCCCCCCGAATCACAGCGATCCCCCCGGGCGGCCCCTCCTCCCGCCCCATGGCGATCCGCCCCGCCCGAGCCCCCGCCTCCGCCAACGGCAACCGCACCGTCGTCAACGCAGGCACCGCGTCAATACTGAACGGCAGATCATCGAACCCGGCGACGGACACATCATCCGGAATCCGCAGCCCGGAGTCCCGCAGCGCGGCACACGCCCCCAGCGCGACGGAGTCGTTCGCCGCCACCACCGCCGTAAGAGACGGATCCCGCCGCAACAACTCCAGCGTCGCCTCGTACCCCGACCGCCGGTCGTACCGCCCGTGCACGGTCCACCGCGGATCCTCGGAGATCCCCGCGTCCGCGAGCGCGGCCCGATGCCCCTCCAGCCGGTCCCGCGTGGTCGTCCGCTCCTCCGGTCCCGCGATGTACCCGAGCCGCCGATGCCCGAGCCCGAGCAGATGCTCCGTCAGCTCCCGCCCGCCGCCACGGTTGTCGAAGGTCAGCGCGATCGCCCCGGTCTCCGGCGCCGGCGGCCGCCCGCACAGCACCACCCGCGTCCCGGCATCCTCCAGCCGCCGCAACTTCGCGGCGACCGCCGCCGCGTGCGGCTTGTCCTCCACCGCACCGCCCGTCAGCACCACGGCCGCCGCCCGCTGTCTCTGCAGCAGGGTCAGATACGTCAGCTCACGCTCGGGAGAGCCCCCGGTGTTGCAGGTCACCGCCAGCCGTTCGCCGCCCGCGCGCCCGCCCGGACCGCCGATCTCGGACTGGATCGCGCTCGCCATGATCCCGAAGAAGGGGTCCGCGATGTCGTTGACGAGAATCCCGACCAGGTCGGACGTCGCCGCGGCCAGCGCACTCGCCGGCCCGTTCAGTACGTAGTCCAGTTCGTCCACGGCCCGCAGCACCCGCTCACGGGTGGTTGCGGCCACGGGATAGTTCCCGTTCAGCACGCGCGACACCGTCGCGGGCGAGACCTGCGCGCGCGCCGCCACGTCCGCCAGGGTCACCGTCATCTCGTCGTCCTCCGGTCGCGCATCGTCGTACCTCGTCGTACTCGGGCTCCGCGCCCGTCCCCGCACAGTCAGCCACGCAGGACTGTGCGGCTGCACAGACGCCGCACAGTCAGTCATGGTTCCGAGCAGACCCTAAGGCCCCGACACCCCGTCGTTCGTCCCCTCGAACAACTCGAAGCGGTCACGGTCTTGTCCGAACCGCTGCTCAGAGGCTAGCTTCTCATCAGATAGAAAGCGCTTGCTGTGACGCTCATCAGTGGAGGCGTACGCGGCGCGCACAACCGCGTACGGAATGCGCAGGGAATGCTGCGCACGACGCCTACGAAGGGATCGACGTGACACGCAAGACGGTGCGTATCGCCATGAACGGTGTGACCGGGCGCATGGGCTACCGCCAGCACCTGGTCCGCTCCATCCTCGCGCTCCGCGAGCAGGGCGGCCTCGACCTCGGCGACGGCACCGTGCTGTGGCCGGAGCCGATCCTGGTCGGCCGCCGCGAGCACGCGCTGAAGGCGATGGCCGAGCAGCACGGCCTGGAGCACTGGGCAACAGACGTGGACGAGGTCCTCGCCGACGACAGCGTGGACATCTACTTCGACGCCCAGGTGACCTCGGCCCGCGAGGAGGCGCTGAAGAAGGCGATCGCGGCGGGCAAGCACATCTACACCGAGAAGCCGACCGCCACCGGCCTGGACGGCGCCCTGGAGCTGGCCAGGCTCGCCAACGCCGCCGGCATCAAGCACGGCGTCGTCCAGGACAAGCTCTTCCTCCCGGGCCTGCTCAAGCTGAAGCGCCTCATCGACGGCGGCTTCTTCGGCCGGATCCTCTCGATCCGCGGCGAGTTCGGCTACTGGGTCTTCGAGGGCGACTGGCAGGCCGCCCAGCGCCCCTCGTGGAACTACCGGGCCGAGGACGGCGGTGGCATCGTTGTCGACATGTTCCCGCACTGGGAGTACGTCCTGCACGAGCTGTTCGGTCGGGTGAAGACCGTCCAGGCCCTCACCGCCACCCACATCCCGCAGCGCTGGGACGAGAACGACAAGCCGTACGACGCGACGGCCGACGACGCCGCCTACGGCATCTTCGAGCTCGACGGCGGCGCGATCGCCCAGATCAACTCCTCCTGGACCGTCCGCGTCAATCGCGACGAGCTCGTGGAGTTCCAGGTGGACGGCACCGAGGGCTCGGCCGTCGCCGGTCTGCGCAACTGCCGCGCCCAGCACCGCTCGGCCACCCCGAAGCCGGTCTGGAACCCGGACATCCCCGCCACCGAGGTCTTCCGCGACCAGTGGCAGGAGGTCCCGGACAACGCCGAGTTCGACAACGGCTTCAAGGCCCAGTGGGAGCTGTTCCTCCGGCACGTCTACGCCGACGCCCCCTACCACTGGGACCTCCTCGCCGGCGCCCGTGGCGTCCAGCTCGCCGAGCTGGGTCTGAAGTCCTCGGCCGAGGGCCGTCGCCTCGATGTCCCGGAGATCGCGCTGTGACCATCCAACTCCCTGACACCAGTGGGAACGTGAAGGCGTACGAGCCCCGCCAGGAGCCGCTCGCCCTCACCACGGGTTCCCCCCTCACCTCTCGTACGGTGTTCTCGGCGGCCCATGTCGTCGCCGACCCCTTCGCCGACACCACCCCCGACTCGCCCGCCGCGATCGACTGGGACGCCACCCTCGCCTTCCGCCGCCATCTGTGGTCCCACGGGCTCGGCGTCGCCGAGGCGATGGACACCGCCCAGCGCGGGATGGGCCTGGACTGGGCGGGCGCGGCGGAGCTGATCCGCCGCAGTGCCGCCGAGGCCAAGGCGGTCGGCGGCCGGATCGCGTGCGGCGTCGGCACCGACCAGATCGCGGCCGGTTCGCTGGCCGAGGTCCGCGCGGCCTACGAGGAGCAGCTCGCCCTCGTCGAGGAGTCCGGCGCGCAGTCGATCCTCATGGCCTCCCGCGCCCTCGCCGCCGCGGCCCAGGGGCCCGAGGACTACCTCGAGGTCTACGGCCATCTGCTCCGCCAGGCCTCCGAGCCGGTCGTCCTGCACTGGCTGGGCCCGATGTTCGACCCGGCGCTGGAGGGCTACTGGGGCTCGTCCGACCTGGACGCGGCGACCGACACCTTCCTGGAGGTCATCGCGGCCCACCCGGACAAGGTCGACGGCATCAAGGTCTCGCTGCTTGACGCCCAGCGCGAGATCGACATCCGCCGGCGCCTGCCGCAGGGCGTCCGCTGCTACACCGGCGACGACTTCAACTACCCCGAGCTGATCGCGGGCGACGAGAAGGGCTTCAGCCACGCCCTGCTCGGCATCTTCGACCCGCTGGGCCCGCTGGCGGCCGAGGCAGTGCGCGTCCTGGACACCGGCGACACGGCGGGCTTCCGCGAACTGCTCGACCCCACCGTCGAGTTGTCCCGCCATCTCTTCCAGACGCCGACCCGCTTCTACAAGACGGGCGTGGTGTTCCTGGCCTGGCTCGCGGGCCACCAGAGCCACTTCACCATGGTCGGCGGACTCCAGTCGGCCCGCTCGCTGCCGCACTTCGCCCGCGCCTACGAACTCGCCGACGGACTGGGCCTGTTCCCGGACCCGAAGCTGGCGGAGGAGCGGATGAAGAACCTGCTGTCCCTGTACGGAGTGAACCAGTGACCGGCGACCTCTCCCGCTTCTCCATCAACCAGATGACGGTCAAGCAGCTGTCGCTGCCGGAACTGGCCGACGCCTGCGGCCGGTCGGGCATCGTCAACGTCGGTCTGTGGCGGGAGCCCGTCCAGACGTACGGCCTGGAGGCGACGGCCAAGCTGGTCCGCGACGCGGGCCTGACCGTCACCACGCTGTGCCGCGGTGGCTTCTTCACGGCCATCGACGCGGGGGAGCGCGCCGCGGCCCTGGACGACAACCGCCGTGCCGTCGACGAGGCGGCGACGCTCGGCACGGACACGCTGGTGCTGGTCTCGGGCGGCCTGCCCGCCGGTTCGAAGGACCTGCACGGCGCCCGTGAGCGCATCGCGGACGCGCTGTCGGTTCTCGGCCCGTACGCGCAGGAGCGCGGCGTGAAGCTGGCCATCGAGCCGCTCCACCCGATGTACGCCTCCGACCGCTGCGTGGTCTCCACGCTCACCCAGGCGCTGGACCTCGCGGAACGCTTCCCCGCCCACCAGGTCGGCGTCACGGTCGACACGTACCACATCTGGTGGGACGACAACGCTCCCGCGCAGATCGCCCGCGCGGGCGCCTCCGGCCGTATCCACACCTTCCAGCTCGCCGACTGGACCACCCCGCTGCCGGAGGGTGTCCTCAACGGCCGCGGCCAGATCGGCGACGGCGCGATCGACATGCGCGAGTGGCAGGGCTACGTCGAGGCGGCCGGCTACACCGGCGCCATCGAGGTGGAGCTCTTCAACGACGAGCTGTGGGCCAGGGACGGGCGCGAGGTGCTGGCGGAGACGGCGGCGAGGTTCGTGGAACACACGGCCTGACCTGCGAAGGGAGGCCCGGTAAAAATTTCTTGAGAAACCGTGCAACCCTCCCCGCACCTCGCGGGTCGTACTTGGCATCAGGACTTCTGGGGTGGGGATCTGGGGGGATCGCGGGGGTTCTGATACGGAGGGGAAAACCCGAGGGGGCCTGGTCGACGGACCAGGCCCCCTCGAAGTTTGTCCGGCTAGAAGAACACCCCGCAGCGCAGCAGCACGTTCGCGTACGGCCGTGCTTCGCCGGTTCTCACGACCAGCCGCGCCCCCGCCGACAGCTCCTTGAGCCGCTCGTGCGAGACGAACTCCAGGTCGCCGTCCTCGCCGAAGTACCCGTCCAGCAGCTCCGCCGCCGCCGGATTGGCGTCCCGTACCTCCGTCGCCGCCGTGGCCCCCTCCACGACCAGCTCGGCCAGCAGCCCGTCCACCACCTCGGCGAAGGACGGCACCCCGGCCCGGAAGGCGAGGTCGACGACCCGGGGGCCGTCCGGTATCGGCATGCCGGCGTCACAGACCAGCACCCCGTCACCGTGCCCGAGCTCGGCGAGCGCGCCGGAGAGATGACGGTTGAGGATTCCCGCCTTCTTCACAGCGCGTCGACCTCCGCGGCGGTGGGGAAGGACGCCTGGGCGCCCTCCTTCGTGACGGCGGCCGCGCCCACCCGCGCCGCGTACGCCGCGGCCTCGGCCAGGGAGGCACCGGCACCGAGCCGGTAGGCCAGCGCCGCCGTGAACGCGTCGCCCGCGCCGGTCGTGTCCACCGCGTCCACCTTGACCGGTGCCACCCGGGCCACGCCCTCCCTGGAGGCCACCAGCGCACCCCGCGACCCCAGCGTCACCACCACCGACCGCGGCCCCTTCGCCAGCAGGATCCGCGCCCAGTCCTCCGGCTCGTCCCCGATCCGGGAGTCACCGAGGATGACCTTCGCCTCGTGCTCGTTGACGATCAGCGGATCGCAGGCGGCCAGCACCTCCGTCGGCAGCGGCTGCGGCGGCGACGGGTTCAGCACGAAACGGCTGTCCGGCGCCAGATTCCGTACGACCTCCACGACCGTCTCCAGCGGGATCTCCAGCTGCACGGAGACCACCCGCGAGGCGTGGAAGAGGCTGACCGCGGCCCGTACGTCCAGGGGCGTCAGCCGCCCGTTGGCGCCCGGTGAGACCACGATGCTGTTGTCGCCCGACGGGTCCACCGTGATCAGCGCGACCCCCGTCGGCGCACCGCCGACGAGCACGCCCACCGTGTCGACCCCGGACGAGCGCTGCGAGTCCAGCAGCAGCCGGCCGTACGCGTCGTCGCCGACCCGGGCCAGCAGGGCCGTACGGGCACCGAGGCGGGCGGCCGCGACCGCCTGGTTCGCGCCCTTGCCGCCCGGGTGGACGGCCAGGTCGGAGCCGAGCACGGTCTCACCGGCGCCCGGCCGGCGCTCGACCCCGATCACCAGGTCGGCGTTGGCCGACCCTACGACCAGGAGGTCGTAGTCGTACATGAAGTTGCTCCCCTGGTAAGTGATTTCGGGCGGGAGGTCCCCCTGGGGGAACCGCCCGCCCTGTGGTCTCAGCCCGTGAACCCGGCCACGTTCTCCTCCGTGACCACCTTCACCGGCACCATCACCGACTTCGCGACCTTCTCACCCTCGGCGGCCTTCACCGCGTTCCGCACGGCGATCCTGCCGAGTTCGGACGGCTGCTGCGCCACGGATGCGTACAGCGTGCCTGCCTTGACGGCCTTGAGACCGTTGTCGGTTCCGTCGAAGCCGATGACCTGGACGGACTTTCCGGCCTTGGAACCGAGCGCCTTGATCGCACCGAGCGCCATCTCGTCGTTCTCCGCGAAGACACCGGAGACGTCCGGGTTGGCCTGCAGCAGGTTGGTCATGACGTCCAGGCCCTTGGTGCGGTCCCAGTCGGCCGGCTGCTTGGCGACGACCTCGATACCCGGGTAGGCCTTCAGCCCCTCGGCGAAACCGGCGCCGCGCTCCCGGCTGGCGGAGGTGCCGGCCTGGCCCTGGAGGATCACGATCTTCCCCTTGCCGCCCAGCTTCTCCGCGAGCGACTTGGCGGCGAGCTTGCCGCCGGTGGTGTTGTCGGAGGCGACGAGCGCGGCGGTGGTCGCGTTGTTGACCGCGCGGTCGACGGCGACCAGCGGGATGTCCGCCTTGTTCACGGCCTTCGCCGCCGGGGTCACCGCGTCGGAGTCCACCGGGTTGACGATGATCGTGCCGAGCCCCGAACTGGTGAAGTTCTCCAGCTGGTTGGCCTGCTGCGAGGCGTCGTTCTGCGCGTCCGTGACGGTCAGGTCCACACCCAGCTTCTTCGCCTCGGCCTGCGCGCCGGAGCGGATCGACACGAAGAACGGGTTGTTGAGCGTCGAGAGGGAGAGCCCGATCCGCTGCGACCTCCCCGTGTCCGAGGAACCGCTGTGCAGGAAGGAGGTGGCGCCGACGATCGCCGCCGCGACCACGGCGGCGAGCAGGTACGTCGCCGCCTGCCTGCCCTTGTTGCCGGTCCCGCTCGCCGTCACCGGGGTCGCCCCCGCCTTGCGGCGCACGGTGTCGAGGAGCACGGCGAGCGCGATCACCACACCGATGACGACCTGCTGCCAGAACGCCGACACGGACAGCAGGTTGAGCCCGTTGCGCAGCACCGCCAGGATCAACGCGCCGATCAGCGTGCCGGACGCCTTGCCCGTGCCACCGGCCAGCGAGGCACCGCCGATGACGACCGCGGCGATCGCGTCGAGCTCGTAGCCCTGCGCGGCCTGCGGCTGCGCGGAGGAGAGCCGGGAGGCGAGCACGATGCCCGCGGCGGCGGCGAACAGTCCGGAGAAGGCGTAGATCGCGAGCTTCTGCCGCTGCACCCGCAGACCGGAGAGCCGGGCCGCCTCCTCGTTGCCGCCGATCGCGTACATCGAGCGGCCGATGTACGTCCGGCCCAGCACGAACGCGGTGACGAGACCCATGGCGACCATGACGAGCACCGGCACCGGCAGCCAGCTGCCGAGCGTGTCACCGAGGTGCGAGACCGAGCCGGGGAAGGCGATGGGGGAGCCCTGCGAGATCACCAGGGACAGACCGCGGGCCACCGACAGCATGGCGAGCGTCGCGATGAACGGCGGCAGCTTCCCGTACGAGATGAGGAAGCCGTTGACCAGGCCGCACGCTATGCCGGTCGCGACGGCGAGCAGCACCGCCAGGAACACCGGCACGCCCTCCGAGGTCGCGCTCCAGGCGAGGACGGTGGCGGAGAGGGCGGCGACCGAGCCGACCGACAGGTCGATGCCCGCCGAGACGATCACGAAGGTCACACCGAAGGCGAGGATGGCGGTCACGGCCGCCTGGACGCCGACGTTGAGCAGGTTGTCCGTCGTCAGGAAGTCGCCGGACAGTGCCGACATGGCGATGACGAGGACGATCAGCGCGGTGAGCGCGCCGTTGTCGAGGAGCAGGCGGCGAAGCCCCGAGGCGCCACTCGCGCCCGTCGTGCTCTTGAGCGTGTCAGTGGCCACGGGTGGCCTCCGTTTCGGTCTTCTCGTTCGTGGGGTTGCTGACGGCTAGGGCCATCACGGCGTCCTGCGAGGCCTCGGCGGCGGAGAGTTCGCCGGCGATCCGGCCCTGGGCCATGACCAGGACCCGGTCGCTCATGCCGAGCACCTCGGGCAGATCGCTGGAGATCATGAGGACGGCGGCACCCGCGGCCGTCAGTTCGTTGATGAGCTGGTAGATCTCGACCTTGGCGCCGACGTCGATCCCGCGCGTCGGCTCGTCGAGGATCAGCACCTTGGTGTCGGCGAGCAGCCACTTGCCGATGACGATCTTCTGCTGGTTGCCGCCGGAGAGTGTGCGCACCTGCTGCTGGAGCCCGGCCATCCGGACGCCCAGCTGCTCGGCGATCCGGGCGGCGGCCTCCCGCTGGCCCTTGAGATCGACGAGCCCCGCGCGCGTGGCCGCACGCAGCGTCACCAGCCCGAGGTTCTCCTCCACGGACGCGTCCAGGACGAGCCCCTGGCCCTTGCGGTCCTCGGGGATCAGCCCGATGCCGGCGGCCATGGCGGAGTTGACGTCGTGCCGCTTCAGGGGCGCTCCGGAGACCTTCACGGTGCCCTTGTCGTACGGGTCCGCGCCGAACACGGCCCGCACGACCTCGGTACGGCCGGCTCCGACGAGCCCGGCGATGCCGACGACCTCACCGGCGTGCACCTCGAAGGTGACGTCGCGGAAGGCCCCGTCGCGGGTGAGCCCCTCGACGGTGAGCAGCGCGGCGCCCTTCTCCGGCTGTTCGCGCGGGTACTGCTGCTCGATCGAGCGGCCCACCATGAGGCGTACGAGTTCGTCCTCGGGGGTGGTGGCGGGGACCTGCCCGACGGACCTGCCGTCGCGGATGACGGTGACACGGTCGCCGAGGGCGGCGATCTCCTCGAGGTGGTGGGTGATGAACACGATGCCCACGCCGTCCTCGCGCAGCTTGCGCACGATGGCGAAGAGCTTCTCGACCTCCTCGGAGGTGAGCACGGCGGTCGGCTCGTCCATGATCAGCACGCGCGTGTCCAGACTCAGCGCCTTGGCGATCTCGACCATCTGGAGGCGGGCGATGCCGAGTTCACGCACGCGTGCGCGGGGCGAGACATGGACGCCCACGCGCGCGAGGAGGACCTCGGCGTCGGCCTCCATCCTCTTGCGGTCGATCATGCCGAAGCGGCGCGGCTGGCGGCCCAGGAAGATGTTCTCGGCGACCGTGAGGTCGGGCACGAGGTTGAACTCCTGGTAGATGGTGGCGATCCCGAGGCGCTCGGAGTCCTGCGCGCCATGGATGCGCACCTCCTTGCCACCGGCCAGGATGCGCCCGCCGTCCGGGGTGTAGGCGCCGGAGAGCATCTTGATGAGGGTGCTCTTGCCCGCGCCGTTCTCACCGAGGAGGACATGCACCTCGCCGCGGCGCAGATCGAAGTCGACCCCGTCCAGCGCGACCACGCCGGGGAAGGTCTTCCTGATGCCCTCGATGCGCAGCAACTCGTCCTGGTTGCTCACGACTGGCTCCTGTTCTGTGCGGGTGCCGACTCGGGGGAAGCCGGCTGCTCGCCGCACGAGCGGCGTACGACGAGACGGGCGGGGAGGGTGACGGACTGCGGGGGCCGTCCCTCGATGCGGTCGACGAGCGCGCGCACGGCGGCGCGGCCCAGCTCGCCCGTGGGCTGGGCGACCGCGGTGATCGGCGGGTCGGTGTGCACGAACCACGGGATGTCGTCGAACGCGGCGAGAGCGATGTCTCGCGGAATCCGCAGCCCACGCGCGCGTACGGCGTCCAGGGCGCCGAGCGCCATCAGGTTGTCGGCCGCGAACACGACCTCGGGCGGCTCGGGCAGATCGAGGAAGCCCTCGGTGACCCGGCGCCCGCTCTCGGCCTGGAAGTCGCCCTGCCCTGTGTAGGCGTCGGGGAGTTCGAGACCGTGGGCCAGGAGCGCCTCCCGGAAGGCCTCCACACGCTCGCGACCCGTGGTGGTGGCGGCGGGCCCCGCGATGATGGCGAGCCGCCGGTGCCCGAGCGCGTGCAGATGCGCGACGAGATCACGCACGGCGCCCCGCCCGTCGGACCGTACGACGGGCACCTCGACGCCGGGGATCCACCGGTCCACGAAGACCATCGGTGTCCCCCCGCGCGCGGCGTCCAGCATCAGCGGGGAGCCGCCGTCGGTGGGGGAGACGAGGAGGCCGTCGATACGGCGGTCCAGCAGGGTCCGTACGTGGTGGTCCTGGAGGTCGGGCCGCTCGTCGGCGTTGCCGATGATGACGCTGTACCCCAGCGCGCGGGCCTCCTCCTCGACGGAGCGGGCCAGCTCGGTGAAGTACGGGTTCATCACGTCGCTGATGACCAGGCCGAGGGTGCGGGTCTGGTCGGTGCGCAGCGAACGGGCGACGGCGTTCGGGCGGTAGCCCAGCGCCTCGACAGCGGCCAGCACACGGGTGCGTGCGTCGTCGCTGACCGACGGATGGTCGTTCAGGACGCGCGACACCGTGGCGACGGAGACCCCCGCCTCGGCAGCGACGTCCTTGATGCTCGCCATCGCCGCTCCACCTCCTCGTGGAATCGATTACATCGACGTACGCAGAGGATTGGAATCGATTACACGCGGGTTAATCAAGCCCCTCCCGGCATCCCGAGACCCGATCGTGATGATCGGCGCTCAGATGTGCCGCGGCCGCAGGGGTGCCACTCTGGAGCTACGGACTGATCTCACCGGGGCCCTCGCGAGGGCCGGAGACGGAGGAGTCATGACGTCGGCGACACGCAACGACGTCCCCGTGGCCATCGAAGGCAACGGGGTCGAACTGCGCACGATGCCCATCGGCGGCGGCATGTCCGTCGGCTACGTCCACCTCCCGCAGGGCGCGGACATGGGCCCCGCCTTCAAGGGCCTGACCGACGACGCCTGCCAGTGCCCCCACTGGGGCTACCTCCTCAAGGGAAAGCTCCGGATGCGCACGGCCACGGGCTCGGAGACCTACGAGGCGGGCCAGGCGTACTACTGGGCCCCCGGCCACGTCCCGGAGGCGCTGGAGGACTGCGACTTCGTGGAGTTCTCCCCGACGGAGGACTTCGAACCGGTGATCACCCACCTGACTTCCCAGTCCGCCTGACCGCTGACGCCCCCCACTGTCACAGGCCCCCGGTACCGTCGGATCATGGCTCAGGGGCTCGCCGTACTCGAAGGCGTACTGGAACGGATCACGTACGCCAACGAGGAGAACGGCTACACGGTCGCCCGTGTCGACACGGGCAGGGGCGGCGGCGACCTCCTCACCGTCGTCGGCGCGCTGCTCGGCGCACAGGTCGGTGAGTCCCTCCGGATGGAGGGGCGTTGGGGTTCGCATCCGCAGTACGGCAAGCAGTTCACCGTGGAGAACTACACGACCGTCCTGCCGGCCACCGTCCAGGGCATCCGCCGCTACCTCGGCTCGGGTCTCGTCAAGGGCATCGGTCCCGTCTTCGCCGACCGCATCACCCAGCACTTCGGCCTGGACACCCTCCAGATCATCGAGGAGGAGCCCAAGCGACTCATCGAGGTCCCCGGGCTCGGCCCGAAGCGGACCAAGAAGATCGCCGACGCCTGGGAGGAACAGAAGGCGATCAAGGAGGTGATGCTCTTCCTCCAGACCGTGGAGGTCTCCACGTCCATCGCCGTGCGGATCTACAAGAAGTACGGCGACGCCTCCATCTCCGTCGTCAAGAGCCAGCCCTACCGTCTCGCCTCCGACGTCTGGGGCATCGGCTTCCTCACCGCCGACAAGATCGCCCAGTCCGTCGGCATCCCGCACGACAGCCCGGAGCGCGTCAAGGCGGGCCTGCAGTACGCCCTTTCGCAGGCCACCGACCAGGGCAACTGCTACCTCCCCGAGGAGAAGCTGATCGCCGACGCCGTCAAGCTCCTCCAGGTCGACACCGGTCTCGTCATCGAGTGCCTCGCCGAACTGGCCCAGCCGGACGAGGACTCCGGCGAACCCGGCGTCGTACGCGAGAAGGTGCCCGGCGAGCACGGGGAACCCGTCACCGCGATCTACCTCGTCCCCTTCCACCGGGCCGAACTCTCCCTCTCCGCCCAGCTGCTGCGCCTCCTGCGCACCGACGAGGACCGTATGCCGGGCTTCCACGACGTGGCCTGGGACAAGGCGCTCGGCTGGCTGAAGGGCCGTACGGGCGCCGACCTCGCCGCCGAGCAGGAGGCCGCCGTCAAGCTCGCGCTCACCAAGAAGGTCGCCGTCCTCACCGGCGGCCCCGGCTGCGGCAAGTCCTTCACGGTCCGCTCGATCGTGGAACTGGCCCGCGCCAGGAAGGCCAGGGTCGTCCTCGCCGCCCCCACGGGACGCGCCGCCAAGCGCCTCGCCGAACTCACCGGCGCCGAGGCCTCCACCGTCCACCGCCTCCTGGAGCTGAAGCCGGGCGGCGACGCGGCGTACGACAAGGACCGTCCCCTCCCGGCGGACCTGGTGGTGGTGGACGAGGCCTCGATGCTGGACCTGCTGCTCGCCAACAAGCTCGTGAAGGCGGTGCCCCCGGGCGCGCACCTCCTCTTCGTCGGGGACGTCGACCAACTCCCCAGCGTCGGGGCGGGGGAGGTCCTGCGCGACCTGCTCGCCGACGGCAGCCCCATCCCCGCCGTCCGTCTCACGCGCGTGTTCCGTCAGGCCCAGCAGTCCGGGGTGGTCACCAACGCCCACCGGATCAACTCCGGGCAGCATCCCGTCACCGACGGCATGAAGGACTTCTTCCTCTTCGTCGAGGACGACACGGAGGAGGCGGGCCGGCTCACGGTCGACGTGGCGGCCCGGCGAATTCCGGCCAAGTTCGGACTCGACCCGCGCCGCGACATCCAGGTCCTCGCCCCCATGCACCGGGGCCCCGCCGGCGCCGGAAACCTCAACGGCCTGTTGCAGCAGGCCATCACGCCGGGCCGCCCCGACCTCCCGGAGAAGCGGTTCGGCGGAAGAGTCTTCCGCGTCGGCGACAAGGTCACCCAGATTCGCAACAATTACGAGAAGGGCAAGAACGGTGTCTTCAACGGCACCGTGGGCGTCGTCACCTCACTCGACCCGGTCGACCAGCGCCTCACGGTGCTGACGGACGAGGACGAGGAGGTTCCGTACGAATTCGATGAACTGGACGAGCTGGCCCATGCGTACGCGGTGACCATTCACCGTTCCCAGGGCAGTGAATATCCCGCCGTGGTGATCCCCGTCACCACCGGAGCATGGATGATGCTTCAACGGAATCTGCTCTACACGGCGGTCACCCGGGCCAAGAAGCTGGTCGTCCTCGTCGGTTCGCGCAAGGCGATCGGTCAGGCGGTGCGCACGGTGTCGGCGGGGCGGCGCTGTACGGCCCTCGACTTCCGCCTCTCACCGGGCCCCCTCCGGGAGTGAAGTGGGACGCCGGGTCACGCATCGCGAAAAATGATCGATCAAATGAGTCATGAAGGTCACAGAGCCCTTCCGGAACCGGGCGAGGAGGGGCAGGATGGGCAAGCTGACGGCACTGAGTGCCGCCAATTAGCCCAATGGCCGACCCCGAGTGCACTCTCCTGCGCCAAATGGGGGATGGTAGAGACAGTCAGGGCAACCTCGAAGATGAGGCACAACGTCGGGTGAGGGAAGACGTGAGCGACAACTCTGTAGTACTGCGGTACGGCGACGGCGAGTACACCTACCCGGTGATCGACAGCACCGTCGGCGACAAGGGCTTCGACATCGGCAAGCTCCGCGCCCAGACCGGTCTGGTGACACTGGACAGTGGCTACGGGAACACCGCGGCCTATAAATCCGCCGTCACCTACCTCGACGGCGAGGCGGGCATCCTCCGCTACCGCGGCTACCCGATCGAGCAGCTGGCCGAGCGCTCCACCTTCCTGGAGGTCGCCTACCTGCTGATCAACGGCGAGCTGCCGACCGTCGACGAGCTCACCTCGTTCAAGAACGAGATCACGCAGCACACCCTGCTGCACGAGGACGTCAAGAACTTCTACCGTGGCTTCCCGCGCGACGCCCACCCGATGGCGATGCTGTCCTCGGTCGTCTCCGCGCTGTCCACCTTCTACCAGGACAGCCACAACCCCTTCGACGAGAACCAGCGCAACCTCTCCACGATCCGCCTTCTCGCCAAGCTTCCGACGATCGCGGCGTACGCGTACAAGAAGTCGATCGGTCACCCGTTCGTCTACCCGCGCAACGACCTCGGTTACGTCGAGAACTTCCTGCGGATGACCTTCTCGGTCCCGGCGCAGGAGTACGAGCTCGACCCGGTCGTCGTCTCGGCCCTGGACAAGCTCCTCATCCTGCACGCCGACCACGAGCAGAACTGTTCGACGTCGACGGTCCGCCTGGTCGGCTCCTCGCAGGCGAACATGTTCGCGTCGATCTCCGCCGGCATCTCCGCCCTGTGGGGCCCGCTGCACGGTGGCGCCAACCAGTCCGTCCTGGAGATGCTCGAGGGCATCCAGGCGTCCGGCGGCGATGTCGACTCCTTCATCCGCAAGGTGAAGAACAAGGAGGACGGCGTCCGCCTGATGGGCTTCGGCCACCGGGTGTACAAGAACTTCGACCCGCGCGCCAAGATCATCAAGGCCGCGGCCCACGACGTTCTCTCGGCGCTGGGCAAGTCCGACGAGCTGCTGGACATCGCCCTGAAGCTGGAGGAGCACGCGCTCTCCGACGACTACTTCGTCTCGCGCAGCCTCTACCCGAACGTCGACTTCTACACCGGCCTGATCTACCGCGCCATGGGCTTCCCGACCGAGATGTTCACGGTCCTCTTCGCCCTCGGCCGCCTCCCCGGCTGGATCGCCCAGTGGCACGAAATGATCAAGGAGCCCGGCTCCCGCATCGGCCGCCCCCGCCAGATCTACACGGGCGTCGTCGAACGCGACTTCGTCCCGGTCGAGGAGCGCTGACACCTGCCGGTGAGGGCGCCGCTCGATGGGTGCCCCCACCGCTGGAGGCGTGTCCCCGGTAGAGGGTAGGGCCCCACTGTGGTGAGGCGTGATGTCGCAGAGCCCCGTACGCCTGATGAAGGTGTGCGGGGCCTTCGTGTGTCCGGGGTTCGTGGGTGGGCGGACATAGGAGAAGGCGCCCCAGCGCCAGTCCCCCCACGGGCCGACGACCAGGGCGCCTTCCCATGTCCCGGTGCGGATTCCCCCCACGGGATCCGGCCGGGCGTCTGAGAGACCAGCGCCTGAATTCGCTGTCTTTCGGTATTGCCTGGTACTGCCGTTGAGCAGAACGAGCAAAACTCGCCGTACTACTCCAGTGTGCGATCTGCCGGGACAGCGCACGGTCGGGAGGGCCGCTCAAAGCTTCCCGAAGTGCGTGCCCCGGCAACGCATCTCTGAGGAAGTCCCCCAAGACATCCCCAGATGCCAGAACGCGCCCCCCAAGACGCGGCCTGACATCGTCAACTTAGACCTTCGAACCCCTTCGATGGTTACCTTCACATCACTGTGATCTGCGTCTCTTGCATTTGTCCGTTAGGTACGCAAGAGGGCCGATACGTCGATCGAGGCCCAAGCGTAAGGATGATGCGCGAGCCTTGTGAAGAGCTTATGTGAGTGTCGCTCCGGACTCCAGAGGGACCCCTCAACGGAATGCGCGCAGACGCAGGCTGTTCGTCACCACGAAGACCGAGGAGAAGGCCATGGCGGCCCCCGCGATCATCGGGTTCAACAGCCCCGCGGCGGCCAGCGGCAGCGCCGCCACGTTGTAGCCGAACGCCCACACGAGATTGCCCTTGATCGTCGCCAGCGTCCGCCGCGACAGCCTGATCGCGTCGACGGCCACCCGAAGATCCCCGCGCACCAGCGTCAGATCACTCGCCTCGATCGCCGCGTCCGTCCCCGTCCCCATGGCGAGCCCCAGGTCCGCCGTGGCGAGCGCGGCCGCGTCGTTGACCCCGTCCCCGACCATGGCCACGACCCGCCCCTCGGCCCGCAACCGCCGTACGACGTCGACCTTGTCCTCGGGCAGCACCTCGGCGACGACCCGCTCGATCCCGACCTGCGCGGCCACCGCCTCCGCCACCGCCCGGTTGTCCCCGGTCAGCAGTACCGGCGTCAGCCCCAGCGCCCGCAGCTCCCGCACCGCCTCGGCACTGGTCTCCTTCACCGCGTCCGCGACGGCCACGACACCCCGTGCCACCCCGTCCCAGCCGACCACCACGGCCGTACGCCCGCCGCTCTCGGCCTCTTCCTTGATCCGGGCCAACTCCTGCGGCAGGACGTCATGGAGGCGCCCCACGGCCACGTCACGGCCCTCCACGCGCCCACGCACGCCCCGCCCGGGCACGTTCTCGAACCCCTCGACCTCCGGCAGCGGCCCGACCCGCTCCTCGGCACCGGCCGCGACCGCCCGGGCGACGGGGTGCTCGGAGGCGTGCTCCAGGGCCCCCGCGAGCCGCAGCACCTGCTTCTCGTCGGTGCCCTCGACGGCGTAGACCTCCTGGAGGGTCATGCGTCCGGTGGTCACCGTGCCGGTCTTGTCGAGTACGACGGTGTCGACCCGGCGCGTGGACTCCAGCACCTCGGGCCCCTTGATGAGGATGCCCAGCTGCGCCCCGCGCCCCGTGCCGACCATCAGCGCGGTCGGCGTGGCCAGTCCCAGCGCGCACGGACAGGCGATGATCAGCACGGCGACGGCCGCGGTGAACGCGGCGACCGTGTCCCCGGCGAGGCCCAGCCAGGCCCCGAAGGTGGCGACGGCGATCAGGATCACGGCCGGCACGAACACGGCGGAGATCCGGTCGGCGAGCCGCTGCACCTCGGCCTTGCCGTTCTGCGCCTCCTCGACGAGCTTCGCCATCCGCGCGAGCTGCGTGTCGGCGCCCACGCGCGTGGCCGCCACGACGAGCCGCCCGCCGACGTTCACGGTCGCGCCCGCGACGGCGGACCCCACCGTCACGTCCACCGGCACCGACTCCCCGGTCAGCATCGACGCGTCCACGGCGGAGGCACCCTCGACGACGGTGCCGTCGGTGGCGACCTTCTCCCCGGGCCGTACGACGAACCGGTCCCCGACCGCCAGCCGGCCCACCGGGATCCGCACCTCGCGCCCGTCCCGCAGCACGGCCACGTCCTTGGCGCCCAGCTCCATCAGCGCCCGCAGCGCCGCCCCCGCGCGCCGCTTGGAACGTGCCTCCAGATAGCGCCCGAGCAGGATGAACACGGTGACCCCTGCGGCCACTTCGAGATAGATGGTCGAGGCGCCCTGCGCGCGGGAGACGGTGAACGCGAACTCGTCCTTCATGCCCGCCATGCCCGCGTCACCGAAGAACAGCGCCCACAGCGACCAGCCGAACGCGGCCAGGGTGCCCAGCGAGACCAGCGTGTCCATGGTGGCCGCGGCGTGCCGCGCGTTCGTCCAGGCGGCCTGGTGGAAGGGCAGCCCGCCCCAGACGACGACGGGGGAGGCGAGGGTGAGCGCGAGCCACTGCCAATTGTCGAACTGGAGGGCCGGGACCATCGAGAGCAGCACCACGGGGACGGCGAGCACGGCGGCGACGACGAGACGCTGCCGTAGCGACGTCAACTCCGGGTCCTCGTCCGCCGCTGCCTCCCGTGGCGGCGCCGGCTCCTGTGCCGTGTACCCGGTCTTCACCACCGTGGCGATCAGGTCGGCGACCCCGACGCCCCCGGCGAAGGTGACCTTCGCCTTCTCGGTGGCGTAGTTCACCGTGGCGGTGACCCCGTCCATCCGGTTGAGCTTCTTCTCCACACGAGCCGCGCAGGAGGCACAGGTCATCCCGCCGATGAGGAGCTCGACTTCGGAGGCGGTCGGCGTTATCGGGGTCTCGGTGGTGGTCATGCCGTACTCCAGGAAACGGGCCGGGCCGTGCGGGACCGGTCTCGACCGGTCGGCACGGCCCTTGGTGAGGGGGTGGGGTCAGGCCTTGCCGACGAGCTCGAACCCGGCCTCGTCCACGGCCGCGCGCACCGCCTCCTCGTCGAGCGGGGCCTGCGACACGACCGTGACCTCACCGCTCGACGCGACGGCCTTCACCGAGGTCACCCCCGCGATCTCGGAGAGCTCGCCGGACACGGAACCCTCGCAGTGTCCACAGCTCATCCCGCTCACCTTGTAGACGGTGGTGACGGAACCCTGGGTGTCGGTCTGGGCGCTCATGTCGTTCTCCTCGTCGAGGGATGTGGGCCGTTACCCACTATACCCCTAGGGGGTATTTATCCAAGAAGGCTCCCGCCGCGTCGGAGCCCGCATCCACGCGACGCCGAAAAGGGCCAGCTCCCTGTCCGGACGGGTGCTCGCCGGCAGCGTCGCCAACCACAGCGCGATGCCGTGTGTCGAGTCCCACAGAGCGTGCGGCAGCGAGACGCCGATGCGACGGCAGCACACCGCCGGTCAGGCGGTCGGGGTCGTGGTGAGTCCGTCCGGCAGGCCGAGGCCGGCTCCCACGAGCGGCTCGAGATAGCGGACCAGGGCGTTCTTCAACTCCTGGACATACGCGTCCCGTTCGGCGCCCTCGTGGGCGAGGACGAGCTCCAGGCCAGCCATGTACATCCCCAGCGCCATGTGCGCGACACGGGTGATCGCGGCCTGGGGCGCCTCGGGCATGAACGAGCGGAGCAGGTTCTCGACGCGGGCGACGAGGGTCGTGTGCAGGGCGTCGTGCTGCTCGGCGATCCGGCCGGGGATGTCGGGGCCGTGCATCAGCGCGAAGAACACCGGGTGCCGGCAGTTGAAGTCGATGAACCGGTCGACGATGGTGCCCACCGCCTGCTCCAGCGGGGTCGTCGGGTCGACGGGTGCGAGCGCCTCGCCGTAGGCCTCCTGCATCTCGTGCACGAGCCGGCCGCCGAGCTCGATGGCGATCGCTTCCTTGTTCGGGAAGAACTGGTAGAGCGTGCCCGGTGAGACGCCCGCCTCGCGCGCGATGGCGTTGGTGCTCGCGGCCGTGTAGCCGGTCGTGCAGAAGACCGAGGCCGCGGCTTCGAGCAGCTGTGCGATACGGCGTTCTCCGCGGGCCTGGCGGCGGCGTGGCGGGTCCTTCTCCTCGTTCGCGGGCACGCGTTATCCCCAACTCTCCGAACAGGATTGACAACACGAGCGGTCGCTCGCATTCTGGAGAAACGCGAGCGATGTCTCGTGTTTGTCAGTCTATGGCAAGGCAGTGGCAGATCCATGCTGCCTGGTGAAGGGGACACCGCACGATGACCGAAGTCGACAAGCCGCCGCGCACCGGAGGCTGGACCAAGCTCGTGACCGCCCGTCCGAGGCTGGCCCTGCTCGCGGCCCTCGTGCTCACCGTGCTCGCCGTGCTGGCCGGCAGCGGGGTCGCCGACCGCATGGGCGCCGGCGGCTGGGAGGACCCGGACGCCGAGTCCACGTACGCGACCAAGGCGCTGGAGCGCGAGTTCCCGGACTCCCAGCCCAACCTCCTGCTCCTGGTCGACGCGGGGAGTGCCTCGGTGGACGACCCGGCGGTCGCGGCCGAGGCCGAGCGGCTGACGGAGCGGCTGGCGGGCGAGAAGGGCGTGACGGGCGTCGGCTCCTACTGGGCCACCGGCGCCCCGGCCCTGCGCGCGGAGGACGGCCATGAGGCGCTGATCGCCGCCCGCATCACGGGCGACGAGAAGGTGATGGGCACGACCCTGGACCGCCTCGCGCCCTCGTTCCGCGGTGCGCACGGCCCGGTGGAGGTGACGATCGGCGGCCCGGTCGCCGTGCGGCACGAGATGCAGACGATCATCCAGGAGGACCTCACCCGGGCCGAGCTGATCGCCCTGCCGGTGACGCTCGTCCTGCTGGTGATGGTCTTCGGCAGCGCGGTCGCCGCCCTGCTGCCCCTCGGCATCGGCATCGTGGCGATCCTGGGCACCAACGCGGTGCTGCGCGGCCTGACCGAGTTCACCGACGTCTCGGTCTTCGCGATGAACCTCACCACGGCCCTCGGCCTCGGCCTGGCCATCGACTACGCCCTGTTCATCGTCCGCCGCTTCCGCGAGGAACTGGCCGGCGGCGCAGACCCGTCGACCGCGGTCGGCACCACCCTGCGCACGGCCGGCCGCACGGTCCTCTTCTCGGCCCTCACCGTCGCGGTCTCCCTGGCGGCGATGCTGCTCTTCCCGCAGTACTTCCTGCGCTCCTTCGCCTACGCCGGCATCGCGGTCGTCCTGCTGGCCGCGGCGGCCGCGCTGATCCTGCTCCCGGCGGCGCTGGTTCTGCTGGGAGAGCGGGTCGACTCCTGGGACCTGCGGCGCCTGTTCCGCCGCGCCCGGCCCGCCAGGGAAGGCGCGGCCTGGGCCCGCGCGGCGACGCTCGTCATGCGCCGGGCCCCCTTCTTCGCCCTCGGCACCACCGCGGTCCTCGTCCTGCTGGGGCTCCCCTTCCTGGGCGTGAGGTTCGGCACCGCCGACGACCGCCAGCTGCCCTCGACCGCCGAGTCCCATGTCGTGCAGCAGCACATCAGGGACGGCTTCCCGGGCAGCCCCGGCGGCGGCCTGGAAGTCCTGGCGGAGGGCCGCGCGAGCGAAGCGCAGTACGCCGCGTACAAGGAGCGGATCGCCGAGCTCCCCGGGGTGCTGAGGGTCGACGGCCCTCTGGTGAACGGTGAGTCGGCGTACTTCACGGTGCAGCCGACGGGCGAGGCGGTCGATGACGCGGCTCAGCGACTCGTGGGCGAACTGCGCTCCACGGACGCCCCCTTCGACACCAGCGTGACCGGTACCGCGGCCGTCCTCGTCGACTCCAAGGACGCGATAGCCGAGCAACTGCCCTGGGCGGTCGCCTTCATAGTGATCGTCACCCTGCTCCTGGTTTTCCTCCTGACCGGCAGTGTGCTGATACCGATCCAGGCGGTGGTGCTCAACGCGCTCAGTCTGACGGCCATGTTCGGCGCGGTGGTCTGGGTCTTCCAGGACGGCCACCTCTCCGGCCCGCTGGGCTTCACCAGCCCCGGCTCGATCGAGACGACCCTCCCGGTCCTGATGTTCTGCGTGGCCTTCGGTCTCTCCATGGACTACGGCGTCTTCCTCCTGTCCCGCATCAAGGAGGAGTACGACACGACAGGCGACCACAACGAGGCGGTCCGCCACGGCCTCCAGCGCACGGGCGGCCTGATCACGGCGGCGGCGGTGATCCTGGCGGTGGTCATGGTCGCGATCGGCACGTCACGGGTCACGAACACCAAGATGCTGGGCCTGGGCATCGCCCTGGCGGTCGTGATGGACGCGATGATCGTACGGAGCCTGCTGGTCCCGGCGGTGATGAAGCTGACGGGACGGGCGACGTGGTGGGCGCCGGGACCGCTGCGGAGGTTCCACGAACGGTTCGGCTTGAGCGAGGGTGGCGATGAGCGCCCCGACAGGGACGCGGGGAACGGCGCGACCAGCCACGATGTACCCGCAGACGAAAACGGCGAGGGGATGGCAGATGCGAGCGGTGGTCTTCGAGCAATACGGTGACCCGGCAGAGGTACGCGAGGTCCCCGACCCCGCACCCCCCGCGCACGGAGTCGTCGTACGCGTAGAAGCCACCGGCCTCTGCCGAAGCGACTGGCACGGCTGGCAGGGCCACGACCCGGACATCACCCTCCCCCACGTACCCGGCCACGAACTCGCCGGTGTCGTGGAAGCGGTCGGCACCGCGGTCACCGCCTGGCGCCCCGGCGAGAGAGTGACCGTCCCCTTCGTCTGCGCCTGCGGCTCCTGCGCGACCTGCGC
This sequence comes from Streptomyces sp. NBC_00490, assembly GCF_036013645.1. Classification (NCBI taxonomy): domain Bacteria; kingdom Bacillati; phylum Actinomycetota; class Actinomycetes; order Kitasatosporales; family Streptomycetaceae; genus Streptomyces; species Streptomyces sp. NBC_00490. Next base: position 4,130,859 of record NZ_CP107869.1, on the reverse strand, counting down.
CGCAGGCGACCACCAGATCTGCCCGCACCAGACCCAGCCGGGCTTCACCCACTGGGGTTCGTTCGCCCAGTACGTGGCCCTGGACCACGCCGACGTGAACCTCGTGGCGATCCCCGACGACCTCTCCTACGCCACCGCCGCGGGGCTCGGCTGCCGTTTCGCCACGGCGTTCCGCGCGGTCGTGCAACAGGGAAGGGCCGCCGCGGGGGAGTGGGTCGCGGTGCACGGCTGCGGCGGGGTGGGCCTGTCGGCGGTGATGATCGCGGCGGCGTCGGGGGCGAGGGTGGTGGCGGTGGACGTGTCCCCGCAGGCGCTGGACCTGGCACGGAAGTTCGGCGCGGCGCAGTGCGTGGACGCGTCGAAGGCCGGGGACACGGGGGCGGCGGTCCGCGAACTGACCGGCGGCGGCGCCCATCTGTCGCTGGACGCCCTCGGCTCGCCCGTCACCTGCGCGGCCTCGGTCGACTCGCTGCGCCGCCGGGGCCGGCACGTCCAGGTCGGCCTGCTGCCCTCACCCACCGGCACGACCCCGGTTCCGATGGCCCGCGTGATCGCCCTGGAGCTCGAACTCCTCGGCAGCCACGGCATGGCCGCGCACACCTACCCGCCGATGCTGGAGCTGGTCCGGGCGGGCGTGCTGCGGCCCGATCTGCTGGTGACGTCCTCGATCGACCTGGACGCGACACCCGCCGCGCTGGCCGCGATGGGCACGGCACCGGGGGCGGGGGTGACGGTCATCGAGCCGTGGCGGTGAGGGCGGCCCAGTCACGGTCGAGGATGCCCATGACGACTTCGTCGACCCATGCGCCGTGCTTGAACTCGGTCTCCCGCCGGAGCCCCTCCCGTACGAACCCGGCCTTCTCGTACACGCGCAGCGCCCGGTGGTTGAAGGCGTACGCCTCCAGCTGGATCCGGTGCAGACCGAGTCGCTGGAAGCCGTACCCGACGACGAGCCGGGTCGCCTCCGTGCCGATGCCCCGGCCGCGTCCCCGCGGGCCGATGAGCGTGCGGAAGGTGCAGCTGCGGGCGCCGGGGTCCCACTCGTAGAGCACGACCTCGCCGACGAGTTCACCGGTGGCGGCGTCGGTGACGGCGAGGTCGAGGCGGTCCGGCTGAGCGCTGCGGGAGCCGTACCAGTCCCTCAGCCGCTCCGGGGTGATCTCGTCGGGCGGGTCGCCCGTGAAGTGGGTGACCTCCGCGTCGCCGATGATCTCCCACATGCCCTCCGCGTCCGCCTCCGTGAACGGGCGCAGCACGGTCTTCTCGCCGGTGAGGACAGGTTTGACAGAGAAGTCGCTCATGGGGTGACTGTGTCAGAGGCGACCTCCTTCCGGCCCGCGATTTTCGTGGCCGCCGGCACCACGAAAAGGGGTGCCCGCGAGCCGTACGCAGGCACCCTTGGACACGACGGGAGGTGTCTCAGTCCTCTCTGCGCCCACGGTTGCCCGGGCGCGCGGCGACCCACTTGCGGACGGTGTCCGCGTACCAGAACGGCTTGCCGCCCTCGACATGGTCGGGCGGCGGGAGCAGCCCGTGCTTGCGGTACGACCGCACGGTGTCCGGCTGCACCCGGATGTGCGCCGCGATCTCCTTGTACGACCAGAGCCTTCGGTCGGTCATGAGTGGCACCTCCTCGCGCGCACCGCGGCGCCGGCCGGGAACGGCCGTCGGGGGTACCGGGCGCTGCGCTGGCGATCACAAAGCCTGTGCCCGGTGAACGACGCTGAGTGACTGCAAGTCAGGGCCTGTGTACCGCGTGTGACGCAAGACCCGCGTACACGCGACATGTGTGACACGAAGGGGGTGTTTGTGACGGGAGTGCAGCAAAGGCGTACGCGGGCCCATGGGCGGGGCGCGTTGACATCGGGACGCGGAGCACCCCTCACGGCGTGCGGTCGGGCGTGGGCGCGAGGACGGGCCGGACCCGCTGCGCCGGGCCCGGCCCGCCGGCTCCCCCGTCCCCCGTGGCCGGACGAGCGGCTCCGCGCCGGCGGTCACAGACTGCATTCAGCCAACACCGCCGGTCTTGGAGAAATCCGCACCGCCACCCGGCGTGAGCACCAGACTCGTCGCCTCGCCCGTCATCCGGTCACCGTCGGGCACCCCGCCCGGCCCGCCCCGCGCCAGCGTGAACTCCCGCGGTGTGCACCCGGTCATCGCCTTGAACTCACCGCTGAGATGGGCCTGGTCGTAGTACCCGCACACCGCCGCGGTCTCCGCCTGCCCCCGCCCCGCCGCCAGCAGCCGCCGAGCCCGCTGCAACCGCAGCACCCGGCCCGCCGCCTTGGGTCCGATCCCGATCTGCTCCCGGAACCGGCTCTCCAGCTGCCGCACACTCCACCCGACCTCGTCGGCGAGCCGCGGCACCGGCATCACACCCCCGCTTCGCACCAGCTCCGCCCATGCCCGCACGACCCGGTCCGAGCAGGGCGTACCGGCCGCGAACCACCGCGCGAACACCTCGTCCAGCAGGCCGAACCGTGACTCCCACGACGGCAACGCGGCCAGGGCGGAAGCGAGTTCACCGACCCGGTGGGACAAGGCGTGCGGCAGCTCGTCCGGATCGACGGTCCGGTTGGCGAGTTCGTACTGCGGCGTCCCGAAGAGAGTGAAGGCCGCCCAGGGCGCCAACAGCACCTCGATGCCGGAGAGTCGTCCCTCGTGCTCTCCGACGGCGGGGGTCGTCGTGGGCCCGCAGAACACGGACACGAGGGTGTCGGGGGCGCGTCCCGCGCGGGAGATCCGTACGGGCTCCTCGAACCCGAGCAGCAGTGTGGCCGCCCCGATGGGCGCCTCCAGCCGCCGCCGGGGCCCCTTCATGGCGACCCGGACCCCGCGATAGCTGATGATCGCGGGCCGCACCCGGGGATGAGGCGCGGCAACGGCGAACTCCCAGGTCCCAGAGGACCCGTATCCGCTCAGGACACGCACGGCACGACTCATCGCCCCATGCTGCAACACCCGCAGGGGCGCGGGGAACTGCGCGACCAGCCCCCGCGCCCCAGCGGACGAAGAACCGCCTACGCCCCGCAGGACCTCAAGAACGCCCGAGTCCGCTGGGCGATGGGCAACGGCTTGTCCGGCTCGCAGGGGTACATGTCCTGCTCGACGATCGCGAACAGATCCACATCCAGCTTCCCCGCCGCCTCCAGCACCGGCCCCAGCGCGGGCACCCCCGTCGGCGGCTCGCACATCACACCCTGCGCCACCGCGGGCCCGAACGGCGTCCCCTTGGCCCGCACGTCCGCGAGGATCTCCGGATCCACCTGCTTGAGATGCAGATACCCGATCCGCGACCCGTACGTCTCGATCAGCTTGACGCTGTCCCCGCCGCAGTACGCGTAGTGCCCGGTGTCCAGACACAGCGACACGAGCGAGGAGTCGGTCCCGTCCAGGAACCGGACGACGTTCGACTCGCTGTCGATGTGCGTGTCGGCGTGCGGATGGACGACGATTTGGAGCCCGTACTCCTCCCGCACCCGCTGCCCCAGACGCTCGGTCAACGAGGTGAGATTGCGCCACTGCTCCGGCGTCAGGGTGTCGGACTCCAGCACCTCACCGGTCTTGTCGTCCCGCCAGAAGGACGGAATGACCACGAGGTGCTTGGCCCCCATCGCCTGCGCCAGCACCGCGTTGTCCGCGACATGCGCCCAGGTCTTCTCCCACACGGCCTCGCCGTGATGCAGGCCGGTGAAGACGGTGCCGGCGGACACTTTCAGGCCCCGGCGGTCCACCTCCTCGGTGAGGACCGCGGGATCGGTCGGCAGATACCCGTACGGGCCCAGCTCGATCCACTCGTAACCGGAGCCGGCGACCTCGTCGAGGAAGCGCTGCCAGGGGACCTGCTGGGGGTCGTCGGGGAACCACACACCCCAGGAGTCGGGAGCCGACCCGATCCGGATGCGCGACAGTGAGGGCTGAGGTGACAACGACGTCATGCCGGTCAGCTTCCGTTCGAGCAGTAAGCGCTGTCAAGGTCTCGTCCGAATGTCTGGACAAAACATTGACAGGGCTCGGGATCCGAGGCTAGAAATCCGGGGAGAGCCGATACGAAGGGAACTCGATGGCGTACGACCTGATCACCATGGGGCGGATCGGAGTAGACATCTATCCGCTGCAGACGGGCGTCCCGCTGCCGGAGGTGGAGTCCTTCGGCAAGTTCCTCGGCGGCTCGGCCACCAACGTCGCGGTCGCCGCCGCCCGCCTGGGACGCCGCACCGCGGTGATCACACGCACCGGCGACGACCCCTTCGGGGCCTATCTCCACCAGGCGCTGAAGGACTTCGGCGTCGACGACCGCTGGGTCACCGCGGTCCCGGGCCTGCCCACCCCGGTCGTCTTCTGCGAGATCTTCCCGCCGGACGACTTCCCGCTGTACTTCTACCGGGAGCCCAAGGCCCCGGACCTGGAGATCGACGCCCACGAGCTCGACCTCGACGCCATCCGGGACGCCCGTGTCTTCTGGGTCACCGGCACCGGCCTGAGCGAGGAGCCCAGCCGTACGGCCACGCTGGCGGCCCTTGCCCACCGCGCCAGGGCGGGCGTCACCGTCTTCGACCTCGACTGGCGCCCGATGTTCTGGAAGGACCCCGCGCAGGCCCGCCCCTTCTACGAGGAGGCCCTGCGCCACACCACCGTCGCGGTCGGCAACCTCGACGAGGTGGAGGTCGCCACAGGCGTCCGCGAACCCCGCGCGGCGGCCCAGGCGCTCCTGGACGCCGGTGTCGAGCTCGCCGTGGTCAAGCAGGGCCCCAAGGGTGTCCTCGCCGTCAACAGCAAGGGCGAGGAAGCCGAGGTCCCGCCCCTGCCCGTCACCGTCCTCAACGGACTCGGCGCCGGAGACGCCTTCGGCGGCTCGCTCTGCCACGGCCTCCTCGAAGGCTGGGACCTGGAGAAGACCATGCGGCACGCCAACGCGGCCGGTGCCATCGTCGCCTCCCGCCTGGAGTGCAGCTCGGCGATGCCCACACCGGACGAGGTCGAGGCCGCGATCAGCGCGGGGGCCGTCAAGTGACCGTCGACGTTTCCGAACTCGTCCGTCTGCGCACCCGCCACCCCGAGGCGATCGCGGAGGCCGCCGCCCGCCGGGTCCGCCGGCCGCTGCTCGGCGCGAACGACCGCCTGATGATCGTCGCCGCCGACCACCCGGCCCGCGGCGCCCTCGGCGTCGGCGACCGCAAGTTCGCCATGGCCAACCGCGCCGACCTGCTCGAACGCCTGGTCCTGGCGCTGTCCCGGCCCGGCGTCGACGGCGTCCTCGCCACCGCCGACATCCTCGACGACCTGCTGCTGCTCGGCGCCCTCGACGGCAAGGTCGTCATGGGCTCGATGAACCGCGGCGGCCTCCAGGGCGCCAGCTTCGAACTCGACGACCGCTTCACCGGCCACCGCGCCGAGGACATACAGCGGCTCGGCTTCGACGCCGGCAAGCTGCTCCTGCGGATCGACTACGCCGACGCGGGCTCCCTGACCACCATGGAGTCCACCGCCCGTGCGATCGACGACATGGCCGCACGGCGACTCCCGGTCTTCGTCGAGCCGTTCATCAGCAGCCGCACGGACGAGGGCAAGGTGCGCAACGACCTCTCCGCCGAGGCCGTCACCAAGTCCATCGCCATCGCCTCGGGCCTGGGCGGCAGTTCGGCCTACACCTGGCTGAAGGTCCCCGTCACCGACAACCCCGACGACATGGCCGAGGTCATGGCCACCTCCACCCTGCCCGCCGTGCTGCTGGGCGGCGAGGTGGGCGACGACCAGGACGGCGCGTACGAGAAGTGGCGCGGGGCGCTGCAACTCCCCACCGTCCAGGGCCTGGTGGTCGGCCGTTCGCTGCTCTACCCGGCGGACGGTGACGTGGCCGCCGCCGTGGACACCGCCGTAGGACTGCTGTGAGGGCCGCCGCATGAGCATCGAGTTGTACGTTCCCGAGGGATCCTCGACCAACGCCCTGTACACCGTGGACATCGACCCCAAGCGGGCCGGCTGGACCTACTGCAGTCTGCGGATCGTCACGCTGGAGCCGGGTGGCACGCACACCTTCACCACCGGCGACAGCGAGTGGATCGTCCTTCCGCTGGAAGGCGGATGTACCGTACAAACAGAAGAAAACGAGTTCCAACTCCTGGGCAGGGAAAGCGTGTTCGCGTCGGTCTCCGACTTCGCGTACGTACCCCGCGACGCCCGGGCAACGATCGCCTCCGGCGCGGGAGGCCGCTTCGCCCTGGCAGGAGCGAAGTGCGAGCGACGACTCCCCGCCCGCTACGGCCCCGCGCCGGAGGTCCCCACCGAAGAACGCGGCAGCGGCAACCGGCTGCGCCACGTCCGCAACTTCGCCTCCGCCGACGCCTTCGACTGCGACAAGCTCATCGCCGTCGAGGTCATCACCCCCGGCGGCAACTGGTCCTCGTACCCGCCCCACAAGCACGACGAGAACCGGCCCGGCGAGGAAGCGGAGCTGGAGGAGATCTACTACTTCGAGATCGACGGCCCGAACGGTTTCGGCTATCAGCGCGTATCTCCCTCCCGTGAGGGCGGATCGGACGTCCTCACGGAGGTCCGCTCCGGCGACGCCGTCCTCGTCCCCGACGGCTGGCACGGCCCGTCCATCGCCCAGCCCGACCACGACATGTACTACCTGAACGTCATGGCGGGACCGGGCCGGACGCGGGAGTGGCGGATCTGCTTCCACCCGGACCACACGGAGGGTTACCGATGACCTCAACGACGAGGCTCACGGTCGCGCAGGCACTCGTACGCTTCCTCGCCGCCCAGTACACGGAGCGCGACGGCGTACGGCAGCGGCTGATCGGCGCCACCTGGGGCATCTTCGGCCACGGCAACGTGGCCGGGCTCGGCCAGGCGCTCATCGAGTACGGCGACGACATGCCGTACCACCAGGGCCGCAACGAGCAGTCGATGGTCCACGCGGCCATCGGCTACGCCCGCCAGTCCAACCGCCTGTCCACGCACGCCGTGACGACGTCGATCGGCCCCGGCGCGACCAACCTGGTCACCGGCGCCGCGCTCGCCACGATCAACCACCTCCCGGTCCTGCTCCTCCCCGGCGACACCTTCGCCACCCGCGTCGCCGACCCGGTCCTCCAGCAGCTGGAAGTCCCGCACGCGGGAGACATCAGCGTCAACGACAGCCTGCGCCCGGTGTCGAGGTACTTCGACCGCGTCACCCGGCCGGAGGCCCTGATCCCGGCCGCCCTCCAGGCGATGCGCGTCCTCACCGACCCGGTGGAGACGGGCGCGGTGACCCTCGCGCTCCCGCAGGACGTCCAGGCCGAGGCCTACGACTGGCCCGAGGAGTTCTTCGCCGAGCGCACCTGGGTCGTACGACGGCCGGGCGCGGACCCCACCGAACTCGCCGAGGCGGTCACGGCGATCCGGTCCGCGCGGCGCCCGCTGATCATCGCGGGCGGCGGCGTCCACCACAGCCGCGCGGAGGAGGCCCTCGCCGAGTTCGCGCAGACCACGGGCATCCCTGTCGCCTCCACCCAGGCCGGCAAGGGCTCGCTGCGCTGGGACCACCCCCAGGACGTCGGCGGCGTCGGCCACACCGGCACCGCGACCGCCAACGAACTCGCCCGCCAGGCCGACCTGGTGATAGGCGTCGGCACCCGCTACACCGACTTCACGACGGCCTCCCACACCCTGTTCTCGGGTGACGGCGTGCGCTTCCTCAACCTCAACATCGCCCCGTTCGACGGCCACAAGCTCGCCGGGCAGCCGCTCGTCGCGGACGCGAGCAGCGGCCTGGCCGAGCTGACCGCGGCCCTGCGGATGCACGACCACCGGGTCACGGAGTCGTACGCCGATGAGTACCGGCTCGACAAGGACCGCTGGGAGTACCGCGTCGACGCCGCCTACGAGGCCGACGAACCCGATGTCCGCCCGACCCAGCCGCAGGTCCTCGGCGCCCTGGACGCGCTGGTCGACGAGTCGGACGTGATCATCAACGCGGCCGGCTCGCTCCCCGGCGACCTCCACAAGCTGTGGCGGGCACGCTCCCGGGACCAGTACCACCTGGAGTACGGCTACTCCTGCATGGGCTACGAGATCCCGGCCGCGATCGGCGTGAAGATGGCCGCCCCCGAGCGCAACGTCTGGGCGCTGGTCGGCGACGGCACGTACCTGATGATGCCGACCGAGATCGTGACCGCCGTCCAGGAGGGCGTCGCGATCAAGATGGTGCTCATCCAGAACCACGGGTACGCCTCGATCGGCGGGCTCTCCGAGTCTGTGGGCGGTGAGCGGTTCGGCACCGCCTACCGGTACCGGTCCGAGGACGGTACCTACACCGGGGCGCCGCTCCCGGTGGATCTGGCCGCCAACGCGGCCAGCCTGGGCATGCGCGTGCTGCGCGCGAAGACCGTGAGTGACCTGCGCGAGGCCCTCGCTCAGGCACGTGCGGCGGACACACCCACATGTGTCTACGTCGAGACCGAAACGGCAGACACAGTGTCGGGCGCGCCTCCGGCGCAAGCCTGGTGGGATGTACCTGTGGCCGAGACCGCGACCCGACCGTCGGCGGTCAAGGCACGAGAGCTGTACGACCGGCACGTCTCTACCCGACGCCGCCATCTGTGAAGGAGCAACTGGGCATGACGAAGATCGTCAACCACTGGATCGGCGGCAAGACCGTCGAAGGCGCGTCGGGCAACTACGGGCCGGTCACCGACCCGGCGACCGGCGCGGTCACCACCAAGGTCGCGTTCGCCTCCGTGGAGGAGGTGGACTCCGCCGTCGCCGCCGCCAAGGACGCGTTCCAGACCTGGGGCACCTCCTCGCTGGCCAAGCGGACGACCATCCTGTTCAGGTTCCGGGCGCTCCTCGAGGCGAACCGGGACGCGATCGCGGAGCTGATCACCGCCGAGCACGGCAAGGTGCACAGCGACGCGCTGGGCGAGGTCGCGCGCGGCCTGGAGATCGTGGACCTGGCGTGCGGGATCACCGTGCAGCTGAAGGGCGAGCTGTCCACCGAGGTCGCCAGCCGCGTGGACGTGGCCTCGATCCGCCAGCCGCTCGGTGTCGTCGCGGGCATCACGCCGTTCAACTTCCCGGCGATGGTCCCGATGTGGATGTTCCCGATCGCCATCGCGACCGGCAACACCTTCGTGCTGAAGCCGTCGGAGAAGGACCCGTCGGCCTCCCTGAAGATCGCCGAGCTGCTGGCCGAGGCCGGTCTGCCCGACGGTGTCTTCAACGTCGTGCACGGCGACAAGGTGGCCGTGGACCGACTCCTGGAGCACCCGGACGTCAAGGCCGTCTCCTTCGTCGGCTCGACCCCGATCGCCCGCTACATCCACACCACGGCCTCCGCGAACGGCAAGCGCGTCCAGGCCCTGGGCGGTGCCAAGAACCACATGCTGGTCCTCCCGGACGCCGACCTCGACGCGGCGGCGGACGCCGCGGTGAGCGCGGCCTACGGTTCGGCGGGCGAGCGCTGCATGGCCATCTCGGCCGTGGTCGCGGTCGGCGCGATCGGCGACGAGCTGGTGGAGAAGATCCGCGAGCGCGCCGAGAAGATCAAGATCGGGCCCGGCAACGACCCGGCCTCCGAGATGGGCCCGCTCATCACCAAGGTTCACCGCGACAAGGTGGCGTCCTACGTCACCGGCGCGGCGGCCGAGGGCTGCGAGGTCGTCCTGGACGGCTCCGGCTTCACGGTCGAGGGCTTCGAGGACGGTCACTGGATCGGCATCTCGCTCCTCGACAAGGTGCCGACCACGGCGAAGGCGTACCAGGACGAGATCTTCGGCCCGGTGCTGACCGTGCTGCGTGTCGACACCTACGACGAGGGCATCGCCCTCATCAACGCCTCGCCGTTCGGCAACGGCACCGCGATCTTCACCCGGGACGGCGGCGCCGCCCGCCGCTTCCAGCTGGAGGTCGAGGCCGGCATGGTCGGCGTGAACGTCCCGATCCCGGTCCCCGTCGGCTACCACAGCTTCGGCGGCTGGAAGGACTCGCTCTTCGGCGACCACCACATCTACGGCAACGACGGCACGCACTTCTACACCCGCGGCAAGGTCGTCACCACCCGCTGGCCCGACCCGGCCGACGGCCCGACGGGCGTGGACCTGGGCTTCCCGCGCAACCACTGAGCGACCACTGAGCCCGGGCACCTGCCAGGTGCCCGGGCCCAGTCATGTCCAGGGGAAGACCTACTGCCCCTGCGCGTCCTTCAGCGCCTGGGTCATGTCGGCGGTCTCCGCGGCCGGCGGAGCCTTGACCTCGGCCGTGGCACCGAACTCGGAGAAGTTCATGGTGGCCGTGACCTTGCCCATCACCTGCTTCAGACGGACGGGCAGGTCCTTGTCGTTCACCCAGATCTCCATGGTGATGGAGTCCGCGCCGCCGGTCACCGAGCCCAGCAGGCTGTCCTTGTCGGTGTAGGCGTCCTTGAACTTGCCCATCTTCGACTGGTCGATCACGGCCCGGTAGTGGGTCGTCTTCTGCCCGTCGACGGTCTCCGAACCGAGGTCCTTGACGTCATCGGCGTACTTGAGACCCTTCATCGAGGCCGTCGGGTTGCCACCGCCGCCCCCGTTCATCGCCGCGGCGCCGTTCTCGCCGAAGACGGCGGAGGCGTCGACCTTCATCCACTCCTTGCCCTTGAGCGGGCCCGAGGCCTGCGGGTCGACGTCGTAGTAGTACACGCCGTCGACGAGCAGACAGTGGATCGTCGGGTCGTCCTGCACGGTCTGCATCTGCGCGGCCGCGGTGTCCATCTGGACGTCGTAGGCGATGCCGTCGCCCCACGAGTACGTGCCGTCCATGGCTATCGGTGTGCCGGTACCCAGGTCGGTCGTCATCTTGATCTCGGCCGAGCCGGTCTGTTCGGTCCGGTCGGTGGCCCGCGTGAGCGCCGCCATGATCGCGTCGGTCTTGTCGATCGCGTCGGCCGTCTGCTTCACGGACTCCGCGCCGCACGCCGACGTCGCGAAGAGCGCCGCCGCCGTGAACCCCACCCAGGCAGCGGTGTGCCTCAGCTTCATGTTCCCCACCCGTTGCTGTGATTCGTATGTGAGTTCTGTGAGAAATGACTGTAGCGGGCCCCACCGACACCCCCGCGACGGGATTTTTTCACCGCGGACGCTGCGGTTCCCGTACCTCTCAAGGGCGGGGAGGAGACAGCGATTGACTGCCGTATACGAACGTGACAGGGCAGTTGATCTACTGATTCCGTAGCAAGCAAGCCATTGACGCAATGGTTTTCGTCGGGGTTCCATCAGCGCCATCTGCTGCACGAGTCGATCGGAACCGCCGTATGACCGACACGCTCCGCCCTGCCGAGGCCGGCCTCCCCGAGGCGCCCGACAGTCCCCAGAAGCTCAAGCGCTCCATCGGAGTCGTCGGCGGCACCCTCCTGACCCTCTCCTGTGTGACCCCCGCGTCCACGCTCTTCGTGGTGGTCCCGGACCTGTTCGGCTCGCTCGGCACCGCGACCGCCCTGACGATCGCCATCGGCTCCCTCCTCTGTATCGCCGTGGCGTTCTGCTACTCCGAGCTGGGCACCCTCATCCCCAGCGCGGGCGGCGAGTACGCGATGGTCTCGACGATGGCGGGCCGGCTGGCGGGCTGGCTCGTCTTCGTGCTGTCCCTCCTGGTCGTGATGATCGTCCCGCCGGTGATCGCGATGGGCACGGCGGACTACCTCGCCCCGATCGTCCACCTCGACCCGTCCATGGCAGGCGCCGGCGTCATGCTTCTGGCGACGCTCGCCGGCCTGCTCGACCTGCGCGCCAACGCGTGGATCACCGGTGTCTTCCTGGTCCTCGAGGTGATCGCGGCGGCCGTGGTCGCGGTCCTGGGCTTCGCACACAGCGAGCGGGGCGCGGACAGTCTGGTCTCGCTCCAGGTGGCGGGCGCGGACGGCCACGCGGACACCGTGACGGCGATGCTGGTCGTCTCCGGTCTGGCCATCGCCCTCTTCATCACCCAGGGCTTCTCCACCGCCGTCTACCTCTCCGAGGAGATGGAGAACCCGCGCCGCAACGTGGCCCGCACGGTCCTCGCGACCCTCGCGATCTCCTCCGTGGTCATCCTGGTCCCGGTGGTCGCGATCACGATGGGCGCCAAGGACCTCTCCGCGCTCACGGGCGGCGACATCGGCACGATGGTCACCGGCTGGTCCAACTCCGCCGTCGGCACCTTCGTCAGCCTCTGCGTGGCCCTCGCGATCATCAACGCGGGCATCGTCATGGTCATCCAGAACTCCCGCGTCCTGTTCGCCTCGGCCCGCGACAAGGCCTGGCCCGCCCCGGTCAACCACGTCTTCGCCAGACTCGGCCGCTTCGGCTCCCCGTGGGTCGCCACCCTCGCGGTCGGCGTCCCCGGCGCGATCCTCTGCTTCGTGAACCTGGACACCCTCTACGGCATCACGGGCGTCTCGGTGACCGCCATGTACCTGTTGGTGGCGGTGGCGGCACTGCTGTCCCGCAAGGGCCCCCACCAGCACGCCCCGGCCTGGCGCATGCCCCTGTGGCCGGCGGTGCCGGTGCTGCTCATAGTCGTACTGACGTACATCCTGAGCCAACAGGAGCCGGCGTACCTGCTCTGGACGGGCGGCATCACGGCGGCGGCAACTCTCTACTGGGCCCTGTACCTGCGCCCGCGCAAGGACACGAGGTGGCTGGTCTCGATCCCGACGGAGGAGTAGCACCCCTTGAGGGGCGCGGGGAACTGCGCGACCAGCCACAACGCACCGGCACCCGACAACTCACAGCCCGGACCGAGCTCTTAGCCATACAGCGAACGCGGTACACGAACCCGCCGACGTACCTCCACGGGAGGTCAGCGGTTCAACCCCCGGTCGATAACGATCCGACAGTTTCACCCCGTACCGTTGAACCATGGATCTTCGACCCCCCGGACTGCGAGGACGCCTCCGGAGGCCGCGACGGTGGATCACCGCCGCGGCCTCCGTCGTCGTACTGGCCGGAGCCGGTACATGGACGGCCGTCGCGGACGACGACGCGCCCCCGGTGCATCAGGCCGACCGGGTCATGGCGGTGAACGGCGTACGCATAGACACCTCGTACTTCACCCCCGACACCGCCGGCAGGCACCCCGCCGTCCTCCTCGGCCACGGCTTCGGCGGCAGCAAGAACGACGTACGCGAGCAGGCCGAGGCCCTCGCCCGGGACGGCTACGCGGTCCTCACCTGGTCCGCCCGCGGCTTCGGCAAGTCGACCGGCAAGGTCGGACTCAACGGCCCGCAGGCCGAGGTGGCCGACGTCGAGAAGCTGATCGACTGGCTCGCCGAGCAGCCGACGGTCCAGCTCGACAAGAAGGGCGACCCCCGCGTGGGCATGGCGGGCGGCTCGTACGGCGGCGCGATCGCCCTCCTCACCGCAGGGCACGACGCCCGCGTCGACGCCATCGCCCCGGCGATCACCTACTGGAACCTCTCGGACGCCCTCTTCCCGAACGGCGTCTTCAAGAAGCTCTGGGCCGGCATCTTCGTCAACACCGGCGGCGGCTGCGACAAGTTCGAACCGCAGCTCTGCGAGATGTACCAGCGCGTCGCCGAGTCCGGCACCCCGGACGCCGCGGCCGAGAAGATGCTGGAGGAACGCTCGCCCTCCGCGGTCGGCGACCGGATCAAGGTCCCGACCCTGCTCATCCAGGGCCAGACCGACTCCCTCTTCCCGCTGGACCAGGCCGACGCCGCCGAGAAGGCGATCAAGGCCAACGGCGCCCCCGTGGACGTCGACTGGATCGCGGGCGGCCATGACGGCGGCGACATGGAGACGAGCCGCGTCCAGTCCCGGGTGCGGTCCTGGTTCGACCGCTATCTCAAGGACGAGAAGACCACCGACACCGGCCCGGCCTTCCGCGTCACCCGCACCGGCGGTGTCGACTCCACCGACGGCGCGGCGCAGCTGCGGGGTGCGAGCGACGACACCTACCCGGGCCTGGAGAGCGGCCGGAAGTCCATCGCCCTGACCGGCCGCGAGCAGGAGTTCGCCAACCCGGCCGGCGCCAACCCACCCGCCGTCTCCGCCCTCCCCGGCCTCGGCGGCTCCGGCCTCTCCCAGCTCTCCTCGCTGGGCGTCGGCGTCTCCCTGGACTTCCCGGGCCAGTTCGCCCGCTTCGACTCGAAGCCGGTCACCGACGACCTCCGTATCACCGGCGCCCCGACGGCCACCGTCCACGTGAAGTCCACGACCGACGACGCCGTGCTGTTCGCCAAGGTCTACGACGTGAGCCCGAACGGCACCCGGCAGGTACTGCCGTCCCAGCTGGTCTCACCCGTCCGCGTCGAGGGCGCCAAGTCGGGCAAGGACGTGACGCTCACCCTCCCGGCGATCGACCACAAGATCGACGCGGGCCACCGCCTCCGTCTGGTCCTCGCCTCCACGGACCTCGGCTACGCCTCCCCGGCCGCCCCGGCGACGTACACCGTCTCCCTGAAGGGCGACCTCGAGGTCCCGACGGCCCCCGGCGTCTCCACCGCGGCCGCCCCGCTGCCCTCCTGGGTCTGGTGGCTGCCGCTCGCGGGCGCCGTGCTCGCGCTGCTCCTGCTCCTGACGGGCCGCCGCCGCACCGCCATGCCCGCCCCGGACCCGGAGCTGGCCGAAGTCCCGCTCCAGATCACCGACTTGAGCAAGAAGTACGCGGGCGGCGACCGTTACAGCGTCCGCGACCTCTCCTTCCGCGTCGAGAAGGGCCAGGTGCTGGGCCTCCTCGGCCCCAACGGCGCCGGCAAGACGACCAGCCTGCGCATGCTGATGGGCCTGATCAAGCCGGACGGCGGCGAGATCCGGGTCTTCGGGCACGCGATCCGCCCCGGCGCCCCGGTCCTGTCCCGGGTCGGCTCCTTCGTCGAGGGCGCGGGCTTCCTGCCGCACCTCTCGGGCCGCGAGAACCTGGAGCTGTACTGGCGGGCGACCGGCCGCCCGGCCGAGGACTCCCACCTGGACGAGGCGTTGGAGATCGCCGGCCTCGGCGACGCACTGGCCCGCGCCGTCCGCACGTACTCGCAGGGCATGCGCCAGCGCCTGGCCATCGCCCAGGCGATGCTCGGCCTGCCGGACCTGCTCATCCTCGACGAGCCGACCAACGGCCTCGACCCGCCACAGATCCGCGAGATGCGCGAGGTGATGATCCGCTACGCGGCGGCCGGCCGCACGGTCATCGTCTCCAGCCACCTGCTGGCGGAGGTCGAGCAGACCTGCACCCACCTCGTGGTCATGGACCGCGGCCGCCTCGTCCAGGCCGGCCCGGTCGCCGAGATCATCGGCTCCGGCGACACCCTGCTGGTCGGCACGGCCTCGCCCGTCGAGGAGCCGATCGTCGAGAAGGTCGCGGCGCTGCCCGGCATCGTCTCGGCGCTCCGCACCGACGAGGGCATCCTGATCCGCCTCGACACCGACGGCAGCGCCGAGCGGCTGGTCGCCGAACTCGTCCGGCTCGAGGTGCCCGTCCAGTCGGTGGGCCCGCACCGCCGCCTGGAGGACGCCTTCCTCACCCTGATCGGAGGTGCCGCATGAGCACGCTGACCGAGACGGCCTCCGGCTACAAAGCGGGCCGTACGCTCCCTCTGCGCGTGGAGCTGATCCGCCAGCTCAAGCGCCGCCGCACGATCGTCATGGGCGGCATCCTCGCCGCCCTGCCCTTCGTCCTCCTCGTCGCCTTCGCCATCGGCGGCGAGCCGGGCGGCCGCAACAACACGGTCTCCCTGATGGACACGGCGACCGCGTCCGGCGCCAACTTCGCCGCGGTCAACCTGTTCGTGTCGGCGGGCTTCCTGCTGGTCATCCCGGTCGCCCTGTTCTGCGGGGACACGGTCGCCTCGGAGGCCGGCTGGTCCTCCCTGCGCTACCTCCTCGCGGCCCCGGTGCCCCGGGCCCGCCTCCTGTGGTCCAAGCTCGTCGTCGGCCTCGGCCTCAGCCTGGCCGCGATGATCCTGCTGCCCGTCGTCGCGCTGGCCGTCGGCACGGCGGCCTACGGCTGGGGCTCGCTGGAGCTGCCCACGGGAGGTTCACTCGACCCGGGAACGGCGGCCCAGCGGCTCGTCGTCGTCGTGGGATTCATCTTCGTCTCCCAACTGGTCACCGCGGGGCTCGCGTTCTGGCTCTCGACCAAGACCGACGCCCCCCTCGGAGCGGTCGGCGGCGCCGTCGGCCTGACCATCGTCGGCAACGTCCTGGACGCGGTGACCGCCCTCGGCGACTGGCGCCACTTCCTGCCCGCGCACTGGCAGTTCGCCTGGGCGGACGCCGTCCAGCCCACTCCCGAGTGGTCCGGCATGATCCAGGGCACCGCGGTCTCGATAACGTACGCCCTCGTGCTGTTCGCGCTGGCCTTCCGCGGTTTCGCCCGCAAGGACGTGGTGTCCTAGGTCACCGGAGGATCACCTACCGGTCTCAACGGCCCTGCTCCGTGGCCTCTTCGAGACGCTTCCGCAACGCTCCGTAACGCACGTTTCGGCCCCCTGGCCCGTCACAGTCACAAAGGTCGACGTCAACGGACCAAGGGGGCACGGAAGATGGAGCAGTATCGAATACGACGCGTGCGCGCCGCGCTGCTCGCGCTCACCGCGGCGGGAGGCCTGCTGCTGACGGGGTGCAGCGCGAGCGGCGACGGCGCGAACGGATCGTCGTACGACGGCGGCAACAAGGGCGGCGGATACGCACCCGCGCCGGAGGGGGAGCAACAGGGAAGCAGCCCGGACAGTCCGGACAGCTCGGACAGCGACTCCCGGGACGTCGCCCCCGAGCCCGACTACCTCTCCACCTTCGCCCTCGACGTCGACACCGCCTCCTACGGCTACGCCCGCCGCACCCTCGCCGAGGGCAGCATGCCCGACCCCTCAACGGTCCGCCCGGAGGAGTTCGTCAACAGCTTCCGCCAGGACTACGACCGCCCCGACGGCAACGGCTTCACGGTCACCGTCGACGGCGCCCGCACCGACAAGGACGACTGGTCCCTGGTCCGCGTCGGCCTCGCCACCCGCGCCGCCGAGGACGGCGAGGAACGCCCGCCGGCCGCCCTGACCTTCGTCATCGACATCTCCGGCTCCATGGCCGAGCCGGGCCGCCTCGACCTCGCCAAGGACTCCCTGGGCACGATGACGGACCAGCTCCGCGACGACGACTCGGTCGCCATCGTCACCTTCAGCGACGAGGCCGAGCGGGTCCTGCCGATGACCCGCCTGGACGGCAACCGCGACGAGGTCCACGACGCGATCGAGGGCCTGGAGCCCACCGACTCCACCAACCTCGGCGCCGGCGTCGACACCGGCTACGAGACCGCCGAGGACGGCCTGCGCGAAGGCGCCACCAACCGGGTCGTCCTCATCTCGGACGCCCTCGCCAACACCGGCGACACCGACGCCGACACCATCCTCGAACGCATCGCGAGCGAACGCCGCGAGCACGGCATCACCCTCTTCGGCGTCGGAGTCGGCAGCGACTACGGCGACCAGCTGATGGAGCAGCTCGCCGACAAGGGCGACGGCCACACCGCCTACGTCTCCGACGAGGGCGACGCCCGCAAGGTCTTCGTCGACCAACTCCCGCGGAACATCGACCTGACCGCCCGCGACGCCAAGGCCCAGGTCGCCTTCGACCCCGAGACGGTCAAGGAGTTCCGTCTCGTCGGCTACGACAACCGCCGCGTCGACGACGAGGACTTCCGCGACGACAGCGTCGACGGCGGCGAGATCGGCCCCGGCCACACCGTCACCGCCCTCTACGCGGTGCGCCACAAGCCCGGCACCGACGGCCACCTCGCCACCGCGAGCGTCCGCTGGCTCGACCCCGAGTCCCGCACCCCGCACGAGGAGTCAGGCCAACTGGAGAGCGAAGACCTCGACGGCGACCTCTGGAAAGCGGGTTCCCGCCTCCAAGTCACCGCCGTCGCCGCCTACTTCGCCGACACCCTGCGCTCCTACGGCGCCGAGTTCAGCCCCCTGCCCGGCACCCCGTCCCTCGGCGAACTGAGCGAACACGCCCACGACTTGGCGAGGAGCACCGAGGACAAGGACGTGACGCAGCTCGCCGAAGCCATCGACCAGGCGAAACGCCACGGGGATTGACCTTTCCTTACGCGCGAGTAAGTTACCCCCCAGTCAGAGCCGACTGGGGGCCGTCATGGGCGTACGCAAGGATCTGAAGAGGGCAAAACAACGCACCGACCTGGCCATCCGCGCCAAGGTCGAGATCACCCGGGACGAGCGGGGCGTGGTGCGAGAGGCCCGCACCGCGCCCCTCGCCCCGCCCGCACCGGCCGGCAGCACCGCCGACCTCCCGTTCACCAACGCCGGCGAGGCCCCGGACGCGGTGGTCCTGCGCCGAAAACAAGGGGACACCTGGCACCCGGTCACCGCGGTCGCCTTCGCCCGCGAAGTCACCGCCGTCGCCAAGGGGTTGATCGCCGCAGGGCTCGAACCGGGCGGCCGCGTCGCGGTGATGTCCCGCACCCGCTACGAGTGGACGGTCCTGGACTTCGCGATCTGGGCGGCGGGCGGCCAGACCGTCCCGATCTACGCCACATCCTCCGCCGAACAGGTGGAGTGGATCGTCCGGGACTCCGGCGCCCGCTTCGTCGTCACCGAGACCGCGGAGAACGCCACCACGGTGACGACGGGCACGGCCCGCCACCAAGAGCAGCCACGCGTCTGGCAGTTGGACGCTGAGGCACTGGCCGAACTCAGGACGCTCGGCGCCGACATCCCCGACGAGGAGGTCACCAAGCGCCGCACCGGCCTGACCCCCGACACCGTCGCGACGATCTGCTACACCTCCGGCA
The DNA here is from genome assembly GCF_036013645.1 of Streptomyces sp. NBC_00490. Lineage (NCBI taxonomy): Bacteria > Bacillati > Actinomycetota > Actinomycetes > Kitasatosporales > Streptomycetaceae > Streptomyces > Streptomyces sp. NBC_00490. Next base: position 4,112,091 of record NZ_CP107869.1, on the reverse strand, counting down.
CCACCGGACAACCCAAGGGCTGCGTCCTCACCCACGCCAACCTCCACGCCGAGGCCGCCAACACGGTCGAGCTGCTCCACCCGATCTTCAAGGAGGTCACCCGCCAGGTCGCCTCCACCCTCCTCTTCCTCCCCCTCGCCCACATCCTCGGCCGCACCCTCCAGATCGCCTGTCTGATGGCCCGCATCGAGATCGGCCACTGCCCGAGCATCAAGCCCGACGAACTCCGCCCGGCACTCAAGGAGTTCCGCCCGACCTTCCTCGTCGGCGTGCCGTACCTCTTCGAGAAGATCCACGACACCGGCCGTGCCACCGCCGAGAAGCTCGGCCGCGGCGCCTCCTTCGACCGCGCCGACCGCATCGCCGTCCGCTTCGGCGAGCAGTACCTGGACAAGTTCCTCGACCGCGGCAAGGGCCCGGGCCTCGGCCTCTACGCCGCCTGGGCCCTGTACGACCTGCTGGTCTACCGCCGGGTCCGCAAGGAACTCGGCGGCCGGATGCGCTACGCCATCAGCGGCGGCTCCCCGCTCGACCGCAACCTCAACCTGTTCTTCTACGCGGCCGGGATCATCGTCTACGAAGGCTACGGACTGACCGAGACGACGGCCGCCGCCACCATCGTCCCGCCCCTGAAACCCCGCCCCGGCACGGTTGGCCCGCCCGTCCCCGGCACCGCCGTCCGCATCGCCGACGACGGGGAGGTCCTCATCAAGGGCGGCATCGTCTTCGGCGCCTACTGGAACAACCCGGCCGCCACCGACGCCGTACTCACCGACGACTGGTTCGCCACCGGCGACCTCGGCTCCCTGGACGAGGACGGCTATCTCACCATCACCGGCCGCAAGAAGGACATCATCGTCACCTCGGGCGGCAAGAACGTCTCCCCGGCCGTCCTGGAGGACCGGCTGCGCAGCCGCCCCCCGGTCGGCCAGTGCCTCGTGGTCGGCGACAACCGCCCCTTCGTCGCCGCGCTCATCACCCTCGAACCCGACGCGATCACCCACTGGCTTTCGGTCCGCAAGATGCCGGCCGACACCCCGCTGTCCGAACTCGTCCGGGACCCGAGGCTGCGCGCCGACGTCCAGAAGGCCGTGGACTACGCCAACGAGGCCGTCTCCCGCGCCGAGTCGATCCGCGCCTTCAGGCTGGTCGAGGGCGAGTTCACCGAGGACAACGGCATGCTCACGCCGTCCCTGAAGGTCAAACGGCACGCCGTGCTGTCGGCGTACGCGCAGGACATCGAGGCGATCTACCGCAAATGAAACGCCGAACGGCGGGTCACCGGGGGAACCGGTGACCCGCCGTGGCGGAGATCCGAGGATCAGCCGTTGCCCTGGCCGTTGCCGGAGAGGGCGGAGATGTCGTCCAGGATGTGCGACAGCGGCTCGTCGCCCTTGGCCTGGGTGGAGTTCTCGACACACTGCTGGTTCTGCGGGGCCGACAGGATCGGCACGTCCTGCAGGACACCGACGGCGACGACGCCGACAAGGCCCTGGAGGTTCAGCTTCGCCGGCAGGCCGACACAGGGCTTGTTCAGGGAGCCCTGGACCAGCGAGAGCTGCGGGCTCATGTCGCCGAACGTGGCAGAGTTGCCGAACTCCTGCGAGGCGTGGTTGCCGCTGGCGGAGTGGGTGCCGTCGCCGTCACCGATGGCAAGAGCCTGGGGGGCGGCCGCAGCCGAGACACCGGCGACGGAGGCGGCGATAGCCGCGGAAGCCCACAGCTTCTTCATGTTCATTCCCTTTCGAAATGCGGACTCCGGTGAGGAGCTGCATGATCGTCAACGGCCGCACCCCGTCCGGGGTTGCGTTCTTTGCCCCGATTGGCGCAGCGCATTCGCGAACCGCGCGGGCGCCCCGGTCGTACGAGCTCATTTGCAGGTCAGCGAGGTGCCCCGCACCGGGCCGTAGCCCTTCAGGCCCGGCGGATCCTTGGGGCTGGGGTTCGCGTCGGCCTTGAGCAGCGGCCGGTCCGCGCGCAGCTTGGCGAACATCGCGTCCGCCCGCTCCATGTCCCAGGCCAGCGTCGAGCCGATGTCCGGCCGGGTCTCGTTGAAGCCGGCGATCGGCACCGTCGTGAACTCGATCGCCTTGGCCGGCACCTTCTGCAGCGCCGCCGCCAGCTGCACCATTTCCTTGGCGTCGAAGCCCTGCTCGACCCGCCCCTTGCCGAGCAGTGTGTCCACCACGCGCGCCATGCCCACCGGATCGGTGAGCGCGTTGTCCGCCCGGAGCCCGCGCAGCGCGTTCACCAGGAACCGGTGCTGGCGCTGGATCCGCCCGAGATCGGCGCTGGTGTCGACATGCCGGGAGCGGACGTACTGCAGCGACGGGCCGCCCTTCAGCCGGTGCCTGCCGGGCTTGAGCTTCAGCTTGGTGGCCGAGTCCTTCAGGGTCCGCGAGGTGCACACCTCGACGCCGCCGACGTCGTTCACGGCGTCGATGAAACGCCGGAAGTCCACCTGGAGATACCGGTCGATCCGCATTCCGCTCATCGACTCGACCGTGCTGATGGTGAGCGCCGGGCCGCCTTCGTTGTAGGCGCCGTTGATCTTCGAGGGATGCGGTGCGCGTTCCTCACCGCTCGCCGCGTCGCGGTACGGCGGGATGTCCGCGTAGGAGTCCCGGGGCATGCTCACCACGCTGACGCGGTCCCGGCGCGCGGAGACGTGCACGAGCATCAGGACGTCGGTGCAGTTGCAGGCGTGGCCGCCGGCGTGGAACGTGCGCTTCTCGGCGGCGGTGATGGTGTCCCGGCCGTCCGTGCCCATGAGCAGGATGTTCAGGGCCTTGGGCGCCCGTCGTTCGGGGAGTGCGGCACTGGCGAGGAGTGTCGCGGTCGTCGCGAGGACGAGTCCGGGGACTGCGAGGGAAGAAAGAGTTCTCTTCATCGTCACGGGCCGAACGCTAAAACAGCGGGCCGCCGAGAAACCGGCGGCCCGCTGACGGGGGTTCAGATTGCAGCCCCAAGGCTCAGGGACCTCAGTCCCCGAGGGTGGTTCAGCGGTTGCCCGTGCCGTTGCCGGCCAGGACCGAGATGTCGTCCAGGATGTGCGACAGCGGCTCGTCGCCCTTGGCCTGGGTGGAGTTCTCGACACACTGCTGGTTCTGCGGGGCCGACAGGATCGGCACGTCCTGGAGGACGCCGACGGCGGCGAGGCCGAGGATGCCCTGCAGGTTCGCCTTCGCGGGCAGGCCGATGCAGGGCTTGTTGAGCGAGCCCTGGACGAGCGCCATCTGCGGGCTCATGTTGCCGTAGGTGGCCGAGTTGCCGAACGACTGGTGCGCACCGTTGCCGCTGGCGGACTTGGTGCCGTCGTCGTTGCCGATCGCCATGGCGGGGGAGGCGGCACCCACGATGGAGGCGGCGACCGCGGCGGTAGCCAGAACCTTCTTGATCACTTGCTAGTCCCTTCTGGAGAAACCCCGTCCACCGGAGCGCTCTGGTCAACTGCCTCGCGGCCGCTTGGTTGCTCCCCTTCACTCCGATGGCCCATTGAATGGGACGCCAGTCGTGGATACCGGAGTCCGGCGATTCTGTGAATTACGGGGAGAGGCGCGGCCCGATCGGGTGAAGTGCCGAAACCAAACCACACAGAGCTGGTTGATGCGGGAGCAGGAGCGTGCGTCTTGGTGATGCACCCAGGAAAGGAACAGAAATGCTGAAGAAGGCAATGGCTGCCGCGGCGGTCGCCGCTTCCGTCGTTGGTGCGGCGTCGCCGGCCATGGCCATCGGGAACGACGACGGCACCAAGTCCGCCAGCGGCAACGGCGCCCACTCGGCGTTCGGCAACTCGGTCACCAAGGGTGACCTGAGCCCGCAGGCGACCCTGGTGCAGAGCACGGCCAACAAGCTGTGCGTCGGCCTGCCCGCGAAGGCGAACCTGCAGGCCATCGTCGGTCTCATCGCCGCCGTCGGCGTGGCCCAGGACGTGCCGATCCTGTCGGCCCCGCAGAACCAGCAGTGCGCCGAGAACTCGACGCAGGCCAAGGGCGACGAGCCGCTGTCGCACATCCTGGACGACATCTCCGCCCTCTCCGGCAACGGCGCGGGCAACCGCTGATCCGCCGGTTGTGAGTCCGCTCGGACGGCCCGCGAATGCGCGCGGGCCGTCCGAGCGTTTTGCGCCACTCAGGAGAAGCGTTTCTCCTCGATTGGGCTTCTCGTGTCAATTCTGTGAAGGCGTTCGAGTGAATTACCAGGCGACTCACGTTCCGTAGTTTCTTCGTCCGGCTATCCCTCGTTTACAGCCTGCAGGTCACGTCATAGGGGCATGACCGCAGAGAAGGGAAAGCTCATGAAGAAGACCGCTGCTGTCGTCGCGGGCGCGATCATGGCCCTGGGCATGGCCGCCCCCGCTTTTGCCGACGCGGGCGCCGAGGCTGCCGCTGTCCACTCGCCGGGCGTCCTCTCCGGCAACGTGGTCCAGGTTCCCATCCACATCCCGGTCAACGTGTGCGGCAACACCGTCAACGTCATCGCCCTGCTGAACCCGGCGTTCGGCAACACCTGCATCAACAAGTGACGCCGTAGCGCCCCAGCCGCTTTCGGCTGTGTGAGCCGGCCTTGGAAACAGCCTCTGTTGCCTTCCAAGGCCGGCTTTTCCCACTTCTTCAAGCAGGAAGACAACGAGATTGCGACAGACCCTGAGTAGGGGAATGGTCGCGGCCGCCGCCGCGACGAGCATCCTGTCCCTGTGCGGCAGCAGCCCCGCCCTTGCCGACTCGGACGCGAACGGCGCCGCCCAGGGCTCGCCCGGCGTCCTGTCCGGCAACGACGTCCAGGCCCCGGTCGACGTACCGGTCAACGCCTGCGGCAACTCCGTGGACGTCATCGCCCTGTTGAACCCGGCGTTCGGCAACTCCTGTGCGAACGACTCGGGTTCACCCAGGGGCGGCGCCTCGTACGGCGACGACTCCGGCTACGGTGACGAGTCCGGCTACGGCGGGGGGAGCCACGGCCCCTCCGGGCACGCGACGCACGGCCGCGCGGAGGGCTCGCCCGGTGTGCTGTCCGGCAACAACACGCAGGCGCCGGTCGAGGTGCCGGTGAACGCGTGCGGGAACACGGCGGATGTCATCAGCGGACTCAACCCCGCCTACGGCGACGACTGCGGCTCCGGCGGCCCGGGGGACACCCCGGGGTACGGCGACACGCCGACGCCGACGCCACCGGGCCACGGCGAGGAGACGCCCACTCCGACCCCGTCGCCACCCGGTCACGGTGAGGAGACGCCGACGCCCACTCCGACGCCGACGCCGCCCGGTCACGGTGAGGAGACGCCCACCCCCACCCCGCCGACCGGCACGGACAGCACGTCCCCCGGTCCCCACGGTCCGCCGCCCCAGCTGCCCGACACCGGAAGCAACGAGGCCATGCTGGCCGCTTCCGTCGGCAGTGCGGCGATGATCGGGGCCGGTGCCGTGCTGTACCGGCGGGGCCGTAGGCAGGCCGGGGCCCACCAGTAGGCGCGCCGGGTGCCGGACACCTTCGTCCGGCACCCGCGCCCCTCAACGCCCCACCCGCTCCGGCGTGCCGTGCCGTCCCGGCGCCGGGACGATTCCTTCGCGCGGACCGGTGTGCAGACGGCGCCGCACCCCTCGTACCAGCGCGCCCGCCGTGTAGGTCGCGCCGTGCACGAAACGCATCGCCGGGCCGAAGGCGGAGGCCGTCACCAGGCCCGCCAGGAACAGGCCGGGATGCGACGGGGACTCGAAGTCCCGGCCGGCCTCCGGGGCGCCGTCCGGGCCCGTGGCCAGGGCCGAGCGCAGGTCCTCGGAGAGCAGGCCGAGACGGTCGGCGGACGGCCTGAAGCCCGTGGCCGCGATGACGTGCTCGGTCTCCAGGGTGCGCAGGGACCCCGCCCCGTCCGCCCGGTCCAGCATGTCGAGCCGTACCCCGCCCGGCACCGCCCGGGCCGCCGCCACCTCGTGGGCGAGGAGCACCTCCACGGCCGGCTCCACCCGGTCCCGCACCCACCAGGCGCCCGCCGGGCCCAGTGCCGTCGCCGCGATCCGGGCCCGCGTCGGCTCCGGGAGCCGGCGGAAGAGACCGGCGCGCTCGGCGTAGAACCAGTTGCGCCAGCCGCAGCCCAGCCCGCTGTGCGGGGAGCGGGCCGACTGCCACCAGGGGCGCTGCCACGGCGGCGGCACATCGTTCCAGCACAGCTCGCCGGCGCGGGCCAGGACCCGGACCCGGGTGCCCTGTTCCGCGAGGAGGGCCGCCGTCTCCAGGGCCGCCTGGCCGCCGCCGATCACCGTGACGTCCTTGCCGCGGAAGCGGTCGAGGTCACTGTGGTGGCTGCTGTGCGAGACGAGGGAGGGGGAGAGGCCCTCGAAGGCCGCGGGGATCTCCACGAACGGCATCACGCCCACGGCCAGCGCGACCGTGCGGGAGGGCAGCACCTCGCCGTCCTCGGTGACCGTCTCGAAGCCGCCGGGGCGCAGCGCCACCACTCGGGACACCGTGCGCTCGTCGACCTTCGGTACGGCGTTGCGGGCGAACCACAGGCCGTACTCGGCGAACATCTCGACCGGGATCGGCTCCCCGTGACGGGCCGTCACACCCTGCCCCTCGCAGTAGACGTCGAGGCGCCAGCGGCGCTCCGGGTCCGAGAGGCTGGAGGCCCGCGGCTCCGACTTGAGGAACATCCCGCGCGGCATGTGATCGCGCCAGGACGCCATGGGTCGGCCGAAGACACGTACCCTCAGCCCGGCGGCCGCGGCGTGGGACGCGATGGACAGACCGTAGGGTCCCGCGCCCACCACCAGCAGGTCGTACATCAGCGGCTGCTCGCCTTCTCGTCGTCGGTCAGGCCGGTCGTCAGCGGAGAGGCGGTCGCCTGGCGCACCAGGCGCACACGGGCCCCGTCACCGGCCGGGGTGCACAGCCTGCGCAACCGCTCCAGCAGGCGGCGGGACACATGCCGGCTCCACAGCCACCACATCGCCCAGCCCGGCGCCGGGTCGTCCCGGGCACCCCAGGCCCGTTCCCGCCCGGCGCGCGTCGGACGCAGCGCGGTCAGCGGGGCGTAGTTCTCCACCACGAACGCCCGTCCGGCCCGCGGCACCCCGTCCGGCAGCGGACGGTGCGTGAGGTCCAGGTGCAGCGCGCGTACGACGTCCAGGTCCGCGGTGTCGCTGAAGAGCCGGAACTGGGCGCCGGGGCGCGGGTTGAAGTCGAGGAGGTGGTGGCGGCCCTCGGCGTCGCAGCGGAAGTCGAGGTCGAAGATGCCGCGGTAGCCCAGCGCGCCGGTGATCCGCTCGGCCAGCTCCTGCACCCGCGGGTCCGGTGTCCAGCGGCCCACCGCCGTCAGGCCCGCACCGCGCGGCCAGGCCCGCAGTTTGACCCCGACGCCCCCGCCGCGCACGGCACCCGAGCGGTCGACGTACCCGTGGAAGAACCAGTCACGGTCGGGGCCGGGCGGCAGCCACGCCTGGAGCAGCAGCCGACTGCCCGCCTCCTCCGAGCGCAGATACAGCTCCCGCGCCTCCTGCGGGGACCGCACCACCACCGTGCTGCGCAGCCCGCTCTCCGTCGGCAGCAACCAGGGCCGGCTCCACTTCGCGATCACCGGAAGGCCAAGCCGCCAGGCGGCGCCCGCGGCCTCGGCCGCGCTCCGCGGGATCAGCGTGAGCGGATGCGGTACGTCCACGGCGGCGCACAGGGCGGCCAGTTCCGCCTTGTCGGCGACGCGTTCGGCCAGCGGGCCCGTCGCCGCGGGCAGCAGATAGGCGGGCGCCAGCTCCTCGCGCAGCCGGTCCACGGCAACCGCGCTCGCGTCGTCCATCGGGATCAGCACCGCCGGGCGCGCGACCCCGGCGGCGATACGGCGCAGGGCCACGGCGATGTCGGGGGCGGACGCCTGCGGTGGCGGCGGGGGATGGATCTGACGTACAAAACGCGACCGCGCCAACGGACTTCCGGCGGAGTCCGCGATCACATGCACCTCCACTCCGGCCCTGCCGAGCGAGCGCACGGCGCCCAGCGTTCCGTGGTGAAAGGGATTTCGGTCGATCCGCAGCAGGACGGCGGGGACGCGGGTGTCGAACAGCGACACGGACTCAATTCCTTCGGTTATTTCACCCATGCGGGCGACAGGGCCACTCGAAAGCCGCAAGCACGGTGGCGGAGTTCGTCTGCACGTGACTGAGTGTCAGTTATCGGATTAGCGCGAGAGTGAGAAAGGAGCAGGCATGGACTCACAGCAGCGACGGGCCCGGACCAGAAGGCTGGCGTTCATTGCGGCGTCGGTCGCCGCGTCCGCCGCCCTGGCCTCGGGGCCCGGATTCGCAGCGGGGGTGGGACAGGCCGGCGATCCTCCCGCTCCCACGCCGGCGGTGCCCGCGGTACCGGCCGTTCCGTCCGCGTCCGCTCAGCCGCCGGCGGCCACTCCGTCCGTCGGTCCGGTGACCGTGCCCGAGCCGAAGCCCGTACCGGAGCTCCCCGCCTTCGGCGCCTACCTCGACTACGGCCCGCGCGGAGTGAACCGTATCTCCGAGCTCAGCCGCTGGCTGGGCGGCGCCGATCTGCGCGTCGGCCACACCTATCTGCCCGGCGACCGCTGGAGCAACATCGAGGGCGCCCCCGACTTCCTCGACTCCTGGGCCGACTGGCGCAACCAGCGCGACGACCGCATGTTCGTCCTCAACGTCCCCATGCAGGAGCGCAACGAGGGCCGGGTCCCCGACTACCAGGTCCGGCGGCTGATCCAGCAGGGCGCGCGGGGCGACTTCGATCACCACTTCCGCCGCCTCGCCGAACGGCTGGTCGAGCTGAAGGTGCCGGACACGGTCATCGTGCTCGGCTGGGAGATGAACGGCATCACGTACACCCATCGCTGCGGGCCGGACCCGGAGGCCTGGAAGAAGTACTGGAACAGGATCGTCACCACCATGCGTTCGGTGCCGGGCCAGAAATTCCGCTTCGATTTCACGCCGAGCCGCGGTCAGGACTCCATCGGCTGGACGAAGTGCTATCCCGGTGACGACACCGTCGACATCATCGGCATGGACTCGTACGACCAGCCGGAAGGCATCTCATTCGACCAGCAGGTGAAAGAGCCGTACGGGCTTCAGGAGCACGTGGATTTCGCCAAGTCCCACGGCAAGGCAATTTCCTATCCTGAATGGGGACTCTTCCGCAACGGAGACAACGCCGAGTACATGCGGCGCATGCTCGCGTGGATGGACGAGCACAAGCCGCTGTACAACACGCTCACGGACTACTGTCCGCACGGCGTCTGGCAGTGCGGCGACAACCCCAAGGCGTCGGAGATCTACCGGTCCGTGCTCTTCGGACGCACCGACGAACCGACACCGGTGCCGACCGAGCCCACGCCCGACCCGACGCCCGAGCCGACGCCCGACCCCACTCCGACGAACCCGCCCAACTGTTCGCCGATGGACCTGGGCGAGTGGGTGGAGTACTGGATCGGCGGGAAGCTGTGCATGCGCTTCGACTGGTGGTCGCGCAGCCGGTGAGGACCGGGTGGCGGCGGGCCGGTCAGGGCCCGCCGCCACCGCGCTCCCTCCACCTGCGCACCAGCTCCTTGCCCCGGCTGCGGGCGGCGACGTCGCACAGTGCCGCCGCCAGCAGCGGGGCGGTGCGCCGCCGGGCCATCAGCAGCCGCTGGTTGACCACAGGTTCGGGCTTCCAGTGGTGTTTGTACGGCTCGTTGCCGCGCAGCAGACTCAGCGTGCCCCGCGCGTGGTCGCCGGCCGCGTCGAGCAGCATCACCGCCACATCCGCCTTGCGCTCACGCAGACATGGATGGGCGCCGTACAGATAGCCGCCCGCGAGCCGCCGCGACAGCAGCGTCAGATCGACGGCCACCACGTCGTCGTCCAGCCGGAACTCGGTGACGACCGCGTCCCCGGACCGCACCATCGGAGCGACCGAGCGCACCAGGTGGTCGCGGAACCGCGGCCGCAGATGCTCGCTCGTCACCTTCCGCCCCTGCCACTGGAGCTCGTGCAGCTCCAGAAGCCGCCGCAGCGCCTTGTCGACCTCGTCGGGCTCCACGACATGCCGTTCGATGCCGAGCGAGGTCAGCTTGCGCAGCTTGGCGCGCACCCGCTGCTGGGCCTTGGCCGACGGCAGCCGGGCCACCAGCTCGTCCATCGGCACGGCGGGCAGCTCCAGGCACAGCGAGTCGTCGACCCGGCGCCGCGGCCCGGGCCAGTGGTCGTAGATCCGCTGCGCCGCGCCGCCCGGCCGCACCTCGCGCAGGTCGACCAGTGCGGTGCGGGCAGCCGCGGCCAGCGCCTCGGTGAGCGCGGCGACCGGCTCCTCGCCCCGCTCGTCGTCGAGGAGGACGTCCCCGTAGTCGGAGATCGCCCCGCCGAGCGGCACGAGCGAGGGCACGGGACGCGGTACGCGCATCAGGGGCGCGGCGGCGACGAGGTCGCCCCCGTCCCGGACCACCAGGACACGCAGCCGCCCGCCACCGCCGTACGACAGCCACCACGAGTGCAGCCAGGCGTGGCTCTGGAACGGGGTCGCGGCGGAGGAACGGCCGTACAGGCGTGCCCAGTCGGGGGCGAGTGCGGCGAAGACGGTGTCGTCGGTGACGAGTTCCGTCGTGTACGTCACAGCTGGCCGTGGGCGTCGGCGGCGACGGCCGGGCCGGGCACCTGGGCCGGGCGCCCCGGCTCTCCGGCGGCCCGTCGCGGCCGCACCAGCAGCACCAGGCCACCGAGCAGTCCGCCCGCGCTCGCCCCGACCAGCCCGGTCACCGCGGGCGGGGCCGAGGACGGCTCGGTGGGCTTGGTGGCGCGGGCGAACTGCTGGAGCTCGACGTTGGTGGCGCTCTGGGCGGTGTCCGCGTGCCGGGTCAGGGCGCGGGCGACCGCGTTGGCCATGTCGGCGGCGAGGTCGGGGCGCGAGGAGGTCGCCGTGATCGCGACCATCGGGGCGTCCGGCGAGGTCGCGGTCTGCACGCTCGACTGCAGCGTCCTGACCGGGACACCCGCCCACACCTGCGCGTCCCCGAGCACCGCGAGCTGGGTCGCGACCCGGCCGTAGGCCTGCGCGAAGCCGAGGGCGGAGGCGGGGTCGGACTTCTCGGTGGGGACGGCGACGACATAGCTGGTGGCCGTGTACGTAGGCGCCTGGGCCAGGCTGTACGCCCCGCCCAGCATTCCCCCGGCGACGGCACCGGCCGCGAGCAGGGACCAGGCCGGGAGCGTCCTGGCGCGGGTGAGGACCGTGGCGGGGCGGCGCGGTCCGGTGGGGTTCTCGGTCATGAGGAACTGGCTCCCTGGGGTGACGTGGGCGACGAGGTCGCGGCCGCGTAGACATTCATCAGCTGTGCGGCGCTGCGGGTGATGCAGTAGTGGTGGGCGGCGTCCGGGGCGGTGCGCGGGCGCGGGCCCTCGGTGCGGGCCGCCGCGATCGCGCGGGCGAACTCGTCGGGGCCGCCCAGGACCTGGCGGCTGCCGGGGGCCGCCTGCGAGGGCAGGTCCTCGATCGCCGGGCAGGAGCTGTAGAGCACGGGGAGCCCGGACGCCAGCGCCTCGACGACCGCCAGCCCGAAGGCCTCCTCGGGCGACGGGGAGACGAGCAGGTCCATCGCGGAGGTGAGGGACGGCAGGTCGGGACCGGGCGAGCCGTCGGGAACGCAGGGGCGTTCGCCGGTGAACAGCACCCGGTCGGCGACCCCGGCCGCACGGGCGACCTGGCGCAACCGGTGTTCGTCCGGGCCGCCGCCGACCAGCAACAGCCAGCAATTGTCGGGCAGTTGGGCCATCGCCCGGATGACGGTGGCGAAGCGTTTGGCCGCCGTGAGCCGGCCGACGCCGCCGATGACGTACGCCTCCTCGGGCAGGCCGAGGCGGCGGCGGGTGTGCAGCCGCTGGAGGGCGTCGAAGCGGAAGCGGGGCAGGTCGATGCCGTTCGGGACGACCTCGATACGGGGGGCGGGCACGCCCCAGCGCTTCAGACGGGCGGCGATGGTGGGGGAGACGGCGACCGTCGCGCGGCCCAGGCGTTCGCTGGCCAGGTAGAGACCGCGGACCCCGGCGGTGAGCCTGCGGCCCTCCATCTGCGAGTCGCCGAGGGAGTGTTCGGTGGCGACGACCGCGCGGACGCCCGCGAGCCGCGCGGCGAGCCGGCCGTAGACACAGGCGCGGTACAGGTGGGTGTGCACGAGGTCGTAGCCGCCGGCCCGGATGTGGCGGACCAGGCGGGGCAGGGCGGCCAGGTCGCGGTTGCCGGCCATCCCGAGATGGGTGACGCGGACCCCGTCGGCGATGAGCCCGTCGGCGACCGCGCCCGGGTTGGTGAGCGTCACGACGTCGCAGTCGACGGGCAGGTGCCGCAGCAGCAGCCGCAGTTGCTGCTCGGCGCCGCCGACCCCGAGGCCGGTGATGACGTGGAGGGCCTTCATCTCAGATCCCCTCGACGGGACGGCGGCGCAGCCGGTGCAGCCGGTGCTTGAGGAAGAGGCGTACGGCGGTGTCGTTCTGGCCGATGTGCAGCCGGGGCAGGGCGTACGGGCCGGTGAGGTGGCCGGGGTCGATGGCGCAGGCGTACGCGTATCCGGCTTCCCGTACCGCGTCGACGGCGCGCTGGTCGAGTGTTCCGTACGGGTAGCAGAAGCCCTTCACGGGCGCACCGGTCAGCTCCTCCAGCGCGGCCCGGCTCTCGACGACCTCGGCCTTGAGCCGCAGGTCGTCGGCCTCGGTCAGGTCGATGTGGGTGAGACCGTGCGAGCCGATCTCCACGCCCGCCTCGCAGGCCCGGCGCAGTCCGTCGGCGTCGAGCAGCGGTTTGCGCGGGCCGAGCGGGTCCCAGGCGTTGTCGCCGCCGAGCCGGCCGGGCAGGACGAATAGGGTGGCCCCGAAGTCGTGCGCGCGCAGCACGGGCAGGGCGTGGTCGAGGAAGTCGGCGTACCCGTCGTCGAAGGTGAGGCCGACGAGGTCCTTGCGGCTGGGGTCGGCCAGCAGCGCGGCCATGGACACGCCCCGCAGACCGCGGCGGCGGAGCCAGGTCAGCTGGCGGTCGAGTCGGTCGGGTGTGACCGTGATGCGGTACGGGTCCTCGGAGCAGTCGCCGACCGAGTGGTACATCGCGATCCACGGGACGGGGGCGGATTCAACGGCAGCGGCCATGCGTCAGCCTTCGTGTGACGGAGCGTAGGGATCTCAGTGCGGGTACGACGCCCTGGGCGTCCAGCGCCCAGGCGAGCAGGACGAAGACGGCGGCGACGGTCGCCCCGCCCGCGGCGAGCCCCGGCACGGCGGACGGCACCTGCCCGGCGACGAAGGTCCCGGCGATCGTCGCGACCACCGCGGCACGGACGGGCCTGCTCAGCTCGCGCAGCGCGCCCCGCTTGCGGATCGGGACGCTTCTGGGGCCCATACCGGCCAGCAGCAGTACGGCGGTCACGGTGATGCCGACGGCGTTGGCGGCGGCGATGCCGCAGACGCCCCAGGGGCCCACCGTCCAGGCGCCGATCCAGGAGGTGGCGACGATGCCTGCGGTCATCGCGGCGACCGGGTACCAGCTGGGGCGGGCGGCGGAGAAGTACGACCGGACGAGCACGCCGGTCAGGGTCTGGCCGAGCAGACCGAGGGCGTACACGCGCATGACGTCCGCGGTGGCCGCGGTGTCCCGGGCGGTGAACGCGCCTCGCTGGAAGAGGAGTTCGATGATCTGCGGGGCGCAGGAGATCACCGTGGCGGCGCCGAGCAGCACCATGCAGGTGGCCAGCGCCAGGTCCCGTTCCACGCGGCTGCGGGCCCGCTCGATGTCGCCGTCGGCGAGGGCTCGCGCGACCACCGGGAAGGTGACCGTGCACAGCATCATCGACAGGGTCATCGGGATCTGGGCGACCTTCTGCGCGTAGTTCAGGTGCGAGATGGCGCCGGCGTCGAGGGTGGAGGCGAGGTAGCGCTCGATGAGGGTCTGGGACTGCCTGCACAGGGCGAAGAGGAGGACGGTGGCGACGAGGGCGGCGGTGACGGCACGGTCGCCGCTCGCGCCCGACTCCGGCTGAGCGACCTGCTTGCGGCACAACTGCCGTACGAAGGAAGGCAGCTGCACGAGGACCATCAGCCCGCCGCCGACCGCGACCCCGATCGCCGCCGACCGCACGCCCCACTGCCCGCCCAGGACGAACATCGTCGTGATGATGCCGGTGTTGTACGCCACGTAGATCGCGGCCGGTGCGAGGAACCTGCGGTGGGCGCGGAGTGCGGCGCTGCAGTACCCGGCGAGCCCGAAGCCCAGCACGCAGACCGCGGCGAGCCGGGTGCAGTCGACGGCGAGAGCGGGGTCGGGCAGGCCCGGGGCCAGCGCTTCGACGAGGTAGGGGGCGGTGGCGGCGATCAGCGCGGACACGGCGACGAAGGCCAGGGAGAGGCGGGGCAGCGTGGCGACGACCAGGGAGCGCACCGGATCCCCGGGAGCGCCCTGCGCCCGCCGCGCCAGCGCCAGGCTGAACGCCGGGACCAGCGCGAACGCCAGCCCGTCCTCGATGAGCAGCGTCGACGCGAACTCCGGGATCGTCCACGCCACCAGGAAGGCGTCCGTCTCGATCCCGGCCCCGAAGAGCCGCGCCAGCGCCTGGTCCCGCGCGAGCCCGAGGATCGCCCCGGCGACGGAGAGGACCGCGGTGACGAGGGTGGCCTTGGCCAGGAAGCCGCGGGAGACGGGGGCGAGGTCGGGATTGTCCCCGGGGGGAGTGGTGGGGGGACCCGCGGGGCGGGCCGATGGGAGAGCGGGGACGCGTCCCGCGGTACGGGAGGGGCGGGGAGCCCGGGACGGGCGGGGGGCGCGGACGGCGCGCGGGTGCCGGGAGGGCGCGGAAGCGTCCGGGGCCGGGGGAGCGGCCGGTGTACGGGATTGCGGGTGAGCCGGGGAGGCGCTGGAGACGCGGGGGCCGGCCGGAGCCTCGCGGGCCCCGGAATCCCCACCACTGAGGAACTCCCCGGAGCCTCCGGGCGCTACGAGCCACTCGCCCCTCCCGGAAACAGTGGACTCCAACGGCCCCCCGGAAGCCTCGGCCGACTCCACGCCCGGTCCCTTCGGCATGCCCGGGGAAACCCCGGAAGCCCGCTGACTCTGCGAGGCCAAGGCCCGTGCGGATGCCTCGGCGGGCTCCGCGTTCCGCTCGCCCGGGGTGCTCGGCGGAACCGCGAAGGCCCGGGTGCCCCGAACGATCATGGTCCGCCCTGAAGGCTCGCCGGTCCCTGCGTCCTGGCCGCCCGGGGAGTCCGTCGGGTCCGCGGAAGCCCGGGTGTTCCGGACGGCCATGGCCTGCCCTGAAGGCTCGCCGGCCCGTGCGTCCTGGCCGCCCGGGGAGTCCGTCGGGTCCGCGGAGGCCCGGGTGCCCCGAGCGATCATGGTCCGCCCTGAAGGCTCGCCGGTCCCTGCGTCCTGGCCGCCCGGGGAGTCCGTCGGGTCCGCGGAAGCCCGGGTGTTGCGGACAGCCATGGCCTGCCCCGTAGCCTCATCAGGCCGTGCGCCCCGTCCGTTCGGCGTGCTCGATGAAACCCCGGAAGTCCGCCGGCTCTGGGAGGCCAAGGGCCGTCCGGATGTCTCGGCGGGCTTCGCGTCATGGCCGCCCGGGGCGCTCGGCGAAACCGCGGATGCGGCGATGGGCCCCGCGTTTCTTCCGCGCGGCGGGCCTGCCGCGTCCCCGGGAGTCCGGGGCGGCGTCACCGTCATCGGGTTGCCGCCTCCTCGGCGCGGTCGGGGGCCGGGGCCGGGGTCGGCGCGGGCTGCTCGGGGGCGTTGCCGAGCAGGGCCCACCAGGCCACGAGGCCGAAGCACACCGCTGTCAGGACCGTCGAGGGTCCGCCGATGTCGGCGTACGCGAAGTCGGTGAGCTGCCAGACCAGGAGGCCGCAGGCGACCAGGGCGCAGTCGAGCCCCGGACCGGACCGGCGTACCCGTGCCAGCCCCCGCAGCCCGCACACCAGCAGGGCCAGCCAGCCGCCCGCGAGGGCGAGGAGGCCGATGAGGCCCTGCTCGGAGAGGACCAGGAGGTACATGTTGTGCGGGGAGAGCAGCGGCTGCTTGCGGAAGGCCGCGCCCGCGCCCTCGGTGTCGCTGCCGGCGGACAGCGCCAGTGAGGCGTGCGCGTCCCGGTGTTCGGGGAAGCCCTTCAACCCCACGCCGGTCAAAGGCTGTTCACGCCACATGCCGACCGCCGCCGCCCACATGGTGTACCGGTCGGTGACGGACTGGTCGGGCGCGTCGGTGACCTGCGTGATGCTGCTGATCCGCTCCTGGAGCATCGCCGAACCAACCCCGAAACCGCCCACCAGGATCACGCCCAGGGCCATCATCACGGCCGCCACCCGCAGCGCCCGCCGCATCCCGGCCAGCATCAGCTGCACCGTGCACGCGACCGCCGTGGCGATCCACGCCCCGCGGCTGAAGGACAGGGCGAGCGGCACCAGCAGGGCCAGCGCGCAGCAGGCGGCGACCGCCCGGTGCCGTACGGGGGTCCGGCCCAGCGCCAGCCCCACCGCGCACACCAGCCCGAAGCACACGACCGTCGCCATGCCCATCACGTCCTGCGCCCCGAAGGTGCCGACGGCACGGATCTCCTTGCCCTGGTACGAGGCACCGGTCCCGGTCAGGAACTGGTGCACCCCGATCGCCCCCTGCCACAGGGCGAGCCCCACGAAGGACCAGGCCAGGACACGGAAGTCGCCCCGGCCCCGGATCAGCAGCAGCACCGCGGCCGGGACGAGGACGAAGATCTGCAGATAGCGGCCCATACCGGTGATCCCGGCACCCGGTGAGGAGGCTCCCGCGGCGGCGATCGCCAGCCCGAGCACCGGCAGGCCCAGCACCACGGCCGCCGTGCGCGACAAGGGGCGCCGCCGGTCCCGTACCAGGAGGACCCCGCAGTAGAGCACCACCAGCGCCGAGACCGCGTCGGCGGGCCCCGCGCCCCCCTCGCCGCCCGGCCCGATCGGCAGTCCCAGCAGGGCGATCACCGCCACCACCGGGAGCACCGGCGCGCATCTGCGCACGTGGTCCATGGTCAACTCCCCGTCGGACGCACGAGAGCGGCGGCGGTGCGGGCCAGGATGCAGATGTCCTGCCACAGCGACCAGTTGTCGATGTACGCGTTGTCGAAGCGGGCCCGGTCCTCGATGGAGGTGTCGCCGCGCAGACCGTGGATCTGGGCGAGGCCGGTGATGCCGGTCTGCATCCGGTGGCGGGCCGCGTACCCGGGGTAGGTCTGGCTGAAGTTCGCGACGAAGTACGGGCGTTCGGGCCTCGGTCCCACCAGGCTCATGTCGCCCCAGACGACGTTCCACAGTTGCAGCAGCTCGTCCAGGGACGTCTTGCGCAGGAAGCGGCAGAACCACGACATCTGGCGTTCGTCCGCCACGCTCCAGCGGGTCGCCGACTCGTGCTCGTCGACCGGGCGGTGGGTGCGGAACTTCAGCAGCGTGAAGGGGCGGCCGTCCTTGCCGATGCGTTCCTGACGGAACACCACACCGCGTCCGTCGGTCAGCCGCAGCACCACCGCGCACACCAGCAGCAGCGGGCTGACCAGCAGCAACAGGGTCCCGGCCACCAGCACGTCCAGCATCCGCTTGCCGAAGCTGCCGCGCCGCCGTCCGCCCATGTCCAGGCGCCGGCAGGCGAATCCGGCGAGCTGGTCGCGGGTGGCGTACGACGGGGAGTCCGCGTCGACCTCCCACACCACGCAGCCCGACTCGGCCAACGCCCGCAGCAGCGGCCCCTGTTGGGACCGTACGGACGGATGCACGACCAGGACGTCCCGTACGCCGTTCTGGATGAGCGCCCGCTCGACCTCCTGACCGGTCGTCAGCACGGGCAGGCCCTCGCTGCCGTCCGGTGTCTCGGTGACGACACCCACCGGGCGTACTCCGCAGCGCGGGTGGCGCAGGATGCCCGCGGCCACGCGCTGCGCGGTCGTCGCGGGGCCGATGACGAGGGCGGCGCGCGGGCGGTTCCGCAGCACCGTGCGGCGCCGCCAGTGCACGGCGCCGCGGACCGCGCAGGCCGCCGCCGACTGGAGCAGGAAACCGAGGGCGAGCGTGTCGGCGGGCAGCGCGTGCTGCGGGGCGTACGCGGCGACCAGCGCGCCGAGCGCCAGCCAGGACACCGCGATCCGGCCGCAGACGGCGGGCAGTTCGTCCAGGACACCCGGCACCGCGCGGGGCAGGTGCGGGCGCAGCAGCATCGACGCGGACACCAGCACGGCCGCGAGCAGCGGATGGTGTGCGGTCCCGGTGAGCGCGAGGGCGCCGAGCAGCGCGGCGGCCAGATCCGCGGCGAGCAGCGGCACCGGCGAGGCGGGCCGGGGCTGCGGACGGCGGTGCGGGAAGCGGAAGCCGCCGGCGGCACCGCGCGACGGGATGACCGAGACGGGCGAGAATCCGTGATCCCGTGGCTGCCCGCCGGGCGAGGGGACGGTACTTTCGGCGGTCACGAGTGGATGGACTCCCTGTACTCGGTGGGCACGACGGGTCCCACGGCGCCGAGCAGTTCGCGGTACAGACCCGCCACCGCCTCGGTCGTGTGCCGCACGTCGTGCGTGGACAGGACGTGGTGGCGCCCCTGATGGCCGAGCGACTCGCACAGCAGCGGATCGAGGAGCAGCTCGGCGACGGCGGCGGAGAGCGATGCCGGATCACCCGGCGGTACGAGGCAGCGGGGCGCGAGATGCGGCGGCAGGCTCTCCCGGGCGCCGTCCACGTCGGACATCACGACCGGCCGCCCGCACGCCATCGCCTCCAGCGGGGCGAGCGCCATGCCCTCCCAGCGCGAGGGCAGGACGACCAGGTCGGCGGCCTGGTACCAGGGGGCGGTGTCGGTGGCGGCCCCGGCGAACAGCACCGACTGCGGTGCGCGCGCGGCGAGCCGGGCGCGGTCGGGTCCGTCGCCGACGAACACGAGCCGTGCCCGCGGCGCCCGCCGGTGCACCGCCTCCCACGCGTCGAGCAGGACGTCCTGCCCCTTCTGCCGGCACAGCCGTCCCACGCACACGACGAGCGGGGCCTGCGGATCGACGTCCGGCAGCAGTGACGCGCGTACGGTGCCCACGGCGGCGGGGTGGAAGCGGGCGGGGTCGATGCCGTTGGGGATGACGCTCCACCGCCCGGCGATCCCGGCGCGTACACCGGTCGTGCGCTCCGCGCCGCTCACGCACACCACCCGGGAGGCCCAACGCGCCCCCCACCGTTCCCACTTCAGTGCGAGTGCCGCGGTGACCCCGCCGACCGCCTCGAACGACCAGGCGTGCGGCTGGAACACCGTCGGCACCCGTCCCCGCACCGCGAGCCGCCCGGCCAGACCGGCCTTCGCACTGTGTGCGTGCACCAGTTCGGGCCGCACCTCTTCGATCACCTGAGCGAGACGCCGTACCTCCCCGACGAGCGACGGCCCTGGCGACCGGGTCGCCCGCCATCGCCGTACGTCCGCCCCCAGTTCCCGCAGACCGTCGGCGAAGGCGCCGTCCGGACAGGCCACCGCTACCTGCAACCCGGCCGCGAGCTGGGCTCGCACCAGGTCCGTCACGACTCGGGCGACCCCGCCCTCCACGGGTTGTGTGAGGTGAAGGACCCGTGGCCGAGGGTCGGTTGCTGACTGGTGCATTGCGCGGTTTCCTCGCTCACGGATGGCACTCGGGACGGGCGGGAACGCGCCTCACTGCGCGTCGACGGCGACGAAAAGTGCGCCGGTCCACGCCGCGTCCCGCTGGGAAACGAGCCGGAAGGCCAGCTGGTCACCGCCGGGGCGCAGAGCCGTGCCGAGATCGAACACATCGGAGTCGTAGCCGAGGGTGTTCGCATACGAGGGGACGCGCTGCGACGGCGTCGTTCCGGGCTCGGAAATCGTTGAATTCAGCACATCTGTACGGGGGTTGGCTGCGTCGGTCAGTGTCACGGGCGCCCTGCGGTCCGTCGGGCCGGTCGAAAGGGTGAGCGAGTCACCCGTACGGCCGCGGTCGCCGTCGTAGGCGACCAGTCCCGCCCGTCCGGAGGCGCCCTTCGGGAAGCCCAGCTTCCGGAGCCGAACCTCCTGGGCCGACGCGAGCGTCTCGAAGCCGTCCCACAGGGCCAGATGGCGCAGCGGCTCCGCCGCCTTCTCGTACGCCACCACCAGCGTCCAGCCGCCCCACGAACCGGCCGCCGACCTCCCCATCGCCACATTGACCTGGGCGACGGTGTAGAGGCCCGAACCGCTCTGACGGACCAGTTCGGTGACGTCCGCCGAGGCCTGGAAGGCGTCCGCGCCCTGGGCCACCCGGTGGCCGACCAGGGTGTCCGCGAGGACCTCCTTGTACTGGCCGCCGGGTTCGGCGATCAGCACCCGGCCGTTGTCCTCGGGCGGCTTCTGCTCGCCGACGCGGAGATTGCCGCCCCAGTACAGCCGCGCGTACGTGGCCCGGGCGCCCTCGGGCAGCCGGACCTCCGCGCGCGAGGAGTTGTAGGTGTTCGGGTCGGTGTCGACGTCGACGTAGAACATGTCGAAGCCGCCGTTGACCGCCGTCCCGCCGTCCCGGACGGCGGGGCAGGAGGGCTGGGCCGTGCCCGCCCGGCAGCTGATGGAGGCGTTGGCCGCGCGGACCATCCCGCCGTGCTGCAGGGCGCGGAACCGCTCGGCGAACGGCAGCCGCCCGGCCTCGGGAGAGGGCGGGGCGGCCGCGAGGGCGCCACCGGGGGCCCAGATCGTGGCGAGGGCGAGGACTCCTACCGCCGCCGGGCGCAGCAACGTGCGCAGGGAATGGCGCATGACCGGGTGGACCTTCCGGGAAAAGGTGCGGGGTCGGGAGGTGGCACGCCCGGGTCGTGGTGCCAGGGCGTCATGAGTGCGATTTGCTGGCCATAGGGGTGCGTCAAGAGGTCCGCAACTCTAGCTGCTATCCGTATTAATCCGGCGAAACCGGGCAAGTGTGTCGGATTGGTGAAGTCGGGCCCCAGCGACATCACCCCATTGGCGGCGCAACCCCCGCGCGCCCCGTGCGTTGACACAGCGCCGGGCATCCCCGCCCGGGTGTTTTGTGTCAACCCCCAAGGAGCACCTCTCCATGTCGCGTATCGCGAAGGGCCTGGTCCTTACCTCCGCCGCCGTCGCGGCCGTCGCCGGCGGTGCCGGCATCGCCGCCGCCGACAGTGGCGCGAACGGCGTGGCCGCCCACTCCCCGGGCGTGCTGTCGGGCAACGTCGTCCAGGTTCCGGTCCACATCCCGGTCAACGTCTGCGGCAACACCGTGAACGTCATCGGTCTGCTGAACCCCGCCTTCGGCAACACCTGCGTCAACGACTGACGTCCGCGCGCATCACCCTTGCCGGCCGCCCTCCCGTGGTTCCATCGCGGAAGGGCGGCCGGTTTGCGTTGCCCCGAATGGGGGGTGGCGGCGGCGACACGGTGAGCGGGGCTTGACAGGCCGTCTCACCAGGGAGGACGCCCGAGCTGGGCGATCACGGAGCGGGTCCGTTCGGTTGCAGAGCGCGGTGAGCGCTTTCACGGTGGGCACAAGATCCTCCCCGTAGCGAAAGGGATCCTCCATGCGTGCTCTGTCCGCACGACGTCTCGCGTCAGCCGCCGTCACCGCCACCCTCCTGATCGGGATCACCGCACCAGCCGCGGTTGCCGTCGACAACGAGTCGCAGAGCGAGCGCATCGAGGAGGCGGCGAAGGCACCTCTCCCCGGCGTCGACGGGCTCCTCGCGCAGGTCCAGACCCTGGGCAGCCTCGGAAGCGTCCTCGCCCCGGTCACCGACGTGCTCAACGCCGTCCTCAAGGCCGACGACGGACAGGTCTCCCCCGAACAGGCCACGCAGCTCCTGGACGCGGTCAAGGCCGCCATCGCCAAGGCCACCGCCGCGGCCCCCGCGCCGGTACCGCCGCCGACCGACGTGCCGGCCACCACCACGCCGGCGACACCACCGGCCACGACCACGCCGACCGACGCACTGCCCCTGCCCCTGCCCGTACCGGCGCTCCCGCTGCCCGCGGACAAGAGCGCCGACGACGCCAAGGCGCCCTCCGCCGACGCGGTCGGCGACGCGCTCGCCACCTTGCAGACGGCGGTCGGCGACCTGCTCGCCGCGGCCACCTCCGGCGACCCCACCAAGGTGGCCCCGGCCGCAACGAAGGTGGTGAGCAGCCTCCTCAACGCCGTCGTCGCCCTGCTGCTGGGCGGCGGACTCCCGCTGCCGCTCCCGGGGGACCTGCCGGTACCGGCGCCGCCCCTGCCGGTCCCGCTGCCGCTGCCCGCCTCCTGACCCCGCCGGTGCCCTCCTGGAACCAGGGCGGCGCCTGAGGCGAAGCAGTCGCCACCCCAGCCGTTGTGCCGGTCGCCCGACCGGCACAACGGCTGTTCTGTTTTCCTATTGCTTTTTAATAGCCCCCGGGAATCCCAACGGGTGGTTGCAGAAGTTTTCTGCGTACGGGGTTTCCGGGCCGGTCGGGGATCGTTAGGCACGGCGTCAGAATTCTCTCTGGTGACATGAGTTGCCGAAGAAAGGAACATGATGAAGTCCCTGAAGGCTGCCGCTGTTGTTGCCGGTACCGTGGCCCTCGCCGGTGCTGCCGCGCCCGCGTTCGCCTACAGCCCCGCCGACGTCACGCCCACCAGCCTCACCGGCGCCGTGAACTCGCTCACCAGTGGTCAGCTGGCCCCCGCCGACGTGATGCCGCTGCAGCACCAGTCGAACGCGCTCGACACCGAGAACAAGGACTCCGTGCTCAACACCGTGAAGGGCGCGACCGCCACGCTGAACAACAGCGGTCTGCTCGGCGGACTTCCGCTGGGTGGCTGACGCATCACTCTTGCCGAAAGGGCCGATTCCGTGGCGTACGGAACCGGCCCTTCGCGCTGTTCGAGGGCGCGTCCCTCGTTCGTGTGGACCGTGTGGGGGGCATCGCCCGGTCGGGTGAGAACGGGCCCGGCGGGGTTCCGGCCCGTCGATATGGTCGCGCGGTGACCTCAACCCAAAGCGAAATCCGCCCCTTCAACGCCGCCGACCTGGGCACGCTCGTCGTCATGGCCTGGAGCGGCGATGCCCCCGACGGCCACATGCCCTACCTCCTCGCCTACACCCTCGGGGACGCCGCGGGTGGACCGGAGGCCTCCACGGCCGCCGTCGAAGCACTTCTGGAGAACAACGGCCTGCCCGTCGGCGGCGACCTCGTCGACGGCAACGCCCGGTCGAACCTGCCGGTCAGCCTGCTCGTCGAGTCCGGTACGGCCGTCGTCAACATGCCCGGCTTCAACGCCCAGTGCACCCCGCCGGCGGAGTGGCTGGAGGCGGTGGCCGAGCGCGGCTTCGCCTACTTCGTGTTCACCACCCGCCCGTGGCCCGAGGCCAAGCCCGGACAGCCCATCCAGCCCGAGGCGCTGGCCGACTTCGTGGGCGCCGACGACACCCTGAACGCGGCCGCGCACATCGTCCTCCCGGCCCGCAGCCTGCGCGGCTGATGACGCGGACCGCGGGCGGCAGTCGCGCGTTCGCCGTACTGCTGGTGATCACGGGGGCCGCGGGACTGCTGGCCTCCTGGGTCATCACCCTCGACAAGTTCAAGCTGCTCGAGGACCCGGACTTCACCCCGGGCTGCAGCCTGAACCCCGTGGTGTCCTGCGGCAGTGTCATGCAGAGTGACCAGGCCTCGGCCTTCGGGTTCCCCAACCCGATGCTGGGCCTGGTCGCCTACGGCGTCGTCATCGGTGCCGGCATGAGCCTGCTGGCCGGCGCGCGCTTCCCCGGCTGGTACTGGCTCACCTTCGACGCGGGGTGCCTGTTCGGCGTCGGATTCGTGTCATGGCTGCAGTTCGAGTCGCTCTACCGGATCAACGCGCTGTGCCTGTGGTGCTGTCTGGCGTGGGCCGCGACGATTCTCCTGTTCTGGTACGTGACGTCGTTCGCCGTACGGAACCGATTCCTGCCCGCGCCCGGCTGGTTGAGGTCCTTCTTCGGCGAATTCACCTGGGTCGTCGCGGTGTTGCACCTCGGGATCGTCGGAATGCTGATCCTGACCCGTTGGTGGGACTTCTGGACGAGCTGACAATTCAGCGGTCGTACTACTGCGGCAGTCGGGCGAATCTTGCGCTGGTGCCTGTTCCAGGATCGTTACGCGGTAAGGACGTTGAGCCACAGAATCCGGAAAGGGACCGTAGCTGAGATGAAGTCGACCACCCGAGGAACCATTGCCGCCGTCCTCACGGGCGTCGCGGCCGCGATGGGTGCCGCCGCCACCCCCGCCGCGGCGGTGGACACGGTCCCCGTGCCGGTGCCGCTGGACGGGATCGAGAAGTCCCTCAACGTGGAGCTGCCCAAGGTCGGCGGCGAGATCCCGCTGCCGATGCCGGGCGCGCCCGAGGGCCCGCAGTACGTCGAGGGGCGGCTCCTTCCCGAGCGGGTGATCCCGCAGCTGCCGGTCAGCGGCGGACTGCCCGGCGTGGGTCTGCGCGCGCCCCTGCCGCACCTCCTCGGCGACGACTTCGACCACGTCGGCGTCGGCACCCAGGCCTCCGACCTGCGCACGCTGGCCCCGGGCCTGGCCCTGGACGCCCCGCTGACCGCGCCGAACGCCGACAACTTCGGCCTGCCGGAGCCGAAGCTGCCGCAGGTGGGCGTCCTCACGCCGGTCCTGCAGACCGTGCCGGCCGCGAACCTGGTGATGGGCCCCGGACTGTAGGGCCGCTCGCTCCCAGGAGCCCGCTCGGACCATCGGACGGTGACCGAGCGGGCTCCTTCGCGGTTACCGGTACGGATCAACCGAACCGGACGAGGAGCACACGATGGTCGTCAGCGTCAGCGTCGACGGAGTGGCGGTAGGAGCGGAACCCGGGGCGAAGAGCCAGGCCAGACCGGGCTCGGCCCGGGGCGGGCGGCGGGACGTGCTGCGAGGCCTGTTCGCCGCGGTCGGCGCCCTCGCGCTCGCCCCGGTCGTCGCGGCCTCCCGGCCGCCACAGAAGGGGGACGACCCCGGCGAGCTCGGCTTCGAGGAGACGTATCGAGGCCGCCGTATCCGCGGCATCAGGACCTCCGGGGGCCGTACCCCCGGCGCCGCCCAGTGGCATGTCACCGTCGACGGCCGGTCCCTGCATCTGATGCGCCGGGCCGACGGCACCTGGCTGAGCATGGTCGACCACTACCGGTCGTACGCCACCCCCCTCGACGCGACCCGTGCCGCCGTCGACGAGCTGGGGCCGGGGCAGCGACTGCGCGAGAGCGAGACACACATGGGGGGCCACCATGGCGTACATCCGTAAGGACGCGAGCACGCTCACCAGCGCCGAGAAGCGGCGGTTCGTGAAGGCGATGCTGGAAGTCAAACGGCGGGGCGAGTACGACGAGTTCGTACGGATGCACATCGACTTCTATGTCAGCGACGGCGAGGGCGGACTGCGCACGGCCCACATGACGCCGTCCTTCCTGCCCTGGCACCGGCGCTTCCTGCTGGACCTGGAGCGGGCACTGCGCCGGGTGGACCCGTCGGTGACCGTGCCGTACTGGGACTGGACCAAGGACCGCCGGGCGGGGGCGGCGCCCTGGACCAAGGACCTGCTGGGCGGCACCGGGCGGTCGTCGGACCGGCAGGTGATGACCGGGCCGTTCGCCTACGCGGGTGGCAACTGGACCATCAGGGAGGGCGTGACCGACGAGGAGTACCTCACCCGGGACCTCGGACGCGTCCGCGACCCGATCGCGCTGCCCACCAAGAGCGATCTGGAGTCGGCCCTGGACGACCCGGTCTACGACGTCTCGCCCTGGGACTCGACGACCACGAAGGGGTTCCGCAACCGGCTGGAGGGCTGGGGGAGCGGGCGCGGCCAGACCGCCTGGCGCAACCACAACCGGGTGCACCGCTGGGTCGGGGGCGCCATGGTCGGCGGCGCGTCCGTCAACGACCCGGTCTTCTGGATGCACCATGCCTTCGTCGACCTGCAGTGGTACCGCTGGCAGCTGCGGCACCGGGGCGCCCGCTACCTGCCGGCGAAGCCGCCGGCCGCCGGGAGCGCCCAGTACCGGCGGATCGTCGCGCGGCACGAGAAGATGCCGCCGTGGGACGTGACGCCGGATTCGCTGGAGGACGTCAGCGCGATCTATCGGTACGCCTGACGCGGCGCGGCCGACGAGGTGGACACGCGGAAGGGCCCCGGCGCTCGGAGTGCCGGGGCCCTTCCGGGTTGACGAGGCGTCAGCCGCCGTAGCCACCACGGTCGTCGTGGCCGTCGCTGACGTTGGCGCACGTGTTGCCGAAGGCCGGGTTCAGCAGGGCGATGACGTTGACGGTGTTGCCGCACACGTTGACCGGGATGTGGACCGGAACCTGGACGACATTGCCGGACCCGACGCCGGGCGAGTGGACGGCCTCACCCTGGGCGCCCGCGTCCGCCATGGCCATACCGGCGCTGCCGAGCGCCACGGCCCCGGCGCCGAGGGCGACACCGGCAGCCTTCGCGATGCGAGACATCACGTTCTCCTTAGTGAATCGATGAGCGCGGCAGCTGGACTCGCCGCCGCACTTCCCGTTCAACGCCGCCGCTGACGGCTGGTAACGGCGATCATGTGGGGATCACCCTTTTTGAAGAGCGGGCGCGCCGCCCGGCATCGGGGGGCCGGGAAAATCCTTAGCCCCCGCGAGGGTCCTCCACTAGCCTCCCGGCATGGCTACCGACCGACTCATGCGTCTGTTCACCGACGAGACCCGGGTACGCGTCTTCGCGGCGGTGGCCCTGGGAGCGGAGACCTCGCAGGAGGTCGCGCGGGCGGCCGGACTGTCCGCCAAGGACGCGGCCCTGGCGCTGCTGAAGCTGCGGGAGCAGGGCGTGGTGACGGCCGGGGACCGCGCTGAACTGCGCGTCGCCTACGAGGTCTTCCAGGAGGCGGCGCGTGCGGAGCGCACGGAGACGGCACCCGAGAACCCCGGCTCCCGGGACGAGCGCACCCTGCAGACCTTCGTCCGCGACGGGCGGCTGGTCCGGCTGCCCGCGCAGTGGACCCGTAAGAAGCTGGTGCTGCGGTACATCGCCGAACAGACCTTCGAGCCGGGTGTCGAGTACCCCGAACGGGCCGTCAACGAGAAGCTCCAGGGCTGGTGCGAGGACGGCGACGTCGACCATGTGACGCTCCGGCGCCATCTGGTGGACCTGCACCACCTGGACCGGAGCGAGGGGATCTACCGGCGGGCGGCCTGAGCCCTCAGGGCAGCAGCCGTACGGGTGAACCCGCGAGGTACGCCTGGATGTTCTCGACGGCCTGGCCGTAGTACGTCCGGTAGTTGGCTTGCGACACATAGCCCAGATGGGGTGTGGCGAGCAGCCGCGGGGCCGTGCGCATCGGGTGGTCGGCGGGCAGCGGCTCGAGGTCGAAGACGTCGACGCCGGCTCCGGCGACACGGCCCGCGTGGAGCGCGGCGAGGAGGGCGTCCTGGTCGACGATCGCCGCGCGGGAGGTGTTGACGAGGTACGCCGTCGGCTTGAGGAGGGCGAGTTCGGCGGGGCCGAGCAGTCCGCGGGTGCGGTCGCTCAGGGCCAGGTGGACGGAGACGAAGTCGCCGTCGCGCAGGAGGTCCTCCTTGGAGGGAGCGAGTTCGACGCCCACCTCGTCGGCGTACTCCTTGGTGAGGTTCTGGCTCCACGCGCTGACGTGCATGCCGAACGCGAGGCCGACCCGGGCCACCCGGCTGCCGATCTTGCCGAGTCCGAGGAGGCCGAGCCGGCGGCCGTGCAGGTCGGCGCCGACCGTGGACTGCCAGGGGCCGCCCGCGCGCAGGGCGTTGCTCTCCTCGACGATCCCGCGGGCCAGGCCGAGCAGCAGCGCCCAGGTGAGTTCGACGGGCGGGGTGGAGGAGCTGGCCGTACCGCACACGGTGACGCCGTGCGCCTCGGCGGCGGCGTAGTCGATGACGCTGTTGCGCATCCCGGAGGCGACGAGCAGCTTCAGCCGGGGCAGACGGGTGATCAGGGACCCGGGGAAGGGCACCCGTTCGCGCAGCGTGACCACGATGTCGAACCCGGCGAGCGCCTCCGCGAGCGCGTCCTCGTCCGCGATGTGGGTGTCGAAGCCGACGACCTCGATGTCGTCCGCGACCGGTGACCAGTCGGCGATCCCGGTCGCCACCCGCTGGAAGTCGTCGAGCACAGCGCAACGCAGCCGCACGTCGGTCCCCTCTCCGTCCCTCATGGCTCAGAAGATCGACTGTACGCCGCACGCGGCACGGGGATTCGACCCGAGCGGGCCGCGGGTTCCGCGGCCCGGGGGCCCGGGCGCGGTGATTTTCGGGCAACTTCCGGGCTCCGGGCAGCAAAAAAGCCCTCCCGGAGGAGAGCTGGGAAAAGGGCGCCCCCGGCAGGACTCGAACCTGCGGCCAAGCGCTTAGAAGGCGCCTGCTCTATCCACTGAGCTACGGGGGCCGGTGTGGTGGCCTCGTACCTGGTGCCCGGGTGTGGGCTGATCCGTGACGTTGCCGGGGACAAGGATAGGGCTCCCGGATCCATGTCCCTGCTGCTTCGCCTCCGTGGCTCAATGTGGAGGTTCGGTGAAGCGGTCCTGATAATCGCAGGCAGGTACGAATCGTGCATCGCTTTTGGCGTCTCGCGCCCCGGGTGTTGTGCACTCGTTATGCCTGGACTGTGCCGTTGTCCCAGTCGTCCCTTCCGTCCCCTTGTGTTCTATCGGCGCGCAGACATGGTCATATGCTTCAGAAATCACCTAAAATTGGGCATTCTTCACATGTGGTGACCTTGGACGTACGGCCTCAGCTGCTCGACGCACTCTCCGCCCTGCGCGACCGTGTCGCCGCCGCACGCTTCCCGCTGCCCCTTGCGGGGGCTCCACGCGCGCGTGCCAACCGCGACGAACTGCTCGCCCAGCTCGACGACTATCTGGTGCCCCGGTTGAGGGAACCCGAAGCGCCCTTGCTGGCCGTCGTGGGGGGCTCGACGGGCGCCGGCAAGTCGACCCTCGTCAACTCCCTTGTGGGCAGACGGGTCAGCGAGGCGGGCGTACTGCGGCCGACCACGCGGACACCCGTGCTGGTGTGCCATCCGGAGGACCATCACTGGTTCAGCGGAATGCGCGTGCTGCCCGACCTCACGCGCGTGTGGGTGCCGCACCGGGACAGGAGCGACGAACTCCTGCTGCCCGGCGAGGATCCCGCGCGCGTGCTGCGCATCGAGACCGCCGACAGCCTCCCGCCCGGCCTCGCCCTCCTCGACGCACCCGACGTCGACTCCCTCGTCGCCGACAACCGCACCCTGGCCGCAGAACTCATCTGCGCGGCCGACATCTGGGTCATGGTCACCACGGCGGCCCGGTACGCCGACGCCGTCCCCTGGCATCTCCTGCGTACCGCCAAGGAGTACAACGCCGCCCTCGTGACCGTCCTCGACCGGGTGCCGCACCAGGTCGTCTCCGAGGTCTCCCGCCAGTACGGGGCGCTGCTCACCAAGGCCGGACTCGGCGAGGTACCGCGCTTCACCGTGCCCGAGCTCCCCGAGTCGGCATGGGGCGGCGGACTGCTGCCGGCCACCGCCGTCGCACCGCTCAGGGCCTGGCTCGTCCACCAGGCCCAGGACCCGGCCGCCCGGCAGCACACCCTGGGCCGCACCGCCCACGGCGTCCTCGACTCGCTCAAGGCCCGGATGCCCGAGCTGGCCAGCGCCGCCGCCGCCCAGTACGCGGCCGCGCTGCGGCTCACCGCCGCCGTCGACGGGGCGTACGACAGCGAGCACACGCGCGTGCGGGGACGGCTGCAGGCGGGCGCCGTACTCGCCGGGGACGCGCTCAAGCGGTGGCGCGCGTTCCCGCTCGACTGCTCCGCGGCGGAGCTTCTCGACGCGCTCACGGAGAGCCTCGCCGCGCTCCTGCTGTGTGCCGTCGGCGCCGCCGACGAGCGCGTCGACGAGGCCTGGCGACGCGAACCGGCGGCGGGCGCCCCTGAGCTGGCCGGCCGGGACCCGGCGCCGGAGAGCGCCGAACACCGGATCGGGATGGCCGTACGACGGTGGCGGCGCGAGCTCGAGGAGTTCGCCGAGGAGGAGGTGCGCGACCTCGACCGCAGCATCGCGCCCGACCCCGAGGTGATCGCCGCGCTCGTCGCCACCGCGCTGCTGGGAGGCCGCCGGGCGCGCTCCGCGGGCGAGGGGCTCGCCGAGCGGATCGGGGCGCACGGCGCGCTCAGGCTCCGCGACCGGGGCGGACGGCTGCTCACCGAGCACGTGGACCGGGTGGTCCAGACGGAACGCGAGCGCCGGCTCGCGCCGCTCGACGCCCTCGACGTACACCCCGAGCCCCAGGCCGAACTCATCGCCGCGCTGTCCGTACTGCAGAAGGAGAGGTGACCGGTGACCGCCGTCACTGACGAGGACCAGACCGATCACACGCAGGACGCCGTCTCCGAGGACCAGGACGGCACACCGACGCAGGACGAGGCCGTGAAGACCGGGGACGCCGTGGAGCCTGCGGAGGACGGGCCCAAGGAGCCGGACGAGGAGCACGCGCGCGAGGAGGACCGTACGGACTCCTCGGATTCTTCGGAGGCGTGGGACGACGGGCTGATCGCGCGGCGGGTCAACGAGGCCGCCGCGGCGGAGCCCGTCGCCGTGGTCGAGACCCGGGGGGCCGGCGCGCAGATCGCCGCGCCGCTCGCGTACGACGGACCGCTCAGGTCGCGGCTCGACGCGCTGCGCGAACTGGTGGGGCTCTCCCGGACCCGGCTCGACAGCCGGACGCTCGCCGAGGCGGGCCGGGTGCTCGACGAGGCCGCGGCGCGGCGCAGGCTGTCCGGGCAGCACACCGTCGTCGCCATCGCGGGCGCCACGGGCAGCGGCAAGTCGCAGCTGTTCAACGCGCTGGCCGGGGTGACCATCTCGGAGACGGGCGTACGGCGTCCGACCACCGCAGCGCCCATCGCCTGCAGTTGGAGCGATGGCGCGGCGAGCCTCATCGAGCGGCTCGGCATCCCGCCCCGGCTCAGGCGCCGCCCGGTGCAGAACGCCGAGATGGAGGCGCAGTTGCGCGGGCTCGTCCTGGTGGACCTGCCCGACCACGACTCCGCGGCCGTACAGCACCGCGAGCACGTGGACCGCGTCCTCGACCTCGTCGACGCGGTCATCTGGGTCGTCGACCCCGAGAAGTACGCCGACGCCGTGCTGCACGAGCGGTATCTGCGGCCCATGGCGGGACACGCGGAGGTCATGTTCGTCGTCCTCAACCAGATCGACCGGCTGCCCGGGGAGGCCACCGAGCAGGTCCTCGACGACCTGCGGCGGCTGCTCGACGAGGACGGGATCGCGCTCGGCGAGTACGGCGAACCGGGCGCGACCGTGCTCGCGCTGTCCGCGCTCACCGGCGACGGCGTGGGCGAACTGCGCGAGACGCTCGGCCAGTTCGTGACCGAGCGAGGGGCTCCGGGGCGCCGGATCTCGGCCGACGTGGACGCCGCCGCGTGGCGGCTGCGGTCCGTGTACGCCACCGGGCGGCGGACCGGGCTGAGCGAGGAGGCGCGGGACGAGTTCGCCCTGCAGCTCGCTGACGCGGTCGGTGCGACGGCGGCCGGCGAGGCGGCCGAGCGGGCGTGGCTGCGCAACGCCAACCGCGCGTGCGGGACGCCGTGGCTACGGCTGTGGCGGTGGCACCAGGACCGGCTCGAACCGCCCACCGGGCGGCTCCCGTCGCGTGCTCCGGCCGACGAGGAGGTCACCGCCCGGCAGCGTGTCGAGCAGGCGGTGCGGACGGTGGCCGACCGGGCCTCGGCCGGGCTCGCGCCGCCGTGGGCGCAGGCGGTGCGGGAGGCAGCCGCACGGGGCTCGCAGGGGCTGCCCGAGGCGCTGGACGAGCTGGCCGCGCGCGCGGGGCTGCCGCCGGGGCGGCCGCCGCGGCCGGGCTGGTGGCCGGCGGCCGTGTTCGCGCAGGCGTGCATGACACTTCTTCAAGTCGTCGGCGGGCTGTGGCTGGCGGGTCAGATCGCCGGGTTCATGGCGCCGAACCTGGGTGTGCCGGTGCTGCTGATGGTGGTCGGGATCATCGGTGGGCCGCTCGTGGAGTGGAGCTGCCGGATGGCGGCGCGGGGGCCCGCACGGCGGTACGGGATGGAGGCGGAGCGGCGGCTCAGGGAGGCGGCGGCCGGGTGCGGGCGGGCCCGGGTGCTGGATCCGGTGGCGGCGGAGCTGTTGCGGTACCGGGAGGTTCGGGAGCAGTACGGGAGGGTGTTGGGGGTGGAGGCCGGGGTGCGGTGACGTGCCCCTCGGGGGCCTTCGGGAGGGCCCTTTCGAGGGCCTTTTCGAGGGGGCGTCGCTCGTTCGGGTGGCGGAGTTCTCCACAGGTGGGCCGGTGGTCCACAGCGCTCGGCGGGCTCGTGCCGGCGGAGGCAGTCTGGCTGCACGGCGATCGCGACGGACGCGGTCGGCGCAGCAGACGCAGCCGTACGGGACGGGCCCGTTCGGCGTATCCGGGAGGGGTTCGAGATGAACGAGACGATCGTCGGTGTGGTGGGGAACGTGGCGACGCAGCCGGTGTTCCGGGAGACGGAGAACGGTTCGTCGGCACGGTTCCGGATGGCGGTGACCGCACGCTATCTGGACCGTGAGAAGAACGAGTGGAAGGACGGGCACACCAACTTCTTCACGGTGTGGGCCAATCGGCAGCTCGCCGCGAACGTGGCGGCCTGTCTGTCGGTGGGGGAGCCCGTCATCGTGCACGGCCGGCTGAAGATCCGTACGGATGTGCACGACGGGAAGAACTGGACCTCGGCGGACATCGACGCCGTGGCGATCGGGCACGACATGGCGCGGGGCACGTCCATGTTCCGGCGCGAGCCGAAACCGGAGACGGCCGGGGTGCCGTCCCGGCCCGAGCCGAACTGGGAGACGCCCGTCGAGGACAGCGAGGCCCAACGCGAGCCGGACGTCGCCGCGGTGACCTGACGTCAGTGACCGAACTGCGGCTTATCGGCGAATGCGCACCGAACCATCCGGTGGATTTGTCGATAAGCCCTGCTCGCAGGCGATCTTGGCGATAACGATTCCGAGTCGGATCGGCCGCCCGAGTGCATCACCGGGAACCGTGGTGCGAGCACGTACCTAGGATGCCGGGCATAGCTCTCGGGGCTGCTGATTCTGCTGGTGGGACCGTTCCCCCCACGTCAACGGGTCCTGCTTGAAGGGGAATTCTGTGTTTTCTGCGTTGTTGTCCGCGTGCAGGCGAAGGGCGGTCCGCGGCGCCGCCGCGACGCTGGTGTCCGGGCTTGTCGCGGCCGGCGTGCTGACGGCCGGTGCCGGCACGGCCGCCGCCGCTGACGCGACGGCGCAGAGCCAGGGTGGGGCGACCGCCACCATGGGCGGCCTGAAGACGTACGGCGCGGCCGTCATACACGACGACTCCGGGGACCTGGAGGTGTCGGCGGGCCTGTTCGAGATGTCCGTCGACGGCGGCGGCACCCTGCAGACGTACTGCGTCGACCTCCACAACCCCACGCAGCAGGACGCCAAGTACCACGAGACGCCCTGGAGCGGGACCTCGCTCGGGGTCAACAAGGAGGCGGGCCGGATCCGCTGGATCCTGCAGAACTCCTACCCGCAGGTGAACGACCTCGCGGCGCTCGCCGCCAAGGCGGGTGTCGGCGGCGGCCTCACCGAGCAGGACGCGGCGGCCGGTACCCAGGTCGCCATCTGGCGTTACTCGGACGACGCGGACGTCGACGCCGTCGACCCGCAGGCAGAGAAGCTCGCGGACTACCTCCACAAGAGCGCCCGCGATCTGGCGGAGCCCAAGGCGTCGCTGACGCTCGACCCCGCCGCGGTCTCCGGCCGCCCCGGCGGGCTGCTCGGTCCGGTGACGGTTCGTACCGACGCGGACAGCGTGACGGTGACGCCGCCGGCGGACGCCCAGACGAGCGGCGTGCGGATCGTGGGCAAGGACGGCAAGCCGCTGACGTCGGCGAAGAGGGGCGCCGAGCTGTTCTTCGACGTGCCCGAGGACGCTCCGGCCGGCTCGGCCGAGCTGACCGTGCAGGCCTCCACCACCGTGCCGGTGGGACGTGCCTTCGCCTCCGAGAGCCGGAGCCAGACGCAGATCCTGGCCGGCTCCAGCGAGTCGACGGTCTCGGCGACGGCGAGCGCGACGTGGGCGGAGCAGGGCGCGATAACCGCGCTGTCGGCGGTGAAGAACTGCGTGGCGGGCGGCGTGGACATCACCGCGACCAACGAGGGCGACGCGGCCTTCACCTTCGCGCTGCTGGGCGTCGAGCACAGCATCCCGGCGGGCGAGTCGCAGACGGTGACGATCCCGCTCCAGGAGGACCAGGCGTACGACTTCACCATCACCGGTTCCGGCGGCCTCGACAAGCGCTTCACCGGCGTCCTCGACTGCCAGACGCAGGGCGCCGAGACCGGGGACGCGGTCCAGACCCTCAGCGAGCCGAGCCCGGCGACGGTGGGCGGTGCGGCCGGCACGAACCTGGCCGAGACGGGCAGCTCCAGCGCGACGCCGGTGATCGCGGGGGTGGCCATCGCTCTGGTGGTGATCGGCGGGGCGGCGCTGGTGCTGGTCCGCCAGAGGAAGACGCCGACGGGGGACTGAGCCGGGGTGCTGGGGTGGCCCGATGGGCGACGGCAGAGTCGTGGCGATCGCGACGGGGTCGTCCCCGGGTCGTCCGGCGCTCCCCGAGGTCACTCGACGGCAACCGACAGTGACGGTCGAGCTACCGCCGTCGACTACGAACGCCCAGGTCACAGGCCCCCGGCCAAACGGGTTACCACCCGAGGGTGGACGTCAGGCAAGATGGGGTGTATCTGCCCACTGCCAGATTTCAAGCTGCCGGACGGTTTCTCTTGGCTGAGTACATCTACACCATGCGCAAGACGCGCAAAGCGCACGGCGACAAGGTCATCCTTGACGACGTGACGCTGAGCTTCCTGCCCGGCGCGAAGATCGGTGTGGTCGGGCCGAACGGTGCCGGTAAGTCCACCGTTCTGAAGATCATGGCGGGGCTGGAGCAGCCTTCCAACGGTGACGCGTTCCTGTCGCCCGGCTTCAGCGTCGGCATCCTCATGCAGGAGCCGAAGCTCGACGAGTCCAAGACGGTCCTGGAGAACGTCCAGGACGGCGCCGCCGAGATCATGGGCAAGCTCACGCGCTTCAACGAAGTCGCCGAGCTCATGGCGACCGACTACTCGGACGCGCTCATGGACGAGATGGGCAAGCTCCAGGAGGACCTGGACCACGCCAACGCCTGGGACCTGGACGCACAGCTGGAGCAGGCCATGGAAGCGCTGGGCTGCCCGCCCGGCGACTGGCCCGTCACCAACCTCTCCGGTGGCGAGAAGCGCCGTGTCGCGCTCTGCAAGCTGCTGATCGAGGCCCCGGACCTGCTCCTGCTCGACGAGCCCACCAACCACCTCGACGCCGAGTCGGTGAACTGGCTGGAGCAGCACCTCTCGAAGTACTCGGGCGCTGTCGTCGCCGTCACTCACGACCGGTACTTCCTGAACAACGTCGCCGAGTGGATCCTCGAGCTCGACCGCGGCCGCGCGATCCCCTACGAGGGCAACTACTCCACGTACCTGGAGAAGAAGGCCACGCGCCTCAAGGTCGAGGGCCGCAAGGACGAGAAGCGCGCCAAGCGCCTCAAGGAAGAGCTGGAGTGGGTCCGCTCCAACGCCAAGGGCCGCCAGACCAAGTCCAAGGCCCGCCTCGCCCGTTACGAGGAGATGGCGGCCGAGGCCGAGAAGATGCGGAAGCTGGACTTCGAGGAGATCCAGATCCCGCCGGGCCCGCGGCTGGGCTCCATCGTCGTCGAGGTCAACAACCTCTCGAAGGCGTTCGGTGACAAGGTCCTGGTCGACGACCTCTCGTTCACGCTGCCGCGCAACGGCATCGTCGGCATCATCGGCCCGAACGGCGCGGGCAAGACCACGCTGTTCAAGATGATCCAGGGCCTCGAGCCCGCGGACTCGGGCACGGTCAAGATCGGTGACACGGTCAAGATCAGCTATGTCGACCAGAGCCGCGCCAACATCGACCCCAAGAAGACCCTGTGGGCCGTGGTGTCGGACGAGCTGGACTACATCAACGTGGGCCAGGTCGAGATGCCGTCGCGGGCCTACGTCTCCGCCTTCGGCTTCAAGGGTCCGGACCAGCAGAAGCCGGCCGGCGTCCTGTCCGGTGGTGAGCGCAACCGTCTGAACCTGGCGCTCACGCTCAAGGAGGGCGGCAACCTGCTGCTCCTCGACGAGCCCACCAACGACCTCGACGTCGAGACCCTGTCCTCGCTCGAGAACGCTCTGCTGGAGTTCCCGGGCGCGGCCGTGGTCATCTCCCACGACCGCTGGTTCCTGGACCGGGTCGCGACCCACATCCTCGCGTACGAGGGTGAGTCCAAGTGGTACTGGTTCGAGGGCAACTTCGAGTCGTACGAGAAGAACAAGATCGAGCGGCTGGGCGCCGAAGCCGCGCGTCCGCACCGCGCCACCTACAAGAAGCTGACCCGGGGCTGATCGATCTTGCGGCACATCTACCACTGCCCGCTGCGCTGGGCGGACATGGACGCGTACGGCCACGTCAACAACGTGGTCTTCCTCCGCTACCTGGAGGAAGCCCGTATCGACTTCCTGTTCCGCCCGGAGAAGGACTTCAAGCAGGGGTCCGTGGTGGCGCGCCATGAGATCGACTACAAGCGGCAGCTCGTCCACCGGCACACGCCCGTGGACATCGAGCTGTGGGTCACGGAGATCAGGGCGGCGTCCTTCACCATCTCCTACGAGGTGAAGGACGGCGCCGAGATCTACGTACGCGCCTCGACGGTCATCGTGCCGTTCGACTTCGAGACGCAGCGGCCGCGTCGGATCACCTCCGAGGAGCGGGAGTTCCTGGAGGAGTACCGGGACGACGACGAGGAAGAGGCCGTCGCCGCATGACGGTGCTCCACCTCGCCGACGAGGGGGAGGCGGCGGATCTCGCGGCCTTCCTCTCCAGGCTGCTCCACTACGACCGTGGAGCCGCGGTGCGTCTGCAGGCGGCCGGCACCGCGCTCGCCGTCTTCGGGCGGCCGCCGTCTTTCGACGTACTGGCGATCCGCGCGGTGCGGCTGGCGAAGCCGTACGAGAACGGGCTGGACGTCACGCTCGATGTGACCGTGTCCGCCGGGGAGCTGCTCGAGTCCGTCGATGAGACGGGCGCGACGGCCCTCGTGCCGGGGGCGGTCACCGGGCCGCCGTGGGCCGGGGTGCTGCCGCCCCGGGGCGGGTGGCGGCCGGTGCCGGGGCTGCCCGCGTCCGAGGCGCTGCGGGCGATGGTCGGCGCGGGCGTCGCCGAATTCCGGTCCCGTACGGGGGAGTTGGCGGAGGAGCGGCGTACGCGCGCCGAACTCGACCGGATCGGGCGGGAGATCTGGTCCCGGACCGTCGGGGACACGCATCTTCCGGTGCGGGCCGTGCACGCGGCGCAGTCCCTCGGGTTCCTGCGCGCCGCCGGGGAGTTGGCGCTGCTCTCCTCCGGTGCGTGGCTGCGGCTGCGTACGCCCTACGGGTCCATCGCCGTACGGCGGGCGGGACTCGGGGCGCTGGACGTCAGCGTGCGCTGAGCGTCGTAGAACCCACGCTCAGGCGTGGTCGCTGTCGTCCGGCCATACGCCGATGTGGTCCGGTTCCAGTTCCAGGGCCACTCGGTCGCGCATGCCCAGGGTCTCCGTGTACTCGGCGGGGAGCTGGAGGCGGCCGGCCCGGTCCAGCATGGCGTACTCGCGTGCCACGACCGTCTCGTGGCCCGTGGTCGCGTCCACCTCGCTGCGGCGCAGGACCTCCGTGGAGGTGCGGCCGTCGCGGATGGCCACCGTGCGGCGGACCTCGCTCGCCACGGCCTGGTCGTGCGTGACGATGACGATCGTGGTGCCGAGGTGTTCGTTGGCGGTGCGGAACGCGGCGAAGATCTGTTCCGCGGTGTGCGAGTCGAGTTCGCCGGTGGGTTCGTCGGCGAGCAGGACGGCGGGGGAGTTGGCGAGGGCCACGGCTATCGCCACGCGTTGCTGCTGACCGCCGGACATCTGGTTCGGGTGGCGGTCCCGGCAGTCGGCGATGTCCAGCAACTCCAGGAGTTCCAGGGCACGTTCGGTCTCTGCCTTGCGGGCTTTGCGGGTGGTCCTGGTGGCCAGTTGCATCGGGAGGGTGATGTTCTGGGCGGCGGTCAGGTAGGGGAGAAGGTTGCGGGCCGTCTGCTGCCAGACGAAGCCGACGGTCCTGCGGCGGTAGGCGAGACGGTCCTTCGGGGTCATCGCCAGGAGGTCGTGGTCGGCCACGCGGGCGGCGCCGGCGGTGGGGGTGTCGAGGCCGGCGAGGATGTTCATGAGGGTGGACTTGCCGCTGCCGGACGCGCCCACCAGGGCCATGAGTTCGCCGTCGCGGACGAGGAGGTCGAGGCCCTGGAGGGCCTGCACCTCTATGCCGTCCGTGGTGAAGATGCGGACCAGACGGTCGCAGGTGATGAGGGCGTCGTGGCCGTAGGTGGGGGCGTTGCGGGCCGTGGTGGCGCGGGTGGTCAGGTCCGCGAGGGTGGGGTTGGTGGTCACTGGGGGCTCCTCGGGTCGTGGGCCGGGGTGAGGCGGGGCGGGTGTCTCCGGCGGTTCATCTCGCGTCCCCCGCCCTCAGCTCCCCCACCGATCCCCGGCGCCCCGACCACCACGCCTGTATCCCCGCCACCCCGACCGTCACCAGGACCACCGAGGCCGCCGGGACCGCCAGGGACAGGGCGGACGTGCTCAACTCGGCCCGGCCCGCCGACGACGGTGCGGAAGCCAGGGCGATCGTCGTCAGGTCGATGCCCGGGGAGAGCAGGGCCACCGTCGCCCAGCCCGTCAACGCGCCGCCCACCGCGGCCAGTACCGCCTGGGGCAGGGACTCCAGGATCAGGAGGCGGCGGCCCTGGGCGCGGGTGAGGCCCATCGTGCGCAGGCGGGCCAGCAGCGCGGTGCGTTCGGGGGCCGCGCGCAGGAGGGAGAGCAGCAGGGCCAGGACCGCGTAGCCCGCGCCCGCCGCGACCGCGGCCGTGTAGATGTCCTCGGCGCCCGACTGGAGGGGGGAGCCGGCGTACCGGGCACGTTCCTCCGACCTCAGCTGCACGTGGCCCGCCGTGCCCGCCGCCTTGCGCAGGGCCGTCGCGTCCACCTGCGCGCCGGTCAGCAGCAGTGCCGTCGGGCGGGCCGCCGACGCGGGCAGTTCCGCCCGGTTCACGACCAGGAACTCCGTGCCGGACACCGCCGGAGTGCGGTCCCGGACCGTCGTGATGCGGACGGTGAAGGTGGTGCCGTCCTGGAGCCGTACGGGGAGGGGACGGGTGCCGTACGTGGCGGCCACTGTCGGGGAGGCCACCGCGGTCAGCGACTCCCGTGCCTTCCCCGCCTCCCGCGCCTGCGTCAACTCGCCCTTCTCGAAGGGTCCCAGGCCCGTCCGGGCGGTCAGTGCCGCGTATCCGGCCGGGTCCACGCCCACCAGTGGCGCCGACTGGCGGCCGCCCGCGAGCTGGGCGTCGTAGGCGATGCTCACCGCCGTCATGTCCCGCACGCCCGGTGTGCGGCGGACCCGGTCGGGCAGGGCGGCGGGCAGGGGCTCGTTGGCGTCCACGCGGGCGTCCGCGCCGATGGTGAGGAGCGCCGCGTGGTCGCGGGCCTCGTTCACGCCGCTCAGGACCGAGCCGCCGAAGGCCGCGGTCGTCAGGGCGGTGAGCAGGGCGAGGAGGGGCAGGACCGCGGAGGCGGAGGTACGGCCCGCGCGGGCCAGGGAGAGGTGGGCGACCACCCCGCGCAGACGGCCGGCGGGGCGGACCAGACGGCGCAGGGGGAGCGGATAGAGGCGGACCAGGGCCAGGGCCGCGATCACGCCCGTCAACACCGGCGCGACGTACGACAGTTCAGCGCCCTCGGAGCCGCGTCGGCGCAGGGTCTCCACCGCGGCCAGGGCCAGCACGAGCAGGGTCAGTTCGGCGACCGTGCGGCGGCGGGACGGCCGGGCCGTCGCCACGTCCTCGCGGCCGGTGTGGATCCGTACGACCCGATGGGCGACCACCGCGCGCAGCGGCAGCGCGGCGCAGGCGGCGGCGGTGACCGCGGCGGCCGCCGCGAACGCGTACGTCCGGCGGCCCCCGGGGAGCAGCAGCAGGGCCGCGGTCAGGCCCACGGCACCCGCCGGGACGGCCACCGTCGCCGTCTCCGCGAACAGCCGGCCCGCAAGGCCGCGCAGGGACGCGCCGCGGGCCCGCAGCAGGGCCAGTTCGGTGCGGCGGCGGTCGGCCGCCAGGCCGCCCGCCATCAGCAGGACGACGGCGGCCACCGTGCCCGCGCCGACCGCGGCGACGGCGACCAGCGGGGTGACGCCCTCCCGCAGCCGGTCGTAGGCGGTCAGGATCTCGTCGAGGTCGGTGTCCGCGTCCGTGAGCGGGCCGGTCGCCTCACGGATCTTCTGGAGTGCCGGGCCGGCCTCCAGGGACGCCACCGCGGACTTCAGGCGCTCGGTGTCGCGGGCGTGCAGGGCGTCCGTGGCGGGCGCCAACTGCCAGTACCGCCAAGGCGTTCCGGGCGTGCCCAGCAGAGCGGGAGCCGCCTCCGGGGCGAGCAGCAGGGCGCCGAGCCAGTACTTCTCGGCGTTCGCCCCGGGGACGGGGACCAGGGAGGGGCGGTGCAGGACGGGGTGGGTCGACCAGTAGGCGCCCGCCGGGTCGCTCGGGGTGACGATGCCGGTGATGCGGACGACCAGCGGGTCGCGGCCCTCGCCGGGCACGTGGATCCTCGAACCCACCTCGATGTGCAGGCTCCTGGCCGTCGCCGCGCTGACCGCCCCCTCCACCTCGGGCGTCGACGCGGTCACCGCCTTTGACGCGCGCGGCAGCCGGCCGGTGACCGAGCGGACGTGGTCGGCGAGGCCGTGCTGGGCGACCAGGGTGACCTGCGCGGGCGTGCCGGTGGGCTGCGGGATCCAGGGCTCCGGCACCTCCATGCTGTTGGCGGTGCGCACGCCGTACGTCGACTGGCCGCGGTCGGCGACGACGGGCCGCTGGACCGCGGCGAGGATCTTCGCGTACTGGTCGGCCAGCGTCGCCGGGAGGACGTCGTGCTCCGAGATGATGCCGTACTCGGGCTGCGCGTACAGCTGCACGGCCGTCCGGTCCGGGCCCGCCCGCTCGACGGCGCGGTGCAGGCCCGCGTCCTCGTACCGGTCGACCGCGCGCGGGAAGGCCGCGGCGAGACACGCGGTGAGCGCCACCATCACGGCGAGGGCGAGTGCCGCACCGGGGGCGGCGCGCAGCCGGGTGCGGATCCACGGGGCCACGACCGACCTGGACCTCACCTCACTCACCACCCTGTTCCCTCAGTGCCGCCACCGGATTCGCCC
This sequence comes from Streptomyces sp. NBC_00490, assembly GCF_036013645.1. Taxonomy (NCBI): domain Bacteria; kingdom Bacillati; phylum Actinomycetota; class Actinomycetes; order Kitasatosporales; family Streptomycetaceae; genus Streptomyces; species Streptomyces sp. NBC_00490. Next base: position 4,070,762 of record NZ_CP107869.1, on the reverse strand, counting down.
GCCGCAACGCCAACACCCCCGTCACCACCAGCGGCAGCACCGCCACCGCCCCCAGCAGCACCACGACCCGCGGGACCGGCAGCTCGACCAGCACCTCCGGCACCGGCCGCGTCGCCTCGGTGGTCAGGACGACCAGAGGGATCACCGCCCGCGCCAGTACCGTCCCGAGCACCGCCCCCACCGACAGGGCCAGCGTCACCAGGACGCCCTGCTCCAGGGCGATCGTGCGGCCCAGCCTGCGCCGCGGGGCGCCCAGCGCGCGCAGCACCGCGAACTCCGGGTCCCGCTCCCGCAGGGAGCCCGCCGCGCTCACCGCGAACCCGAGCGCGGCCAGCGCCGCCGCCACCCCGGCCGCCGCGGTGAACGCCGCCTCGGGTCCCGCCCCGAACGGGTCGTCGCGCAACTCCTCGGCGATCTCGTCCCGTACGACGACCTGCGCGGGGTCCATGTCCGTACGGTCCCGCAACGCGGACGCCACCTCCGCGGGCCGGTCCGTCCGCAGCCACCACTCCGTCGGGGTGACGCTCTCGCCGTACCGCGCCTCCAGCACCCGGTTCACGGACCGCAGATCGACCAGCAGGGCCCCGCCGTCGTTCACCGCCGTCGGCAGCGCCGCCACGGACGCCACGATCCGCACGGACAGGGTCCGCCCGCCGAACGTCACATCGACACGCTGCCCCGTCGCGGCGCCCGCCGAGGCCAGGTAGCGATCGGTGGCGACGGCCGTGATCTGCGGCTGCGCGGGTTGCGCGACCTGGAGGCGGACGGTCAACGAGGCGATGACATAAGGGTTGTCGGCCGGAATGTAACCGGTGCCGTACGCGGCCGTCGGCGGCTTCGACCCGGTTACGCGCGCTTTGGTGGGGAGATTGCTGCCGTCCGCGTTCTCGACGATCCCGTCGGCGAGGGAGCGCACCGTCCAGTCGGTGGGCAACTGCAGCCGGCGTACGGACGTATCGGATCGTACGGCCGACAACTCGCCGAGAATCAGGCGCTGTTGTTGCGCCCGGCCGATCGGCAGGGGCTGGACCAGCTGTACGTCCGTCAGCGTCAACGGGCCTGAGGGGACCGGGAGTTCGAGGGTGTGCGGGCGGCCGTCCCCGGCGAGGGTGCCCGCCGGAACCCGGTAGGGGGTGCCGTAGCGGTCCTCCAGGGTCACCGTCACATCGGCGGTCGTGTCCGCGGTGGCGCCGCGCAGGGTCGCCGTCAGGCGCAGCCGGGACGTGCCCGCCGGTATCCTCGCGCCCGCCGTCGCGCTCTTCGGGCCGAGTCCGGTGAGCAGCGGGCGTACCGGCTCGGAGGCCAGGTCCCGGCGCATCAGCACGGTGTCCGCGGCGTGCGCGGTGTCCAGGGCCAGCACCGCCGCCGTGCGGTTGCCGGACAGTGGCAGGTCCGTGCGGACGGCGGGCGCCGCCTGTCGTACGTGGTCGACGGCCGCGTACTCGTCGGTGCGGCCGAGGTCGTCCTGCCCGTTGGCCAGGACCCGCACCGGCACCCCCGCCCGGAAGTCGGCCTGGTCGTCCTGCGAGCGGTCCCAGGAGGCGCCCTGGGCGATCGCCAGCATGCCGAGCGCGACGGCGAGGACCAGCAGCAGCACCGGACCCGCGCCGCGTCCCGGGCGGCGGCCGATCTGCCAGCCCGCGAGGGCCGTGGCCAGACCCCGCCCGGCGGCCGCCCGGCGTTCGGCGAGACGGGCCAGTGGCGGCAGCAGACGCAGGGTGAGGACCGTACCGGCGAGGAGCGCCAGGGCGGGGGCGGCGACCAGCAGCGGGTCCACGCCGAGGGCGCCGGAGCTGTCGCCGGTGACGGCACCGGTGGTCTGTCCGCTGAGCTGCCAGTACGCGACCCCGGCGATCACCAGCAGCCCGATGTCCGCGCCCGAGCGCAGCGCGCCCGGCAGCGCGCGGGCCCGGCCGGTCGCGAAGGAGGACGTCAGCGCGGGCAGGGTCACCGCCAGGGCGCAGCCCAGCGCCACACCGGCCGCGACCAGCCACACCCCGATCCGTCCGCCGGCCGGCACGTCTAGACGCAGCCCGATCCGGGCCAGCGCGCCCTGCCCGGCGAGCAGCCGGGTCAGCGGTCCGGCCAGCAGGGGCGCGAGCGTCACCGCGGGCACCGCGAGCAGCAGCGCCTCGGTGGCGGCCAGGCCCGCGACCCGGGGCCGGGAGGCGCCGCGGGCCCTGAGCAGCCGGGTCTCGCCCGTGCGCTGGGAGCTGAGCAGCCGGGCCACCAGGAGCAGCGCGCAGCCCGCGAGGAGTCCCAGCTGGAGCGCGACGATCAGCAGGGTGGAGCGCGAGACGAGCAGGGCGCGGTCGACGCGGTCGAGGACGGCGGGCAGTTGGGTGTTCGCGGCCGTCGTGCCGCTCAGCGCGGACTTCCCGCGCATCGCCGCGCTGCCGCCGAGCGCCGCCTCGCGCAGCGCGTCGATCCGCCCGGTCGTCAGCGTCGAGAAGTCGGCCGTCGCCAGCCACGCCGACGCCCCGGCGCTCACCCGGCCGTCGGCCAGCGCTTCGGGGGCGGCGAGCAGGGGGCCGTACGTCGTGAAGTCGAGCTTGTTGACCCCGCGGCCGTGCAGGTCGTCGAGGAGCTGCCAGTACGGGGCGTCCGTGCGGGCCGGCCGGTACAGGCCGACGACGGTGATCCGCACGTCCGGGCCGTCCAGGCGGTCGACGAGGGTGAGGCGGGTGCCGGGCTTCAGCTTCAGCAGCCGGGCGGCGCTCTGAGGGAAGGCCACCTCGTCCACGGCGGAGGGCGCCCGGCCCTCGGTGATCCGTACCTGTGACCTGTCCAGTGCCGCGAAGTGCGTGAGATCCGGGTCCTCGGACCGCTCGGCGGCGGGCCGGAGCGAGCGGGGCAGTGCGTAAGGGCCCGACCGCATGAGCTTGTGCACGGTCACCGGCAGCCCGTCGAAGGTCTTCCGCGCCCCTTCGCGTACGGCGGTGTCGGCGGCCGTACGTTCCTCTGCGGGGACGTCGGCCTTGACGACGAGCGCGGTGTCGGCGGCGTTGCGGGTGTCGGTCAGGGAGTGGCGCAGGGCCGCGTCGCCGATCGCGCCCGAGTAGGCGGTGAGGGTCGCCAGGACCGCCGTGGTCAGCAGGACGGCCAGCAGTGCGGCGGCGAGCAGCGGACGGTGTGCTCGCGCCCGCAGGAGGACGAACCGCGCGAATCCCCCGAACCCCGTCACCCCGACCCGGCCCCCCGCCGTGTTGTCCAGACCTCCCGGCGATGTTGTCAGAGGAGAGTGGGGGCGGGTAAGCGGTTGTGGACCGGGCTTGACCGGATCGTGATCGGAATCCGGCGTCGAACGACCGGAATCCGGGACTCAGCCGGTCAACCCTCGGTGTTCACCATCGAGGCCGCGGCATACGTCAGGTAGTTCCACAGCGTGTGCTCGTGCTCCTCGGACAGACCGAGCTCGTCGACGGCGACCCGCATGTGCTTCAGCCAGGCGTCGTGCGCGGCGCGGTTCACCTGGAACGGGGCGTGCCGCATCCGCAGCCGGGGGTGGCCGCGGTTCTCGCTGTACGTCGTCGGACCGCCCCAGTACTGCATGAGGAACAGGGCCAGGCGCTCCTCGGCCGGGCCCAGGTCCTCCTCGGGGTACATGGGCTTCAGTATCGGGTCCTCGGCCACACCCTCGTAGAAACGGTGGACGAGGTGGCGGAAGGTCTCCTCACCGCCGACCTGCTCGTAGAAGGTCTGCTCCTGAAGCGTGCCGCGCGGAATCTCTTTCACCGGTCCATGGTCTCAGACGGGGGGAACCAGGACTTGGGGCTTAGGACCTCTGGCCGGGAGGGGGCGATTCCGGATCGGCGAGCCGTGGTGCTCGCTTCGGCCGCGGTCCCGCAGGACAGTGGACATATGGGTGCGCATGCTCTCCACAGGGACCTGGACGTCGTCGCCGCCGAGGCGCGGGCCGCGCTGGTGCACCGCATCGAGGCGAGCGGCGCCTGGGCGGACGACCCGGTGTGGCGGGACGCCTTCGCGGCGGTGCCGCGGCATCTGTTCGTGCCGTACTACTACGTCGGCGTCAAGGGCGGCTACGAGCGCCGGTGGGGCGAGAGCCCCGACCCGCGTGCGCGCGAGCACTGGGTGCGCGGCGCCTACGCCGACGCCCCGCTGGCCACCCGGATGCGGGACGGCGAGCTGGTCTCCTCCAGCAGCCAGCCCTCGCTGATGGCGATGATGCTGGCGGCACTGGAGGTCGAGGACGGCGCCAGGGTCCTGGAGATCGGCGCGGGTACGGGGTACAACGCGGCCCTGCTCGCGCACCGGCTCGGCGACGACGGCCTCGTCACGACCATCGACCTGGAACCGGAGATCACCGAGGCGGCGCGGCAGCACCTGGCCGCCGCCGGGTACCGCCCGCTCGTCGTCACCGGCGACGGTGCGCGCGGGGTGCCCGAGCGGGCCCCCTTCGACCGGATCATCGCGACCTGCACCCTGGCCTCGGTCCCGCGGGCCTGGCTCGCCCAGTGCGCCCCCGGTGCCCGGATCCTCGCCCCCCTCGCCACCGGCCTGATCGCGCTGACCGTCCGGGACGCGGGGCACGCCGAGGGCCGCTTCCTGCACACGCCCGCCTACTTCGTGCCGCTGCGGGGCGAGGGGCGCCCGGAGCCCGAGCCCGCCCGGCTCGGCGGGGTGCCGTCCCGGGCCCGGGAGAACGAGCTGTTCCGCTTCCTGCTGGAACTGAGCCGGGGCAGCCTCGAACCGCAGGAGGCCTACCAGTTGTGGGAGCGCGAGGGGTGTCCGCAGCGGGAGCGCTACGGGATCACGGTGAGCGACGGACACGAGTGGGCGTGGCTGGACGACCCGGAGGGACCGTACGCGTGGTCGCTTGGGGGCTGACGTGGTGAGGCGAGCCGATGCGGTGAGGTGGCTGGGGGTTGGGAGGGGCTGTGCGCGTGGCCGCCTGGGGGCTGATGCGGCGAGCCGATGTGGTGGGGTCGCCGGCGGGGCGGAGGCGGCGGTTCGGTGCGGCTGTGGGCGTGAGCCGGGCGGGGCTGGATGATCCGGAGGGGCTGTGCGCGTGGCCGCTGGGGTTGCCGTGGCGAGGCGAGCCGATGCGGTGAGGGCGGAGGCGGCGGTTCGGTGCTCGGTGGGTGGGAGCGGAGGCTTGGCGGGCGGGGGCGCTCGTAGTCGACATGGACAAGGGGCCCGGCGCGTGGTGCGCCGGGCCCCCTGGTCGTCGTGACTATCCGCGGCGGACCGTGATGGTCGTCCAGGCGCCCACGTGTACGCGGTCGCCGTCCTGGAGGGGGACCGGGACGAAGGGCTGGATGGGCTCCTCCGCGCCGTTGACCGTGGTGCCGTTCGTCGAGTTCTGGTCGACGACCGCCCAGGTGCCGTCGGGCTGCTGGACCAGCACGGCGTGCTGGTGCGAGACGCCCGGGTCCTCCGGCGGCACCGACAGATCGATGTCGGGGGTGTCGCCGGTGGAGTGCCGGCGGCGGCCGATGGTGATCTGGTTGCCGGTGAGGGTGCGCTGCTGCTCGGGCGAGTACGCGGGCAGGTTGAGCCCCGCGGCCTCGGGGCCGGAGCGCTGCATCATCGCCATGAAGTACTCGCGGTCCGGACCGATCGTCGCCGACCAGGTCGCGGGCTGCTGCGGGTAGCCGGGACCGGGTCCGGGCGGGGGCTGGGTGGAGCCGGGCTGCGGGTAGCCGTAGCCGCCGCCGGGACCGCCTGGCGCCGTGGAGGACGGCGGGGAGATCACCCAGTCGTCGTCACCGCTGCCGAAGCCACCGGGACCGCCGGGACCGGACGGCTGCTGGAAGGCCGAGGGGGCGCCGCCGGTCGCACCGGGGCCGGCGGGCGGCGTCGGTCCGGGAGGCGGAGGCACCGGGCGCGAGGGGTCGCCGCCGAAGGCGGAGGGGGCACCTTGGCCGCCGGGGCCTCCGGGCCGACCGGGTCCGCCGGGTCCACCTTGGCCGTCGTAGCCGCCGGGACCACCGGGTCCGCCGGGGCGCCCGGGACCGTCGTAACCGCCCGGACGGCCGGGGCCGCCAGGAGCGCCGGGCCCACCGGGACCACCAGGTCCACCGAAGCCGCCGGGAGAGTTGGGGCCGTCGAAGCCGCCCTGGCCGCCGGGGCCACCGGGTCCGCCAGGGCCGTCGTAGCCGCCGGGCCGACCGGGGCCGCCGGGGCCGTTGTAACCGCCGGGTGCGCCGGGAGCGTTGGTGCTGCCGGGGCCACCGGGGCCGTCGAAGCCACCCTGGTTGCCGGGGCCGCCAGGTCCGTTGGGGCCGCCGAAGCCGCCCGGACCGCCGGGTCCACCCGGGCCGCCGAAGCCACCCTGGTTGCCCTGGTTGCCCGGGCCGCCCGGGCCGCCCGGGCCGCCGAAGCCTCCGGGGCCGTTCGGGCCGGGAGGCGGGGGCGGGCCGGAGGGGTCGTTGCCGAAGGGCGGGATCGGTTCCGCTGGGCGGTTCATCTGGGACGGGCGGGAGCCCTGGTACTCGTACGAGTCACCGGCGCCGTACGACGAACCCTGCGGCGGTCCCTGGAAGCGGACGCCCGGGCCGGGGGCCGGCGGGCGCGGGGCGGCCGGGGTGTACGAGGTGGCCGTGTTCGTCAGGAAGTTCCACCGGCACTCCTCGCAGAACGGCGCACCGCCCTCACGGGGCGTACGGCACTGCGGGCAGAGCTCCGGCTCGTGGTCCGGGACGGCGGACAGATGCGGCGGGCGCCCACCGGGCTGACCCGGCGGCGGGAAGCCGTAACCACCACCGGGCGGCGGCGGGGGAGGGGGCGGAGGTACGGCACCAGCCATGCGGTGACCGCAGACCTCGCACCAGTCGTCGGAACCCGACTGGTGTCCGTTCGGGCAGGTCGGCATGTCGGCGCGTCCCCCTCTCCTTCTCTGTCCTACCAGGGTCCTGCTAGGTCACTTCTGGTCACTTCTGGTTACTTCTTTACACGAACAGTCTTTGTGGACCGGGTCTCGAGAGTCATCTCGTCCGCTTCCGCGACCTTCGCCTTCAACCGCACAGTACCTGTCGCGGCATCGACCACGTCCACCACCTTCGCAAGCAGTTTCGCAGTATCGGCGTTCCCCGAGGCGCTCGCGAGCTGAACGGCCCGGCCCAGTTTGGCCGTTGCTCCATCCATATCGCCCGCTTTGCGAAGATCGAGGCCTTGTTGGATGACTTGTGCCAGTTCGGCCTGGCCGGTGTAGTGGGCGACCTGGGGATTGATCGACGTCGAGGCGACCATGTCGTCGGTCCACACGGCCCGTACCAGACCCTGCGCGCCCAAGTTCTGGGCGGAGCCGTCGGGTTGGGGGACCACCAGGGAGACCCGGGCGGCCAGCATCTCCTGGCCGAGGGCGGCGGCCGGGACCTCCACGCAGAGGTGGTAGTCACGGGACTCGTCTCCCCAGGAACCGGTGGGGTAGTCCCCGGCGCGCGGGCCGGCCTCGGTGCGCCGGTCGGTCAGCTCCACGACCGTGGGAGCGACCTGCTTGACGAACTTGATGGTGGTGCCGACCGGTGTCCACACCCGCAGGGAGACGTCCGCGACCTCCTTGCCCATGGCCGTCTCCATCATCTGTGTGAAGTCGGCGGCGAGACCGGCCGGGTCGGCAACGATGTCCGCGGTGCCGAGCAGGGCCGAGGCGATCCCTGTGACTTCACTCACTTCCCAGTCGGTGCCCACGCCGCGGGCGTCACAGGTGAAGCGTCCGGCGCAGGCGTCGAGGGAGGCCTTGAGGTCCTGCGCCGACTCGTGTTCGTTGCGGCCGTCGGTGAGCAGGATGCCGTGACGGATGGTGACGTCCGCCGAGGACAGCAGCCGGTCGGCGAGGCGCAGCCAGGTGCCGATGGCGGTGCCGCCGCCCGCGCTGAGCTTGCGCAGGGCCTGCTTGGCCTGTTCACGGGTGGTGGCGTCGGCGACCGCGAGCCGGCCCCCGCCCGGGTACACCTCCCTGGCCACGTGGGTGCCGTCGATCACCGCGAAGTGCACCCCGTCGCGCAGGGTGTCGATGGCGGCGGCGGTGGCGTCCCGGGCGTTGCGCATCTTGGTCGGCGGATAGTCCATCGACCCCGAGCAGTCGACCATGATCGCCACGGCCGCGTCCGGTCCCTGCCCCGGTGTGAACAGATGCGGTGCCGCGACGGCGCTGCCGATCGTGCCGCCACCGGTCGCGGTCACCGTGACGATGCCGTTGACCTCGCGGGCGCCTTCCGGCAGGTACTCGTTCTGGTACACGTCCATCGAGAACTGCGGCACGTTGGACTTCGAGAAATTGGCCATGCCTGCTGAATCCCCCTCGCAGACCCCACGGTTGTCGTGAGGTGATGACTGTGTGCGGACCGGTCCCCTCCGGTCCGCTGAGACGTCCCCGAAATCGGCCTCAGGCCGATCCTGCCCCCTGCGGCGGGGCGGGGAACGGCACGAGGGCCACTGTTACGTTGTCGTGGCCCCCGCCGTCCAGAGCGTGACCGACGAGCACCTGTGCGCTGTGCAGCGGACGCACCGCCGCGTCGAGCGGTACGGCCTCGGCCATCTCCTGCGCCGCCTCGGCGTAGTTCCACAGTCCGTCGGTGCACACCACCACTACACCCGCACGGTCCGGCTTGAAGGAAGCGGTGTGCGGCTCCAGTTCGTACGCGTCCGCGCCGAGCCAGCCGGTGATCGCGTGGGCGCGCTCGTCGGCGTAGGCCTCCGCCTCGTTCATCAGACCCGCGGCGACCATCTGCGCGGCCCACGAGTCGTCCTCGGTGAGCCGGGCCGGCAGCGAGCCGCGGTCGACCGGGACCCAGTAGGCGCGGCTGTCGCCGACCCAGCCGACGACCAGCAGCCCGGACGTCACGATCGCGCCGACGATCGTGCAGGCCGGGGCGTTCTGGTGCGGGGCGTGCTCCCGGGCCGTGGCCGGTTCCGCGGCCAGCGAGTTGACCGCGCGCGAGGCGGCGACGATCGCGTCGTGCATGGCCTGCTGCGGGTGTGTGCCGCGCGGCAGGGCGGCGAGCAGCGACTCGCTCGCCGCGCGGGACGCGGCCAGGGAGGCGTCGTCGGGGCGGGTCGCCGAGGAGACGCCGTCGCAGACGATCGCCATGGCGGCGGGCCGGCCGTCGGGCAGGATCGCGTTGCCGATGGCGAACGCGTCCTCGTTGCGGTGGTGGCGCAGGCCCCGGTCGCTGACGGCCGCGATCGGGCCGCACTCCTGCTCCATGTGGTCGCGTTCGCGTGGCTGGGCGTGGCCGCAGTTCTCGCAGTAGCCGTCGTGGTCGACGCGCCCCGCACGGCAGGCGACACACACCTTGACGCCCTCCGCGGGGGTCGGCGTCTCCTGGGCGACGCGTGGGTCGGGTGCCTGGAGCGGGTACTCGTCCGGCTCCGGCGGGCGGTCGAAGCGCACGCCGGTGACGGGGGAGACCGGCGAACCGGTGGGCGGGGGCTCAGGGGCGCCCGTCGCGGGCGCGGCCGGCAGCTCACGGCCGCCGGAGTCGGTGCCCGCCAGGTCCGTCGGCAGATGGGTGGCCGGCGGGGTGTCGGAACCGGCCGGCTCGGGGGCGACCGGCCAGGGGGCACCCTCGACCGGACCCGAGCCGTTGACGACGAGCGTCGGCTCGTCGTCCGGCGGGGCCGGCACGGCGGACAGGTCGTATCCGCACGCACCACAGAAGCGGTCACCCGACTCGAGGGGTTCCTCGCAGCTCGGGCACCTCGACAGGGCGATCGGCTGGGGCATCTGCGACATCAACTACACCCACGTCCGGGGGCGGTAACGATTGGCACGTTCCACCAGGTCGATCCTCTCCTCGCCGCCTCGGGCCAGCCGGGCCAGCGTGCGGTACGAACGCTCCAGTCCGAAGCGGAGTCCCCGCTCGTCCAGTTCGCTGCCGAGCAGTACCCGGCGTGCGGACGGTGCGGCGCCCTGGCCACCGGAGAGTATCCAGTCCAGCGCGGAGCCGAGGACTTCCGCGGACAACTGCTCCCGGCGCGCCGGATCCAGCCCGTACGCGTCCAGCGCCTCGACCTGCCCCGCGGCCGCGGTCAGGTCGTCCAGGAACGGTACGTCACCGGCGGCCGCCGTGCGTCCGCGCAGTCGCGCCCGTACGGCGGCCACGCGGGCGGCCGTGTAGTGGATGGACGACTCCGGGACCGACTCCAGTGTCCGTACGGCGCCGGTGCGGTCCCCGCTCGCGAGCTGGACGCGGGCCAGACCGAAGGCGGCGCTGACATAGCTGGGGTCGGTCGACCACACGAGACGGTAGTACTCGGCCGCGTTGTCGAGCTGTCCCAGCACCTCCGCGCACAGGCCGAGCGCCAGCTTCGGCGCGGGCTCGCCCGGGAAGGCGTCGTAGATCGCGTCGAAGGCGAGCGCGGCGGCCTCGTGGTCGCCGGTGACGAGCGAGGCGACTCCGCGGTACCAGACCACCCGCCAGTCGTCGGGCCGCTCCTCCTCCAGCCGCCGCAGGGCCTCCAGCGCGGTGTGGGCGTCCCCGTTCTCCAGCCACGCCCGGATCTGCCGCAGCCGGGTCTCGACGGACGGCGCGGGCGCGGCGGCCAGTGCCCCCAGCAGCTCGGCGGGCGCGGTGGTCATGAGCCCGGCGAGGAACCCGGCGTTGGGATCGTCGGGGTCGACCCGGGGAACGGGCAGGGCCAGGGCCGCGGCCGGTGTCCCCACCGTCTTGACGAGGGACTCGGTGCCGCCGGGCGCCGGGACGGCGACCGCGCCGACGGCCGGCAGCTGCGGAAGGGGAGAGGACGAACGGCGGCGGGTGACGATCACCCGCGCCCCCAGCCGGGACACCTCGCCGTCCAGCTTCGGGAACAACTCCGTGTCCGTCACCCGCAGTTCGGGACCGAACAGCGTCGACAGCGCGGGCCGGGCGCGCCCCGTCTGGAGGGACACGACCTCCCGCAGCACGCCCGTCAGCTGCTCGGCCATCTCCTGCGCGGAGGCGAACCGGCGGGCCGGGTCCGGGTCGGTCGCGCGGACCAGCAGCCGGTAGAACGACTCGTACTGACGGAAGACCTCGATGTTGTCGGGGTCCGGCAGCGAGTCCACGAAGACGTTGGTGTAGCCCTGGAAGTCGAAGGCCAGGACCGCCAGCGTCCGCGCCACCGTGTACAGGTCGGAGGCGACCGACGGGCCGACCTCCGCCACCTCCGGCGCCTGGTAGCCCACCGTGCCGTAGATGGCCGACTCGTCGTCGTCCATCCTGCGCACCGCGCCCATGTCGATGAGCTTGAGCTGGTCCTCGGTCTGGATGGCGTTGTCGACCTTGAAGTCGCAGTACAGCAGATTGCGGCTGTGCAGATGACCGAGTGCCTCCAGGGCCTCGATGCCGTACGCGCAGGCCTGCTCCACCGGCAGCGGGTCGCGCTTGCCGGTCGGGGTGCGGCGGTCGTTGGCGATCTCCTTGAGCGACTTGCCGCCGACGTACTCCATGACGATGTAGCCGTCGAGCGAGCCGGTGCGCTGGTCGAGGTGCTCGACGAAGTTGTAGATCCGCACGATGTTGGAGTGCTCGATCTCCGCGAGGAAGCGCCGCTCGGAGATGGCGGCGGCCATCGCGTCCTGGTCGCCGGTGTCCAGCAGGCCCTTCAGCACCACCCAGCGGTCGGACACCGCGCGGTCCACCGCGAGATAGACCCAGCCCAGACCGCCGTGCGCCAGACAGCCCACGACCTCGTACTGGCCGTGCACGATGTCACCGGAGTTGAGCTTCGGGACGAAGGAGTACGGGTTCCCGCACTTCGTGCAGAAGCCCTCGGTGCGGCCGGGGCGGTCCCCGCGGGAGCGGCCCACCTGCGCCCCGCAGTCCGAGCGGGAGCAGAACCGCTTGCGCTCGGGGACCTCCGGGTTCTCCAGGACCATCGCGCGCGGGTCGGGCCGCGGCACGTCCGGGACCTGGACCAGGCCCACGCCGAGCCGGCCGCGGGCGCTGGTGTTGGTGCTGGACCCGGAGCTGCGCACCGACACCGAGCGGCCCGTCGTACGGCCCGACAGGGCGCGCGAGAGGCGACCCGACACCGAGCGCCGGGACTTCGACGACTGCGACGACGTACGGGAACTGGTACGGCTGCTGGCGCGCGAACTGCTGCCGGCCGAACCACGGGAGCTCTTGCCGCCGCCGGTGATGCCGGTCGGCGGGGAACCCACCATGCCCTTCGACGACACCACCGGCGCCAGACCGCAGGTGTCGCAGTACAGTTCGCCGCCGCCCACGTCCTCGTACGATCCGCCGCAGCCGGGCCGCTGACAGGTCTGCTGTGCCTCACTCATGACGGGGCCTCCCCCCTACGGTCCTCGGGCCCGCTCTGCTCCGGCACCCTCGGGGTGCGGAACAGGTCGGCCGCCGCCTGCTGGTAGCGCAGGACGGCCTGTTCGGCGACGCGCAGATCGCAGGGCGCGCTCCACAGCATGCGGCGCGCCGCGTCGTACCGCTCGATGAGGAACGGATCCTCGGCGAGGCCGTGCCGGGCGACCTTCGCCTTGTACGCGTCGAGGCGGCCGCGCAGCTCCGCGCGGACCGCCAAAGGCTGGGTGACCGCGCCCAACGACTCGCGGGCACGCAGCAGTTCGTCCTCCGCCTTCTGCTCCAGGGACTCCAGGAGCGGCGAGAGGCGGTGCCACTGGGCCTGCCTGCGGTACTCGGCGGCCGTCGCCAGCTGCTCCTGCAGCGCGGTCGGCGGTCCGCTGACGACGGGCACCTCCGTGGCGGCGATCTTCGCCAGCACCTCGCCGCGCGCGATGCGGGCCTCGGCGAGCGTACGGTCCGCGCGGGACAGCACGTCACGCAGCCTGACCAGGCGCTGCTCGGCGTCCTGGCGGACCGTCAGCACCGCGTCGATCTCCCGGCGCACGTCCTCCAGGGCGCGTGCCTCCCGGTCGTACACCGTGGTGTCGGGCCGGCCGCCGCCCGGCGCCGAACTCCCCTGTGCCGGCAGCCAGTACGCCAGCGGGTCCGACACCACCTCCTCCCGCAGCCGCGTCAGCGTGCGCGTGATGCGCTCCAGGTCGTCGCCGGCCGGGTGCTCGCCCGGGCGGACGCCGACGGAGTGCGCGAGCTTGCGGGTGCGCTGGAGTTCCGCGGCCAGTAAATCTATGCGCGCGGGCAGCGCCGACCACACCGCGTCGGCGGCGACGACCATGTCGAGGCTCGTCGCGTACAGCTCGTTCATCCGGTCGACGAGGGTGACCAGGCTGAACTGCTCGCTCAGCTTGCCCGAATTGCCGTGCAGGGTCGGCGCGTTGGCCGTCGCCGTGGCGCTGCCGGCCACCGTGACCGACTCGCCGCGCAGCAGCTCCGTCAGCTCCGCCAGATCGCCCTGGCTGGACCAGCGGCGGCGGGATCTGATCTCCCGGGCGCTGCGCAACGCGTCCGTGTACGCGTCGAAGTACGCCCACAGCAGCGTGATCGACGCCTCCGCGGACGTCCAGCGCTCCTTGGTGACACCCGTGAGCGCGGCGCCCTCGAGCAGTCTGCGGCCCGAGTGGTCCTGCAGGGCGAGGAGTGAGGTCTCGATCGCCTCGTACTCCGCGCCGAGCCGCGCCAGCGCACGGTCCACCTCGTCCCGGTCCATCACCGGCCCGGGGGGTCCCGTGACGCCCATCGATCACCTCTCGCTGCTGCGTTGTCGGGGTTGGGTTCGCGTTGTATGTGGGGGTGGGGTCGCTCCGTGTCAGCTCTTGCGCAGGTACTCCGGAGCCGGGGGTTCGGACTTCGCCGAGTCCGTTCCCAGTGTCGCCGACAGCCACTTCTCGTACGACGCCTGCCAGCCGTTCGCGGTGTCCTTGCGGTAGTCCACCAGGATCTGGTTGACCCGGCGTACCAGATCGTCGGCGTCGAGCTTCATCGCCACGCCGTAGTACTCGGTGGTGAAGGGGGCGTCGCCCTTGAGCTCGACCGTCGGGTCCTGCGCGGCCTGGCTCGCGGCGAGCGCGCCGTCGGTGACCACGGCGTCGACCTCACCGAGCTGGATCCGCACCAGGCAGTCGAGTTGGTTGGGGACGACGGTGGAGGTGATGTCGGTGGTCCTGGGGAGCTCGCCGGCCTTCTGGCGCGCCTTCAGCTCGGAGTTGGCCGTCGAACTCGCCGCCGTGCAGACCTTCTTGTCGGCGAGGGAGCCATCGGGGCCGGTGATCGGCGAGGACTTGGGCGCGAGGACCTGCTGTCCCGTCTTGAAGTACGGGGCGGAGAAGGCCACGTCGGCCATCCGGCTGCAGTTGATGGTCATCGTGCGGACCACCATGTCGACCCGGCCCGACTGGATCGCCGGGATGCGCTGGTTGGTGGGGATCGCCTTGAACTGGACGGCGTTCGGGTCGCCGAGGATCTCCTGGGCGATCCGGTGCACCAGGTCGATGTCGAAGCCCTCCAGCGTGTTGCCGTCCTCGTCGTTGTTGGGGTCGCGGTAGCCCCAGCGGTAGCTGTTCTGGTCGACGCCGACGATCAGCTTGCGCTTCTCGCCCTCGCGGGCCTTGATCTTCTTGATGGTGTCGCCGTCCGCGCCCGACGGGGACAGCGTCTGCTTCTCCGGGGCCTTCTTGATCTGCGGGACCAGGCAGGGATCGTTCTCGGCCCTCGCCTGGATGCCGTGGGCCACGCCCGGGCCGCCGGTGCTCCCGCCCCCGCCGGACGACTGGGTCAGCGGCAGCAGCAGGACGAAGGTGACCGCGAGTGCGCAGACGACCGCCATCGCGGCGACCCCGCCCCAGCCCTTCAGACCGGTCCGCAGTGCTCGCCCACGTCGTGTACGCCGTGCCTTCGGTGCGTGCGGTGCTCGCATCGGCTTGCCCCCTCTCACCGGTACTCCGACAGCCTGCGGCCGATGCCGAGAAGTGCGCCGGCCGCGCCCAGGACGGCGAGCACGGCGGCGCCCACCGGGAGCCCCGTCATCGCGCCCCGGCCGTCGCCGGCCGCCTGCTCGAACTCGGCCTCCTCGTGATCGAGCGCCTTGGCGAGGTTGTCGTCGACGCTGTCGAAACACTCGCCCGTCGCGCCCTTGGCGCCGATGACCAGGTTCAGGGCCGCGTCGTAGTTGCCGAACTCGTCCTGTTCACGGGCCGCGCCGTGCCGCTCCTTCCACACCTTCATGTTGCCCTCGGCGGCCGTGACCGGCTTCTTGCCGGAGCCGTCGTCGGCGAGCTTCGCGGCCTCCGTCAGGCCCTTGCCGAGGGTCTTCATGTCGGTGTCGAAGTCGTAGTCGTAGGCGTCCACGCTCACGTCTTCACCGTTGGCGTCCTTGACCGTCTTCGTCTCGGCGCCGCGGGCCACCAGGGTCAGGTTCTCGTTGCCGCGCGCCTTGAGAGAGGCGATGCGGGCGTCGTGCAGCACGTTGAGCGAGCGGACACCGTGGTCGTAGGAGTCGTTCAGGCCCGCGCGCGCGACGCTGTGGCCCACGACGAGCCACAGCATGACGACCGTCGCGGTGGCCGTCGCGGCCACCAGACCGTGGTTCATGAGGCGGTTGGTGCGCTGGTAGTTGCGGTGCTGGGCCCAGGCGAGCGCGGCCAGGGCGAGGACGCCGAGGCCGATCGCGGCCCAGGGGTAGGGCGTCGCGTCGGCGTAGTCGGCGCGCAGCCGCTGGTTCTCCTTCTTGTACAGGTCCTCGGCCGCCGGGAGCATGTCGTTCTGCATCGTCTCGTTGGCGAAGCGCAGCCAGGCGCCGCCGACGGGGAAGCCCTGGCGGTTGTTGGTCCGCGCGCGCTCCACATAGCCCTTGTACTGCGGCAGCAGACGGTTGAGCTCGGAGACGGTCGCGGCGGCTGCGGAGCCGGGGTCGGAGTTCGCGGCGGCCTTGACGAGGCCGGCCGCGGCCCGGTCGATGTCCTTCTCGTAGCGTTCGCGGGACGCGGCCGACTCCTGGCCGCCCGCCAGGAAGTTGCCGGAGGCGGTGGTGTTGGCGTCGGCGAGGCTGCGGTAGATGTCGGCGGCGGCGCTGCTGAGCGGCTGGCTCTTGTTCAGGACGTCGTCGGCGGCCGCCGCGCGGTCCGTCATCTGCCAGGCGGTGACCGCGCCGAAGGCCACCACAAGGGCGGCGAGGAAGGCGCCGATGATCCGCAGCCGGCCGGGTTCGGTGGTGGCCGCGGCGCGCAGCCGGTCGACGCCCTCGGCGAACGCGGTGCGCCGGGGCTCCGGCGGTGGGGCGGGTGTGGGGGAGCCGCCCGGTGAGCCGTTGGAATACGTCGGTTGTGGTGGCACCGCGGGCATGGTGGGCATGCCTGGTACCGGTGGTGGTGCCGCGCTGCTTTTCGGCGGGTGTGTCACTGTTGACCTCCCCCATGGTCATCCGTCGCGGCAAGTATCGCTGCCGGGACCGACATCCGCACCGGCCTTCACTGGATCTTGATCGGATTGCAGTGCGGTGCGCGGGTTTCCGGCATTGCTCGGCACCCCGCACCACCCCCTGCCCATTCACACGCGGGGGGAATCTGTTCGGTTCCAGGTTCGGGTTTCGGGGGTGGTGTCAGGGCGCGTCAGGCGTCGTAGTACCTCCGGACCCGGGTCTGTGCCGCCGCGTTCGCCCCCAGTCCGTCCAGGCCGAGCAGGGCCGCTCCCAGCACCGGGCTCGCCGTCACCACCCGCGGTACGGCCTTGGGGGCGCGGGCCGCCAGCAGGTCCCGTATGCCGTCGTCCAGTTGGGGATGGCGTGCCGCCAGGATGCCGCCGCCCAGCAGGACCGGTGTCTCCTCCGCCAGCAGGTCCAGGCGGGTCAGGGCCACCGTGGCCATCGTCGCCACCTCCTGCGCGAGACGCTCCACCAGGGCGCGGGCCACCGGGTCCCCGTCCGCCGCCGTGCTGAACAGGACCGGGGCCAGTTCGTGGCGGCGGGCCGGTTCGATGTGCTCCAGGTGCAGGGCCTCGATGAGGGCGAGCATGGTGGCGTGGCCGAAGTGGGACGGAAGGGTGCGGGAGAGGGCCGTCGGCTCCCCTCGGCCGTCCTCCGCCCGCGCCGCGTGCCACAGGGCCTCCTCGGCCAGACCCCAGCCGCCGCCCCAGTCGCCGGAGATGCGGCCCAGCGCCGGGAAACGGGCGGTGCGGCCGTCGGGGCGCATGCCCACGCAGTTGATGCCGGCGCCGCAGACGACCGCCACACCGCGGGGTTCGGTGACACCCGCCCGCAGGATGGCGAAGGTGTCGTTGCGGACCTCCACCGACCTTCCCCACGCGCGCGCGTGCAGGGCCGCGGCCAACTGCTCCTCCTCGACCGGGAAGTCGGCGTTGGCCAGACAGGCCGAGACATGGTCCACCGAGGTGATCCCGGCCGCCGTGAAGGCCTCGTCCACCGGTCCGGCGAGCGCGTCCACCGCGGCCCGCACCCCCACCGCCGGTGGCCTGAATCCCCCGCCGCGCGCGGTGGCCAGGACGGTTCCGTCGGCCGTCACGACCGCGACGTCGGTCTTGCTGTTGCCCGCGTCTATGGCGAGGACACGTGCGGTCATGCCCACGCGAGATGCTCCCGGTTGTGTGCGATCAGTCGGTCGGTGAGTTCTTCGGCGTACGCGTACTGGCCGATCAGGGGGTGGGAGAGCAGGGCGCGGAAGACACGGTCGCGGCCGCCGCGCAGGGCCGCATCCAGGGCCAGGTCCTCGTAGGCCGTCACCGCCGCCGTCAGGCCCGCGAAGAGGGGGTCCACGGTCTGGACCGGCAGCGGGGTCGGGCCGCTCCGGCCCACCGCCGCCTGCACCTCGATCACCGCGTCGTCGGGGAGGAAGGGCAGCGTGCCGTGGTTGTAGGTGTTCACCACCTGGTACGGGCTTCCGGTGCCGGTGAGCAGGCCTGCCGCCAGGTCCACCGCCGCCTCCGAGTAGAAGGCGCCGCCCCGCCGGGAGAGCAGCTCCGGCTTCTCGTCCAGCGCCGGGTCGGCGTACAGCCGGAGCAACTCCTGTTCCATCGCGGCCACTTCGGCCGCCCGGGAGGGTTTGGTCCGCAGTTCGCGTACGACCTCGTCGTGTGCGTAGAAGTAGCGCAGGTAGTACGACGGGACCACGCCCAGGCGGTCGAGGAGCGCGCGGGGCAGCCGCAGATCGGCCGCGATCGCCTCGCCGTGCCCGGTCAGCAGGTCGGGCAGTACGTCCTTGCCCTCGGGGCCGCCCAGGCGTACGCCGGTCTCCCAGGTGAGGTGGTTGAGGCCCACGTGGTCGAGGAAGATCTCCGGCGGTGCCACGTCGAGCAGGGCCGCGAACTTGCGCTGGAAGCCGATCGCCACGTTGCACAGGCCCACCGCCTTGTGGCCGGCCCGGAGCAGGGCCCGGGTGACGATGCCGACCGGGTTGGTGAAGTCGATGATCCAGGCGTTCGGGTTCGTACGGCGGACCCGCTCCGCGATGTCCAGGACCACCGGGACCGTGCGCAGCGCCTTGGCGAGGCCGCCCGCGCCGGTGGTCTCCTGGCCCACGCAGCCGCACTCCAGCGGCCAGGTCTCGTCCTGCTGGCGGGCCGCCTGGCCGCCGACGCGGAGCTGGAGGAGCACCGCGTCGGCGCCGTCCACGCCCGCGTCGAGGTCGGAGGTCGTCACGATCCGGCCCGGGTGGCCCTGCCGGGCGAAGATACGGCGGGCCAGGGCGCCCACCAGCTCCAGACGGTCCGCCGACGGGTCGACCAGGACCAGTTCCCCGATGGGGAGGGTGTCCCGCAACCGCGCGAAGCCGTCGATGAGTTCGGGTGTGTAGGTCGAGCCTCCGCCGACCACGGTGAGTTTCACTGGAGGGACCCTCGCTTTCGGGCGCCGGGGATGGTCTTGATCGGCCGGGGGTCCGGGGGTTGTCCCCCGGGGAGACGCAGCATGTGGGTCACCCCTTTACTCCGGTGAGCGTGACACCCTCCACGAACGCCTTCTGGGCGAAGAAGAACACGAGGATCACGGGGGCCATGACCAGCACGGTCGCGGCCATGGTCAGGTTCCAGTCGGTGTGGTGGGCGCCCTTGAAGGACTCCAGGCCGTAACTCAGCGTCCAGGCGCCCGGGTTCTCCGAGGCGTAGATCTGGGGGCCGAAGTAGTCGTTCCAGGCGTTGAAGAACTGGAAGAGGGCCACCGCGGCGATACCCGGCTTCGCCATGGGCAGGACGACCTTCAGCAGGGTGCGCAGGTCCCCGCAGCCGTCCACCTTCGCCGCGTCCAGGTACTCGTTGGGGATCGTCATCAGGAACTGGCGCAGCAGGAAGATCGAGAAGGCGTCCCCGAAGGCCAGCGGGATGATCATCGGCCACAGGGTGCCGGAGAGGTCCAGCTGCTTCGCCCAGAACAGGTACATCGGGATGACGACCACCTGCGGCGGCAGCATCATCATCGAGATCACCAGCATCAGGGAGAGACTGCGGCCCCGGAAGCGGAACTTGGCGAGCGCGTACGCCACCGGGACCGACGACACGACGACGAGGACGGTGCCGAGCCCGGCGTAGAGAAGCGTGTTCTTCCACCAGGTCAGAAAGCCCGGGGTGTCGAAGACCTTCCGGTAGTTGGCCCACTCCCAGGTGTGCGGGATCAGGTCCCGGCTCAGGGCCTGGTCGTCGCTCATGAGCGAGGTGAGGAAGACGAACACGAAGGGGAGCGTGAAGAACAGGGCCGCGGCGATGCCGAGGGAGTGGATCGCGATCCATTCCAGGAGGGCCTTGCGGCGGGCCGTGCGTTCGGCGGGGGAGGCCGGGGTCTTCAACTCCGCCGGCCGGTCCAGTACTTGGGTCATGCGTCAGTCACCTGCCTGGATGAGACCGCCGCGGCGCCGCATCAGGATCGCGGTGAAGGCCATGGAGAGGGCGAAGAGGACGAGGGCCACGACACAGGCCGAGCCGTAGTCGAAGCGCTGGAAGCCCAGGTTGTAGACGAGTTGGGGGAGGGTCAGGGTCGACTTGTCCGGGTAGCCGGGCTCGAACATGGTGCCCGCGCCCTGGATCACACCCGAGGCGACCTTTCCGGCGACCAGCGGCTGGGTGTAGCACTGCATCGCCGCGATCACCCCGGTGACCACCGCGAACATGATGATCGGCGAGATGTTGGGGAGGGTGACGAACCGGAACCGCTGCCACGCCGAGGCCCCGTCCAGCTCCGCCGCCTCGTACTGCTCCTTGGGCACGTCGAGCAGCGCGGCCATGAAGATGACCATCAGGTCGCCCACCCCCCACAGGAACAGCAGGGTGAGGGCGGGCTTGGACCAGCTCGGGTCGTTGAACCAGCCGGGGGCCGGGATGCCGGTCTTCTCCAGGATCGAGTTGACCGGGCCCGTACCGGGGTTGAGGAGGAAGGCGAAGGCCATCGTGGCCGCGACCGGCGGGGCCAGGTAGGGCAGGTAGAAGAGGGTGCGGAAGACACCCGTGCCGGTCCTGATCCTCGTGATGAGGAGACCGATGCCGAGTCCGAAGAGGACCCGCAGGGTCACCGTGATCACCACCAGCCACAGGGTGTTGCGCAGGGCGGGCCAGAAGTAGGGGTAGCTCTCGAAGACGTAGGTCCAGTTCTTCGTCCCGCTCCATGTCGGCGGCTTGAAGCCGTCGTAGTGCATGAAGGAGAAGTAGAGCGTCGAGATCATCGGGTACGCGAAGAAGACCACGAAGCCGATCAGCCAGGGCGACATGAAGGCGGCGGTGCGCAGCGCCGAGCGGCGGCGCTTCGACCTCAGTGTGTTGCTGCTCATCGCTACTTCGCCTGCGCGATGTCCGTGTCGATCTGCTGGGCCGCGGCGGCGAGGCCTGTCTTGAGGTCCTTGGTCTTGCCGCTCTCGTACTGGTAGCCGAAGTTCTGGATCGTGGTGAGGTAGACGCCGCCGTTGAGGGAGGCGGGGCTTGTCGTGGAGTGCGGGTTCGCCGCGATGTCCAGGAACGTCTTGAAGCGCGGGTCGTACTTCAGCTTCGGGGACTTCAGGGCCGCGAGGGTCGAGGGCACGTTGTGGATGGCGTTGGAGAAGTCCACCACCGCGTCCGTGTCCGTGGTGATGTACTTGACCAGCTCCCAGGCCGCGTTCTGCTTCTTGCTGGTGGCGGCGATGCCGGTGATCGTGCCGGTGATGTAGCCCTTGCCGTACTGGTCCGCCTGGTCGTCGGGGACGGGCAGCGGGGCGACGCCGATCTCGAAGTCGGGCTTTGCTTCCAGGGCCATGCCGAGACGCCACTCGCCGTCGAGCTGCATGGCCACCTGGCCGGTGTGGAAGGGGTGCTTGGGGCCCCATTCGTCACCGAGCTTGGTGCGGTACTTCTCCAGCTTCTGGTAGCCGCCGAGCTCGTCGACCAGCTTCTTCTGGAGGGTGAAGGCGGAGGACACCGCCGGGTCCGTGGCGAGCGTCGACTTGCCGCTCTTGTCGAAGTACGTCGGGGAGAACTGGCCCATGTAGTGCTCGGTCGTGGTCTCCCAGCCGTGGTAGTTCGGCATGAAACCGAGCTGCTTGTAGCTGTCGCCCTGGTTGATCGTCAGCTTCTTGGCGTCGGCCTCGAACTCGGACCACGTCCTGGGCGGACCGCTGATGCCCGCCTTCTCGAACGCGGTCTTGTTGTAGTAGAGGCCGTACGCGTCACCGAGCAGGGGCGCCGTGCAGCGGTTGCCCTCGAACTGGGTGTACTCGCTCATCGCCGTCGGGAACGTCTTGGCCGGGTCGATGCCGGACTTCTCGAAGAACGGGTCGAGGTCGACCAGGGCGCCGGAGGAGCAGAACTTCCCGACGGCGTTGGTGGTGAAGGAGGAGATCACGTCGGGCGCCTTGGAACCGCCCGCGCGCAGCGCCTGGTTGATCTTGTCGTCCGTCATGTTGCCGACGACGTTGACGTGGATGTTGGGGTGCGCCTTCTCGAAGCCGGCGATCAGGGACTTGACCGCCTTCACCTCGGCGGGCGCGCTCCAGGCGTGCCAGAAGTTGAGGGTCGTCTCCTTCGAGGCGTCGTCGTCGGCGCCGGTGCTCGACTGGCCGGTACAGGCGGAGGTGGTGAGAAGGGCCGCGGAGGCGATCAGGGCAAAAGCCGTTATTCGGGCGCGCTTGGGCATGGCGAGGTCTCCCTGGGGCGGGGAACGGATGAGAGGGCCGGGACGAGAGGGGGGCTTACCGGGGGTGAGGGCTCAGCGCGAGGTGTCGAAGACCTCGTCGCGGGTGGCCGCCAGCGCGCTCTCCAGCGCGCCGCGCAGCACAGGGTGTTCGGGTACGTCGCCGAGGACGAGCTTGGGCCTGGCCGCGGCCAGCTCCGCCAGCTCGGACTGGACGAGGGAACGCAGCACCTCGCCGCCGGAGGCGAGCGAGGCGCCGCTCAGGACCACGAGTTCGGGGTCGAGAACGGAGACGAGGGAGGCGAGACCGGTGGCGAGGTGGGTCGCGTAGGTCTCCAGCAGACGCTGGTGGCGGGGGTCTTCGGACTCCGCGGCCCGCTGTACGAGGGCGGCGGCGACCTCGGCGTAGGGGCCGCTGGGGATGTCGTCGACCCCCAGTTCGCGGGCGAGCTTCGGGATGGCCTGCGAGCCGGCGAGTTCCTGGTAGCCGCCGCTGTTGGCCTTGGTGACCTGCCGGACCAGGGGGGCACCCGGCACGGGCAGGAAGCCGACCTCGCCGGCGCCGCCGGTCCAGCCGCGGTGCAGCCGGCCGCCGAGGACGAGGGCCGCGCCGAGGCCGCCCTCGTTCCACAGCAGGACGAAGTCCTCGTGACCGCGCGCGGCACCGAGCCGCTGCTCGGCCACGGCGACGAGGTTGACGTCGTTCTCGTACTCCACCGGCATCGGCAGCGCGGCGGCCAGTTCGTCGAGCAGGGCCGGGGTGTGCCAGCCCGGGAGGTGGGAGGCGTAGCGCAGCCGGCCGGTGTTGGGGTCGAAGGCGCCGGGGGTGCCGATGACGAGGCGGTGGACGTCGGCGCGGGCCAGCCCGGCCGCCTTCACGGCACCGTCGAGGGCGTCGGTGACCTGCTGGACGACGGGCTGTGCGGGGCGTCTGCCGGGGGTGGGCAGTTCGTACGACCCCACCGTGCGGCCGGTGATGTCGGCGACGGCGGCGAGGATGCGTTCGGGGGTGACGTCGAGTCCGGCGGCGTGTCCGGCGGCCGGATTGACCTCGTACAGCTGGGCGTTGGGTCCGGGTCGCCCCTCGGTGGTGCCGGTGGCGAGGACCAGTCCCGCGGCTTCCAGGCGGGCCAGGAGCTGGGAGGCGGTGGGCTTGGAGAGGCCGGTGAGCTTGCCGATCCGGGTGCGGGACAGCGGGCCGTGCTCCAGGAGGAGGTCCAGTGCGGCGCGGTCGTTCATGGCGCGCAGGGTGCTCGGGGTGCCGGCCATGTGTACCCCCTCTCCCGGGACGGTTCCGCAGCAGACTTTACGGAAGGCAACTGTTAGGAAGGTTTCCTATCGGATGCAGGGAACATAGGTCCGGGTCGTGGGGGAGTCAAGGGGGGCAGAACAAACCGCCCCCGCAGGAAACGGAGTCGTTACCTGCGGGGGCGGTCAGGGGTGGTGCGGGGGTGACTACTGGACGTCGATGTAGTCGCCGGTGGCCTTCGCGGCGGCGGTCGTGGCGGTGCCCGCGAAGACGTAGCGGTAGTAGCCGTCCTTCGACGCCGTCACGGTCGACTTGAGGTAGCCGCCGCTCGAGGAGGTCGCCGTCTTGACGGTGCTGTAGGTCTCCGTGCCCTTGGCGCGGAACTGCAGGGTGGCCTGCTGCGAGACGTAGCCGCTGTAGGTGCCGGTCTCCCAGTTGGCGCGGGTCAGCTTGCCGGTGACCGTGATGGTCTTCCCCTTCTTCACCGGCTCCGGCGAGGCGTTGGCGGTGACCTTGGCGGCGCGCTGGATCTTCGCGGTGCCCTTGTTGCCCCAGGCCGCGAAGCCGTACTCGAAGCTGACCTTGTCGTCCGAGTCGTCCTCGTCGGCGGTGACCTGACCGTAGAAGCCGCCGACCTTCCAGGTGGTGGCGTCCGCGGCCTCGAAGAGGTCGAAGGACGGGTCGACGGTGAGGGTGTCGGAGCAGGACTCCGTCACCGTGGTGTCCGTCGTCGCCGTGGTGGTGCAGGCGGGCGAGGCGTCGCTCTCGATCTCGTTCTCGTAGGACGCGAGCGAGCCGCGGTAGAGCAGGACGCCCGCCGCGTTGTTCTTGTAGTCGATCGTCAGGCCGGCGGGACGGGTCATGGTGTACGTCACCGGGACCGTCACCTCGTTGCTGGTCCCCACGACGATCGCCTTGCCGTTGTTCACGACGACGTCCGCGAAGACGAGGTCCGGCGTGGCGGCCTGGGCGGCGGGCACGGCCAGCGCGGACAGAGCCAGGGCACCGGAGACGACGGCGCCTATGGCGAGCTTTCTCATGCTTTTCCCCACATTCAGGGCGGGCCCCTGGGCGTTGCGCTCAGAAC
Organism: Streptomyces sp. NBC_00490; assembly: GCF_036013645.1. Lineage (NCBI taxonomy): Bacteria > Bacillati > Actinomycetota > Actinomycetes > Kitasatosporales > Streptomycetaceae > Streptomyces > Streptomyces sp. NBC_00490. The sequence goes on along the minus strand of NZ_CP107869.1, from coordinate 4,046,505 downwards.
AAGGACCCGCTGATGGCCTGAACCTAAGCGGCGCGGGGTGGTGTTGGGAATGAGGAGAAGGTGTGAACAAGATTATTTCGGGAGCCGTCACGCCGTCGTCGGGCTCAGGCTTTCCGCAGGTGAAGGCGTGCCGGTCGGCTCCGGGCCGCAGGGCCCGCTGGGCTGCGCGCGGGCGGCGCTGAGCGTCCTGTCGGCGAGGCGGTGACAAACCCGCGGGGCGGTGGGGGCTGGTCGCGCAGTTCCTCGCGCCCCTTACGGGGCGCGGTTCCGCGGCCGGGCTTCACCAGGCCCGCAGTGGCCGCCCTAGGCCGGCGGGGCGGAGGTGTTCGCGTGGACCGACGGGGCCGCCACGCCCGCCGTCGGGTCGACGGCCGGGGTGGCGTCCGTGAGGACGGCCGGGCCGCCCACGATGGGGATCTCGGCCGCGTCGAACGCCCGCTTGACGCGCCAGCGGAGTTCGCGCTCGACCGTCAGGGCCTTGCCCGGCATGGTCTTCGCCGAGACGCGGACGACCATCGAGTCCAGCAGGACGTTGTCGAGGCCCAGGACCTCGATCGGGCCCCAGAGCAGCTCGTTCCAGGGCTCGTCCTTGCTCATCCGCTCGGCGACGTCGTCGAGGGTCGCCTTCACCTTGTCCAGGTCCTCGTCGGCCCGGACCGTGACGTCCACGGCCGCCGTCGCCCAGCCCTGCGAGAGGTTGCCGATCCGCTTGACCTCGCCGTTGCGGACGTACCAGATCTCGCCGTTGTCACCGCGGAGCTTCGTCACGCGCAGGCCGACCTCGATGACCTCGCCGGAGGCCACGCCCGCGTCGACGGTGTCCCCGACGCCGTACTGGTCCTCCAGGATCATGAAGACACCGGAGAGGAAGTCGGTGACCAGGTTGCGGGCGCCGAAACCGATCGCGACGCCCGCCACACCCGCGGAGGCGAGGAGCGGGGCCAGGTTGATCTCGAAGGTGCCGAGGATCATCAGGGCCGCGGTGCCCATGATGATGAAGCTCGCCACCGAGCGGAGCACCGAGCCGATCGCCTGGGAGCGCTGACGGCGCCGCTCGACGTTGACCAGGAGGCCGCCGAGGGCCGTGCCGTCGACCGCCTGGACCGTGCGGTTCATGCGGTCTATCAGCTTGGTGATGGACCGCCGCACCACGAATCTCAGCACCGCCGCTATCACCAGGATCAGCAGGACGCGCAGACCGATCGCCAGCCAGGTCGACCAGTTCTGCTCGACCCAGCTGGCGGCGTTCGTCGCGCTCTCCTGGGCATCCTGAAGAGAGGGGACGGCGGGCGTCGACGAGTCCGAGGGGGACGGGGACGGCGACACCGCGGCCGACAGGGCGGCGGACAACGACACGGCAGGTACCTCCAGGTGCAGCGCCTGCCTCCCGGTACGGCGGTCAAAGATCGTGAAGGTCACGGAAAGGTCACCGGGCGGCAGACCCACCACACTAACGGTGCATCGTGTGTGGATCGTTGCAATGTTCGGGGGAGAGACCGTCCTCACCTGGGGATGAAGAAAGGTGTGGTCGAAAACACTCTCAGCCCGTTACCAGGAGATGGTGGCGTTTCCACCAGGCATGAGGGGACACTGACTACAGATCGTCCCGGCGCGAGCCACGCGCCGCCGACGCCCAAGGAGGCATCCGTGCCGCATGTCCTGGTCCTCAACGCGTCGTACGAGCCACTGGGCGTCGTACCGCTCCGACGCGCGCTCGTCCTCGTTCTGGAGAACAAAGCGGTCTCCCTCGAGGAATCCGGCGCCTTCATGCACAGCGCAACCGTCACAGTCCCCGCACCAAGCGTGGTCCGGCTCAAGCGATTCGTCCGGGTTCCCTATCGGGGGCCCGTTCCTCTGACCCGCAGGGCGCTCTTCGCGCGCGACGGGGGCCGGTGCATGTACTGCGGTGGCGTCGCAACCAGCGTCGACCACGTCATCCCGCGCAGCCGCGGGGGCAAGCACGTCTGGGACAACGTGGTGGCGTCCTGCCGCCGCTGCAACCACGTGAAGGCCGACCGACACCTGTTCGAAATCGGCTGGCGGCTGCGCCACAAACCCGCCCCGCCCACCGGTCTGGCCTGGCGCATCATCGGGACCGGACACAGGGACCCGCGCTGGCTGCCGTACTTGCAACCGTACGGCGCGGAAGACGCCATGGCCCGGATCGACGGCATCTCTGCCTGACGACGATCCGGGCCTTCGTGTTGCCGCGGACGGTTGCGCACCGGTCCCGGGGGTCCCCCGTGCCCCCGGGACCGGTCGTTTCACCGCTCACGCGTAGCGCAGCTCCGCGGGATTCAGGGAGCGGCGCAGCAGCGGGAGTGAAGTGGCGGCGGCGAGCAGACAGCAGGCGTACACCGCGAAGGGGACCAGGAGCGCGGCGTACGGCGTGACGGCGGGCCCGTCCTCGGGGATCCGGGAGTACCAGACGCCGATCGCCATGCCGCCTGCGCCGCCCAGCAGCAGGGCGGGTGCGAGCGGCAGCGCGGTCTCCAGGAGCAGCGCCCGGCCGAGCACCCGTTGCGGCACCCCGGCGGCGGTCTGCGCGGCCAGGCCGCGGCGGCGGGTGGCCAGCGACTCGGCGGTGCCGACGGCGAGGCCGGAGAGGGTGATCACGAGGGTGGCGGCGATCGCGGCGGCGACCAGGTTCACGCCGGTGGTGTAGTACGACATGCTCGCGGAAAGCCCGCCGGGCTGCCTGGAGTCCAGCTCGGCGAGCAGCACCTGTCGCACGCCCACGAAACCCGTCCCGACGACCGTCACCAGCAGCACCGCCGCATGGGTGCGGGCCGCGGCCCAGGGGTCGTCGTGCAGCCTCTCCGCCGCGATCAGGGTCGCCGCGGTCCGGGCCCGGCGGGCCAGCCACCGGCCCGTCAGCGTGGCCACCGCTCCGGTGATCCCCACCGCGGCCGCGCCGACCAGGACAAGCGCCCCGGCCACGAGCAGCGGCCCGTTCGCGTACGAGCCGCCGTCGCCGGGCATACCCGAGGACGTGCTGCGGGTCGCGGCCAGCGCCACCGCCGCCACGACCAGCACCCCGCCGGCGAACAGCGCCCAGAACCCGCGCCCCGACCCCGTCCGCACCCGGCGGACCCAGCCGAGCGGCGAGGCCACCACCCGGCGCAGCGCCAGCACACCCGCCGCGGCGCCGAGCACCGGCACACCGAGGGCGACCAGCGTGATCCCGGCCCAGGCGAGCCAGGTCGGGTGCTGCCACTGGCCCAGCAGTGCCACGACCGAGGCGACCGTGGCGAGCAGCGAGCCGAGCAGACAGGCCAGCCCGGTCTCCAGTGCCGCGATCCGCCGCACCTGCCCGGCCGAGGCCCCCGCCAGCCGCAGCCCGGCCAGTCGCCGGTCGCGGTGCACGGCGCCGATACGGGCGCACTGGCCGAGGAAGCCGAGGACGGGGATCAGCAGGAGCAGCAGGACGACGATGACGCCGGAGCGGGTGCCGGGGTCGTCGAGGAGACCCGCGCCCACGGACACGTGGTAGCGGCCCTGGAGCGCGGCGAGGCTCACCGCGGCCAGCGCGAACCCGGTCGCGAGCCCCGCGCCCACCGCCGTGAGCCCGACCCGCCACCACTCCCGCCGGTCGGAACCGCGGGTGAGCAGCCAGGCGAGGCGGAGGTCGGAGCCCAGGGAGCCGCTGCCGCCGGGCAGCCGGCCCGACCGGGGGCCCTGGGTGCTCATGCCGCCGGGCCGGGTGGGGGGAGTGGTGTGTGGTGATCGCATAGTGCCGTCTCTGGTCGGGTCGCCGTGCAGACCGGGCCGCGTGCCACCGGACCGGCCGCCCGTCTCGGTCCGCGGGGGCCGGATGTGGGAGTTGCCGGGTCCGGTGTCCGGTGCGGTGCGGGTGGGCTGTGTGGTCGGCTCGGTCCGTGGCGTCCGGGTGTCGGTGTTGTCGGTGGGGCTGTCGGGCCGGGTGCCTGGGGTGGTGCGGGTGGGGTGTGTGGTGGGGGTGGCCTGCGGGGGGTGGGTCTTGGTGTTCTCGGCGGGTCCGCCGGGCCGGGTGTCCGGGGTGGGCCGCGTGGTGCGTGGGGGTTGGGTCTTGGTGTTCTCGGGTGGTCCGCCGGGTCGCGTGTCCGGTGCGGTCCGGGTGGGCTGTGTGGTCGGTTCGGTCCGTGCCGTTCGGGTGTCGGTGGTGTCCGGGGTGGGCTGCGTGGTGCGTGGGGGTTGGGTGTCGGTGGGACTGCCGGGTCCGGTGTTCGGGTCGGTGTCGCTTGTGGCGTCGTTGGCGGGGTGCGAGCCGGGCGTCACACCGTCACCCCGGTCGGCGTCACGAGGCCGTCGCTCAGGCGTGCCTCGCGGTCCGCGTACGCCGCCACCTGGGCGTCGTGGGTGATGAGGAGGACCGCGGTGCCCTGCTCGCGGGCCGTGTGCACCAGGGCCGTCATCACCTGCTCGCCCGCCAGCGAGTCCAGCGCGCCGGTGGGCTCGTCGGCGAAGACCACCTTCGGTTCGGTGACCAGGGCCCGGGCCAGCGAGGTCCGCTGGGCCTGCCCGCCGCTCATCTCGCCGGGCCGCAGCCCTTCCTGCCCGCGCACCCCGAAACGCTCCAGCCACTCACCGGCCCTCTCGTGGGCCGCCCCGCGCGCGGCGCCCGCCAGCATCAGCGGCAGGGCGACATTGTCGAGTGCGGTCAGCTCGGGGATCAGCTGGCCGAACTGGAAGACCACCCCGAACTCGGTCCGGCGCAGCTCGCTCAGCCGCTTCTCGGGCAGGGTGTCGAGCCGCTCACCGGCGTAGGAGACCGAGCCGCCGTCCGGACGGACAATGCCCGCCAGGCAGTGCAGCAGCGTCGACTTCCCGCTGCCGCTGGCGCCGGTGACGGCCAGGATCTCGCCGGCCCGCAGCTCGACCGAGGCGCCGCGCAGGGCCTCGGTCCTGCCGTGCGTCTTGACGAGGTCGCGGGCCGCCAGAAGCGGCACTTCGTTGCTCATGCTGTGTCGACCTCCGCGGTCAGGGTGGTCAGCCGGCCGGCCGTGGTGGTCATCCAACGGAGGTCGGCGTCGAGGTGGTTGAGGGCGTAGTCCGCCGAGAGCACGGTCGCGAGATCCGCGCCCTTGGCCGTCTTGACCTGGGTGAGTTCACGCATCCGCACCATGTGGGCGGCGCGTTGGGCGCTGAGATACGCCTCCGGGTCGCCGCCGGCGAGGATCGCGACGACGACCTTGGCGAAGATCTCGTTGGTCACGAAGGGCGCGGGCGGCGTGATCTCCCCTGCCCACGTGGCGAGTTCTCGCTGTCCGTCGACGGTGGAGCGGTACATGGTGCGCTCCGGTCCGCCGTCCGAGTCGGTGCCCTCGACCTCGGCGAGTCCGTCGCGGACCAGTCGTTGAAGGGTTGTGTAGACCTGCCCGTAGGCCAGCGGGCGGGCCTGCGGGAAGCGTTCGTCGTGCCGTCGCTTGAGGTCGTAGCCATGGCTCGGCCCCGTGGCGAGCAGCCCCAGCAGGATGTGGCGGGTGCTCATGGCGATCATTATGCACTCGCTACATGTACTGAGTGAATAGTGGTCGGTTATCGGTCGCGGGTGACCGTTCACCGGTGGCTGGATCCGGCCACCGCCCCCGGCCGAGGTCTGTCCGAACTGTCCCTGAAGCGCCCCCATATGACACCTCGTCATGCATCGTGATTCGGCCAACACCCGTGCCATGTGACGTAATCGGGGTTTTACAACGAGGGTCGACTGGATTTAAAGTGAAGGCTGATCGCATGATGATCACGGTCGGCTTCACCAGCCGGCCCATCAATCGGGGGGTATTGAAAGGTATGTTCGCGAAACCCAGTGGTAGATCACTGAGCTTCTGTTCGCGATGTCCCGCCGCGTACGAGTCGGTCTGAGCGCCTCTATCGCGCCCCGTGGTCGCAGGGAGTTTCCCCGACCGTCGGCGACCGTTCATTCACATCCAAGCGCTTTCTGTCTGACGTAAAGCCAGAGAACCGTCCTTTGTCGCGCCCTTCTCGATTCTGAGACAGGGGAATTTCCCGTGCGCTGATCGAGGTCGACTCCGGCTGCTGACGCTGACATGGTCTGGTCTTGCCCAACCTTTGGCATGACCATGCCATTCCTTTGCCTTGCCCAAATGCACTCACAAAGTGACTGATTCCAGGTTCGAGGATGATGGCGACAACGATGGGGTCCGAGGAATTGTCCCTGCCAGACATGCTGCGCGCGGCCGCGCTCGCCCGACCCGATCGGACCGCCGTCTCGTGCGGCACCCAGCGACTGACCTTCCGGCAGCTCAGTGAACGCGCCGAGACCCTGGCCGGTCATCTGCGCGGCCTCGGTGCGACGACGGACGAACCCGTCGGGATCTTCATGGATCCGTCCGTCGACCTCATGGCGAGCGTCTGGGGCGTCCTGCACTCGGGCGCTCCCTATCTGCCGCTGTCGCCGGAGTACCCGGACGAGCGCGTCCGCTACATGATCGCGGACTCCCGGACCAAGCTCATCCTGACGGACGAGTCCCTGGTCTCCCGGCTGTCCGCACTCACTCCCGCGCACACGCAGATCGTCACCGCGGCCGGGGCGAGGGCCTCCCGGGACGCCGTCGCCGGTCCGCCGCGGCCCCCGCGCGGCGACACCCTGGCCTACGTCATCTACACCTCCGGGAGCACGGGCAACCCGAAGGGCATCGGCATCGAACACCGCAGCATCGTCAGCCAGATGCGCTGGCTGGCCGGTGAACAGGGCCTGGACGAACGCCGGACGGTGCTCCAGAAGACGCCGCTGAGCTTCGACGCCGCCCAGTGGGAGATCCTCGCCCCGGCCTGCGGCAGCGGTGTGGTGATGAGCGAACGAGGCGTCTACGCCGACCCAGGCGGTCTCCTCGACCTGATCCAGACGCACCGGGTGACCACGCTCCAGGGCGTGCCGACCCTGCTCCAGGCGCTCGTCGACTCCGGACGGCTGTCCGACTGCGTCTCGCTCACCCAGCTCTTCAGCGGCGGCGAGGCACTCACCAAGAGCCTGGCGATCGAGCTGCTCGACGCGCTGCCGGACGCCGAACTGGTCAACCTCTACGGCCCCAGCGAGACCACGATCAACGCCTCGTCCCTCACCGTGGACCGCGCAACCGTCCAGCACGGCCCGGACCACATCGCCATCGGCCGGCCCGTGCACGGCATGAGCTTCCACATCCTCGACCCCGCCGGGCGACCGGTCGCGCCGGGCGAGTCCGGTGAACTCCACATAGCCGGGCGGCAGTTGGCACGGGGCTATCTCAACAACCCCGACATGACCGCCGAACGGTTCCTCCCCAACCCGTTCGCCACCGACCCGGACTCCGCCCGCCTCTACCGCACCGGCGATCTGACCCGCTGGAACGACGACGGGACCGTGCAGTTCCTCGGCCGCACCGACAGCCAGGTCAAACTGCGCGGCTTCCGGGTCGAGCTGGACGAGATCAAGGTGTCCATCGAGAAGCACGACTGGGTCAAGCGGGCCGCGGTCGTGGTCCGCGACGACACGCGGGTCGGCGCCAACCTCATCGCCTTCGTCGAACTCGACCCGCACCGGGCCGCGGTCATGGACCAGGGCAACCACGGCGCCCACCACCAGTCCAAGCAGAGCAAGCTCCAGCTCAAGGCCCAGCTCGCCGGTCTGGGCGTCCGCCAGGAGCACGGCCTGCCGTTCGTCGAGCTGCCCGGACGCGCCGCGACGCCGGATCAGCGGCGGACGGTCTTCGCCCGCAAGACGTACCGCTTCTACGAGGGCGGCGACGTCACCCGGCAGGACCTCCTGCGCCTGCTCGCCCCCGCGACAGACCAAGTAGCCGCGCCCCGGGACCCCGACACCCTGACCCTGACCGAACTCGGCACGCTGCTGCGCTGGTTCGGCCGGTTCACCAGCGGCGAGCGGCTGCTGGCCAAGTACGGCTACGCCTCACCCGGATCCCTGTACGCCACCCAGCTCTACCTGGAGCTGTCCGGCATCGCGGGCCTGGAGGCGGGCCACTACTACTACCACCCGGTCGAACACCGGCTCACACTGATCGGCCCGGCCCCCGCCGGGGAGCCGCGGCTGCGGGCCCACTTCATCGGGCGCCGCTCGGCCATCGAGCCCGTCTACCGCAACAACATCCAGGAAGTCCTCCAGTTCGAAGCCGGTCACATGGTCGGCCTCTTCGACCACGTCCTGCCCGCCTACGGGCTGCGCATCGCCGCGCGCCCGGCGGAGCCGGCGGTCAAGGACGTCCTGCGCTGCCCGGACGAGGACTACTACCTGGCCTCGTACGACATCGGCACGGCCGCCACCGAGGCCGAGCCGGCCGCGGTCGACCTGTATGTGCAGGCCCACCCGGGCCGCATCGCCGACCTGGCCGACGGCCAGTACCGCTACCACGCCGGCGAACTGGTGCGGGTGTGCGACGAGTTGGTCCGCAAACAGGATGTCATCGCCATCAACCAGGAGGTCTACGCGCGTTCGAGCTTCGGGGTCAGCCTGATCGGCAGTGCGCCCGAGGCATGGCAGCGCTACGTCGACCTCGGCCGGGAGCTCCAGCGCCTCCAGATGAACGGTCTGGACCTCGGGCTGATGTCCTCCGGGTACAGCTCCGAGACCGGCAACCCGCTGCCCTCGGCCCGGCGCATCGCGGACCTCGTCGGCCTCGGCCCGGACACCGCGTCCTACTTCGCCGTCGGCGGCCGCATCAGCGCCCAGCAGCGGCTCAGCGAGGGCATGAAGGAGGACTCCGTGCACATGCGGGGTCCCGCCGAGATCATCAAGGACAACCTCGCAGCGGCCCTGCCGCCGTACATGGTGCCCAACCGGGTCACCGTCCTCGACGCCTTCCCGCTCACCCCCAACGGCAAGGTCGACCACCAGGCCCTGCGCGAGCTCGACAAGGCCGCCGTCGACGACACCGAGGCGCCCGTCGTCCCGCCGCGCACCCCCACCGAGGAGGCCATCGCCGCCCTATGGGCGAAGGTGCTGAAGCAGGAGCGCGTCTCCATCCGCGACAACTTCTTCGCCTCCGGCGGCCATTCGCTGACCGCGGTCTCCCTGGTCAACCGCATCAACCAGGAGCTGGGCGCCGCCCTGCCGCTCCAGGTGCTGTTCGACGCGCCGACCATCGCCGAACTGGCCCGGCGGGTCGACCGCGAGCCCGCCACCGCGGCCTCCCGGCTGGTGCGGTTGCGCGCCGCGGACGGCCGTCGGCCCATCTTCTGCTGGCCCGGTCTCGGCGGCTACCCGATGAGCCTGCGGCTGCTGGCAGGCCGCCTCGACCTTGACCGGCCGTTCCTCGGCGTCCAGTCCTACGGCATCAACGCGGACGAGACCCCATACGAGACGTTCGCCGAGATGGTCGCCCAGGACCTCGAACTCGTCCGGCAGGTCCAGCCAGCCGGCCCGTACACCCTGTGGGGCTACTCCTTCGGGGCCCGGCTCGCCTTCGAGGCCGCCCACCAGCTGGAGCAGGCCGGCGAGCAGGTCGACGAGGTAATCCTCATCGCGCCCGGAAAACCGCCCGTGGAATTCCTCGGTGACGTGGCCGGCCGGACCTCGACCGGCTTCGACGACTCCACCTTCGTCTCCATCCTGTATTCGGTGTTCGCCGGAAACCTGGAGAAGTCGGCGGTCGAGGAATGCCTTGCCGCGACACACGACGAGGAATCCTTCGTCGCCTTCGTCAGCGACCGGTTCGAGCACCTGGACCGTGAATGGGTACGCAGGATCGTCGGCGTGGTGCGGCGGACATTCCTCTTCGAGTACGACCCCCACGAACTCGCCGAGCGCACCATCGCCGCGCCGGTCACGGTATTCAGGGCGACCGGCGACCAGGAATCGTTCATCGACTCCGGTGAAGCGCTCACCACCACACCTCCCGCGCTCCACCGACTCGAAGCCGATCATTACGAGTTGCTGCGCGCGAACGGAATAGACGAACTCGTCGGCGCCATAAAGGCCGCACGACTCACCAGAAAGGTCACCGGAGTGCCGCACGTCAGCATCAAGCATTTCCCCAACAACCTCGAGGCCGAACAGGTCACCGCTCTGGTCGACGCGATCACCAGTGCCGTCCGGACGGCCTTCGCGGTCGACGAGGGCGCGGTCTCGATCGCCCTCGAACCGGTGGCCCAGGACGTCTGGAACGAGCGGGTGTACGTCCCGGAGATCAAGAACGGCGCCGGAAACCTGGTCAAGGCCCCCAACTACTGAGCCGGGCGCCCGGATCCGACACTGCCCACCCCCACCAGGACATGAACCACCTCAGGACATGAACCACGGAGGACCGCGATGCGCACAGTGATCACCAGGATGAGGGAGGACCTCTCCGTGATCGTCGCGCGAGACCCGTCGATCCGCACCCGCGCGGAGGCCCTGCTGCACCCCGCGCTGCCCGCGGTGTGGACCCACCGCGTGGCCCACGTCCTGTTCACCCGTGGGCACCGGCAGACCGCCCGGCTTCTCGCCTACCTGGCACGCGCCTTCACCGGTGGCATCGAGATCCACCCGGGCGCCCGGCTCGGCCGGCGCGTCTTCATCGACCACGGGGCCGCCGTGGTCATCGGGGAGACCGCCGAGGTCGGCGACGACGTCACGATCTTCCACCAGGTCACCCTCGGCGCCGTCGGCTGGTGGAAGGACGGACGGCGCGAACCCGGCGCCCGCCGCCACCCCGTCGTCGGCGACCGCGTGGTCCTCGGCACCAACGCCATCGTGCTCGGCCCGGTCACCGTCGGCCACGACGCGCTGATCGGCGCCGGGGCGCTCGTCCTGGGCGACGTGCCCCCGAAGGCCCGCGTGATGGCCCCCGCCGCCGAGATCGTGTCCCGGCCCTCGGCCGCGGACCGCGAGGACGCCGACCAGCTGCTGCGCGCCCTGGCCACCTCCGGGTGCTGGTGACGCCCGGATCACCGGCCCCACCCCGTTCGTCGCAGTACCCCGCAACGTTCGCCGCATCTCAACCCGACCACGTGTCGGTACGCCATCGGAGGCACAGATGACTCACGTCGGTGTACTGGAGAGCAACCTCTCCGGTTCCGGCTTCGAGGGCCTGCAGATCATCAAGGAACTCGACTGCCGGGTGACGTTCTTCACCCGAGACCTGGACCGCTACCTCGAAGTACCGGGCGGCCCGGCCTACTTCGAGAAGTACGTCGACGAGATCGTCCACTGCGAGACGAACATCCTCGAGGAACTCCTGCCGCACGTGCACCGGGCCGGTGCCGAGCACCCCTTCGACGCGTTCCTGACCCTGGCCGAGTACGACGTGGTCGTGGCCGCCGAGGTCGCCGTCCACCTCGGGCTCCCCACCGTCAGCGTCGACGGCGTCGCCACGGCCCGCAACAAGGCGCTGATGCGCCGGCGCTGCGCCGAACTCGGCGTCGCGATACCGGCGTTCCGCACCGTGCAGACCCCCGCCGAGGCGGCGGCCGCCGCGGCCGAGATCGGCCTGCCCTGCGTGGTCAAGCCGGCCGACGAAACCTCCAGCGCCGACGTCCGGCTGGTGGAGACCGCCGAGCAGGCCGCCGAACACGTCGAGCTGATCCGCTCCCGCGTGGAGAACACCCGCGGCCAGAGCCGCTATCACGAGCTGATGGTCGAGGAGTACCTGACCGGCCCCGAGGTCAGCGTCGAGGTGCTCGCCGACGGCGACCGGTACGAGGTCCTCGGCGTCACCGACAAGTCGGTCATCGGCCAGGGCTACTTCGTCGAACTGGCCCACAGCTTCCCCTCCAGCCTGCCCGACAAGCTGGTGGCCGCCATCGGCGACCTGGCCGTGGAGTCGCTGCGCGCCTGCGGGTTCGACCTGGGCATGGCCCACGTCGAGATCAAGGTCACGGAGGCGGGGCCCAAGCTCATCGAGATCAACCCCCGGCCCGCCGGCGGCAAGATCACCTACCTGGCCGACCGCGCCCTCGGCATCAAGTCCCTGGAGCTGGTGGCCCGGCAGTACCTCGGTCAGCCGCTGCCGGCCCGGGTCGTGCCCGAGCACCCCGTCGCCGGCGCCGCCATCCGCTACCTGATCGCCCGGCCGGGCCGGGTGGTGTCGGTCTCCGGCCAGGAGCGCGCCGCCGCGCTGCCCGGCGTGGAGGAGGTCGTCGTCAAGCCGAAGCCCGGCGCCGTGCTGCGCGAGCCGCGCCGCAACGGCGACCGCGCCGGCCATGTCCTCGTGATCGCCGAGACCGCCCAGCTCGCGGCGCGGACCGCCGAGGCCGCCGTCAAGGAGATCGACATCAGGACCGAGCCGGTCACCGCCCGCCCGGTCGCCGACTCCCTCGTCGACCTGATCGGCCGCACCCCGCTGCTCCGGCTCCCCGTGGACCGCGTCCTGGCCGGGGTCCCGGCCGGGACCGAGGTCCTGGCGAAGCTGGAGCTGTTCAACCCCTGGTCCAGCAGCAAGGACCGGGCCGCGCTGTCGATGCTGCGCGGCGCCGAGGAGCGCGGACTGCTCACCCCCGGCAACGGCACCGTGATCGAGGCGACGTCCGGCAACACCGGCATCTCGCTGGCCGCCCTCGCCGCCGCCCGCGGCTACCGCTGCGTCATCGTGCTGCCCGACAACGCGACCCAGGAGCGCGTCGCCATGCTCCGGTCGCTCGGCGCCGAGGTGGTGCGCACCCCGCACACCGGCGGCTACCAGGCGGCCGTCGACAAGGCCGGGGAACTCCACGACCAGACCCCCGGCTCCTGGTTCTGCTGCCAGCACGACAACCCCGACAACACCCGGGCGCACTACGAGTCGACCGGCCCGGAGATCTGGGCCGACGCCGAGGGCCGGATCGACGTCTTCGTCTGCGGAGTGGGCACCGGCGGCACCCTCAGCGGCGCGGGACGCTACCTGCTGGAGCGCAACCCCGACGTCCGGATCGTCGCCGTCGAGCCGGCCGGCTCGCCGCTGCTGTCCGGCGGGGAGCCCGGCACGCACACCATCCCCGGCTTCAACGGCGGCTTCATCGCACCCACCACGGAACGCGAACTCATCGACGAGGTGATCGCGGTCGCCGACGCCGACGCCCTCGACACCACCCGGCGGCTCGCCGTGCAGGCCGGCCTCACCGTCGGCGTCTCCTCCGGCGCGGTCGTCCACGCCTGCGGTGTCGTGGCCGCCCGTCCCGAGAACCGGGGCAAGCGCATCGTGACCCTGCTCCCCGACACCGGCGAGCGCTATCTGAGCCTGCTCGGCCGCGTCGCCGAGGAGCAGGCGGCCGGGGGCACCCGGTGACGGCGCCCGTGGACGACCGGCCCCGCCTGCTGATGGTGATGCCGTACCGCCAGTTCGTCCGCAAGGCACAGGACGAGGGGTTCTGGGTCGGCGCGATCTGGGACCCGCGGCTGCAGACGCCCGAGTACCTGGACGACGTACGCGCCCTGGCGGACGTGTTCGTCACGGCCGACTTCCGGGACGAGGAACTGCTGCGCCGCACCATCCGCGAGGTGGCGAAGGAGCACCGCGCCTCGGTGATCTACCACATCGGCCGCGAGGAGACGATGGCCGCCGCCTACGAGGTGGCCGAGGAACTCCACGTCGAGGTCAACCCGGCCGAGGCCGTCCGGTTCCTCACCGACAAGCACGCCATGCGGGACCTGCTCGCCGCACGCGGACTGTCCCCCGTGACCTTCGAGGCGGTGGCGACCCGGCGCGAGGTGCCGGACGCGGTCCGCCGCATCGGCCGCCCGGCCGTGGTCAAGCCGACCGCACTGGCCGGCAGCCGGGGCGTGTTCCTGTGGCAGGAGGAGGCGGACCTCGCGGTCTGGACGGCACTCGTCGAGCAGTACGACTACGACGGTCCGTTCCTGGTCGAGGAGTATCTGCGCGGTCCCGAGTACAGCGTGGAGACACTGAGCCGGGACGGCGAGCACCGGATCGTCGGGATCACCGAGAAACTGCTCGGCGCGCCGCCGCTGTTCGTGGAGGCGGGGCACGTCCATCCGGCGCCCCTGCCCCCGGAGCGCCGGCAGGCCGTCGAGGACCTGACGACCGAACTGCTCACCGCGTGCGGGTACCGGTTCGGGCCCGCGCACACCGAGGTGATCTGGACCGCGGCCGGCCCCCGCATCGTCGAGTCGCAGGCCCGGCTCGGCGGGGACCGCATCCCCCGCCTCGTCCAGCTGGCCACCGGCCTCGACATCGAACAGGCGATCTTCGCGAGCCTGGCGGGCACCCCGGCCAGGCCCGCCGAGGCGACCGCGACGGCCATCGTCCGGTTCTTCGCCTTCCCGCCGGGCCACGTCGACGAGATCCGCGGTCTGGAGAAGGCCGCCGGGCTCGACCACGTCGACGAGCTGAGCCTCAAGCTGCACCCCGGCGACACCGTGACCGAGGTCCGCGACTCCAAGAGCCGGCACGGACACGTCATCGTCTCCGGCGCCTCGCCCGACGAGGCCCGCCGACGGTGCGCCGAGGTGCTCGCCGCTCTCGAGGTCGTCATCGACGGCACACCCGTACGAGCGGACCACGCCGGAGCGCTCGGGGCGGCCGTATGAGCGCCGTCGCTCACGACTCCCCCCACCCCAGAAAGGCAGCGGCCATGCAGTGGTCCGAACCAGCAACCCGGAGGTCCCCATGACCACCCCCGCCCCCGACGCGCAGGTGGTGTTTGTCGGCTACAACGCGGCCTACCTGCGCGCGATCGACGCGAGCGTGCCCAGCGGGTCCGTCGTGGTGATCGAGGAACCCGACATCATCCGCAAGCGGGAACTGTCGGACGCGGCGGCCCGCTTCGACTGCCTGGACCGCATCGTGCCGGCCAGCTACCAGCAGTCGACCGGAGCCCTCGACCTGGCGGCCGAACTGACGGCCGTGCGCCCCGTGGCCGCGGTCGTCCCGGGCCTGGAGTACGCGGTGCCGGCGACGGCCGCGCTGGCCGAGAAGCTCGGGCTGCCGGGCGCGACCGAAGCGGCCGCGCAGGCGCTGCGGGACAAGGTCCGGCTGCGCGAGGTCACCGGTGCCGCCGGCGTGCGCAATCCGCGCTGGCGCGAGGTGTTCGGGCCCGAGGACATCCTCGACTTCGCCGGTGACGGTCCCGTGGTGGTCAAGCCGGCGAACCGGCAGGCGAGCGTCGGCGTGCAGCTGCTGGACTCGGTCGACGCGGCCTCGGCGGCGCGCGCATGGGAGCGGACCTCGTCCGCGGCCGAGTACGAGCAGGTGCCCGACCGGGAGCTGGCGTGGCGGTTCCTCGCCGAGGAACGCCTTCAGGGGCCCGAGTTCAGCGTCGAGGCGCTGGTGCGGCAGGGCGAGATCATCTTCCAGAACGTCACGGCCAAGACCGTGATCCCCGGGCCGTACCCGGTGGAACTCGGTCATCTGCTGCCCGCCCCGCTGGACGAGGACACCCAGCACGCGTTCGGGGCGGCCATGCGGGCCCTGGTCGACGCCACCGGCTACCGGACGGGCATCCTGCACGCCGAGTGGATTCTCACCGACTCCGGTCCGACGCTGGTCGAATGCGCCGGCCGCTGCCCCGGCGACTATCTGATCGACCTCAACGACCTGGCCTACGGCACCCGGATCAGGCTGACCCTGATCGACCTGCTCGCCGGCCGCCCGGTCACGCTGCCCCGGTCGGCCGAGCAGACCTCGGCCATCCGGTTCCTGGCCGCCGGGCCCGGCACCGTGACGGAGGTCTCCGGCGTGGCCGAGGCACAGGAACTGCCCGGGGTCCGGGTCGTGGAGGTGGACGTCGCGGCGGGCGACGAGGTCCGGCCGTGGGCGTCCTCCTGGGACCGCGCCGGGCATGTCATCGCCACCGGGCCGGACGCCGACACCACGCTCCGGCGCGTACTCGACGCGGACGCCGCCGTCCGCATCACGACCGAATGAGGACGGCACATGTCTGATCTGTGGCAGCGCGTCCGAGGCTGGCGGGGGTCCGTCCCCGGCGGCGCGGTCGGCCTGCGGCTGGCCGTGATGGCGATGATCGACGCCGTCGGCACCGGCGCCTTCCTGGCCGTCTCGGTGCCCTTCATCACCCGGTCCGTCGGCCTGTCGGAGGGCAAGCTCGGTCTGGGCCTGACCCTGTCCGCCGCCATCGCCCTGGCCACGGCCATCCCGATCGGCATCCTCGCCGACCGGATCGGTCCGAAGAAGGTCCTGGTCGGGGTGAGCCTGTGGCGGTGCGCCTGCTTCGTGGTGTACCCCTTCGTCCAGAACCTGTGGCAGTTCCTCACCGTGGTGTGTCTGCTCGGCCTGGTCGACAAGGCGGCGGCACCGATGGAACAGGCCCTGGTCGGCCAGGCGACGGAGGCCGACGACCGGGTCAGGGTGGTCGCGGTCCTGCGGGCCCTGCGCAACGTCGGCTTCACCGTCGGCGCCCTGCTCGGCGGGATCGGGCTGCTCATCGACAACCGGGCGGGATACGCCGGGATCCTGCTGCTCAACGCCGTCTCGTTCGCCGTGCTCGCGACCCTGGCCTCCCGGCTGCCGGTGCTCAGCGCGCCGGCGAAGAGCCTGCGCCGCCGGTTCTCGATGAGCGTGCTGCGCGACGGATCGTTCCTGTCGTTCACCGGGATCAACGCCGTGCTCACCATGCACATGACCCTGTTGAGCATCGGCATCCCGCTGTGGATCGTCGGACACACCGAGGTCTCGTCCGCGATGATCGCCCCTCTGGTGGCGGTCAACACCGTGCTCGCGGTCGCCCTCCAGGTGCGGGCCAGCCGGAACACGGAGACCATCGCCGGCGCCTCCCGCGCCCTGGTGCGGGCCGGTCTCTCCCTCGCGCTGTGCTGTCTGCTGCTCGTCGCGGCACCGAAGCTGCCGGTCGTCCTGGCCGTCGGGGTGCTGCTGCTGGCCATGATCGCGCTGACCGGCGGCGAGCTGTTCCAGTCCGCCGGCGGCTGGGGCGGTTCCTATCTGCTCGCCAAGCCCGGCCAGGAAGGCGTCTATCTGTCGGTCTTCTGGCTCGGCGTGGCCATCCAGCAGATCGCGGCGCCGGTCCTGGTCAGCGTGGTCGTCACGACCGGCACCACGGGCTGGGTCGTGCTGGCCGCACTGTTCGCCGTCTGCGGATTCGCGGCCCCGGTCATCGGCCGGTGGGCGCAGGCACAGGCGGACAGCAGGCCGCGGCCCGAGCCGGAGCCGGCAGCGGCCACCTGACCACCAAGTCCAGCCCGTCATCCGGGCGTTCCTCTGATCACCACCCGCTGATCACGACCTGATCAGGCGCAACCAAGGAGAATCATGTCTGTTCCGCTCTATGTCCCCGCAGGCGGCGGCGAGTACGTCGACATCCGGGACACGAAGAGGACGTACCTCAAGCTCACCACTCCCATGTCCAACGGGGAGTTCGGCTTCTTCGAGCACCACATGGCCCCCGAGGCGAAGGGCGCCGCCCCGCACATCCACAAAGAGTCCACCGAGATGTTCTACGTGGTGAAGGGCGAGATCGAGTTCACCATCGGGGACGAGAAGGTCGTGGGTGAGCCGGGCGCGTTCGCCTACGTCCCCAAGGGGGAGCCGCACGGCTTCACCAACCGGGGCAGCGAGGACGCCACCCTGCTGATCATGTTCTACCCGATCTACGACCGCGAGGACTACTTCCGGGGTCTCGGGCGCCTGACGGCCAACGGCCGCAACCCCAGCCTCGAGGAGCTCCAGGAGCACATGGCGAAGTACGACCAGTTCATGTGCTGACCCGGGGACCCGCGGCCCCGCGGTCTCGCGGATCTGTGGGAACGGCCGGGGCCCGGCGGCGGAATCCGCCACCGGGCCCCGGCCGTAGGCCATGCCCTCGTCAGCTCGCCGGGCTGTCCGGGTTACGGAAGCGCCACTGCAACTCCTTCACCTGCGCGGCGAATTCGGGAACCGGGCCGACCACCTCGAGGCCGGGCACCACGTCCTGGACGGTCAGCGGAGCAAGCGGCGAGGTGACGGCCACGCCCCACTCCGCCTTCCAGTCCCGGGCCTGCTGGGAAGAGCTCGCGTACACGATGCGGCCCAACCCTGCCCAGCCGTGCGCGGCCGCGCACATCGGGCAGTGCTCGCCCGAGGTGTACACGGTCGCCGCGGCCCGCTCCTCGGGGCTCAGCCGGGTCGCCGCCCAGCGGGCCAGCTCGAACTCCGGGTGCGCGGTCGGGTCGCCGGTGGTGGTCTCGCGGTTGCGCTCCTCGGCGAGGATCGTGCCGTCCGCGCCGACCAGCACGGATCCGAACGGCCAGTCACCGGCGTCCACCGCCTCGGCCGCCAGTTCCACACAGCGGCGCAGATAGGGCAGTTCGGCCTCGCCGACGACGGTGACGCGGTCGGTGTCGTTCTCGGGCAGGCCGTGGGTGTCGAGGGTCACTGTCACTCCGTCTGTCGTGGGGATGGGTCGGCTAGACACGGTGCGCGGCCACGGTGGCCAGCGCCTGCCACGCCACCTCGGGGCGCAGCGTCTCGTCCGGATCACCGTGGTACGGGTCGAGCAGCAGCGTCTGGGCACCGGCGAGGCGCAGCCGCTCGATGTCCTGGAGAATCTGCTCGAGGGTGCCTTCTCCGGCACGACGATCGGGGTGGTCGATCGGTTTTTCCGTGATCCGGAGATAGATACGCGGTGCCAAATCCGGGACGGGCCGACCGAGCTCGGCGGAAATGCCTTTCAGTCGCTCCAGCGCCTCCTCGAACCAGGGCATCGTGAACCGCAGGGGATGCCACGGCGTGCCCAGGCGCACGGCCCGGCGAATTGCGGCGTCGCTGTTTCCGCCGACCCAGATCGGAATCTGCCCGCAGCCGTAGTCGGCGTCGTTTTCCCATGCCGTACGAAGGGTCCGCAGGAGTTCGTCGGTGAGCGCGCCACGCCGTTCGAAGGGGACGCCGAGCGCCTCGAACTCCTCCTTGGCCCAGCCCACGCCGACCCCCAGGATCAGCCGCCCACCGCTGAGTTGTTGCAGGTTGGCGGCCATGCGGGCGACCAGCAGGGGGTGCCGGTACGGGGCGATGAGCACGGTGGTGCCCAGTTTCACCCGGGTGGTGATTCCGGCCAGCCAGGCGAGTGTGGTGACAGGTTCGTAAAATGGTGCCGGATATTGCCGCGCGACATCCGGGGTGATCGCCACGTGGTCGGAAACCATCAGCAGGTCGAAACCGAGGCCCTCCACGGTTTTGGCCCAACGGGCGAGGTTATCCGGATTTGTTCCGGGTCCGAAGTTGGGAACATTCACGCCTATCTGCATGGCCGCCAGACTAGCAAGATCTCATCGGCCGGTGGGCGGCGAAAAAGAGATTCCCGGCCGATTGCCGAACCGGTGAATCGAGCGGAGTTCACGAGGCGCCCGGAAGCGTGCGGCAGCTGTCGCGGCGGGATCGGGACGGACGCAACAGAATGTGAGGAGATGCACGTTGTAGCCGTTCGTACGTCTGCCGCGGCGCCCACGGGGTAGGGCTGCGATAACCCGCAAGGTCGCCGTACTCGACAAGGAGGCCCCTCGTGGTCGCTCCCGCACACCCCCGCTCCAAACCCGTGGCGCAGCCGCCGTTCCTCGAGACCGAGCCGCACTTCTGCGTGTTCAGCGCGGAGGGCGCCTGCGCCGAGATCCCGCTGACCAGTGAGGCACCGCTGCCCGACGCGGAGCCCCTCACCAGCGAGCCGCCGCTCGCCGAAGCCGCACACCTGACCAGCGAGTCCGCGGTCTTCGAGCCGGACCCCGCGAGGCCGTAGATGGTGGAGCAGGGGTCGGCCGAGCCGCCTTCCGAGGACCTGTCCCGCCTCGCCGAGCTGCACGGCGTCGCCACGTCCTACAGTCCGTCGCCGGGCCGTACGGTCGCCGCCTCGGCCACCGCCGTCACCCTCGCGCTGGCCGCCCTCGGCGTCGACACCGACCGCCCCGCGGCCGCGCTGGCCGCCCGCGAGCGTGAGCTGCGCGACCGGCTGCTGCCGCCGACGGTGGTCTGCTGGAGCGGCAGCCCGCCCGCCTCCCTCGGGAACCTGCCCAGGGGCACCCGTCTGCGGATCGAGACCGAGCAGGGCGAGACCCGCGCCGCCGCCGACCAACTCCCGCCCGGCATCCACCGGTTGACCGCCACGGCGCCCGACGGCCGGGTGGCCGAGTCCCACCTGGTCGTCGCCCCCGCCCGGCTCCCCACGACCACCGGACGCTCGTACGGACTCCTCGTCCAGCTCTACTCCCTGCTCTCCCGGCGCTCCTGGGGCATGGGCGACCTCGGCGACCTCACCGAACTGACCGCCTGGGCCGGGCGGGCCCTCGGCGCCGGGTTCGTGCAGGCCAACCCGTTGCACGCGGCGGTGCCCGGCGCCCCGACCGACCCCTCGCCGTACCGCCCCTCCTCGCGGCGCTTCCCGGACCCGGTGCATCTGCGGGTCGAGGACGTGCCCGAGTACGCCCAGGTCACCGACCGCGAGGCGGTGCGCTCGCTCGCCGAACGGGCCGGGCGGCTGCGTGAAGCGGTGCTGGACAAGGGCGCGTTGATCGACCGGGACGCCGTGTGGGAGCTCAAGCGGGAGGCGCTGGAGCTGGTGCGCGAGGTGCCGCTCGGCCCCGGCCGGCGGGCCGCGTACGTCGACTTCCTCGCCGAGGAGGGCCAGGCCCTGGAGGACCACGCGACCTGGTGTGCGCTGGCGGAGGTGCACGGCTCGGACTGGAGCCGGTGGCCGGCCGGACTGCGGGACCCCCGCTCGCCCGAAACGGCCCGCGCCCGCGCCGAGTTGATGGACCGCGTCGACTTCCACTGCCGGCTCGCCTGGCTCACCGACGCCCAGCTCGTCGCCTCGCAGCGGGCGGCACGGGAGGCCGGGATGCCGGTCGGGATCATCCACGATCTGGCGGTCGGCGTACACCCCGGGGGCGCCGACGCCTGGGCGCAGCAGGACTACTTCGCGGCCGGGATGTCGGTCGGCGCACCGCCGGACGCCTTCAACGCGCGCGGGCAGGACTGGGGACTGCCGCCGTGGCGCCCGGACCGCCTGGCCGCATCGGGCTACGCCCCCTTCCGACGCCTGCTCAGAGCCCTCTTCCGCTACGCCGGCGCCCTGCGCATCGACCATGTGATGGGCCTGTTCCGCCTCTGGTGGGTCCCGCAGGGCCACCCGCCGACCGAGGGCACCTACATCCGCTACGACGCCGAGGCCATGCTCGCGGTCCTGGTCCTGGAGGCCTCGCGCGCCGGGGCGATGGTGATCGGCGAGGACCTGGGCACGGTGGAGCCCGGGGTGCGCGAGACGCTGCGCGAGCGCGGGGTGCTCGGTACCTCGGTGCTCTGGTTCGAGCGGGATTGGGAGGGCGACGGCCGGCCCCTGCCGCCGGAACGCTGGCGCGCCGACTGCCTCGCCACCGCGACCACCCACGACCTGCCCTCCACCGCGGCCCGTCTGACGGGCGAGCACGTCGAACTCCGCTACCGGCTGGGCCTGCTGACCCGGGAGCTGGCGGAGGAACGGACGGAGGCGGCGGCGGACACCGGGGAGTGGCTGGAGGTACTGGCGCGGCTGGGCCTGCTGCACGGCACCGGCGGCGGCCACAGCACGTCGACGGAGGAGGCCGAGATCCAGGCCGTGCACCGGTTCCTGCTGCGTACGCCGGCGAGGCTGGTGGGCGTGTGGCTGCCCGACGCGGTCGGCGACCGGCGGCCCCAGAACCTGCCGGGCACCTGGGACCAGTACCCGAACTGGCGCCTGCCGATCGCGGACGCGGAGGGAAGGCCGGTGACGCTGGAGGGGTTGGCGGGCTCGCCGCGCCTGCACGCTCTGGTGGAGGTGCTGCGCGGGCCTCGCACGGTCGGGCCGGGCTGAGACGGGGACGGGCGGATCCGTTCCGTCCCCCTCTCGTCGCTCCCGTATGGCACCCCGGGCGCGCGGGGCCACAAGGCATTCGATACTTTTGGGATCGTGGACAAGAAGAACGCCCTGCGCGCCGGTGCCCTGGCTGCCGGTACGACGCTGATGATGCTGCTCATGACGTCTCCCGCGCTCGCAGTCACCCGCGACGACGGCGACGACCCCGGTCCGGGCCTGAGCGTCATGGAGACGCTGGGTCTCTACGTCGTGGCCCCGCTCGCGATCTTCGCGGTCATCACCGGTCTGGTGATGGTCCTGGACAAGTCCACGGACCGTGAGCCGAAGGCGAAGACCAAGGTTCCCGTGAAGGCGAAGGCCGGAGCCTGACCGAGCCGGCGGCCGGCACCACGGCCAGACCGCTCACCGCACGTTCCCCGAGGGCGCCGACCCCGCCGCACGTACGCGCAGCAAGCCGTACCTGGGCGAGGCCGGCGCCCTCGGTGTGTTCTCCCGCGCGGCGCGCTCAGGGGCTCGGCGCGGTCAGATACCGCTGCACCGTCGGCGCCAGCCACGCCACGATCTCCTCGGGCGCCAGCGCCACCGCGGACGGGATCCGCAGCACATAACGGGTCAGCGCCAGGCCCAGCAGCTGCGACGACACGAGCGCGGCCCGCGCCGGGACCTGCTGGGGGTCCGGGCACGCCCGCTCGGCGATCGGCAGCAACTGGTCCCGGAAGACGCCCTGCATCCGCTCGGCCCCGGCCGCGTTCGTCGCGCCGACCCGCAGCAGGGCCGTGAGCACCTCGTTCTCCTCCCAGGTGGCCAGGAAATGCGTGAGGAGAGCCCGGCCGACGTCCTCGCGGGGCAGTGCGCCCACGTCCGGCAGCCGCAGGTCGATGGCGACCGCCGCCGCGAAGAGGCCCTCCTTGTTGCCGTAGTAGCGCATCACCATGGACGGATCGATGCCCGCGTCCTTGGCGATCGCGCGGATGGTGGCCCGCTCGTAGCCGTCGGCGGCGAAGCGTTCGCGGGCCGCGGTGAGGATCGCGCCGCGGGTGGCGTCGGAGCGGCGGGGGGCGCCTGAACCCGGCCCGGCGCCTGGGCCGGGAGGTGTGGTCGTGGTGTCGCTGTTGCTGCCGTTCATGCCTGCGAGCGTAGGCCAACGTACGTTTGCCAACAAGTGTTTGCCCACAACTGTTGACGGGCTTCGGGCTTCTCGCTAGCTTCGTCCACAAGCGAAGGCCAACAAGCGTAGGCAAACAGTCGTTGGCAACAGGAGGCCACCATGAACGGCACCGCCACCCACCGCACCGTGATCGTCGTCGGCTCCGGCCCGACCGGCCTGCTCCTCGCCGGTGACCTCGCCACCGCGGGTGTCCCCGTCACCCTCCTCGAAAAGCGCTCCCACGACATCAGCAACCTCTCCCGCGCCTTCGGTGTGCACGCCCGCACCCTGGAGCAGCTCGACGCCCGGGGACTCGCCGACCAGCTGCTCGCCACCGGCGACACCATCACCGGCCTGCGCGCCTTCGACCGCCTCACGCTCGACCTGACCACGCTGGAGTCCCGCTTCCCGTTCATGCTCATCACCCCGCAGTACGAGGTCGAGCGGCTGCTGGAGCGGCGGGCGAGGGAGGCCGGGGTCGACTTCGCGTACGAGAGCGAGGTCGTGGGGCTGCGCCAGGACGCCGACGGGGTGGAGCTGGAGGTGCGGGGCGCGGACGGCGCGGTCGCCGTCCGCCGCGCGGCCTATGTCGTCGGCGCCGACGGACACCACAGCGCCGTACGCCGGGAGATCGGCCTGGACTTCCCCGGGGTCTCCGTCATCACGTCGCTGTTCCTCGCCGACGTCCGGCTCGCCGAGCGGCCCGAGGACGTGCTCACCGTCAACGGCGCGGGCGACTGCTTCGCGATGATCGCCTCCTTCGGCGACGGCTGGTACCGGGTCATGGGCTGGGACCGCCGGCACGAGGTCGCCGACGACGTCCCGATCGACCTCGACGAGGTCAAGGACGTCGCCCGCCGCGCCCTGGGCTCCGACTACGGCATGCACGACGCCCGCTGGCTCTCCCGCTTCCACAGCGACGAACGCCAGGCGCCGCGCTACCGGGTCGGCAGGGTCTTCCTCGCCGGCGACGCCGCGCACATCCACTCCCCGGCCGGCGGCCAGGGGATGAACACCGGCCTCCAGGACGCGGCCAACCTGAGCTGGAAGCTCGCCGCGGCCGTGCAGGGGTGGGCGCCGGACGGGCTCCTCGACACCTACGAGACCGAGCGGCACCCGGTCGGCAAGGCGGTGCTGCGCAGCAGCGGCGGACTCGTCCGGCTGGCCCGCGCGCAGAGCCCGGCACTGCGCGCCGTCCGCGCCCTCGTCTCCGCCGTCGGCAACACGGTCGGTCCCGCCCGGCGCAAGGCCCTGGGCCAGATCTCCGGCATCGGCTACCGGTACCCCGCCCCCCGCGGCGCCCACCGCCTCACCGGCACCCGCGTCCCCGACGTCGCTCTGGCGGGCGGCCGTCTGCACGAGGCCCTGCGCGGCGGCCGGTTCGTCCTGATCACCCCGGACCCCCGGGCGTACGAGGACCCGGGCACCCGCAAGGACCGGCTGACCGTGGAGCGCTGGGCGAGCGGCCGTCGTACGACCGTCCTGGTACGCCCCGACGGATACGTGGCCTGGGCGGCGGACGCGCCGGACGCCACGGCGATCGAGGAGGCGGTCACCGCCGCCGTCGGGTGAACGGGGACGGGGCGGCCCGGTGGCCGCCTGTCCGCGGGTTCATCGCCGTCGCCGGCGGAGTGCTCAGTGCGGAGGCGCCTGGGTTCCTGCCAGCAACTGGCGGAGCAGGTCGGCCAGTTGGCCGGCCTGTT
Source organism: Streptomyces sp. NBC_00490 (assembly GCF_036013645.1). Taxonomy (NCBI): domain Bacteria; kingdom Bacillati; phylum Actinomycetota; class Actinomycetes; order Kitasatosporales; family Streptomycetaceae; genus Streptomyces; species Streptomyces sp. NBC_00490. The sequence continues at coordinate 4,021,980 of NZ_CP107869.1, read as the reverse complement.
CGTCGTTCAGGACGGACAGCGCCTGTGTCTCGGTGGCGAGGCCGGCGCCGACCGCGTCGTCGAGGACGGTCAACCCCTTCTCGGTGAGGGTGACTTGGAGGCCACGGCGGTCGTGCGGGTCGGGGGAGCGGCGGAGCAGGCCCGCGCGTTCCAGCTTGTCGAGGCGGCCGGTCATGCCGCCCGTCGTGAGCATCAGCGTCGCGGAGAGCTGACGGGGCGAGAGGGCGTAGGGCTCGCCGGCGCGGCGCAGGGTGGCCAGGACGTCGAACTCGCCCCGGGAGATCCCGTAGGGGGCGTACGCCTTCTCCATCCGGTCGCCCATGGCCCGTGACAGCCGGAAGATCCGCCCGAAGACCTCCATCGCCCGGGTGTCGAGGTCGGGCCGCACGGTTCCCCACTGCTCGATGATCGCGTCGACGAGATCTGCGGGGGGCTGCTGCGGCGTGGCGTTCATGCGTCGAGTATCCGCCGCGAACCGGTCGGCCGCAAGAAAGTAGCTTGCGGGAAAGTGGATTGCAGGAAAGTTGCTTAGCGCTAAGCTGCTTTCGAGCAAGTTACTTCCTGGCGTGCCACCGCACGTCACTCTCCACCACGTCACCGGCCCCACCCCGCCATCCCGAAGGGAACCGGTCATGACCCGGTCCGCGACCATCCTCCTCACCGCCCTCGCTCCCATCTCCTGGGGCACCACCTACGCCGTCACCACCGAGTTCCTCCCGCCCGACCGTCCCCTGTTCACCGGACTGGCGCGCGCCCTGCCCGCCGGGCTGACGCTGCTCGCGGTGGCGCGGGTGCTGCCGAAGGGGGCCTGGTGGTGGAAGGCGACGGTGCTCGGGGCGCTGAACATCGGCGCGTTCTTCCCGCTGTTGTTCCTCTCCGCGTACCGGCTGCCCGGCGGTATGGCCGCGGTCGTCGGGTCGGTGGGGCCGTTGCTCGTGGTGGGGCTGTCGGCGCTGCTGCTGGGGGAGCGGCCGACCGCGCGGAGTGTGGTCACCGGCGTCGTCGCGGCGTTCGGGGTCAGTCTCGTCGTCCTGAGGGCGGCCGGGGCGCTCGACCTCGTGGGGGTGCTGGCGGCCTTCGCCTCGGCCGCCTCGATGTCCGCCGGGACCGTGCTGACCAAGCGGTGGGGACGGCCCGACGGAGTGGGTCCGCTCGCGCTCACCGGGTGGCAGCTGACCGCGGGCGGGCTGCTCATCGCGCCGCTCGCGCTGCTGGTCGAAGGTGCCCCGCCCGCGCTCGACGGACGGGCGGTGGGCGGCTACCTCTATCTGGCGCTGGCGAACACGGCGGTCTCGTACTGGCTCTGGTTCCGCGGCATCGGCCGGCTCAGCGCCACACAGGTCACCCTCCTCGGTCCGCTCTCCCCGCTGACCGCCGCGATCGTCGGCTGGGCGGCGCTCGGCCAGGCCCTGACGCCGGTCCAGCTGGCGGGGATGGCGGTGGCGTTCGGGGCGACGGTGGCGGGGCAGCTGGGACAGCCGCAGGCGCGCACCGCCGGTAGGTCGTTCCGCCGAGGTGCCCCGGGGGGACGCGCGCGGAGCGTGACGGGCGCCCGCCCCTGAGCACACACGAGGGACGCCCGGAATGGCACCGGGCGCCCCTCGTCGTCGTACCGGAAGCCGCTACTGGGCCGCCGCGTCCGCCGCCTGGGCCTTCAGCGCGCGCTCCACGCCCGCGCGGGACTCCGAGACCAGGCGGCGCAGGGCCGCGTTGGGCTCGGCGGAGGCCAGCCAGGCGTCCGTCCTGTCCAGGGTCTCCTGGGAGACCTGGATCGTCGGGTAGAGGCCGACCGCGATCTGCTGGGCGATCTCGTGCGAGCGGGTGTCCCAGATGCCCTTGACCACCTCGAAGTACTGGTCCGCGTACGGCGCGAGCAGCTCGCGCTGCCCGGTCTGGACGAAGCCTCCGATGACAGCCTCCTGCACCGCGTTCGGGAGCTTGTCGGACTCGATGACCTGGGCCCAGGCCTCGGCCTTGGCCTCCTCGGTCGGGCGGGCGGCACGGGCGGTGGCCGCGTGGCGCTCGCCGGCGGCGGTCCTGTCCCGCTCGTACTCGGCCGCGATCTCCGACTCGTCGAAGCGGCCGACCGACGCCAGACGCTCCACGAACGCCCAGCGCAGCTCGGTGTCGACGGCCAGGCCCTCGATCGTCTGCGAGCCCTCCAGCAGGGCGTCCAGGAGGTCCAGCTGCTCCGGCGTCCGGGCCGTGGCCGCGAACGCGCGCGCCCACGCCAGCTGGTGGTCGCTGCCTGCGGCCGCCGAGCGCAGATGGGCCAGCGTGGCGTCCGTCCAGCGGGTCAGCAGGGTCTCGCGGGCGGCCGGGTCGGCGTACAGCTCGATCGCCAGCTTCACCTGCCGGTGCAGGGACTGCACGACACCGATGTCCGACTCCTTGCCGATGCCGGACAGGACGAGGGAGAGGTAGTCGCGGGTGGCCAGTTCGGCGTCGCGGGTCATGTCCCAGGCCGAGGCCCAGCACAGCGCGCGCGGCAGCGAGGACTCGAAGTCGCCCAGGTGCTCCGTCACGAAGGCCAGGGACTGCTCGTCCAGGCGGACCTTCGCGTACGACAGGTCGTCGTCGTTGAGCAGGACCACCGCGGGGCGGCGCTTGCCCACCAGCTGCGGTACGGCGGTCAGTTCGCCGTCCACGTCGAGCTCGACCCGCTCGTCGCGGACCAGCTTGCCGCTGGCGTCGTCCAGTTCGTACAGGCCCACCGCGATGCGGTGCGGACGCAGCGTCGGCTCGCCCTGCGCGCCGGCCGGGAGCGCGGGGGCCTCCTGGCGGATCGCGAAGGAGGTGATGACGCCGTGCTCGTCCGTCTCGATCTCGGGGCGCAGGATGTTGATGCCGGCCGTCTGGAGCCACTTCTCCGACCAGTGCTTCAGGTCACGTCCGGAGGTCTCCTCCAGCGCGCCCAGCAGGTCGGACAGCCGGGTGTTGCCGAACGCGTGGCGCTTGAAGTACGCCTGCACACCGCCGAAGAACTCGTCCATGCCGACGTAGGCGACGAGCTGCTTGAGGACGGAGGCGCCCTTGGCGTAGGTGATGCCGTCGAAGTTGACCAGCACGTCGTCCAGGTCGCGGATCTCGGCCATGATCGGGTGCGTCGAGGGGAGCTGGTCCTGGCGGTAGGCCCAGGTCTTCATGGAGTTGGCGAACGTCGTCCACGAGTGCGGCCAGCGGCTGTCCGGGGCGTACGCCTGGCAGGCGATCGACGTGTACGTGGCGAACGACTCGTTCAGCCACAGGTCGTTCCACCACTCCATGGTGACCAGGTCGCCGAACCACATGTGGGCCAGCTCGTGCAGGATCGTCTCGGCACGGATCTCGTACGCCGCGTCGGTGACCTTGGACCGGAAGACGTACTGGTCGCGGATGGTGACCGCGCCCGCGTTCTCCATCGCGCCCGCGTTGAACTCCGGCACGAACAGCTGGTCGTACTTCTTGAACGGGTACGCGTAGTCGAACTTCTCCTGGAACCAGTCGAAGCCCTGCCGTGTCACCTCGAAGATCGCGTCCGAGTCGAGGAACTCGGCGAGGGAGGGGCGGCAGTAGATGCCGAGCGGGACGGACTGGCCGTCCTTCTCGTACACGCTGTGGACCGAGTGGTACGGGCCGACGACGAGCGCCGTGATGTACGACGAGATCCGCGGGGTCGGCTCGAAGACCCAGATGTCGTCCTTCGGCTCCGGCGTCGGGGAGTTGGAGATGACGGTCCAGCCGGAGGGGGCCTTCACGGTGAACTGGAAGGTGGCCTTCAGGTCGGGCTGCTCGAAGGAGGCGAAGACGCGGCGGGCGTCCGGCACCTCGAACTGGGTGTACAGGTAGGCCTGCTGGTCGACCGGATCGACGAAGCGGTGCAGACCCTCGCCGGTGTTGGTGTACGCGGCGTCCGCGACCACGCGGAGCACATTGCGGCCCTCCAGCAGCCCCGGCAGGGCGATCCGGGAGTCCTTGAAGACCTCGGCCGGGTCGAGCGCGTCCCCGTTGAGCGTCACCTCGTGGACGGCCGGAGCCACCAGGTCGATGAAGGTCTCGGCGCCGTTCTCGGCGACGTCGAAGCGCACCGTGGTCACGGACCGGTAGGTACCGCCCTCTTGCGCGCCGGAGAGGTCGAGATCGATCTCGTACGAGTCGACGCTCAGCAGCTTCGCCCGCTGTTGCGCCTCTTCGCGAGTCAGGTTTGTGCCAGGCACGCGGTCATCTCCTCGATATGTGTGGGTTCGGCGGTTCGGCCATCCTTCCACGGCTCCCGCACCGAACGCGATGTCCAGAACCCGCCGGTGACCGGGACGGACACGGGCCAGCCTGGGATCCATGACCACGTACACCGCACTGCCCATCCCCCCGTCCGTCCTGAAGGAACTGCGTTCTGCTGACGACGCGGGACGCCGGATGGTTCCCGTGACCGACGAGGAGGGCGGGGCACCGCTCCGCTGCTGTCTGCGGCACGGCGCGCCCGGCGAGCGGATCGCCCTCGTCTCCTACGCCCCGCTGCGCCGCTGGGCCGCGCAGACGGGAGCCGAGCCCGGGGCCTACGACGAGCAGGGCCCCGTCTTCATCCACGCCGAGGAGTGCGCGGGGCCGCAGCCCGGCGGCCACCCCTTCGCCAACGCCCGCCGCACGGTCCGCCGGTACTCCGCCGAGGGGCACATCCTGGGCGGGGAGCTGGTCGCGGCCCCCGACGACGAGGCCTTCCGGAACGCGTTCGACGACCCGGCCGTGGCGCTGGTCCACGTCCGGGCCGTCGAGTACGGCTGTTTCCTCTACGAGGTGCGCAGGCCCGGCGCCTAGCCCTTGAGCTCGGCCGCCACCAGCTCCGCGATCTGGACCGCGTTCAGCGCGGCGCCCTTGCGGAGGTTGTCGTTGGAGATGAAGAGAGCGAGACCGTGCTCGACCGTCTCGTCGCGGCGGATGCGGCCGACGAAGGAGGCGTCCTGGCCGGCGGCCTGGAGGGGGGTCGGGATGTCGGACAGGGTCACGCCCGGGGCGCCCGCCAGGAGCTCCGTCGCGCGCTCCGGGGAGATCGGGCGGGCGAAGCGGGCGTTGACCTGGAGGGAGTGGCCGGAGAAGACCGGGACGCGCACGCAGGTGCCGGAGACCTTCAGCTCGGGGAGCTCCAGGATCTTGCGGGACTCGTTGCGGAGCTTCTGCTCCTCGTCCGTCTCGTTCAGGCCGTCCTCGACGAGGTTGCCGGCGAAGGGCAGGACGTTGAAGGCGATGGGCCGCTTGTAGACCTGCGGCTCGGGGAAGTCGACCGCCCCGCCGTCGTGGGTGAGCTTGTCCGCGTCGGCGGCGACCTTCTGCACCTGGCCGTGCAGCTCCGCCACGCCCGCGAGGCCCGAGCCGGACACCGCCTGGTAGGTGGTGGCGATCAGCGTCTCGAGGCCCGCCTCCGTGTCCAGCACCTTCAGGACCGGCATCGCGGCCATGGTGGTGCAGTTCGGGTTGGCGATGATGCCCTTGGGGCGGTCCGCGATGGCGTGCGGGTTCACCTCGGAGACGACCAGGGGGACCTCGGGGTCCTTGCGCCAGGCCGAGGAGTTGTCGATCACCACGGCGCCCTGCGAGGCGACCTTCTCGGCCAGCGCCTTCGAGGTCGAGCCGCCCGCCGAGAACAGCACGATGTCCAGGCCCGTGTAGTCCGCCGTCGAGGCGTCCTCGATCGTCACGCCGTCCAGGACCGACCCCGCGGAGCGGGCCGAGGCGAACAGGCGCAGCTCGGTGACCGGGAAGGCGCGCTCCTTGAGGATCCTGCGCATGACCGTGCCGACCTGACCGGTGGCTCCGACGATTCCGACCCTCACAGCGACTCCTTTGCGTGGCGTTTACGTGGCCTGGACGTTTCCATCATGCGTCTCTTCCGGCCGGTCGTGTCCAATCCTTTGCCCGGGTAATGGGACGGCACTCGTGTCAGGGGCGCAGTTCCAGCGTCCACCCGCCGAGCGACCTGACATGGAGGAACGTGGCCGAAACGCGGTGCGGGCCGGAAGATGCGGTGAGTTTCCGGTGCGGGAACAGATTTTCGTCGAGTTCGAAGACGTGGATCAAGGCGGTTCCGACGACCACCAGCTCGGCCTCGGGCCCGATGTGACGTACGACTCCATACCGGTCGCCCGGGGTGCGGGCGCCCAGCACGGGGGCCGCGTCGAGCGGGGCCGGCTCCAGGCGCCACTTCGTGCCCTCGGTGGCACGGACCGTGAGGAAGCAGGTGCCGCCCGGGTCGACCCACACCGGGCCGAGGGTGGGACGGCGGCGGGCGAGGGTGTCGGCGATCATCGCCGATTTTCCGTACGGGTGGTTCAGGGACCATGCGCTCAGGTGCTCGTTGTCGCCGCGCGAGGTCCGCTGCACCGTCATCAGCATGGGGGGTCCCTGGTACCGCAGGACCGCGCTGCCCTTGCCCTCGGTGGGACCCGTGAGCAGGGGAGCCTCCTCCTCGGGCAGCAGCCTGAGCGTCCACTCGCCGGCACAGCGGACCCGTACGGTCTGCTCGGCCCTGCCGTCGGCGAAGAGCACCGCCGTGCCACGGGTGCCGCGGTCGTGGCCGCTCAGCCAGTCGTCCTCGTCGCCGTACTCGTCGACGGTCTTCACCTCGAGCGAGTAGTCGGCCTTGGCGCCCGGGAAGTCGTACTCGACCAGCGCGGGGCGCCCGGGGCGGGGGTTGGCCAGCGTGACCGTGTGCTCGCCGCGGCCCTGGTAGGTGCCGGTCTTCCGGCCGGCGGACGGGTCGCGGACCGGCAGGGGCTTGGCGGTGAGCTCCCAGTCGCCGTCGCCGTGCTCGATCACCAGCAGCAGCGGGCCGTCGGGGACCGGGACGGTCTGCTTGAGCTTTCCGGTCTCGTTGCACAGCAGCTCGTGGTCGTCGAGGTCGTCGAAGTGCTCGGCCTCGTGGCAGTTCAGCACGAACCACTCGCCGCGGTCGGCGCCGCCGTCGAAGCGGACCTTCACATCGGCCATGGTGCCCAGGTAGGAGACGACGTCCGGCCCGCGCCCCTTGAGTGTCTGCGTGCCCAGCGGACGGGCCGCCGACAGCGGCAGGACCGTGATCGTCCAGTCGCCGTCGTAGTTGACCTTCATCCGCAGCGGACGGTCGCGCGGGGGCTGCACCAGGGCGCGGCCGTGGAAGTCGCGCAGCGTGGTGTTGAAGACCGTGTCCTCGTCCTTGTTGCGCCGGTCCAGCGTCTCGACGCAGAGCCATTCGTCACCCCGGACCCGTGCCTCCACGATCACCGGGCCGGGCGGCAGCGGCATGTCCACGGAGACCACGCCGTTGCCGCGGCCGCTCTGGGTGTGCGGGGTGAAGTCGGGTCCCAGGAGGGCGGGGGACCGGGCCGGGACAGCAGCCGATATGAGGGTGGCGGCCGGTGGCACGCTCGCCTTCGTGACGACCGGGTTCGGCACGGGAGCCACCGGAGGCGCCACCGGCATCGGCACCGGCGCCTCCACCACGATCCCGAAGTCCGTCGCCAGCCCCGCGAGCCCCGAGTCCCATCCCTGGCCCACCGCCCGGAACTTCCACTCCCCGTTGCGCCGGTAGAACTCCCCGAGCACGAAGGCCGTCTCGCCACCGGCGTCCGTCACGTCGTAGTGCACGAGGATCGCACCGTCCGCCGCCACGGTCTGCACCGCGAGCCCGGGCACCGCCCCGAACGTGCCGTCGTCGCACGACGCGGCGATCAGCACCCGCTGGACGGCCGGCTCCACCCGGGGCAGATCCAGCTCCAGCCACTCGGCGAGCTGGTCCACGCCGTCACCGGTGCCGAGATGCCGTACCGCCCCCGACGGATGCGCGGGCTGGTTGTGGAAGACGAGGTCGGCGTCGCCGCGCACCTTGCCCGCCGCGTCGAGGAGCAGTGCCGAGACATCCACGGCGGGCGTCCCCGGCACCTTGCGGCGGCAGACGGCAACCCTCAGAAGACCGGCGGGGACAGGGGTGTTGGCCCCCTTCGCGATGTGCGTCATGGGGCCCATGGTGACAGTGATGATCATGTGAAGAAAGAATTCCGGGAATCGGACCGAACGTTTCCGCCCGCATCGGCGTCATAGAGGAAACGCGGCGAGGAGAGGGGGGGGCTGTGCTGCGCAGAAAGGCCCGTCGCGGCCTGGGGGACGAGGTCCATGACGGGCCGGACGACCCCCTCGACGCGGCTCAGGAACGCCGGGTGCGGGCCGTGCTCGCACTCGGCGGCGTACCGCAGGCGGACCTGCCGGACGGGGTGCAGCAGGTCCGCCTGCGGTTGCTGGAGCGGGCGGCGAAGGGGTACGAGGCGCCGCGCGACGTCTCCGCTTGGGCGGCCGTCGTGGCCTCCAACCTCGCCATGGACTGGCACCGCGCCAAGCGCCGCCAGGAACGGATCGGCGAACGCCTCGCCTCCCTGCGCCAGTTGGAGCACCCCTCCGGTGAGGACACCAGCGTGCTCTCCCTCTCCGTGGCCCAGGGCCTCGACGAACTGCCCGACGCCCAGCGCCAGGTCCTCGTCCTGCGTTTCTTCGCCGACCTGCCGGTGCGCGACATCGCGCACGAGCTCGGCGTCCCCGAGGGCACGGTCAAGAGCAGACTGCACACGGCGGTCCGCGCGCTGCGCGCCCGCCTGCACGAGGGTGAGGTGGTGTGACGTGACCGCCGAACACGACGGCATCGACGCGCTGATGGCCGCGATCACCGACGAACCACTGTCCGACGAAGCCCGCGGGGACGCCGCCTTCATGGCCGAACACCGCTCGGCGAGCGCCGACCTGACACTGCTGCGCGAGCAACTGGGCGTCATCGGCCACGCGCTCACCGAGCCCGCCCCGGCCCCGGCTCCGACCCCGGCTCCGGTCCGGAAGCCGGTCCCGGTGGGTCCCTCACGCGCCCGCCGATGGGCCCCCAAACTCGCCCTCGGCAGCCTCGCGGTGGCCGCGGCCGCCTCCGTGGTCGCAGGACTGGGCTGGCTGATCGCCACGGGCGGGTCCGACGCCATGTCCTCGTCGGAAGACAGCGGGGCCGGCGCCCAGAAGTCCGACGCCGACGCGGAGGCCGGCACCCGCTTCGGCAGCCCGCACTACCTCGTCTGCACGCGCCTGGTCGCCGAGGGCACCGTCACCTCGGTCGAACGGCTCGCGGACGGAGTGCAGTTGAGGATCTCCGTGGACGTGATCCGCTACTTCAAGCAGGACGAGGAGCGCCCCGACCACCTCACCTACGTCGTCGAGGACACGTTCGGCCGTGGTCTCGTCAAGGGCGACCGGGTGCTGTTCGGGGTCCCGAAGGGGGACTCGGTGCCCGACCACTGGGTGGTCGGCGAGGATGCGGTCGCCCGTGAACGGGCGTGGATCGAGGCCTCGTTGCCGGAGTCGCGCAAGCTGACCTGCTGACGGGGCGGGCACGACGAAGGGGCGGGCGCCCGATGGACGCCCGCCCCTCCCTTGTCGTACCGGCAACCTACGGCGTGACCTTCTCGATCTTGACGCTGCCGATGCCCGCGACCGTGCCGCGGGCGTTCACCAGCTGGACCTGACCGAAGAACTCACGGCCCTCGGGAGCGGCCGCCAGGGCGGTGACGTTCGCGGAGACGTCCGCGGTGCCACCCGTGCCCAGCTTCACCGCGGCCGAGTCGCCGACCGTGACGGAGCCCAGGGCGGCGGAGAAGAACACGTCCTGGTAGTCGTAGGCCGTCGAACCGGCCGGGATCGCGTAGCCGATGACCTGGATGGTGTAGGTACCGGCGGCGGGGTTCGCCACCGAGACCGACTCCTCCGAGTCGCCGTCAGCGGAGGAACCGGCCTCCGCGCCGCTGCCGTCCAGGACCACCAGGTCGAGGTCGGCGGCCGTGTCGGAGACGTTGCCGATGGCGACGTCCAGCGACTTGGCGCCCTCGGGGACCTCGACCGTGGTGACCTGGGTGTCGCCCTCGGCGATGGTCGGGCGGGCCGACTTGGCCGAGCCGAGCGGGCCGCCGACGAGCTTGCCGTCGAGCGCGGCGAGGTTGTTCGTCACCTTCCAGGAGGCGGCGGTCGGGGTGCCGACCTTGGCCTCGGGCACGGTCACGACCTCCGGGGCGAAGGTGGCGCCGAGGACGGTGACGTCCAGCTTGTACGGGTTGTCGAGCAGCGGTGACGTACGGCGCGACTCGACCTCGATCTCCCAGACACCGGCGACCGGGTCGGCGTACGACCGCACGTCGGGGCGGCAGCCGTTGCCGTCGAGGTAGTTGTTGTAGCAGTTCGGCGTGCTGGTCGAGTCGACCGGGACACCGTACGGGTGGATCGCGATGAACCGGGTCTGGCTCTTGTCCTTCAGCCCGCCGATGGCGACCTCGAGGGACTTGGCGCCCTCGGGGACGGTCACGAAGTACGACTGCGTGCTGTTGCGCTGGACCGTACCCGCCGCCGCGTAGGTGTACTTCAGCGGTGCCGAGACCACGACCGTGTTCAGGATCTGCTTGTCGACGCCCTCGGTGCGCGGGTCGTCGACCTCGAGGATGGCGCTCTTGAGACCGGCGGTCGGCGCCTTCGCGGCGATCTTGACGGTGACCGGCTTGTTGAGCTCCAGCTTGACCTCGTCCGGGCCGACGATCGAGAAGGTACCGGCGGCGTTGTTCTCGAGGTGCAGCTCGTGACGGATCGCCTTGTCGGCGCCGGACGTACGGGTGACGGTGACCTCGTACGACTTCTTGACGCCGGCCTTCAGGCCGCCCTCACGGTCGTAGATGCCGGTGCCGAAGCCCGGCGTCTTCAGGAACTGGTCGACCGCGGTGTCGACCGGCGCCTTGACGGTGTAGTCGTGGGCGGTCGCGCCGTCCTTGATGGAGTCCCAGGCGTCCTCGATGTTGATGAGGCCCGCGCCCTCCTCGTACGCCTGCACACCCTTGATGTGGTCGGCGGTCGAGGTCAGCGCCGTGCGCAGGGTCTTCGGGGTGAGCGCGATGCCCTTCGCCTTGGCGGCGGACAGCAGCAGCGCCGAGGCGCCCGCGGCCTGCGGGGAGGCCATCGAGGTGCCCTGGAGCATGCCGTAGCCGGCGGGCAGGGAGTAGCCGGACTCGGCGACCGGGGCGCCCGGCAGCCAGGTCTGGATGGTGTTGACCGAGGCACCCGGGGCGACCAGCGTCGGGGTGAAGCCGCCGTCCTCACGCGGGCCGCGCGAGGAGAACGGCATCATCGCGTACGACTTGGACACGACCGAGCCGTAGTTGGAGTACCACGTCGCCTTGGAGATCGAGGCGCCGACGGAGATCACCTTGTCGGCCAGACCGGGGTCGCCGATGGTGTTGGCACCGGGGCCGGAGTTGCCGGCCGAGATGACCAGCTGGACGCCGTAGGTGTCGATCAGGCGGGTGTAGAGCTCGGCGCGCGCGTTGTTGCCGTCGTTCAGCGCGGGCAGGCCGCCGATGGACATGTTGACGATGTCGACACCGCGGTTGGTGACGAGGTCGATCATGCCCTCGGTGAGCGCGACGTTGGTGCAGCCACCGGTCCAGGTGCAGGCACGGGAGGAGACGACCTTCGCGCCCGGCGCCGCGCCGTTCATCCTGCCGCCGAACAGGCCGTTGGCGGAGGTGATGCCGGCGACGTGCGTGCCGTGCTCGGACTCGATGACGCCGATGTTGACGTAGTCGGACTTGTCGCCGGCCGCGTTGAAGACGACGTCCTTGCGGATCTCGACGACGAACGGCTGGCGCTCGACGACATCGGTGGACGGGTTGTCGGTACCGAAGTAACCGATCTGGAACCCGGCCTTGTACGGCTTCATCGCCGCGTCGTCGCTGAAGTCGTTGTTGTTGTTCAGGTCGACCCGGACGGTACCGGCGGCCGCGTCGTAGAGGACGCCCCAGACATCGGTGGTGTCGCCGTCGCGGTTGGCGTCGCCGTTGGCGTCGCCGCCGGTGGTGGCCGACTCGCGGAACAGGTTGAACTGGTAGGCGCCCGCCGGGGCCTTCCAGGTGGCGCCCGCGATGGTGAAGGTCGGGCCGCTGACCGGGTTGTTCATCCGGCGCCAGGTGGCGTCGGCGTCGCTGACCGGGTCGGTGGCCGTGACCCAGTCGACGATCTTGCGCTCACCGGTGGTGGTCTTCTGCAGCGCCGGGTGGCCGAGGTCCACGCCGGAGTCGAGGACGCCGATGGTGACGCCGCGGCCGTCCGCCTTCGGGTGGTCCTCCACGAAGTCGACGGCGCCCGTCTCGAAGGACGGGTTGTACGGGTTCTCGGCAGGGGTCTTCTTGCCGGGCGCCGCGGGGGTGGCCGCCTTGCCGGCCGCGCCCTTGGCGGTGTCCGCGCTCGGCGTCGGGTCGTCCAGCGGGATCTCCTGGCGCAGGTCGATGCCGTGCACGGAGGAGAGCTTGACGGCGGCGGCGATGGCCGAGTCCGCCTTCGCGGTGGGGACGGTGGCGCGGACGTAGCCGACCTTGTCGAACGTGCGGCCCACGAGGCCGCCGGCCACGGCGTCCAGCTGCTTGGCGACCTGCTCGGTCTGCCCCGGAGCGGTCGCGATCATCATCGAGACGTTCTTGTCGCCGTCGGCCTTCGCCTCGGCGAGCAGGTCCGCGTCGTCCGAACCGAGCTTGTCGTGGGCGGACTTGGCGGCCGGGTCGGCCGCGGCGGGCGCGTCGGCAGCGGCGATGGCCAGGGGGACAGGCCCGGCCGCGGAGAGCGCGGCCACAAGGCCGGCGGCCACGGCTATACGCACCACGCGTCTCGCGCCGCCCGATATCGGTTCGCGCTGGGGGGTGAGGGTCATCGGCATCCCTTGTAGGTAAAGGAACGTGCGGTAGCGGCCGGGGCCGATCGGTCCTGACCGCGAAGGTCCGGAAATGCGACCCCGGACGATCGCACAGCTTTACGCATGGGAAGGATGTTTAGGGAGAGTTGACCGAATCGATATGGGCGTATGGGGAAAACCCGCGATCCCCTTTAGGGAGATGAGCGACCAAAGGGACAAGTCACCCTGTCGTCTCTCAGGTTTCTCTGGTACAGCCCTCAACTTTCCTTGGTACGCGCGTAGTGCCGCGACGCCTTCGCCCGGTTTCCGCAGGCCGCCATCGAGCACCAGCGGCGGGTGCCGTTCCGCGAGGTGTCGAAGAAGTGCAGGATGCACGCCTCGTGGGCGCAGCCGCGGATCCGGTCGGGCGCGGTGCCGACGAGCTCCAGGTAGTCGCGCGCGGCGAGCCAGGCGGGCCCCCAGGTGGGGTCGCGGAACTCCGGAACCTCGCCGGGTCCTTCCGCGGTGAGGGTGACCCGGATCCGGCCGTGCTCGAGGACGGCGTCCAGGGGTGCCGCGGCGCCTTCGTGGACGGCCTTGTACAGCGCGTCCCGCGCCTGCAGCACATGCCGCAGGGTGGGCGCGTCCGCCTCGAACCGCCCGTCGAGCGCGTTGGCGCCGAGCCAGACGGTCAGCCCGTCGGTGTCGGTCAGCAGGTCCTGTACGGCCCCCTCCCGCATCCACCGCGTGTTGAGCAGGTCGAGCGCGAGGGGCTCGCCGGTGAGGGGACGGGGGTCGGCGGACATGTGGGGGCTCCCTTCCGTGCTAACCGCTCAAGAGTACGTGACTGGTTGCGCCGACTGCCTATAACCCTTAATGTTGTTTTGACAGGTTAGATCAGCTGAAGGGGACAGCCATGACCTTGCGCACCGGCCACATCGGTCTGAACGTCACCGAGCTCGACCGCTCCCTCGCCTTCTACCGCGACGTCCTGGGCTTCGCCCTGATCGGCGAGGGAAAGGAGGAGGGCCGGCGGTACGCCTTCCTGGGCGACGGCGAGAGCCTCGTCCTCACGCTCTGGCAGCAGGCCGGAACGGGCTTCGAGGGCGACCGCGCCGGACTGCACCACCTCGCCTTCGAGGCGGACTCGATCGAACGGGTCAGGGAGTACGAGCAGGCACTGCGGGCCTACGGAGTGGACTTCGCCTACGAAGGGGTCGTCGCCCATCGCGAGGGCGCGGCCTCGGGCGGCATCTTCTTCCACGACCCGGACGGCACCCGCCTGGAGATCTCCGTGCCGAGCGGCGCACAGGGCGCCCCTGCACCGGTTGAGTCGGCTCCCACCTGCGGTTTCTTCTAGACATGGACGTCTATCACGCGGGCTCGCGGACCGTGCAGGACCGGGTCGGGGTGCGGGAGCAGGCGGACCACGTGGGGCGGGCGATCGGCGAGGGCATCAAGCCGGTCGCGGCGGCCTTCCTCGAACTCCAGCCGCTCCTGGTCCTGGGCGCCGCCGACCCGTCGGCGGGCCGGGTCTGGGCGTCGCCGCTCTCCGGGACACCGGGGTTCGTCCGGGCCACCGGACCGCACCGGATGTCGGTGGCCGGCGGGGTCCCGGAGACCGACCCGCTCGCCACCGCCCTCGCCACCCCCGGCACGCCCGTCGGCACGATCGCCCTCGACCCCCGCACCCGCCGCCGTATGCGCCTGAACGGCCGACTCCGGCCGACGGCACGGGGGTTCGCGGTGGAGGCGGAGAAGGTGTTCGCCAACTGCCCGAAATACCTGCAGAGGAGAGAGTCGTACGAGGTGGTGGGCGACCGGCGACCGGGAGTTGCGGTAAGGGGCGGTGAACTGGGGCCGGAGCAGGCAGAGTTCATTTCGGCGGCCGACACGTTCTTCATGGCGACCGTGCACTCCGGCACCGCTGCCGAGGTCAGCCATCGGGGCGGCAACCCCGGCTTCGTGCACGTCGATTCACCCCGTGAGCTGAGCTGGCGGGACTACCCGGGCAACTCCATGTTCCTCACCCTGGGGAACCTCGCGGCCGACCCGAGGGCCGGGCTGCTGTTCCTGGACTGGACGAGCGGGACGACACTGCAGCTGACGGGCGAGGCGCACACGGAGTTCGGGACGGAACGCCGGGTGCGGTTCACGGTGACCGAGGTGGTGCAGACGCCCTCGGCGGTGCCGCTGCGCTGGTCGGCGCCCGCATACTCGCCCGCGAATCCGGAGCCGGCGGGCTAACTTCCGTACATGCGGAAGAAGCTGAGGGTGGCGGCCTACGCCATATGTGTCCGGGACGGCAAGCTCCTGCTCGCCCGCTGGATCGACGGCGCCGGCAGGCCGGAGTGGATCCTGCCGGGCGGCGGGATGGAACACGGGGAGGATCCGTACGACACCGTCCTGCGGGAGGTGGACGAGGAGACGGGCTACACCATCGAGATCACCGGACTCCTGGGCGTGGACACCCGCCGCCACACCCACACCCGCCGCTTCGGCCGGGTCGTCGACCACCAGGCGCTCCGGCTCGTCTACGAGGGCCGGGTCACCGGCGGTGAGCTACGCAACGAGATCGGCGGCTCCACCGACATGGCCGCCTGGCACGACCTGGACGCGGTGACCGACCTGAACCGGGTGCCCCTGGTCGACATCGGGCTGCGGCTGTGGCGCGAGCGGCCGGCGGCGGGGCGGGCGGTCTAGCGGTCGTACCCCCGAAAATGAACACGGAGTGACCGCCTCCCGGCCGTTCGAGGTGCGGCCGTGGACGCGGAGGGTGGCCCAAGATCCACGTACGGTGATCGGCGTTGCGCGTTGCGGTCTCGTTCACGCACAGGTCATTCCCGGTGCCAACGATCCACAGTGAGCGGGTTGTTCGCGACAGCGAGTCCCCCGCGACCACTGCCGACGCGTTCGCACTCGGGGAGACCGCGCCATGTCGCGCACACGCTCTGTCGTCACCTCCGCCCTGGCGGTCAACCGCCGTACCGTCCTCGCAGCCACCGGCGCCGCGGCCGTCTCCGCAGGGGTCGGTTACGCCCTGCGGCCCACCGACAGCCAGGCCGCCACCACCACCGGCACCGCCGCACAGGGGGCGCCCGTCGCCCAGTCCCGGCAGGCCCCCGCCGTCCCGCTCGCCCCGTACACCCGGGGCACGACCGTCGCCACCGTCGCCGCCGCCCGTACCGCCTCCGGCTTTCGCCGCCTCGGTGACGGTCCCGGCTGGGCGCGAGTGGTGCGCAGTGAGCTCGCCGCACCGAAGGCGGGCCGCGCGGGCCGGCGTACCGCGCTCGCCGCGTTCGTCCAGCTCACCGATCTGCACCTGATCGACGCCCAGCACCCGCTGCGCCTGGAGTACCTCCGCTCGGCCGACGTGCACGCCTGGCGGCCCCAGGAGGCGCTGACCGTGCACGGGGCGATTGCGCTCGTGGAGCGGATCAACGCACTGCGCGGCGCCCCCGTCACCGGCACGCCGCTGCACTTCGCCATGACCACCGGTGACAACACGGACAACAACGCCAAGTCCGAGCTGGAGTGGTTCCTGAAGGTCATGAGCGGTGGCCGCATCACCGCCAACACGGGGGACCCGCGGCAGTACGAGGGTGTCCAGAACAGCGGGATCAAGCAGTACTGGCAGCCCGACACCACCGCCCGCGACGCCGACAAGCAGCGCGGCTTCCCGCACCTCGACGGCTTCCTCGCCGCCGCGATCCGCGAGCTGAACAGCCCCGGCCTGAACCTCCCCTGGTACTCCACGGTCGGCAACCACGACTCCATGCCCCTGGGCTGCTACGCCTCCCACGGCGACTCCTGGCTCACCGAGTACGCCGTCGGCGGCAAGAAGCTGATGAGCCTGTCCGCCGGCGAGGCCAAGAAGCTCCAGGACGCCATCAAGAAGGCCAAGGACCCGAGAGGCGTCGGCTTCCGCGACCTCCTCAAGGCGCACGCCCGTGACATGCGTTCGGTGACCCCGGACGAGCGGCGGGCACCGTTCACCCCCCGCGAGTACGTGCGGGCCCACCTGGACCCGGCCTACCGCGGTCTCGGCCCGGTCGGCCACGGCTACTCCACCGCCAACCTCGACGCGGGCACCCAGTACTACTCCTTCCGCATCGCCGAGGACGTCATCGGCATCAGCCTCGACACCACCGACGCGGGCGGCCACTACGAGGGGTCCGTCGGGACGGCCCAGATGAAGTGGCTGGACAAGACGCTCAAGGACAACAAGGACTCGTACGCCGTCGTCTTCAGCCACCACACCAGCAAGTCCATGGACAACACCCGCCCCGACCCGGCCCGACCCGGCGAGCGCCGCCACACCGGTGCGGAGGTCGTCACCCTGCTCGGCCGCCACCGCAACGTCCTGGCCTGGGTGAACGGCCACATCCACCGCAACGAGATCACCCCGCACGCCGTCGGCAACGGCCGTTCCTTCTGGGAGATCTCCACCGCCTCCCACGTCGACTACCCCCAACTCGCCCGCGTCGTCGAGCTGGTGGACAACAAGGACGGCACGATCTCCCTCTTCACCACCTGCGTCGAGTCCTCGGCCCCGCACCGCACGGACTTCGCCGACCTCTCCCAGACCGGCCTGTCGGCCCTGTACCGCGAGCTCTCCTACAACGCCCCCGGCGGCCGCACGGACCTGGCGGGCACGACGGGCGACCGCAACACCGAGCTGGTGCTGAAGAAGGGCTGAAACCCGCTCAACCGGCACACCCGGCTCAACCTCGGCGATCTCCGCCGGGTCTCACCCCCCGACCACGCTCGACGAAGAGCACAAAGGGGAGAGACATGACCGTACGGACGACTCTCGTGGCGGCGACGGCCGTGGCGCTGTCACTGGCCCTGGCGGGCCCCGCGTTCGCGGCCGCGCCCGCCGGAGGTGACCACGAGAGGACCCGCGAGGCGATCGAGGCCGCCGTGAAGGACGGCGTACCCGGGGTGACGGCGACGGCGAGGACCGGACACGATGTCTGGGCCACGACCGCCGGGGTGGGCAACCTCAAAACGGACCAGCCGCGTTCGGTCCACGACCGCTACCGCGTCGGCAGCATCACCAAGACCTTCGTCTCGACGGTCCTGCTGCAACTGGAGGCGGAGGGCCGGCTGTCGCTGGACGACAAGGTGGAGAAATGGCTGCCGGGTACGGTCCGGGGCAACGGCCACGACGGCCGCCGCATCACCCTGCGCCGGCTCCTCAACCACACCAGCGGCATCTTCGACTACACCGCCGACGACGGTTTCGTCAGGACGTACTTCCTCAAGGACGGCTTCTTCGAGCATCGCTACGACACGAAGGCGCCGGCGGACCTGGTGGCCCTCGCGATGACCCACAAGCCGGACTTCGCGCCGGGCACGTCCTGGAACTACTCCAACACCAACTACGTCCTGGCGGGCATGGTGATCGAGAAGGTCACGGGCAGGCCGTACGGGGACGAGGTCCGCCGGCGGATCGTCAAGCCCCTGTCCCTGGACGCCACCTCCGTCCCCGGCACCCGGGTCACCGTCCCGGGACCCAGCAGCCGCGCCTACTCCAAGCTCGCCGAGACGGCGACGGGACCGACGTACGACGTCACGAAGCTGAACCCCTCGCTCGCCTCCTCGGCGGGTGAGATGATCTCGGACTCCTCCGACCTGAACCGCTTCTACTCCGCGCTGCTGCGGGGCAAGCTGCTCCCGCCGAAGCAGCTGAAGGAGATGAAGACGACCGTGCCGGTCGAGGTCATCCCGAACGCCGGCTACGGCCTCGGCCTCATCGACCGCAAGCTGTCCTGCGGCGTCCACGTCTGGGGCCACGGCGGCGGCATCCACGGCTCGACCTCGGAGGCGGTGACCACGACGGACGGCCGCCACTCGCTCGCCCTCAACTTCAACGGGGACTGGTCGGGCGACACCGACGCCGTGATCGAGGCGGAGTTCTGCGGCAAGCGGAGCTGAGGCTCCGGGCCTTGGAGCCCGGTGAGCAGGTCGGGCGTGTGGTGCTGGCGCAGGGCGGGTTCAATCCCTGGTTGCAGAACGCCTTCTTCCTGAGCGGGCTCATCGGGGCGCGCTTCGCCGCCGCCTCGTGGGGCGGGCCGGGTGTTTTCGATCTGCTCTGGACCCTTCTGGGGGCGCTGGCCGGAGTTGTTCTCGGCACCGTGTTCATCAGCCGCCGTGTGGTGCTGATGACCGACCGGGGTGTCGTCGTGCTGGAGTACGGGCGGTTCGGGAGCGTGCGGCCGACGCGCGTCCTCGCGCGGTTGCCGGCGGGGACGGGACTGGGCCCGCTGTCCGGGCTGTGGGCGCGGACCGAGCTGGCCGGTGAGCGGCTCTGGGTCCACCGGAGATGGCACCGGGACGCCGCTGTGCCGAGGGCGCCGCACGTCGGTGGGTGGTAGGCGGCCGCATGCGTGAGGAGGGGCCGCCGATCCCCCTCCGATCGGCGGCCCCTCCTCTCCCCCCTTGGTGCTGACCCGGTCCGTCACTACCGGGGCAGCACCACGACATACGCCGCCGGGTCGCGGTCGCCGGACGCCATGAGCGCCGTGCGGACCACCGTCGCCTGTTGTTCCGCCGCCTCGCGGAGCTTCTTCGGGGTGATGTGGACGACCGTGATGCCGAGGCGCTCCAGGTGTTCGCGCTTGCGGGCGTACTCGGACCACAGGGCGTCCTCGTCCTGGCGGGGGGCCCGGGTGTCCAGCTCCACGGCCACCGCCTGCTCCGGCCAGTACGCGTCCAGGCCGCCCAGGTGGGGGCCGCCGGGGAGGCGGAGGTCGACGTTCCACACCGGGTCCGGCAGACCGTGCTCGCGGACCATGCGGTACAGGCGGTCCTCCGCGATCGACCGGCCTTCCGCGAGCAGGGAGTCCACCGCGTCCACCACGTGCGGGCGGCTCAGCAGCTTCGCGTTGTTCAACTCGCGGACCACCGCCGCCGGTTCGCAGTGGCCGCCCCGGACCGCCTCGGTGAGCAGCCGGCGTACCACTCCCGCGTCCGACAGTTCCGCCACCGCGTCGGCCAGGGCGCGGGGCACCGGGGCCACCGGAAGGCCCGTGACCTGCTGTGGGGCCGGCAGGGACGTCGTACGGACGATGCGGGCGCAGCCCGTCGAGCGCAGCCGGCGCAGGCGCGGGACCAGGACGTCCAGCTTGTCCTGCGACATCAGCGGGGGCGCCGACGTGAAGCCGTGCAGCGTCAGGGCCGCCAGACCGGTGAGCATCGCCTCCGCGTACGTCGGGGCGTGCGGCTGCTCGGCTCCGGGCTGGGCCGGGACCCCCGCCGGGCGCTCCTTCGCCGTGTACATCAGGACCGCGTGCAGGCGCTCCTCGCTGGTCGGCGGGCCCGGGTGGAGCAGGATCACGCCCGGCAGGAGCTGCTGCCAGGGGCCGCCGGGGCGGCACTGCTCGTTCGTCTCCGAGGAGGAGACGCCGTGCGACCTCAACTGCGCGGCCGTCATCACCCGGCGGTGCACCTCCGAGAGGTGGCGGACCGGGCGGGGGGAGAGCGGGGGGACCGGGGTGTTGTGGTTCATGCAGCGGAGATTCCCGCCGTTGATCTGATTCCTAACCCCTGTTACATGCCTGTCGACGAATGCGGACAAGGCGGTACTAAAGGACGGGTGTTCGGGTGCCGAGTAGGCGGCGAAAACCCCTGGTCCGAATGGGTTGGACCAGGGGTTACGGCCGCTATTGCCTGAATTTCGTAACGGCTACCAAGAGCCCAAGCTCAGGGCAGAGATCGGTGGAGATCGGCGGCGGTCGGCGGCGACCGGCGGTTCAGCCCGCCGTCGCGTCGCACTCCTGTCCGCGCAACGCCCGTGCCAGGTCGTCCCGCGCCTCCAGCACCAGCCGGCGAAGGGCCGGTGCGGCCTCCTCGTGCGCCGCCAGCCACGCGTCCGTCGCCTCCACCGTCGCCCGCGACTGCTGGAGCGAGGGGAACAGGCCGCCGACCACGTCCATGCCGATCTGGATCGAGCGGTCCGTCCACACCCGCTCGATCACCTCGAAGTACTTCGCCGCGTACGGCGCCAGCAACTCCCGCTGCGAGGACTGGTTCCAGCCCGAGATCGTCGCCCCGACCAGCGCGTTCGAGAGGGCGTCGGACTCCACCACCTGTGCCCACGCCTGCGCCTTGACCGCCGCCGACGGGCGGGCCGCCAGACAGCGGATCTGATGGCGCTTGCCCGACGCGGTGTCGTCGCGGGCCAGTTCCGCCGCGAGCGCCGACTCGTCCGCCACCCCGTGCGCGGCCAGCGGCTCCAGGAACGCCCAGCGCAGCTCCTGGTCCACCTCCAGGCCCTCGATCTTCGCCGTTCCCTCCAGCAGACCCTGGAGCAGCTGGAGATCCGCCGCACCCGACGCCACCGTCGCGAAGAACCGCGCCCACGCCAGCTGGTGCTCGCTGCCCGGCTCCGCCAGCCGCAGCTCCTTCAGCGCGCCCTCGGCCACCAGCCGCTCGCCCGTCGCAGCCCACTCGGGGGTCACGTAGTTGACCAGCGAGGAGTTCGCCCACGCGTGCAGCATCTGCAGCACACCGATGTCCGACTCCCGGCCCGCGAACCGCAGCACCAGGTCCACGAAGTCCCGGGCGGGCAGCAGAGCGTCCCTCGTCATGTTCCACAGCGCCGACCAGCACAGGGCGCGGGCCAGCGGGTCGGTGAGGTCCCCCAGATGACCCTTGAGGGTCTCCAGGGAGCCCGTGTCGAACCGCGTCTTGCAGTACGTCAGGTCGTCGTCGTTGACCAGGACGAGCTCCGGCGCCTGCGCGCCCGCCAGCTCCGGCACGACCGTCCTCGGCCCGTCGACGTCCACCTCCACGCGCGCGTACCGCTCGACCGCCCCGTCCGCGCCCTTGCGGTACAGGCCCACCGCCACCCGGTGCGGGCGCAGTTCGGGGTGGGACTCGGCGGCCTCCTGGACCACGGCGAGCTCGTCCACCAGGCCCTCGGGGTTCAACAGCACCTGCGGGGTCAGGGAGTTCACCCCGGCCGTCTGGAGCCACGACCGCGACCAGGCCGCCATGTCCCGGCCGCTGGTCTCCTCCAGCACCGACAGCAGGTCACCGAGGCGGGTGTTGCCGTACGCGTTGCGCTTGAAGTAGCGCCGCGCGCCCTCGAGGAACGCGTCCTGGCCGACGTACGCCACGAGCTGCTTCAGCACGGAGGCGCCCTTCGCGTACGTGATGCCGTCGAAGTTGAGCTTGGCGTCCTGGAGGTCGCGGATGTCGGCCGTGATCGGGTGCGTCGACGGCAGCTGGTCGGCGCGGTACGCCCAGGCCTTGCGGCGGTTGGCGAAGGTGATCCAGGCGTTCTCGAAGCGGGTCGCGCCGACGTTGGCGAACGTGCCCATGAAGTCCGCGAAGGACTCCTTCAGCCACAGGTCGTCCCACCACACCATGGTGACGAGGTCGCCGAACCACATGTGGGCCATCTCGTGCAGGATGACGTTGGCCCGCGCCTCGTAGGACGCCTGCGTCACCTTGCCGCGGAAGATGTACTCCTCGCGGAAGGTCACCAGGCCCGGGTTCTCCATCGCGCCCAGGTTGTACTCGGGCACGAAGGCCTGGTCGTACTTCCCGAAGGGGTACGGGTAGTCGAAGTGCTCGTGGAAGAAGTCCAGGCCCTGCTTGGTGATCAGGAAGACGTCGTCGGCGTCGAAGTGCTTCGCCAGTCCCTTGCGGCACAGGGCGCCGAGGGGGATCTCCAGCGTCGTGCCGTCGCCCAGATCGCGGGAGTAGGAGTCCGTCACGTAGTGGTACGGGCCCGCCACGACACAGGTGATGTACGTCGAGATCGGCTTCGTCTCCGCGAAGCGCCACACGCCCTCGGACCGTTCCCCGACGCCGTTGCTCCACACCGTCCAGGCCTCCGGCGCCCGCACCTCGAAGCGGAACGGGGCCTTGAGGTCCGGCTGCTCGAAGTTGGCGAAGACGCGGCGGGAATCGGCCGGCTCGTACTGGGTGTAGAGGTAGACCTCTCCGTCCTCGGGGTCGACGAAGCGGTGCAGGCCCTCGCCGGTGCGGGAGTAGGCGCACTGGGCGTCGACGACCAGCTCGTTGTCGGCGGCCAGGTCCTCCAGGGTGATCCGGGAGCCGTCGAAGACCTCGCTCGGGTCCAGGTCCTTGCCGTTGAGTGAGACGGCCGTCACACTCGGCGCGATCAGATCCGCGAAGCTGGACGCGCCGGGCTCGCTGCACCGGAAGCGGATCGTGGTCACGGACCGGAAGGTGCGCGGCGCCTCGTCCCCGCCGCCCACGGCGGAGCGGACGTCGAGGGACACGTCGTACCCGTCGACGGACAGCAGGGCGGCCCGCTCCCGGGCCTCGTCGCGGGACAGATTCTCACCGGGCACGGGCGGCACTCCCTCGGGGGGTGTTCGGTATGTGGACAGCACCGATCCTGCCATGTGCCCCTGACGCGCGGCAGCAGGGAATGAGGGGCGGCAACGGGAATGGGGCGGGACGCGGACGGCGTTCCCTCTTCGTTCGAACACTTTCCTGAGGAGACGCATGTCCGAGACCAGCACCGCGAAGACGCCCGTCGACTTCTGGTTCGACCCCCTGTGCCCGTGGGCCTGGATGACCTCCCGCTGGGTCCTGGAAGTGGAGAAGGTCCGGGACATCGAGGTGCGCTGGCACATCATGAGCCTGGCCGTGCTGAACGAGGACAAGATCGACCAGCTGCCCGAGGAGTACCGGGAGATGCTGGCGACCAAGGCGTGGAAGCCGGTACGGGTGGCGACGGCCGCCTGGCAGAAGCACGGCGCGGACGTTCTCGGCCCGCTCTACACCGCGCTCGGCACCCGCTTCCACAACAACGGCGAGGGCCCGACGCTCGAGGCCATAGCCGCCGCGCTGGCCGACGCCGGTCTCCCCGCCGACCTGATCGACTACGCCGACCAGGAGGACTTCGAGTTCGACGCCGAACTGCGCGCCTCCCACAAGGAGGGCATCGAGAAGGTCGGCCAGGAGGTCGGCACCCCGGTCATCGCCGTCCCCGGCCCCGACGGCGAGCAGATCGCCTTCTTCGGCCCGGTCGTCACCCCGGCCCCCAAGGGCGACGACGCGGCAAGGCTCTGGGACGGCACCCTCGCGGTCGCCTCGGTCCCGGGCTTCTACGAGATCAAGCGCACCCGCACCAAGGGCCCGGACTTCAGCAACCTGTGACCGGCGCGGTCAGCCGAAACTCGCGGGAAGACTGAAGCCCTTCGACTGGTTCCAGCGCGGCTGGACCCACCGGCACTGCCCTGCCGCGGTGCCGCCCTCGCACCGGAAGTAGCCGGGGGCCTCCTTCTTCCCGCGCAGCGACTCGATGTACTTCTCCTCCGCCTTGTTGACCTTGCGGAACGAATACGCCTTGCCCTTGGGGCATGTGGGGCAGTGGATGTAGTCGGACATACGGACCTCCCCCTGGTCGGAAGGGGAGCGTAGGCCCGCGGCCCCGGTGGGCGTGAGCCCGGAATCCGTCAGTTCTCGGCGGCCTTCTCCTCGCGGAACTTCTCGGGGAGGCGGCCGCCGTCGTTCTTGTTGAGGTGGCGGTAGTACGAGAGACAGCCCCCGGCGGTGCAGCGCCACAGGTTGTCCACCCGGTACCCCGAGCCCTTGTCCTCGCGCACCGCCGTCTTCTCCGCCTCGGTGAGAAGCCGGAAGTCCTCCATGGATCCGCAGGTCGGGCAGGCCAGCTTGCGTGTCCCCATCAACCCCTCCTCGCGATCACCGCCAGATCAGGGAAGTCCGTCACCACCGCGTCGACTCCCAGCCGGTAGTACAGCGCGTATTCGGCGAACGCGTCCCCGAAATCGTTTGCTCCGCTTCCGCGCCGGAAGGCCGCGGGCAGGAACTGGTTCTCCGCGCGGAAGGTGTACGGCCCCACCCTCAGCCCCGCCGCGTGCGCGTCCGCGAGCAGGGTCGACGCGGCGACCGACGACTTGTCCGGCCCGATCCACGCCGCGTACCGCGCGATCCGCGCCAGCCCCGCCGGGGTCATCATGTCCGCGTACGTCGTCGGATCACCGGCCGAGACCAGGTCGTACGGTCCTCCCGTCGTCCCCAGCGCCTGCCACAGCGGCACGCCGAGCCCTGTCATCCGCCGCAGGCTCGTCGGCTCGAAGGACTGGACGACGCACTCGCGCGGCCCGAGGCGGTTGCGGCGGATCAGGGCCGTCAACCGCGGCTCCAGCTCCAGGCCGATCGAGCGGAAGTACGTCGGGTGCTTGGTCTCGGGGAAGACGGCGATCGTGCGGCCGGACGACCGCGACAGTTTCCGCGCCAGCTCCACCACCTCCTGGAAGGTGAGGATCCGCTCCCGGCCGTCGAAGACCGTGTTGCGGTTGCGGACCAGCGGCAGCCGCTCCACCGCCCACAGCGTCTTCAGCTCCGCCAGCGTGAAGTCCTCGGTGAACCAGCCGGTCACCGACCGCCCGTCCACCGTCTTCGTCGTACGGCGGTCCCCGAACTCCGGGTGCGACGCCACGTCCGTCGTCTGCGAGATCTCGTTCTCGTGCCGGACCACCAGCACGTGGTCCTTGGTCGGCACCAGGTCCGGTTCGATCCAGTCGGCGCCCACCTGGACGGCGTACGTGTAGGAGGCGGCGGTGTGTTCCGGGCGCCACCCGGCGGCTCCCCGGTGTCCGATCACCAGGGGCCGCCCCCTTTCGGGAACCGCCGCGTGGGCGGGCACGGCCGCGGCCACCGGGGCGGCGGCGGCCGCGAGCAGGACGGAACGACGTCTCATCTCGGTCATGCGACTCCCCATTCCCGTACGGCGATTCAGTCGCGTGCCCGGTCGCGGGCCGCCGCCAGCCGCGCCAGATGCTCCTCGTGCCCCTGCGCGTAGAACGCCACCCGCTCGGCGTCCGGCTCCACCACCGACGTCGGCCGCGTCCACGCCTGCGCGTCCAGCTCCACCCCGAACCGCTCGGCCGCCGCGAGCACCGCGCCCCGCGCCCCCACCTCGCCCTCGACGACCCGCAGCGGGCGCCCGAGCACGTCGGACAGCAGCCGCATCCAGGCGGGACTGCGGGTGCCGCCGCCGCACACGGCGAGGGAACCGGTCAGACCCGCCGCCTCCAGGCAGTGCCGGGCCGCGTACCCGATGCCCTCACAGGTGGCCCGGACCAGGTCGGCTCGCGTCGACTCCAGGGAGACACCGCTGAGTTCGGCGCGCAGCCGGGGTTCGACGAAGGGCGCGCGCTCGCCCGAGGGAGCGAAGTACGGCAGGACACGGACCCCGTTGGCGCCCGGCGGGGTCTTCGCGAGCAGGCCGTCGACCTCCTCGTGCCGGACGCCCGTCGTCGACAGCACCCAGTCCAGGGCCGCCGTGCCGACCATCGCCGGCATGGCGCGCAGCCAGTGGCCCGGGCGGTCGGTGCAGATGTACAGTCCGGCCGGCTCACCGGTCAGGTCCACGTCACCGGTGGCGACCAGGCTGGCCAGACAGGTGCCGACGATCAGCAGCCCGTCGCCGGGCGCGGTCACCCCGGCGCCCAGCGCGCAGGCGGGCAGGTCGTAGGGGCCGTCGGCGACCCGGGTACCGGCCGGCAGGCCCTCGCCGCGCGCCTCGCCCGTGGCGAGGGGGTCGCTGACCGGGGCCAGCAGACCGCGCCGGTGGGTCAGGCCCAGCAGCTCGACGACCCGGTTGTCGTAGGTGCGTGAGCGCGGGTCCAGGAACGGCATCGACGCGTCCGAGACGTCCGTCGTCGCCCGGGCCGCCCCCGTCAGCCGCTGGAACACCATGTCCTTGCAGTAGACGGCCGCCGACGCCGCGTCCAGCGACTTCGGGTCGTGGCTGTCCAGCCAGGCCAGCAGCGGCCCCGGACAGCCCGGGAACATGGCGCTGCCCGTCCGCCGGAACACCGTCTCGAACGTGCCGTCCGCCAGCCACCGGTCGACCAGCTCGTGCGCCCGGCCGTCCATCCAGGACGCCGCCGAACGCACCGGACGGCCCCGCGCGTCCACCAGCCACACCCCGTCGCCCTGCCCGGTGAGCCCGGCCAGCTCCACGGGCCCGGGCACCCGCGAGGTCACCTCCTCCAGGACGGCGACGACAGCCCCGTACACCTCGTCCATGTCCTGCTCGACGAAACCGCCGTGCAGGGCGAGGCCCACCGGGCGGGCGGCGACGGCCAGTTCACGTCCCGAGCCGTCGAAGGCGGCGGCCTTCACCATGGACGTGCCCACATCGATCCCCACGTACATGAGCGCCTCCTCGAGTCTCAGGTCAGACAGTGCGCCGGCGGTTCCCCGCGCAGCCAGCGGCCCACTTCCTCCGCCGCGATCCGTGCCGCCTTCTCCGCCACCGCGCGCGAGGCCCCGCCCAGATGCGGGGTCATCACCACCCGTTCCGCCAGCCCCAGCAGCCGTGAGTCCGCCGGCACCGGCTCCCTCGCGTACGTGTCCAGCGCCGCCTCCGACAACCGCCCGCTCTCCAGCGCGTCGCACAGCGCCTCCTCGTCCAGGAGGGGGCCGCGGGCCGCGTTGACCACGACCGCGCCCGGCGGGAGCAGGGCCAGTTCACGGGCGCCGATCAGGCCCCGGGTCTCCTCGGTCAACCGGGCGTGCAGGGTGATCACGCGGGATCTGCGCAGGAGTGCGTCGAGGGACGGCACCCGCAGACCGTGGATCTCGCCGCGGACGTAGGGGTCGTGGACCATGACCTGCGCGCCGAAGGCACAGAGCACCCGGGCGACCCGGCTGCCCACCGCGCCGTAGCCGACGAGCCCGACCGGGAGGTCCTCCAGTTCCAGTCCGCTGTTCTCGTAGGTGTAGTACGCCGCCCCCTCCCAGCTCCCCTGTCCGGCGAGGAGGTGATGGGCCTGGGGGATACGGCGGAGAGCGGCCAGCAGCAGGCCCACGGTGAACTCCGCGGTGGCGGCGGCGTTGCGCCCGGGCGTGAAGCAGACGCGGACGTCGTGCGCCTTGGCCGCCTCCAGGTTGACGTTGACCGGACCGCCCCGGCAGACGACCACCAGACGCAGCGAGGGCGAGGCGGCCAGGACCCGTTCGGTGACCGGGCCCATCTGTGTGACCAGCACCTGCGCACCGGACAGCGCCCCGATCAGCTCCTCCTCGGCATCGCTCGCCTCCATGACCTCCGCGACCGGCCCGAACGGCTCCAGGGGCCAGCCGAGCGTCAACTCACGTACCTCCGCGGCCTGTTCGCCGACCTCGTCGGCGACCGCGCGGGCGATCAGGCCCGGCAGGACGAAGTGGTCGCCGGCTGCCGTGATCCGCAGGATCTCGCTCATCGCAGGGACTCTCCCGTCTCGGCGTCGAAGACATGGGTGAGGTCCGGGTCGGCGGTGACACGGACGTCGTCGCCGTGGGTGAGCCGGACTTCCGGGCCGGTGAGGACGACCAGTTCCACGCCCTCCAGGGCCAGCGTGGCGATGCCCGACTCCAGCAGGGGTTCGTGGGCCACGACCCGCGCGGCCAGGCCCTCGTCCCCGGACAGCCGCAGATCCTCCGGGCGGATCCCGACCACCACCTCCCGGCCCGCCGCCACCGGCACCGGGAGCGCGATCCGCACCGACTCCGAGAGACGGGCGTGACCGTCGTCGGTCGCGACGCCGTTCAGCAGGTTGATCGCGGGTTCGCCGACGAAGTCGGCCACGAAGACATGGGCGGGGTTGTCGTAGATCTCGTACGGCGTGCCCAGCTGCTGGATCACCCCGTCCCTCATCACGGCGATCCGGTCGGCGAGGGAGAGGGCCTCCTCCTGGTCGTGGGTGACGAGGATGGTCGTATGGCCCAGGTCCCGCTGGATGCGCTTCAGTTCCCGGCGCGTGGTGTCGCGCTGGGCCGCGTCCAGATGGGAGAGCGGCTCGTCCAGGAGCAGGACGTCCGGTTCGCGGATCAGGGCGCGGGCGAGGGAGACGCGCTGTTTCTGGCCGCTGGACAGGCCCGCCGGGCGGGCGTCGAGAAGGTCGCCCAGACCGACCCGTTCGGCGATGTCCGCCACCGTCCGGGTGACGTCCCCGCGGGCGGCGCGGCGCCGCGCCTTCAGCCCGAACGCCAGGTTCTCCGCCACCGTCAGCGGCGGATACAGCGCGTAGTTCTCGAAGGCGACGCCCATGTTGCGGGCCTGCGCGGGGCTCTGGATCACCGATCGTCCGTCCACCAGGATGTCCCCGCCGGTGACCGTCTCCAGACCGGCGATCATCCGCAGCGTGGTGGACTTGCCGCACCCGGACGGACCCAGCAGCCCGAGCAACTCCCCGGACCGCAGGGCGAGGTCGATGCCCCGTACGGCGTCCACGGCCGGGCGTCCCCGTGACCGGTAGGTCTTGCGCAGCTCACGTAACTCCAGCTGGGTCATCGCCGCCCCTCGTCGCGTTCGTCGCACAGACCTCGTACCGGACCTTGTGCTCGTCCAGGTCCCGCAACGCGTCCGCCGGCGCCCCGTCGTCGACCAGCACCAGGTCGAAGCGGGAGAGGGGGGCGACGCGGTGCAGGGCGGTCCGGGCGAGCTTGGTGTGGTCGATCAGCAGGACGTTGCGGGCGGCCGAGTCGAGCATCGCCCGCTTCACCGACACGATGTGCTGCTCCTGGTGGTAGGCGTATCCGCCGTGCACGGCCGACGTGGACGCGAAGCAGACGTCCACGCGCAGGGACTGGACGGCCTCGACGCAGGAGACGCCGAGGAAGGAGGAGTGCAGGGGGTCGTAGTCGCCGCCGAGGGCCATCAGGTGGATGCCGCGCCGGTCGGACAGGAGGTTGAGCGCCTCCAGGAAGTTGGTGACGACCGTCAGCGGGGTGATGTCGCCCAGGCGGAGCCCGCGGGCTATCTCCAGGGTGGAGGTGGAGTCGTCCAGCATGATCGCCATGCCGGGCTCGATGAGCTTGAGGGCGTGGTCGGCGACGGCGGCCTTCTCGGCCCGCATGGTCTTCAGGCGGTACTGCACGTTGGACTCGAAGACCCCGGACGGCTGGGCGGTCACCCCGCCTCTGAACTTCCGGACGATCCCCTGCCGTTCGAGCTCGTCGAGGTCCCGGTGGATCGTCATCAGGCTCACCCCGAACCGCTCGGCGAGCTCGGCGGCGGTCGCCGTGCCGTCGGCGAGGACCTGCTCCGCCATGGCGGACTGGCGGGCCGCGGGACCCTGTTGTGCGCTGTTGCTCATCGTTTCCCGATCCGTCGTCCTGGGCGCTCCGGCCGGTCGGCCTCGAACAGCAGCAGGTTCTCAGGCCGGACCGTCAGCCGTACCGGATCGTCGGGACGCAGGCCGGTGGTGTCGGCCCGGGGTGCCACGAGAGAGACGTGCTGCTCGCCGAGGCGGACGGTGACCTCGACGGCTCGGCCGAGGACCTCGGTGACGTAGACGGTGCCGGTGAGTTCGAGGCCCTGGCCGTTCAGGGCGATGTCCCTGGGGCGGACCCCGACGAGGACGGCCGTCCCCGGTGCGGCCTTCGCCGACAGCGGCAGCTCGACCTTCCCGTCCGCCGACCGGAAACCCCCGCCCCCGGTCACGGTCCCCGGCAGCAGATTGATCCGCGGCCGCCCGAACGCCCGCGCCACCTCGGTGTCGTGGGGCCGGTACCAGATCTCCTCCCGCGTGCCCGTCTGCACGATCCGCCCCTCCCGGATGACCCCGATCCGGTCGCCGAGCGCCAGGGCTTCGACGGAGTCGTGGGTGACGTAGAGGGTCGTCGTGCGCTGTACCGCTCCGATCGCCTTCAGCTCGGCCCGCATCTGCTGGCGCAGTTTGGCGTCGAGGTGGCTGAGTGGCTCGTCCAGCAGGAAGGCGCGTGCGGGCCGGACCAGCACGCGGCCGAGGGCGACGCGCTGCCGCTGACCATTGGACAACTGGCCGACCGGTCGATCCAACAGGCCACTGATGCCGAGGAGTTCCGCGATCGCGCCGATCCGTTCGCGGGCCTCGGCGGCCGGGAGGCGGTGCCGGGGCGAGCGGAGCGGGGAGGCGAGGTTGTCGTACGCCGACTTGTGCGGATAGAGGGCGTAGCTCTCGAAGCACATCGCGACGCCACGGTCGTACGGCTCGACGTCCCGCATGTCCTTGCCGTCGATCTCGACCGTCCCGGCGTCGGGGAGCTCCAGCCCCGCCACCGTCTTCAGCGTCGTCGTCTTCCCGGCCCCCGACGGACCGAGCAGACAGAAGAACTCGCCCTCCCTGACCTCCAGTTCGAGCCCGTCGAGGGCCGTGACCTTGCCGTACGTCTTTCTGACCCCCCGCAGCCCGATCACGACTTCACCGCCCCGAACGACAGCCCCCGCACCAGATACCGCTGGATGGTCAGGGCGAGCAGCAGCGGCGGTACGACGGAGACCAGGGCCGCCGCTGCCGTGAGGTTGTACTTGGGGCGGTCGCCGCCGAGGAAGGACAGCGCGCCGACGGTCACCGTCTGGGCCTCGTTGGAGGTGAGGATGAGGGGGAAGACGAAGTTGTTCCACGCGAAGATGAAGGCGAGCAGCGACACGGCCGCCACCCCCGGCTTGACCAGAGGAAGGGCCACCCTGAAGAAGGCCTGTTTGCGGGTGTAGCCGTCCAGCAGGGCCGCCTGCTCCAGCTCCGGGGTCAGATCGGCGAAGTAGGACCGCATGATCCACACGATCAGCGGGAGGGTGACCAGCTGGAGCACCCAGATCATGCCGACGTACGTGTCGAACAGACCGAGCTTCTGGTAGAGCACGAAGAGCGGGATGATCACGGTCAGTTCGGGTGCGAACCGGAACGACAGCAGCGTGAACATCAGGTTCTCGGAGCCCCTGAACCGCCACCGCGCCGAGGCGTACGCCGCCGGCAGGCCGACCAGCAGCGACAGCAGCACCGCCCCCAGGGACACCACCAGGCTGTTGACGAAGAACCGCACGAAGGGGATGCCCTCGCTGTCGCCGAGGACCGTGCGGTAGCCGTCGAGGGTGGGGGAGAAGGAGAAGTAGGTGCTGAAGAGCTCGTTCGTGGGCTTCAGGGACAGGATCAGCATCCAGGCGATCGGGAAGAGCGCGAAGACGAAGTAGACGATGAGGGCGGCATCCGCCAGCCAGCCCGACAGGCGCTTGCGCAAGGTCATTTGGGGGCCACCTCCGCCGCCTTCCGCTGGATCTTCCCCAAGTGGCGGACCAGCACCATCGCGGCCAGGTACACCACGGCCCACAGCACGATCGTGTAGCTGATCCCGAAGGAGTACCGCTGGAAGCGGATCGCCTCCAGGTACGCCCGGATCTGGAGGACCACGGTCGAGTCGCCGGGCCCGCCCTCGGTGAGGGCGTAGATGATGTCGAACACCTTCAGCGAGTCCATGAACCGGAAGATCACCGCGACCAGGACGTACGGCCACAGCATCGGCAACGTCAGTCGCCGGAAGGTGTACCACCAGCTCGCCCCGTCGACCGCCGCCGCCTCGAAGGGCGATGTCGGCAGCGACCGCAGTCCGGCGAGGGCGAGGATCGCCACGAACGGGGTGTAGACCCACACGTCCACGGCGATCGACGACAGCAGCGCCCCGGTCGGGGTGTCCGTCCACTGCACGTCGCCCAACCCCACCGGTTTCAGCAGGTAGTTGATGACTCCCACCGACGGTTGCAGCATCAACTTCCAGATGATCGCCGCGATCACGGGGGCGATCATCAACGGCAGGATCAGGATCTTCTCCAGCACCCGGCCGACGATCGACGAGCGGTGCAGCAGCAGGGCGACGGCGACCCCGAGGAACGTCTCGGCGGCGGCCGCGCCGACCGCGTACAGGACCGTCACCCAGGCCGAGTTCCAGAAGGCGTCCTGTGTGAAGACGGTCTGGTAGTTCTCGAACCGCACCATGTCGGGCTGCGGTTTGCTCGCCGAGAAGTCGAAGAGCGTGTAGTACAGACCGAGTCCGAAGGGATAGAGGATCCCGCAGGTCAGCAGCAGGGCGGGGACGATCAGAACGTACGGACGCAGGGCGAGCCGCATGGCTAGTCCACCTTGTCGGCGAGGTCGCCCGCCAGACCGTTGAGCACCGACTCGGCGTTCTTGCCGCCGTAGATCTCCTGGAGGGCCGCGGCCCAGCTGGTGGTGGCGTCGAAGAACTGCGCCTGCGGAGTGAACTGGATCTTCGTCTGGTCGACCACCGTCTCGAAGGTCTCGATGAAGCCGGGCAGGCTCTTCATCTTGTCCTTGTACGCGGCGTCGTCGGCGACCGACTTCCGTACCGGGTCGATGTGGCTGTGCGTGATCGCGCTCCTGCGCAGATGGTCCTTGCCGGTGGCCCACTGGAGGAACAGCCAGCTGGCGCTCTTCTTCTTGCTCCTGGCGTTCATGCCGAGCGACCAGATCCACATGTTGGTGGCGAGCGAGCCGT
Source organism: Streptomyces sp. NBC_00490 (assembly GCF_036013645.1). Classification (NCBI taxonomy): domain Bacteria; kingdom Bacillati; phylum Actinomycetota; class Actinomycetes; order Kitasatosporales; family Streptomycetaceae; genus Streptomyces; species Streptomyces sp. NBC_00490. The sequence continues at coordinate 3,989,027 of NZ_CP107869.1, read as the reverse complement.
CCGGCCCCTTCGGCCCCGGATGGAAGGCGATCTTCCCGGAGGCAGGGCTGGCGCCCTTCACGGCCTGGAAGTACGCGGCCGTGTCCGCGTCGAAGAGCATCCCGGCCTTCTTCGCGCCGAGGTCGCTGGAGCACTGGTACCAGGTGTACGACGTCCAGGACGGCGGACCGCCCTGCTTGACCATGCCGGCCCAGTCCTCGGTGAACGCGACGGCCTCCGGGGTGTTCATGGCGGGCGTGAGCTTCTCACCGCTGACCGTGAAGTCGTGCAGGCCGTTGCGGGCGTACATGGTCATGAAGCCGGGGTGGATGGTGGCCCAGCTGCGGGAGCCGCGGACGGCGATCCCGTACATGCCGTCGAACCCGGCGCCGGGCGCCTTGTCCTTGATGACCCCGGCGATCTCGCGCAACTCGTCGAAGGTCTCGGCCGGTCGGAGGCCGAGCTTCCTGAACACCTCGGTGTTGTAGGCGACGACGTTCGTCTCCCACCCCCACGGCAGCGCGTACTGCCCGCCCTGCCCGAGCGGGGCACCGGCCTTCAGCGACCACTGGTCGGCCTGGAGCAGGTTGGGGAAGAAGTCGGCCTGGTCCCATTCGGCGCCGGTGGCCGCGGAGTTGCGCATCCAGGGCCCGAGATCCTCCAGCCAGCCCGGTGGCCCGTACTGCCACACCATGTACGCGCCGAGCATGAAGACGTCGTAGGAGGCGCGTCCGCTGGACAGGTCCACGGTGAGCTTGTCGAAGTAGTTGTCCTCGGGGAAGACGTCGTACTCGACCTTGATGCCGGTCCGCTCGGTGAAGGCCTTGAGGTCGGCGATGAGCGCGTCCGTGTACGGGTGCTTGTTGAGCAGCGCCTTGACGGTCGTGCCCTGCTCGCGCTTCCAGTCGAAGGAGCCGGTGACGTCGTCCGCGGCGGAGCCGTCCCCCTTGTCGTCGTCCCCGCCGAAACCGGCACCGCAGGCGGACAGGACGGGGGCGGCGGCCAGAGCGGCGCCGAGCGCGAGGAAACGTCGGCGGTCGTGCGCGTGCGTGTCCATCCGTGACCTCCAGGTGGGGCTGGGTCCGGTGCATGGGGCTAACACGTCGAGTCGACTCGATAACAGAGGGTGTAACGGCGGAAGATGGCCGTCAATCCCTCGCGCACGGGTAAATCTCAGTGCAGAGTGAGAAGTTCACGGTGTGCGATGTGCGGGAGGCCGGGATGTCGCAGGAGGCATGGCTCGGGATCGACCTCGGTACGCAGAGCGTGCGGGTCCTGGTCGTCGGCGCCGACGGCACGGTCCTGGGCAGTGGTACGGCCCCGCTGGCCGGGCGGCGCGACGGGCCGCGGCACGAGCAGGACCCGGGGGAGTGGTGGACGGCGGTGTGCACGGCGTCCGGTGCGGCGCTCGGGAACGGCTCCCGGCGCATCGCGGGTCTCGCGGTGTGCGGCACCTCCGGGACCGTCCTGCTGACGGACCCCGCCGGACGGCCCGTGACCCCCGCGCTGATGTACGACGACGGCCGGGCCTGGGCCGAGGCGGAGCGGCTGCGGTCGGCGGGCCTGGCGGTGCAGCACACCTGGGGACTGCCGAAGGCGCTGTGGCTGGCCCGCACCCATGGCCGGGGAACCGTCACCCACCAGCCCGACCTCATCACCGCCCGGCTGATCGGCCGCCCCGTCCCCACCGACTCCAGCCACGCCCTCAAGACGGCCTACGACGTGGCGGCCGACGCCTGGCCCGACATCCCCGGCGCCCCCGGACTGCCGGACGTCGTGCGTCCCGGCACCCTGCTCGGCGAGGTCTGTCCGGCCGCCGCGGAGGCCACCGGCATCCCCGCCGGCACCCCCGTGATCGCCGGCATGACCGACGGCTGCGCGGCCCAGATCGCGTCCGGCGCCCTGCGCGAGGGCTCCTGGAACTCCGTGCTCGGCACCACCCTCGTCCTCAAGGGCGCGTCCTCCGTCCCCGTCCACGATCCCACCGGCGTCGTCTACAACCACCGTGCGCCGGACGGGAGTTGGCTGCCCGGCGGCGCCTCCAGCGTGGGCGCCGGGGTGCTCACGGCGGCGTTCGCGGGGGCGGATCCGGCGGTGATGGACGAGCGGGCCGCGGCGCACGAGCCGGCCGGCGCCATCGCCTACCCCCTGGTCTCCCCGGGCGAACGCTTCCCCTTCCTCGCCCCGCAGGCCACCGCCCTGGTCCTCGGCGAACCCGCGGGCGACGCCGACCTCTGGGCCGCCCTCCTCCAGGGCGTCGCCTTCGCGGAACGCCTCTGCCTGGACTACCTCCACCACCTCGGCGCCCCCCTCGACGGCCCCCTCGCCTTCACCGGCGGCGGCGCCCGCAGCCCGTACTGGAACCAGCTCCGCGCCGACATCCTGGGCCGCCCGGCCCGCATCCCGGAACAGACCGAACCGGCCCTGGGCATGGCGGTGCTGGCGGCCCACGGCGTCACCGGCGAGGCGCTGGCGGACCTCGCCGAGAGCATGGTCCGCATCCGTACGGTCGTGGCACCGCGCCCCGGCCGCACGGCCCTGTTCGCGGAGCCGTACGCCCGGCTCGTGGCCGAGCTGACCACCCGCGGCTGGCTGCCGGAACCCGCGGCGGCACACGCGTACAGCCGCCTCACCCTGGATACTGCGGACTCATGAGCACGACCCTGCTGCTGGCCCGCCACGGCCAGACCGTCTGGCACGCCGAGAACCGCTACGCGGGTGTGAGCGACGTGGCCCTCACCGACGAGGGCCGGGCGCAGGCCGCGGCGCTGGGACGGTGGGCCGCCGCGCACCCGGTCGACGCGATCTGGACGTCCCCGCTCTCCCGGGCCGTCATCACGGCACAGCCCGCCTGCGACGCCCTCGGCCTCACCCCGTACCGCGAACCCGACCTGCGCGAATGCGACTTCGGGGTGGTGGAGGGCCGTACCCTCGCCGAGTTCGCGGCCGAGGCCCCCGGGGCGGCGGAGGCGTTCCGTGCCGATCCGGTGGCGCACCCGTTCCCCGGCGCCGAGAACCCGGTCGAGGCCGCGGCACGGGGAGCGGCCGCCCTGCGCCGCATCGCGGCCGCCCACCCCTCGGGGCGCGTCCTGGTGGTCGCCCACAACACCCTGTTCCGTCTGGTGCTGTGCGAACTGCTGCACATCCCCCTGCGCGACTACCGGCGGGTGTTCCCTCGGCTACGTAACGCGGCGGTCACCGAACTGCGTGTGACCAGCGACGATTCCTCCGCACTTCTCTCCCTGAATGTGCCCTGTGAGCAGGGTGAGTCGTAGCACCATGGGCCCATGACGGAGATCGACACCTCGGTGCCTCACTCGGCCCGCATCTGGAACTACTGGCTGGGCGGCAAGGACAACTACCCCGTGGACGAGGCGGCCGGCGATGCCTACACCGCCGTCTTCCCCGGCATCGTCACCATCGCCCGCAGCAGCCGCGCCTTCCTCGGCCGCACCATCCGGTACCTGGTGGAGGAGGCGGGCGTACGCCAGTTCCTGGACGTCGGCACCGGGCTCCCCACCGTCGACAACACCCATGAGGTAGCGCAGCGCAGCGCCCCCGAGTCGAAGATCGTCTACGTCGACAACGACCCGCTCGTCCTGGCCCACGCCCGCGCCCTGCTCACCTCGACACCGGAGGGCGTGACGGCGTACGAGGACCTGAGCCTGTACGACCCGGAGCGCATCCTCCAGGCGGCGGCCAAGACCCTCGACCTCACCCGGCCGACGGCCCTGATCATGAGTGGCATCCTCGGCCACGTCACCGACTACGACCAGGCCCGCGAGCTCGTCAGCCGCCTCCTGGCCGGCCTCCCCTCGGGCAGCTACCTCTCGCTCAACGAGGGGTCCCGGGGCACCGACCCGGACTACGAACACGCCCAGGACTCCTACAACGAGACCGGCGCCGTCCCGTACTTCCTGCGCCCGATCGAGCAGATCACCGGGTACTTCGAGGGGCTGGAGCTGGTGGACCCGGGCGTCGTGTCCGTGCCTCTGTGGCGCCCGGACACGGACACGACTCCCACGCCGATCGGCCAGCACGGCGGCGTGGGCCGCAAGCCCTGATCCCGAGGCGCACCAGGAAGCCCCCGCGAGTCACGTCCTCGCGGGGGCTTCCGTCATTCCGCCTGCCGTCGGTGAAGGTTGAGAAGACGATCACGAGGCAGGACGACTCGTACGCGCCTCAGGGCGCCAGCAGCAGCACATCCGGCCGGGACTTCGCGGCCTCGTAACGCCGGGCCACGTCCTGCCAGTTGACGACGGCCCACATCGCCTCGATGAAGTCGACCTTCTGGTTCTTGTACTGCAGGTAGAAGGCGTGCTCCCAGGCGTCGAAGACGAGGATCGGCACCGAGCCCTGCCCGACGTTGCCCTGGTGGTCGTAGACCTGCTCGACGATGAGACGGCCGCTGAGCGGCTCGTGGGCGAGGACGCCCCAGCCCGAACCCTGGGTCGTGGCCGACGCCTTGGTCAGCTGGGCCTTGAGGTTCGCGAACGACCCGAACGACTCGGTGATGGCGTCCGCGAGCTGGCCCACCCCGTCCACGGCCAGCGGCTCACCGCCGCCGTCGCCGGTCATGTTGTGCCAGTAGATCGAGTGCAGGATGTGCCCGGACAGATGGAAGGCCAGGTTCTTCTCCAGCCCGTTGATCGCCCCCCACGTCTCCTTGTCCCGCGCCTCCGCCAGCTGCTCCAGCGTGTCGTTCGCGCCCTTCACATACGCCGCGTGGTGCTTGTCGTGGTGCAGCTCGATGATCTCGGGGCTGATCACGGGGGCGAGCGCGGCGTAGTCGTAGGGCAGTTCAGGAAGCGTGTAGACGGGCATGAAGGGGTCCCCTCAAAAGATTGTTGCAACTAGCTTGCAATAACAAGCTAACAGCAAAAAGCCCCCGGTGTGATCCACTCGGGGGCTTTCGGCCGGTCGGTCGGGCCGGTCAGGTCGCCGTGGCGCGCCTGCGCTGCCAGGCGTAGCCGACCGCCGCCAGCACCACCGTCATCCCGCCCGTGAAGTACAGCTGCACCCGCGTGTCCGCCTCCCGGGCCATCAGCACGAAGATCCCCGCCATCCCCGCCATGGCGACCCACGTCAGCACCGGGAACGCCCACATCCGCACGGTCAGCCGCTCCGGTGCCTTGCGCTCCAGCCGCCCCCGCAGCCGCAGCTGGGAGACCGCGATGAAGCCCCAGACGACCAGGATCACCCCGCCGATCATGTTGAGGAGCCAGGAGAAGACGTCGTCCGGACGCCAGTAGCTGAGCAGCACACAGACGAAGCCGAAGACGCAGGAGACCAGGACCGCGACACGGGGGACCCCCGACGACACCCTGCCCAGTGCCTTCGGGCCCTGGCCGCGCGCGACCAGGGAGTAGGCGATGCGCGAGGAGCCGTAGATGTTGGCGTTCATCGCGGAGAGCAGCGCCACGAGGACGACCACGTTCATCAGCTCGCCGGCACCGGGGATGCCGAGCGAGTCGAGGGCGGCGACGTACGGGCCCTTCTCGACGACCGCGGCCGAGTCCCAGGGGACCAGCGTGACGATGACCGCCATCGAGCCGATGTAGAAGAGCGCGATGCGCCACATCGCCGTACGGACCGCGCTCGCCACCCCCTTGACCGGGTCCTCCGACTCCGCCGCCGCGATGGTGACCGTCTCCAGACCGCCGTACGCGAAGACGGAGGCGAGGATGCCGATGACCAGCCCCTCGCCGCCGTTCGGCAGGAAGTCGGAGAGGTTCGACCCACCCGGCGAGTCCGTACCCGGAAGCACACCCGCGATCGCCAGGACGCCCAGCACCAGGAACAGACCGATCGCACCCACCTTCAGCGCCGCGAACCAGAACTCGAACTCACCGAAGTTCTTCACCGCGGCGAGGTTGGCCGCGCAGAAGACCACCATGAACAGGGCCACCCAGGCCCACTCCGGCGTCCCCGGCAGCCACCCCGTCACGATCTTCGCCGCGCCGATGCCCTCCAGACCCACGGCCGTGCAGAGCAGGATCCAGAAGGACCATCCGGCGGTGAAGCCGGCCCAGGGCCCGATCGCCCGCTCGGCGTGCGCGGAGAACGAGCCCGAGGAGGGGTACGCGGCCGACATCTCGCCGAGCATCCGCATCACCAGCATCACGAGGAGGCCGGACAGGACATAGGCGACGACGATCGAGGGACCGGCGGCGGCGATACCCGCGCCGGAGCCCACGAACAAGCCCGCGCCGATGACACCGCCGAGGGCGATCATCGACAGATGGCGCTGCTTGAGGCCGTGGGAGAGGGAGACGTCCGGCTCTTGTGAAGCCCCGACGGAGGTGGTGCTGGGCATGGGCGCGATTCGTCCAGTGCGTGAGACGGCAAAAACGCCCACAGTCTGGGCGGCCTCCCCGGTCGGAGGGAGAGGCCGCCCAGTATCCGGACGCGTCCGGCACGGATCGTGACTACGCCGCCACGCTCGTGTAGTGCGACGCGTCGCCCTCCACCGAGTAACTCTCCTTGCCCTCGATGCCCACGGGGATGTCACCGGCGACGGTCACCCGGTGCAGCCGGCGCGCCTGCCGGTCGTAGTTGTCGACGGCGTAGTGCTGGGTGATGCGGTTGTCGAACAGCACCAGCTGGTTCGGGGACCAGCGGTGGCGCAGGATGTGCTCCGGCCTGATCACGTACGACTGGAGCAGGTCGAGCAGCGTGCGGGACTCACCCACCGACAGGCCCACGATCCGCTGGGCGAACCCGCCGATGAACAGCCCGCGTTCGCCGGTCAGCGGGTGGACGCGGACCACGGGGTGGGCGGTGCGGTACTTGATCGAGGTGAACCGGGCGCGCTGGGCCGCCCTCTCCTCGTCGATGTCCTCCGCGGGCACCGCGTAGTCGTAGTCGTTGGTGTGCTCGGCCCACAGGGTGTCGGCCAGCTGCCGCAGCGGCTCCGGCAGGCTGCGGTAGGCGGCCGCCGAGCTGGCGATCAGGGTCTCGCCGCCGTACGGCGGGAGCGTGATGCTGCGCAGGGTGCTGGCCTGCGGCGGGTTGAGGACGAAGGTGACGTCCGTGTGCCAGTGGTTGGCGCTGCCCTGCTCGCTGTCCACGGGCAGCACGTTCGGGACGCCGTCGACGGCGGGCACGGTCGGGTGGGCGGTGGTGAGGTCGCCGAAGTGGCGGGCGAAGGCCTGCTGGCCCTCGTCGTCCAGGTCCACCTCGTCGAAGACGAGCGCCTTGTGGGCGTTGAGCGCCTCGCGCAGGGCGGTGACCGTCTCCTCGTCGAGGGGCTTGGCGATGTCGACGCCGGAGACCCGGGCGCCGATGTGGGCGGTGACCTTGGTGATCTCGATGCTCATGGGATGTCCTCTCAGACCAGGGTGGCGGTGTACTGGTTGGCGGGGCGGGGGAGGCCGTAGCGCTCCCGCAGGGTCCGGCGCGGTCCGTACTCCTCGCGGAGCAGACCGCGGGCGCGCAGGATCGGGACGACGTGGTCGACGAAGAGGTCGAGGCCGGACGGCAGTACGGCCGGCATGATGTTGAAGCCGTCGGCGGCACCGAGCGTGAACCACCGCTCGATCGCGTCGGCGACCTGCTCGGGCGTCCCCGCGAAGGTGAGGTGCCCGCGCCCGCCGCCGAGCCGCCCGATGAGCTGCCGCACGGTGAGGGATTCCCGCCGGGCGAGCTCGACGATGAGCGTGTACCGGCTCTTGGCCCCTTCGACGGCATCCTCGGAGGGCAGATCGGCAGGCAGCCGCGCGTCCAACTCCAGTCGGCCGGGCTCCAGTTGCAGCAGCCGCTCCAGCCGGTCGAGGCCGTGCGTGTACACGATGTGGTCCTCGAGGACCTGCTCGGCCGCCCGCGCCTCGGCCTCCGTGGACCCGATGACGGGCACGATCCCGGGCAGCACCTTGATGTGCCCGGGGTCCCGGCCGGCCGCCGCGGTACGGGCCTTGAGGTCGGAGTAGAAGTCCTGGGCGTCCTTGAGGGTCTGCTGCGCGGTGAACACCGCCTCCGCGTACCGGGCCGCGAACCGCTTCCCGTCCTCGCTCGACCCCGCCTGCACGAGCAGCGGATAACCCTGGGGCGAGCGCGGCACGTTGAGGGCGCCCTCGACACTGAAGTACGTCCCCTGGTGCCGGGGCGGATGGATCTTGCCGTCGTCCCCCCACACCCCGGCCGACTTGTCGCCGACGATCGCGTCGTCCTCCCAGCTGTCCCAGAGCTTCAGGGCGACATCCAGGAACTCCGCGGCACGGGCGTACCGCTCGGCGTGGGCGGGCTCGGCGTCGAGCCCGAAGTTCCGGGCCGCTTCCGCCCCGGCGGTGGTGACGATGTTCCAGCCCGCCCGGCCACCGCTGATGATGTCCAGCGAGGCGAACTTACGGGCCAGGTTGTAGGGCGAGTTGTACGACGTCGACGCCGTGGCGATCAGCCCGATGTGCTCGGTGGCCGTCGCCAGCGCGGTGAGCAACGTGAGCGGCTCCAGCGCCCCCGCGGGTCGCTGCGCGATGTTCCCCCACAACTGCGGACCATCGGCGAGAAACAGCGAGTCGAACGTGCCACGCTCGGCACTCTTCGCGAGCCTGACGTAGTGATCCAACTCGACATGGGCATACGGATCACTCTCGGGCAACCTCCACGAGGCTTCGTGATGCCCGGTGTTCATGAGAAAGGCGTTGAGGTGGAGCTGGCGGGTCATGCGGGGGTCCTTTGCTTTGTTTTTCAGCCCGTCCGGCGTTTGAGGACGAGGCCCTTCGGGCCGATCGGGGTCTGGGGCGGAGCCCCAGCGGGGTCGAAGGGGCGGAGCCCCTGGGGATGGGATGGGTAGGGGCGGCGGGGGCGAAGAAGGCCCCACGCTCACCCCACGTCCTCGGTCACCCCCAACGCCGCAAGCAACCGCTCCCGGTACTCCCCGAGCAACGGATCCCGATACGACCGCGGATGAGGCCGCTCGATCGCCAGATCGACCCCGACCCGGCCCTCCTCCAGCACCAGCACCCGATCCGCCAGCACGATCGCCTCATCCACGTCATGCGTGACCAGCAGCACCGACGGCCGATGCCGCTCCCACAACTCCCGCAGCAGCGCATGCATCCTGATCCGCGTCAGCGCGTCCAACGCCCCGAACGGCTCATCGGCCAGCAACAACTCCGGCTCCCGCACCAACGACCGCGCCAGCGCCGCCCGCTGAGCCTCACCCCCGGACAACTCATTGGGCCAGGCCCGCTCCCGCCCCTTCAGCCCGACTTCCTCGAGAGCCGCCCGCCCCTTGTCCTCGCCGTCCGTCCCCAGCAGTACGTTGTCCAGGACCCGGCGCCACGGCAGCAGCCGCGAGTCCTGGAAGACGACCGACACCCGCTCGGGCGCCGCAAGCTGACCGCTCCCGACGACCTCGTGGTCGAGCCCCGCGATCGCCCGCAGCAGCGTGCTCTTGCCGGACCCGCTGTGCCCGAGCAGGGCGACGAACTGCCCGGCGGGAATGTCGAGGTCGATCCCGTCGAGGACGACCCGCCCGTCGAACGACCGGGTCAGCCCCCGGAGTCGGACGGCCGGCCGGGTCAGTTGCTCAGTGTGCGTCGCCATGACAGCACCCTCCGTTCGATGAAGCGGACCGTGCTGTCGGAGGCGAGTCCGAAGATGCCGTAGACGACGAGTCCGACGAGGATGACGTCCGACTGGCCGTAGTTCTGGGCCTGGAACATCATGTAGCCGAGTCCGCTGGTGGCGTTGATCTGCTCGAGGACGACGAGGCCGAGCCAGGAGCCGGTGACACCGAGCCGGAGTCCCACGAAGAATCCGGGCAGTGCGCCGGGGATGACGATCTGCCGTATGAACTGGTAGCGGTTGAGCCCCTGCACCTCGGCGAGTTCGACGAACCGGCTGTCGATGCCGGACAGCGCGGCGTGGGTGTTCAGATAGATCGGGATGTAGACGACGATCGCGATGATGGCGATCTTGAAGGTCTCGCCGATGCCCAGCCAGAGGATGAACAGCGGGATCAGCCCGAGGGTCGGGATCGCCCGGTTGAGGTTCACCGACCCGTCGATGAGCGCCTCCCCGACCCGGCTCAGCCCGGCCGCCAGCGCGAGGGCGACCCCGGCGACGAGACCGATCGCGAACCCGGAGGCCGCGCGCTGGAGCGAGGTGAGGATGTCGCCCGGCAGGGTGCCGTCCGTCCACAGATGGGCGCCGGTCTCCACCACCGTCCAGGGCGCCGGGATCGCGGCCGGGTCCAGCCGTCCCGCGGCGGAGGCGGCGGCCCACAGGGCGAGCAGGAGGGCGGGGCCGATGAGCCGGCTGGCCGGCAGGCGGCGGCCGGGGGAGAGGCCCCGCCGCTTCCGTCGTACCGCTTTCGAGGGTTCCGCGACGACCGGTGCCGTCGCCGTCGCCGTCGTGGTCACAGCACTCATTTCCGGTACTCCTCTGATACGGACTTCGCGGCGATGCCCTCGAAGCGGTGGTCGAAGAGCGAGGACACGTCGAACTTCTTCACGAACCCGCCTTCCGCCAGCAGATCGGCGGTCTCCTGCTCCCAGCGGATCGCCTCGTCCCAACTCGGAGAGAACAGCGGCTTGTTGGCGAGTTCGGTGATGCTCTGCGCCTGTGCGAGGGTCAGGTTCTGCGTCTTGACGTAGAACTCCTCGTTCCAGATGTCGGGGTTCTCGTACGCCCAGACCTGGCCCTTGGCCCAGAAGGGGATGTAGGCGGCGACCGCGGCCGCCTTCGCCTTGTCGTTCAGCACGGCGGCCGGTGCCCACAGCAGGTTGAGCAGGTCGACGACGTCCGTCGTGACGAGCCGGGCGCCCTTGGACCCGTACTGCGAGATGTAGGCGGGCGACTGGGTGTTGCCCAGCGGGGCGATGTCCACCTGGCCCGACTGCAGGGCGGTGAGGAACTGGTTGCTGGTCAGCGGGACCAGCTTCACCTCGTCGTACTTCAGCCCGGCCTTCTTCAACGCCCGCAGCAGTACGACACCTTGGGCCTGGCCCTGCGAGAAGGCGAGTTTCCTCCCCCGGAAGTCCTCGACGGAACGGATGTCGCTCCCGGGCTTGGTGGCGAAGACGTAATTCGGCTTCCGGGTGATGTTGATCGCGACGATCTTCGCGTCGAAGCCCTGGTAGTGCGCCTGGATCGGCGGAATTCCCGCATTGTTGGCGAGGTCCAGGGACTTGGCGCGGAAGGCGTTGATGACATCGGGGCCGGCGGCGACATTCACCCAGCTCGACACCTTGAAAGGCAACTCGCCCAACTTGGCGAGCTTGAACTGGAGTTGTTGGGTGTTCGAGAAGGAGGACACCTTCAGGCCGGTGCCGGCCGGGACCTTGTCGGCGAGCGGGGCGGTCGAGGCGCCCTTGTCGCCGGTGGCGGCGCTGGACTCGGCGCAGCCGCTGAGCCCGGCGACACCGGCCGCGGCGCCCACGAGTGAGGTCAGGAACAGTCGCCGGTCTATGCCGGACGTACGGGAAAAAGGCATGGGAGGACTCCCTGAACTGGTGCATGAGAAAAGCGCGGGGAAATAAATTCACGCGGCAGAAATGAGCGCGTCACACGGGGCAACGTGTCAGCAACAGAAGGCGCGACAGTGCAGGTGAGGGCTCATGAACAAGATGCTCCCGGTTGTGCGGAACCCGTGTCAATATTCGGAGTTTCTGAATTAATTCCGCTGAGGTGACACGGCCAGTGGATCCCGGTAGAGCATGTCGAGGGCCACCGAACCGCCGGCCACCGCCAGCACGGAATCCGGGAAACTCGTCGGGATCACGGCCGCCGCCCGCTCGGGTCCCACCTCCTCGCGCAGCGCGGACAGGCAGTCCTCCCGGTGGATCGCGCCGACCTCGGTGACGACGACGGTCTCCGGGTTGAGGATGTCGAGAAGCAGCCCGGCCGCCCGCCCCGTCATCCGCGAGCGCTCCACCAGCAGCCGCGCGGCCACCGGATCCCCGCCCGCCGCCTCCTTCACGAGACGCATCGGGTTCACCCCGGCCATGACGCCCGCCGCCCGTGCCCGCTCGCACAGCGTCCGCTCGCTGAGCTCGACCTGGAGGCAGCCGACCCGCCCGCACTCGCACCGCTGGGTGCCGCCGTCGAGCGGCAGATGGGCGATCGCGCCGGCCTGCGAACGCGGCCCGTGATGCACCTCGTCGTTGGTGGCGAACGCGGCGTCGACGACGTTGCCGACGAACAGGTGCAGCACGCTCCGGCTGCCGCGCGCCCGCCCGAACAGCCGCTCCGCGTTGACCAACGCCCGCGCGTGCCCGTCCACATGGACCGGCAGCCCGGTGCGCGCCTCGATCAGCTCCCGCACCGGCACGTCCCGCCAGCCCAGCAGCTGGTGCTCGACGACGGTCCCGGCCTCCTGGTCCACCCAGCCGCCGGCCGCGAAGCCGATGCCGAGCGGCCGGCGCCCCGGCGCCGCGGCCAGCAGTGCGCCCAGCCCGTCGGCGGCCCGCGCCAGCACCCGCCCCGGCTCGGTGACGCCCTCGTGCTTGAGCTCCCGCGAGGCCACCACGCGTCCCCGCAGATCGAGCAGCGCGACGGTGGTGTGGGGCACCGCCACATGGACGCCGCCCATGACGAAACGCGAGGAGTCCAGGTCGACCGGCACATGGGGCCGCCCCACACCGTTCGACCGCCGGGGCACGGCCGCGTCCCGGATCAGACCGAGCCCGGCGAACCGGGCGCAGTAGTCGGTGACCGAGGCGGGGGAGAGCCCGGTGAGCCGGGCGATGGTGGAGCGCGCCACCGGCCCGTGCTCCAGCACGGACCGCAGCACGACACTGGCGCTGGTGCGCCGCCGGTTGGCGTCGGCGGCGCGCGAGATGGGGGAGGCAAGGGCGGTGGGCATGGCGATCATCCTCGGGAGCGGTTCCGACACTGCGCCGTCTCGGAGGGGAGGCGCGCCGGAGCCGCCTCACCCGGGGCGGCGACAGGCGGCCGCGCTCACTCGCCGCAGGTCGACATGGCGACGCGACGTGAGGGTGAGGGCCTGGGCAACCATGGCTCGAAGGGTAGGGGTGTTCGGGCGGATCCGGCCAGAGTGCGATGCCCTGTTTGGTGGGACCCTACAGACGCCGTTCACACTCGTCACGTGAGTGAAACGTCCCGGCCTCAGTGACCGGTGTCACGTCCTACCCGGTGTAACCACCACCCTTTGTCTGGAGCCCACCAAGTCGTGGCTCCCGCCTTTGTCGAGCGCTGACGGTGATCGGCGCGAGGGTGCCGGGATAGCGTCGCGATGTCCCTCGCCGTTCATACCCTCGCGGAGTCCCCATGAGCACCGCCGTCGCCCTTTCCCGCCCCGGCCAAGTCCTCGCCGACCTGCTTCCGGCCTCCCGTGTCCGGGACGTCGCGCTCGTGCTCGGCGGCGCCGCGCTCACCGGCCTCGCCGCCCAGCTCTCGGTGCCCGTGCCGGGCTCCCCGGTGCCGGTGACCGGCCAGACCTTCGCCGCGCTGCTCGTCGGCACGACGCTGGGCGCGGGCCGCGGCTTCCTCTCCCTCGCGCTGTACGCGCTCGCGGGCATCGCGGGCGTGCCGTGGTTCGCGGGCGCCACCTCCGGCGGCTCGGCTCCCTCCTTCGGCTACATCCTCGGCATGATCCTCGCCTCCACCGTCGTCGGCGCCCTGGCCCGTCGCGGCGCCGACCGCTCCGTGTGGCGCACGGCGGGCGCGATGCTCCTCGGTGAGGCGATCATCTACGCCGTCGGCGTCCCGTACCTGGCCCTCGCCACCGGCATGTCCGCCTCCGCCGCCATCGCGGCCGGCCTCACCCCGTTCCTGATCGGCGACGCCCTCAAGGCGGCCCTGGCGATGGGCCTGCTGCCCACGACCTGGAAGTTCGTCAACCGCTGAAACCGCTGACGTGGTCAGGGAAGAGGCTCGCTGGGTCGTACCGCGACTTCAGCCCGGCGAGCCTCTCGCGCGTCACGGCGTCGTAGAAGCCCTCGCTCCGGTCCCCGGCCCCGAACGCGAAGTTGACCGCCCGCCCGAGCGTGACCGGTGCCGAGCGCTCCGCTGGGTACGGGGCTCGTTCTCCGCGCCCCTTACGGTGCCCCGTACCGTCCCGGAGTTCACCAGGGCCGTCGAGCAGCGCGAAAGCCGGGTCCAGGATCGCCCGCGCCTTTTCCCGGTCGCTCATGGCCAACAGCCGTACCAGGAACCGCCCTTCGCGCCACGGCACGGAGTTCGGGGCGGGCCGGCCGAGCGCCCCGCCGAGATGGTTGATCTGTACGACGACCATGGCACCGGCGCCCGGCCCGGTACGCCTGAGCACCTCGGCGGCCCGCGAGACATCCAGCTCGCTCAGCACCGCACTGTCCCCGTAGTACGTGTGCGGGAAGTCCGGGTCGCTGTGGATGGTGTGGCTCTCGGTGTACGGCATCTCCCGCAGTGAGTCGGCGAGTACCGGCCCGATCTCCCGCAGCGGGGCGACGAGCCGCTCCCCGTCGGCGCCCGTGTACGCGACCCGTACGGACAGGACGTACCGTCCGCGCAGATGCGGCGGCAGCGTCGGCAGGTCCGGATACGGTACGGCCGCGAAGGACGAGGTCAGCCCCTCCGGTACGGTCCGCGTCCACGCCTCGTACGCCCGCAGCGCGGCCTCCGGGTCGACCTGGCGCCCGTCGAAGGCGAGCGAGCCGCCGTACAGCGTCCGCACGGGGACGAGACCGATCTCCAGCTCGGTGACGACACCGAAACCGTGCCCGGCGCCGAGCAGCGCCCAGTACAGGTCGGGCGCGGACTGCCGGGTCACCTGCCGCAGCCGGCCGTCCGCGGTGACGACGTCGAGAGAGCGGACGTGGTCGGCCGCGTACCCGAACTCCCGCGCCAGGATGCCGAGTCCGCCGCCCAGCGTGTACGACACGGCACCGACGCCCGGCGCGGAGCCGTTGAGCGGGGCGAGCCCGTGAGGTGCGGCGGCTTCGACGACCTGGCTCCAGCGGACCCCGGCCTGGACGCGGGCGGTGCGTTCGACGGGGTCGACGCTCACCCGGTCCATGGCCCGTGTCGAGACGAGTACGCCGCCCTCCACCGGGCCCCGCAGTCCGTGCCCCGTGGCCTGGACGGTCACCGGCAGCCGCTCGGCGGCGGCGTGGCGCACCGCGGCGATGACGTCGTCGGCCGAGGCGGCGGCGACGACATGGGCGGGGCGCACGGTGAACCCGGTCTGGAACCCGCTGAGTTCCTCTGCTGTGTGGCTGTTCATGCACCCCATGCTGGAGGCATAACCTGACAGCTTCCGTCAGGTTATGCCTCCGTCGTCGGTCAGGCCTCCCGGCGCCGCGTCGACCACCACAACCCGGCCGCACCGGCCGTCAGCAGTGCCGCGCCCCCCGCCCCCAGCGGGAGCAGGTCACGGGCGGGACCGGTCTGGGGCAGCTCCTTGTCGCCGCCCGGCCCCACGGGCTGGTTGTCGGTGCCGAGCAGCAGCGGGGTGGCCGGGGCGTTCGGCGACGGGTTCGTCGTACCGAACGGAACCGGGCCCTGCTGCCAGAACGTCTTCTTCCCGTCGCCGGTCTGCACCGGCAGACAGATCTTGCCGGTCTTTCCGAGATCGAAAGTCGCGTCCACGGCGTACGACTTCGACTTACCGGCCGCGAGATTGTCGATCGGGCAGGAGAAACCGCTGTTCGAGCCCTCCGGCAGATCGCTTTCGGCAATCGAGGAGCACCCTTGAACGTTATTGACCGTCAGGCCGTCGAAGCCGACGACCAAAAGCCGGATCTTTCCGCTGTCCTTGGTCCCTTCGTTCTTCACCGTGGCGGTGAGGTCGGTCTTTTCGGAACTGTTGTCGACCGAGATCTGTTCGGGCAGCAGCGTGGTCAGCTTCACGCCCGCCGGTGCCTCGTCGACGGCCTTTCCCCCCTTGCTGCTTCCGGGTCCCTCGTCCGCGCCGGCGGCGGTGGAAAGGATCAGCACGGCCGAAAAAGATGCCGTGACCAGCGATCCCGCGATGGTCGTCATGCGACGAGAACTCATGTTCGTCCCCCTTGGCTGCGCCTGAATTCGCAGTACTTGAAGAGCTACCACAAGATTTCTCCGCACTATGCTGGTACGGCGTGAAGTGTGACCATTGTGTTGAAGTAGGCGTTGGCCGGTGCGTGGTTGAGGGGGGTGTGACGGATTGCCGGGGAATACGGGAAACACGAGGAGCGGTGGGGCTCCCGGGATATTGGTGACGGGACGTTATCGCCTGGTCGAGAGCATCGGGCAGGGGGGAATGGGGCGGGTGTGGCGAGCCGCCGACGAGATGCTCGACCGGGAGGTCGCGGTCAAGGAGATGCGCATAGACGGCCTCGACGCCGAGGACGCGCGCACCCGCCGGGAACGCACGCTGCGCGAGGCCCGGGCCACGGCGCGGATCGACCACCCCAATGTCGTACGGATCTATGACGTCGTCGACGAGGGCGAACGGCTGTGGATCGTCATGGAGTTGGTCGCCGGCCGCTCCCTGGAACGCATGATCGCGGAGGACGGCCCGCTCGGCCCCCTGGCGGCGGCCCGTATCGGCGTCGGCCTGGTGACGGCACTGCGTCAGGTGCACGCCCGTGGCGTCCTGCACCGGGACATCAAGCCGGGCAACGTCCTGGTGGAGCGGAACGGACAGCGCGTGGTCCTCACGGACTTCGGCATCGCGGCGATCCAGGACGCGAAGGCGCTGACGATGGTCGGCATGCTGGTCGGCTCACCCGACTACATGGCCCCCGAGCGCATCTCCGGCCGCCCCCAGGGCCCGCCGTCCGACATCTGGTCCCTCGGCGCGACACTCTGCGCGGCGATGGGCGGCCACTCCCCGTTCTCCCGCGACACCACACTCGCCACGCTCCACGCGGTCCTCTACGAGGAGCCCGAACTCCCCACCGCGGCGGGCCCGTTGCGCGACATCCTCGCCGCCCTCCTGGAAAAGGACCCCGACGTCCGCCCCGGCCTGGACGACCTGGAAACCGCCCTCCGACCGGTGGCCTTCCCCCCGCCCACCCCGACAGTGCGGGTAACGAGAACACCACAACCCCAGGAGACGCCCCACCCCCCACCGCCTCCCACCCCCCAACCGCACCCCGACGCCCGAGACCACCTGGCAGAGACCTGGCCGGGAGCCCCACCCGGCCCCCACGCACCGAAATCGACGGGCCGGCCCGCCGACCCAGAGCACACGGCCGACCCGAAGGACTTGCCCGACCCCGACCGGAACCACCTGGGCGGGGTCGGCCCGGAAGTGACGGATGGTTCGCACGCGCCAGAGCAGGCGGACTGGCCCGCTGGTCCGGGGCACATGGCGGCCGAATCTGGGCGGGACGGCCTGGGCGGGGTGGGGCCGGAAGCGACGGGTGGTTCGCACGCGCCGGAGCGGGCGGATTGGCCCGCCGGTCCGGAATACGCGCCCGGGCCGGGGGACTCGGCCGGGTCCGGGCGAGAGCGCCTGGGCGGGGTCGGGACGGAGTCAGCGGATCGGCCCGCTGGGCCGGAACGCTCGGCCGGGCCGGGGGACCTGCCTGAGTCTGGGCGGGATCGCCTGGGCGGGGTGGGGCCGGAAGCGACGGGTAGCCCTCACGCGCCGGAGCCGGTGGACCCGTCCGAGCCCGGCCAGGACCGCCTGGGCGGGGTCGGCTCCGAAGTGACGGGTGGTTCTCACGCGCCGGAGTCGGCGAATTGGCCTGCTGGCCCGGAATACGCGCCCGGCCCCGGGGACTTGGCGGGGTCCGGGCGCCCGGGTGGGGTCGGGTCGGAAGCAGTGGGTTGGCCCGGTGGGCCGGAGTACGCGGTCGGGCCGGGGGATTCGCCTGAGTCTGGGTGGGATGGCCTCGGTGAGGTCGGGCCGGAAGCGACGGGTGCTCACGCGCCGGAGCCGGCGGATTGGCCCGCTGGTCCGGAATACGCGCCCGGTCCCGGGGACTTGGCGGGGTCCGGGCGAGGGCGCCCGGGTGGGGTCGGGTCGGAAGCAGTGGGTTGGCCCGGTGGGCCGGAGCGCGTGGCCGGGCCGGGGGATTCGCCTGAGTCTGGGTGGGATGGCCTGGGCGAGGTCGGTCCAGAAGCGACGGGTGGTTCGCACGCGCCGGAGCGGGCGGATTGGCCCGCCGGTCCGGAATACGCGCCCGGCCCCGGCCGAGTCCCCCGGCCCGGGCGAGGGCGCCTGGGTGGGGTCGGGTCGGAAGCAGTGGGTTGGCCCGGTGGGCCGGAGTACGCGGTCGAGCCGGGGGACTTGCCCGAGTCTGGGTGGGATGGCCTCGGTGAGGTCGGGCCGGAAGTGACGGGTGGTTCTCACGCGCCGGAGTCGGCGCGTCGGTCCGCTGGGCCGGAGTCCGGGTCGGGGCGTGAGTCCGGCTTCGGGGGTGAACCGGACGGTGGGGCCGGAGCCGAGTCGTCGTTGCCCTCCGCGGGCACCCCGCGGACGTCGGTCCCTGACCGTGTGACCTCCCAACTCCCCTGGGCCCCGCACGAATCACCCACGCCCGCCTACCTGGACGCCTCTCGCGTCCCCATGGCTCCCGACCCCCGGCGCTCCGAGCCGGAACCCGATTCCGTGCACGACGCGATCCCGCAGCGGCGCACCGCACCCGCGCGGACTCAGCGCCCCGCCCTCAACGCCGGCAACGCCTCCACGGAAGCGGCCGCGTCCAGGAGTTCCGAGGTCCGTTCCGAAACCCCCGTATCACTCAACCGGTCCGAGGCGGCCACCGAGAGGCGGCCGGTGCACGAGCCGCCTCTCGGGATGGAGCCCGGCGAGCTGCCCGGACCCGCCCGCCCGAGCGGCCGGCGGCACCCGCACCCGCACCGCCGTACCGGACTCCTCGCCGCCGCGGCCATGGTCACCGCCGGTGCGGTCGTCGCCGTCGTGCTCCTGATGAACTCCGGCTCACCCGGCGGGAATCAGGCGGACAGCTCACGGACCCCCTCCTCGACCGTCTCCGGGACACCGTCGCCCACCGTCGAGGGCACGTCCCGCCCGCAGAGCCTGCCGCCGGGCGCGCACCGGGAGGCGGGCGGGTTCGCCTGGGCGACCCCGGAGGGCTGGCGCAGGGACCTGAAGACGGGCGCGGAGGTCCACTACACATCGCCGGACGGCAGACAGGAACTCGTCGCCAAGTCCTCGCTGGCCCGCGGCGATCTGATGGAGACCTGGCAGACCTCGGAGCAGAACGCCCACCAGGGCGAGGACTACCAGAAGATCCGGCTGGAGGAGACGACGTTCCGCGACTACCCGGCGGTCGTCTGGGAGTACACCTTCACGCTCAAGGGCACCAAGTGGCACGCCCAGTTGCTCGGTTTCAACGCGGACGGCAAGTCGTACCAGATCAACACCTGGTACCAGCCCGACATCGAGAACCAGGCGGTGAAGACGTACGACAAGGTCACGGACAGCTTCACGATCCTTTGACGGCATGAGAAAAGGGGCCCCTCGCAAGGGGCCCCTTTTCTCATGATCCTCAAGCCTGACGCGTCAGCCGACCTTGACCTCGTCGACCTCGTCGTGCACCTCGGGGGAGACGGCTTCGGCCCGTCCGGCCCCGACCTTCTCCTTCAGGAAGGCGATGCCGAGCACGAACGCCGCGACGAGCAGCGAGAGCAGCACGGTCGTACGACCGCTGCTCGCACCCTCGGTGTCGGTCAGCATGTAGACGAGCACGAACACGATCAGGCCGGCCGTCGCCCAGGTGAGATACGGGTACAGCCACATCTTCACGACCAGCTTCTCCGGCGCCTCGGCCTGGATGATCTTCCGCATCCGCAGCTGCGAGAAGCAGATCACCAGCCAGACGAACAGGGCGACCGCGCCGGAGGAGTTGACGAGGAAGAGGAAGACCGTCTTCGGGGACAGGTAGTTGAAGAAGACGGCGACGAAGCCGAACACGACCGACGCGAGGATCGCCGTCATCGGCACACCCCGGCTGTTGGTCCGCGCGAACCCCTTCGGCGCGTCGCCCCGCTGACCGAGCGAGAACGCCATGCGGGAGGCGGTGTAGAGGCCGGAGTTGAGACAGGACAGCACCGAGGTCAGCACGATGAAGTTCATGATCTGACCGGCGTGTGCGATGCCGAGCGAGTCCAGGGCGGCGACGTAGGAGCCGTCCTTCTTGATGGACGGGTCGTTCCAGGGCAGGAGCGAGACCACGACGAAGATCGAGCCGAGGTAGAAGACGCCGACCCGCCAGATGATGCTGTTGGTGGCCTTGGTGACGGCCTGCTGGGGGTTCTCGGACTCACCGGCGGCCAGGGTGGCGATCTCGCTGCCCATGAAGGAGAAGACGACGAGCAGTACACCGGTGAGGATCGCGCCGGCTCCGTGGGGAAGGAAGCCGCCGTGGTCGGTGAGGTTGCCGAGACCGGCCTTGTCGCTGTCGACGCCGGGCAGCACCCCGAAGACGGCGAGCCCGCCGATGACGATGAACGCGGCGATCGCGACGACCTTGATACCGGCGAACCAGAACTCGAACTCGCCGTAGGACCCGACGGAGACCAGGTTGGTCGCGGTCAGCACGATCATCACGATGAGGGCCCAGGCCCACTGGGGCACGGCCGGTATCCAGCCCTCCAGGATCACGGCACCGGCGGTGGCCTCGACGGCCAGCACCACGACCCAGAAGAACCAGTACAGCCAGCCGATGGAGAACCCGGCCCAGCGCCCGAGCGCGCGGTCGGCGTGCGCCGAGAACGACCCGGAGGTCGGGTTGGCGGCGGACATCTCACCGAGCATCCGCATCACCAGCACCACGAGCGTGCCGACGAGTGCGTACGACAGGAGGATGCCGGGTCCTGCGGTGGCGATACCGGAGCTGGATCCGACGAAGAGGCCGGCACCGATCACACCCCCGATGGCGATCATCGACAGGTGACGGTTCTTGAGCCCGGCCTGAAGACCGTTACCGGGGTCTCCGGTGGCCTTGGCCTGGGTCGGCTGCGAAGTCATGCGGGGAATTCCTTTGCGCCGGGCGAGCAGTGTCCCGTACGAGCGGCGTACGGATCGGTCCAGTGAATCGGAGGCAAAGGAATTCGTGAACCTTTGATTCCGGATTGTTACTTGAGGTTTTCTTGAGCTTCAATGGCCAGAGCGATAATTTTCCTGGACGACACCCAGGGCTGCTGCCCCGAAACAGTCGTGTCACACTCATCCCATGCGCGTGTATCTCGGCTCCGACCATGCGGGCTTCGAACTCAAGAACCACCTCGTCGACTGGCTCAAGGCGGCCGGTCACGACCCGGTGGACTGCGGCCCCCACATCTACGACGCCCAGGACGACTACCCCCCGTTCTGCCTCCGCGCCGCGGAGCGCACGGCGGCGGACCCGGACTCCCTCGGCATCGTGATCGGCGGCTCCGGCAACGGTGAGCAGATCGCCGCGAACAAGGTCAAGGGCGTCCGCGCGGCGCTGGCCTGGAGCGAGGAGACCGCGTCGCTGGGCCGCCAGCACAACAACGCCAACGTCGTGGCGGTGGGCGCACGCATGCACACCCAGGACGAGGCCACGAAGTTCGTCGAGACCTTCCTCGCCACCCCGTTCTCCGAGGACGCCCGCCACATCCGCCGCATCGACATGCTGGCGACCTACGAGACCACAGGCGACCTCCCCCCGATCCCGCCCCACCACCCCCAGCAGTAACCGACGACGCACCTCCTGCGGGTACCTTTCAGCCCGCCCGGCGTCCACCCGCAGGTGGCTGCGCCCCTGGACGCCGGTCCGGGTCTTTCAGCCCGTCCGGCGCCCGAGGACGAGGGCTCCCTGCGGCATTTCAGCCCGTCCGGCGTTTGAGGACGAGGCCCCTTAAGGGCCGATGGGGGTCCGGGGGCGGAGCCCCCAGGGACCGGGGTCGAAGGGGCGGCGCCCCTGGAGGATGGGACGGGTAGGGGCGGCGGGGGCGAAACCCGCCCCCCGGACGAAGAGGAGCCACCGTGCCTGAGGGGCACACGATCCACCGCCTGGCCAAGGACTACGCCGCAGCATTCCGCGGCAGAAAAACCCAGGTCACCAGCCCCCAGGGCAAGTTCACCGACGCCGCAGACCTCCTCGACGGCGCGGAACTCACCCACACCGAGGCCCACGGCAAACACCTCTTCCTCGGCTTCCGCGACACCGACTGGATCCACATCCACCTCGGCCTCTTCGGCAAGGTCACCTTCGGCCCGACC
Organism: Streptomyces sp. NBC_00490; assembly: GCF_036013645.1. Lineage (NCBI taxonomy): Bacteria > Bacillati > Actinomycetota > Actinomycetes > Kitasatosporales > Streptomycetaceae > Streptomyces > Streptomyces sp. NBC_00490. The sequence goes on along the minus strand of NZ_CP107869.1, from coordinate 3,966,964 downwards.
CCCGCACCCCCACCCACCGACACGGTCCGCCTCCGCCTCGCGAACCCCACGTCGTACGTGGACCTCCGCGGCCCCACGACCTGCGCCCTGATCACCCCCACCGAGAAGCAGTCGATACACGACCGCCTCGGCCCCGACCCGCTCCGCGCCGACGCCACCCCCGACACCGCGTACCGACGGATCTCCCGCAGCCGTACGACGATCGCCGCCCTGCTGATGGACCAGAAGGTCATCGCCGGCGTAGGAAACGTCTACCGCGCCGAGGTCCTCTTCCGGCACCGCATCGACCCGTACCGCACCGGAAACACCCTCACCCCACGGGAGTGGGACGCGATCTGGCACGACCTCGTGGACCTCATGCGCGAGGGCGTGAAGCACAACCGCATCGACACCGTCCGCCCCGAACACACCCCCGAGGCGATGGGCCGCCCGCCCCGCGTCGACGACCACGGCGGCGAGGTGTACGTCTACCGCAGGGCCAACCTGCCCTGCCACATCTGTGGCGGCGAGATCCGCACCGCCGATCTCGCCGCCCGCAACCTCTTCTGGTGCCCGACCTGCCAGAAACCCTGACCCCGGCCTAGAACCCGTGCGGCAGCCACGGCGCCACGGCGGAGCCGAACCCCACCGAGGCCTCCGCCAACGCCCCGCGCCGAAGCTCCCGCACCCGCCCGGCGGCCCCCAGCGAGGCCAGGCTCACCCCACCGAGATACGCCGCCCCCAACTCCCGTACGGACAGAGCCAGATCCGCCGGGTCGGTGGTCCGCTCGCAGGACGCCCCCTTCGCGTCCCCGCTCAGCCGCCAACGCCCCGCGTTCCACGGACAGAAGTCGTCCGCGACCTCGAACACCACGTCCACCGGCGCCTGATAGGTCCGCGCCTCCAGCGCGGCCCCCACCTCCACCAGCCGCACATGCAACGAGTCCCGCACCCGCAGCGAACACCGCCGGATGTCGGACACCAGGTACTGCCACGCGTCGTCCACCGGCCGCCCCCGGGTCAACAGCTTCGAGGTCAGGTCGATGTCGAACAGGAACCGCCACAGCGCCGCGTACACCGCGGGGTCGGGCGCCTCGACATCACGGAGCAGCACCTTGCCCTGCGGCCCGGTCGGCTCCCAGTCCGGCTTGACCTGGAAGCGCGCGTACCCCACGACCTCCCCGTCCCGCTCCGCGACCACGCACTGCAGCGGCGAGGCCCCCTCCCGCTCGCTCTCCGGGTCCAGCAGCATCAGCCGCTCCCAGCCGGGAGTGCGCGCCACCATCCCCGGCCGCGACGGCACCACGCGCGCGTACACCGCCTCGCACGCGCCCAGCGATTCGGCGGGCTCGGCGTACCGCAGGCGTACGTCGTCCGTCCCCGGCGGGACGGACAGCCGCACCTGCTTGGTGTCGATCTCGCCGGTGACGGCATACGTACCGACGCCGTACCCGAACCGCCCGTAGATGGCGGGCTCGGAGGCGGTCAGCACGGCCAGCGGCCACCCCCACTCCCGTACGTCGTCCAGCTGCCGCCGCATCATCGCCGTGAGGACACCACGGCGGCGATGGGTCGCGGCCACACTGACCATGGTGACGCCGGCGGCCCGTACCGAGGCGCCGCCGGGTACGGTCAGGCGGAAGCTGAACGCACCCGCCGTACCGACACACGCGTCGCCGTCCCAGACGCCGAGGGAACGGTCGGTCTCGGTGAGGGTGTCCCACAGCTCGCGCTCCTGGGCCGACTCCGGGACCCCGCCGAAGGCGCGGATCAGGGTGTCGTACCACTTGTCCCAGTCCTGCCGTCGCAGCACCCGCGGTTCGGTCGCCAAGTCAGAAGCCATGGACCATGCCTACCAGGGCATTGCGGGACGAGCCAGGGAATTTCTCCTTGGCGGCGCCACGACGGCTTTCTGTGAAGTTCACTGTGAAGTTGAACCTCGGACGGGGGACAAGTGGGACCTCCCGTGCCAAGCAGCTGGTCCGATGGATAGGGTCCCGAACTAATGGCAGCAGGACGAGAGCGGCGCGCGGAAGCCGAGACGTTCACGGCCCGGTGGAAGATGCAGTGGCACCGGGCCCGCGTCGGCCTGCGCAGAAGCGCTGTGGACTACTTCCGCGGGGACGGTTCGGACTGGGTCGCGCTGGCCGGGCTGCTCATCACGATCCCGCTGATCGCGGCCACGACACTCGCCAACTCGGTCTGGGTCTCCCCGGCCGCGCTGGTCCTCCCGATCGTCGCGGGCGGCCTGCTGCTGCGCCCGGCGAGCCTGCTCGGCCTGTACGCGGCGGCGGCGACGGCACTGATCGTGGAGTCCGTGCAGCTGGGCCCGTACACGGAGGGCCCGTCCCGGGTGACCCCGGGCATCGTGCTCGTGGTGGCCGCGTGCGGTTTCTTCGGTCTGCTGATCGCCCAGTTCCGCAGCCGGGTCGGAGTGCCCTGGCGGCGCGGCGGCACCATGCTCTTCGACCTCCGCGAACGCATCCGGGTCCAGAGCAAGCTGCCGACGCTGCCGCAGGGCTGGCACCGCGAGATGGCCCTGCGCCCGGCGGGCGGCCAGTCCTTCTCGGGCGACTTCGTGGTCGCGGCCCGCACCAACGGCGGCCGCACGATGGAGGTCGTCCTGACGGACGTGTCGGGCAAGGGCATGGACGCGGGCAGCCGCGCCCTGCTCCTCTCCGGCGCCTTCGGCGGCCTGCTGGGCAGTCTGCCGCCGCACGCGTTCCTCCCCGCGGCGAACGGCTACCTTCTGCGCCAGGACTGGGACGAGGGCTTCGCGACCTCGATCCACCTGGTCCTGGACCTGGACTCCGGTGACTACGAGCTCTACTCCGCCGGCCATCCCCCGGGCCTCCAACTGAGCGCGGGCAGCGGCCGCTGGGAGGAGAAGGCGGCCGAAGGCCCCCTCCTCGGTGTCTACGACGGCGCCCAGTTCGATCCGGTCAAGGGCTCGCTGCGCCCCGGCGACGTCCTGATGCTCTTCACCGACGGCCTCGTCGAAACCTCCGAACGCGACATCGTCGAGGGCATCGACCGCCTCACCGGCGAGGCCGACCGCTATGTGGCCGGCGGGTTCCACGGCGCGGCCTGGCATCTGATCGAAGCGGTGGCGAAGGACGTCAACGACGACAGGGCGCTCCTGTTGATCTGCCGAGAGGGCCCGACGGCCCAGGCGGCGAACCTCTGAGGGCGTGACCCTCCCGCGGTGGGGTTTACCCCCGCCTCGATCCGCCAGCCGTCCGCATGGTCGCCGTACCCGCCGAATCCGTACGTTCGAGACACCACCCCTCGAACGAACGGAAGGACAGCCATGTCAGCCGACTGGGCCGTAGAGCTCCACGGAGTGCACCGCCGCTACGGCCGGGGCCGGACCGCCGTCCACGCCCTGCGCGGCATCGACCTGACCCTTGCGCCCCGCACGTTCACCGCGGTCATGGGCCCCTCCGGCTCCGGCAAGTCCACCTTCCTCCAGTGCGCGGCCGGCCTCGACCGCCCCACCTCCGGCACCGTCCGCCTCGGCGGCACGGAGATCACCGGCATGAAGGAGAACAAGCTCACCGCGCTGCGCCGCACCCGCCTCGGCTTCGTCTTCCAGGCGTTCAACCTGCTCCCGTCCCTCACGGTCGAGCAGAACGTGGCCCTCCCGACGCGTCTCGCCGGCCACCGCCCCGACCGCCGCCGCACCGCGGACGTCCTCGCCCAGGTCGGTCTCACCGACAAGGCCCGCCGCCGCCCCGGTCACCTCTCCGGCGGCCAGCAGCAGCGCGTCGCCATCGCCCGGGCCCTGGTCACCCGCCCCGACGTCGTCTTCGCGGACGAACCGACCGGAGCCCTGGACACCACCACGGCCGCCGAGATCCTCGGCCTGCTGCGCCGCGCGGTGGACGACCAGGGCGCGACCGTCGTGATGGTCACCCACGACCCCGCGGCGGCCGCCTGGGCGGACCGCGTCCTGTTCCTGGCCGACGGCGAGCTCGTCGACCACCTGGACCGCGGCACCGCCGACCGGATCGCCGCCCGTATGACGTCCCTCACCAGGCCCTACGAGGGAGCGGCAGCCTGATGTTCGCCCCCAACGGCCTCGCCCGCGCCGCCGTCCGCTTCCGGCCCTCCGCGTTCGTCGGCACCTTCGTCGCCCTCGCGATGGCCGCGCTGATCGTGTCGGCCTGCGGCATCCTGCTGGAGACGGGCATCCGCGCCGAGGTCCCGCCCGGCCGCTACGCGAACGCCCCGGTGGTGGCCGCCGCCGACCAGCGGGCCCACTACGGCAAGGGCGACAGCGCCGACAGCGAACCGCTCCCGGACCGCGCCCGCCTCGACGCCGCCCTCGTCACGAAGGCGGCCGAGGCGCCCGGCGCCCGCACAGCCGTGGCGGACGTCACCTTCCCGGTGACCGGACCCCGGAACACCGCCCTCACCGCCCACAACTGGTCCTCCACCGCCTTCACCGGCGAACACCTGACGGCGGGCCGTGCCCCGGGCGTCGGCGAAGTCGTCCTGAACCGGGCCGGCATAGGCGACCGGGTCACCCTGACCACCCCCGCCGGCACCCGCACCTACCGCGTCTCCGGCACCACGGACTCCGCGCAGGCCTGGTTCGCGGACACGGAAGCCCTACGACTCTCCGGGCACCCGGGCCGGATAGACGCCATCGCCGTGCTCCCGAAGCCCGGTGTCCCCACCGACACCCTTGCCGCCCAGGTGGCCCACGTCCTCGGCGGCAAGGCCAAGATCCACACCGGCGCCGGCCGGGGCGCTGTGCAGGACCCCAGCCTCGCCGAGGGCGAGGAGATCCTCATCGCCCTCGGCGCCTCCTTCGGCGGCACCGCCACGATGGTCGCCATGTTCACCGCGGCCGGCACCGTCGCCCTCGCCGTCGGCCAACGCGCCCGTGAGTTCGCCCTGTTGCGTGCCATCGGCACCAGCCCGCGCCAGATCCGCCGCACCATCGCCACGGAGGCCCTCCTGGTCGCCCCGCTCGCGGGCGTGACCGGCTGTGTGCCCGGAGTCGCCCTGGCCGCCTGGTGGTTCGGGCAGCTGCGGGACAGGGGAGGGGTGCCCCGGGCCGTCGAACTGTCCGTCTCCTGGATCCCGTTGGTCTCCGCGGTCGGCGCCGTGCTCATCGCCGCCCTGCTCGCCGGATACATGGCGGCCCACCGCAGTTCCCGCATCAAGCCGGGCCAGGCGCTCAGCGAGGCGTCCGTGGAGCGTCTGCGCTTCGGCTGGATCCGCACCCCGCTCGGTGTCGCCGCGGCGGCCGGCGGCTGTGTCTGCGCGGGCCTGGCGGCCTCGACGACGGGCGAGGACGCGGCCAACGCCGCGCTCGGCATCGTCATGCTGTTCATGCTGGCCGTGGCCCTGCTCGGGCCGCTGATCGCCCGCGCCTGCGCGGCCCTGTTCGGCCTCCCGCTGCGCGGCGCCTCCGCCTCCGCCGTGCTCGCCGCCGCCAACTCCCGTACCAACGCCCGTCGGCTGGCCTCCGCGATCACCCCGATCGTGCTCGCGATGGCGTTCTCCTCGGTGCTGCTCTTCCTGCACACCAGCGAGGACCATGTCACCGCCGAGCAGCAGCGCGACGGGATCACCGCCGACCACATCGTCACCGCCGAGGGTGCGGGCCTGGCCCCCGACGCCGTACGACGGGCCGAACGCGCTCCCGAAGTCACCTCCGCCGTGGGCCTGTTGAAGACCTCGGTGCTCGTCCCCGCCTCCGGCGGCGCGCTGGAGGAGGCCACCGCACAGGGCGTCACGGGCTCCGCACGCGGTCTGGCGGCCGTACAGAATCTGGACGTCAGGGACGGCCGGCTTTCCCTGGGACCCGGTGAGATCGCCGTGGACGCCTCCCTGGCCGACAACGCGGACGCCGAGGTCGGCGACCGCCTCCCGATCCGGCTGCCCGACGGCACGAAGGCCGCACCGCGGATCGTGGCGACGTACGGACGGGGCATGGGCCTGTCGCAGGTGACGATGGCCCGCACCGACCTCGCCGGTCACGTCACCTCCGCCTTCGACGCGGAACTGTGGACCAGGGGCGGTACGGGAGCCGGTCTGAAGGAGCTCGGCACGGTCCTGGCCCGCGCCGACTACACCACCGCCCAGTCCGTGGACCGCAAGCTCAACGCCTGGGCGAACAACGTCATGGCGGCCGTCCTCGGCGGCTTCGCGGCCGTCGCCGCCGGCAACACCCTGGTGATGACGGTCCTCGACCGCCGCCGCGAACTCGGCACCCTGCGCCTCATCGGCTCCACCCGCCGCCAGGTGCTCAACATGATCCGCTGGGAGGCACTCCTGGTCGCCCTCGCGGGCATCGTCCTCGGCACGGCCATCGCGCTCGCCACACTCGTCCCGATGATGAACGGACTGACCGGACAGGGCCCGTACATCCCACCGCTGGTGTACGGCTCACTCGTCGCGGCGATCCTCGCCCTGGGCCTGACCGCGGCCGGCCTTCCGGCCCGCGCTGCGCTGCGCGGGGAGACACTGGAGCCGTGACCGACGCACCGCGCACCCTGACCCCGACCGAGGTCGAAGCCCTCGCCCGCGCCGCCCACGAGGGCCAGACCGACAAGGCGGGCCGGCCCTACGCCGAACATCTCCGGGCGGTGGCCGAGGGGGTGCGTGCGCGGGGCGGCGACGCCGAGCAGATCGCGGCCGCCTGGCTGCACGACGCCGTCGAGGACGACGCGCTCTCCGCGCACTGGCTGGAGGAGGCCGCGCTGAGCCGTCGTACGAAGGACATCGTGCTCGCGGTCACCAAGCGGGCGGGGGAGCCGCCCGAGCCGTACGCGGGGCGCATCCTCGCCACTCCCGGCGCGCTGCTGGTGAAGGAGTCGGACCTGGCGCACAACGCCGACCCGGCGCGCCTGGCGGTCCTCGACGAGGAGACCCGGAAACGACTGACCGAGAAGTACGCGCGGATGCGCGCACTCCTCGGTCTGGGGTGAGGCAGGGGTCGTAGCGGCTAGACGAGAACCTTCTCGCGGCGCTCCTGCTTCTGGCGTTCCCGGGCCAGTTCGGCGGGGTCCTGCTTGAAGGCCCACGCCATCTTCGGCTCCATCGCGAACCGGAAGACCCGCTGCACGGGCTTGGTGCACAGCACGGTGACGACGGCGGCCGCGAGGACGCTCACGGCGATCTCGCCGAGCGGGTGGTGCAGCCAGGGGTGGTCGAACCAGCCCTGGTAGTCGCCGGCCTTCACCAGGAAGCCGTGCAGGAGGTAGCCGTACAGCGTGCCCGCGCCGAGGGCCGTGAACCACATGTTCCGGCGCGGCACCCAGGCGAAGAAGCAGGCGGTCAGCAGCAGCGAGCAGCCGAACATCGCGAGCACCATGACCGGTCCGGCCCACCACGGGGCGCCCAACTCCTGCGCGGAGTCCCGGTGGTAGAACCACGCGGTGTTCATGCGCGGCACCGCCCACCAGCCGACGGCGAGCGCGGCCGCGAAGACGGGCACCGCCACGATCCGCATCGTGCGGGTGCGCACCCGGTGGAAGTGCTCGGGCTTCATGCACAGGCCCAGCACGAAGTACGGCAGGAACTGCAGGATCCGCTGCAGGTCCAGGTCGTCACCGATCGACGGCGCGACGGACGCCAGCATCGCGAGGCCGAGCGCGAAGGGGAGCGGCCAGCGGACCGCCTTCAGGAGGGGGGTGATCATCCGCCAGACGAACAGGGCGCACAGGAACCAGGTCAGATACCAGGGGTCGAGCAGGCTGATGTCCTTGCCGGGGTCGTCGCCCGCCATGCGCTCGAACAGCACGTAGGCGGTCTCGAAGACGATGTAGGGCACGGCCACGCCGGTGATCAGCCGCCGCAGCCGGTCGGGGCGCATGTCGAAGCTGCGCGAGAAGAAGCCGGAGATGATGATGAACGCCGGCATGTGGAAGGAGTACACGACGGTGTACGCGGCTTCCAGGATGCGGCTGTCGCCCTTGAGCGGTTCCCAGGCGTGACCGACGGCCACCAGCACGATCGCCAGGTACTTGGCGTTGTCGAAGAACGCGTCGCGCTGCTTGCCGGCGGGCTTGGCCGGCTGTTCGTTCTGCTGTTTGAGGGGCGAGCGCGGACTCGGCACTCCTGATGCCGACGGCTGGGCAGGGGGGAGCGGCGCTCTGCCGCGTGCGGGGGACGAGGCAGCGTGGAACATCTGAGGCACCCTAGCGTTGTCTGTGGGATTTGGTAAAACCCGCCAGGTCATTCCTGGTTATTCGGTTCGGGTGCCCAGAAAATCGAGCCGTTGACGTTCGGTGAACGTGACGGCCAACACACTTGGCGGGGAGGGAATATGGTCACAGCAAGCGCCAACTTGGTGTGATTCATCCCGACTAAATAGGGCATAAGACCAGCAGGCGACTCCGGCGGAATGTCCGCTTCCTGTAGGCCCGGTGATTATTCGAATTACCTGCGAACAGGATGTGTGGAGAGCGAAACGATCGAGTCGAATTCTCTGGGCGGATGCACTCTCGAATTGATGTGCGGGGTACGGGAGATCGGTCGCGCGGCCGGACGGCGTCCCACAGTCCGGGCACAGGTGTGGTCAACGATGCATCACCTGCCGCATACAGCGGCTTGGTTGGTGGCACGATGGTTCTGGCGGGGGTGCGCGGGGCTGGCATCCCCGGGCCGGGAGAGCGGACCGACCGAGGGTGTGATCTGTTGTGGCCATTTCGCTGTCAGTGGTACTGCTGTTGGCGATCATCTTGGTGGTGTTGATCCGTGGCGGATCCCTCAAGGCCGGACCTGCCGTCGTGGCCGTGCTGTTCGGCTTCTTTCTCGCCTCGACGGGCATGGCCGACGACATCCAGCGCTTCCTCAACTCGATAGCGGAGACCATCAACTCGATCCAGTTCTGACCCCGTTGACCCGTGAAGCTAGGCTGATCCGTCCGGTCACGGGGGCCGGAGAGGGCTACAGGGGGGCCTACGGGGATGGTGCTGCGCGACTCGGACCCGGCGGAGGCGGGCGGTTACCGCATCGAGGACCGTCTGGGCAGCGGCGGCATGGGCGTGGTCTACCTCGCCCGCTCCGCCTCCGGCCGGCGTCTCGCGGTCAAGGTGGTGCACGGTCAGTACGCGGACGACGACGAGTTCCGTGCCCGGTTCCGCCGTGAGGTGGCCGCCGCCCGTCAGGTCAGCGGCGCCTTCACGGCCCCTGTCGTGGACGCGGACGCCGACGCGCCGCGCCCCTGGATGGCCACGCTCTACATACCGGGTGCGGACCTCGGCCGCCACATACGCGACCACGGCCCGCTGCCGCTTCCCCGGCTCCGTGAACTCGCCGCGGGCCTGGCGGAGGCCATCCGCGACATCCACCGCGCGGGCGTGGTCCACCGCGACCTGAAGCCGGCCAATGTGATGCTCGCCGACGACGGCCCCCGCGTCATCGACTTCGGTATCTCCCGCGCCACCGAGTTCGCCGCCTCCGACGTCCTCACCCAGACCGGCCGCGTGATGGGCACCCCGCCCTTCATGTCCCCGGAACAGTTCTCCGCTCCCCAGGACGTGGGCCCGGCGGCCGACATCTTCTCGCTGGGCGCGGTGGTCGCGTTCGCCGCCTCGGGCCGGGGCCCCTTCGACAGCCCGAGCCCCTACGAGACGGCGATCCGCGTGGTCGAGGGCGACCCCGAACTCGACGACGTCCCGGCCGAGTTGCTCCCCTTCGTCCGCCTCTGTCTGGAGAAGGAGCCCAAGTCCCGCCCCACGGCGGACGAGTTGCTGCGGCTGCTGAGGAACGGCGACTGGCCGGCCCCCGGACCCACGGACGACACCCCGACCGCGGTCGACGCGGGCAAGCTCCGCCGCCCCCGCCGCAGACGCCTCTGGCTGGCCGCCGCGGCAGGCGCCCTGGCCCTCGCGGCGGCGGCCACCACGACCGTCGCCCTCACCGGTGACGACCCGGCCTCCCCGGGCAACCTGCCGGCCGGCTGGGAGGAATGGCGCAAGCAGGCGAAGGAGCCGAGCCTCGACAAGGATCCGATAGGCGCAGGCGCCCCCTTCAACCGCTGCGTCGCCGCCGGCGGCACATCCCTGGTCTGCGCGGGCGACGAGATCCTCGCCACCCGCTTCGCCCTGGCGGACGGCCGCAACACCTGGAGCCTGCCCATCGACGGGACGGCGGACGACGTCGGCAGCAGCAGCAGCTCCGGCGGGGGCACGATCATCGGCACCCGCGACGGCCGTGTGTACGCCTACGGCGCCGACGACCGGGCCGTCGGCGGCGACGACGGGTCCACCGCGACCCGCTACACGGTCCAGTCCCTGGACGCCGGGACCGGCAAGGTGATCTGGAAGACGGTCACCGGCGACGGCGAGGAGGCCGCGGAGCCCTCCAGCGACCAGGGCGCCTCCGTCGCCGTACCCGAAGGCGTGATCACCCTCTACGGCAAGCGGGGGGACCAGTTCGCCCTGCTCGACGCCGACGACGGCACGGTCCGCTGGAAGCAGAAGATCCCCAAGCCCAACGAACAGATCTGCCTGCTGCGCAGCGCGGCCCGGCAGGCGTACCTGGTCTGCCAGAAGTGGAACGACGACACCGCCGGCGACACGCACATCGCGCAGCTCGACCCGGCCACCGGCCGGGCCCGCTGGACCATCGACGTCGCGGGCGACAAGGACATCGTCGGGCAGGCCGACGGACGCCTGATCGTGCTCGGCACGACCGGCGCGCACCGGACGATGACCCTGATCAACGCCGCGTCCCACGTCCTGACGACCGTACGGCTGTCCGCGACCCAGCCGGAGGGCTCGACCCCCACCGTGCTGCGCGGCCGGCTCTACTTCACGCTCGCCAGCGGCGGTGTCCGCGCGGTCGACCCGCAGAGCGGCAGACAGCTCTGGGAGAGCGACTCCGGAGTGGAACAGGCGGGCCCGCCCACCGCCTCGGCCACCCGCCTCTACCTCTCCTCCATCAGCGGCCGCCTGGCCGTCCTCGACCTGGCCACCGGCGCCGTCGAAGCCACCCTCGGAGGCCGCGACGACAGCGGCACCGTCGACTTCCCCGACATGGTCGCCCCACCGGTCCTCGTAGGCGACGCCCTCTATGTGGCGTACGGCATCCGGTCGGCTTACACCGTGGACGTACGCACCCTCTGACCGCACGACACGCAAAGGGCCCGGTTCCGAGGAACCGGGCCCTTTGCCGTACAGAGCGGGCGACGGGAATCGAACCCGCGTAGCTAGTTTGGAAGACTAGGGCTCTACCATTGAGCTACGCCCGCACAGGACGCGCCGCAGGTCAGATGACCGCGGCACAGAAGGCATCGTAGCGGGTCGGGGCCCCTCGCCGCACACCCCGTAAATGCGGCGGCCCCACTGCCTGCGGGCATGTACCCTACGTGTCGCACCAGACGGGGTGTGGCGCAGCTTGGTAGCGCGTCCGCTTTGGGAGCGGAAGGCCGTGGGTTCAAATCCCGCCACCCCGACCATGTGACCGGCCATTGGCGGCCACCTTCGCGATCACCTGGCTTGATCGCCTTTTGGGGCGTGTAGCCGCTGCGGTTACTATGCAAGCTGCGCGCCCGTGTGTCTCTCGTCTGATGGTCCTCAGGGCGGCTAATCCGCCGGAGCCGTTCTGGCCCCGGCAGAATCCAAGAAGTCAGCCACAAGGAGACCGAACCGTGAAGAGCGCCGTGGAGACCCTGAACCCGACTCGGGTTCGGCTCACTGTCGAGGTGCCCTTCGAGGAGCTCAAGGACAGCCTCGACGCGGCGTACAAGAAGATCAACCAGCAGGTCACGGTGAAGGGCTTCCGTAAGGGCAAGATCCCGGCCCGTGTCATCGACCAGCGGTTCGGTCGTGGTGCAGTGCTGGAGGAGGCCGTCAACGACGCGCTTCCGAAGTTCTACACCGAAGCGGTCAACGAGGCCGAGCTTGACGTCCTGGGCCAGCCCGAGGTCGACATCACCGAGCTGAAGGACGGCGACACGCTGAACTTCACCGCCGAGGTCGACATCCGCCCGTCCCTGGAGCTCCCCGAGGACTTCTCCTCCATCGAGGTCGAGGTCGACGCCGTCGAGGTGAGCGAAGAGGACATCGAGAAGTCGGTGGAGCAGCTCCGTGAGCGCTTCGCCTCCACCTCCCCGGTCGAGCGCGCCGCCGAGGACGGCGACGTCGTCACGATCGACCTGGAGGCCAAGGTCGACGGAGAGGTGCTCGAGGACGGCATCGCCAGCGGTGTCTCGTACACCATCGGCTCCGGCGAGCTCCTCGAGGGCATCGACGACGCCGTGAAGGGCCTGGAGGCCGGTGGCGAGGCCACCTTCACCTCCGAGCTCAAGGGCGGCTCCGCGGCCGGCAAGGAGTCCGAGGTCACCGTCAAGGTCACCCAGGTCGCCGCCCGCGAACTGCCCGAGCTGGACGACGAGTTCGCGCAGCTCGCCTCCGAGTTCGACACCCTCGAGGAGCTCAGGGCCGACAGCCGCAAGCGCCTCGAGAACATGAAGCAGTACGACCAGGCCACGCAGGCCCAGGAGCGCGTCCTGGAGAAGCTGCTCGAGCTGGTCGAGGTCCCGGTCCCCGAGAAGCTGCTCGAGGACGAGGTCAACACCCGTAAGCACAACCTCGAGCACCACCAGCTCGGCCAGATGGGCCTCGACCTCGAGAAGTACCTCGAGATCCAGGGCAAGACGGTCGAGGAGTTCGAGGCCGAGACCAAGGACGCCGCGGTCAAGGGCATCAAGACCCAGTTCGTCCTCGACGAGCTGGTCAAGCGCGAGAAGCTGAACGTCAACCAGGAGGAGCTCACCGAGCACCTCATGCGGCGCGCCGCTTCCTCGGGCATGTCCCCCGACCAGTTCGCCCAGGCGGTCGTCGAGGGCGGCCAGGTTCCGCTCCTGGTCGGCGAGGTCGCCCGCGGCAAGGCCCTGGCCGTCGTGGTCGAGGCCGCCACGGTGAAGGACACCAACGGCGAGGTCATCGACCTGGACGACGAGGACGAGGTCGAGCCGGCCGCCGACGTCGCCGCCGAGGCCACGGAGGCGGACGCCACGGACGCCGACGCGGAGAAGACCGAGGGCTGAGCCCACGGCGCCTAGCAGGCTGTAGGGCGGGCTCCGGGTCACTCATGACCCGGGGCCCGTTTTCCTACCCGGGGGCGCGGGGAGCTGCGCGACAAGCCCCGTACGACCCTCAGCCGGTCACGCGCAGCACAGCCACGGCGAGTAGGCAATGGCCCACCCGCCGAAGGCATCCCGCGCTACGCCCCCGGCGAACAGCCCCCTTTGCGGGATTCCCCGAAGGGACCAGCGCGTTAGGGTCCATGAATACGAGGGGAGTGGAGTCCCGAGCGGCTCCAGCCCCGCAGGGAACACGCAGGGAACACGTGAAGACGGCCCGGCGCCGTCGTAAGACGAGCAGGTGGATACGTGACGAATCTGATGCCCTCCGCCGCCGGCGAGCCTTCCATCGGTGGTGGCCTCGGCGACCAGGTCTACAACCGGCTGCTTGGCGAGCGGATCATCTTCCTCGGCCAGCCGGTCGACGACGACATCGCGAACAAGATCACCGCACAGCTGCTGCTCCTTGCCGCGGACCCGGACAAGGACATCTACCTCTACATCAACAGCCCGGGCGGTTCGATCACGGCCGGTATGGCGATCTACGACACCATGCAGTACATCAAGAACGACGTGGTGACGATCGCCATGGGCCTCGCCGCCTCCATGGGCCAGTTCCTGCTCAGCGCCGGCACCCCCGGCAAGCGCTTCGCGCTGCCGAACGCCGAGATCCTGATCCACCAGCCGTCCGCCGGCCTCGCCGGTTCGGCCTCGGACATCAAGATCCACGCCGAGCGGCTGCTGCACACCAAGAAGCGCATGGCGGAGCTGACCTCCCAGCACACCGGTCAGTCGTTCGAGGAGATCACCCGCGCCTCCGACCGCGACCGCTGGTTCGACGCCGAGGAGGCCAAGGAGTACGGCCTCATCGACGAGGTCATCACCACGGCCGCCAACATGCCGGGCGGCGGCGGCACCGGGGCCTGAGACCCCCCTGCAAGCCCCTTAGCCGACCGCCTCAGCCTCTAGGAGACAGAAAGTGAACGACCACCCCGGCAGCGGCCTGTACGACCGCACGCGCGCCGAGTACACGGGCCCCTCCGCGGAGTCCCGCTACGTCATCCCGCGCTTCGTCGAGCGCACCTCGCAGGGCGTTCGTGAGTACGACCCGTACGCGAAGCTGTTCGAAGAGCGCGTGATCTTCCTCGGCGTCCAGATCGACGACGCCTCCGCCAACGACGTCATGGCGCAGCTGCTGTGCCTGGAGTCGATGGACCCGGACCGTGACATCTCGGTCTACATCAACAGCCCCGGCGGCTCCTTCACCGCGCTGACGGCGATCTACGACACGATGCAGTTCGTGAAGCCGGACGTCCAGACGGTCTGCATGGGGCAGGCGGCCTCCGCCGCGGCCATCCTGCTGGCCGCCGGTACGCCGGGCAAGCGCATGGCGCTGCCGAACGCGCGTGTGCTGATCCACCAGCCCTACAGCGAGACCGGTCGCGGTCAGGTCTCCGACCTGGAGATCGCCGCCAACGAAATCCTCCGGATGCGCGCGCAGCTGGAGGAGATGCTGGCCAAGCACTCGACCACGCCGATCGAGAAGATCCGCGAGGACATCGAGCGCGACAAGATCCTCACGGCCGAGGAGGCGCTCTCCTACGGTCTGATCGACCAGATCATCTCCACTCGGAAGATGAACAACGCAGCCGTCCGCTAGTCGGAGGCTGTATTGTCTGCCGCCCCTTGGTCCGGTTCGTGTGCTTTGACACGCTGCACGTCAAAGTGAACCGCGCCAAGGGGGGCCCGAACGGGGGGCCCGGCAAGGTACCGTCGGAATAAGGCAGCACCAGGAGCCGCTGGACCTAGGCGTCTCCCAGGCGAAGGGGAAGCACACCGTGGCACGCATCGGTGACGGCGGCGATCTGCTCAAGTGCTCGTTCTGCGGCAAGAGCCAGAAGCAGGTCAAGAAGCTCATCGCAGGGCCTGGTGTGTACATCTGCGACGAGTGCATCGATCTCTGCAACGAGATCATCGAGGAAGAGCTCGCGGAGACGAGCGAGGTGCGCTGGGAGGAACTCCCCAAGCCTCGTGAGATCTACGAGTTCCTCGAGGGCTATGTGGTGGGCCAGGAGCAGGCCAAGAAGGCGCTCTCCGTGGCGGTCTACAACCACTACAAGCGCGTCCAGGCCGGCGAGAACGGCGGCGGAAGCGGCCGTGACGACGCGATCGAGTTGGCGAAGTCCAACATCCTCCTGCTGGGCCCGACGGGCTCCGGCAAGACGCTGCTGGCCCAGACCCTCGCCCGCATGCTGAACGTCCCGTTCGCGATCGCCGACGCAACGGCGCTCACGGAGGCGGGGTACGTCGGCGAGGATGTCGAGAACATCCTTCTGAAGCTCATTCAGGCGGCGGACTACGACGTCAAGAAGGCCGAGACCGGGATCATCTACATCGATGAGATCGACAAGGTCGCGAGGAAGAGTGAAAACCCCTCGATCACCCGGGATGTGAGCGGCGAGGGCGTCCAGCAGGCGCTGCTCAAGATCCTCGAGGGCACGACGGCCTCGGTCCCGCCCCAGGGCGGACGCAAGCACCCGCACCAGGAGTTCATCCAGATCGACACGACGAACGTCCTGTTCATCGTGGGCGGTGCCTTCGCGGGCTTGGAGAAGCTCATCGAGTCCCGCGCCGGCGCCAAGGGCATCGGCTTCGGCGCGACGATCCGCTCGAAGCGCGAGCTGGAGGCCAAGGACCAGTTCGAGGACGTCATGCCCGAGGACCTGGTCAAGTTCGGCATGATCCCCGAGTTCATCGGCCGCCTCCCGGTGATCACCTCGGTCCACAACCTGGACCGCGAGGCCCTGCTCCAGATCCTGGTCGAGCCGCGCAACGCGCTGGTGAAGCAGTACCAGCGCCTCTTCGAACTCGACGGTGTGGAGCTGGACTTCGAGCGCGAGGCGCTGGAAGCCATCGCCGACCAGGCCATCCTCCGCCAGACCGGCGCGCGAGGCCTGCGCGCCATCATGGAGGAAGTCCTCCAGGGCGTCATGTACGAGATCCCGTCCCGCAAGGACGTGGCCCGCGTCGTCATCACGGCAGACGTCGTCCACTCCAACGTCAACCCCACCCTCATCCCCCGCGACGCCCGCAACGGCCGGGGCCCGGGAGAGGCGAAGACGGCGTAACAGCCGCGGTACACACGGACGAACGAAGGGGCCCCGGTCAACCGACCGGGGCCCCTTCGCAGTTCAGCGACGTCAGGCCTTGACGCGGACTTCCTTGCGGAGCTTCGCCGTCATCTCGGCGGCCTCCGCGGGGGCCGTGGCCTTGCCGGCGGCGATGTCCGAGTACTCCATGGGCATCACGAAGCCGAGCGTGCTGTGGTCACCCCAGACGCAGTACGTGACCTTCATCTCCTTGGCCATGCCGGCCGTCGTCTCGTCGGAGTTGTCGATCTTGGCGCCCTGGCACTTCAGGATCGCGCCCTCCAGCGAACTGGGCTTGTACTCCTTCGCGTTGCCCTCGAAGGTGACGTTCTCCTCGCCGGCGTCCTTCTTCATGAAGGCGAAGAAGCCGTCGACGGCCTTCTCGGGGTCGTCGATGGTGCCGTAGACGCCGCCGAACGTCAGCATCTTGCCGCCCAATGGGTTGCTCTCGTCCGCGACCTCGTAGTTGGCGCTGACGTCCTTGGCACCCTTGACACCCCACGACTCGGCGTCCTTGAGGTCTTCCTTGGTCATGCTGTCGCTGTCGCCGTCGGACTTCTTGTACTCGGTGAGTACGGTGCCCGGAGTCGTCAGCTTGTGCGCCCCGTCGTCCGCGATGTCCGACCCGTCTCCGCCGCCACCCCCGCCGCCGAGGGCGAAGGCCGCGCCCACGGCGATTACGGCTACGACTGCCACCGAGCCGAGGATGATGGCCAGCTTCTTCTTGCCGCCGCCGCCCGGAACCGGCGGCATCGGGGTGGTGTAGGGCTGCTGACCGTACGGCTGCTGGCCGTAGGGCGGGGTCTGCGGCGGGACGCCGCCCTGCTGCTGCGGGTAGCTGTACCCCGGCTGCTGGGGCTGAGCGGGCTGCTGGGGGTAGCCGTAGCCGGGCTGGGGGGCCTGCGGCGGCTGCTGGCCGTACGGGCCCGGCTGACCGTACGGACCGGGCTGCTGGGGCTGCCCGCCGTACGGGCCCGGCTGGTTGTGACTCATTACTGGGTTCCCCTCCAGATGCTTATGCGTTCCGAACATCCTGGCGCAGGCACCGGCGATGCATTGCATCGGGGGGCCTCACCGTTACAGAACAAAGCCGTTCGGGACAGGGTTGCGACGGCTCAGGTGCCGCTTCTCGGCTGGGACCGACATGCCGTTGTCCTAGCGCTGATGCTGGGTCAGCTGTCCGAGACGCCCTGTCAGCAGGAGAGATCGCGCCTGTCAGAGTCCCTGATATCCAGTGGTGACGCAGGAACCAAGCTTTGTGTCGCCCTCAAAAACGGCTGCCTCATGCCATATCAGCCGGATACCGCCTGAATCCGTCGCCGTTGTCGACCATGTGTCAGACGTTCCCGCACCTGAGTAAACGGCATGCCAGGGCCAAGCGTGGTCCGAGCCGTCACTTCGTCTCGTCACCAATCTCACTCTGACGTGGTGACCGTCGGCTCGGGTGTCGCGGACGGCCAAATGCACGTCCTCCAGGTGGGTCCGACTCGTGGGTGTCTCTTCACCTGCTCCGCGAGCGCCGACGACGGGTCCTGACAGGCCGTCGAGATAGATCGCATTGCACTCTCTGTTGGGCCCGGCCTGGGCCGGTGTGGTTGTCGCCAAGAGGGTGGCTGCCGCAAGGCTCGCTACTACGATCCAGTGCCGCTTCATGTTGCTCCTCATGCGATGTCGTGAAGGTTCAGGCTTCTCGTGAGTGTGCTCAGCGTAATGGGTTTATGGCGTGTTCATGCCTATATTCGCTGCCGAGTCGCTGTCGTACTCAGGACACGCTGCACTCCTCGGGGCTTGGGCCCGCCTGTGCGAAACGAGTTACTCGCCACGCCCGCGACACCCCTAAACTGACCCCGTGACCGAGAACGCTCAGCAGCAGCCATCAGCGCCCGACACCGAACTGCCGACCCAGTACGCGCCGGCCGACGTAGAGGGCCCGCTGTACGAGCGCTGGGTGGAGCGGGGTTACTTCGAGGCGGACGAGAAGAGCGACAAGCCGCCGTACACCATCGTCATCCCGCCGCCGAACGTCACCGGCAGCCTGCACCTCGGGCACGCCTTCGAGCACACCCTCATCGACGCCCTCACGCGCCGCAAGCGCATGCAGGGCTTCGAGACGCTGTGGCAGCCCGGCATGGACCACGCCGGCATCGCCACCCAGAACGTCGTCGAGCGCGAGCTGGGCAAGGAAGGCAAGTCCCGGCACGACCTCGGCCGTGAGGCCTTCGTCGAGCGGGTCTGGCAGTGGAAGGGCGAGTCCGGCGGGCAGATCTCCGGGCAGATGCGTCGCCTCGGCGACGCCGTCGCCTGGTCGCGTGAGCGCTTCACGATGGACGAGGGGCTGTCGCAGGCCGTCCAGACCATCTTCAAGCGGCTCTACGACGACGAGCTGATCTACCGCGCCGAGCGCATCATCAACTGGTGCCCCCGCTGTCTGACCGCGATCTCCGACATCGAGGTCGAGTACCAGGACGACGACGGCGAACTCGTCTCCATCAAGTACGGCGAGGGCGACGAGACACTCGTCGTCGCCACCACCCGCGCCGAGACCATGCTCGGTGACACGGCCGTCGCCGTTCACCCGGACGACGAGCGCTACAAGCACCTCGTCGGCAAGCTCATCAAGCTGCCGCTCACCGAGCGCTCCATCCCCGTCGTCGCCGACACCCACGTCGACCCCGAGTTCGGCACCGGCGCGGTCAAGGTCACCCCGGCCCACGACCCGAACGACTTCGAGATCGGCCAGCGCCACGACCTGCCGGCCATCACGATCATGGACGAGCACGCCGTGATCACGGCCCACGGCCCCTTCCAGGGCCAGGACCGCCTGGAGGCCCGTTCCGCCATCGTCGCCGCCCTGCGCGCCGAGGGCCGGATCGTCGCCGAGAAGCGGCCCTACGTCCACTCCGTCGGCCACTGCTCGCGCTGCAAGACCACCATCGAGCCGCGGCTGTCCATGCAGTGGTGGGTCAAGGTCGGCCCGCTCGCGAAGGCCGCCGGTGACGCGGTCCGTGACGGCCGCGTCAAGATCCACCCGCAGGAGATGGAGAAGCGGTACTTCGACTGGGTCGACAACCTCCACGACTGGTGCATCTCGCGGCAGTTGTGGTGGGGCCACCGCATCCCCGTCTGGTACGGCCCGGACGGCGAGGTCGTCTGTGTCGGACCCGACGAGGAGCCGCCCACCGGTGAGGGCTGGCGTCAGGACACCGATGTCCTCGACACCTGGTTCTCCTCCGGCCTGTGGCCCTTCTCGACCCTCGGCTGGCCCGAACAGACCGAGTCGCTCGCGAAGTTCTACCCGAACTCCGTCCTGGTCACCGGCTACGACATCCTCTTCTTCTGGGTCGCCCGGATGATGATGTTCGGCCTGTACGCGATGGACGGCACCCCGCCGTTCCACACCATCGCCCTGCACGGCATGGTCCGCGACCAGTTCGGCAAGAAGATGTCGAAGTCCTTCGGCAACGCGGTCAACCCGCTGGACTGGATGGACAAGTACGGCAGCGACGCCCTGCGCTTCACCCTCGCCCGCGGCGCCAACCCCGGCGTCGACGTCCCGATCGGCGAGGACTGGGTCCAGGGATCGCGCAACTTCGCCAACAAGATCTGGAACGCCACGCGCTTCGCGCTGATGAACGGCGCGACGGTGGACGGACCCCTGCCGGACGAGTCGGCGATGTCGGCGACGGACCGCTGGATCCTGTCCCGCCTCAACTCCGTCGTCGCCGAAGTCGACGCGCTCTACGAGGACTACCAGTTCGCGAAGCTCTCCGACGCCCTCTTCCACTTCGCGTGGGACGAGGTCTTCGACTGGTACGTCGAGCTCTCCAAGACGACGTTCCAGGCGGGCGGCGAGCCGGCCGAGGTCAGCAAGCGGGTCCTGGGCGAGGTTCTCGACGTCACCCTCAGGCTGCTGCACCCGGTGGTCCCGTTCGTCACGGAGACCCTCTGGACCACCCTCACGGGCGGCGAGTCGGTCGTCATCGCGGACTGGCCCACGGACAGCGGCTTCCGTGACACGGCCGCCGAGAAGGAGATCGAGACCCTCCAGTCCGTCATCACCGAGGTCCGCCGCTTCCGCGCCGACCAGGGTCTCCAGCCCGGCCAGCGCGTTCCGGCCCGCCTGACCCTCGACGGCACGGCTCTGGCGCCCCACGAGGCCGCCATCCGCCAGCTCCTCCGCCTCCAGCCGGAGGGCGACGCCTTCACCGCCACGGCGACCCTCCCGGTCCCCGGCGCCGAGGTCGCCCTCGACCTCTCCGGCACCATCGACGTCGCGGCGGAGCGCAAGCGCCTCGCCAAGGACCTCGCGGCCGCCGAGAAGGAAAAGGCCCAGGCCACCGCCAAGCTCGGCAACGAGGCGTTCCTGGCCAAGGCCCCGGACAACGTGGTGGACAAGATCCGCGGCCGCCTGGCAAAGGCGGACGAGGACATCACCCGCATCCAGTCCCAGCTCGACCGCCTGCCGCAGGCGTAGGGATTCCACGGTGCTGAAGGCCTCCGGAACTGTTTGGTTCCGGGGGCCTTCACTCGCTTAGGGGCGCGGGGCTGTATCGATGTGCGGCTCCGCCGCGTGTGCGCGACCAGCCACGACGCACCCGCACCCGCCGCACAAGACCAGCCACCCCACTCCATAGGCACTCTCTACCGCCCCCTCCGTAGACTGACCCCGTGAGTGACAGCGACCCCTTCGACGAGATCATCGACGCCGAGACAGACCGCGACCCCGACCTCGCGGTCATCGAGGCCGGCAGCCGCACCCTGCGCACCCAGGGAGGCCCGCCGGAGGCCGACGTGCCGACGCGCCCCCAGGACCCCGAGGTCGACAAGGCGCTTCGCGAGGTCGAGGCGGAACTCGCCACGCGCTGGGGCGAGACCAAGCTCGAGCCCTCCGTCAGCCGTATCGCCGCGCTCATGGACGTCCTGGGCGAGCCGCAGCGGTCGTACCCCTCGATCCACATCACCGGGACGAACGGCAAGACCTCCACCGCCCGCATGATCGAGGCCCTCCTCGGCGCCTTCGAACTGCGCACCGGCAGGTACACCAGCCCCCATGTGCAGTCGGTCACCGAGCGCATCAGCCTCGACGGGGCGCCGATCTCCGCCGAGCGCTTCATCGAGACGTACGAGGACATCAAGCCGTACATCGAGATGGTGGACGCGCAGCAGGAGTACCGGCTGTCGTTCTTCGAGGTGCTGACCGGCATGGCGTACGCCGCCTTCGCCGACGCGCCCGTGGACGTGGCCGTCGTCGAGGTCGGGATGGGCGGCACCTGGGACGCGACCAACGTCATCGACGGTGACGTCGCCGTCGTGACCCCCATCGACCTGGACCACACCGACCGGCTCGGCGAGACTCCCGGCGAGATCGCCAAGGAGAAGGCCGGCGTCGTCAAGCAGGACGCGACCGTCATCCTGGCGCAGCAGCCGGTCGACGCCGCGCAGGTGCTGCTGAAGAAGGCCGTCGAGGTCGACGCCACCGTGGCCCGTGAGGGGCTGGAGTTCGGGGTCGTGGCGCGGCAGGTGGCCGTCGGCGGACAGCTGATCACCCTGCGCGGACTCGGCGGGGAGTACGAGGAGGTCTACCTCCCGCTGCACGGTGCCTACCAGGCGCACAACGCCGCTGTGGCGCTCGCCGCCGTCGAGGGTTTCTTCGGTGTCGGCTCGCAGCGGCCCGAGCCGCTCGACATCGACACCGTCCGCAAGGCGTTCGCGGCCGTGACCTCGCCGGGGCGGCTGGAGATCGTCCGGCGCTCTCCCACCGTCGTGCTGGACGCCGCGCACAACCCGGCGGGCGCCCGGGCCACCGCCGAGGCGATCGGTGAGGCCTTCGACTTCAGCCGGCTGATCGGTGTGGTCGGGGCCAGTGGCGACAAGAACGTACGAGGTCTCCTGGAGGCCTTCGAGCCGGTCTTCGCGGAGGTCGTGATCACCCAGAACTCCAGTCACCGCGCCATGGACGCCGACGAGTTGGCCGCGATCGCCGTCGAGGTGTTCGGCGAGGAGCGGGTACAGGTCGAGCCGCGGCTGCCGGACGCGCTGGAGGCCGCGATCACCCTGTCCGAGGAGGAGGGCGAGTTCGCGGGCGCCGGTGTGCTCGTGACCGGTTCCGTCATCACCGTCGGCGAGGCCCGGCTGCTGCTGGGGAAGGGCTGAATCCCAAGAATGCGTACTCTCTGTTCCTCGACCCTGATCGGCGAGTTCTTCATCATCGGCTTCGCCGGTCTGGTCGCGATGAAGGACGACGACCTGTCCACGGCCACGGTGTGGACGGTCAGCGGCATCGCCATGTTCCTGTGTCTGGCGCTGTGCGGTGTGATCACCCGGCCGGGTGGCGTCGCGCTCGGCTGGGTCCTGCAGATCGCCCTCATCGCCTCCGGGTTCGCGGTGCCGACGATGTTCTTCCTGGGCGTGGTCTTCGCGGCGCTGTGGTGGGCCTCGGTGCACTACGGGCGGAAGGTCGACGAGGCGAAGGCGAGGTTCGCCGCGCAGGCCGACTCCACTACACCTGACGCTGCGTGACCGACGGGCGGACACGCCGGGTAACCTCATCACTCCGCACACTTTTGATCGCAAGGAGTCCCACGTGAGCCAGCGCACCCTCGTCCTCCTCAAGCCCGACGCCGTCCGTCGTGGCCTGACCGGCGAGATCATCAGCCGTATCGAGCGCAAGGCCGGCTGGCAGATCACCGCGCTGGAGCTGCGCACCCTGGACCAGGACACGCTGGAGCAGCACTACGGCGAGCACAAGGGCAAGCCCTTCTACGAGCCGCTGGTGGAGTTCATGGCCTCCGGCCCGGTGGTGGCGCTGATCGTCGAGGGCGAGCGGGTCATCGAGGGCGTGCGCGCGCTGGCCGGCCCCACCGACCCGATCGCCGCCGCCCCCGGTTCCATCCGCGGGGACTTCGGTGTGATCGTCCGGGAGAACCTGATCCACGCCTCCGACTCCGAGGAGTCCGCCGAGCGCGAGGTCAAGATCTTCTTTCCCGGGCGTGCGTAGGTTTCGTGGCTTTTTCTGACGGGGTGTCATGGCGCCCGTCGGTCTGACCTGGGGCGGCCGTCACTTTTCGGCCGTCCTTTGGCATATGCGCGCCGATCGGGGGAACGGGTGCCCCCGATGGCCCGTCTCCACAAGCGCGGTGGGGTTCCATCTGCTGACAATGGCGAAGACCCTCGCGCGGTGTTCGCGTAGGCGCCACTACGATGGAAGTCTTCACGTCACCGCACCCACTTCGCCGACCTGAAAAAGCCCTCAAAGCTCCCGGGAAGGCCAGACGAATCCTGATGGGGAACTCAATGTCGTTCATCGGCCGTGACATGGCTGTCGACCTCGGGACCGCCAACACGCTGGTGTACGTCAGGGGTCGCGGGATCGTACTCAACGAGCCGTCCGTCGTCGCGATCAACACCAACACCGGTGGCATCCTGGCGGTCGGCGCCGAAGCGAAGAAGATGATCGGGCGCACGCCCGGCAACATCGTTGCCGTACGTCCGCTGAAGGACGGCGTCATCGCCGACTTCGAGATCACCGAGCGAATGCTCCGCTACTTCATCCTGAAGATCCACAAGCGGCGGTATCTCGCGAGGCCGCGCGTCGTCGTGTGTGTGCCCTCCGGCATCACCGGCGTCGAGCGCCGTGCCGTCATCGAGGCGTCGTCCCAGGCCGGGGCCCGCCAGGTGCACATCATCGAGGAGCCCATGGCGGCCGCCATCGGTTCCGGCCTGCCGGTCCACGAGGCCACGGGCAACATGGTGGTGGACATCGGCGGCGGCACGACGGAGGTCGCGGTCATCTCGCTCGGCGGGATCGTCACCGCCCAGTCGATCCGCGTCGCGGGCGACGAACTGGACAACGCGATCATCCAGCACATCAAGAAGGAGTACTCCCTCCTCCTCGGTGAGCGGACGGCCGAGCAGATCAAGATCACGATCGGTTCGGCGTACGACCTCGACGCTGACGAGCACACCGAAATCCGCGGCCGGGACCTCGTCTCCGGGCTGCCCAAGACCGTCGTCATCTCGGCCGCCGAAGTCCGCAAGGCGATCGAGGAACCCGTCAACGCGATCGTGGACGCGGTCAAGACGACCCTCGACAAGTGCCCGCCCGAGCTGTCCGGCGACATCATGGACCGCGGAATCGTTCTGACCGGCGGCGGCGCCCTGCTGCGCGGCCTCGACGAGCGGCTGCGGCGCGAGACCGGCATGCCGATCCACATCGCCGAGGACCCGCTGGACAGCGTGGCGCTCGGCTCCGGCAAGTGCGTGGAGGAGTTCGAGGCGCTCCAGCAGGTGCTGGACGCCCAGCCGCGCAGATGACGTAACTCTTCGATTCCGCCGTACGGGATGATCTCCTCTCGTACGGCGGATCGTTGATATAGAGGCATAAGCTCGCCCATGGGCATCCGCGAGCCCCCTGTACACCCGCATACCTGAACACCTGCACATTCCTATGAGGAAGGCACGGCCGCCGCACGTGAGGGACACACGAGAGAGCCGGCTGCTCCTGGTGCTGCTGATCGCCATCGCGTTCGCACTGATCACGGTGGACATCCGTGGCGGGGAGGATTCGCCGGTCGACGGTGCCCGCCAGGCCGCGGCCACGGTTTTCGGCCCCATCGAGGACGGTGTGTCGTCCGCCGTGAACCCGGTCGGCAACGCGGTCTCCGCGATCCGCGACTCCGGCGAGCGCCACGACCGGCTCGCCGCGCTGGAGAAGGAGAACGCGGCCCTCAAGGCGAAGCTCGGCAGCGACGACCGCAACACCAGCCGCCTCAAGCAGCTGAACTCGGTGCTGAAGGTCGCGGGCGAGGGCCAGTACGGCATCAAGGGCGCCGAGGTCATCGCCATAGGAGCGGCCCAGGGCTTCTCCTGGACCATCACCATCGACGTCGGCAGGAACGACGGCATCCGACGCGACATGACCG
Source organism: Streptomyces sp. NBC_00490 (assembly GCF_036013645.1). Taxonomy (NCBI): domain Bacteria; kingdom Bacillati; phylum Actinomycetota; class Actinomycetes; order Kitasatosporales; family Streptomycetaceae; genus Streptomyces; species Streptomyces sp. NBC_00490. The sequence continues at coordinate 3,941,864 of NZ_CP107869.1, read as the reverse complement.
TCCTCAACGGCGACGGACTGGTGGGGCGCGTGACGACCGTAGGGCCGAACACCGCCACCGTGCTCCTCGCCAACGACCCCGACTTCACCGTCGGCACCCGCATGGAGGCCAGCGACGAGCTCGGCTTCGCCTCCGGACAGGGCGACCGCCCGCTGCGCGTCGAACTCCTCAACGGCAAGGCCGAGATCAAGAAGGGCGACCGTCTCGTCACCTTCGGCTCGCAGGCCGACAAGCCCTTCGTCCCCGGCGTCCCCGTCGGCATCGTCTCCCGCGTCGACCCCTCCGGCGGCGACCTCACCCGCACCCTCTACGTCACGCCGTACGTCAGCTTCACCAAGCTCGACATCGTCGGCGTCGTCGTCGAGGCCCCGAAGAAGGACCCGCGCGACACGGTGCTCCCCGACAAGCCGAAACCGACCCCCACGCCGACGGTGACCGTCACGGTCACCCCGTCCGCGAACGCCCCTGTCGACGGCCGGCTCGAGCAAGAGCAGTAGGAGCTGATTCCCCTTGCGTGTCAACCGCATCCTGCTCTCCACCTCCCTGGTCGTCGTCGCCCTGGTCCTCCAGGTCAGCGTCCTGTCCCGGCTCCACCTCCCGGGCGCCGTCCCGGACGTGCTGCTGCTGACCGTCCTCGGTCTCGCGATGGTCTACGGCCATGTCGGCGGCGCCCTCGTCGGCTTCGGCGCGGGACTGCTCGCCGACCTCGCGCCGCCCGCCGACCACGCCGCCGGGCGCTACGCGCTGGTGCTGTGCGTCATCGGCTATCTGGCCGGGCTCGCCAAACCGGAGAACGGCAGACTCAAGTCGGCCACCGGCCCGATGCTCGTCGTGGTCGCCGCCGCCGTCGGCACGACCCTGCTCTACGCCGGTGTCGGCGCCCTCGTCGGCGACACCGCCGCCCGCCATGTCGGCCTCGGCAGCCTGCTGTTCACGGCCGCGCTGTACGACCTGCTGCTCGCCCCCTTCGTCGTCCCCGGCATCATGGCGCTCGCCCGCCGCGCCGAGAACGACCCCCTCGCGGAGACCAACACCTCCGCCAAGAAGGCCACCGACATCTCCTCCGGGTGGCTCTCCTCCGGAACGGGCCTGAAGATCGGCGGCCAGCGCGGCGGACTCGGCGCGCTCAGGACCAGGGCCCGGACCCGGACCGCGCGCGTCGGTCGCATCAAGGGGGTCAAGCGGCTGTGAGTGCGCGCGAGTCGGCGGGCCGCGTTCACAGGTTCGCCGTATATGACACGTACACACACTGAGAGGGGGCGGCAGCCGCAGTGACCAACATCCCCGAGACCGGTCGGACCCCACGGGTCCAGATCAGGCTCATCGTGATCCAGATCCTCGTCCTGTCCCTCCTCGGCACCCTCGGCGGGCGCCTGTGGTACCTCCAGATCCGCGAGGGCGACGAGTACGCGAAGGAGGCGTCCGGCAACCACGTCCAGCAGGTCGTGGAGCCCGCCGTCCGCGGCTCGATCCTCGACGCGCGCGGAGTGCCGATCGCCGACAACGAGACCCGGCTGGTGGTCTCCGCCTCCCGCACCGACCTGCTGAAGATGAAGGACGACGGCAAGGCCGTCCTCACCAAGCTCGCCGGTGTCCTCGGTATGAAGCCCGGGGAGGTCATGCAGAAGGTCCGGCTGTGCGACGCCAAGACCCCCCAGCCCTGCTGGAACGGCTCGCCGTACCAGCCGATCCCCATCACCGACGAGGCCACCGCCAAGCAGGCCCTGCAGATCCGCGAGCGCGCCGAGGACTTCCCCGGCATCACCGCCGAGCCCGAGGCCGTGCGCCGCTACGCGAGCCCCGCCAAGGCCAACACCGCCCAGGTCCTCGGCTATCTCTCCCCGGTCACCGACGAGGAGATCACCAAGGCCCAGGACACCGACTCGCCCTATCTGCGCTCCGACCAGGTCGGCCGCAGCGGCCTGGAGCGCGAGTACGACAAGGAGCTGCGCGGCAAGGCCGGCGTCACCCGCTACGAGGTCGACAACCTCGGCCGCGTCATCGGCCAGGCCGCCAGTGACGAGGCGCAGCCCGGCTCCAACCTCGTCACCAGCATCGACGCCCGCGTCCAGCGGGTCGCCGAGTACGAACTCAACGACGCGATGAAGAAGGCCCGCGAGGCCTTCGACGACAACACCGGCGAGAACTACAAGGCCGACTCCGGTGCCGTCGTCGTCATGGAGGCCAAGACCGGCCGCGTCGTCGCCATGGCGTCCAACCCGTCGTACGACCCGAACGCCTGGGTCGGCGGCATCTCCGCCAAGGACTACACCAAGCTGACGGGCAAGGACTCCAACTACCCGCTGCTCAACCGGGCCATCCAGGGCCAGTCGGCGCCCGGCTCCATCTTCAAGGTGGTCCCGACCGCCGCCGCGATAAACGCCGGGTACTCCTTCGACGGCCCCTACAACTGCTCGAGTTCGTACTCGATCGGCGGCCAGGTCTTCAAGAACTTCGAGACCAAGGGATACGGCCCGATCAGCCTCGGCCGCGCCCTGGAGGTCTCCTGCGACACCGTCTTCTACCGGCTCTCCCACGAGGAGTGGAAGAAGGACGGCGGCACCAAGCCGAAGAAGGACGCCAAGAACTGGTTCTACAAGACGGCCCACCAGTTCGGTCTCGGCGCCGAGACCGGCATCGACCTGCCCAACGAGGTCACCGGCCGTATCCCGGACCGCCAGTGGAAGCTGAACTACTGGAAGGCCAACAAGGACGTCTGGTGCAAGACCGGCAAGAAGGGCGGCACGTACGCCGAGCAGATCGCGTACGAGAACTGCCTCGAAGGCAACCTGATGCGCGCCGGTGACTCCGTCAACTACTCCATCGGCCAGGGCGACACCCTCGTCACCCCCATCCAGATGGCCACCATCTACGCGGCGATCTCCAACGGCGGCACCCTCTACACGCCCTCCGTCGGCAAGGCCATCGTCAGCGCGGACGGCCGGACCGTCGACGAGATCAAGCCCAAGGCGCACGGCAAGCTGCCCATAAGCCGCAAGACGCTGGCCGAGATGGACGAGGCCCTCGCGGGCGTCGCCACCCGCGGTACCGCCGCCTGGCGGTTCGCCGACGTCGGCTGGCCGCAGGACAAGATCCCGATGCACGCCAAGACCGGTACCGCCGAGGTCTACGGCAAGCAGACGACGTCCTGGTTCGCCACGTACACCAAGGACTACACGGTCGTCATGACGATCTCCCAGGGCGGTACGGGCTCCGGCGCCTCGGGCCCCGCGGTCCGCAACATCTACGACGCGCTGTACGGCGTCTCCGACGACGGCACGATCAACAAGAAGAACGCCCTGCTGCCCACCCCGCAGAAGAGCCTCCCGAAGGTCCAGACGGACGGCACCATCAAGTCGCCGAAGGTCTCCAAGGACCCGGGCAAGGAGCAGCGGGTGACCCAGGAGGGCGCCCCCGAGCCCGACGAGACGCAGCTGGCGGCGACCGTCGAGAAGCCGGCGACGGGCAACCGCAACACCCGCAGGCGGCGCCACAAGCGAGGTGGCCGGAGGATGCGCACATGACCGGCAACAGCTTCTCCGTCTCCGGCTACGGGCCCGAACGGGCGGGCTGGACGCGGCTGTTCGCCCGCGACTCGCTCGCCCGCCGGCTGGACTGGCCGATACTGTTCGCGGCCCTCGCCCTGTCGATGATCGGCTCGCTGCTGGTCTTCTCGGCCACCCGCAACCGCACCGAGATCAACCAGGGCGACCAGTACTACTTCCTGTTCCGCCACCTCATGAACACCGGCATCGGGTTCGCCCTGATGATCGGCACCGTCTGGCTCGGCCACCGCGCCCTGCGGACGGCGGTACCGATCCTCTACGGCGCCTCGGTGTTCCTGATCCTGATGGTGCTCACCCCGCTCGGCTCCACGGTCAACGGCGCCCACTCGTGGATCGTCGTCGGCGGCGGCTTCTCGCTCCAGCCCTCGGAGTTCGTGAAGATCACGATCATCCTCGGCATGGCGATGCTGCTGGCGGCCCGGGTCGACGCGGGTGACAAGCAGTATCCCGACCACCGCACGGTCCTCCAGGCGCTGGGCCTGGCCGCCGTACCGATGCTCGTCGTCATGCTGATGCCCGACCTCGGGTCGGTCATGGTCATGGTCATCATCGTGCTGGGTGTGCTGCTGGCCTCGGGCGCCTCCAACCGCTGGGTCTTCGGCCTGCTCGGCGCGGGCACCATGGGCGCGCTCGCGGTCTGGCAGCTCGGCGTCCTGGACGACTACCAGATCGCCCGCTTCGCCGCCTTCGCCAACCCGAGCCTCGACCCGGCCGGTGTCGGCTACAACACCAACCAGGCGCGTATCGCGATCGGTTCGGGCGGACTCACGGGCTCGGGGCTGTTCCACGGCTCGCAGACGACGGGCCAGTTCGTGCCGGAGCAGCAGACCGACTTCGTGTTCACCGTGGCGGGCGAGGAGCTGGGCTTCGTCGGCGCGGGCCTGATCATCGTGCTGCTCGGCGTCGTCCTGTGGCGGGCCTGCCGTATCGCCCGTGAGACGACCGAGCTGTACGGCACGATCGTCGCCGCCGGGATCGTGGCCTGGTTCGCCTTCCAGTCCTTCGAGAACATCGGGATGACCCTGGGGATCATGCCGGTCACCGGTCTGCCGCTGCCGTTCGTGTCGTACGGTGGCACGTCCATGTTCGCGGTGTGGGTGGCGGTCGGGTTGTTGCAGTCGATCAGGGTGCAGCGGCCGATGTCGGCGTAGCGCTGCCGTAGGGGGAGTGGAATGGCGGACGAGTACGTGGCCGTGTGCCCGGTCGGCGAGGAGCTGGTGAGCCGGCTCCTGGGGCTGGCGGAGCTGGATCTGGCCGACGCCGAGGCCGTGGAGGCACGGATACGCGAGGCCGGCTGGCCCGACTGGTCAGAGGCTGTGCAGGGACCGGCGTACGAGGACACACCCGATGTCCCCGACGCCACCCATGTCACCCCGGAGGGCCACTTCGTCACGGCCGAGGGCGACGGCACGCTCCATCTGCCCTTCGCCTACCTCTACTCGGTCGACGGCGGCGTTCTCGACGAGGACTGCTGGGGTCCGGTGCCCGGCTGGACCAGCCAGGAGGGCGCCTGGCGGCCGGAGTTCGACGCGCACTACGACACCGTCGTCCAGCGCTTTACCGACCGGCTCGGTCTGCCGGACCACGACATCCGCCAGCCCAAGTACCACAGCCGGTACGTCAGCTGGCGTCTGGAACACAGCGTGGTGATCGTCGGGCAGGGCCCGGAGCCGATGTCGTACCACCAGTTCGAGGACGCCCACATCCTGCTCGTCTCCCGGACGGCGAAGGACGCGCCGTTCCCGGAGGGCGAGGCGATGCGAGCACTGGTCACCTCCTGACCCCTGGCGGATTCACCCCGGGGATTCATGGCCGGCGCCCTCTGCCGTCGCGCCCCGACTGCGTCTAGGTTCAGGTCATGGCGGACACGAAGCGCGAGATCGAGCGGAAGTACGAGTCCGACGACAGCGGGCTGCCGGACCTCACCGGCGTCGCCGGGGTAGCGGCCGTCCTCGACAAGGGTGTCGCACAACTGGACGCCACCTACTACGACACCCGGGGCGAACACCTCGCCGCCGCCTCGATCACCCTGCGCCGCCGTACCGGCGGCTCCGACGCCGGCTGGCATCTGAAGTTCCCCGTCTCGCCCGGGGTACGGGACGAGATCCGGGCGGCCCTCTCCGACACCGTCCCGCGCGTTCTCACGGGCCTGGTCCGCTCACGCGTCCGCGACCGCGAGCTGCTGCCCGTGGTCCGGCTGGTCTCCGACCGGGACGTCCGCCATCTCGTCGACGCCGACGGCGGGCTGCTCGCCGAGGTCAGCGTGGACGCCGTCCGCGCCGAGCGGCTCACCGGGGGCGACGGTGTCGCCCAGTGGACCGAGATCGAGGTCGAGCTCGCCGACGGCGGCGACCCGGCCTTCCTCGACAAGGTCGAGAAACGGCTGAAGAAGACCGGCGTACGGCCCTCCGCGTCGGCCTCGAAACTGGCCCGGGCGCTGACGGAGACCGGCGGGGCGAAGCGGCGGAAGCGGGTCAGGAAGGCGCCGGAGACCGCCGGGGACCATGTGATGGCCTACATCCGCGCCCAGCGGGACGCGATCGTCGAGCTCGACCCCGCCGTCCGGCGGGACGTGGACGACTCCGTGCACCGCATGCGCGTCGCCACCCGGCGGCTGCGCAGCGCCTTCACGTCGTACGGGAAAGTCCTCGACCGCACCGTCACCGACCCGATCGGCGCGGAGCTGAAGTGGCTCGCGGGCGAGCTGGGCGTGGACCGGGACCACGAGGTGCTGACGGAGCGTCTGACCGCCGCCCTCGACGGACTGCCGCGGGCGCTGCTGACCGACCAGGTGCGCACCCGGCTGCGCACCTGGTCGCACGCGCGGCCCGGCGGCTCGCGCAGCCGTCTGATCGCCGTACTCGACGGAAAGCGGTACCTGGACCTGCTGGCCGTGCTGGACGCCGTGGTGGACGGGCCGCCGCTGCTGAAGGCGGCCGGCGGGCAGCCGTCGGAGGTGATCTCCACGGCCGTACGGAAGGACTTCGGGAAGCTGACGGAGCTGGTCGAGCGGGCGGTGAAGCTGTCGCCGGGCGCCGACCGGGACCTCGCGATCCACGAGGCGCGCAAGAAGTGCAAGCGGACGAGGTATTCGGCGGAGGCGGCGGCCGCGGCCCTCGGCGAGCCCGCCGTCGACCTGGCCCGCTCGATGAAGTCCCTCCAGGGCCTGCTCGGTGATCACCAGGACAGCGTGATGACCCGCGAGGCCCTGAGTGATATCGCAGGTCAGGCCCATGCGGCGGGGGAGAGCGGGTTCACGTACGGGGTGCTGTACGGGCGCGAGGAGCGGCGGGCCGAGCTGGTCGAGCTGGACCTTCCCGTGACGTGGCCGTCGATCAAGAGCGCGATGGGGGTCTGAGCGGAAGGACAGGGGCGGTCCACGATCGCGTTACGCTAGATGGTCACCCCTGTCAGTCCAGCCCACCACGAAGGTTCGCGAGATGCCTGCCGAAGACGCTGCGGCCGCCGAGTCTGTGTTCCCGCAGCTCGAAGCTCTGCTCCCGCATGTGCAGAAGCCGATCCAGTACGTCGGCGGAGAACTCAACTCCACGGTCAAGCCGTGGGAGTCCACCGATGTCCGCTGGGCGCTCATGTACCCGGACGCCTACGAGGTGGGCCTGCCCAACCAGGGCGTCATGATCCTCTACGAGGTCCTCAACGAGCAGGAGGGCGTCCTCGCCGAGCGCACGTACAGCGTGTGGCCGGACCTGGAGGCGCTGATGCGGGAGCACGCCGTCCCGCAGTTCACGGTGGACAGCCACCGGCCGGTGAAGGCCTTCGACGTGTTCGGGCTCAGCTTCTCCACCGAGCTCGGCTACACCAACATGCTGACGGCGCTGGACCTGGCGGGCATCCCGCTGGAGTCGAAGGACCGCGGTCTCGACGACCCGATCGTGCTGGCCGGCGGCCACGCCGCCTTCAACCCCGAGCCGATCGCGGACTTCATCGACGCGGCGATCATCGGCGACGGCGAGCAGGCCGTGCTCGACATGACGCGGATCATCCGCGAGTGGAAGGCGGAGGGCCGGCCGGGCGGCCGCGAGGAGGTCCTCTTCCGCCTCGCGAAGACGGGCTCGGTCTACATTCCGGCGTTCTACGACGTGGAGTACCTCCCCGACGGCCGGATCGGCCGAGTCGTACCGAACAAGTCCGGTGTCCCGTGGCGGGTGTCCAAGCACACCGTCATGGACCTGGACGAGTGGCCCTACCCCAAGCAGCCGCTGGTCCCGCTCGCCGAGACGGTCCACGAGCGCATGTCGGTGGAGATCTTCCGCGGCTGCACCCGCGGCTGCCGCTTCTGCCAGGCGGGCATGATCACCCGCCCGGTGCGCGAGCGCTCGATCACGGGCATCGGCGAGATGGTCGAGAAGGGCCTCAAGGCGACGGGCTTCGAGGAGGTCGGCCTGCTGTCCCTGTCGTCGGCGGACCACTCGGAGATCGGCGACATCGCCAAGGGCCTGGCGGACCGGTACGAGGAGGACAAGGTCGGTCTGTCCCTCCCCTCCACCCGCGTCGACGCGTTCAACGTGGACCTGGCCAACGAGCTGACGCGCAACGGCCGCCGCTCGGGTCTGACCTTCGCTCCCGAGGGCGGCTCGGAGCGGATGCGCAAGGTCATCAACAAGATGGTGTCCGAGGAGGACCTCATCCGGACGGTGGCCACGGCGTACGGCAACGGCTGGCGCCAGGTGAAGCTGTACTTCATGTGCGGTCTGCCCACCGAGACCGACGACGACGTCATGCAGATCGCCGACATGGCGATGAACGTCATCCAGAAGGGCCGCGAGGTCTCCGGCGCCAACGACATCCGCTGCACGGTCTCCATCGGCGGCTTCGTCCCCAAGCCCCACACACCGTTCCAGTGGGCGCCCCAGCTCTCCGCCGAGGACACCGACGCCCGCCTGGAGAAGCTCCGCGACAAGATCCGCGGCGACAAGAAGTACGGCCGCTCCATCGGCTTCCGCTACCACGACGGCAAGCCCGGCATCGTGGAGGGCCTGCTCTCCCGCGGCGACCGCCGTATCGGCGCCGTCATCCGCGCGGTCTACGAGGACGGCGGCCGCTTCGACGGCTGGCGCGAGCACTTCTCGTACGACCGGTGGATGCGGTGCGCCGACAAGGCGCTGGCCGGCTCCGGCGTCGATGTCGGCTGGTACACGACGCGCGAGCGCTCGTACGAGGAGGTCCTGCCCTGGGACCACCTGGACTCCGGCCTCGACAAGGACTGGCTCTGGGAGGACTGGCAGGACGCGCTCGACGAGACGGAGGTCGAGGACTGCCGGTGGACGCCGTGCTTCGACTGCGGGGTGTGCCCGCAGATGGACACGTCCATCCAGATCGGCCCCACGGGCAAGAAGCTGCTGCCGCTGACGGTGAAGAACGCTGACCCGGCCCCGGCCGGGCACACCCACTGAGGCGCGGGATGTGTGGGGCCCTTCCCTGGCGGGGAGGGCCCCTGTCTCATACCGGCTCGGGGCGGGGTGCGCCCACGGTCAGGCGGTCGCGGGCGAAGCCGCGGTTGGCGGTGACGCGTTCGCGGTGGGCTTCGGGCAGTTTTCCGCCGTCCAGGAGTTGCTCGCAGCACTCCAGTGACTCGCGGTACGCGCCCATCCAGTAGGCCGCCACCGCCAGTTCGTCCAGGGCCTGCCAGTCGTACCAGCCGTGTTCGACGAAGAGGATGTCGTCGGGCCGCGGGATCTCCGTCGCGCGGCGCGCGAACAGGTAGGCGAGCGGCCAGCGATTCCCCTGGACGCGGCACAGGTGGGCGAGCTCGCCGAGCGGTTCGGCCCGGGTGGGCCGGTACTCGTGGGCCTCCAGGAAGCGGGCCATGACCTCGGGCGTCTTGCGCTTCAGCGTCCGGGCCAGTCGGGCGGCGTAGAGACGGGCGCAGAACGCCTCCTCGGCGAAGCCGTCCATGGCCGCGCGCCGGTCGTAGGCGGCGAGTGCCTTCGCCGGTTCGTCGGCGTCACGCCAGCTCTGGGCGAGGTAGAAGGCGTACCGGGCGTTGTCGGGTTCCTTGGCGAGACCGTCCTTCAGGATCGCGGCGTCCCGCAGGTACTTCTTGCGCTCGCTGCCCTGCAACCGTCCCCCGCCGCCCATGATGACCATGCGTACGCCGTCGAGAGGCGCCCGGTCGAACCGGCCGTCGCACTCCAGGTACTCGTGCAGGACGCCGACGTACCGCCAGGGGAGCCGGGTCGACACCATCGTCGGGCGCCAGTGGATGACCGGGCCGTGGTGCACCGCGAAGTCGTAGCAGTCGTGGGTGAGTTCCGGCATGGTGAAGCCGGGGTCGGTCTCCATCACGTCGTCGGCGTCGATGAACAGGAGATAGCGCGCGCTCTCCCGCGCCCGTTCGATCGCCTCCGTGCGGCTCAGGTCGAAGCCTTTCCACGGGCTCTCGTACAGCGTTCCGGGGAGGTCGGCGAGTGTCTCGCGGATGATGTCCTGGGTTCCGTCGGTCGAGCCCGTGTCGAGGATCACCCACGTGTCGACGAGGGGGAGCACGGATTCGAGGCAGCGCCGGATCACATGCGCCTCGTTCTTGACGATCATATTAAGACAGACCGTTTTCATGGCTTTTTCTTTTCTCCGGCGGAATGGGGCGGCTGGTGAATTTATCGAGCCCTGGCGGTCCGTACAAGGGGGCGCCGGTGGGTCGGGATGTATAAGTGGGGAGTTCCCGCCGCCGGACCGGAGATATTCCTATGGTAATCACCGCGCAGCTCCCCACGGCTCGCGAAGAACCCCGGCCCGCCGAATCGGCCCGGTCCGTGCGGCGGGGGTCGATGCTGTGGCTGTGGCCGTTCGCCGTCGCGCTCGCCGTGGCGGGCTACGGGATGACCGACTCCCTGCTGGGGCGCGATGAACTGGTCACCTGGGACATGGTGGGCCGGGACACCGGACGGATCCTGGCCACGCTGGGAAACGTCGACGCCGTACACGGCACGTATTACCTGCTGATGCACGGATGGGTGGAGCCGTTCGGGGATTCCGTTGTTTCGCTGCGGCTGCCGTCGGTATTGGCTGTGGCGGCCGCGGCGGCGGTGATTGCTCTGATCGGGGACCGGCTTTTCGGATATCGCGCCGGAATTCTGGCCGGGTTTCTCTTCGCGATCTCACCGGCGGTGAGCCGTTATGGCCAGGAGGCCCGCAGCTACGCCCTGGTGATGCTCGCGGTCGCCCTCGCCACGCTTCTGCTGCTGCGGGCCCTGGACCGTCCGCGCGGCCCCTGGCGCTGGGCCGGCTACGCACTCGCGCTGGTCCTGACCGGACTCCTCCACCTGATCGCGCTGTCCGTCGTACTCGCCCACGCCTGTCTGCTCGTGGCCCACGCGCGGCAGGACCGCTCGCTGTGGTGGAAGGCCGCTCTGGCACTGTCGGCGGTCGCCGGGTGCGTCGCCCCGCTCGCCGTGCTCGGCAGGTCCCAGGCGCAGCGTCAGCTGTACTGGGTGCCGGCGCCCGACGGCTGGGACCTTCTCTCCCTCGCCCAGGGCCTGTTCGCCTCCGCGCTGGGCGGCGGAGCCGTGATCGCGCTGGCTGTGCTGGCCCGATCGCAGCGCAGGGCGCCGCTGGTGATGTGCGGTGTCTGGGCCCTGCTGCCGCCCCTTCTCGTCTGGGCCGCCTCTCACGGCGAGGTGTCCTACTTCCGCAGTGTCTACGTCCTCTTCACCCTCCCGGCGTGGGCTCTCCTGGCCGGTGCGGGGGTCGCCGCGGCCTCGCGTTCCCGGAAGACCGCCGCGGCCCTGGTCGCGACGCTGGCCGTGCTCACGCTGCCCGACCAGAGGCAGATGCGGCAGCCGTTCGAACACGACGCCCCGGTGCCCGTCGACTACGCGGCGGCGGCCGATGTGATCAAGCGGTTCCACCGTCCCGGGGACGCCGTCGTCTACGACCGTGCGGACACCTGGAAACTGGACGGCGGAGTGCGGTACTACCTGCCCCGCGACCTCAGACTGCGCGATGTCTTCCTGGCGAGGACACCGGCCGCGATCGACGACCTGTACGCGGTCCAGTGCTCCGCGCCGGACCTGTGCGTCGAGGACGAGCCGCGCGTGTGGCTGCTGACGCAGGGGACGGGATTCCCCTTCAACGCCATCGCCCCCGCGCAGGCGAGCGCCTTGCAGCGGCGGTACACGGTGTCCGAGAGCAGGCCGGTGACGGGGATGACGGTGAGTCTGCTGGAGCGCACGGGCAGCCGACAGACGCGGCAAGGGGTGTCCGGCAGTCGTGACGACCTGCGGGACACCCCTTGAGCCGGGCTCCGGGCGGTGGGATTTACGGGACGGGGATCCCGCCGTTCTCCTGGTCCGGGGCCGGTTGCATGTTCACGAGGACCCAGGGGTTGTCGTCACAGTCCAGAGTGCGGTCACTGGTGTCCACCGCGCATGTGGTCTCGTAGATCTGTCCGGCGGTGGTGATGACGTCGATCCGCATGTCCCCTTCGTCCTGGTTGCCCTGGGCATGCCCTTCGACGGAGATCCCGCAGGCGTCCTGCGGGTAGCCGGTGTGCTCGGTGAGGTCGGTCCACAGGAAGGGCCCGGGGGTGTTCCCCGTGAGGTCACGAATACCGGCGTAGGTCCTGTTCGGGCCACCCATGACCGGCGGGGTCAGCGCGGCCCGCAGCTCGAAGTTGTTGCTGTCCTGGGTGGAGTCGATTTCGACGCACGCGTTGGGGCCGGTGGCCCCCGACGCTCCAGTGGCTCCCGACGCTCCAGTGGCTCCCGTTGCTCCGGTGGCCCCCGTCGCTCCGTCCGCCCCGGTGGCTCCCGTCGCCCCCTTCGGACCCGTCGCGCCCTTCGGGCCGGTCGCACCGGTGGCGCCGGTCGCGCCCTTGCACTTGTCCTTCGGCTTCGGCTTCGTCTCGGGGACGTACGACTCCGCGGCCGACCGCGACTTGTGGGGGCGGCAGCTCTTGCCCTTGCCGCCCTGCAGCGTGGCAGTGGGCTTGTCGTCGGACACGGAGGCGGCGGCCGCCGCGGTGGGCGAGACCACTCCGGTCGCGAGGACCAGCGTGAGGGAGGCCAGCATCCCGGCCTTCCGGAATCTCGTGCGGGCCAGCGGACCGAGCAGCGAGGGCGTCTGTCGGGAACTCATAGGCATGCTCCTCTTGCGCACAGCAGGCCGGGGACGTCCCGGCCTCAGTGCGAGGGTGACCCGAGCGCCCCACGGCAGTGCCTCTGTCCTGGGGGAACGCGCCGTTGTGTAAGTAGGACGGTCTAACGAACTGCGGGATCCGGGTGAGCAGACGTGACGGCATCGCAACCCGCGGGACGAATCCACGGCGTCGGCCGCCGCGTCTTGGCCGGTATGGAACCGCAGAAGCCGCTGCCTCAGCCCCGGCAGCCCGAGGGCTGCCTCACCGTCGCCATCCGCATCCCGGTACGGATCGTCGTGCTCGTGCTGGTCGTTCCGGTACGGATGGTGTGGGACGCGCTCGTGGTGGCGGGGCGGTTCCTGAACGACACCGTGCTGCGGCCGTTCGGGAGGGCGTTGCTGTGGGTCGGGCGGGCTGTCTTCGTGTGGCCGCTCGTGGGGCTGTGGCGGTATGTGGTCGTGCCGCTCGGCAAGGGGCTGGGGTGGCTGGGGAAGTACCTCGTCGTCGTGCCCCTGGCGTGGCTGTACCGGTATGTGCTCACTCCCGTCGGGCACGGCTTCGGGTGGGTCGCGCGGGGGATCGGGGCCGGTCTCGCGTGGGTGTACGCGCGCGTGCTCACCCCGATCGGGCACGGCGTCATGTGGGTGACGCGGGGGATCGGGCTCGGGGTGTACACCGCCGTGGCCTGGCTGGCGCGCTACCTCGTCGTCGTCCCCGCCCTGTGGGTGTACGAGTGGATCCTCACGCCCGTCGGTCACGGCATGCTCTGGATCCTCCGGGGCATCGGTATCTGTCTGTACTGGATCGCGCGCGTGCTCCTCGTGCTGCCGGCGCTCGCGCTGTGGCGGTGGGTGCTCACTCCGGTCGGCCGGTTCCTGGCCGTCGTGGGGCGGGAGGTGGGGGACGCGCTCGGACACGCCTGGCGGATCGCCGGGCACATCTCGCTCGCCGTCGGGCGGTTCCTCGGGGCCCTCTTCCGGTGGATCTTCGTGGAGCCGGTGCGGTGGGTGTACCGGACGCTGCTCACACCGGTCGGGCATGTGGTGCGCGACCTCGTGCTGCGGCCCGTCGCCGAGGCCGCGCGCAGTGTGGGGCGGGCCACGCGGCAGGCGCTCACCACCGCCCGGGAGACCGTGCGGCAGGCCCGCGCCGACTTCCGCCGGATGCTTCTCGGGGAGCCCCGGGAGAGGATCGGGGCGGCCCTACGGGAACCGTCGGGCGGCGAAACACGTACTCTTGGTAGTAGTACGACCGCACTCACGAAGGACTGAACGACACTGGGCAAGCGACAGCCCGAAGGCCCGCCGCCCGCACCCGCGGTGCAGCGCATCCGACTGCGCTACACCAAGCGCGGCCGCCTCCGGTTCACCAGCCACCGTGACTTCCAGCGCGCCTTCGAGCGTGCGTTGCGCCGTGCCGAGGTGCCGATGGCGTACTCGGCGGGGTTCACGCCGCATCCGAAGGTGTCGTACGCCAATGCCGCACCCACCGGCACGGGCAGTGAGGCGGAGTATCTGGAGATCGCCCTCACCCAGGCGCGGGACCCCGAGAAGCTCAGGATCCTGCTCGACGAGTCGATGCCCACCGGCCTCGACATCATCGACGCGGTCGAGGCCCGCACCTCCGGGCTCGCCGACCGGCTCACGGCCTCGGTGTGGGAGCTGCGGCTCGACGGAGTGGACCCGGCCGACGCCGAGCGCGCGGTCGCGGCCTTCACCGCCGCCGAGTCCGTAGAGGTCCAGCGCAAGACCAAGAACGGCATCCGTACCTTCGACGCCCGTTCCGCAGTCGTACAGCTCGAGACGCACGGTCCACAGGCTGATAGGCCGACCGACCAGCCTTGTGCGATACTGCGGCTGGTTGTTCGGCACGTGACGCCTGCCGTTCGACCCGACGACGCCCTGTCCGGTCTCCGCGCCGTGGCCGACCTGGCGCCGCCGGTCCCCGCTGCGGTGACCAGGCTGGCGCAGGGGCTGTTCGATGAAGAGACCGGCACGGTGACCGACCCGCTCGCGCCCGACCGCGAGGCAGCTGAGGCCCCCACAACGGCCGCTGCCGCCGCGAAGGCGCCGGCGTAGGGAAGGTCCCGCGAAGGACGGACGTCGTAGCGCCGCCCTCGTACTCGGGAGCCACCTGGGTCGGGCAGCACACCGACCAGAAGACTTTCGCCAGGCCGTACCCAACAGGGTGTACGGAACCGGCGAGACAGGACACAGAGAGCTCCCGTGCGGCGCCCGCGCCCCGGACGGCGGCACCGCGCATCGCGCGAGCCGCGGACGTCACCGGCATCGCCGGACCAGGTGCGGCGCCCGGGAGCCTGACGGGAGAAACGCCCGCATGCTCGAGCCGACCGAACCCACTGAGGGTTCCGAACTCAACACCCCCAGCGACACCCTGCCGCCGCGTCGTCGGCGCAGGGCCGCATCCCGACCGGCGGGCCCGCCGGTCGGCGCCGCAGCGGAGACGCCGGACGAGGCGACGCCGGCCATACCGGCCGCCGAGGACACGCCCGCCGAGGAGACCGAAGAGCCGGCGGTGGCCGAAGAGGCCGCTGCGGAGACCGAGGCACCTGCCGAGGAAGCCGCGCCCGCCGCTCGTACGCGTCGTCGTGCCACCCGCCGGGCGTCCGCGCCCGCCGGTGCTCCGGCCGCGGCCGAGGCCGCCGAGACCGTCGTGCCCGCCGCGGCCGAGGTGAAGGCCGAGGAGCCCGCCGCGGAGACCGTGGTGGCAGAGGCGCCCGCCGAGGAGGCCGCACCCGCCGCTCGTACGCGTCGTCGTGCCACCCGCCGGGCGTCCGCGCCCGCCGGTGCCCCGGCCGCCGACGAGGCCGCCGCGCCCGCCGAAGAGGCCGTAGCGGCTGAAGCGCCCGCCGAGGAGGCCGCGCCCGCCGCACGCACCCGCCGTCGTGCCACCCGCCGGACGGCCGCGCCCGTCGAGGCGCCGCAGGCCGCCGAGCCCGCCGCCCAGGACGCCGAGGCTCCGGCGAAGGCCGAGCCGGAGCCGATCGTCGCCGAAGAGGCTGCCGCCGAGGAAGAGGCCCCGCGCCGGGGCCGCCGTCGCGCCACGCGTCGCGTGACCGCGCCCACCGCGGCGCCCGAGAGCGTGGAGGCGCCCGTGAGCGCTGTCGAGGAGAACGAGCCGGTCGAGGCCGTCGAGCCGCAGGCGGCCGAAGAGGCGCCGGCGAGCGAGGCCCCCGCCGCCGAAGCCCCCGCCGACGAGGCCGGCCCGCGCCGTGCGCGCCGCCGTTCCGTACGTCGTGCCGCCACCGGGTTCTCCGAGCCCGCCGCGCGGTCCGGCGCCGAGGAGACCGCCGAGGACGAGGGTTCGCGTCGGCCGGCGCGGCCCGCCGTGGCCGTGTTCCAGGCGCCGGTCTTCGCCGAGCCGCAGTTCCAGACGCCCCAGCGGGCCGCCGCCGAGGCAGCCGCCGCCGAGGTGGAGGTCGACGAGGAGCCCGAGGCGGAGGTCCAGGAGGAGCAGACCCCGCGTCGCCGGCGCCGTCGCCGCGGTGAGCCCGCCGAGGCCGAGGCCGCCCCGGTCGTCGAGCCCGTCGCCGAGGAGGAGACGGACGAGGCCGAGGAGATCGCCGACGCCGAGGACGGTGCCGAGGCGGAGGACGCCGAGGAGAGCGGTTCGCGCCGCCGTCGTCGTCGTGGTGGCCGTCGCCGTCGTCGCGGTGAGTCCGCCGAGGCGGACGGCGAGGAGGGCGACGAGCTGGCCGCCGAGGCGGACCAGGACGCCGAGGACACCGCCGAGCAGGCCGAGGACGACGCGGAGGAGGACTCCGACGAGGGTGGTTCCTCATCCTCCAGCAGCCGTCGCCGTCGTCGCCGTCGCCGTCGTACCGGTGACAGCTCCGCAGACATCGAGCCCGGTGACGACCCCGAGCGCACGGTCGTCAAGGTCCGCGAGCCCCGTCCCCTGCGGGAAAAGGGTTCCGAGCCGTCCGACGAGGTGCAGTCCATCAAGGGCTCGACCCGTCTGGAGGCCAAGAAGCAGCGCCGCCGTGAGGGCCGTGAGCAGGGCCGCCGCCGGGTCCCGATCATCACCGAGGCCGAGTTCCTGGCCCGCCGCGAGGCCGTCGAGCGGGTGATGGTCGTCCGCCAGAGCGGTGAGCGCACGCAGATCGGCGTGCTCGAGGACGGTGTGCTCGTCGAGCACTACGTCAACAAGGAGCAGGCCACCTCGTACGTCGGCAACGTCTACCTGGGCAAGGTCCAGAACGTGCTGCCGTCGATGGAGGCCGCCTTCATCGACATCGGCAAGGGCCGCAACGCGGTGCTCTACGCCGGTGAGGTCAACTTCGAGGCGCTCGGCATGGCCAACGGGCCGCGGCGCATCGAGAGCGCGCTGAAGTCGGGTCAGCCGGTGCTCGTCCAGGTGACGAAGGACCCGATCGGGCACAAGGGCGCGCGGCTCACCAGCCAGGTCTCCCTGCCCGGGCGCTACCTCGTGTACGTGCCCGAGGGCTCCATGACCGGCATCAGCCGCAAGCTGCCCGACACCGAGCGAGCGCGGCTGAAGACCATCCTCAAGAAGATCGTCCCCGAGGACGCGGGCGTCATCGTGCGCACCGCCGCCGAGGGCGCGAGCGAGGACGAGCTGCGCCGCGATGTCGAGCGACTGCAGGCGCAGTGGGAGGACATCCAGAAGAAGGCCAAGAACGGCAACGCGCCGACGCTGCTGTACGGCGAGCCGGACATGACCGTCCGGGTCGTCCGCGACATCTTCAACGAGGACTTCACCAAGGTCGTCGTCAGCGGTGACGAGGCGTGGGAGACCATCCACGGATACGTCTCGCACGTCGCGCCCGACCTGGCCGAGCGGCTGTCGAAGTGGACCTCAGAGGTCGACGTCTTCGCCACCTACCGGATCGACGAGCAGCTCGCCAAGGCGCTGGACCGCAAGGTCTGGCTGCCCAGCGGCGGTTCGCTGGTGATCGACCGGACCGAGGCGATGGTCGTCGTCGACGTCAACACCGGCAAGTTCACCGGCCAGGGCGGCAACCTCGAGGAGACGGTCACCAGGAACAACCTGGAGGCGGCCGAGGAGATCGTGCGCCAGCTGCGGCTGCGCGACCTCGGCGGCATCATCGTCATCGACTTCATCGACATGGTCCTGGAGCAGAACCGGGACCTGGTGCTGCGGCGCCTGCTGGAGTGCCTGGGCCGGGACCGGACCAAGCACCAGGTGGCCGAGGTCACCTCGCTGGGCCTGGTCCAGATGACCCGTAAGCGGGTCGGCCAGGGCCTGCTGGAGTCGTTCTCGGAGACCTGCGTCCACTGCAACGGCCGCGGTGTCATCGTCCACATGGAGCAGCCGACCTCCGTCGGAGGCGGCGGCAAGCGCAAGAAGCGCGGGCGTGGCGGCATCGAGCACGTGCACGAGGCCGCGGTGGCGGCGGAGTCCGTCGACAGCGCCGAGGCCGACGAGCTGGACGTGGAGACCGAGGCGGAGGTGGCCGCCGAGGTCGCCGAGCCGGTCGCGCTGGCCGAGCCCGTCTACGAGCCCGACGAGGAGCTGTACAGCAGCGTCGCCGAGGCGGAGGCCGCGGTGGGCCGGGGCCGTTCACGGCGTCGGGCGAGCCGGCGGTCGTCGGCTCCGGCCGGTGCGCCGAGGCGGGAGCGGGGCGAGCGGGCCGAGGTTCCGACGGCTCAGGACGTGACGGCCGAGGAAGAGGTCGAGCGTCCGGTGCAGGTCGAGCCGGCCGTGCAGGCGCAGGCCGAGCCGGCCGCCGTCGAGGACCCGGTCGTCGAGGACGCCGCGCCCAGGGGGCGTACGCGTCGTCGTGCGACCCGCAAGGTGTCCGCGCCGGCCGGATCGCCCGCGGGTGCCGAGGCGGCCGTCGTGACGGTCACCGAGGCCCCGGCGGCGCCCGCGCCGGTCGCCGAGGAGGCTCCGGCCAAGGCCGAGCCGTCCGAGGCGCCCGCCGAGAGCGCCGCCCCGGCCCGTCCGCGCCGCCGTGCGGTGCGCAAGGCCACCGCGCCGACCGCGTCCGAGGAGACGGCCGTCGTGGTCGTCCCGGCGGCGGAGACCGCCACGGAGGCCCCGGCCGCCGAGGAGTCCGCCGAGGAGACGGCTCCGGCCAAGAAGACGGCCGCCCGCAAGACGGCCAAGAAGGCGACGGCGAAGAAGGCCGCCACCAAGAAGACCGCGGCCAAGAAGACGGCCGCAAAGAAGGCGACGACCAAGAAGGCCGCCGCCAAGAAGACGACGGCGAAGAAGACCGCGGCGGCCGAGCAGACGGTGTCCTCGGTCTCGGCTTCCGCCGACGAGAGCTGAGTTCCGGCTCACCGCGGGTGTGCGGCTGGTCCCGAGTGATCAGCCGCACACCCGGGAGCCCCGGCCCGGTTTGACCCGTTCGGCCGTGGCCCCGTAACCTTCACTGTCGGCGTGTCGACTGACACGTCACATCCCCGTAAACCCTTTCCTCCGGAACACCTGGGTGTTGTGGAGAGGCCGTCCGCGTGCCGGGTGGCTGGACTGCGGGGGTGCCGTCCCGAGCGAGAGAGTGAGATCCGCGTGTACGCCATCGTGCGCAGCGGTGGTCGCCAGCACAAGGTTGCTGTCGGCGACATCGTTGAGGTTGACAAGATTTCCACTGCCAAGGTTGGCGACACGGTCGAGCTCTCGACCCTGCTCGTTGTCGACGGCGAGTCCGTGACCAGCGACCCGTGGGTGCTGGCCGGTATCAAGGTCCAGGCCGAGGTCGTGGACCACCACAAGGGCGTCAAGATCGACATCCTTCGCTACAAGAACAAGACCGGCTACCGCCGTCGTCAGGGCCACCGCCAGCAGTACACGGCGATCAAGGTCACTGAGATCCCCGCGGCTGCGAAGTAAGGGACTGAGGAGAGATGGCACACAAGAAGGGCGCATCGTCCACCCGTAACGGTCGTGACTCCAACGCTCAGCGCCTCGGCGTGAAGCGTTTCGGCGGTCAGGTCGTCAACGCGGGTGAGATCCTGGTCCGCCAGCGCGGCACCCACTTCCACCCCGGCGCGGGCGTCGGCCGTGGCGGCGACGACACGCTGTTCGCCCTCGCGGCCGGTTCGGTGCAGTTCGGCACCCACCGTGGCCGCAAGGTCGTGAACATCGTCCCGGTCGCCTGAGCTCAGGCTTAGGGCTTCAGACCGAACGTTTCGCGAGGCGGACCTCACTTCCCCTGTGGGAAGGCGGGTCCGCCTTTCGCGTGTTACAGCAGTAGAGAACCGTACGAACATTTCAAGTGCTGGAGGCACCTCACATGACCACCTTCGTGGACCGCGTCGAACTGCATGTCGCCGCGGGTAACGGAGGTCACGGCTGTGCCTCCGTCCACCGGGAGAAGTTCAAGCCGCTCGGCGGCCCCGACGGCGGCAACGGCGGACGGGGCGGCGACGTCATCCTGACCGTCGACCAGTCGGTGACCACGCTCCTGGACTACCACCACTCCCCGCACCGCAAGGCCACCAACGGCAAGCCCGGTGAGGGCGGCAACCGCTCCGGCAAGGACGGCCAGGACCTGGTCCTGCTCGTGCCCGACGGCACCGTCGTCCAGGACAAGGCGGGCAACGTCCTCGCCGACCTGGTCGGCCACGGCACCTCCTTCGTCGCCGCCCAGGGCGGCCGCGGCGGCCTCGGCAACGCGGCGCTGGCGTCCGCGCGGCGCAAGGCGCCCGGCTTCGCGCTGCTCGGTGTGCCCGGTGACCTCCAGGACATCGTCCTGGAGCTGAAGACCGTCGCCGACGTCGCGCTGGTCGGCTACCCGAGCGCGGGCAAGTCCTCGCTGATCTCGGTGCTCAGCGCGGCCAAGCCGAAGATCGCCGACTACCCCTTCACCACCCTGGTCCCGAACCTCGGTGTGGTGACCGCCGGCTCGACCGTCTACACCATCGCCGACGTGCCGGGTCTGATCCCGGGCGCCAGCCAGGGCAAGGGCCTGGGCCTGGAGTTCCTGCGGCACGTGGAGCGGTGCAGCGTGCTGGTGCACGTGCTGGACACGGCGACCCTGGAGTCCGACCGTGACCCCGTCTCCGACCTCGACATCATCGAGGAGGAGCTGCGGCAGTACGGCGCCGGGCTCGACAAGCGGCCCCGCATGGTCGTGCTGAACAAGATCGACGTCCCGGACGGCAAGGACCTCGCCGAGATGGTGCGCCCGGAGCTGGAGGCGCGTGGCTACCGCGTCTTCGAGGTGTCCGCGGTGGCGCACATGGGGCTGAAGGAACTGTCGTTCGCGCTGGCCGACGTGGTCGCCAAGGCACGCGCCGCGAAGCCGAAGGAGGAGGCGACGCGGATCGTCATCCGGCCCAAGGCCGTGGACGACGCGGGCTTCACCGTGGTGCGCGAGGAGGACGGGCTGTTCCGGGTGCGCGGCGAGAAGCCGGAGCGCTGGGTGCGCCAGACCGACTTCAGCAACGACGAGGCCGTCGGCTATCTCGCCGACCGGCTCAACCGCCTCGGTGTCGAGGAGAAGCTGATGAAGGCGGGCGCCCGCTCGGGCGACGGTGTCGCGATCGGCCCCGAGGACAACGCCGTGGTCTTCGACTGGGAGCCGACCGTGATGGCCGGTGCCGAGATGCTCGGCCGCCGTGGTGAGGACCACCGCTTCGAGGCTCCGCGCCCCGCGGCTCAGCGGCGCCGCGACAAGGAGGCCGAGCGGGACGAGGCGTCGCGGGAGTTCGACGACTTCGAGCCGTTCGAGCAGTGAGCCGGCCGGTGACCCCGGTCGCAGGCTGAGGTGCCGTACGCCGGGAGAACCTCCGGCGTACGGCAGGGCAACCAAGCGTCGTTCCGGTGAGTCGTACGGGGCAGCGTGGACGAGGATCTTGATCCTCTCCACGGTCAACTGTCCTTACGGCCACCGGAGTTCACGTGCCCCTGCCTGCTTTGTCCGCCTCGCACAGAACCCGGCGCGCCGTCGTCGCGGCGATCGCCCTGATCGCCGCCACGTGCGGCGCGCTTCCCGTCGCACAGGCACAGGCACAGCCGAAGGCCGGGGCGCTGCAGGACTTCAACGGGGACGGCTACGAGGACCTCGCCGTCGGGGTGCCGTACGCCACGGTCGGCGGGAAGAAGGCGGCCGGCTACGTCGCCGTCGTCCTGGGATCGGCGAAGGGCCTGGACCTCGCGACCAGGAAGGTCCACTCGCAGGCCTCGCCCGGTGTCCCCGGCTCGCCCGAGGCGGACGACCGCTTCGGTGACCACGTCAGCTCCGTCGACCTGGACGGCGACGGCTACACCGACCTGGTGGTGCCCGCGACCGGGGAGCACTGGACGTCGGGCGGCGAGGCACAGGTCCAGAGCCAGACCGTGTTGTGGGGTTCCGCCACGGGCCTGTCCGGCGGAACGCTCCTGCAGCCGGG
This sequence comes from Streptomyces sp. NBC_00490, assembly GCF_036013645.1. NCBI lineage: Bacteria > Bacillati > Actinomycetota > Actinomycetes > Kitasatosporales > Streptomycetaceae > Streptomyces > Streptomyces sp. NBC_00490. The sequence goes on along the minus strand of NZ_CP107869.1, from coordinate 3,919,857 downwards.
GCGGCTCCTCGACGCCTACTCCAGCCTCCCCGGCGACTTCGACGGCGACGGCCACACCGACCTGGCCATGTCCGGCGGTGTGCGCTTCGGCCCCTTCACCCGGGACGGCGCGCCCGCCCGCACCCAGGAGATCCCCGCCTACGACAGCGACGACTCGGTGCTCGACACGGCCGCCGGGGACGTCGACGGCGACGGCATCACCGACCTCGTCTCGCTGACCATGCCCGCCGACTGGGAACCCGGCGACCAGGGCTCCAGCCACCACCTCAACTACCTGCACGGCACCGAGCAGGGCCTCGCCCCGCTCTCCGCGCTGCGGAACGCGCGGGGCGCGAAGATCGAGGGCGGCAGCGACATCGAGCTCGGTGACGTGAACGGCGACGGCCGTGACGACATCGTCTTCGGCAGGCCCTTCCCGGCCAACGGCAACGAGGAGCCGAACGACCCCAGCCAGTACGGCGACCGGGTCGGCGTCGTCCTCGGCACCGCGCAGGGCCCGAAGACCGGGGACCCGCGCATGCTGCACCAGGACACCCCCGGGGTGCCGGGCGCCGGTGAGCCGGGCGACTTGTTCGGCGCGTCCGTCGCGGTCGGGGACGTCGACGGCGACGGCTGTGCCGACATCGTGGCCGGCGTCCCGCTCGAGGACTTCGCCGGTGTGCAGGACGCGGGCACGGTCGCCGTGATCCCGGGCGGGGCGTCCGGGCCCACCGGTGCCGGTTCGAAGGTGTTCAGCCAGAACACGGCCGGTGTCCCGGGCGCCGCCGAGCGCCGGGACCGCTTCGGCGAGGCCGTCACCCTGCTCGACACCGACGGCGACGGCCGCGCGGACCTGATCGTCGGCGCACCCGGGGAGAACGCCGACGCCGGCTCGGTGTGGGCCTTCCGCTCCACCGCCGCCGGAGTCACCACCAAGGGGTCCCTCGCCTTCGGCGCCAAGGCCTTCGGCACGAACCCGGACTCCGCCCGGCTGGGCGCGGACTTCCCGCACTGAGCCGCTGACCACCCGTCAGGCCTGTTGCGGCATCGAGGTGTTCGTGTGCCGCGGCGGGTCTTCTGTTGTCTGTCTAGTTGTCATGCACCCGAAGCTCACGGTTCAGCGGGCGGACCGTCCATGGGCGTGAGCTTCCCAGTGTCCAAGAGGCCAGTGAGGCAGGGGAGTTCACTGATGACCGGAGCAACATCGCCCGACCGACGCCGCTTTCTGACCGCCGGGGCCGCCGTGATCGGCGCCGCCGCCTCCACCCAGCTGTGGCTGCCGACCACCGCCCGAGCGGCCGGCACGACGTTGCCCGACGGCGTGTTCAGCCTCGGTGTCACCTCCGGCGACCCGCTGCCCGACGGCATCGTGCTGTGGACCCGGCTCGCCCCCGACCCGCTGAACGGCGGCGGCATGCCCGACGAGGTCGTGCCGGTGGAGTGGGAGATCGCGGAGGACGAACGGTTCAGAAAGCCCGTACGCCGGGGCGTGACCCAGGCGCGGCCCGAGTACGGGCACAGCGTTCACGTGGATGTACGGCGGCTGCGCCCGGGCCGTACCTACTGGTACCGCTTCCGCACGAGCGGACAGATCTCGCCCACCGGCCGCACCCGCACCGCCCCCCACCCGCACAGCAAGGGCGGCAGCCTGCGCTTCGCGCTCGCGTCCTGCCAGAACTACCAGCACGGCTACTTCACGCCGTACGCCGACATGCTCGCCCAGGACCCCGACTTCGTGCTCTTCGTCGGCGACTACATCTACGAGTCGTCGCCCGCGTCGACGGGGGTGCGCCGGCACGAGGGCACGGGGGAGCCGTACACCCTGGTCCAGTACCGCAACCGGTACGCCCAGTACCGCAGCGACCCGGACCTCGCCGCGATGCACGCCGGCGCCCCCTGGATCGTCACCTTCGACGACCACGAGGTCGACAACGACTTCGCCGGCGAGATCCCGCAGGACCCCGCCAAGCAGCCGCACGACGCCTTCGTGGCCCGGCTCACCGCGGCCTACCAGGCGTACTACGAGCACATGCCGGTCCGTGCGAGCTCGGTCCCGAACGGACCGCACATCCAGATGTACCGCCGCCTGGAGTTCGGCCGGCTCGCCCGGCTCAACGTGCTCGACACCCGGCAGTTCCGCAGCGACCAGGCGACCAGCCAGGAGGGCGCCCAGGACCCCGCGCTCACCATGCTCGGCGCCGGGCAGAAGGAGTGGCTCCTGGACGGGCTGCACGACTCACCGGCCCGCTGGAACCTCATCGCCTCGCAGATCATGATGGCCGAGACCGATCTGAAGGTCGGCGAGGGCAAGCTCTGGTACTACGACGCCTGGGACGGCTACCAGGCCGAACGCAACCAGCTCATGCGGGAGTTCGAGGACGTCCGCAACCCCGTCGTGTTCACCGGCGACCGCCATCTGACGATGATCAGCGACCTCAAGAAGGACTTCGGCGACCCGGAATCCGACGTCGTCGGCGCCGAGTTCGTGGGGACGTCCATCTCCAGCAACGGCGACCAGGACCAGGACGCCTTCCACCAGCAGTGGGACCCGCTGATGGCGGACAACCCGCACTGGAAGCTGCTCGACGCCCACCGCGGCTACCACCTCTTCGACGTCGACCGCCACGGCATCGACGCCCGGGTCAGGACCGTCGACACGGTCCGGCAGCCGACGGCCACGGCGAGCACGCTGGCCACGCTGCGGGTCGAGGCGGACCGCCCCGGCGTCGAACTCGCGTGACCGGTCGACGATGAATTCCGTGTGACGGGGGCCTGGGACTCAGCTGTGTCCCAGGTCTCTCTCAGCACCGTCCCAGGAACCCCTCTTACCGTCCTCTGACCATGGAGACGGACTGTACGAGACATGAGCCCGCGGCGAACGGCGGCGTCATCACCCCGCTGCCCGCCGGCACCCGCCTGCTGCACATCGGCCCCCACAAGACCGGGACGACCTCGATCCAGGGCGCGCTGTTCGCCGCCAAGGACCGGCTCGGCGGGTACGGGGTCGACTGGCCGGCCGCCACCCGGCACCCCATGGAGGCCGTGCTGGCGGCCTGTGCCCGTCCGGGGATGATGGGCGACGCCGGGCCCAGCGAGAAACAGTGGCTGCGACTCGTCGACAGGGCGCGGGGCGCGGGCCGGCGCACCTCGGTCATCAGCAGCGAGTTCTTCGCCGACGCCCCCGACGACGCGACCGTCGCACGGATCGTCGAGCAGCTCGGGCGGGAGTCCGTGCACATCCTCGTCACCCTGCGCCCGCTCGCGAAGATCATGCCCTCGCAGTGGCAGCAGTACGTCCAGAACGGTCTGCGCATGGGCTACGAGGACTGGCTCGAGCACATGCTCAGGAAGGCCCCCTACGACAAGCCCAACCCGAGCTTCTGGCACCGCCACCGGCACGACCGGCTAGTCGAGCGCTGGGTCCGGGCGGCCGGCCCGGAGCGGGTCACCGTCGTCGTCGTGGACGACCGCGACCGGGGCGGGCTGATGCGCACCTTCGAGTCGCTGCTCGGGCTGCCGGCGGAGCTGCTCCAGGAGGTCCCGGACGCCGCGAACCGTTCCCTGACGCTCGCCGAGACCGAAATGCTGCGGAATCTTAATAAGGAATTCCGCGGCAATGACCTTCCGGAGGAGCTGTATTCCAAGCTCGTACGGCACGGCGCGGTGATGCATATGAAGAACACGTGCAGTCCGACCGCGCAGGACGTGAAGATCGGCACCCCGCAGTGGGCCGTCGAGGCCGCGGCGGAGATCGGCGCCGGGATGGCGCGGCGCATCGGCACCATGGGCGTGCGCGTCCTCGGCGACCCGGCCCTGCTGTCCGCCGTACCGAAGCCCGCCGCGCAGGCCCCGGCGGAACCGCGGATCGCCCCCGAGGTGGCCGCGCAGGCACTGTACGGAGCGCTCGCCGCAGCCGCCGCCACGCCGATCCGGAACACGGCGCCGGTCACCTCGCGCACCGTGCACCAGACCTCGTCCAAAGAACTCGTGAAGGTGCTGGGGCACCGCTGCCTGAAGCGGTTGCGGCGGCGCTGAGGGGTACGGTCGTCACGCACAGCAATACAGAACTCCCTGTGGAGTTACTCACAGCAATTCCAGGCACTCGTCACAACGGTCTCCTCAATCACCAGGAGTACAAGGTGAATGACAGATGGCGCGCACATATGCGACGGACGGCGCTCACCTTGCACTGCGGTAACCCCAAGTGGGACCATTTCCGAGTTCCCTGTCGCCCCGAGGTAGGTCATCTGTGTCCCAGCACATCGCCAAGCCCCGTACCACCGCAGTGATCCTGGCCGGCGGTACCGGTCAGCGAGTGGGTCTTTCGATCCCCAAGCAGCTGCTGAAGATCGCCGGCAAGGCAGTCATCGAGCACACCCTGACCACCTTCGAGAACGCCGACTCGATCGACGACATCATCGTCCTGATGGCGCCGGGCTACGTGCCGGACATAGAGAAGATCGTGGCCAAGGCCGGGTTCACGAAGGTCAAGAAGGTCATCGAGGGCGGTTCGACCCGGAACGAGACCACCGAGCGCGCCATCGCGGCGCTCGGCGAGGGCCTGGCCGAGGGCGAGGACCTCAACGTCCTGTTCCACGACGCCGTTCGCCCGCTGCTGGCGCAGCGCGTCATCGACGACTGCGTGGTCGCGCTGGAGCGCTACCAGGCCGTCGACGTCGCCATCCCGTCCGCGGACACCATCATCGTGACCCGCACCCACGGTGAGGACGGCGAGTTCATCACCGAGATCCCGGACCGCTCCCGGCTGCGCCGCGGCCAGACCCCGCAGGCCTTCAAGCTGTCCACGATCAAGCGGGCCTACGAGGTCGCCGCCGGTGACCCCAACTTCCAGGCCACGGACGACTGCTCGGTCGTGCTCAAGTACCTGCCGGACGTGCCGATCCACGTCGTCGCGGGCGACGAGTACAACATGAAGGTCACGCAGCCCGTCGACGTCTTCATCGCCGACAAGCTCTTCCAGCTGGCCTCCACCGCCGCGCCCGAGCAGGTCTCCGAGGAGGCCTACCGCGAGCTGCTGACCGGCAAGACCGTCGTCGTCTTCGGCGGCTCCTACGGCATCGGCAAGGACATCGCCGAACTCGCCGAGGCCTACGGCTCGAAGGTGTACGCGCTGGGCCGCTCCACCACCGGCACGCACGTCGAGAACCCCGAGGAGGTCGACGACGCGCTGTCCAAGGCGTACGCCGAGACCGGGCGCATCGACTACGTCGTCAACACCGCCGGAGTGCTGCGCATCGGCAAGCTGGCCGAGACCGACAACGCGACCATCGAGGAAGCGCTGAAGGTCAACTACCTCGCGCCGGTGCAGATCGCACGTTCCAGCTACAAGTACCTGGCGGAGACCAAGGGTCAGCTGCTGCTCTACACCTCCAGCAGCTACACCCGCGGCCGCGCCGAGTACAGCCTCTACTCCTCGACCAAGGCCGCGATGGTGAACCTCACCCAGGCCCTGTCCGACGAGTGGGCCGGCGACGGTGTCCGCGTCAACTGCATCAACCCGGAGCGCACCGCGACCCCGATGCGCACCAAGGCGTTCGGCCAGGAGCCCTCGGGCACCCTGCTCTCCTCCGAGGCCGTCGCCCGTACCTCGCTCGACGTGCTGCTGTCCGAGCTCACCGGCCATGTGATCGACGTGCGCCAGCAGGACCCGACGGCCGCCGCGGGCAGGGCCTCCGGGTTCGAGCAGGCACTTGCCAGTGTCCTGGACCGTCAGGACGGCGTGGCATAATCAACGGCAATTAGACATCTGCTATTCAGGCCTCTGTGGCTGCCCGTTATCGGAGCATTCGCAGGGGCCTGAATCAGTACCTCTCGCGAATTTCTCACATTTTCGCTGCATATCAGAACCACACCGGCACTCCCCCTCCAAGAGCAGGTTCCTCTGTGATAACCAGAGCCATTCGCGTCGCCCGGGTGGGCAGTGCGGCCGAGCTGGCCGCAGCGGCCCTCATGATCCTGGGCTTCCCGGCGCTCATGCTGGCCGCGCTCGTCCCGAGCGTTCCCGCCTTCACGGCCGCCGCCGCGGTGACGTACCTGGCGGACCACTATCTGCACCGCAAGGGCAGTTATCTGATCAACCGCCTGAGCAAGGTGCGTGCGGGTCTGTCGATCCGCTTCCTGATCCGGCAGCTGCTCCTGGTCCTGCTGCTGGCCCGGCTCGACCTCGCGGACGGTCTGGTCTTCTACGGCGCCGTCGCGTGCTTCATCGCGTTCTACGGTCTGCAGGCCCCGCACGGCGCGCTGGTCACCCTGATCCGCAACCGCCGCCGGATGCCGGTCGCCACCCGCAACGTCGACCTGAAGTCCCGCATCCGCATCCCCGACGCCCCGCCGCGCCGGCTGCTCAACCGCTCCGCCGAGAAGATGCTGCACCTGGACCTCGCCGCCGTCGTCGGTGTGCTGGTCTCCGCGGCCACGGAGGACACCCTCGCGGCGTTCGTCGGCATCGGCGCGACGATAGTGCTGGGCACCCTGTACGTCGTCGCCCTCATGCCGTACGTCCGCGGCAGCAAGACCCCGCCGAACGCGGAGACCGTGCTGGCCGCCGTCGACGACTGGCTGGCGGGCTACCGGCCGGAGACGGTGCTGTACTTCTCCGGCTCCAAGGACTCGGCGTACCAGGTCAACATGTGGCTGGAGACCATGGAGCAGCTGGACTCCAAGCCGCTGATCATCCTGCGCGAGCGGGCCATCCTGAACAACCTGGCCCCCACCACGGTCCCCGTCGTCTGCGTGCCCGGAGGGGTGCACCTGATGAACATGGACCTGTCCAGCGTGCGCGTCGCCCTGTACGCGGCCAACGTCGGCAAGAACATCCACCTGCTGCGCGTCCCGACCATGAAGCACGTCTTCATCGGCCACGGCGACAGCGACAAGCTCGCCAGCGTCAACCCGTTCAGCAAGGTGTACGACGAGGTGTGGACGGCCGGCCGTGCGGGCCGCGACCGCTACGCCATCGCGGACGTCGGCGTCCGTGACGAGGACATCGCCGAGGTCGGCCGCCCGCAGCTGGCGCCGATCCAGACCTGGCAGGGCGTGCCGGACGGTCCCCGCGGCGCAGCCGCCGACGGACACGGCCCGACCGTGCTGTACGCGCCCACCTGGGAGGGCTGGGACGGCGACCCGGGCAACACCTCGATCGTGCTGGCCGGCGAGAACATCGTGAAGAGGCTGGTGACGGCCGACCCGCCGGTCCGGGTCCTGTACAAGCCGCACCCCTTCACCGGCACCGTCAGCAAGGAGGCGGGCGCCGCGCACGCGCGGATCACCGCCCTGGTGGAGAAGGCCGCCGTCGAGCGGGCCGCCGACGCCCGCTTCACGGCCGACGCGACCGCCCAGGCGCAGGCCAAGGCCGACCTGGTCCGGATCGAGGCCCGGATCGCCGAGCTGTCCGGCCGCGGCGGCGACAAGGGCGACGAGGCCGAGGCCACGCGTGACGGTGTGATCGATCCGGCGAAGCACGCGGAGATCGCCCGGTTGCGCAACGAGTGGAACGACGCGTACTGGCGCTCGTTCCCCGCTTGGGAGCACCGGGTCATCACCGGCGCCGAGCCGCGGCTGTACGACTGCTTCAACGTCTCGGACGCGATGGTCTCCGACATCTCCAGCGTGGTCTCCGACTTCATCGCGAGCGGCAAGCCGTACGCGGTGACGGACTCCGCCGAGCTGGGTGTGGAGGAGTTCAAGCGGCAGAACACCGCGGTGCGTGCCGCCACCATCCTGTCCAACAGCGCGGCCGAGCTGGGCGGGCTGCTGGACGCGGTCCGCGACCCCGCGGGCGACCCGCTGGCGGAGGACCGCAAGGAGCTCAAGCAGTATCTGCTGGGCCCGGACGAGCCGACGTCCATCGAGCAGTTCAACACCGCCGTCGCGAACCTCGCCCTCAAGGCCGAGGCGCGCAACGTCGGGCAGGAGTCACGGGCGGCGTCCGGAGCCGCGGAGGCCACGACCAAGGCCTGACCAACGCGTCGTCAAGAAGGGCCCTGTTTTCGAGGAATGATCCTCGAAAACAGGGCCCTTTTACGTACGTCATGAGGGAAGCGTTCTCACTGGTCGTGACCTGCGCCACAAAAAAGCTATGAGCAGGCAACCGCTTCCCGTCCTCGTCCGTCTACTAAGTTGCGAATAAGCCAATACGGGGGGAATGCCCTATGACCAAGGGTTCCTCATGATCTGGGGGAAGTGTGACCGTGACGCAGCCTGATGTGACCGTGATCATCGGGGCGTACGACGCGATGCCGTACCTGGTCGAGTGCCTCGCGTCCGTCGAGGCCCAGACCATCGACCACACGCGCATCGAGGTCATCGCGGTCGACGACGGCTCCACGGACGGCACCGGCGCCTGCCTGGAGGAGTTCGCCGACCGCGTCGACATGCCGGTCACGGTGATCCGCCAGGACAACTCCGGCGGCCCCAGCGCCCCGCGCAACGTCGGGCTGGGCAAGGCCGCCGGACGGTACGTGTTCTTCCTGGACGCCGACGACCGGCTCGGCCCCGAGGCCCTCGAGCGGATGGTCGCGATGGCCGACCGCAACGGCACCGACGTGGTCCTCGGCCGCGTCGAGGGCATCAACCGCAAGCCGCCGCAGTCGATGTGGGGGCAGACGCTGGAGCGTACCGACGTCTGGTCGTCCAACATCAAGTTCACGCTGAGCGCGCAGAAGCTGTTCCGCCGCGACCTGCTGGACCGTCACGGCATGCGGTTCGACGAGTCGTTGTGGACCGGCGAGGACGCGCTGTTCACCATGGAGGCCTACTTGCGGGCCGACGGCGTCTCCCTGATCGACGACTACACCTGCTACTACCTGGTGGGCCGCGACGACGGCAAGCACGTGACGAAGAGCGGGAGCTACACCCTGCGCTTCGACTCCGCGCGCGCCCTGATGAACCTGGTCGCGGAGATGGTCCCGGCGGGCCCGCGGCGCGACATGCTCATGGTCCGGCCCTTCCTCGTCACCCTGCTCCCGCAGTTCGGCCCGAGGTACCTGCGGGACAGCGAGGAGGTCCGACGGCACAAGCTGGAGCTGGCCAAGCCCCTGATGGACGCCTACTGGACCGACGAGGTCGCCCGCCGACTCCGGGTCGACGAGCGCCTGCGCCTCCATCTCGTGGCCGAGGAGCGGCCCGAGCTCCTCGCGGACGTCCTGGAGTTCCTGCGGGCCAAGAAGCAGGCCGCCGCGCTGCTGGAGAAGCGCGGCCGCCGGGTGTATCTCGCCTACCCCCACTTCCGTGACGCCGCCGCCGGCATCCCCGACTCCGTCTACCTCGCCGAACCCCGCGAGGCCAGGGCGTTCCCGGGGTACCGGGAGGGCGGGCTCGACTCCTTCGTCCGACGGGCGCTGCGCAAGGCCCGCCGGATGCTGCCCGCCCGGGACGTCCGGCCGACGGCGGTGGCGTGAGGGCCTAGGGAGCCGCGGTCTGCTGCTCCTCGGACTCGGACTCGGATTCGGTCTCGGGCTCGCCCTCGGTCTGCCGCTGCCCGGGGATCTCCGCGGCCAGCCGCTCCCGCATCCGTGCGCGGTGCTCCCGGGCCTCCGCGCACAGCGCCTGTACGGCGGCGTTGAAGCGCACCTGTGAGGCCGGTTCCGCCGGGCCCAGCAGATGGCGCTTCAACTCGGCCCGCGCCTCGACCAGTCCGTCCTTCTCGGGCCGGCGTACGGCCTCCAGCAGCTCCGGCACCCCGCTCGCGTCCGGCGTCAGCACGGTGGCGGCCCGGACCGTGGGGAAGCTCTCGCGGAACACGTCCTCGGACAGCCCGCTGGTGTTGGCCACCGCGTAGGGCTTGCCGCTCGCCAGGAAGTCGCTGACCACGCTCGACACATCGCTGATGAGCAGGTCGGCCCGGTTGAAGCAGGCGTACAGCGTGGGCCGGGCGTCCGTGACGACCTGGTGCTCCCACTGCGGCAGCGAGGCCCAGTACGCCTCCTCCCAGGCGGCCGTGGCCCGCTCCACCGCCTTCGCCCGCCCCTTCTGCGGTGCCGACTGGAGCAGCATCCGCTCGACCTGGTCGGCGCTGGTCCGGAAGGCGGCCGTGGTGAGCCGTTCCAACTCCGCCGTACACCGGGCGAGTTCGCCGTCGGGGGCGGGCCGCGGCCCCGTCCGCCGCCGGTTGGCGCTCCGGATCAGTTCCCGGATGCGCTGATCGGCCGCGCCAGCCCGCGGATCGACCGAGCCAGTCAGCGGGTGCGGCTTGTAGAGCAGCCGTACGCCGTCGTCCGCGAGCAGCGCCCGTACGAGGTTCTCGCCCGCCTCGACCACCGAGGTGTTGCCCGGGTTGCCGTCCCAGCCCTCCCAGGTCGGCGCGTACAGGACGGTCATGTACGGACCGGAGGGCGGCCCCGCGTACGGCCGTACGGCGTCCAGCTGGGGCCGTCCGGTCTCCACCACGTCGCGGTCGTCCACGCCGACCTCGGCCATCGCGTACCGTTCGCGCGCCGCGGGGCCGGCCACCCACACCTCGTCGTAGGCCTTCGCGTACGGGTTGCACGAGGACAGCTTGTCGCTCTCGCCGTGGTTGACGAACGTGTGCCGGAGCGTGGGGATGCGCAGGACCTGGGAGGTCTTGCCGGAGTTGGAGGGGTGGATCAGGACCTGGAGCGTGGACTGCTCCAGCCGCATCAGGGTGGTGACCTTGGGCAGACACACGACGGGGATGTCGGTCGCCGCGATCTTCTGCACCATGAAGCGCTCGCGCAGCACGACCACCGGCCGGGCGTCGAGCTTGGCGAGCGCATCCAGCCACATGTTCGCCTGATACGCCGAGGACGCGCCCCCGGAGAAGTACAGGCCCACCGTCGGCCGGTAGTCGGCCAGCCACGCGTCGAACCAGTCGAGCACCTCCTGCTCGCCCGCGGGACGCCGGCTCGGCAGCAGCCGCAGCAGCAGCTCGCCCAGGCCCAGCAGGGCGAGCAGGAGCGACAGCGCGACCCCGGCCGCTGCGGCCGCCGGGAGGTCCGTCAACGCCGTGGCCGCGAGACCGGCGGTGGCCGGCAGCCCGAACAGCAGCAGACGGTGCCCGGGGCGGCGCAGCAGCAGGGCGGGGGGCGCGGTCGACAGGCGCAGTGCGGAGGCGTCGATGTTCCGGGTCACCACCGGCAGGGTGCGGGTGCGGCGGACCAGGACGGAGACCGCCTGGATCGCGAAGTGCAGGCCGTAGAAGACCAGCAGACCGGCGATGAGCGGGGCGTACACCGACTCCCGCTCCTGCTCGCCCACCCGCAGCAGCCCCGCCACCAGCAGCAGGTCCCGCAGCACGTGCCGCACGGTGATGTCCGCGTGCGACTTGGCGAACACCGACATCATGGGGCGCTGCCACCGGTACAGCACGCCCTCCCCGGCCACCGAGGCGGCCGTCGCGGCGAGCAGCAGCGGGATGTCGGGGAGGAGGGCCGCGACGGCCTGTGCCGCGAAGGCGGCGGCGAGGAGGGCCGTGACGAGGACCTGGGCCGCCCTGCGACGCAGGGGGAGGGGTTTGCGGGGGCGCCTGAAGAGACGTTTCAGGGCGCGTCCGAGGCGGAGTCTCTTCTGCCTTTTCGGTCTCTTCGGCCTCTTGGTGGAGCGCCGGCGGGGGAGGGAAGGGGGCACTGCGTCACTCCAAGGTCGTCGCAGGACGTCGCCCGGGTTAACGCCCGCCGACCTCTGGACGACACGCGCGTGCCCGGGTGCCTTACGGCGACCGTGGAGTGGTAGTGCCCGACCTCTGCCTGCCGCCCTACTGGCGGCCCGACCCCAGGGCCCGGCGGATGGGTGCGCCCACGACCCGGCGCGCCCGGCGGTAGACCGCCGTCGCCGGAGTGCCCACGCCCGGTCTGGAGCCGCCCTTCGCCTGGGCCAGGTCCCGCTTCAAACGCTCGTTGTCCAGGGTCAGTTCGGTGATGTGGTGCTGCATCCACGCCATCCGCGTGGCCAGCGAGGCGAGATCGGCCTCCAGCCAGGGGCGGACGCCCGCCGGGAAGGACAGCTTGCTCATGCGCTTCTCGAAGGCCGCGCCGCCGTCGCCGTGCGTGAAGGTGTTCTGCAGGCCGTTGCGGTCGAGGAACGCCGTGAACCGCTCGAAGCGCTCGTGGTGACCGCTCACCAGCTTGCCGAAGTCGGCCTCCTCGTACAGCCGCGCCGCGTCCAGGTCCGCTGGCACCTTGTCGATCCTGACGTGCGGGATGTCGAAGTAGCGGCACAGCTCCAGGGTCCGGGAGTCACCGACGAGCACGGTGGCGGGCGTGCCGGCGAGCAGCGCCGCGATGTTGCCGTGGATGCGGGATCCGAAGGAGAAGTCGAAGTCGCGCAGGTCGTCGATCCAGGTGATCGGGTCGACGTAGACGCGGACCTTGTCCTCTTGGTACATCGGGTGGTCGGGGTGCGTCGGTATCGCCTTCACCCGGGAGTTCGGGTCCGACAGGTCCCGCCAGTGCAACTGCCGTGCGTCGGAGAGGTTCTGGCCGATGAAGCGCAGATGCGGATAGCGGGCGTGGGCCCGCTCGATGATCTTGCCCAGACCCTGCTTCTGGACCGCGTTGTGCGACCCGTTGACCGCGATCCGGGACTCGGCGGTCAGCTCCGCGGACCGCTTCTGTACGTCGAGTTCCTTGCCGTACATGAACAGCGAGGGGCAGCCGATGGTCTCGACGTCCCGGAACCCCATGTCCTTGAGGTACTGCTCGGTGAACTCGCCGCGCACCCCGATGGAGGCGCTGCGGTCGAGCACCGCCGAGACGAACTCGCGCACCGACGGCTCGATGGGCTTCAGCCGCGCCGGGTCGTAGTTCAACCCGGTCTGTGCGCCGACGCCGACCACGACGACGGGGATCTTCAGCCGGGTGATCAGTCGTGTCATCCGCTTGAGCGCCGTCTCGAAGGACGGTCGGAAGGCGTTGGCCAGAGGCACGACGAATGCGTCGTACTCCTGGTTGATCCGGTCAGCCTCGGCCACCACGGTCCGCATGCCGTTCGAAACCACCTCGGTGTCCGGGGCCTCGAGCAGCTTGTGGGTGGCGTCGCTGAAGATCAAGTTGCCCGAGTTGGTGGCGATGATGTCCCGCTGGAGGGACTCTTCCACGGGGACCACGTCGAACGGGCTCTTGCCGGACCGGATCAGGATGCGCTTCACGCTGTGAACTTTAGGTGACACAAACTTCAGAATAAATTTGGATCGTCTTTGATTTCTATGAGCAACCTCTACAACCTTTTTGCCGTATGCGAAGGGTGAGCAAACAGTTACCTCCTGATGTGTCCGGGGGCTGGACCGATACGTCTCGCACCGGCTCCTTCGCGTAGATTGCTGCCACGCGCGAGGAAGTGGGGACAGTGCAGGTGGCAAGCGTGAGGCAGGCCGTGAGCGAGGCCCGCAGGATCGTCGTCAAGGTGGGTTCCTCGTCGCTGACCACCGCCTCGGGCGGCCTGGACGCCGACCGGGTCGACGCGCTCGTCGATGTTCTCGCCAAGAGCCGCAGCGGCGGGGAGAAGGAGGTCGTCCTCGTCTCCTCCGGCGCCATCGCGGCCGGACTCGCCCCGCTGGGACTGCGCCGCCGCCCCAAGGACCTCGCCCGCCAGCAGGCGGCCGCCAGCGTCGGCCAGGGCCTGCTCATGGCCCGCTACACCGCCTCCTTCGCCCGTTACGGCGTCCGCGTCGGCCAAGTCCTGCTCACCAGCGACGACATGAGCCGCCGCTCCCACCACCGCAACGCCTCCACCACCCTCGACAAGCTCCTGGCGATGGGCGCGTTCCCGGTCGTCAACGAGAACGACACCGTCGCCACCGACGAGATCCGCTTCGGCGACAACGACCGGCTCGCCGCGCTGGTGGCCCATCTGGTGCGGGCCGACCTCCTGGTGCTCCTGTCCGACGTCGACGGGGTCTACGACGGCGACCCCAGCAAGCCGGGTACCTCGCGGATAGCGGAGGTGCGCGGGCCCGCGGACCTGGCCGGCGTCGACATCGGCAGCACCGGCAAGGCCGGCGTCGGCACCGGCGGCATGGTCACCAAGGTCGAGGCCGCCCGGATCGCCGCCGCGGCCGGCATCCCCGTGGTGCTGACCAGTGCGGTCCATGCGGCCGACGCGCTCTTCGGCGGCGATACCGGCACCTACTTCCACCCCACCGGCAAGCGCTCCGCCGACCGGCTGCTGTGGCTTCAGCACGCCTCCACCCCGCAGGGCTCCCTGACCCTGGACGACGGCGCGGTCCGGGCGGTCGTCCAGCGCCGCAAGTCGCTGCTGCCGGCCGGGATCGCCGCCGTCGAGGGCGAGTTCAACGCCGGCGACCCCGTCGAACTGCGGGACGGCGAGGGGCGCGCGGTGGCCCGGGGGCTCGTCAGCTTCGACGCCAAGGAGATCCCTCAGCTGATTGGACGTTCGACGCGGGAGCTGGCGCGCGAGCTGGGTCCGGCGTACGAGCGCGAGGTCGTGCACCGGGACGACCTGGTGATCCTGCAGCCCTGAGCGCGGCAGCAGGCCGCAGAGGCCACGTCGTAGCCGAAAACGGGGTGAACGCCCTGCCAAGACCGTCGCCCTCAGGTGGACGTTCCGCAAAAGCGCCACGCGAACCCTTGCGGCCTGCTCAACTTTGTCTCAGGGACACATTCCGCACGACCACCGGGTCGGTCACTGCGTAAAGGAGGCCGTCGTGAGACGAGTGCGCCCTGGGGACCGGTCCCGCAGCGGTGCCGCCGAGGCCCCGTCGCGTGCGGCCGGTGAGGAGCGCGCCCTGACGAGCGTCGCGGCCGGTGATCGGTACGAGGAGCCGCGGGACCTGCCCCGCCTGTGGCACGTGACCCTCAGTGTCTCCGGGAAGGAGGCCCCGCTGAAGGAAGTGCGGCGCGGCCTCGAACAGCTCGCCCACGACCATCCCTTTCTGCTGACCAGCCGCTATGCCAACGACCACGCGGAGATCCGCTACTGGGAGGAGGCCCGCGATCTGCACGACGCGGCCGCCGTCGCGCTGCGGCTGTGGGGCGAGCACCGCCTGACCGCGGGGCTGCCGCCCTGGGAGATCGTCGGCCTGGAGGTCATCGACCGCGAGACCTACCACCAGCGCATCTCCGAGGGGTACGGCCCGCTGCCGGCGACACCGGTGGGGGTTCACCCGTTCTGACGGCCGGTGGACAGGTGTCTCGGGGTGTGGGATGAGCGGTAGTCGCCTCCGTAGGGCGCACTACCCTTCCCTCATGACCACGCTCTCGCCGTACGACTCCATGTCCCCGGTCACACAGGCCGCCTACCGTGCCAAGGCCGCCGCCGCCGACCTCGCCCCGCTCCCGCGGGCCGAGAAGGACGACGCGCTGCTCGCCATCGCGGACGCCCTGGAGGTCCGTACGAGCGAAATCGTCGAGGCCAACGCCAAGGACATCGCCAAGGCCCGCGAGGCCGGCACCAGCGAGACCGTCATCGACCGGCTGACGCTGACCCCGGAGCGGATCCGCGCCATCGCCTCCGACGTGCGGGACGTCGTCGCCCTGCCCGACCCCGTCGGCGAGGTCGTCCGCGGCTCCACCCTCCCCAACGGCATCGACCTGCGCCAGGTCCGGGTCCCGCTCGGCGTCGTCGGCATCATCTACGAGGCCCGGCCGAACGTGACGGTGGACGCGGCGGCGCTGTGCCTCAAGTCCGGCAACGCGGTGCTGCTGCGCGGCTCGGCCTCGGCGTACGAGTCCAACACCGCTCTCGTGCGGGTGCTGCGCGACGCCGTGGGCGGGGCCGGGCTGCCCGCCGACGCCGTCCAGCTGGTGCCCGGCGAGAGCCGGGAGAGCGTGCGCGAGCTGATGCGGGCCCGCGGCCTCGTCGACGTCCTGATCCCGCGCGGCGGCGCCTCGCTGATCCAGACGGTCGTCACCGAGTCCGTCGTCCCGGTCATCGAGACCGGCACCGGCAACTGCCACGTCTACGTCGACGCCCAGGCGGACCTCGACATGGCGATCGACATCCTGATCAACTCCAAGGCCCAGCGCCCCAGCGTCTGCAACGCCGCCGAGACCCTCCTGGTCCACCAGGACATCGCCCCCGAGTTCCTGCCGCGCGCCCTGGACGCCCTCGCGGAGGCCGGGGTGACCGTCCACGCCGACCAGCGGGTGCTGGCGTACGCGAAGGACAGCAAGGCGACCGTCGTCGAGGCCACGCTCGAGGACTGGGACACCGAGTACCTCTCCTACGACATCGCCGCCGCGGTTGTCGACTCGCTCGACAAGGCCGTCGAGCACATCCGGCTGTGGACCTCCGGTCACACCGAGGCCATCGTGACGACCTCCCAGCAGGCCGCCCGCCGCTTCACCCAGCTGGTCGACTCCACGACCGTCGCCGTGAACGCCTCCACCCGCTTCACCGACGGCGGCCAGTTCGGCTTCGGCGCCGAGATCGGCATCTCCACGCAGAAGCTGCACGCGCGCGGCCCGATGGGGCTGCCGGAGCTGACGAGCACGAAGTACATCGTCACGGGCGACGGGCACGTACGGCGCTGAGGCGCGCGTCCGCGCATATGCGTGCGGCACGCGCTCCCGGTGCGCGCCGGTGCCGCACGAGAGGTGTCTCACCAGGCGGATGAATTTCCATACCGTCTGCCCAAATTGACCCCCCAGGTCTACTCTGGATCCGTGCCGGAGGACGTGGGGGGCACGCCGTTCCCTGACGGCTGGGAGCCCGACGACGACCACGACCGCGGGGTGTCGGACGAAGAGTTCGCCTCCGTGGTCTTCGACGAGGCCTTCGTACGAGCGGCCGTGGTGCACGAGCCGACCGCCGTCGAACGCCTCCTGGCCGCCGCGCAGGCGAGAGCGGAGGCCTCCGAGGCCGAGGCCCGCCGGACCCACGGCAGAGGCGAGCGCTACGAGGACGGGTACGGCCCCGACGGGCACGACCGTTTCGGCCATGATCCCGAGCTCGACGAGCTGGACGACACCGATGTCCTGGAGGGCCGCTACGGCGCCCCGGGGACGTACGGCAAACAGGTCCGCTGGCACCGTCCCGTCGCCTGGATGCTGGCCCTCGTGATGGGCATCGGCATGGTCGCGCTGGCCTTCACCGCGGTCTACCGGGGCGCCTCCTCCAACAGCCGGGACCAAGGTCCGTCCGCCCCCGCCTCCACCGGACTGGAGCAGGGCACCGGGTCGGCACCCTCGGCCTCCGCCGACCACTCCCAGCCGGCCATCTCGGCGACCCCGCGGATGCCGTGAGCCTTTACCGGCCCACCGGCTGACGATCCTGGTGAGAACCTGTCAGAAGTTGTCGCGCAGCGGGGCGTTTACCTGAGCTCCCGGAGACCTACTCTGAAGATATGGGAGGGCCTGGAGAACCACCCGAGGGGGCACCCGAGGGCGGCCCCGCTGGTGGAGAGGACGAGTACCGATCCGTCGTCTTCGACGAATCGTTCGTCCGTGCTGCCCGGCTCCAGGAATTCTCCGCGCAGGAGCGCATCGCCGACCACGCGCCCGCCGTCCGCCGCCGTCCACCGGTCCGCCGCGGCGGACTGTCCCGGCAGGCGCTCGTCCTGGTCCTGCTGATCGCCCTGGCCTTCGGCACGGCGATCTACATGGGCGTACGGCACCCCTACGAGAGCCCCGCCGCGATGAGGGATGTCGAAGCGAGCCTCTTCCGGGCGACCGTCGTCCCGCTCGCCCCCGAGGGCAAGGTGCCCGGCGCGACCGACCCCGAGCAGCTGTACGCGCACAGCCCCGCCGCCCGGTTCCGCATCGGCGCCGCGGGGATCACGATGCCCGCCGCCCGTGACACCTCGCACTTCTCCCAGACCCAGGTGTCGAGCGCGCTGGACACCGTCAAGGAGTACCTCGTCCGCTCCGCGCTCTACCCGGAGGTGCTCACCGGCGGGCAGACCCGTCCCGTGCGGGTGCTGCTGCCGGCGGACCAGCACCTCCAGTTCGACGAGAGCCTGAGCCATCCGGCCGCCGACGGGCGCCACACGGTCACCGGATGGCTGGTGCGCTTCGACGCCAAGAGCGTCGAGCTGGCCGACCCGAGGATCCGGGTGCAGGGGACCCTGCGGGCCACCGAGACCGACTCGACGTTCCTCGAGGTCACCGCGGACCACACCTTCGTGTACGCGCTGCGGCCCGTCGGGGCGGGTGCCAAGGCCGAGGCGTCGCTGTTCACCGTGCGGCGCGAGATGCGGTTCCGCTTCGACCACAACGACGTGCGCCTGCACCAGGCCCAGCTCACCGTGTCGTACGTCCAGGCCGGGCCGATGTCCTGCGGGGGCGACGTGGCGGAGGTGCTGAGTCCGCTGCTGGCCGGCCAGACCGCGAAGACGGGCGGGCCGGCCGGCACGGATCCGTTCGCCACGGATCGGGCGACGGCGGTGTGCGGGACGTTGGCCACTGGGGCTCAGCCGAAGGTTTGACGCCATTTCGCATTAGGGGTGCGGTTGTGCGGCGGCTGCGGGCCGTCAGTGGTTGCTCGCGCAGTTCCCCGCGCCCCTTTGGGCGTCTTCAGCGGCCGTCAGTTGTCATTGCGGGGCGGTGTGTCCGTGTCCGTCGGAGGCTGGTCGTCCCTTGTGGTCGTGGTCGTGAAGCCGCCGAAGCCTCGGCGGACGCGGCCGCCCAGGTCGCCCGCGCCGCCGGCGATGTCGCTGACCAGCTTCATCAGGGGGTCCTTGGAGCTCTTCACATTGCTCGCGTAGCTGGCCGCCGACTCACGGAAGGAGTCCGTGACCGAGGTGTCCTTGTCCTCGGTGCGGCGCGGGTAGTGGCCGTCCATGATCCGCTGGTAGTCGCGGGACTCGGCCCACTTCTTCAGCTCGGCCGCCCGCACGGTGGTGAAGGGGTGGGAACGCGGCAGCACATTGAGGATCTTCAGCACGGAGTCGCGCAGATCGCCCCCGGCCTCGTACTCCTCGGCCTGCTTCAGGAACGCGTCCACGTTCATCTCGTGCAGATGGTGGCCGCCCGCCAGCTTCATCAGACCCCGCATCGAGGCCCTCAGGTCCTGCCCCACCAGCAGCCCCGCCCGGTCCGCCGACAGCTCCGACTTGCGGAACCACTCGCGCAGCGCGGTCACGATCGCCATGATCGCGAGGTTGCCCAGCGGGATCCACGCCACCCGGATGGCGAGGCTGGTCAGGAACAGCAGGATGGTCCGGTAGACCGCGTGGCCGGACAGGGCGTGCCCCACCTCGTGCCCGACGACCGCCCGCATCTCCTCCTCGTCCAGCAGATCGACGAGGCCCGTGGTGACGACGATGATCGGCTCGTCCAGGCCGATGCACATCGCGTTCGGCTTCGGGTCCTGGCTCACGTACATCGGCGGGACCTTCTCCAGGTCCAGGATGTAACAGGCGTCCCGCAGCATGTCGTTGAGGTACGCGAACTGCTGGTCCGACACCCGTACGGAGTCGGACAGGAACAGCAGCCTCAGGCTCCGCTCGGGCAGCAGCCCGCTGAGCGCCTTGAAGACCGTGTCGAACCCGCTCAGCTTCCGCAGCGCCACCAGGGCGGAGCGGTCGGCAGGGTGCTCGTACGCACGCGAGGAGATTCCGGGGAAGCGCCTGCGCTGCCTGCTCGGCACGTTCTCGTGCCCGTTCTGCTCGTGCCCGTTCTGCTCGTGTCCGTCGTCGGACATGTCTTCCCCCATGTGCGTGAGAGTGACCCTTTGCGGACCCTTGTGCGGTCCTTTGCGCCCCCGAAGCAGAGCCCAGCCTAGGCGGAGATACGGTGGACGGGCAGTACAGCGAAGGAGTCCCGTCATGGAGCACAACCCCGCGTCCGCCTGGCTCGCCGGAGCCGCGGGCGCAGCCGAGCAGCAAGGGGCCGGAAACCTGCTCCGGGTCGTACTGGTCGTGATGCTGGTGGGCTGTGCCCTGACCGCGTGGTTCCTGCTGCGTGGCTACAGGCAGAAAGACGACTGAAAGAGCGCGGAAGTTCCCTCGCGGCGGAGTCGGCGTGATCGGCGCGGAGCCGCCCGCTTACGATGGGCCGACATCTTTATCCCGCCCACCGGATAGGTCCTGCCGAAGATGAGCTTCCACAGCGCCGCAGCCCAGTTGGTCACCCTTGCCGCCGAGGGCGAGGAGCACGGCGGCAACCACGAGAGCCTCAACCCCCTTCTCACCGGTGGCGGCGCTTTCGTCGTCCTGCTGCTCCTGCTGTGGATCACCACCCGCTTCAACCGCGACCGCTGAGGCACCCGGTGCCCATAACAGGGCACTCCGGGCCTCCTCCGACCGGTGTCCTCAGGACGGGCCGGTAGGGTCTGCACGCATGGGAGAGCAGGACATGCCTACCGGCCCGGGCAACGCCCCGTCGAACCCCGGCAAGCGCCGCCTCGGCGTCATGGGCGGAACGTTCGACCCGATCCACCACGGGCACCTCGTGGCGGCCAGTGAGGTCGCCGCGCAGTTCCACCTGGACGAGGTGGTGTTCGTGCCGACCGGGCAGCCGTGGCAGAAGAGCCACCGCAGCGTCTCGCCGGCCGAGGACCGCTATCTGATGACGGTCATCGCGACCGCCGAGAACCCGCAGTTCTCGGTGAGCCGGATCGACCTCGACCGGGGCGGTCCCACCTACACCGTGGACACCCTGCGCGACCTGCGTGCGCTCAACCCCGACACGGACCTCTTCTTCATCACCGGCGCCGACGCTCTCGCCCAGCTGCTGACCTGGCGCGACACCGTGGAACTGTTCTCCCTGGCGCACTTCATCGGGGTCACCCGCCCCGGCCACCACCTCACGGACGCGGGGCTCCCCGAGGGTGGTGTCTCCCTCGTGGAGGTGCCCGCGCTCGCCATCTCCTCGACGGACTGCCGTGCGAGAGTCGCCAAGGGGGACCCCATCTGGTACATGGTGCCGGACGGAGTCGTGCGCTACATCGACAAGCGCGAGCTGTACCGCGGCGAGTGAGCCGAGAGGGGCACCGGTGAACGACCGATACGACGCGGGACACGGCGGCGACCACGACGACCGGTACGAGCTCGTCGGCTACGACGAGTACGGCCGGCCCATCTACCAGCCGGCCGCCCAGCAGCAGCCGCAACAGCAGCCGTACGACCCGTACGCACAGCAACAGGGCTACGGCTACGACCCGTACGCGGCGGGCGGACAGCAGACAGGGCAGTACCCCGGGCAGTCGTACGACCCGTACGGCACCGGTCAGCAGGCTCCCGTGCCGTCCTACGACCCGTACGGGAACGGAGCGGCGCAAGGAGCGCCCGGGGCGCCCGGGACGTCGTACGACCCCTACGGCCACGCCGCCGCGAGCGGGCAGCAGCCCCGGGTCGCCGAGCAGACCGCCTACATCCCGCAGCAGGCCGGCCCGGCCGAGGAGACCGACGTTGCCGCCGGTGACGGCCGGTCCGAACGCGACTACGCGACCGGGCAGTTCGCCTTCGTCGAGGAGCCGGACACCGACTCCGAGGACGTCATCGACTGGCTGAACTTCACCGAGAACCGCACCGAGCGGCGCGAGGAGGCCAAGCGCCGCGCCCGCAGCCGCCTCGTCGCCCTCGTCGTCGTCCTGGCGCTGACCGCGGTCGGCGGCGTCGGCTACCTCTGGTACGCCGGGAAGCTGCCCGGCCTGTCCTCCTCCGACTCCAAGACGGGCACGGCCACCTCCGCGGCCGCCCAGAAGCGCGACGTGATCGTCGTCCACCTGCACAACACCAAGAAGGGCGGCACCTCCACGGCGCTGCTCGTCGACAACACCACCACCGAGCAGGGCACCACGGTCCTGCTCCCCAACTCCCTCGCCGTGGCCGACGACGACGGCTCCACGACCACGCTCGCCAAGTCGGTCGAGGACGACGGCTCCTCCGGCACCCGCGAGGCCATCGACACGGTCCTCGGGACCGAGATCCAGGGCACCTGGCGCCTGGACACCCCCTACCTGCAGAACCTCGTCGACATCATCGGCAACATCGAGGTCGACACCAACGCCGACGTGCCCGACCCGGACGGCAAGAAGGGCACCGCGCCCCTGGTGAGCAAGGGCAAGGACCGGACCCTCGGCGGCAAGGCGGCCGTCGCCTACGCCACCTACCGCGCCTCCGGCGAGGCCCAGAACGCCCAGCTGGAGCGGTTCGGGCAGGTCATGCAGGGCGTGCTGCGCAAGGTGTCCTCCGACGCGCAGGGCGCCACGGTCACCGTCCAGACGCTGGCACAGATCCTCGACCCCTCGCTCACCGACAAGGACCTCGGCACCTTCCTCGCCAAGCTCGCTGACCTCGCCAAGGGCGGCGACTACAAGACCGCCCTGCTGCCCGTCCAGACCGACGGCACGCTGAGCGCCCAGGCCAGCGACAGCGTCGTCAAGGACGTCCTCGGCGGCACCGCGAAGAGCCCCGACAAGGATGCCGCCGTCCGCGTCTCCGTCCAGAACGCCAGCGGCGTCAAGGGCAACTCCGAGAAGGCCCGCATCGTGCTCCTCAACGGCGGCTTCACCTTCCTGGAGGGCGGCACCGCGTCCGCCGCCCGGAGCGCCTCCGAGGTCGTCTACACCGACGCCGCCGACAAGGAGAACGCCACCGAGGTCGCCAAGACCCTGGGCCTGCCCACCAGCGCCGTCACCAAGGGCAAGACCTCCTCCAACGCGAACGTCTCCGTGGTCCTCGGCCAGGACTACGAGCCCTCGGCGTCGTAACCGGCCGGAAGACCGGCGGGAACCGGGTCACAGGGCCGGGTCGCGGACGTCCGCGACCCGGCCCCACGGCGTGATCGTCAAAGGAATGGGGAGCCGTCGGCGGTCCGTGAGACCCTTGATGTCAAGTGACCGCCGACCGAAAGCCGTGTAGTGACCGCCACTGACCGCTCCATCGAGCTCATCCACACCGCCGCACAGGCGGCCGCCGACAAGCTCGCGCACGACATCATCGCCTACGACGTCAGCGACGTACTGTCGATCACGGACGCCTTCCTGCTGGCCTCCGCGCCCAACGACCGCCAGGTCAAGTCGATCGTCGACGAGATCGAGGAGCGGCTCCAGAAGGAGCTCGGCGTCAAGCCGGTGCGCCGCGAGGGCGACCGCGAGGCCCGCTGGGTCCTGCTCGACTACGTCGACATCGTCGTCCACGTCCAGCACAGCGAGGAGCGCGTCTTCTACGCCCTGGAGCGGCTGTGGAAGGACTGCCCCGAGCTCGACCTGCCCGAGGACGCCAAGGCCACCCGCGGCAAGGCCGAGGAGCACGCCAAGCTGAAGGCCGCCGAGGACGCCGAGGACCTCGGTGGTGACTGGCGATGAGCGCCACCGGTGAGGTGACGGCAGGGCGGCCCGGCCGGGGCCGCCGCGTCATCCTGTGGCGGCACGGCCAGACCGCCTGGAACGTGGAGCGCCGCTTCCAGGGCACCACGGACGTGGAGCTCACCGAGACCGGCGTGGCCCAGGCCCGCCGGGCCGCCCGGCTGCTCGCCTCCCTGGAGCCCGACGCGATCGTCGCCTCGGACCTCAAGCGGGCCGCGAACACGGCCGCCGAGCTCGCCGCGCTCACCGGTCTCGACGTCAGCCACGACGAGGGCCTGCGCGAGACCTACGCGGGCGTCTGGCAGGGGCTGACGCACGACGAGATCATCGCCGCGCACGGTGAGGAGTACGCCGCGTGGAAGCGCGGTGAGCCGGTCCGCCGCGGCGGCGGCGAACTGGAGAGCGAGGTGGCCGACCGCGCCGCCCCCGTGGTGACCCGGCACGCCGACAAGCTCCCCGACAACGGCACGCTCGTCGTGGTCAGCCACGGCGGCACGATCCGCACCACCATCGGCCGGCTCCTCGGTCTGGAGACCCGGCACTGGGAGAGCCTCGGCGGCCTCTCCAACTGCTGCTGGTCCGTCCTCGGCGAAGGTGCCCGCGGCTGGCGTCTCCTCGAGCACAACGCCGGCACGCTGCCGGAACCGGTGCTCGGCGACGACGACTGAGCGGATTTCACTTTCTGGCAGGTCGCAGGCTAAAGTTCTTCTTGTTCGCCCCGCCGAGCGGGAAGAACTCAGCAAGGGGCTATAGCTCAGTTGGTAGAGCGCCTGCATGGCATGCAGGAGGTCAGGAGTTCAATTCTCCTTAGCTCCACAGACGAAGATCCCGTCCTCACAGGGCGGGATTTTTCATTGCCGTCAACAGGGCCGTGCGCTGTGCCGTCTGCTCGTCGTCCGGTGTGTAGACGACGATCCGGCACTCCGGCATCCCATGGATCGACAGCGACAACGAGGTCATCCGCAGTTCGCCCACCGCCGGATGCCGGAAACCCTTCACCCGCCGTCCCGGCTCCGCCACGTCGCCGCTCTCCCACAGCCGGGCGAACAGCGGGCTCACCCCGGACAGCTTGCGTATGAAGTCCTCCCAGACCCGCTCGCCGGCATGCAGTCCGTAGGCGGCGCGCAGGGTCGCGACCATCACCGGCAGCTCCGTCTCCCGGAACATCAGCGGGCAGTCCTCGTCCGACGCGGTGAATATGGCCCACAGGGCGTTCGGCAGGCGGCCGCTGGGCTGTCTCAGCGGTACGCCGAACAGGGTCCGGTAGACCTCGTTGGCGGCCACGATGTCGAACCGGGAGTTGTAGACCACCGCCGGGCGCGGTTCCAGGGCGTCGATGATGCCCTGGACCTCCGGGCCCACGGACTGCGCGACGGCCTCCGGCGCGGAGGAGTACGGCACTTCGGCCAGGTGGTACAGATGCTCACGCTCGGGCGGATCCAGGCGCAGGGTGCGCGCCACGGCGTCCAGGACCTGCGCGGAGGCGTTGATCGGGCGGCCCTGCTCCAGCCAGGTGTACCAGGTGATCCCGACCCCCGAGAGCTGGGCGACCTCCTCGCGGCGCAGTCCCGGCGTACGGCGGCGTAAGCCCGGCGGCATCCCCACGTCCGCCGGCGTCACCCGGGCGCGCCTGGTGCGCAGAAACGCGGCCAGCTCGGGTCGGCGGCGCTGTGTCGTCCCCATCGTCACATCCCCCATCCTCGCCGCCCGGCCCGTGCCCTGCCAGGTGCTGTCAGTACCAGCATCGGTGGGCTCTCGGCACCCGTACCGCGCTGGCGTCACGCTCGACGGCATGACGACAACGCCCCGTTCCGGAGCGGGTATCGCACCCGTTCCAAGTCCTGCGACCAGTCAAACACCCGGCACTGACAACGGGCCCCGGCCGCTGCTCGCGGTCGTGCTCGCCGCCACGTTCATGGCCCTGCTCGACGTCTTCATCGTGAACGTCGCGGCTCCCACCATCGGTTCCGAACTCCGCGCCTCGGGTGCCGAGTTGCAGCTGGTGGTCGCCGGATACACCATCACCTACTCCGTGTTGCTGATCACCGGTGCCCGCCTCGGCGACCGGTACGGCCACGGCCGGGTCCACCTCGTCGGGATGGGCCTGTTCACCGCCGCCTCGCTCGCCTGCGGCCTGGCGCAGGGCGCCCCCGAACTGATCGCCTTCCGGCTGGTCCAGGGCATCGGCTCGGCCGTGATGATCCCGCAGGTGCTCAGCCTCATCCAGCGGAACTTCGTCGGCGAGGCCCGGGTGAAGGCGCTGGGCGCGTACTCGGCGGTCCTCGCGGTCGGTGCCGTCGCCGGACAGATACTCGGCGGAGTCCTGGTCAGCGCCGACCTGTTCGGCACCGGCTGGCGGCCGGTGTTCCTGGTGAACGTGCCCGTGGGCGTCGTCCTCCTGATCGTCGGACGCCGTGTGCTGCCGCGCGACCACGGCGGCGAGCGCCGGCGCGGCCTGGACCTGCCGGGCCTGGTCCTGCTCGGTGCGGCCGTGTCGCTGTTCACCGTGCCGCTGGTGCTGGGGCAGGAGGAGGACTGGCCGCTGTGGTCCTGGCTCTCGCTGGCCGCCGCCGCGGTGCTGTTCACGGTGTTCTGCGCGTACGAGGCCCGGCTCGCCCGGCGCGGCGGCGATCCGCTGATCGCGCCGAGGGTGCTGCGGCATCCGGGCATGGGCCTGGCCGTCCTGCGCATCATGGCCGTCATGGCGGTCAACGGCGGCTTCCTGTTCGTGCTCACGCTGCACGTCCAGGGCGGTCTCGGCTACAGCGCCCTGCGCGCCGGCCTGACCTTCGCGCCGACCGCGGTCGTCTTCGGCCTGGTCGGCCTGACCTGGCGGAGGTGGCCCGCGGCCTGGCAGCGCGCGCTGACGCCGGCCGGGTTCCTGATCACCGCGCTGTCCGTGGCCGGGGTCGGTCTCGCGCTGGAGGGCGGCGGTGACGGCGGGGTGTGGGCACATGTCGCGTACGCGTGCGTGGGTGTCGGGCTCGCGCTGGCCTTCAGCCCCACGTTGACCAGGGCGCTGGCCACGGTGCGGCCCGAGGACGCGGCGGACGCCAGCGGGCTGCTCGCCACGGTCACCCAGCTCGGTCAGCTGACCGGAGTCGCCGCGTTCGGCACACTGTTCTTGAACCGGCTTGAGTCACTCGGGGCTTTCGAGGCGTATACCTCTGCGGAGGCGCTCTCGGCGTGCATGTTCGCGCTGGCCGGGACGGCGGCGGTGGGTGCCGTGTCCGGACTGGTACTGAGGCGTCGCTGACCGTATTGGTCCGGCCGTGGCAGAATCAAACGGCCGGAAGGGGGCGCGGCCCGACGGGAGGGAGCAGTGATGCCTGCGAGCATCCTCAAGGAGGTGGGCCACCTCCTTGAAGCAGCGTCGACACGGGATACGGTCACCCGGCTCACCTGCCCTTCCTGCGGTTCCCTCCATGTCGCCCAAGTCCTCGGTGACAACGGCGGGATTTCCTACGTGTGCACGGCCTGCGGCCACAGCTGGAGCTGATCGATGGGTGCACACAGGCGAAAGTGCGACTGGTGCGGCAGCGGGACGCCGATCGTGCGGGACATGGAGCCGGTCAATCCCGACTACCAGTACTGGTGCGAGGAGTGCGCGCGGGCGCTGATCATAAAAGGCGACCCGATCGAGACGTACCGTGAACTCGAGGGCGAGCCGATCTACGGCCGGCTCCTCGAGGAACACTGCACGCTCAAACGGTTCTACTCGTTCGTCACTGCGTGAGGCCCGTCGGTGGCGGGCCTCAGGGAAACGATTTGGTGTTCCACCCGGGGGAGCGTGTAATGTTGGCGTCGCCGCCGGGGGGAAACCCACGGGGCCAGCGCAAGGGGCTATAGCTCAGTTGGTAGAGCGCCTGCATGGCATGCAGGAGGTCAGGAGTTCAATTCTCCTTAGCTCCACAGAAAGATCCCGCCCGATCATCCGATCCGGCGGGATTCTTGCGTTTCCAGGGGCAGTTGTCCCGCGTCCCCGCTGACGACGAAGGGGGCCGCCCGATCCGGGCGGCCCCCTTCGTGATGCCGGCTCAGCGCCCCAGTGCGCGGCGGCCGCGGCCCTGGGAGAGGACCGGGAGGTTGCGGGACGCGCTGTTGTCGCGCGGTGCCGCCTCCTCGAGGCGCAGGGCGAGGGCGGGGCAGCGGCGGACCGCGCGGAGTGCCTTCGCCTCGGCGTAACGCGGCACCTGGGCCTGGGCGACGGTGGGGAAGCCGTCGGCGCCGAGTTCGAAGACCTCCGGGAGGATGTCGGCACACAGGCCGTGGCCGCGGCACAGCGTCCAGTCGACGTAGATCTTCTGGCGGCTGGGGCCGTTCTCCTCGGCGCTGGCGCCACTCGGGAGGCCCGCGGGTGTGATGCCGCCCTCGAAGAGCGGCAGAACGCCCTCCACGGGCCGTCCGCAGCCGTTGCCGAGGACATGCGCGGCGAGGTCGTCGGTGAACGCCTTGATGGTCGACTCCAGGAACATCGCGGAGCCGTCCGGGTGCGAGCACGCGCCGCGCCGCTTCACGTTCTTGGCGACCTGCTTGAGGGCCTCCAGGGCGGCCGGGCCGCCGCCGTTGAGGATGTCCTCCAGGCCGCGCGCGGCGGCCGGCAGACCGAGGTAGCAGGGACCGCACTGCCCCGCGCTCTCCTCGGCCAGCCACTTCGCCACCATCAGCGACTCGCCCAGCGGGCAGGTCTCCTGACTGATCGGCAGGATCGCGCCCGCGCCGAGCGCACCGCCCACCGCGTCCAGGGAGTTGCGCGAGACGACCGCCTCGTTGACCGTCGCGGCGTCGATCCACTTGCCGTGGTAGCCGCCGGTCAGCACGCCCTGCGGGACCGGCGGGGCGCCGGCGAGCTGCAGGATGTAGCGCAGCGGCACGCCGGTGGGGGCCTCGATCACCATGGGGCGGGCGACCGCGC
The DNA here is from genome assembly GCF_036013645.1 of Streptomyces sp. NBC_00490. Taxonomy (NCBI): domain Bacteria; kingdom Bacillati; phylum Actinomycetota; class Actinomycetes; order Kitasatosporales; family Streptomycetaceae; genus Streptomyces; species Streptomyces sp. NBC_00490. Next base: position 3,891,779 of record NZ_CP107869.1, on the reverse strand, counting down.
CGGAGACCGTGAGCATGACGGTGCCCGGCTCGTCGTACAGGCCGGTGTTGCCGTAGCGCTCCGGGCCGATGCGGGCGGCGATCGCCAGCTGCGCGAACGTCTCCGCGTTCGACAGCAGGGTGGGCGCGCCGCCGACGCCGTTCTGCGAGGCGCTGACCTTGCGGCCGGGCGGGATCGCCGGGCCGCCGTCGATGGAGCGGATCAGTGAGGCCGCCGCTCCGGTGACCATACGGACGGGATTGCGCTGCACGCGCGCGCGGAGCGCCGACCGGCGGCCGTTGCTGAGGCCGCGTTCGGCGAGCGCGGCCTCCATGGACCGCTGGGTGGACTCACGGGTGACGCCCACCACGAGCGTGCGCGCACCCAGGGCCTCGGCGACCAGCAGGGCGCCGTCGAGGATGAGGTGCGGGGCACGGTTGATGAGCACCGTGTCCTTGCGGCAGGCCGGTTCGTCCTCGCTGCCGTTGACGACGACGACCGGGCGCACACCGCGCTTGATGGCCGCCTCGGCGACCGAGCGCAGCTTCTTGTGGAAGGGGAAGCCCGCGCCGCCGCGGCCCTTCAGGTTGATGTTCTCGGCCAGCTTCGCGAGTTGTTCGCCGCCCAGGGGTTCGAGCGGCCCATGCACCTTCAGGTGCATGGGCAGGTCCAGTCTTTCGACAAGGTCGAAACCCGACGTGAGCTGAGGAAGACCGACCACGCGGACTTCTGGGACGTCGGGCAGGGCCTCGTTCACCTATAGCCTCCGGAAGGCATGTTCCAAGGTTCGCCCGAGCCCGGTGTGCCGAAGTCATACGAATCACCGGGCGATGGATCAGTGGCGGGACCGCTGTTGTACGTGTCATTCGGGTAGTACGCGCCGGACGAGTTGTTCGACTCACCGGTGTCGTACACATCACTCGTGCCGTATCCGGATGTGTCCGTATTGCGGTAGGTCGGGATGTTGTATCCGGTGTCCTGGAGCGGGTCGTAGGCCGACGGAGGTGCCTCGCCGACCGGCGGGGGCGACGGGATCGGCCAGCTGCCCGAGGTGCTGCCGCCGGTGTCGTAGCGCGGGATCGCCTCCGTGGCCTGCATGTCCATCGGCAGGTCCATGCGGGCGGTCTGGTCGGCGCCGTAGGACGGCTGCTGCGGGATGCGCGGGGTCGGTGTGACGGCGCGGTAGGCGGCCGCGAAGCCGTTGGCGGGTTCGGGGGCGGGCGGCGCGGGGGCTTCGTAGGACTGGGCCGTACGCGACTGTCCCGCGCGCTTGTTCTCGTAGCCCGGCAGGGCGGACGAGGCCTCCGCGTTCCTGGCGCGGCTCGCGTCCAGCTCCTCGCGGCCCGGGCGCTCCCCGGTGCCCAGGACGGTCTGGATCCGGTCGGCGACCTTGCGCTTGATCGGGCGGGGTGCCGAGCGCAGGGCGAGTGCGCCGATGACGCCGGCCAGCGAGAGGCTGTAGAGGATCACGAAGATCGGCTTGGCCTCGCGGCCCGAGTACAGGCCGTGGACCAGGGCGAAGCACCAGGCCGGGTAGGCCAGCATGTGCATGGCGCGCCAGCGGGCGGCGACCGGGGCCGGGGAGGCGAACTGGCTGCGCAGGGCGCCGGTGATGCCCACGAAGATCATCAGCAGGCCGGCCAGTGATCCCAGGCCGATCAGACCGGCGCTGCCGGTGACGCCGAGTGAGAACGGGATGATCGCCGAGATCAGCGAGGTGTGGTCGAGGGCGACCTTCGTGGTGATGTGCAGCAGCAGGAACGCGATCGAGCCGACCGCCGTCGTCCGGTGCACCGCTTGGCCGATGATCCGCTGCTGCGGATTGAGGAAGATCCGGTCCTGGGCGACCAGGCCCCAGATCACCGAGCAGGTGAGGCAGACGAGGGAGAGCACGCCCGCGCCGAAGTTCAGGAAGTCGCGGACCCTTTCACCTCCGACCAGCACGAACACGGGTATGAAAAGCAGGACGACAGCCGACACCACGCCATAGGCCGAGCGGCCTGTCCTGGGGAGCGAGCTGTTACTACGACGAGCGTTCATGGGGGCAACTCCGAGCAGTTCGGGAAAGCGGTCCCGCTGCCGCACTCTAAGTGGAGCCATACCGATCGGTACGAGGTTTGAGTTATTGCGTTGTTACCAAAGGACTATGCGGTTGTTGTGATGTCCTTTACTAGTCGTTACGCGAAGTAACTTTTGACTCTTGTTCAGTTCTAGGCGGGTGATGTTGGAGTGCTCTGCGGGGTTGGAGCGAACGGCACCCGGTGCCGAAGAGGCATACGTAAGCGCGTCGCGGCTTGCTCAACGGCTGCGGTACTCTGACGCCATGCGTGCCGTACGCCTTCTGCTTAGCGGGCCGCGCTGATCAGTCCCGACCGCCGGGTGAACCGGCTGGGTCGGAATCGGCGCGGCGTCCCCTCCTGTGCGAGGGGATTTTTCGTTTCCTGAACGACACAGCCGCTGGCAGAGACGATCGATGGAGCTTAAGGATCATGAGCGAGACGAACCCCGCTGCCGAGGTGGCCGCGCCGCACCGCTACACGGCCGCCGTGGCGGCCGAGATCGAGGCACGCTGGCAGGACTTCTGGGACGTCGAGGGCACGTACGCCGCGCCGAACCCCAAGGGTGACCTGGCCGGTGACCCGGAGCTGGTCGCCAAGCCCAAGAAGTTCATCATGGACATGTTCCCGTACCCCTCCGGTGCGGGTCTGCACGTCGGCCACCCCCTGGGCTACATCGCGACCGACGTCTACGCTCGGTTCCAGCGGATGACCGGCCACAACGTCCTGCACACCCTGGGCTTCGACGCCTTCGGCCTGCCCGCCGAGCAGTACGCCGTGCAGACCGGCACGCACCCGCGTGTCTCCACCGAGGCCAACATCGAGAACATGAAGGTCCAGCTGCGCCGGCTGGGTCTGGGCCACGACAATCGCCGGTCGTTCGCCACGATCGACCCCGAGTACTACAAGTGGACCCAGTGGATCTTCCTGCAGATCTTCAACTCCTGGTACGACGACGAGGCGAAGAAGGCCCGCCCGATCTCCACGCTGATCGACCGGTTCGAGTCCGGTGAGCGCGCCGTACCGGGACACACGCGCGTGTGGAACGAGCTGAGCGCCGCCGAGCGGGCCGACGTCCTGGGCGAGTTCCGCCTGGCCTACGCCTCCGACGCGCCGGTCAACTGGTGCCCCGGGCTGGGCACCGTGCTGGCCAACGAGGAAGTCACCGCCGACGGCCGCTCCGAGCGCGGCAACTTCCCCGTCTTCAAGGCCAAGCTGCGCCAGTGGAACATGCGCATCACCGCCTACGCCGACCGGCTGCTGGACGACCTGGACGCGCTGGACTGGCCCGAGGCCATCAAGCTGCAGCAGCGCAACTGGATCGGCCGCTCCGAGGGCGCCCGCGTCGACTTCCCCATCGACGGCGAGAACATCACCGTCTTCACCACGCGCCCGGACACCCTGTTCGGCGCCACCTACATGGTGCTGGCGCCGGAACACCCGCTGGTCGAGAAGTTCACGCCGCAGGAGTGGCCCGAAGGCACCCACGACGTGTGGACCGGCGGTCACGCGACCCCGGCCGAGGCCGTCGCCGCCTACCGCGCGCAGGCCGCCTCCAAGTCCGACGTGGAGCGTCAGGCCGAGGCCAAGGACAAGACCGGCGTCTTCATCGGCTCGTACGCCACCAACCCGGTCAACGGCGACCGGATCCCGGTCTTCATCGCCGACTACGTCCTGATGGGCTACGGCACCGGCGCGATCATGGCCGTCCCGGCGGGCGACCAGCGCGACTTCGAGTTCGCGCGCGCCTTCGAGCTGCCGATCCGCTGCATCGTCGAGCCGACGGACGGCCGGGGCACCGACACCTCCACGTGGGAGAACGCCTTCGCGTCCTACGACGCGAAGATCATCAACTCCAGCGGTGAGGGCGTCTCCCTGGACGGCCTGGGCGTCGTCGAGGCCAAGGCGCGCATCACCGAGTGGCTGGAGCGCTCCGGCGTCGGTGAGGGCACCGTCAACTTCCGGCTGCGCGACTGGCTGTTCAGCCGGCAGCGCTACTGGGGCGAGCCCTTCCCGATCGTCTACGACGAGGACGGCATCGCCCACTCGCTGCCCGAGTCGATGCTGCCGCTGGAGCTGCCCGAGGTCGAGGACTACTCGCCGCGCACCTTCGACCCGGACGACGCCGACACCTCCCCCGAGACGCCGCTGTCGCGCAACGCGGACTGGGTGAACGTCACCCTGGACCTGGGCGACGGGCGCGGTCCGCGCAAGTACCGCCGTGAGACCAACACCATGCCCAACTGGGCCGGTTCCTGCTGGTACGAGCTGCGCTACCTGGACCCGCACAACAGCGAGCAGCTGGTCGACCCGGAGATCGAGCAGTACTGGATGGGCCCGCGCGAGGGCCAGCCGCACGGCGGTGTCGACCTGTACGTCGGCGGCGCCGAGCACGCGGTGCTGCACCTGCTGTACGCGCGCTTCTGGTCCAAGGTGCTGTTCGACCTGGGGCACGTCTCCTCCGTGGAGCCGTTCCACAAGCTTTTCAACCAGGGCATGATCCAGGCCTTCGTGTACCGCGACAGCCGTGGCATCGCGGTGCCGGCCGCCGAGGTGGAGGAGCGCGACGGCGCGTACTACTACCAGGGCGAGAAGGTCTCCCGGCTGCTGGGCAAGATGGGCAAGTCTTTGAAGAACGCCGTCACTCCGGACGAGATCTGCGAGGAGTACGGCGCCGACACCCTGCGCCTGTACGAGATGGCCATGGGCCCGCTGGACGTCTCCCGGCCGTGGGACACCCGCGCGGTGGTCGGCCAGTTCCGGCTGCTGCAGCGGCTGTGGCGCAACGTCGTCGACGAGGCGACCGGCTCGCTGGTGGTGACCGACGCCGAGCCCGACGAGGACACCCTGCGTGCCCTGCACAAGGCCATCGACGGCGTACGTCAGGACCTGGAGGGCATGCGGTTCAACACCGCCATCGCCAAGGTCACCGAGCTGAACAACCACCTGACCAAGGCGGGCGGCCCGGTGCCCCGCTCGGTCGCCGAGTCGCTGGTGCTGCTGGTCGCGCCGCTGGCCCCGCACATCGCCGAGGAACTGTGGCGCAAGCTGGGCCACACGGACTCGGTCGTCCACCAGGACTTCCCGGTCGCCGACCCGGCGTACGTCGTGGACGAGACCGTGACCTGCGTCGTGCAGATCAAGGGCAAGGTCAAGGCCCGTCTGGAGGTGTCCCCGGCCATCTCCGACGAGGAGCTGGAGAAGGTGGCGCTGGCCGACGACAAGGTCGTGGCGGCGCTGGACGGGGCCGGGATCCGCAAGGTGATCGTGCGCGCGCCGAAGCTGGTGAACATCGTCCCGTCGTGAGACGCGGCACCCCCTAGGGGTCCCGTACGGGCAGGTTCGGGGTTCTTCCGGAACTCCGCGCCTGCCCGTTGCGTTTACCGTTGAAGAGCGGCGCGGAACATCGCGCCCGGTCCGAGGAGGAGCATCGTGGAGGCACTGATGGCGATAGTCGCTCTGCTTTTCGTGCTCTTCCTGGTGCTCGGCGTCTACGCCACGGTGAAGGTGGTCGGCGCGGCCAAGCGCGGCGTGGACCGCACCATCACCCAGGCCCGCCGCACGGTCGAGGACCACACACTGCGGGCCAAGTCCTTCGCCCAGCCCGGCGCGGCGGGCGAACTGGCGCAACTGCGGCTGAAGCTGCGCACCTCCATGCGCGCCACCCAGGACGCCCTGCACGCGGGCGTGGCCGAGGACGAGTCCCTCAAGGAGTCCCTCGCCCTCTTCCAGCGCCTCAGCGCCCACGGACACGAACTGGACGGCGAACTCAGGCGCCTCGAGTCCGAACCGGACCGGGCGACGCTCGCCGAGCGACTGCCGGGGCTGCGCGAGCGGACCGAACAGATCACGCACTCCGCGGACTCACTGCGCTGGGCGGCCCGGGACCGCGCCCGCCGCTTCGCGGACGACGACCTGGACTCGCTGAGCTCCCAGATCGACATGGAGGCCGGCGCGCTGCGGCACTGGACGACAGCGGAGCCGACCGAGCCCGCGCAGTCCCCGCCCCCGTGGCCCGAGGCACCCGTCGCCGACGCCACCACGGCCCAGCAGACCTGGCCGGAGACCCCGAAGTCACGCACCACCGACGAACCGACCCGGCCCGCCATCACCCCGCCGGCACAGCGCCCCGCGTACCCGTGGCAGAAGAAGCCCCGTCCCGAGAGCACGACTTGATCCGGTCAAGGCTGTCCCAGGTGCCAGGGGTCGGGCTGCCGCCCTGGCGCTACGGCAGGTAACCTCCAGCTCATGTCCCGCCATGTCGCGATCGTCACCGATTCAACGGCCTACCTGCCGCAGCGGACGATGGAGCGTCACGGCATCACCGCGGTGCCCCTGACCGTCGTCCTCGGCGACCAGGCCCTCGAAGAGGGCACCGAGATCTCGACCCGGTCCCTGGCCCAGGCACTGCAGAAGCGGCGCCCGGTCACCACCTCGCGCCCCAGCCCCCAGCTCTTCGCGGAGACCTACCGGCGGGTCGCGGAGTCCGGCGCGACCGGCATCGTCTCCCTGCACCTGTCCGCCGAGCTCTCCGGCACCTACGACGCCGCGGTCCTCGCGGCGCGCGAGGCACCGGTGCCGGTACGGGTCGTGGACACCGGAATGATCGCCATGGCGCTCGGCTTCTGCGCCCTCGCGGCGGCGGAGGTGGCCGAGGCGGGCGGCACGGTGGACGAGGCTGTCACCGCCGCGGAGAAGCGGGCCGCCGGGACGTCCGCCTTCTTCTACGTCGACACTCTCGACTATCTGCGCCGGGGCGGCCGGATCGGCGCCGCACAGGCACTCCTCGGCTCCGCGCTCGCCGTCAAGCCGCTGCTCCAGTTGCAGGGCGGGCGGATCGAACCGCTGGAGAAGGTGCGCACCGCGTCGAAGGCGATCGCCCGCCTCGAGGAGATCGTGGCCGACCGGGCGGGCAGCGCGCAGGTCGACATCGCTGTCCACCACCTCGCCGCTCCCGACCGGGCGTCGGCACTGGCGGACCGGTTGCGGGCGCGGGTGCCGGGGCTGGCGGATCTGCATGTCAGTGAGGTCGGTGCGGTGATCGGGGCGCACACGGGGCCCGGGCTGTTGGGGACCGTGGTCTCGCCGCGGTGAGGCGGTGACGCGAAGGTGCGGTGACGCCGTCGTCGAGGGCCGCGGGTGGTCGGCCGCCACTCGTGTGGGTGGCGGAGTTGTCCACAACCGGGGTGTCGTCCCCGGGAATTGAGCAAGATTATCGCCAGAGCGCCGGGTGCCCGATCCTCGTCGCATGGCACTTCGATCACGTTCACGCACAGCGACTCCGACCAGTGGGCCGGGCCGTGGGCCTGCCTCCGACGTCCGTACCCGCCACCACCCACGCCAGCACCGGACGCCACGGGGCCGGCACCGGTACGCCTCGGCCGAGGAACTCCGGCGGCGAGCGGAGGTCATGTTCGCCGATCGCGTCGGGGAGCGACGCGAGGCGGGGACAGGGCCGCCGGGCCTCGACGGGGGTGGCGTGCCCGGTGCGGAAGCCGACGGAATCGGCGCGGACACGGACTTCGGCCCTGACGACGGGCCGGCGCAGGGGGACTGGGCCGACGTTCCCCCTGCGACGGGGGACCGGCGGGTGCGGGCCGGGCTGGCTCTGCGGGAGCGGATGCCGGTGTGGTTGCAGACCAGGTGCGGCCTGGAGCGGCGGAGCGTGGTCGCGCTGGCGGTGGTGCTCGTCGTCGCCGCGGGCTTTGCCGTGCAGCACTTCTGGGCGGGGCGGACGCAGGCCGTGCGGCCACCCGAAGTCGTGGCCGCCCCCTTCGCGGAGCGGAGTGAGCAGGCCGGTCCGGGGGCGTCGGCCGGTGCGCCGAACGCGGTGGGCTCGCCAGCGGCCGAGATCGTGGTGGACGTCAGCGGCAAGGTCCGCGAGCCCGGCGTTCACCGGCTCCCCGCGGGTTCGCGTGTCGCCGACGCGCTGCGTGCGGCCGGTGGGGTGCGGTCCGGTACGGACACCGAGGGGCTCAACCGCGCTCGCTTCCTCGTGGACGGCGAGCAGGTCGTGGTCGGCGGCCCTGCCGCGCCCGGGGCCGGCCAGGGCGGTACGGCGGGCGGCGGTCCGGTCGGTTCCGCCGGATCCGTGCCGGGAGCGGGACCCGCGACACCGGTCTCCCTCAACACGGCCACCGTGGACCAGCTGGACACCCTGCCGGGGGTCGGCCCGGTCCTGGCCCAGCACATCGTCGACTACCGCACCCAGCACGGCGGCTTCCGCTCGGTGGACGAACTGCGCGAGGTCAACGGCATCGGAGAACGCCGCTTCGCCGACCTGCGGAATCTCGTACGGCCATGAGTCACGTACCCGAGGGTCCGCCCTCCTCCCCGTCTCCACCCCCGATGCCCCGGCCCCGCCGAGCCGTGCACGCCGCCTCCGGCACACGGCTCGGGGACGCCAACCCCCGCCAGGAAGGGCCGGCGGACCTACGACTCGTCCCACCCGCGCTAGCCGCCTGGGCGACGGCGGCGCTGACGCTGGACGCCGCTCCCGAGTGGGTCACCGGGATCGCCGTCCTGTGCCTGGTGGCAGCGGGCGTGCTGCTGCTGACCCGGGGACGCGCGGGGCCACGGGTCCCGGTCGCCGCCGCGCTGCTCTGCGTCGCCGCGGCCGCCGTCTCGGCCGGACTGCACGGAGCCGATCTGCGCCGTGGGCCGGTACCCGGGCTGGCGCGGAACTACGCGACCGCGACCGCCGAGATCGAGGTCACCTCCGATCCCCGGCTCACCCGGCCGAGGGTCCAGGGAGACCGTCCGGCGCCGACCTCCGTGCTGATCAAGGGGGAGGTGCGGCGGGTGGAGAAGGCGGGCGGGGAGGTGGTGGACACGCGGACACCGGTGCTGGTGATGGTCGACGTGACCGGGACCGGAGGGAGTGCGGACCGAGGGGCCGGGGCGCTGGGGAGTCCGAGTGCCGCTGCCGGGGGCGGAGAGGGAGGCGTGGGCTCTTCCGGCGGGGTGGTGAACGGGGGCGGAGCTGGCCTCGGGGCGGCAGATGGGGGCGGCTTCGGCGACGGGTCGGCAAAGGGGAGTCCTTTCGCCGACCGGGCGGCGGGTGGTGGCGGCTCCTTGGTCGGCGGGCCCGGTTCCTCGCCCTGGCTGCGGTTGCTGCCTTCCACACGGTTCCGTGTCTCCGCGCGGCTGGCGCCGGTGATGGTGGGCGGGGACAGGGTCGCGGCCGTGGTGCGGGTGCGGGGGCAGCGGGCGCCGGAGGTCGTGGCGGGGCCGTCGGGGGTGCAGCGGTTCGCCGGGCGGTTGCGGGGCGGGCTGCGGGAGGCCACCGACGGGCTGCCCGGAGATGCGCGGGCGCTGCTGCCGGGGCTCGTCGTCGGGGACACCTCGCGGATCACCCCGGACCTGGACGACGCGTTCAAGGAGACCGACCTCGCACATACGCTCGCCGTCTCCGGGAGCAACCTCACGATCATCCTGGCCCTGCTCATCGGGCCGCCCGGACTGGCCCAGCGCGTCGAGCGCCGGGGGCTCGCACCCCGGCTCGGCATCCCCCTGCGGACGACGGCGCTGCTCGGCGGGGCGCTCACGCTCGCCTTCGTCGTCGTGTGCCGGCCGGACCCGAGCGTGCTGCGGGCCGCGGCCTGCGGAACCGTGGTCCTGCTCGCCCTGGCGACCGGGCGCCGCAGGTCGCTGATCCCGGCGTTGGCGACGGCCGTCCTGCTGCTGGTGCTGTACGACCCCTGGCTGGCCCGGAGTTACGGATTCCTGCTGTCCGTGCTGGCCACCGGGGCCCTGCTCACGCTCGCGCCCCGCTGGAGCGCGGCCCTGCGGGCGCGGCGGGTGCCACCGCGGCTGGCCGAGGCGCTGGCCGCCGCGGGTGCCGCGCAAGCACTGTGCGCGCCGGTCGTCGCGGTGCTGTCGGCGCGGGTCAGCCTGGTGGCGGTGCCGTGCAATCTGCTCGTGGAGTTCGCCGTGGCGCCGGCCACCGTGCTGGGCTTCGCCGCGCTGGCGACGGCACCCCTGGTGATGCCGGTCGCCAAGGCGCTGGCCTGGTGCGCGAGTTGGCCCGCGGGATGGATCGCGGACGTCGCCCGTACCGGGGCGTCCCTGCCCGGTGCCGGGATCGACTGGCCGGGCAGCTGGACCGGCGCGGTCCTGCTCGCCCTGGTCACGGTGGCCGTGGTGACGGCCGGGCGGCGGTTGTCGCGGCATCCCGCGTGGTGCGGGGTCTGCGGAGTACTGCTCCTGCTGGTGGTGGTGCAGCCGCCGCCGCTGGCCCGCGTGATCACCGGGTGGCCGCCGCCCGGCTGGAGGCTGGTGATGTGCGATGTGGGGCAGGGGGACGCGACCGTGCTCGCCGCGGGCGACGGTACCGGTGTGGTGGTGGACGCGGGGCCCGATCCGACGCGCGTCGACCGGTGTCTGCGCACCCTCGGCATCACCAGGATCCCGCTGGTCGTGCTGACCCACTTCCATGCCGACCACGTGGCGGGGCTGCCCGGCGTGCTGCGCGGGCGGAGCGTGGGGGCGATCGAGACGACCGGGTTCGAGGAACCGGTGGACCAGGTGGAGTTCGTACGGCGGCAGGCGGCGCGGCAGCGGATTCCGCTCACCCGTGCCGTGGCGGGGGAGCGACGGCGCACCGGAGGGCTGGACTGGGAGGTGGTGTGGCCGCCGCCGGCCGGGGGAGCTCCGGGAGCTCCGGCCCCCGCGATGGAACCGGAAGGACCCAACGATGCCAGCGTCGCCCTGCTCGTGCGGTCGGGCGGACTGCGGTTCCTGCTGCTCGGCGATCTCGAACCCCTGGCCCAGCGGGCCCTGTTGAGATCCCCGGCGGGCACGCTGCTGGGCGGCGTGGACGTCCTCAAGGTCGCCCACCACGGCTCGGCCTACCAGGATCCGGAACTGATACGCAGAGCGGCTCCGCGGCTGGCGCTCATCTCGGTGGGGAGGGACAACACGTACGGACATCCGGCCCCCGGCACGGTCGCGGCGCTGCGGGCCCAGGGGGCGATGGTGCTGCGGACGGACGAGGACGGGGCGCTGGCGGTCCTGGGAACGGGTGAGTCACTGCGGGTGGCGGGAGACTGAGGGCATGAATTCCGCACAGGTTGATGCCTATCTCCGCCGCCTCGGTGCCGAGCACCCGGCGTGGCCCACCGTGGACGTCCTGCGCGAACTGCAACTGCGCCATCTGCAGACCGTGCCCTTCGAGAACCTGTCGATCCACCTCGGCGAGGAGATCGTGCTGGAGGAGAAGCGGCTGCTGGACAAGGTGGTGGGGGCGCGCAGGGGCGGGTTCTGCTACGAACTCAACGGCTGCTTCGGGGCGTTGCTCGCCGCGCTGGGCTTCGAGGTCACGCTGCTCGCGGCCCGGGTGTACGGGGAGGAGGGGCGGCTCGGCATCCCCTACGACCATCTCGCCCTGCGGGTGCGGACGGTGGACGGGGGCGACTGGCTGGCCGACGTCGGCTTCGGGGCGCACAGCCACCATCCCCTGGCGATGGGGGCGCGGGGGGAACAGGTGGATCCCGGGGGCACGTTCCGGATCGTCGAGGCCGGGGCGGACGCGGCCGGGGTGCGGGGCGGGCACGTGGGGGCGGAGACGGCCGACCTGGACGTCGTCATGGGCGGCAAGCCCCAGTACCGCCTGGAGGTGCGGCCCCGGGTGCTCGGTGACTTCGTGGCGGGCGCCTGGTGGCACAGCACCTCGCCGGCCTCGCACTTCACACGGTCGCCGGTGTGTTCGCGGGTCACGGAGGACGGCGGCAGGATCACGCTCAGCGGGCGCAGCTTCACGGTGACGGGGGCGGACGGGACCCGCGAGGTGCGGGAGCTGGGGACGGACGAGGAGGTGCTGGGGGTGTACCGGGAGCGGTTCGGGGTGGAGCTCGATCGGGTGCCGGTGGCGCGGAAGACGGGGTGACGCGGATGGGCCGGGACGCTGGGTGAGGTCCTGGTGGTCGTGGGCCGAACTGGGGTTCGGGCGCTTTCCGGGTGCCGGACAATGGCCGGGTGAGCGATGTGAGACATGTGCTGGTGCTGCCTGATCGGGATGCCGCGGAGGAGGTGGCGGAGGCGCTCAGGGAGCGGTTCGGGGTGGCTGAGGAGCCGCGCATCGTCCGCGACGCGCTGGCGGGGGAGGACGATGCCGAGGACGCGCAGTGGCTCGTAGTGCTGCGGGACGAGGACGGGCGGTTGGATCCCGGGGCGCTGGACGAGTTCGCGGGGGAGTGGGAAGGGTGGCGGGAGGAGCCGTAGGGGCGGGGCTCGCTGTCAGTGGCCCGTGCCATGCTTGTCGGCGATGGCAAAGAAGAGTGCGAACGACGACCCCCTTGCCCCGCTGACGCTGGCCGTGGGGCAGGAGGACCTGCTGCTCGACCGTGCCGTGCGGGAGGTGGTGGCCGCCGCGAAGGCCGCTGACGCCGACACGGACGTACGGGATCTGAACCCGGAACAGGTACAGCCCGGCACGCTCGCCGAGTTGACCAGTCCCTCGCTCTTCGCGGAGCGCAAGGTCGTGGTCGTACGCAACGCGCAGGATCTGTCGGCCGACACCGTGAAGGACGTGAAGGCGTATCTCTCGGCCCCCGCCGAGGAGATCACGCTCGTGCTGCTGCATGCCGGCGGGGTGAAGGGCAAGGGGGTGCTCGACGCCGCGCGGAAGGCGGGAGCGCGGGAGATCGCCTGTCCGAAGATGACCAAGCCGGCGGACCGGCTGGCCTTCGTGCGGCAGGAGTTCCGGGCGACCGGGCGGTCGGCCACACCCGAGGCCTGTCAGGTGCTCGTCGATGCGATCGGGAGTGATCTGCGGGAGCTGGCGTCGGCCGTGTCGCAGCTGGTCGCCGATGTCGAGGGGACGATCGACGAGGCGATCGTGGGGCGGTACTACACCGGGCGGGCCGAGGCGTCGAGCTTCACCGTCGCCGACCGGGCGGTCGAGGGGCGGGCGGCGGAGGCGCTGGAGGCGTTGCGGTGGTCGTTGGCCACGGGGGTGGCGCCGGTGATGATCACGAGTGCGCTGGCTCAGGGGGTGCGGGCGATCGGGAAGCTGTCGTCGGCTCGGGGCGGGCGGCCGGCGGATCTCGCGCGGGAGCTGGGGATGCCGCCGTGGAAGATCGATCGGGTGCGGCAGCAGATGCGGGGGTGGACGCCGGATGGGGTCGCTGATGCGTTGCGGGCCGTTGCCGAGGCGGATGCGGGGGTGAAGGGCGGGGGGGACGATCCCGGATACGCCCTGGAGAAGGCGGTCGTGGTGATCGCTCGGGCAGCGCGGTCGCGAGGGCGGGTGTAGCGGGCCTCGCTGAGGTACGTCCGTGGCCGGCGGGGGCTGTTCTCGCCCCCGCCGCCCCTACCCGTCCCGTCCTCCAGGGGCGCTGCCCCTTCGACCCCGGTCCCTGGGGGGCTACGCCCCCAGACCCCCGTCGGCCCCGAAAGGGCCTTGTCCTCAGACGCCGGACGGGCTGTAGGTGGTGGTCACGGCCGGCTGTTCGAGGAGACCGACGGCACGATGAGCGCCGAGCCGCGCAGCCTCACAGCGCATGCCGAAGGCCCCGGCTTCCGCCCTGGGGAAGGGCGGGCTCCGGGGCCTTCGGACCAAGCTTTCGAGCTCATACCCGCGTGGCGAACGCAGGCCGCGTACGAGCTCTGGGTGCCGGGTGGGAGCGGATGAGAGAGGGCCCGCTCTGGGTCCTTCCGGCAGTCAGATCAAAAAGATCAGATCAGATAGAGGTGTCAGCCCTTGAGGGAAGCGACCTTCGAAGCAAGCGCCGACTTCTTGTTGGCGGCCTGGTTCTTGTGGATGACGCCCTTGGCGACGGCCTTGTCGAGCTGACGCGCAGCAGCGCGCTGGTACTCGGTGGCCTTCTCGGTGTCACCCGCGGCAGCGGCCTCACGGGCCTTGCGGATGGCGGTCTTCAGGGAGGACTTGACGGCCTTGTTGCGCAGCCGAGCCTTCTCGTTGGTCTTGATCCGCTTGATCTGGGACTTGATGTTCGCCACTGATTGAGCCTTTTCAGGTTCAGGCACGGGACCACAAGGGACCCGGGCCAGGTGATTTCTTGGGGTGCGCCTCGTGCTGAGAGGGCAGGAGGCACAGCCACCCACAGTACCAGTGGGCCGACCGACGGCCCAAAACGGCCTCCGGTCGCCGCCCATGGGACCATGGAGCCTACGTATCGATCCGACCCGAGGCACAAGGCGCCTCAAGAGACAGGACCCTGCGTGCCCGCGACCCCTAACAATGTGCCTGAGCCGAGCCGTACCGACCCGGCTCTGATCCGTAATTTCTGCATCATCGCGCACATCGACCACGGCAAGTCCACGCTCGCCGACCGCATGCTCCAGCTGACCGGAGTGGTCGATCAGCGCCAGATGCGTGCTCAGTACCTCGACCGCATGGACATCGAGCGTGAGCGTGGCATCACGATCAAGTCCCAGGCGGTCCGACTGCCCTGGGCCCCGACCGAGGAGCCGGGCAACACCCACATCCTCAACATGATCGACACCCCGGGGCACGTGGACTTCACGTACGAGGTGTCCCGGTCGCTGGCCGCCTGTGAGGGCACCGTCCTCCTGGTCGACGCCGCGCAGGGCATCGAGGCCCAGACTCTCGCCAACCTGTACCTGGCGATGGAGAACGACCTCAAGATCATCCCCGTACTGAACAAGATCGACCTGCCGGCCGCCCAGCCGGAGAAGTTCTCCGAGGAGCTCGCCAACCTCATCGGCTGCCAGCCCGAGGACGTGCTCAAGGTCTCGGCGAAGACCGGTGTCGGCGTGGACGCGCTGCTCGACCGTGTGGTCCGGGACGTGCCGGCGCCGGTCGGCGTCAAGGACGCCCCCGCCCGCGCGATGATCTTCGACTCGGTCTACGACTCCTACCGGGGCGTCGTCACCTACGTCCGTGTCATCGACGGCCAGCTCAACAAGCGCGAGCGCATCAGGATGATGTCGACCGGCGCCACCCACGAGCTCCTCGAGATCGGCGTCTCGGCCCCCGAGATGACACCGGCCGACGGCATCGGCGTCGGCGAGGTGGGCTACATCATCACCGGCGTGAAGGACGTCCGTCAGTCCAAGGTCGGTGACACGATCACCAGCAAGGACAAGGGCGCCACCGAGGCCCTCGGCGGGTACAAGGACCCCAAGCCGATGGTCTTCTCGGGCCTGTATCCGCTGGACGGCTCCGACTACCCCGAGCTGCGCGACGCCCTCGACAAGCTCCAGCTCAACGACGCCGCGCTGGTCTACGAGCCGGAGACCTCCGCGGCCCTCGGCTTCGGCTTCCGCGTCGGCTTCCTCGGGCTGCTGCACCTCGACGTCATCCGTGAGCGCCTGGAGCGCGAGTTCAACCTCGAACTCATCGCCACCGCGCCCAACGTGGTCTACCGCGTGATCATGGAGGACGGGAAGGAGCACACGGTCACCAACCCGAGCGAGTTCCCCGAGGGCAAGATCGACAAGGTCTTCGAGCCGGTCGTCCGGGCCACGATCCTCGCTCCCAGCGAGTTCATCGGCTCGATCATGGAGCTCTGCCAGACCCGTCGCGGCACCCTCCTCGGCATGGACTACCTCTCCGAGGACCGCGTCGAGATCCGCTACACGCTCCCGCTCGCCGAGATCGTCTTCGACTTCTTCGACAACCTGAAGTCCAAGACCCGTGGCTACGCCTCCCTGGACTACGAGCCCACCGGCGAGCAGGACGCCCAGCTGGTGAAGGTCGACATCCTGCTCCACGGCGACCGGGTCGACGCCTTCTCCGCCGTCACCCACCGGGACGCCGCCTACGCGTACGGCGTACGGCTCGTCGCCAAGCTGCGCGAGCTGATCCCGCGGCAGGCCTTCGAGATCCCCATCCAGGCCGCCATCGGCTCCCGGGTCATCGCCCGCGAGACCATCCGCGCCATCCGCAAGGACGTCCTCGCCAAGTGCTACGGCGGTGACATCTCCCGTAAGCGGAAGCTGCTGGAGAAGCAGAAGGAGGGCAAGAAGCGGATGAAGATGGTGGGCTCTGTGGAGGTTCCGCAGGAGGCCTTCATCGCCGTGCTGAGCAGCGACGAGAACGCGGGCTCCGGCAAGGGCAAGAAGTAGCGCCGTTTTCCCGTGAAAACAGGGGCCTGTCGCGGATGAGAGCGACGGGCCCCTACGCGTGCGTAGCGTCGCGCTCTGTAGAAAGTGACAGGCCGCCGCCCCTTACATCGGCGTCGGTCGCGTTCTACTCTGATCTCCACTCGATAGTTACTCGTGAGTTAAACAACACCCCCTCGAGTCACCAGCCGCACTGAGCCAGCCGCCGCATCGTCGCGGGCCCCGGAGGATGTCGTGAGCGACACACAGACCCTGATCGAGAACCGTCCGCCGAGCGTGGCGACCCTCTTCCTGGAGCGCGTTTCGGCCACTCCGGACGCCGAGGCGTACCGCTACCCCGTGCCCTCGGCCTCCGGCGAGGGTCCCGACGACTGGAAGTCGCTGAGCTGGGGGCAGACCGCCGAGCGGGTCTACGCCATCGCCGCCGGCCTGATCGAGCTCGGGGTGCAGCCCGAGCAGCGGGTCGCCCTGTCCTCCGCGACCCGGATCGAGTGGATCCTCGCGGACCTCGGCATCCTGTGCGCCGGCGCCGCCACGACCACGGTGTATCCGCAGACCAACGCCGACGAGTCCGCGTTCATCGTCGCCGACTCCGACAGCCGCGTGCTGTTCGCGGAGAACGCCGAGCAGCTGGCCAAGGCGCAGGACAAGCGCGCCGAGCTGCCCGACCTGACCCATGTCGTGGTCATCGACGCCGAGGGCGTGGAGACCGGCGACTGGGTGCTGACCCTCGCCGAGCTGGAGGCCCGTGGCACGGCCCGCCTGGAGAAGGACCCCGACCTGATCAAGGAGCGGGTCGGCGCGATCACCAAGGACCAGCTCGCCACCCTCATCTACACCTCCGGTACCACCGGCCGCCCCAAGGGTGTCCGCCTGCCGCACGACAACTGGGCGTACATGGCGAAGGCGATCGCCGCGACCGGCCTGGTGAGCGTCGAGGACGTGCAGTACCTGTGGCTGCCGCTCGCCCACGTCTTCGGCAAGGTGCTCACCTCGGGGCAGATCGAGGTCGGTCACGTCACCGCCGTCGACGGCCGCGTCGACAAGATCATCGAGAATCTGCCGATCGTGCAGCCGACGTACATGGCGGCCGTCCCGCGCATCTTCGAGAAGGTCTACAACGGCATCGCCAACAAGGCCCGCGCGGGCGGCGGCGCCAAGTACAAGATCTTCCGCTGGGCCGCCGAGGTCGCCCGTGAGTACGCCAAGGTCACCCAGGACAACTTCCGCCGCACCGGCACGGCGAGCGCCCCCTTCGGCCTCGCCGCCAAGCACGCGGTCGCCGACAAGCTGGTGTACGCCAAGATCCGCGAGGCCTTCGGCGGCAATCTGCGCGCCTGTGTCTCCGGCTCCGTGGCCCTCGCCCCCGAGATCGGGTTCTTCTTCTCCGGCGCCGGCATCCACATCCTCGAGGGCTACGGCCTGACCGAGTCCTCGGCCGCCTCCTTCGTGAACCCGGGCGAGGCGTACCGCACCGGCACGGTCGGCAAGCCGCTGCCCGGCACCGAGGTGCGGATCGCCGAGGACGGGGAGATCCTGCTGCGCGGGCCCGGCATCATGGAGGGCTACCACGGGCTGCCGGAGAAGACCGCCGAGGTGCTGGAGGCCGACGGCTGGTTCCACACCGGTGACATCGGCGAGCTGTCGCCCGACGGCTACCTCCGCATCACCGACCGCAAGAAGGACCTCTTCAAGACCTCCGGCGGCAAGTACATCGCGCCCACCGAGGTCGAGGGACAGTTCAAGTCGGTGTGCCCGTACGTCTCCAACATCCTGGTGCACGGCGCCGACCGGAACTTCTGCACCGCCCTCATCGCCCTCGACGAGGTGTCGATCCTCGGCTGGGCGAAGGAGAACGGCCTGGAGGGCAAGTCGTACGCCGAGGTCGTGGCCGCGCCGGCCACCGTCGAGATGATCGAGGGCCACATCAAGGAGCTCAACGAGGGTCTCCAGCGCTGGCAGACCATCAAGAAGTTCCGGCTGCTGCCGCGTGACCTGGACGTCGAGCACGGCGAGATCACACCGAGCCTCAAGCTGAAGCGGCCGGTGGTGGAGCGGGAGTACAAGCACCTCATCGACGAGATGTACGCCGGGGCCCGCGAGGCGTAGGGGCGGGGGCGTTACAGGCGCCCTCTGCTGACCAGCAGACGTATCTCCCGGACCTGAGTGCGCAGTGCCGCCAGGTCCGGGGGGTTCTCCCCGGAGAGTTGCTTCTCCAGTTCGGCCAGCCGGGTGTTCACCTCGCCCTGGTCCTGGGCCAGCAGTCGCTCCAGTTGCTGGTTCTTGCGGTGCAGGTCCAGGAAGACGGTGACCTTCGCCCGGAGCACCCAGGGGTCGAAGGGCTTGGTCAGATAGTCCGCGGCGCCGGTGGCGTAGCCGCGGAAGGCATAGCCGGAGTCGTCCTCCGCGCCGGTCAGGAAGATGATCGGGACGTCCTTGGTCTGATCGAGCCGTTTGATGTTCGCGGCGGTCTCGAAGCCGTCCATGCCCGGCATCCGGACGTCGAGCAGGACGAGGGCGAACTGCTGCCGCAGCAGTGCCTTCATGGCCTCCTCGCCCGAACGTGCGCGGACGAGCGGCTCGTTGAGGGACCCCAGGACGGCCTCCAGGGCGACCAGGTTGTCCTCCATGTCGTCGACGAGGAGGATGCTGGCGCGCTCTTCGGTCGTTGCCTCAGCGCTCATGGTGACTGTGCCTCATTCGGTCGTCGGCGGGACCGGCACTTCCCCTGTCATGCCCGGTTCCGCTGCGTCGGTCACCGCGTCGGCCGCGGGCCCCTGGGTGCCATCGTCGCCCTGCGGGCCCTCCGGGTCGAGGAGCGCGCACACGACAGTCAGCAGCTGGTCCACGTCGACCGGCTTGGGTACGTAGTCGTTGGCGCCCCGCGCGATCGACTTCTCCCGGTCGCCCGGCATCGCCTTCGCGGTCAGCGCGACGATCGGCAGGCCCGTCCAGCGCGGGGTGCGGCGGATGGCGGCGATCGTCTCGTAACCGTCCATCTCCGGCATCATGATGTCCATCAGGACGAGCTCGACGTCCGGGTTGCGCTCCAGCGTCTCGATGCCCTCCCGGCCGTTCTCGGCGTAGAGGACGGGCATGCCGACCCGGCCCAGGACATGGGTCAGTGCGAAGACGTTGCGGATGTCGTCGTCGACGATCAGCACCCGCCGCCCGGGCAGCACCTGTCCCGCCCGGCCCCTCTTCCACGCCTCCAGCTTGGTGGGTGTCGGCCAGGAGTCGTCCACCTCGGCGGAGGTGAAGGGCTCGGTCGACAGCTGTTCCGGCACCGGCAGGGTGTGTTCCTCGGGGGTGGGGCCGGTCGCCGAGTGGCCGGGGCTGACCACGGGGACGTACAGCGTGAACGTGGAGCCCTTGCCGGGCTCGCTCTCGGCGACGATCCGGCCACCGAGCAGACCGGCGATCTCGCGGCTGATCGACAGACCGAGGCCGGTGCCGCCGTACTTGCGGTTGGTGGTGCCGTCGGCCTGCTGGAACGCCTCGAAGATCACCGGCAGCTTCTCCTGCGCGATGCCGATACCGGTGTCGCTGACGGTGAACGCGATCACCTGGCCGCTGTCGCGGACGTGATGGAGCTCGGTGTCGGTGACCCGGTTGACGCGCAGCTCGACCCGGCCCGACGCGGTGAACTTGATCGCGTTGGAGAGCAGGTTGCGCAGGATCTGCTGGAGCCGCTGCTCGTCCGAGTACATCTCGCGCGGCACGTCCTCGCCGACCGCCACCTCGAAGGCGAGCCCCCGGTCGATGGTGAGCGGGCGGAAGGTGGCGTGGACGTAGTCGAGCAGCTTGATCAGCGGCAGCTTCTTCGGGCGTACGTCCATCCGGCCCGCCTCGATCTTCGACAGGTCGAGGATGTCGTTGATCAGCTGAAGGAGGTCCGAGCCCGAGCGGTGGATCGTCGTCGCGAACTGCACCTCCTGGTCGGAGAGATGGCCGTCGGGGTTGTCGGAGAGCAGCCGGGCCAGGATCAGCAGGGAGTTGAGCGGGGTGCGCAGCTCGTGCGACATGTTCGCCAGGAACTCCGACTTGTACTGGGAGCTGGTCGCCAACAGGGCCGCCTTCTCCTCCAGTTCGGCGTTCGAGCGCTGCAACTCCGCCTGCTGTTTCTGCAGTTCGTCGGAGCGCTCCTGGAGCTGGCGGGCCAGGCGCTGGGACTCGCCGAGCAGGGACTCCGTACGGGAGTTGGCGATGATCGTGTTGATCGCGACGGCGATGGTGTTCACGAACTGGTCGAAGAAGGCGAGATGGACGTCGGAGAAGCGGGAGAACGACGCCAGCTCGATCACACCGAGGAGCTTGTCCTCGAAGAGGATCGGGATGATGACCACGCTGGTCGGCGCCGCCTCCCCGAGCCCGCTGTTGATCTTGATGTAGTCCGGCGGGGCCTCCTCGACCAGGATCCGCTTCTTCTCGCGGGCGGCCTGCCGGACCAGGCCGTGCACCGGGAGGCCCCCGGTCTCCACGGTCGCGCCCTGTGCCGAGCCGTAACCGGCGATGAACGCGAGCCCCTTCGCGGGAACGGCGGTCCGCAGAGCCGCACTGTCCTCGTCGGGGTCGGCCAGGAAGAACGCGCCGTACTGGGCGTTCACCAGCGGGGTCAGCTCGCGCAGCAGCAGGTCGGCGACCTCCATCAGGTCCCGGTGGCCCTGCATCAGCGCGGCCAGGCGGGCCAGGTTGGACTCCAGCCAGTCCTTGGCGCGGGTGGTCTCGCGGAGGTTGGCCACCATCAGGTTGATGTTGTCCTTGAGCTCGGTGACCTCGCCCTGGGTCTCCACCGTGATCGAGCGGGACATGTCGCCCTGGGCCACCGCGGAGGCGACCTCGGCGATCGCGCGGACCTGGGTGGTCAGGTTCAGGGCGAGCTCGTTCACGTTCGTCGTCAGACGTTTCCAGGTGCCGTAGACGCCCTCGACCCGGGCCTGGCCGCCGAGCCGGCCCTCGGAGCCGACCTCGCGGGCCACGCGGGTGACCTCGGAGGAGAAGGAGGACAGCGTGTCGACCATGGTGTTGATGGCGGTCTTCAGCTCCAGGATCTCGCCCCGGGCGTCCACGTCGATCTTCTTGGAGAGGTCGCCGTTGGCGACGGCCGTGGTCACCTGGGCGATGTTGCGGACCTGTGAAGTGAGGTTGTCCGCCATGTAGTTGACGTTGTCCGTCAGGTCCCGCCACACCCCGGACACACCCAGCACCTGGGCGCGGCCGCCGAGCCGGCCGTCGGTGCCGACCTCGCGCGCCACCCGGGTCACCTCGTCGGCGAAGGCGCGCAGCTGCTCCACCATCGTGTTGACGGTGTCCTTGAGTTCGAGGATCTCGCCGCGCGCGTCCACGGTGATCTTCTTGGAGAGGTCGCCGTTGGCGACGGCGGTCGTCACCTGGGCGATGTTGCGGACCTGTGACGTCAGGTTCAGGGCCATGAAGTTGACGTTGTCGGTGAGGTCCTTCCAGACGCCCGACACCCCTCGCACCTGTGCCTGGCCGCCGAGGTTGCCTTCGGTGCCGACCTCGCGGGCCACGCGGGTGACCTCATCGGCGAAGGCGGAGAGCTGGTCGACCATCGTGTTGATGGTGGACTTCAGCTCCAGGATCTCGCCCTTCGCCTCCACCGTGATCTTCTTGCCGAGGTCGCCCTGGGCCACCGCGGTGGAGACCAGGGCGATGTTCCGCACCTGCGAAGTCAGGTTGTCCGCCATGAAGTTGACGTTGTCGGTGAGGTCCTTCCAGACACCGCTCACCCCCCGCACCTGAGCGCGCCCGCCGAGGTTGCCCTCGGTGCCGACCTCGCGGGCCACGCGGGTGACCTCGTCGGCGAAGGCGGAGAGCTGGTCGACCATGGTGTTGATGGTGGACTTCAGCTCCAGGATCTCGCCCTGCGCGTCGACGGTGATCTTCTGACTCAGGTCGCCGTTGGCGACGGCCGTCGTCACCTGGGCGATGTTGCGCACCTGCGAGGTCAGGTTCGACGCCATGAAGTTGACGTTGTCGGTGAGGTCCTTCCACACCCCCGACACGCCCCGCACCTGCGCCCGGCCGCCCAACTGGCCCTCGGTGCCGACCTCGCGGGCCACGCGGGTGACCTCGTCGGCGAAGGCGGAGAGCTGGTCGACCATCGTGTTCACGGTCAGCTTCAGCTCGAGCAGCTCACCGGTCGCCTCGACGGTGACCGAGCGGGTCAGGTCGCCGCGCGCCACCGACGTGGTCACCAGGGCGATGTCCCGCACCTGGGCCGTCAGCCGGGACGCCATGGTGTTGACCGCCTCGGTCACATCCCGCCAACTTCCCGACAGCCCCTGCACCTTGGCCCGGCCGCCCAGCCGCCCCTCGGTGCCGACCTCGCGCGCCACCCGGGTCACCTCGCCGGTGAACAACGACAACTGGTCGACCATCTTGTTCACGGCCCGCCCCAGCCGCCGCAGATCACCGCGCAACTGGCGGTTGCCGTCGTGCAGGTCGACCCGCTGGGTCAGATCGCCGCCCGCCACCGCGTCCAGGACCCGGGTCGCGTTCGCCGCCGGGGCCACCAGGGCGTCGAGCAGCTGGTTCACATCGGTGACCCGGGACGCCCAGGCGCCCGCGCCGGGGCTCGGCGAGAGCCGCTCGTCGAGCCGGCCGTACCGCACCAGCTCCCTTTTCACCCGCTGGACCTCGGTGGTGAAGTGGACGTTGCGGTCGACCAGTTGATTGAAGATCGCGGCCAGTTCGGCCGTGACGCCATGGTCGCCGGTCTCCGTCACCTTCGCGAAGTGCCCGTCCCGGGCGGCCGTCATCGCGGCGAGCAGCGGACGCAGATCCGATGCTCGAATCTGGTCATCTTTCTGTCCGTCTTCGAGCACACGCGTAGCACTGTTCTCACTCATGGCGGCCCACTTCAGTAACTCGGCGCTTATGGGCGGGGCCAGTCTGTCACTCTGTCCGCACTGACCGAGGCGTATTCGTCCGAACTGCTCGGGGAGCGGGACATGGGGGCCATTCCGGCACAACGGGAGACCGATCCCGGTGCTTGTGACGCCCCCGTGCGCAGGAGTGTGCTTCCGTACGCCCGGGCGCACGCCACCCTCGCGGGCAGCTCCCTCGCACCGGGCGCCGCCCGCGCCCTGCTGCGCGCCGCCCTCTCCGAGTGGGCCGAACTGGGCCTGCCCGGCACGGCACCGCTCACCGACCGCCTCGCCGACGACGCCGTCGTGGTCGTCAGCGAACTCGTCACGAACGCGGTCGTGCACGCCGGCACCGACGTCGATCTGGAGTGCCGTCTGGAGACGGAGACCGGTGCCCTCGTCGTCGAGGTCGCCGACCAGCACCCCTCGCGCGCCCCGCGCGACGGCACCGGCGAACCGTCGTACGGGACACCGGAGTACGGCCGCGGACTGCGCCTCGTCGCCACCCTCGCCGAGTCCTGGGGCATCACCTACCGCAAGGGCACCAAGACCGTGTGGGCGCGACTGACCGAGGAGGACAGCGCGGCCGTCGGGCAGAGCGGACCGTACGCCGGGCAGGACGAGGCGTACGTGGGGGTGAACGGCCTGGAGAGCGCCGGAGTCCTCGCCCCCGAGCCCCGGCGCACCGAACGCGACCGGGACTGGCTCAACCGCGGCGCCCTGTCCTTCCTCGCCGAGGCCTCCGACCTGCTCGCCGGACAGCTCGACGAGGACCTGGTCGCCGCCCTCGCCGGACAGCTGATCGTGCCGCGGCTCGCCGACTGGTGCGCGGTGTGGCTGGAGGACGAGCACATGGGGCGCGGTGGCGTCTGGGGCAGCGAGGGGACCGGCGGGGCGGGGCCGCGGCTCGCCCGCGTCTGGCACGGCCACGAGAGCCGTATCGAGGAACTGCGCCAGGCCCTGGAGAAGGACCCGCCCAGACCGGTGGAGCCGCCGCGTTCCGGGCCCGTGCCGTTCCCCTGGCCCGGCGACGCGCTGGGCGGGCGCGGGGCGCGCGGCACGGCACTGGCGTACCGGCTGATCGCGGGCGGACGGCCGCTCGGCACGCTCGTCATCGGACGGTCCGGGCTGCTCCGCTTCCCCGACGAGATCACCGGCCTGGTCGAGGACCTCGGCCGCCGGGTCGCCCTCGCCATCGGCGCGGCCCGCCAGTACGCCCGCCAGGCCACCATCAGCGCCATCCTCCAGCGCGGGCTGCTGCCCGGCGCCGTCGCGGAGATCCCCGGAATGCGCAGCGCGCTGGTGTACGAGCCGTGCGACAAGGGCGGCCCCAGCGGCGACTTCTACGACCTCTTCCCGGCCGGCGACGGCCGCTGGTGCTTCGCCGTCGGCGACGTCCAGGGCAAGGGCCCCGAAGCCGCCGTGGTGATCGGCCTGGCCCGCCCCTGGCTGCGGCTCCTCGCCCGCGAGGGCTACCGCGTCGCCGACGTCCTGGACCGCCTCAACCAGCTGCTCCTCGACGACGCCACGGAGGCCGCCGACGCCGCCGCCCGCGCGCTGATCGCCGCGGGCGGCCGGTCCCTGACCGGCGACGGCCCCCAGACCCGCTTCCTCTCCCTCCTCTACGGCGAGCTGGCACCCTTCGACGGCGGTGTGCGCTGCACCCTCGCCTCCGCCGGGCATCCCCTGCCGCTGCTCCTCGGCGCGGGCGGCGAGGTCCGCACCGTGGCCCGGCCGCAGACCCTGCTCGGGGTCGTCGAGGACGAGACCTACACCAGCGAGACCTTCGAGCTGCGACCCGGCGACACCCTGCTCGCCGTCACCGACGGGGTGACGGAGCGGCGCTGCGGCCCCCGCCAGTTCGACGACGGCGACGGCCTCGCGACGGCGCTCGCCGACTGTGCCGGGCTCACCGCCCCGCTGATCGCGGAGCGCGTCAGACGGCTGGTGCACGAGTTCGGCGTAGGACCGCCGGAGGACGATCTCGCGCTGCTGGTGCTTCAGGCGGAGTAGGCGGAGCAGTCGCCACGGTCCTGGACAATGGAGGACATGCCTTCCGCACTCCCCGACGGCGAGCCCGTCCCCGACGACGGCGCGCTCCCCGCGTCCGCACTCGCCGGGGCCGACGCCCGCCCCCTCGGGTTCTACCTGCACGTTCCGTACTGCGCGACCCGCTGCGGCTACTGCGACTTCAACACCTACACGGCGACCGAGCTGCGGGGCACGGGCGGTGTGCTGGCCTCCCGCGACAACTACGCCGACACCCTGATCGACGAGATCCGGCTGGCCCGCAAGGTCCTCGGCGACGACCCCCGCCAGGTCCGCACGGTGTTCGTCGGCGGCGGTACGCCGACCCTGCTGGCCGCGGACGACCTCGTACGGATGCTGGCGGCGATCCGTGACGAGTTCGGGCTGGCGCCGGACGCGGAGATCACGACGGAGGCGAACCCGGAGTCCGTGGACCCGGCATATCTGGCCACCCTGCGCCAGGGCGGCTTCAACCGGATCTCCTTGGGCATGCAGAGCGCCCGTCAGCACGTGCTGAAGGTGCTCGACCGCACTCACACCCCGGGCCGCCCCGAGGCGTGCGTGGCGGAGGCCCGGGCGGCCGGGTTCTCGCACGTCAACCTGGACCTGATCTACGGCACCCCCGGTGAGTCGGACGACGACTGGCGGGCCTCCCTGGAGGCGGCCATCGGCGCGGGCCCGGACCACGTCAGCGCGTACGCCCTGATCGTCGAGGAGGGCACCCAGCTGGCCCGTCGTATCCGCCGCGGCGAGGTCCCGATGACCGACGACGACGTCCACGCGGACCGCTATCTCATCGCGGAGTCGGTGCTGTCCGAGGCGGGCTACGACTGGTACGAGGTCTCCAACTGGGCCACCTCGGAGGCGGGCCGCTGCCTCCACAACGAGCTGTACTGGCGCGGCGCCGACTGGTGGGGCGCGGGCCCCGGCGCGCACTCCCACGTGGGCGGGGTGCGCTGGTGGAACGTGAAGCATCCGGGGGCGTACGCCGGGGCGCTGGCGGCGGGTCGGTCACCGGGGGCGGGCCGTGAGCTCCTGTCCGAGGAGGACCGGCGGGTCGAGCGGATCCTGCTGGAGCTGCGGCTTCTGGAGGGGGTGCCGTTGTCGCTGCTGCGGGAGGAGGGGCTCCGGGCCTCCCGCCGGGCGCTGTCGGACGGGCTCCTCCAGAAGGAGCCGTATGGCGCGGGGCGTGCGGTGCTCACCCTGCGGGGGCGGTTGCTGGCGGATGCGGTGGTTCGGGACCTGGTGGACTAGGCGCCTAGTGGGGTGCGGGGCAGTGTCGTCTGGCGGCTGCGGGTTCGTGGTGGCTGGTCGCGCAGTTCCTCGCGCCCCTTGGGTGGGTGCAGTTCGGTCTGTTACGCCGTGACGAAGTCGATCAGTTCCTCTACTCGGCCCAAGAGCTCCGGCTCCAGGTCCTTGTACGAGTTCACTCGCTTCAGGATCGCCTGCCACACCGCGCCCGTGTTCTCCGAGGGCCAGCCCAGGGCTCGGCATACGCCCGTCTTCCAGTCCTGGCCGTGGGGGACGCGTGGCCAGGAATCGATGCCCAGGGACGACGGCTTCACCGCCTCCCAGATGTCGATGTACGGGTGGCCGACGACGAGGGCGTGGTCGCTGGTCACCGACTGTGCGATGCGCCACTCCTTCGTGCCCGGTACCAAGTGGTCCACCAGGACGCCCAGCCGGGCGTCCGGGCCCGGCGCGAACTCCTCGACGATCGACGGGAGGTCGTCGACGCCCTCCAGGTACTCCACGACCACGCCCTCGATGCGCAGGTCGTCGCCCCAGACCTTCTCCACCAGTTCCGCGTCGTGCCGGCCCTCGACGTAGATCCGGCCGGCGCGGGCCACGCGGGCGCGGGCGCCGGGGACGGCCACCGAGCCGGATGCCGTACGGGTGGGACGTAGCGGCGCCTGACCGGTGGGACGTACGAGCGTCACCACCCGGCCCTCCAGCAGGAAGCCCCTCGGCTCCATCGGGAACACCCGGTGCTTGCCGAAGCGGTCCTCCAGGGTCACCGTGCCCGCCTCGCAGCGGATCACCGCACCGCAGAAACCGGTGCCGGGTTCCTCGACCACCAGGCCGGGCTCCGCCGCGACCTCGGGGACGGGCTTCGGCTTCTTCCAGGGAGGAGTCAGGTCGGCGGAGTACTGGCGCATTCGGATGACGATAGGAGAAGCCCGCCGCCACCTAACGCGACACGCCGAAGCGGGTCGCCAGGGCGTCGCGCTGCCGCCGTACGAACGCCGCGTCCACCACCGCTCCGTGACCGGGCACGTACAGCGCGTCCTCGCCGCCCAGGTCCAGCAGCCGGTCCAGCGCCGCCGGCCAGTGCGACGGTACGGCGTCGGGGCCCGCCTGCGGTTCGCCGGACTCCTCGACCAGGTCGCCGCAGAAGACCACCTCGGGGGAGCCCGGGACCAGGACCACGAGGTCGTGGCCGGTGTGGCCGGGGCCGACGTTCGCCAGCAGGACCTGACGGCCGCCGCCGAGGTCGAGGGTCCACTCGCCGGAGACATGGTGGCGGGGGCGGGGCAGGGCGTCGACGGCCTCGTCGGCCAGTGCCGGGTCCAGGCCGTTGTGGATCGCGTCCGCGCGCAGCGCCTCGCGGGCCTGGTGCTGGTCGAACAGGGCGTCCATGCCCACGGGCCCGTACACCTCGGCCCCCGCGAACGCCGCCGCCCCGAAGACATGGTCGAAGTGGGGGTGGGTCAGCGCGAGATGAGTCACACGCTGCCCGGCGAGCGATTCGGCCTGCGCCCGCAGCCGCGCGCCCTCGCCGAGGCTCGATCCGGCGTCGATCAGCAGAGCGGTCCCCGAACCGACGACCAGCCCCGCTGTGCAGTCCCAGCCCGGCAGTCGGCACCGCCCGACCCCGGTCGCAACCCGCTCCCACCCCAGCTCTTCCCAAGTCACCGTCATACGGCGACGCTAGCCGTACGAGCGGTCGCGGCAGGACCGACCTTGCCCGGGCGGTACCCCACCGCCGTACACTGGGCCGGGGGATGCTGGCACTCGGACGGACAGAGTGCCAGGCAAGCACAGCGGGAACGACTTCTGGAGGTGTGCGCGATGCTGAGTGAACGCAGGCTTCAGGTGCTGCGCGCCATCGTCCAGGACTACGTGGGCACCGAGGAGCCGGTCGGTTCCAAGGCCCTCACCGAGCGGCACAGTCTCGGCGTCTCTCCTGCGACGATCCGCAACGACATGGCGGCCCTGGAGGACGAGGGGTTCATCGCCCAGCCGCACACCAGTGCCGGGCGGATCCCCACGGACAAGGGCTACCGGCTGTTCGTCGACAAGCTCGCGGGCGTCAAGCCGATGACCGCGCCCGAGCGGCGCGCCATCCAGAACTTCCTCGACGGCGCCGTCGATCTCGACGACGTGGTGGCGCGGACCGTACGGCTGCTCGCGCAGCTCACACGGCAGGTCGCGGTGGTGCAGTACCCCTCGCTCACCCGCTCCACCGTGCGCCATGTCGAACTGCTCGCGCTCGCACCCGCACGCCTGATGCTCGTGCTGATCACGGACACCGGGCGGGTCGAGCAGCGGATGATCGACTGCCCGGCGCCCTTCGGCGAGACGTCCCTCGCCGATCTGCGGGCGCGGCTCAACAGCAAGGTCGCGGGCCGGCGCTTCAGCGATGTGCCGATGCTTGTCGAGGACCTCCCCGAGGGCTTCGACCTGGAGGACCGCGGCACCGTCTCGACCGTGCTCTCCACCCTTCTGGAGACACTCGTCGAGGAGAACGAGGAGCGGTTGATGATCGGCGGAACCGCCAATCTCACCCGCTTCGGACATGACTTCCCCCTCACTATCCGTCCGGTGCTCGAAGCCCTCGAGGAGCAGGTCGTGCTCCTCAAGTTGCTTGGTGAGGCCGGGGATTCGGGCATGACCGTACGCATCGGTCATGAGAACGCCTATGAGGGGCTCAACTCCACGTCTGTCGTGTCGGTCGGCTACGGTTCGGGCGGCGAGGCAGTAGCCAAGCTCGGCGTGGTCGGACCGACCCGCATGGATTACCCGGGAACGATGGGAGCGGTACGCGCAGTGGCACGGTACGTCGGACAGATCCTGGCGGAGTCGTAAGTGGCCACGGACTACTACGCCGTTCTCGGCGTGCGTCGCGACGCGTCGCAGGAAGAGATCAAGAAGGCCTTCCGTCGGCTCGCTCGCGAGCTGCACCCGGATGTCAACCCTGATCCGAAGACCCAGGAGCGGTTCAAGGAGATCAACGCCGCTTACGAGGTGCTCTCGGACCCGCAGAAGAAGCAGGTCTACGACCTCGGCGGCGACCCCCTGTCCCAGGCGGGCGGCGGTGGCGCGGGCGGCTTCGGGGCCGGTGGGTTCGGGAACTTCTCGGACATCATGGACGCGTTCTTCGGCACGGCGTCGCAGCGGGGCCCGCGGTCGCGTACGCGGCGGGGCCAGGACGCGATGATCCGGCTGGAGATCGAACTCGACGAGGCGGCCTTCGGTACGACGAAGGACATCCAGGTCGACACGGCGATCGTGTGCACCACCTGCAGTGGTGAGGGCGCGGCGCCGGGGACCTCCGCCCAGACGTGTGACATGTGCCGCGGACGCGGTGAGGTGTCGCAGGTGACGCGGTCGTTCCTGGGGCAGGTCATGACGTCCCGGCCGTGTCCGCAGTGCCAGGGGTTCGGGACGGTCGTTCCGACGCCGTGCCCCGAGTGCGCGGGCGACGGTCGCGTACGGTCCCGTCGCACCCTCACGGTCAAGATCCCGGCCGGTGTGGACAACGGCACGCGGATCCAGCTCGCCGGTGAGGGCGAGGTCGGGCCCGGTGGGGGTCCCGCCGGTGACCTGTACGTCGAGATCCACGAGTTGCCGCACTCGCAGTTCCAGCGGCGTGGTGACGATCTGCACTGCAC
Organism: Streptomyces sp. NBC_00490; assembly: GCF_036013645.1. NCBI lineage: Bacteria > Bacillati > Actinomycetota > Actinomycetes > Kitasatosporales > Streptomycetaceae > Streptomyces > Streptomyces sp. NBC_00490. The sequence continues at coordinate 3,861,881 of NZ_CP107869.1, read as the reverse complement.
GGTCACGCTCCCGATGACCGCGGCGTCTCTGGGCACCAAGGTCCCGCTGGAGACGCTGGACGGGCTGGAGGAGGTCGACATCCGGCCGGGCACGCAGTCCGGGCAGTCGATCCCGCTGCACGCGCGTGGTGTCACGCATCTGCGCGGCGGCGGCCGGGGTGACCTCATCGTCCACGTCGAGGTGCAGACCCCGAACAAGCTGGATCCGGAGCAGGAGCGGTTGCTGCGGGAGCTGGCGAAGCTGCGGGGCGAGGAGCGGCCCACGGGGCAGTTCCAGCCCGGGCAGCAGGGGCTGTTCTCGCGGTTGAAGGACGCCTTCAACGGTCGGTGAGCGGGGTGGCCGCGGGGCCTCGTTCAAGCGCCGGACGGGCCGGTTTTCACCGGCTCGCGTCGAGCGTTCGAGGCCCTCACCCCGTGCCCATTCCGCTGACCTATGCCACTGGAAGGCCGGATTCGGACTTGTTCGGAGGACGTGACAACATGCGGTCATGTCCTCCGCGCTGACCGATCTTTTCCCGCATCCGATCGTGCAGGCCCCCATGGCGGGCGGCGTCTCCGTGCCGCAGCTCGCGGCCGCCGTGTCCGATGCCGGGGGGCTCGGGTTTCTTGCCGCCGGATACAAGACGGCGGACGGGCTGTACCAGGAGATCAAGCAGCTGCGGGGGCTGACCGGACGGCCTTTCGGCGTCAATCTGTTCATGCCGCAGCCGGAGAACGCCGACCCGGCCGCCGTCGAGGTGTACGCGCACCAGCTGTCGGGTGAGGCCTCCTGGTACGAGACCGAGCTCGGGGACCCCGACAGCGGACGTGACGACGGCTACGACGCCAAGCTCGCCGTACTGCTCGACAACCCGGTGCCGGTGGTCTCCTTCCACTTCGGCGTGCCCAGCAGCGAGGTGCTGGAGTCCCTGCGGCGCGCGGGAACCTTCACCCTCGTCACCGCGACCACCGCCGAGGAGGCCCTCGCCGTGCAGCGGGCCGGTGCCGACGCGGTCATCGCGCAGGGCGTGGAGGCCGGCGGGCACCAGGGGACCCACCGCGACATCCCGGAGAACGACGGGACCGGGATCGGGCTGCTGTCCCTCGTCGGTCAGATCCGCGAGACCGTCGGCATCCCCGTCGTGGCCGCCGGCGGCATCATGCGCGGCAGCCAGATCGCCGCCGTCCTCGCGGCAGGCGCCGCCGCCGCCCAGCTCGGCACCGCCTTCCTCGCCACCACGGAGTCCGGCGCCGCACCCGTCCACAAGCAGGCGCTCACCAACCCCCTGTTCGTCCGGACCGAGCTGACCCGTGCCTTCTCCGGCCGCCCCGCCCGCGGGCTCGTCAACCGCTTCCTGCGCGAGCACGGCCGGTACGCCCCCGCCGCCTACCCGGAGATCCACCACCTCACCTCCCCGCTGCGCAAGGCCGCCGCCAAGGCCAAGGACGCCCAGGGCATGGCCCTGTGGGCCGGCCAGGGCCACCGCATGGCGCGCGAGCTGCCCGCCGGGCGGCTGGTGGAGGTGCTGGCCGCCGAACTCGCCGACGCCCGGACAGCGTTGTCGGTCTTCCCGAAGGGCGATGAGCTGCGATGACGGCTCCCGTGTTCGTGGTCGAGCATTTCGACGCCGGGGCCGGCGGACGCTACGTCCTGGAAGGGCCCGAGGGTCGGCACGCGGTCTCCGTGAAGCGGCTCCAGCCCGGCGAGGAGGTCGTCCTCACCGACGGCGCGGGTCGCTACGCGGTGTGCGACGTGATCGGCACCGAGGGCAAGGACCGGCTGATCGTCCACATGACCTCGGTGTCCGAGGAGCCGGCGGAGTCCCCCAGGATCACCGTCGTCCAGGCCCTCCCCAAGGGCGACCGCGGGGAGCTGGCCGTCGAGACCATGACCGAGACCGGCGTCGACGCGATCGTGCCCTGGCAGGCCTCCCGCTGCATCACCCAGTGGAAGGGCGACCGCGGACTGAAGGCCCTCACCAAGTGGCGGTCCACCGCCCGCGAGGCAGGCAAGCAGTCCCGGCGGTTCCGCTTCCCCGAGGTCGCGGACCTGGCCACGTCCAAGCAGGTCGCGGCGCTGCTCGCCGAGGCCGACTTCGCCGCCGTACTCCACGAGAGCGGTGACGAACCGCTCGCCACCGTCGAACTCCCGACCGAGGGCGACATCGTGCTCGTCGTCGGGCCCGAAGGGGGCGTCTCCCCCGAGGAGTTGGCGCTGTTCGAGGAGGCGGGCGGCAAGCCGTACGTCCTCGGGCGTACCGTGCTGCGTACATCGACCGCCGGGACCGCCGCGACCGCCGTGCTCCTCGCGCGCACCGGCCGCTGGTCCTGAGAACCAGAGGGAACGCCTTGGAACTCGCCCAAGTCCGGCTGCTCGTCACCGACTTCCCCGTCTGTTACCGCTTCTACGCCGAAGTCCTCGGCCTCAAAGCGCAGTCGGGGGCGACGCAGGGACCGTACGAGAAGTTCAGCCCCGCCACCGGCTCCGCCGGTATCGCCCTCCAGGACCGGTCCATGATGGCCGGAATACTGGGGGAGCTGGGCGACGAGGCGAGCGGGCACCGGTCACTGGTCGTGCTGCGCGTCGACGATCTCGACACCTACTGCGAGCAGATCGCCGAGCGGGGCGCCGTGCTGCTGCACGGGCCCGCCCCCATGACCGACCGGATGCGGGTCGCGCACCTCAAGGACCCGGAGGGCAACCTCGTGGAGCTGCAGGAGTGGCTGCTGCTGCGCGCTTGAGGTCGACGGCTTCGGCGACGGCGTAGAACAGATCCCAGCCGTCCAGCTCCCGGTCGCCGGGCCGCATCAGTCCGCGCCGGGCGGCTTCGTCGAGCAGGGCGCGCACGACGCCGGGCTCGCGGAGGATGATCGCCTCACCCTGGCCGTCGGCCGCGCAGCCCTGGAACCAGAGGTCGCCCTCGGAGACGTACCGCCCCGAGCCGGGGCCGCCCGCCCGGAAGACGATCCGGGTGCGGTCGCCGTCCCGGTGCAGGGTGACGATGTCCCGCCAGACGCCGTCATGGCCCTTCTTCTGGCGGAAGTTCCACAGGTAGGCGGTCCGCTCGTCCACGACGAGACGGCGAAGGCGGCGGTCGTTGCGCATGCCGTCACGCTAGACGGGCGGGCAGCGCTTGGTCTTCGGGTTTTCCGTGGGGATCAGCCGGACGTCCTCGCGGCGGACCGCGAAGGACTCCTGGACGTCGCCGTTCTTGCGCTTCGGGTCCCAGAGCCAGATCCAGTCGCCCGAGGTGCCGAAGGACAGGACCGGGTGGTCGGTCGGGGCCGGGCCGTTCTCTACCGGGAGCGGCTTGGCCGGGTCCACCGGGCTCAGGCACATGAAGTGGCCGTAGATGCCGAAGTAGGCCTTCGGTTCCTCGCCGTCGCGGGCGGCGTTCTCGGCGTCCCGGCCGGCGGTCCTGGCCGCCTGCGAGGTGCCCAGCAGGATCGCGCCCAGCGCGTAGGAGACGATCAACAGGCTCGCCAGGACCGCGACGAAGAAGCGGTTGCCGCTGTCCCGGCCCAGGTGGAAGTAGCGCAGCCAGCCCACCACCGCCAGGAAGAACAGCATGCTGCCCAGGGCGAGGCCCATGGGTTCGCCCGCCGCCAGATAGGTCCCGAGACGGGGTGTGGGCACGGCGTCCGCGCGGATGTCGAAGCGGTCCAGATACGACGAATGCATCTGCCCGCCCAGCCAGTTCACCATCGACCACACCACCGGCACCGACAACGGCAGCAGCCAGGCCGCATGCCGCGTGAAGACCGTCCGGCGCAGCGCGAGCACCGTCCCGGCCCCGGTGAACGCGACCACCGCCATCACCAGCACGACCGCCCACAGCACCCGCGGCTCGGTGTCCGTGCCCACCAGGGCCCCGAACCCCCCCATCGCCGAGGTCCCCGCCACCCCCGCCGCCCACTGCACCGGCCGCCCCCGGTCCCGGGTCTCCTTCGCCATCCGGCCCAGCGGCAGCGCCCCCGCCGTGCTCAGCAGCGCGGGCAGCAGCTTCCACCAGCCGTCCGCCCACACCACGTACATCCCGCAGACGGCCGCCACCACGATCCCGGCCGCGCCCACCGTCACCCACGTCCAACGGACCCGGCGTGCATGCGGGGTCTCGTCCAGCGGCGGATTCGCGTCGGAATGCCCCGGCACCCGCAGTCCGTGCGCGGCGGGGTCGAAAACCCGCCCGCCCAGCGCCCGGGCGGCCAGCTCGGTGCGCGCGGCCTCCCGGGACTCCGGACCCGCCGGCACCGTCACCGCCCGCTGCTCGTCCGCGAACCCCAGCCACGTCAACAGGCCGCCCCAGGAGGGCAGTACGCGATGCACATGGTACGTCGTCGTCACCGGCCGGGGGTGCTCCACCAGGGCCGCGTCCCGCACCCATGCGCCCAACTCCGCCTGACGGGCGAGCCGTTCCACCTCCGCGGTGGCCGTACGCAGCGCTCCGAGACGGGCTCCGTGCAGCCGGATCTCGACGACGAGCGAGGTGCGGTGCGGCGCGGCGGGGGCGGACTCCCCGGCCGCGGCCGGACGCACGGTCCAGCCCCGCTCCTCGAACAGGGCCGTCACATAGGCCACTTCATCCGCCTGGTCGACCACGTCGACCAGGATCCGCACCCGACGCCGACGCGGCGGAGCGGGCGGTCCCGCCGTCGGGTCGGGCGCCGTTTCCACGGACCGCGCGGTGTCGTCCGAGGGGCGCGGCGCGGGCAGAACGCGCCGACGGAGCGGCGAGCTGGGCAACGGTCCTCCCGATGATCGAGTGTCACTCGATTGTGGGGTGAGTGTCCGTATGCGCTCTACCGCGGCGGCCGTGACAGTGGGAAGCTGCCCTCCATGGGGGTATTGCTCAGGTTTTGGGGCCGCCCGCGAGGACACCGGGTCCAGCGGGTGGCAGCCGTGTCCGTGCTCGCGGTCGTGGTCGCCGGCGGGCTCACCGCCTGTGATCCGGCGGGGCTGAACTCCGCGTCCGTGGCGTACACGACCGATCAGACGGTCACCAAGGAGCTGGAGCGCCAGAAGGCCAACGTGCGGTGGCTGACCTGCCAGGCCTCCTACGGGAACCGGCCCACGCCCACGGCGACCGACAACGCCGTCGCCGAGGTCCACTGCACCGGGGAGACCACCAGCAACCAGGACATCGACGTCGACGGCAAGATCACCCGCGTGGTCAACGGGCAGTGCGTGCGCGGTGAGCTGACCGCGAAGATCGACGGCAAGCAGTGGTTCCAGGTCAACGGACTGGGCAACTGCAACGCCTCGCCCGAGCCGAACAACCCGGGCGGCAACGGACAGCCGGGGGACACCGTCACCGTGACGGTCACGGAGACCATCTGGTGCGACAAGTACCCGGACTGCAGGCCCGTCCAGGGCAAGTGATCCAAAGCCCTGTCCGTGGGCCGTCGGCCCTGCATAGGGTTGACTCGTGACACAGCCCGCGACGCCCTCGTATCTCCGGTTTCCGCACCTGCACGGCGACTTGGCGGCCTTCACCGCCGAGGACGACGTATGGATCGCCCCCCTCGACGGCGGCCGGGCCTGGCGGGTCAGCGCCGACAACGTGCCCGTCTCCACCCCGCGCATCTCACCCGACGGCACCACCGTCGCCTGGACCTCCACCCGCGACGGCGCCCCCGAGGTGCACATCGCCCCGGTCGACGGCGGTCCCGCCAAGCGGCTGACGCACTGGGGGAGTTGGCGCACCCAGGTGCGCGGCTGGACCCCGGACGGCCAGGTCCTCGCGATCACCACCCACGGCCAGGCCAGTCTGCGCCGCTCCTGGGCGCACGCCGTCCCGCTCGACGGGGGACCGTCGACCCTCCTGCCGTACGGGCCCGTGGGCGGTGTCGCGTCCGGGCCGTCCACCGTGCTGCTGTCCGCTCCGATGGGGCGGGAGGCCGCCTGGTGGAAGCGGTACCGGGGCGGCACGGCGGGCAAGCTGTGGATCGATCACGAGGGCGACGGCGAGTTCGTACGGCTGCATGAGGACCTCGACGGGAACATCGAGTTCCCGGTGTGGGCGGGGGAGCGGATCGCCTTTCTCTCCGACCACGAAGGCGTCGGCGCGCTCTACTCCTCTCTCGCCGACGGGTCCGACCTGCGGCGCCACACTCCCCTCGACGGGTTCTACGCCCGGCACGCCGCCGGCGACGACACCCGGATCGTCTACACCTCGGCCGGTGAACTGTGGGTCCTGGACGACCTGGACGGGGCCGAGCCGCGCCGCCTGGACGTGCGGCTCGGCGGGCAGCGCGTCGACCGGCAGCCCTTCGCGGTGAACGCCTCGCGCTGGTTCGGCTCCGCCGCCCCCGACCACACCGCGCGCGGCAGCGCGGTCGCCGTCCGAGGCGCCGTGCACTGGGTCACCCACCGCTCCGGTCCGACCCGGGCGCTGGCCGCCGAACCCGGCGTACGGGCCCGACTGCCCCGCACCTTCCGCACGGAGGGCGAGGAGTGGGTGGTGTGGGTGACCGACGCGGAGGGCGACGACGCCCTGGAGTTCGCGCCCGCCACCGGCCTCGCCCCCGGCGCCACCCCGCGCCGCCTCGCCGCCGGACAACTCGGCCGGGTCCTCGGACTCGCCATGGCCCCCGACGGCAGCCGCGCCGCGGTCGCCGCGCACGACGGACGCGTCCTGCTCGTCGAGCGGGAGACCGGCGAGGTCCGCGAGGTGGACCGGAGCGCGGACGGCGACGTCTCCGGGCTGGTCTTCTCACCCGACTCGGCCTGGCTCGCCTGGTCCCACCCCGGCCCGCGCCCGCTCCGCCAGCTCCGCCTCGCCAACACCACCGACCTCTCCGTCACCGAGGCGACCCCGCTCCGCTTCCAGGACTACGCGCCCACCTTCACCCTGGACGGCAAGCACCTCGCCTTCCTCTCCACCCGCTCCTTCGACCCGGTCTACGACGAGCACGTCTTCGACCTCGCCTTCGTGGTCGGCGACCGCCCGCACCTGATCACGCTCGCCGCGACCACCCCCTCGCCGTTCGGCCCGCAGCGGCACGGCCGCCCCTTCGAGGCCCCGGACAAGGACGAGACACCCGACAGCGAGGGCACCCCGGCCACCCGCATCGACCTCGAAGGCCTCGCCGACCGGATCGTGCCGTTCCCGGTCGAGGCCGCCCGCTACTCCAACCTGCGCGCGGCCAAGGACGGCGTGCTGTGGCTGCGCCACCCGGTGCAGGGAGTCCTCGGCTCCTCCCGGGCCACCCCGGACGACCCCGACCCCAAGACCGAGCTGGAGCGCTACGACCTCGCCCAGCAGCGCCTGGAGCATCTCGCCGCCGACGCCGACCACTTCGCGGTCAGCGGGGACGGCAAGCGGGTCCTGCTGTGGACCGACGGGCGGCTGAAGGTCGTACCGAGCGACCGGCGGGCCTCGGGCGACGAGGACAGCGACACCAACATCACCGTCGACCTCGCCCGGATCCGGCAGACCGCCGACCCGTCGGCCGAGTGGCGGCAGATGTACGAGGAGACCGGCCGCATCATGCGGGACCACTTCTGGCGCCCCGACATGAGCGGCGTCGACTGGTCCGGCGTCCTGGACCGCTACCGCCCGGTGGTGGACCGGGTCGCCACCCACGACGACCTCGTCGACCTCCTCTGGGAGGTGCAGGGCGAGCTCGGCACCTCGCACGCCTACGTCATGCCGCGCGGCGGCTACGGCAGAGGCCCGCGCCAAGGGCTCCTCGGCGCCGACATCTCCCGCCACGACGACGGCCCCCAGGGTGCGCCGCAGTGGCGTATCGACCGCATCCTGCCGACCGAGACCTCCGACCCCGACGCCCGCTCCCCGCTCGCCGCGCCCGGTGTCGCGGTGCGCGCGGGCGACGCGATCGTCGCGGTCGGCGGGCATCCGGTCGACCCGGTCACCGGTCCGGGCCCGCTCCTCGTCGGCACGGCGGGCAAGCCGGTCGAGCTGACCGTCTCACCGTCCGGCGGCGGTGACGTGCGGCACGCCGTCGTCGTACCGATCGCCGACGAGGAACCGCTGCGCTACCACGCGTGGGTCGCGGACCGGCGGGCCTACGTCCACGAGAGGTCCGGCGGCCGGCTCGGCTACCTGCACGTCCCCGACATGCAGGCTCCCGGCTGGGCGCAGATCCACCGTGACCTGCGGGTCGAGGTGGCCCGTGAGGGGCTGGTCGTCGACGTCCGGGAGAACCGCGGCGGTCACACCTCCCAGCTCGTCGTCGAGAAACTGGCCCGGCGGATCGTCGGCTGGGCCCTGCCGCGCGGACTGCGGCCCTACAGCTACCCGGAGGACGCGCCGAGGGGTCCGGTGGTCGCCGTGGCGAACGAGTTCTCGGGCTCCGACGGCGACATCGTCAACGCGGCGATCAAGGCGCTGGGGATCGGTCCGGTGGTCGGCACGCGGACCTGGGGCGGCGTCATCGGGATCGACAGCCGGTACCGGCTCGTCGACGGCACGCTGATCACCCAGCCCAAGTACGCGTTCTGGCTGGAGGGTTACGAGTGGGGCGTGGAGAACCACGGCGTGGACCCGGACGTCGAGGTGGTCCAGCGCCCGCAGGACCACGCCGCGGGGAAGGACGTACAACTGGACGAGGCGGTACGCATCGCGCTGGAGGCCCTGGAGCGGACTCCGGCGAAGGTGCCTCCGTCGCTTCCCTGACCTGATCGATACGATGCCCCCACACCCGCGACCCGAAGGGACACCACATGCCAGGGGAACCGCAGGACGACTGCCTGTTCTGCAAGATCGTCGCAGGGCACATCCCGGCGACGATCGTCCGTGAGACGGACACCACCGTCGCCTTCCGGGACATCAACCCCCAGGCCCCCACGCACGTCCTGGTGATCCCCAAGGCGCACTACGAGAACGCCGCGACCCTCGCCGCCGCCGAACCGGCCCTCGCCGCCGACGTCCTCGGCGAGGCGCAGTCCGTCGCCGACGAGGACAAGCTGGAGAGCTACCGCATCGTCTTCAACACCGGTGCCGGTGCCGGCCAGACCGTCTTCCACGTCCATGCGCACGTCCTGGGCGGTCGCGGCCTGCAGTGGCCGCCCGGATAAACCACCGTGTCCGTACGTGAATTGGTGGTCCTCGGCACCGCCAGCCAGGTTCCCACCCGGCACCGCAACCACAACGGCTACCTCCTGCGCTGGGACGGCGAGGGCATCCTCTTCGACCCGGGCGAGGGCACCCAACGCCAGATGCTGAGGGCCGGTGTCGCCGCGCACGACCTGAACCGGATCTGCGTCACGCACTTCCACGGCGACCATTCGCTGGGGCTCGCCGGTGTCATCCAGCGCATCAACCTCGACAAGGTCCCGCACCCGGTCACGGCCCACTACCCGAAGTCCGGCCAGCGCTTCTTCGACCGGCTGCGGTACTCCACCGCGTACCGGGAGACCGTCGGGATCACCGAGGCGCCGGTGAGCGCGGACGGGCCGCTGGCCACGGGCTCTTCCTACGAGCTGGAGGCCCGCAAGCTCTCCCACCCCGTCGAGTCGTACGGCTATCGCGTCGTCGAACCCGACGGCCGCCGCATGCTGCCCGACCGCCTCGCCGCCCACGGCGTCAAGGGCCCGGACGTCGGCCGGATCCAGCGGGAGGGCTCGGTGGACGGGGTCCTTCTCGAGGACGTCAGCGAGGTGCGGCGCGGGCAGCGGTTCGCGTTCGTCATGGACACCCGGCTGTGCGACGGCGTGTACGCGCTGGCCGAGGGGTGCGACATGCTCGTCATCGAGTCGACGTTCCTGGACGAGGACATCGACCTGGCGGTCGACCACGGCCACCTCACCGCCGGGCAGGCGGCCAAGGTGGCGCGGGACGCCGGCGTACGGCATCTCGTGCTCACGCACTTCAGCCAGCGCTACGGCGACCATGGGGGCACCTCCCGCTCGAGCGAAGCCGAGAGTGGGGGAGAGTTCGAACGGCAGGCGCGGGCGGCGGGGTTCGAGGGCGAGCTGACGGTCGCCCACGATCTGCTGCGGGTGCCGGTTCCGAAACGGCGGTAAACCACCCGTACGATGCTTCGATGCCCCTCCCCAAAGCTGAACTGCACCTGCACATCGAAGGCACGCTGGAGCCCGAGCTGGCGTTCGAGCTGGCCGCCCGCAACGGCGTCGAACTGCCGTACGCGGACACGGACGAGCTCCGCAAGGCGTACCAGTTCGAGGACCTCCAGTCCTTCCTGAACCTGTACTACGAGCTCATGGCCGTCCTGCGCACCGAACGGGACTTCGAGGACCTCGCGAACGCGTACCTCGCCCGCGCCGCCGCGCAGGGGGTGCGGCACGCGGAGATCTTCTTCGACCCGCAGGCGCACCTCGCGCGCGGTGTGGGCATGGGGACGGTCGTCGACGGGCTGTGGCGGGCGCTCGGCAGCAGCGAGGCGAACCACGGTGTCTCCACGCAGCTGATCCTGTGCTTCCTGCGGGACGAGTCCGCCGAGTCGGCCCTGGAGACGCTGGACGCCGCGAAGCCGTATCTCGACCGGATCGTCGGTGTCGGGCTCGACTCCGCCGAGGTCGGGCATCCGCCGGTCAAGTTCCGCGAGGTGTACGAGGCGGCTGCGGCCCTCGGGCTGCGACGCGTGGCCCATGCCGGGGAGGAGGGGCCGCCGGAGTACATCACGCAGGCCCTCGATGTGCTCGGCGTGGAGCGGATCGATCACGGGCTGCGGTGCATGGAGGACCCCGAGCTGGTGGCGCGGTTGGTCCGGGACCGCGTGCCGCTGACGCTGTGCCCGTTGTCGAACGTGCGGCTGCGGACGGTTGATGTGCTGGCGGATCATCCGCTTCCGGCGATGCTGGATGCGGGGTTGTTGTGCACGGTGAACTCCGATGATCCGGCGTACTTCGGGGGGTACGCCGGAGACAACTTCGATGCGGTGCGCTTGGCGCTGGGCCTTGGCGAGGAGCGGTTGCGGGAGCTTGCGCGGAACTCCTTTGTCGCGTCCTTCCTGGAGCATGACGAGGAGCGGCGTCAGCGGTATCTGGGTGAAGTGGAGAGCTACGAGTTTTCGTAGTTTTCCGGCTGCGGGCCGGTGGGGGTTGATCGCGCAGTTCCCCGCGCCCCTAACGGGGCGCTTACGCGGCCGTTGCCCTGTCGTATGCCGGAGCCTCCACCGGGATTTCCACCACCGGCAGTTTGTGACGTCCCGTGCCCGCTGCCACTGCCGTCATCGGTACGGCGATGACCAACAGCCCTGCTGCCAGGAGCAGGCCCATGGCCGGGAAGCCTGCCTGGGCCGCGAGCAGGCTGCCTGCGAGGGGGCCTGCCGCCGTGCCCAGGGATGATGCCGAGCCGACCAGGACCGCCCATCTGCCGCGGGGGTCCAGGGTGGCGGCGAGGCCTATGACGTAGGACAGGACGATCGGGTAGAGCGTGTTCCAGGCGATCTCGCCGGTCGCGAAGGTCGTCAGGTCGGTCGCGGAGGCACTGAGGGCGATGCAGGCGGCGATCAGGGCCGTGCCCGCGCCGATGGGCAGGGCGTGGCCGAGGCGGGGGCCGAGGGTGCCCGCGCCGATGACGCCGAGCAGGCCCGCGCCGAGCGCCACGGCGAAGACGGCGCCGACCGTGGTCTCCGTCAGGTGGGCCTGGGTGAGGCCGATGTGGCCGCTGACGCCCCAGAGGGCGTTCTGGGCGAGGGACCAGCAGGGGAGGGTGGCGGCGAGGAGCAGCCCGGACCGGAAGTGGGGGAGGGGGGTCCTCGTCCGGCGGGTCTGCGGGGTGGCGGCCGGGGCCGGCGGGAGACGGTTCGTCAGGGGCCAGACGGCGAGGGCGGTGAGGGCGATCGCGGCCAGGGGCTGGCCGTGGCCCGGTCCCAGGTGCGGGACGGTCAGATAGACGGCGCCCGCCAGGGCGGAGACGCCGAGCAGACCGAGTGTGGTCGTGCGGTGGGGGTCGCGCTGGGCGGCGATCCCGGTGGCGGCGACCGTGGTGGCCGTACCGGATCCGAACCCGCCGATCATCGCGCCGGTGACGACGGCCGCGACGCTGCCGCTGAGCGCGGCCCAGCCGTAGCCGGCCACCGCGAGGGCGAGTCCGATCCGCGCCAGCCTCCGCGCGCCGATCCGGTCCACCTTCGACGCCAGCAGGAACCCCGCGGACGCCGAACTCAGCAGCAGCGCACTGCCGACGGCGCCCGCCTGAGTGGCGGTCAGTGGAAGACCCGAGTCCAGTCTGCCGACGGTGGTCGGGAGGAGGTACGGGGCGAGGTACCCGGCCGTGAAAAGGGCGACGAGGGGCCAGGCGATGGTGCGGGGGGCGAACACGGGCGTTCCCTGGGCATGCGAAAGAAGCGGCTCAAAAAGGGGATGGGCGACGACCGTCGACGGACAGGAACGCGCGGGCAATTTGTATCAAGCACGCGGTTTCAGAAGAAGAGTGGGGGGTGTGATCTGAGGCACGTGGTGTTTCGGGTGGGGAATGCCGGGTAAACGAGCGCCTCAACGCCAGTGAACGGCGGCCCCGCCCGCCGCCGGTACCGTCGCCTCGATCTTGGCCCTGATCTCCCTCATCACCGCGATGATCTGCTCCTCGTGCGCCGGGGTCAGCCGGGCCACCGGGACCGCGCAGCTGATGGCGTCCTGCGCGGGGGAGTCGTAGCGCAGGGCGAAACCGAAGCCGATGATGCCGAGGACGCCCTCCTCGCGGTCGACGGAGTGGCCGCGGGAGCGGATCTCGCGGAGGTCGGCCGTCAGGGCGTCGCGGGTGGTGTGGGAGTTGGGGGTCAGGGCCTCGTACGGGCCCTCCGGCAGCTCGTCGTCGGGGTGTTCGGCCAGGAGGGCCTTGCCCAGGGCGCCGACGTGGGCGGGAAGGCGGCGGCCGACGCGGCTGATCGTGCGCAGGTACTCGTGGGACTCGCGGGTCGCCAGATACGCCACGTCCCGGCCGTCCAGGCGGCCCATGTGGATGGTCTCGCCGAGCGCCTGGGACGCCTCGTCGAGATAGGGGCGTACGACCCGGACGCGCGGGTCGGAGTCGAGGTAGCTCGTGCCGGTCAGCAGGGCGTGGATGCCGATGCCGTAGAGCGAACCGGTGACGTCGGTGCGGACCCAGCCGCGGGAGATCAGGGTCTGCAGCAGCGCGTACATCGAGCTGCGCGGCACCTCCAGCTCGTCCGCCAGCTCCTGCAACCGCGCCGGGCGGTCCCCGCGCGCGGCCAGCACTTCCAGCAGCTCGACCGTCCGCGCGGCCGACTTCACCTCGCGCACGCCCCCTGTCTCCGACATGCACCGATCGTAATCGGGGTGTCCGCGCCATTGACGGTCGCGGTTCGTGTATCTAATCTCCATCTTCATACGTGGATGATGTCTACATAGGGAGATGAGTGAGGGTGAGTCTCGATACGGGCGACGTCGTGCGGCGGCTGGCGGCGGGCATGGCGGGCGGCGTGCTGTCGTTCCCGCTGACCAGCTTCCACGCCGACGGCTCCCTCGACCCGGACGGCTTCCGCACCCATGTCGCCGCCCAGATCGCCACCGCCCCCGGCGCCGTCTTCCCCGCCTGCGGCACCGGCGAGTTCTTCTCCCTGGACGAGGACGAGTACCGGACCGTGGTCTCGGCGGCCGTCCAGGAGTCCGCCGGCCGGGTGCCCGTCGTCGCCGGGATCGGCTATGGCTGGGCGCAGGCCGTCCGCTTCGCCCGCATCGCCGAGGAGGCCGGCGCCGACGCGCTGCTGGTGCTCCCGCACTACCTGGTCGCCGCCCCGCAGGAGGGACTCGTCCGGCAGGTGGCGGAGATCGCCGCGCGGACCCGGCTGCCGCTCATCGCCTACCAGCGCGGACAGGTCGCGTTCGGCGTGGAGGCGTTCCGGCAACTGGCCGCCATCCCCACCGTCATCGGCCTCAAGGACGGCCACAGCGACCTCGACCGCCTCCAGCGCCTCACCCTCGCCGCCCCCGAGGGCTTCCTCTTCTTCAACGGCGCCGCCACCGCCGAGATCCAGGCCCGCGCCTACGCCACCGTCGGCGTCCCCGCCTACTCCTCCGCCGTCCACGCCTTCGCCCCGGAGATCGCCGACGCCTTCTTCGGCGCGCTGAAGTCAGGCGAGGAGGGCACGGTGGAGAAGCTGCTGCGCGACTTCTACGTCCCGCTCGTCGAACTCCGCGACCGCGTCCCCGGCTACGCCGTGTCGCTCGTGAAGGCCGCGGCCCGGCTGCGGGGCCGTCCCGTGGGTCCCGTACGCGCACCCCTGACCGATCCGTCGGCCGCCGACCTGGCCGACCTCGCGTCCCTCCTCGCCACCGGCCTCGACCTCGTAGGAGCCGACCTGTGAACCTCACCATCGCGGAGGTCCGGCTGACGCCGATCCTCGTCGCCGATCCGCCGCTGCTCAACACGCAGGGCGTGCACCAGCCGTACACCCCCCGCCTGATCGTGGAGGTGGAGACCGTGGACGGGGTGACCGGCGTCGGGGAGACGTACGGCGACACCAAGTACCTGGAGCTGGCGCGGCCCTTCGCCGAGAAGCTGGTGGGGCGGCAGGTGTCCGACCTGAACGGGCTGTTCGCGGTCGCCGAGGACGTCTCGGTCGACTCCTCCCGGGTCTTGGGGCAGGTCGACGTCGGCGGGCTGCGCGGTGTCCAGACCGCCGACAAGCTGCGGCTGTCCGTCGTCTCCGGGTTCGAGGTCGCCTGTCTCGACGCGCTCGGCAAGACGCTCGGGCTGCCGGTGCACGCGCTGCTCGGAGGGAAGGTGCGGGACGCGGTCGAGTACAGCGCGTACCTGTTCTACCGGTGGGCCGACCATCCCTCCGGCGTGGCCTGCGAGAAGGACGACTGGGGGGCGGCCGTGGATCCGGCCGGGGTCGTGGAGCAGGCGCGGCTGTTCAAGGAGCGGTACGGGTTCACGTCGTTCAAGCTGAAGGGCGGGGTCTTTCCGCCGGATGAGGAGATCGCCGCCGTGCGGGCGCTGGCGGAGGCCTTTCCCGGGCATCCGCTGCGGCTCGACCCCAACGGGGCCTGGTCCGTGGAGACTTCACTGAAGGTCGCCGAGGAGCTCGGGGACGTCCTCGAGTACCTGGAGGACCCGGCCCTCGGTACGCCGGCCATGGCCGCGGTGTCCGCCGGGACCGATGTGCCGCTCGCCACCAACATGTGCGTGACGACTTTCGCGGAGATCAAGGAGGCGTTCGCTCGCGATGCCGTGCAGGTGGTGCTGTCGGATCACCACTACTGGGGCGGGTTGCGCAACACCCAGCAACTCGCCGCGATCTGCCGGACGTTCGGGGTCGGGGTGTCCATGCACTCCAACACCCA
Source organism: Streptomyces sp. NBC_00490 (assembly GCF_036013645.1). Lineage (NCBI taxonomy): Bacteria > Bacillati > Actinomycetota > Actinomycetes > Kitasatosporales > Streptomycetaceae > Streptomyces > Streptomyces sp. NBC_00490. Next base: position 3,846,664 of record NZ_CP107869.1, on the reverse strand, counting down.
TCTGGGGATCTCGCTGGCGGCGATGACGCATGTGGCGGCCACCGTGCCCAACCTGCACCACGCGTGCGACTCCCACTATCCCTGGCAGTCGGAGGACGTCCTCACCTCGCGGCTGACCTTCGACGACGGCAGGGTCGCCGTCTCGGACGCGCCGGGGCTCGGGGTCGAACTGGACCGGGGGAAGCTGGAGTTCCTGCATCAGCGGTGGCTCGACGACGACGGGGCGCTGCGGGAGCGGGACGACGCGGCGGCGATGCGGGTCGCCGAGGCGGGGTGGGTGACGCCGAGCGTGCCCCGCTGGTAGCGCCGGGCCTTTTCTCGCCCCCGCCGCCCCTACCCGTCCCATCCTCCAGGGGCGCTGCCCCTTCGACCCCGGCCCCTGGGGGCTCCGCCCCCAGACCCCCGTCGGCCCTGAAGGGGCCTCGTCCTCAAACGCCGGACGGGCTGAAAGACATGGACCGGCGTCGAGAGGTGCGGCCACCTGCGGGTGGGTGGGGGATCGGGATGGCAAACCCTCGTCGTCGAACGCTGGGCGGACTGAAATACCTGGGCCCGGCGTGGAGAGGCGGAGCCCTCCGGACACGGACCGTGAAGGTGGCGGCGGCCTTCTCCGCCCCAAGGCGACTCACGGGCGGGTCGGGTGTGCGCGGCGGTCGGTTGTCGGTGGTGTGGTGCAGACTGGCCTGATCGGCACCATGTCAGGGAGCGCACCGTGATCGTGTCCGGGAAGGGACCGTCGTACGACACCGGAGAGACCGGCCACTGCCAGGCCCGGGTCGACCCGCTGGCCGCCCTGCGCGCACCGGACGATCCGCCCTGGGACGTGTATCTGACCGGCCCCGTCTTCCTCGACATCATCTTCACCGGGCTCGACTCCGCCCCGGTGCGCGGGACCGAGTCCTGGGCGCGCGGGATGGGGTCGAGCCCCGGCGGTGTCGCGAACATGGCCACCGCGCTGGCCCGGCTGGGGCTGAAAACGTCCCTTGCCGCCGCCTTCGGCTCCGATCACTACGGCGAGTACTGCTGGGACGCGCTGGAGCAGGGTGAGGGCATCGACCTCTCGCCGTCCCGCACGGTCACCGGCTGGCACTCCCCGGTCACCGTCTCGATGGCGTACGAGGGCGAGCGCACGATGGTCTCCCACGGCCACGAACCGCCCCCCGAGGAAGCCGCCCCGGACTGCCCGCCCCGCGCGCGTGCGGCCGTGGCCTCGCTGGTGCCGGGCAAGCGGGCCCCCTGGATCACCCAGGCCGCGCGCGAGGGCACCCGCATCTTCGCCGACGTCGGCTGGGACGAGACCGGTGCCTGGGACCTGGCGGGTCTGGCCGATCTGGAGCACTGCGAGGCGTTCCTGCCGAACGCGGAGGAGGCCATGCGGTACACCGGCGCCTCCTGCCCCCGCGAGGCCGCCCACGCCCTCACCGCACATGTGCCGCTGGCCGTGGTCACCCTCGGCGCGGACGGCGCGTACGCGGTGGACCGGCGCACGGGGGAGACCGCAGAGGTCCCCGCCATCGCCGTGGAGGCCCTCGACCCCACCGGCGCCGGCGACGTCTTCGTGGCCGGTTTCGTCACCGGCACGCTGGCGGGCTGGCCGCTGGCCGACCGGCTGGCCTTCGCGGGGCTCACGGCCGCGTTGTCGGTGCAGGAGTTCGGCGGGTCGCTGTCAGCGCCGGGCTGGTCCGAGATCGGGGCCTGGTGGCGCAAGGTCCAGTCCGTCGAGGGACAGGACCCCACGGCCCTGCGGCGCTACGGGTTCCTGGCGGACCTGGTGCCCACGGAGCAGACGAGCCCGTGGCCGTTGCGGCGGGCGGTGCCGACCATCGGTTTCCGCCGGTCGGCCTGACGCTCGCGGCGGGCGGTTCAGGTGACGCGGTCGAGGATGGTGGTCACCTCTTCGCGGACCACGTCCCATGCCCCGGCGGGCAGCGCGCCGATCGGGGTACGCGCCAGGGCGTCGAGGACCGGGCCGTTCCCCCCGTCGTACTCCACGCTCTCGCAGAGCACGTCGTAGCCCTCCCGGACGGCGACCCGCAGGACGTGTCCGTCCGTCCCGTCCCTCCCGGCCGTCACCGCGACCGCGACGACGAGCGGCGGTGCGCCGCCCGGCTCGTCGGGCAGCTTGCGGTGGCTGCTGGCCAGCGGGGTGCGCCAGCGCAGGCTCAGCAGCACCGGACGCTTCGCCGTGAGCTCGCTCAGGTCGGTCTCGTAGGGGCCCTCCGCGTCCAGCACCGTGGCGCGGGCGTCCAGGACGAGCGCCGCGGGGAGAAGGCAGCGCAGAGTGCTGCCGACGATGTTCCCGCCGACCGTCGCGGCCCGGCGCACCGCCCCGGTACCCACCCGCGAGGCCGCCCCGCGCAGTACCTCCGGGACCCGGTCGTCGACCCGGGACAGCAGCACCGCCGCCCCCAGCTCCTCGGCGGCGAGCACATTGGCCTCCGGCACCTCGCGCAGCGACACCGCCTGCTCCGGGAAGCCGTCCCGTTGCCAGAGCGCCCACTGGAGCGTGGCACCGCCGACGGGTATCGCTCCCTCGGACAGACACCGCTGTGCCTCGGACACGGACGTGGGCAGACGCAACAGCACGGCCGACCTGCTTTCCCCGGACTTACGGCGGCGAACGGAGCCGCCCCGAACGTGTGTGGCACCGATGGGGCGGATTCTGCCCTTGCGCGCGGGGGGAGCATGCAGGGCTCACCGCTGCACTCGGGGCGCTCTCACTGGGCGGTGCGCCCCTGCGGGCCAGACCGGAAGTGAGGGCGGGGGTGAGAAATACGCGGCCTCAGCCCGCCGACACAGTCAGCCGCACAACCCCGTCCACCCCAGCCACCAGCACCGGCGTACCCGCCCCACCCAGATCCCGCACCGCGGCCAGATCCTCCGCAGGCACCGACTCCGCATCCGTCACCACCGCCGCCGCCTCCAACGACTTCGCCCCGGACGCCACAGCCATCGCCACCGCGGTCCGCAACGCACTCAACCGCAACGAGTCGAGCCCCACCGTCCCCGCCACATACGTACGCCCCGTCTCGTCCCGCACAGCCGCCCCCTCGGGCACACCGTTACGTGCCCGCGCGGAACGGGCCAGGGTGACGATCTTGCGGTCCTCGGGGTCAAGCGCGCTGCTGTCAGTCATGGAGCGAGCATAAACAGCACGGATCAGCCCCGGTCCAGGCGGAGCCGCTCCGCACGCGGCAGCCCGGCCACCACCAGGTCGTAGGAGTCCTCGATGAGCTCCCGCACCAGCCGGTCCGGCAGCTCCCCGTCGACCCGCACCGTGTTCCAGTGCCGCTTGTTCATGTGGTACCCGGGCGCGATCAGCCCCTCGTACTCGCCACGGAGCCGGATCGCGTCCTCCGGATCGCACTTGAGGTTGACCTTCAGAGGACGGGCCTCGGTCCAGCTCAGCGCGAACATCTTGCCCAGCACCTTGAAGACCGAGATCTCCGGCGCGAAGGGGAAGTCCTCCACGGCCGCGTTGAACGAGAGACAGAAGGTACGCAGCTCCTGTGGGGTCACTCCGGCTCGCCCTCCTCCTTCGGCGGCTCCACCGGCTCCACCAGCACGGTCACGATCTTGTTCCGCCGCCCGGCCGCCGCCTCCGCCGTCAACCGCAGCGCCCGCCCGTCCGGCAGCTCCACCACGGAGGACGCCCCGGCGATCGGCACCCGCCCCAGCGCCTTAGCCAGCAGCCCGCCGACGGTCTCCACGTCCTCGTCGTCGTACTCGTCGAGGTCGTACAGCTCCCCCAGATCGGTGATGTCGAGGCGCGCGGTGACCCGGTAGCGGTCCTCGCCCAGTTCCTCCACCGGCGGGAGTTCACGGTCGTACTCGTCGGTGATCTCGCCGACGATCTCCTCGAGGATGTCCTCGATCGTGACGATGCCGGCCGTGCCGCCGTACTCGTCGATGACGACGGCGACGTGGTTGCGGTCCCGCTGCATCTCACGGAGCAGGTCACCGGCGTTCTTGGTGTCGGGCACGAAGGCGGCGGGCCGCATGGCGGTCGACACCAGCTCGCTCTCCGCGTCCCGGCTGATGTGCGTCTTGCGGGCCAGGTCCTTCAGATACACGATCCCGACGATGTCGTCCTCGCTCTCACCGCTGACCGGTATCCGCGAGAAACCGGACCGCAGCGCGAGGGTGAGGGCCTGACGGATCGTCTTGTACCGCTCGATCACCACGAGATCGGTCCGCGGCACCATCACCTCCCGCACGAGCGTGTCGCCGAGCTCGAAGACCGAGTGCACCATCCGGCGCTCGTCGTCCTCGATCAGCGACTCCGCCTCCGCGAGGTCGACCAGCGCACGCAACTCCGCCTCGGAGGCGAAGGGACCGCGCCGGAAGCCCTTGCCGGGGGTGAGCGCGTTGCCGATGAGGATCAGCAGGTTCGGGATCGGGCCCATGATCCGGGCGAGCGGCAGCAGGACGTACGCCGCCGCCGTGGACGTGTTCAGCGGGTGCTGACGGCCGATGGTGCGCGGGGAGACACCGACGGCGACGTACGACACCAGGACCATGACGCCGATGGCGACCAGCAGGGCCTCGGTCGTGCCGCCGAACTCCTGGAGGCAGGCGTAGGTGACCAGGGCGGCCGCCGCCATCTCGCAGGCGACCCGGACCAGCAGCGCCACGTTGAGATAGCGGGTCGGGTCCGCGGCGACCTGGGCGAGTTTGGCGCTGCCGCGGCGGCCGGAGCGTACGGCCTCCTCGGCACGGAAGCTGGACATGCGCGCGATGCCCGCCTCCGCGCAGGCGGCGAGCCACGCGACGACGACCAGGGCGATCGCGCCGGAGACGAGGGGAAGGCTCATGACACGGTCGGGGCCGGGGACGGGCCGGTGTGGCCCTTCTCCGCGCGCCAGCCGTCCACGATGGCGGCCTGAAGACCGAACATCTCGGCCTTCTCGTCCGGCTCCTCGTGGTCGTAGCCGAGCAGGTGCAGCACCCCGTGGACGGTGAGGAGCTGGAGCTCCTCGTCCATGGAGTGCTGCGTCTCGGCTTCCTCGCCCTGCCTCTTGGCGACCTCGGGGCACAGCACGATGTCGCCGAGGAGGCCCTGCGGGGGCTCGTCGTCGTCCTTCGACGGCGGACGGAGCTCGTCCATCGGGAAGGACATGACGTCCGTCGGCCCCGGCAGGTCCATCCACTGGATGTGCAGCTGCTCCATGGCGTCGGCGTCCACGACGATCACCGAGAGCTCGGAGAGCGGGTGGATGCGCATCCGCGCGAGTGCGTAGCGGGCGATGTCGAGGATCGCCTGCTCGTCGACCTCGGTTCCGGACTCGTTGTTGACGTCGATCGACATGGTGCTGGGTCGTCTACTTCCGCTTGTTACGGCCGCCCTTGTGGGTGCCGTTCTCCGTACCGTTCTGGCTGTCGTACTTCTCGTACGCGTCGACGATACGGCCGACCAGCTTGTGCCGTACGACGTCCTGGGACGACAGGCGGGAGAAGTGGACGTCGTCGAGGCCCTCCAGGATGTCCTGGACCTGACGCAGACCCGACTTGGTGCCGTTGGGCAGGTCGACCTGGGTCACGTCACCCGTGATCACGATCTTCGACTCGAAGCCGAGACGGGTGAGGAACATCTTCATCTGCTCGGGTGAGGTGTTCTGGGCCTCGTCCAGGATGATGAAGGCGTCGTTGAGGGTGTTGTGCGTCAGCAGATAGTCCTGCGTGACGTACAGCGAGTCCTCTGCCGCCACCTGGATGCAGACGGTTTCCTCTCTGCCCGCCGGCTCGATGCTGTCGATGAATCGCATCGGGCGTCCACCGCCTCCGGCCGCGTGGTACCTGTCGGCCTTCCGGGCGAGACGGAAGGGCTCGATGCCTTCGGGAAGGCGGATGTCGACGATATGGGCGTCATGCCGGTACGCGACTTCGCGTCCCTTGGCGAGATCGGGCTCACGGCCCTCCGCGGCCCTGCGGCGGGTGTACGCGACGCCGCCGAGCGACTGCACGAGCGAGATCACGTCGTCGCGGAGCAGGATCGATGTCGTCGTGTACTGGACGCGGCATGTGCGGTCCGTCTGGGTGACCGGCCCACCGTCGGAGTCGAGCAGGCCCTGGAGAACGGCCAGGCGTACCTCGGCGGAGTTGTACAGGTAGTCGTCAGGGACGAACTTGGTGTTCGAGCGGGTGCGCAGCAGGTCCAGCTCACGCAGAACCCGTGTGACCGGGTTCTCCAGGGTGACCACGTCGCCGGGGGACTTGATCCGGTTGAGGACGTAGTCGGGCCCGCCCTTGTGGCGCACTGCGACGCCGGGCAGCGCCCCCTCCAGCGCCTCGGCCAGCTCCGGATCCTCCGTGGCGAAGGACGGAGTGGTGGAGCCCGTGAGGCAACCGTCGCCGAGCAGCAAGCCCAGCGCGTACGGGTCCATGGGGATCTCACGTTCCGGCAGGCAGACCGGCGCCGTGAGCAGCGGAAGCTCATACCGTCGAGCGTGGGCCGCGCGGAGATTGCCGATCATGTCCTGGGTCTCCAGGACTCGCCACGGCTTGTTGCGGCGCTTGTCCGAGGCCGTACGGACAGTCCACAGGTGCTCACCGCAGCACAAGGTCCAGGAACCGTCCTGGGCAGTGACGCGGTAGACGTCTTTCTCGCCCTGCGGGTAGACACCCAGAACCGGGGTCGGCTCACCGTTCGAGCCGATGACCAGGTCACCGACCTGAAGGTCGCCGATGGGGCGCCAGCCGTCCGGTGTCAGGACATTCGCGAACCGCGGCTGCGCGCGGCCCCTCATGTACGCCAGCGGCGCCACCTCAATCGTCCCCGCCGCCATCAGCCGCGGAATCGAGTCAGGATCCAGCATGTCGTGCAGCGCGTCGTACAGCGGCCGCAGATACGGGTCGATCTTCTCGTAGAGCGTGCCCGGCAGGAAGCCCAGCCGCTCGCCCGCTTCCACCGCAGGCCGGGTCAGGATGATGCGGTTGACCTGCTTGGACTGCAGGGCCTGCACGGCCTTGGCCATGGCGAGATATGTCTTGCCGGTACCGGCGGGGCCGATGCCGAAGACGATCGTGTGCTTGTCGATCGCGTCGACGTAACGCTTCTGGTTCAGGGTCTTGGGGCGGATCGTGCGGCCGCGCGAGGAGAGGATGTTCTGGGTGAGGACCTCGGCCGGGGTCTCCTCACCGTCTCCCTCGCCGTTGTCACTGGCTCTGAGCATGGCGATCGAGCGTTCCACTGCGTCCTCCGTCATCGGCTGTCCGGTGCGGAGCACCAGCATCATCTCGTCGAACAGGCGCTGGATGAGGGCGACGTCCGAGGGATCGCCGGCCGCGCTGATCTCGTTGCCCCGGACGTGGATGTCGGCCGCCGGGAAGGCCTTCTCGATCACGCGCAGGAGGGAGTCACCTGAACCCAGAACAGTCACCATGGGGTGCTGGGCGGGGACGGTGAACTGTGCTTTCGCCTGCCCCTGCGCGGGGGTGGGAGGTGTGGGTGTCTGAGTCATGGGCCGGCGCTGAAGGCCTGCGGTTCCTCCTGATCACGGCCGCATGGCTGAGGGCGGCCTCGCGTTTCCAAGGGTACGACTTGGCACTGACATCGCTGTAAGGCTTTTCGGAGCCGGTGCTTTCTGCACCGATCTGAGGTTCCCCATGGGGGTCTCTTCCTGCAGGCTCCCGGCTTCCAGGCTCCCGGCTTCCCGTCCGAGCAGCCTTTGACATCGGACCTCTCGTCGGTGTCGGTGTCGGCGTCGGCGTCGGCTGGAATTGAACCTTGTTGTTTTCAGTCTCTCGCGCATCAATGGAATCTGTAGTTCCGACGGTCCGTCAGATATGGATCCCGCCACCCCCCACGCGGAGCGTTCCGCACCACGCGCCGCAGGCGGGCCGTTCGGGTTGTTCTCCCCATCCATCCCCACATGGCAATTTCCCTGTATGGGAAGGGAGTCGGAACCCCATGAGAGGCAAACGATTCGGTACGGGTGCGGCACTGGCTGTCGGGGCCCTCGCGGTCACCGGGCTCGCGTTCGCGCCCACCGCCGTCGCCGTGACCCCGGACACGGCCACGATCACCGCCGACTGCGGCGCCTTCGGCAGTGGCGAGGCCACGCTCACCGCCACCCAGGACGGTACCTCCGCAACCGTCACCGTCACCTCCGCGATCACCGCGCCGATCGCGGTGGCCGAGGACTCCATCACCTCCACCCTCACCCTGGTGAACGCGAGTGGCGGCACCGCCACCTTCAGCGGCACGGAGAACCCCGCGCTCGCCGCCGGTGACGCCGTCACCGTCGGTCCGCTCAATGGCGCCGTGGCCTCGGGCGACAGCCTGGAGGCGTACGGCGGCTCGCTGCAGATCGTCGTCCTCGGGATCACCGTCACCTGCACGGCGACCGGGCCCCAGTCGCCCGGACCGTTCGTGTTCGACTGAGAATCTGCAACCGAACCGGTCCAACCCGCTTGTCCGGAGCGTCAGTTCACCAGGCGACACGGTGAACTGACGCTCCATCAGTTCACCGGTTCGTATCCATTGACTTCTCACGCAATCCACACATCAATGCCCCCTGTCGGCGCAGAAGAGCCGCCGCGCCCGCATCCCTCAGAGGGGGCAACCAGACATGAGATCCCAAGCGCCCGGACCCAGAAGTCGAAGACACCGTCTCGCCGCGCTGCTCGGCGCCACCGCCCTCGCGGTCACCACGGGCGGCGCGCTGACCGGTCAGGCCCAGGCCGCCGACAACGTCGACTTCGCCACCCGCTGTGTCCCGCCCGCCATCTCGGGACTCCCGCCGATCGAGGGCACCACCACCGCGATCATCACGGTCAGCGACACCACCCCCTACGTCGGCGACACCGTCGACGTGACGTACACCGTCGTCAAGCCCGCCGCGAGCAACCCCACCGCCATCGACCTGCCGGCCGACATCATGACGCCGTCCGGCAAGGCCGTCCTGAGCGGGGCGCAGAGCGGGAACGTCACGGTCGCCGGGCCGAAGAAGAACAATCCGGTACCGGGCAACGCCGCGTTCCCCTCGTTCAGCATGACCGGCAGCTTCACGGTCACCGCCACGGGCGCCATCACGCTCTCGCCCGGCGACTACAACATCCACACCAGCTACCTGCTGGAGCTGGACACCCCCTGCACCGTCATCACCCCGCCCGCCCCGGGCTCCGTGACCCTCACGGCGAGCGATGCTCCCGGGCCCAACACCCGTGCCATCGCGCTGGGTTCGAGCTCCGGCAACCCCGGCGCAGGTGTCACCGTCACCGGCAGCCACTTCACCCCGGGCGCCACCGTCACCCTCGCCGGACGCGCCGGTTCCAGCCAGACCGGGGACAAGGCGACCGTGACGGCGGACGCGAGCGGTGCCATCAGCGGCTCGCTGGTCGTCAACGACAAGACCACGACCGGCATCGTGGCCTACGAAGGGAGCAGCTGGGACGCCGCACTGGGCGCCGGTCCGGTCGCCTACACCGTCATCGACGACACACCCGTCCCCGACAACGCCCAGAAACTCACCACCACCGTGCGCGGCGGAGTCCTGTCCATGACCCAGGCCGGGGACACCGTCTCCCTGTCGGCGGTCGAGTACGGCGCGGGCGGCGCCTCCACCGGCAACCTCAACGCCGTGACCGTCAAGGACTTCCGTGGCGGTACCGCGGGCTGGTCCCTGACCGGCAAGGTCACCGCCTTCACCGGACCCGGTGTCACCATCGGTGCCGACCAGCTGAACTGGACCCCCGCCTGCGACACCAAGGCGGGCAGCCCCAGCACCTGCCAGGCCGGTTCGGCGGGCAAGGTCGGCTCGTCCGGGGCGACGCTCGCGTCGGCGCCCGCCGACACGACGACCGGCGGTGAGTTCACCGCGAAGGCCGAACTCTCCCTGAACGTACCGGCGTTCACGCCTCCGGGCTCGTACTCCGGCGTTCTCACCCTCACGCTCAGCTGACCGTACGGGCGTCCGCACCCGCCCGTCCACCTCGTCCCGTGGGGGTCCGCACCCATGCGCAAGCTGTACGTCCTGCTGCTGAGCCTGCTGCTCACCGCCCTCGCCGCGCCCTCGCACGCCGCCGACAACGGGAGCTGGTCCGTCTACCCCGTGTCCGGGTCGGTGGCCGAGCGGCCGTACTTCTACCTGTTCGCCGATCCCGGGCAGACCATCGAGGACAAGGTGGTCGTCGTCAACAAGACGGCCGAGCCCATGACGTTCCGGCTGTACTCCGCCGACGCCTACAACACCGCGCGCGACGGTGGATTCGCCGTACGCACCGTGACAGAGAAGATGCGCGGCGTCGGTGTGTGGGCGAAGCCCGCGAAGTCCCGGATCAAGGTCCCGGGGCACGGCAAGGTCACCGTCCCCTTCACGCTGAAGGTGCCCGACGGCGCCGAACCCGGCGACCACCCCGGCGCGATCGTGGCGCTCGACGAGCGCGTCGACCGCGGGGACGGTTCCGTCGCGCTCGGGGTGCAGCGGGCCGTCGCCGCCCGCCTCTACCTCCGGGTCGGCGGGCCCACCCTGCCCGCGATCTCCGTCGAGGACGTCCGTGTCGCCCACCACCAGCCGCTCGTGCCCGGCTTCGGCGACAGCGCGGCGACGGTCTCGTACACCCTCCACAACACCGGCAATCTCACCCTGAACCCGAAGGTGGAGCTGCGGGCGACGGGCCTCTTCGGCCGCACGCTGCTCGCCCGTGACCTGACGAGGATCCCCTCCGAGCTGCTGCCCGGCCAGAAGGTGCGGCTGAGTGAGCCGTGGAAGGGGGCGCCGCAGCTGGACTGGGGTGAGGTGACCCTGACGGCGAGCGCCGAGGACACCCGCGAGTCGGCGGGAGCCTCCTTCTTCGCGCTGCCGTGGCTGGCGGCGGCGGTGCTGCTGGTGGTCGTGGCCGTGGGAGTCGTCCTGCTGATCAGGGCGCGGCGGACACGGGCCGGGACCAGCCGCCGAGGGCGCGGCGCAGGCGGCCCTTCTGCGGGGACTCGGGCGGTTCGGCGGGAGCCGGTTCGTGTGTCGTCAGCAGCTCCGCGACGGTGACCCGGAAGTGCTCGATCGCGAGGGTCCTGGGCCCCTCCGGGTCCGTGCTCCAGGTGGAGAAGGTGACGTCCACCATCCAGCTCGTCCATGTGCCACGGCCTGCTCGTGCCCGCCCACGTGGATCTTCTCCGTGAGGGTCCACGCGTGATCGGTGATGCCGTCGTCGGCCTCGACTAGGACGTACCGCTCACCTCCCATGACGCCCCGGCTCAGAGCGCGTCGGGACCGCGCTCGCCCGTTCGTACGCGTACGACGGTTTCGACCGGCAGGGCCCATACCTTGCCGTCGCCGATCTTGCCGGTGTGCGCGGCCTTCACGATCGCGTCGATCACGGCCTCGGAGTCGGCGTCGTCGACGACGACCTCGATACGGACCTTGGGCACCAGGTCGACCTGGTACTCGGCGCCGCGGTACACCTCGGTGTGGCCGCGCTGACGGCCGTAGCCGCTGGCCTCGGTCACGGTCAGCCCGTGCACGCCGAGCTCCTGGAGCGCCGTCTTGACCTCGTCGAGGCGGTACGGCTTGACGATCGCGGTGATGAGCTTCATGCCTGGGGCTTGACCTTCTGAGCGGAGGGAACGACGGAGGCGCTGACCGGGGCACCGTGGCCCAGGACGCCGTGATCGTATGCCGTCTCGGCGTGCACCGTAAGGTCGAGACCGGTGTGCTCCTGATCCTCGCCCGCCCGCAGGCCCAGCGTCCTGTCGATCAGCTTGGCGATGCCGTACGTCACCACGAAGGCGTACGTCCCCACGGCGACCACGGCCACCAGCTGCTTGCCGAGCTGGGCGAGGCCGCCGCCGTAGAGGAGGCCCTCGGTGCCGCCGGTCATCGACTCGACGGCGAAGACGCCGATGAGAAGGGTGCCGATGACACCGCCGACCAGGTGGACGCCGACGACGTCGAGGGAGTCGTCGTAGTTCAGCCTGAACTTCCAGCCCACGGCGTACGAGCAGACGACACCGGCCGCCAGGCCGACGACCAGCGCGCCGAGCAGGGAGACCGAGCCGCAGGACGGGGTGATCGCGACGAGACCGGCGACCGCGCCGGAGGCCGAGCCAAGGGTGGTGGGGTGGCCGTCGCGCTTCTGCTCCACGAACAGCCAGCCCAGCAGGCCCGTGCAGCCCGCCGCGAGGGTGTTGAGGAAGGCGGCCGCGGCCAGTCCGTTGGCGCCCAGCGCCGAGCCGGCGTTGAAGCCGAACCAGCCGAACCAGAGGAGCCCCGCGCCCAGCATGACCATGGGCAGGTTGTGCGGACGCATCGCGTCCTTCTTGAAGCCGAGACGCGGGCCCAGGACCAGGCACAGAGCCAGACCGGAGGCACCGGAGGTGATCTCGACGGGGAGACCGCCCGCGAAGTCGAGGGCGCCGAGCTTGTCCAGGATCCAGCCGCCCGGCCCCCAGACCCAGTGGGCGACGGGAACGTATACGAGCAGCGCCCACACCGGGACGAAGACCAGCCACGCGCCGAACTTCGCCCGGTCCGCGATCGCGCCGCTGATCAGCGCGGCCGTGATGATCGCGAAGGTCAGCTGGAAGGTGGCGAAGAGCAGGGTGGGGACGGTGCCCTGGACGCTGTCGGGGCCGAGGCCGGCCATGCCGGCGTGGTCGAGGCCGCCGAGGAGTCCGCCGCCGATGTCGTCACCGAAGGCGAGGGAGTAGCCCGCGGCCAGCCATACGACGGTCACCAGCGCGATCGACACGAAGCTCATCATCAGCATGTTGAGGACGCTCTTCGTGCGGACCATGCCGCCGTAGAACAGGGCGAGGCCCGGGGTCATCAGCAGGACGAGGGCGGTGGCGGCGAGCAGCCAGGCGGTGTCGCCGGTGTCGATACGCCCGGCGGCAAGGGGGGCGGCGAGAGTCACGGGGTCTCCATCGAGGTGGGGGCTCGTCAGAGGGTCACCGGCGTGCGTTACCGGATGTGTACCGGCGTGTTTCCGTCACGTTTCGTTGCGTACGGGTTACCGGGACCTCACCGTCGGGGGCGGGTGTGGCCGGTTGTGCGGCGGGGCTCCGGGGATCAGGGAGAATGGGCGCCATGAGCGTTCGCAGCCAGTCATCCGAGCAGTCCGCCGAGTCCGGCCACCGTGCGGGCTTCGCCTGCTTCGTGGGCCGCCCCAACGCGGGCAAGTCCACCCTCACGAACGCTCTGGTCGGCCAGAAGGTGGCGATCACCGCGGACCAGCCGCAGACCACGCGGCACACGGTACGGGGGATCGTGCACCGCCCGGAGGCGCAGCTGATCCTGGTGGACACGCCTGGGCTGCACAAGCCGCGCACGCTGCTGGGCCAGCGCCTGAACGACATCGTGCGGACGACGTGGGCCGAGGTCGACGTGATCGGGTTCTGCCTTCCGGCGAACGAGAAGCTCGGTCCCGGTGACCGCTTCATCGCGAAGGAGCTGGCGTCGATCAAGAAGACGCCGAAGATCGCGATCGTCACCAAGACGGACCTGGTGGACTCCAAGACGCTGGCCGAGCAGCTCATCGCCATCGACCAGCTCGGCAAGGAGCTCGGCTTCGAGTGGGCCGAGATCGTTCCCGTCTCGGCGGTCGCTGACCAGCAGGTGGATCTGCTGGCCGACCTGATCGTGCCGCTGCTGCCCGAGGGGCCGGCGCTGTACCCCGAGGGCGACCTCACGGACGAGCCCGAGCAGGTCATGATCGCGGAGTTGATCCGGGAGGCGGCGCTGGAGGGTGTCCGCGACGAGCTTCCGCACTCCATCGCGGTCGTGGTGGAGGAGATGCTGCCCCGCGAGGACCGGCCCGCCGACAAGCCCCTCCTCGACATCCACGCCTTCGTCTACATCGAGCGCCCCAGCCAGAAGGGCATCATCATCGGCCCCAAGGGCAAGCGCCTGAAGGAGGTCGGCATCAAGTCCCGCAAGCAGATCGAGGCGCTGCTGGGGACGCCGGTCTTCCTCGACCTCCACGTGAAGGTCGCGAAGGACTGGCAACGCGACCCCCGCCAGCTGCGCAAGCTGGGCTTCTGAGCCTGTTCCTCGCCCCCGCCGCCCCTACCCGTCCCATCCCTGGGGGCTGCGCCCCCAGACCCCCGCTTCGGCCCTGAACGGGCCTCGTCCTCAAACGCCGGACGGGCTGTGATGGGTAAGGGCGGCGGGGGCGAGAGACGTTTGGCGCAGTCGTTGGAGGCGTTCGTGGGACTCCGTGCCTGGGCGGGCTGTGTAGACGATCAGTTGGTGGTGGTGTTCGTGGCTGAGGAGGATCTCGCAGTCGAGTTCCAGGAGGCCGACCACCGGGTGGCGGAAGCGCTTCGTGGAGGCGCGGCGTAGCGAGACCTCGTGGGCCGTCCAGAGGTGGGCGAACTCCTGGCTGCGGGAGCGGAGTTCCGCCACGAGGGCCGCCGCTTCGGGGTCGTCGGGGCGCGCCGCGGTCACCGCGCGGAGGCTCGCCACCTGGACGCGGGCCATTGCCGGATGGTCCTCGGGCGGGAAGAGCTCCCTCGCCGTCGGGTCGAGGAAGAAGCGGCGGATCAGGTTGCGGTCGCGGGGCGGGCGGGCTGCGGCGTCACCCGCGAGTGCCTTCGCCGGCGCGTTCTGGGCCAGCACCTCCCCGGTGTCGCTCACGACCTGCGCCGGGGTGTCGTGGAGGCGGTCCAGGATCAGCAGCAGGCCCGGGCGCACGTGCGACGACGTCGGCTGCCGGCGTGGCGGCTCCTCGCCCGCCAGGTGGAAGAGGTGGTCCCGTTCGTCGTCCGTCAGGCGCAGCGCGCGGGCCAGTGCCGTCAGCATCTGGCGGGACGGACGCGGGCCCCTGCGCTGTTCGAGGCGCGTGTAGTAGTCCACCGACATGCCGGTCAGCGCGGCCACCTCCTCCCGGCGCAGGCCCTGGATACGGCGGCGGGCCCCAGGGACCAGCCCCACGTCCGAGGGCTCCAGTCGGGCACGGCCACGGCGCAGGAAGTCGGCGAGTTCGGCTCGGTTCACCCCTCAAGGCTGCGGCAGTCCGCCCGGCTTATCCAGGGACTGGCGGTCCCCCGATCGGAAGGTCTCTCCCGGCCGGCCCGGCCCCCGCGGAGGCTGGGCACCGACCGAGAGGAGCACATGATGCTGACGTTGGTGACGGGTACGACAGGACAGGTCGGCCGTCGGTTCGTGCCCCGGCTGCTGGCGCAGGCCCGGCCGGGGGAGCGGGTGCGGGTGCTGGTGAGGGACGCGGAACGGGCGGAGCGGTTCGCGGGGTCGGGCGCCGAGATCGTGGTGGGGGATCTGCGGGACGACGGGGTGCTCGGCAAGGCGGTCGCCGGGGTGGACGCGGTCGTCAACATCGCGGCCTCCTTCCGCGGGGTCCCGGACGAGGAGGCCTGGGCCGTCAATCGGGATGTGGCCGTCGCACTGGGGCACGCTGCGCTCGCCGCCGGCGTGCAGCGCTTCGTGCAGGTCAGCACCGGGCTCGTGTACGGGCTCGGACGCGGCCGCCCGCTGACCGAGGAGGACGAGAGCCGGCCCGGCGGCGAGATGTGGGGCGCCTACACCGAGTCGAAGGCGGCGGCCGAACGGGAACTGCTCGCCCTGGAAGGCCTGGACGTGCGGGTCGGCCGGCTCGTCTTCGTCTACGGCGAGGGCGATCCGCACCTGGCCCAGTCCCTGATGTGGGCCCGGAACTGGGCGTCGGCCCAGCGCTTGCAGATGGTCCATCACGCGGATGTCGCCCAGGGGCTGCTGCGTCTCCTGTACGCGCCGGGGGTCGCCGGCCGGATCTACAACATCTCCGACGACGCCCCCGTCACGGCACTCGAACTGCACGAGCTCAACGGCGTCGAGGTCCCCGCCGAACTCCACGACCGCACGGATCCCGACCCGTGGCTCGGCATCACCTCCACCGAGCGCATCCGCCGGGAGCTCGGCTTCCGCCCGCTGTACCCCAGCGTCTGGTCGGCCCGGGACGCAGGCGCCCTGTGACCGGCCCTGGTCCAGCGCTGGTCCACTCCTAGTCCACCCCCTTGATCCGCCCCACCAGCACCGCCCCCGCCAACCCGACCACGGCGGCCACCAGATACAGCACCCGGTATCCGCCCAGGTACGTCACGATCGGTGCGGCGAGGGCGGGGGCGGCGACCTGGGGCAGGGAGTTGGCCACGTTGATGACGCCGAGGTCCTTGCCGCGGTCCCCCGCCTTCGGGAGCACGTCCGTCATCAGCGCGAAGTCGACCGACATGAACACCCCGAGGCCCACGCCCAGCAGTGCCGCCACGACGATCGCGCTCGGCCAGGTCTGCCACACGGACAGCAGGGCCGTGGCCGCCGCCATCAGCACCCCGGACCACCGCACATACGGCTTGCGGCGGCCCGACCGGTCCGACCGGACGCCGCCCACCACGACCGTGGCCAGCAGTGTCACGCTGTTCACCGCGGTCAGGATCAGTACGCCCCGCTCGGGGTCGTCGTGGTGGAGGCGGTCCCGCAGGTAGTAGAGGAGGTAGAGGATGACCAGCGCGTTGCTGAGGTTGATCAGGAAGCGGGTCAGCCAGGCCCAGGCGAAGTCCGGGTAGCGGCGCGGGCTCAGCCAGAACCCGCGGAGGAAGGTCTTCGCGGACCACGCCGGGCGGTCCGTCACCGGCAGCCGCAGATCCTCGTAGCGGAGCACGTACGGCAGTACGCCCGCCAGCGTGAAGGCCGCACAGGCCGCGTACCCCGCGGCGATCCCGCCGGCCGCCGTCGCCAGCCCCGTACCGGCGACCGCCCCGAGGATCTGCGCCGCCCCCAGCCAGCCGCCCACCGCACCCCGCTGCAACCGGGGCACCCGGTCCGGCACCGCCGCGGTCACTGCCGCGAAGGCCGCGTTGAGGGTCAGCTGGACCAGGCACCAGCCGAGCATCATCAGCCACAGCCCGCCCGCGCCCGCGAGCAGCAGCAGCGACAGCGCGCCACCGGCCGCACCGGCCACGATCCACGGGGTACGGCGGCCCCGGTGGCTCGTGGTGCGGTCCGACAGCGCGCCGAAGAACGGGTTGGCGGCCAGTGACACCACCGCGCCGACGCCGGTCACCCACGCCAGCAGCGACTCCTTCGACATCCCGGCGCCTGGCGCGAAGTCCTCCGCCTGCCGGGCCAGCAGGATCTGGAGCGGGCCGTACCAGCCCACCCAGATCGCCACGTTGGCCAGCGAGAGCGCCGTCGTCCAGCCCCGGCCGACCCGGTCGGCCGGCTCGGTGAGGGCCGTGGTCACCTCTGGGCCCGGAGCAGCTCCTGGTACCAGCCGTACGAGTCCTTGGGCGTCCGCTCCTGGGTGTCGAGGTTCACGTGCACGAGCCCGAACTGCTGGGCGTAGCCCTCGGCCCACTCGAAGTTGTCCATCAGCGACCACACGAAGTAGCCGCGTACGTCCACACCCGCCTCGACCGCCCGGTGCAGTGCGCGGAGATGACCGTCCAGGTAGTCGATCCTGGCCCGGTCGTGGATGCCCTCGTACGAGCAGCCGTTCTCGGTGATGACGACGGGCGGGAGGCGGTCGCCGTAGCGCTCGCGGAAGCCGGTGAGGAGTTCCGTCAGCGCCTCGGGCACCACCGGCCAGCCGAAGTCGGTCACCGGGACGTCCTCGATCTGCCGCACGGAGAAGGGGAGTTCGGCCGGGATCGTCAGGCCCCCGAACTCGATGTCCGCACCCTGCGGGGCGCCCACCCTGGTCGGCGCGTAGAAGTTGACGCCGTAGAAGTCCAGCGGCTCCCCGATGACCTTCAGGTCGGCCGCCACGTCACCCGGCATCAACTCACCGAGGCCCGCGGGGTATTCGCCCAGCAGGATGGGGTCCGCGAACAGCCGGTTCAGCAGGACGTCGTAGAAGTCCGCCGCCTCCACGTCGGCGGCCTCCTGGGACGCCGGCCACGTCGGCCCGTGCGAGTTGGCGATGCCAATGTCGGTGGCACCGGCCGCGCGCAGGGCCTGGACGCCCAGTCCGTGGGCCAGCAGCAGATGGTGGGCGACCGGCAGCGCGTCGAACATCAGCTGCTTGCCGGGCGCGTGGGCGCCCAACGCGTGCCCGAACAGGGTGTGTTCGGCGGGCTCGTTGATGGTGATCCACTTCTTGACACGGTCACCGAGCCGCTCGGCGACGACCGAGACGTACTCCGCGTACCGCGCCGCGGTGTCCCGCTCCAGCCAGCCGCCTCCTTCCTGGAGGGCCGCGGGCAGGTCCCAGTGGAAGAGGGTGGGCACCGGTCGTACGCCCGCCGCGCACAGCTCGTCGACCAGCCGGTCGTAGAAGTCCAGGCCGCCCTCGGCGCGCACCCGCGGCCAGGAGACGGAGAAGCGGTACGCGTCCACGCCCAGGCCGGCCAGGAGCGCCACGTCCTCGCGGTAGCGGTGGTAGTGGTCGACGGCCACCGCCGCCGTCGAGCCGTCCTTCACCCGTCCCGGCTCGGCCGTGAAGGTGTCCCACACGGAGGGCTCGCGCAGCTCCGCCGCGCCCTCGATCTGATGGGCCGAGGTCGAGACGCCCCACAGGAAGCCGGCCGGGAACCGGGGTATCGGATGCTCTTGATTCGCCATGCGCCGGATCATCCGTACCGCTGGTAACGGAAGTCAACGGGCAGGCGTGAAGAAGCGGTTACGAGCCTCCCGTCAGGCCCCTTCCTTCAGGACCCGTGAGATCAGCTCGCGCTGCTCCTCGGTCAGCCGTGGGTCGGCGGCGTACACCGTCCTGCCGTCCACGGTGATCTCGTAGGCGAAACCGTCGGGCACCCCGATGGGCGGTGTGCCCCGGCCGGAGGCGAGCGCCTTCTCGGCCAGGGCGTGCCACTCGTGGGCGTCGGGCCGGCCCGAGGTGTCCACCTCGGCATGACGCTCGATCCCCGCGAATCCACCGGTACGTCGCACTCGAATACGCATGGGACGTGTCTAGTACGGAACTACGCCGTGCGCACCCCGACCTGCTCCCACGCCTTCAGGACGGCCTGGAGCTCCTCGCCGTCCTTGTAGCGGTCCTTGGCCGCCTCGACCGTCAGGGCGGCGAAGTCCGTGAAGAGGGCGTCCTTCTTCAGCCGGCCGCCGGTCAGGACGTCGTACCAGATCTGTCCGGCCCGCTCCCAGGCGTGGCCGCCGAGGGTGGTGGCGGCGAGGTAGAAGGCGTGGTTGGGGATGCCGGAGTTGATGTGGACGCCGCCGTTGTCACGGCCGGTGCGGACGAAGTCGTCCATGGTCGCGGGCTGCGGGTCCTTGCCGAGGACGTCGTCGTCGTACGCCGTGCCCGGGGCCTTCATGGAGCGCAGGGCGGAGCCGGTGACGCGCGGGGCGAGCAGGCCCGCGCCGATGAGCCAGTCGGCCTCGGCGGCGGTCTGGCCGAGGGTGTGCTGCTTGATGAGGGAGCCGAAGACGTCGGACATCGACTCGTTGAGGGCGCCGGGCTGGCCGAAGTAGGTGAGGTTGGCCGTGTACTGCGTGACGCCGTGGGTGAGTTCGTGGCCGATGACGTCGATCGGGATGGTGAAGTCGAGGAAGATCTCGCCGTCGCCGTCGCCGAACACCATCTGCTCGCCGTTCCAGAAGGCGTTGTTGTAGTTCTCCTCGTAGTGGACGGTGGCGTCCAGCGGGAGGCCGCCTCCGTCGATGGAGTCGCGCTGGTACGCCGCCAGGAACAGCTCGAAGGTGGCTCCGAGACCGGCGTAAGCGCGGTTGACCGTGGCGTCCTTGCCGGGCTCCGAGCCCTCGGTGCGGACCTTCTTGCCGGGCAGGTCGGTGCGGTGCCGGGCGTCGTAGACGGTGCGGTACGGCTTGCCGGGCTCGGCGCCGGACGGCGCGGCGATGGAGGGAGCGCCGACGACCGTGGTCAGCCGGCGGTGGGTGCGCTCGAAGGCGTCGCGTTCCAGGGTCCTGCGGGCGGGACCAGCGAGCGCGGGGTCCTCGGCCTGGGCGAGCTTGTCGAGGACATGCGGTGGTACGACGGTGCAGAAGACGGGCTCAGAGCCCCCGTGGGTCGTCATGCCCGGCACCATTGCACTGTGTTATGCCGCTGTCACTACTCGCAACCATGATTGGTGAAATGTGCGGATAAGGAGCCCGGGTCGCCGTCACCGAGTGGTATGGCGCACGTTTTGTCCCGTTGATCCCCCGGGTCCCGCATACTGATACAGCGCCCCGCACGGACCGCGGCTCGGATAACATGCTTCGCATCATGCGTTTCGGGCTGCTTCTTCTTAGCTGCCGCGGCGAGGGCCTGTAGTCCAGGTCGACTCCCTCCCCGCGGAGCTTGGCGTTGCGTCGTCGGCCGTCCTTCCGGACATCCTGAGGAGCCCCCGCATCATGGCGAACCGCCAGCAGCCCAGTGCCATGCCGATCCACAAGTACGGCCAGTACGACCAGGTCGACATCGCGGACCGCACCTGGCCGAACAACCGGATCACCGTCGCCCCCCGCTGGCTCTCCACGGATCTGCGCGACGGCAACCAGGCCCTGATCGACCCGATGTCGCCCGAGCGCAAGCGCCGGATGTTCGACCAGCTGGTCAAGATGGGCTACAAGGAGATCGAGGTCGGCTTCCCGGCCTCGGGGCAGACCGACTTCGACTTCGTGCGCTCCATCGTCGAGGAGCCGGGCGCGATCCCCGACGACGTCACCATCTCCGTGCTGACCCAGGCCCGCGAGGACCTGATCGAGCGCACGGTGGAGTCCCTGAAGGGCGCCAAGCGCGCCACCGTGCACCTGTACAACGCCACCGCCCCCGTCTTCCGCCGCGTGGTCTTCCGCGGCTCCAAGGACGACATCAAGCAGATCGCCGTCGACGGCACCCGCCTGGTGATGGAGTACGCCGAGAAGCTGCTGGGCCCCGAGACCGAGTTCGGCTACCAGTACAGCCCGGAGATCTTCACCGACACCGAGCTGGACTTCGCGCTGGAGGTCTGCGAGGCGGTCATGGACGTCTACCAGCCGGGTCCGGGCCGCGAGATCATCCTCAACCTGCCCGCCACCGTGGAGCGTTCGACGCCGTCCACGCACGCGGACCGCTTCGAGTGGATGAGCCGCAACATCTCCCGCCGCGAGCACGTCGTCATCTCCGTCCACCCGCACAACGACCGCGGAACCGCCGTCGCCGCCGCCGAGCTGGCCCTGATGGCCGGCGCCGACCGTGTCGAGGGCTGTCTGTTCGGCCAGGGCGAGCGCACCGGCAACGTCGACCTGGTCACCCTGGGCATGAACCTGTTCTCCCAGGGCGTCGACCCGCAGATCGACTTCTCCGACATCGACGAGATCCGTCGTACGTGGGAGTACTGCAACCAGATGGAGGTCCACCCGCGCCACCCGTACGTGGGCGACCTGGTCTACACGTCCTTCTCCGGCTCCCACCAGGACGCCATCAAGAAGGGCTTCGACGCCATGGAGGCCGACGCGGCCGCGAAGGGTGTCACCGTCGACGACATCGAGTGGGCGGTCCCGTACCTGCCGATCGACCCGAAGGACGTCGGCCGCTCCTACGAGGCGGTCATCCGGGTCAACTCGCAGTCCGGCAAGGGTGGTATCGCGTACGTCCTGAAGAACGACCACAAGCTGGACCTGCCGCGCCGGATGCAGATCGAGTTCTCCAAGCTGATCCAGGCCAAGACGGACGCCGAGGGCGGCGAGGTCACCGGCGGCGACATCTGGGCGACCTTCCGGGACGAGTACCTGCCGAACCCCGAGAACCCGTGGGGCCGCGTCCAGGTCAAGAACAACCAGTCGACGACCGACACGGACGGCGTGGACACGCTGAAGGTGGAGGCCACGGTCGACGGTCAGGACACCGTCCTGACGGGCTCCGGCAACGGTCCGATCTCGGCCTTCTTCGACGCCCTGCAGTCCATCGGCATCGACGTACGGCTGCTGGACTACCAGGAGCACACGATGAGCGAGGGGGCGTCCGCGCAGGCCGCCTCCTACATCGAATGCGCGATCGACGGCAAGGTTCTGTGGGGGATCGGCATCGATGCGAACACGACGCGTGCGTCGCTGAAGGCGGTCGTCTCGGCGGTCAACCGAGCGGCGCGCTAAGGAGGTGCCGCGCGGGGTCGCGCTTCGGCTGCGGCGCCGTCGTGGCTGGTCGCGCAGTTCCCCGCGCCCCTGAGGTGTGCCCCGCTCGCCGTTTCTCGGTGAGCGGGGCACCTCTGTTTTCGGCCATCGACCTGTGCAGGTCACGGAGAGGTCTCGTCGGGGGTGCTGACTCCGGGTGCGTGATGTGGCTAACATCACGCCAGCACGGCGATGTTGCCGTGCCGTTACGCGGAGGTGCGACGTGCTGCCAGGACGGGGACGAAACGGCCAGGCCGTCAGGGCTGCGCGCCTGCTGGGCACCCGCACCGCGTGGACGCCCGTGGGCGACGGGGAGTTCTTCTGCCCCGGCTGCGGCGGCGACCGCAACTACCAGCGGCTGACCGGCAGGCGCCGCTTCACCCTCCTCGGCATGCCCGTGCTGCCGCGCGGCGAGACCGGTCCGGTCGTGGAGTGCGCCGCCTGCAAGCGCCACTTCGGCACCGACGTCCTCGACCACCCGACCACCACCCGCTTCTCCGCGATGCTCCGCGACGCCGTCCACACCGTCGCCCTCGCGGTGCTCGCCGCGGGCGGCACCTGCTCCCGTACGGCGCTGGAGGCCGCCGCCTGCACGGTCCGTGCCGCCGGCTTCGACGACTGCACGGAGGACCAGCTCGGGGCGCTGGTCGAGGCGCTGGCCGCGGACACCGGACGGGTCTTCGGCGAGCCCTGCGGGGCAGGCCTGGCCATAGAGCTCCACGAGGCGCTGGACCCGCTGGCCCCGCACCTCGCCCCCGCCGGCCGTGAGTCGGTCCTCCTCCAGGGCGCACGGATCGCCCTCGCCGACGGGCCCTACACCCCCGCGGAGCGGGACGCCCTCGCTACGGTCGGCGCCGCGCTCACCATCTGCGCGGACGACGTGACGCGGCTGCTGGCGGCGGCGCGCACCCCGTCGTAGCAGGCGGGCGGTGCCGCCGCCGTCGTACCACCGCCGCTACTCCCCAGGGAGTAACGGGACCTGAAGGACGCCCTGCGCAGTAACCCCCAACTCGCCCTGCCGCCCGACGAATCGGCCCCCGGCCGCCGGGAGTCTGGAACCGAACCAGACATCCGACCGAGGGGAGGCCCGACTCATGGGGGCCGCAACGACAACCGTCCGGGGACGCCGTGCCGTGCCCTGGCTCGTGCTCGGGCTGTGGATCGCCGTGCTGGCGCTCACCTCGCCGTTCGCGTCGAAGCTCGCGGACGTGCAGCGCGACCGGGCCGTCGACTATCTCCCGGCGAGCGCCGACTCCACCCAGGTCGCCAAGATCCAGGACCGGTTGCCGGGCGGCGAGACGACCCGGATGGTCGTCGTCTACCACCGCGACGGCGGACTGACCGCGGCGGACCGGGCGACGGCCGCCGACCAGATCGGCGAGATCGCGAGCGCGCACCCACTCACTGTGCGGCCGGAGGGCGTCCCGTCCAAGGACGGCACCACCCTGATGTACCCGGTGGCCAGCACCGAGCCCGGCACGGACGAGGAGAAGCGCGACCAACTCGTCGGCGACGTAAGGGACATCGCCCAGGGCGAGGACGGGCTGAGCGTCGACGTCGGCGGCGAGGGCGCGCTCGCGACGGACGCCGGCGAGGTCTACAACTCGCTCGACGGGCCCCTGCTCTACACCACCGCCGCCGTCGTGGCGCTGCTGCTGATCCTCATCTACCGCAGCCCGTTCCTGTGGCTGGTGCCGCTCGCCGTCGCGGGCATGGCCGACTATCTGTCCATGGGGGTCGCCTACGGGCTGAACCAGGGGTTCGGGACGTCGGTCTCCGGCCAGAGCTCCGGCATCATGACCATCCTCGTCTTCGGCGCGGGCACCGACTACGCCCTGCTGCTCGTCTCCCGGTACCGCGAGGAGCTGCGACGCGTCGAGCGGCCCTACGACGCGATGGCCGCCGCGCTGAAGGGCTGCGGACCGGCGGTGCTGGCCTCCTCCGGGACGGTCGCCGCGGGTCTGTTCTGCCTCCTCGCCGCCGATCTCAACTCCAGCCGCGGCATGGGCCCGCTGGGCACGGTCGGCATCCTGTGCGCGCTGGCCGCCATGATGACCCTGCTGCCCGCGATCCTCGTCCTGCTCGGCCGCCGCGTCTTCTGGCCGCTGGTGCCCCGCTACGGCAGCACGCCCAAGGTCCGCCGGTCGCTGTTCGCCGCGATGGGCAGCTCCGCCGGACGCCGGCCGCTGACGGTCCTCGCGGGCGGCGCGGTACTGCTCGGCACGCTGGCGCTCGGGGCACTGAACCTCCCCGGCAGCCTCAAGCAGGAGGACTCCTTCACCAGCAAGCCCGAGGCGGTCGCCGCCCTGGAGACCCTGGGGAAGGCCTATCCCGAGCGCGGCACCCAGCCGATCTCCGTCATCGCCCCCACCGACCGCGCCGACGCCGCCCTGGCCGAGGCCCGGGACACCCCGGGCGTCGACAGCGCGACCCGCGGCCGCAGCGGGAACGGCTGGACGGAGCTCTCCGTCATCGCCGGCTCCGCACCCCAGTCGGCGGGGGAGACCGCCACCATCAAGGAGCTGCGCGACCGCCTCGACGGCTCCTACGTCGGCGGACCCAGCGCCCAGCAGCTCGACATGAAGGACACCAACGCCCGGGACCGGCTGGTCGTCGTACCGCTCGTCCTCGCCTCCGTGCTGCTGATCCTGATGGCCCTGCTGCGGTCGGTCGTCGCGCCGCTGATCCTGGTGGTGGCCGTGGTCGCGGTGTGGGGCGCGGCGCTCGGCATCGGCGGACTGGTCTTCGGCCCGGTCTTCGGCTTCGAGGGCACGGACCCGGGGCTCGGCCTGCTGTCCTTCGTGTTCCTGGTCGCCCTGGGCGTCGACTACGGCATCTTCCTGATGCACCGCATGCGCGAGGAGTCCCTGAAGGGCACCGAACCGGCGCAGGCCGCGCTGATCGCGCTGCGCACGACGGGCGGGGTCATCGCCTCGGCGGGCCTGGTCCTGGCGGCGACGTTCGCGGTGCTGACCAGCATGCCGATGCTGCAGCTGGTGGAACTGGGCTTCGTCATCGCGGTCGGCGTGCTGCTGGACACCTTCCTGGTCCGCACCTATCTGGTCACCAGCGCGAGCGTGGCGCTGCGCCGCAAGGTGTGGTGGCCGGGCGCGCTGTCGAAGCAACCGGCAGTGGGCGGCGAGTCGCCCGAGCCGGTCGCGGAGCCCGCGGGGATGCGCTGAACCGCACGCGCACAGCCGGCCGGACCTCCGGGCTCACGCACGGGGGTCCGGCCCCGGGCCGGATCGGCGAGGATGGAGCACGTGGTGACCACCAAGGAGCAACGCGCCCGCCCCGGCAGGCGGCTCGTCCGGCCCGCCCGGCGCGACTGGCTGTTCGCGGTGGGGGTCGGGCTGGCGTCGGTGCCGCTGGCGTTCGTGGCGCAGGGCGACAACGCGCACACACCGGGCGTCGTCGGTTGGATCCTGTTCGCTCTCTCGGCGCTGACGCTCGCCTGGCGGCGGCACTATCCGATGGGCACGCTCGTCGCGCTCATCGTCGTCGAGGGCACCTATCACGCCCTGGACAACGCCCACTCCGGGCTGATCGCGGTGACGATGGTCGCCATCTACGCCCTCGCGGTGGCCGGACCGCGGCGCCGGACCCTGATCGTGGTGCCGAGTCTGGTCGGCCTGAGCGTGATCATGCTCCTCCTGATCAATCCGGAACGGGGCGTAGAGCTGCTGCGCATCTCCGGCTGGATCCTGGCGACCGCGATCACCGGTGAAGCGGTCCGCGTCCACCGCAGCTATGTCGGAGCCATCGTCGAACGCGCCGAACGCGCCGAACGCACCCGCGAGGAGGAGGCCCGGCGCCGGGTGGCGGAGGAGCGTCTGCGGATCGCCCGGGACCTGCACGACCTGCTCGCCCACAGCATCACCCTGATCGGCGTGCAGACCTCGGTGGCCGCGCACGTGCTCTCCACGGACCCCGAACGCCTCGACCGCGAGACGGTCGCCAAGGCGTTGGAGGACATCGCGGAGACCTGTCGTTCGGCGCGCGGAGAGCTGCGTACGACGCTGGAGGTGCTGCGCGAACAGGACGTCAAGGCCGACAACCGCGGCCCGCTGCCCGGCCTCGACGGCCTGTCCGACCTGGTGGAGGCGGCCCGCCTGGCGGGCGCGCGGGTGGAGCAGACGGTACGGGTACGGCAGGCGCCGCCCGCCGTCGGCGCCGCGGCGTACCGGATCGTCCAGGAGGCGCTGACGAACGCGGTCCGGCACGCGGGGCCCGAGCCGGCCGTCCGCGTCTCGTTGTACGAGGAGCGGGGCGCCCTGCGGGTGTCGGTCGCCGACGAGGGGACGGGGCCGGGGGCCGATGCCGGCAGTCCCGGTTTCGGGCTGATCGGCATGCGCGAGAGGGCCCGCAGCGTGGGTGGCACACTCGACGCGGGGCCGCGGGCGGGAGGCGGCTTCGAGGTGACGGCCGTACTGCCGTTGACGACGGCTGTGGAGGAAGGGACGGGATGACGATCCGCGTGCTGCTCGCTGACGACCAGACCCTCGTACGGGCCGCGTTCGCGATGCTCGTCGAGTCGGCACGGGACATGGAGGTGGTGGGGGAGGCGGCGACCGGCCGGGAGGCGGTGGACCTGGCGCGACGGGCCCGGCCCGACCTCGTCGTCATGGACATCCGGATGCCCGACCTCGACGGCATCGAGGCGACCCGGCTGATCGCGGCGGACGAGGCACTGGCCGGGGTGAAGGTGCTGGTCCTGACGACGTACGACACCGACGAGTACATCATCGAGGCGTTGCGTGCGGGCGCCTCGGGTTTCCTGGTGAAGGACACCAGACCGGCGGAGCTGCTGGCCGCGATCCGTACGGTGACGGCGGGGGAGTCGCTGTTGTCACCGGGCCCGACGGCGCGCCTGATCACCCGCCTGCTGAGCCAGACACCGGCGACCGCGCCGGCGCTCTCGAGTGGTCCGGAGTGCTTGTCGGAACGGGAGCGTGAGGTGCTCGTGCTGGTCGGGCGGGGGCTCAACAACGCCGAGATCGCCGAGGCGTTGGGGCTGAGTCCGCTGACCGCGAAGACCCATGTCAGCCGGATCATGGGGAAGCTGGGGGCGCGTGACCGGGCGCAGTTGGTGATCGTGGCGTACGAGTCGGGGATGGTCACGCCGGGGACTGTGCGCGAGGGCTAGCCGCAAGGCGACCCCTCACAGCAACCCCGCTGCCGCCAGGAACTTCCCCACCCCCTCGATCTCCCGCTGCGACAACGGGACCTGGGGCTCAGCGGTCACCGGGCACGCGATGACCCCCCGCAGATACAGGGCCGCCTTGAACGCCCCCAGCGCCGCCGAACTCGCGCCCATCCGCGCCGCATCCCCCGCCTTCACCATCCCGAACAGCGCACACAGCCGCTCCTGCTCCACCCGGGCCCGCTCCCAGTCGCCCACCCTGCACAGCCGGTCCAGCCGCACATAGCCCTCCGGGTCGACGTTCGCGAGGCCCGGTACCGCCCCGTCCGCCCCCGCCGCCAGTGCCGCGTCCACGAACAGCTCGGAACCCGTCAGCACGCTGAAGCCGTCGATGTCACCCCGGGTCCTGGCCCCGACGACGACCTCGCGGAACGCCCCCAGGTCCCCGCTGGAGTCCTTGAGACCCGCCAGCACTCCCTCGGCCGCGAGCGACAGCACCAACTCCGCGGGGAGCTTGCTGTGGACGGCACCCGGGAGGTCGTAGGCCAGGACGGGCACCGGGCTCGCGGCGGCCACCAGGCGGTAGTGGCGGGCGATCTCCGCGGGGTGCGTACTCGTGTAGAACGGCGAGATCACGACCACCGCGTCGGCCCCCGCCGCCGCCACGGAAGCCACGTGGTCCAGGACCCGCGGTGTCGTCATGTCGATCGCGCCCGCCAGCACCGGGAGCTGGCCGCCCACATGGCCCGTCACCGTCTCCACCACCAATCGGCGCTGCGCGTCCGTCAGATACGCCGCCTCCGAGGACGTACCGAGCACGAACAGCCCGTGCACCCCGCTCCGCACCAGATGGTCGACCAGCCGGAGCAGCGACGGGACGTCCACCTCGCGGGACGGTGTCAGAGGCGTGCAGACGGGCGGGACGACACCGGTCAGCGGGGCGGGGATCGTCATCAGGGCTCCCTGTCTTCGTGGTTCCCGGGTACAAGTACCAGGCCGGGGGCCCGCTCACCCTTCCTTCCCCGGATGGCGGCCGCGGATGGTCGAATGGACCCGTGGAGAACTGGGACGAGAACACCGCGGGAGTACTGCGACTGCCGTCCGGCAGGCTGGTGCGGGGCCGTGGCCTGCGGTACCCGCTCGCACCGGGGGCGCCGACCCCCACGTACGCCCTTTACCTCCTGGGCCGTCAACCGCCCGTGGTCCCCTGGGAGTTCCACTGGATCCGCTGGCCCGACTTCCGCCTCCCCGCGGACCGGCAGGCCGCTCGCGCGGCGCTGAGCGAGGCCTGGGAGCGGGCGGCGGGTGAACGCGTCGAGGTCGCCTGCGGGGGCGGACGCGGGCGTACGGGGACGGCGCTGGCCTGTCTCGCGGTCCTGGACGGCGTACCGGCGGACGAGGCCGTCGGATATGTGCGGGCGCACTACGACCGGCGGGCGGTGGAGACGCCGTGGCAGCGGCGGTATGTGCGGCGGTTCCCAGGCGCGGCGGGCGCGGAAGCGTAGCCGCTGCGATGCCGCACCTCGCGGCGGGCCTCCCGGTCGGACCGGTGGCCCACCGCGTCGGCTGTGAGCCGTCAACCGAGCGCCTTCACAAGCGCCTTGGCCGGGTCGGGGGCCAGCAGGAGCGGGGTGCCCTCCGGTGTCCGGGCGATGCCCACATTGTTGTGGGTGCCGTAGGAACCGCCTCCCGTCTTGTCGGAGCCCTCCTTCGGTGGATCCGCCTCCGTGCAGTGGATGCGGCGGGGCAGGAACTCGCCGTCGCGGTCCAGATCACAGGCGGGTGTGGACGATCTCCTCGGTAGATCGACGTCGGAACGCATTCCTTGGTTGCGGGGCCGTAGACCATCGGCGGACGGCGGGGCGGGTGCGGGCTCGCCACAGTGGCCGTATGGAGAAGACCAAGGGGATCAGTCGGGCACAGTTCCTGGCCGGGGCGGCGGCGGTCGGGGTGGCGGGGGCGGTGCTGCCCGCGGGCGGGGCCGGGGCGGCCGGGCGGGGCGGGCTGACGCGCCGGGGTGTCGTCTACACCCTCGGCGCCGGTGAGACGCCGGCCACCGCGTGGAGCGCCGACCGGATGCGGGCGGACCTCCGCGCCATCCGCGACGACCTGCACGCCGACACCGTCGACGTCACCGGCGACGGCGTCGAACGCCTCACCGCCACCGCCGCCGAGGCGGCCGAGCTCGGACTGCACATCTGGCTCCAGCCCACCCTCGGTGACGTCCCGGAGCGGGACATCCTCGACCACCTCGCCGAGACCGGCCGGTTCGCGGAACGGCTGCGTCGGCAGGGCGCGAGCGTCGAGTTCAGCGTGGGCTGCGAGTTCTGGCTGTTCGTGCCCGGGATCATCCCGGGGGACACGGTCTTCGAGCGCATCGAGAACCTCCAGAACGGCACCGTCGACTGGGCGGGGATGCAGCGCCGCCTGGCCCGCTTCACGGCGAAGGCGGCGGTGCTCGGCCGCAGGGTCTTCCACGGCCGGCTGAGCTACGCCTCCGCCCCGGAGATCGACCTCGTCGACTGGAACCTCTTCGACGTGGTGGGCATCGACTACTACTCGTACTTCCCGCAACCAAAGGACTACGTACGGGAGTTGAGTCAGCACCTGCGCTGGGGCAAGCCCGTCGCCATCACCGAGTTCGGCACCTGCACCTACCGTGGCGCCCCCGAGGCGGGCGGCATGGGCTGGGACATCGTCGACTACGACAAGACACCCCCGGAGATCAAGGGCGACCCGCCCCCGGTCCGCAGCGAACGCACCCAGGCGGCCTACCTGCTCGACCTCCTGGCCGTCTTCGAGTCGATGAACCTGTACGCGGCGATGGTGTTCGAGTTCCTCACCGCGGACGCCCCGCACCGCCCCGGCGACCCCCGCCATGACCTCGACATGGCGAGCTACGGCATCGCCAAGGCGGTGCAGGACCGCCCCGGCGACCCGGACACGGGCTGGCACCGGGAGCCCAAGGAGGCGTTCCACGCCGTGGCCCGCGCCTACCGCAGGGCGGGTCAGCGGCAGTAGG
This sequence comes from Streptomyces sp. NBC_00490, assembly GCF_036013645.1. Classification (NCBI taxonomy): domain Bacteria; kingdom Bacillati; phylum Actinomycetota; class Actinomycetes; order Kitasatosporales; family Streptomycetaceae; genus Streptomyces; species Streptomyces sp. NBC_00490. Next base: position 3,816,516 of record NZ_CP107869.1, on the reverse strand, counting down.
CGTCGGCGGCGGGACGCCGGCCGGTGGCGAGGAACCTCGACGCGGTCTCGTCCCCGCACGCGTTGCCGTTGCGGAGATAGGAGCCGTGGCCCGTGGAGTTCACGGTGACCATGACAGCGCGCCGGCCGAGGGCCTCGCGGAGCTTCAGGGCGCCGCTCACGGGGGTGGCGACGTCCCGTTCGTTCTGCACGAGCAGGATGTTCGACGGCCCTCGGTCGGTGACGCGGACCGGCGCCTCCTTCGGCGTGTAGGGCCAGGCGGCGCAGAGCATCGCGTTGCGCGGCATGCCGGCGGTCAGCGGGTACTTCGCGCGGCTCTCCGCAACACCCTTCTCGTACACCGCCGTTGAGGTGGGCCACGCGACGTCGTTGCAGAGGGTCCCGGCGCCGACGGCGGTGACGTTCTGAAGTGCCGCTTCGGGCGGCGAGGCGGGCGCGGGCGGCACGGTGCCGCTCCGGGCGGCCAGCATCAGCTCGGCCAGGGCGGGGAAGTTGTCCGGGTCGTAGAGGGTGTCCAGCATCGTCTGGCGCAGCACGTTGCCGTTCAGTTCCTCGGGGTTGGCGCCGGGCCAGGGGATCGGCTCCCGGTCGAGTCGCTCGGCCAGCCGCAGGAACAGCGGCCGCACCTCGGCGGCCGTGCCGGCGAGACGGTACGGATTCCCGGGCTCCGAGGCCCACTTCGCGAACTCCGGGAAGGTGTCCTCGACGCCCTGCTCGTGCGCGGCGAGCCAGCCCCTGGAGACCTTCGTCGGGTCGGGGTTGTCGTTGCTGTCCAGCACGAACCGGTCCGTGCGCGCCGGGAACAACTGGGCGTAGACGGAGCCGACATACGTCCCGTACGACACTCCCCACGCGGAGATCCTCCGCTCGCCCAGCGCGGCCCGCAGCCGGTCGAGGTCGCGGGCCTCGTTACGGGTGCTGAGGTGCTGGACGAGCTCACCGCCGTTCGCCGCACAGGCGTCCGCCAGCCGCCGGGCGGTGGCCATGTTGCCGTCGACGGACCCGTCCGCGGCGGGCCACGGCCGCAGCTTGGAGAGGGCGAGGTCCGCGTGCTCCAGCCCGCAGTCGACGGCGGTGGAGGGCGCGAGCCCACGAGGCGCGAACCCGATGAGGTCGTAGGCGTCCCGTACCTCCTGGGGCAGCTTCTGCCCCTTGTTCGAGGGGTCGTTGAGGCTCGACCCGCCCGGACCGCCGGGGATCAGGAACAGCGCCCCACGCCGGGCGGCCGGGTTCTCGCTCGGGATCCGCGAGACGGCGAACCCGATCTTCCGGCCGTCCGGGTGGGCGTAGTCCATGGGCACCTCAAGAGTGGCGCACTGCTGACGGGGGTCGAGGGCGGAGCCGGCGCACTTCTTCCAGTCGAGGGCGGGCGCCTGCTCCACCGCGACGGCCAGCGGGGTGACCATCCCGAGGGCGACGGCGGTGACGGCTACGAGGGCGGCGTTGCGCTTGATCTGCGTCATGGCACGAGCCTCGCGGATCTTCCTCGCGCCCCCCATCCGGTCAACTCCCTTGTCGATCGGGGGTTTTCCCCAGGTACGCGGCCCGCCCTCCCAGGCACCCCGCCGAAAATCGACACCCTGATCGCGGCGCTGGGGCACCCTCCGCAGTTCCGGTGAACTCGAATGCGCTCGAATGCAGTCGAACCAATCGGCGTGGCGTAGGGCGTGATATCCGCCGCACAATTCCCCCACCGCTTTCCCGCCGTGGCTTTCCTGCTCCAACTGCCAACGCCCCTGTGCCACCCCGCCCTTGGCGTGCACAGACTCCTGCCGAGTGTAGGAGCACAGCGGGGTGCCGCAGGGGAAAAGCGTGAAACTCGAAACGGCGGGGGATCCACGTGACGGTGGAGAAAGAGGAGCGGAAATGAAACCCCCCGTCGGAAGCCACGTCATGGACACCCGGAGCGGAAAGGTCGGCATCGTCATGGGGCACGAAGGACCGTACGTACAACTCAGACCGTACGGCGGCGGAAAGGAGTGGGACGCGGCCCCGGACACCGTCCGCCGGGCCACCCCCGCCGAGCGGCTCAGCGCGGCGAACGCGCATGCCAACGCCCGCAGCCGGGGTGAGGTGCCTTGACGCCGGTGTCGTAGGGTGCGGGCGCATGGGCCTGTGGAGCATACGCAGATGGACGAGAGCGAGGCGGAAGGCCACCGACCGTCCTCCCGTGCCGCCGCTCACCACGCACCAGCTCTGGATGGTGTCGCTGAGCGCGCCGGTGAGCCGGGACCGGAGCGCCTCGCGGACCACCCTGTACCCGTTCACGCGGAGCGACGACGACGGTGCCCGGCGCTGGCTGGCCGAGCAGTGGGAGATCACCTCGCGGGACGGGCTGGCCGACCGGCTCGACGAGCTGGCCCGCTCCGGTTACCGCGCCCGGGCCCAGCGCCTCCTCGGCGTCTCACCGCTCGCCTGGGACGCCGCCCTGTACGTCGACATCTCCCGGCGCGGTTTCGCCGCCGGGATGATCACCGAGGGCGAGGCCTGGACCGCCCTGAAGAACATCGTGCCGGCGGTGGTGTCGGCGTACGCCTCCTGGCAGGAGTACGCCGACGACTATCTGCTGGGCCGCAAGGTGTGGAAGGACGGGCTGGACGGCACCCCCGACGCCCCCGCCCCGCAGACGACCGCCGACGCCCACCTCCGCGCCCTCCTCGACCCCGCCAACAGGGACAGCCCCTGGAACCTGGCCCCCTGGGACACCATCAGCCACCCCGACCGTGCCCGCTGACCCCGGCGCGTACGGGAGAATGGACCCATGAGCCTGTTCCGCGACCACGGCAGTGAGCGATGAGCCTCTTCCGTGACGACGGCGTCGTGCTGCGCACCCAGAAACTCGGCGAGGCCGACCGCATCATCACCCTGCTCACCCGCGGTCACGGACGGGTACGGGCGGTGGCCCGCGGTGTCCGGCGCACCAAGTCCAAGTTCGGGGCGCGGCTCGAACCCTTCTCCCACGTCGACGTGCAGTTCTTCGCGCGCGGCAGCGAGCTGGTCGGGCGCGGACTGCCGCTGTGCACCCAGAGCGAGACCATCGCGCCGTACGGCGGCGGCATCGTCAGCGACTACTCCCGGTACACCGCCGGGACGGCCATGCTGGAGACGGCCGAGCGGTTCACCGACCACGAGGGCGAGCCGGCCGTACAGCAGTACCTGCTGCTCGTCGGCGCCCTGCGGACGCTCTCCCGGGGTGAGCACGCCCCGAACCTGGTGCTCGACGCCTTCCTGCTGCGCTCCCTCGCCGTCAACGGATACGCCCCGAGCTTCAACGACTGCGCCAAGTGCGGTCTGCCCGGGCCGAACCGGTTCTTCTCGGTCGGTTCGGGCGGTTCCGTCTGCGGGGACTGCCGGGTGGCGGGGAGCGTCGTACCCTCGCCGCAGACCCTGGAACTCCTCGGCGCGCTGCTTACGGGAGACTGGGAGACCGCGGACGCGAGCGAGCCGCGGCACGTGCGGGAGGGCAGCGGGCTGGTCTCCGCCTACCTGCACTGGCATCTGGAACGCGGGCTCCGCTCGCTGCGTTACGTAGAGAAGTAAGCCGAAGAGGAATCGAGAAGCACATGGTGGTAGGCCGGCTGTTGGGGCGCCAGCGGCGCGAGTACAGGTCGCCGGAGCCGCACCCGTCCGGCGCCCGTCCGCCGAAGCTGCCCGGGGAGCTCGTCCCCAAGCATGTGGCGATCGTCATGGACGGGAACGGCCGATGGGCCAAGGAGCGCGGGCTGCCGCGCACCGAGGGCCACAAGGTCGGTGCCGAGCGCGTTCTCGACGTGCTTCAGGGCGGGGTCGAGATCGGCGTCGGCGCCATCTCGCTGTACGCCTTCTCCACCGAGAACTGGAAGCGCTCGCCCGACGAGGTGCGCTTCCTGATGAACTTCAACCGTGACTTCATCCGCAAGACCCGCGACACCCTCGACGAGCTCGGTATCCGGGTGCGCTGGGTGGGCCGGATGCCCAAGCTGTGGAAGTCGGTCGCCAAGGAGCTCCAGATCGCCCAGGAGCAGACCAAGGACAACGACAAGCTCACCTTGTACTTCTGCATGAACTACGGCGGCCGTGCCGAGATCGCCGACGCGGCGCAGGCACTGGCGGAGGACGTCCGGGCCGGGCGGCTCGACCCGTCGAAGGTCGACGAGAAGACCTTCGCGAAGTACCTCTACTACCCGGACATGCCGGAAGTGGACCTGTTCCTGCGCCCCAGCGGCGAGCAGCGCACGTCCAACTACCTGCTGTGGCAGAGCGCGTACGCCGAGATGGTCTTCCAGGACGTGCTGTGGCCGGACTTCGACCGCCGCGACCTGTGGCGGGCGTGTGTGGAGTTCGCCTCCCGGGACCGCCGCTTCGGTGGCGCGATCCCGAACGAGGAACTCCTGGCCATGCAGGGAAGGACTCCCGACCAGCAGTCCACCTCGTAGCCGCCGCGCGTTCACCCGGGCCGTCGACACTGCGGGAGACCACCCAGGGTCTCCCGCTCGTGGAAACGGCCCGCGGCCGCATCCGCTCGGGTCACCCCCCGGCGCGCCCCGCGCAGTCCGCGCATGTGCCGAAGATCTCGACCGTGTGCGCCACATTGACGTAGCCGTGCTCCGCGGCGATCGCCTCGGCCCACTTCTCCACCGCCGGGCCCTCGACCTCGACGGCCTTGCCGCACACCCGGCACACCAGGTGATGGTGGTGGTCGCCGGTCGAGCAGCGGCGGTAGACGGACTCCCCGTCGGAGGTGCGCAGAACGTCGACCTCGCCCGCGTCGGCGAGGTTCTGGAGCGTGCGGTAGACCGTGGTCAGGCCGACCGAGTCGCCCTTGTGCTTGAGCATGTCGTGGAGTTCCTGCGCGCTGCGGAACTCGTCGACCTCGTCGAGCGCCGCCGCCACGGCGGCCCGCTGTCGGGTCGCGCGGCCCTTTACGGGCGGTCCAGCGGTCGTCACCGGTTGCCTCCTCACGTCTGCACTTGCCGGGCCATTGTGCCAGCCCGGTCTGTGCGGAGTCAGACGCCGACCTTTCCGGTCCCCTCCCGGCTGGCCGGAATCGTGCACTCCGCCGGGTCGCCGCCGGGCTGTGCCGCGGCCGCCTGACGGGCTCGGCGCCGGGCCAGCGGGGTCGCCAGGACGGTCAGCACGATGAACGCGCCGATGGTCAGCAGCACGATCGTCGCGCCGGGCGGGACGTCCTGGTAGTACGAGGTCACCGTGCCGCCGATGGTCACGCTGACGCCGATGGCCACGGCGATCGCGAAGGTCGCCGCGAAGCTGCGGGTGAGCTGCTGCGCGGCCGCCACGGGCACCACCATCAGGGCCGACACCAGGAGCAGGCCGACCACGCGCATGGCCACCGTCACCGTCACGGCCGCCGTGATCGCGGTCAGCAGGTTCAGGGCGCGCACCGGCAGTCCCGTGACGCGTGCGAACTCCTCGTCCTGGCTGACCGCGAAGAGCTGCCGGCGCAGGCCCAGGGTGACCAACACCACGAAGGCGGCGAGCACACAGATCGCGGTGACGTCGTCCTGGGAGACCGTCGAGAGCGATCCGAACAGGTAGGAAGTCAGGTTCGCGTTGGAGCCCGTCGGCGCGAGGTTGATGAACATCACGCCGCCGGCCATACCGCCGTAGAAGAGCATCGCGAGGGCGATGTCGCCGCGGGTGCGGCCGAACCAGCGGATCAGCTCCATGAGGACCGCGCCGAGGACCGACACGACGGTCGCCGTCCACACCGGTGACCAGGAGAGCAGGAAGCCGAGGCCGACGCCGGTCATCGCGACGTGGCCGATGCCGTCGCCCATGAGGGCCTGGCGGCGCTGGACCAGGTAGATGCCGATCGCGGGGGCCGTGATGCCGACGAGGACGGCGGCGAGCAGAGCCCGTTGCATGAAGGCGTAGTTCAGGAATTCCATCAGCTCAGCAGCCCCGTCCGGATCGGTTCGGCGTCGTGGGCCGCGTGCGGGTGTACGTGGTCGTGGCCGGGCAGCGCGTGCTGGCCGAGGGCCTTCGGGGGCGGGCCGTCGTGCATCACGCAGCCGTCGCGCAGGACGACCGCGCGGTCGATCAGCGGCTCCAGGGGGCCCAGTTCATGGAGGACGAGGAGGACGGTCGCGCCCTGCGCCACCTGCTCGCGCAGGGTCCGTGCCAGCACCTCCTGGCTGGCGAGGTCGACGCCCGCCATCGGCTCGTCCATGATCAGCAGTTCGGGGTCGGAGGCCAGCGCGCGGGCGATGAGCACCCGCTGGTGCTGGCCGCCGGAGAGGGCGTTCACGGAGTCCTTGGCGCGGTCCGCCATGCCGACCAGCTCCAGGGCGTGGCGCACGGCCGCGTGGTCCGCCTTGCGCAGCACGCCGAAGCGGGCCCGGGACAGGCGGCCGGAGGCGACGATCTCGGTCACGGTGGCGGGCACGCCGCCCGCGGCCGTGGTGCGCTGCGGGACGTAGCCCACGCGCGCCCAGTCGCGGAACCGGCGGCGCGGGGTGCCGAACAGCTCGATCTCGCCGGCCGCGACCGGCACCTGGCCGATGACGCTGCGCACGGCCGTCGACTTGCCCGAGCCGTTGGCGCCGAGCAGCGCGACGACCTCACCGCGGTGGACGGTGAGGTCGATGCCGCGGAGGACGGGGCGTGCGCCCAGGTCGGCGCGGACACCACGCATCGATATGACGGGCTCGATGACGGGTTCGCTCACGAGGGCCTCCGTAACGATCACTTGGCGCCGAGTGCTGTCTTGAGCGCCGAGAGGTTGGACTCCATGACCTGGAAGTAGTCGTCGCCCTTGGACTTGTCGGTGATCCCCTCGAGCGGGTCGAGGACATCGGTCTTCAGTCCCGCGTCCGAGGCGAGGGTCTTCGCGGTCTTGTCGGACACCAGTGTCTCGTAGAACACAGTGGTCACACCGTCGGCCCTGGCCTCGGTCTGGAGCTCCTTGATCCGGGCCGGGCTGGGCTCGCTCTCCGGGTCCAGGCCGGAGATGGCCTCCTGGGTGAGGCCGTAGCGCTCGGCGAGGTAGCCGAAGGCGGCGTGGTTGGTGAAGAAGACCTTGGTCGCGGTGTTCCTCAGCCCGTCCTCGTAGGCGGTGCCGAGGGTGTCGAGCTTCTTCGTCAGCGCGGCGGCGTTCTTCCGGTAGTCGGCCGCGTGGTCGGGGTCGGCCTTCTCGAAGGCCTTGGCGACGCCCTCGGCGACCTCGCGGTACTTCACCGGGTCGAGCCAGATGTGCGGGTCGAGGGCGTGCTCCTCCTCTTCCCCGGCGTGCTCTTCCCCGGCTCCGTGCTCGTGCTCGACGTCGCCGTGGTCCTCGAGCTTGGTCAGCGTCGCCGCGTCGATCTTCGACTTGACCTCGGACTGGGAGACGGCCTCGTCGACGGCCGGCTGGAGGCTCTTGAGGTACAGCACCGCGTCCGCCTCGCCGAGTTCGGCGGTCTGCTTGGTGCTGAGCTCCAGGTCGTGCGGTTCCTGGCCGGGCTCGGTGAGCGTGGTGACGTTCACGTGGTCGCCGCCGATCTGCTCGGCGAGGTACTGCATCGGGTAGAACGACGCGACGACGTCGAACTTGTCCGTGTTGCCGGCCGCGGCGCTGTCGGTCGAGCAGGCGGACAGGGTCCCGAGGCCGAGAGCGGTGGCCGCCGCGAGCGCGATCCCGGATATGTGATGTCGTCGTACGTTCATGACAGTCATTTTCAACAAATATGGAAACGGTTGTCAACAAAGCGTGGTAGGAGGCCTGTGAGGGCCCGTAGACCGAACCGATTTGATTGAGGGGCAGGCACCGCCGGTAACCTGAAGCATTCGCTCTGAAGCACTGCTCGATCGCAGACATGCTTCGTCGCCCGTCGTCGTAATGAAGAGAGCACCGTGGCCGCCGACAAGATCGACACCATCGTCAGCCTGAGCAAGCGCCGTGGCTTCGTATTCCCCTGCAGTGAGATCTACGGCGGCCAGAAGGCCGCCTGGGACTACGGACCGCTGGGTGTCGAGCTCAAGGAGAACCTGAAGCGCCAGTGGTGGCGCTACATGGTGACCTCGCGCGAGGACGTCGTCGGTATCGACTCGTCCGTGATCCTGGCCCCCGAGGTCTGGGTGGCCTCCGGCCACGTCGCCACGTTCTCCGACCCGTTGACCGAGTGCACCTCCTGCCACAAGCGGTTCCGCGCGGACCACCTGGAGGAGGAGTACGAGGCCAAGAAGGGCCGCCTGCCGGAGAACGGCCTGGCGGACATCAACTGCCCGCACTGTGGCAACAAGGGCCAGTTCACCGAGCCCAAGCAGTTCTCGGGTCTGCTCTCCACGCACCTCGGCCCGACCCAGGACACCGGCTCGATCGCGTACCTGCGCCCCGAGACCGCACAGGGCATCTTCACCAACTTCTCCCAGGTGCAGACCACTTCGCGCAGGAAGCCCCCGTTCGGCATCGCGCAGATGGGCAAGTCCTTCCGCAACGAGATCACGCCCGGCAACTTCATCTTCCGCACCCGCGAGTTCGAGCAGATGGAGATGGAGTTCTTCGTCAAGCCGGGTGAGGACGAGAAGTGGCAGGAGTACTGGATGGAGCAGCGCTGGAACTGGTACACCGGTCTCGGCATGCGCGAGGAGAACATGCGGTGGTTCGAGCACCCGCAGGAGAAGCTCTCCCACTACTCCAAGCGCACCGCTGACATCGAGTACCGCTTCCAGTTCGGCGGCAACGAGTGGGGCGAGCTCGAGGGTGTGGCCAACCGCACCGACTACGACCTCAACGCGCACTCCAAGGCCTCCGGCCAGGACCTCTCCTTCTACGACCAGGAGGCCCAGGAGCGCTGGACGCCGTACGTCATCGAGCCCGCGGCCGGTGTCGGCCGCGCGATGCTGGCGTTCCTCCTCGACGCCTACGTCGAGGACGAGGCGCCCAACGCCAAGGGCAAGCTGGAGAAGCGCACCGTGCTGCGCCTGGACCACCGGCTGGCCCCGGTGAAGGTCGCGGTGCTGCCGCTGTCCCGCAACCCCGAACTGTCCCCGAAGGCCAAGGGCCTGGCCCAGGCGCTGCGCCAGAACTGGAACATCGAGTTCGACGACGCCGGCGCCATCGGCCGCCGCTACCGTCGCCAGGACGAGATCGGTACGCCGTTCTGCGTCACGGTCGACTTCGACACGCTCGAGGACAACGCGGTCACCGTCCGCGAGCGTGACTCGATGAAGCAGGAGCGCGTGTCGCTGGACCAGATCGAGGGCTACCTGGCGAGCCGTCTGATCGGCTGCTGACACCCTTCGCGCTCTCGCTCGACCGCGCTCGGCGGCGGGCATCCGAAGCCCCCGCGTCCTCGACGGACGCGGGGGCTTCGGTGTATCCGGGCGCGGGCCCTCGTACTGGTCGTACGCGGGTCCGTGACCCGTGCGGCGAGTGGCGGCCCCTCCCACGCCCTTGAGGCAGTGGGGGAGCGCGCATGGCGTCGCGAGCCAGGCGGGGATGTGACGACAGGGCCTGGGTCAGTTGGCGGTGTGGCCGCCGTCCACCGCGAGGGCGGAGCCGGTGGCGAAGGAGGCGCGGTCGCTGAGCAGCCACAGCGCCGCCTCGGCGATCTCGGCGGGTTCGGCCATCCGCTTCTGCATCTGCCGGGCGACGAAGTGCTCCGCGAGCTCCGGGCGGCCCTCGACGGCCTGGGCGATCATCTCGGTACGGGTCGTGCCCACCAGGAGGGTGTTGATCCGGATGCCGCGCTCGGCGTACTCCGCCGCGGCCGCCCGGGTCAGACCGAGCACCGCGTGCTTGGCGGCGACATAGGGCACCGGGGCGCCGGTCGCCCCCATCGCGGCCGTGCTGGCGGTGTTGACGACGGCACCCCCGCCGGCCGCCAGCATCACCGGGATCTGGGCGCGCAGACAGTTCCAGGTGCCGCGCACGTTGACGTCCATGACGCGGTCGAAGTGGGCCTCGTCGAGTTCGTGCAGGGGAGCGATCTTGTCGCCGGCGTATCCGGCGTTGTTGAACGCCCCGTCCAGCGCCCCGAACCGCTCCGTCGCGGTGGCCACCGCGCGCCGGACGTCCTCGGCGTCCGCGACGTCGCCCGCGCTGACCGCCGCCCGGCCGCCCGCCGCGGCGATCTCCTCGGCGAGCTGGTCCAGGGTCTTCTCGCGCCGGGCCATCAGGACCACGGCCGCCCCCTCCGCCGCGAACAGCCGGGCGGCGGCCTCGCCTATCCCGCTGGACGCGCCGGTGATCATCACGACTTTGCCGGCGAGTGTTCCGTTCCTGTCAGTCATCCGGCCAGTAAATCCCGGAGTGCCGAGTTCCGGGTAAGTCCCTTGGTGTCCAGGCCGGTTGGCGCCTTCGATTGGTCCGTCATGGAGGCGCGCGATTGGCCCTGTGGGGCGACCGCCGGCCGCGGCAGGGTGGTCCGCATGAGTCTCGCGTTTCTGCTGACCACCCTCGTCGTGGTCGCCACTCCTGGTACCGGTGTCGTCTACACGCTCGCGGCGGGGCTGTCGCGGGGGCGGCGGGCGAGTGTCGTCGCGGCGTTCGGCTGCACCCTGGGGATCGTGCCGCACATGGTGGCGGCGATCACCGGGGTGGCGGCGCTGCTGCACGCGAGCGCGACGGCGTTCCAGGTGCTGAAGTACGCCGGTGTCGCGTATCTGCTGTGGATGGCGTGGGCGACGCTGCGGGACCGGGAGGCGATCGCCGTGGAGCGGGACGCGGCTCCCGTCTCCGCGGGGCGGGTCGTGGCCCGGGCCGTGCTGATCAACGTCCTCAATCCGAAGCTGACGATCTTCTTCTTCGCGTTCCTGCCGCAGTTCGTGCCGTCGGGGGAGTCGGGCGCGCTGCTTCGGATGCTGGTGCTGAGCGGGGTGTTCATGCTCGCCACCTTCGCGGTGTTCGCCGCGTACGGGGTGCTGGCGGCGTCGGTCCGTCGCCATGTGATCGGGCGGCCGAAGGTGATGGCGTGGCTGCGACGGAGTTTCGCGGGGTCGTTCGTCCTGCTCGGGGCCAAGCTCGCCACGACGAACGCGTGAGAGACGATCGACTGTGACACATGACAGCTGACAGATATTGAAATCTGTCAGCTGTCATGTCAGGGTGGAGGCATGACGACACAGACCCCCCGCACCCTCGGCACCACCGGCCCCCAGGTCTCCGCCCTCGGCCTCGGCTGCATGGGCATGTCCGGCGCGTACGGCGAGTCGGACCGCGCCGAGTCCATCGCCACCGTCCACGCCGCCCTGGAAGCCGGCGTGACCCTGCTCGACACCGGCGACTTCTACGGCATGGGCCACAACGAACTGCTGATCGCCGAGGCCCTGCGCACCGCCCCGGCCGCCCTCCGCGAGAACGCGCTGACCAGCGTGAAGTTCGGTGCCCTGCGCGGCCCGGACGACTCCTGGAACGGCTTCGACGGCCGCCCGGCCGCCGTCAAGAACTTCGCCGCGTACTCCCTCCAGCGCCTCGGCGTCGACCACATCGACGTCTACCGCCCCGCCCGGCTCGACCCGGACGTGCCGATCGAGGAGACCGTCGGCGCGATAGCGGAACTGGTCGAGAAGGGATACGTCCGCCACATCGGGCTCAGCGAGGTCGGCGCCGACACCATCCGCCGGGCCGCCGCCACCGCCCCGATCGCCGACCTCCAGATCGAGTACGCGCTCATCTCCCGCGGCCCCGAGCGGGAGATCCTGCCCACCCTGCGCGAACTGGGCATCGGCGTCACCGCGTACGGCGTGCTCTCGCGCGGACTGCTCTCCGGCCATGTCGCGGCCGGGCAGGGGTTCGCCGCGAACGACTTCCGCGCCCACTCGCCCCGCTTCCAGGGCGACAACCTCCAGCACAACCTCACGCTCGTCGACGCCCTGCGCAAGATCGCCGAGCAGAAGGACGTCTCCGTCGCGCAGATCGCCATCGCCTGGGTGGCCTCCCGCGGCGAGGACATCGTGCCGCTGATCGGCGCCCGCACCCGCGAGCGGCTCGACGAGGCACTCGGCGCCCTGGACGTGACCCTGGACGCGGCCGACCTCGCCGCCATCGAGGCCGCCGTACCCGCGGACGCGGCGGCCGGCGAGCGGTACGCCCCCGCACAGATGGCCATGCTCGACAGCGAGCGCTGATCGCGGTCCCGGGTACCGTCTACGCATGCCTCCGACCAGCGAGACCCTGACCGCCGAGCGCATCCTCGAGGCCACCGAGGACGTGCTGCGCCGCCACGGCCCGGCGAAGGCGACCGTGGTCGACGTGGCCCGCGCGCTCGGCGTCAGCCACGGCAGTGTCTACCGGCACTTCCGTACGAAGGCGGCGCTGCGGGAGGCCGTGACCAAGCGCTGGCTGGACCGGACGACGGAGGAACTGGCCGGCATCGTCGCGGCCACCGACCGTGACCCGCAGACCCGGCTGCGCGACTGGCTCGCGGCGCTCCTGGAGGCGAAGCGCCGCAAGGCGGGCGACGACCCCGAACTCTTCGCCACCTACTCGGTGCTGGCCGCGGACACCGGTGAGGTGGTCGGCGCCCACCTCACCGAGCTGACCGACCAGTTGACCGAGATCGTGCGGGCCGGCGTCGCGGCGGGCACCTTCACCGCCCCCGACCCGGCCACCACGGCCCGCGCCCTCTTCCACGCCACCGGCCGCTTCCACGACCCCGGTTACGCCCGGGAATGGGAGCGGCCGGAGGTGTGGGACGACTTCACGGCGGTGGTGGACATGCTCGTACGGGGACTGCGGGCCTAGGTCCTGTCGTCAGGGGTCTCGTACGGCGTCTGCTCGCCCTCGCGCAGCGCCTGGAGCCGGTGTTCGGTGGGCGAGATCCCGTACGCGGCGCGGAAGGCGCGGGTGAAGTCGGAGGCGCGGGGGATGCCCCAGCGGGCCGCGATGGTGTGCACCGGTGTGGAGCGCAGCGCGGGGTCCGCGAGATCGAGGTGAGCGCCCGCCAGCCGCCGGCCGCGGATCCAGGCGGCCACCGTCTCGCCGGACCCCTCTTCCTGGAAGAGCCGGTGCAGATAGCTGAGGGAGATGTGGTGCGCGGCGGCGATCATCGGCGGCCGTAGCTCGGGGTCGTGCAGATGCTGCCGGATGAAGGCCCGGACACGGGCGACCGTGACCCGGCGGTGGGTCTCCGCCGGCAACGCCCGCTCCGCCTCCAGCTCCTGGGCGAGCCATGCCGCCAGCAGATCGATCAGGACCATGCCCAGGCGGGGCGCGTCGGACGGCTGCAGGAAGGCGGACTGCCGGTCCAGGCCGGTGAGGAAACCCGTCAGCAGCGCGCCCGTTCCCTGCCGCCCGGACAGCCGTCTGCCCAGCAGCTCCCGGACCCGGGCCGGTGGCAGGGGCAGCAACGCCTTGGAGAAGTCCACACCCACCCCGGTGATGAACGGAAGCTCCAGGCCGGCGGTCGGCCGCATGCCGTAGGGCTGGACGTCGTAGGGGTGCGAGGTGTCCGACAGCCACAGGTCGTGCGGGCCGTAGGTCTCGGCCCGCCCCACGTGGTCGACGCCCAGCCCGCCGCCGAGCACCAACGACAGGTGGTACTCCTCGGGGTCGGACCGCCGCACCATCCGCGCGTTGCGCAGATACCGCGTCGGCAGCACCCGGATCGGCCACACCCGCACCGGGCCCAGTTCGAGCAACCGCTGCTCCGCCCAGAAGTCCGTGGCGTGCTCGCTGCTCATGTCGCTGGGCGCGATCGCCTGCTCCATCAGCTGCCGCCAGTAGTCGAACCGGTCCGCCACGGGCACGTCGTCGGTCCGGAACGTGATCCCGATCATCGCGCCCTGTACGCGATCTGGTCGGCGATCAGTTCAGCGAGCTCCTTCTTCGGCACAGGCGCAGGTTAGCCTCCGCCCGGGTCCACCGTCGCCTGGTGTTCCTGCGCGAGGTGTTCCTCCGCCTTCAGCCACGGCAGGAACTGCGCGTTCTTGCGCCAGCCGCAGGTGTCGCATCTGATCGTGCGTTGCGCGCCTTTGCGCTGCACCTGGACGACATGCTCGCGTCCGTGTTGGTCCCAGCGGCTCACTTTGCTCGTGTTGATCTGCAACATGGCCTCGCCTCCGGCTAGGAGTGTGCAGCAAGACCAACATCAACAGCGGTTTCTTCACGGCAAGTTCGTCGATCCTTGAACCGCCTCACCCGACCGTTTTCGGCAGCCGCAGGCTCAGCAGCCCGGTCAGGGCCACGCCCACCAGCTGCACCAGGAGTGTCGTCACCAGCGCGTCCCGCATGCCCAACCCCGGGGTCAGGGACAGGAACAGGGTGCCGAGCGTCGCCACCCCCAGGGCCAGAGCGGACTGTTGGGTGGTGACCATGACCCCGCTGCCCACGCCCGCCCTCGCGGTCGGCACCTCGGAGAGCACGATCCGGAAGATCACCGGGAGTTGAAGGGCCTGCCCCGCCCCCGCGATCGCCGCTCCGGGCAGCAACTCCACCAGGCCCAGGTCCGGCCAGGAGCGCCACGCCACCAGCGCCATCAGGCCCACGCCCACCGCCTGGATCCCGGCGCCCGCGGTCACCACACGGGTCCCGTACCTCGTCACCAGCCGCGGACCCGCGAGGGAGACGAAGAAGAACACCACCGCCATCGGAGCCAGCGCGAGCCCCGCCCGCACCGGGCCGAGCCCCGCGCCCTGCTGGAGCGCCACCGCGATCACGAACATGAAGCCGCTGAAGCCGATGGAGAACGGCACGATCATCACCAGCCCGCGCCGCAGGGACACCAGGCGGAACAGGCTCGGCGGCACCAGCGGTGTCCGCCCCCGCCGGTCCGCCCCGCGCTCCACCGCGTAGAACGCCGCTGCCACGAACGGGAACGCCACCAGCGACAGCCACGTCCACAGCGGCCACCCCGCGGAACGGCCCTCGGTCAGCGGGGCCAGCAGCGCGAGCAGGGACGCGGCGAGCAGGACCGTACCCGGGCCGTCCACCGGCTCCGGGTTCGGCGAGCGGGTCTCCGGGACGGCACGGGCGGCCAGGAACAGGCCCACGAGGACGACCGGGACGTTCACCAGGAACACCGAGCGCCAACCCGTGCCCGCGATGTCGGCCGCGACCAGGACCCCGCCGAGGATCTGGCCCGCCACCATCGACAGACCGGCCGTCGCGCCGTACAGGCCCATCGCCTTCGCGCGCCGCTGTCCCGCCGTCGCCGCCTGGATCGTCGCCAGCACCTGCGGCAGCATCGCCGCGGACGCCGCGCCCTGCGCGACCCGGGCCGCGACCAGGGTCCACGCGGTGGGGGCGAGCCCGCAGGCCAGCGAGGTCAGTCCGAAGGCCGCCATGCCGCCGAGGAAGAGCCGGCGGCGGCCGAAGAGATCGCCGAGCCGCCCGCCGAGGACCAGGAGGACGGCGTACGCCAACCCGTAGCCGGAGACGACGAGTTCGAGGACCGACTCGCTCGCCGCGAGGTCGTGGCCGATGGTGGGCAGGGCGACGTTGACGATGAAGAAGTCGATGAGGGGGAGTGCCGCGCCGAGCAGCACGGTGAAGAGTCCGAGGCCGCCGAGCACGGGTGGCGCGCTCGCGGTGCGGACCTGGCCTGGGATGGTGGTTTGGGTACTCACGGAGACCAGCCTCCGCTTCCCGTCAGACGGGTACCAGAGTGTCTTTATCCTGGTAGAAGGAGTACCTGGAAACAGGGTCCGCGGGGCGGCACGCTGGAGGCATGACGATGACGGTCCAGGAGACAATGACGGCGGCTCCCGCGGACATCCGGCGGCACGAGCTCGCCGCGTTCCTGCGCCACCGCCGCGAGCACATCACGCCCGAGCAGGTCGGCCTGCCCCGCGGCCGCCGGCGCCGCACCCCCGGTCTGCGCCGCGAGGAGGTCGCCCACCTCTCCGCGGTCGGCGTGACCTGGTACACCTGGCTGGAGCAGGCCCGGGACATCCAGGTCTCCGTGCAGGTCCTGGACGCCCTCGCCCGCAGCCTGCTGCTCGACCCGAGCGAACGCGCCCACCTCTTCCAGCTCGCCGGGGCGGCGGACCCGACGCCGGCCACCAGCTGCCCGTCGATCACCCCCGCACTGCGCCAGCTGATCGAGCAGCTGGAGCCGCTTCCGGCCTGTGTGCAGAACAGCCGCTACGACATCCTCGCCCACAACCGCACCTACGGCCTGCTCCTGTGCGACCTGGACGCGGTGCCGCCGGAGGACCGCAACTGCATGGTCCTCTGCTACACGAACGAGGAGTGGGCCGGGTCGATCGTGCACCTGGAGGAGACCCGCCGCCTCATGGCCGCCCGGCTGCGCGCCGCCATGGCCAACCATCTCGCCGAACCCGCCTGGAAGATGCTGCTGAAGCGGCTGCGCGCGGAGTCCCCGGAGTTCTGCGAGGCGTGGGACCGGCACGAGGTGGTCTCGCACCGCAGCAAGCAGAAGGAGTTCCGCAACCCCTACGTCGGCCGGGTCTCCGTCATCCACACCGACCTGTGGCTCGGGCCGGACCTGGGCCCGCGCATGGTCACGTACACGCCGGCGGACGAGGAGTCGCGGAAGCGGCTGGAGGAACTGCACGCGATCGCGGTCGCCAGGTCGTCCTGATCCACCGCGTCAGCGGTCGGCTCCGGTCGTACGCAGGCCGGTACCGGCTTCAGGCGCGACGGCGAGGTCCAACGCCAGGCGCCGCGTACAGCCGGACCCGCTCACGGGCGCGGGGCTGCAGCGGTATGCGGCTCCGCCGCGCGAGCGCGACCAGCCACGACGCACCCGCACCCGCCGGACTACGCGCCCACCCTCGCCGCCTCGCGCACCTCGACCGACTCCAGCCGCTCGGCGGTCCGCTGAGCGGTCCCACGGGCCCAGGCCCCGCTCGTCACCGCACCCAGCACCAGCACCGCGAGCCCGCACCCGGCGATGATCCACCAGGCCGGCACCGAGGCGGAGACGAACGTGTCGGCGTACGAGGAGGACCCGACGCCCGCCACCAGCACGGCCCCCACCACGGCGACTCCCAGCGTCTGCCCCAGCTGCCGGCTCGTGGAAGCGACCGCCGCGGCGACGCCCGCCTGCGACCGGGGCATCCCCGACACCGCCGTGTTCGTGATCGGCGCGTTCACGAAGCCGAAGCCGACGCCGAACAGCACGTACCCGATCAGCAGGGTGCCGTTGGACGTCTCCGCGTCGAACGCGGCGAACAGCACCCCGCTCGCGGTGATCGAGACGCCGGCGACCAGCAGCGGCAGCCGCGGTCCGTGCCGGCCGACCAGCCGTCCGGACAGCGGGGCGCACAGGAACGCGGGGGCCGCGATCGGCAGCATCCACAGGCCGGCGTGCATCGCGTCGAGACCGCGGACGTTCTGCAGGTACAGCGTCGACAGGAACAGGAACCCGCCCAGCGCCGCGAACGCGCTGATCGCGATCACCGTGGCCCCGCTGAACGGCGCCGACCGGAAGAACCGCAGATCGATCAGCGGCTCGGCACGCCGGGGCTCGTACGCCAGCAGCCCGATCAGCGCGGCGAGCGCCAGCACGGCGTACGGCAGGACCGCGCCGAACCCGGTGTTCGGCGCCTCGATGATCGCGTACGTCATCGAGCCGAACAGCGCGATCACCAGGAGCTGGCCGACCGGGTCGGTGCGGCGGGCCTTGGGGGCGCGGGACTCGGGGACGAAGCGGAGGGTGAGCAGGAGGGCGGCGAGACCGACCGGGACGTTGATCCAGAAGATCGAGCGCCAGCCGACGGTGTCCACGAGCAGTCCGCCCACCAGCGGTCCCGCCGCCATGGAGATACCGACGACCGCGCCCCACGCCCCGATCGCGCTGGCCCGCTCACGGGGGTCGGTGAAGGTGTTGGTGATGATCGACATGGCGACCGGGTTGAGCATCGAGCCGCCCACCGCCTGCACCATGCGGAAGGCGACCAGCGCCTCCAGGTTCGGGGCCATCGAGCACAGCACCGAGCCGATCGTGAAGACGACCAGGCCCGCGACGAAGACCCGCTTGCGGCCGATCCGGTCGGCCGTGGAGCCGGCCAGCATCAGGAGCGAGGCGAGCACCAGCGTGTACGCGTCGATGGTCCACTGCAGACCCGACGTGGTGGTGTCGAGTTCGTGCTGCATGGACGGCAGGGCGACGTTCAGCACGGTGTTGTCGAGGCTCACGATCAGCAGGCTCATACAGCAGATCGCGAGGACCAGCAGACGTCGGCGGAAGCTGGACTCGGGCATGCGAGCCATCGTACGCCGACATCGATAGTGCGTCTAACTAATGGTCGGTACAAGATCAGTCGGCCGGGCACGGGCCGCCGTACGCCACAATGGGGGAATGCCCACGATCGCTCCCACCTCGAACACGACCCTGCAGATCGGGCCGCACACCGTGCAGCCGCCCGTCGTCCTGGCCCCCATGGCCGGGATCACCAACGCGCCCTTCCGCACCCTGTGCAGGGAGTTCAGCGGTGGCAAGGGCCTGTTCGTGAGCGAGATGATCACCACCCGGGCGCTGGTCGAGCGCAACGAGAAGACCATGCAGCTGATCCACTTCGACGCGACCGAGAAGCCGCGCTCGATCCAGCTGTACGGCGTCGACCCGGCGACCGTCGGCAAGGCCGTCCGCATGATCGCGGACGAGGGCCTCGCCGACCACATCGACCTGAACTTCGGCTGCCCGGTCCCCAAGGTGACGCGCAAGGGCGGCGGCTCGGCACTGCCGTACAAGCGGAATCTGCTGCGCGCGATCCTGCGCGAGGCGGTGAGCGGGGCCGGTGACCTCCCCGTCACGATGAAGATGCGCAAGGGCATCGACGACGACCACATCACCTACCTCGACGCCGGCCGGATCGCCGTGCAGGAGGGCGTGACGGCCATCGCGCTGCACGGCCGCACCGCCGCCCAGCACTACGGCGGCACCGCGGACTGGGACGCGATCGCCCGGCTCAAGGAGCATGTGCCGGAGATCCCCGTCCTCGGCAACGGTGACATCTGGTCGGCCGAGGACGCGGTGCGGATGGTCCGCGAGACCGGCTGCGACGGAGTGGTGGTCGGACGCGGGTGCCTGGGGCGGCCGTGGCTCTTCTCCGACCTCGTGGCCGTCTTCGAAGGCCGTACCGAGGACATCGCGCGCCCCGCCCTGCGTGAGGTCGCCGACGTGATGGTCCGGCACGCCACGCTCCTCGGCGAGTGGATCGGCGACGAGGCCCGCGGTGTCATCGACTTCCGCAAGCACGTCGCCTGGTACCTCAAGGGCTTCGCGGTCGGCTCGGAGATGCGCAAGCGCCTCGCCATCACCTCCTCCCTGGAGGAACTCCGTTCCGGTCTCGACGAGTTGGACCTCGACCAGCCCTGGCCGGCGGGCGCCGACGGGCCGCGTGGACGGACCTCGGGGAACAACAGGGTTGTCCTGCCGGACGGTTGGCTCAAGGACCCGTACGACTGCGCGGGCATCGGCGAGGACGCGGAACTGGACACGTCGGGCGGCTGAGGGGGGCGCGGAGCGGCGAACCTGTTGCGTCCGGTTGCCGTAACGGCAGGTGGACGGCGGGGAGTCGTTGCGTTGGCTGCCGCCTATGCTTCAGGTTTCCGCGGCGCACGAAGGAGGCCCCGATGCCGGGAGGCAGGCTCACCCAGCAGGAGCGTCAGCAGATCGCGCTGGGGCTGGCCGACGGACTCGCCTACGCGGAGATCGCCCGCCGTCTGGAGCGTCCGACCTCGACGGTCACGCGGGAAGTCATGCGCAACGGCGGTCCGAGCGGCTACCGCGCCGAGGCGGCCCATCGCGCCACCGAGCGCCGTGCCCATCGGCGCCGGCCGAGCACGACGCGGGACGCGCGGGCGCCGGAGCAGGCCCATGGGCGGGATGCCGAGGCGGTGCGCGAGTACGAGGAGACGTTCACGACCGTCATGATGGGCTCCGGTATGCCCACGATGATGTCCCGCGTGATGGCCTGTATCACCCTCACCGACACCGGCAGTCTGACCGCCGCGGATCTCGTCGAGCGTCTGAACGTCAGCCCTGCCTCCGTCTCCAAGGCGATCACCTTCCTGGAGAGTCAGGGCATGGTGCGCCGGGAGCGCGACGGGCGCCGCCGTGAGCGCTATGTCGTCGACGACGACATCTGGTACCGGTCCATGATGGCCAGCGCCCGCTCCACCGCCCAGATCGTCGAGATCGCCCGCCAGGGCGTCACCGTCCTCGGCCCCGACACCCCGGCCGCGGTCCGCCTCGAAAACATCGCCCGCTTCCTCGACTTCGTCTCCGAAAGCATCGCCCGAGCGGCGGAACAGGCCCGCGACATCCTCTACACGAACCCGGGAACGCCGACGGACGACTGAGGTTTCTCGCCCCCGCCGCCCCTACCCATTCCCATCCCCAGGGGCTGCCGCCCCTTCGACCCCGCCCCCAGGGGGCGCGGCCCCCTGGACCCCCGCTCCTCAAACGCCGGAGGGGCTGACGCCGTCCCGAACGCCACCCGCCCGCCGGGGCGCGACACGAGGGCTCGCCGTCTCGAACCTCCACCCACCCGCCGGGGCGCGTCACGAGGGGGCGCCGACCCCTCCACCTCTCGACGCAGGTCCAGGCAATCCCCGTCCCAAGCCCCCACCCGCCCGCCGGGGGCTTCGTTTCTCGGCGGTGGTCCGCGTTTTTCAGCCCGTCCGGCGTTTGAGGACGAGGCCCTTTCGGGGCCGACAGCGGGGGTCTGGGGGCGCAGCCCCCAGGGATGGGACGGGTAGGGGCGGCGGGGGCGAAAGAACCTCAGTCCTTTGACGGGTGTGGGGTCGAGCCGTAGGCCGTCAGGAAGCGGTCGCGGAAGGAGCTCATTTTCCAGACCGGGGCGTTGTGGGAGGGGCGTAGACCGTCGGTCCAGTTCCAGTTCGCGATCTTGTCCAGGACCTTCGGGTCCTTGGCCACGATCGAGACCGGCACGTCCCGGCTGGCGTGGTCGCCGCTGACACGGGCGATGGGCTGGTGATCGCCGAGGAAGACGAGAACGGTGTCGTCGGTGCCGTAGCGCTCCAGCCACTGGGTGAGGGCCGTCACCGAGTACTGGATCGACTTGCCGTACTCCTCACGGGACTTCGTCGAGTCGGTGACGATGTCACCGGGGTTCTTGCCGGCCTTCTGGATCGCGTCGAAGACCGAACCGTCGCCGAGCCGGTCCCAGTCCACCAGCTTCGGGATCGGCGCCCACGGCTGGTGACTCGACGTCAGGATGACCTCCGACATCAGCGGCTTGTCCCGCTTCTTGCCGTGGACGAGGCGCTGGAAGGCCTCCAGCGCATACTGGTCGGGCATCGTCGACCAGCTGAACTTCGGCCCCTGATAACCGAGTTGGAAGGCGTTGTAGACCTTGTCCAGGCCGTAGTACTTCGCCTCCGGCCAGCCCTTCTGGATCCCCGGCATCACCCCGACCGTGTCCCAGTCACCGGTCTTCTGGAACGCCTTGGTGAGCGTCAGATGCTCCCCGGAGGTCACCGTGCGATACCGCTGCTGGTTGTCGATCCACAGGCCCGACAGGAACGTCGAGTGCCCCAGCCAGCTGCTGCCCCCGTACGTCGCCGACGTCAGCCACCCGCTCTTGGCATGGAACCCCGTCTTGTCCAACGCCTTCGTCCGCGCCGCCAGCGTCGAGTCCACCCCCGGCGCCATGACCGGATCCTCGATCGCGCTACGGCCGTAACTCTCGATGAACGTGAAGATCACGTCCTTGCCCCGCAGATCGGGCACCAACTGCGCACCCGGCGTCGCCCCGAACGTGTCCGCCTTCGCCTCCTTCGCGAACGCCGCCTCGTCCCGGACCGTGTCCGCCACCCGCCGCGCCTGGATCTTCAGCGCGTCGGCGGCCCGGTCGGAGGCGATGGGCGTCCCGGCGATCTGCAGCCCGAGCGCGTAACAGGTGATCCACGCCAGCGCCGCGATGAGCGTGCCCCGCGCGGCGATCGGTCTGCTCGCCACCAGGACGTTGCTCAGCCGCACCGTCGCCAGTGCCATGACCCCCACCAGCAGCAGCACCAGCACGACCGCCCCGACGGCGGCCAGCACCGCGAACGTCCCGCCCATCGAATCCGCCACATACGACTGCGCGTCGTCCAGCAACTCCCAGTCGAGCACCAGGTTGAAGCCCCGCCCCAGATACTCCCGGAACCCCATGTCGAGCACGTTCAGCACGGTCAGCACGCCGAGCCCCACCCCGGCCACCACCGCCACGATCACCCGAGGACGGCGCGGCAACCACAACGCCACCGCCGCCCCGAGGATCGCCTCGGCGGGGATACGGGTGAACCGATTCGGCTTCAGCGCCCCCAGGGCGTTCGGCAACAGCAACGCCCCGAGGACGAGCAGCGCGGCAAGCGCGGTGACCGTCCACCGGAGGATCGGCGGACGCGCAGAAGGCGCGGGTGCATCCGGCAACTGGGGCGTGCGCAGAGTGACGGCCACCCGAGGGTCCTTCCGTACGGAACTTGGCACATTCCCGTACGGCTCTCTCACAAGGGCCGTTCACAGCACTGGGCAAACAGGCAGCAAACACCTGGCCAAGGGCAACTGCACCCACCTAAAGGGGCGCGGGGAACTGCGCGACCAGCCACAGACAACCCGCACCCGCCGGAAGACCCTTCTAGGCACCCCCTACCGCGGTCAGCAAGGCCAACGGCGCCGCCGCGGACCGAGACTCCCGCACGCACGCATGCGGATACGGCACCGGCTCCGGGTGTGAGTCCCGCCCGTACCCCGCGAGAACCTCCGGCAACCGATGCCCCGTGGCCGTCGCCGCGTCGACCAACGCATGCGCGACCACCCGCGCCTCGTCATGCAGCCCGTACCGGGCCAGCCCCAGCGTGATCAGCGCGTTGTCATGCGGCCACACCGACCCCCGGTGATACGAGAGCGGGTGATACGCCGACTGCCCGGCCGCCACCGTCCGCACCCCCCACCCGGAGAAGAAGTCCGGCTCCAGCAACCGCCGCCCCACCGCCTCCCCGTACTCCTTGTCCAGCAGCCCGGACCACAGCAGATGCCCGGCGTCCGAGGCCAGCGCGTCCACCTGCTGTCCCTCGCCGTCCAGCGCCAGCGCCGGAAACGTCCGGTCCGGCATCCAGAAGTCCCGCTGGAAACGGTCCCGCAGATCGCCCGCGGCCTGTTCGAGGAGCGCCGCGTACGTCTCGTCCGCCCAGACCGTCCGCGCCACCCAGGCCGTGCGCCGCAGCGCGTCGTACGCGTACCCCTGCGCCCCGGCCGCCATCACCGCCCCGCTCGCCCGCGTCCCGTCGGCCCAGCAGATCGCCCCGGGCGAGTCCTTCCAGTTCTGGTTGGCGAGCCCGCCCTGGTCGGCGCGGTACACGAGGTATCCGCGCGAGGTCAGCCCGCCGTGGTCCAGCATCCAGCCGATCGCCGCCCGGGCATGGGACTCCAGACGCCGGGCCATCGCGACGTCCCCGGTGTGCTCCACATACGCCCCGAGCAGCACCAGGAACAACGGCGTCGCGTCCACCGAGCCGTAGTAACGCCCGTACGGCACCTGGCCGAAGTGCGCCAGCTCCCCGTGCCGCACCTCGTGCACGATCTTTCCGGGCTGCGCCACCGAGTCCGCGCCGACCTCCGTGGCCTGGGCCGCGGCGAGCGCGGGGAGGGTGGCGGCGGCCAGCTGGGGGCGGTAGGGGAGGGCGAACAGCGAGGTGAGCAGCGCGTCGCGGCCCAGCAGGGTCAGGAACCAGGGCGCGCCGGCGGCCGGGACGCGCAGTTCCTCGCCGTCCGGTCCGGTCGCCGGGACCTGGAGCGAGGCGAGGTCGGCGAGGCCACGCGCGCACGCGGCGGCCAGTTCGGGCCAGCCGGTCGGGAAGGCGGCGCCCTCCACGAACTCGCCTTCCATGGCGAGGAGTTGTGCGTTCAGCGCGGCCGGTGACTGGGGCACTCGCAGGGCCCGTTTGTCGCCGTGGGGCCGTGCCATCACCCGCAGCGTCAGTTCCGCCGTGCCGTGCGGCTCCAGTTCCAGCGTCCAGACCAGGCGCCGGGCTCCGGTGCCCGTCTCCTCGACGCCGTCCGGAGCGGGCTCGGCCGTCACCGTCGTACGGGAACGCCATTCGCCGCGCTGGTAGGTGAACTCGACGCCCGCGTCGAGGACTTCCCGGGAGCGGGTGGCTCCGGTCTTCGGGTAGGTGCGGTAGTCGGAGCGGAGTTCGAACTGGTCGGTGAAGTCGGCGTCGGCGGTGACCGCGAGCCGGACCGTGGTCGGCGTCGGGCGGTTGCTGGTGACGCGCAGGGACTCGATGAACGAGCCGTCGCCCACGGCCTGTTCGCGGAAGATCGTGTACGCGGGCGGTTCCTGGCGGCCGCCGCGCGGGACGAGGACACAGCGCGCGGTGTCGCCGTCGGCGACGGGGGTGAGGGCCTCGGGCACGGCGCCGTCGACCGTCAGCTGCCAGCGGCTGAGGTGGCGGGCGTCGCGTACGAACAAGCCTTCCGGGGACGGGGAGACGCCGCCCCGGACCCCGCTGATGTCTCCGCCGTCGCCCACGGCTGCGAACGTCCCGCCGTGCACGAGCAGATGATGCCGGTCCGTCATTGCCGGTCCCCTCCCTTGGCTGTGCCGGTGTGCAGCAGATCGAGCGTGAGCGCGGCGGTCCAGCCGAAGCCGGTCGCGCCGCAGGCCTCACCGGTGTACGGGTCGACGTACTCGGCGAAGCCCGAGGTGTCCGCGATGTCGAGAACGGCCCGGCGCAGGGCGTCGGCGCGGCCTCGCTCACCGTGGGTGCGCAGGCCCCGCTCCACCAGCCAACCGGTGTTGAACCAGGCCGGGCCCCGCCAGTAGCGGTGCGGGTCGAAGGCCTCGCCGAGAAGGTCGTAGCTGGGCACGAGGCGGGTGGTGCCGCCCAGGCCGAAGTGCTTGGAGGCGGCCGTACGGACGAGCGCCTCGACGATGTCCCGGGGGAGCGTCGGCAGCAGGAGCGGGATGAGCCCGGACACGCTGCGCTCGGGGATCAGGCCCCCGCCCCGCACGTCCCGGCAGAAGAACATGCCCTGCGCCGGGTCCCACAGCCGGTCGATCAGCGCCGCCGTCAGACGCTCGGCGCGCGCGTGCCGGGCCGTGCCGGTCGCGCCCAGCTCCTGCGCGATACGGGCGAGGGCGTGCTCGGAGGCGATGAGCAGGGCGTTGAAGGAGGGGTCCTCGACGGCGAACTCGCTACGGCCGCCCCCTTGTCTCCCGTCCAGCCCGTCCCGGTACTCCCCGTCCCGGTAGTCCGTCGCCAGCCGCACGTACCGCCCGTAGTCCAGATCCGTCGGCCGGTCCTCCGCCGACCCGTGGTCGAGGTCGGCGCGCCGGAAGGAGCGGGCGGGGGCGGGGGTGACGCGGGAGAGCGGCAGGTCCCAGCAGGGGCTGTTGTCCATCCCCTGCTCCCAGGGGTGCACGACGGACGCCAGAGACCCGCCGCCCAGGTCCCGCCGGTGCAGCAGATAGCGGTGCCAGGCCGCCAGCCGGGGGTACATCCGGGTGAGGAAGCCGCGCGCCCGGGACAGACCAGGGTCCGAGCAGTGCACCAGCCACGCGGCCAGCGCGTGCACCGGTGGCTGCACGATGCCCGAGGTCTGTACGGTGCGCGGGGCGCCCGCAGCGCGCCCCGCGGTCGAGGAGCGCCAGAAGTCGGGGCTCGGGAAGTACGCGTCGAGCGGCACGGAGGGGTTGAAGACGATGTGCGGGATGCGCCCGTCGTCCCACTGGGCGGCGAGGAGCGTCTCCAGTTCCGTCTGCGCCCTGAGCGGCGACAGATGCCGCAGGCCGATCGCGATGAACGCCGAGTCCCACGACCACTGGTGTGGATACAGGCCGCGTGAGGGCACTGTGGAGGTGCCGGTCCAGTTGTCCTCCAGGACCCGGGCGGCCCTGCTGTGCAGCGAACTCCGGGTCGGAGGTGGATCGTATACAAACTCACGTTCTGTGAGACGGGCTGTGAGCTGGGCAGTGCGATCCACTCGGGGCTCCCCGAAAGACGTCCGGCCGACCGGTTCGGTCGTGGCTACCGTAGGGTTACGTCTATTTAACACGCAAAACTCAATATGTAATGCAGAGTTGAGAAACACAAGGGG
Organism: Streptomyces sp. NBC_00490; assembly: GCF_036013645.1. Taxonomy (NCBI): domain Bacteria; kingdom Bacillati; phylum Actinomycetota; class Actinomycetes; order Kitasatosporales; family Streptomycetaceae; genus Streptomyces; species Streptomyces sp. NBC_00490. Next base: position 3,790,580 of record NZ_CP107869.1, on the reverse strand, counting down.
GTGCGCATGACCGGACGGGGTCAGGGAAGCGCCGGCGATCTGCTCGAACTGGTACGAAGCGGGCGCGCGATCACACGCGGCGCGCTCCAGCAGGCCACCGGGCTGTCCCGTGCCACCGTCGGCCAGCGCCTGGACCGGCTCTTCCGCGCGGGCTGGCTGCGCGAGGGCGCCGGCGGTCCCGTGGACTCCCCGCTCGGCGGGCGCCCCTCCATCACCCTGGAGTTCGACGACGCCCATGCCGTCGTCCTCGCCGCCGACCTGGACACCCGGCACGCCCGCGCGGCCGTCGTGTCGCTGACCGGCGAGCTTCTCGCCGAGCACAGCGGCACGCTCGTCATCGAGGACGGGCCGGACGTGGTGCTGGGGGAACTGGGCCGCTGGTTCGCCGAACTGCTGGAGAAGGCGGGCCACCGCGCGGACGAGGTCTGCGGGATCGGGCTCGCGGTGCCGGGACCGGTCGACAGCGAGAGTGGCCGAGTGGTCCAGCCACCGATGATGCCGGGCTGGGACGGCTACGACATAAGAGGCCGCCTCGCCCGCTCCTTCACCGAACACACGGGGGCGGCCGCGGTGCCGGTCCTCGTCGACAACGACGCCAACCTCATGGCGTACGGCGAACAGCGCACGTCCTGCCCCGACTGCTCGGCGTTCGTGCTGGTCAAGGTGTCGACCGGCATCGGTGCCGGGGTCGTCGTCGGCGGCTCGATCTTCCGGGGCATCGACGGGGGCGCCGGGGACATCGGCCATATCCGGGTGGGCGCGGACGCGCTGTGCCGGTGCGGTTCCCGCGGCTGTCTGGCCGCCGTCGCCAGTGGTGGCGCCGTGGCGCGGCGGCTGGCCGAGGCCGGGGTGCCCGCGGCCTCCGGAGCGGATGTGCGGGACCTGCTGACCGCCGGTCATCCGGAGGCGGCCGCGCTCGCCCGCGAGGCCGGGCGGCAGGTCGGGGACGTCCTGGCGACCGTGGTGACGCTGCTGAACCCCGGGGTCCTGATGATCGCCGGAGATCTGGCCGGAACCGCCTTCCTCACCGGGGTCCGGGAGCTGCTGTACCAGCGGGCGCTGCCGCGCTCGACCGCTCATCTGGACGTCGTGACATCACGGCTGGGGGAGCGGGCCGGACTGGTGGGGGCGGGGGCGCTGGTCGTGGAGCACCTCTACGCCCCTGAGCGGGTCGAGGAGCGGCTGGCCGCGCTCGGTGTGTGACCGGCGTATTTCGGTCCGGACACCCGTCCGCATGGTGAAATCCCGGCGCCTGTGGCAGCGTGATTCTCGCCACCCCTGATAGGGGTAGCGCTCAGATGAGCGGATCTTGAGCGACTGCACTTCTCCAAGGGGTGGCACTCGGTGCCACCCCTTGATCGTTCATCGATCGAAATCAGGCGTGCCGAATGCCGCTCAGGTGAGCGATATGCCGCCACTTCGAGAGTCGCTGTGTTCAAGAAGTGAAAACATCCGGGCCCCGTCGCTTGCCAAGCTTTGACTTTCAATCCGCTGGCGGACGAGTGGTTACAGGCACATGACGCGCAAGTGGACCTCCCCAGACGCCTTCGATCTGGGTATGTTCCCCGTCGTCAGGGCAGCCACCGCGTGCTCGAGGGAGTCGAGAACCGTGTCGGAAAACAAAGAACCCCACGTAGCGAAGTTCGTTTACGACTTCACCGAGGGAAACAAGGACCTCAAGGACCTCCTGGGTGGCAAGGGCGCGAACCTCGCCGAGATGACCAACCTGGGACTCCCCGTTCCTCCCGGCTTCACCATCACGACCGAAGCCTGCAAGGTCTACCTGGAGAGCGGCGCGGAGCCCGTGGCACTGCGTGACGAGGTGAGTGCACACCTCGAAGCGCTCGAGACGCAGATGAGCAAGAAGCTCGGCCAGGCCGACAACCCGCTCCTCGTCTCGGTCCGCTCCGGCGCCAAGTTCTCCATGCCCGGCATGATGGACACGGTCCTGAACATCGGTCTCTCCGACAGGTCGGTGAAGGGCCTCGCCGAGCAGGCGGGCGACGAGCGGTTCGCCTGGGACTCCTACCGCCGTCTCATCCAGATGTTCGGCAAGACGGTCCTCGGCGTCGACGGCGAGCTCTTCGAGGAGGCGCTGGAGGCGGCGAAGGCGGCCAAGAAGGTCCACGTCGACACGGACCTGGAGGCGGCCGACCTCAAGAAGCTCGTCACCAAGTTCAAGAAGATCGTCAAGACCGAGGCCGGGCGCGACTTCCCGCAGGACCCGCGCGAGCAGATGGACCTCGCCATCCACGCGGTCTTCGACTCCTGGAACACCGACCGCGCCAAGCTCTACCGCCGCCAGGAGCGCATCCCCGGCGACCTGGGCACCGCCGTCAACGTCTGTTCGATGGTCTTCGGCAACCTCGGCCCCGACTCCGGCACCGGCGTCGCCTTCACCCGCGACCCGGCCAGCGGCCACCAGGGCGTCTACGGCGACTACCTCCAGAACGCCCAGGGCGAGGACGTCGTCGCCGGTATCCGCAACACGGTCCCGCTCGCGGAGCTGGAGTCGATCGACAAGAAGTCGTACGACCAGCTGATGCAGATCATGGAGACCCTGGAGAACCACTACAAGGATCTCTGCGACATCGAGTTCACCATCGAGCGCGGCCAGCTCTGGATGCTCCAGACCCGGGTCGGCAAGCGCACGGCGGGCGCGGCCTTCCGTATCGCCACGCAGCTCGTGGACCAGGGCCTGATCGACGAGGCCGAGGCGCTCCAGCGCGTCAGCGGCGCCCAGCTGGCCCAGCTGATGTTCCCGCGCTTCGACGAGGACACGAAGGTCCAGACGGTCGGCCGGGGCATCGCGGCGTCGCCTGGCGCGGCGGTCGGCAAGGCGGTCTTCGACTCGTACACCGCGGTGAAGTGGTCGCGCTCCGGCGAGAAGGTCATCCTGGTCCGCCGGGAGACCAACCCCGACGACCTGGACGGCATGATCGCCGCCGAGGGCATCCTGACCTCGCGCGGCGGCAAGACCTCGCACGCGGCCGTGGTCGCGCGCGGCATGGGCAAGACCTGTGTGTGCGGTGCCGAGGAGCTGGAGGTCGACACCAAGCGGCGGCGGATGACGGTGCCCGGCGGCCATGTCGTCGAGGAGGGCGACATCATCTCCATCGACGGGTCCAGCGGCAAGGTGTACCTCGGCGAGGTGCCCGTCGTCCCCTCCCCGGTCGTGGAGTACTTCGAGGGCCGGATGCACGCGGGTGCGCAGGACGCCGACGAGCTGGTCGAGGCCGTGCACCGGATCATGGCGTTCGCCGACCGCAAGCGCCGGCTGCGGGTGCGGGCCAACGCGGACAACGCCGAGGACGCCATGCGCGCCCGTCGCTTCGGGGCCCAGGGCATCGGCCTGTGCCGCACCGAGCACATGTTCCTCGGCGACCGGCGTGAACTGGTCGAGCGCCTCATCCTGGCCGACACGGAGACCGAGCGCGAGGAGTCGCTGAAGCAGCTGCTTCCGCTCCAGAAGCAGGACTTCGTGGAGCTGTTCGCGGCGATGGACGGCCTGCCGGTGACGGTCCGGCTCCTGGACCCGCCGCTGCACGAGTTCCTGCCGGACATCACCGAACTGTCGGTCCGCGTCGCGCTCGCGGAGTCCCGTCAGGAGCCGCACGAGAACGAGCTGCGGCTGCTCCAGGCGGTCCACCGGCTGCACGAGCAGAACCCGATGCTGGGTCTGCGCGGTGTACGCCTCGGCCTCGTCATCCCGGGCCTGTTCACGATGCAGGTACGGGCGATCGCGGAGGCGGCGGCCGAGCGGAAGGCCGCGAAGGGCGACCCGCGCGCGGAGATCATGATCCCGCTCGTCGGCACGGTCCAGGAGCTGGAGATCGTCCGCGAGGAGGCCGACCAGGTCATCGCGGAGGTCGAGGCGGCGACGGGCACCGAGCTCAAGCTGACGATCGGCACGATGATCGAGCTCCCGCGCGCCGCGCTGACCGCCGGTCAGATCGCGGAGGCGGCGGAGTTCTTCAGCTTCGGCACGAACGACCTCACCCAGACGGTGTGGGGCTTCAGCCGGGACGACGTGGAGGCGTCCTTCTTCACGGCGTACCTGGAGAAGGGCATCTTCGGCGTCAGCCCGTTCGAGACGATCGACAGGGACGGTGTCGGCTCCCTGGTCAAGCTGGCGGCGGAGGCGGGCCGCAAGACCCGCCCCGACCTCAAGCTCGGCGTCTGCGGCGAGCACGGCGGTGACCCGGAGTCGGTCCACTTCTTCCACGAGGTCGGCCTGGACTACGTCTCCTGCTCGCCCTTCCGTATCCCGGTGGCCCGCCTGGAGGCCGGCCGCGCGGCCTCGCAGTCGGCGGGCAGCGACCACCGCTAGGGCCGTACGGCCTGCTGGGCCGCACGGCCACCACGACCCCGGAACCGACGCCTGTCCCCGACCCTCAGTACCGATGGGCGCCGGTTCCGGATCACCAGGAAGGGGCGTCACCCTTGTGCGGGGGTGGCGCCCCTTCGGGCTGCGTTCAGTGGTGGTCCGCGCGCCGCCTGTTCACGACGACCAGGACGCCCGCCCCGGCGAGCATGACGGACATGCCGGCGGCCGCGAAGTACGGCGTGTTGTCATCGCCGCCGGTCTCGGCGAGGTCCGTGTCCTTCGGGGCCGCGGCCTCCGCCTCCTGGTCCTTGGCGGGGGTGAAGTCCGCGGGCGGGCTGTCGCAGCCGATGCCGTCGCCGTCCCGGTCCAGATGGGTGCCGTAGTGCTCGTCGCTCTCGGGGATGTTCGCGTAGCCGTTCTCGTACGCCTCGGTGCAGTTGGCGAACGGGTGGCCGCCGTCGTGCGCCCGGGCGGCTGAGGGCAGGACGGCGAGGGCCAGCGCGGCGACGACGATGGCGCCGGGCTTGCGGAGCAGGTTCACGGCGGGTCCTTACGGGGTTGGTGGTGACAAGAGGTGCCCGAAGGTAGTGCGAGACCGTGTGGGTGGAAGTGCTGTGAAGAACCCGTGACGCGAACGTGACGCGACCGAACGGAAGCGCACAGTGACCGCTCAAGTCCGGTCGCGCGTAAGGACATTGTGATCCGCCCGGCAAAGTCGGCTGAGGCGGCGAGCCCTATGAGCGGAACGGACCCGTCACCTCGTACGTGATTCCGCCCGATGAACTCCCCGTCGTGCCCCGCTGGCTGGAGAAGTACAGCCGGGTGCCGTTCGGGGAGAACGCCGGGCCGGTGATTTCCGAGGAGGACTGGCCGTCGATTCTGAGGAACGGTGTCACCACGTCGTCCGGGGTGATCAGGCAGATGTCCATGCTGCCGCCGTCCTCGGCGACGTAGAGGTCGCCGGAGGGGGAGCCGGTGATGTTGTCGACGCCGGTGAGCGGGGCCGTTCCCGAGGTGACCAGGGAGTCGTCGTAGGCCAACTCGTAAGTGTTCGCGGTGAGGTTGAGCTGCCAGACGCGGTTGTCGCCCTTGGTCGTGAACCAGACCTTGTCGTCGGCGTAGTGGCAGCCCTCGCCGCCGTTGAAGGACTTGGAGCCGGAGACCTGGGTGCGGGTCGACGTGGGGGAGCCGTCCGGGTCGGGGACGGTCGTCCAGGTGTAGGAGCCCGAGGTGGCGGTGCCGGCGACCAGGACCTGGAGGGTGCCGGAGGCGAGGCTGCCCCAAGTCGTCGGCACGAAGCGGTAGAAGCGGCCGTTCGTCTCGTCCTCGGTCAGATAGATCACCCGGCGGACCGGGTCGGCGGCGGCCGCCTCGTGCTTGAAGCGGCCCATCGCCGGCCGCTGCACCGCCGCGTTCGTGCCCCACGGATCGGTCTCGTAGACGTACCCCCGGTCGACCTCCTCGCAGGACAGCCAGGTGTTCCACGGGGTCCTGCCGCCCGCGCAGTTCTGCCGGGTGCCGGACAGGATGCGGTACGCCGAGGTGATCGTGCCGCTCGACGAGAACCGCACCGCGCTCGCGCCGCCGGAGGGGTTGATCTCCGAGTTGGAGACGTAGATCCAGCCCGTACCGTCCGCGTAACACGCGCCGCCGTCCGGGGCGTTGTGCCAGGTGTACGACGTTCCGGTGACCGTCTGGCCCGAGCGGGCGATGACCCGGCTGGTGAAGCCCGACGGGAGTCTGATGCCGTTGGCGTCCGGGGAGCCGAGCGCCCCGTAGGGGCCCGCGCCGGGCTGGGCCGGTGCGGCGTACGCGGCGCCGCGCCACAGGGTGCCGCCGAAGACGGCGGAGGTGCCGCCGATGGCGGTCGCACGGAGGAAGGTACGACGTTCCACTGTCGCTCCAAGGGGTGCCGTGACCGTCCCGCCACCGGTCGGCGACGGGAGCGTGCGGGTGGGAACCTAGGGGAACTTGGTAGCCATGTCATGGACAGGCCATGAACGCGTGGTCCATGGCGAGTCCAGGGTTTCCCGGCGTCCTGTCGACGGCGGGCCCCATCGGGGGCAGGCTGGCGGCAAGCGCCGAAGCGGCGGGAAGGAGCCCGGGCATGCCCTCCGGCTGGAACGAGCAGCACATCCCCGAACAGCACGGCCGCACCGCCGTCGTCACCGGTGCCAACAGCGGCATCGGCTACGTCACCGCGCGCGAGCTGGCACGCAAGGGCGCCCGGGTGGTGCTCGCCTGCCGGAGCGAGGCGCGCGGTACCGAGGCGGGGGACCGGCTGGTCACCGAAGTGCCGGGCGCACAGGTGGAGTTCGCCCGGCTCGACCTCGGAGATCTCGCCTCCGTACGGGAGTTCGCGCGGACACTGCCGTACGACCGGCTCGACCTGCTGATCAACAACGCGGGCGTGATGGCTCTGCCGTACGGCACCACGGCGGACGGCTTCGAGACCCAGTTCGGCGTCAACCACCTCGGCCACTTCGCCCTCACCGGGCTGCTGCTGCCCGCGCTGCTCGACACCCCGGGCGCGCGGGTGGTGACCGTCTCCAGCACGACGCACGCCCTGGCCAACATCGACATCGACGACCTCAACAGCGAGCGCAGATACCGCCGTTGGGTCGCCTACGCCCGCTCCAAGACCGCCAACCTGCTCTTCACCCACGAACTGGCCCGCAGGCTCGCCGCCCACGGCTCCGACGTCGTCGCGGCGGCCGCCCACCCGGGATACGCGGCGACCAACCTCCAGGCGGCCGGACCCCGGATGGCGGGCCGCCGCTTCACCGAGCGCTTCATGGCCGTCGGCAACAGGTTCTTCGCCCAGCCGGCGCAGGCGGGTGCCCTCCCCACCCTCTACGCCGCCACCGCCCCCGACGTGCCCCCCGACTCCTTCACCGGCCCGTCCCTCGCGGGCTGGCGCGGGTCGCCGGGACCGTCCTGGCGAGCGCCCTGGACCCGCAACGACCAGGCGGGCGAACGGCTTTGGGCCGCGTCCGAGGGGCTCACGGGAGTGTCGTACGACGTGCTGAAGGCCTAGGGTCACTCGCCATGCGACCGGACTTACCGACGAGGCTGCCGAAGCATCCCCTCAACGCCCCGCTGCTGGAGTACCTGCGGGCGCAGGGTGCTCCACCGGGCGGACCGGGCGACTCCACGTTGGGTGAGTGGCAGCTGCACGCGCACCCCGATCTGTTGGATCGGCTGCAGGAGTTGGCTCTGGGCGTGCCCCTGAACGCCGCCTACGGCATACCGCTCCTGGCGCACAAGGGCGTCGCGGCCGTCGCCGCCCAGGGGACGGGCACCTTGCTGATGCGCCTGCCCGAGCCACCGGCCGACCTCCGGGAGGGCCGCTGGCCGGTCCCCGAGCTCACCGGTCACGGATGGTGGACCGTCGATGCCTGGCAGAGCGACCTGCGCACCGTCGAGGGGGACCACAGGCTCCTGACGGCCATCGAGCAGGCGTTGTCCCACACCCGGGACCTCATGTCCTAGCGCTCGCGGGGACGTTCACGCGGTCTTGCCGCTGTCCACCACCAGGTCCGTGCCCACCACGGACGCGGCGTCGTCCGAGGCCAGATAGAGGACCGCGGCAGCGATCTCCGCCGTGGTGGAGGCGCGGCCGAGCGGCACCGAGTTCTCCAGGCGCTCGGCGCGCCCGGCCTCCGTCTCGCCGGGGAGCAGGGACATCTCCGTCTCCACGGGACCGGGGCTGACCGCGTTGATGCGGACCCCGTCGCCGATGTGGTCGCGTGCGGCGCCCCGGGTGAGGACGGAGACGGCGGCCTTGCCGGCGGCGTACGCGGTGGCGCCCGGGTGGCGGGCGTGGACGCCGAAGACGGAGGCGATGTTGACGATCGCGCCGCCGGAGGGCTGGGACCGCATCTGACGGACCTCGGCCTGGAGGGCGTGGAAGACGCCGGTGACGTTGATGGCGAGCTGTTCGGTCCAGTCGGACTCCGAAAGGTCGGCCAGCGGCTGCCCGCCCCGGAAGACGCCCGCGTTGTTGACCGCCACGTCGAGGGAGCCGAAGTGGTCCACGGCGGCGGCCACGACGGCCCGGACGTCGGCGGCCCGGGAGACGTCGGCGGTGAGCGCCAGCGCCTTGCCGCCCGCCTCCTCGATCAGGGCCGTCGTGGCGTCGAGGGGTTCCCGCCGCCGCCCGGCCACGACGACCTGCGCCCCCTCGGCGGCGAACGCCAGCGCGACGGCACGGCCGATGCCGGAGCCGGCGCCGGTCACGAGAACGGTCCTGTCGTGGAAACGCGTGCTGGTCATGATCTCCCCTTATTCTTGACCGAACGGTTCAGTATGGCGCCAAATAAAAACGGCGACCCTCGGTGGACGGTGGCCCTCGGTGGGCAGCCGCCCTCAGTCCAGCAGTGTCAGAGCCTGTTCCGCCGCGTCCCGCACCCGCGCCGGGTCCGGGGACGCCTTGCCCACCACCTTGAGGCCCTGGAGCAGCACCAGCAGCATGCGGGCGAGGGCGAGCGGATCGTGGCCCGCCCCGAGCTCGCCCTGGGCCCCGGCGCGGACCAGCGCCGAGTGCAGCACCGTCTCCACGTGGTCCCAGTTCCGCTCGACCTGCCGCGCGGCGGCCGGGTCGTGCGGGGCGAGCTCGGCCGCCGTGTTGGTGATGAAACAGCCGTTCAGGCGCAGGTTCTCGGCGGTGGCCTCGTCCGCGTAACGCCGGACGAGCGCCCGTACCGCGGGCAGGACCGGGCCCGGCCGGGACAGCTCCCCGAGCAGGTCCGGGAGCTGTTCCTGGTAGCGCTCCAGTGCCTTCAGATACAGCTCGTGCTTGTTGCCGAAGGTCGCGTAGAGGCTGGCGCGGCCGATGCCGAGGTGCTCGACGAGGTCGGACATGGACGTCGCCTCGTAGCCGCGCCGCCAGAACAGCTCCAGGGCTGCCTGCAGCGCGGCCTCCGGATCGAACTCCTTGGTCCTGGCCACGTGTCGCAGCCTAGATCCAATGAGAACGGTCGGTCAAGAAAGGGTGGTCGGGGAGAGGGTCACGACACCCGGACCTGGTACGTCGGGATCCGTACCGTCTCGTCGTCCAGGCACTGCCCCGACAGCAGGTCGAAGCGCTGCTTCAGCAGGGGCGAGGCGACGAACGGCCGGCCCTCGTGGGTGCCGGTCAGCCCTCGGGACAGGACCGCCGCGCCACCGAACGGGTCGCGGTTGTCGATGGCGTACAGCTCGCCCGCGCGGTCGCGGAAGAGGGCCACCTGCCGACCGTCGGGCAGCAGGGCCGCCACGCCGCGGCCCGGCAGCAGGACGTTCAGGTCGCAGACCGTGAACCAGCTGTCGTCGAGGCGCAGTTGGATCTTCAGGGCGGTCGTCTCGGGTGCCAGGGTCATCGCTGGGCGCTTCCTTCCAGGACGTCTTCAGCGGGGCGCATGCCGATGGACAGCAGGGGCAGGTCGGGCTTGATCTGGTCGCGCTCGGGCACGAAGCCGACGACCGGGTCGGGGGTGTCCGGCGCGTTCACGAAGGACACGAACCGGGCGAGCTTCTCGGGGTCGTTGATGGTGTCGGACCACTCGTCGCGGTAGTGGGCGACGTGCGAGGTCATCAGCGACTCCAGCTCCTCGCAGATGCCGAGGGAGTCCTCCACCACCACGTCCCGGACGTGGTCCAGGCCGCCGGGGATCCGCTCCAGCCAGGTGGAGGTGCGCTCCAGGCGGTCGGCGGTGCGGATGTAGAACATCAGGAACCGGTCGATCAGCCTGATCAGTTCGGTGTCGCTGAGGTCCTGGGCCAGCAGGTCCGCGTGGCGCGGGGTGGCGCCGCCGTTGCCGCCGACGTACAGGTTCCAGCCGCCCGAGGTCGCGATGATCCCGAAGTCCTTGGACTGGGCCTCGGCGCACTCGCGGGCGCAGCCCGACACCGCCGACTTCAGCTTGTGCGGGGAGCGCAGGCCCCGGTAGCGCAGCTCCAGGTCGATCGCCATGCGCACCGAGTCCTGGACGCCGTAGCGGCACCAGGTCTGGCCCACGCAGGACTTGACCGTACGCAGCGACTTTCCGTACGCGTGGCCGGACTCGAAGCCCGCGTCGACCAGCCGGGTCCAGATCAGCGGGAGCTGCTCGACGCGGGCGCCGAACATGTCGATCCGCTGACCGCCGGTGATCTTCGTGTAGAGGCCGAAGTCGCGGGCGATCTCGCCGATGACGATCAGGCCCTCGGGGGTGATCTCACCGCCGGGGATACGCGGGACGACCGAGTACGAGCCGTTCTTCTGCAGGTTGGCCAGGAAGTGGTCGTTGGTGTCCTGGAGCGCGGCCTGCTCGCCGTCCAGGACGTAGACGTCGGCACCGATGGTCGAGGCGAGGGAGGCGATGATCGAGGCCACGGCCGGCTTGCAGGTCTCGCAGCCGTCGCCGCCCCGGGCGCCCTCGCGGCCGTAGCGGTCCAGCAGGTCCTGGTAGGTGTTGATGCGCAGGGCGAGGACGATCTCGTAGAGCTCCTCGCGGGTCTGCGAGAAGCAGCCGCACAGGCCCTTGTCGACGACGACGCCGGACGCCTCCAGCTCGGCGGTGACCAGCTGGCCGAGGACCTTGACACAACTGCCGCAGGTCGTACCGGCCTTGGTGCACTTCTTCACCTCGGGCACGGTGGTGCAGTTGTGCTCGGTGACCGCGCCGCGGATGGTGCCCTTGCGGACGTTGTTGCAGGAGCAGATGATCGCGTCGTCCGGCAGGGCGCTCGGGCCGAGCTGGACGGACTCGCCGGCACCGGCGGGCAGGACGAGCGACTCGGGCGAGACCGGCGGGACCGAACCCGTGAAGGCCTTCAGCGTGCCGTACGCCTCGGCGTCGCCGACCAGGATGCCGCCCAGCAGCGTGCCGTCGCGGCCGATGACGAGCTTCTTGTACAGGCCCGAGCGGGAGTCGGAGTAGACGACGTCGAGGCAGTCCTCGGTCGCGCCGTGCGCGTCGCCGAAGGAGGCCACGTCCACGCCGAGCAGCTTCAGCTTGGTGGAGAGGTCGGCGCCGAGGAACGAGGCCTCGTCCGAGGCGATGGTCGCCGCGACCGTCTCGGCCTGCTCGTAACCGGGGGCGACCAGGCCGTACACCCGGCCGTCGGCGGCCTGGGCGCACTCGCCGATCGCGAAGACGTGCGGGTCGGCGACCGTGCGGCACTGCTCGTCGACGGTGATGCCGCCGCGCTCGCCGACCGTGAGGCCGCAGTCGCGGGCCAGCTGGTCGCGGGGGCGGACACCGGCGGAGAACACCACCAGGTCGGTGGCGAGTTCGGAGCCGTCGGAGAGCTTCATGCCGGTGACGGCACCCTCGGAGTCGACCACGATCTCCTGCGTGCCGACGCCCGTGTGGACGCTCAGCCCCATCTCCTCGATGGTCCGCAGCAGCGCCGCGCCACCGCCCTCGTCGACCTGCACCGGCATCAGCCGCGGCGCGAACTCGACGATGTGGGAGGTGAGTCCGAGGCCCTTGAGCGCGCCCGCGGCCTCCAGGCCGAGCAGACCGCCGCCGACCACGGCACCGGTGGTGCGCGTCCTGGCGTACTCCTCGATGGCGAGGAGGTCCTCGATGGTGCGGTAGACGAAGCAGCCCTTGGCGTCCTTGTTGGGGACCGGCGGCACGAAGGGGTACGAGCCGGTCGCGAGGACGAGGATGTCGTAGTCGAAGACCTGGCCGGACCGGGCGGTCACCCTGCGGGCGTCACGGTCGACGGTCTGAGCCGGGTCGCCGACGTAGAGCTCGATGCCCTCCTTCTCGATGAACTCCATGTCGGTCATCGAGAGGTCCTCGGGCGTCTTGCCCGAGAAGTACGAGGTGAGCGCTACGCGGTCGTAGGCCGGGCGCGGCTCCTCACAGAGCACGACCACGCGGTGCGTGGCGGTCAGGCCGCGCTCGGCGAGCGCTTCGAGGAAGCGCTGGCCGACCATGCCGTGGCCGACGAGCACGATCGTGGGAGTGGTCTCCCTGTTGGCGGTCATCAGGAGCCTCCATCGTTGGTGAGCAGGTGGAGCAGAGGACCGTCGTCGGGGAGCGGCTCTGCTCCCTCCCAGGCGCGCGCGAGCGCGCCGACGGTGCCGAGTTCGCCGACGAGGACCCCGCCGACCAGGCGGTCGTCGCGGACGACGACCTTGCGGTAGGTACCTCGGGTGGCATCGGCGAGCTGTACGACGTCGTCGCCGGGAAGTGCCTCCGTCTCGCCGAACGCGGCGAGGTCGAAGGCGGTCTGACCGGGCAGCGTGAGCCGGGTCAGCGAACGGGTGCCGGTGTAGCGGGCGGTCGCCCGCCCGGCCAGCAGTTCGGCGAGCACCTCGGCCTGTTCGAGGGCCGGAGTGGCGAGCCCGTAGACGTTTCCGTCGTGCTGGGCGCAGTCGCCGATGGCGTGGATGTACGGGTCGGAGGTGCGCAGTTCGTCGTCCACGACGATGCCCTTGCGGACCTCGATGCCGGCGCCCCAGGCCAGACCCGCGCGCGGGCGGACCCCGCAGGCCAGGACCACCAGGTCGGCGTCGAGGGCGTATCCGTCGGCCATCTCGACCGAGCGGACCGCGCCGTTGACGCAGCGCACGTCACGCACCCGCAGGTCGGTGTGGACCTCGACGCCGAGCTCGCTCAGATGGCGCCGGACGAGCTGTGAGGCGTTCGGGTCGAGCTGACGCTCCATGAGCCGCTCGGACTGCTGGGCGAGGATCACCTGGGCGCCGCGCTGGGCGAGCGCCCGGGCGGCGGAGACCCCGAGGAGCCCACCGCCGATGACGACCGCCTTCGCACCCGGCCGGACCGCCTTGGACAGGCCCAGGCAGTCGTCCATGGTGCGGAAGGCGTGGACGCCCTCCGGCAGGACGTGGTCGGGGGTGAACAGCCCGCGCAGGGGCGGCAGCACCGGGTTCGAGCCGGTGGCCAGGACCAGCCGGTCGTATGCGATCTTGGAACCGTCGGCGCACTCGACGGTCCGCGCCTCCCGGTCGATGCCGGTGACCCGGGCGCGGGTGAGCTCCGCGGGGGCCGGCAGCGCGATCACGTCGGGGCTGTACCGTCCGGCCAGCACATCGGCGAGGAGCACCCGGTTGTACGGGCGGTGCTCCTCGTCGCCGATCAGCGTCACGGGCGTGCCGAGCTCGCCGAGCCGCCGGGCGAGACGGACGCCCGCGAGCCCGGCGCCGATCACCACCACACGCGTATTCGAGGTCATGTCCAGGAGCGTGCGTTGCCGGTGTTACCCGACCGCATCACATCTGTTTCCCGCGGGGAACGCTGCCCTCAGCAGGGGCGGTGGGCGGGTGTGAGGGTTCCCGGAGTGCGCCGGGGACGGGCTGTGAGGTCGCGGAACCAGCGGAATCCGTGCAGGTGACATCGTCTACGAGACCCAGCCGAAGATCATCTCGATGGACTGGACACCTATCTGCTGTCTAAGGTCCCGATCATGCCCGACATATCGCTGACCACCCTCGTCGTCCTGTGCCTCGCGGCGCTGGCCGCCGGCTGGATCGACGCCGTGGTCGGCGGCGGGGGTCTGCTCCTGCTCCCGGCCCTGCTGCTGGGCCTGCCGTCGAGCACCTCGGCCGCGTACGCCCTCGGTACCAACAAGGCCGTCGCCATCGTCGGCACGTCCGGCGCGGCGGTGACCTACGCCCGCAAGGCCCCGGTCGACGTGCGCCTCGCGGTCCGCATCGGCCTCGCGGCCCTCGTGGGCTCCTCGGCGGGGGCGTTCTTCGCGGCGGGGATGAGCACGGACGTACTGAAGCCCGTGATCATGGTGGTGCTCCTGGCCGTCGCCGCCTTCGTCATCCTGCGCCCCGCCTTCGGCACCGCCCCCGCCACCGGCCCGGCCGGGCGTCGCCGCGTCCTCGCCGCGATCGGCCTCGCGGGCCTCGGCATCGGTTTCTACGACGGTCTGATCGGCCCCGGCACCGGCACCTTCCTGGTCCTCACGCTCACCGCCGTCCTCCACCTCGACCTCGTCACGGCCTCCGCCACCGCGAAGATCGTCAACTGCTGCACCAACGCCGGCGCGCTGGCCACCTTCGCCTGGCAGGGCACGGTCCTGTGGCAGCTGGCGGGGCTGATGGCGGTGTTCAACCTGGCGGGCGGCATGCTCGGCGCGCACACGGCACTGAAGAAGGGGAGCGGTTTCGTCCGGGTCGTGCTGCTGACGGTGGTGTTCGCGCTGGTGACGAAAATGGCGTACGAGCAGTGGCTCGCCTGACCTACGGTGACGTCATGGCGACCCAGGTGATCGTGGTAAACGGCGGCTCCAGCTCCGGCAAGTCCGGGATCGTGCGGTGTCTGCAGGAGGTGCTGCCGGACCCGTGGCTGGCCTTCGGGGTCGACTCGCTGATCGAGGCGATGCCAAGTCAGGGGGCGGGCATCGAGTTCGCCCCGGACGGCGCGGTCCACGTGGGCCCGGAGTACATGGCCCTGGAAGCGGCCTGGGCCAAGGGCATCGCGGCCATGGTCCACGCGGGCGCCCGCGTGATCATCGACGACGTCTTCCTCGGCGCGGCGGCGACCCAGGACCGCTGGCGCCGCGTCCTCGACGGCCTGGACGTGCTCTGGGTCGGTGTCCGCTGCGAGGCCTCGGTCGCCGCCGGCCGGGAGATCGCCCGCGGCGACCGGGTGCGCGGGATGGCGGAGAAGCAGGCGGAGATCGTCCACCAAGGGGTCGTGTACGACGTGGAGGTGGACACCGCCGGGACCGAGTCCCTGGAGTGTGCGCGGAGGATCGCCGCGCACGTGGGCTGAGCGCTCCGCCGGAAGTGCCGCGACGGGTTGTGGTCCGTTGTGGTTCGCCTGCGGCGAACCGGCAGTCGGCTTCACCCGGCCTGCTGAGACCGTCAGGACTGCTTCTTCCGCATGAGCAGTTCGAGCACCCCCGTGATGTCCTCGTCCCCGTGCCCGTCCGCGACCCGGCGCGCCATCAGGTCCGCGTACGGCGTCAGCAGTTCGGTGCTCACGCCCTGCTCCTCGGCCGTGCGCAGCAGCGTGGCGTTGGCGGCGGACTGCATGGCCAGGTTGGAGACCACGTCCTTGCCGTAGTCGCCGCTCTCCAGCTGGTCGGCGGCCTTGTGCACCATGAACGTCATCGCGGTCAGCCACTGAGCGAGCAGCTGGGCGAAGTCCTTCGGCGCGATGTCCTCGGAGTGGATCAGCGCGAAGGCGTGGGTGATGCCCGCGAACATGCCGTCCATCGCGCTCAGCAGCGCCACGTCGTGCAGCGCGGCGAACCCCGGGTCCGCGCCGACGTACGTGGTCGCGGCCGGCACGGCGAGGGTGGCGCGGTGCTCCTCGAAGAGGCCGGCGGAACCGCTGTAGAAGACGTACGCGCCGGAGTCCGGTACCTCGATCATCGGCGGTGTGCCCATGATCCCGCCGTCCAGGAAACGGGCGCCGCGGGCCTGTGCCCAGGCGGCCCGCTCCCGTCCCTGGTCCGGCGTCCCGGTGGTGAGGTTCACCAGGTCCCTGTCCTGGAGGTCGGCCTTCTCGAGCGCCTCGCCGACCGACGCGTCGTCCAGCAGGCAGGCGATCACCAGCCGGTTCGCGGCCACCGCCGCGGCGGCACTCGCGGCGACCGTCGCGCCCTCGGCGGCCAGGGCCTCGGCGCGGGCGGGGGTGCGGTTCCAGACGGTCACGGGATGGCCGGCGGCGAGCCAGGTGCGGGCGAGGGCGGTGCCCATGGCACCGGCGCCGAGGAGGGTGAGCGGGGTCTTGGTGGTGAGGGCGTTGTCAGTCATGCCGCTTAGGGTTGTTCGTGGGGAAGCGCCTGCTCAAGTACGTACTTGAGAGTGGGTGGTTACCGCCGGGAAAGAGTCCAGGCAGGAAGAGGGGGCGGCATGGCGAGGGCACGGCGGCCGGGGTCGTACGTCTGCGGGATCGACGCGGCGATGGATGTGATCGGCGGCAAGTGGAAGGTGCTCATCCTCTGGGCGCTGCACGAGAAGCCGTGCCGCTTCGGCGAGCTGCGCCGGGAGCTGCCGGGGGTGACGGAGAAGGTGCTCGCGGCTCATCTGCGGGAGCTGGAGGAGGACGGGATCGTGCACCGGGAGGCGTACGACGAGGTGCCGCCGAGGGTCGAGTACTCCCTGACCGAGCGGGGCGAGACGCTCAACGAGGCGCTGGGGCCGCTGGGGGACTGGGGCAAGGAGAACATGCTCGGTGGTGTGTCAGCGGCTGCCGGTCAGATGCGCGAAGACGACGACGTTGCCCTGATAGCCGGTCGCCCGTGAGTAGCCCCCGCCGCAGGTGATCACCCGCAGCTCGGGCCGGTGCGCCGCGCCGTACACCTTCTCGTCGGGGAAGTCCTTCGCGTCGTACACCTCGACGGCGTCGACTGAGAAGAGGGCCGCGGTGCCGTCGCGCCGGGCCACCTCGACGGTGCTGCCCTTCTTCAGGGCGCCGAGGCGGTAGAAGACGGCGGGACCATCGGCGTTGTCGACATGTCCGGCGACGATCGCGGTGCCCGTCTCACCGGGGGTGGTGCCGGCCTCGTACCAGCCGGCGAGGTTCTCCTTCTCGGCGGGCGGGACGTCGAGGCTGCCGGCCGGGGTGAGTCCGAGGCCCGTCAGGGGGGCGTTCACGCGGATCGACGGGATGCGGATGCGGTCCGGAGGGGAGGGCGGCAGCGCGGGCGCGGAGCGCGCGTCGGTGCGGTCGGCGCGGGCCTCGGCGGCGGACGGCTGCGGCGGCGCGTGGGTCGCGGCGCCACTGCGCAGCAGCCAGGCGCCGCAGCACAGGGCGACGACGGTGACGGCCGCTATGACGAAGTTGCCGGCGCCGCGGTGTCCGCGCATGCCGAGCCTCCTTTTCGCTGGGCCTGCCCCTGTCCCCCTCCGGGCCGCGAGGGGCGTCGGACCCGGAGGGGGAGGGGACATGCGGTACCGGCGGACGGACAGCGGAGGGTGTCCGTCAGATCCCGTCGCCTCTCGCCCGGCGATGCAGGAGCCAGGTACCGCCCGCGGCGGCGACGGCGAGAGCCGCCACGCCGGCCGCGGTCTGCACGGGGTCGGGGCCTAGAGCGCCACCGACCCCCGTCTTCACACTTCCTCGGGGATACACCTGCTGACGGGTGGCGGTGAGCGTGACCACCAGGTCGCCCGTGACCCGCCGGCCGCCCTCCGCGCACGTCGCGACGATCTCGTACGTCCCCGGCTGCGCGCTCTCCGGCACCTGGAACTGTCCGATCGCGTCCTGCTCATGGGTGCTCGGCGCGAGCGTGAACGGTCCGGCGCCCACCGCACTCGCGTCGCCCGCCGCGGTGTCGCCGTCCTCGCAGGCCGCCGTGTTCACGGTGACCTGTTCACCGGGCACGACCGAGGACGGGTACACCTCCAGGCTCCCGGCGTCCGCGGCGTGCACCGGTGCGGCGACCAGCCCCGCGGCCGCGACGGCGAGCGCGGTGCCGGTCAGCATGCGGGCGGTACGGCGCATCGGTGCTCCCTCGAGCTCTTCGGTGTTCCCTGCCCTTCCGAGGTAAGTGGCAGCGGGCCGAGCGCGCTTCCTGAGGGTGCGTCAGAAATGGGGTGAATGGGTGTCAGATCGGTCTGCGATCGGGCTGCTGCGGCGGTGTTTGGGCAGGTCACCGGCGTAGGGCGAAGGTGTCGCGGAAGAGAACCCGAAGGGCGCACAGCGGGGGTGCGACCGGGTGACCCGGTGTCGGCGGCCGGGGCTTGACCTCAACCTTTGTTGAGGTATCAGGCTGTTCCTCATGCAGATCACAGACGCCCCTTTGAAGGTCACCCTCGTCGTCGGCAGCAACCGCCACGGCCGCTTCGGCCCCGTCGTCGCGGACTGGCTCATCGACCTGATGCGCGACCGGGAGGACCTGCTCCCCGAGGTCGTGGACGTCGCGGAGACGGACCTCCCCATGTCCTTCGCCCGCACCCCGGAGACGACGGCCGTCCTCTCCGGGATCTCCGCGAAACTGGCCGCCGCGGACGCCTTCGTCGTCCTCACCCCCGAGTACAACCACTCCTACCCCGCCGGCCTCAAGAACCTCATCGACTGGCACTACACCGAGTGGCAGACCAAGCCCGTCGCGCTCGTCTCCTACGGCGGCATGTCCGGCGGCCTGCGCGCGGTCGAACACCTCCGGCAGGTCTTCGCGGAACTGCACGCGGTGACGGTCCGGGACACGGTGTCCTTCCACAACGCGGGGGCGTCGTTCGACGACGAGAGGCGGCTGAAGGACCCGGCGGGACCGGAGGCGGCGGCGAAGACGATGCTGGACCAGCTGGTGTGGTGGGGGAGGGGGCTGAGGGAGGCGAGGGAGCTGAGGCCGTACGGGGCCTAGCCCCGCCCCTCGCCCGGCGGTGCGGCGGCGGGCCCGGTCACGCCCGCCGCCGCACCGCCGTCGTGTCACCGGCTGCCGCGCCTCAGCTCACGTTCACCGCACTCCACGCCGCGGCCACCGCGTTGTACTCCGCGCTCCCGGCCCCGTACAGGTCCTTCGCCGCGTTCAGCGTCGCCGTACGCGCACCCGCGTAGTTCGTCGAGGACGTCATGTAGACCGTCAGCGCCCGGTACCAGATCGCGCCCACCTTGTCCCGGCCGATGCCCGACACCGAAGACCCGTTGCAGGTCGGCGAGTTGTAGCTGACGCCGTTCACCGTGCGGGCGCCGCTGCCCTCCGCCAGCAGGAACGCGAAGTGGTTCGCGACGCCGGACGAGTAGTGCACGTCCAGGTCCTTGACCGTCGAACTCCAGCAGTCCGCCGAGCTCCCGTCCTTCGACGGCTTGTCCATGTAGCGCAGCGCGTCCCGGCCGAAGCCGGAGCGGACGATCTTCTCGCCGATCAGGTAGTCCCCGCCGTCCGTGGCGTTCTTCGCGTAGAACTCCACCAGCGTTCCGAAGATGTCCGACGTGGCCTCGTTCAGGCCGCCCGACTCACCCGAGTACGTCAGCGCCGCCGTCTTCGACGTCACCCCGTGCGACATCTCGTGGCCCGCCACGTCCAGCGACACGAGCGGGCCGAGCTGCGTCCCGTCGCCGTCGCCGTACGTCATGCAGAAGCAACTGTCGTCCCAGAAGGCGTTGTTGTAGTTGTTGCCGTAGTGGACGCGGTTGAACGAGCCCTTGCCGTCGCCCGCGATACCGCTGCGCCCGTGGACGTTCTTGTAGTAGTCCCAGGTGACGTCGGTGCCGTACTGGGCGTCCACGGCCGCCGTCGCGCGGTCCGAAGTCGCCCCCGTTCCCCAGTGGTTGTCCGCGTCCGTGAAGAGCGTCGCCGGGGCGCGGCTGATGCAGATGCCCAGGAAGCAGAGGTCCGTCTTGTTCGCCGCGTCGCCCGTGTACGTGTTTCCGCGCGTCGCGTCCTTGAGCTGGTACGCCGACCCCGACAGCGTCGTCTCCAGCGGCACCGTCCCGCCGTACAGCGACTTCCCGTCACCCGTCGCCGTCTCGATCGAGTCCCACGCGTCGATCTGCGCGCCCGTGCCCGCGTCGGTCAGCACCGTGCGCCCGACCGGGTTGCCGAGCGCGTCCTGCGCGACGACGTTCGTCTGCCAGGCCAGCTTCGGGGCGCCGTGCAGGGCGTCGACGACCAGCTGGGGCTTGGCCGTCAGCTTCTTGAGCGTCTCGCCGAGGTTGGCGGCGCGCAGTGCGTTCGCCGCGAGGTCGGCGGCCTTCGGGGCGGCGAGGGCGGGGGTGACCGAGGGCAGGGCGATGGACCGGCGGGTGGCCCTGTCGGTACCGCGGTACGTCCCGTTCGCGTTCAGGTGGACCACGAAGTCGCCGCCCAGTACCGGGATTCCGCGGTATGTACGGTCGTAGCGGACGTGCTGCCCGCCGTCCTTGTCGACCACCACGTCCCGGACCTTCGTGTCCTGCGCGGCTGTGAGGCCCAGCTTCGCGGCCTGCGCCACGAGCACGTCCGCCGCGTTGTCGATCGCGGTGGCCCGGGTCGGCCTGTCGGCGGCGCCCGCGGTCGGGGAGAGGGCGGTGGCCAGGAGGGTCGCGGCGGTGGCGGCCATGCCGACCGTGGCGAGACGGGACCCCAGGAGGGTGTGGACAGGGCGAACGGGACGTATCCGGCTCATCTGTCTCCTTGAAAAGGCGCGTTGGGGCGCGTGGGGGAAGGAGGAGGCGCGCGTGCTGCCTGAGATTTAAGGGGTCATGACATGTGGTGTCCAGAGGGCGTCTGTGCACGTCCGGCACCCGTGTGTGAGGAGAGAGAATCGTTTCTGTGAGACTCCCGTTCTTCGTCTACGGCACCCTTCGGCCCGGAGAGGTCAACCACGACCACTTCCTCCGCGGCCGCACCGGCTCACAGCAGCCGGGGCGGCTCGACGGCGTGGTGCTGTACGACGGTCCCGGCTATCCGTACGCCGTCGAGGAGCCCGGGGGCACCGTCCGCGGGGAGCTCGTCACCGCCCTCCCCGAGGCGTACGACGACCTCCTGGCCGCCCTCGACCTGCTGGAGGAGTACGCCCCCGGCGATCCCCGCAACCTCTACGAGCGGATCGAGTGCGACGTCGTACGGGACGCCGACGGCGTGTCCGTGCGGGCGTGGGTGTACGTCGCCGCCCCCGCCGTGGCCGCCGGACTGCGTGCGCGCGGCAAGCTCATCGACAGCGGCGACTGGCTGCTCCGCGGCTGAGAGTGACGTGTGGACCGTGACGGCCGAACTCGGCCACTGGCGACGCGAGCACGGCGAGAGCCTCCGCCCCTGACATGCCCTGGTCCAGCCGCTCGCCTCGACCGAACCGCCTACCGCGACACCGCGGCGCCGCCGCCGTCGAGCCCTCGGAGCGCGCCGGCATCATCACCGGCCGGGACGGGACGGCCCCGCTCCTACGGCTTCACCGTCTCCAGCCGTACCGCGCACGCCTTGAACTCCGGCATCCGCGAGGTCGGGTCGAGCGCCGGGTTGGTGAGGGTGTTCGCGCGGCCCTCGCCCGGCCAGTGGAAGGGCATGAAGACGGTGTCGGGGCGGATACCGGTGGTGATGCGGGCCGGTGCCACGGCCCGGCCCCGCCGCGACACGACCGCCACCGGGTCACCCTCGGCCGCGCCCAGCCGGGCCGCGAGCCGCGGGTGCAGCTCCACGAACGGGCCCGGCGCTGCGGCGTTCAGCTCGTCCACCCGCCGGGTCTGGGCGCCGGACTGGTACTGGGCGACGACCCGGCCGGTCGTCAGCAGCACCGGGTACTCCTCGTCCGGCTCCTCGGCGGAGGCGCGGTGCGAGACCGGGACGAAGCGCGCGCGGCCGTCCGGCGTGGCGAAGCGGTCGAGGAAGAGCCGGGGCGTCCCGGGATGTCCCGCTTCCGCATCGGCGTCGGCCGCGGGACACGGCCAGAACACCCCGTTCTCCTCGGCGAGTCGTCGGTAGGTGATTCCCGAGTAGTCCGCGGGCCCGCCGGCGCTCGCCCGCCGCAGCTCCTCGAAGACCTCCTCGGGGTCGGTCGGGAAGCCCTTCTCCACACCGAGCCGGTCGGCGAGTTCGTGCATGACCTCCAGGTCGCTGCGCACGCCCTCGGGCGGGGTGATCGCCTTGCGGCGCAGCAGCACCCGGCCTTCCAGGTTGGTCGTCGTGCCCGTCTCCTCCGCCCACTGCGTGACCGGCAGGACGACGTCGGCGAGCGCCGCCGTCTCCGACAGCACGACGTCACAGACGGCAAGGAAGTCAAGGGACTTGATGCGCTCCTCGATGTGCGCGGCGCGCGGCGCCGACACCACCGGGTTGGAGCCCATCAGCAGCAGCGACCTGATGTCGACACCCAGGGCGTCCAGCAACTCGTAGGCGCTGCGTCCGGGTCCGGGCAGCGAGTCGGGCTCGACTCCCCACACCTCGGCCACATGCCGCCGCGCCGCCGGGTCGTCCAGCTTGCGGTAGCCGGGCAACTGGTCGGCCTTCTGGCCGTGTTCGCGCCCGCCCTGTCCGTTGCCCTGCCCGGTCAGACAGCCGTACCCGGAGAACGGCCTGCCCGCCCGGCCCGTCGCCAGGCACAGGTTGATCCAGGCGCCCACGGTGTCGGTGCCCTTGGACTGCTGCTCGGGTCCGCGCGCGGTCAGCACCATCGCGGCCTCGGGCTCGCAGAACATCCGTACCGTCTCGCGGAGTTGGGGCACCGGAACGCCGGTGATCCGCTCCACGTACTCCGGCCAGTGGGCCATCGCCGCGGCGCGGGCCTCCTCCCAGCCGGCCGTGCGCTCGTCGACGTACGCCTCGTCGACCCGCCCCTCGGCGACGACCAGGTGCAGCAGGCCAAGGGCCAGCGCGAGGTCGGTGCCCGGGCGGGGCATCAGATGCAGGTCCGCCTGCTCGGCGGTCTTGGTGCGGCGCGGGTCGATGACGACGAGCGTGCCGCCGTTCTCACGCAGCTCGTTGAAGAAGCGCATGGACGGCGGCATGGTCTCGGCGGGGTTGGAGCCGACGAGGATCACACAGCCCGTCTTCGGGATGTCCTCCAGCGGGAACGGCAGCCCGCGGTCCAGGCCGAACGCCTTGATGCCGCCGGCCGCCGCGGAGGACATGCAGAAGCGGCCGTTGTAGTCGATCTGCGAGGTGCCGAGGACGACCCGGGCGAACTTGCCCAGCGTGTACGCCTTCTCGTTCGTCAGGCCGCCCCCGCCGAACACCCCGCACGCGTCCGGACCATGCTCCGCACGCGTACGCCGCAGTTCCCCGGCGATCCGGTTCAGCGCCTCTTCCCAGGTGGCGGGCACCAGCTTGCCCTCGGAGCGCACCAACGGGGAGGTCAGGCGTACCCGGGAGGAGAGCACCTGGTGTGCTGTGCGGCCCTTGCCGCACAGCGCACCCCGGTTCACCGGAAAGTCCGCGCGCTCGGTGACCTCCACGCCCCCGTCCGGGACGGGCGTGAGATTCATCCCGCACTGCAGGGCGCAGTAGGGGCAGTGGGTGGGCGTCGCGGAGTTCTGCATGCTCCTCAGCGTGCTTCCGCCGTGTTACGTGCACGGGGGCTCCCTGTTACGCGGGCGGGACGGCGACCTCCCCGCCGGCCTCCGGGCGCGGTGAGGCCGCCGGGCCGGGCGCACAGGTGCCCACCGAGAGTCGCCGCCGACCGTGACGAACGTTGCCTCTGCTGTGAAAGACGTCACATGTGGCTCGTTCCGTCTCGTCGTTGGCCGAGGACGCGTTGTTGAGCGTTGAAAAACCGGAGCTACAGTCGAGCGCGGATCCAGCTTGGCGCCAGGCAATCTCTCACGCGAAAAGCCAGCCAGGAGGTTTCCCCAGCATGCCCCTGCGCCATTTGAGCCCCCGCGACCAGCACCTCTTCCACCGGTACGGCTTCGGCCCGGCCGTCCCCGTCCCGGATCCGCTGATCCACCACGCCGTCGAGCGGCAGGCGGCCGCCGCCCCGCACGCCGTCGCCGCCGAACACCTCGGCGCCCGGATCACCTACGGCGAGCTCGACCGCCACGCCGACGCCCTCGCCGCCCGGCTGATCCGCCAGGGCGTGCGCCCCGGCGACCACGTCGGGCTCTTCGTCCGCCGCTCCGTGCCGATGCTCATCGGCATCCTCGGCATCCTGAAGGCGGGCGCCGCCTACGTCCCCCAGGACATCGGCCTCGCCCCCGCCGCCCAGCTCGCCCATGTGATCCGCGCCGCCCGCACCCGCGTCGTGATCACCGTCGCCGAGCACGCCCACCGCGTCCCGCTGCCGCCGGGCCACCATCTGATCGCCCTCGACGAGCCGTTGCCGTACGTCCCGGGCCCCCGCGCCGCCGTCCCCGGACCGCGACCGGACGTCCGGGTGCGCCCCGACGACGGCTGCTACGTCCTGTTCACCTCCGGTACCACCGGCCGCCCCAACGGGGTCGAGGTCACCCACCGCAACGTCGCCAACATCCTCCTCACCGCCCCCGGTGACCTCGGCATCCGCCCCGGCGACCGGGTCGCCCAGCTCCTCAGCATCGCCTTCGACATGGCCGCCTGGGAGATCCTCGGCTGCCTCGCCCACGGCGCCACCCTCGTCATCCGCGGCAAGGACATCGCGGCGGCGGCCCGCGGCGCGGACGTCGTCATCGCCACCCCGACGGTCCTGTCCGGCGTCGACCCGGCGAGCTGCCCGCGCGTGCGCACGGTCGCGGTGGCGGGGGAGCCCTGCCCGCGCCCGCTCGCCGACCGCTGGGCCCGCCAGGCGACGTTCTACAACTGCTGCGGTCCGACGGAGACGACCATCGTCAACACGATGCGCCGCCACGAGGTGTCGGCTCGGACCCTCACCATCGGCCGCCCCACCCCCAACAACACGGTCTACGTCCTCGACCCGGACCTGCGCCCGCTCCCCATCGGCGAGGTCGGCGAGATGTGGGCGGGCGGCGCCTGCGTCTCGGCGGGCTACCTGGACAACGACCGGCTCAACGCCGAGCGCTACGCCCCCGACCCCTTCCTGGGCGCCGGGCACCGCATGTTCCGCACCCGGGACCTGGGCCGCTGGACGCCCGACGGCGAACTGGAGCACCTCGGCCGCACCGACGACCAGGTCAAGGTGCGCGGCTTCCGCGTCGAACTCGACTCCGTCTCCTCGGTGCTGGAGTCGGTCGAGGGCTGCCGGCGTGCGGTGACCCTGAAGCGGGACGCCCGCACCCTGGTCTCCTTCGTCACCCCGGCCGACGTCGACCCCGACACGGCCCGGCGCGCGGTGGCGGACGCGCTGCCGTACTACTGCGTGCCCGAGAGTGTCATGACCCTGACGCGTCTGCCCGAGACGGACCGCGGCAAGATCGACAAAGCGGCGCTGCTGCGGCTGGCCGAGGAGCGCACGGCGGTGTCCCGATGACCACGTCGCTCGAGCGCCAGTCGGTGGAACTGCCCCCGCGGACCTCGGCCCCGCGCCGGCTGCTGAAGCACCCGCGGCTGATGCACTACAACCGCCTGGCGGCACTGGTACTGACGGCCAACCTCGTCTTCCTCTACATGAGTTGGACCCCGTCGACACGCACCATGGGCCACGCGGCCCTCGCCGACCTGGCCCTCGCGATCCTCGTCCGCCAGCAGTACGTCATCAACCTCCTCTTCAAGCTCGCCACTTGGGCGCCGACCAGCTGGCCGCTGAAGGTCCGCTGGACGCTGGGGAAGGTGTACCACTTCGGCGGACTGCACGTGGGCGGGGCGCTGGCGGGGGCGAGCTGGTTCCTGGCGCTCACGATCACCACGACCGACGCCCCGCTCAGGGCGGTGGGCTGGACCCTGACGGCCCTCCTCGCCCTGATCATCGCCACGGCCCTGCCGCCCTTCCGCTCCCGACACCACGACCACTTCGAGAAGATCCACCGCTTCGGCGGCTGGACGGCCCTCGCCCTCTTCTGGACCCACACGCTCCTGGCGGCCCCGGGCCCCGTGGAGGTGGCGGTCCTGTCGGTCGTCACCTTCAGCGTCGCCCTGCCGTGGCTGCGGCTGCGCAAGGTTGACGTACGCGTCGAACGCCCCTCCCCGCACGTGGTGCTGGCCCGCTTCGACCACGGCGAGACCCCCTTCGCGGGCTCCTCCACGGCCATCAGCCGCAGCCCGCTGAAGGAATGGCACTCCTTCGCCAATGTCCCCACCCCCGGCGAGCCCGGCTTCCGGCTGACGATCTCCCGGGCCGGTGACTGGACGGGCGGCTTCATCGACGACATGCCCGACCGGATCTGGGTGAAAGGCATCACCACCGCAGGAGTCGCCAACATCGAGACCCTCTTCACGAAGGTGGTCTACGTGGCGACCGGCAGCGGCATCGGCCCCTGCCTCCCGCACCTCCTGGCCGCCGAGGTCCCCTCCCGCCTGGTCTGGGCGACCCGCGACCCCCGCACCACCTACGGCGACGCCCTAGTCGACGAGATCCTCGCCGTCCAGCCCCACGCCCTGATCTGGGACACCTCCCGCGACGGCAAACCCGACATGGTGCGCCTCGCGTACGCCGCCTACCGCGACTTCGGCGCCGAGGCGGTGATCTGCATCAGCAACAAGAAGCTGACCTGGCAGGTGGTCCACGGCCTGGAACAGCGGGGGATTCCGGCGTACGGCGCGATCTGGGACTCGTAATTCCACGGAGGACAGATGAACACGATAAAGATCGAGCGCTACGGCCGTGTCGTGGCCGTACGCCTGCACCGCCCGCACGTCCGCAACGCGCTGAGCGGCGAGCTGCTGACCGAACTCCTCGACGCCCTGCGCCCGTTGGACGCGGACCCCGAGGCCGGCTGCTTCGTCGTCACCGGCTCGGAGAAGGTCTTCGCGGCGGGCGCCGACATCAAGGAGATGGCCGCGAGGACGGCCGTGGACATGGCCGCGGAGGACTACTTCCACGCGTGGGAGGAGTTCGCGGACCTCCGCACCCCGAAGATCGCCGCCGTCAACGGCCATGCCCTGGGCGGCGGTTGTGAACTGGCGATGATGTGCGACCTCGTGATCGCGGGGGAGTCGGCGGTGTTCGGCCAGCCCGAGATCAAGCTCGGCGTGATCCCCGGCATCGGCGGCACCCAGCGTCTGACCCGCCTCGTCGGCCGGGCCAAGGCCATGGACCTGGTCCTCACCGGCCGCAGGATGGACGCGAGGGAGGCGGAGAGCGCCGGCCTGGTCTCCCGGGTCGTCCCCGACGAACGGGTCCTCACGCAGGCCCTGGAGGCCGCGGAGACGATCGCCTCGTACGGCCGTACGGCGGTCAGGGCCGCCCGCGACTGCGTCGACCGGTCCCTGGAGACGGGCCTGCGCGACGGCATCCGCTACGAACGCCGCGTGTTCCACGCCCTGTTCGCGACCCACGACCAGAAGGAGGGCATGACCGCCTTCCTGGAGAAACGCGCCCCGCGCTTCACCGGCCGCTAGCGAGCGCCTGCCCGACCCCCGGTTCCTGCGGGCCGAGGAACCGGGGGTCCGGCTCGAAGACCGCGTCCAGAGCCGCCTTGCCCGCCGCGACGACCTCCCGCGCCCCGCCGTAGTACCAGGTGGCGTCGTGCTTGGCCTCGACCCCGATGCCGTACGACGTCACACCGGCCTGCTGGCACAGCGCGACGGCCCGCCGGATGTGGAAGCCCTGGCTGATCAGGACCGCCCGGTCGACGCCGAAGATCTTCTTGGCGCGGACGCAGGAGTCCCAGGTGTCGAACCCGGCGTAGTCGCTGACGATGCGCCGGTCGGGAACGCCGTGCTCGGTCAGATAGGCGCGCATGGCGTCGGGCTCGTCGTAGTCCTCGCGGCTGTTGTCGCCGGTCACGAGGACGACCTCGATCCGGCCCTCGCGGTACAGCTTCGCCGCCGCGTCCAGCCGGTGGGCCAGGTACGGGGACGGCTCGTCGTTCCACAGCCCCGCGCCGAAGACGACGGCGACCTCGGTGTGCGGCACGTCCGCGGTCGTGCGCAGCCGGTCGCCCGTCACGACGTACATCCACGTCGCCGGCAGCAGCGCCAGCACGCACCCGAGCATCACGGCCTGCACCAGCCGCCGCTGCCCGGTACGGGTGCGGGGGATACGTGGCCTGTGCGGCCTGCGCAGTCTCACGGGGGCCCCTCCCTGGTCGTCCTTCGACAGTCAGGGACGTGCTGCAAGCCCCGACGGTTCGCCGAAGGACACGTGACCAGCCTCACCGGTCCTGGCGAAACCGCAGGTCAGAACAGCTCACAGCGGCCACCCACCCCACCGTGAACCCACGGAAAATCCCCGTTATCTTGGCGCAACGGGTCGGCAACCTCCCACCGCGACCATCTGTTCATGACGCCGTCGAACCCTCCGCGCGACGAGTCCACCGCCAGCCCCGGCGCCCTGCCGCTCCCGGGGGCCGACCTCGACAGTACGGCGCATCTCATGAACCGGATCAGCAGCCAGCTCGCCAGCCAGCTCAGCCTCGTGTCGCTCGACGGCAGGCGGCGCCCCGAACAGCCCGCGCTCGTCGTCGTCGCCCACGGCAGCCGCGACCCGCGTGCCCTGAGCACCGTGCGCACCCTCCTCGACAAGGTCCGCGCCCTGCGCCCCGGCCTGTCCGTCCACCTCGGCCACATCGAGCTGAACGAGCCCCTGCTGCCCGACACCCTCGCCGCCCTCGGCGACCGCGAGGCGATCCTCGTCCCGCTCCTGCTCAGCCGCGGCTACCACGTCAAGCGCGACATCCCCGAGATGGCCGCCGCGACCCGGGTACGCGCCCGCGTGGCCGCCCCGCTCGGCCCGCACCCCATCCTGGTGGAGACCCTGTACTCCCGCCTCGTCGAGGCCGGCTGGCGCACCCGCATGGACGACGCGACGCGCGGCCGCACCGCGGTGGTGCTGGCGGCGGCGGGCTCCCGCGACCCGGAGTCCAAGGTCGACACCGGCCGCACGGCCCAGCTCCTCTCCGACCGGCTCGGCGTCCCGGTCGTCCCCGCCTACGCGACGACGGCGGCTCCCAGGGTCCCCGACGCCATCGAGGCCCTCGCGGCGAGCGGCCGCACGCGCATCGCCATCGCCTCCTACTTCACGGCCCCCGGCCGCTTCGCCACGGAGTGCGCGGAGGCGGCCCCGTGGATCGCCTCGGCCCCCCTGGGCACCCACCCCGCGATGGCGCGGCTCCTCCTGCACAGGTACGACCAGATGGCCAACCTCGGGGGCGCGAGCAACCACACACCGGCCGCTCTCGCCGGATAGCGGAACCAGGCAGACGCGAAGGCACGCTCCGTTTGTCAGTCCCTGCCCTTACTGTCGAGACATGTCGTACGACCTGGAGTCAACCGAACGCTGGGCCCCGGAACCGGACAAACGCCCCGGCCGCACCGCCTTCCAACGCGACCGCGCCCGCATCCTCCACTCATCGGCCCTCCGCCGCCTGGCCGGCAAGACCCAGGTCGTCACCCCCGGAACCCGCAGCCAGGCCTGGGACGCCAGCCCCCGCACCCGTCTCACGCACTCCCTGGAATGCGCCCAGGTGGGCCGCGAACTCGGCGCCGCCCTCGGCTGTGACCCGGACCTGGTGGAAGCCGCCTGCCTCGCCCACGACCTCGGCCACCCGCCCTTCGGTCACAACGGCGAACAGGCGCTGAACGAATTCGCCGAGGACTGCGGCGGCTTCGAGGGCAACGCCCAGTCCCTCAGACTCCTCACCCGCATCGAACCCAAACGCTTCACCTCCGAAGGCTCCGTCGGCCTCAACCTCACCCGGGCCGCCCTCGACGCGGCCACCAAGTACCCCTGGCCCCGAGGCGCCCACCCCACCGACCCCAAGAGCCCCAAGTTCGGTGTGTACGACGACGACCGCCCCGTCTTCGACTGGGTCCGCAAGGCCGCCCCCGGCACCCGCACCACCTTCGAGGCCCAGGTCATGGACTGGTCCGACGACGTGGCGTACTCGGTCCACGACGTCGAGGACGGACTGCACGCCGGCCACATCGACCCCAACTACCTGCACGCCGAACCCGAGCGCGAGGCGGTCTTCGCGGTGGCCCTCGGCCGGTACGTCCCGCAGGACACCGACCCGGCGGAACTCGCGGCGGCCCTCGACCGGCTCCAGGACCAGCCCTGGTGGCCGCACGGCTACGACGGCTCGGCCGTGGCCCAGTCCCGGCTGAAGGACGCCACCAGCCAGCTCATCGGCCACTTCTGCCTCGCAGCGGAGGCCGCCACCCGCGCGCGCTACGGCACCGGGCGGCTGACCCGCTACACCGCCGAACTCGTCGTACCCCACGAGACCCGGCTGGAGTGCGCGGTCCTCAAGGCGGTCGCCGACCGGTACGTCATGCAGCGCGCCGAGCAGGAGCGGCTGCGGGCGGACCAGCGGATCGTGGTCGCCGAACTCGCCGAGGCGCTCACCCGCCGCGCCCCGGACGGCCTGGAGCCGCAGTTCCGCGCGGTCTTCGACCAGGCCCCCGACGACCGCGCCCGCAAACGCGTGATCGTCGACCAGGTCGCCTCCCTCACCGACGCCTCGGCCCGCTCGCTGCACGCACGGCTGACGGGGCACATGTGAGAGCGCTGCCGTGTGCGTGTGTCCACGACCGGGTACTTGTGCGACATATGTGCCACGGGTGACGCCAAACGCGCCCGAATGTGACCCTCCGTGGCCTGATCGGGCCACTCCCTCTTCCCCCATCACGCTCCGTGCGGGACGCTCCCCTGTGGCGGCACCCTTACGAGGAGGCATCAAGTGGTCGACGCGGATCAGACATTCGTCATTGTCGGAGGCGGTCTCGCCGGCGCCAAGGCGGCCGAGACGCTCCGCGCGGAGGGCTTCACGGGCCGCGTGATACTGATCTGCGACGAACGCGATCACCCCTACGAGCGCCCGCCCCTGTCCAAGGGCTATCTGCTCGGCAAGGAGGAGCGCGACAGCGTCTTCGTGCACGAGCCGGCCTGGTACGCGCGCAACGACATCGAGCTGCACCTCGGCCAGACCGTCGACGCGATCGACCGCACCGCGAAGACCGTCCGCTTCGGCGACGACGGCACGCTCGTGCACTACGACAAGCTCCTCATCGCCACCGGTGCCGAGCCCCGCCGCCTCGACATCCCGGGCACGGACCTCGCGGGCGTCCACCACCTGCGCCGCCTCGCCCACGCGGAACGGCTCAAAGGCGTGCTGGCCGCCCTCGGCCGGGACAACGGCCACATCGTGATCGCCGGCGCCGGCTGGATCGGCCTGGAGGTCGCGGCGGCGGCCCGCGAGTACGGCGCCGAGGTCACCGTCGTGGAACCCGAGCCGACCCCCCTGCACTCCGTGCTGGGCCCCGAGCTCGGCTCTCTCTTCGCCGACCTGCACCGGGAGCGCGGCGTCCGCTTCCACTTCGGCGCGAGACTGACCGAGATCATCGGCCAGGACGGCATGGTGCTGGCCGCCCGCACCGACGACGGCGAGGAGCACCCGGCCCACGACGTCCTCGCCGCGATCGGCGCCGCCCCGCGCATCGCCCTCGCCGAGGCCGCGGGACTGGAGATCGCCGAGCGCGCCTACGGCGGCGGGATCGTGGTCGACGAGCGGCTGCGCACCTCCGACCCCGACATCTACGCCGCCGGTGACGTGGCCTCCTTCCACCACGCCCTCTTCGGCACCCGGCTGCGCGTCGAGCACTGGGCCAACGCCCTCAACGGCGGCCCCTCGGCGGCCCGCGCGATGCTCGGCCGCGACCTCGCCTACGACCGCGTGCCCTATTTCTTCTCCGACCAGTACGACTTGGGGATGGAGTACAGCGGCTGGGCGCCCCCGGGGTCGTACGACGAAGTGGTGATTCGAGGGGACGCAGGAAAGCGTGAGTTCATCGCGTTCTGGGTGAAGGAGCGCCGCGTGCTCGCCGGGATGAACGTGAACGTGTGGGACGTCACAGAGCCCGTCCAACAGCTGATTCGCTCGAAGACACAGGTGGACACCGAGGCGCTGGCGGACCCGCACGTTCCGCTCGAAAACCTCGTCCCTTAGATGTCCGCCCTGCCCCGGCCGCAACTCCCGGGGGGCAACCCCCGGACCCCCGGCCGACGGACAGCTCGCCCCATGAGTGTCAGTTCTGCCCCGTAGACTCACCTCGTGGCAGGACGGATCAACGACGAGGACGTGAAGGCGGTACGGGACGCGGTCCCGATCGACGCCGTGGTGTCCGAGTACCTCCAGCTGCGCAACGCGGGCGGAGGCAACCTCAAGGGCCTGTGCCCCTTCCATGACGAGAAGTCGCCGTCCTTCCAGGTCAGCCCCAGCAAGGGTCTCTTCCACTGCTTCGGCTGCCAGGAGGGCGGCGACACCATCACGTTCGTGATGAAGGTCGACCACCTCTCCTTCTCCGAGGCGGTCGAGCGCCTCGCCGGACAGGCCGGCATCACGCTGCGCTACGAGGAGGGCGGCTACAACCCCTCCCACCAGCGCGGTGAACGGATCCGCCTGGTCGAGGCCCACAAGATCGCCGCCGACTGGTACGTGGAACAGCTCGCCACCAGCCCCGAGGCGGACGCCGGCCGCAAGTTCCTCGCCGAGCGCGGCTTCGACCAGTCCGCCGCCGAGCACTTCTCCGTCGGCTACAGCCCCCAGGGCTGGGACCACCTCACCCGCTATCTGCGCGGCAAGGGCTTCACCGACAAGGAGCTCCTGCTCTCCGGCCTCTCCCAGGAGGGCCGCCGCGGCCCCATCGACCGCTTCCGCGGCCGCCTGATGTGGCCGATCCGCGACATCGGCGGCGAGGTCGTCGGCTTCGGCGCCCGCAAGCTCTACGAGGCGGACACCGGCCCCAAGTACCTCAACACGCCCGACACACCGATCTACCGCAAGTCGCAGGTCCTCTACGGCATCGACCTGGCGAAGAAGGACATCGCCAAGGTGTCCCGCGCGGTCGTCGTCGAGGGCTACACCGACGTCATGGCCTGCCACCTCGCGGGCGTCACGACCGCCATCGCCACCTGCGGCACCGCCTTCGGCAGCGACCACATCAAGATCCTCCGCCGGCTCCTGATGGACAACGGCTCGGCCCGTGTGATCTTCACCTTCGACGGCGACGCGGCCGGCCAGAAGGCGGCCCTGCGCGCCTTCGAGGACGACCAGAAGTTCGCCGCCGAGACGTACATCGCGATCGCCCCCGACGGCATGGACCCCTGCGAGCTGCGCCTCGCCAAGGGCGACGAGGCGGTGGCCGAGCTCGCCGAACCCCGCACCCCGCTCTTCGAGTTCGCGCTCCGCCAGATCGTCGTCCGCTACGACCTGGACACCCCGGCGGGCCGGGCGGCCGCCCTGGACGAGGCCGCCCCGATCGTCGCCCGCATCAAGAACAGCGGCGCCCAGCACGAGGTCGCCGTCCAGCTCGCCGGCATGCTCGGCATCCTCGACACCCAGTTCGTGGTCAAGCGGGTGGCCCAGCTGGCCCGCTGGGCCCGCGACCGCGGCGGCAAGGGCCCGGCACCGGCCGCCCGCGGCCCGCAGCAGTACGACTCCGCACCCCGGCCCCAGGCATCGGGACCGGCCCTCAACCTCCGCAACCCCGTCTACGCCACCGAACGCGAGCTCCTCAAACTCGCCCTCCAGCGCCCCGAGCTGGTCTCCCCGGCCTTCGACGCGTACGGCATCGACGAGTTCACCGCCGCGCCCTACGCCGCCGTACGCCAGGCGATCATGGAGGCCGGCGGCGCCGAGTACGGCGTGCAGGACTCCCAGGACTACCTCGTGAGAGTCCGCGAGGCCGCGCCCGACGACACGGTCCGCGCGATGGTCACGGAGCTGGCCGTCGAGGCGATCATGCGCAAGACCGTCGACGAGATCTACGCGGGTGTACAGCTGGTGGCGGTCCGCCGCCGCGCCGTCGAGCGCCGCATCATCGACATCCAGTCCACGCTCACCCGGCTGGGAACCCACGGAGACCCGGCGCAACTGGCCGCCGTACAGAACGAATTGTGGGTGCTCCAGCAGTACGACCAGGCGCTGCGCGGGCACGGAGCCGCAGCTCTCTGAGGGGTTCGCCTCCGTCAGGGTAACCACCCGGTCACGGACCGGACTCAAAAAGTCACCGCACGCCCCTCGTGGCGGCGATGTGTCGTACTCCACACTGGGTTCCGGTGCCTGAGTCCTCGGAGCGCGGCCGATCCGTCCCCAGCGGGTCCCACACCCCCGCGGTTCCGCTCATCGCGTACGGGACGGACAGCGGCGAGGCCGTCGACTCCGCCCCCGAAACAGCGCTGCCGCTCACTTCTGCAGCGATCATCCTGGAGGTCGCCCCCGTGCAGACCCAGACCCTCAACAAGACCGACGCCAGTACCGACGGCGCGGAGCCGGATACGGAGACCGACGTTCTCGCCGCGGTCCCTCCGCAGAGCCGTGTCGCGCACCACCCCGAGGCGGAGCCGGACGAGCCGTCGGCCGACGCCCTGGAGACCGTGGAACCCGCCGAACCGGTCGAGGCTCCCCAGCCGAAGAGCCGCAGCCGCGTCGCCGACACCAGCGGGCCCTCCTCC
Source organism: Streptomyces sp. NBC_00490 (assembly GCF_036013645.1). Lineage (NCBI taxonomy): Bacteria > Bacillati > Actinomycetota > Actinomycetes > Kitasatosporales > Streptomycetaceae > Streptomyces > Streptomyces sp. NBC_00490. The sequence continues at coordinate 3,756,453 of NZ_CP107869.1, read as the reverse complement.
GATCTCTTCCGTCAGTACCTCCGCGAGATCGGCCGTATCCCGCTGCTCACGGCAGCCGAGGAGGTCGATCTGGCCCGCCGCGTCGAAGCCGGCCTGTTCGCCGAGGAGAAGCTCCTCAACGCCCCTGACCTGGAAAGCCAGTTGGCGATCGACCTGGACCGCCTGGTCGTCATGGGCCGGATGGCCAAGCGCCGGCTCATCGAGGCGAACCTGCGGCTCGTGGTGTCGGTGGCCAAGAGGTACGTCGGCCGCGGCCTGACCATGCTCGACCTGGTCCAGGAAGGAAACCTGGGCCTGATCAGGGCCGTCGAGAAGTTCGACTACGCCCGCGGCTACAAGTTCTCGACCTACGCGACCTGGTGGATCCGCCAGGCCATGTCCCGGGCTCTCGCCGACCAGGCCCGGACCATCCGGGTCCCGGTCCACGTCGTGGAGTTGATCAACAGGGTCGTCCGCGTCCAGCGTCGCATGCTGCAGGAACGCGGCTACGAACCGACCCCGGAAGAGGTGGCCGCCCACCTCGACCTCGCCCCGGAACGCGTCAGCGAGGTCCTGCGCCTGGCCCAGGAACCCGTCTCCCTGCACGCCCCGGTGGGCGAGGAGGACGACGTCGCCCTCGGCGACCTCATCGAGGACGGTGACGCGACGTCGCCCGTCGAGTCGGCGGCGTTCCTGCTGCTCAGGGAGCACCTGGAGGCGGTGCTGTCGACGCTGGGGGAGCGGGAGCGGAAGGTCGTACAGCTCAGGTACGGGCTCGCTGACGGCCGCCCGCGCACGCTGGAGGAGATCGGGCGGATCTTCGGCGTGACGCGGGAGCGGATCAGGCAGATCGAGTCCAAGACGTTGAACAAGCTGCGGGACCACGCCTTCGCGGATCAGCTGAGGGGTTATCTGGACTGACGCCGGGCGCGGGTGCGCTGTGGCTGGTCGCGCAGTTCCCCGCGCCCCTAAAAGGCGCGTTCAGCTGAGCGCCCCTTCAGGGGCGCGGGGAACTGCGCGACCAGCCCCCACGCGCCCGCAGCCGACCGCCGACCTGCCCCGCCCCCTCCTCAGTCGACCTCGGCCACCGCCTGCGCGAACTGTGCCTTGTACAGCCGCGCGTACGCGCCGTCCGCGGCCAACAGGTCCCCGTGTGAACCCTGTTCCACGATCGACCCGTTCTCCATCACCAGAATCGTGTCCGCGTCCCGGATCGTCGACAGCCGGTGCGCGATCACGAACGACGTCCGTCCGTGCGCCAGTTTCGCCATCGCCTTCTGGATCAGCACCTCGGTCCGGGTGTCGACGGACGACGTCGCCTCGTCGAGGACCAGGATCACCGGGTCGGACAGGAACGCCCGCGCGATGGTGATCAGCTGCTTCTCACCGGCGCTGACCCCCGAGCCCTCGTCGTCGATCACGGTGTCGTACCCGTCGGGCAGCGTCCGGACGAACCGGTCCGCGTGCGCGGCCCGCGCGGCCTCCTCGATCTCGCCCCGGGTGACCTCCCGCGAGGCCCCGTACGCGATGTTCTCCGCGATCGTGCCGCCGAACAGCCAGGTGTCCTGGAGCACCATGCCGATCCCGGCCCGCAGTTCGTCCCGGGACATCCGCGCGATGTCGACCCCGTCGAGAGTGATGCGCCCGCCGGAGACCTCGTAGAACCGCATCAGCAGGTTGACCAGCGTGGTCTTGCCCGCGCCCGTCGGCCCCACGATCGCGACCGTGTGCCCCGGCTCCACCTTGAGCGACAGATCCTCGATGAGCGGCTTCTCGGGGTCGTACCGGAAGGACACGCCTTCCAGCGCCACCCGCCCCCGCAGCTCGGCGGGCCGCTCGCCCGGCATCGGGTCGGCCTCCTGCTCCTCCGCGTCGAGCAGCTCGAAGATCCGCTCGGCCGAGGCGACCCCGGACTGCACCAGGTTCGCCATCGACGCGACCTGCGTCAGCGGCATCGAGAACTGGCGCGAGTACTGGATGAAGGCCTGCACATCACCGATGGACAGCGTGCCGGAGGCGACGCGCAGGCCACCCACCACGGCGACCAGCACATAGTTCAGGTTCGACACGAACATCATCAGCGGCTGCATGATCCCGCTGTTGAACTGCGCCTTGAACCCGGCCTCGTACAGCGCCTCGTTCTGCTCGGCGAACTGCTGCGCCGACTCGTCCTGCCGCCCGAACACCTTCACCAGGGTGTGCCCGGTGTACATCTCCTCGACGTGCGCGTTGAGCTTGCCGGTCGAGCGCCACTGCTGCACGAAGTGCGGCTGAGACCGCTTGCCGACGCGCGTGGCGATCACGAACGACAGCGGCACGGTGACGAGCGCGACCAGCGCCAGCAGCCACGACACCCAGAACATCATCGCGAGCACCCCGATGATGGTGAGGATCGAGTTGATGAGCTGGCCCATCGACTGGTTGAGGGTCTGCCCGATGTTGTCGATGTCGTTCGTCGCCCGGGACAGCACCTCACCGCGCTGCCGCTTGTCGAAGTACGACAGCGGCAGCCGCGACAGCTTCGTCTGTACGTCCTCCCGCATCCGGAACATGGTCCGGTTGACGACCCGGTTCACCAGCCGCGTCGCCACCAGCATCAGCAGCCCGGCGGCGACGAACACGACGAGCGCGATCAGCAGGACATGGCCGACGGCACCGAAGTCGATGCCCTCGCCCGGGGTGAAGTCGGTGCTGCGGAGCATGTCGGCGACCTGGCCGTCCCCGCGCTCCCGCATCGCCTGGAGCACCTGCTCCTTCGAGGCGCCGGGCTCCATCTGCCGTCCGACGATGCCCGCGAAGACCAGGTCGGTGGCCTCGCCGAGGATCTTCGGCCCGACGACCGACAGACCCACGCTGACGAACACACAGAACACCAGCGCGTAGACCGTGAACCGCTCCGGCCGGAAGTGGGACAGGAGCCGCCGTCCCGACACCTTGAAGTCCATCGACCGGTGATCGGGGCCGGTCCCGGCCATCATGCGCCCCATGGGCCCGGCCATCAGGCAGCCTCCGCTTCCGTGAGCTGGGAGAGCACGATCTCCCGGTAGGTCTCGTTGTCCGCCATCAGTTCGTGATGCCGGCCGGTGCCGACGACCCGTCCCTCGTCGAGTACGACGATCCGGTCGGCGTCCCGGATGGTCGCCACCCGCTGGGCGACGATCACGACGGTCGCCTCGGCGGTCTCCCGGGACAGGGCCGCGCGCAGGGCCGCGTCGGTGGCGTAGTCGAGGGCGGAGAAGGAGTCGTCGAAGAGATAGATCTCCGGGCGCTGCACGAGCGTACGGGCGATGGCGAGCCGCTGCCGCTGACCTCCCGAGACATTGGTGCCGCCCTGGGCGACGGGGGAGTCGAGCCCGTTCTCCAGCCGCTCCACGAAGTCCTTGGCCTGCGCCACCTCCAGCGCGTGCCACAGCTCCTCGTCGGTGGCGTCCGGATTGCCGTAGCGCAGATTGCTCGCCACGGTCCCCGCGAAGAGGTACGGCCGCTGCGGCACCATGCCGACGGTCCGCGCCAGCAGCTCGGGCTCGATGCCCGCCACGCTCTCCCCGTCGACCAGCACCTCGCCGTCGGTGGCGTCGAACAGCCGGGGCACCAGCCCCAGCAGCGTGGACTTGCCGCTGCCGGTCGACCCGATGACGGCGGTCACCTCGCCGGGCCGGGCGACGAGGTCGACGCCCTTGAGCACCGGCTCCTCGGCACCCGGGTAGCGGAAGCCCGCCCCGCGGATCTCCAGATGGCCGTGGCGGCGCAGCTCCAGCACCGGAGCCTTGGGCGGAACCACGCTCGAGGAGGTGTCCAGCACCTCCTGGATCCGCTCGGCGCACACCTCGGCGCGCGGCACCATCATGAACATGAAGGTGGCCATCATCACGGACATGACGATCTGCATCAGATAGGCGAGGAACGCCGTCAGATCGCCGATCTGCATCTGCCCGTCGTCGATCCGGTGGGCGCCGAACCACACCACCGCGATCGACGACACGTTCACCACCGTCATGACCATCGGGAACATCAGCGCGAGGTACTTGCCGGTGCCCAGCGACATCTCGGTGAGCTCGGCGTTCGCGCGCCGGAAGCGGTCCTTCTCGTAGTCGTCGCGCACGAAGGCGCGGATCACCCGGTTGCCGGTGATCTGCTCGCGCAGCACCTGGTTCACGGTGTCGAGGCGCACCTGCATGGCCCGGAACAGCGGGCGCAGCCGCCGCACGATCAAGGTCACGCAGACACCCAGCACGGGGACGACCGCGACGAGGACCGCGGACAGCGGCACGTCCAGACCGAGCGCCAGCACGATCCCGCCCGCACACATGATCGGCGCGGACACCATCAGCGTGAACGTCATCAGGGCCAGCATCTGGACCTGCTGCACGTCGTTCGTCGTCCGGGTGATCAGCGAGGGCGCCCCGAACTGGCCCACCTCGCGGGCGGAGAAGGACTGCACCCGGTCGAACACGGCGGCCCGCACGTCCCGGCCCAGCGCCGCGGCCGTCCGCGCGCCGTAGTAGACGGCACCGATGTTGCACACGACCTGGATCAGCGAGATACCGATCATCAGTGCGCCGAAGGACAGGATGTACCCGGTGTCGCCCTTCACGACGCCGCTGTCGATGATGTCCGCGTTCAGCGTGGGCAGATAGAGGGTGGCGCAGGTCTGCAGGAACTGCAGCACCACCAGGAGGGCGATGGGTTTCCGGTAGGGCCTGAGATAGGTCCGCAGAAGTCGTATGAGCACGCTTGTCTCTCGGAGTCGGCGGTAGGAGCAGGGTGGTTGCCCCTGGCCCCTATCGTCGGACACTCCCCCCGCGTTACCTCAACCGATTAAGCCGACAGCAGTGCTTCGTACGGCCTTCCGGGTACAGAACCGCTGGTTTCCTACCGGTCTCTTACCTTCCGCTACGACCGGAACGCCCCCGGATGCGTCTGCTCCCGCACCGACACGAACTGCTGGCGCACCGCCTGTCCCACCGCCAGGTCCTCGCCGGGCTCCAGGATCTGCGCGGCCGCCCCCTGCCAGGCCGGCGGGTTGCGCGGGTCGAGCGTGCCCTGCGACACGCCGAGCGCCCAGGCGGCCTGCCGGGCGGCACCGCGCGCCGCGTAGTCCGCGGGCTGCGGTACGACGACCTGCGCCCCGAAGATCGACGGCGCCGCCGCCTGCACGGCCGCCAGCTCGGCCGCCGCCCCCAGCAGAAAGACCCGCCGCACCTCCACACCGCGTCCGCGCAGCACGTCGAGCGCGTCGGCGAGCCCGCACAGCATGCCCTCGAACGCGGCCCGCGCGAGATGCTCCGCCTTCATCGACTCCCGCCGCAGCCCGGCGAGGGTTCCGGCGGTGTGCGGCAGGCTCGGCGTCCGCTCGCCCTCCAGATACGGCAGCAGGACCAGGCCGTGGGCGCCCGGCGTCGACTTCATCGCCAGCTCGGACAGGCTCTCCAGGTCGGGCAGCCCGAGCAGCTCGGAGGTGCCGCGCAGGGTGCGTACGGCGTTCAGCGTGGTGACGACCGGCAGGTGCATGCCGGTGGCGTCGGCCAGGGACGTGATCATCCCGGTGTTGTCGACGAGGGCCTCGGGGTGCACGGCCATGACGGAGCCGGAGGCCCCGAGCGAGACGACGGCGTCGCCGAGCCCGATCCCCAGCCCGAAGGCGGCGGCCATGGTCTCGCCGGTGCCGGCGGAGATCAGCAGCCCCTCCGGAGTCGTACCGGCCGCGTCGGAGGGGCCGATCACCTCGGGCAGCATGGCCTGGTGACCGAGCGCCAGCTCGACGAGGTCGGTGCGGTAGCCGCCGGTGGCGGCCGACCAGTAGCCGGTGCCGGAGGCGCCCCCGCGGTCGGTGGTCCGGCGGACCGGCCTGCCGAGGAGCTGCCACACCAGCCAGTCGTGGGCCTGGAGGAGGACGGCGGTACGGGCGGCCGCGTCCGGCTCGTTCTTGACCAGCCAGCGGAGCTTGGTGACGGGCTGGGCGGCCTGCGGTACGCATCCCACCGCCTGGGCCCACGCCTCGCGCCCGCCGAGCGCGTCGACCAGATCGGCCGCCGCGACCTGGGCGCGCTTGTCGCCGCCGACGAGTGCGGGGCGCACGGTGTTGCCCTGGGAGTCCAGCGGCACGACCGCGTTCTGCTGGGACGACACGCCGATGGCCTGCACGCCCTCGAGGAGTCCTCCGCCGGCCGCCTCGCCGAGGGAGAGGAGCCAGGCCTGGGGATCGACGTCGGAGGGGCGGCCTTCCACCGGATGCGGGGCATACCCCTGTTTGAGCACGGCACCGGTGTCCGCGTCGCAGACGACGATGCGAGTGAAATCGGGCGAACTGTCCAGCCCGGCGACTATCCCCATGGCGGAAATTCTATGGGCCACGCGCCGTGGAGGTGCGCGGGCGCTGTCGGGCGCGGGTACGACGCGGTCGTTCGCGCCGTTCCCCGCGCCCCCAGGTCTGTCTCCGGCGACGCCGGGCTATGTGTTGCTGGTGCCCCAGTCGTCCTGTGCCGCACCGTTCGTGTTCCTGTCCCGCAGGGAGCGCACCCGCTGAGTCACCGACTCGGGAACCCGCTCGCCCACCTTCTCGCTGACCACGTGGTACGCCTTGCCCGCGAACTGGCGGCCCTGCTGGGCGGCCGACTCGGCGGTGTTGCGGACCGCGGGGTTCTGGGACACCTGACGTGCCGACTTCTTCAGCTGTTCGTAACGTTCCCGTCCGGCCCGGGTGCCCAGCACATAACCCAGTGCCAGCCCGGTGACGAACGTGAGCTTGTAGCGCATGGCGGAGCCACCCTTCCGTCGTGCAGAAGTACCGATTGGCGGAGCACCCCCCTGCTTGCGCTAATGTATGTGTCGCAGCGAACGCCCGCCCCCTGGCGACTACCCAGGGAGCTACGTTCGATGCAACGAGGCATTCCTCCGTAGCTCAATTGGCAGAGCAGCCGGCTGTTAACCGGCAGGTTACTGGTTCGAGTCCAGTCGGGGGAGCTTCGATCTTCCGTAGCTCAATTGGCAGAGCAGCCGGCTGTTAACCGGCAGGTTACTGGTTCGAGTCCAGTCGGGAGAGCACGTTGAAAAAGGACCCCCGAAGGGGTCCTTTTTCATGTGATCACCCTTGCCCCGGGAACCGTGCAGGTCACAGCGGAGTCCTTCAGGGCATGCGAAGTCGACCATACGAAGCAGGAGATCGTATGAGCGGCTATGCTGCGGCAGACGGCGCGCACACATGTACGCGACACGCCGCTATGGGGCGGTAGCTCAGCCGGTTAGAGCAGCGGACTCATAATCCGTCGGCCGTGGGTTCGAGTCCCACCCGCCCCACCTGCGCAGGTCCTGACCTGCGGAAACGTTCATTTTTCGGGTGGCGGGGCGTCAACTCTGCCTGAACGGACCGCGTCCGGGAGTCACTCGGAATCGCCCTGCGGGACAGCGCGGCTGTTGATCGCGTCGGCGATGGCGTAGGCGGTGCTGACGAAGGACTCCGCCTGCTGCTGCGACAGGTTCAGCGCGGAGGTCTCCTCCAGGGCCCGCCACATGGCCGCGATGGGCTCGCGCATCGCCCGGCCCTTGTCCGTGAGGTGGACGACCATGACCCGCCGGTCGTGCGCGGCCGGCTCGCGCACCAGCAGGCCCGCCTCCTGCATGCGGCGCAGCGACTTGGAGACGGTGGAGTGGTCCAGGCCGACGCTTTCGAGCAGTTCGGACTGGGTCTGGCCGTCGCGGTCGAGGAGCTGCATCAGCAGCAGTTCCTGTCCGGGGTGCAGATCCATCTCACGGAGCATGACGCCGGCGCGGGCGCGATGAGCGCGGGCGAGCTGGAAGATCGCGTAGCTCATCGGCCCCTCGCTGGCCGTGGACGGGGTGCGGTGTGTGCCGGGCATCGGTTCCTCAGACGGTGTGGGTGGGGTAGTCGGTGTAGCCGGCCACTCCGCCGCCGTAGAAGGTCGTCGGGTCGGGGGTGTTCAGTGGCGCGTCAGAGCGTAGCCGCTCGACCAGGTCCGGGTTGGCGAGGGCCAGGGCGCCGACCGAGACGAGGTCGGCCGTGCCGTTGTCGACGTCCTTGGCGCGGGTGACGATGTCGGTGCCGGCCCGGTTCAGGACCAACGTGGTCGGCCACAGCGCGCGCAGGGTGCCCAGCAGCTCCTCGTCGCCCGCGTGCATCACGTGGAGGTAGGCGAGGCCGAGCGGGCTCAGGGCGCGCAGGAGCGCCGGATACAGCTCGGCGGTGTCGGACTCGGCGATGTCGTTGTAGGGGTTGCCGGGGGAGATGCGCAGGCCGGTGCGGTCGGCGCCGATCTCGTCGGCCACGGCGGCGGCCACCTCGACGGCGAAGCGGATGCGGTTGTCGAGGGAACCGCCGTAACGGTCGGTGCGCTGGTTGGTGTTGTCGGCGAGGAACTGGTGCACCAGGTAGCCGTTCGCGCCGTGGATCTCCACGCCGTCGGCGCCTGCCGCGATGGCGGCCGCAGCGGCGCGGCGGAAGTCGTCGACGGTCGCCGCCACCTCCTGCGTCGACAGAGGGCGGGGCACCGGCATCTCCTGGGGCCCGGACGCGGTGAACATGACGCCCTGCGGCTGGACCGCCGAAGGGGCGACGGGCTGACGGCCGTGCGGGGTGTTGTCGGGGTGGGCGATACGTCCGGTGTGCATGAGCTGGATGACGATCCGGCCGTCGGCCTCGTGCACGGCGTCGGTGACCTTGCGCCACCCGGCGATCTGCTCGTCATTGTGGATGCCGGGGGTGAGGAGGTAGCCCTGGCCGTCGGGGGAGGGCTGGGTGCCCTCGGTGATGATGAGCGCGTGCGAGGCCCGCTGGGCGTAGTACTCGGCGTTCAGCTCGGTGGGGACGCCTTCGGGCGTGGAGCGGTCGCGGGTCATGGGGGCCATGACCAGGCGGTGGGGGAGGGGGATCTCGCCGATGGTGGTCGGTGTCCACAGGGCGTTCAGCATGAGGGGTCCTTCGGTGCGGAGATGGTCGTGACAGGGGGAAGGGTGGGCGTGCTCAGTCGACGGTGAGGACGAGCTTGCCCCGCACGTGCCCGGCGTCGCTGACCTGCTGGGCTTCGGCGGCCCGGTCGAGCGGGAAGGCGTTGACGGTGGTGACGAGCTTGCCGGTCGCGGCGTCCTGCGCCAGCTCGGCCAGACGGGTGGCCGAGCGCTCCTGGCCGCCGCTGGAGAAGGTGACGCCGAGCTGGTGCGCGCGGAAGTCGGAGATGGTGACGATGCGCTCGGTGCCGCCGCGCAGGGTGATGGAGTCCTCGAGGGCTCCCTTGCCGGCCAGGTCGAAGACCGCGTCCACGCCGTCGGGGGCCAGTGCCCTGACCCGCTCGACCAGGCCCTCGCCGTAGAGGGTGGCGGTGGCGCCGAGCGAGGTGAGGTAGTCCTGGTTGGCGGGGCCGGCGGTGGCGATGACACGCGCTCCGCGGGCCGTGGCGAGCTGGACCGCCAGGGTGCCGACCGCTCCGGCCGCGCCGTGCATCAGTACGGTCTCCCCGGCGGCGACGCCCAGCAGGTTCAGGACCCGCTCGGCCGTCTCGCCCGCGACCGGCAGCGCGACCGCGTGCCGCCAGTCGAGGCCGGCGGGCTTGGGGGCCACGGTGGTGGCCAGGGCGTACTGGGCGTACGAGCCGGTGTCCGACCAGCCCAGCACCTCGTCGCCCACCCGCACGTCCCGCACACCCTCACCCAGGGCGTCCACCACGCCGGCGAGCTCGGCACCGGGGACGGCGGGGAGCGGCGTGGGGAACGCGGCCTCCATGGCGCCGGAGCGGATCTTGCCGTCCAGCGCGTTCAGTCCGGCCGCCCGGACGCGGACGCGGATCTGGCCGGGACCGGGCTGCGGGACCTCGATGTCCGCCTCGTGCAGCACGTCCGTGCCTCCGAAACGGTCGAACAGGATGGCTTTCATGACGACTCCTCCCGTGCCGCCACCCATTTAGGTGGCTGGACACATAACTAACGTAACAGCAAAAGTGTGGCTAGCCAAGTATTCGCTGTCGCGCTGGGAGGGCGCTCGGGACGTCGTCACGCCGGCCGGCAGATCGGCTGCCGGCCGGCGACAAGGGCGTGGGATGCCTAGGCCTGCTGGTTGATGAGGCCGGCGTAGTGACCGAGGTTCCGCTCGATCTCGTCGAGGCCGATCTCGGCGATGGCCTTCCCGAGGCGCGGGACGCGGGCCTGGAATCCGGGCCAGGTGACGGACTCCGCGAACTCCGCCCAGGACGCGCGCAGGTCGGCCACCGGCGGCAGGGTCGACCGTTGATCTGCGCCCGGGCGGGGCGGGGGCGACGAACCGGACCAGGACGCGGCGGAAGTGCTCCCGGTTCACCGGGTCCAGGCCGACCCGGCGACGAAGGGGCTCCTCGCCCCGGACGCGGACCTGGAGTGGACGCGGCAGGTGTACTACGCCCTTCTCGGTGAAGCCCTCAACAGGCCCGGCGCGGATCAGGACCCGGACGCGCAGGCCACGCTCGTCATCGACACGCTCCTGCACGGCGCGGGACCGCGCGGCTGAGCCGCGACCGCATGGTGGGGCTCCGGATCCGACGAGCGGCTGCCGCCGTCCCGCGTGTGTTCCTTACTCCGCCCCCTGCGCCCTCTCGCGTACGGCGGTGACGTGGGTTACGGCGGCGGTCAGCTGTTTGCGGGCCTCCTCGGGCGGGGGTTCGCCCCGGACGGAGTCCACCAGTTGCTGTGCCGCGCGATGGAGCTTGGTGTTGGTGTTCTGCGAGGTCATCACCAGGACGCTCCAGGCCTCCTCCGCGCTGAGCGAGAAGGTGGCCATGAGGATGCCGCGGGCCAGATCGATGAGCCCCCGGGTCTGCATCGCCCGCCGCAGCTGTACGACCTCGACCCGCGGGTCCGTCGCGGCGTGCGAGGCGTCGTCCTCCTGGACCATCTGACCCTCCGAGGTGAACAGGGGCAGGGTATTGGTGAGGGCGAACACTCGTTCGGCGGCCGGGCTGATGGCGTGGATCGTGACCGTCTTGCACTGGTCGAGGGCCTGCTGCCGGATTCCCAGCAGGGTGTTGAGTCCGGAGCAGTCGCAGAACTCGACGCCGGCGAGGTCCAGGTCGATGCCCTTGCCGGAGTCCGTGAGCGCCGAGCGCAGGGCTTGCTGAAGCTCCTGGTCGGCGGCGAGGTCGAGGTCGCCGCGCACGGTGACCGTCGTCCGGTCGCCGTCGGGCCGGGCGCAGACCGTCAGCCGTGTCTCAGCGCCGTGGCCGGCAAGCCTCGTGCATTCGTTGACCGGCCCGGCGCAGCAGGGTGCCGACTTGGACATGGTCCTCTCCCCAGGGCTGGGAACACCCACCGTTCCGACGTCACCAGGTTCACCCGAACGCTAACTCACGTCAAGGGATACATGAAATTCGCTTCGTGTATTTTCTTACCGGAATCCCTAGGCGTACGATGCCTTCATGAGTGGAGCGACGGAGCCGCACGCGGGGTGGACGTTCATCACCAACCATGCGCGGGTACTGGCGGCCATTGCCGAGAATCAGAGCGCTCGGGTGCGCGACATCGCCGCCCATTGCCGACTCACGGAGCGCGCTGTCCAGAAGATCATTTCCGATCTGGAGCAGAGCGGATACCTGTCCCACACACGGGAGGGGCGCAGCAACACCTACCGGATCGCGCAGGGCAAGATCCTGCGCCACCCCGCCGAGGCCGGGCTCACCGTCGCCTCGCTGCTCGGGCTGCTCGTCCAGGTGGACGGGCACCGGCAGGACGCGCCCCGCGCCGGTGCGGTGGCGGTCGAAGAGGTGTGAGCACGCGCGGCGACGCGGGCCCCGGACGGGACCCGCGTCGCTGTGTGCGGGGAGTGTCAGCCGGTCGTCACGGCCGTGTCGTCCACCACGAAGCTGGTCTGGAGCGAGGAGTCCTCGACGCCGGAGAACTTCAGCGTGACGGTGGTTCCCGCGAAGGCGGACAGGCTGAAGGACTTCTGGACGTAGCCGCTGGCCGCGTTCAGGTTGGAGTAGGTGGCCAGGGTGGTCGATCCGGCGGTGACCGTCAGCTTGTCGTACTGGGTGCTGGTGGTGGTCTCGGCCGTGTCGATGTGCAGGTAGAAGGTGAACGTGGTGCCCGTGCAGCCGCTCGGGACGGTCACCGACTGGGAGAGCGTGTCGGTGTGGGTGGAGCCGTAGCCGTCCAGCCAGGCCTTGTAGGAGCCGGTGCGGGCCGCCTGGCTGCTGGAGCTGGTGATGACGCCGCTGCTGGCGGTCCAGGTGGTGTTGCCCGACTCGAAGCCCTGGTTGCCCAGGAGCTGGGCCGAGGTGCAGGTGCCGCTGCCGCTGGAGCTGACCGTCCAGGTGAAGGAGGCGGTGCCGGTCGCGCCCGTGCTGTCGGTCACCGTGACCGTCGTGCTGTATGTGCCCGCGGTCGTCGGGGTGCCGGAGACGGCGCCCGTGGAGCCGTTGATCGACAGGCCGGTCGGCAGGCCGCTCGCCGCGTAGGTCAGTGAGCCGCTGTTGGTGCTGCTCGCGCTGATCTGGAGGCTCACCGCGGTGCCGACGGTCGAGGACTGGCTGCCCGGGTTGGTGACCGTGACGCCGGTCGTCGGGACCGTGATGTGGCTGCCGACGTTGATGCCGGCGAAGGCGTTGCCGACCCCGGCGTACTGGGTGGAGCTGGTGCCGTAGAGGTCGGCGGCCGCGCTCAGGGCGGCGGTGCGGGCGCCCGCGTACGAGGTGCTGGACGTCATGTACGTCGTCAGCGCCCGGTACCAGATCTGCAGGGCCGCGGCCCTGCCGATGCCGGTGACCGCGACGCCGTCGGAGGTCGGGCTGTTGTAGGTGACGCCGTTGACGGTCTTGGTGCCGCTGCCCTCGGAGAGCAGGTAGAACATGTGGTTCGCCGGGCCCGAGGAGTAGTGGACGTCGAGGTTGCCGACGCCGGAGTACCAACTGTCCGCGGAGCCGCCGTCCTTGTCGGGCTCGTCCATGTAACGCAGGGGCGTGCCGTCGCCGTTGATGTCGATCTTCTCGCCGATGAGGTAGTCGCCCACGTCGGTCGAGTTGGCCGCGTAGAACTCCACGCCGGTGCCGAAGATATCGGACGTCGCCTCGTTCAACCCGCCCGATTCGCCGGTGTAGTTGAGGTTCGCGGTGTTGGAGGTGACGCCGTGGGTCATCTCGTGGCCGGCGACGTCGAGCGAGGTCAGCGCGTGGGTGCTGCTGGTGCCGTCGCCGTAGGTCATGCAGAAGCAGTCGTCGTCCCAGAAGGCGTTGACGTACGCCGTGCTGTAGTGGACGCGCGAGTAGGCGGCCACGCCGTCGTTCTTGATGCCGCTGCGGCCGAAGGTGTTCTTGTAGAAGTCCCAGGTGGTCTGGGCGCCGTAGTGGGCGTCCACCCCGGCGGTCTGCGTGTTGGAGCCGGAGCCGGTGCCCCACACGTCGTCCGCGTCGGTCATCAACGTGCCCGTGCCGGACGTGCCGTTGTTGAGGCTGTACGTCTTGTGGGTGCCGCGCGTGGTGTCGTTCAGCTGGTACGTCGAACCGGACAGCGTGGTGCCGATGGTGACGGTGCCGCTGTACTGGCTGTTGCCCGTGCCGGTCTTGACGGCCTGGTACCGGTACAGCTCCGCGCCCGTGCTCGCGTCGGTGACGACATGCAGCTGGCTGGGTGTGCCGTCGTCCTGGAGGCCGCCGACCACCGTCTCCCAGGCGAGCTTCGGCGTGCCGCCGCCCGCCCAGATCACCTTGCGGGCGCTGTCGGTGGTGGGCTTGACGGCGTCGAGGGCCTTGGCGGCCTTGAGTGCCTTGGTCTCGGCGGCGGACTTGGCGAACGCGGCGGTGGTGGAGGCGACCTTGATGGTCCGCTTGGTGTTGAAGGTGGTGCTCACCGTGCCGGTGGCCTCGGCGGCCGGCGGGGTGTGCACGACCAGGTCGCCGCCGAGGACCGGCAGACCGGCGTAGGCGCGCTCGTAACGGGTGTGCAGGGTGCCGTCGTTGTCCTTGACGACGTCCTTGACGACCAGTTTCTCCTTCGCGCCCAGGCCGAGCGTGCCGGCCGTCGCCGCGGTCTGCTTCGATGCCTTCTTCAGCAGCGCCGCGTGCTGGGCCGGGGTGAGTTCGGCCTGGAGGCCGCCGGTGCGCAGGGGACTCGGGTGGGGGGAGGTCTCGGCGGCCGCGGGGACCGTCTGTATGCCGAGGGCCAGCAGTGCGGCGGTGGCGGCCAGGGCTCCGGCTGCGGTCGCCGGGCGGGGGGTACGTCTCACTCTTGCTCCTACTGCGACGGCCGCGCGTCGACGGCCGGTGACAGACCGGGCAGACGGGTGTGCTGTCCGGGTCGAGCTGAGCAGGGCCGTGCGGGAGCCTCCGCGCTCGGCGTGTGCGGCCGGTGCGCGGGGTGGAGGAAGAGTGGCAGATTTGACCGTGGCATGTCATTGGGTCGGGGGTCATTCGAGGGTTATCCCTCTACGGCCCCCCTGACCTGTGCGTTTGCTGTGGGACGGCTCAGCGCTCGGCGGCCTCCAGGACGGCTTCCAACTGCCGGAGCGGCTCAGGGCCGACGAAGCGGAGGACGACGGTGTCGGCGCCGGACGCCCGCAGCGCACCGATGTTTTCGGCGGCCTGTGCCGCGCTGCCGGAGACCGTGAAGACCTCCTCCTGCGGGCGCCCCAGCCAGGCACCGTGGCCCTCGGTGTGCGGGTGCAGGGTCCGGGCCACCTCCTCGGGGTCGTCACCCACCTTGCAGAACGCGAAGACACTGAGCGTGTGGTCCTCGCCCGCCCCGCCCTTCGCGAGCAGCGCCCGGATGTTCTCCAGGTCCCGCGGACCGTGCCCCTCGGCGATCAGGGTGCCGTCCGCGACCCGCCCCGACAGCTCCAGGGAACGGGGCCGCACCACACCGGCGACCAACGGCGGCGGCTCGGCGGGCGGATGGACGAGCCGGATGTCGTCCATCCGCACCTCCCGGCCCTCCAAGCTGACCCGCTCCCCGTGGAGCAGCGCCCGCACGGAGGTGATCGTCTCCTCCAGCAGGGCCAGCGGAGAACGCGGCGCGACACCGACCTGCTCCATCCACTCCCGTACGCCATGACCGATCCCGGCCACCAGCCGGCCCGGGAACACCCTTGCCAGCGTGGCCAGTTCCATCGCCAGCAGCGCCGGACTGCGCAACGGCGCCGGTGCGATCCCGATGCCCACCCGCAACCGCCCCGTCGCGCCCAGCGCCACGGCCGCCGCCGAGACCCCGCCGTTCCAGCCGAGGTCCTCCACCACCCACAGGTCGTCCGCGCCGAGCGCCTCGGCCCGCCGCGCGAAGTCGGGCAGCCCCTCGGGGGCCCAGTCGCGGTCGTACATCACACCGATCCGGAGATTCGTCATACGACGGAACCTACGGTCCGGCCGAGGAATCGATCAACGGGCTTCGGCGCCAAGATCCACCAGGACCGCGTCAGTTCAGACAGACCCTGACCGCCGTACGCAACGCCGTGCGCACCTCCTCGGGCGGCGGCGGGCCATCGGATCCGGTGCCGGCCGTGAGGGCCTCGGCTATCGTGCGCAGCTTGGTGTTGGAGAGCTGGGAGGTCGTGCGCAGGACGGTCCAGGCTTCTTCGGACGTACAGGAGTGGGCGGCCATGAGGATGCCGCGGGCCTGGTCGATCACGGGCCGGGAGGCGATCGCCTGGCGGAGCTGCTCGACCTCCTCGCGCAGCAGACAGAGCTGCTCCGCGCGCTCCAGGGCCACCGCGGAGGGGGCCGGGGGAGCGGGCTCGGGGCCGGCCGGGCGCGGGGCCGCCCGCAGCGGGTCGGCGGTGTCCAGGCCGGCGAGCTCCAGGATCCGGCGCGGCTGCCCGGTCCAGCCGGTGGCGGACACCGGGACGCGCCGCCGACGGCTGTAGCTGTCGAGGACTTCCAGGAACTGGAGCCCGGCGGTGTCCATGAACACCACGGCGGACATGTCCAGTTCGACCCTGCTGACCCCGTCCGGCAGCGCCGTCAGGGTCTCGTCCAGGACCTTCGCACAACCGTGCACGAGCTCGCCGCGCGGCCGCAGCTCCGCCCGGCCCGCTTCCGTACTGCCGTCGATGACCAGGGTGTTCAGCCGCCCCGTGAGAGATGTGTGTGCCGCTGACATCGTGTCTCCGCCTCGTCGGTCCCCGACCGTCGTCGCCCTGATGTGCCTCCTTCGTCGCCCACCGGAATCCGGGCGGAGCCGGACAGCCGGCTCCGCGGGGGCCCGGCGGCACTGATCGTGCGCCTGCCCGACCGGTGGCGGGCTACACCCACGAGGCGGGGATTGACAAGCCCCCGCCGGGGTAAGCGCGTTTCGTCCGCGAAGAGCGGGAGAATGCCCACACGAAGAGCGGAGAACGCGCACGGGCAGTGGGAGAGGGCGTGCATCTTCACGAGCGACCACCTCAGCGGTCCGCCGGCGCGGCACCGCGCCTTATGGTGTCCGCGTTGCGCGGGCGCAGCGGTCTACGCGCCGTGGGTGAGGTGGGCCACGGCACGCACGAGATCTGGGAGCGCGCATTGGAGCAGGCGTTGGGCGCGCGTACGAACGTGTACCGGCTGGAGATGTCGGAGGTGACCTTCGTCGATGTCGCGGGTGCCGATGCCCTCGCGTCCGCCGCGCGGCGACTGGAGGAGGGCCGGCTGCTGCAGCTGCACCGCCCGCCGCCCACCCTGAGCCGGACGCTGGACATGTTCTGGCCGGGCCTGTCGGGAATCGAGGTGACGCAGCCGTGACCGCCGCCTTCCTGCACCCCGCCCTCTTCTACCAGGACGACGAGGACTACCTCGCCGGCACGATCCCCTTCGTCCGCGAGGGCCTCGACGCGGGCGAACCGGTCGCCGTCGCCGTGCCGGGCGACAACCTCCGGCTGATCCGCGACGCCCTCGGCGACGCCGCCGACACCGTACGGCTCCTGGACATGCGGGAGGCCGGCCGCAACCCCGGCCGGATCATCCCCGGCGTGCTGCGCGCCTTCGCCGACGCCCAGCCGGACGGCCGCCGGGTGCGGATCATCGGCGAACCGATCTGGGCCGGCCGCACGGCCGGCGAGTACCCCGCGTGCGTCCAGCACGAGGCACTGATCAACGCGGCCTTCGCGGGCCGGTTCGCGACCATCCTGTGCCCCTACGACGTCCGGCGCCTCGACGACCGGGTGCTCGCCGACGCCTACGCCACCCACCCCACGGTCATCCCGTCCGGCGGCGGACCGGAACAGGACAGCGTCCGATACGCCCCCGACGACGTCGTGGCCCGCTACAACGAGCCGCTGCCCGTCGTCGCGGACGTGCTCGCCCTCTCCTTCGACGCCGGATCGCTGCCCGAGGTCCGCCATCTCGCGACCGTCGAGGGCGCCCGGCTCGGACTGACCGGGATCGCACTGGAGAACCTCACCCTGGCCGCGGCCGAGCTGACCACCAACAGCGTGGTGCACGGCGGCGGTTCGGGGACGCTGCGGGTGTGGGGCGAGGACGGGTACGCGGTGTGCGAGGTGCGGGACAAGGGACGGCTCGCCGATCCCCTGGCGGGACGGCGGCCCGCGGCCCGCGACCAGCGCGGCGGGCGGGGCCTGCTGCTGGTCAACCTGATCGCCGACCTCGTCCGCACCCACACCGGCGAGGAGGGGACGACGGTGCGCTGCTGGTTCGCGTGCTGACACCGCGTCCAGCCCCCTCGACCTCCTGACCTCACAGCGGCGCCTGCCAGGTCACGGTCGTCCCCGCGCCCCCGTCGTCGGCCGTCCCGTCGTCGCACACCGTCAGTCGTACGCCCTCCCGGCCGTCCGGCAGGGCCGCCGTCGCGTCGACCCTGACCTCGATGCGCGAGACGCCGGAGCGGCGGGACGCGGTGGCGAGGGCGCGGCGCAGGGCGGTGAGGAGATGGCCGGCCGTCTGCTCGGGGACACGGTTCTCGACCGCGCCGGTGAACTGCGCGGACGGCGCGAATCCCAGCAGGGCCGCCGCCCCCGCCGTCTCCCGGAGCACCCTGCCCCGGAACGTCGTCGGGGCGTCCGCGGGCGGCTGCTGCAGCGCGAAGATCGTCGTACGGACCTCCTGGACGGTCGACTGGAGCTCGTCGACCGCTTTCCCCAGCGTCTCGCGCACGTCGTCCGCCCCGCCGCGGCGCTGGATGGACTCCAGCATCAGCCCGGTGGCGAACAGCCGCTGGACGACGAGGTCGTGCAGATCCCGGGCGATACGGTCGCGGTCCTCGAAGACGGCGAGGAGCTCGCGGCTGTGCTGGGCGTCGGCGAGGACCAGGGCGAGCGCGGCCTGCGAGGCGAACTGGACCGCGAGCAGGCGCTCCACGGAGGTGTACGGGCGGTCGCCGCGCCGACGGGGCAGGGCGAGGGTCCCGATCAGCCGACCGCCGGCCTGGA
Source organism: Streptomyces sp. NBC_00490 (assembly GCF_036013645.1). Taxonomy (NCBI): domain Bacteria; kingdom Bacillati; phylum Actinomycetota; class Actinomycetes; order Kitasatosporales; family Streptomycetaceae; genus Streptomyces; species Streptomyces sp. NBC_00490. The sequence continues at coordinate 3,738,158 of NZ_CP107869.1, read as the reverse complement.
GCGGCAGCATCATGCTGGGCCCGAACCGGTGCCGTACCGGCGTCGTCATCCGCGGGTCGGTCGCCGAGTCGTCGACGAACACCGGTTCACCGCCGAGGAGTTGCTCCAGCACCGGACTGCCGGGGGCGATCGTAGTGCCGACGATGTCGCCCGGATCGTCGTACGTCGAGGCGGTCACGATCTCCATGCCGCCCTCCGCGGTGGGCTGGAGGATGACACCCGCGGAGGCGTCGGCGAGCAGGCGGGCGCGTTCGGCGACCGTCGTGAGCGCGTCGGCCGCGGACCCCTCGCCGAGCAGCGCGGTCGTCACGGCCGCCGCGCCCTCGATCCAGCGCTCACGCTGCCGGGCCGCCTCGTACAGCCGGGCGTTCCCGATGGCGATACCGGCCTGGGCGGCGAGGACGTGCAGGAGCTGCTCGTCCTCGGCGGTGAAGGGCTCCTTGCCCTTGTCCGCGAGGTGCAGCGTGCCGAACTCCTCGTCCTGCACCCGGATCGGCACGGTGAGCGAGACCGCCGTGCGCGGGGCGGTGCCCGGGGTGCGCAGCTCGATGAGCCCGTCCTGACCCGGGTCGGCCGTCCCCAGCGCGGCGTACCGGGCGCCGGTGAGGTCGGCGGCGGCGTCCACGATGTGCTGGAGGGTGGTGCGCAGTTCGAGATCGGTGCCGACACTGAGGACGGCTTCCAGGAGCGGGGGAAGGGGATCGTCGGCCATACGGTCGATGAATACCGGTGTCGGTGTCCGTCTCGGCGCCGGCGTCAGTCGGCCAGCGGGTCCAGCGCCAGCGGCTCGATACGGCCCTCCAGCATCGCGCCGAGACCCTCCACCGCGCACACCTCGGGGCGTTCGGCGATGTGCACCGGCATGCCGGTCGCGTGCCGCAGCATCTGGTCGAAACCGGGGAGCAGCGCGCTGCCGCCGACCATCATGATCCCGCGGTCGGCGAGGTCGGCCACCAGGTCGGGCGGGCAGTCCCGCAGCACCTTGCCGATGCCGTCGAGCACGGCCGTGAGCGGGGTCTGGATCGCGTCGCGGACGGCGGCGGTGTCGACCTGGACGGAGCGGGCGAGGCCGGTGGCGACGTCGCGTCCGTGGATCTCGGTGGAGGCGGGGCCCGAGGCGGTGAGGCCGTTGCCGGACAGGGCGAGCTGGAGCGGTCGTACGGACTGGCTCGGCAGCATCAGCTCGTGCTGGTGGCGCAGGTGCTGCACGATCGCGTGGTCCACGGCCTCGCCGCCGACGGGGATGCGTACGGCGTTGACGATCGAGCCGAGGGAGAGAACGGCGACCTGGGTGGCCGCGGCCCCGCACACCAGCACCATCGTCGCCTCGGGCCGCTCCACCGGCAGTCCGCAGCCGACGGCGGCGGCGATGAGCGTGTCCACGAGTTCGACGCGGCGGGCCCCCAGCCCGACCATGGTCTCGATGCAGGCGCGCTGGGCGAGGGGGTCCGCGTCGTGCGGGGTGCAGGCGGCGGCGCGCAGGATCGGCTTGCGGCGCAGCGAGCGGCGGATCTTGTCGCCGAGCAGGTGCCGCAGCATGCGCTGGGCCATCTCGATGTCGACGACCGTGCCGCCGGAGACCGGACGGACGACACGGATGTAGTCGGGGGTGCGGCCCGTCATCTTCTCCGCGAACTCGCCCACCGCGATCAGCGCGCCGGTCCGGGTGTTCACGGCGGCGACGGACGGCTGGTCGACGACGAGCCCGGCGCCCTTCACGTACACCCGCGTCCTCGCCGCACCCAGGTCGACGGCGAAGTGGCAGCGACGCAGCTGCTCCAGACTGGCGGTGGCGGTCATGGGCAGGTCCTCCCGAGAACACAGACCGTGGCCGCGCCGGGTGGCGGGCCTCATTGGCATCGTGTGGGGGACGGGGGTGGGGCGCCTTTTGTGAGGGGCCGGGTGGGGGGAGGCTGAATGGGGGGTTTTGAGGCTTATGTCCGATGTATGGAAAATGTAAAGTCTCGCTTCACGAGGGCAACGGGCCCCCTGCCCGGACCACCCCCAGCTCCACCAGGTCCTGCGGCCGGATGCGGAGTTGGTCCGCCGTCGCCTCCGTCTCCTGCGGGGGCCGCTTGAGGATGGCCGCCGCCGACTCCGGGGCGATGACGGAGAAGTAGCTGTCCGGGGTGGCCCAGGTGTTGCCGGGCGAGGCCAGGGCCAGGGCGCCGCCGGAGCCGCCCTCGCCGATGAGGAGGGTGGTCACCGGGGTCCGGGCGGACGCCACCGCGCCGAACACCTCCGCGATCGCCGCCCCCGCCCCCTGTCGCTCCGCCTCCGCGTCGTTGGCGGCGCCCGGGGTGTCCACCAGCGTCAGCACCGGGATACCGAGCCGGTCCGCGAGCCGGATCAGCCGGGCGGCGGTGCGATAGCCGGCGGGGCGGGTGGCGGTGCCGGTCTGCGCGGCGTACGCGACCGTCCGTCCCGCGTGCTCACCGAAGCCGCACAGCATGCCCGGGTCGGTGCCGCCGCAGCGGTCGCCGGAGACGGTGACGCGGTGGGTGAAGTAGTCGTCCAAGTAGCGGTCGGCGCGCGGGCGTCGGGGAGAGCGGGCACGCTGGACGGCTTCCCAGCCGGTGCGCGGGAGGTGCGGGGCGGGGGCAGGGTCGTGGGCTTCCCCGGCGTCTTCGGCCGACTCGGCGTCTGCGGGGAGGCCTTGGCGTGCGGGGGTGTCGTCGGGGGCGGGTGCGCCGGGGTTGTCGGCTGCTCCGGTGTCGTCGGTGTCCGCGGAGAGGCCGGGGTGTGGGGTGGTGTCGTCGGGGGCGGGTGCGCGGGGGCTGTGGGTTTCTCTGGTGTCGTCGGTGTCCGGGGGGAGGCCGGGGTGTGGGGCGGTGTCGCCGGGGGCGGGTGCGCCGGGGCTGTGGGTTTCTCTGGCGTCGTCGGCGGCCGCGGGGGCGTCGGGGCGGGTGGCGGTGTCGTCGGAGGCGGGTGTTCCCGGTGCGGCGTCGGTCGTCGGGGGGCCGGCCGTGTCGTCCACGGGCGAGTGGCCCGGCGCCAACGTCCGTGGCACCGGGGCCGCCCGCGTCGACGAGTCCGTCAGCAGCCGCAGCCAGCGGCCCAGTGTCTCCCTCAGCTCCTCCGGGCGTACGACCGCGTCCACCGCGCCCGCCGCCACCTGCGCCTCGGCCGTGTATGCCCTCGGATCCGCGTCCGGCGGGCGGACCCGGGAGCCCGCGAAGCCGATCTGGGCGCCGGGGAGGGCGAGGACGATGTCGGAGCCCGCGCCCAGGGTGGCCCAGCCGCCGCCTGTGGTCGGGTCCCGCAGCACCGCGATCTGGGGCAGGCCCGCCTCGCGGGTGAGGGCCGACTGGCGCGCCACGCGCTGGAGTTGGGTCAGGGCGAGCATGCCCTCCTGCATACGGCTGCCGCCCGTGGCGACCAGGGGGACGACCGGGAGACGGTGGGCGCGGGCGTAGGCGTACGCTGCCTCCAGCCGGTCGCCGGTGCGTACGCCCAGGGAGCCGCCGAGGTAGCCGAACTCGAAGGCGAGCAGCACTGCTTGGGTTTCCTCGACCCTCCCTGTTCCGCAGATGACGGACTCGTCCTCGCCGGTTCGCTCGGTCGCGCGGGCGCGTGCGGCGTCGTAGCCCTGCCAGGCAAGGGGGCCGTCGGGCAGCGACTCCCGTGCGGGGGCGAGGAGTTCGGTGAAGTCGTCCGTGACGAGGGCGAGGAACTCACGGGCGGAGAGACGGTCAGTCATGGGCCAGCGACCGCTTCATGATCTTCCCCATGTCGTTGCGGGGGAGGGCGTCCAGGTGGTGGACGACGCGGGGGCGCTTGTGCGGGGCGAGGCGGCGGGCCACATGATCGGCCAACTCCTCAGTGGCGGGCGGGGACTCGGGGTCCGCCGGCACGATCCAGGCGACGATCCGTTCGCCCAGATCGGCGTCCGGCTCCCCGGTGACCGCCGCCTCCCGCACCCCCGGGTGTTCCAGGAGCGCGTTCTCGATCTCGCCCGCCCCGATCTTGTACCCCCCGCTCTTGATCAGGTCGGTGGCCTTGCGGCCCACGATCCGGACGTAGCCGTCGGACTCGCGCACCGCCATGTCCCCCGTACGGAACCAGCCGTCCGAGGTGAACGCGGCCGCCGTCGCGTCGGGACGGTTGAGGTACTCGGTGAACAGGTTCGGGCCGCGCACCTGGATCTCGCCCACCGTCTCCCCGTCGTACGAGGTGATCGGCGCCCCGTCCTCCTCCACCAGCCGCAGCTCCACCCCCGGCAGCGGCACCCCCACCGTCCCCGCCCGGGCCTCGCCGTCCGCGCGGACGCTGGTGTTCATCAGCGTCTCCGTCATGCCGTACCGCTCGATCACCCGCCGCCCTGTCGCCGCCGTGATCCGCTCGTGGTCGTGCACCGGCAGCGCGGCCGACCCGGAGACGAGCAGCCGCGCCCGCCCCAGCGCCTTCGCCAACTCCGGTTCCCCGGGCAGGGACTGGGCGATCCGGTGGTACATCGTGGGCACCCCGAACAGCATCGTCGCGCCCTCGGACAGCTCCCGTGTGACGCCCTGCGTCGAGAACCGGCCCAGATGGCGCACCGATCCGCCGCGCCGCAGCGGTCCGAGGATGCCCAGGACCAGGCCGTGCACATGGAACAAGGGCAGACCGTGCACCAGCACGTCCTCGCCGGTCCACTGCCAGGCGTCGGCCAGCGCGTCCAGGGTCGAGGCGATCGCCCGGCGGGGGATGACGGCGCCCTTCGGGGGGCCGGTGGTGCCGGAGGTGTAGACGACGAGGGCGGGGTCGTCGTCGGTGGCCGTCTCCTCGGTGGGGGTGGTCGCGGTGGTCGTGTCGGGGGTCACGTCGATGCGTGGCAAGTCCCTTATGGCGGCCGGTAGTTCATCTCCCGGTGCCGCCAGGACCAGCGACGGCGCACTGTCCGACAGGATGTGCCCGAGCTCCTTCTCCCCGGACTTCGGGTTCAGCGGCACCACGGGCACACCGGCCCGCAGCGCCGCCACGACGGCGACGGCGGTCTCCAGCGTCGGGGTCCCCCATACGGCGACGCGGTCGGCGTCCCGGAGGCTGCCGGCCAGCAGACCGGTCGCGGTGGCGAGTTCCGCGTACGTCAGGGACCGGTCGCCGAACCGCAGGGCGGGGCGGTCCGCCGAGGCGTCCGTCAGGGCCGGGAAGAGAGGGGTCACGCGTCGTACTCCTTAGCTGTTGCCGGGCCTTCCGTGGCGGTGACGCTAACCGATGCCGAGCACGACCAGCACCAATCACTCCATCGCGGGGACCACTGCCACCACTTGTTTCCACGCAGATTGCCCCGCTCTTCGGGCTGAGGGTAAAGCCAGTCGCTGCGGAGCAGAGCAGGAACAGTCTCAAGCCGACTTCGTCTGCGTGTCCTGTGGGTTCACCTGCAATGCCGATGAGAACGCAGCAACCAATGTCGCGGCAGGACGGGGCGGGTTTCCCCGCCTCCGGCGAACAGCCGGTGACGGAGGGGTGACAGCGGCCATCGGCCGTTCGAGCGCCCGTGAACCTCAACCCGCCTGGGTTGGAATCCCCCTCTTTTGAGAGGGGGAGGATGTCAAGATCCCGCCGTAGACCATAAGTAGCGGTTTGAAGAAGCCCTCGCGGTTCACAGCTGGTGCCACCGCCAGGACCGACGCACCCTGCGTCGAGAACGGGCTCACATCCACCACTGCCAAGGAGTTGACCGTGCGTGGCTGGCGAGATGTCATCCTCGGCGCGATCAACGGCCCAGAACCCGCGCCAGTCGGCCACGGCGATGCGCCGCCATGTCCGTACGGTCGCCAAGGTGCGGTTGCTGGACTGGGAGCCGGAGGACGACGACGACCGCCAGCGGTCAGCGCGCCGGACGCAGACGGACCCGGCGCAGGACGAGATTGATGTCGGTGACCTCGACCGTCAGCTCGGTACCGACGTCCGGAAGGGCCGGGCCCGCGAGGTCGTCGCGGTGCACGAGGCCCTCGATGCCCTCGGCGACTTGGACGAACACCCCGAACGGGACGACCTGGGTGACCGGCCCCACCAGGGGGCGGCCGAACGCGTTCCGGGCGAACTCGCCCAGCGGGTCGGGTTCCAGGGCCGCCGTCGAGATCCTGACCTGCGGCCGGAACAGCTCGAAGGCGAGGACCTCCGCGGTCACCTCCTGGCCGACGTGGACGACCTCGTCGTAGGAGTCGAAGTGACGCCGGGTGAGCTCGGGGGCGGTGATGAAGCCCTCGCTGCCGTCGAGGTCCACGAACACGCCGAAGCGCTCGATGCGGGTGACGACGCCCCGCACGATCTGCCCGTACGCGAAGCCCCGCCACGTCGTCTCCGTCCCGGCGAGCCGGCGCCGGGTCCCGACGAGGGTGGCCAGGTCGGGTGCCAGGGGGAGTTCGAGGGTGTTGAGGGCGGGGTGGCGCAGCCAGAACAGCCGGGGGCGGTCCACCTTCCCGTCGTGCAGGGGTGGATCGTCGGTCGCCGGGGTGAAGTCGTCGATCACGACCGTGCCGTCCGGGGTGAGCAGCCGGGCCGGGTCGGCGGGGTCGTCGTCCGCGGACTTGCCGGTGCCGCCGCCGTCGAGGACGAGGAGGTCGTACGGCCCCCGCTCCCCGATCCGCCGCCAGTCCCCGTGGAGGATCTCCACCTCGGGCCGGTCGGCGAAGACCTCGGCGCAGACGCGGGCGCGCTCCGGGTCGCGCTCCACGCCGACGATCCGTACGCCCTCCCGGGCCCCCGAGGCCAGCCACGCCAGGCCCACCCCGCAGCCCGCGCCCGTCTCCCCGACGGCACCCGCCGCGCCCCCTGCCAGGGCGTGCAGCAGACGGCCCTGCTCGGGGCGGACGGAGTGCGGGAAGGCGTGGGCGCGGGCGGCGGCGAGGGCGCGCTCGACCAGCGGGGGGAGGTGGGTTTCCGTGGCGTAGGCGTCCGTTCCGGAGATCGACATGCGGTGATTGTGCAGGGGCGCTCCCGCCCGGCGCCCCTGCTTTCCCGCGGTGCTCAGGCGGGGTCCCGCTCCACCGGGATCCACAGCTCCGCGTCCGCCTGTGCCGCGTCCGGTGTCAGCCGGGTCCGCAGCAGCTCGGGGCCCGGACGGCTGCGGTACGGGTTGGACGGGAACCACTGGGTGAACACGTCCCGCCACAGGTATTGCAGGGCCTGCGGGAAGGGTCCGGAGTTCTCGAAGACGGCCCAGGTCCCGGCCGGTACGGTGAGCGCCTCCATGTCGTCGGGCACGGGCGCCCCGCTCACCACCCCGTGGTAGTAGTCGAGTTGGGTGCCCTCCGCCCGGCTCGGGTCCAGGTTGTCGCTCACGCCCAGGATCCCCTGCGGTTCCTGGTCGGACAGCTCCTCGATGCGCCGCAGTGTCTCCTTTCCGAGGCCGCGGATGAAGTCGGCGATGGCCGGGTTCATCCCCTCGTGCACGAGGGGGACCCGCACCTTCCTGCCGACCACCCTGAACTCGTCCTTCTCCACGATCCGGTATCGCATACTGCCGCTCCCTTCGACGGTGAGACGGAAGGACAGCCGTGGCTGGGACTCCAGAGCCGCGCCGGTCCGCCTGGCCTCGCCGGGACCGACGCCGTGCATGGCGCGGAACGCGCGCGCGAACGCCTCTCCCGAGGTGTAGCCGTAGCGCACCGCGATCTCCAGCAGCGTCCGGTCCCGGGCCAGCACCTCGGCGCCGGCGATGGTGAGCCGTCTGCGCCGGATGTACTCCGACAGCGGCATCCCCGCGAGCGCGGAGAACAGCCGCCGCAGGTGGTACTCCGAGGTCAGCGCGGTCCGTGCCACGTCGGCCGCCTCGATCCGCTGATCGAGGCGGTCCTCGATGTACTCCATGGCCTGGTTGAGCCGGTCCAGCACCCCGGCCTCCTTCCCTTGTGATCACCCACGTTAGGAAGGACCCACCCTGCCCGACCCGACATCCTGTGCCCGATCAGGTCGGGTGCGGCGGGCGGCCGTCCGCCGTCACCAGGTCCGCGACCGCGCAGCTGACGTTGTCCGGGCCGCCCGCGGTGTTCGCCGCGGCGATCAGGGTGTGCACGGCCGCCTCCGGGCCGGCGGCCGAGGCGAGCGTGCGGCGGATGTCGTCCTCCGGCACGACCGAGGACAGGCCGTCGGAGCACAGGAGGTAGCGGTCGCCGGGGCGGGCCTCGTGGAGGCGGAGGTCGGGGGCCGTGGTGCCGAGGGCTTTGAGGAGCAGGGCGCGCTGCGGGTGGGACCTCGCCTCCTCCGATGTCAGACGGCCCTCGTCGATCAGCGACTGGACGAGCGTGTGGTCGTGGGTGATGCGGAACAGACCGCCCTCGCGGAGCAGATAGGCGCGGGAGTCACCGATGTGCACCAAGGCCAGCCGGGATCCCGTCCACAGCAGCGCCGTCAGGGTCGTGCCCGACTCGGCCGCCTCCGCGACGGCCTCCGTCGCGCCCCGCACCGCCTCCTCCAGCAGATTGAGCACGTCGCCCGCCGACACGTCCTCGGCGTCCAGGCACTTCAGTGCCTCCACGGCCGCGCTGCTCGCCGGCAGGCCCGCCGGGCCGTAGCCGTCGGCGACCGCGAGCAGCCGGGTGCCCGCGTAGGCGGTGTCCTGGTTGGCGGGGCGGACCCGGCCGGGGTCCGAGCGGGCGGCGTAGCGGAGTTCCAGCACGGGCGGGTCCCTTCGCGCGACGGACGTCAGGTGGTCGACCAGGAACCCGGCCAGGTCACGCCGCTGGGCGGTCTCCGCCTCGACCCGTGCCCAGTAGGCACGGACCTCCCGGGCCGCCGCCGCGGCATCGAGGGCGCACACCTCGCGGATCCGGGCCAGCGGCATCCCGATCCGCCGCAGCCACGCCACCAGCCGTGCCCGCTCCAGCTGCTCGACCGCGTAGTACCGGTATCCGGTGTCCGGGTCGACCTTCGCGGGACGCAGCAGGTCCAGCTCGTCGTAGAGCCGCAGGGCCTTGGGCGACAGCCGGCACGCCTTCGCGAAGGCACCGATCGTCAGCATGTACGTCCTCCCCGTCCGGGTCCTGCCTCCGATGCTGGGGCTTCACCGAGGGGGAAGGTCAAACGGGTTGGCGCGGTTGCGGGGGCCGTGCCTAGCCTGCCGGTGTACCTGTCGTACGAGAAGGGACCCCCGTCGTGCCCCGAGTCGCCCTCGTCACCTACGACCCCCGGCCGGAGCCGAGCCACGACCGCGATCTGCCCGTGCTCCTGGACGCCCTGCGCGCGGCCGGGGCAGAGGCGGACGCCGTGTTCTGGGACGACGCCGAGGTCGACTGGGGCGGTTACGACCTCGCGCTCATCCGGTCGACCTGGGACTACAGCTGGCGGGTGGCGGAGTTCGTGGCGTGGGCCGAGCGGTGCGCCGGGGCCACCCGGCTCGCGAACCCGGCCGAGGTCGTGCGGTGGAACACCGACAAGCGGTACCTGGGGGAGCTGGCGGCGGCGGGGGTACCCACCGTGCCCACGCGGTATCTCGCGCCCGGTGACGCCGTCGACCTCCCGGACGACCGGGAGTACGTCGTCAAGCCGGCCTCCGGAGCGGGCGCCCGCTATGCCGCCCGGTACACGCCGGAGCAGCACGGGATTGCCGTACGGCAGCTCGCGCGGATGCACGAGGAGGGGCTCACCGCGATGGTGCAGCCGTACCTGAAGGGCATCGACGCCGGCGGTGAGCGGGCGCTGCTGTTCTTCGGGGGCCGGTTCCTGCACGCCAGCCGCAAGCGGGCGGTCCTCGCGCCCGGTACGGCCTTCGACGCGGCCAAGGTCGCCCACCCGGGCCTGGAGCCGTGGACGGCGACCCCGGCCGAACTCGCCGTCGCCGAGCGCGCCCTGGCCGCCGTACCGGATGCTCCGGAGCTGCTGTACGCGCGCGTGGACCTCGTCGACGGGGACGACGCCCGGCCGTGGGTGATGGAGCTGGAGCTCGTCGAACCGAATCTCTTCCTCGACCTGCATCCACGGTCCCTGCCGCTCGTCGTGTCGGCGATCCTGAAGGCGGCCCAGGGGCCGGGCGCACCCGCTCACCCCTGAAAGGGTCAGCGCACCGCCAGCCGTTGCAGCAGGCCCCAGGTGAACTCCGCCGCGCACTCACGTCGTACGCCCTCCCGGTCCGGGGCGGTGAATGCCAGACCCCAGCGGGTCGGGGCCGTGCCCTCCAGTGGGCGGGCCGGGGCGAAGGCACGTGCCGCCTCGTCGACCGTGCAGGACCAAGGGGTGAGGTCCTCCAGGGTCCGTAGCTCCGGTGCGGCAGCCCCCGGCGCCCGGACCAGCCACTCGTTCCACACCGCGCCGTTCGGTGCCAGCAGTACCTCGAAGCGCAGGTCCGGCCACAGGGGCAGGGGCCACAGCCAGGCCTCGCAGTCCAGGTCGCCGACCTTGCGGGTGAGGACCGTCTCCGGGGTGCCCAGCACCGAGCGGTAGCGGGACGCGGCGGCACGTGCGCGGGGGGAGCGGATCATCGCCTGCCAGCGCTTGTTCGCCTCGCGCATGTCGGCCAGGGAGGCGCCCAGCTCGCGACGGGCGTCCTCGACGAGGTCCGGGTTGTGGTCGGCCATGCGACGGAGCAGCACCAGCTGGAAATCAAGGGACATGTGATCCATCGTGGCCCACCGGGCGGCGGGCGTCGGGCAGGAAGAGCACCGAATTGACGTACCGGGGACCCCGCAGGGGCAGCACGCGGCGGAGCAGGCCGTGGCTGACGACGTAGGAGGCCTCCGCCTGGTGCGCCTCCAGCGGGAAGGTGCTCAACCGCACCCAGTCGCGGCCCGGCAGCACCCAGCCCTCGTAGCCGAGCAGGGACAGATACGTCACCACCGGGGCGATCGGCTGGATACGGGACTCCAGCTCGATGAAGAGGGCCGGACGGTCGCGCGTCAGGATGCCGGTCGCGCCGCGGAGGACCGCGAGCTCGCTGCCGTCGACGTCGACCTTGACGAAACCGACGTCCTTCAGGCCGAGTTCGTCGAGGGTGACGCAGCCGACCGAGAGGGCCTGGGCGTGGATGTCGCGCCGGACCAGGGAGGAGACGCCCCGGTCGCCCGCGTCGCGGGCCGGCAGCCACAGGCGGGCCTGGCCGGGGCGTTCGGCCGCGGCGGCCTGGACGACCCGGACGTTGGGCGGGGCGGTCGCCGCGAGAAGCCGGGCCAGGTGGGGGACCGGCTCCACGGTCACCACCCGGCGCGCCCGTCTCGACAGCCGGCGTGTCCAGGGGCCGTACCAGCCGCCGACGTCCACGGCGGTGCCGCAGCCCGCGGGGCACAGCTCGCCGAGGCGCGCCAACTCCGGTTCGAAGCGCGGGTACACGGCCCGGGCGACGGCGGCGACGAGCCGGGTGGGCAGCAGCGGGGCGATGCGCGCGGCCAGGGTCATGGGCTCATCCGCTTGAGCAGGTCCTCGTGTTCGTCGTCCGAGACCTGTTCCCCGGAGGACGGCAGCAGCTGCGGGATGCCGTCCACCACGGGGTAACGGCGGTGCAGGCGCGGGTTGTAGAGGATCTCGTCCGGTTCGACGAGGTGCAGCGGGCCCTTGTCGAGCGGGCACGCCAGTATCTGGAGCAGCGGGTCGTCGGGTTTCATGGGGGTGTCAACTCCTTGGCGCCGACGGTGGGTTGGGCGGCGCTCTGGTCGTGTTTGGGCATGGACAGCAGGACGGAGACGGCGAGTGCGGTGCCGGCCAGCCGCAGCGAGAGCCGCAGCGGGTCGTGCGGCAGCGCCTCGCCGAACGACAGCGTGCCGAGCACCGCCGTGAACAGACAGGTCACCGTCGTGCACACGGGGACGATCAGTGAGGCCCGGCAGCGTTGCAGCGCGGCCTGTGACATGACGAGCCCGAACGCGCCGGTGAAGAGGAGGAGATACGGATAGGGGGAGCGCAGGAGGTCGACGACGGCTCCTCCGAGGCCGCTCGAGGTCAGATAGCTCGACACGCCCTTGATCGCGAGGGAGCTCACGCCGTACAGAAGACCCACGGCCACGCCGTACTCGACGCCGGTCGTCGGCATCCGGTGGCGGTGGCGGGCGCGGCGCTCGGCGGACCCGTACAGCCACACGCCCGCCGCCAGCGACGGCACGCACACCAGCAGGATCAGCGGGTACGGGGCGGCCTGGCTGACGGTGTCCGCGCGCTCGTCCAGCGACAGGACGACCATCAGCAGTGCGGCGAGGATCGCCCCGAGGGCGTACCGCTCCCGCCCGGTCGTCTCCTCGCCCAGCAGCCGCGCCGACAGCAGGACCAGCAGCACCAGACCGGAGACGAAGATGCCCTGCGCGGCGGCGATCGGCAGGGTGCGGTAGACGATCAGCTGGGCGCCGAACCCGGCGAACAGCGCGAGCGACCCGCCGATCCACAGCGGGCTGCCGAGCACCAGCCGCAGCAGCCGGGCGGGTTGCCGGATCGACACCTCGGGCAGGGAGCTGAGCGCCCGTTTCTCCAGGACGAAACCGATGCTGTACAGGGTGTTCGCCAACAGAGCCGCCGCCACTCCCCACCACATGGCCAGGCCCCCCTAGGTCTTCCGCGCGTGCAACAGCAGGATCGAGGCGAGGGAGGGTCTGCGGCACGCCAGCCGGTCGAGCGGCCGCATGGGCCGCGGTACGCCGTGGAAGGGCGCCCCTTCCAGCCGTACGACCGTGAAGCCGGCCGCGGCGACGAACTCCCGCAGCGCACGGGCGGTGTAGAGCCGCAGATGCCCCACCACCTCCCGGCCCGGGCGGCCGTGGATGGCCCGCAGGCTGACCTCGGAGAACACCGGCTGCACCCCGGCCAGCAGCAGGGCACGGTTGTACCAGGCGGCCAGGTTCGGGGTGGACAGCATGAGATGGCCTCCCGGGCGCAGGACCCGCCGGATCTCGTCCAGCGCCGCATCCGGGTCGACGAGATGCTCGATCACCTCGCTGAACAGCACGGCGTCGACGGACTCGGTGCCGAACGGCAGCCCGCCGTCGCCGAGTTCACCGCGGACCGTGTACGGCAGCCGGGTGCGGGCGCGGCGCAGGGCGTCCTGGGACCAGTCGACGCCGACGAGGCGGTGGCCCGGGAGAAGCGGGGCGGCGACCGCGGCGGCGGTGCCGTCGCCGCAGCCGATGTCGAGGATGGTGTGCGCGCGCTCCGCCGTCAGGGCCTGGGCCAGCATGCGGGCCTGGCGGAGGCTGCGCGGGGTGCCGGAGGCGACGGGGACGGCGGGGTCCTCGTAGAAGTCGCGCAGCTCGGGCGGCCTGGCGGGGGCGGCCGGGGAGGTCTGGGAAGCCTGGGAGGTCCGGGCGGTCGTCATCGCTGGTCCATGTCCGTCGTGTGCAGATAGTGCTCGAACAGGTCCCGCAGATGGGCGCCGTCGCCGTGGCTGAGCAGGGCGCGCGACCAGCGCAGGGCGAGGTGGAGGCGGCCGGCCGTCGAGGCGGTCGTGACCGTGAGGCCGCGGGGCATCCGGGCGGGCGCCGAGAACCACACGGCGTGCGCCCGGCCCGCCTCCTCGCCGAAGTCCAGCGGGTACGGGATGCGGCCGATGTTGCTGAGGAGCGTGGTGGACGTCCACGGCCCGGCCGCTCTGCGCAGACCCCGGGTCAGGGCGGCCCGCCAGGCCACCGGGGTGACCGGGGCGGTCAGCAAGCCGGCGCCGCGGCCGAGTTGGGGGCGCGGGAGGGACTTGAGGGCACGGGTGCGGGTCGCCGTGCGCTCCAGCAGGCCGGGCAGGTCTGTGGTCGTCAACTCCTCCGGCGAGAAGGGGACTTCGACGAGCCGGGTGCCGTTGCCGATCGGCATGCTCGCGTCGCGGGGACGGTCGTCCACCGGCATGGTGATGCGTAAGGGCCGGGGTGGGGCGCCGTGTTCGCGGTTCCAGTGGGCGATGGTGAGGGCCGTGGCGATCATGAGCTGGTCGTTCACGGTGTAGGGGGCGCCCTTGGGGCGGTGCGGGAGGGGGAGTTCGGTGACGAGCATGCCGTTGCCGGGGGAGTTCTCGGGGGCCCCGGGCGCCACACGTGCGGGCGGAGACCAGTTGGAGGGGCTCTCCGCGAGGTCCTGGGGGATCTCGGCGGGGCGGACGGGAGGCGCGGCGGGGCTGTTGTCGCGGCCGCCGTAGAGCTCGGCGGCGGTGGCGAGGACGCGGAGGCAGGCGGGGCCGTCCAGGGCGGTGTGGTTGATGGTGAGGAAGAGGACGGTGGAGTCGCTCAGCCGGGAACCCGGCCGCCCGTCCGCCGCCCTGCCCCATCCCACGACGTCCGTCGCCTCGCTTCCCTCCGCCCGTCCCGCCCCCTCCACCACCTCCAGCCGGATCGGCGGCGAGTCCGTCAGCGGCGGTGCCGTCGTCAGCGCCCGGGTCCGCGCGTCCCGCAACGCGTCCTTCCCCGGAGCGGGGAAGGTGACCACCTCCACGTCCGGGCGCTCGGTCAGCTCCCACTCGTACCGGCGCCGGTACCACGCCCCGCGCGCCTCCCGCATCAGGATCCGCGGATGCCGCAGCAGCGCCTCGTGGAACGCCTTCCGCAGCCCCGTCGGGTCGAGACGCCCGGGCAGATGGACCTCGATGTGGACCGTCTCCGGCTCCTCCTCCTGGAGGCAGTGCCGGGAGACCTCGTCCACCACCGGGAACGGGATGCGCGCGGGTGCGGTGGTCATGCGGGTTCGCCCCCTTCGACTTTGGGCAGCTGTCGCGTCGGCGCCTCCGAGCCGGGGGGCGTTCTCTCCGCCTCGGGTTCCCGGACGCTCACCACCGCCGCGAACAAGCCGATCAGCGCCAGCAGTTGGGCCGTATGACCGAAGGCCCCGTGCTCCGCCGCGACCGGTTCGCCCGCCCCGGTCGCGGCCGCGATGCCCGCCCCGGCCAGCGCCGCGAACGCGATCGGTACGAGCCACTCGTGCCGCCGGTACGCCAGCAGCGCCAGCGCCGGCACCAGCAGGGCGAACCATCCGGCGATCAGCACCCCCACCACGGTGAGCGCGACCGTGCCCAGCCAGAGACCCGGCGGCGGCGGAAGGACCTGCGGCTCGTCGGGGTTGGGCGAGCGTCGGCGCCACAGCACCAGGCCCACCAGGGCCAGCAGTGCCACCCCGCTGCCGATCAGCGCGCCGTCGTAGGTCGTCGCCGGTTCGTACGACAGTTTGACGTCGCCGCCCGCCCCGGCCGGGACCCGCCAGGCCTGCTGCCAGCCGTCGAGCCGTACGGACGACAGTTCCTTGCCGCCCAGCGTGGCCTTCCAGCCGTCGTTGTAGTTCTCGTACGTCGTCAGATACATGGCCGCACCGGAGCCGACGCTCACCTCGCGGCGGTCGCCCAGCCAGTCCCGGATCCGGAGGTCACGTCCGGCGGCGGTGGGTTCGGCGACCGTCCCGCGGGTCAGGGTGACGTCGGTCAGCGTCAGGGGCCCGGCGTCGCCCGCCTCGACCTGGTGCGTACCGGATCCGAGGTCCAACTCGGCGCCAGTACGGCCCTCCTGGCAGACAGTCACCTCGACGGGGCGGCGCTGGGTGAGGTCGCCCACCGTCCCCTTCACGCCGGTCTGGTAGAGCTCGCGGTCCACCGACACCACCGGCCCCTCGCCGCACGGCAGCGAGAACTTCCGGTCGCTGTCCGGCTGGGGCGTGCGGGCGGAGCCCTGGGGCGTCTCCAGTGACGGGATGTACGCCTCGGTCAGGCCCACCGGCAGCCGCAGATCCTCGTCGACCATCGGGTTGTAGAGGGTCAGCGGTGCCGTCTGGGTGATCGTGATGTCGAGGCGGTCGGTGGTGATCGCCGGGAAGCGGACCCAGCCGTTCTCGTCGACACCCGCGATGGTCGCGCCGTCCGGGGAGCTGATGTTCACCTCGGTCGGGCGTGTGGACAGACCGCCCGCGGGGGCCAGCACCAGTTCGCTGACGGGCTGTTTGCCGTCCCAGCGCAGATGGAGGGTCGGCCGGTCGCCCGCGATCCACGCCGTCGTGAGGTCACCGTCGGTGAGGTTGCGCGCGGACAGGCCGACGCCGAGGGCCGCCGTGGAGTCGGCGGTGGCGATCACGCGCCGGTCCTGGTCTTCGGGCGCGATCTTGTAGAGCAGCCGGTCGAGTTGCTCGCCCGGCACCGGGACCGCGCTCGCCCGGATCGCGTACGTCCCTCCGGTGGCCGTGGAGAAGCGCCGGTGCAGGCCCGCCTCCATACCCGTGGCGGACAGGCCCGTCGGGTTGGCCGAGCGGTGCAGGGAGATCAGCTCGGCGCCGGCGCTCGTGTCCTCGGCGTCGGTCGGCAGCCGCAGCAGCCGGGTCACCTGGACGTCCGGCAGGGCGATCTCGGAGAAGCCGGCGCCCAGCAGCCCGGTGCGGCGTTCCACCGGGTCGAGGATCGTCAGCTTCATCCAAACCGTCGCTCCGGGAGGCGACTTGACGGCCTGGGTGCTGCCGTCGGAGCGCAGGACCGTGGTCCTGGACCCCTTCTCGGTCTCCACCCGCACCTTCGTCGCCGCCGACCGCACACTGTCCTGCGGCAGCGGCGTCACCTTGAACGACGACGGCATGTCGTACGCGTCGTCCGAGAACGCGATCCGCAGCCACTGCCCGTCCGCCGAGCCCAGCGCACCCTCCGCCCAGGCGGTGTCCGGGTTGCCGTCGAAGGCGTTGACCGGGTCGTACTGCGGGAGATGGAACAGCCAGTTGCCGTACGAGGACGCCGACACCGAGCGGGCGCCCCGCAGTTGGGCCACCGTCTGATGGTCGAGGCCCTTCGCGGGCAGGATCTGGTGCGGTTTCTCGCCCGGGTCCTCCGCCGCGTCGGGTGCGTTGCGTTCGTCGCTGGTGTACGTGTACGAGGTGTTGGCGTTGACCAGGCCGAACCGGGTGTCCGCGCGGCGCAGTCCGTCGCCGACCACCTGGAGCGGCGGGGTCCCGACGCCGGGGTGGTTGTCGCCGGTCAGCACGGTCGGCCGGCCGCGCAGCTCGGTGGCGAGCGGCAGCAGGGACTCCGGTCCGCCGGAGACGACGGCGGTGTCGGCGACCGGCAGCAGCCCGGCGTGCCCGGGACGCGGCGCGGCCTCGGCGGGAGCGTAGATCTCCACCGCCCGCTGCCGCGGATACAGGCCCTCGATCGCGAGCGGGGCGTCCTGGATGATCCGGCCGCCGGTCATGACCGGGCCGAGCCCCTTCATACGCCGGTAGCCGGACTCCTCCAGGGTCCGCTTCACCGTCGTCGTCGGCACATAGCCGATCTGGTCCGGGTCGAGGTCGTTGCGGACGACGACGTAGTAGATGCCGGAGCGGCTCAAGTAGTCGGCCAGGCCCGGGACTTCGCCACCGGACATCAGGGCCTGCTCGACGGCGTCCATCGCGCGCCGGTTGCCGGCGGTGCCGAAGGGGACGTAGTCGCGCTGCGCCCAGCGGGACTCGGCGACCACGTCGAGCGGCTGGTCGATGGTCGAGCCCCAGGTGTAGATGCCGTGCGCGGTCGCCGGGACGACCAGGGCGCGGGAGTCGGGCGAGGCGTCCTTCAGCCAGGCGGCCGTGGCCTTCCAGTACTTGGGGATCTCCTGGAAGGAACCCGGGTTGAGGATCGAGCCGTTGAGGTACGGCCACATCAGACCGGGCAGGATCAGCACGGCCGCGATCAGCGGCGCGAACCGGCGCCCCCTTACCGGTCTGGCGCCCCGCGTCTCGGCCGCGACCCCGACCAGGTGGGCGAGGCCCAGCACCAGCGCCAGGGCCAGCCCCGTCTGGAACTTGTAGATGTTCCGGAACGGGACGAGCCCGCCGTTCAGCCAGTCCTGCACCACCCCGTCGAAGGGCGCCCCGAACGCGCCGCCGTACCCGGCGAGCAGGATCGGCGCGATCACGATCACGGTGAGCGTCAGCCAGCGCCGCTCCGGCATGTCCCGCCGGGCCAGCCCCGCGAGGCCGAGACCGGCCGCGAGGGCCGAGCAGACGATGACGACCACCGAGGCCGCCACGGTCCAGCCGGCCGGCAGCCAGGCCTCGCCGAAGTGCAGATACGCGACCCAGTTCCCGGCGCCGCGCAGTGCCTCGGTCGCCGCCATGGTCTCCGTCGTGGTCTGTGAACTCTCCACGTACGGAAGGAAGTTCTCGCCGTAGAAGCCGAGCAGCAGCAGCGGGATCCACCACCAGGCCGTCGCCAGCACCAGGCCCGGCACCCACCAGGCGATCAGCTTGCGCTGCCGTGGCCCGGGCGGACGGGACAGCAGATACAGCCCGACCGGGAGCAGGGACGCGAGGGTCGAGGCCGCGTTCACCCCGCCCATGAACGGGATGATCACCGCCGAGCGCAGGGCGGCGACCCGGGCGCTGTACCGCTCGTCGACCAGCGGCAGCAGCACCCACGGCAGGACCGCGCCGGGCAGCGCGGCCGCCGACGTCGACCCGATGACGATGGTGAACACCGGCCACAGCGCGTAGGCGACGGCGGCGAGCAGCCGTGACGCGCCGCTGCCGATGCGCAGCCGCTCGGCCAGCCGCAGGGCGCCCCAGAAGGCGACCGACACGATGAGCGACATCCACAGCCGTTCGGCCAGCCACACCGGCAGGTGTACGGCGTCGGCCAGCCAGTAGAACGGCAGCATCGGCCACAGATAGCCGGTGTACTGGTCGGAGATTCCGCCGAAACCGCCCTGGTCCTGCCACAGCTGGCCCAGGTCGGAGAAGAACCGGCCCGGGTCGACGGTGACCCCGAGCTTGGTGTCGAAGGTCTGCCGCCCCGGGTGCACTACCAGGAACAGCACGAACACCACGGCCCAGAACCCCAGCAGCCAGCTCCGCGACCGCGGGCCCTCCGGCGGGCCCGACATGCGCGCGGTGGAGGGTACGGCCGCCGGGGGAGGGGCCTGGACCGTGGACGTCGTCATCGTGGACACCGCCGGAGGATGAGGAGGAGGTTCCAGGTGGCGACCTCGCGGATACCCGGCGCCTTGACGACGGTCTCCGCGAGGAACGGCCAGTAGCGGGAGCGCGCCGAGACCACCCGCACATCGTCGCGGGCGCGCACCTGCCGCAGGGTCGGGCCGATGTGCACGGCGAACAGGTTCTCGCCGAGGGTGTGCTTGGCGGCCTTTCCGGTACGGCGCCGGTAGCGGGCCCGCGCCCGCTCGGCACCCAGGTAGTGCCAGGGCGCCCACTCGTGGCCGCCCCACGGGGACAGCCAGTTGGTGAACGACAGATAGATCAGCCCGCCGGGCCGTGTGACCCGGACGAGCTCACTGACGAAGGTCTGCGGATCGGCGACATGCTCCAGGACGTTGGAGGAGAAGGTGACGTCCGCGACCCCGTCGTACAACGGCAGCAGGTAGCCGTCGGCGATCACGGCCCCGCCGGTCGGCTTGGGGCCGAGCTCCTGTACGTCGGGTTCGAAGAGATACGCCTGCGCACCCCGTCTGCGGAACTCCTCGGTGAAGCACCCACTGCCCCCACCGACGTCCACGACGACGCGTCCGCTGACCGGACCGTCGTAGGCCTCGACCTGGTCGACGGAGTCGCGGGCGAGGAGGGAGTAGCAGGCGTCGGGGTCGTCCTGCTCGTGGAGGAAGGCCCGGAAGAGGGCGACCGACCTGCGTATCGAGGGGTCCTTGAGGCCGGTGGCCCTCATGGCGCCCAGCTCCTCACCGCCTCGGCGGCGACCGCGCGGAACTGTCTGACCGTCCGGTCCCAGCGGTAGCGGGCCGCCTGCTCCCGTGCCGCCTTGCCCATCAGTTCCCGGCGCTCCCCGGAGAGGGTGAGCGTGCACCACGCCGCCGCGAACGAGGACTCGCCGTGCGCCAGCACACCCGTCTCCCCGTCCACGACGGAATCCCGCAGACCGGGCACGTCGAAGGCGATCGTCGGCGTCTCACGAGCCGCGGCCTCCGTGACGACAAGACCCCAGCCCTCGACCGCCGACGGATGCAGCAGCAGCCACGCCGCACAGAGCAGCCGGTGCTTCTCCGCCTCGGACACATGGCCGGTGAACTCCACGCCGGGACCGGCGAGTTGCTCGAGACGCTCCCGTTCGGGACCGTCGCCGACGATCAGCAGCCGGCCGCCGGTCACGGGCCGTACCCGCTCCCACAGCCGCAGCAGCAGGTCGATGCGCTTGTACTCGACGAGCCGGCCGACCGCCACGAACAGCGGCTCGGGGGAGCGGTCCGCGCGCGGCCCCGGCTCCTCCACTCCGTTGTGCACGACACGGATACGGTCCCGTTCGACGCCGATCCCGCGCAGTGCGTGGGCCGTCGAGGGGGACACGGCCACCAGCAGGCTCCGGTGCTGCGCACCGGTCAGCGCCCAGTGCTCGAGTCTTCGGCCGAGGCGCGCGGCGGGGGCCATAGGCCCGCCGAACCGCATCTTCCACAGATCGGTGTGCACATGGTTGACCAGGCACAGCGTGGGGCCGCGGTGCCAGACGGGCGCGAAGTACGGCATCCCGTTGCAGACCTCGACCAGCAGGTCGCAGTCGCCGACCTGGCGGGAGAAGGCTGAACGGGCACGGAGGAAGTGACCGAGTTCGCCGCCCGCGGAGACGACCCGGTAGTCGCGGTACGACGCGGGACCGCCGCACAGCAGGGTGACCTGGTGGCCGAGGCCGGTGAGACCGTCGGCGAGGCGGTCGACCAGGAGCTCGGAGCCCCCGGCGGCCGGATTGCCCAGATCACGATGGGCGAGGAAAACGATTCGGCGCGGAGGTGGGGGGAGCGCCGAGGGGTGCTGCGACGCCCGGGGCGATGCGGCGTGCAGCGCGGGTGGCACGTGCTGGGGCATGTGCGCTCCAACTCGTCTCAGGGTGCGGAACTTTGAGCGTGGGGGTGAGCTATGCGTTCCTGTGGGGGGTTTGAGTGCTTGCTGCGAGGGTCGTGTGGGTGGACTGTGCTCGGGTGGGGGTGGACAGTTTTCGCCCACCCGTTCGCCGTGGCTACTCACCTGAGTGACAATTTCCGGCCTTATTAGAGCTGACGTCCAGTCACATCGTGAGCGGGGAATCGGGCGTATCGGATGAACCGGGATGCCGCCTCCCGCGTACCACCAAAACGGAACCGGCC
This sequence comes from Streptomyces sp. NBC_00490, assembly GCF_036013645.1. Classification (NCBI taxonomy): domain Bacteria; kingdom Bacillati; phylum Actinomycetota; class Actinomycetes; order Kitasatosporales; family Streptomycetaceae; genus Streptomyces; species Streptomyces sp. NBC_00490. The sequence continues at coordinate 3,717,240 of NZ_CP107869.1, read as the reverse complement.
ACCACCAGGACGAACCCCAGCACAGCCGCACCGATCGGCACCGTCTCGCCGATCGCCTTCAGCTGACCGCTGTCCTGCTCGGCCTTCTTCACCGCGTCCTTCTGCGTCGCGGTCGTGAAGGCGATCTTCTCGCTGTCCAGCAGCACCACCGCGTCCTTCTTGGTGCCCGGCGCCCGCAGGGTCCGCTTCGGGCCGGTCTGCGCGTAGATCACGCGGCCGGTGCGCTGGTCGACGACCAGCTCGAAACCGTGGTTGGAGTACCACTCCTCGGCCAGCACCTGCGGGCTGTCCGGCCGGCCGACGAGGCTGCCCGGCACCATCCGGGTGCCGACCTTCGTCGGGGCGACCGTGCCGGTGAACCGGTAACCCGTGTACCCCTGGACCTTCTTGGTATCCCGGTAGGTCAGCACGATGGTGTTGCCAAGGGTGTTGTCCCACCACTGGTAGGAGCGTTTCTGCACGTCGAAGGGGAACTTCAGATAGGCCTCGCCCTCGATGTACGGCTTCTCGCCGCAGCAGTGGACGGGCTTGGTGGTCCTGCGGTCCATGACCCAGCGGTGCGGTACGAAGTCCAGCGCGTCGTGCGGATCCGAGGCGGGAAGGGTCTTGTCGGTGTCGACCGTGGTCGTCACGTCCCAGACCGTGTCACCGCTGCGCTCACTGTCCTCGACGTTGCCGCGCACCCGCTGGGTGACGGTGATCGTCTGGCCGTCCACGGTCTCGACCTTGTCGGTGTCGAAGACGCTGCCGGTGCCTTTGTAGACGGCGGTCTGGTCGATGTCGATCGGGTTCACTGCGGCCCGTGGGGTCACGTACCACGCCAGCATGGGCGCCAGGACCAGCAAAAACGTGCCGAGTCCCAGCAGAATCAGAGAGAAGGGAGAGGCTGTACGGCGCATCCGGGCACTCCTGGGGCGTGAGGGTACGGAGTTCGGGCCGCTCTGGGCCCTGTCGTCACACTCCCGTCGTTCGCCCGTAGGGCGGGCCCCGCGGCGTCTGGTGCGTGCAGCTGCAAGGCGGAGGAGGGAGTCGACGCGGAGCGTCGGCGACCGACGACAACGCCGCAGGTGCGCGTGCCAGGCGTCGCGGGGCAGGCGGGAGTGTGACGACAGGGCCCTTGGGCCGGGAACCGTAGGCCGCCCTTGACGGAGTGTCAATGTCTTGTCGACACTGGGGCGGACAGACAGGGTGGAACGCCGGGGTGGGGACAACCGCCGGAAAGAGCCACTGAAAGGCTGACCCTGCGATGTCCAGACTGCTCGCCGCCGCACTGACCGTCGTGGCAGCCGCCGCCCTCGCCGTGGGGGCCGCGTTCGGCATTGTCGCGCTGCTCGAAGCGACGCCCGACCAGCCGAACACGCCCTTGATCACGTACGAGCAAGCAGGTCAGGGGAGTTGAGCCGTGACGGCGGTGACTTCACGGTCGGCCTGGCTCGACGTACCCCGGCTCCAGGTGCGCCGCTTCGCGGAGATCGCGATGGCGGAGGCGCCGGCGCTCGCCGAGGAGATCCTGCGCGAGATCCGCCGCGAGTACCCCCATCTGCCCGTCGTCCTCGACGAGTCGGGCGAGCCGATGGCCCTCGTCGGCATCCGCCGCGCCATCGAGGTCTTCGTCCAGCACCTGGAGACCGCGGAGGGCCGCCCGACGGTCCCCCCGGGCGTCTTCCAGGAGTTCGGCCGGGGCGAGGGGCTGAACGGCCGCAGCCTGGACTCGCTCCAGGCCATCTACCGCATGGGCGTACGCCTGGCCTGGCGCCGTTTCGCCGAGATCGGCCAGCGCGTCGAGATCCCGCCGCCGGCGATGTACGAACTCGTCGACGCGGGCTACGAGTACCTCGACGGCCTCGTCGACCAGTCGGTCCGCGGCTACGCCGAGGCGGCGGCCCGCCAGGCGGGCGAACGGCTCCGGCTCCAACGCCGCCTGATGGAACTCCTGTTGGTCGAACGCCACCGGCACGGCGACCCCGCCGAGGCCCTCACGGAACGCGCCGCCCGCATCGGCTGGCCGCTGCCCGAGAGAGTCGCCGTCGGCGTCCTGCTGCGCCCGGCACGGGAGGCGGTACCGCCCGCGGTCGGCCAGGGAGTGCTCCTGGACATGGAGTACGAACTGCCCCGCATGGTCGTCCCCGAACCGGACGCGGCGGGCCGCCCCGAACTCCTCCACCGCGCCCTGACCGGCTGGTCCGGCGCGATAGGACCCCCCGTCCCGCTGGCCGACGCGGCGAAGTCGCTGCGCTGGGCCGAGGCCGCCGTACGCCTCATGGAACGCGGCCTGCTGCCGTCGGGCGAGGTCCTGCACTGCACGGAGCACACGGAGGCGCTGGTCCTCCTCCAGCCGGAGGAACTGATCGACGACCTCGCGCTGCGCTGCCTGGCCCCCCTGGCCCACTGCGGCCCCACCCACGGCCGCCGGCTCGCCGAGACGTTACTGGCCTGGCTGGAGACCCGGGGCGGCGCCCCGGAGGTGGCCGCCCGGCTGGGCGTCCACCCCCAGACGGTCCGCTACCGCCTGCGTCAGATCCGTGAGCTCTGGGGCGCGGAGATCGACGACCCGGACCGGCGCTTCGAGCTGGAACTGGTGCTCAGGGCGCAGCGGTTGAGGGGAGTGCTGGGGGAGCCGCCCGGCTAGGAGTCCGACCGTCGCTTGAACTCCACCGGGCCCGCGTTCATCTGGATCGTGCCGTCCGGGTGCAGGAACGGACGGCGTTCGGTCATACGGCTGCTGTACGCCTCGACATGGCGGATCGCCGCACCGTCGGGAGCGGTGAAGTCGACGAGGGCGATGGCCACCCAGAAACGGGTCGAGGTGTTCTCGTAGAGCGGCACGGTGACGTTGGATCCGCGGCCGTCGTCCACGACGACCTTGGCGCCGAAGCTCTTGAAGGAACCGAAGCCGTTGCTGACGGCGGAGTAGGCGCACAGCAGGACGTACCCCTGCTCGTCGGGCCGGACGATGCGGACCGTCTCGCGGCCGGGGGTACGGGAGTCACCGTCGAGCTGGATGTAGGGCGGCTCCTTCAGGGAGCCGAGGTTCTTGTAGTAGACGACGTCCGAGTCCTTGGTGACGGGACCCTTCTTGATGAAGGTGCCCGGCTCCCGCGGTCCGCGCTGGGCCTTCGAGGCGGGCACGAACAGGGCGTACAGGTCCAGGTCGGCGCCCTGGCGTCGGCGCTTGTCGCTGCCGCCGTCCCATTCCAGGGCCACCGTGACGACCAGTTGGCGGTCCGACTTGTCCAGACTGATCGAAACCTGGCCGCCCTTGTCCAGGCTGACCTTGCCGAGCGGCGGCTTGACGAGACTGGCCGGAGCCGGAGCCGGAGCCGGAGCCGGAGCCGGAGCCGGAGCCGGAGCCGGAGCCGGAGCTTGTGCGGGGGCCGGTGACTGCGCGGGAGAGGGAGGCGTCTCGGCCTCCGGCTGGGACACGTCGATGCCGAAGTCCGTGGCCAGCCCCGCCAGCCCCTCGGCGTACCCCTGCCCGATGGCCCGCAGCTTCCAGCCGTCGCCCCGCCGGTACAGCTCCACGAGCAGCACCGCGCGCTCGCCGTCGGTCAGCGCGGGCGCACGGAAGACGACGGGCTCCCCCGCGGCCTGATGCGCCCGGACGGTGACCTCCTGGACCTCGCGGAAGGTACGGGCGGCGTTGTCGGGATCACAGCTGCCGACCAGCACGACCCGGTCCACGTCCGCGGGCAGCCCGGCCGGATCCACGACGACCCGCTCGGGCCCCGAACCATCGGCACCGACATGCCGCACGGCCCCGTCCTCACCCGAGGGTTGGTTGTAGAACACCAGATCCCCGTCGGACCGCACCCGCCCGTCCGCTCCCACGAGCAGCGCACTCAGGTCCACCGGATCGCCCACGGTGTGCAGTTCGGCGGTCAGCGGTCCGGAGCCCACCACGGTGTTCCCGCCCTTGAGAAGCTCAGGCACAGCGACTCCTCCACCCTTCGACGTGACGTCACCCTGCCACACCGGATCGGGAAGGGAGGAGGGGGTGTCGGGGGCTCGTCGGTCAGACGGGTTCCTTCTGCGCTGCACGTCTGGGCAGCGGCTGGTCCAGGTGGACCACCACCGTCGTGCAGAAGCGGTGCACGGCGTCGTCGACGCTGCGGATGAAGCCGGACTCGGTGTTGCCCCGGGTGCTGCCCATGCCCTTGAGCAGGGACAGCCGGAAGCCGGTGATCTGTGTGCCGTTCTTCGGAAGCAGGTCCGCGGGTTCAGGTCGCAGCCGTTCCAGGGTGCCGCGCGGGCCGACGGCGTCGCCCTCGACCAGGGTCTCCACGTGCAGGTCGGCCGGGGCCTCGCCGAGGCGGCGCATCAGTCGCTTGGCCCAGGTCAGGGGGTAGCCCTGCTCCGGCGCGGGAACCTCGACGGAGGTGCGCAGCCTGCCGGTGCGCAGATCCGCGCCGATGGTGAGCAGGCCGGGGGCCTGTTCGACGCGGAGCTCCGCGTGGAGCCGGCCTTCCAGGCACAGCCGGTCGGCCAGCTGGATCCGGCGGGTCCCGTGGTCGGTGCCGCGTCGGACGCGCTGGGCGGGCAGCACCTTCTGCCCGAGTTCGCCGCCGAGCCGGAGGCACACCTGGCGGATGAGCCGCTCCCAGCTCTCGACCACTTCGAGGGCCCGCGGATCGCCCTGGCAGAGGGTCTCGTCGTTGATGCCGTTGCGTACCGGCACCCAGGCGGAGCCCATGTTCTGGAAGCCGTGACAGCCGGAGTTCTCGTGCTGGAGGTAGTGCAGCAGCTCCTGGAGCAGCCAGGTGCGGGCCGCGTTGCCGACCCCCTCGTGCCGGATCAGCAGCTGGGCCTGATGGGCCACCTCGGCCCAGGACAGATGCCAGAGCGCCACCTGGTGCTTGCGCCGGCGGTCGATCCTGACGTCGACCAGGGGACTGCCCTCCAGCGCGACGTCGTTCGACACCGTGATCACGGCCTCGTAGCCGCGCCGGGCGGCGATGTCCATGTAGGCCTGCACCTGGTCGGCCTTGAGGGGGTTGCCGTTGGTCTTGGTCTCGACGAGCGCCGTCCACAGCTTGCCGGCCCGCTCGATGCGGATGACCCCGTCGGGCCGCCGGGGAGTCTCGCCGTGCGGCAGGGAGACCTCGGTGAAGGTCTCCATACGGCCGGAGGGCGCGCCGAACGCGGCGGTGAGCCGTCTGCCGAACCGCGGTACCTGGGTCATCACCGACAGCAGCACCGAGGTGGCGCGCATCTCCCGGTCCCGGTCGCTCTTCAGCGCGGAGAGCGGGAAGAGCCGGGCGGGCCGCCAGGAGTCGTTCTCCGCAAGGGACTTCTGCGGCGCGCTGGGCGGGGCGGCCCTCTTCTTGGCGGTGCGGGGCCGGGCGGCCGGTTTGCGCGGCCTGGTCTCGTCGACGGAACGGCGGGGCGCCGGTACGGCGTCCAGCGCGGCCGCCGGTTCCGGTCCGGGGGCCGGGTCCGGCGACAGGGCCGGCTCGGCGTTCCCGGCCGGTTCCGGCGTCGCCGTGGGCGTCGTACCGTCCCCGTCCCCGTCCCCGTCTTCGTCGGCGGGCTCCGCCTCGTCGTCGATGTCGACCCCGAAGTCCGTGGCCAGCCCGGCCAGCCCCGAGTCGTAGCCCTGTCCGACGGCCCGGAACTTCCAGTCCCCCTCGCGGCGGTACAGCTCGCCGAAGATGATCGCGCTCACCTGGCCGGGATCGCCGATGGTGAAGCGGAGGAGGCTCTCGCCCACCGCGTCGGACAGGGTCACGCGGAGGTCGTCCAGTTCCCCGAAGTGGGCGCCGCCGTAGCGGCTCGCGGCCACGACGACACGGTCGACCTCGGGCGCCACCACGGTCAGGTCGAAGCTGATCCGGTCCTCGTTGCCCTCCTCGGTGGGCGTCTTGTCCAGCAGGTGCACGCTTCCGTCGGCGGCCACCGGGTTGTTGTAGAAGTAGAAGTCGGCGTCGCTGCGGACCTTGCCGTCCGGGCCCAGCAGCAGGACGGACACGTCCGCGTCGCCGTCCCCGCCCGGGCTGCTCCAGCCCAGGCCGACGATCACCGAGCCGGTGTTCTCACTCAGGGCCGACAGGGCAGTGTTCGACCCTTTGGTCATTTCACGCACGAGATCCCCCCAGGAACCGCATCCCCCAAGACACGCCACGCAGTGTGACGTGTCACACACGAACACAGTAGTGCCGGTGTCCCGCACCCGTACGCTTCCTGCCGAAACGGGACGGTCGCGCGGGACGTAGTCTGCAGGCCCATTGCCCGGGGAAACGCGGTATGGCTAGCCTGTGTTCGTCATGCCGATCGTCTGTTGAAATTTCGAACAGATGCCTAAGATGGAAAGGGAGGGGGCTGGACGTGGGACGTCTTGTACCTGCCGTGACCCGGGCTCTCGACATTCTCGAGCTCTTCCTCGACGGGGACGGCACGCTCTCCGCCCCCGACATAGTGCGCAGGCTCCAGTTGCCGCGCACCACCGTGCACGAGCTGGTGACCACGCTCGCCGCGCGGTCGTACATCGTCCCGGTGCCGGGTCAGCCGGGACGTTACCGCCTCGGGGTGCGGCCGTACCAGCTCGGCAGCCGCTACGCCGAGCAGCTCGACCTCGCCGCCGAGGGGCAGCAGGTCGCCCGGTCCGTCGCCGAGACCTGTGACGAGACGGTGCACGTGGCGATCCTGGAGGGCACCGACGTCATCTACATCGCCAAGGTGGACTCGACGCACGCGGTGCGGATGGTGTCCGCCGCCGGGCGCCGGCTTCCCGCCCATTGCACCTCCGTCGGCAAGATGCTGCTCGCCTCGCTCCCCGAGTCGGAGCTGAGCTCCCGCATCCCGGACTCCGTCGAGCTGGTCCGGATGACTCCGAACAGCATCACCGAACCGGGCGCCCTGCGCGAGGCCCTCACCCACATCCGCGAGCGCGGCGTCGCCGTGGAGAACCGTGAGTCCAACCCGGACGTCTCCTGCGTGGCCGCCCCGGTCCGCGACCGCACCGGCCGGGTGGTGGCCGCGCTGTCCATCTCCGTGCCCATGATCCGCTGGAGCGACGAGCGCCGCGACGAGCTGGAGCAGCTCGCCGCGAAGGGTGCCGCCGAGCTGTCCGAGCGCCTCGGTCACCGGAGCGTGGGATGACCTCGAAGACGTACGACTACGAGGTGGCCGTCCGCGCCGAGGCGATACTCGGCGAGGGCCCCACCTGGGACCCGGCGCACAACCGCCTGATCTGGCTCGACATCCTCGGCGCCCGGATCAACACCTACGACCCCGTCTCCGGCCACCGCACGGTCCGCGTCACCGACCAGCACATCGGCGCCGCCAAGCCACGCACCGGCGGCGGACTCGTCCTCAACCTGCGGGACGGCGTCGCCCTCCTGGACCCGGACGACTCCTTCCGCTGGCTGCACCACGAGCCGGTCCCCGGCCGTCGCGCCAACGACGCCGCCGTCGCCCCCGACGGTTCGCTGTGGGCGGGCACCATGCGCTACGACGAGGCACCGGGCGGCGGCACCCTGTCCCGGCTCACCGGCGACGGCTCCTTCGAGACCGTCCTCGACGACGTCGCGGTCAGCAACGGCACCGGCTGGAGCCCCGACGGCCGCCGGATGTACTACATCGACTCACCGACCCGCCGCCTCGACGTCTTCGACTTCGAGGCCGGCCGCCCCGTGAACCGCCGTCCCCTCGTGGAGATCGAGGAGGGCGCCGGCTTCCCCGACGGCCTCACCGTCGACGCCGACGGCTGTGTGTGGGTGGCCCTGTGGGACGGCGGAGCGGTACGCCGTTACACACCGGAGGGCACGCTGGACCGCGTGATCACCCTCCCCACCCCGAGGGTGACAGCGTGTGCCTTCGGCGGCGCCGACCTGACCGACCTCTACATCACGACGGCGACGGTGGGTCTGGAAGACCCGCACCCGGTGGCGGGCTCGCTGCTGGTGGTGCCTGGCGCGGGAAAGGGTTTGCCGCAACCGCTGTTCGCCGGGTGAGCGGATGCCGTCAGGGGCGCGGGGAACTGCGCGAGAAGCCCCACCGGGCCCGCCCCCGACGAACTACTGCAAACCCACCCTCTTCAACTCCTCAGCAGTCAAAGGCGGAGCCGTGAGCGCAGGTTTCAACGGCCCCACCACCGCCGCCAACAACACCGACGGACTCAGCAACACCTCCGCCCGCCGCTCCAACGACGTCACATCCGTCACGCGGCGGGCGATCCGTCCGTTCCCCGTGGCCGTGCGCATCAGCCGGTCCACATACCCGGCGAGCAACCGGTCCCGCAGCGTCGGCCCGCCCTCCGTCGCCCCCGGATAGAACACGTCCTGCCCCGTCGCCAGATCCCACGCCGCCCCCACCGGACGGGCAACGGCCTTCTGGACCCGGCGGGACAGTCCGGCCGCACCCCACCCATGACGCGCGGTCAGCTTCCGCAGGAGCAGCGCACTTTGCGCACCGACCGCCAGCCCGTGGCCGTACACCGGGTTGTACGCGGCCAACGCGTCGCCCAGCACGGTGAAGTTGTCGGGCCAGGCCGGCATCCGCTCGTAGAAGTACCGGCGGTTGACCGTGGCGCGGGTGACCGCCACCTCGGACAGCGGCTCGGCCTGTCGCAGCAGGTCGCCGATGAGGGGGTGCCGCAGCTCCTCGCGGGCGAAACGGACGAAGTCGTCGTCGGCGCCGGAGGGTTCGCCGCCCCGGGTGCCGTTGACCGTGACGATCCAGCGGCCGTTCTCGATGGGCAGCAGAAAGCCCGCCCGGCCCGGGACGCCGGCGTGCGGGTCGGGCTGCACATGGATGACGGGGAAGCCGCCGCGGGCCTGCTCGGGCGCGAGGTAGAGCCGACTGGCGTACGCGAGGCCGGAGTCGACCTTGCGCTCCCGCGGCGCGGGCAGTCCGAGTTCCGCCAGCCAGCGGGCCGCCCCGGAGCCCCGGCCGGTGGCGTCGACCACCATGCCCGCCCCGATGGTCCGTTCACGGCCGTCGCGCTCCCGCACCCGTACCCCGGTGACCGCCTCCGGTGTGCCCGCGAGGCCCAGCACCTCGGTGCCGCCGAGCACTTCCACCCGACCGTCGGCCAGGACCTGTGCGCGGACCGTCGCGTCCAGCAGGTCCCGTCCGGCCAGGATCACATGGTGGGACTCGGGCCAGCGCCGGAACCAGCCCTGCGCCGAGTAGCCGACGATGTCCGTGGTGACCGGCGCCCGCCGCGCCCCCGCCTCCCGGAGCGTCTCGGAGATGCCCGGCAGCAGCTCCTCCATGGCCCGCACCCCGCCCGACCAGAGCATGTGGGCGTGCCGGGCCTGCGGCAGCCCCTTGCGCGGCTCGGAGCCCTCGGGCAGCACGTCCCGCTCGACGACCAGGACGCGGTCGGCGAAGGCGGCGAGCGCCCGTGCCGCGAGCATGCCGGTATGGGATCCCCCCAGGACCACGGCGGTTCTGGCGGGGGAGGGACTCTCACTCATGCGCGGACATGCTCTCTGCCGGGACGGCCGCGCGGACGCGTACCGCCTTGATCTCGTCGGGGCTGCGCAGGGCCTCGGACACGGCCTGGATCTCCTGCAGCAGATAGGTGGTGTCGGGGGCGCTCGCGTCGGCGTCCGGGGGGCCCGGCTCGCGATCCATGGCGTCCAGGATCGTCACGGCCGCCGCCAGTGCCTGGGCCCGGCCGCGTTCGAGACCGAGGGCCAGGGCGGCGTCGTAGGCCCGGGCGCGCAGCTCGTCGTCGAGGTGGCGGGCGAGGTGCAGGAGCGCGTCACGGATGAGCGTCTCGCGGCGGATCAGCCGCATCTCGAGGGTCGCCCGCAGCGCGAAGGGCTCACGGCTGCCCGCGACGCTCCGCATCAGCCGGGCCAGGGGCTTGAGGCCGCGGTACCGGCGGCGGAGCCGCCACCGCTCCTGGAGGTACTGGCCGGCGTGCGGCACGATGAAGCCGATCGCGACCAGGGTCGCCGCGATGCACGCGGCCGACGGGGCGATGTTGGTGTTCAGCCAGTCCAGGTCGTGTCCGGTCCAGCGGGCGACGACGGCCGTGAGCTTGGCGACGCTGAAGAGCAGGTTCGTCGCGAAGCCGACCCCCAGGAACCTCAGTCCCCAGCGCAGCCAGCCGTCGAGGCCCGCGGTGCGGATCCAGTTCCACACGAGCCGGGACGTGATGAGGCTGGCCACCATGTGCGCGGACAGGTAGAGGAGGATCGCCTCCCGCATGAACGGCGTGCCGGCGTAGTAGGTGTCCAGGTCCCGGATCTGTTCCACGGGCACGTCGGCGAGGGCGAACAGCACCCACAGGGCGGCCACGACACCCGCGTAGACGGCGACCACCCACCGGGTCGCGCGGCGGGTGTGGGCGTGGCGCTCGGTGCGGCCGTTGCGCCAGTGGACGACCAGCAGCAGCCATGACGCGCAGAGCGCGGTGAGCAGCGAGTAGACCCAGGGCGCCGCGATGTTGGGCACGCCGGTGACCCGGTTGGTCCAGGCGATGGTGCTGGGGGCGGCGAAGACGAACACCGCGCAGGCGAACAGCAGCAGTCCGCCGACGGCCCGCAGCAGCGGGTCCCGCCAGAGCTTCAGGATGCTGGGCAGTTTGATCACCAGGGCCGCGGTCAGCACCACGGTGGGGAGCCAGAAGGAGACGTACATCCCGCTGAGGAGGTTGCCCTGGGCGAGCGGACCGGCATGTGTCACCGCTCCGTGCCTCTGCGCCCGCGGTACCCCATGGACCGCTCCATGCCGGTGAGGGAGGCCCTGCCGCCGTGGCCCGACAGATAGGACCGGAACGCCGCCGCCAGCCGGTGGCCGAAGTCGTCCGCCTCCGCCTCGTCGGTCTGCCGGGAGCCGTCGCGTGCGGCGATGGCCAGGGCGTCCTTCCAGTCGGGGCCGCCGGCCAGCGCGCGGGCGGCGGCCGGGCCCACCCCGTGCCGGTGCCCGGCGTCCAGGTGCCACAACTCATGGCCGAGGATGACCAGTTGCTGCACGGCCTCGGCCCGCTCCTCGACGATGACCAGGTCGAAGTCCTGGAACTCCACGCACAGGCCGGTCACTTCGATCTCGTCGGGGAACCGTTCGAAGCGCAGCTCGACGGGCCGCCCGCCGCGGCGCGCGCTCATCTCCTCGCACAACGCCCGGCACACCTCGCGCACGCCGGCCGGGGGAGTGGGTCTGGCCCGCAGCGCGGCGTCGAGTTCGACGGCGAGCCGGCGCATCGCGGGCGCGGTTCTCGCGCGCCGCAGCGCCGCGGCGACCCGCCCCGCCCTCGTGCGCGCGATGTCCATCGATCCCCCTTCTCACCGCTGTCCGGCAGCCCGTCCGAGCGTACGCGGCCCGAACTGTCCACGTCATGCGATCCGGGGACCGTTCGTACAAGTGAGAACAACCGCTCGCGGTTCTGAAAATCCTGTCCGGACCATTGACTAGAAAGCGCTTCCTATCTACGGTCCGTTCGAAGTTACGAGCATCTAACGAGATATCGAACCGACCGGATCTCCTCTCCGACTGTAAGGGCAGGCAATGGGACGACCTGACCTGAACCGCAGGCAACTGCTCGCCGCCGCAGGCGGGTTGGCCGTGGCCGGCAGCTTCGGCTTCGCCGCGCTCGGCACCGGCGCCGACGCGCTCGCCTCCGACGCGGACACCCGGGTGCGCTACTGGAACCTCTTCAGCGGCGGCGACGGCGCCAACATGATCGCGATGCTGGACTCCTTCCGGAAGGAACACCCCGGCATCGCCGTCAAGGACTCCACCCTCCAGTGGGGCAACCCCTTCTACACCAAGCTCGCCATGGCCGCCGCGGGCAACCGCGCCCCCGAACTCGGCGTCATGCACGTGGGCCGCGTCGCGGGCTTCTCGCCGGGACGGCTCCTGGACCCGTGGGACGAGGCACTCCTGGCCCGGTACGGCGTGCGCAAGGCGGACTTCAACCCGGCGCTGTGGAACCGCGGTGTCATCGACGGCAAGCTCTACGCCCTCCCCCTCGACATCCACGTCCAGCTCTGCTTCTACCGCAAGGACGTCCTGAAGAAGGCGGACCTGCTCGGCGACGACGGCCGGATGATCCCGGTCGGCTCCACCGGCGAGTGGTTCGACGTCCTCAAGAAGGCCAAGCAGGTCCAGAAGAAGGGCCTGCAGACCATCGGCCTGTGGACCAACGACCAGAACTTCCAGTGGTGGTTCTTCGTCGCCTTCTACACCCAGCTCGGCGGCCGCTGGTTCGACGACGGCACCCCCGCCAATACGGAAGTCCTCTTCGACGCCGACAAGGCCACCCAGGTCCTGGAGTTCCTCCGGCAACACGTCACCGACGGCTACGTCATCCCCGGCGCACCCACCGGCGAGCAGTTCATCAACGGCGCCCCCTTCACCTGGGAGGGCAACTGGTCGGTGCCGGTCTTCTCCGGCGCCAAGCTGGACTACGGCGCGACCCCGTTGCCACCCGTCTTCGGCAAGCCGGCCACCCACGCCGAGTCGCACGCGTTCGTCCTGCCCCACCAGTCGGGCCGCGGCGGCGCCACCAACGAGGCCGCGCACGAACTCGCCGCGTACGTCGTCACCCACGCCCAGCAGTGGGCGGCCGGCGGCCACATCCCCGCCTACACGCCGACGCTGTCCACGGCCGCGTACCAGAAGCTCGAACCGCAGAACGAGTACGTGAGCGCCATGGACCACCAGGCCACCGAGCCCAAGGTGTGGTTCGCCGGCTCCACCGGCGTCCTCGCCCAGGACCTCGGCCCCGTCGTCGTCTCCTCGACCATGGGCTCCGCCAAGCCGGCCGCCGTCGCACAGCGGATGAAGTCCCGGCTCACCACGCTCCTCGCCTCGAAGAACCCGATGGACGGCAGGACCGCCGCGCAGGGAGGTACGGCCGCATGACGACCAGCGCCCAGACCGTCGTCGCACCGGCACGGGCGAAGACCGCCACCGCCACCGCGACCGTCCGCCGCAAGCAGGGCTTCCAGCACGGGGGCTGGTTCATCGCCCCGTTCCTGGCACTGTTCGCGCTCTTCGTCGTCTGGCCGCTGCTGCGTGGCCTCTACCTCAGCTTCACGGACGCCAACATCTCCGGCGAGGGCGCGAGCTTCGTCGGCCTCGACAACTACCGCGAAGCCCTGAACGACCAGGCCATGTGGGACGCGCTCGGCCACAGCGCCTGGTTCACCCTCCTCGTCGTCCCGTGCATCACGATCCTGGCGTTCCTGCTCGCGATGCTCGCCCACCACATCGAGCGCGGCACATGGCTGTGGCGGCTGTGCTTCTTCGTCCCCTTCCTGCTGCCCTCGACGGTCGCCGCCAACCTGTGGCAGTGGCTCTTCACGCAGGGCATCGGACTGTTCAACGAGACCTTCGGCCTCGACACCCCCTGGCTGACCGACAAGTCGTACGCGATGCTCGCCATCGTCATCCAGACCCTGTGGTGGACGGTCGGCTTCAGCTTCCTGCTGTACCTCGCCGCGCTCCAGGGCATCCCCGGCCACCTCTACGAGGCCGCCAAGCTGGACGGCGCCAACGCCTGGCACCGCATGGTCCACATCACCCTGCCGATGCTGCGCCACATCACCGGTCTGGTGATCGCGCTCCAGATCCTCGCCTCGCTCCAGCTCTTCGACCAGGCCGTCGTGATGATGGACTTCAGTCCCGGGCCCGAGCTCAGCACCCGCTCCTTCGTCCAGTACACCCTCGAACAGGGCTTCACCAGCTACCGCGTGGGCTACGCCTCCGCGATGTCCATCATCTTCTTCGTGATCATCGCGGCCGTCGCCCTCGGACGGATGGCACTGCTGCGCAACCGTGAGGAGGGCACCCGATGAGCACCACCCAGCCCCGGCTCAAGTCCCGCAAGCCCTGGACGCCCAGCCAGATCGTCCTCACACTGACCGGCGTCGCCGTTGCCGCCGTCTTCGTGGCCCCCATCGCCGCCGCCCTGTTCACCTCGCTCAAGTCCGAGGCGGAGGCGGCCGAGATCCCGCCGCACTGGCTGCCCGAGGTGTGGACGGTCCAGGCCTGGAAGTCCCTCTGGGAGACCGGCAACATCGGCAACTGGTTCATCAACTCCCTGGTCGTCTCGGTGTGCGTGACGACCATCGTGCTGGCGGTGAGCGCGCTGGCCGGATACGGCTTCGCCCGCACCGAGTTCCGCGGCAAGAACGTCCTGATGGGCGTGGTGATGGCGGGCCTGATGGTCTCTCCCGCGGTCCTCGGCGTGCCGCTGTTCACCACGGTCCAGCAGATGGGGATGGTCGACACCTACTGGGGCATGATCCTGCCGCAGTGCGCGCCCGCCGCGATGGTCTACATCCTCTACAAGTTCTTCCAGGGCATCCCGCGCGAACTGGAGGAGGCCGCGTTCATCGACGGCGCCGGCCGCTGGCGCGTCTTCTTCACCATCGTCGTCCCGCTCGCGCGGCCCTCCCTGGCGGCGGTGGGCATCTTCACCTTCATCGCCTCCTGGAACAACTTCCTGTGGCCGTACATGGTCACCAACAACCCCGACCTGATGACCATGCCGAACGGCATCGCGACCGTCATGAACTCCTACGGCATCCAGTGGGCCCAGCTCATGGCCGGCGGTCTGATGGCGGGCCTGCCCCTGATCGTCGTCTTCGTCTTCTTCCAGCGGCAGATCGTGACGGGCGTCGCCCACACGGGATTGGCGGGACAGTGAGAGCACCCAGAGCGTTGACGGCCCTGATCGCCACGCTGTTTTTGGCGCTCCTGCCCCACACGGCGTACGCACAGCCGGTCTACCCGGACCCGCAGCCCGTCACCGGCCAGCAGATCATCCACGACCCCACCGTCATCCGCCTCAAGTCCGGAGGCTACGTCGCCTATTCGACGGGCGGCGTCATCGGCGCCCGCCTGTCCAAGGACCGCAAGCACTGGGCCGACTCCGGCAACGCCTTCGCGGAGCCGCCGAGTTGGTGGTACGAGTACAACGACACCGGCGACCCGTGGGCCCCGGACATCTCCTACCGGTCCGGCAAGTACTGGCTGTACTACGCCGTCTCGTCCTGGGGCACCAACCACTCCGCGATCGGCGTCGCCACCTCCCCGTCCGGTCTCCCCGGCACCTGGACCGACCACGGCAAGGTCTTCTCCTCCGAGCGCACGGACACCTGGAACGCCATCGACCCCGCCCTGATCAAGGCCGACGGCCGACTGTGGATGTCGTTCGGCTCGTACTGGACGGGCATCCGCATGGTCGAGCTGAACCCGAGGACGGGCAAGGCCGCGGCGGGCACGACCGTCCACCACCTGGCCACCCGCCCGGACGCCCCCTACGCGGTCGAGGGTCCCTACATCGTCAAGCACGGCCGCTACTACTACCTCTTCGCCTCCTACGACGCGTGCTGCTCCGGCGTGAACTCCACGTACAAGATCAAGGTGGGTAGGTCCACGTCGGTGACAGGCCCCTACACCGACAGCACGGGCAAACCGATGCTGGAGGGCGGCGGCGACCTCTTGCTGGAGGGTCACGGCAGGTATGTCGGCACGGGCGGCCAGTCGGTCTTCCGGGACAGGGGCCAAGATTGGCTGGCGTACCACTACTACGACGCAGAGGACGAAGGCACGCCAAAGCTGGGCCTCAACAGGCTGAGCTGGAAAAAGAACGGCTGGCCGAGCGCGGCTTAGGGGCGCGGGGCTGTGTCCATATGCGGCTCCGCCGCGTGGACGCGACCAGCCACAACGAGCCCGCAGCCGCCAACGATTCAGAACCACCCTCTTGGGAAGGCAAAAATGAGCACTGCCCGCTTCACCCTCGACCCGGCCTTCACCGTAGGCCAGGTCAACCCCCGCCTCTTCGGCTCCTTCGTGGAACACCTCGGCCGCTGCGTCTACACCGGCATTTTCGAGCCCGACCACCCCACGGCGGACGAGGACGGTATCCGCACGGACGTCCTTGAACTCGTTCGCGAACTGGGCGTGACCACCATCCGCTACCCCGGCGGCAACTTCGTGTCCGGCTACAAGTGGGAGGACAGCGTCGGCCCCGCCGAGGACCGCCCCCGCCGCCTCGACCTGGCCTGGCGCTCCACCGAGACCAACCGCTTCGGCCTCTCCGAGTACATCGCCTTCCTGAAGAAGATCGGCCCCCAGGCCGAACCCATGATGGCCCTCAACCTCGGCACCCGGGGCGTCGCCGAGGCCCTCGAACTCCAGGAGTACGCCAACCACCCCGCCGGCACGGCCCTGTCCGACCTCCGTGCCGCGCACGGCGACAAGGACTCCTTCGGCATCAACCTCTGGTGCCTCGGCAACGAGATGGACGGCCCCTGGCAGACCGGCCACAAGACCGCCCAGGAGTACGGCCGGATCGCCGCCGAGACCGCCCGCGCGATGCGCCAGATCGACCCGGGCATCGAACTCGTCGCCTGCGGCTCCTCCAGCCAGTCCATGCCGACGTTCGCCGAGTGGGAGGCGACGGTCCTGGCGGAGACGTACGACCTCGTCGACTACATCTCCCTGCACGCCTACTACCAGCCCGAGGACGGTGACATCGACTCCTTCCTGGCCTCCGCCGTCGACATGGAGTCCTTCATCGAGAACGTGGTCGCCACCTGTGATCACGTGGGCGCCCGGCTGAAGTCCGAGAAGAAGATCAACCTCTCCTTCGACGAGTGGAACGTCTGGTACATCTCGGAGTGGCACGAGATCGAGAACTCCGGCGCGCGGGACTGGGCGGAGGCCCCCCGCCTCCTGGAGGACAACTACAGCGTCACCGACGCCGTCGTCTTCGGCTCCCTCCTCATCGCCCTGCTCCGGCACGCCGACCGCGTCACCGTGGCCTGCCTCGCCCAGCTGGTCAACGTCATCGCGCCGATCATGACCGAGCCGGGCGGCCCGGCCTGGCGCCAGACGACGTTCTTCCCGTTCGCCCAGGCCGCCCGGTACGGGCGCGGCGAGGTCCTGGACGTGCGGGTCGACTCACCGACGTACGAGACGAAGAAGTACGGCGAGACCGACCTGCTGCACGCCACCGCCGTGCGCGGCGAGGACGGCTCGGTCACCGTCTTCGCGGTCAACCGCAGCCGGACCGAGGCGCTTCCCCTCGAAGTCGCCCTCGCCGCACTGGACCTGTCGTCCGTGGTCGAGCACAGCGCCCTCGCCGACGCCGACCCGGACGCCAGGAACACCCTCGCCGAGCCCGAGCGGGTCGCCCCGCACACGGTCGAGGGCACCGCGCTGACCGACGGCACCCTGACCGCCGTACTCGAACCGCTGTCGTGGAACGTGATCCGGCTGGCCTAGGGACTCATCGCTCGACATACACCTGCGCGGGCGGATACGGCGAGGCGGAGTTCGTGCCGACGGACCAGTACCCGCCCGTACCGGGCACCGGCGCGAGTCCGCTGAGCAGGACGGGGGCCGTGGACAGCGGGCCCCGCTCGCTCACCCACGCGCCGTTCTCCCACCGGAGGTAGTGCGCGCGGGTCTGGTCCCAGAAGTCCCAGCCCGCGATGCGGTCGGGGCCGCCCCGGTCGTCAGCGACGATCGCGGTGAGCATGCCGACGGTGAACGGGGTGGTGGCGTAGGTCCACGCGTTGCCGTCCCAGTGGCGCAGGGTGACGGACGGCGGCTTGCCGGGCGGGCCGCCGACGCCGTAGTCGTAGCCGGTGAGCCAGACGTCGTCGGCGGCGACCGGGAGCAGTCCGGTGACGGTGGGGCGCAGTCCGGCCGGGGCGGGCAGTTCGGTCCAGGTCTCGCCGTCCCAGCGGGCGACGAGTGCGGCGTCGTACACCCAGACGCCGCCGTCGGGCGCCACGCGGACGCCGGCCGGGGCGCTCCTGGGCGGAGTCGGGGGCGGGGTCACCCAGGTCCAGCCGTCGTCCCCGCCGTCGCCGCGCAGCAGTACGCAGCCGTCGCTGTTGCGGCCGGAGAGCCAGACGCGGTCCTTCGCGTCCAGCGCCACCCCGGTCAGGCTCGTCCCGTACGCCAGTCGTCCGGCGAAGAGGGACTCCTGCCAGGTCGACCCGTCCCAGCGCAGCAGCCGGGCGACGCCGCCCCTGTCGGTGCCAACAGCCCAGGCGGCGCCCGCCGAAGCGGCGACCGAGCTCAGATACCCGCCGGTGAGGCCGAGGTGGCTGAGGTCGAGGCGGGTCCACGCGCCGCCGTCCCACACCAGGGCGAGCGGCACCCCGCGGGTGCCGCCGTTGCGGCCCTCCTCGCCCACGGCCCACGCGAGGTCGGGTCCCGCGGCCGCCACGCCGAGGAGCTGGGCGGCCGGGGTGCAGGCGGGGGCCGGCACGGTCTGCCAGTCGTGCGGGCCGAGGACCCGGGGTGCGGCGGCCCTGGTGGCCCCGGTGGTCCCGGTGGCTGTGCCGCCGCTCGACGAGACCAGCCCGATCCCGGCCCCCGCCCCCACTAACCCGCTGATGAATCGCCGTCTTCGCACGAGGTTCTCCTCCTCAGACGTTCTCCACTGTCACTCCGCCCGCCGTCGCGCCCAGCAGTGTCAGCCGTACGTCCTTGGGTCCCGCCTCCGTCGTACCGTCCGAAATGACCGCCAGGGCAAGGGTGTTGGCGCCCCTGGTGCGCAGGACGCCGTTCGGCAGGACGAAGGTGTGCTGGGGGCCGACGTCGTTGATGTACTGGCCCATGTTCCAGCCGTTGAGGAAGATTTGCACCCGGTAGGCACGCTTCCGGTCGTCGTCGAGGGTGAGGGCGATCGAGGCGTCGATGCCGGGGTCGACGGACAGCCGGAAGGACGTGCGGTACCAGGTGACGCCCTGCCGCCGTTCCGCGCGCGGCAGCCGCACCGGCCTCCAGCCGCCGTCGTCGTGGCCGGGCAGATGCCAGCCCTCGCGCTCCCCGTACAGGCCGCCGTTGTTCAGCGGCCCACGCACCGGATCGGCCGCGGCCGCGCCCTGGAGCCGCCAACTCACCTTCGGCGAGGCGCCCTTGAACCGTACGGCTGTCAGTCCCCGGGCCGCCTTGTGCGTGTCGAGGGACTCGCCGTCCATGTCGTGCTGCATCCGCCGCACGAGGACCGACAGCACATGCTCGTCCCGCTCCCTCAGCTCCTCGGGCACCGCGAAGTCCGCCGTCTCCGTCCACGTGCCCTTCCGGGCCGTCTTCTCGTCCGGTACCGGCATCCGGTGGGTGCCCAGCGGCTCCCCGTCCAGCCAGGCCATCAGGAGACCCTGGGTGCCGGTGCTGTAGGCGAGGGAAACCGACTTCGCACCCTCGGCGCCGGTGACGCGGCCGCGGTACCAGACGTCGCCGTAGTGGAAGCCGTAGTCGTCCGCGAAGAGCACGGGCTGCCCCTCGGGCACCGGCGTGGTGCTGAACGAGCTCTCCTTGTCGGCCCGTCGCCACGCCGAGTCGTCGAAGTCCGGCGCGGACTCGGGGTTCTCGGTGCGCCGCCGCCAGCCCTTGTCCAGCGCGGGCAGCGACACCGCGCCCACGCCCGGCAGGGGCTTCAGGGCGATGAGGCTGTTGGTGGCGCTGACCCGGGTCGGTACCGGCTGCCCGTTCCAGGTGACCTGGCCGATCCCGCGCGGCCCCCACACCTCCAGGCCGGTCACCGCGGTCGTGTCACCGGTGAGGTGCACGGTGGAGCCCTCCAGGGTGACGGACCGCACCAGCGACGGGCCGTACACCAGCACCGTCCCGGACGGGGTCTCGTACGGCCACAGCCGCAGCGCGGTCTCGTCGTCGGCGAAGAAGATCACCAGCGGGCGCCCGGAGCCGCCGTTCTCCACCTTCACGCGGGCCAGCAGCCCGACGCCGAGCGGGGCGGTCACCCGCAGCAGACCGCGGTCGTAGATCCACGCCGGTTCCGCGTCCAGGCGGGTCGCCGTCGGCTCGTCCGGGCACTCCAGGACGACCTGGGCCATGTCGCCGTGCCGGCCGGAGAAGACGGCGATGTCCTGCCGCCCGGCGGCGACGAACATCGCGAGCTGGGCGGTGGCGTACCTCAACGTCCGCCGTCCGAGCTTCAGGTCGGTGGTGATCAGCCGGGCGTCATGGGCCGGGACGGTCATCGGCACCTCGATGCCGGCGTCCGGCAGGGGTACGGAGACGTCCTCGGCGGAGTCGTTGCGCACGACGTAGACATGGGAGCCCGTGTCGCGGTTGGTCAGGTGGTACACCTTCAGCCGGTCGTCGGGGGACGGCACGCCCTTCGCCCGGTCCAGTTTCGCGAAGTCCGGGATCTGCCGCAGCAGGTGGCCGAGCTGGTGCATCGGGGCGAGCTTCGCCGTCTGCCGGCGCCCCTCGTCGAGGACCGCCCCGTAGTCGTACGACGTGTAGACCTGCGGCGCGGGCAGCCAGCCCCACGAGGTGCCGCCGAAGGTCATGTAGACGTTGTGCAGCGTGATCCCGTTGGCGAGGTTGGTGAGATGGAAGCGCCGCTCGTACGCCGCGTCCCGGGTCCGCCGCGCCTCCTCGTACCCCTTGCCGCCGAACGCCGTCCCGCCCCACGGATCGGGCCGGCCGCCGCCGAACTCCGGGAGGAAACCCGGGGTCTTCGGGCTGGCCTTCGCGGCCCGCGCCGGCTGCGCGGCGAAGCGCCCCCAGTCCTGCGGAACCTCATCGGGCTCCGGATACCCGTCGAAGCCGTACAGCCAGCTGCCCTTCTCCCCACCGGTGTCGAACGACCCGGGCACCCAACGCCCCTCGCGGGTCTTGTCGTTGTGGAAGAGGGGTACGTCGATCCCGTCCGCCCGCACCTTCTTGTACAGGTGGGACATGTACGCGCGGCCGTCCGCGCCGGTGACGTCGTACGCGTTCTCGATCTGGTAGAGCAGGACCGTGCCCTTGCCCCTGGTGTAGAGGTGCCGGGCGGCGATCGCGTTCACCCGCGTCAACCACTCGTCGGCGTACGACAGATAGGTGGGGTCGGCGGTCCGGGCCCTGCCCGCGGTCGCCGTCAGCCAGCCCGGGAAGCCGCCCGCGTCGACCTCGGCGTTGATGTACGGGCCCGGGCGCAGGATCACGTACAGGCCGGTCTCGGCGGCCGTGCGCAGGAACAGGTCCAGGTCGCGGACGCCCGTGAAGTCGTACTCACCGGGCGCGGGGGAGTGGACGTTCCAGGCGACGTAGACGCTCACCGCGTTGTAGCCGTGCGCGCGCATCTTCTGCAGCACGTCCCGCCACAGCGACGGGCTCGGCAGCCGGAACGGATGCATCTCGCCCGACCACAGGACCAGCCGCCGCCCGTCGACCAGCAGCGAGTAGCGGTCGAAGCCGACGGTGTGCGCGCTGCCGTCGGCGCTGGGCGGGCTCGGTGGCGGGCCCGTGGGCGCGAGTCCGGGCAGGGCGGAGGACGGCAGCGCGCCGCCACTGCCGGTCAGCGCCAGGCCGAGCGCGGTCGTGCCGGCCAGTGCGCTGAAGGTTCGTCTGCTGAGCTCCACGCGAGCGTCGCCTCCTGTTGTGCCTGCGTTTCCCGGGACGCGAGGGAGGGACCATTCTCCATGCCCGGCGCGGCACGCCTCACAATGGCCCTCATGAGGATCTCGGCACGGGCGGACTACGCGGTACGAGCGGTACTCGAACTCGCCGTACGACAGGGCGAGGGTCCGGTGAAGGCGGAGGCCATCGCCGTCACGCAGGACATTCCGCACAAATTCCTGGAGGGCATCCTCGGTGACCTGCGACGCGGTGGTGTCGTCGACAGCCGGCGCGGGGGCAACGGCGGTTACCGGCTGGCCCGTGACGCGGCGAAGATCACGGTCGCGGACGTGATCCGGACCGTGGACGGCCCCATCGTCTCCGTCCGAGGTGAACGCCCCACCGAGCTCGCCTACACCGGTTCCGCCCAGCCGCTGCTGCCCCTGTGGATCGCGCTGCGGGCCAATGTGCGCCGCATCCTGGAGGGCGTCACCATCGCCGACATCGCCGCGGACGCCCTGCCGGGACCGGTGCAGGCGCTGGCGGCGGAGCCGGCGGCCTGGGAGAACCCGTAGGGCCCCTGTCCGTGAGTGCGCTCATCCGGGTCCAAGACCGTCCTCGGTTGACGCCCTGCCGTCGCGCCCCGTTCATCCGGCGCCGGAGGGTCGGCTTCCGGCCGTCCGCGCCCGACCCTCGGCGACGGATCGCCGGTCGCTGTCGACGCCCACGGTGAGGGTCGCCCGGATGGTGTTCACGGTGTACGGCGAGGGCGCCTGGACCTCGGTGGGCGGGCCGTCCGTGTGCACCCGCACATGGACGTGCGCGGCGCGCGAGGCGCGGTGCCCCGGATGGAGAATTCCGTGATGTGCGGATGTGAACAAGTTGGGGGCGGATTCGTCAACGGCCCGTTATTTCCGCAGAGTTCGGATACTGTGAAGAAACTGTGAAAAGCGCACCTGTGAATGGCTGGAGTTATAGCTGACCGCGAGGTGTGTCCCTCCCTACGGTCCGGGGTGCAACCAACCACCCCCCAACCCTTCAGGGAGAGACCATGGCTGGTGGACTCCTGCTGGGCGGCGCGCTCGCCGCTCTGCTCACCACCGCACTGCCCGCACAGGGCCCGTCCGACGGGTTCGAGGACCCGCCGCCGGACAAGATCGTCATCAAGGTCGCCACGGTCAACGGCTCCGGCTGTCCGGCCGGTACGACCGCGGTCGCCGTCTCCGAGGACAACACGGCGTTCACGGTGACGTACAGCGACTACCTCGCCCAGGCGGGCGGCAACTCGGACCCGACGGCCTTCCGCAAGAACTGTCAGCTCAACCTGATCGTCCATGTCCCACAGGGCTTCACGTACGCCATCGCCAGCGCCGACTACCGCGGCTTCGCCGCCCTCCAGTCGGGGGCGAACGCCACGCAGAGAGCGTCGTACTACTTCCAGGGCTCACCGAACACGGCGTCCCGGACACACCCCTTCAGCGGCCCCTACAACGACAACTGGCAGGCGACCGACACCACCGACTGGGCCCAACTGGTCTGGGCGCCCTGCGGAGTTCAGCGCAACTTCAACATCAACACGGAGCTCCGGGTCAACGCGGGCACGAGCTCCGCGAGCAAGGTCAGCTTCATGACGATGGACTCGACGGACGGGGACATCAGCACGGTGTACCACATGGCGTGGAAGGAGTGTCCGGAGTCGTGAGGCAGTCGTAGGGCTGTAGCGGAAAGACTCTCCCTGTGTCCCGTCGTCGGTGGCGGGACACAGGGAGTCAGTTCACGGGCGTCAGGACTGCGTTACCGGGCGCATGGCGAGGCCCTCGGTGCCCTGCCAGTAGCTCACCCACTGACCGTCGTCGGCGGGGAACGAGTCGACGGGCATGGGGACGTCGACCTCGGGGCCGGCCTCGCTCTCGCCGCCGGGGCTCCCGAGACCGAGTTTCATGAACGTCACGTCGTAGGTGTCCCTGTGGCCGCCGGTCGCCAGCAGTCCGGCATAGGCCTTGCCGCCGGGAGCGAGCGTGACGGGCTCCCCGGAGTCGGTCTCCTCCTTCACGGGGGCCGGTCCCTGCGCATCGCCGAGCGTGACCACGGGGGCGCCCTGGACGTCGCACTTGCCTTTGCCGGCGTTGGTGACGGTGAGGAGGATGTACCGGGCGTCCTCGCCTTCGCCGGGCTGGTTCGTGGCGGAGACCTTGAGGTCCTCGATGGCGCACAGAGGGGTCTCGGAGCTGTCCTCGCTCTGCTGGGCGCCGCCGCCGCCCGTATCCGCCGAGGCGGTCGAACCCGACGCCGCCGAACTCGCGGGACTCGCCGAACTCGTCGCGCTCGGCGAGTTCGAGGACCCGGCCGCGTCCGTCGTGCCCGGCTCGCACGCCGTGGTCGTCAGCAGCGCGGCCACCGCCGCGACGCCGAGGGCGTAGGGCATCCAGGCTCTGCGGCTCGTACGGTTCTTGCGGGCAGGCATGCTCATGGTGTCCCCCGTGATGCGCTGTGATCGGCCACTGCCGACTGGCGATGGCCATCAGAGTGTGCCTCGCGAACCACGCTGACCTCGCGTGTCGCGCACGTCTGTTGCCGATCAGGTACACGGAAGGGGCCGTTCCGTCGCGGCCGGGACGGGGAGGCATGACACGGCGGCCGTCCCCTTCGCATGTACGGGGAACGGCCGCCGCGTCACGCACCTACAGGGTCAGCGCTCGATGCCGAGGGTCAGGGTCCCGGTGTAGCCGGCCGAGGGTGACGTCCCCAGTGCGGTGAGGGTCAGGAGGCCGGAGGCGGCGCCTCCTTCGTCGTAGATGGAGTCCTGGGCGAGGGTGGTGCGGGTGACCGTGTTGGTCGAGTACGGCGAGAGCGCGCCGACTCTCGCGGTGATCGTCTCGTTGAAGAAGAGCTGTCCGGTGTGGAGTTCGGTGCCGCCGGTGAAGGAGCCGTCGGAGGTGAGCGTGACGCCGGTGTGCACCTTGACGTGGATGTGGACGCACCGGCCGCGGTACCAACCCGGGTAGACGGTCGTGATGGTGGCGACGCCGCTGGAGTCGGTGAGGACGCCGCCGCGCAGGAAGGTGCCGTTGTCGGGCTCGTTGTGGCCGTTGTTGCCGACGTAGCCGGAGTACTCGCCGAGGGCGTCGCAGTGCCAGATCTCCACGAGGGCGTTGGGGATCACGGCGCAGGTGTCGTCGTCGACGACGGTGAGGGCGAGGTTGAGCCGGAAGCCGGTCTTGTCCTCGCGGATGTCGGCGCGGACGAGTGCGCCGTCCAGGTAGTAGGGGCCTTCGGTCATCTCCTTCGTGAGGGTGCAGACGGCCGCGGCGGCGACGGGGGCGGTGTCGGCCGCGTCGGCTGTGGGGGCTTCGGGCGCGGCGGCGGTCACGGCGAGAGCGGCTGCCGTGGCTCCGGTGGCGATCAGTACGGTGCGGCGCCCGATCGGGGTGGGGGTTGCTTCCGAAGTGTCTGTCATGAACACGGCACCATAGGAAGGGATGCTGTCCGTGGGCTGTCAGTTCGGCAAAGTGACGAAACGTCAAGTTCCTTGTCAGTCAAGGGCTTTGGGTTCAAGTCCCTGCCGCTGGCGCGGTACGGGGAGGTGCCGAGCATTCTGGGACTGGTCGGGGACGTGCGCGGTATCGACATCTCCGGTGAGATGCTCGCCGCGGCCCGGCGGTTCGAGGAGCGCGAGCCGCTGGGGGTGCGGTACGAGGTCGGCGATCTGGCCGAACTCCGTCCCCGCGAGCGGCGCTTCGACATCGCCACGGGGGTCCAGCTGCTCAACTACGCCGTCGTGCTCGCCCAGAACCCGGACTACGGCATGGACGACCCGGCCCTGTCCGAGTACGGCTTCCGCTGCGAGTCGACCGGCGAGGAGGCAGAGACCGGACCGCGCGTAAGGATCACGGCACTGCTGGACCCGCCGGTCTCGTTCGTCTGGAGATGCTGCGCTGCCGGGCCTGACGAGGGCGCCCACGGGGAACTCACAGGCTTCTCCCACCGGCGCTTCAGGTCGGTCACCGAGTTTGGGCTCATGCACGGACACCGACCCCGCACTCCCGAAACCGAACGCAGCCGCCGCTGGTTCATGAACAAGGCGCTGCTCGCCGGCGGAGTCGCCGCGATGGCGACCATGACCGGATGTTCCTCGAGCTCCTCCGGCACCGCGAGCTCCGGTTCCTCCGCCGCCCCCGGCGGCATGCCCTCCGGCGGACCCGGGGGAGGGGGCGGCGGCATGGGCCCCGGCGTCTCCCAGACCAAGTACGCGGACGTCGTGGGCGTCACCACCGACGGCGAGGTCGTCGAGGACCTGTACGCGATCCACTCCACGGACGTGTCCACGGACGCGCTGGTCAAGGCGGCGCAGGCGTTCCTGGACGGCCTCTCCACGAAGGAGCGCACATCCTGCACGTTCGACATCGACGCCGACGAATGGACGGCGTGGAGCAATGTCGACGGCTACGACCGCAAGGGCGTCCGCATGGGCGACCTGACCGAGAAGCAGCGCGCCCTCGGCTACGCGCTGCTCGGCAGGGCACTGTCCGCCGACGGCCTGGCCCGGACGCGCGGCATCATGAAGCTCAACGCGTTCCTGGGCGACTCCAACGGCGGCAATCAGAAGACGCTCACCGAGGGCCACTACTTCTTCACCTTCATGGGCACCCCGTCGACCACCAAGCCCTGGGGCTTCCAGTACGAGGGTCACCACGTCGCCATCAACTACTTCGTCCTGGGCGACCAGGTCGTGATGACGCCCACCTTCATGGGCTCGGAGCCGACGACGGCCACGTACAAGGGCGAGAAAATCACCCTCTTCCGGCCGGAGACCAAGGCAGGCCTGGCCATGGTGCGCTCCCTCACCTCCGCACAGCGCGCCAAGGCCGTCTCCTCGCAGTCGAACGGCAACGAGGACATGAAGGCCGGTGCGGGCCAGGACAACCTCAAGCTCGCCTACGAGGGTGTCCCCGGCTCCGGCCTCGGCTCCGCGCAGCGCGAGAAGCTGCTGGACCTGGTCCGCGTGTACGTCGGCTACCTCGACGAGGGCCACGCCGAGGTGAAGATGTCCGAGGTGGAGGAGCATCTGGACGACACGTACTTCTACTGGATGGGCGAGACGGAGGACGACTCCGCGTTCTACTACCGGGTGCACAGTCCGGTCGTCCTCATCGAGTACGACGCCCAGGCCCCGCTCTTCTACAAGGGGGACACCGCGTCCACGAGCCCCAGCTCCTCCGCGAGCTCCGACGGCGGCGGCATGGGCATGGGCGGCGGTACGCCGTCCCAGGAGCACATCCACACCATCGTCCGTACGCCCAACGGCGGTGACTACGGCGTGGACCTGCTGAAGTTGCATCTGGCGAACGACCACTGACGGCCACTCAGGGCTGTGCCCCCGGCCCGGTCCCGGGCTCGGGGGCACAGGCGTGTGCCTCAGTTCGCGGCGCAGGCCAGGTGCCAGCCGCCGTAGGAGCCGCTGACGTAGGCACCGTCGTCCACGTGACCGACGCGGAAGTAGAAGCAGGCGTTCTCGTTCATGTCGGTGTCGTAGACGTAGGCGTTGTCCAGGTTCCAACCGGTGTAGCCGCCGGTGTAGTCCACGTTGATCTTCGTGTCGCCGGTGGACGGATTGCCCGTCGTGGGGTTCGTGTACTGGAGGCGCACGCCCTTGCCGTCCGTACAGACGTCGATGATCTTGAAGGTGTCGCCCACGTCGTAGAAGTACGCGGCCCCACAGGAGTTGCTGGACGCGGCCGTGTAGGTCTGGGCGTACGACGAACCCGCCGTCCCGATCACGAGGGCCGCCGCGGCGAGGGCGGGTATGGCGAGGCGTCTGAGCTTGGGCATGCCGGTGTCTCCTTGCAGGGCAAAGGGTGGTGAGCGTGGGGAGTGTTCACGCGATATCCACGTGGTGAACGGACTATGCCCAATATTTGATCTCTGGACAAGATCTATCAGGTTGCGAACTCCTGTGACTGTCAGGGCCATTGACGCGCAAGGGATTCGATTCTACGGTCCGTCCGAATTGACGATCGTCGTCCGGTATTTCGGACGACCTCCCCTTTCCGTCAAGGAGGCCCGTGTGAGCCGCACCTCGCGCGTCCGAACCACCCTCCTCGCCCTCCCCGCAGCCCTTCTGCTGGCCCTGATCCCCAGCAGCGCCTCCGCGTACCCCAACCCCGGGACGGTCACCGGCTCCACGGTCGTCCACGACCCGACGATGATCCGCACATCGGCGGGCCGCTACCTGCTCTACGGCACCGGCGGCGGGCTCGGCTACAAGACCTCGACCGACCGGATCGCCTTCTCGGCCGGGAGCGACGCCTTCACGGCCAAACCCGGTTGGTGGTCGTCGTACGCCACGGAGGCGTGGGCGCCCGACATCTCGTACCACGGCGGCACGTACCTGATGTACTACGCCGTCTCGACCTTCGGGTCCAACAAGTCGGCCATCGGGCTCGCCACTTCGACCACCGGACTGCCCGGCTCCTGGACCGACCGCGGCACGGTCCACACCTCCACCACGTCGAGCGACTACAACGCCATCGACCCGAATCTGTTCGTCGACGGCGACGGCAAGTGGTGGCTGTCGTTCGGCAGTTGGTGGACCGGGCTGAAGATGATCCAGATCGACCCCGGCACCGGGAAGCAGCTCTCCTCCAACACCACCCGGTACTCCCTCGCGTCCCGCCCCACCGGGACCAAGGCCGTCGAAGCGCCGTACATCGTCAAGCGCAACGGCTACTACTACCTCTTCGCCTCGTACGACACCTGCTGCGCCGGCACCAGCTCCACGTACAAGGTCAAGGTCGGCCGCGCCACCAGCGTCACCGGGCCGTACTACGACAAGAACGGCGTCTCGATGATGAACAACGGCGGGACGCCCGTCCTGGAGTCCCACGGGCGCTATATCGGCCCCGGCGGACAGTCGATCATGAGCGACTCCGACGGCGACCTGATCGTCTACCACTACTACGACGGCAACGACAACGGCACCCCCAAACTCGGCATCAACCTTCTGAACTGGAGCAGCGGATGGCCCGTCGCCTACTGACCCTGCTGGCCGCGCTGGTCCTCGCCCTCTCGCTCGGGCAGTCCTCCGCGAGCGCGGCCTCGTTCGCCAACCCGGTCAAGACGCAGAAGGGCGCCGACCCCTGGATCTCGTACCACGACGGCAACTACTACCTGCTGACGACGAGTTGGACCAACGTCATCACCATGCGCAAGTCCGCCACCCTGGCCGGGCTCGCCACGGCGCCCAACCTCCAGGTGTGGACGGGCGACGCCGCCTCGCGCTGCTGCAACATCTGGGCGCCCGAAATGCACTTCATCAACGGCAAGTGGTACCTGTACTACGTCGCCGGGCAGAACGTCTCCGACTACAACCCCACCCAGCGCACCCACGTCCTGGAGAGCGCCGGGTCGGACCCGACGGGCCCGTACACCTACAAGAGCCAGCTCAACTCGGCCTGGATGCTGGACCCCACGGTCGCGACCATCAACGGCCAGCTGTATCTGTTCGGCAGCGCGAGCGGCGGCGGCACGCAGAACATCGTCGCGGCGCGGATGTCCAACCCGTACACCCTGGCCACCGGCTTCTCCACCGTCTCGACGCCGACGTACGACTGGGAGCGCAACGGCACGGTCAACGAGGGTCCCGAGATCCTCCAGCGCAACGGCCGGACCTTCCTCGTCTACTCCGGCAGCGGCTGCTGGACCCCCGACTACAAGCTCGGCCAGCTGACCTTGACGGGCTCCGATCCGCTGGCGGCCTCCTCCTGGACGAAGAAGTCCACCCCGGTCTTCCAGCGCAACGACTCGGCGGGCGTCTACGGCCCGGGCCACAACGGCTTCTTCACCTCTCCCGACGGCACCGAGAACTGGATCGTCTACCACGCGAACGACTCCGCCTCCGACGGCTGCGACAACGGCCGTACGACCCGCGCGCAGAAGTTCACCTGGAACTCCGACGGCACGCCCAACCTCGGCACGCCGGTCGCGCTGGGGGCCGGCCTGGCCGGCCCCTCGGGAGAGCCCTCGGCCACCTCCACGACGTACACCATCACCAACCGCAACAGCGGCAAGTGCCTTGACGTCGCCGGGAGTTCGGCGGCCGACGGCGCCAACGTCCAGCAGTACGCCTGCGGTGGCGGCAACAACCAGAAGTGGCGCATCGAGGACCAGGGCGACGACACCAGCCGCCTCGTCAACGTGGCCACCGGCAAGGTCCTGGACACCGCCGACTGCTCCAGCGCCGACGGCGCCGACCTGCGCCAGTGGTCCTGGCTGAACAACACCTGCCAGCGCTTCCGCTTCGTGGTCACGGACAACAACTGGGTGAGAATCGTCAACCAGGCCACCGGCAAGGTGGCGGACGTGGCGAACTGCTCCACGGCGGACGCGGCGGACGTACGCCAGTGGACGTGGCTGAACAACACCTGCCAGCAGTGGAAACTGAACCCGGTCTAACGGGGCTCAGCCGGTCTGCCCCATCCCCGCCGCGTTGGGCCAACTCTGAGCCTGAGGGTTGGGCCACCCCGACGCGGGGGCGGGCGTCAGCCCGTTCGTCCCCCGCACCTGAGCCGCGGTGAGCCCGCCCCGTGCCGGAACCCCGGGCGGGGTGGGCCCCTGCGGCGCGGCGAACGGCGACGGGCCGGCGGCCGCGGCCGCCGGTGCGACCGGCATCTGCGCGGCGGCCGGCATGGGCGCCGGCATGGGCGTGGGCATCGGCATGGGGGTGGGCGCGGGCATCGGCGTGCCGTACCCGTTCGACTGGTCGTAGGACGCGGCGGCGGCCGCCGGCATCGGCGCGGCGACCGGCATCGGCTGGACCTGCGGAGCGAGCGGCGCCCCCGCGCCGTTCGTGGAGCCGACCAGCCGGTCCACGGCCGCCGTACCCGAGCTGTAGTTGGTCCCGTTGGCCAGCTCGGGCACGGCGGCTCCCCTCCTGGTCCCGTAGAGCACCTGTTCCAGGCCGGACACCAGGCGACGGACGTCCACCTGGGGGCGCACCACGAGTCTCAGGAAGCGGCTGGACGAGCCGATCTTGTTGCCGCACTCGCGGACCAGGATCCGGTGCTCGGTGAGCAGTCGGTCCCGGACCACGGTGCCTTCGGCGCCCACGGGGAGGCGCACGAAGAGGAAGTTTCCCTGCGAGGGGTAGACGGTGAGACCGGGCAGCGAGGCGAGCTGGCTCGACATGTCCAGCCGGTCCCGGTACACCTGCTGGAGGCTCTGCGCGTACTCGGCGCCGTGCTCCTTGAGCATGAACACCACGTACTCGGCGAAGGCGTTGAGGTTCCACTTCGGGAGCATCGAGCGGACCCGGCCGGCGAGCGACGGGTTGGCGACCATGTAGCCGAAGCGGATGCCGTGCAGACCGAAGTTCTTGCCGAGCGAGCGCAGGACGATGACGTTCGGGCGCAGCATGGCCTCCTGCACCACCGAGGGCTCCGCCTCCGCGTCGGCGAACTCCAGGAAGCTCTCGTCGATGACGATCAGGTCCAGATCCGCCATCGCGTCCATGAACTGCACGATCGCGTGCTTGTGCAGGAAGCCGCCGTCGGGGTTGTTCGGGTTGCAGATGACGGCCGCCCGGGTCCCCCTGGCCCGGATGAACTCGGCGTACTGGGCGAGGTCCAGGGCGAAGCCGCTGGATTCCTGGAGCGGGAACATGTCGACGCGCTTGCCGGTCTCCATCGGCTGGTCGGTCCAGCGGCCGAAGGTGGGGACGGGGATGGCGAGGGACTCACGGACCAGCAGGTGGTCGATCCAGGTGATGAGTTCGGTCGAGCCGTTGCCCATCGCGACGGCCTGCGGCGGCAGTTGGAGCAGATTGCAGAGCTCGGAGGTGATGGTGTCGGCGCTGCTCGGGTAGTACGTGATGATGTCCCGGAGGCGGCTGGACATCTCGTCCCACATCCCCGGTGTGGGGAAATACGGATTGACCGGAATGCAGAAGTCGATCGGTCCCGCACCGTCGCCGGCCGCCCGCGTCAGCGCCGCCATCGACGGGCTGTGTGCCGCGGTGGCTCGGAACAGCGAGGTGACGTTCTCGGCCATGGAACCTCCGTATGGGGCGGACCCGGTGGGGACGACCGGGACCGTCGTCTTTAGGTGGCCCGCGCGGGGGAGCACGGGCCGCCCCTACATACGAAGGCTGCGGTGGCACTGTTCAACCGCTGAGAAACGGGTAAGAAATTGTGCGTTACCTGTGAAGAAGTTTCACAGGTGACGCGGCGTCACGCGTGGAACGAGTGAATCGTCGTCGTGCGGTACGTCTCGCCCGGTCGCAGCACGGTCGAGGGGAACGACGGATGGTTCGGGGAGTCAGGATAGTGCTGAGTCTCCAGGCACAGCGCGTCGCCCTGGCGGTAGCTGCGTCCGCCCGGTCCGACCAGGGTGCCGTCGAGGAAGTTGCCCGAGTAGAACTGCAGGCCGGGCTCGCTGGTGGCGATCCTCAACGTGCGGCCGGAGGACGGGTCGTGGAGGGTCGCGACGGGCTCCGGTTCGGCCGTGACGCCCTTGTCCAGCACCCAGTTGTGGTCGTAGCCCTTGGCGGCGAGCAGCTGCGGGTGCCCGGCGCGCAGGTCCCGGCCGATCGGCTTGGCCGCGCGGAAGTCGAAGGGGGTGCCCTCGACCGGTGCCACTTCGCCGGTCGGGATCAGACCCGGGTCGGTGGGGGTGTAGCGGGACGCGGCGAGCTGGAGCTCGTGGCCCTCGATCGTGCCGCTGCCCGCCCCGGCGAGGTTCCAGTAGACGTGGCTGGTGAGGTTGACGACGGTGGCCCTGTCGGTGGTGGCCTCGTAGTCGATGCGCCAGTCGCCCTGCTCGGTGAGGGTGTACGTCACCTTCGTGCGGAGCGTGCCGGGGTGGCCCATCTCGCCGTCGGCGGAGGTGTAGGACAGGCGCAGTCCGACGTCGGTGCCGTCGGTGAACGGCTCGATGTCCCACACCCGCCGGTCGAAGCCCTCGGCGCCGCCGTGCAGGCTGTTCTCGCCGTCGTCGACGGAGAGTTGGTACGTCTCGCCGTCCAGGGTGTAGCGGCCCTTGCCGATGCGGTTGCCGTAGCGGCCGATCAGCGCCCCGAAGTACGGGCTGGCGGCGACGTACTCCTCGATCCGGGCGAAGCCGAGGCAGACGTCGGCGTACCGGCCGTGCCGGTCGGGGACCTCCAGGGACTGCACGATCCCGCCGTAGGACAGGACCTTCAGACGGGTGCCGCCGTTCTCCAGCGACCAGCGGTGGATCTCGGTGCCGTCGGCGAGCTCGCCGAAGAGTTCCTTCACCGGTTCTGCTCTCCTCCCATGGGAAGGGCCCCGCCTTGCGACGGGGCCCGATCCGGTCGATCCGGTCTACGAACCGGACTTGCGCTTGTTCCAGACGTCGAAGCCGACCGCGGCCAGCAGGGCCATGCCCTTGATGACCTGCTGCCAGTCGGAGCCGACGCTGAGGAGGTTCATGCCGTTGTTCAGGACGCCGAGGACGAGACCGCCGATGATCGCGCCGAGGACGGTGCCGACACCGCCGCTCATGGACGCGCCGCCGATGAACGCCGAGGCGATGGCCTCGAGTTCGTAGTTCAGACCCGCCTTCGGGGAGGCCGCGTTCAGTCGCGCGGCGATCGCCAGACCCGCCAGGGCGGCGAGCGCGCCCATGTTCAGGAAGACGAGGAAGACGACCTTCTTGTCCTTCACACCGGACAGCTTCGCCGCCGGCAGGTTGCCGCCGATCGCGTAGATGTGACGGCCGAAGACGGCGTTGCGCATGAGGTAGCCGTAGCCGACGACCAGTCCGCCCAGGATGAGGAGGATGATCGGCGCGCCCTTGTAGCTGGCGAGCAGCATCGTGACGACGAGGACCGCGGCGACGATCGAGACGAGCTTCAGCAGGAAGAGGTTGCGCGGCACCACGTCCAGGGCGAACTCCTGCTGGCGCTTGCGGTCCCGGATCTCCTGGAGGACCACGAAGACGATCAGGACCAGGCCGAGCAGCAGCGTGATGTTGTGGTAGTTGGTGTCCGGGCCCGTCTCCGGCAGGAAGCCGTTGCCCATCTTCTCCAGGCCGCTCGGGAACGGGCTGAGGGTCTGGCCCTCCAGCAGGATCTCCGTGAAGCCACGGAAGATCAGCATGCCGGCGAGGGTCACGATGAACGACGGTATGCCGAGATACGCGATGAAGAACCCCTGGATGCCGCCCGCCACCGCGCCGACCACCAGGCTCAGCGCCACCGCGACCGGCCAGGACACGTTGTGCTGCACGGTCAGCACGGCCGCGAACGCGCCCACGAACGCCGTCAACGAGCCGACCGACAGGTCGATGTGGCCCGAGATGATGACCAGCATCATGCCGATCGCGAGGATCAGGACGTAGGCGTTCTGGAGGACCAGGTTGGAGACGTTGCGCGGCTCCAGCAGGACGCCGTCGGTCCAGACGGCGAAGAGGGCGACGATCAGGCCGAGGGCGATCAGCATGCCGTACTGGCGCATGTTGCGGCGCAGGCCGTCCAGCATCAGCTGCAGCAACCCGCTGTCGGAGGACGGTCCTCCGCTCTTGCCGGGCGGGACCACCGCCGGGCTCTTGGTCACGTCGGTGCTCATCGGGTTACCTCTTTGTCCTTGGTCATCTGGCGCATCAACGATTCCTGCGAGGCCTCTTCCCGAGAGAACTCGCCGGTCAGCCGGCCGGCGGCCATCGTGTAGATGCGGTCGCACATGCCGAGCAGTTCCGGCAGCTCGGACGAGATGAAGACGACCGCCTTGCCCTGGGCGGCCAGCTGGTCGATGACGGTGTAGATCTCGAACTTGGCGCCCACGTCGATGCCCCGCGTGGGCTCGTCCAGGATCAGCACATCGGGACCCGCGAAGATCCACTTGCTGAGGACGACCTTCTGCTGGTTGCCGCCGGACAGCTTGCCCACCGGCTCGAAGACGGTCGGCGCCTTGATGTTCATGGTCTTGCGGAAGCCCTCGGCGACCTTCCGCTCCTCGTGCTCGTCGACGATCCCCCGCTTGGCCACCTTGCCCAGCGCGCTGAGCGAGATGTTGCGGTTGATGGTGTCGATGAGGTTGAGGCCGTAGTGCTTGCGGTCCTCGGTGACGTACGCGATGCCGTGTCCGACCGCCTCGGACACGGTCTTGGTACGGATCTCCCTGCCGTCCTTGAGGACGGTGCCGCCCGCGTGCCGGCCGTAGGAGCGGCCGAAGACGCTCATGGCGAGTTCGGTACGTCCCGCACCCATCAGGCCCGCGATGCCGACGATCTCCCCGCGCTTGACGTTGATCGACACGTCGTCGACCACCTTGCGCGCCTGGTCGATCGGGTGGTGCACGGTCCAGTCCCGGATCTCGAGCGCCGGAGCCTCCTCCGACTCGCCCTTGTACGCGGTGCGTTCGGGGAAGCGGTGGTCGAGGTCGCGGCCGACCATGCCGGAGATGATCCGGTCCT
The DNA here is from genome assembly GCF_036013645.1 of Streptomyces sp. NBC_00490. Taxonomy (NCBI): domain Bacteria; kingdom Bacillati; phylum Actinomycetota; class Actinomycetes; order Kitasatosporales; family Streptomycetaceae; genus Streptomyces; species Streptomyces sp. NBC_00490. The sequence continues at coordinate 3,682,539 of NZ_CP107869.1, read as the reverse complement.
CGCTGGTCCCCTCGGCCTTCACGTCGAGCGTCTCGATCGTCTGCCCGTCGCGCAGGATGGTCACCGAGTCGGCGACCTTGCGGATCTCGTTGAGCTTGTGGGAGATGATGATCGAGGTGATGCCCTGCTTCTTCAACTCCAGGATGAGATCCAGGAGTTTGCCGCTGTCCTCGTCGTTGAGAGCCGCGGTCGGCTCGTCGAGGATGAGCAGCTTCACCTTCTTCGAGAGCGCCTTGGCGATCTCCACGAGCTGCTGCTTGCCCACGCCGATGTCGGCGACGCGGGTCTCCGGGTGGTCGCTCAGACCGACCCGGCGCAGCAGCTCACTGGCGTGCCGCAGGGTCTCGCGCCAGTCGATGAGCCCGCCCTTGGCGTGCTCGTTGCCGAGGAAGATGTTCTCCGCGAGGGAGAGGTAGGGCACCAGCGCGAGTTCCTGGTGGATGATCACGATGCCGCGATCCTCGCTCGCGCGGATGTCCTTGAACGCGCAGCTCTCTGACTCGAAGAGGATCTCGCCCTCGTACGTGCCGTGCGGATGGACGCCGGAGAGCACCTTCATCAAGGTGGACTTGCCGGCGCCGTTCTCACCGCAGATGGCGTGGACCTCGCCCTGCCGGACGGTCAGTGTGACGTCCGAGAGCGCTTTGACACCGGGAAAGGTCTTGACGATCGAGCGCATTTCCAGGACGGGTCCCGCCATGGTCGTGCCTTCCAATCTCTGTTCTGTCTACAGGCGGTGCAGGACTACTTGAGGTCGCCCTCGGTGTAGTAGCCGCCGTCGACCAGGACCTGCTTGTAGTTGCTCTTGTCGACGCTCACCGGCTTCAGCAGGAAGGCGGGGACGACCTTGGAGCCGTTGTCGTAGGTCTTGGTGTCGTTGGTCTCCGGCTTCTTGCCGTTCAGGACCGCGTCGACCATGCTGCCGGCGACCTTGGCGAGCTCACGGGTGTCCTTGTAGACGGTCTGCGTCTGCTGGCCCGCGATGATCGACTTCACCGAGGCGAGCTCGGCGTCCTGGCCGGTGAGGACCGGGAGCGGCTTGGCCTTGGTGCCGTAGCCGTCGGACTTCAGCGCCGACAGGATGCCGATCGAGATGCCGTCGTACGGCGAGAGGACCGCGTCGACCTTCTTGCTGGAGTACGACTTGGTGAGGATGTCGTCCATGCGCTTCTGCGCCGTGGCGCCGTCCCAGCGCAGCGTGGTGACCTGGGTGAGGCCCGTCTGGCCGGACTGGACGACCAGCTTCTTGCTGTCGATGTACGGCTTCAGGACGCTCATCGCGCCGCCGAAGAAGTACTTCGTGTTGTTGTCGTCGTTGGAGCCGGCGAACAGCTCGATGTTGAAGGGGCCCTTGCCCTCCTTCAGACCGAGCTTCTCGACGATGTAGTTGGCCTGGAGCTCGCCGACCTTGGTGTTGTCGAAGGAGGCGTAGTAGTCGACGTTGGCCGTGCCGAGGATGAGGCGGTCGTACGCGATGACCGGGATGTTCGCGTCCTTGGCCTGCTGGAGCACACCGTTGAGGGACTTGTTGTCGATCGCCGCGACGATGATCGCCTTGACGCCCTTGGTGATCAGGTTCTCGATCTGCGAGACCTGGTTCTCCGGGTCGTCCTCGCCGTAGACCAGGCTGGTCTTGTAGCCCTTGGCCTCCAGGTCCGCCACGACGTTCTTGCCGTCGGCGATCCAGCGCTCGGAGGACTTGGTCGGCATCGAGATGCCGATGGTGCCGCCCTTGGCGCTGCCCGATTCCTCCGCACTGCCTCCTTCGCTGTCCTGGCCGCAGGCGGACAGGGTGAGAGCGAGGACGGCCGAGGTGGCTATGGCGGAGAGGGCGGCTCTGCGGTTCAGCATGATCATCTTCCTTGATGTTCTAGAGGCCATGGGGCGATCCGGCGGTGCGGGCGCCTGTCGGTGGTGCGGGGTCGACCGAGAGAAGTTGTGTCGGAGTCTGTGTGACTCCGTGGACTTCTGTGAAGGGGCGTTGTCCGGAACGTTATGCAGGCGTTTCGAATCGCTTGAGCGCGCCGGGCAGTCGCGAGCCGAGCGGCGCCATGTCGCCGTCCGCTCCGTGCCGTGCGAGCAGGTCCAGGGCGAGCCGTCCGCGCCGCACTCTTTCCTTGGCGGTGGACAGCGTGAGCTCGCGCATGTGATGCCCGTAGGGGTAGATCCCCGGAGCCTTCGACAGGCCGAACTTCAGATAGAGCGGGGCGCCGCGCCGGATCAGCTCGGCGACCTCGTACATCCGCACATAGCCGCCGAGGTCGTCGGGGGCCTCGATGTACATGTCCATGGGAGCGCCCGACACCCGGCGGATCTCGGTGAGGTGATCCAGTGTCAGGTCGCTGGGTACGTTGATCGAGTCGCCGCCGAGGTTCTCGTAGACGGCGTACGCGGCCGGGTTCACCGGTCCGATCAGCGCCGACACCTTCAGGGTCGTGTCGGCCGGGATGATCCCGGCGACCCGCGCCCGGTGCAGCGCCCACAGCACGCCCTCGTCGGCGACGAGGAGGCACTTCACACCCAGCTCGGTGGCGCGGACGGCGTCCTCGACGCACCCGGCGACCGCGTCGTGCCCCCGGGCGCGCAGCCCGCCGCCCCGGGAGTCGGTCCGGGTCGAGCCGCCGATGTCCCAGGTGCCGCGGGGACCGGTGAACAGGCAGAGCTCGATGTCGCGCTCGGCGGTCGCCTCCACCATCTCGGTGATCTCGGCGTCGGTGAGCATCCACACGCCGCTGCCCTGGCTGACCCGGTGCACCGGCACATCGAGCCGCGAGGTCTCCTTGAGGACCACGGCGAGGGCCTCGGGGCCTTCCACGGAGGGCACTTCGGTGCGCCAGCGGCCGCCTCCGGGGAAGGAGTGCGGGGAGGCGTCGGCGGGATCGTGCGCGGGGGCGTTCAGGCCGAGCGCAGCGAGCGCCTGCTCACCGGGTCGTCGGGCCGCGCTGGCGGTGGTCTCGGTCACAAGCTGTCCTTCAGGTTCGATATTTCGGACGAGGGTCGCGGCTCTGGGGAAGGCCTTGGGTGTACGCCGGTACGAAGTCGTCAGGTACCCCGCACCGGCGTACGGCTCAGAGGTGTGTCACGGCCGCAGGAGGACCTTTCCGACCTTCGGGTCGCCGGACCCCACCAAGTCGATGGCCTGCGCAAACTCATCCAGCGGCAGCTCGTGCGTGACGAGCGGCAGCGGATCGAGCAGCCCGGCCCCGAAGACCCGCACGGTGTGCGCCCAGGCGTCCGGCGGCGCCCCGAAGACGGTGTGCACCTCCAGCTGCCGTACGACGAGATCGGTCGGGTCGAGGCCGTCGGCACCCGGTGCCGGGATACCCGTGAGGACGAGCCGGCCACCGCGCCTGAGCAGCGCGGCCGCGGTGTTCGCGGCGGACGCCGACCCGGCGGTCTCGATGACGACGTCGAAGTCGTCGGGCAGCTCCTGGTCCCGGGTGCGGAAGTCGGTGGCGCCGAACCTCTTCGACAGCTCCGCACGGTCCGGGCGGGTACCGACCACCAGCAGCTCCGAGGGCGAGCCCGCCTTCAGGAACTGCACGGCGAACATCCCGAGCGTGCCCGTGCCCACCACGGCGACCCGCTCACCGGGCCGCGCGTTCGCCTTCAGCGCGGCGGCCGCGATGCACGCGGCGGGCTCCAGCAGCGCCGCCGCCGTCAGGTCGGCGTCGTCCGGGAGGGCGTGCAGCAGCCGGGCCGGCAGCGTGAGCGTGGTGGCCATGGCGCCGGGCTGGGTGAACCCGGTCTCCTCGTAGCCCGCCGTGCACAGCGTGGTCTCACCCGCGTGGCAGCGGTCGCAGACCTGGCAGTTGCGAAAGCCCTCGCCCACCACCTTGCGGCCGACCAGCGAGGCCGGAACCCCGGACCCCACCGCCTCGACCGTGCCGGACCACTCGTGGCCGGGGGTGAGCGGGTAACGGACGTACCCCTCGGGCCGGTTGCCCTGGTACACCTCGCGGTCGCTGCCGCAGATGCCGACCGCGTGGACGCGGACCAGGGCCTCCCCGGCCGCGGGCTCGCGAGGGGTGTGTACGACGAGCTCGTGCTCGCCGGGCGCCGCGACGACGACGGCGGTGCTCACTGCTCGGTGCCCTTCGGCTTGCGCTGCTCCCAGCCGTCGGCCCACAGGTCGAAGCGGGCCTGCTGCTGCGGGAACTCCGCGGCGGCGTCGACATCCAGCTCGACTCCGAGCCCGGGGGCGTCGGAGAGGTGGAAGTAGCCGTCCACGACCTGCGGGGCGCCCTTGACGACCTTCTTGATGTCCGCGTCGGCGAAATCGTTGAAGTGCTCGAGGATCTTGAAGTTCGGCGCGGTGAAGCCGACCTGGAGCGAGGCGGCGGTCAGCACCGGTCCACCCACGTTGTGGGGCGCGACCAGCATGTAGTGGGTCTCGGCGGTCGCGGCCAGCTTCCGGGTCTCCCAGATGCCGCCGATGTGGCCGACGTCGGGCTGGATGATGTCCACGGCCTGGCTCTCGAAGAGCTCGCGGAACTCGATGCGGTCGTGGATCCGCTCACCGGTGGCGACCGGCATCTCGACCTTGGCGGCGACCTTCTCCAGCGCCTTCAGGTTCTCCGGCGGCACCGGCTCCTCCAGCCACGCGGGCTTGAAGGGGGCGAGGTCCCGGGCCAGGCGCACGGCGGTGGCCGGGGAGAACCGGCCGTGCATCTCCAGCATCAGCTCGGCGTCCGGGCCGATGGCGTCCCGGACGGCCTCGATGAGGGAGACGGCGTACATGCTCTGCTCGTGGTCCAGCTCGAAGTGCCCGGTGCCGAAGGGGTCGATCTTGAGCGCCTTGTACCCGCGCTCCATGACCCCCTGGGCGGCCTTGTGGTAGGCCTCCGGGGTGCGCTCGGTGGTGTACCAGCCGTTGGCGTACGCCTTGACCTTGTCGGTGACCTTGCCGCCGAGCAACTGCCAGACCGGCACGCCCAGGGCCTTGCCCTTGATGTCCCAGCAGGCCATCTCGATCACGGCGATACCGGACATCACGATCTCGCCGGCCCGGCCGTAGTCGCCGTACTTCATCCGCTTGACGAGGTCCTCGACAGCGAACGGGTCCGACCCGAGAATGTGGTTGGTCTTCGCCTCGTGCAGATAGCCGAGCAAGGCGTCGGTGTGGCCCAGCATGCGGGTCTCGCCGACTCCGGTGAGTCCCTCGTCGGTGTGCACCTGGACGTAGGTCAGGTTGCGCCATGGCGTCCCGACCACGTGCGTGCTGATTCCCGTGATGCGCACGTCAGCTACTCCCTAGTACTTTCCAGCTTGTTCGAAATTTCGGCTCACGTTCGAAATGCTGGCCCGACCGTAAGGACGACGTGGTGGGGGTGTCAATGGGTCGGGTGGTCGAACGGCGTAACGGTTTTGGTGACGTGCACAACCGTCCGGCATCTCAACTCTCCCAGCCAGGCGCGTTATTCAACCGTGACACCTTCCCTGCTGCAGCCCTCTTGACCGCCATGAATTGTTAGCGCTCACAATGACCTCCGCATTCACCGATCGATGCCGGCCGGCATCCGAGGAGGTACGAGCATCGTGTCGGTGGTGCTTTCATCAGTGATCGCCAGGGGGGTGCGACCGTGAACCATGTGCAGCTCCGGCCGCCCACCATGGCCGACGTGGCACGCCTCGCCGGCGTGTCCCACCAGACCGTGTCCCGGGTGCTGGGGGACCACCCCAACGTCCGGGACGAGACACGGGCCAGAGTGCTGCGGGCGATCGAGGAGATGGGCTACCGCCGCAACTCCTCCGCCCGGGCGCTGGTCACCCGGCGGACCCGGACCCTGGGCGTGGTCGCCTCCAACACCACGCTCTACGGACCGGCCAGCACCCTGTTCGCACTGGAGGACGCGGCGCGGGCCGCCGGGTACACCGTCTCGACGGTCAGTCTGCGCAGACTGGCGGTGGAGACGCTCTCCGAGGCCCTGGACCATCTCAGCGAGGGCGGGGTGGAGGGGGTCATCGCCCTCGCTCCACAGCGCTCCGCGGTCGAGGCCCTCGCCGAACTCCGCCACCCCTTCCCGGTGGTGGCGGTGGGGACCGGGTCCGGTGCGGAGATCCCCAGCGTCAACGTGGACCAGCAGCTGGGCGCACGCCTGGCCACCGGCCATCTGCTGGCCGCCGGCCACCGCACGGTCTGGCATCTCGCCGGGCCCGGGGACTGGCAGGAGGCCGCCGACCGGGAGACCGGCTGGCGGGCGACCCTCGAAGCGGCGGGCATCGAGCCGCCGACGCCGCTGCGGGGGGACTGGAGTCCGCTTTCGGGCTACCGTGCGGGCCAGGAACTGGCCGGCTGGGTGGGCCGTGGACTCACCGCCGTCTTCGTCGCCAACGACCAGATGGCACTGGGGGCGTTGCGGGCGCTGCGTGAGGCGGGCGTGCGCACTCCCCAGGACGTCGCGGTGGTCGGCTTCGACGACATCCCGGAATCGGAGTTCTTCGCTCCACCGCTCACCACCGTCCGGCAGGACTTCGCGACGGTGGGCAAGCACAGCATCGCCCTGCTGCTGGACCTCATCGAGGGGCGGGCTCCCTCCGGGGCGCCCGGAGTCGCCATCGAACCCCACCTCGTCGTCCGGGCCAGCACCGCTCCCGACTGACACGGCAACACGGAACCAACGGTCACAATTCGTACACCAGTGTGACCGATATTTCGAATAATGATCGACAGGCTGGACGCAGTGAGTCGGTCCTCGCGAGTAACAACGGTCCTCCCCGGACCGGCTCTTCAAAGGAGAAGAACATGCTCAACAGAAGGAACTTCCTCACCGCGGCCATCGGCGTCGCGGCGGCAGGCACCCTGGCCGCCTGCGCCAAGGAGGACGAAGGCTCCGGCGACTCCACCGGCAGCGGCGGCAGCAAGACGATCACCCTCGGCTTCTCCCAGGTCGGCTCCGAGAGCGGCTGGCGCACGGCCAACAGCGACTCGGTGAAGTCCGCGGCCAAGGAGGCGGGCTACAAGCTGCAGTTCTCCGACGCCCAGCAGAAGCAGGAGAACCAGATCTCCGCCATCCGCAGCTACATCTCGCAGAAGGTCGACGTCATCGCCTTCTCCCCGGTGGTCGTCACCGGCTGGGACGCGGTGCTCAAGGAGGCCAAGGCCGCGAAGATCCCGGTGGTCCTCACCGACCGCTCGGTCGAGACCTCCGACGAGTCCCTGTACGTCACCCTGGTCGGCTCCGACTTCACCGACGAGGGCCGCCGCGCCGCCAAGATCCTGGAGAAGGTCCTGGAGAAGGCCGGACACAAGGGCCCTGTGAAGATCGCCCAGCTGGAGGGCACCACCGGTGCCGCCCCCGCCATCGAGCGCGCCAAGGGCTTCAAGGAAGTCATGGACGCCGACCACAAGGACGACTGGAAGATCGTCGTCAGCCAGACCGGTGACTTCACCCGCGCCGGCGGCAAGCAGGTCATGGCGGCCTTCCTGCAGTCCAACCCGGACATCAACGTCCTCTACGCCCACAACGACGACATGGGCATCGGTGCCATCCAGGCCATCGAGGCGGCCGGCAAGAAGCCCGGCAAGGACATCCTCATCGTCACGGTCGACGGCGTGAAGGACGGCTTCATCGCCATGTCCGAGGGCAAGATCAACGCCATCGTCGAGTGCAACCCGCTGCTCGGCCCCCAGCTGATGGAGGTCGTCAAGACGGTCCACGAAGGCGGCTCGGTCGAGCGCTGGATCAAGACCAAGGAAAGCGACTTCATGCAGGACCAGGCCAAGGCCGCCCTCCCCAACCGCAAGTACTGACCGACCGGGGGCGCCTGCCGACTGGCGGCGCCTGCCGAGCGGGGACACTGCCCGACCGGCGGTGCTTGCCGAGCGGCGGTGCTTGCCGATTGGCGGTGCCGACAGATTGGGGGCGCCTGCCGAGCGGCGGTGCCGACCGAGCGGCGGTGCTTGCCGATTGGTGGCGCCGACCACCGGGGGTGCCTGCCGAGTGGCGGTACTGACCGAGTGGCGGTGCCGACCGACCGGGGGTGCTGACCGACCGGGGGTGCTTGCCGACTGGCGGTGCTGGCCGAGCGGGGGTGCCTGCCGACCGGCGGTGCCGACCGACCGGGGGTGCTGACCGACCGGGGGTGCTTGCCGATTGGCGGTGCCGACAGATTGGGGGTGCCTGCCGAGCGGCGGTGCTTGCCGAGCGGCGGTGTCCGTCGACCGGGGGTGCCGACCGACCGGGGGTGCTTGCCGACTGGCGGTGCTGGCCGAGCGGGGGTGCCTGCCGAGCGGCGGTGCTTGCCGAGCGGCGGTGTCCGTCGACCGGGGGTGCCGATCGACTGGGGGTGCCGACCGACCGGCGGTGCCTGCCGAGCGGCGGTGCCTGCCGAGCGGCGGTGTCCGTCGACCGGGGGTGCCGACCGACTGGCGGTGCTTGCCGACTGGCGGTGCTGACCGACCGGGGGTGCTGACCGAGCGGCGGTGCTTGCCGACTGGTGGTGCTGACCGAGCGGCGGTGCTTGCCGATTGGGGGTGCCGACCGACTGGCGGTGCTTGCCGAGCGGCGGTACTGACCGAGTGGCGGTGCCGACCGACCGGGGGTGCCGATCGAGCGGCGGTGTCTGCCGACCGGCGGTGCTGAGCCGCCGGGGCGCCGACCGATTGGGGGCGACTGTCGACTGGTGGTGCCTGCCGATTGGGGGCGTTGACCGGGCGGCGGTGCTGACTGGTCGCGGTGCCGAACTGATCGCTGTAGTGAGTGGGCGGCCGCCGTAGTGGCCGAGCGCGGTGAGACCGACCGCACCACCGGCAGGGAGCCTCCCGCCGGACCGAGTTCCGCTCGGTTCGGGGCACGGAGGCTCCCCGCGGGCCTGAACCGATTGCACGAGTTCAAGAGGAGCGCTGCCATGGCAGAGCCGCAGCCCGTCCTGGAGATGACGGGCATAGTCAAGGAGTTTCCGGGGGTAAGGGCTCTGTCGGGCGTCGACTTCCGGCTCTTCCCCGGCGAGATCCACGCCCTGATGGGCGAGAACGGGGCCGGGAAGTCCACCCTGATCAAGGTGCTGACGGGGGTCTACTCCCTGGACGGCGGCACCATCACCCTCGACGGCAAGACCGTACGGATCGGCAGCCCGCTGCAGGCGCAGCAGGCCGGGATCAGCACGGTCTACCAGGAGGTCAACCTCTGCCCCAACCTGTCGGTGGCGGAGAACATCTTCATCGGCCGTGAACCCACCCGCGCCGGCCGCATCCAGTGGAAGCGCATGCGCAAGGAGGCCGCGGAGCTCGTCGACCGCCTCGGCCTCGACATCGACGTCACCGCGCCCCTGTCCTCGTACCCCCTCGCGGTCCAGCAACTGGTCGCGATCGTACGGTCGGTGGGCACCGGCGACAGCGACGGCTCGGGCTCCGGCACCAAGGTGCTGGTCCTGGACGAACCGACCTCCAGCCTCGACCGCGACGAGGTCCTCGAACTGTTCCGTCTGATGCGGCAGTTGCGGGACGAGGGCGTCGCGATCCTCTTCGTGTCGCACTTCCTCGACCAGATCTACGAGATCTGCGACCGCATGACCGTCCTGCGCAACGGCACACTCGTCGGCGAGCACCTGGTGCGCGACCTCGACCAGGTCGGGCTGATCGAGCTGATGATCGGCAAGGCCCTGGACCAGCTGGAGGAGCTCCACGACCACCAACTCCACGCGGACGTCGGCGAGTCGCTGCTGAAGGCGGAAGGCCTCGGCCGGAGCGGCGGCATCGCCCCCTTCGACCTGGACATCAAGAAGGGCGAAGTCGTGGGCCTCGCGGGCCTGCTGGGCTCCGGCCGCACCGAACTGGCCCGGCTCCTCTTCGGCGCCGACCAGCCCGACAGCGGCAAGGTCACCATCGCCGGCAAGCAGGTGGCGATGAGCGCCCCGAACGACGCCATCGGCGCCGGGGTCGCGTTCTGCTCGGAGAACCGCAAGGCCGAGGGCCTGGTCCCGGACCTGACGGTCCGCGAGAACATCATCCTCGCCCTCCAGGCGTCCCGCGGCTGGACCCGCCCCATCCCCACCGCCCAGCGCGACGAACTGGTCGCCAAGTACATCAAGGCGCTGGACATCCGCCCCGCCAACCCGGAGGCTCGCGTGGGCCAGTTGAGCGGCGGCAACCAGCAGAAGGTGCTCCTCGCCCGCTGGCTGATCACCCAGCCGAAGCTGCTGATCCTCGACGAGCCGACGCGCGGCATCGACATCGGCGCCAAGACGGAGATCCAGAAGCTGGTGGTCTCCCTCTCCGAGGACGGCATGTCCGTGCTCTACATCGCGGCCGAGCTGGAGGAGGTCCTCCGCCTCAGCCACACCATCGGCGTCCTGCGCGACCGCAAGCTGGTCGCGCAGCTCACCAACGGGCCCGAGATCACCACCAGCAAGATCCTCGAGACCATCGCGAGCGGAGAACAGCAGTGACCACCACCTCCCGCTGGCGAGCACTGACGCGCCACAACCTCTTCTGGCCGATCGTGGTCCTGGTGGCCCTGCTGCTCGTCAACGTCCCCTTCACACCCGACTTCTTCGCCATCCGCATGACGGACGGCCACCTCTACGGCAGCCTCGTCTCGATCGTGCTGTTCGGCTCGCCCCTCATCCTGGTGGCCGTCGGCATGACCCTCGTCATCGCGACCGGCGGCATCGACCTCTCGGTCGGCGCGGTCGTCGCCATCACGGGCGCCCTGACGTGCTCCTACATCAGCGACCAGTCCGACCAGGACGCCCTGGCCGGAGTGCTGCTGGCGATGGGCGTGGGCCTGATCGCGGCCGTCGTCTGCGGCCTCTGGAACGGCTTCCTCGTCGCCCGTATGGGCATCCAGCCGATCATCGCGACGCTGATCATCATGGTCGCCGGCCGCGGCGTGGCCCAGCTGATCACCGACGGCCAGATCATCACCATCAACAGCGAGCCGTACAAGCTGATCGGCGGCGGCTACTGGCTGACCCTGCCCTTCTCCATCTTCGTGGTGGCCGCGGTGGTCGCCGTCACGGTGGCGCTGACCCGCCGTACGGCCCTCGGCCTGCTCGTCGAGTCCGTCGGCGGCAACGCCGAGGCCAGCCGTCTGGTCGGCATCCGCTCCCGCCGTATCAAGATCATGGTGTACGTCTTCTGCGCCCTGTGCGCGGGCATCGCGGGCCTGATGATCAGCTCCAACACCTCGGCCGCGGACGGCAACAACGCCGGCCTGTGGATCGAGCTCGACGCGATCCTCGCCGTCGTGATCGGCGGCACCTCGCTGCTCGGCGGCCGGTTCTCGATCGGCGGCACGGTGGTCGGAGCCCTGGTCATCCAGACCCTGACCACCACGATCTACACGATCGGCGTCCCGACCCAGACCAACCTGGTCTTCAAGGCCGCCGTCGTCATCGTCGTCTGCCTCCTCCAGTCCCCGAAGTTCCGCGCCAAGGTCTTCGGCGCCCGTGCGAAGACCGCCGCCCCGGCGGCGCCCGCCGCGGTCGCCGAGCCCGCCGACTCCGCTCCCAAGATGGAGGTGTCGTGATGAGTACGACCACCAAGACCCCCACGACGCCGCAGACCCGTACGCCGTCCAAGGCCTCGCGCCTGCTCGGTGACCGGCGGCTGCCCGTCCTGGTCACGGCGGCGTTGTTCCTCGCGATGTACATCGGCGGACTGAGCCGCTATGTGAACTACGGCTTCGGCGACTCGCAGGTGTTCCTCAACCTGTTCATCGACAACAGCTATCTCCTGGTCGCCGCCGTCGGAGCCACCTTCGTCATCATGTCCGGCGGCATCGACCTGTCCGTGGGCTCGGTGATCGGCTTCACGACGATGCTCACGGCGTGGCTGGTGCAGGACGTGGGCCTGCCGCTGCTGGTCGTCATCCCCATATCCCTGGGCGTGGGCGCGTTCGGCGGCTTCCTCATGGGCTATGTGATCCACAACTTCGAGATCCAGCCGTTCATCGTGACGCTGGCGGGCCTCTTCCTCTTCCGGGGCCTGTGCCTGGTCATCAGCAAGGAGTCGATCGCCATCACCGACTCGGCCGTGAGCAGTCTGGCCGAGACGCGGGTGTCGCTGGGCGTGGGGGACCTGTCGATCGGTGCCGTCGTGGCGCTGCTCGTCCTTGCCGCGGCGTTCTACCTCCTCCACTACACCCGCTTCGGACGCCGGATCTACGCCATCGGCGGCAACGAGCAGTCGGCCCTGCTGATGGGTCTGCCGCTGGGCGGCACGAAGATCGCGGTCTACACGATGAGCGGCTTCTGCTCGGCCCTCGCCGGCCTGCTCTTCATGCTCTACATCCAGTCCGGCGACCCGCTGCACGCCGTGGGGATGGAGCTCGACGCGATCGCCGCGGTGGTCATCGGCGGCACGCTGCTGACGGGTGGCTCGGGTTATGTCGTGGGCACGCTGTTCGGCGTCCTCGTCCTCGGGCTGATCAAGAGCATCATCCAGTTCGAGGGCACGCTCAGCTCCTGGTGGACGAAGATCGCCACGGGTGTGCTGCTGTGTGCGTTCATCCTGATCCAGCGCGTCATGACGACCCGTAAGGAAACGTGAGCGGAGGGGAAGCCGGTCCGCTCCGGCGCGATGTCGCTTTCGATGCGATGAGGTGGCTTGAGGGCAGAAGATCCTCAACTCGCCGCGCCGGAACGGCCGGTTCCCCACACAACCTTCACAGCAATCTCTAGGAACGTCGCCGCTCAGGAACTTAATCTTCCCGCGTCATGGACTACTGCCTCCCGTGCCGAAGGCACCTCAACGGAGCCCTCGCCTGCCCGGGCTGCGGCACCTCAGCTCAACAACTCCACGCGTACGCGGCCCAGCCGTATGCCGCTGCCCAGCAGCAGTCGGGTGCGGGGGTGGATGGTTACGCCTATGAGGCGTACGGCGACGGGTCCGAGAGCGGTGGTGCCTCGGAGAGTGCGGAGAGCGGCGACCGGACCGAGGCCGAGGCCCTGGATGTGCCCGCGGGTGGTGGTCGGGCGGCGCGAAGACGTGCGCGGGGCAGGGGTGGCAGAGCGGTCGAGGTCGATGAGGAGCCCGAGGGCTACGACGACTCCGACTCCGACGAGTTCGAGGACGACGCCGAGGGCGATGCCGCCGGTGGTACGAGTCGCCGTGACCGCAAAGCGGCGGCGCATCGGCGTCGGCGCCGGCGGACGTTGCTCATCGCGGCGGGCTTTCTGCTTGCCGCCGGTGGTCTGAGTCTGGCGGAGCTCGGCATGGACGCTCCTGGCTCGTCGTCGACGCCTGCCGCGGCGGGGGGCGAGTCGGCGGAGGGTGCGGCCGAGGCGGAGGCGAGCAAGCCGACCGAGCCACGGACGGACGAGAACGGAACGGTCCCGCCGCCCTCGGCATCACCGGACGCCTCGAAGTCCCCGTCGGCCTCGGCCTCGGCCTCGGAGTCCGAGGACCCCGACAAGGGCACCCAGTCCGCGGGAGCCTCCGCCCCGAACCTCGCCACATCCGCCCCGGCGGCAACGACCCCGGCGTCCTCCGCGACCCCCACGTCGGCCCCCACGACATCGGTCCCGACCCCAGCCCCGTCCCCGACCCAGACCTGCGAACGCTTCCTGTGGTGGTGCACCTAGCCGGGTGGATGCCTGCGGCGGCCCGTGGCGGCTTCGGTGGGGGCGTGCGTCGCGCATGCCGGTCCGGTTGTGGGTCGGTGCCGCACCGGGGGGTGTCCGTCCTCGGTCGGGCGGTGCTGTGGGTTGGGGATGTGCTCTTGGTTGGTCGCCCGACGCTGCGGGCGGACACCCCCCGGTACGTCCCCTTCTGGCCGTTGCGCAGGCGCGGGTGGTGCCCCGTCGGGGGTCCCAGGAGACGGCGACGGCCCTACGGTGGCGGCCGGCCCGGCGTCCGGGGACGAGGGTCTGCCATCGTCCCGCGCCTGTCGGCGCTGCCCCGCACTTTCCGGCCCGGTCGGCATCCGAGGGCGAGTGCGGAGAGAGCTCCGCCTCTCGACGCCGGCCCAGGCATTTCAACCCGCCCGGCGCCCGAGGACGAGGGCCTCGCCGTCCCGATCCCCCATCCACCCGTGTCTTTCAGCCCGCCCGGCGCCCGGGAACGGGGATCTGCCGTCCCGATCCCCCACCCACCCGTGTCTTTCAACCCGCCCGGCGTCCGAGGACGAGGCCCTGCCGTCCCGATTCCCACCCACCCGCAGGCGTCTGTGCCCCGCGACGCTGGCCCAGGCATTTCAACCCGTCCGGCCTCTGAGGATGACGGTCTGCCGTCCCGATCCCCCACCCACCCATGTCTTTCAGCCCGTCCGGCGTTTGAGGACGAGGCCCCTTCAGGGCCGACGGGGGTCTGGGGGCGGAGCCCCCAGGGACCGGGGTCGAAGGGGCAGCGCCCCTGGAGGATGGGACGGGTAGGGGCGGCGGGGGCGAGGAACCCCCCGGCTCAAACCCCCAGCATCCGCCGCAACAGATCCCGGAAAACCGTCCGCTCCGCATCGGACAACCCCGCCAACGGCTCCCGAGCGAACCGCAACGACTCCCGAAGGCTGCGAGCCACCGCCCGCCCCTCCTCCGTCACCGCCGCCAGCTTCACCCGCCGATCCGCAGGATCCGGCCGCCGCTCCACCAGCCCGCGAGACTCCAGCCGATCCACGATCCCGGTGACATTGGACGGCTCACACCGCAGCTTGTGCGCCAGCTTCCGCATCGGCAACGGCTCCAGCGCCAGCAGACTCACCAGCCGAGCCTGCGCCCCGGTCAGCGCATGCTCCGCCGCAGCGTCCTCGAAATCCGCGTAGAAACGGGCCACGACGTCCCCGATCAGCTCGACGACCTCGAGGGTCAGCGCGTCGGGACGAGCGGTCTTCTGTGGTGTGGCCATGGCCCCAGCGTACCCCCATTACTTGACAACCTGAAATATTCAGGAGCATGGTTGTTTAAGGTACTGAAGTAAATCTGAAAGGTTCCGTCATGATCAACCGCGAGTGGCACCTCCTCTCCCGCCCTGTCGGCTGGCCCAAGCCCGAGGACTTCGCCCTGGTCGAGGCGGAGGTCCGGCAGCCCGCCGAGGGTCAGGTGCTCGTACGGAACAAGTACCTGTCCGTCGATCCGTACATGCGCGGCCGTATGAGCGCCGCGAAGTCCTACGTCGCCCCCTTCGAGCTCGGCAAGGTGATGCAGGGCGGCGCCGTCGGCGAGGTCGTCGCCTCCGAGGCGGAGGGCATAGCCGTCGGGGACCATGTCCTGCACTTCGGCGGCTGGCGCGAGTACGCCACGTTCGACGCCGCGCAGGCCGTGAAGGTCGACCCGGAGGCCGCGCCCCTGTCGACGTACCTCGGTGTCCTCGGCATGACCGGCCTCACCGCCTACGCCGGCCTGCTGCGCACCGCCGTCTTCAAGGAGGGCGACAGCGTCTTCGTGTCCGGCGCGGCCGGTGCCGTCGGCAGCCAGGTCGGTCAGATCGCCAAGCTCAAGGGCGCCTCGCGGGTCATCGGCTCGGCCGGGTCCGACGACAAGGTCAAGCTCCTCGTCGAGGAGTACGGCTTCGACGCCGCCTTCAACTACAAGAGCGGCCCGGTGAGCGAGCAGCTGCGCGCCGCCGCTCCCGACGGTGTCGACGTCTACTTCGACAACGTCGGCGGTGACCACCTGGAGGCCGCGATCGGCTCCCTCAACGAGGGTGGCCGCATCGCCGTCTGCGGCATGATCTCCGTCTACAACAGCACCGAGCCCGCCCCCGGCCCGAAGAACCTCGCCCGGCTCATCGCGACCCGCGGCCGCATCGAGGGCTTCCTGGTCAGCGACCACTACGACCTCCAGTCCCAGTTCGTCCAGGAGGTCGGCCCCTGGGTCGCCTCGGGCGCGCTGAAGTACCGCGAGACCGTCGTCGAGGGCATCGAGAACAACCTGGAGGCCTTCCTCGGCGTCCTGCGCGGCGACAACACCGGGAAGATGATCGTCAAGGTCTGACATCTTCTGTCGGTTTCCGGCATGCGGTAACTTCTTTCCGAAACCCGTCGTCGATCGTGGGCGCGAGCGCGGCGGACCTAGGAGGAAGACACCGCATGTCCATCCAGCAGACCGACGTCCTCTACACCGCCGTCGCCACCGCCGAGAACGGTCGCGACGGCCGGGTGGTCACCGAGGACGGCAGGCTCGACGTCGTCGTGAACCCGCCCAAGGAGATGGGCGGCAGCGGCGAGGGCACCAACCCCGAGCAGCTGTTCGCCGCCGGCTACAGCGCCTGCTTCCAGGGCGCCCTCGGCGTCGTCGCCCGTCTGGAGAAGGCCGACATCTCCGGCTCGACGGTCACCGCGAAGGTCGGCATCGGCAAGAACGACGACGGCTTCGGGATCATCGTCGAGATCTCGGCCCGGATCCCGAACGTCGACGCCGGGACCGCCAGGGAGCTCCTTGAGAAGGCCCACCAGGTCTGCCCGTACTCCAAGGCGACCCGCGGCAACATCAGCGTGACGCTGGTCTGATCCGATCGGCGACATGAAGGAGGCCGCACCCCTGGACGTGGGGTGCGGCCTTCGCTGTTGGCGTCCGTCAGCTCGCCAGCGCCGCGGTGTGCACCGCCCTCACCAGCCGGTCGTTCTCCGGAGCCGCCCCGCCCGGGAAGGCGAGCCGGCGCCGGGTGTAGCCGTAGGCGAGGCCGCTCCACGGGTCGGCGAAGGCCTGGGAGCCGCCCGCGCCGCTGTGCCCGAAGGTGCCGGCGCCCAGGAACGGGTGACGGCTGTCGGCGATCGCCTGGAAGCCCAGGCCGAAGGAGCGGTGCTGGCGGGCCACCAGGTCGTAGCCGGTGGAGTGGATCTGGCCGACCTCGGCGATCGTGTCCGGCTTGAGGAGGGGTGGCCGGTCGCCCACCTCGCTGATCGCCGCCGCGTACATTCCGGCGAGCCCGCGCGCGGCCGCCACCCCGCCCGCCGACGCCGGGCCCTTGGCCCGCACGGTACGGGAGTTGATGTACTCCAGCAGGTCACCCGGGTCCGGCACGTGGGTGTTGAACGCGATCGACGCCAGGGTGTGCGGGCCGGTGGGGGTGGCATCGATCTCGGCCTGCTGGACGGGCGTGGGGATCATCGGCTGCGCGGAGCGGTAGCGCGGTTCCAGGGCCGCGGGCAGGCCCAGGTGGAAGTCCAGGCCGTACGGGGCCCGGATCCGCTCCTCCCACAGCTCCTGGATCGAACGGCCCGTCGCCCGGCGTACGACCTCGCCGGTGAGCGCGCCGATCACCAAGGCGTGGTAGCCGAAGGCGGTGCCCGGGCGCCAGAACGGCCGCTGGTCGGCGAGGCGTTCGGCGATCGCCCGGTCGTCGGCCAGCTCCTCCCGGCTGAACCCGGCGTCCAGACCGACCAGCCCGGCCCGGTGCGTGATCAGCTCGCGCAGGGTCAGCGCGCCCTTGCCCTCGGCCGCGAACTCCGGCCAGTAGTACGTCACCTTGCGGTCCAGTTCGAGCGTGCCGTCCTGGACGAGGAGAGCGGCCACGAGATACGCGGCACCCTTCGTCGACGAGAACACCGCGTGCAGGGAGTCGGCGTCGTTGCCGTCGCCCGTCCACAGGTCCACGACCCTGCGGCCATGGACGTACGCGCACAACTGGCCCTCGTAGTCGGGGCGTTCACCGGCCACGACCGCGGCGAACTCCTCGCGCACCGCCTCGAAGCCGTCGGCGACGGTGCCGTGTATCTCCTGTGTCATCCGCTCTCCTTGACTGATCCACACCGCTAGCCGGCGTCGGCCATGCGGAACAACGCCCCTGCGACCTGCGGGAATTCTCCCTTCGGATGATCCCGGAAGAGGGGCTCGGTGCCGAACAGGACCGACTGCGGACCGCTGACGACCGAGGGCTGTCCGGCTGCGGCCAGGGGTCCGCCACCGCCGTCCGCCGACGGGCGCCAGTGCCCGGAGACGAGGGGGTTCCCGGTCGCGTACGACTGCTCCACGCGGACCTGCGGGCCGAGGTCCGTGAACCAGACGGGCGCGTACACGAAACCGTGCCCGGGAGCGCCGGCGGTCACCGGCCCCGAGTTCACCACCCGCACCACACCGTTGGCGTCCCCGTTGCCCTCGACCGGCTTCGCGGCCAGCAGGCCGGTGGCGGTGGCGAGTTCGGCTCCGGTGACCCCGCGCCCGACGAGACCGTGACCAGCGTCGAGGAAGGCGTCCAGGGCCGTACGGGCGGACGGGGTGAGACCGCCGTACTCCAGCCCCGTGGACACGAACAGGACGTCCGCCGACGACCAGTCGAAGCCCGCGTTGGCGACGGCCGTCGAGACCGGGGTGACCTCGAAGTTCATCTCACGCAGCGCGAAGAGCTCACCGGAGGTCACGGCGGCGGCGACCCGGGTGCGGTGGAGGGGCTGGGTGCCGGTGAGGGTCGTCGCGTCGAAGGCCACGTCGTACGTCCGGGCCAGTTCGGCCGCCTTCTGCCGCGCCGACGCCGGGACGATCGCGCTGCCGCCGTCGGCTGTCCGCCGTACCGGAACACCCTGCTGGAGAAGGGAGTTGACGGCGGCGATCGCCTGCGGGTCGTCCAGGCGGAGGCGCAGGGTGCCGCGCGGGGCGACATGGCCGACGGCCGCGGCCTCGCTGACCGACCGCAGCGGAAGGCCCTTGAGGGTCCCGGTCGGCACCGGCTCCACCGTGGCGCCCCACAGCCGGCCCAGGCTCCAGCCCGAGATGTCGTACATCACCGAGACCTTGTCGCTGATGTCCCGTCCGTCGGCGAGCAGCACATTGGCGAGGCCCCGCTTGGGCTGGTGCATGTCGACGACGTACGAGCCCTTCGCGTACGTCTTTCCGCCGAGCCGGAAGGCGTGGCTCGCGCGGGTGACGCGGACGTCGTTGGCGAGGAGGTGGTCGACCAGGCGGGCGGTGGCGGTGGCCTTCGGGCCGCCGGGCAGGACGTAGGCGCGCGGGAAGACGGTCGTGTAGACGTCCTCGGGGCCGATGCCGGGGACTCCGGGGACCGTCTCGGAGGAGACGGGGACCTGTGCGGCGCCCGTGGCCCCGCGGCGGAACACCTCGATCTGGTCGTTCACCAGCGCGGTGCGGTGGGCCCGGACGAAGTCGAGCGTGGCGCGGATGGCGGCCCCGGCGACGTCCACGTTGACGGCCGAACGGCGCCGCAGCTCCGCCACCGGCAGGCTGTCGTAGGCCGCGTTGTTCACCTGCAGCGGGATCTCGACCGTGTGCGCGGCGACCGTGCCGTGGAAGGCCGCGTACTGCGGGGTGAAGATCGGCGGCCAGTCGTCCCAGCCCTCCTCCTGGTCCCGGAAGGGGATCTGCGCGGGTTGCACCCCGTCCTTCGCGGGCGTGTAGCCGAGGCCGTTGACGGCGGCCTCCATGCCGAGGGCGTTGGCGTAGGTGTTCTTCAGGAAGAGGTCGTACTCGTAGTTCTCGCCGTGCGGGGGAGTGGTGGGCTCGATGAGGGTGCCGTTGACGTAGCCGTGCAGGTCGAGCATGACGGCGGGCTGCTTGTCGATCTCGATCTGCCGCATCGCCCGCACCTCGGGCTGCGAGGCGGTGACGAAGTCCCGGTTCATGTCGAAGCCGTTGGCGTTCGCGCGGGTGCCGGCGATCCGGCCGTCCGGGTTGGCGGTGATGTTGAAGTAGAGCCGGGAGTGGGCGAGCAGGTCCCGGGTCCTGGCGTCCGTGGCGGTGGCGAGCTGCTCGATGAGCTTCAGGGAGGCGTCGGTGCCCTCCCACTCGTTGCCGTGGATGTTGTTGTTGAAGAAGACGGGCGCCTTGTAACCGGCCTTGATCTCGGGCGACTTGGCGGCCTGCGCGGGGGAGTTCTCGATGAGGTCGCGCATCCGCTCCTGGGCGCGGGCCTGGCGGACCGTCTCGGGTGCGGTGACGGTCACGAGGTAGAGCCGGTGCCCGCCGGCCGACCGTCCGGCGACCTCGACGCTGACGCGGTCGCCGAGGGCCTGGACGGCGTTCAGCTTCGGGGCGATCGCGTGGTACGGGGTGAGGCCGAGCTTGATGGACTTGTCGGCGGGGTTCTCCGGGTCGGGGGAGAGGAGCCGCTCGCGGGGGTAGCCGAGGACCGCGCCACCGGCCGTCTGTTCGTCGGCGAGGGCCCTCCTGGCGGCGCTCGCGGGGGCCTGTGCGGCCCGCTGGTCGAGCGGGGCCCCGTCCCGGGTGACGGGCGGCGCGGGTTCCGCGCCGGCCGTGTGCGGGGTGAGCAGCAGTGAGCCTGCCGCGGTGAGGGCGAGGGCGGCGATCAGTACGGGTCTCGCGGGTGCGGTTCTCGTGGTGCGCACGCGTCGTACCTCCTCCGGGAGCTTCCTGAGATCGGTACGGCGACATGTACCTGTTCGACTCAACCGGAACAAGAGGGAGTTCGTGTCACGGATGCCCCGGATGGCGCATCCCGGGGGGCCCGGACGGGGCATGCTGAGCTCGGGACACCCGGCGACGGACCCGGCAACGGCGGCTTGTCCGGCAACACGAGGAGAGCTCCTCATGGCATCGATCCCCCCTTTCCCCAGCAGGGAAGAAGTGCTGCGCATGGCCCGCAGCACCAGCGACATCACCGGCCAACTCCTGGACACGGCCGGGAACATCACGAAGATCGCGATCAACACCTTCGACCCCAGGGACGGTTCCGGCCAGGAGGTGCTGCGGGTTTTGCGCGAGACGACGGCGGAGCTGGCGGAGGCGAGCGCGTCGCCGCAGGCGCAGGAGGCGTTCTACCGGATCGTGGACACCCTGACCCGGCTCGGCACGAGCGGCGCTCCCCTGGCCGTCCACCCGGTCAGCGAACCGGCCCAGGCCCTGCTGACGGCGCTGGGCGACAGCCTGCTGCCGGTGCTGGACGCGGTGGAGCCGGCGGTGGAGGAGTTCGCGACCGCGCTGGGCGACCTGGTGGAGGCGATGTCCCCGCTGCTGCCCGCGGCGGCCGGGCTGGCGGCGGGCACCCTGCTCGCGCTGACCCCGGTGATCCGTACGGCGGCGGAGATCCTCCGCGACTCCTCCCCCGAACTCCGCCGCATCGCGGACGCTTTGACCGCGGCGCTGGCCCCTCTGATGCCGCTCCAGCTCGCCCTGGCGGAACGTGCGGCCGCCGCGGGCGCGGGCGTGGTCCGTGCCTCCCTCCAGCCCCTCGCCGACCTCACGGAAGCGGCGGCGGCGACCACGAAGGCGGCCCGCCCGGTACTGATCGCCGGGGAGGAGCTGCTGGTGGCGGGCCTCGAGCAGCTCCAGCCGGTGCTGCTGGCCGGGGCGTCGCGTGCGGGCCGGGTGGCCCGGGCGGCGGCGGTACGGGTGCAGGCGGCGGTGAGTCCGGCGGATGAGCGGGGGGTGGTGGTGGCGGTGGTCCCGGGGTGATCAGGAGGGGCCCCGCTGAGCCGAGCCACCGGAACGGGGGCGTAATTCAGGGCCGTGCACGGCCGGGAACCCTGTCCCCGGCGCCCGATAGAGTTCCCCCATGCGCGATCTTGGGGTGGGCTTCACCTATCTGCTGAAGGGCCAGCGTTGGGTGGCCCGGCACGGCAAGCAGTACGGCTTCGGGCTGATCCCTGGCCTGATCACCCTCGTTCTCTACGCGGCGGCGCTCGTCTCGCTCGCGGTCTGGGGCGAGGACTTCATCGGCTGGGCCACCCCCTTCGCCGACGACTGGTCCAGCCCCTGGCTCGGCCTCTTCCGCGGTTTCCTCACCGTCGTGCTGTGGGCCCTCGCCCTCCTCCTCGCGGTCCTGACCTTCACCGCGGTCACGCTCCTGATAGGCCAGCCCTTCTACGAGAGCCTCTCGGAGAAGGTCGACCGCGATGTGTCCCCGGACGGCACCGCCCCCGAGTCCGGCCTGCCCCTGTGGCGCGAGCTGTGGATCTCGGGCCGCGACAGCCTGCGGATCGTGGTCCGTGCCCTGCTGTGGGCGGTCCTGCTCTTCGCCCTCGGCTTCATCCCGTTCGTCGGACAGACCGTCGTCCCGGTGATCGGCTTCTTCGTCACCGGCTTCTTCCTCACCGAGGAACTCGCCGCCGTGGCCCTCCAGCGCCGCGGCGTCGAACTCCGCGACCGCCTCGCCCTGTTCCGCTCCCGCAAGACCCTGATCTGGGGCTTCGGCACCCCCCTCGCCGTGGCGTTTCTGGTGCCGTTCGTCGCGGTGTTCCTGATGCCGGGCGCGGTCGCGGGCGCCACTTTGATGGCCAGGGAACTGCTCGGGGAGGAGACCCGCGAGGACTCCGACGACAACGACAACGACACGGAGGGGATCACCTCGTGACCGAGATACTCGCCGTCGCCGTCATCACCGTCCTGGCCGTCATCGCCCCCGGCGCCGACTTCGCCATGGTCGTCCGCAACAGCTACCTCCACGGCCGCCGCACCGGCCTGCTCGCCGCGCTCGGCGTCGCCGTCGGCGTCCTCGTGCACGTCACCTACACGATGCTCGGCGTGGGCCTGCTGATCGCCTCCTCCACCTTCCTGTTCACGGTGATCAAGCTGGTCGGCGCGGCCTACCTCGTCTACATCGGCGTCCGCACCTTCCGCACCCGTAGCGAGGTCCGGGTCGACCTGGAGACCACGTCGGACCTGACCCCGCTGAAGGCCCTGCGCTCCGGCTTCCTCACCAACGTCCTCAACCCGAAGACGACCCTGTTCGTCGTCTCGACCTTCGCCCAGGTCGTCAGCCCCGGCACCCCCGTCCACCAGCAGGTGGGCTACGGCCTGTTCATGTCGCTGGCCCACCTGCTGTGGTTCGGCGTCGTCGCGGTCTTCTTCTCGCACGACCGCATGCGCACCCTGATGCTCCGCGGCCAGAAGATCCTCAACAAGGTGATCGGCTCGGTCCTGGCCGGCCTCGGCGTCAGTCTCGCGTTCGCCCCGTCTCATTGACCGCCACGGTCACGAGCGACCGCACCTGGGCGATGATGTCCAGCCGGTTCCGCACGAACTCGGGGTCGGTGACCTCGGTGGTGTTGCCGGTGGCGAACTGGAGCACGGGCGTGTGCACATGCCCACCCGGCAGCTTGTCGTGCAGCCCCAGCCGGTCCCGCAACAGCGTGGCCCGGTAGGCGATCTCGTTCGACAGATAGTCCCCGCCGCCCCCGGCCCGGGCCGTCGACCCCGCCGTCGGCCCGTCGGCCCGTACGACGGGTTCCGTCGCTCCCGCCGGGATCTCGGTCACGCTCGTGTTGTCGTACACGGGGAAGCGCCCGGTGCTCGCCGCCACCATGTCCTTGTACGGCAGGGTCGTCGTCGTCCACTGCGGTTGCGAGGCCGGATCGGTGACGGGGACGGTCTCCGTCCGGGAGATGTTCTCGTTGTCCGGGAACCCGCCCCGCCAGGCCCCGTTGGTCCGCTCGACGTCGAACCGACCGACCCGCCCCTGGCTGACCGTGGTGAAGAGGTCGGCCTTGCGCAGATACGGCCGCAACGTCCGCTCGACCGTCCCCTCCGCGAAGTCCCGCCAGCGCACGGGGAACACGGCCGTCTCCACCCGTGCCGGCCCCTGCGCCGTCTCGATCACCGTGCCGTCGAGCGCGAGCGCGGTCGCCCCGGACGGATTGGAGATCCGGACGTCCCGGTCCAGCGTGAACGGATCGAACCCGGTGACGAGGATTCGCTTGATCCCCTTCCCGGACGGATACCGGATGGCGGTCTGCCCCCGCGAGGTCCGCTCCAACTCGTCCAGCAGCGCGGCCCGTTGCCCGTCGCCCAGCCCGAACCCCGGCTCCCAGGTCCGCACCTCCCGCGTCATCCCCAACCGCGCCCAGTACAGCGGCCGGTCGTCGTCCCGGCTCAGATCACCCCCGGCCGGCCCCCGCCCCTGCGCCCGGTCGACGGCCCGCTTCCACAGCGCGGATCCTTCGCGTACGACGATCCGGCGGGCCTGCGCATAACTGCGCGCCGAGCCGAGCTCCCGCGCGAACTCCGGTGCCACGGAGTCGAATCCGGACCGCCGCAGAATCTCCTGCGGAACGGCCTTGTCGAGCCGCTGTTCCTCGACGGTGGCGGTGGGAGCCGCCTCGGCGGCCTGGGGTATCGCGAGCCCGGCCATCAGGGCGAACCCGATCACACCGACTCGAACACGTAGGGAATTCAAGGGAGTTCAGCCTTCCGTCGCCGTGGGGAGCGTGGTGGTGCCGACGGCGGCAGTATGCGTGACGGAAGTGGTCTACGCCATGGGGTGTGACTCAGGAAGAGGGTTCCTCGGCGTTCGTCCGTGCCGTAGTCGACCAGCCACGATGGCGCCGCGGACGACCGCACTTGGCACACCGCTCAGCAACCCGGGATGCGCCGCACGGCCTCCCGCAGCGCCCCCACGAACGCCTCCACCGCGGGCGCCGGCGTCCGTCCCCGCACGGTCGCCGCGTACACCGCCCGCGCCGGTGCCCTCTCGTCCAGGACCGGCAGCAGGGCGACGTCCGGCCGAACCGACTCCGCCGCCAGCGCCGGGACCAGGGTCACGCCGAGGCCCGCGGCGACGTAGCCCTGCTTGGCGGTCCACTCGGCGACGACGTGGGCGACGCGCGGCCGGAAGCCCTGGCGCAGGGCCGCGTCCAGGAGCGTGCCCTCCGGGCGTGCGCTGCCGGAGATCCAGTCGGCGTCGGCGAGTCGGCCGAGGCGGACCGGACCGCCGTCCGCCAGCGGATGCGCGGCCGGGACGGCGACGTACAGGGACTCGTCGAGGAGGTGGTGGAGGGTGTACGGCTCCAGCGGCGCGCCGCCCGTCGTGGACACCACCGCCAGGTCCAGATGCCCGGCGGCGAGCCGTTCCAGGAGCGCGGGGGTGAACCCCTCCTCGCGGGAGACCCGCACGCGCGGATGCCGCTCGCGGAAGGCACCCAGCGCACGCGGCACCAGCGCCGCGTCGGCCGTGGCGAACGCCCCGAACCGCAGCCTCCCGCCCGCCACTTCGCGCAGCGCCGCCAGCTCGCGCCCGGCCCCGTGCAGCGCCTCGACGACGGCCTCCGCGTGCGGCACGAGCACCCGGCCCGCCTCGGTGAGCCGTACGCCCCGCGGCAGCCGGTCGAAGAGCGGGCCCCCGCCCAGCGCCGACTCCAGCGAGGAGATCTGCCGGGACACCGCGGACTGGGTCCAGCCGAGGCTCCGGGCGGCGCCCGTGAAGGAACCCCGGCGGGCGACTTCCAGGAAGGCGCGCAGCCAGACGGTGGAGAGATCGGGCAGCTCATGCGGAGACGGCATGGGAGCCATGCTAGACATTCGCTTGTCGCATCACAGGGGCGGACATAGCGTCGGCGCCATGGAGCACATCGCATTCCTCGGCCTGGGGCACATGGGCGCCCCCATGGCCCGCCGACTCCTCGCCGCGGGCCACCCGTTGACCGTCTGGAACCGCACCGCCGAGAAGGCCGTACCGCTCGTCGCGGAGGGGGCCGGACTCGCCGCCTCCCCGGCCGACGCGGTCCGGGACGCCGACGTCGTCATCACCATGCTCGCCGGCCCGGACGCGCTGGAGGGGGTGGCGGGGGCCGCCGCGGCAGCCCTGCGGCCGGGCGTCCACTGGATCGAGATGTCGACCGTCGGCCCGGAAGCCGTACACCGCCTCGCGGCCCGACTGCCCGAAGGCGTCACCCTCGTCGACGCCCCCGTCATGGGCAGCACCGACAAGGCGGCCGCGGGCGCTCTCGGCATCCTCGCCGGCGGTGACACGGCCGGCGTCGAGCACCTCCTCGCCCACCTCGGCAACGTCACCCGCACGGGAACCCTCGGCTCCGGCGCCGCCCTCAAGCTCGTCCTCAACTCGGCCGTCATCAGCGGGATCGCGGTGGTCGCCGAAGCCCTGCGGCTCGCCGACGCCCTCGGCCTGGACGGCGACACGGCCCGCACCGCCCTCGCGAACGGCCCCCTCTCCGGAGTCGTCGCCCGCGCCCACGCCGAGGGCGTGCACTTCGACGCCACGCTCGCGCTGAAGGACCTCGACCTGGCCACGAAGACGGCACGACTGCCCGTCATCGAGGCCGCGTCGGAGCACTACCGCCGGGTCGCCGAACCCGGCGAGGACATCTCCCGGGCCGCGGCCCGCATCCGCACCGCCTGACCTCGCAGACAAGGGAATCCATGAAGGTCACCCTCGACAACCCCGCCTCCGCGCCCCAGCCCCTGAGCCCCTACTACTCCCAGGTCGCCCGAGTCGAACAGGCCGACGGCAGCGCCCTGTTGTTCGTCTCCGGACAGATCGCCGAGGGGGAGACCCTGGCCGAGCAGAGCCGGGGCGTCTTCGAGACGATCGAGGCCCTGCTGAAGGCCCACGGCGGCACCCTCGCGGACATCATCAACATCCGCACCTACCTCACCGACATCGACAGGCTCCAGGAATACGGCGCCGTGCGCAGGGAGTTCCTCACCGGGACCCCGCCCACCAGCATGACCTTCGAGGTGCCGAAGCTGTTCCGGCCGGAGGCGCAGATCGAGGTGGAGGTGGTCGCCGCGGTCAGGCCGGGTTCTCAGGGGTCCCGGGGTTCTCGCCCAGCAGACTGAGGAAGTCCCGGAACGCCCCCGGCATGTCCACCGACTCGGGGTCGAGGAGCCACTGGTACTGGAGCCCGTCCATGACCGCCACCAGCAGCGGAGCCGTCCGCTCGGGCGTCAGCCCGTTCGGCAGCCGGTCCCCGTACTCGGCACGCAGCACCGCCGCCATCGACTCGCGCACCTGCGCATAGCGCTCGGTGAAGTACGCGCGCGCCGGATGCCCGTCCGTCACGCTCTCGCCGAGCAGCGCCGAGAAGGTCTGGATGATGCCGGGCCGCATCGCGTTGTACTCGACGAGCGAGGCGAGCAGGTCGATCCGCCACTGGGTGTCCGGCACCGCGTCCCACTGGTCCCGCTCCTTGAGCACGGTGACCAGCAGTGCTTCCTTGGTGGGGAAGTGGTGCAGCAGCCCCTGCTGGGTGAGCCCGACGCGCTCCGCCACGGCGGCCAGGCTCGCCCCGCGGTAGCCGCGCTCGGCGATCACCTCCAGGGCCGCCCGGACGATCTCCGCGCGCCGTTCCTCACTCCTGACCCTGGCGTTCATGGGGTCACCGTACGGCATGACCCCATGCCATATATAACGGCCAGATAACGAAACCTACCGGTCTACAGGTAACGGGTGCACGATGGGGGA
The DNA here is from genome assembly GCF_036013645.1 of Streptomyces sp. NBC_00490. Classification (NCBI taxonomy): domain Bacteria; kingdom Bacillati; phylum Actinomycetota; class Actinomycetes; order Kitasatosporales; family Streptomycetaceae; genus Streptomyces; species Streptomyces sp. NBC_00490. The sequence continues at coordinate 3,655,556 of NZ_CP107869.1, read as the reverse complement.
ACGGCACGGACCCGACACCAGGAGGACCCCATGGCGGGCACCCAATCCACCACTCGCGCGGACCAGGCACGCGAGGCTGCCGTCGAGGCGGCCCTCGGCAAGCTCGACCTGGACGCGAAGGCCCGGCTGCTGGCCGGCCAGGACATGTGGACGCTGCCCGCCCTGCCCGAGATCGGCCTCGAGTCGCTCGTCATGTCCGACGGGCCGATCGGCGTCCGAGGCGTGCGCTGGACCGCCGACGACCCCTCGATCGCGCTGCCGTCCCCGACCGCGCTCGGCGCCACCTGGGACCCCGAACTCGCCCGCCGCGCCGGCGCGCTGCTCGCCCAGGAGGCCCGCCGCAAGGGCGTCCACGTCCTGCTCGCCCCCACCGTCAACCTGCACCGCTCCCCGCTCGGCGGCCGCCACTTCGAGGCCTACAGCGAGGACCCGTACCTCACCGGACTCATCGGCGCGGGCTATGTGAACGGCGTCCAGTCCGGCGGAGTCGGCACCACCGTCAAGCACTTCGTCGCCAACGACGCCGAGACCGACCGCTTCACGGTCAACAACGTCGTCTCCGAGCGCGCCCTGCGCGAGCTCTACCTGCGGCCCTTCGAGCTCATCGTCGAGAACGCCCGCCCGTGGGGCATCATGACCGCGTACAACCAGGTCAACGGCGTGACGATGACCGAGCACCACCACCTCGTGAACGAGATCGCGCGCGGCGAGTGGGGCTTCGACGGCTACAACGTCTCCGACTGGATGGCCGCCCGCTCGACGAAGGGCGCCATCGAGGGCGGCCTCGACGTCGCCATGCCGGGCCCGCAGACCGTGTACGGCGAGGCCCTCGCCCAGGCCGTCCGCGACGGCGAGGTCGAGGAGGCCAAGGTCGACGAGGCGGTACGCAACGTCCTGCGGCTCGCCGCCCGCGTGGGCATCCTGGAGCACGCCGAGCCGGTCGTCACCGAGCTCCCGGAGACGATCGACGGCGAGGCGCTGGCCCGCGAGATCGCCCGCCGCGCCTTCGTGCTGGTCCGTAACGAGGTACGCGACGGGAACAGCGCGCTGCCGCTGAAGCAGGGCACCGTGGCGCTGATCGGCGCCGCCGCCCGCGACGCCCGCGTCCTCGGCGGCGGCTCCGCCACCGTCTTCCCGCCCCGCATCGTCTCCCCGCTCGACGGCCTCACCGCCGCCCTCCCCGAGGGCACCCTCACCTACGCCGTCGGCGCCGACCCCAACACCGAACTCGCGGTCGCAGACAAGGGCTTCACCCTGCGCGCCGTCTGCCGCGACATCGACGGCAACGTCATCGGCACCGGCAACGCCCCCAACGGCCAGATCCAGTGGATGGGCAACGACCTCCCCGACGGCGTCACCCACGACACGCTCCACACCATCGAGCTGACCGGCACCTTCACCCCGCGCGAGAGCGGCACCCACACCTTCGGCATCAAGGGCGTCGGCGCCTTCACCCTCACCGTCGACGGCACGACGTACTACGACGACCTCCAGCTCCCCGCCGACACCAGCGACCCCTTCGAGGCGTTCTTCGGCTCCCCGGTACCGCACGGCGAGGTCGAACTGACCGCGGGCGAGCCGGTCGAGGTCTCCCTCACCTACGTCTTCCAGCTGCCCGAGGGCATCCCGTTCATGGTCATCGCCTTCGCGCTCGCCCACCAGGAGCCGCGGCGCGACGGCGACGAACTGATCGCCGAGGCCGTCGAGGCCGCCCGGAACGCCGACACCGCCGTCGTCGTGGTCGCCACCACCGACCGCGTCGAGTCCGAGGGCTTCGACCGCGGGGACCTCGAACTGCCCGGCCGCCAGGACGACCTCGTCCGCGCCGTCGCCGCCGCCAACCCCAACACCGTGGTCGTCGTCAACTCCGGCTCCCCGGTCGAACTGCCCTGGCGCGACGACGTCGCCGCCGTCCTCCTGAGCTGGTTCCCCGGCCAGGAGGGCGGTGCCGCCCTGGCCGACGTCCTCACCGGAGCCCACGAGCCCGGCGGTCGCCTGCCCACGACCTGGGGCTCCCTGGAGGCCGCCCCGGTCACCCGGGTGATCCCCGCCGACGGCGAACTCCCGTACACCGAGGACGTGTTCATCGGCTACCGCGCCTGGGCGAAGGAGGGCCGCCTCCCCTCGTACCCCTTCGGCCACGGCCTCGGCTACACCGACTGGACGTATGAGTCCGTCCAGGTCGAGGGCACCACGGTCCGCGTCCGCCTCCGCAACTCCGGCCGGCGCACCGGCCGCGAGGTCGTCCAGGTCTACCTCGCCCCCACCGACGCTCCCGGCCCCGACCGCCCCGAGCGCCTGCTGGCCGGCTTCGCCGGTGTCGAGGCCGCGCCCGGCGAGAGCGCGGAGGTCACCGTCGAGATCCCGCGCCGCGCCTTCGAGACATGGACCGGGGGAGAGGGCGCGGAGGGCTCATGGTCGTTTGTGAAGGGTTCGTACGAGATCCAGATCGGCCGCTCGATCACGGACCGTCGCCTCACCGCCACGATTAACGTCTGATCCGGGAGCAGGACTCCCCCTGAGCAGCCCCGGTCCGGGACCTGACACCCGGGCCGGGGCTTGTGGTTCTCCGCAACCCTCGGCGGGGCCTCAGCGCGTGGAGAACGCGTACACCGTCTCCGACCGGAACACCTCGCCCGGCCGCAGCACCGTGCTCGGGAACTCCGGCCGGTTCGGGGAGTCCGGGAAGTGCTGGGTCTCCAGCGCGACACCCTCGCAGGGCACGAAGGGCTCCTCCAGGTGGTCCGCGGTGTACAGCTGCAGGCCCGGCTCGGTGGTGGACACCGTCAGCACCCGCCCGGTGGAGGGGTCGTGCAGCTCGGCGACCTCGGCCGGCGACCGCGTCAGACCCTTGTCGAGGACGAAGTTGTGGTCGTACCCCGAACCCACCTTCCGGCTCTCCCGGAAGTCGAAGCGCCCGCCGGTCACGTCCTGGAGCACCCCGGTCGGGATCCCGACCGCGTCGACCGGTGTGAACCGGGAGGCGGCGATCCGCAGTTCATGGCCGCACGCGTCACCGGAGCCGGCCAGGTTGAAGTAGCTGTGGTTCGTCAGGGCGAGCACCGTCGGCGCGTCCGTCACCGCCTCGTACGCGATCCGCAGCGCACCCTCCGCGTCCAGCGTGTACGTCGCCGAGACCTCCAGCCGGCCCGGGAAGCCCTCCTCGCCGTGCGGACTGACCCGGGAGAGCCGGATGCCGTGCTCGACGGGCGCCACGTCCCACACCCGCTTGTCGAAGCCGCGCCCGCCGCCGTGCAGGCAGTTCGGCGCGCTGTTGGGCGCCAGCGCGTACGTCACACCGTCCAGCGGGAAGCGGCCGCCGGCGATCCGGTTCGCGTACCGGCCGATCAGCGCACCGAAGTAGGGCCCGGTGTGCGTGAGATATCCGTCCAGCTCCGCGAACCCCAGCACCACGTTCCCGGTGCCCCCGTCCCGGTCCGGGACCTCGGCGGACTGCACGATCCCGCCGTACGACAGCACCCTGACCCGCACGCCGGCCCGCTCCAGCGTCCAGCGGTGGACCGGGGTGCCGTCGGAAAGTGTGCCGAAGAGTTCACTCATGTTCAAAACTTTAGGTCACGCCTTCTCCGCCGTGACCTCCCGGTAGGCGATCTCGGCCAGCCTGGCCTGCCCGTTCACACTCGGGTGGAACCAGTCGATATGGCTCAGCTGCTCCGTGCCGAACCGGAACTCGTACACCGCGCCCCCGTCGAAACGGCACCGCTCGTCCTTGGCGCAGACCTCCTCCAGGACCTTGTTGTACGCCTCCACCCGGTCCTGCACGGTGTCGCGCCGCTCGGTCGCCGCCGTGTCCACGGCATCCGCGTCGCCCAGCATCGACGGGCATATCCCGAGCTTCCACACCTGCTTGCCCATCGGGTTGGCGCGCCCCTCGGACCACAGCCGCTTCAGGTTCGGCACGCTCGCCACGTACACCTGCGCCTTCGGCGCCGCGTCGCGCAGGGTGCTCATCGCGTCCTCGAACTGTGCCCGGAAGTCGGCCACGGACGTCATCAGCGAGGTGGAGTCCCGGCACGCGTCATTGGCCCCCGCCATCACCGTCACCAGCCCGGGCCTCTTCGCCGCGGCCTGCGCCATCTGCCCGGCCAGATCGCTCATCCGCGCCCCGCTGACCGCGTAGTTCCAGCTGTGGGAGACCGCCTTCGCCGACCCCAGCAGCCGTACGGCGAGACTGTCTACCTCGGCACGGCTGCCCGTCGCCCAGGAGGCCTCCGGGCAGTCCTGGAGGAGCGAACAGGCGTCGAAGCCGCGGGTGATGGAGTCGCCCACGGCGGCGAGGGAGGACGGGCTGGAGTCCCAGGCGGGCGTCGTCGCAGTGGGGGAGGGCTTCGCTCTCTGCGCCTCGGTGCCGGACGGTGCCGACTCGTTGCCGCCGACGGCGTCACAGCCGGCGGCGCCCAGGACGGCCGCCGTCACGACGGCGAGAACGGCACGCGAGTGGTGCCTGCGCTTGCGCATCCCCTGGTGGTCCCCTCGGTCGACATGCAATCCCCTGCGAACTTCGTCCCCCTCCATACCAACGCACGGGAGTTCCCGACCCTCACCAGCCGTCGCCGTGCAACGGCTCACACCCCTACTAGCGTCCTGCTGGGTGAATGGCGGGCGTTTCGGGGCACCGGGACCGACGGTACGTCACACTCCTTGCGCCGCCGCACGGTAGCCTCGCCATCAACGTGGCTGCCGCCACCACCGTTCCGCCCATTCGCACAATGGTCCCGCTCTGCCCGGAGGTCCCGGTGACGACACGTGGAGTTCTGTACGTGCACTCCGCGCCGCGCGCGCTGTGCCCGCACGTCGAGTGGGCCGTCGCCGGGGTGCTCGGCACGCGCGTCAACCTCGACTGGATCCGGCAGCCGGCGGCCCCTGGCACCTGGCGCTCGGAGTTCTCCTGGAAGGGCGAGGCGGGCACGGCGTCGAAGCTGGCGTCGGCCCTGCGCGGCTGGCACCTGTTGCGCTTCGAGGTGACGGCCGAGCCCTGCCCCACCGCCGAGGGCGAGCGCTACAGCTGCACCCCCGACCTCGGCATCTACCACGCGGTGACGGGCATCCACGGCGACATCCTGATCCCCGAGGACCGCCTGAGAGCGGCACTGGCCCGCTCACAGGGCGGCGAGACCAACCTGGAAGCGGAGATCGCCAAGCTCCTGGGCAAGCCGTGGGACGACGAGTTGGAGCCCTTCAGATACGCGGGAGAGGGCGCCCCGGTCCGCTGGCTGCACCAGGTCGTCTAGGAATCCGGACAAGCCGAAGGGCCCCCACCGACCGGTGGAGGCCCTTCAGTTGCGTACGGAGGCCTCTCAGACCGTACGGAACGCCAGCACCACGTTGTGGCCGCCGAACCCGAACGAGTCGTTCAGCGCGGCGATACGGCCCTCGACGGGCAGCTTGCGCGCCTCACCGCGGACGATGTCGGCGTTGGCCTCCGCCTCCGGGTCGAGGTTCTCGACGTTGATGGTCGGCGGGGCGAGACGGTTGTAGAGGGCGAGGATCGTCGCCACGGACTCCACACCGCCGGCGCCACCCAGCAGGTGACCCGTCATGGACTTCGTGGCGGACACCGCGAAGTGGTCGGCCTCGTCGCCGAACACCTTGCGCAGCGCCTTCAGCTCGGCCACGTCACCGGCCGGCGTCGAGGTGGCGTGCGCGTTGACGTGCACGATCTCCGCCGGGTTCAGGTCGGAGCCGGCGAGCAGGTTCTGCAAGGCCTGGGCGATACCGCGGCCCTCCGGCTCGGGCTGCACGATGTCGTGGCCGTCGGCGGAGATGCCCTGGCCGACCGCCTCGGCGTACACGCGCGCACCGCGCCGGGCGGCGTGCTCCGCGGACTCCAGGACGATCACGCCGGCGCCCTCGCCGAGCACGAAGCCGTCACGCGCGGTGTCGTAGGGACGCGAGGCGCCCTGCGGGTCGTCGTTGTTCTTCGACATCGCCATCATGTTGCCGAACGCGGCGATCGGCAGCGGGTGGATCGCCGCCTCCGTGCCGCCCGCGATGACGACGTCGGCGCGGCCGGTGCGGATCATCTCGATGGCGTAGCCGATGGCCTCGGCGCCCGAGGCGCACGCGGAGACCGGGGTGTGCACACCGGCGCGGGCGCCGACGAGGAGACCCACGTTGGCGGACGGGCCGTTCGGCATGAGCATGGGGACGGTGTGCGGGGAGACGCGGCGGACGCCCTTCTCCTTGAGCACGTCGTACTGGTCGAGCAGTGTCGTGACGCCACCGATGCCGGAGGCGATGACCGCACCGAGGCGGTCGGCGTCGACGGCGGTGTCCTCACCGGCCTTGCCGGTGAAGCCCGCGTCGGCCCACGCCTCCTGGGCGGCGACCAGCGCGAACTGCGCCGACCGGTCCAGGCGCCGGGCCTGCGGACGCGGGATGACCTCGGTCGGCTCCACGGCGACGGGCGCCGCGATACGGACGGCCTGGTCGGCCGCCCACTCCTGCTCCAGGGGCTTCACGCCGGACTTGCCGGCGACCAGACCCTCCCAGGTAGAGGCTGCGTCGCCACCCAGCGGTGTGGTTGCGCCGATACCGGTGACGACCACGGTGCGATTGGTCGGGCTCACGGGAAATCTTTCTCCAACGATTACGAGGATTCAGCGGCGCCACCGCCGGGTGGCGGGGCAATGGACTGATCCGGGGATCAGCCCTGGTTCTTCAGGATGTAGTCGGTGGCGTCGCCGACCGTCTTGAGGTTCTTGACGTCCTCGTCCGGGATCTTGACGTCGAAGCGCTCTTCGGCGGCGACGACGACCTCGACCATGGACAGCGAGTCGACGTCCAGGTCGTCGGTGAAGGACTTGTCCAGCTGGACGTCCTCAACCGGGATGCCGGCGATCTCGTTGACGATGTCGGCGAGACCGGCGACGATCTCTTCCTGAGTGGCGGCCATGAGAGGCGCTCCTTCGTTGTTGTCCAGAGGGTTGGCAGTGCGTTCCGGCCCGGATCGTTGCTGATCCGGCACGGAGTGCCTAGGGGAGGGTAACGACAGTCGCGGCGTAGACGAGACCCGCCCCGAAGCCGATGACGAGCGCGGTGTCGCCGCTCTTCGCCTCGCCGGTCGCCAGGAGCCGCTCCATCGCGAGCGGGATCGAGGCGGCCGAGGTGTTGCCGGTGGTGCGTACGTCACGCGCGACCGTGACGGTCTCCGGCAGCTTGAGTGTCTTCACCATCGAGTCGATGATCCGCTCGTTGGCCTGGTGCGGAATGAAGACGTCCAGTTCGTCCGCGGTGATACCGGCGACGTCCAGCGCCTCCTTGGCGACCTTCGCCATCTCGAAGACGGCCCAGCGGAACACCGCCTGGCCCTCCTGCGTGATGGCGGGGAACTTGTCCTTGCTGTCGTACTCGGTCCACGCCACGGTCTGCTTGATCGTGTCGGACTTGTCGCCCTCGGAGCCCCACACCGTCGGGCCGATGGCCGGCTCCTGGGAGGGGCCCACGACGACCGCGCCGGCCCCGTCACCGAACAGGAAGGCCGTGGCACGGTCCTCCAGGTCGGTCAGGTCGGAGAGCCGCTCCACGCCGATCACCAGGACGTACTCCGCCGAACCCTCGACGATCATGCCCTTGGCGAGGGTCAGGCCGTAGCCGAAGCCCGCGCAGCCGGCCGAGATGTCGAAGGCGGCCGCCTTGTCCGTGCCGAGCTTGTGGGCGATCTCGGTGGCGACGGCCGGGGTCTGCTTGAAGTGCGACACGGTCGAGACGATCACGCCACCGATCTGCTCGGCGGAGATCCCGGCGTCGGCGATCGCCTTGCCGGACGCCTCGATCGACATCGCGGCGACGGTCTCCTCGTCGCTCGCCCAGTGCCGGGTCTCGATGCCGGAGCGCGAGCGGATCCACTCGTCGGACGAGTCGATCGTCTCGAGGATCACCTCGTTCGGCACGACCCTCGTCGGCCGGTAGCCACCGACACCGAGGATCCGCGCGTACGGGGCGCCCTTGCTGGGCTTGATCTTCGACATTGCTCTCTGGCTCCTTTTCAGGCGCTGTGCTCTGCGATGAGCTCGCGAGCGGCGTCGAGGTCGGCGGGGGACTTGAGCGCCAGCGTCTTCACGCCGGGCAGCGCGCGCTTGGCGAGACCGGTGAGGGTGCCGCCGGGGCACACCTCGATCAGGGCCGTGACACCGAGCTCCTTGAAGGTCTCCATGCACAGGTCCCAGCGGACCGGGTTGGCGACCTGGCCGACCAGTCGCGCGAGGACCTCGGCGCCGGTGGCGACCGTCTGCCCGTCCTTGTTCGAGACGTAGGGGAGCTTCGGGTCGGCGGGCGTAAGGGCCTCGGCGGCCTTCGCCAGCGTGTCGACCGCGGGGCTCATGTGGTGCGTGTGGAAGGCGCCGGCCACCTTCAACGGGACGACCTTGCGGACGCCCTCGGGCTTGTCCTCGTTCAGCGCGGCGAGCTGCTCCATGGTGCCGGCGGCCACGATCTGGCCGGCGCCGTTCACGTTCGCCGGAGTCAGGCCCAGCTTCTCCAGGTGCGCGACGCTCACCTCGGGGTCGCCGCCGAGCAGCGCCGACATCCCGGTCTCGGTGATCGCGGCGGCCTCGGCCATGGCCAGACCGCGCTTGCGTACGAGGGTCAGCGCGGCGGTGTCGTCGAGGACACCGGCGAAGGCGGCGGCGGTGAACTCACCGACGCTGTGGCCCGCGACGGCGCCCGGGGTGACGGCACCGAGTGCCGAGGCGGACAGGATCCCGGCGGCGACCAGCAGCGGCTGGGCCACCGAGGTGTCACGGATCTCGTCCGCGTCGGCCTGGGTCCCGTAGTGGGCGAGGTCCAGGCCGATGGCGTCCGACCACGCGGCGACGCGGTCGGCGGCACCGGGGAGTTCGAGCCAGGGGGTCAGGAAGCCGGGCGTCTGGGCGCCCTGGCCGGGAGCGACGAGTACGAGCACTCTCACACTCTCTCTTGTGGACGGGCATGCCCGCCCGTGGGGACAGGGACGAAGAACACGAGGGGGTTTTGTGGACCCCCGACAAAAGCCTAGAGCTGGATATCGCCGTCGACCAGACGCCCCAGGATGAGGGCGATCCGCAGCGTGAACGCGGAACGTACGTCGGAGGGCGACCAGCCGGTGACGTCAGTCACACGTCGGAGCCGGTAGCGCACGGTGTTGGGATGGACGAAGAGCATCCGGGCCGCGCCTTCGAGACTGCTCGCCTGTTCGAGATAGACCGAGAGCGTCTCCAGGAGAGCTGAACCGGCTTCCTCCAGTGGTCTGTAGATCTCCTCCACCAACTGCTCGCGCGCGCTCGGGTCACCCGCGATGGCGCGCTCCGGAAGCAGATCGTCCGCCAGTACCGGGCGCGGGGCGTCCTGCCAGGCAGTACCGGCTTTGAGCCCCGCCGCGGCGGCCTGCGCGGACCGGGTGGCGGCCAGCAGATCGGGTACGACGGGCCCCGCGACCACGGGTCCGGCCGCATAAGGCCCGATCAGCGACTTGGCGACGGCGAGCGGATTGTCGCTGCCGCCGGCGATGACGACGAGCCGGTCTCCGAGCACCCCGGTGAGCACCTGGAGCTTGGCATGCCGGGCGGCCCGCCGAATGGCCTCGACGGTGAGCTCGGAGTCCCCGTCGGGAGCGGTGCCGAGGACGACACACACATGCTCGGGCGCGTTCCAGCCGAGCGCGGCGGCCCGGGAGACCGCCCCCTCGTCGGCCTCGCCGCTGAGCACGGCGTTGACGACCAGCGATTCCAGCCGGGCGTCCCAGGCACCGCGTGCCTCGGCGGCCTGGGCGTAGACCTGGGCGGTGGCGAAGGCGATCTCGCGGGCGTAGACGAGAAGGGCCTCGCGCAGGATGGACTCGTCACCGGGAGCGGCCACCTCGTCGATGGCGGACTCCATGACCTCGATGGTGGTGCGCACCATCTCCACGGTCTGCCGCAGCGTGATGGCCCGGGTCAGCTCGCGCGGAGCGGTTCCGAACACATCGGTGGAGATCGCCTGCGGGGCGTCGGGATGCCGGAACCACTCGGTGAACGCGGCGATACCGGCCTGCGCGACCAGCCCGATCCAGGAACGGTTCTCCGGGGGCATGACCCGGTACCACGACAGCGTCTCGTCCATCCGCGCGATGGCCTGCGCCGCCAGGGACCCGGCCGACTTCTCCAGCCGCTTCAGGGTCGCCGAGTGCGGATGGGAGTCACGTGCGAAGGCTTCGGTGTTGCTGGCTTCGGGTTCGGGCACGGGACAAGACTGCCTTATCCGGACGTGAGTGCGCTCCGCCGGGTACCGGGTGAGGGCTACGGTGGGGTCCGTGATGGACGTACGGCGCGCCGCTGAGCGCTACCCGGGGGGCGATCCGGCGACCGGGATCGAGTCCTTCCACGCCTTCTCCTTCGGTCCGCACTACGACCCCGGCAACCTCCGTTTCGGCGCGGTGATCGCCTGCAACGAGGAGCGGCTCCAACCCGGCGCCGGGTTCGACGAGCATCCGCACAGCCACACCGAGATCGTGACCTGGGTGGTCGAGGGCGAGCTCACCCACCGCGACTCGACGGGCCACGAGACGACCGTGCGGCCCGGGGACGTGCAGCGCCTCAGCTCGGCCGCGGGCGTCCGCCACGTGGAGCGCAACGACGGCGACACCCCGCTGACCTTCGTGCAGATGTGGCTGGCCCCCCTGGAACCCGGCGGCGAGCCGTGCTACGAGATCGTCCGTGGCATCGCCGACTCGACGCCGTACGCCGTCCCGGAGGCGGCGGCGATGCTGCACGTACGACGCCTCGCGACGGGCGAGCGTACGGCGCTCCCGGACGGCCGACACCTCTACGTCCATGTCGTCCGCGGCGAAGTACACCTGGCCGGCGAACACCTGCGCCCGGGCGACGCGGCCCGCGTCACGAACGCCGAGGCCCTGGACACGGCAGCTCTGACGGCAGCGGAACTCCTGATCTGGGAGATGTAGGACCCACTGGCCCGGGCACTCTGATCCGCCCCCGCCGCCCCTACCCATTCCCATCCTCCAGGGGCATGCCGCCCCTTCAACCCCGCCCCCAGGGGGCGCTGCCCCCTGAACCCCCGCTCCTCAAACGCCGGAGGGGCTGAATTAGCGCGGAGGGGCTGGATTTGCTGACGCCGGTCCGTGTCTTTGCTTTTCAGCCCGTCCGGCGTTTGAGGACGAGGCCCGTTCAGGGCCGACAGCGGGGTCTGGGGGCGCAGCCCCCAGGGATGGGACGGGTAGGGGCGGCGGGGGCGAGGGAAACGGGCTCAGCCCCGCAGGTCCGTGAGTACCGCGTCCGTGAACAGTGGCCATGCCTCGATCGCCCAGGGACCGAACGCACGGTCCGTCAGTGCCACGCAGGCCGCGCCCGCGACGGGGTCGATCCACAGGAACGTACCGGACTGCCCGAAGTGCCCGAAGGTACGGGGGGAGGACGAAGACCCCGTCCAGTGCGGGGACTTGGAGTCACGGATCTCGAAGCCGAGCCCCCAGTCGTTGGGGCTCTGATGCCCGTACCCCGGCAGCACACCCTTGGTACCCGGGTACTGGACGGTCATCGCGTCGGCGACCGTACGGGGATCCAGCAGCCGAGGCGCCTGGACCTCCGCGGCGAACCGGACCAGATCCTCGACCGTCGAGACCCCGTCCTTGGCGGGCGACCCCTCCAGCGAGGTCGACACCATGCCCAACGGCTCCAGCACCGCCTGCCGCAGATACTCCGCGAACGCGATGTCCGTCGCCTTGGCGATGTGGTCGCCCAACTGCTCGAACCCGGCGTTGGAGTACAGCCGCCGCTCCCCGGCCGGTGCCATGACCCGGTGCTCGTCGAACGCGAGCCCCGACGTGTGCGCCAGCAGATGCCGCACCGTCGACCCCGCGGGCCCGGCCGGCTCGTCGAGCTCGATCGCGCCCTCCTCGTACGCGACGAGCGCCGCGTACGCCGCGAGCGGCTTGGTGACCGACGCCAGCGGGAAGCGGTGCCCGACGGGACCGTGCGTACCGAGCAGGGTCCCGTCCGCCCGTACGACGGCCGCGGCGGCGGTCGGAACCGGCCAGTTCTCGATCAGGGCGAGGCTCTTCAGCGACATGCCGTCGAGACTATGCCGGTCACAGTGCCAGCCGCATCGAGGGGTCGGGCTTGCGGACGAAGCCGAGGGAGGCGTAGAGCGGCTCGGCGTCGGCGGAGGCGTTCAGATCGACCTGGGTGGCGCCCCGCTCGCGGAGCCAGACCAGCAGTTCGGTCATGCACGCCCGCGCGTAACCGCGACGGCGGGCGTCGGGGTCGGTCGCGACGCTGAAGACGTACCCGACCCGCCCGTGCGGATTGTCCGCCCGTCCGATCCGGTACTCCAGCGTCCCGACCGCCAGTGCCGCCAACGCCCCCGGCCGCTCGGGGTGATCCACGACGAACGCCGCGAAGTCCCCGTCCGGTTCCGCCAGCCGCCCCTTCAGCACGGGCAGCGCCCCGGCATGCCACTGCGTGGACGGATCGGCACCGGCCATCGAGTCGATCATCACCTGCCGAAGTCGCAGCACTTCCCGGGCGTCCTCGGCTCCAGCACGTCGTACGAGACTCATGTCCCGCACGCTAGTGCCGCATCAGGCAACGTTCGCCCTGTCATGACGTATCGCTGGGTTGCTGCGCCGGGCGGCATCAGACAGCCAGAATGATCACGTGGCTGAACGTGTGCGGGTCCGGGAGATTGATGACGATGAGGGCAGGCGACTGCTGCGGATCATCCGCAGGGGTACCGGTTCGGTGGTGACCTGGCGGCGGGCCCAGATGGTGCTGTTATCCGCGCAGGGCATGCCGGTGGCGAAGATCGCCGAGGTGACGTTCACCAGCCAGGACCGGGTCCGGGATGTGATCCACAACTTCAACGCGGACGGATTCAACTCGCTCTATCCGAAGTACAAGGGCGGCAGGCCCAGAACCTTCACCCTCCCCGAGCGCCGGGAGATCAAGAAGATCGCCAAGTCCAAGCCGGCCGAGCATGGCCTGCCGTTCTCGACCTGGAGCCTGGCCAAGCTGGCCGACTTCCTGGTCGCCGAGGGGGTGGTCGACGACATCAGCTACGAGGGCCTTCGGGTCCTGCTCCGCGAGGAGGGCGTCTCGTTTCAACGCGTGAAGACCTGGAAGGCCTCACGCGACCCGGACTACGCGGCCAAGAAGGCCCGGGTCGAGCATCTCTACGCGATCGCCGACGGCGAGGTCATAGCCGAGGACGGCGAGCCCGAAGTCGTCTTCTGCATGGACGAGTTCGGGCCGCTCAACCTCCAGCCACACCCCGGACGGCAGTGGGCCGAACGCGGCGGCCGGCACAAGGATCCCGACCGTGAACCCCGGCCTCGGCGCCGGGCGACCTACACCCGCCCGCACGGGGTCCGCCACCTGTTCGCCGCCTACGACCTGGCCAAGGACCAGCTCTACGGGCACATCAAGAAGACCAAGAACAGGTCGAAGTTCCTGGAGTTCTGCCGCTACCTGCGCTCCCTGCACCCACAGGACATACGCATGGCGATCATCTGCGACAACTACTCACCGCACCTGACGACAAAGCGCTGCCAGCGGGTCGCGACGTGGGCGGCGGCCAACAACGTGGAGATCGCCTACACCCCGACCAACAGCTCCTGGCTCAACCGGATCGAGGCCCAGTTCACCGCCCTGCGCTACTTCGCACTCGACGGCACCGACCACACCAGCCACAAAGAACAGGGAAGCATGATCCGCCGCTACATCATCTGGCGGAACAAGCATGCCGCCGACGAACGACTCCGCGAGGTCGTGGACAGGGCGAACGTTGCCTGATGCGGCACTAGCCACCCCGCCCGGCCGGCGTCCCGCGAATTCTTACCGGATTCGCTTGCTTGGAGTGCACTCCAAGGTCATAGCGTTGAGGTCATGACGGTGATGGAGACCACCACGACGGGTACCAGGACCGACAGCTGCAGCGCCCCGCCGCACCCGCACCGGCGCCCCCAGGGCCAGGACAGCTACACGATCAGCGAGGTCGTCGCCTTCACCGGGCTGACCGCGCACACGCTGCGCTGGTACGAGCGCATCGGCCTGATGCCGCACATCGACCGCTCGCACACCGGCCAGCGCCGCTACAGCAACCGCGACCTGGACTGGCTCGACTTCGTCGGCAAGCTCCGGCTCACGGGGATGCCGGTCGCCGACATGGTGCGCTACGCGGAACTGGTCCGCGAGGGCGACCACACCTTCGGCGAGCGCTTCGAACTGCTGGAGTCGACCCGCCGGGACGTCCTGTCCCGGATCACGGAACTGCAGGACACGCTCGCCGTGCTCGACCGGAAGATCAGCTTCTACGCCGACGCCGGTCACCGCTACGAAACGGAGAAGGCCGGATGACCGACCACAGGATCCCGACCGCACGACTGGGCGCCGACGGCCCCGAGGTGGGCGTGCAGGGCCTGGGCTGCATGGGCATGAGCTTCGCGTACGGCCCCACGGACGCGGACGCGTCCCGGGCGACCCTGGAGCGGGCCCTGGAACTGGGCGTCACGCTCTACGACACGGCGGACGCCTACGGCGCGGGGGAGAACGAGAAGTTCCTCTCGCCGTTCTTCAAGGCCCACCGCGACGAGGTCGTCATCGCCACGAAGTTCGCCCTGTCGATCCCGCCGGACGAGCCGACCCGGCGTGTCATCCGCAACGACACCCCGTACATCCGCCAGGCCGTCGAGGCGAGCCTGAAGCGACTGGACGTCGACGCGATCGACCTCTACTACATGCACCGGCGCGATCCGAACGTGCCGATCGAGGAGACCGTCGCGACCATGGCCGACCTGGTCCGCGAGGGCAAGGTCAAGCACCTGGGCCTGAGCGAGGTCACCGGCTCGGAGCTGCGTACGGCCCAGGCCGTCCACCCCATCGCGGCCGTGCAGTCGGAGTGGTCCCTGTTCAGCCGCGACATCGAGACGGGCGTGGTCCCGGCCGCCCGCGACCTGGGCGTCGCCCTCGTCCCGTACTCCCCGCTGGGCCGAGGCTTCCTGACCGGCTCCTTCGCCGACGCCGACAAGGATCTGACGGCCGACGACTTCCGCCGCCACCAGCCCCGCTTCACCGGCGACAACGCGGCCACGAACGCGGCCCTCCTGGAACAGATCCGCACAGTGGCAGAGGCCCACGGTGCCTCCCTGGGCCAGATAGCCCTGGCCTGGGTCCAGCACCAGGCCGACGTTCATGGTCTGACAGTCGTTCCGATCCCGGGTACGACGAAGGCGAGCCGTGTGGCAGAGAACGTAGCGGCCACCAGGATCGAACTCACGGAAGAGCAGCTGGCGTTGCTGGAGCCGATCGCGGCAAAGGTGGCAGGCGACCGCTACGCGGACATGACGTTCACCTCTGCCGGCCGTGAGTAGAACAACGCACCTCAGAGCTCAGCCAACAACTCCGCTTTCTTCACGGAGAACTCCTCGTCCGTGACAAGCCCCGCTTGGTGCAGCTCCCCGAGATGACGAATGCGCTCGGCGATGTCGGCCGGATCGCGCCTCGGCGCACTGGCCGGCACCGCCGCGACGGGCCCCCGCTCCCGGACCGCCGCCAGGACCGCCGCGGCGAACGGCAACGACTCGTGCACCGGCCCGTACCCGAGCCCGAACACCACGGCGGCCGGATCCTGGTCGGCCTGCACCGGCTGCCCGTCGCCGTCCCGCGGGATCAGCCGCAGATGCCCCTCGAACACCTCGGGCGAGCGCCACTCCACGCCACCGAGGTCGGTGACCGGGAAACTCTGGTCGCCGGCCTTCCACTTCGCCGAGGACGCGCCCGTCCAGAACCACCGGAAGTGCACGGTCTTCCCGTCGAAGGACGCCTTGCCGTCGTACGCCTTGAAGGACAGCGGTACTTCGGGCGCCGGGACGAGAAACCGCTCGGCCGGCTCGCCGTCGTCCGGCTTCAGCAGGGCACGCAACTCGTCGGCGTAGTACTCGGCGAGCACCTCCCGCTCGGCGGGCAGCACGAGGCGGTACGGGTCGCACCCTTCCTTCAGCTGTCCCGCGGCCGCCTCCATCAACGGGTCGGCGCCGGGGCGGGGTTCGGCGCGCAGCACCACCGTGCCGCGCTTGCCGGGGGTGAGTGTCACACCGGACAGTGCCGAGAGGGGGATCCGTCGCTCTCCCAGGGACTGGAAGAGCTTGGGTGTTCGAATCCCCCGCTCGTAACGGATGAGGACGGAGTCGGACTCGAACTCCCAGGCGGCATGAAATCCGGCCAGTACGTCACCCATGCGGCTCATCGTATGCGGCACGAGCTCCTCCGTCGCCTCCCTGCGCAGACCGCAATTCCTGCGTCTCTACGCGCGTCAGCCCGCCACGGTGCCGGACAAACCGGCGCGGCAGGCCTCGTCGTCCGTGGCACAGTGCACCGAGCGATATGCGCCGACGCCGATCTCGGCGAAGTTCAGCAGGCTCTCGGTACCCGGCTCGAAATAGCCGCTGTGCCCCTTCGCGTCCGCCGCCGAAAGCACCCGTGCCCCGAACGCGGAGGACACCGGGTCGGCACCGTGGCCCAGACCGCCGAGCTCCAGGTACGGCACGTCCTGGATCCAGTCGTCGGCGTCCCGCATCGCCCACACCTGGGCCGAGGTGTGCAGCTGGGCGGCGTTGGTGACCCGCATCCCGGGGCTGCCGGCCACCGCGATGTCGGCCACCCGCTCCGGCAGGGTGTGCGCGGCGACACCGCACACCACCGAGCCGTAGCTGTGGCAGAACAGGGAGACGGGCGTGCTGCCGGGCAGCGCGCGCACCAGCGCGTTCAGCCGGACGGCGCCGCCCTTGGCGCGGGTCGCGGTCGCCGAGTCGAGGCCGAGGCCGCCGGGGGCGGTGTAGTCGGCCCAGGCGATGACGGCCGTACGCGTCGAGGGGCTCGCCGCCTTCTCCGCGGCGTACAGCGACTTGGCCATGCCGACCGGGGCCGAGTACTTGCGGTAGGTGCGCTGGAAGGTGAGCAGATCGGTGTCGACGCCGGGGACGACGACCGAGATCCGCTGCGCCTTGTCCAGATCGCCGAAGACCTCGGCGACCCGCCCGGAGCCCGCCGGGTCGAAGGCGAGGATCTTGCGCTTGGTGTTCATCAGCGTCTCGAAGCGCTGCATACGGTTGCCCGCCTGGCGTTGCCCGTCGGCCGAGAGCCGGCTGTCGTGCATGCGTTTCAGCTCGACCTTGCGGGCCTGGCCGAGCGCGATGCGGTTGGCGCGGTAGCGCAGCTCGACGGGGGCGCCGTTCATGTTGCCGACCGCGAGGGGATAGCGGCGGGCGAGGGCGGAGCGCTGCTGAGCGGTCAGCGAGGCGAAGAAGCGCGAGAGCGCGGCGGAGGTCGAGTCGTCCGGGTCGGGCAGCTGGTGCCCCGCTATCCGGCCGTGCTCCCAGGAGCTGATCGAGCTCTGGAGCTCGGTCGTGGTCCGCTGGTTGCGCAGGGCGGTCCAGCCGGTGGTCGCGAGCATCACGAACACCACGGCCAGCGCGAGCAGTGCGCGCGACGCGTTCAGTTGGGGAGAGGTGTCGAAGGAAGTCACTGAAAGGACACACTAGGAGAACGAGAGGGTCTCGCGTTAACCGAGTGACAGAGGTCACGTTTCGGTGAGCGTGTCGATGACCTCAGTGTGTTCGCCAGTTCTCCGTCAGTGCTGGACCCACCTGTTCGAGATACGAAACGGTGAGCGTCCGCATCGCGTCCAGGCTGAAGTCCGCGGCCGCGCTCCACTGCCGTTCCGTCACCCGCATCACCCCGCTGAAGACGGCCACCGCGAGCCGCGGCCGCGGGTCGGCCGTCACGTCGAGGCCCTCGCGCTCGGCGATCACGCGCGCCAGGGTCTCCTCGACCTCCATGGAGCGCCGCAGATGGGCGGCGAGCAGCACCGGCGTCGACTCGATCACCCGGTACATCTGCAGATACAGCTCCACCGGTACGACGGACTCGATCACCTCGTTGAGCGAGTCCCAGCCCTCCAGGACCGCCTGGCGCAGCGCCTCCAGCGGCGCCTCGTGCGGCGGCCGCTCGCGCACCGCCTCGGTGAAGTGCGCGACGGCCATCTCGACGACGGCGAGGGCGGCCTCCTCCTTGTTGGCGAAGTAGCGGAAGAAGGTGCGCTGCGAGACCTCGACGGCGTCCGTGATGTCGTCGACGGTCGTCCCCTCGTAGCCCCGGGTGGTGAACAACTCGAGGGCGGCTCGAATCAGCGCCTCACGGGTGCGCTGCTTCTTGCGTTGGCGCAGGGTATCCATGCTGTGTCAGTTACCGACTTATGAAACGGTTTGTCAATTGTCAGCGGCTGTCATTAGCCTCGACGTATGACTAGTCAGACCACGCTCGACAAGCCGGGGCCGGAGGACGGCAGGCCGGCCGCCCCGTCGGAGGGGGCGCGGGCCTCAGGGCTGCGCGGCCACCCCTGGTTCACGCTCATCACCGTCGCCGTAGGCGTCATGATGGTGGCCCTCGACGGCACCATCGTGGCCATCGCCAACCCGGCCATCCAGCAGGACCTCGGCGCCACCTTCGCCGAGGTGCAGTGGATCACCAACGGCTACTTCCTCGCCCTCGCGGTCTCCCTGATCACCGCGGGCAAGCTCGGTGACCGCTTCGGCCACCGCCAGACCTTCCTGATAGGTGTGGTCGGCTTCGCGGCCGCCTCCGGTGCGATCGGTCTGTCCGACAGCATCGCGTTCGTCGTCACCTTCCGGGTGCTGCAGGGCGTGTTCGGTGCCCTGCTGATGCCGGCCGCGCTCGGTCTGCTGCGGGCGACCTTCCCGGCCGAGAAGCTCAACATGGCCATCGGTATCTGGGGCATGGTCATCGGCGCCTCCACCGCGGGCGGCCCGATCCTCGGCGGTGTCCTCGTCGAGCACGTCAACTGGCAGTCGGTGTTCTTCATCAACGTGCCGGTCGGCGTCCTCGCCCTCGTCATGGGCATCCTGATCCTGCTCGACCACCGTGCCGAGAACGCCCCGCGCTCCTTCGACATCCTCGGCATCGCCCTGCTGTCGGCCGCGATGTTCTGCCTGGTCTGGGCCCTCATCAAGGCCCCGGCGTGGGGCTGGGGCGACGGAAAGACGTGGACCTTCATCGCCGCGTCGGTCCTGGGCTTCGCGCTCTTCGCCTTCTGGGAGACCAAGGTGAAGGAGCCGCTGATCCCGCTGGGCCTGTTCCGCTCGGTCGCGCTGTCCGCGGGCGTGGTCCTGATGGTCCTCATGGCCATCGCCTTCATGGGCGGCCTGTTCTTCGTGACGTTCTACCTCCAGAACGTGCACGGGATGAGCCCGATCGACGCCGGCCTCCACCTCCTCCCGCTCACCGGCATGATGATCGTCGGCTCCCCGCTCGCGGGCGTGATGATCACCAAGCTGGGCCCGCGCATCCCGCTGGCCGGCGGCATGGCGGCCACCGCGATCGCCATGTACGGCATGTCCACGCTGGAGACGGACACCGGCAGTGCGGTGATGTCCCTCTGGTTCGCCCTGCTGGGCCTCGGCCTCGCCCCGGTGATGGTCGGCGCGACCGAGGTCATCGTGGGCAACGCGCCGCTGGAGCTCTCCGGAGTCGCCGGCGGTCTCCAGCAGGCCGCGATGCAGATCGGCGGCAGCCTCGGCACCGCCGTCCTGGGCGCCGTGATGGCGTCGAAGGTCGACAGCGACCTCGCCGGCAACTGGAAGGACGCGGGACTGCCGCCGCTCACCGCGGCCCAGGAGGCCCAGGCCTCCGAGGCGGTCCAGGTCGGTATGCCGCCGGTCGCCAAGGGCACCCCGGAGGCGATCGCCGCGAAGATCACCGACGTCGCGCACGACACCTTCATCTCCGGCATGAGCCTGGCGTCCCTGGTCGCCGCCGGAGTCGCCGCCGTCGCCGTCTTCGTCGCCCTGCTCACCAAGCGCGGCGAGAACGCGGAGGCGGGCGCGGGAGTGGGCCACGTCTGACGGGTCCTGTCCCGCGGGAGTTTCCGCGGGTCGAAACTGACGGGATTTCAGGCGACTTCGCCTATCAGGGTGAAGACGCTAAAGATTCCTCGCCCCCGGTACGCGCCGCAGGTCACAGTTAGTCAAGCCCTCCGCACGGCAGTGCATATGCCGCGGAGGGCGGCCGGTGCTGCGGCGCGCTGCCGGAGGGGGGCGGCGCGCCGCAAGGCCGGAGGATTGACCCCCGCAGCGGGGGTACTCGCCCTCTCGAACCCAATCTGCCTAGGGGTTCAGGGAGTTGTTGATGATGGCGGGTTTCGGAAACAGCACGCGCACGCGCAGGCACCCCCGCTCACGTGGCCGGACGTGGTCACGGACCGGGCCGGATCGCGCGACGCTCGGAATCATCGGTGTCATCTGCGCGGTCGCGGGATTCTTCGTACTGGGGATCATCCTCGGTCCGATCGCGATCGTGACCGGCTGGCTCGGTATGGGCCGCAGCTGGACGGGCTCCCGCCCGGTGACGGCCCTGGTCGCCGTCGTACTGGGCGCCATAGACACGCTCCTGGCCATCATCTGGCTGGCCGGAGCGGCCACCCCCGGAAGCGGCATGTTCTGAGCCGGGGGGAGTGAGGGGAGGGCCCCCGGTGGATGGGCCGGGGGCCCACCTCAGTGTCTGACCGACCGCTGCTCCTGCAACGCGGTCACCTGGGCCCGCAGCGCCCGCACTTCCTCGGTCAGCGCCACGATCGCCTCCGTCTGCCGCCGCTCCTCCACGTCGTCCTTCTCGAAGCGGGCGATGAACCAGGCCGCGATGTTCGCGGTGACGACACCGAGCAGTGCGATGCCGGAGAGCATCAGCCCCACCGCGATGATCCGGCCCAGTCCGGTGGTCGGTGCGTGGTCCCCGTACCCCACGGTCGTCATCGTGGTGAACGACCACCACACCGCGTCACCCAGCGTCCGGATGTTCCCGTCCGGCGAGTCCCGCTCCACCGAGAGCACCGCGAGCGAGCCGAACATCAGCAGCCCGACCACCGCGCCCGCGACATACGTCGTCAGCCGGATCTGCGAGGCCATCCGCGCCCGCCGCTGCACCAGCAGCAGCGTCGCCACGAGCCGCAGCAGCCGCAGCGGCTGGAGCATGGGCAGCAGCACCGCACACAGGTCCAGCCAGTGGCTGCGGACGAATCGCCGCCGGTCCCGGGAGAGCGACAGCCGTACGAGGTAGTCGACGGCGAACGCGCCCCACACCGTCCACTCCACCGCCGTGCACACCCTCGTGAGTGACCGGCCGGCCGTGTCGTCCACGATCGGCACGGCATAGGCGACGGCGAACAGCACCGCGAGCGCCATCAGAGGCCGCTGGGTCAGGTGTTCCCAACGGACCTGCGCCGATTGTTCCTTCATGACCGCATCGTAAAGAAGAGGTAAGGGCGGTGGGGCCGCTGAGCCCCACCGCCCTTCACATCACTCCGCTGCCTACGCGTCGCCGCCCGCGGCGCCCGGGTCGGCCGCCGCCACGTCGAGCAGCTGGTACCGGTCGATGGCCTGCTTCAGCACGGACCGGTCGACCTTGCCCTCCCGGGCCAGCTCGGTCAGCACGCCCACCACGATCGACTGCGCGTCGATGTGGAAGAACCGCCGCGCCGCGCCCCGGGTGTCCGCGAAGCCGAACCCGTCCGCGCCCAGCGACTGGTAGGTCCCCGGCACCCAGCGCGCGATCTGGTCCGGCACCGCCCGCATCCAGTCGGACACGGCGACGAACGGACCCTGCGCACCCGACAGCTTCCGCGTCACGTACGGCACCCGCTGCTCCTCCTCGGGGTGCAGCAGGTTGTGCCGCTCGACGTCGACCGCCTCGCGCCGCAGCTCGTTCCAGGAGGTCGCCGACCAGACGTCCGCCTTGACGTTCCACTCCTCGGCGAGGATCTTCTGCGCCTCGATGGCCCACGGCACGGCGACACCGGACGCGATGACCTGCGCCGGGATGGTGCCCGACGTGCCCTCGCGGTAGCGGTGGATGCCCTTGAGGATGCCCTCGACGTCCACGTTCTCGGGCTCGGCGGGGTGCTGGATCGGCTCGTTGTAGACGGTGAGGTAGTAGAAGACGTCCTCGCTGTCCGGGCCGTACATCCGCCGCAGACCGTCCTGCACGATGTGCGCGATCTCGAAGCCGTACGCCGGGTCGTAGGCGACACAGCCCGGGTTGGTCGAGGCGAGCAGCTGCGAGTGGCCGTCGGCGTGCTGCAGACCCTCACCGGTCAGCGTCGTACGTCCGGCGGTCGCACCCAGGACGAAACCGCGCGCCAGCTGGTCGGCCATCTGCCAGAACTGGTCGCCGGTGCGCTGGAAACCGAACATCGAGTAGAAGACGTAGACCGGGATGAGCGGCTCGCCGTGCGTGGCGTAGGCCGAGCCCGCCGCGATCAGCGAGGCCGTGCAGCCCGCCTCGGAGATGCCGTCGTGCAGCATCTGGCCGGTCGGCGACTCCTTGTAGGCGAGGAGCAGATCGCGGTCCACGGACTCGTACTGCTGGCCGAGCGGGTTGTAGATCTTCGCACTCGGGAAGAAGGAGTCCATACCGAAGGTGCGGTACTCGTCCGGCGCGATCAGTACGAACCGCTTGCCGAGCTCCTTGTCCCGCATGAGGTCCTTGAGCAGCCGTACGAAGGCCATGGTGGTGGCGATCGACTGCTGACCGGAACCCTTCTTCACGGTCGCGTACGTCTTCTCGTCCGGCAGCGCGAGGGGCTTGGCGCGCACGACACGGGTGGGGACGTAACCGCCGAGCGAGTTGCGGCGGTCGTGCATGTACTGGATCTCCTCCGAGTCCCGGCCCGGGTGGTAGTACGGCGGGGCGCCGGACTCCAGCTCCTGGTCGGTGATCGGGATGTGCAGCCGGTCGCGGAAGCCCTTGAGGTCGTCGACCGTCAGCTTCTTCATCTGGTGCGTGGCGTTGCGGCCCTCGAAGTTGGGACCGAGCGTCCAGCCCTTGACGGTCTTGGCGAGGATCACCGTCGGCTGGCCCTTGTGCGCCTTGGCCGCCGAGAACGCCGCGAAGATCTTCTTGTGGTCGTGACCGCCGCGGCCCAGGTGCAGGATCTGGTCGTCGGTCATGTTCTCGACCATCGCGCGCAGCCGCTGGTCGTCGCCGAAGAAGTGGTCGCGGATGTACGCGCCGGTCTCGGTGGCGTACGTCTGGTACTGGCCGTCCGGCGTGGTGTTCATCCGGTTGACCAGCAGACCGTCGCGGTCCTGTGCGAGCAGCGGGTCCCAGGAGCGGTCCCAGACCAGCTTGACGACGTTCCAGCCGGCGCCGCGGAAGACCGACTCCAGCTCCTGGATGACCTTGCCGTTGCCGCGCACCGGGCCGTCGAGGCGCTGGAGGTTGCAGTTGACGACGAAGGTCAGGTTGTCCAGGCCCTCACGGGCGGCGATCGTCAGCTGGCCGAGCGACTCGGGCTCGTCCATCTCGCCGTCGCCGAGGAAGGCCCACACATGCGACTTGGAGGTGTCGGCGATCCCGCGCGCGTGCATGTAGCGGTTCATCCGGGCCTGGTAGATCGCGCCGATCGGGCCGAGGCCCATCGACACGGTCGGGAACTCCCAGAAGTCCGGCATCAGGCGCGGGTGCGGGTAGCTGGACAGGCCGTGGGGCGCCTTCGACTTCTCCTGGCGGAAGGCGTCGAGGTTCTGCTCGCTGAGCCGGTCCAGGAGGTACGCGCGCGCGTAGATGCCCGGGGAGGCGTGGCCCTGGAAGAAGACCTGGTCGCCGCCGTCCCCCTCGTCCTTGCCGCGGAAGAAGTGGTTGAAGCCGACGTCGTAGAGCGAGGCCGAGGAGGCGAAGGTGGCGATGTGGCCGCCGACGCCGATACCGGGGCGCTGGGCCCTGGAGACCATGACAGCGGCGTTCCAGCGGGTCGCGTTGAGGATCTTGCGCTCGATCTCCTCGTTGCCCGGGAAGAACGGCTCGTCCTTGGTGGCGATGGTGTTGACGTAGTCCGTGCTGCGCATCTCGGGCACGGCGACGCGCTTCTCGCGGGCCCGCTCGATCAGCCGCAGCATCAGGTAGCGGGCCCGCTCGCGGCCGCGCTCGTCAACGGCGGCGTCGAGGGAGTCGAGCCACTCCTGGGTTTCCTCGGGATCGAAGTCAGGAACCTGACTCGGAAGGCCGCCAATGATGATCGGATTGCGATCGGATCCGGAAGCCACGCTGTTCCTTCGCTGTCAGAGGGCTGTTTTCCATGGGTATGAGGGAGGTCTGCACCGCTCCCCATCGTGTACCTCGGAAAAGCAAACGTCATCTCTACTGATTGGTAACCCGGTCTCTTCACGGGTTCCTCGACTCTCACTCGGGTTCCCAATGCCGCAAACCGGGCAGAAAGGTGTGGTGTAGGTCACTTATCACCACAATCGTGTGCCTGGAGTTGCGGTGACACCGCCAGGAACGTCACCGTTTCGGCGGTCTGAACGGCCGGGTACTTGCGCGATCCGTCCCGCCCGTGTGGACTACGGCCAATGCTTCGCGCACGCGCGTGGCTGAGTTATTCCCGAAACATGATCAGGAGGCAACCCGTGAGCGCGACCGCGGACCACGCGGAGGAGCGGACGAACCCTGCCGCAAGGCTGGGGTTCCAGCCCGAGCAGGTGGTCCAGGAGATCGGCTACGACGACGACGTCGACCAGGAGCTCCGCGAGTCCATTGAGGAAGTCATCGGCAGCGAGCTGATGGACGAGGAATACGACGACGTCGCCGATGCCGTAGTGCTTTGGTTCCGCGACGACGACGGCGACCTCACCGACGTACTGGTGGACGCCACCACGTACATCGAGGAGGGCGGCTCGATCCTGCTGCTGACGCCGAAGACCGGCCGCGACGGCTACGTCGAGCCCAGCGACATCTCCGAAGCCGCGACGACGGCGGGGCTCTCCGCCTCCAAGAGCGTCAGCGTCGGCAAGGACTGGAGCGGCAGCCGGCTGGTGACGCCGAAGGCAGCCAAGTCCAAGCGGTGATCCTCCGCCAGTGAGTACCGGACGGGCTGAGTTCCACTCAGCCCGTCCGTCAGTCTGTCGTGATCGCTGCGTAGGGTGTTCTCACCCGAACAGTCCACCCGAGAGGGATTCACGACGATGGCGATCCAGGCCGGGGAAAAGGCCCCCGACTTCGAGCTCAAGGACAACCACGGCAGGGCCGTGAAGCTGTCGGACTTCCGCGGCAGCAAGAACGTCGTCCTGCTCTTCTACCCCTTCGCCTTCACCGGGGTCTGCACCGGCGAGCTCTGCGAGCTGCGCGACAACCTGCCGCAGTTCTCCGACCGCGACACCCAGCTGCTCGCCGTCTCCAACGACTCCATCCACACCCTGCGCGTCTTCGCCGAGCAGGAAGGCCTGGACTACCCGCTGCTCAGCGACTTCTGGCCGCACGGCGAGGTCTCGCGCGCCTACGGCGTCTTCGCCGAGGACAAGGGCTGCGCGGTCCGCGGCACCTTCGTCATCGACAAGGAGGGCGTGGTCCGCTGGACCGTCGTCAACGCCCTTCCGGACGCCCGTGACCTGAACGAGTACGTGAAGGCGCTCGACACCCTGTGATTGTTAGGTTCCAAGCCCTGCGGAGGGCGGGAACCCGTCACTAGGATCGAGTCGTTGATCCGGTATCAAACGCATGGCGGGGCTCCCCGCCCCTGGACACCAATGGAGGACTCGTGGGAGTCAGCCTCAGCAAGGGCGGCAACGTATCGCTGACCAAGGAGGCCCCCGGGCTGACCGCGGTCATCGTCGGTCTCGGGTGGGACATCCGCACCACGACCGGCACCGACTTCGACCTGGACGCCAGCGCGCTGCTGATCGACGGCTCCGGCAAGGTGAGCAGCGACGCGAACTTCGTCTTCTTCAACAACCTCAAGAGCCCCGACGGCTCGGTCGAGCACACCGGCGACAACACCACCGGTGAGGGCGAGGGCGACGACGAGCAGATCAAGGTCAACCTCGCGGGCGTCCCCGCCGAGATCGAGAAGATCGTCTTCCCGGTCTCGATCTACGACGCCGAGAACCGCCAGCAGTCCTTCGGCCAGGTCCGCAACGCGTTCATCCGCGTCGTGAACCAGGCCGGCGAGGCGGAGATCGCGCGCTACGACCTCTCCGAGGACGCGTCCACCGAGACCGCGATGGTCTTCGGCGAGCTGTACCGGCACGGAGCGGAGTGGAAGTTCCGCGCCATCGGCCAGGGCTACGCCTCGGGCCTGCGCGGCATCGCGCAGGACTTCGGCGTGAACGTCTGAGCCGTTCCACCCGCACCACCCCGTCCGGCGCCGCACCGACCGCGTGCGGCGCCGGACGCGCAAGGCCACCTAGAAGCAGCACACGGGGAGGGACCAGGATCATGGGCGTCACGCTCGCCAAGGGAGGCAATGTCTCCCTGTCCAAGGCCGCACCCAACCTCACTCAGGTGATGGTCGGACTCGGCTGGGACGCGCGCTCCACCACCGGAGCCGCCTTCGACCTCGATGCCAGCGCGCTGGTCTGCAACAGCGGACGGGTCATGGGGGACGAGTGGTTCGTCTTCTACAACCAGCTCAAGAGCCCCGACGGCTCGGTGGAGCACACCGGCGACAACCTCACCGGTGAGGGCGACGGTGACGACGAGTCGCTCCTGATCGACCTCTCCAAGGTGCCGGCCCAGTGCGACAAGATCGTCTTTCCGGTCTCGATCCACGACGCCGACAACCGGGGCCAGACCTTCGGGCAGGTCAGCAACGCCTTCATCCGCGTGGTGAACCAGGCCGACGGCCAGGAGCTCGCCCGCTACGACCTCAGTGAGGACGCCTCCACCGAGACCGCCATGATCTTCGGCGAGCTCTACCGGTACCAGGGCGAGTGGAAGTTCCGCGCCGTCGGCCAGGGGTACGCGTCCGGCCTGCGGGGTATCGCGCTCGACTTCGGGGTCAACGTCTCGTAACGCGATATGAGCAAAAACCGGGGCCGGGTGGGGTGCGGAGGGGGGCCGACTAGACTCCGCTTCAAAGTTCGGTAAAAAGCCGAGTAGGGCAGCGGGGGAGACCCGTACATACAGGATTGGGTAGCCAGTGGTTCTGAAAACCTTCGGCTGGTCGTTCGCGGTCACCGCGCTCGGCCTCGTAGCGGCGGTCTTCTACGGGGGGTGGACCGGGTTCGGCATCGTGGCGATCCTCTCCATCCTCGAGATCTCGCTGTCCTTCGACAACGCGGTGGTCAACGCCGGAATCCTGAAGAAGATGAGTGCCTTCTGGCAGAAGATCTTCCTCACCGTCGGTGTTCTCATCGCCGTGTTCGGCATGCGGCTGGTGTTCCCGGTCGTGATCGTCGCCATCAGTGCCAAGATCGGCCCGATCGACGCGGTCGACCTCGCCCTCAACGACAAGGATCAGTACCAGCAGCTCGTTACCGACGCCCACCCGGCGATCGCCGCGTTCGGTGGCATGTTCCTGCTGATGATCTTCCTCGACTTCATCTTCGAGGACCGTGACATCAAGTGGCTCGCCTGGCTGGAGCGCCCGCTCGCCAAGCTCGGCAAGGTCGACATGCTGTCGGTCTGCATCGCGCTCGTCGTCCTGCTCGCCACCGCCATGACCTTCGCGACCCACGCCCACCAGCACGGCGGCGCGCATGTCGACAAGGCGGAGACGGTTCTGCTCTCCGGTATCGCCGGTCTGATCACGTACATGATCGTCGGTGGTCTCTCCGGCTACTTCGAGGACAAGCTCGAAGAGGACGAGGAACGCGAGCACGAGGAGGAGGAAGAGGCGGCACGCTCCGGCAAGCCGCGCTCGGCCGTCGCGCTCGCCGGCAAGGCCGCGTTCTTCATGTTCCTCTACCTCGAGGTCCTCGACGCCTCCTTCTCCTTCGACGGAGTGATCGGCGCCTTCGCCGTCACCAACGACATCGTGCTGATGGCGCTGGGCCTGGGCATCGGAGCCATGTACGTCCGTTCGCTGACCGTGTACCTGGTCCGCCAGGGCACCCTCGACGACTACGTCTACCTGGAGCACGGCGCGCACTACGCGATCGGCGCGCTGGCCGTGATCCTCATGATCACCATCCAGTACCAGATCCACGAGGTCATCACCGGTCTCGTCGGTGTCGTCCTGATCGCCTGGTCCTTCTGGTCCTCGGTGCGCCGCAACAAGCGGCTGGCGGAAGCCGAGGGAAAAGCGGCGGGCTCGGACGAGAAGACTGAGGTCTCGTCCGGGGTGTGACCCGGCCTCGGGTGAGGAACGCTCTGAGCGGGGCGGCGTCGACTCCTCGACGCCGCCCCGTCGGTCTTTGACGTGAACGTGGGGGCGGGAACATGGGCTTCTTTGACGGACTCCGGCGCGGACGCGCGGCCGACTTCGACTCGGGCAACGCGGCGACCAACTCGATCGTGCTGACCAAACGCCACGACCGGGTCTCCCTCAAGGAGCAGGGCGCGGAGACGGGCCATCTGCGCATCAACCTCGCCTGGCGGATGCGGACCTCCGACTTCGGCGGCTCACAGCGCGAGAGCCTGCTCAGGCACCCCTTCAGGGCGCTCAAGCCGCCGGAGGTGATGGGGCACAGCCAGAGCATGGTCAACGTCGACCTCGACCTGGGATGCCTGTACGAGCTGGCCGACGGGACGAAGGGCGTCGTGCAGCCCCTCGGCGCGTTCTTCGGGGACGTCAACTCGGCGCCGTACGTGAAACTCAGCGGCGACGACCGGTTCGGATCGGCGTCCGGGGAGACGATCTACGTCAACCTCGACCACAAGGACGCCATCAAGCGGATCCTGGTGTTCGTCTACATCTACGACCAGACGCCGGCGTTCGACCGTACGCACGCGATCGTGACGCTGTATCCGAGCAACGGACCGCGCATCGAGATAGGCCTCGACGAACGTCACCCCCAGGCCCGCTCCTGTGCCGTCGTGATGATCGAGAACGTCAAGGGCGAGATCGTCGTCCGGCGCGAGGTGAAGTTCGTCTACGGGTTCCAGGCGGAGCTGGACCGGCTGTACGGGTGGGGGCTGCAGTGGGGCCGGGGCTTCAAGACGAAAGCGGAACGCTGACGCTGAGTCCTGGCCGCTTCGCATGAGGGCTCGGGGCGCATGGTCCGACGGCGGCTGCCGGTCGTCCGTGGTTGATCGCGCAGTTCCCCGCGCCCCTGGGGTGTGCTCGTCAGCGCCCGATGAACTGGGGGCCCTGCGGAGGGAGCCGGAAGTCCGGGTCCGGGGGGACCGTGACCGGGGCCTGGGGGTAGCCGTAGGCGGGCTGGCTGGTCGGCTGAGGGTAGCCGTACGCCGACTGGGTCGGCGGCGGGGACTGGGGGTAGCCGTAGGACGGCTGGGGCGGGACCACTGTCGTGGGCTGCTCCGGGGGCAGGGGCTGGGAGAACTCCGGGGCCGGCTCCTGTGCCGCCGCCTCCGACTCGTCCACCGAGATGCCGTAGTCGCCCGCCAGGCCCTTCAGACCGTCCGAGTAGCCCTCGCCCAGGGCACGGAACTTCCAGCCCTCCCCGCGGCGGTACAGCTCCCCGCAGATCAGCGCGGTCTCGCGGCCGGTCTCCGGCTTGATGTCGAAGTAGGCCAGCGGCTCACCGTCGGCGACCGAGGCGTCGTACAGCAGGATGCGCAGGCCCTGCACGCGGTCGAAGGTGACGTCCTCCGCCGATGCGACCAGGAGAATCTGACCGACACCGGACTCGACACCGCTGAGATCTGTCTGGATCGTGTCGGTGAGGCCCTCGGCGACCCGCTTCTTGCCGAGGCGCCAGACCTTCCCGGAGGGGTGCCGGGGCTGGTTGTAGAAGACAAAGTCCTCGTCGGAGCGCACACGACCGTCGGGGCCGAGGAGCAGCGCCGAGGCGTCGACATCCGGGACCCCCTGCCCGGGCGTCCAGCGCACCACGGCGCGCACCGTGGTGACCTCGAGCGGGACGTTCGACCCCTTCAGCATGGCGTGCGTCATGCGGTCATCCTGCCTTCTCGGTCCTGGTCACGACAACGCGGGGGTGCGGGTTCCGCAAGGAAATCCGAGCCCGTCGTGCGCGCCTGCGTTACCTGAAGTTCATGCCCGATGGGAACCCCTGACATGGGTTTGTACGTACTATTACCGGCCACCTGTGAAGTGTTCACAGAAGGCCCAGCCGCCACGGGGGAGTCATATGCGTCATTTCGGGCACATCGCCCCTGAGGTGCGTCAGCGCCTCTTTCACCAGGAGCCGTGCGAGTTCGACGCGGACTCCTCGGCCCGGCTGCTCTCCGCGGCCCTGGGCGCCACGCTCTACAGCCCGGCCACCAGGCCGCGGCTCGCCGACGACATCCTGAAACAGGTCGGGCGTGGCGTGGTCTCGATGGTGCTGTGCCTGGAGGACTCGATCGGCGACGAGGACGTCGTCGAGGCCGAGGAGAACCTCGTACGACAGTTCACGGAGCTCGCCGAGGGAGCGGTGGCCGATCTTCCGCTGCTCTTCATCCGGGTCCGCCACCCCGAGCAGATCCCCGACCTCGTCCACCGGCTCGGCCCCGCGGTCCGGCTGCTGTCCGGGTTCGTGCTGCCGAAGTTCACCGAGGAACGCGGCATCACCTTCCTGGAGGCCCTCTCCGGCGCCGAGGCGGCGAGCGGACGGCGGCTGTTCGCCATGCCGGTGCTGGAGTCGCCGGACCTGATGTACCGCGAGTCACGGGTCGAGACCCTGGAGGGCATCGCCCGCGCGGTCGACAAGTACCGGGACCGGGTGCTGGCACTCCGCCTCGGCGTGACCGACTTCTGCTCCTCCTACGGCCTGCGCCGCGCCCCCGACATGACCGCCTGGGACGTCCAGATCGTCGCCTCCGTGATCGCCGACGTGGTGAACATGCTGGGCCGGGCCGACGGCACCGGCTTCACGGTGACCGGGCCGGTCTGGGAGTACTTCCGCGTCCAGGAGCGCATGTTCAAGCCTCAGCTGCGCCGCAGCCCCTTCCTGGAGGGCCAGGCCGAGGAACTGCGCGAGGCGCTCATCGAGCACGCCATGGACGGGCTGCTCCGCGAGATCTCACTCGACCAGGCCAACGGTCTGATGGGTAAGACTTGTATCCACCCCTCGCACGTGCTGCCCGTGCACGCACTGTCGGTGGTCAGTCACGAAGAGTTCAGTGACGCCGCGGACATCCTGCGCCCGGAGCGCGGCGGCGGGGGAGTGCTGCGGTCGCAGTACACGAACAAGATGAACGAGGTGAAGCCGCACCGGGCCTGGGCCGAGCGCACCATGCTGCGCGCCGAGGTGTTCGGGGTGGCCAACGAGGACATCGGCTTCGTGGAGCTGCTCGCCGCCGGAATCCCCGACTGAGACACAGTGGCTGGGTCGGTTACACACAAGGGACGCATGAACAACGCAGTGAACAACGAGGTGCCTGGCGGGATCTGGTCCGGCACCTGGGTCGCCGAGCGGCTCGGGGTCGAACTCCTGGGCGACGACACGCTGACCGACCTGCTGGGCCTCGCCCTGCGCCGCAACCCCAAGCGGGCCCATCTGCTGGTCTCCAACGTGCTCGGCAAGCACGTCCCGCAGTCACCGTCCGTGGTGTACGGCCACGGCCTCACCCTCGGCCGCCGGGTCAGGGACCTCCTGGGCACGGAGGAGGCGGCCCGCGCGGTCGTCCTCGGCTACGCGGAGACCGCGACCGGCCTCGGCCACTCCGTCGCCGACGGCGTCGGCCTCGCCCCCTACCTCCACTCCACCCGCCGCCCGGTGCCCGGCGTCGCCACGGCGGGCGGCTTCGAGGAGTCCCACTCCCACGCCACCTCGCACCTGCTGCTCCCGGAGGACCCGGCCCTCCTGGTCGGCAACGGCCCGCTGGTCCTCGTCGACGACGAGTTCTCCACAGGCAACACGGTCCTGAACACCATCAGAGACCTCCACGACCGGTACCCGAGGAGCCGGTACGTGGTCGTGGCCCTGGTCGACATGCGCTCGCAGGCGGACGCGGGACGTCTGGAGGAGTTCGCGCGGGAAATTGGCGCGAGGGTGGACTTGGTGGCAGCGGCGTCGGGGACCGTAAAGCTGCCTGAGGGGGTGCTGGAAAAGGGTCAGGACTTGGTGGCGAGGTTTGAGTCGAACGCCCCAGGGGCGCGGGGCTGTGTTGAATCTGCGGCTACCGCCGCGCGGGCGCGACCAGCCCCCACCGACCCGCACCCGGCATACAAGCGTGTCGACCTCCACTGGCCCCCCGGCCTCCCCGACGGCGGCCGCCACGGCTTCACCCCCCACCACCGAATACGCCTGGACGACGCGCTCCCCGCGATGGCCGCCCGCCTGGCAGAGGCCCTGCCGCAAGGCGCCCGCCGCGTCCACGTCCTCGGCTTCGAGGAGCTGATGTACGCCCCCCTCCGCCTCGCCCGCGAGCTGGAGCAGATCACCGACGCCGAGGTCCGCTACTCCACCACCACCCGTTCACCCGTCCTGGCGGTGGACGACCCGGGCTACGCGATCCGCACCCGCATCGCCTTCCCGGCCCACGACAACCCCGCCGACGGCCCCGGCGAGCGCTACGCCTACAACATCGCCGGCGCCGGCTTCGACGCGATCGTCGCCGTCATCGACTCCACCGCCGACACGGCGGAGCTGCACGCCCCCGACGGTCTGCTCGCGCAGCTGCACGCGCACACCCCGCAGGTGCTGCTGGCGGTCGTCCCGTCGTACGTCCCAGAGCCCCTGTACGTCCCCGAAAGGCCCCCGATGCTGCCCGAGCCCCTGCGCGGCCCCGCCTTCTCCTCGTACGCCCCGGAAGACGTCGGCTGGCTGCTCCAGGACCTCTCGGACGTGACGCTGGAGGCGCCGACCGAGGAGCGCGAGGAGGCCATCCAGAGCGGCGGCGCGCACTACGCGGAGTCGCTGCCGGTGGAGTACCAGCCGAGCGAGCAGTACCAGCGGCTCTTCCACACCGCGCTGGACGGGTCCGCGGCCCGGCTCGCGCAGGCGGTCGGCGCGGTCACCGAGATCGTCCTCGCGGAACGCTCGCCCCGCCCGGTCCTCGTCTCCCTCGCCCGCGCCGGCACCCCCGTCGGGGTCCTGATGCGCCGCTGGGCCCAGTTCCGGCACGGCCTGGACCTGCCGCACTACGCCGTGTCGATCGTGCGCGGCCGCGGCATCGACGCGAACGCGCTGCGCTGGCTGGCCGCCCACCACGACCCTGCCGACGTCGTGTTCGTCGACGGCTGGACCGGCAAGGGCGCGATCACCCGTGAACTGGCGGACGCCGTCAAGGAGTTCGAGGAGTCCGACGGCATCACCGGCTTCGACCCGGAGATCGCCGTACTGGCCGACCCGGGCTCGTGCGTGAAGACGTACGGCACCCGTGAGGACTTCCTCATCCCCTCCGCCTGCCTCAACTCCACGGTCTCCGGCCTGATCTCGCGCACCGTGCTGCGCGCGGACCTCGTCGGCCCGGACGACTTCCACGGCGCGAAGTTCTACCGCGAACTCGCCGGCGCCGACGTCTCGGTGGAGTTCATCGACGCCGTCGTCGCCACCTTCCCCGAGGTCGTGGACGCGGTGGACGCCCAGACCAAGGAGCTGCTGTCGAGCGACCGCGACCCGACCTGGGAGGGCTGGGCGGCCGTCGAGCGGATCAGCGAGGAGTACGGCATCCACGACGTGAACCTCGTCAAGCCCGGCGTCGGCGAGACCACCCGGGTGCTGCTGCGCCGGGTGCCCTGGAAGATCCTGGCGCGGGCCGGCGCGGGCGCCGACCTCGACCACGTACGCCTGTTGGCCGAACAGAGAGGTGTCCCGGTGGAAGAGGTCGCCGAACTCCCGTACACCTGCGTGGGGTTGATCCACCCCAAGTACACGCGGGGCGCGACGGGCGCCGACGGCAAGGCGGTGAACGTCTGATGCCGGTGCTGGTGGCGAGCGACCTCGACCGTACGCTCATCTACTCCTCCGCGGCCCTCGCGCTGACCATGCCGGACGCGCGGGCGCCCCGGCTGCTCTGCGTCGAGGTGCACGAGAGCAGACCGCTGTCGTACATGACGGAGACGGCCGCCGGACTGCTGGCCGAACTCGGCGACGCGGCCGTGTTCGTGCCGACGACCACGCGGACCCGCAAGCAGTACCAGCGCATCAACCTGCCGGGCCCGCCCCCGAAGTACGCGATCTGCGCCAACGGCGGGCATCTGCTGGTGGACGGTGTGACGGACGCCGACTGGCACGCGCGCGTGCAGGCCCGGCTGGCCGACGAGTGCGCGCCGCTGGACGAGGTGCGCGAGCACCTGCTGCGGACGGCCGACCCCGTGTGGGTACGCAAGCACCGGGTCGCCGAGGACCTCTTCGCCTACCTCGTCGTCGAGCGTGAACTGCTGACCGAGGACTGGGTGAAGGAACTCGCGGTGTGGGCGGAGAACCGCGGCTGGACGGTCTCGCTCCAGGGCCGCAAGATCTACGCCGTCCCGAAGCCGCTGACCAAGAGCGCCGCCATGCACGAGGTCGCCCGCCGCACCGGCGCGGAGCTGACGCTGGCCGCCGGTGACTCCCTGCTCGACGCCGACCTGCTGCTCGCCGCGGACCAGGGCTGGCGGCCGGGCCACGGAGAGCTGGCCGACGAGGCCTTCACCGCCCCGACGGTCAGCGCGCTGCCGGAGCGGGGCGTGCTGGCGGGGGAGCGGATCCTGCGGGAGTTCCTCAGGACGACTCGGACACCTCGCTAGACGCGGGCCGCCGCCGCAGTCGTACGGCCACGAAGGCCACGACCGCTGCGGCGGCCAGCACGAGGACGATCTTCGAGTACGTGGACACCACGTCGGTGACCTGGGTCCAGTTGGCGCCCAGCGTGTAGCCCGCCATCACGAACGCCGTGTTCCACAGTGCGCTGCCCAGCGTGGTCAGGCCGAGGAAGACGGGCAGGGGCATGCGCTCGACGCCGGCCGGGACCGAGATCAGGCTGCGGAAGATCGGAATCATCCGGCCGAAGAAGACCGCCTTGGTGCCGTGCCGCAGGAACCAGGCCTCGGTCTTCTCGATGTCGCTCGTCTTCACCAGCGGCAGTCGCGCCGCGATCGCCACCGTCCGGTCACGGCCGAGCAGCGCGCCGACGCCGTACAGGGCGAGCGCGCCGATCACCGAACCGGCGGTCGTCCACAGCAGCGCGGCCCACAGGCTCATCTGCCCGGTGCTCGCCGCGAACCCCGCGAGCGGCAGGATGACCTCGCTCGGCAGGGGCGGGAAGAGGTTCTCCAGGGCGATGGCCAGGCCGGCGCCGGGCGCGCCGAGCGTGTCCATGAGTCCGTTGATCCACTGCGGGGCGGCTGTCATGCCGCCCACGGTAGGAAACCGCGGCTGAAGGTTTCCTGAAGCCGCTGTCCGTCAGCCGCAGCAGCCCCCGCCGCAGCAACCGCCGCCGCCTCCGCCGGAGCGGGGGGCCTGGGCCGGTGCGGAGGCCGAGCCGCCGACGGCCACCGTCGACAGGAGCTTCACCGTGTCGTCGTGGCCGGCCGGGCAGTCCGCGGGGGCGGCGGACTCCGCCATCGGACGGCTCAGTTCGAACGTGTCGCCGCAGGTCCGGCAGCGGTACTCGTAGCGAGGCATACGCACAGGTTAACCGGCGGCGGCCGACGGCTGCAGAGCCGTCAGTGCCCCGCGCCGCGCTCCTCCCGGATCTGCGCCACCACCCGCGCCACCGTCTGCCGCACCGCCTCCGTCTCCGTGAGGAAGTGCCAGTAGTCGGGGTGGCGGCCCTCCAGCGTGCCGATCGCCCGCTCCAGCCGGGCCACGGAGTCGTCCAGGGGGCGTGCGTGACGCGGATCGGGGGTGTTCCGGCCCGTCATGGCCAGCCGCTGGGCGTCACGGATCGCGAAGCGGGTGCGGTCGATCTCCTGCTGGGGGTCCTTCTGCACGGCGTTCAGCCGTCGCAGCCGGTCGCCCGCCGCGGAGACGGACTCGTCGGTGCTGTTCAGCAGGGCCCGTACGGTCGACAGCAGGGCGGTCGCGTCCGGCCAGCGCTGCTCGTCACGGGCGGCGCGGGCCTCCGTGAGCTTGCGCTCGGCCTGGCGCACGTTCTCCGTGGCCTGGTCCGGGACCTGCTGGAGGTCCTGCCAGCAGGCCGCGGTGAAGCGCCGCCGCAGCTCGCTCAGGACCGGATCGACCTGGCCCGCGCGGGTGGTGAGGGCCTGGGCGCGGGTGCGCAGGGAGACGAGCCGGTGGTCGATCTCGGCGGCCTTCTCGGGCAGCCGCTCGGACTCGACCCGGACCGCCTCGGCCTCCCGGGCGACGCGCTCGGCACGCTCCAGGGTGTCCGGGACGCCGTGCTGACCGGCGCCCTGGTTCAGCTTGGTCAGCTCGGGGCCGAGGGCGGCGAGCCGGGCGGCGAGGTCGTCGGCCTTCAGCCCCGACTGCCGTACGGCGTCAAGGGCGTTGGAGGCGGCCAGCAGTCCCTGTCTGGCCCGTTCGACGGCGGGAGCGAGGCGGACCAGCTGGGTCTCGGCCTTGCCGAGGAGCGGACCGAGGCTGTCGCCGAAGCGGTCCAGCTCCCGCTTGACGTTGGCCAGCTCGTCCTTGGCCCTGGTGAGCTCGGTGCGCGCGTGGACGGCGACCGACGCCTCCAGGTCGTCCCGGTCCAGGTCGTGCGCGTCGACGGCCTCGATGTACTGGTGACTGGCCTCGTCGATCCGTCTGCTGATCGCCTCGAAGTCGGCGACCGCGCGCCGGGCGGCGGGGGAGTCGTCGACCGCGGTGATCGTCTCTATCGAGATCCGCAGATCGCGCTGGGCGGTGTCGAGCTCGTAGAACGCGGCCGCGGCGGCGTCCTTCGCGGCCTGCGCCTCGGCCCGCTGGCTCTCGGAACGCCCCCCGAACCAGCGCCGGGTGCCGCCGCCGGCGAACGCGGCCGGCAGCGCGAGGGCCGCGGCCAGCGGCAGCGCGATGAGAGTGAGCGTGTCGCGCAGCGCATGATGTGCGCGCGGCTTCGACGGCGAGTACGGCTGCGCTGGTGTCGCCGTCACATCCCTCTCCCGTGCTGTGTCCGTCCTGGCCCGGTGTCATTCTCCCACCGGTTAAGGACGAACACACGGGCCCGTTAGTTCGCGGTCCGGACCGTGACTTTGCCGTCGCCGGTACGGGCGGTGATGACGTGCGAGCTGGAGTCGGCCCGCGGCACGGTGACGTCCACCCCGCCGTCGCCGGTCTGGGTCGTCACCTTGTACGTGGCCTCGGGGACGTCGATGGTCACGGAGCCGTCGCCGCTGCTGGACTCCACGCGGTCCGGGACGGCGCCCAGTTCGAGGTGGACCGAGCCGTCGCCGGTCCGGGAGCGCACGTCGCGCGAGGTGACGTCGGCGCGCACGGACCCGTCGCCGGTCTTCAGGTCGAGCGGCCCGCTGGAATCGGTGACATGCACCGATCCGTCGCCCGTACGAATGCTCAGCGCGTCCTCGAAGCCCCTGGCCCGCACACTCCCGTCCCCGTCCTCGACCTTCACGGAGACACCGCGCGGGACCTCGATGCGGTGCTTGGCCGCGCAGTCGGCGACCACGCCGGTGCACTTCATCCGCAGCTTCAGCGTGTCGTCCGTCATCGACCAGGTGACCTTCGGGTCCTTGCCGAGGGCGACCGTGCCCTGGAACCAGCGGGTGACCTCGATCCGGCCCGCCTTGTTGTCGTCGGCGGCGACGATCTCCAGCGCCGAGTCGTCGGAGTCGATGGTCAGCGTCTTCCCCTCCAGCGCGAACGACCGCTGGTCCGGATCCTTGTCGTCCCCGGCGGAGGCTCCACAGGCGCTGACGCCCGCGATGAGAGCGACGGCGCCTGCGGCGAGGACCATGCGAGCGGTGGCGGTGCGTGCCATTGGGATCTCCCCCTGAGCCAGAATGATGAGGCTCTTCGACCGTACGGAGCGGGGGGCCGTCGCGGGATCCGGGACGCTCCCGGATCCGGGGTGGGGTAAACCCCCGGTTCGACCCCGGGATCCGGCTCCCGCGGTACGCCGCGATACGCGTTTGCAGGACGGGGCCCCGGGCAAGGTAGTCTGTCGACTCGTCCTGAGCGCGCGTGTTCGGGACCCGGGTGCGTAGCTCAGGGGTAGAGCGCCTGCCTTACAAGCAGGATGTCGGCGGTTCGAAACCGTCCGCGCCCACACGGGAGGAAGACCCCGGCCGATCACGGCCGGGGTCTTCCTCTTTTGTCAGCTGTCCTCCCGCGCGTGCTTCAGCCTCATGCGGGCGTCCACGCGCTCCTCGCCGGCGACCTCCGCCCAGAAGCGGTGGCCGGTGACGAAGACGACGAGTTCGTGTTCGCGCTGCCTGAGCTTCTCGACCTCGGCCTGTTCGTCGGGTGTCCAGCCCGGGGAGGCGGGGCGTTCCACCTTGCGCCAGCCCGCGGTGTCGCTGAAGCCGTCCAGGGGCTCGACCGACCAGGGCAGCCGCTTGAGCAGGGCCGACAGCTCGGCCCGGACCTGATGCAGCTCCTCCTGACCGGCGAGGAGGTCACTCGGAAAGTCATAGGTCGTAGCCACAGCGCAATGCTACGCCTGTTCGATTTAGGGGTGCGAGTTTCTTGGGGTAGTTCATGTGTTCGGGAAGGGGGATCTGAGAAGATCACCGGAATCGTACGAACGCAGGGGTGGGGACATGACGGTTCTGGTGCTGGTGGGCGTTCTGGGTCTCGCCGTCTTCGGGTGTGTGTGCGTGGTGTGGGCGGAACGCGGCGGGCCGACCTGGGTCCGCGTCGTGGCGGCCGTGACGGTAGGCCTGGGCAAGGTGGTGCAGAGCTCGGGGAAGAAGCAGGGCGGGGGCTCGTCCTCCGGCGGCGACGGCGACTGACGATCTCAGCGCCGCCGTGAAACGGCCCCGCGCCCCTGGGGCGTCAGTGAGCCGCGTCCCTCAACTCCCCTACCAGGCGGGTCGCCACCGGCACCGGTACCCCGTGTCGGTCCGCCGCGCGGAGCAGTGCGCCGCCGATCGCGTCCAGTTCGAGGGGGCGGCCCGCCTCGGCGTCGCGCTGCATCGACGACTTGGTCTGCGGGGGGAACGCGTCGTAGCGGGCGAGGGCCTGGGCCGGGTCCGTCGGGGCGCCCGACGCGCGGCTCACCGCGGCCGTCTCCTCGACCAGTGCCGTCAGCTCCTCGCGGTGGCGGGTGCGTACCTCGCCCAAGGGGAGGGCGTACCGCGTGGTGAGGAGGGCGAACGGGGCCAGGAACGACATCTTGGCCCACAGCGCCGCCGTCTCGTCCGGCAGCACCCGGGTGGTCGGACCGGCGGAGCCCAGCGCGTCCGCCAGCGTCTCCAGCCGCTCCTTCGCCACCCCGGCGCCGGTCAGGTCGATCTCCGCGAACGGGCTGCCGTGCACGATCTCCCCGGGTGCCACCCGCGTCGACTCCACGCGGATCACCGCCGGGGCCACCACGTCCTCGCGATAGCGGGCCCGCAGCGCCGCCGGATGCTCCACACCGTTCAGGAACGGCACCAGGAGCGCGTCGCCCAGCGCGGCGGGCGGGACCCGGTCCAGGGCGGCCTCGAGCGCCGTATGCTTCACCGCCACCAAGCAGGCGTCCACCGGCACCCGCAGCTCGGTGTCCGCCTCCACCTCGGCCGTGAAGTCCCCGAACGGGCCACTGCGGACCCGGATCCCGGACGCCCGCAGGGCCGCCGCCGTCTCGTTCCCGGCCAGGCAGACCACCCGGTGCCCGGCCCGCGACAGCAGTCCGGCGAGCAGGCCGCCGATGCCGCCCGGGCCCAGCACGGCCACGGTCAGATTCTTGTCGTGCGTCATCACACGAAGTCCCTTCGTCGGTCGGCCCCTTGAACGGTGGCCGCCTCGGAACGGATCATCGCAGACGTCACAGGCGTACGGACTCCCCGGGCGCCATCAGGTGCAGCCGGTCCGTCAGCCCGGCCTCCGCGAAGGCCTTCGTCAGCGTCGGTCCGTCCTGGGTGAAGTGACCCCAGTGCTCGAAGTGCAGCGGTACGACATGCCGGGCGCCCAGGATCGCCGCCGCCTCGGCCGCCTGCCCGCTGGTCAGCGTCAGCGTCGCGTCCGGTACGAGGGGAGTGCGTGCCGCGCCCGCGAACAGCAGGGCCACGTCGAAGGGGCCCTCGCGGTCGGCGATCTCCCGGACCCGGTCCAGAGAGGCGTTGTCGCCACTGACGTACACCTTGGGCAGGCCCTCCCCGGACAGCACGAACCCGGTGACCTCGCCGACGAGGGGCTCGGAGCCCTCGGGTCCGTGCAGGGCGGGGACGGCGGTGACGCGTACGCCGCCCACCTCGACGCTCTCCCAGGCGGGCAGGGCGCGGACGGGGGCGCCCAGGCGGCCGTGGGCGGCGGCGGTCGACAGGACGAGGGGGACACCGGCGAGGTGGGCGCGGCCCGCGGTGTCCAGGTTGTCGGGGTGCTGGTCGTGGGAGAGCAGCACGGCGTCCACCGGGCCGAGGTCCGCCGCCGCGAGCGCCGGGCCCGCCGTCTTCACCAGCGCACGGGAGCCGACGGGGTACTCGCCGGGCGCGTCGAAGGTCGGGTCGGTGAGGAGACGCACGCCCCCGAGAGACACAACGGCGGTCGGGCCACCGACGTACAGGATCTCCACTGTGGTCATGCCCGACACAATTCCGCGGACGCCCGGCGCTATTCCCCGCCGGGGGCGAGACTGGAGGTATGTGCCGCAGCATCAAGACTCTTCGCCCGCCCGCGTTGCCCGAGGAGGCGACGGAGGACGAGATCCGCGCCGCCGCCCTCCAGTACGTACGGAAGGTGTCCGGCTTCCGGGCACCGGCCGCACACAACAAGGAGGTCTTCGAGCGGGCGGTCGCCGCGGTGGCCGAGGCCACGGCCGAGCTACTGTCCGACCTCGAGGTCCGAGGCACCCCAGCACAACGCGCCGGTTAGCGGGGGACCCGGAGGGTCGGGCCGGGTTCGGCAATTGGCGGATCCGTCCCACGCCCGCCGGCAAAACCGCAGGTCACTGGGGGCTGGGTCAACGCTGACGCCCCTAGGGGCGCGGGGCTGCATCGACTTGCGGCTCCGCCGCGGGGCGCGACCAGCCACAACGCGCCTGCACCCGCCGACGGCGAATCCGTCCCTCCTGCTCTGCCGGCCCGTGCCCTGGGCAATCCCTCACGCCGGGCGGCGGCGCATCACGAACCCCGCCGCGGCTCCCGCGGCGAACAGGGCCAGTACCGAGACGCCGGTCGCCAGCCATGTCGTGCCCAGCCACTGGGCGCCGTAGTAGCCGAGGGCGACGCTGTACGCCGCCCAGGCCAGGCCCGCGAGGGCGGACCAGGGCAGGAACTCCCGGACCCGGCGGTGGGCGGCGCCCGCGACGAAGGAGACGACCGAGCGGCCGGCCGGGGCGAAGCGGGCGAGGACGACCAGGGGGCCGCCGCCGTCGGCGAGGGCGGAGCCGAGACGTTCCTGCGCGGAGGTGAGGCGGCGGGAGCGGGCGATGGCCCGGTCCAGGCGGGCGCCGCCGCGCCAGGCCAGCCGGTACGCGACCATGTCGCCGAGCACCGACGCCGTCGCGGCGACCAGGGTGAGCAGCAGCAGGTCGGGAACCTCGCCGGGGACCTTGCCGGTCGCCGCTCCGGTGCCCGCCGCCGCGGCCGTGGCGGCCGTGATGACCAGGACGCCGCTCGGCAGGACCGGCAGGAACACGTCCAGCAGCACTGACGCGGCCACCATCGCGTAGATGATTCCTGGGCTGCCGGTCAGCACGCCCATATTCCCGAGACTCTCGAACACCGTCACTCCCCGTTTTCCCCCGTAACAGCCTTACAGCGTACGCCGGGGGTGTGACAGGAGATTCATGGGGGGCGCGTGTGTTCGCCACAGCATGTTCACCCGGCCGACACGTCGCGGCGCCCGCCCCCTGTGCGGGGACGGGCGCCGTCGGTGCGGGTGTGGCTCAGACGGTCACGGGTGCCTGGTCCGAGGCCGGCCGCTCGGCGGCGGTCGAGCGCTTCTGGAACAGCCGGTCGAGTCCGAAGGCGCCGGAGCCGGTGAAGACCAGCAGCAGGAAGGACCAGCAGAACATCGCCGCGCCCTCGCCGCTGTTCTCGATCGGCCACAGGGCGTTGGGCTGGTGCACCTTGAAGTAGGCGTAGGCCATCGCGCCGGAGGCGATGAACGCGGCGAAGCGGGTGCCCAGGCCGATCAGGACCAGGGAGCCGCCGACGAGCTCGATCGCGGCCGCGTACCAGCCGGGCCAGGTGCCCAGCTCGACGGTGCCGCCCTTGCCGTCCGCGCCACCGAGCACGCCGAAGAGCGCGACGGCGCCGTGGCAGGTGAAGAGCAGTCCGACGACGATGCGGAACAGGCCGAGGACGTACGGCTGGGCGCTGTTGAGGCGTCCGGTCATGTGGGGGGTACTCCTACGGTCGGGCCGGTCCCTGGGGCGGACCGGTCGGGGGACGGAACCGAGCGAGCACCCCACGTTAGGTCGGACTAATCGATGCTTACAAGTTCAACATTTGGCCACGGCTTTGCTTCCGTTTGGCCTTCCGTTCCTGCTGTAGCCGCACGTAGAGCCGCTCTCGCCACCGCGTCGGCGTCCGAAAGCGTGACCGAATCCACACCCGGACGCGCGCCCGCCGCGGTCACCCAGTGCACCCCCTCCGTCGGCACCCCCAACGCGAACCGCCTTGCGTGCACGCCACCTTGACGGTCAATCAGGTGATATGGGCGAGGTGTCACGTCCAGTCCGCCGGTTTCGTAACCGTCGACCGAGTGCGGCCGGCACTGTCCGGTCCGCAGCAGCCGGGCGAGGAGCGAGTCGGCCGTGCGTCGCAGATCCGGTTCCGGAAGCCGTGCCTCTATGAGCGTCGTCACGCGTACGCCGGACCCGTGGACGTCGGGCGAGCGCGCCACCCAGGCCCCGTCCCGCGCCCGGACCTCCAGGCGCGGCCCGAGCACCTCCACCACACCCGCCTCCATCAGCGCCACCAGCTCCTCGATCCGGCGCCGGGGCGGCCCGATGGACAGGAAGGCGTTGAGGGGGGTGTACCAGCGGTCGAGGTGGTCCCGGCGGGAGGCACCGGCGATGCCGCCGTGGTCGACGGTCAGCCGGAGTTCGTTGCGCAGATCGCGCAGCACGTCCAGGGCCGCCTTGAGCGGGCCGTCCGTGTTGCCGAGAGCGGCCTGCGCGGCGTCCTCGCGCAGATGGGCCAGCAGCCACGCGCGCCACCGGCCGGGGTCGGTGAAGCCGCGTCCCGCATGCGGGCGGGAGATCCGGTCCCAGCTCCAGCGGTCGGCGTCCGGGACACCGAACTCGTCGAGGATCAGCGCCTCTTGGGGGTCGCCGTGGGGGACGGTGAGGAAGCGGTCGGCGAGGTCCGGCCGCCGTACGAGCGCCGAGTAGTAGACCGTCTCCACCTCCTTCGCCACCAACGGCCATATCTCGGCGAGGAAGTCGGGCGCCTCACCCGAGTCGGCACGCTTGCGGAAGCCCGCTATGACCTCCGGCGTCAGGACGAGCGGGGTGTGACGCCCGTACGGCCCCTTCGCGTTGTCGCCGCGGGCCTGGTAGGGGACACCGCGCCGGGACCCGGCGTACAGCAGCGGCTCGCGGCCGGAGGGGACATACCGCAGCCCGCCCCCATCGCGCACGAAACGGCCGCCGCGCCCGGTCGTCAACAGGGCCGTGTGATCGAAGAAGTTGAGGCCGAGACCGCGCAACAGCACCGGTTCGCCCGGGGCGAGGGGCGAGAGGTCGACGTCGGCCGGGTTGGCGGGCGGGATGTGGAGCAGGCCGTGGGTCTCGGCGTACGACGAGACGGTCCGCTGCGCCGTGTCGGGGGCGGTCGGCAGATGGCCCTGGGCGAGGACGACGGCGGACAGGCCGGTCAGTTCGCGGCCGTCGTCGAGGGTGAGGACCTGGCGGCCGTCGGGGGCGTCCTCGAGCCGTAGCGCACGGGCCGTGTGCGTCCGTACGCGGACGCCGGGCGGCGCCTCGCGCACCGTGCGGGCGAACACCCACTCCAGATAGCGGCCGTAGTGGGCGCGGGTCGGATACTCGTCCGGGCCCAGCTCGCCGGCCGCCCACTCGTGCAGGCTGGGTCCGGGGCGGACGGGCCCGGAGCAGTCGACGCTCTCGTCGGTGAAGAGGGTCACCTGACAGGCCACGGTGTTCATCAGGAGCTCCGCCGGCTGTGCGGTGCGCCAGACGCGGCCGGCGCCGGGCGGTGCCGGGTCGACCACGTGGACGGTGAGCCGGGCGCCGGGCGGGAGCAGTTTCGGCGCGGAGGCGCAGAGGCGTTCCAGGACGCTGGTCCCGCGCGGTCCGGCGCCGACCACGGCGACGGAGACGGGCACGCAGGCCGTGGTCGGTGCGGACAAAACGGGGACTCCCGGGCGTGTGGGGGCGCTTGGGCAGACCGTCCACCGGAAGCGGACGGTCCGCCTCATCATGCCTGCCGCGCTCCGGCCGGGCGTCAGGTACCCCGGATCACGCGTTGCCGGTGGCGATGCTCAGCCACGGGGTCCAGGTCGAACAGTTCTCCCAGCCGATGTCGGCGGAGTAGTTGCGCAGACACACCTTGATCCGGACCTTGTAGTCCTCGTCGAAGTTGTAGTTGCACTCCTCGCGGCCGGTGAACGCCCCGCCGGTCGCCTTGCACTCGCCCTCGCGGCCGTAGTTGGTCTCCCAGCGGGTGACGGTGCTCTTGTGGTCCTCGCCGATGTCGTTCGCCATGATCCAGTCGCCGTCGGCCTGGAAGGCACCCTCGCCCGCGTAGTCGGAGGTGTACGCGTGCTGCGGCCACCCCGTCGGGTACCAGGTGGCGTGAGCCGGTACGGCCATGAGGAGGACGCCCGCTCCGGCGGCGCCGAGCGAGATGCTGATCTTCTTCAACAAGGCTTGTCCTTCGAGCAGTTGGCAGTTGGGCCCGTACGTGAGGGCCCGAGGTCGAGTGAGCATATGTTCGACGGCGGGCTCGCTGAAGAGTCAACGGTGCTCAACTCGCCCTGCTCAGGGCTCACTTGTGCACAGCCCGGTCACTTCTCGCTCAGCAC
Organism: Streptomyces sp. NBC_00490; assembly: GCF_036013645.1. Lineage (NCBI taxonomy): Bacteria > Bacillati > Actinomycetota > Actinomycetes > Kitasatosporales > Streptomycetaceae > Streptomyces > Streptomyces sp. NBC_00490. Next base: position 3,610,699 of record NZ_CP107869.1, on the reverse strand, counting down.
CGACTCCGACACCACGGCCAGCCGCGCCTTCCCGCCCCGCACGGCCCGCGCCTGCTCCAGCCGCAGTCCCGCAAAACGCCCGCGCAGCGTCAGCGTCATGAGCTGGTTGCCGAACCAGGGCCCGCCTGTCCGCCGCCAGTCCACCGACGGCTGGGGACAGGCGCCGTGTCCGGCGAACCGGCGCCCCAGAAAGCGGCCCACCGCGCTCCACCCGAAGCGGAAGCCGAGGCGTATCGACAACGGGATGGAGTTGTGGACGGGGGAGCAGGTCAGCTGCAGCACCCGCGCATCGGGCCCGCTCCCCTCCGGCCACCTCGGCTCGGCGATGTACGCGTGATGGACGTCGCCCGACAGCACACACACCGTCGCCGGCGCGTCCGGGCCCGACCCCGCCTCCGCGATGAGCTCCACCAGCGACTCGAAGGACTCCGGGAAGGCCGCCCAGTGCTCCAGGTCCGCCCGTCGCCGCAGATCCTCCCCGAACCGCGCCCAGCGCGCCCCGCGTTCACCCCGGCACAGCGCCGCGTTCCACGCCTCGGCGTCGTGCACCAGATGCGGCAGCAGCCAGGGCAGCGAGGTCCCGATCAGAAGATGGTCGTAGGACCCCGGCCCGTCCAGCACCTGCTCGCGCACCCAGCGCTCCTCGCCGGAGGCGAGCATCGACCGGTTCTCCTCGTCGAGGACGCGCGCCGCCCGGCTGTCGACCATCACCAGCCGCACGCGCCCGAAGTCCCGCCGGTAACTCCAGCGCACGGAGGCCGGATCGACGTCGGCCTTGCAGGCGAAGGCCCGCAACTCATCGGTGCCGTCCGGGGTTTCGCGTACGGCGGCGTAGAGCGGGTCGGAGTCGAGCTCCGCCGGGGAGAGGTTCCCGAGGTGCTGATGCACCCAGTACGACATCAGCCCGCTCAGCAGCCGCTCCCGCCACCACGGGGTGGCCCGCATGTCCTCCACCCAGGCGGCGGAGGTGTTCCAGTCGTCGATCACGTCGTGGTCGTCGAAGATCATGCAACTGGGGACGGTGGACAGCAGCCAGCGGATCTCGGGATCGAGCCAGGACTCGTAGTAGAGGTGGGTGTACTCCTCGTAGTCCGCGACCTCGCTGCCCGGCGGATCGCTCAGATCCCGGCGCGCGGCGAGCCAGCGGCGGGTCGCGGGGGAGGTCTCGTCGGCGTAGACCTGATCGCCCAGCAGGAGCAGCACGTCGGGCCGTTCACCGTCCGGGTCGGTCGCGATCCGGGCCGCCAGGGTGTCCAGGGCGTCCTGGCCGACGGGGTCCGGCTCGCCGTGCGGCGGAGCGGCCCAGCGGCAGGACCCGAAGGCGACGCGGACGGTGTCCCCTTCGGCCGGTGTGCGGATGACGGACTCCGGGAACGGGGAGTCGGGCAGCGGCCACACGCGTACTCCGTCGAGCAGGACCTCGTACGGCGACGAGGTCCCCGGCGTCAGACCGGTGACCGGCACCAGGGCGTAGTGATGACCGCAGACCTGAAAGGTCTGGGCCTCACCGCCCGCCCCGTCCGCGCAGCGCACCTCGGCGGCGCACGGACGGCTCGCCTCGACCCATACGGTCGCGGACGAGCCGTCGGCATACCTGAGCAGCGGTCCCAACCGAAGTTCGGCCACGTGATCCTCCTCCGTCGCCCCGTACGGTACGGAACGACGGAGGCCGGCGGGGAGGTTCCGTCACTGAATCGTCAGCAGTTGGCCAGGTAGCCGGTGAGCGCGCTCTTCTCCGCGGAGTCCACGGACAGGTCGTAGTAGTACTTCACCTGGACCCAGGCGCGGACGTAGGTGCAGCGGTAGGAGGTGACCGACGGCATCCAGGTGGCCGGGTCCTGGTCGCTCTTCGCCTGGTTCACGTTGTCCGTGACGGCGATGAGCTGGGGGCGGGTGACGTCGTTGGCGAAGCCCTGGCGCTGGGCGGTGGTCCAGGCGCTCGCGCCGGAGTCCCAGGCCTCGGCGAGCGGGACCAGATGGTCGATGTCGAGGTCGGAGGCGGCGGTCCAGGTGGCGCCGTCGTACGGGGAGTACCAGCTGCCGCTGGTGGCGGTGCAGGCGGAGTTGGTGACGACGTTCGAACCGTCCCGCTTGAGGATGTACTCGCGGGTGTTGCAGGTGCCGCTGATGGTGATCCACGTCGGGAACAGGTCGCGGTTGTAGCCGGTGCGGTTCTCGGTGGCCACGGTGAGCGAGGCGAGGTAGGTGCGGGCGGTGGCCGCGCTGACCGGCGTGGGGAGGGCGGCGGAAGCGGTCGGACCGTTGAAGAGCCCGACCGAGGCTATGAGACCGGTGAGAGCCGCGAGTATGCTGAGCCGTCGACGCGCGTAGAACTTCGCCATGCGAACTCCCTTTGAGGGGTGGGGGTGTTGAAGCGCGAGCGAGGGAACTCTCGCGGCTCCGCGTTGCGGGGAGGTATGCGTTGGGTTAGAAGCTAGTGACGCGTACATGACACGACAAGGTTTACGGCGAAACGATCTCGTATGATTGACGGAGTTGAAGGGGAGTAGCTCTTCGCCGGACCGTCGACATACTGCTCAGCTCGTCTGAGCCGGCGCCCGGAGGCAGGTCATCCGTGACCGGCCAGCGAGACCTTCGGCCAGTAGTGCACTGACTGTGTGCTGCCGTGCCGAGGTGTCGTTTTCGCGGTATCACTCTCGGTGGGGCAGCCCCGACCGATTGAGGAACCTTGATCAGCTTCACCGTGACGGCCGTCGTCTTCGGCGTCGTCTTCCTCGCAGAGCTGCCGGACAAGACCGCGCTGGCGGGTCTGGTCCTGGGCACCCGCTATCGCGCGTCGTACGTCTTCGCGGGCGTGGCGGCGGCCTTCGCCCTCCATGTGGCGCTGGCCGTGGCGGCGGGCAGCGTGCTCACGCTCCTGCCGCAGCAGCTCGTCCACGCCCTCACGGGTGTCCTCTTCCTGGGCGGTGCCGCGGTACTGCTGATGAAGAAGGACGAGGGCGAGGAGGAGATCCGGCGCCCGGAGAACCAGTCCTTCTGGAAGGTCGCGGGCGCCGGCTTCATGCTCATCCTGGTCGCGGAGTTCGGCGACCTCACGCAGATCATGACGGCGAACCTGGCCGCCCGCTACGACGACCCGCTCTCCGTCGGTCTCGGCGCGGTGCTCGCGCTCTGGGCGGTGGCCGGGCTCGGCATCGTCGGTGGAAAGGCGCTGATGAAGCGGGTGCCGTTGCGGTTGATCACGAAGGTGGCGGCGCTTCTCATGCTCGGGCTCGGGCTGTGGAGCCTGTGGGAGGCGGTCACCGCGTGAACTGAACGGCCGGTGAACAGTTGCGGCATGCGCTGGCGCAAAGCGGGCCATGTTTTGTACCGTAGGAAAACAAAGTGGCTCCCCGCTCGTTCTCCCTGACCGGCGGGTGGGGGCCGCCTTGTCCCTCCGGGTCACCCCCGGTCCCCGCGCCTTGGAGCTGCCGATGACGGCCACCGCCGTGCCCACCGTGCTGACCGCCCGCGCCCTCCTGCTCGACATGGACGGCACCCTTGTGAACTCCGATGTCGTCGTCGAGCGCTGCTGGCGGCGGTGGGCGGCGCGGCACGGGCTGGACGGGGACGAGGTCATGAAGGTCGTGCACGGGCGGCAGGGGTACGCGTCGATGGCGTTGCTGCTGCCGGATCGGCCGATGGAGCAGAACCATGCGGACAACGCGGTGATGCTCGCCGAGGAGACGGCGGACATGGAGGGCGTGGTCGAGGTACCGGGGGCGTCGGAGTTTCTGGCGTCCCTGCGGGGAGTCCCGCATGCGCTGGTGACCTCGGCGGATGTCGCCCTCTCCACGGCGCGGATGTCTGCGGCCGGTCTGGCGCTGCCGGACATCCGGATCACCGCGGAGTCCGTCGGCGCGAGCAAGCCGGATCCGGAGGGCTTTCTGAAGGGGGCCGCGGAACTCGGGCTGGCGCCGGAGGACTGCATCGTCTTCGAGGACTCCGGGGCGGGGATCGCGGCGGGGCGCGCCGCCGGGATGCGGGTGGTCGGTGTCGGCTCGCGGGCCGACGTCTACGACCCGGACGTCGTCGTCCGCGACCTGACCCAGGTCCGTGTGTCGCCCACGGCGGACGGGACGATACGGCTGTACGTCAGCTAGGCCGACGCGCGGGGCTGCCCTCGGCTGTTTTCGCCCCCGCCGCCCCTACCCGTCCCATCCTCCAGGGGCTCTGCCCCTTCGACCCCGGTCCCTGGGGGCTGCGCCCCCAGACCCCCGTCGGCCCTGAAGGGGCCTCGTCCTCAAACGCCGGACGGGCTGAAATGCCTGGACCGGCGTCGAGAGGCGCAGTCGCCTGCGGGGGTCGCCCCTCGTCCCCGGAGGCAGTCGCCGTCTCCTGGGACCCCCGGCGGGACGGGCCCGCGCTCGCGCAACGGCGAGAAGGGGACGTACCGGGGGGTGTCCGCCCGCAGCGTCGGGCGACCAACCAACCGCACATCCCCAACCCACAGCACCGCCCGACCGAGGACGGACACCCCCCGGTGCGGCACCGACCCACAACCCGACCGTAGTGCGCAACGCGAACCCCCACCGAAGCCGCCACAGGCCGCCGCAGGCACCCCGCACCCCCACTCGCCGTCAGACGTTCACGGCTCCTGTGTTTCCGATTCCAGTCGCTCCCGCGTCGGCAGGTCGTACACCCCCTGCTCGTCCGTCTGGATTCCGCGTGCCCACTGGTATCGGGTCACCGCGTCCTCGACGCCCTCGTTGTAGTGGCCGCTCGCCTTGCGGGTGTAGAGGCCCAGTTGGGTGAGGCGGCGTTCCAGTTCGAGGACCTCGTCGCCTTCGGAGCCGCGGCGGAGCACGGGGGGTGTGCTTTCGCGGGCGTCGGAGGCGTCGTCGGCTGTGGGTGGGGTGGCGGGGGAGGTGGTCGGGGAGGTCGCGGAGCGGGACGGGGTCGGGGAGGCGGTTGTCGGGGTCGGGGTCGGGGATGGCGACCGGGTGATGGAGGCGGACGGCGGTGGGGGTACCGCGGTGGGGCGGGGGGCCGTCGTGGTGGGGGACTGGGACGCCGCTTCCGTCGTCGGTGACGCGTCCGGGACGCTCGCCCGTACCTCCTGCGGCAACGCCCCGTCCCGGGTGGGTGTGTCGTACGAGAACATCCCGCTCGCCAGCCCGGCCGCAGCGATCACCGCGACGAGCCCGCCCGCCGCGCCCAGCAGCACCGTGCTGCGGGGGCGTCGGCGCGGTTCGTCGTCGAAGTCGTCGACACCCTCGCCTTCCCGTCCCGCTCCCTCGAACAGGCTCAGGTCCCTCGTGCTGGGCACCGGGCCCGGCACCGCGCGCAACGGCATCGTCATGTCGGCCGCCCCGGTCGCCGCTTCGGTCGCCGACCCGGCCGGCGCCTCCCCCTCCAGCTCCACATAGGGACGTATGCGCAACGGATCGAAATCCTCCGCCGCGGCCGCCTCCGCCGTACGCGCGTCGCGCAGGGCGTCGGACGCCCGCTGCGTGCAGCCGCACGACGGCGTGTTGTCGGTCCCTCTCGGTGCCCCGCACTCCGGGCACAGATGGCCGTGTGATTCCGCCATGTGTTCGTCCCTCCCCTCGCGAACTCCAGAGATTATGCAGACTCCCTCCACACTCCCGTCCCATAAGCCCCCGGAATACCGGCTTCCACCAGGACTCAACAGGCCATAAACGGTCACACCAACCACGATGGAGATGTAACGAGACCTTCGGGAGGTCTTCATGGCCGCGGATGCGGACGGTATGACGGGTGATGTGCGAGACCCACGGAACCCAGCCGGGGACGGAACACCCGGCCAGACGCAGGACCCCCACGTGTCCGGCAACGTCCTCGTGTCGATCGGCGCCCTGCTCCTCGGCATGCTGCTCGCCGCCCTGGACCAGACCATCGTCTCCACGGCGCTGCCCACGATCGTCAGCGACCTCGGCGGCCTGGAGCACCTGTCCTGGGTGGTCACCGCGTATCTGCTCGCCTCGACCGCCGCGACCCCGCTGTGGGGCAAGCTCGGCGACCAGTACGGCCGGAAGAAGCTGTTCCAGACCGCGATCGTGATTTTCCTCATCGGCTCGGCGCTGTGCGGCATGGCGCAGAACATGCCGCAGCTGATCGCGTTCCGGGCCCTCCAGGGCCTCGGCGGCGGCGGGCTCATGGTGCTGTCGATGGCGATCGTCGGCGACATCGTCTCGCCGCGCGAACGCGGGCGGTACCAGGGACTGTTCGGCGCGGTCTTCGGGGCGACCAGCGTCCTCGGCCCGCTCCTCGGCGGACTGTTCACCGAGCACCTCAGCTGGCGCTGGGTCTTCTACATCAACCTCCCCGTGGGCGTCGTCGCCCTCGCCGTCATCGCCACCGTGCTCCGCATCCCGAGCAAGGCGACACGGCACGTCATCGACTACCTCGGCACGTTCCTGATCGCCTCCGTCGCGACCTGTCTGGTCCTGGTGGCGTCCCTCGGCGGCACCACCTGGGGCTGGGGCTCGCCGCAGATCATCGGCCTGGCGCTGCTCGGCGTCGTGCTCACCGTGGCCTTCGTCGCCGTGGAACGGAAGGCGGCCGAACCCGTCCTGCCGCTCAAGCTCTTCCGCATCCGCACGTTCACGCTCTCCGCGGTCATCAGCTTCATCGTGGGCTTCGCGATGTTCGGCGCGATGACGTACCTGCCGACGTTCCTCCAGGTGGTGCAGGGCGTCAGCCCGACCATGTCCGGTGTGCACATGCTGCCGATGGTGGCCGGGCTGCTGCTGTCGTCGACCGCGTCCGGGCAGATCGTCAGCCGTACCGGACGCTGGAAGGTGTTCCCGGTCGTGGGCACCGGGGTCACCACCATCGGTCTGCTCCTGCTCCACCGGCTGGACGAGAACAGCTCGGCCTGGGAGATGAGCACGTACTTCTTCGTGTTCGGTCTGGGCCTGGGCCTGGTGATGCAGGTGCTGGTCCTCATCGTGCAGAACGCGGTCTCGTACGAGGATCTGGGCGTCGCCACCTCCGGCGCGACCTTCTTCCGGTCCATCGGAGCCTCTTTCGGCGTCGCCATCTTCGGCACGGTCTTCGCGAACCGCCTCGGCGACAAACTCACCGCCGCCTTCCGCGGCGCCGAACTCCCGCCGGGCGCCTCGGTGGACGGGCTGGAGTCCGACCCGCGAGGGATCACGGAGCTGCCGGGCGCGCTCCAGCCGCCCGCGGTGCACGCGTACGCCTCGTCCATCACCGACGTCTTCCTGTACGCCGCGCCGGTCGCGCTCGTCGGCTTCGTGCTGGCCTGGTTCCTCAAGGAGGACCGGCTGCGCGGCTCGGTCACGGCGCCGGACCTCACCGAGACGCTCGCCAGCAACCCGGTGGAGCGCTCGTCGTACGACGAGGTGTGCCGGGCGCTGTCGGTGCTCGGTACGCGGGAGGGGCGGCGGGAGATCTACCGGACGATCACCGAACGGGCGGGGTACGACCTGCTGCCGGGCTCGAGCTGGCTGCTGCTGCGGATCAAGAGGTACGGCTGGGTGGAGCCGGCCCTCCTCGCCGCACGCAGCTCCGTTCCGCTGCACGTCATCGTGGACGCCGCCCGCCAGGTCGAGGAGCGGCGCCTGGCCCGGCGCGACGGCATCGACCTCGTCCTGACCGACACCGGCCACGAGGTCGCCGACCGCCTCGCCGGGGCCCGCGAGGAGTCCCTGGCGGAGCTCCTCGGCGACTGGTGGGGCCCGGACCGCCCGACGGACCTGGAGCGCCTCGTGAAGGAGCTCACCAACGAACTCTGCGGCTCGGAGCGCGAACAGCCCCACAACGGCTCGACGGCACGCCTCGAATGACCGCCCGCGCTACAGCCCCTTGGCGAACCAGTGCTCCGCGTACGGGTCGTCGTTGTACGGCTCGGTCTCCTCGTAGCCGAGGCGCGCGTACAGCGCGCGTGCCTCGGTGAGGTCGTCGCGGGTGTCGAGGATCATGCGGGCGGCGCCCAGTTCGCGGGCGGTGTCCTCGGCGGCGCGGACGAGGACCGGGCCGCCGCCCTTGCCGCGCAGCTCCTCGCGGACGTACACCCGCTTCAGCTCGGCGGTGTCCGCGTCCAGGAGGCGCACACCCGCGGTACCGGCGGGCTCGCCGTCGTACCGGGCCACCAGCAGCCGCCCTTTCGGCGGGGTGAGTGCGGACCAGTCCGCGCCGGTGACCTCCCGCTCCAGCTCCGCCGGCTCGGTGCGCCGCCCCTCGTGCAGGAGGTAGTAGCGGTCGCTGACCTCCGTGTAGTACGCCCGCCAGAGCGCTGAGGCGACGGGGGAGTCGTAGGGCTCGGGGGCCACGGTCCAGGAAGTCATGCGGGCCATTCTCCGGAGGTGTGCCAGGGCGACCGCAAGTGAATAACCGGCGGTTTGAGGAGCCACTTCGGGGCTACCCGGTAGCCATGTCAACTGGCCTGATCATCGCTCTGATCGTGATCGTTGTGGCCGTCATTGCCGTGGCGGCCGTTCTTGCCCGGCGTGCTCGGGGGCCGCAGCGCGGCCGGAGTCTGAAGCGGCGCTTCGGGCCCGAGTACGACCGTGCCCTGGCCCAGCACGACGGCGACCCACAGGCCGCCGAGCGGGAGCTCGCCGCCCGTGTCGAGCGGCATGGTTCGCTGCGCGAGCGGCCGCTGGAGCCGGCGCAGCGCCAGCAGTACGAGGCCCGCTGGACGGCGGCCCAGGAGCGCTTCGTCGACTCGCCGCGGGAGGCCGTGGCCGAGGCGGACCGGCTGCTCGCCGACCTCGCCGGGGCCAAGGGGTTCCCGGACGGCGGGCAGTACGAGGAGCAGCTCGCCGCACTGTCCGTGCACCACGGGCACCATGTGCACGGCTACCGGCGTGTGCACCAAGCCGCCCATCTGCGCGGGGACGAGACGCAGGACGGCGCCCGGGCGGGCACCGAGGAGATGCGCGAGGCCATGGTCGAGGCCCGGTCCCTGTTCGAGGACCTGGTGGGCCACGACGGCCGGCACCACGAGTCGACCCGGACGGCCGAGCGGGTGGAGACCACACCCGAGCACGAGGCATCCGACGGCGGGAACCGACCCGCCCGCACCGAGAGCCGCGGCCATCTGCCGTGGGGATCCACCCGGCGTCACGCGAAGGGGAGTTGAGTGACATGACGGACGCGACCACCGGCCAGGGCGCCGACGGCGCACGGCGCGGCGAGAAGACGACGGGCGAGGGCCTCGCAGGGCGCGCCTCTGTGACGGGCGGCCAGTCGAACCTTCCCCAGGGCGACCGCTCCAAGGGCCCCCAGGGCCAGGAGAGCGCCCCTCTCGTGGCGGGCCACGACACGCGCGACACCACCTCCGGTGCCGAGCGGACCGACACGGGCGACGGCTCACGCTCGCCCCTCGTCGCCGGTCCCGCCGGGCACGAGACGGCGACCAAGGGCCGGGACACGGCCGCGACGACGGCCAAGGGCGAGGGTGCGCAGCGCGGCCGACTGCTTCCGCACGACGAGTGCGACAAGCTCTCGCTGCAGCTCCAGCACGCGGTCGCCGGGTTCGTCGACGAGCCCCGGAACGCCGTCGAGGAGGCCGACCACGTGATGGAGGAGCTGGCCTCCCGCGTCACGGACGCCCTGACCCACCGCCGCCGCACCCTGCGCACGTCCTGGCAGGACGGCGAGGACAAGCACGGGAACGCCGGCGACACCGAGCAGCTCCGCCTCGCCCTGCGCGACTACCGCGAGCTGGCGGACCGGCTACTGCACCTCTGACCTGCCCGCCGCCGCGCGGCGTTCCCGCCACTGCCGTACGACGTCCTCGACGTCGTACGGCTTTTTTCCGAGCGGGGGGCCGGGCGGCGGCCTGAACATCATCTCGCGGATCTTGACGTTGACGTCCGTGATCAGTTTCCGGACGATCCGCTCGGAGGGCGCCGCGAACGCGGCGGTGAGGGTGTCCTCGGCCTCCTTGCGCAGGGCCAGTGCGGGCGGCAGCACGGCGAGACCCTCGCGGGCCATCTTGCGCCTGATCCACCAGAGTTCGTCGTACGGGCTGTCGAGATCGGCGGGCAGGGGCTCGCCCACGCCGGGGAGTCGGTCGAAGTCGCCGCGGCCCTGCGCGTCTTGGATCTGCCTGTCGACCCAGGACTCGAACGGGACGCCGGGTGGCTTTCGCTCGGTCATGAGTCCATTGTGCCGGACGCGGAATGGCCGGGCGATTTATCATGCGGCCGCTGTGCAAGCACACTTGCACAGGGACATTTCAGCAACTGCACAAGGGAGCGCACGTGCTCGAACTCACCATGGCCGCCGTATCCGCGGCGGAGGAGGGTGCCACGGCCGGCATGCAGATGGCCGACGCGCCCAGTGATCCGGGCGCCGTGCTGCGGGTGGGCCGCGACAAGTCCGTGTGCCGCCTCTCGACGCCCGACGACTGGCTGTTCGTCTCCCGGGTCCATCTGGAGTTCCTGTGCGGCCCCGAGGGCGCCTGGCAGGTCACCTGGCTCCAGGGCTCGCAGCCCGAACCGTCCTCCGAGGTGCACCTGGTGGTCGGCCAGTACGCGCAGCCGCTCGTCTACGGCGGGAGCATCCCGCTGCCCAGGGGCGGCAACGGCGAGATCGTCATCCGGGACCGCACCGCCCCCCGTACCGTCAACGTGGGTTTCTACCACGAGGCTTGATTTTCTCAGGGCCCCGCAGTGGGCTACGGCAGCACCCGCGCCAGCGCGAAGCCGTCGTAGCCCTTGCTGCCCACCGTCTGGATCGCGGTGCCGCTCAACCTCGGGTGGGAGCCGATCAGTTCGATCGCGGCCCGGGTCCCGGTGACGTCCGGATCCGTGCTGCCGGAGTCGGCGACGCGGCCCCCGCGGACGACGTTGTCGACGATGATCAGGCTGCCCGGGCGGGTCAGCTTCAGGGCCCACTCCACGTAGTGCGGGTTGTTGTCCTTGTCGGCGTCGATGAAGACGAGGTCGAAAGGGGCCGGGGCCTCGTCGGCGAGGCGGGGCAGCGACTCCAGGGCCGGGCCGACCCGGATCTCGACGAGCTTGTCGAGGCCGGCCCGCGCGATGTTGCGGGTCGCGACCTCGGCGTGCCGGGGGCTGTACTCCAGCGAGACCAGCCGGCCGTCGGCGGGCAGCGCGCGGGCCAGCCAGATGGTGCTGTAGCCGCCGAGGGTGCCGATCTCCAGAATGTTCCGGGCGCCCTGGATCTGGGCGAACAGCTGGAGGAGCTTGGCCTGCGGGGCGGCGACGGCGATCCGCGGGAGCCCGGCCGCCTCGCTGTCGCGCAGGGCCGCGGCCAGCACTTCGTCGTCGGGCGTGAGGTGGGTGGTGAAGTAGTCGTCGACGTCGTCCCAGATCTTCGACTCGCTCATGCGAACTGTGCCTTTCGGGTGGCTAGTTGACCGGTGAGGGTGGTTGCAGCGGCTTGGGCGGGATCACCGGGCGCCGGGAGCGCCGTACGGCGAGCAGGACCGCGGCCGTGACGGCCAGCGCGAGACCGCCGACGACCGTCAGCAGCCATGCCGGGGCCCCGGCCACCGTCCGCAGCCGGTCCTCGTAGATCACCTGCTGGAACGTGGTGTCGGACGCCGTCCGGCGCAGCACGTGGTCGCCGTCGATCAGGGCCGGGGTGGGGAACTCCTGGCCCACGGAGGTCAGGAACGGTGTGCCCCGCGCCAGCTCGGCGAGCGGGCCGGACTTCGCGCTCACCCGGCCGGCGAAGGTGACCCGGGGCCGCTCCCCGCCGATCTCGGAGGCGGGCTCCATGCGGTGCGGGGCCAGGACGTACAGGCCCAGCGACTGCGGGGTCCGCGCGAGGCGGGACAGCCGCATCGGGTAGACCGGCCTGTCGGCGGAGAAGGTGAGGTGGAGCGGATCCAGGGCGCCGCTGAGGGCGGCGCCGGAGGTCTCGGGGGCCAGTCGCACCGCCACGTACTCCCAGCGGTCCTGGACGTAGGGCTCGAGTGCGGTGCTGAGGCGGGGCGGGAGGGCGAAGCCGTTGCTGTCCAGCCAGTCGCCCAGGGCGTCCGGGTCGGTCGCGGTCAGCCGGGCCACGTCGAAGGGGCCGAGCTTCTGGCGGCCGACCACGCTCACGGGCGGCTCGGCGCCGACCCCGGCGCCCGGCGGTGGGGCCCCGGTGTCGGGGCCGCCGTCGCCGGAGACGAGCGGCCAGTCGCCGTCCTGGGGCCAGAAGTGGTGGCGCGTGCGGTGCACCGGCGCGGTGGCCGCGTCCAGTTCGTCGAAGAGGGCCGGATCGCCGAGCTCGACGGTCGCCCGGTGGGGCACCGGCATGACCCAGGCGGCCCGGTCGCTGTCGCCGTTCACCGTCAGCCGCATCACGATCTGTTCCTGGGTGCCGTCCCAGCGCACGACGGACACCTCGCGCGACACGCCGACGCGCCGGGCGGTGTCCGGGATCAGGGCGCCGCAGCCGCACGCGTAGGCGGGGGCGACGAGCGAGCCGATCTGGGTGGCGAGTAACGCCAGAACGACCGCGAGCACGCGCCGACGCGCCCGCCCTCGTAGGAAACCGACCATTTCCCCAGACCCCTCCGCCGTACCGTCGACGGCTTCAGACGGTAGTACGGCGGGAGCATACGGTTCCGTTCCGTCCGGCACCGTAAGTGATCCACGTCGCGGCCGACGAGGCGGAGCGCCCGGCCGCGGACTATCGTCATTCGGACAAAAGCATGACGGACGTCAGGTGAGGCGGGGGCAGCCTGCGTCTCTCTCCGGGGGTGACGCGAGCCCTGAATAAGGTTCGCAAAGCAGCCCTCACGCATCCAATGCGTGGGAAAACGGGGCGGGAGGCCTACGAGGCGTGGCGAATGCGGAACACAGCGGAGCGACGGACGCCGAGACGGTACGGGCACGCGTGCGCGTGGCCCGCCTGGGACTGTGGCTGATCGCCGCGATACTGGCCGTCCGGCAGGTGGCCGTCGTCCTGAGCACCCCCGACGGGGAGCGGCTGACCGATCTGGAGACCTGGGTCGGCCCGGACGGCGTCCTGCATGTGAAGGGCTCGCTGTACGACTCGACCCTGTTCACCGGTACCCCCTTCGGGGGACTTGTCCTGAAGCCGTTGACACGTGCCGCCGAGCAGGCGCTCGGCTGGGGCTGGACCTTCGGCACGCTGCTCCTGGTCGCCGCGCTCGGCCTCGTCGCCGCGCGGGCGCTTCCTCATCCGGTGAACAGACGTACGTCGCTGCTGGCCGCGCCCGTCGCGATCAGCCTGCTGATGCTGTCGCTGCCGGTCCGCAACACGCTGTACCTCGGCCAGACGAGCATCATGCCGGTGCTCCTGGTGTTGCTGGGCTGCTTCGTCGTCCGCGGCCAACGAGCGGGCGGCCTACTGATCGGCGTGGCCGCCGCGCTCCAGCCGACGGTGCTGCTGTTCGCGCCGCTGCTGTGGTTCACGGGCCGGCGGCTGGCCGGGGTGTCGGCCGGCGTGACGTTCGCCGCGTGCACGGCGCTCGCGTGGCTGGCGATGCCGCACGACTCGTACACCTACTGGGTCCACCACGTGGCGGGCACGGGGCTCGGCGGCGCGGCGGACGGTCTCGCCAACCAGTCGCTGCACGGCGCGCTGCTGCGGGCGGGCCTGTCGGGGCCGCCGGAGATCGCGCTGTTCCTCGTGCTGGGCGCGGCGGTGGCGGTGCTGGCGCTGCGCCGGGCGGTGCGCTACGCCCACGACGGGCAGTTGCTGCTCGCGGTCGCGATCACGGGCTGCGCCGCGATCCTGATCTCGCCGACGACCTGGCAGCACCAGCTGCTGTGGGTGCTGCTCGCGGTGGTCGGGCGGGTCGGGAAGCGGGCGTCGGACCGGTATGTGTGGCCGGTGGCGGTGGTGCTGGTGATGACCCTGCCGACGAAGATGATGCTGCCGAACATGTCGTCGCTGTACCCGTTGCGCGACAACATCGTGCTGCTGGCGGCCCTCGCGGCGGCGACCGTGATCCCGTTCCTGTCCCGCACCTCGCCGTACTACCAGACCGCGATCCCCGCGGAGTACGCCGAGCCGGTTCCGACCCGCTTCCGGCGGGTGCCGCTGCTGCCGTTCCTGAAGCGGGTGCTGACCCGCCCGAACCTGCTCCTCGAACTCCTGCTGATCCGGGTGACGTACGCGGCCTACCAGAAGGTGCGGCTGGCGGCGACGGGCGGCAGCAACTCGCAGGGCCGGGCGCGGGCGGAGGCACATGGGCAGCAGATCCTCGATCTGGAGCGTTGGCTCCACCTCGACATCGAGCACTGGGCCAACCACGCGGTGGTCAGGATCGCCTGGCTGCGCGACTTCTTCGACTTCTACTACACGTCCTTCCACTTCGTGGTGCCGCTGTCGGTGCTGGCGGTCCTGTACTGGCGGCGCCCGGTGGACTACCGCTGGGCCCGCGCGTCGCTGGGCTTCGCGACGCTGCTGGCCCTGGTCGGCTTCTGGCTCTACCCGCTGGCCCCGCCCCGGCTCATGCCGTCGCTGGGCATCATCGACACGGTCCACGGCGTCCAGGACTTCTCCAAGCCGGACTACGGCACCCTGACCGCGCTGACGAACCAGTACGCCGCGATGCCGTCGCTGCACTTCGGCTGGTCGCTGTGGTGCGGTCTGGTCATCGCGATCGTCGCCCCGAAGTGGTGGCTCAAGGCCCTGGGCCTGCTGCACCCGCTGTTCACGGTCACGGCGATCGTGGCGACCGGCAACCACTGGGTCCTGGACGCGGTGGGCGGCGCGCTGGTGGTGGGCGGCGGCTTCGGGCTGGCGTATCTCTTCCAGGGGCCGAGGGCGCGTACGACGGTGGCGGTGGCGGCGGACGTCAAGCACGAACCCGTGGCGACGGGCCTCGGGGGAGGCAGGAGCGGGACGTAGGGATGGGGTGCTCGCTGCCTCCCCCGGGTCTCTGAACGGGCCGACGGCGCCGGGAAGCCGTCGGCCCGAGTAGGGGTGGGTGCGGTCAGCCCACGCTCACCTGGAGTTCCTTCACGCCGTTGATCCACGCGGACCGCAACCGGCGCGGGTCGCCGGTCAGATGGAGGCCGGGCATGGCGTCGGCGATGGCGTTGAAGATCAGGTTGATCTCCATGACGGCCAGGGACTTGCCGAGGCAGAAGTGCGGGCCGCCGCCTCCGAAGCCGAGGTGGGGGTTGGGGTCGCGGGTGATGTCGAAGGCGTCCGGGTTCTCGAAGACGTCCGGGTCGTGGTTGGCCGAGGCGTAGAAGATGCCGACCCGGTCGCCCTGTTTGATCTTCTTGCCGCCGAGTTCCGTGTCCTGCGTGGCCGTGCGCTGGAAGCTGACCACCGGGGTCGCCCAGCGGACGATCTCCTCCGCGGTGGTCGCCGGGCGCTCGCGCTTGAACAGCTCCCACTGGTCGGGGTGGGTCAGGAAGGCGTGCATGCCGTGGCTGATCGCGTTGCGGGTGGTCTCGTTGCCCGCGACCGCGAGCGCGAGGACGAACATGCCGAACTCGTCCGAGCCCAGGTTGCCCTCGTCCTCCGCCGCCACCAGCGTGGTCACGATGTCCTTCGCCGGGCACTTCTTGCGGTCGGCGGCCATGTTCATGGCGTAGGCGATGACCTCCATCGCCGCCTCCTGGCCGACCTCCTCGGTGATCGCGTACTCGGGATCGTCGTACGAGATCATCCGGTTCGACCACTCGAAGATCTTGAGGCGGTCCTCCTGCGGGATGCCGATGAGCTCGGCGATGGCCTGGAGGGGGAGTTCGCAGGCGACCTGGGTGACGAAGTCGAAGGAGCCCTCCTGGGCGAGGGCGCTCTGGACGATGCCCTGCGCCCGGGCGCGCAGGGTGTCCTCCAGGGCCCGGATCGAGCGCGGGGTGAAGCCGCGCTGGACGATCTGGCGGACACGGGTGTGCTCCGGCGGGTCCATGTTGAGGATGATGAGCCGCTGGGCGTCGATGGCGTCGCGCTCGATGCGCTCGTTGAAGCGGATGATCGCCGTGTTGAGCATGGAGGAGAAGAGCTCGGGGTGCGTGGAGACGAACTTGACGTCTTCGTGGCGGGTGACGGCCCAGTAGCCCTCGTCCTGGAAACCGGCGACATTGTCCGACTGGGCGATCCAGTGGACCGGTTCCGTCCGGCGCAGCTCGGCGAACTCCGGGAGTGGTACGCGCTGTTGCAGCAGGTCGGGGTCGGTGAGGTCGAACCCGTCGGGGAGCGCTGGACAGGTCATGGGCAGCTCCAGCCGTGTTCCGGCAGTCTTCTGACGGTCCATCAGGTCGTGCCGTGAACGTAGTAACCGGTTCTAGAAGTAGCAAGAGGTGTGCACGACTCTTGCGGGGACGGACTCGGTATAAGCAGACTGCCTGTGGAACTAGAACACGTACTAGTTCCGCGTGGCGGGCCGGGCCGGGACGCCCCCGCGCCGCGCGGGTGAGAGCCTGTGTCATGTTTCCGGCCGGATCAGCGCGCGGCGTCTGGTGCGTGCGAGCGTGCGTGCCAGGCGGCGGGCGCCCGGCCGGGAACATGACACAGGCTCTTGAGGAGGAGAGGAACTCCCCATGGCCGCGGAACCCGTGATCGTCGAAGCCGTACGCACCCCCATCGGCAGGCGCGGCGGCGCGCTCGCCAACCTCCACCCCGCCTACCTGTTGGGCGAGACCTACCGTGAGCTTCTCGGTCGCACCGGCATCCCCGCCGACTGCGTCGAGCAGATCGTCGGCGGCACGGTGACCCACGCCGGCGAGCAGTCCATGAACCCCGCGCGCACGGCCTGGCTGACGATGGGCCTGCCGTACGAGACGGCGGCGACGACCGTCGACTGTCAGTGCGGCTCCTCGCAGCAGGCCTCGCACATGACGGCGAACCTGATCGCGGCGGGCGTCATCGACGTCGGCATCTCCTGCGGCGTCGAGGCGATGTCACGGGTGCCGCTCGGTTCGGGGTCCAAGCACGGGCCGGGCAAGCCGTTCCCCGACGAGTGGAACGTCGACCTCCCCAACCAGTTCGAGGCGGCGGAACGGATCGCCCGCCATCGGGGACTGACGAGGGAGAACGTCGACTCGCTGGGCCTCATCTCGCAGGAGCGGGCCGCTGTCGCCTGGAGCGAGGAGCGATTCAAACGCGAGACGTTCGCCGTTCAGGTGCCGACGACCGAGGACGAACAGCACGCCGGGCAGGGCATGTGGCGGCTGGTCGACCGGGACGAGGGGCTGCGCGACACCTCCATGGAGGCGCTGGCCGGCCTGAAGTCCGTCATGCCCACCGCCATCCACACGGCGGGCAACTCGTCCCAGATCAGCGACGGCGCGGCGGCCATCATGTGGGCCTCGAAGCGGATGGCGAGGGCACTGAAGCTGCGTCCGCGCGCCCGGATCGTCGCCCAGGCGCTGGTCGGCGCCGACCCGCACTTCCACCTCGACGGGCCGATCGACGCGACCAAGGCGGTGCTCGGGAAGGCCGGGATGTCCCTCAAGGACATCGACCTCGTCGAGATCAACGAGGCCTTCGCGTCCGTGGTGTTGAGCTGGGCGCAGGTCTTCGAGCAGGACCTGGAGAAGGTGAACGTCAACGGCGGCGCGATCGCGCTCGGGCACCCGGTGGGCGCGACCGGGGCCCGGCTCATCGCCACCGCGCTTCATGAACTGGAGCGCGTGGACAAGGAGTTCGCACTGGTGACGATGTGTGCGGGGGGTGGCCTCGCCACCGGCACGATCATCCAGCGGATATAGGCTCGACAGAGGTTGACGTGGCCTGATCAACTTGCCCGATGTTTCTCAACCTCATCCTCCGCGTCCTGCCCTTCTACCTCCGCGAACCGCTGGTCATCGGCCTCTGCCTCACCATGGCCGGCGCGTGCTTCTACTGGTTCGTCCAGGTAGGGGGCTTGGGCAGGGGCGGCTTCGGGCTGCTGTTCCTGGCGATCGCCGTCCTGCGTGCGTATCTCTTCCGTAAGGAGTGGAGAGCGCACCAGGCGGCGAAGGCGGGGGGTGTGGTCACACCACAGGTGTAGCGCCGCTCCAGGAGACGAAGTGGTGGAAGGCGGCGGGGGCGATGGTGAGGATCGGTCCCGTCGGGTTCTTTGAGTCGCGGATGGCGATGGTGGGGGGTGCTTCGGCGATTTCTACGCAGTTGCCGCCCTGGTCGCTGCTGTGCGTGGACTTGCGCCAGGCGAGTTGGCCGGTGGTCGCGCACTCGACACACGAGCCGCCCTGGTCGCCGCTGTAGCTCGACTTACGCCATTTGCTCTCCATAGCGGTCCTCCATCACGCGCCGGATCAACTCCGCCGAGTCCTTGAGGGATAGAGCGGCGGCCCGTAGATGATCGTAACGGAGCGCGCAGTCCTTGACGGTGTCCGGATTCGCGGTCGGATGCCCGGTGCCATAGCCCTCGGTGTAGACGATGGTCGGGTCGCTCGCGAAGCGGAAGATGTCGAACGAGCCTTGCAGGCCCGCGTGTGCCCCGGCTGTGAACGGCAGGATCTGGATGTTGAGCCGAGGGTTGTCCTCGAAGGACAACAGTTGTGCCAGTTGGCCTCGCATGGTGTCGCGATCGCCCATTTCCTGATAGAGCGCGGCTTCGCTGATGACAGCCCAGAGGACCAGCGGTTCCGCCTTGTCGAAGATGCGCTGGCGGGCGAGTCGTACGGCAGTGCGGTCGTCGAGGTTGGTCCGGTCCAGTGCACCGAGCACGGCGCGGGCGTATGCCTTGGTCTGTAGAAGGCCATGAATCAGGTGCGTATGGAAGGTGCACATCTCGATGGCTCGCGCCTCAAGCTCGGCCACCTGCTGGAACCAGGCCGGAAGTTGGCTACGCAGCACCAGGTCGACCAGTCGCGACAGCAGCCCGTCCGACCCCAGCGCCGCATCCGCCCGTTCGCTGAACTCCGGTGTCGGAATCTTCCGCGCGGTCTCGATCTGGCCAACCAGTGAGCCGGTGTAGTTGAGGATGTCCCCGAGCTGCTTCTGCGTCAGCCCAGCCGCCTCCCGCAGTCGCCGCAACTCGAAGCCGTAGTAATCGAGCGGTGAGGCCCCCGGGTCGAGGACGTTGATGTGCGTCACGAACTGCCCCCACTGCAGAGCTGGTTGTGTTCGGCCTGTAGCCCAGCGTAGTCGCGCCAGTTCAGGCTCGTACCGTGAACGCATACTTTCCCCCCATCCTCCTGGGTCCCCTCTCCACCCAGTAGTACCGCATGCGCCTCACCGTGGGCGAACACTCGGTCCGGTACATCCGCCGTATCGTCCGCTCGCTGCTCACCGACTGGGAACTGGACGAGCTGACCTACGCCGTGGAGCTCGGGGTGACGGAGCTGGTCGCCAATGTCGTACGGCATGTCCCGGGCCGGCGGTGTGAGGTGGTGGTGCTGCGTCAGGTGGCCGGCGTGCGGGTGGAGGTGGCGGATGAGTGTGTTCAACGGCCGCTACCGAGCGGTGAGTTGTCGCCGGACGCGGAAGGGGGGCGTGGGCTGCTGCTCCTGGAGGCGGTCGTGGATAAATGGGGTGTGACGGGAGTGCCCGGGGGTGGGAAGGTCGTGTGGTTCGAGTGCGGGGCGTCCGCGACTGTGGGTTGAAGGGCGGGGTGGGTGGGGGAGTGATCCGGTCGGCGGAGGAGTTCATCGCTCTGCGCTACAGCGACGACCTCGATGAACAGAGACGGGCGGGTTTGGAGTCGGCCTCCCTGGAGGTCTGGACGGAGATCGTCGAGCGCTATCCGGATGCTCGGTTCTGGGTGGCGCACAACAAGACGGTTCCGCTGGAGATCCTTCGCGCGCTGGCCAGCGACCCCGACTTCGCTGTGAGAAGCATGGTGGCCATGAAGCGCAAACTGACTCCCGACATCCTGGAGGGCATGGCGGCCGATTCGCACGAGCCCGTCAGATTGCAGGTCGCCCGCCACCGGCGGACCCCACGATCCGTGCTGGAGAGGCTCCTGGCGGACGACTGGAGCGAAGTGCGGAAGCTCGCGCGCGATCGGATCGAGAACGACGACCGATCCGCATCCCCGGGCTGACCGGCGATGAGTTTCCTCCGCCGCCGCGGTCATCACTGTCGGTAGAGGCGACGAGGAGGTGTCCGCGATGGGCGGATCGGCGGGGCGGGAAGCGTTGGATCGGCTGGGCGTGCTGGTCGGGGAGTGGGCGGTGGAGGCCGATCTTCCCGGGGCGGACGGGCCGCCCGCGCGGTGTGTGTTCGCGTGGGATCTGGACGGGCGGTTCCTGGTGCAGCGGACCGAGATCCCGGTCGAGGGGGCACCGGACAGCATGGCGATCATCGCCGTCGATCCGGAGTCGGGGGCGTACACGTACCACTACTTCGACACACGCGGTGTCGTACGGACGTATGCGATGACCTTCGACGGCGAGGAGTGGCGGCTGCTGCGTGAGACGCCGGACTTCTCGGCGCTGTCCTTCCGGCAGCGGTTCTTCGGGCGGGTGGAAGGCGATGTCATCCGGGGAGCCTGGGAGCTGTCCAAGGGTGAATCGGAGCCGTGGGAACGGGACTTCGGACTTGTCTACCGGAGGACTCGGTGACGGGGCGCGGTGAGATCGCGCGGGGGATCGTCGACGGGAACCGGTACATGGTGCTGGCCACCGCCGACGCGGACGGGCGGCCGTGGGCGTCGCCCGTCTACTTCGCGCACGAGGGGTACCGGGAGTTCTTCTGGGTGTCCTCGCCGGAGGTCACCCATTCACGGAACATCGCGGTACGGCCCGAGGTGGGGATCTCGGTCTTCGACTCGTCGGTGCCGATCAGTACCGGGCAGGCGGTGTACGTGGCGGGTGCGGCCGGGGAGGTCGTGGACGAAGCGGCGGCCGCGCGTGCGCTGGAGGTCTTCTCCCGGCGTTCCGTGGAGCACGGGGGGCGGGTCTGGACCCTCGACGACGTGCGGGGCGACTCCGGGATCAGGCTGTACCGCGCGGTGGCCGACGGTCACTCGATGCTGGCGAAGGACGGCAAGCCGGATCACCGGGTGCCTGTCGACCCGCTGCGGCCGTGATGAGGACGGCCGGCAGGTCGGCGAGTGCCAGGGCGCCCTCGGGATCGTCGGCGCGGCGGCGGATCCGGCGTACGGGGCCGACCTGGTCCAGGGAGACACCGGCCCGGGCCAGGACGAAGGTCAGGGTGAGGAACGCGGAGCGGGCACCCCTGGCCGTGAGGGGGAGTACCGGATCGGGCGCCCGGTCCTGGCTTCGGTGAGGCATGTGTCGAGGAGGGCGGGGAGGTCCGGTCCGGTGCCGTAGCGCTCACGGCCGGACTTGGCGTGGGCCGGGTCGCTGCGGAAGGGCGGGGGCTCGGGGGTGCCCAAGGGGCGACGTCGGGCCAGGTGAGGTCGTACGGGAGGAGTCCGCGGGACATCGTACGAATGCTCTGTCACCCGGGATTCCGCCTCAACCAGACATCGTCGCCCGGACGTTGGCTCCCGCATATCGTCTTCGCATGGAGAACGAGACGGAGACCGTCTGCCGGGTCTGTGGCCATGACGGCTACGAGGTGTTCTGGGAGGACGGCTGGCCCACGGCGGAGATCTGCTCGTGCTGCGGCAACGAGTCCGACGTCGGGGACAGCAGCGTCCTGAGTGTGCGGGGCTACCGCGGTTACTGGGTGGGGCAGGGCGCCCCGTGGCGCAGTCCGTCGGCGGAGCGCAAGCGCAAGAGCGAGGGCTGGGACCTGTTGCGGCAGCTGGCGAACATTCCGCCGCAGTGGCGCTGAGCCGGTCCCGAACGCGACGGCCCCTCCCTACTCCCGCCCCGACGCCACCACCGCCAGTACCCCCACCAGTACGGCCGTGACCAGCAGCGGGATGCCCAGTCCGTGGTGGAGCACCAGCCACGCCCCGAGTGCGGCGCCCACGACCATCGCGACGACCGCGGCCGAACGGCGGGGAGAGCGGGTCCCCGGTCCGCCGCCCGCGCGGGAGTCCGCGGCGAGGCCGGTCAGGGTCATGGTGAGGACGGTGGTCGTGATGTCGGGGACGCCGAGTCTGCGGACCGTGGCGTTGCGCAGGCCCATCGCGAAGGCCGTGACCGCGATGAGGGTGTAGACGGTGGCCGTGTCGTCGGGCGCGACGAAGGCGACCACCGCGGACGCGCCCAGCAGGGCCGCCTCCGCGGCGAGGGTGAGCCGGGCCCATCTGCGGCGGGAGCCACGGCCGAGACGTACGGCGGTCCGGCCGCCCACCACCGCGCCCACCAGGAACGAGGCGAGCGAGGTCACGGTGTGCGGTACCGAGAAGCCGGGGGCGCCGGCCGCGGCGAAGCCCAGCACCACCACGTTGCCGGTCATGTTCGCGGTGAAGACGTGCCCGAGGCCGAGATAGCTGACGGCGTCGATCAGACCGCTGACCAGGGTCAGCGCGAGCAGTACCGGTACCAGGCGGAGCCCGCGGTCCTCGGGGGCGGACTCCGTGGGCTCCTCAGTCTCTGCGCTCACCGGCCCAGTGGACCATGAGCGCTCCCGGAACGACGAAGGCGGCGGCCCCCTCGTTGGAGGGGGCCGCCGCCTTCGTACGTCAGTCTGCTGTCAGCCGGCTCAGTACCAGCCGTTGGCCTGCCAGAACGCCCAGGCGCCGGTCGGGCTGCCGTAGCGCTCGTTCATGTACTTCAGGCCCCACTCGATCTGGGTCTCGGCGCTGGTCTTCCAGTCCGAGCCGGCGGAGGCCATCTTGGAGCCCGGCAGGGCCTGGACCAGGCCGTAGGCGCCGGAGGAGGCGTTGGTGGCGTCGACGTCCCAGCCGCTCTCGTGCTCGACGATCTTGCTGAACGCGTTGTACTGGGCGGCGTTCGGGATCATCTGGTGCGCGATGGACTTGGCCTCGGCGGCCGAGGAGGTCGTGGCCGCCTGAGCGGGCGCCGCGGTCAGCACCAGACCGGCGGTGGCGGCGGCCATCGCGACGGTGGTGATGGCCTTCTTCGGGGAAGCGATGCGGCGAACGATGCGGGAGACGGACACGGAGAACCTTTTCTTCGGGGACAGGGAGTCGCGGGTGTGTCGTGACCGTGTTGAGCGGCTCTGACATGCGTTGGCGCCGAGGCCCGTGGGGCGGGTCGGCGCCGTGCGACGTTGTCCAGATAAACAGGCTCGGAGCCCGTCCGCAATGACCCCTTTTGCTAGTTGTGGTCGTATGTGTGGCGGGAGGGGGTGGTGTGATCTGGCTCTCAAAGCGCAGGTCAGAGGCCGTTATGGCGTGGACATGGCGTCCGAAATGTACTACTAAGGCGGTTAGTTCGTGATGTGGGTCATGTGGGGTGCTTCACCGCTCAACGAGGTTCGAATGTGACCGCGCTCTCGAAGGCCGCGCGCCGGGTGGCTCTGCGTAGCGCCCTGAGCACGGCCGGACCGAGCAGGAACGTCAGGACGACCGTGCACACCGCCCGGCCCAGGTCCCAGCCGAGGGATGTGGCCATGCAGTAGGCGAGGAAACGGGCCAGGTTCTCGGGGACCGGGTCCCCGGGGACGAAGGCGATGTTCGACGCCAGCGCGCCCATGAAGGGCCAGCCCGCGAGGTTCATCGCCGTGCCGTAGGCGAAGGCCGCCAGGAAGCCGTACAGGGCGAGCAGCCGCAGCTCCGCCCGGCCGCGGACCCGGGCCGGCAGCAGACCCGCGCCCATCGTGAACCAGCCCATCGCCATCATCTGGAACGGCATCCACGGGCCCACCCCACCCGTCAGCAGCGCCGAGGCGAACATCGTCGTCGAGCCGAGCGCGAACCCGAACCCGGGGCCGAGCACCCGGCCGCTCAGCACCATCAGGAAGAACATCGGCTCGATCCCGGCGGTCCCGGCACCGATCGGCCGCAGCGCGGCGCCGGTCGCGGCCAGCACGCCCATCATCGCCACCGCCTTCGGCCCCAGCCCCGCCTCCGAGATCGCCGCCCCGACCACGGCCACCAGCAGCAGCAACAACCCCGCGAACAACCACGGCGCGTCCTGCGTATGCGTCCCGACCTGCGAGGTAGGCGGCGCGAGAAACGGCCACCCGAAGGCGACGACACCAACCGCCCCGGCGAGGCCGAGGGCGGCGAGGGAGAAGGGGCCGAGACGGACGGCCTTCACGGTCTTCACGCGAGGCCCCCCTCGACGCCCGCCTCGAGTGCCTCCCGTACCTGTGTCACCGTGAGCCACTTCTGTGGGGCCAGGATCTTGCTGACCTGGGGGGCGAAGGAGGGGGAGGCGACGATGACGTCCGCCGCGGGGCCGTCCGCGATCACCTCGCCGTCGGCGAGCAGGACGACCCGGTGGGCGATCTCGGCGGCCAGTTCCACGTCGTGCGTGGCCAGCACGATGGCGTGGCCCTCGGCGGCGAGCGCGCTGAGGAGGGTGGCCAGCCGGGCCTTCGCCGCGTAGTCCAGTCCGCGGGTCGGCTCGTCCAGGAGGAGCAGGGGAGGGCGGGCGGTGAGCACGACGGCCAGGGCGAGCGCGAGCCGCTGGCCCTCGGAGAGGTCGCGCGGATGGGTGTCGTCGCTCACGCCCGGGAGGAGCTCGGAGACGAGGCTCCGGCAGGTGCCGGGGGCGGCGCCCGCGTCGGCGTCGGCGGCGGTGCATTCGGCGGCGACCGTGTCGGTGTAGAGGAGGTCGCGGGGCTCCTGCGGTACGAGGCCCACGCGGCGTATGAGGTCCTTGGGAGCCGTGCGGTGCGGTACGGCTCCGCCTGCCCGGACGGAACCGGAGGAGGGTTCGACGAGGCCGACGAGGGTGTTGAGCAGCGTGGACTTGCCGGCGCCGTTGCGGCCCATGAGGGCGATGGTCTCGCCGGGGGTGACGGTGAGGGTGATGTGGCGGAGGGCCTCGACGTGAGCGCGGCGGACCGAGACGTCGTGCACTTCGGCGGTGTGGGGGGACGGGGGGAGTGGGGTGGAGGTGGTGCGGGTGAACCAGCGGCGGCGGGTGGGGGCGCCCACTGGGGTGGGGGGTGTGGAGTGTTGGCGGGTGCGACCTGTCTGTGGCTGATCGCGCCGTTCCCCGCGCCCCTTGGCGGCGTCGGCCGACCCCGCGTTCAGACGTTCGCGCAGGTCTCCTGCCCTCCGGCGCGCATCCCTCACCGTCAAGGGCAGTGGGGACCAGCCCGCCAGCCTCCCCAGGTCCACCACCGGCGGGTACACCGGGGACACTGCCATGATCTCGGCCGGGTCGCCCAGCACCGGGGGCGCTCCCTGGCCCGGCAGGAGGGCGACCTGGTCGGCGTACTGGATGACCCGCTCCAGGCGGTGCTCGGCCATCAGGACCGTCGTCCCGAGGTCGTGGACCAGACGCTGGATGACCGCGAGGACCTCCTCCGCGGCGGCCGGGTCCAGCGCGGAGGTCGGTTCGTCGAGGACGAGGACCTTCGGGTGCGGGGTGAGGACCGAGCCGATCGCCACGCGCTGCTGCTGGCCGCCGGAGAGGGTGGCGATGGGCCGGTCACGGAGGTCGGTCAGACCCAGGAGGTCCAGGGTCTCCTCCACCCGGCGCCGCATCACGTCCGGCGCGAGGCCCAACGACTCCATGCCGTAGGCGAGTTCGTCCTCGACCGTGTCCGTCACGAAGTGGGACAGCGGGTCCTGGCCCACCGTCCCCACCACGTCGGCGAGTTCACGCGGCTTGTGCGTACGGGTGTCACGGCCGGCCACCGTGACCCGGCCGCGCAGGGTGCCGCCGGTGAAGTGCGGGACGAGACCGCAGACGGAGTTGAGGACGGTCGACTTGCCGGAGCCGGACGGCCCGACGAGCAGGACGAGTTCACCCTCGGGGACCTCGAAATCGACGCCCCGGACGGTCGGTTCGGCCACCCCGTCGTACGTCACGGAGACATCCTCGAAGCGGATCACGACGGCTCCTTGTGGGGGACGTTCGGGGCGATGAAGGCCGGGAGCAGTCCGACGAGGATCGCCGCCGCGGGCCAGAGGGGCAGGGTGGGGGCGACCGGCGGGATCACACCGGGGTGCAGGGCGGCGGGGTCCGTCGCGGACGCGAGGAACAGTGCCACCGCCGCCACCGCGCCGGAACCGGCGACGAGGAACGCGCGCGCGTTCCAGCGGTCCGGCCGGTAGCGGGTGCGCGGGGTACGCCGTCCGCCGAGGCGCAGACCCGCGAGGGCGGCGGCCGCTCCGCCGAGGAGCACGGGCAGACCGTACGTGCCGCCTTCGGCGGTGAGCAGACCGTACGTTCCCGCGCAGATGCCGAGCAGACCGCCGAGGGTGAGCGCGGTCGTCGTACGCCGGACACGGGTCGGGACGTCGGCGGTACGGCCGTACCCGCGCGCGTCCATCGCGGCGGCGAGGGCGACGGACCGCTCGAGGGCGCCCTCCAGGACCGGGAGTCCCACGTGCAGCAGGCCCCGCATGCCCTTGTCCGGACGGCCGCGCAACCGGCGGGCGGCGCGCACGCGCTGGACGTCGGCGATGAAGTGCGGCGCGAAGGTGAGGGCGACGACGACCGCCACGCCGATCTCGTAGAGGGCGCCCGGCAGGGACTTGAGGAGCCGGCTCGGGTTCGCGAGGGCGTTCGCCGCGCCCACGCAGATGAGGAGGGTCGCCAGCTTCAGCCCGTCGTAGAACGCGAAGAGGAGTGTCTCGCCGGTGACCTCGCCGCCCAGCCGGATGCCCTGCGCCCAGTCGGGGAGGGGAAGTTCGGGAAGGGTGACGATCACATGGGTGCCGGGGAGAGGGGAGCCGAGGGTGACGGCGAAGGCGAGGCGGACGAGGAGGACGGCGAGGGCGAGCTTGACGAAGGCGGAGTAGGAGCGGGACCAGGGGGCGTCGGGGCGGCAGGTCACCACGACGTAGGCGGACGTGGCGATGAGGAGGGCGTGCAGGAGGGGGTTGGTGGTGCGGGTGGCCGCGACACCGAGGGAGAGGGCCCAGAGCCACCAGGCGGCGGCGTGCAGGTTCCGCGGCCGCGCGAGGTCAGCGCGCATTCCCGCGCCGCCTCGCCTGCCACACCGCCGCCGCGCCCAGGGCCGCCACGGCGGCCGCCCCCGCGAACAGGCCCACGGAGGGGCCGCCGCCGGAGTCCTTCTTCTCTGCGGACGGCTTCTGTGCGGCCGTCTTCTGCGGGGACGTCGGCTCCTTCCCTCCGGCCACCTGCTCCCCGCACCCCGCCTCCGGATATCCGGCGATGGCACACAGCAGCGCGTTCGTGCCGTACCGCAACGGCTTCGCCACCGTCGCCAAAGCCTCGGCCGTCGTCGCGTCCTGCGACACCACCGCGCAGGCCGTGCGGGTCGCGGGCGGAGTCTCGCCGGAGGGCGCGTCCTGTGCCGTACCGGAGTCGATGACCAGCGCCACCCGCTTCCTGCCCTCCGCCGCCGGGGTCTGCGCGCAGATCGTCGCGAAGGACGCCGTGCCACGCGGCTTCGTCGCGTCCGCGGAGTCCTCACTGACGGCGAAACGGAACCCCTGCACGTCGCCGTCGGCGGGGACGGAGGTGGCGGGGCCCTGGGTGGCGTACGTCCAGGTCGTGCCCGTGCGGTCCCAGAAGGACCAGTAGCGGTAGCCGGCGGCGTGGGCGGCCTGGGTCGCGAACCCGAGGAGGAGGAACGCGGCCAGCATCAGGGCGGCGGCGCGACGGCGGATCACTGGCCGCGCTTCCGGCCGCGGAACATCAGGGCGGAGCCGATGAGGGCGCCGAGGAGAAGACCACCGCCGACGGTCCAGGCGACGGTGAGGGCGCCGTTGTCGTTGTCGTCGGTGTTCGCCTCCAGCAGGGGCTCTTCCTTCACCGTGGGCACGTGCTCGGGCTTCGGACCGGTCGCGTTCAGCAGGGCGACCAGGTTCTTGCCGCCGAACTCGCGCGGGTCCACGCCGCCGGCCCGGGCAGCGAAGATGAGCTGGGCGTAGGCAGCCGGACCGCTCTGCGCGGCCCACTTCAGGGCGTTGGACTCCAGCCAGTGGACGGACACGGCGGCCTCGTCGTTGAATTCGGCGGCGGAGAGGGCGACGACGGCGTCGGCCGTGTTGCCGTAATCCGGCTGGTCCTCCGCGCCGGGCAGGACGGACTTGAGGTACTTGTCCTTGGCCATGGTCCTGGCGAGGTACGAGGCGCCGTTGTGGACCGCCTGCTTGAAGTCTCCCGGCTTCTCGCAGGACGCGGTGGCCTGGTCGCTGCCGAGGAGGAAGACCTGCGGCTGTCCGCCGAAGCCGCTGAGAACGGCTGCCGCCGTGGCGTCCGCGTTGGCGGTGAGCTTGCCCTTCTTGTCGGGCTGGTAGGCGAAGGCGCCGTCACGGGAGCAGGGCAGAGCGAGCTTCAGGAGGGCGTCGAACGGGGACTTGCCGTCCTTCTCGAACGTCTTCAGCGACCCGGTGCCTGCCATGCTCGCGGCCTGGATCGCGCCGATGACGGCGGACGTGGAGTTCGCGTCGCTCGCCCCGCCCGCCGTGTAGCCCCAGCCGCCGTCCTTGTTCTGTACGGACTTGAGCCAGGCGAGCGCCTTGCGCACCCCGTCCTCGTGGCTGCTGGACGTCGTGGCGAGGGCCTGGACGGCTGCGGCCGTGCTGTTGGTGTCGACCATCACCTTGGCGTCGCAGGCTTTGCCGGTGTCCGCGCGGAACGCCGGGAAGGCGCCGCTCGCGCACTGCTGGCCGACCAGCCAGTCCTCCGCCTTCTCGGCGGGGATGACGCCCTGCTTGTTCAGTGCCAGCAGCGCCAACGACTGCCGCCACACCCCGTCGTACGTCGGATCCCCACCCCCGTACAACCCCTCCGGTATCGCCACCGACGGCGACGGAGAGGGACTCGTGGCGACGGCCGGGGCGGCCGTACCGATCACTGCGGTGGCGGCCAGGACCGCGGCCCTGCGGCGGACGTTCATGATCGGCGGGTGCCTCTCCCTGCGGGGGAGCCGGGCAGCACGGGACACCCCGGCGGCTCGGCTCCGTATACCTCGACGGTGCCGCGCACCGGCCGGTTGCCGGTGCACGTGAGCCGGTCACAAGTACCGACACGGGGCGATCCGGCTCGCCGCCCCCCTGGCGGAGACGGCTCACGGTTGCGGGTCAGCGCCGGAATTGCACCGGCTTCCCCCCGTACGGGTGTGATGACGACCCGGCCACTCTACCGGCCCGTAGGAAAGCCCCCGAGGGGCGGTTGCGGGCCCGGTAGGTTCCCGGCATGGGGATCATCACGGGGAGACTGATCGGCTCGGGGCGGGCCTCGGACGTGTACGAGATCGACGAGGCGTGGGTGCTGCGGCGGGCCCGGGACACCTACGGCGACGCGCTCGCCGAGGCGGCCGTCATGGAGCGGGTGCGCGGGCACGGGTATCCGGTGCCGCGGGTGCGCGTGGAGGACTGCTCGTCCACCGAGCTGGTGATGGAGCGCCTGCACGGGCCGACGATGCTGGGGGCCTTCGCCGCCGGACGGATCGACGCGGAGGAGACAGGGGCCGTACTGGCCCGTCTCCTGCGGCGGCTGCACGCCCTGCCCGGCCGTGTCGTCCACCTCGATCTGCACCCGGACAACGTCATGCTCACCCCCGCCGGGCCCTACGTCATCGACTGGGCCAACGCCGAGGAGGGCGACCCCGGTCTCGACTGGGGCATGTCGGCGGTGATCCTCGCCCAGGTCGCGGTGGGGGAGGAGACGTTCGCCGAACCGGCGCGCGCGATGCTGGCCGCGCTGCTCGCCGACGCCTCGTCCCTGACCGACGACGGGCTGGCGCAGGCGCGGCGCCGGCGGGCGGTCAATCCGACGATGAGCCGGCGGGAGGTCGAACTCCTCGGGACGGCGGAGGACTTGATCCGGTCGCTGATCTGATCGGGTTCGGTCGTCGAGTGGCTCGGTGCGGCCACTTCAGGTGATCAGTCCGTCCGGTTCGGTCGGACGGTGTGGGCGTGTGGCGCCACGGTCACACTGTTGCCCGTGCCCAGCGAGAAGACCCTCCCCGGGAACCTGCCGCCCGATTCCCGCGGCTTCGTCGGGCGGCAGCACGAACTCGGCTGGCTCGCGGAAAAGTTGGAGCCCTCCGGCGAGCGCCGCCCGGTGACCCTGGTCGGGGTGGGCGGGGTGGGCAAGACACGGCTCGCGCTGCGGGCGGCGGAGCGGGCCGGGGCGGCGTATCCCGACGGGGTCTGGCTGGTGGAGCTGTCGCCGCTGCGGGCCGAGGGGCAGGTGCCGCTGGCCGTGATGGAGGCGCTGCGGCTGGCCGATCAGACCGCCGGGCCGGTGGCCCAGGCACTCTGCGCCTGGGCGCGGGACAAGCGGCTGCTGCTCGTCCTCGACACCTGCGAGCACCTGCTGGCGGAGTGCGCGGCACTGATCGCGGACCTGCTCGCCGTCGCTCCGGGGGTGCGCGTCCTCGTCACCAGCCGTGAGCCGCTGGACATGCCGGGGGAGCGGACGCTGGAGGTCGCCCCGCTGCGGAAGCCCGACGCCACGACCCTGTTCGCCCAGCGGGCCGCCACCGTCACCCCGGGCTTCGTCCTCGACGCCACGACCCGGCGGCAGGTCGGCGACCTCTGCCGGATCCTCGACGGCATCCCGCTCGCCATCGAACTCGCCGCCGCACGGCTGTCGTCGCACTCCCTGGACCAGCTCCACGAACTCCTCGGCGACCGGCTGCGCTCCCGCTTCGACGTGCTCGCCTGGGAGGGGACGGCGGAACAGGGGGCGCCGCGGCACTGGACCCTGCGCACGGCCATCGGCTGGAGCCACGAGCTGTGCGCCCCGCTGGAACGGCTGTTGTGGGCGCGGCTGTCGGTGTTCGCCGGCTCCTTCACCCGGCGGGCCGCCGAGTGGGTCTGTGCGGGCGGGCCGCTCCCTGCCGACCAGGTCGAGAACCTGCTCCTGCGCCTGACCCGGCAGT
Source organism: Streptomyces sp. NBC_00490 (assembly GCF_036013645.1). Lineage (NCBI taxonomy): Bacteria > Bacillati > Actinomycetota > Actinomycetes > Kitasatosporales > Streptomycetaceae > Streptomyces > Streptomyces sp. NBC_00490. Next base: position 3,580,060 of record NZ_CP107869.1, on the reverse strand, counting down.
CGGTGGTGCTGCGTCATCCGGCCGACTCGGACCGCTTCCGGCTCCTCGACACGGTGCGCGAGTACGGCGCCGACTGGCTACGGGAGTTGGGGGAGGGGGAGGCCGTACGGCGGCGGCACCGGGACCACTACCGGCGGTTCGCGCGGGAGGCCTGCTCCGACTGGAACACCGGCCGCCAGGTCGCCTGGTGCGAACGGGTCTTCGCCGAGCAGGCCAACCTCCGCGCCGCCGTGGACTGCGCTCTGGAGGACCCCGGCAGCCGGGTCGCGCTGGAGACGGCGGGCAGCATCGGGTTCCTGTGGCGCCACTGCGGCATGCTGCGCGACGCCCGGTTCGCGCTCGACCGGGTGCTCGCCGTCGAGCACGAGCCGGGCGAGGCCCTGCTGCTGGCGCTGTGGAGCCGGGCGGCCGTCGCGGTCACCCAGGGGCACCCGGAGGCCGCGGCCCCGTGGGCGGAGCGGTGCATGGACCTCGCACGGGAACTCGGCGATCCGGCCGCGATCGACGCCACCGGATACGTCACCCTCGGCCCCCTGGTCCTGACCGGCCGCACGGCCGCGACGATCAAGGCGCTCTCGGACCTGCCGTTCGTGCCCGTCGTGTCGGACTGGCGCGGCTCGGGCCAGCTCCAGATGCGTGCCATGCGGCCGCTCGCCCACCTGATGAGCGGCGCGTACGCCGAAGTCGACGAGTCGGCCGCGGAACTGCGCGCGCTGTGCGCCGGCAGCGGCGAGCTCTGGACGGGGGCCTTCGTCGACGCCTTCATCGCCGACGCCGATCTCGCCCAGGGCCGTACCGTGGCCGCCCTGGACCATGCCCGGGCCGCGCTGGCCGGGCATCGGCGGATGCACAACACCGCCGGGGTCGCCTTCGGTGTCGACGCCCTGGTGGCCGCCGAGATCGGGGACGAAGGCGGAGACGGCCGCCGTGCCGCCCGGCTGCTCGGCATCAGCCGTCGCGCCTGGGAACGCGTGGGCAAGGAGCAGTTCAGCCTGCCCGGCCGCGTCGCCGCCCGCGAGGCCCGCGAACGCCTCCTGCGCGACCGGATCGGCGACCGGGCGTACGAGGAGGCGTACGCGCAGGGCATGGCGATGGCGTACGACGAGGGCGTCGACTACGCGCTCAGCTGAGGCGTCGGCCCCCCGAACGGCAGATGCAGCGCCCGCGACGCCAGCAGCCAACTCCCGTCCGCCGAACGCCGGAACGTGTCCGCGTAGTGCCCGACCTGGACCGGCGCCCCCGGCGGCACGATCCCGCCGTGGTACCCGTCGACCCGGTACGTGGTGAAGTACGAGGTCGCCGTCGCCGTGTCCGAAGAGACCACCGTGACCAGGACGTTGGACATCACCCGCCGCGACAACCGGTCCGCGGGCCGGGACCCGAAGTACCCCCGCAGCGCCTCGCGCCCGTCGTACCGCCGTCCGTCGCCCGGCGAGGGCCACTCCCAGCTGCCGTCCTCGGTGAACAGCTCGGCCACGGAGCCCGGGTCCCCGATGTCGAGCCGGCGGACGAAGTCGAGGATGAGCCGTTCACAGGCGCGCTCGGCGAGGAGTTGCTCCAGAGGGTCCATGGACCAGTGGTACCAGGGGCGGATCTGGGCCCGCGACCCGATTCACACCGCGACGTAGGTCACCGGCTCACTCCCGGCCACGGCCTCCGCCCGCCCCAGCTTCACCAGCCGCCGCAGATGCGCCTCGGCCTCCGAGACCGCGATCGTCCGTGATCCGTACGGGATCTGGTCCCACGGGCGGTTCCACTCCATGCGCTCGGCGAGCTGCCACGGTGTGAGGGGTTCGACCAGCAGCGTCAGCAGGTCGGTGAGGCGTTCCTCGTGATGCGCGAGCAACTCCCGTACGCGGGACGCCGCGTCGGTGAAGACGTGCTGGTGGGCGGGGAGGACTTCGGCGGGGGCGAGACGGCCGACGCGTTCGAGGGAGTCGAGGTAGTCGCCGAGCGGGTCGGTGACGGTGGCGTCGTCCGGGTCCTCGTAGAGGCCGATGTGCGGGGTGATCTCGGGGAGCAGGTGATCGCCGGAGAACAGGCGCCCGTTGCCCGGGAGTTGGGCGGGGTGGCTTTCCTCCAGGTGGAGGCAGACGTGGCCCGGTGTGTGGCCCGGCGTCCAGATCGCGCGCAGCCGGCGGCCCGCCAGGCCGAGGAGTTCACCGGGGACGATCTCGCGGTCGGGGACGGCGGGAGAGAAGCCGGGGAGCTTGCGGTTGCGGGCGGTGCGCAGGGGCGCCACATGGGACTCCGGGGCGCCGGCGGCCTCCAGCTTGGCCGTCATGTAGGAGAACCAGCGCTCCGGTCGGGTCTCGCGGGTACGGCGGACGATGGCCGCGTCCGCCGCGTGCATCGCGATCCAGGCGCCGGATACCTCGCGGACCTTGCCCGACAGACCGTGGTGGTCGGGGTGGTGATGGGTGATCACCACGCCGTGGACCTCGGTTGCGGAGGTGCCGCAGGCCCGCAGCCCCTCGGCGAGCGTGTCCCAGGACTCCGGGTCGTCCCAGCCCGTGTCGACCAGCACCGGACCGCGGTCGGTGTCGACGACGTACACCAGCGTGAAGCCCAGCGGGTTGTCGGGAATGGGAACCCGGATGGACCGGACGCCTCCGCCGTGGTCGCCGACCTGTGGCATGAGCTGAGTCATGGGGCCCCCTGTCGCCGCGTTCTCGCCACTATAACTAGAACGCGTTTCGATGGGAGCCCAAGTCATCCTTCAGCCTCGGCGCGGCTGTGCGCTCTGTGGACTCCTCCGAAGGGAACTGGTATCAGTTCCGGTATCTGATGAACCGTCAGAGCCAGTCCCGGGGAGGCAGTCGCCATGACCGAGCTCGTGGAACACGGACAGCTGTTCATCGGCGGGGAGTTGACCGACCCCTTGGGCAAGGACGTCATCGAGGTGATCTCCCCGCACACCGAGGAGGTCATCGGACGGGTGCCGCACGCCTCGGCCGGGGACGTGGACCGGGCGGTCGCGGCGGCGCGCAAGGCGTTCGACGAGGGACCCTGGCCGCGGATGACGCTCGACGAGCGCATCGAGGTCGTCTCCCGCATCAAGGACGGCATCCTCACCCGGCACGAGGAGATCGCCCGCGTGATCTCCTCCGAGAACGGCTCGCCCTACTCCTGGAGCGTCCTCGCCCAGGCGCTCGGCGCGATGATGGTGTGGGACGCGGCGATCACGGTCGCACGGAACTTCACGTACGAGGAGCAGCGCGACGGCGTCCTCGGCAAGATCCTGGTCCGGCGCGAGCCGGTCGGCGTCGTCGCGGCCGTGGTCCCCTGGAACGTCCCGCAGTTCGTCGCCGCCGCCAAGCTCGCGCCCGCGCTGCTCACCGGCTGCACGGTGGTGCTGAAGCCGTCGCCCGAGTCGCCGCTGGACGCGTATCTCCTCGCCGAGATCACGCGCGAGGCCGGGCTGCCGGAAGGTGTGCTGTCGATCCTGCCCGCCGACCGGGAGGTCAGCGAATACCTGGTCGGGCACCCGGGCATCGACAAGGTCTCCTTCACCGGGTCGGTGGCGGCCGGCAAGCGGGTGATGGAGGTGGCGTCACGCAATCTGACGCGTGTGACGCTGGAGTTGGGCGGCAAGTCGGCGGCGGTCGTCCTGCCGGACGCGGACATCGAGACGTCCGTGCCCGGGATCGTGTCGGCGGCCTGGATGAACAACGGCCAGGCGTGCGTGGCCCAGACCCGTATCCTCCTGCCGCGCTCGCGCTACGACGAGTTCGCGGACGCCTTCGCCGCCGCGGCGAGCGCCCTGGTCGTCGGCGACCCGCTGGACCCCGCCACGCAGGTGGGTCCGCTGGTGGCGCAGCGCCAGCAGCGCAGGAACCTCGACTACATCCGCATCGGCCAGGAGGAGGGCGCCAAGATCCTCACGGGCGGCGGCCGCCCGCCGGGCCTGGACCGCGGCTGGTACGTGGAGCCCACCCTCTTCGGCGACGTCGACAACTCCATGCGGATCGCCCGCGAGGAGATCTTCGGTCCGGTCATCTGCCTCCTTCCCTACGGCGACGAGTCCGAGGCCCTGAAGATCGCGAACGACTCGGACTACGGCCTCTCCGGCAGCGTCTGGACGGCCGACGTGGCGCACGGCATCGACGTCGCCCGCCAGGTCCGCACGGGCACGTACTCGGTGAACACCTTCAGCCTCGACATGCTGGGCCCGTTCGGCGGCTACAAGAACTCCGGCCTGGGACGGGAGTTCGGTCCCGAGGGCTTCGGCGAGTACCTGGAGCACAAGATGATCCACCTCCCGGCCGGCTGGGAGGGATGACCGGACATGGGTGACCGCTGGCAGGTCGAGGTCGACCGCTCCATCTGCATCGGCTCGGCCCAGTGCATCCACCACGCCCCCGACGGCTTCCACCTCGACACCGGCCGCCAGTCCCACCCCGTCGCCCCGGAAACGGACGCCAACGAAAAGATCCTGGCCGCCGCGGAGAGCTGCCCGGTGGAGGCGATCATGATCACCCTCCTGGGCAGCGGGGAGCCGGTGTTCCCACCGGAGGAGTAGCGGCTTACGCTCCAGCGGTCGTCACAGGACCGAACCGGGCAGGGGAACGTGCACAAGAGCGAGGCCAGGCAGCTGATCGAGCAGGCGTACCAGGCGTGGGACGCCGAGGAGTGGCTGCGCGCCGCCGAACTCTTCGAGCAGGTGCTCGTCCATTTCCCGGACGAGGAGCCGAGCGCGGAGTGGTGGTACGACGCCGCGCTCGCCCACAAGTTCCTGCGCAACTGGCAGAAGGCGTACGAGCTGGGGCGCGAGGCCGCCGCCCGTGCCCCGCGCGGCGAGGGCGAACCGGCGTTCTGGAACCTCGGGATCGCCGCGACGATCCAGCGGGAGTGGGCGACCGCACGGGACGCCTGGGCGGGATTCGGCATCGAACTCCCCGACGGGGAGGGTGAGATCGACGCCCGCCTCGGGAACGCGTGCGTACGCCTCGACACCGGCGGACAGCAGGAGGTCGTGTGGATCGAGCGGCTCTGCCCGACGCGCGGCCGGGTGGTCAACGTGCCCGTCACCGGCGGGCGGCGGTACGGCGAGATCGTCGTCCACGACGGCGTGCCGAACGGCGAGCGCATCGTCGACAGCACGACGTACCCCGTCTTCGACGAGCTGCTGCTCTTCGAGGCCTCCGAGATACCCACCCTGGAGGTCACCGTGAGCGCGGGCGAGCGGACCGACCTGGAGGCGCTCCTCGTGCTGTTCGCCGAGCACGGCTACGGCGCCGAGCCCGCCAGCTCCGTACGCATGCTGTGCGCGTGCTGCAGCGAGGGCACGCACCAGCAGGAGCGGAGTGCCGAGGCAGGCGCCCAGTCGGTCTCGCTCGCCGCCCCGCCGGAGGAGGCACGGCGGTTGCTGGAGCTGTGGGCCGGGGAGGCCCTGATCGGGCGGAGCTGGAGCGGACTGCAGCCGGTGGGCTAGTTCTCCGGTGCCGTCAGGTCGATCAGCTTGCACACCGTCTCGATGTCGATCTTCACCTGGGCGATGGAGGCGCGGCCCGAGAGCCAGGTGATCAGGGCCGAGTGCCAGGTGTGCTCGATGACGCGGACCGCGGAGAGCTGAGCCGGGGTCGGGTCCTCGATGCCCATCGCGTCCAGGATGATCACCGTGGTCTGGCGGGAGACCTGGTCGACCTCGGGGGAGACGCTGCGGTCGGCGAAGGTGAGGGCGCGGACCATCGCGTCGGCGAGATGCGGCTCGCGCTGGAGCGCGCGGAACGCGCGCATCAGGGTCTCCGCCACCCGCTCGGCCGCCGTCTCGCCCTGCGGCGGCTTCTTCCGCAGGGTGCCGTGCATGTGCTCCAGCTGATCCTGCATCGTGGCGACCAGCAGATGGATCTTGGACGGGAAGTAGCGGTACAGCGTGCCCAGCGCCACCTGCGAGGACTCCGCGACCTCCCGCATCTGCACCGCGTCGAAACCGCCCCGGCTCGCCAGCTGCGCGCTCGCGTGCAGGATGCGGCGACGACGGGCCTCCTGCCGCTCCGTGAGGGGCGCAGAGGCGGGGCGCTGGGTGATGGCTTCCGCAGGCATGGGTCCCGTCCGTGACAGTCGGTGAGGGCGAGTGATCACACAGCATGTCAGGGGTGACAGTGGTGGCGTGAATCACCTGATCCACTGCTCACACCGCCCCTACCTGCCGGTAGATTCAGAGCCTCTTGAACGATCAAGTCTGAAACTTGTTCTAGATTAGCGTCCCGGCGTAATCTCGCGGGAAATAGCAGGGAGAAGGGGGCCCGGAGTGACCGCTGAGGCCAGTCGGGCGGGTTCCCAGGAGGACCCGGCCGCGGACGGCGAGCGACCGCTCAACATCGCACTCCTCACCTACAAGGGAAACCCGTTCTGCGGCGGCCAGGGCGTCTACGTCCGCCACCTCTCCCGCGAACTGGCCCGCCTCGGCCACCGCGTCGAGGTCATCGGCTCCCAGCCCTACCCCGTCCTCGACGAGGGCGACGACATCGACGGCCGGCTGAGCCTCACGGAGCTCCCGAGCCTCGACCTGTACCGGTCCCCGGACCCCTTTCGCACCCCCAAGCGCGACGAGTACCGCGACTGGATCGACGCCCTCGAAGTGGCGACCATGTGGACCGGCGGCTTCCCCGAGCCGCTGACGTTCTCCCTGCGCGCCCGCCGCCATCTGCGCGCCCGCCGCGGCGAGTTCGACGTCGTGCACGACAACCAGACCCTGGGATACGGCCTCCTGGGCGACCTCGGCGCCCCCCTGGTCACGACGATCCACCACCCCATCACCGTGGACCGCCAGTTGGAGCTGGACGCGGCCGAGAGCTGGGGCCAGCGCCTGGCCAAGCGGCGCTGGTACGCCTTCACCCGCATGCAGAAGCGCGCGGCACGCAGGCTCCCCTCCGTCCTCACCGTCTCCGGCACCTCCCGCCAGGAGATCGTCGACCACCTCGGCGTCCGCGACGACCGCATCCACGTCGTCCACATCGGCGCCGACACCGACCTTTTCTCGCCGGATCCCGCGGTGGCCGTGGTCCCCGGCCGGATCGTCACCACCTCCAGCGCCGACGTCCCGCTCAAGGGCCTGATATTCCTGGTCGAGGCCCTCGCGAAGGTCCGCACCGAGCACCCCGACGCCCACCTCGTCGTCGTCGGCAAGCGCGCCGAGGACGGCCCCGTCGCCCAGGCCATCGAGCGCTACGGCCTCGAAGGCGCCATCCGCTTCGTCAAGGGCATCACCGACGCCGAACTGGTCGACCTGGTCCGCTCGGCGGAGGTCGCCTGCGTGCCGTCCCTGTACGAGGGCTTCTCCCTCCCCGCCGCGGAGGCCATGGCCACCGGCACACCGCTGGTCGCGACGACCGGCGGCGCGATCCCGGAGGTCGCGGGCCGCGACGGCGAGACCTGTCTGGCCGTACCGCCGGGGGACTCCGGCGCACTCGCGACCGCCCTGAGCCGACTGCTCGGCGACCGTGACCTGCGGGCGCGGCTCGGCCGCGCGGGACGTGAGCGGGTCCTGGCGCGGTTCACCTGGGCCCGGGCCGCCGAGGGAACGGCGGCCCGGTACCGCGAGGCGATGGCCCTCCCGCCCGCAGCCCCGCACGCCGGCCGCGTCGCACCCGCGGCCGAAGAAGTTGTTGACGTTGAATCCGATCGCGAAAGCAGGGCCACGTGCTGACCGTCGACTTCTCCCGGTTCCCGCTAGCCCCGGGCGACCGCGTCCTGGACCTCGGCTGCGGAGCCGGCCGGCACGCGTTCGAGTGCTACCGGCGCGGCGCGCAGGTCGTCGCGCTGGACCAGAACGCCGAGGAGATCCGCGAGGTCGCCAAGTGGTTCGCGGCGATGAAGGAGGCCGGCGAGGCCCCCGAGGGCGCGACGGCCACCGCGATGGAGGGCGACGCCCTGGCGCTGCCCTTCCCCGACGAGTCCTTCGACGTCGTGATCATCTCCGAGGTCATGGAGCACATCCCCGACGACAAGGGCGTACTCGCCGAGATGGTGCGGGTGTTGAGGCCCGGCGGCCGGATCGCCGTCACCGTCCCGCGCTACGGACCCGAGAAGGTCTGCTGGGCGCTGTCCGACGCCTACCACGAGGTCGAGGGCGGCCACATCCGCATCTACAAGGCGGACGAACTCCTCGCGAAGATGCGCGAGGCCGGCCTCAAGCCGTACGGCACCCACCACGCGCACGCCCTGCACTCGCCGTACTGGTGGCTGAAGTGCGCGTTCGGCGTCGACAACGACAAGGCGCTGCCGGTGAAGGCGTACCACAAGCTGCTGGTCTGGGACATCATGAAGAAGCCGCTGGCGACGAGGGTCGCCGAGCAGGCCCTCAACCCCCTGATCGGCAAGAGCTTCGTGGCGTACGCGACCAAGCCGCACCTGCCCGCCGTGGATGCGCGGTGACCACTCCCCGTACCGAACACCTCGTCCTGTCCGGCGTCCTCACCGCGGAGGAGGCCGCCGCGACCGTCGCCGGCATCCTCGCCGCGCAGCGCGAGGACGGGGCGATCCCGTGGTTCCGCGGCCACCACCTCGACCCCTGGGACCACACCGAGGCCGCGATGGCCCTGGACGCGGCGGGTGAGCACGAGGCCGCCGAGCGGGCCTACGACTGGCTGGCCCGGCACCAGAACGAGGACGGTTCCTGGTACGCGGCCTACCAGGACGGGGCGTTCGACGACGTCACCGACCGGGGCCGGGAGACGAACTTCGTCGCCTACATAGCCGTAGGCGTGTGGCACCACTACCTCTCGACGGGCGACGACACCTTCCTCGACCGCATGTGGCCGACGGTCTACTCGGCGGTGGAGTACGTCCTGCGGCTCCAGCAGCCCGGCGGCCAGATCGGCTGGAAGGGCGAGGACGACGGCACGTTCACCACGGACGCGCTGCTGACGGGCTCCTCGTCCATTCACCACGCGCTGCGGTGCGCGCTCGCCATCGCGGAACAGCGCGAAGAGCCGCAGCCGGACTGGGAGTTGGCGCTGGGCATGCTGCGGCACGCCATCCGCCGCCACCCCGAGCGGTTCCTCGACAAGGACCGCTACTCCATGGACTGGTACTACCCGATCCTCGGCGGCGCGCTCACCGGCGCGGAAGCCAAGTCCCGCATGGAGGCGGACTGGGACCGCTTCGTCGTACCCGGACTCGGCGTGCGCTGCGTCGTCCCCAACCCGTGGGTGACGGGAGGCGAAAGCGCCGAACTCGCCCTCGCGCTCTGGGCGATGGGCGAGTCCGACCGTGCGCTGGACATTCTCCAGGCGATCCAGCATCTGCGGGATCCGGAGAGCGGCCTGTACTGGACCGGGTACGTCTTCGACGACGGCGCCATCTGGCCCCGGGAACTGACCACTTGGACGGCCGGGTCGCTACTTCTGGCGGTCGCCGCGCTGGGTGGCCACGAGGCTACATGCGCGGTGTTCGGCGGGGACCGCCTGCCGAGCGGGTTGGACCCGGACTGCTGCGCCTGAGGGTTCGGGTGGGTTCAGTGGCGGTGGACCCGGTTGGCGATGGCGTGTCCGACGAACAGGTAGACCACTGCTGCCAGTCCGTACCCGGCGACGACCCTCGCCCACGCCTCGTCGAACGTGAACAGGTCGTGGCTCCAGCCTGCCAGCCAGCGAGCCGCGTCGTGGATGAACTGCACGAAGTCGTTCGCGCGGTTCGCGTCCAGCAGGTACATCACAATCCAGAGGCCCAGGATGAGGGCCATGATGTCGGCGACGATCGCTATGACCGTGCCGGCCGAGTTGGCACCGCTATATCGAGAGGACATAACCAGCGTGTTGCCGCTCATTCCCGTATGAAACCGGATCGTGAGCGAGAACGGCCCGAACAGCGGGAAGAGCTCACGAGTTGAGCTCGGCCAGCACCCGCAGCGACTCCCGGTCCGGTGACAGCGCCAGCAGGTCCGTGACCGGGCCCTTGCGCCACGACTCCAGGCGTTCGGCGATGCGTTCGCGGGGGCCGACGAGGGAGATCTCGTCGGCGAAGGCGTCGGGGACCGCCAGCACCGCCTCCTCGCGGCGGCCTTCGAGGAAGAGGCGCTGGATGCGGCGGGCCTCCTCCTCGTATCCCATCCGTGCCATCAGGTCGGCGTGGAAGTTGCGGGCCGCGTGGCCCATGCCGCCGATGTAGAACCCGAGCATGGTCTTCACGGGGAGCAGGCCCTCGCGTACGTCGTCGCAGACCCGGACCTGGGCCATGGGGGCGATGAGGAAGCCGTCCGGGGCGTCGGCGAGGGAGGCCTCGTAGACCTCGGGGCGGGTCGGGGACCAGTAGAGGGGGAGCCAGCCGTCGGCGATGCGGGTCGTCTGGGCGACGTTCTTCGGGCCCTCGGCGCCCAGGAGGACGGGGAGGTCGGGGCGCAGCGGGTGAGTGATCGGCTTGAGGGCTTTGCCCAGGCCGGTGGCGTCCGGACCCCGGTAGGGGTGGGAGTGGAAGCGGCCGGCGAGTTCGACGGGGGCCGCGCGCCGCAGGACCTGGCGTACGACGTCGACGTATTCGCGCGTCGCGGTCAGCGGTGACTTCGGGAAGGGGCGGCCGTACCAGCCCTCGACCACCTGCGGGCCGGAGAGTCCCAGACCGAGCATCACGCGGCCCCCGGAGAGGTGGTCCAGGGTCAGCGCGTGCATCGCCGTCGTGGTCGGGGAGCGGGCCGCCATCTGGGCAACCGCCGTGCCCAGCTTGATCCTTGAGGTCTGGGCGGCGATCCAGGTCAGCGGGGTGAAGACATCCGAGCCCCAGGACTCGGCCGTCCACACGGAGTCGTAACCGAGCCGCTCCGCCTCCCGCGCCAGCGGTACGTGGTCGGGATTGGGGCCGCGACCCCAGTAGCCGAGTGCGAGACCGAGCCGCATAGCCGCCTCCTGACGATGTGTCAGTTAACCGGTCGAGGGAGGCGACTGTACGACAACGGCCCCCCGCCCGGAAGGGCGAAGGGCCGTGCGTTGATGTCGCTTCGGGATCAGCCGCGCTGGATGCCCGAGGTGTCCTGCAGTACGCCACGACGGCCGTCCTGCGTCTGCGCGACCAGGTTGGCGCCGCGCTGCTCGACGGCCAGGTACCAGGTACCCGGGGCGAGTTCGGCGATCGGCGACTGCGAGCCGTCCTCCGCGAAGAGGGGGCGCGCCACCGGCACCGCGAACCAGAACGGGGAGAAGTCCCCGGCCGGCTGGGGCGCCTGGGGCTGCGGCTGGCTCGGACCGGGCTGCGGCTGGCCGCCGTACGGCTGACCCGGCTGCGGCTGACCACCGTAGGGCTGCGGCTGACCCGGCTGCGGAGCGCCCGGGTAGCCGTAACCACCGGGCGGCTGCGCGCCGTAGGGCTGGGGGGCGGCGGGGCGGGGGGCCGGGACGAGGGCGGCCTGGAGGGCGGGGAGGAGCGGGGTGGCGATGGCGCCACCGGTCAGGACCAGGGCGGCGATGAAGCCGAGGATGAGACCGGCGGCGGCGCTGGAACCGTCGTTGATGTCCACCAGTGTCCAGAACAGGGTCCACGTGACGAGCACGGCGAAGGCCGCGCCCACCGTCCCGAGGTCCAGACCGGCAACCTTGCGCGGCTGCGGCAGGAGGCGGTTGACGACGATCAGCGCGGCGCCGATGACGCCGCCCATGTAGGTGCCGAGGCCGTAGCCGAGGTTGTCCCACGCGGTGACGGAGATACTGCTGTACCCGTCGACGGTGTAGAACTTGAGGAACGACGAGATGAAGAGCAGTACCGCTGCTCCGATCACCACGCCGTCGCCTCGAGTGAGGGAGCGGATATTCACTTCTAGGTCCTTCGGTTCAGTCGTCTCGTCATCGGCTTCGTTGGAGGCGTCGCTGTCACCATGTCGCCGTCAGGCCCCGGTGTGAAGCGCGGGGGTGGCCCCTCATCGTAAAGACGACCTTATCGTCCGTCCGACGAGGCTGTCCCCGGGGATCAACCCGCGGACCACTACCCGCGCAGGAAACTCACGATTCCCGCAGAGATCCCTTGCGCCGCCTTCTGTCGCCAGGCACCGCTGGTCAACTGTGCCGCGTCCTTGCTATCGCGCATGTTGCCGCACTCGATGAACACCTTGGGAACCGTTGACAGATTGAGACCGCCGAGGTCCTTACGCGTGACCAGGCCGGTGCCGTCGCCGACGTAGTTGGAGGGGGCGCTGCCCGTGACGCGGACGAAGTTGCCGGCGACGCGTTCGCCGAGTTCGGCGGAGGAGGCGACGATCGGGCCGGTGTCGGCGCTGCCCGCCTCGACCCTGCCGGGGAGGATGACGTGGAAGCCGCGCTGGCCGGCGCCCGCGCCGTCCGCGTGGACCGACACCACGGCGTCCGCGTCCGCCTTGTTGCCGATGCTCGCCCGCTCGTCGATGCACGGGCCGAACGTCCGGTCGCCGTCCTGCGTCAGCTTCACCGTGGCGCCCTGCTTCTCCAGCAGCGTGCGCAGGCGGTGGGCGACGTCGAGGGTGAACTTGGCTTCCGTGTAACCGGCGTTGGTGGAGGTGCCGGTGGTGTCGCACTCCTTCCAGCCCGTACCGATGTTCACCTTGCGGTTGATGTCGGCGGTGTGCTGGAAGTTGTTCGGGTTGTGGCCCGGGTCGATGACGACGACCTTGCCCTTGAGGGGGCCGGAGGCGGCTGGTGCCGAAGTGGTGGGGGTGGAGCTGGGCTTCCCGTCGTCGGGCGCGGAGGACGAGGACGTCGAGGGCTTCGAGGACCTCGGGGGAGAGGCCGGTGCGCTCGACGACGACGTCGGTGTTCCCGCGGCCTCCTCGGAACCTCCACCGGATCCGCCCACCGTCTCGTACGCCAGCCACCCGAGCAGCGCGCCCGGGACGAGCGCGGCGACCGCGACGGTGAGAGGGCGGCGCCGGGAACGGCGGGGCTGGGGAGGATCGAAGTCCGGGCCTACGTACGACACGACAGCCACCCTAGCGGCGGGTCACCGGCACGGCAGGCCGGTGGGTGCGGAGCGGGGCGCTTCATCCGAACGGCACCGTCGGTGTCGCTCACGGCTGGGTGATATGCCGAGAATCGCCCATGAGTTCACATATGCGTGTCATGGCGAGCGTCCTCGCCGCCGTCGCCGGGGCGGTCGTACTGGGAGCGCCGGCGGCCCAGGCCGCCGCGTTTCCCTGCGCGCCGCCGGAAGACGTCTGTGCCGTCGACCACGTCTACGGTCAGCCGGGCGTCGGCACGGGCAATGTCATCCAGACCCCGGTCGACATCGACATCAACGTGAAGCCCTGAGACCCGCGGCGCCTCACATCCCCGCACCCACCCGCCGCAGCACCCGCAGTGTCCCCGTGACGGAGATCTCCGTGAACGCCCCCGACTTCAGCGCCCGCAGATAGATCCGGTACGGCGCCTGGCCGGTGAACTCGTCCTTCGGGTCCGGGTGCACGTCGTGGATGAGGAGCAGCCCGCCCTCCGCGACATGCGGCGCCCAGCCCTCGTAATCGGCGCTCGCGTGCTCGTCGGTGTGGCCGCCGTCGATGAAGACGAGGGCGAGGGGAGAGCTCCAGATCTTCGCGATCTGCGGGGAACGGCCGACCAGGGCCACGATGTGGTCCTCCAGGCCCGCCTTGTGCAGGGTCCGGCGGAACGTCGGCAGGGTGTCCATCAGGCCGATCTCGGGGTCCACCGTCTCGGGGTCGTGGTACTCCCAGCCGGGCTGCTGCTCCTCGCTGCCGCGGTGGTGGTCGACGGTCAGCGCGGTGACACCGGCCGAACGGGCCGCGTCGGCGAGCAGGATCGCGGAACGGCCGCAGTACGTCCCGACCTCCAGGAGCGGCAGCCCGAGAGCGCCGGCCTCGACGGCGGCCGTGTAGAAGGCGAGGCCCTCGTCCACCGGCATGAATCCCTTCGCCGCCTCGAACGCGGCCAGGATCTCGGGCTTGGGTGCCGCGGTCATGGGCGGGGGCCTTCCGGTCGTACGGGTCTATGGGCGCCCCATGCTGCCGTACCCCCTGGTCGGCGGGCGACAGGGGGTACGGCGACGGGCGACTGTGCTCGAGGGTCAGGGCGCGTCGGAGATGTCCAGCTCGTTCACCTTGATGCGGGTGGTGTCGAACTCCCAGGTGACGAAGAACTTGCCCGGGGCGTACTCGTCGGCCATCGGGTACGTGTCCCAGCCCGCGCCGGAGCCGGCCGGTGTCGGGTCCTCCTCGCTCGCGAGGCCGTCGGCGAACTTCTTGGCGGCGCTCCAGGACGTCGCGCCGGGGCGCTTGGTCTTGTAGTAGAGAGCCAGGCGGCTGGTGCTGTTGCCGGTCGTGTAGATGTACAGGAGCTGGCCGTTGCTGTCCTTGCCGAAGTAGCTCCTGGCCGCGTCGTTGCTCGGCAGGCCGGTGGCGCTGGTGAAGGCCGTCCAGGTCGCGCCGCCGTTGGTGCTCGTGGCCGTCACGGCTTCGGCTTCTCCGCTGCGGGCGACCATGATCAGCTTGTTCGCGTTGTCCGGCGCGACGACGATCTGGTTCTCACCGGCCAGGTGCGCGAGCCCGCCCGCCACGGTGCCGGCCGTCCATTTCGTCAGGTCCGCGCCCGCCGAGATCAGCACGCCGTTCTCGCGGCCCGATGCCCAGAACGGGATGACGGTGTTGCCGTTGGCCAGCTTGAGCGGCCGTCCGGAGATGGCGAGGTTCGCGTATCCCTCGTCGATGGTGGGGGTCTCCGGGAGATCGAGCGGCAGCTTGACGTTGGCGGAGTAGTCCTGCCAGGTGTGCCCCTCGTCGGTGCTGCGCTTGACGACGATGCCGTTGATCGGCAGGCCGTTGTTGTTGATCCCGTCAGGCTCGGAAGCGTCGGCGATCGGGGTGCGCCCGAGGAACGCGAACAGTTCGCTGCCCGACTTGTAGAGCATCACATAGTGCCAGGCGTACTGGTCGGTCTCCTGCGCCAGCGTCTGGGGGCGGCTCCAGTGCGCACCACCGTCGGTGGTGTACGAGTACCGCATGTAGCCCATGTCCACGCTGCCGGGCCGCAGGCCTTCCCGCCACGCCACGACCGCGTTGTTGGCGCTCGTGTTGATGATGTCCGGCGTGCGGGGGCCGTCGCCTCCGGTCACCGTGTTGGTGTACACGGTCTTCTCGACCAACGGGCCCTCGGCGGAGGCCGGGCCCGGCATCAGGAGGCCGGTCAGGACGGCGAGGACGAGCGCGGTCAGGAGCGCGGTCCAGCCGCGCGTGCGGGTTACCACAGCCATTGCCGATCCGGGTTCGGGGTCGCAGTCGTCAGGGCGTCGCAGGTCCACTGGCCCACCTCCACCTTGGGGGTCGGGTCGCTCCCGAGGATGGCGAGGCACAGGCCGCTCTGCGCGTTCCGCAGCTGGTCGAGCTCGTCGTGGTACCAGACCTGCTCGTCGTTCTGGGTCTGCTGGCAGGGCCACTGGATGGCCTTGAGCTTGGTGTCCTTGACTCCGCCGGGGATGGCCAGGCACTGGCCGCTCGCCTTGTTGACCACGTGGTAGCCGCCGCCGGTCATCGGCTGGAGGGACCAGTAGTTGCTGTCGCTGTTGCTGCACGTGTACTGGAACATGACGGTGCCCTTGTCCTGGTCGGAGAGGGGGTTGGCCACACAGAGGCCGGTCGCCATGTTGTAGAGGCGTGCGTTGGCGACCGCTTCGGCGGCCGCGGCGGTCGGCGTCGAGCCGGTCAGGGACGAGCCCGTGAGCACGGGCGCGCAGGTGAGGGCGACGGCCGCCAGAACGGCGGCCACCCTTCTTCGCAGGTTCATGACAGGAGAGATTCCTTCATCAATTCAACTTCCGGATGTCACCAGCTCTACCGCTGGTTGAAGTTCTCGGTGCGGGTCCCACGGGACGCCCTCGAGAGTGCTCGACCAGGATGCGAGGCGGCGCCCATCCATGTCGTTAGCACTGGGTGCACTGAGAGTTGACTGTACGTCCACACACGGCTCACCAGTTCCTGAGGCCCTGCAAGACCGCATACGACCGCGTCCCTGTGATCTCCGCTCGTACGGAGGTCACAGGGACGCGGATGGTGTGTCGGGGAACCCTTCGCTCAGGGTGCGGAGACCGTCTCGCCCGGCAGCGACAGGTCCAGGGCGACCGTGTTCTCGTCGCCCGCGTGGGTCGCGGACGAGGCGAGCGGGCCGTGACCGGTGGCGCGGGCGGCCAGGACGTACGCGCCCTGGGCCGGGACCGCGAGGGCGTAACCGCCGTCCTCGTCGGAGAGCGTCGCGCCCGCCTGGCGGCCGCGGCGGTCGATGAGGGTGACCTTGGCGCGGGGGACCGGGGCGCCCTCGGCGTCCAGGACCCGGCCGCGGAATCCGCGCAGGGCCTCCTCGGCGCGCGCCAGGTTGTCCTCCTCCTCGCTGCTCGCCCGCAGCTGGGGCGCACGGTTCGGCTTCGGCAGGAACAGGGCCATCAGCAGACCGATCGCCACCGCACCGGTCGCGATGAGGAAGGAGACGCGGAAGCCGTGCATGGTCGGGATCGCGACCCCGTTCACGGTGTTCGCGGTGTTGGCCAGCACCATGCCGATCACAGCGCTCGACACCGACGTACCGATGGACCGCATCAGCGTGTTGAGGCCGTTCGCCGCGCCCGTCTCCGAGGCCGGGACCGCGCCGACGATCAGGGCGGGCAGCGAGGAGTAGGCGAGGCCGATGCCGGCGCCGAGGACGACGGCGATGACCAGGCTCTGCCAGGCGGCGCTCATGAGACCCAGACCCGCTCCGTAGCCGATCGCGATGATCAGCATGCCGAGGATGAGGGTGGTCTTGGGGCCGTACTTGGCGGAGAGGCGGGCGTAGACCGGCGCCGTGAACATCATCGTCAGGCCCAGCGGGGCGACCAGCAGGCCGGCGACGACCATCGACTGGCCGAGGCCGTAGCCGGTGGCCTTCGGGAGCTGGAGGAGCTGGGGAAGGACCAGCGAGACGACGTAGAAGCTGACCCCGACCATGATCGACGCGAGGTTGGTGAAGAGGACGGCCGGGCGGGCCGTGGTGCGCAGGTCGACGAGCGGCGCCTTGGTGCGCAGCTCGAAGACGCCCCACAGCAGCAGCACGAGGGCCGACGCGGCGAACAGGCCGAGCGTGGTGGCCGAGGTCCAGCCCCAGTCGCTGCCCTTGGTGATGGGCAGGAGGAAGAGGACCAGGCCGGTGGAGAGACCGAACGCGCCGAGCCCGTCGAAGGAGCCCTCGGCGCGCATGGGGGATTCCGGTACGACGAGGAGGGTGAGGACGATGGAGAGCACGCCGAGGCCCGCGGCACCGTAGAAGAGGGCGTGCCAGTCGGCGTGCTGGGCGATCAGGGCCGCGAGCGGCAGGGCGAGGCCGCCGCCGACGCCGATCGAGGAGCTCATCAGGGCCATCGCCGAGCCGAGCTTCTCGCGCGGCAGCATGTCCCGCATCAGGCCGATGCCGAGGGGGATCGCGCCCATCGCGAAGCCCTGGAGGGTACGGCCGGCGATCATGACGATCAGGTCGCTGGTGAGCGCGCTGACCAGCGCGCCGACCACCATCACCGACAGGCTCGCGATCAGCAGCCGCCGCTTGCCGTACAGGTCGCCGAGGCGGCCCATGATCGGCGTGGCCACGGCGCCCGAGAGAAGCGTGGAGGTCAGGACCCAGGTGGCGTTGCTGGGCTCGGTGTCGAGGAGCTGGGGCAGGTCCTTGATGACCGGGACGAGCAGGGTCTGCATCACCGCGACGACGATGCCCGCGAACGCGAGCACCGGGACGAGGGCGCCGCTCGCCGGGCGGCTGGGCTGATCGGTCGGCGTAGATCTCATGTCAGTGGCCAACCCGGTGTGCTGGGGCAACTATTCCGATGCTTTGGCCAGCTAACGATTTCTTTATCTTCTCTTGAAGAAGAGGGAGGTGAGCTTGAAGAAGAGACAGGTGAAGAAGAGGCGGGCCCAGGCCTGGCCTAGGACCTCCTGCGGAGATGGGCTGGGCCGAAATCCCGATGCCGAGGGCATCCGGCGGTTGACACCATGACGGCCATGCCCGAAGCCGCCGCGGTCACCCGCGCCCCCCGCCCGCGTACGACACCTCCCGTCTGGCTGGTCGTGGCCCTCGCGTGCGCCGGACAGTTCCTCGTCGTGCTCGACATGTCCGTCGTCAACGTGGCACTGCCGTCGGTACGGGCCGACCTGGCCCTCAGCGAGCAGGGCCTCCAGTGGGTGGTGAACGCGTACGCGATCGCCTTCGCCGGGTTCATGCTGCTCGGCGGACGGGCCGGAGACCTGTACGGGCGCAAGCGGATGTTCCTCGTCGGGCTCGGCCTGTTCACACTCGCCTCGCTGGGCGGCGGCCTGGCCCAGGACGGCTGGCAGCTGCTGGTCGCACGGGCCGTGCAGGGACTGGGCGCGGCGGTACTGGCGCCCTCGACGCTGACGATCGTCACGTCCGCGGTGCCCGAGGGAGCGGCACGCGCGCGTGCCATAGCGACCTGGACGGCGGTGGGCGCGGGCGGCGGAGCGGCGGGCGGGTTCGTCGGCGGGGTGCTGGTCGACGCGTGGTCGTGGCGCTGGACGCTGCTGGTCAACGTGCCGGTCGGCGCGGTCCTCCTCCTCGGCGCCCTGTGGTGGCTCACCGAGAGCCGGGCCGGGGACGGGCGGCGGCTCGACCTGCCGGGCGCGGTACTGGTGACCGCGGGGCTGGCGGCTTCGGCGTACGGCATCTCGCAGACGGAGGCCGAGGGCTGGACGTCGGCGGCGACGGTGGTCCCGCTCATGGTCGGTGCGGCCCTGATCGGGGTGTTCCTGCTGGTCGAGACGCGTACGGCGGCCCCGCTGATGCCGCTCGGACTGCTGCGGCGGCGCCCGGTGGCCTCCGCCAACGTCGCGATGTTCCTGAGCGGCTCCGCGATGTTCTGCATGTGGTTCTTCATGACGCTCTACGCCCAGAACGTGCTCGGCTACTCCCCGACCGAGGCCGGTCTCGCACTGGTGCCGAGCTCCCTGGCGATCGTGCTGGCGTCGAAGGCGGCGCCCCGGTTCATGCGGGCTCTCGGCGAGCGCAACGTGGCGGTGCTGGGGACGCTCGTGGCCGTGGCCGGGTTCGCCTGGCAGTCGACGATGAGCGTGGACGGGGACTACGTCGTCACCATCATGATCCCCGGCATCCTGATGATGCTCGGGGCCGGACTCGCCACGACACCCCTGGCCGCGCTGGCCACGTCGGGAGCGGCGCCCGGGGAGGCGGGACTGGTCTCGGGGCTGGTCAACACCTCCCGCACGATGGGCGGCTCCCTGGGACTCGCGGTGATGTCGACACTGGCGGCCGCACGGACGGAGGGGAGCACGGGGCGGGAGGCCCTGACGGAGGGGTACGCGCTGGTGTTCCGGACGGGGGCCGGGGTGTTGGTGGGCGGTGCGGTGTTGATGTGGGTGTGGCTGCCGCGGAGGGTTCCGGCGGGGGTGGGGGCTCCGGTGTCGGGGGCGGTGGTGGTTCCGGTGGTGGGGGAGGGGGTTGCTTCGGTGTCGGGGGAGGCGGAGGACGGGGTGGAGGAGGGGGCTGAGCGGGAGGCGGGGTCCGAGGCGAAGGAGGGGGCGGGGGCAGCGGTGGGTGCGGAGACGGAGGCGGAGGCAGAGGTGGGTGGGAAGTTTTCCGGGGAGTGAGGTGGGGCGGGGGCGCGGTGATGGCGGCGGGAGGCCCGGGGTGCGGGGCCCGGAGGTGAGGGGCCGGGCGAAGCGGCCCGGGGCGCGGGGTGCGGGGCGCGATGAGGGCGGCGGGCGGTGCGGAGCGCTCGCCGCACTCACGACGACGACACCGAGCCGGGGTGTCGGCCCCGGGGACCGCTGACGGAACCGGACGCGACGCCGCCTTCGGGGTCGGCGTCTCCGAGGCCGGCGTCTGCGGGGTCGGCGGGAGGGGTCCGGTGCGTGAAAAGAATTCCGCCGGTTGAGGCAACGGTCTGGGTGGCCCATGGACTCCTTTAGACATCTAGGAGGTGGAGGTGCCCATGGGGGATCGCAAGGAGGCTCGGGACGAGGAGTTCCAGAGCTTCGTCATCGGCCGCTGGCCGCGGCTGATGCGGACGGCATTTCTCCTCACGGGGGAGCAGCACGGTGCGGAGGACCTGGTCCAGTCGACCTTGGAGCAGGTCTACGTGGCCTGGCGCAGAGTCGGTTCGGCTGACGACCCGGAGGCTTATGTACGGCGCGTGATGATCAACGCGCACGCACGAAAACACCGTCGACGGCTCCGGGAGTTCCTGGCGCCCAAGGACGACTCGGGGCTCGTGCGCGAGATCGCCGACACCGGCGACCGCATGGCCCAGGCCGAGGACCGCAACGCCCTGCTGAAGGCGTTGTCCCAGTTGCCGCCACGGCAGCGCGAGGCGGTCGTCCTGCGCTACTGGGAGGACCTCACAGAGACACAGACCGCCGAGGCGATGGGTTGTTCCGTCGGCTCGGTGAAGAGCAACGCGGCCAAGGGAATCGCGAAACTCCGCGCCATACCGGGGCTGGCCGACGTCGTGACGCAGGGAGGGCGTAAGTGATGAACGCGGACCGGGAGACGAACCACGACATGACGAACGGTGACATCGCCTCCATGCTGGCCGGAGCCGCGGACGAGGTCGAGATCGGTATAGCCCCCTACGAGGCGGTCATCCGCGGCGGCCGTCGCCGCAAGGCCCGCCGCTGGGCGGTCGCCGCGGCCACGGCCCTGGTACTCGCCGGTTCCTCGGCGACGCTCGCGGTGGCGGGACTGCCGGGCGGGGGCGGGACGGTGACACAGGCGGCGACCCGGTCGGCGACGCCGGCACCCGACCTGTTCACCCCCACCCGGACGACCCTCGCGACCGGCACGGAGAACGGCAAGGAGTGGCGGGTCGCCATCGACGTCTGGGCCGCGCCGCGGACCGAGGGGCAGGCGGCGGGTCAGTTTGCGGCGATGGGTGAGTACGGCGATGCGCCGTACGGGACCAAGCCCTCCGAACTGATCGGCAAGAGGTCGTACCTCGTGTACTTCAGCAACGGCGACGCGCGGCGAAAGACGTTCGAGGACCTGTTCGGGAAGGACGACACCATGTCGGGCACGGACCTCCAGTCCGCCTCGACCCCCTTCGACGCCGACCCCGAGGGTCCGGAACGCCTGGTCATCGGCATGGTCGGCAAGGACGCCCAGCAGGTCACCTGCAACTGGAAGAACGGCACGGCGACCAAGGTCGACAGGGCCCCGCAGAACGAGGACACCAGCACCGACACCCCGGCGATCCGCCCGGCGGAGGGCTCCCCGGTGGACTGGTTCGTCTGCCTGGCCCCGGAGGGCACGGCAGCGCGGTCGGCGGAGGTGACGGCGGTGAGGTAGCGGGAACGGGGGGCGGGGGACGGGGGGACGGGGGGACGGGGGGACGGGGGGACGGGGGGACGGGAGTGATTGGCAGATGTGTCCCACGGGCGGAGTGAAAAGGCCCAGGTGGGGGAGGTCGGGCGTGGGACCGATCTGCCAATTGCCGCCTCTGCGGCGGCCACCAGGACCCGAGGGGCGGGCCTCCCGTCACACCCACCCCTGCTGGCGGGCCTCCCGCAGTGCCTCCATCCGGTTGCGGGTGCCGGTCTTGCCGATGGCGGAGGAGAGGTAGTTGCGGACGGTGGACTCGGAGAGGTGGAGGGCGGAGGCGATGTCGGCGACGGTCGCCCCGTCCGCCGAGGCACTCAGTACGTCGCACTCGCGGGAGGTGAGGGGGTTGGGGCCGGCGCTGAGGGCGGCCGCGGCGAGGGCGGAGTCGATGACCGTCTCGCCGGTCAGGGCGCGGCGGATGCAGGAGGCCAGTTCCTCGACGGGGCCGTCCTTCACGAGGAAGCCCGCGGCGCCTGCCTCCATGGCCCGGCGGAGGTAGCCGGGGCGGCCGAAGGTGGTGAGGATCAGGACCCGGCAGTCGGGGACCTGGTCGCGGAGCTCGGCGGCGGCGTCGAGGCCGCTCTTGCCGGGCAGTTCGATGTCCAGGAGCGCGACGTCCGGGCGGTGGATCAGCGCCGCGTCCACGATCTTGTCACCGGCCCCGACCTGGGCCACGACCTCGATGTCCGCCTCCATGCCGAGCAGCAGCGCGAGCGCGCCCCGCATCATCCCCTGGTCCTCGGCGAGCAGAACCCTGATGGACTTGGTCGGCCGGTAGTCCCGGGGCATCTCGTTCACGGCCCAAGGGTAGGGCGCGGGGGCCGGGTGCGCTCGGTGCGGAGTCGTGCCGGTGTGCCGTGCACCTGACATGCTCCAAGTGATGTCGTCCGATGACGTGTTGTCCGTGCTCGCCCTGTTGCGCCGGGCGCGTGTGGAGGTCTGGGTCGGTGGAGGCTGGGGCATCGACGCGCTGGTCGGTGAGCAGACCCGGGACCATCGCGACCTCGACCTGATGCACCGCCTGGAGCAGGAGCCCACCGTCACGGCGGCCCTGTCGGAGGCCGGGTACGTGGAGAGCCTCGACCACCACCGGACCTCTGGCCCCCGACCCTCGCCCCGGGCCTCTCCCGCCGGGCCTCTCGCCCCGGCCCCTCACCTCCGGGACCCTCACCCCACCGCCGCCACCTCCCGCTCCAGTACCTCCACCGGCAGCTCCGCCGTCACCACGAACCCGCCCCTCGGGCCCGGGCCCGCCTCCAGTCGGCCGCCCGCCGCCGCGAGGCGTTCCGCCAGGCCCTTCAGGCCGGTGCCGGCGGAGCCCACCGCGCCTACTCCGCCCACCGCGCCTACTCCGCCCACCGCGCCTACTCCGCCCACCGCGCCCACTCCGCTCACGCCGCTCGCCGCGCCCAGTCCGCTCGCCGAGCCCACGCCGCCCACCGCATCCACCCCGCTCACCGCACCCGCCCCGCTCACCGCGCCCACCACATCCACCCCGCTCACCGCATCCACCGCAGGAACCACCCCCCGCCCGTCATCCACCACCCGCAACCGCACCCTTTCCGCCGTCCCCTCCACCGCGATCTCGCACCGTGAAGCCCCGCTGTGCCGGACGGCGTTGGTGACGGCCTCTCGTACGACCCAGCTCAGCAGGGTCTCCGTGGGGGCGGTCAGGGGTGGGCCGGAGTGGCGTACGACGGGGGCGATGGACGCGGCCTCCAGGGCCGAGCGGGCGCGGTCCAGTTCGGTGCTGAGGCTGCCCTCGCGGTAGCCGGTGACCGCCTCGCGGATCTCGGTGAGTGCCTGGCGGCCGACGGACTCGATGTCGGTGATCTGGGCGAGGGCCGCGTCCATGTCGCGGCGGGCCAGACGGCGGGCGGCCTCCGACTTGACCACGATCACGGACAGGGTGTGGCCGAGGAGGTCGTGGAGGTCGCGGGAGAAGCGCAGGCGCTCCTTCTCGACCGCGCGCCGGGCCAGTTCCTCGCGGGCCGCGCGCAGTTCCCGTACCGCCTCGGAGAGGGACAGGATCGCCGCGGTCACCATCGTCGACAGGAAGGTGGCGTATCCGATGTTCACCGCGTCCCAGCCGTCCTGGACCGCGGAGACGGCCACCGCGAGCGCGGTGAGGCCGAGCCCGGTCCGGCCGAGCCAGGGGCCCCGGGTCACGGCGCCCGTGGCCAGGCCGAGCAGGGGGAAGAAGTACAGCCAGTTGCCGCCGTAGCCGATGGCCAGGGCGCAGGTGACCAGGCCCATCAGGACGAGTGCGACCCGGGTCGAGCGGGCCTCGCGCTTCTCCTTCACGAAGGCGCGGAAGACGACGTAGATGTAGAGGGAGTTGAAGGCGAGCAGGCCGAGGGCGCCGAGCCATGGCTGGGGTGTTCCGGCCTGGAAGACGTTGGAGAAGGCGCCCATTCCCATCAGCAGCCAGGGGAGGAGGGAGAAGCCGGTGGGCGGTGGGCCCGGGTTCTCGACCGGCACCCCGGTTTCGCGGGCGCTGCGCTGGTCGGCCTTGAAGCGTTCCATGTCCGACTTCCAGTCCGCCCGCGCCGCCTGCCACGCGTCCGTACGGCACGACGCCTTGCGCCACCACGACCGGTTCCCGCTGCCTTGTGTCATGGCTCCCACGCTACGAACCCGCCCACGTGCGCGGCAGAGGGACATGTACGGAATCCGGCGGTACAAATGTCACGGGCCCCGGCATCTGACATGCCGTCAGTAGTCTTCACAACTTCTGGGAGCTGGGCTATACAGGGGTCGCCGTACTGGAACGCGTTCTAGAACGAGCGCGGAGGCACGGACCCGTGAACGACCTCGGTGCGGCCGACGGTGCGGACGGTCGCACCGAGGTCTCTGAGCCCCCAGGAGCCCCATGCCCATCGACGCCGCAAAGGCAGTGGCCGCCGAACCCCGGACGGGCGAGATCGCCTGGAACTCCAAGGACGTGCAGCTCTACCACCTCGGCATCGGAGCAGGCGTCCCGGCGACGGACCCGGACGAGCTGCGCTACACCCTCGAGTCCAGGCTGCACGTCCTGCCGAGCTTCGCCACCGTCGCCGGTTCCGGCTCGCCCGGTGTGATCAGCGGTCTGTCCATGCCCGGCATCGAGGTCGACCTCGCCAAGGTCCTGCACGGCGGCCAGTCGCTGACCATCCACCGCCCGCTGCCCGCCGAGGGCACCGCCACCGCCACCGGCCGTATCGCCGCGGTCTACGACAAGGGCAAGGCCGCCGTCCTCGTCATGCGCACCGAAGTCGCCGACGCCGACGGCCCGTTGTGGACCAACGACGCGCAGATCTTCGTGCGGGGGGAAGGGGGCTGGGGCGGCGACCGGGGGCCGTCCGGCCGTCTCGACCCGCCCTCCGGCGAGCCCGACCGGGTCGTCGAGCGGGCCGTCCGTGAGGACCAGGCCCTGCTCTACCGCCTCTCCGGCGACTGGAACCCGCTGCACGCCGACCCCGAGTTCGCCAAGGTCGCCGGGTTCGAGCGGCCCATCCTGCACGGGCTGTGCACCTACGGCATCACCCTCAAGGCGGTCGTCGACACCGTGCTGGGCGGGGATGTGGCGCGGGTGCGGTCCTACGTCACCCGGTTCGCGGGGGTCGTGTACCCGGGGGAGACCCTGCGCATCCGGATGTGGGAACAGCAAGGCGCCGTACGGGTCGCCGTGAGCGCTGTGGAGCGGGACGACGCGCCCGTCCTCGCCGACACCGTCGTCGAACACGCCTGAGCACACCAGCCGTTGAGGGGAGCCGCACCATGCGCGCAGCCGTACTGCACGAGATCGGCCAGGACAAGCTGGAGGTCCTCGACGACGTCGAGGCGGTGGGGTTCGGGCCCGGAAAGGTCAGGATCAGGGTGCGGGCCGCGGGGCTGTGCCACTCGGACCTGTCCGGGATGAGCGGCGTGCTGCCGCAGCCCGCGCCCTTCGTGCCCGGTCACGAGGGCGCGGGGGAGATCCTCGAAGTCGGGGACGGCGTCAGCCACTTGAAGGCCGGTGACCGGGTCGTCGTCTGCTGGCTGCCCGCCTGCGGCGCGTGTCCGGCGTGCAAGCGCGGCCAGACCGAGCTGTGTCTGGCCGGGTTCATGAACGCCGGCACCCCCAACTTCAGGCGCCCCGCCGGAGACGTCTTCGGCATGGCCGGCACCGGCACCTTCACCGAGGAGGTCGTCGTCGACGCGGGCTGCGCGGTGCCGATCCCCGACGACGTGCCCTTCGACATCGCCGCGCTGATCGGCTGCGGAGTCACCACGGGCCTCGGCGCCGCCCTCAACACCGCCGACGTAAAGGCCGGTTCGTCCGTCGCCGTCATCGGCTGCGGTGGCGTCGGTATCTCCGCGATCCAGGGCGCCCGGCTCAAGGGCGCGGCGGAGATCGTGGCCGTCGACCCGGTGCTCTCCCGCCGCGAGTCCGCCCTCAAGTTCGGTGCCACCAGGGCCGTTTCCCCCGACGAACTGGCCGACGCCAAGCAACAGGTCACCGCGGGAGAGGGCTTCGACTACGTCTTCGAGGTCGTCGGGAAGTCGGCCACGGCACGCACCGCGTACGACAACACCCGGCGCGGCGGCACCCTGGTCGTCGTCGGTGCGGGCGCCATGGACGACAACCTCCAGCTCAACATGTTCGAGCTGTTCTTCGACGAGAAGCGGATCCTGCCGTCCATGTACGGCGGCGGTGACGTCCTGACCTCCTACGAGCGGACCATCGCCCTGTGGCGGGCGGGCCGCGTCGACCTGGCGGGCCTGATCACCCACCGCGTCCCGCTGGCCGACATCAACGAGGCCCTGGACCAGATGCGCACCGGCACCTCGCTGCGCACCTGCATAGAGATCTGAGGAACTCCCGGTATGACACTGCCACTCGAGGGGCTCTCCGCGATCGTCACCGGCGCCGGACGCGGCCTCGGCCGGGCCGAGGCGCTCGAACTCGCCCGGCTCGGCGCCGCCGTCGTCGTCAACGACTACGGACAGCCCGGCCGGGACGGCTCCGGCGAGGCCTCCGCGGGCCCCGCCGAGGAGGTCGCCGCCGAGATCCGCGCGGCGGGCGGCACGGCGCTCGCCCACACCGGGGACGTCTCCGACTTCTCCCAGGCCCAGCGGCTCGTCCAGTCGGCCGTCGAGGAGTTCGGCAAGCTCGACATCCTCGTCAACAACGCGGGCATCCTGCGCGACCGCATGGTCTTCTCCATGACCGAGCAGGAGTGGGACTCGGTCATCCGGGTCCACCTCAAGGGCCACTTCAACACGACCCGCTTCGCCGCCGCGCACTGGCGGGAGAGGTCCAAGGCGGCGGGCGGGCCGGTGTACGGGCGGATCGTGAACACCTCGTCGGAGGCGTTCCTCGCGGGCTCGGCCGGACAGCCCAACTACGCCGCCGCGAAGGGCGGAATCGTCGGGCTCACCACCTCCACGGCCCTTGCCCTCGCCAAGTACGGCGTCACCGCGAACGTCATCTGCCCGCGCGCCCGCACCCGGATGACCGAGGACGTCTTCGCGGGCCTCGAAGCACCCGACGCCGGGCTCGACCCGCTCGCCCCCGAGCATGTCGCCCCGCTCGTCGGCTACTTGGCCTCACCCGCCGCCGCACGCGTCAACGGCCAGCTGCTCGTCTTACACGGAGGGATGGTCGCCGTCGTCGAACGGCCGCGTGTGCAGGCCAAGTTCGACAGCAAGCAGGAGACCTTCACGTACGACGAACTGGACGCGCTGCTCACCCCGCACTATGCCGGGCGCCCCTCGGGGGAGACGTTCGCGGCGGCGGAGGTGCTGGGGCTCAAGCGGGAGTAGACACACGCGAGCACATACGGGAGCAGGGCAAACGGGAGGGGACATACGGAAGGGGTCCGCGTGTCAGCCGACACGCGGACCCCTTCGTCGTCGTACCGTCAGGCAGCCTTTTCGGCTTCCTCGACCGGCTTGCGGTGTCGGCCACGAGGGGCCGAATCGCCGTCGTGAGCCGAGACCTGCCCCCGGTGCCGGCCGTGGCCGGACGTCTGCTGGACATCGGTGCGCGGCGGCTGAATCGTGCTTGCGTCGCTCATCGGAAGAACTCACCCCGTCAACATGATCTTTCTAACAGCCGGGCGAGTTTAACCAACCGACCACGGGGCGAATCCAGGCGGCCACGCCAACCGGCACTAGTTCGTTACAAGACCACCCAACGGCGTTTTCCCGAGGCCCTTCGACGCCACTTTCCCGAGCGACTCCAACGGCGCCTTCCCGAGCGGCACCGGTCTCAGCACCGCGGGCTCCGGAGGATCCGATGGCGACGGCCCGTCCGAGTCCGACGGCCTCCCCGGCGTCGACTCGTCGGCCGTCGCGTCCCGCACCGGATCCCCCGGGCCCGCGTCCCCCGTCCTTCCCCCGCCCCCCGCTTCCCCCGTGGGCACCGTCAACTCCGCCACCCCGCACGGCACTTCGTCCGTCGAGTACGGCAGCCGCAGCACCCCGTCCCGCGTCCACCGCCCGGCGCCCGTCAACCACCCCATGGGCGCCGCGAGATGGTGCACCTGCCGCCCGTTCGGCCGCCACATGCCTACCCAGCTGCCGACCGGTCCGTCGATCCGCAGCGCCACCGCACAGTTCTCCGGCATCAGCACCTGCCCCGGCTGGGCGGCGAACGGCGTCACCGCGCACTCGGGCAGCCGCAGGCTCTCCGGGAAGCGCACCGGCAGCGTGCTGCCGAGCACCCCCCAGCCGAGCCGCTCCTCACCGGGCGCGTCCGAGCGGATCAGCAGCAGCCCGCTGTCCGGGTCGGCGAGCAGCAGCCGGTCGTCACTGCCGGCGGAGATCTGCAGCAGCGGCGACACCTCACCGGCGCGCTCCAGATCGACCACGATGGCCTTGGTGCACCCCCCGACCTCCCGGTCGAGCGCCAGCATCCGCCCCGCCCGGTCCAGCCACACCCCGCCCGAGCAGCGCCCGGGGATCTCCGCGAGATGCTCGGGCCCGAAGGCGCCCCCCGCCACCAGCCACACCGCGGTCGAGTGCCGGCCCGCGGCGAGGGCGTACGCCTTCTCGCCCCCCGGCGCGGGCGGCAGCAGCCACAGCCGGGTGCCCTCCTCCGGGCACTCGACCGCCCCGAGCGGCAGCTCGCCGGTGGCGGGGCCGGTGGGGTAGAGCAGCGAGAAGTTGTGCCGCCCGTCCGCGAACCGCCTGATCAGAACCCGTCCGTCGCCCATCGGCTGCACCTCGGTGCCCGGCTCCTCCGGCTGGTTGCCGGGCAGCGGTACCGCGTACGGCTCGGGGCCGTCCAGCGTCCAGCGCTCCGGGAACCAGGAGTCGCCGTCCAGTGTGAGGCGGGCGGCGTACGCGCCGTCCGCGGTGATCGTGCAGCCAGCCTGCGGCGTACCGTCCTCGTCCGCCGCCGTGGGCTCGATCGCACAGGCCGTCATCGTTCGGTCACCTCCGGCCACGAAGTTAGTTTTCGCACGCACGGACGTGGGACGAGCCGACGACCACTTCACACAAAGGGGTGGCCCAGGAACGATTCGCCTGAGGAAAACGGGACGAATGTGCTGGGCGGGGTCATCGGGAGCCGGACCGGTACATCGGCACAGACCAGCCAGGTAGCCTTTGCCCCGTGCCCCGTCTGTCTGAAGTCATCACCGCGCTGGAGAACCTGTGGCCCGCCGAGCGGGCCGAGTCCTGGGACGCGGTCGGCACCGTCGTGGGCGACCCCGACCAGGAGGTCTCTCGGGTCCTGTTCGCCGTCGACCCGGTCCAGGAGATCGTCGACGAGGCCGTGAAGCTGGGCGCCGACCTGCTGGTCACCCACCACCCGCTCTATCTGCGCGGTACGACGACGGTCGCGGCGACCCACTTCAAGGGCCGCGTCGTCCACACGCTCATCAAGAACGACATCGCCCTGCACGTGGCGCACACGAACGCGGACACCGCGGACCCCGGGGTAAGCGACGCCCTCGCGGGCGCGCTGGACCTCCGGGTCGTACGACCGCTCGTGCCGGACCCCTCCGACAAGGACGGCCGCCGGGGCCTCGGCCGGATCTGCGAGCTGGACCACCCGCTGCCGCTGAAGGACTTCGCGGCACGGGCCGCCGCCCGGCTCCCCGCCACCGCGCAGGGCATCCGCGTCGCCGGCGACCCCGAGGCCATCGTCCGCACCGTCGCCGTCAGCGGCGGCTCCGGCGACAGCCTCTTCGACGTCGTACGAGCCTCCGGCGTCGACGCCTTCCTCACCGCGGACCTCCGCCACCACCCGGCATCCGAGGCCCGAGCCCAAACCCCTCTCGCGCTGCTCGACGCCGCGCACTGGGCCACCGAATGGCCCTGGTGCGAGCTGGCCGCGACCCAGCTCGACGAGATCTCCGACCGCCACGGATGGGGCCTGCGGGTCCACGTCTCCAAGACGGTCACCGACCCCTGGACCGCCCACGCGGCGTCCGCCACCGACACCACCGACTCACTGGGAGCCCCCAACTGAACGCCGCGCCCGCCGACCAGATCCGCCTCCTCGAGGTCCAGGCCCTCGACGTCCGCCTCCAGCAGCTCGCGCACAAGCGCAAGTCGCTGCCCGAGCACGCCGAGATCGAGTCGCTGACCAAGGACCACACCCAGCTGCGTGACCTGCTGGTCGCCGCGCAGACCGAGGAGAGCGACACCGCCCGCGAGCAGATCAAGGCCGAGCAGGACGTGGACCAGGTGCGCCAGCGCGCCACCCGCGACCAGCAGCGTCTGGACTCCGGGGCCGTCACCTCCCCGAAGGACCTGGAGAACCTCCAGCGCGAGATCGTTTCCCTCGCCAAGCGCCAGGGCGACCTGGAGGACATCGTCCTGGAGGTCATGGAGCGCCGGGAGTCCGCGCAGGAGCGGGTCGCCGAGCTGACCGAGCGGGTCGGCGCGGTGCAGGGCAAGGTCGACGACGCGACGGCCCGCCGCGAGGCCGCGTTCGAGGGCATCGACAACGAGGTCGCCACCGTCACCAAGGAGCGCGAGGTCATCGCGGGCACGATCCCCGCGGACCTGCTCAAGCTCTACGACAAGCTGCGCGAGCAGCAGGGCGGCATCGGTGCGGCGAAGCTGTACCAGCGGACCTGCCAGGGCTGCCGCCAGGAGCTGGCGATCACCGACATCAACGAGATCCGCGCGGCCGCGCCGGACACGGTCGTCCGCTGCGAGAACTGCCGCCGCATCCTGGTGCGTACGTCCGAGTCCGGCCTGTAAGGAGCGTCGCGCGTGCGGGAGTTCATCGTCGAGGCCGACGGCGGGTCCCGGGGCAACCCCGGCCCCGCGGGCTACGGCTCCGTGGTCATCGACGCGGCGACCGGCGAGACGCTGATGGAGCGGGCCGAGTACATCGGCGTCGCCACCAACAACGTCGCCGAGTACCGGGGCCTGCTGGCCGGCCTGCGCGCCGCGCACGAACTGGACCCCGCCGCCTCGGTCCACGTCCGCATGGACTCCAAGCTCGTCGTGGAGCAGATGTCGGGCCGCTGGAAGATCAAGCACCCGGACATGAAGCCGCTCGCGATGGAGGCGGGGCGGGTGTATCCGGCGGACCAGGTGACGTACGAGTGGATCCCGCGGGAGAGCAACAAGCACGCGGACCGGCTCGCGAACGAGGCGATGGACGCGGGGAAGCGGGGGGAGCAGTGGTCGGCGGCGGATTCGACGGCGGAACTGGACGCGGCCGCTTCCGCGGCCCGCCGCGGAGCGGTGGAGTCTTTGGGCGGCGGAGCCGCTGAGGCCGGGGCGGGTGTGGTGGCCGGGGCGCCGGGGGATGCGGTCGCCGGGGCGGCGAAGGTGCGTGCGGCGTTGGGTTCTGCTGCTGCCGGGGGTTCCCGGTCCGCCTCGGCTGTGTCGTCCTCCGCTGCTTCCTCGCGCCGCGGAGCGGTGGAGGTCCCGGGCGGCGGAGCCGCTGCGGCCGATGCCGATGTGCGTGCCGCGAAGGTGGTCGCCAGCCCCGGGTGGGCGCCGGCCGACATGGGGGCGCCCGCGACCTTTGTGCTGCTGCGGCACGGGGAGACGCCGTTGACGCCCCAGAAGCGTTTCTCGGGGAGTGGAGGGACCGATCCGTCCCTGTCCGACGTCGGGCGTGAGCAGGCCGAGCGGGTCGCCGCCGCGCTCGCCCGGAGGGGCACGGTCCAGGAGATCCTCGCCTCGCCCCTCACCCGTACCCGGGAGACCGCCGCCGCCGTCGCCGAACGGCTCGGACTCGACGTGACCGTCGAGGACGGGCTGCGGGAGACCGACTTCGGGGCGTGGGAGGGGCTCACCTTCGCCGAGGTGCGGGAGCGCTACCCCGACGACCTCAACACCTGGCTCTCCGACCCGGACGCCGAACCCACCGGCGGCGGCGAGAGCTTCGCGGCCACCGCCACCCGTATCGCGGCGACGAGGGACAAGCTGGTCGCGGCGTACGCGGGACGCACGGTCCTGCTCGTCACGCATGTCACGCCGATCAAGACGTTCGTACGACTCGCGCTCGGCGCCCCGCCGGAGTCCCTGTTCCGGATGGAACTGTCGGCCGCGTCGCTGTCCGCCGTGGCGTACTACGCCGACGGCAACGCGAGCGTACGGCTCTTCAACGACACGTCCCACCTGCGTCCCTGAGCCCCGACGCCGCGCGGGCCAGCCCTTCGATCCGGTCCCAGTCCCGCGCGGCGACCGCGTCCGCGGGCAGCATCCATGTCCCGCCCACGCACCCGACGTTGGGCAGGGCCAGATACTCCGGCGCGTTCGCCGGACCGATACCCCCCGTGGGGCAGAACCGAGCCTGAGGCAGCGGCCCGGCCAGCGACTTCAGATACGCCGTCCCGCCCGCCGCCTGTGCCGGGAAGAACTTCATCTCCCGCACCCCGCGCTCCAGCAGTGCCACGACCTCCGACACCGTGGACACCCCCGGCAGGAACGGCACCCCCGACGCCCGCATCGCGGTCAGCAGCACGTCCGTCCAGCCCGGACTGACCAGGAACCGCGCCCCGGCCTCCACACACCGCGTCACCTGCTCCGGCGTCACGACCGTCCCCGCGCCGACCACCGCGCCGGGCACCTCGTCGGCGATGGCCCGGATCGCCTCCAGCGCGACCGGCGTCCGCAAGGTCACCTCGATCGCCGGCAGCCCTCCGGCGACCAGCGCCCGCGCCAGCGGCACGGCATCGGAGGCGTCCTCGATGACGACGACGGGCACGACGGGCGCGAGGTCGAGCACGGAGGCGTACGGCGAGGAGGGCAGCGGCGAGGTCATGGCCTCATCGTGCCCAGGGGAAGCGACAGCTGCAACGAGCGTTGCAGATGCTGCAACCGTCAGTGGATCTCGTCCACGAGAACGTCCAGGGTCCAGGCCTTCCCGGCCCCCTTCGGCGGCGCCGCCTCCACCACGTACCCGAGGTCCCGCAGCGCCTCCACCAGCTGGGCGGGCCCCGTCGGCGCGATGCCCGCCGACAGCAGACTCCGTACGATCCGCCCCTTGGTCGCCTTGTTGAAGTGACTGACCACCTTCCGTGTCGGCGCGTGCAGCACCCGCACACTCGCCGTCCGCCCGGCCACCTCACCCCTCGGCTTCCACGCCGCCGCGTACGCCGAGGACCGCAGATCCAGCACCAGCCCGTTCCCCGCCGCCTCGGGAAGCGCCGCCGCCATCGGCGTACGCCAGTGCGCGCCCAGCGCTCCGAGGCCGGGCAGCTTCACACCCATGGAGCACCGGTACGAGGGGATCCGGTCGGCGACCCCGACGGCACCCCACAGCCCCGAGAAGACGAGAAGCTGCCGGGCGGCCCGCTTCTTGGCGGCCGTGTCGAGGGACGACAGCTCCAGGGCGTCGTACAGCACACCGGTGTAGATCTCCCCGGCGGGCCGTGCCCCGGCGGTCCGCAGCTCGGTGTTCTTGGCGACCTCGCCCCGCAGCCCCTCGCTCAGCCCGAGCACCTCGCGCGCCTTGTCCTCGTCACCGGCGCACAGCTCGACGAGCTCGCCGAGAACGGCCTCACGGGCCTCGGTCAGCCCCGGCAGCGACAACGACTCCAGCTTCAGCGGGGCGCCACGACCGGAGGAGGCCTTGCCTTCGGACGGCGGCAGCAGGACAAGCACGAGCGGGATCTCCTTCGTAGCGGCTGAGAGGCTGTAGATCCTGTACAGCTCTCGACAGCGTACGGCGTGCTCCCCGGGGTCCCCGGCCCTACGCTCGCTGTATGCCTCGCCGCCACATCCGCGTGACCGGCGCCCCCGAAGCCCCCCTCCGGGCCGCCCTCGCAGCGCTGCGCACCGAACTGGGAGTGCCGCAGACGTATCCGCCGCAGGCCTCGGCGGACGCCGGGACACCTCCCGTCCTCCCGTCGTACGACGCCACCGACATCCCCCTGTTCACGATCGATCCGCCCGCCTCCACCGACCTCGACCAGGCGATGCACCTCTCCCGCCGGGGCACCGGCTACCGCGTCCGGTACGCCATCGCGGACGTCGCCGCCTTCGTCGTCCCCGGTTCGGCCCTCGACGCGGAGACGCACCGCCGCGTGATGACCCTCTACTTCCCGGACGAGAAGGTCCCCCTGCACCCCGTCTCCCTCAGCGAGGGCGCGGCCAGCCTGCTCCCGGACCGGACGCGCCCGGCCGCCCTGTGGACGATCGACCTCGACGCGGAGGGCCGTACCGTCGCCGTCGACGTCCGCCGCGCCCTGGTCCGCAGCCGGGCCAAGCTGAACTACGAGGGCGTGCAGAAGGAGATCGACGCGAAGACGGCCGAGGAGCCACTGGCGCTGCTGGAGGTGATCGGACGGCTGCGGGAGGAGCTCGAGGTCGAGCGGGGCGGGATCTCGCTGAACGTTCCCGAACAGGAGATCGTCGAGCGGAACGGGACCTACGAACTGACGTACCGCGCCGCGCTCCCCGCCGACGGCTGGAACGCCCAGATCTCCCTGCTGACCGGGATGGCGGCGGCGGACCTGATGCTGGCGCACGGCACCGGCGTCCTGCGCACCCTCCCAGCCGCCCCAGACGGCGCGGTCGGCCGGCTGCGCCGCACCGCCCACGCCCTGCACATCGACTGGCCGCACCACATGTCGTACGCGGCGCTGATCCGTTCCCTGGACCCGCATGTCCCGCACCACGCGGCGTTCCTCCAGGAGTGCACGACGCTGCTGCGGGGCGCGGGTTACACGGTCTTCCGGGACGGCGTACTGCCCGACATCACCACCCACGCGGCCGTCGCCGCGCCCTACGCCCACTGCACGGCACCACTGCGCCGCCTGGCCGACCGGTACGCGTCGGAGATCTGCCTCGCGGCGACGGCGGGGGAGCCGGTGCCCGACTGGGTCCTGGCCGCGTTCGACGCGCTGCCCCGTGAGATGGCCGAGGGTGGCCGGCGCGCGGGCGCGGTGGAGCGGGCCTGCGTGGACATCGTCGAGGCGGCCCTGCTGAAGGACCGGGTGGGGGAGGTGTTCGACGGGTGCGTGGTGGAGGTCGAGGAGCGTCGACCGACCGTGGGCGTGGTGCAGTTGGAGTCACCGGCGGTGATCGGACGGGTCGAGGGCGCCGGTCTGTCCCTGGGCGAGCGGTTGCGGGTCCGCCTCACACAGGCCGACCCCGAACCTGCTCCGACCGTGCGTTTCGTGCCTGCGTGACCGCGCGTACGAGCTCGCCGGGTTCGTCGGCGTGGAAGCGGACGAGGTGGATCTGCTTCGGGCGCCCGAGAAAAGTGAAGTGGCGGATCGGCTGGGCCAGTTCGAGGGTGACGGTGGTCCGTGCGCCCATGGCGAGGTCGAGTTCACCCTCGGTGCGCTGGTGGCTGGCGCGCAACTCCCGCCGTACACCGGTGATGTGGTGCAGCGGTATGCGCAGGTCGACGTGCGCGGCGCGGCGGATCCGGAGGGAGTCGGCGTCGAGCACGTGGGGCCGTACGACGTTGGCCGCGTGCATGCCCACGACGAGGACGACGGTGTAGACGTCCAGCACGAGGACCGGCGTGTGCACGGCGGGCAGATCCCGCAGCAGCACGGACATCGTCACCGACTCGATCACGCACACGAACGCCAGCCCGAACATCAACAGCCCCTCGCCACGGGCGTATCCGAAGGCTCGTCCGTGCCGGGCCTGGTGAGTACGCCGGGCCATCCACAGTGCGAGGCTGACGAACAGCCGCAGTTCATGCCGTACGAGGGCGGAGGCCGCTGTTCTCATGTCTCCTCCGTGAGGATGCGCATGGCCCGACGGATGGCCTCCGCCTGGGCCGGGGCGAAGTCGGCGTAGAAGGCGCGCAGGAAGCTGCTGCCGTGGTCCAGGGAGACGGCTTCGGGGAGCAGTTCGCGGGGTGTGCTGTCGGCGAGCTTGCGGGCGGCCTCGGCCACGCGAGGATCGTCGACGGAGGCCTCGGCGAGGGCGTCGAGGAGCGCGTAGGCCTCGTTGGCCCTGGCCACCCCTTCGGGCGAGGCGAGCACGGAGTTCACCGCCGACAGCATCCGCTCCCGCTCCGCGGGGCTCGCGGCGGCCTCGATGAGGGCGAGCACCTCACGGTCCTTGGCGGCCATGGGGGAGTCGGACAGCGGGGCCATCTCACTGAACAGCGCGGCGAGTTCGGGGGAGACGGGCCCTTCGGCGGGCAGTTCGTCGGCGTCCAGCAGCGCGCGCAGCCGTACCCGGCGCTCCCGGATCGCCGCCTCCTGCCGGGCGAGATCCTCGTCCAGCTCCTGGAGGATCTCCGTCAGCTCTTTCGCCGTGTCATCGGCCAGTACGTCCCGCACCTCCGCGAGCCCCAGCCCCAACTCGGTCAGCCGCCGGATCCGCGCGAGGACGACGGCGTGCCGCAGGGTGTAGTTCCGGTACCCGTTGCCCAGCCGCTCCGGCTCCGGCAGCAGCCCCTGATGGTGGTAGTGCCGCACGGTCCGCGTGGTGACGCCGACGGCCGCGGCGAGTTCTCCGATCCGCATGGGATCAGTAGAGACGTTGACGCTGCGGCAGGGTCAAGCGGCGGCGCGCCGTGGGCGGTGTCGGCGCCCAGTGGGCAGTGTCGGCGCGGTGGTCGGTGCCCCCTCTTGACGGCTAACGCTGTTAGCCGTACCTTCATGGATATGGGGCTAACGCTGTTAGCTACCACCTGTCGAGCCCACCCAACGATCGAGCCATCGACCCGACCCGGAGGCAGTCATGAGCACCGTCACGAGCACCACCACGCACCGCTCGGTCCGCTCCCTCGCCCGCCGCACCGCATGGCTCGCCAACGCCCTGTTCTGGTCCGCCTTCGCGGTCCTGGAGGCCGTCAACCACGGCTGGCTCGCCGGCACCCTCGCGCTCGCCTTCTTCGTCCTGCCGGACCTGACCTTCCTCGTGGCCCTCGACGACGCGCCCCGGATGGCGAAGGGACAGC
Organism: Streptomyces sp. NBC_00490; assembly: GCF_036013645.1. Classification (NCBI taxonomy): domain Bacteria; kingdom Bacillati; phylum Actinomycetota; class Actinomycetes; order Kitasatosporales; family Streptomycetaceae; genus Streptomyces; species Streptomyces sp. NBC_00490. The sequence continues at coordinate 3,543,469 of NZ_CP107869.1, read as the reverse complement.
TGCCGCCGCGCGCGGTGCCGTACTACAACGCCATGCACCGGGCGCTGGTCCCGCTGGCCCTGCTGCTGGCCTACGCCTTCCAGCCCTTCTTCGCCTGGGCCCCCGCCTTCGCGGCCCTGTGCGGCTGGCTCGCGCACATCTCGTACGATCGCGCCTTCGGCTACGGACTGCGTACGAAGGAGGGCTTCCAGCGTGACTGACCGCCTCACCCCCCGCGCCCGCGAGATCGCGACGGCCGCCCGGACCCTCCTGGAGGAGTCCGGGCCCACCGCACTCACCCTGCGAACCCTCGCCGACCGCCTCGGCATCAAGGCGCCCTCCCTCTACAAGCACTTCCCCGACAAGCACGCCGTGGAGGTGGAGCTGATCGCGCAGATGCTGGAGGAGTCGGCGGCGGCGCTGGAGGCGGCGGAGGAACGCGACCCCGGCTCCCTCCTGACCCTGGCGGAGGCCTACCGCACCTACGCCCTCGACCACCCCCACCTCTACTGCCTCGCCACCGAACGCCCCCTGCCCCGCGCAGCGTTGCCCGCCGGCCTGGAGGAGCGGGCCGCGATGCCGCTGATGCGGGTGTGCGGCGGCGACCTCGACCTGGCCCGTTCGGTGTGGGCCTTCGCCCACGGGATGGTGGTCCTGGAGATCCACGGCCGGTTTCCGGACGACGCCGACCTGGGGGCGGCATGGAAACGGGGCCTGAAGACGTTCCACCCCTGAGAGTCGTCCCGTGACCGGCTCATGAGCGGGCCACGCTCGGTGGGGAAGCTCGGTGGGAAGGCTTGGCGGGAAGGGGGGCGTCGGATGGGTGAGCAGGCCTTGTGGACAAGGGCCCGGCTGGGCCGGTGCGGTCCGTCCCTGGACCTCCTGACCGCCCGCTTCGACAAGCATGTCTACGCCCCGCACGCCCACGACGAGTTCACGGTCGGCGTCTGCGTCGACGGCACCGAGGTCATCGACTACCGCGGCGGCCACATCCGCACAGGCCCCGGCTCCATCGTCGTCCTGGCCCCCGGCGAGGTGCACACGGGCGGCCCCGGCAACGCGACCGACGGCTACGCCTACCGCGCCCTGTACGCGGAGACCTCGCTGCTGACGGAAGGAACGCTGGGCGGTGTCCCGCACTTCCGCGAGCCACTGATAGACGACCCCGAACTGGCCGCGGCGATCCTCCTCACCCACACCGAACTGGGCGCCCGCCCCGACCCCCTGGAGACCGAGTCGCGCCTCCCCTGGCTGCTCACGGCCCTGGCCCGCCGCCACTCCACGGCCCGGGCCACGACGGACACGATCCCGGGCGCGGACCGCATCGCTGTAGCCGTACGGGACCGGCTGGCCGACGAACTCCTGGAGCCCCCGTCACTGGCGGCGCTGGCCGAGGAACTGGGCCTGTCCCGCTACCAGTTGCTCCGCGCCTTCCGTACGACGATGGGGCTGCCGCCGTACGCCTGGCTGGCCCAGTACCGCGTCACCCGCGCCCGCCGCCTCCTGGACACGGGCCTGCGACCGGCCGAGGTCGCGTCACTCGTCGGCTTCGCGGACCAGGCGCACCTCACCCGCTGGTTCCGCCGCGTCCTCGGCGTGACCCCGGCGGCGTACCGCAACAGCGTTCAAGACCGCAGACCCTGATCCGGCCGACAGTGTGTGCATGACTGCACGCGGCTGGTTCCTGTTCTCCCTGATGGGAGTGGTCTGGGGCATCCCCTACCTGATGATCAAGGTGGCGGTGGAGGCCCCGCTGTCCCCGTCGGTCGTGGTGTTCACGCGATGCGCGCTGGGCGCGGCGCTGCTGCTGCCGTTCGCGGCGAGGGGCTTGGCGGGGACCGTCAGGTCGTTCTGGAAGCCGATGCTGGCCTTCGCGTGCATCGAGATCATCGGCCCGTGGTTCACGCTCACGGACGCCGAACGCCACCTGTCCAGCTCGACGGCGGGCCTGCTGATCGCCGGGGTCCCGATCGTGGGAGTGGCGCTGGCCCGCTTCTTCGGCGACACGGAGCGGCTGGGGGCGCGGCGGCTGACGGGTCTGGGACTGGGCCTGGCGGGTGTGGGGATCCTGACCGTCCCGCACCTGACGGGCGGGGACGCCCGCTCGCTGGCGGAGGTACTGGTGACGGTGGTGGGCTACGCGACGGCACCCCTGATAGCGGCACGGCACCTACGGAATGTCCCGTCCCTGCAGCTCACGGCATCCTGCCTGGGCTTGGCGGCCGTGGTGTACGCAACGCCGGCCGCGATGACCTGGCCTGCCACCGTGCCCTCGCCCACCGTCCTGCTGGCCTTGGCGGGCCTCGGCGTGATCTGCACGGCGGTGGCCTTCGTCGCCTTCCTGGAGCTGATCAAGGAGGTCGGCCCGACGCGCTCGACCGTGATCACGTACGTCAACCCGGCGGTGGCGGTGGCGGCGGGCGCGCTGTTCCTGGGGGAGGAACTGACTCTGGGCGTGGGGGCGGCGTTCACGTTGATCCTGGCGGGCTCGGTCCTGGCGACAGCGGCCGGTCCTGCGAGGGACGAGGGCCCGGTAACATGGTCGACACGGCAGACGAGCCGGGCGGACGGCCGCGTGGAGTCCCCTTGACGGGGGCTTCCCGAGGAACGTCCGGGCTCCACAGGGCAAGGTGGTGGCTAACGGCCACCCGGGGTGACCCGCGGGACAGTGCCACAGAAAACAGACCGCCGGGGACCTCGGTCCTCGGTAAGGGTGAAACGGTGGTGTAAGAGACCACCAGTGCCCAGGGTGACCTGGGCAGCTAGGTAAACCCCACCTGGAGCAAGGTCAAAAGGAGCGCCGTAAAAAGCACTCTGCGGGAACGTCCGAGGGCTGCTCGCCCGAGTTCCCGGGTAGACCGCACGAGGCCGGTGGCAACACCGGCCCTAGATGGATGGCCGTCTCCCCGGCCGCCGCGAGGCAGTCGGGCGACAGAACCCGGCGTACAGCCCGACTCGTCTGCCGCTCCAAGTATCCACAGGGCGGGGCCTATCTGATTGAGTCCTGTCAGGCTGGCGGGTGATGCTTTGGCCGCTCCTGTGAGCTGCGGCGTTTACGTGGCTGAAGTGTCGGACGGGTCGAGCTTTCTGGCGGTGCAGGCGCCAGTGGCTGTACCGGCGACGGTGGATGCCCATCGAGATCGCCCATTCCGGGGAGCATCTCCTCGTTGGTGTGCGTCTGCCTCGGTGCCCGCGCGTACGTGGGAGGTTGAAGTACTCCGCGACGCGTCAACTCGGCTACATCAATCAGTGGTCCGCTCAGAACGCGTTCCAGTAGGGATTCCTGTGGCGGCTCCAGTCTCGTGAGGTGGTGAAGCGCCTTGAGAACCTCTATGAGTTCGCTGCTCCAACCTGGTTTCCAGCGCTCGCTGCGGATCTCGTCCAATTCGCTGAGGTTGCGCCCTTTAGGCCCGCTGCAGCGTGCGGCGAGCCAGCTGTCCAGTACGTTTCGGCCGCCCACATCATAGTGACGCATGCGCTCGGTGACCCCCAGAAACTCTCCCGTCCCAATCCGCAGCGCCTGACGCTCGGGATCATAGGAAAGAGATGAGGGAAGTTCTGATGGGTCGACGCGTACCGAGTACGTGACAGGTTCTGTTGCGCTGCCGCTGACCTCGGTCCCTGCATTGTCGAAGAGTGCGCCGAAGGTCGATATCCGGATGAGTTCATATCCGATTTTTGTGGCGTCGAGCCACAAATGGAGATCAGCAGTGAGCGGGATCCTGATGCCCGGAGAGTTGAGTTCTTCTCGGAATCTCTGAGTGAAGGCTGGATGCGCGGTGACACCGGCTATGTAAGCAGCTAAGTCTTCTGGCGAGATCATTGGCAGGCCGTACGAATTCGCGAGATGTGCCAGCAGGCCGGGCGTGATGTTGGGTGATCCATCTGAATGTCGCAATGGCAGTACTCTACCGCCGTCGTTGTTGAAGCAATGCATATCTGGGATCAGGGCGGAGAAGATAAGGGCGGGCCCTGACCTTATCGGTCGACTGTGTTGTTCGATGAGGAACAACTGGTCATTGCAATCTGCGTCCCAGAGGCTTGGTCGAGGATAGTCGATTACTCGGCTGTCAGGTATGATCCACTGCCGGTCAAAGCTACGATGAAGAATTTGCTTCAGACGTGGACAGCTTCCTCGTTCTTCTGTGAGTGGCCGTCCAGGTTGGCCGGGGAGTCGATAGGCTACTGTGCTTCCTATTTTCCGGTCACGGGATTCGCTGAAAAGCGTTCGCTTCTCTTCCGGGTCGGGTTCGTGAACCAGCCTGTCCCAGCGCTGCCGTAAGTTCTCCTCGTCGACTCCATAGACCCAGGTGCGCTTGGTCTGCATGCCTTGTCGGGTCCAGGGCATAATATCGCCCAGGGCGGGAAATTCGGACCATCGGGTTGTCGGGGCCGGTGTGAAAGGGGCATGCGCCTCGTGGTGGCACGGTTGCCAGCTGATGTCATCTATGTGCAAATCGACCAGCTGTGCCTGCTTCTCGTCACGGGTGCCAGTCACCGCCACGTAGTGCACAGGTGCTAGGCCCTGCGTTTCTGATACACCCCTACGTACGAAGAGGGCTATGGCCAGCTCTTGTTGAACTCCGGGAAAGAACCTGGTTCGTACGGGAGGCTGCTTACCTTCCGGGGTCAGATCGATTATCCACCCCTCTGAGCAAGTTGAGCGCAGATACTCACGCATCCCCCTGAAACCGGGTCCTCGAAGGAAGCCGGCCGTGGTCACGAAGCAGACTATTCCTCGGTGATGCGCGGGGTGGTGCTGCTCGAATACCTTGTAGGTCGCCCAACGCCAGAAGTACACATAGAGGTTCTTGAGTTTCTTCTCGTAGACGCCGTTGGTGCCGCGCAGTCGGAAGTCGTCCAGTAGCGGTGGGCCGTGCTTCGCGGAGCCTTTCTCGATCCAGCCTCCTTCACCTTGTGCGTCCTCTCGATCGGGAGGGTTCCCGATGACAACCGTTACTTCCTCGTCTCTCTTGATGTGGTTAGCGGCTTCGGTCTCCCGGCGTAGAACATCGGCTCCGGTGCCACCGAACAGGGTGGGGCGCTCCCATGGGTCTGTGAGGGTGTCATTAAGATGCAGGCGCAGATCATTCAGCTGAGTATGGGAGTCGTGGGTGCGCAAGGTCTGCGAGATGCGCATCTGAGCGACGGCATAGGCGGCCATCTGCTTCTCGAAGCCTATGAGTCGCTGTGCGAGTTCCTCGACGGCTTCGGCTCGGAAGCCGTCGTTTCCTCCGGCGGATCGGCGCTCGGCGACGAGGTCGACGATCGCGCTGAGGAATGTACCTGTTCCCATGGCGGGATCGATGATCGTCACTCGGGAGTCAGCGAAGCCTTTGGAGCAGCTCAGATTCAGGCGCAGTACCTCATCGACGAGCCGCACCATCTCTTTCACGAGGGCGGCTGGCGTGTAGTAAGTTCCCGAGGCTTTACGGAGTTCCGGATCGTACTCCTGAAGAAAGTGCTCGTAGAGCAGTACGTGAGCGTCCGGCTCGCGCTCAAGAATGGTATCCCAGTCCACCGCATTCACTACCCGTACCAGAACATCAAGACTGTTCTTGAACTGTTTTCCGACGTGATCGGTGAGGATTTGAAGTGCCCTTCCCATCACGGTGTGGTCAGCTCCCAGTAAATCGCCGACTTCGTGTAGATTGCGATTTTCCAGGGATATCTTGTCGGCGCGAGCGAGCAGCAGTGCGAAAGTCACGGTCTGTGCGTAGCGATCAGAGAAGGCGACTTTATGGTCTCGCTCGTCGGTATGAGGGAAGAGGAAATTCTCCCATGTCTGCGCAAGCTCAGTGAACGGGCGCCCTGGGCCGCGTCGGATTCCGTCGTCCCCGCGATATCGTTCTTCTTCACGGAGCCGGTCATGCACCTCGTCCCGCAGAAGTCCGCACAGCGGCGCTATGGTACTGACCAGATGACGTACCGTGGTCAATGGGCGGGGGTTCCAGAAAAGGAAATCGCTGAGCATGCGCTCGAATGCGGCAGCCGTGGTGCCTGGCGCCTGTAATCGGCGTCCGGACCGGTAGATATCGCCTTCCAGCTGGATGATCTTACCTTGCTGCTGGCCATTCTGGTAAAGAATCCAGGTTTGCCCATTGGTGTAGAGAACGTTGGGGAGGCGGGACATCGCTTCCCACTGCTTCCTGTCCTTGCCGCGTAAGCCGCCCGGACTTATGTCCCTCTTTTTTGGACTCTTCAACTCTACATAGCCAAAGGTCTGCTGTTTGTTCTCTCCAAGGCTCGCGGCGAAGTCTGGGCGAATTCCCAGGTCTGTCAGGCGGGCCTCAGGGTGGAGTCGAAGGTGAAGCCCCAATTCCACGGCTGACGCGCCAAGCAGACTTTCGACCGCGCTACGGATACCCGCCTCATGCTCGCCCACTCCAAGGACTTGCTTGCACTGTGCTCCGAAATCGGCGACGACCCGATCGATCCACGTGCCACCCCTCATGCCCGCCCCCGGAAAACGCTGCGGGGCGCCCGGACATGCCGTGCACTTCTCCGGAAACGCATCCGCATGGATCGCGTTGATCACATTGGTGTCGTACGAACCGTGGCCCCGGGAGTCTGCCCATGGCAGGTAGAGGTCAACCGTCCAGCCCAAGGGCGCCTGGAAGGAGCTGAGTTCACCGGAGGCCTACCCGGAGGAGTGCGAGGTCCCGGACTAGCCGAGGTGTAGGTCGGCGGAGAACGAGGCAAGGCGTTCCGGCACGACCCAGCCGCTCCTCGCGTCGCTCCAGCGTGAACTCAATCCCCGCGGCGGCCAGCTGGGGATCGACGGCGTTCAGGACCACCTGCTCGGCGAGCCGGCCGAGCAGTCCGAACGCCCGGCCCGTCGCTCGTTCAACTGCCGTACCACTGCCAGCAGTTGTGGGATCGTGCCGAGAGCGCGCCCGCGCAGCAGGCGGGCCTGCGACTCGCGGCCGTCCGCCGACACGAACCAGGCGGCCAGCCCCGACCACCGGCTACCCACCGCGCGTAGGCTTGTGCCTCGGCACTCTCGGCCTCGTCCGGAGCAGCATCGGCGGCCTCCCGCGCCGCCGCCAGCCGTAAGAGCGCACCGGCCCGGCCCTGACCCTCCAACTCGCCGATAAGCAAGGCGATCCGCCCGCCCAGGGTGAAAGGAACGCGCTCATAAGGCGTCGACGTCATCGTTGGGGCATTCTTCCCGACAAGGGCCCCGGTTCGGCAATCCTCGCCATACCTTCACGCAGCGTCGTCATCGACCGGCGGGATCGAGGCCCGACGGCGGTGGCGGTCGACGAGGCACCTCCTGGTTCGCGCCTGCGTCCGGTTCGCGCCGAAGATCCGCACGACGGCCCGTCGACATTCACCCGCCGCTAGGCTGACGCACCGCAACCGCAAGTGCACCACCGCAGCAGGGCGGAACACCATGGACGGCATCCTCACCGAAGCGAAACTCAAAGCGCTGGCCGGTACCCGCTCCTTCGAACGCGGGCAGGGGTACCTGGACGCGGTGGCCGGCGTGGAGATCGGCGACGGGTGGATCACCGCGAGCGTCCACGGCACGGAACGCTACGAGGTGGAGCTGAGCCTGGAGGGGCCCCAGGGGGTCACCGGCGCATGTGACTGCCCCTACGGGCTGGAAGGCAACTTCTGCAAGCACCTGGTCGCCCTCGGCCTCACCGTGCTCGCCCAGCAGCGCGCCCTGCCGCGGCAGCGCGAGTCGGCCCGGAGCCGGGCACGGAACCTCGATGCCTGGCTGTCCGCCTTGTCGAAGGACGAGTTGCTGGCTCTGGTCCGTGAACAGGTCGACCAGGACCGGCAGTTGCGGCGCCGTCTGGAGGTACGGGCCGCGAGCGCCCGCGGCGACCTCGCCGAGGTCCGGGCGCGCGTCCGCGACCTGCTCGACATCGGTCCGTTCGCACAGTACGGATACGTCGAGTACGCCGACGCCCGCGCCTATGCCGACCAGGCCGCCCAAGTAGTGGCTGCCATCGACGCGGTGACCGACTCGGGGCAGGCGGACGAAGCGATCGATCTGGCGGTCGAAGGGATGCGGCTGCTGACCCAGGCAGCCGACAGCATCGACGACTCCGACGGCTGGCTCGGTCAGGTCGGTGCCCGTCTCGTCGACGCCCATCTCAACGCCTGCCGCACGGCGCGCCCCGACCCGGAGGCACTGGCCGGCTGGCTGGTCAAGCACACACTCAGGGACCTCGACAGCATCTGCGACATCGACCCGCTCGACTACGAGGACGTCCTGGGCGAGCAGGGAATGACCGCCCTGCGGAAACTGGCGGTCGCGGCATGGCGGAAGAAGCGCACCGGCTGGGCCGAGAAGTCACTGATGCAGCGGCTGGCCAGGGCCGGAGGCGACATCGACATGGTGATCGCCGTACACGCGGCGGACCTGGCGTCCAACGGGCATACGCACCTGGTCATCGCCCGCGAGCTGGACGCCGCGGGACGATCCGATGAGGCCCTGCGCTGGGCAGAACGCGGCATTCGGGAGACGCCGGATCTCGCCGCCGTCGACACCGACCTCGTCGACCACCTCTGCGAACGCTACGCACAGGCCGCCAGGCTCACGGACGTCGTCGCCCTGCGCCGCGAACACTTCGGCGCCCGCCGCTCCCTGCGCGCGTACCAGCAGTTGCGTGCCGCAGCCCGCGCCGCCGAATGCTGGCAGCAGGAACGCCCAGGAGCACTCGCCCAGCTGCGCACCGAGGCGGAACGGGGAACCCCGAGGCGGTACGGCGGGACCGTACTGGTCGACGCGCTCCTCGACGACAAGGAAGGCGAAGCTGCCTGGGAGGCCGCTTCCCACTGCGGCGCCGACGACTGCCAGTGGCTGGCGCTCGCCGACCGGGTCCGCACGGCCCGTCCCGCCGACGCGCTCGCCGTCTATCTGCGCCTGGCCGAGCCACTCATCGGGCCGACCGGCAACGCGGTCTACGAACAGCTCGTCGGCCTGTTGGTGAGCATCCGTGAATGCCATCGCCTGCTGGGCACGCAGGGTGAGTTCACCGCGTACATCAGCGCCCTGCGCGGCGCCCACGGACGAAAGCGGAACCTGATGCGTTTGCTGGCTGAACACGGTTTGTGAACCGGGCTGTAGAGGGACGGACGCAGGCCCTGGCCCGCCACAGACTGGTCAGGTCGTCAGGGAGGGCAGGACCACCGCATCCAGGTAGTGGAGCAGAAACGCCCGATCCGGTGGCCGGTCCCCGACCAGCGGGCGGGCCACCAGCGCGCCGACCAGGATGTACGGGACGTACCCCAACGCCGGGCAGTCCGCGCGGACTTCGCCCCGGGACACCGCTCGCCGCAGGATCGCCGCCAGTCCGGTGGGGTCGGGGTCGACGATCAGGTCCTGGAGCGCCCGCAGCAGGTCGGGGTGGGTGTGGACGGCGTGGACCAGACCCCGTACCAGCGCGGTCTCCTTCGCCAGTTGCTCGTCGTCTAGCCGCCCCACCAGCTGGTGGAAGTCGCCGCGCAGCGAGCCGGTGTCGATGTCGCCGACGGCGTTGCCCTTGGTGTGCCGCATGGCCTGCGCGACCAGTTCCGGCTTGCCCGTCCACTGGCGGTACAGGGTGGCCTTGCTGCACCGGGTGCGGGTCGCCACGGAGTCCATGGTCAGGGCCTCGTAGCCGACCTCGCGCAGGAGGTCGAGGACGGCGGCGTACAGCTCGGCCTCGCGCTCGGGGGAGATGCGGCTGCGGCGGGTCCGCGGCGTGATGGCCTGCTCCGTCACTGTCATCCGCGGCACCTCATTCGAGCGAAACGGTTTCGTACACAAGCATCGTAGCTCGGGATTTGATAAATACGAAACCGTTTTGGTAGCGGAATAGGAGTAGGGTCGGAGGTCCGGGACCTGGCCGAACGAGGGGAGAATCAGGCATGACCGTCACGTCATCCACTCCGGCCAAGCCCGGCCGCCCCCGGGACGCCGGCGCCGACGACCGCATCCTGCGCGCCGTCGTCGACGAGCTCTCCGACCACGGCGTCGCGGGCTTCCGTATCAACAACGTCGCCGCCCGCGCCAAGGTCGCCAAGCGCACCCTCTACAGCCGCTGGACCGAGCGCGACGACCTGATCCTGGCCGGACTGAACACGCTCGCCCTCGACCTGGTCGCGCCCCGCACCGGCAGCCTCGTCGGCGACCTCGAAGCCCTCTACGACGACATCGCCGACGCCCTCGACAGCCCGCGCTGGCTCATCGCCGCCCGCTGCTCCTTCGAACTGCCCGACCATCCCGAGCTGTACGCGAGGTTCCAGCGCGACTGCATCGACAAGCCGCTCGCCGTCGTCGAGGACGTCCTGCGGGACGCGCAACTCCGCGGTGAACTGCGCGCCGGCATCGACCGCTCCGTGGCCGCCGAGACCTTCACGGGTTCCATCGCGGGGTTCAGCTCGCACATCGCCCGGCTCCGCGGGGTCAGTGCGTACGGTGTCCGCGCGCAGTTCCTCGACATGTTCCTGCACGGACTGCGCGCCGACGACGCGCGGGAGTGACGGTCCGTCCCGTCCGCTAGGGCGCGCTCAGCGATCGTTCCATGACCCGCCCCAGATGCCGGTCGAACACCTCCCGCGTATCCGGCGTCAGCGTCCGCAACGCCACCAGCGCCGTGATCACGACATCGCAGAGTTCGCCCTGGACGTCCTCCCACGTGTGGGTCGTGCCCTTGCGCGGGTTCTGGCCCGTCGCTCCGATGACCGCCTGGGCGACCTCGCCGACCTCCTCCGACAGCTTCAACATCCTTAGGAGGAGGGCTTCTTGGCCGCTCCGTGGCTGGCTTGCCTCCAGCCACGTCCACAGGGCGTCGATGCCCGCCCAGACGTCGGCCGTCGTGTCGCGATCACTCATGGACGCAGCTTGGCACGCCCCACTGACAGCCGGGGGAGGCCGTCGACCTCCCCCGGCTCACCAGGGGTCAGCCCTTGCCGAGGAGCTTGTTCATCTCGGTGATCTCAGCGGTCTGGCCCGTGATGATGTCGTCGGCCATGGCGGTCGCGGCCGCGTACCGGCCCTTCGCCTTCTCCGTGCCGGCCATGTCGACCGCGCCCTCGTGGTGCTCGACCATCATGGTCAGGAACATGGTGTCGAAGTCCTCGCCGGAGGCCTTCCCCAGCTCCTCCATGTCGCCGTCGTCCATCATGCCGGGCATGCCGGACTGCGAGCCGTGGTCCATGCCGGGCATCGACGCGCCCGCCTCCGGGACCTCCTCGCCCCAGGACTTCAGCCAGCCGGACATCGTCTTGATCTCCGGGTCCTGTGCCTTTTCGATGCGTGCCGCGAGGGACTTCACGTCGGCGGACGAGGCCCGGGCGGCGGCGAGTTGCGCCATCTCCAGGGCCTGGCGGTGGTGGGGGATCATGCCCTGCGCGAAGGAGACGTCCTGGGCGTTGTGGGCGGCGGCGGTGTCGGCCGACGGGGACGACGAGGTGCCGTGCCCGCTCCCATGGCTCGCGTCGCCGCTGTCGCTGTCGTCGCCGCCACAGGCCGCCAGGACGAGCGCGGCGGTGACGGTCGCCGCCATGAGGGCAGCGCGGCGTGTACGGGTGGTGCTCATGCTTGAACTCCTGCTGAGAGAAAGGGATCTGGACATGCCGATGCGCACACCGAGGTGCGCGGCGTGGTGTCTAGATCCGCAGGAGTTGGAGTTCCGCGAGGGACGGGGGCGCCCGGGCGCCTTCCGGGTCGGAGCCGGCGTACGCGCGCGGTGATTCGTCTCGTACGACGATGGCGACCGGGTCGGGCACGAGCGCGGGCAGCGTCGGCCCACCGCTCACCGCGGCCGCCGCACAGGTGGCGTCGGCGTGCGAGACGTGGCCCGAGCCGCAGTGGCCCTCGCCCGCGCATCCGTCATGGACGGCGGACACGGAGACCGCGGACATCGAGACAGTGGCCACGGGTGGGGCGTGCGGGTGATCGTCCGCTACGGCGGCACCGGGAGCCAGGGCGTGCATGCCCATGAGCCCCGCCAGCAGCGCCAGCACGAGCAGCGCCCGCCACCGCCACCGGGGCGGTCGTGCGGGGTGGTGCTCGGGGCCGTTCACGGGGGTCATCCTAGGCGGAAGCCGGGAGGTGACTGTGTGCGGGCTGCGAAACCCCAAGGTGATGACGGCGAGCGAGAGATGGCTGGGCCTGCGTCGCGCCTGCGTCGTCCTTCGGCCCGGCGGCGCGTCCTCCTCCGGGCCCGGCCCGTGCCCCTACAGCCGCCCTGTGCCGTCCCTATTTCCCGAACAACAACACCTCACTGCTCCCCGAACAACGCCTCCTGGTCGTTCAACTGCTCCGCCTGCTCCTGCCGCTCCTTCTCCTGGAGCCTGCGGTTGCGTGAACCCACGACCACCGCCGTGGCCGCCGCCGTCACCGCGAGGGCCGTCGGCACCATCCACCCCTTGTCGAACACGTGCCCGATGGCGTGGTCGAGGGAGAGACGTCCCGGGCCCGCGATGGCGAGGCCCGTCGCCGCCAGGCCCAGGCTCGCCGCGTACTCGAAACCGCCCTCGGTGTTGAAGAAGCCGTTGGGCGTGTGGACGGTGGACGCCCCCGCCATCGCGCCGGCCGCCGCCGCGCCCGCCGCTGGTGTCGCCAGGCCGAGGGCCAGCAGTGTGCCGCCGCCCGCCTCCGCGAGGCCCGCCGCGGTGGCGCTCGCCTTGCCGGGGGAGTAGCCGACGGACTCCATGAACTGGCCGGTCCCCTCGATGCCGTGGCCGCCGAACCAGCCGAACAGCTTCTGCGCGCCGTGGGCGGCCAGCACACCCCCGGTACCCAGCCGGAGCAACAGCAGGCCCAGATCGCGTCGGTCGTAGGAAGAGGTGTGTGAGGTCACGATGGCTCCCGTAAGAGATGGACGGAACATCCCCCTCGCGTTTCCACCGTCGCACTCCTGACACCTCCCGGAGTCACCCGCGCCGCCGTTCGGGTGGCGGGCCCGGGGGAGCGGTGTGAGTCTGGCTGCCATGACGATTCAGACCGGCAAACTCAGCGACCCCGCGGTCCGCGCCTTCGTCAACGCCGTCAACGCGCACGACCGTGACGGCTTCATGGCCCTCCTCGCCCCCGGCGCGACGATGTCGGACGACGGCTCCGACCGTGACCTCGGCGACTGGATCGACCGGGAGATCTTCTCCTCCCACGGTCACATGGAGGTCGACAACGAGTCCCGCGGCGGCCGCGACCTCATCGCCCGCTACAGCAACGACACCTGGGGCGAGATGCGCACCAAGTGGCACTTCGAGGTGGACGGCGACAAGATCACCCGATTCGAGACCGGGCAGGCATAGCTAGGCCCGGCAGACGGGTTCAGAGAAAGCCCTTGCCCTGAAGCGCGCTCCAAGCCCTAGCGTCTCGACCCATGGAGACCAACAGGACTTTGGGCCGTAGCGGCATAGAGGTCAGCCCTCTCGGCTTCGGCTGCTGGGCCATCGGCGGTGAGTGGACCGACCTGAGCGGAAACCCCCTCGGCTGGGGCAAGGTCGACGACGACGAGTCCGTACGGGCGATCCGCCGCGCCCTCGACCTCGGCGTGACCTTCTTCGACACCGCCGACGTCTACGGCACCGGGCACAGCGAGCGGATCCTCGGCCGTGCCCTCGGCAAGCGCCGCGCCGACGTGGTCGTCGCCACCAAGTGGGGCAACCTCTTCGACGAGGACACCCGCACCATCAACGGGCAAGACACCACCTCGGACTACGCCCGCGAGGCGCTGACCGCCTCCCTCACCCGCCTCGGCACGGACTACGTCGACCTGTACCAACTGCACATCTCCCACGCCCACTCCGCGCAGGGCGCCCGACTCCGCGAGCTGTGCGAGGAGTTCGTGCGCGAAGGCCTCATCCGCGCCTACGCCTGGAGCACCGACGACCCGGCCCGCGCCGCCGTCTTCGCCGAGGGCCCGCACTGTGCCGCCGTGCAGCACGCGCTCAACGTCTTCCAGGACGCTCCCGAAATGCTGGCCCTGTGCGAGGAGTCGGAGCTGGCGAGCATCAACCGCAGCCCTCTCGCGATGGGATTGCTGGCGGGCCGGCGGCAAGGCGCTCTGGAGGCCGGTGACATCCGCAGCAAGCCGCCGATCTGGCTGCCGGGCTTCAGTGACGGCGCCGGCGCTGACCCCGACTGGCTGGCCCGCGTCGACGCGCTCAAGGACATCCTCACCAGCAACGGCCGCACCCTCGCCCAGGGCGCCCTGGCCTGGATCTGGGCCCGCAGTCCGCGCACCGTGCCGATCCCGGGCTTCCGTTCCGTCGCCCAGGCCGAACAGAACGCGGGCGCCATGGAGAAGGGGCCGCTGACCGCCGAGCAGTTGACCGAGATCAACCAGATCCTGGAGCGGTGAGCGGCCCAACCGGCCCTACGGCAGCGGTCAGTGGCGCTGCGCGTACGACTGCGCCTGCTCGGTCAACGTGATCTGACCCGCCTTGATGGTGGCCAGACGCGGGGACTTCCTGGCGATCGACGAGTCGTGCGTGACCATGATGAAGGTCAGCCCGTACTCATGCCACAGCCCTTCCAGCAGCGCCATGATGTCGTCACGGGTGCCCTCGTCGAGGTTGCCCGTGGGCTCGTCGGCGAGGAGCACCTTCGGCTTCTTCACCAGCGCGCGGGCGATGGCGACCCGCTGCTGCTGGCCGCCGGACAGCTCGGACGGCGCGTGGCCGAGCCGCTCGCCGAGGCCGACCGAACGCAGCGCCTCCGCCGCCCGCTCGCGCCGCTCGGCCGGCTTCACGCCGAGCGGGACCAGGGCCGTCTCGACGTTCTCCTGGGCGGTGAGCGTCGGAATGAGGTTGAAGGACTGGAAGATGATGCCGATCTTCTCCGCCCGCAGCCGGGTCAGCTTCGCCTCGCTGATCTTCGCGAGGTCGACGCCGTCCAGCTCGACACTGCCCTCGGTCGGCCGGTCCAGGCCGCCGATCATCTGGAGCAGGGTGGACTTGCCGCCACCGGTGGGGCCCTGGATGACGAGCTGGTCGCCGTCCTCGATGGTGAGGTCGACGCCGCGCAGCGCCTCCACCGTGTCCTTGCCCCGCGAGTAGCGCTTGGTGACGCCGGTCAGTCTGTACATGAGGTGCTCTCCATCAGTAAGGGGGTGGGGTGCCGCGGCCCGGGGGGAACGGACGCGGCACCCCGGCTCAAGGGGGCCGGACCCGGCTCTAGGAGACGCTGCGCAGCGCGTCCGCCGGCCGCATCCGGGACGCGCGCCAGCCGCCCATCGCGCCGGCGATCAGCCCGCCGGTCACCGCCAGGCCCACCGCGAGGGCGATGGTGGTCGGCGAGACGGGCGCGGACAGCGCGATCTCCATGGTGTTCTGCGTGGCCTGCGCGCCCGGACCGCCACCGCCGGGGCCGCCGCCCATGCCGCCACCGCCGGAACTGCCGAGCTGCGCGGTCAGCTTGGGGCTGATCGCGGTGACGGTGTACGCGGCCGCGAGTCCCAGGCCGATGCCGAGGGCGCCGCCGATCAGACCGTTCACCATCGACTCGCCGACGACCTGCCGGGTCACCCGGCGGCTCGGCCAGCCGAGCGCCTTGAGCGTGCCGAACTCACGCACCCGGCGGGACACCGCCGAGGAGGTCAACAGCGCGGCCACCAGGAAGGCGGCGACGAGCACCGCGATGGACAGCCACTTGCCGACACTGGTCGCCAGGTCGGAGGCGGTGGACAGGGAGCCCGAGACGGTCTCCGCGAGATCGGCCGAGGTCGTCACCGTCGTACCCGAGATGTTCTTCTGGATGGTCGACTTGACCGAGTCGATCTGCTGGGAGTCGGTCGCCTTGACGTAGATCGTGGTGACCTGGTTCTTGGCGTCGGCCAGCGTCTGGGCCTGCTTCAGCGGCAGGTAGACGTCGGTGGTGGACTCGCTGCTGGAGGCCGTCGCGATACCGATGATCGTGTACTTGGTGCCGGAGATCTTGAGGGTCTTGCCGACCTTGTACGAGTTCTCCTTGGCGTAGGACTTGCTGAGCACCACGACCTTCGCGTCGGTCTGCGCGGCCGTGAAGGTCTTGCCGGAGGTGATCTCCATGCCGGCCAGCGGGCCGAGGGTCTGGTCGGTGACGTCGACGCCGGCGACCGAGTAGGAGTTCACGTCGAACGAGGCGCCGCCGCCCTGCACCTGGGGGGCCGCCGTGCCGGTGCCGCCGCTGCCGCCACCGGGGCCGCCCTGGCCCTGGGACTGGCTGCTGCCGGTCGAGGACTGCGCCTTGCCCTGGGTGAAGGAGCCGTCGACCTTGGTGACGTTCAGGGTGAGCGCGCCGACCGCGTTCGCCACGCCCTCCTGCTGGGAGACCTTGGCGACGAGCGCGGCCTTGAGGGCCTGGCCGCCCTGCGTCATCACACGGTCGGAGCTCTGCTTGTCGTCGCTGTCGTTGGAACTGGCGTCGAATTCGAAGTTCGGTCTGCCCGAGCTGTTGTCGGTCGGTGCCGACCTGGCCTTGGTGACCGTCATGTCGGTGCCGAGGCCGTACAGCGACTTCAGGACCTTGTCCTGAGCCTGAGTCATGCCGGCCGACACCGAGTTGACGGTGATGACAAGCGCGATACCGAGCGCCAGACCCAGTGCGATGACCAGGGCGGCCTTCTTGCGCCGGCCCAGCTCGCGCTTGAGATAGATGCCAAACATCCCGTTCCCCAGAGGTTCTTGGCGCCCGCTGTGGGCGCTGCCTCAAGGTAGGGACCTTGCATTGCGGAGCCGTGAGTAAGCGATGTGCAAGGCCTGAGAAGGGATGTGCGAGAGCTGAGAAAGTGTGCGGCAGCCGTTCCATCCACCGGCGTGTACTCCGCGGTCCCGCGCGGAGCCCACCCCCATCCGGTGCGGTGGAACGGCTGCCGTCTCCCCCCTCGGTTTCGGTCTGCGGAAGTGCCCTGTTCCAAATGTGAAGCTCTGATGGAGGAGATGTAGAGCATAAGTCCGCCACCGGCCCGTATGGACCGGATGTTCATATTCCGGTTGTGCAGATTGAACCCTCAACCGCGTCCGACGTACGGCATCGCCGTCGCCAGCACGGTCGCGAACTGCACGTTCGCCCCCAGCGGCAGCTCCGCCATGTGCCGCACCGTGCGCGCGACATCCGCGACGTCCATCACGGGCTCGGGCGCGACCTCGCCGTTGGCCTGCAGAGCACCGGTCTGCATCCGCGCGGTCATGTCGGTCGCCGCGTTCCCGATGTCGATCTGCCCGACCGCGATGCCGTACGGCCGCCCGTCGAGGGACAGCGACTTGGTGAGGCCGGTCAGGGCGTGCTTGGTCGCGGTGTAGGCGACGGAGTGCGGACGCGGCGTATGGGCGGAGATCGAGCCGTTGTTGATGATCCGCCCGCCCTGCGGATCCTGCTCCTTCATCTGCCGGTACGCCGCCTGCGCGCACAGGAACGCCCCGTTGAGATTGGTGTCCACCACGTGCCGCCACGCGTCGTACGGCAGCTCCTCGACGGGCACCCCGCCGGGACCGAACGTCCCCGCGTTGTTGAACAGCAGGTCCACCCGCCCGAACCGCTCCACGGTCGCGGCGAACAGGGCCGCCACGTCGTCGGGTTGCGCGACATCGGTGCGTACGGCGAGGGCGGCACGCTCGGGTGCGAGCGCCGCCGTCTCCTCCAGTGTCCCGGTGCGGCGCCCCGCCAGCGCCACGGACCATCCCGCCCGGAGCAGTTCCACGGCGACGGCCCGCCCGATGCCCGAGCCGGCGCCGGTCACGACGGCGATCTTCGATCCACGTTCAGTCATGGCAGGGAGCGTACGAGGTCCATCCGTAATGCGGAATCAATAGTCCGCGATACGGATGTCTCACTCCCCCGGGTAGCGGACCCCGACGCGCTCGCGGACCGTGTCCATCGTCCGCATCACCGCGAGCGTGCCGTCGAGCGGGACGAGCGGCGACTCGGTCTCACCGGCCCGCAGCGCGCGCATCACCTCGACGGCCTCGTGCTTGAGGCTGTTGCGGGGACCGGCCTCGGCCTTGAACTCCTCGGGGTCACGGCCGTCCCGGTGCAGCACGAACCGGTCCGGGAAGAAGAAGCCGTACGGCACGTCGATGCGGCCCAGCGAACCGGTGACCGACGCCGAGGTCGCCGTACCGCCGATGATCGAGCAGTGCACCGAGGCGAGCGCGCCGCTGTCGTAGGAGAGCAGGGCGCCTGTCTGGAGGTCGACGCCCTCGTCGGAGAGCGTCGCGCGGGCCGCGATGTCCGACGGCTCCCCGAGCAGCAGCTGGGCGAACGACACCGGGTACACACCGAGGTCGAGGAGCGCTCCGCCGCCCTGTGCCGGGTCGCGCAGACGGTGGCTGGGCGGGAAGGGCCCGGCCAGCCCGAAGTCGGCCTGGACGCTGCGCACCTCGCCGATCGCGCCGTCGTCCACCAGCGCCTTGAGCTGCCGTATCAGGGGATTGCAGTTCATCCACATGGCTTCCATCAGGAAGCTCCCGCGCTCCCGCGCGAGCCCGACCAGTTCCTCCGCCTCGCGCGCGTTCAGCGTGAACGCCTTCTCGCACAGCACGTTGCGCCCGGCCTCCAGGCACAGACCGGCGGCCGCCCGGTGCGCCGAGTGCGGGGTGGCGACGTAGACGACATCGATGTCCGCGTCCTCGGCCAGCGCGCCCCACTCGCCGTACGCCCGCTCGATCCCGAACCGCTCCGCGAACGTCTTCGCCGACTCCTCGCTCCGCGAGGCCACCGCCACGACCTCCGCGTCCGGCAGATCCACCAGGTCGGCGGTGAACGCCGCCGCGATCCCACCGGTCGCCAGGATTCCCCAGCGCACCCTCTGCTCCGTCATCCCCGCGTCCATCCTCGCTCGCGTGACACTCGCCACTGTGTACGAGCTGAGAGCATAGGTGGCGGATCGGATTCAGAGGGAGGGGCACATGCCCGACAGCGGGGCATCGACATCGGACCTGGAACAGGCGGCTGCGGCACCGGCGCAGCCGCCCACTCGTGCCGCCCGCCGCACCGGCTGGGTCGTCACCCTCACCCTCGGCGGTCTGACCGCCACGCCTCCGCTGGCGATGGACATGTACCTCCCCTCGCTCCCGGAGGTCACCAACTCCCTGCACGCGTCCGCCGCGACCGTCCAACTCACCCTCACCGCGTGTCTGCTCGGCATGGCCCTCGGCCAGCTCGTGGTCGGCCCGATGAGCGACCGCTGGGGCCGCCGGGGCCCGCTGCTCGCCGGCCTGGTCGTCTACGTCCTCGCCACCGCCCTGTGCGCCCTGGCGCCCACCGTCGAGACCCTGGTCGCCTTCCGGCTGACGCAGGGGCTGGCGGGCGCGGCCGGGATAGTGATCGCGCGGGCCGTCGTACGCGATCTCTACGACGGTGTGGCCATGGCCCGCTTCTTCTCCACCCTGATGCTGATCGGCGGGGTCGCCCCGATCGTCGCGCCCGTCATCGGCGGACAGATCCTGCGGGTGACGGACTGGCGGGGCGTGTTCGTGGTGCTGACGGTCGTCGGCGCGCTGCTGGCCGTGCTGGTGTGGGCCCGGCTGCCGGAGACCCTCCCGGTGGAGCGGCGCCATGTCGGCGGGGTCGGCGCGGCCCTGCGGTCCATGGGCGCCCTGCTCGCCGACCTCCCCTTCACCGGCTTCATGCTCGCGGGCGGCTTCGCCTTCGCCGCCCTGTTCGCGTACATCTCGGCCTCTCCCTTCGTCATCCAGGAGATCTACGGGGCCTCGCCGCAGACCTTCAGCCTGCTCTTCGGGCTGAACTCGGTGGGCCTGGTCGTCGTCGGCCAGATCAACGGCAAGGTGCTGGTCGGCCGGGTCAGCCTGGAGAAGGTGCTGGGCGCCGGGCTCGCCATCGTCATCGCCGCCGCGACCGCGCTGTTGCTGATGTCCCTGGGCGTGTTCGGCGAGCCCGGTCTGGTGGCCGTGGCCGCCGCTCTCTTCGTCCTGATGTCGGCGATGGGCATCACCCTCCCCAACGCCCAGTCCCTCGCCCTCCTGCGCACCAAGCACTCCGCGGGCTCGGCCTCCGCCCTGCTCGGCACCTCCTCCTTCCTGATCGGGGCCATCGCCTCCCCGCTGGTCGGGATCGCCGGGGAGGACACCGCCGTACCGATGGCCGTGGTCCAAGTCGTGTCGGCACTGGTAGCGCTTGCCTGTTTCATGGGAATGTGCCGTCCTTGGAACAGACGTGCGATCGCGGAGGGAGCAGAGAGCTGAGCGCGCCAAGACTGCGCAGCGACACACCGGAACGGGCCGGACTCGACCCCGGAGAGCTCGAACACCTGACCCAGGAGGCCCACGACCTCACCACCGGCGAGCGCCCCTGGGCGGCCGGCACCGTCGTCGTCGCCGGACGCGGCCCCGTGATCGCCGTCGAGGCGGCGGCGGGCTGGGCGGTCCGGTACGCCTCCTACGACCCCGAGGCCGACGCGGGCGTGGAGCTGCCGCGCAAGGCACGCGTCCCCATGACGGTCGCGACCCCCTTCGACCTCGCCTCCCTCACCAAGCTGTTCACCGCGGTCGCCACGATGCAGCAGATCGAACGCGGCACCCTCGGCATCGACGCCCGGGTGGGCGCGTACCTGCCGGACTTCCGGGCCGCCGCCCGGCACGGGGTGACGGTACGGGAGCTGCTCACGCACACCTCCGGGCTCCGCCCCGAACTCCCGCTGTACGACTGCGCGGACGACGCCGAACGGCTGGAGCTGCTGCGGTCCGAACCCCCCATCGGCGTGCCCGGCACCTACACGTACTCGGATGTGAACCTGCTCCTCCTCCAGCACGTCCTGGAACGCATCACCGGCCGGGGCCTGGACACCCTCGTCCACGACGGCATCACCCGGCCGCTGGGGATGACGGCCACCGGGTTCGGGCCGTGCCCCGGGGCGGCGGCGACGGAGTACCAGCGAAGGCCCTGGGCCAAGGCGGACCGGGGGATGCTGCGGGGGGTCGTCCACGACGAGAACGCGTGGGCGCTGGGCGGTGTGGCGGGCCACGCCGGTCTCTTCTCCACCGGCCGTGACCTGGCTGTCTTCTGCCGCGCCCTGCTGGCGGGCGGCTCCTACGGCCCCGCCCGCATCCTCGGCCCCGACTTCGTCGAACTCATGCTGACCCCGCCCGGCCTGGGCTTCGCCGTCGACCAGCCGTGGTTCATGGGCGAACTGGCGGGGCGGGGGGCCGCGGGCCACACCGGCTTCACCGGGACCTCGCTGGTCCTGGACCGCTCGACGGACACGTTCCTGGTGCTGCTGTCGAACGCGGTCCACCCCCGAAGACGGCCACCGGACAGCAGACCGAGAGCGGCGGGTGCCACCCGTCTGGCGCGCGCGGTCCGGCCCACCAGTCTGTCCGGCGGGTGAGGGCGACGGCGTTCGGGGCGGGTTCCGGGCGACCTAGAATCACCGGGTGAACGCCCCCGTATCCCCGGCCGAGACCCTTCGCGCCACCCTTGCCACCGTCCTTGACGGACTGCCCCCGAAGCAGGCCGCGCAGGCCGTCGACCGGCTGATCGCCACCTACCGCGGTGCCACCCCGACCGACGCGCCCATCCTCCGGGACCGGGCGGACGTCGCCGCGTACGCCGCGTACCGGATGCCGGCCACCTTCGAGGCGGTGCGCTCGGCGCTGGACGCGTTCGCGGAGGCGGTGCCGCGGTGGGTGCCGGGGAGTCATGTGGACGTCGGCGGGGGGACCGGGGCGGCGACCTGGGCGGTCAGTGCCACCTGGTCCGGGGCGCGGTCGGTCACGGTCCTCGACTGGGCGGAGCCCGCGCTGGCCCTCGGCCGGGAGATCGCCGTGGCGAACCCGGCGCTGGAGGGCGCGACGTGGCGACGCTCGCGGATCGGTTCCGCCCTCGCGCTCGAGAGCACGGACCTCGTCACGGTGTCCTACGTCCTGAACGAACTCACTCCCGGCGACCGCACCGCCCTCGTCGACGCCGCCGCGGGTGCCGCGCAGGCGGTGGTGATCGTCGAGGCCGGTACGCCGGACGGTTACGCCCGGGTCATCGAGGCCCGTGACCGGCTGATCGCGGCCGGCTTCCAGGTCGCGGCTCCCTGTCCGCACAGCGCGGCCTGCCCCATCGTGCCCGGCGAGGACTGGTGCCACTTCTCGACACGGGTCAGCCGCTCGTCCCTGCACCGGCAGGTCAAGGGTGGCTCCCTGGCCTACGAGGACGAGAAGTTCAGCTACGTCGCCGCCGCCCGCTTCCCGGTCACCCCGGCCGTGTCCCGCGTCATCCGCCGCCCCCAGATCCGCAAGGGCCAGGTCCTGCTGGACCTCTGCGAGACGGATGAGCAACTGTCCCGCACGACGGTGACGAAGCGGCACGGCGACCTGTATAAGGCGGCAAGAAACGCGACGTGGGGCGACCCCTGGCCCCCACTGCCGTAACCGACCCTTTCCTCGCCCCCGCCGCCCCTACCCGTCCCGTCCCTGGGGGCTGCGCCCCCAGACCCCCACTGTCGGCCCTGAACGGGCCTCGTCCTCAAACGCCGGACGGGCTGGATATCTGGACCGGCGTCAGTAGATCCAGCCCCTCCGGCGTTTGAGGAGCGGGGGTCCAGGGGGCGGAGCCCCCTGGGGATGGGACGGGTAGGGGCGGCGGGGGCGAGGAACCCTCGGGTTCGGCGAGACGGGGCGTCTCACTCGCCTGCTACCGTCGGGCCATGGTCAAGCAGCCCGCCCCCGACACCACTCGCCGCAGCGAGAAGTCCCGCCGCGCCATCTATGACGCCGCCCTCGCACTCGTCGGCGAGGTCGGCTACCCCAAGACCACCATCGAGGGCATCGCGGCCCGCGCAGGCGTCGGCAAGCAGACGATCTACCGGTGGTGGTCGTCGAAGGCGGAGGTGCTGATGGAGGCCTTCCTCGACCTCGGCGAACAGTCCGCACGCGAGGCCGGCCAGGAGTCCTACGCCTTCCCGGACACGGGCGACCTCGCCGCCGACCTGAAGGCCGTACTGCGCGCCACCGTCGACGAGCTGAGGGACCCCCGTTTCGAGGTGCCGTCCCGCGCCCTGGCCGCGGAGGGCGTCGTCAACGAGCAGCTCGGCCGGGAACTGGTCGCCAAGCTGCTCGAACCCTCGCTCCAGCTCTACGTCGACCGTCTGCGCACCGCACAGGACACCGGCGAGGTACGCCAGGACATCGACCCGCGCATCGCCCTGGAGCTGTTCGTCTCGCCCCTGGCCCAGCGCTGGCTCCAGCACACCGGCCCCATCGACCACACGTACACCGACACCCTCGTCGACTACGCCCTCTACGGTCTCGCCCCGCGCTGAGGCACCCGCGCCAGCCGCCCCGGCGTATCCGTGATCACCCCGTCGCAGCCCAGCCGCAGCACCCGGTCCCGCTGCGCCGCCGTCACCACCGTGTGGGCCCACACCCGCCGGACCCCGGAGTTCACCGCCCGGACCAGGTCCGCGTCACGTGCCTTGTAGTCGACGTCCAGGACGTCCACGAAGGACCGCCACCGCTCGGGACGGTCGGTGCGCAGCTGCTGGGCCGAGCGCCACAGGCCGGTCAGGAGGCCCAGGCGATGGGCCCGCCGAGCCAGTGCCGGGTCGTTGGAATGGACGACGACCGAGCGGGTCAGGCCCCGGGAGCGGAGCAGTGCCGCCAGCGGGGACACGCTCCGGGGGTCCTTCGCCTCCAGCATCAGCACGGCCCGCCCGCCCAGCAGATCCAGCACCTGGGCCACGGTGGGCGGCCGCTCCGACCGCCAGCTGCCGGGGAGGGAGGCCTTGGGACGCACCCGTACGCCCTGCCACTCCCGCACGTTCAGCTTGTGCACCTCGCCGCCCAGATACGTCGTGCGGTTCAGCAGCGGATCGTGCATCACGACCAGCGTGCCGTCGCTCAGCATGCGGGTGTCGAAGTCCAGTACGTGGGCCGTACGGCGTGCATAGGCGGCCATGAGCCCCGACAGGCTGTTCTCGGGCACCTCACGGGCGCCGCCGCGATGGGCGACGTATGTCACACGCGGCAGCGAGTCCACTGTGAGCGGTCCGGGTCCCCACTCCAGCGGGATCGTCGGTCCCAGCAGCGAGACCAGGGAAACCGCCGAAGCCAGGCCCGTCAGCGCGATCCTCGTGACCATGACGACCACGGTAGGGGCGCCGGGTCTCTAAATCCTGTCAAAGCGGAGGATTTCACCCGATCCTCCTCCCCGGTACGCCCTGTCCCGCCTACCCCGGTTGTCGGCTCCGGCCACCGGGAGCGCAGGATGGTGGGACCATAGAGCATGCTGTCCGCACCACAGCGAGGCGAGGCGATACATGAGCCAGGAGTTCGGCGGCCGGACCGGCCGGCAGGGCAAACTCACCCAGTGGCTGCGTGGACGCCGCCCGAAGGACGCCGCCGACGACGGCGGCCGTGAGGCCCTGCTGCTGGCCGCCGCCGGGGCGGGACTGCCTCTCGCGCCCGCCGCGCACCCGGCCGGCTACCGCTGTTCCTGCGACCGCGTCGGCTGTCCCACGCCCGCCCGGCACCCCGTCTCCTTCGCCTGGCAGACGCAGTCCACCACCGACCGCACCCAGATCGAGCGCTGGGCCCGGCATCAGCCGCAGGCCAACTTCATCACCGCGACCGGCATGGTGCACGACGTCCTGGACATGCCCCTCGACGCCGGCCGCGAGGCCCTGGAACGGCTGCTCGCCTCCGGTATCGAGGTCGGCCCGGTCGCCGAGACCGACGGCCGGCTGATGTTCTTCACCCTCACCCGCGGCACCCCCGAGGACGAGGACGAGTGGTGGCCGTGCGAGCTGGACTGCCACCCCGAGACGATGGACGAGCATCCGGGGCTGCGCTGGCACTGCCGCGGCTCCTACGTCCTCGTACCGCCCGCCCGGCTGCCCGGTGACGGTCGGACCGTGCGCTGGGTACGCGGCCCGGAGCACCCGCTGCCCGACCCGCTGAGCCTGCTGGAGATCCTCACCGACGCCGGCGCCCGCTGGGCCGGCGAGGACCGGGATCACGCCTCCACGGCCTGGCCCTCGCGCGGCTGAGGCACCTCCCGGAGGGGGCTACTCGCCCTTCGCCGCCGTCAGTCCCTGGATCCGCCCCAGCACCGACACCTGCCCGCCGTCCGCACCCTTCGCCGGGTCCAGGGCGACCTCGTTGGAGACGAACTCCATCGTCAGCGACTGCTTGACCTCGCCGGTCGTCAGGGCGTCGACGGCCGCGTTCTGGTCGGGGAGCGTGGTGCCCGCGTAGGCGGTCTGCTTCATGAAGTGCCGCGTGCTGAAGAACACCAGGGCGCCGCCGTCCTTGGTGCGCAGCGCCAGCGGGGCGTAGTCACCGTTCGTCAGCGACTCGTCGATGTACTGCGTGGCCCGCCCCGGCTTCTTGGCGTCCTTCGTGCGCTGGGCGCGCCATCCGCTGGTGTGCGCGCCCGCCGCGAAGGTCCTGCCCTCGCCGTTCTGCAGATACGTCGCGTAGCCCTGGCTCAACTGCTGCGGGGCGACGGACAGTTCCGTCGAGTTCGCGGGAACGGCCTCCGCCCAGCCGTCCGTGTCCGTCTTGAACTGCGGTACGTCGTCCGGTGCGACCAGCGTCAGATACGCCACCTGGAACGGCTCGTCCAGGCCGTCGCGCGTGAACACGAACAGCCAGCGCGCGCTGCCGCCCTTGTTCGCGGCGGTGTCGGCGACGAACCAGCGAGGCCAGCCCGCCTTCTTGGGGATGGTGTACTTCGCGTCGGCCAGCTTCAGCGGGGTGTGCGCCGTGTTGCCCTGCGGGCTGTTGGCCCGGCCCGCCTTCAGCCGCGCCGCGTCGATGTCGGCGAGAGGCCCGGTGACGTGGTCCGCGTCCAGGGAACTGTCGTACGTTTTGTCGGCGTTGTTGTACGCGGCCGTGAACTCCCGGAGCGCCTCGGCGGCTTCGGCCCTGGTCGTCGCGGGGAGCACCTCGCGCTCCCCGTGGACCACCACGCACCCGCTCGCCGTCAGCGACAAAGCGGTCACCGAGGCCGCTGTCAGCACCCTCCGGTCAAGACTGCGGAGCCTTCGAGGGCTGCGATCCCTGCTCATCGGATGCCTTCACCTTCCCCTTCCCGGAGGCGAACCCTACCGGGGCGAGGAACAGCGCGAGCGTCGGGACCAGGTACAGCAGCCACACCGTGACCTGGAGCACGGTCGGGTCCGGCTGGAAGTTGAAGACGCCCTTCAGCAGGGTGCCGTACCAGCTGTCCGGCGGGATGGCCCCGGAGATGTCGAAGGCCTTGTCGTTCAGGCCCGGCAGCCAGTCGGCCTCCTGGAGGTCGTGGAAGCCGTACGCCAGCACGCCCGCCGCCACGACGACCAGCATGCCGCCGGTCCACGTGAAGAACTTGGCGAGGTTGATCTTCAACGCGCCCCGGTAGAACAGCCAGCCCAGCACGACCGCCGTGGCGATGCCGAGCCCCACACCGATCAGCGGGCGCGGTGTCCCGTCACCGGCCGCGTGCACCGACGCCCACACGAACAGGGACGTCTCAAGACCCTCCCGGCCGACCGCGAGGAACGCGGTGGCGACCAGCGCGCCGGTGCCCATCCGCAGGGCCGCGTCCAGCTTGCCGTGCAGCTCCGCCTTCAGGTGCCGGGCGGTGCGCCGCATCCAGAAGACCATCCACGTCACCAGGACGACCGCGAGGATCGACAGGGAACCGCCGAGCGCCTCCTGCGCCTTGAACGTCAGCTCCTGGGAGCCGAATTCGAGGGCGCAGCCGAAGCCGAGCGCGATCGCGACCGCGACGGCGATGCCGATCCAGATGGGCTTCAGCGCGTCCCTGCGCTCCGTCTTCACCAGATAGGCGATGAGGATGCAGACGACGAGAGAGGCCTCCAGGCCCTCGCGCAGACCGATCAGATAGTTGCTGAACACGGCTACGCCTCCTTGGAGAACAGCGTGCTGCCCCACCAGTCGTCCTTGTCACGGACGCCGGGCGGGACGGCGAAGACCGCCGAACCCACGTGCTGGATGTACTCGTTGAGGGCGTCCGGGGCGAGGTTGCGCTGGATCTGCACGAATCCCTTGCGCACATCGCGCTGGTACGCGAGGAAGAACAGCCCCGCGTCGAGCCGACCGAGCCCGTCCGTGCCGTCGGTGAAGGAGTAGCCGCGGCGCAGAATGGTCGCCCCGTGGTTGGCGTCGGGGTGTGCGAGGCGGACGTGCGCATCGGGCTTCATCGCCTTCAGGAACGGCTTGTCGCGCTCCTTGGCCTTGCCGACCGGGGCGCCCTCACCCTTGTCGCGGCCGAAGATGTCCTCCTGCTCCTGCAAGGAGGTGCGGTCCCAGGTCTCGATGTGCATCCGGATACGGCGGGCGACGAGGTAGGAGCCGCCGACCATCCAGTCGGGCCCGTCCTGGTCGGAGACCCACACGAACTTCTCCAGCCGGTCCGTCTCGGTCCCCGCGATATTGCGGGTGCCGTCCTTGAACCCCATGAGGTTGCGCGGGGTCTGCTCCTCCGGCGTCGTGGACGAGGTCTTCCCGAAGCCGAGCTGCGACCAGCGGATGACGACCTTGCCGAAGCCGATACGGGCCAGGTTGCGGATGGCGTGCACGGCGACCTGGGGGTCGTCGGCGCAGGCCTGGATGCACAGGTCGCCGCCGCTGCGGTTCTTGTCGAGGGCGTCCCCGGCGAACTTGGGCAGCTCGAAGAGACCCTCGGGCTGTTCGCCCTCGAGCCCGAACTTCCTGAACAGCGACGGCCCGAAGCCGATGGTGAGGGTGAGTCGCGAGGGCTTGAGCCCCAGCGCCTCACCGGTGTCGTCCGGCGGCGCCTCGGCCAGCCCCCCGAAGGCGCCCTCACCGACCGCCTGCCCGCCGGTCATCCGCCGCGCGGCCGCCGTCCAGTCCTTGAGCATCTGCACGAACTCGGCGCGGTCCTCGGTCTTCACGTCGAACGCGGCGAAGTGCAGCCGGTCCTGCACGGGAGTGGAGATACCGGCCTGATGGCCGCCGTGGAACGCGACGGCGGCCCCCGCCTCGGCGCCCGCGGGGTCCACGTCGTTGCCGGCCCGCGTCATCGCCACCGCCCCGCCGGCCGCGGCGGCACCGAGCGCGAGCCCGGCACCGCCCCAGCCGATCAGCGAACGGCGGGACGGGGAGGGCGAGTTCTCGGTGGTGGAGGTCTCGCCCGTGGAGTTCTCGGTCATGAGGGCTCCCCCTGCTTCACTTCGCGACAACGGCGGCGGCGAGCTTGGACAGCGGCTCCGCGAGGGCGTTCACCGCGTCCGACAGCTCCTTCTGCTGGTCCTCGCCGACCTTGTCGTACGAGGTGAAGTCGTACGACGTCTTGTCGGCGCGGTACTTGTCCAGCAGCGTGTTGAGCGCGGCGAACTGCTTGTCGAGCTCGGTCGTGAGCGCGGCGTTGTTCTCCTTGGCGACAGGCTTCAGCAGCTCGTACGACTTCTCCGCGCCCTCCACATTGGCCTTGAAGTCGACGAGGTCGGTGTGCGAGTACCGCTCCTCCTCGCCGGTGACCTTGCCGGTGGCGACCTCGTCCAGGAGCTCCTTGGCGCCGTTGGCCATGGAGGTCGGGGTGATCTCGGCCTTGCCGACCCGGTTCTGCCAGTCCTTGAGGTCGGTGATCAGCTGGTCGGCGAGCTCGGAGTCACGGGCGGTGAGCTTCTTGTCCTTCCACAGCGAGCGCTCCAGGCGGTGCCAGCCGGTCCAGTCCTTCTCCGGGTCCTGGCCGTCCTCCAGGCCGTCCTCGCGGACGTCGACCTTCGGGTCGATGTCACCGAAGGACTCCGCGACCGGCTCGGTGCGCTCCCAGCCGATACGGGAGGGGGCGTAGGCCTTCTTCGCGGCCTCGATGTCCCCGTCCTTGACCGCCTTGGCGAAGGTCTCGGCGAGCGGCAGCGTCTCGTCGGCCTGCTCCTGCACGTAGGTGCGGTAGGCGGCGACGGCCTTGTCGAGGCGGGGGTCGCGCTTGGCGGCGGTGCCGCCAGTGGCCTTGACGTCCTGGCGGATGCCGTCGCCCTTCATGCCGGGCTTGCAGGCGATCGTGTAGTCGCCGGCCTTGACCTCGGCGGTGACGGTCTGCTTGGTGCCGGGACCGATGTTCTCGCGCTCGCTGACGACCCGGTCGTCCGGGAAGAGGATGTAGACCTCGGTGACCTTGGAGCCCTTGTTCTCGATGGCGAGCTCGACGTGGCCGGCCGGGAACTCCTTCTTCGACACATCGCACTTGCTGTCGGTGGCGGTCACGCTGATCACGCGGTCGCTGTCCCCGGAGCCGCCCTTCTCGGTGCACCCGGTGAGGGCGGTCAAGGCCGCCACGGTGGCGGTGGCGGTGACTGCGGAGAGTCTGGCGGCTCGCATGCGGGCTCCCGGGCGATGGCTGAAAAATCACGTGACAGGGCTCACAGAGTTCGGTGAGGCTCGCCTAACTTATCCGAGCCTTACCTGCGTGATACCCCACCGTCCCGTGATTCACCTCTCATAGACGGTGTAAGAGCACGAGCCGATCACGGTGACTCAAAACGGACCCCAAGTAAAGGTCAAAGGAGATTCAAAGGTTCCGCTCAGGGTTTCGAGCAGCGCCCCCGTCCGAGGGTGCGGAAACACCTCCACGGGCTGGTCGTACACCTCCGACAGCAGCCGCTCGTCGAAGACCTCCTTGGGCGCCCCGTAGGCGGCGACCCGCCCGGCACGCAGGACCGCGACCCGGTGCGCGTACGCGGCGGCGAGCCCCAGATCGTGCAGTACGACGACCACGGCGTCCCCCTCACGCGCCCGCTCCCGGCACACCCGCAGCACCAGCTCCTGATGCCTGAGGTCGAGAGCCGCGGTCGGCTCGTCCAGCAGCAGCAGCGGAGCCCGCTGCGCGAGCACCCGCGCGAGCGCGACCCTGGCCCGCTCACCGCCGCCGAGCGCGCCGAAGGGCCGGGACGCGAAGGCGGCGACCTCGGTCTGCCGCATGGCCTCGGCGACGGCCCGGTCATCGTCGCCGGGCGCGATGGCGGCCCAGGGGGCCCTGCCCATCCGTACGACGTCCTCGACGGCAAAGGGAAAGGAGAGGGAGGCCGACTGCGGCAGAACAGCCCTCCGCAGGGCGAGCTCGGCCGCGGACCACTCCGTGGCGGGGCGGCCGTGGATGCGTACGACTCCGTCGGCTGCCGCGATATCGGCGGCGAGCGCACCGAGGAGGGTGGACTTCCCGGCACCATTGGGCCCGACCAGCGCGAGCACCTCCCCGGCACGAACGGTGACGTCGATGCCTTGCAGAGCCACGGCAAGCACAGCTCCGGGCTCGACGGGGACCGGGGGAGTGGGGCGATGGCGGAGGAGTCTCATGACGGGGTCCTTGGAGGTGGAGGGCACCAAGAGGCGCCGAGATGACAATGCCGATGCAGGTGACGCCCCCAGGCGCGCGGGGAACTGCGCGACCAGCCCCCACGGCCCGCACCCGCCGTACAACCTTTAGGCCCAACTCCCCTGGGGGCGCGGGGAACTGCGCGACCAGCCCCCACTCGCCCGCAGACGCCACACGACCCCTACGCCCATCCCCCCTGCCCGCGCCGCGTCCGCCGCAGCAGCCAGAAGAAGAACGGACTGCCCAGCAACGCCGTCAACACCCCCAGCGGCAACTCCGCCGGCACCGCAACCGTCCGCGCAGCCAAATCCGCCGCCAACAACACCAGCGCCCCCGTCAACACACTCCCCGGCACCAGGAACCGATGCCCCGCCCCCGCCACCATCCGCAGCAGATGCGGCACCACCAGCCCCACGAAGCTGATGATCCCGGACACACTCACCGCCGCCGTCGACAACGCGATCACCAGCACCAGAACGATCCGCAACCGCTCCACATCCACCCCCAGATGCCGAGCCGGCCGCTCACCGAGGGACAGCAGATCCAACCGCCGCGCGTACAGAGGCGCCACCGCCAGCCCGAGCACCGCGCACGACAGCACCGCGACCACCTTCGGCCACGTCGCCTGCGCCAACGACCCCAGCTGCCAGAACGTGATCTGGTTGACGGCCGCGGTGTCCGCGAAGAACAGGAACAACCCGATCACCGCCCCCGCGAACGCGTTCACCGCGATCCCCGGTGAGAATCAGCGTCACGACCTCCGTACGCCCCCGGACCGCGACATCGCGTACACCATCAGCACCGTCCCGAGCCCCGCGACGAACGCGAACACCGACACCGTCCACGTACCGAGGAAGCCGATCCCGAACGCGATCGCCGCGACCGCCCCCACCGCCGCCCCCGAGGAGACACCGATGACCCCCGGCGCGGCGAGCGGATTGCCGAACATGCCCTGCATCAACGCCCCCGCACACCCCAGCGAGGCCCCGACGAGCAGCGCGAGCACGATCCGCGGGAACCGCACGTTCCACAGCACCGACTCGGCGACTCGGTCCAACTCGCCGCCCCCGAGCCCGACTTTGTGCTGCACGGAGCCGAGGACGTCCCCGACCGGGATCGGATAGGCCCCGACACCGGCCGCGACCGGCACGAGAACGAGCAGCCCCACGACCAGCCCGACGGTCATCAGCCACGCGGCCGAACGCCGTCTTCGCGGCGGGGATTCAGCCACCTCGCCCGCCGGAGCCGCGGTCTTCTCCAGTACGGTCACGCCCCACCGTCCTCCGTGTGTCGCGCGAGTTTAGGTTAGCCTTGCCTTGCTTTTCGGGTATCACGGGTGCGCAGGCGTCGTACCGAGGCGTAGAACTGTCCCCGTGAACAGGGGAAACAGGGAACTGCTGGGTCCGGGGCGCCTGGTGCTGAACGTGTCGGCCCGCCCCGGCCCACCGGCGTTGCGCTTCGAGACGACGGGCGACGGGCGGCTCCTGCTCCGGCAGGGAGAACGGCCCGTACTGCTGGGCCGCACGGGCGAGGGCTGCTGCCGCGAGCTGCACCTGCACCGCCTCGACGGTTACCGCTCCCCGCTGCCGCCACTGCGCTCGGCGGACATGCGGTCGAACGTCAACTGGCCCCACCGGTACGCGCGTTGGCTGGAGGACGCGGACGGCACCCCGTTGCTGGACGGACGCTGGGAGCTGGCCCTGCAGACCGAGTTCCCGCCGTACGTCTGGACCGAGGAGTTCGTGAAGGTGTGGCCGGGCGGCCGGTTGGAGCTGTACTGCGGTGGCGGCTGGAACGGCGTTCTCCCGCTCCGCCGCCTCTCGCCACCGGACGCCGGGCGGGTGAAGGCGTACCGCAAGCACGCCCGCGAGGGAACGCTCGCGCCCGTCCTGCTGTGGTCGGTGGCCTTCCTGGACGGCTGTGTGATCCTGGACGGCCACGACCGGGCGGTGGCCGCGCTGGCGGAGGGCCGGACGCCGGAGTGCGTGCTGCTCAACCGGGTGCCCGACGACGACAAATGGCGCCAGGCCGCCGCGAAGGCGACCCGCGACCACGAGGAACGGATACGGCAGCTGACGGCGAGCCCCGACGATGCGGGCCACGCACGCCAACGGGCCGCCATGGAGCGGGGGTACGCCGAGCTGATCGCCTCGCTTCCTTACGGCATGCCCCCCACCGACATCTGGCCCCTTCCCGGCGGAGCGCGGGCCTGGGACGAGCTCGCCGACCGCGCGATGCTTCAATTCCCCCGTGACTGACTACGACGTACTGCGCGTCTTCTGTGCGCCGAACGGCGGATACGGCAATGAACTCGGCGTGGTGCGCGAGGGATCCGTGATGCCGGACCGCGAGGAGCGGCAACTGTTCGCCGGGAAGCTCGGGTTCAGTGAGACCGTGTTCGTGGACGACCCGGAGCGCGGGGTCATCGACATCTACACGCCGACGCTGCGGCTGCCCTTCGCCGGCCACCCCTGCGTCGGCACGGCATGGCTGCTCGACGTGCCGGAGCTGGTCACCCCGGCCGGTGTCGTGGGCGCCCGGCTCGACGGCGAGTTCAGCTGGATCGAGGCGCGGGCGGAGTGGGCGCCGCCGCGGACGCTCAGGCAATACGGGACGGCCGCCGAGGTCGACGACCTGGACGTGCCGCCGAAGGGGGAGTGGATCTACGCCTGGGCCTGGGAGGACGAGCCCGCGGGGCGGGTGCGCGCGCGGGCGTTCCCGGGCCGTGACGACGGGATCGACGAGGACGAGGCGACCGGCGCCGCCGCCCTCCTGCTCACCGAACGGCTGGGCCGCGCCCTGAACATCACCCAGGGCGCGGGCTCGCAGATCCTCACCGCTCCCCAGCCCGGCGGCTGGGTGGAGATCGGCGGCCGGGTGTACCTGGAGCGCTAGGCGCTCAGGGGGAACTCCTCGCCGAGGGCGCGGAAGACCGCCGTGTTGAGCGCGAACGCCCTCTTGCACTCCGTCACGATCCGCTGCTTCTCCAGGTCGTCGACCCGCACCCCGTCCAGCAGCTCTCGGTAACCCCGCTTGAACGCGGCGGGGTTGGCGATCCCCTCGAAGACGTAGAAGCGCACTCCGTCGCCCTTGCGCTCGAAGCCCCAGGTCCGCTCCGCCTTGTCGCGGATGATCTGGCCGCCGGAGAGGTCGCCGAGGTAGCGCGTGTAGTGGTGGGCGATGTAACCGGCCGGCCACTCGGTGGCGCACTCCCGGACCCGGTCCGCATAGGCCCGCGTGGCCGGCAGCGCGGTCAGCCCCGTACGCCAGCCGGCGCCCCGCAGATGCTCCAGGTCCCGCTCCAGCGCGCCCAGCCGGTACAGCTCGGGCTGGATGAAGGGCCCGGTCACCGGATCCGCGGCCAGCCGCTCGGCCCCGCTCTCCAGCGCCTCGTACACGAACCACAGCTGCTCGGTGTAGCGCGCGTACGCGTCCACGCCCAGCCTGCCGCCGAGCAGGTCACTCATGAACGACGAGGTCTCCGCCTCCACGTGCTGCTCATGGGACGCGGTGCGGATGACTGTCGAGAAGGAGTCCATGCAGTGCATCCTCTAAGGTAAGGCTTACCTAAGTCAATAGGTTTGCCGACGCCCTGTCGGTAAAAGCGTACAAGAAAAGACCCGCCCCCATCAGGGGGCGGGCCCTCGGGCTCGCTACGGCAGCGTCAGGATCTCGGCGCCGCTGTCCGTCACCACCAGTGTGTGCTCGAACTGCGCCGTGCGCTTGCGGTCCTTCGTGACGACCGTCCAGCCGTCGTCCCACATGTCGTACTCGTGCGTCCCGAGCGTCAGCATCGGCTCGATCGTGAAGGTCATGCCGGGCTGGATGACCGTCGTCGCGTGCGGACTGTCGTAGTGCGGAATGATCAGCCCGGAGTGGAACGACGAGTTGATCCCGTGCCCCGTGAAGTCCCGCACCACCCCGTACCCGAAGCGCTTGGCGTACGACTCGATGACCCTGCCGATGATGTTGATCTGGCGTCCCGGCCGGACCGCCTTGATCGCGCGCTCCAGCGACTCACGCGTCCGCTCGACCAGCAGCCGGCTCTCCTCGTCGACGTCCCCGACCAGGTACGTCGCGTTGTTGTCGCCGTGCACCCCGCCGATGTACGCCGTCACGTCGAGGTTGACGATGTCGCCGTCCCGCAGCACCGTCGAGTCCGGGATCCCGTGGCAGATCACCTCGTTGACACTGGTGCACAGCGACTTGGGGAAGCCGCGGTAGCCGAGCGTCGACGGATAGGCGCCGTAGTCGCACATGTACTCGTGCGCCACCTTGTCCAGCTCGTCGGTGGTCACACCGGGGGCGATCAGCTTCGCCGCCTCCGCCATCGCCCGCGCGGCGATCCGGCCGGCGACCCGCATCGCCTCGACGGTCTCCGGAGTCTGCACCTCCGGCCCGGTGTACGGCGTCGGCCCCGGCTTGCCGACGTACTCAGGACGACGGATGTTTCCGGGCACGGAACGGGTGGGGGACAGCTCCCCTGGTACAAGCAGCGACTGGCCAGACATGCCAGCGAGTCTAACGAGCCGCTGTGGGGGAACATGTCGGTGGCGAGAGGAGCTGGTCATGGCCCTGTTCAAGAAGCGCACGGTCGGCAAGCCGGGCGAGTGGTACTACTGCCTGGAGCACAAGAAGGTCGAGGAGGGGCCGGACTGCCCCGGCAAGGACCGTTTCGGGCCGTACGCCTCCCGGCAGGAGGCCGAGCACGCGATGGAGACCGCCCGCGAGCGCAACCTCGAGTGGGAGAACGACCCCAAGTGGCACGACGCCTCGGCCCGTGGCGGCGACGACGACTGATCAGGCGCCCGTGGGTGCGGCGGCGGCCCGCTGCTTCCGCACCCGCGCCGCGTGCTCGTCCGTCCGCGCGTCGTACGTCATCAGCTTCGGCAGACACAGCGCCAGCAGGCCCACCGCGCCGGCGCACAGCAGACCGCCCGACCACACCGACGTCCGCACCCCCCACCACGCGGCGAAACCGCCCGACCTGACCTGGCCCAGGGTCGGACCCACGGAGTACGACAGCAGCTCGATCCCCGCGAGCCGGCCCCGCAGCTCGTCCGGGATCGTCTGGTTCCACATGACCCCGCGGAAGATCCCGCTCACCATGTCGCAGCCCCCGGCCACGGTCAGGAACAGCAGCACCAGCCACAGGTTGCCGACGATCCCGGCCGCCGCGATCGCCACGCCCCACAACGCGGCCGACAGCACCACCATCCGGCCGTGCCGGTGGATCCGCGCCGTCCAGCCACTCGTCACACTCACCAGCAGCGCCCCGAGCGGAACCGTCGCGTACATCAGACCCAGCGCCCACTCGGCGTCCAACTCGTCCGCGAGGAACGGCAGCAGCGCCAGCGGCATCGCCAGGAACATCGCCGCGAGGTCGACCGCGTAGGTGCCGAGCAGCTCCTTGCGGCTCCAGGCGTACCGGGCGCCCTCGGCGATCGCCTTCAGCGACGGTTTCGCCGCCTCGTGCGCGGCCGGGGAGGAGGCGATCGGGATGATCAGCGCGACCGAGACCACGAAGGTGGCCAGATCCGCCGCATACGCCCAGCCGAGTCC
Organism: Streptomyces sp. NBC_00490; assembly: GCF_036013645.1. NCBI lineage: Bacteria > Bacillati > Actinomycetota > Actinomycetes > Kitasatosporales > Streptomycetaceae > Streptomyces > Streptomyces sp. NBC_00490. Next base: position 3,507,708 of record NZ_CP107869.1, on the reverse strand, counting down.
CGCGTACGCCACCACCACACCCGCCACCGCCGGGCCCGCGACCCCGCCGACCGTCCAGCGGAAGGTGTTCAGGGAGGCCGCGGCCGGCAGATGCTCATGGGCCACGATCCGCGGCCACAGCGAGTCCAGCGCGGGGCGCTGCACCGAGACGAGCGCGGAGGACAGGGCGGCGACGAGATACAGCGGCCACACCGCCGGGTTCGGCATCAACGCGTTGACCAGCAGCACCGCGCTGAGCACACCCTGCCCGGCCTCGGTCCAGATGATCAGCCCGCGCTTGTCCAGGGCGTCGGCCATTGCACCGCCGTACAACCCGAAGACGATCAGCGGAATCAACTCCACCGCACCGATCGCGCCCACCGCCGCCGCGGACTCCGTCAACCCCTTGATCTGCACCGGCAGCGCGACGAACGTCAGAAAGCTCCCGAAGTTCGACACCAGCCCCGACACCCACAGCCGCCGAAAGTCGGCCGAGGCCCGCCACGGCGTGAGATCGGGCAGCACGGAGCGGAGACGGGAGGCAGGCGGAGCGGAGTCGTCATCGGTCACGACGGGCCATGCTCGGCCGCGGCGACGGACGGGGGCAAGCGAATTTCGGGGCGGGGGAGTGGAGGGTGCGGGAGGTTCGCTGCCGGGTACGGGTCCGATGTGGCTGGTCGCGCAGTTCCCCGCGCCCCTAGAGCGCTACAGGGCCGAGACGGTGGTGGGCGGAGAGCGCGTTCGGGGAGGCGTACTGGACGACACCATCGGCGCCGAGGCGTGCGAGTGCTGCATGGGCCCGTGGCCTCGGGTGTGGTGTCGGTGAGGTCTGTCGTGGCCCTGGTGGCGGGTGAGGGCCGGTGGCCCGGGGCGTTGTCTGTGCCGGGGCGGCCACGGCCTTGTGTTTTGCGTCGGGGGACGGGGTCCCGCGGCGTGCGGGGCAGTCGTGCCCGTCGGTGACGGCCTGGCGCTGTGCGTCGGTGATCACCTTTCCCCATCCTGTGGACCAGCCCGCGCCAGCCCGTGCCGTCCTACCAGCGCGCCGGTGGCGGTGCCGTCAGATGGTCTGTCAGGCGGGCGAGGCGGTCCCTGAAGCGGTGGCGTGTTCGCGGGGTCGGGAGGGCGTTCTCGCCCGCCGCCGCGCTCACCAGGTGCTGGACGGTGTCGAGGTCGAGGTCGGGGCTGTTCGGGACGGCGAGGGATTCGTGGGCCATCGCCCCGAGGTCGCCGTCGTCGGGGCCGAGCGCCAGTACCGTCGCACCGGCCCGGCGGGCGTCGTGCACACGCTCCAGGAGCGGGGCGTCCGGGGCCGCCGGGGACACCACCAGCAGCGTCTCCCCGCGCCGCGCCGCCGCCAACCGACCCAGGCCGACGGCCAGATGGGCCGGGTCCGAGGGCTGCGCCTCATGGCGTACGAGTGTGGGGGCCAGCTCCGGCGTGCCCGACCAGGCCGCCTCGTCCACCAGATGGGCCGCCAGATGCCACGGCTCGTACTCCGGCGTGCCGACCAGCAGCAGGCCACCCCCGTGCGAGACCGCCGAGCCGCGCAGCACCCCGGCGAACCTCCGGGTCGCCCCCAACCACTCGGTCCCGGCGAGCACTTCGCGCAGCAACGCGACACGTACGGCATCCATGCGGCCGCATCCTGCCGCAAGCGGCCACCCGTGACCCGGAGTTCAGCACCAATTCGCCCGAACCGGGCACGCGGAAGGGGGATGTCGCGGCGCGGGGTTCGTGACTCCGCCGGTCAGTCGCCCCGACGTCCACTCGAACGTCGGTGGAAAAGCCCTCCAGGCTCCGACGACAGCGGCGCGACATGGCACGCCCGCCACACGACCGACGCCCCCCGCGGCCTGCTCCGACCTGGCTCGCACCGGCACCGGCGACTTCGGTGCCCGCGGGCGGATCGCTTGCGGCGGGTGTCCGTGACGCGGCTCACCTGACCGGACGGCGCTCGCGGGGCGCACGTAAAGTCGGCCCATGACCTCTACCGACAGTGCACAGAAGGCCCCCGCGAAGGACCCCTGGGACCTTCCCGACGTCTCCGGGCTCGTCGTCGGCGTGCTCGGCGGGACCGGCCCCCAGGGCAAGGGCCTCGCCTACCGGCTCGCCAAGGCCGGCCAGAAGGTGATCATCGGCTCGCGCGCCGCCGACCGCGCCCAGGCCGCCGCCGACGAACTCGGACACGGCGTCGAAGGCGCCGACAACGCCGAGACCGCCCGCCGCAGCGACATCGTGATCGTCGCCGTGCCCTGGGACGGCCACGGCAAGACGCTGGAGTCGCTGCGCGAGGAACTGGCCGGGAAGCTGGTCGTCGACTGCGTCAACCCGCTCGGCTTCGACAAGCAGGGCGCCTACGCGCTGAAGCCCGAGGAGGGCAGCGCCGCCCAGCAGGCCGCCGCCCTGCTGCCGGACTCCCGGGTCACCGCCGCCTTCCACCACCTCTCCGCGGTCCTCCTGGAGGACCCGGAGATCGACGAGATCGACACCGACGTGATGGTCCTCGGCGAGGCACGGGCCGACGTCGAGATCGTCCAGGCCCTGGCCGGCCGTATCCCCGGCATGCGCGGCATCTTCGCGGGGCGCCTGCGCAACGCCCACCAGGTCGAGTCGCTGGTCGCCAACCTGATCTCCGTGAACCGCCGGTACAAGGCGCACGCGGGTCTGCGCGTCACGGACGTATGAGCCGATGGGGGACACTGGACGACGACGTCACCAGTGTCCCCCGACAGGAGAGCCGCTCCCATGCCCCGCCTCGCCCTCTACGCCCTGATCGTCTGCCTCCTCGCCGTGGCGGCGGCGGTTGTGTCCTTCTCCCGGGGCAGCCTCCTGGGGATCGTGTGGGTGCTGATCGTGGGGCTGTCCAGCAACATGTGCTGGTACTACGTGAAGCGCGCCAAGGCGGAGAAGTCCGTCAGCCGCTGACCGAGCAGAAGTCGCTCGTCTGCCAGAAGCGGTAGAGGTCCTGACCGCAGTACGTCTCGAAGTCGCTGATGCCGAGCGAGGCCAGGATCGAGTCGATCACGTCGAAGAACGCGCTGTTGACCGCCGGCACCCACAGCAGCGCGAAGACGAACAGCAGGCCGAACGGCGCGAACGGCTCCACCTGGCGCTTGATCTTGTACGACAGCCAGGGCTCGATGACGCCATAACCGTCCAGGCCCGGAATCGGCAGGAAGTTCAGGATCGCGGCCGTCACCTGGAGCAGGGCGAGGAAGGCCAGCGCGAACCGGAAGTCCGCCGGCACCCCGTCGAGCGCGTCCAGCCAGAACGGGGCCGTGCACACGATGGCGAACAGCACATTGGTGAGCGGCCCGGCGGCCGAGATCAGACTGTGCTTCCAGCGCCCCCGGATCCGGCCCCGCTCGATGAAGACTGCCCCGCCCGGCAGACCGATCCCGCCCATGATCACGAAGAGGACGGGAAGGACGATGCTGAGCAGCGCATGGGTGTACTTCAAGGGATTGAGCGTGAGGTAACCCTTCGAACCCACGGTGATGTCACCGCTGTGCAGGGCGGTACGCGCGTGTGCGTACTCGTGCAGACACAGGGACACGATCCAGGCGGCCGTCACGAACAGGAACACGGCCACGCCGGGCTGCTCGGCGAACCCGGTCCAGGTGGCCCAGCCGGTCACCGCGGTGACGGCCAGGATGCCCACGAAGACTGGGCTGATCCGCCGGTCGCTGTTGCGGGCGGCTGTGGTGGTCATGGGGTTCCCCCGACTCTCGTACACGCTCTGGGACTGCCCGACCGTACCGGGCGTACGACGAAAACGTCTCGCGGTACCTCATCGGTTCCGGAGAAGGTGGGGCCATGGGGCTTTGGCTCCGCCCACCTGATCCGTCGGCCGCCGGAACCGACACGGCGCCCGCCCCGCCCGATCCCCGTGACTGTCCCCGAACCCACCAGAGACAATGGACCCCGTGCGCTATCGCATCCTCGGCACCACCCAGGTACTCCGTCCCGACGGCACCCCGCTCCCCGTCGGCGGCGCGCGGCTGCGTGCGCTGCTGACCGTGCTGGCGCTGCGGCCCGGCCGTACGGTCGCCGTGAGCCTGCTGGTCGACGAGGTGTGGGACGGCGACCCGCCCGCCGACGCGCTGGGCGCGGTGCAGGCGTTGGTGGGCCGGCTGCGGCGGGCCCTCGGCGCGGACGCGGTCGCCTCCGCGGACGGCGGGTACCGGCTCGTGGCCGCGCCCGACGACATCGACCTGCACCGCTTCGACCGGCTGACCGGCGAGGGCACGCGCGCGCTCGCCGACGGCGACCCCGCGAAGGCGGCCGGCGTCCTCGACGACGCCCTGGCCCTGTGGCGCGGTCCCGTCCTCGCCGACCTGCCGGACCGCACCGGCGAGGCGGCCCGCTGGGAGGCCCGGCGCCTGGACGCCCTGCGCGCCCGCCACACCGCCGCCCTCGCCCTCGGCCAGGCCGAGCAGTCCCTCCCCGAGCTGACCGCGCTGTGTGACAGTCACCCGCTGGACGAGCCCCTGCAGTCCCTGCGCCTGCGCGCCCTCCGTGACGCGGGCCGTACGGCCGAGGCGCTGGCGGCCTACGAGGACGTACGACGTGTGCTGGCCGAGCAGTTGGGGGCGGACCCCGGGCCGGAACTCCGGGCGCTGCACGGGGAGTTGCTGCGACCCGGGGTGCCGGGCGGGCAGCGTCCGGTAGCGGTGGGTCCGGCCGCTTCCGCGGCAGCCGTCGACAGCGACCCGGGCTCGTGGGCCCCCTCCGTCGAGCCTGCCACCCTCGGCAACCTCCGTGCCCGTCTCACCTCCTTCGTCGGTCGTGAGACCGACATCGAGGCGATCCGCGGTGACCTCGCGGCGGCGCGGCTCGTGACCCTGCTCGGGCCCGGGGGTGCGGGGAAGACGCGGTTGTCGCAGGAGGCGGCCGAGACCGTGCGGTACGCCGCGCGGGACGGGGTGTGGCTGGCCGAGCTCGCCCCGGTCGACGATCCGGAGGGGGTGCCGGAGGCCGTGCTGACCGCCGTCGGTGCCCGTGAGACCGTGCTGTACGGCGCGGGCGCGGAGGCGATGCGGGCCGGGAACGAGCGGCACGCCGACCCCGTCGAGCGGCTCGCGGAGCACTGCGGCAAGCGCCGGATGCTGCTGATCCTCGACAACTGCGAGCACGTCGTCGACGCCGCCGCCCGGCTCGTGGAGGAGCTGCTGGCGCGCTGCCCGCAACTGACGGTGCTGGCCACCAGTCGTGAACCGCTGGGCGTACCGGGGGAGTTGCTGCGGCCCGTGGAGCCGCTGCCCGAGCCCGTCGCGCTGCGGCTGCTCGCCGACCGCGGGGCCGCGGCCCGGCCCGGGTTCCGGGTCGAGGCCGACGAGGAGACCGCCGCGGCCTGCGCCGAGATCTGCCGGCGGCTGGACGGACTGCCCCTCGCCATCGAGCTCGCGGCCGCCCGGCTCCGCATGCTGACGCCACGCCAGATCGCCGACCGGCTCGACGACCGCTTCCGGCTGCTCACCTCCGGCAGCCGTACCGTCCTGCCCCGACAGCAGACCCTGCGGGCCGTCGTCGACTGGTCCTGGGAACTGCTCGTCGAGGACGAACGGGACGTCCTGCGGCGGCTGTCGGTCTTCGCCGGCGGCTGCGACCTGACCGCCGCCGAGGCCGTCTGCGGTCCCGTCGCACTGGAGGCGCTGGGCTCGCTCGTCGACAAGTCCCTGGTCGTCGCCGCGCCTTCGGGCGAGGGCGGGGAGATGCGCTACCGGCTCCTGGAGACCGTCGCCGAGTACGCGGGCGAGCGGCTCGACGAGACCGGCCGGCGCGCGGAGGCGGAGCGCGCGCATCTGACGTACTACCGCGAACTCGCCCGCACCACCGACCCGTTGCTTCGCGGACCGAGCCAACTCCTCGCCATCGAACGGCTGGAGCGCGAGTACGAGAACCTGCGCACCGCCCTGCGGCACGCCATCGCCGAGCGCGACGAGCAGGAGGCGCTCTGCCTGGGGCTGTCGCTGGCCTGGTACTGGCAGCTGCGTGACGTCCGTATCGAGGCCCGCAACTGGTACAGCGAGATCATGGCGCTGGGCCCCGACCCGTTCACCGAGCCGGTGCGCCGCGCGGCCCCCGTCCACCAGCGCTGCACCGACGCCCCGCCCCCGCTGACCGGCGAGCTCCTCGCCGAGGCCCGGCGCGGTATCCACCTCGCCCATCTGGCCTGCATGGACACGGAGTTGGACGCCTGGGAGACCCCGCAGGCCAAGGAGAAGCTGCGGATCATCACCGAGGTCTACGAACCCGGCCTGCCGCAGGTCTGCCGTCCCCCGGGCATGCTCTGGTTCTACGCCGTGATGCTGAGCGGCGGCGCGGAGCGGCTCGCCGGGATCCTCGACGCCGCCGTCCGCACCTGCCGTGCGACGCCCGGGACCGAGTGGGAGCTCGCCGGCACCCTGCAGATCCGCGCCAACATCCTCGCCAACCGGGCCGACTGGGCGGGCGACGCGGCGCGCGACGCCGACGAGGCGCTGGAGATCTTCCAGGCCCTCGGGGACGCGTGGGGCACCGCGGAGGCACTGTCCGCGCGCGGTGAGGCCCGGGAGCGCGCGGGCGCCTGGCTGGACGCGGCCGCCGACTACGAGGCGGCCATGGAGCAGGCCGACCGGCTCGGCGCCCGCGCCCAGAACGCGGTGCTCCGCGCCCGGCTCGGCAGCGCGCTCATGGAGGCGGGCCAGAGCGAGCGGGCCGAGCGGATCCTGCGCGAGGTGATCGCTCAGCAGGAGGGCGGGGTCAACGGGGCCCTGCCCGCCGCTCGGATGTTCCTCGCCGCGCATCTCTCCTTCACCGGCCGGACCTCGGAGGCGCGCGAGCAACTGCGGTTGCTGCGCGGGGAGTTCAACATCGCGCACTTCGTCGTCTTCGACGCGTTCATCCTCGGCTCGGAGGCCTGGATGGAGGCGGCCGACGGCTGCTACGAGGCCTGTCTGGACAAGGCCCGGCAGGCCCTGGCCAAGGCCGACGACCCGCTGTCCGAGGCCATCGCCCCGTACATGCGACCGCTGTACCTGTCGATCGCGGCGATCGCCCTGGCCGCCCCCGACGGCGCCAACAGGCCCGCTGACGCGGCCCGGGTCCTCGGGACCGCGCGCGCGATGCTGCCGACCGGCCATGTCGCGACCTCCATAGAGCGCGAGACCTACGACCGGGCCGAGCGCCACGCGCGCGCCGCGCTCGGCGACGAGGCGTTCGAGGCGGCGCACGCGGAGGGCGGTGGCCTCTCCCCCATGGAGGCCACCGCCCTGGTCTGACGCGCCGACGGGGACGTCAGCTCTTGGTCTTGAACTTGTGGATCGCGACCGGCGCCATGACCGCCGTGATCGCCACCGACCAGGCGAGCGTCACCCACAGGTCGTGGGCGACCGGGCCGCCCACCATCAGCCCGCGCGCCGCGTCCGCGAGCGTGGACAGCGGGTTGTAGTCGGTGAAGGCCTGGAGCCAGCCCGGCATGGAGCCGGTCGGCGCGAAGATCGACGAGCCGAACTGCAGCGGGAACAGCACCAGGAAGCCCATGGCCTGCACGGACTGCGCGCTCTTCATGATCACGCCCAGGGTGAGGAACACCCACATGATCGACGAGGCGAACGCGGTGGACAGGGCCACGGTCGCCAGCAGCCCGGTCCAGCTGGTGATGTCGAACCCGACCAGGACGGCGACGATCATCAGGACGGCGGTCGCGAACAGCATCCGGATCAGTTCGACGGAGATTTTCGCGAAGAGCACCGAGCCGCGTCCGATCGGCAGGGACCGGAAGCGGTCCATGACACCGGAGTTGAAGTCCTGGCTGAAGCCGGTGCCGACGCCCTGCGAGAGCGTCATGCTCATCATCGCGATCATGCCCGGGATGACGTACTGCACGTACTGGTCCTGCCCGCCGCCCAGCGCCTGCCCGATCGAGCCGCCGAAGACGAACACGAACAGCAGCGTGAAGATGACCGGCATCAGCACCGCGTCGGCCATCGACTCCGGGTCCTGGCGGATCCAGAGCAGGTTGCGGCGGATGAGGGCACTGGTGTGCCGCAGATGCCCGCGCAGCGGAATGCGGACGTCCTCGGAGGCGGAGACGGTGACGGGTGTGGTGACGGTGGCGGCGCTCATACGGCGACCTCCTCGCGGTCGTCGGCGGGCACGGCGTCCTGCGGGGCGCTCGCGCGGTGGCCGGTGAGGGACAGGAACACCTCGTCCAGGCTGGGGAGTTCGGTGGTGATGGAGGAGATGGTGACGCCGCGCGCGGTGACCGCGCCGACCACCGCGGTCAGCTGCTCGTCGCTGAGGATCGGCACCAGGAGGGAGCCTGCGTCGGGGTCCACGGTGGTGGTGGCGAGGCCGGTGATGCCGAGGCCGTCGAGGTAGGAGGCGAGCGGCCGCAGTTGCAGCGGGTCCACGGGCCGTACCCGCAGGGTCCGCCCGCCGACCTTGGCCTTCAGCTCCTCGATGCCACCGCCCGCGATGACCTTGCCGCGGTCGACGACGGTGAGCTCGTCGGCGAGCTGCTCGGCCTCCTCCATGTACTGCGTGGTGAGCAGGACGGTGACCCCGTCCCCGACCATCCGCTTGACCTCGTCCCACACCTCGTTGCGGGTACGGGGGTCGAGGCCGGTGGTCGGCTCGTCGAGGAAGAGGACCGCGGGCTGTCCGATCATGGACGCGGCGAGGTCGAGCCGTCGCCGCATGCCGCCGGAGTACGTGCTCGCCGGGCGCTTGGCGGCCTCGGTGAGCGAGAAGCGCTCCAGCAGCTCGTCCGCCCTGCGGCGGGCCTCCTTGCGGGGCAGGTCGAGCAGCCGCCCGATCATGTACAGGTTCTCCCAGCCGGGGAGCTTCTCGTCGACCGAGGCGTACTGGCCGGTGAGGCCGATGACCCTGCGCAGCTGGCGGGGCTGCCGTACGACGTCGTAACCGGCGACGGTGGCCTGTCCGGCGTTCGGGGCGAGCAGGGTGGACAGGATGCGGACGAGGGTGGTCTTCCCGGCCCCGTTGGGCCCGAGCACCCCCATCACGGTCCCCTCCCGCACATCCAGGTCCACACCGTCCAGCGCCTTGGTGTCGCCGTAGTGCTTCACCAGCCCCCGCACGGTTACGGCGATGTCGGCGCCGTTGGGGTTCTTGTCGATTCGCGTCATGGGGAAGACGGTGCCAGCCCCGACCGACAGACCACCGACAAGTCACCGACACCACCGACAGCCACCCGACAAGCGGTCCTCGCCCCCGCCGCCCCTACCCGTCCCGTCCCTGGGGGCTGCGCCCCCCAGACCCCTGCTTCGGCCCCGAAAGGGCCTCGTCCTCAAACGCCGGACGGGCTGGGTTTCTCAGCCCCTCCGGCGTTTGAGGAGCGGGGGTCCAGGGGGCGGAGCCCCCTGGGGATGGGAATGGGTAGGGGCGGCGGGGGCGAGGAAAACGGCGGCAGCCCCGCCGACGGGGGAAGATCGGCGGGGCTGCCCTGGTGCCACAGTGGCTCTAGTGGACGCTGTGCTCCTCCAGCGGGAAGGTGCCTCCCACCACGTCCTCCGCGAACGCCTTCGCCGCGTTGCCCATGACCTCGCGCAGGTCGGCGTACTGCTTCACGAACTTCGGGACCCGCCCGGGGGTCAGACCCAGCATGTCCGTCCACACCAGGACCTGCGCGTCCGTCTCCGCCCCGGCACCGATACCGACGGTCGGGATGTGCAGCGACCGGGTCACCTCGGCGGCCAGCTCGGCGGGGACCAGTTCGAGGACGACCGCGAACGCGCCCGCGTCCTGCACGGCCTTCGCGTCGCGCAGCAACTGCGCGGCCGCCTCCTCGCCACGGCCCTGGACGCGGTAGCCCATGGCGTTGACGGACTGCGGGGTCAGACCGATGTGCGCCATCACCGGGATGCCGGCCTCGACCAGCAGCCGGATCTGCTCGTAGGACCGCTCGCCGCCCTCCAGCTTGACCGCGCCGACTCCGGCGTCCTTGATCAGCCGGGTGGCGGACCGGAGCGCCTGTACGGGGCCCTCCTGGTACGAGCCGAAGGGGAGGTCGGCGACGATCAGGGCACGGGAGGTGCCGCGGACCACGGCCGCCGAGAGCATCGTCATCTGGTCGAGGGTGACGGGCACGGTCGACTCGTACCCGAGGTGGCAGTTGCCCGCGGAGTCGCCGACGAGCATGACCGGGATGCCGGCCTCGTCGAAGACGGACGCGGTCATCGCGTCGTACGCGGTGAGCATGGGCCACTTCTCGCCCCGCTCCTTGGCGAGAGCGATGTCGCGAACAGTGATACGGCGTGTGCCCTTCCCCCCGTACAGCGCCTTGCTGCCGTCGGAGGGCTTTGTCTGGGCAGCCGAGAGCTGCGTCATGGAACTGCTCCTCACACGTCATCTCGAGGCGCCCTCACGGCGTCCCCGGATCACCTCCATGGTGGCACTTCGTGTCACGCTCGGCCAGAGGGGGGGCGCGGGACTTGGGTCACGCCTCCAGCGACGTACGTCCGGGGGCCTAGGGCTGTTCTTAAGGTCTCCGTAAAGAATTCCGATACGAGACGGTGCCGTATCGAAATAGGTCTAGGGTCGGTCGTATGACTTCTCCTGCCGACCCTGCCCTCCCCGGCTCCCGCATCCCGGAAGCCGTGCACCGGCGCCGCTGGGCGATCCTCGGCGTGCTGATGCTGAGCCTGTTGATCGTGGTGCTCGACAACTCGATCCTGAACGTCGCGATCAAGACGATCTCGACCCCCGCCCCCACCGGCCTGGGCGCCACCCAGAGCGAGCTGGAGTGGGCGATCAACTCCTACACCCTCGTCTTCGCGGGGCTCCTCTTCAGCGCCGGTCTGCTGGGGGACCGGCTCGGACGCAAGAGGGTGCTCCTCGGCGGGCTCACCGTCTTCGGCCTCGGGTCCGCCCTCGCCGCCACCGCCGGGTCGCCGACCGAGCTGATCGCGTTCCGCGCGGTGATGGGCCTCGGCGCCGCCTTCGTGATGCCGGCCACGCTCGCGGTGCTCATGAACGTCTTCGAGCGCGAGGAGCAGCCCAAGGCCATCGGTATCTGGGCCGGTGGTGTCGGGCTCGCCATCGCCATCGGACCGATCACCGGCGGTGTGCTGCTGGACCACTTCTGGTGGGGGTCCGTCTTCCTCATCAACGTGCCGATCGTGCTCGTCGCCCTCGCGCTGATGATCTGGCTCGTGCCCGACTCCCGGGACCCGAACCCCGGCCGTATCGACCCCATCGGTGTCGTGCTGTCCGTCGTGGGCCTGGTCCTGCTGGTCTACGGCATCATCAAGGGCGGCCAGCTCGCGGACTTCACGGACGCGACGGTGCTGTCGACGATCGGCGCGGGTCTCGCCGTACTCGTCGCCTTCGTCGTCTTCGAGAAGCGCAGCGACCATCCGTCCATCGACGTGACGTACTTCAAGAACAAGGTCTTCTCCGCCGCGATCGCCGCCATCGCGCTGGTCTTCTTCGCGCTGATGGGCGTGACCTTCTTCTCGGTGTTCTACACCCAGAGCGTGCGCGGGTACTCGCCGCTGCAGACCGGTCTGCTGATGCTGCCACTGGCCGCCGCCCAGATGATCTTCGCGCCGCGGGCCCGGCTCGTCGTCGACCGGTTCGGCAACAAGGCCACCACCACGGCCGGGCTGCTCGTCATCGCCGCGACGCTCGCCGCGTTCGCCGGGTTCGAGGCGGACACGCCGATCTGGATCCTGGAGGTCGTGTTCTTCCTGATGGGTGCCGGCATGGCGCACATCATGACCCCGGTGAGCGTCGTCATCATGCAGGCCCTGCCCCGCGAGAAGGCCGGCTCCGCCTCCGCCCTCAGCAACACCTTCCGCCAGCTCGGCGGCGCCCTCGGTATCGCCGTCCTCGGCTCGGTGCTGTCCACGGCGTACCGCAACGGCATCGAGGACAAGCTCGGCCTCCTGCCGGCCGGGCTGCGCCACACCGCGGGCGAGTCCATCGAGGCCACCCTCGGCGTCGCCGACAAGCTCGGCCCCCGGGGTGACGCGCTCATCGTCCCCGCCCACGACGCCTTCCTCCACGCCATGCACGTCACCGCCCTGTGGGGAGCGGGCGTCGCGGTGGTCGGCGCGATCGTGGTCGCCGTGTTCCTGCCGGGCAGGCCGCCGACCGCCCAGAAGGACGAGGAGGGGCGGAAGTTGGTGGCGGCGGAGTAGGGGGCGACATGCGACCACACCCCTGCGGGATCCCGGGTCGCCACTGCGGGAGCGGCTCCGGCGCAGCCCGCGCCGGCTCGCGGAGGGGGCTGACGCGGCCCGGCGGTCCGGGAAGGGTTCCGTCGGGGCGGCGCCCTCCCACCGGCATCCGGCCACTGCCTCAGCGGTCCGCCAGGTGCGGCCTCCGGCGATGCCCCGGTACCGCTCACAGACGCCGCCCCGGGGGCTCCCGAGCGGTCCCGGCGAGTTCCGGATGCGGCCTCCGGGGGCTCGCCTCCGGGTCGTCGTTCCCGGTCGCGGTCCCGGGGGCCCGGCAGGTGCGGGTCTTGCCGGCTCCCCGGTGCGGCCTCCGGCGGGGGACAATCGTCCCAGGACACAGAAGGGATCCAGCGACGTGAGCAGCCTCGCCGAAGGTCAGCCCCGGCAAGCGGGCCCCGTGCGGGGCCGGCCCCGCAGCGAGGCCGTGGAGCATGCCATCGTCGAGGGTGTGATGAAGCTGCTGGAGGAGGGCGTGCCGCTCGCGGAGCTGTCCATCGAGCGCATCGCCCGTACCGCCGGCGTCGGGAAGGCGACCATCTACCGCCGGTGGAGCGGCAAGGAGGAGCTCTTCGTCGATGTCGTCCGCAGCGCCGAACCCCCGGATCCCGAACTCCCCGGCACCTCCATGCGCGACGACCTCGTCGTCCTCCTGGAGTCGCTGCGGCAGCGCGGACTGGTCAGCCGTTCCTCGGTGATCCTGCACAACGTGCACGCCCAGATGAAGAGCAGCCCGAAGCTCTGGGAGGCGTACCACAACCTCGTCATCGCGCCCCGGCGCAGGCTCGGGATGGAGGTCCTGCTGCGGGGGCAGGTGAACGGCGAACTGCGCGCGGACGTCGACATCGAACTGCTCAACGACATCTTCGTCGGCCCCATGTTGCTGCGTTCCGTCATGCGCCCCGACGCCGACCTCCCGGACGGTCTGTCCGAACAGATCGTCGACACGATCCTCGAAGGACTGAGCCCCTTCGACCCGGAGGACCTACGGCCCGTCAGCTCACCGACCGTCAGTTCGACTGCGTCGTAGCCCTACTGTGCGCGTTTCGTCACAGAGGGCGCTTTCTGCCTTCGTGTGCGGAACTGACGGCACCGACTTGTTCGTGCTCGTACGGGTACGGCCGTCATCGGACGGCGAGAACGGAACCGATCATCCCCTAGGGTCTTGAGACACGGGGGGACGGACGGATGCACGGCGGTCAGTGAGGCGACGCGGTATGGCGCAGCAGGCGTACATGGAGGAGACGGACAACGGTGGCTCGGGACCCGAGCGCCAGAGCTCCAGGTTCCGGCGCCTGCTCGACCGGCTGCTCACCGGATGGCGGGGCGACCCGAGAATCTGGCGCCGCGGCCTGGTCGTCGCCGCGCTGGCGCTGGTCCTCGCGCTGGTGATGCTGGTGCACTCGCGCATCCCCAACCGCATCGGCAACCTCGGCAGCCTGATCGAGACCTTCCTGCCCTGGCTGGGCCTCTTCGTGCCGGTCCTGCTGGTCCTCGGCGTCGTACGCAAGTCGGTGACCGCCCTGGTCGCCGTGCTGCTCCCGGCGATCGTCTGGCTGAACCTCTTCGGCGGTCTGCTCACCGACAAGACCGGCTCCGGCGGCGACCTCACGGTGGCCACGCACAACGTCAACGCCGACAACCCCGACCCGTCCGGCACCGCCCGTGACGTGGCCGCGTCCGGGGCGGACGTGGTGGCGCTGGAGGAGCTGACCGCGGGAGCGGTGCCGACGTACGAGAAGGCGCTGGCGGCGACGTACAAGTACCACTCGGTGCAGGGCACCGTCGGGCTGTGGAGCAAGTACCCGCTGACCGGTGTCGGGCCCGTCGACATCAAGCTGGGCTGGACGCGCGCCATGCGCGCCACGGTGGCCACGCCCGAGGGGCAGCTCGCGGTCTACGTCGCCCATCTGCCGTCGGTCCGCGTGAAGATGGAGGCCGGGTTCACGGCCCGGCAGCGCGACAAGAGCGCCGACGCGCTCGGTGAGGCCATCGCCGACGAGCCGTTGCAGCGGATCGTGCTGCTCGGCGACCTCAACGGCACGATGAACGACCGCGCCCTGAATGCCGTCACCTCCCAGATGCGCTCCACGCAGGGCGCGGCCGGCAGCGGGTTCGGGTTCAGCTGGCCGGCGTCGTTCCCGATGGCGCGGATCGACCAGATCCTGGTGAAGGGGGTCGAGCCGGAGAGCTCGTGGACGCTGCCGGAGACGGGGAGCGACCACCTTCCGCTGGCCGCGCGTGTGAAGGTCGACACCTCTTCCTGACCGCATGGAATACTGAGCCCGAGAGGCTTTGTTCCGCTGGTGAACATAAGCACCGCGGAACTACCTTCGAAAGGCACAGGCACGTCATGCCCCTGGCCCTGCTAGCCCTGGCCGTCGGCGCCTTCGGCATCGGCACCACCGAGTTCGTGATGATGGGGCTGCTGCCCGAGGTCGCGGACGATCTCCACATCGCCATCCCCACCGCCGGGCACCTCGTCTCGGCGTACGCCCTGGGTGTCGTCATCGGCGCCCCGCTGCTGGCCGCCGTGACCGCCCGGATGCCCCGTCGTACGGTCCTGATCGGGCTGATGGCGCTGTTCATCGTCGGCAACGCGGCCTCCGCCTTCGCCGCCGACTACCACTGGCTGCTCGCCGCCCGGTTCCTGAGCGGTCTGCCGCACGGTGCCTTCTTCGGTGTCGGTGCCGTCGTCGCCACGAGCATGGTCGCGCCCGAGCGCAAGGCGCGGTCCGTGTCCCTGATGTTCCTCGGGCTCACCGTCGCCAACGTCGCCGGCGTGCCCGTCGCCACGCTCATGGGGCAGCACCTCGGGTGGCGGGCTACGTTCCTCGGTGTCAGCGCGATCGGGCTGGCCGCGATCGCGGCCCTCGCCTCGCTGATCCCGCACGACCGGGTGGTCGCGGGCTCCGGTGCCGGGCTGCGTGGTGAGCTCGCGGCGCTGAAGTCGCTGCCCGTCTGGCTGGCGCTCGGTACGACCGTCGCGGGCTTCGGGGCGCTGTTCGCCGCGTACAGCTACGTCACGCCGATGCTCACCGACTCCGCCGGGTTCGCCGACGGGAGTGTGACGCTGCTGCTCGCGCTGTTCGGGGTCGGGGCGACGGTGGGGAACCTCGTGGGCGGGCGGCTGGCCGATCACGCTCTGCGGGGGACGTTGTTCGGGGGGCTGGTCTCGCTGGTTGTGGTGCTCGCTCTGTTCCCGGTTCTGATGGGTGCGCAGTGGAGTGCCGGGGTGGCCGTGGTGCTGCTCGGTGTGGCCGCCTTTGTCACGGGGTCGCCGCTGCAGCTGATGGTCATGGAGAAGGCCTCGGCGGCGCCGTCCTTGGCCTCGTCCGCCAATCAGGCCGCCTTCAACCTCGCGAACGCCGGGGGTGCGTGGATCGGGGGGCTCGCGTTGGCCGCGGGGTTCGGGGTGACGTCTCCGGCGGTCGCGGGTGCGGTGCTCGCTGTGTTGGGGCTGGGCGTGGCTGGGGTCGCCTCTGTCGTGGATCGGCGGCGGGTGGTTGTGTCGGGGAGTGGGCGGGAGCGGGTGGTTGCGTCTCACCTGCCTGAGCGGGGGGAGGCTGTGCGGGTCTGAGTGCGGGCGCGGGTCGTATGCCTGCGGCGGCCTGTGGCGGCTTCGGTGGGGGCGTGCGTCGCGCATGCCGGTCCGGTTGTGGGTCGGTGCCGCACCGGGGGGTGTCCGTCCTCGGTCGGGCGGTGCTGTGGGTTGGGGATGTGCTCTTGGTCGGTCGCCCGACGCTGCGGGCGGACACCCCCCGGTACGTCCCCTTCTCGCCGTTGCGCAGGCGCGGGCCCGTCCCGTCTGGGGGCGGTGCGGCGGTGCGGGCCCGTCCTGTCTGGGGGCCGGTGCGGCGGTGCGGGGCCGTCCTGTCTCGGGACGCGGTGTGTCGGTGCGGGTGCGTCCCGGGCTTGCCCGGGCGGGGGGTGCCGCGCGCGGGCGTCTCCCGTACGGCAGGGACCCCGTGCGCTCCATCCCTCGCCGTGTCGGCGTACGGGTGCAGACAGTGGCCGTCGGATGCCGGCCCAGGCAGGTCAGTTCGGCAGGTCGAAGCGTTCCAGGTCTCGTAGCCAGGCCCTTGCCGAGCTGTCCGATGGTGCTCGCCAGTCGCCTCGGGGTGACAGTGAACCGCCTGCCGACACCTTGGGGCCGTTCGGCATCGCCGAGCGCTTGAACTGGGCGAACGCGAAGAAGCGGCGGCAGAAGACCTGGAGCCATTTGTGGATCTCCGCCAGGTCGTAGGATCCCCGCTTCTCCTCGGGGAAGCCGGGCGGCCAGGCGCCGGTGGTCGTGTCGTGCCAGGCGTGCCAGGTCAGGAACGCGATCTTCGAGGGTCGGAACCCGTAGCGCAGTACGTGGAACAGGGTGAAGTCGTGCAGGGCGTACGGGCCGATCTTGGACTCGGTGGACTGCATCTCCTCACCCGGTACCAGTTCCGGGCTGATCTCCGTGTCGAGGATCGCGGAGAGGATCTTGCCGGTCCCGTCGTCGAACTGGCCGCTGCTGATGACCCACCGGATCAGATGCTGGATCAGTGTCTTCGGCACACCGGAGTTGACGTTGTAGTGGCTCATCTGGTCGCCCACGCCGTATGTGGACCAGCCGAGCGCCAGCTCCGACAGGTCGCCGGTGCCGAGCACGATGCCGTTGTGGTGGTTGGCGAGCCGGAAGAGGTAGTCGGTGCGCAGGCCGGCCTGCACGTTCTCGAAGGTGACGTCGTACACCGGCTCGCCGGAGGCGAACGGGTGGCCCATCTCCTTGAGCATCAGACGCGCGGTGGGCGTGATGTCCAGCTCGGCCGCGGTGACACCGAGCGAACGCATCAGGGCGTGGGCGTTGTCCTTGGTGTGGTCGCTGGTGGCGAAGCCGGGCAGGGTCCAGGCCAGGATGTCGCTGCGCGGGCGCCCCGCGCGGTCCATCGCGCGGGCGGCGACGATCAGGGCGTGCGTGGAGTCGAGGCCGCCGGACACCCCGATGACGACCTTCGGACCGCCGATCGCGGCGAGGCGCTGCTGGAGCCCCTCGACCTGGATGTTGTAGGCCTCGTAGCAGTCCTGGGCGAGACGGTCGGCGTCGGCCGGCACGAACGGGAAGCGCTCCAGGTGACGGCGGAGTCCCAGGTCGGTGAGGGGCGGGTCGAGTTCGAAGGAGACCGTCCGGAAGTCGGCCGTCCGGGCCCTGTGGGTACGGCGGTTGTCGTCGAACGTGCCCATCCGCTGCCGCTCCTGGCGCAGCAGGTCGAGGTCCACGTCGGCGATCGCGTACGTGTCGCCGAGCGGGAACCGCTCGCTCTCGGCGAGCAGGACGCCGTTCTCGTAGATCATCGTCTGGCCGTCCCAGGACAGGTCCGTGGTCGACTCGCCCAGGCCCGCCGCCGCGTAGACGTACGCGGCGAGGCAGCGGGAGGACGCCGAGCGGCACAGCAGCTTGCGGTCCTCGGCGCGGCCGACCGTGATCGGGCTGCCGGAGAGGTTGACGAGGAGGGTCGCGCCGGCGAGGGCGGCCTCCGCGCTGGGCGGCACCGGGACCCACATGTCCTCGCAGATCTCGGCGAAGAGCACGAGACCGGGGACGTCCGCCGCCTCGAAGAGCAGGTCCACGCCGAACGGTACGGACGCGCCGCCGACCCGGATCGTCCCGCCGCGCTCGTCGGAGCCGTCGGCGATCTGGCGGCGCTCGTAGAACTCGCGGTAGTTCGGGGGGTACGACTTGGGCACGACGCCGAGGATCCGGCCGCGGTGGATGATCACCGCGCAGTTGTAGACCCGGTTGCGGTGCCGTAGCGGGGCGCCGACGACGAGGATCGGCAGCAGGTCGGCCGAGCCGGTCACCACGGTCGCGAGGGCCGCCTCGACCTCGTCGAGCAGCGCGTCCTGGAGCAGCAGGTCCTCGATGGAGTAGCCGCACAGGACCATCTCGGGGAAGACCGCGACGGCGACGCCCTCCTCGGCGCACCGGCGTGCGTGCCGCAGGACCGATTCGGCGTTGGCGGGCGGGTCGGCGATGACGGTGTGGCCGGTACAGGCGGCCACGCGTGCGAACCCGTGCTGATAGATCGACCAGAAGTTCAGTGGAGGCACGGGATCAGTGTAATCGTCAGAGCGACGCGATGGGGTGGCGTGAGGTGGGGAGCACCTCACGCCACCCCGTCGGTGTCAGTGGCGGCGGAACGATACGACGTAGCCGTTCGCGGGCGTGCCCACGCCCGTGACGTCGTCGTAGCCCTTCACGGCGGACAGCGAGCTGTCCTTGCCGAGGGAGCGGACCGACGTGGTCAGACCGTCCGTGGCGTCATAGCCGTTCACGAAGTCCACGCGCGCGACGGCCAGTTGGTGGCCCGTCGGGTTGTCGGTGACGTCGTGGTAGGCCTTCGTGCCGTACTTGGCGTAGATCGACGGGTTGGCGAAGCCGATCGCCTTGCCGCCGCGCGCCTCCTGGGCGAGGGCCTGGACGGCCGCGATGACCGGCGAGGCCAGCGAGGTGCCGCCGATGCGGTACTCGCTGTACGACTCGGAGCCGTCCGCCTGGGTCTGCGTCTGGCCGACCAGGAAGCCGGTGTTCGGGTCGGCGATCGCGGAGATGTCCGGGACGACGCGGTTTCCGGCGGCGTTGTTGGCCTTGGCGAGCGCGTCCGGGACGACACCCTTCTGGTAGAAGGGCTCGGCGACCGTCTTGCTGGTGCCGCCGCCCGCACCGGAGGTGAACGCGCCGGGGAAGTTGGTCCAGCTCTTGCCGTCCGCGGACAGCGTGGCCTTCTCGGTGCCCCAGCCGGTCTCCCACAGGTACTTGTCGCCCTTGCCGACGGCCAGCGAGGTACCGCCGACCGCCGTCACCCACGCCGAGTTGGCCGGGGTGTCGACCTGCTTCGTCCCGGTGTTGGCGACCTCGTCGCCGTTGTCGCCGGAGGAGAAGTAGAAGCCGATGCCCTCGACCGCGCCGAACTGGAAGACCTGGTCGTAGGCGGCCGCGAGGTCCGGCGTCTGGTTGGCCTCGATGTCACCCCAGGAGTTGGAGACGAGGTCGGCCAGGTGCTTGTCGACGATCTTGCTGAGCGAGTCCAGCAGGTCGTCGTCCATGCAGGACGAGGCGCCCACATAGGTGACGTTCGCGTCCGGAGCGACCGCGTGCACGGCCTCGACGTCGAGGGTCTCCTCGCCGTACCAGCCGGAGGCGTCGCACTCGTCGGCGCCGGTGTACCGGTAGTTCTTGGGCAGCACCTGGGACAGCTGGCCGGTCTTCCAGGCGGGGTCGCCGTGCTTCTTCGCGTAGGTCTGCGCGTCGAAGGCGATGGTCGGCGAGGCGAACGCGTCGGTGATGGCGACGCGCACCCCCTTGCCCGTGTACGAGCCCGCGCCGTACGCGGCCCGCAGCTGCTTGCCCGTGTAGCCCTTGATGGCGTACGGGATCTTGCCGCCGTACGCGTCGGGCAGGGTGCTCGCGGTCTTCGAGCCGTAGTACGACGAGAACGGCCCCGAGTTCTTGAACACGGCGCCCGGACCGGGCAGTTGGTCCTTGTGGCTCGCCTTGTGCGGGGCGTTGTCCAGGCCGGTGACGGTCAGCACGGCGCCGTTCAGGCTCTCCGGTGCGGAGGCCGTCCTGGACGGGGCGCGGTAGGTCCTGGAGCCCTTGGCGTAGTTGTGCAGCTGGGTGCCGAAGGCCTTCTCGGCGGCGGCCACGTCACCGGAGACGGAGACGTAGTGCCGCGTGACACCGGTGACCTTCAGGCCCGCGGACGCCAGCCACGACTTCACGGCGGCCACCTGGGCCTTCGTGGCGCCGAAGCGGGCCTGCGCCTGCTGGGCGCTCAGGTACTTGCCGTACGACGCCGAAGCCGGGTCGGACACGGACTTCGCGTACGCGGCGAGGCCGGTCGCGTCCCGGCCGGCGAGGTAGACCCGGGCGGAGACCTGTGAACTGTCGGCGGTGGCGCCCTTGTCGGCCTTGGCCGTGGCCCACGCGGGCCTGGTGCCGGCCAGCGTGTCCCGTGCCGGGCCGTCCGCGGCGTGCGCCGCGGGTATGCCGAGCGCCAGCGCGCCGGCGATCATGGGCAGTGTCGCTGCCATGCTCACACCGGCACGCAGAGTGGCGCGGTTGGATCTCATGGAACCCCCTGTATGCGGTTCGTCTCGAGTGGATCACTCGACGGTGGCCACTCTTTCGATGAACCGTTCATGCCAGGGGAATACGAGTCCCAAGAGGACCCCAATTAACCTAATGACAAGGCCATTTGAGGGTTAAGAAGCGCCGAGAACCGAGGGTTAACCCTCTAAGGCCCTCTCCGACCCCTCTAGGAACGCGGTTTCGCGCCGCGCTCCTTCAGCATGTCCGTCATCAGACCGATCTCCGACTCCTGCGCGTTGACCATGCCCTGCGCGATGTCCTTCTCCACCTTCACCTCGCAGCGCTCGACACAGCCCTCGGCCATGTGGATGCCGCCCTTGTGGTGGTCGGTCATGAGCTGGAGATAGAAGATCTCGGCCTGCTTGCCGCTGAGCTTCCTGAGCTTTTCCATCTCCGTGTTGGTCGCCATGCCCGGCATCAGCGCGCCGTCCTCGCCGGAGGCCATGCCGCCCATGTCCATCCAGGTCATCGGCGGCTTCGACGACACCTTCGGCAGCTTCCACAGATCGAGCCAGCCCAGCAGCATGCCGCGCTGGTTGGCCTGTGTCTGGGCGATGTCGTACGCGAGCAGCCGTACGTCCTCGTCCTTCGTACGGTCGCGGACGATGAACGACATCTCCACCGCCTGCTGGTGGTGCACCGCCATGTCCCGCGCGAACCCGGCGTCCGCGGAGTCCGCGGTCGGGGTGTCGGTGGAGCCGCCGTCCTGCGTGACGGCGTAGGTGATCCCCCCGGTCGCGACGAGCACCGCCGCCGCGCCCGAGGCGATCCAGCCGGCCTTCCTCACTACGACAGACCGCCCTGGCACGTCGCACCCTTCTCCGGAGTCTGCTCACCCTGGACATAGGTCTCGAAGAACTTGTCGACGTTCGGGTCGCTCGCGCTCGTCACCGTCCGCTGGTGGCCCCACGCCGTCAGCATGATCGGGGCCGCCTGCTTCTCGTACGGGCTCATCAGCGTGTACGGCGTCTTCTTCACCTTCGCGGCCAGCGCGTCGATGTCGGCCTTCTTGGCCTTGGAGGTGTACGTCACCCAGACCGAACCGTGCTCCAGCGAGTGCACGGCGTTCATGTTGTTGAGTTCCTTGGTGTAGACGTCGCCGTTGCAGTTCATCCAGCGGGCGTCGTGGTCACCGCCGGCCGGGGGCGTCATCGGGTACTTCACGGTCTTGGTGACGTGGGTCTGGGAGAGCTTGGACGACCACGTCTTCACCCCGTCCTTGCCCGTGGTCCAGTGACCCGGGTTGCTGGAGTCGGCCGTCGTGCCGCCGCCGTCGTCCTGCGACCGCACGAGCACGACGCCGCCCACGACGAGAGCGGTGACGACGGCCACGCTCGCCCCGATCGTGAGGAGCCGGTTACGGCGTTCGCGGGCCTGTTCGGCACGCCGCATCTCCGCTATTCGAGCCTGGCGCTCGGCGGAGTTCTTGTTCTTGGCGGAACCCATGGGGTGTGTCCTTCTGGGTAAGGAGGGCCGGTCGGGTCCGCTGATCGTAATGGGGAAGGGGGTGTCTCCAGAAAGGGAGGGCACAGGAATGGCCGAAGAGCGGGCGCCCGCGGAGATCCGGGTCCGCCGAGGTTCCGACACGCCCGGCATTACTTATACGGGTCCGAGCAGGCAAGATGGGCGGCAGAACAGTACACCTGCCGTACGTGAGGCGTTCGCCCGGAGGTCGGCCCGCCGATCATGGTCCGCAACACGGATGAAATGGTGTTGTGGTGGGATGCTCAGGTGCCCGACCGTCTCGCGCGGGACCGCAGACAGGTGGCCTGACCAGCAAGGATGGGGAAGCTGAAGATGGACAAGCAGCAGGAATTCGTGCTCCGGACGTTGGAGGAGCGCGACATCCGGTTCGTACGCCTGTGGTTCACGGACGTGCTGGGCTTCCTCAAGTCCGTCGCCGTGGCCCCGGCCGAGCTGGAACAGGCCTTCGACGAGGGCATCGGGTTCGACGGCTCCGCGATCGAGGGCTTCGCCCGGGTCTACGAGTCCGACATGATCGCCAAGCCGGACCCGTCGACCTTCCAGATCCTGCCGTGGCGCGCCGAGGCGCCCGGTACGGCCCGGATGTTCTGCGACATCCTCATGCCGGACGGCTCGCCGTCCTTCGCGGACCCGCGTTACGTGCTCAAGCGCGCGCTGGCCCGCACCTCGGACCTGGGCTTCACCTTCTACACCCACCCCGAGATCGAGTTCTTCCTGCTGAAGGACAAGCCGCTGGACGGCACCCGTCCCACGCCGGCCGACAACTCGGGCTACTTCGACCACACCCCGCAGAACATCGGCATGGACTTCCGCCGCCAGGCGATCACCATGCTGGAGTCGATGGGCATCTCGGTGGAGTTCTCCCACCACGAGGGCGCCCCCGGCCAGCAGGAGATCGACCTCCGCTACGCCGACGCCCTCTCGACGGCGGACAACATCATGACGTTCCGCCTGGTCATGAAGCAGGTGGCGCTGGAGCAGGGCGTCCAGGCGACGTTCATGCCGAAGCCGTTCAGCGAGCACCCGGGGTCCGGGATGCACACGCACCTGTCCCTCTTCGAGGGCGACCGCAACGCGTTCTACGAGTCGGGCTCGGAGTACCAGCTCTCCAAGGTCGGCCGCTCCTTCATCGCGGGCCTGCTGAAGCACTCCGCGGAGATCTCCGCGGTCACCAACCAGTGGGTCAACTCCTACAAGCGCATCTGGGGCGGCTCGGAGCGCACGGCGGGCGCCGGCGGCGAGGCCCCCTCGTACATCTGCTGGGGCCACAACAACCGCTCGGCCCTGGTCCGCGTCCCCATGTACAAGCCCGGCAAGACCGGCTCCGCCCGCATCGAGGTTCGCTCGATCGACTCCGGTGCCAACCCGTACCTGGCGTACGCCGTCCTGCTGGCCGCCGGCCTCAAGGGCATCGAGGAGGGCTACGAGCTCCCGCCGGGCGCCGAGGACGACGTCTGGGCGCTGTCCAACGCCGAGCGCCGCGCGATGGGCATCGAACCCCTCCCGCAGAACCTCGGCGAGGCCCTGACCCTCATGGAGAACAGCGACCTGGTCGCCGAGACGCTGGGCGAGCACGTCTTCGACTTCTTCCTGCGCAACAAGCGCCAGGAGTGGGAGGAGTACCGCTCCGAGGTGACCGCGTTCGAGCTGCGGAAGAACCTGCCGGTGCTGTAGGCACGTATACACAGGAAGGGCCGACGGTCATGGATCGTCGGCCCTTTCGCGTGTCCGCGAATACCTGCCGAGAACGTGCCAAGCCGTGGCATGATCGCGCCACATCAGTCAGTGATCAAGGAGCGATTGCATGCGAACTCGCGCAAGGGTGGGGCTCGTCGGCGCGGCCGCGGCGGTTCTGGTCGGCACCGTCTCGGGTGTTGCCTGGGCCGACAACAACGTTCATTCCTGTACCGCGTCCCCGAGCGACGACGGTGGCAGGGACTGCAGTTTCTGGTTCTACAAGGAGGACGGCAACACCCAGGTCGGGTACGCCGGATTCCAGGCGTACGGCGAGCACCTCATCGCCGACGACAGCTGGACCGACGGGCGCGGTGTGTTCGTCTCGGCCTCGTGGAGCGGGGGCTACAAGGAGATCTGGGCCACGGGCGGCAACGGCGACTACGAGAACGTCGACCTGTCCATCGGTGAAGGCGTTTCCGTGACCGTGACGGCGTGCCAGACCGACAACGGGGCGCTTCTCAACTGCGCGACGCAGACCTCCAGGGCGTGACGACGGGGGCGCGGGCCGGCCCGCGCCCCCACACGTGCGCTACTTGCCCGCCAGTTGCGCCAGCACCTGGTGCAGCGGCTCCGTCTCGCGGCGCTTGTACTCCTGGATCGCCCAGCCGTTGCCGTCCGGGTCCTTGAAGTACATGAACGTGGCGCCGTCCTGCGGGGCGAACTGCACCGGCTCGCTCACGTCGAGGCCGCGCGCCGTCAGCTCCTCGTACGCCGCCTTCGCGTCCGTGACGCACAGCTGCATGCCGTGGTACGTGCCCGGCTGCGGTGTGCCCGTGGGGACCTGGAGACCGTCGACCAGGGCGATGGAACAGCCCGAGCCCGGCGGGGTCAGCTGGACGATCCGTACGCCCTCCATCACCTCGCCGTCGAGGTCCACGTGGAAACCGACCTTGTCCTGATAGAACTCCTTGGCTCGATCCACATCGGAAACCGGCAGCAGGATCACTTCGAGGGACATGTCCATGGCGTTGACTCCCTTGTCACGTCAGTCGAACCGCCAGCGGGTCTGGCTGAACGGCTCCCCCTTACCGAAGCCGAAAACGGTGCGCGGCGCCACCGAGAAGACGAAAGCGTGCCCGGCACCGTGGTGGAAGCCGCCGTTCCGTACCTCGAAGCGCCAGAACTCGCCGTACTTCTCCTCCCACGCGGCCGCGAGCTCCCCGAGCCGCACGTCATCGACGACGCGCACCGCCTCGCCCTCCACGACGAGGTCGTAGCCCTCGTTCCAGGTGTTGACGCCGGTCGTCAGCACGACGTGCGGGTTCGCCGCGAGATTGCGGGCCTTGCGCTCCTCCGGACCCGTGCAGAAGTGCAGCGCGCCTTCCGACCAGACCGCGGGCAGCGGGGTCACGTGCGGGCGCCCGTCCGGCCGGACCGTGGAGATCCAGAACAGCTCGGCCCCGGCGAGGATCTTCAGCGCGTCGGACCAGTCGGTCGCGGTGGCCGTGCCGTCGCTGTAGCGGGTGTCGAGACGGGCGCGGGGTTGCTTGTCGGTCATGGGCGGGCCTCCAGACGTGTTGCCTCGCAGGACAGACCCGCGCCGGATCCGGAACTCATCGGTCACACCATCTCCGGGTCGGGGAAGACACGGGCCACCGCGGCCGTACGGCTCGACACCCCCAGCCTGCCGAACGCGTTCTCCAGGTGCTTGCGGACCGTGCTCGAGGAGACCGAGAGCTGCTCGGCGATCTGCGGGGTGTCCAGACCCCGGGCCACACAGCGCAGCACGTCGAACTCCCGCCGGGTCAGCCGCACGGGGGGCCGGTGCCTGCGGGCGGCCTCCTTGTAGATCTCGTACACGTGGGGAGCCAGCAGCTCCAGGGTGGTCATCTCGTGCGCGGTGAACGGCTTGGAGCCCGTACGGAAGAACTGGAACACCCGGGTGCGGTTCGGGGCGGTGGGCAGGGCGATGCTCGCGATGGTCGGGCACGGGGCGAGGAACTCCGTGTAGATCGGCAGGCTCCGCAGTTCCCGCACCGGGAGGAAGTCCGCCATCTGCGTCGTCTCGGGAACGTCGTGCGGCCGGCAGACCTGCACGCACTGCAGGTGCTGGTGGCGCCAGCGCCAGTACGCGTCCATCCCGTAGTCGCCGTCTTCCTCGATCGTCTCCTGGCTGTTGAGCTCCCGCCTGGTCGGGATGTCCAGCTCGCAGAAACTGGCTTCGTCGCAGGGGACCAGGCGCTGCAACCCCAGCAGCAGGGACTTCGGCGGAATCCCGCCCGACAGATCCCGCCGCGCCTCCTCCAGGACATCCGCCATGCGACGCATGTGGACTTCGGCCGTCGTCATGGGTGCCTCCCGAGGAGGGTCTCGCCTCCTGCGAACGTACTCCCGCGCCGCCCGTGAACACCGGGATTCGTCAAATGACGAATGGGCCTGAGCAGTTGACCGGAGCATCGTCGACACCAGCAGCGCTTCGGCTGCCGGAGGACACGGAGGCATCCCATGCGTACCCACCTGCGCCCCTACGACGGTCGCGGCCACCCGCGTCCGCACCGGACCGCCACCCTCGCCACGGGCGCCGCCATGCTCGTCGCGGCCCTGCTCGCCACCGGCTGCGAGGCCGCGACCACGAAGGCCGGCCCCGACGCCGCGCCCGAGAAGGGCGAGACCTTCACCACCGTGCGCTTCACGCTCGGCCCCCGCGGCGGCGTCCGGTTCCACGGGGCCTCCCGTGAGGCGGTCACCGCTGCCGGGTCCTACGCCGTCTCCGCGGGCCGCGCACACCCCTTCGCCCGCCCCGACGGACGGCTGCTGGTGGTGCTGCGGCACTGGCCCGAGGCCCGTACGGAACGGGCCACGCGCGGGCAGGCGCCCCGGCGGCTCGTGCCGCCCGAGGAGGCCGCCGTCGAGACGGGCTTCCTGGTCGACACCGCGGACTGGGTGCGGGCCGACCTCGACGGACACCCGTTGCAGTGGCTGCGCGACGACACGATCCGCGTCGACACCACGAACGGCACCGTCGGCGACCTCAGCAGTCTGACCCTGTCCGGACCGCACGGGGGTCGGTCCGGACAGCCCGTTCCGCCGCCGGGCGACCCCGGGTGTGAGAAGCCCACGCAGCTGGTCCTCCCGTCGGTCGGGCCGGGCACGTCCGTGACGGCCGTACTGACCCGGCTGCGCGCCCGCTGCCTCGACGTCCAGTACGCCACCCTGCCCGGCAAGGACACTCCCGGCACCGTCCAGCGGGTGTACGTCCCCCTCGCCGGCCACCCCACCGCGGCCGCCTTCCTGCCACCCCTCGAAGGCACCACGGCCCCGGGCCGCATGCCCGGCGACAAGATCCTCACCGACGCCTCCCGCCCGACCACGGTCGTGGTGACCCGCTGACACCGCCCCGGCGCCCGCCGCCGACACCCCGCCGCCCGGGAGATCGTGCCTAGCCCCGGCGGTCGGGCGCTCCGGCGGTTCGGCGCTCCGGTGCCCGCGGTCGGTGCCTGGCCTCGGCGTCCGGAGGTTGCTGCCGACCCCGGCGTCCTGTCGTTCCGACTCCCCGGTGCTCTGGCGCTCCGGCGCCCCGGTGTCCGGTGGTCTCTCCCTTACCCCCAGGTGCCCCGAGGCCCGGCGGCCACATCCCCGCCGCCGCCCCGCCGCCCGGGAGATCGTTCCAAGCCCCGGCGTCCGGTCGCACCCTGGCATCCTCGCCCCGGCGGTCGCTGCCTGGCCTCGGCGTCCGGCGGTTGCTGCCGACCCCGGCGTCCGGTCGTTCCGACGCTGCGACGTCCCGGCGCCCGGAGGTCGCTGCCTAGCCCCGGCGTCCGGTCGATTCCCCGTCCCCGCGTCCCGCACCCATTCCCCACCTCCACCCCCCAGGAGCGGCCCGGCTCACCCGCTCGATCCGTCCCGGCGCTTCTTTCACCCTCTCCGGTTAGGCTCACGCACGTATGACCTTGATCGGAGGAGGCCGAGGATGACGGCGCCGGGGCGCAGGAGCAGTACCTTCAGTCGGCTGCTGCGGCACGGGTTCACCGATCCCTCGGCTGCCGAGCGGCTGCTGGACAGCGCGGAGCTGACCGGCGTACGCAATGATCCCGTGCTGCTGGAAGCCCTCGGTGCCACCGCGGACCCCGATCTCGCGCTGCACGGCCTCGTGCGGTTGCTGGAGGCGCAGCCCGCCCCCGCCGCGCGCAGGGAGCTGCTGGACACGGTGATAGCGGCCAAGCCGTTGCGTGACCGTCTGCTGGGTGTGCTCGGGGCCTCCGCCGCGCTCGCCGAGCATCTGGCCCGGCACGCCGGGGACTGGCAGGCGCTCGTCATGTACGAGCCGCGCGATCTGCACCCCGGTGTGGAGGAGTTCGAGCGCGGGCTCGCCGAGGCCGACGACCCCGTCTCCCTGCGCGTCGCCTACCGGCGCTGTCTGCTGTCCATCGCCGCCCGTGACGTGTGCGGCACCACCGACATCGCCGAGACCGCCGCCGAGCTCGCCGACCTCGCCACCGCGACCCTGCGCGCCGCCCTCGCCATCGCCCGCGCCGCCGCCCCCGACGACGCCGCGCTGTGCCGGCTCGCCGTCATCGCGATGGGCAAGTGCGGTGGCCATGAGCTCAATTACGTGTCCGACGTCGATGTCATCTTCGTCGGCGAGGCCGTCGAGGGGGCCGACGAGGGCAAGGCCCTGCGGTCCGCCACCAAGCTCGCCTCGCACATGATGCGGATCTGCTCCGAGACGACCGTGGAGGGGTCGATCTGGCCCGTCGACGCCAACCTGCGGCCCGAGGGCCGCAACGGCCCACTGGTGCGGACGCTCGCCAGCCACCTCGCCTACTATCAGCGCTGGGCCAAGACCTGGGAGTTCCAGGCCCTCCTCAAGGCCCGCCCGGTCGCCGGCGACATCGAGCTCGGCGAGGCGTACGTCAGCGCGCTGGAACCCCTCGTCTGGAAGGCCGCCGAGCGCGAGAACTTCGTCACCGACGTACAGAAGATGCGGCGCCGGGTCGTCGAGAACATCCCGGTCGCCGAGGTCGAACGCGAGCTGAAGCTGGGCCCCGGTGGCCTCCGCGACGTCGAATTCGCGGTGCAGCTCCTGCAGTTGGTGCACGGCCGGGCCGACGTCTCCCTGCGCAGCGGCACCACCCTCGACGCGCTCCAGGCCCTCGCCGCCGGCGGCTATGTCGGCCGGGACGACGCCGTGCAACTCGACGACGCCTACCGCTTCCTGCGCTCCATGGAGCACCGCATCCAGCTGTACCGGCTGCGCCGCACCCACCTCGTCCCCGAGGACGACGCCGACCAGCGCCGTATCGGCCGCTCCCTGGGCCTGCGCACGGATCCGGTCGCCGAGCTGAACCGCGAGTGGAAGCGGCACACCAGTGTCGTACGGCGACTGCACGAGAAGCTCTTCTACCGGCCGCTGCTCGACGCCGTCGCCCAACTCGCCTCCGGCGAGACCCGGTTGCGCCCCGAGGCGGCCCGGGAGCGGCTGGTCGCGCTCGGGTACGCCGACCCGGCCGCGGCCCTGCGGCACCTGGAGGCGCTCGCCTCCGGCGTCACCCGCAAGGCCGCGATCCAGCGAACCCTCCTTCCCGTACTGCTGGGTTGGTTCGCCGACTCCGCCGACCCGGACGCGGGCCTGCTCAACTTCCGCAAGGTGTCGGACGCGTTGGGCAAGACGCCCTGGTATCTGCGGCTGCTGCGCGACGAGGGCGCCGCCGCCGAGAACCTCGCCCGCGTGCTGTCCGCCGGGCGCCTCGCCCCCGACCTGCTCATGCGCGCACCGGAAGCCGTCGCGCTGCTGGGCGACAGCGACGGCGCCGGACTCGCCCCGCGCGGCCGGGCCGGCCTGGAGCAGGAGATCCTCGCCGCGGTCAGCCGCGCGGACGGCGTCGAACAGGCGGTCACCGCGGCCCGCGGAGTACGCCGCCGCGAACTGTTCCGCACCGCCGCCGCCGACATCGTCGGCTCCTACGGCACCGAGACCCGGCCCGCCGAGGCCGACCAGGGAGCCCTCGTGGACCGGGTCGGCGGCGCCGTCTCCGACCTCAACGCGGCGACCCTCGCGGGCACCCTGCGCGCGGTGGTCCGCGACACCTGGGGCGACACCCTGCCCACCCGGTTCGCCGTCATCGGCATGGGCCGCTTCGGCGGTCACGAACTCGGCTACGGCTCCGACGCGGACGTCCTGTTCGTCCACGAGCCGCGCAACGGCGTGCCCGAGCAGTCGGCCTCCGAGGCCGCCAACAAGGTCGTCTCCGAGATGCGCCGCCTGCTGCGGCTCCCGAGCGCCGACCCGCCCCTGCTGATCGACGCGGACCTGCGCCCCGAGGGCAAGTCCGGGCCGCTCGTACGGACGTTGAAGTCGTACGAGGCGTACTACCGCCGGTGGTCTCTGGTCTGGGAGTCACAGGCGCTGCTGCGGGCCGAAGTGGTCGCCGGCGACGAGGACCTGGGGCGGCGTTTCATCGAACTGATCGATCCGCTGCGGTATCCGGCGGAGGGGCTCGGTGACGATGCCGTACGGGAGATCCGGCGGCTGAAGGCGCGGATGGAGTCGGAGCGGTTGCCTCGCGGCGCGGACCCGAAGCTGCACACCAAGCTGGGGCCGGGCGGGCTGTCCGACGTGGAGTGGGTCGTGCAGCTCATGCAGTTGCGGCACGGGTGGGCGGAGCCGGGGCTGCGGACCACGCGGACGCGGGAGGGGCTGGCCGCGGCCCGCTCCGCGGGGCTCATCGGCGGTGAGGATGCCGAGATCCTCGACGAGGCCTGGGTGTTGGCGACTCGGGTGCGGAATGCGGTGATGCTGGTCCGGGGGAGGGCCGGGGACACCTTCCCCACCGATCCGCGTGAACTGGCTGCGGTGGGGCGGTACTTGGGGTACGGGCCCGGGCATGTGGGGGACATGCTGGATGACTATCGGCGTACGGCGCGGCGGGCGCGGGCTGTGGTGGAGACGCTGTTTTACGGGGCGTAAAGCTCTTCCTTCGGGCGCGGCGCCGTCGTGGTTGCTCGCGCCCGCGCGGCGGTAGCCGCAGATTCAACACAGCCCCGCGCCCCTTGGGGGCGCGTCATGGCCACGCCTGTCAGGACGATCGCCATGCCGATGAGTACCCGTACTCCGACCTGCTCGTCCAACAGCAGTGCGCCCAGCGCCACCGACACCACCGGCAGCAGATAGCCGACCGTCGCCGCGGTCGTCGCGCCCTCGTCCGCGATCAGGCGGTAGTTGAGGTAGAAGGTCACGCCCGTGCCCAGGACGCCCAGGGCGGTCACCGCGAGGAGGGCGGTCAGGTCGGCGTCGACCGGGCCCGCGAGCGGAAGGGAGAGTGTCGTCCAGCCCGTCGCCATGAGCAGTTGCGCCGCGGACATCGCCATCGGCGCCTGCTTGTCCGTGAGTTTGCGCGCCATGTACGCGAACGCCACGGCATAGCTCGCCGCGGCCCCCAGCAGGGCGAGCGCGCTCCAGCTCAGCAGGCCCGAGCGGTGCCATGGGGCGAAGATCAGGACCGTGCCGGCGAAGCCGAGGAAGAGACCGGCGAGGCGCAGGGGACGCAGGCCGCGGTCGGTACCGAGGAGCAGGCCGATCAGCAGCGACCACAGGGGCGTGGTGGCGTTCAGGACGCCCGCGATCCCCGAGTCGAGACTCTGCTCACCCACCGCGAACAGGGCGAACGGGATGGCGTTGCAGAACAGCGCGGCCACGGTCAGATGACCCCAGGTGGCCCGTGAGCGGGGCAGTCGCTGACCGGCCGCACGGGCCAGCACCAGCAGGGTCGCCGTGCCGAGCGCGCAGCGGACGATCGTGATCTGCGCGGGGGAGAGGCCGTGGTTGAGGGCGAGCTTGATCCAGAGGAACCCCGAGCCCCACAGGAGGGCGAGGGCGGCCATGCGGAGCGTGGAGGCGGGAGACATGCCTCTACGGTCCGGGAGATGACGCGTGAGGACAAGTGAAGAGTTCTGGATGTGTTGTTAAGCTGAGCTACATGCTGGATGTGCGTCGGATGCAGGTGCTGCGGGCCGTGGTGAGCAGCGGGTCGGTGACGGGGGCGGCGACGGTGCTGGGCTACACGCCCTCCGCCGTGAGTCAGCAGATCGCCGCGCTGGAGAAGGAGGCGCGGACGGATCTGCTGGAGCGGGTCGGCAGAGGGGTGCGTCCCACGGCGGCGGGGCTGCTCCTGACCGAGTACGCGGACACGATCAGCCGTCAGGTCGCCGAGGCGGAGACCGCCCTGGCGGATCTGCTCGCGGGGCGGACGGGCCGGCTGTCGGTGCGGTACTTCGCGACGGCGGGCGCGTCCCTGGTCGCCCCGGCGGTCGCCCGGCTGCGGACGGAACACCCCGGCGTACAGATCGAGCTGAAGCTCATCGACCCCGAGGACCCCTTGCCGGACGTGCGGGAGGGCCGGGCGGATCTGGCGCTGGTGGTGGGGCCACGCGTCTCCGCTCAGGAGGGCGTGCGGTTCCTGCACCTGCTGGACGACCCGTACCTCGCGGTGCTTCCCGAGGGCCACCCCCTGGCGCGGGCCGAGGCGCTGGAGATGGCCGACCTCGCGGAGGAACCCTGGGTCGGCAGCGAGTGGCCCGGCCCCTGCCTCGACGCCCAGCTCACCGCCTGTGAGGCGGCGGGGTTCCGGCCGCGCTTCGTGGTCGAGAGCGAGGACTACGTCACCGCTCAGGGGTTCGTCGCGGCGGGGCTCGGGGTGAGCCTCATCCCGCGGCTCGGGCTGGGGGTCGGCGTCCGGCCGGGAGTGGTCGTACGGGAGCTGCGGAGCCCGGAGCCGGCCCGCTCGATCTACGCGGCCGTACGCGAGACGGCCCCGCCCCAGCCGGCCCTCAGGTCGTTCATCGCGGCGATGCGGGCCGCGGCCGGGGCTGCTTGAGGGCCACAGCCGGCACCAGCTGGGGCAAGCGGTACGGCAGGGCGCCGTACCAGAGTCGTGCCACCGTGAAGCCGAAGGCCAGGCAGAGCATGCCGCCCACCGCGTCGAGCCAGAAGTGGTTGGCGGTGGCCACGATGACTACGAGGGTGGCCGTCGGATAGAGGAGGCCCAGGACGCGCACCCAGGGCACCGACGCCAGCGCGAAGATCGTCAGGCCGCACCACAGGGACCAGCCGATGTGCATGGACGGCATCGCGGCGTACTGGTTCGACATGTTCTTGAGGTCGCCGGAGGCCATCGAGCCCCACGTCTGGTGGACCATGACCGTGTCGATGAAGTCGCCGCCGTTCATCAGACGGGGCGGGGCCAGCGGATACAGGTAGTAACCGACGAGGGCCACGAGGGTCGTCGCGAACAGCGCCGTGCGGGTCGCCGCGTAACGGCCGGGATGACTGCGGAAGAGCCACACCAGGACACCGAGCGTCACCACGAAGTGCAGCGTCGCGTAGTAGTAGTTCATGCCCACGATCAGCCAAGTCACGGAATTCACCGCGTGGTTGACCGACTCCTCGACCGCGATCCCCAGGTCGTGCTCGACCCGCCAGATCCAGTCGGCATTGCGCAGCGCCTCGGCCCGCTGCTCCGGGACCGCGTTGCGGATCAGCGAGTAAGTCCAGTAACTCACCGCGATCAGCAGGATCTCGAACCAGAGGCGGGGGCGGCGCGGGGTGCGCAGTCGGCGCAGGAAGCCCGGTCTCGTATCGGCCGCGACAGGCTGGCGAACGGCCTCTTCGCGGCCTTCCAGTGTCGTCACGGTCGAATCACCCATGGACACAGAGTCTGCCAGAAAAGCCCTTGCCCCCAGATCATCCCCCGGTCCAGTCCGGGACGCATGTTCTACGGCGAGACGAGTCCCCGGCCTCCTACCGGAGCAGGGCCGCGGACCCCCGGATTCTCCGCCTTACGGACGATTTCGGTCCCCAGGGGCCGAAGCGGTCGAACCGCGCACCACCAGCTCCGGCATGAACACGAACTCGCTGTGCGGAGCGGGCGTGCCGCCGATCTCCTCGAGCAGTGTGCGCACCGCGGCCTGGCCCATCGCCGGCACCGGCTTGCGGACCGTGGTCAGAGGCGGGTCGGTGAAGGCGATCAGCGGGGAGTCGTCGAAGCCGACCACCGAGACGTCCTTCGGCACGTCCATACCGAGCTGCCGGACCGCCCGTATCGCACCCAGCGCCATCATGTCGCTCGCGCACACCACCGCCGTGCAGTTGCGGGAGATCAGCGCCGCGGCGGCCGCCTGACCGCCCTCCAGGGTGTAGAGCGAGTGCTGGACGAGTTCCGTCTCGACCGTCTCCGCGGTCAGGCCCAGCTGGTCCTGCATCGCGCGGACGAAGCCGTCGATCTTGCGCTGGACGGGCACGAACCGCTTGGGACCCAGCGCCAAGCCGATCCTGGTGTGCCCCAGCGAGATCAGATGCGTCACCGCGAGCGTCATCGCCGCGCGGTCGTCGGGGGAGATGAAGGGCGCCTGCACCTTCGGCGAGAAGCCGTCCACGAGCACGAACGGCACACCCTGGCCGCGCAGCTGCTCGTAGCGCTGCATGTCGGCGGAGGTGTCCGCGTGCAGTCCGGAGACGAAGATGATGCCGGCCACGCCCCGGTCGACGAGCATCTCGGTGAGCTCGTCCTCGGTGGAGCCGCCCGGGGTCTGGGTGGCGAGCACGGGGGTGTAGCCCTGCCGCGTCAGCGCCTGCCCGATGACCTGGGCCAGCGCCGGGAATATGGGGTTCTCCAGCTCCGGCGTTATCAGCCCCACCAGGCCCTCGCTGCGCTGGCGCAGACGTACCGGGCGTTCGTAGCCGAGCACGTCGAGTGCGGCCAGCACGGACTGGCGGGTGGTGGAGGCGACGCCGGGCTTCCCGTTGAGGACGCGGCTGACGGTCGCTTCACTGACCCCCGCCTGTGCAGCGATGTCGGCAAGCCGTGTGGTCACAGGGGTGGACTGTACCGCCCGTATCTGCCCTTGCACACCAATGGGACGTCGCGACCGGCCTGTTGGGCGGCCGGGCCCGGGTTGCTGCGTCATCGCGCTCCCTCGTGAAAGTGATGGCAAGAGCTTGCAGAGTCTTGCACAACCCCCGATATGCCGTCCCACCGCAGGAAACAAGCGTCTCACGGCGGTTGCCGAGAGGTCACGCCCGGATAACTTCGGTGATGCCTTGCACTTTTTTGCTGCAAGCTCTTTCGCGTCGCTTACATCGCTGTTACGTTCGGCCACGCCCGGCGGCCGCAACGGCGCAGTCGGCAAGTCGCAGAGGTGGCAGACGGGGCCGCCTACTGCACCACACGGGCTTTCACCCTCAAGGAGAACTCATGCGGCGTGGCATAGCGGCCACCGCGCTGGTGGCGTCCCTCGCTCTCGCGGCGACGGCCTGCAACGGCGACAGCGACAGTGGCAGCGACTCGAGCGGTCCGGTGACCATCACCTGGTGGGACACCTCCAACGCCACCAATGAGGCGCCGACCTACAAGGCCCTCATCAAGGAGTTCGAGGCCGCCAACAAGGACGTCAAGGTCAAGTACGTCAACGTCCCCTTCGACCAGGCGCAGAACAAGTTCGACACCGCCGCCGGCGCCTCGGGCGCCCCGGACGTGCTGCGCGCCGAGGTCGGCTGGACCCCCGCCTTCGCCAAGAAGAGCTACCTGCTGCCGCTGGACGGCACCGAGGCGCTCGCCGACGAGAGCAAGTTCAAGCCCAACCTGATCGAGCAGGCCAAGTACGAGGGCAAGACGTACGGCGTCCCGATCGTCACGGACACGCTCGCCCTCGTATACAACAAGGAGCTCTTCGAGAAGGCCGGCGTCGAGGCTCCCAAGACCTGGGACGACCTGAAGAAGGCCGCCGCCACGATCAAGGACAAGACCGGCGTCGACGGCTACTGGGGCTCCACCCAGGCCTACTACGCCCAGTCCTTCCTCTACGGCGAGGGCACCGACACCGTCGACGCCGACGCCAAGAAGGTCACGGTCAACTCGGACGCCGCGAAGAAGGCGTACGGCACCTGGCTGAGCCTCTTCTCCGGCAAGGGCCTGCACAAGGCCGACACTACTGCCGACGCCTACGCCCACATCCAGGACGCGTTCGTCAACGGCAAGGTCGCCGCGATCATCCAGGGCCCGTGGGAGATCACCAACTTCTACAAGGGCGCCGCGTTCAAGGACAAGGCCAACCTCGGCATCGCCACCGTCCCGGCCGGCTCCACCGGCAAGGCGGGCGCCCCGACCGGCGGCCACAACCTCTCGGTCTACGCCGGCTCCGACGCCGCCCACCAGAAGGCCTCGCTGAAGTTCCTCAACTTCATGACCTCCGCGAAGTCCCAGGCGACCATCGCGCTGAAGAACTCCACGCTGCCGACCCGTGACGACGCCTACACCACCGAGGTCAAGGCCGACCCGGGCATCGCCGGCTACGGCACGGTCCTCGCCGCCGCCCAGCCG
Source organism: Streptomyces sp. NBC_00490 (assembly GCF_036013645.1). Classification (NCBI taxonomy): domain Bacteria; kingdom Bacillati; phylum Actinomycetota; class Actinomycetes; order Kitasatosporales; family Streptomycetaceae; genus Streptomyces; species Streptomyces sp. NBC_00490. The sequence continues at coordinate 3,471,886 of NZ_CP107869.1, read as the reverse complement.
CGCCCGGCGCTGCCCGAGTACAGCTCCCTGTGGGGCCCGCTGGACACCGAGCTGCCCAAGATCGCCGGCGGCAAGGAGTCCCTGGACAAGGGTCTGGGCAACGCCGAGACCGCGATCGCCAAGCTGGTCCCGGACTTCAGCAAGTGAGCCTGGGTGGCCGCCGGATTTCCTGACAGGGGGAGAGATCCGGCGGCCACCGGCCTGCGCCCAGCCACTTCTCAGTGCCGTTGAACTTCCAGAAGGTGTCGAACATGACAGTCGCCATCGACCGCGCCACCGGCAAACGCCGCGGTGACCGCGCGCCGCGGCCCGGGCTGGGCCAACGCTTCAAGCGCAGCTACCAGAAGCACTGGTACGCCTACGCGATGATCGCCCCGGTGGCGGTCGTGCTCGGCGTCCTCGTGCTCTACCCCCTGATCTACGGCGTCTACCTCACGCTCACCGACGCCAACAGCCTCAACACGGCCCGCACCATCGGCGTCAACCACATCGACGCCACCTACAAGTTCATCGGCCTCGACAACTACGCCGACATCCTGTGGGGCCCGACGGCGTACGACCGCTTCTGGTCGCACTTCATCTGGACCATCGTCTGGACGGCACTCTGTGTCGCCCTGCACTACGGCCTCGGCCTCGGCCTCGCGCTGCTGCTCAACCAGAAGCTGCGGGGACGGACGCTGTACCGGCTGATCCTCGTCCTGCCCTGGGCCGTGCCGACCTTCGTCACCGTCTTCGGCTGGCGCTTCATGCTCGCCGACGGCGGCATCATCAACAGCTTCCTGGAGACCCTCCATCTGCCGACACCACTGTGGCTGGAGGACACCTTCTGGCAGCGGTTCGCCGCGATCATGGTCAACACCTGGTGCGGTGTGCCGTTCATGATGGTCTCGCTGCTCGGCGGACTGCAGTCCATCGACGCCTCGCTCTACGAGGCCGCCGAGATGGACGGCGCCACCGCCTGGCAGCGCTTCAGGCACGTCACCCTGCCGGGCCTCAGGTCCGTCAGCTCCACCGTCGTGCTCCTCGGCGTCATCTGGACCTTCAACCAGTTCGCCGTCATCTTCCTGCTGTTCGGCAACACCGCCCCCGACGCCCAGATCCTGGTCACCTGGGCCTACTTCCTCGGCTTCGGACAGCAGCCGCGCGACTTCGCGCAGTCCGCCGCCTACGGCATCCTGCTGCTGGCCGTCCTGATCGTCTTCACCTCCTTCTACCGCCGCTGGCTGAACCGCAATGACCAGCAGCTCGCGATCTGAGGCAGGAGTTCCCATGAGTACGACCACCGCCGACACCCCCGCCGAGGTCAGCGAGCAGCACCCCGCGCGGGCCCCCCGCCGGGTCAGGCGCCGTGGCGAGAACAGCCTCGCCGGCTCGTTCGTCTCCCACGGCATCCTGACCGTCGCGTGCCTGATCGCGCTGTTCCCGATCGTCTGGCTGATCTTCCTGTCCCTCGGTCCGGACAAGGACGACTACCTCCACCCCGGGGGCATCTGGGACAAGATGACGCTCGACAACTACTCGTTCGTCCTTCAGCACACGGCCTTCTTCGACTGGCTGAAGAGCACGCTGATCGTGTCGCTCGGCACCACCGTCATCGGCGTGCTGATCGCCGCGACCACGGGCTACGCCGTCTCCCGGATGCGCTTTCCGGGCTACCGGAAGTTCATGTGGGTGCTTCTGGTCACCCAGATGTTCCCGGTAGCCGTACTCATGGTGCCGATGTACCAGATGCTCTCGGACCTGCAGCTCATCGACACCTACCTCGGGCTCGTCCTCGTGTACTGCACGACCGCGGTGCCGTACTGCGCCTGGCTGCTCAAGGGCTACTTCGACACCATCCCGTTCGAGATCGACGAGGCCGGACGCGTCGACGGGCTGACCCCCTTCGGTACGTTCGCGCGGCTGATCCTGCCGCTCGCCAAGCCGGGGCTCGCGGTCGCCGCGTTCTACAGCTTCCTGACCGCGTTCGGTGAGGTCGCGTTCGCGTCGACGTTCATGCTGTCCGACACGAAGTACACGTTCGCGGTCGGTCTGCAGAGCTTTGTGAGTGAGCACGATTCGCAGCGCAACCTGATGGCCGCGACCGCGGTGTTGATCGCGATACCGGTGTCGCTGTTCTTCTACCTGGTCCAGAAGAACCTGGTGACCGGCCTCACCGCGGGTGGAACGAAGGGGTAAGTGTGGCGTTCTGCCGTCGATCGGCCTCAGCGCCGTCGTGGCTGGTCGCGCCCACGCGGCGGTAGCCGCAAATTCAATACAGCCCCGCGCCCCTTGTGGGGGGCGTTGCCCCCCACACCCCCCTGATACCCGAGGCGGCCGTGATTGCCATCCGACCCCGCTGTGATCGCGGCCGCCTCGTCACCACCCGCCCCCCGTACCCCCACCTGACCCCATGACCTCGTTACGCAAGGACGCCATGAGCCAGCAGCACACTGCCGACCCGGCCCCGACCTCCGCCGTAGCCACCGTCGCCCGGCACCGCGACTGGTGGCGGGACGCGGTGATCTACCAGGTCTATCCGCGCAGCTTCGCCGACAGCAACGGCGACGGCATGGGCGACCTGGAAGGCGTACGCTCCCGACTCCCGTACCTGCGCGACCTCGGCGTGGACGCCGTATGGCTCAGCCCCTTCTACGCTTCCCCGCAGGCCGACGCCGGCTACGACGTCGCCGACTACCGGGCCGTGGACCCGATGTTCGGCAACCTGCTCGACGCGGACGCGCTGATCCGCGACGCGCACGAGCTGAACCTGCGGATCATCGTCGACCTGGTCCCCAACCACTCCTCGGACCAGCACGAGTGGTTCAAGCGGGCCCTGCGCGAAGGCCCCGGCTCGGCCCTGCGGGACCGCTACCACTTCCGCCCCGGCAAGGGCGAGAACGGCGAACTCCCGCCCAACGACTGGGAGTCGATCTTCGGCGGGCCGGCGTGGACCCGGGTCACCGAACCGGACGGCTCGCCCGGCGAGTGGTACCTGCACCTCTTCGCCCCGGAGCAGCCCGACTTCAACTGGGAACACCCCGCGGTCGGCGACGAGTTCCGCTCCATCCTGCGCTTCTGGCTGGACATGGGCGTCGACGGTTTCCGCATCGACGTGGCGCACGGCATGGTGAAGGCGGAGGGCCTCCCGGACCTCGGAGACCACGACCAGTTGAAGCTGCTGGGCAACGATGTCATGCCGTTCTTCGACCAGGACGGCGTGCACGACATCTACCGCCAGTGGCGGACGATCCTCGACGAGTACCCCGGCGAGCGCATCTTCGTGGCCGAGGCATGGACACCGACGGTCGAGCGGACCGCCAACTACGTCCGCCCGGACGAGCTCCACCAGGCCTTCAACTTCCAGTACCTGGGCACCGCGTGGGACGCGGCGGAGCTCCGCGAGGTGGTGGACCGCACCCTGGAGGCGATGGCCCCGGTGGGCGCGCCGGCGACCTGGGTGCTGTCGAACCACGACGTGACCCGCCACGCGACCCGCTTCGCCAACCCGCCCGGCCTCGGCACCCAGATCCGCACGGCGGGCGACCGGGAGCTGGGTCTGCGCCGGGCCAGGGCGGCAACCCTGCTCATGCTGGCGCTGCCGGGCTCGGCATACGTCTACCAGGGCGAGGAGCTGGGCCTCCCGGACGTGGTGGATCTGTCCGACGACGTCCGCCAGGACCCGGCGTACTTCCGGGGCGCCGGCCAGGACGGCTTCCGCGACGGCTGCCGGGTGCCGATCCCCTGGACGCGGGAGGGTTCGTCGTACGGCTTCGGCGCGGGCGGCAGCTGGCTGCCCCAGCCGGCGAGCTGGGCCGAGCTGAGCGTGGAAGCTCAGACGGGTGTGCCGGGCTCGACGCTGGAGCTGTACCGCACGGCACTGGGTCTGCGCCGCTCGCAGCCGGACCTGGGGGCCGGCGAGTCGGTGGAGTGGCTCCGCGCCCCCGAGGGCGTACTCGCCTTCCGCCGCGGCGAGTTCGTCTGCGTCGCCAACACCAGCGGCGAGTCGGTCACGACCCCCTCCTACGGCCGCGTCCTGCTCACCAGCGGTGAGATCGCGGAGGCGGACGGGGAGACGAAGGTCCCCTCGGACACGACGGTGTGGTGGACGACGGCCTGACGGCCGGCCTCCCCGAAAAGGGCCCGCTGCCCGCTGAGGCGGCGGGCCCTGTCCCGTAGCCTCGCCAGCTGTGAACATCGCATGGGCGGTACGGGGAAACGCGCAGGACAGGGCTGACATGGAGCGCCTCTCCGCGCTCTGGGACGAAGACGCGTACGAAGCGGTCGAGGCCGAGGCCAGGGCGCTGCAGGCGAAAGCGGAACGCCTGCGCAGGCGCCCCCGGGGCCTCGTGCTGGGGCAGTTCGCCAGGTTCATGGCCACGGCCGCGGCGTGCGGCCACGGGCGCGGTGCGTGGGTGCTGGACGAGATGGAATCCCTCGCGGCGGAGCTGCACGACACCACCGGGCCGTACCGGCTGCTCCTGCTGGGGGTGCGCAGGAACCGCGTGGTGGTCCTCAACGCCGAGCGGCGCTTCGGAGAGGCCGAGGCGGAAGGGGTGGCAGTCCTGCGTGAAGTGGCGCGGCTCAAACATCTGACGCAGGTGTGGCGCCTGGAGCTGTCCGTGCTGGCCGGCCTCGTCGACGCGCTGTGCGGACAGGCCCGCCACGAGGAGGCCGAGAACATCGCCCGGGGGAATCTGCCCCGCGCCGAAGGACGCTCGCTCGTCGCCCTGCACTGTGGCCTGGTCGACGATCTGAACGCCCAAGGACGTCACGCCGAAGCGCTCACCGAGGCACGTCGGTTCGCCCCGCCCCGGGTCCGGGAGCAGAGCGGGCGACTGGACATGGGCACGGCTGCCGCCCTGCACGGCCTGGGACACCGGAGCGAGGCGGAAACGACGGCCCGTCAGGCGCTGACCGACTGCGAACGGTCTCTGCATCCTGAGCACCCGCGCCTCCGTCAGGCCCGCACCCTGCTGGCCGACATCACCGCCGACGGCCCACCGGAGGCCTTCAACAACTCATGAGGGTGGCGGAGTTGAGAAGGGCACGTCAAGGTTGCGGATGAAACTTCTTGCTATGGGTTTCAAGCACCTTGCTGTAAGCCTTTCGTCGGCGGTACGTTCTCGCCGGCGCCGGGCAAAGACGCCCGGCCGTCAGGCAAGGAGCCCCCACGTGATATCGAGATGGTCCGCATCCGCCGGCGCCGCAGCCACCGCGCTCGCCACCGCGGCCGCCGTCCTGGCCCCCACAGCCGCCTCGGCCTCCCCGCCCGGCACCAAGGACGTCACCGCCGTCCTCTTCGAGTGGAACTTCGCCTCCGTCGCCAAGGAGTGCACCAACACCCTCGGCCCCGCCGGCTACGGCTATGTCCAGGTCTCCCCGCCCGCCGAGCACATCCAGGGGGCGCAGTGGTGGACCTCGTACCAGCCGGTGTCGTACAAGATCGCCGGGCGCCTCGGTGACACCACCGCGTTCCGGAACATGGTGACCACCTGCCACAACGCCGGCGTGAAGGTCGTCGTCGACACCGTCATCAACCACATGTCCGCGGGCAGCGGCACCGGCACCGGCGGCTCGTCGTACACGAAGTACACCTACCCGGGCCTCTACTCCTCCTACGACTTCGACAACTGCACGTCGAACATCACCGACTACACCAACCGCGCCAACGTCCAGAACTGCGAGCTCGTGGGCCTCGCCGACCTGGACACCGGCGAGGAGTACGTCCGCGCCACCATCGCCGGGTACCTGAACACCCTGCTCGGCCACGGCGTCGACGGCTTCCGCATCGACGCGGCCAAGCACATCCCGGCGACCGACCTCGCCAACATCAAGTCGCGGCTCAGCAACACCTCGGTGTACTGGAAGCAGGAGGCCATCTACGGCAGCGGAGAGGCCGTCCAGCCGACCGAGTACACCGGCACCGGGGACGTGCAGGAGTTCCGTTACGCCTACGACCTCAAGCGCGTCTTCAACAACGAGAACCTCGCCTACCTGAAGAACTACGGCGAGGGCTGGGGCTACATGAGCAGCTCGGTCGCCGGTGTCTTCGTCGACAACCACGACACCGAGCGCAACGGCAGCACCCTGAACTACAAGGACGGCGCCAACTACACGCTGGCCAACGTCTTCATGCTCGCCTATCCCTACGGCACCCCGGACATCAACTCCGGCTACGAGTGGTCCAGCACGGACGCGGGCCCGCCCAACGGCGGCTCGGTGAGCGCCTGTTGGCAGGACGGCTGGAAGTGCCAGCACGCCTGGCCGGAGATCCTGCGCATGGTCGCCTTCCGCAACGCGACCCGCGGCGAGTCGGTCACCAACTGGTGGGACAACGGCGGCGACGCGATCGCCTTCGGCCGGGGTGGCAAGGGGTTCGTGGCCATCAACCACGAGTCGGGCAGCCTGAGCCGTACGTACCAGACGTCCCTGGCGGCGGGCACGTACTGCAACGTGCAGAACAACACGACGGTGACCGTGAACTCCGGCGGCCAGTTCACCGCCACCCTCGGCGCCAACACCGCGCTCGCGATCTACGCGGGCAAGTCCAGTTGCTGAACCGCTCCACCCGCAGGACGGCCATCCCCGCCACGGCGCATGGGTGGCCGTCCCAGTATCTCGATGTACATGATCCGGCCGTACACCACGTCGAGGATCAGATCGCCCTTCGAGGGCAGCAGCGGCACACAGCGATGGCCCGGACCGTAGGGCTGTCCGTCCGGATGCTCCGCCGTCCGGATGCTCTGGCAGAAGTCGTCGCCGCAGCCGCACACGCCGACCATCCGGACGTCCCACACGCAGATGGCCAGCCAGTGTTCCCCCTCCTCCGTCAGGAGGGCGGCCAGTTCGGCGACGAGCTCCGGGTAGAGGTCGCGAACGAGGGGCGGTTCCTGCTCCATGCCGGGACGGTAGCCAGGGGTGACCGTGTGAGGCGAGGGATTAAGCGCTCGGGCTGCTGGCGCCGACCAACTCCCCCTGCTGAAAGTTCTTTCCGTTACTTTCAGGACTCTTGCTGTAAGCATTGCGGCGGCGATACGTTTCGCGCGGGGTCGGACCCATGTAGAGCCGCCGCAATCGCAAGGAGTCCATCTGTGATACCGAGATGGCCGTCGCCGTCGAGGCGTCGTTCCGCCCATGCCGGACGGGTCGCCGCGGTCACCGTGACCGCACTGGCCGCAGCACTCGTCCAACCCCTCGCGGCGCGGGCGGACACCCCGCCGCCGCCCCCCTCCGACGCCAGGCTCGCCTCGGCGCCCGCCCGGCACGACTCCACGCGCGAGCAGTTCTACTTCGTCCTCCCGGACCGCTTCGCCAACGGCGACACCGGCAACGACAAGGGCGGCCTGACGGGCACCCGCCTCGCCACCGGCTACGACCCCACCGACAAGGGCTTCTACCAGGGCGGCGACCTCAAGGGTCTGACCAGGAAGCTCGACTACATCAAGGATCTGGGCACCACCTCCATCTGGATGGCCCCGATCTTCAAGAACCAGCCCGTACAGGGCACGGGGAGCAACGCCTCCGCCGGCTACCACGGCTACTGGATCACCGACTTCACCCAGGTCGACCCGCACTTCGGCACCAACAAGGACCTGGAGACCCTCATCTCCAAGGCCCACGCCAAGGGCATGAAGGTCTACTTCGACGTCATCACCAACCACACGGCCGATGTCGTCGACTACGAGGAGAAGTCCTACGACTACCTCTCCAAGGGCGCGTTCCCGTACCTGACCAAGGACGGCGAGCCCTTCGACGACACCGACTACGCGGACGGCACGAAGGAGTTCCCGGCGGTCGACACCGGCTCCTTCGCACGCACCCCCAAGGCCACCAAGAACAACAAGGTCCCGTCGTGGCTCAACGACCCGACGATGTACCACAACCGAGGGGACTCCACCTTCGCCGGTGAGAGCTCCGAACAGGGCGACTTCTCCGGCCTCGACGACCTGTGGACCGAGCGTCCCGAGGTCGTCAGCGGCATGGAGAGGATCTACGAGAAGTGGGTCCGCGACTTCGACATCGACGGCTTCCGCATCGACACCGTGAAGCACGTCAACCTGGAGTTCTGGACCCAGTGGGCCACCGCCCTCGACGCCTACGCGGCCAGGCACGGCCGTGACGACTTCTTCATGTTCGGCGAGGTCTACTCCGCCGACACGTCGATCACCTCGCCGTACGTCACCCAGGGCCGCCTCGACGCCACGCTCGACTTCCCCTTCCAGGAGGCGGCCCGGCAGTACGCCTCCCAGGGCGGCAGCGCCCGGAAGCTGGCCTCGGTCTTCGGCGACGACTACAAGTACACGACCGACAAGGCCAACGCGTACGAGCAGGTCACCTTCCTCGGCAACCACGACATGGGCCGCATCGGGTACTTCCTGAACCAGGACAACCCGAAGGCGACCGACGCCGAGCTCCTCGCCAAGGACAGGCTCGCCAACGAGCTGATGTTCCTCAGCCGCGGCAACCCGGTCGTCTACTACGGCGACGAGCAGGGCTTCACCGGCGCCGGTGGCGACAAGGACGCCCGCCAGACCATGTTCGCGTCGAAGACGGCCGACTACCTCGACGACGACGAGATCGGCACCGACCGTACGCACGCGAGCGACGCGTACGACACGAGCGCGCCGCTGTACCGGCAGATCGCCGCCCTGTCCAAGCTGCGCAAGACCAACCGCGCCCTCACCGACGGCGTCCAGACCGAGCGCTACGCGGCCGACGGCAGCGGGGTCTACGCCTTCTCGCGCACCGACGCCAGGACGGGCACCGAGTACGTGGTCGCCTTCAACAACGCCGGTGAGGCGAAGTCGGCGACCTTCGCGACCGGTTCGGCCGGGATGGCGTTCAAGGGGATCTACGGCGGTCACGCCTCCCTCAGGAGCGACGCCGACAAGAAGATCACCGTCACCGTCCCCGCGGGCTCCGCGATCGTCCTCAAGGCGGCCGGCAAGCTCGCCAAGCCCGCCACCGCGCCGACGCTCACCCTCAAGGCCCCCGCCGCCGGCGCCACCGGCACGGTCGAGATCGGCGCCGACGTCGACGGCGGACAGCTCAACCGCGTCGTCTTCGCCGCGCAGGTCGGCAACGGCACGTGGCGCACGCTCGGCTCCGCCGACCACGCGCCGTACAAGGTCACGCAGGTCATCGGCAAGGACGTGGCGGCCGGAACGGCCCTGCGGTACAAGGCCGTTGTCATCGACTCGGCCGGACGCACCGCGAGCACCACGGCGGCCTCCACCACCGGCACCCCGCCCGCCGAGGAGATCCCCACCGCCTCCTCCCGCGACTACGCGGTCGTCCACTACAAGCGCACCGACGGCGACTACGCGAACTGGGGCCTGTACGCCTGGGGCGACATCGCCGACGGCGAGGCCACGAACTGGCCGGACAGCCACCCCTTCGTCGGCCGTGACGCCTACGGAGCCTTCGCCTACGTCAAGCTGAAGCCGGGCGCCTCCGGTGTCGGGTTCCTCGTCATCGACAAGGACGGCAACAAGGACGTCTCCGCCGACCGCACGATCGACGTCACCAGGACCGGCGAGGTCTGGATCGAGCAGGGCAAGGCGGACGTCGTCACCGAGAGGCCCGACTACCCCGCGCAGGACAGGACCAAGGCGGTCCTGCACTACCACCGGGCCGACGGGAACTACGACGGCTGGGGGCTGCACGTCTGGACGGGCGCCGCGAACCCCACGGACTGGTCGAAGCCCCTGGAACCGGTGAAGACTGACACCTATGGCGCGGTCTACGAGGTACCGCTCAGCGACGGGGCCACCAGCCTCAGTTACATCCTGCACAAGGGCGACGAGAAGGACCTGCCCAGCGACCAGTCGCTCGACCTCACGGCGAACGGCCACGAGGTGTGGCTGGTGAACGGCCAGGAGAAGTACCTGCTCCCGCAGCCCGCCGGCTCCGCGGCGGCCCTCGACCTGACCACCTCCAAGGCGGTCTGGATCGACCGGGACACGGTCGCCTGGAACGGCTCCGCCGCCGCGGTCTCCACCCAGCTGCTGTACAGCCGCGACGGCTCGATCGCGGCCCAGGACGGCCCGCTGACCAGCGACGACGAGCGCTGGCTCCGGCTGTCGAAGACCACCCTCACCGACGCCCAGAAGAAGAAGTTCCCGCATCTGAAGGACTACACCGCCTGGTCCGTCGACCCGCGTGACCGCGACCGGGTGCGCGAGGCCCTCAAGGGCCAGCTGGTCGCCTCCCAGCGGGCCGTGAACGGTGCCGTGCTCGCCGCCACCGGTGTGCAGATCGCGGGCGTGCTCGACGACCTGTACCCGGCCGCGACCAAGGCCGACCTCGGCCCGACGTTCGACAGGAGCGGCCGTCCGACGCTGTCCGTCTGGGCGCCGACCGCGCAGAGCGTCGCCCTGGAGCTCGACGGCTCCACGGTGAGGATGAGGCGCGACACCGCAACCGGCGTCTGGTCCGTCACCGGTCCCAAGTCCTGGAAGGGCAAGGAGTACCGGTACGTCGTGAAGGTCTGGGCGCCCAGCGTCCGCAAGGTCGTCACCAACAAGGTCACCGACCCCTACTCGGTCGCCCTGACCGCGAACTCGGAACGCAGCCTCGTCGTCGACCTGGACGACAAGTCCCTCTCCCCGAGCGGCTGGTCGACGTACACCAAGCCGAAGGCCACCCCGCTCAGGGACGCCCAGATCCAGGAGCTGCACATCCGGGACTTCTCCGTCGCGGACCGGACGGCCAGTGACCCGGGTACCTACCTCGCCTTCGCCGACAAGAACAGCGACGGCTCCCGGCACCTGAAGGAGCTCGCGAAGTCGGGCACCTCCTACGTCCATCTCCTCCCCGCGTTCGACATCGCCACCATCCCCGAGAAGAAGTCCGACCAGGCCACCCCCGACTGCGACCTGGCCTCCTACGCGGCCGACTCCGACAAGCAGCAGGAGTGTGTCGCGAAGGCGGCCGCGAAGGACGCCTACAACTGGGGCTACGACCCGTACCACTACACGGTCCCCGAGGGCTCCTACGCCACCGACCCCGACGGCACCGGACGCACGGTCGAGTTCCGCCAGATGGTCAAGTCCCTGAACGAGGACGGCCTGCGGGTCGTCATGGACGTCGTCTACAACCACACGGCGGCCGGTGGGCAGGCCGACACCAGCGTCCTCGACAAGCTGGTCCCCGGCTACTACCAGCGCCTCCTCGCCGACGGCTCGGTCGCCAACAGCACCTGCTGCGCCAACACGGCACCCGAGAACGCCATGATGGGCAAACTGGTCGTCGACTCGATCGTCACCTGGGCCAGGGAGTACAAGGTCGACGGCTTCCGCTTCGACCTCATGGGCCACCACCCGAAGGCCAACATCCTGGCGGTCCGCAAGGCCCTGGACGGACTGACCCTCGCCAAGGACGGCGTCGACGGCAAGAAGATCATCCTGTACGGCGAGGGCTGGAACTTCGGCGAGGTCGCCGACGACGCCCGCTTCGTCCAGGCCACCCAGCGGAACATGGCCGGCACCGGCATCGCCACCTTCTCCGACCGGGCCCGTGACGCGGTGCGCGGCGGCGGCCCCTTCGACGAGGACCCCGGCGTCCAGGGCTTCGCGTCCGGGCTCCACACCGACCCCAACTCCTCGAAGAACAACGGCACCACGGCCGAGCAGAAGGCCCGGCTGCTGCACTACCAGGACCTCATCAAGGTCGGGCTGAGCGGCAACCTCGCGCAGTACACGTTCACCGACACCGCCGGCAAGGAGGTCACCGGCGCCGAGGTCGACTACAACGGACAGCCCGCCGGTTACGCGGCCGCGCCCGGTGACGCCCTCGCCTACGCCGACGCGCACGACAACGAGTCGCTGTTCGACGCGCTGACGTACAAGCTGCCCGCCACGACCGGTGCGGACGACCGCGCCCGGATGCAGGTCCTCGCCATGGCGACCGCGACCCTCTCGCAGGGCCCGTCGCTCTCCCAGGCGGGCACCGACCTGCTGCGCTCCAAGTCCCTGGACCGCAACTCCTACGACAGCGGCGACTGGTTCAACGCCATCCACTGGAGCTGCGAGGACGGCAACGGCTTCGGACGCGGGCTGCCGATGGCGGCCGACAACGCATCCAAGTGGCCCTTCGCCAAGCCCCTGCTGGGTGCGGTGAAGGTGGGCTGCCCGCAGATCGAGGGGAGCTCGGCGGCGTACCGGGACCTGTTGCGGATCCGTTCGACGGAGAGCGTGTTCTCCCTCGGCACGGCCGCGCAGGTGCAGTCGAAGCTGTCCTTCCCGCTGTCGGGCAAGGAGGAGACACCGGGCGTGATCACCATGGAACTCGGTGACCTCGTCGTGGTGTTCAACGCGACCCCGCGGGCCCAGGAGCAGCGGGTGGCGGCCCTGGCCGGCGTGGCGTACGCGCTGCACGAGGTCCAGGCGGCGGGCGCGGACTCTACCGTCAAGGCATCGTCCTACGAGCGGGTTTCGGGCACCTTCGCCGTTCCGGGACGGACTGTGGCCGTATTCTCCCGCAATTCCTGACAAGGGCATTACCGTGGTGGGGCAGACCCGGATCCGGGTCTGCCCCATCGTGCTGTCCAAGGGCTGAACACATGGACGTCAACGGAGACCTGACCGGCACGACCGTGATGGTCGTGGACGATGCGGAGGCAAGCCGGTACGCCTTGAGCACCCTGCTCAGCCGTGCGGGCCACCGGGTCGTGCCGGTCGCCACCGGTCGCGCGGCGCTCGCCGAACTCGACGACCGGCTGCGCAAGGGCACCCTGCCCGACGTGGCCCTCGTCGACGTGGGCCTGCCGGACATGAGCGGCTTCGAACTGTGCCGCCTCTTCAAGGAGCGCCCGCACACGGCCGCGCTGCCCGTCGTGCACTTCTCCGCCGCCAACGTGGCGCCGGTCGACCGCTGCGAGGGCCTGGACACGGGATTCGAGGCCTATCTGAAGGTGCCCGCCGAGCCCCTGGAGATCGAGGCCGTGGTCCGGGCCGCCGTGCGCAACGCCCAGGTGCGGGCCGACGACCGGGCGCTGGTACGACGGCTGACCCTGCTGTCGGAGACGATCGTCACCATCCAGGCGGCGCGCTCCCTGCCGGAACTGACCGACGCGGCCGCCGAGGGCATCTCGCGGGTCACCGGCACCCCCGCCGCCGTCTTCGTCCTGGAGCAGGAGGGCCGGCTGTACCGGGGCCTGTCCCGGGACCGCGTTCCGGTCGCCCTGCCGGACGAGGGGGCCGACCGGGCGGTGGCGGCTCTGCTCCAGCGGCTCACGCGGGGACAGTCCGCCGGCGTACAGCTCACGACGGTGCCCGCGCCGCTGTGGCCGGCCGGGTACTTCCGGCCCGGCGTGGAGCACGACGCCCGGCTGGCGCTCGTGCGCACGCAGGACGGCAGGGCCACGGTGTGCCTGGCGGCGCCCGCGCGCGGGATGCGGCGGCTGGGCCCCGAGCGCGAGAGCCTGCTGGCCCAGCTGACCCAGGCCACCGCGTTCGCCGCGGAACCCCTGCTCATGTACCAGGTGGAGCGGCATGTCGCCCTCACGCTCCAGCACAGCTTCCTGCCCCAGCCGCACCGGCTGCCCGAGCTGCCGGGCATCGACGTCGTGGTCCGCTATGTGCCCGCCTCCCCGGAGACCGAGATCGGCGGCGACTTCTACGCGGCGCTGCGTACCGACGACGGCGTGCTCACCGCGGTCGGCGACGTCGTCGGGCACTCGCTGGACGCGGCGACCGTCATGGTGGAGATCCGGCACGCGCTGCGCGCCTACGCCGTCGAGGACAGCGACCCGGCCGTGCTCGCGGAGCGCCTGGACCGGATGCTCCAGCGCTACCACCCCGACCTCACGGCCACGGTCTGTCTGGCCCTGATCGACCCGGCCACCGGGCGCACCCGTATCGCCAACGCGGGACACATCCCCCCGCTGATCGTCCGGGACACCGGCAGCGCCGACTACGTCAAGGCGGCCGGTCCGCTGCTCGGGGTCGGGCTGCCGCACCCGCCGGTCACCGAGCTCTTCCTCGAACCCACCGACCGGCTCCTCATGGTCACCGACGGCCTGATCGAGACCCGGGGCATCGACCTCTCGGCCTCGATGGAGCACCTACGCGCGGCCGCCGTCGGCTCCCTGCCCGGACTGGACGCCCTGTGCGACACCCTGTTGGCCTCCTTCGGCCACGACCGGGAGGACGACATCGCCATGCTGGCGCTGCGGCTGGGGTGAGACGGCCCTGTGAGGGCTCCGGTACGACGGTTAGGGTGCCCTCGTCGACCTAGAACAGGAGTCCACATGCCGCAGATCACCATCGAACACTCCCCGCGTCTCGACCGCGTCCACTGGGAGGAGTTCGCCGTGGCGCTGCACCCGGTCGTCGTCGAGACGGCGGCCGCGAAGCTCGAGGCGTGCAAGACCCGGGTGCTGCGCACCGAGGACGAGGCGGTCGGCGGCGAGACGGCGAACCACGCGATCGTGAACGTCACGATCGCCCTGCTCGCCGGGCGGTCGGACGAGACCAAGGCGAAGCTCACCGAGGCCGTCGTGGACCTGCTGTGCAAGCACGTCGGGTCCGAGGACGGCCTCACCGTGCACCTCTCCGCCGAGGTGCGCGACCTGGACGCCTCCTACACCAAGGCCGTGCTCTAGGAGGCCAGCGCGATCAGCCGGGCCGCCAGGTCGGTGAAGGGGCCGTCGTGCGGTTCGTCCCGGAGCATGTGGCGCAGCAGCGCGGCCATCTCCTCGTCGTGGGCCGCGCTCACCGCGGCCAGTGCGGCGAAGTCGTGCACGAGCTGCACCTCCAGCTCGGCGCGCGGGATGCGCCGGCCGTCCAGCCAGATCAGCGCGGTCGACTCGGCGAGCGAGATCCAGGAGCGGATGACCAGTTCCAGCCGCGCGGGCGGTTTCTCCACCCGCAGATGCGAAAGGATCTGGTCATACGCGGCCTGCCGCACGGAGTCGATGAGCGCGTTGGTCGCCGAGGATCCGACGGCCGGGCCGCCCCGCATCAGCGCCGCGAAACCGGGCCCGTGGTCGTCCACGAAGTCGAAGTACCGCCGCATCACCCGCAGCAGCCGCGTGCCCAGCGGCCCTTCCCGCGCCTCCACGAACCGGTCCGACAGATCGTCGGCCGCACGCTTCAACGCGGCCTCGTAGAGGCTGAGTTTGCCGGGGAAGTAGTGGTAGACCAGCGGCCGGGAGATGCCTGCCGCGCTCGCTATCTCGTCGATGGAGACATCGTCGGGCGAGCGTTGGCTGAACAGTTCGAGGGCAACGCCGATCAGCTGCTGCCGCCGCTCCTCGACTCCCATTCTTCGCCGTACCCCGGTAGTCATGCGAACACCTTACCGATCGGATCCGGCCCGGAACGGCCCGGTCCGGACACGGCTGTTCACATATCCAGCACAATTCGCTCACTTCGCGCGCGCGAAACGCAGATCAGCATCGAGTCATCGCGCTCCGCGTCCGTCAGCAGCTCGTCCCGGTGGTCCACCTCGCCCTCCAGCACCCGCTGCCGGCAGGTCCCGCAGAAACCCTGTTCGCAGGAGTAGAGGGTGTCCGGCAGTTCCCGGCGCACGGCGGCCAGTACGGAGGAGTCCGCCGGGACCGCCAGCGTCCGCCCACTGCGCCGGAGTTCGACCTCGAAGGCGGCGCCCGGCGCGGTGGCGCGGGGCGTGAACCGCTCCAGCCGCACCCGCGGGAACCGCTCCTCGACCGCCGCCATGAGCCCTTCCGGGCCGCAGCAGTAGACGGCCGCCCCCTCGGGCACGTCCAGCGCGCCGAGTTCGGGCACCCCGGCGACGACCGTCACCTGGTCCAGCTCCTCGAGCTCCGCCAGGAACGGCATCGACTCCCGTGACCGCCCGCAGTACAGCAACCGCCACTCCGCCCCCTCCGGCAGCGCCCGCAGCATCGGCAGGATCGGGGTGATCCCGATGCCGCCCGCCACGAAGACGTACGACGACGCCTCGACGAGCGGGAAACGGTTGCGCGGCCCGCGCACCTCCAGCTCCATGCCCTCGGCCACCTGCTCGTGCACCTCGCGCGAGCCGCCCCGCCCGTCCGCCACCAGCCGGGTCGCCACCGTGTACGAGGAGGTGTCCGCCGGGTCCCCGCACAGCGAGTACTGCCGGACAAGGCCCGACGGCAGGACGAGGTCCAGGTGCGCGCCGGGCTCCCAGCGCGGCAAGTCCCTTCCCTCCAGGCGCAGTTGTACGACCCCGTCGGCGACCTCCTCCCGCGAGGCCACCAGCAGCCGCAGCGCCCGCGACCGGGGCCGCCCGGAGACCGGTTCGTCCAGCGCGGGCATCGGCCACAGCGGCGAGGCCCGGATACGGCGGCGCATCGCCCGGCGGGTGAGGAGGGCGGCCCCCGCGGCAAGCGCGACGGTCAGCGGCCTCGGCATCACGCGGCTCCCTTCTCGGCCGCGAGGGCCGCGACGGCGGCGGGGGAGGAGGCGAGATAGGCGACGGCCTGCTCGGTGCAGCCCTCCTGGGAGGGGTGGTAGTCGCGGCTCAGATAGCGCGGTATCGACCGGAGCATGTCGCCGGTCCCGGGCAGCACGCCGTGCCGGCCCCGGACGTGGAAGTCCTTGAAGCTCGCCCTGCCGTCGTTCAGCGTCGGGTCGTTCGCCATGAAGAAACGGACCCCGCGCTGCCACAGGAACACCAGCGTCGTGAAGGCCGTGGCCCAGGTGCGCACCCGGCGCCGGTAGCTGCCGTCCACGTGCTGGAAGAGGTCGAAGGCGACCGAGCGGTGCTCGACCTCCTCGGCGCCGTGCCAGCGCAGCAGGTCCAGCATGGTCGGATCGGCGCCCCGCCGGTCCAACTCCCCGGCGTTCAGCACCCAGTCGCCGAGGAAGGCGGTGTAGTGCTCGATGGCGGCGATGAGGGCCACGCGTTCCAGGAGCCACCACTTGCGCGCCTTGCCCGGCGGCAGGGTCCGGTCGCCGAGCAGCTTCTCGAAGAACCAGTCGATCTGCGCGGTGTAGGGCGTCGGATCGAGGCCCAGCTCCTTCAGATGCGGCAGCACCTCGTCGTGGGCCTGCGAGTGCATGGCCTCCTGGCCGATGAACCCGATGACGTCCTCGCGCAGCCGCTCGTCCCGGATGAGCGGCAGCACCTGCTGGTAGACGTGCACGAACCAGCGCTCGCCGGCCGGCAGCAGAAGATGGAGCACATTGATGGTGTGCGTGGTGAAGGGATCGCCGGGCACCCAGTGCAGCGGGGTGTCCTCCCAGGCGAAGGACACCTTCCGCGCCTTGAGCGGCACCCGGTCCGGCGTGTTAGACATGGCGTCAATGTACTGACGGGTAGGGCTTCCGGGAACCCTCGTGCACGCTCTTGTTTACAAGAGTGTCAGCAAGCTTGTGTCAGCAAGCCCGTTCCTGACCCGGCCCGCTCCCGGCCTACCGCAGCCCGTTGATCGACCGCCCGTCCTCCAGCGTCCCCTTCAGCCCGGCCTGCGCGCCTTCCTTCGTCTTCACGGTCAGCAGGTTGCCCCGGGCGGAGCCGCTGACCGCGCCCGTCGCACTGATCGACGCCGTGTCCTTGCTGCCGGCCGCCAGCAGATACCAGTTGCCCGCCTCGGACTTCCACAGCACACCCGCCAGCACCTGCGGGTCCCGCGGCCCGCACGCCGGGACGTTCTCGGCCTTCGCCGCGACCGCCCCGTACGTCCCGCCCGGTGTGCGGAACTGCGCCAGCACCCGGGTGCCGCCACCACGCCAGGTCTCGGCGCGCGTGCACATCCAGTCCGCGGCACCGCTCGCGTCCGGCAGCCGCTGCTGGGCGTAGGGCCATGCGTTCACCGTCCTTACGCCCGCCGAGCGCATCGCCGACAGGGAGCAGGCGTACGGCGCCCAGGTGTGCAGCGCCTGCGCGCCGGACACCTCGTGGAGCGCGCCGGGGCGGCCGGTGGTGAGCCGGGCCGGGACCAGTTCGCCGAGGTCGCTCATCAGCCGGGTGCCGCCGCGGTCGGTCAGCTGGAGGACGTTCCAGGAGGTGCAGCCGGTGGTCTGCTGGGCGGGGCCGGCCAGCGGCGAGGTCACCCCGTCGGTCAGGGTGAGGGCCATCGCGCCGGCGGAGGGCTTCAGCAGGTCCCGCTCGGCGGCCTTCGTCACCCAAGGCGCCATGAGATAGCGGACATTGCCGTCGGCCCGGCCCAGCACGACCGCGCTCGCCTCGGCCGACGTCGCCCCGTCGACCCGCGCGAAGTCCAGGGCCGCGCCCTGCGTGCCGTCCTTCGGCTCGGCGTAACGGGCGATGCGCAGACCGTCGTAGAGGATCACCACACGCGCGTTGTCGACGTTCCCGGCGTACAGGAGTTGGGCCGGTCCCGAGGGGCCGCCGGACGGGGTGCCGGGGGTCGCGGAGACCTGCACCGTCTCGCCGGGGCGGGCCCAGACGGCGAGGGCGCGGCGCAGCAGCGCGGTGTCGTCGGTGAGGTCGCCGCGGGCGGGCCACACGGAGAAGTCGTTGCGTGAGGCGGCCTGCCAGGCGGTGGCCGGGACCCTCGTCAACCGGCCCGGGTCGAGGGCGGCCTGGGCGGCCGGGTTCTGCGCGTACGCGGGAGCGGCCGCGCCGTCCGGGCCCCAGCCGTCACCGGGCAGGCCGAGCAGCGCCCCGCACACGGTGACGGCCACGGCGGCGGCGAGCGCGGCCTTCATGTGCTGCCGGCGCCGCATCAGGTCGGTGGGCCGGGCCTGGAGCGAGCAGGGGTCGAACTCGGCGGAGTCCAGCAGCGGGTACTGGGCCGGGACGGTGTCGGCCTCCTCCAGCGCCTCCTCCGGCTCCGCGACACCGGCCGCCGTCAGCACCCGGCGGACCTCGCCGTCCGGGAGCCGCTCCAGACCGCGCAGGACATAGGCGGCGCGGGCCGGGCCGGACAGGGCGGACAGCTTCTGGTCCAGGGCGAGTTCATCGGCCCCGCCCGAGCGCGGGAAGAGCCTCAGGCCCCGCACCTGGGGGAGCAGCGGCGGGAGCTGGGAGCGCTTGGGCCACGACTTGAAGGAGAGCGGCAGGCCCGCCTCCAGTGCCGTACGCAGCACCTGGAGGCGGACGAGGGCGTAGCCGGGGTCGCCGTCGCGGCCGGTCGACTGGGCCGGGATGACGGGCGTCGAGGCACGGCCCCGGGGCAGGGCGCGCTGGGTGAGGGCGTGCGCGGTCAGGACCCGCCGGTTGCGGCCCAGGCTCGGCGGCAGCACCAGATAGGCGAGCCGGACGAGCCGTGGGTAGTGCTCGACGAGCGCGGCCTCGGCCTGTTCGACGTCGACGAACGGCTCGGGGGAGGCGGGTGCGGGGGGCGGGGCGACATCCTGTGGCTGCACGTTCAGCAAAACGAGCGAATCGTTGGTTGGTCACCACCGTCCGGGTGGCTCAGCTCCCGGACGGTTCCTCCGGCTCGACCAGTGCCCGCGCGTAGTTGGCCATCGACCGCTGGTAGCGCGGCAGATGGGGGGCCAGCGCGCCCAGGACGAGGGAGAGGCCCTCGCGGTCCCGGCCGAGGCTGGACAGGCACAGGGCCAGACACCCTCGTACGGCGTCGTCCAACTCGTCCGAAGGGGCGTCGAGTTCGGGTGTCAGCAGCTTGACGCCCTCTTCGGCCTGTCCGATGTTCCGCAGCGAGCTGGACAGCTGGATCTTGGCGCGGCGGCCCTTGTAGCCGCTCAGGCCCAGCGCCAGCGCCTCGCGGTACAGCGGGGCCGCCTTGTCGGAGTGTCCGGTCGAGTCCCAGGCGCAGGCCCGCTCGAAGGGGCCGTCCGGGCTGCCCTCGGGAAGCTCGGCGACCAGGGCGTCGATCACCGCCCGGAACTCGGCGGCGCGCTCCTCGGGGTACTCGTCGAAGGTGGCCCAGGCGGCCGTGATCTGCTGTTCCCAGTCCTCGTTCACCGGCATACTCTCGCACGGGTGTGCCCAGGGAGACAGCGGATTTGAGCACACCTTGGCCCGCGGCCGTATGGAAGGGGACGGGCACCCAGGCCCATGGGAAGGTTCCGGAGGAACAGATGAGGTTGACCCGATCGATGCTCGCGGTCGCCGCGGCGGCTCTTGTACTGGCCGGCTGCGGCTCCGGTGGCGACGACGACAAGGCCGCGGTACCGGAGACGGCGACCGGCAGCCTCGAGCACCTGGCCGCCGAGGTGGGCTGCGATCCGACCATCCAGATCGACGCCGACGAGATCCGCCAGGCCTCGTGCCGCAAGAGCGACGCCGACGGCAAGTTCATCCTGGCCACCTTCGCCACCGACCGCGGCCAGCGCGAGTGGATCAACGGGGCCAAGGACTACGGCGGTCACTACCTCGTCGGCCGCAAGTGGATCGCCGTCGGCGAGACCAAGACGGTGACCACCCTGCGCGCCACGCTCGGCGGCGACATCGAGGAGGGCCAGGACCACACCGCGCACTCCGGCAGTCACTGAGCACGGGCACGAGAAAGCCGGCGGTGGGATTTCCCACCGCCGGCTTTCTCGTGCGCTAGCTAGCTCACTGGCACTTCTGGCCGGTGTTGATGCACTTGACCAGCTTGTTCATCGTGTTCGCGGAGAAGAAGTTGATGAAGTCGTTGTGGTCGGTGATCGGCTTGTGCAGGTTCTCCGGGAAGGAGTCCACCGCGTACGGGTTCACGACCGTCCCGTTCTCGATGGTCGGGGCCGGGACGTTGTAGACCAGCCGGACCTGGAGCTGCGGGATCGCCTTGAAGTTGTTCGCACAGGTGCCGTCCGCCTGGACGAACGCCACGTGGGTGCGGTGGTTGGCGCTGTCGATGTTCTGACCGTCCCAGCAGCTCTGGAAGTTGGTCGTGCGCACCACCTGGCTGCCCTGCGGGCAGATCGGGTACTTGTCCTTCAGCTGGACCTTGTTCTCGAAGCCTGTGCAGCTCCAGTTGACGTTGGCGTTGGCGTTGCCGTTGACGAACGCCTTGGCGTCACCGGTGATGATGCGCAGGGCCGACGGCATCGCGACGACGTTGCCCTTCTTGTTGCCGACGAACTTCAGCTGCGCCTGCGCGGGCTGGAGGATCTTGCCCACGTTGCCCTCGGTGCCACCGCCGGCCGCGTTCTGGTCGAAGTCCTGCGAACCGTCCTGCACGCGCAGCACCGGCCAGAAGTACGACGACTTGTCGCCCTGGTTCTGGCAGCTGGTCTGTGCCGCCGCCAGCTCCTGGTCGCTCGCGAACGCGTCGTTGCTCTGGTTGCCGACGTAGTCGTGCAGGTGGTGGGCACCGTTGGAGACGCCGGGGGCCACGATCACGTTGTCCGTGTTGTGGTTGTCGTTCCCGTTGGTGCCGCACTTGGTGGTGAAGGTGCCGCGCGAACCCGACCGGCCGTTGGCGGCGAGTCCGTTGGCGCCCACACCGAGCTGGGCGTTGGCCTGGACCTGCGTGATGTCCACGAAGTCGGCGGCCGTCGGGCCGTTGCCCCCCTGGCCGTTCTGCTGGCCGCCGCCTTGCTGCTGACCGCCGCCCTGCTGCTGACCGCCGCCCTGCTGCTGACCGTCACCTTGCTGCTGACCGCCGCCTTGCTGCTGGCCGCCGTCCTGCTGCTGACCGCCGTCCTGGCCGGCCTCGCCGTCGTTGGTCTGCGGCTGTTCGGCCGGTACTCCGGTGCATCCGGCGAGCTGGCCCAGGTTGGGGTTGGCACCGCCGGCGCGCTGGATGTTGATCCGGATCCGGTCCAGAGCCGCGGTCCGCTTGTCCTTCAGCGGGCCGAGGATCGCGTTCTGCACGAACCCCGAGTCGTTCGTCTGTGCTTGGCGCGTGGAGGCGAGGCGGGCGTAGGCCTCGGTGATCTGCTTGTCCAGGTTCGCCAGCTCCGTGCTCACGCCGGACCGGGCCCCGTTCGGGACGTTCGTCAGCTTCTGGCCGACGTCCGGGCACTGGATCGTGGCGATCTGTGCCCCGGCGGCCTTCACCTGGTTCTGACCGGACCCCGACTCATGCGCCGAGGCATAGAAGTTCGCCCATACAAGCCCGCCCCCACCGAGCGCTAGGGCTGCCGACCCGGCCACGACCTTGGCGGTCATCGACGTACGGCGTTTGCGAATGTTGCGTCCCATGGAACTCCTCTGACTTCCTTGCGGGGCGTCGAGTCGCCCGACAGGAGTGAAGCGGCGTCGTTCCATACGGACGTGACCCCACGGGTGTTCAGTCGCCTCACAAACAAATCAGAGGATTACTCGGCCGCTGGGCCTCAACAATCGCCTGAACAGCGGAGGTTACAGAAAATCAGCAACCGTTCACCGGCCCTGGTCCAGATAGGCGAGGACCGCGAGAACGCGTCGGTTGTCGTCGTCCGACACCTCGAGGTCCAGTTTGGTGAAGATGTTGGAGGTGTGCTTGGCAATGGCCCGTTCTGTGACGACGAGCTGTCCCGCGATCGCCGCGTTGGACCGGCCCTGCGCCATCAGCTCCAGCACCTCCAGCTCCCGCGGGGTCAGCCGGCCCAGCGGCTGGTCCGCGGCGGCCCGCCGGCTCAGCAACTGCTGGATGACCTGGGGGTCCATCGCGGTGCCGCCCGCCGCCACCCGGTGCACGGCGTCCACGAACTGCGCCGCGTCGAACACCCGGTCCTTCAGCAGGTACCCCACCGCGCCGGTGCCGTCGGCCAGCAGCTCGCGCGCGTACAGCTGCTCCACGTGCTGCGACAGCACCAGCACGGGAAGCCCGGGCCGCGCCCGGCGGGCGTCGAGCGCACACTGCAGGCCCTCGTCGGTGTGCGTGGGAGGCAGCCGTACGTCGACCACGGCGACGTCCGGCTCCAGCTCGGCCAGCGCGCGGGCGAGCTCGGGGCCGGACTCGACGGCCGCGGCGATCTCGAAGCCGTGGGCTTCCAGCAGCCGGACCAGTCCGTCACGCAGGAGGAACAGGTCTTCGGCTAGGACAACGCGCAAGGGATCTCCATGGTCACCATGGTGGGACCGCCCGCGGGGCTGCTGACGGCCAGGACGCCGTCGAATGTACCCAGCCGGCGCTCGACCCCGGCCAGACCCGAGCCCGCCCCGATCGCCGCACCGCCCTTGCCGTCGTCGGTGACGGTGATCCGCAGCATGCCCTCGGCATGGTGCAGGTCGATCCAGAGCCGGTCGGCGCCGGAGTGCTT
Organism: Streptomyces sp. NBC_00490; assembly: GCF_036013645.1. Classification (NCBI taxonomy): domain Bacteria; kingdom Bacillati; phylum Actinomycetota; class Actinomycetes; order Kitasatosporales; family Streptomycetaceae; genus Streptomyces; species Streptomyces sp. NBC_00490. Next base: position 3,448,850 of record NZ_CP107869.1, on the reverse strand, counting down.
CACGGCGTTGGTGAGGATCTCGCTGATCGCGAAGTACGCCGCCGACTCGACCGGCGCCTCCGCCCGCCCGGGCAGCTCCACCGTCACGTCGGAGGGCAGCGGCAGCCGCAGCGCCAACGCCTTCACGGCGTCCCCGAGTCCGCGCTCGGCGAGCACCGGCGGATGGATGCCGCGGACCAGGTCGCGCAGTTCGGCGAGGGCGTCGACGGAGGACTTGCGGGCCTGCGCGAGCAGTTCCTTGGCCTTCGCCGGGTCCTTGTCGAGGAGCATCTCGATGGTGCCCAGGTCCATGCCCATGGCGACCAGCCGGGCCTGCGCCCCGTCGTGCAGATCCCGCTCGATGCGCCGCAGTTCGGCGGCGGAGGTGTCCACCGCGTCGCGCCGCGTCTCGGTCAGCACCCGGACCCGCTCGGCGAGTTCACCCTGGTTGGCGCCGAGAACGGCCTTGGTGAGCCGGAAGTGGGCCTGGAGCGCCCGGGGTGCGAAGAAGTGGCCGAAGAAGAGGATGACGAGCCCGAGGGCGGCGGCGGCCAGCGCCGAGGCCTGCCCGGTGACGGGGACGAACCCGTACCAGTACCCGTCGGGGAACACCCGCCACAGCCCCGCCGCCAGCGCGAATCCCTCCAGGGGGTAGAGCACGAGCACGGCCGGCAGCAGCGCGGTGAGATAGCCCGCCGTCATGTCGACCGGCAGCCAGCGCAGGTCCCGCCAGGTCGCCGGGTCCCGCAGCATGCCGAAGGTGCGCGTCCACGGGTTGGCGCCCTCGGGGATCGGCCGGTACGCCGACGGGATCCGTACCCCGCCCCACTCGGCGGCGAGCACCCGCCGCCAGTCCGCGAACGCCCGTACGCCGGTCAGCACCCACGGTGTGGTGACGATCCCGACCCCGATCGGGATCAGCGCGAAGGACACCAGGGAGAGGGTGAAGCAGAGCACGGCCCCCGGCAGCGCCACCAGCGCCAGCGCCAGCCCCCGAACCGCCGCCCGCCCTATGCCTTTTGCCCCTGTGCGACCGCTGTCGCGCTGCGTCTCGATGTCCATGGCAGCCAGTCTGGCCGAGGGAGGCGGGCGGGGCACGGGGCTTGGACACCGGGTCAGGAGGTGGTGCTGGGTACACCCCCGTCCAGGCCCAGCACCTTCTCCTCCACCGCCGGGTCGAGCCCCACCGCGGGCCGGTCGGGCCGCTGGGGCGCGGTGCCGCCGATCTCCCGCAGCCAGCTCCAGGTGTCGGCCACGGTCTCCTCGACCGGCCGGCAGCGCAGCCCCGCCCCGACGGCCCGCGAGACGTCGGCACTGTGCAGCGCGGCCTCCAGATCACTGCCCGGCGGCACCCACACCGGCAGCTGGGTCCACGGCTCGATGCCCGCGCCGAGCACCACGTCCGGGTCGGTCCACCGCAGGTCGGCGGCGCCCCCGGTCACCTTCGAGCAGGCGTCCAGGAGCGCGCCCATGGTGGTGTGCCCGCGCTCGCTCATCAGGTTGTACGGCCCGCTCAGCTCCCGCTCCACCCCGTCCAGGATCCATTCGGCGAGGTCGCGGACGTCGACGTACTGGAGCGGCAGGTCCCGTGGTCCGGGCGCCAGCACCGGACCGCCGCGCGCGATCCGGGTCAGCCACCACGGCAGCCGCCCGATGTTCTCGTACGGCCCGATCAGCAGCCCCGACCGGACGAGCAGCGAGCGGTCCGCGCCGAAGACCTCGGTCGCGGCCAGCTCGCCGCCCAGCTTGTCGCGGGCGTAGTCGCGCTGCCCGGCGTCGGACGAGGCGCCCTCCACCAGGGGAGCGTCCTCGGTGTAACCGGCGGGCGGCGCCCAGGCGTACACCGAGCAGCTCGACACATACACGTACCGCCCGGCGCGGCCCCGCAGCAGCCGGGCCGCGTCGCGCACCGCGGACGGCGCCGCCGACCAGGTGTCGACGACGGCGTCCCAGGAGCCGCCGCTCCCGGCCAGTGCGGCGAGCCCGTCGGGCGCGGTGCGGTCGCCGTGCAGCGACCGCACCCCGGCCACGGGTGTGTGCCGTCCACGATGGAAGACGGTCGCGTCCCAGCCGCGCCCGAGGGCCGCCTCGACGACGGCCCGTCCCGCGAACTCCGTACCACCCAGCACCAGAAGTCTCATGTCACAGACTCTGCCCGCCGAAGCGGCCGTACGGGACGGATCTCTGCCGTCAGCAGAGGGCCGGTGCCGTCAGCGCCCGGTCGGCGGGGAGTACTTGTAGCCGACCCGGCGGATCGTCTGGATGGCCTGGCGGTTCTCGGCGCCCAGCTTGCGGCGCAGCCGGGCGATGTGGACGTCGACGGTACGGCCGTCGCCCACATGTCCGTAGCCCCACACCGTGGTGACCAGCTGGTCGCGGGTGTGCACCCGGTGCGGGTGCGCGACGAGATGGGCGAGGAGTTCGAACTCCAGGTAGGTGAGGTCGAGTTCCGCGCCGTTCACCTCGGCGGTGCGCTGCACGGTGTCGATCCGGACGAGCGGGTCGCCGTCGGCCTCGCCGGCCCGGCCCGCCGGGTCCGGCAGCAGCGGCGGCTGCTGGTCGGCCGGGACGAGCACCAGGTAGCCGATCATCGGCGGCTGGCCCGGCAGGGTGGGCAGGGTGTGCTGCGGAGCGGGCAGCCAGGTGGCGCCGGGCGGCAGGAAGTCCACCACGCCGGGGACGTCGTCCGGGCCGACGGCCCGGAGCCGATGCCGTGCGCCGCTCTCGGAAGGGGTGGGGAGAGGGGCGGTGGACAGGGAACGAGTGGTCGCCATGAGAAGTCAGCTCTTTTCGCGCGAGGAGGTTCGTCGGTGGACGTACGTCGACTGCGCGCTGGCCGAAGGCCGAAGGGGTGTACGGCTTTAGAGGGCCCGCGCGTTCACCGCGCGGCAACACACCCGGTCGAAGTCATGGTGCTGACGAGAGGGCCAGAACGGCTCGAGGTCATGGCGACCTGTCGCGCTGGGGTTCTGGAAGCTGGCCATGCGCTCATTGAAGCAGACACAGGCCCGCAACAGGAGACTCCTCTCACTGCTTGGACGCTTCCTCGATGTGAGATCGAGCGTGGTGTGCCTCACCCCACCAGGCGTTTGCGCCAGACCAGGGGAGTGACGGTGATGGTCTTGTCCGGACTGCCGTCCCACTCCGTGGACAACCCGGCGGCCTCGAGAGCGGCGACGATCTTGCGGCCCACGGCGGCGGTGGCCTCCGGGCTGTTGTCGATGTCTCCGTAGTAGAGGGTGAGTTCGTCGTGCTCGGCCGCGCTGCGGGTGCACTGGTAGTGGAAGAAGACGAAGCCCCGGGCGCCCGCGTCCGCCATCTCGGCGCCGATCTCCGCCTTCCCGCAGCCGCCGCAGCAGGTGAAGTTCTCCCGCGCGACGATGCCGTCGCTCTCCAGCGCGGCGAACGCCCGCTCCAGGCGGTCCGGGTCGGTCGGCCCCGACCAGGTCTCCTGCTCCTCGACCCGCTCCAGCCACAGCCGCTCGACGATCGGGCGGGCCTGGGCGGTGGTGAGCCGGTCCTCCACCATGTACACGGTCTCGCGGATGATCTCCTCGATGCCGAGATAGCCGTCGGCGAGCGTCTCGCGCACATACGTCTCGGCCTGCGCGGCGACCTCCGGGTCGGGCGGGGGCACCTCCTGGGGCGCCGCGAGCTCGTCGCGCTGCCAGGTGACCGAGGCGTCCCAGTCCTGCTCCTGCCGTGCCCAGCGCGCCATCACGTCCGCGACGAGGTCCGGGTCCGTCACCTCGGTCACCCACATGTGGGGGACGGAGCCGGTGCGGTGCTGGAACTCGTAGACCCCACCCGGTGAGTGGGCGACCTGGATGAACACCGCCGGCCGGTCCGGTATCCGCTGCACGATCAGGAAGTGATCGCCGCTGCCCCCGATCCGGTGCACCAGCTCACGCAGGCGCGCGGCCGAAATCCGGGTGTGTGTCTCGTTGTTCTCCGTGTGGACCTTGATGTCGAGCGGGCCCCCGTCGATCTCCATGCCCCTACCTTCGCATGTCCCACTGACAACGCACCGAGGGGCGTCCACCACGCGGGTGGACGCCCCTCGGGAAGCTACTGGCGGGCGGATCAGACCTGACCGGCCTTCTCCAGCGCGGAGCAGCACGTGTCGACGATCAGACGCGTCACCAGGTACGGGTCGACGTTGGCGTTCGGACGGCGGTCCTCGATGTAACCCTTGCCGTCCTTCTCGACCTGCCACGGGATACGGACCGAGGCGCCACGGTTGGAGACACCGTAGGAGTACTCGTTCCACGGGGCGGTCTCGTGCAGACCGGTGAGCCGGTCGTCGATGCCGGCGCCGTAGTTCTTGACGTGGTCGAGCGGCTTGGAGCCCTCACCGAGCGACTCGGCGGCGGTGATGATCGCCTCGTACGTCTCGCGCATCGCCTTGGTGGAGAAGTTGGTGTGCGCGCCCGCGCCGTTCCAGTCGCCCTTGACCGGCTTGGGGTCCAGGGTGGCGGAGACGCCGAAGTCCTCGGCGGTGCGGTAGAGCAGCCAGCGGGCGATCCACAGGTGGTCGGAGACCTCCAGCGGAGAGACCGGGCCGACCTGGAACTCCCACTGGCCGGGCATGACCTCGGCGTTGATGCCGGAGATCGCCAGGCCCGCCTTCAGGCAGTTGTCCAGGTGCGCCTCGACGACGTCACGGCCGAAGATCTCGTCGGCGCCGACACCGCAGTAGTAGCCGCCCTGGGGGGCCGGGAAGCCGCCCTTGGGGAAGCCGAGCGGGTAGCCGTCCTTGAAGAAGGTGTACTCCTGCTCGATGCCGAAGATCGGCTCCTGAGCGGCGAACTTCTCGGCGACCTCGGCCAGCGCGGCGCGGGTGTTGGAGGAGTGCGGAGTGAAGTCGATGTCGAGGACCTCGCACAGCACCAGGATGTCGTCGCCGCCACGGATCGGGTCCGGGCAGGTGAACACCGGCTTGAGCACGCGGTCGGAGGAGTGCCCCTCGGCCTGGTTCGTGGAAGAACCGTCGAAGCCCCAGATCGGCAGCTCGGCGCCCTTGGCGGAGTCGGCGAGTATCTTGGTCTTCGAGCGAAGCTTGGCCGTCGGCTCGGTGCCGTCGATCCAGATGTACTCAGCCTTGAAGGTCACGGGACACATCCTTCGGGGTGGGTCTCTAGGCGCATGTGCGGGTGCTGCGGCGCTGCGGCACTGAAACGCCGCGCTTGATGCCCGGCAGCCTGTCAACAGGCGATTTCCCGATCATTGCTCTGATGTGAACCCCGTGTTACCTGGTGGTTCTGTGGCGCGTCTCACGGCGTGAGGACGGCCGGTGTGCACAAGCCGACACAGAAAGCCGACAGAAACCCCTGCTGACGGCTGGGCGGCGACACGCTCCGACGGGCTCGTATGCGATGCGGTTGCCGAAGACGTGTAGGTCCCGCTGTTCGTGGCCGCGAACAGCGGGACCCGTGACACGTACGGGGTTCTACGCCGTCGGCCTCACCCCACCTTCTCGATCAGAGCCCGTCGGATCAGGAACTTCCCGGGCTCGCGGACCTGCTCGAAAGCGGCGTTGTTCAGCAGCGCGCAGCTGCCGGAGACCGACGTGACCTCCACCGTCGTGGACTTGTTGTTGTCCAGGTTGGTGACCTTCAGCTTCGTCCCCGCCGGGAACTGGTTGCTGGAGGCGGCGGGCGCCCCGGCCTCGCCGGAGAGGGTCACCGTGGAGCCGTTGCAGACCTGCTGCCCCGAGACGGCGGCCGGTGCGCTCGGTACCGCACTCGGGGCCGCGCTCGCCGCGGCGCTCGGCGTGGCCGGCTGTGCCGCCTGGGAGTCCTGAGCCGACTCCCCAACAGCGCATCCGGACGCCTTCTGCTGCACCTTGATCTGTGCGATGACGGCCTCGCGGTTGGCGATCCGGGCCGTGGACTGCGCGTCCGGTGCGGCCCGTTGACCGTCGATGAACTTCTGGTTGTTGCCGAGGGCGGTGGCGAGCCCCTGGCAGACGGCCGAGTCGGCCTTGGTCCGCACGTTCTGCGGAGCCTGCGAGGCGTTCGAGGTGCTCGCCATGACGAAGGCCCCACCACCCGCCACCGCGGCCGCACCGACGAACAGCGCGACCTTCTTGCCCGTACTGACAGTTCTCCTACGCGACATGCGCGCCTCCTGAGAGGTCGGGGAGCGTACGCCGCTATGTACGAGATACCGAACGAGGTTACTCAGCGGTTTACAGGAGTCACTGAAGTAACCTGCGTCACAAGGAACTTGGATCCTCGTACGCCACCACGTTGTCGTCGGCGTACTGGAGGAGATCCTCGGTCTCCTCGGTGATCGCGGCCTCGTCGGTCTCCGCCCCGTCCCCCCACTGCCCGTTGGCGAACACCACGGACCGCACGGTCATCAACCGCCGGAACACGCCCGCCGACCCGGGCGGCACGGTCGGCAGCCCCGCTTCCGGCGGCGGATCGAGCGACACCACCTGATAGGCCACCGGGTCCATCGAGGCCATCGCGAACACCTTCGAGGCGTCCTGGACGGTCCGGAAGCTCAGCACGGTCACCGTCACCTGCGACCGCCGCTCGGCGTCCGTGAACAGCGCGGCGGTCAACCGCTCGCACCCCTGCCCCTGTTGGATCAGCGCGGCCAGCTCCGGCGACATGCCCTCGGAGCAGTCGGTGGTGGTGGCCAGGTCGACGCGCTCGTACCGGGAGCCGTCGTCGAGCCGCACGCTCTTCGCGGGGAAGGCCTGCTCCGGACGGATCACAGGCCGGGAGAGCAAGGAGGGCAGCGTGGACGGGGCGCCTGAGGGCGGGGACGCGGTGACGGACGCGGCCGCCGACGGCGGGGGAGCGGCCGCCTCCCGATCACCGTCGCCGCCCGCGTACCGGAAGCCTCCCGCGGTGATCGCCGCGACGAGGACGGCACCCGTCCCCGCGGCCACCGCGCGCCGGGTGCGCCGCCGTCGGCGTATCCGCTCCTGCTCAACCACCCACTGGGTGTACGGGTCCGCGGCCCCGTACGGCGTTCCTTGATCACCGAAGGTCATGGCGGCGGAGGGTAACAGCGTCGACGCCCCCAACTCCCGCCGCCGGACAATCACTTGCTCAACGGGACAGAGCATCCCGTACGGCCTCGTCGGTACGGCCGACCACCGCCGTCCCGTCCTCCGCCGTGATGATCGGCCGCTGGATCAGCTTGGGGTGCTCGGAGAGCGCCTTGATCCAGCGGTCCCGCGAGGGCTCGTCCCGGGCCCAGTCCTTGAGCCCGAGCTCCTTGGCGGCGGCCTCCTGGGTACGGGTGATGTCCCACGGTTCGAGGCCGAGACGGTCGAGTACGTCCTTGATCTCGGCCTCGCTCGGTACGTCCTCCAGGTAGCGGCGGACGGTGTAGTCGGCGCCCTCGGCGTCGAGCAGAGTGAGGGCGCTGCGGCACTTGGAACAGGCCGGGTTGATCCAGATCTCCATGCCGTCCACGGTACGCGAAAACCCGTTCTCCACCTGGGTCACAGCGGCCCCGAAAGCCTTGTGGCCAGGGCCTTTTGTCAGTGGCGGAGGGTAGAATAGTAGAAGTGTTCGAGGGTGTTGCGGGGGGCGTCGTGGCCCCCCGAGGACGCCCTGACCGCGACAGGAGGATGCCTGTGCCCGCTGCCGCACTGAAGCCGTTGCCCACCCAGTCGACCGCTCAGCACCCGGTGCTGCTGGACCTGCCGTACGCGCCCGTGGAGAAGCGCGCGCTGCCGCCCGGACGCCCGCGCGAGTGGTACATCACGCACAACCGCCGCCTCAAGGCGATGCGGCTCGCCATCGCCCTGCTCGACTCGGGCGTCTATCTGCCCAACCAGGCCCGCAACGAGACGATAAGGGCCACGGCGGAGACGATCGGCGTCCATCCGCCGTCGGACACGACGTGCCACATGGTGCGGGCGCTGATGCGTTACGCACGGTGAGTCATGGCGCCGGGTACCCCGTGCCGCTCGGGGCACCCGGCGCCGTCTCGCCGCCGGCCACCCCTTACGCGGCCAACTCCCGCTCCAAGGGTGTCCGGAACCGCGGCGTCACCCGGGTCGCCCCCACCCACCCCCGCAAGCGCTCCGCCTCCGCCTCGATCGCCGCTTCCGCCTCACGCCCCACCCCCTCCCTCTCCAGCACCCGCCACACGATCTCCCCGTCGGCGCGCTGGGCCCAGCCGCCCACCACCCGCCCGTTCCACCACACCGTCGGTCCCACGTTGCCGCTGCGGTCGAAGAGCAGGGGCCGTAGTTCCGGCGCCAGATACCAGTCCCGCTGCCGCCACCCCATCGCCGTCGGATCGAGGGCGGGCAGCAGCGCGGCCCAGGGCTCCACGGGCCCGGCCACCGGCTCGACGTCCTGCGCCGTGACCCACCCCGTGCCCTCGTCCAGGGCCACCGCCCGCGCCCCGATCGCGGCCAGCGCCCGCCGGACCTCCGTCACCTTCCAGCCCGTCCACCACTTGAGGTCGTCCTCCGTGGCCGGCCCGCACACCGCGAGCCAGCGCCCGAGCAGGGCCGCCTGCGCCTCGGCGACGTCGAGTTCCGGATGCGCGGGCGCCACGGCCCAGCGGAACTGCGAGGACGTCCAGGAACCGAGCGGCCGCCCCCGTACGACCTTCCCCTCGACCCCCAACACCCTCAGCAGCCGCGTCGAGACGGTGTGCACACCCTCGTAGCTCTTCCCCACGGCGTACGCGAACTGCTCCCGCAACCGCGGCTCGTCCAAGGCCAGTTCGGACGCCGTCGCCTCACCCCGCCGCCGCAGCGCGGCCAGCGCCGACGCCTCGACCTCCGCCAGCCACACGGCATCCGGCGCCCCCGCCTTGGCCATGTCCTTGACCAGCGAGGCACGCTCCCGCGCGGCGACGGTCACGCCCGTCGAGGCGTGCACGACCGCGACCAGCTCGGCGGGGAACACGAACACCGTGTGCCGCATGCCGTGCATCCGCACCAGCGCACGATCCTCGTACAACGCCCGCTCGGTCTCACCCACGGTCTTCACCGACTCCGCCAACCGAGCCCCCACGGCCAGATACACGGTCGCCGGATCACTCCCGTGCAAGGCAACAAGCGCCGCGGCCACCTCCTCCGGCCGCCCAGCCCTCACCTCCCGCCCGAGCAGATGCCGCACCCCGATCCGCCCCCGCCGCTCCCCGACCCCCACATACCGCTCCGGCCCACCACCCATACCGACCTCCACTCATCCGCTGCCTCACATCCTCCCCGCCCCCACTGACAACGGCCTGCATCTTTCAGCCCGTCCGGCGTTTGAGGACGAGGCCCCTTCAGGGCCGATGGGGGTCCAGGGGGCGGAGCCCCCTGGGGCGGGGTCGAAGGGGCGGCAGCCCCTGGGGATGGGAACGGATAAGGGCGGCGGGGGCGAAAACCCTCGGGGGCACCCACACCCCGTCACCCGATCGCCGTACCCGACATGCGCCACCCCCCGTCCCACGCTTCCCTGCGAACAGGAGCAGGAGGTGGCACGCCAGACCCGGGAGGCGCGATGCACAGGCAGGGCGGCAGATGACCACCCCCGGCACCAGCACGCCCCGCACTCCCGCCGACCGAGCCACCCAAGGCCGAGCCGCCCGCAAACGCACCCCCCGCTCCGCCCACGCCACCTGGATCCCCTCCATCGACCGCCCGGACCCCGTCGCCGTACTGGAGCGCCAGGGCCGCGACCGCCTCCCGGAACTCCTCCCGATCCGCTACGGCCGTATGACCGCCTCCCCCTTCGCCTTCCTGCGCGGCGCCGCCGCGGTGATGGCCGCGGACCTCGCCGCCCAGCCCCGCACCGGCCTCACCGTGCAACTCTGCGGCGACGCGCACCTCCTCAACTTCGGCCTGTACGCCTCACCGGAACGCTCCCTGCTCTTCGACCTGAACGACTTCGACGAGACGTTCCCCGGCCCGTTCGAATGGGACGTCAAACGGCTCGCCGCGAGCGTCGTCGTGGCCGCCCGCGAGAACGGCCACAGCGAGCCGAAGGCGCACCGCGCCGCCGTGGAGGCGACGGCCGCGTACCGCACGTCCATGCACCGACTCGCGGGGCTCGGCGAACTGGCCGTCTGGTACGAGCGGACGGACGCCGACACCCTGCTCCCGCTCGTCCGCTCGGCCCGGCACCGAAAGCGCGTCGAGTCGAGCCTGACCCGGGCCCGCCGCCGCACCAGCCTTCAGGCGCTCGGCAAGCTGACGGAGGTCGTCGACGGACGCCACCGCATCATCAACGACCCACCGCTGCTGGAGCCCGCCGGCACCTCCGACATGGCGTCCCTGCGCAAGATCTTCAGCGACTACCGCTCCACCCTCTCCGAGGAGCGCCGCCTCCTGCTGGACCGCTACCGCTTCGTCGACGCCGCCCGCAAGGTCGTCGGCGTCGGCAGTGTCGGCACCCGCTGCTTCATCGTCCTGCTCGCCGGACGGGACGCGGACGACCCGCTGTTCCTGCAGATCAAGGAGGCGCGGAACTCCGTACTGGAAGAACATCTGCCGCGTGGCCCCTACGTCCACCAAGGACACCGCGTGGTGGTCGGCCAGCGCCTGCTCCAGGCGGCCAGTGACATCTTCCTGGGCTGGATGACCGGGCCCCAGGGGCGGGCCTTCTACTGGCGCCAGCTGCGCGACATGAAGGGCTCGGCGGGCGTCGCCGGTATGACCCCGGCCGCCCTCACCTCGTACGCCCGCCTCTGCGGCACCGCCCTCGCGCGGGCCCACGCCCGCTCCGGCGACCGCATCGCCATCGCCGCCTATCTGGGCAAGTCCGACACCTTCGACCAGGCCGTCGCCGAGTTCGCCCGGACCTACGCCGACCAGACCGTCACCGACCACACCACCCTGACCGCCGCGGTCGCCGCGGGAGTGGTGAGAGCGGCCCCGGAACTCTGACGGCCCGCGAGGAAGGTCTCAGGCGTACCGCTCCAACAGCCCGTCCACATAGGCCTCCAGGCGCCCGCCCAGCACCTCCGGCGTCAGCTCGGTCCGCCCCAGCTCGCGCCACGGCCCCGCCAGTTTCCCGGCGTCGGGGGCGTAGGCGAGGGAGTCGAGCAGCCGCCAGTACAGGTGATCCGTGCCCTCCGCGAGCCGACGTCCGCCGTGGGCCTCGTAGCGGTCCCGGAACCCGAGCCCGTGCTCCGGCCCGTGCAGCAGCGCGAGCGCCGTCGAGCAGTGGGCGACGTCCAGGTCGGCGGGGCCCCACGAGGTCTCGACCCAGTCGACGACACCGCTGATCCGCGAGTCGTCGCTGAAGAGCACGTTGCCGGGGTGGAAGTCCCGGTGCAGGAAGACACCTTCGTACGACGGCGGCTCGCGCCGGATGACGTCCACGGCCCGCTCCCACAGCGCGCCCCCGGGCACGCGCACCCGCTCCGGTGACGTCCAGGCCTGATAGGCGCGCGGGCGCTCGTCGGGTACGACCCGGTGGATCCGGACGAGTTGGGCCGCCAGCAGGTCGAGCCGCCGTACGAGATCCTCCTCGTCGACCCGCAGCCGGCCCGGCAGCCGGGTCATCAACAGGCTCGGGTGATCGCTGTGTTCGGCGGTGGCGTCCACGGCGAGCAGCTCGGGGGCCGGGATACCGTCCTGGCCGGCGAGCAGCGTGAGGATCGACGCCTCGCGGTTCAGGAGGCCGGGCGCGTGGTGCCGGAAGAAGGGCTTCACGAAGGACCGCAGGACCAGGTCGGAGCCGTCGTCGAGGGTGAGCGCGCGCATCTGCGAGCTCCAACCCCCGGACAGGGAACGGGTGGTGGTGACCGAACGGCCCGCGGGCAGCTGCTTGGCCACCCAGGCGCGGGTCGCCGTCCAGCCCTCGACCAGCAGCGCGTCGACGAACTCCCGCCGGTCGTCGGCGTGATCGTGGAACCAGAGGCCCAACCGGTGCGGCGCGTCCGGGATGTCGAGGCGCGTGTACTGCGACCGCGCGGCCAGCGCGTCCTGGACGGCCTCCGTCACATCGGGCGGGATGACCTCGTCGTGTCCCGGCACCGCGAGCACCGCCCGCCCCTCGTACGCCCGCAGCGCGTCCAGTGCGGGCGCCCCGCGCCAGCTGTCCGGGGTGCGCAGGATCGCGCTGAACCGGCTGTCCCCGTCGCCGAACGGCACGTCCCACGCCTCGGCCGCGTACACCGCCGGCGAGCACAGCCCGATCGCTGTCACGCGCTCGCCGTAGTGCCGTACGAGATCCGCCACCGTCTGCCCGCTCATGCTGAACCCGACGAGAATCAGCGGCCCGTCCGCCGGCACCCGGGCGTCGATCACCGCGACGGCCTGCTCGAAGCGCCGGCGCAGGCTCAACTCCCGCAGCTCACCAGTGGATTCGCCGTGTCCGGAGAAGTCGAGGGCCAGGACGCCGCAGCCCCGGCCCACGAACTCCTCCGCGATCGGCGTCAGCCGCTCCTTGCTGCCGTTGCCCGCCCCGTGCAGCAGAACGGCGGTGGCCCGGTCCGGGCCACCGCCGCCGTACACCCGCTGAGCCGTTCGCCGTCGTGGTGCTGAGTGAACGAGGAGATCATGACCTCATTCACTCATGGCGGCCCCGGCGTCAGGAAGCCGTTTCCGCCTTCGGCGCCCGCGCTGCCGCGATCGCCTCGCGCAGATGGTCCTCGTCGGCCTGGCTCAGCGAGGTCTGCACCAACTGGCCGCCGAACGGCGCGAGTTGCGGGATCACCTTGTCCTGGGCGGCCTGCTTGACCAGGACGAACAGGGCGGCGGCGCCCGGCCGGAGGTTCTGGCTGAGGTCCTTCATGAAGTTGTCGTTGATGCCGGTGTCGGTGACCGCGCCCCCGGCGGCGCCGGCCGCCGCACCCACCGCGGCACCGAGCAGCGGGGCCAGGAAGAGCAGCCCGATCACCCCGCCCCACAGGGCGCCGCCCGCCGCGCCCGCGGCGGTGTGGTTGAGGGCCTGGTGCAGCTTGATCTTGCCGTCCTCGCGCCGCTCGACGACCACGATGTCCTCCAGCTCGACGAGATGCTGCTTGGACAGCTCGATCACCTTCTCGCGGACCTGGTTGGCGGTGGCGAGGTCGTTGTAGGCGACGACGAAGAGATCACTCATCCGGTAACACCCCTTATTGGCGCAATGTGGCGTTTCGCCCGACTCTAGGGCGCCGGAATGCGGGGCGCACGCCAGGGAGGGGCAAAAGGAGATGCACACGGTGTGACCGGCTCCCTACGCTGGACACGCATTGCGGAGCTGCTTCCCACCGCTTGCCGCAGGGCCGGTTTCACCGGGCGGTCCCGGGGCTACTCTGCTGCTCACCCAACACGCACACGGAGGCCCGTGATGGGCACCATCGTCATGGCCGGGGCTGCGGTCCTGGTCGTCCTAGGATTCGGAAACAGCGTCTACTGGCTCGCCGCCGCCGCGGTGCTCTTCCTGTACACGCAGTACGGGCGCGGCGCGTCCTCGACGCCCTCCCGGGGCGGTTCCTCGTCCGGGGTCATGCCCAGCGACTACCGGGCGTACCGGGAGCGCCGCGACAAGCAGGCCAAGTGGGAGCGCCGCTACCGCCGCGAGCGCCCCTTCGAGTCCCGCCGTCAGGAGCGCGAGAAGAAGGGCAAGTGAGCCCTTCCCGGGCCGTCCCCGGTCATCGGCGTCACAGGCCGGGGGCGCCCCACACCGGGAACCAGCGGCTCAGATCCTGCTCGATCCGCAGATCGTCCCCGAGCGCCGCTCTGACCCGCAGTTCCAGCGCGTTGTCGCGCCGCTGCCCTCCGTCGGGCAGTGGCGCGAACGGGAACCAGGTGCCGCGCTTGTAGAGGTAGACCAGCGCGAGCGTACGGCCCTCGCCGTCACGGAAGCCGGCCAGCGAGCACAGCAGTTGCGGCCCGAAGCCGTTGACCTCCATCGAGGCGTTCACCGCGTGCAGGTCGTTCACGAGCTGGGGAAGCTCGTCGGGGGCCCGCTCGGAGACCAGCCAGGAGTAGCCGTACTCGTCGCGCCGCAGCCGGACCGGGGGGCCGTCGCGGTCGGCGTCCGCGTCCAGGAGCGCCTGCACCTCGCGGTGCGTCTGCTCGAACGCGGCGCCCTCGACCGTGGCGAAGCACACCGCCCCGCTGCCGGTCGGGGTGAACCCCGCGGCGGCCTCCAGGGTGACGGCCGCCGACGGCAGTGCGAAGAGCTGGTCGAGATCGGGTGCGACCGGTTTTGTGCGCCCGAGCAGAATGTCCAGCAGCCCCATGGGTGTCAGTCCGCCTTCCCCGGGGTCGCGGCCTCACCCAACTCGGTGGAGATCCGGCCCAGTTGATCCAGCCGCTGTTCCAGGCTCGGGTGGGTGGAGAAGAGCCGGGCGATGCCGGGCTCGGACCCGAGAGCCGGGGTGAAGTAGAAGGCGTTGAACGCCTGCGCGGTCCGCAGATCCTTGCTGGGGATCCTCGCGATGTCCCCGGAGACCTTGGTGAGCGCGGAGGCCAGCGCAGAGGGCCGTCCGGTCAGCTGTGCGGCGGCCCGGTCGGCGGCCAGCTCCCGGTACCGGGACAGCGCCCGGATGAGCAGGAAGGACAGGGCGTACACGGCCGCGGAGACCCCCATCACCCCCGCGAAGACGACGGCGGTGTTCTGGTCCTTGCGCCCGCTGAAGACTTGCGAGTAGAACGCGAACCGCACGATGAGCCCCGCGAGGACACCGAGGAAGGACGCGACGGTGATGACGGCGACGTCCTTGTGCGCCACGTGCGACAGCTCATGGGCGAGCACGCCCTCCAGCTCCGCGGGCTCCAGCCGCCGCAGCAGGCCCGTCGTCACACACACCACGGCATGATCCGGATTCCGCCCGGTGGCGAAGGCATTCGGCATGTCGATGTCCGACACGGCGACCACGGGCTTGGGCATGTCCGCGAGGGCACACAGCCGGTCGACGACCCCGTGCAACTCCGGATACTCCTCCCGCTCAACGACCCGCCCCCGCATCGCGAACAGCGCGACCCGGTCGGAGAACCAGTACTGCGCGCCCAGCATCCCCGCGGCGATCACCAGGACCAGCACCCAGGACCTCAGCAACACGATCAACGCGGCGACGAAGGCCACGTACAGCAGTCCGAGCAGAAAAAGCGTGACCGTCATCCGCACGGTCAGCCGCCGATCGCTCCGGAAACGGCTCTGCATCTGCATCACCCCGCAGTCAGGCACTCGCCCCACAGCCCAGTGTGCACCCGCCCCCACCATGAAGCGGTCGCGATCACCTCTAGACCCAGCAAAGGCTCAGGCCTTGAGCCCGGCCTCCCACTTGCGCCGCTTCAGCACGTACTCGCTGAACAGATGCCGCCCCCGGTCCAGGAGTTCACCCACCTCCACCGTCCCGCGCGGCACGTCCGCCGTCGGGTGCCAGTGCTGCACGGCCTGCCGGGCCCACTGCCGGTGCTTGTCGTCCGGGTCGTCGAGCAGCGCGACGGAGGCCCGCAGCCGGACGAGCCCGTCCTGCGCGTGCAGCAGCCGGAACGCGGCGACCCGCACATGCCGGGGCCGCTCCACCGCGAGCCGCTCCATCAGCCGGCCGGCGTCCAGCGACCCGGCCGACGGCAACAGCGCCGTGGTGGCCTCCCGCACCACACCGGGCGCCCGATCGTCGAGAAGCGGCAGCAGCCGTCGTACGTCCACCACGTCCAGCACCCGCAGCCCCGCCACGGCCCGTGCCCGCACTCCCGCCGCCGGGTGGTCGAGCAGCGGCCACAGCAGCTCTGCGTCCACCCGCTCCCCGCACTCCGCGAGCCCGATCACGACCCCCGGCGCCAGACCCTCCTGACGGGCACACCGCTCCCGGTACCAGGGCAGCGGATCGCCCCCGCCCTGCCGCACGACATATCGCGCACAGGCCCGCACCACCCCCGACCGGTCTCCGAGAAACCCCACCGCCCGCTCCGCCCGCCGCAACGCGGTGACCCCGGCCGCCCGAGCCTGCGGCCCACGGGCGGCAAGCAGCGGTTCGAGTACGTCGTCGAGGGCCCCGTCCTGGTCCGATACGGCGGCCAGCGCGTTGTCGGCGCACAGCGACTGCACGGCCGGGTCGCTGTCGCGGGCGGCGGCCCGGGCCAGCTCGGCGGGGGAGAGGAACCCCTCGTCGACGGCGAGCCGGTACGCGTACCGGCGTACCCCTCGATACGGGTCGGTGTACAGCGGGGTGAGGGTCTCCGGGGGCGCGGCCCGCAGCAGTTCGGTCGCCAGAGCGGTGACGAAGTCCCCCCGGCCCCGCCGCCCGATCCGCAGCACCAGGCCCATCACCCGCACCACGCCCTCGGCACCGAGCGTCTCCGTCAGCCGCCGCCGTGCCACCTCCCGCACCGGCGCCGCCCAGTCGGAGCACCGCACGACGAGCAGCGGCAGCAACCCGGGAAAATCGACGGCCCGCCGCAGCGCGGCCGCCCTGACCCTGCCTTCCCGGTGGCACAGCGCGAGCGCGAGCTGCTCCTCGCCGAGCGGTCCGAAGTTCAGCAGGGCGTCCTGCACAGCCCGCCCGCCCTCGGTCTGCTCCCAGTCCGGCAACCACACGACCCGGTCCGGATCCCAGGAGATCGCCCGCACCCCGGCGTCCAGCGCGGTCCAGGCGGCCGGATCACCTGTGTCGAGCGCTTCCCGCAGGGGGACCCCTTCCGCGAGCCGCACGGCCGCAGCCGCCCCGTACCAGATGTCCATGCCCATCCCTGACCAGCCCTGATGTGTCCGGCGATGGTAGACAGTGCGACCGGGTCGAGTCGCGCGATATACGGGTCCTAGAAGGGCGCCCGGAAGTTCGCGTACCCCAGCAGCACGATGACCGCCGCCACGCATCCGAAGACGAGGGCCGTCGACGCCCACGGTGAGCGCGGCCGGCGTAGACGCTCGGGTTCCGGGCGGAACGGCTGGGCCTGTGGGGGGTTTTCCTTCCAGCGGGCGGCGAGCATCCGGGCCCGTGCCGAGGGCTCCTTCTGCTCGGCGCCGTCGGCCCAGCGGATGTCGAACTCCCGCTCCTCGTCGTCCCGTTCGGCCATCGCCGTACCCCCCGGTCGCCCTTCTCGCACGTCTGTTCCCGAAACCATACGACGGCGCCCCCGCCCTGAGGAACCAGGAACGGGGGCGCCGAGAGAGCCGGGAGAACCGGCCCAGGGTCGATCACACGTCGAAGTACAGCTCGAACTCGTGCGGGTGCGGACGCAGCTGGAGCGGCGCGATCTCGTTCGTGCGCTTGAAGTCGATCCACGTCTCGATCAGGTCCGGCGTGAAGACGTCGCCCTGGAGGAGGAACTCGTGGTCGGCCTCGAGGCGGTCGAGGACGGCCGGGAGGGAGGTCGGGACCTGCGCGACGCTCGCGTGCTCCTCGGGAGCCAGCTCGTAGAGGTCCTTGTCGATCGGCTCGGCCGGCTCGATCTTGTTCTTGATGCCGTCCAGGCCCGCGAGCAGCAGCGCGGAGAAGGCCAGGTACGGGTTGCCGGAGGAGTCGGGCGCACGGAACTCGACGCGCTTGGCCTTCGGGTTGGAGCCCGTGATCGGGATACGCATGGCCGCGGAGCGGTTGCGCTGCGAGTACACCAGGTTGATCGGCGCCTCGAAGCCCGGGACCAGACGGTGGTAGGAGTTCACCGTCGGGTTGGTGAAGGCCAGCAGCGACGGGGCGTGCTTGAGGATGCCGCCGATGTAGTAGCGGGCCATGTCCGACAGGCCCGCGTAGCCGGCCTCGTCGTAGAAGAGCGGGGAGCCGCCGGACCACAGCGACT
Organism: Streptomyces sp. NBC_00490; assembly: GCF_036013645.1. NCBI lineage: Bacteria > Bacillati > Actinomycetota > Actinomycetes > Kitasatosporales > Streptomycetaceae > Streptomyces > Streptomyces sp. NBC_00490. The sequence continues at coordinate 3,431,215 of NZ_CP107869.1, read as the reverse complement.
GGTGCACGTGCATGCCCGAGCCGTTGTCACCGAAGATCGGCTTCGGCATGAAGGTCGCGGTCTTGCCGTTCTTCCAGGCCACGTTCTTCACGATGTACTTGAAGAGCTGGAGGTCGTCGGCCGCGGCGAGCAGCGTGTTGAACTTGTAGTTGATCTCGGCCTGGCCGGCGGTGCCCACCTCGTGGTGCTGGCGCTCGACCTGGAGGCCGGAGGCGGCGAGCTGGAGGGAGATCTCGGCGCGCAGGTCGGCGAAGTGGTCGACCGGCGGGGTCGGGAAGTAGCCGCCCTTGTAGCGGACCTTGTAGCCGCGGTTGTTCTCCACCGCACCGGTGTTCCAGGCGCCGGCCTCGGAGTCGATGTGGTAGAAGCTCTCGTTCGCCGAGGTGGCGAAACGGACGCTGTCGAAGACGTAGAACTCGGCCTCGGGACCGAAGTACGCGGTGTCCGCGATACCGGTCGACGCGAGGTAGGCCTCGGCCTTCTTGGCCACGTTGCGCGGGTCACGGCTGTACTGCTCGCCCGTGATCGGGTCGTGGATGAAGAAGTTGATGTTGACCGTCTTGTCGCGACGGAAGGGGTCGACCCGGGCGGTCGACAGGTCCGCGCGCAGCGCCATGTCGGACTCGTGGATGGCCTGGAAGCCACGGATCGACGAGCCGTCGAACGCGAGCTCCTCGTCCGGGTCGAACGCCTCGACGGGCAGCGTGAAGTGCTGCATCACGCCCGGCAGGTCGCAGAAACGGACGTCTACGAACTTGACGTCCTCGTCCGCGATGAACTTCTTGGCCTCGTCGGCGTTCTGGAACATCCAGCTCCTCCTACTCCCGACGGTTCCTTGCCGGGGTGGTAGTTCGTTTGTGCGGCCAGTGCGGTGGCACACGATGACGACGACACTAGGGACGCGTGATTTCTCGGGCGTGACCCATTTGTTTCGCACAAGTTAACCGGACATCCCGCTCCGCACCCCACCTGTCCGCATCCCGAAACGCGGGCAGTACGGTGGACGGGTGGACAAGAGGGAAGCAATCGGATCGTGGCTCTCGGGGCCCCGTGCGGCCGCCGAGCAAGCCGGTGTGGACTTCGGATACCGGGGGCAGCAGCTGGGTCTGCCGGAGGAGGGGCCGGGCTCCGTCGCCCGGCCGGGGCGGCGGCTAGGAGCGCTCGCCGTGGACTGGGCGATGAGCGTGCTGATTGCATCCCAATTGATCACCCAGAGCTACACGCCGGCGACCTCGAACTGGGCGTTGCTGGTTTTCTTCGTGATGAGCGTGCTCACGGTCGGGACCATCGGCTTCACCCCGGGCAAGCGTCTCTTCGGTCTGCGTGTCGTCGACCTGACGACCGGCCGGCCGAGCCCGCTCCGCGGCCTCCTGCGCAGCGCCCTGCTGTGCCTCGCCGTCCCGGCCCTGATCTGGGACCGCGACAGCCGGGGCCTGCACGACAGGCTGGCGCGCACGGTCGAGGTGCGGATCTAGTTCTCCTACGACGAAGGGGGCGCCCGGAGATCTCCGGGCGCCCCCTTCGTCGTAGGAGGTCGATCAGCGCGCCTTCGGCCCGCCCTTGGGCAGCTTCATGCCCTTCGGCATGGGCCCCTTCGGCAGCGGCATGTTGCTCATCAGGTCACCCATGGCCCGCAGCCGGTCGTTGGTCGCGGTCACCTGGGGGCCGGTCAGCACGCGGGGCAGCTTCAGCATGCTGGTGCGCAGCTTCTTCAGCGGGATCTGGTCCTCGCCGGTACCGACGATCAGGTCGTGCACCGGCACGTCCGCCACGATCCGGTTCATCTTCTTCTTCTCGGCGGCCAGCAGGCCCTTCACCCGGTTCGGGTTGCCCTCGGCGACCAGGACGATGCCGGCCTTGCCGACGGCCCGGTGCACCACGTCCTGGCTGCGGTTCATCGCCACCGCGGGGGTCGTCGTCCAGCCCCGGCCGATGTTGTCCAGCACGGCCGCGGCCGCGCCCGGCTGGCCCTCCATCTGCCCGAAGGCGGCTCGCTCGGCCCGGCGTCCGAACACGATCGCCGTTCCGAGGAAGGCGAGCAGGACGCCCAGGATGCCCAGGTAGACCGGGTGACCGATCAGGAAGCCGATCGCGAGAAAGACACCGAGGATGAGGAGGAAGACACCCGCGAGCACCAGACCGATGGTCTTGTCGGCCCTGCGGGTCATCTTGTACGTCAGGGCGATCTGCTTCAGTCGCCCGGGGTTAGCGGCATCGGCCGCACTGTCACTTCTCGCCATGCGACGAAGTCTACGTGGCCCGCGGAGCGCCGACGACGGCAGTGTCCCGGAGGAAAACCTTCAGGGACGGACGGTGAACGACCGCTCCAGCACCTGCTGCGCCTCGACCCTGTCCTTGGCCCGGCGGCGGTCCTCCAGGACGGACGTCCAGGCGTTGCGGCGGGCGGTGCGCTGGCCGCTGCTCATGAGCAGCGACTCGACGACACGGAGTGCATCGGTGAACGACGGGATGGCGGTGGCGCGAACGGGCGCGGCCTGCATGATGGAGGTCCCCCCTCAGGGATAGCGGCTCTGGTGAGTGGTGCACGGGCTGTACAACCAGGGTCACTGATTGGTGTTACCAGGGCGTGACCGACCGGTCAAACACCAATGAAGCCTTGATTTGCGGCATGCGAACGTCGAAGCGGCCCTGGCACCGTCCCCATCTGCGGGGACGCCCAGGGCCGCGTCTATCGGTCACTACCGAGCGGTAGCCGCTTGTGCTCGGATTCACACGTCCGGAGTGGCACTCCGTGCCATCAGACGGCCTGCGACGCGACCGCGCCGCCGCGCTGCGGAGCGGCGAATTGACGCTGTTCCATGGCCATCTGGTAGAGCCGGCCGGCGCGGTAGGAGGACCGGACCAGCGGGCCGGACATCACACCGGAGAAGCCGATCTGGTCGGCCTCCTCCTTCAGCTCCACGAACTCGTGCGGCTTGACCCAGCGCTCCACGGGGTGGTGGCGGACGCTCGGGCGCAGGTACTGCGTGATGGTGACGAGCTCGCAGCCGGCGTCGTGCAGCTGCCGGAGCGCCTCGCTGACCTCCTCGCGGGTCTCGCCCATGCCGAGGATCAGGTTGGACTTGGTCACCAGGCCGAAGTCGCGGGCCTCGGTGATGACCTTCAGCGAGCGCTCGTAACGGAAGCCGGGGCGGATGCGCTTGAAGATCCGCGGGACCGTCTCGACGTTGTGCGCGAAGACCTCGGGCCGGGACTCGAAGACCTGCTGGAGCAGTTCCGGCACGGCGTTGAAGTCGGGGGCGAGCAGCTCGACCTTGGTGTGGCCGCTCTCGCGCCCGGCGGTCTGCTGGTGGATCTGGCGGACCGTCTCGGCGTACAGCCAGGCGCCGCCGTCCTCCAGGTCGTCGCGGGCGACGCCGGTGATGGTGGCGTAGTTCAGGTCCATGGTGACCACGGACTCACCGACGCGGCGCGGCTCGTCGCGGTCGAGCGCCTCGGGCTTGCCGGTGTCGATCTGGCAGAAGTCGCAGCGCCGGGTGCACTGGTCGCCGCCGATGAGGAAGGTGGCCTCGCGGTCCTCCCAGCACTCGTAGATGTTGGGGCAACCGGCTTCCTGGCAGACGGTGTGGAGCCCCTCGCTCTTCACGAGTTTCTGCATCGCGGTGTACTCGGGACCCATTTTCGCCCGGGTCTTGATCCACTCGGGCTTGCGCTCGATGGGGGTCTGGGCGTTCCGGACCTCCAGGCGCAGCATCTTGCGTCCGTCGGGTGTGACTGCGGACACATCGGCTCCCTGTAGCTTCGATTCTTCGGCGTACACCAGGGTACGCCCCGTGTTTTGTAGGGCCCTACCGGTGAGGCCAACCTCTGGACTCCGGGCGCCATTCCCCTACGCGGGGACTACGCCGGCGCCTTCTCGATCTCGCGCGGCTTCAGGTCCGCATGCTCGAGTACGTCCCTCAGGTGCCGCTCGACAACCGGCAGCACCTCGGCGATCGTCACGTCCCGTCCGAGTTCGTCCGCCAGGGACGCGACCCCCGCGTCCCGGATCCCGCACGGGATGATGCGGTCGAACCAACGGTTGTCCGGGTTCACGTTCAGCGCGAAGCCGTGCATCGTGACGCCCTTGGCGACCCGGATCCCGATCGCCGCGATCTTGCGGTCCTCGCGGCGCTGCCCCGCGTTGGACGGGGCGTACTCCGGGCCGTTCATGCGCGGGTCGAACTCCTCGTCGTGCAGACGGGGGTCGAGGTCCAGCGACAGGCCCCCGATGGACGGCCGCCGCTCGACCGGATCGCCGAGCACCCATACGCCGCTGCGGCCTTCGACCCGGCTGGTCTCCACGCCGAACTCCGCGCAGGTGCGGATGAGGGCTTCCTCGAGGCGTCGTACATGCGCCACGACGTCCACCGGACGCGGCAGCTTCTGGATGGGGTAGCCCACCAGCTGGCCCGGGCCGTGCCAGGTGATCTTGCCGCCGCGGTCCACGTCGACGACCGGGGTGCCGTCCAGGGGGCGCTCGCTGTCCGTCGTGCGCCGTCCGGCCGTATACACCGGCGGGTGTTCGAGCAGCAGGACGGTGTCGGGGGTCTCGTCCGCGAACCGTGCCGCGTGCACCCGGCGTTGCTCGTCCCACGCCTCCTGGTACTCGACGGCGTCCGCGCCGAACCCCATACGGACGAACCGCAGCTCACTCACGGCAAGCGCCTCCCCGGAGAGTCGTAAGGCACGAAGTGTGCCTACGCCACTGTACGACTCACCGACTCGCGTCAGCCGTGCGGTCAATCCTCACACGATCGGATGAACGAACGTCGAAGTGTGCGATCGTCTGCTCACTCTCCGCTACATTCGCGCCGTCCTATAGAGGCCATAAGGGCTGCTCACAGGCAATCCGGGCAGGAGACACCACCCCAGATGACGGAACGACCCGCGCAGCGCACTCCCAACCGCCAGCTCGCCGCGCTCATCGCAGAAGCGGGGTTCTCCAACGCGGGACTCGCCCGTCGGGTGGACCAGCTCGGTCTCGAACACGGGCTTGATCTGAGATACGACAAGACATCCGTGACCCGGTGGCTCCGCGGGCAGCAGCCGCGGGGCACGACACCCGCCCTGATCGCCGAGGTCTTCACCCGACGGCTGGGGCGCCGGCTCTCCGCGCAGGATCTCGGGCTCGACGCCTGTGCGCCGGTGTACGCCGGTCTCGAGTTCGCCGCGACCCCCGAGGAGGCCATCGACATCGTCAGCGGGCTGTGGCGCAAGGACTCCGGCAGCCACGCCGAGCTGCGCAAGATCGCGTTCACCCCGGCGGGGCTCGTCGTGCCCAGCCGGGACTGGCTGATCGGGCGGGCCGACGACAAGGTGGCCCGGGGCGAGCCCCCGGTCCGCGTCCCCATCCAGGGCCGCCCGGTGGTGCCCCGGCAGCGCGGCGCGGAGCGCGGCCCCGGCCAGAAGGTCACCGGCGGCGACATCGCGGCGCTCCGCTCGGTCGGCGACCTGTTCCGCTCCCTGGACGACATGTACGGCGGCGGTCACGCCCGCCAGGCGCTCGTGCGGTACCTGGAGCACGAGTGCGAGCCGATGCTGCGCGGCATGTACGGCGAGCAGACCGGCCGCCGGCTGTTCTCGGCGGCGGCCGACCTCACGAGGCTCGCGGGCTGGACGTCGTACGACATCGCGGCGCACGGGCTCGCGCAGCGGTACTTCGTGCAGTCGCTGCGGCTCGCGCAGGCGGCGGGGGACCGGGCGTACGGCTCGTACGTGCTGATCACGATGAGCCGGCAGGCCGTGTACCTCGGGCACGGGCGGGAAGCGGTGCAGCTGGCGCGGGTGGCCCAGCAGGGCGTCGGCACCAATGCCCCGCCGGTGGTCCAGGCCCTGCTGCACGCGGTCGAGGCACGGGCGCACGGGGTGCTGGGCGAGGTACGGGCGTGCACGGGGGCGCTGGTGCGGGCCGAGCGGGCGCTGGAAGCGGCTCGGCCCGGCGACGAAGTCCCCTACTGGGCGCGGTTCTTCGACGAGGCGCAGCTGGCGGACGAGTTCGGTCACGCGCACCGGGATCTTCAGCAGTTCCGTGCGGCGGCCCAGCACGCCGAGCGGTCCCTGCAGTTGCGGGCGCCCGCGTACGCCCGCAGCCGGCTGTTCTGCCGTGTGGTGCTGGCCTCCGCCCGGCTGGGGCTGGGTGAGCTGGACCAGGCGTGCGCGCTGGGGGCGGAGGCGGCGGGGGCCGCTGTGGAGATGCGGTCGGTGCGGGCGATCGAGTATGTGCGGGACTTCGAGAAGCGGCTGGAGCCGTACAAGGACGCGGCGCCGGTGAGGGGGTATCGGGACAGGGTGGCGGCGCTGGGGTGATGTCTTCGCCGTGACTCCGGGGGCGTGGGGTCTGCGCGACTCCGTTGTGGCCGGTCGCGCAGTTCCCCGCGCCCCTTCGGGGCGCGTTTCAGGCAGCCTGCGTTGTCGGGATCGGTTCCGCCCTGTGCATCGGGATCGCCGAGCCCAGGTCCGTCAGGATCGCCGTCGACGCCCTGTGGCCCGAGTGCAGCGCGCCCTGGACCGTGCTGGTGTCCCTGTGGTCGCCGCACACGTACAGGCCCGCCAGCAGGCGTACCGGGCGGCGCAGGTCGTGCGGGGCCCGCATCGCCGGTACCGCTTCGGGTGTGTGGTGGACGGCGAGGGTCTCCCAGCGGGTGGTGGACGTGCCGTACAGACGGGACAGGTGCGTGCGTACGGCCGTCTCGACGTCGGGTGGGGGCGGGCCCAGGACCGTCGACGAGATCAGGGAACGGCCCGCCGGGGCGCGGGACGGGTCCACGTGGCTGACCACCGCCGTGTGGGCCACCGGACCGCCCCGGTCCGCGTCCAGCAGCAGCGCGGCGCCCGTCTCGGGGGGCTCGTCCGTCGTGTGGTGGACCACCGTCACCGGGTGGAAGTCCGGTACCCGCAGGCCCGGGAGGAGGTCCGCCGCCGTGCGGGCGTCCGTCGCCAGCAGGACCGCCCGGCAGCGGAACTCGCCGTGCTCCGCCGTGGTCACCGAGCTCGTCGACACCGAGGTGACGCGTACCCCGGTGTGCACCGTCCCGGCCGGCAGCGAGCGCGCCAGCAGCTCAGGCAGCACCTCCGCGCCGCCCTCCGGCACACACAGCCGCCCGGCCGCGAAGGCGCGCAGCGCGAGGTCGGCGCACCGGCTGGACGTGGTCAGCCCGGGGTCGCACAACAGCGCGGCGAGCAGCGGGCGCAGGAAGCCGTCGATGGTCCGGGCGGGCAGGCCACGGGCGGCGAGGGCCTGGGCGGCGGGCGACTCGGTGCGGCACAGCAGGCGTTCGACCGGGGTGTTCGCGATCCGGGTGAGCGCGGTCCCGAGACGGGCCTGGTCGACGCCGCTGCCCAGCGGGGCGACGCCCCGTGGCGCGCTCCGCGGCACCGTCGGCCTGGGAGCGCTCGCCAGGGCGCGCACCGCGTGGAGTGCGCCCCTTGCGCCCCCTGCGCCGGGGGGCGCGCTCGCGCGATGGTGGCGCCCGTCGCTGTGCAGCAGGACACCCGGCGCGAACGGGCGCAGGACGAGTCCGTCGAGCCCCGGTGTCCTGCGAAGTTCCGGATACGCCGTGGACAGCAGCTGTCCGATGCGGTCGAGCCGGAACCCGTCGACCTTCTCCGTCGACATACGGCCGCCCACCCCGTGGGCGGCCTCCAGCACCGCGGTCGTCACTCCTGCTCTGGTCAGCCGATGCGCGGCGGAGAGCCCGGCGACCCCGGCTCCCACGATCACGACGTCCGCCTGGTACGCGGGCTCAAGCACGTGCCCCTCCTCGAGGTTGCGCGGCCGGTGGAGACGTCATGCCCCCAACTGGCTCCGGGGATACCCGAGTTCGGCTTGAGGTTAAGGCGGTAATCGGTCAGGAACAGTCGCGCATCAACAGGGCACGGTCGCACGCCGGTCGCATACATTCACGCGGCGGCTCGGACGGCCCCCTCGATCTCCGGGAACGCGAAGGTGAACCCCGACTCCAGCAGCCGCTTGGGCACCACCCGTTGGCTGCCCAGGATGTCCCCGGACATCTCGCCGAGCACGGCCCGCAGTACCGGCGAGGGCACCGTGAAGAGCGTCGGCCGGTGCAGCACGCGGCCCATGGCGGCGGTGATCTCCTGGTTGGTGACCGGGTTCGGGGCGGTCAGGTTGAACGGCCCGGACAGCCCGTCGGTGTCGATGAGATGCCGGATCGCGGCCACCTCGTCGTGCAGCGCGATGAACGACCAGTACTGCCGCCCGTCGCCCAACCGCCCCCCGAGCCCTGCCTTGAACAGCGGGAACAGCCGCCCCCAGGCACCCCCCTCGCGCGCCACCACCAGCCCGGTCCGGGTGAACACGGTCCGGACGCCCGCCTCCTGGGCCGGCGCCGCCGCGCCCTCCCACTCCACACACAGCTCGGGCAGGAACCCCTCCCCGGCGGGCGCGCTCTCGTCGACGACCCGGTCGCCCGTCTCGCCGTAGAAGCCCATCGCGCTGCCGTTGACGAAGACCCGCGGCGGCTTGTCCAGCGAGGCGACGGCCTCGGCGAGCGCGGAGGTGCCGTGCACCCGGCTGGACCGGATCCGCGTCTTGTACTCCTCCGTCCAGCGCCGGTCGCCGACCCCGACGCCCGCCAGGTTCACGACGGCGTCGCACCCGGCGAGCCCGCCCGTGTCCACCCGCTTCCCCTCGGGGTCCCAACGGACCTCGTCCGCGCCTCTCGGCGCCCGGCGCACCAGGCGCACCACCTCGTGTCCGTCGGCGAGCAGGGACCGGACCAGGGCACCGCCGATGAGACCGGACGCGCCGGCCACCGCGATTCGGGAAGGCTGCATGGCGTCAATTCTGCTCCGGGTCCGCCCAAAGGCCCGGTCGCCTGCGCCGTATGGTGGCCGATATGCACATACGCCACGCCACCCTCGACGACGAGGACACGCTGGGACGCCTCGACCGCGCCACCTGGTCCACCCTGCACGCCGTCTCCCCGCGCCCCCAGCCGCCCTACGAGCCCTTCTACGGCGAGCGGTTCGGCCCGCGCGACCATCTGGTGGCCGAACTCGACGGCGTGCTCGTCGGCTACATCCGGCTCGGCTTCCCGACCCCGTTGGCCTGCAACGCGCACGTCCGCCAGATCCAGGGCCTGGTCGTCGCCGAGAAGGCGCGGGGCGCCGGTGTGGGGCGGGCGCTGCTGCGGGCGGCGCAGGAGGAGGCCAGGCGGCTGGGCGCGCGCCGCATCACGCTGCGCGTCCTCGGGCACAACGCCCCGGCCCGGGGGCTCTACGAGTCCGAGGGGTTCGTGGTGGAGGGCGTCCTGCCCGAGGAGTTCCTGCTGGACGGGAAGTACGTGGACGACGTGTTCATGGGGCGCAGTCTCTGACCTGGTCCGCCTCGGCGGCCGCACGACGCCTGCGGACGACCAGGAACAGGGCGGCCCCCGCGACGAGCAGGGAGATCAGGAAGAAGACGGGCACGGAAGCCTCCTGCGGACGAGTCGGTCGGTGAGTGCACCTTTGGGTACACCGCCCATCCTGACGATCAAGACGGCGATCGGCGGGCAGGCCACGTCGACGCGTTCGCGACCGCCGCCGTCAGCCCGTCAGCAGTCGCATGCCGCCCACCAGTTCCCGCAGGCATCGCACCGCCAGCTCCGCGGGTGAGCCCGGGCCGCTGGTGTCCGCGTCCGTCTCCGCCCAGGTCTCCAGCGCCACCCGGATGGCGTCCGTCGCGGCCGCGGCCGTCAGGCGTACGTCGAGCGGGTCGGCGCCCGGCCCGGCCAGCCTCGCCACCACCGGGATCAGCTTCTCCTCGGACTCCTGGTTCACCCGGTACCACACGGCCCGCAGCGCCTGGTCGGCCACGGCTGCCCGCAGCAGCGCCCGCGTCTGGCGCAGACCCTCCGCCGCGTGCGCGTCCGGCACGGACAGCGACTGCTCGATCGCCCGCTCCAGGGCCCGCGGCAGTCCGGCGGTGCCCGGCTCCGAGGCGGCGAGGAGTTCGCGCCAGCGGTCGGCGCCCCGGGCCAGCAGCGGGCCGACGGCGTCCTGCTTGTTGCGGAAGTACCGGTAGAAGGTGCGCAGGGCGACCCCGGCCCGCTCGGCGATGTCCTCGGCGGTCGTGCCATCGGGTCCGTGCTCGGTGAACAACGCGGCGGCGGCGCGTGCGATGTCGAGCTGGGTCGCCGCCTTGCGGCGCTCGGTCAGTGAGAGGGGCTTGGTGCTCACCGGGGAAGCCTACGCCGGAGCGCCGACAGTGGCACCTTTCGCCTTGACGGCAAAACGTGCCACCCGGGCGTACGGTGAAGGCCCCGTCGTCGCCGCCGGCATCAGTGAGGCCGGCCTGAAGGACACCGTCGAAAAGGCGGGCGCCGGCGCGCGGTGGCTGACCACGGTCCGCGTCGACATCGCCGACGAGGACACCGGCCGGGACCTCTGCACCAGGCTGGCGGCGAGCGAGGACGGCCGGTTCATCACCGGTACCGAGGTCCGCGTCGACGGCGGGACCCACTTCTGACGTCGCGACCGGCTACGACGTCACCAGCTCACCCGTGTCCACCGGCGCCGTCGCCCTCGCCGCCCGCTCGGCGTCGCCGGCCACCTCGTCGGCGGTCAGCACATACCCCGTCTCGTCGTCCGACGTCGAGCGGGCGAAGACGACCCCGTACACCTTGCCGTCCGTCGTCAGCAGCGGCCCGCCGGAGTTGCCCGGGCGGACCGTCGACCGGATCGAGTAGATCTCGCGGGTGACGGTCCCGTCGTTGTAGATGTTCTGGCCGTTCGCCTGGACCCGGTTGGCGACGGTGGCCGCCTGGAGGTTGAGGTCGCCGTCCTGCGGATAACCCGCGACGACCGCGGAGTCGCCGCGCGCGGCGTTGTCGTCGAAGCGCAGCACCGGGGCCCGAAGGCCGGGCACGTACAGCACCGCCACGTCCTTGTCCGGATCGAAGAGCACCACGCGTGCCTCGTACGACCGTCCGACCCCGCCCACCCGGACGGTCGGCTCGTCGATGCCGGCCACCACATGGGCGTTGGTCATGACGTGCTCGGTGGAGTACACGAAGCCGCTGCCCTCGCGGCCCTGGGTGCCGGAGACGCCCTCGATCTTCACGGTGCTGCGCTTGGCCGCGTTCGTGGCGCTCGCGGTGACGCTGTCGCCGGTGGGCTTGGCGACCCGGGCCGTCGACTCGTTCTCGAAGGGGTTGAAGACCTGGGGGAAACCCGCCTCGGTGAGCGCGGACGTGGCCCGGGAGAACCAGGCCGGAGTGGTGTCCGGCATGGCGTTCTGCACGGCACCCAGCAGCCGTGAGTCCTGGATCGCCGTGGTGAGCACCGCGGACGAGGACGCGCCCAGCACACTCGCCGCCACCCACGCCACGATCAGCACGGCGACCGAGTTGGCCGCGGCACCGCCGACCCCGTCGGCCACCCGCAGCGGCCCCTGGTCCAGCTCCCGGCGCAGCCGCAGCGCCAGACGCCCCGCGAGTTCGTGCCCGGCGACGGCCGGGACCAGCACCGTGAGCACCGCCGTCACCGTCGCCGACGTACTGCCCGGAGTCACCAGGTCCATCATCCAGGGCAGCACCCACACGCCGATGATCGCGCCGCCCACGAACCCGGCGAGCGAGACACAGCCGGCCACCAGGCCGCGCCGGTAGCCGGATGCCGCGTAGGCCAGGATCACCAGCACCAGCAGGATGTCGAGCAGGTCCACGGAGCCGCCTTTCTCTTGGACCCCTTATTACGGAGGGGACGGGCCCAGTGATCAGCAGACACGCGCGCGTGCCGCCCGGAACCGGCCACGCGTACGTGCACACGCTGTGCGTGCATCCGGAGAAACGCCCCGGACCTGGACGATGGTTCCACCGGGTGGCACACCACACATCGCGGACGCGGAGGATCCGGCCGAGAGTGGGACCATGCGTGTCCGAAGAGCGCGGGGCATACGACGGCGGCGACCGGTCCGCATACGGACCCGGGCGCCGCGCCGGAGGAGCCGGCTGCCGACCGGAGTCCTGCTGCTGCTCGCCTGTGTCCCCGGGCTGGCGGCGATCGTGGTCCTCGTGCTCTGCGCGAACGGCGTCGAGCGCCGCGCCGGGGCCGGCTCAGCGCACCCCCTCGCGGCCCGCCCCGCACCGCACCACGCGGTGAAGCCGCGCATCGTGCCGAGGACGGTCTGGGCCTCGGGTACGGGCGAGGCGAACAAGGCCGCCCTCACCCCGCCCCCGGCCCGCTACGACGACAAGGTCGTCGCCGTCTTCATCCACCACACCGACTCGCCCAACACCTACGACTGCGCCGACGTGCCCCGCATCATCCGCTACCTCGCCGCCGGCCAGATCGGCGCTCGCGACTGGGACGACATCGGCTACAACTTCCTCGTCGACCGCTGCGGCACGATCTACGAGGGCCGCGCGGGAGGCGTCGACCGCCCCGTCACCGGCGCCCACACCCAGGGCTTCAACCACCGCACCTCCGGCATCGCGGCCCTGGGCACCTTCACGGCGGGCGTCCCGGTGCCGCAGGCGATGACGGACGCCATCGCCTCGCTGGCGGCCTGGAAGCTGGGCCTCGCGGACGTGGACCCGCGCCGAACCGTGAAACTGACATCGAGCAACGGCCTCAGCCGCTACGCCGCCGGCACCAGCGCCGCCCTCCCCGCCGTCGCCGGCCACGAGGACGGCTACATGACCAGCTGCCCCGGCGCGGCCCTCTCGGCCCGCCTCCCGGAGATCAGACAGACGGCGGCCCGCCTCCAGGGACGCCTCCCTGCGACCCGGACGGCTCCGGCGCCGGACAGCCGCGGGCCCGGACCGCAGGCGGGCCGCCCACCGTCCGGGTAGCCGCCCCGGCCCACGCCGGGAACACCGCGAGCGTCCGTCGTCGCCGACCGGCTCACCGGCGCCCGAGGTACGCCCGCAGGGCCCGCTGGAGCACCTTGCCCTGGCTGCCCACGGGCCGTTCCCACTCGCCGAGGTACTCCACGGCGTAGCCGCCCGCGCCCGTCTTGAAGCGCAGGCGCCCCAGCAGCCGGTCCTCGGTGAGGGCGGGGGTGATGGACCGCAGGTCGTACGTCTCGCAGCCCGCCGACCGCGCGTCGTTCATCATCCGCCACAACAAGGCGCTGCTGGGCCGCAGCTGACGCCCCTGGCGCCCGGACGCGGCGTAGGAGTGCCAAGCGCACGAGCCGACGTTGATCATGAGCGCGGCGGAGAGCACGATGCCGTCGTACTCGGCGAGATAGAGCCGCACCCGGTCGTCGTCCTCGGCGTTCAGGGCCTTCCACAGACGGCGGAAGTAGTCCAGCGGCCGGGCCTTGAAGCCGTCGTGCGCCGCGGTCGAGACATACAGCCGGTGGAAGTCGGGCAGATCCGACGCGGAGCCCCAGGAGACCCGGACCCCCGCCTCCTCGGCCGTCCGCAACGACTGCTCCCAGTGCGGGGCGAGGCCCTCGCGCAGATCGTCCGCCGTGCGTCCCTCCAGCGGGACGAGGCACCCGTAACGCGGCTGACCGAGCCCGAAACCGTTCCCGTCGCCCTCCGCGCACCGCCGCCACCCGAGCCGCCCCAGCCGCTCGGCCGCGTCCAGCGCGTACCCGTCGATGGCGGCCGCGGACAGGTCGTCGAGACGGCGTACGGCGGGGTCGGCGATCCCCGTCGCGACGGTCCCCGGATCCCACTGCCGTACGACGACGGGCGGCCCGATCCGTACCGAGAACGCCCCGCGTGCCTCCAGATGGGCGACGAGCGGGTCCAGCCAGCGCTCCAGCCGGGGGTCCCGCCAGTCGATCCCGGGCCCGTCGGGGAGGTACGCCAGGAAGCGCCGCGTCCCGGGCAGCGGCCGGTACAGCACCAGCGCCGCCGCGACCAGCGCCTCGCTCTCGAACCAGCCGACGCTCTCCGCCCGCCAGTCCGGCTTCGCGTCGCCCCACTCGGGGATCTGGAGATGGCTCGCGTCGGGATGCAGCCGCAGATGGGCGAGATGTTCCTCGCGTGAGATCTCCCGCACGTCCGGGCTGGTCATGGGCAGGGTGCTCCTGTTCGGGGCGGCCACGGTACGCCGGGGATCACGGCACCGGTCAAGAGTTCAAAGGTGAACCTTCCGGACGTGTTCCGTGACGTCGGTCACCGGATCGCCCGCGGCGCTGCCCGGTCCGTTCACAGGTTCCTCGTAGGCGGCTCATGGATCACCCCGAAACTGCCGCCCTACCGTCGTGGCACACGCACTGACTGGAGGTGGGGAAGATGAACAGCAGTCACGCCGGCACCAAGATGTCCCGCGGTCCCTGGGCGGCTCTCTGCGCCGCCGTGGCCGTCGTCCTCGGTCCGGCCGCCGTCACGGCCTCCGCCCTCGACCAGGCGAACGCGGCCCCGATGCACCACGTGGTCCTGAAGGCCGACCAGACCCAGGCGTACATCCCGACGGACACGACCCGCAGGCGCGCGACCGCGGTCTGAGCCTCACCCGGGTCCGTCGCCCGTCAGGCCGAGGAACTGTTCCCCGGACGGGTCGACGTCCACGCCGAGGCCGTTCATGAGGCCCGCCAGCATGATGTAGTAGCCCACCGTCGTGACGATCTCGACGACCTGGCGGTCGGTGAAGGAGGCGCGCAGAGCGGTCAACCCGTCCTCCGACAGGGTGTGTCGGGAGACGAGTTCGAAGGTCGCCGCGACCGCGGCCGACTCCGCCGCGTCGAACTCGGGCCCGTTGGGGCGCAGTTCGGCGATGGCCGTCAACTGGGCTTCCGTAGCGCCCGAGTTGAGCGCGATCGGCCGGTGCTGCGCGGCTTCGTACGCGCACTCCGTGCCGGCGGCCACCGCCATGATCACCAGTTCGCGCAGCCGGACGGGCAGCGTCGACTCGAGCAGGACCGCCAGGCCCATGTCGATCGCCGTGTCCGTGAGCGGCGGGGCGTGCGAGAGCATCCGGAAGGCGTTGAGCGGCACGGGAAGTTTCCCGACGCCGTCGGCGGGATGTTCCGGGTACGGGATGCGAGCCATGGTTCCCCCTGAAGTAGACGTCAGCCCCTGAACCGCTCCCACAGCTTGGGATACCGCTCCGACAGCACCCGTTCGTCCTCGAAGTCGACCGGTGTCCCCTCCGGCTCCGACGGCGCGGGCGGGATTCCGAGGTCGGGGACGGTGACGCCGGTGAGCTGTTCGTACGCCTCGTCGGCGGCGTACCCCAGCTCCTCCCCGTCGCCGTCGATCTCCTCGTCGAAGTCGTCCAGGAGGTCGGACAGTGAGTCGGGCGCGTGCACGGCACCCTCGTACACCTCGCGCCCCTGACCGATCAGCCAGCAGCGGAAGGAGTCGAAGGTGTCGTCGCCGGCCCCGTCGAGCAGGACCCAGGCCGCGCCCCACAGGTCCCAGGTGTACGCGCGGTTGTAGCGGGCCTCGAAGTGACGGGCGAAGTCCAGGACCATCTCGGGGTCCATCTGGAGGAGCCGGTCGATGAGAAGGTCCGCCTGCTCCTCGGGGTCGCCCTCGGCGGCCTCACGGGCGGCGTCCACCAGCTCCCAGAACTCCGTCTCGTCCATCACGGGTCCAGCATCGGCCCTGGACGGGTGAGGCGCACGTGGAGTGCGGCGGATTGTTATGTCCCGTACAGGGCGGCCAGACGGCGCGCGTCCTCGGCGAAACAGGCCCGCAGACCCTCCGGAGCCAGCACCTCCACCTCGGGGCCCAGCGACAACAGCTGCGTACGGGCGACCTTCTCCGACTCCACGGCGACCGTCACGGTCACCCAGCCGTTCGCGTCAGGCGCCCCCGCCCGCTCCAGCGCCTCACCGGTGGAGACCCGGTCGGCCAGGGCGTACGGCAGCCGGCGCGCCCCCTCCGGTGACAGCCGGACGACGACCTCGGCCCGCAGGATCGACCGCGCGAACCGTTCCGCCTGGTCCTCCCAGAAGGCGGGGAGATCGAACTCCTCGTCGCGTTCGAAGCGGTCCGTCGAGGGTTCCACCGTCGTGAACCGGTCGATCCGGTACACCCGGAAGGAGCCGGGGTCGGGAATCCGCGCGCACAGGTACCAGACCCCCGCCTTCAGCACGAGCCCGTACGGCTCCAGCTCCCGCTCGACCTCCTGCGCCCCCTTGCGATAGCGGGCGGTGACCCGGCGGTCGTCCCACACCGCGTCGGCGAGCGCGGGCAGCAGCTCGGGCGTCTTCGGCTCGCTCCACCAGTTCGGGGCGTCCAGGTGGAAGCGCTGGGCCGCCGTCTTGGAGGCGTCCCGGAGCGAGGGGAGCAGCGCGGCGGAGACCTTCAGACGGGCGGCCGAGGCGGCGTCCTCCAGGCCCATCTCGCGCAGCGCCCCGGGCACACCGGACAGGAACAGCGCCTCCGCCTCGCCCCGGGCCAGCCCGGTCAGCCGGGTTCGGTACCCGCCGATCAGCCGGTAGCCCCCGGCCCGTCCCCGGTCCGCGTACACCGGGACCCCGGCCTCCGACAGCGCCTGCGCGTCCCGGGTGATGGTCCGCTCGGACACCTCCAGTTCCCGCGCCAGTTCGGCGGCGGTCATCGAGGGCCGGGACTGGAGGAGCAGGACCATCTTGATGAGGCGGGCGGCACGCATACAGCCCATGATGCAACGAGGCCCCCGCCGAAGCGGGGGCCCCCTCACACAACCGTCACAGACCTACAGGCCGTACTTCTCGCGCGCTTCCTTCACCGCCGTCGCCTTGACCTCGCCGCGCCGGGCGAGCTGGGCCAGGGCCGCGACCACGATGGACTCGGCGTCGACGCCGAAGTGGCGGCGGGCCCCCTCGCGGGTGTCCGAGAGGCCGAAGCCGTCGGCACCGAGCGACGAGTAGTCCTGCTCGACCCACTGCGCGATCTGGTCCGGGACCTGGCGCATGTAGTCGGAGACCGCCAGCACCGGGCCCTCGGCGCCGTGCAGCGCCTGACGGAGGTACGGCACCCGCTCCTCGCCGCGCAGGAGGGCCGCGTCGGCCTCCAGCGCGTCGCGGCGCAGCTCGGTCCAGGAGGTCGCGGACCACACGTCGGCGGCCACACCCCACTCCTCGGCCAGCAGCCGCTGCGCCTTGAGGGCCCAGTGGATCGCCGTGCCGGAGCTCAGCAGCTGGATGCGCGGGGCGTTCGCCGCGGCCGCGTCCAGGCCCGCCGACTCCGCCGTGTTGAAGCGGTACAGGCCCTTGACGATGCCCTCGTCGACGCCGGGTCCGGACGGCTTGGCCGGCTGGGGCATGGGCTCGTTGTAGACCGTGAGGTAGTAGAAGACGTTCGGGTCCTCGCCCGGGGCCGCCTCGCCGTACATCCGGCGCAGACCGTCCTTGACGATCGCCGCGACCTCGTACGCGAACGCCGGGTCGTACGTCAGGGACGCCGGGTTCGTCGCCGCGATCACCGGCGAGTGACCGTCCGCGTGCTGCAGGCCCTCGCCCGTCAGCGTCGTACGGCCCGCCGTCGCGCCCACCAGGAAGCCGCGGCCCAGCTGGTCGCCGAGCTGCCACATCTGGTCGGCCGTGCGCTGCCAGCCGAACATCGAGTAGAAGATGTAGAACGGGATCATCGCTTCGCCGTGCGTGGAGTACGCGGTGGACGCGGCGATGAAGTCGGCCATCGAACCGGCCTCGGTGATCCCCTCGTTGAGGATCTGGCCGTTCTTGGCCTCCTTGTAGTACATCAGCTGGTCACGGTCGACCGGCTCGTACGTCTGGCCCTTGGGGGAGTAGATGCCCAGGGACGGGAAGAGGCTCTCCATGCCGAAGGTGCGCGCCTCGTCGGGGACGATCGGCACCCAGCGCCTGCCCGTCTCCTTGTCGCGGACCAGGTCCTTGATCAGACGGACGAAGGCCATGGTGGTGGCCACGTTCTGGGAGCCGGAGCCCTTGTCGAAGGAGGCGAAGGCCTTCTCGGCGGGGGCGGGCAGCGGGGCGAGCGCGTGCGTACGGCGGGCCGGGGCGGGGCCGCCGAGGGCGGCGCGGCGCTCCTGGAGGTAGCGGACCTCGGGGGAGTCGGCGCCGGGGTGGCCGTAGGGCACGACCCCGTCGACGAAGTCGCTGTCCTTGATGGGCAGTTCCAGCAGGTCACGCATGGTCTTGAACTCGTCCACCGAGAGCTTCTTCATCTGGTGGTTGGCGTTCTTCGACGCGAAGCCCTCGCCGAGGGTGTGGCCCTTGACCGTCTGGGCCAGGATGACCGTCGGGGCACCCTTGAACTCGACGGCGGCCTTGTAGGCGGCGTAGACCTTGCGTGCCTCGTGGCCACCGCGGGAGAGGTGGAAACACTCGAGGATCTTGTCGTCGCTCAGCAGCTTCGCCATCTCGGCGAGCGCCGGGTCCTTGCCGAAGAAGTCCTCGCGGATGTAGGCGGCGCCACGGGTCTGGTACGTCTGGACCTGCGCGTCCGGTACCTCGCGGAGCCGTCGTACGAGCGCACCCGTGGTGTCGAGCTGGAACAGCTCGTCCCAGGCCGTGCCCCACAGCGTCTTGATGACGTTCCAGCCGGCGCCGCGGAACTGGGCCTCCAGCTCCTGCACGATCTTGAAGTTCGCGCGGACCGGGCCGTCGAGGCGCTGGAGGTTGCAGTTGATGACGAAGGTGAGGTTGTCGAGACCCTCACGCGAAGCCAGGGCGAGTGCCGCCGTCGACTCGGGCTCGTCCATCTCGCCGTCGCCGAGGAAGGCCCAGACGTGGGAGTCCGAGACGTCCTTGATGCCGCGGGCGGTCAGATAGCGGTTGAAGCGCGCCTGGTAGATCGCGGAGAGCGGGCCCAGACCCATGGAGACGGTCGGGAACTCCCACAGCCAGGGCAGCCGGCGCGGGTGCGGGTAGGACGGCAGACCGTTGCCCCCCGACTCGCGGCGGAAGTTGTCGAGCTGCCGCTCGTCGAGCCGGCCGTCGAGGAAGGCGCGGGCGTAGATGCCGGGGGAAGCGTGGCCCTGGATGTAGAGCTGGTCGCCGGAACCGTCGGCTTCCTTGCCCTTGAAGAAGTGGTTGAAGCCGGTCTCGTAGAGCCAGGCCGCGGAGGCGAAGGTGGCGATGTGGCCGCCGACGCCGTATTGGGAGCCGCGGGTGACCATCGCGGCCGCGTTCCAGCGGTTCCACGCGGTGATCTTCCGCTCCATCTCCTCGTCACCGGGCGCGGACGGCTCGGCGGAGGTGGGGATGGTGTTGACGTAGTCCGTCTCGAGCAGCTTGGGCAGCGCGATGCCGTTGCCCTCCGCGCGCTCCAGCGTGCGGCGCATCAGGTACGCGGCACGGTGCGGGCCGGCAGCCTTGGCGACCGCGTCCAGTGAGGCCTGCCATTCGGCGGTCTCCTCGGGGTCACGGTCCGGGAGCTGGTCGAGCTCGCTCGGCTGGATGGCGTAGGGGTCGGTCATGTCGCCGCCTTCCTCAGTCGAAGGGGGTTCCCTCATCGGCAAGGGTTCGGGGTTGCCCTAGGTCTTTGGCAGGACAGGGCTCAAGCCTCGATGGAGAGGCCGTCAGCCTCGGTAGAGGCCCGTCGGCGACTGTAACTCCCTGATCGATGATCGATCAAAGGGTTGAAGGGCAAAACCTCTCGATTACGAGAAAGTAGGCACGGGGTGCCTCCGGCGGTGGCACGGGGTGACGTTGTCGCGCCGGTGTTCTTGCAGGTGAGAGTGCGTTTGAGCGAGGGCCTGCTCGGTTGGCCAGGGGTGCGGGCCCGGGCCGGCTAGTCGGCTTCGTGCCGCGGCGCACAGCCCAGCACATGCGCCTTCACCAGCTCCGCGATCCGCGGATCCTGGCGCCGGAACGCCTGCACGAGCTCCTCGTGCTCCTCCGCGTACGACTGCTGGACCGTGCCCAGCCAGCGGATCGACAGGGCCGTGAAGACCTCGATGCCGAGCCCCTCCCAGGTATGCAGGAGGACGGAGTTGCCGGCCGCGCGGACCATCTCCCGGTGGAAGCCCACCGTGTGCCGCACCTGTCCCGTCCCGTCGGACGCGCGGTCGGCCTCGTAGAGCGCGGCGACATGCGGCTCCAGCGCCGAGCAGTCCTGCGCCAGTCGCTCCGCCGCCAGCTCCGCCGCGATCGCCTCCAGACCGGCCCGGACCGGGTAGCTCTCCTCCAGGTCGGCCGCCGTCAGGTTCCGCACCCGCACGCCCTTGTTGGGCGCCGACTCGATCAGCCGCAGCGACTCCAGCTCGCGCAGCGCCTCCCGGACGGGGGTCTGACTGACCTCCAGCTCGGTGGCGATCCGTCGCTCCACGATCCGCTCGCCCGGCTTCCAGCGACCGCTGACGATCCCTTCCACGATGTGCTCGCGGATCTGTTCGCGCAGCGAGTGGACGACGGGCGCGGTCATGAGTGCTCCTTAGGGAGGGGCCGCCCATCGGCCCCGGGGGCGTTTGACGTTTAGACAATAAGGCCGCACGCGCTTTCCCGAGGGGCGCACGGGGGCGCTTTCATGCAGGTGAGACGAGACTTACACGCTCCACAGGGCGGCTCCCCCTGTAAAGACCCGTACCGGGTCCGGCCCGGAGCGGTCACCGCCGTGTCACCGCGGGAACCCCGGGAGCCCGCTCCCCGTGGCGTTCGGCAGGGGAGTGGCCGCGAGGGGCGCCCCCTGGCACCAACCATCGGGGGATGGCATGAACAACCAAGGACGACGCGGAGCACTTCGCTGGACGGCCGCGGCGGCCGTGATCGGCATGGTCCTGGGCGTGACGGGCTGCCGGCAGACGTCCACGGCCACGCGGGCGGCGGCGAAGCCCGAGAGCTCGGCAGCGGTCACCGGTACGGCGGGCGCAAGCACCTCCGGCGGCGCCTGCGTCTTCGTCAAGCCCGACGGCGCCCAGAAGTTCGGGCACGTCGGCTGGGGCTTCCGCGTCGCGGGCACCAACCGCTGGGTCTACGGCGCCGTCGAGAACCCGAGCGCCGGCCTCTACACCCCGCCGGGCGGCGACATCGGCGCCTGGCACGCCGAGGGCTCGTACGACCGCATGCTTCGCGAGATGTCCCGCGACTCTCACTACCCCGGCAACTCCGAGCACCCGTACAGCCGTTACCGCTGCACCGACTCCTCGACGCACGACGTGAACGCCGCCCGCGCGATGATCCGCACCGTCGAGTCCCGCGGCTTCCTCGTCGGGTTCGACCCGAAGACCGGTGACCTCACCTCCCGGGACTGCCTCGACGCGACGTACGACGTCCTGAAGGCGTACCGCACGGAAGGACTCACCCGCGCCGACAAGCTGTCCGTCCCGAACGTATGGGTCGAGCTGCTCTGGGGCTGGTCGGACAAGCGGCTGACGCCCCGGTGACATGACGGTGCCCCGTCCGGAAGGCTCCGGGCGGGGCACCGTACAGGTACTGCTTCCTTAAGGCTTACAGGCCGAGCTCGACCTCGAACTCGCCCGCCTCCAGGATCGCCTTGACCGCGGTCAGGTAGCGGGCCGCGTCGGCGCCGTCCACCAGACGGTGGTCGTAGGAGAGGGTCAGGTAGGTCATGTCGCGGACGGCGATGACCGTGCCCTCTTCGGTCTCCAGGATGGCCGGGCGCTTGACGGTGGCGCCGATGCCGAGGATCGCGACCTGGCCCGGCGGCACGATGATCGTGTCGAAGAGCGCACCGCGCGAACCGGTGTTGGAGATGGTGAAGGTCGCGCCGGACAGCTCGTCCGGCGTGATCTTGTTGGCGCGGACCTTGCCGGCCAGCTCCGCCGTGGCCTTCGCGATGCCGGCGATGTTGAGGTCGCCCGCGTGCTTGATGACCGGGGTCATCAGGCCCTTCTCGGAGTCCACCGCGATACCGATGTTCTCGGTGTCGAAGTAGGTGATCGTGCCCTCGCCCTCGTTGATCTTGGCGTTGATGGGCGCGTGCGCCTTCAGCGCCTGGGCCGCGGCCTTGACGAAGAACGGCATCGGGGAGAGCTTGACGCCCTCGCGGGCGGCGAAGGAGTCCTTCGCCCGGCCGCGGAGCTTCATCAGACGCGTGACGTCGACCTCGACGACCGAGGACAGCTGCGCCTGCTCGTGCAGCGCCTTGACCATGTTGTCGCCGATGACCTTGCGGATGCGCGGCATCTTGACGGTCTGGCCACGGAGGGGGGAGGCCTCCAGGGACGGCGCCTTCTTGGCGGCGGGGGCGGCCGGAGCGGCAGCGGCCGGAGCCGGAGCAGCGGCGGCGGCCTTCGCGGCCTCGGCGGCGGCGACGACGTCCTGCTTGCGGATACGACCGCCGACGCCGGTGCCCTTGACGGTGGCCAGGTCGACACCGTTCTCGGCGGCGAGCTTGCGCACCAGCGGGGTCACGTAGGCGCCGTCGTCACCCGCGGTGGCGGCGGGCGCGGCCGGAGCGGCGGCGACCGGAGCCGGAGCGGCCGGCGCGGGGGCCGGGGCGGCCGGAGCCGGGGCAGCGGCGACCGGGGCCGGCGCAGCCGCGGGGGCGGCCGGGGCAGCCGGAGCCGGAGCCGGAGCGGCGGGGGCCGGAGCCGGGGCCGGAGCGGCGGGAGCCGGGGCAGCGGCCGGAGCCGCACCCGGGGCACCGATGACGGCCAGCTTGGCGCCGACCTCAGCGGTCTCGTCCTCGCCGACCGTGATCTCCAGCAGCACACCCGAGGTGGGCGCCGGGATCTCGGTGTCGACCTTGTCCGTGGAGACCTCGAGCAGCGGCTCGTCGGCCTCGACGGAGTCGCCGACCGACTTCAGCCAGCGGGTGACGGTGCCCTCGGTGACGGACTCGCCGAGCGCGGGCAGGACGACGTCCGTGCCCTCGGCGGAGCCGCCGCCGGTGGCGGCCTCGGCGGTGGGAGCGGGCGCCGGAGCGGCCTGCTCGGTGGAGGGGGCCGCGGCGGCCGGCTCCGGAGCCGCGGCGGGCTCGGGCTCGGGCTCGGCGGCGGGGGCAGGGGCGGCGGCGGGCGCGCCCGAGCCGTCGTCGATGACGGCCAGCTCGGCGCCGACCTCGACCGTCTCGTCCTCGGCGACCTTGATGGAGGCCAGGATGCCGGCGGCGGGGGAGGGGATCTCGGTGTCGACCTTGTCGGTCGACACCTCGAGCAGCGGCTCGTCGGCCTCTACTCGCTCACCCTCGGCCTTCAGCCAGCGGGTGACAGTGCCCTCGGTGACGCTCTCGCCGAGCGCCGGAAGGGTTACGGAAACCGCCATGGTTTCGGTTGCTCCTTACGAATTGCGGAAGTCTGTGTCGTCGCGAAGTCGCTTCGTCGACCGAGGGTCAGTCGTGAGCGTGCAGCGGCTTGCCGGCCAGTGCCAGGTGAGCCTCGCCGAGCGCCTCGTTCTGCGTCGGGTGGGCGTGGATGAGCTGGGCGACCTCGGCCGGCAGCGCCTCCCAGTTGTAGATCAGCTGGGCTTCGCCGACCTGCTCGCCCATGCGGTCGCCGACCATGTGGACGCCGACCACGGCACCGTCCTTGACCTGGACGAGCTTGATCTCGCCCGCGGTCTGCAGGATCTTGCTCTTGCCGTTGCCCGCCAGGTTGTACTTCAGAGCGACGACCTTGTCCGCACCGTAGATCTCCTTGGCCTTGGCCTCGGTGATACCGACGGAGGCGACCTCCGGGTGGCAGTAGGTCACGCGGGGGACACCGTCGTAGTCGATCGGGACGGCCTTGAGACCGGCCAGACGCTCCGCCACCAGGATGCCCTCGGCGAAGCCGACGTGCGCGAGCTGGAGCGTCGGGACCAGGTCACCGACGGCGGAGATGGTGGGGACGTTGGTCCGCATGTACTCGTCGACCAGGACATAGCCGCGGTCCATCGCGACGCCCTGCTCCTCGTAACCGAGACCGGCGGAGACCGGGCCACGGCCGACGGCGACGAGCAGGAGCTCGGCCTCGAACTCCTTGCCGTCGGCGAGGGTGACCTTGACGCCGTCCTGGGTGTACTCGGCCTTCTGGAAGAAGGTGCCCAGGTTGAACTTGATGCCGCGCTTGCGGAACGCGCGCTCAAGAAGCTTGGAGGAGTTCTCGTCCTCGAGCGGGGCGAGGTGCTTGAGACCCTCGATGATCGTGATGTCGGTGCCGAAGGACTTCCAGGCGGAGGCGAACTCGACGCCGATGACACCGCCGCCGAGGACGATGGCCGACTTCGGCACACGGTCCAGGACGAGGGCGTGGTCCGAGGAGATGATGCGGTTGCCGTCGATCTCCAGGCCCGGCAGCGACTTCGGCACGGAGCCGGTCGCGAGGAGGATGTGGCGGCCCTGGATGCGCTGGCCGTTCACGTCGACCGAGGTGGGGGAGGACAGCCGGCCCTCACCCTCGATGTACGTCACCTTGCGGGAGGCGACCAGACCCTGCAGGCCCTTGTAGAGCCCGGAGACCACGCCGTCCTTGTACTTGTGGACCCCGGCGATGTCGATGCCCTCGAAGGTGGCCTTCACGCCGAACTGCTCGCTCTCGCGGGCCTGGTCGGCGATCTCGCCCGCGTGCAGCAGGGCCTTGGTGGGGATGCACCCTCGGTGCAGGCAGGTACCGCCGACCTTGTCCTTCTCGATCAGGGCGACGTCAAGCCCCAGCTGCGCCCCGCGCAGGGCCGCGGCGTAACCGCCACTACCACCGCCGAGGATCACTAGGTCGAAAACGGTGCTGGCGTCGTTCGCCACGTCACGTCCTCCATGCATGTGCGCCGTACGCCGGTCGTCCATGACCGCGCGGCGGCTGGTGTCCGGCCGCTCTTTCTTCGGCCCTGTGGTGGGGGCCCTGTCCTGCCGAGTGCCATCTTCGCACTTGTCGGAGGAGAACGAGACGCCGGGCCGGGGTGTGAGACACCACACGCTCACATGTGAGCACCTCACTCCGAGGCAGCGGTCACCGTGAGACACCCAGGGGCGCGGAGCCGTGCCGATGTGCGGCTCCGCCGCGCGGGCGCGACCGGTGCCGGGTCTGTCGGGGCGTACGGGACACCGACGCACTCAGGGGCGCGGGGCTGTGTCGATGTGCGGCTCCGCCGCGCGGGCGCGACCGGTGCCGGGTCTGTCGGGGCGTACGGGACACCGACGCACTCAGGGGCGCGGGGAACTGCGCGACCGGCCACGACGGTCCCGCAGTCGCCCGCGCCCCGAAGGCACCGAGCTCTTAGGCGAACGTCACCCCAGGTCACCCGCGGCAGTCAGCTCCGCCAGCCGCACCAGCGTCCGCACGGCGGTACCCGTGCCTCCCTTGGGCGTGTACCCGAACGGCCCACCCTCGTTGAAGGCCGGGCCGGCGATGTCGAGGTGCGCCCACGTGATGCCCTCGCCCACGAACTCCCGCAGGAACAGCCCCGCGACCAGCCCGCCACCCATCCGCTCACCCATGTTCGCGATATCGGCGGTGGGGGAGTCCATCCCCTTGCGCAGGTGCTCCGGCAGCGGCATCGGCCACGACGGCTCGCCCACCTCGGCCGCGGCCTCGTACACCGCGGAGCGGAACGCGTCGTCGTTCGCCATGATCCCGAACGTCCGGTTGCCCAGCGCCAGCATCATCGCGCCGGTCAGCGTCGCCACGTCGACGATCGCGTCCGGCTTCTCCGCGGAGGCGGCCCACAGCGCGTCCGCGAGGACCAGCCGCCCCTCGGCGTCGGTGTTGAGCACCTCGACGGTCTTGCCGCTGTACATCCGCAGCACGTCACCGGGGCGCACGGCGGAACCCGACGGCATGTTCTCGGCGAGCGCCAGCCACGCGGTGACGTTCACCTCCAGACCGAGCCGCGCGACGGCCACGATGGCGGCGAAGACCGCGGCCGCCCCGCTCATGTCGCACTTCATCGTCTCGTTGTGACCGGCCGGCTTCAGCGAGATGCCGCCCGAGTCGTACGTGATGCCCTTGCCGACGAGCGCGAGGTGCTTCTTCGCCTTGGAGGAGGTGTACGACAGCTTCACCAGCCGCGGCGGCGTCTCCGAACCGCCGCCGACGCCCAGGATGCCGCCGTAGCCGCCCTTGAGCAGGGCCTTCTCGTCGAGCACCTGCACCTTGAGGCCGTGCTCCTTGGCCGCGGCCTGCGCGACGGCCGCGAAGGCCTCCGGGTACAGGTCGTTCGGCGGGGTGTTGACGAGGTCACGGGCCCGGTTGAGCTCCTCGGTGACCGCGAGGGCACGCTCCACGGCCGCCTTGTACGCCTTGTCGCGCGGCTTGCCGCCGAGGAGGACGACCTCGGCGAGGGGCGCCTTGCCGTTCTTCGGGTCCTTGGCGCTCTCCTTGTACGCGTCGAAGGAGTACGCGCCGAGGAGGGCGCCCTCGGAGATCGCGCCGGCGTCGGCGGCGTCCGTCAGCGGCAGCGCGAAGGCGGCCTTCTTGGCGCCGGTCAGCACGCGGGCTGCGGCGCCGGCGGCCCGGCGGAGCGCCTCGGAGTCGAAGGAGGCGTCCTTCTCGGGCTCGGGGCCGAGCCCCACCGCCACCACGAGGGGCGTCTTGAAGCCGGACGGCGCCGGCAGCTTCGTCACCTCGCCCTCGGCGCCGGAGGCACCGAGGGTCTCCAGGACGCCGGCGAGGCTGCCGTCGTAGGCCTTGTCCACAGCTTCGGCGCCCGGGGCGACGACCGGGCCCTTCGCGCCCTTGGCGACACCGATCACGATCGCGTCGGCCCGCAGGCCGGGCGCCGCGGCGGTGCTGAGAGTGAGAGCAGTCACGGTGGTGAAATCTCGCTTCCGATGTGAAGTTCAGTTGGTCGAGTGTGGGTGGGTCGACCGGGCCCGACAGCCGACCCTAGGACCGTGTCCGGGGGCGGCATCGACCGGGGCCTTCACCCCGTCGATGAACACCCGGAACGAGCCTACGCGCGTATGGCTGGTTCGCTCATTCCTACGGGCGTTCACCTGTGAGTGGCGTCAAGGCCAGTTCTCGATCCTTACTCCCGGTGAGCTCAGTCACACTCCTCGTGTTCCGGTGAGCGCATCGCTCACCGCTTTGCATGATTTCCACTGATCATCCTTGGATTTACCACAAGGGGATCTTCTGGGGGAGGACACACAGAATGGCGCAGAGTGCGCACAGACGCAGAGCCGCGGCCGCGGTCCTGACCGCCGCCGGGCTACTGGCGTTGGGCCTCGGAGCACCGGGCGCGGCGGCAGCGGCGACGCCGCGCATCGATCTCAAGGTGCTGGTCGTGGACAACGGCGACAGCCCCGTCCAGGCCATCACCGCCCAGCTGAAGAGCACGGGCATCCCGTACACCACCGTCTCCCTGAACGACGCGAACCGCCCCGCCATCACGGCCGCGTTCCTCAGCGACACGGTCAACGGCACGCCCCGGGCCAAGTACCAGGGTGTCGTCCTGCCCAACGAGGCCCCGTTCGGCGCCGGTTCGGCCGAACAGACCGCGCTGGAGACGTACGAGAAGACGTACGGCATCCCGCAGGTCGACGCCTACACCTGGGCGCACCCGGGGGTCGGTCTGGAGTACAGCAGCTACTCCGGCTCGCTGGACGGACAGGCCGCGGGCATCACGGCGGCGGGCAGGTCGGGGTACTTCGGCTACCTCGACGGAGCCCTCACCTTCGAGGACAACTCCCCTTCGGTGATGGAGAGTTACGGCTATGTGGCCACCCCGGGGGCGGGCTTCACCAGCTATGTCGACACCGCCGTGCCCGGCGGCTCGGGCCGCGGCAGCCTCGTCGGCGAGTACGTCCACGACGGGCGCCGCGAACTCGTCGTGACCTTCGCGTACAACCAGTACCAGCAGCAGTTCCGGGTCCTCGCCCGCGGCATCGTCGAGTGGCTGACCCAGGGGGTGCACCTGGGGCAGGCGCGCAACTACTTCGCCGTGCACGTCGACGACGTCTTCGCCCCCGACAGCCGCTGGGACACCGAACACAACTGCACCCCCGGCGACTTCGACTGCGCGGGCGGTGCCGGCACGGGAACCACACCGATCCGGATGACCGCGGCCGACGCGGTCCGCGCCGCCCAGTGGCAGCAGGAACAGGGCTTCACGCTCGACATGGTCTACAACGCCGGTTCCGGCGAGGAGTGGAAGACCGAGAACGGCGGCACGGACGCCTTCGCCACCCAGCTGCTCGCCGACAAGGCCAAGTACCGCTGGATCAACCACACGTACACGCACAAGTTCCTCGGCTGCGTCCAGGACACGGCCACGGTGCCGTGGAGCTGCGCGAAGAACACCAGCGGCACGACCCAGTACATGAGCCGGGCCGACATCTCCGCGGAGATCCGCGACAACTACAACTGGGGCGTCTCCAAGGGCCTTCCGCTGACCCGTGCCGAGCTGGTCACCGGCGAGCACTCGGGCCTGAAGACGCTGCCGCAGCAGCCGAACGACAACCCCAACCTCGCCGGCGCCCTCGCCGACAACGGCATCAAGTGGACCGCCTCCGACAGCTCCCGTGAACCCGACCAGCGCGCGGTCGGCAGCGGCACGCTGACCGTGCCCCGCTACCCGATGAACGTGTACTACAACGTGGGCACGAACGCCGAGATGGCCGACGAGTACAACTGGATCTACGCCTCGGCGGCCGACGGCGGCAGCGGCATCTGCGAGAACAACCCGACCTCCACCTGCCTGGCCGAGCCGCTCGACCCGGCCACGGGCTACACCTCGTACATCGTCCCCCAGGAGGCCCGCACCGCCCTCGGACACGCCATCAACAACGACCCGCGCCCGCACTACGCCCACCAGTCGAACCTGGCCGAGGACCGGACCCTCTACCCGGTCATGACCAAGGTCCTCACCGACTACCGGGCGCTCTTCGCCGACAACACCCCGGTCCAGAACCTCGCCCAGGCCGCCATCGGCACCGAACTCCAGCGCCGCGCCGGCTGGCAGGCCGCGCTGGCCTCCGGCAAGGTCACGGCGTACCGGGTCGGCACGACGGTCACGATCACGGCACCGAACGGGACGCAGATCCCGGTGACCGTGCCGGAGGGGGCAAAGAAGCAACTCCTGCTCGGCACCAGCGCGTTCGGAACCCCGTACGCGGGCCGGCGCTCGGCGTGGACCGCGCCGGAGCCGCTTCAGTCGGCAGTGACTCTGAAGCTGCCGTAGCTTCTGGAGCCGCCTCGACTGAGGCGCCCTTCAGGGGCGCGGGGAACTGCGCGACCAGCCACTACGAGCCCGCAGCCGGGGGCCGGTCCGCAGTTCCCCTCACAAGATCCGCAAACAGGGGGGAACCGCGCGGCAATGCGCACGGGCCGTCACGTCACCATGCTCACCGAAGGCACCTATCCGCATGTCCACGGCGGCGTCAGCACCTGGTGCGACCAGCTCGTCAAGGGCATGCCGGAGGTCGACTTCCACATCCTCTCGCTCACCGGAAGCGGCCGCGAACCCGTGACCTGGGAGTTGCCGCCCAACGTCTACCGCCACACCTCCGTGCCGACCTGGGGCCCGCGCCCCGGCCGCAAGCACGCCCCGTACGGCAGGGCGCGGCGCCGTTTCATCGACTCCTACGAGCGTTTCCTGCTCTCCTTCCTCGACCCCGAGGCCCCCTGCGACTTCGGCGAGGCCCTGTACGAGCTGGCCGGACTCGCCCGCGACGGACGTCTACCGGCCGCACTGCGCACGGAGTCGGCACTGCGTTCGCTGATGTGGATATGGACGATGCCGCACCTGGCGACGGCCGCGGCCCGCCCCACGGTCCACGACGCGCTCACCGCGACGGACCTGCTGGAACACGCCCTGCGCCCGCTGGGCGTCCGCATCCCCGAGGACTCGGTGGCACACGCGGTGAGCAGCGGCCTGGCCACCCTGCCCGCCCTCGCCGCCCATCGACTGGACGGCGTTCCGTTCCTCCTCACCGAGCACGGCATCTACCTGCGCGAGCGCTACCTCGGCTACCGCTCGGACGCCCAGCGCTGGCCCGTGAAGGCGTTCATGCTCGGCTTCTACCGCGAGCTCAACTCCCTCGGCTACCGGGCCGCCGACCTCATCACCCCCTGCAACCAGTACAACCGCCGCTGGGAGGAGCGCGGCGGCGCCGACGCCGACAAGATCCGCACGGTCTACAACGGCGTCGACCCCGCCGCCTTCCCGCACGCGGGACCCGAACCCGAGGTCCCGACCCTCACCTGGTGCGGCCGCGTCGACCCCATCAAGGACCTGGAGACCCTGATCCGCGCCTACGCCATGGTCCGCGCCGAGATGCCGGAGACCCGGCTCAGACTCTTCGGCCCGGTCCCGCCCGGCGGCGAGGAGTACAAGACCCGGCTGGAGAAGCTCGCCGCCGAACTCGGCGTCACCGACGGCCTCACCTTCGAGGGCCGCATCAGCGAGGTCTGGCGGGCCTACGCGGCCGGCCACGTGGTCATGCTCTCCTCCATCTCCGAGGGCTTCCCGTTCTCCATCATCGAGGCGATGTCCTGCGGCCGTACGACGGTGTCGACGGACGTCGGGGGAGTGAGCGAGGCGGTCGGCGACACCGGTCTGGTGGTGCCCCCGCGTGAGCCGGAGAAGCTGGCGGCAGCGGCCCTGACACTGCTCAAGGACGACGAACGGCGCCTGAAACTGGGCGAGTTGGCGCGGCAGCGCGTGATCGACCGCTTCACTCTGCGCCGCTCCGTGGACAATTTCCGGACGATCTACCAGGAGCTCGCGGGTATGCCCGAGGTGTACGAGCCCACGCTCGAGACCGTCGCCGACTGGACCCTCGAACTGCGCGACCCCTGGTACGCCGCGGTCGCGACGGACGGGACCGGCTGGTGAGCGGATCCGTCTGGCTGCCCCCGGGCGCCCGCCCGGACACCGTGCCCGGCATCCCCAGGCAGCGCACCCCCAGCTGGGCCCGGCCCGACCCTCTCGACGAACTCGCCGTGCGCCTGAACGACTTCGTCGCCGCGGCCGTCCACCCCGACGAGATAGCCGCGCTCCTGGAGTCCGACGGCATGTCGGACGACCAGATACGCGAGCGGTACGGACTGAAGAACTCCTTCGCCCTCGCCGAGGAGCTCTACGAACGCGTCGAGCGCCGCTATCCCGAACCGGAGGGCCCGGTCCACGACCCGTGGCAGGTGGGCCTGTTGGGCTGCCTCCTGCGGGGCGTCGTCTTCGCCCTCCCCGGCCTCGGCTACGTCCTGGGCGCCCCGCTGATGACCGGCCCCAGAGACCTCGGCCTCCCGGCGGGCACGATCCCCCTCCTCGCCGGCGCCCTGGTCGGCTGGACCTGGAACCAGGGCCTCGCGCACCGGGCGTACTCCTGGCTGGGCCTGGGAGACCGCACAGCGGCGAAACGCAGCCTGCTGCTGGGGGCGCCGGCGGGAGTGGTGCTGGGCACCCTGGCCGCCTTCCTGGTCGCGGCCACGGGCGACATGACGGGGGTGGCCTTCGCCGCCGGACAGGCCCTGTACCTGGGCGCGTCGACGGTCCTGCTGGTCCTGGGCCGCGAACGCGCTTTGCTGTACGCCCTGTTGCCGATGGCGGCTGGCGCGGCCTTGGCCTCGGTCCACTCCATGCCGGACCAGGCGAGGATCGTCCTGTTGCTGAGCTCCCTGCTGGCGGTGGTGGTCCTGGGCCTGCTGGGAGTCTTGCCTGTGGGTGACGCACCTCAGGGGCGCGGGGAACTGCGCGACAAGCCACAACGAGCCCGCAGCCGCCAAACGACAATGGGCCCCCAACTCTTCTCCTCTCTCCCGTACGCCCTATTCGGCCTGGGCAGCGGTGTCCTAGTCCTCTACGCAGCCCTGGACAACGCCCTGGCCGCCGTCGCCCTCACCCTCAGCATGGGCCCCGCCGAATGGCTCCTCCACCGCTTCCGCAGCGGCAGCCTCGCCGGCCTGCGCAACACCAGCACCCCAAGGGCCTTCTGGCGTACGACGGCCATCACGCTGGCCGAATGCCTGACCGTCTACCTGGTCACCCTTCTCGTCCTGGGCCTCGCCATGTCCGCCCTGTCACCAGGTCTGCTGGTGCTGGGCGTGGTCCTCTGGACCGGCCTGCTGCTCCAGTCCTTCGGCGCGATCCTCAGCGCGACGGCGTTCTGCTGCGCCGCGGCCCTGGCCCAGACACTCGCGCTGCTGACCCACACGGGCACCCCGCACTGGGTCGCCCTGATCGTCCACGGCACGGCGGCCGCGGCCCAAGCCGCCCTCGTCTGCGCCCTGTTGGGAAGGGCGACGGCCCACCGATGAGCACTCTCCTGGTCCCGTACTACGAGCACCCGTCCGTCCGCCCCGCCGAATGGGGCGCGATCATCGCGGCCGCACCCCACCTCTACGGCGTCGTCCTCAACCCGGCCAGCGGCCCCGGCGACGCCCCCGACGAGGCCTTCGCCGAGGTCGCCGCGAGGCTGCGGGCCGCAGGCACACGGGTGCTGGGCTACGCCGACACGGACTACGCCCGCAGACCCTCCGCCGACGTGGTCCGGGACCTCACACGCCACCGCGACTGGTACGGCACGGACGGCGCCTTCCTGGACCAAGTCACCTCGGGCCCGGAGGAGTTCGCGTACTACCGGCGGCTCGCCACCGCCGTCCGAGGCACCCTCGCGCTGAACCACGGCACCACACCACACCCCTCCTACGCCCGCATCGCCGACGTCCTCGTCACGTTCGAGGGCACCTGGTCGACGTACCGCCGACAGCCCCCACAACCCTGGCGCGGCGGCACGGACATACGGCTGTGCCACCTGGTGTACGGCGTCCCGGAGGGCGTCGATCCGGCGGTGAAAGGGGCGGACCTGTACTGCGCGGTCCCCGGGGTGGGAGATCATCCTTGGGGTACGTTGCCGCACACTCTGGAGCCCGCTCGGTGAGACGCGTTTTCTGGCTGGTCCCCCTGCTTCTGCTGGCCGCCTGCACGACGACCCCGGACGCGAAACCCGGCCCCCGCTGGCAGCCGGCCCCCGGCCTCGACTGGCAGTGGCAGCTCAGCGGCCGGACGGTCGACACCTCCGTCGACGTCCCGGTCTACGACATCGACGGCTTCGACCAGTCCAAGACCACCGTCACCACGCTGCACCGCGAGGGCCGCAAGGTGATCTGCTACCTCTCCACCGGAGCCTGGGAGGACTGGCGCCCCGACGCGGAGAAGTTCCCGAAGTCGGTCCTCGGCCGCGGCAACGGCTGGGAGGGCGAGAAGTGGCTCGACATCCGCAAGACGGACGTCCTGGAGCCGTTGATGGCGGACCGTATGGACATGTGCCGCGAGAAGGGCTTCGACGCGGTGGAGCCCGACAACATGGACGGCTACAAGAACCGCACCGGTTTCCCGCTGAAGGCCGCCGACCAGCTCCGCTACAACCGCCTCATCGCGAAACTCGCCCACGCCCGCGGCATGTCCGTGGGCTTGAAGAACGACCTGGACCAGATCCCCGCACTGGTCGACGACTTCGACTTCGCGGTCAACGAACAGTGCGCCCAGTACGACGAGTGCGAGGCCAACACACCGTTCATCGAGGCGAAGAAGGCGGTCTTCCACGTGGAGTACGAACTGCCGACGAGCAAGTTCTGCGCGGAGTCACGGAAGCTGAAGCTGAGTTCGATGCTGAAGAAGTACGAGCTGGGGGTCTGGCGCCGGCCCTGCTGAAACCGCGCGACCGGCCACGAGGCACCCGCCGCTCAGCCACCCAGCGAAAGCACCACGAGCGCGGTCGTGGCCGCGGTCTCCGCGAGCCCTCCGAACACGTCCCCGGTCACCCCGCCGAAGCGCCGGGTGCAGTGCCGTAGCAGGAGTTCGGCAACCCCGGCGGCGACGACGACCGCGAGTGCCGTACGGACGATGTCGTACGGCCCGAAGAACGCCCCCGCACCTGCCGCCGCCAACGTCACGGCCACGGCGACGATCGCCGCCCCCCGTACCGGGACCACCCCGGCCACGGCCGCTCCCAAGCCCTCGGGCCGTGCCGCCGGCACCCCGCGCCGCGCCGCCAGCGTCAGCGCCAGCCGGGCCGCCGTGGCCGACACCACCGCGGCCACCGCACCCCGTGCCCACGACTCGCCGTACGCCTGCGCCAACGCGGCCACCTGCGCGAGCAGCACGAAGACGAGGGTGATGACCCCGAACGGCCCGATGTCCGACTGCTTCATGATCCGCAGGGCGTCCTCGGCCGGTTTACCGCTGCCGAGCCCGTCCGCGGTGTCGGCGAGCCCGTCGAGGTGGAGCCCCCGGGTGAGGGCGGCGGGCACGGCGGCGGTGGCGACGGCGGCGAGCAGCGGTCCCGAGCCCAGGGCCAGGAGCAGTACCCCCAGCACGGCGGCCGCCGCCCCGACCACCACCCCCGCCAGCGGGGCGCACAGCATGCCCCCGCGCGCGGCGTCACGGTCCCAGCGGGTCACCTTGACCGGGAGCACGGTCAGGGTGCCGAAGGCGAAGCGGAGGCCGTCGGGCCAGGGAGTCGAAGAGGGCGCAGACACCGGAGGAGGTTATCCGGCGGTCGGGAAGTCGCCACGGCCCACCCTGGATAAAGTGCACATATGGGACATTGGCTCCAGCGGAACATCATCGAGCCGGGCAAACTGCCGCTGCTCCTCGCTCTCGCCTCCTTCGTCGTCACCTTCCTGGTCACCCGGGTCATCACCCGGCTCATCCGCGCGGGCAAGGGTCCCTTCGGGAACGTCAGCTCCGGCGGGGTGCACATCCACCACGTGGTGCCCGGGATCGTCCTGACCGTCGTCGGCGGCTTCGGTGCCGTGGCCAGTGGCCGGCACGGCTTCGGGGCGGCCGCGTGCGCGGTGATCTTCGGGGTGGGTGCGGGCCTCGTGCTGGACGAGTTCGCGCTGATCCTGCACCTCGACGACGTCTACTGGACGGAGGAGGGCCGCAAGAGCGTGGAGGTGGTCGTGCTGACCGCCGCCCTGGTGGGACTGGTGCTGTCCGGGTTCTCGCCGTTCGGCGTCAACGACCTGAGCCAGGACGAGCTCCAGGACCGGGCCAACGTGCTCTCGACCGTGGTGGTCAACTTCCTGTTCGCCCTGGCCGTCCTGAGCAAGGGCAAGGCCCGTATGGCGATCTTCAGCGTGATCGTCCCGCTCGTCGGCCTGATCGGCCTCGTCCGCCTGGCCCGCCCCGGCTCACCCTGGGCCCGCCGCTTCTACCGCCGCCGCCCCCGCGCCCGCGCCAAGGCCACCCTCCGCGCCTACCACCACGACCGCCGCTGGTCGGGCCCCCGCCGCAAACTAGAAGACCTGATCGGCGGCAAACCCGACCCCCGGGCCCTGCCGTGACAGACCACCCACAGGCCGACACCTGCCACACCCAACCACCGGCGCGACACCCGTCGGCCCACCGTCCCGAGCACCCGGCCATCGCCGCTGCCGGGCGGCGCCCCACGCCCCCGCGGCCAGGGCCACCTTGCGCGCCTACCACCACGACCGCCGCTGGTCGGGCCCCCGCCGCAAACTAGAAGACCTGATCGGCGGCAAACCCGACCCCCGGGCCCTGCCGTGACAGACCACCCACAGGCCGACACCTGCCACACCCAACCACCGGCGCGACACCCGTCGGCCCACCGTCCCGAGCACCCGGCCATGGCCACCGCCGCTGCCGGGCGGCGCCCCACGCCCCCGCGGCCAGGGCCACCTTGCGCGCCTACCGCCAGGACCGCCGCTGGTCGGGCCCCCGCCGCAAACTAGAAGACCTGATCGGCGGCAAACCCGACCCCCGGGCCCTGCCGTGACAGGCCACCCGCAGGCCGACACCTGACACACACAACCACCGGCGTGACGCCCGTCGGACCACCGACACGAGCGCCCGGCCAAGGCCACCTCTGTCTGCCGGGCGGCGCCCCACGCCCCCGCGCCAAGGCCACTTCGCGCGCCTATCGCCAGGACCGCCGCCGGGGAGCAGGCCCGCGTCGCCTCCGCGCGCTGCGTCACACGCCCCCGTGTTCCTTTCCGCGCAGCGTGCCGGACTCGTGGACCTGATCGACGGCAAGCCCGATCCGCAGGTCCGGCCGTGACAAGGCGCTCGTGGGCCGACACCTGATACGCCCCCCCGGTCACGGCATGGACGTCGCCGGGGCGCCGTCCCGCGCGCCCGCTGACCGACACAGCCGTCTGCCGGACGCCCCATGCCCCGCTCACCGACGCGGGCTGACCGGGCGATGGCCCGACGTGCGGCCGGTCACCGCATCGCCACCCGCCCCGTGCGTCGCCGATGGCGTACCTCCGAGATCCCGCACAGCAGCAGCACCGCCGCGATGGCCGCGAGATGTTCCTTGCCCGCGAGGTTGTCCTTCAGCAGTACCTCGACCACCATCGCGGCGATCACCGCACTCCCGGTGACGTACGCGCGATAGCGCCAGGCCAGGAACACCGCGAGGCCCACCACGGCGGCCGAGGGGCCGGTGTCGACGACGTGGGAGTCCGTGGCGGGGAGGCCGAGCGGGCTGTCGGGGCCCAGCCAGATGCCGAGGCGGGCGTACAGCGTGCCGGCGAGGGTGGCGGCGTAGGCGATGAGGAGGGTGCGCCACCGGCCCAGGCAGATCTCCGCGATGCCGAACACGATCAGGAGCTGCGCCAGCGCGCCCCATACGGGCAGGTCCAGCGCGGGTACGAACAACGACAAGGGCGTCCGCAGGAGGGCCAGGCAGAGAGGGTCCTCCGCCCGTACGGCACCGACGTTCTGTACGAACCGGTAGCCCCACGACTGGTTCTGCACGAACTGGAGCACCGCCGTCAGGCACACCGCCCCGATCGCCATCGGCGCCGCCCGCCACCGCCGCCGCACCAGCGGCCCGCGCACCGCGACGTACAGGAGCCCCCACTCGGTGCGGGCCCAGCGGGCGATCCTCGTCATCGGCGCGTCTCCAGGTACGTACGGTGCGGCCACGGGCCATGTCCGAAGACCGATCCGAACCGTGCGCAGTTGAGCCACACCTACGTGAGCTGGATCTCCCGGGCCTGTTGCACACCTTCCCGGCAGATCGGAGACATCCACGCAAAGGTGCCAGATTGACACCCCTGCCGCGCCGCCGCGTCCTGTGGGCTACTCCTCTTTCTCCGGCTCCTCGGCATCCGCCTCGACAGGCTCCGGCTTCTCGGGCAGCTCCGCGGCCAGCGCCGCCGCGGCCTGCACCAGCGGCAGTGCCAGCAGTCCGCCGGCGCCCTCCCCGACCGTCACCCCGTGCTCCAGCAGCGGCTCCAGCGCCATCCGGTCCAGCGCCTTCGCCTGCCCCGGCTCCCCGCTGTCGTGCGCGGCCAGCCACCAGTCCGGCGCCCGGAAGGCGATCCGCTGCCCGACCAGCGCACAGGCGGCCACCACGACCCCGTCGAGCACGACCGGCAGCTTGCGCACCGCGCTCTGCAGCAGGAACCCGGTGATCGCCGCGAGATCGGCCCCGCCCACCGTCGCCAGCAACTGCAGCTGGTCCCCGAGCACCGGGCGGGCCCGCCGCAGCGCGTCACGGATCGCCGCGCACTTGCGCATCCAGGCGAGGTCGTCGATGGCCAGCCCACCGCGCCCGGTCACCACGGACGCGTCGGTCCCGCACAACGCGGCGACCAGCACACCCGCCGCCGTGGTCCCGCCGACGCTCACATCGCCGAGCACCACCAGATCCGTACCGGAGTCGGCCTCCTCGTCGGCCACCGCGACCCCGGCCCGGAAGGCGGCCTCCGCCTCCTCCAGGGTCAGCGCGTCCTCGATGTCGATACGGCCGCTGCCGCGCCGCACCCGATGCCGTACGACCTCGCCGGGCAGCGACTCCGGATCGCAGTCCAGCGCCAGGTCGACGATCCGCACCGGCACCCCGAGCCGCCGCGCGAGCACGGACACCGGCCGCCCGCCCTCCAGAACCTCGCGCACCAACTCCCCGGCGCTGCCCGCCGGCCGGGCCGAGACACCGAGCTCGGCGATGCCGTGGTCACCGGCGAAGAGAACCACCCGCGGCTGTTCGATCGGCCGTACCGGAACGGCGGACTGTGCCGCCGACAGCCACTCACCCAAATCGTCCAGGCGGCCCAGCGACCCGGGCGGCACGATCTGACGTTCCCGGCGCGCCTCGGCGTCGCGGCGCACCCCACCGTCGGGGCGCTCGATCAGATCGGTGAAGTCGTCGAGATTAAGCGAGCTCATTCGCCGAACAGTACCGGCACCGATCGAACAGGACGGCGCCACATGGCCACCACGCGCACCTGACGTCGTTGCTCCCAAGATCGAGATCCCATACGTTCCGTTTTGCAGTGGAATGTCGTATGTCTCAGGGAGCCCCCATGAAACGCCTGCGCACCCGTGTCAGCGACCTCGACCGCAGACGCCGCCACCGCTCGACGGCACGCGCGATCCTGCGGCTCCTCCCCGAACCCGAGAGCTGGCTGGACGTGGGCACGGGCGACGCCCGTTTCCCCGAGGCGGCCAAGGAGCTCTTCCCGTACACCTCTTTCGACGGCGTCGACCCGACCGCCCGCGTGGAACAGGCCCGTGAGGCCGAGCGGGTGGAGGAGGCGTACGTCGGCAGCCTGACGGACGAGCGGATCGCGACCGGCCTGCGGGCCCGCTACGACGTCGTCACCCTCCTCCGGCCCCCGGACCCCGCGGGCGAACTCCGCGCCGCCCTCGCGGCCCTGCGCCCCGGCGGCTACCTCCTCCTGGAGGGCGTGGACGCCCCCGCCGAGGAACTCCGCACGGAACTGGAATCCCACGGCTGCACGATCCTCCCGCCGAGGAACCGCCGTCCCCGCCCCTGGACGACGTACCGCGTGATCGCCCACAAGGAGCCCTCAGCCCCGTAGGACCACCGCCTGCCCGGCCACCACCAGCACCACGTGCTCGCACTCACCGGCGAACGCCGCGTTGAGCCGCCCGAGTTCGTCCCGGTAGCGCCGCCCGGAGGCCGTGGCCGGCACGATCCCCGACCCCACCTCGTTCGACACGGTGACGACGGTCCGGCGGGTCGCCCGCACCGCGTCCGTCAGCTCCCGCACCCGCTCCCGCAGCGCCCGCTCCCCGCCGTCGGCCCACACCGCGTCGTCCCACGCCCCGACGGCGTCCATCGCGTCCGTCAGCCACAGCGACAAGCAGTCGATCAGCAGCGGAGGCCCGTCGTCGGCGAGCAGCGGCACGAGGTCGCAGGTCTCGGCCGTACGCCAGGACCCGGGCCGCCGGTCGCGGTGCGTGGCCACGCGTGCGGCCCACTCGCCGTCCCCGCCGCGCGTCCCGCCGGTGGCGACGTACAGGACGTCCGGGAACGCCTCCAGCCTGCGCTCCGCCTCCACCGACTTCCCGGACCGCGCCCCGCCCAGCACCAACGTCCGCCGCGGCACGTCCGGTACGTCCTCGTAGACGCCGACGGTCAGCGTCGTCCCGTCGGGCACGGCGCGCGCTCCCGCCGCCGCGAGCCGTCGCCGCAACTCTGCGCCGGGCGGTACGTCGTGGTCGAGATGGACGGCGATGACATCGGTGGCCGGTCCCATCGCACCGACCGCGCGCAGCTTGGCGAGCGCGTCCGGCCGCCCCACGACATCGGCGAGGACCATGTCGTAGCCGTCCTTGCCGTTCTCCTCCAGTCCCGCCGGAGCGCCCCCGGGCGGCAGATAGAGCAGCCGCTGCCCGTCAGGGCCGGTCACCGCGTACCCGGTGCCGGGCGCGTCCATCGCCACCGCCCGCACCCGATGCCCCGTCAGCAGCGCCAACTCCCGCCCGTCCGGCACCCGCCCCGGCTGCGGCAGCCCGGCCGGCACCTCCATGGCGGGCCCGTTGTGCGGATGCGACAACAGCACCTGCCGCACCTGCCCCAACGACTGCCCCGCCCGGGCCGCCGCGAACACCGCGCCGGGCGTCAGATCGAGCAACAGCGCCCCGTCGACGACCACCGCGGTGGCGGCCCGCGCATCGGGACCGAGCGCGGCCGCACAGGCGGCACAGGGACAGTCGGGTCGGGGAAGGCCTGCGGGGGCACCGGTACCGAGGAGAGTGAGTTCCACGGCTTGATTTTCGCCGGTCACTGCAAGACGTGCGCGCCCGGCATGCCCCCAGGGGCGCGGGGCTGTGACATCAGCGGCTCCGCCGCGGAGCGCGACCAGCCACAGACGACCCGCACCCGACCGACTACCGTATGTTGATCACGGCCTAACCCAGCGGAGCGAGGAGGCGTACATGGCGGCATGGACGTGGCGATTCGAGAAGGCCGACGGGACGGAGGTTCAGCCCGCGGTGCAGCCCGAGGAGTTCACCACGCAGGGGGATGCCGAGTCCTGGGTCGGTGAGTACTGGAAGGACCTCGCGGAGGGCGGCGCGGACCAGGTGCACCTGTTCGAGGACAGTACGAAGATCTACGGCCCGATGAGCCTGCACGCCGAGGAGGCGTAGGTCCGAACAAGGGGGCGGCCGGGTTCCGGCCGCCCTTCTTGCTCACCGTGGGCTCAGCCCCGCACTCCGCACAGGTGCAGCAGCGCAGCGACCCCACGGTAGGGGTCCGTCCGCCCGGCCCGCTCCTCGGCGGCCAGCAGCGTCTCCACGTCGTCCGGGATCTCCGCCGCGTCCGCCGCTGTGTCCGTGAACACCCGCACCCCGAACCAGGCGTGCAGCGGTGCCCCGATCCCGGCCAGCGTCGCGGTCAGCGTCTCCAGCCGGTCGGCCCGCACATCGAGCCCGAGGCGGTTGGTGTACGACACGGTGTCGAAGGCCCCGAGCGCACCGGCCCAGTCGCCCGACAGTCCCGGCCGCATCGCCAGCGCGTCCGCGTTCCGCACGAGCAGCGACAGCAGCCCACCCTGTGCGAGCATCCGCGCCAGTCCCGCCAGCAGCGGATCCGGCTCCTCGACGTACATGAGGACGCCGTGACACAGCACGACGTCGAAACTGCCCGGCAGGAAGTGGACCCCGGTGTCCCGGCCGTCCCCCTCGATGATCCGCATCCGCTCCCGGATGCCCTCGGGCTCGGCGCACAGGGACTCCCGGGCCGCCGCGATCATCGTGGCGTCCTGCTCGAGCCCGGTCACCTGATGCCCGGCCCGGGCCAGCCGCAGTGCCTGGGTGCCCTGGCCCATCCCGACGTCGAGCACCCGCAGCCGCTGACCCACCGGGAAGCGCCCGGCTATCTGCTCGTCGAGCTGCCGGGCCACCAGCTCCTGTCGTACGACATCCCGCAGCCCGCCCAGCCTGCTCAGCCAGGCATGCGCCGCGCCCCCGGTGAACGGCGTAGTGCTCAGGGCCGCTCTCCGCGCTTGACCTGCGGCTTGGGCAGCCGGAGCCGACGCATCTGGAGGGACCGCATGAGGGCGTAGGCCACCGCGCCCTTCTTGGACTGGTCCGGGAAGCGCTCGGCGAGCCGCTTCTTCAGACGGATGCCCGTCAGGACCGAGTCGAGCACGATGAGCACGATCACGACGAGCCACAGCAGCAGCGCGATGCTCTGCAACGCGCCCACCTGCACCATGCTCAGCACGAGGATGACCACGGCCATCGGCAGGAAGAACTCCGCCACGTTGAACCGCGAGTCGATGAAGTCGCGGGCGAACTTGCGGACCGGGCCCTTGTCGCGGGCCGGCAGGTACCGCTCGTCGCCCCCCGCCAGCGCCTGGCGCTGCTTCTCCAGCTGCGCACGACGATCCTCGCGCTGGCGCTTGGCGGCGTCCTTGCGCGTCATCGACGTATTGGCCACGCTGCGACGCTGCGACTGGGCCTGACTCCGCTTGGGAGTGGGGCGGCCCTTCTTCGCCTCGGGGTGGCGGATCTGACTGGAGTCGGTCACCTGCGCCTTGTCGGCGGGGGCGGCCTTCTCGTCCTTGGTGGAACGGCTACGGAACACAAAACCCAAGGGTAAGGGGTGTCCGGGGTTGGACCCCAGCCCGCTGGGGAACGATCCGGCAACACCAGTCGTCATGTAGGGGGACAGAGGGGAC
Source organism: Streptomyces sp. NBC_00490 (assembly GCF_036013645.1). NCBI lineage: Bacteria > Bacillati > Actinomycetota > Actinomycetes > Kitasatosporales > Streptomycetaceae > Streptomyces > Streptomyces sp. NBC_00490. Next base: position 3,389,608 of record NZ_CP107869.1, on the reverse strand, counting down.
GTCCGGTGACCGACTGCCCACCCTGATGGTCACCTACTCCCTACGCCGGAGCAGGGCCTTGGTCAGTCGTCCTTGGGGAGGAGCGCATCCGTCCCCGAACAGTGCGTCAATGGATGCAGGGCCCGTACTGTGGGTTCTGTCGCAGAGCTGAAGCTGGACTCGGTCAGAAGGGGGCGCGCGAAGCCCATGAGCGGTGTCATGAAGCGTATGGGGATGATCTTCCGCGCGAAGGCGAACAAGGCCCTTGACCGGGCCGAGGACCCGCGCGAAACCCTCGATTACTCCTACCAGAAACAGCTGGAGCTGCTCCAGAAGGTGCGCCGAGGCGTGGCGGACGTCGCCACGTCCCGCAAGCGCCTGGAGCTTCAGCTCAACCAGCTGCAGTCGCAGTCGTCCAAGCTGGAGGACCAGGGCCGCAAGGCGCTCGCGCTGGGCCGTGAGGACCTGGCCCGCGAGGCGCTCTCCCGCCGTGCCGCCCTCCAGCAGCAGGTGACGGACCTGGAGACCCAGCACTCCACGCTCCAGGGCGAGGAGGAGAAGCTCACCCTGGCGGCCCAGCGGCTCCAGGCCAAGGTCGACGCCTTCCGTACGAAGAAGGAGACGATCAAGGCGACGTACACCGCGGCCCAGGCGCAGACCCGCATCGGCGAGGCCTTCTCCGGCATCTCCGAGGAGATGGGCGACGTCGGCATGGCGATCCAGCGTGCCGAGGACAAGACGGCGCAGCTCCAGGCGCGGGCCGGTGCGATCGACGAGCTGCTCGCCTCCGGCGCCCTCGACGACCAGTCCGGCATGCACAAGGACGACATCCAGGCCGAGCTGGACCGGCTCTCCGGTGGTACGGATGTAGAGCTGGAACTGCAGCGCATGAAGGCGGAGCTGGCCGGAGGCACGAGCGGTCAGCAGGCCATCGAGGGTGGCCCGGGCCAGTCGCAGTCCCAGCAGCAGCCGCAGGACACCCCACGCTTCGACAAGCAGTAGGGCCCACGCCTTAGGAGGGCGACATGATCGTCAGGATCATGGGGGAGGGGCAGGTGAGACTGGCCGACAGCCACCTCGCCGAGCTGAACAAACTGGACGACGAGTTGCTGGCCGAGATGGAGAACGGCGACGGCCCCGGCTTCCGCCGCACCTTCGAGGCCCTGCTCGCCAAGGTCCGCGAACTGGGCGAGGCGCTGCCGGACGACGCCCTGGAACCCTCGGACCTGATCCTCCCGTCCCCGGACGCCACCCTGGAACAGGTCCGGGAACTGCTCAGCGACGACGGCCTGATCCCGGGCTGACCCAGGCCCGGGCGGTGTCCCTGGCAAGGGCACGCCCAACACTCGGCAAGTACACAGGAAACCTACAGGTGACCCCCGTTCCAAGCGCCGCAGGTCACCCGTACCGTTGGCAGACGTGAGCACCCTCGAGCGCGTCCGGCAGCAGCTGAAGGCGCACCCCATGGCGCTGGACGCCATACTCGCGGCCGGCGTCCTCGCCTGCATGGTGGCCGGCTCGTTCGTGGACCCGCACGGACCGGACGGCGTCACCTGGGGGTTCCGCACCCCGGACGTGCTCAGCCTGGTCCTCATCGGCCTCAGCGCCGTGGCCCTCGTCTTCCGCCGCCGCGCCCCGATGACGGTGCTCGCCCTCACCGGAAGCTTCTCGATCGTCGAGTGCGTCACCGGCGACCCCCGCGCCCCCGTCGCCATGTCCGCGGTGATCGCCCTGTTCACCGTCGCCTCCGCCACCGACCGCCCCACCGCCTGGCGGGTCGGCCTGCTCACCATGACCGTCCTCACCGCCGCCGCCATGCTCGGCGGCCCACTCCCGTGGTACGCCCAGGAAAACCTCGGCATCTTCGCCTGGACCGGCATCGGCGCCACCGCCGGCGACGCCGTCCGCAGCCGCCGCGCCTTCGTGCAGGCGATCAGGGACCGCGCCGAGAAGGCGGAACGCACCCGCGAGGAGGAGGCCCGGCGCCGCGTCGCCGAGGAGCGCCTGCGGATCGCCCGCGACCTGCACGACGTCGTCGCCCACCACATCGCCCTGGTCAACGTGCAGGCGGGCGTCGCCGCGCACGTCATGGACAAGCGCCCCGACCAGGCCAAGGAGGCCCTGGCCCACGTACGCGAGGCCAGCCGCTCGGCGCTCAACGAACTCCGGGCCACCGTCGGCCTGCTCCGGCAGTCCGGCGACCCCGAGGCACCGACCGAGCCCGCCCCCGGCCTCGACCGCCTCGACGAACTCGTCGGCACCTTCCGCAGCGCCGGCCAGCATGTCGAGGTGGCCCGCGCCGACAGCGACACCACACTCCCCGCCGCCGTCGACCTGGCCGCCTACCGGGTCATCCAGGAAGCCCTCACCAACGTCCAGAAGCACGCCGGTACGGAGGCGAAGGCCGAGGTCAGCGTCGTCCGGGTAGGGCCGAACATCGAGATCACCGTCCTCGACAACGGCGCCGGGGAGGACGAGCCGGCCGACGGCGGCGGCCACGGTCTGCTCGGCATGCGCGAGCGGGTCACCGCCCTGCGCGGCACCCTCACCACCGGTCCCCGCTACGGCGGCGGGTTCCGCGTCCATGCGATCCTGCCGGTCAAGACCCGCGGCCGCGCCGCCGACGACGCCGTATGACCGACCCGCGGAACTCAGGCGCACCCCGCGGAAGTTGTCGTAGCACCGAGCCCCCTGCCGCAGAGGACCCCGCATGACCATCCGCGTCCTGCTCGCCGACGACCAGGCACTGCTGCGCAGCGCCTTCCGCGTGCTCGTCGACTCCGAGCCCGACATGGAGGTCGTCGGCGAGGCGTCCGACGGGGCGGAGGCGGTGCGGCTGGCCAAGGAGGAGCGGGCCGACGTCGTGCTGATGGACATCCGTATGCCCGGCACCGACGGCCTCGCCGCCACCCGGCTGATCAGCGAGGACCCGTCCCTCGCCCAGGTCCGGGTGGTCATCCTGACGACCTTCGAGGTCGACGACTACGTCGTGCAGTCGCTGCGGGCCGGCGCCTCCGGCTTCCTCGGCAAGGGCAGCGAACCCGACGAGCTGCTCAGCGCCATCCGGATCGCGGCGGGCGGCGAGGCCCTGCTCTCCCCGGCCGCCACCAAGGGCCTGATCGCCCGCTTCCTCGCCCAGGGCGACGCGGCGGACGACGCGAACGATCCCGCCCGCGCCGCCCGCCTCGACGCGCTCACCGTCCGCGAGCGCGAGGTCCTCGTCCAGGTCGCCGGCGGACACTCCAACGACGAGATCGCCGAACGCCTCGAAGTCAGCCCGCTCACCGTGAAGACGCACGTCAACCGGGCCATGGCCAAGCTGGGCGCGCGGGACCGGGCGCAGCTCGTGGTGATCGCGTACGAGTCCGGGCTGGTACGTCCGAGGGTGGAGTGAACTCCACCCGCCGTACTGCGGCCGGAGTATGCGCCGCATAAGGAAATGGACCTGGGAGTTACGGATCACCGTTCCCGGAGGGCACAGGGTGTAGGGGCCCACTTCTGCCGCTCACAGAATTGAGATCCCTGACCCATGTCCTGGCTGTCGAGATTCAGCCTCGCGCAGCGGGCCCTCATAGGCCTGATGTCGATCATCGTGCTCGCCTTCGGGGCGATCGCGATACCCCAGCTCAAGCAGCAGCTGCTGCCCTCCATCGAACTGCCGATGGTGTCCGTGCTCGCCCCCTACCAGGGCGCCTCACCGGATGTCGTCGAGAAGCAGGTCGTCGAGCCCCTCGAGGACAGCCTCGAAGCGGTGGACGGCATCGAGGGAGTCACCTCCACGGCCAGTGAGGGCAACGCCATCGTGATGGCGTCCTTCGACTACGGCAGCGGCACCAAGCAGCTCGTCGCCGACGTCCAGCAGGCCGTCAACCGGGCCCGTGCGCAGCTCCCGGACGGCGTGGACCCGCAGGTCGTCGCCGGGTCCACGGACGACATGCCCACCGTCGTCCTCGCCGTCACCTCCGACCAGGACCAGCAGGCCCTGGCCGACCAGCTCGACCGGACCGTCGTACCGGACCTGAAGTCCATCGACGGCGTCGGCCAGGTCACCGTCGACGGCGTCCGCGACCTCCAGGTCACCGTCACCCCGGACGACACGAAGCTCACGAAGGCGGGCCTCACCTCGGCCGCCCTCGCCCAGGCGCTCCAGGCGGGCGGCGCGACCGTCCCGGCCGGCTCCTTCGACGAGGACGGCGCCAACCGCACCGTCCAGGTCGGCGGCGGCTTCACCTCGGTCGGGCAGATCCAGGACCTGATGGTCACCGGCCAGGCCGGAAAGAAGCCGGTCCGCCTCGGTGACGTGGCCACGGTCAAGCAGGAGCAGGCCGCCGCCGACTCCCTCACCCGCACCGACGGCAGGCCCAGCCTCGCGGTCATGGTGACGATGGACCAGGACGGCAGCGCGGTCTCCATCTCCGACGCGGTCGAGGACAAGCTCGCCGGCATGCGCAAGGACCTCGGCTCCGACGCGACGGTCACCGTCGTCAGCGACCAGGGCCCCGCGGTCGCGAAGGCCATCGACGGTCTGACCACCGAGGGCGCGCTCGGCCTGCTCTTCGCGGTCCTGGTCATCCTGGTCTTCCTGGCGTCGGTCCGCTCGACGCTGGTCACGGCGGTGTCCATCCCGCTGTCGGTGGTCCTCGCCCTGATCGTGCTCTGGACCCGCGACCTCTCGCTCAACATGCTGACGCTGGGCGCGCTGACCATCGCCATCGGCCGGGTCGTCGACGACTCGATCGTGGTCCTGGAGAACATCAAGCGGCACCTCGGCTACGGCGAGGAGCGCGAGCCCGCGATCCTGAACGCCGTCCGCGAGGTGGCCGGAGCGGTCACCTCCTCCACCCTCACCACGGTCGCCGTCTTCCTGCCGATCGGCCTGGTCGGCGGCATGGTGGGCGAGCTGTTCGGCTCGTTCAGCCTGACGGTCACGGCCGCCCTGCTGGCCTCGCTGCTGGTGTCCCTGACGGTCGTCCCGGTGCTGTCGTACTGGTTCCTGCGCGCCCCCAAGGGCACCCCGGCCGACGCCGAGGAAGCCCGACGCCTCGCGGAGGAGAAGGAGGCGAAAAGCAGGCTCCAGCGCCTCTACGTCCCCGTCCTGCGGTTCGCCACCCGCCGGCGCCTGACCAGTGTGCTGATCGCCGTGGTGATCCTCATCGGTACGTTCGGCATGTCCGGACTGCTGAAGACCAACTTCTTCGACCAGGGCGAGCAGGAAGTCCTCACCGTCAAGCAGGAGTTGAAGCCCGGCACCAGCCTCGCGGCCACCGACGAGCAGGCCAGGAAGGTCGAGGGGCTGCTCGCCCGCACCAAGGGCGTCAAGGACTACCAGGTCACCGTCGGCTCGTCCGGCTTCATGGCGGCCTTCGGCGGCGGCACGGACACCAACCAGGCCTCGTACCAGGTGATGCTGGACGACTCGGCCTCGTACGAGGACGTGCAGGACCGTATCGAAGCGGGCCTGAAGAAGCTCGACGGCATCGGTACGACGACCATCGCGGCCGGCGACGGCTTCGGCGCCCAGGACCTCAGCGTGGTCGTGAAGGCGGCCGACGCGGATGTCCTGCGCGAGGCGGCGGAGCAGGTCCGCAAGACGGTCGCGGGCCTGGACGACGTCACCGACGTGACGAGCGACCTGGCGCAGAGCGTGCCGCGCATCTCGGTGAAGGCCAACGACAAGGCCGCCGCGGCGGGCTTCAACGACCAGACCCTGGGCGCGGCCGTCACCGAGGCGGTCAAGGGCACCACGGCCGCCCAGGCGATCCTGGACGACACCGAGCGTGACGTCGTCATCAAGTCGGCGAAGCCCGCGCGGACCCTGGACGAGCTGAGGAACCTGAGGCTCGGCCCGGTGAAGCTGGGCGACATCGCCACGGTGAAGCTCGCGGACGGCCCGGTCTCGATGACGAGGATCGACGGCCAGCGCGCGGCGACCATCACCGCCAAGCCGACCGGCGACAACACGGGCGCCGTGAGCCAGGACCTCACGGCCGAGCTCGACGCCCTGAAGCTCCCTGCGGGCGCCACGGCCTCGATCGGCGGCGTCACCTCGGACCAGGACAGCGCGTTCAAGAACCTCGGCCTGGCGATGCTCGCGGCGATCGCGATCGTCTTCATGCTGCTGGTGGCGACGTTCCGTTCGCTGGTCCAGCCACTGATCCTGCTGGTCTCCATCCCGTTCGCCGCGACGGGCGCCATCGGCCTCCTCATCCTCACGGACACCCCGATGGGCGTCCCCGCGATGATCGGCATGCTGATGCTCATCGGCATCGTGGTGACCAACGCGATCGTGCTGATCGACCTCATCAACCAGTACCGCAAGCAGGGCTACGCGACGGTGGACGCCGTCATCGAGGGCGGCCGCCACCGGCTCCGCCCGATCCTGATGACGGCCCTGGCGACGATCTTCGCCCTGCTCCCGATGGCCCTCGGGGTCACCGGCGAGGGCGGCTTCATCGCCCAGCCGCTGGCGGTGGTCGTGATCGGCGGTCTGATCACGTCGACGCTGCTGACCCTCCTCCTGGTCCCGACGCTCTACACGATGCTGGAGCTCCGCAAGGAGCGCCGCGCGAAGAAGCGGGCGGCCAAGAAGGCGAAGAAGGCCCAGAACGCGGAGGCGCCGGCCCAGCCGGAACCCGCGGGCGTGTGACGGCGGCGACGGCCGGGCTCTGGACGACGACCGTCCGGAGCCCGGCCGTCGGCGTTCGGGCGTTCTGTATCTTGTGGCTCGAACTGCTTTACGGTGAAGGGGATCCCGGGCGTGCCACTGCACAAGGACGACCCGAAATCGGTCGGCGGATACAAGCTGGTCGACCGGCTCGGCTCCGGAGGCATGGGGGTCGTCTACTGGGGCAGATCGCGCTCGGGCCGTGACGTCGCCGTCAAGGTGGTGCACGCCCAGTACGCGGAGGACAAGGTCTTCCGCGCCCGCTTCCGGCACGAGATCGAGTCCGTCCGCAAGGTCAGCGGCGCCTTCACCGCGCCCGTGGTGGACGCCGACCCGGAGGCGACCCGGCCCTGGATGGCGACCCAGTACGTCCCCGGCAGCTCCCTCGCCGAACGGATCCGCGACCACGGAGCCCTCAAGGGCGCCGAACTGCGGCGGCTGGCCCTGGGGTTGGTGGAGGCGCTGGAGGACATCCACCGGGCCGGAGTGGTGCACCGGGACCTCAAGCCCGCCAACGTCCTGATGGCCGAGGACGGCCCCCGCGTGATCGACTTCGGCATCTCCCGCGCCGCGGAGAACCACCAGACCCTGACCGAGACCGGCCAGATGATCGGCACCCCGCCGTTCATGTCACCGGAACAGTTCACCGACGCCCGCACGGTCGGGCCCGCCTCGGACGTCTTCTCCCTCGCCGCACTCCTGGTCTACTCGGCCACCGGACGCGGCCCCTTCGACGCCGACAGCCCGTATCTGACCGCCTTCCGCGTCGTCCACGAGGCGCCCGGACTGGACGGTGTGCCGCGGACGTTGCGCCCGGTCCTGGAGCGCTGCCTGGTCAAGGAGGCCGCCGACCGGCCCGGACTGGACGTGCTGGCCAAGGAGTTCGCCGAGGCCCTGCCCGAGTCCGACCCCATGGACCCGGACACCACGACTTCGGGTCCGGCCGACCTGAGGGCCGTCGAGGAGACCTACGGCGGCGCCGACCCGGCGATGCCGACGGGCCTGCCCAAGCCCCGCCGCCGGACCCGGAGGAGCCGCCGCCTGCTGGTGGCGGTCGGCACGCTGGGCGCGGTGAGCCTCGGCCTGGTCGGGTACCTGAGCCTCGGCCCGGGATTCTCGGACGCCTCCCAGGAGACGAGCTCGACAGCCGCGTCCGGGGCCACCCGCTGGTCGGCGGTGCCCGAGGGCTGGCAGGCCTGGCAGACGACGATGTTCGGGACCGCACGGTCGGGCGAGGTCAACCCGCTGGCGAAGGGCGGCGAGAGCACGATCGACGCCACCTGCCGGCCGTACGAGAACGCGGTCTACTGCGCGGGCAACACGATCCTCCCGGTCCGCCTGGACGGCCGTACCGGCGCCACCGTCTGGCGCTCCGCCCTCGCGACCGCCGCCGAGGGCACGGACTCGTCGGGCAACAACTTCGCACTCCTCGGCGTGCGGGACGACGCGATGATCCTGCAGCACGACGTCTTCGCGGCCGACGGGAGCACCAGGTCGAGCATCGTCGCCCTCGACACCGAGACCGGCGACCAGCTGTGGACCCGCGACCGGGGAGGGGCGAGCGTCGACCAGCTCATGGTCGGCGACCTCGTCATGACCCCCGACACCAGCGGCCGGCTGGTGACGGCACGGTCCCCGCGCACCGGCACCGACCGCTGGACCGCGCAGCTGCCCGCCGGCGACTACTGCCAGTTCGCGACGGCCGGCTCCCGTCTCTACGCGCACTGCTTCCCGGACGACGAGTCCAAGGACGCCGTACTCCTGGAGCTGGACAAGACCGACGGAACAGTGCGCAGACGGCTGAGAACCCCGAACGGGAGCGGTCTGCTCGGCACCGTCGACGGCCGCCTCGCCGTGGCCGTCGCGGTCGACGTCGGCTCCGGCCCGGCGCGCCCCGAGGAGAACACCTTCGACGAGATCCGGCTCCTCGACCCGGACACCGGCGCCACCACCACGACCGAACTCACGCGCAGCCACAAGGGCTCGATCCGCCTCGCCGCCGGCACCGTCTGGATCACCGGGGCCAATGGCCAGGTCACCGCGGTCTCCCCGCTGACCGGCAAACAGCTCTGGCAGACCCGGACCAGCGTCGAGGACTCGGGCCGGCCCACCTACGACCCCACCACCCGCACGCTCTACCTGGCCAGCCTCAGCGGCCGGGTCGCCGCCCTCGACTCCCGCAAGGGCACGCTGCTCTGGGAGACCGGCGCCCGGGCCGACCAGCTCGCCAGCGGCTCGACCAAGTCCACGGTGTCGCTGGACGGCGGGGCGGTGGTCGTGAACACACCGAACGGGACGGTCTTCAGCATGGACCCCGCTCACCCCGAGGGGTGAGCGGGCGCCGCAGGAGTCCTACGGCAGCGCCAGCATCCGCTCCAGCGCCAGCTTCGCGAACGTCTCGGTCTCCTTGTCGACCTCGATGCGGTTGACCAGGTTGCCCTCGGCGAGGGACTCCAGGGTCCACACGAGGTGGGGGAGGTCGATGCGGTTCATCGTCGAGCAGAAGCAGACCGTCTTGTCGAGGAAGACGATCTCCTTGCCCTCGGGCGCGAAACGGTTCGCGAGCCGTCGTACGAGATTCAGCTCGGTCCCGATGGCCCACTTGGAGCCGGCCGGAGCGGCCTCCAGGGCCTTGATGATGTACTCGGTCGAGCCGACGTAGTCCGCCGCGGCCACGACCTCGTGCTTGCACTCGGGGTGCACCAGGACGTTGACGCCCGGGATCCGCTCGCGCACGTCCCGCACCGACTCCAGGCTGAAGCGGCCGTGCACCGAGCAGTGGCCCCGCCACAGGATCATCTTCGCGGCCCGCAGCTCCTCGGCCGTCAGCCCGCCGTTCGGCTTGTGCGGGTTGTAGAGGACGCAGTCCTCCAGCGTCATCCCCATGTCCCGCACGGCGGTGTTCCGGCCGAGGTGCTGGTCGGGGAGGAAGAGCACCTTCTCGCCCTGCTCGAAGGCCCACTCAAGGGCCTTCTTGGCGTTCGACGAGGTGCAGATCGTGCCGCCGTGCTTGCCCGTGAACGCCTTGATGTCCGCGGAGGAGTTCATGTACGAGACGGGGACGACCTGCTCGGCTATCCCGGCCTCGGTCAGCACGTCCCAGCACTCGGCGACCTGCTCGGCGGTGGCCATGTCGGCCATCGAGCACCCGGCGGCCAGGTCCGGCAGCACGACCTTCTGGTCGTCGCCGGTCAGGATGTCCGCGGACTCCGCCATGAAGTGCACACCGCAGAACACGATGTACTCGGCCTCCGGGCGCGCGGCCGCGTCCCGGGCCAGCTTGAAGGAGTCACCCGTGACGTCGGCGAACTGGATGACCTCGTCGCGCTGGTAGTGGTGGCCGAGCACGAAGACCTTGTCCCCGAGCTTCTCCTTGGCCGCGCGGGCCCGCTCCACCAGGTCCGGGTCGGACGGCGAGGGCAGGTCGCCGGGGCACTCGACACCCCGCTCGCTCTTCGGGTCGGCCTCACGGCCGAGGAGCAGCAGGGCGAGAGGAGTCGGCTGTACGTCGAGCTCCGTGGTCTGGGCGGTGGTCACGGCACGCACCCTTTCTACTTTTCGTCGATCTGACGTTATCTATCATAACCCGGTTCACGTCACTTTGACGATGGTCATAGCGTCGATGTGACATGAATCCCGGCGCCGCTCCGGCGGGTGATCTTCGGGCCGCTGTTCGCTTCGTCGCGGGTGTGCGAGCATGAAAGAACAGGCGAAAAGACAAGGCGCGCGGCCCGGAATGAATCCGCGGCCCTGACGGTTGAAGCCGTCGGCAAGCAGTCTCCGTACAACCCGGGAGAGATGTAGATGTCCGTATCGGACGAGAAGACCACTGTCAGCGACGGCATCCTCCTGTCCGACGCCGCCGCGGCGAAGGTCAAGGCCCTGCTCGACCAGGAAGGCCGTGAGGACCTGGCCCTGCGCGTGGCCGTTCAGCCCGGTGGCTGCTCGGGCCTGCGCTACCAGCTCTTCTTCGACGAGCGCTCCCTCGACGGCGATGTCGTCAAGGACTTCGGCGGAGTCAAGGTCGTCACCGACCGCATGAGCGCCCCCTACCTCGGCGGTGCGTCGATCGACTTCGTCGACACCATCGAGAAGCAGGGCTTCACGATCGACAACCCGAACGCGACGGGCTCCTGCGCCTGCGGCGACTCGTTCAACTAGATCGGTACGCCGGCCGCGTCCGCGAGGGCCGGCCGAGTCCGTACGACGGTGAAGGCGGCGGCCCCCTCCGACAGGGCCGCCGCCTTCATGTGTTCCGGAGCGTGCGGACTACCGCGCCCCGGACGTCTCCGGCAGCCGCGCCCCCGCCTTCTCCAGCGGGATCCCGGTGCCGTCCGTGCCCACGACCTTCCGGTCGCCCACGGGCTTCTCCAGCTTCACCGTCTCGTGGTAGATCTTCGCGATCATGATGCAGATCTTCTTGTCCGGCCACGGTGTCTCGGTCACCTGGACCGTCACCTGGTCGGAACCCTCGACCACCGACGCCTTGTAGTCGGAGCAGACCCCGCCCGTGTAGGTCACGGTGAGCTCGTCGCCCTCGGCGGTGTAGCCCTCCACCTTCACATCACGCTCGGCCGGCGCCGCGGTCGGCTCGTCCGGGTCCGGACCGGTCGGCCGCGGGCTCGGCTGTCCCGTCGGCTCGTCGGTGGGCGCCGGGGACGGGGTGGCCGAGGCCAGGTACTTCGGGTCGATCGCGGGATACGTCACCGTGAAGCCGTCCTGCGCGCCGGACGCCCGCACCTCGAACAGCCACGACGGCACCAGCGCCTGCCGGGCGTCCACGTAGTGCGAGGCCAGCCCGAACACAGCCTTCTCGACCGTGATCGTCTCCTGCTTCGGCGTACCCGTCCCCTCCGACCCGCAGGGCGCCTCGAGGCGGTCCTTGAGCGGTACGGAGGTGGCGCAGCCACCGATGCCCATGCGGTGGTCGGTCGACGGCACCGCGTTCAACTGGTCCAGCGCCTTCTCGGCGCTCACGACGGGGTACGTGTCGCTCTTCGACGGCGTCCTCAACTGACCGCTGCCGCCGACCACTTCGCCCTGCGCGTTGACGGTGACCCCAGTCGTCCAGCCGTGCGTCGGCAGCCCGCCGACCACCGGATCGGCGTTCACCACCCGCTGGGCGCCCATGACCTGACTCGCGTCGACCTTCGCGTCGTCCTGCCCGACCGCCTTCAGCACCGGCGCCGCGGCCTTCTTCGCGGCCTCCTCGCTCACCGGGTCGCCGGCCGGTGCGGCGGGGTCGCTCGCACACACCGTCGCGCTCCGGCAGTCGTCGGTACCCGGCGCGTACCGGTGGAACGTCCACGCCCCCGGCGCCTGCTGGTTCACCTGGAGACTCGGCCCGGCCGCCTCCTGCCCGCCGACCTTCCAGGCCTTGCCCTCCAGAACGGGCGTCCCCTCCACCCCGAGCGCCTTCGCCAGCCGGGCCACGTCGTCCTTGGTGACCTCACCGACCGCGCGGTACACGGGGGCCTCGCCGGGACCGTCCGGCAGCGTGCCGGCGGCCTGATAGGTGACGCCGTACGGGTTGGGCTCACCCGGCGCGATGCCGGCCGTGCCGCCGTCGCCCTCGGTGTACCCGTCGAGGTGGAGCAGCGGGGGAGTGTCGTCACCGTTCGCCCCGGACGTCGTACCGCCACCGCCCGAACTGCCGGCGGCCGAGGTGGCGAGATACGCCCCACCGCCCCCGACGAGCAGCACGGCGGCCGCGACGGAGGCGACGAGCACGGGCGAGCGCCGCCGACCGGCACGCGGAACCTCGTGCTCGCCGTCCCGGGGAATCTCCTGCTCGGAGGCGTCGGAAGCCACGGAAGTGTCGGACACTCCGGCGGCCTCGGAAGCCACGGAGGCTCCGGCGGCTCGGGAAGCCTCGCGCGTTCCGGCAGGTTCGGAAATCTCGTGGGACTCAGCAGCCTCGGAAGCCCCGGCGGGCTCGGGAATCTCGTCCGGCTCGGGAGTCTCCGAAGCCTCGCCGATCTCGGCGGTCTCGTCCGCCTCGGAAGTCCCAGCGCCCCCGGAAGCCTCCGGCGCCTCCGCTGCCTGCTCCTGGGGGGCCTCCCCGGGGGCCTCCGTCTCCGGGGGCCCCTCCGCCGCCGTACCGCCGTCCTCGTCGGCGATCTCGGCGACCCCGGCACCCTCATCGGCGCCCGTGGCCTTGCCGACCTCGGCGTCGTCGTCGTTCTCGGGTCGCTGGGTGTTCACCGCATCGCTCCTTCGGCCGCGCATCTGTCCCTATGACCCTGACCCGGCCCTGTCAAAACGGCCGGCGGAGGGTCGTATCCCACATCCCCTTTACGGGGGACAGCGATGGGACGCAGCGGGGGAGCGCATGGTTCCCCGGAAGGCGCTGTTTCAGTCGCCGTAGTCCGACATCGCGTCCAGCATCCGGGCGGACTCGGTCGGAACGGTCACGCCGTGGATGAGGGAGGGGGAGACGGGAACGGCGGCGACCCGGTCGGGAGCCAGCCAGTGCGGGGCCATCCGTGCGCAGTCGCCGAGCAGCGCCGCGAGATCGCCGTCCGGGTCGGCCGGAACGGGGGCGTGGACCTTGAGGTTCGTCATGACGGCACCGTATGCAGGTCGGAGCCCGCGAAGAAAGATCTACTATCGGGTAGTTTTGGCGGCTTCAGAGCCCCGTGCCGACCGGGTAGCGTGAACTGTCAATAAACCCTCCCCTCAGGAGAGTCCTCGCCGTGCGCATCGCAGTCACCGGCTCCATCGCCACCGACCACCTCATGACCTTCCCCGGCCGCTTCGCCGACCAGCTCGTCGCGGACCAGCTGCACACGGTCTCGCTCTCCTTCCTGGTCGACAATCTGGACGTACGCCGGGGCGGCGTAGGCGCGAACATCGCCTTCGGTATGGGCCAGCTCGGCACCGCCCCGATCCTGATCGGCGCCGCGGGTTTCGACTTCGACGAGTACCGCGCCTGGCTGGACCGCCATGGCGTCGACACCGCGTCCGTCCGTATCTCCGAGACGCTGCACACCGCGCGCTTCGTCTGCACCACCGACGCCGACCACAACCAGATCGGCTCCTTCTACACCGGTGCGATGAGCGAGGCCCGCCTCATCGAGCTGAAGACCGTCGCCGACCGCGTGGGCGGCCTCGACCTGGTCCTCATCGGCGCCGACGACCCCGAGGCGATGCTCCGGCACACGGAGGAGTGCCGGTCGCGCGGCATTCCGTTCGCCGCGGACTTCTCCCAGCAGATCGCCCGGATGAACGGCGACGAGATCCGGATACTGCTGGACGGCGCGACGTACCTGTTCTCCAACGAGTACGAGAAGGGCCTCATCGAGTCGAAGACCGGCTGGACCGACGAGGAGATCCTCGCCAAGGTCGGCCACCGGGTCACCACGCTGGGCTCGCGCGGTGTCCGTATCGAGCGGGTCGGCATGGACCCGATCGAGGTCGGCTGCGCGGAGGAGGAGCGCAAGGCGGATCCCACGGGCGTGGGCGACGCGTTCCGCGCGGGGTTCCTGTCGGGACTGGCGTGGGGGGTGTCGCTGGAGCGTGCGGCGCAGGTCGGGTGCATGCTGGCGACGCTCGTCATCGAGACGGTGGGTACGCAGGAGTACCAGCTGCGTCGGGGGCACTTCATGGAGCGGTTCACCAAGGCGTACGGGCATGAGGCCGCGGCCGAGGTCCAGGGGTACCTGGGCTGAGTTTGCCGTCGGCGGGTGCGTGGGGGCTGGTCGCGCACACGCGGCGGTAGCCGCATATCGACACAGCCCCGCGCCCCTGAGGGTGGTCAGCTTGACCGGCGGACTAGGTACGCCGTTCCTTTTTCCGCCGGTTCTTCGCCTACGTAGTCCTGCTCGCGCATCTCGCACCACGCGGGGATGTCCAGTCGTGCTGCCTCGTCGTCCGAGAGGACCCGGACGAGGCCGCCGACCGGGACGTCCCCGATGACCTTCGCGAGCTCGATCACGGGGATCGGGCACCGCTTGCCCAGGGCGTCGACGACGAGCTCGTCCTTCTTCATGACCGCCACCGGCGTCGGCGCGCCCAGCTTCTCGCGTACCCCCGACACCGCCCCCGGCAGCACGGCGAGGAACCTCTCCACATCCTCCGCCGTCGCTCCTCGTGGCAACGAGACCCGCACATTCCCCTCACTCAGCACTCCCATCGCCTTCAGCACATGGCTGGGCGTCAGCGTGCTGCTCGTGCAGGACGAGCCGGACGAAACGGAGAAACCCTCCCGGTCCAGCTCGTGCAGCAGTGTCTCCCCGTCGACATAGAGACAGGAGAAGGTGACGATCCCGGGCAACCGCCGCTCCGGATCCCCCACCACCTCCACATCCGGCACCAGCCGCGGCACCCGCACCCGGATCCGCTCCGTCAGCTCCCGCAGCCGTGCCGCCTCTTGGGCCGCCTCGGCCCGCACGGCCCGCAGCGAGGCCGCCGCCGCGACGATGCCCGGCAGATTCTCGAACCCCGGCGCCCGCCCCGACTCCCGCTCGTCCACGGGCCCTTGAGCGGCGAACCGCACGCCTTTCCGTACGACGAGCAGCCCGACCCCGGACGGCCCGCCCCACTTGTGCGCACTGGCCGCCAGCAACGACCAGTCACCCTCGACCGTCCCCCACCCGAGCGACTGGGCCGCGTCCACGAACAACGGCACCCCGGCCGCCCGGCAGGCCTCGGCCACGGCGGCGACCGGCTGCTCCGTCCCCACCTCGTGGTTGGCCGACTGGAGACAGGCCAGCGCGGTGTCCTTCCGGAGCAGAGCGGCGTAGGCCGAGGGATCCACCCTCCCCGACCGCTCGACCGTCACCCGATCGACCGAACCGCCCTCCCTCTCGTGCACTTCGGCCGAATGGAGCACGGATGAATGTTCAACCGCTGACACGATCAGGTGACCCCCGACGCGCCGCCGCGCAGCCAGAACCCCCGCGATTCCGGTGTGTACGGCCCGTGTGCCGGACGAGGTGAAGGTCAGCTCATCAGGACGACACCCGACAGCCTCGGCAGCGGCTTCCCGAGCGGCATCCAGCAGCAGCCGGGCCCGCCGCCCCTCTCGATACAACCGCGCGGGATCAGCCCACCCTTCGTCCAGGGAGGCCAACAGCGCCTGACGAGCGACGGGATGAAGGGGCGCGCTGGAAGCAGCGTCGAAGTAGGACACCCGCCAACGCTAACGCCGCCAGGGGTGCGGGGCTGTGTCTCTTTGCGGCTCCGCCGCGTGGGCGCGACCAGCCCCTACGAACCCGCAGCCGCCAATCCAGCGAACCCCCCACCTATAGGCACCCCTCCCCGCGAACCCCCGAAGGGGGTGGGCTAGGGTTTGGTCCGCATAAACATCCAAACCCCTGCCCGACGCAGGGCGGCGACCGACCACCGAGTAAGGCAGGCCGCAGCCAATACGCGCGGGCGAGACTCTCGGGAAGGCGCTACGTGAGTCCCAACGGCTCCGACCGCTCGCCGCGGCGCCCGATGCGGCGGAAGCTGCTGCAGGCAATGACCGCGGGCCTGGTCCTGGCGACCGCGACCGGTTGCACATACAAGGACTTCCCCCGCCTTGGTATGCCCACCCCCACCACCGAAGAGGCTCCGCGGATCCTCTCTCTGTGGCAGGGCTCGTGGGCGGCCGCGCTCGCCACCGGCGTGCTGGTCTGGGGCTTGATCCTGTGGAGCGCCATGTTCCACCGGCGCAGCCGCACCAAGGTCGAGGTTCCTCCGCAGACCCGGTACAACATGCCCATCGAGGCGCTGTACACGGTGGTCCCCCTCATCATCGTCTCGGTGCTCTTCTACTTCACGGCTCGTGACGAGTCGAAGATCCTGAGCCTCGACAAGAAGCCCGACGTCACCGTCAATGTCGTCGGCTTCCAGTGGAGCTGGGGCTTCAACTACATCGAGAACGTCGACGGTTCCACCGGTGACGCGAAGACCGACGAGAACCTGGACGCGATCCCGCAGCGGTTCAAGGACCAGTTCCCGGCCGCCGCCGGCGGTGTCTACGACGTCGGTACGCCCGGCACGCGGAACCCGCAGACCAACAACCCGGGCCCGACGCTCTGGCTCCCCAAGGGCAAGACGGTCCGCTTCATCCTCACCTCGCGTGACGTCATCCACTCCTTCTGGGTGGTGCCGTTCCTGATGAAGCAGGACGTCATCCCGGGGCACACCAACTCCTTCCAGGTGACCCCCAACAAGGAGGGCACCTTCCTGGGCAAGTGTGCCGAGCTCTGCGGCGTCGACCATTCCCGAATGCTGTTCAACGTGAAGGTCGTCTCGCCCGAGCGCTACGAGCAGCACCTCAAGGAACTCGCCGAGAAGGGGCAGACCGGTTACGTTCCCGCGGGCATCGAGCAGACCGCCCACGAGAAGAACCGGGAGACGAACAACCTGTGAGCATCCTCAACGAACCCCAGGGTGCCGCGGCAGGGTCCCACTACGAGGACGAACTGCCGGTCCGGCGCAAGCAGCCCGGCAACGTCGTGATCAAGTGGCTCACCACCACTGACCACAAGACGATCGGGACGCTGTATCTGGTCACGTCGTTCGCGTTCTTCTGCATCGGTGGTCTGCTGGCGCTGTTCATGCGCGCCGAGCTGGCCCGTCCCGGTCTGCAGATCATGTCGAACGAGCAGTTCAACCAGGCGTTCACGATGCACGGCACGATCATGCTGCTGATGTTCGCGACGCCGCTGTTCGCCGGTTTCGCGAACTGGATCATGCCGCTGCAGATCGGCGCGCCGGACGTGGCCTTCCCCCGGCTGAACATGTTCGCCTACTGGCTGTACCTGTTCGGCTCGCTCATCGCGGTCGGTGGCTTCCTCACCCCGCAGGGCGCGGCCGACTTCGGCTGGTTCGCCTACAGCCCGCTGTCCGACGCGGTCCGCAGCCCCGGCATCGGCGCCGACCTGTGGATCATGGGTCTGGCCTTCTCCGGCTTCGGCACCATCCTCGGCTCGGTCAACTTCATCACCACGATCATCTGCATGCGCGCACCCGGCATGACCATGTTCCGCATGCCGATCTTCGTGTGGAACGTGCTGCTGACCGCGGTGCTGGTCCTGCTGGCCTTCCCGGTCCTGGCGGCCGCGCTGTTCGCCCTGGAGGCGGACCGCAAGTTCGGTGCGCATGTCTTCGACTCCGCCAACGGCGGGGCCTTGCTATGGCAACACCTCTTCTGGTTCTTCGGCCATCCAGAGGTGTACATCATCGCGCTACCGTTCTTCGGCATCATCTCCGAAGTGATCCCGGTCTTCTCCCGTAAGCCGATGTTCGGCTACATGGGCCTGGTCGCCGCGACGATCTCCATCGCCGGTCTGTCCGTGACGGTGTGGGCACACCACATGTACGTCACCGGCGGCGTGCTCCTGCCGTTCTTCTCCTTCATGACGTTCCTCATCGCCGTGCCAACGGGTGTGAAGTTCTTCAACTGGATCGGAACGATGTGGAAGGGCTCGTTGTCCTTCGAGACACCGATGCTCTGGGCCACCGGCTTCCTGATCACCTTCACCTTCGGCGGTCTGACCGGTGTCATCCTGGCCTCGCCGCCGATGGACTTCCACGTCTCGGACTCGTACTTCGTGGTGGCGCACTTCCACTACGTGGTGTTCGGCACCGTCGTCTTCGCGATGTTCTCCGGCTTCCACTTCTGGTGGCCGAAGATGACCGGCAAGATGCTCGACGAGCGCCTCGGCAAGATCACCTTCTGGACGCTGTTCATCGGCTTCCACGGCACCTTCCTGGTCCAGCACTGGCTGGGTGCCGAGGGCATGCCGCGTCGTTACGCGGACTACCTGAACGCCGACGGATTCACCGCCCTGAACACGATCTCGACGATCAGCTCGTTCGTGCTCGGCGCGTCGATCCTGCCCTTCTTCTACAACGTGTGGAAAACGGCCAAGTACGGCAAGAAGGTCGAGGTCGACGACCCGTGGGGCTACGGCCGCTCGCTCGAGTGGGCGACGTCCTGCCCGCCCCCGCGGCACAACTTCCTCACCCTGCCGCGGATCCGCAGCGAATCCCCGGCGTTCGACCTGCATCACCCGGAGATCGCGGCTCTCGACCAGCTCGAGAACGCGCCTCACGGTGAGAAGGCCCTGGCTGGTGGCAAGGAGGCCGGCAAGTGAAGGTCCAAGGCTGGATGTTCATGTGGCTGAGCGTCTTCGTGCTCGCCATG
Organism: Streptomyces sp. NBC_00490; assembly: GCF_036013645.1. Classification (NCBI taxonomy): domain Bacteria; kingdom Bacillati; phylum Actinomycetota; class Actinomycetes; order Kitasatosporales; family Streptomycetaceae; genus Streptomyces; species Streptomyces sp. NBC_00490. The sequence continues at coordinate 3,370,823 of NZ_CP107869.1, read as the reverse complement.
GCGGTTGTCTACGGCGTGTGGTCGAAGGAGCCTGCCGGTACCACGGCGCTCTTCCTGGCCTTCGGCCTGTGCATCATGATCGGCTTCTACCTGGGCTTCACGGCCAAGCGGGTCGACGTCGGTGCGCAGGACAACAAGGAGGCGGACGTCGCGGACGACGCCGGCGAGATCGGGTTCTTCAGCCCGCACAGCTGGCAGCCGCTGTCGCTCGCCATCGGTGGCGCGCTGGCGTTCCTGTCGATCGCGATCGGCTGGTGGCTGATGTACTTCTCGGCGCCGCTGCTCATGATCGGTCTGTGGGGCTGGGTCTTCGAGTACTACCGCGGTGAGAACCGCACCCAGTAGCACGAGCTGAGCTCGAAGGAGCCCGGACACTCCGTCAGGAGCGTCCGGGCTCCCGCTTTTGCAGCAGTGCTGTTCCCTCGTACGAGTTACCCACCGCGCCGGGGCTGACGAAGCTTCCTAGCGTGAAGTCATGAGCCAGACTCCGCGTACACGCACCGTCATCTCCTGCACGCTGCTGGTGGTCGCCCTGACCGCCGGCGGCACCGCCTGCAGCAGCGAGGGCAGCCCGCTGTCGGCGGCGCCGTACGACGCGGCGGACCAGATCTCCTTCAACGGCCCCTCGGGCGACGGCAAGAAGGCCGACCCGGACAAGCCCCTGGAAGTCACCGCCGAGGACGACGACGGCCGCATCACGGACGTCACGGCCCTGGACGGGACAGGACGCTATGTGGCGGGCGAACTCTCCGCCGACGGCACCCGCTGGCACAGCACCAGCCCGCTGGCGGCCAGCGCCCACTACACGGTGCGGGTGAGCACCGAGGACGAGGACGGGGCGCCCGGCCGCAAGGTCCTCGCCTTCGACACCGGCAAGCCCCTCACCAAGAAGCGCCTGAAGGTCACCTTCGGCCCCAAGGCGGGCACGTACGGCGTCGGCCAGCCCATCACGGCCGAACTCAGCAAGCCGGTCAAGGACAAGGCGCAGCGGGCCATCGTGGAGCGCGCGCTCAAGGTCGACTCGATGCCCGCCGTGGAAGGCGCTTGGCACTGGGTGGACGACAAGGAGCTCCACTACCGGCCCAAGGAGTACTGGCCCAGCAAGGCCACCATCCAGGTTCGAAGCAATCTGGACGGAATCAAGATCAGCGACCGGCTGTGGGGCGGCAAGGTCAAGCCCCTCAAGCTGACCACGGGCGACCGGGTCATCGCCGTCACGGACGCGTCCTCGCACTCCATGACGGTCTACAAGAACGGCAAGGCGATCAACGACATCCCGGTCACCACCGGGAAGCCCGGCTTCGAGACCCGCAACGGCGTCAAGGTCGTACTCGGCAAGGAGTACTTCGTACGGATGCGCGGCACCAGCATCGGTATCTCCGAGGGCTCCTCGGAGTCGTACGACCTGCCCGTCTACTACGCCACCCGCGTCACCTGGAGCGGCGAGTACGTGCACGCCGCGCCCTGGTCGGTGGGGTCACAGGGCTACGCCAACGTCAGCCACGGCTGCACGGGCATGAGCACCGGCAACGCCGAGTGGTTCTTCGACCACGTCCGTGAGGGTGACGTCGTGAAGGTCGTGAACTCCTACGGCGACACCATGGAGACCTTCGGCAACGGCTTCGGGGACTGGAACCTCGGCTGGAAGAAGTGGCGCAACGGCAGCGCCCTGGTGGGCGGAAGCCCCGACGGCCCCCGCCCGGAGGAGAAGGCGAGACTGCGTCCCGAATCGGTCTGAGCGGCCCTGTCAGGCGCTCAGAGCCTTCTTCTGACGCAGCAGGGACGCCAGCGCCGACGCGAACTCCACCGGGTCCACAGGATGCGTCACCGCGGCCTCGGCACGGCTCCAGGTGGCCAGCCAGGCGTCCTGGGGCCGCCCGATGAGCAGCAGCACCGGCGGGCAGTTGAAGATCTCGTCCTTGGCCTGCCGGCACAGCCCCATGCCGCCCATGGGCACGGCCTCGCCGTCCAGGACGGCGACGTCGATACCGCCCCGGTCCAGTTCCTTGATGACGGCGGCGGGCGTCGCGCACTCCACGAACTCGACCTGGGGGACGTCGGGGGCGGGCCTGCGTCCGGTGGCGAGCCGCACCTGCTCGCGGGTGTTGGAGTCGTCGCTGTAGACCAGCACCGTGGCGGTCGCCTGCATGGATCCTCCGTGACATCAGTGTCGTACGGCCATGAACGGGCAGAGCCCGATGCGGCGGATGCTACTCCCTTGAACACCGGGTCAACACCCGCTTGAACACCCCCGCGATGGGCCATACGGGCAGTACACACGCTGCGGACACCCCGAACGGCACCCCCGGGAGTGAGGGCGGGATAAGGGACCGACATAATGTCGGTCGTGGCGACAGCAACGACAGTAGAAACCGGGCACGCGCACCCGTCGGTCAACCGGCCGAACCTCACCAGCGTCGGAACCATCATCTGGCTGAGTTCCGAGCTGATGTTCTTCGCGGCCCTCTTCGCGATGTACTTCACCCTCCGATCGGTGACCGGTCCCGAGTTCTGGAAGGAGAAGGCAGACTTCCTGAACCTCCCGTTCTCGGCGACGAACACCACGATCCTGGTGCTCTCCTCCCTCACCTGCCAGCTCGGCGTGTTCGCCGCCGAGCGCGGTGACGTGAAGAAGCTCCGGATGTGGTTCATCGTCACGTTCGTGATGGGTGCGATCTTCATCGGCGGTCAGGTCTACGAGTACACCGAGCTGGTGAAGCACGAGGGCCTCTCGCTCTCCTCGGACCCGTACGGCTCGGTCTTCTACCTGACCACCGGTTTCCACGGTCTGCACGTGACGGGCGGCCTCATCGCCTTCCTGTTCGTCCTCGGCCGTACCTACGCGGCCAAGAGGTTCACGCACGAGCAGGCGACCGCAGCCATCGTCGTGTCCTACTACTGGCACTTCGTCGATGTCGTCTGGATCGGCCTCTTTGCCACGATCTACCTGATCAAGTAGCCGGGCCCGCTCCCGCACATTCCAGAAGCATCGACGCAGAAGATCCTGACACCGGGGTAATCCGTGAAAAAGCTCTCCGCACGACGACGCCATCCGCTGGCGGCGGTCGTCGTCCTACTCCTCGCGCTGGCGGCCACCGGGGGGCTGTACGCCGCGTTCGCGCCGGCGGACAAGGCGCAGGCCGATGAGACCGCCCAGTCCCTCACCATCGAGGAGGGCAAGAAGCTGTACGCCGTGGGCTGCGCAAGCTGCCACGGCACCGGTGGTCAGGGCACCACCGACGGCCCGAGCCTCGTGGGTGTGGGCGCCGCGGCCGTCGACTTCCAGGTCGGCACCGGCCGTATGCCGGCCCAGCAGCCCGGCGCGCAGGTCCCGAAGAAGAAGGTCATCTACACGCAGGCCGAGATCGACCAGCTCGCCGCGTACGTCTCCTCGCTGGGTGCCGGTCCGGCCATCCCGACGAAGAACGAGTACAGCCCGGACGGAGCGGACATCGCCAAGGGTGGCGAGCTGTTCCGCACCAACTGCGCGCAGTGCCACAACTTCACCGGCAAGGGTGGCGCGCTGACGCACGGCAAGTTCGCGCCGAGCCTCGAGGGCGTCGACCCGAAGCACATCTACGAGGCCATGCAGACCGGCCCGCAGAACATGCCGTCGTTCCCCGACACCACCCTGTCGGAGCAGAACAAGCAGGACATCATCGCGTACCTCGACGCGGTCAACGGGGAGGACACCGAGAGCCCCGGCGGCCTCGAACTGGGCGGACTCGGTCCGGTCAGCGAGGGTCTGTTCGCGTGGGTGTTCGGACTCGGTGCGCTCATCGCGGTTGCCGTCTGGCTCGCCGCCCGGACCGCAAAGGCCAAGAAGTCATGAGTAGCCAAGACATTCCGGAAGAGAACGAGAACCTGCCCGCAGAGCAGGAAGCCCATGGTGCGGTAGGCGTCGCGGACGACAAGAACCCGTTCGCCGACCCCGGCCTGCCGCCCCACGAGCACCGCGTCCAGGACATCGACGAGGTGGCCGCCCGGCGCTCCGAGCGCGTGGTCGCCTTCCTGTTCACGCTGTCGATGCTGGCCACGGTCGCCTTCATCGCCTCGTACGTGGCGGTGCCGCACGACAAGGCGATCTTCGTCTTCCCGATCGGTCACATCAACGCGCTGAACTTCGCGCTCGGTCTGACCCTCGGTGTGGCGCTCTTCTCGATCGGCGCGGGCGCGGTCCACTGGGCCCGCACGCTGATGTCCGACGAGGAGATGGTCGACGAGCGGCACCCGATCTCGGCCCCTGCCGAGGTCCGCGAGAAGGTCTTCGAAGACTTCAAGGCGGGCACCAAGGAGTCCGCGATCGGCCGTCGCAAGCTGATCCGCAACACGATGCTCGGTGCGCTCACCCTGGTGCCGCTGTCCGGAGTCGTGCTGCTGCGCGACCTCGGCCCGCTGCCCGGGACCAAGCTCCGCCACACCATGTGGAAGAAGGGGCTGCTGCTCGTCAACATGAACACCAACGAGCCGCTGCGCCCCTCGGACATCGCCGTCGGTTCGCTCACCTTCGCCAAGCCCGACGGCCTGGAGGAGGACGACCACGAATTCCAGACGGAGATCGCCAAGGCGGCCCTGATGATCGTCCGGCTCCAGCCGGAGGACATCAAGGACAAGCGCGAGCTCGAGTGGTCGCACGAGGGCATCGTCGCGTACTCGAAGATCTGCACCCACGTCGGTTGCCCGATCTCCCTGTACGAGCAGCAGACGCACCACGTGCTCTGCCCCTGCCACCAGTCCACCTTCGACCTCTCCGACGGCGCCCGAGTGATCTTCGGCCCTGCCGGTCACGCCCTGCCGCAGCTGCGCATCGCCGTGAACGACGAGGGCTACCTCGAAGCGCAGGGCGACTTCGAAGAGCCTGTCGGTCCTGCCTTCTGGGAGCGCGGATGAGCACCAACGAGAACACCGAGCCCGCCCGCGACCGCGGGAAGGCGCCGGCCGGCGAGAAGCTCGCCGACTGGGCCGACGGCCGGCTGGGGATCTACTCCCTGGCCAAGGCCAACATGCGCAAGATCTTCCCCGACCACTGGTCGTTCATGCTGGGCGAGATCTGCATGTACAGCTTCATCATCATCATCCTCACGGGTGTGTATCTGACGCTGTTCTTCCACCCGTCGATGAACGAGGTGGAGTACCACGGCAGCTACGTCCCGCTGCAGGGACAGCTGATGTCCGAGGCGTTCAACTCGACCATGCACATCTCCTTCGATGTGCGCGGTGGTCTGCTGATCCGGCAGATCCACCACTGGGCGGCGCTGATCTTCCTCGCCGGCATGTTCGTGCACATGATGCGCGTGTTCTTCACGGGCGCGTTCCGCAAGCCGCGTGAGGTCAACTGGCTGTTCGGCTTCCTGCTGTTCGTCCTGGGCATGTTCACCGGCTTCACCGGCTACTCGCTCCCGGACGACCTGCTTTCCGGCACCGGTGTCCGCTTCATGGAGGGCGCGGTCCTGTCCGTGCCGATCGTCGGCACGTACCTGTCGTTCTTCCTCTTCGGCGGCGAGTTCCCGGGCGGCGACTTCGTGGCCCGGTTCTACTCGGTCCACATCCTGCTGCTGCCGGGCATCATGCTCGGCCTGATGGTGGCGCACCTGATCCTGGTGTTCGTCCACAAGCACACGCAGTACGCGGGCCCCGGCAAGACCAACAAGAACGTGGTCGGCATGCCGCTGTTCCCGGTCTACACGGCCAAGGCCGGCGGCTTCTTCTTCCTGGTCTTCGGTGTCATCGCGGTCATCTCGGCGATCGCCTCGATCAACCCGATCTGGTCCATGGGCCCCTACCGGCCGGACCAGGTGTCCACGGGCGCCCAGCCCGACTGGTACATGGGCTTCTCCGAGGGCCTGATCCGTGTCATGCCGGGCTGGGAGATCAACTTCTGGGGTCACACGCTCGTCCTGGGTGTGTTCATCCCGCTGGTGATCTTCCCGCTGGTCCTGGTCGCGATCGCGGTCTACCCGTTCATCGAGGCCTGGGTCACCGGCGACAGGCGCGAGCACCACATCCTGGACCGCCCGCGCAACGCGCCGACGCGTACGGCCTTCGGTGTCGCCTGGCTCACGGTGTACTTCGTGCTGCTGATCGGTGGCGGCAACGACCTGTGGGCCACGCACTTCCACATGTCGATCAACTCGATCACCTGGTTCGTCCGGATCGCGTTCTTCGTCGCCCCGGTGCTCGCGTTCATCGCGACCAAGCGGATCTGCCTCGGCCTCCAGCGCCGCGACAGGGAGAAGGTGCTGCACGGCCGCGAGTCGGGCATCATCAAGCGCCTGCCGCACGGTGAGTTCATCGAGGTGCACGAGCCGCTCAGCCAGGACGCGCTGCACACGCTCACCGCGCACGAGCAGTACGTGCCGGCCGAGATCGGCCCGACGGTCGACGACAACGGCGTCGAGCGCAAGGTGAAGGGCTCCGAGAAGCTGCGGGTCAAGCTGAGCAAGGCCTACTTCGGCGAGGAGTCCCAGATCCCCAAGCCCACCGCCGAGGAGTACAAGGAGATCACGAGCGGCCACGGCCACCACTGATCGCTGCGCTCGCCACGCGCGCCGAAGGGCCCCGTCCGAACACCGGACGGGGCCCTTCGCCGTCCCCTGCGGCTGGATAGGGTGGGCCCACACTCTTCTACGACATCCTGGAGCGGCCTTATGAGCGCTGTGACCCCCGCTGGAGGCGACACCGCGGCGGGCCGTTCCTGGCCCGAGGTACTGAGCGCCCTGCTCGCCGGGCAGGACCTGAGCTCGGGCGACACGGCGTGGGCCATGGACCGCTTCATGAGCGGCGAGGCCACGGACGCCCAGATCGCGGGCTTCATGGTGGCGCTGCGGGCCAAGGGGGAGACGGTCGAGGAGATCACCGGTCTCGTCGAGGCGATGTACGCGCACGCGCAGCCGCTGGACATCCCCGGGCCCGCCGTCGACATCGTCGGCACCGGCGGCGACCGGGCGAAGACGGTCAACATCTCGACGATGTCCGCCATCGTGATCGCGGGCACCGGGGCGAAGGTCGTCAAGCACGGCAACCGGGCCTCGTCCTCGGCGAGCGGTTCCTCCGACGTCCTGGAGAAGCTCGGCATCAACCTGGACCTGTCGCCCGCGCGGGTGGCCCAGGTGGTGGAAGAAGCCGGCATCACCTTCTGTTTCGCGGCCAGGTTCCACCCGTCGATGCGGTTCGTCGGCGGGGTCCGCCGGGACCTCGGGATCCCGACCTCGTTCAACCTGCTCGGCCCGCTGACCAACCCCGCGAGGGTCACCGCCTCGGCGGTCGGCTGCTTCGACACCCGGATGGCGGGGCTCATGGCCGGAGTGCTCGCCGAGCGAGGCTCCTCCGCGCTGGTCTTCCGCGGTGACGACGGTCTCGACGAACTGACGACCACGGCCACGTCACGGGTGTGGGTCGTCCGCGACGGCAAGGTGCGCGAGGAGGCCTTCGACCCGCGGGACGTCGGACTCGAACTGGTGCCGGTGGAGGCGCTGCGGGGCGCGGACGCCTCGTTCAACGCCGAGGTCGCCCGACGTCTGCTGGACGGCGAGACCGGAGCGGTGCGGGACGCGGTCCTGCTCAACTCGGCCGCGGCGCTGGTGGCGTTCGCGCCGACGGAGGCACCGCTCGTGGACCAGATCCGGGCCGGCATGGTGAAGGCGGCCGAGTCGATCGACTCCGGCGCGGCCAAGCGGACGCTGGAGCGCTGGGCGGCGGCCAGCAACGCCTGACGTCCACCGGTTGTCGTCCCGCGATCCGGACACGGGTTGCGGGACGACGATCACATCGCGTACGTTCTTTGACCAGGTCATGAGTGACAGTCATGAGGCCCCGGCCGACTGTCCGGCAACCCTCCGTCCGTGGCGGGGTGCCCCGGGTGAAGACCAGGCCGTAGGCAGCGAGGTCTACGGCAAGCGCGGGCCCCTCTCGAAATCCAGGGGTCCTGGTCGTTCGAGGGAGTCTTCCGTGAGCAAGCGAATGCGATAGGGCTGCCGAGCCCCGCCTCCGCGCACCCTTTTCCTCACCTCCGCATGTCCTTCTCCGGCATGCTCTCTCACGGGAGTTCCCCATGTCTGTCTCCACCGCTGCCGCCGCCCAGACCATTTGTGCCCCGCTGCCCGTTCTGGGAAGCGATGTCACCGTCCCGCTCGTCACCGGTGGCGAGGTCACCTACGCGGCCCTCGACTACGCGGCCAGCGCCCCCGCCCTGCAGCGCGTGTGGGACGACGTGGCGGCCTACGCCCCGTACTACGGCAGCGTCCACCGCGGCGCCGGGTACCTCTCCCAGCTGTCGACGGACCTCTTCGAGAACGCCCGGAACACCATCAGCGAGTTCCTGGACTGCCGCGCCGACGACCAGCTGGTCTTCACCCGCTCGACCACCGACTCCCTGAACCTCCTCGCCGCCGCCCTCCCCGCCGACTGCCAGGTCTTCGTCTTCGAGACCGAGCACCACGCGAGCCTGCTGCCCTGGCAGGACGCCCGCGTCACCTACCTCGACGCCCCGCGCACCCCGGCCCAGGCCGTCGAGACCCTGGAGAAGGCGCTGGCGGCCCGCGACCCGTTCGGTCCGGCCCTGGTCTGCGTGACCGGCGCCTCCAACGTCACCGGCGAGCTGTGGCCGGTGCGTGAGCTGGCCGCCGCCGCCCACGCGCACGGCGCCCGGATCGTCCTGGACGCCGCCCAGCTCGCCCCCCACCACCCGGTCTCGGTGCGGGACCTGGACGTCGACTGGATCGCCTTCTCCGGCCACAAGCTGTACGCGCCCTTCGGCTCCGGTGTCCTCGCGGGCCGCGCCGACTGGCTCCAGGCGGCCGACCCCTACCTCGCCGGCGGCGGCGCCAGCCGCAAGGTCACCCGCCGTACGGACGGCGGCGTGGACGTCGAGTGGCACGAGACCGCGGCCCGCCACGAGGCCGGGTCCCCGAACGTGATCGGCGCCTACTCCATCGCGTCGGCCTGCAAGGCGCTCACCGAGGCCGGTTTCGACACCCTGGTCGCCCGTGAGCGGCACCTGATCGAGAAGGTGAGGACCGGCCTCGCCGAGGTCCCCGAGGTCCGGATCCTGTCCCTCTTCGGGGACGACGCCCCGCGCGTCGGCGTGATCTCCTTCGTCGTCGAGGGCTGGAACAGCTCCCACTTCGCCGCCGCCCTCTCCGCCGAGTACGGCATCGGCGTCCGCGACGGCCTCTTCTGCGCCCACCCCCTCGTCCGCACCCTTCTCGGCAGCGACCCCCAGACCCAGGGCGAGTGCGGAGCCCCGGAGGCCGCGCCCGGCGAGAAGTCCCTCAACGCGATCCGGGTGAGCTTCGGCGCGGGCACGCCGGACGAGCACGTCGAGCGCTTCGTGACCGCCGTCAAGGAGCTCGTCCAGGACGGTGCGAAGTGGAAGTACCGCACGGAGGACGGCCGTTGCGTCCCGGCGGTCTGACCTGCTGACGGGCCTGCTATACCCTGCCTCCTCGACAGGTTCACGCAGACGGGGGAGCGGGAAGTGCAGGTGCTGCGCGCGACGGACCCACGCAGGATCGGCCCGTACGAGGTACGGGGCCGGCTCGGCTCGGGCGGCATGGGCGAGGTCTATCTCGCCGAGTCACGGGCGGGACTGCGGCTCGCGGTGAAGGTCGTGCGGTCCGAGTACGCCCAGGACCGCACCTTCCGCGCCCGGTTCCGGCAGGAGGTGCGGGCCGCGCAGACGGTCGGCGGGACGGGGACGTACACCGCGCGCGTCGTGGACGCCGATCCGGAGGGCGAACACCCGTGGATGGCCACGGAGTTCGTGGAAGGGCCGAACCTGCGGGACGCGGTGCTGGACGGCGGTCCGCTGCCGGAGCCGGCGGTACGGGTGCTGGCGGCGGCGCTGGGTGAGGCGCTGGGCGCCATCCACGCCAAGGGCATGGTCCACCGGGACCTCAAGCCCTCCAACATCCTGCTCGCCCCCGACGGCCCCCGGGTCATCGACTTCGGGATCGTCCGGGCGCTGGAGGCCACGGCGATGACCCGCACGGGCGCGATCGTCGGCTCGGTCGGCTATGTCTCGCCCGAGCAGATCCGCAACGGCGGCCAGGTCGGCCCGCCGAGCGACGTCTTCGCCCTGGGCGCGGTGCTGGCGTACGCGGCGAGCGGCCGCGAGCCCTTCGGCGAGGGCCAGGACTCGGTGATCCTGCTGCGCGTGCTGACCCGGGACTTCGACCTGAAGGGCGTACCGGAGGGTCTGCTGCCGCTGGTGGAGTCCTGTCTGCGGGACGAGCCGGGGGAGCGGCCCACGCCGGAGGCGGTCATCGAGGCCGTGGGGCACACGGCGGGAACGCTGCGGGAGAGCGTACGGTCCGGCTGGTTCAGGGGCGCCTCGGCGGAGCCCGTCGCGGCCAAGGGTGCCGAACGGTGGCTTCCGCAGGGCGAGTCGGGGGAGCGGGAGAGCCGGGTCGAGTACGTGGCACCGGTGACGGCGACGGACACGCCGGTGCCGGGTGTGGTGGTGCCGGAGGTCCCGGTGACGGCCGTGGTCCCCGGTTCCGCGCCCGCGCCTTCGCGGCGCCGGCTGTTGCGGGCCGTGGCGGGCGGGGGCGTGGTCGCAGCCGTCGGGGCAGCGGGCGGCTGGTGGTGGCTCGGGAGGCCGGACGCCGGCGCCGAGGGGAAGGCCGGGAGCGCGAGCGCACCGGGGGCCGTCGCGCGAAAGGCGGCCGCGAGCTGGACGTACGAGGCCGGCGGCGCCCCGAGCGTGAGCGGCGGCCCCTGCGGGGTGCTCTCCGCCGACGGCCGGACGCTGTACGTCGCCGTGGCCGACGGGACCCTGCGGGCCGTGGGCAGCGACGGCAAGGAACGCTGGGGGGCGCCCCTCATCAAGGGGGAGGCCACCTTCACCAGGCCGGTTGTCACCGCCGACGGAATCTTCGTCGCCGTGGTCACCGACACCGTGAACGCGGACGGGGAGCCGGCCGAACCGGGCCGGCTCATCGCGGTGAGCGCCGACGGTGAGCGGATGTGGACGAGGGATCTGCCCAGCCCGTACTTCCGGCAGCCCGTGGCACTCGGAGGCGCCGTCGTCGTCGCTTCCGCGGTGCGCGCCTTCGACGGCGCGGGTGTCGTGCAGGCGTACGACAGCCGGGGCAAGGTGCGCTGGGACGCCTCGGTGGGCGGTGCGCCGACCGAGGAGCTCGTCGTGGCCGATGGCGTCCTCTACGTGCCCTGCTACGACAACCACCTCTACGGGATCACCGACGAAGGCACCGCCAAGCCGTTCGACGCCCTGCTGGACCGTGATGCCGGCCGCCCCGCCGTGAGCGGCGACACCGTGGTCGTGAGCACCGGGAACCAGGCGAACGAACTGTTCGGGCTGGACCTGGCGGGCCGCGTGAAATGGCGGGAGCAGGGCATCGCCGGTTCCTACGTCCCGGCGAAGGCGGCCACCTTCGACTTCCTGGGGGTGACCGCCGCGGAGGCGACGCTCCGGGCGATCACGAAGGACGGCGAGGTGGCTTGGACGTACGGCGGAGGCGGGGCCTTCTCGGACCCGGTGCTGGTGGACACCACCGTCTACGTGCGCACGGCCACCGAGATCCACGCCCTCGACGTACAGGGCAAGCTGCGCTGGAAGGCCGAGGTGGGTGCCGATCCGGGCGTCCTGCTGAGCCCCGTCGTCCGCGGCCGACGTGTCTACGCCGGCACGGCCAAGGGCATCATGGCCCTCGACGTCACCGCCTAGCTGTCGAGGCCGATCGCGAACGCCGCCTCCAGGTCGTGCTGGGAGTACGTGCGGAAGGCGACGTGGGTGTCGGTGCCCTCGACGCCCGGGATCTTGCTGATGCTGCCGGGGATGACCTCGGCGAGGTCCTCGTGCTGCTTGACCCGGACCATGGCGATCAGGTCGTAGGTGCCGGTGACGGAGAAGACCTCGCTCACGGAGTCCAGGGCCGCGATCGACTCGGCGATCTCGGGGATCCGGTCCACGCTGGTCTTGATGAGGACGATCGCGGTGATCACTGCTGGTTCTCTCCCTCGGGGGCCGCTGCTGGGGCGGTCTTCACTCTAGTGGCACGGCCGAATCGCACCCATGCGAAGGCGAAGCCCAGGCCGAAGCCCACCAGGTGGGCCAGATACGCCACCCCCGGGCCCTGCGACGCCTGTCCCGCCGCCAGCCACTGCAGGGCCGCCCAGAAGGGCAGCACGACCCAGGCCGGGAAGCGCAGCGGGAGGAAGAAGAGGAACGGGAGCAGGCTTGTCACCCGGGCCCCGGGGAACAGGTAGAGAAACGCTCCGAGGACCGCGGAGATCGCCCCCGAGGCGCCGACCAGCGACTGCTCGGACTCGGCGTTGGCGGCCGCGTACCCCAGCAGCGCGAGGTAGCCGCAGCCCAGGTAGAAGAGCGTGAACTGGACGCGGCCCATCCGTTCCTCGGTCAGCACGCCGAAGACGTAGAGGAAGAGCATGTTGCCGAGGAGGTGGACCCAGCTGCCGTGGACGAAGAGCGCTGTCGCCGGGGTGAGCACGGCTCTGGCGGAACCCTCGAACAGTTCTGCGGGGACCACGCCCCAGCGGTGGAAGTAGGCGCGCTGGACGGCCGCCAGCGCGTCGCCGGAGCCGTACGCCGGATTGAGGCCCGCCGCCGGGCCGACCACGAAAAGCGCGCAGCACAGGGCGATGAGGCCGTAGGTCATCGGCGCCGACCGCCACAGCGACCTGCTCGCCCGGCCGGCCACCACGCTCCAGTTGCTGATCATGAACACAGAGCATGACGTAAGGGGACGCAAGCCGACAGACCGCCTCGCCGCCGTGGACGGACCAGCGGCGAGTCCCCGCCAGGCCGTAGGGTTACGGCCACACGCGCCGGGAGACCGGCGCGTCACGGACAATAGAGACCTAGAAGGAATGAGCACAGTCACGATGACGGTTCCCCTGCCGACCGCCTCGACGCGGTGGCGCTGCACCCTCTGTGGCAACCTCACGCGCTTCGATGTGACCCGCTCGTCGAAGGTCGTCGAGTACGTCCACCTCGACCTCGCCGGTGAGCCGAAGGTCGAGGAGCGCGAGGTGGTCAGTGAGACCATCGAGTCGGTGCGCTGCCGCTGGTGCAATGCCGTGGATCAGGTGGAACTCGTGGACAGGCCGGGCGCCGGCTCCTGAGGGAGCGGGCCCCGCGGAACGGTTGGGGTGTTGACGGATGGTGGAGAGCGCAGGCGGGGGGCCGGGCGACGGCGCCGCTGAGGTGCTCGACCGTCCGCTGCCCGACGGCGTGCGCCGCCGGGTCGTGCAGATCGTGTCCGACGGCTTCGGCGGGCTGACCGTCGGCGAACTGCCCGCACAGCTCAGACAGTACGCGAGATTCGCTCCCAACCGGCGGGCCAAGTTCGCCGGCAACGCGATGGCGGCGGCACTGGAGACCGATCCGCTGTTCCGGCAGCGGATCGGGGAGAAGTTCAGAGAGGCCCAGCCGGAGCTCTCCGGCGCCCTCGACTCCGGCACACCACCCCCGGCCGCGGATCCGCTCGACGTGGCGGCCGCGGCCTATGTTCTGCGCCCCACCGGCTGGGTGAAGCTCGTGACGGCGGCAGGCGAGGAGGCCCAGCGGGCCGACGCCGAGCGCGCCGACGAGGAGAGCCGCGCCGAGCTGGAGCGACTGCGCGAGGAGCTCGCGCACGCGCGCGAGCACACGCGCACCGAGACCGAGCGGCTGCGCACCGAACTGGAGTCGGCGAAGAAGGAAGCCGAATCGCTGCACCGGAAGCTGCGCGCCGCCCACAGCGACGTCAAGCGCGGCGAGGCCGCCCTGCGCAAGATCCAGGGCGAGATCGAGACCGTACGCGCCGAGGGGCAGACCCAGGTCTCCGCCGCCGAGGTCGAGGCCCGCCGGCTCAAGGCCCGCCTGAGCGAGGTCGAGGCCGCCCTCGAGGCCACCCGCAGAGCGGCCCGCGAGGGGCGCAGCGTCGAGGACATGCGCGTACGGCTGCTTCTGGACACCGTGCTCGACGCGGCGCAGGGGCTGCGCCGGGAGCTGGCGTTGCCGCCGCTGTCCGTACGGCCGGCCGAGACCGTCGACGCGGTCGAACCGGGACGAATGACCCCGAAGGACATCGCGGCGCGGGCCCTGTCCGAGAACGACCCCGCGATCCTGGACCAGCTTCTCGCCCTGCCGCAGGCGCACTTGGTGGTCGACGGCTACAACGTGACCAAGACCGGCTATCCCCAGATGCCCCTGGAGAAGCAGCGGCTCAGGCTGCTCGGTCAGCTCTCGCAGCTCGCGGCTCAAACCGGGGCAGAAGTGACGTGTGTCTTCGACGGGGCCGAGCTGGCCGCGCCGGTGCTGCTCGCGCCGCCGCGCGGAGTGCGGGTGCTGTTCTCCAAGCCCGGTGTGACCGCCGACGAGTTGATCCGCCAGCTGGTGCGCGCCGAGCCGCCGGGGAGGCCGGTCATCGTCGCCTCCACCGACCGTGAGGTCGCCGACGGGGTGGCCAAGGCGGGGGCCCGGCCGGTCGCTTCGGCGATGCTTCTGAAGCGGCTGTCCTGATCGTCAACTTCCAGGTTTAATGCCCGAATTAGCGCAATCGTCACGCAACGTAGCGTCAATCCGGCATCACTGCTCGTGAGTTGTGTGTAAAGAATGCAGCCTGTGACGGGTTTTTTCTCGTGAGGATTTGAACTGATCACAAGAAGGTCACTAGGGTCTGGGCTCGAACCTCCGAACGGGTGATCACTCACAAGAAGGAGCTCACCTCCGTGGCGTCCCACCGTCGACCCAAGCAGCCGAGCCGCACGCGCGTGACCGTGCTGACCACAGCTGCTGCCGCTGCAGTCGCTCTGAGCGCCAACGCCGCCAACGCGGCACCGAGCGAGAAGCCCAGCAAGGACGAGGTCAAGTCCAAGGTCGACAAGCTCTACGAGGAGGCCGAGCAGGCCACCGAGAAGTTCAACGGCGCCAAGGAGAAGCAGGAGAAGCTCCAGAAGGAGATCTCCACGATCCAGGACAACGTCGCCCGCGGCCAGGAGGAGCTCAACGACCTCCGGGACTCCATGGGTCTGGCCGCCGCCGCCCAGTACCGCACGGGCAGCATCGACTCCTCCCTCCAGCTCTTCCTGTCGTCGAACCCGGACGACTACCTGGACAAGGCGTCCACCGCCGACCAGCTCAGCGCCCAGCAGGTCGACGCGCTGAAGAAGATCCAGGAGAAGCAGCGCGAGCTCGCGCAGGAGCGCTCCGAGGCGTCCGAGAAGCTCAAGGACCTCTCGAGCACCCGCACCGAGCTGGCCAAGAAGAAGAAGGAAGTCCAGGGCAAGCTCGCCGAGGCGCAGAAGCTCCTCAACAGCCTGACCGCCGCCGAGAAGGCCTCCCTCGCCGCCGAGCAGGACCGCGCCAGCCGCTCCTCCGCCGAGCGGGTGGACCTCGGCAAGTCCACCCCCGCCTCCGGCCGGGCCGCCGCCGCCTTCTCGGCCGCGCAGTCCCAGCTCGGCAAGCCGTACGTCTACGGCGCCACCGGCACCGCCTCCTACGACTGCTCGGGCCTGACCTCCTGGGCCTACGCGCAGGCCGGCGTCGGGATACCGCGCACCTCGGAGGCGCAGGCCAACTACGGCACCCGGATCTACTCGCAGAGCCAGCTCCAGGTCGGCGACCTCGTCTTCTTCTTCAACGACCTGCACCACGTCGGTCTGTACGCGGGCAACGGGCAGATCATCCACGCGCCGCGCAGCGGCACGGTCGTCCGCTACGAGTCGATGGGCACCATCGGCGGCCCCTTCATGTTCGGCGTCCGCGTCTGACCCCGAGCAGTCCGCGATCAGCACACCGCACCGCCCGAACGGGCGAATCATGACGACGTGAACTGACCCCGCGCCCCGCCCATGACCTGCGTCAGAGGCGGGGCGTACCGATGTGCGCCCCCGACGGTCGTTGGTGGGGCCCCCTCCACGGGGCTACTGTCTGCCGCGTTTCCCTGTCCGCCAGCGGAAGGAGTGCGGCTTCCCGTGGGGTTCCATCGCCGCCTTGTACCGTCCGGGTTCGACCGGGGCGCGTCCGCCGCGCTCTGTGTCCTGTCAGCCACCGCCGCGGCCCTCGGAGCCGTACCGGCGTCGGCCGTGCCGCACGACGACACCCGTGCCGAGGTGGACCGTCTCTACGAGCAGGCCGAGCAGGCCACCGAGGCCTACAACAAGGCCGACGAACGGGCCGACACCCTCCGCAAGCAGGTCTCCACCGCCCAGGACCGGATCGCCCGGCAGCAGGAGCGCATCAACTCCATGCGGGAGGCGCTCGGTTCGCTGGCCGGCGCCCAGTACCGCGCCGGCGGCCTCGACCCCTCCCTCGCCCTGCTGTTCTCCGACGACCCGGACGACTACCTCGACAAGGCCGCCGCCCTCGACCGGATCAGCGCCCACCAGGCCGGTGAGCTCAAGGACCTCCAGGAGGCGATGCGCGAGCTCACCCAGGAGCGCGTGGAGGCGGCCGGACAGCTCTCCGAGCTGGAGAAGAGCCGCAAGGCGGTGGCGACCCACAAGCGGACCGTCGAGAAGAAGCTCGCCAGGGCCCGTGAGCTCCTCAACTCCCTGCCGTCCGCGGAGCGCGCCGCCTACGACCGGGCCTCGCGGTCGGGCCGTGCGGACATGCCCGACCTCGGCGGCGTGGTCCCGCCCAACGCCCGGGCCGGCGCCGCGGTCGCCGCCGCCCGCGGCGCGCTCGGCAAGCCGTACGTCTGGGGTTCCACCGGCCCCTCCGGCTTCGACTGCTCGGGCCTGATGGTGTGGTCGTACCGCCAGGCCGGGGTCTCCCTGCCGCGCACCTCGCAGGCCCAGCGGCACGCCGGCCGCCAGGTCCCGCTCTCCCAGGCCCAGCCCGGTGATCTGGTCACGTACCGGTCGGACGCCAGCCATGTCGGGATGTACGTGGGCAACGGCCAGGTCATCCACGCGCCCTACCCCGGCGCGCCCGTGCGCTACGACCCGGTGGGCATGATGCCGGGGGCGACGGTCACCAGGGTCTGACCAACGCCTCGCCGCCGCCGTACGATCGGGAAATGGCTGGTCGAGGGCGGGCGTCGAAGCACGGTGTCGTGGCGCTGTGCCTGCTGCTGGTCTCCTTGGTGGGCTGCGGCGGCAGGCCCGCCTCCGACACCGCTGGGGCCGATGTCCAGCGGCTCCTGGATCGGCGCTCGGCCGCCGTCCTGGACCGGGACCGGGCGGCCTTTCGCAGGACGGGCGACCTGGACTGGTTCGAGAACGCCCGTGGCGTGCCGTTCGCGGCCTGGTCGTACCGGCTGACCGCCCTGCACCGCGACGGGGCCACGGCCACCGCCGAGGCCGAGCTCGACTACCGGATACAGGGCTACGACAACGCACCGGTCAGCGTCGGCCGCACCCTCACGCTGAGCCTGGACGCGAGCGGCCAGTGGTACGTGGACACGGAGAGGCCCGCCGAGAAGTCCGCCGAGCAGCTCTGGGACCAGGGCGAGGTGGCCGTCGTGCGCGGCGAGCACAGCCTCGTCCTGGGCGCCGAGCAGTCGACCGAGGCGCTGCATTCCTACGCCGATCTGGCGGACCACGCCGTTCCGGCCGTCTCGGCGGCCTGGGGCACCGACTGGTCCCGGCATGTCGTCGTCCTCGTCCCGAACTCCCTGGACGGCATGGCGGCGCTGCTCGGCTCGCCCGCCTCCTCGTACCGCGGGATCGCGGCCGTCACCACGGGTGAGACGGGCGCCCCGGCGAGCGCGCCCGCGGACCGGATCATCGTCAACCCGGACGCGTACGGCGTCCTCGGCGATGTCGGCAAGCAGGTCGTGCTCACCCACGAGACCACCCATGTCGCCACCCGCGCCCACACCAGCGCCGCCACGCCCCTGTGGCTGTCCGAGGGGTACGCCGACTTCGTGGGCTACCTCGGCTCCGGCCGCTCGCCCGCGCAGGCCGCTCCCGAACTCTGGCGGGCCGTGACCGACGGGCGGGTGCCCCAGGCGCTGCCGGAGGACGCGGACTTCGGCTTCAGCGGGGACGCGACCGAGCTCGCCCAGGCCTACGAGAGCGGCTGGATGGCGTGCCGGATGGTCGCGGACCAGTGGGGCGAGCCGAAGCTGCGGGAGTTCTACGAGGCCGTGGGCGCCCACAAGGAGCGGGCCGGGGCGGTCGAGGACGCGCTGGAGCGGGTCCTGGACACGGACCTGGACGACTTCACCGCGCGGTGGCGGGACTATCTGCGCGCCCGGCTGGGCTGACCGAGCGTCTCGATCGCCTCCGTCAGCCAGGCGCGCTCCGCCGTCCCGGTGGCTCGCGCGACCCGCAGCATCCCCGCCCGGAACAGGTCGTCCGTCTCCTCCGCGCGGACCGGCTCGCCACCGTCGTAGAAGAAGCTCGTGGGCGCGTTCAGGAAGTCCAGGCGGCGGCGCAGCACCTCGGCCTGTTCGCGGCGGTCGGGCAGGTGCCGCAGGAACGACAGGACCGTGTTGAAGCGGACCTGGTCGGTGATCTCGGCCTGCTTGGGGTGGCGCAGACGCTCCAGCAGCTCCTCGCGGCCCGCGTCGGTGAGGGAGAGGATGCGGCGCGGCGCCGCGCTCGCGCCGGGCTCCTCGTGCTGGTCGAGCTTGCCGGCCTTGATGAGGCGCGTGATCGCCGGGTAGAGGGCGCCGTCGCTGACCGGGCGGACATGGCCGCTGAGCGCCTTGATGCGCTCCTTCAACTCGTAGCCGTGCAGGGGCTCTTCGGCCAGGAAGCCCAGGATCGACAGCTCCAGCACCGTGATTCCTCCTTGCGGGTGTCGTGACGCCATGCTACCTCTTGTCGAGCTACCTCGGTTCGAGATAGAGCGATTCGAGGTAGCTCGACAAGAGGGGGTCCCCACGTGAACAGTCACCGCAAGCAGCTCATCGCCCTCGCCCACCCCGTCTACTTCGCACTCCTCGCCCCCGTCGCCGCCGGGATCATCAACACCGTCTGGGTCTCCCGGCTCGGCGGCCCGGCCGTGGCCGCCGTCGCGGTGGCGACCAACGCCGAGAACGTGCTGCTCGGCGTCGCCCTGGTCTTCGGCTCCGGCACGACCGTGCTGGTCGCGCACGCCCGCGGCGCGCGGGATCCGGGGGCCGTGCGGGCGGCCGTGCGCGGGGGCTGGGCGGTGTTCTGGCTGATCACTCCGCTGGTGGCGGCGGGCGGGTTCCTGCTGCGGGAACCACTCGCCCGGCTGGTCCTCGGCGGGGGCGCGGCACTGCCCCTGGCGGTCGGGTACTTCGCGGTCTCGATGCCGGGCATCGCCGTGTTCTTCGCCCAGCAGCTGGTCGACGGGATCCTCAAGGGCACGGGGGACACGAGGACCCCGATGCGGCTGGCGCTGCTCGCGAGCGGGCTGATCCTGGTCTGCGACCCGTTCCTCATCCACCTCTACGGCGTCCGGGGAGCCGCCGCCTCGACGGTGCTGTGCCGGGGCGTGGCGCTGGGGGCGGGACTGGTGGCGCTGCGGCGGAACGCGCTGCTGCGCACCGCCGCCGGGCCCGGGGTGGCCTTCCGGAGGACCCTGCGCACGGGACTGCCCATGGCCGCCGACTTCACCGTGCGCCAGGGCGGGGCGCTGGTGCTGGTCGCGATCGTGGCGCGGCTGGGGGTGACGGCGGTGGCCGGGTACTCGATCGCCTACAAGGTCATGTACGTGGCCACTATGGGCTTCTACGCGGTACGCCAGGCCGCCTCCATCCACACCGCGCATGTGCTGGGCGCGGGCCGGGACGCGCGGCGGGCGATCGGGCGGCAGGCCGTGCTGGTCTCAGGAGGGTTCGCGCTGGGGGCCGCCCTGCTGCTGGCCCTGACCGCCCCCTGGATCATGGCCGCCTTCGGCGCCGGCCCCGGGGTCGCCCACGACGGAGCGCTCTTCCTGCGCTGCGTCGGCCCCTATCTGCTGCTGATGGCCTGCTTCATCGCGCTCGGCGGGGTCTTCGAGGGCAGCGGAGGGGCGCCGGTGCTGCTACGGGTGACGCTGCTCGGCACGACGGTCCAACTCCCGCTGGCGTACGGGCTGTCGGGTCTGGGCCTGCCCGGCGTATGCCTGGCGCTCGCACTCTCCATGACGCTGCAGTGCACGGTGGCCGCCCTGCTCGCGGCCCGGCGTCAGGAGGCGCCCGAGGTCGTGGTGGCGAGGGCTTCGGTCTGAGGGGCGGCGGTGTCGCGGCCGGGGGTGGGGTGGCGGTTGAGGGGCATCGCGTGTGAGCGGGGGATGTGCCGGGTGGGGCGGCGTCGCTCCGAAGCGGTCGGTGTCAGGAGGCGCCCGAGGTCGTGGTGACGTGGGCTTCGGTCCGAGGGGCGGCGGTGTCTCGGCCGGGGGTGTGGTGGCGGTTGACGGGCCATGGCGCCTGAGCGGGGGATGTGCCGGGTGTGGGAGCCCTGCTCCTAAGCGGTCGGCGTCAGGAGGTGGCGCGGGCCTCGGTCTGAGGGGTGGCGATGTCCCGGCCGGGGTGTGGTGGCGGTCGACGGGCATCGCATGTGAGCGGGGGGTGCGCCGGGTGTGGGAGCCCTGCTCCGGAGCGGCGCGGCTCAGGGGGAGACCGAGGTTTCCTCGGTGGTGAGTGTGGTGTGGGTGGGCAGGGGTGCCTCGGCCTCGGGGGGTGTCGTCGAGCGCCACAGTTGGACGGCCGCTAGGACGGTCGCCACGAGCAGCAGGCCGTTGCGGAGGAACAGGAGGGTGACGCCGAGGCCGTCGCTGGCGACGACGTTGCCGAAGTAGATCGGGAACTCCAGCACCGTCACGAAGGACGCGACCAGCACGATCAGGGCGGGCAGCCCCATCCGGCTCGCCCGGAAGCACAGGCAGACGGCCGCGAGTCCGACCAGCCACACCATGTACTGCGGGCTGATCACCCGGCTGGTCGTGGTGAACATCAGCACCGCCACGAAGGCCGCGTCGGCCGCGGTGTGCGCCTCGAAGCGGGTGGCCGTCAGCCGCCACAGCAGCAGCCAGCCGAACGCGAGACCGGTCAGGGCGAGGGCGGCCGTGCTGACGACGTTGACCCAGGGGCCGAGGAACTCGACCGAACCGTAGTTGAGCAGCACCTGGCCGTCCCAGCCGTACTGCCGGGCCACATGGAAGACGAGCGAGCCCAGCGACTCCACCTCGGTGCCCCGGTCGGCCTGGAAGGTCAGGAAGGCGAAGGCGCCGGGCATGGAGACCGAGAACAGGGCCGCGAGGCTGGCCGCGGTGACCGCCGTTGCCATCCAGGTGCTCCGCCCGCGGACCGCGACCAGCAGCAGCGCCGGCCACACCTTGAGCATCGCCCCGAAGCCCACGAGGACGCCCATCACGCGGGGGTGCCGGGCGCCCGCGAGCAGCGCGGCCACCGCGACGGCGGTGACCATCACGTCGTAGCGGGCGTACACGGTCGGCCCGAGCAGCGGCACGCCCACCACCCACACCCAGACACCGCGCAGCGAGCGACCGGGGCGCAGGCCCGCGTACAGCAGCAGCGAGAAGGCGACCAGGTCGGCGAGGAAGGCGAGGACGAAGAACGCCGTCGCGTACGGGAGGAAGGGCAGCAGCCCGGGGGAGAGGATCGCGAGCGCGGCGGCCGGCGGGTACTGCCAGGTGACGTCGTCCAGCGGGAACGTTCCGGTGCGCAGGACGTCGTACCAGCCCTGGTAGATCACGGAGACGTCGCTGGTGACGTCCGGGCCGGGGAAGACGAACACCTTGAGCACGAACAGGAGCAGCAGCAGCCGCGTCAGGCCCCAGGTCACCAGCAGCCCGGCCGGAGACCGCCTCGCACCCGCAATGTCCACCGGAGCCCCTGTTCGCCCGTCGCCGTTGCTGAGATTGCCACTCTTGAGATGGCCATGATGTCCCGTCCACCTGTGTGCTTGCCATAAACGCGGCCGTGCCGAACCGCGGGCGGGCCGTGGAGCGGGGCGGGCGGGTGCTTTGGATAGGGTCGGCGGCGATGCACAAGACCCTGATCGTGACGAACGACTTCCCGCCCAGGCCGGGCGGTATCCAGGCCTTCCTGCACAACATGGCGCTGCGGCTGGACCCGGAACGGCTCGTCGTCTACGCGTCCACCTGGAAGCGCGGCCGCGAGGGCGCCGAGGCTACGGCCGCCTTCGACGCCGAGCAGCCCTTCACCGTCGTACGCGACCGTACGACGATGCTCCTGCCGACGCCCGCGGCCACGCGTACGGCCGTCGCACTGCTGCGGGAGCACGGCTGTACGTCGGTGTGGTTCGGGGCGGCCGCGCCGCTCGGGCTGATGGCGCCCGCGCTCCGCAGGGCCGGGGCCGAGCGGCTGGTGGCCACGACCCACGGGCACGAGGCGGGGTGGGCCCAGCTGCCCGCCGCGCGGCAGCTGCTGCGCCGGATCGGTGAGGGCACGGACACGATCACCTACCTCGGCGAGTACACGCGGTCGCGGATCGCCGGGGCGCTGACGCCCGCGGCGGCCGCGCGGATGGTGCAGCTGCCGCCGGGGGTGGACGAGAAGACCTTCCATCCGGGGTCGGGGGGCGACGCGGTGCGGGCCCGGCTCGGGCTGACCGACCGGCCGGTGGTGGTGTGTGTCTCGCGGCTCGTGCCGCGCAAGGGGCAGGACACGCTGATCCTGGCGATGCCGCGGATCCTCGCCGCCGAGCCGGAGGCGGTGCTGCTGATCGTCGGCGGGGGGCCGTACGAGAAGGAGCTGCGCAGGCTCGCCGCGGAGACCGGGGTCGCCGACTCCGTCCGCTTCACCGGTGCGGTGCCCTGGTCCGAGCTGCCCGCGCACTTCGGTGCCGGGGACGTCTTCGCGATGCCCTGCCGGACCCGTCGGGGCGGCCTCGACGTCGAGGGGCTCGGGATCGTGTACCTGGAGGCGTCGGCGACGGGGCTGCCGGTGGTGGCGGGGGACTCGGGCGGCGCCCCGGACGCCGTACTGGACGGCGAGACCGGTTGGGTGGTGCGCGGCGGTTCGGTGGAGGAGGCGGCCGAGCGCGTCGTCGTACTCCTCGGGGACGCGGAACTGCGGAGCCGGATGGGGGCGCGGGGGCGAGAGTGGGTCGAGGAGAAGTGGCGCTGGGATCTGTTGGCGGAAAAGTTGAAGACGTTGCTATAGCCGGAATCGGATAATCCGCCGATGCTGCGCGCATGACAGCAAAACTGATGCAGCGTCAGCTGACGAGACGTCACATACTGGGCATGGCCGCCCTCCAGACGGCCGCCGCCGCAGGTCTCACCCGCATCGGTCTCCAGTCGGCACAGGCCGTAGAACCGGCCGCCGTCGACAACGCCCCCGCCATCGTGGTCGGTTCGGGCTACGGCGCCGCCGTGGCCGCCCTCCGCCTCGGCCAGGCGGGCATCCGTACGATCATGATCGAGATGGGCCGGCTCTGGAACACCCCCGGCTCCGACGGCAAGGTCTTCTGCTCCACCGCCGACCCGGACCAGCGCTCCATGTGGTTCCGCACCCGCACCGAGGCGCCGCTGGCCACCTTCCTGTGGCTGGACGTCGTCAACAAGGACATCAGCCTTTACCCGGGCGTCCTGGACCGGGTGCGTTTCGCCAACATGTCCGTGTTCGTGGGACGAGGTGTCGGCGGCGGCTCCCTGGTGAACGGCTGCATGGCGGTGACCCCGCTGAAGTCGTACTTCGCCGAGCAGTTCCCCACCGTCGACGCCGACGAGATGTACGGCACCTACTTCCCGCGCGCCAACTCCATGCTCGGCGTCAACACCGTCGACCCCTCGTGGTTCGAGTCGACGGAGTGGTACCGGTTCTCGCGCATCTCCCGCAAACACGCCCAGAACACCGGCCTGAGGACCACCTTCGTGCCCAGCACCTACGACTTCGCCTACATGCAGAAGGAGGCCGCCGGCACGGCGACCAGGTCGGCTCTCGCGCAGGAGGTCATCTACGGCAACAACCACGGCAAGAAGAGCCTCGACAAGACGTACCTCGCCGCCGCGCTCGGCACCGGCAACGTCACCATCAACACGATGGAACGCGTCAGGGCCGTCAGCCGGGCGAGCGACGGGAGATACGTGCTGACCGCCGACCGCATCAACGACGCCGGCACGGTCGTCGAGACCAAGCAGTACAGCTGCACGTACCTCTTCCTCGGCGGCGGCAGCCTCGGCACCACCGAACTCCTCGTCCGGGCCCGGGACACGGGCACCCTGCCCGCCCTGGACGCGAGCGTCGGCGCCGGGTGGGGACCGAACGGCAACACCATGCTCGGCCGGGCCAACCACCTGTGGGACACCGTCGGGGCGAACCAGTCGACCATGCCGGTCATGGGCATCGACGACTGGGCGAACACCGCCAACCCCGTCTTCGCGGAGATCGCTCCTTTACCCACGGGACTGGAGCACTGGGTCAGCCTCTATCTGGCGATCACCAAGAACCCGCAGCGCGCGACGTTCACGTACAACAGCGCCACGGGCGGCGTGAACCTCGGCTGGACCGCCGCGCAGAGCGCCGTGTCCTCGGCCATGGCCAAGAAGCTCTTCGACCGGATCAACTCCGCGAACACCACGATCTACCGGACCGACCTGTTCGGCTCGACCAACCGGACCTTCGCCGACGACTTCACCTACCACCCGCTGGGCGGCTGCGTGCTGGGGAAGGCGACCGACAACTACGGGAGGGTGAAGGGGTATTCGAAGCTGTACGTCACCGACGGCTCGCTCGTGCCCGGATCGATCGGGGTGAACCCGTTCGTGACGATCACGGCGCTCGCCGAACGGACGATGGCGCGGATCCTCGTGGAGGACACCGCGCCATGACGCTCTTTCAGCGGGCCTGCTACTTCTGGTAGATCGCCTCGACCTCGTCCGCGTAATCCTTCGCCACCACGTTGCGCTTGAGCTTCAGGGACGGCGTCAGGTGGCCCGAGTCCTCCGTGAACTGGGAGGAGAGAATGCGGAACTTCCGCACCGATTCCGCCTTCGACACCGCGGCGTTGCCGTCGTCGATCGCGGCCTGGATCGCCGCGTTCAGATCCGGGTCGTCGACCAGCGACGCCGCGGTGACACCCGCCGGCTTGCCGTGCTCGGCCGCCCAGCGGCCCAGGAACTCCTCGTCGATGGTGATCAGCGCGCCCACGAACGGCCGCCCGTCGCCCACCACCATGCACTCCGCGACCAGCGCGTGCGCGCGGATGCGGTCCTCGATCACGGCCGGCGCGACGTTCTTGCCGCCCGCGGTGACGATGATCTCCTTCTTGCGGCCGGTGATCCGGAGGTAGCCGTCCTCGTCGAGGGTGCCGATGTCACCGGTGTGGAACCAGCCGTCGGCCAGCGCCTCCTCGGTCGCGCCCGGGTTGTTCCAGTAGCCCGTGAACAGGTGCTCGCCGTGCAGCAGGACCTCGCCGTCGTCGGCGATCCGGATCACCGAACCGGGCAGCGGCTGGCCGACCGTGCCGATCTTCTGGCGGTCCCACGGGTTGAAGGCGGTGGCCGCGCAGGACTCGGTCAGGCCGTAGCCCTCCAGGACCGTGAAGCCGATGCCGCGGAAGAAGTGACCGAGGCGCTCACCGAGCGGGGCACCGCCGGAGATGGCGAACTCGCCCTTGCCGCCCAGGACCGCGCGCAGCTTGCTGTAGACCAGCTTGTCGAAGGTCTTGTGCTTGATCTTCAGACCCAGCGACGGGCCCGAGGGGGTGTCCAGCGCCTTGCTGTACGCGATCGCGGTGTCGGCGGCCTTGTCGAAGATCTTGCCCTTGCCGTCCGCCTGCGCCTTGGCCCGGGCCGAGTTGTAGACCTTCTCGAAGACGCGCGGGACACCGAGGATCAGGGTCGGCCGGAAGGAGGCCAGCTCGTTGGTGAGGTCCTTGATGTCCGGGACGGTCCCCAGCTTGATCGGCGCCATCATCGGGGCGATCTGCACGAGCCGGCCGAAGACGTGCGCGAGCGGCAGGAAGAGCAGGACGGAGCACTCGCCGGTGCGGAAGAGCGGGCGCAGGCGCTCCACGATGTTCCCGCACTCCGCGAAGAAGCTGCGGTGGGTCAGCACGCAGCCCTTGGGGCGGCCGGTGGTGCCGGACGTGTAGACGATGGTCGCCGGGTCGTCGGCCTTGGCGAGCGAGCTGCGCTCCTCGACGGCGGCGTCGCTGACGTCCTTGCCGAGCCGGCCCAGCTCCTCCACGCCCCCGGCCTCGATCTGCCAGACGTGCTTGAGGGCGGGCAGCCCGTCGCGCACCGAATCGACGGCGGCCACGTGGGTGTCCAGCTCGACGACGACGGCGGTGGCGCCCGAGTCGGAGAGGATCCACTGGACCTGCTCCGCCGAACTGGTCTCGTACACCGGCACGGTGATCGCGCCCGCGCACCAGATCGCGAAGTCGAGCAGCGTCCACTCGTAGCGGGTGCGCGACATCAGGCCGACCCGGTCGCCCGGCTGGACACCGGAGGCGATGAGCCCCTTGGCGGCGGCGTGGACCTCGGCCAGGAAGGTCGTGGCGGTCACGTCCTGCCAGACACCGCCCACCTTGCGGGCGATCACGGCCACGTCGGGATGCTGCGCGGCGTTTCTACGGACGATGTCCGTGAGGTTGCCGTCCGCAGGGACCTCGTACAAAGCCGGAAGGCTGAACTCGCGCAAGACTGCTGCTCCTCATAGGGCGCCGGCGCCACGACGTTGTGCGATGCGACGGTGCGGTCCAAGGCTCGGGCAGGTGCTCGGGATCATCGGTGGTTGCGCCACTTGTTGAAATCCTGAGCACGACTGGACTGCCCGGACGTTACCCGCCGGTATGGCGTCTCCGACAGGGGGGTCCGGCGAGATGTTCGCTGCGTCACACAGATTGGTGTCTCTTTTCGCGCACAGTAGTCCACCCATTTGATGACTAGCCAGTAACCGCAGGGGCCGTCGCCACTGTTCACGTATGCCGCACACGCCTACCCTTGATCGTCATGGCACCCACACCGGCCGGTAACCGGAGGACACGCGTACATGTGGTCAGCGACGTACACGGCAACGCCCGTGACCTGGCCAGAGCCGGCGAGGGCGCGGACGCCCTGATCTGTCTGGGTGACCTGGTCCTCTTCCTCGACTACGCCGACCACTCGCGCGGCATCTTCCCCGACCTGTTCGGAGCGGAGAACGCCGACCGCATCGTGGAACTGCGCACCGCCCGCCGCTTCGAGGAGGCCCGCGAGTTCGGCGCCCGGCTGTGGGCCGGCATCGGCACCGACCGGGCGGCCGCGATCGAGCAGGCGGTACGCAAGCAGTACGCCGAGATGTTCGCGGCCTTCCCGACACCGACGTACGCCACCTACGGCAATGTCGACATGCCACCCCTGTGGGCCGAGTACGCCGGACCGGGCACCACCGTGCTGGACGGCGAGCGGGTGGAGATCGGAGGACGGGTGTTCGGATTCGTGGGCGGCGGCCTCAGGACTCCGATGCGCACGCCCTACGAGATCAGCGACGAGGAGTACGCGGCGAAGATCGAGACGGTCGGCGAGGTCGACGTGCTGTGCACGCACATCCCGCCCGAGGTGCCGGAGCTGGTCTACGACACCGTCGCGCGCCGCTTCGAGCGGGGCAGCCGGGCGCTGCTGGACGCGATCCGGCGCACCCGGCCCCGGTACGCCCTGTTCGGGCACGTCCATCAGCCGCTGGTGCGGCGGATGCGGATCGGGGCCACCGAGTGCGTCAACGTGGGGCACTTCGCGGGGAGCGGCAGGCCCTGGGCCCTGGAATGGTGAGTGGGCGGTGAAGTCGGGCGCTCACGTGCGCGGTAGCCTTCACGCTGCACACACGTGCGCAGCACGACCTGCCCTACCGGCCCGCATCTGGAGGAGCCACAGCGATGGCGGAACACACCAGCTCGAGCATCACGATCGAGGCGGCACCGGCCGATGTCATGGGGGTGATCGCCGACTTCGCCCGCTACCCGGACTGGACCGGCGAGGTGAAGGAGGCGGAGGTCCTCGCCACCGACGCCCAGGGGCGTGCCGAACAGGTGCGGCTCGTCATGGACGCGGGGGCGATCAAGGACGACCAGGTCCTGGGATACACGTGGACCGGTGAGAACGAGGTCTCCTGGACGCTGGTGAAGTCCCAGATGCTGCGGTCCCTGGACGGGTCGTACATCCTGAAGCCGGTGGGCAGCGGGTCGACCGAGGTCACCTATCTGCTGACGGTCGACGTCAAGATCCCGATGCTGGGGATGATCAAGCGCAAGGCCGAGAAGGTCATCATCGACCGGGCGCTGGCCGGGTTGAAGAAGCGCGTGGAGTCGGGGGCGAAGTAGGGGGACTACCGTTCAGTCCCATGCGCACCCTCCTGATCACCGGGCCTGGCGGTAGCGGTCGTACGACCGTCGCGGCCGCCACCGCTCTCGCCGCCGCCCTGTCCGGCGTGCGCACGCTCGTGCTGAGCGCCGATCGCACCGACACCCTCGGCGCGGTGCTCGGAACGGCGACCGGGGCGACGCCCGTGCAGGTCCGAGAGGGGCTCACCGCGTGGCGGCCCGACGCCACCGCCGGGTTCCGGGACGACCTCGCCGCCTTCCAGGAGCGTGCCGCCAACGTCCTCGACCTCCTCGGCGCTTCCCGGCTGGACGCCGAGGAGGTCACCCCCCTCCCCGGCGCCGAGGAACTGACCCTCCTGCGCGCCCTGCGCGACGCGGCCCTGTCCGAGCGGCACGAACTGCTCGTCGTGGACCTTCCGCCCACACCGCAGGCCCTCGCGCTGCTCGCCCTCCCCGAGGAACTCCGCCGCTATCTGCGCCGTCTCCTGCCGCCCGAGCGACAGGCGGCCCGTGCGCTGCGGCCCATGCTCGGACGGCTGGCCGGGGTGCCGATGCCCTCGGAGTGGCTGTACGAGACCGCCGCGCGGTGGGACACGGAGCTGGCCGCGGTCGAGGCGGTCGTCACGGACCGCAACACCGTCCTCCGGCTGGTCACCGAGCCCGGCCCGGCCGGCGCCGACGCCGTGCGCTCCGCCGGCCTCGCCCTCGCCCTGCGCGGGCTGCGCCCCGACGTCCTGGTGGCCAACCGGGTCCTGCCCGAGCAGGCGCACGACACCTGGCTCGCCGGTCTCGCCGCCCAGCAGCGCAAAGCGCTGGAGGAGTGGCAGGAGACCCACGACGTACGACCGGTCCGCCACCTCGGTCACGACCCGCGCGGCACCGACGACCTCGCCGCCCTCACCGTCCCCGGTGTCGACGACGACGCCACCTCCGCCGTCGAGTGGTCCATCGCCGACCGCCTCGCCGACGACGGCGTCAGCCGGGTCTTCGTCTGGCACATCCCGCTCCCCGGCGCGATACGCGACGAGCTCGACCTCATCCGGCGCGGCGACGAACTCGTGGTCACCGCCGGGCAGTTCCGCCGTATCGTGCCCCTTCCCTCGGCCCTGCGGCGCTGCACCGTCGCCGGCGCCGCCCTGCGCGAGGGGGAACTGTGCATCCGGTTCGCGCCGGATCCCGACCTCTGGCCGGAGACACGGTGAACGTGGTACGCCCATTCGGGTAACGTCGTAGAGACGAACCGCAGTCAGGAGTCCGTCATGAGCGAAGAGCTCCCCCCGTCAGACGCCGCCGGTCGCGAGGCTGTCGACGAGGTGCGGGCCACCGACGCCGACGCCTGGGCGACGGCGTGTGCCGAGGATCTCGCGGCGGAGAAGGCCCGCCGCCGCGCCGAGTACGGCCAGCCCGCGGGCTCGGCCGCCGAGGAGCTGCGCAAGCTCGTCGACGCCGTCACCGACAAGCTGTCCTCGATCCAGTCGCCCCTCTTCGGCGCGGTCGCGGGACCCGCCGCCCAGCAGGTGGTGCACCAGGTCGTCCAGCAGGCCAAGGCCGCCGTCGAGCCCGTCATCGAACGCAACCCGGACGTCTTCGACCACCTGGCCGCGGCGGGCACCGAACTGCTCGCCGCCTACCGCTCCGCCGTCCAGGCCCAGGAGCAGCGCTGGACCCAGCGGACCACCGATCGGAAGGACCCGGAAAAGCCCCGCCAGGACCGGGGCGACGACTCCGGCCCCGGGGAGCGCATCGACCTGGACTAGAGCGCCCCTCGGGTGGACGACGGGAGTCTGGCGGCAGGCCCTCGGGTACGGTGGGCCGTAGCGGGGCTCGACCGAAACTGAGGGATTCATGGGACTCACCATCGGCGTCGATATCGGCGGCACGAAGATCGCGGCCGGCGTGGTCGATGAGGAAGGCAACATCCTCTCGACCCACAAGGTGCCGACCCCGGGCACGCCCGAGGGCATCGTGGACGCCATCGCCTCCGCGGTGGACGGCGCGCGCGCCGGCCACGACATCGTCGGCGTGGGTATCGGTGCGGCCGGTTACGTCAACCGGCAGCGCTCTGAGGTCTACTTCGCGCCCAACATCGACTGGCGCAACGAGCCGTTGAAGGACAAGGTCGAGGCCCGCGTGGGCCTCCCCGTCGTCGTCGAGAACGACGCCAACGCGGCCGCGTGGGGCGAGTACAAGTTCGGCGCCGGCAAGGGCCACCGCAACGTCATCTGCATCACGCTCGGCACCGGCCTCGGCGGCGGCATCATCATCGGCAACAAGCTGCGCCGCGGCCACTTCGGTGTCGCCGCCGAGTTCGGCCACATCCGGATGGTCCCGGACGGCCTGCTGTGCGGCTGCGGCTCGCAGGGCTGCTGGGAGCAGTACGCGTCGGGGCGTGCGCTGGTGAGGTACGCCAAGCAGCGCGCCAACGCCACCCCGGAGAACGCCGAGCTCCTTCTCGGCCTCGGCGACGGCAGCCCCGACGGCATCGAGGGCAAGCACATCTCCATGGCCGCCCGCCAGGGCGACCCGGTCGCCGTGGACTCCTACCGTGAGCTCGCCCGCTGGGCCGGCGCCGGCCTCGCCGACCTCGCCTCCCTCTTCGACCCGTCCGCCTTCATCGTCGGCGGCGGCCTCTCGGACGAGGGCGAACTGGTCCTCGACCCGATCCGCAAGTCCTACAAGCGCTGGCTGGTCGGCGGCAACTGGCGCCCGGTGGCAGATGTGATCGCGGCCCAACTGGGAAACAAGGCCGGGCTGGTGGGCGCGGCCGACCTGGCGAGGGAACCCGACCCGATCATGTGATGCCGGGCAGGTGAGTATGCCTGGGGGCGCGGGACTGTATAAACATGCGGCTCCGCCGCGTGGGCGCGACAAGCCACGACGATCCGGCAGTCGCGCACACACCTCGCGCCCCGAGCCATCAGGCGCAAAAATCACCCCATGGCATTCGACGATTCCACCCTCGTCCGAGTCCTGAGCTACAACATCCGCTCCATGCGGGACGACACCGACGCGCTGGCCAGAGTCATCCGCGCCTGTGCCCCGGACCTCGTACTGATCCAGGAAGCCCCCCGCTTCTTCCGCTGGCGCAAGAAACTCGCCCGCCTGGCCCACGCCGCGGACCTCGTCACCCTCACCGGCGGCGCCACAGCCGCGGGACCGGCGATCCTGTGCAACCTCCGCACCACGGTCGAGCGCACGGAAGACGTCCTTCTCCCGCTCACGCCAGGCGAGCACCGACGCGGTTTCGCCACCGCGGTCGTCCGGATCGGCGGCGCCCGCCTCGGCGTTCTCAGCTGCCACCTCTCCCTGCGCAAGGACGAGCGCTACGAGCAGGGCGGCATGCTCCTGGACCGCCTGGCCGCACTGGGCGTGGAGCACGCGATCGCGGGCGGCGACCTCAACGAACGCCCCGGCGGCCGCACGTTCACCCGTCTCTCCGACACCCTCCAGGACTGCTGGGCAACGGCCCCCGACGGCGCCGAGCACACCTGGACCCGCACCGAACCCCACCAGCGCATCGACGCGATCTTCGCGACGAAGGGCATCGAGGTGCTCGGCTGCGGCGTACCGCTCGAACTCCCCGGCGTCACCGGGACAGACTTGAGGGCGGCCACGGACCATCTTCCGGTCCTGGCCACCCTCAGAGTTCCGGTGGGCTGAGCCTCGGAGTTCCGGCAGGCTGAGCCTCAGACGACCGCTCCGCGTCCCGGGTCGTCGTCCTCGTCCTCATCCGTCCGCATCCGCATCACCAGCGTCGCGAACCCGCCCAGGAAACCGCCGATGCCGATGGTGGCGAGCCACCAGGTCATGTCCCAGGTGAGCAGTATCGCCAGCAGGAGCAGCAGGGGGCCGCCCAGGACTGCCAGCCACGCGAACTTCGCGGTGGTGTCCGCGGCCGGCAGCGGCGGCGGCTCCGGCGGGACGAAGTGGCCCTCGTCGTCCTCGTCGAAGTCCTCCTCCACCGGCTCGGGAGCCGTGTAGTCACGCGGGCCGACACCCGGAGCGAAGGCGACGGAGCTGCCCAGCGGCTTGGCCGAGGCGGGCTTCTCCGGCTTCTCGTCCTCCTTCGGCTCCTCCGAGTTGGTCTCCGGCTCCAGCAGCGCCAGGTCCTCCACCGACTTGAACGGC
This sequence comes from Streptomyces sp. NBC_00490, assembly GCF_036013645.1. Taxonomy (NCBI): domain Bacteria; kingdom Bacillati; phylum Actinomycetota; class Actinomycetes; order Kitasatosporales; family Streptomycetaceae; genus Streptomyces; species Streptomyces sp. NBC_00490. The sequence continues at coordinate 3,338,537 of NZ_CP107869.1, read as the reverse complement.
TTGGCGCCCGGCGGATCCTTCGGCTCCTCGCCGTACCCGGCGACGATCGCCGCCCAGGCGGCCGCCTCGTCGAAGGGCACGCCCTGCTCGTCCGGCTCGCGGTCCTCGCGGTCGGAGTCGTGCTCAGCCACGTGCGGCCGTCCCTTCCTTGCCGATACCGGTTGCGAGCCGGCCGATGAACGCGAAGCTCTCCTCGAAGATCCGCTCCGCGTCATGGTCCAACGTCGCCACGTGGTAACTCTGTTCCAGCACGATCTCCGATACGTCCGTCGAGGACACCCGGCTCAGCACGCGCGCGGAGTCGGCCGCCGGCACCACGTGGTCCTCGGCGCTGCGCAGCACCAGCAGCGGCTGGGTGACCTGCGGAAGCTCACCGTCGACCAGGCGGAAGAACTGGCGCAGGGAGTGCGCGGAGTGCAGCGGCACCCGGGTGTAGCCCAGCTCGTGGGCGCCCTCCTTGGCGATGTCGTCGGCGATCCCCGGCGTCGTCCGCAGCAGATGGCGCACCACCGGAAGGGCGTAGGGCGCGAGGCCGTGCATACGGTTCGCCGGGTTGACGACCACCACTCCGCGGACCGCGTCGCCGTGCTTGGCGGCCAGCCGCAGGGCGAGGGCACCGCCCATGGACAGACCCGCCACGAACACCTGGGCGCAGCGCTCACGCAGGGCCCGCAGCTCGCGGTCCACCTCGGCGTACCAGTCCTGCCAGCCGGTGAGTGCCATGTCCTCCCAGCGGGTGCCGTGCCCCGGAAGGAGAGGCAGCGACACGGTGAGACCGCGCTCGGCGAGGTACTCCGCCCAGGGGCGCAGCGACTGCGGGGAACCGGTGAAGCCGTGGCAGAGGAGGACGCCTGTCTCCCCGCCCTCGTGGCGGAACGGCTCGGCTCCAGCAAGGACCGGCACCTTCGGTCTCCTGTTCATGAGAAGGGTGTGAACGAGTCCAGGTGAGGTTCACCGTACGCGACCGCACTGACACCGACCAGGGTCGTCGGGACCATTGCCGATGCTCCGGGTTAAGGTCTCACCGACAGACACAGGAGGCACGGGGTTGTTGTACGGAACGATGAAGGTCGCCATCGGCGGGCCGCTGAAGGTCGCCTTCAGGCCCTGGGTGGAAGGCCTCGAGAACATCCCTGACACGGGCCCCGCGATCCTGGCGAGCAACCACCTGTCCTTCTCGGACTCCTTCTTCCTGCCCGCGGTCCTGGACCGCAAGGTCACCTTCATCGCCAAGGCGGAGTACTTCACCACGCCAGGGCTGAAGGGCCGGCTCACGGCCGCGTTCTTCAAGGGCGCCGGGCAGCTTCCCGTGGACCGCTCCGGTGCGCGCGGCGCGGGCGAGGCCGCGGTCAAGGCCGGCATCGAGGTGCTGGAGCGCGGTGAGCTGTTCGGGATCTACCCGGAGGGCACGCGCTCGCCCGACGGCCGCCTCTACCGGGGCAAGCCGGGCGGCCTCGCGCGCGTGGCGCTCGCCACCGGCGCGCCCGTCATCCCGGTCGCCATGATCGACACCGAGAAGATCCAGCCGCCCGGGCAGGTGATGCCCAAGCTGATGCGGCCCGGCATCCGCATCGGCCGGCCCCTGGACTTCACCCGGTACCAGGGCATGGAGCACGACCGGTTCGTGCTGCGCGCGGTGACCGACGAGGTCATGTACGAAATCATGAAGCTCTCCGGCCAGGAGTACGTCGACATGTACGCGACCGCCGCCAAGCGGCAGATCGCGGACGCGGCCAAGGCCGAGAAGGAAGCGGAGAAGGCGGCGAAGGCCGCACTCGCGAAGGCTGAGAAGGAACGCTCCGAGTCCTGACGGGACTTCGGGGCCGGGGGTGGGGGCATGGCCAGGCGTGAGCGTGTGATGAGGATGTCGGTGGAGCTGCCGCTGTGGCGCGCGCTCACCGGCTACCGGGTGCTGACCCTGCTGTACGCGGTCGGACTGTTCGCCGCCAACTACGAGAACTACGACCGCCCGGGCATCGCCGTCGCGTACTACGTCGTCCTGTGCGGCTGGACGCTCGCCACCCTGCCCCGGGTCCAGAACGAGGCCGCCTGCACCAAGCGCTTCCTTGCCGTGGACCTCGCCGTCGCGGTCACCGGCATCCTCCTGACCCCGCTGGTCGTCAACGACCACCACATCGACACCGGCGGGCCCACCCTGCCGTCGATATGGACCGCCGGCTCGGTCCTCGCGTACGCCATCAAGGGCGGCTGGCGCTGGGCCGCGTTCGCCTCCACACCGGTCGCCGCCGCCAACCTGATCGAGCGCGGCCAGCCGGCCCGGGACACCGTCCACAACGTCATCCTCGTGTGGGTCGCCTCCATCGCCATCGGCTACGTCGTCGAGGTCGCCCGCGCCTCCGAGCGCACCCTGGCCCGCGCCCTGGAGATCGAGGCCGCGACCAGGGAGCGGGAGCGGCTCGCGCGGGACATCCACGACAGCGTGCTCCAGGTGCTCGCCATGGTGCAGCGGCGCGGTGCCGTCATCGGCGGCGAGGCGGCCGAGCTGGGCCGGATGGCCGGCGAGCAGGAGGTGGCGCTGCGCACCCTGGTCTCCGGCGGGCTGAGGCCCGTCTCGTGGGTGTCGGAGGACGCGGCCCAGGGGGCGGTCGTACGGGCCGTCGACGAGCCGGATCCCGAGGGGCCCGTCGATCTCCGCGCGCTGCTCGCCCCGTTCGCCGCCGCCAAGGTCAGCTTCGCCGAGCCCGGCGCCCCGGTGGAACTGCCCCCGGCCGCCGCGAAGGAGCTGGCCGCCGCGGTGGGGGCCGCCCTGGACAACGTACGCAAGCATGCCGGTGAGCACGCGCGCGCGTGGATCCTTGTCGAGGACGAGCCCGAGGAGGTCGTGGTGACCGTACGCGACGACGGGCCCGGCATCCCCGACGGGCGGCTCGCGCAGGCCGAGGGGGAGGGGCGGATGGGGGTGGCCCTGTCGATCCGGGGGCGGTTGGGCGAACTAGGCGGCAGCGCCGAACTGATCTCGGTGCCCGGGCAGGGCACGGAGGTCGAGCTGAAGGTACCGAAGGTTTCACGGGGGAAGGCAGGACAGCGATGAGTGACCAGGGCCCGATCAAGGTGATGGTGGTAGACGACCACCCGATGTGGCGCGACGCGGTCGCCCGCGACCTGGACGCGTCCGGCTTCGACGTGGTGGCCACCGCGGGCGACGGCGACCAGGCCGTACGCCGTGCCAAGGCCGCCGGGCCGGATGTGCTGGTGCTCGACCTGAACCTGCCGTTGAAGCCCGGTGTCCAGGTCTGCAAGGAACTCGTCGGGCACAACCCGGCGCTGCGCGTTCTTGTGCTGTCGGCCAGCGGTGAGCACGCGGACGTCCTGGAGGCCGTGAAGTCGGGCGCGACCGGCTATCTGCTGAAGTCGGCGTCCACCGAGGAACTGCTGGACGCGGTCCGCCGTACGGCCGTCGGCGACCCCGTCTTCACGCCCGGTCTCGCGGGACTCGTCCTCGGGGAGTACCGCCGGCTGGCCTCCGAGCCCGCGCCCGCCCCGGACACCGACCAGCCCAAGGCGCCGCAGCTCACCGACCGGGAGACGGAGGTGCTGCGGCTGGTCGCCAAGGGCCTGAGCTACAAGCAGATCGCCGAGCGTCTGGTCATCTCGCACCGCACGGTCCAGAACCACGTCCAGAACACCCTCGGCAAGCTGCAGCTTCACAACCGGGTCGAGCTCGTCCGGTACGCCATAGAACGCGGGCTCGACGATGAATAGGAGCGCGCGCTTGACGGCGCGTAAACCAACGGCCATCTGATTCACCGGAATTGCCCTTCCCGCCCATCGCTGTGTGACCTGGATCACCATTAGCGTGACCCTCACAGGCAACCGCGGCGAAGGGACATTTCCATGCGGGTCGGAGTACTGACCGGAGGCGGCGACTGCCCCGGGCTCAACGCCGTCATCCGGGGCGTCGTCCGCAAGGGCGTGCAGGAGTACGGCTATGACTTCGTCGGCTTCCGGGACGGCTGGCGAGGACCACTGGAGAACGACACCGTCCGCCTCGACATCCCCGCCGTGCGCGGCATCCTGCCCCGCGGCGGCACCATCCTCGGCTCCTCGCGGACCAACCCGCTGAAGGTGGAGGGCGGCATCCGCCGCATCAAGGAGAACCTCGCCAAGCAGGAGGTCGAGGCGCTCATCGCCATCGGCGGCGAGGACACCCTCGGCGTGGCGGCACGGCTCAACGACGAGTACGGCGTCCCCGTCGTCGCCGTACCGAAGACCATCGACAACGACCTGTCCGGCACCGACTACACCTTCGGCTTCGACACCGCGGTCGGCATCGCCACGGAGGCGATCGACCGGCTGCACACCACCGCCGAGTCCCATATGCGGGTCCTGGTCTGCGAGGTCATGGGCCGGCACGCGGGCTGGATCGCCCTCCATTCGGGGCTGGCCGGCGGCGCCAACGTCATCCTCATCCCCGAGCAGCGCTTCGACGTCGACCAGGTGTGCGCCTGGGTGACCTCCCGCTTCAAGGCCTCGTACGCGCCGATCGTGGTCGTCGCCGAGGGCGCGATGCCCAAGGACGGTGACGCGGTCCTCAAGGACGAGTCGCTGGACTCCTTCGGACACGTCCGGCTGTCCGGGGTCGGCGAGTGGCTGGCCAAGGAGATCGAGAAGCGGACCGGCAAGGAGGCCCGTACGACGGTCCTCGGGCACATCCAGCGCGGCGGCACCCCCAGCGCCTTCGACCGCTGGCTCGCCACCCGCTTCGGCCTGCACGCCATCGAGGCCGTCCGGGACGGCGACTTCGGCAAGATGGTCGCGCTGCGCGGCACGGACATCGTGCGGGTGCCGATCGCGGAGGCGACGGCCAAGCTGAAGACCGTGGACCCGAAGCTGTACGAGGAGGTCGGGGTGTTCTTCGGCTGACACCGGAGACCGGGAGCAACTCCCCTTCCTGTGAAGTGAGTTGTGCGACACCCGAACGCCGCCGCGGTCACCGCGGCGGCGTTCGGCGCGCAGGCGTCACGGGGAGGACCGGCGGTCGGGTGGTGGAGCGGCACGAGGGAGAACTCGCCGGCCTGTGAGATATTCGCCGGTATCAGACAATTCCGGCGCACCTCGGAGGGTCGTGTGGAGATTCTCGCCTTCGGAGTCCAGGCGGACGAGAAGCCCCTGATCCAGCAGGCCTTCCGGGGGCATCACGAGGTCCGCTGTCTCGACGTCTTCCTCAACGAGGACACCGCCCCCATCGCGGCCGGCTACGAGGTGATCTCCACCAGCGTCAACGCCGAACTCGGCGGCGGTGTCCTGGAGGTCCTCGCGGCCGGCGGCACGCGGATGATCGCCCAGCGGTCCACCGGGTTCAACAACATCGACCTCGAGGCCGCCGAACGGCTCGGCATGACGGTCGCCCGGGTCTCGTACTACTCGCCGTACTCCGTCGCCGAGTTCGCCTGGACCCTCGCCATGGCGGTCAACCGCCGTATCGTCCGCGCCTCCACCCGCACCCGCGACTTCGACTTCCGTCTCGACGGCCTGATGGGCCGCGACCTGCGCGGCCGCACCGCCGGAGTCCTCGGCACCGGCAAGATCGGCGAGGCCTTCACCCGCATCGCCCACGGCTTCGGCATGCGCCTGCTGGGGTGGGACATCGCCGAGAACCCGGTGTGCAGGGGACTCGGCATGGAGTACGTCCCCAAGGAACAACTCCTCGCCGAGTCCGACCTCGTCACCCTGCACGTCCCGCTGATGCCGGAGACCCAGCGCCTCATCGACGCCGACGCCCTGAAGGCGATGAAGGACGACGCGATCCTGGTCAACTCCAGCCGCGGCGGCCTGATCGACACCACCGCCCTCGTCGACGAGCTGCGCGCGGGCCGCTTCGCGGGCGTCGGCCTCGACGTGTACGAGGCGGAGGCGGGCCTGTTCTTCCTCGACAAGTCCCTGGAGGCCATCGAGGACGACACCCTGGCCCGCCTGGTCACCTTCCCGAATGTCCTGGTCACATCCCACCAGGCGTACTACACCGTGGACGCCGTCGGCCAGATCGTCGACGCCACGGTGCGCAACGTCCTCGACTACAGGGCCGGCCGCCGCTCCGAGAACGTGCTCGTCCCGCGCAGCTGACCCGCCAACTCTCTTACGACCGCGGCTCCGTTCAGCGTGAGCACCGACTCCGGGTGGAACTGCACTCCCGCGAAGCCCGGCCCGCGCAGGGCGTGCACCTCGCCCGAAGCGCTCCGGCTGACCTCGACCCCGTGCGCGGCCAGCTCGGCCGCGGTCTCGTCGTCGCAGTGCGCCACGAAGCTGTTGTAGAAGCCCACGGTCTCCGGCCGCCCGAACAGATCGACCGTCGTCTGCGCGCCCTGGTAGGGCACGTCCTTCCGTACGATCTCCAGCCCCAGCTCGGCCGCCAGCAGCTCGTGCCCGAGGCAGACGCCGAGCACACCGTGCCGGTTCTCGCGGACGACACGGGCGGTCAGGTCACGCAGGAAGACCATCTTGGGGTCGGTCAGATCGCAGGGGTCGCCCGGGCCGGGGCCCAGGACCACCGGGCCCTCATGCGCGAGGACCGCCTCGCGCAGACCGGGCTCGTCGTACCGCCGGACGGTGACGTCCAGTCCGCTGGACCGCAGCACGTGCGCGAGCATCGCCGTGAAGGTGTCCTCGCCGTCCACGACCAGGGCGTGACCGGTGAGCTCCGCGTCCCTCCCGGGGGATTCCTGCATCCGCAGCCAGAACGGGGCGAGCGAGGACCGGCGGCCGTCGAGCGCGGCCCGCACCCGGGGATCATCGGCCAGCCGGGGACGTACGCCCTCCTCGCGCGGCCTCTGCTCCCGCACGCCCAGCGCCGCCAGCACCCCCGCCGCCTTCGCGTGCGTCTCGGCCACCTCGCCCGCCGGGTCCGAGCCGCGGACGAGCGTGGCACCGACCGGTACCCGCAGCCGGCCGGCCGCGTCGATGTCCGCGGTGCGGATGAGGATGGGGGAGTCCAGGGTCTGGGCCCCGCCGGAGTCCTTGCCGAGCAGCGCCAGCGCCCCCGCGTAGTAGCCGCGCCCCCCGACCTCGTGCCGCTCGATGACCCGGCAGGCGTTCTGCACGGGCGAGCCGGTGACGGTCGCCGCGAACATGGTCTCCTTCAGCACCTGACGCACATCCAGCGAGGACTTCCCGCGCAGCTCGTACTCCGTGTGCGCGAGATGGGCCATCTCCTTCAGCCGCGGCCCGATGACGACCCCGCCCATGTCGCCGACGGTGCACATCATCTTGAGCTCCTCGTCGACGACCATCGACAGCTCCTCGATCTCCTTGCCGTCGGCGAGGAAGTCCAGCAGGTGCTCGGGGGTGGGGCCTTCGGCCGGGTAGCGGTACGTCCCGCTGATCGGGTTCATGACGACCGTGCCGCCGGACATGCGTACATGCACCTCGGGGCTGGCGCCGACGAGGGTCCGGTCACCGGTGTGGACGACGAACGTCCAGTACGCGCCGCGCTCACCCTCCAGGAGCCGCCGGAACAGGGCGAGGGCATCGGCTCTGCCGAACCCCGGGATCTCCCCCTCGTACGTCCGCCGGATCACGAAGTTCGCGCCCTCGCCCTGCCCGATCTCCTCCCGCAGCACGCGCCCGACGATCCCGGCGTACTCCTCGTCGCCGACGTCGAAGCCACCGCGCTCGACCCGCACGTCGTGCGCCGGGAGCTGGGCCAGGACCTCCGCCAGGTCCAGCGTGTGGGTCTCCTCGGGCGTCAGCACCGCGAGCGGTGTCCCGTCGTCCCGTACGTCGAAGCCGCGCTCGCGGATCTGGCGGAAGGGGACCAGGGCGAGGCCTTCGTCGGGGAGGTCGGCGAGCCGGTCGTACGAGGTGACCGGGCCGAGCAGCAGCTCCACGCTCTGTTCGTCATGGCCCGGCGTGCGACGGCGCAGCAGGGCGAACGGGCGGGGATCGTCGAGCAGGTCGAGCAGATGCATGGGTCCGTTGTCCTTCTCGGTGAGAGTTCACTGGGAGGAACGGACCCCGGAAACGCCGAAGGCCGCCCCTCGGGCGGCCTTCGCGAAGTCTTGCGTACGCGCAGTCAGTGGGCCGCCGGATGAGCGGTCCACCACCAGTTCTGGGTCGAGTGCGCGAACATGCGACGCACCTTACCCCACGCGCACCTGAGCATGGGTGCGTCTCACCTGTCGAGCCGTGCGAAAACGACGCGACACGACCCCGTAATGTTGAGGTCGTGACCGTGAACGCTAAGACCGGCCAGAGCGCCGGCAACACCTGGCGAGACCTGCCCGCGGCGCAGCAGCCCGAGTACCCCGACACCGAGGCTCTGCGCGCAGTCGTTGCGGACCTCGAGTCGTATCCGCCGCTCGTCTTCGCGGGCGAGTGCGATCAGCTGCGCGCCCGGTTGGCGGCCGTCGCCAAGGGAGAGGCGTTCCTCCTCCAGGGCGGCGACTGCGCCGAGGCCTTCGACGCGGTGTCCGCCGACCACATCCGCAACAAGCTCAAGACCCTGCTCCAGATGGGCGCCGTGCTCACGTACGCCGCCTCGGTGCCGGTCGTGAAGGTCGGCCGTATCGCCGGCCAGTACTCCAAGCCGCGCTCCAAGGGCACCGAGACCCGCGACGGCGTGACCCTGCCGACGTACCGCGGCGACTCGGTCAACGGCTTCGAGTTCAACGAGAAGGCCCGCATCCCGGACCCCGAGCGCCTGAAGCGGATGTACAACGCCTCCGCCTCCACGCTCAACCTGGTGCGCGCCTTCACCACGGGCGGCTACGCGGACCTGCGCCAGGTGCACGCCTGGAACCAGGACTTCGTGAAGTCGTCCCCGTCCGGGCAGCGCTACGAGCAGCTCGCGCGGGAGATCGACAACGCGCTGAACTTCATGCGGGCCTGCGGCACGGACCCGGAGGAGTTCAAGACGGTCGAGTTCTACGCCTCCCACGAGGCGCTGCTCCTCGACTACGAGTCGGCGCTGACCAGGGTCGACTCGCGTACGGGCCAGCTGTACGACGTCTCGGGCCACATGGTCTGGATCGGTGAGCGCACCCGCCAGCTGGACGGCGCGCACATCGAGTTCGCCTCCAAGATCCGCAACCCGATCGGGATCAAGCTGGGCCCGACGACGACGGCCGAGGACGCGCTGCAGTACATCGAGCGCCTCGACCCGGACCGCGAGCCGGGCCGTCTCACCTTCATCGTGCGGATGGGCGCGGACAAGGTCCGCGACAAGCTGCCCGAGCTGGTCGAGAAGGTCACCGCCTCCGGCGCGACCGTGGCCTGGGTGAGCGACCCGATGCACGGCAACACCTTCGAGGCGGCCTCGGGTCACAAGACCCGTCGCTTCGACGATGTGCTCGACGAGGTCAAGGGCTTCTTCGAGGTCCACAAGGGTCTGGGCACCCACCCGGGCGGCATCCACGTGGAGCTTACCGGCGACGACGTCACCGAGTGCGTGGGCGGCGGCGACGAGATCTTCGTCGACGATCTGCACCAGCGCTACGAGACGGCCTGCGACCCGAGGCTCAACCGCAGCCAGTCCCTGGACCTGGCGTTCCTCGTCGCGGAGCTGTACCGGGACTAGTAGGAGATCAGCAGGGGATGCGCCTGTTACAGGGGCATGAGGTGGGGCGCGGATCACATACGATCCGCGCCCCACTCCACTTTTGTGGTCGCTGCGCGCCGGGTAAGGTTAGGTTAGCCTCACCGATCATCGGGACGGCATCACTGATCTATTCCGGCGGGAGGTGAACCGCGTGTACGTCTGCAGTTGCTTCGGCGTCACCGAGCAGCAGGTCAAGAAGCACGCGGCGGACGGCGCCTGCACTCCGCGCCAGATAGCCTCCGCCTGCAAGGCGGGCACCGACTGCGGTTCCTGTGTGCGGCGCATCCAGGCGCTGCTGGGCCGGGGCGCCTGCCCGACACGTGACCTCGCCGACCAGGGCCGGCCGGTCCTTGCCGGGCTGGACGAGGCCGCCTAGCTCTCCGGCTGCTCGATCAGCTGCGCGATGTAGAGCGCCTCGCCGAGCTTCTCCACCAGCTCGAGCTGGGTGTCGAGGTAGTCGATGTGGTGCTCCTCGTCCTCCAGGATCGACTCGAAGATGTTCGCCGACGTGATGTCGCCCTTGGCGCGCATCACCTCGATACCGCGCTTGAGGCGGTCGATCGCCTCGACCTCGACCTGCCGGTCGGCCTCGAACATCTCCTTGACCGTCTGTCCGACCCGGACGTGGAACAGCCGCTGGTAGTTCGGCAGCCCGTCCAGGAAGAGGATCCGGTCGGTGAGCACCTCGGCGTGCTTCATCTCGTCGAACGACTCGTGGCGCGTGTACTTGGCGAGCTTCGTCCAGCCGAAGTTCTCCTGCATCTTCGCGTGCAGGAAGTACTGGTTGATCGCGGTGAGCTCACCGGTGAGCTGCTCGTTGAGGAATTCGATGACCTCGGGGTCGCCCTGCATCGCAGAGGCTCCTTCCAACCGGGGGGAACTGGCAGGTTGCGCCGCATCCTTGCATCGGTATCGAAGATCGTCCAGTAAGTCTTCACTTAGTAAGTAAGGGCATGCTTAGTCCGGTTTGAGGCGAATTAGCAGGGGGCTGGTCATGTGCACTGCCCCGGGTCTGTCAGGATGGAGTCATGGGTCAGCCGGTGGAACGCGAGTCAGGAGAAGCGGCACAGTCCGAGCTTCCGCCGGGACAGCGAATCCAACGCGGCTGGCCTGTCACGCACTACGGACCCGTCCCCAAGTTCCGCCCCGAACGCTGGGAGTTCCGCGTCTTCGGAGCCACCGCCGACGGTGAGAAGCAGTGCTGGAACCACGACGAGTTCTCGGCTCTGCCGCACACCACCGTCCTGGCCGATCTGCACTGCGTCACGAAGTTCAGCATGCTCGGCGCGGAGTGGGGCGGCGTCCCCGCCCGGACCATCCTGGACATCGCCCCGCCGGCCCCGGCCGTCACCCATGTGATGGTGTGGGCCGAGTACGGCTTCAGCTCCAACCTGCGCCTCGCGGACTTCGCCGCCGAGCGCACGATCTTCGCCACCCACAAGGACGGCGAGCTGCTCACCGCCGAGCACGGCTTCCCGCTCCGGCTGGTCGTTCCTCATCTGTACGCCTGGAAGGGGCCCAAATGGGTCCGCGGCGTCGAGTACATGACCGCCGACCGCCGTGGCTTCTGGGAGGAGCGCGGCTATCACAACATCGGCGACCCCTGGCGGGAGCAGCGCTACTCCTACCAGGAAGTGCCGGGGGACGGCCCGGACCTGTAGGGCTCAGTGGTGGTACTGGTGCACCACGGCGTGCCCCTTGCCCCGGCCGATCATCCACTTGTTGACCGGCGTGGTCGCGAAGAAGGCGATGACGAGCGAGATCGCCAGCGCGCCCCAGAACAGCAGGTCGCCCAGTTCCGCGTCCATCGCGCCGGGCCACAGGATGATCACGCCGTTGTCGACCAGTTCCATCACGGCGATCGACAGGGTGTCCGCGGCCAGTGCCACCTTGACGGCGTCCCGGAGGCCGAGGCCGGCCTTCAGGACACCGCGCAGGGTGAGCGAGTAGCCGAAGAAGAACGCGAGGACGATCGCCAGGATCGTGGTCGGCAGGTTCCCCCAGCCCAGTGCCGTCCCGATGACCATGCCCAGCACTTCGCCGATGGCGCAGCCGGTGAGGCAGTGGAGAGTCGCCTGGACGGCCATGGACCAGCTGCTCGGCTGGTGGTGAACGTGTCCCGCGTGCGCCTCGTGCTGCATGGGTGCCCCCAATGTCAGGTAACGGTTCCTGCTCCTGGCAAGAACCGTATACCCCCCAGGGGTATTCCGTAACGGGGTGTGCCGCAACGCGTCACGCGTCCCGGAGCTTCTTCAGCCGCTCCACGTCCGCCGCGTGACCCTCCTTGCCGCCGGGCGTCTCGATGATCAGCGGTACGCCCTCGGTGGCCGGGTGGGTCATCAGCGCCCGGAACGGGTCCTCGCCGATATGGCCGGCACCGATGTTCGCGTGCCGGTCCTTGTGGGCGCCGACCACGTCCTTGGAGTCGTTGGCGTGGATCAGCTTCAGACGGCCCTCGCCGACGGTGTCCACGAGCAGATCGAGGGTCTGGTGCATGCCGGAGGGGCCGGTCAGGTCGTGGCCGGCCGCGAAGATGTGGCAGGTGTCGAGGCAGACGCCCAGCTTGGGGTGGGCGTCCAGCGCCTCGAAGTACGGACCGAAGTCCCAGGTCCGCGAGCAGAGCGAGGCGCCCTGACCGGCGGTCGACTCCAGCAGCAGATACGGGTCGTCGTCATGGGTGAGCTCGTCGAGCAGCGGCAGCAGGTACTCCCGGACCTGCTTGAGAGCGACGGACCGGTCCCGTCCGCCGGTCGCGCTGCCCGTGTGCACGACGACCCCGAGCGCCCCGATCTCCCGCCCGCGCCGCAGCGAGTGCCGCAGGCTCTCCACCGACTTCTCCACCGTCGCCTCGGTGTGCGAGCCGAAGTTGATCAGATACGGAGCATGCACATACGCCGGGATCGACTCCGCCGCGCACGCCGCACGGAACTCCTCGTCCTGCCGCGGGTTGCCGGTGGGGGTGGCCCAGCCGCGCGGGTTGGCGACGAAGACCTGCACGGTCTCGGCCGCGAGGTCACGGGCGTAGGACAGACCGACGGAGTTCAGACCGCCGGCCACGGGGACATGGCCGCCGACGGGGTTGCGCTGAGTCATCACCGGTCCAGGGTGTCACGCGGTGCGGGGCACCCTGTCGACGGATGGCGGCCGGGCCCGCTCAGCGGATCTCGATGGTGATCGTCGATCCCTTGGGGGCGGTCTGGCCGCCCTCCACCGACTGGCCCTTGACGGTGTCGCCGAACAGCCCGAGGAGCCCGCGGTCCTCGTCGACCTCGAAGCCGGCGCCCTCCAGCGCGGCCTTCGCGTCGTCGACGCTGTCGCCGACCACGTCCGGGACCTCGACCAGCTCCGGGCCCTTGGAGATGGTCAGCGTCACGGTGTCGCCTTCGGCGGCCTCGCGGCCGTCCTGCGGGGTCTGCGCGGCGACCATGCCCTTGTCGTACTCGGAGTTGACCTGCTCGGAGGCGACCTTCACCTTCAGACCCGCGTCCGCCAGGTCCGCCTTCGCGTCCTCCAGGCTCTCGCCGGTGACGTCCGGGACGTCCACCGCCCTGCCCTTGCTGACGACCAGGGCGACCGCCGCGCCCGAGCGGAGCGTGGTGCCCGCCTCCGGGTCGGTGCCGATCACGAAGCCCTTGATGACGTCCTCGCTGAACGCGCGGGTCACCATGCCCGGTTCGAGGCCGTCACCCTTGAGTCGTTCCTTCGCCTTGTCGAGACGGAGGCCCTTGAGATCGCCCAGCTTCACGGTCTCGGGGCCCTTGGAGACGGTCAGCGTCACGGAGTCGTTGCTCCGGATGCGGGTGCCCACGGTCGGGTCCGAGTCGATGACCCGGCCGCGCTTCACGGTGTCGCTGTACTCCTGCTGCACCGTGCCGACCTCGAGCCCGGCCTCCACCAGCCGGTCCCGGGCCTGCGTCTCGGTCTTGCCGATCAGCGCCGGGACCTTGGTGAACTGGCCGGAGTTGATGTACCAGACGCCGGCTCCGACACCGAGGATCAGCAGCAGGGCGACGACGATCGCGAGCGGCCCGCGCGGGGGTCCCGAACGGCGCCGGGGCGGTGGGGGCGGCGGGGACTCGAACCGGCTCGTGTGGTGGACCGCGGTCCCGTCCTCGTTGACCGGCAGCGGCCGCGGCACCGTCAAAGAGCGCGGGATCACGCTGGTGCGGTCCTCGGCGCCACTGTGCGCGACGGACAGCGCCTGCGGCGGCACCAGGTCCAGCTGCTCCTCGCTGAGCGCACCACGGGCCGCGCGGGCCAGCGCGAGCAGCGCCACCGCGTCGTACGGGCGGATGTCCGGGGTGCGGGCGGTCGCCGAGGCGACCAGTTCGTCCAGCTCGAACGCCAGCCCCGGCACGATGCCCGAGGGTGGAGGGACGTCCTCGTGGAGGTGCTTGTAGAGCACCACGGCGGGGGAGTCCCCGTCGTGGGGCTTCTCACCGGTCAGCATCTCGTACAGCACGACACCGCACGCGTACACGTCGACGCGGGGGTCGGCCGTGCCGCTCTCGATCTGCTCCGGCGCGAGATACGAGACCGTGCCGAGCACGGTGCCCGTGGTGTTGGTGACGGTGTCGACGGACCGGACGAGCCCGAAGTCGGCCACCTTGACCCGGCCGTCGTCCCCGATCAGCACGTTCTCGGGCTTCATGTCCCGGTGCACGAACCCCGCGCGGTGCGCGGCGCCGAGCGCGGCGAGGACCGGCTCCAGGATGTCGAGCGCGGCCCTCGGCTGCAGCGCGCCACGGTCGCGCAGCACGTCACGCAGGGTGCAGCCCGCCACGTACTCCATGGCGAGATAGACGTACGACCCGTCGGTGCCCTGGTCGAAGACCTGCACCACATTGGGGTGGGCGAGCCGGGCGACGGACTTGGCCTCGCGGATGAACCGGTCGACGAAGGTGACGTCGGCGGCGAGGCCCGGGTGCATCACCTTCAGCGCGAGCACGCGGTCGAGGCGGGTGTCCACGGCCCGGTAGACCGTGGCCATCCCGCCGACCGCGATCCGCGCGTCCACGCGATAGCGGCCGTCGAGCACCTGCCCGACCAAAGGGTCCTGAAGGGTCGTATCCACGCAGGTGAGTGTACGAGCCGCGACTGACAGGGCCGCGGGTTCGGGCGAGATCGGGGCGGGACTGAAGCCGTCCTGTGACGGACGTCGCAACGAATTCCGGCCTGCGTCGAACGTACGTTCAGAACGCGGGGCGCTCGGGATCCAGCCGCGCCAGCCCCTCCCTGGGGGACGAGGCTTCGGCGAAATGCCGCTTGGGGATGCGCCCCGCCCGGTACGCCAGCCGGCCCGCCTCCACCGCGTGCCGCATCGCGTGCGCCATCAGCTCCGGCTCCCGGGCCCGCGTCACCGCCGAGGCGAGCATCACACCCGCACACCCCAGCTCCATCGCGAGCGCCGCGTCCGACGCCGTACCGGCCCCCGCGTCCAGGATCACCGGCACGCGTGCGTGCTCGACGATCAGCTGGAAGTTGTGCGGGTTGCGGATCCCGAGCCCGGAACCGATCGGGGAGCCCAGCGGCATGATCGCCGCGCAGCCCACGTCCTCCAGCTTCCGCGCGAGGACGGGGTCGTCGTTGGTGTACGGCAGCACCGTGAAACCGTCGTCGACCAGCGTCTCCGCGGCGTCCAGGAGCTCGATGGGGTCCGGCAGCAGGGTGCGTTCGTCGGCGATGACCTCCAGCTTGACCAGATCCGTGCCGAGCGCCTCGCGCGCGAGGCGGGCCGTCAGCACGGCCTCGCCCGCGGTGAAGCAGCCCGCGGTGTTGGGCAGCACCTCGATGCCGAGCCCGGTCAGCACGGACAGGACCGAGCCGTGCACCGTCGGATCCACCCGCCGCATCGCGACCGTGGTCAGCTCGGTGCCGGAGGCGACCAGCGCCCGCTCCAGCACATCCGGGCTGGGCGCGCCGCCGGTGCCCATGATCAGACGGGAGGAGAAGGCCCTGCCGCCGAGGACGAAGGGATCGTCGGCCATGGGGTCAGCCTCCTTGGACGGCGGTGAGGACCTCGACGCGGTCTCCCTCGCACAGGGACGTCGAGGGCCACTGTCCGCGCGGGACGACGGTTTCGTTGAGGGCCGCGGCCACTCCGGCGGGGGCCGGGGCGAGGGTCCGCACGACGGTGTCGAGAGCCGTGCCGGGAGCGATCTGTCGAGGCTCTCCGTTGACGGAGATGTTCATGCGGGCAGCTCCGTGAAGGTGAAACGCCGGGGGGTGAAGGGGCGGACCTCGTCCGGCAGTTCACCCGTGGTCAGCACATGGGCCATCGCGTCGCCGGTGACCGGCGCGAGCAGCACCCCGTTGCGATAGTGGCCGGTCGCCAGGAGCAGCCCCGGGAGCTCGGTCGGTCCGAGCAGCGGAGCGTTGTCGGGGGAGCCGGGGCGCAGTCCCGCTCGGGTCTCCGTGAGCGGCAGCTCCGTGATGCCGGGCACCAGCTCATGGGCGTCGCGCAGCAGCTCGTACACCCCGCCCGCGGTCACCGTGGTGTCCCAGCCCTGCTCCTCGCTGGTCGCCCCGATCACCAGCTCGCCGTTCTCGCGCGGCACCAGATAGACCTGGCTGCCACGGACCACGGCCCGCACGGTCCGGTTCAGGAAGGGCGCGTACCGCTGTGGCACGGTCAGCCGCAGCACCTGCCCCTTCACGGGCCGCACCGGCGGCAGGACCTCGTCGGGGACACCGGCGAGCCGCCCGCTGAGGCTGCCGGCGGCGAGCACCACCTGGGCCGCGCCCAGCCGGGTGCCGTCGGTGGCCGTGATGCCGGCGGCCCGGTCCCCCACCAGATCCAGGCGTTCGGCCCACAGGCGGTGGAAGACCACGCCCGCCCGCTCGCAGGCGGCCAGCAGCGCCGTGATCAGCCGCCGGGGGTCGATCTGGTGGTCGCCGTCGACCCGCAGCCCGCCGCGCACCCCCGGTGCGAGCATCGGCTCCAGACGCCGGCACTCCCGCCCGGACAGCCACTCCGACTCCAGGCCAGACTCCTGCTGCAGGGCGTGCAGTTCCCGCAGATGGGCGCGGTCGTCGGCGTCCAGCGCCACGGCGAGCGTGCCGCAGCGGCGGTAGCCGAGATCGTGGCCGGTCAGCTCGGTGAGCTCGGCCGCGAACTGCGGATAACGGCGGGCCGAGGCCAGGTTCAGGCCCAGCAGGGTCTGCTCGCCGTAGTGCAGTTCCGTGACGGCGGCCAGCATCCCGGCGGCCACCTGGGCGGCCCCGCCACCCGGTTCGGGATCGACGACGGCCGTGGCGAAACCGCGCTGCGCGGCCCGCCAGGCCGTGACGAGGCCGATGATTCCGCCCCCGACGACGAGGACGTCTGACGTACGTGAGGACATGGGCGTCCAGCCCCTCCCTTCGCCGGCATGACCCGGATCAGGTTCGTACGGTCGGAGGCCGCCAGCCTCCCTCTCAGCCCGGTGCGTCCGGGCTCCCGCGAGTGCTCTACGTTGGCCACCCTAGCTCTTGGTCTTTCGCTTGTGTAAGGGAGCCCGCTGCCATGGCCCGCTCGCTGGACGGCCTCGTCCTCGCCCCCGTCGCCGACCAGTCCCCAGGTCAGGTGGGCACCCGCACCCGGTTCACGTACCACGAGAAGAGCGGCGAGATCTGGGCCGAGTACGCGGGCGGCGACGTCGTGCGCGGGCATCTGGTGGGCACCCGCGACGGCGACCGGCTCGACTTCCGGTACGTCCAGCTCAAGCACGACGGGACGACCTCCTCGGGGCACTGCGTGTCCACGGTCGTCGAACTGCCGGACGGGCGGGTGCGGCTGGAGGAGAGCTGGGAGTGGGAGTCGCAGCCGGGCAGCGGGAGAAGCGTTGTGGAGCAGGTCACGGTGCATGACCGCTGACTGACAAATTGTCAGTTGTCTATGGTGATCCGGTGAGCGAGCAGACGGAGCAGTCTCAGCGGCGCGTGGTCGTGGTCGGCGCGGGCATGGCCGGCGTACAGACCGCGGTGGCCCTGCGCGAACAGGGTTTCACCGGCACCGTGACCCTGATCGGCGCGGAGCCGCATCAGCCGTACGACCGGCCGCCGCTGTCGAAGGCCGTACTGCTCGGCAAGGCCGAGGGTTCCGCCTTCGACGTCGACTTCGAGGCGCTCGGCATCCAACTGGAGCTGGGCCGCGAGGTGCTGGGCGTCCGCCCCGCCGAGCACGAACTGGACACCGAGTGCGGGCCCGTGCCGTACGACGTCCTGGTCCTCGCCACCGGTGCCGAACCGATCCGGCTGCCCGGCGCGGAGGGCGTCCCCGGCGTGCATCTGCTGCGCACCCTGGACGACGCCGAGCGGCTGCGGCCCGTACTCGCCCGGCAGCACGACATCGTGGTGGTCGGCGCGGGTTGGATCGGCGCCGAGTTCGCCACCGCCGCGCGCGAGGCGGGCTGCGCGGTGACGGTCGTGGAGGCCGCCGAGCGGCCGCTCGCGGGGGCGCTGCCCGCGGAGGTGGCCGCGCCGATGTCGTCCTGGTACGCCGACGCCGGTGCCGTGCTGCGCACCCACGCGCGCGTGGAGCGGGTGCGGCCCGGCGAGGTCCTCCTGGACGACGGCACCCGGCTGCCCGCGGACGCCGTCGTGGTCGGCATCGGCGCCCGTCCCGCCACGCTCTGGCTGGCCGGGTCGGGCATCGAGCTCGGCGCGCACGGCGAGGTGGTGGCCGACGACCACCTGCGCACCTCCGCGCCGGACGTCTACGCGGTCGGCGACTGCGCGTCCTTCCCCTCGGGACGGTACGGCGAGCGGCTGCTGGTCCACCACTGGGACAACGCCCTCCAGGGTCCGCGCGCGGTGGCGGCCAACATCATCGGCGAGACGCCCGCGGTCTACGACCCCGTGCCGTACTTCTGGTCCGAGCAGTTCGGCCGCTTCGTCCAGTACGTCGGCCACCACACCTCCGCCGACACGGTCCTGTGGCGCGGCGACCCGTCCGGACCGGCCTGGACGGTCTGCTGGCTGCGCGAGAACCGCCTCATCGCCCTGCTGGCGGTGGGCCGGCCCCGGGACCTGGCACAGGGGCGGCGGCTGATCGAGGCGGGGCCGGAGCTGGACCCGGAGCTGCTGGCGGACCCGGCGAGGCCGTTGAAGGCGGCCACGGCGTAGTCCGAAAGCCCAGGTCGCGGGGGTCTGGCTTCCGACTGTCAGTGCGGGATGGCAGGCTTGATGCCGTGACCGAGATTGACGCAAAGATCGATGCTCTCGTCCCCGCCTGGCTCACCCTCCCCGACATCGCGGAAATCCTCGATGTCGAGGTGACGCGTGCGCGCCAGCTGGTCAAGGACGGCCAGCTCATCGCCGTACGCCGTGGTGAGAACCGCGCACTGCACGTCCCCGCCGCCTTCATCGACGGGGTCGAGCAGAAGGTCGTCAAGGGCCTCGCCGGGACCCTGACGCTTCTGAGGGACGACGGCTTCTCCGACGAAGAGATGCTGGAGTGGCTCTTCACCCCCGACGACAGCCTGCCCGGGACCCCCGCCCAGGCGCTGAGCGAGAACCGCGGCACGGAGGTGAAGCGCAGGGCCCAGGCGCTCGCCGTCTGACCCGGTACGGCCGACCGGACGTGTCCCACACCTGGCGACGATGACCTGCGGGTTCGTCGCCAGGACGTGGGGCGGACCCGCCCGTCGCACCTGAGGCCCGGGCATGGGCCGGGAGCCGTCCCTGTGGTTCACTACGCCCGGCCCGCCCAGGTCGACCGCACCGGCCCGCGGCCCGTACGCACCGACATCGGGGGACACCCATGCCCGTCACGTCCGACACCGACGCCCGCGCCCGGCTGGCCGACGCCCGGCTCTATCTCTGCACGGACGCCCGCAAGAAGCAGGGCGACCTGTCCGAGTTCCTGGACGCGGTCCTGGCGAACGGCGTCGACTTCATCCAGCTCCGCGACAAGACCCTGGAGGCGGACGAGGAACTGGCCTGGCTGGAGCTGTTCGCCGACAAGTGCCACAGGTACGGCAAGGTCCTCTCGGTGAACGACCGCGCCGACGTGGCGCACGCGGTCCGGGCCGCCCATCCCTGGCCGCCCGCCGTCCTGCACCTCGGCCAGGGTGACCTCCCGGTCCCCGCGGCCCGCGCGATCCTCGGCGACGACATCCTCGTCGGCCGCTCCACGCACTCCGAGGCCGAGGCCGCCGCGGCCGCCGTCCAGGACGGCGTGGACTACTTCTGCACCGGCCCGTGCTGGCCGACCCCGACCAAGCCCGGCCGCCACGCACCCGGCCTCGACCTGGTCCGGTACACCGCTTCCCTCGGCACCGACCGCCCCTGGTTCGCCATCGGCGGCATCGACCTCGCCAACCTCGACCAGGTGCTGGAGGCGGGCGCCCGCCGGGTCGTCGTCGTACGGGCCGTCACGGACGCGGACGACCCGGGAGCGGCCGCGGCGGAGTTCGCGAAGAGGCTCAGGGACCCGGCGTGACGGGCCCCGGTGTCCGAAGGGTGGACAACAAGTCGACAAACCGGGCAAATTTCCCGGATCCGGTTGGGTGACCGCTGCCCCCTGGCTAACCTGCGGGTATGGCCCTCGGAACCGCATCCACCAGGACTGACCGCGCACGCACCGTGCGCGACATGCTCGCCACGGGCAAGGCGACGTACTCGTTCGAGTTCTCGGCACCGAAGACCCCCAAGGGTGAGCGGAACCTGTGGAGCGCGCTCAGGAGGGTCGAGGCGGTCGCCCCGGACTTCGTCTCCGTCACGTACGGTGCCGGCGGTTCCACCCGGGCGGGCACGGTCAAGGAGACCGAGCAGATCGTCGCGGACACCACGCTCACGCCGGTCGCCCACCTCACCGCGGTCAACCACTCCATCGCCGAACTGCGCAACATCATCGGCCAGTACGCCGACGCCGGGATCCGCAACATCCTGGCCGTCCGCGGCGACCCGCCCGGCGACCCCATGGGCGAGTGGGTGGCCCACCCGCAGGGGCTGACCTACGCCGCCGAACTGGTGCGCCTCATCAAGGAATCGGGCGACTTCTGTGTCGGGGTCGCCGCCTTCCCGGAGATGCACCCGCGGTCCGCGGACTGGGACGCCGACGTCGCGCACTTCGTCGACAAGTGCCGGGCCGGCGCCGACTACGCCATCACGCAGATGTTCTTCCAGCCGGAGTCCTATCTGCGCCTGCGTGACCGAGTCGCCAAAGCGGCCTGCGAGACCCCCGTCATCCCCGAGATCATGCCGGTGACCAGCGTGCGGATGCTGGAGCGCCTGCCACAGCTCAGCAATGCGGCCATCCCCTCTGTCCTGAAAGAGCGGATCCTCACAGCAAAAGACGATCCGGCCGCTGTACGCTCCATCGGTATCGAGTTCGCCACGGAGTTCTGCGCCCGGCTGCTGGCCGAGGGAGTGCCCGGACTGCACTTCATCACGCTCAACAACTCCACGGCGTCGCTGGAGATCTACGAGAACCTGGGCCTGCACCACCCACCGCAGGCCTAGACCGGCCGCACGGATATACGACACACTGCGTAGCGGTCACTGGGAGAGGGGCGTACATGGGCTGGACGGTCCTCTACATCGCGTTCGGAATCGTCGCGCTGTGGTTGCTGGGCGAGGTGCTGCTGCAGTACAAGGCGCGGCTCCGCTGGCGACTGCTCGCCTTCGCCGGCTTCGTGGGCGTCGTACTCGGTGTGCTCATCCCGTCGGTGATCGTCATCGGACTGGGCGCCATCGCCTTCGCGGTCGGCCAGACCTACGTCACCCTCTCCTTCCGCCGCGGCTTCGAGCAGGGCTGGGCGGTCAATCCGCCGGAGGCCCTGGGCGGCCTGGTCGGCGGCAAGCGCGGCGGCCGCCGCGAACGCGGCCGTGACGAGCCGACCCTGGAGGTCTCCGACCTCGAGGCGACGGACGCCGCCTACGGCGACGAGGGCAACTACGTCCCGAGCGCGTCCGGTTACGGCCAGGACGACTACGACCGCGACGACGTCTTCACGCCCGCCCGTCCCGCGGCCGCCGAGGTCTACGAGCCGCAGCCGATGCCCGACGACACCGGCTCCTACGGCATATACAACAACGACGGCACGTACGCCGGTCAGGGACAGACCCAGGACCAGTACGCGACGGCCGCCCAGGGCGCCGACCAGAACTACGGCTACGACGGCTACACCGGCTACGACCAGCAGCAGTACGGCTACGACATGGCCGGACAGCAGCAGTACGCCGCCTACTCCGACCCGTACATCGGCACCCAGACCTACGGCGGCTACGACACCTCCTACGGCGGCCAGCAGCAGTACGGCCAGCAGGCCTACGGCCAGGACCAGTACGGCAACCCCACCTACGGCGAGACCCCGGCCGGCGGTGTGTGGGTCCCGCAGCAGCGCACCGACGAGACCTACGGCGGCGAACTCCCGCAGGAGCAGCAGTACCCCTACCAGGGCGACGGCCAGCAGAACAACGGCCAGCAGAACAACGGCTACGACGAGCAGTACCGCTTCTGACCAGCGGTCACCGCGAGCCCCGGAACTCCGGACCCTCCACGATCAGCCCCGCCACCAGCGCGCCCGACATGCCGGCGTGCGGCAGGCCGCCGCCCGGGTGGGACCAGCCGCCCACGGTGAACAGACCGGGCAGCCCCGTGGTGTTCGCTGGGTGCAGCAGGCGGCCTCCGGCCGCGGCGAGAGCCGGGGCGGGAACCGCGCCTCCCTCCGCGCCGGTCGCCACCGCGATGTCGGCCGGGACCCGCACCTCGTGCCACAGAAGGCGCTCGCGCAGATCCGGTACGGCACGCTCGGCGGCGGTGATCAACGAGTCCGCGTGATCGTCGAAGACCTCGGATACCGGCCGCTCCCGGCCGGCGTCGGCGGGCACGGTGGCGGTGAGGGTGATCGCCTCCTGGTCCGGGCCCGGGACCACACCCGGGTCGTCGGGGCGCAGCACGGTGAGCGTGGGGCGTGCGTCGAGCCCCCAGGACGCGCCGAACAGCAGGTCCAGCTCCCGCTCCCGGTCCGCCGCGTGCACGACCGTCCGGTGCGCCGCCCCCTCCGGGCGCCCGCCGCGCAGCGCCAGCAGCACCGTCAAACGGCTCGGCAGCCCGCGCTGCGGAGGAACCGCACCGGCCTCCCGCACCGCGGTGCCCCGCACACAGCGGCTCAGCACATCGGGTGCGACACCGGCGACGACGAAGTCCGCCTCCACCACCGCCCCGTCGGCCAGTTCGAGTCCCGCCGCCCGGCCGTCCTTCTCCAGCACCCCGGTGACCTCGGCACCGAAGTGGAACTCCACCCTGCGCGCCACACACCGCTCGTACACCGCGCGCGCCAACTCCCGTATGCCGCCGCGGACATACCAGGTGCCGAAGGCGTGCTCCATGTACGGCAGCACCGCCGCGCTCGCCGGGGCGACGCGCGGGTCCAGGCCGTACGCGAGGGCGTGGCTCTCCAACAGGGCGACGAGCCTCGGGTCACGCAGTTCCCAGGCGCCGACCTCGGCGAGCGTGCCGGCCCGGCGGGTGCGGAGCAGCTTCTTGTGGGGGACCGACGGATAGGGCTCGCGGTCGGCCAGCACCGACCAGTTCGGCCAGAGCGGCTCCTCCAGGAGCGGTCTGCGGGTGCGGTCCCAGGCCTCGCGGGCCCGGACCAGGAAGTCGCCCCAGCGGGCGCCCGCGTCGGAGCCGAGCGCCTCGTCCAGCGCCGAGACGACACCCGCACGGGAGGCGTTCGGCAGACTGACCTCCGTGCCGTCCGCGAAGACGTGCCGCGTGGACGGGTCGACCTGGACCAGCTCGACGACCGACTCCAGCGGCTCCTTGCCGGTCTTGACGAACAGATCGCGGTAGACCGCGGGAAGGGTGAGCAGCCCCGGTCCGGTGTCGAAGGCGAAGCCGTCGCGCTCGAGGCGGCGCACCGCACCGCCGTACGTCTCCGTACGCTCGTACACCGCCACCCGGTGGCCCGCGACGGCCAGCCGGGCAGCGGTCGCCATCGCGCCCATCCCGGCGCCGATCACCGCAATCCGTGCCATGCCCGCGACTTTATCGGCCACCACTGACAGCCCCGGCCGCGGGCGCCCTCGGAGGACCGCCGGGGGTCACCAGCCCGGTGGATGCCCCGTCCGCCCCGCGAGCCGTCTCTCCTCGCGGCGTTGCGCCCGGCGGCGCAGGAACCGGCGGATCCGGGAGATCAGGAAGACGAGTATCACCAGGCCGCCGACCAGCAGTACGGCCGCGATGCTCGCCGCCGCCACCGGGTGGAATATGGCGAAGGTGACGATCCCGGCGACCCCGAGATCCTCGGCCAGGCTCACGATCACGTTGCTGAACGGCTCGGGCGAGGAGTTGACCGCCATCCGCGTCCCCGCCTTGACGGCATGGCTGGCCAGCGCCGTCGAACCGCCGACCACACCCGCGACGGCGTCGTTGAGCGAACCGCTCTGCCCGGCGAGCACCGCACCGATCCAGGCGCCCGCGGCAGGGCGGATCAGCGTGTGGACCGAGTCCCACGCCGAGTCGACGTACGGGATCTTGTCCGCGACCGCCTCGCACAGGAACAGCACGCCGGCGGTGATGAGGACCTCGGGGCGCTGGAGCGTCTCGGGGACGTCGTCGCTCAGCCCGGTCGCGCCGAAGAGGCCGAGCAGCAGCACGACGGCGTACGCGTTGATTCCGCTGGCCCAGCCGCTGGTGAAGACGAGAGGGAGTACCGACACGGAGGCGATCGTAACCACTCGGCAACGGAGTGAGGTGGGCCTGAGTACGCAGGTGTGAGTATCCGTACTCAGGGGGCGAGATGAGTACGCGCGCGGATGGGGGCCGACCTGCGCGGACGAGAGAGTGGGAGCACGGAGAAGGGGAACGGCTCGGCACCGGCGACACGGGGCGCCGGAGCGGAGCCGCCCCGGATCCGCTCCTTCCGCCGGCGGAGGTCGGCGGGAGCGAGGCACGGGGGCCCGGGGAACGACCGAACGGGGGGCCCGACGGGGGAAATCGGGGGAGCACGAGAAGGCGCCGGTTCGAGGTGGCCCGCGGGGGACGCGGCCACAGCGGACCGGCGCTTTCGTCTGTCCACGCGCGCGTACCGCCGGCTCAGCCCCGGCCGCTCACCCGTCCCTGCAGCAGCCGTGACAGCGCCGAGTGCACATCGTCCAGGGAGCGCTCCGCCTGGAACGCCTTCCAGTCCAGGGCCGCCACCAGCACCATGCCGACCAGGGCGGACGCGGTCAGCGAGACATCGATCGCCTCGTGGAACTCGCCGTTCGCGATGCCCTCGCGCAGGACGTCCTCGACGACCGCCACCGCCTGCTGACGGACCACCAGGAGCGTGGACTGCCAGGCCCGGTTGGTGCGCCAGAGCTCGGCCACGTACAGCTGGGTGAAGGCCGGATAGCGGTCGATGAAGACCAGGCCGGCCCGGATCATCGCGTCCAGGGCGTCCGTCTTGCTGCCGCCCTCCCGAGCCGTCCGCTCCGCGGCCTCCCGCAGGGAGGCGGTGAGCAGTCCCACACCGTGCCGCAGCAGCTCCTCGAAGAGGACGGACTTGCTCGCGAAGTTGTAGTAGACCGTGCCCTTCGCCACCCCGGCCCGCTCGGCGATCTCGTCGACGGTGGTGGCGGAGAAGCCCTGCTCCGCGATGAGTGTGACGGCCGCCTCGTAGAGCTTCTGCCGGGTGGCCTCGCGGCGCGTGCTGCCGCTGCTGCTTTCCATGGTCCCGATTCTCACAGCAACCGGGGATCCGGCGGTCGTCGAGGTCACAGGCTCAGCTCCGGGTGCAGCCGGTCGAGCGTCCACACCTGGCGGCGGCGGGCCGACAGCGCGGTCAGCGCGAGCGCGCCCGCGGTGAAGGCGACGAGTACCACGCACGCGTGCCAGACCGGACCGAGACCACCGCCCGAGATCAGCCTGCGGAGCGCGTCGACGACGTAGCTCATCGGCAGGAAGGGGTGGAGCGCGTTGAAGAAGCCCGGGCTGGTCTGCACGGGATACGTGCCGCCCGCGGACGTCAGCTGGAGCATCAGGAAGGCGAGGACGAGGATCCGCCCCGCCGCCCCGAAGCGGGCGTTCAGCCACTGCACGATCGCCGCGAAGCACGCCGTCACCAGGAACAGGAAGCCCACCGTGCCGGCCGCCCGCACCATCTGCAGGCCGACCGCCCAGTGCAGCACCGACATCAGGGCCACCGTCTGGAGCACCCCGACCGCCACCACCGGCAGCCAGCCCGCCAGCGCGATCCGCCAGGCGGGGGCGCCCGCGGCGAGCGCGCGCCGGTTCATCGGTGCGATCAGCATGTACGCCACCATCGCGCCCACCCACAGGGACAGCGGGATGAAGTACGGGGCGAACCCGGTGCCGTAGTTGGGCGCCTTGTGCATGTCCCGGGAGACCAGCTGGACGGGGTCGGCCATGACCTCGGTGCGATCGTCGCGGTCCCGCTTGTCGTAGTCGGGGATCCGGTCGGCGCCGTCGTGCAGCCCGTCCGAGAGCTTCCCGGAGCCGTCGACCAGCTTGTACATGCCGCCGTTCAGGTCGGCGGCGCCGGTCTTGAGCTTGCCGACCCCCTCGTCCAGGTCACCGGCACCGGTCCTGGCGGTGCCGAGCCCCGTGTGCAGCTTCTTGGCGCCGGCGGCGACCTTCCCCGCGCCCTTGTTCAACGCGTTGACCTTGGAGACGGCGTCGTCGAGGTCCTCGGAGAGGTGCGGCGCCCGGTCGGCGAGCGCCTGGGCCTGCTTCTGCAGGGCCGCCAGGTTCTTGTCGAGCTTCTTCAGGTCGCCGTCCTGGTCGCCCACGAGGGTGTTGAGGTCGTCGGCGATGGTCGCCACGTCGGCGGCCGCGTCCTTGGCCTTCTCCAGGTCGGCGCAGGCCGCGTCGGGCAGTACGGCCTTCTCGCAGCGCGTCCGGTGGATCTCCTCCAGTGTGTCGGAGGCCGTGCGGGCGCCCTTGGCGGCGACGGGGGCCGTCGTCACCAGGGTGTCCAGGTGCTTGCGGATCGCCTTGCTGGAGTCTGCGACGAGCTGGGCGGTGTCACCGATGGTCTTCTCGTTGTCCTCCAGGAACGGGCCCGCCTTCGCCGCGACCCCGTTGACCTTGTCGGCGAGCGTCTGGGTGCCCTCCGCGACCTGCTGCGAACCGTCCTCCAGGTCGCCCGCGCCCTTGTCGAGCTTGTTGAGCCCCTTGGCCAGCTTGCCGCTGCCGCTCTTGGCGTCCTTCAGCCCGTCGGCGAGGTCCTTGGACCCCTTCTCGGCCTTTCCGAGCCCGCCTTCGAGCTTGTCGGCGCCCTTGGCGGCCTTGACCGTCGCGCCGTGGATGTCGGAGAACGAGATGAAGATCCGGTCCAGGAAGGACCGTGACGCCTTGGTGGACGCGGCCTGGCGCACCTCGCTGAAGACCGTGCGCGAGATCTGCCCGACGATGTAGTTGTTCGCGTCGTTGGTCCGCACCTGGAGGGCTCCCGTCTCGGGGGAGTCGCCCGCGCTGGACGCGATCCGCGCGCTGAAGTCGGTCGGCACGGTCAGCGACAGGTAGTACGTGCCGTCCTCCACGCCCGCGCGTGCCTCGGCTGCGCTCACCTCATGCCACTCGAAGACGTCGCTGTCGTGCAGCCCCCGGGTGATGTCGTCGCCCGCCGCGAGCTTCTTCCCGTCGGCGCTCGCCCCCTTGTCGTCGTTCACGAGCGCCACGGGGATGCGGTCCAGCCGGCCGTACGGATCCCAGAACGACCACAGGTACAGGGCGCCGTAGAGCAAGGGCAGCACCAGCAGCGCGACCAGCGCGGCCCGCGGCAGCTTCCCCCGTCCGAAGCGCCGCAGCTCAAGCGCGGCCAGTCGCGGCGAGCGCATCGGCGTCCTCCTTCTCCCGGACCGAGCCCTGAGGGGCGCTGTGGGTGGACACCTTCACGGCCCCCTCGGGGGCCTCGCTGCACACCGCCACGACCGTGGTCCCCGCCTCGGCGATCGACGTCAACAGCGCCCAGACCTCGGCCCGTTCCGCGTCGGACAGCTTCAGATCGGCGTCGTCGACGCCGAGCAGCCGCGGCCGCCCGATCAGGGCGAGCGCGATGGACAGCCGCAGCGCCTCCAGCCGCTCCAGATCGCGTACGGCGGTCCGGGAGCCCTTCGGCAGAGCCTCCCGGTCGAGACCGGCGGCGCTCAGGGCGGTGTCGATCCGCAGCCTCGCAGCCTTCGCACGCTCGGCACGCGGCCGCAGCAGCCCGCGCAGGGAGTCGCCGAACCGGTTCTGCAGCAGCGCCCGTTCGCGCAGGTGCTCCCCGACGGTCAGGGCCGCGTCGAGGTCGGTGACACCGGCGACGTTGGCCACGGCGCTCATCCGCCGCACCGCCGTGAGCTGCTTGGGCAGCCGGGCCCCGCCCACGGACGCCGTCCCCTCGGACGCCTTCATCCGTCCCGTGAGCGCGAGGAGCAGACATGTACGGCCCGATCCCGACGCCCCCTCGACGGCGATCAGCGCACCGGGCTCCGCGTCGAGGCCGATCCCGCGGAACGCCCAGCCGCGCGGCCCCTTGAGCCCGAATCCCTCGGTTGTGACGGCGACTCCGCCCACGGCCCACCCCCTGATGTCCAGAACTGCCGAAGTTTTTGAACTGACTGGTCAGTGCAAAAACTAACCCGAACCTTCGATCGAAGCAAAAGCCCAGGTCAGAACGGATTGTCAGTGGCATACCTCACGATGGGCACATACGGCATCCCGTATCGGGACGTGCCGTCACACAGACGACAGGAGGTTCGTCATGGCCACCTACCACGCAGCAGCCGCCCGCCGGCGCCGCGCCACCGGCCCTGCCCCCTCACTGACCGGTCCGGCGAGCGACGTCCACCCCGTGCTCCGCAGGACCACGGCCCCGCCCGCCGCCCTCGACCTGCTCGCCCAGGCCCGTGCCGGACTCGACGAGGCCGCCGTCCTGGAGACACCGAACGAGCGCTATGCCACGGCCCACCTCGCCGCCCTGCGCACCGCCGCCGCCGTGCTCGCCGCACGCGGACGTCCGGAGCCCTCGCCCCGACGCCGGGCCAAGATCCGGAGCGCCTGGGAAGTGCTCCCCGAGATAGCCCCCGAGCTCGCCGAGTGGAGCGCGCTCTTCGCCGCCGGAGCCCGCCGCCGCGCCCGGGCCGAGGCCGGCATCCAGGGCGCGGCCAGCCGCCGGGACGCCGACGACCTCATACGCGACGTGGCGATGTTCCTGCGCCTCGTCGAGCGGATGCTGGTGCTCCAGCCGGTCCTGCCCCAGCCCCGCCAGGACAGGGACGAGCCGGAACCAGGCGACCACGACACGGGCCGGGGCATGCCGGACGCGGGCTGAGCTCTCCGGTACGGCACGGCACGGCACTGCACGGGGTCTGCCGCCCGGACGCCACGGTGGTCGGGCGAGGTGACGGAGGCAATAGGGTGGAGGGCGCCTGAAGCCTTCCCTCTCCGGTAACCGGGCGAGGAGGGCAGACCGATCGCTCCGCCGCGCAAGAGGCGGTGCCGCGCCGAGGAGTCAACTGCCGTGTCGGACCCGCTGCGACCCCGCGCCTCTCTCCGTACCGCCGTGGTCTGGGAGGTCCTCCAGGACGCCCTCGAACGGCGGGTCAAGGCCACGGGCCGGGATGCCCTGGACGTCCTCGACACCGGCGGCGGCAGCGGCAACTTCGCCGTGCCCGTCGCCCGTCTCGGCCACCGGGTCACCGTCGTCGACCCCAGCCCCAACGCGCTGTTCGCCCTGGAGCGCCGCGCCGCCGAGGCCGGCGTCGCCGACCGGGTGCGCGGTGTCCAGGGCGACGCCCACGGTCTCTTCGACGTGGTCGAGCGCGGCGCCTACGACGCGGTGCTGTGCCACGGCGTCCTGGAGTACGTCGACGACGCGGCCGAGGGCATCCGCAACGTGGTGGCCGCCCTGCGCACCGAGGGTGTCCTCAGCCTGCTCGCGGCGGGCCTCGGCGGCGCCGTCCTCGCCCGAGCCCTCGCCGGCCACTTCAAGGAGGCCAAGCAGGCGCTCGAGGACCCGGACGGACGCTGGGGCACCGGCGACCCCGTGCCGCGGCGCTTCACCGCCGAGCAGCTCACCGGGCTGGTCGAGGGCGCGGGCCTGGAGGTCGGTGCCGTGCACGGCGTGCGGGTCTTCGCGGACCTGGTCCCCGGCGTGCTCGTCGACACCGAGCCCGGGGCCGTGGAGGCCCTGCTCAAGCTGGAGGAGGCGGCGGCCGAACTCCCCGCCTTCCACTCCGTGGCCACACAGCTTCACGTGCTCGGTGAGACCCGAGGGACCGTCGAGGCCTGAGGCAGCCCCCCTGGTGCAGCGCTGATCAGGGACTTGGGTGCACATGGAGTACGCCACAGGCCCCCCGATCGGGCGCCCGGCGCCGTATGATCGAGGGAGACCGTCCGGCATGACGGGTCGGCCGCTGGGGAATGCAAGATCTAGCGGGCCGGGACGTTCATGGCGGAATCCCGGTTGGCCAATTGGCGTAGAGGGGCGGGTTTCACGGGGGCGATTCCCTGCCTATCCTGAAGGGACCCCCCGGGTCGCCCCGGCGACTGCACGATGAGGAGGATTCCGTGCCGCTCTCGGAGCACGAGCAGCGAATGCTCGAGCAGATGGAGCGAGCGCTGTACGCCGAAGATCCCAAGTTCGCGACAGCGCTTGAGGGAAGCGGGCTGCGCACGTACACCCGGCGACGGGTCTACCAGGCGGTCGCGGGCTTCCTCGTGGGTATCGCGCTCCTCATGGCAGGAATGGTCGCCAAGCAGGTCTGGCTCAGCGTGGTGGGCTTCCTCGTCATGCTGGGTTGTGCGGTGCTCGCCGTGACCGGCTGGCGCAAGGCTCCCAAGCCGGGTGAACAGCCCGCGGCCGGTGCCCCGCACGCGCGCCGTCAGGCCAGGCAGAAGCGCTCCATGATGGACCGTATCGAGCAGCGCTGGCAGAAGCGCCGTGACGAACAGGGCGGCCATTAGCTCGACCCACTAGCTGACGCGTGAGGGGGTGACCACCCTCCGGGAGGGTGGTCACCCCCTCACGCACGCCCTTTTTGCCGTGCCGATCGGCCCTTCGGGGATCGCCCGCTCGACGCCCGATCCCACGGCTGAGGCCCCGACCCGTGCGCACGGGTCGGGGCCTCAGCCGTTGCTCCGAGGGCTCAGCTCTCCTGGCCCGAGGGCTGCTTGCGCAGCGTCGGCCTGGCCGCCGCCACCCGGGCCGTGACACCGGCCCACCACTCCGAGACCGCCCACACCACTCGTACGGTCGAACGCGGGGCGAGCATCGCCCGCAGCTTCGTACGCCGGGTCACCGGGACGGCCAGTCCGGCGATCGCCCGCCGGACGTCCTCCGCGAGCCCCGCCGTCGGGCGCGGCCGCGGCGCGTAGAGAACCTGCTCCACCGCGTCCGCCACCCGGTGCACCGCGGTCGCCGCCGTCGGGTCGAGATGCCCCAGCCGCACGATCCGCGCCGCCGCCTTGCGCGGGGTCTGTGAATCGTCCGGCAGGATCCCGAAGTCCCACGCCGTGTCGGTCAGTTCCAGCCAGACCGCCAGGGTGTGCAGCGCCGCGTCCGCCTCGCTGCGGCCGTGCGCACCCAGCCGTACCGCCCGGACGCGACGGCGCCACACCATCGGCGCCAAGGGGATCGCCAGCGCGGCGAGCCCGCCGAGGACCCAGGCGAGCACGACGGTCCACTTCGGACCGCCACCGCCCGTGACCGGCAGGGCCGCGGCGGACTCGCTCGGGCAGGCCTCCAGCTTCTTCTGCTCCGCCGTGCAGCTCTCGCTCGCCGAGGGGGCGGCGGAAGGCGCGGCGCTCGCCGACCGGGACGGGACACCCGGGTCGGGCAAGGTGCTGTTCGGGGTGTCCGTCTGCGTGTACTCGGGCTGCGTGCCCCGCGTCGGAGTCGGCTCGAAGCGGGTCCAGCCCACGCCCTCGAAGTACAGCTCGGGCCAGGCGTGAGCGTCCCGCAGCCCCACCGTCACCGTGCCGTCGGCCTGCGGCGTACCCGGCGCGAAGCCCACCGCCACCCGGGCCGGGATGCCCAGGGTGCGGGCCATCGCCGCCATCGCGAAGGAGAAGTGGACGCAGAAGCCCTGCTTGTCCTTCAGGAACCGGGCGATCGCCTGGGAGCCGGAGCCGACCTGCACCTGTGTGTCGTACTGGAAACCGCCCGTCAGGGAGAAGTACTCCTGGAGCTTGACCGCCTGCTCGTAGTGGTTCGCCGAGCCCTGGGTGACCTCGCGGGCCGTGGTGGCCACGACCGCCGGAAGCGAGTCGGGTACCTCGGTGTAGTCGCGCCTGATGTCCGCGGGCGGCGCCGGGGCGGCCGCCAGCTGCTCCGCCGTCGGCTGCACGACGAGGCTCTTGACCTCGTAGGTCACCCCGCTCGTGGTCTGGCGGTGGTCGCCGACGAGGGTCATGCCCTCTGGCTCGTAGCGCCAGTCCCCGTCGATCTGCACACCGCTGGGCGGGTACGGCATCGGCAGCCAGTCCTGGCGGTAGTCCCCGGCGGCCGTGACACTGGTCGTGATCTCGGCACGCCGGATGTCGGGGCCGAGGCCGACCGGCGTGGGCAGCTGGTCCGGCACCTTCTCGATGTCGCGCTTGGACGACTTCCAGATCCGGCCGTCGAAGTCGTCCAGCGAGACGATCCGCATGTACAGGCTGCCCTGGTCCTCGGGCTCGGTGCGCAGGGACAGGACCTGGCGGTCCTCGTCCACGTTGAGGTTGTCGCGCAGGGACACCAGCGGGTTCACCGCGGAGATGGTCCCGCCGCTCCCGCTGCCGCCGCCCACACCCGCCCCGGTGGCGTCCAGGAGGCCGCCGTCCATCGCGGGCAGCGCGACCGGCACCACCAGGGCGAGCCCCAGTGCGACCGCGCCGATGCGCCGCCCGGTGCGGACCGGCGCCACCACGCCGGGCTCCCCGCCCGGGGTGCGCGGTGCCCCGCCGAAGACCCGGCCCCACTGGGAGAGCCGGTCGCGCCCCTCGGACAGCAGCAGCATCAGATAGCCGGCCGCCGCGACCAGGAACCACAGCCAGTCGGCGCCGCCGTCGGACAGCCCCGCGGCGACGGAGTACAGCGCCAGCAGCGGCAGCCCCGCCGGAGCCGCGCTGCGGAACGTCACCGCGAGGGTGTCCACCGCGAGGCCGATGACCAGCACACCGCCGATGATCATCAGCCGGATGCCGTCGGACTCCAGCGGCGCCGGGATCGCGTACCGCGCGACGTCGTCGCCGCCCTGCTGGAACAGATCGGCGAACCGCTGGAACGCCTCCGGGCCCGGGACCAGCCCGGCGAGCGCCTGCTCCCGGGCGAAGACCAGGGTCAGCATCATCAGTGTGACCAGCGCCTGGGCGGCCACGGTCAGCGGCCGGGCCAGCGGCACCCGCCGGGTCGCCGCGCCCACCAGCGACTGGACACCGAGCAGCAGGGCCGCCTGCAGGATCCACGAGGCCGGTTCGACCAGGGGCAGCAGGGCGCAGGACGCCATCAGGGTGGCCGCCCAGGCGCACAGCGCCAGTCGTGCCCGCCCGCTCATGCGCGTGCCCCCTCACTGCCCGGCCCGCCCGTCGCACCGATGCCGGTGCGCTCGCGGTCCGCCTGGCGCCACAACTCGGTCAAGGAGGCGCCCCGCGGCACGCTCAGCGCCGTCCAGCCCGCCTCACGCAGCATCCGCAACCGCTCCTCGCTCCTGTCCAACGGGCCGGCCACATCGGTCGGTTCCCGCCCCCAGCCGCCGCTGTCCAGCACGAAGGCGACCGCGCCGCCACTGCGCTGACGCATCTTGGCGGCCACCGCGGCCTGCTCCTCGTCGAGGTCGCCGAAGAAGGCGATCAGCAGTCCCTCGTTGCCCCCGCGCAGCAGGTCGTAGGCCCGGGACAGACCCGTGCCGTCGGAGTGGTCGATCACCGCGAGGGTGTCCATCATCAGCCCGGCCGCGTCCGCCGACTCCTGGCTCGCGCCCGCGAAGCCGTCCGCGCCCTCACCGGGGACCGAACTGCCGGTGTCCGTCACCAGCCGGACGGAGAAGCCTCGTTCGAGCATGTGGACCAGCGCCGAGGCCGTGCCCGACACGGCCCACTCGAAGGGCGAGTCGGGGCCCGCGCCGCGGAAGGCGAGACCCCGGGTGTCCAGCAGTACCGTGCAGCGGGCGCGCTGCGGCTGCTCCTCGCGGCGCACCATCAGCTCGCCGTAGCGCGCGGTGGAACGCCAGTGCACACGGCGCAGATCGTCGCCGTAGCGGTAGCCGCGCGGGATGACGTCGTCCTCGCCGGCCAGCGCGAGCGAGCGGTTCCGCCCGTCGCCGTACCCCTTCGCCTCACCGGCGAAGCGCACCGGCGGCAGCGGCTCCACGCGCGGGATCACCGTCAGGGTGTCGTACGACGAGAAGGACCGGGTCAGCTCGCACATCCCGAACGGGTCGGTCAGGCGCAGCTGGAGCGGGCCCAGCGGATAGCGGCCGCGCAGGTCGGAGCGGACGCGGTAGGACACCTCGCGGCGGCCGCCCGCCTCCACCCGGTCCAGCACGAAGCGGGGACGCGGGCCGAGGACGTACGGCACCCGGTCCTGGAGCATCAGCAGACCGGTCGGCAGCCGCGAGACGTTGTCCATCCGCAGATGGACACGGGCCTCGCTGCCGGAGGGCACGCGCGCGGGGGCGAGCCGGCGGCTGCCGGCCACCCGGTAGCGGGTGCGGTAGAGCACGGTCGCGCACACCAGCGGCAGCAGCGCGAGGAGCAGGCCGACCCGGAGCAGATCGCTCTGCCCCAGGACGTACGCGCAGATGGCCGCTGCGATCCCGGCCGCCAGGAACGAGCGGCCGCGGGTCGTCAGACCGGCCAGCGCGGTGCGCACCCCGCCCTTGTCGCCCCGGTCGGCCTCGCTGTGGTCCGGCCCGGCGGCGGTGGTCATCACAGCCTCCGCGGCGGCTGCTGGCCGAACGCCGACGTGCTGTGCCCGAGCCCGGCGCCGCCCTGCTGCTGGGGCACCGGAGTGCGCTGCAGGATCTCCTGCACCACCTGCTCCGCCGTACGCCGGTTGAGCTGGGCCTGCGCGGTGGGCAGCAGCCGGTGGGCCAGGACAGCGACGGCGAGCGCCTGGATGTCGTCCGGCAGCGCGTACTCCCGGCCGCTCAGGGCGGCGGACGCCTTCGCCGCGCGCAGCAGATGCAGCGTCGCGCGCGGGGAGGCGCCGAGTCTGAGGTCGGGGTGGGTGCGCGTGGCGGCGACCAGCTCCACCGCGTAGCGCCGGACCGTGTCGGCGACGTGGACGCCGCGGACGGCGTCGACGAGCTTCACGATGTCGTGCGCGTGCGCCACCGGCTGGAGGTCGTCCAGCGGACTCACCCCGCCATGGATGTCGAGCATCTGCAGCTCGGCCTCCGCGCTGGGGTAGCCGATGGAGACGCGCGCCATGAAGCGGTCGCGCTGGGCCTCCGGCAGCGGATAGGTGCCCTCCATCTCGACCGGGTTCTGCGTGGCCACCACCATGAACGGGCTCGGCAGCTCGTACGTCTGCCCGTCGATGGTGACCTGGCGCTCCTCCATGGACTCCAGAAGTGCCGACTGGGTCTTCGGCGAGGCCCGGTTGATCTCGTCGCCGATCACGATCTGCGCGAAGATCGCCCCCGGTTTGAACTCGAAGTCCCGGCGCTGCTGATCCCAGATGGACACACCCGTGATGTCCGAGGGCAGCAGGTCGGGCGTGAACTGAATACGCCGCACCGAGCAGTCGATGGACCGCGCCAGTGCCTTCGCGAGCATGGTCTTGCCGACGCCGGGGACATCTTCGATCAGAAGATGTCCCTCGGCGAGCAGTACGGTCAGCGAAAGCCGTACGACCTCGGGCTTGCCCTCGATCACACCCTCTACCGAACTGCGGACACGCTCCACAGTGGCAGTCAGATCTGTGAGGCTCGCTCGATCGTCATAGGTCGTCACCCGGCCCTCCTCGGCCCGTTCTTTCTCCGGGCCGACGCTCTGCGTTGCGGACCGGCCCACCCCGAATCACGGACACCGCCCGGAAAAGCGCGACGTCCATCCCCGCATTCTTGCTGCCGTTACCGATTCGTGTCACTCGCCTGTGGACAACTGCCCGCGGTATGTCAGGGCTTGCGGCCTTTTGGGCATCCCTGAACCGGAAATCAACAGGAGAACGACAGCTTCGGTGGTGGGTCAGGAGGGGTCGATCTCGCGCAGCAGGCCCGTCTTCACGTCGAACACGAAGCCGCGGATGTCGTCGGTGTGCAACAGGAACGGGGAGGTGCGCACCCGCTGCATGGACTGCCGTACGTCCTGGTCGACGTCCCGGAAGGACTCCACGGCCCAAGCCGGGCGCTGGCCGACCTCCATCTCCAGGTCGGTGCGGAACTCCTCGGTGATCTGCTCCAGGCCGCAGCCGGTGTGGTGGATGAGGACCACGCTGCGGGTGCCGAGCTTGCGCTGGCTGATGGTGAGCGAGCGGATCACGTCGTCGGTGACCACGCCGCCCGCGTTGCGGATGGTGTGGCAGTCGCCGAGCTCCAGGCCGAGGGCCTTGTGCAGGTCGAGACGGGCGTCCATGCAGGCCACCACGGCCACGTGCAGGACGGGACGGGCGTCCATGCCGGGGTCGGTGAACGCGGAGGCGTACCGTTCGTTCGCCGCGACGAGACGGTCGGTGACGGTGTCGCCCGGTATGGCGCCTTCGGTTGCGGTGGCGCCGGATGCAGAAGTCGTCATGGTCAAGACGGTACTGGTCACAGCCGTCCCGGTCCTGTCGTGAGATGGGAAAAAGAGCGTCATCACGTCCTTCGTGTGATGTAAGCCACAGAGGGTGGTATGCGTCCGAGCGGGTGATTTCCGGCGGCCCGTCGCCCCGTCCCGGAGCCGGGCCGCGACGCGCAGGCCGGTTGATTGACCGCGAGTGACCGTGGACTAAAGTGACGCGAAGCGGGAGGCGAGGTCTCCCTGCTGGACTGAATTCCCCCGGAGAAACCGGCCGGATCGCCGGATCTCCCCACGTGCGCGGCGCGCACGTACGGCTCGGCCTCCTCCCGCTCCCGGCCGGCTGACGCTTTTGGCGCCGGCAGGCCTCCCCTTCACGAGCGGGCGGGGACCCGGCGGTGCGTACCGCCTCGCCGGATCTGAGAGGGCCCCTTGAGCCAGAGTCGACACGTCCCGGTGATGCTCCAGCGGTGCCTGGACATGTTGGCCCCCGCCCTCCAGGCCCCCGGAGCGGTCGTCGTCGACTGCACGCTCGGCCTCGGCGGCCACAGCGAGGCCCTGCTCCAGCAGTTCCCCGAGGCCCGGCTCGTCGCCCTCGACCGCGACAAGGAGGCCCTGCGCCTGTCCGGCGAGCGCCTCGCGCCGTACGGCGAGCGCGCCACCCTCGTCCACGCGGTCTACGACGAGCTGCCCGAGGTCCTGGACCGGCTCGGCCTCCCGCGTGTGCAGGGCGTCCTCTTCGACCTCGGCGTCTCCTCCATGCAGCTCGACGAGGCCGACCGCGGTTTCGCCTACGCCCAGGACGCCCCGCTCGACATGCGCATGGACCAGACGACCGGCGTCAGCGCCGCCGAGGTCCTCAACACCTACCCGCCCGGCGAACTCGTGCGGATCCTGCGGGCGTACGGCGAGGAGAAGCAGGCCAAGCGGATCGTGTCCGCGATCGTGCGCGAGCGCGACAAGGAACCCTTCTCCCACAGCGCGCGGCTCGTCGAGCTGATCCGCAACTCCCTGCCGCAGGCCGCCAAGCGCACCGGCGGCAACCCGGCCAAGCGCACCTTCCAGGCGCTGCGCATCGAGGTCAACGGTGAACTGGCCGTCCTGGAGCGGGCGATCCCGGCCGCCGTGCAGGCCCTCGCGGTCGGCGGGCGGATCGCCGTCCTGTCGTACCACTCGCTCGAGGACCGTCTGGTCAAGCAGGTGTTCGCGGCCGGTGCCGCCACCACCGCGCCCCCCGGGCTGCCGGTCGTCCCCGAGCAGTACCAGCCGCGGCTCAAGCTGCTCACGCGCGGTGCCGAACTTCCCACGGAGGAAGAGATCGCCGAGAACCGGCGAGCGGCTCCCGCGCGGTTGCGCGGCGCCGAGCGCATCAGGGAGGCGCTGGAATGACGGACACGAGGGGGCCGGGGCGCGTGAGCGAGTACGGAAACCGGACTCACTGGAGGTGCAGTGAGCAGGAAACCTGAACTCAAGGGCCGGGCCGCTCGGCTGGCACGGCTCTTCCCGACCACGGGGAGCCGGGGACAAGCCGCCCGCACTCCGTTCGTCCTCCTCGTCGTCCTGCTCCTCGGCGGCGGTCTCATCGGGCTCCTCGTGCTGAACTCCGCGCTCTCCGAAGGGTCGTTCAAACTCGACGACCTCCAGAAGGAGACCAAGAGCCTCACCGACCAGGAGCAGGCCCTCCAGCGGGACATCGACGCCTACTCCGCCCCGGACGCCCTCCAGCGCCGCGCCCGGGAGCTCGGCATGGTCCCCGGCGGCGACCCCGCCTTCCTCGACCCTGACGGCACCGTCAAGGGCGTGCCGGGCGCCGCCGCCGAACAGTCCTCGGCCCAGGTCGTACGGCCGCCCGAGGCGATCGTCCCGCTGACCGTCACCTCGGCACCCCCGTCGCCGCCGGCCACCCCCGCGCCCACGCCCTCGCCCACCCTCACGCCCACTCCCACCCCCTCCACCGTCCCGTCCTTCTCGACCCCGACTCCCGGCAGGTGACGGAAGTGTCCGACAGGGAACCGCCGCGCCGCCGCGTGCCCGGACCCACCAGGCCCGCCCCCGACGCCCGACGGCGCCCCGCGGGCCCCGGCGCCCGCCCGGCCCGCCGTCCGGCGCCCCGCCCCCGGGCCGCGCACCCCACCGGCCCGCGCATCATCCGGCTCGGCAGCCCCAGGCCCCGGCTCCGCATGGTCGGCCTCGGCCTGACCCTCGTACTGATCGCCTTCGCCGTACGGCTGCTCCAGGTCCAGGCCGTCGAGGCCGGCACCTACGCCGCCAAGGCCCAGCAGAACCGGTACGTCGGCTACACCCTGGCCGCCGAGCGCGGCCAGATCACCGACCGCTCCGGCGTGGCCCTGGCGACCAGCGTGGACGCGTACGACATCACGGCCGACCCCACGCTCTTCAGCCGCAAACAGCTCAAGATCGACGACGGGCCCGAGCAGGCCGCCGCCCTGCTCGCCCCGATCCTCGGCCAGGACCAGGCCGGACTGACCGGGAAGCTGCGGACCAAGGGGCAGTACGTCAAGCTCGCCGGCCGGCAGACGCCGCAGGTCTGGAAGCAGATCAAGGACCTCAAGAGCGCACTGGCCGCCAAGGCCGACGACGACCACACCACCGTCAACGTCCTCGCCGGTGTCTTCGCGGTCGCCACCAGCAAGCGCGTGTACCCGAACAGCGACCTCGCCGCCGGGATACTGGGCTGGGTCAACGCCGACGGCAAGGGCGGCGGCGGGGTCGAGCAGAAGCTGAACACCCTGCTGTCCGGCAAGGACGGCAAGATCCGCTACGCCCAGGCCGGCGGCCGCCAGGTCCCGACCGCGGGCTCCACCGAGACCCCGGCGGTGCCCGGCAGCGACGTCGAGCTCACCATCGACCGCGACATCCAGTGGGCCGCGCAGGACGCCATCACCGAGCAGGTGAGGAAGTCCAAGGCGGACCGCGGGTACGTGATAGTGCAGGACACACAGACCGGCGAGATCCTCGCCATGGCCAACTCGCCCGGCTTCGACCCGGGCGACCTGTCCCAGGCCGACCCGGGCACCCTGCACAACTGGGCCCTGGAGGACGCCTACGAGCCCGGCTCCACCGCCAAGGTCATGTCGATGGCCGCCGTGCTGGAGGAGAACGTCGCCACGCCGCAGACGCACGTCGTCGTGCCCAACCGGCTGCACCGCGGCGACCGGCTCTTCAAGGACGACATCGACCACGAGACCTGGTACCTCACGCTCAACGGCGTGCTCGCCAAGTCCAGCAACATCGGCACCATCCTGGCGACCGGTCAGCTCGGCAAGACCCAGGCGCAGGCCAACCAGGTCCTCTACTCGTATCTGCGCAAGTTCGGCCTGGGCAGCTACAGCGGCCTCGACTTCCCCGGCGAGACCAAGGGGATCCTCGCGGCGCCGCAGGACTGGTCGACCTCGCAGCAGTACACGATTCCTTTCGGCCAGGGCGTCTCCCTCAACGCGATGCAGGCCGCGTCCGTCTACTCGACGATCGCCAACGGCGGCGTCCGCGTCGAACCCACGCTCGTCCGCGGCACCCAGGGACCCGACGGACGCTTCACGCCCGCCGCGAAGCCCGAGAAGTCCAGGGTGATCAGCGAGAAGACGGCGAAGACCCTCGCCCGGATGCTGGAGTCGGTCGTGGACGACCAGGAGGGCACCGGCGCCAAGGCGCGCATTCCCGGCTACCGGGTCGCGGGCAAGACGGGTACGGCCAACCGCGTGGATCCGGCCACCGGCAAGTACCACGGCTACACCTCCTCGTTCGCCGGCTTCGCACCCGCCGACAACCCCCGCGTCACCGTCTACTGCGCCATCCAGAACGCCACCAAGGGCAGCTACTTCGGCGGCCAGATCTGCGGATCCGTCTACAAGCAGGTCATGGAGTTCGCCCTGAAGACCCTCCAGGTCCCGCCCACCGGGGCCAAGCCCGCCAGCCTCCCCGTCACCTTCAAACCCTGACCTGCACTGTTCAGCACGGAACCACCCAGGAACCAGCTCGTGACAACGATCACTCCCGACTCCGGGAACCAGGGCACGCACGTGCCCTCACTTCGCTCCGAACGGGGTGTGCCCGGTACGCTCACCGCCGTGCCACACGCTGATCAGTCCCAAACCACCCAGAAGGGCCATCCCGTGACATATCCCGGGCCGCCCAGGCCGGTTCAGGTCTCCGCCACACCCCTCGCGGAGCTCGCCGTCCAGCTGGGTGTCGAACAGCCGGGAAACGCCGCGGAGGTCACGGGCATCACCCATGACTCGCGGGCCGTCCGCCCCGGCGACCTGTACGCCGCCCTCCCGGGCGCCCGCCTGCACGGCGCCGACTTCGTCACCCAGGCCGCCGGCCTCGGCGCGGTCGCCGTGCTGACCGACCCGACCGGCGCCGAGCGCGCCGCGGCGACGGGGCTCCCGGTGCTGGTCGTCGACGACCCGCGCGCGCGGATGGGCGAACTCGCGGCCACCATCTACGGTCGTCCGGGCCGCGATCTGCTCCAGATCGGCATCACCGGCACCTCCGGGAAGACCACCACCGCGTACCTGGTGGAAGGCGGTCTCAAGGCCGTCCGCAACACCGGACTCATCGGCACCGTCGAGATGCGGATCGGCGACGAACGCATCAAGTCCGAGCGCACCACCCCCGAAGCCACCGACCTCCAGGCCCTGTTCGCGGTCATGCGCGAGCGCGGTGTCGAGGCGGTCGCGATGGAGGTCTCCAGCCACGCGCTGGTGCTCGGCCGGGTCGACGGCTGCGTCTTCGACATCGGCGTCTTCACCAACCTCAGCCCGGAACACATGGAGTTCCACTCCGACATGGAGGACTACTTCCGGGCCAAGGCACAGCTCTTCACACCGCAGCGCAGCCGGCTCGGCGTGGTCAACGCCGACGACGAGTACGGCCGCAGGCTCGCCAAGGAAGCCACCGTCCCGGTCGTCACCTTCTCCGCCGAGGGCCACCCCGACGCCGACTGGCGTGCCGAGGACGTCCAGGTCGGCCCGATGGACTCGACGTTCACCGCGGTCGGCCCCAAGGGCGAGCGGATCACCGCCAGGTCGCCCATCGCCGGGCCCTTCAACGTGGCCAACACCCTCGCCGCGATCACCGCCCTCGCCGCCGCGGGCCTCGACCCGCAGACCGCCGCCGACGGCATCGCCGCGGTGCCGGGCGTGCCGGGGCGCCTGGAGCGCGTGGACGCCGGCCAGCCGTATCTCGCGGTCGTGGACTACGCCCACAAGACGGACGCCGTCGAGTCCGTCCTCAAGGCGCTCCGCAAGGTCACCGAGGGCAAGCTGCACATCGTGCTCGGCTGCGGCGGGG
Organism: Streptomyces sp. NBC_00490; assembly: GCF_036013645.1. Lineage (NCBI taxonomy): Bacteria > Bacillati > Actinomycetota > Actinomycetes > Kitasatosporales > Streptomycetaceae > Streptomyces > Streptomyces sp. NBC_00490. The sequence goes on along the minus strand of NZ_CP107869.1, from coordinate 3,297,048 downwards.
ACCGCGACACGACCAAGCGCGCGCCGATGGGCGCCGCCGCGGCCCGGCTCGCCGACACCGCCGTACTGACCTCCGACAACCCCCGCTCGGAGGACCCGCTCGCGATCCTTGCAACCATGCTGGAGGGCGCGGCGTCCGTACCAGCACACGAGCGCGGCGAGGTCCAGGTCTTCGAGGACCGGGCCGCCGCGATCGCCGCCGCCGTCTCCCGCGCACAGCCGGGCGACACCGTGCTGGTCGCAGGCAAGGGCCACGAGCAGGGCCAGGACATCGCCGGAGTGGTCCGTCCCTTCGACGACCGCCAGGTGCTTCGAGAAGCCATCCAGAAGACCCAGGGATGAACTTGTGATCGCCCTCTCTCTCGCCGAGATCGCCTCAGTCGTCGGCGGGCAGACCCACGACATACCGGATCCGTCCGTCCAGGTCACCGGATCCGTGGTCCGGGACTCCCGCGAGGTGGAGCCCGGCAGTCTCTTCGTCGCCTTCGTCGGCGAACGCGTCGACGGCCACGACTTCGCCGCGCAGGTCGTCGCGGCGGGCGCGGTCGCCGTACTGGCGTCACGGCCCGTCGGTGTGCCCGCGATCGTCGTGGACGACGTGCAGCGGGCCATCGGCGCCCTCGCCCGTCATGTCGTACGACGTCTCGGCGCGACCCTCGTCGCCCTGACCGGCTCGGCGGGCAAGACCAGCACCAAGGACCTGATCGCCCAGGTGCTGCAGCGCAAGGCGCCGACGGTGTGGACCCCCGGCTCCTTCAACAACGAGATCGGGCTGCCGCTGACCGCCCTCAGCGCCACCGACGAGACGAGGTTCCTCGTCCTGGAGATGGGCGCCCGCGGCATCGGCCACATCCGCTACCTCACGGACCTGACGCCCCCGAAGATCGGCCTCGTCCTCAACGTCGGCACCGCCCACATCGGCGAGTTCGGCGGCCGGGAGCAGATCGCGCAGGCCAAGGGAGAGATCGTCGAGGGTCTGCCGGAGGACGGCACGGCCGTGCTCAATGCCGACGATCCCCTCGTACGGGCCATGGCATCCCGTACGAAGGCGAAGGTGATCCTTTTCGGAGAGTCCGACGAAGCGGACGTACGCGCCGAGAACGTGAGACTCACGGACACCGGACAGCCCTCCTTCAGGCTTCGCACACCCTCCGGTGCAAGCGACGTGACCATGCGCCTGTACGGTGAGCACCACGTGTCGAACGCGCTCGCAGCGGCCGCCGTCGCCCATGAGCTGGGTATGTCCGCGGAAGAGATCGCCACCGCGCTCTCCGAGGCGGGCTCCCTCTCCCGCTGGCGGATGGAGGTCACCGAGCGCCCGGACGGCGTGACCGTCGTCAACGACGCCTACAACGCCAACCCAGAGTCCATGCGGGCCGCCCTGCGCGCCCTGGCAGCCATGGGCCGGGGGCGGCGGACCTGGGCGGTGCTCGGCAAGATGGCCGAGCTCGGGGACGAGGCGCTCGCCGAGCACGACGCGGTCGGACGGCTCGCCGTCCGGCTCAACGTCAGCAAGCTCGTCGCGGTCGGGGGCAGGGAAGCGTCCTGGCTCCAACTGGGCGCATATAACGAGGGTTCGTGGGGTGAGGAGTCGGTGCACGTGTCCGACGCACAGGCGGCGGTCGACCTGTTGCGCAGTCAGCTGCGCCCGGGAGACGTCGTACTCGTGAAGGCGTCCCGTTCGGTCGGCCTGGAGAGCGTCGCCACGGCGCTGCTCGGCGCCGAGGGTGAGGTTGCCGCCCGATGATGAAGCAGATCCTGTTCGCAGGAGTCATTGGTCTGTTCCTGACCCTGGTCGGCACCCCGCTGCTGATCAAGCTGCTCGCGCGCAAGGGGTACGGCCAGTACATCCGCGACGACGGCCCGCGTGAGCACGCCAGCAAGCGCGGTACGCCGACCATGGGCGGTATCGCCTTCATCTTCGCGACGGTGGCCGCCTACTTCCTGTCCAAGGTCATCACCGGCTACCCGCCGACCTACTCGGGTCTGCTGGTGCTCGGCCTGATGGTCGGCATGGGTCTGGTCGGCTTCCTCGACGACTACATCAAGATCGTCAAGCGTCGCTCGCTGGGCCTGCGGGCCAAGGCCAAGATGGCCGGCCAGCTGATCGTCGGCATCAGCTTCGCGGTGCTCGCGCTGATGTTCCCGGACGCCCGCAACAACACCCCGGCCTCCGACAAGCTGTCGTTCATCACGGACTTCGGCTGGAAGATCGGCCCGGTGCTGTTCGTGGTCTGGGCGCTGTTCATGATCCTCGCGATGTCGAACGGCGTGAACCTGACGGACGGTCTGGACGGCCTGGCCACCGGTGCCTCCGTGCTCGTCTTCGGTGCCTACACCTTCATCGGTGTCTGGCAGTTCCAGGAGTCCTGCGCCAACGCGGGCACCCTGACCAACCCGGGGGCCTGCTACGAGGTACGAGATCCCCTGGACCTCGCGGTCATCGCCTCGGCGCTGATGGGCGCCTGCCTCGGCTTCCTGTGGTGGAACACCTCGCCGGCGAAGATCTTCATGGGCGACACCGGTTCACTCGCCCTCGGCGGTGTCCTGACGGGCCTGGCGATCTGCTCCCGCACCGAGCTCCTCGTGGCCATCATGGGCGGTCTGTTCGTCCTCATCACGATGTCGGTCGTCATCCAGGTCGGCTCCTTCAAGCTCACCGGCAAGCGCGTCTTCCGAATGGCGCCGCTCCAGCACCACTTCGAACTCAAGGGCTGGTCGGAAGTCCTGGTGGTGGTCCGTTTCTGGATCATCCAAGGCATCTGTGTGATCGTCGGCCTGGGGCTCTTCTACGCGGGATGGGCAGCGGAAAAGTGACCGACTGGCAGGGGAAGCACGTCACCGTCGCCGGACTCGGCGTCTCCGGCATCCCGGCGGCCAAGGCCCTGCAAGCGCGGGGAGCGAGCGTCACGGTCGTCAACGACGGCGACGACGCACGCGCGCGTGAGCAGGCCGCCGAGTTGGAGGCGCTCGGTGTCACCGTGCGCCTCGGTGACGGTGCGACCCTGCCCGAGGGCACCGAACTCGTCGTCACCGCACCCGGCTGGAAGCCGGACAAGCCGCTGTTCACGGCGGCCCGTGCGGCCGGCCTGGAGATCTGGGGCGATGTCGAACTCGCCTGGCGGCTCAGGGGCCCGGACGCGGCTCCCTGGCTCGCGATCACCGGCACCAACGGCAAGACGACCACCACCCAGATGCTGGCGTCCATCCTGAAGGCCGCGGGGCTGCGCACCGCCGCCGTCGGCAACATCGGCGTCTCCCTGCTGGACGCGGTGCTCGGCGACGAGCAGTACGACGTCCTGGCCGTGGAGTTGTCGAGCTACCAGCTCCACTGGGCGCCCTCCCTGCGCGCCCACTCCGCCGCCGTTCTGAACCTGGCGCCGGACCACCTCGACTGGCACGGCTCCATGGAGGCGTACGCCGCCGACAAGGGCCGCATCTACGAGGGCAATCGCGTCGCCTGCGTCTACAACGTGGCCGACAAGGCCACCGAGGACCTGGTGCGCGAGGCGGACGTCGAGGAGGGCTGCCGGGCCGTCGGCTTCACCCTCGGCGCCCCCGCCCCCTCCCAACTCGGCGTCGTGGACGGCATCCTGGTCGACCGCGCCTTCGTCGAGAACCGGCACAAGAACGCCCAGGAGCTCGCCGAGATCTCCGACGTCGACCCGCCGGCCCCGCACAACATCGCCAACGCCCTTGCCGCGGCGGCGCTCGCACGGGCCTTCGGGGTGCCCCCCAAGGCCGTACGGGACGGGCTGCGGGCCTTCACGCCGGACGCGCACCGCATCGCGCACGTGGCCGACGTGGACGGCGTGGCCTACGTCGACGACTCCAAGGCCACCAACACCCACGCGGCGGAAGCCTCGTTGGCGGCGTACGAGTCCATCGTCTGGATCGCGGGCGGGCTCGCCAAGGGCGCCTCCTTCGACGAACTGGTCGCCAAGTCGGCAAAGCGACTTCGGGCCGTGGTCCTGATCGGTGCCGACCGGGCCCTGATCCGCGAAGCCCTCGCGCGACACGCGCCGGAAGTACCCGTGGTCGACCTCGACCGGACCGACACTGGGGCGATGCTCCAGGCGGTGACGGAGGCGAAGCGGCTGGCACAGCCCGGCGACACGGTGCTGCTGGCCCCGGCCTGTGCCTCCATGGACATGTTCACCAACTACAACAAGCGCGGTGACGCGTTCGCGGAGGCGGTTCGCGAACTCGGCTCCTGACCGACGTAGCGGAGGCTCTGATGCCCAGCAGCCGTACCGGCCGACCGCCCGTGCAGCGGGCCGTCAGACGTCCCGCCGCCTCCCGGACAGTGCGCCAGAATCCCGTCCTGCGGCTCTACACGCGCGCGCGTGACGCCTGGGACCGGCCGCTGACGGCGTACTACCTGATCCTCGGCGGCAGTCTGCTGATCACCGTGCTCGGTCTGGTGATGGTCTACTCGGCCTCCCAGATCAAGGCGCTGCAGATGTCGCTGCCGGGCTCGTACTTCTTCCGCAAGCAGCTCCTCGCCGCGGCGATCGGCGCCGTACTGCTGCTCGTCGCCTCGCGGATGCCGGTGAAGCTGCACCGGGCGCTGGCCTACCCGATCCTCGCGGGCGCCGTGTTCCTCATGGCGCTGGTGCAGGTGCCGGGGATAGGGATGGCGGTCAACGGCAACCAGAACTGGATCGCGCTCGGCGGTTCCTTCCAGATCCAGCCCAGCGAGTTCGGCAAGCTCGCCCTCGTGCTGTGGGGCGCCGACCTGCTGGCCCGCAAGCAGGACAAGAAGCTGCTGACCCAGTGGAAGCACATGCTGGTGCCGCTCGTCCCCGCCGCCTTCATGCTGCTCGGGCTGATCATGCTCGGCGGCGACATGGGTACCGCGATCATCCTCACAGCGATCCTTTTCGGCCTTCTGTGGCTCGCGGGGGCGCCGACCCGGCTGTTCGTCGGGGTACTGTCGGTCGCCGCCGCGATCGGCATGGTCCTCATCAAGACCAGCCCCAACCGGATGGCCCGCCTCCAGTGCATCGGCGCCACCGACCCGGGTCCTGGCGACGCCTGCTGGCAGGCCGTGCACGGAATCTACGCGCTCGCATCCGGTGGAATCTTCGGCTCCGGGCTCGGCGCCAGTGTGGAAAAATGGGGCCAACTCCCGGAAGCGCACACGGACTTCATCTTCGCCGTCACCGGTGAGGAGCTGGGCCTGGCGGGGACGCTGTCGGTGCTCGCCCTCTTCGCGGCTCTAGGCTATGCGGGTATCCGCGTGGCCGGCCGCACGGAGGACCCCTTCGTCAGGTATGCCGCGGGAGGCGTGACCACCTGGATCACCGCACAGGCGGTGATCAACATCGGTGCGGTGCTCGGCCTGCTGCCGATCGCCGGTGTCCCGCTCCCGCTGTTCTCCTACGGAGGATCCGCCCTGCTGCCGACCATGTTCGCCATCGGGCTGCTGATCGCCTTCGCACGTGACGAGCCCGCTGCACGGGCAGCGCTTTCGCTGCGGCAGCCCCGCTTTGGTAGAAAGCGGGGTGGCGGGAGACCCACGGGGCCTCGGAGATGGAACACGATGCGACGGCGTGCCTCGGCGCGTTCGTCCGGAGAGCGGTGAATTTCGGTGCATGTCGTACTCGCCGGTGGGGGGACCGCCGGCCACATCGAGCCCGCGCTCGCCCTCGCGGACGCCCTGCGCAGGCAGGACCCGACCGTGGGGATCACGGCCCTCGGCACGGAGCGCGGCCTGGAGACCACGCTCGTCCCGCAGCGGGGCTATGAACTCGCGCTGATCCCGGCGGTGCCGCTGCCACGCAAGCCCACCCCCGAGCTGATCACCGTCCCGGGCCGGCTGCGCGGCACGATCAAGGCCGCCGAGCAGATCCTGGAGCGCACCAAGGCGGACGCCGTCGTCGGCTTCGGCGGCTACGTGGCCCTGCCCGGCTATCTCGCCGCCAAGCGGCTCGGGGTGCCGATCATCATCCACGAGGCCAACGCCCGCCCCGGTCTCGCCAACAAGATCGGCTCGCGGTACGCCGCCCAGGTCGCCGTCTCCACCCCGGACAGCAAGCTCCGGGGCGCCCGCTACATCGGCATCCCGCTGCGCCGCACCATCGCCACCCTCGACCGGGCCGCGGTCCGCCCCGAGGCCCGCGCGATGTTCGGCCTCGACCCCAACCTGCCGACCCTCCTGGTCTCCGGCGGCTCCCAGGGTGCCCGTCGCCTCAACGAGGTCGTGCAGCAGGTCGCCCCGTGGCTCCAGCAGGCCGGCATCCAGGTCCTGCACGCGGTCGGCCCGAAGAACGAACTGCCGCAGGTGCACCAGATGCCGGGGATGCCCCCGTACATCCCGGTACCGTACGTGGACCGGATGGACCTCGCGTACGCCGCGGCCGACATGATGCTCTGCCGCGCGGGCGCGATGACCGTCGCCGAACTCTCCGCCGTCGGACTGCCGGCCGCCTACGTCCCACTGCCCATCGGCAACGGCGAACAGCGGCTCAACGCCCAGCCGGTGGTCAAGGCGGGCGGGGGTCTGCTGGTCGACGACGCGGAGCTCACCCCCGAGTGGGTCCAGCAGAACGTGCTGCCCGTGCTCGCCGACCCGCACCGGCTCTACCAGATGTCCCGCGCCGCCGCCGAGTTCGGCCGCCGAGACGCCGACGACCTGCTCGTCGGCATGGTGTACGAGGCGATCGCCGCCAACCGTGCACACCACTAGGCACATGTGACGAAGGGCAGGGAGCGTGGCCGGAACGACGACCGCCGAGCGCGGTGAACGCCAGCAGGAGTCGTCCGGCCCGCCCCCTGTCCGACGGTTGAGGGTCCCTCAGCCTCGTACGATCATCGTTCTCGCCGTCGTCCTGGTCCTGCTGGGCGCGGGCGGCGTCTGGGCTCTGTACGGCTCGCAGTGGCTGCGCGTGGAGCGGGTGTCCGTCTCCGGTACCGACGTTCTGACGCCCGGACAGGTCCGCGAGGCGGCCGACGTACCGGTCGGATCGCCGCTGATTTCCGTCGACACCGATGCGATTGAGGCACGGTTGCTCCGGAAATTGCCCCGAATTGACTCGGTTGACGTGGTCCGCTCCTGGCCCCATGGAATCGGCCTGAAAGTGGTTGAGCGCACTCCGGTTCTGATTGTCGAAAAGGGCGGAAAGTTTGTCGAAGTGGACGATGACGGCGTCCGTTTTGCCACGGTTTCCCAGGCCCCCAAAGGCGTTCCCGCACTGGAATTGACGGTCTCCGCGTCGGGTTCCGGCGCCGCGAACCTGCGCCGCTTCGGCGAGGACCGGCTCGTGCGCGAAGCCGTCCGGGTCGCCGGTGACATTCCGGCCGCCGTCGCGAAGATTGCCCGGACCGTCAAGGTGCGTTCCTACGACGACATCTCACTGGAGTTGAGCGACGGCAGGACCGTCGCGTGGGGGAGTGGCGAGAAGGGTGCCGCCAAGGCCCGTACGCTCACGGCACTGCTGAAAGCGGCTCCCGATGCGCGGTACTTCGACGTCTCGGTTCCCACCGCCCCTGCGTCATCAGGGAGTTGACGTACATCCGCGCAGGCCAGCACCCTGGTTGGCTACCGCTACGGCTGATCACATAGGGTGAAAAGAAAAACGGGAGGTTCGGCGTGTTCGTTGAACGTGCGCCACTTGTCGACTTAGTGTCCTGTTCAGAAGACTCCAGGGAACAGACACACTGGTAACCCTAAACTTCAACGTTAGGGTTCGGGTCGGCGCTATGGACCGTCCCATTCGGCATCCGTCGCGTATCGCATCACCCGCGAGACGACGACACGTAACTCGAGGCGAGAGGCCTTCGACGTGGCAGCACCGCAGAACTACCTCGCAGTCATCAAAGTCATCGGTGTCGGCGGCGGTGGTGTCAATGCCATCAACCGGATGATCGAGGTCGGTCTCAAGGGCGTCGAGTTCATCGCCATCAACACCGACGCTCAGGCGCTGTTGATGAGCGACGCCGACGTCAAGCTCGACGTCGGCCGTGAACTCACCCGCGGACTCGGCGCCGGAGCCAACCCGGCCGTCGGCCGCAAGGCGGCCGAGGACCACCGCGAGGAGATCGAGGAGGTCCTCAAGGGGGCCGACATGGTCTTCGTGACGGCCGGCGAGGGCGGCGGCACCGGCACCGGCGGCGCGCCCGTCGTGGCCAACATCGCCCGCAACCTCGGCGCCCTCACCATCGGCGTGGTCACCCGCCCCTTCACCTTCGAGGGCCGCCGTCGCGCCAACCAGGCCGAGGACGGCATCGCGGAACTCCGCGAAGAGGTCGACACCCTCATCGTCATCCCGAACGACCGGCTGCTGTCCATCTCGGACCGCCAGGTCTCGGTCCTCGACGCCTTCAAGTCGGCCGACCAGGTCCTGCTCTCCGGTGTTCAGGGCATCACCGACCTCATCACCACGCCGGGTCTGATCAACCTCGACTTCGCCGACGTCAAGTCGGTCATGTCCGAGGCCGGTTCGGCGCTCATGGGCATCGGCTCGGCCCGCGGCGACGACCGCGCGGTGGCCGCCGCCGAGATGGCGATCTCCTCGCCGCTCCTCGAGGCCTCCATCGACGGCGCCCGCGGCGTCCTCCTCTCCATCTCCGGCGGCTCCGACCTCGGTCTGTTCGAGATCAACGAGGCGGCCCAGCTGGTCTCCGAGGCGGCTCACCCCGAGGCCAACATCATCTTCGGCGCGGTCATCGACGACGCCCTCGGCGACGAGGTCCGGGTCACCGTGATCGCGGCCGGCTTCGACGGCGGCCAGCCGCCGGCCCGCCGGGACACCGTCCTCGGTTCGTCCTCGTCCTCGGCGCGCCGCGAGGAGCCCACCCCGGCACGGCAGACCGAGAGCCGGCCGTCCTTCGGCTCGCTCGGCAGCGTCACGCCGAAGGAGGAGCCGGAGTCCGCGCCCGAGCCGGTGGCCGACCTCCCGGTCGCCCCGCCGGTCCCGCCGTCGCGGACCTACTCGGACAGCGCGGCCGAGGAGCTGGACGTGCCGGACTTCCTGAAGTGATAGGACAGCGCGACACCGTGAGCGGCGCGCACTTCGCCTTCACCGACAGGTGGGGCGGGGTGAGCGCCGTTCCGTACGAGGAGCTCAACCTCGGCGGGGCGGTCGGCGACGACGCTGACGCCGTACGTACGAATCGCGAACTGGCCGCCAAGTCGCTGGGGATCGAACCCGGCCGGGTGGTCTGGATGAACCAGGTGCACGGGGCGGAGGTGGCCGTGGTCTCCGAGGCGTGGGGTGACCGTCCGGTGCCGGAGGTCGACGCCGTCGTCACCGCCGAGCGCGGCCTCGCCCTCGCCGTCCTCACCGCCGACTGCACGCCCGTTCTGCTCGCCGACCCGGTGGCCGGAGTCGTCGGCGCGGCCCACGCGGGGCGGCCCGGCATGATCGCCGGGGTCGTCCCCGCCGCCGTACGGGCCATGACCGGACTCGGCGCCGAGCCCGCCCGGATCGTCGCCCGCACCGGACCCGCCGTCTGCGGCCGGTGCTACGAGGTGCCGGACGCGATGCGCGCCGACGTGAGCGCCGTCGAACCGGCGGCGTACGCCGAGACGAGCTGGGGCACTCCCGCGGTGGACGTGACCGCCGGAGTGCACGCGCAGCTCGAACGGCTCGGGGTGCGCGACCGGGAGCAGTCGCCGGTGTGCACGCTCGAGTCGGGCGACCACTTCTCCTACCGCCGCGATCGCACCACGGGGCGACTCGCGGGATATGTCTGGCTGGACTGAGAGAGCATGACGGACCGTAAGGGCGAACTCGCCGCAAACCTGGCGCGGGTGGAGGACCGTATCGCCGCCGCGTGCGCGGCCGCGGGGCGCAAGCGCGAGGAGGTGACCCTGATCGTGGTCACCAAGACCTACCCCGCGAGCGATGTGCGCATGCTGTCGGAGCTCGGTGTGCGCGACGTCGCCGAGAACAAGGACCAGGACGCGGCACCGAAGGCTGCCGAGTGCTCGGATTTGCCGCTGACTTGGCACTTCGTTGGTCAGTTGCAGACCAACAAGGTGCGTTCTGTGGCTGGTTATGCCGATATGGTGCAGTCCGTCGACCGCGCCCGACTCGTCACGGCGCTCTCCAAGGAAGCGGAGCGGCAGGGGCGGGAACTCGGTTGTCTGATCCAGGTCGCGCTCGACGCGAACGAAGGCGGACGCGGGGAGCGCGGGGGTGTCGCACCCGACGGAATCGAAGAGTTGGGCGAACTCGTGGCAGCGGCACCGGGTCTGCGGCTGGCGGGTCTGATGACCGTCGCACCCCTCACCGGTGTGTACGCCGGACGCGAACTCGCGGCATTCGAGTGGCTGATGGATTTGTCGACCGACCTGCGCCGAGCCCATCCGGCTGCGAACATGGTGTCGGCAGGGATGAGTGCGGATCTCGAGCAGGCTGTGGCGGCCGGAGCGACACATGTGCGCGTCGGTACGGCGGTACTCGGAGTCCGCGCGAGGCTCGGGTAACGTCGCCAGGAAGTCGGACCACAGCAGAAAATATGGTCATTACCGCCGAAAGGCGGGTGTAAAGGCCACGTGGATCGCGGGCACTTGGCAGTTCGTCAGCCGATCCACCACAGAGCGGAGGACTCAGAGCATGGCCGGCGCGATGCGCAAGATGGCGGTCTACCTCGGCCTCGTGGAGGACGATGGTTACGACGGCCGCGGTTTTGACCCCGACGACGACTTCGAACCCGAACTGGACCCGGAGCTCGAGCGTGACCACCGGCGGCATGAGCCGGTGCACCAGGCACACAGTGCACATCAGTCCCAAAGGGACGAAGAGGTGCGAATCGTACAGCCGTCGGTATCGCGCGAGCCGGTCGCCCGTTCCGCTTCGCTGGCCGCTGAATCCGGACGTCCCGCGCGCATCGCGCCCGTGGCATCCATCACACAAGAACGTCAAAGCCTGGAGAAGAACGCACCGGTGATCATGCCCAAGGTCGTGTCGGAACGAGAGCCTTACCGGATCACCACGCTTCACCCGCGGACCTACAACGAGGCCCGTACCATCGGGGAACACTTCCGTGAGGGCACCCCGGTGATCATGAATCTGACTGAGATGGATGACACAGACGCCAAGCGACTTGTCGACTTTGCGGCTGGTTTGGTGTTTGGTCTTCACGGCAGCATCGAGCGGGTGACGCAGAAGGTGTTCCTGTTGTCGCCTGCTAACGTCGATGTCACGGCGGAGGACAAGGCCCGTATCGCAGAGGGCGGGTTCTTCAATCAGAGCTGAGACAGCCGACCGGTAAGAAGTGCGGAACAGGGGAGAGGGAAAGACAGGCCATGAGCGTGTTCGCGCAGGTGATCTACATCGCGCTGATGGTGTTCCTCATCGTGCTCATCTTCCGGTTGGTCATGGACTACGTCTTCCAGTTCGCCCGCTCGTGGCAACCTGGCAAGGCGATGGTGGTCGTTCTGGAGGCCACCTACACTGTCACCGATCCACCGCTGAAGCTTCTGCGGCGGTTCATCCCGCCGCTGCGTCTCGGGGGCGTGGCGCTCGACCTGTCCTTCTTCGTACTGATGATCATCGTCTACATCTTGATCTCCATCGTGGGGAATCTCGCGAGGTGACAGTGGACGATACGGTCTTGCCGACTGCCGATGACTACGTTGAGGTGAAGAGATGCCGTTGACCCCCGAGGACGTGCGGAACAAGCAGTTCACGACCGTCCGCCTCCGAGAAGGCTATGACGAGGACGAGGTCGATGCCTTCCTCGATGAGGTCGAAGCCGAACTGACGCGCCTGCTGCGCGAGAACGAGGACCTGCGCGCCAAACTGGCCGCGGCGACGCGTGCTGCTGCCCAGAACCAGCAGAACATGCGCAAGCCTCCGGAGGGCCCCGGCGGCCCCCAGGATCAGCAGCAGGGCGGAATGCAACAGCAGGGCATGCCGCAGCAGGGTATGCCCCAGCAGGGCGGAATGCAGCAGCAGGGCATGCGTGGGCCCGGCGGCCCCGTGCCGGCCGGCATATCGGGCCCGCCGCAGCAGCAGATGGGCGGTCCCATGGGCGGCCCGCCCCAGCTGCCGAGCGGTGCGCCGCAGCTGCCTGCCGGTCCCAGCGGGCAGGGTGGCCCGCAGGGTCCCGGCCCGATGGGTCAGGGTCCCGGTCCGATGGGCCAGGGTCCGATGGGTGGCCAGCCCCCCATGCAGCAGCAGATGGGCGGCCCCATGGGCGGTCCTATGGGTGGCCCCATGGGCGGTGGCCCCATGGGTGGCCACGGTCAGGGCCCCGGTGGCGACAGCGCCGCGCGCGTCCTCTCGCTGGCCCAGCAGACCGCCGACCAGGCGATCGCCGAGGCCCGTTCCGAGGCCAACAAGATCGTCGGCGAGGCGCGTTCGCGTGCCGAGGGTCTCGAGCGTGACGCCCGTGCCAAGGCCGACGCCCTGGAGCGGGACGCGCAGGAGAAGCACCGCGTCGCGATGGGCTCCCTGGAGTCCGCCCGCGCCACGCTGGAGCGCAAGGTCGAGGATCTGCGCGGCTTCGAGCGCGAGTACCGCACGCGGCTGAAGTCCTACCTGGAGTCGCAGCTGCGTCAGCTGGAGACCCAGGCCGACGACTCGCTGGCCCCGCCGCGCACGCCCGCGACCGCGTCGCTTCCGCCGTCCCCGGCGCCCTCCATGGCCCCGGCCGGCGCGAGCGCCCCGTCGTACGGTGGCAACCCGGGCGGCATGGGCGGTGGCCCGGCTCCGGCCGCCCCGTCCTACGGCGGCCAGCAGCAGATGTCTCCCGCCATGACCCAGCCGATGGCTCCGGTCCGGCCGCAGGGCCCCGGCCCGATGGGCCAGGCCCCGTCGCCGATGCGCGGGTTCCTCATCGACGAGGACGACAACTGACGAGTTGTAGTACGCCATAGGCGTCGGCAGCGTTCAAAGGGGCGAGCCCCGGACTCCGGTCCGGGGCTCGCCCCTTTTACGCGTGTTGATCGTCATGCCCTGTGTCTGTGTCCGCGTATGAGTCCGTGCGGGCGAGGGAAACGGAAGGGCCCGGCCTCCCGAGTGGGAGACCGGGCCCTCGGCTGTCTTGCGGTTACGCCTTGCGCAGGCGGAACGTCAGCGACAGACCCTCGTCGGTGAAGGCATCGCCGTATGTGGCGTCCGCCTCACTCTGCTGGAAGTCGGTCGCCAGGACCTCGTCGGCGATCAGGCCCGCGTGCTCGGTCAGGGCGGCGAGCACCGCCGGGTCCGTGGACGTCCAGCGCAGCGCGATGCGGTCGGCCACGTCGAGGCCGCTGTTCTTGCGGGCCTCCTGGATCAGACGGATCGCGTCACGGGCCAGGCCCGCCTGCCGCAGCTCCTCGGTGATCTCCAGGTCGAGAGCGACCGTCGCACCCGAGTCGGACGCCACCGACCAGCCCTCGCGCGGGGTCTCCGTGATGATCACCTCGTCCGGGGCCAGGGTGATCGTCTCGCCGTCGACCTCGACCGACGCCGTGCCCTCGCGCAGGGCGAGGGACAGGCCGGCCGCGTCGGCGTTCGCGACGGCCTTCGCCACGTCCTGGACGCGCTTGCCGAAACGCTTGCCCAGGGCGCGGAAGTTGGCCTTGGCGGTGGTGTCCACCAGGCTGCCGCCGACCTCGCTCAGCGACGCCAGCGCCTCGACGTTCAGCTCCTCCGTGATCTGCGCGTGCAGTTCACGGTCGAGGGCGTCGAAGCCGGTCGCGGCGATGAGCGCACGGGACAGCGGCTGGCGGGTCTTCACGCCCGACTCCGCGCGCGTGGCCCGGCCCAGCTCCACGAGCCGGCGCACCAGGACCATCTGCTTCGACAGCTCCGGGTCGATGGCGTCGATGTCCGCCTCCGGCCAGGACGCCAGGTGCACCGACTCCGGGGCGCCCGGGGAGACCGGAACCACCAGGTCCTGCCAGACCCGCTCGGTGATGAACGGGGTCAGCGGGGCCATCAGCTTCGTCACCGTCTCGACGACCTCGTGCAGCGTGCGCAGCGCGGCCTTGTCGCCCTGCCAGAAGCGGCGACGGGAGCGGCGGACGTACCAGTTGGACAGGTCGTCGACGAACGCGGACAGCAGCTTGCCGGCGCGCTGGGTGTCGTAGGCCTCCAGAGCCTGCGTCACCTGGTCGGTGAGCGCGTGGAGTTCGGACAGCAGCCAGCGGTCCAGGATCGGGCGGTCGGCCGGGGCCGGGTCGGCCGCGGACGGCGCCCAGTTCGACGTGCGCGCGTACAGGGCCTGGAAGGCGACCGTGTTCCAGTACGTCAGGAGCGTCTTGCGGACGACCTCCTGGATGGTGCCGTGGCCCACGCGGCGGGCCGCCCACGGGGAACCGCCGGCCGCCATGAACCAGCGCACCGCGTCCGCGCCGTGCTGGTCCATCAGCGGGATCGGCTGCAGGATGTTGCCCAGGTGCTTGGACATCTTGCGGCCGTCCTCGGCGAGGATGTGGCCGAGGCACACGACGTTCTCGTACGAGGACTTGTCGAAGACCAGGGTGCCGATCGCCATGAGGGTGTAGAACCAGCCGCGCGTCTGGTCGATGGCCTCGGAGATGAACTGCGCCGGGTACCGGCTCTCGAACAACTCCTTGTTCTTGTACGGGTAGCCCCACTGCGCGAACGGCATCGAACCCGAGTCGTACCAGGCGTCGATGACCTCCGGCACGCGCGTGGCCGTCTTCGCGCACTGCGGGCAGTCGAAGGTGACGTCGTCGATGAACGGGCGGTGCGGGTCCAGGCCCGACTGGTCCGTGCCCGTCAGCCCGGTGAGCTCCGCGCGGGAGCCGACCACGGTCAGGTGGTCGTCCTCGCAGCGCCAGATCGGCAGCGGGGTGCCCCAGTAGCGGTTGCGGGACAGCGCCCAGTCGATGTTGTTCTGCAGCCAGTCGCCGAAGCGGCCGTGCTTGACCGTGTCGGGGAACCAGTTGGTCTTCTCGTTCTCCTGGAGGAGACGGTTCTTGACCTCGGTGGTGCGGATGTACCAGGACGGCTGCGCGTAGTAGAGGAGCGCGGTGTGGCAGCGCCAGCAGTGCGGGTAGCTGTGCTCGTACGGGATGTGCTTGAAGAGGAGGCCGCGCTGCTGGAGGTCCGCGGTGAGCTTTTCGTCCGCCTTCTTGAAGAAGACGCCACCGACCAGGGGGACGTCCTCCTCGAAGGTGCCGTCGGGGCGGACGGGGTTCACCACGGGCAGGCCGTACGCGCGGCAGACCTTGAGGTCGTCCTCACCGAAGGCCGGGGACTGATGGACCAGGCCCGTACCGTCCTCGGTCGTGACGTACTCGGCGTTGACGACGAAATGCGCCGCTTCCGGGAACTCCACGAGCTCGAACGGACGTTGATAGGTCCAGCGCTCCATCTCGGCGCCGGTGAAGGACTGGCCGGTGGTCTCCCAGCCCTCGCCGAGCGACTTGGCGACGAGCGGCTCGGCGACGACGAGCTTCTCCTGGCCGTCGCTCACCACGACGTAGGTGACCTCGGGATGGGCGGCGACCGCGGTGTTGGAGACCAGCGTCCAGGGCGTGGTCGTCCACACCAGGAGCGCGGCCTCACCGGCGAGCGGACCGGAGGTGAGCGGGAAACGGACGTACACGGACGGGTCGACGACCGTCTCGTAGCCCTGCGCCAGCTCGTGGTCGGAAAGGCCGGTGCCGCAGCGGGGGCACCAGGGGGCGACGCGGTGGTCCTGGACCAGCAGGCCCTTGTTGAAGATCTCCTTGAGCGACCACCAGACGGACTCGATGTACTCGGGGTCCATCGTGACGTAGGCGTCGTCGAGGTCGACCCAGTAGCCCATGCGGGTCGTCAGCTCGGAGAAGGCGTCGGTGTGGCGCAGCACGGAGTCGCGGCACCTGGCGTTGAACTCCGCGATGCCGTACGCCTCGATGTCCTGCTTGCCGGAGAAGCCGAGCTCCTTCTCCACCGCGAGCTCCACCGGGAGGCCGTGGCAGTCCCAGCCGGCCTTGCGGGCCACGTGGTAGCCGCGCATGGTGCGGAAGCGGGGGAAGACGTCCTTGAAGACGCGCGCCTCGATGTGGTGGGCGCCGGGCATGCCGTTGGCGGTGGGCGGGCCCTCGTAGAACACCCACTCGGGGCGGCCCTCGGACTGCTCCAGGCTCTTGGCGAAGATCTTCTGCTCGCGCCAGAACTCGAGCACGGCGTGCTCGAGGGCGGGCAGGTCGACCTGGGCGGGCACCTGGCGGTACGTAGGCGATGTCATCAGCGAGCTTCCTCCGGCGGACTTGCTGCCTTCCGTCCGGAGGGACGAGAGCTGTCTTGTGTACGCCGGTTTCGGCGCGCTCCCGCGGTACCACCCTCCTTGGCTCCCCGGTGCGTCTTCCGCACCGATGAGCCCCCTCATTGGGGTCGCGATGCCGGGTCTACCACCCCGCGTGGGGCTTCTTCCGGCGGCTCCGGGGTGATCTTCACGTCGCGCTCGCCCCCGGGCTTCCACCGTCCCCGGGTCGCTCTGGGCTGCGTACGCCGCTACTCGTCCCCATCCAAGCTTTTCGCTCCGCCCAGTGTACGGGGCCGCACGGACAGCGGCCGACCGGTTTTTGGGGGCCGGGGGACATGGGCGTCTCGCGGCGGGGAGTGACCCGAATGGAGCGGTACGCGTGTTCGGATTCTGGGACGCACGGCACGGCGGATTACCCGGCGGGGAGCTGGGCACAACGCATGCAGGTTCGGCGCGCCCCAGCGCGAGCCGGGCGAATCGGGCGGTGTGCCCCGTTGCCGTGGGACTCGAGTCGATTTATCGTCCCAGCACGATTCGCGTGCAAGATCACAATATGTGAAGGGGCCGCGGCCATGGTGGCGAAGAAGACCGCCGTACAGCAGTCGGCGTCGGGCAGTTCGGGGGCTGCCAAGGCCTCCGATGGTGCGGCCAAGGACGTGGGTGGGAAGAAGAGCGCACAGGGGGGTGCCGAGGGGCGTGCCGCCAAGGCCGTGAAGACGGTGGCCGGCGCCGCGAGGAAGGCGGCGGCCAAGAGCCCCGCGAAGAAGACCGCGGCCAAGAAGGCCACGGCGTCCAAGGCGGCTCCCGCGCGGGAGGCCGTCGAGGAGGAGGGGTCCGAGAGACCGGCGGCCAAGAAGGCCGCCGCGAAGAAGACGGCGGCCAGGAAATCGGCGGCCAAGAAGGCGACTGCCAAGAAGACGGCGGCGAAGAAGACGGCAGCCAAGAAGACCGCTGTCGCGAAGAGCACCTCCACGAAGAGTGCGGCCGGCAAGAGCACGGCCGAGAAGGCGGGCGCGGCGCAGGCCGCGAAGCAGACGGGAGCCACGACGGTGGTTGCGAAGAAGACTCCTGGCACGGCCACGGCGGACCAGACCGCCGTCCCCAAGGCACGCCTCGCCGCGGCGGTGGAGCCGGGCGAGCTCGCGGTCCGCCCCGGCGAGGACCCCTGGACGCCGGAGGAGGTCCAGGAGGCGCGTACCGAGTTGCAGTCCGAGGCGCTGCGGCTGAGCGCCGAGATCACGACGTCCGAGCAGTCCCTGGTGGGCCTGATGCGGGACTCCGGGGACGGCGCGGGCGACGACGACGCCGATACCGGCACGAAGAACATCACGCGCGAGCACGAGATGGCCCTCGCGGCCAACGCGCGCGAGATGCTGATCCAGACCGAGCGCGCCCTGGAGCGGCTCGACGCGGGCACCTACGGCCTGTGCGAGAACTGCGGCAACGCCATCGGCAAGGCGCGTATGCAGGCATTCCCGCGCGCCACGCTCTGCGTGGAGTGCAAGCAGAAGCAGGAACGCCGGTACTGAGGGTGCGGAGGGGCGTGCCGTACCCTCGTCGTCAGTCAGGTACCTAGGTCGAGGGACACACGTGGCAGAGGCGGAGCGCATCATCGGTACGCCGGACTCCCCGGAGGGGGCGGAGACCGAGCCGGAGCAGTCGTCCGGTGCGGAGGGGCAGGCGGGCGCCGAGGCGCGGCCCCGGGGGAAGCGGCGGATCGCCGTGCTGTTCGCGGTCGCCACGTTCGCGTACGCCCTCGACCTGGTCAGCAAGATGATCGTGGTCGCCAAGCTGGAGCACCACGCGCCGATCGAGATCATCGGGGACTGGCTGAAGTTCGAGGCGATCCGCAACGCGGGCGCGGCCTTCGGCTTCGGCGAGGCCTTCACCGTGATCTTCACGGTGATCGCGGCCGCCGTGATCGTGGTGATCGCCCGGCTCGCCCGCAAGCTCTACAGCCTGCCCTGGGCCATTGCGCTGGGCATGCTGCTGGGCGGTGCGCTCGGCAACCTCACGGACCGGATCTTCCGCTCGCCCGGCGTCTTCGAGGGCGCGGTCGTGGACTTCATCGCGCCCAAGCACTTCGCGGTGTTCAACCTGGCCGACTCGGCGATCGTGTGCGGCGGCATCCTGATCGTGCTGCTGTCCTTCAAGGGTCTCGACCCGGACGGGACCGTCCACAAGGACTGAGGGGTCGAGGGGTCCCGGCCGAGGGTTTTCCACAGGCTCGCGTCGGGGCCGTCGGCGCTGTCCTGCATACTCGTCGGGTGAGCCCGATTCCCGAGATCCGTACCCTGCCCGTGCCCGACGGCCTGGAGGGCGAGCGTGTCGACGCCGCCATCTCCCGCATGCTCGGCTTCTCCCGTACCAAGGCCGCGGAGCTCGCCGCCGCGGGGAAGGTCACGGTCGACGGGTCGGTGGTAGGGAAGTCCGAGCGGGTCCACGGCGGCGCCTGGCTCGAGGTGGAGATGCCGCAGGCGCCGGCGCCCGTGCAGATCGTCGCCGAGCCCGTCGAGGGCATGGAGATCGTGCACGACGACGACGACGTGGTCGTGATCGTCAAGCCCGTCGGCGTCGCCGCGCACCCCTCGCCGGGCTGGAGCGGGCCGACCGTCATCGGCGGTCTCGCCGCGGCCGGCTACCGGATCTCGACCTCCGGCGCCGCCGAGCGCCAGGGCATCGTGCACCGGCTGGACGTCGGCACCTCCGGCCTCATGACGGTCGCCAAGTCGGAGCGGGCGTACACCTCGCTCAAGCGCCAGTTCAAGGAGCGCACGGTCGACAAGCGCTACCACACGCTCGTGCAGGGTCACCCGGACCCGACCAGCGGCACCATCGACGCGCCCATCGGCCGCCACCCCCAGCACGACTACAAGTGGGCGGTCACGGCCGAGGGCAAGCCGTCGGTCACCCACTACGACCTCATCGAGGCGTTCCGCGCGGCCTCCCTGCTCGACGTGAAGCTGGAGACCGGCCGCACCCACCAGATCCGCGTCCACATGGCCGCCCACCGCCACCCCTGCGTCGGCGACCTGACCTACGGCGCCGACCCGACCCTCGCCAAGCGGCTGCACCTGTCCCGCCAGTGGCTGCACGCCGTCCGCCTCGGCTTCGAGCACCCCGGGGACGGACAGTGGGTCGAGTTCGAGAGCGACTACCCGGCCGACCTGCAGAAGGCCCTGGACCAGGTCCGCGAGGAGACGTACGGATGAGCCTGCCGTCGTACGCGGTCCGGGTCGCCGAGGACCGCGCCGACCGCGAGCAGTGCTTTGCGGTGCGCAAGGAGGTCTTCGTCGCCGAGCAGGGAGTGCCGGAGGACCTGGAGTACGACGCGTACGACGCCGTGGCGGTGCATGTGCTGGCCGTGCGGGAGGACGGGGTGCCGCTGGGCACCGGGCGGCTGCTGTACGGTTCCGCGGCCGCGGAGAAGGTCGGCGGTGACCTGACGCTGGGGTCGCTCGGGCGGCTCGGCGTCACCCAGGAGGCGCGCGGACTGGGGATCGGGGTCGCGCTGGTGCGGGCCATCGAGGACGCGGCACGCGCGCTGGGGCTGGCGGCGGTGGATCTGCACGCGCAGACGCATGCGCTGGGGTTCTACGAGCGGCTGGGGTACGAGGCCTACGGGCCGGAGTACCTGGAGGCGGGGATGGCGCACCAGGGGATGCGGCGCGCTCTGTAGCGCGGGGTGTGCCCGGTGACACAGGGTGCCGAAAGCGCTGGTGGGAACCGGGGCGTGGCAGGCTTGAGGTCTGTCGTCCGAACGTCCAGAGCTCATCGGAGTGCTGACCGTGGATCAGTTGGCCCTGCTGTTCGTGCTGTTGCTCGGGGCCGTGGTGAGCGTCCCGGTCGGCGACCGGGTCGGGTTGCCGGCTCCGGTGCTGATGACCCTGCTCGGGATAGTCCTCGCGCTGCTCGACTTCGTGCCCAACGTCGAGATCTCGCCGGAGCTGATCCTGCCGCTCCTGCTGCCGCCGCTGCTCTACGCCGCCGTACGGAGGACGTCCTGGCGGCAGTTCGCGGCCAACATCAGACCGATCTTCCTGCTCGCCGTGGCGCTGGTGTTCGTCACCACCCTGTGTGTGGCCGTCGTCGCGGGCGCGATCGTGCCGGGCCTGCCGATCGCCGCGGCCGTGGCCCTCGGGGCGCTGGTCGCACCGCCCGACCCGGTCGCGGCGACCGCCGTCGCCGGGCAGCTCGGGTTGCCGCGCCGACTGGTGTCGATCCTGGAGGGCGAGGGGCTCTTCAACGACGTGACGGCGATCGTGCTGTACCACGTGGCGATCGCCGCGGCCGTCAGCGGCACGTTCTCGCCCTGGCGGGCCGGTCTCGACCTGGTGCTGTCCGCCGTGGTCGCCCTCGTCGTCGGCCTCGCCCTCGGCTGGGGCGCCAACAAGCTCATGGACGTGCTCGACGACGCGACCCTGCAGATCGGCCTCTCCCTCCTGGTGCCGTACGCCTCCTATGTGATGGCCGAGGAGCTGCACGGCTCCGGGGTGCTCGCGGTGCTCACCACCGCCCTCTTCCTCGCCGAGTACGCCACCGACGCCGACGACGTCCTCACGCGGCTGGCCGGGCACACGTTCTGGGACATCGTCGACACGCTGGTCACCGGCGTGGCCTTCGGACTGATCGGGCTCGAACTGCACAACGCCATCCGGACCGCGTCCGGGCGGTGGGGCGAGATGCTCGGCTGGGCGGCCGCGATCGTGGGCGTCGTCGTCCTCGTACGGCTGCTGTGGCTGCTGCCCGCGACCTGGGTCGCCAAGCGGCTGCACGCCAAGCAGGACTACGACGAGGAGATCCCGACGACCTGGCGGGAGACCGTCGTCATGTGGTGGTCCGGGATGCGCGGGGTGGCGTCCGTGGCGCTGGCCCTGGCGATCCCGCTGAAGACCGACGACGGGTCCGCCTTTCCCGACCGGGACGAGATCGTCTTCATCGCGTTCGGCGTCATCATGGCGACCCTCGTGCTCCAGGGGCTGACCCTGCCCTGGCTCGTGAGGAAGCTCGGCGTGAAGGCCGACACGGAGCGGGAGAAGGAGTTCGAGAAGACCCTGGCGGTCCGGGCGGCCAAGGCGGCCAAGCGCCGGCTGAAGGAGATCGAGGAGGTCGAGGAGCTGTCGGAGGAGCTGACCGAGCAGCTGCTGCGGCGGGCGTTCGAGATCGGGGTGCGGATCAGCCCGGACATGGGGGACGAGGAGCGGCGGGAGGCGCACGAGCAGCGGGTGAAGCGACTGAGGCGGATCCGGCGGATCCAGAGCGAGATGATGAGCGCCGCGCGGCACGAGGTGCTGGCGGCGCGCAGTGAGCCGGGGGCCGATCCCGAGGTCGTGGACCGGGTGCTGAGGCACCTCGACGTGCGCAGCCTGCGGTGATCTGTCCGTCGTATGGCGGTCGTGTAAAGGGCGACGACTGTGCGGGCGGCCCTTCCTAGGGTGGGGGCATGTCTCGCAACATCGTGATCAGTGGTGGCGGTACGGGGATCGGGCTCGCGGCGGCGCGGGCCTTCGCGGCGGACGGGGACCGGGCGCTGCTGCTCGGTCGGCGGGCCGGGGTGCTGGAGAAGGCCGGGGTGCCGGGGGCGCTGACGTACGCGGCGGATCTCAGTGACACGGCGCAGGTGCGTGGGGTCGCCGGGTTCGTCGCCCGGGAGCTGGGGACCGTGGATGTGCTGGTCCACAGCGCGGGCGGGACCGGGCAGCTCGAACCGCCCGCCTCCGGCGACGATCCGCTGGACGCCGTGGCCCATGCCTGGACCGTCAACTTCCGGCTCAATCTGCTGTCCGCGGCCCTGCTCACCGAGGCCCTGAAGGACCGGCTCGCCGAGCCCGGCGGGCGGGTGCTGTTCGTCAGCTCCATCGCCGCCTACCGGGGGTCCGGCAGCGGGGCGTACGCGGCGGCCAAGGCCGGGCTGCACCCGTACGCCCATGACCTGGCCCGGGAGCTCGGACCCCGCGGGATCACCGTGAACGTCGTCGCGCCCGGCTACATCGAGGACACCGAGTTCTTCGGGCCGGCCATCGACCCCGCCCGCCGCGCCCGGCTCGTCGCCGACACCTCGAACGGTCGCGCCGGGACACCCGGGGACGTCGCCGGCACCCTGCACTGGCTGGCCTCGCCGGGCGCCGGGCACGTCACCTCGCAGATCGTGCAGGTCAACGGGGGTGCCGAGCGGGGGCGTTGACCTGCACGATCTGCGAGGTGAGTGGGCGTCAGCGGCCTGTCCGCGGGGGCTCGTAGGCGCGGCGGGGGGCGCCGTCCGGGGTGGACGGGCGGCTGCCGTTGGTGCCCGGGGGCAGGGACGCGTCCGCCGTGTTGACGCGGGGGAGGGCGTGCGGGTGCTTCTCGGAGAGCCACTGGATCATGCGCTCGCGGACCGTGACCCGGACCGTCCAGATGTCGTCCGCGTCCTTGGCGGTCACCAGGGCCCGCACCTGCATGGTGTTCGGGGTGGAGTCCGTCACGGTCAGGTCGCAGGCGCGGCCGTCCCAGGCGGGGCATTCGCGCAGGATGTCGCGGAGTTTCTCGCGCATCTCCTCCATCGGCGCCGAGTGGTCCAGGTGCCAGTAGACGATGCCGGTCATCTGGGCACCGCCGCGCGACCAGTTCTCGAACGGCTTGGACGTGAAGTAGGAGACGGGCATCGTGATCCGGCGCTCGTCCCACGTCCGCACGGTCAGGAAGGTCAGCGTGATCTCCTCGACCGTGCCCCACTCGCCGTCCACCACGACCGTGTCTCCTATGCGCACCATGTCGCCGAACGCGATCTGCAGCCCCGCGAACATGTTGCTCAGCGTGGACTGCGCCGCGACACCGGCGACGATGCCGAGGATGCCGGCCGAGGCCAGCAGTGAGGCGCCGGCCGCGCGCATCGGCGGGAACGTCAGCAGCATCGCGGCGACCGCGACCACACCGACGACCGCGGCGACCACTCGTGTGATCAGTGTCACCTGGGTGCGTACCCGGCGGACCCGGGCGGGATCGCGGCTGGCGCGCGCGTAGCGCGTGTACGTCGTCTCGACGACCGCGGCCGCGATCCGGATCACCAGCCAGGCCGTCGCCCCGATCAGCGTCAGCGTCAGCGCCTGCCCGATGCCGACGCGGTGCTCCCGCAGCAGCCGTGCCTCGTCGTAGGCCCCTCTGAGCAGGGCCGCGCAGATCACCAGCTGGTAGGGGATGCGGCCACGGCGCAGCAGACCCCACAGCGGGGTCTCGTGGTGCCGTCCGTCGGCTTTGCGCAGCAGCAGGTCCGTTGCCCAGCCGATGACCAGCGTGAGCAGAACCGAGCCGCCGATCACGATCAGGGGGCGGAGTACGTTCTCCATGACCCCGAACCTAACCGGCCCGGGGCGGACATGAACATGTGACTTCGGCGGCGTTGTGGGTACGGCCGCGGAACGGCACTGTCGTACCCGGCTGGCACCATGGCCTCATGAACATCATGCTCTTTCACTCGACCTACGGTCTGAGGCCCGCGGTACGACAGGCCGCCGACCGGTTGCGCTCCGCCGGGCACGAGGTGTGGACGCCGGACCTCTTCGAGGGGCATACGTTCGAGACGGTCGAGGAGGGCATGGAGTTCAAGGAGCAGGTCGGCAAGGACGAGCTGCTCAAGCGGGCCGTGCTGGCCGCCGCGCCCTACTCGGCGCGGGGCCTGGTGTACGCCGGGTTCTCGTTCGGCGCCTCCGTCGCGCAGACCCTCGCCCTCGGCGACGACAAGGCGCGCGGGCTGCTGCTTCTGCACGGCACCTCGGACATCGCGGCCACCGCGTCCGTGGACGACCTGCCGGTCCAGCTGCATGTCGCCGAGCCGGACCAGTTCGAGACCGACGACTGGCTGAGCTCCTGGTATCTGCAGATGAACCGCGTCGGCGCGGACGTCGAGGTGTACAGATACGCCGGGGCCGGCCACCTCTACACCGACCCCGACCTGCCGGACTACGACGAGGAGGCCGCCGAGGCCACCTGGCGGGTGGCGCTCGGCTTCCTGGAGTCCCTCTAGGGTCAGCCCGCGGCGCGGTAGGCGGCCCAGTTCTGCTGCATCCGCGTCACCTGGCCCGAGGTGAACTGGTACATGCAGTCGTCGTACGTGTAGTCCATGAAGTTGTGGATCGGGTCGACGCCCGTCTTGGTGGTGCAGGTGTCGCGGCCGACCGGGCACTCGTAGGCGGCGCTCTTCTCGGCCGGGGTGTCGTCGACGTAGTCGCCCTTGCCGTTACAGCCGCCCTGGAAGGTGTGGTAGAGCCCCATCCAGTGGCCGACCTCGTGGGTCGCGGTGTCGCCCTCGTCGTAGTGGGTGGCCGAGCCGCCGGGCAGGGACTTGTCGAGGAGGACGACGCCGTCCATGGCGGGGCTGGACTTGTAGGAGCTGGGGAAGGTGGCCCAGCCGAGGAGGTCGTCGCCGAGGTTGGCGGTGTAGACGTTGAGCGCGTTCGCGCCGCCCTTGCGCAGGGCCGTCTTCATCGCCTTCTCCGCCGTGGAGCCGTAACCGACGTTGTACCAGGCCGCGTTGTCGGTGTAGTCGGTGCCGGCCAGCGTGAACTGGTAGCCGGAGTCGACGTTCCCGGTGCCCTGACCGGCGTAGGCCGCGTTCAGGACGTTCAGCTGGGCGCTGATGTCGGCGGAGCCGAGCCGGCCGGTCGCCCCGTCGTGGACGACGTGGAAGTACACCGGGATGGTCGTGGAGGCGGCCGCGGCGAGGCTGCGGCTGCCGGAGGACGGCAGCCTGTCGAGCTTCTGCCGGAGATCGGCGTCCATCGACTGGGCCTTCGCGGTGCTGATCTCGTTGGGTTCGGCGACGGTCCCGCCGTGCGCGGGACGGGCCTCGCGGGCCGCGGTGTGGGTGTCCGTGTCGGCGCAGTCGGCGGCCGGAGCCTGGGCCGCCGCGACTCCGGTGGGTGCCGACAGGGGAGTGAGCATCAGGGTTCCGGCCACAACGGCCGTGCCGAGAAGGCGTCTGCGCATAAGGGGAGATATCCGGGCAAGCGCACGCATGCTGACTCCTAGCTGATGCGTCGGGGAGAGCGGACGCAGGGGTCTTCCTGGCCGCCGCCCGGGAGATTACGTGTACATGCTCAGCCTGTAAATGCCTTCTGACCGGGCGAGTAGCGCTTCCGTATACGAATGCGGCTCGCGCTACCCGCCGTTGGCCAAAAGGTGACTACACGGGGCTGTACGTCCGCTCGACCTTCTGCGTGCCGCTGCGCGTGCGGTACGAACGGGCCCAGGACGAGGTCGCGTTCGCCTTCGTCTTGTCGGACAGCACGTAGTAGTCCATCTGCGCCCGCTCGGCGGTGATGTCCAGGACGCCGTAGCCGTGCCGGTCCGTGTCGACCCAGTGGACGTGCCGGTTGGCGAGCTGGATGACCGGCGCGGCGAGCGCGGTGACCGTGCCCTCGGGGACCTTGAGGATGTCGTCGAGGTTGTCGGAGGTCACCGAGGTCACGACGAACTCCGTGGCGGCCGAGGCGGACAGCGGGTACGTTCCGGCGTCCACCGGCACGTCGTTGGCCCACGCCATGTGGATGTCGCCGGTCAGGAACACGGTGTTGCGGATCGCGTTCGCGCGCAGATGGGCCAGCAGCTCGCGGCGGTCGTCCGTGTAGCCGTCCCACTGGTCGGTGTTGAGGGCGAGCCCCTCCTTCGGCAGGCCCAGCAGCTCGGCGAGCGGCTTGAGGAGGTCCGCGGAGAGCGAGCCGATGGCGAACGGCGAGATCATCACGGAGTTGCCGACCAGCCGCCAGGTGGTGTCGGAGGACTTCAGCCCCGCCTTCAGCCAGTCGAGCTGGGCCCGCCCGGTGAGCGTACGGTCCGGGTCGTCGACCGAGCCGTTGCCGACGGCGACCTGCTGCGAGCGGAACGAACGCAGGTCGAGGAGCGCCAGGTCGACGAGCTTGCCGAAGCGCAGCCGCCGGTAGGTGGTGCCCGCGGTCGCCGTGCGCACCGGCATCCACTCGAAGTAGGCCTGCTTCGCGGCGGCCTGGCGTGCGGCCCAGGCGCCCTCCGTGCCCTCGGTGTGGTTCTCGGCGCCGCCCGACCAGGCGTCGTTGGCGAACTCGTGGTCGTCCCAGATGGCGACGACCGGAGCGACCGCGTGGAGCGCCTGGAGGTCCGGGTCGGTCTTGTAACGGCCGTGCCGGGTGCGGTAGTCGGCCAGCGAGAGGATCTCGTGGGCCGGCGCGTGCGGGCGGACGACGGTGTCGCGCGTCCCGTACTCGCCATTGCCGTACTCGTAGATGTAGTCGCCCAGGTGCAGCCAGGCGTCCAGGTCGCCGCGGGCCGCGAGATGGCGGTACGAGGAGAAGTAGCCGGCCTCCCAGTTGGCGCAGGAGACCACGCCGAAGCGCAGGTTCGGCACGGCCGCGTCCGCCGCCGGCGCGGTGCGGGTGCGCGCCGCCGGGGAGTCGGTGCCGCCCGCGGAGAAGCGGAACCAGTAGTCGGTTGCCGGTTCCAGGCCGCGGACGTCGGCCTTGACGGTGTGGTCGGTGGCGGCGGTCGCGGTCGTGGTGCCCTTGGCGACGACGTTCGTGAACGCCTTGTCCTTGGCGACGACCCAGCCGACCTCGGTGTCCGGACCGAGCCCGGAGCCGGGTATCGCCTCGGCGGTGGGTGTCACCCGGGTCCACAGCAGGACGCCGTTGGGGAGCGGGTCGCCGGAGGCGAGACCGTGCAGGAAGACGGGGGCCTCGGCGGCGCGGGCCGGGATCGCGGCGGCGAGGGGGCCGGCCAGTACCGCGCCGGCGGCGGCCGCCTTGACCACCGTACGGCGGCGCGGTGACAGGGAGTTGAGATGCTCGGATGCTCTGAATCTACTGGTCACGACCGATCAGGTTACTGATCGGTATGAACGAGAGCGGGCGAACCGGCAAAAGTTCGCCCGCTCTTGGGATGACGGTCGGGTCAGGCCTTGAGGGCCGCCTCGAGCGCCGTGTTGAAATCGGCCACGGTCATCGGCGCGTTCTTGCCGTCGGAACCGGTCAGCGTCTTGCCGTCCATCTTCAGCGTCGGGGTGCCGGTCACCCCGCTGTCGTCGAACGTTTTGGACATCTCCAGCGCCCACTTGTCGTAGGTGCCGTTCTTCACGGCGTTCTGGAACGTCTTGTTGTTCTTCAGGGCGTCGACCGTGTTCGCGATCTTGATGAGGTAGTCGTCGTCCTTGAACTTGTCGTCGGACTCCTCCGGGTGCCACTTCGTCGAGTACATCGCGGTCTTGTACTCGAGGAAGGCCTCGGGGCTGACGTTGAGCGCCGCGCCGAGCGCGCTGAGCCCGTTCTTCGAGCCCTCGCCGCCCAGGCCGTTGTCGAGGAAGGTGGCGCCGACGTACTGGATCTTGAACTTGCCGTCCTCGACGTCCTTGTCCACGGTCGAGCCGACGGTCTGCTCGAACGAGGCGCAGACGGGACAGCGCGGGTCCTCGTACATGACGAGGGTCTTCTTGGCGGTGCTCTTGCCGATGGTGACGGTCGTGCCGTTGGTGCCCGTGGTGTTGGCCGGCTTGACGAGCTTGTCGTCCTTCGCGGCCTCCCAGTAGTCCGGCTTGTTGCCCTGGACGACCGCATAGCTGATGCCGCCGGCTATCGCGAGGACGCCGACGAGGGAGCAGGCGACGATGACCTGCCGCTTGACCTTGTCGCGCTTGGCCTGGCGCTCGCGCTCCTGGCGCAGCCGCTCACGGGCCGCCGACTTCGACGCCTGGCTGTTCCGCTTGCTCATGGGTGATCTCCGTAAGGGGACGCGCACACCTCGTGTGCGGGATGCATGGGGGGACTGGTGGTACTCGGGTGCTGTCCGGTCAGGCGGAAGCGACCGAGCACGGCGGTCCACGCCGTCCCAGGGAATGCACGAGGATCCGGTCGCGGACGACGGCCGTACGACGACCGGGGTGCCGCGGGGCGCGGGCCGCCGGGGTCCGTCGTACCGCCACCGCGGCGACGGCCAGCAGGAGCGGCCGGAAGGTGGTCGCCGTCACCGCGCCGACCACCTGGGCCAG
The DNA here is from genome assembly GCF_036013645.1 of Streptomyces sp. NBC_00490. NCBI lineage: Bacteria > Bacillati > Actinomycetota > Actinomycetes > Kitasatosporales > Streptomycetaceae > Streptomyces > Streptomyces sp. NBC_00490. The sequence goes on along the minus strand of NZ_CP107869.1, from coordinate 3,268,899 downwards.
GGCCCGCTCGCCGCGGCGCAGCCAGGCGGCGGCGAGGAGGCCGACGCCGATGTGCGCGCCGAGCAGCAGCCAGGCGGCCTGCGGGTCGGCGTGGGCGAGGGCGCCCGCGAGGCGGTCGGTGTCGGTGCCGGTCACCCGGGCCAGCGGGCTGCCGACGCTGCCGCCGTCACCGCAGAACACGTCCCAGCCGACCGAGCGCAGCGGACCGGTGACCGGTCCGCCCGCCGCGCCGTAACAGACGTGCTGGCCGGTGGTGAAGACGGTGTCGGCGGCCAGCTCCAGCGGCACCAGCAGGGCGGCGATCCGCCCGAAGCTCCGCTCGCGGCCGGCGAGGGCGTAGGCGAGGACGAACACGGCGGCCGCGACGAGGGCCACCGTGTTCAGCGGGAGCGGGGCCCGGGACAGCAGCACGTGCGACGCGGTGCTGAGTGTCACGACGAGTGCCGTGAACAGCGCCGCGCGGAGCGCTCGCAGTCGGGTCCCGGATATGTCCATAGCGGAGGAGAGTGTGTCACGCGGGCCGGTAAGGGACTCCTAAAGGGTTCCTGTGAGCGGCCCTGTCGTTATCCGATCGATTCGGTCACAGGCCCGGAATGCGGCCGTTGCGGAACAGGTCGACGAAGATCTGGTGGTCGGTACGCGCGCGTGCCCCGTAGTCGTGGGCGAAGGAGACCAGCAGGTCCGCGAAGCCGTCCTCGTCGGCCGCGATGGCCGCGTCGATGGCCCGCTCGGTCGAGAAGGGCACCAGGGACTCGCCGGACTGGTCGTCCGCCGCCCCGTGCATGGTGGCGGTGGCCCGGCCGAGGTCGGCGACGACCGCCGCGATCTCCTCCGGGTCGTCGATGTCACCCCAGTCCAGGTCGACGGCGTACGGCGAGATCTCCGCGACCAGCTGACCGGAGCCGTCCAGCTCGGTCCAGCCCAGCCACGGGTCGGCGTGCTGCTGCAGGGCGCGCTGCGAGAGCACCGTGCGGTGGCCCTCGTGCTGGAAGTAGTCACGGATCGCCGGGTCGGTGATGTGCCGGGAGGCGGCTGGGGTCTGGGCCTGCTTGATGTAGATCACCACATCGTTCTCCAGGGCGTCGCTGTGGCCCTCCAGGAGGATGTTGTACGACGGCAGACCCGCCGAGCCGATGCCGATGCCGCGGCGGCCGACGACGTCCTTCACCCGGTAGGAGTCCGGGCGGGTCAGCGAGGTCTCCGGCAGCGTCTCCAGGTAGCCGTCGAAGGCGGCGAGCACCTTGTAGCGGGTGGCCGCGTCCAGCTCGATGGAACCGCCGCCCGGCGCGAAGCGGCGCTCGAAGTCGCGGATCTCGGTCATCGAGTCCAGCAGGCTGAAGCGGGTCAGCGAGCGGGCGTCGCGCAGCGCGTCCAGGAGCGGGCCCTCGGCGGTGTCCAGCGTGAAGGGCGGCACCTCGTCGCTCTTGGCGCCGGTGGCCAGGGCGTGGACGCGCTCGCGGTAGGCGGCCGCGTAGATCGTGACGAGCTCGGTGATCTGCTCGTCGCTGAGCGCCTTGGCGTACCCGATGAGGGCGATCGACGCGGAGAAGCGCTTGAGGTCCCAGGTGAAGGGGCCGACGTACGCCTCGTCGAAGTCGTTGACGTTGAAGATCAGCCGGCCGGTGGAGTCCATGTACGTGCCGAAGTTCTCGGCGTGCAGGTCGCCGTGGATCCACACGCGCGAGGTGCGCTCGTCCAGGTACGGGCCGCCCCGCTTGTCCGAGTCGAGGTCGTGGTAGAAGAGGCACGCCGTACCCCGGTAGAACGCGAACGCCGAGGCCGCCATCTTCCGGAACTTGACCCGGAACGCGGCCGGGTCGGCGGCCAGGAGCTCGCCGAAGGCGGTGTCGAAGACGGCGAGAATCTCCTCGCCGCGAGGCTCGTCGTTGAGCTGCGGTACCGACATCGCTGGGTGCCTCCTGGTGCATGTGTACGACAGCGTTTCTGTCGTCTCAACGGGTGGGGCGGGACGAAAGTGCCCGCGAAACCCTCGCTGTGAAGGTACGCGGGGCAGCCCCCGGAGTGTCAGTGCCGAGGCATAGACTTCGACGCTGTCCCCCAGAGTGTCCGTGACTGGTGGGACACCCGTCGCCGTACGTTTCCCCTGGAGGCCGCAGCCGTGTCAAAGCCGCCGTTCACGCACCTGCACGTCCACACCCAGTACTCGCTGCTGGACGGTGCCGCGCGGCTCAAGGACATGTTCAACGCGTGCAACGAGATGGGCATGACCCACATCGCCATGTCCGACCACGGCAACCTCCACGGGGCGTACGACTTCTTCCACAGCGCGAAGAAGGCCGGGGTCACCCCGATCATCGGCATCGAGGCCTATGTCGCCCCCGAGTCCCGGCGCAACAAGCGCAAGATCCAGTGGGGCCAGCCGCACCAGAAGCGGGACGACGTCTCCGGTTCGGGTGGTTACACCCACAAGACGATCTGGGCGGCCAACGCGACCGGTCTGCACAACCTCTTCCGGCTCTCCTCGGACGCGTACGCCGAGGGCTGGCTGCAGAAGTGGCCCCGGATGGACAAGGAGACCATCTCCCAGTGGTCCGAGGGCCTCATCGCCTCCACCGGCTGCCCCTCCGGCGAGCTCCAGACCCGGCTGCGCCTGGGCCAGTTCGACGAGGCGCTGAAGGCGGCCTCCGAGTACCAGGACATCTTCGGCAAGGACCGCTACTTCCTGGAGCTGATGGACCACGGCATCGAGATCGAGCGCCGGGTCCGCGACGGCCTCCTGGAGATCGGCAAGAAGCTCGGCATCCCGCCGCTGGTGACGAACGACTCGCACTACACGTACGCGCACGAGGCGACCGCGCACGACGCCCTGCTGTGCATCCAGACCGGCAAGAACCTCTCCGACCCGGACCGCTTCCGCTTCGACGGCACCGGCTACTACCTGAAGTCCACGGAGGAGATGTACGCCATCGACTCCTCGGACGCCTGGCAGGAGGGCTGCGCCAACACCCTCCTGGTCGCCGAGCAGATCGACACCTCCGGCATGTTCGAGGCGAAGAACCTCATGCCGAAGTTCGACATTCCCGAGGGCTTCACCGAGGTCACCTGGTTCAAGGAGGAGGTCCGCCGGGGGATGGAGCGCCGCTTCCCGGGCGGCGTTCCCGAGGACCGGCAGAAGCAGGTCGAGTACGAGATGGACGTCATCATCCAGATGGGGTTCCCGGGCTACTTCCTCGTCGTCGCCGACTTCATCATGTGGGCCAAGAAGAACGGCATCGCGGTCGGCCCGGGCCGAGGCTCCGCGGCCGGTTCGATCGTCGCCTACGCCATGGGTATCACCGACCTCGACCCGATCCCGCACGGTCTGATCTTCGAGCGGTTCCTCAACCCCGAGCGCGTCTCCATGCCCGACGTCGACATCGACTTCGACGAGCGCAGGCGCGTCGAGGTGATCCGGTACGTGACCGAGAAGTACGGCGCCGACAAGGTCGCCATGATCGGCACCTACGGCAAGATCAAGGCGAAGAACGCGATCAAGGACTCCGCGCGCGTGCTGGGCTACCCGTACGCGATGGGAGACCGCCTCACCAAGGCCATGCCCGCCGACGTCCTCGGCAAGGGCATCGACCTCAACGGCATCACCGACCCCTCGCACCCGCGCTACAGCGAGGCCGGCGAGATCCGGGCGATGTACGAGAACGAGCCGGACGTGAAGAAGGTCATCGACACCGCCAAGGGCGTCGAGGGCCTGGTCCGGCAGATGGGTGTGCACGCCGCCGGCGTGATCATGTCCAGCGAGCCCATCGTCGACCACGCCCCGATCTGGGTGCGGCACACGGACGGCGTGACCATCACGCAGTGGGACTACCCGCAGTGCGAGTCGCTCGGCCTGCTGAAGATGGACTTCCTCGGCCTGCGCAACCTGACGATCATGGACGACGCCGTCAAGATGGTGAAGTCCAACAAGGGCATCGACCTCGACCTGCTGGCCCTGCCGCTCGACGACCCCAAGACCTTCGAACTGCTCCAGCGCGGTGAGACCCTCGGCGTCTTCCAGTTCGACGGCGGCCCCATGCGCTCGCTGCTGCGTCTGATGAAGCCCGACAACTTCGAGGACATCTCCGCCGTCTCGGCGCTCTACCGTCCGGGCCCGATGGGCATGGACTCGCACACCAACTACGCGCTGCGCAAGAACAAGCTCCAGGAGATCACCCCGATCCACCCGGAGCTGGAGGAGCCCCTCGAAGAGGTCCTCGCGGTCACCTACGGCCTGATCGTCTACCAGGAGCAGGTGCAGAAGGCCGCCCAGATCATCGCCGGGTACTCGCTCGGCGAGGCCGACATCCTGCGCCGCGTGATGGGCAAGAAGAAGCCCGACGAGCTGGCGAAGAACTTCGTCCTCTTCCAGGAAGGCGCCAAGAAGAAGGGCTACAGCGACGAGGCCATCAAGGCCCTGTGGGACGTGCTGGTCCCCTTCGCCGGCTACGCCTTCAACAAGGCGCACTCGGCCGCGTACGGCCTGGTCTCCTACTGGACCGCCTACCTCAAGGCCAACCACCCCGCCGAGTACATGGCCGGACTGCTCACCTCCGTCAAGGACGACAAGGACAAGTCCGCCGTCTACCTCAACGAGTGCCGGCGCATGGGCATCAAGGTGCTCCCGCCGAACGTGAACGAGTCGGTGCACAACTTCGCCGCCCAGGGCGACGACGTGATCCTCTTCGGCCTCGAAGCGGTGCGCAACGTCGGTACCAACGTGGTCGAGTCGATCATCAGGAGCCGCAAGGCCAAGGGGAAGTACGCCTCCTTCCCCGACTACCTCGACAAGGTCGAGGCGGTCGCCTGCAACAAGCGCACCACGGAGTCGCTGATCAAGGCGGGCGCCTTCGACACCATGGGGCACACCCGCAAGGGCCTCACCGCGCACTTCGAGCCGATGATCGACAACGTCGTGCAGGTCAAGCGCAAGGAGGCCGAGGGCCAGTTCGACCTCTTCGGCGGGATGGGCGAGGAGGAGACCAGCGAGCCCGGCTTCGGACTCGACGTGGAGTTCACCACCGACGAGTGGGACAAGGCCTATCTGCTCGCCCAGGAGCGGGAGATGCTCGGTCTGTACGTCTCCGACCACCCGCTCTTCGGCCTGGAGCACGTGCTGTCCGACAAGGCCGACGCGGGCATCGCCCAGCTCACCGGAGGTGAGCACGCGGACGGCGCGGTCGTCACCATCGGCGGCATCATCTCGGGCCTCCAGCGCAAGATGACCAAGCAGGGCAACGCCTGGGCGATCGCCACCGTCGAGGACCTCGCCGGCTCCATCGAGTGCATGTTCTTCCCGGCGACCTACCAGCTCGTCTCGACCCAACTCGTCGAGGACGCCGTGGTGTTCGTCAAGGGCCGCCTCGACAAGCGCGAGGACGTGCCCCGGCTGGTGGCGATGGAACTCCAGGTCCCCGACCTGTCCAACGCGGGCACCAACGCGCCCGTGATCCTCACCATCCCTGCCACCAGGGTCACCCCGCCGATGATCAGCCGCCTCGGCGAGATCCTCACCCACCACAAGGGCGAGAGCGAGGTCCGGATCAAGCTCCAGGGCCCGACGAAGACCACGGTCCTGCGCCTGGACCGGCACCGGGTGAAGCCGGACCCGGCGCTCTTCGGCGACTTGAAGGTGCTGCTCGGCCCGTCCTGCCTGGCGGGATAGGACATGTAGAGAGGGCGTACCCCGTGCACGGGGTACGCCCTCTCTGTGTGCCTGGATCTCAACGACCTTTTATGAAGATGTCAGTTGTGACCGAAGCGCTTCTGCTTGCCCTTGCGGGCCATGTCACCCGGAGTCACCTGGGTCATGCGCTGCTCGGCCTGCGCCTCCATCGAGGACTGCTGGGCCTCCTGCTGACCACGCTCGGACTGCGGCTGCTTGCGGTCACGGTTCTTGTTCTTGGCCATGGTGATCTGCCTCCTGAGGGGGATCTAGGGGCCAGGGCCGGAATCAGATTCACATAAGCTGAAAAAGAACGCATTTCGGATAATTACCGTCCGTGACAGGGCTCGTCGCCCCGCGATCTGCCGAAACGCCACGCCGAAGATCGAGTTCCGGCCGTTAACCTCCGCGCGGTCGGGCAGACTCGAAGGAAGTCCGAAGTAAACCGCCTCGGAAGAGGGTGAGTCGCGTGGACCGCTGCATCGTCCTGGTGGACGCCGGGTATCTGCTGGGCGCCGCCGCCTCCCTCCTTGCCGGGGAACCCTCGCGATCCCGGATCACCGTCGATCACCCCGCCCTCATCCAGGGCCTGCGCGAACGCGCCGAGTCGGACACCGAACGGCCCCTGCTGCGCATCTACTGGTTCGACGGCGCCCCCGACCGCGTCCCCCAGCCCGAGCACCGCAGGCTGCGGGTGATGCCCCGGGTCACCGTCCGGCTGGGCGCCCTGACCCGCAGCGACGGACGCTGGGCCCAGAAGGGCGTCGACGCGGCCATGCACGCCGAGCTCACCGAACTGGCCCGCAACCGCGCCTGCTCCGACATCGTCCTGGTCACCGGCGACGGCGATCTGCTGCCGGGCATGATGGCCGCCAAGGAGCACGGCGTCGCCGTACACCTGTGGGCCGTCCAGGCCGCCGACGGGGACTACAACCAGTCCGAGGACCTCGTCGCCGAGGCCGACGAACGGCGCGTCCTGGACCGTACGTGGATCACCAAGGCCGTACGCGCCAAGGACCTCGGCGGGATCTGCGCGCCGCCGCCCGTGCCGCGTCCCGAGATCGCCGCGATCCTGTCCGCACCGCTGCCCGAATCCGCACTCGCCGCGGCGGCCGAACGATCCGCCGACGACAGCGACCACGCCCCCGCCGCCTCGGAGAACGGCACCCAGGAGCGCGTGCCCGCGCCCAAGGGCGTGCCCACCCCCAAGGACCTGGCCGCCCTGCGCGGCCCCGGCACCCAGCCGCAGCAGCCCGCGAACGCGACCCTGCGCTGGTCCTCCGACAAAGGCTGGGTCGACCGCCCCGGCGGCCCCGCCGAGCCGCCCGAGGTCGCCTCGATGCCCACCCTCGCCCAGCTGACCAGCGCCGAGCAGCGATGGGCGGACCGCGAGGAGGACATCACCACCGTCGGCGGCGATCCGTTCGAGGTCGGGCAGGTCTTCGCGCGGCGCTGGATGGAGCGGCTGGGCGACCAGGGCCATCTGCAGAAGCTCTCGGGCATGTATCCGCGCGTCCCGCACCGGATCGACGGGGAGCTGCTGCGGTACGCCGCCCGGTTCGGACTGCTCGCCCACAAGGACGACCAGATCGACGAGCACGACCGCTACGCCATCCGTGCCGGGTTCTGGCGCGAGATCGACGTACGGACCGCCGCCGAACACGCTCCCGCGGGGGAGTGAAACGGCACATACGCCGCCCCCGAGGGCGAGCGGAGCCTGCCGACCCCGTACTCTCGTCCCTTGTGAGTACGCGCGCGGCACAGGCACTTCGGCACGGTGACGATGTCGTGTGCGCGGTGCGCGGACTGACCAAGACCTATCCGGCGGTACGCGGCCGGCGCGGGGTCCCCGCGACCCCCGAGGTGCGTGCCACCGACGATGTGCGGCTCGACATCCGGCGCGGCGAGATCTTCGGACTCCTCGGGCCGAACGGCGCCGGCAAGTCCACCCTCGTACGGCAGCTCACCGGGCTGATGCGGCCCGACCGGGGCAGCGTCGAGATCCTCGGCCACGACATCGTGCGCCACCCGGAGCGGGCCGCGCGGATCCTCGCCTATCTCGGCCAGGAGTCCACCGCCCTGGACGAACTGACCGTCTCGCTCGCCGCCGAGACCACCGGGCGACTGCGCGGACTAGAGGCACGCGCCGCGCGGGCCGAGCGGGACGCCGTACTCGACGAACTGGGGCTCACCCCGCTCGCCGGACGGGCCATCAACAAGCTCTCCGGCGGTCAGCGGCGGCTGGCGTGCCTGGCCGCCGCGCTGGTCGGGGAGCGGCCGCTGCTGGTGCTCGACGAGCCGACCACCGCGATGGACCCCGTCGCCCGGCGGGCCGTCTGGTCCGCCGTGGACCGGCGGCGGGCCGAGCGCGGGACGACCGTCCTGCTCGTCACCCACAACGTCATCGAGGCCGAGACCGTCCTCGACCGGGTCGCCGTCCTGGACCAGGGCAGGGTGATCGCCTGTGACACCCCCGTCGGGCTCAAGGAGCAGGTCGCCGGGGAGGTCCGGGTCGACCTCGTATGGCGCGAGGCCGCTCCGCTGCACGTCCCCGAGGTCGCCGCGCTCCAGGACCGGGCCGTCGCCTCCGGGCGCCGCTGGACGCTGCGGCTCGCGCCCGAGGAGGCGCGGGCGGTCGTCGCGACGGTGACCGGGGGAGCGGCCTTCGCCGCCCTCGACGACTTCACCCTGGCCACGCCGAGCCTGGAGGACGTCTACCTGGCGCTCGGCGGGGCGGCGCAGCAGGGGCTGGTGAAGGCGTGAGCGCGATGCGGGACCTTGAGCCGGGCTTGAGTGCGCGGGCCGTAGCATCCGTACGGAACAGGACGAACGCCGGAGTGACCCCGTCTGTGAGAGGGAGCAGCGCCACGTGAGTGTCGTACCCGCCGAGGTTCTGCCGGGCAGCGCCCGGGCCGTCGAGGAGACGGTCCGCGGCGCGGCCGAGCTCGGGCCGCGTGCGCGGCTGTGGCCGTCGCTCGCGGCCGTGTACCGGGCGCAGCTGTCCCGTGCGCGGGTGGCGCGCATCCCGCTGCTGTTCGTGGCCACCTTCCAGTCGGTCGGGATCATGGTCCTCATGCGGGGGGTCGTGGACGGCGGGGCCGAGGCGCAGGCCGTGGTCGCGGGATCGTCGGTGCTCGTCGTGGCCTTCGTCGCGCTGAACCTGCTCGCGCAGTACTTCGGACAGCTGCGGGCCAGCGGCGGACTCGACCACTACGCCACGCTGCCGGTGCCGCCGGCCGCCGTGGTGCTCGGGGCCGCTGGGGCGTACGCCTCCTTCACCGTGCCGGGGACCGTGGTGACCGCGGTGTTCGGGTGCGTGCTGTTCGGGCTGCCGCTGGCGCATCTGTGGGTGCTCGTCGCCGTGATCCCACTGGCGGGAGCGGCCCTCGCCGGGCTCGGGGCGGCCTTCGGGCTGCTCGCGCCGAGGCCGGAACTGGCCACGGTGCTCGGGCAGTTGGGGATGTCCGCGGCGCTGCTGCTCGGCGTGCTGCCGGCCGACCGGATGCCGGAGGCGGTGCGGCTCCTGCGGGATCTGCTGCCGTCGACCTACGGCGTGGAGGCGTTCGCGCGGACGTTCGGACCGCATCCCGACTGGGCGTTCGTGCTCGGTGACCTCGCCGTGTGCGGGCTCGTGGGGGTCGTGTCGCTGGCCGTCGCCACCTGGGCGTACCGTCGGGCGGCCGTCCGGTGACGCGCCGCACAGGCGGGCCTGGCACGATGTCAGGGTGACCGCACCGTTGACTCCGCCCCCGCCGCCGCACGAACAGCCCTCGCACGCCGCGTGGCAGTCGCCTGCCGCCGGGTACAAGGCTCCCGCGTCCCACGAGGCCGCGTACGACGGTCCCGGCATGGCGACCGAAGTACGCGAGGCCGTCGTCGTCGCCCTCGCCGTGGCGCTCGGCGGGGTGCTGCTCGGGGTGTTGTGGTGGTGGCTGGCGCCGCATGTGCCGCTCGTCGGGGACGTCGTCGACAAGAGCTGGGTCGTCTACCTCGGGGACACCGAGGGGGAGCAGGCGATCGGGGTCGACGGAACGTTCACTCTGCTGGGGCTGGCGTTCGGTCTCGTGAGCGCGCTCGTGGTGTTCCTGGTGCGGCGGCGCGGTGGTGTGCCGCTGGTCGTGGCGCTGGGCGTCGGGGGGCTTCTCGGGTCGCTGCTGGCCTGGCGGGTCGGGATCTGGCTGGGGCCCGCGCAGGATGTGATCGCCCATGCGAAGTCCGTGGGCAAGGGGGTCACGTTCTCGGCGCCGCTGAAGTTGTCGGCCAAGGGGGCGTGGCTGGCGTGGCCGTTCGGGGCGCTGGTGGTGCATCTGGGGCTCACGGCGTTGTTCGGGCCGCGGGATCCTGAGCCGTATCCGCCGCAGGGGCCGTACGGGCCTCATGGGGCGCCGTCGGTGTAGGGCTTCGGTGGGCGGTGGGCGGTGGTCGCGGCGAGGGTTTTCTCGCCCCCGCCGCCCCTACCCGTCCCCGTCCCTGGGGGCTGCGCCCCCAGACCCCCGCTTCGGCCCTGAAGGGGCCTTGTCCTCAAACGCCGGACGGGCTGAAAAGACCTGGTTCTATGCCGGTCGCCTGCCGTGGTTTGCTCGGCCCTTTTTCGTGCGCCACTTTCGCTTTCGCGTTTTCTTCGACATGTCCCTCGTGCTTAGCCGAGGAGGGCGGCCGCGTCGAGAGGTCAGGCGCGGCCGATGGGGGCCAGGATCGCCTGGGTCAGTGCGGAGAGGGACTCGGGGGCGAGTTCGACCTCCAGGCCTCTGCGGCCCGCCGAGACGCAGATCGTGGGGTGGGCCGAGGCCGAGGCGTCCAGGACCGTCGGGAGCTTCTTGCGCTGGCCCAGCGGGGAGATACCGCCCCGGACGTAGCCCGTGGTGCGTTCGGCCAGGGCCGGGTCGGCCATGGCGGCGCGCTTGCCGCCGACCGCCGTGGCGAGCGCCTTCAGGTCCAGCTGGCCGGCGACCGGGACCACGGCCACCGTCAGGGCGCCGTCGACGTCGGCCACCAGGGTCTTGAAGACGCGCTCCGGGGAGACGCCCATCGCCTCGGCCGCCTCCTCGCCGTAGGAGGGGTGGGCGGGGTCGTGGTCGTAGGCGTGAACCGTGTACTGCACGCCCGCCGCCGTCAGCGCCACCGTCGCGGGCGTGCCGCCCGACTGCTGCTGTTTCTTCGACTTCTTCGCCATTGAGGGCCCCGGCTCAGTTCAGACTCGTCGGACCGCGCGTCAGGTCCGACGCCGGCAACGACGGCAGATTACGGATGATGGAGGTCTCCGAGCGAAGGAGTTTCAGCTCGTCACGCAGGCGGGACGCGGAGTCGGGAGCCTGGAGCAGGCGCTGCCTGGTCGGGGTGTCCAGCATCATCGCCGCGGCCACCAGGTAGGACACCACCGAGGGTTCGTCCGGCAGCTCCGAACCCGTCGTCAGCGAGCGCTCGCGGGCGCCCGCCAGACGCTTCTGGTACTGGCGGAAGGCCCTGAGAACGCCCTCCGCCAGCGCGCCCGCCCCTTCGCCCGGCTCCTCCGGGAGCTCTTCCAGCTCCGCCGTCAGGAACGGACCCGAGGCGTCCACCGACAGCAACCGCACGCGCCTGGTGCCCGTCGCCAGCACTTCGAACGTGCCGTCCTCGCGCTCCCGGATCGTCGCCGCGTCGGCCACGCAGCCGGTGCCGTGGAACGCCTTGAGCGGGTCCGTGCCGAAGCCCGCCGCGGGCCCGCGTTCGGGCAGGGCCGTCGGGTCGGGCATGCCGGGGGAGCTCACGGCGACCTCGAGGCCGTCGCGGATCGCCACGACGGCGAAGCGGCGCGATTCGTCCTCGGGGGTTTTGAGCAGTTCGCGCATCATGGCGCGATAGCGCTCCTCGAAGACGTTCAGCGGCAGCACCAGCCCCGGGAACAGAACCGAGTTCAGAGGGAAGAGGGGAAGACGGACGGTGGTCACGGCGCAGAAGCCTAATGGTCGCCGGGGTGTGCACGTTCCGTGTGCCCACTCCGTGGATGTCCGGAGGCCGCGTGCAGGCGGACCTCTTCGCGCAGCTCCAGGAACCGGCCCAGTGGATCGTCGGAGAGCCGGTCCCAGGGGAATGACGTGGCGTACGGGCCGATGAGCCTCACCTGTTCGAGCGCGTCCGCCCAGCGGCTCAGGCGGGACAGGACGTAGGCCAGCTTGTTCCGCATCTCCGCCGGCCAGGGGTCGGCCGCCGGGAAACGGGCCGACAGCGCGATCGCCCGGTCCGCCGCCGCGTCCAGCCGCCCGAGCGCCACGTCGGGTCCGCAATCGTCGGTCAGATAGGCGAGGGCGGCACGTGTCGGCAGCGCCTGGACGAGGGAGTCCGCGGGGGCGTCCTGTGCGGCCGTCTCCGCGAAGTCGAAGCACTCGTGGTGGGAGCCGTGCCAGCTTTCCGCGAGGTAGCGCAGGGCGGCGGCATGGCAGCCGTAGTGGTGCGGGGCGCGGCGGATCGCCGCCTCCCACAGCTCCTCGAAGTACTTGTGCCCGGCGTTCGAGCCGTGTGCGTGGTCCAGCGCTATCCGCCACGGCACCGGATCGCGGTCGTCGCCGCGTGCGGCGGCCGTGATCAGCGGGCTCACCTCGCGCAGCAGCTCCGCCCTGGCCGGCGACTGCCAGGCGCGGGCCACCGCGAGCTGGGCGCCGACCAGCAGCATGTCCGGGTCGTGCGGGGCGGCCTTACGCCAGTCCTCGAACCACTCGGCGCGCGACTGCGCGAAGGACGCCAGCCGTACGGCGTACCGGTCGCGGTTCTCCCACGCGGCCTCCTCGCGGGTGGCGGCGAGCAGCCGGGACGCGGTCTGCCAGGTGCCCTGCCCGGCGGCCACGAGGGCGGGGCCCAGGTGGTCGTCCGGCGCGTCAAGGAGCACCTCGTCGTCGGCGGGGAGCGCGACGGCGGGATGCTGGACGGGGGTCCTGGCCGTCCTCGGGGAGCGGACGAAGGGGGGCAGCAGAGCCATGGTGTCGACCATTGAAAAGCCGCTGGTCCGGGATGCGCCAGAGGTTTCGAGCAAAGTGTGGAAAGTTGTACGGCGGTAGGTCAAGAGTCGGTAAAGCGTTTACTGTTCAACAACTGTTCGCCCGCTGTGCCCCGCGGCCTAGCTCCGCCGCAGCAGCCTCGTCGCCCCGGCCGCCACCGTCGTCGCCAGGATCCAGCCCAGCAGGATCATCACCGCGGCCAGCCACTGCCAGCCGCCCCTGAGTTGCCAGAACCCGACCTGGCCCAGGTCGATGACCGGCAGAAGCAGGTCGAGGGCGAACAGGGCCGGGTTCCAGTACGGCGCCTCGCCGCTCTTGATCGGCGGATGGTTCGCGTGCGCGAAGGCCAGCGAGGCCGCCGCCCACAGCACCGCCATCCACACCAGGGCCCGCCCCGGCCGGTACCCGTAGGCGACCGTCCAGTCCTGCGCGTACCCCCACAGCTTGGCGGCGGGCGGCAGCGTCTCGCGGCGCCGGCGCTGCTTGGCGAGCAGCACCTCGCGCGCGTCCTCGTCCTCGCCGCCCGACCGCAGCACCGTCGCCAGCCGTTCGTACGGCTCCGGGTTGTACTCGGCGGTCGCCGCGGTCACCCACTCCAGCCGCTCGGCGAGCGGGAACGGGCCCCTCGGCACCAGGTTCTCGTAGCTGAAGCCGCCCATGTGCAGCCGCCCGGGGCCCGGCCAGCTGTCCGTGCGGTCCATCAGGTTCACCACCCGCGCCCCCGACAGCACGACCGTGCCGCGCGCCGGATGCTCCCCGAGGAAGCGCAGCTCGGGCGTCTGGATGCGGCGCAGCGACACCTCCTGGTCGTCGGTGAGCGTGAACCGCGCCCGCTCGAAGTCGAGGGCGTCCCCGAACCGCCCGTCGTCCAGGCGCAGTCCGCCCTCGCACGTGAACCGCTGGATACGCGTCCCGCGCGCCGGGGTCGCCCCGCTCAGCAGCGCGTTGCCGATGCCCGCCGGGGTCAGGTACATCGAGCGCTCGACGGTCAGCTGCGGTGCGTTCAGCGCGAGCCGCGTGTACGGGTTGGTCAGCTTCGCGCCGCGCAGGCTCAGCGAGACGCCGATCTGGGCGCTGCGCAGGCTCAGCTCGCCGTGCGACTCGAGGAGCTCGGCCTGGAGATCCTGCCCGACGGTCATGCCGTCGGCGGCGATCGAGCGGCCGCTGCGGTCCCGGTAGACGATCGCCTGGTTGAGCAGCAGGTCGGTGCCGATGTGGGCGTCGGTCAGCCGTACGCCGTTGTGGAAGCGGCAGCGGGGGAGGTGCAGGTCGCCCTCGGTGTGGATGCGGGCGGCCTCCAGGCGCGGCACCGAGCAGTCCACCATCCGCATGGTCGTGAAGCGGGCCTCCGGCATCAGGACGTCCCGCTCGAAACGGCAGCCCCGCATCTCCACGTACGGCACCACGATGCCGCCGGCCAGCTCCAGCGTGCCGCTGATCTGCACCCCGCTGAGCTTCAGCGACGACACCCGGCCCGCGAGCGCGGGCGGCCCGTCCAGGAGCAGCCAGCACACGATCCGGGCCCGCACGGTCCGCTCGGGTCCCCACGGATGCCCGCCGTGCGGATCGTCGACGACCGAGTCGCCGCTGCTCAGGTCGTACACGCTGCCGTTGCGGAAGGCCTGCCACATCCCGGCCTCGGCGGCGGTCAGATCGTCCGGCAGGTCCCCGTCCCGGGTGCCGGCCCCGTCGGTCACGACTGTTCCGTCCCTCTCCGTCGCTCACTTGTTTCGCACAACTGTTCATGCTGGTCATGCCCGCTCGGTGACGCCCTGAACGCTAGACGTGAGGGGGATCTTCCAGGTTGCGTATCAGCCACTGGAATGCCCGAACGACGCCGAACCGCGGTCTGAGAGAATTGACCCCGTGATCTCCCGAATCGATCTGCGCGGCGACGCCCTCCCCGAGGGCCCCGCCCTGCGCGACCTGCTGCCCCGAGCCGACTTCGACGTCTCGGCCGCCCTGGAGAAGGTGCGTCCGATCTGCGAGGCCGTGCATCATCGGGGCGACGCGGCGCTGATCGACTTCGCCGAGAAGTTCGACGGCGTGCGGCTGGATTCCGTACGGGTCCCGGCCCAGGCCATCAGCGACGCGCTGGAATCCCTCGACCCGGCCGTGCGCGCGGCCCTCGAGGAGTCCATCCGCCGCGCCCGCCTCGTCCACCGCGCGCAGCGTCGCAGCACCCACACGACCCAGGTCGTGCCCGGCGGTTCCGTCACCGAGAAGTGGGTGCCGGTCGACCGGGTCGGGCTGTACGCGCCCGGCGGACGGGCCGTCTACCCGTCCTCCGTGATCATGAACGTCGTCCCGGCCCAGGAGGCCGGCGTCGAGTCCCTCGCCCTCGCCTCCCCGGCGCAGGCCGACTTCGGCGGCCTCCCGCACCCGACGATCCTCGCCGCGTGCGCGCTGCTCGGCGTCGACGAGGTGTACGCCGCCGGTGGCGCGACCGCCGTCGCGATGTTCGCCTACGGCACCGAGTCCTGCGCGCCCACCACCATGGTCACCGGCCCCGGCAACATCTGGGTGGCCGCGGCCAAGCGCTACTTCACCGGCAAGATCGGCATCGACGCCGAGGCGGGCCCGACCGAGATCGCGATCCTCGCGGACGACACCGCCGACCCGGTGCACGTCGCCTCCGACCTGATCAGCCAGGCCGAGCACGACCCGCTCGCGGCGGCCGTCCTGGTCACCGACTCCGTCGCGCTCGCGGACGCGGTCGAGAAGGAACTGGAGCCGCAGGTCGCGGCCAGCAAGCACATCGACGACCGGATCGTCCCCGCCCTCAAGGGCCGGCAGTCCGCGATCGTCCTCGTCGACGGCATCGACGAGGGACTGCGGGTCGTCAACGCCTACGGCGCCGAGCACCTGGAGATCCAGACCGCCGACGCCACCGCGGTCGCCGAGCGGGTCCGCAACGCCGGCGCGGTCTTCATCGGCCCCTGGGCTCCCGTGTCCCTCGGCGACTACGCCGCCGGGTCCAACCACGTCCTGCCCACCGGCGGCTGCGCCTGCCACTCCTCCGGGCTGTCGGTGCAGTCCTTCCTCCGGGGCATCCACATCGTCGACTACTCGAAGGAAGCGCTGGCCGACGTGGCGCATCACGTGGTGACGCTGGCGGAGGCGGAAGACCTGCCGGCCCACGGGGCGGCGATCAAGGCGCGGTTCGGATGGAAGGTTCCCGAGAGCAAGTGACCGGCATCGACGATCTCCCCGTACGGGACGAGCTGCGCGGCAAGTCCCCCTACGGCGCGCCCCAGTTGGACGTCCCCGTACGGCTGAACACCAACGAGAACCCCTACCCGCTGCCCGAACCGCTGGTCGAGCGCATCACCGAGCGGGTCCGTGAGGCCGCCCGGAACCTCAACCGCTACCCGGACCGGGACGCCGTGGAACTGCGCACGCGGCTCGCCAAGTACCTGACGGACACGTCCGGTCACGAGGTGGGCCTGGCCAACGTGTGGGCCGCGAACGGCTCCAACGAGGTCATCCAGCAGCTGTTGCAGACCTTCGGCGGGCCGGGCCGCACCGCGATCGGCTTCGAGCCGTCGTACTCGATGCACGGGCTCATCTCGCGCGGCACCGGCACCGGCTGGATCTCCGGTCCGCGCAACGAGGACTTCACGATCGACCTCGCCGCCGCCGAGAAGGCGATCGCCGAGAACCGGCCGGACGTCGTCTTCGTCACCACCCCCAACAACCCCACCGGCACCGCGGTCCCGGCCGAGACGGTCCTCGCCCTGTACGAGGCCGCGCAGGCCGCCAAGCCCTCGCTGGTCGTGGTCGACGAGGCGTACATCGAGTTCAGCCACGGCGCCTCGCTGCTGCCGCTGATCGAAGGCCGGCCGAATCTCGTCGTCTCCCGGACGATGTCGAAGGCCTTCGGCGCGGCCGGCCTGCGCCTCGGCTACCTCGCCGCGCACCCGGCGGTCGTCGACGCCGTACAGCTCGTACGACTGCCCTACCACCTGTCGTCGATCACCCAGGCGACCGCCCTGGCCGCGCTGGAGCACACCGACACGCTGCTGAAGTACGTCGAGCAGCTGAAGGCGGAGCGGGACCGGCTGGTCGCCGAACTGCTGGCGGCCGGATACGAGGTCACGGCGTCGGACGCCAACTTCGTGCAGTTCGGGCGGTTCGACGACTCCCACACCGTGTGGCAGAAGATCCTCGACCGGGGTGTCCTGGTCCGGGACAACGGAGTGCCGGGCTGGCTGCGGGTCAGCGCCGGAACCCCCGAAGAGAACGACGCGTTCCTCGACGCGGTCCGTGAACTGAAGAAGGAGCAGAGCGCATGAGCCGCGTAGGCCGCGTAGAGCGGGTGACCAAGGAGACCTCGGTCCTCGTCGAGATCGACCTCGACGGGTCCGGCAAGGTCGATGTGTCGACAGGTGTCGGCTTCTACGACCACATGCTCGACCAGCTCGGCCGCCACGGTCTGTTCGACCTGACCGTGAAGACCGAGGGCGATCTGCACATCGACTCGCACCACACCATCGAGGACAGCGCCCTCGCCCTCGGCGCCGCCTTCAAGCAGGCGCTCGGCGACAAGGTCGGCATCTACCGCTTCGGCAACTGCACGGTCCCGCTGGACGAGTCCCTCGCCCAGGTCACCGTCGACCTGTCCGGCCGCCCCTACCTCGTGCACACCGAGCCCGAGAAGATGGCGCCGATGATCGGCGAGTACGACACCACGATGACCCGGCACATCCTGGAGTCCTTCGTCGCCCAGGCCCAGATCGCGCTGCACGTGCACGTGCCGTACGGTCGCAACGCGCACCACATCGTGGAGTGCCAGTTCAAGGCGCTGGCCCGGGCCCTGCGCTACGCCTGCGAGCGTGACCCGCGCGCGGCCGGCATCCTCCCGTCCACGAAGGGCGCGCTGTGAACGGGCTGTCGACCGTCCTGATCGTCGTCGGCCTCTTCCTGGCCGGCGGGATCTACTCCTTCGTCAAACAGGGCATGCCCAAGCAGCTCATCGTGCTGCTCTCCATCGGCGCCGCGATGTGTCTCGTCGCCGGCGTCATGAGGCTGGAGGTGTGGAGTTGAGCGCGTCCGCCAAGAAGGTAGTCGTCTTCGACTACGGCTTCGGCAACGTCCGTTCCGCCGAACGGGCCCTCGCCCGCACCGGGGCCGAGGTCGAGATAACGCGTGACTACGACAAGGCCATGAACGCCGACGGCCTGCTGGTGCCCGGCGTCGGCGCCTTCGCCAGCTGCATGAAGGGCCTCAAGGAGGCCCGCGGCGACTGGATCATCGACCGCCGGCTCTCCGGCGGGCGCCCGGTCATGGGCATCTGCGTCGGCATGCAGATCCTCTTCGCGCGCGGCATCGAACACGGCGTGGAGACCGAGGGCGTCGACGAGTGGCCCGGCTCGGTCGAGCCGCTCCAGGCCGACATCGTGCCCCACATGGGCTGGAACACCGTGGACGCGCCGGCCGGCTCCCAGCTGTTCGCCGGCCTGGACGCGGACGCCCGCTTCTACTTCGTGCACTCCTACGCCGTCCACGACTGGACCCTGGAGACCTCGAACCCGGCGATGCGGGCACCGCTCGTGACCTGGTCCACGCACGGCAAGCCCTTCGTGGCCGCCGTGGAGAACGGCGCCCTGTGGGCCACGCAGTTCCACCCCGAGAAGTCCGGCGACGCCGGTGCGCAGCTGCTGAACAACTGGATCGGAACCCTCTGATGCCTTCGAACCCCGCACGGCTCGAACTCCTGCCCGCCGTCGACGTCCGTGACGGCCAGGCCGTCCGTCTCGTGCACGGCGAGTCCGGCACGGAGACCTCGTACGGCTCCCCGCTGGAGGCCGCCCTCGCCTGGCAGCGGGCGGGCGCCGAGTGGCTGCACCTGGTCGACCTGGACGCCGCGTTCGGCACCGGCGACAACCGGGACCTGGTCCGCCAGGTCACCGAGGCCATGGACATCAAGGTGGAGCTGTCCGGCGGCATCCGCGACGACGCCTCCCTCGCGGCGGCCCTCGCCACCGGCTGCACCCGCGTGAACCTCGGCACCGCCGCGCTGGAGACCCCCGAGTGGGTCGCCAAGGTCATCGCCGAACACGGCGACAAGATCGCCGTCGGCCTGGACGTACGCGGCACCACGCTCAAGGGCCGCGGCTGGACCCGCGACGGCGGCGACCTCTACGAGACGCTGGAGCGCCTCGACAAGGAGGGCTGCGCGCGGTACGTCGTCACGGACATCGCGAAGGACGGCACGCTGCAGGGCCCGAACCTGGAGCTGCTCCGCAACGTCTGCGCGGCCACCGACCGGCCGGTCGTGGCCTCCGGCGGGGTCTCGTCGCTGGACGACCTGCGGGCGATCGCCGAGCTGGTACCCCTCGGTGTCGAGGGCTCCATCGTCGGGAAGGCCCTGTACGCGAAGGCGTTCACCCTGGAAGAGGCACTGGAGGCGGTGGCCGAGTGAGCGATCTGCGACGCGTTTCGACCGGCGCGCCCTGGGAGGAGGCCTTCGGGTACTCCCGCGCGGTGGAGCTGCCCAACGGCCTGGTGCTGGTCTCCGGCTGCACGTCGATCGTGGACGGTGAGATCGCCGCGGGCGATCCGTACGAGCAGGCGATCAACTCCTTCAAGGTCGCGTTCGCGGCGCTGGAGCAGTTGGGACTCGGCCCGGCGGACGTCGTGCGGACGCGCATGTACCTCACCCACGGCCGGGACGTGGAGGAGGTCGGACGCGCTCACAAGGAGCTGTTCGACGCCGTCCGGCCCGCCGCATCCATGATCATCGTCTCCGGCTTCGTGGACCCCAGCCTGGTCGTCGAGGTCGAGGTGGAGGCATTCCGCTCCGGCGGAGAACCCGGAGTGTCCGCATGACCCTCGCCGTACGAGTCATCCCCTGCCTGGACGTGGACAACGGCCGGGTCGTCAAGGGCGTCAACTTCCAGAACCTGCGCGACGCGGGCGACCCCGTCGAGATGGCCAAGGTGTACGACGCCGAGGGCGCCGACGAGCTGACGTTCCTGGACATCACCGCCTCGTCGGGCAACCGCGAGACCACCTACGACGTGGTGCGCCGCACCGCCGAGCAGGTCTTCATCCCGCTGACCGTCGGCGGCGGCGTGCGCACCGCCGAGGACGTGGACAAGCTGCTGCGGGCCGGCGCGGACAAGGTGGGCGTCAACACGGCCGCCATCACGCGCCCCGAGCTGATCAAGGAGATCGCGGAGCGGTTCGGGCGCCAGGTCCTGGTGCTGTCGGTGGACGCGCGGCGCACTCCCGAGGGCACCTTCGAGGTCACCACCCACGGCGGCCGCAAGGGCACCGGCATCGACGCCGTCGAGTGGGCGCACCGGGCCGCCGAGCTGGGCGCGGGCGAGATCCTGCTCAACTCGATGGACGCGGACGGCACGAAGGACGGCTACGACCTGGAGATGATCGCCGCCGTCCGCAAGCACGTGACGGTTCCGGTGATCGCCTCCGGCGGCGCGGGCAGGCTCGCCGACTTCGCTCCGGCCATCGAGGCGGGGGCGGACGCGGTGCTGGCGGCTTCGGTCTTCCACTTCGGGGATCTGCGGATCGGCGAGGTGAAGGACGCGCTGCGAGGGGCCGGACACCCCGTGCGGTGACGTGTGTGAGGCGTTGAGGTAAGCCCCGGGCACCTGGTGGCCGGGGCTTACTTGTGGACAGATGCGAAAGAGAAGTTGCGCAAAATTCATTGCGCAACTTTTCTTTCGTATCTACGGTGGAGGCATGACAGGCAAGGAACGGGACCGGCGGATCACGGACGTGGGCACCCTCAAGGCGCTCGCGCACCCGCTGCGGATGAGGCTGTACCGGAATCTGACCCTGGCCCGCGTCGCGACCGCCTCACAGCTGGCCGAGGCGGTCGACGAGGCCGTCTCGCTG
This sequence comes from Streptomyces sp. NBC_00490, assembly GCF_036013645.1. NCBI lineage: Bacteria > Bacillati > Actinomycetota > Actinomycetes > Kitasatosporales > Streptomycetaceae > Streptomyces > Streptomyces sp. NBC_00490. Next base: position 3,248,406 of record NZ_CP107869.1, on the reverse strand, counting down.
GTCAGCTACCACCTGCGCAAGCTCGCCGAGCACGGCCTGATCGAAGAGGCCCGGCCGCAGAGCGCGGACGGCCGGGAGAGGTGGTGGCAGCCCGCCTCGGACGGCGTGAGCATCCGCGACGAGGACTTCCGCGACGCCCCCGAGGAAGCGGCCGCGCACACCGCGGCCAGCAGGCTCTTCGCCGAGCAGCGCATGGACATGTACCGCCGCTGGCTCGACGAACGCGCCCACTGGAGCCACGAGTGGAACCGGGCGGCCGAGTCCTCCGAGGCGGCACTGCGCCTCACCGCGGACGAACTGGCCGAGCTGAACAAGGAGATGCTCGCGCTCCTGCACCAGTTCGACGAGCGGGGCCGGGCCGCCGACGCCGCGGGCGACACCGAGGGCCGCGAGAACGTCGCGGTGCACACGTACGCGTTCCCCTTCCGCGCCTGAGAGGACCCGGTTCCGTGCCCGCCACGCTCATCTCCGCGCCCGACGTCACCCCCCGGCCCGCCCACCGCGACGGCAACGTCCTGCGCTGGCTCGCCGCCTACACCTCCTCGATGGTCGGCGACAGCGTCTACTACATCGCCCTGTCCTGGGCCGCCGTACAGGCCGGAAGCCCCTCGCAGGCCGGCCTCGTGATGTCGGCGAGCGCGCTGCCGCGGGCGGTCCTGATGCTGGGCGGGGGAGTGATCGCCGACCGGTTCGGGCCGCGCAGGGTCGTCATCGGGAGCGACGTGGTGCGCTGCGCGGCGGTGCTGGCGGTGGCGGCGCTGCTGTTCCTCACCAGCCCGGGCCTGTGGCCGCTGGCCGCGCTCGCCCTGGTCTTCGGCGCCGTCGACGCGGTGTTCGTGCCGGCCGTGGGCGCCCTCCCCGCGCGCGTGACGTCACGCGACCAGCTCGCGCGCGTGCAGGGCATGCGAGGTCTCGGCATCCGCTTCGCGAGCGTCGTCGGCGCACCGCTCGGCGGGCTCGGCGTGGCGGTCGGCGGCTCGGCGGCGGCGTTCGCCCTCGCGGGGCTGCTGATCGCCGTGTCCGTGCCGCTGCTGCTCTCCGTGCGCATACGGGAGGTGCCCGCCGACGACGGGACGCCCGGGACCCGCGGCACCGCCTGGAGCGACCTGACGGCCGGCCTGCGCTACATCCGCGGCCACCGTGTCCTCGCCCCGCTGATGCTGGCCATCGCCCTCGGCGACCTCGGCTTCGTCGGCCCCCTCAACGTCGGCCTGACCCTCCTCGCCGACGAACGAGGCTGGGGCGCCGCGGGGATGGGCTGGATACTCGCCGGGTTCGGCGTCGGCGCGGGTGCCGCGGCCCTGCTGCTCACCGTCCGTGGGCGGCTGCCGCACGCGGGGCGGGTGGCGGCGGGCACGATCATCGCCGGGTCGGTCGCGATCGGGGCCCTCGCCCAGGCGCCGGGTATCGGCGTCGCCGTCGGCACAGCCCTGCTGATCGGGCTGCTCGCCGGACTCAGCGGCGCGATGTGCGGGGCCCTGCTGCAGACCCAGTCCGACCCCGCCTACCTGGGCCGGGTCACCGCCGTGGCCAGCCTGATGAGCCTGGGCTTCGCCCCGCTGAGCATGCCGCTGTCCGCCGCGGCCATCGGGACGTGGGGCACCGGCCCCGTGTTCGCCGTCAGCGCGGCGGTCTGCGGGCTCGGCGGGGTCGTGGCCCTGTGCGCCAGGGACCTGCGCCGCGCCGAGCTCCCGAAGTAGCGCCTAGATCCCCAGCTCCTTCGCCTCGTACAGCTTGGCGATCGCGTCCTTGTCGCCGTCCACCTCCACCTGCGCGGCGTTGTGCCGGCCGTACAGGAACAGCAGAAGCTCCGAGGGTTCGCCGGTCACCGTCACGACCGGGGCACCGCGGTGCGCCACCGCCGTCTGGCCGTCCGGGCGGCGCAGGACGAGGCCCGTGGGAGCGCTGCGGCCCATCAGGCGGGCGGTGCGCTCCAGACGCGTCCAGAGCGCGTCCTGGAAGACCGGGTCGAGCTCGCGCGGGGTCCAGTCGGGCTGCGCGCGGCGGACGTCCTCGGTGTGGACGTAGAACTCGATCGTGTTGGACGCCTCGTCGATCTGCTTGAGGGAGAAGGGCGAGAAGCGCGGCGGGCCGGTACGGATCAGCTGGATCAGTTCCTCGTACGGCTTGGCCGTGAACTCTCCCATCGCCTTGTCCAGACGGGAGGCGAGCTGCTTGATGAGCAGACCCCCGGCGGCGTCGGGGCGGCGCTCGCGCACCGCCACGTGCGCCGCCAGGTCCCGGGTCTGCCAGCCCTCGCACAGGGTCGGTGCCTCGGGACCGGCGGTCTCCAGAAGATCGGCGAGCAGAAGTCGTTCACGCTTGGCGAAAGTCGACATGCCGTCAGCCTACGACCGCACACCGGGTCCGCACAGTGGACACCGCGCCAGACCTGTCATTGGCGCGCGGCACAATGGCAACCATGACCAGCACGCCCCCGCCCAGCAACCTCGACCCCGAGATCGCCGCCCGCCTCAAGCGCGCCGCCGACGGGCTCGTCCCCGCCATCGCCCAGCAGTACGACACCGGTGAGGTGCTGATGCTCGGCTGGATGGACGACGAGGCGCTGCACCGCACGCTGACCACCGGCCGCTGCACGTACTGGTCGCGCAGCCGCCAGGAGTACTGGGTCAAGGGCGACACCTCCGGCCACTTCCAGTGGGTCAAGTCGGTCGCGCTCGACTGCGACGCCGACACCGTGCTGGTCAAGGTCGACCAGGTCGGCGCCGCCTGCCACACCGGCGCACGCACCTGCTTCGACGTCGACGTGCTGCTCAAGGACGCCGGTTCCGGCGTGTCCGCCCCGGATCAGTAAGGTCAGCCGCCATGGACCTCGAGACCTTCCGCAAGCTCGCCACCGACCGGCGCGTCATCCCGGTCACGCGCAAGCTCCTCGCCGACGGCGACACCCCGGTCGCCCTCTACCGTAAGCTCGCCGCCGAGCGCCCCGGCACCTTCCTGCTGGAGTCCGCGGAGAACGGCCGCTCCTGGTCCCGCTACTCGTTCGTGGGCGTGCGCTCCGCCGCGACCCTCACCTCCAGGGACGGCCAGGCCCACTGGCTCGGCGCCCCGCCCGTCGGCGTCCCCGTCGACGGCGACCCCCTCGCCGCCCTGCGCGCCACCATCGAGGCCCTGCACACCCCCCACCAGGACGGCATGCCGCCCTTCACCGGCGGCATGGTCGGCTACCTCGGCTACGACATCGTGCGCCGCCTGGAGAAGATCGGCCCCGGCGAGCGCGACGACCTCCAGCTGCCCGAGCTGACCATGCTCCTCACCAGCGACCTCGCGGTGATGGACCACTGGGAGGGCTCGGTCCTGCTGATCGCCAACGCGATCAACCACAACGACCTCGACACCGGCGTCGACGAGGCCTACACGGACGCCGTGGCCCGCCTGGACGCCATGCAGGCGGACCTGACCCGCCCGGTGGCCCAGCCGCCCGCCGTCCTCCCGCCCTCCGAACTCCCCGAGTACACCGCCCTGTGGGGCGGCGAGGACTTCCGCGAGGCCGTCGAGGACATCAAGGAGCGCATCCGCGCGGGCGAGGCCTTCCAGGTCGTCCCCTCGCAGCGCTTCGAAACACCCTGCACGGCAAGCGCGTTGGACGTGTACCGGGTCCTGAGGGCCACCAACCCCTCCCCGTACATGTACCTGTTCCGCTTCGACGGCTTCGACGTCGTCGGCTCGTCCCCCGAAGCCCTCGTGAAGGTCGAGGACGGGCGGGCCATGGTCCACCCCATCGCCGGCACCCGGTGGCGCGGAGCCACCCCGCAGGAGGACCAGGCTCTCGCCGACGAACTGCTCGCCGACCCCAAGGAACGCGCCGAGCACCTGATGCTGGTCGACCTGGGCCGCAACGACCTGGGGCGGGTCTGCGAACCGGGCTCCGTGGAAGTCGTGGACTTCATGTCCATCGAGCGGTACTCGCACGTGATGCACATCGTCTCGACGGTGACCGGCAAGGTCGCCCCGGGCCGCACCGCCTTCGACGTCCTGACGGCATGCTTCCCGGCGGGCACCCTCTCCGGCGCCCCCAAGCCGCGCGCGATGCAGATCATCGACGAACTCGAACCGTCCCGGCGCGGACTGTACGGCGGCTGCGTCGGCTACCTCGACTTCGCGGGCGACTCCGACACGGCCATCGCCATCCGCACGGCCCTCCTCCGCGACGGCACGGCCTACGTCCAGGCCGGCGCCGGAATCGTCGCCGACTCCGACCCGGTCGCCGAGGACCAGGAGTGCCGGAACAAGGCGGCCGCGGTGCTGCGCGCGGTGCACACGGCGAACCGACTCGGGCAATAGGGCGCTTCTCATACGAACCCCGGGTGACACTTCGCCCGGGGTTCGGGCGATAGTGGACCAGTGACTGCTGTTCCTCCCCCCCGTTCCGAAGCCGCCGGACCCGCCAGGGCCGGCCGGCTCAGCCTCGCCGTAGCCCTCCTCTCCGGCGCGCTCGGCGCGGCCGTGGCGCTGCTCGCGACCCGTCAGCAGTGGTCGGAGGGCACCGCGACCGTCGCCGGCGGCGACTTCCCGCTGACCGCCAAGGGCAGCGACGTCACGGGCGTGCCCGCGGCCCTCGCCATAGTGGGCCTCGCCGCGCTCGTCGCCGTCTTCGCCGTCCGCAAGGCCGGCCGTTTCGCGGTCGCCGCGCTGCTCGCGCTCTCCGGCGCCGGGATCATCGCGGCGGCGCTCCTCGGTGTCGACGACTCGTCCGCGCTCGACGAGCAGGCCGCGAAGGCCTCCGGCGACGCGTCCGCGACGGTCGACGCACTGAGCCATACCGCCTGGCCGTATGTCGCCGCCGCCGGCGGGGCGCTGATTCTGCTGGCCGGGTTGCTCGCGCTGCGGTACGGGCGGCTGTGGCCCGCGATGTCCGGTCGGTACGAGCGCAGTGGTGCACCGCGTCCGGTTCGCAGGCCGAAGGCGGCCGACCCCGACCGGCCCGAGGAGATGTGGAAGGCCCTGGACCGAGGGGAAGACCCCACGGGCGCGTAGGCGCTCCCCGGGAGGTGCCGCGTTCGGCCGTCAGGAGGCCGCGGTGCCGTCGTGGCTTGTCGCGTGGTTCCCCGCGCCCCTTAGGTTGGTTGGACCACCCCCGATCACTTCGCACGCGTGCGTGCGGAACAATGGCCCTGAGCGTCCGGCTCAGACACGTTTACAGCAACGAGGAGCAAGTCATGGCGGGCAGCAGCCACGGTCACACCCCGGCCGCCTGGACCGGTGTCACTATCGCCTTCATCGGTTTCTGCGTCGCGGGCGCCTTCATGGTGCTGGCCGAGCCGCTGGGATTCTGGGCGGGCATGGTGATCGTGGTCGCCGGCGGCATCATCGGCTGGATCATGAGCGCCATGGGTCTGGGCATGCCGAAGGACGCGCACAAGCCGCTCGTGACCTCGGCGCAGAGCGAGAGCTGATAGCCGTACGGCAGTCACGTACGACGTCCCGAGGGGCGGCCCCGTGCCGCCCCTCACGCGTGTCCGGGCCCGGGCGAGGCACAATGCGAGGCGTGAACGCCGACAGCCACAGGGTGACGCCGTACGCGGCGAGGGCGGGACGGCTGGCCGTGCCCGCGGGGGTCCTCGCGGCCGTCGCGGGGGCCTTCGCGTACGTCGCCGCCGTGGACCCCAACGAGCCGGGCCACTACCCCGTCTGTCCGCTGCTGCGGCTGACGGGCCTGTACTGCCCCGGCTGCGGGGGACTGCGCAGCGCGCACGCGTTCGCCCACGGGGACTTTTTGACCGCGCTCCAGGCCAACGCGCCCGCCGTGCTCGGCTATCTGGGCTTCGCCGTGCTGTGGACCGTCTGGGTGGTCCGTGCCGCGCGCGGGCGACCGCTGCGGCTCGATCTCGGGCCCGTGCACCTGTGGGCCGTCGGCGCATTGCTGCTGGTCTTCACGGTTGTCCGGAACCTGCCGTTCGGTGGCTGGCTGCACCCTTGATCAATTGGCGAACGTCCAGGTAGTGGGACCGGCGTCAACCGGATGCGAGGCCTACGCCTTCCTCCGGATACCATCGCAGTGACCACCTCTTTTCTCTGGTCGCTGGAACTGTCAACCGTCTGGAAGGGGGCCGCTCGCGTGAGTGTGCTCGACGAGATCATCGACGGAGTCCGTGCCGACCTCGCGGAGCGGCAGGCGCGCGTCAGCCTCGACGAGCTCAAGGAGCGCGCGGCGAAGGCTTCCGCGGCCAAGGACGGCGTGGCCGCACTGCGCGGCGACGGCGTCAAGGTCATCTGCGAGGTCAAGCGCTCCAGCCCCTCCAAGGGCGCGCTGGCCGCGATCGCCGACCCGGCCGGGCTCGCCGCGGACTACGAGGCGGGCGGCGCGGCCGTCATCTCCGTCCTCACCGAACAGCGCCGCTTCGGCGGCTCGCTGGCCGACCTCGAGGCCGTCCGCGCGCGCGTGGACATCCCGGTCCTGCGCAAGGACTTCATCGTCACGTCGTACCAGCTGTGGGAGGCCCGCGCGTACGGCGCCGACCTCGCCCTGCTGATCGTGGCGGCCCTCGACCAGCCCGCCCTGGAGTCCCTGATCGAGCGCGCGGTGTCCATCGGACTCACCCCGATCGTCGAGGTCCACGACGAGGACGAGGTCGAGCGCGCGGTGGACGCGGGCGCCAAGGTCATCGGCGTCAACGCCCGCAACCTCAAGACCCTCGAGGTCGACCGCGGCACCTTCGAGCGCGTCGCCCCCGAGATCCCGGACCACATCGTCAAGATCGCCGAGTCCGGCGTCCGCGGCCCCCACGACCTCATCGCCTACGCCAACGCCGGCGCCGACGCGGTCCTGGTCGGCGAGTCCCTGGTCACCGGCAAGGACCCGAAGTCCGCGGTCTCGGACCTGGTCGCGGCGGGCGAACACCCGGCATTGCGGCACGGACGCAGCTGATCATTCGATAGGCTTGCCGACGATGACGCTCACCATGACAGCCACGGACAGGTACGCCCGCCTCGCGCGCGGCTGCCGCCCCCGTGGCTGCCGCGCGCCCGCACGCAGGGTGCACGGCAGGCGTGTGCGTTACGTCATCGGAGACGAACCCGGGCAAGTAAACGGACGGCGATGGCAGCGCCCCTTCAGGGGCGCGGGGAACTGCGCGACCAGCCACTAACGGCCCGCTGCCAACGAACACATCCCCGCCCCCACGGCGAATAGTGTCCTTTTCACGCACTCACCGTGAGGTTTCCGCATGCCCAGCGAGTTCTTCATCCCCGACCCCGAGGGTCAGGTCCCCAGCGCCGAAGGCTACTTCGGCGCGTTCGGCGGCAAGTTCATCCCGGAGGCCCTCGTCGCCGCTGTGGACGAGGTCGCCGTCGAGTACGACAAGGCCAAGCACGACCCCGAGTTCGCCCGCGAACTCGACGACCTGCTGCTCAACTACACGGGCCGCCCGTCGTCGCTGACCGAGGTCCCCCGTTTCGCCGCGGAGGCGGGTGGCGCACGGATCTTCCTGAAGCGGGAAGACCTCAACCACACCGGCTCGCACAAGATCAACAACGTGCTCGGCCAGGCCCTGCTCACCAAGCGCATGGGCAAGACCCGGGTCATCGCCGAGACCGGCGCCGGTCAGCACGGCGTGGCGACGGCGACGGCCTGCGCCCTGTTCGGCCTCGAGTGCACGATCTACATGGGTGAGATCGACACCCAGCGCCAGGCCCTCAACGTGGCCCGGATGCGCATGCTCGGCGCCGAGGTCATCGCCGTGAAGTCGGGATCGCGCACCCTCAAGGACGCGATCAACGAGGCGTTCCGCGACTGGGTCGCCAACGTCGACCGCACGCACTACCTCTTCGGCACGGTCGCGGGACCGCACCCCTTCCCGGCCATGGTCCGTGACTTCCACCGGGTCATCGGCGTCGAGGCCCGCCGTCAGATCCTGGAGCGGGCCGGCCGGCTCCCCGACGCGGCCGTCGCCTGCGTCGGCGGCGGCTCCAACGCCATCGGGCTCTTCCACGCCTTCATCCCGGACGCGGACGTACGCCTCATCGGCTGCGAGCCCGCCGGGCACGGCGTGGAGACCGGCGAGCACGCGGCGACCCTGACCGCGGGCGAGCCCGGCATCCTGCACGGTTCGCGCTCCTACGTCCTCCAGGACGAGGAGGGCCAGATCACCGAGCCGTACTCGATCTCGGCCGGTCTGGACTACCCGGGCATCGGCCCCGAGCACTCCTACCTCAAGGACAGCGGCCGCGGCGAGTACCGCGCGGTCACCGACGACGCGGCGATGCAGGCCCTGCGCCTGCTGTCGCGCACCGAGGGCATCATCCCGGCCATCGAGAGCGCCCACGCGCTGGCCGGCGCCCTGGAGGTCGGCAAGGAGCTGGGCAAGGACGGGCTGATCATCGTCAACCTGTCCGGGCGCGGCGACAAGGACATGGACACGGCCGCGCGCTACTTCGGCCTGTACGACACCGACGCCGAGGTCGCGGCGAACGCCGCCGACACCGCCGAGATCGAGGGGGACGCCAAGTGAGCGGGAACATCCAGCTGCTGACCGACACCCTCGCCGGTGCCAAGGCCGAGGGGCGCTCCGCCCTCATCGCCTACCTCCCGGCCGGGTTCCCGACCGTGGACGGCGGCATCGAGGCGGTCAAGGCGGCCTTCGACGGCGGTGCCGATGTCGTCGAGGTGGGTCTGCCGCACAGCGACCCCGTCCTGGACGGCCCGGTCATCCAGACCGCCGACGACATCGCCCTGCGCGGCGGCGTCAAGATCGCCGACGTCATGCGGACCGTGCGCGAGGCCTACGAGGCGACCGGGAAGCCGGTGCTCGTGATGACGTACTGGAACCCGATCGACCGCTACGGCGTCGAGCGCTTCACCGCCGAGCTCGCCGAGGCGGGTGGGGCCGGGTGCATCCTGCCCGACCTGCCCGTGCAGGAGTCGGCGCTGTGGAGGGAGCACGCGCAGAAGCACGGGCTCGCCACGGTCTTCGTGGTCGCGCCCAGCAGCAAGGACGCGCGGCTCGCCGAGATCACCGCGGCGGGCAGCGGGTTCGTGTACGCCGCCTCGCTCATGGGCGTCACCGGCACCCGTGCGTCGGTGGGCGCGCAGGCGCAGGAGCTGGTCGAGCGCATCCGTGCCACCGGCAGCGACCTGGCCGTCTGTGTCGGGCTCGGGGTCTCCGACGCCGCACAGGCCGCCGAGGTGGCCGGCTTCGCGGACGGGGTGATCGTCGGCTCGGCGTTCGTGAAGCGGATGCTGGACGCGCCGGACGACAAGGCCGGCGTCGAGGCCGTCCGCGAGCTCGCCGGTGAGCTGGCGAAGGGCGTACGCGGGCAGGCGTAGAACCGCTCGTGGATCCCGGCCGTAGTCGGGACATGTCGTACAGGTCACTCGAACGGGTGGACCTGGGACCGGGGAGGCGCGGTGCGCCTCCCCGGTTCGTTCTGCGGGTGTGAGCGAGAAGAACCGTGAGGGAAAGCGCACCGCCCGCGAGCGGCTGGCGGTCGAGCGAGAGAAGCAGAAGACCGCGGAGAAGCGACGGCGGACGCTGATCGTGGGTGCCAGCGTGGTCTGTGTCCTGGGCCTCGCGGCGGTGATCGGAGTGGTCGCCGCCAACGCGGGCAAGGACGACACCGGTGACTCCGCGGACGGACCGGTCGTGGCGCCCTCGGGGGCCAACGGCGACGACAACCTCGCCATTCCGGTCGGAAAGGCGGATGCCAAGTCCACGCTCACGATCTGGGAGGACTTCCGCTGCCCGGCCTGCAAGTCCTTCGAGGACGCCTACCGCTCGACGATCCATGAGCTGACGGGCTCCGGCGAGCTGAAGGTGCAGTACCACCTCGCGACGATCATCGACGGCAACATGGGCGGCTCCGGCTCCCGCAAGGCGGCCAACGCGGCGGCCTGCGCCCAGGACGCGGGCAAGTTCACCGCCTACCACGACGTGCTGTACGAGAACCAGCCGCAGGAGACCGACGACGCCTTCGCCAAGGACAGCAAGCTCATCGAGCTGGCGAAGAAGGTCGACGGCCTGGACACGACCACGTTCCGCACCTGTGTCGAGGACGGTACCCACGACACCTGGGTCACCAAGTCCGCGGCGGCCTTCAGCAACGGCGGGTTCTCCGGCACCCCGACCGTCCTCCTCGACGGCAAGAACATCTATCAGGACCAGACCATGACCCCGGCGAAGCTGAAGAAGCAGGTGCTGGAGGCGAACAAGGGGTAGGGGTCTTCCGGCCCTCCCGTTATGGACCCGTAGCCGGGCTGCCCGCCGTGGGCGGCGCCCGGCACGGTAGCGTCGGACCTGCCATGGAACTTGCCTACATTCCCAGCCCGTCGCACGGGGTTTACGAGCTCGGCCCCATTCCGCTGCGCGGCTACGCGTTCTGCATCATCATCGGTGTCTTCGTCGCAGTCTGGCTCGGCAACAAGCGCTGGATCGCCCGGGGCGGACGGGTCGGCACGGTGGCCGACATCTCCGTCTGGGCCGTGCCGTTCGGTCTGCTCGGCGGCCGGCTCTACCACGTGATCACGGACTACGAGCTGTACTTCAGCGAGGGCCGCGACTGGGTGGACTCCTTCAAGATCTGGGAGGGCGGTCTCGGCATCTGGGGCGCGATCGCGCTCGGTGCCCTGGGCGCCTGGATCGGCTGCCGCCGCCGGGGCATCCCGCTGCCGGCCTACGCCGACGCCATCGCCCCCGGTATCGCCCTCGCCCAGGCGATCGGCCGCTGGGGCAACTGGTTCAACCAGGAGCTGTACGGGCGGGAGACGGACCTTCCGTGGGCCCTGCACATCACGTCCTCGACGGACGGCCGGGTGCCGGGCTACTACCACCCGACCTTCTTGTACGAGTCCCTGTGGTGCATCGGCGTCGCCGTCCTGGTGATCTGGGCCGACCGCCGCTTCAAGCTCGGACACGGGCGGGCGTTCGCGCTGTACGTCGCCTCGTACTGTGTGGGCCGGTTCTGGATCGAGTACCTCCGCGTCGACGACGCCCACCACATCCTGGGTCTGCGCCTGAACAACTGGACCGCGCTGGTCGTGTTCCTGCTCGCGGTGGTCTACATCGTGGTGTCGGCGAAGAAGCGGCCGGGCCGGGAAGAGGTCGTGGAACCCGAGGCCGACGGTTCGGACGGTCCCGGCGCGGAGACCGCGGCTGAGGACAAGACCGAGGACGCCGACTCCGCCGAGGCCGCGGAAGAGGCGAACGACGACGCCGAGGATGACGTCAAGGACGAGGCGGAGTCCGCGAAGAAGACCTGAGAATCCGTCGTACGACGAGGAGGGGCGCCCCAGGATCCTGGGGCGCCCCTCCTCGTCGTACGGGATCAGATCCGGTGGGCCAGGGACAGGGTGCGTTGTGCCGTCGCCACCACCGCCGCGTCGATGAACCGGCCGTCGGGCAATGCCTGGGCGCCCCGTTCCACCGCGGCCGCCTTCATGATCGTTTCCGCCTGTTCGATCTCCCATGCCGTGGGGAGGTAGGCCCGTTCGATCACCGGGAGCTGGCGGGGGTGGATGGCGGCCCGGCCCAGGAAGCCCAGGGTGCGGCCGTGGGCGCAGGAGGCTGCCAGGCCCTCCAGGTCGCGGATGTCGGGGTGGACCGACTGGGGTGGGGGAGGCAGGGACGCCGCTCTGGCCGCCACGATCACCCGGGAGCGGCACCAGTCGAGGCCCGGGTCCTCCCGTACGCCCAGGTCGGCCCGTAGGTCCGTCTCGCCCAGGGCGATGCCGCGCAGGGACGGGTGGGCGGCGGCGATCTCGTAGGCGCGCTCCACGCCGAGCGCTGTTTCGAGGAGGGCGTACAGGGCGAGGGCGCCCGCGGCGGGGACCGTCTGTGCGGCGATGCGGGTGATCTGCTGCGGGGAGGTCACCTTGGGCAGACGCAGGCCGGCCAGGCCGGGGAGGGCGGCCAGGGCTTTCAGGTCGGCGGCCGCGAGGGGACCGTCCAGGGCGTTGACCCGGACGTGGACGGGCAGCGGCTGCGGCTCGGCGAGGAGTTCCGCGGTGGCGTCACGGGCGTAGGCCTTGCGCTCGGGGGCCACCGCGTCCTCGAGGTCGATCACCACGACGTCGGCGCCGGCTGCGAGGGCCTTCGCCACCACGGGGGGACGGTCGCCCGGTACGTACAGCCAGGTGAGCGGTGTCATACCGCGCCCTCCTCCCGCAGCCTCGCCAACTCGCCCTCCGACAGGCCCAGTTCCGCCAGGACCTCCTGGGTGTCCGCGCCGTGCGGGCGGCCCGTCCAGCGGATCGCGCCGGGGGTGTCGGAGAGTCGGAAGAGGACGTTCTGCATCCGGAGGGGGCCCAGCTCGGGGTCGGCGACGGTGGTGATGGTGTCCAGGGCCTCGTACTGGGGGTCCGTCATCACGTCCCGGATGTCCTGGATCGGGGCCACGGCCGCCTCCGCCTTCTCGAAGGCGGCCAGGACCTCCGTGCGGGTGCGCTCGGCGATCCAGCCGCCGACCGCCTCGTCGAGGACATCGGCGTGGCGGGCCCGGTCGGCGCCCGTGGCGAACCACGGCTCGGCGGTCAGGTCCTCGCGGCCCACCAGACGCAGCACGCGTTCCGCGACCGACTGGGCCGAGGTGGAGACGGCGACCCAACTGCCGTCCGCGGTGCGGTAGGTGTTGCGCGGGGCGTTGTTGGCGGAGCGGTTGCCGGAGCGTTCCTGGACGTAGTCCAGCTGGTCGTACCAGGTCGGCTGCGGGCCCAGGGCCATCAGGATCGGCTCGATGATCGCCATGTCCACGACCTGGCCCTCGCCCGTGCGCTCGCGGGCGGCGAGCGCCGTCATCACCGCGTACGCCGTCGCGAGGCCCGCGATGGAGTCGGCGAGGCCGAAGGGCGGGAGTGTCGGGGGCGCGTCCGGTTCGCCGGTGATCGCGGCGAAGCCGCTCATCGCCTCGGCGAGGGTGCCGAAGCCGGGGCGGTGGGCGTAGGGGCCGAACTGGCCGAAGGCGGTCACGCGGGTGAGGATCAGACGGGGGTTGGCCGCGGAGAGTTCGTCCCAGCCCAGGTCCCACTTCTCCAGGGTGCCGGGGCGGAAGTTCTCGATGACGACGTCCGCGGTCGCGGCGAGGCGCAGGAGGGTCGCCCGGCCGCCCGGCCTGGAGAGGTCCAGGGTGATCGTGCGCTTGTTGCGGCCGAGGACTTTCCACCACAGGCCGATGCCGTCCTTCGACGGGCCGTGGCCACGCGAGGGGTCGGGCTTGGACGGGTGCTCGACCTTGATGACCTCCGCGCCGAAGTCGCCGAGCATCGTGGCGGCACCGGGGCCGGCGAAGAGGGTGGCGAGGTCGAGGACGCGGAGGCCGGTGAGGGGGGCGCTGCCCCGCGGGACCTTCATGCCGTGCACTGCTTGTCGATCTCGGGGCGGTACGGCATCGACACCGAGGCACCCGCCCGCTGGACCGAGATGGCCGCCGCCGCGGCCGCCCACTTCAGGGCCTCGCGCATGGGCCGGCCCTCGCCGAGCGCCACCGCGAGGGCGCCGGCGAAGGTGTCGCCCGCGCCGGTCGAGTCCACGGCGGCGACCTGGGGAGCGGGGACGCTGAAGGGCTCGGCGTAGCGGGAGACGTAGAGGCTGCCCGCGGAGCCCAGGGTGACGACCACCTCCGGTACCTCGTCGAGGAGGGCGATGGCCGCGGCGTGCGGGTCGGTGCGGCCGGTGAGGGTGGACGCCTCGTGCTCGTTGGGGATCAACAGGTCGGTGGCGGCGAGGAGTTCGATGGGCAGGGGCTGGGCGGGAGCCGGGGTGAGGATGGTGCGGACGCGGTGGGCGCGGGCCGCCTCGGCGCCCGCGATGGCCGCGGCCAGCGGGATCTCCAGTTGGAGGAGCAGGGCGTCGGCGCTGGCGATGAGGCCGTCGTCGCCGGGGGCGAGGTGGTCGACCGTGCCGTTCGCGGCGGGGATCACGACGATCGCGTTGCCGCCCTCGTCGTCGACGACGATGTGGGCGGTGCCGGACGGGCCCTCGACGGTGCGGAGGTGGTCGGTGTCGACGCCGGAGTGTTCGAGGGTGGAGCGCAGCTGGGTGCCGTAGGCGTCGTTGCCGACGGCGCCGATCATCGAGACGGTGGCGCCCGCGCGGGCCGCGGCGATCGCCTGGTTGGCGCCCTTGCCGCCGGGGATCGTGCGGAACTCCCGTCCCGTCACGGTCTCTCCGCGCTGCGGGGCCTTCGCGACGTAGGCGACGAGGTCCATGTTCGTGCTGCCGAGTACGGCGATGTGCGTCATGGGCGGGAAGCCTCCAGGCGGGTGAGGTGGGCGAGGGCGTCGAAGCCGGTGCCGTCGAAGTCGGCGACCGAGGTGGCGAGGCGGTTCTTGAGCGGGGTGGTCCAGCGGTCGGGGAGCCGGTCGGGGGCGCCGGTGAGGAGCCCGGCGATGCTGCCCGCGGTGGCGCCGTTGGAGTCGGTGTCCCAACCGCCGCTCACCGCCCGGCAGATGGAGCCGGTGAAGTCGCCGTCGGCGTGGGTGAGGGCGGCGGCGATGAGGGCGGTGTTGGGGATGGCGTGGACCCAGTGGTGGGTGTCGGCGTAGGTGGCGTGGAGTTCGTCCACGACCTCGTCGAAGTCGTCGGTCTGCCGGGCCAGCCCGATCGCGTGGTGGACGGCCCGGGACAGGCGGGAGGCCGGGGGGATCACGGTCAGGCCGCTGCGCAGGCAGGAGTGGATGTCGTGGCCGCCGGTGGTCGCGGTGGCGATCGTGGCCGCCGTGAACATCGCCGCGTAGACGCCGTTGGCGGTGTGGGTGAGGGTGGCGTCCCGGTGGGCCTGTGCCGCCGCGGCCGCCGGGTCGCCGGGGTTGGTCCAGCCGTGTACGTCGGCTCGGATCAGGGCGCCGATCCATTCGCGGAACGGGTTGCGGTGGCGGGCCGTGTGCGGGGGGTTCAGGCCGAGGAGGAGGTTGCGGTAGGCGATGCGTTCGGCGGTGAAGGTGCGGCCGGCGGGGAGTTCGTCCAGCCAGAGGCCGGCCACGTCGGTGGGGGTGAAGTCCCTGCCGTGGCGCTGGAGCAGGAGGAGGTTGAGGAGGGGGTAGTTGAGGTCGTCGTCCTCGGGCATGCCGTCGATGTTCTCGGCGAGCGAGGTGAGGGCCGAGCGGCGGTTCCAGGGGTGGGCCCGCAGGAGGTCGGAGGGGACTCCTCGGGCGGTGAAGTAGCTGTTCAGGGGCCAGTTGCCGGTGGACCTGGCCAGGTCGCGGACGGCTTCCAGGGGGAGCTTCTCGACGGGTTTGCCCAAAAGGCACCCGATGGCCCGTCCCAGCCAGGCGGCTTCGTAGCGGGAGCAGGGAACGAGGGGCACGGCGTCGGTGCCGGACGGCCAGTCGGGGCACAGCCGTCTGATCTTCGCCAGGTCCGTCGGTTCGTGCTCCTCCAGCCTGCTCGGCAGATCCGCGAGTTCGTCCAGCAGGTCCTTGGCCAGTTGCCGGAGATACCGGGACGGCGGCTCGGGGGAGGCGCCCGCCCGCAGCGGGGCCTGCTCGCCGCCCGCCGCCCTCCATCGCGCCGCGATCACCGAGGCCTCGCGGCCGTCCAGTGCCGCCTGGCGGAGTTCGTGGCCCAGGAGGTCCTCGGGCTGGACCCAGGTCAGTCGGAGCATCTCGGGCCTTCGATCGCCGTGAAGGCGGACTCGTGGGCGCGACGGCGGCGTACGTCCCGTTCGAAGATCTCCCGGGTCACCTCGGTGAGCGTGGTCGCCGGGTCCCAGAGGTCCAGGCGGCTGGCCTCCGCGACCTGCTTGGCCCAGTCGTCCGGGGGCGGTGAGCCGAGGGCGCCCGCGATCGCGCCCGCCATCGTCGCGGTCGAGTCGCAGTCGCGGCCGTAGTTCACCGCGCCCAGGACCGCGCGCCGGTAGTCGCCGCCGGCCACCAGCACCATGCCGAGCGCGACGGGGAGTTCCTCGATCGCGTGGAGGCGGGAGGGGCGGCGGGCGCCGAGGGAGGGGGCGCGGTAGTCGGGGCCCACCGTGTCGTACGGCGCGACCGCCTCCCTGAGCGGCTTCAGGGCCGACTCGACGTCCGTGTGGTCCTGGGCCGCCTCGCAGACCTTCAGGATCGCCGTCCGGGTGCCGTCCTTCGCCAGGGACAGACAGGCGGTCACGACCGACTCCGGGGTCGCGTCCGGGGCGCAGGCCGCCGCCACGGCCGCCGCGAAGACGCCCGCCGCCTCACGGCCGTACGACGACTGGTGGGCGCCCGCGATGTCCAGGGCCTCGGCGTAGGCGGCCCGGGGGTCGGCCGCGTTGACCAGGCCGACCGGGGCCATGTACATCGCGGCGCCGCAGTTCACGATGTTGCCCACGCCCGCCTCGCGGGGGTCGACATGGCCGTAGTGGAGGCGGGTCACCAGCCACTTCTCCGCCAGGAAGACGCGGTGGAGGAGGAGGGCCTCCTGTTCGAGCTCCGGGATCCAGCGCGGCGTCGTCATCAGGTCCGGGACCAGGTGGTCCGCGATCGCGTACGCGTCCAGGTGGTCGCGCACCTTGGCGTAGACCCTGACCAGGGCGTGCGTCATCAAGGTGTCGTCGGTGACGTGCCCGTCGCCCTTGTGGTAGGGGGCGATCGGGCGGGCGGTGCGCCAGGCGTCGCCGTTCCAGGGACCGACGATGCCGTGGACGCGGCCGGCGTGCCGTTCGAGGATCTGGTCGGGGGAGTAGCCCTCCACCGGGCCGCCCAGGGCGTCGCCGACGGCCGCGCCCACGAGGGCGCCGGTGATGCGGTCCTCAAGGCTCGTTTCTGATTGTTTGGGCGTCATGCCCGAATCATCCTCCCGGTGTGGCCGGTTGCGTGGCTTCCAGGAGTTCGGCGAGTTCCACGAGGTCGGTGCCGGTGAGCCGGGGCAGGGCGCAGCCGGAGAGGGTGCGGCAGGCGTCCCGCCAGGTGGCGGGGATCGCCTCTCCGCCGCCCAGCGCGCCGGTGAGGGCGCCGGTCAGGGCGGGGGCCGAGTCGGCGACCCGGGAGAGACAGGCCGCCGCCGGTACGGCCTCCGTGATCCGGCCGTCCGCCGCGGTGGCCAGGGCCAGGGCGACCGGGACCGTTTCGGCCGCGGCGATGCCGTAGCTGTAGACGTGGTCGACGATCTGGTGTTCCAGAAGGGGGATCAGGGCGAAGGCGCTCTCGGCGTCATGGGCCAGCTTGAGGGCGTGGCGGGCGTTGCGGCCGATCTCGGTTCCCTCGGGGAGTTCGGTGAGGGCGGCGGCGGTGCAGGTGTGGATGTCGGCGCCGGTGAGGGCGAGGGAGAGGGCCGCGGCCATGGCTCTCGCACCGTGCACGCCGTCGCCGTCCTGGGTGTAGCGGGCGTCGAACTCGGCCAGGTCCGCGGCGAGTCGGGGGTCGCCGGGGTGGGCCGCGGCGAGGACGCAGGCGCGGATGCAGGCCGCGTCGTCGAAGTAGTGGGGGTTGTCGTGGCCGGTGGCGGGTGGGCGCAGGCCGGTGGCGAGGTTGCCGAGGCCCGCTCTCACCGAGATGCGGGCGCGCATCGGGAGGACGGCGGACTCGATCTCGGGGGCGCGGTTCGCCGCGGCGGCGACCTCGCTGGCGAGGGCGTTCCAGGTGAGGTCGATCGCGGCTCTCGCGCGGCGTTCTCGGCTGAGGTCGCCCAGGGCGGTGTCGTCGCCGGCGCGCAGGAGGGCCTCCGCGGCGAAGGCCGCCCATTCCGCGTCGTCCGAGGGGCCCAGGCGGAGGGGCTCGGGGGGTTGGTTCAGGGCGATGGGGACGGGGAGGGTCGTCGTCGCGTTCTGTTCGGCGAAGGTGTCGAGTTCGCGGGTCAGGCGGCGGGTCCAGTCGGGCATGCGGGCGGCGCGGTGCCTGGCGGCGGGCCAGCCTGCGGCGTCGCCCGCGGCGAGCCCGAGGAGGAGGCCTTCGATACGCCGGGGGCCCGTGGTTGGGTCGTTGACGGATGCATTCGCCCCCGCCGCCCCTACCCGTTCCCGTCCTCCAGGGGCTGCCGCCCCTTCGACCCCGCCTCCAGGGGGCTCCGCCCCCTGGACCCCCATCGGCCCTGAAGGGGCCTCGTCCTCAAACGCCGGACAGGCTGAAAGGTGTGCGCTCATCGGATCGCCCCCGGCGCTTCGTCCGCCGCCAGCGTGAACGCCGTCGGGTCCGGGGGTGGCCAGGGGGTCTCGGGCGCGGGGGCTGCTCCTCGTACCGCCTCCGTCAGCCGGTCCGCCACGTCCAGTACGTGATGGCCCGCCATCGCCGGGAGACAGCTGCCCCTCGCCGGGCCGATCGCCGCCGCCCAGTCCGCCGGGATCGCGGACGCGCCGTTCGTCGCGCCCGCCAGGGCGCCGGCCACCGCTGCCGTCGTGTCGGCGTCCCTGCCCATGTTCACGGCGGTCAGGACCGCGTCCACGAAGTCGCCGTCGGCTGCCGCGTACGCGCCGAAGGCCAGGGCGACCGCCTCGGGGGCCAGGTCGGTCCAGGGGTAGCCGCCGATCACCACGGCCGAGCGGACCGCGCGTTCGCCTCGGTGGGCGACCGCCACCGCACGGCGCAGTGATCTCGCCGTCCAGGAGTCGTCCGGGACCACCGCCAGCGCCGAGGCCACCACCGCGATCGTGGGGGCGCCCGCCATCGCCGCGGCGACGCCCGCCGCGACCGCCTGGCCGCCGTAGATGCCCTCGCCGTCGTGGCTCACCGAGCCGTCGATCGCCACCAGCCGTGCCGCCTCCGCCGGGCGCCCCGCCGCGAAGACGCCGAAGGGTGCCGCCCGCATGGCCAGGCCGTCGCTCCAGGCGTGGCGGTGCTGGGCCGAGATGGGCGCCGCAAGCCCTCTGCGGAGGTTCTCCAGGGTGCCGCGTTCGCTGAAGCCGGCGCCCCGGAACGGGCCCTCGTCCCGGTCCGCGATCCACTCGTGCCACGCCGCCTCCACATGGGACGGCGTCAGCGCCGAGCCGTGGCGGGCCAGGAGCAGCCCCGAGAAGATCGCGTACTCGGTGTCGTCCGTGCCCGCCGGGGTCTCGGCCACGTATCCCGTGATGCGGCCCCAGCGGGCCCGGATCTCCGAGGGCTTCATGTTCTCCGCAGGCGCGCCCAGGGCGTCGCCCACGGCCAGGCCCAGCAGTGCGCCGCGGGCCCGGTCGCGGAGTCCGGCGGCGTCCCCGGGGGCCGGTACGGAGGGAATGCAGGCGATGGATGCCATACGCGGCCTCTCCTACGGAGGCTCCGCACACGGCGCGGGGCCTTTGCGGATGTGTCCCACCGGCGCACGTCACCAGAGCATCAGGGGACCCAGCGTCACCCGGTCGACATCTGAGCGGGCAGCCGATCGTATGCGCATTCGACGGTAAACCCGCAGGTTAGCCCAGCCTTTCCTTGCTGGCGGGCGGGAATGGCAGCGTCTAAAGTCTGGTTGTCGATAATTAGAATCAGTCCAAACTTAGCTTTGGCTCAGCTTACTGGGGGACCCCGCATGGCCATCATCGAGACCGAGGCGCCACTGCACGAGGCGCACCGTGACAACCACACGCACCGCGATGTGAACGGGGGGTGGCTGCGGCCCGCCGTCTTCGGGGCGATGGACGGGCTCGTCTCGAACCTCGCCCTCATGACCGGTGTCGCCGGCGGAGCCGTCGGGCAGCAGGCCATCGTGCTGACGGGCCTTGCCGGGCTCGCCGCCGGCGCCTTCTCCATGGCCGCCGGTGAGTACACCTCCGTCGCCTCGCAGCGCGAGCTCGTCGAGGCCGAGCTGGATGTCGAGCGGCGCGAGCTCCGCAAGCATCCGCAGGACGAGGAGGCCGAGCTCGCGGCCCTCTACGAGGCCCGGGGTGTCGAGCCCCGGCTCGCCCGCGAGGTGGCCAGTCAGTTGTCGCGGGACCCCGAGCAGGCCCTGGAGATACACGCGCGCGAAGAGCTCGGGATCGACCCCGGGGATCTGCCCTCGCCGCTCGTCGCCGCCGTGTCCTCGTTCGGCGCGTTCGCGCTGGGGGCCCTGCTTCCCGTACTGCCTTATCTGCTGGGTGCCACCACGCTGTGGCCCGCTCTGCTGCTCGCGCTGGTCGGGCTCTTCGGCTGTGGTGCCGTGGTGGCCAAGGTGACCGCGCGGAGCTGGTGGTTCAGCGGACTGCGGCAGCTCGCGCTCGGTGGTGCCGCGGCCGGTGTGACGTACGCCCTGGGCAGTGTCTTCGGAACGGCCGTAGGATAGGTCGACTGGAACTTATGCGTTGGGCCGCATAAGTAGCCGTTACTCACTGGTTTCGAATGCTTAACCACTGGGCATGAGCCGTAAGCGCTGTGGGCAATGACGCCTGCCGTGCATCCGCGAGGTGGGCGACGCCGCTCCCCCCGCCCCCTGGGCCGATGGACACTGATCTGTCCTGTTCGGTCCCACATACTTCGAGCCACGTCCGCGACACCCGCTTCGCGACCCCGTGGCGTCCGCATGTTGGAACGGGGTATCCGGTTCCCGAGATCCGCTCCATCATGTAACCTGCACGAAATTTTGCGCACACGCAGAGGGCCAACGTCGTCCCTCGGCACGCAGATATGCCACTTGAGACGACGACGGGAGAGCCGATGCGTACGCCGCGCCAGCCGTCCCAGCACTCCGGGAATGGCCAGAAGTGGTCCTTCATGGATGCTCGCCCTGCTGCGCAGGGTATGTACGACCCCCGCAACGAAAAGGACGCCTGTGGCGTCGGTTTCGTGGCCACCCTCACCGGCGAGGCGAGCCATGCGCTGGTCGAGCAGGCGCTGACCGTTCTGCGCAACCTGGAGCACCGCGGTGCCACCGGCTCCGAGCCCGACTCGGGTGACGGCGCGGGCATCCTGACCCAGGTCCCGGACGCGTTCTTCCGCGAGGTGGCCGAGTTCGAGCTGCCCGAGGCCGGTGCGTACGCCGTCGGTATCGCCTTCCTGCCGGAGGACGGCACCGAGGACGCCATCGCGCAGATCGACGCCATCGCCGCCGAAGAGGGCCTCACCGTCCTCGGCTGGCGTGAGGTTCCCGTCGCGCCCGGACTCCTCGGCGCCACCGCGCGTTCGACGATGCCCGCCTTCCGCGAGCTCTTCGTCGCCGACGGCACCAGCGCCGGCATCGACCTCGACCGCAAGGCGTTCGTGCTGCGCAAGCGCGCCGAGCGCGAGGTCGACGTCTACTTCCCCTCGCTCTCCGCGCGCACGATCGTCTACAAGGGCATGCTGACCACCGGCCAGCTCGAACCCTTCTTCCCGGACCTGTCCGACCGCCGCTTCGCCTCGGCCATCGCGCTCGTCCACTCGCGCTTCTCCACGAACACCTTCCCGTCGTGGCCGCTCGCGCACCCCTACCGCTTCGTCGCGCACAACGGTGAGATCAACACCGTCAAGGGCAACCGCAACTGGATGGTCGCCCGCGAGTCGCAGCTCGTCTCCGACCTGTTCGGCAACGACGACAAGGCCCTCGAGCGCGTCTTCCCGGTGTGTACGCCGGACGCCTCCGACTCGGCGTCCTTCGACGAGGTGCTCGAACTGCTCCACCTCGGTGGGCGTTCGCTGCCGCACTCCGTGCTGATGATGATCCCGGAGGCGTGGGAGAACCACGACTCCATGGACCCGGCCCGGCGCGCGTTCTACCAGTTCCACGCCACGATGATGGAGCCGTGGGACGGCCCGGCCTGTGTCACCTTCACCGACGGCGTCCAGGTCGGCGCGGTGCTCGACCGCAACGGTCTGCGCCCCGGCCGCTACTGGGTCACCGACGACGGCCTCGTCGTCCTCGGCTCCGAGGTCGGCGTCCTCGACATCGACCCCGCCAAGGTCGTCCGCAAGGGCCGCCTCCAGCCCGGCCGGATGTTCCTCGTCGACACCGCCGAGCACCGCATCATCGAGGACGACGAGATCAAGGCGCAGCTCGCCGCCGAAGCCCCCTACGCGGAGTGGCTGGAGGCCGGCGAGATCGAGCTCTCCGACCTGCCCGAGCGTGAGCACATCGTGCACACCCACGCCTCGGTCACCCGGCGCCAGCAGACCTTCGGTTACACCGAGGAAGAGCTGCGCATCATCCTCGCGCCGATGGCCAAGACCGCCGGTGAGCCGCTCGGTTCGATGGGTACGGACTCGCCGATCGCCGCGCTGAGCGAGCGTCCGCGTCTCCTCTTCGACTACTTCACCCAGCTGTTCGCGCAGGTCACCAATCCGCCGCTGGACGCCATCCGCGAGGAGCTCGTCACCTCGCTGCGTTCCTCGCTGGGTCCGCAGGGCAACCTGCTGGAGCCGACCGCCGCGTCCTGCCGGACCGTCACGCTGCCCTTCCCGGTCATCGACAACGACGAGCTGGCCAAGCTCATACACATCAACGCCGACGGCGACATGCCCGGCATGAAGGCCGCGACGCTCTCCGGCCTCTACCGGGTCTCCGGCGGCGGTGACTCCCTCGCCGCACGCATCGACGAGATCTGCGCCGAGGCCGACGCCGCGATCGACAACGGCGCCCGGCTGATCGTCCTGTCCGACCGGCACTCCGACGCCGAGCACGCGCCGATCCCGTCGCTGCTGCTCACCGCGGCCGTCCACCACCACCTCATCCGCACCAAGCAGCGCACCGAGGTGGGTCTGCTGGTCGAGGCCGGTGACGTCCGCGAGGTCCACCACGTCGCCCTGCTGATCGGCTTCGGCGCCGCGGCCGTGAACCCGTACCTGGCGATGGAGTCCGTCGAGGACCTCGTCCGCGCCGGCACCTTCCTCTCCGACATCGAGCCCGAGCAGGCCATCCGCAACCTGATCTACGCGCTGGGCAAGGGCGTTCTGAAGGTCATGTCCAAGATGGGCATCTCGACCGTCGCCTCCTACCGCGGCGCCCAGGTCTTCGAGGCCGTCGGTCTCGACGCGGCCTTCGTCGAGAAGTACTTCAACGGCACGGCCACCAAGATCGGCGGCGTCGGCATCGACGTCATCGCCAAGGAGGTCGCCGCCCGGCACGCCAAGGCGTACCCGGCGTCCGGCATCGCGCCGGCTCACCGCGCCCTGGACATAGGCGGCGAGTACCAGTGGCGCCGTGAGGGCGAGCCGCACCTGTTCGACCCGGAGACGGTCTTCCGCCTCCAGCACTCGACGCGCAGCAACCGCTACGACATCTTCAAGAAGTACACGGACCGCGTGAACGAGCAGTCCGAGCGGCTGATGACGCTCCGCGGCCTGTTCGGCTTCAAGTCGGACCGCCCGTCGATCTCCGTCGACGAGGTCGAGCCGGTCTCCGAGATCGTCAAGCGCTTCTCCACCGGCGCCATGTCGTACGGCTCCATCTCCAAGGAGGCGCACGAGACCCTCGCCATCGCCATGAACCAGCTGGGCGGCAAGTCCAACACCGGTGAGGGCGGCGAGGACGCGGACCGCCTGTACGACCCGGCGCGACGGTCCAGCATCAAGCAGGTCGCCTCCGGCCGCTTCGGTGTGACCTCCGAGTACCTGGTCAACGCGGACGACATCCAGATCAAGATGGCCCAGGGCGCCAAGCCCGGCGAGGGCGGTCAGCTGCCCGGCCACAAGGTCTACCCGTGGGTCGCCAAGACGCGTCACTCGACGCCGGGCGTGGGCCTCATCTCCCCGCCGCCGCACCACGACATCTACTCCATCGAGGACCTGGCCCAGCTGATCCACGACCTGAAGAACGCGAACCCGCAGGCGCGGATCCACGTGAAGCTGGTCTCCGAGGTCGGTGTCGGCACGGTCGCCGCGGGTGTCTCCAAGGCACACGCGGACGTCGTCCTCATCTCGGGCCACGACGGCGGTACGGGCGCCTCGCCGCTGACCTCGCTCAAGCACGCCGGTGGTCCCTGGGAGCTGGGCCTCGCCGAGACCCAGCAGACGCTGCTGCTCAACGGCCTGCGCGACCGCATCGTCGTCCAGACCGACGGCCAGCTCAAGACCGGCCGTGACGTCGTCATCGCCGCGCTGCTCGGCGCCGAGGAGTTCGGTTTCGCGACCGCGCCGCTCGTCGTCTCCGGCTGCGTCATGATGCGCGTCTGCCACCTGGACACCTGCCCGGTCGGCATCGCCACCCAGAACCCGAC
The DNA here is from genome assembly GCF_036013645.1 of Streptomyces sp. NBC_00490. Taxonomy (NCBI): domain Bacteria; kingdom Bacillati; phylum Actinomycetota; class Actinomycetes; order Kitasatosporales; family Streptomycetaceae; genus Streptomyces; species Streptomyces sp. NBC_00490. Next base: position 3,224,469 of record NZ_CP107869.1, on the reverse strand, counting down.
GCTGCGCGACCGGTTCACCGGCAAGGCCGAGTACGTCGTGAACTTCTTCCAGTTCATCGCCGAAGAGGTCCGCGAGATCCTCGCCGAGCTGGGCTTCCGCTCCATCGAGGAGGCCGTCGGCCACGCCGAGACCCTCGACGTGGAGCGGGCCGTCAACCACTGGAAGGCGCAGGGCCTGGACCTGTCCCCGCTCTTCTACGTGCCCGAACTGCCCGAGGGCACCCCGCTGCACCAGGTCATCGAGCAGGACCACGGCCTGGAGAAGGCGCTCGACAACGAGCTCATCAAGCTCGCCGCCGACGCCCTGGCCGCGTCCAGCGCCACCGACGCCCAGCCGGTGCGCGCCCAGGTCGCCATCCGCAACATCAACCGCACGGTCGGCACCATGCTCGGCCACGAGGTGACGAAGAAGTTCGGCGGTGCGGGCCTGCCCGAGGACACCATCGACATCACCTTCACCGGGTCCGCGGGCCAGTCCTTCGGCGCCTTCCTGCCGCGCGGTGTCACGCTGCGCCTGGAGGGCGACGCCAACGACTACGTCGGCAAGGGCCTCTCCGGCGGCCGGGTCATCGTCCGTCCCGACCGGGGCGCCGACCACCTCGCCGAGTTCTCGACGATCGCGGGCAACACCATCGCCTACGGCGCGACCGGCGGCGAGCTGTTCCTGCGCGGTCGTTCCGGTGAGCGCTTCTGCGTCCGCAACTCCGGTGCGCTGGTGGTCTCGGAGGGCGTGGGCGACCACGGCTGCGAGTACATGACCGGCGGCCACGCGGTGGTCCTGGGCGAGACGGGCCGTAACTTCGCGGCCGGTATGTCCGGCGGCATCGCGTACGTCATCGACCTGGACCGCGACAACGTCAACGCCGGCAACGTGAACGCCGTCGAGGCGCTGGACGAGGCCGACAAGCAGTGGCTGCACGACGTGGTGCGCCGCCACGCCGAGGAGACGGGCTCCACGGTCGCCGAGAAGCTGCTCGTCGACTGGGACACCTCCGTGGAGCGCTTCAGCAAGATCATCCCCAGCACGTACAAGGCTGTGCTCGCCGCCAAGGCCGCCGCCGAGCAGGCCGGTCTCTCCGAGACCGAGATCACCGAGAAGATGATGGAGGCGGCGATCAATGGCTGACCCGAAGGGCTTCCTGAACCACGGGCGCGAGGTCGCCAAGTCCCGCCCCGTCGACGTACGCCTGAAGGACTGGAACGAGGTCTACGTCCCCGGCTCCCTGCTGCCGATCATCAGCAAGCAGGCCAGCCGCTGCATGGACTGCGGTATCCCGTTCTGTCACAACGGCTGTCCGCTCGGGAACCTCATCCCCGAGTGGAACGACTTCGCCTACCGCGAGGACTGGTCCGCCGCCTCGGAGCGTCTGCACGCGACCAACAACTTCCCGGAGTTCACCGGTCGCCTCTGCCCGGCCCCCTGCGAGTCGGCGTGTGTGCTCGGCATCAACCAGCCGGCCGTGACCATCAAGAACGTCGAGGTCTCGATCATCGACAAGGCGTGGGACAGCGGTGACGTCGAGCCGCAGGCCCCGGAGCGGCTGTCGGGCAAGACCGTCGCGGTCATCGGCTCGGGCCCCGCGGGCCTGGCCGCCGCCCAGCAGCTCACGCGGGCCGGCCACACCGTCGCCGTCTACGAGCGCGCCGACCGCGTCGGCGGCCTGCTGCGCTACGGCATCCCCGAGTTCAAGATGGAGAAGCGGCACATCAACCGCCGCATCGAGCAGATGCGCGCGGAGGGCACCCGCTTCCGTACCGGCATCGAGATCGGCCGCGACCTCAAGGCGACCGACCTGCGCAAGCGGTACGACGCCGTCGTCATCGCCGCCGGTGCGACGACCGCCCGTGACCTCCCGGTCCCCGGCCGCGAGCTCAAGGGCGTCCACCAGGCGATGGAGTACCTGCCGCTGGCCAACAAGGTGCAGGAGGGCGACTTCGTGGCGCCCCCCATCACCGCCGAGGGCAAGCACGTCGTGGTCATCGGCGGTGGCGACACCGGCGCCGACTGCGTGGGCACCGCCCACCGCCAGGGCGCGGCCTCCGTCACGCAGCTGGAGATCATGCCCCGCCCCGGAGAGGACCGGGCGCCGAACCAGCCCTGGCCGACCTTCCCGATGCTCTACAAGGTCACGTCCGCGCACGAGGAGGGCGGCGAGCGGGTCTACTCCGTCTCCACCACCCACTTCGAGGGCGACGAGGACGGCAACGTCCAGTGGCTGCACCTCAGCGAGGTCGAGTTCATCGACGGCAAGCTGACCTCCAAGCCGGGCACGGAGCGCAAGATCCCCGCCCAGCTGGTCACTCTCGCGATGGGCTTCACCGGCACCGACCGGGAGAACGGTCTGGTCGAGCAGTTCGGCCTGGAGCTCGACGAGCGCGGCAACATCGCCCGCGACGCCGACTTCCAGACCAACGTCCCCGGTGTGTACGTCGCCGGTGACGCGGGCCGCGGCCAGTCCCTCATCGTGTGGGCGATCGCGGAGGGCCGCTCGGCCGCCCGCGGCGTCGACCGCTTCCTGACCGGCGCCAGCGAACTGCCGGCCCCGATCCGTCCGACGGACCGCTCCCTGATGGTCTGACGGTTCGTCACAAGGCCCTGACCGGCCCCAGAGAACGTCCCGTACAAAGGCGTACGGAACACTGACGGCGCCTGCCTTCCCAGTCCCCGACCGGACGGAGGGCAGGCGCCGTCGCATGCTCAGGAGGCGTCGAGCCCCTCGAAATCGACCGTGGCGTCCTCGGTGTAGGCGCCCACCCGGCCCTGGAGATAGGGGCGTTCGGCGTCGGTGAAGCTCACGAGCGGCTTTCCGTCCACCTCCACGGTGAGCACCGGCCCCTTCTGTTCCACCCGCACCGAGGACCACTCGCCCACCGGGAACTGCTCGTGCCCGGTGGCCAGGAACCGCTGCCCGCCCGGATACGCGGGGTCCCGTTTGCCGAGCTCCCAGCCGTTCGGCTTGAGGGTGATGTAGTAGAAGTGCTCCGGGTCCGTGTACGCCCAGACCAGCCAGGGCACTTCCCACGGGTTCGGGTGCGGGGTGCGCAGCTGCTCGACCGTGCGCATCCGCGCCTCGAAGCCCAGGTCGTCGTAGGAGGCGGTGCTGACGACGAGCCCGGCATGGGTGGTGCCGGGGTCCTCGGCGGGCATCGGGGACAGCGACAGCGAGTCGTCGTCGCCGGTGTTGGTGCCGTGGCCGTTGAACACCGAGGTCCAGCGGCCGTGGGTGGAGCCGTCGGACCAGGGGGCGGTCTGCCGTGGCTCGGGGTCCGCGCCGCACTGGCTCACCATGACGGACAGTCCGATCGCGAGCGTGAGGGCCAGTGCGACTCCGGCCAGGATGCGGCTCCTGCGCCCCGGTCCCGACGGAAGCTCCGGCGCGGACCCCGGTGGACGCGCCGGCGGAGGCCCGGACCGGGGCCCGGACCGAAGCCCCGTCCGAAGTCCCCGCGGAATCAGGGCGATCCGTCGGCGCGAGCGCAGGAGTGACGGCGTCATGCCGTCGAGTATGGCCCGGATGCCGTCAGGCCGACCGGGACATCGGCGGCGAAGTCCTCGGCCAGTTGGTCCAGGATCCGGCGCGCGGCCCGGCCGTCGCCGAACGGATTGCCCGCGCTCGCCATCCGCCGGTACTCCACCGGATCGTCGAGGAGCTTCTCCGCCCAGGCCACGATGGTCTCCGGGTCCGTGCCGACCAGCCGGGCCGATCCGGCCTCGACCGCCTCGGGCCGCTCGGTGGTCGTCCGCAGCACGAGCGAGGGCTTGCTGAGACTGGGGGCCTCCTCCTGGATGCCGCCGGAGTCGGTGAGGACGAGGTCGCACTCGGCCAGGGTCGCCGCGAAGTCCAGATAGCCGAGCGGCTCGACGAGGGAGACGCCCTGGTGACCGTCGAGTTCGGGCAGCAGCACCTCCCGCACGGCCGGGCTCTTGTGCAGCGGCAGCACGATCTCCACGTCCCCTCGCCGGGCGAGCCGGGCCAGCGCCCGTCCCATGCCGCGCATCCGTTCGCCCTGGTTCTCGCGGCGGTGCAGGGTGACCAGGATCCGCTTGGGGCCCGTGGTGCGGAACGCGGAGGCTCCGGTGCCCTCGGCGAGCACCCACAGCAGGTTGTCGATCACCGTGTTGCCGGTGGTGAACACCTGCTCCTCGGAGACACCTTCGTCGGTCAGATGCCGGGCCGCGGCCGGGGTGGGGGCGAAGTGCCAGCGGGCGATACGGCCGATGAGGCTGCGGTTGAGCTCCTCCGGGAAGGGGTTGTCGATGACGCCGGTGCGCAGTCCGGCCTCCACATGGGCGACCGGGATCTTCTCGTAGAAGGCGGCCAGGGCACCGGCCAGCGCGGTCGTGGTGTCCCCCTGCACCACGACCAGGTCGGGCCGTTGCTCCCGCATGGCCCCGCCGAGTTCCCCGACCAGCCGGGCGGTGAGGTCGGACAACTGCTGCCGGCTGCGCATCACGTCCAGCGCGATGCGTACGTCGACGCACAGCATGCCGAGCATCTGGTGGAGCATCTCGCGGTGCTGGCCGGTGGTGACGACGATCGGTTCGAACTGCGGGCTCGCGGCCATCGCCCGCGCCACGGGCGCCAGTTTGATGGCTTCGGGCCGGGTGCCGAGCACGAGCAGGGCGCGTACGGGCATGACAGACGAAGGTGTGGACATGGGTGCCCCCCTTGGGCATGCGTGATCGGCGCAGCGACCACGTCGAGGGTGATGAGAGAGGTACGACGAGCAGGAGACGAGGACCCGCGCGGGGATCGGGCGCGGCCTGAATGTCCTCAGGTGCGTGCGGTCTTCAGCCAGCCCCGCTGGCCGGTGAGCATCCGCCAGAATCCCCACCAGCCGGCGAAGAACCAGATGTAGCCGTAGAAGACGAAGACATGCGCGAGCAGGACCGAGCGCACCAGGCCCAGTTCCCGCTCACGCTTGGCATAGATGAAGCCGTACGCGTAGGCGGCGGTGAACGAGAGCAGATACGGGCCGAGCAGCCACATGGGTGAGACGAGCGACTGTCCCGCCTGGACGGAGGCCACGGTGGTGGCGCCGACGGCGACGAGGAAGGACAGCGGCAGCAGCGAGGTGAGCAGGATGAGCACCGGGCTGGAGAGGTGGTAGAGCAGGTCGAGTGCGGCACGGGTCGGGACGTCCCGGAGGATGAGCGGGACGAGGTTGGCCGACTGCAGGTGGCCCTGGAACCAGCGGGACCGCTGGCGGATCAGGCGCCGCAGGCTGAGCACGGCCTGCTGGGAGACCGCGGCGGTGGTGCAGTGCTGGTTGGTCCAGCCCTTGGCGATCAGCCGCACCCCGAGGTCGAGGTCCTCGGTGAGGCTGTCGCTCCAAGGTCCTTCCCCGTCCAGGGTGTCGAGCGCCGACAGCCGCATGAACTGCCCGTTGCCGCCCATGCCCACGCTGCCGATGGAGCGGCGTGCGCTCTGGAAGACGTCGCCGTAGACCACGAACTCCATGTCCTGCATGCGGGCGAGCAGCCCGAGATCCCGGTTGTACATACGGACGCAGATCTGGACCGCGCCCGTTCTCGGGTTGTCGAAATACGGGTCGACCGACTGCACGACATGCGGGTCCAGCCGTCCGTCCGCGTCGACCACGCACAGGACCACGTCCGCCGGGTCGTGACCGGCGAGCAGACCGGATTCCCGCAGGTGACGTACGCCGTCGTTGAGTGCGGCGCCTTTGCCTTTACGGGCATTCGGCGGAGTGCGCCGGTGCAGTCGGACCACGGCCGGATCGGCGGCCAGCGCGATCTGTGAGGTGCGGTCGTCCGAACCGTCATCGATCACCAGTGCCATAAAATTCCGAGCAGGCAGCGAAGTGATCCGCGACAGGCTTTCGGAAAGCACTTTCTCCTCGTTGAGGCAGGCCAGAAGAAATACATAGAACCGGTCTCTCCGGTCTGTTCGAGACCGGCGAATTCTGCGCCTCGACAGCATAAAGAGGCTGGTGTTGTAGCAGCCGGCCATAATGATCAAAGTGATGCTCGACCACAGGAGCAGCTCAGTGATCATGGCTGCTCCCGGCGGTGGCCTGCGCTTTTCGTGCCTGGTGGCGCAGCCGTGTCCGGGCCAGCAGTATCAGGCAGGCGGTCAGGCAATAGAGCAGGAATCCGGCTCCGGCCGTTGCCTGTAAGGCTTTGGCCAAAGGTAGCCCTGGCACGGCTTCTGGCGCGGCCATCGCCCCTGCCAGAGGCAGCAGAGCCCCCAGGGCGGGTCGTCCGTACATTGTCCCCCCACACATTTCACAGCGCGTCCCCATCGCGCGAAGGTGAACGTAGCAGACGTCGGGGGTGGCTCAGAGGGTTAATCAGAAAAAGGACATGTCCGATCTTCCGGTGTCGTCTCCTGGTACTGCAGGAATTCACCCTTCAAGTCATTGACACTCCTCGTGGCGGTCATAAGAATCGGTGACTTCCTATTGTGAAAAACCTTTGCCAAGGATTGGCAAAGTGGGGGGAATGACCGTGAGACCAGTGATCCGTACCCGGAGACGACGAATTCCGAAGTTCTCCGTGCTCCTGCTGCTCGTCGCCGCCCTGCTCAGCGGCACTTTCCTGGCCGCGGGCGCCCAGGCCGCCCCGGGCGGGGACCGGCCCGGCCGCGAGAACGTCGGCGGCACATCCGGACTGAGCCGCGTCGATCTCAAGAGCTGGGCGAAGTCCCAGCTCAAGGCCGACCGGGCACGCCACACGAAACAGCGCCAGAAGCCCTCGGCGACCACCCTGTCGACCGCGACCGCCTTCCCGGTCCGGACCGCCACCGCCGTGACCCGGCAGGCCGCGCTGCTGCAGGCCGCCGACGTCGCCGCCGCGGCCGACCCGACCACCCTCGTCCTCTACGACACCGCGGGCCCCTACGGGCAGTTGGGCGAGCTGTACGCCATGGCCGCGGCCAACCTGGCGGGCCACTTCGGCACCGTGACCGCCAAGCCCGTCCAGCAGTACACGGCTGGCATGGTCAACTCGTACACGGCCGTGGTCTACATCGGCTCGACCTACTACTGCTGCGACACCCCGGACGCCATCCCGGCCGCCTTCTACCAGGACGCCTCCACCACGACCAAGCCCGTGATCTGGATGGGTGCCAACATCTGGAACATGGCCAACTCCGTGGGCGTAGCCCAGTTCACGCAGAAGTACGGCTGGGACCCGACGACGTCGTACTACGAGGACGGTGGTTCGATCGGCACCGTGACACAGGTGACGTACAAGACCCGGGCCCTCACCCGGAAGATCCCGGCGGGCCAGGACGGCGGAGTGCTGCGCCCCAACGTCCTCACCGGACCGGGCTATCCCGCCGTCACCAGGGTCGCGGAGGGACTGGACACCTCCAACGCCCACACCTTCGGATGGGCCGTGCGGTCGTCCAACCTGACCTACATCGGTGAGATCCCGTTCGCGTACGTCTCCGAGAGCGACCGGATCATCGTCCTGGAGGACCTCCTCTTCGACGCCCTCGCGCCGGCCACCACCGAACGGCACCGCGCGCTCCTGCGCCTGGAGGACATCAGCCCCGACTCGGAACCCGCCGAACTACGGGCGATGGCCGATCTGTTGAAGGCGGAGAACATCGCCTACGGCATCAACGTGATCCCCGTCTACACCGACCCCAACGGCACCTACAACAACGGGGTCCCCGAGACGGTCACCCTCGCCCAGCGGCCGCAGGTGGTCAGCGCCCTGAAGTACATGCTGGCCCGGGGCGCGGTCCTCATGAACCACGGCTACACCCACCAGTACGGCACCGTCGCCAACCCCTACAACGGCGTCACCGGCGACGACTTCGAGTTCTACCGGGCCCACGTCGACGCCTCCGACAACGTCGTCTACGACGGCCCGGTCGCCGGGGACTCCACCGCCTGGGCACAGGGCCGGGTGACCAGCGCGCTCGCCGCGTTCACCGCCGCCGGGCTGCCGAAGCCGACGCTGTGGACCACCCCGCACTACGCGGCATCGGCCACCGACTACCGGGTGTTCGGCGCCAACTACGCGGCCCGCCTGGAGCGTTCGCTGTACTTCTCCGGAACGCTCAGCGGCAACTCCGCCGGACCCAACGTGTTCATCGGCCAGTTCTTCCCGTACGTGGTGCGGGACGTGTACGGCACCAAGGTGCTGCCCGAGAACATCGGCAACTACGAGCCGGACGCCTACAACAACCATCCGCCACGGCTGCCGGCCGACCTCATCGCCTCGGCCAGGGCCAACCTGGCCGTCCGGGACGGGTTCGCCAGCTTCTTCTACCACCCGTACTTCCCGACCCAGCCGCTCAAGGAGACGATCGACGGCATCGAGGCCCTCGGCTACACCTTCGTCAGCCCGACGAGCCTGTGAGGACACCGCTCATGAAGAGGAGGGCCGTCGCCGCTGCCGCGGTGGCGGTCCTCCTCGCCGCCGGCTGTACGACCACGAAGCCCTCCGGCGGCTCCCGTGGCAAGAAAGCGACCTCGACGATGCGCGGCATCACCCTGCCGTCCTGGTACCGCACCGACTACGACAGCCCCGCCGCCGACCGCTATCTGCGGGACATCCGGGCGACCGGGGCCCGCTGGGTCACCTTCACCCCGACCTGGTACCAGCAGCGGCGCACCGACACGGTCATGCGCCCCACCGAGGAGACCGCCAGCGACGCGAGCCTGGAACGGATCGTGCGCCGTGCCCACGCGGCCGGCCTCAAGGTGATGATCAAGCCGCATGTGGACCTGCCCGGCGACAAAGACCGCGCCGAGATCCGCCCCCGCGACAGCTCCGCCTGGTTCACCGCCTACCGCCGTTTCCTCACCCACTACGCCGGCATCGCGGCCGACACGGGCGCCGAACGGCTCGCGGTGGGCACCGAACTCGCCGGGGTCTCCGGCGACACCGAGGCCTGGACCAGGGTCGTCGACACCGTCCGCGACCACTACGACGGCTCTTTGACCTACGCCGCCAACTACGACGAGTACCGCAAGATCCGCTTCTGGAAGGAGCTCGACCTCATCGGCATCGACGCCTACTGGCCGCTGTCCGGCAGACCCACCGAGGACACCGCCCGCCTGCGCCGCGCCTGGCAGCCGATCGCCGAGGAACTCGCCGCGTTCGCCCGGCGCCAGGACCGGCGGATCCTGTTCACCGAGGCCGGCTACGTCAGCCAGCGCGGCTCCACCACCGCACCGTACGCCTGGGACCTCAGCGACCGTGACGGGGACGCCGAACAGGCCGCCGCCTACCGGGCGTTGCTGGAGACGTTCACCGGCCGCGACTGGTGGGCCGGGGTCTGCTGGTGGATGTGGGACGACTGGCCGGACAGCGGCGAGACCCCCGCGAAGCTGGCGTACACCCCGCACGGCAAACCGGCGGAGCGGGTACTGCGGGAGACGTGGGGCGCCTCCCGGGACGTCCCCGAGGAGACCTCCTCCTAAGGCACCTTGAAGGTCTCCCCGTACACCTGCCACGTCAGCGGTGTGTCCAGGTCCAGCTTCCCGTCGTACAGGAACCGCCGTTGCGCGGTGTCGACGCGGGAGGTGTCGATGTCCCCGTGCCGGGTGCGCATGGCCTGCTCGCGGATGTCGAGGAAGATGTCGAGGTAGGCCTTCTCGGAGCCGCCCTCGGAGGGCGGGTCGGCCTCGTGGATCGCGCGTTCGCGCAGGCCGTAGAAGCTGGTGGCGTTGGTGCCGGGACCGTGGAAGACCATGGCGTCGTAGTAGACGAACTGGCCCAGCGTCCCCAGTCCGTCCAGCTTGGCGAGGCGGACCGCGGGGTCGAAGTAGACGCGGTCGCGTTCCTGGTCCTGGGCCTGGCGGAAGGCCGCCACCTCGGCCTCCGCCTTCCAGGCCTTCGTGAAGCCGGGGTCCAGGCCCTCGTGGGAGTCCGTGCCGTCGACCTCGCGCAGGGCGGGCAGATAGCGGGCCAGACCGTTGTCCGGGTGGGCCTTCGTGTAGCGCTCGACCAGGGTGAGCAGGTCGTGGGTCCCGGTGCAGAAGCCGATGATGCCGGCCGTGTAGCCCTGGCCGTCCCCGATGTCCTCGATGTAGCCGTAGGCGGAGCGCCAGTCGAGGGTGGAGTTCTCGGCGCTCGCCACGATCTGCTGGGCCAGCTCCTTCTTGGCGGGTGCGGACAGCCCGGGGGGCAGGGCGGCGATCGCCTCGTCGTCCGCCGCCTGTTCGTCCTCGGCCCGGCTCTTGGCCTCCTCGAGCGCCCGCTGCGAGGCGGACACCGACGGCTTTCCCTGGGTGTCGGCGGAGTCCGTGGGGGCGAGCAGGTAGGCCGCCGCCGTGATGACGACGGGTACGGCCGCGAACAGCACAAGGGTCCTTGCTCGTTTCACCGGGTCAGCTCCGAGACTTTCACGATCGACAGGACCATGAGCAGCGCCAGCAGCGCCACACAGGCGACCGTCTGGATCAGCCCGCGCCGTGGCCCGCGGGGAGCATACGCGTACGCCAGCGTCACGGCGCCGCCCGTGAGCAGGCCGCCGAGGTGGCCCTCCCACGAGGTGAAGGCCGCGGAGGCCGCGAGCCACACGAGCAGGAAGACCATGAGGCGGTTGACCGCCCCCATGTCCGCGCCCACGCGGCGGGCCAGGACGTAGTACGCCGCCCCCAGGCCGAAGATCGCCCCCGAGGCGCCCACGGCACCCTCTCCCGGGGCGGCGATCAGCAGCACCGCGACCGAACCGCCGACCGTCGACAGCAGGTACAGCGCCAGATAGCGGACCCGGCCCAGCATCGGCTCCACGACCCGGCCGAGCTGCCACAGCGACCACATGTTCATCACGATGTGCATCAGGCCGAACGTTCCCTCGGTCGGCTCCAGGTGCAGGAAGCCGCTGGTCAGCAGCCGCTCCCACTGCCCTGCCACCACGCCCTCCGCGTGGAAGTCCGACGGGTAGGAGGACTGGTAGACGTAGTGGCCGCCGTCCGGGCCCACCAGAGCGGCGGTCAGCATCGCGAAGCGGTCCACGATCTCCGGGCGGATCACCTCGCCGAGGTACACCAGGGCATTGAGCCCGATCAGGACGTACGTCACCAGCGGCACCGCCGACACCCGCCCGCCGACGACCGTCCGGGCCTGGCGGACGGACCGCGCGCCCTCCTTCACGCACTCCACGCACTGGTGGCCGACGGCCGCCTCGCGCATGCAGTCCGGGCAGATGTACCGCTCACAGCGGGTGCAGCGGACATGGGACTCCACCTGGGGATGGCGGTAACAGGTGGTGACGGCGGACTCGGGTTCCACAGCCGGCTCCTAGGGGCGAGGGACGATCGATGAGCCGGTTGGTGCGGCGGCGAACAAAATAGCGAACGCCTGGGGACAGGGCGAGCGGCGGGCCTCCCGTGACGTACGCTCGGCACGTTCAAAAGGGCGGCAAGGGGGAGCTCGGATGTCCGCGATCAGTCTCACCAAGGTGGAGGAGACCGCGCCCGCGCTGGTCAGCCTCTACAAGAGCGCAGGGGTCTCGCTGCGCAAGCACGGCCTGGACGGGCTGCGGGCCGCGGTCTACCTCGTCGTCGACTACTCCGGGTCCATGAAGCCGTACTACAAGGACGGCAGTGTGCAGGCGCTCGCCGACCGGGTGCTGGGACTGTCCGCCCACCTCGACGACGACGGCACCGTGCCGGTGGTGTTCTTCTCCACCGAGGTCGACGCCGAGACCGAGATCGCGCTCGCCGACCACCAGGGGCGGATCGAACGGATCGTGGCCGGGCTCGGGCACATGGGCAAGACCAGCTACCACCTGGCCATGGACGCGGTCATCGACCACTACCTCGACAGCGGCTCGCGGGCACCCGCCCTCGTCGTCTTCCAGACCGACGGCGGCCCGATCAACAAGCTCGCCGCCGAACGGTACCTGTGCAAGGCCGCGAAGCTCCCGCTGTTCTGGCAGTTCATCGGGTTCGGGGACGCCAGCAGCAAGCAGTTCGACTATCTGCGCAAGCTCGACGACCTGTCCGTCCCGGACAAGCGGGTCGTCGACAACGCCGGGTTCTTCCATGCCGGTGCGGAGCCGCGGAAGGTGTCCGACACCGAGCTGTACGACCAGATCGTCGGGGAGTTCCCGAAGTGGCTGGTGGCCGCGCGAGCGCAGGGGATCATCGCGCCGGGCGCCTGAACCGGACGCCGTCCGGGGCGAGTTCGCGGGAGTCCCTCGTGCGCTCGCCGTTGGCTCAGCCGCGTCGTCGTGCCACTCTGAAAGGTGCTCCGACGAGAGAGGCGACGGCCTATGGACGGCGCGCGATCGGTGGACGAGGCGCGGGGACGGACCCCCGCGAAGGGCGAGAGGATCGCCGACTGGGCGGACGGGCGGCTCGGCCTGTACGGGCTGGCCAAGGCCAACATGCGCAAGGTCTTTCCCGACCACTGGTCCTTCATGCTCGGCGAGATCTGCCTCTACAGCTTCCTCGTCATCATCCTCACCGGCATCTATCTCACCCTGTTCTTCGAGCCCAGCGGCGTCGAAGTCGTCTATCACGGCTCGTACGAGCCCCTCAACGGCATCGTGATGACCCGGGCGTTCGAGTCCACGCTGGACATCAGCTTCGACGTGCGCGGCGGGCTGCTGATCCGGCAGATCCACCACTGGGCGGCGCTGGTCTTCGTCACCGGGATGCTCGTGCACATGATGCGGGTGTTCTTCACCGGCGCGTTCCGCAAGCCCCGCGAACTCAACTGGGTGTTCGGCTGGACCCTGTTGATGCTCGGCATCCTCACCGGACTGACCGGCTACTCCCTCCCGGACGACCTGCTGTCCGGCACCGGTATCCGCTTCGCGCAGGGCGCGATCCTGTCGGTCCCGGTCATCGGGACGTATCTGTCCTTCTTCCTGTTCGGCGGGGAGTTCCCGGGCCACGACATCATCCCGAGACTGTTCCCGATCCATGTCCTGCTGCTGCCGGGGATCATGCTGGGCCTGGTGGTCGCGCATCTGATCCTGGTCTTCTACCACAAGCACACGCAGTACCCGGGGCCCGGCCGTGACGAGAGGACGGTCGTGGGGATGCCGCTCCTGCCGGTGTACACGGCCAAGGCGGGCGGCTTCTTCTTCCTCGTCTTCGGGGTGCTGGCGCTCATGGGCGGCCTCGCCCAGATCAACCCCGTGTGGGCGTTCGGCCCCTACCGCCCCGACCTGGTCACCACCGGCGCCCAGCCCGACTGGTATCTCGGTTTCTCCGAGGGTCTGATCCGGGTGATGCCGGGATGGGAGATCAGCGCCTGGGGCCACTCCCTGGTGCTGGGTGTCTTCATCCCCTTCTCGCTCTTCCCGCTGATCCTGCTCGCCATCGGCGTCTACCCCTTCGTCGAGGCGTGGATCACCGGCGACAAACGCGAGCACCACATCCTGGACCGGCCGCGCAACGTCCCCGTGCGGACCGGCCTCGGCGTGGCCTGGCTGAGCCTGTACGTCGTCCTGCTGATCGGCGGCGGCAACGACGTCGTGGCCACGCATCTGCATCTGTCCATCAACGCGATCACCTGGTTCGTGCGGATCTCCGTCTTCGTCGTGCCGGTCCTCGCGTTCATCGTGACGAAGCGGGTCTGTCTGGGGCTTCAGCGCCGGGACCGGGACACGGTGCTGCACGGCCGGGAGTCGGGCGTCATCAAACGGCTCCCGCACGGGGAGTACGTCGAGATCCACGAACCCCTCGCGCAGGACCGGCTGCACACCCTCACCCAGCACGAGCAGAACCCGCCGTACGAGATCGGACCGCTCCTCGACACGAACGGTGTGCGGCGGCCGGTCACGGTCTCCCAGCGGGTGCGGGCGCGGCTGGCGTATGTGATGTTCGGGCCCGAGACGCGGATTCCCAAGCCGACGGCGGAGGAGTACCGGCAGATCAGCAGCGGCGACCACCACTGAGGACGGCGGCCCGGCACTCGTCCGGGCCGCCCCACGCGGTCCGCAGGGCGCGGGCCTTGGTCAGCCACAGCGACAGGTCGTACTCCGCCGTGTACCCGATCGCGCCGTGCAGTTGGAGCGCGGTACGGGCGGTGGTGTACGCCGCCTCGCACGCGGTGACCTTCGCGGCGGCGACATCCTCCGGCGCCATGGTCAGGGCGGCGCCCAGGAGCAGGGGGCGGGCGAACTCCAGGGCGACCTTGGCATCGGCGAGGCGGTGCTTCACGGCTTGGAACGAGCCTATGGGGGTGCCGAACTGGGTGCGTTGCCCGACGTAGGAGACGGTCCTGTCGAGGAGCGCGAGGCCGACGCCGAGGGCCTGGGCGGCGGTGGTGAGGCGGGCCAGCAGCAGGGCCGAGGTGAGGGACTTCGGGTCGGTGGCGAGGAGTTCACCGCGGTGGGGGTCGGCCGGGAAGAGGCGGCGGGCCGGGTCGAGGGAGGGGAGCGGGGGGCCGGGCGGGGGAGCGAGGCGGAGTTCGGTGGGGGTGGCCGCGGCAGGACCGCTGAGGGAGGGGGAGATCGTCAGCCGTAGGCCGGCCATGTCCGCGTCCAGTGCGTACGGCCCCGTGGTCAGCGTTGCCGCCGATTCGCCCGAGGCCAGCGCGGGCAGCCAGCGCTTCGCCGGACCCTGGTCGTCCAGCCCCGCCAGCAGTGCCGCCGCCGCGACCGTCTCCACCAGCGGGCCGGGCACCGCATGCCGGCCCAACTCGACGAAGGCGAGCGCGAGTTCGACGGGCCGCAGGCCCATCCCCTCGTACGCCTCCGGAACCGCCAGCGCGAAGACCCCCGCCTCCGCGACCCGCGCCCACACCGCGCGCCCCCTCACATGGTCGCCCCGGCTCCAGTCCCGTATCACCGCCGGGGTGTCCGCGGCGGTCAGCATCGCGTCCAGCGAGGCACCGAAGGCACGCTGCTCGGCGTCCACGAGGAACCTCATCACCGGCGTCCCTTCGGCAGGCCGAGCAGGCGCTCGGCGATGATGTCGCGCTGGATCTCGTTGGTGCCCGCGTAGATGGGGCCGGCGAGGGAGAAGACGTAGCGCTCGGACCAGTCGGTGTCCGCCAACTCGCCCTGGGCGCCCAGGAGATCCAGGGCCGTCTCCGTCAGCGCGATGTCGTACTCCGACCAGAAGACCTTGTTGAGGCTGGACTCCGGGCCCAGTGCCGCGCCGTCCAGGACACGGGAGGCCGCCGCGAAGGTGAAGAGCCGGTAGGCGCGGGCTCCGATCAACGCGTCCGCCACCCGGTCGCCGGCCCACGCCGGGCTGCCCTGGGCCTCCCACAGCCGGTGCAGACGGTCCGCGGCGGCCAGAAAACGGCCGGGGGAGCGGAGCTTGAGCCCCCGTTCGTTGCCCGCCGTCGACATCGCGATCCGCCAGCCCTGCCCCGGCTCCCCGATCACGTCCTCGTCCGGCACGAACACCTCGTCGAGGAAGAGTTCCGCGAAGGCCGGCTTGCCGTCCAGGCGGGCTGTCGGCCGGACCGTGACGCCCGGCGCACGCAGATCGAACATCAGGTACGTCAGACCCTGGTGCGGCTTCGGGGCGTCCGGGTCGCTGCGGAACAGGCCGAACGCACGGTCCGCGAAGGCCGCCCGCGACGACCACGTCTTCTGCCCGCTCAGCCGCCAGCCGCCCGCCGTACGGACCGCCTTCGAGCGCAGGGACGCCAGGTCCGAACCGGCCTCCGGTTCCGACCACGCCTGCGCCCAGACCACCTCGCCACCGGCCATCGACGGCAGCACACGCGCGCGTTGCTCCCGCGTCCCGTGGTCGAAGAGGGTCGGTGCGAGCAGGCTGACCCCGTTCTGGTTGACGCGTCCGGGGGCGCCCGCCGCGTAGTACTCCTCCTCGAACAGCAGCCAGCGGACCAGCCCCGCGTCCCGGCCGCCGTACTCCGTCGGCCAGTCGACCACCGACCAGCGGTCCGCGGCCAGTTCGGCCTCCCACGCGCGGTGCGCCGCGAAGCCCTCCGCCGTCTCCAGGGAAGGCAGCGGCTCGGACGGCACATGGGCGGTCAGCCACGCACGGGCCTCGGCCCGGAAGGCCTCCTCTTCCCGCGTGAAGGCGAGGTCCATCGGCAACAGCCCTTCGACGGCGCTTCCCTAACAAGTGTTTGGTAGGTTAGCGTGGCCCTATGACAGGCGTCGAGACTCCGGCGTACGAGCCAGGGCACGCACTGCTGAGCGGGCGCACCGCCGTCATCACCGCGGCGGCCGGCGCCGGTATCGGCGGCGCCACCGCGCGGCGGTTCCTGGAGGAGGGCGCGCGGGTGCTGATCAGCGACGCGCACACGCGGCGGCTCAAGGAGTACGAGGCCGAGCTCGGGCGGGACTTCCCGGGCGCGGTGACGGCCCTGCCCTGCGATGTCACCGACGAGTCCCAGGTGCGGACCCTGTTCGACACCGCCGTCGCGGAACACGGGCGGCTGGACGTCGTCGTGAACAACGCCGGGCTCGGCGGGACCGCACCTCTCGTCGACATGTCCGACGACCAGTGGTCCCGCGTCCTGGACGTCACGCTGACCGGCACCTTCCGCTGCACCCGGGCCGCGCTGCGGCTGATGCGGGACTCCGGCACCGGCGTCATCGTCAACAACGCCTCCGTCGTCGGCTGGCGCGCCCAGGCCGGGCAGGCGCACTACGCCGCCGCGAAGGCGGGCGTGATGGCGCTGACCCGCTGCGCGGCCCTGGAGGCCGCCGAGTTCGGGGTGCGCGTCAACGCGGTGGCGCCGAGCCTCGCCATGCACCCGCACCTCGCGAAGGTGACCACACCGGAGCTGCTGGAGGAGCTGACCGCGCGGGAGGCGTTCGGGCGGTACGCCGAACCGTGGGAGGTGGCCAACGTGATCGTGTTCCTGGCGTCCGGCTACTCCTCGTACATGACGGGCGAAGTCGTCGCCGTCAGCAGCCAGCACGCCTGACGAGAAGAGCGTCCACAATTGATGCCGTGCCGACCAAGAAGAAGCCGCAGGTGACCCCCGCCGCGCCCGCCCGTCGCCGGGAACTCCTCGACACCGCCGCCGAGGTCTTCGCCGAACAGGGCTACAACGCCACCACCGTCCGCAAGATCGCGGACCACGCGGGCATGCTCGCGGGCAGCCTCTACTACCACTTCGACTCCAAGGAGTCGATGCTCGAGGAGATCCTGCGGACCTTCCTCGACGAGCTCTGGGACGGCTACGACACCGTCCTCGCCGCCGAACTCGGGCCCCGCGAGACGCTGGAGGCCCTGGTCACCGAGTCCTTCCGGGAGATCGACCGGCACCGCGCCGCCGTCGC
Source organism: Streptomyces sp. NBC_00490 (assembly GCF_036013645.1). Taxonomy (NCBI): domain Bacteria; kingdom Bacillati; phylum Actinomycetota; class Actinomycetes; order Kitasatosporales; family Streptomycetaceae; genus Streptomyces; species Streptomyces sp. NBC_00490. Next base: position 3,207,310 of record NZ_CP107869.1, on the reverse strand, counting down.
GATCTACCAGAAGGAGAGCAGACAGCTGGTCGCGCAGGAGCGGTTCGTCTTCCTCGCCGACTCGCAGCGCAAGTTCGAGAAGGCGTGGCTGTCCACGCTGGAGCGCGGGGTCGCGGCCGAGGTGTTCCGCGCCGACCTCGACGTCCGGCTCACCTACCGGTTCGTGCGCGACACCGTCTGGGTCGCCGCGTCCTGGTACCGGCCCGGCGGACAGCACAGCCCGGAGGAGATCGCCCGGCAGTACCTGTCGATGGTGCTGGACGGGATCGCCGTACGTACGTGACTCATTGGGGATTCTGAGGAGTCTGGGGAGCTGCCATGGCCGAGGCCTACATCGTCGAAGCGGTCCGGACGCCCGTCGGGCGGCGCAAGGGAGGGCTCAGCGGGGTCCACCCCGCCGATCTGGGCGCGCATGTGCTGAAGGAACTGGTGGCGCGGGCCGGGGTGGATCCCGGCGCCGTCGAGGACGTCGTCTTCGGATGTCTGGACGCGGTGGGGCCGCAGGCCGGGGACATCGCGCGGACCTGCTGGCTGGCGGCCGGGCTGCCCGAAGAGGTGCCGGGGGTGACCGTGGACCGGCAGTGCGGCTCCTCCCAGCAGGCGGTGCACTTCGCGGCGCAGGGCGTGCTGTCGGGGACACAGGATCTGGTGGTCGCGGGCGGCGTGCAGAACATGTCCCTGATCCCCATCGCCTTCGCCACCCGGCAGGCCGCCGAGCCGCTCGGGCTCACGCAGGGCCCCTTCGCGGGCAGTGCGGGCTGGCAGGCGCGGTACGGGGGCAAGCCGGTGAACCAGTTCGTCGGCGCCGAGATGATCGCCGCGAAGTGGGGGATCAGCCGGCAGGACCAGGAGGAGTTCGCGCTGCGCTCGCACCAGCGGGCGGTGCGGGCGATCGACGAGGGGCGCTTCGAGCGGGAGACCGTCGCCTACGGGGACGTGTCCGTCGACGAGGGCCCGCGCCGGGACACCTCGCTGGAGAAGATGGCCGGGCTGAAGCCGGTCGTCGAGGGCGGCACGGTCACCGCCGCGTGCTCCTCGCAGGTCTCGGACGGGGCGGCGGCCATGCTGCTGGCCTCGGAGCGGGCGGTACGCGAACACGGGCTGACGCCACGCGCCCGCGTGCACCACCTCTCGGTGCGCGGCGAGGACCCGATCCGCATGCTGACGGCACCGATACCCGCCACCGCCCACGCCCTCAAGAAGACCGGCCTCTCCATCCACGACATCGACCTCGTCGAGATCAACGAGGCCTTCGCCCCGGTCGTGCTCGCCTGGCTCAAGGAAACCGGCGCCGACCCGGAGAAGGTCAACGCCAACGGCGGAGCCATCGCCCTCGGCCACCCCCTGGGCGCGACGGGCGTCAAGCTGATGACGACCCTGCTGCACGAACTGGAGCGCACGGGCGGCCGGTTCGGACTGCAGACGATGTGCGAGGGCGGCGGCCAGGCGAACGTGACGATCATCGAGCGGTTGTGATGGCGACGATGGCGAGACCGCCAGGGCCGAGCAGTGCGAGGGGGCCGTCGGGGACGGGGCCGATGTGCGAGGGCGGCGGCCAGGGCGAACGTGACGATCATCGAGCGGCTCTGAGCGGTTGAGGGGCGGGACCGCGCCCCGCAAGGGGCGCGGGGAACTGCGCGATCAGCCACAGCCGACCGGTACTCGCCGAACAGCATCAGCCTCCCGAGCCGCTGGGCGCCCCGCGCAACCCGACCGCACCGCCCGCCGCCAGCGCCCCCACGACCTCCGCGGCCTCCGCCATCACCCGCTCCACCAGCTCCGCACACGACGGCAGATCGTCGATCACCCCGGCGACCTGCCCGGAAGCCATCACGCCGAGATCCGTACGGCCGTCCACCATCGCCGATCTGAGCAGCATCGGCGTGTTCGCGGCGAGGAGGACCTGGCTCCAGGTGAGGTCCTTGCCGTGCTTCAGGGAGAGGCCGTCGCGGATCATCTGCCGCCAGGTGAGTCCGGACAGGCGACGGAAACCGCTGGCGTGGCGGACCGCCCGCGCAAGGGCCTTCGCGCGGCCGGAGTTCTCCAACCCGGTCACCAGGTCCGTGCGCAGCATCCGGTGCGGCAGGCCGTCCACCGCCCGCGTCACCGTCACGTCCCTCACCGTCGCCGCCAGATAGCGCGCCTTCACCGCGTCCGGCACCGTCGAGTCCGACGTGAGCAGGAACCGGGTGCCCATCGCGACACCCGCCGCCCCGTACGCCAGCGCAGCGACCAGCCCCCGCCCGTCGAAGAACCCCCCGGCCGCCACGACCGGGATGTCCACCGCGTCCACCACCTGCGGCAGCAGCACGGTCGACGCCACCTCGCCGGTGTGTCCGCCGCCCTCCCCGCCCTGCACGATCACCGCGTCCGCCCCCCACGCCGCCACCTTCTCGGCATGCCGGCGGGCACCGACGGACGGGACGACGACGACCCCCGCCTCCTTGAGCTCGGCGATCAGCTCGGCGGAGGGCGCGAGGGCGAAGGAGGCGACCCGCACCCCCTCGTCGATCAGCAGCCGCACCCGGTCGCCCGCGTCCGCCGCGTCGGCACGGAGGTTGACGCCGAAGGGCGCGTCCGTACGGGACTTGACCTCCCGCACCGCCTCGCGCAGCCCGTCGAGGGTCATCGTCGCCGAGGCCAGGATGCCCAGCGCGCCCGCGTTCGCCGTGGCCGACACCAGGCGGGGGCCCGCCACCCAGCCCATCCCGGTCTGCACGATCGGATGGCGGACCCCGACCAGCCGGGTGAGTGCCGTGTCCATCAGACGGCGACCTCCCGCGAGCGGACGCCGGCCGGGTCGAGCACCTCGCGGATCAACTCCAGCTCCTCCTCCGTCGGTTCACGGGTGTACGGCACTTCGTCCGGGATGTTCAGAGCGAACCCGGTGGCCTCCGCGACCTGCTCGACGCTCACCCCGGGGTGCAGCGAGGCCAGCCGCATCGAGTGGTCCGGCGTCGCGAAGTCGAAGACACCGAGGTCGGAGACGACACGCGGGATGCGATGGAAGCGGGCGCCGGCAGCATGGTCGTAACCCACCCCGCACACCAGGTCGACCTTCTCCACGAAGACCCGTCGCGAGTGCCGGGGCACCCAGTAACTCGTCGGATTGTTCAGGGTGTTGACCGGCGCTCCCCGTACCCCGAGCAACTGCCGCTTGGGCTGCGCCCAGTCGCCGATGCAGGAGATGTTCTGGTTGCCGTACCGGTCGATCTGGCTCGCGCCCATCATCACGTGCCGCCGCCCGCCCGTGACCAGGGTCAGATGCTGCCGGTAGGGGAGCCAGCCCTCGACGGTGCCGTCCGGGCGGACCAGCATCGCCTCGCCGTCCGTCAGCAGCAGATCCGGGGCGAAGGTGAGCCGCGCGAGACGGGCCCCGACGGAGGGGATCAGGCCCATGGGGCTCGCCAGGATCTCACCGCCGCCCCGCCAGGCCTCGGCACAGGCGATCACGCAGTACTCGGCGCGGGTGGGCGGCACAGGTGAGGCGTTCACGATCCCTCCTTCAGATACCCTGCCGCGAACTCCGGCCACGGCGTGGTCGCATAGGCCTTCTGCCAGGCCTCGTCCCGCCCGTAGTCCGGCGCGCAGGACGTGAAGTGCGCCCCGTTCGGCGCCTCGACGACCCCGGTCACCACATGCCGCTTGACCAGCAGCGACTGCGGCGCCGCCGCCTTCGTCAACTCGGCCGTGTCGACGACCCGTTCGCACGACACGTATGCGGTGTCCGCCGCCTCGCAGAAGAGGTCGTCGAAGTAGGGGTCCGGGCCCAGACACTGCCCGTTGCCCAGCCGGTCGGCGCGGTTGACGTGGACCAGGGCCGCGTCCAGACGCAGGGCGGGCACGGCCACGAACGTCTCGCCGTCGTCGTACGGCGAAGTCACCGTCCGCAGCCCGGGGTTGACCCGCATCACGTCCGAGCCGACGCCCGCCCGCACCGGCAGGAAGGGCAGGCGGTTCGCCGCCGCGTGCAGCCCCCACATGAACATCGCCTCGTCGATCTCCATCAGCTCGAAGGCGCCGCGCTCGCGGGCCGCGCGGTAGTGCGGTTCGAGGGGGATCGAGTCGAGGGTGACGAAGGCGGCCACCAGCTTGCGGATCCGTCCGGCCGCGGCGAGCATGCCGACGTCCGGGCCGCCGTACGAGACAACCGTCAGGTCGGTGACATCCGACCGGAGCAGCGCCCTGACCAGGGCCATCGGTTTGCGGCGCGAGCCCCAGCCGCCGATGCCGAGGGTCATGCCGCTGTGCAGCCGGGCCACGGCCTCGTCCGCGGTCATGGTCTTGTCGCTCACCTATCGGCCCTCCTTCCCGAAGCTGTCACGGATGCGGTCGGCCACCCCGGCGGTGCTCGCCTCGAAGGTGAAGCCCTGCTCGAAGCGGTAACTGCGGTGCACGTCGACCGGGTCGATACCGTTGATCGCGGCCTTGGCCAGCCGGAGCAGCTCCCCGTCCTTGGCGGCGATCTCACCCGCCAACTCCAGCGCCGCTTCCCGAAGTTCGGCGCGCGGCACCACCCGCCACACCGAACCGTGCGCGTGCAGCTCGGCCGCGGTCGCCGTACGGGAGGTGAAGTACAGGGCACGCATGAGGTGCTGGGGGACCAGCCGGGCCAGATGCGTGGCCGCGCCCAACGCGCCCCGGTCCAGCTCGGGCAGTCCGAAGGTGGCGTCCTCGCTCGCCACGATCGCGTCCGCGTTGCCGACGAGGCCGACACCGCCGCCCAGGCAGAAGCCCTGCACGGCCGCCACCACCGGGACCTCGCAGTCGTACACCGCCGAAAAGGCCTCGTAGCAGCCGCGGTTGGCGCCGACGAGAGCCGAAGGGCCCTGGGTCTGGATCTCCTTGATGTCCACACCCGCGTTGAACCCCCGGCCCTCGGCGGCCAGCACCACGCACCGCACCCGCGGATCGCGGCCCGCCCCGCGCACCGCGTCGGCGAGCGCGAACCAGCCGTCCACCGGCAGGGCGTTCACCGGGGGGAAGTCGACCGTGACGACCGCGACGCCGTCCTTTCCGTGCCCAGATTCCTGGGACGAGGTGGAGACACCCATGGAAGCATCAGCTACCTTTCCACCAAACGTTTGTTAGGTGAAGGGTAGCGGCGAATGGAGCTGAAGGGGAGGGTCGCGGTCGTCACCGGCGGCACCCGGGGAGTGGGTGCCGGGATCGCGCGGGCGTTCGTGAGCGCGGGCGCTGACGTCGTGGTGTGTGCGCGACGACCGCCCGAAGTGCCCCTGGAGGGCTCCGAGTTCGTGTCCCTGGATGTGCGGGACCCGCACGCGGTACGCGCGTTCTTCGGCGCGCTGCCCCGTCTCCACGTCCTCGTCAACAACGCGGGCGGCGGCCCGTTCCGGCTGCTCGCGGACGCGGACGCCGAGCGGCACACGCGGGTGATCGAGCTGAACCTGCTCGCCCCGCTCACGGCCTCCCTCGCGGCCCACGAGCACCTGAAACGGTCGAAGGGCTCGGTCGTCATGATCGGCAGCGTCAGCGGCAGCCGCCCCTCGCCCGGATCGGCGGCATACGGGGCGGCGAAGGCCGGACTGGAGAACCTCGCCCGGTCGATGGCGGTCGAGTGGGCGCCGGACGTACGGGTGAACACCCTGGTCGTCGGCATGGTGCGCACCGAGCTGGCCCACCTCCACTACGGCGACGAGGACGGCATCGACGCCGTCTCCCGCACCGTCCCCCTCGGCAGACTGGCCGAGCCCGCCGAGATCGGCGCCGCGGCCGTCTTCCTCGCCTCCGACGCCGCCGCGTACATCACCGGGGCGTCGCTGCTGGTGCACGGGGGCGGAGAGCGGCCGCTGTTCCTGGACGCGGCAACTGCGAACAAGGAGCGCTGAGTTGAGCGGAATCTGTGACGGACGGACCGTGATTGTCACCGGGGCCGGCCGCGGACTCGGCCGGGCGCACGCCCTCGCCTTCGCCGCCGAAGGGGCCCGGGTCGTCGTCAACGACCTCGGCGTCGGCCTCGACGGGGCGCCCGACGCGGACAGCCCGGCCGCGCAGGTCGTCGCGGAGATCCGTGCGGCGGGCGGCGAGGCCGTCGCCCACGGCGGCGACATCGCGACGACCCAAGGGGCGAGCTCCCTGATCACCGCCGCGCTGGAGACGTACGGCCGCCTCGACACCCTCGTCAACAACGCCGGGTTCCTGCGCGACCGGATGCTCGTCAACCTCGACGAGGACGACTGGGACGCGGTGATGCGCGTCCACCTCAAGGGCCACTTCCTCCCCCTCAAGCACGCCGCCGCGCACTGGCGGGCGGAGGCGAAGGCGGGACGCACGCCGGTCGCCCGGGTCGTCAACACCAGCAGCGGGGCCGGGTTGCTGGGCTCGGTCGGACAGGGGAACTACAGCGCGGCGAAGGCCGGGATCGTGGGCCTCACCCTCGTCGCCTCGGCGGAACTCGCACGCTACGGCGTCCAGGTCAACGCGATCGCCCCGGCGGCACGGACACGGATGACGGAGCACACCTTCGCCGACACCATGGCGGCACCGGGCGAGGGCTTCGACGCGATGGCCCCGGAGAACGTCTCCCCGCTGGTGGTGTGGCTGGGCTCGGCGGCGAGCGCGGGGGTGAGCGGCCGGGTGTTCGAGGTGGAGGCCGGCCGGATCACGGTGATGGAGGGATGGAGGCCGGGCCCGAGCACGGACAAGGGGGAGAGGTGGACACCGGCGGAGGCGGGGGAAACGGCACGGAAGCTGCTTGACCAGGCGGAAATGCCGGGACAGGTCTACGGAGCGTAAGTGGACCCACTCAGGGGCGCGGGGAACTGCGCGACCAGCCCCCACCGACCCGCAGACAACGAGCCACCTCCTACGTGTCACACTCCAGCACGGTCCTGCACAACCCACACCGCGCCCGAACCCGCCCCCGCACCGGCACCCTGATCTTCTGATGACAGGTAGGACAAGGAAAGGAGACCCGAAGCCCCTCCGCCCCACCATCGGGAGTGAAGGCATAACGCGCATCGGGATGCGGAACATGAGCCCGCCGGTCACGCGCGTACCGCCGCCGCCCAGCCCACCCCGCCGCGGTGAGCGGAGGCTGCTGCTCATCCTGCCGCGCCTTCGCCATCCCCTTCACATACGCCGTATAGGCCTGCGCACTGGTGAACCACACCGACGGATCCTCACCGAACACCAGCGACCGCTTCGCCAGCACGTACCCGAACTCCTCCGGCGTCAGATACCCCAGCTTCTGCGAGGACGCCGCGTCCTCCCGGTACGCGTCAAGGAGCAGCCACCCCGCACCCAGATACGTCGTCGCCGTGTCCGTGAGGATCTCGTTCTCCCTGATCCCCGGGAACGACAGATCGAGCCGGTGCAGATAGACATGCATCACCTCGTGCGCCAGCGCCGCCCCGATGTCCCGCCGATGGGTACGGAAACGGTCGTTCAACTCCACGAAGTACTCGGGCCCCGCGGCCAGTTCGACGTTCGCCGCATGCGTCATCTCCCGGAAGCCGACGATCATCCGGGCATCGGGGAGCCGGTAGTGCCGCACCAGCTCACGGGCCACCCGCTGCGCCCCCAGATGGAGATCGTCCGTGTCGCAGAACGCCACGTCGGCGGGGGCCACGCTGGTCGAGAACGTCTGGACGGTGTCGTACGACAGCCGTTTCCAGAGCGCGGTGATCGAGGCCCGCACCGTCTCCAGGTGCGGGTAGCCGTGCTCGACCGGTCCGTCGTTCGCCACGCCGGTACCCCCAAGACGCCCTGAACCCGACTCCACTCTACGAGGGTGCGGGCGGATTTTCCCCGGTGGACGGCCGCCCTGGCATACTCCCGGCCGTGACCATCGAACCCGGGACCTCCCTGCAGGTCGGCGACAAGGACGACGTCCTGGAGCAGCGCCTCGACGACGAACTCACCGCTTTCAACGCCGAGGCGACCGGCGCCGGGACCCCGGCGCCCCTCACCGTCCGTGCCACCGACGCCGACGGAGAGCTGGCCGGCGGCCTGACCGCGTGGATCTGGGGCTCCTGCTGTGCCGTCGACATGCTGTGGGTGCGCGCGGACCAGCGCCACGCGGGCTGGGGGACCCGGCTCATGGGCGCCGCCGAGGAGGAGGCCGTACGGCGCGGCTGCACCGAGATGATCGTCTCCTTCTTCACCTTTCAGGCCCCCGGCTTCTACCAGGGCCTCGGCTTCCGCGAGACCGGCCGCACGGAGGGCATCCCCGGGGGCCACCAGGACGTGCACCTGCACAAGGTCATCGGCTCCTGAGCCGTGGCGCCCGGTCGGGCACCGCCTTCTCGAACTCCAGCACCCATACGTCGTTGACGCCCTCCCGCAGCACCGGGCCGGGTACGTACAGCGCCTGCTGCGGGCCCGCGGACCAGTAGCGGCCCAGGTTGAAGCCGTTGACCCACACGAACCCCCGTGTCCAGCCCGGCAGTTCGAGCAGCGCGTCCCCCGCGCCCCGCACGGTGAGGGTGCCCCGGTAGAGACCCGGGGCGCCTTCCTCGGGAAGCGGCCGGAAAGGCACCCCGTCCACGTCCTCCAGCGCGTCCAGGCGCAGCCCACGCGCGCGTACCCCGTGCAGATACTGCCGTTCGTGCAGCAGCCCCCCGGTGATCCCCTTCGCCTCCCCGGTCCGCGGCCCGTAGTTGACCCGGCCCAGGGACTCCACCCACAGCTCCACGCGCGCGTGCCCGGCCACGGGCTCCTTCAGCCGCTCGTCCTCCTCGGTGAGCACCCCGGCCCGCTCCCCGTCGACGTACACCACCGCCAGATCCCGCAGCCCGCGCGCGATCAGCGGATACGGCTGCCGGGGCCCCGGGACGGTCACCTCGTAGCGCACCACGCCCCGGTCGACGTCGAGTTCCTCGAAGGTCGGCGGGACGGGGGAGAGGGTCTCAGGGCCGCCGAGCGTCTCCAGCACGTCGCTCAGGGACGCCCAGCCGGTCAGCGCCACTTCGGCGGGAGAGCCCAACTGGGTCGGTTGCGACGGCAGTTCGGGAAGCGGGCCGTCCGCGTACTCGGCGAGGACTTCCCTGAAGCGCCAGAACTTGTCCGTGGGAAGGCCGAACTCGTCGATCGGCGCGTCATAGTCGTACGACGTCACATCCGGCTCCAGCGCACCGTCGTGCAGATCGCCACCGCCCCGGTTCGCGCCCGACCACCCCGCGAAGCTCGTCCCGCCGTGCGCCATGTAGAGGTTCACGGAGGCCCCGCAGTCCAGGATCTCCCGCAGGGCCGCCGCCGCGTCCCGAGGGTCCCGTACGACGTGCTCGGCGCCCCAGTGGTCGAACCAGCCGCACCAGAACTCCATGCACATCAGCGGCCCGTCAGGGCGGTGCCGGCGCAGCGTCTCGAAGGCCACGCGCGCGTGGGAGCCGAAGTTGACCGTGGCGAGGACACCGGGAAGGGAGCCGCCGGTCAGCATGTGGTCCTCGGGCCCATCGGAGGTGAACAGCGGGACCGTGACGCCCGTCTCGCGCAGGAGGGAGGCCAGCCGGCGCAGATACTCCGCGTCCGAGCCGTAACTGCCGTACTCGTTCTCGACCTGCACCATGATCACCGGGCCGCCGCGGCCGATCTGCCGGGCCACGACCTGGGGCAGCAGCCGACGGAACCAGCGCTCCACGTGCCCCAGATACTCCGCGTCGCCGGTGCGCGGCCGCCCCGTCAGCCAGTGCGGCAGCCCGCCGTTCTCCCACTCGGCGCAGATGTACGGCCCCGGCCGCACGATCGCCCACAGCCCCGCCTCCCGCGCCACGTCCAGGAAACGGCCGAGGGCCTCCACATCGTCGTAGGAACCCGGCCGCGGCTCGTGCAGATTCCACGGGACGTACGTCTCCACGCAGTTCAGGCCCATCGCCCGCAGCATCGCCAGCCGGTGCCCCCACTGCGCCTCGTGCACCCGGAAATAGTGCAGCGCACCGGACAGCAGCCGCACCGGCCGCCCGTCCAGCAGAAAGTCCTTTTCCCCCGCCGTGAACTCGCTCATACGCCCCACCCTCACCTCTGGCGCAGGTCAGGGTCCATGGACAAAGATCGGCACAGCTTGGACGGACGAAACGGGGCCTGTCGATGTACCACACCTGGATGCGGTTCCTCACGCCCGGCCCCGCCCACCACCGCCTCGGCCTCGTCTGCCTCGGCGTCGGCCTCCAGTACGGCGCCCTGCCCACCGTCGGCCCCCGCACCCTGGACCACCACGTCGCCGTCGTCATCAGCACCGGCGGCGGCTGGTACGAGGACGCCCGCGGCCGCCGTACGGCCGTCACCGCGCCCGCCCTGCTGTGGCTCACCCCCGGCGTCCCCCACCACTACGCCCCCGACTCCGACACTGGCTGGGACGAGGGCTTCGTCGACTTCACCGGGCCCGCCACCGCCACCTACACCGAACTCGGCTACATCGAACCCGACCGGCCCGTCGTCCCCCTCACCGACGCCACCGGACCCCGTGCCGTCATCGGACGCATGGCCCGCGCCGCCCGCCGCGACAACCCCCTCCTGGAGGTCGAGACCGGCGCAGCCGTCCACGAACTCCTCGTCGCCCTGCGCCGCGCCCGCGCCGACCTCACCCCCGACGGCCACGAGGTCCTCAAAGCCCTCGCCCGCGACGCCTTCACCCCCTTGTCCGTCGCCGACCACGCCGCCCGGCACGGCATGACCCTCGCCGAACTGCGCACCGCCGTGCGCCGGGGCGCCGGCTGCAGCCCCAAGGACTACCTCCTCGGCATCCGCCTGGGCCGCGCCAAGGAACTCCTCGCCGCCACCGAACTCCCCGTCGCCGCCGTCGCCCGCCGCGTCGGCTACGACGACCCCGCCTACTTCTCCCGCCTCTTCACCCGCCGCGTCGGCACCGCCCCCGTCCGCTTCCGCGCCCAACAGGGCCGCACCGTCCCCGGCGGCTGGACCGACCAGGTCCCCGACCCCACCGACCCACCCCGCCTCCCCGGCACCACGTAGGCCCACGCCGCCCGCTCCACCGCGGCGACGCCGGCGCCCCCGGATGACGAGGCCCACGCCAAAGAGCCCAGAGCTGGCCCGACACCCGCGCCGACCCGAGGACCGGGCTGGCCTGACACCCGCGCCGACCCGAGGACCGGGCTGGCCTGACGCCCGACCCGGTCCGCCGATCGGACTTGCCGACGCCTGGGCTGGACCAGCGCCCGACCAGGTCTGACGCCCGAGCCGACCGATGATCGGGTTGGCCGACGACCCGGGTTGGCCCGACGATCGGGCTGGCCTGACGTCTGACCCTGCCTGGCGATCGAGCCGATCCGACGACTGGGCCGGCCCAACGAGCGGGCTGGTTCGACGGCCGGGCAGGGCCGCCCCCATGTGCCTTCGTGGGCGGCAGCCCACCTGGACCTGGCCCGGGTGCGGACGCCTCGGCGGTGTTGCCGTGCTGCCACGTAGGGTGGTCGCCCATGACCACCAGCACCAACGGAACCGGTGACGTCGACCCCGCCGTGCGCGAGGAGCTCGCCCGGCTGCGTGACAGCATCGACAACATCGACGCCGCCGTCGTCCACATGCTCGCCGAACGCTTCAAGGCCACCCAGCAGGTCGGCCACCTCAAGGCCCAGCACCAGCTGCCGCCCGCCGACCCGGCCCGCGAGGCCCGCCAGATCGAACGGCTGCGGACCCTCGCCGAGAACGCCAAACTCGACCCGGCCTTCGCTGAGAAGTTCCTGAATTTCATCATCGCCGAAGTGATCCGCCACCACGAGCGGATCGCCGAGAGCGTGGAGAACACGATCAACGGCACCTCGTCACAGGCCAACTGACCTCGGCCGACACCAAAAGGGCGTGACACGCGGTCCCGCGCGAGGCATGCTGCGCTGTGCACTCCTTGTCAGCCGGCGAGCACTCCGCGTCAGCTCCTCGGACGTAAGCTGGTTGTCCCACGCGGGAGGGACGTCGGGCCATGCCGTCGGATGCCAAGATCCTCATCGTCGACGACCACGAGGACACGCTGTACGCCCTGGAGAGCGCCCTCGCCCCGCTGGGGTACCGGCTCAGCCGCGCCACCAGCGGCGACGAGGCCCTCAAGCAGGTACTCCGCGGGCAGGTCGGCCTGCTCCTCCTCGACGTCCGTATGCCCGGCGTCAGCGGCCTCGACGTCGTGCGCTACATGCGTCGCCTGGAACAGACCCAGCACATCCCCGTCGTCCTGCTCACCGGCTTCGGCACCGACCACGAACTCACCTCCACCGCCTTCGGACTCGGCGTCGCCGACCTGATCACAAAACCCGTCGACCCCTGGGCACTGCGCACCAAGGTCCGCTACCTCTACGACGCCCACCGCCGCCAACTCCTCCTCCAGGAGGAGATCCGCGAACTGCGCGCCCTCGTCAAGAACCACGGCGAGCCCCCCGCCCGCCCCGCCCGCCCCGCCCTGCCCCACCCGGACACCCGGGTCCCGATCCAGCGCGCAGAAGGGGCGCACCACGGCAGTCTCGAACAGGACCGGACATAGGCCGCGTACCGATCCGCCCCTGTGCCCGGCCGGTCCCATCAGGCAGCATGTCCTGCATGTCCGTACTGACGCGCGACGACGCGCAGACCCGTGCCAAGCTCCTCGACGTCCACCGGTACACGATCGCCCTCGACCTGACGACCGGCGACGACACCTTCGACTCCCGCACCGTCATCCGTTTCACCCTGCGGACGGACGGCGACACCTTCGTCGAGCTCAAGCCCGCACAGCTGCGCTCCGCCACCCTCGACGGACAGCCCCTCGACCCGGAGTCCCTGGACGGCGACCGGCTGCCCCTGAAGAACCTCACCGCCGGCGAACACGAACTCCACATCGACGCGAGCATGCGCTACTCCCGCACCGGCGAAGGCATGCACCGCTTCACCGACCCCGCCGACGGCGAGACCTACCTCTACACGAACCTGTGCATGGACGACGCCCCCCGCGTCTTCGCCGCCTTCGACCAGCCCGACCTCAAGGCCGTCTTCGAGCTGACCGTCAAGGCGCCCGAGCACTGGACCGTCCTCGCCAACGGCATCACCGAACACCTCGGCGACGGCAACTGGCGGACCGCCCCCACCCCGCGGATCTCCACCTACCTCGTCGCCGTCGCCGCCGGCCCCTACCACTCCGTCACCACCGAACACCGCGGCCTGCCCTTCGGCCTGCACTGCCGCCGCTCGCTCGCCCCCTACCTCGACGCGGACGCCGACGAACTGTTCGAGGTCACCAAGCAGTGCTACGACCGCTACCACGAGAAGTTCGAGGAGCCCTACCCCTTCGACTCCTACGACCAGGCCTTCGTCCCCGAGTTCAACGCCGGCGCCATGGAGAACCCCGGACTGGTCACCTTCCGCGACGAGTTCGTCTACCGCTCCGCCGTCACCGACACCGAACGCCAGACCCGCGCCATGGTCATCGCCCACGAAATGGCCCACATGTGGTTCGGCGACCTCGTCACCCTGCGCTGGTGGGACGACATCTGGCTCAACGAGTCCTTCGCCGAGTACATGGGCTACCAGACCTGCGCCGAAGCCACCCGCTTCGCCGACACCTGGACCGACTTCGGCGTCGCCCGCAAGGCCTGGGGCTACGAGGCCGACCAGCGCCCCTCCACCCACCCCGTCGCTCCCGACCCCGAGCTGGTGCCCGACACCGCCTCCGCCATGCTCAACTTCGACGGCATCTCCTACGCCAAGGGCGCCTCCGCACTACGGCAACTGGTGGCCTGGCTCGGTGAGAAGGACTTCCTCGCCGGCATCAACACCCACTTCGCCCGCCACAAGTTCGCCAACGCCACCCTCGCCGACTTCATCGACTCCCTCGCGAGCAGCACCGAACGCGACGTCCACGCCTGGGCCGAGACCTGGCTGCGCACCACCGGCGTCGACACCCTCAAGCCCCAGGTCACCCCCGGCGACGAAGGCACCTACACCCTCCAGGTCGAGCACACCGGCAGCCGCCCGCACCGCATCGCCGTAGGCCTCTACGACCGGACCCTGGCGGAAGGCGCGACCGACGAGGGCCGCCACCTCGTCCTGCGCGAACGCCTCGACCTCGACATCCCGCAGACCGCACCCCAGCCCATCGGCAAGCGCCCCGCCCTCCTGCTCCTCAACGACGGCGACCTCAGCTACGCCAAGATCCGCTTCGACGCCGACTCCTTCGACACCGTCCGCGCCGCCCTGTCGGGCCTGCCCGACCCCCTCACCCGCGCCGTCGTCTGGAACGCCCTGCGCGACGCGGTCCGCGACGGCGAACTGGCGCCCACCGCCTACCTCGAGGCCGCCCGCACCCACCTCCCGCACGAGACCGACCTCGCCCTCGTCCAGGGCGTCCTCGCCTTCGCCTCCGTCCAGGTCGCCGGCCGCTACGTGACCCCCGAGGAGCGCCCCGCCGCCCTCGCCACCCTCACCTCCCTGTGCCGCGACCTCATCCGCCGCACCGAGGACGGCGACAACCCCGGCCTGCGCCTGATCGCCGTACGCCACTTCATCGACGTCGCCGCCCACCCCGACACCATCGCCGCCTGGCTCGCCGACGGCACCGTCCCCGGCGGCCCCGAACTCGACCCCGAACTGCGCTGGCGCATCCTGGCCCGCCTCGCCGCCCTCGACGCCACCGACGAGAGCGCCATCGCCGCCGAACTCGACCGCGACCCGTCCGCCACCGGCCAGGAAGGCGCCACCCGCTGCCGCGCCGCCCTGCCCGACGCGGCCGCCAAGCGCGCGGCGTGGGAAGCCATGTTCGCCCACGACGACCTGTCCAACTACCTGTTCACCGCCACCGCCCAGGGCTTCTGGCAGCCCGAACAGGCCGAACTCCTCCAGGAGTACGTCCCGCGCTACTTCGAGGACGCCGTCGCCCTCGCCGCCCGCCGCGGCCCCGCCATCGCCGACGCCGCCGGCCGCTACGCGTTCCCCGCCCACGCCGTCGACGCCGACACCCTCCACCACGGCGAACGATGCCTGCGCAACGCCGACCCCATCCCGGCCCTGCGCCGCAAGCTCGCCGACCAACTCGACGACCTGGCACGCGCGTTGCGAGTGAGGGAGGCCTAGGACCTCAGACGTAGGCCACGGTTGCTCCCGGGAGACGACGCGGGAAGGCGATCGTCCGCTCTAGGCTACGGACAGTCAAGGACGATCAACCCTGGGAGACAGACCCGTGATCTTAGTAACCGGCGCCACCGGAAACGTCGGCCGTGCCCTCGTCGACCGCCTCGTCGCCGCAGGCCGACCCGTACGCGCCCTCACCCGCGACCCCCAGAAGGCCGCACTGCCCGACGGGGTGGAGGTCACGCGCCTCCACCCCGACAAGGCCGCCTTCGAAGGCGCCACCAAACTCTTCCTCTACGTCCAGGCCGCCAACGCCGACCTCCTCACGGCCGCCCGCGAAGCCGGCGTCCGCCACGTCGTGTTCCTGTCCGCCGGATACGTCAAAGCAGACGCCGACGACAACAACCCCCTGCGGGTCATGCACGCCGACGCCGAACGCGCCATCCGCGACAGCGGCCTGGCATGGACCTTCCTGCGCCCCCACGCCTTCGCCGTCAACGCCCTCTCCTGGGCGGGACAGATCCGCGCCGGCGACACCGTCCGCGGCGTCTACGCCGACGCGATGAGCGCACCCATCCACGAGGACGACATCGCCGCCGTCGCCGAACGCGCCCTCCTCGACGTCGGCCACGAAGGCGCCGTCCACATCCTCACCGGACCCGCGGCGACCAGCAACGCCGACCAGATCGCCGCGATCGGCCGAGCCCTCGGACGCGACCTGGAGTACGTCGAACTCCCGCCGGAACAGGCCGCCACCGAACTCTTCTCCCACCTGCCGCCCCACCTCCTGCAGTTCCTGCTGAAGAGCTGGGCCGCCACCGTCGGCGCCACCCCGGAGATCACTGACACCGTCGAGAAGATCACCGGCACCCCGGCCCGCACCTTCGAGCGGTGGGCCCGCGACCACGCCGAGGACTTCCGGGGCTGACCTCCGCCACGTTTCCCCCGCACGGAAGTACCCCCTTTCGGGTCTGAATCGCCGAACCTCTCGGGCGCGCCCACACAACCGCGTACAAGCTGACACCATGCGCACCCCGCCACTGGCCTCAGGACCCGAAGGCCCCCGCGCCCTGCGCCCGTTGCTCGGCACCGTCCTCGAAGCGCTACGAGACGGCGCACAGGAGCGCGGGGGACCACTTCCCGCGGGAGGCCCGGAGACGGTCGCGGCACGAGTTCGGGACGCGCTGGGCGACGTACTCCCGGACGAGGGCGACCCGGAGGCCCTACGGAACCTTGTCCGCTCCTTGGCAGAGGGCTCAGCAGATCCAGCGGACCCCTTGTGCGCCGCCCACCTGCACTGCCCACCCCTAGCGGTCGCAGCAGCAGCCGACCTGGCGGCATCAGTCCTCAACCCGTCCCTGGACTCCTGGGACCAGGCACCAGCAGCATCAGAGCTGGAGCGACTGCTGACCCGGGTACTGGCAAACGAGGTCTACGGCGACCCACCCAGGGGTGCGGGGCTGTATCGATGTGCGGCTCCGCCGCGGGGCGCGACCAGCCACGACGGCGCCGCAGCCGACAACGCACCCGACGCCCTGGTGACAACGGGTGGCACCGAATCAAACCAACTGGCCCTTCTCCTGGCCAGAGAAGCCTTCGGCGCCGGCGTCCGGCTCATCCACGGAGCCAACGCCCACCACTCCCTCCCGCGGAGCGCCTGGCTCCTGGGCCTCCCCGACCCGGTGACCGTCCCCGCCCCCGCAGGCACCCTCGACCCCGCCGCCCTGGACGCCGCACTCACCGACCTCCCCGGCCCCCACCTCGTCGCCGCCACCGCAGGCACCACCGACGCGGGCCTCATCGACCCCCTCCCCGAGATCGCCGCGGTCTGCCGAACCCACGGGGCCCGCCTCCACATCGACGCGGCATACGGCGGAGGACTCCTCTTCAGCGCCCGGCACCGGGACAAGCTCACCGGCCTGAGCGCCGCGGCCACCGTCACACTCGACCTGCACAAACTCGGCTGGCAGCCGGTCGCCGCAGGCCTCCTCGCCGTCCAGGACGCCCGCGACCTCGCCGCACTCCGACAGCGCGCCGACTACCTCAACGCCGACGACGACACCGAAGCCGGCCTCCCCGACCTCCTCGGCCGCTCCCTGCGCACCACCCGACGCCCCGACGCCCTCAAGATCGCCGTCACCCTGAAGACCCTCGGCCGCACCGGACTCGGCCGACTCGTCGACCAAGTCTGCGCACGGGCAACGGAGTTCGCCGCACTCGTCCAGAGCCACCCCGGGTTCGAACTCCACGACCCGCCCACCATCAGCACGGTCCTGTTCCGGCCGGTCCACGCCACCGACGACGACATCGCCGCCGTACGCCGAGAACTCCTCACCGACGGCCGCGCCGTCCTCGGCCGGGCCCGCCTCGACGGCCGGCTCTGGCTCAAGGCCACCCTCCTCAACCCCCACACCCGGCCCGACGACCTGGCCGCACTCCTGAAAGCCGTGGAAGGAACCACCCGCAGATGACCCCCATCCCGCCCCACCGGCAACCCGACGCACCCCGCGACCTCGTCGGCATCGGCATCGGCCCCTTCAACCTCTCCCTCGCCGCCCTCGCCCACCCCCTCGCCGAACTCGACACCGTCTTCTACGAACAACGCCCCACCTTCGACTGGCACCCCGGACTCCTCATCGACGGCGCCAGAATCCAGGTCCCCTTCCTCGCCGACCTGGTCACCCTCGCCGACCCCGCCAGCCCCTGGACCTTCCTCAACTACCTCAAGAGCCGCGACAGACTCTTCCCCTTCTACTTCGCCGAGCGCTTCCACATCCAGCGCGCCGAATACGACGCCTACTGCCGCTGGGTCGCCGAGAACCTCCCCGGACTCCACTTCGGCCACCAGGTCGACGCCGTCCGCTGGAACCCCGAACGCGACCTCTTCGAAGTCGACTTCACCCAGCTCGACACCGACGGAGAAGCCGACGCCCTCGGCCGGACGTACACGAAAAACATCGTCCTCGGCGTCGGCACCGAGCCCTACATCCCCGAACCCCTCAAACCCCTCGTCGAAGCCACCGGCGTGCCCGTCATCCACGCCGCCGACTACCTCGCCCACCGCGACGCCTTCCAACGCGCCGCACACGTCACCGTCGTCGGCACCGGACAGACCGGCGCCGAAGTCTTCCTCGACCTGCTCCGCACCCGCCCCGCAGGCCGCGAAGGCCTCCACTGGCTCGGCAGCACCAAGGCCTTCGCCCCCATGGAGTACTCCAAACTCGGCCTGGAACACTTCAGCCCCGACTACACCCGCTACTTCCACGCCCTCCCCGAAGCCGAACGCGACCGCCTCGTCACCGCCCAATGGCAGCTCCACAAAGGCATCGACGCCGACACCATCGCCGCCATCCACGACGAGCTCTACCGACGCACCCTGCACGGCGGCTGGCCCGACACCGTCCTCACCCCCGGCGTCCGCGTCCGCACCGCGGGCCGCGTCGCCACCACCAAGGTCGAACTCCACCTCGAACACACCGAGCAGCGCACCCGCTCCCGCCTCACCACCGACGCCGTCGTCCTCGCCACCGGCTACCGCGAACGCCCCCTGAACCGCATCCTCGCCGGACTCGACCCCTACCTGCGCCGCGACAGCCGCGAACGCCCCCGCGTCGACGAACAGTTCCGCCTCGTCCTCGACCCCTCCGTCACCGGCACCCTCTACGTCCAGAACGCCGAACGCCACACCCACGGCGTCGGCACCCCCGACCTCGGCCTCGCCGCCTGGCGCAGCGCCACCATCCTCAACTCCCTGACGGAAAAGGCCCCCTACCCCCTCCCCACCCGAACGGCCTTCACCACCTTCGGCCTCGACCAACAGCCCCAGATCCCCGCCGCCCGCCAGGCCCAGACACTCACCCCCCTGGTCGAGGGACGCTAGGACAAGAGCACGCACGCCGACGGCGCCGACGTGACAACCCCGCCGGCGCCGTGGACACCACTCTGCTCAGCCTTTCGAAGGCTGGACTCCTAGAAGACCGGCGTACCGTTCCGCGTCAGCTTCCAGTCCACCGACGCGAAGTCCGCCGGGTTCAGCACACCCTTCGCCGTCACCCACTCCGCGATCCGCGTACGGATCTCCGTCGACTCCGCCCACAGCTCCTTCGCCGACGCCACATGCGGGAACGCACCGCCACCATTGGCACGGTAGTTGTTCACCGCGAACACGAACTGCTGCGCGTCATCCAGCGCCGCACCGTTGTACGTGAGGTTCTTGATCCGCGAACCCGCCGCCTGCGCGATGTCGATCTCGTACGACAGCCCCGACACATAGTCGTAGTTGTAGTCCGGACGGCTCTCCGCGTTCGTCAGCTTCTCCACGTCCACCGCCGCATCCGCCGCGGTCCGCACGAAGTACTGCGCCGAGTACTCCAGATACGCCCTGACCTGCGCACCCGTCAGCAACTTCGCCACCAGCGTGTTGTCGTACACATACAGACTGGACAGATCCCGGATCGTCACCTCGCCCGCCGGGATCTCCGACGTACGGGAGAACGGCGAGGCCTGCGAGAGGACCGGCAGCGCGGCGTACTCGGTGCCCGCCAGCGCCGCCTTGACCACGTCCTCCTGGACCTTCGTGATCAGGTCGATGATCGGGGCGTCCTTGTAGCGCGCCTCGACCGTCGTCAGCGTCTCCGTCGCCGTACCGACGACCTGGTTCACGTACTCCACCACGATGTCGTGGTCGGCCTTCAGCAGCTTCGTGATCTTCGGGTCGTCCGCGACCGTCTTCGAGTCACGCACCGTCGCCTTCACCGACTCGACCGTCCAGCGGCCCTTCGAGAAGACCAGCTCGAAGTCGAACAGCGACAGCCGCTGCGCATAGCAGAGCGGCTCCGACAGAACGACCGTCCTGCCCGTCTTCTCGTTCGTGACCAGCAGCTCCGCGATCTCCGTGTGCGCGTGCCCGACGAGGATCGCGTCGATGCCCGGCACCTGCTGGGCCACCAGCGCCGCCGAGTTCTCGATGTACGGCAGCTGATCACCGTACGAGGAGGTGCCCGAGGAGCCCGAGTGCGCCGACACGACCACCACGTCCGCACCCATCGACCGCAGCTTCGGCACCCACTTCGCCGCCTGCTCCTCAAGCCCCGGGAACACCAGCTTGCCCTCGACGTACGCCTTGTCCCAGATCGCGATGCCCGGGTTCGTCAGACCGAGAACGGCCACCTTGACCGGCGGGAGACCGGGCGGGCAGATCTTCTTGATGAAGTAGGGCGGGAAAGCCGGCTTCAGCGTCTTCGCGTCCAGCGCGTTCGCCCCGAGCAGCGGGAAGTGACACTGGTCCTCGAACTTGCGCAGCGTCTCGATGCCGTAGTTGAACTCGTGGTTGCCCAGCGCCACCGCGTCATAGCCGATCGCGTTCATCGCCGCGGCCATCGGATGGACCGGACCGCCCTTGGCGGTGATCGGGTCCACCTTCGCGTAGTAGTACGTCAGCGGCGTGCCCTGGATCGTGTCGCCCGCGTCGATGAGCAGCGTGTTGCGGCGACCCTTCTCCGCACGGACCTGATCGACCAGGGTCGAGACCCGGGCCAGCCCCTTCGCGTTGCCCTTGGCGTCCGTGTACTCCGTGTCCTTGAAGTAGTCCCAGTTGAAGATGTTGCCGTGCAGATCGGTGGTGCCCATCACCGTGAAGGAGTACCGCTTCGCGGGCTTGCGCCCCTGCTCGGCCTCCGCCGCCTCGGCCGCAGGAGCCCCCACGGCACCGGCCAGCGCGACGCCCGCACCGGTCACGGCGGACTTCTCCAGGAACTTCCTGCGGTTCAACGGCATGTCTTGATCTCCTCGGGAAACGGTCAACAACGCGCGTAGATTCTGACCCGCACACGCCGAACCGCAACACCCCCTACAGGTTTCGATCTGATGACCCAACCTGTCACCCGACCAGCCGACAACACGCCACACAGTGACAGAGTGGGTCGTATGACCACACCAGCTGCGGACGACCCCCCACACTTCCAGCCCTACGGCACCCCCGACGCACCCCGCATCGCCGTCCGCGGCGAAGCCCGCCTCGAAGTCGACCCCGAAATCGCCCGCATCGGCGTCACCATCGCCGCTCGCGGCAAAGACCGCCGCACCGCCCTCGACGACCTCACCCGCCGCAACGCCACCGTCCTCGACCTCATCAAGACCTACGGCGACGCCGTCGAACGACTCGAGACAGGCGCTTTCTCCATCACCCCCCAACTCAAGGAGAAAGGCCGCGGCGAACGCGTCCACGCCTACCACGGCCGCGTCCACGTCACCGCCGAACTCACCGACTTCACCGCACTCGGCGAACTCACCACCCGCCTCGCCGACCTGGACCTCACCCGCGTCGACGGCCCCTGGTGGGCCCTACGACCCACCTCCCCGGCCCACCGCCAAGCCCGCCAACAGGCCGTCAAGGAAGCCGTCCAACGAGCCCGCGAATACGCCGAGGCGCTGGGCACCACACTCGCCGCCCTCGTCGAGCTCGCCGACATCGGCGCCGAGAACGCCCAACCCCTCGCCCCCACCGCCCCGGGAGCCGCATGCGCTCCCTGTCCTACGCCGCAGCCGAGGACACCGCCGCCGCCCCCCTCGACCTCGAACCCCAACGCCAACGCGTCCACGCACAGATCAACGCCCGCTTCACCATGGCACCGCCGAAGCTGTGAAACCACGCGGAATTCGCACAAGGAAACGCTCATCTGTGCACCCCGGCGCACAATTCAACCCTTGTCAATAACCCGTCACCCAAAGGTTGTTGAGTAGTCATCCCCCACCAAATCCCTACCCACCGGTAAGCCCTAGGGTCAAAACATGCGCCGAGCAAAGATCGTCTGCACCCTGGGCCCCGCCACCCACTCATACGACCAGATCAAGGCACTGGTCGAAGCCGGAATGGACGTAGCCCGCTTCAACCTCAGCCACGGCGGCTACGCCGAACACGAGGAGCGCTACCACCACGTCCGCAAGGCCTCCGACGAGACCGGCCACAGCGTCGGTATCCTCGCCGACCTTCAAGGCCCGAAGATCCGCCTCGGCCGCTTCACCGAAGGACCCGTACTCCTTGAACGCGGCGACACCTTCACCATCACCGTGGAAGAAGGCGCCGAAGGCGACCAGCACTCCTGCGGAACGACCTACGCGGGCCTCGCCCACGACGTCAGCCCGGGCGAGCGCATCCTCGTCGACGACGGCAAAGTCTGCCTCGAAGTCACCGCCGTCGACGGCCCCCGCGTCCACACCACCGTCATCGAAGGCGGCGTGATCTCCGACAACAAGGGACTGAATCTCCCGGGCGTCGCCGTATCCGTCCCGGCCCTGTCGGAGAAGGACGAAGCCGACCTGCGCTGGGCCCTGCGGACAGGCTTCGACGTCATCGCACTGTCCTTCGTCCGATCCGGCCGCGACATCGACGACGTCCACCGCATCATGGACGACGAAGGCCGCCGCCTCCCCGTCATCGCCAAGGTGGAGAAGCCCCAGGCCGTCGACGCGATCGAGGACATCGTCGCCGCCTTCGACGGCATCATGGTCGCGCGAGGAGACCTGGGCGTCGAAATGCCCCTCGAACAGGTCCCCATCGTCCAGAAGCGCGCGGTCAAGCTGGCGAAGCGCAACGCCAAGCCGGTCATCGTCGCCACGCAGATGCTCGACTCGATGATCGAGAACTCCCGCCCGACCAGGGCCGAGGCGTCGGATGTCGCGAACGCCGTCATCGACGGCACGGACGCGGTCATGCTCTCCGGCGAGACCAGCGTCGGCAAATACGCCATCGAGACCGTCCGCACCATGGCGAAGATCGTCACCGCCGCCGAGGAAGACATCCTCGCCAAGGGCCTCCCGCCCCTGACCGAACGCAACAAACCCCGCACGCAGGGCGGTGCGGTCGCGCGAGCGGCAGCGGAAATGGGCGACTTCCTGGGAGCCAAATTCCTGGTCGCCTTCACCCAGTCCGGAGACACCGTCCGCAGGCTCTCCCGCTACCGCTCCCCGATCCCCCTCCTCGCCTTCACCCCCGAGCCGGCCACCCGCTCCCAGCTGAACCTGACCTGGGGCGTGGAGACCTTCCTCGGCCCCCAGGTCGACTCCACGGACGCGATGGTCGACCAGGTG
The DNA here is from genome assembly GCF_036013645.1 of Streptomyces sp. NBC_00490. Taxonomy (NCBI): domain Bacteria; kingdom Bacillati; phylum Actinomycetota; class Actinomycetes; order Kitasatosporales; family Streptomycetaceae; genus Streptomyces; species Streptomyces sp. NBC_00490. The sequence continues at coordinate 3,184,216 of NZ_CP107869.1, read as the reverse complement.
GACGAACTGCTCCTGAAGTACGGCCGCTGCGAGAAGGGCGACGTGGTGGTGATCACCGCGGGTTCCCCGCCCGGGGTTGCCGGCTCGACGAACCTCGTCCGGGTCCACCACATCGGCGAGGACGACAGCCCCAAGTAGTCAGTGTTTCGGGCCTACGTGAGTGTCCATAAGGGCGACTGAGGCTTTGCGGGCGATGGAGATGTTGCGGGGGTTCGCCTGTCGCCACTCGACGCCCACGTGGTCGAGCGTCGTGGTGAAGAGGCGGATGATGTCGCCGGACAGGTTGGTGAAGAAGTACCGGGGGTATTCGTAGCGTTTCCGTTCACCTGCCACAAGGCGAGTTGCCCAATTGGTGATGCGGCAGCCGTCGGAGTGGATGAGGCCTCGGATGAATTCCCAGGGGTGGGCGTCGACAATGGCCTGTTGCCAGGGTGCAAGGGCGATCCGGCGTTCGTGCTTCTTGCCGGGGCCGTGCTGCGGGAAGAGGTGGGGCCAGTGCGGGTAGTAACCGACTACCGAAACGTAGCCCTGAGCCTGCACGCGGAACGCGTTGCCTGAAGGGTTGACCGAACGCATCGCAGCTGCGCAGGCGTCAATCAGCCCTGGCCATGAGTCTGCGCACGCGACACGCAGATAGTGGCCTGGCCCCCGAGGGTGAGCACTGATGCAGCCATCGCCGAGATAGAGGCCCAGCAGGTAGGAGTATGAGACCTCATCGGTCGGCGGGCCGGGCGGCGGAACTGACATGCGTGGCCGTGGTTCCAGCCGGTCGTGCCAGGAGCGAATTGCGGCGCGCGAGATGCCGGTCTCTAGGCTTACCGAATTAAGGCTTCGGCCCTGTGCAACCAGCGCGAGTGCTCGCTTGCGTGTGCTGACGTCGTACATACGGACACTCTGTGAGAGTGATCACGACGACACGCAGCAAAAAGCGGATGTTCACGAGAACGGGAACATCCGCTTTCTGATGGCAACCTTCGATTCGAAGGAAAAGTGCCCCGAGTCGGATTCGAACCGACGCTGGATGGGTTTTGAATCCATGGCCTCTACCGCTGGGCTACCGGGGCCCCCTTCAATATGAAGGTCAGCGGTCACCCGCTGTGCCCCCACTTTACCGCAGCTAGGTAGGCTCTTGTCAGCAGCACCCCTGCCCTGAACGAGGAGCCCCCGTGACCGCCCCCGAGTCGCCCCAGCCCGTAGACGCGCCCGACGACGACAAGTCGCACGTGCCTCCGCTGACGACCCGTGTCGTCATCGCCGAGGACGAGGCCCTCATCCGGCTCGACCTCAAAGAGATGCTGGAGGAAGAGGGCTACAGCGTCGTCGGCGAGGCCGGTGACGGTGAGCAGGCCATCGAGCTGGCCCGTGAGCACAAGCCGGACCTCGTGATCCTCGATGTGAAGATGCCGAAGATGGACGGCATCTCCGCAGCCGAGAAGATCGCCGAGGAGCGCATCGCCCCCGTCCTCATGCTGACCGCCTTCTCGCAGCGCGACCTCGTGGAGCGCGCTCGTGACGCCGGCGCGATGGCGTATCTGGTGAAGCCGTTCAGCAAGAGCGACGTCGTACCGGCGATCGAGATGGCCGTGTCCCGGTTCACCGAGCTGAAGGAGCTGGAGGCCGAGGTCGCCGACCTCACTCTGCGCCTTGAGACCCGCAAGCTCGTCGACCGGGCCAAGTCGATTCTTCAGACCGAGTACGGGCTGACCGAGCCGGCCGCGTTCCGTTGGATCCAGAAGACGTCGATGGACCGGCGTATGTCGATGCAGCAGGTGGCCGAGGCCGTCATCCAGGACGCCGATGAGAAGAAGGCGGGGAAGGGCTGACCTTCCCCGGCCGCGTTCGTGCGAGAGGCCCGCGTCCCCAGCTGGGGACGCGGGCCTCGTCGTAGAGCCGTAGTGGCGGGGACTCAGTCCTCGCCGAGGTACGCCTTGCGTACCGACTCGTCGTGCAGCAGGTCCTGGCCGGACCCCGAGAGCACGATCTTGCCGATCTCCATGACGTGGCCGTGGTCGGCCAGCGACAGTGCCGCTTGGGCGTTCTGCTCGACGAGGAGGATCGTCGTGCCCTGGGACTTGAGTTCGGCGATGGTGGCCATGATCTTCTGCATCATGATCGGGGAGAGGCCCATGGACGGCTCGTCCAGCATGAGCAGCTTCGGCTGGGACATGAGCGCGCGGCCCATGGCCAGCATCTGCTGCTCGCCGCCGGACAGGGTGCCGGCGGCCTGCTTGCGGCGCTCTCCGAGGATGGCGAAGAGGTCGTAGGCGCGCTGGATGTCCTTCTCGATGCCCGCTTTGTCGTTGCGGAGGAAGGCGCCGAGGCGGAGGTTGTCCTCGATCGTCATGCGCGGGAAGATGTGCCGCCCCTCGGGGGAGTGGGCGAGGCCGAGCGAGACGATCTGGTGGGCCGGGGTCTTCTTGAGGGACTTGCCGTCGAACTTGATCTGGCCGCCGACCGGCTTGAGCAGGCCCGAGAGGGTGCGCAGGGTCGTGGTCTTGCCGGCGCCGTTGGTGCCGATGAGGGTGACGACCTCGCCGGCCTCGACCTTGAACGAGATGCCCTTGACGGCTTCGATCTTGCCGTAGGCGACCCGGAGGTCCTCTACTTCGAGCAGTGCGGTCATCGGTCGTTCTCCTTGCCCGGCGCGGCGTCGGTCGTGGTGTCGGCCTGGGCCTCGGCTGCCTGGACCTCCGCGACTTCTTCGTCGCCGGGGGCGTCCTCGAAGGGCTCTCCGAGGTAGGCGGCGATGACGCGTTCGTCGCCCTGGACGGTGGCGCTGTCGCCTTCGACGAGTTTTTCGCCTTGGACGAGGACGGCCACGCGGTCGCAGAGGTTGAAGATGAACCGCATGTCGTGCTCGATGACGAGGACGGCGATGCCCTTGTCGCGGATGGCGAAGACGAGTTCTTCGGTGGCTCGCGTTTCCTGGGGGTTCATGCCGGCGGTGGGCTCGTCCAGGAGGAGGAGTCCGGGTTCGCTCGCGAGGGCTCGGGCGATTTCCAGCTTGCGCTGTTCGCCGTAGGGCAGGTTGCGGGCGAGGTGTTCGGCCTTGTTGGCGAGGCCGATGAACTCCAGGAGTTCCATGGCGCGTTCGCGGGAGGCCTTTTCGGCGCGGTGGAAGCCGGGGCCGCGCAGGAGTGCGGACCAGAGGCCTTCCTTCGTCCTGGTGTGGCGGCCGACGAGGACGTTTTCCAGGACCGTCATGTTGGCGAACAGGCGGATGTTCTGGAAGGTGCGGGCGACGCCGGCGGCGGTGACCTTGAAGGACTTGGGCGGCAGGATGTTGCCCTTGTAGCGGACCTCTCCCTCGGTGGGGATGTAGAGGCCGGTGAGGCAGTTGAAGAAGGTGGTCTTGCCGGCGCCGTTGGGGCCGATGAGTCCGACGATCTCGCCGCTGTTGACGGTGAGGTCGACGTTGCGTACGGCGGTGAGGCCGCCGAAGCGCATGGTGACGCCGCGGGCGTCGAGGACGGTGGTCCCGAGGGTGGTGGTGTCGGTGGTCATGTGTCAGGCCCCTGTCTTGCCGAGGACTGTGGGCGCTTCGGCCTCTTCGTGGAATTCGAGCTGGCGGCGCCGGTTCGGGATGAGGCCCTCGGGGCGGAAGCGCATGAGGAGGACGAGCGCGAGTCCGAAGGCGAAGAGCTGGTAGTCGCCGAGGAACTGGAGCTTGGCCGGGATGAGGTAGAGGAGTGCGGCGCCGACGAGGGGTCCGGCGATGGTGCCCATGCCGCCGAGGACGACCGCTGCGAGGAGGAAGGCCGAGTTGGGCGGTACGACGTGGGCGAACTGGTACTGCTCGGGGGTCACGGTGTAGGTGACGTGGGCCTGGACTGCGCCGGCGAGGCCGGCGAGGGAGGCGCCGAGGGCGAAGGCGATGAGCTTGACGCGGAAGCCGTTGATGCCCATGGCGAGGGCGGCGGTCTCGTCTTCGCGGATGGCGATCCAGGCGCGGCCGATGCGGGAGTCGCTGCTGCGCTGGAAGACGACTACGACGATCAGCGTGATGAGGAGCATCAGCAGGAAGTAGTTGGCGAAGCGCGCGATGGTGAACCCGAGGAAGCTGTGTTCGGCGCCGAAGTCGAAGCCGAGGATGTCGAGGTTCGGGATCGAGGAGATGCCGTTGGAGCCGTTGGTGATGTCGGGTCCGGAGGTGCCGTCCATGTTGAGGACGGTGATGCGGAAGATCTCACCGAAGCCGAGGGTGACGATGGCGAGGTAGTCGCCGCGCAGTCGGAGGGTGGGGGCGCCGATGAGGACGCCGAAGACCATGGCGACCGCGGCGCCGAGGATCGCGGAGAGCCAGAACGGCAGGTGGACGTCGAAGGGGGAGGAGGGGGAGCCGGAGACCATGGCCGCGGTGTAGGCGCCGACGCCGAGGAAGGCGACGTATCCGAGGTCGAGGAGGCCGGCGAGGCCGACGACGATGTTGAGGCCGAGGGCGACGGTGGCGAAGATCAGGATGTAGACGCCGATGGTCGCGTACTGGTCGTCGGACTGGGTGAAGGGGAAGAGCGCGGCGGCGATGAACGCGCCGAACATGGTGATGGTGCGGTGCTTGCCGGTGATGGCCGAGACCCGGGCCACGAGCCCGGCCTTGGCGAGGGCGGCGAAGCCGAAGCCGACGATGATGAGGAAGCCGACGAATTGTTCGTCGTACTCGGTGCCGATGCCGTAGGTGAAGACGATCAGGCCGACCGCCATGGCGGCGGCGATGACGAGGATCTCGGCGAAGGTGGGGAGTGTGGGTGCCTTGCTGGGGGTGCCGGAGGCGATGGAGGCCTTGAAGACGCTCCACTTGTGGCGTGCCTTGTGCTTGGACTGCTCCCAGCCGGTGTCATCGGGGTCGATGGGGTCGGGCTCGGGTCGTACGAAGGGCAGGGAGAAGGCACCGAGGACGCCGGCCAGGGTGACGATCGCGACGATGTAGCCGCCGGGTTCCAGGTTGACGATGCCGCCGAGTTCGACGGTGATCGCGATGACGGTGTACCAGGCGGTGGTGAAGGTGCCGAGTGAGGCGAGTTTGAGGGCGCTGTCGGCGCCGGCGGGGGTGAGCCAGCCCAGGCCCGGGACGCCGTAGGAGGCGAGGCCGAAGAGGGCGGTGAGGGCGCCGCCGATGAGGACGAGGACCTGGAGGCCGCCGGGGTAGCCGGTGACGGTGAGGTCGCCGGGGAACTCGCTGGTCCAGGTCCAGGCGAGGAAGGTGGAGACGACGGCGAGGACGCCGCCTGCGGTGGCGAGGGCGCGGCCGACGTTCTCGGGGAGGCCGATGAGGCCCTTGGCGTTGCCGTCCTTGTTGACGGGGGCGCTGGGGGTTTCGGTGGTCTGTGTGGTCATCGGTGTCACGCCCTGTCAGCGACGCGCTCGCCGAGCAGGCCTTGGGGCCTGACGAGGAGTACGAGGATGAGGAGTACGAAGGCCCAGACGTTGGCCCAGGACTGGCCGCCGAGCAGGTCGAAGCCGGGGACGTCGGAGATGTAGGCGGTGGCCATGGTCTCGGCGAGGCCGAGGACGAGGCCGCCGAGCATGGCTCCGTAGATGTTGCCGATGCCGCCGAGGACGGCTGCGGTGAAGGCCTTGAGGCCGAGGATGAAGCCCATGCGGAACTGGACCTGGCCGTACTTGAGGCCGTAGGCGACGGCTCCGACGGCGGCGAAGACGGCGCCGAGGGCGAAGGCGACCACGATGATGCGGTCGGTGTTGATGCCCATGAGCTTCGCGGTGTCGGGGTCCTGGGCGGTGGCCTGCATGCCGCGGCCGGTGCGGGTCTTCATCACGAAGTAGGCGAGGATCGCCATGCTGATGGGGGCGGCGACGAGCAGGAAGACGTCACCGGTCTGGATGGTGACGCTGCCGATCTCGAAGGGGCCGCCGGGAATCTCGGGGAAGTTGATGGATTCCTTGGCCCCGGGGTACCAGGCCCACACCGCCTGCTGGAGGGCGAGGGAGAGGCCGATGGCGGTGATGAGGGGGGCGAGGCGTGGCGCGGTGCGCAGCGGGCGGTAGGCGAACCGTTCCGCTCCTACGGCGACGAGGACTGCGGCGATGACGGCTCCGAGGAGCATCAGTGGCAGTGCGAGCCACATGGTGGTGCCGTCGGGCAGTACGTACAGGTAGACCGTGAGGGCGCCGAACCCTCCGATCATGAAGATCTCGCCGTGGGCGAAGTTGATGAGCTGGACGATGCCATAGACCATCGTGTAGCCGATGGCGACCAGCCCGTACATGGATCCCAGTAGCAGGCCGTTGACCAGCTGCTGCGGCAGTTCGTTCACCGCATGTCCTCCGAGACTTCGGATTGGTTTCGACGGATGTGTGGCCGGATGCGAGTCCGCGCGGGGCGCCAGTGGAACAGCGCCCCGCGCGGCTCGTTCAGGTGGTGCTGCGGGTCTCGGTCAGCCGGTGTAGGTGCCGGACTTGACGGCCTTCCAGGCGCCGTTCTCGACGGCGTAGACGGTGAGCTGCTTGTTGGTGGCGTCACCGAACTCGTCGAAGGAGACCTTGCCGGTCACACCGTCGAAGGACACGTTCTGGACGGCGGCGGTGATCTTCGCGCGGGCGTCGGACGGCAGCTTGCCGTCGTTGTCGTCGACGACCTTCTTGACGGCGAGGATGATCGACCAGGCGGCGTCGTAGGAGTAACCGCCGTAGGCCGCGTACTCCTCCTTGTAGCCGCCCGCCTTGTAGTCGGCGACGAACTGCTTGGCGGAGGGGAGCTCCTCGACGGGGGCGCCGACGGAGGTGGCGAGGTCGCCGGTGCTGCCCGCGCCGGCCAGCTCGATGAAGGTCGGGTCGTAGATGCCGTCGCCGCCGACGAGCGGGATCTTGGCGCCGGACTGCTTGATCTGCTTGCTGAGCGGGCCGGCCTGCGGGTACTCGCCGCCGTAGTAGACGACGTCGGCGCCGGAGTTCTTGACCTTGGTGGCGACCGCGGAGAAGTCCTTGGTGTCCGGGTCGATGTGGTCGGTGCCGACGACCTTGCCGCCGAGCTTCTTGAACTCCGCGGTGAAGGTGGCGGCGAGGCCGGCGCCGTAGGTCTTCTTGTCGTCGATGACGAAGACCTTCTTCTTCTTGGCGTCGTTGAAGACGTACTGCGCGGCGAACGGGCCCTGGATGGCGTCCGTGGTCGCGGTGCGGAAGTACGACTTGTAGGTGCGGACCTTCTCCTTCTGCCAGTTGACGCCCTGGGTGAGGGCCGGGCCGGTGTTGGCAGGGGAGATCTGGACGAGCTTGGCGTCGTCGAAGACCTTCTGCATGGACTCGGCCACGGAGGAGTTCAGCGGGCCGACGACGCCCATGACGGCCTTGTCGGACTGGAGCTGGACGGCGTTGGCCTGGCCCGAGGAGGGCTGGGCCTGGTCGTCGAGGGCTTTGATCTCGAAGGTGACGCCGTCTACGAGCTTCTGCTTGTTGGCGGTCTTCGCGGCGAGGTCGACGGAGTTCTTGATGCCGAGGCCCAGTGCGGACAGGTCGCCCGTGAGGGGGGCGTCGACGCCGATGACGACCTTGGTGCCGCTCGCGGAGTCCGAGCCGCCGTCGTCGTCGCGCGAGCCGCAGGCGGTGAGGGTGAGTGCTCCCGCCGCCAGCGCGGCGGTGATGCTGATGAGCGAACGTTGACGCACGATTCGTCCTTTCACTGGCGCGGCGCTTCCCCCTGGAAGCGGCCGAGTCGTTGCGCTGGGTCCCTGACGTGACAATCCGGTGGCGCGGTGACTGGCCGTGACTCTAAGCGGGTGTGGGGATCGTGGAGGAGGGTCCGGGCCAGGCTGTGACGCTCTTGTTATGACACGTCGTAATGCAGAGCGGTACTGAGTGGGCGGAACAGTGGAATTAAGCACGATTCGCCCGGTCCACATTGTGAGAACCCGCAGGACCCGACCTGGGTGGTTCAGGTGTCTCAGCGGTTTTGGTGATTACTCGGAATTGTTGCTGCAGGCGACTTGTAGTGACTCCGAGAGCTGCTGCGCATAGCGCTCTCCGAGGATGAAACTGTGGACTTCTATTGCACGCGTATTACGTAGAGTTACGTCGATGAAAGGGAGTCCGGCGTTCCACGGCACTTTTCTGCATTGCGTCACGTGCATGGTGACGATGATCTTGCGGCTTGAGCCCGCTGTTGTCCGGAACGGGGCCGGTGGGGTCGATTTCACGGACAGCCCGGCGTACGGCTGGCTGATCCGGGTCACCGTGACCGGGGGGCCCGCCAGCACGGTCAGCTCCACCCCCAGACTGAAGCTCCGCCTCGGCGCACCCTCGGGCGTCGGCTCCCAGCTCAGGTAGTGCACATCGGTTACCTGGGAGGGGTACGGCGGAGGAAGCGCCGCCGGCGGCTGGGGCCGGGTGGCGTAGAGGTAACCGCCGCCCGCGACAAGAACGGCACACGCGAGACCGCCGAGCGCGGCACGCCGGTGCCTGCCGCACCACTCGACGACCCGGCCACGCGGACGCCGCACAACCGGCGGCGCCTCGAGAACGTCCCACGCGTGCGTGCCTTCCCCGGGCTCGACGGGCCCCACGCCACTCACCGGCGGCCCCTTTCGCCGACGCCGATGGGCGGCGGGGGTTTCACCTCGACGGGGCGCACGGACCGTGAGCCGCCGCCCGACGTGAGCCTCGCGCCGACGATCAGCGGGGGCGACGGGTCGGTGGGAGGACCGGGCTTCGCGCCGACGGTCGGTGAGGGCGTCGCGGTGGCTGTCGGGGTGGGCCTTGCGTCGCCGGTGAGCGGGGGCGTTGCGTCGGCGGGCGGGGCGGGCTTCGCGCCGACGGTCTGCGGAGGGCCCGCGTCGCCGGTCGGTGGGGGCGTTGTGATGGCTGTCGGCGAGGGCCCTGCGTCGGCGGTCAGGAGAGGCGTTGGCGTGAGCCTCGCGTCGGCGGTGGGTGCGGGCTTTGAGGCCGTTGGAGACGTGAGTCTTGCGCCGATGGTCGGCTGGGGCCTTGCGTCGGCAATCCGCGGAGAGCCCGCGACGACGGTCGGTGAGGGCGTCGCGTCGGTGGCCGGCGGGGCCGTTCCGCGGCGGAGCTTCGGGGGTCCTCCCGTTCTCATGCCCCGACGCTAGGCCCTGGGGGGTGGGTCGGGCCAGAGTCTGTTGGGGGCAGGCGAGTTGGGGCTGGCCTCGTGGGGGCGTGGAGGTGCGAGGGCTCCGGGGGCTGGGGTGTGGGGCCCGGGGTGGTTCCGGGCCGGTGTCCCGGTGGGGTCAGTTGGCCGCCACGATGTGGGCCGCGTCGCCGGGGTTCACGTCCCGCAGCAGACAGGTGAGCCGTGCGCTGCACACGCGGCGTCCCTCCTCGTCGCTGATCACGATCTCGTACGTCGCCGTGGAGCGCCCCCGGTGCACGGGTGTGGCCACGCCGGTCACCAGGCCCGAGCGCGCCCCGCGGTGGTGGGTGCAGTTGAGGTCGACGCCCACGGCGATCTTGGAGCTGCCGCCGTGCAGCATGGAGCCGACCGAGCCGAGCGTCTCGGCCAGGACGGCGGAGGCGCCGCCGTGCAGCAGCCCGTACGGCTGGGTGTTGCCCTCCACCGGCATCGTGCCGACGACCCGGTCCGCGGACGCCTCCACGATCTGCACGCCCATGCGGGTGCCGAGGTGACCCGCGGAGAACAGTGCCGGCAGGTCGACGCCGAGCGCGGCGTACTCGTCGATGACCTCTTGCGGGAACTTCACGTGCTGCTGCTCGCCCATGGGGCCCGGCTCCGTTCGTCGGGATCGCTGCTCGGCTGAGCAAACGCTCAGTCGGTCGCCGATTGTTCCAGACGGACGACGACGGACTTGCTGGCCGGGGTGTTGCTGGTGTCGGCGGTGGCGTCCAGCGGCACCAGTACGTTGGTCTCCGGGTAGTAGGCCGCCGCACAGCCCCGTGCCGTCGGGTAGTGCACGACCCGGAAGCCGGGCGCCCGCCGCTCCACGCCGTCCTTCCACTCGCTGACGAGGTCGACGTACGAGCCGTCGGCGAGCTTCAGCTTTTGGGCGTCCTCGGGGTTGACCATGACGACCCGGCGGCCGTTCTTGATGCCCCGGTAGCGGTCGTCCAGGCCGTAGATCGTGGTGTTGTACTGGTCGTGCGAGCGCAGCGTCTGCAGCAGCAGCCGGCCCTCGGGCAGCGCGGGGTACTCCACGGGCGCGGCGGTGAAGTTGGCCTTGCCGGTGGCGGTCGGGAAGCGGCGCTCGTCGCGGGGGGCGTGGGGGAGGGCGAAGCCGCCCGGGTGGGCCACGCGCGCGTTGAAGTCGTCGAAGCCGGGGACCACGCGCGCGATGCGGTCGCGGACGGTGGCGTAGTCCTTCTCGAACTCCTCCCACGGGGTGCGGGAGGCGGAGCCCAGCACACGGCGTGCGAGGCGGCAGACGATGGCCGGCTCGGACAGCAGGTGCCTGCTCGCGGGCTCCAGGCGGCCGCGGGAGGCGTGCACCATGCCCATGGAGTCCTCGACGGTCACGAACTGCTCGCCGCTGCCCTGGAGATCGCGCTCGGTGCGGCCCAGGGTGGGCAGGATCAGGGCACGCGCGCCCGTGACCGCGTGCGAGCGGTTGAGCTTGGTCGACACGTGCACGGTCAGCCGCGCGCGCCGCATGGCCGCCTCGGTGACCTCCGTGTCGGGGGAGGCGGAGACGAAGTTGCCGCCCATCGCGAAGAAGACCTTCGCCTTGCCGTCGCGCAGCGCCTGGATGGCCCGTACGACGTCGTAGCCGTGCTCGCGCGGCGGCGCGAAGCCGAACTCCTTCTCCAGGGCGTCCAGGAAGGCGGGCGCGGGACGCTCGAAGATGCCCATCGTGCGGTCGCCCTGGACGTTGGAGTGACCGCGGACCGGGCAGACGCCCGCGCCGGGGCGGCCGATGTTGCCGCGCAGGAGAAGGAAGTTGACCACCTCGCGGATGGTCGGCACGGAGTGCTTGTGCTGGGTGAGGCCCATGGCCCAGCAGACGATGGTGCGCTGCGAGGCGAGCACCATGCCCAGGGCCTGCTCGATCTCCTCGCGGGTGAGGCCGGTCGCGGTGAGTGTCTCGTCCCAGTCGGCGGCGCGGGCCCGGTCCGCGAACTCCTCGAAGCCGTGGGTGTGTTCGTCGACGAAGGCCTGGTCGACGGCGCCCTCGGTCTCCAGGATCAGCTTGTTGAGGAGGCGGAAGAGGGCCTGGTCGCCGCCGAGGCGGATCTGCAGGAACAGATCGGTCAGGGCGGTGCCCTTGAGCATCCCCTGGGCGGTCTGGGGGTCCTTGAAGCGCTCCAGGCCCGCCTCGGGCAGCGGGTTGACGCTGATGATCTTCGCGCCGTTGGCCTTGGCCCGGTCTAGGGCGGAGAGCATGCGGGGGTGGTTGGTGCCGGGGTTCTGGCCGGCGACGATGATCAGGTCGGCCTTGTAGAGGTCCTCCAGCAGGACGCTGCCCTTGCCGATGCCGATCGTCTCGTTCAGGGCCGAGCCGGAGGACTCGTGGCACATGTTGGAGCAGTCCGGCAGGTTGTTGGTGCCGAGTTCGCGCGCGAACAGCTGGTAGAGGAAGGCGGCCTCGTTGCTGGTACGGCCCGAGGTGTAGAAGAGGGCCTCGTCGGGGGAGCCGAGGGCGGCGATCTCCTCGGCGACGATGTCGAAGGCACGCTCCCAGGTCACCGGTTCGTAGTGCGTGCCCCCTTCGGGGAGGTACATGGGGTGGGTGAGCCGCCCCTGCTGCCCGAGCCAGTAGCCGCTGCGCGTGGCGAGGTCGGTGACCGGGTGCGCGGCGAAGAACTCCGGGGTGACCCGGCGCAGGGTGGCCTCCTCGGCGACCGCCTTCGCGCCGTTCTCGCAGAACTCCGCCTTGTGCCGGTGGTCCGGCTCCGGCCAGGCGCAGCCCGGGCAGTCGAAGCCGTCCTTCTGGTTCACGCGCAGGAGGGTGAGCGCGGTGCGCTTGACGCCCATCTGCTGCTGGGCCATCCGCAGTGTGTGTCCGATGGCGGGCAGCCCCGCCGCCGCGTGCTTCGGCTCGGCGACCTGCGGAGCGTCCTGAACCGGATCACCCTTGGGCGGCTTGGTGGCCATTGCACACTCTCCTTCGCACACACATGTGAGGTACGTCTCCGATCCTCGCACGCGGGGGTGACAACGGCGTTCGCCGGGCGCGGGGCCCCGATGAACACGGCTTGTCCGCACCCGACCTCGGAGGGTCACGGAGGCCCCCGACTCCTCGTCCCGGTCAACCTTTCGCCATGGCCGCCGCGAGGCTCGCGTCGGCGGGAGGGCGGTGCCGGACCGGCCCGGGCCCCGGATGGCGGCCGACTGTCAGTGCGGCGTGGCAGGATCGGGGTCGTGGCAGAGACAGCAGCGAAGCAGACCGACAACAGCCCCGGCGGCAGCCGCCCGCGCCTGATGCTCATGGACGGGCACTCGCTTGCCTACCGTGCGTTCTTCGCGCTGCCCGCGGAGAACTTCACGACCGCGACGGGCCAGCCGACGAACGCGATCTACGGCTTCGCCTCGATGCTGGCCAACACCCTGCGCGACGAGGCGCCCACGCACTTCGCGGTGGCCTTCGACGTGTCCCGCAAGACCTGGCGCTCCGAGGAGTTCACGGAGTACAAGGCCAACCGGTCCAAGACCCCGGACGAGTTCAAGGGCCAGGTCGAGCTGATCGGCGAGGTCCTGGACGCGATGCACGTCTCGCGGTTCGCGGTCGACGGCTTCGAGGCCGACGACGTCATCGCCACGCTCGCCACCCAGGCCGAGGCCGCGGGCTTCGACGTGCTGATCGTCACCGGTGACCGCGACTCCTTCCAGCTCGTCAGCGAGCACACCACCGTGCTCTACCCGACCAAGGGTGTCTCCGAGCTGACCCGGTTCACCCCGGAGAAGGTGTTCGAGAAGTACGGTCTGACGCCCGCCCAGTACCCGGACTTCGCGGCTCTGCGCGGTGACCCGTCCGACAACCTGCCCGGCATCCCCGGCGTCGGCGAGAAGACCGCCGCGAAGTGGATCAACCAGTTCGGTTCCTTCGCGGACCTCGTCGAGCGCGTCGAGGAGGTCAAGGGCAAGGCGGGTCAGAACCTCCGCGAGCACCTGGAGTCGGTCAAGCTCAACCGCCGTCTGACGGAGATGGTCCGCACGGTCGAGCTGCCGAAGACGGTCGCCGACCTGGAGCGGGCGCCGTACGACCGCAAGAGCCTCGCGATGATCCTCGACACCCTCGAGATCCGGAACCCGTCCCTGCGCGAGCGCCTGCTCGCCGTCGACCCGGGCGCCGAGGAGGCCGAGCCGGCCCCCGCCGCGACGGCCGGCGTGGAGCTCGACGGCACCGTGCTCGGCACCGGCGAGCTGGCGGGCTGGCTCGGCGAGCACAGCACCGGCACGCTCGGCGTCGCCACGGTCGACACCTGGGCCCTGGGCGCCGGCTCGGTCGCCGAGATCGCCCTCGCGGCGTCCGGGGGAGTGGCCGCCTGGTTCGACCCCACCGAGCTCGACGAGGCCGACGAGACGGCGCTCGCCGCCTGGCTGGCCGACGCCGGCAGGCCCAAGGTCTTCCACAACGCCAAGGCCGCGATGCGCGTCTTCGCCGAGCACGGCTGGAGCATCGCCGGCGTCTCCATGGACACCGCGCTCGCGGCGTACCTCGTCAAGCCGGGCCGCCGCTCCTTCGACCTGGACGCCCTGTCCCTGGAGTACCTGCACCGGGAGCTGGCGCCCGCCGCCGCGGCCGACGGCCAGCTCGCCTTCGGCGCGGACGACGGCGCCGAGGCCGAGGCCCTCATGGTGCAGGCCCAGGCCATCCTCGACCTCGGCGAGGCCTTCACCGAGCGCCTCGAAGAGGTCGGTGCCACGGACCTCCTGCGCGACATGGAGCTGCCCACCTCCACCCTGCTGGCCCGCCTGGAGCGGCACGGCATCGCCGCCGACCGGGCGCACCTGGAGGCCATGGAGCAGATGTTCGCCGGCGCCGTCCAGCAGGCCGTGAAGGAGGCCCACGCCGCCGCCGGGCACGAGTTCAACCTGGGCTCGCCCAAGCAGCTCCAGGAAGTGCTTTTCGGCGAGCTCGGCCTGCCCAGGACGAAGAAGACCAAGACCGGCTACACCACCGACGCCGACGCGCTGGCCTGGCTGGCCACGCAGACGGACAACGAACTGCCGGTGATCATGCTCCGCCACCGCGAGCAGGCCAAGCTCCGCGTCACCGTCGAGGGTCTGATCAAGACGGTCGCGGCGGACGGCCGTATCCACACCACGTTCAACCAGACCGTGGCGGCGACCGGCCGGCTCTCCTCCACCGACCCGAACCTGCAGAACATCCCGGTCCGCACCGACGAGGGCCGGGCGATCCGCCGCGGGTTCGTGGTCGGCGAGGGCTTCGAGTCCCTGATGACCGCGGACTACAGCCAGATCGAACTGCGCGTGATGGCTCACCTGTCCGAGGACGAGGGCCTCATCGAGGCGTTCACCTCCGGCGAGGACCTGCACACCACGGTCGCCTCGCAGGTGTTCGCGGTCGAGCGCGCCGACGTCGACGCGGAGATGCGCCGCAAGATCAAGGCGATGTCGTACGGGCTGGCGTACGGCCTGTCCGCCTTCGGCCTCTCCCAGCAGCTGAACATCGACGCGGGCGAGGCGCGTGCCCTGATGGACACGTACTTCGAGCGCTTCGGCGGTGTGCAGGAGTATCTGCGCCGGGCCGTCGACGAGGCCCGGGCGACCGGCTACACGGCGACCCTCTTCGGCCGCCGCCGCTATCTGCCCGACCTCAACAGCGACAACCGCCAGCGCCGCGAGGCCGCCGAACGCATGGCCCTCAACGCGCCCATCCAGGGCACGGCGGCCGACATCGTCAAGATCGCCATGCTCAACGTCGACAAGGCCCTGCGGGAAGCAGCCCTCACCTCCCGCATGCTGCTCCAGGTCCACGACGAAATCGTCCTGGAGATCGCCCCGGGCGAGCGCGAGGCGGTGGAGGAACTCGTCCGCCGGGAAATGGCGAACGCGGTCCAGCTCACGGTCCCGCTGGGCGTCTCGGTCGGAGTGGGCCCGGACTGGGAGTCGGCAGCGCACTAGCCTCCGGCGACCGGACGTGGGGGTGGGCGAATGCCGGGCGGCCGGCCATCGGCGGCTACGCCTGCTGCCCCGGGGGCGCGGGGGTGGCTGAATGCCGGGCGGTTCGCCGTCGGCGGCTACGGCAGCCGACCCAGGGGCGCGGGGAACTGCGCGATCAGCCCCCACACACCCGCACCCGCCCACGAAGCCGCCCCGGGCACCTGTTTGTGGCGGGGGTGAAGGGGGCGCAGCCCCCTGGAGATGGGACGGGTAGGGGCGGCGGGGGCGAGAACAAGCCCCCCGCCCCCGCCCCGTCACCCACGTGGTCCCCGACAACACGCTCCCCATCCCCCCGCCCGTAAGGATGCGGACATGGGTATACGCACGCTCCACCGCCACACGGCTCCGGCGCAGGCGACCACCGATGCGACCGCGTCCACCCCACCGCCGTCGGTCCCGCCCTTCGCGGCAACGGCCAGTACCGCCCGCATCCCGGCCGACCTCGCGACGGCCCTGCGAAAATGGGCCGCGGACCTGCGTCACCGGCTCACCCGCAGGGACTGGCGGCTCACCGCCGACCGCGCCCGAGGCCGTCTCGCACGGCTCCTCACGGCCCTGCCCCGCTCCCGCCGGGCCCGGACCACCACCGTGTTCCGCGTGACCGCCGCCGCGGTCAGCGACCGCCTCGACGGCTCAGCTCCCGGCCAGGACCGCGCACCGGGACCGGACGCCACACCCTGACGCCCACGGCGTACACCAGCACCCCCAGGACGAGCCCGGCGCCCACCCCGAAGCACAGCGTCGGGATCAGCTCCCACGGCTTCGCGGTGGACCCCCAGTAGTCCCACCACCGCGAGGCCCGCTGCACCGCCCCGACCAGCGCACAGCCACCGATGACGACAGCGGCCCACCACCGGTCCGCGCCGGTCAGCACGGGCACCCCCGCCGGTTCGGCGACAGCGCCCCGCACCCGCCGCAGGGCGTACCCCAGGAACACCGCGATCACGACCGCGGCCACCGCCGAACTGCCGTACTGCAGGTACCAGTACAGCGGCGAGCCCGCGATCGTCTCGCCCAGGACGGGGAACACCCGCATCCCCCACCGGTCGAAATGGGTGAACGCGTCCCACACGACATGCGTCAGCGCACCGATCGCCGCCGACACGTACCAGCGCGCCACCAGCGACGGCCGGACACGCGCGCGTGGCACCCCGCAGCGCAGCAAGGTCGCCGCCGGTGCCTGCCGGCGCCGTGGCAGCAGCGCCACCAGTGGCTCGCGGATCAGCAGCCACAGCCCCACCAGCGCCCACGCGACGAGCACGTCGACGGTGAAGACACCCGCGAAGGAGTGGGTGAAGTCCCCGAACTCCATCGCCTCGGACAGGACACTCGCCGCGAAATAGGTCATGTCGGGGGCGAAGGAACCCGCCACCAGCACCGCCGGCACCAGCGAGGCGCGGCCGGTTCCATCGGTGCGTAAAGCGGGCAGTACAGCGGCCGCGTGGCTCAGCGTGAACGGCAAGAAGGCCCCCGGGTTCGGTGTGGTCGGACCGGCCCAGTATGGCCAACTGGTGAAAACCGGGCACGAACGGGTGCCCGCGCAAAGCAAGTTGTCGTAGGGTCGCCTGGGTCGCCGTGCCGGGGAGCGCGGTCGAACAGAAGTACACGGCACTGAATGGGTCCACGAGGGCAACCCGCACCGCGGGTCGATCGTCACACCATGGCGAGCACGTCGAACGGAGACGGGCGCTCCGCGTCCACGGGAGGGATTCACTTTATGTCGGCGCAATTCGGCAGGAGGCTGCGCAAGGGAGCGGTGGCCACCACCGTCGCCGCGGCGGCTGTCGCGGCACTCTCAGCGTCCCAGGCACCCGGCGTGACGGTCGACGACAGTGGCAGATCGACCGCGGCCGACGCCCAGCCCTCTCCCGACGCGACCGGCGACGACAGCGGTGCGACCGGCAACTCGCCGTACTACACGGATTTGCCGCCGCTCAACAGCCCGAGCCCCGCGCCGACCGTCGGCACTCCCGCCGCCCCCGGATCGACCGAGGCCGGCATACCCGCGACCGTCCTGGACGCCTACAAGCGGGCCGCGTCCTCGCTCCAGTCGTCCAAGCCCGGCTGCAACCTGCCCTGGGAACTCCTGGCCGCCATCGGCAAGGTGGAGTCCGGCCAGGCCCGCGGCGGCCGCGTCGACGCGGACGGCAACACCATCGGCAGGATCCTCGGCCCCAAGCTGAACGGCGTCGGCTTCGCGCACATCAGCGACACCGACGGCGGCGCCTACGACGGTGACAGCGTCTACGACCGGGCCGTCGGCCCCATGCAGTTCATCCCCTCCACCTGGGAGTGGGCCGGCCGCGACGGCAACGACGACGGCAAGAAGGACCCCAACAACATCTACGACGCGGCGCTCGCCGCCGGTCACTACCTGTGCCGCTTCGGCTGGGACCTGTCCACCCAGTCCGACCTCAACAGCGCGATCCTCAGCTACAACAACTCGCAGGACTACCTGAACACGGTCCTGTCGTGGCTGGAGTACTACCGCAAGGGCACCCACGAGATCCCCGACGGCACCGGCTCCGTTCCGGACAACCGCAGCGACGAGAACGACAGCGCGAGCCCGACGCCGTCGCCCACCCCGCCGTCGACCCCCGGCACGCCCAGCACACCCAGTACGCCCGGCAGCAACACCCCCAGCCCCACCCCGCCGCCGTCGGACAAGCCGAGCACGCCGAGCACCCCGGCGCCGACGCCCACCGACACGGTCGACCATCTCGAGGACGCGGGCACGGCCAAGCTCACCGCGGAGGCCGGCGACACCTTCACCAAGAGGATCAGCACCCGCGCCGAGACCTCGGCCGGCAAGGCCGTCGGCAAGGTCCGGGTCCGCTTCACGATCGTCGGCGACACCGACACCACCTTCACGGGCGGCGAGAGCGTGGCCACGGTGGTCACGAACAGCTCCGGCGTGGCCGTCGCGCCCACTCTCAAGGCGGGTGAGACGACGGGCGAGTTCACCGTCCGCGCCACCGTAGTGGGCCGCTCGGTCACCGGCCTCGACTACAAGGCGACGGTCACCGAGCGCGTCGCCGACACCCTGGCCCGCACCAGCGACACCGCGCTCACCTGCACCCCCGGCGGCGAGTTCGCCGACCAGGTCGTGGTGAAGGCGACCTACGCCGGTGCCGTCGCGGACCGGGTCGCCGCCACCGCCACCCTGATCACCTCGGCCGACGACGCGACCGCGAACACCAAGGGCCCCTACTTCAAGGACGCGGACGGCAAGACCGTACGCACCCTCACGGGCCTGGAGACGGACGCGGACGGCCTGCTCAAGCTGCCGAAGCTGTACGCGGACGACACCACCGGCACGTTCCTGCTCCGCATCACCACCTCCGGCGGCGCGACCCTGACCGTCGAACTGACCGTGGCCGCGGCCGCCGAGACGTCGGAGTCCCCGAGCCCGTCGGCAAGCCCGAGCGCGTAACGGCTCGTTCCTGTCGTACGACCATGGCGGCGCCCCTCGTGAGGAGGGGCGCCGTCGTCGTGTGCAACGTGTTCTCATCTCGCCCACCCGTTGCTACGGTGCCGAACCTGACGACCTATCAGTTCCAGTCCGTCGGGAGGCCCGCATGCGTGCTCTGATCGCCGCCGCGATCGGCCTGGCCGTCGCGTTCGCCCTGGTCCTCACGATCACCGCGATGGGGTCGCCGGCCGGCGAGACGTCCCCGAAGCCGCTGCTGACGACGGTGCCGTCACACCCGTAACCACCCGGGAGGGAGGCCGAGATGCGCCGCAAGGCCAGCCTGATCCTGCTCGCTCTCGCCGTGTTCTTCGCCGCGCTGTCCCCACTGCTGCGCTGGTACGCCTTCCCGCGCCTGGCCAAGATCCCGGCCGGCCAGTACCAGGACATGGTCCTGGAGGCGAAGGACGCCACCCTCATGAACAACGCGATGCAGGTCGAGAAGGTCTCCAAGGTCACCATCGTGCAGACCCTCAAAGGCAACGTCGAGGCCTCCGAGAAGATCGAGAAGACCCTCGGCCGGGACGTCGTCGTCTGGGACGGACTGTCCTACGCCCAGGGCCCCGACGGCCAGCAGGTCGCCTACATCCCCGAGCGGTACATCTTCGACGCCCACACCCAGGAACCGATCCACGCCACCGGCGAGATGGTCGACGGCGACCCGGTGAAGCGGGAAGGCCTCGAATTCAAGTGGCCCTTCCTGACGGAGAAGCGGGACTACGAGTACTTCGACGCCCAGACCCGCACCTCGTCCCCCATCCACTACAAGGGCACCCAGGACTTCCGCGGCCTGGAGGTCTACTACTTCGAGCAGACCATCCCCTGGACCCAGGTGAAGTGGCCCAAGAAGCTGCCCATCGCGGGCGTCACGCCCGAGCAGCTCGCCAAGACCGGCACGACCCGCTGGTACACCACGGTCCGCAAGTTCTGGGTCGAACCCGTCACCGGCGCCCCCGTCTACGGCGAGGAGATCCACAAGGAGGAACTCCGCGGCGGCACCCTCCTCGGCGACCGCGACAAGGTGACGGCGTTCGCCGGCCACGTGAAGATGCGCGAGGACTACATCGAGCACACCGTCGACCTGGTCAAGTCCAACCGCACCCTGGTGCTCCTGATGACCTCGTACCTCCCCTGGGGCTTCGCGACCCTGGGCGTGCTCCTGCTGGCCCTCGCCCTGTACCTGGAGGCCCGTAGCCGCCGCCCCGACGAACCCGAACCCGCCACGGACTCCGCGCCCGAACCGGTCACCGCCTGAGCCGCGCGTTCGTATACCGCGTCGGCTCGGCATCCGCCGGATCCTCGGGCCACGGGTGCTTCGGATACCGGCCCCGCAGCTCCGCCCGCACGCCCTTGTAGCCGTCCTTCCAGAACGACGCGAGATCAGCGGTCACGGCGGCCGGGCGCCCGGCGGGGGAGAGCAGGTGGACGAGCAGCGGGACCCCGGCGACCGTTGGCCCTTCGTGCAGCCCGAACATCTCCTGCAACTTCACCGCGAGGACGGGCTGCTCGGGGTTCGCGTAGTCGATCCGGATTCTGGACCCACTGGGCACGGTGATCCGCTCGGGAGCGAGTTCGTCGAGTCGCGCGGCGTCCCCCGAGGCCCACGGCAGCAGCCGGCCCAGCGCGTTCCCGGCGTCGATCCGCGCCAGATCGGCCCGCCGCCGGGCACGACCGAGCTCCGGCTCCAGCCACTCGTCCACGCGCGCGTGGAGTGCCTCGTCGGAGACGTCCGGCCACGGCTCCCCGAGGTGCAGCCGCAGAAAGGCGAGCCGCTGCCGCAGCGCCTCGGCCTCGGGCGACCAGCGCAACAGGCGCAGCCCGTCCTGCCGCAGCCCTTCAAGAAGCGCGTCGCGTACGAGTGCGGGGTCCGGGTTCCGGAGCGTGCGCACCGCCAGCTCCACGGCCCCCAGCCGCTCCACGCGCCGCGCCACGACGTCCCCGTCGGCCCAGTGGACCTCGTCGCGCTCGTCGAGCAGCGCCCCTGCCGCCTGCCGCGCGGTCTCCTCGTCGACGACCGCACCGAGCTGCACGCGTGCGTGGCCCTTGCCGACGGGGCGGTCCGCGACGGCGACGGCGATCCAGGGCGCCCCGCGCAGAGCGGTGGTGTCCCGGACCTCGGCGCGGGTCCCGGACACCATGAGATAGGAACCGCCGTCGGCCCTGGCGACCCGCTCGGGGAAGGCGAGGGCGGCCACGCGCCCGACGAGGGCGTCCTCCGTGAGAGAGGACGCGCGGGCCGGCTCGTCGGCGAGGGCCTGTAGTCGCCGCACCTCGGTACGCCAGCGCCCCGCATAGGCGTCGCCCCCACGCCGGGCCGTCCGTACGGCGGCCGCCAGATCGTCGCCGTACTCCCGCGGTGGCTCCTCACCGAGCAGCGCGACCACCTCGGCCACCTCCCGCGAGGGTCCCGCGTCCAGCAGGGCCCGCCCGAGGCGGGGATGCAGTCCCAGCCGGGCCAGCCGCGCCCCCCGCTCGGTGGCCCGTCCGGCGGAGTCCACCGCGCCGATCGCCGACAGGACACTCCGCGCGGCGGCCATCGCCCCGGTCGGCGGCGGATCCAGCAACGCCAGCCCGGAGGCGTCCGGATCCCCCCAGCAGGCCGCCTGGAGGGCGAACGCCGTCAGGTCGGCCACCTTGATCTCCGGGGCCGGGAAAGCCGGCAGCCGGACGTCCTCCGCCTCCGTCCAGCAGCGGTAGGCCACACCCGGCGCCTCCCGCCCGGCCCGCCCCAGCCGCTGGTTGCCCACCGCGCGCGAGGCCCTGACCGTCGTCAGCGCGCTCAGCCCGCGCGCGTGATCCACCCGCGGCTCCCGCGTCAGCCCCGAGTCGACGACGACCCGCACCCCGGGCACCGTCAGCGACGACTCGGCGACCGAGGTCGCCAGCACCACCCGGCGCCGCTCGCCGGGCGCCAGCACCGCGTCCTGCACGGCGGCCGGCGCCCGCCCGTGCACCTGGAGCACGTCCACGTCCCCGAGACCGCCCAGCTGCCCGGCGACCCGCGCGATCTCGCCCACGCCCGGCAGGAAGCACAGCACGTCCCCCTCCCGCTCGGCCAGCGCCCGCCGCACCACCGACGCCACATGCGTCAGCAGCGCGGGATCCACCCACATGCCGTGCGAGGGCCGCACCGGACGGGCCGGGGGAGCCCAGACCACCCCCACCCCGTACGCCCTCCCGTGCGCCTCGACCACCGGCGCCCCGCCCAGCAGCCCCGACCAGCCCTGCGCGTCGGTCGTCGCCGACGCGGCCACCAGCCGCAGCTCCGGCCGCAGCGCCTGCCGTACGTCCCACAGGAACGCCGCCGTCGTGTCCGCGTCCAGATGCCGCTCATGACACTCGTCCAGGACCACCACGTCGACGCCCGCGAGCTCCTGGTCCCGCTGGAGGCGCTGCAGCAGGACACCGGTCGTCACGACCTCCACACGCGCGCGGCGTCCGACGACCCGCTCCCCGCGCACGGTGTAGCCGACGCTCCCGCCGACCTTCTCGCCCAGCAGCCACGCCATCCGCCGGGCCGCCGCGCGGGCCGCGATCCGCCGCGGCTCGGCCACCACCACCCGCCGCGCGGGAGCGTCACCGCCCAGCAGCCCGGCCAGCGCCAGCGGTACGAGGGTGGTCTTGCCGCTGCCGGTCGGCGCGACCAGGACGGCGGTGCCGTGCGCGTCCAGGGCGTCGGACAGGGCGGGCAACGCACCGCGTACGGGAAGGGCGTCCAGAGTGTCGTAACGGATCACGCCCCCAGTGTCGTACGGCCGCGCGCACGCCCCGCCACGCGCGCGTGCTCTTCTTTCAGCCACGCACGCGCGTGTGCGTGGCGGTCAGTCCCGCTCGCACACGAAGATCGCCGACCCCGGGATCAGGTTCCCGCGCAGCGGCGACCAGCCGCCCCACTCCGAGGTGTTCCAGGACGGCCACTCCGGCTCGACCAGGTCCACCAGGCGGAAACCCGCGGCGACGACGTCCCGGACGCGGTCGCCGATGGTCCTGTGGTGCTCGACGTACACCGCGCTGCCGTCCTCGGCCTGCTCGACGTACGGCGTCCGGTCGAAGTACGAGGCGGAGACGGTCAGCCCCTCCGGGCCGGGCTCGTCCGGGAACGCCCAGCGGATCGGGTGGGTGACCGAGAAGACGAAGCGCCCGCCCGGCCGCAGCACCCGGCGCACCTCCGACAGGACCAGTACCGGGTCCGCCACGAACGGCATCGCCCCGTAGGCCGAGCACGCCAGGTCGAAGGAGGCGTCCGCGAAGGGCAGCGCACCGGCGTCCGCGCAGATGAGGGGAAACGATCCGCCGATGCGCAGCGCGTGCTGGAGCTGGCGGTGGGAGAGGTCCAGGGCGACCGGGCGGGCCCCCTGCTCGGCCAGCCAGCGCGAGCACTGGGCCGCGCCGGCGCCGATCTCCAGGACGTCCTTGCCCTTCAGCTCCTCGGGCGGGCCGAGCAGCTCGGCCTCCACCTCGTCCAGACCCTCGGGACCCCATACGAAGCGGTTGTCGCCGAGGAACGTGCCGTGCTCGACCTGGTACTCGTCCGCGTTGCGGTCCCACCAGCCCCGGTTGGCCCGGGAGCTCTCCGCGACATCGGCGTCACGCCGGGTGGCCTCGGACTCGGAGTCCGGTGTGACGTGGGAATCGGACGCTACGGGCTCTTGGATGATCGGCTCCCTCGTCGTACTCTTCCCTCCAATCCGTCCCCTCGGGGGTGTCACGGAGGAGGTGTCTCGGGGCCCGGATGGCCTCCAGAGACAGTTCTTGTGCCGGGTATGCGGCGATCCGCCCCGGGTGTGCGCCTTCGCGCATTGACCCTGTCCGGCTGCCCCCGTATGCTACAAGTTGCGCTGCGGGCCTGCGCACCTCAGACGTAGCAGGCTGCGCTCGCATCTGTTGTATGTCCCCTCGGTTTTCGAGGCGCCACCGGCATTTTGCCTGGTGTGGTGCTTCCTTGGCTGTCCGGCTTCTTCAGAGCGATACGGGCTCCCGGCGTAGCAGTACCTACGACTTTCTGTCCGTAACCGGAGCCCTTTCCCACATGACGAGCAGCACCGAGACCACCGCCACCACCCCGCAGGTTGCGGTCAACGACATCGGTAACGAGGAAGCATTCCTCGCCGCGATCGACGAGACGATCAAGTACTTCAACGACGGCGACATCGTCGACGGCGTCATCGTGAAGGTCGACCGGGACGAGGTCCTGCTCGACATCGGTTACAAGACCGAAGGCGTGATCCCGAGCCGCGAACTCTCGATCAAGCACGACGTCGACCCGAACGAGGTCGTCGCCGTCGGCGACGAGATCGAGGCCCTGGTCCTCCAGAAGGAGGACAAGGAAGGCCGCCTCATCCTGTCCAAGAAGCGCGCTCAGTACGAGCGTGCCTGGGGCACGATCGAGAAGATCAAGGAAGAAGACGGCATCGTCACCGGTACCGTCATCGAGGTCGTCAAGGGTGGTCTCATCCTCGACATCGGCCTCCGTGGCTTCCTTCCGGCCTCCCTCGTCGAGATGCGCCGTGTCCGCGACCTCCAGCCCTACGTGGGCAAGGAGCTCGAGGCGAAGATCATCGAGCTGGACAAGAACCGCAACAACGTGGTCCTGTCCCGCCGTGCCTGGCTGGAGCAGACCCAGTCCGAGGTCCGCCAGACGTTCCTCACGACCCTCCAGAAGGGTCAGGTCCGCTCCGGCGTGGTCTCCTCGATCGTCAACTTCGGTGCCTTCGTGGACCTGGGTGGCGTCGACGGTCTGGTTCACGTCTCCGAGCTGTCCTGGAAGCACATCGACCACCCCTCCGAGGTTGTCGAGGTCGGCCAGGAAGTCACCGTCGAGGTCCTCGATGTCGACATGGACCGCGAGCGTGTCTCCCTGTCGCTGAAGGCGACCCAGGAAGACCCGTGGCAGCAGTTCGCCCGGACCCACCAGATCGGCCAGGTCGTGCCCGGCAAGGTCACGAAGCTGGTTCCGTTCGGTGCGTTCGTCCGCGTGGACGAGGGCATCGAGGGTCTGGTCCACATCTCCGAGCTGGCCGAGCGCCACGTGGAGATCCCGGAGCAGGTCGTCCAGGTCAACGACGAGATCTTCGTCAAGGTCATCGACATCGACCTCGAGCGTCGTCGCATCAGCCTCTCGCTGAAGCAGGCCAACGAGGCCTTCGGTGGTGACCCGGCCTCGGTCGAGTTCGACCCGACGCTGTACGGCATGGCCGCGTCGTACGACGACCAGGGCAACTACATCTACCCCGAGGGCTTCGACCCCGAGACCAACGACTGGCTCGAGGGCTTCGAATCCCAGCGTGAGGTGTGGGAGACCCAGTACGCCGAGGCGCAGACCCGCTTCGAGCAGCACCAGCAGCAGGTCATCAAGTCCCGCGAGGCCGACGCCGCTGCTGCGGCCGAGGGCGGCGACGCCGCGGGCGCGGCTCCGGCCGCGGGTGGCAGCGGCGGTGGCGGTTCGTACTCCTCCGAGGGTGCGGACACCTCCGGTGCGCTGGCGTCGGACGAGGCGCTCGCTGCGCTTCGCGAGAAGCTCGCCGGTGGCCAGAGCTGAACGCTCACTGAGCACTAGCTCTTGAACTGAAGGGCCGCACCTTACGAGGTGCGGTCCTTCAGTGTTTTGGCTGCGGGCCGGTGGGGGCTTGTCGCGCAGTTCCGCGCCCCTACGGGGCGCGTGGTCCTCAGCCCTGTCATGAAAAGCCCGTAAGAGGCGGCTGATCAGAGGTCCTCGTGGGAATGCCCCTGCTCCAGGGGGCGTTGCAACGTACGAACACGAGGAGGAGCGGTCACTGTGCTTGATCCGCAAGGTTTGTACGCATGGGAGCCGAAGGGCCTGGCTGTCGTCGACATGGCGCTCGCCCAGGAGTCGGCCGGCCTGGTCATGCTCTACCACTTCGACGGATACATCGACGCGGGCGAGACCGGCGACCAGATCGTCGACCGGCTGCTGGACACGCTGCCCCACCAGATCGTCGCCCGGTTCGACCACGACCGGCTCGTGGACTACCGCGCCCGCCGCCCGCTGCTGACGTTCAAGCGCGACCGGTGGACGGAGTACGAGGAGCCCACCATCGACGTGCGGCTCGTCCAGGACGCCACCGGGGCGCCCTTCCTGCTGCTGTCCGGACCCGAGCCGGACGTGGAGTGGGAACGCTTCGCCGCGGCCGTCCAGCAGATCGTGGAGCGGCTCGGCGTACGCCTGTCCGTGAACTTCCACGGCATCCCGATGGGCGTCCCGCACACCCGCCCCGTCGGCCTCACCCCGCACGGCAACCGCAACGACCTCGTGCCGGGCCACCGCAGCCCCTTCGACGAGGCACAGGTCCCCGGCAGTGCCGAGGCGCTCGTCGAATACCGCCTCATGGAGGCGGGCCACGACGTCCTGGGCGTCGCCGCGCACGTGCCGCACTACATCGCCCGCTCCCCCTACCCGGACGCGGCGCTGACCGTCCTGGAAGCCATCACGGCGGGGACCGGCCTCGTCCTGCCGGGCATCGCACACGCCCTGCGCACCGACGCCCACCGCACCCAGACCGAGATCGACCGCCAGATCCAGGAGGGCGACGAGGACCTGGTCGCGCTCGTCCAGGGCCTCGAGCACCAGTACGACGCGGCGGCGGGCGCCGAGACACGGGGCAACATGCTCGCCGAGCCGGTCGACATTCCCTCGGCGGACGAGATCGGGCTGGAGTTCGAGAAGTTCCTGGCGGAGCGGGAAGGCGACAACTGACCTCCGCCGGGCGCGCTGTCAGCGGCAGGCCCTAAGCTTCCGGTCATGCTGAAGGTTGGCCTGACCGGCGGGATCGGCGCCGGCAAGAGCGAGGTGTCGCGGCTGCTCGTCGAGCACGGGGGCGTGCTGATCGACGCGGACCGAATCGCGCGCGAGGTCGTCGCGCCGGGCACGCCCGGGCTGGCGGCCGTCGTCGAGGCCTTCGGCCGGGACGTGCTCGCCGAGGACGGCGGTCTGGACCGGCCGAAGCTGGGCTCGATCGTGTTCGCCGACCCCGACCAGCTCGCCGTACTGAACGCGATCGTGCACCCGCTGGTCGGCGCCCGCTCCCGCGAGCTGGAGGCGGCAGCCGCCGCGGACGCGGTCGTGATCCACGACGTCCCGCTCCTCGCCGAGAACGCCCTCGCCCCGCTGTACGACCTCGTGATCGTCGTCGACGCGAGCCCCGGGACCCAGCTCGACCGGCTGGTGCGGCTGCGCGGCATGACCGAGGAGGACGCACGCGCGCGGATGGCCGCCCAGGCCACACGCGAGAAGCGCCTGGAGATCGCGGACATCGTCATCGACAACGACGTACCCCTCGACGACCTGCGGCGACGCGTCACGGACGTATGGGCCGATCTCGCACGAAGAGCCCGCGCCTCGCACGGCTCGTCCCGGCAGCCCCAGGAATAGCGGGCCCCGGTCCGGGCGTTGAACCCTTCCAGTGAGGGAAGGACTCTGCCGTGCCCCAGACCAGCGGTTCGACCGGACGTACCCCGGAGACGCATGTCATCGACTTCCGCGCCGCCGAGCAACTGCTCGCCGCACGGGACCCGCAGGGCGCGGTGAAACTGCTCGACCAGGTCATCGCCGCGCACCCCGAGAACACCGCCGCCCGCCTGCTGCGCGCGCGTGCCTTCTTCGCGGCCGCGCAACTGCGTCCCGCGGAGCTGGAGTTCACGATCGTGCTGGAGCGCGAGCCGGACAACGCGTTCGCGCACTTCGCGCTCGCCCGCACCTACGAGCGGCAGGCCCGCCCCGACCAGGCCAAACGCCACTTCCGGCTGGCCGCCGCACTCGACCCGAACCCGCAGTACCTGAAGGCGGCCCGGTTCGAGTCGTGAGCCCGCCCTACGGGCGCCGGCGCCGGTTCTCCGGCGGCCGGTACGGCGGGATGTCCGGGCCCGGCTGGTAGTGCGGGCCCTGGCGGATGTGCCGGACGATCAACGTCAGATCCACGGTGATCACCAGCCACAGCACTCCACAGGCGATGGCCCAGCCAGGACGTCCCGCGAGGGCGAACGCCGCTGTGCCGAAGACCGCCCAGACCAGCCCCCACACGCTCAGCCAGAAGCGCGTGCGCAGCGCACTGCGCGCGGTCGTCGGCTCACTGCCCGTACGCATCGGGATCACCACTCCTTCTTGAAACGTACTCTTCGGTGCGACGTTCACCAAAGGCTCCGAGCAGGGGGAGGACCATGTGCTTCCGGATACCGACGAGCTGGCCGAGGTGCTTCTGGACCTCGCGGTACCCCACCAGGACATCAATGAACTGATCGCGTCGCGCCGGACGCTGACGGCGGACTCCGGGGCGCTGCGGCTCCTGGCGGAGTGCACCGAGGAACTGGTCCGCGACATCGGGAAGATCGTCGAGTACGGCGACGGAGTCCAGCTGGGCGAACGGGTCGCCGAGGCGCCGGCGGCGCTGCGCCGCTTCTTCGCCGCGTACGTGTGCGTCGCGGCGCTTCCGCACACGCGCGCGTACCACCGCGCACTCGGCATCCCCGCGGACGTCTCCCGGCGCACCCTCGCCGACCTCGGGCGGAACATGGTCGTCCACCGCCGACGGCACGGCAGGGCAGGGGTGCAGTCCCCGCAGTGGCTCACGCTCCATTTCCGCGGCGAGCTGTACCAGCTGGGGCGGTTGCAGTTCCAGCGGACGAACCTCTGGACGGGCGCCGCGTCGGTGCTCACGCGGGCCGGGTTCGACGGGGCTCCGGGCACGCCCTGCCTGGACATCCACATCCCCGAGTTCCTCGGTCCGCTGACCCCGGCGGCCTGCGACCGGTCCGTGGCGCTCGCCCGGGAGTTCTTCGCCCTGCACCATCCCGAGGCGCCGTATCGGGCGGCGATGTGCCATTCCTGGCTGCTCGACCCGCAGTTGAAGCGCTATCTGAGCGCCGACTCCAACATCGTCCGGTTCCAGGAACGGTTCCGGATCGCCCGCCGGGGCGGCGAGCCTGCCGACACGGAACCGGTCCAGTTCGTGTTCGGGGACCCGGAGCTGGCGGTGGCGGGGCTCCCGCGGCGCACGTCGCTGGAGCGGGCCGTGGGGGACCACCTGCGGGCGGGTGGGCACTGGTACATGGGGCACGGCTGGTTTCCGTTGTGACGCAGGGCCGGGCGGCCGGTAACCGGTAGGTCCGCTGTCGACGGAGATCTGCTGTCGATGGAGGGCTGCTGTCGCTCGGACGGGTGAATCCGTGCGAGGGGGGAACGGGCGTGCGGAGGTGGGCCGTTGGACGGGCATGGAGCTGAGAATGCGTGAGGGGTACGAGGGGACCGGGCCCGGTGCGATCACTCCCGACGGCTGTGCGGTGGAGCTGTACGCACGGCTGCCGGTGAGGGACGAGCCGGACATCATCGCCGCGGCCGTGCCGGCGGGGGCGCACATCCTGGAGCTGGGCTGCGGAGTGGGACGGATGACCCATCCGCTCCTGGAGCGGGGCTTCACGGTGACCGCGGTGGACGAGTCGCCGCAGATGCTGGAGCGCGTCCGCGGGGCCCGCACGATATGCGGCCCGGTCGAAGAGCTCGACCTGGGCGAGACGTTCGACGTGGTCATGCTCGCGTCGTTCCTGGTGCACGCCGGGGACATCGAGGTGCGGCAGGGATTGCTCCGCGCCTGCGCGCGGCATGTCGGGGAGGGCGGGTGCGTGCTGATCCAGCGGGAGGGCGCGGACTACCACACCGACCTGCCGCGCGAACGGGTCGATCCCAGCGGCTTCACCGTCCGGATGGTGTCGGCGGAACCGGTCGGGGACGGGGTGAACTCGGTGCGCGCGGAGTACGAGTTCCCGGACGCGGTGTGGACCCAGACGTTCCTGGCACGTCCACTGACGAAGGAACAGTTCGAGGAGGCGCTGGGAGAGGCGGGTCTCGCGGTGGACAAGTACCTGACGGAGGACGGGACATGGGTGAGGGCGGTGCGGGTGGACTAGATCGCGAAATCGGCCCTCGGGCGGCGATGAGTTTCGGAGTGGGCCGCGGTCTACCTCTTTGACAGCAGCACGGACCGCTTCCCACAGGAGACCCCGATGTCCGAGACCACCCTCCCCGTCACCGCCACCACCACCGCGTCCGCTCAGTCCGGCACCGTCGTCGCCGAGT
Organism: Streptomyces sp. NBC_00490; assembly: GCF_036013645.1. NCBI lineage: Bacteria > Bacillati > Actinomycetota > Actinomycetes > Kitasatosporales > Streptomycetaceae > Streptomyces > Streptomyces sp. NBC_00490. The sequence goes on along the minus strand of NZ_CP107869.1, from coordinate 3,154,618 downwards.
CCGCGACCCCGCGCGGACGCCGCGCCCGGATCGCTCTGCGCACCCTCCAGGTGGTGCTCGCCCTCTTCTACGCCGTCGCGAGCGCCCTGCCCAAGCTGATCGCCCACCCCTCGGCCTCCGAGGGCTTCGCCGAGATGGGCTGGGGCGACGCCGGGATGTACACCATCGGCGCGCTCGAACTGGCCGGTGCCGTCGCCCTGTTGATCCCGGTGCTGCAGTCGGTGTCCGCGATGGCGCTGAGCGCCCTCATGGTGGGCGCGTTCGTCGTCCAGGTCTCCGTCTTCGACGGGGAGAACGCCGCGACCCCGCTCATCCTGATCGTGCCGCTCGCCCTCATCGCCTGGGCCCGGCGGGACCAGAACGCGCGGCTGCTGGAACTGGTACGCCGGCGCGCCTGACCCCCGCTATGCGACGACGCACGGTGAGGTCGGGTATCAGCACCGACGCACAGGGCGGTGGCGTCCGGAGAGCCTCGATGGCTTGTCCCGGACGCCACCGCCGTGTGCGTCGGTGGGGTGTGGTCACTGGCCTCCGGGGCGTCCGCCGGCTCCTCGCAGGCGTTCCATCTCGCGCCGGTCCCGTTTGGTGGGGCGGCCCGCCCCGCGGTCGCGGATGCCGGCGGGGGCGACGGCCTCGCGGGGCGGGGGCGGGGGGCTGTTGTCGACGTAGCACTGGACGGCGACCGGGGCGCCGACCCGCTTGCGGATGAGGCGCTTGACGATCACGATCCGCTCGCGGCCCTCGTGGACCAGGCGTACCTCGTCGCCGACACGGAGGGAGTGGGCGGGCTTGACCCGGTCGCCGTTGACCCGTACGTGGCCGCCCTTGCAGGCGGTGGCTCCGGCAGAACGGGTCTTGACCAGGCGTACGGACCAGATCCAGCTGTCGACGCGGACGGTCTCGCCGTTCTGCGGCCCGGCGGCCTCGGCGGCGGCCACCGCTGCGGCGACCTTCGGATCGACGGCCACGGCCGCCTTCGCGTCTCCGCCGGCCGCGCCGTCGCCGTCGCCTTCGGCGGAGGAGCCCTCCGCGCCGGGGGCAAGGCGCCCGGGCGCCTCGGACTCCGTCCCCGGCACGGTGGTCCGAGCCCGGCGGTTCGTGTCCGCAGCCTCACCCACACCGTCATCAGCACGTTCAGCAGCCATGCCCCGACGATAGTCGCCGCGCACAGCAGACCCGACGGGATTTCCACGGGGAGCCCGCTTCCCGAGCGGCTCGTGCGGCCGCTGCTCGCACGCGGGGCGGCCTGGACACCGTCGTACGGTTGAGGCGTGGACCCTCTCGCTGAGCTCGACCGGCGCATCGCGGACTGCCGTGCCTGTCCCCGGCTGGTCGACTGGCGCGAGGAGGTGGCCCGTACCAAGCGGGCGGCCTTCGCCGACCAGACGTACTGGGGCCGTGCCGTGCCCGGCTTCGGACCGCCCGACGCCCGCCTGCTGATCGTCGGCCTCGCGCCGGCCGCGCACGGCGGCAACCGCACCGGCCGTATGTTCACCGGCGACCGCTCCGGAGACGTGCTGTACCAGGCGCTGTACGACCTCGGCCTCGCCTCCCAACCCACCGCGGTCAGCGCGGACGACGGCCTGGAACTGCGCGGTGTCCGCGTCACCTCGCCCGTCCACTGCGCCCCGCCCGCCAACAAGCCCACGCCGGGGGAGCGGGACACCTGTCGCCCCTGGCTGGTCCAGGAGCTGAGGCTGCTGCGGCCGACCCTGCGGTCCGTGGTCGTGCTCGGCGGTTTCGGCTGGCAGGCCACGCTGCCCGCGCTGACGGAGGCGGGGTGGGACGTGCCCCGCCCGCGGCCCGTGTTCGGGCACGGGGTGCGGGTGCCGCTCGACGGGATCGACCTCTTCGGGTGCTTCCACGTCAGCCAGCGCAACACCTTCACCGGCCGGCTGACCCCGGAGATGCTGCGGGAGGTACTGCGTTCGGCGGCAGGTCTCACTTGAGGGGACCGGTCCGCCGCACGCGGGTTAGGGTCGCCGGATGCCTCTCTACCCGGACATCGAACCGTACGACCACGGCATGCTCGACGTCGGTGACGGCAACCGCGTCTACTGGGAGACCTGCGGGAACCCGCGGGGCAAGCCCGCGGTGGTGCTGCACGGCGGGCCGGGATCCGGCAGCGGACCGTACTTCCGGCGGCTCTTCGACCCGGACGCGTACCGGATCGTGCTGCTCGACCAGCGGGGCGCCGGGCGTTCGACGCCGCCCGCGAGCGCGTACGACACCGACATGAGCGTCAATACGATGCCGCACCTCATCGCCGACCTGGAGCTGCTGCGGCAGCACCTCGGGATCGAGCGGTGGCTGGTGTGGGGCGTGTCGTTCGGTTCGGTGCTGGGGCTGCGGTACGCGCAGACGCATCCGGCGGCCGTGAGCGAGCTGGTGCTGACGGGGGTCGCGACCGGGTCGGACGCCGAAGTCGCCCTGCTGACCAGGGGACTCGGGCAGATCTTTCCGGCGGCCTTCGAGCGGTTCGTCGGCGAGGTGCCCCTCCTCGAACGGTCCGGGAACCTCGCCGCCGCCTACAACCGGCTCGTCGAGTCGCCCGATCCCGAGGTGCGGGCGCGGGCGGCGCGGGCCTGGACCGACTGGGAGACGGCGACCATTCCGGCGCCGCCGAGGTCGGTCGAGCGCTTCGAGAACCCGGAGTTCCGGATGGGTTTCACCCGCACGGTCACCCACTACTGGGGCAACGGCCACTTCCTGGGCGCGGACGAGGCGGTACTGCGCGACGCGCCTCTGCTGAAGGGCATCCCGGGCACGCTCGTGCAGGGCAGCCTCGACTTCGGAAACCTGGCCGGGATCGTCTGGCGGCTCCATCACGCCTGGCCGGGCAGTGAGTTGGTGGTGATCGACGAGGTCGGGCACAACGCCGGGGCGCCCGGGGTGGCCGAGGCGATGGTGGCGGCGACGGACAAGTACGCCGGTCGGGGGGAGAGTTCGGCCGGGTGAACTCGGTGAGGTGAGTCCGGCTAGGCGAGTTCGGCGTCCTCGCCGAACAGTTGGCGGACCGTCGACTCGTAGTTGGTCCGTACGTGCGCGAGCGCATGCGCGCGGGCCCGCTCCGGGTCGCCGGACGCGATGGCCTCGTACAACTCCCGGTGTTCGACGAGGAGTTGGGGCCACTCCTCGTTCCGTCGGGTCATCCAGCGCAGCCTGCCCGCGACCGGTTCGAGGGCCTGTGTCAGCAGGCTGTTCCCGGCCATGGACACGATCCGGTCGTGCAGCCGGCTGTTGATGTCCGTGATCGTCTCCGCGTCGCCCGCCTCGGTCGCGGTGGCCGCCTGGTCGAGGAGCTGCTCGACCTCGGCCAGATCCTGCGGGGTCGCGCGGGCCGCGGCCAGGGCGGCTGCGTACACCTCCAACGCCTCACGCAGCTCGAAGAGTTCCTTGACGTCCTTCGGGGTCAGCCGGCGTACGACGGTGCGGCGGGGGGTCTCGAAGTGGACGAAGCCCTCGGTCACCAGTGCCCGGATCGCCTCGCGGACCGGCACCCGGGAGACTCCGAAGCGCTCTGCCAGCTCCCGCTCGACCAGTCTGTCGCCCGGCCGCAGATGGCCCGCGATGATCTCCTGCCGCAGTGTGGCCAGGACACGCTCACGGACGGCGCCCAGGGGTTCGATCTTCGTCGTGGAGCTCATGGAGCAATCTTCGCCGACTCCGGAGGTGTTTTACGGAGCGTTAACGAACGCGACATCGGTCGGAACGCTTGACGGGAGGACTATGACCGCAGTTTGGTATACCAAAGCTGGTGCCAGGCTACCGCCGCCCTCCTTCCTCCCCGTCCCTGGAGGCCCCCGTGTCCCTCGCCGACCACGCCGAAGCCACCGGCGCGCCAGCGTTCGTCCCCGACCCCCGGCTCACCAACGAAGACCTCGCGCCCGCGGGCAAGCGGAACTGGAAGGTCTTCGACCTCTTCGCCATGTGGATGTCCGACGTCCACAACCTGGGCAACTACACGTTCGCGGCGGGCCTGCTCGTCCTCGGCATGAACGTGTGGCAGGTCTTCACCTCCCTGCTCGTCGGCTTCGTGATCATCTACATCGGCATGAACTGGATGGGGAAGATCGGCCAGCGCCACGGCGTGCCCTTCCCCGTCGTCAGCCGCATCAGCTTCGGCGTGTGGGGCGCGAACATCCCGGCGCTGATCAGGGCCGTCATCGCCATCATGTGGTACGGCATCCAGACCTACCTGGCCTCCGTCGCGGTCAACGTGATGCTGCTGGCCGCCTGGCCGGGCCTGGAGTCCTGGACGCACAGCTCCTTCCTCGGCCTGGACGCGCTCGGCTGGGTCTCGTTCCTCTCCCTGTGGCTCGTCCAGGCGCTGATCATCAGCCAGGGCATGGAGTCGGTGCGCAAGTTCCAGGACTTCTGCGGACCGGCGATCTGGCTGGTGATGATCGCGCTGGCGATCTGGGTCCTGTCCAAGGCCGGCTGGACCATCTCGCTCACCTCGACCCCGCACCCGGTCCCGGTCGGTGAGCAGTGGCGGCAGTGGTTCGGCGCGATCGGCCTGATCCTCGCCACCTACGGCACGCTGATGCTCAACTTCTGCGACTTCTCGCGCTTCGCGCCGGACTATCGCACGGTGCGGCGTGGCAACTTCTGGGGCCTGCCCATCAACTCCACGGCCTTCGTGGTGGTTTCCGTCATCGTCACCGCCGGCTCGCTGGAGGTGTGGGGCGAGGCCATCACCGACCCGGCGGAGCTGGTGGCCAAGGTCGGCAACACCTGGGTCATGGTCCTCGGCGCGCTGACCTTCGCCATCGCCACCATGGGCGTCAACATCGTCGCCAACTTCGTCTCCCCGGCGTACGACCTCGCCAACGTCTGGCCGCAGAAGATCACCTTCAGGGTCGGCGGCATGATCAGCACGGTGGCGGCGCTGCTCGTGACCCCCTGGAACCTCTTCTCCAACCCGACCGTCGTCAACTACTTCCTCGGCGGACTCGGCGCCTTCCTCGGCCCGCTGTTCGGCGTGATCATGCTCGACTACTACTGGGTCAAGAAGGGCCGCGTGGACGTGAACGAACTGTTCGACGCCACGCCCGGCTCCCGCTACTACTACCGCAAGGGCGTCAACCCCAAGGCCCTGTGGGCGTTCCTTCCGGCGGCGGGGGTCGCGGCGGTGCTCGCGCTGGTGAAGACGTTCAGCGATGTGGCGCCGTACTCCTGGTTCATCGGCACCGCGCTGGCTGCGGGACTGTACGCGCTCCTGTGCCGCAGCGAGCGGACTGCTCCCGAGGCGGCGGGGGTCTGAGCGGAGTGCGGATCGTCGTCACCAACTGCAACACCACGCAGGAGATGACCGAGGAGATCGTACGAGGTGCCCGGGCCGCGGCAGGCCCGGGCACCGCCGTGACCGGGCTGACGCCGGAGTGGGGGCCCGAGTCGGCCGAGGGCTGGCTCGACAGCTACCTCTCGGCGGCCGCGGTGATCGACCTCCTGCGGACATACGAGGGTCCCGCGTACGACGCCGTCGTCATGGCCGGCTTCGGCGAGCACGGGCGCGAAGGCGTCCGGGAGCTGGTGGACGTCCCGGTGGTGGACATCACCGAGGCGGCGGCCCATCTGGCCTGCCTCCTCGGCCGCCGGTACGGGGTCGTCACCACGCTGGAACGCTCCTGCGGCCAGATCGAGGACAGCCTGGAACTGGCGGGCGTGGGCCGCAACTGCGCCGCCGTGATCGGCACGGGACTGAACGTGCTGGACCTCGGGGACGCCGCGCGTACGGAGGCGGCGTTCCTCGCCGGCGCGGAACGGGCCCGTCGGGCCGGTGCCGAGGTGCTGGTGCTGGGCTGCGCCGGGATGACGGGGCTCCAACGGGTGGTGGGGGAGAAGCTCGGGCTGCCGGTGGTCGACGGGGTGGGCGCGGCGGTGAAGCTGGCGGAGTCGCTGGTGGCCCTGGGGCTGCGGACCAGCAAGGCGGGAAGTTATGCGAGGCCGCTGCCCAAGGGGCGGGTCTGGGGGCGGGGAGCGGAGTGACACGGGCGGCGAGGCGGCCTCCACCCGGGTCACCCTGAGAGCGTCCTGGCCTGTCCGGTGCTGTGTCCGGTCGGGGAAGCGCGGCCCACCGGCGGGCCGGTGACGGCCGTCGTACGCACAGGAGTCGGCCCACACCGCCGGCGGCCGAAGCCGCTCCTGCCCTACGGCTGCCAGTCGTACCGGACGTCCGGCTCCCGCTCCTCGTTCCCGCTGCCGTCCGTGTGCTCGACGGCGACGAAGCCGTGCCGTTCGTAGAAGCGGTGGGCGGGCTTGTTGACCTGGAAGGTCCACAGGTGCAGGCCTTGCGGACTGCGCTCCTTGGCCAGCTCGACGAACCGGTCGCCGATGCCGCGCCCACGCCAGTCGGGGGCGATATAGAGCTGGGACAGGAGCTCGCCGTCCAGCACCATCACTCCCACGATCCCGTCCGCGTCCGCCACCCAGGTCTCCCGCAGCGGCACGACGACCTCCCGGAAGTAGTCCCGCACGTCCTCGTCGGACCGGGGCCGGACGACGGTCGGCAGCGCGGCGGCGAAGGAGCGGAGCCAGACGTCGGCTGCCGCCGCGGCGTCGGGGGCGGTCGCCCGCCGCAGGGTGATCGTGGAGTCGTATGAGGTCACCCGACGGGATCTTGCCAGGGCGCCGACCGTCACCGCACCGCATTTCCGCGCCGAGCGACTCGCGTCGCGCGACTAGGGAACGACGGCCGTCGCCGTGATCTCCACCAGCTGTCCCGAGTACCCGAGGCAGGCCACCCCGAGCAGCGTCGACGAGTGCGGGCCGGTGCTGAGGCCGGACGCCTCCACGACCTCCCAGACGGCGGAGAGCACCGACGTCTCACCGCTCGCGACGTACACGTCGGTGTGCAGGACGTGCCCCAAGTCGCTCCCGACCGCCCGCAGTTGCTCCTGGAGGTTCGCCATCACCTGCTCGGCCTGCCGCACCGGATCCCCCTCGCCGACGATCCTGCCCTCTGCGTCGAGCGGCACGGAACCGGCGAGAAACGCGAGCTTCGTGCCGGCCTCCACGACGGAGGCGTGGGAGTAGGTGGGCGGAGGGAACAGGGCGGGGACGGTGACGCGACGGATCACGAGGGCTCCCGTGGTGGGCGAAGGGCGGTCAACTTCGCGATCATCCAAGCCCTGTTCCAGAGCCGCATCCGATTTTCCCGGCGCGGGATCCTCCCCTCGCCGAGACGCCCGCGAGTGCCTTCGACCGGTCCGGCTCCGCTCTTCTCGCCGCCCGGGAGCGGAACTCATGGCTCTGCTCGGCCGCCTCGACCCGCTCCAGCCGGTACAGACGTACCGGGATCGAAGCCCGGACACGCGGATCGACGCTCAGCCGGTGAGGCGGCCCGAGCAGCCGGTGCACCAAGCCCCCGGCCGTCCATCCCCGCGTCCGCAGACCGGCGAGCGAGACATACCGCCGCCCGTCCTCCTCGTACTCCCCGCGATCCCTCACCATCGCTACCTCCCCCATGGCACGGCGCGGCCCCTTCGCGCCATCAGTAACTCTCCGTGACGACACATCTCATTGAAGCGCACCCCACCGACAATCGCCCGCGACGGATGCCGCCTGTGGATAACCACTCGACAGCACGGCCCGCGACTGTCAGCCTCCCGCTATGCGCGACAAACACCTGGGACGTTTCACGGCGGCGGACTTCTAGCACCCCACCGGAGACTCCGGTGGGCCGCGGAAGGTCTGCCATGTCACGCACCGTCCACCACGTCCCCAGCCGCCACCGCACCCTGCCCGCCCCTTGGCCACTCGGTCTGCCGGGCCCCTGGACGGGCCACGCCCTCACCGAACTCCGCTATCCCGAAGCGGAGTTGGCCCGCGCCGAGCGCGAGGGGCGCCGCCCCGTGCCGAGGCTCGCCAGGCGGAGCTTCACCTCGTACACGTACTCCCGCGCCGTGAACGAACGTCGGTACAGCCCCTACGAGCGCCGGGCCAGAGCCGCCCTCCAGGTCTTCCGCACCTCCGCCCGACGGCATCTGCGTGCGGCTCCCGCGGGTGCGCTGCCGCTGTGGGCCGAGGATCTGGACCACCCGCCGACCCGTCACCGGCATCGCGATCTGTGGGAGGCGTGACGGATGCGGCAGGTCACGTCCGTAGCGGACCGAACTCCCCTTCGCGCAGCTGCCGTTCGCACTCCTGCGCAAGGTCCGGGTAGGCCTCGGCGATGGCGGCGTAGACCCTGCGTCGCAGCAGCTCCTCCGCAGCCGCGCGGGCGGCGCGTCCACGCGGTCCGACGAGCAACTCGTCGAGCAGTTCCGCGTGGCGTGGCAGCTGGTGACGCAGATAGTCGACCTTCAACCGGGCGGGCGCTTCCGGTGCGGCGCTCCCGATCGTGGCGGGACCGGGAGCACGGTCCCGACGCCCGTGCACTCGTGGCCGGTGCGCTCTTTCCTCGTCCCGTCGACGGCGATGCGCGACGGCCGCCGCAGACAGCCGGTCGGGAGACAGCCGCGGGACGTCGACGGGCTCCGTGGCGATACGCGCCAGCACCTCCCGCCGCCTGCGCCGCGCGGCGGCCTTCGCCGCGACGGACCGACGGACGGATGCCGCCGCCACCGCCCTGAACTCCTCGCTCGCCTCCACCGCTTCGACCCGCTCGACGCGGTAGAGGCGGGTCTGCGGAGCCGTTCGCACATACGGGTTGGCGCGGAGCAGATCGGGTTCGCCGAGCAGCTGTCGCACCATCCTGGCGGTCCAGCCGCGGGCGCGCAGACCGGCCGCGGAGAGGTGGGTGTCGCGCGGTGGGCATGCCTTGTCGTGCGTCATCGTGAAATCCCCCGTCATTACACTGAGTGACGAGTTCATTGATAACGCGTGCCACTGACAATCGGGCGAGGCCCGCTTCAGCTCTGGGAGCCCTCCGGGCTCACCCGGCCGGCGGGAGCCGTGCTTTCCGGCGAGCGCGGCGCCGGAAGGTTGATCAGATCGCTGACGTCCGCCACCTCCCGCAGGTTCTCCGCCAGCGAGGCGAGGGTCACGCGCACCTCGGTGATCCGTGCGCGCAGCGCGTCCGCGTGGTCCCACTGCTGTTCCCAGGCCACCGGATCCACTCCTTCCGGGCGCCGGGACTCGTACGCCGTGAGGCGCGGATGCCACGACGAGAGCAAAGGCCGCAGCACGCGGTTGAGGACCGTGACGGCGAGGACGCCGAAGCTGACGTGCCCGGGCGCCACTGGAGGCGCGACCTCGGGGCCGTAGCGGCGCAGGATCTCGCGGGTGGTGTCGAAGAAGGTGTAGAGGGACGAGAGCGCCTCCCGCAGGAAGCCTCCCTCGGCGTCGAGCTCCTCGACCGACACGCGCGTGACGAGCTCCAGGTACAACTCCCAGGCCGCGCTGCGCTCCACGTCGGCCGGTTCCCATGTGCCGGTGATGTCGCCGACGAACGGGATCGCCAGCCTGGCCGTGATCTGCGTCGGACCGCTGGGCCGACGCCGCTTGCGCTGCCTGAATCCCATGATCACTCTCCCCGTACCCACAGTAGGGCAAGTCGCCGTGGGGGACGACGACTTCGGCCGTCGATGTGAGGGCGCGCAATTGCGTGGAGCCACGTCACCCGCCCGCCTACGCTGCAGCCCATGCCCACTCTCCCCGACCCGGTCCTCCCCGACCCCGTCTTCCTCGACGCCACCGCCGACCGTCTCGCCGCCCTCCCCACCGTCCACGCCGTGGCGCTCGGCGGCTCGCGAGCCCAGGGCACGCACCGGCCGGACAGCGACTGGGACCTCGCCGTCTACTACCGAGGCCCCTTCGACCCCGCCGACCTGCGCGCCCTCGGCTGGGAGGGCGAGGTGTCGGACGTCGGCGGCTGGGGTGGGGGCGTCTTCAACGGAGGCGCGTGGCTGACCATCGACGGGCGCCGGGTCGATGTGCACTACCGCGATCTCGACGTCGTGGAGCACGAGTTGGCGGAGGCGCAGGCGGGACGCTTCCGGGTGGAGCCGCTGATGTTCCATCTCGCGGGGATTCCCAGTTACCTGGTGGTGGCGGAGCTGGCCGTCAACCAGGTGCTGCGCGGCGAACTGCCGAAGCCCGCCGCGTATCCCGAGAAGCTGCGGGCCTCCGCCCCCGAACGCTGGCACGGCACCGCCCGGGCCACCCTCGCCTACGCCAAGTCCGCCCACGCCCCGTCCGGCCGCGTCACCGAACTCGCCGGTGCCATCGCCACGGCCGCCATGCAGGCGGCGCACGGGGTGCTGGCGGCGCGGGGGGAGTGGGTGACCAATGAGAAACGGTTGTTGGAGCGGGCGGGGTTGCGGGGAGTGGACGGTGTCATCGCCTCACTGTCCACGGGGGAGGACCCGGCCGCGCTGCACCGGGCGGCCGATCGCGCACAGGCGCTCTTCGAGCAGGCGGGTGGGCAACAGCGCGCGGATGCCTAGGCGCGGGTTTTTGCCTGCCTCCGCTTGTGAATAACCCTTCGAAATGGGGCCGTTGTCGCTGCTAGCGTCCCCGACGTGGCGAAACTCAATCAGATCATCGCAGTCGAGAAAGGCGTCAAGTCCAAGGCGCACCAGGACCTGACGGCAGCTCACCATGGGCTGCAGAAGCCCGCGTTGCTGGCCGGTATCTCGCGTACGTACCAGCCGAAGGACGAGGAGGGCGAGCAGTTGCCGCCCGAGTCGACCCGGGTGCAGGTGAAGGCCGAGGACGTGCTGCGGGACACCGCGGCGACGCTGACGCGGCTGTTCGATGTGACCGCCACCAAGGACTGGGCCAACTGCGACGCGCGGGCGGATGTGAAGGTGGACGGGCGGGTGCTCGTCGCCGATGTGCCGGTGTCGTATCTGCTGTTCCTGGAGAAGCAGCTCGTCGATCTCAACACGTTCGTGCGGAAGCTGCCCGTGCTCGACGCCTCCGAGGGGTGGGTGCAGGACCCGTCCACCGACTCCTGGAAGACCGAGCCGGTGCGGACCCTCCGTACGAAGAAGGTGCCCCGCAACCATGTGAAGGCCGAGGCGACCGAGAAGCATCCCGCTCAGGTCGAGGTCTATTACGAGGACATCCCGATCGGATACTGGACCACCGTGAAGTTCTCCGGTGCCCTTCCGGCGCGGCGCGTCAATGAACTCCTCGACCGGGTCGAGAAGTTGCAGCAGGCCGTGAAATTCGCCCGGGAAGAGGCGAACGGCGTGGATGTCGTCGACCAGCGCGTCGGGGACGCAGTGTTCGGTTACCTCTTCGGGTAATCTCAGAGAATCCCCGGTCCTTTGAGGCCGGGGTGCGCGAGGAGCGCAAGCTGAAACTGAAGCTTGTCGTGACTGCGCGGTTCCAGTGGAGGTTCGAGTCCTCCCCGCGGCATCATCACGCGCCGCGGTAGCCCAACTGGCAGAGGCAGACCGCGATCAATCTCAGACTCTTGCTCCAGATTCAGTATTCGCCGTCGATCGCCGGATCGACCGGGCCCAGACCCAGGGCGTCGAGATGCTGGTTCAAGTCCAGTCCGCACAGCTCGATGTGCGGTGGTCCAAAGGCAGGACGCGACGACATGACGACTGATCTGGGTTCTCAAGTGTGCCGGTGTGCCAAATGGACGGCATTCACAGGGCCCGGGGGCAGGCTACGCCCTCGGGCCCGCTCCCTTTCCGTCGCGCGCCCAGCGATCCGCCGCGAGTTGTGTTCATAAAGAACCCGCCTCTGCGGCCAACCGTCACATCCCCGAAATACGACGGCCCCATCCTCTCCAAAAACGCGATCTACCGTGGACACCGACAGCCCGGCCACCGTCGCCCGAAGGCAGCCCCGCCCTCGACCAGCCGACAGGAGCCCTGTGTCCCGCGCCACCCCGCGATCCCTTCCGCCCTGGCTCGACCACACCCTGCGCGCCCAGCGCGGCCCCGTCCCATGGAGTGCCGTCACGCGCGGCGCGCTGTCCGCCGGGCCGCTCCTCCTCGCCGCCGTGCTCGCCGGCCGTACCTCGCTCGGTGTCGTCGCGGCCATCGCCGCCATGCTCGCCGGCATCAACGACCGCCCCGGCAGCCGACGGACCTCCGTCAAGCGCCTCGGCATGCCGGCCCTGGCCGGAGCGGTCGGGCTGCTCGCCGGGACGTACGCCGGTGATCACCTCGGGGCCGTGACGCTCAGCCTGCTCCTCACCGGCGTCGGGCTCGTCGCGGGCGGGGTGAGCGCCATCGGGCCCGTCGCCTCCGGGGCCGGTACGCAGTTGCTCGTCGCGTGCGCCATCGGCGCCGGGATGCCGCTGCCGGACGAGGGGTGGCAGCGCGCCCTCGCCTACCTCGTGGGGGCCGGCTGGCTGCTTGGGCTGCGGCTCGCGCTGCCGACGCCCGGTTCCCTCGCCGGGGACTTCCGGTTCGACGGCGAGCGGGAGGCCGTGGCGGCGGTCTACGACGCCGTCGCGGAGCTGCTCGACGCCGTCGGCACCCCGCACGCCACCACCCGGCGCGTCGCGCTCACCGCCGCTCTCGACCACGCGCAGGACGCCTTCGCCGGACCGCGGCTGCGCCGCTACGCCAGCTCCTCCGCCGAGCGGCGGCTGCACGCGCAGTACACCGCCGCCCTCCCGCTCGCCGAGGCCGCGACCGCGCTCGCCTGGGCGGGAGAGGCCGGCTCCGGACGGGCGGCCGCGGGACCCCGACGGCTCGCCACCGCCGTACGGGAGAACACGCACACCGGGCCGCTGCCCGCGCCCACCCGTTCCGCACCCGCCCTGCGGGCCCTCGACGACGCCCTGCTGCGCGCCGCCGAGGCCTTCGACCAGGCCGAGGGGAGCGACCCGCACACCCGCCGACGTACCGGAAAGGACCTGCTGCGGGCCGTCTTCGGGGCCGGTGGGCGCGAGTACGGGCTGCGGGTCGCCCTCTGCTTCGGGGCCAGCGCGGCCGTCGCGCAGGCCCTGCACCACGCCCGCTGGTACGGGCAGCACGAGCACTGGTACTGGCTGCCCGCCACCGCGGTCTTCCTCGTCAAGCCCGACCTCGGACCGCTCGCGTCCAGGGTGCTGTGCAGGGCCGCGGGGACCGTGCTCGGCGCGCTCGTCTTCGCCGGGTTCGCCGCGGTGCTGCCCAGGCCGGAGGGGCTCATCGCGCTCGTCGCCCTAAGTGGGGCCCTCATCCCGGTCGCCACCCGGCACTTCGCCGCCCAGACCGCCGTCGTCACCGTCCTCGTCCTGGCCCTGGTCATGGTCGGCGGCGAACCGCAGGCCTCCGCGGGGCGGATCGGCGAGACCCTGCTGGCCTGCGCGATCGTCCTCCTTGTCGGCCACCTCCCGATGCCGGGACAGCGCGGCGGGACGGTGCGCGCCCGGCTCACGGCGGCGAGCCGCGCGGCCCAGGCGTACCTCGACCACGTGCTGCGCGAGGCCCACACCGACCTGCGAGGCGACTCCGACCCCCGCGCCGTGCGCTGGACCCTCCGCCGAGAGGCCTACCGCACGCTCGCCGAGGCCCGTACCGCCATCGCCCTCGCCGCCGCCGAACTCCCCGCCCTCGCCCGGCACTCGGAAGGCGCGGACCACATCGTCACCACCCTCGAACGCCTCGTCGACACGACCACCGCCTGCGCCGTCCACCTCGACGACTCGGGCCGCCTCACACCCCGCCACACCGAACGCCTCACCGAATTGCTGGGCGAACTGGCCGAGGACCGCGAACGGGTCGGGCTACGACTGCCTGAGCTGCCCCTGGCCGTATAACGCCGGGCAGGGCGACGCCCTCAAGGGGCACGGGGAACTGCGCGACCAGCCACGGCGGACCCGCACCCGCCAACGTCGAATCCGCCCCACAACGGCCATGCGCACCCGTGTCACCCCACCCGTGCCCACACCGGAGCGTGATCCGACCCCGCCACCCCCCGCCGCAACGACCCCGTCCCCGCCTCCGTCACCCGGCCGACCAGCCGACGACTCAGCAACAGGTGGTCGATCAACTCCCGCCGCCCGGAGTTGACCCGGGAATACCGCTGCTCGGCCGGGATCTTCGGAGCCACGTTCCACAGCCGTACCGCATCGCCCCCGTCGGGCCGGTCGAACGCGGGGGTGCCGAGCTCGGAGCCGGGCGGGCCGAGCAGGATCTGCGTGGTCGCCGCCTGGACCTCGTCGTTGAGGTCGCCCAGCACGACCACGTCCCGCTCGCGGCCGTCACCGTCCAGCAGTTCGTCGGCCAGCGCCCGCAGGGACGCCGCCTCCGCCGCCCGCCGGTACAGCGCGTACGCACCGAACCGGGCCCGCTCGCCCTCGTCGCGCGGCTGGAACCGGCCGCCCGGATACGACAGCAGCTTCGACTTGAGATGGCAGACCGCCGCCCGCAGCGGTCCGCCCTCCACGGCCGCCTCCACCGCCAGGAAGCCACGGCCCGCCTCCGCCACCTCGAGCCCCTTGTCGTCGCCCTGCACCGGGCGCAGCTTCACCGGGAACCGCTTCGTGTCGTGCAGCACCTCGAACGGCGTGCGACTGAGGAAGCCGACCCGGATGCCCCGGCTGTCCGCGTGCCGGGAGAGCGCGGTGTGCCAGTCGCCGCCCAGCATGCCGACCAGGTCCCGCAGCGCCTCCGGCTCCCCTACCTCCTGCACGCCCAGCAGCGTCGGATCCAGCTCCGTGATCACCTCGGCCAGAGCGGCCAGTTTCGTCTCGTACGCCGCCTTGTCCCTGGGGCCGAACGGGCCGCCGGGCCGGTACAGGTTCTCCAGGTTCCAGGTGCCGATGAGCATGCCGGACCCCCTTCCAGATGCCGTGGTGAGGCCAGGGTGCTCGTCCGGCCGACCTCACGACAGAGTCGGGACAGGATGCGCGGTTCGGCTCACGCGGCGCGAGGACCCCGTCGTACGTTGGCGTGATGACCGACTCTCCCGCCGACCTCGTCATCACCGGATGCACCGTTCTCGTGCACGACGATCAGGAGCGCGTCGGGTTCGAGGAGAACGCCACGATCGTCGTACGAGACGGAGTCATCGAGTCCGTCACGACGTCCCCCGAGAGCCCGCCCGCCGTCGAACACCTCGATGCCCGTGGGCAGGTCGCGCTCCCCGGACTCGTCAACTGCCACACCCACGCCCCGATGGTCGCCCTGCGCGGTGTCGCCGAGGACCTGCCCACGGAGGAGTGGTTCAACGACGTCGTCTGGCCGATCGAGTCCAACCTCACCGCGAGGGACGTCGAGTTGGGCGCGCGGCTCGCCTGCGCCGAGATGATCCGCGCCGGTGTCACCTGCTTCGCCGACCACTACTTCTCGATGGACACCGTCGCCTCCGTCGTCGAGGAGTGCGGGATGCGCGCCCATCTCGGCGAGGCCTACTTCTCCTCCCAGGGTCCCCAAGGGCGGGAGAAGTCACTGGAGTTCGCGCTACGGCACCGAGGCGGCGCCGGTGGCCGCATCACCACCGCCCTCGCCCCGCACGCCCCCTACACCGTCACCGACGACGACCTCGCCGCCACCGCAGACCTCGCCCGCGAGCACGGACTGCCCGTCCACCTCCACGCCTCCGAGAACCGCGACCAGGCGGAGACCAGCCTCGAACGCCACGGTGTCACCCCCGTCGAGGTCCTGGCACGCACCGGCATTCTCGACGCCGACGTCCTGATCGCCCACGGCACCGGCATCCTCGACCGCGACCTGCCCGTTCTCGCCGGTGCCTCAGGCCGTGTCGCCGTCGCCACCGCACCCCGCGGCTACCTCAAGTTCGCCTGGCCCACCACCACACCCGTACGCGCCCTGCGCGACCTCGGTATCCCCGTCGGACTCGCCACGGACGGAGCCGCCTCCAACAACTCCCTGGATGTATGGGAGTCGATGGCGCTCACCGCCCTCGTCCAGAAGTCCACGACCGGCGACCCGCGGTGGCTGACCTCCCGCCAGGCCCTGCACCACGCCACGCTCCAGAGCGCCCGCGCGGTCGGACTCGGCGACACCCTCGGCACCCTCGCCCCCGGCCGCCGCGCCGACATCGTCCTCGTCGACCTCACTGGACCGCACACCCAGCCCGTGCACGACCTCGCCGCCACCCTCGTGCACAGCGCCCGCTCCTCCGATGTCCGCACGACGATCGTCGACGGCCGCATCCTGATGCGCGACCGCGAACTGCTGACCCTCGATGTGACCGACGTCGTCCGGGAGTTGGGGGAGCGGATGCCCGCCCTCCTCGACCGCGGCCACGGAAAGCGCATCCAGGACTACGACACGTAAAAAACTTCCGGTACGGCGATGAGTTCCGCCTCCGCCTCCGGTCAGCACTGGGAACGGACCGTTGTACCAGGAGGAGCCATGTCGCTTCCGGAGGTCGTCTCGCGTGAGCAGTGGCGCGCGGCGCGCAGGGAATTGCTGGTCAAGGAGAAGGCGGCCACGCGCGCGCGTGACGCGCTCAACGCCGAGCGGCGCGGGCTGCCGATGGTGGAGATCGACACGGAGTACGTCTTCGAGGGCGGGGACGGGAAGGCCACGCTGCTCGACCTGTTCGAGGGCCGGGACCAGCTCGTCGTCTACCACTTCATGTTCGCGCCCGAATGGGACGCGGGCTGCCGCAGCTGTTCGGCGTTCCTGGACCAGATCGGGCATCTCGCGCATCTGAAGGCACGCGGGACGACCTTCGCGGCCGTGTCCCGGGCGCCGTACACCAGGATCCTGCCGTTCAAGGCGCGGATGGGATGGACCGTGCCCTGGTACTCGTCGTTCGGCGGCGACTTCAACCACGACTTCGAGGTGACCCTGGAACACGAGGGGGAGCCCTTCGAGCGGCCGGGCATCAGCTGCTTCCTGCGGGACCGCGACCGGGTCTTCCACACCTACTCGACGTACGAACGAGGTCTCGATGGACTCGGCTCCACCACCAGCCTCCTCGACCTGACCGCGCTGGGCCGGCAGGAGGAGTGGGAGGAGCCGAAGGGGCGCGCGTCGGCGCTGGGGGCGCCTGCGGGGAGCGAGCGCGTTCGCTATCACGATGAGTACGAGGAATGACACGAACGGTAAGGGAAGTGACCGTTCGGTAACCGAATTCTCACGCTGCGCGCTGAATCCGTGTCAGCTACGTCTCAGTACCGCAACTCACCGAGCCGTTCAGGCCCTCCAGAGCGTTAACTCCTGAAAGGAACGACGCTCTATCGGAGGTGCAGGATGGTGAACGGGCGGACCGTGCTCGAACGCTTTCCCGCAGGTGGGCCGCGAGGCTCGTGGCCGGCGGAGGAATTCGCGCACGCGCGACGACTTGAAGGACTGGCCGCCGAGGTCGTGATGGACCTCGCGACGGACGCGTTCCTGGTGATCGTGCGGGGCGCCGAGGCCGCCGTCGTGGCGTGAGCGTCAGCTCGCCTTCGGCGCGGTGAACTGGTCCGCCTGGAGCGAGTACAGCTCCGCGTAGACCCCGCCCGTGGCCAGCAGCTCCTCCGGTGTGCCGGACTCCACGAGCCGGCCCTGCTCCAGGACGTGCACCAGGTCCGCGTGGCGCACGGACGCCAGCCGGTGGGTGATCAGGACCACCGTCTGTCCCGTGCCCGCCAGGGCGCGGATCTTCTCGAAGACCTCCAGCTCGGCCCGGGCGTCCAGGGCCGCCGTCGGCTCGTCCACGATCAGGATGCGGCCGCGCCGGTACGCGGCCCGGGCGATACCGAGACGCTGCCACTGCCCGCCCGACAGCTCGTGCCCACCGCTGAAGTGGCGGGCCAGCAGTGTGTCCAGGCCGCGCGGCAGATCGGCCACCACGTCCTGGGCCCCGGCCTCGGCGACCGCGTCGGCCAGCCGCTCCTCCGTCAGGGGCGCGGCCGAGCGGCCCACCGCCACATTGACCCTGGCCGTGAACGGCCACCTCTTGAAGTCCTGCGCCACCATCGCGATCCGCTCGGCGAGCAGCCGCCGGTCCGCACCGGCCGCGTCCACGCCGTCCCACAGGATCCGGCCCCGGTCGGGTGTGTAGAGACCGGAGAGCAGCTTCACGAGGGTCGTCTTGCCGGAGCCGTTCTCGCCGACGAGCGCGACGATCCGGCCGAGGGGGAGAGCCAGGGTGATGTCGTCGAGGGCGGGCCGGGTGGACTCACCCGGATAGCTGAACGTGACGTTCTCGAAGCGGATCTCCCGGGGATCCTCGGGCAGCTCCCGCCCGCCGACCGGGATCGCCCGCTTCTCCGCCTCGACGTACAGCCGCTGCAGATCGCCCACGAACAGGGCCTCCTGGTGGAGCTGGTTCAGCTCCAGGACGAGACTGTCGAGGCTGGAGGAGCCGGAGCGGATCGCGATCACGGCCGTGCCCGCGACGGACAGTGCCATGGCGCCGGCGAGCAGCAGACCGCCGAGTGTCGCGTACGTCGCCACCGTCGCGATCCCGGTCCAGGACGCGGCGATGAGTCCCGTGCGGGCCGCGAGCCGGGCCAGGCGGGCCTGTTCCGCCTCCGCGACCTCCGACATCGCGCGGTAGTGGTGGAGCAGGAAGGGTCCGACGCCGTGCAGACGGATCTCCGGCGCGGACTCCGGTTCGGTGAGCAGCCCGCTGAGGAGGTGCCCGGCGCGGGCGTGCTGCACCCAGGTGTGGAAGGACTCGTACCGGCGGCGCGCGACGGTCAGGGCGCTCCAGGCGCTGGGCAGCGTCATGGTCACCAGCAGCGGGAGCAGGGCGGGGTGCAGGACGGTCAGGACACCGGCGGCCGCGATCAGGGAGATCGCCGCGTTCATGACCCGGGTGGCGTAGGCGATCATGCGGCGGGCGGAGGTGGCGCCGTACTGGGCGGTGTCCAGCAGCTTGTGGAAGGCGTGGTCCTCGATGGCGGCCAGCTCCACGGCCGCGGCCCGCTCCAGATACCGCTCGGTGGCCACGCGCTCGACCTTCGGTTCGAGGCGGCCCGTGGCGTACGTGGACGCGGCCCGCAGCAGCGCGGCGACCAGCATGACGCAGGCCATGGCGACGAGGGCGGGCACGGCACCGTGCAGCCGCTCCTCGATCGATCCGCCGCCCATCAGCCTGCCCAGCACGCTGTTCACGGCCAGCAGACTCACCGCCTGCGACAGACCCCGGCCCGCCTCGGCGCCGAGCACGATCCGCGCGGCCTTGCGGTCCGCCTGCCAGGCCAGCCGGAAACTGAGCGCGAGCAGCGCCGGCAGCTGGCGCACCATGGCCCGGAAGCTCAGCTGCAACCGGGCCTCGGAGTGACTGTTCCACCCCGTGTCGTACCGCAGGGGCCCACCGAAGAGCAGCCGCTCCGACTCGGACAGCTCGGGCTCCGTGACGTCCCGCTTCTTCCCCACCGTCGACCTCCCCCGCTCGTGGGCCACTATCGCGGGAGGGGGATGCCGGGGGCAGGGCGCAGACGGAGCTACGGAGACGCGCGGGCGTACGCCGCGGGGCGCAGGCCCCTTGGCGGGGCCTGCGCCCCGAACACCTAACTCGGGGCCCCGCCGGAGGCGTACGACGATCCCGGTCCCGCCTGGCCTAGGAGACTCCCGCGGTCTGCGCCCCGTGGCGGGGCTCCCGGAGGCGTACGGCGGCCTGTCTCGGAGGCTGCGGCCCGCTGCGCGATGGTCCTGCCTCGCGGCGGCCCTGCCGAAGGCGTACGGCGATCCCCGGCTGACCTGTCTCGGATGACTCCCGCATTCCGTGCCCACTGCGCGGCCGTCCTGCCTCGCGGCCGGCCCGACGGGGGCCTGCGGTGGTCCCCGGGCCGGCCTGTCTCGGAGACTTCCGCGGTCTGCGGCCCGCTGCGCGGTCGTCCTGCCTCACGGCCTACCCGGAGGCTGCGGCGATCCCCGGCCGGCCTGTCTC
This sequence comes from Streptomyces sp. NBC_00490, assembly GCF_036013645.1. Taxonomy (NCBI): domain Bacteria; kingdom Bacillati; phylum Actinomycetota; class Actinomycetes; order Kitasatosporales; family Streptomycetaceae; genus Streptomyces; species Streptomyces sp. NBC_00490. Next base: position 3,134,917 of record NZ_CP107869.1, on the reverse strand, counting down.
GTGGACTCCCGTCAGGCGGCGCCCTGCTGCGCGATCGCGCTGCCTCACGGCCGACCCGCCGGAGGTCTGAAGCGGTGCCCGGCTGGCCTGTCTCGGAAACTCCCGCAGTCCGTGCCCCGCTGCGCGGTCGTCCTGCCTCGGGGCCCGGCCCGCCGCCGGCGCTTGGCGATCCCCGGCCGGCCTGCCTCGGATGTCTCCCGTCAGCCGCGCCCTGCTGCGCGATCGCGCTGCCTCACGGCCGGCCCGCCAGACGCCTGCGGTGATTCCCGGTTTTGCCTGCCTCGCGGGAGACGGCCTCTCAGCCCTCCGGTCGACCGTCGGAGACCTACGCGCTGATCGGGCGTGACCAGGTCGGTGTGGTTCCCGTGACCCGGCACAGTGCCAGATAGAGCGGGATCGGCGGCGTGTAGGGAAGCTTGCCGTCGGGGCGGTGGATGAGGTCGGGGGCCACCGGCGCGTCCGGAACGATCGCGCCGGTGGCGTACTGGGCCGGAGCGGGCCACTCCAGGGCGTAGTCGGAGTCCGACGGGACGAGCCACCACCAGTGCGTGTCATCGGCGTAGACGCACCCCGCACGGGGCAGCCGGGGCATGAGCAGCGGACCGAAGCGGGCGGGTATCGCCACCGCGTCGCAGCCCAGGGGGGTGGTCATCCCGTCGGGGACCGGGAGGCGGCGGGGTGCGGCCGGGGTGTGCAGGCCGCGTCGGAGGCGGACCAGCGTGTCCAGGGTCAGTACCTTGCCGCCGGTCGCGGGCCTCACAGCCATGGACCCCCCGTCCCGTGATGCCGCGCCGTTCCGTCGTGTCGCGCGTCCGCGTCGTCGTGCTCGCCGCCCGAGCCGTCGGCGGGTCCGGGCTTGGGGCGCGCTCCCCAGCCCAGGTCGTTGCAGGGGCCGCAGTCGTGGCGCGGGGCGTCGGCCTTGCGCGGGAGCTCCGCCCAGACCAGCAGACCGGGGCCGTGTTCATGGGCTCCCCAGGCGTGACAGAGGGCGTCGACGAGAAGGAGTCCCCTCCCGTGCTCCTCCTCGCCCCGCTGCGCCACGGACGGATGAACCTCACCCGGCGCGCAGCCTTCGTCACGCACGGCTATTCGCACCAGCTCGTCGCCGTCGTGGAGCTCGCACACTATGTGGCTGCTCGCCGTGTGCACGATCGCGTTGGTGACCAGCTCGGTGACCACCAGGGCCGCCGAATCGCAGATGTCCTCGCAGACCGACCAGCCGTTCAGCCGGGCCCGCGTCAGCCGTCTGGCCTGGGCGGGAGAACCCGGATGGGCGGCCAGCTCAAACCGGAACCGGCGCTCGGCAGCAGACCCACCAGGGGTTGCTCCCGGAGCAGCGCCGAGGCTGTGGGGGCCTGCGGCGGCGTCTGTTCCTAAGGGCGCGGACGGAATCACGCTTGCCACTATCGCCCCGCCGTGAACACTTGGCAAGTGTCACTCTGAAAATTGCAGAGTGCTGTGTGACGGTCTGGAAGGCCGTGGCACACTGCTCGCAACAGCATGTCGAGCGGCGCCAGTTGAGATCACCGGAGATCCGACCAGGTCTTCGAATAGATCTTCGAATGGCGCCGTCCGGCTGCCAGGATTCTTTTGCGTAGGTTTTTACGGGTCTTCGGACCTTCAGGGACGTCCGGGAGGTGGAGGGTGAGCGAGCCGCGGTCCGCGCCGACGGTCGGCCAGGTCGTCCTCGGCCGACGCCTGCTGGACCTGCGCGAACGCGCCGGTCTCAAGCGTGAGGAGGCCGCCCGCGTCCTGCGCGTCGCCCCCGCCACGGTCCGCCGGATGGAGATGGCCGAGGTCGGCCTCAAGATCCCGTACCTCCAGCTGCTCCTGAAGTCCTACGGCGTCTCCGAGGAGGAGGCCGACGCCTTCGTGGAGCTGGCCGAGGAGGCCAACAAACCCGGTTGGTGGCAGCGGTTCCACGACATCCTGCCCGGCTGGTTCTCGATGTACGTCAGCCTCGAGGGCGCCGCCGGCCTCATCCGGTCCTACGACCCGCACTTTCTGCCCGGACTGCTGCAGACCGAGGACTACGCCCGTGGTGTCCTGAAGTCGGGCGCCATCGGCCAGACCAGCCCGGACGACATCGAACGGCATGTCGCACTGCGAGTACAACGCCAGGAACTGCTCACCCGTCCCGACGCACCGCGGTTCTGGGCCGTGGTGGACGAGACCGCGCTGCGCCGCCCTGTCGGCGGCCCGGAGGTGATGCGTGCCCAGATCGACAAACTGCTCGAGGCCACGAAGCTGCCCAACGTGACCCTGCAGGTCGCGCCGTTCGCCAACGGGCCGCACCCCGGCACGTACGGGCCCTTCGTGCTGTTCCGATTCGCCGTGCCGGAGCTTCCGGACATGGTCTACAGCGAGTACCTGACCGGCGCCGTCTATCTCGACGCGCGTCCCGAGGTGGCGACCCATCTCGAGGTCATGGACCGCATGGCGGCGCAGGCCGCTACGGCACATCGCACGAAGGAGATCCTCCGGGATCTCCGCAAGGAGCTGTGAATGGATCGCATCAAGCCGCGCATACCGGTTTACAACGGCATGCCCGCGCGGGAGTTGGGCAGCGAGGGCTGGCACAAGCCCTGGAGCGGCGGCAACGGCGGCAACTGCCTGGAGGCGATGAAGCTGGCCGACGGGCGGATCGCCGTCCGTCAGTCGACGGACCCGGACGGCCCGGCGCTGATCTACACCAGCGACGAGATGACGGCCTTCATCGAGGGCGCCAAGGCGGGGGAGGCGGACTTCCTGCTGTCGTGAGGTGTTGCTGTGAAGTAGGCCTGTTTAAGCAATGGTTGAGCTCGACACCGGCACATGGGAACCAGGACGCGATGCGCTGGGGCGCGTCCACCGGGCGGCTGACCGCCACCACCGGCAGCGGCGGCTGTGCCGCCTCTTTTCGGCTGAGGTTCAGCCCGTAATGGATCTGCTCGATCGACGGCGGTCCGACCGCGAGATGGCGCCGGACCGCCGCGGCCGACGACTCCTCGCCGGGCCGGTCGAGCGGGACGGTGGCCGGGGCAGGGGGCGTCGACCAGGCCCAGCGCCACGTCGCTCCGAGGTTTGTCCCCGTCGCGTGCGCCTTCTCCGTGACGTTCGTCGAGCGTCGTCATCCGTACGGAGAGAAATTGTGAGCACCGGAGGAGAGCGCCCGGTGCGCGCTCCTTCGCAGGCAGTACGCCGCACCTCCTCCAGCGGAACGAGGGAGGGGCCGGCGGGCCGTGGCGCCCGCCGTCGCCGTCCGCGGCTCGGCCCGGCTACACCGTCATCGGCCGGTCGTACGGCCCGATCGGCGCCGGCAGCCGCGACGTGCCCGTCAGATGGCGGTCGACCGCCGCCGCCACCGCCCGCCCCTCAGCGATCGCCCACACGATGAGCGACTGCCCCCGGGCGGCGTCTCCCGCGGCGAACACTCCGGGAGCACTCGTCGCGAAGTCGGCGTCCCGGGTGATCGTGCCGCGCGGCTCCATCGCCAGCCCCAGCTGATCGACGAGCCCGTCCTCCCGGTCCGGCCCGGAGAAGCCGAGGGCGAGCAGGACGAGGTCGGCGGGGAGCGTCCGCCCGGTGCCCGCCACCGGCCGCCGCTCGGCGTCGACCTCGACCAGATGCAGCGACCGCACCTGCCCGTCCGCGTCGCCGGTGAAGCGGAGCGTGGACGCCGCGAACAGCCGTGCGTCCGCGTGGGCCGCCGGCGCGGTCCTGAGATCGCCGGCCTCCTCGTGGGCGGCCGACAGCCGGTAGATCTTCGGATACGTCGGCCAGGGCTCGGCGTCCTCGTCGCGCTCGGCGCCCGGCTGGGCGTAGATGTCCAACTGGCTGACGGACGCGGCCCCTTCACGCACCGCCGTCCCCAGGCAGTCGGCCCCCGTGTCACCACCGCCGACGATGACGACATGCTTCCCGGCGGCGGAGATCGGGGAGCGCTCCAAGTCCCCCTCGCACACCCGGTTGGCCAGCGGCAGGTACTCCATCGCCTGATGGATGCCCGCCAACTCCCGCCCGGGTACGGACAGTTCACGCCACGCCGTGGCCCCGGTCGCGATCACCACCGCGTCGTACCGGGACCGCAGCTCCGCCGCCCCGATGTCCCGCCCGATCGCCGTCGACGTACGGAACTTCGTGCCCTCGGCCCGCATCTGCTCGATCCGCCGCTCAAGATGGTGCTTCTCCATCTTGAACGCGGGGATGCCGTACCGCATCAGCCCGCCGAGACGGTCGTCCTTCTCGAACACCGCGACCGTGTGCCCCGCCCGGGTCAGCTGCTGTGCCGCCGCGAGTCCGGTCGGCCCCGACCCGATCACCGCGACCGTGCGCCCGGAGAGCCGGTCCGGCGGTCGCGGTGGTGCGAACCCCAGCTCCCAGGCCTGGTCGGCGATCGCGACCTCGACGTTCTTGATGGTGACCGCGGGCTGGTTGATGGCGAGCACACACCCTGCCTCGCAGGGCGCCGGGCACAACCGGCCGGTGAACTCGGGGAAGTTGTTCGTGGCGTGCAGCCGGTCGGCGGCCTGCCGCCAGTCGTCCCGGCTGACCAGGTCGTTCCACTCGGGGATCAGATTGCCCAGCGGACACGCGTCGTGGCAGAAGGGGATGCCGCAGTCCATGCAGCGGTCCGCCTGCTTGTTGATGATGGGAAGCAACGCCCCGGGGACGTACACCTCGTCCCAGTCCCCGACCCGTTCCTCGACGGGCCGGCGGGGCCACTCCTGGCGGGGGGTGGTCATGAATCCCTTGGGATCGGCCATGGCCGTGTTCCTTGCGTGGGCATCGACGGGCCGTGCGTCATCGGCGGCACCCTTTCGGCCACGATACGTCCCGTCGGCCACTCGCGCAGGGGGGGGAGGCCAGGGTGAGGGGACAGCGCTTTCGAGCGGTCCCGCGGGGCTTTCCCCGTGCCCGCGCCGCTACGTGAGGGCCAACACGTACGCCAGTGCCGCGGCGCCCGCGGCGGCCATGCGGACGTGGTTCCAGACCGTCCACTCGCGCACGTACTCCGGCCAGTACGCGGCCGCTTCGGCCGTCCCCGCGTCCAGCTTCATCAACGTGTCGTTGCGCGGCACGTTCGCGACCATCGTCACCCCGAACGAGCCGAACAGATACAGCGCGCTGCCCAGCAGCAGCTCCACCGTCCCCTCCTCCGGCCACAGCACGAACGTCACCACCGCGATCACCGCGCACAGCACCGCCGACCCGGCGAACACGAGCATGAACGGGGGCCGCAGCGCGGTCACGTTGATCGCCTTCATCGCGGCGACGCCCTGCGCCGGCGGCAGCTCGGCGAGCCCCTTCATCACGAAGGTCGAGAAGGCGCAGAAGACCCCGGCCACCAGACCGGTGCCGAGCACACCCAGCACCGTCAGTGCGAAGTACGGTCCCTCGATCATGTCGTCAACTCCCGCATCGAGCCGAGATCCTGCCCGGCGCCAACCGTCACCACAAGTGAATTCCCCTACGGGAAGGGTCACCATGGCTGAAGACCGCGGGGGCATGTGCGAGCGTCCAAAGACCTCCAAAGGCGTCCAAAGAGGAGAGCCTTCCCCCGTCGCCGTCCTCCGAATCGCCGGTCCCCTCCCGGGCACGGCGGCACGGCGGCACAGTCCGGCGGTGCCGTACGACCGCGGTCTCGCCCTCAACCGGCCTCGGCCTCCGTCGCCCGCCATCCGCCCAGCACCCTCTCCACGGCCGCCGCGATCCGCCTGCGCGCCTCGTGCCGCGGCACTCCGCTCATCAGTAACTGGTCGTAGGGCGTGTCCAGATGCCGTACGGACGCCACGACCGCCGAGAACACCGCCCCCTCCGACAACGCCCGTCCCGCCGCACTCCGCCCCACCCGCCCGCTGCCCCGCACCGAGGCGTGCGCCGCGATCCCCTGCGCCCGCTCCGCCGGGCAGCCGGGAAACAGCCGCCGTATCTCCGCCGCGAAGGTGTCCGTGAACCGCACGTCCTCCGCCGCCCGTCGCCGCGCGTCCCGCGACCGGCGCCGCCGCCGCGCCTCGGCGTCCGCGAGGCACCGCATCTCCGCCCGGGTGAGCGCCTCCTCCTCCACGAGCACGCCCTGCCGCTCGTATCTCGCCTTGCGCCGGTTGAACCGGACGACCACCGCCGACAGCGCGCTCTCCTCCCGCGCCCTGCGCGTCAACGCGGTGTCGCCGCGCGGCAGGAACACCAGATGCCCGAGATCGGCGCAGTCCAGACACCGCGGCGCCCCCTCCTCCAGCACCAGCAGCGACAACGGACCGCCCCGGCACTCGGCGCACTGCTTCCGTCTGAGCGGCTGGACGACGAGCAGCCCGGTGCGGCGCGGGGGAGTCGCGAGGCGAGACATACCGGGTTCATTCCCGCGAGCGGGCCGTGAACCACGGCCTTGTCCTCCTCGGCCTCCTACGCGCCGTCCTGCTCGGCGTCGAGCACCGACACCCGCGTCCGATGGGCCGTGGGCCGCTCGATCTCGTCGACCACCGCCACCGCGAGGTCCGCGTACGACAGGACACGCGTCCCCACGGGCGTCCGCTCCCCGCCGAGCACATAGCGCCCGGTGCGCGGAGCGCTCTCCTCCAGTCCTCCTCCCGGTGTGAGCATCACCCAGTCGACCAGGCCGCCGTCCCCCTGCGCCCGCAGCCGGTTCAGCCCCGCCGTGTGCGCCAGCGCGAACGGCCGGATCTCCGGCGGGAACACCGCGGGGTCGTCCATCACCGGCCGCCCGTCCGCCCCGAGCAGATCCGCGAACAGCCCCACGGCGACCAGCCTCCGTACCCCCGCCGCGGTGAGCCCGCCGAGCAGCGCGTCCGCCGCCTTCACGAAGAAGTCCGGGTCGAGCGCGTCGAAGCCCTGCTCCGGCCCGCTGAACGGCGACACCGCGTGCACGGCGGCCAGGTGCCCGCCCGCCACGGAACCGACCGAACCGGGATCCGTCACATCGCCCCGGACCACGGTGACACCGTCCGCCCCGAGTTCCGGGTACCGCGCCGGATCCCGCACCACGGCCGTCACCTCCAACCCACGCCGCCGGGCTTCGGCCGTGACGGCCCGCCCCGCCCGTCCGCCCGCTCCGAAGACGACGATCCCACTCATGCCCAACCTCCTTGCCACGCACCGCGGTTCGGTGCCTGACCTGGACGCTAGAGGCGCAGGGGCCGGTTACTTCAACGGTATCGGCGCTAACCTCGACCGATGACCGACTCCCCGGACGGCATCCCCTCGGTTCCGCTGGACCCCGACATGTTCTCCCCTGTCTGCCCTTCCTCCGTGATGCCCTTCCGGGTCGGGGAGAAGTGGACCGGTATGGTCATCCGCTGTCTCGAAGGGGGCCCGCGCCGCTTCAACGAACTCCGGGTCCCGCTCAGGGCCGTCACCCCCAAGGTCCTCGCCGAGACCCTGCGCGCGATGGAACGCGACGGCCTCCTCACCCGCACCGCGTACGAAGAGAACCCACCCCGCGTCGAATACGCCCTCACTCCTCTCGGCCGCACCCTGGTCCCGCTGCTCGACGCCGCCCGCGCCTGGAGCGAGACCCACCTCCCGCAGCTGCTCGCCGCCCGCCGGCTCCATGAGCGGGACGCGTCCTGACCCGTCGGCTGACGCATCATGGGCCGTGTGCGACTCGAAGCGATCACCTGGGAGCGGCTCGGCGACGTGCTGGCCGACCGTCTGCTCGACCTGAAGCCGGCCGACGACAGTCCCTGGCCGCGTGTCGCCTTCGACGGCGCTCCCGCGGCCCGCCCGCAGGATCTCGCCGAGCGCGTCTCCGAGGCGCTGCGGATACGCGGCCGCCCTTCGCTCGTCGTCGGTACCCAGGGCTTTCTGCGTCCCGCCTCGCTCCGCCTGGAGTACGGCCGCCAGGACGTGGAGGCCTACTACGACGGCTGGGTCGACACCGGTGCCCTGTGGCGCGAGGTCTTCGGCCCCCTCGAACCGGGCGGCGACGGCCGCGTCCTGCCCGACCTGTGGGACCCCGACACCGACCGCGCCACCCGCAGCCCCTATGTCCGGCTTCCGCCCGGCGGTGTCCTGCTGATGCACGGTCCCCTCCTGCTGCGGCACTGGTTCCCCTTCGATCTGTCCGTCCACGTCCTCCTCTCCCCGGCCGCCCTGCGCCGCCGCACCCCCGAAGCCGACCAGTGGACCCTGGAGGCCTTCGAGCGCTACGCGGACGAGACCGACCCCGCCGGCACCGCCGACGTCCTGGTGAGGGCCGACGACCCCCGGCACCCGGCATGGGGCGGTTGATCCGGGGCGGTTGACCCGGCACTTCCGGCCGTTCTCCAGAGGAGATCCACTCAACCCCTTTTGTATGCGCGTGCATCTAACTAGGGTGGGTGCCATGACGACCTCTCTGAGCGATCACCTCTCTTTCGACGACTCCGTCCGCGCCCTCCTCGACGGCAAGAACTTCGCCAGCGTCGCCACCCTCGGCCCCGACGGCTCCCCGCAGAACTCGGTCGTCTGGATCAAACGCGAGGGCGACACCGTCCTCTTCTCCTCCGTCGACCACCGGCAGAAGGTCCGCAACCTCCGCCGCGACCCCCGGATCAGCGTCTCGGTCTACGACCTCGCCAACCCCTACACCTCGGTCGAGATCCGCGGCACCGCCGAGATCCTCCCGGACCCGGACAAGCAGCTCCCGCACGACCTCTCGCACAAATACCTCGGCATCGACCCGCCCGCCGAGAACGAGGACGAGGCCCGCGTGATCATCCGCATCCTGCCGCGGAAGATCGTCGGATTCTCGGCCTGAGCGGCTCCCCCGGCTTCCGGGTGCGGGGTCCCGGCGGCGCGGCGAGAATGTAGGGCGCCGGGACCAGCGGTGCGCCCCGCGCCGCGCCGGCCGCCCGGCACCGGGAGGTACTTCATGACCACCGCCGGAGACATCATGCACCGCGGCGCCCAGTGGATCCCCGCCCACGAGACCCTGGACCGCGCCGCCCAGCTGATGCGTGAGCTCAACGTCGGAGCCCTGCCCATCAGCGACGAGAACGAACGGCTCTGCGGCATCCTCACCGACCGCGACATCGTCATCGGCTGTGTGGCCGTGGGACACGACCCGGCCAAGGTCACGGCCGGTGAGATGGCCCAGGGCACCCCGCGCTGGATCGAGGCGGGCGCCGACGTCGGCGATGTGCTCCGCGAGATGCAGGACCACCAGATCCGCCGGCTCCCCGTCATCGAGAACAAGCGCCTGGTCGGCATGATCAGCGAGGCCGACCTGGCCCAGCACCTGACGGAGGACCAGATCCACACCTGGGCGGAGAGCGTCTACGCGAAGAGCCCGATGCACTGATCCGCGTGACGCGGTCGGGGGTGGGCGCGGTTGGGGGTGGGTGCGGTCGGGGGTGGGTGATAGTGCGCCCGCCCCCGACGGACGGAGTCCGCCCCGTCCACCCCGGCTTCCTCTCGCCCGCCCCCGGTCCCTTCTCCGCCCCCGCTTCTTCCTCGGCTTCAGAGCCAGCCGTTGCGCCGGAAGCCGCGGTACAGCGTCAGACACGCGACGGCTATCACGCCGAGGACCAGGGGATAGCCGAACGCCCAGCGCAGTTCCGGCATGTGCTCGAAGTTCATGCCGTACACCCCGCAGACCATCGTCGGCACGGCGACGATCGCGGCCCAGGACGTGATCTTCCGCATGTCCTCGTTCTGCGCGACCGAGACCTGGGCGAGGTGTGCCTGAAGGATCGAGTTGAGCAGTTCGTCGAAGGCGGCGATCTGGTCCTTGGCGCGCAGCAGGTGGTCGGACACATCGCGGAAGTAGGCCTGTATCTCCGGGGCGACCGCCCGTATCGGCCGGGTGGAGAGCTCCTCGATGGGCCGGGTCAGCGGGACCACGGCCCGCTTCAGCTCCAGGAGTTCGCGCTTGAGCTGGTAGATGCGCCCCGGGTCGAGCCGTGCGCCGTTCTCGGAGAAGACGTCCGACTCCACCTGGTCGAGGTCGGCCTGCACCAGGTCGGTGACGTGCAGATAGTCGTCGACCACATGGTCCGCGATCGCGTGCAGCACCGCGGCGGGGCCCTTGGCGAGCTGTTGCGGGTCGGCCTCCAGCTCCTCGCGCAGCGGGCCCAGCGAGCCGTGCATGCCGTGGCGGACCGTGATCACGAAGTCCTCGCCGACGAACACCATGATCTCGCCGGTGTTCACCACCTCGCTCGTCGCCGTGAGTTCCTCGTGCTCGACGTAGCAGACCGTCTTGAACACCGCGAACAGCACGTCGTCGTACCGCTCCAGTTTCGGCCGCTGATGTGCCTCGATCGCGTCCTCGACCGCCAGCGGATGGAGTTCGAAGAGTTCCGCGATGCCCGCGAACTCCTGGTCCGTCGGTTCGTGGAGACCGAGCCAGACGAAACCGTCGCCGTGCTTGCGCACCAGCTCCACGGCGTCGACCAGATCGCTGCCGCCCTGGACGCGTCCGCCGTCCCGGTACGTCACGCAGTTCACCACGGAGGAACCCAGAGGGGATCGGGCCGGGTGGCTCAGGTCGACGCGTCGGCGCCGCCGCGCCAGCCGCGCCACCTTGCGGAGGCCGCCGACCCCGCTGAGGCTCGTGACCTTCCGCAGATTCCCTGCCATGGACATCTGGATCTCCTAGCGTGGATCCCCGCTCACCGCATCTCTGCGCCCTGGCCGGCCAGTCTGCCAGCTCGGGGTGAAAGGCGTGCAAGCCTGTGGGAGCAGGATGTTCCGCTTTGTTCCCGCCTGTGGATGACGGGCTTCGGCCGCTGTGACGGTGGGGCGGGGGCCGTTGGTTCCGGCGTGCGCCGTCGTACGGTGGCGGCGGGGCGCCGGAGCGTCGACCCGCAGGGACACGACAGGCAAATGGGATGATCGCGACATGATGCGAACCGACGGGTATCTCCTCGACAACCAACAGGCCGAGGCCGCAGAGCGCTTCGCCGCCTTCGCCGCCCTCTTCGACCCCACGACGTTCCGCCACCTCGAGTCGTTCGGCATCGGACCCGGTTGGCGCTGCTGGGAGGTCGGCGCGGGCGGCACGTCCGTGGTGTCCTGGCTGGCCAAGAAGGTCGGCCCGACCGGACGGGTCGTCGCGACCGACATCGACACCTCGCAGCTCGCCCCGGCCGCCCGCCCGCCGGTCGAGGTCCGGGTCCACGACGTGGGCACGGAGCAGGCGCCGGGGGAGGGCTTCGACCTCGTCCACGCCCGGCTCGTCCTCGTCCATGTGCCCGACCGGGAACGGGCGTTGCGCTCGATGGCAGAGTCCCTGCGGCCCGGCGGCCGCCTCCTGATCGAGGACGCCGACCCCGCACTCCAGCCCCTGACCTGCCCCGACGACCACGGCCCCGCCGAGCAGTTGGCGAACCGTCTGCGCCAGGGCTTCCGCCGACTGCTCGCCGACCGCGGCGCCGACCTCTCCTACGGCCGCCGCCTGCCGCGCCTGCTCCGCGAGGCGGGCCTGCACCGCGTGGAGGCCGACGCGTACTTCCCGCTCAGCTCACCCGCCTGCGCGGCCCTGGAGTCCGCCACGATCCGCCAGATCCGCGACCAACTCGTCACCGCGGGCCTCGCCACGGACGACGACATCGACCAGCACCTGGCAAACGTCGCGGCGGGCGGCATGGACCTGGCCACGGCGCCGATGATCTCGGCGTGGGGTCGCAAGGCGTAGGGCGAGGCGGGAATCGGCGTTGCGGGAGGGGCCGGAAGCCGGGAGCCGGGAGCCGCGGCCCTTTCGGCTGACGGCGCTCGGAAACGGTCGGCGACAGGCAGCGGCGGGTCGGGCGCCGACAGGGGCGAGTGACGGGCAGTGGAGGGCGGCACCGCTCGGGTCCGTCCGGGAGCCGGGCAGCGGGCGGCGCCGATCTGGTCGGGGAGCCGACGCGAAGGTGCCCACGACGCCGGCCCACCACGGGCCACCGCCCGGTGCCCTGAAGGGATCGGCGGTCCGCTCGGGTCCGGGAGCCGGCGTGAAGCGGCCTACGGCGCCGGTCCGTGACGGGCCACCGCCCGGTGCCCTGAAGGGATCGGCGGTCCGCTCTGGTCGGGGAGCCGGCGTGAAGCGGCCTACGGCGCCGGTCCGTGACGGGCTACCGCCCGGTGCCCTGAAGGGGTCGGCGGTCCGCTCGGGTCCGGGAGCCGGCGTGAAGCGGCCTACGGCGCCGGTCCGTGACGGGCCACCGCCCGGCGCCCCGAAGGGATCGGCTGTCCGCTCTGGTCCGCGAGCCGGTGCGAAGCGCCCCACGGCGCCGACCCACCAAGGGCCACCGCCCCAGCACCATGAGGGGTCGATGGTCCGCTCTGGTCGGGGAGCCGGCGTGAAGCGGCCCACGGCGCCGATCCACCACCGGCCACCTTCCCGGCGCCATGAGGGGTCGATGGTCCGCTCTGGTCGGGGAGCCGGCGTGAAGCGGCCCACGGCGCCGGTTCACCACCGGCCACCCCCCGCCGCCCTGAGGGATCGGCGGTCCGCTCCGCACGAGCCGCCGCCCCGCCGGCCGACGTCAGTCGGTCACGGTTGGCGGTCTGCCGCCCAGCCGCTCGACCGCTATCGCCCCCGCCCGGCACCCCTCCCGCGCCGCCTCCTCGGGCTCGGCGCCCGTGAGGAGAGCGGCGAGGAACGCGCCCGTGAACGCGTCGCCCGCGCCCGTGGTGTCCCTGGGTGTCGCCGGTACGGCCGATACCTGGGCGAGCACCTGACCCGAGCGGGCCACCAGCGCACCGTCCGCTCCCTGTTTGGCGACCACCAGCGGGACGTGACGGCTCAGCTTGGCCGCCGCGTCCGCCGGGTCGGGCAGCCCCGTCAGGAGCCGCGCCTCGTCACGGCTGGGCAGCAGGACGTCGATCCCCTCCACCAGCGCCAGGAAACGGTCGACGCCGAGTTCCACGAGGAACCCCGTCGACGCCGGGTCCAGGCTCACCGGCACACCACGCGCGCGTGCGGCGGACAGGGCCACTTCCACCAGCGCGCGGCTCGGCTCCGAGAACAGCAGATAGCCCGACAGATGCAGGCGGGCCACCCCGTCGAGCAGCGCGTCCGACCAGTCGTCCGGCTCGAACCGCAGGGCCGCACCGCTGTCCGTGAGGAACGTCCGCTCGGCCGCGGCGCCCGTGTCGACGAGGCAGATCACCGTCCCGGTCGGCGCCTGCGTATCGACGACGAGTCGGGGTCGTACCCCGGCGGCCACCAGCTCCCGCTCGTGCCATGCGGCCGCGTCCGCGCCCACCCGCCCGAGCAGCCGTACCTCGACGCCGCCCCGACGGGCAGCCCAGCAGGCCACGTTGGCCCCCGCGCCGCCCGGCAGCGTCCGGATCGCCGCGGCCGTGTCGGTGCTCGGCGCGAGTGGCCCCCGATGTCGGGCCACGATGTCGGTGACGACATCACCGACGACCAACAGCGCACCACCCGGCACCGGTTCGGCCCCGGAGCCGTCCGCCGCGACCGTCACGCCCCGGCCCAGGCCGCCGCGATCCGCCCCGCCAGCCGGACGTTGCCCCGCACCGCCGCCAGATTGGCGCTCAGGGAGGCGCCGTCGGTGTGCTGTACGAGGTAGGAGAGGAGGAACGGCGTGACCCCTTGACCGGTGACCCCCGCCTCCTCGGCGTCCCGCAACGCGTCCGCGAGCACGCGCGCGTGGAGCTCGGGGTCCAACTGCTCCGCCTCGGGGACCGGGTTGGCGAGGATCAGCGCCGACCCGGGTCCGTCCAGGACGTCCTGAGCCCGCATCACCTCCGCCACCTGCTGCGGGGAGTCCAGCGTCCAGTCCACCGGATGTCCCGAATCGGACAGGTAGAAGCCGGGGAAGCGGTCCGTGCCGTACCCGGCCACCGCCACGCCCAGGGTCTCCAGGCGCTGCAGGGTCGCCGGCACGTCGAGGATCGACTTCACGCCCGCGCAGACCACCGTGATCCGCGTGCGCGCCAGCAGCCCCAGGTCCGCCGACTCGTCCTGCGTCACCGTCCACTCCCGGTGCACCCCGCCGAGCCCGCCGGTCGCGAACACCCGCACACCCGCCAGCGCCGCCAGCTGTGCCGTCGCCGACACCGTGGTCGCCCCGCTGGCCCCGGCGGCCACCGCGAGGGGCAGGTCACGATGGCCCAGCTTGCGGATCCCGTCCTCGTTGGCCACCCGCTCCAACTGCTGCTTGTCCAGGCCGACATGGGGCCTTCCGTCCAGCACCGCGATCGTCGCGGGTACGGCACCCTCCTGCCGTACGACGTCCTCCAGCTCCAGCGCCACCTGCAGGTTCCGCGGCCGCGGCAACCCGTGGGCGATGATCGTGGACTCGAGGGCCACCACGGGTCGACGCGCGTCGACCGCCTCGCGCACTTCCTCCGACAACACCAGCACCACGCGCCTGCCTCCTGTCGATGGGTCCTCCCTGATCTCTGGCGGGCGGCGCACCCGGCCAAACCCTTGCGGGCTGTGGGGGAGGACATCAGCCTGGGGACATGACGGACAACGCCATACGTCTCGACCATGTCGTCCTCTGGGTGCACGACCCGGTGGCGTCGGCCGACTTCTACGAGAAGGCGGTCGGTATGGAACCACTGAGGATCACCGACTACGCCGCGGGAGCGGTGTCCTTCCCCTCCGTACGACTCAATGACGAGACCATCTTCGACCTGATGCCGCTCACCATGACGGAACGCATGACGATGCTCCCCGGCGCCACCGAGAGCTCGGGCCATCCCGTCAACCACGTCTGTCTGGCCCTGCCCGGCGACGACTTCCAGGCACTCCGCGTCCGCCTGGAGGAACGGTCGGTCCCCGTCTCGGACTTCTCCCACGACTCCTTCGGCGCCCGTGGCATGGCCCGCCGCAGCTTCTACTTCCGCGACCCCGACGGGAACGTCTTCGAGGCCCGCCACTACGAGTAGCGGGGCGCGGTGCGTCCTCATCGCCCCCTCAGAACAGTGGTTCAGAACAGCGGTTCCGGAAGTACCCCTTCCAGGGCGAGCAGCTTCCGCTTGGTCTCCAGACCGCCCCCGAAACCGCCGATGCCGCCGTCGCGCTCGACGACCCGGTGGCAGGGCACGACCACCGGCAGCGGATTGGCGCCCATCGCCGCCCCCACGGCCTGGGCCGCCCCCGGCTGGCCGACCCGTCCGGCCAGGTCCCCGTATCCCACGACACTGCCGAACGGCACCCCGGACGCCAGCTCGCGCAGCACCTCACGGTTGAAGCCGGAGATCAGCGACCAGTCCAGCGGCAGCTCGAAGTCGTGCCGCGCCCCCGCGAAGTACGCCTCCACCTGGCGTATCGGCTCCGCCAGCAGCGGGGAGCCGGGTGCTTCCACGGGCTCGGTGCCCAGCCGGGACGCCAGCCGGTCGAGCGCGCGCTCGCGCACCGCCTCGGTGGCGTGGAACACGACGTTGACCAGACCCTCGCGGGTCGCGGCCAGCAGCAGCGGACCGATGTCGGTGCCCACCACGGCCCACACGACCTGCTGCTCGGACTGCCCATGGCTGTTCATGCGACCCACCGTACGACCCGCCACTGACAACGCCCGGGTTGCGGCCGGGGGACGGCGGCTCCCCGGGCGGGGCGGCTCTCAGGGCGCTCCCACCGCGTCCCGCACCACATCCGGCGTGTTCGTGATGATGCCGTCGACGCCGTACCTCGCGACCCGCCTCGCGGTGGCGGCGTCGTTCACGGTCCAGGTGAAGACCTCCAGCGGCTTGCCGTGCGGCCCCGTGAACGCCTGGACGGCGGAGACGTACCCGGTGGAGATGGTGCTGTGCGACGGGTTGATCTGGTCGGTGAACTGCGCGTAACCGGGCAGGTCCGCCACGTTCGGCGTGCCGAGCAGACCGGTCCTGACGTCGGGCTTCAGCTTGTGGACGGTGCGCACGGCGTCCGCGCTGAAGCTCTGCACGATCAGCTTGGACCGGTGCGGCCGGTCGAGCCAGCTCTCGTTGGCGAGGACCTTGAGGGTCTGCTGCTCGATGCCCGGGTAGAGCTCGGGGTTCTTGATCTCCAGCAGCAGTTTCTGGTGGTTGCGGTCGACGCGGCGCACGTACTGCTCCAGGGTCGGCACGCGCGCGCCCGCGTAGGCGGGGCCGAACCAGCTTCCCGCGTCGAGGCGCGCGATCTCGGCCGCCGTGAAGTCCTTCACCTTCCAGGGCGCCCGGTCGGGGAAGACCTCCTCGACGTCGGTGGTGCGCCGCAGGTTGTCGTCGTGGACGACGACGAGCTGGCCGTCCCGGGTGCGCTGGACGTCGTTCTCGACCCAGCGGATGCCCAGCCCGGCTGCCTTGTCGATAGCGGCCAGGGTGTTCTCGGGGGCGTAGGCGGACGCGCCCCGGTGGGCGATGACCGTCGGCGGTTCGCCGACCTCGACGGCGCGGACGTCGGAGGCGGGGAGCAGGAGAGTGGCAGTCCCCAGGAGCGCGGAGGTCGTGGCGGCAACTGAGCGCGCGTGCATGCTGACTCCTTGCGGCGAGCGATCACGGACAGCTCAACTGTGACAGCAGAGGGTCAACAGCAGGGGGGTACAGAATGGCCACAGATTGAATGGGGCTGCCCAACTCCGCTCACTGGTGCCGCACAACTGCGGCAGGGACGTGTTTCTTTGCCGGAAAATCGTTCGACCATTCCGGTGGGAGTCATACTCTCTGCCTCGGCCCTGACCGCTCGGGCGGTCCTGGGAGGGGGCGTATTTCAGCACATTCGGGGACGTAAGAGGGCGGGAAGGACACCGCGCATGCAAGGCACGGTCGACGGATTCAGCTACGGACTCGTCACACCGCTGGTGGCCTACCTCATGGCTTGCCTGGGAGGTGCCCTCGGTCTGCGCTGCACCACCCGGTCCATGCTCGTCTCGAACTCCTGGAGACCCGGCTGGCTGGCCCTCGGATCCGCGGCCATCGGTTCCGGCATCTGGACCATGCACTTCGTCGCCATGATGGGCTTCACGGTCAAGGGCGCGCCTATCCACTACGACAAGCCGACGACCTTCGCGAGTCTGGGCGTCGCCATCGTCATGGTGGGCGTCGGGATCTTCATAGTCGGCTACCGGGGCGCGAGCGGAACGGCCCTGTTCACCGGCGGCACCATCACCGGCCTCGGGGTCGCCTCCATGCACTATCTCGGCATGGCCGGAATGCGGTTCAACGGAAAGCTGGAATACAACACGCTCACCGTGGCCGCCTCCGTCGTCATAGCCATGTGCGCCGCCACCGCGGCCCTGTGGGCGGCCGGCCAGGTCAGAGGCTTCCTGTGGAGTGTCGGCGCGAGTCTCGTCATGGGGCTCGCCGTCAGCGGCATGCACTACACCGGCATGGCGGCCCTCAGCGTCCACCTGCACGGCGCCGGCGGCACTCCCTCCTCGGGCGACTCGCCCGCCGAGCTGCTCGCGCCCATGATGGTCGGCCCGCTGGCCTTTCTGCTGATAGCCGGCGTCGTCGTGATGTTCGACCCGCTGATGGTCATGGGCAAACCCGAGTGGACCCCCACCGAGAACAAACCCGGTATCCCGGCCCACGCCGACACCCCGCACCCCCCGCGCGGTGCCGCGATCCGCCCCCGCCGAGGCGTTGGCCACCGCAGCTCCCGCACCCCGCAGAACCGCTGATCGGACCGCGTTGTCAGTGGGGGGTCGTACGGTGGACTCCATGCGGCCCGTTTCCCACATCGAACGTACGGTGGCGCCTTTCGAGGTCGTCAGTCCCTACCAGCCCAGCGGTGACCAGCCGGCGGCCATCGCCGACCTGGCCAAGCGCATCGAGGCCGGTGAGAAGGACGTGGTCCTCCTCGGTGCGACCGGCACCGGCAAGTCCGCCACCACCGCGTGGATGATCGAGAAGCTCCAGCGGCCCACCCTGGTGATGGCCCCGAACAAGACCCTGGCCGCCCAGCTGGCGAACGAGTTCCGGGAGCTGTTGCCGAACAACGCGGTCGAGTACTTCGTCTCGTACTACGACTACTACCAGCCCGAGGCCTACGTCCCGCAGTCGGACACCTACATCGAGAAGGACTCCTCGATCAACGAGGAGGTCGAGCGCCTGCGCCACTCCGCGACCAACTCGCTGCTCACCCGCCGTGACGTCATCGTGGTCGCCTCGGTCTCCTGCATCTACGGCCTCGGCACCCCGCAGGAGTACGTGGACCGCATGGTCCCCCTCAGGGTCGGCGACGAGATCGACCGCGACCAGCTGCTGCGCCGCTTCGTGGACATCCAGTACACGCGCAACGACCTGGCCTTCAGCCGCGGCACCTTCCGCGTCCGCGGCGACACCATCGAGATCTTCCCGGTGTACGAGGAACTCGCCGTCCGCATCGAGATGTTCGGTGACGAGATCGAGGCCCTGTCCACCCTCCACCCGCTCACCGGCGAGATCATCAGCGACGACCAACACCTGTACGTCTTCCCGGCCTCCCACTACGTCGCCGGCCCCGAGCGTCTGGAGCGGGCCGCCAACGACATCGAGAAGGAGCTGGGCGAGCGCCTCACCGAGCTGGAGAAGCAGGGCAAGCTCCTGGAGGCCCAGCGTCTGCGGATGCGAACGACGTACGACCTCGAGATGCTCCGCCAGATCGGCTCCTGCTCCGGCGTCGAGAACTACTCGATGCACTTCGACGGCCGCGAGCCCGGCTCCCCGCCGAACACCCTGCTGGACTACTTCCCGGACGACTTCCTGCTCGTCATCGACGAGTCGCATGTCACGGTCCCGCAGATCGGCGCCATGTACGAGGGCGACGCGTCCCGCAAGCGCACCCTCGTCGACCACGGCTTCCGGCTGCCCTCCGCCCTCGACAACCGCCCCCTGAAGTGGGAGGAGTTCCAGGAGCGGATCGGACAGACCGTCTACCTGTCCGCGACACCGGGCAACTACGAGCTCTCCCGCGGGGACGGCGTCGTCGAGCAGATCATCCGCCCGACGGGCCTCATCGACCCGGAGGTCGTGGTCAAGCCCACCGAGGGCCAGATCGACGACCTGGTGCACGAGATTCGCAAGCGCACCGAGAAGGACGAGCGTGTCCTGGTCACCACGCTCACCAAGAAGATGTCCGAGGACCTCACCGACTACTTCCTGGAGCTCGGCATCCAGGTCCGCTACCTGCACAGCGACGTCGACACCCTGCGCCGCGTCGAACTGCTGCGGGAGCTGCGCTCCGGCGAGTACGACGTCCTGGTCGGCATCAACCTCCTGCGCGAGGGCCTCGACCTTCCCGAGGTGTCCCTGGTGGCCATCCTCGACGCCGACAAGGAGGGCTTCCTGCGCTCCGGCACCTCCCTGATCCAGACCATCGGCCGCGCGGCGCGCAATGTCTCCGGTCAGGTCCACATGTACGCCGACAAGATCACCCCGGCGATGGCGAAGGCCATCGACGAGACCAACCGGCGCCGGGAGAAGCAGGTCGCGTACAACACGGCGCACGGCATCGACCCCCAGCCGCTCCGCAAGAAGATCAACGACATCGTGGCGCAGATCGCTCGCGAGGACATCGACACCGAGCAGCTGCTCGGCTCCGGGTACCGCAAGCAGAAGGACGGCAAGGCCGCCAAGGCCCCCGTGCCCTCTCTCGGCGGCAAGGCGGCCAAGGTCGCCAAGGGCAAGGCCAAGGAGACCGTGCCCACCGACCGGCCCGCTGCCGAGCTCGCGGGGCAGATCGAGGAGATGACCGAGCGCATGCGCGCCGCCGCCGCCGACCTCCAGTTCGAGATCGCGGCCCGGCTGCGCGACGAGGTCTCCGAGATGAAGAAGGAACTGCGTCAGATGAGGGAGGCCGGCCTGGCCTGACGGGCGCCCCGCTCCCTCTCCCGCCCCCGCCGCGAACGCGCTGTGTTGCAAGACCGACACAAAGTGCGGACCTGGGTAGCGGCACTGTCAGTGCCACTGCGTAGGGTTCTGGTCAACCGCGGAGCCCGCGGTAACAGGGGACAGTTCGAGAGGGGAATCAGCGCGTGACCGTCAACATGACCAAGGGTCAGGCCATCAGTCTGCAGAAGAACGATGGCGGCAGCCTGACTTCGGTGCGCATGGGTCTCGGCTGGCAGGCGGCTCCCCGTCGCGGCCTGTTCGGCTCGCGCACCCGGGAGATCGACCTCGACGCCTCCGCTGTCCTGTTCGCGGACAAGCAGCCGGTCGACGTCGTCTTCTTCCGCCACCTGGTGAGCGACGACGGCTCGGTGCGCCACACCGGCGACAACCTCGTCGGCGGTGTCGGCCAGGGTGGCGACGACGAGGCGATCCTCGTCGACCTGGCGCGCATCCCGGTCCACATCGACCAGATCGTCTTCACCGTGAACTCCTTCACGGGCCAGACCTTCCAGGAGGTGCAGAACGCGTTCTGCCGCCTGGTCGACGAGACCAACGGCCAGGAGCTGGCCCGCTACACGCTCGCGGGCGGTGGCGCCTACACGGCCCAGATCATGGCGAAGGTGCACCGCACCGGCCCCGGCTGGACGATGACGGCCCTGGGTACCCCGGCCAACGGCCGTACCTTCCAGGACCTGATGCCGACGATCCTGCCGCACCTGTAAGCCGCGCGAGCGGTACCCGACACCGAACAGCGACACAGGGGGACGAAGGCATGACGGCCGAGCTGGTGCGGGGGCAGAACCACCCGCTCTCCCAGGCCCGTCTCGAGATCCGGGTCTCGGCCGACAAGCCGATCGTGGCCGGAGCCGCGTTGAGCGACGAGCACGGCAAGGTCCACGGCGCGGAGTGGGTGGCCCACCCGGGCACACCCACCCTGCCGGGCCTGGAGGTCTCGCGGCAGGCAGCCGCCGACCACCGCCTCGCGGTGGACCTCGGCGCCATGCCGGAGGCGGTGCACCGGATCAGTGTGCTGCTCGCCCTGCCCACGGGAGTGGCGGGCCCGGTCCGCTTCGGCGGCCTGGCCGCTCCCTTCGTCGCGGTCACCGGCCTCGACGGCAGCGAGGTCGCCAGCTACACCATCACCGGCCTGGAGGCGGAGTCCGCCGTCGTCGCCCTGGAGCTCTACCGCCGCCAGGGCGCCTGGAAGGTGCGCGCCGTCGGCCAGGGATACGCCGGCGGCCTCGCCGAACTCCTGGCGGACCAGGGCATGCCGGAGGCCCACACACTCGCCGGCAGCATCAACGAGGCCGTGGTCCAGGGCCTGGCCCGCTCCGTACCGGCCCCGCCGCGCACCGCCGACGGCGACCGCACCCGGCAGACGGCCGCCCCGGCACCCGGCCCGGACCAGGGGAGTACGGCATCTCAGGGCGCCGTGCAGCCTCCGACCTCGCCCTACGGCGCCCAGGGGCCCGACCGGCCCACCTCGCCCTACGGCGCGCAGGGCGCCCAGCAGGGCTCCACGGACCCCTCCGCGGCCACCCAGCCGTCCACGCCCACCGCGGGCGGCCCGGTCGACTACAGCCACCCGAGCCGGCAGACCACCGCACCGCCGCCGCCCCCGCCGACCGCGCCCCCGGCTCAGCCCGGGCAGCCGCAGCAGCCCGTCGCGGGGGACGCGACCGGCTGGTCCATGGACGAGCGGCTCTACAACCAGGTGTGGGGCATGTTCGAGGACCTGGCCCGCAGCATGGCCGCGTACCGCAGCGCCGTCGACTTCGCCGAGTCGCGCAGGGAGAAGGAGCTCGACCAGGTCCTGTCCGACCCGCGCAGCCGGATCGGGGGCCAGGGCGACGCGGCGCGCGAGGCGGCCCGCGCCAAGCACGCCCAGCTCGTCGACCAGGCCCAGGCGGTCCTGGACCGCGACCTCGCCCAGCTCGCCGCCGAGGCCGATGTCGTGGAACCCGCACTGCCGCCGGCGTACGCCCGCTGGGACAACCCCGTCTGGCACGGCTACCGGGTGCCGATGGAGATCCCCATGGCCCTGCGCCTGGGCGATCTCCACCTTCCCGAGGCCCCGCAGGTGAGCATCCCGATGCTGGTCAGGCTGCCGCTGGAGCGCGGACTGTGGATCGACAGCGGACGGGCCGGCACGATCGACGGCTCGTACACCGACTCCCACGAAGTGAAGCGTCTGGCCATGGACACCGCGGTGGCGGTCGCGGCGCGGCTGCTCGCCGTCTATCCCGCGCGCGAGTTCACCGTGCACGTCATCGACCCGGCGGGCTCGGGCGGACAGGCGCTGGTGCCGCTGGTGCAGAGCGGCGTGCTCGCGGCCCCGCCCGCCGTCGGCGCGGCGGGTGTGGCGGACGTGCTGGCCCGGCTCACCCAACGGGTCGACCTGGTGCAGATGGCGGTGCGCGGCGGCGCGCCCGACGCGCTTCCGCCCGGTTTCGACACCGCCGAGCAGCTCCTGATCGTCAACGACTTCCCGCACGGCTTCGACGACCGCGCCGTGACCCAGCTGCGCTACCTCGCCGACGAGGGCCCGGCGGTCGGTGTCCATCTGATGATGGTCGCGGACCGCGAGGAGGCCTCCGGGTACGGTCCGCTGCTCGACCCGCTGTGGCGTTCGCTGATGCGACTCACGCCGGTTCCCGACGACCATCTCGCCGACCCGTGGGTGGGGCATGCCTGGACGTACGAGCCCTCGCTCGTGCCGGCGGGCAGCCAGGTGCTCCAGCAGGTGCTCCAACTGGTGGCGGCGGCTCGTACCAAGTACACGTAAAGTCTCCTGACCAGGGACTTTGACCTTTCTTTTGCTAACCGCTTTACCTTTCCTTGGTGATTGGGGTACCGTTTTCCTCACGGAGGGGAGTACTCCCTGTCGATGCGGCGTACCCGTCAATACGGATCGGATCCGATCCCGGGGCGTCGGCCCACCTTGGGTGGAAGAGACCTCCGGCAGCGCGACGACGCTGGTTATTTGCCGTTACGTAATGCCGGAGGCGCAGCAATGGATGTTTCCGTGACCCTGTGGGTCCTGACGATCGTGGGCCTCGCGGCCCTCATCGCGGTCGACTTCTTCATCGGCCGCAAGCCGCACGACGTGTCCATCAAGGAAGCCGGAATCTGGACCGTCGTCTGGATCGCCCTGGCCGGCCTCTTCGGCCTCGGCCTGCTCGTCTTCGGCGGTGGCCAGGCCGGCGGAGAGTTCTTCGCGGGCTTCATCACCGAGAAGTCCCTGAGCGTCGACAACCTCTTCGTCTTCGTCCTGATCATGGCGAAGTTCGCGGTCCCGTCGCAGTACCAGCAGCGGGTCCTGCTCGTCGGCGTCCTCATAGCCCTGGTGCTGAGGGCCATCTTCATCGCCGCGGGCGCCGCGATCCTCGCCAGCTTCGCGTGGGTGTTCTACATCTTCGGTGCCTTCCTCATCTGGACCGCCTGGAAGCTCATCCAGGAGGCCCGGGCCGACGAGGACGAAGAGGAGTTCGAGGAGAACAAGCTGCTCAAGGCCGCCGAGCGCCGCTTCGGTGTCGCCGACCGGTACCACGGCACCAAGCTGTGGATCGAGGAGAACGGCAAGCGGGTCATGACCCCGATGCTGGTCGTCATGCTCGCGATCGGCACCACCGATGTGCTCTTCGCCCTGGACTCGATCCCCGCGATCTTCGGCCTGACCCAGGACCCGTACATCGTCTTCACCGCCAACGCGTTCGCCCTGATGGGTCTGCGCCAGCTGTACTTCCTCATCGGCGGCCTGCTGAAGAAGCTGGTCCACCTCAGCTACGGCCTGTCGATCATCCTCGGCTTCATCGGCGTCAAGCTGGTGCTGCACGCCCTGCACGAGTCCGGCGTCCACGTCCCGGAGATCTCCATCCCGGTCTCCCTCGGCGTGATCTGCGGGGTCCTGATCGTCACCACGCTCACCAGTCTCCGTGCCTCCAAGAAGCAGGCGGCGGCCGAGGCGGCGCAGGCGCAGAGCGATGGCGCTCCGAAGGACAGCATCGACGTCTGACCACGTCGGACGTAGGAACAACCAGCACCGGGAGCGCCGCGCGGCCAATTGCCGCCCACCGCTCCCGGTGCTTCCGTTGTGTGCGGAGCGTCTCCCGCCCGGAGACGCCATGACCGGGTGGAGGCACCATGGACGCACCCATGAAGTTCGTGCAGATCATCGACTACGAGACCGACCGCATCGAAGAGATGCAGGCACTGGGCCGACAGGCGGAGGAACAGTTCGCGGGCCGCACCGACGGCCCCACCCACCGCATGGTGCTGAGGGACCGCAGCAATCCGAACCGCTACCTCGTCGTGATCGAGTTCGACTCCTACGAGGAAGCCATGCGCAACAGCGGCGACCCGGAGACGGGCAGGTTCGCGGAGCAGATGGCCGCGCTGTGCACCAAGGCACCGACCTTCACGGACTGCGATCTGGTGGACGTCACCGAGCTCAAGTGAGGCCCGCGGGCCCCGTACCGCCAGGGTGCGGGGCCCCACCCCCTCTGCGACGATCGCTGCATGATCACTCGGCTCAGGTCGCTCACCACCCAGTGGACGATCCTCGTGCCGGTGCTCGCCGTCGTCCTCCTGGCCCTCACCTGGGGGCGTGATCTGCCGGGCGTGATCGTCGCCCTGGTGACCCTGGTCCTCGCGGGCGCCGTCCTGGCCGCCGTGCACCACGCCGAAGTGGTCGCGCACCGGGTCGGCGAACCCTTCGGCTCCCTGGTCCTCGCCGTGGCCGTCACCATCATCGAAGTCGCCCTCATCGTCACCCTGATGGCCGACGGCGGCGGCAAAAGTTCCACGCTCGCCCGGGACACGGTCTTCGCGGCCGTGATGATCACCTGCAACGGCATCGTCGGCATCTGCCTCCTGGTCGCCTCGCTGCGCCACGGCATCGCCGTCTTCAACCCCGAGGGCACCGGCGCCGCCCTCGCGACCGTCGCCACCCTGGCCACCCTCAGCCTGGTCCTGCCGACGTTCACGACCAGCAAGCCGGGCCCCGAGTTCTCCGGTGTCCAGCTGACCTTCGCCGCGCTCTCCTCACTGGTCCTGTACGGCCTGTTCGTGGCCACCCAGACCGTGCGGCACCGCGACTACTTCCTCCCGATCACCCGCCAGGGCGTGGTCGTCACCGTCGACGACCACGCCGACGCGCCGTCCTCCCGCACCGCCCGGATCAGCCTCGGGCTGCTGGGACTGGCATTGATCGGCGTCGTCGGCCTGGCCAAGGGCGTGTCGCCCACCATCGAGTCCGGGGTGGCCGCGGCCGGACTGCCGCATGCCGTCGTCGGCGTGATCATCGCCCTGCTGGTGCTCCTCCCCGAGACCATCGCCGCACTGCGCTCCGCGCGCCGCGACCGCGTGCAGACCAGCCTCAACCTCGCGCTCGGCTCCGCGATGGCCAGCATCGGCCTCACCATTCCCGCCGTCGCCCTGGCCTCCATCTGGCTCGACGGCCCGCTCGTCCTGGGCCTGGGCGCCACCCACATGGTGCTGCTCGCCCTGACCGTGGTGGTCAGCTCCCTGACGGTGGTGCCGGGCCGGGCCACCCCGCTCCAGGGCGGCGTACACCTGGTGCTGTTCGCGGCCTACCTGGAGCTGGCGATCAATCCGTAGACCGGCCTGTCGACTCAATCCATGGACCGATTCCCCGGATCAATCCATGGCCGGCTCCGGTTCCGCCGCGGCGGCCACCGGCACCGGACGTGTCTCCGGCAGCAGCGCGAAGCACCCCAGGCTCAGCAGGGCGATCCCCGTCAGATACGCCCCCACGCCCCACGGCACCCGGCCGCTCCGCTCGGCGAGCGCCGTCGCCACGATCGGCGTGAGCGCGCCCCCGAGGACCCCGCCGAGGTTGTAGCCGACCGCGGCGCCCGTGCAGCGCACCCTCGGCTCGTACAGCTCCGGCAGATACGCGGCGATCACGGCGAACATCGTGATGAACGCGAGCATCGCGCCCAGGAACCCCAGGAACATCAGCAGCGGCTCGCCGGTCGCGAGCAGCGCGACCATAGGGAACATCCACACGGCCGCCGCCGCGCACCCCGCCAGACACAGCGGCCGCCGCCCGTAGCGGTCGCCGAGCAACGCGACCACCGGCGTGAGTGATCCCTTCACCACGACCGCAGCCATGATGCAGGCCAGCATGACCGTACGTCCCACGCCCAGCCGCTCCGTCCCGTATGCGAGCGACCAGGTCGTGACGGCGTAGAAGATCGCGTACCCGACCGCGAGCGCCCCGGCCGTCAGCAGGACGAGCCGCCAGTGGTCGCGCACGACCTCGATGAGCGGCACGCGCGCGTGATCGTCGATGTCGAGGAAGCTGGGACTCTCGGCGAGCGACGACCGCAGCCACAGCCCCGCCACGGCCAGCACCCCGGCCGCCCAGAACGGCACCCGCCACCCCCACGCGGCGAACTGCGCCTCGGTCAGCGACGCCGACAGGACCAGCATCACGCCGTTGGCGAGCAGAAATCCCACCGCGGGCCCGATCTGGGGGAAGCTCGACCACAGGGCCCGCCGCTCGGGCGGCGCGTGCTCGGCCGTCAGCAGCACGGCCCCGCCCCACTCCCCGCCGAGCCCCAGGCCTTGCAGGAACCGCAGCACGAGCAGCAGCAGGGGAGCGGTCACCCCGATCGAGTCGTACGTCGGCACACAGCCGACCGCGACCGTGGCGCCGCCGGTCAGCAGCAACGAGGCGACGAGGACCGGCCGCCGCCCACGCCGGTCCCCGATGTGCCCGAAGAGCACCGAACCCAGCGGCCGCGCCACGAACCCCACACCGAACGTGGCGAAGGCGGCCAGCGTCCCCGCCAGCGGCGAGAACGTCGGGAAGAACAGCGGCCCCAGGACCAGTGCCGCCGCGGTCCCGTAGACGAAGAAGTCGTAGAACTCGATGGCCGTCCCGGCGAGCGAGGCGGCCGCGAGCCGCGGCATGGAGGGCGCCCTTACGGTGCGTACGTCGTGCATGCCGCGTCAACTACCCACGGTGACGACGGGTTACGGGGGCGTACGGGTGCGTCAGTAGGTGACCGTGATGCGCCGGGCGGGACCGTCGACGCGGACGAGACCGCCGTAGGGGATGACGAGTTGGGGATCGGTGTGCCCGAAGTCGACGTCGAAGACGATCGTGGTGTCCGGGGCGTAGTCCCGCATGGCGCGCAGTACGGCCTCGCGCTGTTCGGACCCGTAACGAGCGGCGTCCTCCGGGCTGTTGGGACGCTCGAAGGACCAGGTCTTCGCGCGCCCCATCAGCAGCGCCGAGAAGCGGTGCAGCAGCCCGCGCTCGCCCATGTTCCGGAGCGTCCGGAAGACCTCTGTGGCGCTGGGCATGTCCTCTGAGGTCTCCAGGAGCAGTACTGCGCCGTCGTACTCGCTCAGGTCGTGCGAGACCTCGCGGTCGGCCATCAGCAGCCATCCCACGATCTCCAGACAGCCGCCCCACGTCCTGCCCTCGACTACCCGGTCGGCGTTTACCCAGGTCCAGCCGTTGCCGGGTCTGGTCTCCGGCTCCGCTTCGAAGGTCGCCGGGTCCGCCCAGTCGCGGTTGACGTCGTTCCAGCGGTCGGCGGGCCTCAGCTCGTACTCGCCCGAGGTGAACAGCGCGGCCCGCAGGGAGTCCGCGGTCCGCGGGTTCATGGCGCCGGGGCGGCCCAGCTCGCACATCACGGTCGCCCCGTGGTAGCCGACGATCCCCGTGTTCCGCAGATACATCAGCAGGTTCGTGTTGTCGCTCATCCCGAAGAACGGCTTCGGGTTCGCCCGGATCAACTCCCGGTCCAGATACGGCAGCACGGTGATCTGGTCGTCGCCGCCGATCGACGCCACGACCGCCTTGATGTCCGGGTCGGCGAAGGCGGCGTGGATGTCGGCGGCGCGCTCTCGCGGAGTCGTGCCCATCTTGCGGGTCGTCGGGTACTCAACCGGGATGAGGCCGTAGTCCTCGCGCAGTCGCTCCAGGCCCAGTTCGAAGGGGCGCGGGAACAGCTCGGGCAGGCCGGCGCCGGCCGAGATGACGGCTATGCGGTCGCCGGGGGAGGGCTTGGGCGGGTACGAGATCGTCGTCATCCGTGGAGGGTACGGCCGTCCGCGCTCCGGGTGCACCGTGATAAACCGGGGTCTGAGCAGCGGTCTTCAACGGATCGCGCACCCGCCACCGGACCGGAGGAACCGTGCCCCGCACCCTGGCCAACGCCCCGATCATGATCCTCAACGGCCCCAACCTGAACCTGCTCGGCCAGCGCCAGCCGGAGATCTACGGTTCCGACACCCTGGCCGACGTCGAGGCCCTGTGCGCCAAGACCGCGGCCGCGCACGGCGGCACCGTGGACTTCCGGCAGTCCAACCACGAGGGCGAGCTGGTCGACTGGATCCACGAGGCGCGGCTGAACCACTGCGGGATCGTCATCAACCCCGGCGCCTACTCGCACACGTCGGTCGCGATTCTGGACGCACTCAACACCTGCGACGGACTGCCGGTCCTCGAGGTCCACATCTCCAACATCCACCAGCGCGAGTCCTTCCGCCACCACTCCTACGTCTCGCTGCGCGCCGACGGCGTCATCGCGGGCTGTGGCGTGCAGGGATACGCCTTCGGTGTGGAGCGGGTCGCGGCGCTGGCGGGGACGGGACAGACCGAGGCGTAAGCCCCGCCCTCCTGGCGGGCGCCTGTTACAGGCGCCCGGCCTCCACGATCCGTCGCAGGAAGCGCTGCGTGCGCTCCTGCTGCGGGTCACCGAAGATCTGCTCGGCCGTCCCGCTCTCCAGGACCACGCCTCCGTCCAGAAAACAGACCTGGTCGGCGACATCGCGGGCGAAGCCCATCTCATGGGTGGCCAGCACCATGGTCATGCCCTCGCCCTTCAGATCACGGACGACGGTGAGCACCTCGCCCACGAGCTCCGGGTCGAGGGCCGCGGTGATCTCGTCGAGGAGCAGCAGCCGAGGACGTACGGCCAGGGCGCGCACGATCGCGACCCGCTGCTGCTGACCGCCGCTCAGCCGGTCCGGGTACTCGCCCGCCTTGCCACCGAGTCCGAGCCGCTCCAGCAGCTCCCTGCCGCGCTCCTCGGCCTCCGCGCGGGACACCCCGTGCACACGGCGCGGGGCGAGCGTGATGTTCTCCAGGACGGTCATGTGCGGGAAGAGGTTGTACGCCTGGAAGACGACGCCGATACGGCGGCGTACCGCGTCCTGGTCGGCCCGCGGGTCGGTGATCTCCTCGCCGTCCAGCCAGATCGCGCCGTCGTCGATCTCCTCCAGCAGGTTCGCGCAGCGCAGGAGCGTGGACTTGCCGGAGCCGGAGGCGCCGATCAGCGCGGTGACCGTGTGCGGGGCGACCTCGAGGTCCACGTCCCGCAGCACGACCGAGTCGTCGAACGTCTTGCGGACGGCCTCCATCCGCAGCACCGGTGCGTCGGTCATGTGGTCCCTCCCTGGGCCCGCTGACGGTCCATCCGGGCCGTCACCCAGTCCGTGAACCGGGTCATCGGAATGGTCAGCGCGACGAAGACCAGGCCGGCGACGATGTACGGCGTGTAGTTGAGGCTGCGGCCCACGATGATGTCGGCGGCGCGTACGGCGTCCACCGCACCGCCGATCGACACGAGCCCGGTGTCCTTCTGCAGCGACACCAGGTCGTTGAGCAGCGGCGGTACCTGGCGTCGTACGGCCTGCGGCAGCACCACGTGCCGCAGCGCCTGCCGGTTGGAGAGGCCGAGCGAGCGGGCCGCGGCGCGCTGCGAGGGGTGGATGGACTCGATGCCGGCGCGGAACACCTCGGCCACGTACGCGGAGTACGTCAGCGTCAGCGCCGTGCCGCCCAGCAGCACCGGGTCGACGGTCACGCCCTGGAGTCGCAGCGCCGGGACGCCCAGGACCACGATCATCAGGTTGATGATGAGCGGGAGGCCCCGGAAGAAGTCCGTGTAGGCGGCGGCCAGCACCCGCAGCGGGAAGAAGACCGGGCCGCGCAGGGTGCGGGCGATGGCGATGAGCATGCCGAGGACGAGCACGGCCACACCGCAGATCAGCAGCAGCCGGAGGTTGAGCCACAGTCCTTCGAGGACCTTGGGGAACGCCTCGCGCGCGTACTCCCCGTTGAAGAAGGTCTCCTTGGTGCGCTGCCAGCCCGGCGCGTTGACGACGACCAGGTAGAGGACGACGGCCGTGACGAGGGTCGACAGCGCGGCGATCGCGGTGGCACGGCGGGAGCGGGTCCGCTTGTGGCGCTCCCGCTCGAGCCGTCGCTCGGAGGGCGTGTACGTGTCGATCGAGTCCGGCGACTCCGCGCCGGACTCGTCCTTCGTGAGCGTCACTTGAGCACCGGGGCGTCGACGGCGTCGGACAGCCACTGCTGCTCGATCTTCGCCAGCGTGCCGTTCTCGCGCAGGGTGTCGACCGCGTCGGTGACGCAGGAGGTGAGCGCGCTGCCCTTGTCGAGGACGAGACCGAACTGCTCCGGAGTGCCGCCCTGATTCTCGAACTGGCCGACGATCTCGGCGTCGGTGACCTCGGCGGCGGTGATGTAGAAGGCGGTCGGCAGGTCGACGACGATGGCGTCCACCTGGCCGTTCTTCAGGGCGGACTTGGCCTGGTCGTTCTTGGCGTAGGCGGCGGCCTGCCGCGTCGGCTTCACCACGTCCTCGATGTAGTTGAGGCTGGTCGTGCCGACCTGGGCGCCCAGCTTGAGGCCCTTCAGGTCCGCGATGCTCGTCGCCTTCGCCGCCTTGGTGCCCTTGAGGGCGATGACGGCCTGGCGCACGTCGTAGTAGCCGGACGAGAAGTCCACGGCCTTCTTGCGCTCGGCACTGATCGACACCTGGTTGATGTCGAAGTCGAAGGTCTTCTCACCGGGCGCGAACGCCTTGTTGAAGGGAACGCTCTGCCAGACGACGGCGCTCTTGTCGTAGCCGAGCTGCTCCGCCACGGCGTAGGCGACCGCGGACTCGAACCCCTTGCCGTTGGCGGGCTTGTCGTCCTTGAACCACGGCTCGTACGCGGGCTCGTCGGTGGCGATCGTCAGCTTGCCGGACGTCTCGGTGGCCAGCTTCCCCTTGGCGCACGTGGTGCCGGTCGACGACCCCGAAGGCTTGGCGGCCGAGTCCTCCTCCGGCTGCGGTGCGCAGCCGACGGCGGTGGCGAGCAGGGCTATGGTCGCGGCGGCGGCAGCGCGGCGCAGGGCGCGAGGGGCGAGGTGCATGGCGGGAGATTGACAGCAGGTCGCCTCGTTTGTCGAGGTCACGGCGGTATTTGTCCGCATACTGGGAACGGGTGTTGCGTTCTTGTGAACGCCTCCTGTGCGGGTCGCCGGGGCCGCCGGCCGAGGGCGGGGATCGGAAGACCGGCGGCCCTTGCCGCGCAGGAGCCGTCATCCTGTGCGGGGCTGCTACCAGTTGACCGCGCAACCAAGTGCGCGGGGAGCGTGCGCGGGACACCGGCGTGTGTGAACGGTTCACACGGGGCGCGTGCGGAGGTATGCGCGCCGGGGGCGCGAAGACGCGGCGCGTAAAGGTGTGTTGTGCGCGGGGCGCGCGAGGGCCGTTGTGCCCGGGCGGGCGCGAGTGGGTCACGCGCCGGTGCGCGGGGATTGGCCGAGCACCCCGTCGTTCACCATCCGCGCGCGTGCCACTCCGGCAAGTGCGGACGCTCGGCGCCGAGCGAGGTGTCGTCGCCGTGGCCGGGGTAGACCCACGTCTCGTCCGGCAGGACGTCGAAGATCTTCGTCTCCACGTCGTGGATCAGGCTCGCGAACGCCTCAGGATCTTTGCGGGTGTTGCCCACGCCGCCGGGGAAGAGACAGTCGCCAGTGAACACATGGGGGTGGCCGTGCGGGTCGTCGTAGACGAGGGCGATCGACCCCGGCGTGTGTCCGACCAGATGGCGCGCGGTCAGCTCCACCTGCCCCACCCGGAGGGTGGCGCCGTCGTCGAGGAGGACGTCGGTCGGGACGGGGATGCCGGCCGCGTCCTCCCGGCCCGCGTAGGTACGGGCGCCGGTGGCGGCGACGACCTGGGCGAGGGCCTGCCAGTGGTCGCCGTGCTGGTGCGTGGTGACGACGGACGCGATGCCGTCGTCACCGATCATGCCGATCAGCGTCTTGGCGTCGTTGGCCGCGTCGATCAGCAGCTGTTCGTCCGTGGCCCGGCAGCGCAGCAGATAGGCGTTGTTGTTCATGGGACCGACCGCGATCTTGGTGATCATCAGGTCCTTGAGTTCGTGCACGTCCGCCGGGCCGCCGACCGTGACCTGTCCGCTGTACGTCATGGCGGTCAGTCTAGGGCGCCCCTACAGCGGAGGAAGCTCCGGAAGCCTTCCGCCCTCCACGCTCAGCACCGATCCGTCGCGGCGCCCGGCGAGCCAGCCGAGCAGGTCCGCGGGGGATCCCGTCACCGTGACCACGATCGCCTCCGCCACCCGGCCCGTGGTCCACACGCGCGTGTCGTCCGTCAGGCGGGTCGGCGGTACGTCGGGGTGCCCGGTGAACCGCTCGGCGAGGAAGGCGATCTCCCGGCCCGCGAACTCCGCGGGCACGTCCTCCAGCTCGTACCCGATCCCGAGGTCCACATGGTGCAGCTCCACCTCCACCCACCGCCGGAACGGCACCCGGGCCGCCGAGTCGGTGACCCCGTTGCGCAGCTGCACGATGCGCGACCAGTCGGCCGGGGCGGCTCCCGCCTCCTGGAAGCGGGCGGCGCTGTCACGGACGTCCGTGAGCTGGATGTCGAGGGGGCGCGGGGCGTCCCGGCCGATCTCGGCGTCCCGGGCCTTCCCGGAGACGTACATCGGCCGGCCCTCCAGAACGTTCACCAGGGCGTCCGCGTTGCGGGCCAGGTGGGCGAGGACGTGACCGCGGGTCCACCCGGGAAGCCGTGACGGCTCCGTCACAGACGCGTTGTCCAGTTTGGCGGCTGCGGTGAGCAGCCGCTCCGTCGCGTCACGTACAGACGCCAGGTCATGCGCGTGATCAATCATGCTGCTGACATTAGTCCCGCCACACCTTTGGGTGAAGGTGGTGAAGCAGTGCCGTAAATCGAATGCACGTGCTATATGGTCGACAGCGGCGTCGGGCATGCTGGATAGCCGGGGATTGTTATGCATCCGGGAATCCGACCGGCGTTGTCAGTGGCTCCCCCTAGTCTGAAAAAGCACGGGGGCCCCGCCCCTGTCACTTCTTCTCAAGAAAGGTGCGGACCGGCGTGGCCGACCGTCTCATCGTCCGTGGCGCGCGCGAGCACAACCTCAAGAACGTCTCGCTCGACCTGCCGCGTGACTCGCTCATCGTCTTCACGGGCCTGTCCGGGTCGGGCAAGTCCTCCCTGGCCTTCGACACGATCTTCGCCGAAGGTCAGCGTCGGTACGTGGAGTCGCTCTCCTCGTACGCCCGCCAGTTCCTCGGCCAGATGGACAAGCCGGACGTCGACTTCATCGAGGGCCTCTCGCCCGCGGTCTCCATCGACCAGAAGTCGACCTCTCGCAACCCGCGCTCGACGGTCGGCACCATCACCGAGGTCTACGACTACCTCCGGCTGCTCTTCGCGCGGATCGGCAAGCCGCACTGCCCCGAGTGCGGCCGCCCGATCGCGCGCCAGTCGCCGCAGGCCATCGTCGACAAGGTCCTGGAGCTGCCGGAGGGGAGCCGCTTCCAGGTGCTGTCGCCGCTGGTGCGCGAGCGCAAGGGCGAGTTCGTCGACCTCTTCGCCGACCTCCAGACCAAGGGCTACAGCCGCGCGCGCGTGGACGGCGAGATCATCCAGCTCTCCGAGCCGCCCACACTGAAGAAGCAGGAGAAGCACACCATCGAGGTGGTCATCGACCGCCTCACGGTGAAGGAGTCCGCCAAGCGCCGGCTCACCGACTCCGTGGAGACCGCCCTCGGCCTGGCCGGCGGCATGGTCGTCCTCGACTTCGTCGACCTCCCCGCGGACGACCCCGAGCGCGAGCGCCTGTACTCGGAGCACCTGTACTGCGCGTACGACGACCTGTCCTTCGAGGAGCTGGAGCCGCGTTCCTTCTCCTTCAACTCCCCCTTCGGCGCCTGCCCCGAGTGCAGCGGCATCGGCACCCGTATGGAGGTCGACCCCGAGCTGATCGTCCCCGACGAGGACAAGTCCCTCGACGAGGGCGCCATCCACCCCTGGTCGCACGGCCACACCAAGGATTACTTCAGCCGGCTGATCGGCGCCCTCGCGGACGCGCTGGGCTTCCGGACCGACATCCCCTTCGCGGGCCTGCCCCAGCGCGCCAAGAAGGCCCTTCTCCACGGCCACAAGACGCAGATCGAGGTCCGCTACCGGAACCGGTACGGCCGCGAGCGGGTCTACACGACGCCGTTCGAAGGGGCCGTCCCCTTCGTCAAGCGCCGGCACAGCGAGTCCGAGAGCGACGCCAGCCGTGAGCGCTTCGAGGGCTACATGCGCGAGGTGCCCTGCCCCACCTGTGAGGGCACCCGCCTCAAGCCGATCGTCCTCGCGGTCACGGTGATGGGGAAGTCCATCGCCGAGGTCTCCGCGATGTCCATCAGCGACTGCGCGGACTTCCTGGGCGAGCTGAAGCTCAACAACCGCGACAAGAAGATCGCCGAGCGGGTGCTGAAGGAGGTCAACGAGCGGCTGAAGTTCCTCGTCGACGTCGGCCTCGACTACCTCTCGCTCAACCGCGCGGCCGGCACCCTGTCCGGCGGCGAGGCCCAGCGCATCCGCCTGGCCACCCAGATCGGCTCCGGCCTCGTCGGCGTGCTCTACGTCCTGGACGAGCCGTCCATCGGTCTGCACCAGCGCGACAACCACCGGCTGATCGAGACCCTGGTCCGGCTGCGCGACATGGGCAACACGCTCATCGTCGTCGAGCACGACGAGGACACCATCAAGGTCGCCGACTGGATCGTCGACATCGGCCCCGGCGCCGGTGAGCACGGCGGCAAGGTCGTGCACAGCGGCTCCCTGAAGGAGCTGCTCACCAACGACGAGTCCATGACCGGCCAGTACCTGTCCGGCAAGAAGGCGATCCCGCTCCCCGACATCCGGCGCCCGCAGGACCCGTCCCGCCGGCTCACGGTGCACGGTGCCCGGGAGAACAACCTCCAGGACATCGACGTCTCGTTCCCGCTCGGTGTGTTCACCGCGGTCACCGGCGTCTCCGGCTCCGGCAAGTCCACGCTGGTCAACGACATCCTGTACACCCACCTGGCCCGTGAGCTGAACGGCGC
This sequence comes from Streptomyces sp. NBC_00490, assembly GCF_036013645.1. NCBI lineage: Bacteria > Bacillati > Actinomycetota > Actinomycetes > Kitasatosporales > Streptomycetaceae > Streptomyces > Streptomyces sp. NBC_00490. The sequence continues at coordinate 3,099,999 of NZ_CP107869.1, read as the reverse complement.
CAGGAGCGTCCCGGGACGCCACACGCGCGTGGACGGCGACGACCTCGTCGACAAGGTCGTGCACGTCGACCAGTCGCCCATCGGCCGCACCCCGCGGTCCAACCCGGCGACGTACACCGGCGTCTTCGACCACGTCCGCAAGCTGTTCGCCGAGACCACCGAGGCGAAGGTCCGCGGCTATCTGCCCGGCCGCTTCTCCTTCAACGTCAAGGGCGGCCGCTGCGAGAACTGCTCGGGCGACGGCACGATCAAGATCGAGATGAACTTCCTCCCGGACGTGTATGTCCCGTGCGAGGTCTGCCACGGTGCCCGGTACAACCGGGAGACCCTGGAGGTCCACTACAAGGGCAGGTCCATCGCCGAGGTCCTGAACATGCCCATCGAGGAAGCCATGCACTTCTTCGAGGCCGTTCCGGCGATCAACCGCCACCTCAAGACGCTCAACGACGTCGGTCTCGGTTATGTCCGCCTCGGCCAGTCCGCGACCACGCTGTCCGGCGGCGAGGCCCAGCGCGTGAAGCTCGCCAGCGAGCTGCAGAAGCGCTCCACCGGACGCACGGTCTACGTCCTGGACGAACCGACCACCGGTCTGCACTTCGAGGACATCAGCAAGCTGCTGAAGGTCCTCGCCGGCCTGGTCGACAAGGGCAACACGGTCATCGTCATCGAGCACAACCTCGACGTGATCAAGACCGCCGACTGGGTCGTCGACATGGGCCCCGAGGGTGGCGCGGGCGGCGGTCTCGTCGTCGCCGAGGGCACCCCCGAGGAGGTCGCCGGAGTCCCCGCCAGCCACACCGGCAAGTTCCTGCGGGAGGTTCTGGGCGCCGACCGGATCAGCGACGCGTCCTCGGTGAAGGCCCCGCGCAAGGCGGCGGCCAGGAAGACCGTCGCCGCCAAGACCGCGGCGAAGAAGACGGCCACGGCGAGGACGACCAAGGCCGCCGGCACCGCGGCGACCAAGAAGGCGGCCGCCGTCACCAAGAAGGCGGCACCCGCGAAGAAGGCGACGCGGGCCCGCAAGGCCTGAACCCCATAGGGGACAGGTCCTGAGAAATACGGAAAAGTTCGGCGCCCCGTGGGAACTCCCCGCGGGGCGCCGATCGTTGCAGGATCAGCCGCCCGATCCCTGCGGCCGCGACGCACCTTGACTCCTGAACAGTGGAATCGGCGGAAGGCCGAACGCCCCCTACACGTCCCCGAGTTCGGAGGCGTACGGCGGTTCCGCCCCCGCCCGGGAGCAGGTGATCGCGGCTGCCCGCGCCGCGAATCGCAGCAGCCTCGTCCAGCCGTCGGCGCCCAGTCCCAGGAGCGCCTCGGCGGACAGGGCGTCCCGGACGGACAGGCCGTGCAGGAGTGCCGCATTCACCGTGTCACCGGCCCCGATCGTGTCGACGACGTCGACCTTCTCGCCCGGCACGGAGTGCTCCGAGCCGTCCCGGGTGAACGCGGTCAGACCGTCACCGCCCCGAGTGATCACGACGGCCGAGGGTCCCGCGGCCAGCCACTCGTGCGGGGTGCCCCCCAGCCACTGCGCGTCCTCCTCGGAGAGCTTGAGCAGGGCCACCGACGGCAGCCAGCTCTTGAACCGGGCCCGGTAGGCGTCCGGATCGGGGATCAGCCCGGCCCGGATGTTCGGGTCGAGCGCGGTGAACACGCCCTGCGCGGCGGCGGTCCGCATCAGCTCCTCGTAGGCGCTCGCCCCCGGCTCCAGGACGAGCGAGCAGGTGCCGAAGGACACCGCGCGCGTACCGGCGGGAAGGGCGGCGGGGGCCGTGAACAGCCGGTCGGCGGTGCCCTCGACATAGAAGGAGTAGGCGGCCGAGCCGCTCGCGTCGATCGTGGCGACCGCCAGAGTGGTCGGTTCCGGCCCGCGCTGCACCGCCGACACGTCCACCGACGTCCGGCGCAGCCCGTCGAGCAGGGCCTCGCCGAACGCGTCGGACGACGTACGGGAGCAGAAGGCGGCGGGGGAGCCGAGGCGGCCGAGGGCGACGGCCGTGTTGTACGGGCCGCCGCCGAGCGCGGGCGTCAGTCCCGCCAGGGCTCCCGTGCCCTGCGGTACCAGGTCGATGAGAGCCTCACCGGCGACGACGATCACGAACGTGTTCCTTTCTCGGGCTCGCGGGGCTCTCCCGCGGTACGGGCACAGGCGGCGGAGAGGGCAACCGCCCCTCGGGCAGCCCCTGTCGGGTGCTCCCGGCCTGTTCGGGCAACCGCCGTCGTGACACCCCGGCGACTTCGGCCGGCCGCCGGAGCAGCTCGGCCCCCTCCGGCAGCGGTCATCCGGACACCACCGCCTCCTCGGGGCACCCGCACGACGTGCGGTGCACGAGGGCGCAGGGCAGGCGGACCGTCCGGGCCGGCCGGTCCGGATCGGCCAGGCGCTCCAGGAGCACCCGCACCGCCCGGGCGCCGATCTCCTTGCTGGGCTGGGCGATCGCGGTGAGCCGAGGGGAGAAGAGGTCGGCCCAGGCGAAGTCGTCGAAGCAGCACAGGGCGACGTCGCCGGGCACGGTGAGGCCGTGGTCGCGCAGGGCGCGCAGCGCGCCGATGGTCATCGCGTTGTTGGCGGTGACGAGCGCCGTCGGCGGTTCGGGCAGGGCCAGCAGCGCCGCGGTGGCCCGCTCGGCACCGGCCGACGCGGAGTCGCCGTGGACCACGAGCCGTTCGTCGTACGGCAGCCCGGCGGCCGCGAGCCCGCCACGGTACCCGGCGACCCGCTCACCGCTGGTGCTGAGCCCGGGCAGCCCCGCCACCAGCCCGATCCGCCGGTGGCCGAGCACGGCGAGATGGGCGACCAGCTCGCTCATCGGCGCCGTGTTCTCGGCGCAGACCTGGTCGAAGGGCGGCGCGGTGTCGACGACACGGTCGAGGAGCACCGTGGGGACGGCATGGCGGCCGAGGTAGGCCAGCAGCTCCCCGGGGTCCGCGGAGGGCGCGACGATCATGCCGTCCACCCGCCGCTCGTGCAGCAGCTGGACGACCTTGCGTTCATGGGCGGGGTCGTCGTGCGGATCGGCGATCAGCAGGCTGTAGCCGCGCTCCAGGACCTCCGCCTCGACGCCCTGGAGGATCTCCGTGAAGTACGGATTGGTGATCGCCGACACCGCGAGCCCGATGGAGCGGGTGCGGGAGGTCACCAGGGAGCGGGCCAGGGTGTTGGGTGTGTAGCCGAGCTCGTCGATGGCGTCCAGGACGGCCTGGCGGGTGTGCGGGAGCACCGGTCGGGTGTCGTTGAGCACGTGCGAGACGGTCGCCACGGACACGCCCGCACAGCGTGCGACATCGGCCATGGTCGGCATGACGCTCCTCCTGGACAGCCCTCGGGCGACACGCCTCGGCGGACACCGCTCAGGCCAGGAACGTATCTCATCCGTCGCCTGACGTAAACGCTTGCGCAAGCGTTTACGTCAGGCGGATCCCAGGCGGCTCACTCCCAGTCCCAGCCGATCCCCACGATCCCCGTCCGCACCCGCGGCTCGACGATGTGCACCGACCGGTGCGTCCCGGTGAGCGCCAGTTCCTGGCGCCCGCTGCGCGGGGCCGCCGCCGAGTGCTGGGTGAACCTGTGGCAGCGGGCCGGCAGGGCGCTCTCGTCGAAGCGCACCTGGAGCGCGTACTGCCCGCCGGACGGGCCGAACCCGCGGATGTACTCGCGGGAGACACCCGCCGTGCCGTCCTCGACGCCGTAGCGGAACAGAAAGGTGTCGCCGGCCCGCAGCCGGGTGTCGAACAGCAGCTCGGCCACGAACACGCCGGTCCCGTGGTGGGAGCGGACGCGTCCCGTGCGGCAGTTCTCCAGGGCATGCACCTGCATGCGCTCCGGCACGCACCCCGGGTCGCCGTGGTGCACGGCCACGAACCGGTCGACGCCGTCCTGGTGGGCGCGCACGATGTGGTGCGACTCGCGCCCGAGAAGCTCCCGGCGTCCCCCTATCCGTACCCGCTCGTGGTGCCCGAGGGTGTGCAGCCCGCCGTCCGGCGGTGAGTCCAGCTCGGCCAGCAGCCGCTCCAGTACGCCGGAGGCCTCGACCAGGGAACGGTAGGAGCGGACGGCGGGGCGCTGGCCGGCCGCGTGCGCGTCAGCCTCGGCGAGAAGCCGGATCAGTGACTCCTCCGGCAGCTGGAGGATCTCCTCCAGGGCCCGCACCGCGCGCAGCGACTCGGGGCGCTGGGGGCGGCGCGCACCCTGCTGCCAGTAACTCAGGCTGGTCACGCCGACCTTGACCCCGTAGCGCGACAGATGGTGCTGCACGCGCTGGAGCGGCAGTCCGCGGGCGGCTATCGCCGCCCGCAGGGCGACATGGAAGGGGCCGCCTCGCAGGGCCGTGTCCAGTTCCGCGTCGGCGACGGCGGAGACGTCCCCGTGCTGTGTGGCGTGCGGCATGCAGGGGCCTTTCTGTGTGGTCACGACGGCTGGTCAGACCGTTCGTGCGGATTCGCACCGGGATCGGGGCGTCTTCACATCCGTACGCCGTTCTTCACGATCCCGAGTTCCCCCGCATTGAAGCGTGTTGACCAAGTCCCGACAACACCTCATGCCCAACAGTCACGCGCTCCTGGCCGGGATACGGCCTGGAGAAGTCAAGTCGGCGCGCCCGAGCCGTCGTTGCCCAGTACGTCTCTGATCGCCCGTGCGCAGAGCGCGGACTTGTGAAGAAGGCCGCGCGCCGGGCCGGCGGCCACGAGTTCCTCGAAGTCGTCCGGGGAGTGTGTGGAGATCAGGATGATCACGGACGTGACATTGCCGGCGAGCTCCGCCGCGACTACGCGGGCATCGAGGACGCCCTGCTCGACCATGTCGCCGTGTTCGCATCGGGGAGCCCCACCCGGACCTCGGGCCGTGCGGCGGACGCCCACATCGCCCTCGTACGGGCCATCGAGGCCGCCGAACGCGAGGGCGCGGAGCCGGCGATCCTGCACGGTCCACGAACTCTTCACGGCCCGGCGCCGCGACGACCCCCTGTCCCACCTCAGCTCCCGTGAGAGTGAGGTCCTGGCCCTCATGGCAGAGGACCGCTCCAACGGAGGACACGGACGGTCATCGCCGGGTCCTGGCCGTCCTGACGTTCCTGGAGTCCAGGTCGAGGTCGCCCGGCCCTCGTCCCCGGCTCGTCACCGGCCCCGTCGGACTGTCAGCCCCCGCCAGTAGGGTGGGAGACATGGCCGACCCCTCCAGTTACCGCCCCAGGCCGGGACAGATCCCGGACTCTCCCGGGGTCTACCGATTCCGCGACGAGCACCGCCGGGTGATCTACGTCGGAAAGGCGAAGAGCCTGCGCCAGCGCCTGGCGAACTACTTCCAGGACCTGGCGAGCCTGCACCCCCGCACCCGCACGATGGTGACCACGGCCGCGTCCGTGGAGTGGACGGTGGTGTCCACGGAGGTCGAGGCCCTGCAGCTGGAGTACTCCTGGATCAAGGAGTACGACCCCCGGTTCAACGTCAAGTACCGCGACGACAAGAGCTACCCGTACCTCGCGGTGACGATGAACGAGGAGTTCCCGCGCGTACAGGTGATGCGCGGTCACAAGAAGAAGGGCGTCAGGTACTTCGGGCCCTACGGACACGCGTGGGCGATCCGCGACACCGTCGACCTCCTGCTGCGTGTCTTCCCCGTCCGCACCTGCTCCGCCGGCGTGTTCAAGAACGCCGCCCGCACCGGCCGCCCCTGCCTCCTCGGCTACATCGGAAAGTGCTCCGCGCCCTGCGTGGGCCGCGTCTCCGCCGACGAGCACCGCGAACTCGCCGAGGACTTCGGCGACTTCATGGCAGGCCGGACCGGGACGTATCTGCGCCGCCTGGAGAAGCAGATGACGGAGGCGGCCGAGGAGATGGAGTACGAGCGGGCGGCCCGCCTGCGCGACGACATCGAGGCCCTGAAGAAGGCCATGGAGAAGAGCGCCGTCGTGCTCGCCGACGCGACCGACGCCGACCTCATCGCGGTCGCCGAGGACGAGCTCGAAGCCGCCGTGCAGATCTTCCACGTCCGCGGCGGACGCGTGCGCGGCCAGCGTGGCTGGGTCACCGACAAGGTCGAGGAGATCACCACAGGCGCCCTCGTCGAGCACGCCCTCCAGCAGCTCTACGGCGAGGAGAGCGGGGACTCCGTCCCCAAGGAGGTCCTCGTCCCGGCCCTGCCCGACCCCGTCGAGCCGGTCCAGGAGTGGCTCACCGGCCGCCGGGGTTCGAACGTCTCGCTGCGCATCCCGCAGCGCGGCGACAAGAAGGCGCTGATGGAGACCGTGCAGCGCAACGCCCTGCAGACCCTCGCGCTGCACAAGACCAAGCGTGCCTCCGACCTGACCACGCGCTCGCGCGCGCTGGAGGAGATCGCCGGGGCCCTCGACCTGGACAGCGCGCCGCTGCGGATCGAGTGCTTCGACATCTCGCACCTCCAGGGCGACGACGTCGTGGCCTCCATGGTCGTCTTCGAGGACGGTCTGCAGCGCAAGAGCGAGTACCGCCGCTTCCAGATCAAGGGCTTCGAGGGCCAGGACGACGTCCGCTCGATGCACGAGGTGATCAGCCGCCGCTTCCGGCGCTATCTCGCCGAGAAGGAGAAGACCGGCGAGTGGGTGGAGGACGGCCACGAGGACGGCCTCGCCGGTGAGCCCGGCAACGGCCTCAAGGAGGACGACGGCCGCCCCAAGAAGTTCGCCTACCCGCCCCAGCTCCTCGTCGTCGACGGCGGACAGCCCCAGGTCGCCGCGGCCAAGAAGGCCCTGGACGAGCTCGGCATCGACGACATCGCCGTCTGCGGCCTCGCCAAGCGCCTGGAGGAGGTCTGGCTGCCCGACGAGGACGACCCGGTGGTCCTGCCCCGCACCAGCGAGGGCCTCTATCTGCTCCAGCGCGTCCGCGACGAGGCCCACCGCTTCGCGATCACCTACCAGCGCGCCAAGCGGGCCAAGCGGTTCCGGGCGAGCCCCCTGGACGACGTCCCGGGCCTCGGTGAGACACGCAAGCAGGCGCTTCTCAAACATTTCGGCTCGTTGAAGAAACTTCGATCTGCCACCATCGACCAGATCTGCGAGGTCCCCGGCATAGGCCGCAAAACGGCAGAGACCATCGCCGTGGCCCTCGCCCAGGCGGCACCCGCCGCGCCCGCGGTGAACACAGCTACTGGAGAGATCATGGAAGAGGAACCCGACACCATGGGTTCCGGTGGGGAGCCCGTGACGGCGGGCACCCCGGACGAACGACGGGGGCAGGAGACATGAGTGTGAACGAGAACGAAGGCCAACAGAGCCAAGACGGAGACGGAGCACAAGTGAGCACGGGCACGACCGGCGAGCCCGCCGGACTCCCCGAGGCGGCCATCCCCGAGCTGGTGATCATCTCCGGCATGTCCGGAGCCGGCCGGTCGACCGCCGCCAAGTGTCTGGAGGACCTCGGCTGGTTCGTCGTCGACAACCTGCCGCCCGCGCTGATCCCCACCATGGTGGAGCTCGGCGCCCGCTCCCAGGGCAACGTCGCCCGGATCGCGGTCGTCGTCGACGTCCGCGGCCGCCGCTTCTTCGACAACCTGCGCGAATCCCTCGCCGACCTCGAGGCCAAGCACGTCACCCGGCGGATCGTCTTCCTGGAGTCCTCCGACGAGGCCCTGGTCCGCCGCTTCGAGTCGGTGCGCCGCCCGCATCCCCTCCAGGGCGACGGCCGCATCGTCGACGGCATCGACGCCGAGCGCGAGCTGCTGCGCGAGCTGCGCGGCGACGCCGACCTGGTCATCGACACCTCCAGCCTCAACGTCCACGAGCTGCGCGCCAAGATGGACGCCCAGTTCGCCGGCGAGGAGGAGCCCGAGCTGCGGGCCACCGTCATGTCCTTCGGCTTCAAGTACGGCCTCCCGGTCGACGCCGACCTGGTCGTGGACATGCGGTTCCTGCCCAACCCGCACTGGGTCCCGGAGCTGCGCCCCTTCACCGGCCTCAACGAGGAGGTGTCGGCGTACGTCTTCAACCAGCCCGGCGCGAAGGAGTTCATCGACCGCTACTCCGAGCTGCTCCAGCTCATCGCCGCCGGCTACCGCCGCGAGGGCAAGCGGTACGTGACGATCGCCGTCGGCTGCACCGGCGGCAAGCACCGCTCCGTCGCCACCTCCGAGAAGCTCGCCGCCCGACTCGCCTCCCAGGGCGTGGAGACGGTGGTCGTACACCGGGACATGGGACGGGAATGACAGGACGTTCTCCGCGGCTGAGCAGGCTGCGCCGGGTCGTGCCCGAGGGACGCGCGACCCGCCCCGTGGAGGCCCGCGGCGCCAAGCCGCGCCGCCGCGGCGCCCAGCCCAAGGTCGTCGCGCTCGGCGGCGGCATGGGCCTGTCCGCCTCGCTCGCCGCACTGCGCCGGATCACCGGCGACCTCACCGCCGTCGTCACCGTGGCCGACGACGGCGGCTCCAGCGGGCGGCTCCGCGACGAGCTGGGCGTACTGCCGCCCGGCGATCTGCGCAAGGCGCTGGCCGCGCTGTGCGGCGACGACGACTGGGGCCAGACCTGGGCCCGTGTCATCCAGCACCGCTTCCAGTCCAAGGGCGACCTGCATGACCACGCGGTCGGCAACGTGCTGATCGTCGCCCTGTGGGAGCAGCTCGGCGACCCTGTCCAGGCCCTCGACCTGGTCGGCAGGCTGCTGGGCGCGCACGGCCGGGTGCTGCCCATGTCCGCCGTACCCCTGGAGCTCCAGGCCCTGGTCAAGGGGCATGACCCGGAGCGGCCCGAGGACGTGGACACCGTCCGGGGACAGGCGACCGTCGCCCTCACCCCCGGCGAGGTGCAGTCCGTGCACGTCGTCCCGCACGACCCGCCCGCCGTCCCCGAGGCCGTCGCCGCCGTCCTCGACGCGGACTGGGTGGTGCTCGGACCCGGCTCCTGGTTCTCCTCGGTCATCCCGCATCTGCTGGTGCCCGAACTCCTGGACGCCCTCACCCAGACGAAGGCGCGCCGGGTGCTCTCGCTGAACCTCGCACCGCAGCCCGGAGAAACCGATGGCTTCTCCCCGCAGCGTCATTTGGAGGTTTTGGGACGACACGCCCCTAAACTCGCCCTGGACGTGGTGCTGGCCGACCAGGCCGCCGTGCCCGACCGCGATTCCCTGACCGATGCCGCCAAGCGGTTCGGTGCCGCGGTCGAGCTGGCGCCGGTGGCCCGGCCCGATGGGACCCCGAGGCACGACCCGGAGCTGTTGGCCGCCGCGTACGACCGTATTTTTCGGATGCATGGAAGGATCGGCCCATGGCGATGACGGCAGCGGTGAAGGATGAGATCTCCCGGCTCCCCGTCACCCGTACCTGCTGCAGAAAGGCGGAGGTCTCCGCCATTCTGCGGTTCGCCGGCGGCCTCCACCTGGTGAGCGGGCGCATCGTGATCGAGGCGGAGCTGGACACCGCGATGGCGGCCCGTCGGCTCAAGCGGGACATCCTGGAGATCTTCGGCCACAGCTCCGAGCTGATCGTGATGGCTCCGGGCGGACTGCGCCGCGGTTCGCGTTACGTGGTGCGCGTGGTCGCCGGTGGTGACCAGCTGGCCCGGCAGACCGGCCTGGTCGACGGCCGGGGGCGCCCGATCCGCGGTCTGCCCCCGCAGGTCGTCTCCGGGGCCACCTGCGATGCCGAGGCCGCCTGGCGCGGGGCCTTCCTGGCGCACGGCTCCCTGACCGAGCCCGGTCGTTCCTCCTCGCTGGAGGTGACCTGCCCGGGTCCGGAGGCCGCGCTCGCCCTGGTCGGCGCCGCTCGTCGGCTCTCCATCGCCGCGAAGGCCCGCGAGGTGCGCGGGGTGGACCGGGTGGTCGTCCGCGACGGCGACGCGATCGGGGCGCTGCTCACCCGGCTCGGCGCCCATGAGTCGGTGCTGGCCTGGGAGGAGCGCCGGATGCGGCGCGAGGTGCGGGCCACGGCGAACCGTCTCGCCAACTTCGACGACGCCAACCTGCGTCGCTCGGCGCGTGCTGCCGTCGCCGCCGGTGCCCGGGTCCAGCGCGCGCTGGAGATCCTCGGCGACGAGGTCCCCGAGCACCTCGCGGCCGCCGGACGCCTGCGCATGGATCACAAGCAGGCCTCCCTGGAGGAGCTCGGTGCGCTCGCCGACCCGCCGCTGACCAAGGACGCCGTCGCCGGCCGGATCCGCCGACTGCTGGCGATGGCCGACAAGCGGGCCCAGGATCTCGGCATTCCGGGCACGGAATCCAGCATCACCGAGGAGATGGCCGACAACTTCGTGGGCTGACTCACCGTCACCACGCCGGTGCCGATACTCCATCGGAGTGTCGGCACCGGCGTTTGTCCGTCCTTGAGGCCCCCTTGACTGGATCATGAACTGTCATGAGCCTGGCATCTGTTCGCTGCTGTGGCGGACACACGCAAGGGGGGCACATGAGACGAAGAGCGAGACCGATCCTCGCTGTCGGCGCACTCCTCCTGGGCGGTGCGGGCATCGCACCCATCGCCCAGGCGGCGGAGAGCGCGGGCTCTCCCGATCCCGACGAGATCAAGGTCTTCCGGGCCGAGGTCACCAATCAGCAGGTACCCCTGCTGCTGGCGGCCGGGCAGGACAGCCACGAACTGAGTGAGCAGGTACCCGCCAAGGGCACCGCGACCGTCGAGGTCTACCTGACCGACCAACAGGCGGACAAGCTCGAGAAACAGGGCGTCGACCTCACCGAGCACACCCTGTCCGCCAAGGCGGAGAAGCGTGTCGAGGCGGCCGCCGACGGTGTGTACCGCCCGTACAGCGGAGCCGGGAACATCAAGGAGGAGATCCTCCGCACCGGCCAGCAGAACCCCGGCCTCACCAAGGTCGTCTCCATCGGCAAGACGGTCAACGGCCAGGACATCCTCGCGCTCAAGCTCACCAAGAACGCGAAGAAGACCAAGGACGGCGCCAAGCCCTCCGTGCTGTACATGTCCAACCAGCACGCGCGCGAGTGGATCACGCCGGAGATGACCAGACGGCTGCTCCACCACTACGTCGACAACTACAAGTCCGACAAGCGCATCAAGAAGATCGTCGACTCGACCGAGCTGTGGTTCGTCATCTCGGCCAACCCCGACGGCTACGACTACACCTTCCAGGGCGACGACTCCCGTCTGTGGCGCAAGAACCTGCGGGACAACAACGCCGACGGCACCATCGCCGTCGGCGACGGCGTCGACCTCAACCGCAACTTCTCCTACAAGTGGGGCTACGACAACGAGGGTTCGTCACCCACCCCCACCAGCGAGACCTACCGCGGCACGAGCCCGGGCTCCGAGCCCGAGACCAAGGCCATCGACGCCTTCCAGAAGCGGATCGGCTTCACGTACGGCATCAACTATCACTCCGCCGCCGAGCTTCTCCTCTACGGCGTCGGCTGGCAGGTGGCCACCGACACGCCGGACGACGTCCTCTACAAATCCCTCGCCGGCACCCCGGAGAACTCCGCGATCCCCGGCTACCGGCCCCAGGTCTCCTCGGAGCTGTACACCACCAACGGCGAGGCGGACGGCCACGCGTCGAACGTCAACGGGCTGGCGATGTTCACCCCCGAGATGTCGACCTGTCAGACCGCGTCGGACCTCTACCCCGACGACCAGTGGAACGCGGCCGACTGCCAGTCGGTCTTCAACTTCCCGGACGACGAGAAGCTGATCCAGCAGGAGTTCGAGAAGAACATCCCGTTCGCGCTCTCCGTCGCCGAGTCCGCGGCCCGGCCCGACCAGCCGAAGTCCTCGCTCGGACTGAAGGCCGCCGACTTCACCCCGAAGACGTTCACCACGTCGTACTCGCGCGGCGCGGACCAGGAGGTCTCCGTCGTCGCCCGCAAGTCCGTGCGCGACAAGGAGCTCAAGTACCGCGTCAACGGCGGCCGTGTCGAGGACATGGCGCTCAGGGCCTGGAAGGGCGGAGAGACGTTCGGCGGTGACGACAACCTCTACTTCGACGAGTACCGCGCCAAGGTCGCCGACGGCGACCCGGGCGACAAGGTCGAGGTGTGGTTCACCGGCGAGACGCGGAGCGGGAAGCGCACCTCCAGCGAGCACTTCACGTACACCGTGGCCGCGCGGCCGCGCGCGGACGTGCTCGTGGTCGCCGAGGAGGGCGCGGCCGCCACACAGGCGCAGACCTACGTCGACGCCCTGAAGGCCAACGGCCGCAAGGCGATCGTCTGGGACGTCGCCACCCAGGGCACGCCCGACGCGCTCGGCGTCCTGGACCACTTCAGGACGGTCGTCCACTACACCGGCGCGAGCGTCCCGGGCAACGCCACCCAGCTCCAGCTGCGGGCCTTCCTCAACGAGGGCGGCAAGCTGATCGAGGCCGGCGAGCGGGCCGGCGGCAACGTCGACCTCGGCGGCGGCACCCTGTCGAACGACTTCAGCCAGTACTACCTGGGCGCCTACACCCGTACGTCCCTGCCGGGCACCACCGCCTTCCAGGGCGTCGGCAAACTCGCCGGAGCCGGCGGAGCGCTCGGCGCGGCCCCGGGCAACCCGCTCGACACGGCCGGGTCGTTCAGCGTCACCTCGGACACCCTGCCGGTCGCCACGTTCCCGCAGTTCGCGAGCGCGGGCGGCGGCACCTACCCCGGCACGGCCAACCCGTACGGGCCCTACGAAGGCGCCTCCATGGCGGCCGTCACGCACAGCGACTACGCCTGGAACCGCCTCACCCGCACCATCGACCTCACCTCGGTGACCGCCGCCCAGGCACCCACGCTCAGCACCCGGCTGCTGTGGAGCACCGAGGAGGGCTACGACCACGCCGTCCTGGAGGCCCACACGGCCGGGGCCGACGACTGGACCACGCTCCCGGACAGGAACGGCAAAACCAGCACCGCCGTGCCCGCGGAGTGCGACGCCGGGTACTTCATCGCGGCCCATCCCGCACTCAAGCGGTATCTGACCCTCGGCGACGGCGGCTGCACGGCCTCCGGCACCAGCGGCCAGTGGAACAGCTTCACCGGGGCGTCGCCCGGCTGGCAGGAGGTCTCCTTCGACCTCTCCGCGTACGCCGGCAAGAGGGTCGAGGTCTCCCTCAGCTACATCACCGACCCCGGATCCGGCGGCCGCGGCGTCCTCGCCGACAACGCGTCCGTGGTGATCGGCGGCAACGCCGTCGAGACCGAGGGCTTCGAGACGTCGCTCGGTGCCTGGAGCGTCCCCGGACCGCCCGCGGGCAGCCCGGCGGTCGTCAAGGACTGGGGGCGCTCCGGAGAGCTGTTCAAGACGTACGGCGCGGTCACCACGGATGACACCGTGCTCCTGGGCTTCGGCCTGGAACACGTCACCGCGGCGGCCGACCGCACGACCCTGCTCGGCAAGGCGCTCGCGGCTCTCGGAAAGTGAACACACCGGTCAACGGTGACTGACTCTCCGTAACCAATTCGAGCGACAGGGCCTTCCGGCCCGGGCGGTCCGTACCCCTACTGGCGGGTACGGACCGCCTGCCCGTGTATGCGGCATCTCGATGTCACTGCGGGAGCTTGTGGGAGGTAGGGTCGTAGGCGGTCGGGGACATCCCAAACAGAGCTCGCCGGCATCGCATAGCCGGCGTACCAACGAGGAGATCGGTTCGTGACGATCCGCGTAGGCATCAACGGCTTCGGTCGTATTGGTCGCAACTACTTCCGCGCACTGCTGGAGCAGGGTGCTGACATCGAGATCGTGGCTGTCAACGACCTGGGTGACACTGCGACCACCGCTCACCTGCTGAAGTACGACACCATCCTGGGCCGTCTCAAGGCCGAGGTCTCGCACACCGCCGACACCATCACGGTCGACGGCCACACCATCAAGGTGCTCTCCGAGCGCAACCCCGCGGACATCCCGTGGGGCGAGCTGGGCGTCGACATCGTCATCGAGTCGACCGGCATCTTCACGAAGAAGGCCGACGCCGAGAAGCACATCGCCGGTGGCGCCAAGAAGGTCCTCATCTCGGCTCCGGCCAAGGACGAGGACATCACCATCGTGATGGGCGTCAACCAGGACAAGTACGACGCGGCCAACCACCACGTCATCTCCAACGCCTCCTGCACCACCAACTGTGTGGCGCCGATGGCCAAGGTTCTGGACGAGAACTTCGGCATCGTCAAGGGCCTGATGACGACGGTCCACGCGTACACCAACGACCAGCGCATCCTGGACTTCCCGCACTCGGACCTGCGTCGCGCCCGCGCCGCCGCCGAGAACATCATCCCGACCACGACGGGTGCCGCCAAGGCCACCGCCCTGGTCCTCCCGCAGCTCAAGGGCAAGCTCGACGGCATCGCGATGCGTGTCCCGGTCCCGACCGGCTCGGCCACCGACCTGGTCGTGACGCTGCAGCGCGAGGTCACCAAGGACGAGGTCAACGCCGCGTTCAAGAAGGCCTCCGACGACGGCGACCTCAAGGGCTTCCTCACCTACACCGAGGACCCGATCGTCTCCTCGGACATCGTCGGCGACCCGTCGTCCTGCACCTTCGACTCCTCCCTGACCATGGTCCAGGAGGGCAACACGGTGAAGATCCTCGGCTGGTACGACAACGAGTGGGGCTACTCCAACCGACTTGTCGACCTCACGGTCTTCGTCGGCAACCAGCTCTGACCGACAGAGCAGGCACGTTGATGTGAGAGCAGGGCTCGGGCGGCGCAACGACGCGCCGCTCGGGCCCTGACTCACGTACAGACCAGCCCTCTTAGGATCACGAGCACCACCAGTCCTCTCGGGAGCCCTCTCAATGAAGACGATCGACGAACTTCTCGCCGAAGGCGTCGCAGGCAAGCGGGTCTTCGTCCGCGCCGACCTGAACGTGCCGCTGGACGGCACCACGATCACCGACGACGGCCGGATCCGCGCCGTGCTGCCCACCGTCAAGGCACTGGCCGAGGCGGGCGCCCGCGTGGTCGTCGCCTCCCACCTGGGCCGCCCCAAGGGCGCCCCGGACCCGGCCTTCTCCCTCGCTCCCGCCGCCGCGCGCCTCGGTGAACTCCTCGGCGCCGACGTGGCCTTCGCGACCGACACCGTCGGCGAGTCCGCCACGGCCACCGTCGCCGGCCTCGCCGACGGCCGGGTCGCGGTCGTGGAGAACCTGCGCTTCAACGCCGGCGAGACGTCCAAGGACGACGCCGAGCGCGGTGCCTTCGCCGACCAGCTCGCCGCCCTCGCCGACGTGTACGTGGGCGACGGCTTCGGCGCGGTGCACCGCAAGCACGCCTCGGTCTTCGACCTTCCGGCCCGCCTGCCGCACTACGCCGGCCACCTCATCGCCACCGAGGTCGGCGTCCTGAAGAAGCTCACCGACGACGTCCAGCGGCCCTACGTGGTCGTGCTCGGCGGTGCCAAGGTCTCCGACAAGCTCGCCGTCATCGACCAGTTGCTCGGCAAGGCCGACCGCATCCTCATCGGCGGCGGCATGGCCTTCACCTTCCTCAAGGCCAAGGGCCACGAGGTCGGCGCCTCCCTCCTCCAGGAGGACCAGATCCCGGCGGTCCTGGAGTACATCGAGCGCGCCGAGAAGACCGGTGTCGAGCTGGTTCTGCCGGTCGACGCCGTGGTCGCCCCCGCGTTCCCGGACCTGAAGACCAAGGCCCCGGCCGACGCCACCACCGTCGCCGCGGACGCCATCCCGGCCGACCGGATGGGCCTGGACATCGGCCCGGCGTCCGGCAAGCTGTACGCCTCGAAGATCACCGACGCCGCCACCGTCTTCTGGAACGGGCCGATGGGCGTCTTCGAGCACCCCGAATTCGCCGAGGGCACCAAGGCGGTCGCCCAGGCACTCCTCGACTCCCAGGCCTTCACGGTCGTCGGCGGTGGCGACTCCGCCGCGGCCGTTCGCATCCTGGGCTTCGACGAGAACGCGTTCGGCCACATCTCGACCGGCGGCGGCGCCTCCCTCGAATACCTCGAGGGCAAGACGCTCCCCGGCCTCGCCGCACTGGAGGACTGACCCCGCATGACCACTCGCACGCCGATCATGGCGGGTAACTGGAAGATGAACCTCAACCACCTCGAGGCCATCGCGCACGTCCAGAAGCTCGCTTTCGCCCTGGCCGACAAGGACTACGAGGCCGTCGAGGTCGCCGTCCTGCCGCCCTTCACCGATCTGCGCTCCGTGCAGACCCTGGTCGACGGCGACAAGCTCAAGATCAAGTACGGCGCCCAGGACATCTCCGCGCAGGACTCCGGCGCCTACACCGGCGAGATCTCCGGTGCCATGCTCGCCAAGCTGAAGTGCACGTACGTGGCGATCGGCCACTCCGAGCGCCGCCAGTACCACGCCGAGACCGACGAGATCGTCAACGCCAAGGTCAAGGCCGCCTACAAGCACGGGCTGACCCCGATCCTGTGCGTCGGCGAGGAGCTGGACGTCCGCGAGGCGGGCAACCACGTCTCCCACACCCTCGCCCAGGTCGAGGGCGGTCTGAAGGACCTCCCGGCCGAGCAGGCCGAGTCCGTCGTGATCGCCTACGAGCCGGTGTGGGCCATCGGCACCGGCAAGGTCTGCGGCGCCGAGGACGCCCAGGAGGTCTGCGCCGCCATCCGTGGCAAGGTCGCCGAGCTCTACAGCCAGGAGCTGGCCGACCAGGTCCGCATCCAGTACGGCGGCTCCGTGAAGTCCGGCAATGTCGCCGAGATCATGGCGCAGGCCGACATCGACGGTGCGCTCGTGGGCGGTGCGTCGCTCGATGCCGACGAGTTCGTCAAGATCGTGCGCTTCCGCGACCAGTGAGCCGTAGGGGCGCGGCCGGTGTAGAGAGGCCGAGCGCGCGGAGGCCCGAAGGGCTGAGCACGGTCGGCCTCTCGACACCGGATCGGAGCGCCCCGGAGGCGATCCGGCAAGCAGTGAGTATGCGGTAGGCGGGATCCGTCGTACCCTGGCGGGGGCACAGCTCTGAGGCTGTGCCCCTGTCGTCCATCCAGATCCGAGGAAGTTGGTCCAGCCGTGGTTATGGGGTTCTCGATCGCCCTGATCGTCTTCAGCGGCCTGATGATGCTGCTGGTGCTCATGCACAAGGGCAAGGGCGGCGGCCTCTCCGACATGTTCGGTGGCGGTATGCAGTCCTCCGTCGGCGGCTCCTCGGTCGCCGAGCGCAACCTCGACCGGATCACCATCGTGGTCGGTCTGCTGTGGTTCGCGTGCATCATCGTGCTCGGCCTTCTGATGAAGGTGAACAACTGACCGGCACGCACATTCCGTACGTAAGGCCCCATGTTCGGTACGCGCACCTGAGCGCGGCCTATCATGGGGCTTGCGTCTAGGTGTGGGGGCTGTAACTCCAATCACTGGACGCGCGTTGGGCCTTACGTAGACTGAGGCGCTCGCAACGGAGCGAAAACGCCGACTCGCTTCGCGGCACCATCACGCAGGGAGTTACGACCGTGGCAAGTGGCAACGCGATCCGAGGAAGCCGGGTCGGGGCGGGGCCGATGGGCGAGGCCGAGCGTGGCGAGTCCGCGCCACGGCTGCGCATCTCCTTCTGGTGCTCCAACGGGCACGAGACGCAGCCCAGCTTCGCCAGCGACGCGCAGGTTCCCGACACCTGGGACTGTCCGCGCTGCGGCTTCCCCGCCGGACAGGACCGGGACAACCCGCCGGACCCACCGCGCACCGAACCGTACAAGACGCACCTCGCGTACGTACGGGAGCGGCGCAGCGATGCGGACGGCGAGGCGATCCTCGCCGAGGCGCTCGCCAAACTGCGGGGCGAGATCTAGGAATTGACAGCCGGCCGGGCACCGAGAGGTGCCTGGCCGGAGCTGTTCTCACGTTATCCACAGGCCCACCGCGATGTCAGTGGTGACCTCTACGGTTTGGGCATGCCGCAAGGCGTGCTCATCGTGAGGGGGAAGCTGTGGTGACGGTCGAGGCTGCGGGTGTGCGGGTGCCCGCGTGGCGTGGAGGGTTCGGGCGGCTGTGGAGCGCCGCCGTGCTCTCCAGTTTCGGTGACGCGCTGCGTACGGCGGCGCTGCCCCTGCTGGCCGCCACCCTGACCGACGAGCCCCTGGCCATAGCGGCGGTCACCGCCTGCGGCTATCTGCCCTGGATCGTCTTCGGGCTGCTCGGCGGAGCGGTCGCCGACCGGGTGGACCAGCGGCGCGCGATGTGGACGGTGGATGCGCTACGAGGGCTGCTGGTCGCCGGTTTCGCGGCGGCCGTGGCGCTCGGGCAGGCATCCGTCGGGCTGCTGATCGCGCTGGCCTTCGCCCTGACCAGCCTGCAGACCCTCTTCGACAACGCCTCCACCGCCCTGCTGCCCGCGCTGGTGGACGACGAGGCCCTCGGCAGTGCGAACGCCCGGCTGATGACCGGGCAGAAGATCGCCGGCGGTCTGCTCGGCGCCCCCGTCGTACCCCTGCTGCTGGTGGTCGGCGCCCCCGTGCCCTTCGTGGCCGACGCGGCGACCTTCCTGGTGGCGGCGGCGCTGGTGGCCTCCCTGCGGACCGGCGCCCCCACGCGGAAGCCGAGACCGGCGGGCAGCACCCTGCGCCGCGAGATCGCGGAGGGGCTGCGCGCCCTGGCCGGGGACCGGGCCCTGCGCGGGCTGTGCGCGGCAACCGCCCTGTGCAATGTCGGCGTGGGCGCCCTCATCGCCACCATGGTGCTGCTGGTGACCGACTGGATCGGCGCGGGACAAGCCGGGTTCGCGGCGGCGACGACCGCCTACACCGTCGGCTCCCTGGCCGGGGGAGCGCTCAACCGCCGGCTGGTCTCCCGCACCGGACGGGTGCGGGCGATACTGCTCGCCGGCACCGTGCAGATCGGCGCGCTCGTCGTGATGGGGACCGTGCGGAGCCTGACCGCGATGGTGGCGGCGATGGCCGTCTTCGGACTGATGGGCATGGTGTGGAACGTCAACACCACGACCCTCATGCAACAGCGCAGCCCCGCCGACATGCTGGGCCGGGTCAGCTCGGCCTTCCGGACCCTGGCGGTCGCGGGAGCACCCCTGGGCGCGCTCCTCGGCGGTGTCGTCGCCACGGTCTGGGGGCGGGGCACCCCGGCGTTGCTCGCGGCCGGCTTCTTCGTTCTCTCCGTCGCCTCGTTGACACCTGCGCTCAAGCCGGACGTACCTGTTGTCGCACCGCAGGACGGCGCCGCGACAGCTCATGTCACGCGCTGATCAATTAGGTTGGACCAGCTGGCACAGGCACGAAAGAAGGCTGAAGTCGGACATGAACGCAGACGGCCGTACGAGGCTCAACCAGACACCCGAGTGGACCGCTCTGGCCAAGCACCGCGAGGAGCTCGGCGAGGTGCGACTGCGCGAGCTGTTCGCCGCCGACCCGGGTCGCGGCGCCGGATACACGCTCCAGGTCGGGGACCTGCACGTCGACTACTCCAAGCACCTCGTCACCGACGAGACGCTGCGGCTGCTGCGCGAACTGGCCGCCGCCACCGATGTCTTCGGCCTCCGGGACGCCATGTTCCACGGCGAGAAGATCAACACCACCGAGGACCGGGCCGTCCTGCACACCGCGCTGCGGGCCGCCCCGGACGCGGTGGTCGAGGTCGACGGGGAGAACGTGGTCCCGGGCGTGCACGCGGTCCTCGACAAGATGGCCGGCTTCGCCGAGCGCGTCCGCTCCGGGGAGTGGAAGGGGCACACCGGCAGGCGCATCACGAACGTCGTCAACGTCGGCATCGGCGGCTCCGACCTCGGCCCGGCGATGGCGTACGAGGTGCTGCGCAGCTTCACCGACCGCGACCTCACGGTCCGCTTCGTGTCCAACGTGGACGGCGCCGACCTGCACGAGGCGACCCGCGACCTGGACCCGGCCGAGACGCTGTTCATCATCGCCTCCAAGACCTTCACCACCATCGAGACGATCACCAACGCGACCTCGGCACGGCAGTGGCTGCTGGACGCGCTCGGTGACGAGGCCGCCGTCGCCAAGCACTTCGTGGCGCTGTCGACGAATGCCGAGAAGGTCGGCGACTTCGGTATCGACACGGCCAACATGTTCGAGTTCTGGGACTGGGTCGGCGGACGGTACTCGTACGACTCGGCGATCGGGCTGTCCCTGATGATCGCCATCGGCCCGGACCGCTTCCGGGAGATGCTCGACGGGTTCCGGCTCGTCGACGAGCACTTCAGGACCGCGCCCGCCGAGTCCAACGTGCCGCTGCTCCTTGGCCTGTTGGGCATCTGGTACGGCAACTTCCATGACGCCCAGTCGCATGCGGTGCTGCCCTACAGCCACTACCTGTCCAAGTTCACGGCGTACCTCCAGCAGTTGGACATGGAGTCCAACGGCAAGTCCGTGGGCCGGGACGGCGTTCCGGTGGAGTGGCAGACCGGTCCCGTGGTGTGGGGGACGCCGGGGACGAACGGGCAGCACGCGTACTACCAGTTGATCCACCAGGGCACGAAGATGATCCCGGCGGACTTCATCGGCTTCGCCGAACCCGTGGCCGAGCTGAGCGACGAACTCAAGGCGCAGCACGACCTGTTGATGGCGAACTTCTTCGCGCAGACGCAGGCCCTCGCGTTCGGCAAGACACCGGACGAGGTACGGGCCGAGGGGGTGGCCGAGGAACTCGTCGCGCACAAGACGTTCCAGGGCAACCACCCGACCACGACGATCCTCGCGCGCGAGCTGACGCCGTCGGTGCTCGGACAGCTCGTGGCGCTGTACGAGCACAAGGTGTTCGTACAGGGAGCCGTCTGGAACATCGACTCCTTCGACCAGTGGGGAGTGGAGCTCGGCAAGGTCCTCGCCCGGCGCGTGGAACCCGCGCTGACCGAGGGCGCGGACGTTCCGGGTCTCGACGCGTCGACCAAGGCTCTGGTGGCCAAGTACCGGGAGCTGCGCGGCCGTTCGTGACCGCAGATCGCGGAAAGCGGGCGGCGAGGTGCCGTCCGCTTCCCGTAGAATCCCCGACGATCATGGAAGCCATGGCTCGGGGGAGTGCACGGTGGCTGGTTCACAAGGAAGCTGGACGGGCGGCGCGCTGACGGCGGGGTCGCTGTGGAAACCGAAGTACGCGGCACGCGCCGTGTTCCATCCGGCGTGGATACCTCAGTCCGTCGACCCGACGGTGGAACAGCTGAAGAAGATCCGTCTCATCGCCGGGACGGTCGCCGCGATCGGTGTGTACACCTTCGTCGAGGGCGGCTTCGCCTTCGACGAGATGCTGGAGAACATGCTGACGGCCTCCGTCGTCCTGCTCCTCATCACACCGCTGACGGTCGGCATCATGCTCTTCGTGTGGCGGCGGCGCGGCTCGGTGAGCGGGCTGAAGCCCTCGCTGTTCAACTCGCTGAAGCTGCTGCTGCTCTTCGTGGGGACGATCGTGCTCACGGTCGTGCTGCTGCAGTCGGCGGGCGGCGCGGGATTCTTCATCCTGGTCCTCGGCCCGGCCGTGCTGTGGCTGATCGGTTTCGTGGCCCGCGGGGCCTGGCACGTGGGCGCGAACTTCTTCGGCACCGCGGGAGTGCACCGCTGTCTGCCGCCGCTGCTCGCCGCGGTCACGTCCTGGCTGATGGCCCTGCCCGATCTGCTCACGGGCGACCTGCACGGGCTCAGCCTCGGGATGGGCGTCCTGTTCATCCTGGGTGCACCCCTGACGGTCACAGGGATCGCGCTGCTGGAGATGCGGCGACTGGAGCAGCGCTACGGCATACGGCTGGCGGCCCACCCGGCCACCCATCCGCACCTCGCCCCACCGCCCCCGCCGATGCCGCCGAACGCCCCTCCGGCGCCGCCGTACCTGCCCCCGCAGGGCAACCCGTACGGGCCGGGCACGGGACAGCCGTACCACCCGGGCAACCCGTACGGGCCGGGCGCGGGGCAGCCGTACCCTCACGGCAACCCGTACGGGCCGCCGGCCGGGAACCCCTACAACCAGGGCAATCCCTACGGGCACTGACGGGCTCCGGCGCCGCCGCGGCAGCGTGGCGTGAACGCGAGACGGCCCCAGGTCGATGACCTGGGGCCGTCCGGCAGTGCGCTCAGGGTGACGCCGGCGGATACAGCGCGCGCGGCAGCTGTGAGGCCGCTGCCGCGTCCAGGAGCCACAGGGTGCGCCGACGGCCCTGTGCGCCGGCCGCCGGGGCCTGGATCTCGCCCGCGCCCGAGAGGGCGATCGCCGCCGCCTGGGCCTTGTCCTCGCCGGCCGCGAGGAGCCAGACCTCACGGGCGGCGCGGATGGCGGGCAGGGTCAGGGTCACGCGCGTCGGCGGGGGCTTCGGCGCGCCGTGGACACCGACCACCGTGCGCTCGGTCTCGCGGACCGCCGGGAGCTCCGGGAACAGCGACGCGACATGCGTGTCCGGACCCACGCCAAGCATCAGGACGTCGAAAGTCGGCACCGAGCCGTGGTTCTCCGGGCCCGCCGCACGGGCGAGCTCCTCGGCGTAGGCGGTCGCCGCCGCGTCCACGTCCTTGCCGTACGGCCCGTCCGAGGCGGGCATGGCGTGCACCCGCTTCGGATCGAGCGGCACCGAATCCAGCAGGGCCTCGCGGGCCTGCGTGACATTGCGGTCCGGGTCGCCCTCGGGCAGGAACCGCTCGTCACCCCACCACAGGTCGAGCCGGCCCCAGTCGATCGCGTCCCGCGCGGGAGCCGCCGCCAGCGCGGCCAGCAGGCCGTTGCCGTTGCGGCCGCCGGTGAGGACCACGGACGCGTAACCCCGGGAGGCCTGCGCGTCCACGATCTTCGTGATCAGACGGGCCGCGGCGGCCTGCGCCATCAGCTCCTTGTCGTGGTGCACGACCAGCTGCGGAGTGCTCACTTGGCCGCCGCCTTCTTCACCGGGCCGCGCTTGGCCGCCGCCTTCTTCGCGGGAGCCTTCGCCGCCTCCTCCACCGGGACCGCGACCGGCTCCTCGGCGGAAGCGACCGGAGCCGGAGCCGCCGCGTCCTGCGCCGAGGGGTTCAGCCGCTCCACCCCGAACCGCAGCGCCGAGGCGTACGTGTCGTCCGGGTCGAGCCGCCGCAGTTCCTCGGCGATCAGCTCGGCCGTCTCCCGCCGCTTGAGCGCCACCGCACGGGCCGGCTGGCCCTCGATGGACAGCGTCGCCAGCGAGCCGTCCGCGCGGTCCAGGGTGATCGGACCGTGGCTGGTGTCCATGCGGACCGCGGTGAGACCGGGGCCGCCCGACAGCGAACGCTTCACCGGGACGTCGAGCCGGTCCGCGAGCCACATCGCCAGGAGCTCGCAGCTCGGGTTGAACTCCTCGCCCTCCACCTCGACGGCGTTGACGTCCACGGTGACCTGGTCCAGCGCCGCGGCCAGCATCGAGCGCCAGGGCGTGATGCGGGTCCAGGACAGATCGGTGTCGCCCGGCGTGTAGGTGTCGGCGCGGGCGCCGAGGTCCCGTACCGGCTGCTCGGAGGCGTAGGTGTCGGTGACCCGGCGCTGGGCGAGGGCCCCCAGCGGGTCGTTCGCCGGGTCGATCGGTGCCTCCACCGGCCACCAGACGACCACGGGGGCGTCGGGCAGCAGCAGCGGCAGGACGACCGACTGGGCGTGGTGCACGACATCGCCGTACAGCCGCAGGACCACCGTCTCGCCGGTGCCCGCGTCCGCGCCCACCCGCACCTCGGCGTCGAGGCGGGACTGGGTGCGGTCGCGGGGAGTGCGGGAGACGCGCTTGATGACCACGAGCGTGCGCGAGGGGTGCTCGCGCGACGCGTCGTTGGCGGCCTTCAGGGCGTCGTACGCGTTCTCCTCGTCCGTGACGATGACCAGCGTGAGCACCATGCCGACGGCCGGTGTGCCGATGGCCCGGCGGCCCTTGACCAGTGCCTTGTTGATCTTGCTGGCGGTGGTGTCCGTGAGGTCTATCTTCATGGCCGGCGCCAGCTCCGTCCCTCTCGTTCGAGCATTTCGTCCGCCTCGACCGGCCCCCAGGTGCCGGACGGGTACTGGGCCGGCTTGCCGTGCTGGTCCCAGTACTCCTCGATCGGGTCGAGGATCTTCCAGGACAGCTCGACCTCCTCGGTGCGCGGGAAGAGGTTCGAGTCGCCGAGCAGGACGTCGAGGATCAGTCGCTCGTACGCCTCGGGCGAGGACTCCGTGAAGGACTCGCCGTAGGCGAAGTCCATCGACACGTCCCGGATCTCCATGGAGGTGCCGGGGACCTTCGAGCCGAAGCGGACCGTGATGCCCTCGTCGGGCTGGACGCGGATGACGATCGCGTTGGAGCCCAGCTCCTCGGTGGCCGTCGAGTCGAAGGGGGAGTGCGGCGCCCGCTGGAACACCACCGCGATCTCGGTGACCCGGCGGCCCAGGCGCTTGCCGGTGCGCAGGTAGAAGGGGACGCCCGCCCAGCGGCGGTTGTCGACCTCCAGCTTGATGGCGGCGTACGTGTCCGTCTTGGACTTGGGATCGATGCCCTCCTCCTGGAGGTACCCGACCGCCTGCTCACCGCCCTGCCAGCCCTCCGCGTACTGTCCGCGGACGGTGTCCCGGCCCAGGTCCTTCGGCAGCTTCACCGCGCCGAGCACCTTGGTCTTCTCGGCGGCCAGCGCGTCCGCGTCGAAGGAGGACGGCTCCTCCATGGCGGTGAGGGCCATGAGCTGGAGGAGGTGGTTCTGGATGACGTCACGGGCGGCGCCGATGCCGTCGTAGTAGCCGGCCCGGCCGCCGACGCCGATGTCCTCGGCCATCGTGATCTGCACGTGGTCCACGAAGGACCGGTTCCAGATCGGCTCGAACATCTGGTTGGCGAAGCGGAGCGCCAGGATGTTCTGGACGGTCTCCTTGCCGAGGTAGTGGTCGATCCGGAAGACCTGGTCCGGGGCGAAGACCTCGTGGACGACCTTGTTGAGGTCCTCGGCCGACTTCAGGTCGTGGCCGAAGGGCTTCTCGATGACCGCACGGCGCCAGGAGCCGGCGGACTGGTCGGTGAGCCCGTGCTTCTTCAGCTGCTGGATGACCACCGGGAAGGAACGCGGCGGCACCGACAGGTAGAAGGCGAAGTTGCCGCCCGTGCCCTGTGCCTTGTCGAGCTCCTCGATGGTGCCGCGCAGCCGCTCGAACGCGTCGTCGTCGTCGAAGGTGCCCTGGACGAAGCGCATCCCCTGGATGAGCTGCTGCCAGACCTCCTCGCGGAACGGCGTACGGGCGTGCTCCTTGACGGCGTCATGGACCTCCTGCGCGAAGTCCTCGTGCTGCCACTCGCGCCGGGCGAAGCCGACCAGCGAGAAGCCCGGCGGCAGCAGACCCCGGTTCGCGAGGTCGTACACCGCGGGCATGAGCTTCTTCCGGGACAAATCGCCCGTGACGCCGAAGATGACGAGCCCCGACGGCCCCGCGATACGCGGGAGCCGTCGGTCGGCGGGGTCACGCAGCGGGTTGCTGCTCGACAAGATTTCAGCCCTCCGAGGGGGCGAGGCGCTCCAGCTCTGCCTCGGTCGACTTGAGCAGGTCGTTCCAGGACGCCTCGAACTTCTCGACGCCCTCGTCCTCCAGCAGCTGCACGACCTCGTCGTAGGAGATCCCGAGCTTCTCGACCGCGTCGATCTCGGCACGGGACTGCTCGTAGGTGCCGGAGACGGCGTTGCCGCGGATCTCGCCGCCCGCCTCGGTGGCCTGGAGAGTGGCTTCCGGCATGGTGTTCACCGTGTTCGGCGCCACCAGCTCGTCGACGTAGAGGGTCGGCTTGTAGGCCGGGTCCTTCACGCCGGTCGAGGCCCACAGCGGGCGCTGCTTGTTGGCGCGCGCCTTGTCCAGCTCCTGCCAGCGGGAGGAGGAGAAGACCTCTTCGTACGCCTCGTAGGCCAGACGCGCGTTGGCGACGCCCGCCTTGCCGCGGGCGGCCTTGGCCGCGTCGGTGCCGAGCGCGTCGATCCGCTTGTCGATCTCGGTGTCCACGCGGGACACGAAGAAGGACGCCACGGAGTGGATCTGCGAGAGGTCCAGGCCGCGCTCCATGGCCTTCTCCAGGCCGGCCAGGTAGGCGTCCATGACCTCGCGGTAGCGCTCGAGCGAGAAGATCAGCGTGACGTTGACGCTGATCCCGAGGCCGATCACCTCGGTGATCGCCGGGATGCCGGCGCGGGTGGCCGGGATCTTGATGAGGGTGTTGGGCCGGTCCACCAGCCAGGCGAGCTGCTTGGCCTCGGCGACCGTCGCGTGCGTGTTGTGGGCCAGGCGCGGGTCGACCTCGATCGACACACGGCCGTCCTGGCCGCCGGTGGCGTCGAAGACCGGGCGCAGGATGTCGGCGGCGTCACGGACGTCCGCCGTCGTGATCATGCGGATGGCCTCTTCGACGGTGACCTTGCGGGCGGCGAGGTCGGACAGCTGCTGGTCGTAGCCGTCGCCCTGGGAGATCGCCTTCTGGAAGATCGACGGGTTGGTCGTGACGCCCACGACGTGCTGCTGGTCGATCAGTTCGGCGAGGTTGCCGGACGTGATCCGCTTGCGCGACAGGTCGTCCAGCCAGATCGCGACGCCTTCTTCGGAGAGGCGCTTGAGTGCGTCTGTCATGGAATTACATCTCCTACGTGTCGTATGTGAGCGTCAGCGCTGGGCAGCGGCGAGGGATTCCCGCGCCTTCGCGGCCACGTTCTCCGCGGTGAAGCCGAACTCCTGGAAGAGGACCTTGCCGTCGGCCGAAGCACCGAAGTGCTCCAGGGAAACGATGCGGCCCGCGTCCCCGACGTACTTGTGCCAGGTGAGACCGATACCGGCCTCCACCGCGACACGCGCCTTCACCGACGGCGGCAGGACGCTGTCCCGGTACCCCTGGTCCTGCTCCTCGAACCACTCCACGCACGGCATCGACACGACGCGCGTCGGCACACCGTCGGCCTCCAGCCGCTCGCGCGCCTCGACGGCGACGTGCACCTCGGAACCGGTGGCGATGAGCACGACCTCGGGCGCGTCGTTCGACGCCTCGAAGAGGACGTAGCCGCCCTTCACCGCGTCCTCGTTGGACTCGTACGTCGGCACGCCCTGACGGGTCAGCGCCAGACCGTGCGGGGCGCCCTTGCCGAAGACCTTCGTGTAGCGCTTGAGGATCTCGCGCCAGGCGATCGCGGTCTCGTTGGCGTCGGCCGGGCGGACCACGTTCAGGCCCGGGATGGCGCGCAGCGAGGCCAGGTGCTCGACCGGCTGGTGGGTGGGGCCGTCCTCGCCGAGACCGATGGAGTCGTGCGTCCACACGTACGTCACCGGCAGGTGCATCAGCGCCGACAGCCGTACCGCGTTGCGCATGTAGTCGGAGAAGACGAGGAACGTACCGCCGTAGATGCGGGTGTTGCCGTGCAGCGCGATGCCGTTCATCTCCGCGGCCATGGAGTGCTCGCGGATGCCGAAGTGGATCGTGCGGCCGTACGGGTTCGCCTCCGGCAGCGGGTTGTCCGCCGGCAGGAAGGAACTGTCCTTGTCGATCGTGGTGTTGTTCGAGCCGGCCAGGTCGGCGGAGCCGCCCCACAGCTCGGGGATCACCGCGCCGAGCGCCTGGAGCACCTTGCCGGAGGCGGCACGCGTGGCGACACCCTTGCCGGGCTCGAAGACCGGGAGCTTGTCCTCCCAGCCCTTGGGCAGCTCACCGGCGACGATGCGGTCGAACTCGGCGGCGCGCTCGGCGTTGTTGTTGCGCCACTCCTGGAGCTGCTTCTCCCACTCGGCCTTGGCCTGGCGGCCGCGGTCCAGGGCACCCCGGGTGTGGTTGATGACCTCGTCGGAGACCTCGAAGCTCTGCTCCGGGTCGAAGCCCAGCACCCGCTTGGTCGCCGCGACCTCGTCGTCGCCGAGCGCCGAGCCGTGGGCGGCCTCGGTGTTCTGCGCGTTCGGGGCGGGCCAGGCGATGATCGAGCGCATCGCGATGAAGGACGGCTTGTCCGTCACCCGCTTCGCGGCCTGGATCGCGTCGTACAGGGCGTGCGGGTCGAGGTCGCCGTCCGGCTTCGGGGCGACACGCTGCACATGCCAGCCGTACGCCTCGTAGCGCTTGGCGGTGTCCTCGGAGACGGCCGTCTCGGTGTCGCCCTCGATCGAGATGTGGTTGTCGTCCCACAAAAGCACGAGGTTGCCGAGCTTCTGGTGGCCGGCCAGCGAGGACGCCTCGGCGGAGATGCCCTCCTGGAGGCAGCCGTCACCGGCGATGGCGTACACGAAGTGGTCGAACGGGGACTCGCCCTCGGCGGCCTCCGGGTCGAACAGGCCGCGCTCGTAGCGGGCGGCCATCGCCATGCCCACCGCGTTGGCGACACCCTGGCCGAGCGGGCCGGTCGTCGTCTCGACGCCCTTGGTGTGGCCGTACTCCGGGTGACCGGGGGTCTTGGAGCCCCATGTCCTGAACGACTTCAGATCGTCCAGCTCCAGGCCGAAGCCGGCCAGGTAGAGCTGGGTGTAGAGGGTCAGGGACGAGTGGCCCGCGGACAGCACGAAGCGGTCACGTCCGACCCATTCGGGGTCGGCGGGGTCGTGCCGCATCACCTTCTGGAAGAGGGTGTAGGCGGCGGGAGCCAGGCTCATCGCCGTACCGGGATGGCCGTTGCCGACCTTCTGTACGGCGTCGGCGGCCAGGACGCGGGCGGTGTCGACGGCCCGCTGGTCCAGCTCGGTCCACTCGAGGTCTGTGGTGGTCGGCTTGGTGCTCACCCTGGGTCAGGGCTCCTCTCCACATGTCACGCATGTCGAATGCCGGTGCACGGGGCGCCCCGGCCGTTGTCGAGCCTACCCCCGTAAGTACGTGCGTTTTTTCGCGTCATTCCAGACTGCCGGGAGTCATGACGATCCGCCTCCTGACTGGGCCGATTCGCCATTCGGCAACTGAATACGGACGCGCTCGTTCGAGTGCTCAACCGAGTGTCGAACAGCTCGTCCGGGGGTGCTGGTCCCCTCTTACGGGGGTGCTGACCAACACGACCCCACCCCCGCGAATGTCGGGGTATGGGCAACGTCTACAGTGGCGTGGTACGCGCGAGCCTTTACCGGGACTTCACACGGGAGGGGTTTGCTGGGATGTCTCTGTAGGGGTGTGCGTGACGGCCGTCGAATCCCGTCCAGCCGGGGTGCTGGGGGAGAGCAAGAGCTCGGGTCACCGGCCGTTCGGGGCCCGTGTCAAGGCATTCGTGGCGCTGACCAAGCCCCGGATCATCGAACTGCTCCTGATCACCACGGTCCCCGTGATGTTCCTCGCCGAGCAGGGGGTGCCCGACCTGACGCTGGTGCTCCTCACCTGCCTCGGCGGCTACCTGTCCGCGGGCGGCGCCAACGCGCTGAACATGTACATCGACCGCGACATCGACGCGCTCATGGACCGCACCTCGCAGAGACCGCTGGTCACCGGCATGGTGTCGCCGCGCGAGTGCCTCGCCTTCGGCATCACCCTCGCGATCGTCTCCACGCTCCTGTTCGGCCTGGCCGTCAACTGGCTCTCCGCCTGGCTGTCGCTGGGGGCGCTCCTCTTCTACGTCGTCGTCTACACGATGATCCTCAAGCGGCGCACGTCGCAGAACATCGTGTGGGGCGGCATCGCCGGCTGCCTCCCGGTGCTGATCGGCTGGTCGTCCGTCACGAACTCCCTGTCGTGGGCGCCGGTCATCCTCTTCCTCGTCATGTTCTTCTGGACGCCGCCGCACTACTGGCCGCTGTCCATGAAGGTGAAGGAGGACTACGCGCGCGTGGGCGTGCCCATGCTGCCGGTGGTCGCCTCCAACAAGGTGGTCGCCAAGCAGATCGTGATCTACAGCTGGGTCATGGTCGCCGTCTCGCTGCTGCTGACCCCGCTCGGCTACACGGGCTGGTTCTACACGCTGGTGGCGCTGCTGGCCGGCGGGTTCTGGCTGTGGGAGGCGCACGGACTGCAGAACCGGGCCAAGGCCGAGGTGACGGGCGGCAAGCTCAAGGAGATGCGCCTGTTCCACTGGTCGATCACGTACGTGTCGATCCTGTTCCTCGCGGTCGCGATCGACCCCTTCCTGCGCTGAGCCCCCGTGCGGGACGCGGGGAACCGCGCGACCGGCGCGTGGTCAACACCACGTGACCCGGCAGTCGCCGTACCGGCTACCCGTCGGTAGCATCCTGGTCATGGCAGACACCAAGCAGGCGGCCCAGGCCGAGCGCCGAGCGACCCGGCTGGCCAAGCAGATCAGCGCCTTCTCCAAGGCACACGGCGGCGCCGAGGGCCAGGTGGCCTACCTGGGCGACCTCGGCGCACGGATCGCCCTCGTCGGCGAGGACGGCGACTGGGGCAACCTGGTGGCCCCGAGCGTCGAGATCGCGCAGAAGGCGGTCGAAAAGGCCGGCATCACCGTCCACGAGGACTTCGACGGCGAGTTCGCCGCGAAGGTGCGCACGGGACCGTACGAGTGGACCCGCATGGCGGGCATCCAGCTGGGCGGCCCGAAGAACGGCTGACGCGCACGGCTTTCACACCGGGTGCGCGACAGCAACACCTGACACCCCGTTCACCCGTTAGGCCCCGTAGCAAGGACACGGTCCAGCACGGGAGCCCGGATGATCGAAACGCCGTCCCTCGTGGACCAGTACTGCCACGGCGTACTGAGAACAGAGCTGGGCCTCGGCACCTTCGAGGCCCAGCTGGCCCGTACCGAGGGGCCGCCCGCCCCCGGTACGACCCTCTTCGACACCCAGACCGGTTTCGCCGTACGGCGCCTGTGCCCCCCGCTCCTCGGTCTGGAACCGCACTGCCCGCCCGCCCGCTATCTCGCCCGGCGCCGTGAACTCGGCGTACTGGAGGCGGGCCGCAGACTGCTGCGGGGCAGCGGCATCACGACATACCTCGTCGACACGGGCCTGCCCGGCGATCTGACCGGCGCCGACGAGATGGCCACGGCGTCGGCCGCCGAGGCCCGCGAGATCGTGCGGCTCGAACTCCTCGCCGAACAGGTCGCCGACACCTCCGGCACGGTCGAGTCGTTCCTCGCCAACCTCGCCGAGTCGGTGCACGGGGCGGCGGTCGACGCGGTCGCCTTCACCTCGGTGGCGGGGGTACGGCACGGACTGGCGCTGGCGCCCGAGCCGCCGGGGCCGGGGGAGGTGCGGGGCGCGGCCGGCCGCTGGCTGGCGGGCCGCAGGGTGGGCGGCGAGCTGTCCGATCCGGTGCTGCTGCGGCACCTGCTGTGGATCGCGGTCGCCTCGGGGCTGCCGCTCCAGCTGCACGCCGGGCTCGGTGAGCCGGGGCTGCGGATCGACCGTACGGACCCGGTCCTGCTCACGGACTTCGTCCGCGCCACCGCGGGGCTCGGCACCGATCTGATCCTGCTGCACGGCTACCCGTACCACCGGCACGCCGCCCATCTCGCCGGTGTCTTCCCGCATGTGTACGCCGACTCGGGCGCCGCTCTGGTGCGTACGGGCGCCCGTGCGGCGACGGTCCTGGCGGAGATCCTCGAACTCGCCCCCTTCGGCAAGATCCTCTTCTCCAGCGGTGCCCAGGGCCTGCCCGAACTGCACGTCGTCGGCGCGCGGCTGTTCCGCGAGGCGCTGGCCCGGGTGCTGGGCAACTGGGTCGCCGAGGGGGCGTGGTCGCTGGCGGACGCGCAGCGGGTCGCGGGCCTGATCGCGGCGGGGAACGCGCGCCGGGTGTACGGACTGGAGTGAGCCGGGGGCGGGCGCCGGTCCGGGTGCGCCCGGACGGGGTGCGGGGAGGGTGTACGGGACCGGGCGGGCTGTACAGGATGGAGGCATGCAGACCGACGCGTTACTCGACCGCTTCCTCACCGGCCTCGAACCGCTCGCGCCGCTCGCCGTCTGGGCCCACGGCTCCCTCGCCGGCGGCGACTACCAGGAGGGCCGCAGCGACCTGGACCTGATCGCCGTACTGGACCGTCCGATCTCGCCCCGCACGACCTGGCGGCTGGCGAAGGCGCACGCCCGGCTGCGGCACGAACCGCTCGCCCCGCATCTGCACTGCACGTATCTGACACCGGACGCCGTGGAGAACTCCGCCTGGCCGCACCTGACCTGGGCGCACGAGCAGCTGTTCAAGCGGCCCGTGACGCCGGTGACCCGGCGCGAACTGCACACGTTCGGGCGGGTGCTGCACGGGAAGGCCCCGGCCGGACTGCTGCCGCCGGTGCCGGACCTCGAACTCGCCGAGTTCGTCGTCCGCGACCAGCGCGACTTCTGGCGGCCCAAGCTGGAGAAGGCGGACCGCTGGCGGCAGGCCCCCTGGGTCGACGTCGGCCTGACGACCTTCGCCCGCGCGACCGCCACCCTGCGCGACGGACGGCTCATCACCAAGCGGGAGGCGCTGGAGCTGCTGCCGGAGCTGGGGGCGCCGGCCGAGGTGGTGGAGGACATCAGGCGGCGGCGGTACGAGAATCCCGCGCCGCCCACCGAGGAGTGGACGGCGCGCAGGGGTGAACTGACCCGGGGATACCTGGGGCCGGCGATCGAACGGCTCGTGGCGGCGTACGCCTGACGGCCGCTCGCGGTGTTACGGGACGGAGGGTCAGATCCCGGCGGAGAGCGATGACGTGGCCTGCGCCGGGAGCGGCACCTCGGTGTCCGTCTCGGGCCGCTCCCGCAGCGCCAGCAGCACCCGCAGGACCGCGATCCAGACCAGGCACGAGCCGAACATGTGCAGGCCGACCAGGATCTCGGGCAGATCGGTGAAGTACTGGACGTAGCCGATGACGCCCTGTGCGAGCAGGACCAGGAAGAGGTCACGGGTGCGGTGCAGGGGGCCCTTCGGCGCGTCGACCGCCTTGAGGACGAACCACAGGGCGAACGTCAGCGTCACCACGATCCAGGCGAGGACGGCGTGCAGCTTGCTGACCGTCTCCCAGTCCAGCGGCATCCGCTCGACCTCGCTGGAGTCGCCCGCGTGCGGTCCCGACCCGGTCACCACCGTGCCCACCGCGATCAGCAGCACGGACGCGGCGACCAGGAACCACACCAGCTGCCGCACCGACGTGCCGACCAGCGGACGCGCCGGCCCGTCGCCCTCCCGGGTGCGCTGCCACATCACCGTGGCCACCGCGATCAGCGCCGTCGACAGCAGGAAGTGCGCGGCGACCGTGTACGGGTTGAGGCCGACCAGCACCACGATGCCGCCGAGGATCGCGTTGCCCATCACGACCCAGAACTGCGCCCAGCCCAGCCGGGTGAGGCCGCGCCGGCAGGGCTTCTCGGAGCGCGCGGCGATGATCGCCCAGCCGACCGCGGCGCACAGCACGTACGTCAGCATGCGGTTGCCGAACTCGATCACACCGTGCACGCCCATGGCGCTCGTGGTGGTCAGCGAGTCGTCGGTGCACTTGGGCCAGGTCGGGCAGCCGAGGCCCGAGCCGGTGAGCCGCACCGCGCCGCCGGTGACCACGATGACCACCGACATGACGAGAGCGGCGAGAGCCGCCCGCTGTACCGTCCGGGGGTCCGGGGTCCAGCGTGCGGCGATGAAGGCGAGCGGGTTGCGCACGGCGGCTGCGGCGTCGGCGGGGGTCAGGTTCGGCACGTGTCCCATCGTAGGCCGCCGCTTGTGCACGCTTTCACGAGGGTCCGGCACGGGCCTACTCCCAACGGAAGAACCTGCCCGCCGCGGCCAGCCCCACGACCGCCCACACCGCGAGGATCCCCAGGTCGCCCCACGGCATACCGGCCCCGTGCTGGAGCACGTCTCGCAGTCCGTCCGACAGGGCGTTGATCGGAAGCAGCGCGAGTACGTCCTGTGCGCCGGAGGGGAACTTGTCCATGGGCACGATGACGCCGCCGCCGACGAGCAGCAGCAGGAAGACGAGGTTCGCGGCGGCCAGGGTGGCCTCCGCCTTCAGGGTGCCCGCCATCAGCAGGCCCAGGCCGGAGAAGGCGGCGGTGCCCAGGACCAGGAGGAGCAGGACGGCCACGGGGTTGCCGTGCGGCTCCCAGCCCAGGGCGAAGGCGATCACCGTCAGCAGGACGATCTGGAGGATCTCCGTGACCAGGACCGACGCCGTTTTGGCCGTCATCAGGCCCCAGCGCGGGAGCGGGGAGGCGGCCAGTCGCTTCAGGACGCCGTAGCGGCGCTCGAAGCCCGTCGCGATCGCCTGGCCGGTGAAGGCCGTCGACATGACGGCGAGGGCGAGGATGCCGGGGGTCAGGAAGTCCACCGCCTCGCCCGCGCCCGTGTCGACGATGTCGACCGAGCTGAACAGGACCAGCAGGAGGGTGGGGATCACGACGGTCAGCAGGAGCTGCTCGCCGTTGCGCAGCAGCATCTTCGTCTCGAGCGCCGCCTGTGCCGCGATCATGCGTCCCAGGGGAGCCGCGCCCGGCCTCGGGGTGTACGTGCCGGTCGTGGTCATGAACGCAGCTCCTTGCCCGTGAGCTCCAGGAAGACGTCTTCCAGGGTGTGCCGTTCGACCGAGATCTTGTCCGGCATCACCCCGTGCTGGGCGCACCACGAGGCCACCGTCGCCAGCAGCTGCGGGTCGACCTTGCCGCCGACCCGGTAGGAGCCCGGCGTCAGCTCCGCGGCCGTGCAGTCGGCGGGCAGGGCCTTCAGCAGCGAGCCCACGTCCAGGCCCGGGCGGCCGGTGAAGCGGAGGGTGTTCTCGGCGCCGCCCCGGCACAGTTCCTCGGGGGAGCCCTGTGCGATGACCTTGCCCGCGTCGATGATCGCGACGTCGTCGGCGAGCTGTTCGGCCTCGTCCATGTAGTGGGTGGTGAGGACGACGGAGACACCGTCCGTGCGCAGATCGCGGATCAGGTCCCAGGTCGCGTGGCGGGCCTGGGGGTCGAGCCCGGCGGTCGGCTCGTCCAGGAACACCAGCTCCGGGCGGCCGACCACGGCCATCGCGAGGGCGAGCCGCTGCTGCTGGCCGCCCGACAGCCGGCGGTACGTCGTTCTGCCGCAACTGCCCAGTCCCAGGCGCTCGATGAGCGCGTCCACGTCCAGCGGGTGGGCGTGCAGCGCGGCGACATGGCGCAGCATCTCGTCCGCCCGCGCACCCGAGTACACGCCACCGGACTGCAGCATCACGCCGATCCGGGTGTGCAGCTCGCGGGAGTGCCGGACCGGGTCGAGGCCCAGGACGCGCACCGTGCCGGAGTCCGGCCTGCGGTACCCCTCGCAGGTCTCGACCGTGGTCGTCTTGCCTGCCCCGTTGGGACCGAGTACGGCGGTCACCCCCGGCGTGGCCACCAGGTCGAGGCCGTTCACCGCGGTCTTCGTGCCGTACCGCTTCACCAGGGCCTGGACCTGGACCACGGGCTCGCTTCGCATGGCTCAAGAGTCTAGGTACGCGGTGCGCGCCTCAGACGGGCGGGTGCAGGATCTCCTCCTCACGGGGGCGGTGCGCCGTCAGCCACCGCTCGGCGTAGGACACCGCGTCGGCCACCGGGAACAGCCGCGCGTCGGCCGCGCCCACCTTTCCCCGGACGACGGGACGGTCCCGCTCGAAGTCGTGCCCGAGCTCGCCGAACTGGTCCGAGGTGATCGACACCTCGGTCACCGTCTCCCAGCCGGCCGGGCCCGGCCGGCCCACCTTCACCAGGGGCGAGGGGATGCGGTACTCGGCGAGATGGAAGCTCGTACAGGTGTCGTAGCCGGCGCCGAGCAGGAGCACGCGCGCGTCCAGGTCCTCGAGGCGGGCGAGGGGGCTGTGCTCGCCGAGGCGGCAGTCGGTGGCGTGTTTGTCGGTGATCTGACGGGCGCGGCGGCCGATCGCCGCGAACGACGTCTGCGGGTGCGCGCTGCGCAGGGCGCCCGGCCAGGTGCGGACGGTCTCCGGGAGCACGCCGACGCCGCGCGAGGGCGTGACCTGGGGGTCGTAGGCCGGCATGGAGACGCGGATCGTGTCCCACCACCCCTCGGGGACCGGCGGGTTTCCCCACAGGGCGGGGTCCGAGAGGTCTCCGGTCTGCGTGGGGACGACCAGGGTGCCCTCCGGGCCGAGAACGTCCAGAAGTCCCTGGACGACGGCTACAGGGCCGCCACAGACCCAGCCGAGCGACTTCAGGGAGGAATGGACGAGGAGGGCCTCGCCGTCCTCGACGCCCAGCTCGCGCAGCTGCGCGGCCACTGTGCCGCGGGTGACAAGAGGGCCGGTCGGAGGGGGTATGGGCATGGTTGTGGAGTGTCCCGCAAGTGGCCCGGCGATGCCACCCGATTGATCGATCAAAGATCGTTTCCGCAGGTCAGGTTAGCTTTACCTAAGTGATGCACCGCACCGTCCATGGGGCGGATGCGGGTTGCCCGCCTCTGAGGAATTACGCAACAATGGTGTTGTGAAAAACGTCGGCGAGGCTCAGGAGACCCCCACGGGGGCCCTGCAGGAGGAGCTCGCGACCGGAGAGCGGTCAACCCGCAACCGGGTCGCGCGGTCCATCCTGGACCACGGGCCGTCGACGGTCGCCGAACTGGCGGGCCGTCTCGGCCTGACCCAGGCCGCCGTACGCAGGCACCTGGACGCGCTGGTCGTCGACGACGTCGTGGAGGCACGCGAGCAGAAGATCTACGGCGCGCGGACGCGGGGGCGTCCCGCCAAGGTCTTCGCGCTCACCGACTGCGGCCGCGACGCCTTCGACCAGTCCTACGACAAGCTCGCCGCGGACGCCCTGCGCTGGATCGCGGAGCGGTTCGGCGGGGACGAGGCGGTCGTGGCCTTCGCCCGCGCGAGGATCGCCGAGCAGGCCACCGTGTACCGCCGGGCGATCGAGGCCGCCGCCCCCGAGGCGCGCACCGAAGCCCTGGCCAAGGCCCTGAGCGCGGACGGGTACGCTGCTACGGCGCGCAGCGCACCGGTCGGCGAGCAGCTGTGCCAGCACCACTGCCCCGTCGCCCACGTCGCGGAAAAGTTCCCCCAGCTCTGCGAGGCGGAGACCGAGATCTTCTCCCAGCTGCTCGGAACGCACGTCCAGCGACTGGCGACCATCGCGCACGGTGACGGCGTCTGCACGACGTTCATCCCAAAGATTTCCCACACCACACATAACGCATCTGCAAGCACGGCCGGGAGGAACCCCGCATGACTCTCCCCATCGAGGAGACTGCCCACCCCGAGCTCGAGGGCCTGGGTAAGTACGAATACGGCTGGGCGGACTCCGACACGGCTGGTGCTTCCGCGCGGCGCGGCATCAACGAGGACGTCGTCAAGGACATCTCCGCGAAGAAGTCCGAGCCGGAGTGGATGACCAAGCTCCGCCTCAAGGGCCTGCGGCTGTTCGACAAGAAGCCCATGCCGAACTGGGGCTCGGACCTGTCGGGCATCGACTTCGACAACATCAAGTACTTCGTGCGCTCCACGGAGAAGCAGGCGGAGTCCTGGGAGGACCTGCCCGAGGACATCAAGAACACGTACGACAAGCTCGGCATCCCCGAGGCGGAGAAGCAGCGCCTCGTCGCCGGTGTCGCGGCCCAGTACGAGTCCGAGGTCGTCTACCACCAGATCCGCGAGGACCTGGAGGAGCAGGGCGTCATCTTCCTCGACACCGACACCGCGCTGAAGGAGCACCCGGAGCTCTTCAAGGAGTACTTCGGCACCGTCATCCCGGTCGGCGACAACAAGTTCGCGTCGCTGAACACCGCGGTGTGGTCCGGCGGCTCCTTCATCTACGTGCCGAAGGGCGTGCAGGTTGAGATCCCGCTCCAGGCCTACTTCCGTATCAACACGGAGAACATGGGCCAGTTCGAGCGGACCCTGATCATCGTCGACGAGGGTGCCTACGTGCACTACGTCGAGGGTTGTACGGCGCCGATCTACAAGTCGGACTCCCTGCACTCCGCGGTCGTCGAGATCATCGTCAAGAAGAACGCCCGCTGCCGCTACACGACCATCCAGAACTGGTCGAACAACGTCTACAACCTGGTCACCAAGCGCGCCGTGGCGTACGA
Source organism: Streptomyces sp. NBC_00490 (assembly GCF_036013645.1). NCBI lineage: Bacteria > Bacillati > Actinomycetota > Actinomycetes > Kitasatosporales > Streptomycetaceae > Streptomyces > Streptomyces sp. NBC_00490. Next base: position 3,062,295 of record NZ_CP107869.1, on the reverse strand, counting down.
GGGCGCGACCATGGAGTGGATCGACGGCAACATCGGCTCCAAGGTCACCATGAAGTACCCGGCCGTCTACCTGATGGGCGAGCACGCCAAGGGTGAGACCCTCTCCATCGCCTTCGCGGGCGAGGGCCAGCACCAGGACGCCGGCTCCAAGATGGTCCACATGGCGCCGAACACCTCCTCGAACATCGTCTCGAAGTCCGTGGCGCGTGGTGGCGGCCGTACGTCCTACCGCGGTCTCGTCGAGATCGGCGAGGGCGCCCACGGCTCCAAGTCCAACGTGCTGTGCGACGCGCTGCTCGTCGACACCATCTCCCGCTCGGACACGTACCCCTATGTGGACGTCCGCGAGGACGACGTGTCCATGGGCCACGAGGCGACCGTCTCCAAGGTCAGTGACGACCAGCTCTTCTACCTGATGAGCCGCGGCATGACCGAGTTCGAGGCGATGGCCATGATCGTGCGCGGCTTCGTCGAGCCGATCGCGAAGGAACTCCCCATGGAGTACGCCCTCGAGCTCAACCGGCTGATCGAGCTGCAGATGGAAGGCGCGGTCGGCTGAGACCGGTCTCCCCAAGCAGCTAGCGAAATCTGACGTAGGAAGAGAGCAGACCGACAGCCATGGCTGAGGCTCAGAACATCCCGGTGGGCAGCACGACCGCCGGCCAGATCGCGGTGGCCGCCGAGTCGACCGTCGCCACGCGCATGAGCGCGCCCCCGTCCTTCGACGTCGCGGACTTCCCGGTCCCGCACGGCCGCGAGGAGGAGTGGCGGTTCACCCCGCTGGAGCGGCTGCGCGGGCTGCACGACGGCACCGCCGTCGCCACCGGCGAGGGCCTGAAGGTCGACGTCGAGGCGCCCGAGGGCGTCACGGTCGAGGCCGTCGACCGCGACGACGCGCGCCTGGGCAAGGCGGGCACCCCGGTGGACCGCATCGCCGCCCAGGCGTACTCGGCGTTCGAGAAGGCCGGCGTGATCACCGTCCCCAAGGAGACGGTGCTCACCGAGCCGATCCGGATCGCCGTGCACGGCGAGGGCGGCACCGCCTTCGCCCACCAGGTGATCGAGCTGGGCGCCTTCGCCGAGGCCGTCGTCGTCATCGACCACACCGGTGACGCGGTGCTCGCCGCCAACGTCGACTACCTCCTGGGCGACGGCGCCAAGCTGACCGTCGTCTCCGTCCAGGACTGGGACGACAAGGCCGTGCACGTGGCCCAGCACAACGCGCTGATCGGCCGGGACGCCACCTTCAAGTCCTTCGTGGTCACCTTCGGCGGCGACCTCGTACGCCTCCACCCGCGCGTCACCTACGCCGGCCCCGGTGGTGAGGCCGAGCTCTTCGGGCTCTACTTCACGGACGCCGGCCAGCACCAGGAGCACCGCCTCCTGGTCGACCACAACGAGGCGCACTGCAAGTCCAACGTCGTCTACAAGGGCGCGCTGCAGGGCGAGGGCGCCCACGCGGTCTGGATCGGCGACGTGCTCATCGAGGCCAAGGCCGAGGGCACGGACACCTACGAGATGAACCGCAACCTCGTCCTCACGGACGGCGCGCGCGTCGACTCGGTGCCGAACCTGGAGATCGAGACCGGCGAGATCGTCGGCGCCGGACACGCCTCCGCGACCGGCCGCTTCGACGACGAGCAGCTCTTCTACCTGATGGCCCGCGGCATCCCCGCCGACGAGGCCCGTCGCCTGGTGGTCCGCGGCTTCTTCGCCGAGCTGGTCCAGCAGATCGGTGTCGACGACATCCAGGAACGCCTCCTCGTGAAGATCGACGAGGAGCTGGAGGCGTCGGTCTGATGACTGCCTCTTCGACGTACCTGCGCGCCTGTGGGCTCAGCGAGCTGGAGGAGGACACCCCCAAGCGGGTGGAACTCGACGGCACGCCGGTCTCGGTCGTCCGCACCGAGGGCGAGGTGTTCGCTATCAACGACATCTGCTCGCACGCGAACGTCTCGCTCTCCGAGGGCGAGGTGGAGGACTGCCAGATCGAGTGCTGGCTGCACGGCTCCGCGTTCGACCTCCGCACCGGCAAGCCGTCCGGCCTTCCCGCGACGCGCCCCGTCCCCGTATACCCCGTAAAGATCGAAGGGGACGACGTGCTCGTCTCCCTCACCCAGGAGTCCTGAGGAACCCATGGCAACGCTTGAAATCCACGACCTGCACGTCACCGTCGAGGCCGACAACGCCACGAAGGAGATCCTCAAGGGCGTCGACCTGACCGTGAAGCAGGGCGAGACGCACGCCATCATGGGCCCGAACGGCTCCGGCAAGTCGACCCTCGCCTACTCGCTCGCGGGCCACCCGAAGTACACGATCACCGGCGGCACCGTCACCCTCGACGGCGAGGACGTCCTGGAGATGTCCGTCGACGAGCGCGCCCGCGCGGGCCTGTTCCTGGCGATGCAGTACCCGGTCGAGATCCCCGGCGTCTCGGTCTCCAACTTCCTGCGCACCTCCGCCACCGCCATCCGCGGCGAGGCCCCCAAGCTCCGCCTGTGGGTGAAGGAGGTCAAGGAGGCCATGCAGCGCCTCAACATGGACCCGGCCTTCGCCGAGCGCAACGTCAACGAGGGCTTCTCCGGCGGTGAGAAGAAGCGCCACGAGATCCTCCAGCTGGAGCTGCTCCGGCCGAAGATCGCGGTCCTCGACGAGACGGACTCCGGTCTGGACGTCGACGCCCTCCGCATCGTCTCCGAGGGCGTCAACCGCGTCCGTGAGTCCGGCGAGGTCGGCACCCTGCTGATCACGCACTACACGCGCATCCTGCGCTACATCAAGCCCGACCACGTGCACGTGTTCGCGAACGGCCGTATCGCCGAGTCCGGTGGCCCGGAGCTCGCCGACCAGCTCGAGGCCGAGGGCTACGACAAGTACGTGAAGGGTGGCGCATCCGCGTGACACAGCTGCCGGGCCTCCTCGACACAGAGGCGATCCGCAAGGACTTCCCCATCCTGGACCGCCAGGTCCACGACGGTAAGAAGCTCGTGTACCTGGACAACGCGGCGACCTCGCAGAAGCCGCGCCAGGTCCTGGACGCCCTGAACGAGTACTACGAGCGCTACAACGCCAACGTCCACCGCGGTGTGCATGTGCTCGCCGAGGAGGCCACGGCGCTGTACGAGGGCGCGCGCGACAAGGCCGCCGCGTTCATCAACGCGCCCAGCCGCGACGAGGTGATCTTCACCAAGAACGCCTCCGAGTCGCTCAACCTCGTGGCGAACATGCTGGGCTGGGCCGACGAGCCCTACCGCGTGGACCACGAGACCGAGATCGTCATCACGGAGATGGAGCACCACTCCAACATCGTGCCGTGGCAGCTGCTCTCGCAGCGCACGGGCGCGAAGCTGAAGTGGTTCGGCCTCACCGACGACGGCCGCCTCGACCTCTCCAACATCGACGAGGTCATCACGGAGAAGACGAAGATCGTCTCCTTCGTGCTGGTGTCCAACATCCTGGGCACCGTGAACCCCGTCGAGGCGATAGTGCGCCGTGCGCAGGAGGTCGGTGCGCTCGTCTGCATCGACGCCTCGCAGGCCGCCCCGCACATGCCGCTGGACGTGCAGGCGCTGCAGGCCGACTTCGTGGCCTTCACCGGCCACAAGATGTGCGGTCCGACCGGCATCGGCGTCCTGTGGGGCCGCCAGGAGCTGCTCGAGGACCTGCCGCCGTTCCTGGGCGGCGGCGAGATGATCGAGACGGTGTCGATGCACTCGTCGACCTACGCTCCCGCCCCGCACAAGTTCGAGGCGGGCACCCCGCCGATCGCGCAGGCGGTCGGTCTGGGCGCGGCGATCGACTACCTGAACTCGATCGGCATGGACAAGATCCTCGCCCACGAGCACGCGCTCACCGAGTACGCGGTGAAGCGGCTCGGCGAGGTCCCGGACCTCAGGATCATCGGCCCGACGACGGCCGAGGACCGGGGCGCGGCGATCTCCTTCACGCTCGGCGACATCCACCCGCACGACGTGGGCCAGGTTCTGGACGAGCAGGGCATCGCGGTCCGCGTGGGCCACCACTGCGCCCGCCCGGTCTGCCTGCGCTACGGAATTCCTGCGACCACGCGAGCGTCGTTCTATCTGTACTCCACGCCGGCCGAGATCGACGCTCTGGTCGACGGGCTGGAGCACGTACGGAACTTCTTCGGCTGAAGGGCGTGAGCTGAGACCGTGAAGCTGGATTCGATGTACCAGGAAGTCATCCTGGACCACTACAAGCACCCGCACGGGCGCGGTCTTCGGGATGGCGACGCCGAGGTGCACCACGTCAACCCGACGTGCGGCGACGAGATCACGCTGCGCGTGAGGTACGACGGCGAGCAGATCGCCGACATCTCGTACGAGGGCCAGGGCTGCTCGATCAGCCAGGCCTCCGCCTCCGTACTGAACGACCTCCTGGTCGGCAAGGACCTCGCCGAGGCGCAGAAGATCCAGGAGACCTTCCTGGAGCTGATGCAGTCCAAGGGGAAGATCGAGCCCGACGACGCCATGGAGGAGGTGCTGGAGGACGCGGTCGCGTTCGCCGGTGTCTCCAAGTACCCGGCCCGGGTCAAGTGCGCCCTCCTCAGCTGGATGGCGTGGAAGGACGCGACGGCCCAGGCCCTGGGCGGGGCCGACGCCGAAAGGAAGACGGCATGAGCGAGACCCTTGAGATGAAGCCGGCCTCCGAAGAGGAAGTCCGCGAGGCCCTGTACGACGTCGTCGACCCCGAGCTGGGCATCGACGTCGTCAACCTCGGCCTCATCTACGGCATCCACATCGACGACGCGAACATCGCGACGATCGACATGACCCTCACCTCGGCGGCCTGCCCGCTGACCGATGTCATCGAGGACCAGGCCAAGTCCGCCACGGACGGCATCGTCAACGAGCTGCGCATCAACTGGGTCTGGATGCCCCCGTGGGGCCCGGACAAGATCACGGACGACGGGCGCGAGCAGCTTCGGGCGCTCGGGTTCAACGTCTGAGACCGACCGCGTACGAAGAAACGGCGACGTCCTCGTGGACGTCGCCGTTTTCCGTGTGTGCGCTCAGGTCAGCCCGTCGACCAGCTGGAACGCCGAGTCCGACCGGTACAGGTCGCTGTACTGGTACGGGTCCAGCTTCACTTGGAAGTTCTGGTGGCGCAGGAAGCGGCCCGGGTAGTTCACCGACTCCAGCATGATCGCGCCGTACACCGAGGAGGAGCGGGCGCAGAAGGTCGCGTCCTGCTTGAACAGGGACGAGCCGTCGCTGCGGTCGGCGATCAGGACGAAGCTGCGATGGCGCAGGTACCTGCCGTCCTGGGTGGCGAAGGAGTAGCAGGAGCTGTCCGCAAGGCCCTTGACCAGTTTGAAGGTGGAGTCCTCGCGGGATTCCGAACCGCGGACCGCGTCGAGCTTCACGTAACCGCCACTCACATGCCAGTAGCGGTCGGGGTAGTTCGCCGAGCGGATCGAGCGCCACGTGACCGCCGGCTTCGGGGACGACGAACTCGGCTTGGACGACGGTGACTTGGAGGTCGGATCCGGGGCGGGCGAGGGGGAGGAGCCCTGCTGGCGCGCGGCGGAGGCGGTCTCCTCGGAGGTCGCCAGGCCGCTCTTGCCCTTCGGGGGGACCGTCGTGGTGTCCGAGGGGCTGGCGTAACCGGCCAGGCCCGGTATCGTCCCGCCGTCCGAGACAGGCGCCGACTTCGACACGGCGTCAGGAGGGTTGCCCGTCATGGATATCGCCGTGACGCAGGCGACGACCGTGGCCACGGCGAGGACACCTGCGAGATAGAGCCGGCGGGTTCCCGGTGCCCGGGTGGTGTCGGGTGCCCAGCCGGTCTCCCACGGTCGGTCATGTGGGGGCTGGGACTTGGTGTCTGGCATGCGCAGTTCCTCTGGCGGAGCCCATGGGGGGAGGCCGCAGCCGTGACGGCGCGGTGGATGAACGGTGAAGCAGATCGCACAGTAGTGGACTTGCGCTCTTCGAGCAGCCCTTTGTGTGAGCGGTTTCCACATCGTTCTCTCGGCCGCGCGCTCTAGGAGATCCCGCGGCCCTTCCCGGGCGCGCGGTTCGTCCATGCGCGGCGCCGCTGTGGGAGCGCTGTTATGTACACTCGTACACATGGGATACGTGCTGCTCGCCGGAGCGATCGCCGCCGAGGTGGCCGCGACGACCGCCATGAAGTACAGCGAGGGGTTCAGCAAGCTGCTGCCCTCGCTGCTGACCGTCCTCGGGTACGCCCTGGCGTTCGCGCTGCTCGCACAGACGCTGAAGACGGTGTCCGTCGGTACGGCCTACGCGATCTGGGCGGGCGTCGGTACCGCGGTGATCGCCGCGATCGGGTTCACCTTCCTCGGCGAGGGGATGAGCCCCGCCAAGGCCGCCGGGATCGTGCTGATCATCGCCGGGGTGGTCGTGCTGAACCTGGGCGGTGCGCACTGATGGCCCGCCGCTACGACCCCGAGCGCCGGCAGCGGATCATCGACGCGGCGATCCGGGTCGTGGGCCGCCATGGCCTCGCCGGGCTGAGCCATCGCTCCGTCGCCGCCGAGGCCGATGTGCCGCTCGGCTCGACGACGTACCACTTCAAGACCCTCGACGAGCTGATGGTCGCCGCGCTGCGGCAGGCCAATGAAGGGTTCGCGAAGGTCGTCGTGGCGCGGGGCGGGCTGGAGGACCGGGGCGCGGACCTGGCCACCGAACTCGCCGGTCTGCTGGGTGAGTGGCTCGCGGGTGACCGTACCGGCGTGGAGCTGGAGTGCGAGCTGTATCTCGCCGCCTTGCGGCGCCCCGCGCTGCGGCCGGTCGCCGCGGAGTGGGCCGAGGATCTCGCCGAGCGGCTGGGCCGACGCACCGACGCGGTCACCGCGCGGGCGCTGGTGGCGCTGATGGACGGGATCTGTCTGCAGGTGCTGCTGACGGACGGGGTGTACGACGAGGAGTATGCGCGGGAGGTGCTGGGGCGGGTCATCCCTGCGGGCTCTCATTGACGGGAAGCTCTTGAGGGGCCTCGTCGTGGGTGGCTGGTTGGCCTCTGTGGGTGTGGGGCGGTTAGGTTGCCCTCATGACCGATACGACTGCTTCTCGTACCACCGGCGCCGTGGCCGCCGGCCTCGCCACGATCGCCGCCGACGGCACTGTTCTCGACACCTGGTTCCCCGCGCCCGAGCTGACCGCGGAGGCCGGGCCGTCCGGTACCGAGCGGCTGTCCGTCGAGCGGGCCGTGGAGCTGCTCGGTGAGGGGGCCGCGAAGGCGGTCGGGCCGGACGCCCGGCGTGGCGTCGAGGTGGTCGCGGTCCGTACGGTCATCTCCTCGCTGGACGAGAAGCCGACCGACACGCACGACGTCTACCTGCGCCTGCACCTGCTCTCGCACCGCCTGGTCAAGCCGCACGGCCAGAGCCTGGACGGCATCTTCGGCCTCCTCGCCAACGTCGCCTGGACCTCGCTGGGCCCGGTCGCCGTCGACGACATCGAGAAGGTGCGGCTCAACGCCCGCGCCGAGGGGCTGCACCTCCAGGTGACCTCCGTCGACAAGTTCCCGCGCATGACGGACTACGTGGCGCCCAAGGGTGTCCGCATCGCCGACGCCGACCGCGTCCGCCTCGGTGCCCACCTCGCCGAGGGCACCACCGTCATGCACGAGGGCTTCGTCAACTTCAACGCCGGCACGCTCGGCACGTCCATGGTCGAGGGCCGTATCTCCGCCGGTGTCGTGGTCGGTGACGGCTCCGACATCGGTGGCGGCGCGTCGACGATGGGCACGCTGTCCGGCGGCGGCAACGTCCGTATCGTCATCGGCGAGCGCTGCCTCATCGGCGCCGAGGCGGGCGTCGGTATCGCGCTGGGCGACGAGTGCGTCGTCGAGGCCGGTCTCTACGTCACCGCCGGCACCCGCGTCACCATGCCCGACGGCCAGATCGTCAAGGCCCGCGAGCTCTCCGGCGCCTCGAACATCCTCTTCCGCCGCAACTCGGTCACCGGCACGGTCGAGGCCCGGCCGAACAACGCCGTGTGGGGCGGGCTGAACGAGGTCCTGCACAGCCACAACTGACGTCCGACGTCACGGTGAGCGCCCTTCCGCCGAGTTCGGGAGGGCGCTCACCCATGTCCGCAGCATCGTGAAGTCGTCCTCGCGCAGGCCGAGTCGGGGGTCGACGTGGTGGAGGAGGGCGGGGGCCGGGTGGTGCTCGGTGACGTAGGTGGTGTCCGCCGGGGTCTGCTCGTCGTCGACCCAGGCGAAGGGGCGGCCTTCGGCGTACGCCACGATGGCCTGCGTCTTCCAGTGGATCCCGTCGGGGCGGTGGACGAGCAGGGAGTCGCCGAAGTCGACGTAGGGCAGCCGGGGGAGGCCGATGACCGGGGCGATCCAGCGGTTGGCCGCGTCCATCCAGGTCGTCGCCCAGCACAGGTCGTAGGGGAGCGCGAGGAGGGCCGCGCCGTGGGACGGGTTGAGCCACACGCGCAGGGGGCGGCCCGGGTGCAAGGTCGCCCTGATCGTCGTACAGCCCTCGGGGCGGCGCTCGGGCTTCGCCGCGTACGGGTTGAGGGGGCCGTCGACATCGAGGAAGAGGAGCGGGCGGGGGCGCGGGCGGCTCATCGGGTCACCGTACGGGAGGGGCCCCGGTGGGGCGGTGGAATTTTCTCGTGCGCGCAGACATAGCGGGGTGCGGTCGCGCGCGTCAGTAGGGGCACAGGGGGCGGACAGCGGGTCCGCCCCGGGGGAAGAGAAGGTGACGATGGATGCCGAAGCGCAGGACAGCTTCCGGGAGTTCGTGGAGCACCGGTCGTCCGCGCTGCTGAAGACGGCCGTGCTGCTCAGTGGCGGGGACCGGCACACCGCCGAGGACCTGCTGCAGAACGCGCTGATCAAGGCGGCCGGCCGCTGGCACCGCATCGACGAACCCGAGGCGTACGTACGGCAGATCCTCTACCGGCAGCAGATCAGCCGCTGGCGGCTGAAGTGGCCCAGACGTGAGCTGAGTGTCGCCGAGCCGCCCGAGGGACGGGCGGACGCGGACGCCTCGTCCGCCGCCGAGCTGCGGCTCGTGATGCGCGGCGCGCTCGCCCGGCTCACCGCCCGGCAGCGCACCGTGCTGGTGCTGCGCTACTTCGAGGACCTGCCCGAAGCCGAGGTGGCCCGCATCCTGGGCTGCTCCGTCGGCACCGTACGGTCCACCGCCCACCGCTCGCTCGCCCGGCTGCGCACCCTCGCGCCCGAACTGGCCGCCCTGAGCGGTGGCGAGGACACCCGGCAGCCGCCGGCTCACGACTACACACCCATGGAGGTACGTCCGTGAACGTCGAGGAACTCGTGCGTGACTCCCTGCGGGAGCTGGCCGTCGAAGAGGCGTCGGCGGGCCCCGGGTTCGCCGACCGGGTACTGGCCGTCCGCCGGCGCCGCCGCACCCGCCGGCTCGTGGCCGTCGCCGCCGCCACCGCGGCCGTGGTGGCCGTCTCGGTGGCGGTGCCGCTGCTGAACGAAGGACACGACGGCACGCGCCCCGCGAGGGTCACGCAGCAGGACGGGGTCAGCGCCCACGCCGATCAGTCGCCGCCGAGTGACCTGATCGCGGCCGGGCGGTCCGCGCTCGCCGCGTACTACAAGACGGCGCTCGTGCCGAAGAACAAGAAGGAGGCGACCCTCGAGCGGACCTACTGGCTGCTCGATCCCGACACCGGCAAGTACAAGAAGGACACCCGATGGTCCTTCGTCGCCGTGGCACCGGGCCTGAAGACCGCCGCCGTGCTGGAGCGGACCCTGCCCGCCGCCCGGATCGGGCTGCTCGACCTCACGACGGGGGAGGTCGAGCGGTGGATCCCGGTCGGGCAGGGGGTCGGCGGGCTGGCGTTCTCGAACGGCGGGACCGAGCTGGTCGCCACGACGTACTCCGAGCACCCCGACTCGCTCGAGAAGTTCACGAACCCCGGGGACAGCGAGGGCGCGTGGACGTCCATGAACAGGATGACCCGGACCGGGTTCCTCCTCCTGGACCTGGCCGGGAGGGGCGGGGGTATCTGGCACCAGGCCCCGAGTCCCTCCACGGGGGGCCGCGCCGACTTCGCCTTCACTCGTGACGGCAAGCACCTGTTCGGAGTCGGCGGAGGTCTCGGCACCCTCGTCCGGCCGACGTTCTACGACCTGTCGGGCAAGGAGACCGCCGCGCCCGCGAACGAGAAGCACCTGCGCTGGGACGTGCCCGCGCGACTGTCCCCGAACGGCAAGCTGGCCGCCCTCGGCCTGGCGAAGGAGGTCCAGCCTGCCATCGCCCCGGGGGACAGGCCCACGGCCGGCAAGTCGTACTCCTCCATCAAGGATCCCCTCACCGGCAAGGAGATCACCAAGGTCCGCGGCGCCGAACTGCTCGCCTGGGTCGACAACCAGCGGCTCATCGCCTGGGAGCGGACCACCGGCCTGAAGGAGCCGTACAAGGACCGGCTCGTGCTGGTCACGATCGGCAGCGACACGGTCGTACCGCTGAGTGGCGTCCGCGACCATCCGGAGACCGGCCAGGTGCAATGGGAGCCCGTCTTCGCCGAGCGCTGATCAGCCGGCCGTCAGCTCCTCGTAGGCCGCCCGCAGCCCGTCGACCGCATCCCGGCCGGCGGGCAGCAGCGGTGCGCGGACCGGGCCCGAGGGCAGGCCCAGGTCGTTGAGGAGGGCCTTCACGGTGACGGTGCCGGGCAGGCCCGCCGACATCGTCAACTCGACGAGGGGTGTCGCGCGTTGCTGGAGGCGGGCCGCCTTCGTCGTGTCGCCCGCGTCGAACAGGTCGAGGACCGCGCGGAGTTGGGCGGGGACGAGGTTCGCGACAGTGCTCACATAGCCCGCGCCGCCCACCGCGTACAGGGCGAGGTTGTGTTCGTCGCAGCCCGCGTAGTACGCCAACTCCGTGCGGGAGATGACCTTCTGGGCGGCGAGGAAGTCGTAGGAGCAGTCCTTGACCGCCACGATCCGGGGGTGTTCGGCGAGTCGGATCAGGGTGTCGGGCTCGATACGGGTGCCGGTGCGGCCCGGGATGTCGTAGAGCGTGATCGGCAGGCCGGTGGAGTCCGCGATCTGGCGGAAGTGCGCCTCGATCGCCTCCTGCGGGGGCTTGCTGTAGTACGGGGTGACCACCAACAGGCCGTCCGCGCCCGCCTTTTCGGCCTCCAGGGCGAGTTCGACGGTGTGCCGGGTGTCGAAGGTGCCGACGCCCGCCAGGACCGACGCCCGCTCGCCCACCGCCTCCCGTACCGCCCGGACGAGCCGCGCCTTCTCGGCGTCCGTCGTCGTGGGTGACTCACCCGTCGTCCCGGAGAGCACCAGCCCGTCGCAGCCCTCCGCCACCAGCCGCTCCGCGAGCCGCTGGGCACCGTCGAGATCGAGGGCGCCGCCCTCGGTGAACGGCGTGATCATGGCGCAGAGGGCGCGGCCGAAGGGAGGGGTGGAGGGAGAGGAGGAGGCAGGGGAGTACGTCATGGGGGTAGTCTCGGCGGGGCCATCGTGAAGCTCCACTTAATTCTTCTACGAGATATTGATAAGCGATGCTAAGCGGTTGCTGGTGGCGGGCGGTGCCAGGGCCCTATGTCCAAATCGGCACTTCATGGGTCACCATGGCCAGGACGGTCATAGGCCCCTGGTCATGGGAGGCGTCATGAAGCTCGGTAAGGCACTCGCCACCGGAGTCGCGGAAGAGCGGCCGCAGGCGCACGAGCAGGCACCCGAACTCGAACTTCCGGAAGAGATCAAGGAACTGAAGGCGCCCGAAGAGGTCCCGGCTTCCCGATGAGGCTGCGGCTTCCGGAGGAACGCCCGACGGAGCCGCCGACCGGATACAAGATCGCCCACCCGGTGCTGTCCCACGACGGCACCCGGGCCGGGTTCACCGGTGTGTCGCTGGGCGGCGCGCTGCCGTACGGAGTCGTGGCCGACGCGTCCTGCGTCTACGGTCTGCGGCACCAGGCGCCGCACCGTCGCTGCGACTGCGGCTTCCACTGTGTGCACGACCGCTCGACGGCCGAGGCGCTGCTGTGCACGGCCGAGCACCGGGCGGCCGTCCTGCTCGAGGTCTCGGTCATCGGACGCTACCTCCGTTTCGAACGCGGCTTCCGCTATGCCCGCCAGCGGATCCGGGTCGCCACCGTGGGCCCCTGCACCTGCGGCACGGTCGCCTCCGCGCTGGCCGACGCCGGCTGGGGCCGCCCCGGCTGGCGCGCGCTCGCGCCCTCGTGTGCGGGGTGCCTGCGGGGTCGTACGTCCGTCTCGCTCGCGTCGTTCGCGCGGCTGGCGGGAGAGGGGTTGCGGGTGGTGGCGGGGAGTGGGGCTGCGGAGTGTGGGGCGGCGGTGGGGGATGTTGTTGCCGACGGCCTCGGGGTGCCCGAACTCGCTGCGGAGGCGGCCTTGTTGCAGGCGCGGCTGGACTGGTTCCAGAGTCAGCTGGCGAGGCTCGGGGAGCGTGGGAAGGGCGGGGATGGCTAGGGCGACGGTCCGGTGACCGAACTCGCGAAACAGCGCTTGTGGGAGCCGCAACCGGGTACTCGTCCGCTCCGAACCCAGAGAGGAGGCGGACATCGTGACCCACTCCACGGCCCCCGGGCCCACCCAGCACTCCGTGGGCGAACTCGTCGGACAGGCCACCGAACAGCTCTCTCAGCTCGTACGACAGGAAGTGGCCCTCGCCAAGGAGGAGCTGGCCGAGAAGGGCCGGCGAGCAGGCCGCGGCGGCGGGCTGCTCGGCGCCGCCGGCGCATTCGCCTACGCCGGTCTGCTCGCCCTGGCGGGTACGGCGACCGCCGCGCTCTCGCTGGCGCTGGCCGTCTGGGCCGCGGCGCTCATCGTGACGGCGGTGCTGTTCGTGATCGCGGCGGTGCTCGCCGCTCGCGGTCGCGCCCAGTTGCGCCGCGCCGCACCCCCCACGCCCGAGGAGGCCCTCGGCAGCGTCAGGGCCGATGTCGAGGAGATCAGGGAAAGGGCACACCGATGACGGACAAGACGACGCCGGGCGTGGCGGACGGGGCCAAGAGCCCCGAGGAGCTGCGTCGGCAGATCGAGGAAACGAGGGGCCAACTCGGCGACACCGTCGAGGAGTTGGCCAGCAAGGCTGATGTGAAGGGGCGGGCCATGGCGCGTGCCGCGGATCTCAAGGACAAGGCCGGTGCGATGACCGTGCAGCTGCGCAGCAGTGCGGCTGAGGCCGGTCACGCCGTTCAGGACCGGGCGAGCCGGGCGGGGCATGCCGTGCAGGGCCGGGCGAGCGAGGTCGGGCACACGGTGCAGGACAAGGCGTCGCATGCGGGTCATGCCGTCGAGCACAACGTGCCGCGGCCTGTTCGTACCGTGGTCCAGGCCGCGCTGCGGAATCCGCGGCCGGTGCTGGTCGTGGGGGCGGTGGTGGGTGCCGTGGTCGTGGAGGAGATGGTGCGGCGGCGGAACGGACGCTAGCGGAGCGAGACGTTGTGTGGCGCCGGCCGGGTGAGTGCAGCCCGGCCGGCGTCGGCGTGCCGGGGTGGTGGTGGCGGGGTGCGCGCCGGGCTTTTCTCGCCCCCGCCGCCCCTACCCGTCCCGTCCCTGGGGGCTGCGCCCCCAGACCCCCGCTGTCGGCCCTGAACGGGCCTCGTCCTCAAACGCCGGACGGGCTGAAGGGGGTGCGGATCGGTTGTAGGACACCGACTGACGTTACGGTCGCTGCTCTCGGGCCGCTCGCCATTTCGGGGGCCATTTTCGGGTGTCCCGGGGCTCGACGTACGGTTCCTCGGTTGGGGGGCGGCCGTCGGTGATGGCTCGTTCTCGGGCCAGTTCGGCGTCGAATTCCAGGCCGAGGAGGATGGCGAGGTTGGAGAGCCAGAGCCAGACGAGGAAGACGATGGCGCCTGCGAGGGTGCCGTAGGTCTTGTTGTACGAGCCGAAGTTGGCGGCGTAGACGGCGAAACCGGCGGAGGCCGCGAGCCAGATCAGGGTGGCGAGGCAGCTGCCGGGGGAGATCCAGCGGAAGCCGCGGCCGCGGACGTTGGGGGCGGCCCAGTACAGCAGGCCGATCATCATCACCACGAGGATCAGCAGGACCGGCCATTTGGCGATGCCCCACAGGGCGATCGCCGCGTCCCCGAGCCCGATCGCCGTGCCCGCCCGTTCCGCCAGCGGGCCGGTGAACACCACGATCACCGCGCTGGCGGCGAGCATCAGCATCAGGGCCACGGTCAGGATCAGCCGGAGCGGCGTCAGCTTCCACACCGGGCGGCCCTCGGGGAGGTCGTACACCGCGTTGGACGTGCGGATGAACGCGGCGACGTAACCGGACGCGGACCACAGCGCGGCCAACAGGCCGAGCACCGCGAGCACGCTCCCCGTGCCTCCCGAGTCGCTCAGCTGCACCACCGCGTCCCGCAGGATGTCCCGTGCCGGACCCGGGGCCAGGTCCCCGATGTTGTCGAGGATCTTGTCCGTGGCGCTGCGCCCCACCACCCCCAGCAGGGACACCAGGACGAGCAGCGCCGGAAACATCGACAAGACGCCGTAGTACGTCAACGCGGCGGCCCGGTCGGAGAGTTCGTCGTCCAGGAACTCCGTCACCGTGCGCCGCAACACCGCCCGCCAGGAACGCGCGGGCAATTCGGAGGGACTGTCCTTGTCGGCCATGAGCAGGCGGGTCACCCGAAATCCCCTGGCCAAGCGCGGACTTGACCTGAATCTTGGTTGAGGTTGGAGGGTGGGTCCCACACCGATCGCGGGAGATCACGAGCGATCACGAGTGAGGGAGTCCACCATGACCCGTCGTACCCTCGACCACCCCGACCTGACCGACCCCCGAGTCGGCGCCCCCTTCTTCAGCACCTGGCGCGTGGGCACCCCCGAACGGCAGCGCGACACCGTCGAGACAATCGCCCGCACCTGGGAGCGCAGGCCCTGGCCGACCCCCGATCTGCGCTCGTACCACGTCTACACCGGCCATGACACGGGCACTCTGCTCCATCACTCGCAGTGGACGAGCGAGGCGGCGTACGAGGCCTTCGTCAAGACGCACCGGCAGGAGCGGGTCGACGAGATCGACACCGCCGTGCCCGGCATCGAGCGCCTGTGGCTCGGCCGCTACCGGCGCTACCGCAGTGCCGTCCGGGAGGGCGACACACGGGTGCCGGGGTGCATCGTGATCGTCGACGTGGAGTTCGAGGGCCCCGATCCGGAGCGGCAGCGTGCCTGGGTGGACGCCGTCTTCGAGGCGCTGGAGAGCGAACCGACCCCGCATGCCGGAGGCATCTCCGGCCACTTCCACGTGAGCACCGACGGCACCCGGGTCCTGAACTACGCCGGATGGGAGAGCGCCCAGGCCCACATCGACGCCATGGCCGCACCCGGGGACGGCATCGGCTCGGGGAGCGCCCTGTGGGAGCGCGTCCAGACCTGGCCGGGGCTCAGGAGCAGCACGGTCAGCCGGTACGACCACGCGCTGGGGCTCGTGCCCGAGTGACCCGTCCGGCGGGGACACTCACCGAAGACTATTCTCTCCTGGACAAAAAAAGTTTTCGGTGAGACGGTGGACGCATGCTGGACGTGACCGTGATCGAGGACGCCGAGGCCGCAGCCGTCTCGCTGGACCCCATAAGGGCCAGGCTGCTCGCCGAGCTCGCCGCCGGACCCGCGTCGGCGGCGATGCTCGCCGGCAAGGTCGGGCTGCCCCGGCAGAAGGTGAACTACCACCTCAAGGCGCTGGAGCGGCACGGCCTGGTCGAGCTGGCCGGGGAGCGCCGCAAGGGCAATGTCACCGAGCGGCTGATGCGGGCGACGGCCGCGTCGTACGTCATCTCGCCGCTCGCGCTCGCCTCCGTGCAGCCGGACCCGGACCGCTTCCGCGACCAGCTCTCCGCGCGCTGGCTGCTCGCGCTCGGCGCCCGGCTGGTACGGGACGTCGGGCAGCTGATCACCGGTGCGGCAAAGGCGCGCAAGGGGCTCGCCACCTACGCGCTGGACGGCGAGGTGCGGTTCGCGTCAGCCGCCGAACGGGCCGCGTTCATCCAGGAGTTGACCGCGGGAGTCACCGCGCTGATCCGCAAGTACGACGCCCCGGATTCCGAGGGCGGCCGGGACCATCGGATCGTCGTGGCGGTCCACCCCACCCTCAAGCAGACCGAGTTGGAGTAGATCATGTCCAAAGAGTTCGAGATCGTCCGCGAGTTCGAGGTCGACGCCACCCCGCAGCAGGTGTGGGACGCCGTCACCACCGGCACCGACGGCTATCTGTGGCCGATGGAGCCACCGGAGCCCAAGGTCGGCGGCAAGGGGCCCTTCGGGTCCACCGTCACCGCCTGGGACCCGCCCCACCGCTACACCAACCGGGTCGCGAACGTGGACGGCATCTCCGAGCAGACCATGAACCAGCTCGACTACACCGTCGAGCCGCGCGACGACGGCCGCCGCGCCTGGGTGCGGTACGTGCACAGCGGGATCTTCGTCGACGACTGGGACAACCAGTACGACGGCGCCGCCAAGCACACCGACTTCTATCTGCACACCCTGCGCGAGTACCTCACCCACTTCGCGCCCCGGCCCGCCGCCTTCGCGACCTTCGACGGACCTGAGGCGTCGAAGGCCGCGGACGCGCTGGAAGCCGTCGCACGGGCGCTCGGGGTCGGGGAGGGCGTGTCCGCCGGGACCCCGGTGCGGGTCCAGGGGCCCGACGAGTTCGACGCCGTCGTGGACTTCCGCAACCCCTACTTCATCGGGCTGCGCACCGACCGGGGACTCACCCGGATCTTCGGGCGCAACCACTGGGGTCACCCGGTCGGTGTCTCCCTGCACGACTTCACGCCGGGTGACGACATCAAGGAGTGCGAGGCCGCCTGGCAGGACTGGCTGAACGGGGTGTTCGACCAGTCCTGAGCCCTGATGACCTCACGGGCTACGGCGCTTACGGCTGGAAGCGCAGCACCTGCGGGTCGTGGTCGCTGATCTGGTCGTTGAACTCCGAGTTGACGTGCACGCTGTCGTACTCGAAGTCGCAGGACTTCCGGATCGAGGGGCTGACCAGGATCTGGTCGAGCACCTGGGCGTTGCCCTGGTAGACGTAGGAGTAACGCTCGCTCTTCGGCAGCGACTTGATCGCGGACCAGAGGGCGCCGTCGGTCTCCAGGATCTTGGCGGTGTCGGAGAACTCGAAGTCGTTGATGTCGCCGAGGGCGATGACGTCCGCGTTCTTCTGGGTGGCCAGGACGTCCTTGACGAACGCGTTCACCGCGGTCGCCTGGAGGTGGCGCTGGGTCTCCGAGCTGCGCGGCACCGGCTGGTACTGCGAGGTCAGACCGTAGTCGCCGCCCTTGGAGTTGAAGTGGTTGGCGATCACGAAGACCGTCCTGCCACGGAAGACGAACTCGCCGACCAGCGGCTTGCGGCTGTTCGCCCAGGCCGCGTTGGCCGGGTCGATACGGCCCGGGGAGACCGTCAGCGCGGCCTTGCCCTTCTCCTTGGTGACACCGACGGCCGTGGTGGCGTCGCCGCCCGCGCGGTCGGTGAAGGAGACCCGCTCCGGGTTGAAGAGGAACACCTGGCGGATGTTGCCGCCGGGCTCGCCGCCGTCGGTGCCGTTCGCCGGGTCGATGGAGCGCCAGTCGTACGCCGGGCCGCCCGCGGCGACGATGGCGTCGATCAGCTTGCGCACCGTCTGGTCGGCGGCGACCGTGCCGTCGTTCGTCGCGCCGTTGTTGTCCTGGATCTCCTCCAGGGACACGATGTCGGGCGACTGGAGGTTGTGCACGATCGCGGCGGCGTGCTCGGCGAAGGTGTTGTCGGACGGGTCGAGGTTCTCGACGTTGTACGTCGCGACCGCCAGCTCGCCCTTCTTCTGCTTCTCGGTCGTCTCACGGGCCACGCCGGCGCTCTTCAGCGTGCCGATCGTGTTGGCGACGAGGGTGTAGCCGCCGAACTGGTTGTAGTCCAGCGGGCCGGAGGTGGCGCCCGTCAGGACGTCACCGACGTTCGCCTTCGGGAAGGCGGAGGTCGCGCCGAGGGACTGGATCTGGATGCGGCCGGTGTTCTGGGAGTCGTAGGAGCCGTAGACCGTGCCGCCGCGGCGGTTGGCGTTCTCGCGCGGCTTCACCGTGACCCAGAGCTCGGTGTACGGGTCGGTGGCGCCGGTCACGCGGGCGTCGGCGACCTGGACGTTCTCGCCCTCCAGGGACTCGTAGTAGTCCAGGGCGTACTTCGACGGCTGCAGGGCCAGGCCGTTGACGGAGTTGTTCGCGGCACTGTCGCCCGCCGGGGCGTACGCGGCCGGCACCGACTTGGCGCCGATGACCTTCGCGGCCGGGACGGCGTTGCCGCTGGAGACGACGGTGAACGTCGGCTTGGTGATCTCGGTGATCGACTGGTTGCCGGAGGCGGCGCCGGCCGGGACGAACTCCGAGACAGTGCCCGACACCGTGACGAGGTCGCCGACGGCGACGCCCTTCGGGGTGGAGCTGGTGAAGACGAAGACGCCCTCACTGGTGGCCGGGTCGGCGTCGGCGTTCGGGTCCTGGATCCAGAAACCCTTGGAGGAGCCGTAGGTGCGGATGCCGGTGACGATTCCGGACACATCCGTGACGGCCTTGCCCGCGTACGGGGATATGCGCGTGGTGCCCTGAATGTCATGGATGGCCACGGAGTCCGCGTGCGCGGGAGAGGTCAGGACGATGGTGGACGCCGCGGAACATACGGCGGCGACGGTGAGCGCGGCGAGGCGCGCAGAGGACTTGCTCGGCAACGGAATCCCTCCGGGGACGTGCATAGCGCCGGGACGAGGGTGAAACGTGTGTGGAGCCGAACCGGTGGGGCGGTGCGACGCGCGTAGAAAATTACAGTGAACACATGTCCAGCAGATTTCTACGCGCGTAATCTCCTGCCTGGTCAGGCCACTTGTCAAGGTTTCGGCCATGTACGCGGCCCGACGGGTAGATGAACCGGGCGGCATGGGTGGAAATCCGTCTAGGCTGAGCGGCTGAGTGGTCACGCCGCGCCTCTAGGAGAACCAGCCGATGTCAGACAGCTCCCCCTTGCCGCCGGTGCGGCTGCATCCCGAAGCGGAGCTGGCGCGGGACGCGTTGTCCACGCCGTTGCTGTCCCGGGCCGCCCGGCTCGCCCGCTGGGCCGGCCCCGACACCCGCGTCGACGCCGGCGGCGAGCTCGCCGAGGAGCAGCTGCCCGCCGCCGCCGAACTGCTCGGCCTGACCGGGGACGACGCCGCCGCCTGGGCGAGCGAGGCCTGGCGGGTCGCCGTCGACACCGGGCTCGTCGAGATCACCGACGAGGAAGCCGGCACCGTCGCCGCGGGCGAGGAGCTCGCCCTGCTCACCGGCGGCGCCCCGCACGACGTGCTCGCCGTGTGGCAGACGGCACTGGAGGCGGTGCTCGCCGACGCGAGCGTGCCCGACCTGGACGACCTGGTCGACGCGGTGAATCCGGAAGAGGGGGTCACGGAGATCGACTTCTCCTCGCTGGACTGGGACCCGGAGGCGGAGGCCGAGTTCCTCGACGGTGTGCTCGGCAACCTGTACCTGCTGAGCGTCAACGAGGAAGGGCCCGGCGACGGACCCGTGCCGCTGCCCGCGCTCGCCGCCTCGATGATCGTGCCCAGCGACATGGGGGAGCCCACCAACGACGTCCTGGAGCAGGTCTCCGACGCGATGATGCGCCTCGACGACCAATTCCGGCTCCTGGAGCCGGTCGGTCTGGTCGAGTACCAGCCCGTCGACGAGGCGCTCATGGCCGACGCCGACGAGGAGCCCGCCGCGCCGGTCGACGACACCGACGTGTCCCGGTACGGCATGGTGCGGCTCACCCCGCTCGGCCTGTACGGGCTGCGAGCACGACTGCAGGAGGCCGGATTCCCGGCGCCCGCCGTCGGGGACCTCGCCGACAAGGGCGCCGACGCGCTCCTCGACGGCACCGCCCACTTCCCGCCCGCCGCCGCCCAGGCCGAGACCGAGCAGTGGCTGGCGCGACGCGAACCCTTCGCCGCGGCACGGGAGTTGCTGGCCGCCGCGCGGGGCGGGGACGCCGGGGCGCCGCTGCGCAGGCTGCGCTGCCAGCAGGCGTTGTCGCTGGTCGGCGCAACTGCCGAGCCCGCCCTGCGGGAGGTGCTCGACGACGCGGAACTCGGCGGTCTGGCCCGGGTCTGGCTGAGCGAGCAGGGCGCCTCCGACGTCCCGCCGCCCTCCGAGTCGATGATCTTCTGGCTGACCGTGGACACGGTCGCCGCGCAGCTCGCGGCCGAAGGCAACTCCGATGAACTGAGGTCCCTGGTCGAGGGACTGGCACAGCAGCACAGCGGGTTCTTCTCGGCGGCCTGGCGGGTGGATCACCCGGCGACCGCGGATGTGCTGGAGGCGATGGGGCGGCTGCATCCGGACAAGAAGATCGCGAAGGAAGCCCGGAAGGCGGCCTTCAAGGCGCGTTCCCAGCAGGGGAGTTGACGCGACTGTGGCGGGGAGGTCGCCGGCCTCCCCGCCACAGCACTCAGTCGTTCACCGCTTCAGCGGTTCACTGCCTCAGCAGTGGTACCTCGTCGTGTGCTTGAAGGACGACGTCGCCCCGTTGAAGCCGTACGTACCCCGGTAGGCCGACGGGTTCTGGAACTCGCCGACGAGGGTCATCGTGTGGGCGTGAGAGCCCTGGCCGGAGCGCTTCGCGTCCAGGCGAATCGTCTCGCCCACGAAGCCGCCCGTGATGTCCCAGGGGGCGCCGCTGATGCCGGAGGTGATCTTGCCGCTGGTCACGACGTGCGGGTAGGTGTTGGGGTTGTACTTCACCTCCATGGCGAAGGTCACCGTCCCGTTGTGCAGTTCCAGCTTGGCGGACGTGGAGACCGCGTCGGGGGACACGTCCTGTGGTGAGGCGAACGCCTCGTCACGCGTCTTGACTTCCGCGCCCTGGGGGTTGTGGAAGCGGTGTTCGGAGCCGGCTTGGCTCTTCTGCCGCTTGGCCTGCGTGGTCATGCTGATTCCCTCTTCCTGTGCGGGTGTCGATCGACCGTCAGGCCAGCTGCTCGGCGATCTCCACCCGCAGCAGTGCGCGAACGTTCTCGATGTGGTTGGCCACGGTGACGACCGAGGAGCCCGCGAAGAGCAGACCGGTCGCGACGTTGTCGAGGGAGGTCACCAGCGAGCCGGAGTCGCCGCCCGCCGAGATGGCCGTCGTCAGGACCTGGTCCTTGAACCTGGCCGTGCCCGCCGTGCCGTAGCCGACGTCGATCGTGGCGTCGGTCGCGATGATTCGGCCGAAGCTGATGTTCGTCGTACGTCCCGTCTTCTTCACCAGGTCGCCGACCGCGACGTTGGCCTTGCGCCGCCAGGCACGCGGCGTACCGCTGAAGTACTGCTCACGGCTGGCGTCCTGGAACTCCACCGCACCGAGCGCGCAGTCCACGACGTTGTTGTGGCGCTCCAGCGGGATCTGCGGCGCGAACTGGATCGGGATGAACCGGTCCAGGGTCGCGATCCGGTCCGCCGGGTCCGTACCGCCGTCGAACGCTCCGGGCTGCAGGATCGAGCTGCCCAGCTGCGCGCGGTTGGAGTCGGCCAGCACGTGGTTGTTGGAGAGGATGTAGAACTTCGACGGTGTGCCGAGGCCGGGACCCGGCGGGTCCACGGAGGCGCCCGGCAGGAAGTCGTACACCACGCTGCCCAGCGTGCCCGCGGTCACCCGTACGTTGCCGACCGAGAAGCCGGAAGGGGACGGGCGCATACGGCGCTTGAGAAGCTGCGGCTCGAACTGTCCGAGCCCGCTGAGCTCTTCCAGCAACGGCTGGGAGAGGCCCGCGAGTTGCTCGGCCACGCTGCCGTCGGACCGGTAGGGGGCGCTGCGGTCCTCGGAGCGGCCCGAGGTCGTGCGCTGACGCTGCGCGGCGACATGGCCGACCGCGATCACGTCGGTGGGAGTTCCGTCGTCCATCATCTGCGGGACGACATCCCGCTCGGGAAGCTGGGACTCCGGAACCTTCTGGGTCACGAACACCAGCACGGCTGCCTCGCCCGTGGGCTGTCCGTCGATCCACTTCACGCCGTGGCCGAAGCCTACGACGTTGGCCAGCGGCGACTGCGCCCGCAGGAAGTCTGAGTTCGCTTGCTGGCGGGAGCTGTCACTCAGCTGACCACCAGTCGGTCCTCGCATCATTTCGGGCTGGCTCACGCCAGGCCACCTCTTCAGTTTTCTGCTCTGGGTTCCTCACGGGCCGCGGCGCGGTGACTCAGCGCACAGGGCTCACACGTCCTTTTCCTGAGCGCTCACTTCACCGATCGCGAGCACGCGCACCGGTACGCCGTCGAGCTCGTCCGGAACCACGTCTTCTTGAAGGAGCCGGTCACGGGGCACTTTCCGGGTGACGAAGACGATGATCACGTCCTGTCCCGAGTGCTCGTCCCTCCCGGTGCCGACTCCACTCACATGGGCCAGCTTCATGAGCCGGCCTTCATGGAGGCGACTCACCCGCCTTGCGTCCATCGGGCTCGCCTCCCCTTCGGGTGGTGTGCTCTTCCGGTCTATGTCCCGGGACTCCGAGAGTCAAGGCATTCTGAAATGAATCACGAATTTCATTACGATTCGCCCCCGTTGACCTTCATTACGAAGATTATTCCGCCTGTTGGCTCGAACAGCGGCGATCTGGCGGATTCACGGAAGCGGGGCCCTCGCAGCCGTCCCCTGTTCAACTTCTGTTCAGACGCGGGCGAAACGGTGGCGCCGACCCGAGGTCCCCCACCCTCCAGGCCACCCACCGTCACAGGAGACACCATGTCGCTCACCCGCAGGGACTTCGCCACGAAATCCGCGATCACCGGCGCCGGGGTCGCGCTGGCCGGCAGTGTCGGCGCCCTCGCCACCGCGCCCAACGCCCTCGCGGCCACCGACATCGAGAGCCAGGGAGCCGAGGCCGCGGGCGGCCACGGCGGTGTCGGCTACGGGCCGCTGATCCCCGACCCCGACGGCATCCTCGCGCTGCCCGCCGGGTTCAAGTACCGCGTCATCACCTACAGCGGGAAGACCAAGCTGGAGTCCGGCGAGATCACGCCCTCCAACCACGACGGCACGGCCACCTTCGCGGGCCCCCGCGGCACCACCCTCCTCGTCAACAACCACGAGCTGAAGGGCCCGCGCGCCAACTGGAAGTACCCCGTGCCGCTCACCGAGGGCCTGGTCTACGACCCCGCCGCGTCCGGCGGCTGCACCGTCGTCGAGGTCCGCCCCGACGGACAGGTCGCCGAGTGGGTCGGCATCGCCGGCACCTCCACCAACTGCGCGGGCGGCAGCACCCCTTGGGGCACCTGGCTCACCGGCGAGGAGACCGAGGACAAGGCCGGCCAGAACGGCATGACCAAGGACCACGGTTACATCTTCGAGGTCGACCCCGCCGACCGCCGTGCCAACCGCGACCCCAGGCCCGTCAAGGCGTTCGGCCGGTACGCCCACGAGGCGGTCGTCATCGACCCCAAGCGCGGCCACGCCTACCTCACCGAGGACGCCTCGGGCCCCAACGGCCTGCTCTTCCGCTGGACCCCGCCCGAGGGCTTCCGGCACGGCCGCGGCAAGCTGCGCACCCTCGCCGACGACGCCGGCGTCCTCCAGGCGTTCAAGTGCTTCGACTCCGGCGGCAAGTTCGTCGACGACCTCTCCCGCGCCACGAAGACCGGCACGGTCTACGGCGTCGACTGGATCGACGTCCCCGACCGAGACGCCAAGACGGTGCCCGTCCGCAAGCAGTTCACCGACGGCCAGGTCACCCGCGCCCGCAAGCTGGAGGGCATGTGGTGGGGCGACGGCGGCACCTACATCGTCTCCTCCTACGCCCGTGACGAGAGCCCCGTCCAGCACGACGGCCAGGTCTGGTTCTACGACCCCAAGCGCCGCACCCTGACGTTGAAGGTCCTGCTGGGCGTCAACCCCGACCCCTCCAAGGACGGCGCCTTCGACGGCCCCGACAACATCACCGTCTCCCCCTACGGCGGCCTCGTCATCGCCGAGGACGGCGAGGGCGTCCAGCATCTGTTCGGCGCCACTGACAGCGGCCGCACCTACCCCATCGCCCGCAACGAACTCAACATCGGCACCGAAGAGGAGCCCGAGTACAGCGAGTTCACCGGCGTCACCTTCTCGCCCAGCGGCCGGACCCTGTACGCCAACATCCAGACGCCCGGAATCATGCTCGCCATCACCGGACCCTGGAAGCGCCACAAGCGCGGGTAATTAATTCGCTCGCCCGTTCCGCGGCCGCCCTCCTACAGTGATGAACGTCCAGGTGCGAAGGCAGGACCTACTTCCACTGATAATGGGGCGGCCGCGGGTTCGAGTCCCGCCACCGGTACAACGCGCCGGTGTAGCTCAGGGGTTAGAGCACCTAATGTCGGTTCCGCCGACCTGAACTCTGGACACCACAACTTCATGCACCTCCCGGTGCGAAGCATTTTGATCTCGGGGAGGCGCAGCTCAAGGTGGGTGCCCGGTGCGCAGGCGGCGGATACTTCGGGAACTGGTGGGGGCGAGTCCCTCGTGCGGGTTCGAATCCCGTCATCGGCCCAGGGCCGGTGTGGCGGAACGGAAGACGCGCCAGTTTATGGTCACCGCAGTCGACTTCGACCTCGGACACCCTCCTTTTGTTGCGCCTCCCTCCGAAAAGACAATGAATTCGGGGGAATTCACCATGGCGCGATTCAACAAGAAGGCGGCACGAGCTCAGCCCACCTCGCGTGTCACCTCCACCGGACGAGTACTCCGGTCGTACGAGGGCGGCCGCGGTCATGAGCGGGACGCGCGTTCCGAACTCTTTCTGCTGGCGATCGCCAACTTCGTCTCGCAGCAGACCTTCTACGAGTCCGGCGCCGACCGTGACGACCGTTACGTACGCCTCGTGCGGCAGCTCGCCGTCGAGGACCCCGCGTGGACGGCCGGCCTGCTCGGCTGGCTGCGCGGCGAGGGCAACCTCCGTACGGCCTCGATCGTGGGCGCCGCCGAGTACGTCAAGGCACGCCTCGACGCGGGCGTCACCGACGGCCCGGCCAACCGGCAGGTCATCGCCTCGGTGCTGCGGCGCCCGGACGAGCCCGGCGAACTGCTCGGGTGCTGGACGGCGACGTACGGCCGCGCGGTGCCCAAGCCCGTCAAGCGCGGAGTCGCCGACGCGGTACAGCGTCTCTACAACGGCAAGTCGCTGCTGAAGTACGACACCGCGTCCAAGGGCTACCGCTTCGGGGACATCCTGAACCTGGTGCACGCGGCGCCCGACGCGGACAAGCCGTGGCAGGGCGAGCTGTTCCGGTACGCGCTCGACCGCCGGCACAACCCGGACACGGCCGTGCCGCCCGCGTCGAACACCGTGCTCACCGCGCACCGCGAGCTGATGGCGGTGCCGGTCGAGCGGCGGCGTGCGGTCGTCACGTCCGAGGGCGGCGCCGAGCGGCTCGCGGCGGCCGGGATGACGTGGGAGGCGCTGGCCGGATGGCTCCAGGGCCCGATGGACAAGGCGGCCTGGGAGGCCGTGATCCCGTCCATGGGTGCCATGGCGCTCGTCCGCAACCTGCGCAACTTCGACCAGGCCGGTGTCTCGGACGAGGTCGCG
Source organism: Streptomyces sp. NBC_00490 (assembly GCF_036013645.1). NCBI lineage: Bacteria > Bacillati > Actinomycetota > Actinomycetes > Kitasatosporales > Streptomycetaceae > Streptomyces > Streptomyces sp. NBC_00490. The sequence goes on along the minus strand of NZ_CP107869.1, from coordinate 3,036,770 downwards.
GCCCAGGTCGCGGCGCGCATCAGCGACCCGGCCGAGGTCGCGCGGTCGCGACAGTTCCCCTTCCGGTACCTGGCCGCGTACCAGCACGCGCCCTCGCTGCGCTGGGCGTACCCGCTGGAGCAGGCGCTCGGCCACTCGCTGGCCAATGTGCCCGCGCTGGCCGGCCGGACGCTGGTCCTGGTCGACCGTTCGGGCTCGATGTGGGCGCGGCTGTCGGACCGCTCGGAGCTCAACCGGGCCGACGCGGCGGCGATCTTCGGCACGGCGCTGGCGCTGCGGGCCGAGCAGGCGGACCTCGTCGAGTTCGGCACCACGAGCCGGAACCTGGCGTACGACAACGGCGAGTCGGTGCTGAAGATCCTGGGCCGCTTCGGCGACCTGGGCGGCACCGACACCACCTCGGCGGTCCGTGCGCACTACCGGGGGCAGGACCGGGTGCTGATCGTCACCGACGAGCAGTACACGTTCAACCGGCACGGCGACCCGACCCAGCAGGTCCCCGACCATGTGCCGGTCTACACCTGGAACCTGGCCGGCTACCGCGCGGGCCACGGCCCCTCCGGCAAGGCGAACCGGCACACCTTCGGTGGTCTCTCGGACGCGGCTTTCCGGATGGTGCCGCTGCTGGAGAGCGCCCGGGACGCCGACTGGCCCTGGGCCGCCTGACCGGTGACCAGCGTGGCCCGCACTTTCACGGGGAGTGCGGGCCACACCCATGTCCGGACTTTTGACGTGGCCCTTGTCCGTCGCGTGGATTGACATCTAACATTTCAGTTCGTGGAAGCCATACCGCGCACCTTGCTCAGGGATCGCGCCTACGAATCCATCCGGGACGCCATCGTCGCCGGTGAGCTCGCACCCGGCGCGGTGGTGCGGGACGCCGACCTCGCGGAGCGGCTCGGGCTGTCCCGGGCGCCGGTGCGGGAGGCGTTCTCGCGGCTCGTCGACGAGGGGCTGCTGGAGAGCAAGCCGCAGAGCTATACGCGCGTGACCCCGTTGATGGCCGGTGAGGTGCGGGATGCCGCGGCCGTGGTGGGTGCCATGCACGAACTCGTCACCCGGGTCGCCGTGCCCCGGCTGTTCGCCGCGGACGTCGAGACGATGCGCACGGCCAACGAGCGGTTCGCGGCGGCCGTCGCCGCGGGTGACGTGGACGCCGCACTCCAGGCCGACGACGCACTCCACGACGTCCTCGTCCGCGTCAGCGGCAACCGCGCCGCGGCCGCCACCGCCGCCCGCTACACCCCGCTCGTCCGCCGGCTGGAGCGTCGGCGCTTCGGCGAGGGCGGCGCCTGCCGCTCCGCAGGGCTGCACGAACGGCTCATCGAGGCCTGCGCGGCCGGTGACGTGGACGAGGCGGTCCGGGTCACGGCCGAGATCTGGCGCGGCCTCGCCGAACTCGCCGACAGCGACTGAACCCGTCCCGGGAGGACCCATGTCCCTTTCCTCGTACGAGCGTTACCCGCTTCTCTTCGGTCCGTCGCCGGTGCATCGGTTGGAGCGGCTCACCGCCCACCTCGGCGGTGCGGCGATCTGGGCCAAGCGTGAGGACTGCAACTCCGGGGTGGCGTACGGCGGGAACAAGACCCGCAAGCTGGAGTATCTGATCGCCGACGCCCTCGCACAGGGCTGCGACACGCTGGTCTCGATCGGTGGAGTGCAGTCCAACCACACCCGTCAGGTCGCGGCCTGTGCCGCCCGAGCCGGGCTCAAATGCGTTCTCGTGCAGGAGAGTTGGGTGGACTGGCCGGACGCCGTGTACGACAAGGTCGGCAACATCCTGATCAGCCGGCTCGCCGGGGCCGACGTACGGCTGGTGAAGGCCGGGTTCGGGATCGGGTTCAAGGAGAGCTGGGAGCAGGCGCTCAGGGAGGTCGAGGAGTCGGGCGGCAAGCCGTACGCCATCCCCGCGGGCGCCTCCGACCATCCGCTCGGCGGTCTCGGCTTCGCCGGATGGGCGTACGAAGTCGCCGAGCAGGAACGGGAGTCGGGGGTCTTCTTCGACACCGTGGTGGTGTGCTCGGTCACCGGGTCCACCCAGGCGGGGATGGTCGCCGGGTTCGCCGCCCTGGAGGAAGCGGGGGCGCGGCCGCGCCGGGTGCTCGGCATCGACGCGTCCGCGAAGCCCGCCGCCACCCGTGAGCAGATCGCCCGGATCGCCCACAACACGGGGCAACTCATCGGTGTCAAAAGGGAGTTGACCGAGGCGGACGTCGAGCTGGACGACCGGTACCACGCGGGCGTCTACGGCATCCCCGACGAGACCACCCTCGCGGCGATGCGGCTCGCCGCCCGCACCGAGGGGATGGTCACCGACCCCGTGTACGAGGGGAAGTCCATGGCCGGCCTCGTCGATCTCGTGGAGCGCGGGGAGATCGGACGGGACTCCACCGTCCTGTACGCCCACCTGGGCGGGCAGCCCGCGCTGAACGCCTACAGCGCGCTCTTCTGAACTGCGACGGGCTTCGGCGGACCTCGGTGGACCGGACCGGCGCACCGGATCGGCGGTCGGGTCCGGCCGGGGGAGGACGCCGGCCGGACCCGTGACGACTGACTACCCGACTACAGGGCCTGAGCGGCCGGCTTCACCATGCCGCGGACCGTGCGGGACTTCACGAAGTCGCCCATCGCCGTCATCTCCCACTCGCCGGAGAACTGGCGGATCAGCTTCGCCATCATCACGCCGGTCTGGGCCTCGGCGCCGGTGAGGTCGAAGCGGACGAGTTCCTCGCCGGTCGTGGCGTCCAGCAGCCGGCAGTAAGCCTTGGCGACCTCGGTGAACTTCTGCCCGGAGAAGGAGTTGACGGTGAAGACCAGTCCGCTGACCTCCTGCGGCAGCCGTCCGAGGTCGACGGTGATGACCTCGTCGTCGCCGCCGCCCTCGCCGGTGAGGTTGTCGCCGGAGTGGCGGATGGCGCCGCCCACGATCTGGAGCTTGCCGAAGTAGCAGCTGTCGACGTGGTTGCGCTGCGGGCCGTACGCGATGACCGAGGCGTCCAGGTCGATGTCCTTGCCGCGGTACGCCGGCTCCCAGCCGAGGCCCATCTTCACCGAGGAGAGCAGGGGGCGGCCGCCCTTGACGAGGGACACCGTCTGGTTCTTCTGGAGGCTGACGCGGCCCTTGTCGAGGTTGATCTTCCCCGCACCGGGCGCGTGCGCGGGCGGCGGCGGGGTCGCCGGAGTGGTCATCGGCGGGGCGGGCGGGGTCACGGGGGTCTGGACGGTGGGCTGCGGCGGGGCGACGGGGGTGACGGGGGCGGCCGGCTGGGGCGGAGCCACGGGGGCCGGTTCCTCCACGCTCACGCCGAAGTCGGTGGCGATGCCGGCCAGGCCGTTGGCGTAGCCCTGGCCCACCGCGCGTACCTTCCACGCGCCGTTGCGCAGGTAGATCTCCACGACCACCAGCGCGGTCTCGGCGGCGAGCTGCGGGGGTGTGAAGGTGGCCAGGACGGCGTTGTCGTCGGCGCTGCGGATCGTCGCCGTCGGTTCGACGCCCTGGAAGGTCTGGCCGGCGGAGTCCGGGCTGGCGGTGACGACGATCTTCTCGATGCCGGGCGGGAGTGCGGCGGTGTCGACCACGATCGCGTCCGGGGCGGTGCCGCCGCCGGAGCGGTACGTCACGCCCGGGCCGTTGGGCTGGTTGTAGAAGATGAAGTCGTCGTCGGAGCGCACCTTGCCGTCGGCGGTGAGCAGCAGGCCCGATACGTCGAGCCGCACCGGGGCGGCGACGTCCACCGTCACGCGCGCGGTGGAGAGAGGGATGTTCGAGCCGGGGGTCATAGCTGTCATGCCCGGTGAACGATCGAGCCCGCTTTACCGTTCCCTTACCTGCGACCGATCGGGTCAGCGGCGGTTTCTGGGGTGGTTGCGGGCGGTGCGCTCATTTCCTCGCTTGTAGTTTCCGGTCCAGCGGGCCATGACGAGCTGGGGGTCGGAGGAGGATTCGACCTCGGCGAGGAACTGGGCGGCTCGGGGGCCGTGGAGGGTGGTGGCGGGGCGGTGGTGGTGGGTGATGTGGACGGTTCCGTTGGTGTGGGCCTGGTAGTGGAATCCCTGGGGGCTTGGCATGCGGGGATGGTAGGCGGCCGGTGGGGGCGGGCCCCAACGGTTTTTCGCCCCCGCCGCCCCTACCCGTCCCATCCCTGGGGGCTGCGCCCCCAGACCCCCGCCGTCGGCCCCGAAAGGGCCTCGTCCTCAAACGCCGGACGGGCTGAAAGATGCGGGCCGGCGTCGAAAGGCGAAGCCCCGGCGGGTGGGTGGGGTTCGGGACGGCGGCAGCCTCGTCCCGGGACGCCAGAGGGGCTGAAAGAGGCGAAGCCACCGGCGGGTGGGAGGTGGGACGGCGGCAGCCTCGTTGCGGGGTGCCGGAGGGGCTGGGTTGTATTCAGCCCCTCCGGCGTTTGAGGAGCGGGGGCCAGGGGGCGGAGCCCTCTGGGGGCGGGGTTGAAGGGGCGGCAGCCCCTGGGGATGGGACGGGTAGGGGCGGCGGGGGCGAGGTAACGCTCTACGGCACCACCACGATCTTTCTGCCGACGCCCGCCGCGAACTGGTTCAGGGCCTCCGGGTAGCGGTCCAGGGGGATGCGGTCGCTGATGAAGATGTCGGGGTCGAGGACGCCGTTCGCGAAGAGTTCCGCCGCGCGTTCGAAGCTGTGCAGGACCGCCATCGAGCCGGTGATGGTGATCTCCTGGTTGTAGATGCGGTAGGGGTCGATCGTGACGCGCGTCGCGTAGTCGGCCACGCCGAACTGGAGGAACGTGCCCGCCTTGGCCACCCGCTCCAGCCCGTCCTGGATCGCCGCCGCGTTGCCCGTCGCGTCGACCACCACGTCCCAGCCCTGAGGACGCTCGAGCTCGTCCGCGTTCGCCGCCGAGGACGAGACGCCGAGGCGGCGGGCCGTCTCCAGGCGGGCCGGGTTCACATCCACCACGTCCACGCTCGCCGCACCGGTCCGCTTCGCCAGCTCCAGCATCATCAGCCCCATGGTTCCGGAGCCGTAGATCAGGACATGGGCGCCGAGGCGGGACTGGAGGACGTCGTAGCCCCGGACCGCGCAGGACAGCGGTTCGACCAGTGCCGCGTCCTGGGTGCGGACGTGTTCGGGAAGCCGTACGCAGTTGGCCACCGGGGCCACCGCGTACTGCGCCGCGCCGCCGGCCGTGGTCACACCGATCGCGGCCCACCGTTCGCAGAGGTTGTTGTGGCCCGTACGGCAGTACCGGCACTCGTAGCAGTACAGCGAGGGATCGACCGCCACCCGGTCGCCGACCGCGACCTCCGTGACCTGGGTACCCACCCCCACCACCTCGCCCGCGAACTCGTGCCCCGGCACGATCGGCAGCTTCGGCGCGAACTCGCCCTGGAGGATGTGCAGGTCGGTGCCGCACAGACCGCACGCGGCGACCTCGACGACGACCTCGCGCGGACCCGGCGTCGGGTCCGGGACCTCGGCGACGACGGCACGGCCCACGGACTCGATGACGGCGGCCTTCATTTCACGGCTCCCAGAGACAGGCCCTGGACCAGCTTGTCCTGGGCGGCGAACCCCGCGGCGAGCACCGGCAGGGAGATGACGAGCGACGCGGCGCACACCTTCGCCAGGAACAGGCCCTGGCTGGTGATGAAGCCGGTCAGGAAGACGGGGGCGGTCTCCGCCACCACGCCGGTCAGGACCCTCGCGAACAGCAGCTCGTTCCAGCTGAAGATGAAGCAGATCAGCGCTGTCGCGGCGATTCCCGGGAGGGCGATCGGGGCGACCACGCGCGCCAGGATCGTCGGGAGCCGGGCGCCGTCCACCCTGGCCGCCTCGATGATCGCCACCGGCACCTCGGCCAGGAACGACTGCATCATCCAGACCGCGATCGGCAGGTTCATGGAGGTGTAGAGGATGACCAGCAGCCAGATGTTGTCGAGCATGTCCGTGTTCTTGGCGAACAGGTAGATGGGCAGCAGCCCCGCCACCACCGGCAGCATCTTCGTGGACAGGAAGAAGAACAGGACGTCCGTCCACTTCTTCACCGGGCGGATCGACAGCGCGTACGCCGCCGGGAGTGCCAGGAGCAGGACGAAGGCCGTCGACGCCAGCGACGCCACCGTCGAGTTGATCAGCGAGGGCCAGGGGCTCGCGCCGCCGCCCGTGCCGAAGAACTCGCGGTAGCCGTCCAGGGTGAGGGAGGCCCCGAAGGAGGGGGGATTCGTCGCCGCGTCCGTCTCCGAGTGGAAGGACGTCAGGGCCATCCACGCGATGGGGAGGAAGAACACCACTCCCAGGAACCAGGCCAGCAGGCCCAGGCCAACGCCCTTACGGCGTACGGTCGTTGCACTCATGCCCGACCCGCCTCCTCACGGAACAGGGACGACACCACGCGCAGGGCGAAGGTCGCGATGATGATCGAGCCGATGACCACCAGGACGCCCGCGGCCGAGGCGAGGCCGTTCTCGTGGGCCTGGTAGAAGCTCTGGTAGACGGTGTAGGGGAGGTTGGCGGTGCCGAGGCCGCCCGACGTGATCGTGAAGACCGCGTCGAAGTTCTGGACGATGTAGATCGAGCCCAGCAGGGCGCCGAGTTCGAGGTAGCGGCGCAGGTGCGGGAGGGTCAGGTAGCGGAACATCTGCCACTCGCTGGCGCCGTCCACCTTCGCCGCCTCCATCTGCTGCTGGTCGCGGCTCTGCAGGCCGGCCAGCAGGATCAGCATCATGAACGGCGTCCACTGCCAGACGAGAGAAGCTTCGACGGCGAGCAGCGGGGTGTTGGAGATCCAGTCGGGCTGTGGGCCGCCCACGTAGTGCAACAGCCCATTGAGCAGACCGTATTCAGGGTTGTAGAGCACATGCTTCCAGAGCAGGGCCGCCGCTACGGGGACGACGAGGAAGGGGGCGATCAGGAGCGTGCGGACCACACCGCGGCCCTTGAACCGACGGTCCAGCAGGAGCGCCAGAGCCAGGCCGAGTACCAGGCTGACCAGCACCACCGTCGCCGTCAGCAGGACCGTCGTCCACACCGAGTGGCGCAGGTCGGCGTCGGTCAGGACCTGTTGGTAGTTGTCGAGGCCGGTGAAGTGCCGGGCCTTCGGGTACAGGGCGTTCCAGTCGAAGAACGAGATCACCAGGGTGGCCACGAACGGGAGCTGGGTGACCACGATCATGAAGATCAGGGCGGGCAGGAGCGGGGCCCGGGTGGCCCAGTTGCGCAGACGGGCCGACGGCTGACGGGTGGTGCGTACGGGAGTGGCGGCTATCGGAGCCGTTGTCGTCGCTGTCATCGTCCCTCGTACTCCTCGGAGATCTTCTCGGCGAGCCGCTGGGACTTCTTCAGCGCCGACTCGACGGACTGGCGTCCGGCGATGGCCGCGCTGATCTCCTGGGAGACCTTGGTGCCGAGATCGGTGAACTCGGGGATGCCGACGAACTGGATGCCGGGCGCGGGACGCGGCTGCACCCCCGGGTCGTTGGGCCGAGCGCCTTCGATGGCCTCCTTGGTCATCTCCTGGAAGGCGGCGGCCTCTTTGACGTACGCCGGATTCGTGTACGTCGACGCGCGCTTGCCGGCCGGGACGTTGGACCAGCCGATCTGGTCGCCGACCAGCTGTTCGTACTGTTTGCCGGAGGCCCAGGACACGAACTTCCAGGCCTTGTCGGGGTTGCGGGAGGCGTCCTGGATGCCCCAGGCCCAGGTGTAGAGCCAGCCGGCGGACTTCGTCTCCTCGACGGGGGCGGGGGCGTAGCCGACCTTGCCCTTGACGGGGGAGTCCTTCGCCTCCAGGGAGCCGGCGGCGCTCGTGGCGTCGTACCACATGGCGACCTTGCCCTGGGTCATGTTGTTGAGGCACTCGGCGAAGCCGGACTGGGGTGCTCCCGACTCGCCGTGCTCACGGACGAGGTCGACATAGAACTTGGTCGCCTTCTCCCACTCGGGGGAGTCGAGCCGGGCCTTCCAGTTCTGGTCGAACCAGGTGCCGCCGAAGGTGTTCACGACGGTCGTCAGGGGCGCCATCACCTCGCCCCAGCCCGGCAGTCCGCGCAGACAGATGCCCTTCATGCCGGACTCGGCGCCGTCCGCCCTCGCGGCCAGGTCGGCCACCTGGGTCCAGGTGGGGTGGGCCGGCATCGTCAGGCCCGCCTTCGCGAAGACGTCCTTGCGGTACATCAGGAAGGAGGACTCGCCGTAGAAGGGCTGGCCGTAGAGCTTGCCGTCGTCGCCGGTCAGGGACTGGCGCATCGGCTTGAGGACGTCCTGTTCGTCGTACGCCGGGTCCTTGGCGACGTAGGAGTCCATCTCGTGCAGCCAGCCGTTGCGGGCGTAGATCGGGATCTCGTAGTTGGAGAGGGTGGCGACGTCGTACTGGCCCGCCTGGTTGGCGAAGTCCTGGCTGATCTTGTCGCGGACGTCGTTCTCGGGCAGGACGGTGAAGTTGACCTTGATGCCGGTCTCTTCGGTGAAGCGGGGGGCGAGTTTCTGCAACTCGGTCATCTGGGGGTTGTTGACCATGAGGACGTTGATCGCGTCGCCGCCCGCCCCCGCCCCGCCGGCTCCGACCCAGCAGCCGGAGAGCAGCGGGGTGAGCAGCGTCCCTGCGGCGGCCAGGGCGAGCGTGGCTCGCGGTGGCCGTCGTCGGCTCTGGGTTCGCATGGATCGCTCCTGGACTTATGGGGAGATAAAGGGCACGACAAGGTGTGGCGTGCCGTATTAAGTGGTGAGTTGGTTTTTCAGACGCGGATGACCTGGGGCCCGAGCAATGAGTAGCGGTGGGCCTCGGACGTGGGGAGCAGGGTGCTCGTGACGATCGTCTCCAGCACGCCGATCTCCGCGAACCGGCAGAAGCTGACCGCCCCGAACTTGGTGTGGACACCCGCGAACACCGTGCGGCGCGCGGCCCGGATCGCCTGTGCCTTGACCTCGCTGACCGCGGGGTCGGGGGTGGTGAGGCCGTGTTCGCGGGAGATTCCGTTGGCGCCGATGTAGGCGAGGTCGAGGACGAAGCCGGCGAGCATCTTCGTCGTCCAGTGGTCGACGGTGGCCAGGGTGCCGGAGCGGACCCGGCCCCCGAGCAGCAGGACCGAGACGTTGTCCGCCTCGGCGAGGGCGCCCGCGACCGGGAGGGACGCGGTGACCACGGTCAGGGGGCGGTCCCGGGGCAGGGCCTCGGCGATGAGCTGGGGGGTGAAGCCCTCGTCGACGAAGACCGTCTCGGCGTCCCCGAGCAGTTCGGCCGCGGCGGTGGCGATGCGGCGCTTCTCGGGGACGTGGCTGGTGGCGCGGAAGGCGAGCGTCGTCTCGAAACCGGCGCTCTCCACGGGGTAGGCGCCGCCGTGGGTGCGGCGGATCAGGCCGTGGTCCTCCAGGGCGCGGAGGTCTCGGCGGACGGTCTCCTTCGCCACGCCGAGTTGGGTGGCGAGGGTGTTGACGTCCACGGCGCCTGTGGTGCGGGCGGCCTGCACGATGTGCCGCTGGCGGTCTTCTGCGGTGCCGGTCATGTCGTCACCCGCCTTCCCCGGTGGTGCTGCCCGTTCGGGCCTTATGGAGGAAGTTCTACAGCGGCTGGGTGGCGGTGACCAGGTCTGTTACGACGGGGATGCTGACCGGATGTGCCCGTTCGGGCAGGGTGCGCCGACGAGCTCGGGGGCGGCTGTTGCGGGGCGGCTGCGGGCTCGTTGTGGCTGGTCGCGCAGTTCCCCGCGCCCCTGGACGTGGCGCTGCGCGCCACGATCCACGGCGCCCGTCATGCCCGTATCGATCTGCGGGCCGGTCCGTTCTGTGACCGTCAGTACGGCCAGATCGGCGGGTCGCTCACGAAGTGGCCGCCCAGGTGGGCGTGGGCGATGTTCTCCGGGTCGAGCTCGCCCTGCTCGGCGATGAGCTTCTCGGCGTACTGCTCGGAGTCGTCCTGGGGGTCGTAGCCGATCGCCCGGGCGGTGCTGAGGTCCCACCACAGGCGGGTGTTGGCGGAGGAGCCGTAGACGACGGTGTGCTGGACGTTCTCGGCGGTGAGGGCCGCGTGGAAGAGACGGGCGCCGTCGGCGGGGCTCATCCACACCGAGAGCATGCGGACGCTGCTGGGCTCGGGGAAGCAGGAGCCGATGCGTACCGACACGGTCTCCAGGGCGTGCTTGTCCCAGTAGAGCTGGGCCAGGTCCTCGCCGAAGGACTTGGACAGGCCGTAGAAGGTGTCCGGGCGGTGCGGGGTGTCGATCGGGATCAGGGGGGCGTCGCCCTGGGGGCGGGGGGTGAAGCCCACCGCGTGGTTGGAGGAGGCGAAGACGATCCTCGGTACGCCCTCCTCGCGGGCGGCCTCGTACAGGTTGTAGGTGCCCTCGATGTTCGCCCTGAGGATTTTCTCGAACGAGGCCTCCAGGGAGATGCCCGCGAGGTGGATGATCGCGTCGACGCCCCGGACGGCCTCGCGCACGGCGTCCTTGTCGGCGAGGTCCGCGACGATCGCGTCGGGTTCGCCCTCGATGGGGAGCAGGTCGAGGAGGCGCAACTCGTAGCCGTACCCGGGGAGCAGGTCCCGCATCAGGGTGCCGAGCCCGCCGGCGGCGCCGGTGAGCAGAACGGTGCGGGGCGTGGGCATCCTCAGTTCTCCTTGAGTCGACGACCGTACGACTGCTCAGTATTCACATTCGTGGACAAGTTAAGGATCATCACCACTCCTCGTCAAGGGTGGTGCTACGCATGTTCAGAAATGTAAACTCTGATCAGAATCCCGCACACCTCTGTTTATCGACCCCAGGGAGAGCCCGTGACGACTGCCGACCTCGCCACCCGACTCGGCATCCCCAGCGGGCCGCTGTTCTTCCCCGTCACCGCCTACGCGCCCGACGGCTCGGTCGACCTCGACGTCTACCGCGCGCATGTGCGCCGCGGGGTGGAGGCCGGGGCCGCCGCCGTCTTCGCGTGCTGCGGCACCGGGGAGTTCCACGCACTGACGCCCGAGGAGTTCGAGGCGTGCGTGCGGGCGGCCGTGGCGGAGACGGCCGGACGGGTGCCGGTCGTCGCGGGCGCCGGGTACGGCACCGCGCTCGCCGTGCGGTACGCGAAGCTGGCCGAGGCGGCCGGCGCGGACGGACTGCTCGCGCTGCCGCCGTACCTCGTGATCGCCGGGCAGGAGGGACTGCTGCGGCACTACAAGGAGATCGCGGCGGCCACCGCGCTGCCCGTCGTCGTCTACCAGCGCGACAACGCCGTGTTCACGCCGGAGACCGTCGTCGAACTGGCCCGCACCGAAGGGATCGTCGGCCTCAAGGACGGGCTCGGCGACCTCGACCTCGTCCAGCGGATCGTCAGCGCCGTGCGCACCGAGGTCCCCGGCGACTTCCTCTACTTCAACGGCCTGCCGACCGCCGAACAGACCCAGCTCGCCTACCGCGCGGTCGGCGTCCCGCTCTACTCCTCCGCCGTGTTCTGCTTCGCCCCCGAGGTCGCCCTCGCCTTCCACCGGGCGCTGGAGTCGGGCGACTCGAAGACGGCCAACCGTCTCCTGGACGGCTTCTACCGCCCGTTCGTCGAGTTGCGCGCCCAGGGCCGCGGTTACGCCGTCGCCCTGGTCAAGGCCGGTGTACGGCTGCGCGGGCTCGACGTGGGGGAGGTGCGGCCGCCGCTGCACGAGCCGACCGAGGATCATGTGAAGCAGCTCGCTCAGATCATCGAGCGTGGATACGCGCTGCTGGAGGAGGACACCAAGTGAAGGCGTCGACATTCGTCTACCCCTGGGACGTCAACGGGGACCCGGAGGCCGCCGCGCGCATCGCCGCCCTCGGCGTGCGCCAGGTGACGCTCGCCTCCGCGTACCACTCCACGCGCGCGTTGACGCCCCGCCACCCGCGCCACCGCATCGTGACCGCCGAGCACGCGTCCGTGCTCTACCCCACCGACGACCGCTGGCGGGGACGGGAGCTGAGCCCCTACCCGGCCGGCGACTGGGCGCCCGGCGACGCCTTCGGCGAGGCGGCCGCCGCGCTGACGGAGGCCGGTCTGGAGGTGCACACCTGGGTGGTCCTCGCCCACAACTCCCGCCTGGGCGCGGAACATCCGGACACCTCGGTCGTCAACGCCTACGGTGACCGCTACCCGTGGGCCCCCTGTATCGCCCAGCCCGCCACGCGCGCGTACCTCGTCGACCTGGCCGCCGAGGCGGCGGTACGCCCGGGCGCGCGCGGCACCGAACTGGAGTCCCTCGGCTGGTACGGCCTCCAGCATCTGCACGCCCACGACAAGACCGGCGGGGTCGGCCTCGGGGACGCCGGCATGTATCTGATGGCGCTCTGCTTCTGCGCGGTCTGCCGGGAGGGCTACGCCGCCCAGGGCCTGGACGCCGGCGAACTCGCCGCCGCGGTACGGGACGCGCTGGAGCCGCTGTGGCAGGGGGCGCCGGACGACGGTGACTGGGCGGGGGTCGAGAAGCTCCTCGGTGCCTCGGTGGCTGCGGCCACGCGCGCGTGGCGCGACGAAACCGCCCGCACGCTCCAGGAGGCGGCGGTCGGCGCGGTGCGCGCGGCGGCTCCCGACGGTTTCCAGATCCTGCTGCACGCCGACCCGGTGACGTACCACGTCGGCGCGAACCCGGGCGTGGACCCCGCGCACATCCTCTCCGTCGCGGACGGCGTGGTCGTGCCGTGCGCGGGCGGACCGGGCCTGCTGACGCCGTTCGCCGGGCAGGGCCGGACGGACGCGGTGATCGCCGCCAACTTCGGCGTGGTCTCCGGGATGGGCGGCAGCCCCGGCACGCTCGCGACGGACGCGGCGCGCGCGCGGGAGCTGGGCGCCACGGAGATGCGGCTCTATCACGCGGGGTTGGCGTCGGACGGGGACCTGGAGCTGGTGCGCGCGGCGCTCGCCGGCCTCTGAGCCAACGGCACCGCCGTCAGCAGCCACAACCCGCCCAGGACGACCAACAGCGGCTTCTGGTCGACCAGTTCGACCAGGACCGCCCCCGCGGCCAGCCCGAGGACGTTCGGTGCGAACACCAGCGTGTTGGCCGTGGCGACCGTACGGCCCAGCAGTGCGTCCGGTGTCTCGCGCTGTACGGCGGTGAGCGCGGCGATCAGCACACAGGGCAGCCCCACCCCGCTCGCCGCGCTGCACGCGAGGGCCACCGGATCGGACGGCACGGCCCGCAGCCCCGTCGCGACGGCCGCGAGGGCGATGCCGTACGCCGCGAACCGGCGGGCGCCGAGGAGCCGCAGGGCGGGTCCCGAGAGCAGCCCGACCACCACGGAACCGGCGCCCTGGACGGCGTAGAGGACACCGGCGTACGCGGGGGAGTGCCCGAGGTCGTCGATGACGGCGTAGAGCATCGCACCGCTCAGGCCCGCGAAGAGCATGGTGGTGCCGCCGGCCAGGACGAGGGGGCGCAGGAGCGGGTGGGCCCGCAGATGGCGGACGGCCTCGGCGGCCGGGGCGCGCCGCGACGGCCCCGGCCCGCTCTCCCGGACGCGCAGGGCGGCGTACAGGACCGTGGCCAGCACGAAGGTGCCGGCGTCGAGGAGAGCGACGGCCGGTCCGCCGTACGCGGAGTAGAGTCCCGCGCCCGCCAGCGGGGCCACGAGTTTCATGCCCTCCGTGATCGCCATGCGCAGGCCGTTGAACGCGCCGAGCAGAGCCGGGTCGACGGTGGCGGCGACCAGAGCGGACTCGGCCGCGTCATGGACGACGCCCGCCGCGCCGTAGACGAAGAGGACCGCGTAGACAAGCCACAGGCCGTCGGTGGAGTCGACGGTGAAGAGGGTGGGCAGCAGGGCGGCCAGGAGCAGGTTCGCGCCGATCAGCAGCGGTTTGCGCCGCACACGGTCGGCGAGGGTGCCCAGGAGCGGGCCGAGCAGCGTCGGCGCCCACATGACGAGCAGGCACAGCGCGGCGAGGCCGTCGGAGCCGGTGAGGTCCTTGACCCAGACGCCCGAGGCCAGCCAGAGCGCGGAGGTGCCGAAGCCGGAGACGACGACGGCGGTGAGGTAGAGGCCTGCGTCGCGGTCGCGCAGGACGGTCCGAAGAGGTGCCATGCCTGTTGATCGTGGGACTGAGGAGGGGGTGAGGGGATCGGGCGGATGCCCTAGAAGGAGAGGTGTTTCGGGGCGCGGCGATGAGTTCCGGGAGGCCTGTCGGTCTACCTCCCGAAGGGCACCCATCCCGGAGGAGCACGCATGACTTTCGACCTCGGCCCCCAGACCCGCACCCTGGCGCGCCTCGCCCAGGCCGTCCGGGACGACCAGCTGACGGACCCGACCCCCTGTCCGGCGATGGCGGTCCGCAATCTGCTGGGCCACCTGCTGGGCCTGTCCGTCGCCTTCCGTGACGCCGCCCGCAAGGACCTCGGCCCCACGACGAACACCGATCCCGCCTCCGCCGTACCGGACATCGGTCCCGGCTGGCGTGAGGAACTGCCGAAGGTCCTCGACGAACTCGCCGACGCCTGGCGCGACCCGTCGGCCTGGACCGGGATGACCCGCGCGGGCGGTGTCGATCTGCCCGGCGAGGTCGCCGGAGCGGTCGCGATCGACGAACTGGTCATCCACGGCTGGGACCTGGCCCGCGCCACCGGCCTCCCGTACGACCCGGACCCCGCCGCACTCCAGGTGTCGTACGACTTCCTGCTCGCGGCCGCCAAGGAGGACGACCAGGGCGGTGGCATCTTCGGTCCCGTGGTGCCCGTGCCGGACGGCGCCCCGCTGCTCGACCGGGCCGTCGGACTGAGCGGGCGGGATCCCGGATGGCAGCGGCCTTGATCGAACGGTCTTGATCGGACCGTCTTGATCGGAGCCTTGGTCGAGCGGCCTTAATCAGAGGCGTGTGCGCGGCACCCGGACCTACGCTCCCCGCATGTCTCTCACCCTCACCGTCCTCGGCACCGCCTCCCCGCACCCCGGCCCGGACACCCCGTGCTCCGGGCATCTGGTGCGGGGAGGCGGTGCCGAGGTGTGGGTGGACGCCGGGACCGGGACCTTCGCCGAGTTGCAGCGGCACACGGACCCGACGCGGCTGAGCGCGATCTGGATCTCGCATCTGCACGCCGACCACTACGCCGACCTCACCGCCGCCTTCTACGGCTTCGCGTACGGCGGGCTCACCCTCCCCGCGCCGGTCCCGGTCTACGCGCCGCGCGACTGCGCCGCACGCCTCGCCGGATTCTTCGGGCGGCCCGACTCCGGGTTCCTGAGCGGCGTCTTCGACTTCCGGCCGCTGCACGACGGGCACACCGTCCGGCACGCCGATCTGACGCTCACCGCCCGCGAGGTCCTGCACGACGTCGAGGCCTACGGCCTGTGGGCCGAGAGCGGCGGACGAGCCCTGGCGTACTCCGGGGACACCGGGCCCTGCGACGCACTGCCGCGTCTCGCGGACGGGGCGGACCTGTTCCTCTGCGAGGCCGACATCGATGCGCATCGCGATGGCGAACAGGTTCATCTGACGCCCGAGGACGCCGGCGGCGTGGCGCGGGCGGCGCGGGCCCGACAGCTGCTCGTCACCCATGTCGGCCCCACCCTCACCCCCGAGCACGCCACCGCCCGTGCCGCCTCCGTCTTCGGCGGCCGCACCACAGCCGCCCGTGTCGGCGAGACGTACACCGTCTGACACTCTCTGCTCGGCAACCTCAACTTCCTTTGTCAGAAGCATTGACGAAACACGGGCCCCCTCCTACGTTCAACCCGTCGTACTTCGTACGTCATATATGAGACGCGATACGTGAGATCCGATACGCGAGATCCGAGAGGCGCGCATGACCTCTGTGCCCACGCCGATCCCCTCCCGCACGCAGTACGTGCTCGAGGAGATCAAACGCCGCATCCTCACCGGCCAGTTGACGCCGGGGCAGGCTCTGGTCGAGACCGAGCTCGCCGCGCAGTTCGGGGTGTCCAAGACCCCGGTGCGCGAGGCGCTCAAGACCCTGGCCGGCACCGGTCTCGTCGTGATGAACCAGTACAAGGGCGTCACGGTGCGCATGGTGGACGCGGACATGGCGCGCGAGGTCTACGACGTCCGGCTGCTCCTGGAGCCCGAGGCCCTGAAGCGGGCGGTGAAGCGCGGCGCCTCCCTCGACGAGGCCCGTGACGCGCTGACCCGGGCCGACCAGGCCACCGACACCGCCGAACGCTCCCTCGCCAACCGGGAGTTCCACCGGTCGCTGTATCTGCCGTGCGGCAACCCGCTGCTCGGCCGGATGCTCGACGAGGTCCGTGACCAGGCGGCCCTCGTCTCCGCCGTCGCCTGGGCGGCCTCACCCTCGTGGGAGCGGGAGGCCGGTGAGCACCGGGAGATCCTGCGGCTCGCGCTCGACGGTGACGCCGACGGCGCGGCCCGCGCCCTTCACGCGCACATCGCGTCGTTCGTGCAACGGGCCTTCCCGGACGCGGAGTCCGAGGCCCAGGGAGAGGACGGTCAGGCATGACAGCGACGTTCGAGACCCAGCGGGCGGCCCTGGCCGACGTGGTGGCGATCCCGGTGACACCGTTCGCCGAGGACGGCACCGTCGACCAGGACACCCACCGGGCCCTGCTGCGTCGTCTCCTCGACGGTGGGGTCACGACCCTCACCCCCAACGGGAACACCGGCGAGTTCTACGCCCTGACCCCCCAAGAGCGCCAACTCGTCACCGAGTTGACGGTCGACGAGGCCGGCGACCGTGCCGTGATCCTCGTCGGCGTCGGCCACGACGTGCCCACCGCCGTCGCCTCCGCGCAGCACGCCCGTGAGCTGGGCGCGGCGATGGTGATGGTCCACCAGCCCGTCCACCCGTACGTCTCCCAGGGCGGCTGGGTCGACTACCACCGCGCCATCGCCGAGGCCGTGCCCGAGCTCGGCGTCGTGCCGTACATCCGCAACGCGCAGCTCACCGGTGCCCGTCTCGCCGAACTCGCCGACGTCTGCCCGAACGTCATCGGGGTGAAGTACGCCGTCCCGGACGCGGCGAGGTTCGCCGCCTTCGCCCGGGACGCGGGCCTGGAACGCTTCGTGTGGGTGGCCGGCCTCGCCGAGCCCTACGCCCCCTCGTACTTCTCCGCGGGCGCCACCGGTTTCACCTCCGGACTGGTGAACGTCGCCCCGGCCGTCTCGCTGAACATGATCGAAGCGCTGCGGTCCGGCGACTACCCGGCCGCCATGAAGGTCTGGGAGCAGATCCGCCGCTTCGAGGAGCTCCGCGCCGCCAACGGCTCCGCCAACAACGTCACCGTCGTCAAGGAGGCCCTCGCCTCCCTGGGTCTGTGCCGCCGCGAGGTGCGCCCGCCGAGCCGGACGCTGCCCGAGGACGAGCGGGCCGAGGTCGCCGGGATAGCCGCCGGGTGGTCGATATGACCGACAGAGAACGCAAAAGCCCCGAGGAGCTCCGGAGCCACCAGTGGTACGGCACCGAGGGCCAGTTGCGCACCTGGTCGCACAACGCCCGGATGCGCCAGCTGGGTTACGAGGCGGAGGAGTACCGGGGCCGCCCGGTGATCGCCGTCCTCAACACCTGGTCCGACATCAACCCCTGCCATGTCCATCTGCGTGAGCGCGCCGAGGCGGTCAAGCGGGGCGTGTGGCAGGCGGGGGGTTTCCCGCTGGAGTTCCCGGTCGCCACCCTCTCGGAGACCTACCAGAAGCCGACCCCGATGCTCTACCGCAACCTCCTCGCGATGGAGACGGAGGAGCTGCTGCGGTCGTACCCGATCGACGCGGCGGTGCTGCTCGGCGGCTGTGACAAGTCGACGCCGGCGCTGCTCATGGGCGCCACCTCGGCCGATGTGCCCTCGCTCTTCGTGCCCGCGGGGCCGATGCTGCCGGGGCACTGGCGCGGGGAGACCCTCGGGTCCGGCACCGACATGTGGAAGTACTGGGACGAGCATCGCGCGGGCAATCTGACGGACTGCGAACTCCGCGAACTCCAGGGCGGGTTGGCGCGTTCGCCCGGCCACTGCATGACCATGGGCACCGCGTCCACGATGACCGCGGCGGCGGAGGTCCTCGGCATGACACTGCCGGGCGCCTCCTCGATCCCGGCCGTCGACTCCGCGCACGAGCGGATGGCCGCCGCCTCCGGGCGCCGTGCCGTGGAGCTCGCCTGGACCGCCCTCAAGCCGTCGGAGATCCTGACCCGCGAGGCCTTCGAGGACGCCGTCACCACGGTGCTCGGACTCGGCGGCTCCACCAACGCCGTGATCCACCTGATCGCGATGGCGGGCCGGTCCGGGATCAAGCTCGCCCTCGACGACTTCGACCGCATCGCCCGTACCGTCCCGGTGCTGGCGAACGTACGCCCCGGCGGCCAGACGTACCTCATGGAGGACTTCTACTTCGCCGGCGGGCTGCCCGCCTTCCTCACCCGGATCACCGACCTGCTGCACCTGGACCGGCCGACCGTCAACGGCACGCTGGGGGAGCAGCTCGAAGGTGCCGTCGTGCACAACGACGACGTCATCCGCACCCGTGAGAACCCGGTCGCCGACGAGGGCGGTGTAGCCGTCCTGCGCGGCAACCTCTGCCCGGACGGCGCGGTCATCAAGCACATCTCCGCCGAGCCGCACCTGCTCAAGCACACCGGTCCCGCGGTCGTCTTCGACGACTACAAGACCATGCAGCGGACCATCAACGACCCGTCGCTGAACATCACCGCCGACAGTGTGGTGGTGCTGCGCAACGCCGGGCCCAAGGGCGGCCCCGGCATGCCCGAGTACGGCATGCTGCCCATCCCCGACCACCTGCTCAAACAGGGGGTGCGGGACATGGTCCGGATCTCCGACGCCCGGATGAGCGGCACGAGTTACGGCGCGTGCGTACTGCATGTCGCGCCCGAGTCGTACATCGGCGGACCGCTCGCCCTCGTCCGCAGCGGTGACCGGATCACCCTGGACGTCGAGGCGCGCTCCCTCCATCTCCATGTGGACGACGAGGAGTTGGAGCGCCGCAGGGCGCAGTGGACACCGCCGCCCGTCCGTTACGAGCGAGGCTACGGCGCGCTCTACAACGAGCAGATCACGCAGGCCGACACCGGCTGCGACTTCGAGTTCCTGGCCCGTCCGGGCAAGGCGACCGACCCGCACGCCGGCTGAGCCGCAGCAGCACCACAGCGCACCCGCATGTCCAGAGAGAAAGCGCTTCCCGCACGTCGTACCAAGACGTACCGAGATCGGAGAACAGTCATGGCCCAAGCCGCAGCCGTGGCGAAACCGCCAGCGCCACCCCGGCGGCGCCGTGCCTCCGCCACCCCACGCAAGCTCCCCTATCTGCTGATCGCACCGGCCGGCGTGCTCATGCTGGGCTTCATCGCCTACCCGGTCATCAGCGTCTTCTACTACAGCCTGCAGAACTACAACCCCACCAAGCCCTGGCGCAACGGATACGCGGGCTTCGACAACTTCGTCCACGCCTTCACCGAGGACCCGATCTTCTGGGACACGCTGGTCTTCAGCGCCAAGTGGGTCTTCGTCGAGGTCGGTCTCCAGCTGCTCTTCGGTCTCGCGCTGGCCCTCATCGTCAACCAGAGCTTCGTGGGCCGGGCCATGGGACGCGCCATGGTCTTCTCCCCGTGGGCCGTCTCCGGTGTGCTGACCTCCGCGATCTGGGTCCTGCTCTACAACTCCCAGACGGGCATCACCCGTTACCTCGCGGACATGGGCATCGGCTCCTACGGCACCAGCTGGCTGTCGGACACCTCCACCGTGTTCCCGGCGGCGATCGTCGCCGACCTGTGGCGCGGGGTCCCCTTCTTCGCGATCCTCATCCTCGCCGACCTCCAGTCCGTATCGAAGGACCTCTACGAAGCCGCCGAGGTCGACGGGGCCAGCCGGTTCAAGCAGTTCCTGCACATCACGCTGCCGCACCTGAAGGACGCGATCATCCTGTCCACGCTGTTGCGGGCGGTCTGGGAGTTCAACAACGTCGACCTGCTCTACACCCTCACCGGCGGCGGACCCGCCGGCGAGACGACGACCCTCCCGCTCTACATCGCCAACACCAGCGTCGACGCCCACAACTTCGGCTACGCATCGGCCCTGACCACGGTGGCGTTCGTGATTCTGCTCTTCTGCTCGATGGTCTATCTGCGCCTGAGCAAGTTCGGAGGCGACGACAAGTGATCACCAAGGAAGCCACCCCGGTCGCCCCGGCCCCGCAGGCCGCGGATCCCGCACCGCCGCGCCCCAAGAAGCACCAGCGCGCCTGGGACGAGGTGCCCCGCTGGCACATCTACCTGCCGCTGTCGATCTACCTGCTCTTCACCCTGATCCCGTTCTACTGGATCCTGCTCTTCGCGCTCCGCCCGTCCGGCTCGACCTCGCTCGTACCGTGGCCGATGACCTTCGACCACTTCGAGAAGGTCTGGACGGAGCGGTCGTTCGGCACCTACTTCGAGAACAGCGTCCTCGTCGGCGTCGCCACCCTGGTGATGACGACCCTCGTGGCGCTGGCCGGCGGCTACGCCCTCGCCCGGTTCAACTTCAAGGTCAAGCGGGCCTTCATGCTCGGCCTGCTGTGCTCCCAGTTCGTGCCGGGCGCGCTGCTCCTGGTGCCGCTGTTCGAGATCTTCGCCGAACTGCAGATGATCAACTCGCTGACCAGTGTCATCATCGCCGAGACGGTCTTCCAGCTGCCGCTGTCGATCATCCTGATCAGCAACTTCATCAAGAACGTGCCGTACTCCCTGGAGGAGGCGGCCTGGGTCGACGGCTGCAACCGCTTCACCGCGTTCCGGATCGTCGTCCTGCCCCTGCTGCGGCCCGGTCTGATCGCGGTGGGTTCCTTCGCCTTCGTGCACTCCTGGAACCACTTCCTGTTCGCCCTGATGTTCCTCAACAACCAGGACAAGCAGACGATCCCGGTCGGCCTCAACACCCTGATGGGCGCGGACAGCGTCGACCTCGGCGCGCTGGCCGCCGGCGGCATCATCGCGGCCGTACCCGTGGTGATCGTGTTCGCCTTCATCCAGAAGTGGCTGATCACGGGCTTCAGCGCGGGGGCGGTGAAGGGATGAGGCTCCGTCGGATCGCGGTGGGGGGCGTGGTGCTGGGCCTGATGGGAGTCGTCGTCCGGGCCGAGGGTCGTGCCGTCGGCAGGGTTCTCCTCGGTGTGAGTGACGCCGGGGTGCCCGAGGCGGTCGGTCGCGGTCGGGCGGGGGCGGCCGCAGGTGTGCGGCAGCGGTCGGTCTGTGGTTCTGGCAGGGGGGTGAGGGCATGAGGTTCCGTCATATCGCGCTCGCCGCAGGCATGGTGGGGGTGTTCTGCCTTCCCGCCCACGCCGAGGCCCGCGACATCAGCCGGGACACCCTGCCCGCGAACGACGGCTGGGCTTCCGAGGGAGAAGGCACCACCGGAGGCTCCGCCGCCGACGCGGCGCACGTCCACACCGTCACCGACCGGGCCGGACTGGTCCGCGCCCTCGACGGCGGCAGCGCCACCCCGAAGATCATCAAGGTCGCCGGGACGATCGACGCCAACACCGACGACGACGGCGACCACCTGGACTGCGCCGACTACGCCACCGGCGGCTACACCCTGAAGAAGTACCTCGCCGCCTACGACCCCCGCACCTGGGGCCAGGCCAAGCCCAGCGGAGCGCAGGAGGAGGCCCGCCAGGCCTCCGCGGCCCGGCAGGCCGAGCGGGTCACGCTGACCGTCGGCTCCAACACCACGATCGTCGGACTCCAGGGCGCGGTCCTCAAGGGCGCCAACCTCCAGGTCAAGAACGCCTCCAACGTCATCATCCGCAACCTCGACCTGCGCGACGCCTACGACTGCTTCCCCGTCTGGCAGCCCAACACCGGCGGCCTCGGCGACTGGAAGACGGCCTACGACGCCATCTGGCTGACCGGCTCCGACCACGTCTGGGTCGACCACGTCACCCTCAGCGACAAGGGCCACCCGGACGAGAAGGAACCCACCCTCCTCGGCCGCAACTACCTGCGCCACGACGGCCTGCTGGACATCACCAACGGCTCCGACCTGGTCACCGTCTCCTGGAGCCGGTTCGTGGGCCACGACAAGGCGATGCTCATCGGCAACGGCGACGCGGTGACGGGCGACCGCGGCAAGCTCCGGGTCACCCTGCACCACAACCAGTTCGAGTCGATCGTCCAGCGCGCCCCGCGCGTCCGCTTCGGCCAGGTGCACGTCTACAACAACCGCTACGTCGTCCCCGAGGACGCCCACGACTACCGCTACTCGATCGGCGTCTCCACCGAGTCCGCCATCCACGCCCAGAACAACGCCTTCACCACCCCGGGCCATGTAGAGGTCGCCGACCTGGTCAAGAGCTGGAACGGCACCGCCCTGCACGACGAGGGCACCCTCTTCAACGGCTTCCCGGTGGACCTGCTGGCGATCAACAACGCCTACAACTCCGGCAGCGAGCGTGACCTCACGGCCGACGTCGGCTGGACGCCTACCCTGCACACAAAGATCGACAGCGCCGAGGCGGCCGACCGAGAGGTGGCACGCGGCGCGGGCGCAGGGAGGATCCCATGAGCACCGTAGACATCGTCCTGGCGGGAGCGCGCGGCCACGGCCGCTGGCACCTGGAGAACATCCGCCGGCTCCAGGACAAGGGGATCGTCCGCCTGGCGGGCATCTGCGAGCTGACCCCGCTGACCGCGGGCGAGCTCCCCGAGGGCCTCGGTACGCCCGAGCAGTCCGCCGACTTCGGTGCCCTCCTGGACGCCACGGGCGCCCGGATCGCGGTGATCTGCACGCCGATCCCGACCCACACCGACCTGGCGCTCGAAGCGGCCCGCCGGGGCGTGCACATCCTGCTGGAGAAGCCTCCGGCCCCGTCGTACGCCGAGTTCCGGCGCATGGCCGACGGGGTCGCCGCGGCCGGGGTCGTCTGCCAGATCGGCTTCCAGTCGCTGGGCTCGCACGCGGTGCCCGCGATCCGGCAGCTGATCGCCGAGGGGGCCATCGGCGAGCTGGTCGGCGTCGGGGGCGCCGGCGCCTGGGCGCGCCCGGAGTCCTACTACACGCGGGCCCCCTGGGCGGGCAAGCGGCGCCTGAACGGCGTCGACGTGATCGACGGCGCGCTGACCAACCCGCTCGCGCACGCCGTCGCCACCGGCCTCGCCCTGAACGGCTCCACGCGCGCCGAGGACGTCACCCGCATCGAGACCGAGCTGCTGCGCGCCAACGACATCGAGTCCGACGACACCTCCTGTGTCCGGATCTCCACGGCACAGGGCCGCCCGGTCACCGTCGCCGCGACCCTGTGCGCCGAGGACCCGGACGACCCGTACGTCCTCGTGCACGGCACGCGCGGCCGGATCACCTTCTGGTACAAGCAGGACCGCGTCCTGCTCCAGCGCGCGGACCACGGCCCGCAGGAGTACGACCACGGCCGCACCGACCTGCTGGAGAACCTCGTCGACCACCTCACCGACGGCACCGACCTGCTGGTCCCGCCGGACGTGACCGGCGCCTTCATGAAGGTCGTCGAGGCGATCCGCACGGCCCCCGACCCGGCCCCGCTGCCCGAGAGCGCCTGGCACCGGGTCCCCGGCGAGGACCGCAGGGTCGTCCCCGGCGTCGACGGGCTCGTCGCGGCCTCCGCGGACACCCTCGCCCTCTACTCCGAGCTCGGCGCCACCTGGGCCCTACCGAAAGAGGTGAGTACCTGATGACGACCCCCGACTCCCCGGTCCTGCGCGTCGCGGGCCGCCCGGTCGGCCGCTATGTCACCCGGCCCGAGCTGCCCGCGCGGCTCTCCCCGCGCCCCTATCTGCACCCCGTCACCACCCTGGCCGGCACGGCGGTCACCGAACTGAGCCCTGCCGACCACCTCCATCACCTCGGCGTCGGTGTCGCCGTTCCCGACGTCGAGGGATTCAACTTCTGGGGCGGGCGCACCTACGTCCGCGACCAGGGCCCCACCGAGCTCGACAACCACGGCGCCCAGCGCCACAGCTCCTTCCAGCTCCGCGACCCGGACGGCTTCGTGGAGGAACTGCGCTGGATCGCCGCGGGAGCCGAGCTGCTGCGCGAGCGCCGTACCGTCGCGGCCACCGAACTCACCGACGCCGCCTGGGCGTTGGACTTCACGTTCTCGCTCACCAATGTCACGTCCGGCCCGCTGTCCATCGGCAGCCCGGCCACCAACGGCCGCCCGGGCGCCGCATACGGCGGCTTCTTCTGGCGGGCCCGCAAGGAGGACCGGGCGCCGGACGTGTTCACCCCGAGCGCCGACGGCGAGTCCGAAGTGCACGCCCACCGCGCCGACTGGCTCGCCCTCGCCGGCTCCACCTGGACGCTGGTCTTCGCCGGGGCCACCGAGCGGACCCGCCGGGACCCGTGGTTCGTGCGCACCGGCGAATACCCCGGTGTGGGCTCGTCGTTGGCGCACACCGAGCGGGTACCGATCGCCCCCGGCGACACCCTTGTGCGCCGAGTCGTCACGGTCGTCGCCGACGGCCGCCTCGACCGCGGCGGGGCCGCCGCCCTGATCCGCAAGGCGGTGAGCCTGTGACCGCCGAGACGTACACCAACCCGGTGCTCGACGCCGACTGGTCCGACCCGGACGTCCTGCGCGTCGGCGACGACTTCTACCTCACCGCCTCCAGCTTCGGCCGCGCCCCCGGCCTGCCGCTGCTGCACTCCCGCGACCTCGTCAACTGGACCCTGGTCGGCCACGCGCTGCAACGCCTGGAGCCCGCGGCCGAGTTCAAGGCACCCCGGCACGACTGCGGTGTCTGGGCCCCGTCGTTGCGCCACCACGACGACCGGTTCTGGATCTTCTGGGGCGACCCCGACCAGGGCATCTTCCAGATCAACGCCCCCGCGATCAGGGGGCCTTGGACCCGGCCGCACCTCCTCAAGGCGGGCAAGGGCCTGATCGACGCCTGCCCCCTGTGGGACGACGAGACCGGCGAGGCCTACCTGGTGCACGCCTGGGCCAAGTCCCGCTCCGGCGTCAAGAACCGGCTCACCGGCCACCGAATGCACCCCGACGGCACCGAACTCCTCGACGACGGCAAGGTGATCGTCGACGGCGACCGGATACCGGGCTGGTTCACCCTGGAAGGCCCCAAGCTCTATCGGCACGACGGCTGGTTCTGGATCCTGGCCCCCGCCGGGGGAGTGGAGACCGGCTGGCAGGGCGCCTTCCGCTCACGCGAGTTCTTCGGGCCGTACGAGGAGAAGGTCGTCCTGGAGCAGAAGGACACCGACGTCAACGGCCCCCACCAGGGCGGCTGGGTGCGCACCCCGTCCGGCGAGGACTGGTTCCTGCACTTCCAGCAGAAGGGCGCCTACGGCAGGGTCGTCCACCTCCAGCCGATGCGCTGGGGCGATGGGGGCACCTCCCGCTCGAGCGAAGCCGAGAGTGGGGGAGGCTGGCCGGTGCTCGGGGACGACGGCGCCCCCGTGGCCGTACACACCAGGCCCGACCTGCCGCCGCAGCCGCCCGCCGCGCCCGCCACCGACGACGACTTCCCCGGCGGACGCTTCGGCCGCCAGTGGAGCTGGACCGCCAACCCGCGGGACGGCTGGGCCACCCACCACTCCGGCGACGGGCTCCGCCTCACCTGCGTCCGCTCGGCCGACGCGCACGACCTGCGCAGACTGCCGAACGTCCTCACCCAGCGGCTGCCCGGCAAGCCCTGTGCCGTCGAGGTGGAGCTGCGCCTGGACAGCGAGGAGCCGGGGGCGCGGGCCGGGCTCGCGGTCCTCGGGGACGCGTTCGGCTGGATCGGGCTCCAGCGCGACGAGGACGGAACCGTGCAGGTGGTGCACCGGTTCGCCGAGGCGGTCGCCGAGCGGGAGCGCGACGCCGCCCACCCCGTGACCGCCCCCGAGGGACGGGTGCGGCTGCGGATCGAGATCGGCGCGGGGGCGCGGTGCCGCTTCTTCTACGACATCGGCGACGGCCCGCGTCCGTCCGGTCCCGTCTTCGCGGCCACACCGTGGCGCTGGGTCGGCGCTCTGCTCGGTCTCGTCGCCCTCGCGCCCACCGGACACGGTCACGCCGGCGCGGCAACCTTCACGAAGTTCAGGATCGACCAGCTGTAGCACACCTCTTCTTGTACGCCTGTTGGGAGCCGCAATGACGCACCTCCATAGCAAGCGCTTGTCGGGACTCGGTCCCGGCAGAGTCCTGGCCACCGTCGTGGGCCTGCTGGCCGCCCTCGTGCTGGGGGCGAGCGGGGAAGCCGACGCCTCGGCAGGACCCTCGCCGGTGGCCGCCCCGCGCTGGACCGACCAGCCGCACGGCTTCGCCTCCCTCGCCGGCGGCACCACCGGCGGGGCGGGCGGCAAGGTCGTCACCGTCACCGACCAGGCCTCGCTCGCCCGGTACGCGGCGGCCGAAGAGCCGTATGTCATCCGGGTGTCGGGGGCGATAGCCGTCGAGCCGTTCGGCTCGGACATCGTCGTGGCCTCGGACAAGACGATCATCGGCGTCGGCGACACCGGCGAGATCGTCCACGGTGAGCTGCACCTCAACCCCGGCACCAGCAACGTCATCATCCGCAACCTGACGATCCGGGACTCCTACGTCGAGGGCGACTGGGACGGCAAGACCACCGACTTCGACGCGATCCAGATGGACACCGTCGACCACGTCTGGATCGACCACAACCGCTTCACGCACATGGGCGACGGGCTGCTCGACATCCGCAAGGACAGCCGGTACATCACCGTCTCCTACAACCAGTTCACGAGCCACAACAAGGCGCTCGGGATCGGCTGGACGACGAACGTCCTGACCGAGATCACGCTCGACCACAACTGGTTCACGGGGACGAAGCAGCGCAATCCCTCCGCGGACAACTGCGCCTACGCCCACCTCTACAACAACTACCTCTCGGCCCAGGTCGCCGACGGGGACCCGACGTGGACGTACGGGAACTGGTCGCGCGGCAGGACCAGGATGGTCATCGAGAACAGCTACTACGACGGCGTCCAGCACCCCTACCAGGCCGATGCCACGGCCGAGTTGGTGCAACGCGGCTCCATCCTGAAGCACACGACCGGGCGAACCGACGCATGGGGGACGGCATTCGACCCCCGGGACTTCTATGCCTACCGGCTGGACCCGGCCGCCGCCGTCCCGGCGCTGGTGACGCGGTTCTCCGGGCCCCAGAAGCAGATCGGCGGGGTCACCCTGCGCGTCCCGGCCGACTACGCGACCGTGCAGGCCGCCGTGGACGCCGTGCCGGACGGCAACACCGTGCCCGTGACGATCGCCGTCGCGCCGGGGACGTACCGCGCCAAGGTCCTCATCCCCGCGAGCAAGCCGAACATCGTGCTGCAGGGGACTGGACAAGATCGGTCCGACACCGTCATCGTCTACGACACGCCCGCCGCGTACGGCGGTTCGACCGGCAGCGCCACCGTGCGCATCGCCGCGAACGACGTCACGGCGCGCAACCTCACCTTCAGCAACGACTTCGACGAGGCCGCGGTCGAGCTGAACGGCGAGCAGGCGCTGGCGATGAAGACGACCGGCGACCGGATCGTCTTCGAGGACACCGCCTTCCTGGGCAACCAGGACACCCTGATGACCGACAGCCCCAAGCTGACCACCGTCAGCCGGGTCTATGTCCGCGACTCGTACATCGAGGGCGACGTCGACTTCGTCTACGGACGGGCGACGACGGTGATCGAGCGGTCGGTCATCAAGGCGCTGAGCCGGGGCTCGGCGACCAACAACGGCTACATCACGGCGGCTTCGACCTGGACCGGGAATCCCTACGGGTTCCTCATCACCGACTCCAGGATCGTGAGCGACGCGCCGGCCGGGAGCTTCCACCTCGGCAGGCCCTGGCATCCGGGAGGGGAACCGGAGGCCGTCGCCCAGGTCCTGATCCGCGACACCAAGCTGCCGGCCGCGGTCAAGGCCTCCCCGTGGACCGACATGAGCGGTTTCTCGTGGAGGGACGCCCGGTTCACCGAGTACCGCAACTACGGGCCCGGTGCCGAAGTCACCGCGGACCGGCCGCAGATGAGCGACGCGGACGCCCGCGCCCACACCGTCGCCGACTACCTCCGCGGCAGCGACGACTGGGCTCCCCACGCCCACCACTGACCCCCACAACTTCACAGCTCCACACAGCAGTTCACATCTCGATCCAGCTGAGATTGACCCAGAAGAGAGAGCCGACCAATGAAGATCAGCATCCGCAGAAGCAGGCGAGCCGCCGTGGCGGTCGCCCTGGGCTCCGTCCTCGCGCTGACCGCCACCGCCTGCGGTGACGACGGCAGCAGCACGGGTGACAAGGGCAACGAGGGCACCGGCACGGGCAAGATCGTCTTCTGGGACAACAACGGTGGCGTCCGCACCGACATCTGGAAGGAGGTCATCGCCGACTTCGAGAAGGCGAACCCGAAGATCGACGTCGAGTACGTCGGCATCGCCTCCACCGACTACCAGTCCAAGGTCGACACCGCCATCCAGGCCGACAGCCTGCCGGACGTCGGTGGCGTCGGCGCGGCGATGCTCGCGAGCTTCTCCGCCCAAGGCGCCCTGGAGCCGCTGGACAACCGGCTCGCCAAGTCCTCGCTCAACGGCAAGCTCAACGAGGACATGGTCGAGTCGCTGACCGCCGCCGGCGGCGGTGACGGCCGGCTCTACTCGATCCCCACCTCCGCGAACAACGGTGTGCTCTACTACCGCACCGACCTGTTCAAGCAGGCGGGCCTGGACGAGCCGACCACCTGGGACAAGTTCTACAAGGCCGCGGACAAGCTCACCAACGCCGGCAAGAACGAGTTCGGCTACACCATCCGCGGCGGCGCCGGATCCATCGCGCAGGCACTGGACGCGATGTACGGGCAGTCCGGGATCACGTCGTTCTGGAACGGCGACAAAACCACGGTCAACGACCCGAAGAACGTGGCGGCGTTGGAGAAGTACGCGGCCCTCTTCAAGAAGGTCACACCGGCCGCCGACCTCAACAACGACTTCACCAAGATGGTCGCCCAGTGGGATTCCGGCACCATCGGAATGCTGAACCACAACCTGGGGTCGTACCAGGACCATGTGAAGGCGCTCGGGGTCGACAAGTTCCGGGGTATTCCGCAGCCGACCGGGCCCGACGGAAAGCGGGTCCAGGTCTCCAACCCCGTTGACGGCATCGGCCTGTTCAAGACCTCCAAGAACAAGGACGCGGCCTGGAAGTTCATCGAGTTCGCGCTGTCGAAGGCGGAGAACTCGAAGTTCAACGAGTCCGCGGGGCAGGTGCCCGCGAACAACGACGCGGCGCAGGACGCGTGGATCTCGAAGGCCGAGCCGACCAAGCTGGCCGCGGCCGCGCTGACCGACGGTTCCACCAGCATCGTCCAGCTGCCGTACTACCTGCCCGACTGGGGCACCATCTCGAAGGCCGACAACGAGCCGAACTTCCAGAAGGTGCTGCTCGGAAAGATGAGCGCGAAGGACTTCCTCGACACGCTGGCGGACCAGCTGAACGAGGCCCAGACCGAGTGGAAGTCGCAGAACGGCTAAGAGCTCGGGTGTTTTCGGTTCGTGGGGAGCTGCGGGTCCGCCGTGGCTGGTCGCGCAGTTCCCCGCGCCCCCAGGGGGTTTCACGAAAGGCACATCGTGTCCATTACCCGCAGACAGATCACCTCCGCGGCCCTCGCCGCCGTTCCGCTCGCCTGTGCCGCCACCGGCACCGCTCAGGCATCCGCCCGCAATCGCACCCTCTACATCGCCGGTGATTCCACCGCCGCCCAGAAATACGCCGACGCGGCCCCCGAAACCGGCTGGGGCATGGCGCTCCCCTTCTTTCTGCACAAGGACCGTCCCGTTTCCAATCACGCGGTGAACGGGCGGAGTTCCAAGAGCTTTGTCGACGAGGGCCGACTCGATGTGATCCTCGGGGCCATCCGGCCCGGCGACTTCCTCCTCGTCCAGTTCGCGCACAACGACGAGAAGTCCGCCGACCCCACCCGCTACACCGAGCCCTGGACGACGTACCAGGACTATCTGCGGCTGTACATCGACGGCGCCCGTGCCCGTGGTGCGCGGCCCGTGCTCGCCACCTCCGTGGAGCGCCGGAAGTTCGACACGGCCGGCAACGCCGTGCCGACCCACGGCGACTACCCGGCGTCGATGCGCGCCCTCGCCGAGGAGGAGCGGGTCGCGCTGCTCGACATCCAGGCGCTGTCCCTGGCCCTGTGGCAGAAGCTCGGGGTCGAGGAGACCAAGACGTACTTCAACTGGACCGCGACCGAGCAGGACAACACGCACTTCAACCCGCCCGGTGCGATCGCCGTGGCGCGGCTCGTGGCGCAGGAGCTGCTGCGCACCCGGGTGCTGCGCCCGCAGGACGTGCGACGGCTCGACCAGGAGATCCCCACGTCCTGGATCACCTGGCCCGAAGCCACCGCGTAACCACCCCCTGAACCGGAAGAGAGAGCCGCACCATGAGCACACAGAAATGGCATGGGCATGACATAGCAGCCAAGGTGGCGCGTGCCGCCGCCGTCGTCGGCTGCACCGCCCTCGTGCTGACCGTCACCGGGCCCGGCGCCCAGGCGAGCGGTCGTGACGCCGCTCGGCAGACCCTCCCGGCCGGGGACGGCTGGGGTTCCTACGGGACGGGGACCACCGGTGGCGCCGCGGCCGACGCCGCCCACGTCCACACCGTCTCCACCTGGGCCGACTTCAAGGCCGCCCTGGCCGCCGGCGGAGACGCGCCGAAGATCATCAAGGTCAAGGGGACGATCGACGCCGTCTCGGAGGGCTGCGACGCCTTCGCCGCCGCCGGGTACGACTTCGACGCCTACCTCGCCAGGTACGCGCCGGAGACCTGGGGGCTCGACACCGACCTCAGCGCCGAGCCCGACGACAGCCCCGAGGGGCTGCGCCGCACCTCCGCCGCCAACCAGGACAAGGCCATCAAGGCCAACATCCCCTCCAACACCACGATCATCGGCATCGGCAAGAACGCC
Organism: Streptomyces sp. NBC_00490; assembly: GCF_036013645.1. NCBI lineage: Bacteria > Bacillati > Actinomycetota > Actinomycetes > Kitasatosporales > Streptomycetaceae > Streptomyces > Streptomyces sp. NBC_00490. Next base: position 3,005,930 of record NZ_CP107869.1, on the reverse strand, counting down.
GGCATCAAGGGCGCCAGCCTCCAGATCAAGGCCGTCGACAACGTCATCATCCGCAACCTCGCCTTCGAGAGCCCCATCGACTGCTTCCCGCAGTGGGACCCGACCGACGGCACCAAGGGCAACTGGAACTCCGAGTACGACACCGCCGTCGTCTACGGCTCCACCCACGTGTGGATGGACCACAACACCTTCACCGACGGCTCCCACCCCGACAGCGCCGCGCCGACCTATTTCGGCATGCTCTACCAGCAGCACGACGGGGAGCTGGACATCGTCCGAGGCTCCAACTACGTCACCGCCTCCTGGAACGTCTTCACCGAGCACGACAAGACGATCCTGATCGGCAACAGCGACAGCGAGTCCACGGCGGTGGGCGACCGGGGCAAGCTCAAGGTCACCTTCCACCACAACCAGTTCTCCGACCTCGTCGAGCGCGCCCCGCGCGTGCGGTTCGGACAGGTCGACTCCTACAACAACCACTTCGTGGCCAACGAGGACTACGCCTACAGCTTCGGCATCGGCAAGGAGTCCCAACTGGTCGCCGAGCACAACGCGTTCACGCTGCCGGAGGGGGTCAGCGCGGCCAAGGTGCTCAAGCGCTGGAACGTCTCCCCGGTCACCGCCGCCGACAACTACGTCAACGGCAAGCTCACCGACCTGATCGCCGTCCACAACGCCGAGATCCCCGCCGAGGTCCTCCAGCCCGGCGCCGGCTGGACGCCGACCCTGCGCACGAAGATCGACCCGGTCAAGAAGGTCCCCGGCATCGTCGGCCGCGGCGCCGGCGCCGGCCGCGTCTGCTGACACCCGCCCCTGAACGGCCGGGGCGGCCCGCACCGCACGCACCACCCCGAGTGCGCCGCCCCGGCCCCAGCCCCCCACGGCGAGGAAACACCACGCACATCCCCGCAGAGCCGCACAGCCAAGGAGCATCGCCATGCCCTCGCCCCACCGCCAACTACCCCTGTCCAGAAGGGGATTCCTGACCGCGAGCGCCGGTGCGGCCGCCGCGCTCGGCCTCGCGTCCGCGCCCGCCTCCGCCGGCGGTCGGCGCCCCTTCGGCCGGTTCGGTTCCCCGGCCGCCCGGCTCACCCCGACCACGCTCTACGTCGACGCCCGGGGCCGCGGCGACTTCACCACCGTCCAGGCCGCCGTCACCACGGTCACCACCACCGGGTACACCCTGGTCCTCGCCCCCGGCGTCTACCGGGAGACCGTCGCCGTCGCGGCCACCGCCACCGAGCTGACCTGGATCGGCGCGAGCGAGGACCCGCGGGACGTCGTCATCGTCTACGACAACGCGGCCGGCACCCCCAAGCCCGACGGCTCCGGCACCTACGGCACCACCGGCTCCGCCACCACCCTGGTCCGCCCCGACGGCTTCACCGCCCGCTGGATCACCTTCGCCAACGACTGGCTGCGCGCCGACCACCCGGGCGTCTCCGGCACCCAGGCCGTCGCCATCAAGGTGCTGGGCGACCGCTCGGCCTTCCACCACTGCCGCTTCCTGGGCCACCAGGACACCCTGTACGCCGACTCCACCGCCCTGGCCGTCTTCGCCCGCCAGTACTTCTCGCACTGCTACGTCGAGGGCGACGTCGACTTCGTCTTCGGCCGGGGCTCCGCCGTGTTCGAGCAGTGCCACTTCCGCACCCTGACCCGCACCGACCTGGCCTCCGCCCCGTACGGCTTCGTCTTCGCGCCGTCCACGGCGGGCGCCAACCCGCTCGGCTACCTGGTCACGAAGAGCCGCATCAGCAGCGAGGCCCCCGACGCCTACTACAAGCTGGCCCGCCCCTGGGTGCCCAGCTCCGACCCCACCGCCCGCCCGAGCCTCACCGTCCGGGACAGCCGCCTCGACGCGGGCATCGACGCGGTGGCGCCCTACGCCAACATGTCGGACAGCTTCCCCTGGCAGAACCAGCGTTTCGCCGAGTACCGCAACACCGGACCGGGCGCGGTGATCACGGTTGCCGAGAACCGGCCCCAACTCACCTACGAACAGGCCGAGTCGGCGACCCGCGCCGCCTACCTCGGTGACTGGCAGCCGTGGAAGCGGGGGTGCTGAGATGCGCCGACGCACCCTTCTCGCCGCCGGTGCGGGCCTGTTCGCGGCAGGGGTCGCCACCCCCGCCTCCGCCACCGGTGCCCGCCGGGTCCTGCACGTGCGCCCCGGCGGCTCCGTCCAGGCGGCCGTGGACGCGGTCGACGGTCCGGGCTGGACGATCGTCGTCCACCCGGGGACATACCGCGAGGTCGTCGACGTGCCCGCCGACAAGGCCGAGTTGACCCTGCGCGGCGCCTCCCGCGACCCCCGCGACACCGTGATCGTCTACAACAACGCGAACGGAACACAGAAGCCCGACGGCTCCGGAACGTACGGCACCGCGGGCTCCGCCACCTTCACCTCGGCCGCCCCCGGCCTCACCGTCCGCGACCTGACCCTCGCCAACGACTGGCTGCGCGCCGACCATCCCGACATCACCGGGACCCAGGCGGTCGCCTCCTGCACGTACGGCGACCGCACGCACTTCGACAACGTCCGGCTGCTCGCCCACCAGGACACCGTCTTCGTCGAGACGACCGCGCTCACCTCCTTCGACCGTCAGTACTTCCACCGCTGCTACATCGAGGGCGACGTCGACTTCGTCTTCGGCCGGGCCACCGCCGTCTTCGAGGAGTGCCACTTCCACACCCTCCAGCGGGACGTCACCTTCACCCCGAAGGGCATGGTCTTCGCCCCGTCCACCGCCCGCGCCAACCCCCACGGCATCCTCGCCCTGCGCTCCCGCATCACCTCGGGCGCCGAGGACGCGGCGTACAAGCTGGCCCGGCCCTGGGTCCCGTCGTACGAGACGACCGCCTGGCCGTCCCTCGTCGTGCGGGACACCCGGATCGGACCCGGTATCGACCCCGTCGCGCCCTACACCAACATGCGGGAGGCGTACCCCTGGCAGACCATGCGGTTCCGGGAGTACCGCAACTCCGGCCCCGGCGCGGCGATCCCGGTTCCGGAGAACAGGCCTCAACTGACCCGCGAACAAGCCGAGTCGCACACCAAGGCCACGTATCTCGGCGACTGGTGCCCCCGTGCCTGAGCGCTCCGCCGGACACGCGGTTCGTTCGCCGCGGGCCGGTGGGGGCCGGCCGCGCAGTTCCCCGCGCCCCTTGCGGGGCACGGTGGCGCACCCGACACTCAGGGCCGCCGCGGCTCTCCTCGCCTGCGTGTGCCTCGCCTTCGGCTGGGCACCGCAGGCGGTCGGCGCCACCGAGCGCGGTCCCGTCGGCTGGGCCTCCACCGGCGCCGGCACCACCGGCGGGGCGGGCGGCAGCGTCTCGACGGTGCACACCCGTGCCGGGCTCAAGGAGGCCCTCGCCAACGCGGGCGATCCCACCGCGCCCAAGGTGATCCGGGTCGTCGGCGACATCAACGGCCATGAGGCGGACGACGGTTCACTCCTCGGCGAGCAGGACTACGCGCCCGGATACGACCTCGCCAAGTACATGTCCTGCTTCGGCGAGGACGGCACCACCTGGTCCGACACCCGTCACGACTACTGCAGACAGCAGCGGCAGCTGCGCCAGACCGGGTCGAACAAGGAGAAGGCACAGATCCAGCTGACCGTGCCGAGCAACACGACACTCGTCGGCGTCGGCCGGGACGCCCGGCTGCTCGGTGTCTTCCTGACGGTCAATACCGGCACGAACATCATCGTGCGCAACCTCCGCCTCGAGGCCCCCGTCGACCACTTCACCAGCTGGTCGCCCGACGACGGCACCCAGGGCAACTGGAACGCCCGCTTCGACGCGATGACCGTCATCACCGGCAAGAACATCTGGGTCGACCACTGCACCTTCACCGACGGCCGCTTCCCGGACCGCGAGGCACCGCTCGGCTTCCACGGCGAGCACGTCCAACGGCACGACGGACTGCTGGACATCGAGGACGGCTCCGACTTCGTCACCGTCTCCGACAGCCGGTTCACCGACCACGACAAGGCGCTCCTCATCGGGTCGGGCGACGGACGCGGCGACCGCGACCGGGGGCACCTCAGGATCACCTTCGCCCGGAACCTCTTCACCGACATCATGCAGCGCGGCCCCCGCGTCCGCTTCGGACAGGTGCATGTCGTCAACAACGTCTACCGGGGCCGGGCACCTCTCTACGCGCTGGGCGTGGGCGTGGAGTCGGCGATCTACTCCGAGCGCAACGTCTTCCGGTACGACCCGACTCTCGCCCTGGCCGCCTACGGGGGCGAGCACTTCCACGACACCGGCTCCTGGTCCAACGGCCGCCCGGCCCGGCTCGACGCGGTGGCGAGCGGCCTCGGACTGACCGACGACGTCGGCTGGGACCCGGCCGACGTCTACGACTACCGGCCGCTCAGATCCCCGGCGGCGGTCGAGCACCACGTCCTGACCCACGCCGGCACGGGGAGACCGTATGGCCACTCCTGACAGCCTGTACCGGGAGTTGAGGAAGGAGCTCACCTTCCCGCTCGCCTGGGGCACGTCGCCGGTCCGGGACTTCAGCGACTGGCGGCTCCTGGCCCGGGCCAAGGTCGAGAAGCACCTCCTGGTGGAGCGGCAGGACGAGACACCGTACGCGCCGGAGTACGGCGTGCCCTCCCGAACCGACTTCTACACCCGGGAGTTGGTGACGCTCTCCCTCACCCGGTACGAGCGCGTGCGGGGTGCCCTCCTCACCCCGCGCGGCCCCGGCCCCTTCCCCGCCGTGCTCCTCTTCCACGACCACGGGTCCGAGTTCGGCATCGGCAAGGAGAAACTCGTCCGGCCCTGGTACGACGAGACCCGGCTGCCCGCCGCCCAGGCGTGGGCCGACCGGTACTACAGCGGTCGGTTCGTGGGCGACGAACTGGCCCGGCGCGGATATGTCGTGCTGTGCCTGGACGCCCCGGGCTGGGGCGACCGCGGCCCGATCGCCTACGACCAGCAGCAGGCCCTGGCGAGCAACTTCTTCCACCTCGGCTCCTCCCTCGCCGGACTCATGGCCCGCGAGGACGCCCGCGCCGCCGGCTTCCTGGCCGGCCTGAAACGCGTGCGCCGGGTCGCCGCCCTCGGCTTCTCCATGGGCGCCTACCGCGCCTGGCAGACCGCCGCGCTCAGCCACGACATCGCGGCCACCGCCGCCGTCTGCTGGATGACCGGCCTCAGGGAAATGATGGTGCCCGGCAACAACGCACTGCGCGGGCAGTCGGCGTACTACATGCTCCACCCGGGACTCTCCCGGTTCCTCGACTTCCCCGACGTGGCGAGCATCGCCGCCCCCAGGCCGATGCTCTTCTTCGACGGCGGGCTCGACCCGCTGTTCCCCGCCGACGGCGTCCGAGCCGCGTACGACACGCTGCGCGCCGTCTGGCACTCGTGCCACGCCGAGGAGCGGTTGCGTCTGAAGACCTGGCCCGATCTCGGCCATGTCTTCGTCGACCGCATGCAGGACGAGGTCTTCCACTGGCTCGACCACGTCCTCTGATCCACCGTCCCCCTCCCCATCCGTACGAGAAAAGGACCGCACTCCATGTCTCGTCGTACCGCTCTGATCGCCACGACGGCCCTCGCCCTCGGCACCGCCGTGGCCGTCCTCCCCACCCAGGCCCAGGCCGCGACCGTGGTCGTGGACACCTCGGCCGAGCTGAGCAGCGCCATATCCGGTGCCACCGCCGGCACGGTCATCCAGGTCCGCGGCGGCACCTACTACCCGACGGCCACCCTTCAGTCCACGGCCAACGGCACCTCGTCCGCGCCGGTCCAGCTCACCGCGTACGGATCGGAGACCGTCAAGATCGACGGCTCGAACCTGCCCGACGGCGACTGGATCTTCAAGCTGACCGCGGACTACTGGAACGTCTCCAACATCACCTTCCAGAACTCCCCGGACAGCGCGGTCGTCTGCCAGTCCTGCACCGGCACGGTGTGGAACAACATCAAGACCATCAACGGCGGCGACTCCGGATTCACGCTCACCGGCGACGGGACCGTCAACAACACGGTCAAAAACATCGACTCCTACGGCCACTACGACGCCGCCAACCACGGCGAGAACGCCGACGGCATCGCCGTGAAGTTCGGCTCCGGCACCGGCAACCTGATCACCGGCGCCCGCCTCTACAACAACTCGGACGACGGTCTGGACTTCTGGTCCTTCTCCTCGCCCGTCACCGTCGAGCACACCTGGGCCATGGGCAACGGCGTCAACCGCTGGTCCGACTCGGCCTTCGCGGGCGACGGCAACGGCTACAAGCTGGGCGGCGACGGCGAGGTCGTCGCGCACGTCATCAACAACTCGGCGGCCTGGGGCAACGCCGGCAACGGGTTCACCGAGAACTCCAACAAGGGCGCGATCGTCATCAACCGCACCACCGCCTACGCCAACAGCAAGTGGGGCTACTACTTCGCCACCGGCGCCGCCAAGCTCGGCAAGAACCTCGCCGTCGGCAACAGCGGCGGCTCGGTCAGCAAGGGCTCGTCGGTCACCTCGTCCGGCAACAACTGGGACTCCGGCATCGCGACGCCGTCCTTCATCTCCACGAACGCGTCGACGACGTACAACGCCCGCAGCTCCAGCGGCACCCTGCCGGCCACGACCTTCCTCACCACGGGCTCGACGACCATCGGCGCCACGATGAACTGACCTCCCGGGGTGCTTGACCCGTTTTTTGCCCGGCGGGTCTCGCGCCCACCCGGGTGACGCGCGTAGAACGTCTGTCATGCATAAGCCACTGCGTATCGCGGCGCTCGCCGCAGCGTGTGCCGTCACCGGCGCCGCCCTCTACGGCGCCGGTGCGGCCACGGCCGGCCAGTCCACCGCGAACAGCACCCACGAGCCCTACAACATCGGGCTCCTGGTGAAAGACATCGACACCTACTACGGCACCACGCTCGACGCCAACGGCGTCTACCAGGCGTCCACGAGCAGCCAGTACGCCAAGGACCTGGCCAAGCTCGACGCGGCCGCCAGGAAGCAGATCGACAAGTCGGCCCGCAAGGCGCTGAAGAAGCACGACAAGCCCGCGGTCGTCTTCGACATCGACGACACGCTGCTGCTCAGCCTCGACTACGAGAAGAAGACCAACTACACGTACAACGCCACCACCTGGGCCGACTACGTGAACAAGGCCGACCGCCCGGCCGTCTTCGGCAGCCCCGAGCTGGTCCGGTACGCCGAGTCCAAGGGCGTTGAGGTCTTCTACAACTCGGGTCTGTCCGAGGCGCAGCGCTCCGCGGCCGTCGAGAACCTGAAGAAGATCGGCGCCGATGTGAACCTCGACGCCGACCACGTGTTCCTCAAGGACAAGGCCAACCCGCCGTCCTACCTCAGCGCCTGCGCCACGCCGGGCGCCTGGACCTGCACGACCGTGCAGTACAAGTCCGGCACCCGCAAGCACATCGAGCAGGACCTCGGGTACGACATCGTCGCCAACTTCGGTGACCAGTACTCCGACCTGGACGGCGGCTACGCCGACAGGACGTACAAGCTCCCGAACCCGACGTACTTCGTCAGCTAGTTCTTCCTGACCGGCCTGATCCCCTCCAGGGTCGGCACCACCGGCAGAATCGATCCGTCGGCCGCGAACTCCATGCGGTCGACGGTCGTCTCCCGGTGCATGCCGTCCCCGCCCGACGTGCCCGGCCCGTTCAGGGCGAACCGGTGGTAGACGATGTACCAGTCGTCGGTGCCGGGCGTGTTCACCACGGAGTGATGGCCGGTGGCGAGGATGCCGTACTCGGGACGCTTGGACAGGATCGTCCCCTTCTTGGTCCACGGGCCGAGCGGGGACGGTCCCGTCGCGTAGGCGACGTGGTAGTTCTCGCTGCGGGTGTCGTCCTCGGACCACATGAAGTAGTACGTGCCCTTCCGCTTGATCACGAAGGATCCCTCGCGGAAGTTCTCCGGGGTGATGTCCTTGACCTCCGCCGGGTCGTACGAGGTCATGTCGTCGTTCAGCGGCACGACGTATCCGTGGCCGTTGCCCCAGTAGAGATACGACGTCCCGTCGTCGTCCGTGTACACGGCGGGGTCGATCATCTGGCCCTGGAACGAGCCGCCCTTGGCCACCAGCGGCTTGCCCAGCGCGTCCTTGAACGGGCCGGCGGGGGAGTCCGCGACCGCGACGCCGATCTGCTGCTCGGCGCAGAAGTAGAAGTAGTACCTGCCGTTCCGCTCGGCGATGGCCGGTGCCCAGGCGTACTTGTCCGCCCAGGTGACGTCCGGACCGAGGTCCAGGATGACGCCGTGGTCCTTCCAGTGGACCAGGTCCTTCGACGAGTACGCCTTGAAGCGGGTCCCGCCCCAGCCCTGGAAGCCGTCCGTCGTCGGGTAGATCCAGTACTCGCCGTTCAGATAGTGCACGTCGGGGTCGGCGTTGAGGCCCGGCAGGACGGGACTCCCGGTCCGTACCGCCTCCACCGTCCAGGTGCGCCTGGTGCCGTCGGCCGCCGTCACGGTGTACGTCTGCGGCTTGCGGAAGTCGCGTCGGGTACCGGACCGGGGGCTGACGGTGGCGCCTTCGCCGATCGCGATCTTCGGTGCCAGGCGCGCGAGGTCCGCGTCCGGCCGCATCGGCAGCACGGCCTTCGAGGCGGCCTCCGTGACGATGGCGTACCCCTTCTGGTCCTTCGCCGTCACGTCCACGACCGAGGCGGGGGTCGCCGGGTAGGCCGCCAGCAGCCGGTCGTACTCGGCCCGCGTCACCGGAAGTACCGTTCCGTGCCGGGGACTTGCCGGGAGCTGGTAGTCCGTCGACGGGGTCCACCGGCCCGAGTCGAGGTCGGTCGTCTCGAAGGGGACGTACCCGCGACCGCCGTACTCGTCGATGAAGAGGTACCACTTCTCCTCGGTGTTCGACTTGAACACCGTCGGCCCCTCGCCGCGCGACATCGCGCCACTGCCGACACAGTCCGCGACGAAGTCGTACGTCGTCGAGGTCAGGGACGTCGACTTCTCGGCGGTGATGAACTTCGAGCAGGGGCTGGAGGAGCCGGGGTCCCGCTCGTCCTTGGTGTAGCGGTAGTAGGTGCCCTTGTGCTTCACCACGGTCGAGTCGATGACCGAGTAGCCCGGGTCGTCCCAGACCTTCGGCTCGCTGAAGGTGCGGAAGTCCTTCGTGGTCGCGTACAGCATCTTGTTGTACGTCGATCCCGTGTGGTCGGGGTCGTCGTCCGCGTACAGCTTCGAGGCCCAGAAGACGACGTACTCGCCGAGGGAGTCGTCCCAGTAGGCCTCCGGCGCCCAGGTGTTGCCCGCGGCGTCGGGGGAGACCTTCACCAGGCGCTGGTCGGTCCAGTGGACCAGATCGGTGGACTCCCAGACCATGATCGACTTGCTGCCGTGCCGCTGGACGTGGTCCCAGCTGCCGCTGCTGTTCTTGTACATGCGCAGGTCGGTGGCGATCAGATAGAACTTGTCGCCCTTGGGGGAGCGGATCACGAACGGGTCGCGCAGCCCCTTCTCGCCGGTCGTCGAGGTCAGGACCGGCTTTCCGGCGTTCAGCTCACGCCAGTGCAGCGGGTCGTTGCCACGGCTGAGGGCATAGCGGATCTGCTCGCCGTCGGCGGTGCCCTCGCCGGTGAAGTAGGTGAAGAGATATCCGGCGTACTTGGGCTTGTTCACGGGTGGAGCTCCGGAGTCGGCGGTACTGGGCGGGGCCGACAGAAGGCCCAGCAGAAGGGCGAGGAGGGGGAGCAGGAGCGTGCGAGCGGTGCGGGGGCGCATGACACATCCTGTGTGAGTGTGGGGGTTTGTGTTCGATCGGAGTGTCATCGGTGGGACCGGACGCGTCAATCGGTGTGCAGGGGATGGGTGACACCGAAACTTTCGATCGATCTTCACGCTCCGCGGCAACTTTTGCGGGCGCGGCGGCGACCTGGATGCAGAAACGGGCCGGGGCGGCCCCTCCGGCCCGTTTCGCCTCCATCGCCTAGGAAAGGAACGCCCCGTGCGTCAGAGCACCGGACGCCACCGCAGGACCCGAACGCTCTCCGTCGCCGCGGCGGTGGCCGTCGCCGCGGGGGCGGGCGGCGTCTACCTCGGCCTGTCGAACGGCGGCGCCGAGGCCGCTTCGTCGACGGTCACCGTGACCACCACCGCACAGCTCGAAGCAGCCGTGAAGAGCGCCGCCGCGGGCACCACCATCCAGCTCCGCGCCGGCACCTACTACCCGACGACGACCCTCAAGTCGACCGCGAACGGCACGAGTTCGGCACGGATCACCCTCCAGGCGTACGGCAGCGAGAAGGTCAAGATCGACGGCTCCAAGCTGGCCGACGGGTCCTGGCTGGCCGGGATCTACGGCGACTACTGGACCGTGCAGAACCTGACCTTCCAGAACTCCCCGGCCCAGGGCTTCGTCGTCACCTCGTCCGTGGGCGGCGTCTTCAAGAACCTCGTCACCGCGAACAACGGCGACTCCGGGTTCACGCTGCGCGGCGACGGCACGACGAACAACCTCGTGCAGAACCTGGACAGCCACGGCAACTACGACCCGGCCGGACACGGACAGAACGCCGACGGCATCGCGGTCAAGTTCGGCTCCGGCACCGGCAACAGGATCACCGGCGCCCGTCTCCACAACAACTCGGATGACGGTCTCGACCTCTGGCAGTTCTCCTCCCCCGTCACCATCGAGCACTCCTGGGCCTTCGGCAACGGCAAGAACCGCTGGAACGACTCGGCCTTCGAGGGCAACGGCAACGGCTACAAGCTGGGCGGCGGGGGTGTCACGGTCGCGCACGTCGTCAACAACAACGCGGCCTGGGACAACACGCTGAACGGGTTCACCGAGAACTCCAACCCGGGCGCGATCGTCCTGAACCGCAACACGGCGTACGCCAACGCCGAGGCGGGCTTCTACTTCGCCACGGGCAAGGCCCGCCTCGCGCGGAACCTGGCCGTGGGCAACAAGGGCGGCCTGTCGAAGCCGGGCTCGTCGACGGTGTCCGCCGCGAACAACTGGGACGGCGGGGTCTCGACACCGTCCTTCAAGTCGACGGACGCCACAACGGCGTACAGCGCGCGGAAGTCGGACGGTTCGCTCCCGGCCACCACCTTCCTCACCACCGGCTCGACCGCCATCGGTTCGACGATGAACTGAACGCGGGAAACGGAACGCCCCGCCTGTCGTCACAGGCGGGGCGTTCTCTGTGCCGGCCGAGGGGGGCTCGGGCCGGCTACTGCTGACCGAGGGGGGCTCAGGTCAGCAGGTCCATGCAGTCGAACGACGTGCCCGGGCTGAGATAGGCCGTGCCGGTCGAACCACTGACGATCTCGAGCTTCAGGACGTTGTACCGGGAGGTGTCCGTCTGCCACGCACTATTAGGGACGTTGAAGGTGAACGAATGGTTGTTCCCACGGTATGAACCTGTGGTGAGAGAGCGGGTGTTGGGCTGGGCGGGGGCCGAGGGGACGGCCGAAACCCAGTCGTTCACGGTGACGCGCGGACGCCCGTTGAGGAAGGCGTCCGTGACACCGATCCTGAGAGTGTGCGCGGACGCGGCTTGTGCCTTGGTCAACTTGAAGTGGACCAGGATGCCGTCGTTGACGTCCTTCCACATGTACGCGGGGAAGGACGCCGCCTCACCGCCGCCGCCGATCGTGACGTTGCCGGTCCACTTCGCCGCGCGGGCGTCGGACGGGTGCGCGTACGTCATCAGCTCGGCGTTCTTGAACTCCCCGGGCGTGCCGTCCCAGTCGCCGAGCCGCCAGATCGCCGGAGCCGTCGACGGGTCGCCCGTGACGGTCAGGCTGTTCAGGGACGTCGTACCGCCCGCCGTGACCTTCACCGACGCGGTGTGCACGGCGAGTTCGCCCTTGTAGACGGTCAGCGTGTACGTCCCCGGCAGCATCCCCTTGCAGGAGAAACCGCCCGTGCCCGCAGCGGCCTTCGCCCAGTACTGGGCGTCCGCGTTGGCGAAGCCCACGGTGTAGGGGTACCTGGCGTCCATCCCCTTCAGCCCGACGCCCGCCACCTTGCCGCGGCCGGCCGCGCCGACCCAGCCGGTGATGCCGAGGCCGTCCACCCAGGAGGTGTCGAGCCTGTCGTGGAAGAGGGACGAGGAGGGAGTACCTCCGTCGGTGAAGGCCAGCACGTACGGGCCCTGGAGACCGAAGCGCTCCGGCTCCGTCTGGGCCTGGTTGTAGTGCAGGATCTCGTAGAGCCCGGCGCCCAGGTCGTTGGAGTGGCGCAGCAGCGAGCGGTAGAAGGGGCCGCCCGAGGCCTTCTCGTGATGGGAGCGCACCAGGTACAGACCGACCGAGCCGGTGGTGAAGCCGACGTGGTCGTAGTCGATGACACGCTTGCCCGAGTAGTGCTTGGAGTGGGTCGTGCCGTCGCCCCGCTTCCAGACATCACCGGCCTCGATGATTTTGTCGGAGGCCTCGATCCAGGAGTCGGAGCCCTCGTTGGGGAACATCCCGGGCTTGAGGCGGACGAGGTAGCGGGTCGCGGTGAAGGAGGCGTCCGCCTTGTTCGTCCAGGCGTAGACGTTGTTCTGGCCGCTGCGGGCCGCGTACCACTGGGTGATCGCGCCGTGGGCGGCCTTCACCAGGATCGTCGAGCCCACTGCTTGATCGTCACCGTGGAGGCGCCGAGGCCGGACTCGACGTGCGAGTGCTTGCCGCCGTAGCCCTCGTACTCCTTGCCTTTGTAGGCGAGGGAGGTGAGGTCGCCCGTCGACTTGGAGACCTTGAACACGAGCGAGGCACCGGTGTCGATGACGTAGTTCTTGCCGTCGTCCCGGTAGCCGAAGGCCGCGGCGGACGCCGACGACAGCAGTCCGGTTCCGCCCGCGACGGCGGCGCCGGTGGCGGCGACGCCGATCGCGGATGCCCCGAGCACGCGGCGGCGTGTGAGGTGTCTCTTGTGCGTGCTCAAGGGGATGACTCCGTCATGCTTGAAGGATCACTCACTCGTACGAAATGTCAGAGGAAGAGAACTTGCAGAAGGTTCCGTCGGCACCGGTACCGATCTGGGCCGGTTCGGCGCCCGTGTTGTTGCCCTTGAAGCGGACACAGGTCTTGATCTTCTTGCCGCTGTCGCCGTGGATACGGACCTTGCGCAGCGCGGCGGTGTCGCCGTAGTTCGTGTTGATGCCCACGATCGCGTTCATCGGCGCGGTCACGTCCACGTCGTTGAGGATGATCGTGCGCTTGTACTGCGTGGAGCAGTTGCCGCAACTGCGCACCAGCTTGCCGGAGTTCTCGACCTGGAACTTGGAGACGACCAGCTTGCCGGCGCCGTTGAACTGCAGGACCTTGTCCGAGCCGTTCTTCGCGCCGCCGCCGTAGACCGTGTACACGGACGAGGAGGACTTGCCCTTGAAGGTCGCCGCGTCCTCGCCGACATCCGTCCACCACACGTTCTGCAGCGTGCAGCTGCCCAGGCAGTGGACGCCGTCCGCGGCCGGGGTGCCGATGATCACGTTCTTCAGGACGGCACCGTCCGCCAGCTGGAAGACCGGGTCCTGGCCCTCGTCCTGACTGTCGCCGCCGAGGGCGCCGCTGCCGTAGAACTGCTTGTAGCCGCCGTTGTAGGTGCCCGTGACCTTGATGGTGCTGCTCACGGCCTGCTTGCCGGTGGCGGTCGGCCAGGAGGACGCGGCGCTCGCGGAGGACAGCATCGTCGTCGTGACGATCGCCGCACCCGTGAGACCGAGGGCCGAGGCTCCGGCGATCACCGCCCGGCGCTTGGAGACCTGGCGGCGGTGGCGGACGCGCTGTTCAGCTCGTGCAGTCATGCCCGTTCCTTGCGTGGGAGAGGATCCTTACGGCTCCTGGTCGCCACGGGTGAGGGAAAGGGTTGCCGCGTCTGCGGAATTTCTTTACGAATCCCCGTCGGAGGACGCGTCGCCGCCCGAGTGGGAGGCGAAGTCGCCCTTCACCGCGAGCTGTTCGCCGCCCGCGGTGCCGGTCGCGGTGTACCGGTCGGCCGCCGCGTCGCGGCCGCCGCGCTCATGGTCGTACTGCCCCGCGAACACCCACTCGCCCTTGGCGACCTTGCGGCCCTCCTTGAGCGTCCAGGTGTAGACGAGGAAGCCGTCCTTCTCCTCGGTCGTCAGCGTGAAGTCGTCCTCGGGCGGCGAGCGCCAGGCACCGGTCGAGGTGACGCCGCCGGTCTGCGCGACCTTCAACTGCACGGTGAGCGCGGTCAGTTCCTCGGAGGTCTTCAGGGTGATGTCGCTCTGTGCCCAGAAGTCGTTGCTGTGCGGGTCGACCGAGCCGTCCGACCACAGGGGGCCGTCCTCCTCGCCGGCGGCGGTGACCGGGGGCCGGGCGGTGGGGGTCGCGGAGGGCTGCTGGCGCGTGGGGGTGCCGCTGGGCTTGCCGGTCTCCTGGGCCTCGCCCGGCGACGGGTCGGCCGGTTCGACCGGCGCCCGGCTCGTCGCGTCCGGCGACGGCTCGGGGGTCGCCGTGGTCGCCACGGTCTGCTGCGGGGCGTCGTCCTTCACGGCCGAGGCCACCGCGTAGCCGCCGACGCCGAGCACGCACGCGACCGCGGCCGTGGCGCTGACCACCCGCACCCAGCCGAACACCGGCGGACGGGTCGCCCGGTGGTCCGGGCGGACCTCCTCGGCCATGCCGCGCTCGATCCGCGCCAGGATGCGCGCGCGATCGGGCTCGTGCTGTCCGGCCGCCTCGTGCAGCCGGGCGCGCAGCTCGTCGTGCACGTCCTGCTGCCTCATCGGTTCCGTCCTCCGGTCTCGCCGCCGCGCGCCATCGCCGCGTGCACCCTCTGCGGTACGCCCTGGGCACCGAGCAGCCGCTGCAGTTCCGCCATGCCCTTGGACGTCTGGGACTTAACCGTACCCACGGAAACACCGAGGGCGAGAGCGGTGTCCTTCTCCGACAGGTCGAACGCGTGCCGCAGGACCACGCACGCCCGTTTACGGAACGGCAGCCTGCGCAGCGCCTCTTGGACGTCCACGACACCCGCTATGTCCGGGTTTTCGATCTTCTCCTCGCGCTGCGACCAGAACAGGGCGATCCGGCGGCGCTCACGGACCGCGCTGCGGATGCGGGTGCGGGCGAGATTGGCGACGACACCGCGGGCGTACGCTGCCGGATGGTCGGCCGCGCGCACCCGGTCCCAGCGGTTCCAGAGCGCGAGCAGCGCGTCCGCCGCGAGATCGTCGGCGGCATCCGACTCGCCGGTCAGCAGATGGGCGAGACGGGACAGTTCGGCGTAGTGGCGCTCGAAGAAGGCATGGAACTCCACGGAGGCTGCGTCGTCGACGACCGTGCCCACGGGCGAAACCTCCCAGTGCCTGTCATGTGAATGACATGTGATCATCCGGAGGTGACCCGGACGAGATCCGGAAGCGTAGCAGTGATCAACCTCGTGGTTCGTACGGGGCTTCGAACGCAGTCTGGCCCACCGGACCCCGATTCCGTAACACGTTGAAAACCTGAAGCGCGTTCAACACGGGAACAATCCAGCCAGCATCCGCGCACAGATCAATCAGGCAACAAGGAGCAACAGCCATGTCCGACACGCAGAAGGTGGCCGACCGGCCGAGCGGCCCGCCACCAGCGGCGAACGGCGTCGACCGGTACTTCAGGATCTCCGAGCGGGGATCCACCTTCGCCCGCGAGATACGCGGCGGCTTCGCCACATTCTTCACGATGGCCTACATCCTTGTCCTGAATCCCATCATCCTGGGCAGCGCCAAGGACAAGTTCGGCGACACCCTCGACCCGGTCCAACTCACCACCGCCACCGCCCTGGTGGCCGCGGTGATGACGATCATCATGGGCGTCGGCGGAAACCTGCCCCTCGCGCTCGCCGCAGGCCTCGGATTGAATGCAGTCGTCGCCTTCCAGATCGCCCCGCTGATGAGCTGGGACGACGCGATGGGCCTCGTCGTCCTCGAGGGCCTGCTGATCTGCGTCCTGGTGGTGACCGGTCTGCGCGAGGCCGTCATGCACGCCATCCCGCAGCCGCTCAAGCAGGCGATCAGTGTCGGCATCGGCCTGTTCATCGCCTTCATCGGCTTCGTCGACGCCGGCTTCGTCAGCCGGATCCCCGACGCCGCGAACACCACCGTGCCGGTCCAGCTCGGCGGCACCGGCACCCTCTCCGGATGGCCGATTCTCGTCTTCTGTCTCGGTGTGCTGCTGACGATCGGACTGCTCGCCCGCAAGGTCAAGGGCGCCATCCTGATCAGCATCGTGACCATGACGATCATCGCGATGATCATCAACTCGGCCGCTGACATCAAGAGCTGGGGCCTGACCACGCCCGCGTGGCCCGACAAGCTCGTCGACACCCCGGACTTCGGGCTGATCGGTCACTTCAGCCTCTTCGGGGCGTTCAGCGCCGCCGACGTCAGTGTCATCACCGTCGTCCTGCTGATCTTCACGCTGATCCTGTCCGACTTCTTCGACACCATGGGCACGGTCGTCGGCATCAGCGCGGAGGCGGGCCTCCTCGACGAGGAGGGCAAGGTCCCGAACCTCGGCCGGGTGCTGCTCATCGACGGCGCCGCCGCGGTCGCGGGCGGCGCGGCGTCGTCGTCCTCCGCCACGTCGTACATCGAGTCGGCGGCGGGTGTCGGCGAGGGGTCGCGCACCGGCTTCTCGAACCTGATCACCGGTGGCCTCTTCGGCCTCGCCCTGTTCCTGGGCCCGCTGCTCACCATCGTCCCGCTCCAGGCGGCCGCCCCCGCGCTGGTCGCCGTCGGCTTCCTGATGATGACCCAGGTCAAGCACATCGACTGGGAGAAGTACGAGATCGCCATCCCGGCGTTCCTCACCATCGCCGTGATGCCGTTCACGTACTCGATCACCAACGGCATCGGGGCGGGGTTCCTCGCCTACGTCGTGATCAAGATGGTTCTCGGCAAGGCGAAGGAGATCCACTGGCTGCTGTGGGGGACGTCGGTGCTGTTCCTGATCTACTTCGCGATCGACCCGATCGAGCAGATCCTCGGCGCGAAGTGAGGACGCTGCGCGACCAGCCGCGGGTTCGTCGTGGCTGGTCGCGCAGTTCCCCGCGCCCCTGGGGGCGCCTAGCTGATCGCCGCTTTCATCATCGCCCTGGCCACCGGGGCCGCCAGGCCGTTGCCGCTCACTTCGGAGCGGGCCGCGTCCGACTGCTCGACGAGGACCGCCACGGCGACTTCCTTGTCCCCTGACTTGGCATAGGACGTGAACCAGGCGTACGGCGACTTGCTGTTGTTCTCGCCGCGCTGTGCGGTACCCGTCTTGCCGCCGACGGTCGCCCCGGCGATCTGCGCGTTGGTGCCGGTGCCGTCCTTGACGACCGTCTGCATCGCGGACTGGAGCTGCTCGGCGGTCTCGGAGCTGACGACCTCGGTCGTCGACGCCTGGTCGTCGTAGTTCTCCAGCGCATCGCCGCCGTTGTCCGTGATCTGCGACACCATGTGCGGCGAGACCAGCTTGCCGCCGTTGGAGATGGCCGCGGACACCATGGCCATCTGGAGCGGCGTCGCGGTGACATCGAACTGGCCGATGCCGGTGAGGGCCGTCGACGAGTCGTTCATGTCCGACGGGTAGACGCTGGTGTACGCCCGCACGGGCACGTCCTGCGACTCGTCGTTGAAGCCGAACTTCTCCGCCATCGCCCGCAGCTTGTCCTGGCCGAGATTGAACGCCATCTTCGCGAACACGTTGTTGCAGGAGTACTGGAGCGCGGTGCGGATCGAGGCGTTCTCGCAGGGCGCGGACTTGTTCTCGTTCTCCAGATCGGTCACCGTGCCCGGCAGCCGGTACGGGTCCGGGCTCTCGGTTTTCTCGTCCACCGACGAGTACAGACCGTCCTCCAGCGCGGCCGCCGCCACGACCAGCTTGAACGTCGAACCCGGCGCCACCGGCTGCCGCAGCGCGCGGTTGGTCAGCGGCTTGTCGGCGTCCGTGGTGAGCTTCTTCCAGGCCGAACCGGCCGTGTTGGCGTCGGTCAGCGAGGACGGGTCGTACGACGGGGTCGACACGACGGCCAGGATCTTGCCGGTCGCCGGATCGATCGCGACGGCCGCGCCCTGCTTGTCGCCGAGCGCCTCATAGGCCGCCTTCTGCACGTCCGGGTCGATCGTGGTGACCACGTTGCCGGGCTCGGCGCGCTGGTTGGTCACCGTGTCCATGACGGACTTCAGCCGGCTGTCCGAGCCGTTGAGAAGGTCGGTGTAGATGCCTTCCAGCTGGGTCGGGGCGTAGGCCTGCGAGGCGTAACCCGTCACCGCGGCGTACAGCTCACCGTCCTTGTAGGTGCGCTTGTATCTGAGGTCGCTGCCCTTCGTCTGCGCGGAACCGGTGATCGACTCACCGGCCACGATGATGTTCCCGAGCGGCGACGAGTACGTCTCGATCGCGTTCCGCCGGTTGTCGTTGTCGTCCGCGAGCGCCTGGCCGTCGTAGAACTGCACCCAGGTCGCTCGCAGCAGCAGAGCGAACACCAGCAGCAGCGCGAAGACCGAGGCGCGCCTGATCGTCTTGTTCATCCCGCTCAGGTAGACGAGCGGAGCACCGCGAATCGTTCCCGTGTGTCCGCGTTTCTCATGGGACGTTCATACGCGGCGCCGTCAGCCGTCCAGCGTCAGGACGACCTCGTCGATCTCCTCGCCGCGCGCGTTCGCGTACCCCCGCGCATGGGCCGTCAGCCGGAACCCGCACTTCTCCAGCACGCGCCGGGAGCCGGCGTTGTCGGCGGCGGCGCGGGCGTACAGCGGGCGCTCGGGCACCTGGGTCACCAGCTCGCGCAGGGCCGCCGTGGCGATGCCGCGGCCCCAGTACGCGCGGTCGATCCAGTACGTCACCTCGCGCTCGTTCGGCTCGCCGTACACCGACGCGCTGCCCACCACGTCCCCGTCCACCAGGACCGTGCGATGTACGGCGTCGGAGGCCCGGATCCGTTTCCAGTGGGCGTCGAAGGCGTCCCGGTCGGTCGGGTCCTGCGAGGTGAAGGCCGCCATGTGCAGGGCTTCGGGATCGTTCATCTGCCGGAAGAACACCGGCAGATCACTGTCGTGGACCTCTCGGAGCGTGATCTGCATGCCTCAGAGCCTACGGGTGGCCAGTGTCAGCCGGTCCCGTGCGTCGAACAGCGCGTCCTTCACCATCTGTTCGTGCGCCGGGGTGAGCCGGGCCACCGGCACCGAGCAGCTGATCGCGTCCCGCGCGGGGGTCCGGTAGGGGATCGCCACGCCGAAGCAGCGCAGCCCCAGCGTGTTCTCCTCGCGGTCCACGGCGAAGCCCTGCTCCCGCACCAGGTGCAGCTCCTCGATGAGCTTCTCCCGGTCGGTGATCGTGTTCTCGGTGAGCGCGGGCAGTGTCTCCGGGAGCATCTTGCGGACCTGCTCGTCGGTGTAGGTGCTCAGCAGCGCCTTGCCGAGGGAGGTGGAGTGCGCCGGGAGCCGGCGGCCGACCCGGGTGAAGGGCCGCAGATAGTGCTGCGACTGCCGCGTGGCCAGGTAGACCACGTTCGTGCCGTCCAGACGCGCCAGGTGGATGGTCTCGGTCGTGTCGTCCGACAGCCGGTCCAGCGTCGGACGCGCCGCCGCGACCACCTCGTCGCCGTCGATGTACGACGTGCCGACCAGCAGCGCCCGCACCCCGATGCCGTACCGCGTGCCCGTCGCGTCCGTCTCCACCCAGCCCAGCTCCACCAGCGTGCGCAGCAGCATGTAGAGGCTGGACTTCGGATATCCGACGGCCTCCTGGACCGCCGCGAGGGAGTGCATGCCGGGGCGTCCGGCGAAGTATTCGAGCAGTTCAACCGTCCGTACCGCGGACTTGACCTGCGCCCCGCCGCCCGTCTCGCCTGCCGACATCGCCCTTGACCCCTTCGTTGGACGGGAAATAGTCTCCAACAGCATATTCACCATCAGAGACAGCGTTCAGTATATCGAACGACCCTGGTGGATGACCTAGGAACTGTGTGGAGGGACCCGCGGTGGCAGCAGCACCAGTCTGGAGTGTCGACCCCCGAACCGGGAAGCAGCGTGAGCAGGTTGCCGTGGAGGCTACCGCCCAGGAGGTGGACGCCACCGTCCGGGCTGCGCACGACGCCCGTGGCGCCCTCGCCGACCGTACGGTCCGCGCCGCTTTCCTGCGTACCGCGGCCGACAAGCTGCAGGCCGCCAAGGACCAGCTCGTCGAGGCCGCGGACGCCGAGACCGCGCTCGGCCCGGTCCGGCTCACCGGCGAACTCGCCCGCACCAGCTATCAGCTGCGGGCCTTCGCCGACATCGTCGACGAGGGCGCCTTCCTCGACGTCGTGATCAACCACCCCGACGACACCGCGACCCCGCCGATCCCGGACCTGCGCCGCTACAAGGTGCCGCTCGGCGTCGTCGCCGTCTACTCGGCCTCCAACTTCCCCTTCGCGTTCTCCGTCGCCGGCGGTGACACCGCGAGCGCGCTGGCGGCCGGCAACCCGGTCGTCGTCAAGTCGCACCCCGACCACCCGGGCCTGTCCGAGCTGGTCGCGGCGGTCCTGCGCCGGGCCGCCGCCGAGCACGGCATCCCCGAGAGCGTGCTCGGTCTCGTGCACGGCTTCGAGGCCGGTATCGAGCTGATCAAGCACCCGTTGATCGCCGCGGCCGGCTTCACCGGGTCCATCCGTGGCGGGCGGGCCCTCTTCGACGCGGCCGCCGCCCGTCCGGTCCCGATCCCCTTCCACGGCGAGCTGGGCTCCCTGAACCCCGTCGTCGTCACCGAGGCCGCGGCCGCCGAGCGCGCCGAGGCCATCGGTACGGGCCTCGCGGGCTCCATGACGCTGGGCGTCGGCCAGTTCTGTGTGAAGCCGGGCCTGGTGCTGGTGCCGTCGGGTGCAGCCGGTGACGGCGTGGTCAAGTCCCTCACGGACGCCGTCAGCGACACCGACGCGGGCGTGCTGCTCGACCACCGGATGCGGGACAACTTCATCGCCGGGGTCGCCGAGCGCGCCGGACTGGCCGACGTGGAGACGCCGGTCACGCCGGGCTCCGGCGGTGACCACACGGTCAGCGCGGGCTTCCTGACGGTGCCGGCGGACAAGCTGGCCGCCGAGGGCGAGCACGATCTGCTCCTGGAGGAGTGCTTCGGTCCGGTGACGGTCGTGGCGCGCTACGACGACGACGCGCAGGCGCGGGCCGTGCTGTCGCGGCTGCCGGGCAATCTCACCGCGACGGTGCATCTGTCGACCGAGGAGACCGAGGGCAAGGGGCGTGGCACGGAGATCCTGGCGGAGCTGACGCCGCTGGCGGGGCGTGTGCTGGTCAATGGGTGGCCGACCGGGGTTGCCGTGGCGGCGGCTCAGCATCACGGCGGTCCGTACCCGGCTACGACGTCCACGTCGACGTCGGTCGGTGGTACGGCTATTGAGCGGTGGATGCGGCCGGTTGTCTATCAGACGACGCCGGAGGCTCTGCTGCCGGTGGAGTTGCGGGATGACAACCCGTTGGGGCTGCCTCGTCGGTTCAACGGGCAGCTGGAGCGATAGCGCCGCGCCGTAGGGGTGCGGGGTTGTGTGGCGGCTGCGGGTTCGTTGTGGCTGGTCGCGCAGTTCCCCGCGCCCCTAGGTTTCTCGACCCACCCTGAGATAGTTGGCTGATGGACATCGAGCTTCCCGAACTGCCCTTCCGCCTCCGCACTTACGGCCCCGATGGGCACTGGTCCTACGAGGACGGTGTGCTCAGTGGGTGGGCCGGGCCGCGGCAGGACCGGTTTGTGCCGCCGACCGCCGAAGGGCTCGACCCAGCCTCCGACGCGCCGCGGCTGCTGGGGGCGCCCGAAGGGGACTTTCAGCTCATCGCCCGTGTCACCGTGGGGTTCAACGCGTCCTTCGACGCGGGTGTGCTCTACGTCCATGTCGGCGACCGGGCCTGGGCGAAGCTCTGTCTGGAGTACTCCCCGGACGTGGCCACCATCTGCACGGTGGTCACCCGGGGGCACTCCGACGACGCCAACTCCTTCACCGTGGAGGGAAGTTCGGTGTGGCTCAGGGTGAGTCGCACCGGCCGCGCCTTCGCCTTCCACGCCTCCCGGGACGGCGAACGCTGGATATTCGTCCGGCTGTTCACCCTCGACGACGAGAAGAAGAGCGACGCCGCCCTCGTCGGCTTCATGACCCAGTCCCCGATGGGGGAGGGCTGCGTCGTGACGTACGACCACCTGGAGTTCAGGCCCGAGTGGCCGAAGGACCTGAGAGACGGAAGCTGAACAGCCAGGTCACCGCGAACAGGGCCGCACCGATCCCGAGGCTCTGCCGCATCCCCTCGATAAACCCGTGGGAGACCAGCGTCCCGAACACGGCGATCCCCAGCCCTCCCGCCGTCTGGCGGGCGGAGTTGAGGACGCCGGCCGCCAGCCCGGCCCGCTCCGCCGGCACCGCCTCCATCATCAGCGACGTCAGGGGCGGCACCGTCAGGGCGCAGCCGACGGACAGCGGGATGAGCAAGGCCGCCACCAGGGTCGCGGGGGTCCCCTCGTCGACGCACACGAGCAGCAGCAGGAGACCGGCCGTCGCCAGGCCCTGGCCGATCAGGATCGGCACCCTCGGCCCGTAGCGCCCCGCCAGCCGTCCCGCGGACACGTTGGACGCCGCGATCAGCCCCGACATCGGCAGGAACAGCAGCCCGGCGTACAGCGCCGAACGCCCCTGGACCTGCTGGAAGAAGAGGGAGAAGACGAACACCACCCCGTAGAAGGCCACACTGCACGCCACCCCCGCCGCGACCGCCACGGAGACGGCCCGGGTACGGAACAGGCCCGGCGGCACCACCGGATGCGGCTGCCGCGCCTCGACCCGCACGAAGAGAACGCCCGACACCACCGCCACCGCCAGCGCCACCAGCCCGGTCGCCCCGCCCTCGATCACCGCGAACGTCAGCGCCGTCAAGGTCACGATCGCCGTCAGCTGCCCGGGCAGGTCGAGAGGGGCCGGCCGCCGCTCCGACCGAGGGGCCCGCACCAGCAACGCCAGCGCCACCGCCCCCAGCGGCAGGTTGATGAAGAAGATGCCCCGCCAGTCCCAGGCCGTCGTCAGAGCACCGCCCGCCACCGGCCCCAGGGCGACCGCCACCGAACCGCCCGCGGCCCACGCGGCCACCGCACGCGCCCGGCGCGCGGCGTCGGGATACGCCTGCCGTACCAGGGCCAGCGACGCCGGAAGCACCACGGCCGCCGCGACGCCCTGCACCGCCCGGGCGCCGATCAGCACCGCCAGGTCCGGTGCCAGCCCGCAGGCCGCCGAGGCGAGGGTGAAGAGCAGGATGCCGATCGCGTACGCCCGGCTCGCCCCGGCCCGGTCCGAGAAGGCGCCGGTGGACAGCATGAGCGCGGCGAAGGCGAGGGTGTAGGCGTCCACCACCCACTGCAGGCCCGCCATCTCGCCACCGAGCGCCGAGCCGATGGCCGGGAGGGCCACGTTCACCACGGACGCGTCGAGGGTGATCAGCGCGAAGCCGAGAAGCGCGGCGACAAGGGTGGTGGCGGGAGAGGTCCTCATGGACTGCGACTCCCCGGAAGGAGCGGTGAGTCGACGTTTCCTGGCCAAGTGATTACCGGACATGCCCTCCATGCTGCGGATCTCCGCCGACGTACAGTAGTGGCCTGAATGCCATACCTCCGGAGGTTCTGGCCATGCCCCGCGCCCCGCACCGTGTCGTCGTCATCGCGCCGTCGCCGGTCTCGCTGTTCAACCTGGCCATCCCCGAGATGCTCTTCGGGAAGGTCGAGGTGGACGGCGGCCAGGGGTACGAGGTCGTGGTCTGCACCCCGGACCCGGGTCCCGTCGCCACCACCGGCGGCCTCGCCCTCCACATCGACCGGGACCTGGACGCGGTCGGGGGCGCCGACACGGTGGTGGTGGCCGGGACGGGCCACCACTACGCCCCCGACCCGCGCACCATCCACGCCGTGCGCGAGGCGGCGGCGGCCGGCAAGCGCGTGACCTCCATCTGCAGCGGCGCCTTCGTGCTGGCCGAGGCGGGCCTCCTGGACGGCCGCAGCGCCACCACGTACTGGCAACTGGCCGACGAACTGCGCGACCGCTACCCGTCCCTGGACCTCCAGGGCGACGTCCTGTACGTACAGGACGGCCAGGTCCTCACCTCCTCCGGCTACGCGGCCGGCATCGACATGTGCCTGCACATGATCCGCACCGACTACGGCGCCGCGGTCGCCAACGAGGTGGCCCGCCTCTCCCTGGTCGCCCCGGTACGGCCGGGCGGCCAGACCCAGTTCACCCAGACCCCGCTGCCCCCCGAACGCGGCACGGCCTGCGCCGACACCCGGGGCTGGGCCATGCGCCACCTCGACAGGCCCCTCACCCTCACCGACCTCGCCCGTCACGCCGGTGTCTCGGTGCGCACCCTCACCCGCCGCTTCCACGCGGAGAGCGGCGTCAGCCCCCTCCAGTGGCTCCTGCACCAGCGCATCGAGCGCGCCAAGGAACTCCTGGAGACGACCGCCCTCCCCATGGACCAGGTGGCCCGCTCCTGCGGCCTCGGCACCGCCGACTCCCTCCGCGCCCACCTGGTGCGCCGCACCGGTCTGACACCGAGCGCCTACCGGGCCCAGTACACCCGCCTGGGAACCGGGCCGACCGAGGTCACGTCCTCCGTTGCATGATCCATGACAGGGCCCTGGGAGCCAGGGTGATCCGGACCGCCGTACCCGCCGAGGCGGAGGTGGTCGCCGCGCTCCACGCGCGCGCCCGGGCCACGTACTACCCCGACGGCGTCCCGGACGACGGCACCGACTGGCTCGCCGCCTGGCAGGGCGCCATCGCCCGGCCCGACGGCCATGTCCTGTGCCTGGTGGACGACGGGCGCGTCGTCGCGCTCGCCTCCTTCCGTACCTCCGAGGGAGCCCCGGCGGAGACGGTCGAGCTCTTCCAGTTCCACGTCGACCCCGACCGGTGGCGCTCCGGCCTCGGCACCGCCCTGCACGCGGCGTGCGTCGAGCAGTGGCGGGCCGACGGCAAACGGACCGCCGCGCTGGCGGTGCATGTGGACAACGCGCGCGCCCAGGCCTTCTACGCACGCCAGGGCTGGACCCGTCACCCCGTCGAACCGGGGCACCACCATCTGCGCATGACCCTGGCGCTGACCGGGGAATGAACCCCACTCCTTGAACGTTCACCGATTAATCGGAGGCCGTCTCCGTACCCCGTGCGACCTGGAAAGAGCCGAAGACATGCGCGTCGAGATCTGGAGCGACATCGCCTGCCCCTGGTGCTACGTGGGCAAGGCCCGCTTCGAGAAGGCGCTCGAGGCCTTCCCGCACCGTGACCAGGTCGAGGTGGTCCACCGCTCCTTCGAGCTGGACCCGAACCGCGCCAAGGGCGACGTCCAGCCGGTGATCAGCATGCTGACCAAGAAGTACGGCATGAGCGCGGCGCAGGCCCAGGCCGGCGAGGAGAACCTCGGCACGCAGGCCGCCGCGGAGGGCCTGGAGTACCGCACCCGGGACCGCGACCACGGCAACACCTTCGACATGCACCGCCTGCTCCACCTCGCCAAGGCGCGGGGCCGGCAGGACGAGCTCGTCCAGCTGCTCTACCGGGCCAACTTCGCCGAGGAGCGGTCCGTCTTCTCCGAGGGCGAGGAGCGGCTCGTGGAGCTGGCCGTCGCCGCGGGCCTGGACGCGGACGACGCCCGCGCGGTCCTCGCCGACCCCACCGCCTATGCCGACGACGTCCGCGCGGATGAGCGCGAGGCCGCCGAACTCGGCGCGAACGGCGTGCCGTTCTTCGTCCTCGACCGCAAGTACGGCATCTCCGGCGCCCAGCCCGCCGAGGTCTTCACCCAGGCGCTGACCCAGGCTTGGGGCGAGCGCCCGCCGCTGACACTGATCGAGGACCACGGCGCGGAGGCCTGCGGCCCCGACGGATGCGCGGTGCCGCAGCACTGAGACGGCGCAGGTCGGGAGGGACCCATAAGGGTTCCTTAGGGGAACCACGTAAAAAATCGCAATGGACTAATGCTTCGAGCGGCTCCACAGTGGACGCATGGAGACCTTCGAGAGCCTCGTCCGTTCCGAGTTCGCCCCGAAGAACACCTATCTGAACACCGCGTCCAGCGGTATGCTCCCCGCCCGCACCGTGACCGCCCTGACGGAGGCCACGAGGATCCGCGCCGAGGGCAGGCCGCTGGACCCGCTGTTCGAGGACGTGGAGGCGGCCCGCGCGGCCTTCGCCCGGCTGGCCGCGGTGCCGGCGCACCGGGTGGCGGCCGGCGCCTCCGTCTCCACCTACTCCGGACTGGTCGCGGCCTCGCTTCCCGCGGGCGCCGAAGTCCTCACCGCGGAGGACGACTTCACGTCCGTCGTGAACCCCTTCCACGCCCGGGGCGACCTCAAGGTCCGCATCGTCCCCCTGGAGCGGCTCGCCGAGTCGGTCCGTCCGGAGACCGCCCTCGTCGCGGTCAGCGCCGCCCAGTCCGCCGACGGCCGTGTCGCGGATCTGCCCGCGCTGCGCGAGGCCGCCCGGGCGCACGGGGCCCGGACCTACGTCGACTTCTCCCAGGCCGCCGGATGGCTGGCCATGGACGCGACCGAGTACGACTACACCGTCTCCACCGGCTTCAAGTGGCTGCTCGGTCCGCACGGCGCCGCCTTCCTGGTGGTCCCGGAGGACTTCGGCGCCCTGACCCCCCTGTTGGCCGGCTGGGTGGCGGGCGAGATCCCCTGGAACAGCTGCTACGGTCCGATCGCCGAACTCGCCCACTCCGCCCGCCGGTTCGACATCAGCCCCGCCCTGTTCAGCTACGCCGGCCTGCGCGCCTCCCTCTCCCTGATCGAGGAACTCGACGTGGCCGCCATCCACGCCCACGACCTCTCCCTGGCCGACCGCTTCCGCGCGGGCCTCGCCGCCCTCGGCCACGAACCGGTGCCGGCCCCCGGCTCGGCGATCGTCTCCGTCCCCGGACTCGGCGCGCGACAGCCCGCGTTGAGCGCGGCGGGCATCGAGGTCTCCGACCGCGCGGGCAATCTGCGCGCCGCCTTCCATCTCTACAACACCACCGCGGACGTCGACCGCCTTCTGGACGCCCTGTCCGTCTGACCTACGGCGCGCGAACCATTGGCCATGGCCCGTTGTCGTGAACCGCTGGCGCGGGCCCGGCGAGGACGCTAGGAAAGGCACCAGGGGTGGTGGTGCCGGTGGAAAACGCGGGCGACACGTCCGTGCGGCCTCCCGTCGACAAGGAGCTGCACAGGCGGCTGGTGTACGGCGACGAGTCCGCGCTGACCGAGGCGTACGAGGCGTACGGCGGCCTGGTCCGGCGGGTCGCCGTACGGGTCACCCGCAGCCCGGGCGCCGCCGAGGACGTGGCGCAGGAGGTCTTCACCCACCTGTGGAGCAGGCCGTACGCCTTCGACGCGGACCGCGGCACCCTGCGCACCTGGCTCTCCATGCTCGCCCACCGGCGGGCCGTGGACTGGGTGCGAGGCGAGGCCCGGCACCGCAAGGCAGTCGGCGCCGACGACCTGGCGCTCCAGGCCATCCCCGAGCCCGGTCCCGGCCCCGACGAGACGGTCGTCGACCGGGAACGCGCCCTCCTGCTCCACTCCGCCCTCGCCGAACTCCCGCAGACCCAGCGGGAGGTGGTGCACCTGGCCTACTTCGGGGGCCGCAGCTACCGGCAGGCCGCGGTCGAACTCGGCATCCCCGAAGGGACGGCCAAGACACGGCTGCGCACGGCGTTACGTACCTTGGCCGACTCTTTGGCGGACCCGCCCGATCCAGCGCTGGAAAGAGGCGCATGATGGCAGGAGACCTCGCGCGAAAGGGGGGCGTCCGGTGACCACCGAACACGACGGCGTACGCGACCTGCTGGCCGCCTGGGCCTTCGGGGCCCTGGACCCGGCCGACCGCAGAACGGTCCCGCTGCACCTGGCCGAGTGCGAGAGCTGCGCGGCGGAGGCGCAGCGGCTGCGCGAGACGGTACGACTCCTCGACGGCCCCGCGTCGAACGGCCCGGACCGCCCTGCCGCCGGCATCCTCTCCGGCGCCCTGCGCACCCGCCCCGCCGCACCCCTGGTCGCGCCGCACGCCGCCCCGTACGCCGCGGCGGTAACCGGCCTCAAGGCGCTGCTGCCCGAGATCGAGGGCCGCTGGTCCACCCCGGTCGTGCACGACTGGGACGTGCACGCGACCCTCGCCCATCTCCTCGCCGCCGACGAGCACCTGGCGCGGCTGCTCGGCCTGGGCACCCGTCTGCCGCTCTCCCGGATCCCGCCCGACACCCACTGGGGGGAGGCCTGGAACGCGCGGACCGCCGAGGTCATCGCCCACGAGTACGGCCGTACGCCCGAGGAGACCGTCGCGGACTGGGCGGCGCAGGCGGACGACCTGCTCACCGCGCCCGAGGCCCTCGATCCCGAACCGGCCGCCCGCGCGGTGACGTTGACGGGCGTACGGCTGCCGGTCGCCGACCACTACGTGGTGCGCGCCTTCGAAGCATGGATCCACACCGACGACATCGGCCGCGCCCTCGGACTCGCCGTCCCGCCGCCGCCCGAGGCGCACCTGTGGCAACTGGTCCGTCTGGCCGTCCGCATCCTCGGCCTGGCCCTGGGCCGGGACGCCGCGCCGGTGCTGTTCTCGGTCACCGGCGGCGAGCAGTGGGTACTGGGTTCGCAGGACGATCCCGTACGGGCCGAACTCACCCTGGATCCCGTCGACTTCTGCCTGCTGGTGGGCGGCCGCCACACCCCCGACGAGGTACCGCGCGGCACCTCGGGCGACGAGGATGCCGCCCGGAACGTACTGGACCGGGCGTCCCGGCTGGCCTGGCTCTGAGCGGTCTTCTTCGCGGAACCTTCGAAGCCCCCGACCGCAAGACGTGCTACGGCGGGGGCGTCGAAAGGCCGGACGGAGTGCCCGGTGCTCAGCGGACGGGAGTGAAGTCCCGCGCGCCGATGAACTCGGGCCGGCGGATCGGTGCCGCGAACGGCTCCACGGCCGCGTTCTCCACACTGTTGAACACGATGAACACGTTGCTGCGCGGGAACGGCGTGATGTTGTCGCCGGACCCGTGCATGCAGTTGCAGTCGAACCAGGTCGCCGAACCGGCCTTGCCGGTGAACAGCTTGATGCCGTACTCACCGGCCATCGCGGTGAGCGCCTCGTCCGAGGGCGTGCCCGCGTCCTGCATCTGCAGCGACTCCTTGTAGTTGTCCTTCGGCGTGGCCCCCGCGCAGCCGAGGAACGTACGGTGCGAGCCCGGCATGATCATGAGCCCGCCGTTGGTGTCGTAGTTCTCCGTCAGGGCGATGGAGACGGACACCGTCCGCATGTTCGGCAGCCCGTCCTCGGCGTGCCAGGTCTCGAAGTCCGAGTGCCAGTAGAAGCCGGAGGCACCGAATCCGGGCTTGACGTTGATCCGCGACTGGTGGACGTACACGTCCGAGCCGAGGATCTGCCGGGCCCGGCCCACGACCCGCTCGTCGCGCACCAGATTCGCGAACACCTCGCTGATCTTGTGCACCTCGAAGACCGAGCGGATCTCCTTGGACTTCGGCTCGATGATCGAGCGCTCGTCCGCGCGGATGTCCGGGTCGGTGACGAGCCGCTCCAACTCGCGCTGGTAGACGGGGACTTCGTCGGGGCCGATGATCTGGTCGACGGCGAGGAAGCCGTCGCGCTCGAACGCCTCCAGCTCGCCCGTGGCGATCGGTCCCGGCGCGCCGGGGGCCGACCAGACGACCGGGTCCTTGCGGGGCGTCGACACCTCGGTGGCGCCGCGGCTGGGATAGAGATCGGTGACGGTGGTGGTCATGGGTGCGGTCACACCTCCTCGGATTCGGGTTCGGTGAGCAGCGGGTAGACGCCGTTCTCGTCGTGGTCCTCCCGGCCGGTGACGGGCGGGTTGAACACGCACAGGCAGCGGAAGTCCTCCTTGACGCGCAGCGTGTGCCGCTCGTGTCCGTCCAGGAGGTACATGGTCCCGGGCGTGATCGAGTGGGTCAGCCCGCTCTCGTGGTCGGTCAGCTCGGCCTCGCCCTCGACGCAGACGACGGCCTCGACGTGGTTCGCGTACCACATCGACGTCTCCGTACCCGCGTACAGGATCGTCTCGTGCAGCGAGAAGCCGACCCGCTCCTTGGCGAGGACGATGCGTTTGCTCTCCCAGGTGCCGGACGCGGCCTTCACATGGCGGTCGGTGCCTTCGATGTCCTTGAACGAACGGACGATCACGGTGCTGCGATGCCTCCTATGTAGACGGTTGGTGCAGAGGGTGGTTCAGACGGTTTCCCGTACGGAGCGGGCCAGGACGCTCAGTCCCTCGTCCAGCTCCTCCGGGGTGATCGTGAGCGCCGGAAGCAGCTTCACGACCTCGCTCTCCGGGCCCGAGGTCTCGATGAGCAGCCCGAGCTCGAAGGCGCGGTGCGCCACCCGCCCGGCGCGCTCCTTGTCGTGGAACTCCAGGCCCCACACCAGCCCGCGCCCGCGGTACTCCTTCACATCGGCGAGGTTCTCCTCGGTGATGGAGATGAGGGCCTGCTCGATCTGCTCACCGCGCTTGCGGGTCTGCTTCTCCATCGCGGAGCCGTCCGCCCAGTACGTCTCCAGGGCGGCGGTGGCGGTGACGAAGGCGGGGTTGTTGCCGCGGAAGGTGCCGTTGTGCTCACCCGGCTCCCAGATGTCCAGCTCCGGCTTGAACAGGCAGAGGGACATGGGGAGGCCGTAGCCGCTGATCGACTTGGACACGGTGACGATGTCGGGCGTGATGCCGGCCTCCTCGAACGAGAAGAAGGCCCCCGTACGTCCACACCCCATCTGGATGTCGTCGACGATGAGCAGCATGTCCTGCCGCTCGCACAGCTCGGCGAGCGCCTGCAGCCACTCCTTGCGGGCCACGTTGATGCCGCCCTCGCCCTGCACGGTCTCGACGATCACGGCGGCCGGCTTGTTCAGTCCGGAGCCCTGGTCCTCCAGGAGCCGCTCGAACCACAGGAAGTCCTCGACCGTGCCGTCGAAGTAGTTGTCGAACGGCATCGGTGTGCCGTGCACGAGCGGGATGCCGGCGCCGGCCCGCTTGAAGGCGTTGCCGGTGACGGCGAGCGACCCGAGGGACATCCCGTGGAAGGCGTTGGTGAACGAGACGATGGCCTCGCGTCCCTTGACCTTCCGCGCCAGCTTGAGCGCGGACTCGACGGCGTTGGTGCCGGTCGGGCCGGGGAACATGACCTTGTACGGCAGGTCGCGCGGCCGCAGGACGATGTCCTGGAAGGTCTGCAGGAAGGCCCGCTTCGCGGTGGTGGACATGTCGAGCCCGTGCGTGACGCCGTCCCGCTCCAGGTAGTCGATCAACGCCCGTTTCAGGACGGGGTTGTTGTGCCCGTAGTTCAGGGAACCGGCGCCCGCGAAGAAGTCCAGGTACTCGTGGCCGTCCTCGTCGACCATGCGGCTGCCCTGCGCGCGGTCGAAGACGGTGGGCCAGCCGCGGCAGTAGCTGCGCACTTCGGACTCGACGGTCTCGAAGACACTGAGGTCGGGCTGGGTGATGGTCACGAAGAATCGCTCCTCGGTGCGTGGGGGAGTGCGTTCGGGTCGTCGCGGGTCGTCAGAGGGAGAGGGGGCCGATGCGGTACAGGACTTCGGGTTCGTGCGGCCCGTCGGGGAACAGGCCCGCGTCGAAGAGCACCTCACGCTCCAGGTCGGCGTCATGACGCTCGGCGAAGGCGCCGAACAGCCGCTCGGAAGCGGTGTTGCCGGGCGTGATGGTGGTCTCGACGGCGGTGATCCGCTGCTCCGCCGAGGCCCGCACGGCCAGGGCGTCGAGCAGCGCCGCGGCGAGTCCGCGCCCGCGGTACGCCTCGTCCACGGCCACCTGCCAGACGAGCAGGGTGCGCGGACGGTCCGGCCGCAGGTACCCGGTGACGAAGCCGACCGGCTCGCCGCTCCCGTCCCGCGCGACGGCCGACGTCGCGGCGAAGTCGCGACACCACAGCAGATAGCTGTACGACGAGTTCAGGTCGAGGACCTTGGAGTCCCTCGCAATCCGCCACAACGCGGCGCCGTCCGCGACGGTGGGTCGGTCGATTTTCAGTTCTGCTGTCGTGTCTGCTGGTGCGGCAGTCATGCGAATTGAATTTACCCAGGGAAATTCAAAATTGCATCGCCGGATGGGGTTACGGGTCGGCGGTGCATGTGTTATCACGCGGGCGCGGGCGGACGCGTGAAAGGTGCGAGGTATGGCCGGTTTTGACCACATCAAAGGGGGCAAATCACCCGCGATGTGTAACGCGTCACAACCATGTAACCCCCATGAGATCTGCCCGAATTCATCCGGTTGGCGTTCGCAAAATCTTTGCGTTTAGGACGAGAGAAAGCGGGCAGAAGAATACGGGAAGCTGCTCTGGAATGAATTCCAGAATTATCCCTGAATTAGGTTCCGGTTACCCCGTCGATTCGTTCCCGCAAGATGTCGGCATGTCCGTTGTGCCGGGCGTACTCCTCAATCATGTGGATAAACACCCACCGCAGACTCACCTCCATCCCGGGAACGGGCCCCTCCATGACCCGCCCGGTGTCGTCCAGCGACCGCCCGGCGACGATCTCGCGGCCCCGCGCGATCTCCCGCCGCCAGACACCGAGCGCGTCCTCGAGCGTGCGGGCGGGATCGAGTCGGTACCCGGTCGCCTCACCGAACACGGGCGGCACATCGAGCCCCGCGACCACCCGCTGGAACCAGTTCCGCTCGACCTCCGCAAGATGCTGCACCAGCCCGAGCAACGTCAGCCCGGACGGCTCGGCCGACGCCCGCCGCACCTGCTCGTCGTCCAGCCCCGCACACTTCAGCTCCAACGTGGCCCGATGAAAGTCCAACCAGCTCTCCAGCGTGGGGAGTTCACCGCCGGTGACGAGGGGGATGGGGCGCCCGTCGGGGAGGATGTGGGGAGTGTCGGTGCTCATGCGGCGAGCATGGCACGGCACCACACCACGCCGAAACGTACATTTCAGCCCCGCCCGCACCATCGGACCCGCCCGGCACCCGAGACCGAGAGCTTGCCTTCCAGCCCGTCCGGCGTTTGAGGACGAGGCCCCTCAAAGGGCCGACGGGGGTCTGGGGGCGGAGCCCCCAGGGATCGGGGTCGAAGGGGCGGCGCCCCTGGAGGATGGGACGGGTAGGGGCGGCGGGGGCGAGAAAACCGGCCCCCGCCCGAACCACGCACCTACCGCCAGCTGTCCTCCACAGCCCGCAGCGCCCCCTCCACATCCACATCCAGCCCCCGCTCACCCAACGCGGCCCCCAGCGCCGCGAGACTCGCCCGCACAGCCCCCGGCGTCGCGTCCGCCCCGTAGTGGTTGACCCGGATCATCTCCTTGGCCAACGCACCCCCACCCGCAGCCACCGGCAGCGCCGGATCCGACCCCAGCGCCCGAGCCACCAGCTCCGACGCCACCACCCCCGCCGGCGCCCGCAGCGTCGTGGCCACCGGCGCCGCGTCCCGCGCCTCGTACACATACGGCTCGAGCCCGCCCCCCAGCGCCACGACCCCCGCCCGCACCGCCGCGGCCGCGGACGCGTGGCGAGCCATCACCGCATCGAGCCCGACCGCCTCGATCCGCTCGACGCAGGCCTCCAGCGCCAGCATCTCCAGCTGCGCCGGCGCGTGCAGCAGCGCCTTGCGCCCGCCGTCGACCCACCGCTCCTTCCAGTCCAGCAGGGAGAGGTACGACCGCCGAGGCGCCTGCGGATTCGCCGCCATCCGAGCCCACGCCCGCGAGCTCACCGAAACCGCCGAGACACCCGCCGGCCCGCCCATCGCCTTCTGCGCCCCGATCACACACAGGTCGACACCCCACGCGTCCGGCAGCACGGGTTCCGCCCCGATCGAGGCGACGGCGTCCAGGTAGAACAGTGCTCCGTGCGACCGCACCACCTCCCCGATCTCCGCGACCGGGTTGGTGTTGCCCGTCGCCGCCTCCGCGTGCACCAGTGAGACGAAGTCGATCGACGGATGCTCGGCGAAGGCCTGCCGGATCTGCTCCGCGGTCACCGCCGTGTGGAACGGCACCGCCAGATCGATCACGGTGGCCCCGCAGTCCCGCAGCCAGTCGCCGAAGGTCTGCCCGTACGGCCCGGTGATCACGTTCAGCGCCACGGTGCCGGGCCCCGCGGTCGCCCGGATCGCCCCCTCCAGCGGCAGCAACGCCTCCCCCTGCATGATCACGACATCCTGCGAGGTGTTCAGCAGCCGCGCCACGCGGTCCTCGATCGTCGCGAAGTGCGCCGCGCTGAGCGGGGGCAGGTCCAGGAAGGGGTGCGTCACAGTGGTGCTCTCTTCACTCACGGGATCAACGAATCGAGGGTAACCGGCACCCTGGGCACCCCGGCCCGCCACCGACTTCTTAGGTCAGACGGCTGTATAACCATCGGTTTGATTTGAGGGTCTCAAACTTCTCCTTATAATCGGAACCCGATATCCGGAACAGACAGTTCCCTCACAGGAGGCTTCCCCGTGAAGACGATCCTCGGGCGTCGGACCCGCGTCCTGGCCGCCATCACCGCGACGGCCGGGCTCGTGCTCGTGGCCGGCTGCTCCTCGGACGACGACGGCGGCAGCGGCACCAAGACCGCCGCCGGCGGTGTCGAGCTCGTCAAGGCGGGGCAGCTCACCACCTGCACCCACCTTCCGTACCCGCCCTTCCAGTCCGAGATCGACGGCAAGGTGCAGGGCTTCGACGTGGCGCTGATCGACCTCGCCGCCAAGGACCTCGGCGTGAAGCAGGAGATCCTCGACACACCGTTCGAGAACTTCAAGACCGGTGCGTTCCTCAACTCCGGCGAGTGCGACCTCGCGGCCGCCGGCATGACCATCACCGACGAGCGCAAGAAGAACGTCGACTTCTCGGACCCGTACTTCGACGCCACCCAGGCCCTCCTCGTCGACAAGGGCAGCGGCATCACGTCCCTCGCCGACGCCAAGTCCAAGAAGGTCGCGATCGGCGCCCAGGCGCAGACCACCGGCGAGGACTACGCCAAGAGCCAGGGCTTCGACCCGGTCTCCTTCGAGTCCTCCGACGCCGTCCTCAACGGTCTGCGCTCCGGCCAGGTCAAGGCCGTCGTCATCGACTACCCGGTCGTCCAGGGCTGGCTGAAGACCAAGGCCAACGCCGACGCCTTCCAGGTCGCCGAGCAGATCAACACCGGGGAGCAGTACGGCTTCACGGTCAAGAAGGGCAACACCAAGCTCCTCGCCGCCATCAACAAGGCCCTCGCCGAGGCCAAGTCCGACGGCACGTACAAGACGCTGTACGAGAAGTGGATCGGCCCCTACGACGAGTCCGCGGCCTCCGCGTCCCCGTCCGCCTCATGACGAGCTCCGACGCACAACTCCAGCCTCGCAAGAAGGGCCTGACCCGGAGTCAGAAGCGCCGCCTGTCGCGCGGCGCCCAGTACGTCGTGTTCGTCGCGGCCGTCGTCGCCTTCGCGGCGTCGGCCGACTGGGACCGGCTCAAGAACCAGTTCGCGCAGTGGGACATCGCCGAGCAGATGTTCCCCGACGTCATCACGCTCGCGCTGAAGAACACCGTGCTCTACACGCTGTCCGGCTTTGTGTTCGGACTCGTCCTCGGCATGGTCATCGCGCTGATGCGGCTGTCGTCGGTGGGCCCGTACCGCTGGTTCGCCGGTGTGTACATCGAGATCTTCCGCGGCCTGCCCGCGCTGCTGATCTTCATCTTCATCGGTGTGGCCGTACCGCTGGCCTTCCCGGGGACCGAGATCCCCGGCGGCACCTACGGCAAGGTCGCGCTCGCGCTCGGTCTGGTGGCGGCCGCGTACATGGCCGAGACGATCCGCGCGGGCATCCAGGCGGTGCCCAAGGGGCAGCTGGAGGCGGCCCGTTCGCTGGGCTTCTCGCCCGCGCGGGCCATGGTCTCGATCATCATCCCGCAGGCGTTCCGGATCATCCTCCCGCCGCTGACCAACGAACTCGTCCTGCTCTTCAAGGACTCCTCGCTGGTCCTCTTCCTCGGCGTCACCCTGGAGGAGCGCGAACTGTCCAAGTACGGCCGCGACCTGGCCAGTACGACCGCCAACTCCACGCCGATCCTCGTCGCCGGTCTGTGCTACCTGCTGGTGACGATCCCGCTCGGCTTCGTCGTGCGCCGTATGGAGGCGAAGGCCCAGGAGGCCGTGAAATGAGCCGACCGGAAATCGAAGTCCGCCAACTGCACAAGTCGTTCGGCGACAACGAGGTCCTCAAGGGCATCGACCTGGAGATCGGCCAGGGTGACGTCGTCTGTGTCATCGGCCCCTCCGGCTCCGGCAAGTCCACGCTGCTGCGGTGCGTGAACCTCCTGGAGGAACCCACCGAGGGCCGGGTCTTCGTCGGCGGTACCGAACTCACCGACCCCGATGTCGACATCGACGCCGTACGCCGCCGTATCGGCATGGTCTTCCAGCAGTTCAACCTCTTCCCGCACCTCACCGTGACCGAGAACCTCACGCTGCCCCAGCGCAGGGTGCTCAAGCGGGACAAGGCGCAGGCGGCGAAGGTGGCCGCCGAGAACCTGGAGCGGGTGGGCCTGTCCGAGAAGGCGAACGCCTACCCGGCCTCCCTCTCCGGCGGCCAGCAGCAGCGGGTCGCGATCGCCCGCTCGCTGTCGATGGGCCCCGAGGTGATGCTCTTCGACGAGCCGACCTCGGCATTGGACCCGGAGCTGGTGGGGGACGTGCTCGCGGTGATGCGGATGCTGGCGCGGGAGGGCATGACGATGATGGTCGTCACCCACGAGATGACGTTCGCGAAGGAGGTCGCCGACCGGGTGGTCTTCATGGACGGCGGAGTGATCGTGGAGGACGGCACCCCGGCCCAGGTCATCACCAATCCGGCCCACGAACGCACGCGCCACTTCCTGTCGCGGCTGCTGGACCCGGCGATGGCCGAAGTCGAGGAGGAGACGTCCGACCAGGTCGGCGACGGTGGCTGATTAAGCTCCTGGGCATGAGCGATCACCCGGTGCTGCACGTGAAGGGCAGGGTCCTGGTCGGACCCGACGACGTCCGCGACGAACTGTGGGTCGTCGACGGCCGGATCTCCTACGACCGTCCCGTCGGCGTCCAGGACGTCCGTACCGTCGTGGGCTGGACCCTGCCCGGTCTGGTCGACGCGCACTGCCACGTGGGCCTCGGCCCCCACGGTCCCGTTCCGCAGGACGTCGCCGAGCAGCAGGCCCTCACCGACCGGGAGGCCGGCACCCTGCTGATCCGCGACGCCGGTTCGCCTTCGGACACCCGCTGGAC
The DNA here is from genome assembly GCF_036013645.1 of Streptomyces sp. NBC_00490. NCBI lineage: Bacteria > Bacillati > Actinomycetota > Actinomycetes > Kitasatosporales > Streptomycetaceae > Streptomyces > Streptomyces sp. NBC_00490. The sequence continues at coordinate 2,968,715 of NZ_CP107869.1, read as the reverse complement.
CGACACCCGCGAGGACCTCCCGAAGATCATCCGCGCCGGCCGCCACATCGCCCGCACCCGCCGCTACCTCCGCGGCTACGCCCACGAGATCGAACCGGAGGACCTGGTCGCGTACGTCGCCCAGGAAGCCCGCCGGGGCGACGGCTGGGTCAAGCTGGTCGGTGACTGGATCGACCGCGACCTCGGCGACCTGGCCCCCAGCTGGCCGCGCGACGCGGCGCGGGCGGCGATCGCCGAGGCCCACCGCCTGGGCGCGAGGGTCACGGCCCACTGCTTCGCGACCTCGTCCCTCCGCGACCTCGTGGAGTCCGGCATCGACTGCATCGAACACGCCACGGGCCTCACCGACGACCTGATCCCCCTCTTCGCCGACCGCGGTGTGGCGATCGTGCCGACCCTGGTCAACATCGCCACGTTCCCGAAACTGGCCGAGGGCGGCGAGTCCAAGTTCCCCCGCTGGTCGGCCCACATCCGCCGCCTCCACGAACGCCGCTACGACACGGTCCGGGGCGCCTACGACGCCGGTATCCCGGTCTACGTCGGCACCGACGCCGGCGGCACCCTGCCGCACGGCCTCGTCGCGGCCGAGGTCGCGGAACTGACCAAGGCGGGCATCCCCCCGACCGAGGCCCTCGCGGCGACGACCTGGGCGGCCCGCGAGTGGCTGGGACGCCCCGGCCTGGAGGAGGGCGCCACGGCCGACCTCGTGGTGTACGACGAGGACCCACGGGCCGATGTACGTGTACTGGCGGCGCCGCGACGGGTCGTGCTGAACGGGCGCGTCGTTGACGGAGCGTGACCGAAAATCGCCCCACGTCGTTGTGCACCCCGGCTCTCGAACCGGCGCGTCAACGGGAGCGTTCGCACACATGGGGACCCAGGGGTGACTTCGAGGAACACCCGTGCCGCACGATTCGAAAAGGTTCACGGAAACACCACGTTGGGGTGAAGTCCCGCCGGAGTGCTGACTGTTCACTCTGAGTGCGTAATTCTTGCCGGGTCCCGAGCAAGTCTCCTCTGAGGGGTCCCCACCTTGAACGGCAAGAATTTCCGCATGCCCGCACGCCGTCTCGCGACCGTCGCGACGGCCACGGCCCTGGCCGCAGGTCCCGCGGTCCTGGCCGGCGCCGGCTCCGCGCACGCGACCGGTGACGAAGGGCGCGCGAGCGCCGTCGTCCTGCGCACCGGGCTCGACGTGTCCCTGCTCAACAAGACCGTGAACGTCCCGCTCGCGGTCTCCCTCAACGAAGTGCGGGCGCCGCAGAGCGCCGAGAAGACCGCGTTGAGCGCCCGGTTGGACGGCGTCGACGGCGGAAAGGCCTTCAGTGTGCTCGACGCGCAGGTGGCGTCGGCGAAGGCGGACGTGACCGACACCAGGGCCGAGGCCTCCACCACCCTCGCCCACGCCAAGCTCCATGTCCCCGGCCTGCCCCTGCTCTCGCTCATCGAGCTCGGCACGGTCACCTCCAAGGCGACGTGCGAGGCCGGCAAGGCCCCGACCGCCACCTCCAACCTGCTGGGCTCGGTCACCGTCCTCGGCAAGAAGGTCACGCTCACCGCCGGCGGCCCGACCGACGTCGAGGTGCCCGGCGTCGGCGAGGTCCGTCTCGACCTCTCCAAAGCCGAGACCACCACGGACACGGCAGCCGCGACCGCCCTCGAACTCACCGTCTCCATCAACCCGTTGAAGCTCAACGTGGCCGAGGTAGAGGGAACCCTGACGCTGGCGAAAGCCACCTGCGAGGCCCCGGCCGCACCCGCCCCCGCGACCACTCCCGCGAAGGACGTGAAGCCCCAAGGCGCCCCCGCCGAAGCGGGGTTGGCCGAGACCGGCGGCAGCTCGACCACCCCGTACATCGTGGGCGGAGCCCTCGCCCTGCTCGTCGCCGGCGCAGGAGCGTTCGTCCTCGCCCGCCGCGCCAGGAACTGATCCCGGGGTCCCGAAGGTCAACAGCCTTTCTCTGTCAGGGCTGTTGACCGACCAATGAAAACGTTTTAACTTCCTCTCGCTCCGACTTCGAGACGTGAGGGGGACCCGTGGCCGCTGTACTACGGGAACGTGCAGGTACCGAGGAGGTGAAGGAGGCGCGCCGTCGATCCGGCGGTGCGCCCCGACGGCGAAAAGGTTTTCAGAACAGGGGCTCACGATCCCTGGTCCTGCTCATGCTGCCCGGCCTCGCCTACTTCCTGCTCTTCCACTACGGCGCCCTCGTCGGCAACGTCATCGCCTTCAAGGAGTACGTCCCCTTCGACGGCATCTGGGGCAGCCCCTGGGTCGGAGTCGGCAACTTCCAGCGGATGTTCGAGGACGCGGCCTTCTGGGACTCCGTCCTCAACACCCTCTGGATCTCCGTCCTCCAGCTGGTCTTCTTCTTCCCGGTGCCGCTCGCCCTGGCCCTGCTCCTGCACAGCCTCACCTGGAGCAGCGTCCGCCGGTTCGTGCAGTCGGTGGCGTATCTCCCGCACTTCATCTCGTGGGTGATCGTCGTCGCCCTCTTCCAGCAGCTCCTCGGCGACACCGGGCTGCTCAACTCAGGCCTGGACGGCATGGGCCTGCACACCGTCGACATCATCGGCAACCCCGACGCCTTCAAGCCGCTCGTCGTCGCCCAGGTGGTCTGGAAGGACGCCGGCTGGGGCACGATCATCTTCCTCGCCGCCCTCGCCCAGGTCGACGAACAGCAGTACGAGGCCGCCGCGATCGACGGCGCCGGACCCTGGCGGCGCTTCTGGCACGTCACGCTGCCCGCCATCCGCCCGGTGATCGTGCTGCTGCTGATCATGCGGCTCGGCGAGATCCTCTCCGTCGGCTTCGAGCAGATGCTGCTCCAGCGCGACGCGGTCGGCCCGGAGGCCGCCGAGATCATCGACACCTTCGTCTACTACCAGGGCATCGTCGGCGGCGACTACGGATTCGCCGCCGCCGCGGGCCTGTTCAAGGGCGTCATCGGCGCCCTCCTCGTCTACGCCGCCAACAAGGTCGCCCACCGCCTCGGCGAACAGGGGGTCTACAAGTGAGCAGCCCCGCACGGCCCGGCTGGATGGAGAAGCCGAAGCCGCTGACCCAGGCAGCCAAGGGCCTCGCCCTCGTGGCGGTCGTCCTCCTGGTCTGCGTCCCGTTCCTCGTCATCGTCTCGACCTCACTCGCCTCCACCGACGAGGTCGTGGCCAACGGCGGCTGGGTGCTCTGGCCGACCGAACCCTCGCTGGACGCCTACCGCGACATCCTCGACGGCGGCATCGTCACCCACGCCCTCGGCGTCAGCGCAGGCGTCACCGTCATCGGCACCCTGCTCAGCCTCGCCTGCACGGTCACCCTCGCCTATGCCCTTTCCCGCCCCGGCGTCTTCGGCGGCAGGCCCGTTCTGTTGCTGGTCCTGTTCACGTTCCTGTTCCCGCCCGGCATGATCCCGAGCTTCCTGCTGGTCAAGGAGCTCGGCCTGCTGGACAGTTACGCCTCGCTCGTTCTGCCGGTCCTCGTGAACGTCTTCAACCTCGTCGTCCTGCGCGGCTTCTTCCAGGGCATCCCCGAGGAGCTGTACGAGGCCGCACGGCTCGACGGGGCGGGGGACTGGCGGGTGCTGTTCTCCGTCGTACTGCCGCTGTCCAAGGCCGCGCTGGCGGTCGTGGGACTGTTCTACGCGGTGGCCTACTGGAACTCCTGGTTCTACGCCTCGCTGTATCTGGAGAGCGATCACTGGCCGCTCCAGCAGGTGCTGCGCACCTATGTGGTGGCCGGCTCCGGACTCACCGACGCGACCACCGGCGAGGGCACGGTCACCGCTCCGCAGACCGTGCAGATGGCGGTCCTGGTGATCGCCACCGTGCCGATCCTGCTGGTCTACCCCTTCCTGCAGAAGTACTTCACCAAGGGCGTGCTCACCGGCGCCATCAAGAGCTGACGCAAGCTCCCACCAGCTGACACGAGGTGATTCACCCATGCCCCGCATGTCCCGTCGCACCCTGCTCGGCTCCATGGCCGCCGTCGCCGTCCCGGGCGTACTGACGGCCTGTTCCACCGGCTCCGGCGACAGCGACGTCTCCAACGCCGGCAAGAAGCTCGCCCCCTGGCCGTCCTACCGGCCCGCCACCGGCCCCAAGCCCGATCTGGCCCCCACCGACGCCGGTGTCCAGGCCGGATACACCGCCTACCCCGCCGAGCTGGTGAAGTCCGTCGCCCGCACCCCCGGCGACGGCTCCACCGTCAAGGTCATGTCGGTGTCCTTCGGCACCCCGCCCAAGCCGGCCTCCGCCAACCGGTTCTGGGCGGCGGTCGAGAAGGCCCTCGGCGTGAAGATCGAGTACACGATCATCTCCCAGGCCGACTACCAGAAGAAGATGGCGACGGTGATGGCGGGCGACCCCGACAGCCTGCCGGACATCATCAACATGTTCTCCGGGTTCGTCCTGCCCCGCGAGGCCGAGTTCGTGCAGCGCAGGGCCGAGGACCTCACCCCGTTCCTGTCGGGCGCGGCCGTCGCCGACTACCCCAACCTCGCCAACATCCCCACCCACGCCTGGCGGGACATGGGCCGCATCGGCGGCCGCGTCTACGGCATCCCCCTGGAACGCCCGCTGCCCGGCTCCACCCTCTGGCTCAACCAGGGGATGTTCACCGACGCCGGCATGACGGAGGGCTGGACCTCCCAGGACTTCGCGGCCGTCGCCAAGAAGGCCACGAGCGGCCGTACCTACGCACTCGGCGCCGCCCAGGGGTCCCTGTTCGGCAACGCCGTGCACTCCGCCGCGCACAACGCGCCCCAGGAGTGGGCCGTCACCAAGTCCGGTGCCTTCCGGCCGGGTTGGGCCGACGAGCGCTTCAAGGCCGCGATCGCCTTCCAGGCCGGACTGCGCAAGGGCGGCGCGTACCACCCGGACGCGACCTCCATCTCCCAGATCGACCTGACGACCCTCTTCTACAACGGCACCGTCGGCTCCATGCAGGACGGCTTCGGCGCCTACCTCCCCAAGTACCGCGAGACGCAGGGCAAGTTGACCCCGGCCGCCGCCCTCCCGTACAGCGTCGACGGCACCCCCGGCGGCATCGTCGCCGCCCGCCGCTCCTTCGGCTACACCGTCCTGAAGAAGGCGAAGAAGGAACGCGTCGAGCTGCTCCTGCGCATCCTCGACTACCTCGCCGCCCCCTTCGGCAGCAAGGAGTGGGAGCTCGTCCACTACGGCGTCGAGGGCACCCACTTCACCCGCGGCAAGGACGGCTCCCCGCAGCCCACCAAGCTCGGCGAGGTCGAGAACAACACCAACCTGCCGCTGAAGTACCTCGCCGAGGGCCCGCAGGTCCTGTTCGTACCGGGGATGCCGGACGCCGTACGGGCCCTGCACGCCTGGCAGCAGCAGACGGTGCCGCACGCCGTCCGCAACGCCTCGTACGGACTCCAGTCCCGCACGAAGAACGCTCAGGGGACCACACTCAAGGCGATGCTCGACGACACGGTCACCGGGATCGTCGCCGGACGGATCCCGCTGTCGGAGTGGGACGCGGCCGTGAAGAAGTGGCGATCGCGGGGCGGCGACAGAATGGCCGAGGAGTTCGCGAAGGACTATGCGGCCAACACGTGACGCTTCGCCGGTGGAGCGCGAGGCGCGGGGGATGGGGAACGGTATGACAGGCAAGGGACGGGTCACGATCCGCGAGGTCGCCGAGCGGGCGGGTGTCTCGACGGCGACGGCGTCGCGCGCGCTCACCGGGAACCATCCCGTGCCCCCCGCGACCCGGGCCCGCGTGCTGCGTGCCGCGCGTGACCTCGACTACGTCGCCAACGCGCACGCCCGGGCACTGGTCGGAGGCGGCCGGAAGATGGCCGCGGTCGTCGTCCGGCAGGTCACCAGCCCCTTCTACGCCCAGGTCGCCGAGGGCGTCGAGGCCGAGGCCGCCGACCGGGGCTGGCTGTGCGTCGTGGGCGCCACCGGCGGGGATCCGCAGCGGGAGATGGAGTTCGTGCAGCTCATGCGGGAGGAGGGGGCGCGGCTGGTGATCCTGGTGGGCGGCGTGGTCGAGGACGACGCGTACCGGTCGCGGGTGGCTCACTACGCGCAGGCGCTGGACTCGTCGGGGGCGCGGCTCGTGCTGTGCGGGCGTCCGGCGCCGGACCCGGAGATCCCGGCGCTGGTCGTGGAGTTCGACAACGAGGCGGGGGCGCGGGCGATCACGGGGTACCTGCTGTCGGCGGGGCATCGGCGGATCGTCTTCCTCGGCGGGCTCCCCGGGAACACGGCTCTGGACGCTCGTGTCGCCGGTTACCGTGCGGCGCTTGCCGAGCATGGGTTGCCTGTTGAGGACGCGCGTGTCGTCGACTGCGGGCTCGGGCGGGCGGCCGGGTTGCGGGCGATGACCGAACTGCTCAAGGAGACGCGGGAGTTCACCGCGGTGGTGGCCGGTGACGACATGGTCGCGGCGGGGGCGCTCCGCGCGATAGCGGATGCGGGGCTGAGGGTGCCGGATGACGTTTCCGTCGTGGGTTACAACGACATCCCGCTCGCCGAGGACTTCAATCCGCCGCTGACCACTGTCCGTACGCCTGCCGAGGAACTGGGGCGGGCTGCCGTGCGGATCGCCCTGCGGGATCCGAACAGTGCGGCCGGGAGCCACCATCTGCTGGGCACGCACATCGTCGTTCGCGGCAGTGTCGCACCGCTGGATCGGCCGTCGTGAGGCTGCCGGTGCGTCGTGGCTGGTCGCGCAGTTCCCCGCGCCCCTAGGTACGTTGACCGACCGCCCCTTGAACAGAACCGGAGGGCTCAGTCCCGTATGACCGCGCCGTATGTGTCGCCCCCTGACGACCCGACGCATCTTCCCGACCTTCCACCCCAGGACCTGGAGACCTCGCCCCTCACCGGCTGGACCCGCGTCCACTGGGAAGCTCTCGCCGACCGGCTTCTCGGGGGCCTGCTCCCTTACGCCTCTCCGAACTACGCCCAGTACCGGCTCCCCGGGCCTCCCAGCCACTCCGGCCCTTGGTCCGACGGGCTCGAAGGGTTCGCCCGGTCCTTTCTGCTCGCCGCGTTCCGTATCGCGGGTGCCGAGGGTCGGGTCGACCCCGCCCTCGTCGAGCGGTACGCGGCAGGGCTGGCCGCCGGTACCGATCCGTACGGTGAGGAGCGGTGGCCGCCCATCACCGACCGGGGGCAGCCGATGGTCGAGGCGGCCTCGATCGCCATCGCGCTGCACGAGTCGCGGCCCTGGCTCTGGGATCAACTGGATGACACCGTACGAGGTCAAGTCACCGAGTGGCTGGGCCACTTCGTCGGGGCCGTCGCCAATGACTCCAACTGGCGGCTCTTCCAGGTCATCACGGAGGAGTTCCTCGCCTCCGTCGGCGCCCCCCATAGTCGTGGCGAGATCGACGCCGGGCTCGCCAGGCTGGACGACTGGTACCGGGGCGGGGGCTGGTACACGGACGGCGACGGCAAGAAGTTCGACTACTACAACGCCTGGGCGCTGCACCTGTACCCGGTGCTGTGGGCGCGGATCGCCGGCCCCCGTGCGGACGTCGGCACCGTCGCCCGGCACCGGGCCCGACTGCGGGAGTTCCTCGCCGCCCACCAGTACTTCTTCGGTTCCGACGGCGCCCCCGTCCACCAGGGCCGCTCCCTCACCTACCGTTTCGCCGCGGCCGCCCCCCTGTGGGCCGGCGCCCTCGCGGACGCCACCCCGCTGCCGCCCGGCCGCACCCGGCGGCTGGCCTCCGGCACCCTGAAGCACTTCGCCGAGCGGGGCGCGCCCGACGAACACGGTCTGCTCAGCCTCGGCTGGTACCGGCCCTTCCTCCCCGTCACCCAGCGCTACTCGGGCCCCGCCTCCCCGTACTGGGCCAGCAAGGCCTTCCTCGGCCTCCTCCTGCCCGGGACCCACCCCGTGTGGACGGCCACCGAGGAACCCGGCCCCGTCGACACCGCCGACTCCACCCTCGCCCTGCCCGCCCCGGGCTGGCTGCTGCACTCCACGGCGGCCGACGGGATCGTCCGGCTCGTCAACCACGGCAGCGACCGCCTCCCGCCCCCACCGGCCACGGACGGGGACAGCCCGCACTACGCCAAGCTCGCCTACTCCAGCGCCACCGCTCCGGACACACCGACCGGGCCCGACAACCACATCGCCCTCCTCGGCCCGGACGGGACACCGTCCGAACGGGGACGCATCCACCCCCTGGGCGTCGAGAGCCGACGCGCCGCCTCCCGCCAGACCGCTGGGATCGAGACGGTGAGCGTCGTCCACGGACCGTGGGAGGTACGGGTCCACCGGGTCCCGGGCAACTCACGGGTACGCGAAGGGGGTTGGGCCGTCGCCGACGACACCGCGGCACCCCACGCGCAGACCGGCCCCGGCCGCGCCCTAGCCCGCCGCACGGACGGCCTCACGAGCGCCCTCGTCGCCCTGTACGGCTGGGGCGACGCCGAGGGGACGGTCGTCCGCACCCTCGACGCCAACGCCTACGGACGCCACTCCGCGACCCCGGTCCTCGAAGGCACCGGCCCGCTCCTGGTCACCCTCGTCGTCCTGACCAAGGGTGACGCCCGCACCACCGGAGCGAGCGCCGCGGTCGACGACGAGGGCGCCGTCGACATCCGCTTCCCGGACGGAACCCGGGAGCGGGTCAGTACTTCGCCAGGACCATCGCCTGATCCAGCGCCTGGAGGAACGAGTTGACCGTCTGCCGGTCCCGCACCGCCAGCCGCAGCCACTCCTCGTCCAGACCCGGGAACGTGTCCCCGCGCCGCACCGCGAAACCGAGGTCGCGCAGATGCCGGCGTACGCCTGCCGCACGAGGCAGCCGTACGAGGACGAAGGGGCCCTCCGCCGGTTCGGCCACCGTCAGTCCGTCCGGGGCGAACTCCCGTAGCCCCGCGACGAGATGGGCGCGGTCGGCGGCGATGCGGTGGGCGGCGTGGGCCGCCTCGGCCAGGGCCTGCGGCTCGACGCACGCCTGGGCCGCGGCGAGCGCCGGGGTGGACACCGGCCACAGGGGCTGGGCGCGCTCCAGTTCCGCGACGGTCTCCGGGGCGGCCAGGACGTAGCCGATGCGCAGGCCCGCCAGACCCCAGGTCTTCGTCAGGCTGCGCAGGACGACCAGACCGGGGATGTCCGTGCGGCCCGCCAGCGCCTCGCGCTCGCCCGGCACCGCGTCCATGAACGCCTCGTCCACCACCAAGGTCCGCCCCGGACGGGCCAGTCGGGCGAGGGTGTCGGCCGGGTGCAGGACGGAGGTGGGGTTGGTCGGGTTGCCGATCACCACCAGGTCCGCGTCTTCCGGGACGGCCGCCGGGTCCAGGCGGAAGCCGTCCTCCTGGCTCAGCAGCAGCCGCTCGACCGTGTGGCCCGCGTCCCGCAGCGCCGCCTCCGGCTCCGTGAACTGCGGGTGCACGACGAGCGGCCGGCGGACATCCAGGGCACGGGCGAGGAGCACGAAGGCCTCCGCCGCGCCCGCCGTCAGCAGGACGCGTTCCGCCGGGAGACCGTGCCGTGCCGCGACCGCAGCCCGCGCGTCCCGGCCGTCCGGGTAGGCGGCCAGGCCGGTCAGCGACTCGGCGATCCGCTCCCGCAGCCACGCCGGGGGCGTGTTCGCGCGGACGTTCACGGCGAGGTCGGTGAGCCGGGCCCCGTCGTCGCGGACCTCCGCGTCGCCGTGGTGGCGGAGGTCGTGCGCCGCCGCCCCCTCCGCGTCAGTGCGCATGGGAGGGGGCGCCATGGTGGTGTCCGTGGTGGTGATGGTGGCCGTCGTCGTCGGGGTGGAAGTGCGGCTGCTGCGGCAGACCGACCTTGTCCTCGAAGCCCGGCAGCGCGATGCGGTACACGCACGAGTCGCAGTTCATCCGCAGATCGCCCGCGACGGCCTCCCGGTACCGCTCCATCACCAGGTCGAGCAGCTCCGGCTCCGGACCGATGACGTCCGCCGAGCGCACCTCGACCTCCGGGTGGGCGGCCGCCCAGCCCTCGGTCTGCTGCCGGACCCGCTCCGGGAGGATGCCGGTGAACAGGAAGTAGGGGAGTACGACGATCCGCCGCGCGCCCAGCTTCACACACCGGTCGAGCCCGCTCGGCACGTCCGGCGCGGCCAGCGACACGAACGCCGTCTCCACCCCCGCGTACCCACGCCCCTCCCACAGCAGCCGGGCCGCCTTGTACACCTCGGCGTTGGCGTCCGGGTCGGTCGAGCCGCGCCCGACGAGCAGCACGGTCACGTCCGAACGGTCACCGGGGGAGCGCTCGGCGGAGCCGAGGGCCTCGTCCAGCCGCCGCTCCAGCACCGACAGCAGCGCCGGGTGCGGTCCCAGCGGACGGCCGTAGGCGTACGAGATCCCGGTGTGCCGCTCCTTCTCGCGGGCCAGCGCCGCCGGGATGTCACCCTTGGCGTGCCCGGCGGACACCAGCATCAGCGGTACGGCGGCGAACCGCCGTACACCCCGCTCCACCAGCTCGGCGACGGCCTCGCCCAGCGGCGGTGGGGACAGCTCGATGAAGCCGCCCGCGACGGGCAGTTCGGGGTTGCGGCGCCCCAGCTCCCGTACGAAGTCGCGGAACGCCTCGGCGCCGGCCTCGTCCCGGGTGCCATGGCCGGCGATGAGCAGGGCGGGCTGGGGGGTGGTCACGATGTCTCCTCGGAAGACGGAACGGGGTGGTACAGCAGGGCGTTGAGCGCGGCCGAGGCGACCGCCGAGCCGCCCTTCTCGGACACGTTGCTCACGGCGGGCAGCCCGCTCTCGCGCAGCGCGGCCTTGGACTCGACCGCGCCGACGAAGCCGACGGGCAGACCGATGACGAGCGCCGGGGCGGCGTCCAGGGTCAGCAGCTCCTCCAGCGCGGTGGGCGCGTTGCCGATGACCCACAGGGCGCCGGGTCCGACCTGCTCGTAGGCGAGCCGGACGGCGTGCGCGGAACGGGTCAGCCCCGCCCCGGCCACGGCGTCCCGCAGCCGGCAGACGGTCTCGCGCCGGGTGATGCCGGCCGCGACCATCTCCACGTCCACGACGACGGGCGCACCGCCGTGCAGGGCCGCGTGCGCCTTCTCCAGCTCGCCCTCGTCCATGACGAGATCGCTCGCGTACTCCAGGTCGGCGGCGGAGTGGATGACCCTCTCGACCACTGACCGGGTCAGTGGCGGGAAGTGCGAGGTGTCCAGGCGGGCGCGCAGCCGCCGGTAGGACTCCACCTCGATCGGATGGACCTCACGGATCACCGGGCGCCCTCCTCTGCCGTCTGCCAGCGGTAGCCGCGCGGCGTCACCATGCGCCCCGCGATGTCACGGGTAGCCGTGTTGCCCACGGTCACCACCGTCATCATGTCGACCGTCGCCGGATCCAGGGAGCCCAGTGACGTGAGACGACTGGACTCGTCCGGCCGCGACGCGTTCCGTACGACACCGACCGGCGTCGTCGGCTCCCGGTGCTCGGAGAGGATCGCGAGCGCCTTCGGCAGCTGCCAGTCCCGGCCGCGCGAGCGGGGGTTGTAGAAGGTGACCACGATGTCCGCCTCGGCCGCCGCACGCACCCGCCGCTCGATGACCTCCCACGGAGTGTGCAGGTCGGAGAGGCTGATGGACACGTGGTCGTGGCCCAGGGGCGCGCCGAGAAGGGCCGCCGCGGCGAGGGCGGCGGTCACCCCCGGTACGCCGATCACGTCGATGTCGTCGGACGCCTCGGCGAGCGCGGGGGAGGCCATGGCGTACACGCCCGCGTCCCCGCTGCCGATCAGCGCGACGGCCTGCCCTTGGCGGGCCTCCGCCACGGCGGTCCGCGCCCGCTCCTCCTCGGCCCCGAGCCCCGACTCCAGGATCCGGGTGCCGGGCCGCAGCAGATCGCGGATCTGGTCGACGTACTGGTCAAGGCCGACGAGCACCGAAGCCCGCCGCAACTCCGCCTTCGCGCGGGGCGTGAGCAGGTCACGGGCGCCGGGGCCGAGCCCGACGACCGCGAGCCGGCCGCGCGCGGGACGCCGTACGACGGCGCAGGTCGCCATGGCCGGCAGCCCGTCCGCACGCTCCGACTTCCGCTTGGGGACGAGGAGTTCGCCGCCCCGGACGAGCGCGGCGGCCTCCGCCACCGACGGCGTGCCCACGGCGGCGAGGGGCGCGCCGGAGGGGTTCGGGACCTCGACGGACGCCAACTCCCCGGCGGAGTACGTCACCAGGGGCACGCCGAGCCGCTGAGCCGCCCCGACGATGCCGGGCTCCTCGGACTTGGCGTCCACGGTGGCCAGTTCGGCGACCGACGCGGCCGACAGCCCGGCGTCCCGCAGCGCACCCTCGATCAGGCCCAGCACCTCGTCCACCGGCGCCCCCTTCGAGGCACCGACCCCGACCACGAGGGACGGCGGCCGCAGCACGACCTCGCGCTCGGCCGCCTTCACGAGACGGTCGGTGAGACGGACGCGGTACTCGCCCTCCTCCGTGACCTTCAGCGCGGGCAGCGGCCACGCGAAGTCCGCCCTGAGAGCCACCGGTTCACCGTCGAGCAGCGCCCGCGACACCGCGGCGACATCGCCCTCCACCGGGAACCCGAGCGTGTCCAGGCCCGGCAGCCCGACGGCGTCCGTGGCCGTCGTCACCACCGGTTCCGCGCCCAGCAACTCCCCGACCTCACGGGCGAGTTCATTGGCGCCGCCGCCATGCCCGCCGACGAGCGACACGGCGAACCGCCCGCCCTCGTCGACACACACCACACCCGGGTCCGACGACTTGTCGCCGAGCAGCGGCGCGACCAGCCGCACCACGGCCCCCGTGGCGAGGAAACACACGAGCTGCTCGCACTCCGCGAACGCGGCCCGTACGGCATCCCCGACGGGACCCTCGTACACACGCGTCCGCTCCGGCCACGCCGCGGCCAGCCGGTCCCGCGCAGCCGCCCCCGCCGAGGTGGCGGAAATGAGGCCGATCACTGAGCAACTCCTTCTTCAGGGTCGGGGATTCGGACCCCCCACAACAGAAAAACAGGATTGGTGGCCGCCAGCCGGGTCACCTCACCCGGCAGCGGCGCGAGCCGCGAGGACTGCAACAGCACTCCGTCACAGGTGAACCCGGCCCCGGTGAGCGCCTCACGCACTCTTGGCACCCGGTCGAGCGCCGCCATCGCGACCACGACCGTGCGCCGGGCCCGTCGCGCACACGCCGTGACGATGGCGGGCAGCTCGCGCCCCCCACCGCCGATGAACACGGCGTCCGGGTCGTCGAGATCGGACAGCACGGTCGGCGCGGCCCCGTGCACGGCCCGGACGTCGACACCGTGCGCCGCCGCGTTGGCGCGGATCCGCTCCACGCCGTCCCGGGTCTTCTCGACCGCGACGACGGCGGCCCCGAACCGCGCGCACTCCACGGCCACGGACCCGGAGCCCGCGCCGATGTCCCAGACCAGCTCACCGAGCCGGGGACCGAGCCGGGCCAGTGCCAGCGCCCGCACCTCGAACTTGGTGATCATCGAGTCGCGATGGGTGAACTCGCCCTCGTGCAGGGCCCATTGCGCGGGCCCGGGCGTGGCCCCGGCGACCGTCCGCACGGCACCGAGCGCCCGCGCCTCGTCCAGGCACAGCACCACGCTCACCGCCGTCCCCCAGTCCCGGGCGGCGGCCTCGGAGGGCGTGACCCGCTCGACGCGCTCCTCCGGAGACCCGAGCGCGGACGCCACGACGAGGACCCGGTCGTCGGACCTGAGCGCGGCCCCGATCTCCGCGGGCCCGGCCCCCGGCCCGGTCAGCACGGCGACCTTGGGCCGCGCCCGGCACACGTTGACGGCCGTACGAAGGTCCCTGCCGTGTGCGCTGACCACCACGGCGTCGTCCCACGGCAGCCCGGCGCGCGCGAACGCGGCGGCGACGGAGGAGACCCCGGCACGGACATCGAGCCGCTCGGCCCCGAACCGCTCGGCCAGCACCCGGACGATCCCGAAGAACCCGGGGTCGCCGGAGGCCAGCACGACCACCCGGTCCTGCTTGTCCAGATGCCGCTCGATGACGTCCAGCGCGGGCGCGAGCGGCCCGAGGACGACCTGCTCGACGTCCCCGGGGACGGCCGCGGCCGCCAGATGACGCCGGCCGCCCACGACCAGCCGGGCCCCGGCCAGCACCTCGGCGGGAACCGGCGTCCCCGTGCCCGTACCGAAGACCGTGATCACGTACTCGCACCCCGCTGCCGCAACGCCCGGCGGGCCTCCGGGTCGGCCTTGCGGTACCCGTGGAAGTGGCCGGGGTGGTAGAGGTGCGAGCGGGTGCCCTCGGCGTCGAGCGCCGGGCCGACGAGGAAGAGGGTGTGCTTCCAGAGCTTGTGCTCCTTGACGGTCTCCTCCAGCGTCTCGATCGTGCACCGCACGATGAGCTCCTCGGGCCAGGTGGCCTGGTAGGCGACGACGACGGGGGTGGAGGTCGGATAGCCGCCCTCGAGCAGCTCCCGCACGAGTTGCCCGCTACGGGCCGCCGACAGGAAGATCGCCATGGTGGTCCCGTGCTTGGCGAACTCCCGTACCTCCTCGCCGGGCGGCATCGGCGTCTTGCCGCCGCCGAGCCGGGTGAGGACGACGGACTGTGCGACCTCCGGGATGGTCAGCTCGCGCCGGGCGAGCGCGGCGACGGCGGAGAACGCGGAGACGCCGGGGATCACCTCGGTGGCGATCCCGATCCGGTCGCACCGGTCGAGCTGCTCCTGGGTGCCGCCCCACAGGGCGGGGTCGCCGGAGTGGATACGGGCGACGCGCAGGCCCTCGGCGGCGGCCCGCTCGTACACGGCGACGACGTCCTCCAGGGACATGGTCGCCGAGTCGAGGATCTCCGCGTCCTCCCGCGCGTGCTCCAGAACCTCCGCCTGGACCAGGCTGGCCGCCCAGATCACGACGTCGGCCTCGGCGATCGCGCGCGCGGCACGGAACGTCAGCAGGTCGGCGGCGCCGGGGCCGGCACCGACGAAGGTCACCTTGCCGGCAGGGGCGTCGGCCATGGTTTCGGGTCCTCTCGAACGAAGATTCACGGAGCTTCACAGGGCAGCTGGATGTGCGCGCACAGGGCCTGATCGGATACGAAGGGCCCATGGCGGTGTTCGTCGCGCTCGGCGCGTTCCTGATGACGTTGGCCGGCGGCTGGACGGCACAACGCGTCACCGACCGCCGTCACCTCGTCCTCGGCCTGGCCGGCGGCCTGATGCTGGGCGTGGTGGGCCTGGACCTGCTGCCGGAGGCGCTGGAGGCGGCGGGCACCGAGGTGTTCGGCGTACCGGCGGCACTCCTGCTGTTCGTGGCCGGCTTCCTGTTGGCCCATCTGGTGGAACGTCTGCTGGCGGTCCGCCAGGCGGCCCACGGCGGTGAGGAGCACGACGGCCGGGTCCCCGAGGTGGGCCTGACGGCCGCGGCCGCGATGGTCGGTCACAGCGCGATGGACGGCGTGGCGATCGGCGCGGCCTTCCAGGTCGGCGGCGGCATGGGCACGGCCGTCGCCCTGGCGGTGATCGCCCACGACTTCGCGGACGGCTTCAACACGTACACGATCACGAGCCTGTACGGGAACGCCCGCCGCAAAGCCCTCGCGATGCTGTTCGCGGACGCGGTGGCCCCGGTGGCGGGAGCCGCGTCCACCCTGTTCCTCACCATCCCGGAGCAGCTGCTCGGCGCCTATCTGGGCTTCTTCGGCGGCGCGCTCCTCTACCTGGCGGCGGCCGAGATCCTCCCCGAGGCGCACCACGAACACCCCGCCCGCTCGACCCTGCTGTGCACGGTCGCGGGTGCGGCGTTCATCTGGCTGGTGGTCGGCGTCGCCGACTGAGCCTCTGGCGGGCGGACCGGGGGGTGTCACAGCTTGCCGCCCCGACCGCCGCCGCGCGGGGCGGGCGCGATGAGAGTGGAGAGATAGGGCAGCGCGGCCTCGCCGAGCTCGGAGGCGGGCCGCACCGACTCCTCCGGCAGCCCGAGCGCGGACCCCCATACGGCGTCGTCGATCCGCCCGGTCTCCCGCAGCGCCTCGGCGACCTCCTGGGCCTGCCGCCCGAACTTGTACGCCACCACGGTCCCGGGCCCGGCGAGGGCCTCCTTGAGTGCCGCGGCCCCGGCGGTCACCGGCACGAGCGTCAGCGGCTCGGTCCCCTCGGTGAGCACGGCACCGGAACGGGCGGCGAGATCCTGCATGGCGGTGATGCCCGGCACGGTCTCCACGACGGTCCCCGGCACGAGCTCGGCGATGGTCTGCGCGAGATAGGTGAAGGTGGAGTACACGTTCGGATCGCCGATGGTGGCGAAGGCGACACAGGAGTGCTCGGCGAGCAGCTGGGCGACCCGATCCCCGGCGGCGTCCCAGGCGGTCTCGCGCCGGGCCCGGTCGGTCCGCTCGTTGAGCGCGAACACGACCCGTACGACCTTCTCCTGACCCACGTAGTGCAGGACCGTGGCCTCGGCCCGCCCACGCTCCCCGGTGTCCATCACCGGCACGACGACGACATCGGCGGCCCGCAGAGCGTTGACGCCCTTGACGGTCACCAGCTCCGGATCACCGGGCCCTACCCCGACCCCGACCAGCTTGCTGCTCATGACGTCCGGCACCTCTCCACGAACCGACGGGCGACACCGGGCTGCGAGGCCCAGTGCGTGTGCACATAACTCGCGTGCACCCCTTGTTGTACGAAACCTTCGACCCGCCGTTGAGGGGCGCGCACACCCCAGGCGGGAGCCGCCCCCGAGCCCGGCTCGACGACGGTCCGGTGAAACTCGTGCCCGCGCATCCGGGTCCCCGCGACGGCGAGCGCACTGTCGCTCACGGCCACGGCATCCCGGTACCCGAGCGTCAGCCGCTCGCTCATCCGTGCGGAGGCGTCGAGCACCCCGCACATCGGCAGCCCGTCGAGCTCCCGGCACAGATAGAGCAGCCCGGCACACTCGGCGGCCACGGGAGCACCGCTGAGAGCGAGCTCCCCGATGGCTTTACGCAGCGGCTCGTTGGCCGACAACTCAGACGCATACACCTCGGGAAACCCACCCCCGATGACCAACCCACGGGTACCGTCAGGCAGTTGCTCGTCCCGGAGCGGATCGAACGGCACGACGACGGCCCCGGCAGCGCCGAGCAACTCGGCATGCTCGGCGTAGGAAAAGGTGAACGCGGACCCACCGGCGACGGCGACCACCGGTGCCTTCAGCCCGTCCGGCGCTTGAGGACGAGGCCCTTCGGGCCGAAAGCGGGGGTCTGGGGGCGCAGCCCCCAGGGTCGGGACGGGAAGGGGCGGCGGGGGCGAAGAAGCCAGGACCTCAGCCGCATCCCAAGCCGCACAGGACAACACGCCCGCACCCCGAGCCAACCCCACCAGCGCCTCGAGATCGCACCCGGCGGAAACCTGTGCGGCCATCGCCGCCACCGCGTCCACCGCCTCCGCCCGCCGCTCGGCGACCGGCACCAACCCCAGATGCCGCGACGGCGTATCCACCTGAGCCACCCGCCGCAACACCCCGAGCACCGGCACCCCGGCCGAGTCCAACGCCTCCCGCAACAACTCCTCGTGCCGATCCGAAGCGACCTTGTTGAGGATCACGCCCCCGACCCGCACCTCGGGATCCCAGGAGGCGAACCCGTGCACCAGCGCCGCCACCGACCGCGACTGCGACGACGCGTCCACGACCAGTACCACCGGCGCCCGCAGCAGCTTCGCCACATGCGCCGTGGACGCCAGCTCACCTTCCCCCGCGGCCCCGTCGTACAGCCCCATCACGCCCTCGACGACGGCGATGTCACACCCGCGCGCCCCGTGCGCGAACAGCGGCCCGACCAACTCGGCCCCGCACAGATACGCGTCGAGATTCCGCCCCACCCGCCCGGTGGCGAGCGCGTGATACCCGGGGTCGATGTAGTCGGGACCCACCTTGTGCGGAGACACGGCAAGCCCCCGCGCGGCGAACGCGGCCATCAACCCCGTGGCAACGGTGGTCTTGCCGCTGCCCGACGAGGGCGCGGCGATGACCAGCCGAGGAACGGAAACGGACGAGGACATCACCACTCGATACCCCGCTGGCCCTTCTGCCCGGCGTCCATGGGGTGCTTGACCTTGGACATGTCGGTCACGAGATCGGCGAAGTCGACCAGCTTCTCGGGAGCGTTCCGCCCGGTGATGACGACGTGCTGGGTGCCCGGCCGGTCCCGCAGCACGGAGATCACCTCATCGGTGTCCACCCACCCCCAGTGCATGGGATAGGCGAACTCGTCGAGCACGTACAGCTGGTACGTCTCGGCGGCCAGGTCCCGCTTGACCTGCTCCCAGCCCTCCCGGGCCTTCTCCTCGTTGTCCATCTGCTGGTCGCGCTGGACCCAGGACCAGCCCTCACCCATCTTGTGCCAGTCGACGGAGCCACCCTCGCCACTGGCGCCGAGAACCCGCAGCGCGTTCTCCTCGCCGACCTTCCACTTCGCCGACTTGACGAACTGGAACACCCCGATGGGCCACCCCTGGTTCCAGGCCCGCAGCGCGAGCCCGAAGGCGGCGGTCGACTTCCCCTTGCCGATCCCCGTGTGCACGACCACCAAAGGCCGGTTACGACGCTGACGCGTGGTCAGACCGTCGTCCGGCACCACACTCGGCTGCCCCTGAGGCATTACGCGGCCCTCCTCTGTACGTCCTTCACGAGCCCGGCGATGGAGTCCGCCCGCAGCTCGTCCAATGTGACCGCGGTACCGCCCAGTTCACCGGCGAGCTGCCCCGCCAGCCCCAGCCGCACCGGCCCCGACTCACAGTCGACGACCACGGAGGCGACCCCCTCGGCGGCGAACAGCCGGGCCGCCCGCGAGGCCAGCGCGACGGGCTCGGGCCCGCCGGTGGCCCGACCGTCGGTCACGACCACGACGAGCGCCCGCCGCGCGGGATCCCGCAGCCGCTCGACCCGCAGCACGTCATGGGCCTTCAGCAGCCCGGCGGCAAGCGGCGTCCGCCCACCGGTGGGCAACGTCTCCAGCCGCGCCGCGGCCGCGTCCACGGACGACGTCGGCGGCAACGCCACATCCGCCGCCGAACCCCGGAACGTCACCAGCCCCACCTTGTCCCGCCGCTGGTACGCGTCCAGCAGCAGTGACAACACGGCACCCTTCACCGCGCTCATCCGCTGCCGCGCCGCCATCGAACCGGAGGCGTCCACGACGAACAGCACGAGGTTTCCCTCGCGCCCCTCCCGCGTCGCCTGCCGCAGATCGTCCCGGCGCACCACGAGGCCGGGCCCGGACCGCCCGCGCGCCCGTTGATGCGGGGCGGCAGCCTGCATGGTCGCCGCCAGGTGCAGCTTGGTCAGCGCCCCCCGCGGCCGTCGCGCACCGGTCGTCCGGCCGTGCTCGGTCCGCGCCCGCGAACGCCGCCCGGCGACCCCGTCCCCGAGCCCCGGCACGCTGAGCACCTTGGTACGAAAGGGCTCGGCAGCCCGTACGGCGGACTGCTCACCCGCACCGGCACCACCGGCCTGCGGCTCACCGCCGTCACCGGCCTCGGGCTGAGCGCCGGAGGAACCGTCGTCCTGCGGCCCCTCGGAGGGCGGCTGACCGCCACCCCCACCGGGCCCGTCCGGATCGGGATCCTCGTCGCCCTCGCCATCACCGGAGAACTCCTCCAGCGTCTCGTCGAGCTTGTCCTCGTCAAGGCCCGGCGCGTCAAAGGGGTTGCGGCGGCGCCGATGCGGCAGCGCGAGCAGCGCGGCCTGCCGCACGTCCTCCGCGAGCACCTCGGTCCGCCCCGCCCAGGCCGCCAGCGCGGTGGCCGTCCGGGCCATCACGATGTCGGCCCGCATGCCGTCCACCTCGAACGCCGCGCAGGTCGCCGCGATCTGCCGCAGCGCACCGTCGCCCAGCCGCACCGACGGCAACAACTCCCGCGCGCCGACGATCCGTTGCCGTACAGCAGCTTCCTCGTCCGCCCAACGCGCCGTGAACCCGCCCGGATCGTCGTCGTACGCCAGCCGCCGCCGTACGACCTCCACCCGCTGGTCCGGCTCCCGCGAGGCCGCGACCTCGACGGTCAGCCCGAACCGGTCGAGCAACTGCGGTCGCAGCTCGCCCTCTTCGGGGTTCATGGTGCCGACGAGCAGGAACTTCGAGGCGTGCCGTACGGAGACGCCCTCGCGTTCGACGTACGACGCGCCCATCGCCGCCGCGTCCAGCAGCAGGTCGACCAAGTGGTCGTGGAGCAGGTTGACCTCGTCGACGTAAAGGATGCCGCGGTGCGCGTCCGCGAGGAGGCCCGGCTCGAAGGACTTCACGCCCTCGGCGAGCGCCCGCTCGATGTCGAGCGATCCGACGAGCCGGTCCTCGGAGGCACCGACCGGGAGTTCGACCATGCGGGCGGGGCGCTCGACGCCGTTACCGGCCTCGTGCGGCCCGTCCGGGCACGCCGGGTCCGGCTTGGCCGGGTCGCAGGAGAAACGGCACCCGGCGACGACCGGCACCTCCGGCAGCAACGCCGAAAGCGCCCGTACGGCCGTGGACTTGGCCGTGCCCTTCTCACCACGCACCAGCACACCGCCGACCGCCGGCGACACGGCGTTCAGCAGCAGCGCGAGCCGCAGATCGTCCTGTCCGACGAGGGCCGTAAAGGGAAAGGGGGTGGTCACTGGTCGTCGCCCTCCAGGTCGCCTTCGAGCTCCAGGTAGGTGGCGCGCAGCCGCTCCAGCGTCTCCGCGTCCGGCTCGGCCCACAGGCCACGGTCGGCGGCCTCCAGAAGCCGCTCGGTGATGCCGCGCAGCGCCCACGGGTTGGACTTCTTCATGAAGTCCCGGTTCTCCGGGTCGAAGACGTACTCGGCGCTGAGCTTCTCGTACATCCAGTCGTCGACCACGCCCGCCGTGGCGTCGTAGCCGAAGAGGTAGTCGACGGTCGCCGCCATCTCGAAGGCGCCCTTGTAGCCGTGCCGGCGCATGGCCGCCATCCAGCGCGGGTTGACCACGCGGGCGCGGAAGACGCGGTGGGTCTCCTCGCCGAGGGTGCGGGTCTTCACCTGGTCGGGGGTGGCCGAATCGCCCACGTACGCCTCGGGGTTGGCGCCCGTGAGGTGGCGGACCATGGCGACCATGCCGCCGTGGTACTGGAAGTAGTCGTCGGCGTCGACGAGGTCGTGCTCGCGGGTGTCCACGTTCTTCGCGGCGATGTTGATCCGCTTGAACGCGGTCTCCATGTCCCCGCGCGCCGCCCGTCCCTCGAGCCCGCGCCCGTAGGCGTAACCGCCCCAGACGGCGTACACCTCGGCGAGGTCCGCGTCCGAGCGCCAGTTGCGCGCGTCGATCAGCGGCAGCAGACCCGCGCCGTACGCACCCGGCTTGGAGCCGAAGATACGGGCCGTCGCGCGCCGCCGGTCACCGTGCTCGGCGGTGTCCTCGTCGGCGTGGGCCTTGACGAAGTTCCGGTCGGCGGGCTCGGCCAGCTCGGCGACCTTGCGCACGGCGTCGTCGATCAGCGCGACGACGTGCGGGAACGCGTCCCGGAAGAAGCCGGAGATGCGGACCGTCACGTCGATACGGGGACGGCCCAGCTCCTCCAGGCCGATGATCTCGAAGCCGGTCACCCGTCGCGAGGCGTCGTCCCACACCGGACGGCAGCCCAGCAGCGCGAGGATCTCGGCGATGTCGTCGCCCTGGGTGCGCATCGCGGAGGTACCCCAGACCGTCAGACCGACGGACTTCGGGTACTCGCCGGTGTCCTGGAGATACCGCTGCACCAGCGAGTCGGCGAGCGACTGCCCGACCTCCCAACTGAGCCGGGACGGAATGGCCTTGGGGTCGACCGAGTAGAAGTTGCGGCCGGTCGGGAGCACGTTGACGAGACCGCGGGTGGGGGAGCCGGACGGTCCGGCGGGGACGTAACCGCCGTTCAGCGCCTTGAGGATGTGGCCGATCTCGTCGGTGGTCCTCGCGAGCCGCGGTACGACCTCGTCGCAGGCGAACTCCAGCACCGCGACCGCGTCGGGCAGTTCGGTGCCGAGCACATCACGGACGAGAGCCGGGACGAGCGCGGCGTCCCAGCCCCGCGCCTCCATCCCCTCCGCGACCCGCCGGCACAGCTGCTCCAGCAGGTCGATCGCGTCGGCGGCCGTACGCGACGGGCCCTTGACGAGGTCGGAGAGCTCCACCGGCACCTTCAGCGGCGCCCCGGGTTCGGCGAGCAACTCCTTCTCGACCAGCCCGAAATGGGCCGCGAAGGAGGCCCGCAGTCCCGGCAGCGCGTTCGCCTGCCCGCCCCACACCTGTGAGGCGCGCAGCACGGCGAGCACGAGGTTGACCCGTGCCTCGTCGACCGGGCCCCCGCCGAGGATGTGCAGCCCGTCGCGGATCTGCACGTCCTTGATCTCGCACAGATAGCCGTCGATGTGCATGACGAACTCGTCGAAGGCGTCGTCGTCCGGCTGGTCCTCGACATGCAGGTCGTGGTGGAGCTCGGCGGCCTTCACCAGCGTCCAGATCTGCGCCCGCACGGCCGGTGCCTTCGTCGGGTCCAGGTCGGAGACGAGCGCGTACTCGTCGAGGAGCTGCTCCAGTTTGGCCAGGTCGCCGTAGGTGTCCGCACGCGCCATGGGCGGGACCAGGTGGTCGACGACGGTGGCGTGCCCGCGGCGCTTGGCCTGGGTGCCCTCACCGGGGTCGTTGACGATGAAGGGGTAGATGAGCGGCAGCTCACCGAGGACGGCGTCCGGCGCGCAGCCCCCGCTGAGGCCGAGGCCCTTGCCGGGCAGCCACTCCATCGTGCCGTGCTTGCCCATGTGGACGACGGCGTCGGCGCCGAAGCTGTTGTCCAGCCACCGGTAGGCGGCCATGTAGTGGTGCGACGGCGGCATGTCCGGGTCGTGGTAGATCGCGATCGGGTTCTCACCGAAGCCGCGCGGCGGCTGGATCATCACGACGACGTTCCCGAACTGGAGGGAGGCGAGCACGATGTCGTCGCCGTCGACGTACAGGTTGCCCGGCGGTTCGCCCCAGGCCTCCAGCATGCCGCTGCGCAGCTCCGGGTCGAGCTTGTCGAACCATGCCCGGTAGTCGGCCAGCGGCACGCGCGCGGGCGCGGCGGCCAGCTGCTCCTCGGTGAGCCACTCCACGTCGTGGCCACCGGCGTTGATGAGCCGGTGGATCAGCTCGTCACCGTTGTCGGGGTGCCCTTCGACGACGTAACCGGCGTCCCGGAGCGCGTCCAGCACCCGCACCGCCGACACGGGCGTGTCCAGTCCCACCGCGTTGCCGACGCGGGAGTGCTTGGTCGGGTACGCGGTGAAGACGAGCGCGAGCTTCTTCTCGGCGTTCGGCTTGTGCTTCAACCGGGCGTGCCGTACGGCGATCCCGGCGACGCGCGCGGCCCGCTCGGGGTCGGCGACATAGACCGGGACATCGTCCGGACCCTGCTCCTTGAAGGAGAAGGGAACCGTGATCAGCCGCCCGTCGAACTCGGGGATCGCGACCTGCATCGCCGCGTCCATGGGGGAGAGGGCGGCGTCGGACTCGTCCCAGGCGGCCTTCGACGAGGTGAGGCAGAGTCCTTGCAGCACCGGCACGTCCAGGTCGGCGAGCGCCCCGATGTCCCAGGCCTCCTCGTCACCGCCGGCCGAGGCCTGCGAGGCGTGGGTGCCGCCGGCGGCGAGGACGGTGGCGACGAGGGCGTCGGCCTTGGTCAGCAGTTCGTAGAACTCCGCGTCGGCGCCGCGCAGCGAACCGCAGTACACGGGAAGGGCGTTGGCGCCGCGTGCCTCGACGGCGTCGCAGAGGGTGTCCACGAAGGCGGTGTTGCCGCTGAGTTCATGGGCCCGGTAGAAGAGCACGCCGATGGTCGGGCGGCCTTCCACGTAGGTCCGTTCGCCGTGGACGCCGTACTCCGGCATCTTCTGCGGCTCGTCGAACCCCTCGCCGGTCAGCAGGACGGTGTCGGACAGGAACCGGGCCAGCTCGGTCAGGTTGGCGGGCCCGCCCTCGACGAGGTATCGGAGCGCCTCGGCCACGACACCGGCCGGCACCGAGGACTCGGCCATCAACTCGGCGTCCGGAACGGTCTCGCCGCCCAGCAGCACGGTCGGGATCCCGGCGGCCTTCAGCGCGGCCAGCCCGTCCTCCCAGGCGCGCTTGCCGCCGAGCAGCCGTACGACGGCGATGTCGGCGCCCTCGACGAGCGCGGGCAGCTCCTCGGCGACGTCCACGCGGGTCGGGTTGCCGATCCGGTAGTCGGCACCGGAAGCGGCACGGGCCGCCAGCAGGTCCGTGTCGGCGGTCGACAACAACAACACAGTGCTCATGCAGGCGCTCCCGGTGGAATGAAAGGCAGTCCTTGCGGCGCGCCGGACTCGATGAGCCGCCACAGCGCGTCGGTGTCCGCGTGCTGTTCGATGAGGTCGCCGAGCCGGTCGAGCTGCTCCTCGCGCAGCGCGGCGAACGACGTGTCGGGGGCCGGTACGAAGCGGCGGCCCGCGGCGGCGGCCACCTCGCGCAGGAAGGCCCGCCGGAAGCCGTCCGACTCCAGCGAGCCGTGCCAGTGGGTGCCCCAGGTCTGGCCGACCCGGCAGCCGTCCAGGAACGGTTCGCCGCCACTGACGTCGGCGACCCCGTGATGGATCTCGTACCCGGCGACGTGCTCGCCGAGGGCTTCGCCTTCCGGCCGGGTGAGGGTCTTCTCGCGGGCGAACCGCACCCGCACGGGCAGTACGCCGAGCCCTTCGACATGCCCCCGCCGGCTCTCGACCTCGTCCTCGATGTGTTCACCGAGGATCTGGAAGCCGCCGCAGATGCCGAGGACGGGCCGCTGTTCGGCGACCCTGCGCTCGATGGCCCGCGCCAGTCCCCGCTCCCGCAGCCACTCCAGGGCCCGGACCGTCCCCCGGGTCCCGGGGATCACCACGAGGTCGGCGTCGGCCAGTTCCTCCGGCCGGTCCACGAACCGTACGACGACGCCCGGTTCGGCGGCGAGGGCGTCCACGTCGGTGAAGTTGGACATGAGCGGGATCGCGCAGACGGCGACCCGCAGCACGTCCTCGCCGACGGGCGGGGCCGTGTTCGACTCCCGTACGGTCCCTCGCAGGGAGACCCGGAGCCCGTCCTCCTCGTCGATGCCGAGCCCGTGCTGAAAGGGCAGCACGCCGTACGTATGGCGTCTGGTGAGGCCGTGGAGCATGTCGAGCCCGGGCTCCAGGAGGCTGACATCGCCGCGGAACTTGTTCACGAGGAACCCGGCGACGAGGGCCTGGTCCTCCGGCGAGAGCAGCGCGACGGTCCCGAAGAAGGAGGCGAAGACGCCCCCGCGGTCGATGTCGCCGACGACGAGGACAGGGAGCCGGGCATTCCTGGCGATGCCCATGTTGACGATGTCGGTCCGCCGCAGATTGATCTCGGCAGGACTGCCGGCCCCCTCACAGATCACCGCGTCATACGTGCCCCGCAGTTCGGCGAGGCAGTCCAGCACGGTGCCGAGCAACTGCTGCTGGCGGCCCCCGTGGTAGCCGCGCGCACTGAGCTCACCGACCGGCTTGCCGAGCAGCACGACCTGACTGCTCTGCTCGCCACCCGGCTTCAGCAGCACGGGATTCATGAGCGCGGTCGGCTCGACACGGCAGGCCTGGGCCTGCATGGCCTGCGCCCGCCCGATCTCGGCACCCTCGCGGGTCACGAACGAATTGAGGGACATGTTCTGCGCCTTGAAGGGCGCGACCTTGACCCCCTGCCGTACCAGCCACCGGCAGATCCCGGCGGTGACGACACTCTTGCCCGCGTCGGAGGTGGTGCCGGCGACGAGCAGCCCACCGCCGCTCATGACGCACGCGCCTTGAGAGCGGCCCGCGCGGCGACACTGGCGCCGAGCGCGAGCAGACCGACGCGACGGGACAGCCGTACGGCCCGCTCGATGTCCTGGACCTCCACGGAACGCCCCTCCTGATTCAGCACGGGCCGGTGCTCGACACGCCCCGCGTACGACAAGGTCCCGCCGAGCCGCACACCCAGGGCCCCGGCGAACGAGGCCTCCACGGGCCCGGCGTTGGGGCTCGGATGCTTGCCCGCGTCGGCGCGCCAGGCCCGCAGCGCCCCCCGTGGATCGCTCCCGGCGACAGCGGCCAGTACGGCGGTCAGCCGGGCCCCCGGCCACCCGGCGACGTCGTCGAGCCGCGCCGAGGCCCAGCCGTACCGCCGGTGCCGCGGCGACTTGTGCCCGACCATGGCGTCAAGGGTGTTGACGGCGCGGAACCCGAGCAGCCCGGGCACGCCACCCACGGCCCCCCACACCAGGGCCCCCACGACGGCGTCGGAGGTGTTCTCGGCGACGGACTCGACCACGGCCCGGGCGATCCCGTCGGCGTCGAGGGCCTGCGGATCCCGCCCGCACAGATGAGGCAGCCGCTCCCGCGCCGCCTCGACGTCCCCGGCTTCCAGGGCCCGCCCGATGGCGCGTGCCTCGCGCACGAGCGAAGTGCCGCCCACGACGGCCCAGGTGGCGGCACCGGTCAGCGCGACGGAGGCGGCGGGGGAGGGACGTACGGCCTTCTGCGCCACGGCTCCGAGCGCGACGGAGCCCCCGGCGCACACCGCGGTGTGCAGGGCCCCCCACCCCCGGTGGTCCCGCCACAACACCCGCTCCACGGCACCCGCGGCCCGCCCGAACACGGCGACCGGATGCCCCCGGCGTGGATCACCGAGCAGCAGGTCACCGAGAAGTCCGGCGGCGGCGCCGTACGCGAAGACGCGATCGGCACGCATCGGCTCAGCCGGCCGTGGCGTCGGACAGCGACCTGGTGCGGTATCTCAAACGGCAGGCGAGCATGGCGATATGTCCTCACTCAGGGTGTCCACGCCCTGGTTCGACGAGACCGACGACGAGAGTTCCTGGCTCCCGGGGCTACCTACCCCGGTCACAGTGGCGGGACCGCGCCGGACTTCCACCGGCTTCCTCTTCTGCCGTCGTACATGGCCCCGGCAGTCCACCACGGGCCCGGAAGGGCCGTCAACTTGCCGTTGACCTGGGACGGGAGAGTGTGCTGAGGCCCACACACGGGGGGTTGCGGGCGCGACAAAAACGTGGGGTGCGGGACGGTGAACCGTCCCGCACCCCACGGGGTGTCCGCTCGTCGCGTCAGGCGACGATCAGATAGATCCCGTACGTCACCGCCGCCGCGCACGCCGCGAAGCAGGCGTAGGCGCCGGTGACCGCGAGGGCCGCGGATCCGCCCTGGGCGGTGGCCCGCTCCTGGCGGGACAGGCCCATGATGCCGAGGGTGAACAGGGCCACGAGGGCCACGGTGACCACGAGGCTGACGCCGAAGACGGAACTCAGCGCTTCCCAGTCGATCTTCATGTCGGTGATTCCTTCGTTCCTGGGTGCGGCGGGCTCAGACGGCGGCCGGCGGAGCGGCGGGCTCCGGGGCGACGGTCGGGACCGGGGCCGGGATCGTGGCCGTGAGGTCCTCGGTCACCGTGCCCGCCGGGGGAGGGGTGACCGCGGCGATCGCCGTCGTCACCACGCCGGCCGGCTCCTCGTCGCTGTCGTTGACGTTCGTGTGGTCGATGACCTCGCGGCGCGAGAGCTTCCAGATCGCCGCGCTGGAGGCGATGAGGAAGACCGCCACGACCGCCGTGCCCCAGTCGCCGAAGCCGGTGACCCACTCCGCCAGCGCGCCCACCATGGCCGCGGCCGGCAGGGTCAGGCCCCACGCCACGAACATCCGCGTCGCCGTGGACCAGCGGACGACGCCGCCCTTGCGGCCGAGGCCCGCGCCCATCACCGAACCGGAGACCGAGTGCGTGGTGGAGAGGGAGAAACCGAGGTGCGAGGAGGCGAGGATGACCGTGGCCGCGCTGGTCTGGGCGGCGAAGCCCTGCTGCGGCTGGAGGTCGGTCAGGCCCTTGCCCATCGTGCGGATGATGCGCCAGCCGCCGAGGTAGGTGCCGAGCGCGATGGCGAGACCCGCGGAGAGGATGACCCAGGTGGGCGGGTCGGAGTCGGGAGCGACGGCGCCGCCGGCGACCAGGGCCAGGGTGATGATGCCCATCGTCTTCTGCGCGTCGTTGGTGCCGTGGGCCAGCGAGACCAGGCCCGCCGAGGCGATCTGGCCGGCGCGGAAGCCCTTCGCGGCGGCCTTGCCGTCGGCCTTCTTGCCCATGGAGTAGGAGAGGCGGGTCGCGAGCATCGCGGCGAGGCCCGCGACGATGGGCGCCGCGATTGCCGGGATCAGGACCTTGGTGACCAGGACGTCACCGTGGACCGCGCCCATGCCCGCGGAGGCGATGGTGGCACCGATCAGACCGCCCATGAGGGCGTGCGAGGAGCTGGAGGGGAGTCCGACCAGCCAGGTCAGCAGGTTCCAGAGGATCGCGCCGACCAGGGCGGCGAAGATGACCTCGGGACGTATGCCGCTCTCGTCGACGAGACCCTTGGAGATCGTGTTGGCGACCTCCACGGAAAGGAAGGCGCCCACAAGGTTCAGCACGGCGGACATGGCCACCGCGACCTTGGGCTTGAGTGCACCGGTCGAGATGGTGGTGGCCATCGCGTTGGCGGTGTCGTGAAAACCGTTCGTGAAATCGAACGCAAGTGCGGTTACCACCACAATCGCGAGGATCAGCGAGAAGTTTTCCATTTACCCAGGCAATCGTTCGAGCGTCATTGGCTCGTCGAACGTAGGTAACCAGGGTGAACGGAAGATGAACTGAGGCGGGCCGCACGGTGTCTGGAACCGAGGGATTCCCCTCCGATCCTCCAGCGCGGCCCGACCGCCGCCCGATTACGCGCCCCGGGCGAACTTCTTCAGCTGTGCCGGGGACCCGTTGAAGAGATTCTGATCACCCGGCAGGCTGCCGCCGTTGTCGTACTGCCAGATGGTCCAGTACCCCCACCCGGCCGGCAGCGCCCCGGCGTCCGCCGCGTTGTAGCGGGCCACCCACAGCGCGTGGTTCGAGGCGAAGGCCCCGCTGCCGCCGGTGCAGGTGTTCCACCAGTGGGCGGTCGTGTAGATCACCGGGCGGCGCCCGGTCAGTCGCTTCACCTCGTTGCTGAAGGACTTGATCCAGCTGACCATCTTCGCCTTCTTGAGGCCGTAGCACTTGTGCTTCCTGTCGTACGGGTTGTACTCGATGTCGAGCGCCGGCGGCAGCGTCCAGCCGTCCGCGCTCCAGCCGCCGCCGTTGCGTACGAAGTGCGCCGCCTGTGTCCTGCCCGACGACTTGTCCGGCAGGGCGAAGTGGTAGGCCCCGCGGATCAGGCCCGCGTCGCGCGCCCCGTTGTACTGCTGGTCGAAGTACGGGTTGCGGTAGGAGTGGGACTCGGTCGCCTTGACGTAGACGAACCTCGCTCCCTTGGACTTCGCCTTCTGCCAGTCGACGTTCTTCTGATGCGAGGAGACGTCGTGCCCCTTGGGTTTACCGGCCGCGGACGCCGGAGACTCGGCCAGCGCGGTCCCCGCGAGGGTGAGCGCCGCCACGGACGCGGCGAGGACGCGGCCGCGGTGGCGGGACGGTTTGCGATCACGAGCCATATTTCCCCCCGGAATGG
Source organism: Streptomyces sp. NBC_00490 (assembly GCF_036013645.1). Taxonomy (NCBI): domain Bacteria; kingdom Bacillati; phylum Actinomycetota; class Actinomycetes; order Kitasatosporales; family Streptomycetaceae; genus Streptomyces; species Streptomyces sp. NBC_00490. The sequence continues at coordinate 2,939,275 of NZ_CP107869.1, read as the reverse complement.
CGACGTGCACGACAAAACAGGCAGAGATTACTGGAAGCTCCGCGCCTGCCCGGCGCTCTACGGCCAAGCCGTCACAGAGGGGGAAGTGTCCGCATTTGCGACCTTCCGGACGCCTGGCCTCCGTCCTAAAGTGCCCCCGCCCGGCCGCGTTCGGCGGCCCCACCTGACAGGATCGCGGCATGGCTGAGCAGCGACGCGACCGGCGGGACGGACGGGGCGCCGGAGAGGGCGCACCGGATGTGCCGGAGCCGTGGCGGCGGAGTGTGCGCGCCGAGGAGGTGCCCGCCTGGGGGGAACTGGTCGCCACCGCGCGCCGCACCGTCTCCGACGGACTCGTCGTCGGCACCTCCGGCAACGTCTCCGTGCGCGTCGGCGACACCGTGCTGGTCACACCCTCGGGTGTGCCGTACGACCGGCTGACACCGGACGACGTGACCGGCGTCGACCTCGACGGCCGCCGGGTCCTGGGCTCACTTGTCCCGACCAGCGAACTCCCCATGCACCTCGCGATCTACCGCACCACCGACGCCGGCGCCGTCGTCCACACCCACGCCGTCCACGCGACGGCCGTCTCGACGCTCGTCCCGGAGCTCCCGGCGATCCACTACATGTCCGGCGCCCTCGGCGGCGCAGTCCGAGTTGCCTCATATGCGGCATACGGCACCGAGGAGTTGGCCGAGAACATGCTCCACGCCCTCGCCGACCGCACCGCCTGCCTCCTGCGGAACCACGGCACGATCACCTACGGCACCACCCTGGACCAGGCCTACGGCCGCACCGCCCAGCTGGAATGGATGTGCCGCCTGTGGCTGACGGCGTCCTCCGTGCCGGGCCTGGCCCCGACCCTGCTGTCGCCGGAACAGGTGGCCGAGGCGGGGGAGCGGCTACGGGGGTACGGGCAGCGCGAGTGACACGGCCGAGCGCCCGGCCGTCCTCGCGATGACCGGTCCCGGCGGCGGCGAACTGTCCCGCATCACTCCGAATCGTCCTCCCACTGGCCCGTGACCGGGTCCGCCAGGACACTGGACGGGTGCGCACAGTCAAAGCGACGGCAGCAGCCGTCACCATGGCCCTGGCCGCCGGCGCCGCGAGCGTCGCCGCCGGACGACTCGCCAGCGACGCCGCGCTGAAGGCGCCCCCGGGCCGTCCGCTGCCCAACGAACCCCGGCTCACCGTGCACGCCACGGCCGCCGGCCAGGTCGCGCTCACCCGGGACCTGGCCGCCCTGCGCCCCGGCACCTACGGCCTCTCCGGCGACACCACCCACGCGGTCGTCGGCCCCGTCCTCGACTCCGCGTCCCACTCCGCCGACACCGTCGTACGCCGCCTGGAACGCGTCACCCACGGCACCCTGCGACCCGGCGACACGGTGTGGTTCACCCCCAACACCCACATCGGCGACCCCGGATCCGCCCTGGGCCTCGACCACGAGGACGTCGAGATCCCGGGCGAACTCGGCACCCTGCCCGCCTGGTTCGTCCCCGGCGTACGGAGCACGTGGGTCATCTGCGTGCACGGCCTCGGCACCACCCGCGAACTCTCCCTGAACGGCATGGAGCTCCTCACGAACCGCCGCTTCCCGGTACTCGCCCCCGCCTACCGCGGCGACCTCGGCGCGCCCCGCCCGCCGGACGGCCTCAACCACCTCGGCGAGACCGAGTGGCGCGACCTGGACGCGGCGATCCGCTACGCCGTCCGCCACGGCGCCAGGAAGGTCATCCTGCACGGCTGGTCCACCGGCGCCACCATGGCGCTGCGCGCCGCCGCCCACTCCGGGGTCCGCGACCGCGTCTCCGGGCTGATCCTGGACTCCCCGGTGCTCAGCTGGCAGACCACCCTGCGCGCCCTCGCCACCGCCCGCCGCACCCCCGGCGCCCTGCTGCCGCTCGCCGTCCGCGCCGCCCAGGGCCGCACCGGACTGCACGCCGACGCCGCCGCCGAGGCCGCCGACCCGGACCTCCTCAAGGTGCCCACCCTGATCGTCCACGGCCCCGACGACACGATCGCCCCCTGGGACCACTCGTGCCGCCTCGCCGCCGCCCGCCCCAACCTGATCGCCCTCCACACCGTCGCGCACGCCCCGCACGGAGCCATGTGGAACGCCGACCCTGCGGGGTACGAAGAGGCGCTCCGCCGCTTTCTGACCCCGCTGATGTAACGGCCGCCGACGGCACCCGGCGAACCTGCCCACCGGTTCCGTTTAAGGGCGTACCACTGGCTGGTTCCCGGCCCTCGGCCGCCCGCCGGGACCCCTGCGTTGGCCCTCTCCGTAGCCCGCCGTTACATTCCGTTTGGGTTTTCGGACCGTCAACCGGAAGACTGCACCCGTGACGTCCCGTATCCCGCGCGACTCCAGGCTTCGACTCGTCCGACCGCGACCCCTGGCCGCCGCCCCCCGAGCGATGACCCAGCGGCCCTCGCGCCGCCCCGCACCCCGCCCCCCGGAGGGCACCCCGGCCCGGGCCGAGCTGGCCAGAATGGCGCGCTTCCTCCTGGCCGGCGCCGCCCGCGTCGCCCACTGGGCCGACGCCGCCCTGGGCCCCGACCGGGACGCCGGGCAGCACGACGCCAAGGCCACCCTGTCCGACGCCAGCGCCGAACAGGCCGCGGCCTCGCTGGGCCTGAGCCCGGCTCAGGTGCGTGCCGAGTGGGACACCGCCCGGCTCGCCGGCCTCGTCGAGGTGCACGGCGACAGCGCCCGCCCCGGCTGGCGCCTGCGCGCCTGGGACCGCGACGACAGCGCCGTCCTGCGCGGCTGGGTCGCCCTCTTCGACGCCTGGTCGCTCGCCCACCCGGAACCCGCGGAGCACGAGGCCGCCACGGTCGCCGAGGTCGTCTCCGCCATGCCGCAGGTGCTCTCCTTCCTCCAGCTCTCCGCCGGGCCCGTGCCCGTGGAACAGCTGCTGGACCTCCTGGAGCAGCGGGTCACCGAACTGCGCACCGAACGCTGCGAGATCCCCTACGGCCCGCAGCCCGACCCGGACCAGACACCGCCCCGGGACACCCCGCTCGGCCCCCTCCTCGACTGGGCCCTGCACGCCCTCGCCTCCGTCGGCGCCCTCACCTACGGCGACGGGCAGGCCACGCTGACCCCGCTCGGCAGCTGGGCGGTCTGGGTCAAGCTGGAGCAGATCTGCGTCGCCGCGCAGAGCCCCGCCGGCAACATCGAGGCCGTCGCCGAGGAGATGCTCCGCGGCTGCGCCCAGCTCCGCCCCCAGGCGGCCCGCGACGAGTACCGGGCCTGGCTCGCCGCCCGCCCGGTCGGCAGCGCCGTCACCGAACTCCTCGGCGCCGCCCGCGGTGAGGACGCCCTGCTGCGCGGTCTCGCCTTCGAGGCGCTGCGCGTCGTCGGCGCCCCCGCCGAGCCCGATGTGCGCGCGGTCGTCGACGAGCCGACCCTGCGGCCGTACGCCCTGCTGTGGCTCGCCGTGCACGACGGTGCCGACCCGGAGGACGCCCACGAGGTGCTCACCCGGGAGGAGGCCACGTGGCTGTGGGTCGACACCGCCGCCGCCGTCGCCGACCACGGGGAGGCCCCGCTGCTGGTGCGGCATCTGGAGTCCGCGGTGCAACCCACGATCCCCATGCTGCTCGACGAGGTGCGCGCCGTCGGTCACCCCCGCACGGTGCAGGTCCTGGTCGCGCTCGCCGCCGCCCACCCCGACCCCGCCCTCGCCAAGGCGGTCCGCCGGGCGGCCTTCCAGGTGCACACGGGGAGCAGCTGACAGCGGGTCAGGCCGTGATCTCGGGGGCGTACGTCCCGAAGCTCCACACGTTGCCCTCGAGGTCGCGGGCCATGTAGTCGCGCGATCCGTAGTCCTGGTCGGTCGGGGGCATCAGGATCTCCGCGCCCTGCTCCACCGCCCGTCGGTGGTGTGCGTCGACGTCGTCCACGACGACGTACACCCCGGTGGTGCCGGCGTCCTTCATGGCGGTGTCGAACTTGCTGCCGGTGCCCTTCGAGCCCAGCATGATCACGCCGTTGCCCTGCGCCAGCTCGGCGTGCGCCACCTTGCCGTCCTCGCCCTCGAAGACCGCCAGTTCGGAGAAACCGAAAGCCTCCGTGAGCTGCCTGACCGCGGCCTTGGCGTCCGCGTACAGCAACGTGGGAAAGACGCTGGGCCGCCCATTGCTCGTGCCTGCCATGCCGATCACTCCCTTGTGATCAAATGCCGCGAATCCGAACCTGCCGCCAGTCTCGCAGCAACCACTGACAACACGGTCCGACCAGCCGGAACACCGTCAGGACGGCTCAGCGGAAGGTGTTGCACCGGGCCATGTCGCCGGTCTCGAAGCCCTGGTGGAACCACTGCTGCCGCTGCGCCGCCGATCCGTGCGTCCACGACTCCGGCGTCACCCGTCCCTGGAACCGCTCCTGGATCCGGTCGTCCCCCACGGCCGCCGCCGCGTCCAGACCGTCGGCGATGTCCGCCTCGGTGAGGCTGGTGATCAGCGGCCGCCCCGTCGACTCGTCCTTCGTCGTGGTCGCGTGGTGCGCCCACACGCCCGCGTAGCAGTCGGCCTGCAGTTCCACCTTCACCGCGTTGCTGTTCTCGCCGGTGCGCCCGTCCTGCGACCGGCTCAGCGTGCCCATCAGGTCCTGCACGTGATGCCCGTACTCGTGCGCGACGACATAGGCCTGGGCGAAGGCGCCGCCGCTCGCGCCGAAGGTGGAGCGCAGCTCGTCGAAGAAGCCCAGGTCCAGATAGACCTTGCGGTCACCGGGGCAGTAGAACGGCCCGACCGCCGAGGTGGCCGCGCCGCACGCGGTGCCGACCCGCTCGCTGAAGAAGACGGTGGGGGAGCGGGTGTACGTCCCGCCGCGCCGCTGGAACTCCTGGTCCCAGTAGTCCTGGACGCTGTTGACCACGGCCACCATGCGGCAGTCGTCCCTGGTGTTGGCGTCCTGGCCGGTGCGGCAGGACTCCTGGACCTCGGCGAGGCCGGAAGCCGTGGCGACGGGACGGTCGCCTCCTTCGTCGCTGAGCCCGAGCTGGTCGGGACCGACCCCGAAGAACAGCCCCAGCAGCAGCGCGATCAGCCCGGCGATGCCGCCGCCCACGGTCGCCCTGCCCCCGGGGATGCGGCTGCCGCGCACGTCCTGGACCTCGGAGGTGTCCAGCGGGGCGTCGTCGTCGAACTGCATGCGGCCATCCTCGCCCGGTGTCGGGGGCACGGCCGCGGGCGTTCACCCGAACGGGGGACACCGCACCGTGTGCCATCGAACACCCGAACTCAGAAAAGTGGTTGCACGGCCCCGTTAGACTTGGCCCATGGCCATTCTCCTCGCGCATTAGACGGCGGGAACGTCCTCAGCCGCCCAACCGCCAAACAACCTGCCCTGGAGTCTGTCCGTGATCTCCGCCTCCGGTATCGAGCTGCGCGCCGGCGCCCGAGTACTCATCGAGTCCGCCACCTTCCGTGTCGCCAAGGGCGACCGCATCGGTCTGGTCGGCCGCAACGGCGCGGGGAAGACCACCCTCACCAAGTGCCTCGCAGGCGAGGGCCAGCCGGCCGGCGGCACCATCACCCGCTCCGGCGAGGTCGGCTACCTCCCGCAGGACCCCCGCACCGGCGACCTCGACGTCCTCGCCCGTGACCGGATCCTCTCCGCGCGCGGTCTCGACGTACTGATCCGCAAGATGCGCGACAACGAGCAGCGGATCGCCAACGGCTCCGGCGCCACCCGTGAGAAGGCCCTGCGCCAGTACGAGCGCCAGGAGACCGAGTTCCTCACCAAGGGCGGGTACTCCGCCGAGGCCGAGGCCGCCACCATCGCCGCCGCGCTGAACCTGCCCGACCGGGTGCTCGGCCAGCCGCTGCACACGCTCTCCGGCGGTCAGCGCCGCCGTATCGAGCTGGCGCGGATCCTGTTCTCGGACGCGGACACCCTGCTCCTCGACGAGCCCACGAACCACCTCGACGCCGACTCGATCGTCTGGCTGCGCGACTACCTCAAGACCTACCGCGGCGGCTTCATCGTGATCTCCCACGACGTCGACCTGGTCGAGACGGTTGTCAACAAGGTCTTCTACCTGGACGCCAACCGCGCCCAGATCGACGTCTACAACATGGGCTGGAAGCTCTACCAGCAGCAGCGCGAGGCGGACGAGAAGCGTCGCAAGCGCGAGCGGCAGAACGCCGAGAAGAAGGCCGCCGCACTGCACTCCCAGGCCGACAAGATGCGCGCCAAGGCCACCAAGACGGTCGCCGCGCAGAACATGGCCAAGCGCGCCGACCGGCTGCTCGCCGGGCTCGACGCGGTGCGGGTCTCCGACAAGGTCGCCAAGCTCCGCTTCCCCGACCCCGCGCCCTGCGGCAAGACCCCGCTGACGGCCGAGGGACTGTCGAAGTCCTACGGCTCGCTCGAGATCTTCACCGATGTCGACCTGGCCATCGACAAGGGCTCCAGGGTCGTCATCCTCGGGCTGAACGGCGCCGGCAAGACGACCCTGCTCCGGCTCCTCGCCGGTGCCGAGCAGCCGGACACCGGCGCGGTCGTCCCCGGCCACGGGCTCAAGATCGGCTACTACGCCCAGGAGCACGAGACCCTCGACCCGGAGCGCTCGGTCCTGGAGAACATGCGCTCCTCCGCCCCCGACCTGGACCTGGTCGAGGTCCGCAAGGTGCTGGGCTCCTTCCTGTTCTCCGGCGACGACGTGGACAAGCCCGCCGGGGTCCTCTCCGGCGGTGAGAAGACCCGTCTGGCCCTCGCCACCCTGGTCGTCTCCTCGGCGAACGTGCTGCTTCTGGACGAGCCCACCAACAACCTCGACCCGGCCAGCCGCGAGGAGATCCTCGGCGCGCTGCGCACCTACAAGGGCGCTGTCGTCCTGGTCACCCACGACGAGGGCGCCGTCGAGGCGCTCCAGCCGGAGCGGATCATTCTGCTGCCGGACGGGGTCGAGGATCTGTGGGGTTCCGACTACGCGGACCTCGTCGCCCTCGCTTGATCGAACTCGTTGATCAACTAGGTATGGATCATTCGGCCTACCGGTGATCCATCATCTGTGTGAGATCTCCTCGTACCGAGGTGTGTCCTACATCCAATTCGCGGCCGAGCCCTTTATCGACAAGGGCTCGGCCGCGCCGCGTCTCTGACCAGGCACTTCACAAAAGAACCCGTTCGGCGGTACGAACGGCTCGCCGCGGAATCATGGATTCCGTATGTGGGGACGCGCTCCTGTCGTCACAACCTTGTCTTACGGACCTTGCCGAATGGGTGGCCATGAAGCCCCGGAGGGGTGATCATGAGGGGACCAGAGCGCACTTCCCATGAGGAGGCACGGGTGGCCGAGACTCTGAAGAAGGGCAGCCGGGTAACCGGCGCCGCGCGCGACAAGCTCGCGGCAGACCTGAAGAAGAAGTACGACTCCGGTGCGAGCATCCGAGCGCTGGCCGAGGAAACCGGCCGCTCGTATGGCTTCGTCCACCGGATGCTCAGCGAGTCCGGCGTCACGCTCCGTGGGCGTGGCGGCGCGACCCGGGGCAAGAAGGCCGCGTCGTCCTGATTCCGGGCGGCCCCTCGGCTTTCGATGGTGGCCACCCGGTCGGTCTTCCGATCGTCCGGGTGGTTACTGTGCAGTCACTTAGCCGTGCCATGTGGCACGGAGGATGACCGCACTCATCGGAGGCGCCCCATGGGCCAGGAACTCGTTCCCCTGCTCGACAAGGACGGCGTACGGCTCACCGTCGACAACGCGCTCGCCACGGTGACGCTGACCAACCCCGCCAAGCGCAACGCGCAGAGCCCCGCTCTGTGGCGCGCGCTCGCCGAGGCCGGTCGGCTCGTGCCCGGCTCCGTCCGTGTCGTCGTGCTGCGTGGAGAGGGCAAGTCCTTCTCCGCGGGGCTCGACCGGCAGATGTTCACGCCGGAGGGGATCGAGGGCGAGCCGTCGTTCATCGACCTCGCCCGCAGTGGTGACGCCGAACTCGACGCTGCCATCGCGGAGTTCCAGGAGGGCTTCACCTGGTGGCGGCGTAGTGACGTCGTGTCCATCGCCGCCGTCCAGGGGCATGCCATCGGGGCGGGCTTCCAGCTCGCGCTGGCCTGCGACTTCCGCGTCGTCGCCGACGACGTGCAGTTCGCCATGCGCGAGACCAGCCTGGGCCTGGTCCCGGACCTCACGGGCACGCATCCGCTCGTCTCGCTGGTCGGCTACGCCCGGGCGCTGGAGATCTGCGCCACCGGGCGCTTCGTGCCGGCCGAGGAAGCGGTGAACACCGGCCTCGCCAACATCGCCGTACCGCTCGACCAACTCGACGGCGCGGTCCAGGACCTGGCCGCGGCCCTTCTGGCCGCCCCCAGGGACGCCGTCATCGAGACCAAGGCCCTGCTGCGCGGTGCGCAGGACCGCACCTACGACGAGCAGCGCGCCGCCGAGCGCGCCGCTCAGACGCGCCGTCTGCGGGACCTGGCCGGCGTGGGCGAGTGAACCCTCACCCGACGGCGGTGACCAGCACCGCCACCGTCGGGTGACCGGGGAGCGCCTTCCCCACCTCTCGGCGGACCTCCCGGGCGACATCCACCGCCCGGTGCTCCGCGTCCACCGCCACCTCCACCCGGACATGGGGCCGCGGCAGGGCCGCCTCGCCCTGCCGCTCCTCGACGTGCACCGCACGGCCCAGCGCGGCGGTCAGCCCGGTGACACCGGGCACCGACAGCGCCGCGGCGGCCACGGGATCGCCGGCCGCCTCGGCCGACGGCGGTTCCGGCCGCCGTACGGGACCGGCTTGCGGTGCCTCGTCCAGCAGGGACGTCACCCGCAGGTCGACCTCGGTCACCGTCAGCCCCAGCCGCTCCGTCGCCGCCGTCGCCAGGGCGGTGCGCAGCAGGGCCGCCGTGATCGGCAGCGGCTCGTCCGCCGTCGCCGCGAACTCCGCCGTCACCCGCAGCGGGCCCGGCGGCAGCGCACTGGGCGGAGGCGGTACGACGGGGTCGTGCACGTCCTCCGGGTCTGCGAGGGAGATCCGCGCCCGGTCCAGCCGTACGCCGCGCACCTCCCGTACCGCACGCCGCAGCACCGCCTCGGCCGCCTCCTCCGCGATCCACGCGCCCTCGTGCGCGCCGCCCAGCGGCAGCAGCCTGCCGAGCCCCAGTTGATGCCGCACTGTCTGCGCCCACCGGTCCGCCGTCATACCCCCAGCCTGCCGCATCACAGGCGCGCGACGGCGCAACCCCGCTTACGGTGGTCGAAGGAGACGATCGAAGGGATGTACCGCGATGACTGACATGACGCAGACTCCCGAGGTGGAGACCGGCGTGCAGCCGCGCAAGCCCACCAAGCGCGGCGGCGGGGACCCGGCGACACGCGGGCGCACCACCATCGCCGACGGGGTCGTGGAGAAGATCGCCGGACTGGCCGCCCGGGACGTGGTCGGCGTGCACGCTATGGGCAGCGGGCTGAGCCGTACCTTCGGGGCCGTACGAGACCGGGTGCCGGGCGGGGCGAAGTCCGTGACCCGGGGCGTGAAGGTCGAGGTCGGCGAGGTGCAGACCGCGCTCGACCTGGAGATCGTCGTCGACTACGGCGTGTCCATCAACGAGGTGGCCCACGCCGTACGGGAGAACGTGATCGCGGCGGTGGAGCGGATGACCGGCCTCGAGGTCGTCGAGGTCAACATCGCGGTGAGCGATGTGAAGCTGCCCGAGGAAGAGGACGAAGAGCCGGAGTCCCGGCTCCAGTGAGTCCGCCGAGAGCTGAGGGGAGCGCAGGATGAGCATGGCCGTGGTCGGCTTGATCGCCGGCATGGCGCTGGGCTTCGCCGGGTACTTCGGCGGCTTCGGTGCCTTCCTCCTGGTGGCGGCGCTGGGCGCCGTCGGTTTCGTCGTCGGGCGGTTTCTGGAGGGCGACCTGGAGCTCGGTGACTTCTTCCGTACCCGCGACAGCCGCCGTGACCGGCGGTGACCTTGGTGAGCACCGGCTCCGGTGAGCTCCGCAGACCGCTGACCGTCGTCCCGCCCGGAGAGCGCGGTGCGACCCGGATCACCGACCGGGTCGTGGCGAAGATCGCCTCCCAGGCGGCGGGCGAGGCGGTCGGCGACCTCCCCGCGGGGTCCGCACGCCCGCACGCCACCGTGGTCGTCCACCGCGAGACCGCCCGCGTGCGGGTCCACCTCGAACTCGGTTACCCCGCCGACATCGGGGCCCGCTGTGCGCGGGTGCGTCGTCATGTGGGGGAGCGGGTAGTCGCGTTGGTGGGAATGGAGGTGTCGGAGGTCGTCGTCCACGTGGAACGACTGCACCTGACCCCGGCGCACGGTCCGGCACAGGGGAGGACGCGATGAGCGAGCCCCAGGGCTCACAGGGCACGGAAGGCACCACACAACGACTGCCGGTGCTGGAGAAGGCGGCCGACACCGACATCGGGGAGTACGAACCCCCACCCGTACCGGAGGGCGCGCCGGAGGGCCGTTTCTGGTCGGCACGGCGCGTCCCCGCGGGCATCGTCGCGCTGCTGCTCGCGGTGGTCGCCGGATTCTTCCTCTACGACATCACGGCGGTCCGCGCCGAGCAGCCCGCCATGCGCTGGCGCCGGGAGCTGGCCGCACAACTCGCCGAACGCCCCCTCGACGACACCTGGGTCCTCGTCGGCGCCGGCGTCGCCGCGGCCCTGGGCGTCTGGCTGATCGTCCTCGCCGCCACCCCCGGTCTGCGCGGCGTCCTGCCGATGCGGCGCACCGGGGCCGACGTCCGCGCCGGGCTCCACCGCGAGGCCGCCGCCCTGGTCCTGCGCGACCGGGCGGTGGAGGTCGCCGGCGTCCAGTCGGTACGCGTACGCCTGACCCGCGCCAAGGCCGACGTCGGCGCGATCGCGCACTTCCGTGAACTGGACGACGTACGCGCCGACCTGGACGCCACGCTGGCCGAGGCGATCAGCGGGCTCGGTCTGGCCAGGCCGCCCGCGCTGTCGGTGCGGGTACGGCGGCCGGGAAAGAAGGGGTGAGTCCGATGCTGCGGATCGTCAACCGTGTCGTGCTCGGGGTGGCCGGACTCGTCCTGCTGGTGGCCGGCGGTGCGGTGCTGGCAGTGGGCCTTGGGCTGAACCCGCCGTCCTGGTGGATCCACGACGGCCCCCACGACGTCCTGCTCGACGACGCCGAACGCACCCGCTGGGAGCACCACGGCTGGTGGTGGCCGACCGTCCTCGCCGTACTGGCCGTCCTCGTCCTGCTCGCCCTGTGGTGGCTGACCGCGAACCTGCGCCGGCACCGGCTGACCGAGGTCCTGGTGGACACCGGCGACGGCGAGGGCGCGCTGCTGCGGGGCCGCGCCCTGGAAGGCGTACTGGCCGACGACGCGACCGAGCTGGACGGCGTGTCCCACGCCCACGTCCGGCTGACCGGCAGGCGCAACGCCCCGCAGACCCGCGTACGGCTCCTGCTGGAACCGCACGTGGACCCCGGGACGGCGCTGAGCCATCTGACGACGCAGTCGCTGACGCACGCGCGGAACTCGGCGGGGCTGGCGTCACTGCCGGCGGAGGTCCGCATGAAGGCGGTCAAGCACCGTGCGGAAAGGGTCAGTTGACGTCTAGAACCCGTGCCGCATCCCACCGTCGACCGGCACCATGATCCCGGTCAGGTAGGAGGCGGCCGGCGACAGCAGGAACGCCGCCGTCCGCCCGAACTCCTCCGGCGTCCCGTACCGGCGCAACGGAATCCTCGACTCGTTGGCCGCGCGCGTGGCCTCCGGATCGGCGGACAACCCGTCCAGCTCGCGCACCCGGTCGGTGTCGATACGGGACGGCAGCAGCCCCACGACCCGGATCCCGCGCGGCCCCAACTCGTCCGCGAGGGACTTCGCGAACCCGGCGAGCCCCGGCCGCAGCCCGTTCGAGATGGTCAGCCCCGGGATCGGCTCGTGCACCGAGCCCGACAGCACGAACCCGATGACACCGCCCGCCTCCAGCTCGGCCGCCGCCGCACGGGCGAGCCGCACCGCGCCGAGGAACACCGACTCGAAGGCCGCGGCCCACTGCTCGTCCGTGTTGTCCGCGAGGAAGCCCGGCGCGGGGCCGCCGACGCTGATGAGGATGCCGTCGAAGCCGCCGAAGCTCTCCCGGGCGGCCGCGATCAGCCGTGCGGGCGCCTCCGGATCGGCGTTGTCGACGGCCACCCCGACCGCGCCGGGTCCCAGCTCGGCGGCCGCGTCGGCGGCCCGCTTCTCGTCGCGCCCGGTGAGAACGACCTTCGCCCCGTCGGCGACCAGCTCACGCGCGGACGCGTTGCCGAGGCCACGCGTGGCCCCGGTGACGACGTACACGCGGTCCTTCAGTCCAAGATCCATGGCTCCTATCCTGCCTCCTCGCCCCCGAACAGGGCGAGGGCGGTGTTCACCAGACCGATGTGGCTGAACGCCTGCGGGAAGTTGCCGAGCTGCACGCCGCCCACCGGGTCGTACTCCTCGGCCAGCAGCCCCACGTCGTTGGTCAGCGCCAGCAGCCGTTCGAAGAGGTCCCGTGCCTCCTGCGTGCGGCCCGTCATGTGGAGGGCGTCGGCGAGCCAGAACGAACACGCCAGGAACGCGCCCTCGCCGCCCGGCAGCCCGTCCACGGGCATCCCCTCGACGCTGTACCGCCGTACGAAACCGCCGTGGTCCAGCTCCTCGCGGATCGCGTCGACGGTGCCGACGACCCGGGGGTCGTCGGGCGGCAGGAAGCCGACGCGCGGGATCAGCAGCAGGGACGCGTCGAGCTCGCGCGAGCCGTAGTACTGGGTGAACGTGTTCCGCTCGGCGTCGTAGCCCTTCTCGCACACCTCGTCGTGCACCTCGTCGCGCAGCGCGCGCCAGGCGTCCACGTCGCCGCTCAGCTCCGGGTAGGCCTCCAGGGCGCGCACCGCGCGGTCGGCGGCGACCCACACCATGACCTTCGAGTGGACGAAGTCGCGGCGACCGCCGCGCACTTCCCACAGCCCCTCGTCCGGCTGGCGCCAGGAGGACCGGAGGAAGTCCAGCAGGACGCTCTGCAGGGACCACATGTGCGGTTTGGCGGGCAGGCCCGCACGACGGGCCAACGACAACGAGTCCATGACCTCGCCGTAGACGTCCAGTTGGAGCTGTTTCACGGCCTCGTTGCCGATCCGGACGGGCTTGGAGCCGGCGAAACCGGACAGCCAGGGCAGCTCGTACTCGGGCAGCCGCCGCTCGCCCGCGAGGCCGTACATGATCTGGAGGTCCGCGGGGTCGCCGGCGACCGCGCGCAGCAGCCAGTTCCGCCAGGCCTCGGCCTCCTCCAGGTAGCCGCACGACGCCAGGGCGCTCAGGGCGAGCGTGGAGTCGCGCAGCCAGCAGTAGCGGTAGTCCCAGTTGCGTACCCCGCCCAGTTCCTCGGGCAGCGAGGTGGTGGCCGCGGCCACGATGCCGCCGGTCGGCCGGTAGGTGAGCGCCTTCAGGGTGATCAGGGAACGGACCACGGCGTCCCGGTGCGGACCGTCGTAGCGGCAGCGCGCCGCCCACGCCTGCCAGTCGGCGACGCTGGACTCCAGCGCCTCGTACGGGTCGACCAGCGCGGGGCGCGGCTCGTGCGAGGGGTGCCAGGTGAGCACGAAGGCGACCTTCTCGCCCTCCTCGACGGTGAACTCGGAGTACGTGCCGAAGTGCTCGCCCCAGGTGCGGACCGGGGGCTCGCTGCGCAGCCACGTCGAGTCGGGCCCCGCCACGGCCACCCGGTGTCCGTCGGACCTGCGTACCCACGGCACGACCGAGCCGTAGTCGAAGCGCAGCCTGAGCGTGCTGCGCACGGTGACCCGGCCGCTGAGACCTTCCACGACGCGTACGAGGTCGGGAGCTTGGTGGCGTTGTGGCATCAGGTCGGTGACGCGTATCGCTCCCTCGTCCGTCTCCCATTCGGTGTCCAGGACGAGGGTGCCGGGGCGGTAGGCGCGGCGGGTGCACTCCCCGTCGGCGCCCTTGGGTGCGATGCGCCAATGGCCGTTCTCCTCGTCGCCGAGCAGTCTGGCGAAGCAGGCGGCGGAGTCGAAGCGTGGCAGGCACAGCCAGTCGACGCTGCCGTCCTTGCCGACCAGGGCCGCTGTCTGTTCATCGCCGATCAGGGCGTAATCCTCGATACGGGGCACGGGAGTGCGGGTTCCCGGTGAACCCCGGCGACAATCAGGGGGAGGGCCGGGGGAGTGACACCTGTGTGTCGGAGAAGATGACCCCCGGATCCGTGGGCGCCTGGTTCAGCACCCACAGGCCGATCAGCGTCGCCAGCGCGAAGACGACCGCGATGAGTACGGCCAGGACGAGCCGGCGGCGGCGTTCGCGGCGCAGCCACTCGCCGCGTGCCGTGCGATAGGCGTCGGGGGCCGCGTGCACACCGCCCGCCAACGCGGCCAGCGCCTCTTCGAGTTCCCGCTCGGTGCGGTCCGGAGTCGTGTCCTTCATCGCCGGGCCTCCATCGCCTGGGTCAGGGCGGCGAGGCCGCGTGCCGTGTGCGTCTTGACGGAGCCGCAGGAGATCCCCATCGCGGAGGCGATCTCGCTCTCCTTCAGACCGAGCCAGTGTCGCAGCACCAGCGCCTCCCGCTGCCGGGGCGGCAGTTGCTGGAGGGCGTCGATGAGGACGCGTTGGTCGTCGTGGAGGAGCGCGGTGCTCTCGGCGGAGGCGACGAGTTCGTCCAGTGGGGCCGGGGGGTTCTCCACATGTCTGCGGGCGACCTGGAGGTGCCGTATCCGCATCCGGGTCAGATTGCAGACGGTGGAGCGCAGATAGGCCTCCGCCGCCTCGGTGTCCCGCAGCCGCCGCCACTTGCGGTAGATCTGGTAGTAGGCCTCGGCGACCACGTTCTCCGGGTCGTCGGCGCCGAGCAGCACGGCGAGCCGCAGCATCGAGGCGTAGTGCTGCTCGAAGAGCCGGGCCACGCCCGCCTCGCGTTCCCGCTCGGCCGGATCGGCTGCCGCGGGGGTGAGCGGTACCGGTACGGAGGTGGTGTGTCTCAGGTGCTGTCTCACGGGTTGTTCGCTCCCGTCTCCGGGCGCCGGCCGAGGCTCAGACGCGACGGCAGATCGGTCAGGTCGGCGCCGCGCGGGACGCCGAGTCGTTCGAGGACCGCGGTGCCGATCGCGGCGACGGTCAGGTTCAGCAGGAGGGCGGTGAGGCCGGCGTAGATCTGGAAGGGGCCGGTGCCGACCGACGAGAACCCCTCGCGGACGACCAGGTAGGTGCCGGACAGCATCCCCGCGCCCCATCCGGCGAGCAGCGCCCGTGGATGCAGCCGGCCGGTGAACAGGCCCACGGCGACGGCCGGGAAGATCTGCAGGATCCAGACCCCGCCGAGGAGTTGGAGGTTGACGGCGTCCTGGTCGCGCAGTCCGAACACGAACGCGACCGCGCCGACCTTCGCCGTCAGCGACACCGCCTTGGCGATGCGCACCTGGCGCTTGGGCGTGGCGGTGGGGTGCACGTACTCGACGTAGACGTTGCGCACGAAGCTGGTGGCCGCCGCGATCGACATCACCGCGGCCGGGACGAGCGCCCCCACGGTGATCGCCCCGAACACCAGCCCGGCGAGCGGTCCCGGCATCAGCCGGTCGACCAGCATCGGTACGGCGGTCTCGGCGCCGCCCTCCGGTGCCCGCACGCCCGCCGCGAGCGCCGCGATGCCGAGGAACCCGAAGAGGGCGAGCAGTCCGGTCCAGGCGGGCAGGGCCACGGCGACCTTGCGCAGGGTGCGCGGGCTGTCGGCGGCGAAGGCGGCGGTCAGGACGTGCGGGTACATCAGCAGGGCGAGGGCGGAGCCGAGGGCGAGGGTGGCGTAGGAGGGCTGCTGCTCAGGGGAGAGGAGCAGTGCCGGGCCGCCGAGGCGTTCGGCGGCTCCGTCGAAGACGGCGCCCGGGCCGCCGAGCCGTTCCAGGACCAGCCAGGTGACGGCGGTGAGCGAGACGAAGACGGCGACCGCCTTGAGCGCGGAGATGACGGTGGGTGCCCGCAGTCCGTGCCGGTAGGTGGCCACCGCGAGGCCCGCGAACAGCGCCACCATCACCAGATCACCGGCCGCGCCCCGCGGATAGACGCCGCCCGCGGTCAGCACCGCCCGTATCCCGAGCAGCTGGAGCGCCAGATACGGCATGGTCGCGAGGATCCCGGTCAGCGCGACCACCAGGGCCAGCGGCGCCGAACCGTAGCGGCCGCGCACGAAGTCGGCGGCGGTGATGTAGCCGTGCCGCCGGGCCACCTCCCCGAGGCGGCTGAGCAGCACGAAGGCGATCGGGCAGACGATCACCGTGTACGGCACCGCGAAGAAGGCGGCCGCGCCGTTGCCGTACGCCAGTCCCGGTACGGCCGTGAAGGTGTACGCGGTGAAGATCGTGCCGCCCAGCAGCAGCCAGGTCCACACCGGGCCGAGGCCGCGGTCGGCGAGCGCCCAGCCCTCCAGGGACGGCAGCCGGTCGCTTTGGTGCAGCCGGCGCGCGGTCACGGCGAGCAGCGACGCTCCGCCGATCACGGCGAGGAACGTCGCGGTCATGGCGCTGTCGGCCATGGTCACCGTCCTTGGTGTGCCCGCAGGTGTGGCTTGACCCTCGCGCAAGAGTTGCGCGTGCGGCCGGTTCGGATGACAGGGAACCGGCGGAAAATCTTCTGGGCATTCGCTGTCAACCGTCTGCGACGGGTGGGCAACTCTTGCACAGACCCACAGCGAAGGGGAGAGGAGCGCAGGTCATGGCACGGACCGGTCATCACCGGCTACGGCGCGTCGCGATCGCCGTACTGCTGCTCGCACCCGCCGCGGGACTGCTGTGGGTTCCGCTGTACGCCGGTGCCGAGCCGCGGCTCGCGGGGACGCCGTTCTTCTACTGGTACCAGCTCGCCTGGGTGCCGGGGTGCGGTCTGTGTCTGCTCGCGGCGTACGCGCTGACGGACCGACATCGCCGCTGAGTCTCTTACCGCCTTTCCCGTTCCACCGTTTCCGGTGAGGAGCCGCCATGCCCGAAACCGCCCTTCAGCCTGCCCTCGAGGCGCCTGAAAAGTCACGAATGTCACCTCGGTCGATCCTCTTGTGGGCCGCCGTCGCACTGCTCGGCGCGGTCGCCTGGGGCGTCCTCGCGCTGGCCCGCGGGGAGAAGATCTCCGCGGTCTGGCTGGTCGTCGCCGCGCTCGGCTCGTACGCGATCGCCTACCGCTTCTACTCCCGCTTCATCGTGCGGCGCGTCCTGGAACCGGACGACCGCCGGGCCACCCCGGCCGAGCGCCTGGAGGACGGCGTCGACTTCCACCCCACCGACCGCCGGGTGCTCCTCGGCCACCACTTCGCGGCGATCGCCGGCGCCGGACCGCTCGTGGGCCCGGTCCTCGCGGCCCAGATGGGCTATCTGCCCGGCACGCTGTGGATCGTCGCCGGAGTGATCTTCGCGGGCGCGGTGCAGGACATGGTCGTGCTGTTCCTGTCCATGCGCCGGGACGGCACATCGCTCGGGCAGATGGCCCGTGACGAGATCGGCCGGGCGGGCGGCACGGCGGCGCTGATCGCGGTCTTCGCCATCATGATCATCCTGCTGGGGGTGCTCGCCCTGGTCGTGGTCAACGCCCTCGCGCACTCCCCGTGGGGCACCTTCTCCGTCGCGATGACCATCCCGATCGCCCTGTTCATGGGCTTCTGGCTGCACCGCATCCGCCCGGGCCGGGTCGTCGAGACCAGCCTCATCGGTGTCGTCCTGCTGCTGCTCGCGATCGTCGGCGGCAGCTGGGTCCAGGAGTCCTCACTGGCCTCGGCCTTCACCCTGAGCCCGACGACCCTCGTCCTCTGCCTCATCGGCTACGGCTTCGTCGCCTCCGTCCTCCCGGTCTGGATGCTGCTCGCCCCCCGCGACTATCTCTCCACCTTCATGAAGATCGGCACGATCGCGCTGCTCGCGGTGGGGGTCGTGGTCGCCGCCCCGGTGCTGCGCGCGGACGCGGTTACCGACTTCGCCTCCTCGGGGGCGGGCCCGGTCTTCGCCGGTTCGCTGTTCCCCTTCCTCTTCATCACCATCGCCTGCGGTGCCCTGTCCGGCTTCCACGCCCTGGTCTCCTCCGGGACGACCCCGAAGCTGATCCAGAAGGAGTCGCAGATCCGGATGATCGGCTACGGCGCCATGCTGATGGAGTCGTTCGTCGCGATCATGGCGCTGATCGCCGCGGCGACCCTGGAACCGGGGCTGTACTACGCGATGAACGCCCCGGCGGGACTGCTCGGCACGACGGCCGAGTCGGCGTCCCACGCGGTCGCGGGCCTGGGCTTCACCATCACGCCCGACCAGCTCACACAGGCCGCCAAGGCGGTCGAGGAGCAGACACTGATCGCCCGCTCCGGCGGCGCCCCGACCCTCGCGGTCGGCATGTCCGAGATCTTCTCCGGGGTCTTCGGCGGGACGGCCATGAAGGCCTTCTGGTACCACTTCGCGATCATGTTCGAGGCGCTGTTCATCCTCACGACCGTCGACGCGGGCACCCGGGTCGGGCGCTTCATGCTCCAGGACATGCTCGGCAACGTGTGGAAGCCGGTCGGCCGGGTCAACTGGAAGCCGGGCATCTGGCTGTGCAGCGGACTCGTCGTGGCGGCCTGGGGCTACTTCCTCCACAGCGGCGCCACCGACCCGCTCGGCGGGATCAACCAGCTCTTCCCGCTCTTCGGCATCGCGAACCAGTTGCTGGCGGCCGTGGCCCTGACGGTGTGCACCACGGTCCTGGTGAAGTCCGGGCGGCTGCGCTGGGCCTGGGTCACCGGCGTCCCGCTGGCCTGGGTGGTCGCGATCACCTTCACCGCCGGCTGGCAGAAGATCTTCTCCGACGACCCGCGCGTCGGCTTCTTCGCCCAGCGCGCCAAGTACGCCGACGGCATCGACGCCGGCCAGGTGCTGCCGCCCGCCAAGTCCCTCGACGACATGCGGACCGTGGTCACCAACTCCACCGTCGACGGCGTACTGATCGCCCTGTTCCTGCTGCTCGTCGCGGTCGTGATCGTCAACGCGGCGGTGGTGTGCGTCCGGGCCGTCCGTGCACCGGGCACCCTGCCGACGAGCGAGGCGCCCTACGTCGAGTCCCGCATCGAGATGCCCGAGCAGGCCGGTGAGGCACCGCTGGCCGGAGCGCGGTCATGAGCGTCCGGCGCTGGGCGCGGGCCGTCCGCTGGTACCTGCGGGAGCTCACCGGGGAGACGGAGTACGACCGCTACTGCGAACACCGGCTCCGCCACCACCCGCTCGCCCCCGTACCGACCCGGCGCGACTACCAGGTGCTGCGCACCCGGCACCAGGAGGCCCACCCGCAGGGCCGCTGCTGCTGACCTCCACCGCCGGGGGACCGCGGGGCGCGCACACCGCCCCGCGGTCCCCGACGACTCACCTCCGGGACCGAGATGTTCAGACGCCGCCCCGCCCTGCTGGTCCGCCCCGCCCTCGACGACGACGCGCTGCACACGACCCTGACGGAGCTGCGCCCCACCCCTCAGCTGCACGGCCTGGGCGCCGGCCGCACCCGCCCCCCGTGGCAGCCGGTCGACCTGCTGCGCGACACGGGCCGCGACTGGGACCGCCGGTGGCACCGGATGTCCGTACTGGCGGGCGAGCTGCCGCCCGCGGTCTGCGAACGCTGGACCGCCGAGCGGCCCGGCGACGGGGACGCCCTGGTGCTGCGAGCCTGCGTACGGTCCGCGCGGGCCGGTTCCGAGGGGTGGGCCGCCGCCCGGGAGGCCGAACAGGCGTGCCTGCGTGCCGCCGACGCCTGCCCCGAGGACCCGACCCCGTGGCTGGCCCTGCTGGACGTGATGTACGCGCACGCCGCCCCGGTCCGGGACGCCGTGCCGGTGTGGACCCAGGCCGTCCAGCGCGCACCCTGGCACCGGGGCGCCTACCACCGGCTGCTGCACCATCTGTCGCCGAGCGGACCCGGCACGGTCACCGCCATGACGGACTTCGCCGCGCACGCGGCCGCCCGCGCACCGCACGGATCACCTCTGGCCCTGCTTCCCCTGGCGGCCCGCGTCGAACTGGTCGCGCACCGGAACCTGCGGGGGCGGACGGGGCTCGGGGCCGACGCCCACTGGAACGAGGCCCGGGCCGCCGAGGAGATCGAGACGGCGCTGGCCGGCTGGTTCCGCACCGCCGCCACGCCGCATGCCGAGGCCGTCGCCGACCTCAACCTCCTCGCCTTCGCCCTGGTCCGCACCCACCGCCCGAACGAGGCCGCACCCGTCTTCCGGCGTATCGGGCGCCATATGACGAGGCATCCGTGGGAGCTGCTGCCGGCGCCGGAGCGCACGTTTCTCTACTGGCGCGACCGGCAGGAGGTGTGAGGAGGAGAGAGGGGCAGGGACCGGCGTCGCCCGTCTCAGACCGCCGCCGGCTCCGCCTGCTCCGCTGTCTCCTTCTCCGCCGCCTCCCGGCGGTCCCGCAGCTCGCGCCGGACCAGGACGATCCAGCCGATCGGGACGCCCGCGGCGAACAGCCACCACTGGAAGGCGTAGGCGTAGTTCAGCGGGGCGTTCTCCTTGCCCGGCCTGCCGAGCAGTTCCGGGGTGTCGCCCTTGGGCTCGGGCGTGGTCAGGGCGATGTAGCCGCCGAGGACCTGCTTGCCGAGGCGCTGGGCCTCCTGCTCGCTGTTGATCAGCATGATCTGGCGGCCCGGCAGACCCTTGAGGTTCTTGATGCCGCTCGCCGCGGTCGTCTCGTCGGGCATCAGCCGCCCGGTGACGGTGACCTCGCCCGCGGGGGGTGCCGGGACCTTCGGGAACGCGCTCTGGGTGGCACCGGTGGGGACCCAGCCGCGGTTGACCAGGAGCACCTTGCCGTCCTTCAGGACGAACGGGGTCAGGACGTGGTAGCCGACCTCGTCGTCGGAGTTGGTGCGGCGGCGGACGACGAGCTCGTCATCGGTGTCGAAGCGACCCGTCGCGGTCACCGACCGGTACCGCTCCTTGCTGGTGACCGTGTGCCCGGCGGCCGTCATCCGCTCCACCGGCACCGGGTCGGCGGACAGCGCGTCGGAGACCAGCTGGTTGCGGGCGCTGCGCTCGTCGTAGCGATGCATCTGCCAGATGCCCAGCCGGATCATCGTGGGGATGAGGACGAGGGCGACCAGCGTGAGGATCACCCACTGCCGGGACAACAGGAAGCGGTACACCCCATGACCGTACAACTCGGGCCATGGGGTGTTCGCACAGGGGTGTGGTCAGACGCGGTCGACGATGCCCACCTTTCCCTCCGCGCGGGCGCAGTGGGCGCCGCAGAACCAGTGGCCCTCGACCTCGACGCCCTGGCCGATGATCTGCACCCGGCAGTGCTCGCAGATCGGGGCCATGCGGTGGATCGCACAGGAGAAGCAGTCGAACACGTGCACTGCTCCCTGTGCGTGCACCTCGAAGGTCATGCCGTAGTTGTTTCCGCATACTTCGCAAGTCGCCATGGGCCACAGGGTGGGCCGTCGGTCCGGCGCGGGCGAGGCGGCGGCGGGCGAGTCGCGGCGCAATCACCCGTCCGTACGGTCATCCCCGCGACGCCGGTGCCACATTGCCGAGGAGTTGCCCGAAGGCCGCCTCGTCGACGACCGGTGTGCCGAACTGGCGGGCCTTGACCACCTTGGACGTGCCCGAGTCCGGGTCGTTGGTGACGAGCAGGCTGGTCAGCCGGGAGATGCTGGTGGCCACGTGCAGCCCGGCCTCGATCGCGCGGTCCTCCAGGAGGTCGCGCTCGGTGGAGGTGTCTCCGGAGAAGGCGATCCGCATGCCCTGCTTGAGCGGTTTGCCCTCTTCGTAACGGCCCGGGTTGGGATAGGGGCATGCGGGCCTTTTGCGGGCGGGGCGCCAACTGGTGGGCCGGTAGCTGCCGTAGCTCGACTGCTGCTGCCGGGGCACGGCCCGGTCCGTCCACTCGGTCAGCGGCCGGCACTCGTGCAGCGGCAGCCGTACGCCGCCCTCGGCCGCGGCCCTCAGGCTCGGCCGGAACGCCTCCGCGAGCACGCGCGCGTCGTCGAGCGCGTGGTGCGCGCGCTGCTGTACGACGCCGAAGTGGGCGGCCAGCGACTCCAGCTTGTGGTTGGGCAGCGGCAGGGCCAGCTCCTTGGACAGCGCGATGGTGCACAGCCGCTGGCGCACCGGAGCCTCGCGCTCCGCGCGCGCGTACTCCCGCGCGATCATCTGCCAGTCGAAGACCGCGTTGTGCGCGACGAGCACCCGGCCGTCCAGCCGGGACGAGAACTCCTCGACGATGTCCGGGAAGAGGGGCGCGCCCTGAAGCACATCGCTCGTCAGACCGTGGATCCACACCGGGCCGGGGTCGCGCTCCGGGTTGACCAGCGTGTACCAGTGGTCCTCGACCTCGCCGTGGGCGTCCAGCCGGTAGACGGCCGCGGAGATTATCCGGTCGTCCCGGGCGAGGCCGGTGGTCTCCACGTCGACGACCGCGTACCCCTGCGGATACGCGGCCGGCCACGTTGTGGGGGAGGACGCTGCGGTCGACTGGTCTTCGAGCATGGTCCCTGAGGATACGGGCCCTCACTGACAGCGCCGCGCGCACCCGGCCGAGAGGGGCCGGTGTGCGGCGGCGGGCGGTGCCGTGAGTTCGTACACAGGCGTGAGGAACCGTACGCACGCGCGCGTAGGGCCACCAATCTCGCACCGAAGCCCGGCAGTTGTCCGCCGGGCCCGCCCGCTCACCCCAGCGCCGCGACCAGGTCCCCCGCCGTCAGCGCCTCCAGACCGCAGCCGTCGACGGGCCCCGGCAGCAGCCGGTACACCGATCCGGCCGCACCCTCGGGGGCCACTGCGCCGTGGACCAACGCGAGGAACACCTGCTTCTTCGCGGCCGCTTCACCCGCGAGGGCGTCGGCGTCCTCGGACGGCCGCCGGCTCTCCGGCGGCTCCAGGGCACGCACGCGTGCCGCGAACTCCGTGTCCGGTTCCCCGATGTGCCGCCGGTAGTGCCAGAGCTCGTCCACCGCGCGCGGATGCGGCGCGCGCCGTACCACCGCGACCTCGTCGCCCCGCGCGGTCGCCCGCCATACGGCCAGGTCCCACAGGGTCGTACGGCCGCAGGAGAAGTACTGATGCAGGTCCTCGGCGACCCGCCCCAGGTCGGCCCCGTGCGCGTACAGACTATGGAAGCCCTCGGCGGCCGGCAGATGCAGATCGGTCCACAGGAACGTGCGGTGGTCCAGGTCGACCAGCATCGGGACGTGGATGCGCGAGTCGCCCGCCAGGTCGTACCGCTGACGGACCGTGCGCGGGTCGTAGGACGCGTCACGGTCCTCCAGGGCGGCGGACGGCAGCGCCATGAAGCCGGCGAAGGCGTCCAGGAGCGCCTCGAACGGAACGTCGTTGAAGCTGAAGACGACGGGCAGCGCGAACCGCACCCCGCGGTCGGCGAGCGCACCGAGGTCCAGGTCGACGTACTCGGTCGCCCCGTCCGGCGCGGGCCCCGAGACCAGATCACCGGAGTGGACCGCCGAACGGCCCTCGTACACGAGGTTGGTGTAGTCGCACAGACCCGCGAACTTCCACTCCTCGTCGTACAGCGCCACCGACAGGTCCAGGTCCACCCGGGTGCCGGCGGGCTCCATCCAGTGCAGGAAGAGCCGCAGGACCTCCCCCTCGGGCAGCGGCTGAGTGCTGCCGCGCGGCACCGTCACGAGCGCCTTCGCGGCGGCGCTCTCGGCGGCCGGCACCGCGAGACCGGTCAGCGCCGAGTCCAGCACGGCCAGGTCGAGCCGGGGCCCGTCGGCCAGGCGGCGCAGCGCCTCGGCCTCCAGCAGCGCGCACACCCCGTCCGTCACCTCCGACGACAGCGGCACGCGCGTGTCGTCGATCGTGAAGGAGTGGGTGACCTGCCCGCGGGGGAAGAACACCCGCCGCCCGCCCGGCAGATGACGGATCCGCATCCGGCCGAGCGCGGCCAGCAGCGGACCCGGCCCCGCCTTGGGCAGCACACGGCGCAGGACGTCCCCGAACCCCTGTGGCAGTACGTCGAGTTCGCGCAGCCGCAGCAGATGGTCGAGCCTGCGCAGCAGTTCGCCCGGCCGCTGGGCGAGCAGCTCCAGGGCGGCCGTCATGTCCTTCTCGTGCAGCGCCTGTTCGACGCCTGCCGCCCAGGTGGCCGGCCTGACGCGGACGCCGTCGACCCGCACCGCGTCCGGGTGTCCGGCGGCGGTCCGCAGCAGCGCCTCGCCGAGCGCGCCCTCGGACGTGTCCGTGCCGCGCAGGACGGCGAACGCGAGCGCGGCCCGGGGATGGCGGGCGTGCTGTTCGTAGGGGTGCAGGATCTCGGCGGCGCGCTTCCAGGCGCCCGGGTGCCGCAGCACGTCCTCGACCAGCGAGGGCACCGCCAGGCCGTCGAGTGTGCCGAGCAGGTCTCGGCGCAGCGCGCGCGGCAGGGAGCGCATACGGGGCGGGGCGAGCAGATCGGCCTCGCCGCCCGACCACACGCACAGCAACCGCAGCACGTCCGTCGCGGTCGTCAGATGCGTGGCGAGGAGCCCGGTCGCCGTCACGCGCGTGTTCCGGTCGCGCAGCAGTGTGCCGAGGACCAGCGCCTTCGTCTGCCGCACCGGGATGTCCGCCGGGAACCAGCCGAGGTCGGCCGGTGCGTGCGCCAGCAGGATCCGCACGTCGTCCCGGTCCTGCGGCGGCAGCGGGGTACGACGGGCCAGCAGTTTCAGCAGGGCCCGGACCGCGTCCGCCTTCGCGTCCACTCCGAGGGCGAGCAACTTCAGCGGACCGACGGCGAGTTCGCGCTCGTGGCGCGGGTGCTCCGGCTTCAGGAAGGGGTCGGCCCGGTCGATACGGCGATGACAGACCGGGCAGCCCGCGTAGTCCGCGCCGTCCCAGCACTCCCGGCACACCAGATGCGCGCACGGCGACACCGGGTGCACGCTGCCGACCGTGCCGCACAGCACACACGGCTGGGTCGGCCACTGCAGCAGCAGGGTGAAGATCCGGTCGACGTACAGCTGGAACGTGTCGTCCGGCACCGAGGCCGGGAAGCTGCGGAACATCGGCATATGGGTGCGGTCCGCGCCCAGTTCGGCGTCGATGTGCCCGACCAGCTGCCGGCCCGCGTCCCCGAGGCCGGCGGGTCCCAGCCAGGCGAGCGCCGCGCGCAGCTCCGCCGTCGGTGCGAATCCCCGGTCCAGCAGCTCGGCTTCGAGCGCGACGAGCCCTGGCGTCGTCGACGGGTCGCCCGGGCGTGGCCCGGCCTGGTCGACGTAGACGGTACGAAGGCGGCGGAGCAGCACGGACGACAGTACGGACAAGCGGAGGCCCCCGGCGGGAAGGAAGAGAGGAAGAAGGCGAGGGGCGGGGAGTGAGCGCGCTGTCAGCGTCGGAAAGGGAGAAGGAAGCACGCTTGCGGAGCCGCCCCCGCGATCACGAATGTAGAAGAGCCGTCTGTACGGCGCCACTTATTTGTTTGCGTCATGTGTCTTCGAGCAGCGATCGCGTCAACGCCCGCACGGACGTGACGAACAGCCGCTCCTCGTTCACCGGCCGCGCGAAGGCGCGGGTGAGCTCCGGGTCGTCGTAGCCGGTCGTCTCCTGCGCGGGATGCTGCACGGGCGCGCGCTCCCGGTTGCGTTCGACGAGGACGAAGCCCACGACCTGGAACTGCACCGCCCGCACCGCCTCCGCCGCCCGGGCGCCGCGCAGCCCGGCCGCGTGCACCTCGCGCACCAGCGCCTCCCGCGCGGGCAGGAACATCCGCTCGGTCAGGCCGCGTTCGTGTGCCATCGCGATCAGATGCGGATGGGCGCGCAGCCGCCGGCGCAGGATGCGGGCCAGCGAGACGACCCGCTCGGCCGGGGTGCGCCCGACCGGCCGGAACTCGCCCAGGTCGGCCACGGTCCGCTGCACGAGCGCGTCCAGCAACGACTCCCGGTTGCCGACATGCCAGTAGATCGAGGTCACGGCGGTGCCCAGTTCGGCGGCGAGCTTGCGCATCGTCAGCGCCTCGGGGCCGTGCTGCCGCACCAGGTTCGCGGCGGTGTCCAGGACCTCGTCCCGGGTGAGCGACGGTCTCGCCATGGTGCCCCCAAGTCCGTCTCGTGCATGCCTATTTACCCTGCGGGACGAGTGCTGTAACTGTGTTACAGGTGACGGCCCATCAGAAGAAGGGCGGTACGGCATGGCACGCGTACGGTACGGCGCACGGACCGAGGCGGAGATCACCGCCGCGCGCACCGCGAGCTCCAGGCTCCCCGACATCTGGTCCACCGGAGTGGTGGCGGTCTGGGAGACCGACCCGGACGCGCTCGCGGCGGTCCTGCCACCACCTCTGAAACCCACGGACCGGCCGCTGGCCCGGGTCAACATCAGCAAGGTCGACCTGCCCGGATATCCGCTCGGCGCGGGCTCGTTCGCGGTCGCCGCGGCCCATGACGGCGTCGAGGGCTGGTATCCCCTCGTCATGCCGATGACCCACGAACGGGCCCTGGTCGGCGGCCGTGAGGTGTTCGGGGAACCCAAGAAGCTCGGTGAGGTGGTCGTCGAGCGTGACGGCCTGACCGTCCGCGCGTTCCTCGCCCGCCACGGCATCGCCTTCGTCGAGGTGCGCGGCGCGGTCGCCGGCGAACTGCCGCCGCCGGAGCCGGTCCGGAAGACCGACTTCTACTTCAAGTTCCTGCCCGCCGTGGACGGCTCGGGCTTCGACTCCGACCCCGTGCTCGTGCGCTGTGTGCGCAACGAGAAGGTCCGCAAGCTGGAGCGGATCACCGGCGACGTCGTCCTGCGCGAGTCGATGTACGACCCGGTCGCCGACCTCCCGGTGTGCCGCCTCGTCGAGATCACCATCGGCGAGAAGACCAGCGACCAGCGGGGCAAGGTGATCGAGCGGGTCGACGCGCGGGCGTTGCTGCCGTACATCCATCAGCGCTACGACGATCCGGCGCAGGTCCTCGACGCGCCTCCCGAGGGGAGTGCGTGATGGACCTCGCGGAAGGACAGGTCGCCGTGGTCACCGGCGCGGCGAGCGGCATCGGCCTCGCGATGGTCCGGCGGTTCGCCGCCGAAGGGCTCAAGGTCGTTCTCGCGGACGTCGAGGAGGGCGCCCTGGAGAAGGCCGTGGCGGGGCTTCGCGCGGACGGCGCGGACGTGCACGCGCGCGTGGTGGACGTCGGTGAGCGCGAACAGGTCCTGGAGCTGGCGGACTTCGCCTACGAGACGTACGGGGCCGTCCACGTGCTGTGCAACAACGCCGGGGTCGGCTCGGGCGCCGAGGGCCGGATGTGGGAGCACGAGCCGAACGACTGGAAGTGGGCGTTCGCCGTCAACGTATGGGGTGTCTTCCACGGCATCCAGGCGTTCGTGCCCCGCATGATCACGTCGGGTCGACCCGGTCACGTGGTCAACACGTCCTCCGGCGACGGGGGTATCGCCCCGCTGCCCACCGCCTCCGTGTACGCCGTCACCAAGGCGGCCGTCGTGACGATGACCGAGTCCCTGTACGCCCACCTCAAGGCGGAGCACGCACGCGTGGGCGCCTCCGTCCTCTTCCCCGGCCCGCACATGCTCCGCACGGGCCTGTGGGAGTCGCACCGCAACCGGCCCGACCGGTACGCCAAGGAACGGCCGCGCCGGACGCCGTACCGCAGCCTCGACCAGTGGGAGGCCGCGATGAAGGAGGCGGGCCGGCAGGTGCAGTTCACGCCGGTGGAGGAGGTGGCCGAGGCCGTCGTCGACGGCATCCGCGCGGACCGCTTCTGGATGCTGCCGCCGAGCGAGCACAGTGACGCCCAGATCAGGGCGCGGGCGCAGTCGATGCTCGACCGCGCCGACCCGTCGTACCTAGAGAGCTTCATCCTGGACTGAGGGGCTGCGATGACCGACCAGGACGACCCGTACCTGATCATCTCCTCCGACTGCCACGCCGGACTGCCCACCGAGGAGTACCGGCCCTATCTGGACTCCCGTTTCCACCGGGAGTTCGACGACTTCCTCGCCGGGCGCGACCGGCGCCGCGAGGAGATGACCCGGCTCGGCATCCGCAACGAGGCGTTCGCGAACAAGTGGTTCCAGGACAACGAGGAGGGCCTGCGCGGGGGCTGGGACACCGCGCAGCGGCTCAAGGAGCTCGACGGCGACGGGGTGGCCGCCGAGGTCGTCTTCCCGGACGCCGACGCGGTCGACAGCCAGACCGCCGCGCCCTTCGGGGTGGGGCTCGGGCTCTCCGGCGATCAGGATCCGGAACTCGGCATGGCGGGCGCGCGGGCGCACAACCGCTGGCTCGCCGACTTCGTCTCCGAACACCCCGAACGGCACTGCGGGGTGGCCCTGTTGCCGGTCACGGCCCCGACCGAGCAGGTCGTCGCCGAGGTGTACCGGGCCAGGGAGACCGGGCTCGGCGCGCTGATGATCCCGTCCATGTGGGTCGACAAGGAGCCCTACCACGACCACCGTTACGACCCGGTGTGGGCGGCGGCCGCCGAATGCGGGATGCCGGTGATGACCCACTCCGGCGCCGCGCCGCGCCACGAGTACGGCGACCACCTCGGGATCTTCGTCTCCGAGGTCACCTGGTGGCCCGCGCGACCGCTGTGGTTCCTGCTCTGGTCGGGCGTCTTCGAACGCCATCCGGGGCTGAAGTTCGGTGTCGCCGAGTCGGGCTGCTGGTGGCTGCCGAACCTGCTGTGGTTCATGGACCGCCTCTACCTCGGCGCACACGGCGGCAAGAAGCTCTC
Organism: Streptomyces sp. NBC_00490; assembly: GCF_036013645.1. NCBI lineage: Bacteria > Bacillati > Actinomycetota > Actinomycetes > Kitasatosporales > Streptomycetaceae > Streptomyces > Streptomyces sp. NBC_00490. Next base: position 2,910,635 of record NZ_CP107869.1, on the reverse strand, counting down.
CCCCTTCCAGCAGGTGAGGCGTCCGCCCCACGAGTACCTCGACCGGCAGGTCTTCATCTGCGCGACCAACACCAAGCGCCGCGAACTCGCCCAGCGTTACGAGATCGGCGTCGACAACATCCTCTGGGGCAGCGACTTCCCGCACCCCGAGGGCACCTGGCCCGACACGCGCGCGTGGCTCGGGCGCACCTTCCACGACATCCCGGTCGCGGAGACCCGCCGCATGCTGGGGCTGGCCGCGGCCGAGGTCTTCGGCTTCGACGTGGCGAAGCTGACCCCGCTCGCCCGCCGTATCGGCCCCACCCCCGCCGAACTCGGCCAGTCCGCCGACCAGGCGGCCGTCGAGGCGTCCTGGGCGCGCTCGCGCGAGGTCGGCCGGCACTGGCTGACCGACCATGACTTCCCGGCCCTGGGGGTGACGCCGTGACCGATCGCTACACGGTCATCTCCGCCGACTGCCACGCGGGCGCCGACCTGCTGGACTACAAGCCCTATCTGGAGCGGCGGTACCACGACGAGTTCGACGCGTGGGCGGCGACGTACGTCAACCCCTACGAGGACCTGCTCGCCGACACCGCCGACAAGAACTGGAACTCCGAGCGACGGCTCGCGGAGCTGGAGGAGGACGGGATCGTCGCGGAGGTGGTGTTCCCCAACACCATCCCGCCGTTCTTCCCGTCCGGCTCGCTCATGGCGCCCGCCCCGGACGCCGGGGAGTTCGAGCACCGCTGGGCCGGTCTGCGCGCCCACAATCGCTGGCTGGCGGACTTCTGCGCGGCGGCCCCGGGGCGGCGGGCGGGCGTCTTCCAGATCCTGCTCAACGACGTCGAGGAGGCGGTGAAGGAGATCCGGCGATCCGTCGCGGCGGGCCTCAAGGGCGGCCTGCTGCTGCCGGGCACACCGCCGGGCAGCGGTCTCCCGGAACTCTACTCGTCGACGTACGACCCCATCTGGGCCGTCTGCGCGGAGCTCGGCGTCCCCGTCAACCACCACGCGGGCTCGGCCTCCCCGCCGCTCGGCGAGGAACCGGCGGCGCGCGCGGTCTTCATGGTGGAGACGACCTGGTTCTCGCACCGGGCGCTGTGGCACCTGGTGTTCGGCGGCGCCTTCCGCCGTCACCCGCAGCTGAGGCTCGTGCTCACCGAACAGGGGTCTGGGTGGATCCCGGGTGTGCTGGAGATGCTGGACTACTACCACGGGCGCCTGGTCGCCGCCGCGACGCGGGCGTCCACGGCGGAGTCCAAGTTCGGCGCGGGCCTGGCCGCCCGCATGGGCAACGCGCCCTCCGAGGTCTGGCGCGACAACTGCTTCGTCGGCGCCAGCTTCATGCGCCCGCACGAGGTGCCGCTGCGCGACCGGATCGGCATCGACAAGATCATGTGGGGCAGCGACTATCCGCACGACGAGGGGACGTATCCGTACTCGCGGGAGGCCCTGAGGTTCGCGTACGCGCGCGTGCCCCGCGAGGAGGTCGCCGCGATGGTCGGCGGCAACGCCGCGCGCGTGTACGGCTTCGACCTGGACCTCCTCGACCCCATCGCGGCGAAGGTGGGCCCGACGGTCGAGGAGATCGCCGAGCCGCTCACCGAGCCGCCGGCGGACGCCACGAGCCCGGTGTTCGCGAAGGGGGCGTCGGTACGGGTCTGGTGAGCGTCGGTGCGGACCGGAGGGCCCCCGGGGTGCGATCCTCCCGTCTGTGACCGAACCCACGCATGACGAGGCCCACGGCGGCGCGCTCGCCGAGCGGCTGAACTGGCTGCGGGCGGCCGTCCTCGGAGCCAACGACGGCATCGTGTCCACCGCGGGCCTCGTCGTCGGCGTCGCCGGCGCCACGGACGACCGCTCGGCCCTCCTGACGGCGGGCCTCGCGGGACTCCTCGCGGGGTCGATGTCGATGGCCGCCGGGGAGTACGTCTCCGTCTCCACCCAACGGGACTCCGAGAAGGCCGCCCTCGCCGTCGAGAAACGGGAGCTGCGCGAGCAGCCCGAGGCCGAACTGGAGGAGCTCACCCACCTCCTCCAGGACCGGGGCCTGTCCCGGGACGTGGCCCGTGAGGCGGCCGTCCAGCTCACGGAGCGGGACGCCCTGAGAGCCCACGCGCGCGTGGAGCTCGGCATCGACCCCGACCAGCTCACCAACCCCTGGCACGCCGCGTGGGCGAGCTTCCTGTCCTTCACGGTCGGCGCCCTGCTCCCGCTCCTCGCCATCGTCCTCCCGCCCACCGGCTGGCGGCTCGCCGTCACCGTCCTCTCCTCCCTCGCCGCCCTCGTCCTCACCGGCTGGAGCAGCGCCCGCCTCGGCGCCGCCGACCCGGTCCGCGCGGCGCTGCGGAACGTGGCGGGCGGGGCGCTGGCGATGGGGGTGACGTATGCGGCGGGGGCGCTGCTGGGGGCGGCCGGAGTCTGAAACCGCCGGTGGTGGCTTTGGTGGAGATCGCCAACAAGTAAGCGCGTACTCGCTGTAATACTTGTCAGTAACAACGTCTAGCCGCGGCCGACCAGCGGTTCTACGGTGCCCACATGCCGAACCTGCCCGATGTCGTGCTGTGGTCGATACCCGCCTTCGTGCTGCTCACCGTGGTCGAGGTGATCAGCGTCCGCATCCATCCCGACGAGGATGCCGCCGGATACGAGACGAAGGATGCCGCCACCAGCGTCGGCATGGGGCTGGGAAGCCTCGCCTTCGACTTCCTCTGGAAGATCCCGATCGTCGCGATCTACACGGCGATCCACGAACTCACGCCCCTGCGCGTCCCCGTGCTGTGGTGGACCGTCCCGCTGATGCTGCTCGCGCAGGACTTCTTCTACTACTGGTCGCACCGCGGCCACCACGTCATCCGCATCCTGTGGGCCTGTCACGTGGTCCATCACTCCAGCGAGAAGTTCAACCTCACCACCGCCCTGCGCCAGCCGTGGACCACGCTCACCGTATGGCCGTTCTACGTGCCCCTGATCGCCGCCGGCGTGCACCCCGCGGCCCTGGCCTTCTGTTCCTCGGCGAACCTCGTCTACCAGTTCTGGATCCACACGGAGCGCATCGACAAGATGCCCCGATGGTTCGAGTTCGTCTTCAACGCGCCCTCCCACCACCGGGTCCACCACGCCTCCCAGGGCGGCTATCTGGACCGCAACTTCGGCGGCATCCTCATCGTCTGGGACCGGCTCTTCGGGTCGTTCGTCGCCGAGACCGAACGGCCCGTCTACGGGTTGACCAAGAACATCAACACGTTCAACCCGATCAAGGTCGCCACGCATGAGTACGTCTCGATCGTCAAGGACATCAAGGCGGCGCACAGTTGGCGCGAGCGCGCGGGGCGGGTGTTCCGGGGGCCGGGGTGGAAGCCGGCGCCGGTGGCGGAACCGGCCGAGGAGACCGTGGCCGCGTGAGACGCCCGCTCGCAGGAGCCTTCGCCCTCACGGCCGTCGTCGACCTCGTCTCCCTGGCCGCCGGCTGGGACGCCGGGCACACCGTCGCCAAGCCCCTCCTGATGCCGCTGCTCGCCGCCTGCGCGGCGTCCCGCGGCGCGCCCCGGCTCCTGATCGCCGCCCTGCTGTGCGGCTGGGGCGGCGACACCCTGCTCCTCCTCGACGCCGAGCCCGCCTTCCTCGCCGGCATGGGCTGCTTCGCCGCCGGGCACGTCTGCTACCTCGCGCTCTTCGGGCCGTACGGCGAGGCACGCGCGCGCGGTGCCTTCCTCGCCCCCGCCTACGCCGTCGTCCTCGTCGCCAGCGTCGCCCTGCTCTGGCCGGACCTGCCCGCCGACCTGCGGGTCCCCGTCGCGGGATACAGCCTGCTGCTGACCGCCATGGCGTACACGGCCGCCACCCGGCTCGGACTCCTCGCCGGGCTCGGCGGCGCGCTCTTCGTGCTCTCCGACAGTCTCATCGCGACCGGCGTCGCGGAGTGGCCCCAGCCGCCCCGGCCGGACCTGTGGATCATGCTCACCTACATCGCCGCGCAGTCCCTGCTGGTCACCGGGGTACTCGGCGAGCGACGGCCGCGGGAGTCGGCGTACGGTGAAGTGCGCCCGACCACCCCCTGAGCGCACGTACCACCACAGACGAGAAGGATCCTCGCCATGCGCGCCACCACCATCCACGCCCCCTTCGACATGCGCGTGGAGGACGTGCCCGACCCCGTGGTGCAGCTGCCCACCGACGCCGTGGTCCGCGTCCTGCGCTCCTGCATCTGCGGCAGCGACCTGTGGGCGTACCGCGGCACGGCCACGCGGCAGCCGGGGCAGCGCATCGGGCACGAGTTCCTCGGCGTCGTCGAGGAGACCGGTTCCGAGGTGGGCACCGTCCGCCGCGGCGACCTCGTCGTGGCGCCCTTCATGTGGTCCGACGGCGTCTGCGACTACTGCCGCGAGGGCCTGAACACCTCCTGCGAGCACGGCGGCTTCTGGGGCTCCGTCGGCTACGACGGCGGCCAGGGCGAGGCCGTGCGCGTGCCCTTCGCCGACGGCACCCTCGTCCAGCTGCCCAAGGACGCGGCCTCCGACGACCGTCTGCTGACCGCCCTGCTGAGCCTCTCCGACGTCATGGGCACCGGCCACCACGCCGCCCTCGGCGCCGGAGCCCGCGCGGGTGCCACGGTCGCCGTCGTCGGTGACGGGGCCGTCGGCCTGTGCGCGGTGCTCGCCGCCAAGCGGCTGGGCGCCGAACGGATCATCGCGCTCGGCCGCCACCGGGCCCGGACCGACATCGCCCGCCGTTTCGGCGCCACCGACGTGGTCGCCGAGCGCGGGGACGCGGCGGTCGAGGCCGTCCGTGAACTCACCCGCGGCCAGGGCGCGCACGCCGTCGTCGAGGCCGTCGGCACCGAGCAGTCGATGCGCACCGCGGTCGACATCGCCCGCGACGGCGGCACCGTCGGCTGGGTGGGCGTGCCGCACGGCAGCGGCACCGGGATCGACCTCGGCGTCATGTTCGACCGGAACATCGCGCTGCGCGGCGGTGTCGCACCGGTCCGCGCGTACATCCCCGAGCTGCTGCCCGACGTCCTGGACGGCACCATCGACCCGTCGCCCGTCTTCGACCTGACCCTCGGCCTGGAGGACGTCCCGGCCGGCTACAAGGCGATGGACGAGCGGACGGCCCTCAAGGTGCTCATCGCCAACTGACCGTCCCAAAAGCGGCTCACCAGCGGATCGGCACCGGCAGCGCCGTCAGCAGCCCCGACACCACGACCACCACGCCCAGCGCGACGACCTCCGCCCGCGCGGGGGAGCAGGCGGTCAGCGGGTCGGGCGCCCGGCGCAGCCGGAACCGCGCCCACAGGGCGAGCGCGGCGACCACGGCCACGAGCAGCACCTTGGCGAGCAGCACCCGCCCGTACGCGGTCGCCGTCAGCTGGTGCAGGACCGTGCCCGGCGGCATCCGGCGCAGCGTGCTGCACACCCCGGTGGCGGTGATCACGGCGAGCAGGACCACGGCCACGCGCGCGTAGAGGCCCAGCAGAGCCGCGCCCGCTTCCGTCGGCCCCCACACGCGCAACGTCCGCAGCACGTACAGCAGCCCGCCCACCCACAGCGCCGCACAGGTCAGATGGACCAGGGTCAGCCCCGACCCGACCAACGGGCTCTGCTCGGTCGTGGGATGCGCACGCAGGGCTTCCGCCACGACGACCGCGGCCGGCGGCCAGACCTGGACGGCGGGGCGGGCCGAGCGGGAGCACAGGCCCGCCAGGAGGAACGCGTTGACCTCCAGGAGCGCGAGCTTGCCGTCCCGGGACTCGTACAGGCCGCCGATGTCGATCTCGGCGAGGCTGTGCGGCACGAGGTTGCCGGTCGCCACCACCGAGGCGAGCCCCAGCGCGGCGACGAAACCGGCGGCGGCCGCGTACGGGGCCCAGCCGCGCGGCGCGGCCGGGGGAGCGCCGGGCAGGGTACGGGCCAGCCGGTTCACGAAGAGCTCGCCCACGGGGACGCACAGCGCCGCGAACAGCACCGCCCGCAGCAGCGCGATGCCGCCGATACCGGGCGCCGCGGCCTCTCCGGTGCCGTCCAGCGCGGCGGACGGGCCCAGCAGCGGGATCAGAGCGCCGAGCGTCACCAGCACGAGGAGGGCGACAGCCGTGCCGGTACCGGAGCGGGGCGAGGGCCCGGTCGCGTCGGAGGCCCCCGCCGTGGGTCTTGTCAAGGTCACCTCGTGATCTTCACCAGCTGTCGCAGAACGGGGCAAGTCCGGGAGAACATCTGGCGGTACGGCATTCCGCCCAGAGGTACGTCTTTTGGTCGGCCGCCGCTCACGCCCACCGCGCGGGATCCGCCCCCCACGGCCCCGGTGGGCGCGCCCAGTCCGTCGGCCCGCCGGCGAAGGAGACCGGCGGCAGGGCGTACCGCAGCCGCCCGATGCCACTGTCCGTCTCGGCGAGCCAGGCATCGGGCCCGTCGTACGGAGCATCCCCGGGGGAGTCGGCCGGGATGCCGTTCATCAGCCACTCCGCCGTCCGCGCCAGCGCCAGCCGTACGAACCGGCTGCCGCCCTCCTGCGACTGCTCGGTCAGCGCCCGCAGCACCTCCGCCGCCAGCAGGTACCCCGTGCCGTGGTCGAGGGCCTGTGCGGGCAGCGCCCCCGGCTGCTCCACCGACCCCTCCACCGCCGCGATCCCGGTGGCCACCTGCACGAGACTGTCGAACCCGCGCCGCTCACGCCAGGGCCCGTACGCGCCCCAGGCCGACAATTGCGCCACGACGATGCCCGGCCGCCGCTCCGCCAGCGCCCGCGGTGACAGCCCGAACCGGTCCAGCGTGCCCGGCCGGTATCCGGTGACGACCACGTCCGCCGCCGCGAGCAGCTCCTCGAAGGTCCGCCGGTCGGCCGCCAGGTCCAGCGTCGCCGACCGCTTCCCGAAGCCCGTGTCGGCATGCTGGTCGGGGAGTTCGGGCAGCAGGGGCGCGTCCAGGCGCAGTACGTCCGCGCCGAGCAGGGCGAGCGTGCGGGTGGCGACCGGGCCCGCGATCACCCGGGTCAGATCCAGGACCCGCAGTCCGGCGGCGGGCAGCAGGGGAGCCCCGTCGAGCGGTGTGAACGCACGTGCGCGTGCGGAGTCGAGCCGGGCGCGCTCGGCCAGCGGCCGCTCGGCCACCGCCACAGCCTGGGGATGCGCGGCCCACTCCTGCGGTGTCCGCAGCGCGACGGCCAGGCCCCCGGCCGCGTACACGGCCTCCTCGATCTCCAGGGCGGAACGCTCGGCGAAGGCCGCCTCGAGGGAGTCCGGCGGCCCCATCACCGCGAGCAACCGTTCCCGGTGATGCGGATAGTTGGCGTGCGTCCGCACCCAGCCGTCGGCCGTGCGCCAGAACCTGGACAGGGGCGCGAAGTTGACCGGAGCCCGGCCATTGATCAACAGATGCCGCTCGCTGACGAACGCCGTGGCGACGGCCCCGTCGTCCACCCGCACGGCGGGCACCTCGCCGAGCCCGGCCCGCCGTGCCCCCAGCTCGGCGGCGGCCCGCGCACACGTCTCGACGCAGGCAAGGGCCAGCTCCCGTACGGGAAGCCGCGCTTGCAGAACGCCCTTGGACGTGACTCCGGTCATGACTTCACTATGCAGTATTGATTCAATCAACCCGTGTCATCGGCCCATGCCTTCAGCCGTGGAGGCGGCCGACCACCAAAGACGCACCTCCTTGCGCACATCCGTCGGACGCAGCTCCCACCCCTGCGCGGCGGCGACCTGGGCGACGTACCAGCCGCCCACACCCCGGTAGTCGCGCACCGGGACAGCGCACTCGACCGGAGGCCGCGGCGTGCCGGGCTTGCGCGGGCCGGACGCCTTCGCGGTCCAGCGGCCGACCTTCTTCTCGACGCGGGCCCTGTAGTACGCGCTGTCGCCCTCGTGCCGCAGCTCCGGCCAGCTCACGCACCAGGCGGGCCACTTCGACAACGGGTCGAGCACCCGGTCCATGGTCTTGAAGAGACCCTGCTCGTACGAACTGCTGAACACGGTGATGATCTCCGTGACGAGGCCGACGGCCAGGAAGACCGCGAGAGCCACGATCCACAGCACGATCTGCACGGGCGTGTACAGAACCGTCAGAACGAAACGGAGGGTCAACTGTCCCCTGGGCCGGACTCGTTCGGGCGTCCAGGTCGCGGGATCCTCATACATGTACATGCCGCAGATCTTGCCGCACCACGGCAAAGGGCCGGACGGTACCCGCCCGGCCCTTCACGTCACGCGCGCGTGAGCGTCACTTCGCTACTTCGTCACCGCGTCCAGCGCGTCCGCGGTACCCCACCCGTAGAAGCCGTTGTAGTTCTTCGGCCCCTCACACACCGCGTCGACCTTCCCGTCGCGGTCGATGTCGTACGGGTCGGTGCACGGCGTCGCGTCGGCCTCCGCGTACAGCAGGGCCTTCACCAGGGCCGGGGAGGCCTTCGGGTGCGTCGACTTGATGAGCGCGGCCACGCCCGCGACATGCGGCGAGGCCATCGACGTACCGGCCATGTAGCCCCAGCCGCCGCCCGGCAGCGTGCCCAGGATCAGGCCGCTGGTGGCCGGCGGGGCCGGCGTCTGGAAGCGGGTCGAGTCGCCGCCGGGCGCGGCGATGTCGATGACACCCAGACCATGGTTGGAGAAGGACGACTTGATGCCCTTCGCCCCGGTCGCCGCGACCGTCACGACACCCGGCAGCTGCGTCGGGATGTCGAGGCACTGCGACGGGTCGATCACCCGGTCCGAGGGCGTGCCGTCGTTCGGGGAGACCGGGTCGGTGATCTCGTCGGCCGCGAGGTCGTAGTTCTCGTTGCCGGCCGCCGCGACATTGACGGCGCCCTTCTTCTCCGCGTACCGCGAGGCCCGGGAGACGGCGTCGACGAGCGCCCTCTGGTCCGGGTCGTTCTTGCAGTTGAAGTACCACGGATCGGTGTAATAGCTGTTGTTCGTCACATCGACGCCGTGCTCGGCCGCCCACACGAAGCCGCAGACCACGGCCTCCGTGTAGAAGTAACCGGCCGTCGTGGACACCTTGATGCCGGACACCTTCACACCGGGCGCGACACCCGTCATGCCGACGCCGTTCTTGGCGGCCGCGATCTCACCGGCCACATGCGTGCCGTGCGGGCTTTCCCCCGTGGTCGGCCGCCACGCCCCGTCGGTCGTGTCCGGCTTGCCCGTCACACAGTTGACCGACGCGGCACGGTCGAAGTTCGGCGCGATGTCCGGGTGCGTGTCGTCGACACCGGTGTCGATGACGGCGACGGTCACCTTGCTGCTGCCGAGCGACTTCTCGTGCGCCTTGTCCGCCTTGATGGCGGGCAGGTCCCACTGCAGGGGCTCGAGCGGGTCCTGTCCGGCGACCGCCCCGGCGTCCGCGACCTCCGCGGCGCTGAGCACCTTCGGCGTCCCCACGTCGGTCGTCGACTGCGCGGGCAGCGGCGCGTTACGGGTGTTGCCGGCCGACTCCACCCCGCGCACCGTGCGCACGACCTTGGCGAAGTCGGGGTTCGCCGAGTGGACGACGATCACGCCTATCTGGTCGTACGACGTGACGATCGTGCCGCCGGCCTCGGAGATCGCCTTCCGCACATGCTTGGAAGGTCCGTGTCCGGGGCTGACGTTGACGACATAGCTGAGCGAGGTCGCGTCGGCCGCGGGGGACTCCTCCGCCGCGGATGCCGAGACGTTCGGCAGGAACGCGAGTGCCGTCGCCATGGCCATCCCCATCGGGATGGCCAGCGCACGGCGGAAGCGCGGGTCAGGCGCTGTCATGCTGTCTCCAGTTCGTTCGCGGTACGAGCGGTACGAGCGGATCGTGCGGGTGCTCCGCGGGCTACTTGACCGCGCGCAGCGCGTTGACGATGCCGTAGCCGTAGAACCCGTTCACCCGCTTGCCCCCGACGCAGGTCGCGTCCTGCGTGCCGTCGCCGTCCTGGTCGTAGGAGGCCGGGCAGCCCGGGTTGTCCGCCTGCGCCTTCAGCAGCGCCTGCAACTGCGCCGGAGACGCCTTCGGGTGCGTCGACTTCAGCAGCGCGGCGACGCCCGCGGCGTGCGGGGAGGCCATCGAGGTGCCCTGCAGGAAGCCGTACGAGTTGTTCGGCAGGGTCGACAGGATGCGGCCGTTCTTCGACGGCGTGTCCGGGATCTGGTAGAGCCGGTCACCGCCCGGGGCCGCGATGTCGACGACGCCGTAACCGTACGAGGAGTAGTACGACTTCAGGTTCTGCACGCCCGTGGCGCTGACCGTCACGACACCGGGCAGCTGGGTCGGCACGTCGAAGCACTCGTGCGGGTCGATGGTGCGCGTCACCGGCGTGGAGTCGTCGGGGCTGCTGTCGTCGACCAGGGCGTCCGAGTCGAGGTCGTCGTTGGAGTTGCCCGCCGAGGCCAGGTTGAGTGTGCCCTTCTTCTGGGCGTACAGCGAGGCCCGGTTGACCGCGTCGACGATGGCCCGCTGGTCGGGGTCGTCGAGGCAGTTGTACAGCCACGGGTCCACGTAGTAGCTGTTGTTCGTGACCTCGACGCCGTGGTCGGCGGCGAACACGAACGCGCAGACGACGCTCTCCGGGTAGAAGAGGCCGTTGCTCGGGTCGGTCACATTGATGGCCGCGACCTTCACGCCGGGCGCGACACCGGCCACACCGATGCCGTTGCGGGCGGCGGCGATCTCACCGGCCACGTGCGTGCCGTGGTAGTCGTCCGCGGTGTACGGCCGCCAGGCGCCCTCGGTGGTGTTCGGGACACCGCCGTCGCAGTTGGCCGACTGCGAGGCCGAGAAGTTCGGCGCGATGTCCGGGTGGGTGTCGTCGACGCCGGTGTCGATGACGGCGACGGTGACCTTCTTGCTGCCCGGGTTGATCTGCGCGGCCTTGTCGGCGCCGATCGCCCGCAGGTCCCACTGGTCGGCCTCGAGGGGCTCGCTCTCCGCGTCGGCCGCGGAGGCGCTCTCGATCTTCTCGGCCTGCGCCTTCGTCAGGATCTGGGCCGCGCCCTCGTCCGTGGTGCTCGCGGGAGTGAGCGCCGAGGTCCGCGTCGCACCCGCCGACTGAACGCCGCGCACCGTGCGTATCTGTGCGCCGAAGTCGGGGTTGGCCGAGTGGACGACGATCACGCCGATCTTCTCGTACGTGATGACGATCGTGCCGCCCTTGGCGACGACGGCCTTCTTCACCGACGCGATCGTCTTGCGGTCCACCTTGGTGTTGACCACGTACGACAGGTTGGGCGCGTCCGCGGCCTGCGCGGCCGGCGCCGCGTACGGGGCCGCCGAGGCGGCCGACGGCAGGAAACCGAGCGAGGCGGTCAGCGAGAGAACGACGGGCACGGCGAGCGCGAGCCGACGTCTGGAACGCAGATGAGGCATGGGGTCTCCACATCATCCGGAAACGAGAACCGCCCGAACACAGGTGGTGCTCGGGCAGGTACATGACGGGTGGTGCAGTGGCGAAGCTATCTCGCGAAGTCGCTGGCCAGCAATGACCTACCCGAGGTGACTTCGGAAAGAAGCCCGCGCAGTTGAACCGCTCCTCGCGTGCCGCCGTGACGTTGAACAGGGAGCGCGAGCGCGATCGTGCCCCCTGGTCACCGTGAGGAACAGAGCCGTCACATGCCCGTCGTACCGAACCCGTCCCCGGACCCGGACCCGTCCCCGTCCACCCTGGCAACAGCACCCGCAACGCGAGGAGACTCCGTGGCTACCGACGCACCGCCCCCCTCGAAAGAGCAACACAAACTCCCCAGCACCGAGGAGTTCACCGCGGTGCAGGAGAGTGCGGAGTTCGGTGAACTACGCCACTCCTACCGCTCCTTCGCCTTTCCCCTGACCGTCGGCTTCATCGCCTGGTACCTGCTGTACGTCCTGCTGTCGAACTTCGCCGGCGACTTCATGGGCACCAAGCTGTTCGGCAACATCAACGTTGCCTTCGTCCTCGGCATCGCCCAGTTCGTCACCACGTTCATCATCGCCTGGTGGTACTCCCGGCACGCCGCCGCGAAGCTCGACCCCAAGGCCGAGGCGATCAAGTCCCGTATGGAGGGCGACGCATGAGCATCGCGCAGCAGAGTGTCCTCGCGGCCGGAGAGGCCAGCGAGCACCGACCACTGATCATCAGCCTCTTCGCGGTGTTCGTCGTCGCGACCCTGGTCATCACGGTCTGGGCGGGCCGCCAGACCAAGGACGCCGCCGACTTCTACGCCGGCGGACGCCAGTTCAGCGCCTTCCAGAACGGTCTCGCGGTCTCCGGCGACTACATGTCGGCCGCCTCGTTCCTCGGCATCGCCGGCGCCATCGCCCTCTTCGGCTACGACGGCTTCCTGTACTCCATCGGCTTCCTGGTCGCCTGGCTGGTGGCGCTGCTCCTGGTCGCCGAGCCGCTCAGGAACTCCGGCCGCTACACCATGGGTGACGTACTGGCGTACCGCATGCGCCAGCGGCCGGTCCGCACCGCGGCCGGCACCTCCACGATCGTCGTCTCGATCTTCTACCTGCTGGCCCAGATGGCCGGCGCGGGTGTCCTGGTCTCGCTGCTGCTCGGCATCACCTCCGACGCGGGCAAGGTCGGCATCGTCGCCCTGGTCGGCATCCTGATGATCGTGTACGTCTCCATCGGCGGCATGAAGGGCACCACCTGGGTCCAGATGGTCAAGGCCGTCCTCCTCATCAGCGGCACGATCCTGATCACGTTCCTGGTGCTGCTGAAGTTCGACTTCAACATCTCCGACCTGCTCGGCACGGCCGCCGAGAACAGCGGCAAGGGCTCCGCCTTCCTGGAGCCCGGCCTCCAGTACGGCGCGACCGGCACCTCCAAGCTGGACTTCATCTCCCTGGGCATCGCCCTGGTGCTCGGCACGGCGGGTCTGCCGCACATCCTGATCCGCTTCTACACGGTGCCCAACGCCAAGGCCGCCCGTAAGTCCGTGAACTGGGCCATCGGCATCATCGGCGGCTTCTACCTGATGACGATCGCGCTCGGCTTCGGCGCCGCCGCGCTGATCGACCAGAAGGAGATCATCGAATCCAACCCGTCCGGCAACACGGCGGCCCCGCTGCTCGCCCTGCACCTGGGCGGCGTCGACTCCACGTGGGGCGCGATCCTGCTGGCGACGATCTCGGCGGTGGCCTTCGCGACGATCCTCGCCGTGGTCGCCGGCCTGACCCTCGCCTCGTCGTCCTCGTTCGCGCACGACATCTACGCCAACGTCATCCGCAAGGGCCAGGCGTCCGGCAAGGAAGAGGTCCGAGCGGCCCGCGTGGCGACCGTCTTCATCGGTGCCGCGGCCATCGGCCTGGGCGCCCTCGCCCGTGACCTCAACGTGGCCGGCCTGGTCGCGCTGGCCTTCGCGGTCGCCGCGTCCGCCAACCTGCCGACGATCCTCTACAGCCTGTTCTGGAAGAAGTTCACCACCCAGGGCGCACTGTGGTCGATCTACGGCGGTCTGATCGTCGCCGTCGGCCTGGTGCTGTTCTCGCCCGTCGTCTCCGGCGACCCGAAGGCGATGTTCCCGGACGTCGACTTCGCCTACTTCCCGCTGAAGAACCCGGGCATCATCTCCATCCCGTTCGGCTTCGCGATGGGCTGGCTCGGCACCGTCCTGTCCAAGGAGGAGCCCGACGCCGGCAAGTACGCGGAGCTGGAGGTCCGGTCCCTGACCGGCACCGGCGCCCACTGAGTCCGCCGGGCAGCGCTCTGTGACCGGCCGCGTCGTAGGTCTCTACGACGCGGCCGCGTCTTACCTCGTGGGATCGGGCACTGTCGATGTCAGTCGGGTCACGTAGGCTCGCAGGTGACGGCAAACGAGTGCTCCTCGAGTACTCCGACAGTGTTCCGCAGACGAGGGAGGGGGCCCACGTGCTCATCGACACCTACGGCCGGCAGGCCACCGACCTGAGAGTCTCGCTGACCGACCGGTGCAATCTGCGCTGTACGTACTGCATGCCCGAGGAGGGCCTGCAGTGGCTGGCCAAGCCCGATCTGCTCACCGACGACGAGATCGTCCGCCTGATCGACATCGCGGTCACCTCGCTGGGCATCCAGGAGGTCCGCTTCACCGGCGGCGAGCCGCTGCTGCGCCCCGGTCTGGTGGGCATCGTGGAGCGCGTCGCGGCCCTGGAGCCCCGTCCCCAGATGTCGCTGACGACCAACGGCATCGGCCTCAAGCGCACCGCGAGTGCCCTGAAGGCGGCGGGCCTGGACCGGGTCAACGTCTCCCTGGACACCCTGCGCCCGGACGTCTTCAAGACCCTCACCCGCCGGGACCGCCACAAGGACGTCATCGAGGGCCTGTACGCGGCCCGCGAGGCGGGCCTGACCCCGGTCAAGGTCAACTCGGTCCTGATGCCGGGCCTCAACGACGACGAGGCCCCCGACCTGCTGGCCTGGGCCGTCGAGCACGACTACGAACTGCGCTTCATCGAGCAGATGCCGCTGGACGCCCAGCACGGCTGGAAGCGCGACGGCATGATCACCGCGGGCGACATCCTCACCTCCCTGCGCACCTGCTTCGACCTGACCGAGGAAGGCTCCGAAAAGCGCGGCTCGGCCCCGGCCGAACGCTGGCTGGTGGACGGCGGCCCGCACGTCGTGGGGGTCATCGCCTCGGTCACCCGCCCGTTCTGCTCCGCCTGCGACCGCACCCGCCTCACCGCCGACGGCCAGGTCCGCACCTGCCTGTTCGCCACCGAGGAGACCGACCTGCGCGCGGCCCTGCGCTCCGGCGCCCCGGACCAGGAGATAGCCCGCATCTGGAAGGTCGCGATGTGGGGCAAGAAGGCGGGCGCGGGCCTGGACGACCCGACCTTCGTCCAGCCGGACCGCCCGATGTCCGCGATCGGCGGCTAGGGAACCTGCCCCCGCGCTTCCCACTCCTTCAGCAGGACGACGTCCTTCAGGAACCCCCGTACGCCGAGGAACTGGGACAGGTGCTCCCGGTGCTCCTCGCACGCCAGCCATGTCTTCCGGCGCTCCGGCGTGTGGATCTTCGGGTTGTTCCACGCGAGCACCCACACGGCGTCCAGGCGGCAGCCCTTCGCGGAGCAGATCGGGGTGGTCTCTTCGCTCACTGTTTCGTCTCACAAAGTGCCGTGAACAAGGCGACGCCGAGCAGCCACGGGGGGAGCTGCCCGGCGTCGGTCTGTCGCTCCGACGGGGGATGCGGAGCGCGTAGGAAGTATGTCACGGGTAACCCGTCGCCCGGCACTGGAACAACATGATTGATCTGAGCTTTTCTTGAGCTTGGTAGGGAGGAAACTTCCGGATTCGGGCCCTCCGCCAAGGTCACGTCCGCTCGCGCGGCTCGCCCCGTACGCCCGCCTCCGAACCGCCCACGGCGTCTTCCGGGAACGGTTCCGCGGAGCCCCTCGGAGCGCTCGGCGGCGTGATCATCGGAGGCAGCGGCGCGGTCACGAATGTCGACGGCAGGGACGGCGCGTTCTCCCGCCCCGCGTTGGCGATCACCACCGCGACGTAGGGGAGCAGAGCCCCCAGCACCAACGCGACGATGGCGACGTGCCGTTCGACGTTCCAGAGCGAGACCGCGAGGATCACCGACGCCGTACGCACGGCCATCGAGATCACATACCGCCGCTGCCGGCCGCGCACATCGTCCTGAAGCCCCTGACGGGCTCCGGTGATCCGGAACACCTGGGCGTTGCCTGCCGCATGCTGCTTCCGCATCACATTCCACCATCCGCCCGCATCGGACTCTCCCCGGCCCGTACCCACTCCGCCCCCGGCAGAGGTTCCGGGCCCGGACACGTCCTACGTTACGCCGCGTCTGCGCCGCCTACGAGACCGGGGCACCTCCCGCCCGGGCGAACGACCTGCGCCGTAGCGCGTACGGCCCACTCGACATGCGCCGTACAGCGCATGCGCCGACACTGGCCGTAATGCTCACGTCGAGCCGTACTAGGAGGCAGCCATGGGCTGGTTGTGGGCGATCATCGTGGGATTCGTGCTGGGTCTGATCGCGAAGGCGATCCTCCCGGGCAAGCAGCACAGCCCGCTGTGGTTGACGACCATCTTCGGCATGCTGGGCGCCATCGCGGGCAACGCGATCGCGCGTGCCGCAGGCGTCGACGAGACCTCCGGTATCGACTGGAGCCGCCACGCCTTCCAGCTCGTCGCCGCGATCATCATCGTGGGCGTCGGCGACATGGCGTACATGGCGACGCTGGGCAAGCGCAAACAGCGGACCTGAGAGCGTCCACGCCGAGAGGGGCGGCCTTCCCGCACGGGAGACCGCCCCTCTCGCCGTGTGCTCAGGCGCCCGTGACCTCGACCGCCGCCAGGTTCTTCTTGCCCCGGCGCAGCACCAGCCAGCGACCGTGGAGCAGGTCCTCCTTGGCGGGAACCGCGTCCTCGGCCGCGACCTTCACGTTGTTCACGTAGGCCCCGCCCTCCTTCACGGTCCGCCGCGCGGCGGACTTGCTGGCCACCAGGCCGACCTCGGCGAGCAGGTCCACGACGGGGCCGAGCTCGGCGACCTGGATGTGCGGCACCTCGGAGAGGGCCGCCGTCAGCGTCTTCTCGTCCAGGTCCGCCAGCTCGCCCTGACCGAACAGCGCACGGCTCGCGGCGACCACGGCGGCGGTCTGACCGGCGCCGTGCACCAGCGTCGTCAGCTCCTCCGCCAGTGCGCGCTGGGCGGCACGGGCCTGCGGACGCTCCTCGGTCTGCTTCTCCAGCTCCACGATCTCGTCATGGGAGCGGAAGCTGAAGATGCGCAGGAACTTGGAGACGTCCCGGTCGTCCGCGTTCAGCCAGAACTGGTAGAAGGCGTACGGCGTGGTCATCTCCGGGTCGAGCCAGACCGTGCCGGACTCCGTCTTGCCGAACTTGGTGCCGTCCGCCTTGGTGATCAGCGGCGTGGCCAGCGCGTGCACCACGGCGTCGGGCTCGACCCGGTGGATCAGGTCGGTGCCCGAGGTGAGGTTGCCCCACTGGTCGCTGCCGCCGGTCTGCAGCGTGCAGCCGTGCCTGCGGAACAGCTCCAGGAAGTCCATGCCCTGGAGGATCTGGTAGCTGAACTCCGTGTAGCCGATGCCCGCGTCGGAGTTGAGCCGCCGGGCGACGGCCTCCTTCGCGATCATCTTGTTGACCCGGAAGTACTTGCCGACGTCCCGCAGGAACTCGATGGCCGACAGCCCCTGGGTCCAGTCCAGGTTGTTGACCATGATCGCGGCGTTCGGGCCCTCGAAGTCGAGCAGCGGGGTGATCTGCGCCCGGAGCCGCTCGACCCACTGGGCCACGACGTCCGGCGAGTTCAGCGTCCGCTCCGCGGTCGGCTTGGGGTCGCCGATCAGACCCGTCGCACCGCCCACCAGGCCCAGTGGACGGTTGCCCGCCTGCTGGATCCGGCGCATCGTCAGGATCTGCACGAGGTTGCCGAGGTGGAGGCTGGGTGCGGTCGGGTCGAACCCGCAATAGAACGTGACGGGGCCGTCCGCGAACGCCTTGCGCAATGCGTCCTCGTCAGTGGAGAGGGCGATCAGCCCGCGCCACTTCAGCTCGTCGACGATGTCCGTCACGGTTCTCGTATCTCCTTGGATGATCTGCGGCGGTCGGGTGACAACCAGCTACGAGGTTATACGCCCCGACTGACAGAGCTCATATTGAAGTCCGGCACCCTCAGGGCCGGCATCGCAGCCCTAGTGAACCAGTCGCTCCACTCCCTCGGCAGCGTCTTTTCCGTGCGCCCGGCCTCCGTGGCCCGGCCCAGCAGGTCCACCGGCGACTCGTTGAACCGGAAGTTGGTGACCTCGCCGGTGACCTCGCCGTTCTCGACGAGGTAGACGCCGTCTCGGGTCAGGCCGGTCAGCAGCAGCGTCGCCGGGTCGACCTCGCGGATGTACCAGAGGCAGGTCAGCAGCAGCCCGCGCCGGGTGTTCGCGACCATCTCCTCCAGGGAGCGGTCCTCGCCGCCGTCCAGGATCAGGTTGTCGATGCCGGGCGCCACCGGCAGTCCGGTCAGCCCGGCGCTGTGCCGGCTGGTCAGCAGGCTGCTCAGCTCGCCGGCCCGCATCCACTCGGTGGCGGTCAGCGGCAGCCCGTTGTCGAACACCGACGAGTCGCCGCCGGAGGAGTGCGTGAGCACGAAGGGCGCGGACTCCAGGCCCGGCTCGTTCGGGTCGCTGCGCAGGGTCAGCGGCAGCTCGGTCAGCCGGTCGCCGAGCCGGGTGCCGCCGCCGGGCTTGGAGAACACGGTCCGGCCCTCGGCAGCGTCCCGGCCGGACGCCGACCACATCTGGTAGATCAGCAGGTCCGCCACGGCGGTCGGCGGCAGCAGCGTCTCGTACCGCCCGGCGGGCAGGTCGTGCTTGCGCTCGGCCCATCCCAGGCGTACGGCGAGCTCGGCGTCCAGCGCGGCCGGGTCGACGTCCTTGAAGTCCCGGGTGGAGCGGCCGGCCCACGCCGAGCGCGTACGGTCCGGCGACTTGGCGTTCAGCTCCAGCGTCCCGTTGGGCTGGTCGTGCCGCAGGCGCAGACCCGTCGACGTACCGAGGTAGCTGGAGACCAGCTCGTGGTTGGCGAAGCCGTACAGCTCGCGGCCGCCGGCACGCGCGCGTGCGAAGGACTCGCCGAGCGCCGGCGCGAAGTCGGCGAACACCGCGGAGGAGGTCTCGGCGGGCCCGTCCGTGAAGTCGGGGGACGCCGGTACGCCCGTCACCAGCGGCTGCGCGTCCTCGGCGGGCGCCGCACCGCGCGCTGCGGCCTCGGCGGCCCGGACCAGGGACTCCAGCTCGTCCACGGTCACCGCGGCCCGCGAGACGACTCCGGAGGCGGTTCCCTCCTTGCCGTCGACCGTCGCGATCACGGTGAGGGTACGGGTGCGGGTGACGCCGTTGGTGGTGAGCGCGTTGCCGGCCCAGCGCAGGTTCGCCGTGGACTGCTCGTCGGCGATGACGACACACCCGTCGGCCGTCGACAGCTCCAGGGCACGTTCGACGATCTCGTGCGGCTTGTTCGTACGAGGACTCATCGACCGGCCTCCTGCGTCGTGTTGAGGATGTTGACGCCCTTGAACAGGGCCGACGGGCAGCCGTGCGACACCGCCGCCACCTGCCCCGGCTGGGCCTTGCCGCAGTTGAAGGCGCCCCCGAGGACGTAGGTCTGCGGACCGCCCACCGCGGCCATCGAGCCCCAGAAGTCGGTGGTGGTCGCCTGGTAGGCGACGTCCCTCAGCTGCCCGGTGATCCGACCGTTCTCGATCCTGAAGAACCGCTGGCCGGTGAACTGGAAGTTGTAGCGCTGCATGTCGATCGACCAGGACCGGTCACCGACGACGTAGATGCCCCGGTCGACGCCGCCGATCAGGTCCTCCGTCGACATCCCGGCCGGGTCCGGCCGGAGCGAGACGTTGGCCATGCGCTGTACGGGCACATGGCCGGGGGAGTCGGCGAACGCGCACCCGTTGGACCGCTCGAAGCCGGTCAGCCTCGCGATCCGCCGGTCCAGCTGGTAGCCGACGAGCGTGCCGTCCTTCACCAGGTCCCAGGACTGGCCCGCCACACCCTCGTCGTCGTAGCCGACGGTCGCCAGACCGTGCTCGGCGGTGCGGTCACCGGTCACGTTCATCAGGTCGGAGCCGTACCGCAACGTGCCCAGCTGGTCGAAGGTGGCGAAGGAGGTGCCGGCGTAGGCCGCCTCGTAGCCGAGGGCACGGTCCAGCTCGGTGGCGTGGCCGATGGACTCGTGGATCGTCAGCCACAGGTTGGAGGGGTCGACGACCAGGTCGTACACCCCCGACTCGACACTGGGCGCCCGCATCTTCTCGGCGAGCAGCTCCGGGATCTGCTCGAGCTCGCTGTCCCAGTCCCAGCCGGTGCCCGTGAGGTACTCCCAGCCGCGTCCGACCGGCGGCGCGATGGTCCGCATGGAGTCGAACTCGCCGCTCGACTCGTCGACCGACACCGCGGTCAGCGACGGGTGCAGCCGCACCCGCTGCTGGGTGGTCACGGTCCCGGCGGTGTCGGCGTAGAACTTGTTCTCGTGGACGGTCAGCAGTGACGCGTCGACGTGGTTGACCCCGTTCGCCGCCAGCAGCCGCGCGCTCCAGTCCGTCAGCAGCCCGGCCTTGTCCTCGTCGGGCACGGTGAACGGATCGATCTCGTACGACGAGATCCATGTCTTCTCGGAGTGCACCGGCTCGTCGGCGAGCTCGACGCGCTCGTCCGAACCCGCCGCCTTGATCACCTGCGCGGCCAGTTTCGCCATCGCCACGGCCTGCGAGGCGACCCGCGCCGCCGCGTCCATGTTCAGATCCACGCCCGACGCGAAACCCCACGTGCCACCGTGCACGACCCGCACCGCGTACCCGAGGTCGGTGGTGTCCGACGTCCCGGCGGGCTTGGCGTCCCGCAGCCGCCAGGACGCGCTGCGCACCCGCTCGAACCGGAAGTCCGCGTGCTCGGCGCCCAGCGCACGCGCGCGTGCCAGCGCGGCGTCGGCCAGGGCGCGTAGGGGAAGCGCTGTGAAGGCTTCGTCGATGGTATGAGGCACCGAGGTATCTCCCTGCTCTCGTGACCTGTGGACTCCGATCATGTCGTGTGCGCAGCTCCGGGGACCATACGTTTCGGTGCGTGGTCGCCGTCTTCTGTAGGGACCCGACAGTGCGGCCCCCGAGCCACTGTCGGTGCCCGAATGTCCGCACGCCGGGGCAGACCGATAGGTTTCGAAGGGAGCCGCCTGCCCTCCGGGTGCCGGGCGGATGAGTTCAGACCGCTATGGAAAGGGTGATCCGTTGAGCCGCTCGGTTCTCGTCACCGGAGGCAACCGGGGCATCGGCCTCGCCATCGCCCGGGCTTTCGCCGAAGCCGGCGACAAGGTCGCGATCACGTACCGCTCGGGTGAGCCACCGGCCGCCCTGGCGGAACTGGGCTGCCTCGCCGTCAAGTGCGACATCACCGACACCGAGCAGGTGGAGCAGGCCTACAAGGAGATCGAGGACGCGCACGGTCCCGTCGAGATCCTGGTCGCCAACGCCGGCATCACCAAGGACCAGCTCCTGATGCGCATGTCCGAGGAGGACTTCACGTCCGTCCTCGACACCAACCTCACCGGCACCTTCCGCGTCGTCAAGCGCGCCAACCGCGCCATGCTGCGCGCCAAGAAGGGCCGTGTCGTCCTGATCTCGTCGGTCGTCGGACTGATGGGCGGCCCCGGCCAGGCCAACTACGCCGCCTCCAAGGCCGGTCTGGTCGGCTTCGCGCGCTCCCTGGCCCGTGAGCTGGGCTCGCGCAACATCACCTTCAACGTCGTCGCGCCCGGCTTCGTCGACACCGACATGACCAAGGTGCTCACCGACGAGCAGCGCGAGAACATCGTGAAGCAGGTGCCGCTCGGTCGTTACGCGCAGCCCGAGGAGATCGCCGCGACGGTGCGGTTCCTCGCCTCGGACGACGCCTCGTACATCACTGGAGCCGTCATCCCGGTTGACGGCGGACTGGGAATGGGTCACTGAACACCATGGCTGGAATCCTCGAGGGCAAGAAGATCCTCATCACCGGTGTGCTGATGGAGTCCTCCATCGCCTTCCACACCGCCAAGCTGGCCCAGGAACAGGGCGCGGAGATCATCCTCACCGCGTGGCCGCGTCCGACCCTCACCGAGCGCATCGCCAAGAAGCTGCCCCGGCCGGAGAAGGTCAAGGTCCTGGAGCTCGACGTCTCCAACGACGAGCACCTGGCCCGCCTGGAGAGCCAGGTCCGTGAGCACCTGGGCGACCGGCTCGACGGTGTCGTGCACTCCATCGGCTTCGCGCCGCAGGACGCGCTCGGCGGCAACTTCCTGAACACGCCGTTCGAGTCCGTGGCCACCGCCATGCACGTCTCCGCCTTCTCGCTGAAGTCGCTGACGATGTCGCTGCTGCCGCTGATGACCGAGGGCGGTTCCGTCGTCGGCCTCACCTTCGACGCACAGTTCGCCTGGCCGCAGTACGACTGGATGGGCCCGGCCAAGGCCGCCCTGGAGGCCACCAGCCGTTACATGGCCCGTGACCTGGGCAAGCACAACATCCGCTGCAACCTGATCTCGGCCGGTCCGATCGGCTCCATGGCCGCGAAGTCGATCCCCGGCTTCGCCGAACTGGCGTCGGTGTGGGACAGCCGCTCCCCGCTGGAGTGGAAGCTGGAGGACCCGGAGCCGGCCGGCAAGGGCGTCGTCGCCCTGCTGAGCGACTGGTTCCCGAAGACCACCGGCGAGATCGTCCACGTGGACGGCGGTCTGCACGCCATCGGCGCGTGACACTGCCGCCGAGCCTCGGCCGGCCTTGAGGGGCCGCACCCGCTGCAAAAGGGGGTGCGGCCTCTCGGCGCGTCCGCGCGGGGTCACCCGTTCGGCCCATCCGGCCGGGCGGGCGGGGCGCACAACTGGGCACTCTGGATTACGCGTTCACCACGCTTCCCTCCCCAGCACGGCCGAGGAGGTCCCCTTGTGCGCCTGTCCCGCAGCCTCGCCTCAGCAGCCGTCGCCGTAGCCCTCCTGCTGTGCCTGCCGCACGACGCATCACCGCACGCACGCGTGGAGCGACCGAGGGCCGATGAACCCGAGTTGTTCGGTGCCGCCTGCCACAACAGGGTCACCGGCTCCCATGTGACCGCGTACTGCCACAACCCGTATCCCGACGTCGACCGCGTCCGGCTGCACATCGAGTGCGAGCGCTGGTGGGACGTCGACAGCGACGGCGCCCCGGTCGAGGCCGGGCCCGCGCAGACCGTACGGCTGGACGGCCGCTGCTGGAAGGAAGTCCGCTCGGTGTGGGTCAGCCACCAGAAGCGGTGAACCGGCCCGGCCGGCACAGGAACGGATAGCCCGCCGCCTCCGTCGCGGCCGTCTCCGCGTCGCCCGCGCGGATCGCGTCGACCAGCCGCGCGTGGTCCATGTACGTCTCCGGCGTCAGCTCCTCGCCCACGTCCTCGCGCAGCCAGTCCCGCAGCACCTCGCCCAGGTCCGCGTACAGCGCCGACATCACGTCGTTGTGGGAAGCCGCCACCACCGCCAGGTGGAAGGACGAGTCCGCCGTCACGAAGGCCTCCGCGTCACCCGACTCCCACGCCTCCTCGCGCCGTACGAGCAGCGCGTCGAGCTGCTTGAGGTCCTTCTCCGAACGCCGCTCGGCGGCCAGCCGCGCCGCGGAGGACTCCAGCGTGGCGCGGAGCTCGGCGATGTGCCGGGGATCGGCGTCGGCGAACCGGCGGTGCATCACACCGGCCAGCTCGCTGGTCGCCACGACATAGGTGCCCGAGCCCTGGCGGATGTCCAGCAGGCCGTTGTGCGCGAGCGCGCGGACGGCCTCGCGGACCGTGTTGCGGGCCACCCCGAGCTGCTCGACGAGCTCCGGTTCCGTCGGGATGCGCGAGCCGACCGGCCACTCTCCCGACGTGATCTGCTGCCGCAGCGCCGCGATGACCTGCTCGGACAGTGCCGATCGACGGGGGTGGCTCAGAGGCATGGCACACCTTCGCATGGGATCGCCGACCCGGGGCAGCCGGGGGATGGACAACCAATCATCCCATGATTCTATGATGGGTCGCATGGCACGCGAGGAAACCCGGACGACGACGTCCCCGCACATCCGCAGCTCGGCACCGAGCGAGCCCCCGGGGGCCACCCCGCGCGCGTGGCCGACACGGCTGCTCGTGCTCGGCATCGTCCTGGCCGCCGTCAACCTGCGCCCCGCCATCACCAGCCTCGGCGCCCTCCTGGAGGAGGTCCGCGACGGACTGGGCATGAGCGGCAGCATGGCCGGGCTCCTGACCTCCGTGCCCCCGCTCTGCTTCGCCTTCTTCGGCGTCATGGCCCCGCGCCTGGCCCGCCGCTTCGGACCCGGAGCGGTGGTGTGCGCCGGCATGGTCGCCATCACGGCAGGCCTGCTCATACGGCCGTACACGGGCAGCACGGTCGGCTTCCTGGCCGCCAGCGCTCTCGCCCTCATGGGCATCGCCGTCAGCAACGTCCTGATGCCCGTCATCGTCAAGCGCTGGTTCCCGGACCGCGTCGGCACCATGACCGGCCTCTACTCGATGGCCCTCGCCCTGGGCACGGCCACCGCGGCCGCCGTGACCGTGCCGGTGACCGACAGGCTGGGCGGCAGCTGGCAGACCGGGCTCGCGGTCTGGTCGGGGCTGGCCGCCGCGGCCGTACTGCCGTGGATCCCGTCGATACGGCAGCGGGGCACGGCGTCCGCCGCGGAGGCACCCGCGCGCGAGGAGCAGCCCGCGCTGCGCATCACCCGCAGCCGTACCGCCTGGGCGCTCGCCGTCTTCTTCGGGCTCCAGGCCACCGCCGCCTACATCACCATGGGCTGGATGGCGCAGATCTTCCGGGACGCGGGCGTGCCCGCGAGCACGGCCGGATTGCTGCTCGCCGTCACGATGGTGATGGGCGTACCGCTCGCCTTCGTCATCCCGCGCGTGGCCACCCGCCTGCCGCACCAGGGCCCGATCGTCCTCGTGCTCGGCGTCTGCGGCCTCGCCGGATACGCCGGCCTCTACTTCGCGCCCGCCTCCGGAGCCTGGGCCTGGGCCCTGCTGCTCGGCGTCTCCAACTGCGCCTTCCCGCTGGCCCTGACGATGGTCGGGATGCGGGCCAGGACCGGCGCCGGCGTCGCCCAGCTGTCCGCGTTCGCGCAGAGCACCGGCTATCTGATCTCCATCCCGGGCCCGCTCCTGGTCGGCGTGCTCTACCAGCACAGCGGCGGCTGGGGCCTGCCGATCGCCCTCATGGCCGCCCTGATGGTCCCGCAGATGGCCGTGGGCGTCCTCGCGGGACGCGACAGGACGGTCGAGGCAGAGGCGGCCCGCTGACGCCACCCCGGCGGATCCGATGGCGGTCGCGGGTGGGAGACTGGCCGTATGCCAGTGCTCGACCCGAACCCGCAGAACGGCCAGAAGAAGATGCTGCTCGTCTTCGGCGCGTTCCTCGCCATCTTCGTGATCATCGCCGTCATCGCGTCGCTCGCCTCACCCTGAACCGGTGGGGGTGGGGCTAGCCCCACCATCCCCTAGGGGGCGAGTCTCAGGGTCAACTGGGTGGATCACCGGATGGGTTGAGAGCCCGCGCTTCCGTAACTTCGAGATGTGACCGCGGCACAGCGGACCACCGGCCCACTCGACGACGCGGAGGCAACCATGTCGGCCCCTACGCACACCCCGCCCCACCCGGCGACCCGGGGACGCGTCGACATCCGGCTGCCCTGGTGGGCCCTCGCCCTGCCGACACTCGCCTTCATCACGCTGCTCGCGCTGATCCTGAATCCGTCCGACGCGCACGCCGCCGCGGACGATCCGCTGATCACCCAGCTTTTCGAGCGCATACAGCAGCTGGTCACGCGCTGAGCACCCCTGCGGCACCGGCTCTCGACCACCTCCACACACCCGTGGAGCCGCATGTCAACTCCCTGCGCCTTATGGCCTATTTCATGCGAAGCTGGGTCTCATGAGCGTCGCAGAATCCCGCAGGATCGTCCTCTTCCGGCATGCGAAAGCCGACTGGCCACAGGTGACCGACCACGAGCGGCCGCTCGCCGACCGGGGCCGCAAGGATGCCGCAGAAGCCGGACGCAGGCTGGCCGACACCGAAATCCCCTTCGACCTGGCCCTCTGCTCCACCGCGACCCGGACCCGTGAGACCTGGAAGCTCGCCGTGCACGAGTTCGCGCACCGGCCGAAAACCGTCTACGAGGAGCGGGTCTACGAGGCCTCACCCGGCGAGCTGATCGCCGTGCTCAACGAGACCCCCGACGACGCGCAGAACATCGTCCTGATCGGCCACAACCCGGGCGTGCAGGGCCTCGCCGACATCCTGGCCGGCTCGGCCGAGGGGGATGCCGGCGAGCGGATGGGCCGCCGCGGCTTCCCGGCCGCCGCCTTCGCCGTCCTGTCGTTCCCCGGCCCCTGGAAGGCGCTGGAGCCGGGCGCGGCCACGCTCCTGGACTACTGGGCCCCGTCCGAATGATCCGACCGATGTGAGAACCCTGTGAAAGGGCCCGGCACCGTGACGGTGCCGGGCCCTTCGCACGCCGTACGACTCCTGCCGTACGCGACGGCTCGGTACGCGCCGGCTCAGTCGATGTCGTCGTGGGTGTCCGCCGCCTCGACCTCTTCGCGGGTCACGCCCAGCAGATACAGGACGGTGTCCAGGAACGGCACGTTCACCGCGGTGTGCGCCGCCTCCCGCACCACCGGCTTGGCGTTGAAGGCGACCCCGAGGCCGGCCGCGTTGAGCATGTCCAGGTCGTTGGCACCGTCGCCGATGGCCACGGTCTGCGCCAGCGGCACCCCCGCCTCGGCGGCGAACCGGCGCAGCAGCCGCGCCTTGCCCGCCCGGTCCACGATCTCGCCGGTGACCCGGCCGGTCAGCTTCCCGTCGACGATCTCCAGGGTGTTGGCCTGGGCGAAGTCCAGGCCAAGGCGCTCCTTGAGATCGTCGGTGACCTGGGTGAACCCGCCCGAGACGACCCCGACTTGGTAGCCGAGGCGCTTGAGCGTACGGATGAGGGTGCGGGCGCCGGGGGTCAGCCGCACCTCGGTGCGCACGTTGTCCACGACCGAGGCGTCGAGCCCTTCGAGGAGGGCCACACGCGCGTGCAGCGACTGCTCGAAGTCCAGCTCCCCGCGCATCGCGGCCGCCGTCACCTCGGCGACCTTGTCCTCGCAGCCGGCGTGCGCGGCGAAGAGCTCGATGACCTCGTCCTGGATGAGCGTCGAGTCGACGTCCATCACGACGAGCCGCTGCGCGCGCCGGTGCAGCCCGGCCGCGACGACGGCGACGTCCACGCCGAGCGCGGCGGCGTCGGTCACCAGGGCGGTCCGCAGGGGCTCGGTCTCCACACCGGACACCGCGAACTCGACCGCGGTCACCGGGTACTTGGCCAGCCGGAAGATACGGTCGATGTTGCCGCCGGCCTTGGTGATCCGGGCGGCGGTCGCGGCGGTGGCCTCCGCGGTGAGCGGATGTCCGAGCACGGTGACGAGGGAACGGCCGAGGCCACGGGGCCGGTTGTCGCCCAGGCCGGAGATGATCTCGGCCTGCATCTTCATCGACTCCGCCCAGCTGTGGACGGTCTTGCGCAGGTCGCCCTCCAACCCGCGCGGCGGCTCGGTCACGAGCGCGCACAGCACCATGCGGCCAC
This sequence comes from Streptomyces sp. NBC_00490, assembly GCF_036013645.1. NCBI lineage: Bacteria > Bacillati > Actinomycetota > Actinomycetes > Kitasatosporales > Streptomycetaceae > Streptomyces > Streptomyces sp. NBC_00490. The sequence goes on along the minus strand of NZ_CP107869.1, from coordinate 2,883,562 downwards.
GGGTGACGACCTGCTCGATGTCGACCACGTCGACGGAGTAGGCGGCGAGAGTGTCGAAGAGTCCGGCGGTGATGCCCGGCCTGTCCTTGCCGAAGATCTTGACGAGAAGAGTGGGGACGTCGGAGGTCTGCGAAGCGCTCATGGTGTACCCACCGTATCCGGCACCCAGTGCCTTCCGCCCCTGAGGTCCGCCTGACGGACAGGGAACACTGAGCGTCGCTCGAGTGACGGGGGCCTTACGTGGTGGCCACGGCTCTATGGGCACATGTCGGGAGACCGGACCGACGGATACCGGCCACCTGGTCGGCACGCCGGGACCCGAGGACGACGGAAGCCGTGAGCGCTTCGCCCCGCTGCCGTGCCCCGAAACGCCCTCGCCCGTATCACCGCGCCCGGATCACCTCCGACCCTTCGGCGGCCTCCCCGGCGGGGGAGGAGGCGGCGGTGGCGGCGGCGGACCGTCGTCGGGCGTGGACGGCTCGCGCCCCGAGGGCATACGCCGGGGCGGCGGCTCGATCGGACGCACCACGGTGGGAGCGCCGTACAGGTCGTCACCGGCCGGCGGCGACTCGTCGTCGCCCCCAGGCGGCGGCCCGGCAGACGGACCCACCTCACCCCGCCAGGCACCCTCACCGGGCCGCGCCCCCTGCCCCGGCGGTGCGGACGGCCGACCTTGCCCCGGAGGAGGCGCCCCAGGCCGCCAGCCGCCCTCGCCGGGTCGACCCCCGGGCCCGCCAGGCGGTTCGGAGGGCGAGCGGCCCTGCCCCGGAGGCCGCGTCCCGGCCTGCCAGGCACCTTCGGACGCCGGTGCGTCCTGCCCCGGTCGCCGGCGGCTCTCGCCGGGCGGGGCTCCTTGCCGGGCGCTCTGTCCTGGTCGATAGCTGCTCTCGCCGGGCTGGGGTCCTTGCCCTGGCGGTGGTTCGGAGGGCGAGCGGCCCTGCCCCGGGGGCCATGTCCCGGCCTGCCAGGCACCTTCGGACGCCGGTGCGTCCTGCCCCGGTCGCTGGCTGCTCTCGCCGGGTGGGGCTCCTTGCCCCGGAGGTTGTCCCGAGGGGGAGCGGCCCTGCCCCGGGGGGCGTGTCCCCGCCCGCCAAGCACCCTCGGTCGGCTGGGCGCCCCGCCCCGGTCGCCGGCTGCTCTCGCTGGGCGGAGCCCCTTGCCCCGGCGGCTGTCCCGAAGGTGAGTAGCCCTGCCCGGGGGGAGGTGTCCCCGCTCGCCTGCCGCCTTCCGCGGGCTGCGCCCCTCGCCCTGGCGGCACCCCGCCCGGTGGCCTCCCGCGTCGAGGTGGTCCCGCGTCGGACGGTCGCGCATCCTCGGGCTCCCGCAGCTCGTCCGGCACCTGCAGATACGGATTGGTCGCGGGGTTCGGCGGCCGGTACGGCGCACCCGGCGTGTACGGCCCGGACTCGCCACCCGCGGGCGTCGCCCCGGCCTCACCACCGCGCGGCGCGCCCCGGGAGTCACCCCTGTACGGATCCGCCTCCGACGCCCCCGCGTACGGATCCGCCTCCGACGCCCCCGCGTACGGATCCGCCCCCGACGCCCCCGCATACGGCGCCCCCCGCGAAGGCCCCGCATGCGGCGCCGACCCGGACTCACCCCGGTAGCGCCCGGACTCGCCCGGGTACCGTCCGGGCGCCCCCGGATACGCCCCCGCCCCGCCCGCATACGGCGGCTGCCCGGCGTCCGGCGCCCCGTTGCCCGGAGCCGCGCCCACGCCACTCAGTGCCAGCGGTGCCGCCCGGTTGCCCGCCGCCCCGGTCGCACGGGCGAGCAGCGCCCCGACGGCGCCCGCGCCCGCTCCCCACAGGGCGCCGAGGAGCAGCGCCATGCCGAGCTGCCCGTGGAGTTCGATACCGGCGCCGAATGCGTCGAAGCCCAGCACCGACAGCGAGGCGTTCACGGACACCTCCGTCATCCAGGCGAGCAACGGCAACGCCAACGCCGTCACGACCCCCAGCCGCAACGCACAGCGCCCGGCGAAACCGAGGGCACCCGGATCCCGTACCTGCGCACTCCCCGCGCCGCCCCCGGAGCCCCGTACCCCCACCGGCGTCCGCACCGCCGCCAGAACGCCCGCCAGCAGCAGCATCATCGCCGCCGCGACCCCCAGCAGCCACACCCGTCCGTCCAGCTCCGCGAGCTTCGACAGCGACACGGACTGGTCGCGCTCGGAGCTCAGGAGGTCGTCCAGGGGATCCGGGAGGAAACCGGCCAGCGGACCGGTCGCCCGGCCGTCCCACGGCACGAACAGGCCGATCGGGATGCCCAGCCACGTGCCGTTGGGCGTGCCCAGCAGCGCCGCGCCCGCGATCCGCTTCGGATGATCGTCGCCGATCGACGCGTACGCCGCCGCCGCGAGCCCCGCCGCCACGGCGACCAGCAGCACGGTCACGAGGGCGGACACCGCCGGGCGTACGACGCGATGCACCGCTTCCCAGCCGCGGGGCAACGGCGTGCGGCGCGAGGCGAGGAGCGCGATCAGCAGGACGCCGGCCGACCAGACCAGACCCCCGAGCAGCGTCGGCACCGTGTCCACCGTGAAGCCGACCGCCGCCTTCGCGTCGGCCAGGTCACCGAGCTGGTCCGGGAGCAGTCCACCGATGTCCCCGACATCGCCGAGGCCCGGAATCTCCAGACCCCCGCCTCCGCCACCGCCGCCGGGCAGGTCGTCGAGACCAAGCGCGCTGCCGTCGATCGTGATGACGTCGTGACCCGCCCAGGCCAGCCCGCCCAGCGTGGCCACGAAGAGCGCGACCACCACACCCGCGCGCGCGAGGAGTTCGGCCGGTGCGACGACAACTCCGGCCGCCCGTAAGGACCGTAGGAAAAACCATGACAAAAGGAGCGCACCGACCAGACTGACACCCAGTGGCGTGATCTCGATGGCCGTCGCGGCCTCCGCGCCCGTGAGCCCGAAAGCGGACACGTCGCCGGACGGTGTCACCGAACCACCCGCCCCGAGCGCCACTACCGCCGCGGTCATCGGGCCCAGCGATGCCGTCGAGTCGGCCTCCAGCAGATGCAGGCCGAGTGCGGCGACGCCCGCCATCCCGATCAACGCCCAGCTCACGGCGGCGATCGCGGACAGCAGGATGTCTCCCCACGGCATCTTCGAGCCGTGCTTGGTGGTGTCGACGCCCATGGACGTACTCATGGCAGACCCCCCGATCCGCGGTGCGGCGATCGCCGCGCATGTCCCCCTCGCGTGGATTACCACTCTCCGGGTCGGTTTCAACCCCGTCAACGGAACCGGTCGAAGCGTGTGTGCGTGGTCTTCACAAGGCCCGGCTTTCGGTCAGGGGGCAGAGCCTGAAATAGTTCCCGACGATGTTCGACATCCCTAGACTCCCTGTGTTGGGGGTAACTCGGGGGACTACTCATGGGGCATGGAGTGCCGGAACTCGTACTGGAATTGAATGGACGTACCTGGACGCTAGACGCGTCCAGGCCCTACACCCTCGGACGCGATCCGCAGGGTGACATCGTGCTCGACGACGCCAGGGTGTCCTGGAGGCACGCCACTATCAGCTGGAGCGGCCGTAGTTGGGTCATCGAGGACCACGGCTCCACCAACGGCACCTTCGTGCAGGGCCAGCGGATCCACCAGCTGGAGCTCGGCCCCGGCTCGGCGGTGCACCTGGGCAACGCGACCGACGGTCCGCGGGTGAGCCTCTCCGGCACCGCGGCCCCGGCCGCGCAGCCTCAGCAGCAGCCGTACGCGGCCCAGGGCGCTCAGGGCGGGGGAGCGCAGGCCGCTCCGGCGGCGAACCCCGGCTGGGCCCAGCAGGCTCCGCCGCACCAGCAGGCCCCGCAGGCCGGCTGGCAGCAGCCGCAGCAGCAGCCCTCTGCCGGGAAGGTTCCGCAGCAACAGGGTCCCGGCGTCGGCGCGGGGGCGCCGCCGGTCTACGGCGACCGCAGCCCGACCACGTTCCACCAGTTCTCGATCGGCCGCGTGATGCGGATCGGTCGTGCCCTGGAGAACGAACTGGTCGTCTCCGACCTGCAGGTCTCTCGTCACCACGCCGAGTTCCACTCGACGCCCGACGGGCGCATGGAGATCCGCGACCTCGGCTCGCACAACGGCACCTACGTCAACGGTCAGCCGATCGCCAAGGGCGGCTCGATCCTGCTCGGCCCGACGGACATCGTCGGCGTCGGTCACTCGACGTTCCGGATCGTGGGCGACCGTCTCGAGGAGTTCGTCGACACCGGTGAGGTCTCCTTCTCGGCCCGCCATCTGACCGTCACGGTCGACGGCGGCAAGCAGATCCTCAAGGACGTCTCCTTCGGCGTCCCGGAGAAGTCGCTGATCGCGGTCATCGGACCGTCCGGTTCCGGCAAGTCGACGCTGCTCAAGGCGCTGACGGGCTACCGCCCCGCCAACCAGGGCGACGTCCTCTACGACAACCGGAACCTCTACAAGCAGTTCGCCGAGCTGCGCCAGCGCATCGGTCTGGTCCCGCAGGACGACATCCTGCACAAGGAACTGACCGTCAAGAAGGCCCTCAAGTACGCGGCCAAGCTGCGCTTCCCCGCCGACACCACCGGCGCCGAACGCAACGCCCGTATCGACGAGGTGCTGCGCGAGCTGAAGCTGGACATCCACAAGGAGAAGAAGGTCACCTCCCTCTCCGGTGGCCAGCGCAAGCGCGTCTCCGTGGCACTGGAGCTGCTCACCAAGCCGTCGCTGATCTTCCTGGACGAGCCCACCTCGGGCCTCGACCCGGGCATGGACCGCGATGTCATGCAGCTGCTGCGCGGCCTCGCCGACGACGGCCGTACGGTCCTCGTCGTCACCCACTCGGTGGCCGAGCTGGCGATCTGCGACAAGCTCCTCGTGATGGCTCCCGGCGGTGCGGTCGCCTACTTCGGCCCGCCCGAGGAGGCGCTGAACTTCTTCGGCTACGACACCTGGGCCGATGTCTTCTCCGCCTTCGAGAACTACCGCGACTACGACTGGGCGGGACGCTGGAAGGGCTCGCAGCACTACCAGATGTACGCCGCGGACATCGACGCGATTGCGCCGCAGTCCGTACAGATGCCGCCGATGCAGGCGATGAGGCCGCCGAAGCCGCAGGGCTGGGGATCGCAGCTCGGCACGCTGATCCGGCGCTATGTGTCGGTCATCGCCTCCGACAAGGGCTTCCTGGCGCTGACGGTGATCCTGCCGGCGGTGCTCGGCGCGGTGAGCCTGCTCATCGAGCCGGACAAGACACTGCTGGTGAACAAGCAGCTGGGTCCGAACGGACTGCCCATCCCCAACAGCACGGCCGCCACCGTGCTGCTGATCCTCGCGGTCGGTGCCTGCTTCGCGGGTGCCGCGAACTCCGTCCGCGAGCTGATCAAGGAGCGGGTCATCTATGAGCGGGAGCGCGCGACCGGCCTGTCGCGTTCCGCCTACCTGATGTCCAAGGTGATCGTCCTGGGTGTCATCACGGCACTCCAGGGCGCCATGGTCGGCGTGATCGGCTTCTCCAGCCGGACGATCCCCGACGAGTCGCTGATCTTCGGCAGCGGCAAGGCGGCCGTCATGCTGGAGCTCTCGATTCCGATCATGGCGCTCGGCTTCACCGCGATGATGTTCGGCCTGGTCATCTCCTCGCTGGTGAAGACCGCCGAGAAGACCATGCCGCTGCTGGTCATGTTCGCGATCATCCAGGTCGTCTTCACCGGCTGCCTGTTCCCGCTGCACGGCAACGTGGGCGTGAACGAGCTCTCGTACCTGATGCCGTCGCGCTGGGCGGTCGCCGCGTCCGGCGCCACGCTGGACTTCAACAAGATCAACCCGCACAACACGACCGACACGGATCCGCTCTGGAACCACGAGGCTGCGGCGTGGGGTCTGGACATGCTCGTCCTGCTCGCCCTCGGCGCCGTCTGCGCCTACTTCGTGGCCCGCTTCCTGCGCCGCCACGAGCCCGAGGTCATGCGCAAGTAGTCGCGTTCGTACGACGCCGAAGGGCGGCACCCCGGTGAGGGTGCCGCCCTTCGGCGTGCTTCGCCTTGTGCAGGCGTACGAGAGGTCCGCGCGGCCTCAGTACGCGCTGTTGACGTTGTCGATCGAGCCGTACCTGTCGGCGGCGTAGTTGGCGCTGGCGACGATGTTGGCGACCGGGTCGTACTGGCTGAAGGGGGTGCCGGAGACGTGGTACGCGTCGAAGGTCGGCTTGATGATCTGCAGCAGACCGATCGACGGGGTGCCGTTGACGGCGTTGACGTCCCAGTTGTTGATCGCGTTCGGGTTGCCCGAGGACTCCCGGATGATGTTGCGGTACAGACCGTTGTAGGTACCCGGGATGCCCTTGGACTTCATGATGTCCAGGGACTCCTTGATCCAGCCGTCGAGGTTGTTGGCGTAGGACTTCGGAGCGGCGGCCTTGACCACGGCGCGCTTGGCGGACCGGCTCGCGGCCTCCTTCGCCTTGCGCGTCTGCTCGGCCTTCTTCTTGGCCGCGGCCTCGGCGGCCGCCTTCTTCTTCGCGGCAGCCTCGGCGGCGGCCTTGGCGGCTGCCTTCTTCTTCGCGACGGCCTCGGCGGCCTGGCTCTGCAGGCTGACGCCGGCGAGCTGCTCGGTCACGTCCGACCGCAGCCCCTTGAGCTGCTCGGAGCTGTACGCGACCTTCGCCGAGGAGGCGGCCTCGCTCGTGGTCGTCTCCGCGTTGCCGGGAACCGCGGAGAACGCGAGGGCGGCGGCACCGAGCGTGGCGACACCGGCGATGGCGACCTTGTGGCGCTTGGTCAGCGCGCGACTGTGGCTCTTCTTGGACATGCGGATGGACCTCTTCGAATAGCGCGGAGGTCGCTCCTCGTCCGGCGGGGGGCACCGGTGCTTCCGGCACCCGGTACTTCCGGCACGAACGCCGCGGGCGGGACCCGCGGCGCTGAGCGACGGCTGCCATTCTTAGCGGTCGCAAAAATGTGTGGCAAAGGTGTGACGTACGATCCCGGGTAGTGGATCGGGGAAGGGCAAAACGGGACAGATCGGAGCGTCTTCCCCGCTCACCGCGGGCCGGTTTATCTCCTATGCACCTTCGTACGTGATGTGCGCCCTATGCGCGGGCTCACATCGGAGGCTTGGCGGTCTCACCGGCAGTTGCGCCAGCAATGCTCTGCGTGAGGGCCCTCCTCCGGGAGGAGGAGATGGACGTCCCCGAACTCGTGCCACAGGTACCGCCCCCGCAGCGCCTCCGCGTAGGCGCGGTCGATCGCCGCCCGTCCGGCCACCGCCTCCAGCATCAGCAGATGCGAGGCCTCCGGCTCGTGCAGCCCGGTCAGCAGCCCGTCCACCGCACGCACCCCGCGCTCCGGGGTCACCACGAGGTCCGTCCACCCTGCACGCGCGCGTACGGCCCCGTCGGCGCCGGTCGCCGACTCCACGGCCCGGACGGCGGTCGTCCCGACGGCGATCACCCGGCCGTCCCCCGCCTTCACGGCGTTGATCAGCCGCGCCGACGCCTCCGGCACCGCGAACCGCTCCGGATACGGCGCCTCGTGCACCTCCCCAGAAGCCACCCCGGTATGCAGCGTCACCGGCGCGAACTGCACCCCGCGGCTCACCAGCTCCGCCACCAGCCGCGCCGTGAAGGGCCGAGCGGCACTCGGCATCTCCGCACTGCCGTTCCCGTCGGGGGAGGGCAGCGCGAACACCGTCTGATAGACGGAGAGGGGCTGGTCGCGCTCGGTGTAGGAGTAACGGATCGGCCGCCCGTACTCCCGCAACAGCCCGACGATCCGGGCTCCGCCCCCGGCCCCCGGCACCCGCGCCCACCACAGCCGCCCGCTCGCCGCGCTCAGCGGCTCCTCCAGCCGCAGCCGCACACCCCCGGGCAACCGCACCTCCGTACCCGCGGGGCCACCCGCACGCGCACGCGTGGTGCCCCGCTCGTCGGGATCCCGCAGCTCGACCGCCCACCGTCCGTCGTCCCCGCGCGTGGAGAAGTGCACCACCACGCGCGTGTGCCCGACCCGCCCGTCCACGGCCGCGGCGAGCGTCGGCGACGTGTTGACGACGAGCAGGTCCCCGGCGCGCAGCACCCGCGGCAGCTCCGTGAAGGCGTGGTGCGACGCCTCGGTACCGCGCGACACGAGCAGCCGTACGGCGTCCCGGTCCAGCCCCGGCCCACGCTGCTCGACCGGGATCCGGGCGGACAGCTCCTCCGGGACGCGCAGGGCCGTCGTCATCGCCCCTCCACCAGCGCGGGCGCGGTGTACCGGCCGCTCGCCGGCCGCTCGTCCAGCAGCCGCAGGAAGCCGGGGACCACGTCGGCCGGGTCGGGCCGCGGCTCGTCGTCGTCCGGTACGGCCGCCGCGTACAGCTCCGTGGCCATGTCCCCGGGGTCGACCGCCCAGACCCGCAGCCCGGGCTCCTCCTCGCCCAGTACCGCCACGAGGTGGTCCAGGGCCGCCTTCGACGCCCCGTAGCCGCCCCAGGTCTCGTAGGCCTCGGCGGCCGCGTCCGAGCTGACCGCGATCACCGCCCCGGCGCCGGACGCCCGCAGCAGCGGCAGCGCCTCCTGGACCAGGCCCAGCGCGGCCACGACGTTCACCTCCAGCGCCCGCCGCAGCCCTTCCAGGGGCAACGCGTCCAGCCGTACGAGCGGCTCGGCGCCCAGCGCGCTGGCATTGCTCACCACCAGATCGACCCCGCCGAACAGCCGCGCGGCCGCCACCAGCCCGGCCCGGTGCCCGGCGTCCGTGACGTCCCCCGGAAGTGCCGTCACGCGCCCGCCGTACTTCTCCAGCCCCTCGGCCGCCTCCCGAAGGGCCTCGGCGCCTCTGGCGTCGAGCACCAGATCCCAGCCGCGCGCGGCCAGCGCCTCGGCGAGCGCCCGCCCCAGCCCCTTCGAGGCCCCCGTGATGATCGCTACCGACATGACCATGTCCCCTCGCCGTTTCCGACGCCTTCCGATCGGCGTGCTCCCACCGTAGGAACCGGACCGCCCCGGCCGCGTCGGACGCGGGTCGCGAGACGGCGGGGCCCTTTGCCCTAGGCCCAGCGCCCTAGGCGGGCGCCGCCACAGGTCCGATACGGACTGTCACAGCCCGCCGGTACCGTGAGGACATGAGTCAAGGACCCAGGTCCGGCCTCGCAGCGGTGAGCTCCGCGCTGCTGGCCATGAGCAGGCATCTCGAGGTGCGCGACGTCCTCAAGACGATCGTCGCCTCGGCCCGTGAGCTGCTCGACGCGCAGTACGCGGCGCTCGGCGTCCCGGACGACCACGGAGGCTTCGCCCAGTTCGTGGTCGACGGCGTCAGCGACCGGCAGTGGAAGGCCATCGGCCCGCTCCCGCGCCAGCACGGCATCCTCGCCGCGATGCTGCAGGAGGCGAAGGTCGAGCGCCTCGCCGACGTGCGCAAGGACCCCCGCTTCGAGGGCTGGCCCGCGGCCCACCCCGACATGTCCGACTTCCTGGGTCTGCCCATCCGCGACGGCGACGAGGTCATCGGCGCCCTCTTCCTGGCCAACAAGAACTGCCCGAAACCGGACGGCAGCTGCGGCTTCACCGCGGAGGACGAGGAACTGCTCTCCATCCTCGCCCAGCACGCCGCGATCGCCCTGACCAACGCCCGGCTGTACGAGCGCAGCCGCGAACTGACCATCGCCGAGGAACGCTCCCGCCTGGCACACGAACTGCACGACGCGGTCGCCCAGAAACTCTTCTCCCTTCGCCTCACCGCCCAGGCCGCCGCCGCCCTCGTCGACCGCGACCCCTCACGCGCCAAGGGCGAGCTGCAACAGGTCGCCGCGCTCGCCGCCGAGGCCGCCGACGAACTGCGCGCCGCCGTCGTGGAGCTGCGCCCCGCGGCCCTCGACGAGGACGGCCTCGTCGCCACCCTCCGCACCCAGGTCCACGTCCTCGACCGCGCCCACACCGCACACGTGACCTTCGACAGCTGTGGCGTCCGCGCCCTGCCCGCCTCCCAGGAGGAGGCCGTCCTGCGGGTCGCCCAGGAGGCCCTGCACAACGCCCTGCGGCACTCCGGAGCCGAACACGTCGACGTGACACTGGCCCGGCGCGACGGCGGAGTCGTGCTGCGGGTCACCGACGACGGCAGCGGCTTCGACCCGCAGCAGACCCGCCGCGCGGGCCGTCACCTCGGACTGGTCTCCATGCGGGACCGGGCCGGCGGGGTCGGCGGCGCGCTGACCGTGGAATCGGCGCCCGGCAAGGGCACCACGATCGAGATGGAGGTCCCTGGTGGCTGACGCAATCAAGGTGCTGCTCGTCGACGACCACCAGGTGGTCCGCCGCGGACTGCGTACCTTCCTCGAAGTGCAGGACGACATCGAGGTCGTCGGCGAGGCCGCCGACGGCGCCGAAGGAGTCGCCCGCGCCGAGGAACTCAAACCCGACGTCGTCCTCATGGACGTCAAGATGCCGGGCATGGACGGCGTCGACGCGCTGCGCAAGCTCCGCGAACTGAACAACCCCGCGCGCGTGCTGATCGTCACCAGCTTCACCGAACAGCGCACGGTGGTCCCGGCGCTGCGCGCGGGCGCCGCGGGGTACGTCTACAAGGACGTCGACCCCGACGCCCTCGCCGGCGCCATCCGCTCCGTCCACGCCGGGCACATCCTGCTCCAGCCGGAGGTCGCGGGGGCGCTGCTCTCCCAGGAGGAGGCCAACAACGGCCAGGGAAGAGGCGGCTCGCTCACCGAACGCGAGCGTGAGGTCCTCGGCCTGATAGCGGACGGCCGCTCGAACCGCGAGATCGCCCGCGCCCTCGTCCTGTCCGAGAAGACCGTCAAGACCCATGTCTCGAACATCCTGATGAAACTCGACCTGGCGGACCGCACGCAGGCCGCTCTGTGGGCGGTACGTCATGGAGTGACCGGTTGATCCATGGGACCCATGGCAACTCGGAGGGTTCCGCTCCGGACTGAGATTCATACCGTCGTGGGAATGTCCCCCGGATGGCGCATCCTTCGTGGATCTCCGCCGTTCTCCAGTGCGTGCTGCGGCGACTGCCGCGGCAATCGCTAGGAGGGGCTCAGAAGTGAAGAACCTGAAGAAGGTAGCGGCCGTGACGATGGTGGCCGGCGGGCTGGTCGCCGCCGGTGCCGGTATGGCCTCCGCCACCGACGGCTCGCACGCCGACGGCAAGGCCGTCGGCTCGCCCGGCGTCATCTCGGGCAACCTCGTCCAGGCCCCGGTGCACGTTCCGGTGAACGCGGTCGGCAACAGCGTGAACGTCATCGGTGTGCTGAACCCGGCGTTCGGCAACCTGGGCATCAACCGCTGACCTCCGCCACGGAGCGGCAGTGACCTCCGGCCTCCCAGGCACTCACTCCTGGGGGGCCGGTCAGTTTGTCGGCCCAATGACCCGAACGGGCACTCGCGGTCCCCTTTCCGTACCGTTCCCCCACGCTTCCGCGTTGATCAGCGCACGACCCGCGGCCGGGTCGGATACGCAAACGCAGGAGGAACGCTTCTCATGAACATCGCCAAGCAGGCTGCCGTGGCCCTCACCGTCGCCGGTATCGCCACGGGTGCCGCCGCCGGTGCCGCTGTCGCCGACGCGGGTGCCGACGGCGCGGCCGTGAAGTCGCCGGGCGTCGTCTCGGGCAACCTGGTCCAGGTCCCCGTCCACGTCCCCGTCAACGTCGTCGGCAACGCCGTCGACGTCATCGGCCTGCTCAACCCCGCCTTCGGCAACCAGGGCGTGAACGACTGACGTCGGCTCCGACCGACGAGGGCTCCGCGAATCAAGGGCGATTCGCGGGGTCCTTTGTCGTGTTCGCACCTCACGTTGCTCAGCGCAGCCCCGCGATCAGTCGTGCACCCGCCCCGCCGCACCCGCTACCGCACGCCCCGCTCCCGCTCCTCCACATACGCGTTGTACGCGGCGACCTGTGCCCGCCGAGCCGTCCGCTCGACAGGCCGCAACGCCTCGGAGCGCGCCGCCATCTCGCCGGCGCTCACCGCACCGCCCGGCCCGTTCTCGTAAGCCACGGAGATCAACAACCCCACCCGCTGTGCAAGCTCCAGCACCCGCACCGCCCGCGGCGGATACCCCGGCGCCAGCACCTCCCGCCCCCGCTCGGACCGAGCCCGGTACGCCTCGATCGCCGCCGCGGCCACCGGCCCCGACCCGGCCACGTCCAGCCGCGTCAGCACATCCGTCGCCTCCCGCAACGCCTCCGCGAGCTCCCGCTCGGCCTCGCCCAGGGAGGGCACATCCGCGGGCGGCGCCTCCCGCACCGGAAGCACGTGCCACATCACCTCGACATGCACATCGCCGGACGGCCCGGCCTCGTACACCTCCGGCACCAACCCGAGCGCGGCCCCGTGGCAGATCACCGCCTCCTCGGCCTCCAGCGCCCGCGCGTTGAACTCCGGCGGCCCACTCAGCCCGAGCGGATGTCCGGGCGCCGGCAGCGCGATGCGCAACCCCGTCACGCCGAGCGTCCGCAACCGCCCGAGCGCGAGTGTGAGACCGACGGGCGCCGACTCGCCCGGCAGCCCCTCCACCCGGTGCACAGCGTCCTCACCCACCATCGCGAGCACGGCGTCGTCAGGCGACACAAGTCCGGCAAGAAGGCCATTTCCCCAAGCGGCGAGGCGTCCAGAGCGTGGTTCCGAGAGCATCCCCCCACCCTAAGGACCGGACCGATGGAATGGACCGGCCGACCGGTGGCGTAGATTTCGTCGAGGGCTGCGCTCAAACGCGCACGCGACAGCCGAGACGCCGAACCGGTCAGACTGCAAGGGGAGACAACGCGCTCATGAGCGATGTTCTGGAGCTTGAGGACGTATCCGTGGTCCGTGAGGGCCGGGCTCTGGTGGACCAGGTCTCCTGGTCGGTCAAGGAGGGCGAGCGCTGGGTCATCCTCGGCCCCAACGGCGCCGGCAAGACCACCCTCCTGAACGTCGCCTCCAGCTACCTCTACCCCACCAAGGGCACCGCGACGATCCTCGGCGAGACCCTCGGCAAGCCCGGCACCGACGTCTTCGAGCTCCGCCCGCGCATCGGCGTGGCCGGCATCGCCATGGCCGACAAGCTCCCCAAGCGCCAGACCGTCCTGGAGACCGTGCTGACGGCCGCGTACGGCATGACGGCCACCTGGCAGGAGGACTACGACGAGATCGACGAGCAGCGCGCCCGCGCCTTCCTCGACCGTCTCGGCATGAGCGACTACCTGGAGCGCAAGTTCGGCACGCTCTCCGAGGGCGAGCGCAAGCGCACCCTCATCGCCCGCGCCCTGATGACCGACCCCGAGCTGCTCCTCCTCGACGAGCCCGCAGCCGGCCTCGACCTCGGCGGCCGCGAGGACCTCGTACGCCGGCTCGGCCGCCTCGCCCGCGACCCGATCGCCCCCTCGATGCTGATGGTCACCCACCACGTCGAGGAGATCGCCCCCGGCTTCACCCACGTCCTCATGATCCGCCAGGGCCAGGTCCTCGCCGCGGGTCCGCTGGAGCTCGAACTCACCTCCCGCAACCTCTCCCTCTGCTTCGGCCTCCCGCTCGTCGTCGAGCAGGTCGGCGAGCGCTGGACGGCACAGGGCCTGCCGCTGTCCTGAGCCCTTCTCACCTTCGCGGCAAGGGAGTTCACGGGTAAGAAGCCCGTGCAGACCCCCACTGCGCCCTGTCCGCGGCGGGACCTGCGGAACTACCATGACCATGTGAACGACATCGACGCATGGGTGTGGTGGCTCATCGGCGCGGCAGGGTTGGGCATCCCGCTCGTGGTCACAGCCATGCCGGAGTTCGGAATGCTCGCCGTCGGCGCCGTCGCGGCCGCGATCATGGCCGGACTCGGCTTCGGCATGGTGGTCCAGGTCCTCGCCTTCGTGGTCGTCTCGGTGGCCCTCATCGCCGTCGTACGACCCGTCGCGGCGAGGCATCGCTCACAACGGCCCCAACTCGCCACAGGTATCGAGGCGTTGAAGGGAAAGCAGGCCGTAGTGCTGGAGCGCGTAGACGGCACCGGCGGTGGCCGGATCAAGCTCGCCGGAGAGGTCTGGTCGGCCCGCGCTCTCGACACCGACCATGCCTACGAAGTAGGCCAGGAAGTGGACGTCGTGGATATCGAGGGGGCCACGGCGATCATCATGTGACCTCGCACGATGCAAGTGGCGCGAACACCCCACGAGGTACACGACGGTCTGTCAGACTCGACCATCAAGATCTTCAACAAACATAAGATCTTCCGAAAGCGCCGAGGCGGAGAGAGGTACGGGGAAGCGACGATGGAACCGGTCATCATCGTTTTGATCATTCTGGTGGTGTTGGTCTTCATCGCCTTGATCAAGACCATCCAAGTCATCCCACAGGCCAGCGCCGCGATCGTCGAGCGCTTTGGCCGCTACACGCGGACACTCAACGCGGGCCTCAACATCGTCGTCCCGTTCATCGACACCATCCGCAACCGCATCGACCTGCGTGAACAGGTCGTCCCGTTCCCGCCGCAGCCGGTGATCACCCAGGACAACCTGGTCGTCAACATCGACACAGTCATCTACTACCAGGTGACCGACGCGAGGGCCGCGACCTACGAAGTAGCCAGCTACATCCAGGCAATTGAGCAGCTGACGGTCACCACGCTCCGCAACATCATCGGCGGCATGGACCTCGAACGCACCCTGACCTCCCGCGAGGAGATCAACGCGGCCCTGCGCGGCGTCCTCGACGAGGCGACGGGCAAGTGGGGCATCCGGGTCAACCGCGTGGAGCTGAAGGCCATCGAGCCCCCGACCTCCATCCAGGACTCGATGGAGAAGCAGATGCGCGCCGACCGTGACAAGCGCGCCGCGATCCTCACGGCGGAGGGCACGCGCCAGGCGGCCATCCTCACCGCCGAGGGTGAGAAGCAGTCCCAGATCCTGCGCGCGGAAGGCGAGGCCAAGGCCGCGGCCCTGCGCGCGGAGGGCGAAGCCCAGGCCGTCCGCACGGTCTTCGAGGCCATCCACGCCGGCGACCCCGACCAGAAGCTCCTCTCCTACCAGTACCTCCAGATGCTCCCCAAGATCGCCGAAGGCGACGCCAACAAGCTCTGGATCGTCCCCAGCGAGATCGGCGACGCCCTCAAGGGCCTCTCCGGCGCCATGGGCAACTTCGGCAACCTGGGCGGCGGTTCAGGAGGCGGCGGCCAGGGCAACGGCGGATCGGAACGCCGGGAGAAGCCGTCGATCGACTGACGCGAAAGTCGTTGTACGACAATGGGGCTCCCTTCGTAACGAGGGGAGCCCCAAAGTCTTTGGCTTTTCAGCGGCGCGGGGAACTGCGCGACAAGCCACGACGAACGCGCACCCGCATCCGAACTGATCCCGGCAGACGCTCAGGCGCTACGCGGCATCCCGAGCCAACCAGTCAGGCAGCGCCTGAAACTCCTCGCTCCCCAGCGACAGCAACATCGCATCCGCAGGACTGGGCTCGAACGGCGCCCGCAGCAACGGCATACCCGCCTGCTCCGGAGTCCGGTCCGCCTTACGGTGATTGTCCTCCGCGCAGGAAGCCACCGTGTTCAGCCAGGAGTCCTGACCACCCTGCGCCCTCGGCACCACGTGGTCCACCGTCGTCGCCCTGCGCCCGCAGTAAGCGCACCGGTGCCGGTCCCTGATCAGTACACCCCGCCTCGACCACGGTGCTTGTCTTCGGAACGGCACCCGCACGTACCTGCACAGCCTGATCACCCGGGGCGCCGGTATGTCGACCGCGGCTCCGCGCATGCGCAGTTCGGGGTGGGACTGCTCGACGACGGCCTTGTCCTGAAGCACCAGAACGACGGCGCGGTTCAACGTCACCGTCGACAGCGGCTCGAAGCTCGCGTTCAGCACCAACGTGTCCCGCATGACCAGCCCACCTCCCGTGTGCACCCGCCCACCCCTCGGCGGACTGGGATCAACTCTGGCCGGGCACGCCGAGATGGACAACGAAATAAAAGTGCCCGCCCCTGATCACTTCCAAGACCAGGGGCGGGCAAACGTTCCACGAACGGTGGGCTCGTTCAGCTCTGTTCGGGGATCTCGTACTCACCGATCAGCTGCGCACGCGCGATCGTGTGGAACCTCAGATTGAAGCCCACGAAGGCGGGAGAGGCGTCGGCATCCGGCCCGAGCTTCTCCTGGTCGACCGCGTACACCGTGAAGACGTACCGGTGCGGTCCGTCCCCAGGAGGCGGCGCGGCCCCACCGAAGTCCTTGCTGCCGTAGTCGTTACGTGCCTGTACGGCACCCTCGGGCAGCCCTTCGAACTTGCCGCTGCCCGCGCCCACCGGCAGCTCGGTCACCGAGGCCGGAATGTCGAACAGCACCCAGTGCCAGAACCCGCTGCCCGTCGGCGCGTCGGGGTCGTAGCAGGTCACGGCGAAGCTCTTGGTCTCCGGCGGGAAGCCCTCCCACCGCAGCTGCGGCGAGGTGTTGCCCGCCGCGTACACCTGGGCTTCCTTGAGTGTCGCCCCTTCCTCGATGTCCTCGCTCGTCACCGTGAACGACGGGACGGGCGGGTGGAAGTCATGGGGGAGAGGCCGCCGCTTCAGCTCGGTCACCTCGGTACCTCCTGATCGATCTACGGAATCAGCAGTTCCGAGCCTAGAACCAGTTGCGCTTGCTGCCGACCTCGGACAGCCACTGGTTGAGGTAGGCCGCCCAGTCGGTGCCCTGGTGGTCGTGCAGACCCACCTGGAAGGAACGGAACGTGTCGCTGCCCTCGCTGAAGAGCCCCGGCTTCTTGTCCATCTCGAGCACGACGTCCATCGCGTTCTGATCGGCCACGAAGCTCAGCTCGACCTGGTTGATACCGCGGTACTGCTGCGGCGGGAAGAACTCGATCTCCTGGTAGAACGGCAGCTTCTGCCGCGTACCCCGGATGTGACCGCGCTCCATGTCCGCGTTCTTGAACCGGAAGCCCAGCTGGATGAAGGCGTCGAGGATCGCCTTCTGCGCGGGCAGCGGGTGCACGTTGATCGGGTCCAGGTCACCGGAGTCCACCGCACGCGCGATCTCCAGCTCCGTGGTCACACCGATGTGCATACCGCGCAGCGGCTGACCGTCGATCGTCGTGATCGGCGTCTCCCACGGGATCTCAAGCCCGAACTGCACCGCGTGCACGGCGTTCGCCTTCAGCTCGAAGGCACCGCCGAGCCGCTGCTTGGTGAACTCGATGTCCTGCTTGTACTCCTGGTCGCCGCTCTCGACCTCGACCTTGGCCTGCAGCCCGACCGACAGCCCCTCGATCTGCTGGTCCACGGACCCACCCTGGATCCGCACCTCGCCCTGGACGACACCACCCGGAACGACATTGCCCTCGGTCAGTACCGTCTCGACCGAAGCCCCGCCGGCCCCCAGGCTCGCGAGCAGCTTCTTGAACGCCATGACTCTCCCTCTTACGTCGTCCTGCTTCTTGTGCGTGGATCCTTGATCCATACAAACGCGATCCGGCCGTGGCCGGTTCCGCGTCCTCACCCTTGCAAGGCGAACGCCCCCTGACCACCCCGTGGCAGCCACCCGTCTGCACTACCCTCGGACGGCATGATCGCGACCCCCGACCGTACGCCCCTGCCACGCGAGTTCTTCGACCGGCCCGTGCTGGAAGTCGCCCCCGACCTCCTGGGCCGCATCCTCGTACGCACCACCCCGGACGGTCCGATCGCCCTCAGACTTACAGAGGTGGAGGCCTACGACGGTCAGAACGACCCCGGTTCCCACGCCTATCGCGGCCGCACGGCCCGCAATGACGTGATGTTCGGCCCGCCCGGTCATGTGTACGTCTACTTCACCTACGGCATGTGGCACTGCATGAACCTGGTGTGCGGTCCGGACGGCTGGGCGAGCGCGGTCCTGCTCCGCGCCGGCGAGATCGTCGAGGGCGCCGAGCTCGCCCGTAAACGTCGACTCTCGGCCCGAAACGACAAGGAACTGGCCAAAGGCCCCGCCCGCCTGGCCACAGCACTGGACGTGGCCCGTCCCCTGGACGGCACGGACGCGTGCGCCGTGGGCGACACCCCGCTGAGGGTCCTTGCCGGTACCCCGATCGCCCCCGACCAGGTACTCAACGGTCCCCGCACCGGGGTGTCCGGCGACGGGGGCGTCCACCCCTGGCGCTTCTGGGTCGCCAACGACCCGACGGTGAGCCCTTATCGGGCCCATACGCCGAGGCGTCGGTCAAGTTGACGCGCCCTTGCGGGGTGCGTAATGTAGCCCGAGCCGCTTGAACCGGGTACTGCGTTCGTCAGCAGCCGGAGGCGGCCAAACCACTACCTACGACTTCCTCTCAGCGAGGGTCAATTCGGCGTGCCTGCATGCCTGAATTCGAACTCGCGGAACTCGATTATGAGTTGCCGAGCGGATGGGCTAACGTAGTGAATGTCGAAAGGCCGACAGGCGAAAGCCCAAATCCCTAGACAATCCCAACCGACAGGGAATCGGACGCCGAAAGGGTCTGATAGAGTCGGAAACGCAAGACCGAAGGGAAAAGCCCGGAGGAAAGCCCGAGAGGGTGAGTACAAAGGAAGCGTCCGTTCCTTGAGAACTCAACAGCGTGCCAAAAATCAACGCCAGATTAGTTGATACCCCGTCTCCGGCCGTCATGGTCGTAGATGAGGTTCCTTTGAAGAAAAACACAGCGAGGACGCTGTGAACCATCGGCTTATTCCGCCGGTGGTTCCGCTCTCGTGATGTGTGCACCCGATTACGGGTAAACATTCACGGAGAGTTTGATCCTGGCTCAGGACGAACGCTGGCGGCGTGCTTAACACATGCAAGTCGAACGATGAACCACTTCGGTGGGGATTAGTGGCGAACGGGTGAGTAACACGTGGGCAATCTGCCCTTCACTCTGGGACAAGCCCTGGAAACGGGGTCTAATACCGGATACCACTACCGCAGGCATCTGTGGTGGTTGAAAGCTCCGGCGGTGAAGGATGAGCCCGCGGCCTATCAGCTTGTTGGTGAGGTAATGGCTCACCAAGGCGACGACGGGTAGCCGGCCTGAGAGGGCGACCGGCCACACTGGGACTGAGACACGGCCCAGACTCCTACGGGAGGCAGCAGTGGGGAATATTGCACAATGGGCGAAAGCCTGATGCAGCGACGCCGCGTGAGGGATGACGGCCTTCGGGTTGTAAACCTCTTTCAGCAGGGAAGAAGCGAAAGTGACGGTACCTGCAGAAGAAGCGCCGGCTAACTACGTGCCAGCAGCCGCGGTAATACGTAGGGCGCAAGCGTTGTCCGGAATTATTGGGCGTAAAGAGCTCGTAGGCGGCTTGTCACGTCGGGTGTGAAAGCCCGGGGCTTAACCCCGGGTCTGCATTCGATACGGGCTAGCTAGAGTGTGGTAGGGGAGATCGGAATTCCTGGTGTAGCGGTGAAATGCGCAGATATCAGGAGGAACACCGGTGGCGAAGGCGGATCTCTGGGCCATTACTGACGCTGAGGAGCGAAAGCGTGGGGAGCGAACAGGATTAGATACCCTGGTAGTCCACGCCGTAAACGGTGGGAACTAGGTGTTGGCGACATTCCACGTCGTCGGTGCCGCAGCTAACGCATTAAGTTCCCCGCCTGGGGAGTACGGCCGCAAGGCTAAAACTCAAAGGAATTGACGGGGGCCCGCACAAGCAGCGGAGCATGTGGCTTAATTCGACGCAACGCGAAGAACCTTACCAAGGCTTGACATACGCCGGAAAGCATCAGAGATGGTGCCCCCCTTGTGGTCGGTGTACAGGTGGTGCATGGCTGTCGTCAGCTCGTGTCGTGAGATGTTGGGTTAAGTCCCGCAACGAGCGCAACCCTTGTCCTGTGTTGCCAGCATGCCCTTCGGGGTGATGGGGACTCACAGGAGACCGCCGGGGTCAACTCGGAGGAAGGTGGGGACGACGTCAAGTCATCATGCCCCTTATGTCTTGGGCTGCACACGTGCTACAATGGCAGGTACAATGAGCTGCGAAACCGTGAGGTGGAGCGAATCTCAAAAAGCCTGTCTCAGTTCGGATTGGGGTCTGCAACTCGACCCCATGAAGTCGGAGTTGCTAGTAATCGCAGATCAGCATTGCTGCGGTGAATACGTTCCCGGGCCTTGTACACACCGCCCGTCACGTCACGAAAGTCGGTAACACCCGAAGCCGGTGGCCCAACCCCTTGTGGGAGGGAGCTGTCGAAGGTGGGACTGGCGATTGGGACGAAGTCGTAACAAGGTAGCCGTACCGGAAGGTGCGGCTGGATCACCTCCTTTCTAAGGAGCACTTCTTAGTCGGTCCTTCGGGACAGGCTCAGAGACCATTACGCAGGCAAATGTTCTGCGGTGGTTGCTCAAGGGTGGAACGTTGATTATTCGGCACTCTCAGTCATCTCGGGCTGCAAGTACTGCTCTTCGGAGCGTGGAAAGCTGACCAGAGTGGCGAGGGTGTCGGGCACGCTGTTGGGTGTCTGAGGGAATGAACCCCCTCGACGCCGGCCCCAGTGAACTCCAGCTCAGGTTGGGGGTGATGGGTGGCTGGTCGTTGTTTGAGAACTGCACAGTGGACGCGAGCATCTGTGGCCAAGTTTTTAAGGGCGCACGGTGGATGCCTTGGCACCAGGAACCGATGAAGGACGTGGGAGGCCACGATAGTCCCCGGGGAGCCGTCAACCAGGCTTTGATCCGGGGGTTTCCGAATGGGGAAACCCGGCAGTCGTCATGGGCTGTCACCCATACCTGAACACATAGGGTATGTGGAGGGAACGCGGGGAAGTGAAACATCTCAGTACCCGCAGGAAGAGAAAACAACCGTGATTCCGGGAGTAGTGGCGAGCGAAACCGGATGAGGCCAAACCTACGACGTGTGAGACCCGGCAGGGGTTGCGTCGTGGGGGTTGTGGGATCTCTCTTTCACAGTCTGCCGGCTGTGAGACGAGTCAGAAACCGTATGGATAGGCGAAGGACATGCGAAAGGTCCGGCGTAGAGGGTAAGACCCCCGTAGCTGAAATCTGTACGGCTCGTTTCAGAGACACCCAAGTAGCACGGGGCCCGAGAAATCCCGTGTGAATCTGGCGGGACCACCCGCTAAGCCTAAATATTCCCTGGTGACCGATAGCGGATAGTACCGTGAGGGAATGGTGAAAAGTACCGCGGGAGCGGAGTGAAATAGTACCTGAAACCGTGTGCCTACAAGCCGTGGGAGCGTCGCTGTATGTGCTTGCACATACAGTCGTGACTGCGTGCCTTTTGAAGAATGAGCCTGCGAGTTTGCGGTGTGTTGCGAGGTTAACCCGTGTGGGGAAGCCGTAGCGAAAGCGAGTCCGAATAGGGCGATTTAGTAGCGCGCTCAAGACCCGAAGCGGAGTGATCTAGCCATGGGCAGGTTGAAGCGGAGGTAAGACTTCGTGGAGGACCGAACCCACCAGGGTTGAAAACCTGGGGGATGACCTGTGGTTAGGGGTGAAAGGCCAATCAAACTCCGTGATAGCTGGTTCTCCCCGAAATGCATTTAGGTGCAGCGTCGTGTGTTTCTTGCCGGAGGTAGAGCACTGGATAGGCGATGGGCCCTACCGGGTTACTGACCTTAGCCAAACTCCGAATGCCGGTAAGTGAGAGCACGGCAGTGAGACTGTGGGGGATAAGCTCCATGGTCGAGAGGGAAACAGCCCAGAGCATCGACTAAGGCCCCTAAGCGTACGCTAAGTGGGAAAGGATGTGGAGTCGCACAGACAACCAGGAGGTTGGCTTAGAAGCAGCCACCCTTGAAAGAGTGCGTAATAGCTCACTGGTCTAGTGATTCCGCGCCGACAATGTAGCGGGGCTCAAGCGTACCGCCGAAGTCGTGTCATTCATACAATAGGGCCAACGCCCGTATGGATGGGTAGGGGAGCGTCGTGTGCCGGGTGAAGCCGCAGCGGAAGCTAGTGGTGGACGGTTCACGAGTGAGAATGCAGGCATGAGTAGCGATACACACGTGAGAAACGTGTGCGCCGATTGACTAAGGGTTCCTGGGTCAAGCTGATCTGCCCAGGGTAAGTCGGGACCTAAGGCGAGGCCGACAGGCGTAGTCGATGGATAACCGGTTGATATTCCGGTACCCGCTGTGAAGCGTCAAACATCGAACCCATTAATGCTAAGGCCGTGAAGCCGTTCCGGACCCTTCGGGGAATGGAAAGTGGTGGAGCCGCCGAACCACGGTGGTAGTAGGTGAGTGATGGGGTGACGCAGGAAGGTAGTCCATCCCGGGCGGTGGTTGTCCCGGGGTAAGGGTGTAGGCCGAGTGGTAGGTAAATCCGCCGCTCATCAAGGCTGAGACCTGATGCCGAGCCGATTGTGGTGAAGTGGATGATCCTATGCTGTCGAGAAAAGCCTCTAGCGAGTTTCATGGCGGCCCGTACCCTAAACCGACTCAGGTGGTCAGGTAGAGAATACCGAGGCGTTCGGGTGAACTATGGTTAAGGAACTCGGCAAAATGCCCCCGTAACTTCGGGAGAAGGGGGGCCATCACTGGTGATCCGATTTACTCGGTGAGCTGGGGGTGGCCGCAGAGACCAGCGAGAAGCGACTGTTTACTAAAAACACAGGTCCGTGCGAAGCCGTAAGGCGATGTATACGGACTGACGCCTGCCCGGTGCTGGAACGTTAAGGGGACCGGTTAGTCAAGATTCGTCTTGGCGAAGCTGAGAACTTAAGCGCCAGTAAACGGCGGTGGTAACTATAACCATCCTAAGGTAGCGAAATTCCTTGTCGGGTAAGTTCCGACCTGCACGAATGGCGTAACGACTTCTCGACTGTCTCAACCATAGGCCCGGTGAAATTGCACTACGAGTAAAGATGCTCGTTTCGCGCAGCAGGACGGAAAGACCCCGGGACCTTTACTACAGTTTGATATTGGTGTTCGGTTCGGCTTGTGTAGGATAGCTGGGAGACTGTGAACTCTGGACGCCAGTTCAGGGGGAGTCGTCGTTGAAATACCAGTCTGGTCGTGCTGGATGTCTAACCTGGGTCCGTGATCCGGATCAGGGACAGTGTCTGATGGGTAGTTTAACTGGGGCGGTTGCCTCCTAAAGAGTAACGGAGGCGCCCAAAGGTTCCCTCAGCCTGGTTGGCAATCAGGTGTTGAGTGTAAGTGCACAAGGGAGCTTGACTGTGAGACCGACGGGTCGAGCAGGGACGAAAGTCGGGACTAGTGATCCGGCGGTGGCTTGTGGAAGCGCCGTCGCTCAACGGATAAAAGGTACCCCGGGGATAACAGGCTGATCTTCCCCAAGAGTCCATATCGACGGGATGGTTTGGCACCTCGATGTCGGCTCGTCGCATCCTGGGGCTGGAGTCGGTCCCAAGGGTTGGGCTGTTCGCCCATTAAAGCGGTACGCGAGCTGGGTTTAGAACGTCGTGAGACAGTTCGGTCCCTATCCGCTGCGCGCGCAGGAATATTGAGAAGGGCTGTCCCTAGTACGAGAGGACCGGGACGGACGAACCTCTGGTGTGCCAGTTGTTCTGCCAAGGGCATGGCTGGTTGGCTACGTTCGGGAGGGATAACCGCTGAAAGCATCTAAGCGGGAAGCCTGCTTCGAGATGAGTATTCCCACCCCCTTTGAGGG
The DNA here is from genome assembly GCF_036013645.1 of Streptomyces sp. NBC_00490. NCBI lineage: Bacteria > Bacillati > Actinomycetota > Actinomycetes > Kitasatosporales > Streptomycetaceae > Streptomyces > Streptomyces sp. NBC_00490. Next base: position 2,860,058 of record NZ_CP107869.1, on the reverse strand, counting down.
GTTAAGGCTCCCAGTAGACGACTGGGTTGATAGGCCGGATCTGGAAGCACGGTAACGTGCGGAGGTGACCGGTACTAATAGGCCGAGGGCTTGTCCTCAGTTGCTCGCGTCCACTGTGTTAGTTCTGAGGCAACGACTGTTGCCGGCTTAGAGCAGAACGCATAACAGAAAAGTGTGCTTGTTCGCTCGAAACCATTAGGGTTTCGGTGGCCATAGCGTGAGGGAAACGCCCGGTTACATTTCGAACCCGGAAGCTAAGCCTTACAGCGCCGATGGTACTGCAGGGGGGACCCTGTGGGAGAGTAGGACGCCGCCGAACAATCTTTGGAAGGACCCCTGGTCCCAGCGTTCAGCTGGGACCAGGGGTCCTTTTGTTTTTACAATGTTTGCAGTACCGAGATTTGCAGTACCGAGACAGGAGTCACCCATGTCCACCAACTCTCCCGACGACCGACCGGAGCGCGACCAGCGGCGACGGGACAGTGGTGACCGCAACGATCGCGGTGACCGTGGCGGATACCGCGGCGGTGACCGCGGTAACGACCGGGGCGGCGACCGTGGGCCCCGTCCGGCGTTCCGCCGGGACGACAACCGTGGCGGCGACAACCGCGGTGGCGACAACCGTGGCGCTGGCTACCCCCGACGCGACGACCGTGGCGACCGCGGTGGTTTCCGCCGTGATGACAACCGCAGTAGCGACAACCGTGGCGGCGACAACCGCGGTGGTGGCGGCTACGTCCGACGCGACGATCGGCGTGATGACCGCCGTGGCGACGACCGCGGGCCTCGTCCGGCGTTCCGCCGGGACGACCGTCCCACTGGGCCGCGTCGGGACGACCGTGACCGCGGCTTCCGCCGGGATGACGATCGCGGGCCGCGTCCCGCCGTCCGCCGTGACGACCGGGACCGTGGGGAGCGCCGTGAGGGCGACCGCGGGCCTCGTCCGGCGTTCCGCCGCGATGACAACCGCGGTGGCGACAACCGTGGCGGTGGCTACCCCCGACGCGACGACCGGCGTGACGACCGCCGTGGCGACGACCGCGGGCCCCGTCCGGCGTTCCGTCGCGACGACAACCGTGGCGGCTCCGACCGGCGTGACAGCGACCGTGGCGGCTTCCGCCGGGATGACCGCGGTGGCGACCGTGGCGGTTTCCGTCGCGATGACAACCGTGGTGGCGACAACCGTGGTGGCGGCTTCGAGCGTCGTGACGACCGGCGGGATGACCGTCGTGGCGATGACCGTGGCTCCCGTCCGGCGTTCCGCCGAGACGACAACCGTGGTGACGACCGTGGCTCCCGTCCGGCGTTCCGCCGAGACGACAACCGTGGTGACGACCGTGGCCCCCGTCCGGCGTTCCGCCGTGACGACAACCGTGGCGATGACCGCGGCTTCCGTCGCGACGACCGGGGCGACCGCGGTGGTGACCGTGGCGGTTTCCGTCGCGATGACAACCGTGGTGGCGACAACCGTGGTGGCGGCTTCGAGCGTCGCGACGACCGGCGGGATGACCGTCGTGGCGATGACCGCGGCGCTCGTCCGGCGTTCCGCCGAGACGACAACCGTGGCGATGACCGTGGCCCCCGTCCGGCGTTCCGCCGTGACGACAGCCGGGGAGGCGACAGCCGCGGTGAGCGCGGTGGCTTCCGTGGCCGGGACGACCGGGGCGACCGCGGACCGCGTCGGGATGACCGAGGTGGCCGTCCTGGAGGGGCCCGTGGGGATGACCGTGGTGGCCGCCCCGGAGGGTTCCGTGGGCGTGACGACCGGCGTGACGACAGCCGTGGTGGATACGAGCGTCGTGACGACCGGCGCGGTGGCGGCGGTTTCCGTGATGAGCGGGACCGGGACCGGGAGCCGATCAAGCGGCTGCCGATCCCCGAGGACGTCACGGGCGACGAGATCGACAAGGACGTCAGGCAGGAGCTGCAGAGCCTGCCGAAGACGCTCGCCGAGGACGTCGCCAAGAACCTGGTGATGGTCGCCCGGCTCATCGACGAGGACCCCGAGGGCGCGTACGCCTACTCCAAGATCGCTCTGCGGCTGGCGTCGCGTGTCGCCGCCGTACGGGAGGCCGCCGGATTTGCGGCGTACGCGAACCAGAAGTACTCCGAGGCGCTCGCCGAGTTCCGGGCCGCGCGGCGGATGAGCGGCGGTGTGGAGCTGTGGCCCCTCATGGCCGACTGCGAGCGTGGACTCGGACGGCCGGAGAAGGCGCTGGAGATGGCCGGGGCGCCCGACGTGAACAAGCTGGACAAGGCCGGCCAGGTCGAGATGCGGCTCGTCGCGGCAGGTGCCCGGCGTGACCTGGGGCAGCTGGACGCGGCCATCGTGACGCTGCAGAGCCCCGAGCTGGCCTCCAACTCCGTACAGCCGTGGACTGCGCGTCTGCGCTACGCGTACGCCGACGCCCTGCTCGCCGCCGGCCGGGAGGACGAGGCACGGGAGTGGTTCGCCAAGGCCGTGGAGTCCGACAAGGACGGCAGCACGGACGCCTCGGACCGGCTCGCCGAGATGGATGGTGTCGATTTCGTCGACGCGCTCGGTGAGGAGGGCGACGCCGAGGCCGAGGGCGTTTCCGAGAAGGTGGAAGCCGAGGCGGATGCGGAAGCGGACGTCGCCGAGGCAGACGACGTGGAAGCGGACGACGTGGAAGCGGACGAGGACGACAAGGACTGACGTCGGTAAGTGACAGAAGGGCGGGATCCCCTCAACGGGATCCCGCCCTTTGTCGTTTGACGACGGCTCAGAGTTCCAGCGCGCGCAGCACCAGGCCGGACGCCGGCTTGGGGCCGAACGACGTCGACTTGCGGGGCATCGTGACGCCCTGGCGGGCCAGGTCGCGGACGACCTCCTCGCGGACCGGGTGCATGAGGACGGCCGTACCGCCGTCGCGCTCCGCCTTGCGGACCGTGGCGGCGGTGTCGTGGATGTAGGCGATGCGGGTGGGGTCGTCCTCGGGGACGTGCCAGACGTGGTCGAGGAGCGTGGCGTGCAGGACCGTCGCGTCCAGGGTGCGCCAGGCCGCAGGGCGGTCCGTGGGGACCGTACGGGCGAGGAGATCCTGGTCCGGGCGGTCGACGAGGTGGAAGGCGCCGTCTCCGGCGAGCAGGAACGCGTTGCCCGCGCAGGCCGCGTCGGCGAGGGTGTCCAGGGCCTCGGCCAAGGGGACGTCGAGACGGCGTATGCGGAACAGACCCTCGAGCGGGGCCAGGGCGTCCGCTACGGGCAGGCCGTGCAGGAGGCGGTGGATGGCGCGGACGCGCAGGGGGTAGCGGGCCGTGTCGACCAGGAGGACGAGGCCGTGGTCCCAAGGGCTGGGGGAGGGGTGCTCCGCGCGTAGACGGAGGGATGTCGCCCAGCGGTGATGGCCGTCGGCGATGAGTGCCTGGTGACCGGCCAGGTCGTGCTGGATCGTGGCCATGTCGGCGGGGTCGGTGATCGCCCACAGGCGGTGGCGGTAGCCGTCCTCGGTGGTGGTGGCCAGGAGCGGCTCCTGCTCCGCCGTGCGTTCGACGACGGCTGTCGTGTCGGCAGGGGAGCCGTTGCCGCGGTAGGTCAGGAGCAGGGGTTCCAGGTTCGCGGAGGTGGCGCGCATGAGGGCGGCGCGGTCGGCGACCACGTGCGGCATGACGTCCTCGTGCGGCAGGACCACGCCTTCGGACGGATCCGACAGCCGCAGGGTGCCGATGACGCCGCGTTGGAGCATGCCGTCGGTCGCGCGCTGTTCGTAGACGTACAGGCAGGGGTCGGGGTCGGCGGTCAGGACGCCCTCCGCGAGCCAGCGGCGCAGGGTGTCGGCGGCCTGTTCGTTGCGGGCGGTGGAGGTGATCGCCTGGGGCAGGATCAGCCGGACGATGTTGTACGGGTCCGCGGACTGGAGGTGGACGACGCCGTCGGGGCGTACGACGACGTCGTACGGCGGGGACGTCACGGCCGCGAGGCTGCCGACCCGGTCGGGGTCGTAACGAAGGCCTCGGAACGGGGTGAGTTCCAGGCCCCGGCGCGCCATTGCTTCCGAGTGACCTGCGGTGTTCATCCCGGCATCGTACGTGTGTCAGTGGCGTGAGGGATGATCGGGGGAAAGCCGTCGAGCGAGGAGCGATGTGGAATGAGCCAGAGCGTCAGGACGAGGCCCGAGGGCAGTGGCCAGGCCCTGAGCGAGGCGTACGACACCGCGCTGCTCGACCTCGACGGGGTGGTGTACGCGGGCGGGAACGCGATCGCGCACGCCGTCGAGTCGCTGGCCACGGCTCGGGCCGGCGGGATGCATCTCGCGTACGTCACCAACAACGCGCTGCGGACGCCGGACACCGTCGCCGAGCATCTGACCGAGCTGGGGATACCGACGGAAGCCGGTGACGTCATCACCTCGGCTCAGGCCGTCGCGCGGCTCATCAGTGAGCAGGTGCCCGCGGGGGCGCGGGTGTTGGTGATCGGCGGGGAGGGGCTGCGGGTCGCGCTGCGGGAGCGGGGGCTGGAGCCCGTCGAGTCGGCGGATGACGATCCGGCCGCGGTGGTCCAGGGGTTCGGGGGCCCGGATCTGCCGTGGGGGCGGTTCGCCGAGGCTTCGTACGCCGTCGCGCGCGGGGTGCCGTGGTTCGCGTCCAACACCGATCTGACGATTCCCAGCGGGCGTGGGATCGCGCCGGGCAACGGGGCGGCGGTGGAGGTCGTGCGGATCGCGACCGGTGCGGAGCCGCAGGTCGCGGGCAAGCCGTTGCCTCCCATGCACCGGGAGACGATCCTGCGGACCGGTGCCGAGCGGCCGCTGGTGGTCGGGGACCGGCTGGACACGGACATCGAGGGCGCGTTCAACGGGGAGGTCGACTCGCTGCTCGTTCTGACCGGGGTGACCGACGGGGCGCAGCTGCTGGCCGCGCCGCCGCAGCACCGGCCGACGTATGTCGACGCCGATCTGCGCGGCATGCTGACGGGGCAGCCCGAAGTCACCGAGGCGGGTGGGGGGTTCCGGTGCGGCGGCTGGACGGCGACGGCCGGTGCCGAGCGGCTGGAACTGGCTGGTGAGGGGGAGGCCCTGGACGGGCTGCGGGCGCTGTGCGCGGCGGCGTGGACGGCGGCCGGTGCGGGAACGTGCGAGCTGGACGGAGGAAAGGCGCTCGCGCGGCTGGGTCTGTGAGGGGTGCGCCTGGCGCCCACCCTGTGAACCCGTGCAGCGGGATCGTGGCTTAATCCGAGGGTAGGCTAACCTAACTGCGTGTTGGTCGACAGTCCTCCCGAACAGCGCGCGGAGACCGCCCCCGCGCCCCCAACCCGCCGGGCGATACGTGCCCTTGGGTTGCTCGTGTCCGTCGCGATCCTGGTGCTCGTCGCCTTGGCGAGCATCGCGATCGGGGCGAAAGAGCTGTCGATGGGGCAGGTGTGGCACGGTCTGTTCGAGGACTCGGGGACATACGGCGATGTCGTTGTCACCGAGCGGCTCTGGCGGACCCTGCTGGGTCTGCTGGCAGGTGCCGCGCTCGGTCTGTCGGGTGCGGTCCTCCAGGCGCTCACCCGTAATCCGCTGGCCGACCCCGGGCTGCTCGGCATCAACGCGGGTGCGTCCGCGGCGGTCGTCACCGCCATGACGTACTTCGGTGTCACGAGCCTGACGGGCTATGTCTGGTTCGCCTTCCTCGGCGCGGCCGCGGTCGGGGCGCTCGTGTGGTTCCTCGGCGGGAGCCGGGGGGCGACGCCGGTGCGGCTCGCGCTCGCCGGCACGGCGATCAGTGCCGCGCTCTACGGCTATCTCCAGGCCGTGATGATCACGAACGAGGCCGCGCTCGGCAAGATGCGCTTCTGGACGGTGGGTTCGCTCTCCTCGGCCAGCGAGTCGACCATCCTCCAGGTCCTGCCGTTCCTCGCGGTCGGCACGTTCCTCGCCCTCGCGCTCGCCCGGCCGCTCAACGCCATGGAGATGGGCGACGACACCGCCAAGGCCCTCGGTGCCAACCTCAACCGCACCCGGGCGCTGTCGATGCTCGCCGCCACCGTGCTGTGCGGGGCCGCGACCGCCGCGTGCGGACCGATCGTGTTCGTCGGCCTGATGGTGCCGCACGTCGTGCGCTCCTTCACCGGGCCCGACCTGCGCTGGATCATGCCGTACGCGACCGTCCTGTCGCCCGTGCTGCTGCTCGGCGCCGACGTCATCGGCCGGATCGTCGCCCGGCCCTCCGAACTTCAGGTCGGCATCGTCACCGCGATCCTCGGTGGCCCGGTCTTCATCTTTCTCGTACGACGGCGGAGGACGGCGCAGCTGTGAAGACCAACCGTGCCATCAGGACGCCGGGCGGGCTGTCGGTCCGCCTCGACGTCCGTGCCTTCACCGTCGTCCTCCTGCTGCTGGCGGCCGCGCTCACCGCGAGTGTCGTGCTCATCGGCACCGGCGACTTCCCGATCCCGGCCGGCGACGTGCTCAAGACGCTGCTCGGCAACGGGAACGCGGGCCAGGAGTTCATCGTCAACGAGCTGCGGCTGCCCCGGGTCCTGGTCGGGCTGCTGGTCGGCGCCTCGCTCGGGCTCGGCGGCGCGCTATTCCAGGCCGTGTCCCGCAACCCGCTGGGCAGCCCGGACATCCTCGGTCTCGGACAGGGGGCGACGGCCGGTGCGCTCGTGATGATCGTGCTGTTCTCCGGGAGCGCGGCCGAGGTCACCGTCGGGGCGCTGGTGGGCGGTCTGGTGGCGGGGCTCGCCATCTATCTGCTCGCGTGGAAGCAGGGTGTGCACGGATACCGGCTGGTGCTGGTCGGCATCGGTGTGTCCGCGATCCTCACGGCGGTCAACGGCTATCTGATGACCGTGTCCGACATCACCGACGCGGCCCGGGCGATGGTCTGGATGACCGGGTCGCTCAGCGGCCGTGACTGGGAGCAGGTGTGGCCGCTGCTCGGGCTGTGTGCCGTCCTCGTACCGCTCGTCCTCGCCAATGCGCGCGGGCTGCGGATGATGGAGATGGGCGACGACGTGTCGTACGCCCTCGGGGTGCGCGTGGAGCGGGTGCGCGGGCTGCTGATGATCGCCGCCGTCCTGCTCACCGCGTCCGCGACGGCCGCCGCCGGTCCGGTCAGCTTCGTGGCGCTCACCGCGCCGCAGCTCGCCCGGCGCCTGACCCGCTCGCCCGGCCCGAACCTGCTGCCCTCGCTGTGCATGGGCGCCGCCCTGCTGGTCGGTGCCGACTGGATCTCGCAGAAGGTCTTCGGCGCCGACCAGATGCCGGTGGGCGTGGTCACCGGTGTGCTCGGCGGTGTCTATCTGCTGTGGCTGCTGGTCACCGAGCGGAAGGCGGGCCGGATATGAGCGGCTCGCGCAAGCCGGACGTGAGCGGCTCGGCGACCAACAACACCCGGGCGAACCGGAACACCCGAAGGAGCACCGTGAACCGCCTCTCCGCCGAGAACGTCACCCTGGCCTACGACCAGCGCGTCATCGCCGAGCAGTTGTCGGTGGAGATCCCCGACAACTCCTTCACCGTGATCGTCGGCCCGAACGCGTGCGGCAAGTCCACCCTGCTGAGGGCGCTGTCGCGGATGCTGAAGCCGAACCAGGGGCGGGTGCTGCTCGACGGTCAGGTCATCCAGTCGATGCCCGCGAAGAAGGTCGCGCGGACGCTGGGCCTGCTGCCGCAGTCGTCCATCGCGCCCGACGGGATCACCGTCGCCGACCTGGTGGGCCGCGGCCGCTACCCGCACCAGGGCATCCTGCGCCAGTGGTCGACCGAGGACGAGCGGGTCGTGCAGGAGTCGATGGCGCAGACCGGGGTCGCCGAGCTCGCGGACCGGTACGTCGACGAGCTGTCCGGCGGTCAGCGCCAGCGGGTGTGGATCGCCATGGCGCTCGCCCAGCAGACCCCGCTGCTGCTCCTGGACGAGCCGACGACCTATCTCGACATCCAGCACCAGATCGACGTCCTCGACCTCTGCGCCGAGCTGCACGAGGAACAGGGCCGCACGCTGGTGGCCGTGCTCCACGACCTCAACCACGCCGCCCGGTACGCCACGCATCTGATCGCCCTGAAGGACGGCAGCGTCATCGCCGAGGGGGCGCCGAACGACATCGTCACGGCCGAGCTGGTCGAGGAGGTCTTCGGGCTGCGCTGCCAGGTCATCGACGACCCGGAGACGGCGACGCCGCTGGTGGTGCCGGCGGCGCGGAAGGCGCGGGTGGAGGACAGGAAGACGGACGTGCGGAAGGTGGCCGCCGCCGAGGCCTCCTGAGCTACAGGAGCTTCCGCAGCTGGAGCAGGTCGCGCAGGCCCGCCTCCAGCTTGACCCGGCCCGAGCCCCAGGCCTTGGCGAAGTTCAGCTCGCCGTCGACCAGGGCCACCAGGTCGTCGCTCTTCATGGTCAGTCTGATCTGGGCCTTCTCGGGAGGCGGGCCCTGGACCGTGTCGTGCACCACGATCCGGCCGTTCGTCATCCGGCCGACGAAGGTGGTGTCGAGGTCGGTGATCCGGCAGCTGACCGAGCGGTCCATGGCCGCCGCGGTGCGGACGTCCCCCTCGGTGCGCTGCATGGTGTCGGAGAGCTTTTCGAGTGCGGCGCGGCACTCCTCGATCGTGGCCATCGAGATCGACGGTACCCCAGCCCTTCGGGGTAGCGTCTGGGCATGAGCGACGCAGCACCGGAGACGCAGACCCTCGAGGAGGCGGTGGAGCCGGGGCACGAACCCGCCGCCCCGGCCCCGCTGGACGTCTCCCGCACCCCCACCGGCAACGCCGAGGTGGACGCCCACCTGGAGCGGCTGGGCGACGCCGACCACCTCGCCACCGACGGACACGTCGAGGTGTACGAGGATGTACACCGGGGGCTGCGCGACGCGCTCACCGCGCTCGACGCCCGCCCGGGAACTCCGGCGCCCCCGTCGTCGTATGAGCAGAGGGCGCCTTCACCCTCGTATGGCAATAGGAGCTGAACCGAACGTGGCAGGAGTCGCACGCCAACGTCTCGACGCGGAGCTGGTCCGGCGGAAGCTCGCGCGCTCGCGCGAGCACGCCAGTCAGCTGATCGCCGCCGGACGGGTCAGTGTCGGCAAGACCGTCGCGACCAAGCCGGCCACGCAGGTGGAGACCGCGGCGGCGATCGTGGTCTCGGACGACGACGGCGACCCCGGCTATGTGTCGCGGGGCGGGCACAAGCTTGCGGGCGCGCTGCAGGCGTTCGTACCGCGGGGGCTCGTGGTCGAGGGGCGGCGGGCGCTGGACGCCGGCGCGTCCACCGGCGGGTTCACCGATGTGCTGCTGCGGTCGGGGGCCGCGCACGTCGTCGCCGTCGACGTCGGGTACGGGCAACTCGCGTGGACTCTCCAGAGCGATGAACGCGTCACCGTCAAGGACCGTACGAACGTACGCGAGTTGACGCTTGAAGCGATCGATGGGAAGCCCGTGGATCTTGTAGTGGGGGATCTGTCCTTCATTCCGCTCGGGCTGGTGCTGCCCGCCTTGGAGCGGTGCGTGAAGCCGGACGCCGACCTGGTGATGATGGTCAAGCCGCAGTTCGAGGTGGGGAAGGAACGGCTGGGCAGTGGGGGAGTCGTACGGAGTCCGCAGCTGCGGGCGGAGGCCGTGCGCGGTGTGGCCGAGAAGGCATGGGAACTCGGGCTCGGGGTGAAGGGGGTCACGGCAAGCCCGTTGCCCGGACCCTCGGGCAATGTCGAATACTTTCTGTGGCTGCACGCCGGGGCACCCGCCCTGGATCCGGCCGACGTTGACCGTGCAGTGGCGGAGGGGCCGCGTTGACCCAGAACCGAGCTCGTACTGTTTTCCTGCTCGCCCACACCGGGCGGCCGGCGGCCATCCGCAGCGCCGAGCTGGTGGTGAAGGGCCTGCTGCGCGAGGGCATCGGCGTGCGCGTGCTCGAGTACGAGGCCGCCGACCTGCCGTTGCCGGACGAGGTGGAGCTGGTCAAGGAGGCGACTCCGCTGTGCCTCGACGGGTGCGAGCTGCTGATCGTGCTGGGCGGGGACGGGACGCTGCTGCGGGGGGCCGAGTTCGCCCGGGCCTCCGGGGTGCCGATGCTCGGCGTCAACCTCGGGCGCGTCGGGTTCCTCGCCGAGGCCGAACGGGATGATCTCGACAAGGTCGTCGACCGGGTGGTCACGAAGTCGTACGAGGTCGAGGAGCGGATGACCGTCGATGTCGTCGTGCACAGCAACGGGGACATTGTCCACACGGACTGGGCGCTGAACGAGGCGGCGGTGCAGAAGGCCGGCGCGGAGAAGCTGCTCGAGGTCGTGCTGGAGATCGACGGCCGGCCGGTGACGGGGTTCGGGTGCGACGGGATCGTGCTGTCGACTCCGACCGGGTCCACCGCGTACGCCTTCTCCGCCGGTGGGCCTGTGGTGTGGCCCGAGGTGGAGGCGTTGCTGATGGTGCCGATCAGTGCGCACGCGCTGTTCGCGAAGCCGTTGGTGACGTCGCCGGATTCTGTGTTGGCTGTGGAGGTTCTGCCACATATTCCGCCGGGGGTGCTGTGGTGCGACGGGCGGCGGACGGTTGAGCTGCCGCCCGGGGCCAGGGTCGAGGTGCGGCGGGGGGCTGTGCCGGTGCGGTTGGCTCGACTGCATCATGCGTCCTTTACCGACCGGCTTGTGGCGAAATTCGCGCTGCCGGTGTCCGGGTGGCGGGGGGCGCCGCACTAGCCGGCTGCGGGGGGTGTCCGGGGAGCGTCGGCGGGTGCGGGTGCATTGTGGTTGCTCGCGCAGTTCCCCGCGCCCCTTCGGGGCGCTTCCCTCCCCTGGGTGACAGGGTGCCTCGCACTTGGCCGCTCTTACCTCGTAAGGTCTTCACCGTGCTGGAAGAGATGCGGATACGGTCGCTCGGAGTCATCGACGACGCGGTCGTCGAGCTGTCGCCCGGGTTCACCGCTGTCACGGGTGAGACGGGTGCGGGCAAGACCATGGTGGTCACCAGCCTGGGGCTGCTGCTCGGCGGGCGGGCGGACCCGGCGCTCGTGCGGATCGGGGCCGACAAGGCGGTCGTGGAGGGGCGGATCAGCGTTCCCGCGGGCTCTTCGGTCGTGGTGCGGGCGGAGGAGGCCGGGGCGGAGCTCGATGACGGGGCGCTGCTCATCAGCCGTACCGTTTCCGCCGAGGGGCGGTCCCGGGCGCATGTCGGTGGGCGGAGCGTGCCCGTCGGGGTGCTGGCCGAGCTCGCCGACGAACTGGTGGCGGTGCACGGGCAGACGGATCAGCAGGGGCTGCTGAAGCTGTCCCGGCAGCGGCAGGCGCTCGACCGGTACGCCGGGGACGCCGTCACCGTGCCGCTGGCCAAGTACACCGAGGCCTATCGGAGGCTGCGGGCCGTGGTCGTGGAGCTCGACGAGATCACCACACGTGCGCGTGAGCGGGCCCAGGAGGCCGACATGCTGCGCTACGGCCTCGACGAGATCGCCGGCGTCGAGCCACGTGCCGGGGAGGACGTCGAACTGGCGGAGGAGGCCGAGCGGCTCGGGCACGCGGAGGCCCTGTCGTCCGCCGCCACGGTCGCGCACGCCGCTCTCGCCGGGAATCCCGAGGACCCCGAGGGCATCGACGCCGCCACGCTCGTCGCGGGCGCCCAGCGGGCCCTTGAGGCCGTACGGTCGCACGACCCGGCGCTGTCCGCGCTCGCCGACCGGATCGGGGAGATCGGGATCCTGCTGGGCGATGTCGCGGGGGAGCTGGCGGGGTACGCCGACGACCTCGACGCCGATCCGCTGCGGCTGGCTGCCGTCGAGGAGCGGCGGGCGGCCCTCACGGCGCTCACCCGGAAGTACGGCGAGGATGTCGCCGCCGTGCTGGCCTGGGCGGAGCAGGGGGCCGCGCGGCTCACCGAACTCGACGGCGACGACGAGCGGATCGACGAGCTGACCGCCGAGCGGGACGCGCTGCGGGCGGAACTGGGCGGGCTGGCGCAGGCGTTGACGGATGCGCGTGTGGAGGCGGCCTCGCGGTTCGCCGCCGCCGTGACCGCGGAGCTGGCCTCGCTGGCGATGCCGCACGCGCGCGTGTCCTTCGACATCCGGCAGGCCGAGGATCCGGAAGGCGTCGAAGTCGGCGGGCGAGCCGTCGCGTACGGGCCGTCCGGTGCCGACGAGGTCGAGCTGCTGCTCGCTCCGCATCCCGGGGCGCCGCCGCGGCCCATCGCCAAGGGGGCCTCCGGTGGTGAGCTCTCCCGCGTGATGCTGGCCGTCGAGGTCGTGTTCGCGGGGACGGATCCCGTGCCGACCTATCTCTTCGACGAGGTCGACGCCGGCGTCGGTGGCAAGGCCGCGGTCGAGATCGGGCGACGGCTCGCCAAGCTGGCGAAGTCCGCGCAGGTCGTGGTCGTGACGCATCTGCCGCAGGTGGCCGCCTTCGCCGACCGGCAGTTGCTGGTCGAGAAGACCAACGACGGTTCTGTCACGCGCTCCGGTGTGAAGGTCCTCGAAGGCGAGGAGCGGGTACGGGAGTTGTCCCGGATGCTCGCCGGGCAGGAGGACTCGGAGACCGCGCGGGCGCATGCGGAGGAGTTGCTGGAGGCGGCTCGGGCGGACGCGTAGGGCTCTGCACGCGCAGGGTTCTTCACGCGCAAGGCGTTTCGCGTACAAGGGCCCTTCAGGGGAGGTGCGGACTAGGGTGGCCGGATGATCGGCCGCCCCCTCTCCCTCGCTCTCGCCGCCGTCCTCACCCGCGCCGCCGCCAGCGCCCTGCGGGCCGCCGCTCCTGGCGGACGTGACCGTTGGGAGCGGAAGAACTACGCCGGGCGCACCGTCGAGTTGTACGCCGGCCCCGCCTCCGCGGCGGGCGCCGCGCTCATCGCCGCTCGCGTCCACCCCGCAGCCGGGCTCGCCGTGGCGGCCGCCGGGGTCTGTGGGGCGTACGACGATGTCGTCGGCGCCGGCGATCCGCGCCGCGGCTTCCGTGCGCATCTCCGCGCGTTGCGGGAAGGCGAAGTCACCAGCGGAGCCGTCAAGTTGTTCGGTATCTCGGCCGCCGGGCTCGTCGCGGGGGCGTTCCTCAAGGGGCGGCTCGTCGACAAGGTGCTGGCGGGTGTGGTGATCGCCGGGGCCGCGCACTTCGTCAACCTGGTGGATGTGCGGCCGGGGCGGGCGGCCGGTTCGGTCGTCGCGTTCGGGGTGCCGGGGATGCTGCGCGAGGGGCCCGGGGGAGGACTGGCCGCCGCGGTCGTGGGCGCCGCCGCTGCCGTGCTGCCGGAGGATCTCGGTGAGCGCACGATGATCGGCGACACCGGCGCGCACGCGCTGGGCGCGGCCCTGGGCGCCGCTGTGGTGGCGGGCAACGGGCGGGCTGGGCTGGTGGCCCATGCCGTCGCTGTCGTGGCCGCCGCCGTGTACGGGGACAGGGTGAGTGAGGTCGCGCGGTCGCTGCCGTTCGGGGCCGCTCGGGCTCCCGAGTGACCCCGCTCACTCCGAGCGCGCCCCGTTTCTCACCCGTGTGAGTGACCCACCCCCTCTCCTTCCAGAACCCCCACACCCCCGGCGTTCCCGGAACACCCGTACGTGCTGGCATCCTTGGCCTAGAACGCAGTACGCGTAGGAAGCGCGCGGTACACCCCTCCGCCCGACACCTTCTGTACGTTTCCTCGTGACCGCCCGACCCGAACCAGGAGCCCCGGCCACGTGACCCCCGTGAGCAGCCACTCACCGCACGGCCAGTCGCCGCTGCGCACCGTTCAGGTGCTCGGCGGTGGCAACGCCCGCAGCAGCGCGCATGTGCGGTCCCTGGCCTCCGGGCTGGTCGCGAGGGGCGTGCGGGTGACCGTGTGCGCCCCTGCCGACGCCGATCGCACCTACGACTTCAGTGGTGCCGGCGCCGACCATGTGCACGTGCCGCGCAGCAGCGACCCGGGGGCCGTCGCCGCGTTGCGTGCCGCCTGCGCGGACGCCGACCTCGTCCACGCGCACGGGCTGCACGCCTCGTTCCGTGCGGTGCTCGCGCTCAGCGGGCGGCGGACCCCGCTCGTCGTCACCTGGCACGACCGGGCGCGTGCCGAGGGTGCGCGGGCCCATCTGGTGCGGCTGCTGGAGCGGCGGGTCGTGAAGGCCGCCTCCGTGGTCCTCGGGGCCAGTTCGACGCTGGTCGACCGGGCGCGGGCGACGGGCGCGCGGGACGCGCGGCTCGCCGCCGTCGCGCTGCCCGGGGCCCGCAAGGCCGCGCGGCTCGAGGACCCCGACCGGCCGCGGCCCAAGGTGCGGGCCGAACTCGGCGCCACCGGGCGCCCGTTGCTGATGGCCGTCGGCTCCCTCGACAGCCATCGGGGGTACGACACCCTGCTGGACGCCTCGCGCGCGTGGCGGGAGCTCGACCCCGTGCCGCTCGTCGTGATCGCGGGGGAGGGTCCGCTGCGTGCGGAGTTGCAGCGCCGGATCGAGGACGAGGGGCTGCCGGTGCGGCTCATCGGGCGGCGCGACGATGTGGCCCAGCTGCTCGCGGCGGCCGATCTCGCGCTGCTGTCGAGCAGTTGGGAGTCCCGTTCCGTCCTCGCCCAGGAGGCACTCCACGCGCGCGTGCCGCTCGTCGCGACCGACGTCGGCAGCATGCCCGAGCTCGTGGGCGACGCCGCCGAACTCGTGCCGTACGGCGACGCGGAGGCCCTCGCCGACACCGTCGTACGCCTTCTCGGCGATCCCGAGCGGTGCGAGGAGCTGCGGGAGAAGGGTGTACGGCAGGCCGCCACCTGGCCGTCCGAGGACGAGACCGTCGCCCAAGTGCTCAGCGTCTACGACGAGTTGACGCAGCCGCGGCCCCTCGTCTGAGGGACCTAGACGACGTGCCTGCGGGCTCTCAGGGCCAGGCTCAACGCCAGGACCGTCTGCGGGTCGTCGAGGTCGGTGCCCAGCAACTCGCCGATGCGTGCGAGGCGGTTGTAGAGCGTCTGCCGGTTCAGATGCAGTTCGCGTGCCGTCTCCGCCTTGCGGCCCGCGTGCGCGAGGTAGGTCTCCAGGGTGGGCAGCAGCGGTGGCTTGGAGCGGTGGTCGTGGTCGCGGACCGGGCCGATCGCACGGTCGACGAAGGCCGCGAGGTCCGGATGGTCGCGCAGCCGCCACAGCAGCAGGTCGATGTCTAGGCGGCGGGCGTCGTACCAGGGCCGGTCCGACAGACCCTGCGCGGCGGTCGCCGTCTCCGCGGCGTGCCGCAGCCCCGCCGAAGCCGCCGCCCAGCCGCCCGCCACCCCGACGACGACCACCGGCGGTTGTGCCCCCGGCCGCTGCATCCCCGCCCGCTCCACCCCCGCCCGCAGCGCCGCCGCGACCCGGTCCGCGACCGCCGCCCGCTCCGACTCCGAGCGCAGCCCCAGCAGCACCAGGACGCGGCCCTCGACCGGCCGTACGCCCAGCAGGACCGGCACCCCCACGGCGGCCAGCTCCTCCGACACCGCCCGCGCCAGCACCGCCCAGCCGCCGCCGGGGGACAGGGCGTCGCCGAGCCGCATCACCACCGGCAGCAACGGACTGGCGCCCGGCTTGAAGCCCAGCACGCGCGCCTGCGCGGGCGCGTCCTCGGCGGCGATACGGCCCTCGGCTAGGTCGGTCAGGAAGTCGCCCCGGCCCCGCGCGGCCAGCTCCTCCTCCTGCCGGGCCTGCATCAGCACCACGGCGAGGATGCCCGCGGCCCGCTCGGCCGCCATCCGGTGCACAGGGACCAGGGGAGCGCGTACGGGGAGCAGGACCAGCCGCGCGCGCACCGAACCGGTGCCCGGGCCGCCCCCGGGCACGTCCACCAGCACGGAACCGGCCGGCGGGGTGTCCTTGTGCTGGCTGCGCAGCCCCTCCCACACCTGGAGCGGATCCGCGCCCTCGGGGCCCGCCCCGGCGGCGTAGAGCAGCTGGCCGTCGGTCGTCTCCAGGAAGACCGGGTTGTCGCTGAAGTCGGCCAGGATGCCCAGCACCTGGGGCACCCCGCCGCCGCCCAGCAGGGCCTCCGTACAGCGGCGATGGACCTCCTCCGCCCGCTGGACCAGGGCGTAGTGGCCGTTGACGATCTCGGTGTGGATCTCCTCCGTCACCGTCACGAAGGGCACCTCGCGGTGCAGTTGGACCAGTGGCAGCCCGGTCGCGCGGGCCGTGTCGACCAGCGCCGCCGGGAGGCGCGTGAAGCGCGGGCCGAGCTCGACGACCAGGGCCGCGATGCCCCGCTCGGCCAGGGTGCGGACGAACGCGCGCTGCTCGGCCGGACGGGTACCGAGCCCGTAGCCCGTGGTCAGCAGCAGTTCGCCACCCTTCAGCAGGGAGGCGATGTTGGGCACCTCACCCGCGTGCACCCAGCGCACCGGCCGCTGGAGCCGGTCGGCGCCCGCGAGGATCTCGGGGAGGCCGCTGCGCAGGCCGGGCAGCTCCAGCGCCCGCTGCACGGTGATGGCGGCGGCCTGGCTGTCGAATCTGCTGTCCATGAGCCGGACGCTACCCGCGCCCGAGCCCCGGGCACATCTCCGGGCGGCGGACCCTGACGGCGCTCGCCCCCGGCCGCCGCCGACCGGCCGCCCTCCGCCGGGCCCCGGACCTCACGCCGGTCTGATGTTGTGGTTGAACCGGAAGACGTTGTCCGGGTCGTACTCCCGCTTGAGGGCCGCCAGCCGCCCGGTGTTCTCGGCTCCCAGCCCGGCCACCACCCGTTCCGTGCCCTCGTCGCCGATGAAATTGAGGTAGACGTCACCGGTGCGCCACGGGCGGGCGTCCGCGCGGACCTCGCGCACCCACTGCGCGCACCGGTCGTCGTCGGCCGGGTCCTCCCAGGCCGCGAAGGGGTGCACGCCCCACGGCGCGCCCCGGTACGGCACGGGGTACTCGGACGGGCCGTCGGCGACCGCCCCGCCCTCCGGGAACAGCACGTGCAGCGTGTTGCTCGGGACCGGCATGGAGTCGGCGCGGGCGCAGAAGACGTCCACGTAGTCGTCGGGCAGGCCCGTCAGATACTCCGCCGACCAGTAGTTCCGCAGGCCGGGCGGATCGTCGAGCATGCACTGGACGTCGGCGTAGGGCATCTGGCCGACGATCTCCACCTCGTGCGGCAGGGCCAGCAGCGGCTCGGCGAGTTTACGCATGTCCTCCTCGGTGCCGGCGTACGTCAGCAGCGCACCGCACAGCATCGTGCCCACCAGCTGGGGCGGCATGAACTCCTCCGCCTGGCCGGTGAGATAGATGACGGCGCCGCCCGCCTCCAGGGGACCGGACTCGATGACGTCGCGGTAGGTGCGCACGACCTCACGGCCGAACTCCGGGAGATACAGCAGCAGGGCGATGGAGAACGCCGGCAGTTCGTGCAGCTTGAGGGTGAGCGCGGTGGCGATGCCGAAGTTGCTGCTGCCGCCGTGCAGGCCCCAGAAGAGCTCCGGGTTCTCGTCGGCGCTCGCATGGACCGTCGAGCCGTCGGCGGTGACCAGCTCGACGCCGAGGAGGTTGTCGGCTGCCAGTCCCCAGCAGCGTTCCAGCCAGCCGCTGCCGCCGCCCAGCACGAAGCCGCCCACTCCGGTGGTCGAGGCGCGTCCGCCGGTGGTGGCCAGACCGAACGGCTGGCAGGCGCGGTCCAGGTCGCTCATCGTGGCGCCGCCCGCGACCCGTACCGCCGCGGCGGCCGGATCGACGGTGACCCCGCGCATATGGCGCAGATCGACGACCAGACCGCCGTCGTTCAGCGCCATCCCCGCCACGCTGTGCCCGCCGCCGCGTACCGCGATCGGCAGATCCAGGTCACGGGCGAAGCGCACGGACCGCACGACGTCGTCCTCGGACACACACTGCGCGATCACCGCGGGACGGCGGTCGATCATCGCGTTGTAGACGGTCCGGTTCTCGTCGTAGCCCGGATCCACCGGGGCGAACACGTCGCCCACCAGATCTTCGCGGAGCGCGGCGAGTGCCGTGCCCGCCTTCGACGGGGATGCCATGGGGCGCCCCCTTTCTCGCAGGGGCTATTGGTCCCAGCCTAGGCGGGCTCGGCTCGCACAGCGCGCTCAGCCGCCGTAGGCTCCCGACGCCGTGAGCCGCAGGGCGGTGTCGATGAGCGGAACGTGGCTGAAGGCCTGCGGGAAGTTACCGACCTGGCGCTGCGCCACCGGGTCCCACTCCTCCGCGAGCAGCCCGAGGTCGTTGCGCAGGGCCAGCAGCTTCTCGAACAGCTTGCGGGCCTCGTCCACGCGGCCGATCATCGCGAGGTCGTCCGCCATCCAGAACGAGCAGGCCAGGAAGGCCCCTTCGTCACCGGGCAGACCGTCGACGCCCTCGCTCTGGCCCTCGGTCGGGTAGCGCAGGATGAAGCCGTCCGACGTGGACAGCTCACGCTGGATCGCCTCGATGGTGCCGATCACGCGCTTGTCGTCCGGCGGCAGGAAGCCCATCTGCGGGATGAGCAGCAGGGAGGCGTCCAGCTCCTTCGAGCCGTACGACTGGGTGAAGGTGTTGCGCTCCTTGTCGTAACCCTTCTCACACACGTCCCGGTGGATGTCGTCGCGCAGCTCGCGCCAGCGCTCCAGGGGGCCGTCCGCGTCGCCGGACTCGATGAGCTTGATGGTGCGGTCGACGGCGACCCAGGCCATCACCTTGGAGTGCACGAAGTGCCGGCGCGGGCCGCGGACCTCCCAGATGCCCTCGTCCGGCTCGTCCCAGTGGTCCTCCAGGTAGCGGATGAGCTTGAGCTGGAGCAGGGACGCGTAGTCGTTGCGGGCCAGGCCCGTCATGTGGGCCAGGTGCAGGGCCTCGGTGACCTCGCCGTACACGTCCAGCTGGAGCTGGTGGGCGGCGCCGTTGCCGACCCGGACCGGGGCGGAGTTCTCGTAGCCGGGCAGCCAGTCCAGCTCGGCCTCGCCCAGCTCCCGCTCGCCCGCGATGCCGTACATGATCTGCAGGTTCTCGGGGTCGCCCGCGACCGCGCGCAGCAGCCACTCGCGCCAGGCGCGGGCCTCCTCGCGGTAGCCGGTGCGCAGCAGCGAGGACAGTGTGATCGCGGCGTCGCGCAGCCAGGTGTAGCGGTAGTCCCAGTTGCGGACACCGCCGATGTCCTCGGGCAGCGAGGTGGTGGGGGCGGCGACGATGCCGCCGGTCGGCGCGTACGTGAGGGCCTTGAGTGTGATCAGGGAGCGGACGACGGCCTCGCGGTAGGGGCCGTGGTACGTACAGTGATCGACCCAGTCCCGCCAGAACTCCTCGGTCGCCTCCAGCGACTGCTCCGGCTCCGGCAGCGGCGGCGGCTGCTTGTGCGAGGGCTCCCACGAGATGGTGAACGCGATCCGGTCACCCGGGGCGACCGTGAAGTCGGAGTACGTGGTCAGCGACTTGCCGTAGGTCTCGCACTCGGTGTCGTACCAGACCGAGTCCGGGCCCGCGACGGCGACCGTACGGCCGTCGTGCTTGTGCACCCACGGCACCACCCGGCCGTAGGAGAAACGCATCCGCAGCGCGGACCGCATCGGGACGCGGCCCGAGACGCCCTCCACGATCCGGATCAGCTGCGGTGCGCCGTCACGTGGGGGCATGAAGTCGGTGACCCGGACCGTGCCGCGCGGGGTGTCCCACTCGGACTCCAGGATCAGCGAGTCGCCGCGGTAGGTGCGCCGGGCCGCGGTGGGCGGCTCGGCGTCGGCCGCGTGCGCCGGGCCCAGTCTCCAGAAGCCGTGTTCCTCGGTGCCCAGCAGACCGGCGAAGATGGCGTGGGAGTCGAAGCGGGGCAGGCAGAGCCAGTCCACCGTGCCGTCCCGGCAGACCAAAGCAGCGGTCTGCATGTCTCCGATGAGTGCGTAGTCTTCGATGCGCCCGGCCACGTGCAACTCCAGTCGAACGGCCACGTCGCCCCCCGAGCAAAAAAGGGGGGCTGTCGCTCTTGCGGTCAAGGGGTCGTTGTAATGCGTCGTTGAGCGGTGAAGCAAAGCAGCCGTTCGGCTGTGAGGCAAAACGACAATCTGTACTCAA
The DNA here is from genome assembly GCF_036013645.1 of Streptomyces sp. NBC_00490. NCBI lineage: Bacteria > Bacillati > Actinomycetota > Actinomycetes > Kitasatosporales > Streptomycetaceae > Streptomyces > Streptomyces sp. NBC_00490. The sequence continues at coordinate 2,840,183 of NZ_CP107869.1, read as the reverse complement.
CGAACTGTCGAGCTCACGTTGTTCCGGTGCTTACGGGCGGGGGGTGGTGCCGTGTGGCCGGCCGGGCTCGGCAGCGAATGTCCGAGCAGGATACGACGCACGTAGATGATCTGTGTGCCGCTCCGGGCAACGTGGATGGGCCGATCGGGTGAGCGACGGGTGAGAACCATGAGACGTGTACGCGTCTGTGTCGGCGTGTGCGCGGAGCGTGGCCGGAAGCCATCCCGTCGAGGCGCTGATACCCTGGTAGCCCGTGGACCGGTGGTGGATAAAACCCCCGACCGCAGCGACGGCGAAGCCGGAGATCTCCGGATGCAGCGCCGCCCCGCACCCCAGATCGCGACCACGGGAGCCCCGTCTTGGCCATGCCGCCGAAATCTACGACGACCAAGCACATCTTCGTCACCGGGGGTGTCGCCTCCTCTCTCGGCAAGGGCCTGACGGCCTCCAGCCTCGGCATGCTGCTCAAGGCGCGCGGCCTGCGCGTCGTGATGCAGAAGCTCGACCCGTATCTGAATGTCGACCCGGGCACGATGAACCCCTTCCAGCACGGTGAGGTGTTCGTCACCAACGACGGCGCCGAAACCGACCTGGACATCGGACACTACGAGCGTTTCCTGGACCGCGACTTGGACGGCAGCGCCAATGTCACTACAGGCCAGGTGTACTCGACGGTGATCGCCAAGGAGCGGCGCGGCGAGTATCTGGGTGACACCGTGCAGGTCATCCCGCACATCACCAACGAGATCAAGCACCGCATCCGGCGTATGGCGACCGACGAGGTCGATGTCGTCATCACCGAGGTCGGCGGCACCGTCGGCGACATCGAGTCCCTGCCGTTCCTGGAGACCGTCCGCCAGGTCCGCCACGAGGTCGGTCGTGACAACGTCTTCGTCGTCCACATTTCCCTCCTGCCGTACATCGGCCCGTCGGGGGAGCTGAAGACGAAGCCGACCCAGCACTCGGTTGCGGCGCTGCGGAACATCGGTATCCAGCCGGACGCGATCGTGCTGCGCTGCGACCGCGAGGTGCCGACCGCGATCAAGCGCAAGATCTCGCTGATGTGCGACGTCGACGAGGCCGCCGTGGTCGCCTGCCCCGACGCCAAGTCGATCTACGACATCCCCAAGACCGTGCACGGCGAGGGCCTGGACGCCTACGTCGTCCGCAAGCTGGACCTGCCGTTCCGCGACGTGGACTGGACGACCTGGGACGACCTGCTCGACCGCGTCCACAACCCCGACCACGAGATCACCCTCGCCCTGGTCGGCAAGTACATCGACCTGCCCGACGCCTACCTCTCGGTCACCGAGGCGCTGCGCGCGGGCGGCTTCGCCAACAAGGCCCGCGTCAAGATCAAGTGGGTCACCTCCGACGACTGCAAGACCCCGGCCGGCGCCGCGGCGCAGCTCGCTGACGTCGACGGCATCTGCATCCCGGGCGGCTTCGGCGACCGCGGTGTGCTCGGCAAGGTCGGCGCGATCAAGTACGCCCGCGAGAACAAGATCCCGCTGCTCGGTCTCTGCCTGGGCCTGCAGTGCATCGTGATCGAGGCCGCGCGCAACCTGGCCGACATCCCGGACGCCAACTCCACCGAGTTCGACTCGGCGACCTCGCACCCGGTCATCTCCACCATGGCCGAGCAGCTCGACATCGTGGCCGGCGACGGCGACATGGGCGGCACCATGCGCCTGGGCATGTACCCGGCCAAGCTGGCCGAGGGCTCGATCGTGCGCGAGGTGTACGAGGGCAAGGAGTACGTCGAGGAGCGGCACCGGCACCGCTACGAGGTGAACAACGCCTACCGCGCGGAGCTCGAGAAGAAGGCGGGCATCCTGTTCTCCGGCACCTCGCCGGACGGCAAGCTCGTCGAGTACGTCGAATACCCGCGCGACGTCCACCCCTACCTGGTGGCCACGCAGGCGCACCCCGAGCTGCGCTCGCGTCCCACGCGACCGCACGCGCTGTTCGCCGGCCTCGTGAAGGCCTCGGTCGAACGGAAGAATTCCAAGTAACACACCAGTTGTACGGTTGCCGGGGTGCGTACCTTCAAGGTCGCACCCCGGTTTTTTCTTGAACGTGTGGAAGGGACAGGGCATGACGATCAAGGACACCCCCGAGGAATGGGAGATCCGGGCGACGGAGACCCCCTTCGTGGGCGGCAAGACCTCCGTCCGCACGGACGACGTGGTCATGCCCGACGGCAAGGTCGTCCGCCGCGACTACCAGGTCCATCCGGGCTCGGTCGGAGTCCTCGCCCTGGACGACGAGGACCGGGTCCTGCTGATCAGGCAGTACCGCCACCCCGTACGCCAGAAGCTGTGGGAGATCCCGGCCGGTCTGCTCGACGTGCCCGGCGAGAACCCGCTGCACGCCGCGCAGCGCGAGCTGTACGAGGAGGCGCACGTCAAGGCCGAGGACTGGCGGGTGCTGACCGACGTCTACACCACGGCGGGCGGCTGCGACGAGGCCGTCCGGATCTTCCTCGCCCGCGATCTGTCGGAGGCCGTGGGCGAGCGCTTCGAGGTCGAGCACGAGGAGATCGACCTGGAGTACGCGCGCGTGCCCCTCGACGAGCTCGTACGGGGTGTGCTCGCCGGTGAGTTGCACAACAACTGCCTGGTCGTGGGCGTGCTTTCGCTGGTCGCCGCGCGTGCCTTCGGCGCTCTGGACACGCTGCGCCCGGCGGACGCGCAGTGGCCTGCCCGCCCCTTCGAGGCGTAGTGCCCACGCGGCGGCCGCACATAGGTGCTGTCCCGCGCCCTGAGCGGCGTCGCGAAAACCGTCGGTCCTATGATCCGTTGATCCGATCGGGGGAGTCTCCGTCCGTCACCGCCGCGTACCTCACGGAACGTTGCAGAGCGTGAACTAGGCTCTGAAACTGCCCGAACCGGAGTCCCGGCGGGCTTGCGCGTGCGGTGGGACGGGAGTGTGGCCCGTGACGGACCAGGCGGTGGACACAGGCGGCGTTCAGCTGTCGGTCGAGGGTCATTTCCTGGGCCGGACACGGGAGTTGAAGGAGCTGCTCGCCGACATCGAGCGAGCGGGCCTCGACACCCTCTCCGGGAAGAAGGCCCCCCGCGCGCGCGTGCTGCTCATCGCGGGCAGACCCGGCTCCGGCCGCACCGCGCTCGCCGAGGAACTCGTACGGCAGGTCGCGGAGCGTTACGACGACGGAGTGCTGCGCGCCCGGCTCAGCGAGCCCGACGGCACCCCCGTCCCCGTCGAGCACACCGCCCGCGAACTGCTCACCGCCCTGGACCGTCCGACGCCGGCCGGTGCCTCCGAGGACGACCTGACCGCAGCCCTCCGCGACGCCCTCGCCGGCCGGCGTGCCCTGCTTCTGCTCGACGACGCGGTGAGCGCGGAGCAGGTCGACGCCCTGCTGCCGGAGACCCCGGAGTGCCTGGTCGTGGCCGTTTCCGGTGGCCCGCTCACCGGTATCTCCGACGTCCGGCCCTGCACACTCGGCGGCCTCGACACCAAGTCCGCGCTGGACCTGCTGAGCCGCTCCACCGGCTCGGTCCGCATCACCGTCGACCCGCGGGCGGCGGAAGGCCTCGTCGAGGTGTGCGAGGCACAGCCCGCCGCCATGATGCTCGCCGGCGGTTGGCTCGCCGCCCGGCCCAAGGCCGCCGTCGCCGACCTCGCCAAGCAGTTGCGCACGGAGGGTGACGAGGGAACGCCGCTCAGCCGCGTCTTCCGGTTCGCCTACTCCGCCCTGCCAAGCCCCGCTGCCCGGATACTGCGGCTGCTCTCCCTCGCCCCGGCGGGACTGGTCGACCCGCACACCGCCTCCGCCCTCGCCGGCTGCTCGGTGGGCGGTGCCCGCACCACCCTGGACGACTTCGTCGCCCTCGGTCTGCTGCACGCCGTGGAGTCGCCGCTGCCGCAGTACGTGGTGCCGGGCTGTCTGCACCCTCTGCTCAAGGCGCTCACCGAGACCCAGGACCGCCCCGGCGAACTCCAGCTGGCCCGCGCCCGGATGCTGGAGCGGACCGTACGGCTGCTGCAGTCGTCCCGTGCGATCACCGAGACCGACAGTCCCGAGGCCCGCGAGAAGCTCCAGGGCATGCCCCGCTCGCTGCGCTACCCCAGCCCCCGGGCCGCCGAGGACTGGCTGCGCATCCGCAGGTCCGCGCTGCTGGCCTCGGCCCGTCTGGCCGTCGCCGACGGGGAGCTCGACAACCTCGCCCGCCGTCTGATGTCCCAGCTGGTCCGGGCGATGGTCGCGCACTTCGGCACCCAGGCGGCGGCAGCCGACCTGTACGGCCTGCACCGGCTCGTCCTGGATGTGGCCGAGCGCCGGGAGCTGCCCCGGGAGAAGGCGGCGGCGCTGCTGAACCTCGGCGACCTGGACGCGCAGACCGGTCGCACGCAGGAGGCGCTGGCCCGCTACCGGGCCGCGCTGGACGCCGGGCGCGAAGCGAATGACCCGTATGCGACCGGTCGCGCGATGGAATCCGTAGGCGGTGCGCATCTGGAGCTCGGGGACTACGACCGGGCCGCCGACTGGTTCGGTCGCGCCCTCGCCCAGCGGCTGGCCCGGGACGAGCGCGCGGACGCCGCGCGGTTGTACGGCCGTATCGCCGCGGCGCACACCTACGCGGGCCGCTACGGGGAGGCGATGCGCGGATGGCGGGCCGCGGTCGCCGGGTACCGCAAGAACGGGGATGTGGCCGCCCACGCACGGGCGTTGAGCGAACTGGCGCGTGTCCAGGAGTACGCGGGGCGGCCCGAGGAGTCGCTGCGCACCTGCCAGGAGGCCGTCGAGTGGGCGCGGCGTGCCGAGGACGTACGGCTGCAGGCCGCGCTCCAGCTGAGGCTCGCCGACACGCTGGAACACCTGGGCGATCCGGCCGCGGCAGGGCTGCACCGGGGGGCCGCCGAGCGGCTGCTGGGAGAGGAGCTTTCGGAGGCGGAACCGGAACCTGAGCAGGCTGATCCTGCGAAACAGGATCCTGATGCCTGCGAAATCCGTAGTACATCCACTGAAGATTGATGCAATGAAAGGCTAGACAGCGGGAACACCTTCATTAGACTGGCTCTGCCGCACCTTCTCCTGCGGTGCATCCCGGTGTGCTCATGCGTGCCCGGGTATGTGTTGTATTGCCCCATACCCCTGAGCCAAGGACCGTGATCGACGTGAAGGTCGGCATCCCCCGCGAAGTCAAGAACAACGAGTTCCGGGTGGCCATCACCCCCTCCGGCGTGCACGAACTGGTGCGCCACGGCCACCAGGTCCTCGTCGAGCAGAACGCCGGTCTCGGCTCGTCGATCCCGGACGCGGAGTACGTCGCCGCCGGCGCGCAGATCCTCGCCACGGCCGACGAGGTGTGGGCCACCGCCGACCTGCTGCTCAAGGTCAAGGAGCCCATCGCCGAGGAGTACCACCGCCTCCGCAAGGACCAGACGCTCTTCACCTACCTGCACCTGGCCGCCTCCAAGGAGTGCACCGACGCGCTCATCGAGTCCGGCACCACGGCGATCGCCTACGAGACGGTCGAGCTGCCTTCGCGCGCGCTGCCGCTCCTCGCCCCGATGTCCGAGGTCGCGGGCCGGCTCGCCCCGCAGGTCGGCGCCTACCACCTGATGCGCTCGGCCGGCGGCCGTGGCGTGCTCCCCGGTGGCGTGCCCGGCACCCAGCCCGCGAAGGCCGTCGTCATCGGCGGCGGTGTCTCCGGCTGGAACGCCACCCAGATCGCCGTCGGCATGGGCTTCCACGTCACGCTGCTCGACCGCGACATCAACAAGCTGCGCGAGGCGGACAAGGTCTTCGGCACCAAGGTCCGGGCGATCATGTCCAACGCCTTCGAGCTGGAGAAGGCCGTCCTGGACGCCGACCTCGTCATCGGCGCGGTGCTCATCCCGGGCGCCAAGGCCCCGAAGCTGGTCACCAACGAGCTCGTGTCGCGTATGAAGCCCGGAAGTGTCCTTGTCGACATCGCGATCGACCAGGGCGGCTGCTTCGAGGACTCCCGGCCGACCACCCACGCCGAGCCGACCTTCAAGGTCCACGACTCGGTCTTCTACTGCGTCGCCAACATGCCCGGCGCGGTGCCCAACACCTCCACCTACGCGCTCACCAACGCGACGCTGCCGTACATCGTCGAACTCGCCGACCACGGCTGGGTCGAGGCGCTGCGCCGCGACGCCGCGCTCGCCAGGGGTCTCAACACCCATGACGGCAAGGTCGTTTACAAGGAGGTCGCCGAGGCGCACGGCCTGGAGCACGTGGAGCTCGAGACCCTGATCGGCTAAGTCACCTTTTCGTAAAGGCGATACGTCAACAAGGCGCGTCAACGACTCGCAGGCGGCCGGACCTTGCCCGACAAGGTCCGGCCACATGTGTGTATGGTCACTTTGCGACGCTCGGTCAACTCGCCTCGAACGTAACCCTTTGGTCGATTCGCACACCGGTGAAACCTGCCGTGCGACGGCCGTACGCCCTTGACAGCGCGATGTTTGATTGCCGACACATCCTGCCGGGTCCGGCGGATTGTGTTGCTGTGAACACCCGACACGCCATAGAGTCGCCAACCGTCGGCATGGTGCCACGCTGACCTTGTCTAGAAGTTTCCTGGTCACCAAGGAGGTAAGACGACTTGTGAATGAGTCGACATTTACTCCCGGAGGTGGTCAACCAGGAACGCCTGCACGGGCTGAGGGCCCCGAGGGGTTCGAGGCTGTCGGCTCCGTCGCGGTGCGCACCTTCGCAGCCCACCAGAGCCACCTGAACCGGAGGGTGACTCTGTCAGCACACCAGAGCATGGATGGCCATCACGTGAACGCCATGGCCGGCGACGGAAGTGGCGCGCCCCACAGCCAGTTCGCCGACTACGACGAACTGCCCGAGGGGCACTTCTACGACCCCGACGCCGAATACGAGCCCGACCCCGAGTACGCGGCCACGCTCGCTCCCGACGCTGCACGCCAGCGCCGTGAGCGCATCGGCCCGACCGGACGCCCGCTGCCGTACTTCCCGATCCCGGGTCCGCTGACCGATCACGGACCCGCGAAGATCATCGCGATGTGCAACCAGAAGGGCGGCGTCGGCAAGACGACGTCGACCATCAACCTGGGTGCCGCGCTCGCGGAGTACGGACGTCGCGTGCTGCTCGTGGACTTCGACCCGCAGGGCGCGCTGTCGGTGGGCCTCGGTGTCAACCCGATGGAGCTCGACCTCACCGTCTACAACCTGCTCATGGAGCGGGGCATGGCGGCCGACGAGGTCCTGCTGAAGACCGCGGTCCCCAACATGGACCTGCTGCCGAGCAATATCGACTTGTCGGCGGCGGAGGTCCAGCTGGTCTCCGAGGTCGCGCGCGAGTCGACATTGCAGCGGGCCCTGAAGCCGCTCATGGCCGACTACGACTACATCGTGATCGACTGTCAGCCTTCACTGGGTCTGCTCACGGTCAACGCCCTGACGGCCGCGCACAAGGTGATAGTGCCACTGGAGTGTGAGTTCTTCGCCCTCCGTGGTGTCGCCCTGCTGACGGAGACCATCGAGAAGGTCCAGGAGCGGCTCAACCCGGAGCTGGAGCTCGACGGGATCCTCGCCACGATGTACGACTCGCGCACCGTGCACAGCCGTGAGGTGCTCGCGCGTGTCGTCGAGGCGTTCGACGACCACGTCTACCACACGGTCATCGGGCGCACGGTCCGCTTCCCGGAGACCACGGTCGCCGGTGAGCCGATCACCACGTACGCCTCCAACTCCGTCGGCGCCGCCGCCTACCGCCAGCTCGCCAGGGAGGTGCTCGCCCGGTGTCACGCCGAGTGAGTCTGCCGGGGGCCGACGAACTCTTCCGTACGACAGGGGGAATGGCGCTCCAGCCGTCCACTCCGCGGCGGGGGGCCAACGGCGAAGCCCGGGTGCCCGCGCCCGCGGGGGACAGCGACGCAGCCGCGGCCGGGTCGTCCGAGGACGCGCCGCAGTCGGTGCCCGCGCAGGGCGGTGACGGCGACGGGGCCGAGCATGTGGCCACGGAGCCGGCCGCGGCCGGCGAGTCCCGCAGCCGGGACGCGGAGCGCTCCGGGCGACGTCAGGACGCGCAGGAAGGTTCTGCCGCGCCGCGCAAGCAGCGCGGCGGTGGCCGGGCGGCCTCACGCCGGCCCAGCGGGCGTGAGCGGCACGACGAGAAGATCACCGTGTACGTCTCCGCCGAGGAGCTCATGGATCTGGAGCACGCCCGGCTGGTGCTCCGCGGCGAGCACGGGCTGGCCGTCGACCGCGGGCGCATCGTCCGCGAGGCGGTCGCCGTGGTGCTGGCCGATCTGGAGTCCCGGGGAGACGCGAGCATCCTCGTACGCCGACTGCGCGGGCGGTAGCGGTAGCCTGCGAGGGCCATGACCTCGAACGACGCTCCCACCCCCGGCGCACCTGCCGGCCGTCGGCGTGTGCTGGGGCGGGGCGCTCTGCGGGTCGAGCCGGTGGCCGAGGCCGAGTCTCCCGCCGAGGCCGGTGGGCCGTTGCCCCCACCCGCGCCGGTGGCACCGGAGCCGGAGGTCGCGGAGCCCGAGACCGTCGTACCGGAACCTGATCCGGAACCCGAGGCCCCGCCGCCTGAGACCCCCTCCGAACCTCAGGAACCCGGCGACGGTGTCTTCAAGGTCCGGCTCTCCAACTTCGAAGGTCCCTTCGATCTCCTCCTCCAGCTGATCTCCAAGCACAAGCTGGATGTGACCGAGGTCGCCCTGTCCAAGGTGACCGACGAGTTCATGGCGCACATCAGGGCGATGGGGCCGGACTGGGACCTGGACCAGACGACCGAGTTCCTCGTCGTCGCCGCCACCCTCCTCGATCTCAAGGCGGCCCGGCTGCTGCCCTCCGCCGAGGTCGAGGACGAGGCCGACCTCGCCCTCCTCGAAGCACGTGACCTGCTGTTCGCGCGACTGCTGCAGTACCGCGCGTACAAACAGATCGCCGACATCTTCAACCACCGCCTCGACGAGGAGGCCCGCCGCTACCCCCGTACCGTCGGCCTCGAACCGCACCACGCCGAACTGCTGCCCGAGGTCGTCATCAGCATCGGCCCGGAGGGGTTCGCGAAGCTCGCCGTGAAGGCGATGCAGCCCAGGCCCAAGCCCCAGGTGTACGTGGACCACATCCACGCGCCGCTGGTCAGCGTGCAGGAGCAGGCCGGGATCGTCGTCGCCCGGCTGAAGGAGCTCGGCGAGGCCAGCTTCCGGACGCTGGTCGAGGACACCGAGGACACCCTCACCGTCGTGGCGCGATTCCTGGCGCTGCTGGAGCTGTACCGGGAGAAGGCCGTTGCGCTGGACCAGGAGACGGCCCTCGGCGACCTCGTGGTGCGGTGGACCGGCGGGGAGGGCGACGCCGAGCCGATGGTGACCGACGAGTTCGACCGACCGCCCGAGCCGCCCAAGGAGGAGAAGGCGTGAGCGAGGAGACCACCGACGTCCCGGCCGGGCCGCGCACCGTCGCCGACCTCGATCTCAGGCCCGCCCTGGAGGCCGTCCTCATGGTCGTGGACGAGCCCGCCACCGAGGAACACCTCTCGAAGATCCTCCAGCGGCCCAGACGGCAGATCGCGGACGCGCTGCGGGCACTGGCCGACGAGTACACCGTCCAGGGGCGCGGTTTCGAGCTGCGGCTGATCGCCGGGGGCTGGCGTTTCTACAGCCGGCCCGAGTTCGCGGCGGCCGTCGAGGGCTTCGTGCTGGACGGCCAGCAGGCCCGGCTCACCCAGGCCGCGCTGGAGACCCTGGCCGTCGTCGCCTACCGTCAGCCGGTGAGCCGCAGCAGGGTCTCGGCCGTACGAGGAGTCAACTGTGACGGGGTCATGCGGACCCTCCTCCAGCGCGGTCTGGTCCAGGAGGCGGGCGCGGAACCCGAAACAGGTGCGATCCTGTACGTGACGACGAACTACTTTCTGGAGCGGATGGGCCTGCGAGGCCTGGACGAGCTCCCGGAGCTCGCGCCCTTTCTCCCCGAGGCGGAGGCGATCGAGGCCGAGACGCTGGAAGGGGTCCCGTCGTTCGATCCGGACGTACCGGATGCAGATGCAGACGACACGACGACGACGGAACTTTGATGCGAAGCAGTGGCAGCGGCAGTGGCAACAACAGCGGGCGCGGCAAGCCCCGGGGAACCGGTGGCGGCGGCAACCCCCGCGGGACGGGCGGACGCGGCTCCCAGCCGACGGGCGGGGGAGGGCGCGACGACAAGCCGAAGCGCGCGGGCAAGCCCCGTCCCGAGGAGCGCCGCTACGACGTAGGGCCGGGCGGCACCCATGAGGGCCCGAAGTCCGGGCGCGGTGCCTCCGCGCGCGGCGGCGCCAAGGGCGGCCCCAAGCAGGGCCAGAGCGGCACCGGGCGTGGCCGCTGGGTCCCCGCGACCTCCCGCGAGTACGAGGCGCGGGCCGAGGAGCGCAACCGCGAGCGGTACGCGAACAAGAAGGACGTCAAGCTGCCCAAGACCTTCCCGGGCGCCGAGCAGGAGGGCGAGCGGCTGCAGAAGATCCTCGCGCGCGCCGGCTACGGCTCCCGGCGGGCCTGCGAGGAGCTCATCGAGCAGGCGCGGGTCGAGGTCAACGGCGAGATCGTCCTGGAGCAGGGCAAGCGTGTCGACCCGGAGCGGGACGAGGTCAAGGTCGACGGCCTGACGGTCGCGACGCAGTCGTACCAGTTCTTCTCGCTGAACAAGCCGGCCGGCGTCGTCTCCACGATGGAGGACAACGAGGGCCGTCAGTGCCTCGGCGACTACGTCACCAACCGTGAGACGCGGCTCTTCCACGTCGGTCGGCTCGACACCGAGACCGAGGGTGTCATCCTGCTCACCAACCACGGCGAGCTGGCGCACCGGCTGACCCACCCCAGGTACGGCGTGAAGAAGGTCTACCTCGCGCACATCGTGGGTCCGATCCCGCGGGACCTGGGCAAGCGGCTGAAGGACGGCATCCAGCTGGAGGACGGGTACGCGAAGGCGGACCACTTCCGGGTCGTCGAGCAGACCGGCAAGAACTACCTCGTCGAGGTGACCCTCCACGAGGGCCGCAAGCACATCGTGCGCCGCATGCTGGCGGAGGCCGGCTTCCCGGTCGACAAGCTGGTGCGGGTCGCCTTCGGCCCGATCACCCTGGGCGACCAGAAGTCGGGCTGGCTGCGGCGGCTGTCCAACACGGAGGTCGGGATGCTGATGAAGGAAGTCGACCTCTAGGTCTCCCCGTTTCGTGCGTGCGTCGGCCGGTTCCGGATTCTTCTCCGGGGCCGGCCGATGTGTTTTCGCCCTCCCGCCGGTCTGCATCCCACACGGACGAGGGGAGCGGGCATGACCAGGACGACGGATTCGCGGGCCCGGCGGGGCCACGACGGGGGCGAGGACCGGGCGCCCTCGCGGACCGGGCCGCGCCGGATCGCCGCCGGCACGTGCCTCACGGCCCTGGAGAGCCGCGCGCGGCATCCGATGGCCTGCGGGTCCGGAGGGCCGTCAGAGGCGCCTGAGAGGTCACTGAGAGCCCCTGCGTGGGCGCCGTGGCCGGCCGGGGGGCTGTCGTGAACCCGGGGGAGCTGCTGGAGCGGTCGCTCGCGTACGCGCTGGGGAGCGTGGCCGTGGCGGGGGCTGCCGGACTCGGCCGGGCGACGCCCTGCGCCGGGTGGGATCTGGGGGAGCTGCTCGAACATCTCGACGACTCCCTGGACGCGCTGCACGAGGGGCTGACCGGCGGGCGGATCGGACCGCTGCCGCAGAGCGACCGCGTGTGCGGCTTCCGTACGCGCGCGTGTGCGGTGCTCGGTGCCTGGGCGGCCGGGCCTCCTGATCTGGTCCACGTCGGGGAACGGCCGCTGGACGTACGGGTGATGGGTGCGGTCGGCGCCGTCGAGATCGCCGTGCACGGCTGGGACGTGGCGCGGGCCTGTGGACGCTCGCGGCCCTTCCCGGTCGCCCTTGCGGCCGAGTTGCTGCCCATCGCGCGGTGCGTGGTCACCGAGGAGGACCGCGGGGTGCGGTTCGCGGAGCCGGTCGCCGTCCCGTCCTGCGCGCCGCCCGACGCCCGGCTGCTGGCCTTTCTGGGGCGGCGCGATTCCTTTCCGGGATGAGTCCGCCGGGTTCCGCGGCGGCTAGGGCTCCCGGGCCGCCTGCCCCTCGAGCGCCGGGGACCGGCCGGTGCCGGCCAGCAGGCGCCGCATCGTCTCCGCGGCCCGGACGGACGCGGTGCCGCAGCAGTTGTTGAACAGGACGTGGAGCTGCTCGACCCGCCCGGCGAGCGAGCGCAACCGGGGCAGCCACTCGGCGAGTTCGTCCTCGCCGTACTCGTACCGGAAGCGGTCCTCCTTGCTCCCCGATCCCCAGGCGGTGCTGCGACCGTGGAAGCGGACGACGGACAGCCGCGGTGAGGTGACGGGAGCGACGGGCGGGATCGAGGAGGGGAGCGTCTGGGTCATGTCGACGGCCACGGCGGACATGCCGTAACGGGCGAGCAGCGCGCAGGTCACGTCCGCCCACTCCTTGCGCCACCAGCCGGGATGCCGGAACTCCACGGCGACCGGCCACCCGGCGGTCCGTTCGGCGCACTCCCGCAGGAACTCCCCGGCCCGCTGTCCGGGCCGGAACCACGGCGGGAACTGGAACAGCACGCTGCCGAGCCGTCCGGCCGCCCGAAGCGGCTCGATCCCCTCGGTGAACCGCGCCCACACCTCGTCCAGCACCGCCGGGTTCCCGGGGTCGGCGGGCAGCCCGTCCGGCATCGTGGAACTCCGGGTCGGATGCCCGGTGAGCAGCGAGAACGCCTTCACGTCGAAGACGAAGCCCGGTGGCGTCCGCTCGGCCCACTGCCGGCTGTTGCGGGCACCGGGCAGCGCGTAGTACGCCGAGTCGACCTCGACGACCGGGAACTGCTCGGCGTAGTGCCGCAACCGTCCCTCGGCGTCGCGTCGGCCCGGCGGATACCAGCCGCTACCGGTCAACGCGCGGTCCGTCCACGAACACGTGCCCACCAGGATCTCGCTCATGCGGTGCGGTTACCCGGGTTGTGCGATCCCATCCGGCAACTTTATAGTCGTAGTGACTATTAAGGGGGTGGGGGTGCGTGGACGCATACGACAAGCACGCCTATGAGCCCTTCGCCGTCACCGTCGATCTCGCCGTCCTCACCGTCACCGAGGGCGCCCTGCACGTCCTGCTCGTGGAGCGCGGACAGGAGCCGTACGCCGGCCACTGGGCCCTGCCCGGCGGTTTCGTGCAGCCCGACGAGTCCGCCGAGACGGCCGCCCGGCGTGAACTCGCCGAGGAGACCGGGCTGTCGGACGTCTCCGGGCTGCACCTGGAACAGCTGCGGACCTACAGCGAGCCCGACCGCGACCCCCGGATGCGCGTCGTGTCCGTCGCCTTCGCCGCGCTGCTGCCGGACCCGCCCGAGCCGCACGGCGGCAGCGACGCCGCGGACGCCCGCTGGGTGCCGTACGGCGCAGCGCGACCGCTCGCCTTCGACCACGACCGGATCCTGGCCGACGCCCGGGAACGCGTCGGCGCCAAGCTCGAGTACACCTGCCTCGCCACCGCCTTCTGCGGGACGGAGTTCACGCTCGGCGAGCTGCAACAGGTCTACGAGACCGTGTGGGGCACCGCCCTCGACCGCCCCAACTTCCGGCGCAAGGTGCTTGCCACCCCCGGCTTCGTCGAACCGGTCCCGGGCGCCGCGCGACTGACCGGCGGCCGCGGCAAACCGGCCGCGCTCTACCGCGCGGGCACGGCCACGACGCTCCATCCGCCTCTGCTCCGAACGCCTCGGGAAGGACGTCCCGCATGACCGCCACGACCGTCAGGAAGCGCGCCGCCACGGGAGCCCTGCTGGGGCTCGCCCTGGGGGACGCGCTGGGCTTCCCGACCGAGTTCAACGACGTGCCGTCGATCCTCGCCAAGTGCGGGCCGTGGCGGGAGATGGAGCTGCCGAAGCCGGCGATCGTCACGGACGACACGCAGATGACGCTGGCGTTGGGGCGAGGGCTGCGCACGGCCATGGACCGCGGGCTGCTCGCGCCCAAGCGGATGGAGCGTCCGGTGCGCGAGGAGTTCGTGGACTGGTACCAGTCGCCGGAGAACAACCGCGCGCCGGGCCGGACCTGTCTCGTCGCGTGCAACCTGCTGAAGACCGAAGGGCGCCTGTGGCAGGACGCCAGCCAGATCCACTCCAAGGGCTGCGGCGCCAACATGCGCGTCGCCCCCGTCGGACTGGTCCCCGGTCTGAGCGACGAACAGCGCTCCGGCGCCGCCCAGTTGCAGTCCGCGCTCACGCACGGGCACCCGACCGCGCTCGCCGCGTCCGACCTCACCGCGCACGCCGTACGGCTGCTCGCGCAGGGTGCCGAGCCGACCGGACTGGTGGGGCTGCTGCGGTCGTACGCCCTCGAGAACCGCACCCGTTATCACCACCACTGGCTCGGCGACCTGTGGACCCGCAGCCAGGACCCGACTCCCGAGCACTTCATCGCGCGCGGCTGGGACGAGTGCCTGGAGATCCTCGGGCGCCTTCAGGAAGCGGTCCGTTCCGTGTCCCCGGAGACCGATCCGTGTCTGGCGACCGGTGAGGGGTGGATCGCCGAGGAGGCGCTGGCTACCGGGCTGCTGTGCTTCCTGCTGTTCGTCGACGAACCGGTGACGGCCCTGCGGCGGGCCGCCTGCACCGCCGGGGACTCCGACTCGATCGCCTGTCTGGCGGGGGCCTTCGCGGGGGCGTACCACGGGGCCGGCGTATGGCCCGTCGAGTGGGCGGACCGGATCGAGTACCAGAGCGAGCTGGCGACGCTCGGCGCCCTCTGGGACTAGGCCAGCCGGATCGAGTCGCCTTGCACCGTGATCTTCTTCTCGGCCAGCGGGCGGGGCGCCGGCGGGTTCTCCACCGAGCCGTCCGTGATGCTGAACTTGCTGCCGTGGCAGGTGCAGTTGATGGTGCCGCCGTCGACGTTGGCCACCGGGCACTGCTGGTGGGTGCAGATGCTGGTGAAGGCCTTGAACTCGCCTTCCTTCGGCTGGGTGACGACGACCTTCTCGTCCTTGAAGATCTTGCCGCCGCCGACCGGGATCTCACCGGTCTTCGCAAGCTCCTGGCCGGCGGAGGCCTCGACGGTGTCGGACCCGGAGTCGCCCTCGTTGCCGTACTCGCCGCAGCCGACGGTGAACGCCGCGGCCCCGGTCGCGAGGAGGACCGTGCGTCGCGTCGGGCCGTGAGTCGTCATGTCGTCACTCCGAAGGTGCGGAAGAACCAGAGGGCGGAGGTCAGCCAGATGATCGTCAGCGCGGTGAAGACGAGCCCGCCGACGATCGGCAGCAGCCAGTTGGGGAGTCGCTCCGAGCGGAGCAGCAGCATCTTGGCACTGAACACCCCGAAGAAGAAGCAACCCAGGAGGGAGTGCCAGAAAACGCGCGTTTCGTACGTCTGATAGCCCAGCGCGTACAGACAGTGCACCGCCACCGGCACCGCCACCAGGAACGCCACCCGCCCCGACCAGCGGTGCAGCACCCCTGACCAGCTCGGGCCCGGCAGCCTGCCGTACATCATCAGCGCCGAGAAGAACTGGACGACGGCGAAGAAGACCGCGACCGTCGCCATCCAGGACTTGACCGCGCCCGTGCTGCTGAAGCCGGCGAGGTTGAAGGCGGTCCCCGCCGGGTCGTGGACCTTGCCGTACACCCCGAGGGCGACCGCCACGGCGGCGGCGACCAGTGCGGGAACCAGATAGCGCGCCGGGCTCGGCCGCGGCTCGGCGGGCCGGGGAGAGGGGAAACCCTGGGTGGCGGCGTTCGGGTCGGCGGTCATGTCGGCTCCCTCGTACGGACTGGAGTTCAGGGGGTGACGGGGCGGGCCGTGAGCTGCTGTCCGTCGACCGTCACCACGCCGGTCTCCGGGTCGATCTCGGGTGCGGGGGAGGGCTTGCCGTCCTTCTTGAGGATGCCGACCTGGCTGCCGTCCTTCAGCACGATCCAGCCGCCGTCGAACTTCGCGTCGCGCACGGTGGCCGTCGCCCGGTACAGACCGGACGGCTTGATCGCCTTGTCGGCGGTGAAGGTGTAGTGCCCGCCGCCGATGTCGACCGTGCCGCTGATCCGCTTGCCCTCCTTGAGGGTGCCGTTCAGCTTCGAGCCGTCCTTGGCGGTGAGCTTCATGGTGCCGTCGTCCTCGACGTCGCCCTTGAGCCACGACTCCTTGTCCCGGCCGTCGCAGAAGTACGCGATCGCCCGGCCGTCGCGCAGGGACACGGCGATCGCGGAGGAGTCGTCGTCGGTGCGGCCCGCGTAGTCGGCGTCCGGGACGGGCACCTTCGACGGCGAGGGGGACGGAGACGGGGTCGTCCGCGTGGGAGCCGGGCTCGGTGACGCCTTCGTGCTCGGCGACTCCTGAACCGAGGACGAGGTGGTCTTCTCGCCCGTCGTCGCATTCAGCGACAGCATGAACAGGCCTACCAGCAGACCCGCGAGAAGGGTGAGCAGTGGTCCGGAACGCTTCATTACGGGCCTCCCCCGAGGCGAGCTTCCTGCCATGAGAGCGGACCCGGGGCCCCGCGTCCAGAGGCGCACGGGCGCGTTCTCACCACAAGTAGCGGAATAGGGCGATCTGGGTGACATTGGCAGAGTTCGGCGCCGGGTCCCCCCGGGCTCGGCCGACCTCGTGAAAGGCATGACCATGGCGGGTAACGACGTCGGCAGTCTTCTGGGAGGACTCCTCGGCTCGGGCAACGGTTCCAGCGGGAGCAACATCCTCGGCGCGCTGCTCTCCGCACTCGGCAAACAGGGCGGCAACGGCAACAATCCGCTGGGCGGGCTGCTCGACACGCTCGCCAAGTCGGGCCTCGCCGAGCAGAAGGACTCCTGGGTCGGCACCGGCGCCAACCAGTCCGTGACCGGCCCGCAGATCCAGCACGCGCTGCCCGGCGACACCCTCCGGCAGGTCGCCGAGGAGTCGGGCGTCTCCCCGGACAAGGCCGCGGACGAGCTGGCCCAGGTGCTGCCCCAGGTCGTGGACAAGCTGACGCCGGACGGACAGGTGCCGGCCGGCCTCGACGAGCTCGCCAGGCAGCAGAACCTGTAGGTGTCTCAGCGTGCGGGCGGCGGACACCGGCCCGACGCGGGCTGACTAGGCTGGATGTACCAAGAGCCGTACATCAGCAAGGAGCACAGCCGTGGCGGTACGAGCGGTCCGGGGCGCCGTCCAACTCGAACGGGACGAAGCCGGCCACATGGACGAGCAGGTCGGAGCGCTCCTCACCGCCGTCCTGGAGCGGAACGACCTCACCGCCGACGACCTGATCAGCATCTGGTTCACGGCCACTCCGGATCTGCACAGCGACTTCCCGGCGGCCGCGGCCCGCAAGCTCGGCATCGTGGACGTCCCGCTGATCTGCGCCCAGGAGCTCGACATCGAGGGCGCCATGCCCCGCGTCGTGCGGATCCTCGCGCACATAGAGTCCGACCGGCCCCGTACCGAGATCAACCACGTCTACCTGGGCACCGCGGCCGCCCTGCGCAAGGACATCGCCCAGTGAGAACCGCACTCGTCATCGGCACCGGCCTCATCGGCACGTCCGCCGCGCTGGCGCTGGTCAGCCGGGGCGTCCAGGTCCATCTGGCCGACCACGACCCCGAGCAGGCCCGCACCGCCGCCGCGCTCGGCGCCGGCACCGACGAGGAGCCCGAGGGGCCCGTCGACCTCGCGATCGTCGCCGCCCCGCCCGCCCATGTGGCCGCGGTCCTCGCCGACGCCATGCGCCGGGGCGTGGCCCGCGGGTACATCGATGTGGCGAGCGTCAAGGGCGGGCCGCGCCGCGAGCTGGAGGCGCTCGGTGTCGACCTCGCCTCGTACATCGGCACGCACCCCATGTCCGGCCGCGAGAAGTCCGGCCCGCTGGCCGCGACCGGCGACCTCTTCGAGGGCCGCCCCTGGGTGCTGACGCCGACCCGGGACACCGACACCGAGGTGCTGAACCTCGCCCTGGAACTGGTCTCGCACTGCCGCGCCGTACCGGTCGTGATGGACGCCGACGCCCACGACCGCGCCGTCGCGCTGGTCTCCCACATGCCCCACCTGGTGTCGAGCATGGTCGCCGCACGGCTGGAGAGCGCCGAGGAGGCCGCCGTACGACTGTGCGGTCAGGGCATCCGTGATGTGACCCGGATCGCCGCGTCCGACCCCCGGATGTGGATCGACATCCTCTCCGCGAACCCGGGGCCGGTCGCCGACCTGCTCACCGACGTCGCCGCCGACATCGAGGAGACGGTGCGGGCGCTGCGGTCCCTGCAATCCTCCGACGAGGCCAAGCGCGGTGAGGGAGCCGTGGGCATCGAGGACGTGCTGCGGCGCGGGAACGCGGGACAGGTGCGGGTACCCGGCAAGCACGGGTCCGCCCCGCGCACCTACGAGGTCGTGGCCGTCCTCATCGACGACCAGCCCGGTCAGCTGGCCCGTATCTTCGCGGACGCGGGACGGGCCGGGGTCAACATCGAGGACGTGCGCATCGAGCACGCGACCGGGCAGCAGGCGGGTCTGGTGCAGCTGATGGTGGAGCCGCAGACGGCGCCGGTCCTGACGGCGGCCCTGCGGGAGCGTGGCTGGGCCATCCGCCAGTAAAGAGGCCGCCGACGAGCCAGTACCCTTGTGCGGGGCCCCCTTGCGCCCCGCACTCCCCGCCACACCGCACCAGGAAGGTGTCCTCCCGTGGAAAACGGCGCCGCCCAGCCCGTGATCGTCGCCATCGACGGTCCCTCCGGCACCGGCAAGTCGAGCACGTCGAAGGCCGTCGCGGCGCAGCTCGGTCTGAGCTACCTGGACACCGGCGCCCAGTACCGGGCGATCACGTGGTGGATGGTGACCAACGGGATCGACATCGAGGACCCGACCGCGATCGCCGCGGTGGCCGGCAAGGCGGAGATCATCTCCGGCACCGACCCGGCCGACCCGACGATCACCGTCGACGGCATCGACGTCGCCGGGCCGATCCGCACCCAGGAGGTCACCTCCAAGGTCAGCGCGGTGAGCGCGGTGCCCGAGGTGCGGGCGCGGATCACCGAGCTGCAGCGCTCGATCGCCGCCTCGGCGGAGCGGGGCATCGTCGTCGAGGGCCGCGACATCGGTACGACCGTGCTGCCCGACGCCGACCTCAAGATCTTCCTCACCGCGTCCCCGGAGGCGCGTGCCGCCCGCCGCAGCGGTGAGCTGAAGGGCGCGGACGTCAACGCCACCCGCGAGGCCCTGGTCAAGCGGGACGCGGCCGACTCCAGCCGGAAGACCTCGCCGCTCGCCAAGGCCGGTGACGCGGTCGAGGTGGACACCACCGAGCTCTCGCTGACGCAGGTCATCGAGTGCGTCGTCACCCTCGTCGAGGAGAAGCGGGCCGGGAAGTGACCGTGCCTTCGGAGCGGGGTGCAGAGGTAGGGCGGCGCATCGGCGTCGGCCTGATGTACGGGCTGTGGAAGCCGCGCGTGCTGGGCGCCTGGAAGGTGCCCGCGACCGGCCCGGTGATCTACGCCGTCAACCACTCCCACGCCATCGACGGCCCGATGGTCATGGGTGTGGCGCCCCGGCCGACGCACTTCCTGATCAAGAAGGAGGCCTTCATCGGTCCCCTCGACCCGTTCCTGCTCGCCATCGGGCAGGTCAAGGTCGACCGGTCGGGCACCGACCGCACGGCCATCACCCAGGCCCTGGACGTACTTTCGGCCGGCGGGGTCCTCGGGATCTTCCCGGAGGGCACCCGTGGCGAGGGCGACTTCGCCGCGCTGCGCGCAGGGCTCGCGTACTTCGCCGTCCGCAGCGGCGCCGCGATTGTCCCGGTCGCCGTGCTGGGAAGCTCCGACCGGCCCGGACGGTTGATTAAGGCGCTGCCTCCGTTGCGCAGCCGTGTCGACGTGGTCTTCGGTGACCCGTTCGAGGCGGGCGACGGCAGCGGGCGGCGTACCCGTAAGGCGCTCGACGAGGCGACCGAGCGCATCCAGAAGCAGCTCACCGCGCACCTGGAAAACGCCAGGCGCCTGACCGGGCGCTGAGCGACACTAAGTAGTGGATCAAACCGGAGAAACCGGGAGGTCCACCGATCACCACGATGAACGACGAGGTACGGACTTCATGAACGACCACATCCACTCCGACGGCTCGGGCGAGCAGCACGACCACGGAGCGCTTGGCGATGCCGAGTTCGCGGAGTTCATGGAGCTCGCCGCGGAAGAGGGCTTCGACGTCGAGGACGTCGAGGGCGCGCTCGAGGAGGCCGGTCACGGGCCGCTGCCCGTGCTCGCCGTCGTCGGCCGCCCGAACGTCGGCAAGTCGACTCTGGTGAACCGCATCATCGGCCGCCGCGAGGCCGTCGTCGAGGACAAGCCCGGCGTCACCCGCGACCGCGTGACCTACGAGGCCGAGTGGGCGGGCCGCCGCTTCAAGGTCGTCGACACCGGCGGCTGGGAGCAGGACGTCCTCGGCATCGACGCCTCCGTGGCCGCACAGGCCGAGTACGCGATCGAGGCCGCCGACGCGGTCGTCTTCGTCGTCGACGCCAAGGTCGGCGTCACCGACACCGACGAGGCCGTCGTCCGGCTGCTCCGCAAGGCCAACAAGCCCGTGGTGCTCTGCGCCAACAAGGTCGACGGCCAGAGCGGCGAGGCCGACGCGACGGCCCTGTGGTCCCTCGGCATCGGCGAGCCGCACCCGGTCTCCTCGCTGCACGGCCGCGGCACCGGCGACATGCTGGACGCCGTCCTGGAGGCCCTGCCGGAGGCGCCCGAGCAGAGCTTCGGCACCGCTGTCGGCGGTCCGCGCCGCATCGCGCTCATCGGCCGCCCGAACGTCGGCAAGTCCTCGCTCCTGAACAAGGTGGCCAACGAGGAGCGCGTCGTCGTCAACGAGCTCGCGGGCACCACCCGCGACCCGGTCGACGAGCTCATCGAACTCGGCGGCGTCACCTGGAAGTTCGTCGACACGGCGGGCATCCGCAAGCGCGTCCACCTCCAGCAGGGCGCCGACTACTACGCCTCGCTGCGTACCGCGGCCGCCGTCGAGAAGGCCGAGGTCGCGGTCATCCTGATCGACGCCTCCGAGTCGATCTCGGTGCAGGACCAGCGCATCGTCACCATGGCGGTGGACGCGGGCCGCGCGATCGTCATCGCCTACAACAAGTGGGACACCCTCGACGAGGAGCGCCGCTACTACCTGGAGCGGGAGATCGAGACCGAGCTCGCCCAGGTCGCCTGGGCGCCGCGGGTCAATGTCTCGGCGCGCACCGGCCGTCACATGGAGAAGCTGGTCCCGGCGATCGAGACGGCCCTGGCCGGCTGGGAGACCCGTGTTCCGACGGGCCGCCTGAACGCCTTCCTCGGCGAACTGGTCGCCGCCCACCCGCACCCGGTGCGCGGCGGCAAGCAGCCCCGCATCCTGTTCGGTACCCAGGCCGGCACCAAGCCCCCGCGGTTCGTCCTCTTCGCCTCCGGCTTCATCGAGGCGGGCTACCGGCGCTTCATCGAGCGCCGGCTGCGCGAGGAGTTCAGCTTCGACGGCACCCCAATCCATATCTCGGTGCGGGTGCGCGAGAAGCGCGGCGCCAAGAAGAAGTAAGCGCGGACACACAGGAAGGGCGGCCCCTGTCGGGGCCGCCCTTCCTGTTCACCGTGTCACAAGCCGCGGCGCTGACCCGGCGGCAGCGCCGGCACGTGCTGCACCATCGTGCCGTGCTGCCCGATCTGTCCGACGCGCTGCCACTGCGACTGCTGCTGCCCGACGCGGGCACTCTGCGCGCCCGCACTGTAGGCGCTGTACGAGCTGCTGAACGACCCCGGCCGGTGGCCGCCGTACGTGTCCTGCGCAAGGTTCCCGAACGCGGTGAACCCCAGCTCCTCCTCGCCGCTGCGGTCACCCGGCAGCGAGCGGAACGACTTGACGTACTCGGCGTAGAGCGCGTCGTAGATCGGCGTGACCGATGGGCCGCACAGCGGGTCCGGAGTCGGCCGCGAGGACGGGATCGACTGGTAGGACTGGCGGCGGGGAACGTCGTAGGTGTGCACGTATGTCCAAACGACCCCGGGCATCATGAGATGCGGCTGCTTTCAGGGGCGCACGCGCCGTCCCTGTGTGTCGGGCGTGCTCAGGTCCCGGCGAGAGGCATCGCGGAAGCGACCAGCTTCCCGTTGGCCGCGGCCTTGTCGATCGCGTCCCGCAGCAGGTCCTCGCGGGGCTGACGCCCGATCGATCCCACCGGCGCCGCGAACATCAGCACCTGCTGATGCTTGTTGGCGGCGGCCCGCCAGCTCTCCGTGACCTGGAGCGGCTGATGCGCCTGCCACCACGCGACCGGCTGTCCACCGGTCGGTCCCGGCTGCAGGACCGCGTGCAGCTGGCCCGCCGCCAGCAGCACCGACCACCCGTGCAGCACCGGCGGCACCTCCGTCAGCTGCGTCACCGGCATGAACCCCTGCTCGATGAGGAGCGGCAGGAAGTCGTCGCCGACGTCGGTCGCGCCGGGGCGCACGATGGGGGCCGTCGGCTCGACCACGAGCGCCGGGTGCAACTCCCCGGCGATCAGCACGAGTCCGCTGGTGACGCCGAGAACCGCCTGCTCGGGTACGGCCTTGGCGGGGTCCGGCTCGACATGGTCGCCGTTGATGGAGCGTACGGCTCCCTGGAGCTGCTCCTCGGTGACCTGGACGATCTGCGAGGGCAGACAGGTGGCGTGGGCGAAGGCGAGGACGGCGGTCTCGTCGCCGATGAACAGGACGGTGCTGGTGCGCTCCGCTTCGGAGTCGCCCGGGGTGCGGCAGGAGGTGCAGTCGTAACTGCCGGGGGCGTTCTCTCCGGCGAGCAGCCGGTCGGCCTCATCGTCGCCGATCTCGGCGCGGACCTCGTCGCTGACGTCGAGCATGCGCGGCACGGGTGACTCCCTCAGGAAGCGGTGCCCGGGTGGGTCCCGGGCTCATGAAGAAGACAACGGCCGATCTGTGGCGGGAGTCACGCTCCAGAGCGAACGGAATCGAACCATCGGGCGCACAGGGTCACGCCGGGCCCGGAATCGGGCACTCAACGTCAATTCCTAGGAAACCCAAGGAAGTTGGTTGCGTGAAGTGGGTCACAAATCACCAGGGCGACTGGTCGACAAATCAGGAAATCAGCGAATGAAGTGGGTGGCCGAAAAAACTCGCTACCCGCGGTAATGGCGAACTGGCCTGGAGTGACAAGCAATTGGTTGATACCGGGCGGTCACCCTCCCTAGATTCCTCGGCCGTGTGCAACGAGCACCGCTCGGGTTCGTCCGCCGGCCGTACCAAGCGCCTGGGGGGCCCCGGGTTCTTCGAGAGGGAATCACATGCCCGAATGTGCTGATACCACTCGCGACAACGTTCGTAAGACACGTACCACGGCGGTTCTCGCCGGGGCGGCCCTGCTCGCCCCCCTCGGACTGCTGGCCGCGACCGGCAACGCCGCGGCGGCGGACGGCGGGGTGTGGGACCGCATCGCCCAGTGCGAGAGCGGCGGCAACTGGCACATCAACACCGGCAACGGCTACTACGGCGGTCTGCAGTTCTCCGCCGCCACCTGGCGCGCGTACGGCGGCGGCGCCTACGCGGCGACGGCGGACAGGGCGAGCAAGTCCCAGCAGATCGCCGTGGCCACCAAGGTCCAGCGGGCTCAGGGGTGGGGCGCGTGGCCCACCTGCTCCGCCCGGGCCGGGGCGTCCGGCAGCGCCCCCGCGGCCTCCTCCGGCTCGGCCACCACGAAGGCCGCTCCGTCCAAGCCGTCGAAGGCGCCGGCCCGTTCACAGAGCCACGCGGACCGCGGCGCGTCCCGTGGCGACTACACCGTCCGCAAGGGCGACACGCTGAGCGGCATCGCCGCCCGGCACGGGACCACCTGGCAGGCGATCCACGCCGCCAACAAGGCCGTCATCGGCGGCGATCCCGACATGATCGTGCCCGGGCAGCGTCTCGAGATCTGAGCTGCTCCCCCCTTTCCGGGCACGGGGCCCCGCCCGTTCGGTGCGCCGACCGGGTGGGGCCCCTGGGCCTTCCGCCGCGTATCCACGGCCGTCCGCGCGGTACTGCTTAGCGTGGGCCGATGTACCGCATGCCGATCAAGCTCCTCCTCGCCGCCTGTCTGCTCTCCGGAGCGGCGCCCGTACCGGCGTACGCGGCACCACCGCCCCCGGCCCCCGGTCCGTCGCCTCTCTCCGTGCCGTACGACTGTGCCCGCGACGGGTGGCCCTGGAGCTGTGTCGCGCTGTGCGAGAGCAGCGGGCGCTGGGACGCCGACACCGGCAACGGCTTCTACGGCGGACTGCAGTTCTGGCAGCCCACCTGGGAGGAGTTCGGCGGCCTGACGTACGCCCCGCGCGCGGATCTCGCCACCCGTGAGCAGCAGATCGCCGTCGCCCAGGAGGTGCTGGCCGTGCAGGGCTGGGAGGCCTGGCCGGTCTGTGCGAAGCGGTACGGGCTCAAGGGCCGGATGCACACGGTGAAACCCGGCGACACGCTCTCGGCGATCGCCCGCGCGTACGGCATCCAGGGCGGCTGGCGAGCGCTCTACCAGGTCAACAGGGAAATGATCGGCGACTACCCGGACCGGCTGAACGTGGGCACGCTGCTGGTCATTCCGAAGGGATCGAAAAGCCATACCCGGGGCCCGGCCGTGTTCGGTCCGCCCCTGTCGGCGGGGCCAGTTCGGCGGCCTCTCCGCTGAACACGACCGTGCCGCGGCGCAGTTCGTGGACGACGGCCGTCCGGCCGTGCAGGACGGGCGGCAAGCGCTGCTCGGCGACGACCACGCAGGCGTCGAGCCCGCTCAGCAGGTCGTACGTGCGGGCCGCGACCGTCGACGACATGCCCTGCGTCGGCTCGTCGACGAGCACCACGCGCGCGCGTGCCAGCAGGGCGCGGGACAGGGCCAGCATGCGCTGCTCGCCGCCGGAGAGGGTGCCCGCGCGGCGGGGGAGCAGCGCGGTGAGCTGGGGGTAGGCGTCCAGGGCGCGGTCGTACGACGGTGCGGCCAGCGCCAGGTTCTCGCGCACCGTGAGCGATCCGAACACCGCCTGCCGCTCGGGGACCAGGCACAGGCCGTGCCGGGCGCGCTCGTGGGCGGGCACACGGGTCACGTCGGTGCCGTCCCACACCACGGCGCCGCCGGACAGCGGCACGGTGCCGGCGAGGGCGCGAAGGACGGTCGTACGGCCGCTGCCGTTGCGGCCCAGCAGGACGGTGATGCCGGGGCCGGGAGCGGCGAGGGTGACGCCGTGCAGGGCCTCCAGGGGGCCGTAGCGCACGCGCGCGTGGCGCAGGGAGAGGGTCATGGGGCGGCTGCCCACGCGGTGTCCAGGACATGGTCGGGCGGGCCCGAGGCGACGATGCGGCCCGCCGTCATGACGTGCACGACGTCGGCGAGGTCGGCGACCAGGTCGAGGTCGTGTTCCACGACGAGGAGGGCGGTGCCGTCGGCGGCGAGGGCCTTCAGCACCCGGGTCAGGGCGGTCACTTCCGCCGTGTCCAGGCCGGCGGCGGGTTCGTCGAGGAGGAGGACCCGGGGGCTGCCGGCGAGGGCTCTGGCGAGTTCCACGCGACGCAGGGTGCCGGTGGGGAGGTGGGCGGCGGGGAGGTCCCGGAGCGGGCCGTCCAGGGTGAGGAGCCGGAGAGTCCGCTCCGCGGCGGCCGGGTCGGGGAGGCGGCCCTGTTCGGCGCCCACGTGAACGTTCTCGGCCACGGTCAACGAGGGGAAGACAGCGAGTTGCTGGAAGGTGCGGGCGATGCCGAGGCGGGTGCGGGCGTGGGCGGGGAGGCGGGTGATGTCCCGGGTGCCGAGGAGGATCCTGCCGCTGGTGGGGCGGAGCGTGCCGGCCAGACAGTGGAACAGGGTGCTCTTTCCCGCGCCGTTGGGGCCGATGATCGCGGTGACGCGGCCGGGTGTGATGTCCAGGTCGACGCCGTCCAGAGCGGTGAAACCGCCGTAGCGGGCCTTGAGGCCGCGGGCTGTGAGTGCGGGTGCGGGTGGCCCCTGTGGAGGTGGAGCGACATTGGCGGCTGCGGCACGCGTGTCGGCGGCCTGCGGTCGTCCTGCCTGCGCCCTGCTCGCCGCTCCGGCCGACACCGCTACCCGCGCGGGGCGTTGCTCCACCGGACGCAGCCGTCCCCGCACCCGTTCCCCGAGCGGGGTCAGCGCCGCTCCCCGCCGCAGGCGCAGCCTCACCGCCGTCGTTCGCAGCGCCTCGTACGGGCCGCCCGGGAAGCGGCCGACCAGTACCGCGAGGACGCCGATCAGGGCCGCCGCCATCCCGCCCCGCGCGCCCGCGTCCAGTCCCACCAGGAGCGCCGCCGCCAGCAGCGCGCCCAGGGTGCTGTCGGCGCCCAGGACCACCACGGCCGCGAACCACAGCAGCCCGCGGACGGGGTCGTAGGCGCCGGGGTCGAAGGCGCGCAGGCCCATGCCGAGCATGCCGCCGCCGAGGGCGGCCAGCGCGGCGCCCGCCACGAAGGCCAGGAGCTTGAGGGACGGGACCTGGACGCCCGCCGCAGACGCGCCCGCCTCGTGGTCGCGCATCGCCGCCAGTGCCCTGCCCGTACGGCCGGTGCGGAGCAGACGCGTCGCCAGAAGGGCCGCTGCCAGGAGCGCCAACTCCAGGACGTAGTACGCCCGGTCACCTTCGAAGCCCGACGGGCGGCCCAGCGACAGTCCCGAGGTGGCGTACGGCTGGGCGAAGACGAAACGGCTCACCCCCACGCCGACCGCGAAGGTGGCCAGGGCCAGCGCCAGACCCCGGCGGCTGATCGCGGGCCAGCCCGTCAGCAGGCCCAGGGGCGCCACCAGCACGACGGCCACCGCGAGCGCGGCCAGTTCGGGCAGGCGGGGCAGTCCGGGGAAGCGACCCGCCGCCAGCAGTGCCGTGAACAGAGCGCCCAGTCCGGCGTACGCCGCCTGCCCCAGCGAGATCTGGCCGCCGCGGCCCGTGACCACCACCAGCGACAGCAGCACCACGCCCAGCGCCGGCACCTGCACCGACGTCTGCAGATCCGAGCCCGCGAAACCGAGCGGCAGCAGGAACAGCACCACCGCCACGATCCACGCGCCCGGCGGAGTCGCCACGCGCGCGGTGGCCGTGCGCGGGAGGGCGTCACGGGTGCCGATCCGCGGCAGGACGAGCGAAGCGACCAGCAGCGCCACGACGAACAGGTTCGCCCCCACCGCCTGCAGCAACGGCTCGCTCCAGCCCGACGGATGCAGCCGCGTCAGCTGGCTCTGCGCCACCCCGATGCCCAGCGCGACCACCACGGCGACCGGCAGAGCGCGCATCCGTGCCGCCACGGCGACCGCGACGACCTCCATGACCAGCAGCGGCAGGCCGTACGGGTCCAGGCGTACGAACGGCGCCAGCAGGACGCCCGTCAAGCCCGCCGTGAACGAGCCGAACGCCCAGCCCGCCGCGGCCACCCGGTCCGCGTCGATCCCGCCCAGCACGGCCAGTTGCCGGTCGTCCACCACGGCCCGCAGTTCCCGCCCGAAGCGCGTCCAGCGGATCACCGCCCCCACGCCCCCGGCGAGCACCAGCACCACGGCGAGCTGACCCCACGGGTCCGCCGACACCAGCTCCGGGGCGTCGTCCCGCGCCCCCTGCCCCCACACCAGCGCCGCCCCGCCCACCAGCAGCACGAACACCCCGATGGACGCGACCAGCGTCTGCGCCGGGTCGCTGCCCAGGACCGACAGCGGACGGAAGACGAAACGCTCCAGCACCACGCCGAGGCCCGGCGCCAGGACCAGCAGCGTCAGCGTGGCGCCCGCCCACAGCGGCCAGCCCCACTCCACCACGCACTGCCGCAGCACGAACGCGCACACCATCGCGATCGCCCCGTGCGCGAAATTCAGCGCCCCCGTCGCGCGGTACGTCACGATCAGGCCGATTCCGGTGAGTGCGGCGGCGCTGCCGACCGAGAGACCGGCGAGGGTGAGGTCGTACGTGAGGGACGACATCAGTCGGCTTCTTCGGCGGGCTCGCAGATGGGGCAGGGCCCCAACTCGCCGCTCGCCGCCAGCTTGGCGTCCACCGGCACGGCCTCCACCTTCCCGGAGACCAGCGGGCAGTCCGCGCGGTGCCACAGCGTGCCGCCCGGCACCATCAGCAGGTCCCCGCTGACGGCGATCGGCGCCGTGGCCAGGCCGGGCTCCTCGGCGTCGGCGGGTTCCGTGGCCACCAGGAGGCCGTACAGCTCCTCCACGCGCAGCGCGGCGATCGTGGTGCGGCCGTGCGCGAGCAGCACCGCTCCGGCGATGATCAGTGCGGCGCCCGGGACCGTGCAGGAGGCCAGGTAGGGCAGCTGACGTTCGGCGTAGCGCTCGCCGGAGACGCCGTACCAGCCGATGACGCAGAGCACCGCACCCGCGGCGAGCGCGGCCCAGCCGGCCCACAGAACGGGGTGCACGGTCCGCAGTCGGCTTGTCCGCATCTCTGGCCCCCACACGTCACGTGTCTGTCCATGTCAGCCAATGGCTTGCACTATGCCTTCTGGAAGCTGACCCTGAAAGCACCGGGCGCACATGGCCCGGACCGACACCCGGTGGTGAGCCAGATGGTTCTCGGGAGCGACCTCAGGCGGGGGAACGCACGGCGGGGCCGCGGCCCACGCCCGGCGGGACGGGGTACGGCGGCACTGGCCGCCCTGGTGCTCCTCCTCGGCCCGGCCTTCGTGGCCTGCAGCGACGACAGCGGCGGGAACGAGAGCCCGTCCACGACCCCGACCCCGGAGACGACGACCAGTGCGCCGCAGTCGAGCGCACCGGCCAGTGGGCCCGCCGACCGGGCGGCGGCCGAGAAGGAGGTCAAGGAGAACTGGGAGAAGTTCTTCGACCCGAAGACCTCCACGAAGGAGAAGCAGGCCGTCCTGGAGAACGGCGAGGCGATGGGCCCGGTCATGGCCGCCTTCAGCGGCGACGAGCGCGGCGGACAGGTGGAAGCGCAGGTCACCGAGGTGAAGTTCACGTCAGCGACCAAGGCGACCGTGACCTACACCCTCCTCATGAACGGCGCCACCGCCCTGCCGGACACCTCCGGGACGGCGGTCGAGGACGACGGCACCTGGAAGGTGTCCGTCAGCACGCTGTGCGCTCTGGTCCAACTGAGCGGCAATGCGTCGGCGTCGGCCCTTCCGGGCTGCTGAGGCCGCGGCCGCGGTGCTGCTGCTCGCCCTGAGCGCGGCCTGCGGCAGCCGGCTGCCGGAGAGCGACTTCGAGCACGGGGAGCGGGCCGGTCCCGCGCCGGACGGCACGCCGATCCGCGTCGGCGTCATCACCAGCGCCACCAGCCCGGTCGGCGGCGACACCTTCGTCGGGCCCCGCGACGGCGCCAAGGCGTGGTTCGACCGGCTCAACGCGCGCGGAGGCATCGACGGGCGCCGCGTCGAGGTCCGCGAGTGCGACGACGGCGGCAGCGGTGTCGGCAACAACGCCTGTGTGCACCAGCTGATCGACGAGGACGAGGTGGTGGCCCTGGTCGCCACCACCGCCCTCGACTACGCGGGCGCCTCCCGGGTCTCGCACGCGCGCGTGCCCGACATCGGCGGCCAGCCCATCGGGGCCGCCTACGACACCTATCCGCACCTGTACGGCATCTACGGCAGCCTCGCGCCCCGCGACGGCACCAAGGGATGGAACGGCAGGCAGTACGGCGGCACGGAGGTCTACCGCTATTTCAAGCGGGAGCACGGGGCCCGTACGGCCGCCGTCGTCTCGTACAACCAGGCCGCCTCGGCCGCCTACGCCCGGCTCGTCGAGCGGGGGCTGGAGGCCGAGGGCTACGAGGTGGTGAGCGAGCAGGTCGACTTCGCGCTGCCCAACTTCCGTGCCGTCGCGGCCGATCTGAAGGAGCAGGGGGCGGACCTGGTCTTCGACGCCATCGACTCGCACGGCAACGCCCGGTTGTGCGAGGCGATGGACGCCGCCGGTGTGCGGGTCACCGCGAAGGTCACCAATGTGCAGAACTGGAGTTCCACCGTCCCCGACGACTACAAGGACGCCCCGCGCTGCCGCAACGCCCTGTGGGCCACCGGTTCCAGCCGCAATTACGAGGACACCGACCAGGAGGCGGTGCGGGAGTTCCGGGACGCCACCAAGGGGCTGGAGACGCACTCCCAGTGGCAGTTGGAGGGCTGGGCGGCCGCGATGTGGTTCACGGAGGCCGCCGAGTCGTGTGCGGGAAGCGGCGCCGGCGTCACGCGCGCGTGCGTGGACGCGTTCATGAACCGCAGCGAGGACTACACCGCCGACGGGCTGCTGGTTCCCGTCCGGTTCGAGCGGCTGGCCGGGCCACCGACGACCCGCAGGACATGTCTGTCGGTGGCCCGGTGGCAGGACGGGAAGGGATGGGTGTCGCAGGGCGACATGGACGTCACCTGCTTCGACGTGCCGCAACTGCCCTACTGACCCGCCCCGCTCACCGCAGCGAGCCGAAGAACTCCCTGACGTCACCGGCCAGCAGCTCCGGGACCTCCAGGGCCGCGAAGTGACCGCCGCGGTCGAACTCGGTCCAGCGCGCGAGGGTGTTGGCCCGCTCGGCCCAGCGTCGGATCGCCACGTCCTCCCCGAAGTTCGCCACCGCCGTGGGCACCCCGGAGTTCGTGACCGGGAACCAGTCGCCGACATGGCTGTTCTCGTAGTACATACGCGCCGCCGAACCGGCCGTACCCGTCAGCCAGTACAGCATCACGTTGGTGAGCAGCGTGTCCCGGTCGATCGCGTCCTCGGGCAGCGCGGCCGAGGAGTGCGTCCACGCCTGGAACTTCTCCATGATCCAGGCGAGCTGGCCGACGGGGGAGTCGGTGAGGGCGTAGGAGAGGGTCTGCGGGCGGGTGGACTGGAGCGCGTTGTAGCCGAAGCCGTCGGTGGTGAACTCGGCGATGCTCGCCAGGCTCCGCAGCTCCCGTTCGGTGAGCCCCGCCCGCTCCTCCTCGCCCACCGGGCCGAGCGGGATGAAGCCGACCGACGCGGCGTTCACATGGACGCCGACGACCGACTCGGGGGCGATGCGGGCCAGCGCGGGGGAGATCAGCGCGCCCAGGTCGCCGCCCTGCGCGCCGTACCGCTCGTAGCCGAGCCGGCGCATCAGCTCGGCCCAGGCGCGGGCGACACGGTTGACGTTCCAGCCCTTCTCGCGGGTGGGGCCGGAGAAGCCGAAGCCCGGGATCGCGGGGACGACCAGGTGGTGGTCCTCGCTCAGCCGGTCGATCACGCCGAGGAACTCCACGATCGAGCCCGGCCAGCCGTGCGTCAGGATCAGCGGCAGCGCGTCCGGCGCGGACGAGCGGATGTGCAGGAAGTGCACCTGGGCGCCGTCGATCTCCGTGACGTACTGCGGGATCTCGTTGAGGGCCGCCTCGTGCTTGCGCCAGTCGTAGGCGCCCCGCCAGTAGGCCGCGAGGTCGCGGAGGTACGGCAGTGAGGCGCCGTACTCCCAGCCCGCGTCCGGCAGTTCGTCCGGCCAGCGGGTCAGGTCCAGGCGGGTGTGCAGCTCGTCGAGCCGAGCCTGGGGGATGTCGATCCGGTAGCTGTGCACGCTGTTGTCTGCCATGGATCCAAGGTAGGAACCCTTGCGGACAGCGACTGTCCGCAATGCCTGCCAGACTCGGATTCATGTTGGAGACCTCGGCACGACTCCTGCGCCTGCTCTCGCTGCTCCAGGCCCACCGCGACTGGTCCGGCGCCGACCTCGCCGACCGCCTCGGCGTCACCCCGCGCACCGTGCGCCGGGACGTCGACCGGCTGCGCGAGCTGGGCTATCCGGTCAACGCCAGCCCCGGCACCGGGGGCGGCTACCAGCTGGGCGCGGGCGCCGAGCTGCCGCCGCTGCTCCTGGACGACGACGAGGCGGTCGCCGTCGCCGTGGGGCTGCGTACGGCCGCCGGGCAGGGCATC
This sequence comes from Streptomyces sp. NBC_00490, assembly GCF_036013645.1. Taxonomy (NCBI): domain Bacteria; kingdom Bacillati; phylum Actinomycetota; class Actinomycetes; order Kitasatosporales; family Streptomycetaceae; genus Streptomyces; species Streptomyces sp. NBC_00490. The sequence goes on along the minus strand of NZ_CP107869.1, from coordinate 2,808,303 downwards.
GAGGGCATCGGCGAGACCTCCGTACGCGCCCTCGCCAAGCTGGAGCAGGTCCTGCCGAGCCGGCTGCGCCGTCGCGTGGGCGCACTGAACGCCTTCACCGTGCCGATGCTGCGCGGCCCCCAGCCCTCCGCCGTGGACCCGGCCGTGCTGACCGAGCTCGCCCACCTCTGCCGGGACGCCGAGCGCCTGCGCTTCGCGTACCGCAGCCACAACGGCGACTCCACCCGCCGTACCGTCGAGCCGCACCGCCTGGTCTGCACCGAGCGTCGCTGGTACCTGGTCGCCTGGGACCTCGACCGCGACGACTGGCGGACCTTCCGCGTCGACCGCATCACCCCCAAGCCGCCGCACGGTCCCCGCTTCACCCCGCGCACACCCCCGGCCGAGGACCTGGCCGCGTTCGTCTCCCGGGGCGTCTCCACGCGCGCGTACGCGGCGCAGGCCGTCGTACGGCTCCTGGTGCCCATCGAGGTGGCGAGCGAGAAGGTCTCACCGAGCGCCGGGCAGCTGGAGGCCGACGGACCGGACGCCTGCATCCTGCGCACCGGAGCCGCGAGCCTCGATGTGATGGTGATCCATGTGATGCTGATGGGCTTCGAGTTCGAGGTGCTGGAGCCCGCCGAGCTGACCGAGGCGATCAGGACCGCTCGGGACCGGCTTGCTCGCTCTTTGGCTCGGGCTGAGACGTCACCGCCGCGTACTCGGGATGGTGCAGATCGAACGCCGGGGACTCGGAGCGGATCCGCGGCAGCGTCGTGAAGTTGTGCCGCGGGGGCGGGCAGGAGGTCGCCCACTCCAGGGAACGGCCGTAGCCCCAGGGGTCGTCGACCTCGACCTTCTCGCCGTACTTGGCGGTCTTCCAGACGTTGTAGAGGAACGGCAGCGTCGAGATGCCCAGCACGAACGCGCCGATCGTCGAGATCGTGTTGAGCGCGGTGAACCCGTCGGCGGCCAGATAGTCGGCGTACCGGCGCGGCATGCCCTCCGCGCCCAGCCAGTGCTGCACCAGGAACGTGGTGTGGAAGCCGACGAACAGCGTCCAGAACTGGATCTTGCCGAGCCGCTCGTCGAGCATCTTCCCGGTGAACTTGGGCCACCAGAAGTAGAAGCCGCCGAAGATCGCGAACACGACCGTGCCGAACACGACGTAGTGGAAGTGCGCGACGACGAAGTACGAGTCGGAAACATGGAAGTCCAGCGGCGGCGACGCCAGGATCACCCCGGTCAGACCGCCGAACAGGAAGGTCACCAGGAAGCCGGTCGCCCACAGCATCGGCGTCTCGAAGGACAGCGAGCCCTTGAGCATGGTCCCGGTCCAGTTGAAGAACTTCACGCCGGTCGGCACCGCGATCAGGAAGCTCATGAACGAGAAGAAGGGGAGCAGCACCGCCCCCGTCACGAACATGTGGTGCGCCCACACGACCACGGACAGCCCGGTGATCGCCATCGTCGCCCCGACCAGCGTCAGATAGCCGAAGAGCGGCTTGCGGCTGAAGACCGGGAGGATCTCGGTGATGATGCCGAAGAACGGCAGCGCGATGATGTACACCTCGGGATGGCCGAAGAACCAGAACAGGTGCTGCCACAGCAGCGCTCCGCCGTTGGCCGAGGCGAACACCTGGGAGCCGAACCGGCGGTCCGCCTCGAGACAGAGCAGGGCGGCCGCGAGCACCGGGAACGCCATCAGGATCAGGATCGACGTGAACAGGGTGTTCCAGGTGAAGATCGGCATCCGGAACATCGTCATGCCGGGGGCGCGCATCCCGATGATCGTGGTGACGAAGTTGACCGCACCGAGGATCGTGCCGAAGCCGGCCAGCGCGAGACCCATGATCCACAGATCCGCGCCGATGCCGGGTGAGCGTTCCATGCTGTTGAGCGGCGCGTAGGCGAACCAGCCGAAGGCCGCGGGCCCGGACGGCACGAGCAGCGAGCCCAGCACGATCAGACCGCCGAACAGGAACAGCCAGTACGACAGCATGTTCAGCCGTGGGAAGGCCACGTCGGGGGCGCCGATCTGCAACGGCATCAGCTCGTTGGCGAAGCCCGCGAAGCTCGGGGTCGCGAAGAGCAGCAGCATGATCGTGCCGTGCATCGTGAACATCTGGTTGAACTGCTGGTTGTCGATGATCTGCATCCCTGGCCGGGCGAGTTCGGCGCGCATCAGCAGCGCCATGAGGCCGCCGGTCAGGAAGAACACGAACGACGTGATCAGGTAGAGATGCCCGATCTTCTTGTGGTCGGTGGTGGTCAGCCAGTCGACGATCACCCGGCCGTGGCTCTTGCTCCGCACGGGTCGCACCGTCGTCTGCACGGTCTCGGTCCCCATCGCTCGCTCGCCCCTTCGCTCGTCGCGTCCCGGGTCCGCCGTCATGATGCTCGCGTCGTCGCGTACCGCGACAGGGGGCGTACGGGGATTCTGTGTCGGATCCGTGTTCTTCCTACGCGGTGTCAGCTCCCGCGACCCCCCACCGAATCGGAATGCAAAGGCTCCGACGGCAGGTCTTCCGGAACTTTCCGTCCGTTTATTGGATGAGCCGCTCCGACACGCGGGAATTCCGTTTGATTGCGCGCGGAAGGCCTACGGAACCGCCCGTACGTGTGACGGAGTTCGACGGAAACGGCTGTCGGCATCCTGTGACAGAAGCGTGACCGGAGAGGGATCAGTGACCCACAGTGTCCTGGTTCCTGGCCCCATCCCGCGGACAGGGCCTAGCGTGGCCGTATGGCACCGATACCGACACCACCCGCCGAACCCCACGACAGCCCCGACGCGTACGTCGGTCTGGAGTCCGCCAGGGCTGAGCGACTCGCCCGCGAGAAGGGCTGGTCGAGCGTGCGCTCGCTGCCACCGGGGGCGATCATCACGATGGAGTACCGCGCGGGGCGGCTGAACTTCGAGGTGAAGGACGGCCGCGTGGCCCGCGCCTGGAAGGGCTGACGCCCGTCCCGGAACACGACGACGGCCCCGGTTCCTGTGCAGGAACCGGGGCCGTCGTGGCGGGGTGAGTGGGTGCGTACCGTCCCCGCTGTCCGCCGGCTAGCCGCCTGTCAGGGGGCGGGCCGCCGAGGTGGTGCCGCGTGCGACGCGGTCCGGGTGGGGTGGCCGGCGAGGGCCGGCCGGGGTGACCGGGGTGCGCTCCGAGCGGGTCGTGTGCGGGCCCGGTGCCAGATAGGCGGGCGTCCGGGCCGAGCGGGCCGCGGGCTCGTTCTGGCTGGCGGGGGTGCGGGGCTTGAGCGGCATCGGGACCTCGACGGGCTTGACGGCCGCGGGTGTGCTGCGGCGGGCCCGCCAGCGGTCGCGCAGGTCGAAGACGGCGGTCTCGGTGCGGGCGATCAGCGGCTCGCACCACGGCAGCGCCAGCAGGACCAGCAGCCCCGCGACCCAGCCGAGGACGACGTCGCTCAGCCAGTGCGTACCGAGGTAGACGGTGGCGAGGCCGACGCCGAGCGAGGTCACGGCGGAGATGGCGGACAGCCATCTGCGGGCTCTCGGCGTGGAGGCCAGGTAGGCCAGGATGCCCCAGGTCACCACGGCGTTCGCGGTGTGGCCGCTGGGAAATATATCGCCGCCCAGGCCCATCTCGTTCGCGCCGATGGTGGTCGCGTAGTGCGGGCCGAGCCGGCCCATGCCGAGCTTGGCGGCGCCCACGGTGATGTTCAGCAGGAGCAGCACGGCGCCCAGGGTGAGCAGCGGGCGCAGGGTGTGCTGTCGCCAGGAGCGCCAGCCCAGCCAGGCCGCGACCATCACCGCGGTCGGGCCGCGCTGGCCGAGCACCACGTAGTAGTCCACGAACCAGTGGATCTCCGCCCACTGCTGGTACGGCCGGAAGAACATGACCTGCCAGTCCAGACGGACCAGCCACGATGTGTCGACCACGAGCCACACGATCGCCAGGTAGAAGGCGAGGCCTCCGGCGATCAGGGCGACCCGGTGCCGGGACATCCTGGGCACGTCGATGTGAGCCGGTCGTTCCGGCTCACGGTCCAGCCTCGCGAACACCCGGTCCAGACGGGTGAGGTTTCGTTCGGTACGCACTCAATCGACGTTACAGCGAGTGAGGTCCGGTGCCCGTCGAATCCACGGCTTTGTGATGACGATGTGATGTGGGATTCCTCTCAGGGAGGCGTTTATTTCCGAGGAATCCACTATCCGGCCCGGTTGCCCCCTTCAATTGCTTTGATCATTCCGCTTTCCGGTTTATAGCCGCTTATGAATGCGTTCACCGAATCATGGGGCGGAATTCTCCGGGTGCTCATCGGGGCCCCGAGTCGATCATGGCGGTCCTGAGCCGTTCAGCCAGAACGCCCCGTACGTGGCCGACCCGAGGGCGACAGCGCACACCACCAGCACTGACCTCGGCGTCCGCAGCCTCGCCAGGGCCAGGGCGAGGGGGAACAGAAGGGGGAAGGCGGGCAGCAGCAGGCGCGGTTTCGAGCCGAAGTAGCTCGACGCGCACAGGGCGAGCGCGGTGACGACACCCGTGTACACCAGAAGCGGCAGCGGCTGGCGCTGCCGTACGCCGACGACGTACAGCCACAGCACGAGCCCGACCCCGACGATCAGCCCCGCCCCGGCGAGCGCCGACGGGAACGACGTGAACTTCTCGCCGACGAACCGGGCGAAGGCGTAGCCCCCGTCGAACCCGTTGCGCCAGCCGGCCTGGACGTCGAGATATCCGAGGGGGCCCTTGCCGGTGTGATGGCCGACCCACAGGACGTAGGCGGCGGCGCCGAGGGGAGCGATGAGCAGGGCGAGGGCGCGGGGCATGAGGTGCGCGCCGGTCGCCGGTTCCGGGGCGCGCTCCCCGGCGCCCGCGCCGTCCGTCCGCGCCGTGCTTCGTTCCCGCTCGGACGAGGGACCGCCCGCGGCCGCCCGGTCCCGGCTGAACGCGACGATCGCCGCCACCCACACCGCCGCGACCACCGCGAGTCCCACCGGCCGGGTCAGGCCCGCGAGGGACGCCAGAACGCCCGCCGTCACCCAGCGGCCCGTCAGCACCGCGTACAGCGACCACGCGGCGAGGGCCGTGAACAGCGACTCGCTGTACGCCATCGACTGCACGATCCCGACCGGCAGCACCGCCCAGACCAGCACCGCGCAGACCCCGGCTCTACGGCCGTACACATGGTCCGCCACCGCGAAGACGCCCCAGGCCGCCGCGAGCGAGGCGAGCAGGCTGACGGCGAAGCCCGCGTCGGCGTGGGACAGGGGCGTCACCGCCGCGATGCCCCGCTCCAGCCACGGCAGCAGCGGGAAGAAGGCCAGGTTCGAGTGGACGTCCCCGTTGGGCAGCCGCACCTCGTAGCCGTATCCCAGCTCGGCGACCCTCGTGTACCAGAGGGAGTCCCAGCGGGCCGTCAGCAGCGTGTACGCGCTCTTGTCGCGCGCGGAGCTCCACACGACCAGGGCGAGCAGGCCCAGGGCGCGGACGGCCGCGTACCCGAGCAGGGCCGGGGCCGCGCGGCGCAACGCGTTTCCGGGTGGCGCCGGGCGCGTCTCAAGATCGGTCACGGGTCCGATTATCGACCGCGCCGCGAACCGGACGGTCCGCCGGGGGCGTCCGGGCGAGAGGACGGCGGAGAGAACGGCGGAGCGGGGGGCGTGGCGTACGCCACACGTGTTCCGCGCGGAGTGTGAGAGGTCCACCACTTGGCCGAGACGTGAACTCGCGTACGCTGACGTGTCACTCGCCTTCGTTGCGCGGGCCGGAGATCACCGCTCCTCTCCGGCCGAGATCACGGGGAGTCCCCACCCCGTGTGCCCGCCGACCGCGAGGGAACATCTGGGAGGTACGTGCATGTCCGGGACGACCACGGCCGCCGCTGCGCTGCGCCGTCGGGCGACCGGGGCCGGTGCCAACCGCTGGGTCGTCCTCGTCGTCCTCTGTGTGAGCCTGCTGCTGGTCGCGGTCGACGCGACCGTGCTGCACGTGGCGGTCCCCGCCGTCACCGAGGACCTCAAGCCCGGCGCGATAGAACTGCTCTGGATCGTCGATGTCTACCCCCTCGTCTGCGCCTCGCTGCTGATCCTGTTCGGCACGCTCGGCGACCGCGTCGGCCGCAGACGGGTCCTCCTTCTCGGCTACGCCCTGTTCGGCGTCGCCTCCGGCATGGCAGCCCTCGCGGACACCGCCCAGGTGCTGATCGTGGCGCGGGCCCTGCTCGGCGTCGGCGGCGCGATGATCATGCCCGCCACGCTCTCGATCCTCCGCCAGGTCTTCCCCGACCGGCGTGAACGCGCCCTCGCCATCGGCATCTGGAGCGCGGTGGCCGCTGTGGGCGCCGCGGTCGGGCCGCTGCTCGGCGGCTTCCTCCTCGAGCACTTCTGGTGGGGCTCGGTCTTCCTCGTCAACATCCCGCTGATGCTGGTCAGCCTGCCGGTGGGCCGCCTCCTGCTGCCCGAGTCGAAGGGCACCGCCGACGGTCCCTGGGACGTGGTCGGCGCGCTGATGGCCGCGGCCGCCCTGTTCGGCCTGGTCCTCGGCGTGAAGCGGCTCGGCAGCGGGGAACTCGACGGGATCACGGTGCTGCCGCTGGCCGTGGGCGCCGCACTGCTGGTGCTCTTCGTACGACGGCAAAGGCGCCGCACACATCCGCTCGTCGACCTGCGGATGTTCTCGCGCCCCGCCTTCAGCACCTCCGTCGGCTGCATCGTGCTGGCCATGCTCGCGCTGGTGGGCCTGGAGCTGATCGCGGCGCAGTATCTGCAACTGGTGCTGGGGCTCTCCCCGCTGGAGACCGGGCTGCGACTGCTGCCGCTCACCATCGCGGCGATGGCCTCCGGGCTCGCCGGCGCCCGGATGCTGCGGCGCTTCGGACCGCGTCGGATGGTCTGCTTCGGGTTCGTGCTGACGGCGGTCGCCGTACTGACCCTCACGGCGATGGGCGGCGAGGACAACGCGCCGCTGCTGCTCTTCGGCTTCGTCCTGCTGGGCTTCGGCCTGGAGACCACGCTCTTCGGGGCGTACGAGTCGATGCTGAGCGAGGCACCGCCGGAGCAGGCGGGCGGGGCGGCGGCGATCGGCGAGACCTCGTACCAGCTGGGCGCCGGCATCGGCATCGCACTCCTCGGCAGCGTGATGAACGCGGCGTACGCGCCCGGCCTGTCGTCGGTGCGGGGAGTTCCGGCCTCCGACTCGGCCGCGGCGGGACATTCGCTGGGCGAGGCCTACGAGATCGCCGACCGGCTCGGCGGCCCGGCCGGGGAGGCCCTGCGCCGTACCGCGCGGGACTGCTTCGTGCACGGGCTGCATATGACGCTGCTGGTCAGCGCGGGTCTGCTGCTGCTCGGCGCGGTGATGGCGCTGCGGCTGCCGCGGACCATGCAGTGCGAGCCGATGGCGGTCGAGGTGCCCGCGCCCCGGGAAGTCGCCGAGGCCCGCGTCTCCGCCTGAGGTACTGGACGTGCGCGACACTGCACCCGTAACGTCGGCCGGAGAGTCGTAACTAGCGCTGCTAGTTTTCAGTTGCCGGAGGGTGCCCCATGTCCGCGTCCGTGAAGCTGCCCCCGTTCGACCCGGCCGACCCGCTCGGCCTCGACGACCTGCTGGACCCGGAGGACCTCGCCGTCCGGGACACCGTGCGGTCGTGGGCGGCGGACCGGGTGCTGCCCCACATCGCCGGGTGGTACGAGAGCGGCGAACTGCCCGGCATCCGTGAACTCGCCCGTGAGCTGGGCGGGATCGGGGCGCTCGGGATGTCCCTCGACGGGTACGGGTGCGCCGGGGCCAGCGCCGTGCAGTACGGGCTCGCCTGTCTGGAGCTGGAGGCCGCCGACTCCGGGATCCGCTCCCTCGTCTCCGTGCAGGGCTCTCTCGCCATGTACGCCGTCCACCGGTTCGGCTCCGAGGAGCAGAAGCAGACCTGGCTGCCGCGGATGGCCGCCGGCGAGGTCATCGGGTGCTTCGGACTGACCGAGCCCGACCACGGGTCCGACCCCGCCGCGATGCGGACCTTCGCCAAGCGGGACGGCACGGACTGGGTGCTCAACGGGCGCAAGATGTGGATCACCAACGGGTCCGTCGCCGGAGTCGCCGTCGTGTGGGCGCAGACCGACGAGGGGATCCGCGGGTTCGTCGTACCGACCGACGCGGCCGGCTTCTCGGCGCCCGAGATCAAGCACAAGTGGTCGCTGCGCGCCTCCGTCACCAGCGAACTCGTCCTCGACGACGTACGGCTGCCCGCGGACGCGGTGCTGCCGGAGGTCGTCGGGCTCAAGGGGCCGCTCAGCTGTCTGTCGCACGCCCGCTACGGCATCGTCTGGGGTGCGATGGGGGCGGCGCGGTCCTGCTTCGAGGCGGCCGTCGACTACGCGAAGTCGCGGGAGCAGTTCGGGCGGCCCATCGGGGGCTTCCAGCTCACCCAGGCCAAACTCGCCGACATGGCGGTCGAACTGCACAAGGGGATTCTGCTCGCCCACCATCTGGGGCGGCGCATGGACGCAGGGCGTCTGCGTCCCGAGCAGGTCAGCTTCGGCAAGCTGAACAACGTCCGGGAGGCGATCGAGATCTGCCGTACGTCGCGCACCATCCTCGGGGCCAACGGGATCTCCCTCGAATATCCCGTCATGCGGCACGCGACCAACCTGGAGTCGGTGCTCACCTACGAGGGCACCGTCGAAATGCATCAGCTGGTACTGGGCAAGGCGCTCACCGGGCTCGACGCCTTCCGGTGAAAACCCTGCGCGGGGGCAGGGCCGGTGAGCGGCCCTGCCTCAGCTCTGGTTGAAGAAGCCGTCCGTGCGGTGCGCGGCCGGGTCGCCGTTCACGATCTCCGTGTTGGCGGGGGTCAGCAGGAACACGCGTGTGGACACGCGCTCGATCGAACCGCGCAGCCCGAAGATCAGGCCCGCGGCGAAGTCGACGACCCGCTTGGCGTCGCCTGCCTCCATGGCGGTGAGGTTCATGATGACGGGCACCCCGTCCCGGAAGAGCTCGCCGATGGCGCGCGCGTCCCGGAAGCTGTCCGGAGTGACCGTGCCGATGCGACGGCCCTTCTCCTCGGCGACGTCCGAGGCCACCTTGACCCGCGGGTCGGTGACCCAGGCATCCCCGGGCTCGGTTCCTTCGGAGTAGCCGTCGTCGTCGTAGTAACGCTCGTCATCGTTGTCGTCAACGAGGCCCAGCCAGGCACTCGCCTTGCGCACCGATCCCATGGACGCCTCCTCTCACAGCGGTCTTTCTCGCTATTACGTATCCCTATCGTCATCCATGATGCGGATGACGCGCCATGTGGATAGACGCCGCGCGGGGGGTTTGTGACGGTACTGGTGCACAGCGCATTCGTCGAGAGCCCGGGTTTCACAAGGGCCGTTCCCCATACGGCTGCTGACTGTGAGTGAAATATGATTCTTCGCGGCGTATGGGTGACGACCGGGGCGTACGGGTGAACGGCAGGGCCGATACGATGCCGCCGCTCAATGTCGCACTGACCACGGGGGATCGTCGTGTTCGGAATCGTCAGGCCCTGCCGCCATCGGCTCGGTGAAAGTCTCAAGACCCAGTGGATGGCGCATTTGTGCGGGCTGTGTCTCGCGCTGCGCAAGGATCACGGGCAGTTCGCTCGCATCGTCACCAACTACGACGGCTTGCTCATATCCGTTCTGACGGAGGCTCAGGCCGAGCCGGGGGCTTCGGGGCGTCGTACGGCGGGACCGTGCCCGCTGCGCGGAATGCGCACCGCCTCCGTCGCCGACGGCGAGGGCGCGCGACTGTCGGCTGCCGTCTCGTTGGTGCTCGCCTCCGCCAAGGTCCGTGACCATGTCGCCGACGGGGACGGACTGCTGGCCCGCAGGCCGGTGGCGCTCGCCGCCCGTCGGGTCGCGTCGAGCTGGGGCGCGGCCGGGGCCCGTAGCGGGTCCGCTGTCGGGTTCGACACCGCCGTGCTCGTCGACGCGGTGGACCGCCAGCTCGGCATCGAGACCCTCGCCGGGCCCGGGACGCCGATCCTGACCGTCACCGAGCCGACCGAGACGGCCACCGCGGCGGCCTTCGCGCACACCGCGGTCCTCGCCGGGCGGCCGGGCAACGCCGAGCCGCTCGCCGAGGCGGGACGGCTCTTCGGGCGGCTCGCGCATCTGCTGGACGCCGTGGAGGACCGCGAGACCGACGCCGCGTCCGGGGCGTGGAACCCGCTGACGGCCACCGGGACGCCCCTTGAGGAGGCGCGGCGGCTCGCGGACGACGCGGTGCACGGAATACGGCTCGCGCTGCGGGAAGCCGAGTTCGGCGACCAGAAGCTGGCGCATGTGCTGCTCGTGCATGAGCTGCGGACGTCCGTGGACCGGGTCTTCGGTTCGTCGTCCTGCGGGCACGGGGCCGGGTCGGCCGGGTTGTCGCACCCCTATGCGCCTCCCGGGCCGGGCGGTCCGGGAGTTCCGCCGCCCCCGGAGCCGCCGCGCCGGGACCGGCGTGGACTGCTCGCGGGGTGCGCGGTGTGGATGGGGCTGGCCTGTACGTGCCAGATGTGTTGCGGGGAGTTCGAGGACCCCTGGAGCGGGCAGCGTCGGGAAGGTCTGTGCAACCAGTGCGACTGCAGCGGGTGCAGTGACTGCTGCAGCTGCTGTGACTGTTGCGGGAACTGCTGCGGGAACTGCTGCGACGGGTGCGACTGCGGGTGTGACTGCTGATTCGCCGTAGGGCGAAGGGGGTTGTGACAACGCGAGGTGAGGGGAGGCGCGTGTGAAGGCGGGGGAGGAGAACGTGAAAGGGCGCCCGGGAATCAGGGCGCGCAGGGGGTCAGCTCAACAGGAAGAGGACCACACGCGACCGAAGTCGATGTGGGAGCGCTTGACCAGCCACTGCTGTGGATGCATGGGGTAAGTGGAACAGGCATCCGGTTGTGCGTCAACCGACTTGAGACGTACGGCTCACAGTATGGACAGCCTTGACAGTGAGGGGAAACGCCCCCGTAGTCTCAAGGGGCGGCCCTGCTGAGGGGCTCGGCCGCGATCCGCGCCGCGCGGCGCGCTTGTGTGAAGGCACCCGTCCGAGTTCGAACGACTCGCTGCCACGGAGCCTTCACATGTCCTCCGACACCCTCTCCCCAACCGCCGCCCGCCGGGACCCGGCTGACCGGCACCCTCGTCAGTGGCACCTCCGATGACCCGGCACTCGCTGGTGATCGTCGGCGCCGGGCCGCGAGGGGCCGGTCTGATCGAACGGATCGCGGCCAACGCGCCCGAGCTGCACGACGGCTCGGGCCTCGACATCCATCTCGTCGACCCGCATGTGCCGGGCGCCGGGCGCATCTGGCGCGAGGCGCAGTCGCCGCTGCTGTGGATGAACTCGCACGCCGAGGACGTCACCATGTTCACCGACGAGACGGTGGACATGGCCGGACCGGTGCGTCCCGGACCCACGCTGCACGAGTGGGCCGGCATCGACGGCACCACCTTCGCGGACCGGCAGCTCCAGGGCGGGTATCTGCGGTGGGTGCACGAGCAGGCGGTGGCCGCGCTGCCTCCGTCGGTGCGGGTGCACCACCATCCGCGGCGCGCCCTGCGGGTCGGCGGGTCGCGCGAGGGGCGCCAGCAGGTGTGGCTGGAGGGCCGCCCGGGCCCGCTCCTCGCCGACCTGGTCGTCCTCGCGCTCGGCCACCTCGACGCCGAACTCGACGACGAACAAGAGTCGTTGGCGGCCTACGCGGCGGAGCACGGCCTCGTCCACCTCCCGCCCGACTTCACCGCCGACAGTGACCTGTCCGCGCTCACGCCCGGCTCGCACGTCATCGTCCGGGGCTTCGGGCTGGCCTTCGTCGATCTGATGGTGCTGCTGACCGAGGGGCGGGGCGGACGGTACGAGGGCGACACCTACCTACCGTCCGGACGCGAGCCGGTGCTGTACGTCGGCTCGCGGCGCGGAGTGCCGTACCACTCGAAGATCGGCTACGACTGGACCGGTGAACGGCCGCCGCTGCCCCGGTTCTTCGGGCCCGCCGAGGTCGACGAACTGCTCGCCCGGCCGGCGGGGTTCGACTTCCGGCAAGACGTGTGGCCGCTGGTGGAGAAGGAGTTGGGGTTCGCGCACTACCACCGGTTGTTCACGGTGCACGGGGAGCGGACCGCGATGCCCTGGGCCGACTTCGAGGAGAAGTTCGCGGTCGGCGACCGCGCGGACGTCGAGGCCCTCGTGGAGGCCGCCGTGCCCGACCCGGCCGACCGGCTGGACCTGGGCGCGTTGGACAGGCCGCTGGAGGGGGTGCGGTACGGGTCGTTCGAGGAGCTCCAGGAGGGGCTGCGCGGGTATGTCGAGCAGGATCTGAGCCGACGGCACGACCCTTCGTACAGCCAGGACCTGTCGGTCTTCCTCGGGCTGCTGTCCGTCTACGGCCAGCTGGTCCGGCTCGGGGGCACCGGGCCCTGGTGGCACGGCTTCTTCAGCTATCTCGCCTCCGGCCCGCCCGGACCACGGCTGCGGCAGCTGCAGGCCCTCTCGCGGGCCGGTGTCGTCAGGTTTCTCGGCGCGGACGTCTCGGTGGAGGCCCAGGACGGTGTCTTCCGGGCCACGAGCGCGAGTCTGCCCGGGTTCTTCGTCGAGACGCGCGCGCTGGTCGAGGCGCGGTTGCCCGAGCCGACGGTCGGTCGGGCCCGGGACGCCCTGTTGCGCGAGCTGCGGGAGGACGGGGCCGCCGAGACCCCGGACGGGCTGCTCCGGGTGGACCCCGGCGACGGGCGGATCCTGGACGTGGCCGGCCGGCCGCATCCCCGGCGCTTCGCGCTCGGGCCCTTCACCGACGCCCGTACCTCCGGCGCCTTCACCCGGCCCCGCACCGGCGGCCCGGCGTTCCGGCAGAACGACGCCACGGCCAGGGCGGCCCTGGAGTTCCTCGCCGCCCTCACCGGCCGCGCGGCTGCCTGAGATACCGCCGGCCCCGCAAGACAACCCCTACCTCCAAGAGCTTTCTCCCGAAGGTGCTGTGATGTTGCATCTCTCCGCCGCCGTCGATCAACCGTCGGCATACGACGCCGGCTCCTATGTCGAACTGGCCCGGCTCGCCGAACACGGTGTCCTCGACTTCGTGACCCTGGACGACACCTTCGCCCGCCCCGGGCTCGACGCGCTCGCCGTCCTGTCCCGGGTGGCCCCGGCCACCGGCCGGATCGGTCTCGTGCCGACCGTCACGACCACCCACACCGAGCCCTTCCACGTCCAGGCGGCCGTCGCGACCCTCGACTGGGTCAGCCGGGGCCGGGCGGGCTGGCGGCTCGACGTGTCGACCACCGAGGGCGAGGCCCGCCTCTTCGGCCGCCGGCACGCCGCCCCCGCCGAGGCGCTGTGGCGGGAGGCCGGTGAAGTGGCCGACGTGGCCGCGAAGTTGTGGGACAGCTGGGAGGACGACGCCGAGATACGGGACGAGCCGACCGGCCGTTTCATCGACCGGGACAAGCTGCACCATGTCGACTTCCACGGCACGGAGTTCTCGGTGCGGGGCCCCTCGATCGTGCCGCGCCCTCCGCAGGGCCATCCGGTCCGGGTGGTCGACGCCTCCGAGGGGCAGGCCCGGGACATCGCCGCCCGGTACGCGGACGTGGCCCTCGTACGGTCCGTGAGCGCCGCGCAGACCCGTGCCGTACGGGATCAACTGCGCGCCGCCGCGGCGAGGTTCGGGCGCGACCCCGACGCACTGCGGGTCCTCGCCGCCCTCGTCGTCGACCTCGGCGACGGGGAGCACGCGGCCGAGCCGGGCCACGGCGGGGGCGGCCCCCGGCAGACCGCGCAGGGCCCGCTGTACCGCGGCGGCCCCGTCGACCTCGCGGACCTGATCGCCTCCTGGCACGGGGAGGGCGCCGTCGACGGCTTCCACCTCACGCCCGCCGAGCCACGCCGCGACCTGGAGCGGCTCGTCAACGGCACGGTGGCGCTCCTCCAGCACCGCGGACTGTTCCGCACCTTCTACCCGGGCAGCACGCTCCGGGAGCACCTGGGTCTGGCCCGGCCCGTCAACCAATACGCGGGGGAAGCGTCATGACCGAACGACCGCTCAAACAGATCCGTCTCGCGGCGCACTTCCCGGGCGTCAACAACACCACCGTCTGGGCCGACCCGCGCTCGCGGTCCCAGATCGAGTTCTCCTCCTTCGAGCACCTGGCCCGCACGGCCGAACGCGGCCTGTTCGACTTCTTCTTCCTCGCCGAGGGGCTGCGGCTGCGCGAGCACAAGGGCCGCATCCACGACCTGGACGTGGTGGGGCGCCCGGAGTCGATCACCGTGCTCAACGCGCTCGCCGCCGTCACGGAGCACCTGGGGCTCGCCGCCACCGTCAACGCGACCTTCAACGAGCCGTACGAACTCGCCCGCAGACTCGCCACGTTGGACCACCTCAGCGGGGGCCGGGCCGCGTGGAACGTGGTGACCTCCTCCGACGCCTTCACCGGGGAGAACTTCCGGCGCGGCGGCTTCCTCGACCGGGCCGACCGGTACACACGTGCGGCCGAGTTCGTCGCCACCGCACGGGAGTTGTGGGACTCCTGGACACCGGACGGGCTGTCCCGGCCGTTCGCCCACCGCGGGCAGCACTTCGACATCGCGGGCGAGTTCACCGTGCCGCGCTCCCCGCAGGGGCATCCGGTCGTCATCCAGGCCGGGGACTCGGACGAGGGGCGGGAGTTCGCCGCCGCCACGGCCGACGTGGTCTTCACACGGCAGGCCTCACTGGAGGGCGGTCGCGCCTTCTACGCCGATGTGAAGGGGCGCCTGGCGAAGTACGGCCGTACCGTCGAGGACCTGAAGATCATGCCGGGGGTCGGTGTCGTCCTCGGCGACACCGCCGCGGAGGCGCAGGAGAGGGCCGCCGAGATCCGCCGCCAGCAGACCTCCCCGCAGACCGCGATCCTCACGCTGGAGCAGATCTGGGGCGTCGACCTCTCCTCGTACGACCCGGACGGCCCGCTGCCCGACATCGACCCGGTGGCCGAGCCGACGCTCACCGAGGGCCGGACCCGGCGCGGGAACACCCTCGAGATCGCCGAGAGATGGCGGGCGCTGTCGAGGGAGAAGGGGCTGTCCATCCGGGAGACCGTGATCGAGGCGGGCGGCAGGCAGTCCTTCGTCGGAACCCCGCAGGCGGTCGCCGCCGAGCTCGACGAGTTCGTGCAGCGCGATGCCGCCGACGGCTTCATCCTCGTCCCGCATCTCACCCCGGCCGGACTCGACGAGTTCGTGGACCGGGTGGTGCCGCTGCTCCAGGAGCGCGGGGTGTTCCGTACCGAGTACAAGGGCACCACGCTCCGCTCCCACCTCGGGCTCTCCGAACCGGTATGGAAGGGTTGATCACATGACGTCGGACGCGTTCGACGAGTGGAAGAAGTGGCACGAACACCGCGTCGAGACGGTCTCCGCGCCCTACGGACCGCTCTCGCTCACCGGCACGCACTGGCTGGAGGACTTTTCGGAAGGGCGGATTCCGGACACTCCCGGGACCTGGTCGGCCGACGGCGACGCGGTGCTGCTCCGGGCCGCCGAGAAGGACGGGCTGACCGTCGACGGGCGGCCCTTCGGCGGTGCGGTACGGCTCGGCGCCGACCCCGGGCCGGTGGGCGCGAGCCGGGTCGCGCACGGCGAGCGGCGGCTGGTCGTGCTGGTGCGCGAGGGAGCGTGGGGCGTACGGGACTTCGACCCGGGGTCCGAGGCGCGGCGCGCGTTCCGCGGTATCGCGGCCACGCCCTACGAGCCGCGCTGGTCGGTGCCGGGGCGCTTCACGCCGTACGACGCGCCGCGCAGCGTCCGCGTGGAGAACGCGGACGGACGGCGGCGCGGCCTCGGGCTCGGCGGAGAGCTGGCGTTCACCCTCGACGGACAGGAGTTCACGCTCCAGGTGACGGTCGAGGCGGACGGTTCGCTGTGGGCGGTTTTCGGCGATGCGACGAGCGGATCCGGTAGCCACCGCTTCCGGTTCCTGCGGCCCGCCGCACCCGATGCCGAGGGGCGCACGACGGTCGACTTCAACCGCGCCCTGCTTCCGCCGTGTGCGTTCGCCGACCACTTCATCTGCCCCTTCCCGCCGCCGGGCAATACGCTGGGCATCGCCATCGAGGCGGGGGAGCGCACCCTGCTCTGAGGAGCGGCCGGCTCACGGGGAACGCATGGGTGGTTCAAAGCTTGACGGCCGAAAGGCGCCCTTGCGGCTACCGGTCGATCGGCCGAATACTCCCCCTCAGCGCTTGTCAGGGGCACGGCGTGTTCGGAATCCGGACATGCGGGCTTCTGGCTGCGCCTCACGGGCCCCGACCCCACGCGGGCCCCCAACCTCCCTGGGAGGGAACGAAAAGTGAGGATCAAGCGCACCACCCCCCGCAGCGGCATTACGAGACGGACCCGGCTGATCGCCGTATCCACCGGACTCGTGGCCGCCGCCGCGATCGCGATCCCCAACGCGAACGCCTCGGACGTGACCACCTTCAGCGCCAACGAGCTGAAGAGTGCCAACAGTTCGGTGCTCAAGGCCGATGTCCCCGGCACCGCCTGGGCCGTCGACAGCAAGACCAACCGTGTCGTCGTCACCGTCGACAGCACGGTCTCCAAGGCGGAGATCGCGAAGATCAAGCGGCAGGCCGGCGCCAACGCCGACGCGCTGACGATCAAGCGGACCCCGGGCAAGTTCAACAAGCTGATCTCCGGCGGCGACGCAATCTATGCGAGTAGCTGGCGTTGCTCCCTGGGCTTCAACGTCCGCAGCGGCAGCACCTACTACTTCCTGACCGCCGGTCACTGCACCGACGGTGCGGGCAACTGGTGGTCCAACTCCGGTCGTACGTCGCTGCTCGGCGCGACCGCCGGCTCCAGCTTCCCGACCAACGACTACGGCATCGTCCGGTACTCGTCCAACTACCCCGTGTCCTCGATCTCGGGCACCGTGGGCAGCCAGGACATCACCAGTGCCGCCACGCCCTCCGTCGGCACCACGGTGTACCGCCGCGGCTCCACCACCGGCACGCACAGCGGCCGGGTCACCGCCCTCAACGCGACCGTCAACTACGGTGGCGGCGACGTCGTGTACGGCATGATCCAGACCACGGTCTGCGCCGAGCCCGGCGACTCCGGCGGCCCGCTGTACGGCGGCACCGTCGCCTACGGTCTGACCTCCGGCGGCAGCGGCAACTGCTCCTCCGGCGGCACGACCTTCTTCCAGCCCGTCACCGAGGCCCTGAGCGCGTACGGCGTCAGCGTCTTCTAGGTCCCGGAACGGCCTGAATCGCAGCAGCACCTGTGGTGAGCCCCCGCACACGCCTGTCGTGCGGGGGCTCGCTATTGTCGCCGTCAACACGGGCGAGAGGACCAGGGGTTGGAGTTCGACGACCGGCAACGGCAGGTGCGGCGCAGTCCGTTGTTGTTCGTGGCGCCGCTGGTGCTGCTGATCCTGCTGACGCTGGTGCTGCTGTGGGAGATCGTGCGGTCGAACATCACCGGCGACCTGGCCCGGCAGTGGCCCTGGCGGCTGCGGCTCATGGACATGAACCCGCTGGGCGCGCTGCTCGCGGTGGCGCTCGCCGCGGTGTTCGGGCGAGCCCAGTACGCGCGGACGGTACGGCCCGCACTGGGCTGGAGTTCCTCCTGGACGGTCGGCGACCTCGGTCCGGACGAGCCCGGCTGGCATGTGGAAGTGGTGAACGGCGGTTCGCAGCACTCGGTGGTGGAGCGGGTGGACTACTGCCTCGTCCCGCGCGGCGGGGAGCCCACCGCGTGGACCGACCACGCCGGGGTGCTGGAGGAGCTCGCCGACCGGGGGTTCGTCCAGGGCAAGGACTACTACCTGCGGCTGACCGGCGCCGGGTTCCCCCTGGGCAACGGGGGGATGCGGGCGGGGGCCTACGGCCGTCGGTTCGTCGGCGAGATCGACCAGCTGCGCCTGCGGCTGCGCGTCACCGACGCCGTGGGGGACAGCCACGAGCGGGTCATGGACCTGATGCGGGGTGCCCGGATGGAGCGCCCCGGATCATGACGCCGGGCACAGCCAGTCCAGTACGGCGGGCAGCGCCTCGATCGCCCCGAAGTGACCGGAGTCCGGGTCCAGGACGGGACGGGCGCGCGGGACGCGGCCCAGGAGCCACTCGAAGTGGCCCACCGGGGAGAACCGGTCCTGGGCGCCGTGCCACAGCAGGACCGGCCGCGTGACGGCCGCCGGGTCGAAGCCCCAGTGGCTCAGCAGGGCGAGGGCGTCGTCGAGCCAGCCGTACGCCGAAGTGCGCAGCGCCTCGCGGTAGTTGCGCAGCAGCATGTCGCCGACGGCCGGCTGGGAGACGATCCGCCGGTCGGCGTCGGTGAGCCCGTCGCGGATGGTCACGAGCAGCTGGGCGGGGTCCCGGCGGACGGCGGCGGCCCGGGAGGCGAGCCGCTCCGCGAAGGCGAGGGTGTCGGTCAGCGCCAGGGTGTAGTCCTCGACGTTGGAGGCCGCCATGCCGTCGAACCAGCTCAGCCCCTCCGCGTCCGGTGGCGCGAGGGACACCAGCGCCGCCGCCCGCCGTACCCGCGCGGGCATCAGGGCCGCACAGGCCAGGGCGTGCGGGGCGCCGCCGGACCGCCCGAGGACGGAGAACTTCTCCAGCCCGAGGGCGTCGGCCAGATCGGCCACGTCCCGGGCCGCGTCGGCGACCCGGCGTCCCGGGTGCCGGTCCGAGTCGGCGTAGCCGGGACGGTCGTAGGCGATGAACCGCACCCAGGGGTGTGCCTTGACCACGTCCTCGGGCACGACCCCGGACCGGCAGCCCGGGGTGCCGTGCAGCAGCACCACGGGTGTGCCGTCCCGGTCGCCGTACTCCTCGACCGTCAGCCACCTGCCGTCGCGGGTCTGTATGCCGTCGAGCACCTGTGTCCTCCGTCTCCCCATCGTGTACATCGCGGAGTTACCGTCGAAGTACACACCTTGAGCGCCTGATTCGGACCCTGGGGGGCCGTCATGGTCGAGGAGCTGGTGGCAGCGGGCGCGGCACTCGCCTCCGTCGGAGCGGTGTACGTGATGGCGGCCGCGCGGGTCGTCAAACAGTACGAGCGGGGTGTGGTCCTCCGTCTCGGCAGGCTCCGCCCGGAAGTGCGCGGGCCGGGGTTCACGATGATCGTTCCGGGCATCGACAAGCTCCGGAAGGTCAACATGCAGATCGTGACGATGCCGGTGCCCGGGCAGGAGGGCATCACCCGGGACAACGTCACGGTGCGGGTCGACGCGGTCGTCTACTTCAAGGTGACCGCGCCGGCCGAGGCGATCATCCGGGTGGAGGACTACCGGTTCGCGGTCGCGCAGATGGCCCAGACCTCGCTCCGGTCCATTATCGGCAAGAGCGAGCTGGACGATCTGCTGTCCAACCGCGAGAAGCTCAACCAGGGCCTGGAGCTGATGATCGACAGCCCGGCCGTGGAGTGGGGCGTCACCATCGACCGGGTCGAGATCAAGGACGTCTCCCTGCCCGAGACCATGAAGCGTTCCATGGCCCGGCAGGCCGAGGCCGACCGGGAGCGGCGGGCCCGGGTCATCAACGCCGACGCCGAACTCCAGGCGTCGAAGAAGCTCGCCGAGGCGGCCAAGGAGATGTCCGAGCAGCCGGCCGCGCTGCAACTGCGGCTGCTGCAGACGGTGGTGGCGGTGGCGGCCGAGAAGAACTCGACGCTGGTGCTGCCCTTCCCCGTCGAGCTGCTGCGGTTCCTGGAGCGGGCGGCGCCGGCGCCCGCACCGGTGCAGCAACCGCAGCAACCGGTGCGTTCTGTGGAGGAGCAACCGGTGCAGGAGCAACTGCCGTCGCCCCAGCCTCGTCCGGATCCGGGCTCCGAGGGGTCGAATTCAGGACAGGACTAGACCTCACAGGCTGGTCATTGGTTACCCGCACGTAGTGTTTGCACTGCGAAGCCGCCTGGTGTGACTGTCCACGGTCAATCAGGGAGGGGCGTGCAACCGCGTTCTACGCGCGTCCGGAACTCAACCTTGTGCGCTCCCCGCCGGGTTCGAAAGAGTAAGGGCTCGTCAACCAGCCTTCCGGCCCGCGAGGTCCCCATAACCGACCGGGCCGACCCCCCACAGGAGGACCCGAGTTGCAGCACCGACGCATACCCAAGCGGCGGGCAGCCCTGGCAGGTGCGGGAATCGCCGCACTGGTCGCCGCGGGCATCACCTTCCAGACTGCGAACGCCAGCGAGCCCACGAAGAGCTCCGCACCCGAGACCCTGTCGGTCGCGGCGGCCGGAAAGCTTGCCTCGACGCTCGGCAAGGATCTCGGAACCGCGGCGGCGGGAACGTATTACGACGCGAAGGCCAAGAACCTCGTCGTGAACGTCCTCAGCGAGACCGCGGCCGACACCGTCGAGGCGGCCGGCGCCAAGGCGCGGGTCGTGGCGAACTCCCTCGCCGAGCTGAAGAGCGCCCGCGGGACGCTCAAGCAGGACGCGACGATCCCGGGTACGTCCTGGGCGACCGACCCGACCACCAACAAGGTGGTCGTCACCGCCGACCGCACGGTCTCCGACGCGGAGTGGGCCACGCTCACCAAGGTCGTCGACGGACTCGGCGGCACGGCCGAACTCCAGCGCACGAAGGGGGAGTTCAAGCCCTTCGTCGCCGGCGGTGACGCGATCACCGGGGGCAGCGGACGGTGCTCGCTCGGATTCAACGTGGTCAAGGGCGGGGAGCCGTACTTCCTCACCGCCGGGCACTGCACCGAGTCCATCTCCACCTGGTCGGACTCGAGCGGGACCCGGATCGGCACGAACGAGGTGTCCAGCTTCCCGGACAACGACTTCGGGCTGGTCAAATACGCCGCCGGGGTCGATCACCCGAGCGAGGTGAACCTCTACAACGGGTCCTCGCAGGCGATCACGGGGGCCGCGGCGGCGACGGTCGGGCAGTCGGTCACGCGCAGCGGCTCCACGACGCAGGTGCACTCCGGGAAGGTCACGGGGCTGGACGCGACCGTGAACTACGGGAACGGTGACATCGTCAACGGGCTGATCCAGACGGACGTCTGCGCGGAGCCCGGGGACAGCGGTGGCTCGCTGTTCTCCGGGAGCAGCGCGATCGGGCTCACCTCGGGCGGCAGCGGTGACTGCACCTCCGGTGGGGAGACGTTCTTCCAGCCGGTGACCGAGGCGCTGTCGGCCACGGGGACGTCGATCGGCTGACGGTTCGTGGTCCGTCGGAGTCCCGCCCCTCCGGGGGCGGGACTTCTTTTCGTGGTCGGGTGCGGGTGGCCCTGGTGGGGGTGGAGTGCCCTCGGCGGCTGCGGGTTCGACCGTGGCGGTCTCCTGCCGGTGGCCGCCGGGACGTACTACGGCATCCGAGCCGGCGGCGGTTCGCCCTCGCGCTTCCTCCGCAGCCACGCCATCCCCAGCGTGATCGCGATCCCGGCCGCCGCCCATGCCGACAGCACCAGCAGGGAGGCGGTCGTGTCGTTGCCCTTGAAGTAGGCGATCGAGCGGGCCGTCCAGGTGCCCGCGCCCGGTGGCAGTGCCGGGCCGATCGCCTGCCAGAACGGCGGCAGCATCGGCAGCGGGAAGGCCCCGCCCGCGCTCGGGTTGCCCGCGATCACCACGAGCAGGATCGCGATGCCGATCCCGATGATCCCGAAGATCGCCTGGAGGGCGAGGGTCGCCGCCCCCACCGCGAAGGTGACCAGCGCGCCGAGTCCCCAGAGGGCGAGCACGCTGCCCGGCAGCGCGTCCAGGACCGGCCCCACGATCACCGCGCCGCCCAGTCCGCCGACGATCGACACCAGCGCCATCACGATCAGCCGGATCACCGCGCGGCGCGGGTTGGCGGGCCGGGCGCCGGTGCTGATCGCCAGGATCGAGGCGCACAGATAGCCGCCGACGCACCAGCCGACGACCAGGTAGAAGGCCGACAGTCCGTCGAAGTCCCGGGACGAGGCCGGGGCCACGTCCACCGTCCTGACGCTCCGCTTCTGGGGGGCCTCCAGGGCGGTGAGGTACCTCTCCAGGGTGGTGGCGAGGACGGTGCCGCCGCCGCTCGCGACCAGGAGCGTGTCGGTCGTCCCGGCCGGGTCGATGACCAGTGCCCCGTCGATGTCCCGGTTCAGGATCTGTCTCCGGGCCGTCGCCTCGTCGGCCACCGTGCGCGGGTCCAGGGGCGAGCCGGGCAGCTTCTCCATCCGGTCCACCGCCTGCTCGGCGGCGGCCCGCGGTGCGGCCACCCCGAACGGCACGTCCCTCGGTTTCGGATCGTGCAGCGCTCCCACATAGGAGGTGATGAACAGCAACTGGAGGGCGATCACTCCGATGACCAGCAGCGTGGCCCGCGGGGTGACCGCGTCCTTCACCTCGGCGAGAAAGCTGTTCTGTGTCATGTCCTCACAGTCCGAGGTGAGGGGCGTTTTTGCAGGTGGGAGGCGGCCGAACGGTTGTCGTACACATGTTCGAGATAGGGGGTATGGTGGGGGTGAGGCAGTTGGGAACTGATGTTCGAAAATGGAGGCGCGGGTGCCCGGGTTCACGCATCTGCACACCGTCTCCGGGTTCTCCCTGCGCTACGGCGCCTCCCACCCGGAGCGGCTGGCCGAGCGCGCCTACGAGCGGGGCATGGACGCCCTCGCCCTCACCGACCGCGACACCCTCGCGGGCACGGTCCGCTTCGCCAAGGCCTGCGCGAAGGCAGGGGTCCGGCCGGTGTTCGGCGTGGAGCTGGCCGTGGAGGAGCATGCGCCGGAGCCCGTACGGCAGGGTGATTCCGTACGACCCGAAAAGCGCCGCGCGCCCGTGCGCGGAGGTGCCTTCATCGACGAGTCGACACCCCGCGTCACCTTCCTCGCCCGGGACGGCGCCCACGGCTGGGCCGACCTGTGCCGGCTCGTCACGGCGGCACACTCCGAGAAAGGCGGCAAGGGTGCGGAGGGCACGCCCCTGCTGCCCTGGGCCGAGAACCGAGGGGACGGCCTGACCGTCCTGCTCGGCCCCGCCTCCGACGTCGGCCGCGCCCTCGCCGCCGGACGCCCCGACCGGGCGGCCCGGCTCCTGGCCCCCTGGCGCGAGAACTACGGCGACGCCCTCAGGCTGGAGGCCGTCTGGCACGGCCGCGAGGGCACCGGGCCCGGCTCCCTGCGCCTCGCCGCCCGCACCGTCGGCTTCGCCGCGGAACAGCGGGTGCGTCCCGTGCTCAGCAACGCCGTCCGCTACGCCGACCCCGGCCAGGGCCCGGTCGCCGACATCCTGGACGCCGCTCGTCGCCTGGTCCCCGTCGACCCGACGAAGGAGCTGGACTCCGGCGAGGCCTGGCTCAAGGACCCGTCCGCCATGCTGGCCGCGGCCGAGCGGATCGTGGACGCCGCGGGCTTCAGGCGGGACACCGCCCACCGGCTGCTGGAGCAGACCCGGGCGACGGCCGCCGAGTGTCTGGTCGACCCCGAGGACGACCTCGGCATCGGCACGGTCCACTTCCCCGAACCGCACCTCGTCGGCGCGGGCCACCGCACCGCCCAGCGGACGCTCGCCTCACGGGCGGCGGCGGGGATGGTGCTGAAGGGGTACGCCGGTCAGCGCGCCTACTGGGAGCGGATGCACCGGGAGCTGGACATCATCGCCCACCACGGCTACGCCTCCTACTTCCTGACGGTCGCTCAAGTGGTGGACGACGTGAGGGACATGGGCATCCGGGTGGCCGCACGCGGCTCCGGTGCCGGCTCCCTCGTCAACCACCTCCTCGGCATCGCCCACGCCGACCCGGTCGAACACGGGCTGCTGATGGAGCGGTTCCTGTCCAAGCGCCGGCTCGTGCTGCCCGACATCGACATCGACGTGGAGTCCGCCCGTCGCCTGGAGGTCTACCGCGCGATCATCGGCCGGTTCGGCACCGAGCGGGTGGCGACGGTCGCGATGCCGGAGACGTACCGAGTGCGGCACGCGATCCGGGACGTGGGGGCGGCCCTGTCCATGGACCCCGCCGACATCGACCGGATCGCCAAGTCCTTCCCGCACATCCGCGCCCGCGACGCCCGCGCGGCACTGGAGGAGCTGCCCGAACTGCGCGCGCTGGCAGGGGAGAAGGAGCGGTACGGACGGCTCTGGGAGCTGACCGAGGCCCTCGACGCCCTCCCGCGCGGAGTCGCCATGCACCCGTGCGGGGTGCTCCTCTCCGACGCCTCCCTCCTCGCCCGTACGCCGGTCATGCCGACCAGCGGCGAGGGTCTGCCCATGTCGCAGTTCGACAAGGACGACGTCGAGGACCTCGGGCTGCTCAAGCTCGATGTGCTGGGCGTGCGGATGCAGTCGGCGATGGCGCACGCGGTCGCGGAGGTGGAGCGGGCGACGGGGGACCGGATCGACCTGGACGCCGTGCCGCCGGGTGACCCGGCGACGTATCAACTCATCCGTTCCACCGAGACGCTGGGGTGCTTCCAGATCGAGTCGCCGGGCCAGCGGGACCTGGTCGGGCGGCTCCAGCCGGCCACCTTCCACGACCTCGTCGTCGACATCTCGCTCTTCAGGCCGGGTCCGGTCGCCGCCGACATGGTGCGGCCGTTCATCGAGGCGCGGCACGGACGGGCGCCCGTCAGGTATCCGCACCCGGATCTGGAGGAGCCACTGAAGGGGACGTACGGGGTCGTCGTCTTCCACGAGCAGATCATCGACATCGTCGACATCATGACCGGATGCGGCCGCGGCGAGGCGGACCGGGTGCGGCGCGGGCTGTCCGACCCGGAGTCGCAGGGGCGGATCCGGTTCTGGTTCGCGCAGCACGCGGCGGTGAACGGATATGACGCGGAAACGATTCAGCGGACCTGGGAGATCATCGAGGCCTTCGGTTCGTACGGCTTCTGCAAGGCGCACGCGGTCGCCTTCGCCGTACCGACGTACCAGTCGGCGTGGCTGAAGGCGCACCACCCGGCGGCCTTCTACGCGGGGCTGCTCACGCACGACCCCGGGATGTATCCGAAGCGGCTGCTGCTGGCGGACGCGCGGCGCCGGGGGGTGCCGATCCTGCCGTTGGACGTGAACAGGTCGGCGGTCGCCCATCGTATCGAACTGGTGTCTGAATCCCCTGGGGTATGGGGACTCCGGCTCGCCCTCTCCGACGTGTACGGCATCAGCGAGACCGAGGCGGCGCGGATCGCGGACGGGCAGCCGTACGACTCGCTGCTGGACTTCTGGGAGCGGGCGCGCCCGAGCCGACCGCTCGCCCAAAGGCTGGCCCAGGTGGGCGCGTTGGACTCCTTCGGCGCCAACCGGCGTGACCTGCAACTGCACCTGACCGAGCTGCACCGGGGAGCACGAGGTGCGGGCGGTGGACAACTGCCCCTGGCCGGCGGGCGGAAGACCGCGTCCGCCGGGCTGCCGGACCTGTCCTCCGCCGAGAGGCTCAGCGCCGAGCTGGGTGTCCTGTCGATGGACGCCTCGCGCAACCTGATGGACGACCACCGGGAGTTCCTGGAGGAGTTGGGTGTGGTCGACGCACGGCGGCTGCGGGACGCGCGGCACGGTGAGACGGTCCTCGTCGCGGGCGCCAAGGCGGCCACCCAGACCCCGCCGATCCGGTCCGGCAAGCGGGTCATCTTCAGCACCCTCGACGACGGCACCGGCCTGGTCGACCTCGCCTTCTTCGACGACTCGCACGACGCCTGCGCCCACACGGTCTTCCACTCCTGGCTGCTGCTGGTGCGCGGGGTGGTGCAGCGCCGCGGCCCGCGCAGCCTCAGCGTGGTCGGCGCCGCCGCCTGGAACCTCGCCGAACTGGTCGAACTGCGCGCCGAGCACGGCCTCGACGCGGTCTCCGCCCGGCTGGCGGAGCCCATGCCGGAAGAGACCGGCGATTCGACCGGCGGCCGGCGCATCCAGATGCCGACGGGATACGAACTGCATCCGTGGGCGGATCTGCGACCTGCGGGTCAAGAGCCTTCACAGATACGGAAGTTGTGGCACCAGAGTCCGGGGAGTGCGGGATGACCATCCTCTGCGTACGTTTCCAGTTGCCGCCGACGGGTGAGGCGGCCCTGCCGGGTCTGCTCGGGTTGCTGGAGGAGTTCACACCGGTCGTCGAGGCGCTGCCACCGGACGCGGCCCTGGCCGATCTGCGGGGCGCCGAACGGTACTTCGGGCGGGACGCCGTCGAACTGGCCTCGGTGATCCGGGTCCGCGCCCTCGCGCTGTACGGCGTCGACTGCGTGATCGGCGCGGGGCCGGGCCGGATGCTGGCCCGGATGGCGATGAAGGACGCGCGGCCCGGACTGACCTGCGCGGTGACCGAGGAGGAGGGCGCGGACTTCCTCGCCGGGAAGCCCGTCGCCGCGCTCCCCGGTGTCGGTGCGGCCACCGCCCGCACCCTGTGCGAGTACGGCCTCGACACCCTCGGCCTGGTCGCCGCCGCACCGCTGTCCACGCTCCAGCGTCTGGTGGGCGCGCGGGTCGGCCGCGAACTGCGGGAGAAGGCGAGCGGGGTCGACCGCGGCCGGGTCGTCCCGAACGCGGTCTCCCGCTCCCTGGCCGCCGAACGCCCCTTCACCCGCGACGAGTTGGACCCGGACCGGCACCGCCGCAGCCTGCTCTCCGCCGCCGACGAACTGGGTGCCCGACTGCGCGCCCTGGACAAGATCTGCGGCGCCCTCACCCTCACCGTCCGCTACGCCGACCGCTCCGCGACCACCCGCACCCGCACCTTGAAGGAACCCACCGCACACTCGGCCGCGCTGACCAGGACGGCCTACGAGATGTACGAGGCGCTCGGCCTCCAGCGTGCCCGGGTCCGCTCGCTGTCCCTGCGCGCCGAGAGCCTCGGCCCCGCCGAACTGGCCTCCCACCAGCTCACCTTCGACCCCGCCGACGAGAAGCTCCGCCGCATCGAGGAGGTCGCGGACCGCGTGCGGGCCAAGTTCGGGCCGCACGCGGTGATGCCGGGGTCGCTGGCGGCCTGACATAGGGTGCCCGCATGACATGGCGGGGGCCGACGTACCGGACGGTGGGCGGGGAGAAGGTCGACGGGGTCTGGTGCCATGTGTGGCGCAGGCACCAGGTGGCGGACGTGTACGACGTGCACGATCTCGTCGTGTACGCGGACGGCGCGATCGAGTGCGAGAGGCGCGACCTCGTCGACCTCGCCGGGCTGGAGCGCAGGCTGGCCAAGGGGACCATCGCGGTGCGGGATCCCGAGGCGCCGCCGCCTCCCGAGCCGCCGTCCAGGTGGGGCGCCCGGTACCCCGAGCCGCTCACCCCGGAGAGCTTTCTCCTCGAAGTCGCCGACCGCATCGACGAGTTGAGCGGCAGGCCGACGACGGCCCAGCGCTGCCACGAGGCGATCCGGCACTACCGGCGGGAGCCGACCGAGCTCAGCCGTGCGGCCCTCCGTAAGGCGTACCTGGCGATTCCGGCGCACCTTCGCGTCTACGTCCTGGGCGACATGGAGCGCCAGGACCGTCCCTTGCGGATCCTGCTCACCGACGTGGGCGAGCCCGTGGACGGGGACGGCCCGGTGGTGACGGAGGAGATGCACCGGGACGTTCTCGCGTTCTTCGACGAGTACGACCACGGAGTCGCGGAGCGGCCGCGACCGGTGTACGAGGACGACCCGGCCGAGGCCGTCCCGCCACCCGTCGTGCTGCACGACGTCATCCACCCCCGGGGCCGGCCCGAGAAGCTCGACCTCTTCGTGCTGCGCAACGACTACCCCTCAGAGATCCACTTCGCCGGGACCACCCATCCCTCCGTGCACGAGGCTTACTGGGCCCTGGCCGAGAGCCACCGGGGCGACGACTGGCCCGACGTACGCCTCGCCGTCATGGCCGGCCTCCTGCGCGCGAAGTTCACCCAGCACCCCGACCTCGCCGAGATCCTCCTCGCCACCGGCGACGCGCCGATCGGTTACACCGGCCACAAGGAGTCCCCCTACTGGCGGGAGGCCGGTTCCCGCGGCGGCCGCAACTGGGTCGGCCGGCTGCTGGAGTTGGTCCGCTCCGAGCTCAGTTGGCCCACGGGGGAGTGATGACCGTGCCGTCGGCCAGCGTCGCCTGAAGGCCGATGGACGTGGTCACCCAGGAGATCGCGGTCCGATCGGTCGGGTTCTCGACGCTCAGGGTCGCGCCGGGATTGATGATCAGGGTGTCACCTGCCGTGATGCGGTGGGTTTCGTCGTCGAGGGTGATCAGGAGTTCGCCGTCGAGGAGGTGGAAGATCTCCTCGCGGTTGACCGTGTGAGCGGGGGCTTTCGTCCCCGCCGGGATCTCGCCGCGCCAGGCGCACAGCTCTTTGCTGCCGGTCAGGGGAGTGGCGTAGGAGACGAAGCGGGCGCCGTGGATCTCGTGCGTGACGGCTTCGGATGAGCGGATGACGGGCATGGAGTGCCTCCGGATCGGAACATCGGTAAATTGGTCAAGCAGCTTGACTATGTGACTCTATGGTCAAGCTGCTTGACCAAACTGTCAAGGGTGTTTCAATGCATCCGTGCAGAACTCCGAAGCCCTCGCCCTGTCCGCCGCCCTGCTCGCCGCCGCGGGTGAACTGACGCATCGCATCAATGACGGTGTCGTCGCGCGGGGGTTCGAGGCGCGGCCCATGTACGGGTTCGCCTTCACCCGGCTCGCCCCGGACGGGGCCACGGTCACCGACCTCGCCGTCCATCTGGGAGTCACGAAGCAGGCCGCCAGCCAGCTCGTCGAGGACCTCGTGCGGAAGGGGTACGTCGAGCGGCGGCCGCATCCCGACGACGCGCGGGCCAGGCTCGTCGTGCTGACCGAGCGGGGGTGGGCCTGCACCCGGGCCGCGGAGGAGGCGGCAGCGGAGGCCGTTCGGGCGTGGGTCGAACTGATCGGTGAGGGTGAAGTGCGGGCGTTGCGTGATCAATTGGCGCGCATCGCCCCCTATGGTCCCATCAGGCCTGCCTGGTGATGGTTCATCAGGGAACGCACTTGAGTCGCACTCGCTTCCGGTTAGCACTGGAAGTTTTTACTGACGCGTAACTTCACAAGTGCACTACCCGTTCGTAACTTGACGAGTGAACAGCATCCTCGTGATCCGGATCACAGGGCGTAAGGCCATCGCAACTCCCTTGAGCCGCAAGGAGATCGCTCGATGCTGCCCTGGAAACGACTGCTCAGACCCCTGACCGCGCTGCTGCTGACCGCATCGGTCGCCCTCGTCCCCGCCGCCACCAGCGCCCATGCCGCCGACGCTCCCAGCCGAGGCTGGAACGACTTCTCCTGCAAGCCGTCCGCCGCCCACCCCCACCCCGTCGTCCTCGTGCACGGCACCTTCGGCAACTCCGTCGACAACTGGCTGGGCCTCGCGCCGTACCTGAAGAACCGCGGGTACTGCGTCTACTCCTTCGACTACGGCCAACTGTCCGGCGTCCCCGTCTTCCACGGACTCGGCCCCATCGACAAGTCGGCCGGCCAGCTGTCCGCCTTCGTCGACCGGGTGCTCGGCTCCACCGGCGCCACCGAGACCGACCTCGTCGGTCACTCGCAGGGCGGCATGATGCCCCGCTACTACCTCAAGTTCCTCGGCGGAGCCGCGAAGGTGGACGCCCTCGTCGGCATCGCCCCCAGCAACCACGGCACCACGCTGAACGGCCTCACCCAGCTGCTGGACTACTTCCCCGGAGCCGGCGACCTGCTCTCGCAGAACACCCCGGCCCTCGCCGACCAGACCGCCGGATCGCCCTTCCTCACCAAGCTCAACGAAGGCGGCGACACCGTCCCCGGCGTGACGTACACGGTCCTCGCCACCAAGTACGACGAGGTGGTCACGCCGTACCGGAGCCAGTTCCTCAGCGGACCCGGCGTCAACAACGTGGTCATCCAGGACCTGTGCCCGCTCGACCTCTCCGAACACGCGGCGATCGGACTGTTCGACCTGATCGCCTTCCACGAGGTCACCAACGCGCTCGACCCCGCCCACGCCACTGCGACCACCTGTGCGTCCGTCCTCGGATGACACCCGACCGGGGGCTGTCCGGCCTGAGCCGCCGGACAGCCCCCGCCCCCCGTGGTGGCCTCAGCGGCCCCGGCCACCGCTCGTCGCGCGCCGGCGGACCGACCCGAAGAGGATCGCCGCACCCGCCGCGAGGACGGCCGCGCCGCCCATGGCGACATACGCCGTGCTGCTGTCGCCACCGGTCTCGGCGAGGTCCTCCGTGGCACCGGCCGCCCTCACCTCGTTAGCGGGCACGGCGGCGGCCGGCTCCGACTCCGTCGCGGCCGGTTCCGCCGAGGTGTCGGCGTCCTGGTCGCCGTGGCCGTGGTGCTCGACCGTCGACTCGTCCTCGCCCTCCTCGATCTGCTCCTCGGAAGGGGCGGACGCGCTCGGCGCCGGGGACGCGCTGCTCTCCGAGCCGGACCCGGAGGAGCCGCCACTGCCGCCGAACGTCACGTCCGAGCAGGAGTAGAACGCCTCCGGACTGTCCGAGCGCTGCCAGATCCCGTACAGGACCTGCGCGCCGGAGCGCTCCGGGAGAGTGCCGGAGAACGTGTAGTGGCCGCCGGTCGCGGTCGGGTCGGTGGCCGTCGCCACCGGATGGTCCAGGTCCAGGTCGTCCCAGGCCAGCGGCTGCGCCGGGTCGTAGCCCTCCTTGGTCAGGTACACCGTGAAGGTGCCCTTGTGCGGGGCGGTGACGCGGTACTTGAAGGTGTACGGGCCACTGCTCACGCTCGTCGTCGGCCAGTCCGCGCGGGCCAGGTCGAGGCCCTTGAACTCGTCGCTGTTCGCGCTGCACAGCTTGCCGTCCGGGATCAGCGACTGGTGCCGCCCGTTCGCGTCCCCGATGCGGATGCCGTTCCAGTCGTAGAGCGCCTGCGTGCCGCCGGCCGCGACCGCCGCCTTGCACGCGGCGGACTTCGGGCTCTCGGGACCCTCCGCGTAGCACTGCGCGACCCGGCTCACCGGGTCACCCATCGTGCCGTGCGCCGACGCGGGCGCGGCGACCAGCGCGGTGAGGGCGAGCGGGGTCAGGCCGAGGGCGGCGACGACGGCGGCCTTACGGCGTGCAGGCATGGGGAAACTCCTCGCAGCGGTTCTTGGGAATCCCGTGGGGGCGATCAGCAAGCTAGCCCCAAGAAACCGTGAAATCGCCTGCTGGGAGCGGCTGACGGAGATCCTTATGGTGCCGTTAAGGGAGTGCTCAGACTGCGATCAGGTAGGTACCGTCACGGCATGACCGACGAGGAGATCCGGCAGGCCGTCGCCACCGACGTGGCAGCCGTGAAGAGCGTGACCGATGCGGCGTACCACCACTACATCGAGCGCATCGGGGTGGTGCCGCAGCCCATGGAGCGGGACCACGCGGCGAACGTGGCCGCGGGGCAGGTGTTCGTCACGGGGGAGCCCGTGCACGGACTGGTGGTCGTCGAGGCGCGTGCGGATCATCTGTACCTCGACAACATCGCCGTCCACCCCGACGCCCAGGGCACCGGCGTCGGCGGACGGCTGCTGCGGTTCGTGGACGCACACGCGCGTGCGCTGGGCCTGTCCGAGGTCAGGCTCTACACGAACGCGATGATGTGGGAGAACCAGAAGATCTATCCGAAGTACGGATACGAGGTCCTGGAACGGCGAGTGGACGGGCCCTACGACCGCGTCCACTACCGCAAGCGACTGGACTGACACATCCCATGCGCCGGGTCATGTCGGTGTCAGCCGTCCGGCCACCAGGTGCGCGCGATGTCCTTTCGCACCTCGGGGCGTCCGGCGGAGCTGTCTTCCGCCTCCTCGCGGATCCGACGGCTGTCCGACTTCTTCAGGGGCTTCTGCACGGTTACGCGGCGCATGGCTGCCTCCTTCGGTGCCTACCGTGTTCCGCGTTCTCGCGGAGGTAGACCCTTTTGGGGAGAGTTACTCATCGGAGCGAATCTGTCAGTGGTGACCATCACGATTTCGACTGGCTTTCGAGCGGTGTTCCACCGCCGTCTGATTGTCAGTGCCGGGTGGCACGCTGTGGACCATGGCGAATCACAGGGAATTCGACACCGACGCCCGCATGGATTGGGACGCGGAAGCCGCTTCTTTCGACGAAGAACCGGATCACGGCCTGCGTGACCCCGAGGTGCGCGCCGCCTGGGCCGACCGGCTGCGCTCCTGGCTGCCCGGCCGCGCCTGCGACATCCTCGACCTCGGCTGCGGCACCGGCAGCCTGTCGCTCCTCGCGGCCGAACAGGGACACCGCGTCACCGGCGTGGACAGCTCCCCGGCGATGGTGGACCTCGCCCGCGCCAAGCTCGCCGGACGTGACGCGGCGTTCCTGGTCGGTGACGCCGCGACACCGCCGGTGGGGGAGCAGCGCTTCGACGTCGTTCTCGTACGGCATGTGCTGTGGGCCCTCCCGGACCCCGGCCGCGCCCTGCGCCACTGGCGCGAGCTGCTGCGGCCGGGCGGCCGGCTGGTGCTGGTCGAGGGCGTCTGGGGTGCGGTGAGCCCGGTCGGGATACCGGCCGAGCGGCTGACCGCCCTCCTGGACTCCGTCGCCGCCCATGTGCGCGTCGAGCAGTTGTCCGGCGATCCGCTGCTGTGGGGCAGGGCCGTGGCGGACGAGCGGTACGCGGTGGTGGCGGCCGTCTAGGCCAGCAGCGACTCCAGACCGCCGTCGACGGAGGCGAACACCTCCAGCTCGTCCAGGGCCGTCGTCGCGGCGCCCGCCGCCTCGGGATCCCGCTCCGCCAGACCGCTCTCGGCGAACTCGTCCTCGTCCAGGCGCAGCACGTCCGTCCCGTCGGCGGAGCGCCACAGGTCCAGGTCGAGATCCTCCACGACGAGCTCGGCGCCGGAGCGCACGGCGGGGCGGGTGACGTCGCAGTACCAGCCCTTGAGCGTGCCGTCGCCGGCGCGGACCTCCTTCACCGCGTACCAGCGGTCCCGCCAGTAGTGCTCCGTGAAGACGTCCCCGGGCTCGAAGCGGACGAAGCCGAAGTCACGGACGCCGTCGCCCGCCCAGGCGGCGCGGACCGTGACGTGGTTGCCGTCGTCGCCGACCAGCTCGGCCGGGTAACGGATCTTCGTGCGGCCAGCCTTGACCAGCACCACGTCCAACTGCTCCGTCGCCTCAGCCGATTTCGCGGACATAGCGAACCTCCGTGGCGCAGATCTCGTATCCGAACCATGTGTTGATGGCGATCATCGGACCGTTCCCGGCGTCGTTGCCGGTGAACGCCTGGGTGAACCCCGCGGCGCGGGCGCGGTGCAGGGAGTCGTTCTTGGCGAGCTTGGCCAGGCCCTTGCCGCGGTGGGCGCGGGCCGTGCCGGTCATGGCGGTGCCGTAGCGGGTGCCGCCGTCGGTGCGGGCCAGGCTGAAGGCGGCGGGGCGGCCGTCGACCACGGCGACCGAGGTCAGCTCGGGGCTCATCAGCGGCTGCCGCCAGGTCTCCCGGAGCCACGCCTCGTAGTCCGTGAACTCGTACTCGACATCGCTCGGTTCGTCCGCCAGCGTCTCCGAGTCCAGCTCGAACAGCGGGCGCGGGTCGTCCGCGAAGTCGGCGCCGGTGCGCAGCTCGACGCCCGGCGGCGGGTCCTGGAGCGGAGGCAGGGTGCCGTTCGCCAGGTCCAGGCGGAGGAAGTGCGCGGAGCGGCTCGCGCGATAGCCGTGCCGTTCGGCGAAGGCGCGGTTGCCCGGCTCGTCCAGGACCCAGGCGAACAGCTTCCTAGCACCGTGGGCCGCCAGATGCTCCTCGGCCGCGCGGACCAGCAGCGCGCCGGCGCCTCGGCGCGTCCGCTCCGGGTGGACGTACACATTCACATAGCCCTGACCGGGCTCCGGACTGTCGTGCACCAGGCCGACCTGGGCCGTGCCGATCACCTCGCCGTCCGCCTCCGCGAGGAGAGGCCGGTAGTGGGCGTCGGGGTGCATCCGGGCGACGTCGTAGGCGAGGCCGTCGGGGGTCGACAGGACGAAGGGCATGGCGAGGTCGCGGACCCGGACGAAGTCCTCGAAGTCGGCCCGTACGCCGGGACGCAGGTCGCGCACGATCACAGTCATGTGGTCGGACGCTACGGGGCGGATGTGTTCCGCTGCCTCTCATTTTCCGGCGGGTGCGGGACAATCGACCCCGTGACCTTGAAGATCCACATCGACGACAGCGCGCCGCCGTACGAGCAGGTGCGGGCGCAGATCTCCGGACAGGCGCGGTCGGGGGTGCTGCCGGTCGGCTACCGGCTGCCGACGGTGCGCGGCCTGGCCGACACGCTGGGGCTCGCCGCGAACACCGTCGCCAAGGCGTACCGGGCGCTGGAGACGGACGGAGTGATCGAGACGCGGGGGCGCAACGGCACCTTCGTCGCCGCGGCGGGCTCCGCGGCGGAACGCGAACTGGCGTCGGCCGCGCAGGCCTACGCCGAGCGGGCCCGGCGCCTGGGGACGGGCGAACAGACGGCACTCGACGCCGTACGGGACGCTCTGCGGGCCGTCCACCAAGGCTGAGATCAGGACCGGCAGGGCTGAGAAGGGACGGAGAGGGATCAGCGGAGGAGCTTCTCGAACGTCCTCGCGTCCTCCACCGCGGCCCCGTTCGGGTCGTTGTTGAAGTACGCGTACACGTCCTCCCCTTCGGCCCACGTGTCCCTCACCCGCCCCGCCCATGTCTCCAGCGACCGCCTGCCGTACCGCGGCCACTCCTTCGCGCGCCCCTCGTGGAAGCGGACGTACCCCCAGTCCGCCGTCCGCCACAGCGGAGTCACCGGGCGGGCGCGGACGTCCGCCCAGCACAGGGCCGCCCCCCGGGACTCCAGAACTCCGCGGGTCCGCGGCGTCCACCAGGACTCGTGCCGGGGCTCCACCGCCACCCGCGTCGACGAGGGGAAGCAGGCCAGGCAGGCGTCCAGCAGATCCGGGTCCGCCCGGAGCGTCGGGGGCAGTTGGAGGAGGACCGGGCCCAGGCGGGCCCCCAGGCCCTCGGCGTGGGCCAGCAGCCGGTGCACCGGCTCCTCGGGGTCCCGCAGACGCTTGATGTGGGTGAGGAAGCGGCTCGCCTTGACCGCGACCACGAAGTCCCGCGGCACCCGGTCGCGCCACGACGCGAAGGTCTCCCGCGACGGCAGCCGGTAGAAGGCGTTGTTGATCTCGACCGTGGTGAACTGTCCCGCGTACTCCTCCAGCCAGAGGCGCACCGGGCACCCGGAGGGATACAGGACACCCCGCCAGTCCTTGTACTGCCACCCCGATGTACCGACGAACACGGTCATACAGCCATCAAAGCACTACAGATACAGCCCCGCGTCCGCGTCGCCCCGGGGCTCCGGCAGTGCCGTCGGCGACGTGCCGCGGCGCAGCGCGTACAGCTCCGCCAGCGTCGCCCCCTCGCGGCCCACGCCCTCCTCCGTGCCCAGCCAGTCGATCGCCTCGCGGCGGGTCAGCGGGCCCACCTCGATGCGGGCCAGACAGCGGCCGGGGCGGACGACGGCCGGGTGCAGACGCTCCAGGTCCTCGTTGGTGGTGACCCCGACCAGGACATTGCGCCCCTGGCCCAGCAGGCCGTCGGTCAGGTTCAGCAGCCGCGACAGGGCCTGGCCCGCCGTGTGCTTGGCCTCGCCGCGGATCAGTTCGTCGCAGTCCTCCAGGAGCAGCAGCCGCCAGCGGCCCTTGCCCGTCGCGTCGTCCTCGCCGATCGCGATGTCCATCAGATAGCCGACGTCGGTGAAGAGCCGCTCGGGGTCCAGTACGCAGTCCACCTGGCACCAGTCCCGCCAGGACCGGGCCAGGGTCCGCAGCGCCGACGTCTTGCCGGTGCCGGGCGGGCCGTGCAGCAGGAGCAGCCGGCCCGCGATGCCCTCCGGGGTCGTGCCCATCAGGCTCTGCATCGCCTCCGCCACCGGCGCCGTGTAGTTCTCCCGCACCTCGTCCCAGGTGCCGGCCGCGATCTGCCGGGTCGTGCGGTGCGGGCCGCGGCGCGGTGAGTAGTACCAGAACCCCATGTTCACGTTCTCGGGCTGCGGTTCGGGCTCGTCCGAGGCGCCCTCGGTGGCCTGGTCGAGGACCTTCTGCGCGAGCTCGGCGCTGGTCGCCGTGACGGTGACGTCCGCGCCGCGGTTCCAGCGGGAGACCAGCAGGGTCCAGCCGTCGCCCTCCGCCAGGGTCGCGCTGCGGTCGTCGTCGCGGGCGATGCGCAGCACCCGGGCGTGGTCCGGGAGCAACGTCGCCCCGGACCGGACCCGGTCGATGTTCGCCGCGTGCGAGTACGGCTGCTCGCCCGTCGCGAAGCGGCCGAGGAACAGCGCGTCGACGACGTCGGACGGCGAGTCGCTGTCGTCGACGTTGAGCCGGATCGGCAGAGCGTCGTGAAGGTTGGCAGACATGCCCGCCATGATCCGGCACGAAGGCGTCGCATGCATCCGGTTTCCGCGTTGCGTCCGGTGTGTCGGGTGAGACCGTTTACGGGGCCTCCGTCCTGTTACAGAGCTGTACATCTCAAAGCTCTGCCGTAGCTGTGGCCCCCCGATTACTGTTGCCCTCGATGGGACGTCATGGGTGGAATTCGGGGGCACGGCGGTGGCGGCTCACCGCACTGCTCGGAGTGGGTGCGGCGGCGCTGGCCCTGGTCGTGACCCTCCTCAACACGCTTCCCGGCAACAGCGCGAACACCGACGGCACCACACGCAACGGCAGCAAGGCGCACGGCACCCCCACCAGCACGCCGGACGCGGAGAACCCCGAGGTGGGGTGGGGCTTCACCCACACCCAGTTCAGCGCCGACGAGGGCGCCGCCACCGCGGTCGAGCGGGTCGAGGGGCGGCTCGCGGACCTCGGCGGGCTGCCGCAGAACCAGCACGTCATGGGCTGGGGCGCGGACAACCCCGAGCCGGTCGAGGGGCGTTACGACTTCGAGGACATGGACCGCCGGATCGACTTCATCCGCGCCTCCGGCTCCACCCCGGTCGTCACCCTGTGCTGCGCCCCGGACTGGATGAAGGGCGGCGAGTCCGGCGTCGGCAACACCGACTGGAGCCAGTCCTCGCTGGAGACCGCGCCGGAGCCCGCGCACTTCGAGGACTACGCCGCGCTCGCCGCCACGGTCGCCAAGCGCTACCCGGACGTCCGGCACTTCATCGTCTGGAACGAGTTCAAGGGCTTCTGGAACGATGCCGAGGCCCGCTGGGACTACGAGGGCTACACCCGGCTCTACAACCTCGTCCACCGGGCGCTGAAGAAGGTCAACCCGCAGATCATGGTCGGCGGGCCGTATCTGGTGATGGACAGTCTCGACCCGCGCTCCGAGGACGCCTCGAAGACCTTCAAGGGCCCGTGGGGCGCCATGGACCAGCGGGTCCTCGACGCCTTCGACTACTGGAACAAGAACAAGGCCGGCGCCGACTTCGTGGTCGTGGACGGCTCCAGCTACACCAACGACGACGAGCTGCTGCCGGACGAGTTCGCGGCGACCGAC
This sequence comes from Streptomyces sp. NBC_00490, assembly GCF_036013645.1. Lineage (NCBI taxonomy): Bacteria > Bacillati > Actinomycetota > Actinomycetes > Kitasatosporales > Streptomycetaceae > Streptomyces > Streptomyces sp. NBC_00490. Next base: position 2,771,027 of record NZ_CP107869.1, on the reverse strand, counting down.
AAGTTCACCGCGGTCAGCCGGTGGGTGCGCGAGCAGAGCGGCGATCTGCCGCTGTGGTGGGCCGAGTACTACGTCGAACCCGCCGACAGCAGGGACGAGCGCGAGGGCTGGTCCGAGAACCGTCGCGTCGCCGTGCAGGCCGCCGGGATGATCGCGCTGGCCAAGGGCGGCACCACCTCCGCCTTCTACTGGAACCCGGAGAACGAGAACGGCACGGACTGCGCGGGCTGTCTCTGGACGCCGACCAGCGGCAAGGACGGCGGGCAGAAGCTGCCGATTTTCGATCTGGTCAGCCGGTTCAGCAAGGAGTTCCCGCCGGGCACGTCGTACCGGACGGTGTCCGTCGCCGCCGACGACGTGCCCCATGTGCGGATCCTCGCCACCGACGACACGGTCCTGGTGGTCAACACCCTCGACCGGCAGATCAGCGCGAAGGTGGACGGCAAGACCTTCGACATGGCGGCCTACGAGGTCAAGTGGCTCAGCCGCTGAGCCACTCGACCACCGGCACCGCGACCGCCCTCACTTCATCGTCATGAACCGCTGCACCAGCGAGGCCAGCAGCACCGCCAGCAGCGGCAGCGAGAACCAGAAGCTGCTCTGCAGCCACCGCAGTTGCCGCACGCTCGGCCGGACCGCGACCCGGACCACCTCGCGTGCCGTCAGCAGCACGATCAGCGCCAGCGCCGCGAGACCCCCGACCACCGACCAGGGCGTCCAGGTCACCTGCGGCCCGATCGCGCCCGGATCCGCCTTCGGCGCCTTGCCCGCGGGCTGCTTGGCCAGCGCGTACATGGTCACGTCCGCGTTGACGAAGACCTTCTTCAGCTCCGCCCGCTTGTCCAGGTTCCGGATCAGCCGTGGCTCCCACGTCTCGGAGTAGCCGACGTCCAGCTCCAGATACGTCACCTGACTGCGGTTGATCATCAGATACGAGTTCGGCCCCGCGTCACTGAGCGCCTTGACCAGGCTCGACACCAGCACCGGGTCGGTCGGCGCGAGGGTCGGGACATACTCGATCCTCTCCATGTCCCGGGCGCCCCACGGCATCGCCGGCGTCACGTTGTCGACCGTGTCGTTGCTCAGCCACAGCAGCCGTACCGTCGGATCGTCGTGGGCGTACACGTAGTCCATGGCGGCGACCTCGCCGGGCCGGATCCGCTCGAACGGCTCGTTGCCCCAACGGGCGATCAGGAAGCCGCCCATGAGGAGCAGACCCGCCATGAGGGCGGCCAGCGGAGCCAGGCTCACCCGGTCCTTGTCGCGCTCCTTCGCCGTGATCCCGGTGCGCGGGAACAGGGCGAGGCCCATCAGCAGGGCGGCGCCGGGCAGGGCGAACATGAAGACCCGCAGCGCCATCTCACCGCCGTAGGACTGCATGCCGAAGCCCAGGAACGGCACGAAGGTCAGGACGAGCAGCGAGCGCTCCCGGTAGTGGTGGTCGCGCCGGCGCCACCAGCCCCAGCACGCGAACGCCATCACCCCGCCGGCCAGCAGCACCCGGGTGTAGAGGACGAGCTTGTGCGTCGAACTGCCGCCCTCGATCCGGCCGCCCACCGACGACTGCACATTGCCGCCGACGCCGCCGACCCCGCCGAACAGTTCGTCGAAGTGCCCGGACCAGTACGGCTCGGCCATGAAGCCCACCCACACGGCCACCATGACGGCGAACAGGATGGGCAGGCCGCGCAGTTCGGACTTGCCGATCATCACGAGGGCCGCCAGCAGGCCCAGCATCACGAACGGGGTGAGCTGGTGGGCCGGGACGCTCGCCGCGAACAGCCCTATGACGACCATCAGCAGCACGGCGCGCTGGCGCCGGTTCGTCGGCTCGACCTCCGCCTCGCCGGGCCGCTTCTTGGTCCAGAGCACGCGCGGGGCGCGGAAGTAGACCAGCAGGAGCGCCGCGAACACCAGATAGAGGAGATACGTGAAGCCCTGCGGGGAGAAGTAGTCCTGGCCGACCCAGCCGCTGAGCACGAACACCCACAGGCCGGTCCACTTGGCCCGCCAGCCCGCCCGCATCGAGCGGACCAGCAGGAACATCGGGGCCAGATAGAGGAGTTGGATGGCCAGCGGCCACCAGCGGATCACCTCGGTGAAGTCCGTGACCCCGCAGGCCTCGGCGACGAACGCGGCCGCCGCGAAGAAGCCCGGCCAGCTCCAGCGCGCGTCCAGGTCGGGCACGGCGGAGCCGGTCCGGTCGATGTAGTCGAGGAAGCCCAGATGCTGCCAGGCGGTCGCGAACCGGGGTTCCGTCTCGATCACCGCGGGCAGCGCGTGCAGCGACACGACCGTCGCCAGCAGCGTGATCAGCAGCAGCGCCTTGTGCTCGCGGGCCAGCCACAGCAGCGAGGCGAAGGCCACGGCCAGCAGCGCGGCGCCGACCAGCGTGGGCAGCGGCAGCACGGAGACCAGCCCGAGCCCGCCCATCTCGTCGAGGTCCGTCTCGCCGAGGCGCAGCGCGGGCACCCAGTACAGCAGCAGCGCGGCGGTCAGCAGACTGCCCAGCACCACCCCGACCCGGCTGGGCTGAAGGCGCTCGCGCCACGACAGGAGCGGCGGCTCCTCGGACAGCGGCACCTCTTCGGGTACGGGCGGCTCCTCCCGTACGTCCGGACGGGCGGCCTCGAACGGCGCGTCCACCTCCACCTCGGAAGATGCCTCGGACGGCACCCCGGACGATGTCTGGACCGGCCCCAGCGACGCCTCGGAACCCGGTTCCCGCGCCTCCACCGGCAGCCCCACCTCGGGCAGCTTCGCCCAGGTCGGCCGGTGCGGCTCGGCATGCGGCCGGGGACGCACCGCGGGCGTGCCCGTGGGCGGGGTGCCCGGGCCCGGACGCACATCCGGCCGGCGTTCCAGGTGGTCGAAGTCGACGTGGATGCCGAGGCCGAGCGTGTCCTGGTCGAGTGCCCAGGCGGGCCCGCGCCTGCGGACGCCCAGCGGGACGGTGGCCTCGCGGGTCCCCAGGTCGGCGAGGTCCCCGTCGGGCGCCGCGTCCTCGGGGACGGCCCCGGCGGGGGAGGCCTTGAGGATCTTGTACAGCTTGGGTGCGGCGATCGCCACGATCACCGCGAGCGAGGAGATCTCCGCGACACCCGCGCCGGTCAGCCCCATACGGGGGAGCAGCACCAGGGTCAGTCCGAGCACCAGGGCGCACAACAGGCCCTGGAGCCACGCCAGTCCGGCGGTGCGGCTCTGTGCGCGCAGCACCGCGAAGTACGTCTCCATGACGACCCGCAGCACCGCGCCGATCGCGAACCAGCGCAGCAGCGGGGTCGCCGCGTCGGCGTAGCCCGAGCCGAAGACACCGAGGATCCAGGGCGCGCCGAAGAACAGGACCGCGCACACCGGCAGCATGATCCGGGCCATGCGCCGAAGCGCCGCGCGGGTGTTGGAGGCGAGCCGGCCCGGGTCGTGGGAGCTCTCGACCGTGAGGGAGGCGCCCATGTTGATGGCGAGCAGGTTGACCGTGCCGCCGATCGTGGTGGTGATGTAGAAGTACGCGTTGTCCTCGGAGCTGACCTGCGAGGCGACGATCACCGGGACGAGGTAGACCACGGCGAGCGAGAACAGGGAGCCGGTGTAGTCGCCCGCGAGGAAGTGCCCGATCTCCTTCACCGACGGCGGTCGCGCGCGGTTCTCGGTCGCCTTCACATGCCGGGCCACCAGCCGCCGGAACACCAGCCAGCCCAGCGGTACCACCGACACCGCGATGGCCGCGACCCACGACACGAACACCCCCATGGTGGGGATCGCGGTGGCGAAGGCGACCAGCAGCACCAGCTTCACCGCGGAGAACACGGTGTTGCCGACCGGCACCCACAGCGCGCTGCGCAGCCCGGTCAGCACCCCGTCCTGGAGGGTCAGCACCGACCAGGCGACCACCGCGAGCACGAAGAACAGGGCGTGCGCGGGATCGTTGAGGAAGCTGTACGACGGCCCCCACAGGCCCAGCGTGAGCAGGAAGACGCCCGCGGCCAGCGCCACGACCACCGAACTGCCCGCGTACGTACGGAAGATGAGCCGACCGGTGGCCCGGCCCGCGACCGGGATGAAGCGGGCCAGGGCGCCGGTCAGGGTCACCGCGGTCAGTCCCGCGAGGAGCTTCATCGCGGCGATGGCGGCGGAGCCCTGGCCGACCGCGGACTCGGAGTAGTAGCGGGCCGCGGCCAGCCAGAAGCCGAGGCCGAGCACGGCGGAGATCCCCGTGTTCAGCATCAGGGCGTAGGCGTTGCGGAACAGCTGGCTGCCGCCCGGCGAGCGGCCGAGCCCGGGCAGCCGGAAGCGGCGCCCCGGCTGCTCGGGAGCCTTGGTCGCGGGCTCGGTGGCCTCAGGGGTGGTCGTCGTGTCAGACACGGGAACGGATGGCCTTTCGGCGGACCTGTCGTGCTCTGCGGACCATGGCGTACCCCTTGGTGAACGCGCGGTCCCGGGCGAAGTTGCGGGCGATGGCCCGGCCTTCGATCAGCCGACGGAACTCCTCGGCGTCCGTGCCGCGGCGCACGGTGACCCGCAGCAGCGCGTACGGCCCCTGGCGGCGCCGGGCGAGCCCGTTGCCGACGGCGAGGGCCTGGGCGTACCCCGTCTCGCGGACCTTCTCGCGCACCCGGCGGCTGGAGTAGCCGTACGGGTAGGCGAACGAGGAGGGGACGGTGCCGAGTCGGTCCGTCACGATCTCCTTGCAGAGGATCAGCTCACGGCGCAGCGCGTCGTCGTCGAGCTGGTCCAGCTGCGGGTGGGTGTGGCTGTGCCCGCCGATCTCGACGCCCTGCGCGGCGAGTTCGCGGACCTGCGGCCAGTCCAGCATGGTGTCCAGGGCGTGGCCGTTGTCGTGCGGGCCGCGCAGCCATCCCGTGGACACGAACAGCGTGGCCGCGAAGCCGTGCTTGGCGAGCACGGGCAGGGCGTGCCGGTGCACACCCTCGTAGCCGTCGTCGAAGGTGACCAGGACGGGCCGCTCGGGCAGCGGACGGCCCGAGCGCCAGCTCGCCGCCAGTTGCGCGGTGGTGATCGGGGTGTGTCCCAGGTCGCCGACGATCTCCATCTGACGGGCGAACGCCTCGGGGGTCACGGACAGTTCGCGGGTCGCCTCGTTCGGGTCGGCCGCGATCGCGTGGTACATGAGAATCGGCACACGTGCGTCACCCATGCGCGTCCCCCTCGATCCGCGCCACCTGGAACGTGGCGCCGCCCCTGCGGGCCCGGACACTGCCCACCACGTACCCACCGGCGGCCGTCAGCACCCCCGCGACGATCGCGCCCGCGCGGCCCGCGCCCCCCGGCCGGGCCAGCGCGGCGTCGCGCAGTGCGCGCACCACCCCGGCAGGCAGCACCCGGGTCGTGTAACGGCGTTCGGACTCGAGGCCCTTGTCGGCGCCGACGCTGCGCGCCACCAGCGCCTTCGACAGTCCCTCGGCGTAGGAACGCGTGCGGAAGTACCCGAAGTGCTCACGCGCCTCGGGCACCCGGTGGTGGATCACCGCCCGGTCGTCGATCAGCAGGACCGCGTCCGGTCTGGCCCGGGTGAGCCGGATGCACAGCTCGGTCTCCTCGCAGCCCAGCGGCCGCTTGTCGCCGTCCCGCCCGATACCGGTGGCGAAACCGCCGGCCGCGTCGAACGCCGTGCGGCGGAACGAGGCGTTGCCGCCGAGCACGTTGCGCACGCGGACCAGGCCCGGCGGCAGCCCCTTGTACGTGCAGCCCACCACCCAGTCGAACTCTTCGGGGAACCAGGCGGGACGGCGCCCCGACGCCCAGATCGGCACCGTACGGCCGCCCACGGCCATCACCCGCGGATCGGCGTACCCCGCGGCGAAGTGGCGCAGCCAGTCCCGTTCGGCGACGGCGTCGTCGTCGAGGAAGGCGATCACCTCGCCGCGTGAGGCGGCGATCCCGGTGTTGCGGCCCGCGGACAGGCCGCGGGGGCCCGCGTTGGCGAGCACCCGCACCTCGTCGGCTTCCTTGTACTCCTTGGTCAGCCGGTCCAGGAGCGCCGCGTTGTGGTCGACGACCAGCAGCGTCTCCCGCGCCGGGTACGACTGCGCCGCGACCGAGGAGACCGCCGCGAGGATGTCCTCCCAGCGGTCCTCGGTGTAGACGCAGATCACGACGGAGATGTCGGGACCGCTCAAGACACCTCTCCCCGGACCGAGTCGAGCATCGGGGAGTGATGGGCCTGGCGGCGCAGCTCACGCCGGTTGGAGCGCTCGCGGAGGATCACCTTGAGCACCCGCAACCCGTCGCGCACGGCACGCAGATTGCTCGTGCCGTGGATGCGCAGGTACTCGTGGCTGGGTATCTCCTGGACCTTCAGGCCCGCCTTGACCACCCGGATGTTGATCAGGGTCTCGATCTCGAAGCCTGTGCAGTCGAGGTCGATCTTGTCGAGGCAGTGCCGCCAGAACGCGTTGTATCCGTAGCAGAGATCCGTGTAGCGGGCGCCGAACTTGCGGTTGACGATCGTGCACAGCGCCCAGTTGCCGAGCTTGCGGATGAAGGTCATGTCGTCCGTGCCGCCGCCGTTGGCGAACCGGGACCCCTTCGCGAAGTCCGCGCCCGAGAGCAGGGCGGAGACATAGCTGAGGATCTCGTTGCCGTCGGCCGAGCCGTCCGCGTCGACCATCACGATGATGTCGCCGGTGCACGCCTCGAACCCGGTGATCAGCGCGTCGCCCTTGCCCTTGCCGCGCTGCTTGACGACTGTGACCTCGGGCCACAGCCCACGGGCCACTTCGACGGTGTCGTCGGTGGAGTTCCCGTCCACCAGGATCACTTCGTGGATCCAGTCGGGCAGGGTCTTGAAGACGTACGGAAGATTCTCCGCCTCGTTCATGGCGGGAATGACGACACTCACCGGTGGCGCGATGGCCAGGTGAGTGGAGACGGGCCGGTACTTCGCGGCCGTGGACGGATCCTTGCCCGTGGTCGCCGAGCGCAGAACAGAGCTCATGAGTCTGGTTCCCTCTCGTCCGGCTGGACCGCCCGCCCCTGGGCGGCCCGGCTGTTGTCCGGTTCGAAAGGGGGGTTGTTTCACCTGCGGCATGCCGAAAGGGATCTCCGAGCACGCCCGGGTGAGCTGGCAAAGCCGGCCGACGACGGAAAAGGCCGCCGGTCGCGCGGCACGACTCGGTCACCAGTGCGATCACCGAGCACGGCACCCCCCTACCGCGCCCCGCCCCGGTCCGTCGCGGTCCTTGAGCCCTCCCCTAGTACCGCTGGGTGACGTTCCGATGCGGGTGAGATGTACGACGGTATTGACGATTGAACCCGTATGGCAAGACCTGGAACCAGGCCTCACGTTTTTGATGGTTTGACCGTTACGGAACCTATTGGCTCCGCGAGCGGATCCTTCCCATCCTCTTGAGGATCCGGTCCGCCGGCTCGAAGAGCTCCGGCCGCGACTGGACGGTGTTGCGCAGCGCCCGGACCGGGGCGCGGCGCGCCCTGTGCCCGAGTGCGACCGGGTGACGCCGGGTCACCCACCCCTCCGACACGGTGATCTCCCGTGTCTTCAGGGAGTCCTTGTACTCCTTCTGGCCCCGCCCCAGATCGAGGTACGCGATGCCGTCCGCGGCGGCCGCCTCCGCCATCCGCAGATGCAGCACCAGGCCCGGCGAGTACTTCGAGAACGCCGGGTCGTACGCCGGGAACCAGCAGGACAGCACCCGTTCGGTACGCAGTCCGAAGTGCGCCGCGATCGGCTTGCCGCCCGCGTACAGCACCGACAGGATCCCCGCGAACGGATCGGAGCGGGTGTGGAACAGCCGCTCCACGAGATGGGTGATCCACTCGTGCGCGAAGCGGTCGCTGCGCCCGGTCCTGCGGTACTGCGCGGACTTCCAGCCCATCAGGGTGCGCAGAGCCGCCGGATCCCGCTCGTCGTGCACGTAGCGCACCTCGCCGGCGTCCCGGCCGAGCCTGCGCTCCTTGGCGAGCGTGGTCCTGGTGAACTTCGGCGCGTGGGAGCGCAGATGGGCCAGATAGGCCTCGTAGCCCTGGTCGACGTCCATGACCGGCGACGCGAAGCTGCCGGTGGCCCCGACCGCGAACGCCTCCTGGCCCTCCACCAGGTGGTCGAACTCCCATACGGCGAGCCCGCAGGCGCGCAGCAGCTCCTGCGCGTCCCACCCGAACCCGGGCCGGTGCACCAGACCCTGGGCGTCCGAGACGCCGAGTCCGACGGCCCGGCCCACTCCGGTGACGCTTCGCTGGAACGGGAAGAACGCGGCGGGCTCCCCGCCCTCGCGCACCACCGCGATCCGCACGCCCCGCCGGTACCGGCCCACCGCGAGCGCGAACTCGGGGGACAGGAACGGGTTCGCCAGCTCCGGCGATCCTTGCAGATGGGCCTTGGACTGCGACGACGTCCACGCCGCCCGGTCGGCGGCGCTGAGCTCGCCGGGGCGGTACACGCTGATGTCCACGTCAGGGAGTCCGTCCCGTCGTCGTACGGCCGCCTCGCCGCCGTACGCAGACCAGCAGGAGAAGAAGGACGCTGATCGCGGTCACGGCCACGATCCCGCCGCGCCAGGACCAGCGGTGCGTGGCGAGCATGCCCTGCGCCACCAGCATGTTGACGACGACCGAGCCCGCGAGCGAGGCGAGCACCCGGCCGAGCGGTTCGAGGCCGCGCAGCGCGGCGGCGATCGCCACGGTCGGTGCCATCAGCAGGAAGAACAGGGTGAACGGGCCGCGCAGCGGTGAGTCGGAGTTCACGAGCGCGAGGATCGCGCCGAACCCGCCGACCGCCGTCGCGGCTCCCGCGAGCAGTGGCGAGAGGTCCCTCTCCGGTCCTGTCCGCGCCTGCTCGGTGTCCGTTGAAGATCTTTTGGCACGTATCGTCTGCATTGGCGACTTTGCCCCCCGAAGCGCCGGATGCGAGGCTTCAATGTCGCGCAGGGGCGCCGGGGCCGTCAAGACCGAAAAGGGTGCGTATCGCGGCTGGTACGGACAATGGGACAAGTGTTCCCCGGAGGCGGAAGTCGCCTCCGGGGAACGGCCGTTCAGGTGGTGCGGTGCGGGAGCGTCACGGGACGAGCTTCAGGAGCCGGTTCGGCGAACCGGTGCCCGGGCCGGTGACCACGTTGGTGGTGGCACCACCGGTGAGGGCCGTGGCGACCTGGGCCGGGGTGGACGAGGTGTGGCCCGCCAGGTAGACGGCGGCCGCGCCCGCCACGTGCGGGGTGGCCATCGAGGTGCCGGAGATGGTGTTCGTCGCGGTGTCGCTGGTGTACCAGCCCGCCGTGATCGAGGAGCCCGGCGCGAAGATGTCCAGGACCGAGCCGTAGTTCGAGTAGCTGGCCCGGGCGTCGGTGCTGGTGGTGGCGCCGACGGTGATGGCCTCGGTGACCCGGGCCGGGGAGTACGAGGAGGCGTTGGCGCTGCTGTTGCCGGCCGCCACGGCGTAGGTCACGCCGCTGGCGATGGAGTTGCGCACCGCCGTGTCCAGGGCGGTCGAGGCGCCGCCGCCGAGCGACAGGTTGGCGACGGAGGGGCCCGAGTGGTTGGCGGTCACCCAGTCGATGCCCGCGACGACGCCCGCCGTGGTGCCGGAGCCGGCGTTGTCGAGCACCCGGACCGCCACGATCTTCGCCTTCTTGGCGACACCGTAGGTGGAACCCGCGATCGTGGTGGCCACATGGGTGCCGTGACCGTTGCCGTCGGAGGCGGTGGTGTCGCCGTCGACCGCGTCGTAGCCGTACGAGGCACGGCCGCTGATCTGCGCGTGGGTGATGCGCACACCGGTGTCGATGACGTACGCCGTCACGCCGCTGCCCGCGGTGTCCGGGTAGGTGTAGGTGCCCGAAAGCGGAAGCGCGGCCTGGTCGATGCGGTCGAGGCCCCAGGGGGCGCTGGACTGGGTGGCGTCCACGTGGACGCGCTGGTTCTGCTCGACGGAGGCGACGGCCGGGTCCGCCGCGAGTCTCTTCGCCTCGGCAGCGGAGAGGGTGACGGAGTAGCCGTTCAGGGCGGTGCCGAAGGTCTTCTTGACCGCGCCGCCGTACTCCTTGACGAGGTTCTTTCCGGCGGCCGAGGTCGACCTGAAGCCGGTGGAGCCCTTCTTCAGGGTGACGATGTAGCTGTCCTTGATCGCCGTGGGGGAGCCGGCGGCAAGGACCTTGCCCTCGGCCGGAGCGGCCTCGGCGGGGAGGGTGGTGAGTCCGCCCACGAGGGCGGCGGTCGCCAGGCTGGTTATCGCGGCGAACCGGAACTTACGCAGTGGTGCCATGCGAGGGAGTCCTCCTCTTAGGCGACGCGCGTTTCGTGTGGGGCGCGCGTCCGTGGGGGGGTGCGCGCGTGATCGCGCACACGACCCGGAACGTCGCGTTCCCGTCCCGGGCTGGAGTAAAGACTGGGTGATCTACGGGGGTAGATCAAGGGAGTTGAGGGGCTGTCAACAAATCTGTCATGTACGCGCAATCAAACACGCCATGAACATATGCGGACGCGGTGAGTAAGGACAGAAAAGTCTTGGCATGGACACTTCCCGTCAACACGCGTAGTTGCTACGACGGTTGAGGCAGAGATCCTGCTAAAGGGAGGTTCCATGAGACGTTCCCGATTTGCCGCTTACGTCACCACGCTCCTCCTCGCTGTCGGCGCCGCACTGGCGGGGGCACCCCCCGCGCAGGCCGCCACAGGCCCGTACGTGGCCCTCGGCGACTCCTACTCCTCGGGAGTGGGCGCCGGCAGCTACATCTCCTCCAGCGGCGACTGCAAGCGCAGCACGAAGGCGCACCCCTACCTCTGGGCCGCCGCCAACTCACCCTCGTCGTTCGCCTTCACGGCTTGCTCGGGCGCTCGTACGGGTGATGTTCTGGCGAACCAGCTGGCCCCGCTGAACAGCGCCACCGCTCTGGTCTCCATCAGCATCGGCGGCAACGACGCCGGCTTCTCCGACGTCATGACCACCTGTGTGCTCCAGTCCGACAGCTCCTGCCTGTCCCGCATCAACACCGCGAGGGCCTACGTCGACGCGACGCTGCCCGGCCAACTGGACAACGTCTACTCGGCCATCAGCACCCGCGCCCCGAACGCCCACGTCGTCGTCCTCGGCTACCCCCGCTTCTACAAGCTCGGCACCACCTGCGTCGGCCTCTCCGAAACCAAGCGGAAGGCGATCAACGACGCGGCCGACCATCTCGACACCGCCATCCAGAAACGCGCCGCGAACCACGGCTTCACCTGGGGCGACGTCCGCCCCACCTTCACCGGTCACGAGCTCTGCTCCGGCAGTGCCTGGCTGCACAGCCTCAACTGGCTCAACATCGGTGAGTCGTACCACCCCACCGCGGCCGGTCAGTCCGGCGGCTATCTGCCCGTACTGAACAGCGCGGCCTGACCCGTCACTCGGTAGGCGAAGGAGAAGGGGAGGAGGCCCCGTCCGTCGGGGTCTCCGTCTCGCACGTCACCGAGAACGGCACCGAGTTGGACGTCACGTGCTGCGGGTCCTGGACCTCGACACTGATGTCGCTCTCGAACGTCCCGCTGTCGTTGTTCGTCGTCGCGACCACCTTGTCCTGCTTGGAGGTGCCGCCGCCCGCCGGGAACGACAGGGTCTTCCAGCCGTTGTCCATGACATCGCCGTCCGACGACACCCAGCGGTAGCGCACCTCCGCCGGCACCCGGCTCACCGTGATCGTCGCCGTGAAGGCGGGCGCCTCGGCGTTCGGCGGCGGACAGGTCCCCTTGTACTCGGTGTTCGCCCCCGTGAGCGTGGCCCGGACGGTCACCGGCGCTGGAGCGCTCGTCGTGGTCCTGTCCGGAGTGGAAGGAGGCGGCGGCTCCTCGCTGTCCTCGTCCGTCTCGGTCGGCGTGCTCTCACCCGTCGACCGGCTCGTCTCGTTGTTCCCCTGGTCGCCCTCGTTGTCGTCGCCGTTCAGCAGGGCGTACGTCAGCCCCGCGATCGCGAACGCCAGAGCGGCGAGGCCCGCGATCAGAACCACCGCGGCACGGCGGTTGCGGTCGGGAGGCCCGGAGGACGCCCTGGTCGTCGCAGCGGCCGACGTGGGGGAGGTGGGCGCCGTCGGGAAGGGTGACGTCGGCGGCTCCTCCCGGTAGCCGCCGACCGTCGGTGCGTACGGGACCGGCGGGACGGGTTCGGCCCGCGTTGTGCCCCCCGCCGCGATGAGCCGCAGGTCCTGCTCGGCACGGTCGGCGGCCAGCCGCTCCGCCGGGTCCTTGCGCAGCAGACCCTCGATGACAGGGGTGAGCGGACCGGCCCGGTACGGGGTCGGCAGCTCCTCGTCGACGATCGCGCGCAGGGTGCTCAGCGGGGTGTTCTGGCGGAACGGCGAGTTGCCCTCGACCGCCGCGTACAGCAGCACGCCCAGCGACCACAGGTCGGACTCGGGGCCCGGGGTGCGGCCCAACGCCCGTTCCGGGGCGAGGAATTCGGGCGAGCCGATGACCTCGCCGGTCATCGTGAGCGCCGAGCTGCCCTCCACCTGGGCGATGCCGAAGTCGGTGAGCACGACGCGGCCGTCGTTCGACAGCAGCACGTTGGCCGGCTTCACGTCCCGGTGCAGCACCCCCGCCTCGTGCGCGGCCCGCAGCGCGGAGAGGACCTCGGCGCCGATGTGCGCGGCCCGCTGCGGGGGCAACGGGCCCTCCGCGTCCAGCACGTCGGCCAGCGAGACACCGCGGACCAGCTCCATGACGATCCACGGCCGGCCGTCCTGCGTGGCCACGTCGTACACCGTCACGACGTTGCGGTTGGAGACCCGGGCCGCGGCCCACGCCTCGCGCTCCAGCCGGGCGTACAACCGCTCGATGTCCGAGCCCGCGAGGCCCGAGGGCGCGCGCACCTCCTTGACCGCGACCTCACGGTGCAGCACCTCGTCGCGGGCGCGCCACACGGTCCCCATGCCGCCCTCACCGAGCGGGGACAGGAGGCGATAGCGGCCCGCGATCAGCCGTTCACTGCCCGGATCTTCGGACACGGGCGTCCCCCATTCGCAATTCCGCGTGACTTCGCGTCATTTCTCCCCAAAAGTAGCTCAGCCGAGTGCGGATGCCGCCCCCTTGAGCACCAATCCGGCCCCGAGCGTCACGACGAGGAGCGCCGACATCAGGGGTGCGGACCTGCGCACCAGAGCCGTCACCGGATGCGTGGTCCAGCGGGGACGCCGCTCCAGCAGCCGATTCATCCCGGTACCCAGCTTCACGACGGCGAACCCCGCCGCGGTGAGAGTGAGCGCGAGACCGACGCCGTACGCGACGACCAGGAGGAAGCCGAACCACGCCTGGCCGAGCGCCATGGCGCCGACGAGGACGACGACCGCGGAGGGGCTGGGGACCAGACCACCGGCGAAGCCGAGGAGGATCGTGCCGCGGAGGGTGGGGGCGGTGGAGTGGGTGTGGGTGAAGCCGCCGTGGGTGTGCTCGACGGTGTGCGAAGGGGCGTGGGGGTGGGAGTGGGGGTGCGGGTGGCTGTGGTCGTCGTCGTGGCCATGGTCGTGCGAGTGATGCGGGTGGCCGTGCGTGTCGGTGGCGGCACGGTTGTGCGCGGCGGCCAGGGCCAGCTGACGCGCGGGGACCGCGGCGGACTCGTGCGCAGGGTCGTGCCCGTGCCCGCCGTCGTCGCCGTGTCCGTGGTCATGTCCGTGGTCGTGCTCATGGGAGGGCCCGTGCGTGTGCCCGTGGCCCCGCTCGTGCCTGCGGTGGTGCCAGGCCCGTCGTACGAGCGTCAGCCCCGCCCCCGTCACCAGCACCCCGCTCGCGATGCCCAGCCAGGTGATCACCGAGGGCGCCGCCCCCGAGCCCGCCGTGACCAGCAGGCCCAGGGCGACCACGCCGAGCGTGTGGGTCACCGTGACCGACGCGGCCAGCGGCATGACGTCCTTGAGGCGGGCCTTGCCGCCGCGGGCCGTCGCCACCGCCGCCATCAGGGTCTTGCCGTGGCCGGGGGCGAGCGCGTGCAGCGCGCCCAGGGCTACGGCGATGAACAGGGCCAGCGCGGCGAAGCCGAAGGTGAGGTCGTGGCGGGCCACCAGGGAGTCCAGCGCCCGGGTCCAGCGGTCGGCACCGCGGGGCAGGACGGAGGCCGCCGGGGCGTCCGCCCGCTCCTCGGACAGTGCCGGGCCGCCGGGGCGTACGCGCAGGTCCGCCGTCGTGGTGTCGGCGGGGGAGGAGAGCAGCTCCTGCGGGTACTCGGTCAGTTCGCGGGAGAGCGACTTCGCCGGTACGTCCGACGCCGTCAGCGTCATCCGGTCGCCGCGCGCGGTGATCTCCCGCCAGCCGGGCCCGGAGTCCGTGCCCGCGCTGCGGAAGCCGAGGGCGACGGTGGAGCTCTCGGGGAGCGGTGCCGTCAGCTCGCACTCCACCCGCAGGGTGTCGAGCCCCGCCTGACCGGGCCGCACACGAGCCTTGCTCTCCCGGACCGTCAGGGCGGCGGTACGGCCGTCGACGGTGACCTCGCTGTCCCGCGCTGCCGTCTCGCACCGCTGTGCGGCCCAGCCGGTCATGCCCAGCTTCTCGATGTCCGGCTTCGCCTGGGTCGCCGGGATCTCGGCGAGGTCCTCGACGTGGTCGACGCGCAGCTGTCCCGGGGCGGCGACGAGACCGTCGTAGCGGTTGACGGTGAAGTTGCCGAGGGGGTGCGCGCTCGCGGCCGCGGAGGGGAGGAGCACCAGCGCGCAGGCGGCCGTGAGTACGGCCGCGCCGGAGGTGAACAGACTGCGGGACCTCACTTGGCGGCCTCCAGGTCCTTGAGCGCCTTGCGAGCCTGGCCTGCCCCCAGGGTCGAGAACCCGGGGTTCAGTTTGAGGGCCGCCTCGAGATGGGTGCGGGCGTCCTTCTCGTGGCCCGTGGCGCGTTCGACGACGCCCCGGTGGTAGAGGAAGGAGGCGTTGCGGTAGCCGGTCGCGGTGGCCCGGCGGGCGTACGGCAGGGCCTCCTCGTCCTCGCCGTTGACGTGCAGGGCCCAGGCCAGCGCGTCCGCCGTGTGCACGGTGTGCCGGCGGTCCCACTCGGCGCGGGCCGCGCGCAGCGCCGCCTTCTTGTCGCCGTGGTCGGCGGCGGCGAGCGCGGTGTCCAGGTCGGCGTTGACGCCGTTGGCGCGGGCGAGCGCCGTCCAGGCGTCGACCAGGGCGAACTGGTCGTCGGCCCGGTCCTGGTCGCCGCGCTCGGCGTACAGCTCGCCGAGCTCGACGAGCGGGCCGGGCAGCGGATAGCGGGCGACGACGTTCTCGAGCCCGCGGACCGCTTCCTTCTTGTCGCCGCTCGCGGCCTGCGCGCGGGCGCGGCCCTCGAGGGCGGGGAGGTAGTCCTCGTCGGCGGCGAGGGCCCGCGCGAAGTGATCCAGGGCCTCTTTGTACTCGCCCTGGTTCCAGGCGAGCTGGCCGAGCTGTGTGGCGACGTACGCCACATCGCCGGGGGTGGAGGCCGAGGCGAAGGCCTGCTTCAGCACCCGCTTCGCCGTGGTCACGTCGCCGCGCAGCTCATGGACGTAGGCGTACCGCGTGAAGACGGGGATGCCCGGCTTGCGGGAGTCCGCCGTGTCGGCGGCCTTCGCGGCGTCGGCGTAACGGCCGAGCTCGACGAGGGCGTCGATACGGGAGGACAGGGCGCGTTCGTTGTAGGGGTTCTGCTTCAGGGTCCGGTCGGCGTACTTCAGGGCGTCCGCGAAGTCGTGCCGGGCCGCCGCGAGGGCGGCACGGCCGGCGAGGGCCTGCTCGTTGCCGGCCTTCAGCTCCAGCGACCGCTTCAGGGCCTTGTCGGCCTGCGGGTAACGGGAGGGGTCGCCCTTGGTGCGGGCCTGCTCGACATAGGCGAGCCCGAGGGTGGCCCAGCCGCCGAAGTCCTTCGGCTGGGAACGGAGATGGGCCTGGAGCGAGGAGATGCTCGCGTCCAGGTCCCCGCTGGAGAGCAACGCCGGCGACATGGCACTCGGCGCGGCCGCGACAGTCGTACGGCCGTCCTCGCGCAGGGCGCCGACGGCGAGGGAACCGGCGGTCAGGGCAATGGCCAACAGAACGGCGGAACCGCCGAGTTGCACGGCACGCAGCCGCCCTCCGGTGGCTGTCGTCCCACCGTCGTTCGTACCCGGGACCATTGCCCTCTCCTAGGGATCGCTCTGGCTGGATGTGCAGGCGCGGCCCGCGCCGTGGGGGATGAGTACGAGCGGGCCGCGCCAGTTCGAAGCGGACGGTGGGAGCAGCGCCCCTCTTTGAGGGGCGCGGGGAACTGCGCGAACAACCCCCACCGGCCCGCGGCTCGGATACGGCCTAGTACGCCCGAGTCCGCATCCGACGCCACCACATGAGACCCGCACCGATCAGAGCGACACCGGCAGCCCCGGCACCGGCCGACGCGGCGACCAGAGTGTTGTCGTCCATCCCGGTGGAGGAGCCGGCCGGCTGCAACGCGTCGCCCAGCTGGTTACGGACGTCGTTCCCACCGCTCGTGCCCTTGGCCAGCTTCCCGCGGGACCCCGCGGTCGGGTTGGCCAGGTACGGGAAGGACTTGCCGAACTTCTTGTCGTTCTTGTCGACCGCGTCGCCCAAGTCGTTCTTGGCACCGAGGAGTTCACCCTCGACGACCTGGAGCGCGGCATCGAGCACGTCGTCGGAGAGCCGACGCCCGTTCGGGAAGCCCGCGTTGTCGCCGTCCAGCACACCGAGCCGCTTGGGATCGTGGGTCGGCTTGATGGACGTGTTGAGCCGCAGCTCCTCCGCCGCCCGCACGTGCGGCGGCTGGTTGAGGCCCTCGACGCCCTTCAGGAAGACGTCGACGAGGTCGTTGCGCGGCTCGTCGGGCGCGTCGATCTTGTAGATCGCCTCGATGAGCTTCGGCAGCTCCGGGTTGGTGACGTTCTGCAGGAACTGGCCGTCCTCCCAGGGCGCGGACGCGTTGAACTTGTCCTTGTCCTTGATGGGGTTGACGACCTCGTTGACCAGCGGCATGCCCAGGCGCGAGACCTGCGAGTAGTAGCCCTGCGCGTTCTTGCGCTGGGTCGTCGACCAGATGCCGACGATCGGCTGGTCCTTGGACTCCGTGATCATGTCGGTCGGCACCTGGAGGGCGACCGAGTTCACGTTGTAGCCCTTGAGGGTGTCGCGGCCGACCTCGGAGAGGTTTCCGCCGTACAGCAGGTCGAAGACGCGCAGGTCCAGGAAGAACGGGTCGTCGGCCTGGCCGGCGAAGGTCGTCGAGCCGCCCGGCAGCTCGTGGATCGCTTCCTTGCGCAGCTTGTTGTAGTCCGGCATCGACGCCTTGCCGACGTTCGACGGTGCCACGGGCACGTCGTCGGCGACCTTGGTCTTCGACACCTCGTGCTGGTTCTTCAGCTTGATGAGTTCGATGTCGTAGGTCTGCGTGACGTTGAGGTCGGGGTCGTCGAGGGACTCGACGGGGCCCGTGTTGTACAGGAACGTCTTGTCGTTCTTCACATGCGTCTTGAACGTGTAGCGGAAGAGCAGCTCGCCCTGCGCGTCGCCGTTGTTGTCGATGTGGATGTCGTACTGGGCGTCCTCGGCGAACGTGAAGAAGTTCGGTCCGCCGGCCGGGTCCTCGAAGGGGATCCAGTTCGCGATGAGCGTCGTCGTGTCCGGCTTGTCCGGGCTGACGAAGGCGTACACGTCCGTGTTGTCGTACTGGGGGTCCCCGGAGATGAGCGGGGCCTCCCGGTGACTGGAGGCGTTGGCCGCCCCCGGTTCCAGCGCGGCCACAGCGGCGGCTGTGAGCCCTCCGGCGGCCAGCGAAGCGCATATGAGGGTCGCGACGCTCCTGCGCCCCGCACCGCTCCTGGAGATAGGTGTCATGCCGTCCGTCCTCAGTCCCAACTTGCCTGACGAACGCTGATTCGGAGCGGTCGGCAGTGCGGATTGGTCGAATCCCAAACGTTCTTACGGCGGAATCGGGATCATGTTTCATCGAACGGGGACCCGCGTTTTCGGCCCGCCGATCCGTAACCCCATCCGGAGGTGGGTTCGTTGCGAATATCTCGGGGGGCCGGACGGCCCAGATGCGGTTTTGCGGGAGGGGGAGGCGACTTGGAGGCGGACGAGCTTCTGGTGCTCGTTGCGGGCGGGGACCAGAAGGCATTCGAGGAGCTGTACGGACTGGTGTCCGGGCCGGTGTTCGGGCTGGTGCGCCGGGTGGTGCGGGATCCGGCGCAGTCGGAGGAGGTGGCCCAGGAGGTGCTGCTCGAGATCTGGCGGTCCGCCGCGCGGTTCGACCCCGGCCGGGGCAGCGCCCTGTCCTGGGTCCTCACCCTCGCCCACCGCCGCGCCGTCGACCGGGTGCGCAGCGCCCGCGCCGCCGGCGAGCGCGAGCTGCGGGTGGCCCGGCGGGCGAACGGCCCCGCCTTCGACCACGTCACCGAGGAGGTCGAGGCCGGACTCGAGCGCGAGTGGGTGCGCCGCTGTCTGGAACGGCTCACCGAGCTCCAGCGCCAGTCCGTCACCCTCGCCTACTACGACGGCTACACGTACCGTGAAGTGGCCGAGCGGCTCTCGCTGCCCCTGGGCACGGTCAAGACCCGTATGCGCGACGGACTCACCCGGATGCGCGAGTGCATGGGAGGTGTGGCGTGAGCCTCCTCGACAAACTGCTCCGCCGCGACGACCCGCATTCCCTGGCCGCGCCCTACGCGCTCGACGCCCTGGAGCCCGCCGAGCGGGTCCGCTTCGAGAAGCACGTGAGGGGCTGTCCGGTCTGCGCCGCCGAGGTCCGCGCCCTGACCGAGGACGCCGTACGCCTCGCCTGGTCGATGGCCGTCCCGGCGCCGGCCGCGATGCGCGACCGGGTCCTGGCCGCCGTCCGCACCACCGCGCAGGAACCCGTGCGGGCGCAACCCCGGCGGGTGCACGAGCCACAGCTGCCGCCGCACGTCTGGGGCACACAGGCACCACCCGCGCGCACCCGTGCGCCCCGGGAGCGCCGCCCCCTGTTCGTGCCGTTCGCCACCGCCACGGCCGCCGCGGCCCTCGTGGTCGCCTCCCTGTTCGCCGTTCAGGCGAACGACACCCGGGACCAGCTGAACGCCGAGCGGGTTCGGTCGAGTGAGATCGCCCACGTTCTCGCAGCTCCCGACGCCCGGGCGAGCACCGGCAAGGACGCGCGGGGCCGCAGTATCGGAGTGGTGGCGTCCGCATCGGAGGGGAAGGCGGTGGTCACCCTCAGCGGATACGACGACATCCCGGCCGACAGCGTGAACCAGTTGTGGCTCATGCGCCCCGGCGCGCAACCGCGCTCCCTCGGGCTCTTCGCTGCCGACACGCCCTTGGTCACGTCCGGTCTCGACAAGTCCGCCACGTCACTGGCTGTAACCGTCGAACCTGACGGGGGGTCGGCGCAGCCCACTACCCAGCCGGTTGTCCAACTCGCCCTGAAATCGGTTGGATTCGGAGAGTAACCGCAGAGGGGTCGTCAACGCCCTTACGGGGAAGGTGAATCCTGTGACCGCGATACACGAGTGCCCCCAGGGGGCGATAGGGTTACCCTGCCCGGGCCGGGTGGACTCGTACGGGTGGGGAGTGACATGGAACAGATAACAGTGCGCAGCAGGGCGAGGGTCCCTGCGATCACCTGCGGGAGCAGCGCGACCAGTTCGCGGCTCGACCGCCATCTCTCGGTGCTGGGCGGCCCTGTCGTCCCGCAGCGCGAGGCGGCCGAGGCGACGTCACTGATGCGTGAGCTGACCGCCCGTGAGCCCGCGCAAGGTCGCAGCGACAGGGGTGCGCGCGTCCGTCGCGTCTCGCTCTTCGCTCCGCTGCGTCGACTGCGCCGGTCGCTGTTCGGCGGGCGCTAGCCCGCACGCTCAGGCGTTCTCGACCCGCGCCCGGCCGGCCGTACCGCCCCGGCGCCCTGCCGCGACCCCGTCGTCCGTCATCCCCACGGCACGCGGCAGCGCCAGGTACGTCCATCGGGCGCGGGTACACCCTCCACCCCACCCCGCTCGAACCCACCGGCAGAGCCCGTCAGTCGGGCTCGCGAACGCTCCCACGTCACGCCCCGGGTGGGCTACAGCAGCCCCAACTGGCCTTCCGGGCCCTCCTCGTGATGGTCCAGCACCGAGGCCGGTCTGCGTGCTGTCTCCGGTACCGGGAACACCCCCGCCTTGCGCAGGTCCGTCGCCGTGATCCGTGCCGTCACCGTCAACTCGGCCTGCCGCCGGGTCACTTCCGCGGTCAGCGCCAGGATCGTGATCAGTTCCAGCAGCTCCGACGTCCAGGTCTGGGGCCAGGTCGCCGGGCGGATCGCCGACAGGGTGCCGGGCTCCGGCTCCGCCGTCCTCGCCGTGAACCACTCCTCCAGGACACGTACGCCGTTGACCTCGAAGTCCCAGGCCTCCGGGGGCACGGGGGAGATGCGGCCCTCGTCGAGGTGCAGGGTCTCCTCGTCGCGGTCGTAGTGGAGGCCGAGCGGGCGGGACGGCAGCGGGGCGCGGACGTAGGGGCGGCGGCCGCCGGGGAGCTTGGGACGGTCGCCGTCGCGGCGCATGAGCCACAGGAGACGGTGGCCCAGTTCGGTGCCGAGCGCCCAGAGCTCGGGGTCGTCGGTGAGGGGGACGGCGAGGTCCGGACGTACGGCCGTCAGGGTCCAGGCGAGGACGTCCGACGGCGTCACGGAGCGTCCCAGCCGTTCGCCCAGGTACTCCGGCAGACCCGGTGTCAGGTTGGGCTCCACCCCGCCAGGCCGCCGGTACAGGGGGCGGACGCGGCCGGGGCGGAGCAGTGGGAGCAGGGGCGTGGCGACCAGCACGGGGCCGGGGCCGCCTGCGGTCTCCGCGACGAAGACCTGGTGCTCGTCCGCCACCCGCCACAACTCGGGCCGGGCCGTGTCGATCAGCCGGTGGTCGGGGATCAGCCAGTGCTCGTCGAAGGGGGCGTGCAGGACGCGTACCGGCTCGGCGCAGGGCCCGGCCGCGCGGGCAAGCTTCTCCGTGCCGGCCGTCCGCCCCGGCAGCTGCCCCACCGCGGAGCGCAGGGTGCGCGAGCGCGTCGGCTCGAACAGGGCCTCCCTGTCCGGGCCCTCGGCCTTCAGCAGGGCGTCCCAGCGGGCTTTCAGGGATGCCGGGTCGGGGCCCGTCGGCCACCCCCGGCCGAGCCGCGGCGGTGCGACGGACCACGGCATGAGGTCCGCGAGCAGCGGAGCGTCGTCGTGCGTCACGCTGGGCATCGTACGACTTGGCGATGACACACGGGTCAGTTGGCTTCCAGGGTCACCGTGAAGGAGAAGCGGTCGCCGCGGTAGTGGATCACCGCCACGTCCAGCACCCGTCCCTCCCCGTCGTACGTCACGCCTGTGTAGTGCAGGATCGGGCTCAGCAGCGGCACTTGGAGCAGCCGAGCCGTCTCCGGGTCCGCGAGACGCGCCTCCACCGTGTCCGTGATGCGGCTGATGTCCGCCCCGACGACATCCCGCAGCACCTTGGTCATCGGCCAGCGGACCAGGTCGTGCAGGTCGACGCGCGCGCCGAGTTCGGGGCGGATCCAGTTGCGGGCGTGATTGGTCGGCTCGCCCGTCTTCTCGTCGCCCCGCAGGCGGTGGTACGTCGCCACCTCGCCCAGGTCCGGGAAATACTCGGCGAGTTCGGGTGGAACGGGACCCCGGCCGTGGTCGAGCAGTTCTGTGACCATGCCCGACTGCTGGGCCACGATCGCGTCCACCGAGCCGAGCAGCCGGACCGGGGCGCCGCGCAGCGCATCCGGCTCGATGAACGTGCCGCGCCTGCGATGGCGCGAGATCAGCCCCTCGTCCTCCAGCTCCTTCAGCGCCTGCCGCATGGTCAGCACGCTCACCCCGTAATGGCCCGCCAGCTGCTCCTCGGTGGGCAGCCGCAGCGGATCCTGGGGCGAGCGGCCGAGTATCGAGGCACGCAGTGACTGCGAGACCTGGTACCAGAGCGGCAGCTTGCGGTTCAGGACGATCGAGTCCGGCGCGAAGGAGGTCACGGGGCTATCCGTACCGGTCGCCGACGATCAGTGCAACGGCGCGCCCCGTAGGCGAACGAGGTCATGAAACCGTGCGGAAGTGGCGTTCCAGCCCCTTCCACACGTCGTCGTAGTGCCGTTGCAGATGATCCGCCTGGGCCGCGTGCGCGGTCAGCGTCACCGGCCAGCGCGTCTCGAACATGAACGCGAGCCCGTCGTCGACCTTCTGGGGCTGGAGATCCGCCGCACTCGCCCGGTCGAAGGTCTCCCGGTCCGGACCGTGCGCCGACATCATGTTGTGCAGCGAGCCGCCACCGGGCACGAAGCCCTCGGCCTTCGCGTCGTAGGCGCCCTCGATCAGGCCCATGTACTCGCTCATCACGTTCCGGTGGAAGTACGGCGGCCGGAACGTGTCCTCGCCGACCAGCCAGCGCGGCGCGAAGACGACGAAGTCCACGCCGGCCAGCCCCGGGGTGTCCGACGGGGACGTCAGCACCGTGAAGATCGACGGGTCGGGGTGGTCGTAGGAGATCGACCCGATGACATTGAAGCGGCGCAGGTCGTAGACGTACGGCACGTGGTTGCCGTGCCAGGCGACCACGTCGAGCGGGGAGTGGTCGTAGACGGCCGTCCAGAGGTTGCCGCAGAACTTGTTGACCACCTCGACCGGGCCGTCGACATCCTCGTAGGCGGCCACGGGGGCTTTGAAGTCACGGGCGTTGGCGAGGCCGTTGGCGCCGATCGGGCCGAGGTCGGGCAGCTGGAAGGGGGCGCCGTAGTTCTCGCACACGTAGCCGCGGGCGGAGGCGTCGAGGAGCTCCACGCGGAAGCGGACGCCGCGCGGGATCAGGGCCACATGGCCGGGCTCGGCGTGCAGCAGGCCGAACTCGGTGCGCAGCAGCAGGCCGCCCTGTTCGGGGACGATCAGCAGCTCGCCGTCGGCGTCGCTGAAGACGCGGTCCATGGAGTCGGTGGCGTGATAGAGGTGCACGGCCATGCCGGTGCGCTGGGTGGTGTCGCCGTTGCCGCCCAGGGTCCACAGGCCGGCCAGGAAGTCGGTCCCCTCCCTCGGCTCCGGCAGGGGGTTCCAGCGCAGCCGGTTCGGGTCGGGCACGGACTCGGTGAAGGGGGCCGAGCGGATCCAGCCGTTGTGGGTGTGGGCGAACGCCGGGTGGGCGGCCGAGGGGCGGATCCGGTACAGCCAGGAGCGGCGGTTGTGGGCCCGGGGCTCGGTGAACGCCGTGCCGCTGAGCTGCTCCGCGTAGAGACCGAGGGGTGCGCGCTGTGGTGCGTTGCGACCCTCCGGCAGTGCCCCGGGGACGGCCTCCGAGCTGTGCTCGTTGCCGAAACCGGAGAGGTAGGTCAGCCCCTCCGCGGTCTTCCGCGCTTCCCCGCTCATGATCGCTCCCTTGCGACTCTGATTCCTATGTATCACCGTAGGATTGCGGTTTCGTGGGCGCAAGAGGGCCGTGGGGGGTGCTTTCGGCGGTGGGCCTCCTCATCAGGGAGGAGGAGAACCAGACTCAAGGGGGATTCGGCTTTCGGAGCGTTGTTCTAGTCTCCCGGGCATGTCGTGGACGCGGACGCTGCCGGCCGCGCTCGCGGTCTGTGTCCTTCTGTGGGCCGGAACCGCGAGCTGCGGTTCCGATCATGCGCGGGAACAGGAGAACAGCGCGGTGTCGCCGTCGCCGGTGGGCAAGGTCCTCGACGACACCGACGAGGACGGGCGTCACTACCGCGAGGTGGACGACGAGAACGCGCCCGAGGTGGACATCGAGGTGCTGCCGGACGACGACGACAGCTGGGACGTGCACCTGAGCGTGGAGAACTTCCGCTTCTCCCCGCCCGGCACGAAGCCGAAGGCGGTCAAGGGCCGCGGCCTGGTGTACCTCTTCGTGGACGGCACCCTCGTCTCCCGGCTGCGCACCCCCGAGTGCCACATCCCCGCCGACCTCGTCCCCCGCGGCACGCACACCGTCACCGCACGGCTGCACGCCGACGACGGCACCGTGTGGGTCGTCGACGGCGAACCCGTCGAGAGCGCGGCCGACATCACGGCGTCGGGCACCGAGGCCACCGCGGGACCGTCCGCACTGAGTGCACCGGCCGACCGTCTTCGTACCGGGGGGCGAGGTTCACCGGACCGCGGCGGACAGGCATCATGACGTCCGTGCCCGACGCGACATCGCTACGCAGAGCGCCCGTGCAGCGGCGCAGTGCCGAACGGCTGACCAGGATCCTCGACGCCTGCGCCGACCTCCTCGACGAGGTCGGCTACGACGACCTGAGCACCCGGGCCGTCGCCCAGCGCGCGGGCGTCCCCATCGGCTCCGTCTACCGCTTCTTCGGCAACAAGCGGCAGATGGCCGACGCCCTCGCCCAGCGCAACCTCGAACGGTTCACCGCCCGTGTCACCGAGCGCCTCAAGGAGGCCACGGGCGGCGGCTGGCGAGCCGCGATGGACGCGGTCCTCGACGAGTACCTCGCCATGAAACGCACCGCCCCCGGCTTCTCCCTCGTCGACTTCGGCAACCAGATCCCGGTCGGCGCCCGCCACGCCGAACCGAACCACCGCGTCGCCGACCGCCTCACCGACCTCCTCTCCGGATACATCGACCGCGAGCCGGACGAGGACCTGCGGCGCACCTTCCTGATCGCCGTGGAAACGGCCGACACCCTCGTCCACCTGGCCTTCCGGGTGGCTCCGGAGGGGGACGAGCGGGTCATCGCGGAGGCCCGGGAGATGCTGCGGGCGTATTTGGCGCGGGTGCTGGACTGAACGGCACCGCAACGGCGTGATCCTCTTCGGCTGACCGCCGCCGCACGACAGCTCGCCGTTTTCCGACCTCACCCCCGCACCCCCTCCCCTCCATGCCTACCGGTCGGTATCCTCGCCGGAACAGGCACCGTCGCCCCCAGGAGGACCCGTGTCCCGCACCGCCCTGCGTATCTGCCCCCTGTGCGAGGCCACCTGCGGCCTGACGCTCACCATCGAGGGGACCCGGGTCACCGGCGCCCGCGGTGACCGCGACGATGTCTTCAGCAAGGGGTTCATCTGCCCCAAGGGCGCGTCCTTCGGTGCCGTCGACGGTGACCCCGACCGGCTGCGCACCCCGCTCGTACGCGAGGACGGCGAGCTGCGCGAGGCCAGCTGGGAGGAGGCGTTCGACGCGGTGGCCGCGGGGCTGCGGCCGATCGTCGAGCGGTACGGGCCGAACGCCGTGGGCGCCGTCCTCGGCAACCCCAACGTCCACACCATGGCCGGCGCCCTCTACCCGCCCGTCCTGCTCGCCGGCCTCGGCACCCGCAGCGTCTTCACCGCCTCCACGGTCGACCAGATGCCCAAGCACGTCTCCAGCGGGCTGCTCTTCGGAGACGCCAACGCGATCCCCGTGCCGGACCTGGACCACACCGACCATCTGCTGCTGATCGGCGCCAACCCCCTGGAGTCCAACGGCAGTCTGTGCACCGCCCCCGACTTCCCCGGCAAGCTCAAGGCGCTCAAGGCCCGCGGCGGCACCCTCACCGTCATCGACCCCCGCCGTACCCGCACGGCCAAGCTCGCCGACCGTCACCTCGCGATCCGCCCCGGTACGGACGCGCTGCTGCTGGCGGCGATGGCGTACGTGCTGTTCGAGGAAGACCTCGTGGACACCGGGGAGCTGGCCCCGCACCTCCTGGGCCTCGACGAACTCCCGCGGGAACTGGAGGACTTCACCCCCGAGGCCGTCGCCGGAGCCTGTGACATCGACGCCGGCACCATCCGCACCCTGGCCCGCGAACTCGCCGCCGCCCCCACCGCCGCCGTCTACGCCCGCATCGGCAGCTGCACCGTCCCGCACGGCACCCTCGCCAGCTGGCTGGTCGACGTACTGAACATCCTCACCGGCAACCTCGACCGCCCCGGCGGCGCGCTCTTCCCGCAGGCCGCCACCGACCGGACGCCCCGGCCCGCCGGACCGAGCCACGGCTTCGCGCTCGGCCGCTGGCACTCCCGAGTGAGCCGGCACCCCGAGGCGAAGGGCGAGCTGCCGATCTCCGCGCTCGCCGAGGAGATCGACACCGCGACCGAGGAGGGCGAGCCGATCCGGGCGCTCATCGCCGTGGCCGCCAACCCCGTGCTGTCCGTGCCCGACGGCGACCGGCTCGACAAGGCGCTCGACTCGCTCGACTTCATGGTCAGCGTCGACCCCTATCTCAACGAGACCTCGCGCCACGCCGACGTCGTCCTGCCGCCGCCCCCGCCCTCCCAGAGCCCGCACCACGACTTCGCCTTCAACACCCTCGCCGTCCGCAACCAGGTCCGCTACAACCGCCCCGCGGTCCCCCTGGAGCCCGGCCGGATGGCGGAGACCGAGATCCTGGCCCGGCTGGTCCTCGCCGCGACCGGTATGCACGGCGCCGACCCGTCGGCCGTCGACGACCTGGTCATCGGGCAGACCCTCGGCAAGGCGGTCAAGGAGTCGTGGTCCCCGGTGCACGGCCGCGACCCGAAGGAACTCGCCGCACAGCTCACCGGAGTCAGCGGCCCCGAGCGACGGCTCGACATGATGCTGCGCCTCGGCCCGTACGGCGACGGGTTCGGCGTACGGCCGGACGGGCTGACCCTGGAGCGGCTGCTGGCGCATCCGCACGGCATCGACCTCGGACCGCTCGCGTCGCGGCTGCCGCAGCCGCTGAAGACGCGCAGCGGCAAGGTCGAGCTGCTGGCCCAGCCGATCGTCGACGATCTGCCGCGGCTGCGGCAGGCCCTCGCCGAGCGTCCCGAGGGGCTCGTCCTCGTCGGGCGCCGGCATCTGCGCTCCAACAACAGCTGGATGCACAACGTCCCCGCCCTCACCGGCGGCACCAACCGCTGCACCCTGCACATCCACCCCGAGGACGCCGGGCGGCTCGGCGTGGCGGACGGGGCGGCCGTACGCGTGAAGGGGGCCGGGGGAGAGGTGATCGCCCCGGCCGAGGTCACCGACAGCGTGCGCCCGGGCGTGGTGAGCCTGCCGCACGGCTGGGGGCACGACCGGCCCGGCACCCGGCTCACCCACGCCCTGAAGGAGCCCGGCGTCAACGTCAACCAGCTCCTCGACGGCAGCCTGCTCGACCCCCTGTCGGGCAACGCCGTCCTCAACGGCGTACCCGTAAATGTGGCCACCGTCGCGGCCCTGTGAGCAGCGCAAAGCTGTGACCAGCAGTTTTGCGCTTATTGCTCGCATGTCAACGTCTTGTTAACGCCGCTTGACGGGTCCTAACGTCAACGCACTGCCGACTCCGGTGGGAGTTCAAGGGCGAACGTTAGGTATCCACTCATGCTGACCATCCTCGGCTTCGGAATGATCGCGACCTTCCTGGTCCTGATCATGATGAAGAAGATGTCGCCGATCGCGGCGCTCGTGCTGATCCCGGCACTGTTCTGTGTCTTCGTAGGGAAGGGCGCCCACCTCGGTGACTACGTCATCGACGGCGTCACCAGCCTCGCCCCCACCGCGGCGATGCTCATGTTCGCGATCGTCTACTTCGGTGTGATGATCGATGTCGGTCTCTTCGACCCGATCGTGCGGGGGATCCTGAAGTTCGCCAAGGCCGACCCGATGCGGATCGTGGTCGGTACGGCGATCCTCGCGGCGATCGTCTCGCTCGACGGCGACGGCTCGACCACCTTCATGATCACGGTCTCGGCGATGTACCCGCTGTACAAGCGCCTGAAGATGAGCCTGGTCGTGATGACCGGTGTGGCCGCCATGGCCAACGGCGTCATGAACACCCTGCCGTGGGGCGGCCCGACCGCCCGCGCCGCCACCGCGCTCAAGCTCGACGCCAGCGACATCTTCGTCCCGATGATCCCGGCCCTGCTCGTCGGCCTGCTGGGTGTCTTCGTCCTCTCGTACTTCCTGGGTCTGCGGGAGCGCAAGCGGCTGGGCGTGCTGACGCTGGGCGAGATCCTGGTGGAGGAGAAGGTCGAGGAGAAGGAGGCCGAGACGGTTCTCGTGGGCGCCGGTTCCGGCTCCGGCGCGTCCGGCACCGAGAAGGTCACCGGCGGCTCCGGCTCCGGCACCGACGCCGAGGATGACGACGACGAGGAGCGCTTCACGGTCCTCGACCCGAACCGCGCCACCCTGCGTCCCAAGCTCTACTGGTTCAACGCGCTGGTCACCGTCACCCTGCTCACCTCCATGATCATGGAGTGGCTGCCGATCCCGGTGCTGTTCATCCTCGGTGCCGCGCTCGTGCTCACCGTGAACTTCCCGCACATCCCCGACCAGAAGGCCCGGCTCGCCGCCCACGCCGACAACGTCCTGAACGTCTCCGGCATGGTCTTCGCCGCCGCCGTCTTCACGGGCGTCCTCCAGGGCACCGGCATGGTCGACCACATGGCCCGCTGGATGGTCGACGTCATCCCCGAGGGCATGGGCCCGCACATGGCCCTCGTCACCGGTCTGCTGAGCCTCCCGCTCACCTACTTCATGTCGAACGACGGCTTCTACTTCGGTGTCCTTCCGGTCCTCGCCGAGGCCGGCGCCGCGCACGGGGTCTCGCCGCTGGAGATGGCCCGCGCCTCCCTCGTCGGCCAGCCGCTGCACATGTCGAGCCCGCTCGTCCCGGCCGTCTACGTCCTCGTCGGCATGGCGAAGGTCGAGTTCGGCGACCACACCAGGTTCGTGGTGAAGTGGGCCGCGCTGACCTGCCTGCTCATCCTGGCGGCGGGGATCGTGTTCGGCATCATCTGACCCGGTTCACGGGGGACTTGGACCCGAGGACGTGCAACAGGGGCCCCGGCACAGGGGGCTTGAAACGGAGGACGTGAACATGGCGCCCGGTGGGAACCGCGGCTGGCTGCTCCGCCTCGTCATCGCCTTCAGCTTCGCGCAGGGGGCGGTGTCGATGGCCCGGCCCGCCGTCTCCTACCGGGCGCTGGCGTTGGGCGCGGACGAGCGGGCGATCGGTGTGATCGCGGGGGTCTACGCCCTGCTCCCGCTGTTCGCCGCGGTCCCCCTGGGGCGCCGTACCGACCACGGCCGGTGCGCGCCCCTGCTGCCGGCCGGCGTGGTCCTGATATCCGGCGGCTGTGCGCTGAGCGGTATCGCGAACTCCCTGTGGGCGATGGCCGTCTGGAGCGGAGTGATGGGCCTCGGCCACCTCTGCTTCGTGATCGGCGCCCAGTCCCTCGTCGCCCGCCAGTCCGCGCCGCACGAACAGGACCGCAACTTCGGCCACTTCACCATCGGCGCCTCCCTCGGCCAACTCGTCGGCCCCGTCGCGGCGGGCGCGCTGATCGGCGGCCCGGACATGGCGGGCACGAGCGCGCTCGCGCTGATCGTGGCGGGGGCCGGTGGCGCGGTCGCGCTCACCTCGCTGTGGCGCATAGAGCAACGCGACACGGCGGCCAAGTCCCGTACGGGACACGGTGATCGCGTCCCCGTCCAGCGCATCCTCCGGGCCCGGGGCGTGCCCGCCGGCATCTTCGTCAGCCTCGCCGTGCTGTCCGCGACCGACATCCTCACCGCCTACCTCCCGGTGGTCGGCGAACACCGCGGTATCGCGCCCTCCGTCATCGGTCTGCTGCTGAGCCTCCGCGCGGCGGCCACGATCGCCTGTCGGCTGGTGCTGACCCCGCTGCTGCGACTGCTGGGCCGCGCGCTCCTGCTCACCGTCACCTGCCTGCTGGCGGCCCTGCTGTGCGCGGGGATCGCCCTGCCGGTGCCGGTGCGGGCGCTCGCCGTGATGCTCGCCGCGCTCGGCTTCTGCCTCGGTGTCGGACAGCCGCTGTCCATGACGACGGTCGTCCAGGCGGCCCCCGACGGCGCCCGCTCCACGGCCCTCGCGCTCCGGCTGACCGGCAACCGCCTGGGCCAGGTCGCCGCCCCCGCCACGGCGGGCCTGGTGGCGGGCGTGGCGGGCGTGGCGGCACCGTTCGTGATGCTGGGCGTGCTCCTGCTGCTCTCCTCGGGCGTGGCGCTGCGCTCACCGGCGAGGCCGGCCGCGGAGCCTGTCGCGCCCTCCCGGCCGGGGGTCGCCTTGGGCCGGACGAGCGATGACTGACGAGTCGTAGGGCGAGCTTCCGCCCACTGGCGAGCGGGATGTGAAAGAGAGTCAGGTGAAGCGTGATTTGTACGACAATCACCTGACTCGGAGGACTTCGTATGCCCACCACGTCTCTCGCCCGCCGAGCCGGAGCGCGCACCGCCGCGCTCGCGGCACTCACCGTCGCGCTCGGCCCGCTGTCCGGGATGGCCACGGCGGGTGCCGTGCCACTGGCGCCCGGGGACAACGGCACCGTCAAGATCCACACGGCGCCCTACGACAGCGTGCAGCGCACGCCGTACGGCGACCCGCGGGACGAGCCGAAGGTCTGCAAGTTCTACATCGACGCCGCCAACTTCGACCCGGGCCAGGCGATCACCTGGAACATCGTGACCCAGCCCCCCGTCACCAACGGTGCCACGCTCTCCGGTGAGCTCGCGCTCCCGACGGGCGCCGGGCACACGCTGGACTACACGCTGCCCGACGGGCAGTACAAGCTCACCTGGAACATCACCGGTGGGTCGGGTGCGGGCAAGCACAAGGTGTTCAAGGTCGACTGCGTCACCCCGCCCGGTGGCACGGGCGGTCCGCACGGCGGCCCGCCCGCCGGTGGCGGCGGCATCGCGCGCGACCAGGCGTTCGCCCCGGTCGCCGGCGCCGCGGCCGTAGGTGTGGCCGCGGCCGGCGGGGTGGTGTGGTTCCGGCTCCGCCGTCGCCCGCATGGCGCGTAGTCGTCGACGCAGGCCCTGGTACCGGACGCGCGCCTACCGCCTGGCGAGAACGGTCGTGATGACCGTCTCGCTGGTGGCGGGCGGCGTCTGGTGGACCCAGGGCGAGGAGTCGGGCGGGGCGGTCGAGGCCGCCCCGCCCGGCCCCCCGGCGGCAGCGCCCGCCACGGTCCGGACCGACGCCCGCGGGGCCGCGCAACGGCGTCCGCTCGGCACCGGGGTGTCGGTCCCGCGAAGTCCGGACGTACCGCGGCGAGCCCAGGACCCGGCCTCGCGTCGCCCGGACGCACCGCCGCGCACCGCGGAGCCGGCCCCGCGCCGCCCCGCCGTGCCGCGGCGGCCCCCGCCGAAGGCCGCACCGCCCTCGGCACCCGCACCGCGGCCCGCCCTGCCGCGCTCCCGCGCGACCCGTCTCGCCATCGACTTCCTCGATGTCGACGCCCCTGTCATGAACCTGCGGCTCGACCGCGAACGGCGGCTGCCCGCACCTCCCGACGACGACGCGAACCGGGTCGGCTGGTACGAGGCCGGCCCGTCCCCCGGACAGCAGGGCACCGCCGTCGCCGTGGGCCACCTCGACACCGACACCGGACCGGCCGTCTTCGCCGGCCTCGGTGAACTGCGGCGCGGCCGCCTGATCGAGGTGACGCGCGCCGACGGACGGGTCGCCGTGTACGCCGTCGACGCCATCAAGACGTACGAGAAGGACCGGTTCCCCAACCGCGAGGTGTACGGCAACCGGGGCCGCCCCGAACTGCGGCTGATCACCTGCGGCGGCAACTACGACCGCAGGACCGGCTACTCGGGCAACGTGGTCGTCTTCGCCCACCTCGTCGAGGTCCGCAAGCCGCCCGCGGTCGCCGCCCGGCGCTGAATGCGAGCGTCCGTTTTCTCACTTGCTGGACGGCACCGTCCGATCCTGCCCGTTCTCTTCCCCCCGGCGCGCACATTCCGTTAACTTCCGTGACCCACGAGCCCCGTTCGACCCGGGCGGGGCATCCGACCACCGAGCATCAGCGCTCAGCCGGCCCTCGGGGACACCTGCCATGACACGCGCCATCTCGTTGCACGACGTGAGCAAGAGCTACACCCGGGGTGCCCGGGTGGTGGACCGGATGTCACTGGACATCGAGCCCGGCGAATTCCTCGTCCTGCTCGGACCCTCCGGCTGCGGCAAGTCCACCGTGCTGAGGATGATCGCGGGCCTCGAGGAGATCGACGAGGGCCACCTGCTGCTGGACGGCGAGTTCGCCAACGACCTGCCGCCGTCCGGCCGGAACATGGCGATGGTCTTCCAGAACTTCGCCCTGTACCCGAGCATGACCAGCCGCGACAACATCGGCTTCCCGCTGCGTTTCGAAGCCCCCGGCGCCGACCCGCGTCCCCGCGTGGACGCCACCGCCCGCATGCTGGGCATCGAGGAGCTCCTGGACCGCTTCCCCGCCCAGCTCTCCGGCGGTGAACGCCAGCGCGTCGCCATGGGCCGGGCCATCGCCCGCCATCCCTCCGTGTTCCTGATGGACGAGCCGCTGTCCAACCTCGACGCGAAACTCCGCAACCATCTGCGCGCCGAGATATCCGCGCTCACCCGCCAGTTGGGCGTCACCACGATCTACGTCACCCACGACCAGTCCGAGGCCATGTCCCTCGGCGACCGGGTCGCCGTCATGCGCGGCGGCGTCCTGCAACAGGTCGGCACCCCGCGCTCGGTGTACGCGCTGCCCCGCAACGTCTTCGTCGCCGCCTTCATCGGCACCCCGCGCATCAACCTCCTGCGCGGCCTGGTGCGCGCCCCGCTCGGCGGCGCGATGACCATCAGCCTCGGCAAGCAGTTCCTGCGGCTGCCCGAACCGCTCTCCCTGGACCACCAGTTGCTCCGGGTGCAGCAGGGCCGGGAGGTCATCGTGGGCCTGCGCTCGGAGGCGGTCCGGATCGCCAAGCCGTCCGCCGCGCGGCCCGGCGAGGTGGCGCTCACCGGTCTCGTGGAGCACGTGGAGTTCCAGGGGCACGAGGTCCTCGTCCACTTCAACACCGGCTCCAGCCCCGCCGTCGTGCCGGACCTGGAGGCTCCGCGCCCCGTCGCCCGCCCCACCCGGCGCCGCCGCCGCGAGGGCGGCGCCCGCGTCCTGGACCGGCTCAGGGAACGCACGGGCGCCCTGCGGGCCGGTCCGGTGGTCGTCCTCGACGAGCCGAGGGACAGCGCCCCCGTGACACCTCCGGACGGCCGCCTCCCCGGCGACCTGATCGTCCGCACCACCCCCGACATCGACTTCCGCCACGGCATGCAGGTCCCCCTGCTCGTCGACCTCGCCCACCTGTTCGTCTTCGACCAGCACGGCGAACGCGTCTGCCCGGCCCCGGCACGGCTGCCGGACCTGGAGGAGTGAGCGGAAAAGAGCGCGGTGCCGTCGTCCGTTCCGCCGGACAGGCCCCGAGTCCCGCCCCACCCGGCGCGGCTCCCAGGTCCCGAGGAGCGAGGCCCGCTAGGCATGAGCACATGAACGCGCACTTCACCCGGCCCCGGGCCGTCCTCACCGCCGTCGGTCTGCTGCTCGCCGTCGGCGCTCCCACCGCGTACGCCACCCTCGACGACGGGACACCGCGGCGCGGGGAGCCGTACATCGAGACCTCGCTCCTCTTCGGCACCGAGCGGCCCGAGGGCGGCCCGGCGGTCACCGACAAGCAGTTCATGGGCTTCGTCGACAAGGAGGTCACGCCCGACTTCCCGGACGGCCTCACGGTGCAGACCGGCCGCGGGCAGTGGCGGGACGCCGGCGGGACGATCGAGAGGGAGCGGTCGTACGAGCTGACCTTGCTCTACCCGGTCGCTCGGGCGGGGGCCAGCGACCGGAAGATCGAGGAGATCCGGCGGGCGTACGAGAAGGCTTTCGGCCAGGAGTCCGTGGGGAGGGTGGACGACAGGGCCCGGGTCGACTTCTGATGGCATGCGTCACGTACCGGGGCGTCTGGCGCGTGAAAACTATCGCCGCTAGTTTATGAGGCGGACTGAGCCGGACGACGACACGGCCCCGCCGGGAGGAAAGCACCATGAAGGCACACGACGGCATGTACATCGACGGCGAGTGGCGGCCCGCCGCCGGCCGGGACGCGATCGAGGTCGTGAACCCGGTCGACGAGCAGGTGATCGGCCGGGTCCCGGCCGGTACCGCCGAGGACGTCGACACCGCCGTACGGGCCGCCCGTGCCGCCCTCCCGGCCTGGGCCGCGACGGCACCGGCCGAGCGGGCCGCCCGGCTGGCCGCCCTCCGGGACGTCCTGGTGGCCCGCAAGGACGAGATCGCCGAGACGGTCACCGCCGAGCTGGGCTCGCCCCTGAAGTTCTCCGAGAACGTCCACGCCGCCGTTCCCCTCGCGGTCGCGGCCTCGTACGCCGAGCTGGCGGCGACCTACGCCTTCGAGGAGCAGGTCGGCAACTCGATCGTCCGCCAGGAGCCGATCGGCGTGGTGGGCGCGATCACGCCCTGGAACTACCCGCTGCACCAGATCGTCGCCAAGGTCGCCCCCGCTCTGGCGGCCGGTTGCACGGTCGTCCTGAAGCCCGCCGAGGACACCCCGCTCGTCGCCCAGCTCTTCGCCGAGGCGGTCCACGAGGCCGGCGTACCGGCGGGCGTCTTCAACCTCGTCACCGGCCTCGGCCCGGTCGCGGGACAGGCCCTCGCCGAGCACCCGGACGTCGACCTGGTCTCCTTCACCGGCTCCACGGCCGTCGGCAGGCAGATCGGCGCGACGGCCGGTGCCGCGATCAAGAAGGTCGCCCTGGAACTCGGCGGCAAGTCCGCCAACGTGATCCTGCCGAGCGCCGACCTCGCCAAGGCGGTCAACGTCGGCGTCGCCAACGTGATGTCCAACTCCGGCCAGACGTGCAGCGCCTGGACGCGGATGCTCGTCCACCGGGAGCAGTACGAGGAGGCGGTCGAACTCGCCGCCACCGCCGCCGCCAAGTACGGCGACCGTATCGGCCCGGTCGTCAACGCCAAGCAGCAGGCCCGCGTGCGGGGTTACATCGAGAAGGGCGTCGCCGAGGGCGCGCGCCTCGTCGCGGGTGGCCCCGAATCCCCGCGCGAGCAGGGCTGCTTCGTGGCGCCCACGGTCTTCGCCGACGTCACGCCCGACATGACGATCGCGCAGGAGGAGATCTTCGGCCCGGTCCTGTCGATCCTGCGCTACGAGGACGAGGAGGACGCCCTGCGCATCGCCAACGGCACGGTGTACGGCCTCGCGGGCGCCGTCTGGGCCGGTGAGGAGGCGGAGGCGGTGGCCTTCGCGCGCCGGATGGACACCGGCCAGGTCGACATCAACGGCGGCCGCTTCAACCCCCTTGCCCCGTTCGGCGGTTACAAGCAGTCCGGCGTCGGGCGCGAGCTCGGCTCGCACGGTCTCGCCGAGTATCTCCAGACCAAGTCCCTGCAGTTCTGAGGAGCCTTCACGTGGTTCGCGCAGCAGTCCTTCCCGCCGTGGGCGCTCCCCTGGAGGTCACCGACATCGAGCTCCCGGACCCCGGCCCCGGCCAGGTCCGCGTCCGCCTCGCCGCCGCCGGCGTCTGCCACTCCGACCTGTCCCTGTCCAACGGCACGATGCGGGTACCGGTCCCGGCCGTGCTCGGGCACGAGGGCGCGGGCACGGTGGTCTCCGTCGGCGAGGGCGTCACGGGCGTCGCTCCCGGCGCCGACGTCATCCTCAACTGGGCCCCTTCCTGCGGCAGTTGCCATGCCTGCTCGCTCGGCGAGGTCTGGCTGTGCGCCAACGCCCTCAACGGCGCGGCGGACGTCTACGCCCGCACCGCCGACGGCACCGACCTCCACCCCGGCCTGAACGTCGCCGCGTTCGCCGAGGAGACGGTCGTCCCGGCCTCCTGCGTCCTGCCGCTCCCCGCGGGCATCCCCCTCACCGACGCCGCCCTCCTGGGCTGCGCGGTCCTCACCGGCTACGGCGCCGTCCACCACTCGGCACGGGTCCGCGAGGGCGAGACGGTCGCGGTGTACGGCGTCGGGGGAGTGGGCCTCGCCGCTCTCCAGGCGGCCCGGATCGCGGGCGCCGCGAAGATCGTCGCGGTCGACGTCTCCCCGGCGAAGGAGGAACTGGCCCGCGAGGCCGGCGCCACCGACTACGTCGTCGCCTCCGAGAACACTGCCCGCGAGATCCGCGGCCTGACCGGCAAGCAGGGCGTCGACGTCGCCGTCGAGTGCGTCGGCCGCGCGACGACGATCCGCACCGCCTGGGACTCCACCCGCCGAGGCGGCCGTACGACGGTCGTCGGCATCGGCGGCAAGGACCAGCAGGTCACCTTCAACGCCCTGGAGATCTTCCACTGGGGCCGCACCCTCTCCGGCTGCGTCTACGGCAACTCGAACCCGGCGGAGGACCTCCCGGTGCTCGCCGAGCACGTCCGCGCGGGCCGTCTGGACCTGGGCTCGCTGGTGACGGAGCGGATCGCCCTGGACGGCATCCCGGCGGCCTTCGAGAACATGCTCGCGGGCAAGGGCGGCAGGGCGCTGGTCGTCTTCTAGAGCGCCGTGCACCGGCCCCGACCTCATGGGAGGCCGGGGCCGGTGGCATGCCCACGGGCCCCATGAGTGCTCCGGGCAACCTTCCGGCACAACCATTGCCTCCATACCGTCCGGTTAGTATGTTCGCCGCCAACGTCCCCACCGCACCCATCGGAGTGTGCACCGCATGGACATGGCCCCCTCCGCTCAGCCCATCACCCCGACCGCCCTCCCCACGGTCAACCGCCGCCGCGTCGCCACGGCCGCCGCGCTCGCCTCAGCCGTCGAGTGGTACGACTACTTCGTCTTCGGCATCGCGGCCGCCCTCGTCCTCGGCGACCTGTACTTCCCGGCGGGCAGCTCCACCGCCGGAGTCCTCGCCTCCTTCGCGACCTTCGCCGTCGGCTTCCTCGCCCGCCCGATCGGCGGCATCGTCGCCGGCCACCTCGGCGACAAGCGCGGCCGCAAGCCGATGCTGGTCCTCGCGCTCACCCTCATGGGCCTGGCGACCACCGGCATCGGCCTGCTGCCGACGTACGAGACGATCGGCGTCGCCGCGCCAATCCTCCTCGTGACCCTCCGCGTCCTCCAGGGCATCGCTGTCGGCGCGCAGTGGGGCGGCGCGATGCTGCTGGCCACCGAGTACGCCCCCGAGGGCAAGCGCGGCATCTACGGCAGCGTCGTCCAACTCGGCGTCCCCATCGGCGTCGTGACCGCCAACACCGTCTTCCTGCTGGCCGGTGCCTTCACCACGGACACCCAGTTCGCCGCCTGGGGCTGGCGCGTGCCCTTCCTCATCGGCCTGTTCGTGCTCGGCCTCGCCTGGTACATCCACGCCAAGGTCGAGGAGACCCCCGAATTCCGGGACGCGGAGAAGGCGTTGGCCGAGCAGGAGAAGTCGCAGCAGGGCTCCCCGCTGCGCACCATCCTGCGCGACCACCTCGGCACGGTCTTCCTGGCCGGCGGCTCCTTCGCCGTGAACACCGCGACCTTCTACATCCTCATCACCGGCGTCCTCGACTACACGACCCGCGAACTGGACATGAAGAAGAGCGCGGTCCTCACCGTCTCCCTCTGCGTCAGCCTCACCCAGCTCGTCCTGATCCCGGCGGCCGCGGCGCTCTCCGACCGGTACGGCCGCATCCGGATCTACACGCTCGGAGCCGTGGGCATCGCCCTGTGGGCGATACCGCTCTTCCTCCTGATCGACACCGGCTCGCTGCTGTGGCTGGCGGTCGGCACGTTCGTCGCCAGCTGCTTCCTCAGCATCATGTACGGCCCTCAGGCCGCCCTGTTCGCCGAGTTGTTCACGCCGGAGATGCGCTACACCGGTGCCTCCCTCGGCTACCAGATAGCGGCCGTCTGCGGCGGCGGCCTCGCGCCGTTCCTGATGGTGCTGCTGCTGGAGACGACGGGCACGTCGATGTCGGTGGCCGCCTACATCATCGCGCTCTCGGTGATCGCCCTGCTCTCCATCAAGGTCCTTGCGGACCGGGCGCGTTCACGCTGATCCGGTGGCCTTCGCGGGCCGTGGCCCGGCGGCCGCGGCCCGCGAACGCGAACGGGAGACCGCGACACCCGCGAGACACAGCACCCCGCCCGCCAGGGTGAGCAGCCCCGGCACCTCGCCGAGCGCCAGCCAGGACATCAGCACGACGAGCGCCGGCACGGCGTAGGTGGTGGCCCCCATACGCCCGGCCGTGGTGCGGGCCAGCGCGTAGGCCCAGGTCGTAAACGCGAGGGCGGTCGGGAAGACGCCCAGATAGACCATGTTGAGGGTCGCCGACACGGGCGCGTCAGCCGCCTCGTGGACCAGCTGCCCCGCGAACGGCAGACAGACCACGGCCCCGACGAGACAGCCGTACGTGGTCACCTGGAGCGCGCTCGCCGCACCGAGAGCGGAATTCTGCGCCACGACCCCGCCGGCATACGTGACCGCGGCGAGTAGACACAGTGCGACGCCGAGCACCGACGACTTTCCCTCACCCGACATGGACAGCCCCACCGCGACCGCTCCCGCGAACGACACGGCCATCCCCGCGAGCAGCCTCGGCGGCAGCGCGTCGCCGAGTATCCGTGCGCCGAGCAGCGCGATGAGGATGGGGCCGATGTTCACGACGAGAGCGGCGGTCCCGGCGTCCACCTGCTGCTCGCCCCAGTTCAGGGCGACCATGTAGAAGCCGAACCAGAGGATGCCGGAGACCAGGATGCCGGGCCACGCGGCCCGCGGGGGCGGCCCTTCTCGTCGTACGAGACAGATGGCGCCCAGCGTCACGACTCCCGCGAGGAGCCGTCCCAGCGCCAGCGCGCCCGGCGAGTACTCGGCTCCGGCGCTCCGGATGGAGACGAAGGCGGAGGCCCACAGGACGACGGTGACGGTCGCTGCGCCGGCTGCGAGGAGGTCGGGACGGCGGGGGTTCATCAT
The DNA here is from genome assembly GCF_036013645.1 of Streptomyces sp. NBC_00490. Lineage (NCBI taxonomy): Bacteria > Bacillati > Actinomycetota > Actinomycetes > Kitasatosporales > Streptomycetaceae > Streptomyces > Streptomyces sp. NBC_00490. The sequence goes on along the minus strand of NZ_CP107869.1, from coordinate 2,732,467 downwards.
GCTCCTGAGGTTAGGAAGGGTTTCGAACAAGAGCTCGCGGCTTTCGGACGGTGTGTATCCGCAGGTGTGTGTGGGGGCTGGTCGCGCAGTTCCCCGCGCCCCTTCAGGGCGCTCAGCGCAACGTCCTTGACTCGATGCCCAGCAACTCGCCCAGGGCCCTCTCACCCGCCCCCGTCACCTTCACCGCCCTCTCGGAGCCGATCCGGACACACCAACCCGCGTCCAGCGCGTGCCGGCAGAACGCCGCGCCCGCGATCCCCGCCAGATGAGGCCGCCGTTCCGTCCAGTCGAGGCAAGCCCGGGCCAGCGGCCGACGGCCCTTGCGGTCGAGGGCGATGCCGGCGTCGCCGAACCACTTCAACCCGGCCTCCGTCAGCGCGAACCCCATGTCCTGGCGCAGCAGTTCACGGGAGGTCATCGCGTCCGTCACCGCGATCCCGAGCCGCCCCGCGAGGTGGTCGTAGCACGTGCGCCCCCGCGCCATCGCCGACCCGGCGCTCGACTCCCGCAGGTTCCGCGGCCGTACGACGGAACCCGGCGCCACATGGGAGGCGAGCTCCTCGACCAGCTGGGCCACCCGCGCGTCCGCGAGCCGCACATAGCGGTGCCGCCCTTGCCGTTCCTCGGTTAGCAGCCCGCCGGCCACCATCTTGCCCAGGTGCTCGCTCAGGGTCGACGCGGCGACCCCCGCGTGCCGCGCCAGCTCACTCGCGGTCCAGGCCCGGCCGTCGAGCAGCGCCAGCAGACAGGAGGCCCGTGTCTCGTCGGCGACGAGTGAGGCGAGCCGGGCCAGTTCCGCCGCCTGGGGATCTCTGGAGGTCATGTCTTCCAGCATGGGCCCCGGACACTTCGGCGCCCACCGAAGCGTGTTACCCGGCCCGCCTGACCTGCTCGTACTGCTGGACCAGCCCGTCGAGCAGTGCCGTGAGCCCGGTCTCGAAGGCCCGCTCGTCGATCTTCTCCTGCTGCTCGGCCAGCAGATGGGCCTGCCCGAGATGCGGGTAGTCGGCGGGGTCGTAGGCGCTCTGGTCGTCGACGAAACCGCCGGCGAACGAACCCAGCGCGGAGCCCATGATGAAGTACCGCATCAGCGCGCCGATGGACGTGGCCTGTGCGGGCGGCCATCCGGCGTCGACCATCGCGCCGTACACCGCGTCCGCGAGCCGCAGGCCGGCGGGCCGGCGCCCGGGTCCCTGGGCCAGTACCGGGACGATGTTCGGGTGGTCCCGCAGGGCGGCTCGGTAGGACACGGCCCAGTCGTGCAGGGCGGTCCGCCACTCCCGTCCGTCCTCGAACATCGACAGGTCGACCTGTGAGCTGACCGAGTCGGCGACCGCTTCGAGGATCTCGTCCTTGGTGCGGAAGTGGTTGTAGAGCGAGGGCCCGCTGACTCCCAGCTCCGCGGCGAGCCGGCGTGTGGAGACGGCCGCGAGGCCCTCCGCGTCCACGAGCGCGCGTGCCGTCTCGACGATCCGGTCGGTGCTGAGGAGGGGCTTGCGCGGTCGGGCCATGGCGCACATAGTAGGGCTGCGACAAGAAACTAGCAGTGCTAATTTAAAGGTACGGCTTTCAAGTGAGGTGATCTCGTGGTGTACCTGGGGCTCAGCGAGGAGCAGGAGGCCGTACGGCAGCTCGCCCGGGACTTCGTGGACCGTGAGATCGCCCCGCACGTCATCGCCTGGGACCGTGCCGAGGAGGTGGACCGGTCGATCGTGAAGAAGCTGGGCGAGGTCGGTTTCCTGGGTCTGACGATCGACGAGGAGTACGGCGGCTCGGGCGGCGACCACCTCGCGTACTGCCTGGTCACGGAGGAGCTGGGGCGCGGCGACTCGTCGGTCCGCGGCATCGTGTCGGTCTCCCTCGGTCTGGTCGCCAAGACGATCGCCGCCTGGGGGAGCGAGGACCAGAAGCGCCAGTGGCTCCCCGGCCTCACCTCCGGGGCGTACGTCGGCTGCTTCGGTCTCACCGAACCGGGCACGGGCTCGGACGCGGGCAACCTCGCCACCCGCGCCGTGCGCGACGGCGACGACTACGTCATCAACGGCACGAAGATGTTCATCACCAACGGCACCTGGGCGGACGTCGTCCTCCTCTTCGCCCGCTCCACGGACGCCCCCGGCCACAAGGGCGTCTCCGCCTTCCTGGTCCCCACCGACACCCCCGGACTGACCCGGCGCACCATCCACGGCAAGCTCGGGCTGCGCGGCCAGGCGACGGCCGAACTGGTCCTGGAGGACGTACGGGTCCCCGCGACCGCGATGCTCGCCCCTGAGGGCAAGGGGTTCTCGGTCGCCATGTCGGCGCTCGCCAAGGGCCGGATGTCGGTCGCCGCGGGCTGCGTGGGCCTGGCGCAGGCGGCCCTGGACGCGGCGGTGAAGTACGCCGGCGAACGCGAACAGTTCGGCAAGACGATCGCCCACCACCAGCTGGTCCAGGAACTGATCAGCGACATCGCCGTGGACGTCGACGCGGCCCGCCTGCTGACCTGGCGGGTCGCCGACCTGATCGACCGGGGCGAGCCCTTCACCACCGAGTCCTCCAAGGCCAAACTGTTCGCCTCGGAAGCCGCGGTCCGGGCCGCCAACAACGCCCTCCAGGTCTTCGGCGGCTACGGCTACATCGACGAGTACCCGGCGGGCAAACTGCTCCGCGACGCCCGCGTGATGACCCTCTACGAGGGCACCAGCCAGATCCAGAAACTGGTCATCGGCCGCGCGCTGACCGGAGTCTCGGCCTTCTGAGTACGGGACCTGAGTATCCCGACGGATGTGATCCGCCTCCCGCCCGCCCACACTCGACCCATGAGTGACACATCGGGCAAGCCCCAGAACACCGCCGCCTTCTACGGCCAGGCCGTCGCGTCCTTCGCCGTCGCCATGGCCGCCACGGCGATGGGCATCTTCAAGCTGAACGCCGACGCCTGGGTGCGGGCCTTCCTCGCGATCGCCGTCCTGTACCTGGTCACCTCCGCCTTCACCCTGGCCAAGGTCATCCGGGACCGGCAGGACGCCCAGAGCCGCGTATACAGCCCGTTCGAAAAGCTCTGAGCGGCCAGGCTAAGCGCTCGCTCAGCTTCGGCGGTATGGTGGTGCCTCTGTCAGTGGAGAGGGGCAAGCGATGGGTACGGCGGAGGACACGGCCGGCGGCGAGACGCAGGCGTGGGGCGAGGTCACGCCCGACGCGGCACGGAGGCTGCTGGTCGCCGCGGTGGAGGCCTTCGCCGAGCGCGGGTACCACGCCACGACGACCCGGGACATCGCGGGCCGCGCGGGCATGAGCCCGGCAGCCCTCTACATCCACTACAAGACCAAGGAGGAGCTGCTCCACCGCATCAGCAGGATCGGCCACGCGAAGGCCCTGGAGATCCTGCGGACCGCGGCCCGCCGCGAGGGCACCGCGACCGAACGTCTCGCGGACGCGGTCGGCTCCTTCGTCCGCTGGCACGCGGGCGGCCGCACCACGGCCCGGGTCGTCCAGTACGAACTGGACTCCCTCGGCCCGGACGCCCGCGCCGAGATCCTCGCCCTGCGCCGTCAGTGCGACGCCGAGGTGCGCGGCATCATCGAGGACGGCGTGACCTCCGGCGAGTTCGACGTCCTGGACGTCAAGGGCACCACCCTCGCCGTCCTGTCCCTCTGCATCGACGTGGCCCGCTGGTTCACCGTCGACGGTCCCATGACGCCCGACGAGGTCGGCGCGCTCTACGCCGACCTCGTGCTGCGGATGGTGGGAGTGACCAAGTAGCCGCTCAGAGGTAGTAGCGCGACACCGACTCGGCGACACAGACCGGCTTGTCGCCGCCCTCGCGCTCGACGCTGAAGGCGACGGTGACCTGGACGCCGCCGGCCACGTCGTCCACCCCGGTGATCACCGCGGTGGCCCGCAGTCGCGAGCCGACCGGCACGGGCGCGGGGAAACGCACCTTGTTGGTGCCGTAGTTGACGCCCATCTTCACGTTCTCGACCCTGATCAGCTGCGGCCCGAACAACGGCAGCAGCGACAGGGTCAGATACCCGTGCGCGATGGTGGTCCCGAACGGTCCGGCGGCCGCCTTCTCGGGGTCGACATGGATCCACTGGTGATCGCCGGTGGCCTCGGCGAACAGGTCGATCCGCTTCTGGTCGACGTCCAGCCAGTCGGTGTACCCCAGCTGCTCACCCACCGCGGCCTTCAGCTCGTCGGCCCCTGCGAACACCCTCGGCTCTGCCATGTCGCGCCTCCTCGTCCCGAACTCTAAGCGACTGCTTAGCATGGTCGGCCGCGGGGCCTGTGTCAACGGAGGCATGGGTAGGCTTCGAGGGGTGCCCCAGATTCCCGAGAAGATCCACGAACTCACGGTCGGCCAGCTCGCCGCCCGCAGCGGCGCCGCCGTCTCCGCCCTGCACTTCTACGAGTCCAAGGGCTTGATCACCAGCCGCCGCACCACCGGAAACCAACGCCGCTACCACCGCGACGCCCTCCGCCGGGTCGCCTTCGTCCGAGCCGCCCAACGCGTGGGCATCCCCCTCGCCACGATCCGCGAGGCCCTGGCCGAACTCCCCGAGGAACGCACGCCCACCCGAGAGGACTGGGCCCGCCTCTCCGAGGCCTGGCGCTCCGAGCTGGACGAACGCATCAAGCAGCTCAACCGCCTCCGGGACCACCTCACCGACTGCATCGGCTGCGGTTGCCTCTCCCTGGACACCTGCGTCCTGTCCAACCCGGACGACGCGTTCGGCCAACGCCAGGCAGGCTCCCGCCTGATGGTGGAACGCAAGCCGGACCACCAGGAGAACGCGACCCGCTGCGGCTGACGCACACCGGACGGGACGCAACCCGGCGTTCGGACGCGGAAATGCGGTGGGCGACCGGATCGGCCGCTGGTAACGTCGCGATCTTCGGCCGGCGGGACCGCCGCGCACGGAGTCCTGACGGGACGATCCATGTCCTCACCGACCCTCGACACCGCCCTCGCGCGCATATCCACGGTGTTCCGCGGCGCGTCGAGCCCCGACGAGACCGGCTGCGGCTACTGCCACGCCCCCGAGGAGACCGCGTATCTGCGTACGCCGGACATCCCCGTGCCCCCCGACGTCGTGCAGTACTACCTCTTCGAGGTCTCCGACCACTTCGACGACCACGCCGCCGTCATGCGCCGCCTCCTGCCGCAGGCGGCCCGTGCGATGGCCGACGGCACCTTGGGCGCGATCAACTACGGCGCCCACGGGCTGACCCGGGTGGACTGGCGCTCCTGGCCCCCGGAGCAGGCCGCCGCGATCGACACGTTCCTGCGCGCCTGGTGGCAGGACGTCCTCACCGCACCCGACCCGCCCTACGGCATCGACGACATCTTCGACACCTGCGCCACGATCGCGAGAACGGTGACCCCGTTCCTCGACGCCTGGCCCCGCACCCCGGTCGCCGACGCCCACCTCGCCCACTGCGCCGACGTCTGGCTCTACGACCTGCTGTCCGACGCCTCCCCGTTCACCTGGTGGTACGACGACAGCGAGAAGACCGGCATCGCGGACCTGCGCACCTGGCTCTCCGGCCCCGGCGCCGCCCGCCTCCGTGCCCAGGGCGAGCACGACCTCGCGACCCGGGCCGAACTCCTCGCCCTGCCCTACGACGACCGCTGGGCCCACCCGTACTGGACCAGCCCGGCAGCCACCAACTGAGCGTTGGAGGAGGCGGGTTCACCGTCCGGCAGGACCAGCGTGTCCTCCAGTCCGATCCGGGTCGCGAGCCGCAGGCGCCCGGCCAGCCGCAGCACCGGCCACGCACCGCCGTCCTCACCGTGCAGCAGCACCGGGCGGCCGTGCGCGGCCCCCACCTCGGCCAACAGCGCACGCGCCGTGTCCTCGGCGGTCTGCGGCGACCCGTCGGTCACCTCGGCCAGCACCCGCAGCACCCGGGGCCCGAGCGGCGACACGGCGAACCGGGAGGCCGCGTCCGTCCCGGACCAGATACCGGCCTCCACACCCACACCCCGCTCGATGAGCGCGGCCGCCAGCTCCTCCGCCCCCGGCTCGTGCCAGTTGACGGAGGCGTGATCGGGAAGCACGGTCCAGTCCCGCACCCGCTCCAACCGCCGCGCGGGATCGGGTTCCGTCCAAGCGCCCGTGGTCACCCCGACCGGCACCGACACCCGCGCCCGAATGGCGTCGAGGGTCGCCGCGAGCACCCGCGGCGACAAGGTGTCGTCACCGCACGGGGACTTGGGATGGACATGGATGTCCGTGGCCCCGGCCGCGACGGCCGCGGCCGCCGAATCGGCCAGAGCCTGCGGTGACAGCGGCACGACCGCTCCGTCGGCGGCCCCTCGGGACCCGTTGAGACACACCTGGACCATGCCTCGATGGTGCCACTCGGAAGGCACCGGACCGCGACAGGGGCCCACTGCCCCCGATCAGGGCTGTACCGCGCGAACCGTTAGAAGAGGGGTGCGGCATCCCCGGCGCACCCCCCGGTCGCTCCACTCGCTCAGGCAGACACCAGCAGCCGTCCACGCCGGGACGCCGCCAGGGCCTCGGACGTCAGCACCGGACGCGGCACCACGATCCCGCAGTCCGTGCACACCGGGCCCGAGGAGGGTTCGTGGGCCAGGTCGTACATCCAGGTCAGCCGCTCTCCGCTGCACACCGGGCACACCGAGCCCGGTTCACGCTCCAGCGCGGAGATCAGCCTGCGCAACACCTCGGCCAGCGGTTCACGGGGGTGGAGCCGCGGGTCGTCGCACCACGCGACGCCGAAACCGCCCCAGGTCAGCCGGTGCCAGTCGTCGACACTGCCCGGCCTGCGCAGCCCGTCGTGCTTCTCCTTCTTGCGTCGCTCGGCGAACTCGACCTCATAGGCCAGCCAGACCGAACGCGCCTCCTCCAGCTCGTCCAACGCGGCCACGAGCCGCGCCGGGTCGGGGGACCGGTCCTCCGGGCCGAATCCGGCCCGGGAGCACAGATGGTCCCAGGTCGCCCTGTGCCCGTAGGGGGCAAAACGCTCCAGGCACTTACGCAACGAGTAGCGTCGCAGCGCCAGATCGCATCGCGGATCTCGCACCTGTCTCGCCAGACTCCGGAAACCGGCCATCGCCCTGCACCTCCGTCACACCTGCACCTGTACTTCGGTCACTTCGGCGTCGTCGCTTCGGACGTCGCCGAATAGACGTATCGACACGCGATTCGGCTCCATCCGATTTCCGATGCCTCCCATCAGCCTCCGGACCGGCTACCAAAACTTGACGCATGTTCATCTTCAAACCCGGGGATACCGGCGGTAACGCCTGACTCAACTCCCGTCGGTAGGAGCCGCCATGCTTCGGCGTACCTCGCGCACCACCCTCGACAGACTGAGAACTCCCGGCAGGGTCACCGGGTTCCTGAAGACCGCTTCCGTATGCGCCCTGATCGCAGGTCTTTTGTCGCCGCTCGGTCAAGCGGCCGCGGCCGCCGAGGCGACGGCCGCCAACGACTACTGCGGCAGCCAGTGCTCCGACATCCTCCCGCCCGGCCAGAACGGCAACGCCACCCTCTCCCAGATCCTCCTCAACCAGGCCTTCGGTACCCAGCCCGAGCACGCCGAGGACCAGCTCGGTCCCTACGCCAACCTGGCCAAGGGGTACCCGTCGCTGACCAACGCCACGATCAACACCTTCTTCAACGACGCCTCCTTCGGCGTCCCCTCCGATCAAGTCGCCTCCACTCTCAGTCCCGGCGGCCGCAGCGACGTGACGATCGTCCGCGACAAGAAGACGGGCGTGCCGCACATCACCGGTACCACCAGATACGGCACTGAATACGGAGCGGGCTATGCGGCGGCTCAGGACCGGCTGTGGCTCATGGACGTCTTCCGTCACGTCGGCCGCGGCCAGCTGACCGCTTTCGCCGGCGGCGACCCCTCCAACCAGGGCCTCGAGCAGCAGTTCTGGCGCAACGCCCCGTACACCGAGGCCGATCTGCAGGCCCAGATAGACAACGCGGTCGCCAACGCCGGGGCCCGCGGCCAGCAGGCCCTCGCCGACGTCAACGCCTACATCGCCGGCATCAACGCCTACATCGACGCCTCCGACAGCGGCCGCTACTTCCCCGGCGAGTACGTCCTGACCGGCCACAAGGACTCCGTCACCAACGCCGGCACCATCGAGCACTTCAAGACCACCGACCTGGTCGCGCTGGCCTCGGTGATCGGCGCGCTGTTCGGTTCCGGAGGTGGCGGCGAGGTCAACAACGCGCTCTCGCTGCTCGCCGCGCAGCAGCAGTACGGCGTGACGGAGGGCACCAAGGTCTGGGAGTCCTTCCGCGAGCGCAACGACCCCGAGGCCGTCGTCACCGTCCACGACAAGAGCTTCCCGTACGCCACCAAGCCCGCCGACCCGCAGGGCGGGGCCCTGCCCGACGCCGGCTCGGTGACCACCGAGCCGCTGGTCTACGACCCCACGGGCACCGGAGCGGGGCAGAGCGCCACCGCGGCCTCCGCCGCGGCGACCGCGACCGCACTCAGCTCGGCCAAGCGCGGTATGTCCAACGCCCTTGTCGTCAGCGGCAAGCACACCGCCAGCGGCCACCCGGTCGCCGTGTTCGGCCCGCAGACCGGCTACTTCGCACCCCAGCTGCTCATGCTCCAGGAGATCCAGGGCCCGGGCCTCAGCGCCCGCGGTGCCTCCTTCGCGGGCCTGAGCATGTACGTCGAACTCGGCCGCGGCCAGGACTACGCGTGGAGCGCCACGACCTCCGGCCAGGACATCATCGACACCTACGCCGTCGAGCTGTGCCAGGACGACTACCACTACCTGTACCACGGCACCTGTACGGCGATGGAGAAGATCGAGCGGAAGAACTCCTGGGCCCCGACCACCGCCGACGACACCGCCGCGGGCTCCTACACGATGCGGGTCTGGCGCACGAAGTACGGGCCCGTCGAGTACCGGGCGACGGTCGGCGGCAAGAAGGTCGCCTACACCACCCTGCGCTCGTCGTTCATGCGTGAGGCCGACTCGATCATCGGCTTCCAGATGCTGAACGACCCGGACTACGTGAAGAGCCCGGAGACCTTCCAGAGCGCGGTGCAGCACGTCAACTACACCTTCAACTGGTTCTACGCCGACTCCACGCACACCGCGTACTACAACAGCGGCGACAACCCGGTGCGTGCCACCGGCGTCGACGCCGACTTCCCGGTGTGGGCACGGTCGGTGTACGAGTGGCAGGGCTGGAACCCGACGACGAACGCGGCCGCCTACACCCCCGCCTCGGCCCACCCCAACTCCATCGACCAGGACTACTACATCTCCTGGAACAACAAACAGGCCGCCGACTACTCGACCGCGCCCTGGGGCGACGGGTCCGTGCACCGCGGCAACCTGCTCGAGGACCGGGTGCAGAAGCTGGTCGCCGCGGGCGGCGTGACCCGGGCCGCGCTGGTGAAGGCGATGGCCGACGCGGCCCTGGCCGACCTGCGCGCGGAGGACGTGCTGCCGGACCTGCTGAAGGTGATCAACAGCAGCACGGTCACCGACTCCACGGCCGCCGCCGCGGTGAGCAAGCTCCAGACCTGGCTCACGGCGGGCGGCAAACGCACGGAGACGTCGGCGGGTTCGAAGGCGTACGCCAACGCCGAGGCGATCCGCATCCTCGACGCGTGGTGGCCGCTGCTGGTGAAGGCCGAGTTCGAACCCGGCCTCGGCACCGGCCTGTACACGGCCATGACCGCCAACCTGCCCGTCGACGAGGCCCCGTCCGCCGCGCACGGCCCGACCGGCGCGCACGCGGGCAGCTCCTTCCAGTACGGCTGGTGGTCCTACGTCGACAAGGACATCCGCGCGGTGCTCGGTGAGACGGTGAAGGGGCCGCTGGAGCGGAAGTACTGCGGCGGCGGCACCCTGAGCGCCTGCCGGGACACCCTGATCAGCACCCTGAAGACGGCGGCCGGCAAGACCGCGGCCCAGGTCTACCCCGGCGACGACCTGTGCGCGGCGGGCAACCAGTGGTGCGCCGACTCGATCGTCCAGCGCACCCTGGGCGGCATCAAGCACTACAACATCAGCTGGCAGAACCGGCCGACCTACCAGCAGGTCGTGGAGTTCACCTCACACAGGTGACCTGACAGCGGCGGCGGGTCAGCGGACGCGGCCCGCCGCCAGCACCACCCGCGCCAGCTCCGGGTGCACGATGTCGCTGTGCGCCCCGGCCGGCGCCCCGCCACGCCTGACCACCTCGGACGCGTCGATGTTGACGCACCCCGAGGCGGGCAGCGTGGCCCGCAGCGCGTCGGCGAGCCTCCACGCACGCGTGCCCGGCACCGCCTGCACCCCGTCGAAGCCCATCGCGCCCCACTTGGCGCCCAGCATCCGCCCGACGTCCGCCCCGACGGCCCCCCGCGCGTCCCCGGCCATCCGTGAGGCCAGCGGATACATCGTGCTCAGCGCGGAGTCGTGGCGGGAGAAACAGCACACCAGGGGACCGTCGATCCGGTTCTGCTGACCCTGCAGCACGCCTCCCGCGCGGGTGTCGTGCGGCAGCCGGGACGCGAACGCGTAGTGGGAGAAGGCCCCTTGGAGCAGCGTCACGGACTTCACCGTGCGCACCCCCTCGGGCAGCCCGCGCAGTGCGAACGACACGAGACGCCCGCCGAAGCTGTGCCCGACCAGATGGACCCGCACCTCGGGCGCCTTCGCGGCGAGCTGCCCGATCACCCGTCCGAGGCCGCGCTCGCCGACCGTTCCCGCGCGCCGCTTCATGGCGTAGTACGTCGCCTGCCGCAGCAGTTCGTGGGCACCGTCCCAGGGATTGGGGATCGCGAACCCGGCCGTCCCGTCCGTCGATTCGAGGTGCGCCAGCGCCCGCGCGAAGTCCTCGCAGACCGCTGTCACGGGCGCGGAGAACATGTCCGGCTCGCTCTGCGGCACCCCCTCGGCCAGGGTGTCCGCCCCGAACAGCACCTGCGGTCCCGGCGGCACCAGCTCGACCAGCATCCGCACCAGTCGGCCGAACTCCTCCAACTCGGCCTCCTCGCGCGGCTGCTGGTCCAGCAGCCGCGTGATCTGCTCGACAATGGTCGCCCGGCCGGGGAACGCCTCCAGGAGAGCGTGCCGCGTGTCCTTGTCGAGCACTGGACGCCGGGCCGACTCGGCCGCCACGGAGCGCGGGAAGTCCGGGATCGGCTCGTCGCAGAACCGCATCGACGGCCACACCACCCCCACGAATCCGAGGCGGGCGGTCGGAGCGAGCGCCGGGACCGGCTCGAAGAAGCGGCTGCAGAGCCGGGTCGCGCCGGAGCGGTCGCTGTTCCAGCCGTGCGCGAAGACGATCAGATCCCGGACCTTTCGCTCCGCCACACCGGCGATGAGCCGATCCCGACGTCTGCCGTCCGGATCGCCGTCCGAGTCGAAGGTCAGCTCCCAGTACGGACTCACACTCATCGCCGGATCCGCCATGACAGGCCCCCTTGTCCCCCGAAGTGGTGCGATGCGGTCGCATCGTCCTGCTACGGGGCGAAGTTGGCCATACTCAACGGCTCAACCATCGGGGGATCATCTGTACAGGAGGTACTCCCTGCGGGTCGCCCGGAACGCCGCCAGCTCCTCCTGCCAGCCCGCCACGACCTCGTCGGGGCCGGCCCCCGCGTCGATCGCGGTACGCACCTGGGTGGAGCCCGTCAGCTTGTCGATCCAGTTGTCGGACCGCCACGCGAAGCCGCTCCACACCCGTTTCGCGGTCACCAGCAGGGCGATTCCGGTGCGCACGGGGTCGTAGGCCGCCCGGTCGTGCACATGGATCTGCACGCCGCCGACGGTCCTGCCCTGGAACTTGGAGAACGTCGGCGCGAAGTACGCCTCCCTGAAGTGCACGCCCGGCAGCGCGAGTTCGCCCGCGGCCGCGGCCCAGCGTCCGTCGACCCCCTCCGCGCCCAGCAGTTCGAAGGGTCGGGTCGTGCCGCGTCCCTCCGACAGGTTCGTCCCCTCGAAGAGACACGTCCCCGAATACACCAACGCGGTGTCCGGGGTGGGCATGTTGGGGCTCGGCGGCACCCAGGGCAGCCCGGACGTGTCGTAGAACTCCGACCGCTTCCACCCGGTCATGAGGACGGTCTCCAGGGCCACCGGCGCGGTGAGGAACTCCCCGTTGAACAGCCGCGCCAGCTCCGCGACGGTCATGCCGTGCGCCTGGCAGATGGGCTGCCGCCCCACGAAGGTGGCGAACTCCTTGTGCAGGACGGGCCCTTGGGCCGCGCGCCCGGTCACCGGGTTCGGCCGGTCCAGCACCACGAACCGCTTGCCCGCCAGCTGGGCGGCCTCCATGCAGTCGTACAGCGTCCAGATGTACGTGTAGAAGCGCGCGCCCACGTCCTGGATGTCGAAGACGACGGTGTCGACGCCGGAGGCGGTGAAGATGTCGGCCAGCGGCCGGCCGCTCTTGAGGTAGGTGTCGTAAACGGGCAGTCCGGTCGCCGGGTCGTCGTAGCGGCCCTCGGATCCTCCCGCCTGCGCGGTGCCCCGGAAGCCGTGCTCGGGGCCGAAGACGGCGATCAGGTTCACGCGGTTGTCGGCGTGCATGACGTCGACGATGTGGCGGGCGTCCCGGGTGATGCCGGTGGGGTTGGTGACGATGCCGACGCGTTGGCCGTCGAGCTGGGCGTAGCCGTCGGCCGCCAGCCGCTCGAAGCCGGTACGGAGTCGGCGGTGCCGCTCGGCCGCGGAGGCGGGCGGTGCGCTGGAGAATGCCGTTGCTGCCGTTGTCGCTGCGAGGAGAGCTCGTCTGGATAGGCGCATGGGGGGCACGGTATTGCTCCCGCGGGTTGTGTGGAAGGTACCGGTGCTTCGTGGCTTGTCGCGCGGTTCCGCGCGCCCCTGGGTGGGTGCGGTCACTCTTCCTTAACCACATACCGACTGGTTAGTCTGGCGATGCAGTCGAGCCGCGTCGAAGGAGACCGATGGTGGAAGCCGTTCAGGGTGCTGGTGTCGTTGTCACGGGAGCCGGAGGGGGTATCGGGGCCGCCCTCGCTCGCCGGTTCGCCGCCGAGGGGGCCCGCGTCGTCGTGAACGACCTGGACGGCGCCCGCGCCGAGGCCGTTGCCCAGGAGATCGGCGGTGTCGCTGTGCCCGGCGATGCCTCCGCCGTCGTCGGCGAGGCCCGCGCCGCACTCGGCGGCACCGTCGACGTGTACTGCGCCAACGCCGGCGTCGCCTTCGGCGGGCCCGATGTGGACGATCTCGGCGACGCCAAGGCCTGGGAGCTCTCCTGGGACGTCAACGTCATGGCACACGTGCGGGCCGCTCACGAGCTGCTGCCGGACTGGCTGGAGCGGGGCAGCGGGCGGTTCGTGTCGACCGTGTCCGCCGCCGGGCTGCTCACCATGATCGGGGCGGCGCCCTACAGCGTCACCAAGCACGGGGCGTACGCCTTCGCCGAGTACCTGTCGCTGACCTACCGCCACCGCGGGATCAAGGTCCACGCCATTTGTCCGCAGGGCGTGCGCACGGACATGCTCTCGGCCACCGGCAGCGCGGGCGACCTGGTCCTCAAGCCGACGGCCGTGGAGCCCGAGGACGTCGCGGAGGCTCTCTTCAAGGGCATCGCCGAGGACCGCTTCCTGATCCTGCCGCACCCCGAGGTCGCCGAGTACTACCGGTTCCGAGCCGCCGACCCCGACCGCTGGCTGGGCAACATGAACCACCTCCAGCAGAAGTGGGAGGAGGCCCGGTGACCGAGTCCCTGTACGCCGCCAAGCCCTGGGTCGCCCTGCTCAACGAGGCCCAGCGCGCTCCCATAGCGCCCGACGACTCCCTCGTGCACGCCCTGCGCAGGGTCGTCGCCGAGGCCCCGGACCGCACGTTCCTCGCCTACTTCGACGGCCGCCTCACCTACCGCGAGATCGACGAGCTCAGCGACTCCGTCGCCGGGCACCTCGCAGAGCGCGGCCTGGAGCGCGGCGACCGGGTGGCGATCCTGCTCCAGAACTCCCCGCACTTCGTCATCGCCCTGCTGGGCGCGTGGAAGGCGGGCGCGACCGTCGTACCCGTCAACCCCATGTACAAGTCGGGGGAGGTCACCCACGTCCTGCGGGACGGCGAGGTGGCCGCGCTGATCTGCTCCGACCGGGCCTGGGAGTCGTATCTGCGCGAGACGGCGGCGGACTCTCCGGTGCGGATCGTGCTGACCGGCTGCGAGCTGGACTTCCAGACCCGCGACGACGCGCGCGTGCTGGCCTTCGAGAGGCTGCCGCAGGCCGCCGACGCCGACGACCTGGCCGCCGTGGCCCGCGCGGGCCACCGGGCGCCCGAGGGCCGCGACCCGGACCCGTCCGGCATCGCGCTCATCAGCTACACCTCGGGCACCAGCGGCGCCCCCAAGGGCGCCACCAACACGCACGGCAACATCATGTGCAACGCCGAGCGGCAGCGCACGGGCCTGGCCCTGCCGGACGCGCCCGTGTACTACGCGCTGGCGCCGCTGTTCCACATCACCGGGATGGTGTGCCAGCTCGGTGCCTGTCTCAACAGCGCGGGCACGCTGGTGCTGACGTACCGCTTCGAGGCGGGGGTCGTGCTGGAGGCGTTCGCCGAGCACCGGCCGCACTACACGGTCGGCCCGTCGACGGCCTTCATGGCGCTCGCCGCCCACCCGGACGTCACCCGCGAGCACTTCTCCTCCTTCGTCAACATCTCCTCCGGCGGTGCCCCGCTGCCGCCCGCCCTGGTGGAGAAGTTCCGGGCGGGCTTCGGGCCCTACATCCGCAACGGCTACGGGCTCACCGAGTGCACCGCCCCCTGCGCCTCCGTGCCGCCCCAGCTGGAGGCGCCCGTCGATCCGGTGTCCGGGACGCTGGCCGTGGGCCTGCCGGGGCCCCAGACGGTCGTACGGATCGTCGACGACAAGGGCGCCGAGGTGCCCTTCGGCGAGCAGGGCGAGATCCTCGTGCGCGGCCCGCAGGTCGTGCCCGGCTACTGGCGGCGCCCCGAGGCCACCGCCGAGACCTTCCCGGACGGCGAGCTGCGCACCGGCGACATCGGCTTCATGGACGCGCAGGGCTGGCTCTACGTCGTCGACCGCAAGAAGGACATGATCAACGCGTCCGGCTTCAAGGTGTGGCCGCGCGAGGTCGAGGACGTGCTCTACACCCACCCGGCGGTGCGCGAGGCGGCCGTCGTCGGCGTGCCGGACGGGTATCGCGGGGAGACCGTCAAGGCGTACATCAGCCTGCGTCCGGGCGCCGACACGGACCCGGATGAACTCGCGGTGTACTGCAAGGAGAGACTGGCCGCCTACAAATACCCGAGGCAGGTGGAGATCCTGCCCGACCTGCCGAAGACGGCGAGTGGGAAGATCCTCCGGCGGGAACTGCGTTCCCGCAGGCACAACGAGCAGTAGCGAACGGAAAAGCAGGAGGCGGCACAGTGCCAAGGACGACCGACGGAGACGGTACGCCCGTCCCGCAGCGGCTGCTGGCCGCCGCCACCCGGCTCTTCGCCGAGCGGGGCTACGACCGCACCTCCGTGCAGGAGATCGTCGAGGCGGCAGGCGTCACCAAGGGGGCGCTCTACCACTACTTCGGCTCGAAGGACGACCTCCTGCACGAGGTGTACGCGCGCGTGCTGCGCGTCCAGCAGGAGCGCCTCGACGCCTTCGCGAGCTCCGACGAGCCGATCGAGAAGCGGCTGCGCGGTGCCGCCGCGGACGTCGTCGTCACGACGATCGAGAACCTCGACGACGCGATGATCTTCTTCCGCTCCATGCACCATCTGAGCCCGGAGAAGAACAAGCAGGTGCGCGCCGAGCGCCGGCGCTACCACGAGCGGTTCCGCGCGCTCGTCGAGGAGGGCCAGGAGGCGGGCGTCTTCTCGAAGGCGACCCCGGCCGACCTGGTGGTGGACTATCACTTCGGTTCGGTCCACCACCTGTCGACCTGGTACCGCCCCGACGGCCAGATGAGCTCACAGGAGGTCGCCGACCATCTGGCCGACCTGCTGCTGAGAGCCCTGCGCCCCTGACACCGCGCGACCGGCGACGCCCAGTTTCGCCGGGACCGCCGACATGTGGTTGCTGACCGTCTTGGGGAGAGCCCGAGGCGGTTGGCCACCACCCCGTTGGGCTGTCCGTCGGCGATCAGTGTCAGCACGTCCCGCTCCCGCGGGGTGAGCGCCGGGCACGGATCGGGCTGCGGCAGCGGCCGCCCGAGCTGCCCGAGGACCCGCCGGGCCACCCCGGGCCCGAAGATCGCCTCGCGGGCGGCCACGGCCCGGATGGCCCCGCCACCGCCGGGGCGCCCCCGGGCTCGCTGCTCGCACTCGGCGGCACGGCGGCCGTACCCGCCGCGGCGCAGGCCGATCTGGTGCCGTCGCAGGCGCAGGCCGCGTGTTCGATCCCGGTGACCGAGCCACCCCTCTGGACGCTGAGCGCGACCACACAGCCCGGCTGACCATCACCTCGGGGGAGGGGGGCCGGCGGGGCGTGCATGCCCCGCCGGCCCCAGGGGTTCACACGTACTTCTTCAGCTCGCGCCGCGCCAGCGACCGCTGGTGCACCTCGTCCGGCCCGTCGGCGATCATCAGCGTGCGGGCACCGGCGTACAGCTCGGCCAGCGGGAAGTCCTGGCTGACGCCACCCGCGCCGTGCAGCTGGATCGCCCGGTCGATGATGTCGACCACCGCACGCGGCGTGGCGATCTTGATGGACTGGATCTCCGTGTGGGCGCCCCGGTTGCCGACGGTGTCCATCAGCCAGGCCGTCTTCAGCACGAGGAGCCGCAGCTGCTCGACGGTCACCCGCGCGTCGGCGATCCAGTTGTGCACCACGCCCTGCTGGGCCAGCGCCTTGCCGAAGGCCGCACGGGACACCGCCCGGCGGCACATCAGCTCGATCGCCCGCTCCGCCATGCCGATCAGCCGCATGCAGTGGTGGATCCGCCCCGGACCGAGGCGGGCCTGGGCGATGGCGAAGCCGCCGCCCTCCTCGCCGATCAGGTTCGACACCGGCACGCGCGCGTGGTCGAAGACCACCTCGGCGTGACCGCCGTGGGAGTGGTCCTCGTAGCCGAAGACCTGCATCGCCCTCTTGACCGTGACGCCCGGGGTGTCGCGGGGGACCAGGATCATCGACTGCTGGCGGCGGATGTCGTCGCCGTCCGGGTCCGTCTTGCCCATCACGATGAAGATCTTGCAGTCCGGGTTCATCGCCCCGGAGATGTACCACTTGCGGCCCGTGACGACGTACTCGTCGCCCTCCCGCTCGATGTACGTGGTGATGTTGGTGGCGTCCGAGGAGGCCACCTCCGGCTCGGTCATCGCGAACGCCGAGCGGATCTCACCGGCAAGCAGCGGCTCCAGCCACTGCTTCTTCTGCTGCTCGTCACCGAACTGGGTGAGCACCTCCATGTTGCCGGTGTCCGGCGCCGCGCAGTTCAGCGCGGTCGGCGCGAGCTGCGGGGAGCGGCCGGTGATCTCGGCGAGCGGCGCGTACTGCAGGTTGGTCAGCCCGGCCCCGTACTCGGCGTCGGGCAGGAAGAGGTTCCACAGGCCCTGCCTGCGTGCCTCGGCCTTCAACTCCTCCACCACGGCCGGGGTGTCCCACGGCGAGGCCAGCCGGGCGCGCTGCTCCTCGGCGACGGCCTCGGCGGGGTAGACGTGCTCGTCCATGAAGGCGAGCAGCTTGGCACGCAGTTCCTCGGTGCGTGCGTCGAACGCGAAGTCCATGGCGGGTCAGCCTTCCTGGAGGGTGGTCAGGCCGTGCGAGATGAAGACGGGGACGAGGTCGCCGATGCGGTCGAAGCCGTCGCCGACCGTCTGGCCCAGGGTGTAGCGGTAGTGGATGCCCTCGAGGATCACGGCGAGCTTGAACCAGGCGAACGCCGTGTACCAGGACACCTGGGAGACATCGCGCCCCGACCGGGCCGCGTACCGCTCGATCAGCTCGGCCGGCTCCGGGTGCCCGGGGGCTGTGGCGGTGGTGGCGACGGGGGAGTCGGGCATGTCGAGCGGCATGCTGTACATGACCAGCAGCCCGAGGTCGGTGAGCGGGTCACCGAGGGTCGACATCTCCCAGTCGAGGATCGCCTTGATGCTGTCGTCGTCACCGATCAGCACGTTGTCGAGCCGGTAGTCGCCGTGGATCACGGTCGCCTCGGGGGACGTCGGCAGCTGCCGGCCGAGCGCCGCGTGCAGTTCGTCGATGCCGGCCAGCTCACGGTTGCGGGAGGCGTCCAGCTGCTTGCCCCAACGGCGCAGCTGGCGGTCCAGGAAGCCCTCGGGGCGTCCGAAGTCCGCGAGACCCACCCCGGCGGGGTCCACCGCGTGCAGTTCGACGAGCGTGTCCACCAGGGACAGCACCGCGCCCCGGGTGCGCTCCGGGCCGAGCGGGACCAGCTGGTCGGCGGTGCGGTAGGGAGTGCCCTCGACGAACTCCATGACGTAGAACGGCGACCCGAACACCGCTGTGTCCTCTTCGGACTCGCACAGCAGCACCGGCCGCGGCACCGGAACGTTCGTCGGATGCAGCGCGCTGATCACCCGGTGCTCGCGCTTCATGTCGTGCGCGGTGGCCAGGACATGACCGAGCGGAGGCCGTCGTACGACCCACTTCGACGTGCCGTCGGAGACCGCGTAGGTGAGGTTGGACCGTCCGCCCTCGATCAGTCGGCCGGTCAGGGGGCCGTGGACCAGTCCGGGCCGCACGCGGTCGAGCAGGCCGCGCAGCCGGTCGAGGTCGAGTCCGGGCGGATGGTCGGGGCTCATGCATCGCTCCTACGGCAGACGAACACTTCCCGACTCATGATGCCGACCGGTCGGTATGCCGTCCAGTGTGTAGAGCGAACGTGATCTGAGCCACCCTAGGCCGACAGCTCCCCGCGCGGTGCGCCGGGGAGCTGTCGGGGATGCTTCTCGGTCGGGCGATGTCAGGTCGCGGACCGGTCAGTGCCGGGTCAGTGGTCGTCCCAGTGGCCCTCGTGGCGGGCGTGGCGGTGACCGTCGTGCACATAGTCGACGTGGTCGCCGTGCAGCACGCTCTCGTGGCCGCAGTCGTCCCCGTGCGTGTGCTCGTGACCGTCATGGGTGACATGCCCGCCCGGCTCGCACTCGTCCCAGTGGCCGCCGTGCTCGCGGTGCAGATGGCCGCCGTGCGCGTAGTCGACGTGGTCCCCGTGCGGCACCTCGGTGTGCCCGCAGTCGGGGCCGTGCGCGTGGGAGTGGGAGGCGTGTTCCTGGTGGAGGGTGGTCATGCTGCTCACCTTCGGAGATGTTGCCGATGCCGTCGGAAAGGCTGCCACGCGAACGCCGCATATCCGGGCATCCCGCTTGCGTGGCGTCCGAGTACCCCGGAGGGTCGGTGCCATGAAAGGCATCAGCTACTCACGCTACGGCGGGCCCGAGGTCCTCGCATACGGGGAGGTGCGCGACCCCAAGGTCGGGGTCGACGCGGTGCTGGTCAAGGTCCGGGCGGCGGCGGTCAACCCGGTCGACTGGCACGCCCGCGAGGGGCACCTCGACCCGATCCTCGACCCCGTCTTCCCGGTGGTCCCCGGCTGGGACGTGTCCGGGGTCGTGGTCGGACTCGGCGTGTCCGTCACGGAGTTCGCGGTCGGCGACGAGGTCATCGGATACGTCCGCGAGGACTTCCTCTCCCGGGGCACCTTCGCCGAGTACGTGGCCGCCCCCGTCCGCACCCTCGCCCGCAAGCCCCGCACCCTCTCCTTCGAGGAGGCGGCCGGCCTGCCGCTGGTGGGGCTCACCGCCTACCAGGTGCTGGTGAAGGCGCTCCAGGTCAAGCGCGGCGAGACGGTCCTGGTGCACGCGGCGGCGGGGGGTGTGGGCTCCGTCGCCGTACAGCTGGCCCGCCACTTCGGTGCCCGGGTCATCGGTACGGCGAGCCCGCGCAACCACGACTTCGTCCGCGGCCTCGGCGGCGAGCCCGTCGAGTACGGCGAGGGCCTGGCCGAGCGGGTGCGCGGACTGGCCCCCGAGGGCGTGGACGCGGTGTTCGACACGATCGGCGGCGAGACCCTGACGGTCTCGGCGAACCTGCTGGCTCCCGAGGGCCGCCTGGTGTCCATCGCGGACGGGGAGGTCGTCGGCTACGGCGGCCGCTACTTCTGGGTGCGCCCGGACGCCGAGGACCTGCGGCGGCTGTCCGAACTCGCCGATCAGGGCGTGGTGTCGGTGCATGTGTCGCGGACGTTCCCGCTGGAGCGGGCGGCGGAGGCGCAACGGCTGAATCAGGAGGGGCGGACCCGCGGGAAGATCGTGGTGACGGTGGACTGGGAGACCGAGGGGGAGGGGTGAGGGCGAGAAGGGCCGGCGGGAGCTAGAACACCAGGGCGGCCCCGCACGCGGCCATCGCCACGGTGCACAGGACCGCCGCCGTGGCGTGGAGCGGGGCGATCGCGGAGGGGGCGTCGGCGGCGGCGAGGGCGCGGATGCGGCGGTGCGCGAGCAGCAGGAAGCCCAGCCAGAGCACGCAGGCCAGGGCGCAGGCGACGACGCCGGAGGCGGACGGACCGCCGTGCAGCGCGGTCTTGACGGCGAGTACGGCGCAGACGGTGCCGGAGAGGGTCGTACGGCGCCATGCGAGCCGGGTGCGCTCGGGCTGGAGTCCGGGGTCCCGTTCCTCGGCGGCCGGGGTGCTCACCCCTCCCACCCGACGAGCACGACGAAGACCATGGCGACGGCGACGACCGCCACGACGACGCTCAGTACCGCCGGGAACCGCGACACGGGCAGATCCTCGCCCCGTCGCATCGCCCGTTCGCACCGCATCCAGTGATTGACCGCGCGCAACGAGCACAGCACCCCGGCCCCGAGCAGCGCGAGCGCCAGCCCGACCCGCCAGCCCCAGCGCAGATCCGGCAGGAACTGGTCCACCGCGAACCCGCCGCCGATGAGCGCGAGCGCGGTCCGCAGCCAGGCCAGAAAGGTGCGCTCATTGGCGAGCGAGAACCGGTAGTCGGGCGTCCTGCCGTCCTCCCGGATCGCCTCGGGCGCGAACCAGAGCCGGACGTTCCGTGCAAAATCGATCACGCCCTGGACCCTACCGGGCCGTCCGGCCCCGATCAGCCGCCCGCCCGGAAGGCCCGCAGCCGCTCGTACGCGTCCAGGCCGTCCGGTACCCACTCCCACCGCGACAGCCGCCGCTCCACCTCCTCCTCCGGCAGGAAGTCGTGCCAGGCGACCTCCTCGACCTGGGGATTCACCGGCAGATCGCAGCGCACCTCGTACACCGCCGACCACCAGGTCCGCCCGGCGCCGTCGTCGTACAGGAACTTGAAGAGGAACTCGGGGGAGGGGAGCCCGGAGACGCCCAGCTCCTCCTCCGCCTCCCGCAGCGCGGCCTCGTCGTAGGTCTCGCCCGCGCCGACCACTCCGCCGACCCACATGTCGTACAGGGAGGGGAAGACCAGCTTGGTCGCGGTGCGGCGGTGCACGAAGAGACGGCCGGCGGTGTCCCGGACCTGGATGAAGGCGCAGCGGTGGCGCAGGCCCCGGGCGTACGCCGCACCGCGGGGGGACTGCCCGACGACCTGGTCGTTCTCGTCGACGATGTCGAGGATCTCGTCAGCGGAGCTCATGGGGTCCATCCAAGCAGGCCTGTCAGTGGGGCTCGGGGCCGGTCTCGGCAGGCCGACCGCGACACCCCGACCTTCCCGGTGCCGTCAGTTCGGCTGGAGATCCCGCGCCCGTACCGGTCGCTCCGTCGTGCCGCACGGCATCGCCGGATGCAGGCCGAGCAGCACGATCCCGGCCACGACCGCGGCCAGCCCCGCCGCCTCCCACGCGAGCGCCCCCGTGTCGGTGCGCAGCCGGTCGCCCAGGAAGCCCACGCCGCAGATGATCCCGGCGAGGGGCTGGGCGGCGGTGAGGGCGGGGAGCGACATCCGCAGGGAGGCCGTCTCGAAGGCGCTCTGGACCAGCACCAGGCCGGTCACGCCGAGCGCCAGCACCGCGTACGGCTGCCAGCCGGTGAGGACGTGCACGAGGCCGCCCTCGGAGAACCGCTCGCCGCTCACCCGCGTCAGCGCGTCCTGCACGCCGTACAGCAGCCCGGCCGCCACCGCGAGCAGCGCCGGCCCCGCGACCAGCCGGGACCGCTTCGCGTACGTCGTCAGCAGCAGCGCGAGACCGATCATCACGCCGATGATCAGCCAGTGCCGGAACGGGTCCGTGACCGCCGTACCGCCGCGGGGTTCGCCCGCCACGATGAACGCCGTCACGCCGCCGGCGAGGAGCAGCAGGCCCGCCCAGCCCTGGCGGCCCAGTGACTGCTTGGTCTGGTGGCGCGAGAGGGCCATCGCGAACAGCAGGTTCGTCGCCAGCAGCGGCTCCACCAGGGAGATCTCGCCCTGGCCCAGCGCGATGGCGCCGAGGACCATGCCGGCCACCATCAGGGCGATACCGCCGAGCCAGCGAGGGATCTTGACGAGGTCCAGGAGCAGCCGGGGCGAGAGGAAGTCGTTCAGGGGTGCCCGCTGAGCCGCGTTCTGCTGGAGGACGAAACCGAAGCCCAGGCAGCAGGCGGCGCTCACGGCGAGAACCAGAACAAGAACCGACACGCTGCGTACCTCGATCAATGGGCCGGGTTACGGGGACGGGTCAGGGGCCGACTTTAGCGCCCTTGGGCCCGGCTTGCTCCCCGGAGTACCCGGAACCGGGCAGTTGACTCGGTCACCCCGTACGACCTTCTCGCCATGGTGCGGGGGCGGGGCCCAGGACGCCATGGCGTACGCCACACAGAGGCCCGGCGACCTGCCGATCATGATCACAACTGCCTCTCCTGTCACGACAGTTGAACCGTGTAACACCCGTCCCAGCCTTGACGAGAAGCCTTGGCTGCGGGTTTGCTGTCCGTGACCATCTGCCCACGCAACGAACCACGACGTCGAGCAACGTCGCGTGAGGAAGTCTCCGCGGTGTCTCCACCCCCACCCCCACTGGGCCGCAGCCGAAGACGGGCGTCCCAGGCCTTCGACGCCGCCCTCGACGACGCCGAACTCGTCTCCGCCCGCGCCGCGCTGGCCCAGGGCCGCTGGCAGGCCGCCCGCTCCCTGATCGCCCAGTCCGGCGACGAGTGGGACCTGCGCGGCCACCGGGTGACCGTCCTCGCCCTGGAGCCGTACAGCGCCGCCTGGACCCGCGACTGGCTGCTCGCCGAACCCGAGTCCGCCGACGCCTCCGTCCTGCTCGCCCTCGCCCAGGTCCAGCGCGCCCTGCGCGGCAAGGAGAAGCCGGACCGCGCCCGCGAGGCCTGCCGGGCCGCCGCCGAGCGCGCCCCCGCCGACCCCACCCCCTGGCTGGGCCTGCTCATGCTGGAACAGGGCACGGCCGGCGCCGGAAGCGCCGTCCGGATCTTCGAGGAGGTCCGCCGCCGCTACGCCGACCACCACCACGCCCACCATCTGATGGTCGCCCGGCTCGCCGAGCACCGCGCCGACGCCGGCCCGGACCCGCTGCACGAGGTCTACGACTTCGCCAACTGGGCCGCCGAACAGGCCCCCGCCGACTCCCCGCTCGCGATCCTCCCGGTCATCGCCCACGCCGAGCGCTACCGCGTCCTCGCCGGCGCCGGCCATGAGCCCCCCGACCCGGCCGCCTCCGGCCACTGGGTCGGCCGCCGGGCCCGCCAGGTGATGAAGGCCGCCTTCGACTGGTGGCTGGAGTGGGAGCACGAGGGCCACCCCCGCCGCCTCGTCGACCTCAACTTCCTCGCCCACGCCAAGGTCTGCGAGGGCCGGGGCGCCGAGGCCGCCGCCCTGTTCCACCGCATCGGCGAGCACCCCACCCCCGCCCCCTGGGCGTACCCCGACCGCGACCCCGCCTCAGCCTTCCGTGCCGCACGCGACAGCGCGCTCGGCACGGTGTGACGCCCTCCCCTCCCCGAAAAGGACGGTCCCCCCGTGACAACCGACAGCTCGAGTACGAAGAGAACCGACGGCATCAGCACCTTCAAGGGCCAGGAGCGGGCCCTGCGCGCCGACCGCCTGGGCACCGGGGGCCTGCTGCTCTCCGTGCTCGCGGCGACCGCGCCCCTCATGGTGGTCGCGGGTGTCATGCCCACCACATTCGCGGTGATGGGCATCGTCGGACAGCCCCTGCTCTTCGTCCTCCTCGGCGTGATCCTCGTCCTGTTCGGCATCGGCTACGCCGAGATGAGCCGCCACGTCCACAACGCCGGCGCCTTCTACGCGTACATCTCCCGCGGCCTCGGCGGCACGGCCGGCGCGAGCGCGGCCCTGGTCGCCCTGGTCGCCTACAACGCCCTCCAGGTCGGCATCTACGGCATCTTCGGCTTCGAGGTCTCCGGCCTCTTCGCCACCTACGCCGAGCTGGAGGTCGCCTGGTGGATACCGGCCCTGGTGGCCGCACTTGCCGTCGGCGCGCTGGGCTGGCTGAAGATCGACGTCAACGCGAAGGTGCTCGGCGTCCTGCTGGTCATCGAGGTGGTCCTGGTCGTCATCTTCGACATCGCCGCCGTCGCCGACCCCGGCAAGGAGGGCCTGTCCCTGCACGCCTTCAACCCGGACACCCTCACCGGCGCGGGCGTCGGCACCGCCCTGTGCTTCTGCATCGCGGCCTTCCTCGGCTTCGAGCAGGCACCCGTGTACGCCGAGGAGACCAGCCGCCCGCACGTCCTGGTGCCCCGCGTGATGTTCCTGGCCGTCGGCGGGGTCGCCGTCTTCTTCGCGGTCAGCAGCTGGGCCCTCACCGTCGCCACCGGGCCCTCCGCGATCGTCGGCGAGTCGCAGAAGCAGAGCGCCGGACTGCTGTTCAACCTCACCGAGTCCCGCCTCGGCGGCACCTTCACCGACGTCCTGCACATCCTGTTCGTGACCGGCATGTTCGCCGCCATGCTCAGCTTCCACAACGTCGTCGCCCGCTACGCCTTCGCCATGGGCCGCGAGGGCCTGCTCCCCGCCGCCTTCGGCCGCACCACCGGCACCAGCGGTGCCCCCGGAACCGGGTCCCTGCTCCAGACGGCCGTCTCGGTGGTGATCGTCGCCGCCTTCGCGTTCGCCGACGACAAGCCCACCGGCGACCCCACCGAACCCGTCCTGCACCTGTTCACCTGGGGCGGCAACATCGGCGCCCTCGGGGTCATCCTGCTGATGGCGGCGGCCTCCTTCTCGGTGGTCGTCTTCTTCGTCCGCCGCGGCGCCGCCGGCACCCAGGCCTGGCGCCTGGCCACCTCCGCGGTCGCCGGCATCGCCCTGCTCGTCATCGCCGGCTACACCGTCAAGGACTTCGACGTCCTGGTCGGCGCCGGACCGGACTCCTCCCTGAGCTGGCTCCTGCCCGGCATCATCGGCCTCGCCCTGATCGTCGGCCTGGCCCAGGGACTGTTCCTGCGCGCCCGCTCACCCGAGGCCCACGCCCGCATCGGGCTCGGCAACGAGGCGTTCCAGCTGGACAAGGCCGCGTCCTCGTAAGAAGTGGTTACGGAAGTCTGACGGGCACCCGCGAGCCCTGGTCCACCAGGGCCGCGGGTGTTCGAATGGGTGGGTGAACTCCGGACAACCCGAGGAACAGGGCAGGCCCATCGGCCGCCGTGTTTTCCTCGGCACCCTCGGCCTGGGCGCCCTCGGCGTGGTCGCCGCGCCCACCCTGCAACGCGGCCTGGAGTCCTTCCTCGGCAGCGCGGCCGACAAGGACCCCACCGGCCTGACGGGCCTGCTCCCCAACGGCGGCGGCTTCCGCTACTACTCGGTCACCTCCTCCGTCCCCCACAAGAACGCCTCGACCTACCGTCTCAAGATCGACGGCCTCGTCGACCGCCCGGCCACCTACACCCTGTCCGACCTGCGGGCCATGCCCCAGACCCGGATGGTCAAGGACGTCCAGTGCGTCACCGGCTGGCGGGTCCCGGGCACCCCCTTCGAGGGCGTACGCCTCTCCCACCTGCTCGACGCCGCCGGAGTACGGGCCAAGGCCACCGCGATCCGCTTCAGCTGCTTCGACGGCACCTACACCGAGAGCCTCACCCTCGACCAGGCCCGCCGCGCGGACGTCCTGGTCGCCCTGCGCATGCAGGACAAGGACCTCGGCCACAGCCACGGCGGCCCGGTCCGCCTCTACGTCGCACCCATGTACTTCTACAAGTCCGCCAAGTGGCTCTCCGGCATCACCGTCACCGAGGACGTGGAGCCCGGCTACTGGGAGGAGCGCGGCTACGACGTCGACGCCTGGGTCGGCAAGTCGAACGGACGGGACGATGACCCTACGAGCTGAAGCCCCGCCGCAGACGCGCGTACGCCGCTTCGGGCGTTCCCAGCGCTGGGTGCACCGCACGACCGCCGCCCTGATGGGCGTCTGCGTGCTCACCGCCGCGTGTCTCTACATCCCGCAGCTCGCCGAGCTCGTCGGCCGCCGTGAGCTGGTCGTCCGCGTCCACGAGTGGTCCGGCCTCGCCCTGCCGGTCCCCGTCCTGGCCGGCCTCGTCTCCCGCCACTTCCGCACCGACCTGCGCTTCCTGAACCGCTTCGGCCCGCACGACCGGGTCTGGCTGCGTGCCGCCCTGCGCCGCGACAAGCGGCCCTCGGCCCGTCCGGCGGGCAAGTTCAACGCCGGGCAGAAGATCTACGCCTCCTGGATCGCCGGCGCCACGCTGGTGATGCTCGGCACCGGTCTGCTGATGTGGTTCACCCACCTCACCCCGATCCAGTGGCGTACCAGCGCGACCTTCGTCCACGACTGGCTGGCCCTGACCGTCGGTATCGTCCTCGCCGGCCACATCGGCATGGCCCTGGGGGACCCGGAAGCCCGGCGCGGCCTGCGGACGGGGAAGGTGAGCCGGGAGTGGGCCGAGCGGGAACACTCCCTGTGGCGCCACTGACGTGGTGGGCGTCGCCGGCTCGGACACCGTGGGCGCGGGCGCCACGACGGTGAACGCGTCCCGCGCCCGCACCTCGACACCCCCGAACCGGACGGCCACGTCGACGGCCCTCGGCATGCCCTCCACCACCGGCACCACCACGTTCAGCACCAGACGGTCACCCGCCTCGGAGGCGAGGACCGGCGGCCCGTCCAGCTCCCGGCCGTCGACGAACACCCGCCCGTCCCGCAGCAGTTCGGCATGGTCGAAGTACGTTCCGGCCAGCTCGACGCCGACGGTCTCCCCGGGCCGCGCCTGACCGTCGCCGCCCGCATCGACCCCGGTGATCGCGTACGCGCACGCGGGCTTGCCACCGGAGGTGGCCGCGAGCCGCACGGTGGTGGCGGGATGCCGCCGGTGGAAGTCGAGCAGCCCGCCCAGCACGGCGTACCCGGCCCGCCCCTTGCAGGTGCCGGACCTCCCCGCGAGCGCGGCGAAGTCCCGCGAGGCCGTCTCCCAGTTGCCGCCCTTGCCCTGCACGGCGAGACAGGCGGAGGCGAGCCCGCGCAGCAACCGCCACTCGTCGCCCGCCGGTTTCCCGGAGACGACATCGAGGGCGGTCCGGCACTCGGTGGGGGCGCGGAGCCCGTCGTAGACGCTGGACGGAT
Organism: Streptomyces sp. NBC_00490; assembly: GCF_036013645.1. NCBI lineage: Bacteria > Bacillati > Actinomycetota > Actinomycetes > Kitasatosporales > Streptomycetaceae > Streptomyces > Streptomyces sp. NBC_00490. The sequence continues at coordinate 2,705,037 of NZ_CP107869.1, read as the reverse complement.
CCGGTACGCCGTCGGCGTTCGGTGAACCCGGACCCGGCGGCAGCCAGACGGGGATGTCGAGGGGGCTCTTGCTCGCGGAGGGAGAAGGCGAGGGGGCGGGGGCGGGCGAGGCGGCCGGGCTTCGCAGCGGCCCGGGCGTCGCGGTGGGGCTGTTCACGTGCCCGTCGGGCCTGGGCCGCGCCGGGACGACGGGGGAGGGGAAGCCGGTACGCCCCGCCGGCGCACGGCCCGAGGGACCGGCCGTGACGATCGTGCCCCCGCCGTCGCCTCTGCCTGGCGTGTCACTCCCGTCACCGGTGAAGGCCGCGGCGGCCACCGCCACCGTTCCGACGACGAGCAGCCCCGAGATACGCACCCCGAGGGAAACCGCCATGACGCCCCCCGACACGGTCGCCCCTGGGATGCCGTTCCCAGGGGCCTTCCATCATCGGGCCGACCGCGCCGACAGGGAAGCCGTATCAGGCCGAAGCCGAGCGCAGGATCTCGCGGGGCGCCGAGGCGCGACCGGGTCAGTCCGCGAAGTCCAGCAGGACCTTGCAGGACACGGTCCGGTCCGCGGCCAGCGCGAACGCCGACTCCGCCTCCCGGACCGGGACCACCGCGCTGACCAGCCCGTCGAACGACGGCTCGGCCGCGAGCAGTTCCAGCGCCGCGTCGAACTCCCCGTCGAAACGGAACGCCCCCCGCAGCTCGATCTCCCGGCTCACGACCAGATTCCCGGCGAAGGGCGACTGCCCCGGCGGCAGCATCCCGAGTTGGACGACCACACCCCCGCGCCGCACCAGCCGCAGACAGGTGTCCAGCCCGGCCGCGACCCCGGACGCCTCGACGGCCACGTCCACCTCGGACGGCCACCCGGCATCATCCGGATCATCGGCCCGTACGACGGTGTCGGCGCCGGCGGTCTCCGCGTACCGCAGAGCCACGGGCAGCAGGTCCGTCACCGTCACCCGGGCCGCACCGGCCGCCTTCGCCGCCGCGACCACCAGACAGCCGATGGGTCCGGCCCCGGTGACGAGCACATGCTTGCCCGCGACCTCCCCGGCCCGCCGCACCGCGTGCAACGCGACGGACAGGGGCTCGGCGAGAGCCGCCCGGCGAAGGTCCAGCCCGTCCGGGAGCGGCCTCAACTGCTCCGCGGGCACCACCACTTGGGCCGCGAACCCGCCCTGGACATGCGGGAAGCGGGCCGCGCTGCCGAGGTAGCGGGTGTCCCGGCAGACATTGCGCCGACCGCCGGCGCACTCCGGGCACACCCCGCACGGAGTGGCCGGGTGCACCGCGACAGCCGTACCCGGAACCGGACCTGACGCTCCGGCACCGTACGAGAGGACCGTGCCGACCACCTCGTGCCCGAGCAGCATCGGCTCCCGCAGCCGGAAGTCCCCGACCCCGCCGTGCCGCCAGTAGTGCAGATCGGAGCCGCAGACCCCGCCGTAGCGGACCGCGACCAGGGCCCGCCCCGGACCGGGCGACGGCGACGCCAACTCCTCGACCCGCAGGTCGCCCTGACCGTGGATCACACAACCGAGAGTCATCACAGCACGCTCGTCATTCCGCCGTCGACGTACAGGATCTGCCCGCTGACGAAGTCCGCGGCGGGCGAGGCGAGGAACAGCACCCCGCCCACCAGGTCCTCCGTGCGGCCCCAGCGGCCGGCCGGGGTACGGCGACGCACCCAGGAGCTGAACTCCTCGTCCTCGACGAGGGCCTGGGTCAGCTCGGTCTCGATGTAGCCGGGGCCGAGACCGTTGACCTGGACGCCCTGCGGGCCCCAGTCGGCGCACATGCCCTTGGTGAGCATCTTCAGCGCGCCCTTGGTGGCCGCGTACGGCGCGATGCCGGGGCGGGCCACCTCGCTCTGCAGCGAGCAGATGTTGACGATCTTGCCGTGGCCGCGAGCCGTCATCCGCCGGGCCGCTTCCCGGCCGACCAGGAACGCGCTGGTCAGGTTGGTGTCCAGGATGCGGTGCCAGTCGGAGTCGGTGAACTCCAGGAGCGGGGCGCGCAGTTGCATGCCCGCGTTGTTGACCAGGATGTCGAGCGGGCCGACCCGTTCCTCCACCTCCGAGATCCCCGCGGCCACCGAGGCGCCGTCGGTCACGTCGAACACGGCCGTGTGGACGCGGTCGCCGGGCAGTTCGGCGGCGGCCTTGGTGAGCCGCTCGCCGTCCCGCCCGTTGAGGACGACCGTGCAGCCGGCCTCCGCGAGACCCCGGGCCAGGGCGAGTCCGATGCCCCGGCTGGAGCCCGTGACCAGGGCGGTCCGGCCGCTGATGTCGAACAGAGGGTGACTCATCGTCGTACTCCCCGAATCCCTAGATGATCAGCGAGAGCAGCAGGACGAGACCCCCTGCGACCACCGAGATGATCGTCTCCATGACGGACCAGGTCTTGATGGTCTGGCCGACGGTCAGGCCGAAGTACTCCTTGACCAGCCAGAACCCGGCGTCGTTGACATGGCTGAAGAAGAGCGAGCCGGCGCCGATGGCGAGGACCAGCAGGGCCGCGTGGGTCGTCGACATGTCGGCGGCCAGCGGAGCCACGAGCCCCGCGGCCGACACGGTCGCCACCGTCGCCGAACCCGTCGCGAGCCGGATGGCCACCGCGATCAGCCAGGCCAGCAGCAGCGCCGGGATCGACCAGTCCTCGGAGATCTCCAGGATCATGGCGCCCACGCCGGTGTCGATCAGCGTCTGCTTGAAGCCGCCGCCCGCGCCGACGATCAGGAGGATGCCGGCGATGGGCGCGAGGCCCTTCTCGACCAGCGGCGTGAGGCGCTCCTTGCCGAACCCGGCGGGCCGCAGCAGCGTGAAGATGCCGAGGAGCACGGAGGCGAGCAGGGCGATCAGCGGCGAACCGATGACGTCGAAGACCCGCTGCGTGGTGTTCTCGGGGTCGTCGATGACGATGTCGACGAGTGCCTTGGAGAGCATCAGGATGACCGGCAACAGGATGGTGATCAGCGTGGCGCCGAAGCCGGGACGCTTCTCCAGGTCCTCGGACGGGCGCTGCGGGATCATCTTGTCCGGCGCCGGGACGTCCACCCAGCGGGCCGCGTACCGGGAGAACAGCGGCCCGGCGATGATCACCGTCGGGATCGCGACGAGCACACCGAGCGCCAGCGTGACACCCAGGTCGGCCCCGATCGCGTCGATCGCGACCAGCGGGCCGGGGTGCGGCGGGACCAGGCCGTGCATCACGGACAGCCCCGCGAGGGCCGGGATGCCGATGCGCATCAGCGAGTAGTTGCCACGCTTGGCGACCATCAGCACGACCGGGATCAGCAGCACGACGCCGACCTCGAAGAACAGCGGCAGACCGATCACGGAGGCTATGAGAACCATCGCCCACGGCATCGAGCGGCCGCCCGCCTTGGCGAGGATGGTGTCGACGATCTGGTCGGCGCCGCCGGAGTCGGCGAGCATCTTGCCGAGGATCGCGCCGAGCGCGATCAGCACGCCCACGCCGGCGACGGTGGTGCCGAGACCGCCGGTGAAGCTGGCGATGACCTTGTCGAGCGGCGCTCCGGCGAACGCGCCCAGCGCCAGCGACCCGATGGTCAGTGCCAGGAACGCGTGGAGCTTGAACTTGGTGATGAGCAGGACGATGACGGCGATGCCCGCCAGGACTGCGATGCCCAGCTGAGCGTGACCGGCCGAGGTGATGGGCTCGACCGGATCCGCTGCCAGCAACTCGACGCTGAGTCTGGTCACGGGGGTTCCCTTGCAGGTACGGGGATGGGGGAGGGGGTCTTGCGCGGGGGGTTACGGGAGGTCGGTCAGGGCCTGCGCGGCCCGGCCGGTGATCTCCTCGGGGCTGCCGGTGACGTCCACCACGACTCCCGCCTCGTCCTCCTGGAGCGGCTGGAGGGTCGCGAACTGGGAGTCGAGCAGCGCGGTCGGCATGAAGTGCCCCTGCCGATGGGACATGCGGTCCTCGATGAGGGCGCGATCGCCCGCGAGGTGCACGAAGACGAGCCCGGGAGCGGCGGCGCGCAGCCGGTCGCGGTACGAGCGCTTCAGCGCCGAGCAGCTGACCACCCCGCCGAGTCCCGCCCGTCGGTCCGCCCATTCGCCGATGGCGTCCAGCCAGGGCCACCGGTCCTCGTCGGTGAGCGGGGTGCCGGCCGACATCTTGGCGATGTTGGCCGGGGGGTGGAAGTCGTCGCCCTCGGCGTAGGGGACGCCGAGACGGGCGGCGAGCAGTGGACCGATGGTGGTCTTGCCGGTGCCCGCGACGCCCATCACCACGACGACATGGGGGGTGTTCATCGCTGCCTCACTGTCTGCTGTCTTCATCGACACGTGGACGCCCTCGGGCGTCGACGCAACTGAAACCTATTAGGTACGACAAATTCAAGAGTCTGTGATGCATAAGTCTGACTTTTTGAGTCCGTGACCTGACGCGTACGCTGAGTGCATGAGCACATCGGGCCGGGGGCTGCACGGCCAAGTACTGGAATCCCTCGGCCCCGCGATCACCGCGGGCGAGTACCCGCCGGGCAGCGTTCTGCGCACGGACGAACTGGCCCAGCAGTTCGATGTGTCCCGCTCGGTGATGCGGGAGGCGGTCCGCGTCCTGGAGTCCATGCACCTGGTCGAGTCCCGCCGCCGCGTGGGCGTCACGGTCCGTCCGAAGGCGCAGTGGAACGTCTACGACCCGCAGGTCATCCGCTGGCGCCTGGCCGGCGCCGACCGACCCGGGCAGCTGCGGTCACTGACGGTCCTGCGCTCCGCGCTCGAACCGGTCGCGGCGGGCCTGGCGGCCAAGAACGCCACGGCGGAGCAGTGCGCCGAACTCACCGAGTGCGCGCTCGGCATGGTCGCCCACTCACGGGGCCACCAGCTGGAGGGCTATCTGATCCACGACGTCGCCTTCCACCGCGTGATCCTCAACGCCTCCGGCAACGAGATGTTCGCCCGCCTCGGGGACGTCGTCGCCGAGGTCCTCGCCGGCCGCACCCATCACGAGGTCATGTTCGAGGACCCCGACCCGGCCGCCGTCACGCTGCACGTCCAGGTCGCCGAGGCCGTCCGCGCGGGCGACGCGGTCCGTGCGGAGACCCTGACCCGGGAGATCACGGTGGGGGCACTGCAGGAGCTGGACATCCTGGCGCCGTGAGCCGCCGGCGGCTCAGTCCAGGAACTCCCCGTCCACATACACCCACGCCCCGTCCACCCACTCGAACCGGCTCCGCTCATGCAGCGACCCGCCCCTGAACGAGGCCCGGAAGGTCACCGTCCCGACCGAGTGGAACGCCGACCCGTCACCCGTGCCGAGGATCTCCAGACCGGTCCACCGCAGGCCCGCGTCGAAGTCGACACTCGCGGGCCGGGTCCGCGGATGCCAGGTCCGCAGCAGATAGGCGGCGTCCTGCTGGACGAAGGCGCAGTAGCGGGACCGCATCAGCGCCTCGGCGGTCGGCGCCGCGGCGGCACCGGAGTGATAGCGGCCGCAGCACTTGGCGTAGGGCTCGGGCAGGCCGCAGGGGCAGGAACGCGTACTCATGGCCGTCATTCTCCCGGAACTAGCCGGCCGCCCGTGTCTCCGGCACAGGCACCGGTGGCAGCGCCGCCCCGTACACCCACGCCTGGAACACCTCGTCCAGCGGCTCGGCCGAGAAGCGCGAGGCGTGCGCGGTGAACGTCGGCGTGGTCACGGCCCCGCTCCGGTGCAGCCCCGCCCACCCCCGCAGCATGCGGAAGAAGGCCACGTCGCCCATCGCGCACCGCACCGCGTGCACGGTCAGCCCGCCCCGTTCGTAGAGCCGGTCGTCGAACATCGACTTGCGGCCCGGATCGGCCAGCTTCAGATCCTGCGGGAGCCCCGACAGCAACCGATGCGCGGCGGCGGCGAGTTGCTGGGCCGTCCGCCCGCCCGACCGCTCCGACCACAGCCACTCGGCGTACTTCGCGAACCCCTCGTTCAGCCAGATGTGCCGCCAGTCCGCGATGGACACGCTGTTGCCGAACCACTGGTGGGCCAGCTCGTGCGCGACCAGCCGCTCCGAACCCCGCGCCCCGTCCACATGGTTGGCGCCGAACAGCGACAACCCCTGTGCCTCGACGGGGACATCGAGCTCCTCCTCCGTCACCACGACCGCGTACTCGTCGAAGGGGTACGGGCCGAACAGCTCCTGGAACAGGTCCATCATCTGCGGCTGCCGCGCGAAGTCCCTGGAGAACCGCGGGAGCAGATGCGACGGGATGTGCCCGTGCTGCGGCACCCCGCCAAGCCCCGGGTCGCCCAGCAGCACCGTCTGGTACTTGCCGATCGACAGCCCCACCAGATAGCTGGACGTCGGCGCCGACTGCTCGTACACCCAGGTCGTCGTGGAGGCCTTCGTGGTACGGGTCAGCAGCCGCCCGCCCGCCACCACCGAGTACGCCGACGGCGTCGTGATGGAGATCTGGTACGACGCCTTGTCCGCGGGCCGGTCGTTGCACGGGTACCAGGACGGCGCCCCGACCGGCTGGCTCGCCACCAGCGCTCCGTCCTCCAGCTCCTCCCAGCCCAGGCCGCCCCACGGGCTGTTCACCGGCTTGGGATTGCCCGCCCAGTGCACCTCGACCGTGAACGCGGCCCCCGGCCGGACCGGCTTCGCGGGCCGGATCCGCAGCTTGCCGCCGCGGTGCGTGTACTGCGGCTGCCGGCCGTCCACCCGCACCCGGCCGACCTTGAAGTCGGCCAGGTTCAGGAAGAACTCGCCCAGCGGCGACCGTCCCGCTATGGCGTTGATCCGGGCCGTGCCCGACAGCCGGTTCGGGCCCGGGCGGTAGTCCAGCGCGAGCTCGTACCGGTGCACCCGGTACCGCGCGTCACCGTTCTCCGGGAAATACGGGTCCGTACCCGCCGCCTGCTGAACCGCCACCGCTGTGTCTGCTCCCTGTGCCATGCCGCCACTCCGCTCGGGTGCACCGCCCTCCCGTGCCGAGTGGCCGGCGTTCAGGGACGCCATGCCTCGATCGGGTTGCCGAGCCAACGGGTGTCGTCGGGGACGGACTCCGCTGCCATGACGAGCGACGCGGGACCCAAGGTCGTCCGGGCCCCGATCGTGCTGCCGGGCAGCACGATCCCGCCAGGACCCAGCGTCGCGCCCTCACGGAGGACCACAGTATCCGTCCGCAAGATCCGGTCGTGGAAGAGGTGCGTCTGGAGCACACAGCCCCGGTTCACCGTCGCCCCGTCCTCCAGGGTCACCAGATCCGTCTCCGGCAGCCAGTAGCTCTCCACCCAGACGCCCTTGCCGATGCGCGCACCGAGCCCTCGCAGCCACGCCGTCATCAGCGGCGTACCGGGCACGGAACCGGCCAGCCACGGCACCGCCACGACCTCGACGAACGTGTCCGCGAGCTCGTTGCGCCACACGAAGCCGCTCCACAGCGGATGCTCCCCACTGCGGTGCCGCCCCACGAGCAGCCACTTCGCGACCACGGACACCAGCCCGGCCGCGGCACCCGCCGCGAGCAGCACCAGGCCCGCCAGCGCCCACGCCCACACACCCAGCGCACACAGCGCCGCCACCGTCAGCACCCCGATCGCCGCCGAGCAGAACACCGGCACGATCCGGCACAGCTCGACCAGACCGCGCGCCCACAGCAGCCGCGCGGGCGGGTCGTACGTCCGGCTCTGGTCCCCTCCGGCGGCGGCCCGCGGCAGCTTCACCGGCGGCAGTCCCAGATACGAGCTGCCCTTCTTCGCCTTCTTCGGCGTCGCCGACAGCACCCCGACGAGCCCGCCGTCCGGCACGGACCGCCCCGGCGCGGTCATCCCCGAGTTCCCGAGGAACGCCCGCCGCCCGATCTCCGCCCGCCCGATCCGCATCCAGCCGCCACCGAGCTCGTACGGGGCGGTCAGCGTGTCGTCGGCGAGGAACGCGCCCTCGCCGACCGTGGTCAGACTCGGCAGGGCGAGCACGGTCGACACCTCGGCACCCCGCCCGATCCGCATCCCGAGCAGCCGCAGCCACACCGGCGTGACCAGCCCGGCGTACAGCGGGAAGAGGGTCTCGCGCGAGCGGTCCATCAGCTGCGTGACCGTCCACGCCTGCCACCCGATCCGGCTGTGGGTCGGATGCGTCCCCTCCCGCAGCCGCAGGCTGAGCAGTCGTACGGCGACCAGGATCAGCAGCGCGTACGCCAGCCCGAAGGCGAGCGTCGCCGGTACGAGGGCCGCGGCGGCGCCCGTCAGGGGCGCGTCCGGCGTGAAGACCACGCGACCGAGCAGGAACGCCACCACCCCGGCCAGCACCGGCAGCGCGGTGAGCGCGAAGCCCGCCACGCCGTACATCACCCGCCAGTACGTGCCCTTGCGCGGCCGCTCCTTGGGCCAGTTCCGCTTGGCCTTGCCCAGCTTGACCGCGGGCGCGCCCGCCCAGCGCTGACCGGTGGGGACCTGCCCGGTGACCGCCGAACCCGGTGCCACCTCGGCCCGCTTGCCGACCCGCGCACCCGGGAAGAGGATGCTGCGCGTCCCGACGACCGCGTGCGCGCCCACCCTGACCGGGCCGATCTCCAGCCGGTCGCCGTCCAGCCACCACCCGGACAGGTCCACCTCGGACTCGACGGCCGCACCCCGGCCCAGCTTGAGCATGCCGGTCACCGGCGGCAGCGAGTGCAGGTCGGCATCAGGGCCGATCCTGGCGCCCAGCGCCCGCGCGTACCGCTCCAGCCACGACCCGGTCAGCGAGGTCGCCCCGCTGAACTCCGCCAGCCGCTCGGCCGCCCACAGCCGCAGATGCACACCGCCACCGCGTGCGTACCGTCCCGGCCGCACACCCCGCAGCAGCAGCCGCGCCCCGCCCGCCGCGATCGCGAGCCGGCCGGGCGGGCTGAACAGCACCAGCGCCGCCGCCCCGACCAGCCACCAGGAGGCGGTCGGCAGCCACGCGTAGGGCAGTACGTTGCCCAGCGCGGCCAGGACCACGGTCCAGCGCAGCCCTAGCAGGGTGAACAGAGGGATCATGGCGAGGAGTTGGATCACCTGGGCGCGCACCGGGACCGGGGCGACGATTCGCGCGGCCCCGTCGTCCTGCGCCGACTTCTCCAGGTGCCGCGCCAACTTCCGCAGCACGGGCTGCTGGTAGATGTCCAGGACGGCCGCGCTCGGATAGCGGGCGCGCAGCCGGGTGGTGAGCTGGGCGGCGGCGAGGCTGCTGCCGCCGATCGCGAAGAAGTCGTCCCGCGCACTCGACACGGGGATGCCGAGCACCTCGCTCCACTGCTCGGCGAGCCATGCCTCGGTGCCGTAGAGCTGCTCGGCGGGACCGCTGGTCTGGAGGTTCTCCAGCGGCCACGGCAGGGCGGCACGGTCCACCTTGCCCGAGGTCCGGGTCGGCAGCTCGTCGACCGGCGCCAGCAACGGCACCAGGGCCGCGGGCAGTTCGGCCCGCAACTTCTCGACGGCCGTCGCCTGGTCCCAGCCGTCCTGCGTGACGACGTAGCCGACGAGGAGCTGGTTGCCGCTGCGGGCGGTGCGCACGGCGGCGGCCGCTCCCGCGACTCCCGGCAACGCCTGGAGAGCGGCGTCGACCTCGCCGAGCTCGATACGACGCCCACCGAGCTTGATCTGCTCGTCGGCCCGCCCGAGGAAGACCAGCCCCTCCGGCTCCGCCTTGACGAGGTCACCGCTGCGGTACGCCCGTTCCCAGCCCAGCGACTCCAGCGGCGCGTACTTCTCCGCGTCCTTCTCGGCGTCCAGGTACCGGGCGAGCCCGACGCCGCCGATCACCAACTGACCGGTGGCGCCCATCGGTACCGGCGCCCCGGCCTCGTCGACGACGGCCAGCTCCCAGCCGTCCAGCGGCAGCCCGATCCGGATGGGCTCCTCGCCGCTCATCAGCGAGGCACAGGCCACGACGGTCGCCTCGGTCGGCCCGTACGTGTTCCAGACCTCGCGCCCCTCGGTCACCAGCCGCTGCACCAGCTCGGGCGGGCAGGCCTCACCGCCGAAGATGAGCAGCCGCACGTCGTTGAGGGTCTCCGGCTCCCAGAGCGCGGCCAGCGTCGGCACCGTCGACACGACGGTGATCTCCTGCTCCACCAGCCAGGGCCCCAGATCGGCACCGCTCCTGACCTGCGCACGCGGCACCGGCACCAGACAGGCCCCGTACCGCCATGCCAGCCACATCTCCTCGCAGGACGCGTCGAAGGCGACCGACAGCCCCGCCATGACCCTGTCAGCCGGACCGATGGGATCGTCCGTGAGGAACAGCGCGGCCTCGGCGTCCACGAACGCGGCGGCACTGCGGTGACTCACGGCGACGCCCTTGGGCTTCCCCGTCGATCCGGAGGTGAAGATGATCCACGCGTCGTGCTCGACGCCGGGCCGCGCGGCGGAGACCTCGCTGCGTCCGGTGACGGTCAGTTCGTGACCGGCCCCGACGACGGCCCGTACACCCGCCTCCCCGAACACCAACTCGGCCCGCTCGTCCGGGTCCTCGGCGTCCACGGGGACGTAGGCGGCACCGGCGGCGAGCACGGCGAGAATCGCGATGTAGAGGTCGTTGGTCCCGGACGGAACGCGGACGCCCACCCGGTCGCCGAGCCCGACCCCGGCGTCCGCGAGCCCGCGGCGCAGCCGCTCGACCTCCACGGCGAGCGCACGGTAGGTCAGACAGGTCGTACCGTCGTCCAGCGCGGGCTCGTCCGGGTAGGACCGCACGGCTGCGTCGAAGACGTCGACGAGGGTGCGCGGAGAGGCCGCGGGGCCCCCGGAGAAACGTGCCGTATCGCCGAACCGCTCGCGGATCTCGTCCTCGAGCAGGCCGAGAGCACTGCTCTCGTGTGTGGCTGCCATCGGTCCTCGCGTCTCGAACCCGGAAGCCCCGGGGCGCTGGCGGGCCCGCAGGTCTGCCTGGGGTTGTCCGGGTCCAGCTCCGTAACAAGCCGGAAATTTTAGTACGACGCTAGGTCCGAGCCGGGGGAGCGGCCACCGCAGAGGGCCCGTCCGGGTGGGCGCTTGATCGGGCCGCACCCTCTCTGACCTGCGGGTCCGCGCTTCGGACGAGACATGCCCCACATCGCCCAAGAGCTCCGAGAACAGGCCGAGTTGGTGCTTTTGTTTGCCTGGCGTACGCCTCGAATTCATTGGTTCTTGGGGTGCCGTTCACGCCGGTGATCGCGCGGGTGGTCCGCTGCGGGCCGCGCGGGATGTCATGCCGTCGCCGGAAAAGCAAAAAACCCCTGATCAACAGGGGTTTCAGCTGGTGTCCGAGGGGGGACTTGAACCCCCACGCCCGATAAAGGGCACTAGCACCTCAAGCTAGCGCGTCTGCCATTCCGCCACCCGGACAAGGTGTCTGTCGCGCGGGGTTCCCCTCGCGGCGACAGAGGAAACATTACCAGGCTTTCGAGGTGCCCCGATCACCCCCTCGTCCCGTCGTGAACGGTGTGTGACGGGCCGGGTCCGCCCTTGGGCGCGGCCGGTCGGAGAGGGAGGATGAGGGGAACCACCAGCAGTGACAGCGGGAGGAAGCAGCGTGAGCGGGACGGACACGACCAGGCACGTCACCGGCGAGGACGAGGTCGTGGACCTCTGCCGTGAGCTGATCCGGATCGACACCAGCAACTACGGCGACCACTCGGGCCCGGGCGAGCGCAAGGCGGCCGAGTACGTCGCCGAGAAGCTCGCGGAGGTGGGCCTCGACCCGCAGATCTTCGAGTCGCACCAGGGACGCGCCTCCACGGTCGCCCGCATCGAGGGCGAGGACCCCTCCAAGCCGGCCCTGCTCATCCACGGGCACACCGACGTCGTACCGGCCAACGCGGCGGACTGGACCCACCACCCCTTCTCCGGCGAGATCGCCGACGGATGCGTGTGGGGACGGGGCGCCGTCGACATGAAGGACATGGACGCGATGACCCTCGCGGTCGTCCGCGACCGGCTGCGCAGCGGCCGCAAGCCCCCGCGCGACATCGTCCTCGCCTTCCTCGCCGACGAGGAGGCGGGCGGCACCTACGGCGCCCGGTACCTCGTCGACAAGCACCCCGATCTCTTCGAGGGCGTCACCGAGGCGATCGGCGAGGTCGGCGGGTTCTCCTTCACCGTCAACGAGAACCTGCGGCTCTACCTGGTCGAGACCGCCCAGAAGGGCATGCACTGGATGCGGCTCACCGTGGACGGCACGGCCGGACACGGTTCGATGACGAACAACGACAACGCGATCACCGAGCTGTGCGAGGCCGTCGGCCGGCTCGGGCGGCACACGTGGCCGGTGCGGGTAACCAAGACCGTGCGGTCCTTCCTCGACGAGCTCTCCGACGCGCTCGGCACCGAGCTCGACCCCGAGAACATGGACGAGACCCTCGCCAAGCTCGGCGGCATCGCCAAGATGGTCGGCGCCACGCTGCGGAACTCGGCGGCGCCCACCATGCTCGGCGCCGGCTACAAGGTCAACGTCATCCCCGGCCAGGCCACCGCCCACGTCGACGGGCGCTTTTTGCCCGGCTACGAGGAGGAGTTCCTCGCCGACCTCGACCGCATCCTCGGTCCGCGCGTGCGCCGCGAGGACGTGCACGGCGACAAGGCCCTGGAGACCGACTTCGACGGCAGGCTCGTCGACGCCATGCAGGTCGCCCTGAGCGCCGAGGACCCGATCGCCCGCGCCGTGCCCTACATGCTCTCCGGCGGCACCGACGCCAAGTCCTTCGACGACCTCGGCATCCGCTGCTTCGGCTTCGCGCCGCTCCAGCTGCCGCCGGAGCTCGACTTCGCCGGAATGTTCCACGGCATCGACGAGCGCGTGCCCGTGGAGGGACTCAAGTTCGGTGTGCGGGTGCTCGACCGGTTCATCGACGCGTCCTGACGGCGGCAGGCCGAGAATTGACGCCGCAATTCGACAGCCCGTACGGAAACGAATGAGAAGGGTGAATGCACTCATAGGCTCGTAGCTTCATTACTCCCTCCTCGTTACAGGTGATGCGATCGGCAACACGAGGTCGCTTTTGCCAACAAGGAGGAATAATGATCAAGAAGGTCGTCGCCGCTGCGGCTGCCACTGGTGGCCTGGTTCTCGCGGGTGCGGGCCTGGCCGTCGCCGACGCGGGTGCCCAGGGTGCCGCGGTGCACTCCCCGGGTGTCCTGTCCGGCAACGTTGTTCAGGTGCCCGTCCACGTCCCGGTGAACGTGTGCGGCAACACGATCTCCGTGATCGGTCTGCTGAACCCTGCCTTCGGCAACACCTGCATCAACAAGTGACATCGATCCGCTGAGGGTCGTTTGACACCCGCCGGCCTCGGAGCGCGCGCCATGCGCTCCGGGGCCGACCGGTCTTTTCACGAGGATTGCAGGTCGGAATCGAAAAGGCAGGGGGAATTCAGGAATGCGACAGGTCACCCGCAAAGGCCTGATGACCGTGGCGGCCGCGACCGGCGTGATCGCCGCCGCGGGCGGTGCCGCCCACGCCGACTCGGCCGCGAACGGATCGAGCTCGAACTCGCCCGGCGTACTGTCGGGCAACACGGTGCAGGCGCCGGTGCACGCGCCGGTGAACGTCTGCGGCAACACCGTCGACGTGGTCGGGGTGCTCAACCCGGCCATGGGCAACAAGTGCGCCAACACCAGCGGATCGTCCGGCGGGTACGGCGACGACGGTGGGTACGGCGGTGGCTCCGGCGGCGGCGGTTCGTCGTCCGACGGTCACGCGAGCGGCTCGCCGGGCGTCGGCTCCGGCAACCACGTCGAGGCCCCGGTGGACGTCCCGGTGAACGTCTGCGGCAACAGCGTCGACATCATCGGGATCGGCAACCCCGCCACGGGCAACGACTGCGCGAACGACGGCTCCGGCGGTGGGCACCCCGGCACACCTCCGGGCGGCGGCCAGACGCCCCCCGGCGGCCCGGACCAGCCCGGCAACCCCGGGCAGCCGAACAACCCGGGCAACCCCGTGGAGCCGGGCACCCCCGGATCCCCCGGCACCCCGCCGTCCTCGGGCGGGCAGACGCCGGGCTCGCCGGGCGGCAACCACCCCGGTACGCAGACGGTCGCCCAGCCGCACGGCGAGGCCCAGCTCGCCCACACGGGCAGCGACCTCCCGCTGGGGCTCACCCTCCCGGTCGGGGCGGGCGCGCTGCTGGCGGGCGCGGTGCTCTACCGCAAGGCACGGGCAGCCGCATAACGGACACGGCGCACGACGGAGCGGGCCCCGCATCGGCGGGGCCCGCTCCGTTTTCGTCGCGTCATCTCACCAGGTGGCACGAACCTGGCGGATGATCCTGCGGCGCAGCCGCACCCTGCGGCTTCCGTCACGCAGCAGGCTCAGGCGGTCCAACTCCCAGTGTCCGTACTCGGCATGGTCCGTCAGCAGTCGGGTGGCGTCCTTGCGGGAAACCCCGCGCGGTACGTACACGTCGACAAATTCGTATTCCGGCATCGCATCTATTGTGCGGTCTGGGGCCCGGTACGGATAGCGTCTGCACTATGTCTGATGCTGTGCAGCCCACCGCTGCCGAGGTACGTGCCGCCGCCGAGGCGGTCAAGACCGCGCTCGACCGCCACCTGGCCGCGGTCGAACGCCGGTCGGGGGAGGACGACCCGGCCGTGTACGAGGCGTTCAACGAGCTCGCCGCGGCCGCCGAGACGTACGACGAGCTGCTCTACGACCGCTACGACGAGGTCACCCCCTTCGAGATCCCCGGCACCGAGGACGCGCTTCCGCCGTACATCGGTCCCGAGGAGCCGCATGCGGTGAGTGTGCTGATCCGCCGTGACTACGCGGTGGCCGAGCCGCAGCGGTTGCTCGCGCAGGCGCAGCGGATCGAGGCGGCGGACTACGAGGACGGTGCGGAGACCTCCGGCACGGTGCACGGAGCGTTGGGCATCCTGTTCGGGGAGTTCGAACCGGACGAGATCGCCTCCCGGCACAAGGAGTTCGGCCTGGAGGAGGGCGACTCCACGCTGTGGGTGACCGCGGCGGACGAGCAGGCGGATCCCGGTGAGTGGCTGGCGGGGCCGTTCGAGCAGATCGACGCGCAGCGGGTGGTGTGCCGGTTCGACGTCAGCGCGGTGTTCGACGACGAGATCGATGACGGCGAGATCGATGACGCCATCGATGACGGCGAGGACGAGCTGGACGATCTCGACGCGGAGCTGGACGAGGACGAGGATCTGGAGCGCCACGCGTAGCGCTGAGCTGCGCTGGGCTTGGGCGGCGGCGGGCACGGAGGGATTCCGTGGCCGCCGCCGTCTCGCGTGTGCGGGGTGTGGTCGGTGCGGTCGCGCCGTGTGTCTTGCGGCCGGTGGGCGACTGCGGGTCGGTGGGGGCTGGTCGCGCAGTTCCCCGCGCCCCTGGGTGGGTGATCTCGCCGCAGGTTCCGAAGAGCCGGCGAATCAGCCGGAGATCGGCACCTGCGGGGCGAGCAGCACGGGGAGGCGGGTGGTGCGGGGCTTGGACGGGATTTCCGCGACTGCCCTGGGGAGGGCCTGGTCCGCGCCCTGGACGACGGAGAGGTGGCGCTCGGCTCGGCCGAACGCTGTGTAGACCCATGGTCGGGTCAGGGCCTGGGTCGCGTCTCCCGGGAGGACCACGACGACCGCAGGCCAGCGGCCGCCGGCCGCCTGGTGGGCGGTGAGGGCCCAGCCGTGGCGTACGGAGTCCTCGACGCGCTCCTTCGGTACGACGACGGGCTCGCCGGCGCAGGTGAGGTGGAGTCCCTCCGCGTCGGCCTTCACCACGTGGCCCGGCACGGTGCGGCCCGGCGTGGGGGAGTAGGCGATGCGATCGCCGGGGTCGAAGCCGCCGAAGCGGCCGGGGCCGGGGTTGAGCCGCTCCTTGAGGGCCGCGTTGAGGACGCGGGTGCCGGCCGCGCCGCCATGGCCCGGCGTGATCACCTGGGTCGCCTCGGGCGGAACGCCGATCGCCCGCGGCACCGAGTCGGCGACCAGCTGCACGGTGCGGTGCACGGCCTCGCCCGCGTCCCGCGCCGGCACGATCACGACCTCCTTGCCGGGGGCCTCGACCTGGTTCAGCTCGCCGATGCCGATACCGGAGACCAGCTCGCCGAGCGGGCCGGGGTCGGGCCGCCGGGAGGCGATCTGGGGGCAGACGCGCGCGGCCAGCAGATCGCCGAACACCCGCCCCGGACCCGCCGACCACAGCACCGCCGGGTCCCCGGCCAGCACCAGCCGCGCCCCGTCCGGCAGCGACTCCGTCAGCAGCGCCGCGCTCTCCACGTCGAGCTGCGGCGCGTCGAGCACCACGAGGAGGTCGAGATCGAGTGCGCCGTCGGCATCGCGGCCGGGGCCTTCGGTCCCGGAGAGGAGGCCGGTGACGGTGGTGGCGGTGTCGTCGGAGGCCAAAGCCGCGAAGCGGTTCCGTCCCAGCGGGCCGTGGCCTGTCGCCCAGGCGCGCAGGCCGAGTTCACGGGCCGCGTGGAGCAGAGCGGCGGGTTCGGCAAGGGACGCCTCGCCGCCGGTGTGGAGGACCAGTCCGTGGCCCGCGACCGCGCGGATCAGTTCGCCGGCGGAGCCCTGGGCCGCGTCGGCGGCGCGCTCCCAGTCCTCGGCGGAACCGTCCTGCTTCGGTACGGAGTTGATCAGCCGGGCCAGTCCGTCGGCGAGGCTCTCCTCCGCCATCGCGTACCGCTCCAGGCCGACCAGGACGCGGACCGGGCGCTCCTCGCCCTCCTCCGGCTCCGGGGCCCGCGGGTCGAGGGCGTCCTGGAAGACCAGCGCCTCGGCCTCCGTGAGGGTGCTCTGGACGGCCGCGTCGGCATCCGGCACGCCCTGCTTGCCCAACGCCGTCGTGAGCGTGGGCAGTTCGAGAGCCGTGTGACCGGCCACGGCCGCCTGCTCCAGCAGCCAGACGGTCACCGCCCGGCCCCGCCGCTCGTCGTCCGGGCCGCACTCCGCGCCGAGCAGCGCTCGCGCGAACCCGTCGGCCTGCTCGGGCCGCACCCCGGCGACCCGCAGCAACTGCCAGGGGTCCTCGCGCAGTTGGTCGGCGGCGCCCTCGCCGAGCGCGGCGGCGACCTGCGGGACGAGGGCCTCGGGCGCACCGCCGTCGGCCAGCACCCGGCGTACGGACTCGACGGTCTGCGCCGCGGGAGCCGGGGGCGCGTCGGCCGTCACCGGCCGAGGGCGCTGTACCGGCTCCGCCGCGGGCCGGCGCGGCGGCTCGGGCTCGGCGAAGACGGTCGCCGCGGGCCTGTCCCCGCTCTCGACGGCCCGTACGGCGGCCAGCAGATCGGCGGCCTTCCCGCTGAGCTTGGTCCCGGCCTCGACGGGACCCTGCTTCTCGGCCTTGCGCCGGGCGATCCGCTCCCGCTCGAGCTTCTGCGCCGCGAGTTCGGCCTCGGCCTCGGACAGCTTCGCCGCGGCCTCGCCCTGCTCACCGTCGGACGCCGAAGCCTCACCGGCCGCCTCGTCCGAGTCGCCCTCGGCGCCCTCGGGCGTCTCGGCCTCGTCGCCGGGGACCGCCTCGGCGTCGTCGGCGACCGCGTCCTTCGCGGTGCCCGGCGATTGCGGCTCGGTCTCCTCGGTGGGCTCCGGCTCCGTGCTCACAGCGTGCTCCAGTCGTGATCGGGATAGCGGTGCACGGGCGCCGACACATCGTCGAGCGCCCGGCAGATCTCGTCAGGAAGACTAAGGGCCTCCACTGACAATGCCGCCGTGAGCTGCTGCGCGTTGCGCGCGCCGACGATCGGCGCGGTCACGCCGGGCCGGTCGCGGACCCAGGCGAGGGCCACCTGGAGCGGGGTCACCGCGAGCCCGTCGGCGGCGGTCTGCACGGCGTCCACGATGTGCCGGGCCGTGTCGTCGAGGTACGGCGCGACGAAGGGGGCGAAGTGGTCCGAGGCGCCCCGCGAGTCGGCCGGCGTGGCGTTGCGGTACTTGCCCGTCAGCACCCCGCGGCCCAGCGGGGACGACGGGAGCAGTCCGATGCCCAGGTCCAGCGCGGCGGGCAGCACCTCGCGCTCGATGCCCCGCTGGAGCAGCGAGTACTCCAGTTGTGTCGCGGCCAGCCGGGTCCGGGTGCCCGGGGCCGCCAGCTGCCAGGTCGCGGCCTTGGCGAGCTGCCAGCCGCAGAAGTTGGAGACCCCGGCGTACCGCGCGCGGCCGCTGCTGACCGCGAGGTCGAGCGCCTGGAGGGTCTCCTCCAGCGGGGTGTCCGGGTCGTAGGCGTGGACCTGCCACACGTCGACGTAGTCCGTGCCGAGCCGGGACAGCGAGGCGTCCAGCGCGGAGAGCAGATGGCCGCGCGAGCCGTCGAAGCGCCGGTCCGGGTCGGGCACGCTGCCCGCCTTGGTGGAGATGACCAGATCCCGGCGCGGGATCAGCCCTTCTATGAGGCGTCCGAGCAGATACTCGGACTCCCCGTCGCCGTACACGTCCGCGGTGTCGACGAGGCTCCCGCCCGCTTCCCAGAACGTCTTCAAGAGGTCCGCGGCGTCGTGCTCGTCGGTGTCCCTGCCCCACGTGAGGGTTCCGAGCCCGATGCGGGACACACGCAGGCCGGTGCGGCCGAGATGCCTCTGCTCCATGAACGCCGACATTACTGGCCTGAACCAGCGGCGTGGGGGCCTGTGGACAACCAGTTTCCGTCAGCGACACGCGCGTTCATGTGGGCGGAAGAACACGACCGCCGCCTGCCCCGATCCGCGCGCCCCGCGCTAAGGTCGGGAAACCAGGGACGTTACTGATGGGTAAGGGGAATCGGCCATGCAGCTCGGCATCAACCTCGGCTACTGGGGCGCCGGAATGGACGCGGACAATCTCGCCGTCGCCCAGGAGGCCGACCGACTCGGGTACGCCGTGTGCTGGGCCGCCGAGGCCTACGGCTCCGACGCGGCCACCGTGCTCAGCTGGGTCGCGGCGCAGACCGAGCGCATCGACGTCGGCTCGGCCATCTTCCAGATCCCGGCCCGCCAGCCGGCGATGACCGCGATGACCGCCGCCACCCTCGACTCGCTCTCCGGCGGCCGCTTCCGCCTCGGCCTCGGCGTCTCCGGACCGCAGGTCTCCGAGGGCTGGTACGGCGTCAAGTTCGACAAGCCGCTGGCACGCACGCGTGAGTACGTCGAGATCGTCCGCAAGGCGATGACGCGCGAGCGTCTGTCCTTCGAAGGGGAGCACTGGACGCTGCCGCTGCCCGGCGGCCCCGGCAAGCCGCTCAAGCTGACCGTGCACCCGGAGCGCGAGCACATCCCGCTGTACATCGCCGCGATCGGACCCAAGAACCTGGAGCAGACCGGCGAGATCGCAGACGGCGCGCTCCTCATCTTCCCGTCCGCCGAGCACCTCGAGGAGACGACGCTCAAGCACCTGCGCGCGGGACGCGCGAAGGCGGGCAAGACCCTCGACGGGTTCGACGTCCACCCGACGCTCCCGCTCGCCCTCGGCGAGGACAAGGACGTGGCCACCCTCGCCGACACCTTCCGCCCCTACACCGCGCTGTACGTCGGCGGCATGGGCAGTGCCAAGCAGAACTTCTACAACCAGCTCGCCCAGCGCATGGGATACGAGGCGGCCGCCGCCGAGGTCCAGGAGAAGTACCTGTCCGGCGACAAGCAGGGCGCCGCGGCGGCCATCCCGCACGACCTGATCGACAAGACGGCGCTGCTCGGCTCCGTGGACCGCATCGCGGACCGGATGAAGGAGTACGCGGCGGCGGGCGTCACCACGCTGAGCCTCGCCCCCGCCGGCTTCACGCTCGACGAGCGGATCACCGCGCTGCGGGCCGGGTCCGAGGCCCTGGAGCGGGCCGGACTCGCGTAACCCGGCGCCGGAGGTTTCTGCGGCCGTGGTGGGGGCTCGGGGGTCTTCCCCGCCACGGCCGTCACGCAGAACAACGCGCCCGCGCCCATGTGGTTACGCCCCTGTCGTGACGCGCGGGGTCCTCCTTTTGGCGGAGTTGTCCGACACAGCTGTTGCAGCACCCCTCGCGCCGCATTTGACTCGTTCTTTGCGGAATGCCGCGGAATCCCGCAGAGAGGTGCCCACGATGCTTTCGGCCAAGAGTCTGTTCCAGGAGATCATCGACAACGACGAGTCCTTCCGGCTGTTCTGCTCCATCGCGGCCGGCGGGGAGACACAGGGCGGCTGGGAGAACGCCCGCATCGCCGCGCTCGTCCCGGACGGCGAGCGCGCCCTCGCCCCCAAGATCACCCGGCACGGCGCGGACGAGGACAAGCACGGGCGGATCTTCAACGCCCTGATGAAGAAGCGCGGCCTCGAGCCGGTCCCCGTACCGCCCGACACCGACTACACCATGCTCCTGGAGCGCGGCGGCATCGGTCTCTCCCACGACAGGCTCAAGGCCGACCAGGCACTGACCGCGCAGGACATCGTGACCTACCTCGCCCACAGCCGCGTCACCGAGCAGCGCGCCTCCGAGCAGATGAAACTGCTGCGCAAGCACTTCGCCGACCATCCCGACCTCGGCCGCGCCGTGAAGATGATCTCCCACGACGAGGACAACCACCTCGCCTACTGCCACGAGGAGTTGCTGCGCCTCGCCTCCGCGGGGCACGGCCGGGCCATCCAGCGCACGCTCCGGCAGTGCGCGCTCGCCGAGATCCGCGTCTACCGGGACGTCAGCCTCGCCGTCATGGCCCACATGGGCCGCATCCTGGGCTGGCCGACCGCGAAGTCGGGCGTCCTGGCCGCGGGCATCCATGCCGTGTACGCGTACGAACGCGCCGCGGGATGGCGCCGGATGGTCTCCCTGCGGATGCCGGAGCGGCGCGACGCCCTCGGCGGACCGGCGGCCGCGGCCCCCGAGTTCGCCTGAGCCGCGCCGCTACAGCCAGCCCCTCCTCTTGAACAGCCGGTACAGCAGCACCTCCAGGGCGGCCATGAGCGCGATCACCGCCGGATACGCCCACACCCAGTGGAGCTCCGGCATGTGCTCGAAGTTCATGCCGTAGATCCCCGCGATCATCGTGGGGATCGCGGCCATGGCCGCCCACGCGGAGATCTTCCGCATGTCGTCGTTCTGACGGACGCTCATCTGCGCCAGATGCGCGGAGAGGATGTCCGACACCAGCCGGTCCAGGCCCTCCACGGACTCGTTCACGCGCGTGAGGTGGTCGTTGACGTCCCGGAAGAAGGGCCGCGCCCTCTCGTTGACGAACGGCACCCCCGAACCGAACTGGCCGACGGCGGCCAGCCGGGTCAGCGGCAGCGCCAGCGGGCCCGTCGCCCGGCGGAACTCCAGGATCTGCCGCTTGAAGGTGTAGATCCGCGACGCCGTGTGGCGCGAACCCCCGCCGTCCGGCGAGAAGACCTCCGTCTCCAGCTCCTCCAGGTCGGTCTGGAGCTCCGTCGCCACGTCCAGGTAATGGTCGACGACGGCGTCCGCGACCGCGTACAGCACCGCCGTGGAGCCCTTGCCGAGCAGCTCCGGCTCCTGCTCCAGTCGCTGCCGAACCGCCTTGAGCGGCGAGCCCTCGCCGTGCCGGACGGTCACCACAAAGCCCTCGCCGACGAAGAGCATCACCTCGCCGGTGGAGACCCGGTCGCTCTCCGGCTCGTACACGACGGGCTTGAGGACGAGGAAGAGCGAGTCGTCGTAGACCTCCAGCTTGGGCCGCTGGTGGGCCTTCAGGGCGTCCTCGACCGCCAGCGGGTGCAGCCCGAACTCCTGGGTGACGAGGTCGAACTCCCGCTCCGAGGGCTCGTGCAGCCCGATCCAGACGAACCCGCCCGCGGCCCGCGCCTCGGCCAGGGCGTCGGACAGGTCCTCGGGGCCCTCGCTGCGGTGCCCGTCCCGGTAGATGGCACAGTCGACGATCACGCTGCGTATTCTCCCGTCGCTCGCGATCCGCCGCACGGTGACATCTTCGCCTCCGGGGTGTTCCAGCCGGTGTTGCGAGCCCGACCGTGCTCGACCTCTCGACAGCGGCGCGCCCCTTCGGCTGGGCGCGTGCGCCTACGCTGGGCCGCATGCCCACGTTGATCCTCGTCCGCCACGGACGATCCACCGCCAACACCGAGGGACTGCTCGCCGGCTGGACGCCCGGGGTCGCCCTGGACGAACGCGGGGCCGCGCAGGCCGCCGCACTGCCCGGGCGGCTCGCCGGGCTGCCGATCTCCGAGGTCGTCACCAGCCCGCTCCAGCGCTGCCAGGAAACGATCCGGCCGCTCCTCGACGCCCGTCCCGAGCTGAACCCGCACACCGACGATCGGATCGGCGAGTGCCACTACGGCGACTGGTCCGGCCGCAAGCTCGCCGAACTCATGGACGAGCCGCTCATGCAGGTCGTCCAGTCCCACCCGTCGGCGGCCGCGTTCCCCGGCGGCGAGTCGATGCGGGCCATGCAGACCCGCGCCGCCGAGGCCGTACGCGAGTGGAACGCGCGCGTGGAGCGCGACCACGGCGACGACGCCGTCTATCTCATGTGCTCGCACGGCGACATCATCAAGTCGCTCGTCGCGGACGCGCTCGGACTTCATCTCGACCTCTTCCAGCGGATCTCCGTAGAACCGTGTTCCATCACGGCGATCCGTTACACCCGTCTGCGGCCGTTTCTCGTGCGCCTCGGCGACACCGGCGATTTCGCCTCGCTCGCCCCGCGCGAGGAGCCTCCCGCCGGCGATGCCACGGTCGGTGGTGGTGCGGGCGCACCGTGATCGTCGGGCGCAGTAGGGTGAAGCGGTCGAAGCAGCGCCGTACCCACGATTCCAATGGAGACAGGACGTGTCCCGTCAGGTGTTCCTCTATGACCCACCGGAGCGTTTCGTGGCCGGCACGGTCGGACTGCCCGGGCGCCGTACGTTCTTCCTTCAGGCCTCCGCCGGCCCCCGGGTGACCAGCGTGGCCCTGGAGAAGACCCAGGTCGCCGCGCTCGCCGAGCGGATGGACGAGCTGCTGGACGAGGTCGTGCGCCGCAGCGGCGGCAGCGCCGCCGTCCCGGCCGTGGCACCCACCGAGGTGTCCGACGCCGCCCCGCTGGACACCCCCGTCGAGGAGGAGTTCCGCGTCGGCACCATGGCGCTGGCCTGGGACGGCGAGGAGCAGCGCATGATCGTCGAGGCGCAGGCTCTCGTGGAGCTCGACGCCGACACCGAGGAGGACCTCGCCGAGGCCGAGGAGCGCCTCCTCCAGGACGAGGAGAACGGCCCCCCGATGCTGCGGGTCCGGCTCACCGGCGCGCAGGCCAGAGCCTTCGCCAAGCGCGCCCTGGACGTCGTCAACGCCGGGCGGCCGCCGTGCCCGCTGTGCAGTCTCCCGCTCGACCCGGAAGGACACGTATGTCCGCGCCAGAACGGATACCGCCGCGGAGCGTGACCACGGCAGAGCTGCTCGCCCGAGGTGAGCTGACGGTGCGCGGACAGATCCGCGAGGCCTCCAACGCGGTGCTGTACTGCGCCGTCTCGTACGAGGGGCAGGAAGTCGCGTGCGTCTACAAGCCCGTACGCGGTGAGCGCCCGCTGTGGGACTTCCCCGACGGCACCCTCGCCCAGCGCGAGGTCGCCGCGTACGAGGTCTGCGAGGCGACCGGCTGGGGGCTCGTACCGCCCACCGTGCTGCGCGACGGACCCTACGGCGAGGGCATGGTCCAGCTGTGGGTCGAGGCCGAACCGGGCCCCGAACTGCTGGCGCTCGTCGACACGGAGGAGCCCGGGCCGGGCTGGAAGGCGATCGGGTTCGCCGAGGTCGGCGACGGGAAGACCGCGCTGCTGGTGCACGCCGACGACGAGCGGCTGCGCCGGCTGGCCGTGCTGGACGCCGTGATCAACAACGCGGACCGCAAGGGCGGCCATCTGCTGCCGGCCGGGGACCGTCTCTACGGCATCGACCACGGCGTGACCTTCAACACCGAGAACAAACTGCGCACCCTGCTGTGGGGCTGGGCGGGCGAGCCGCTGCCCGGCGAGGCCGTGGACGTACTCAAAGGCCTCAGGGAAGCCCTGACGGGGGAGCTGGGCACCCGGCTGGCCGCACTGATCACCCCGGCCGAACTCGATGCCACGCGCGCGCGTGTCGACGCCCTGCTGGCCACCGGGACGCACCCGGAGCCGAGCGGCGAGTGGCCGGCCATTCCCTGGCCGCCGGTCTAGGAGCAGAAAACTGCGCGGCCAGCCCCCACCGGCCGGCACTTTTGTCACGGTTACTCCTGCGGAGCGTTTCGCGCAAGACCGCCTTACCGGCCATCCGGCCCGGTCCGGTTCGTATACGGAACATCCGTCCGGTTAGGCTCATGACATGCATGCCTGGCCCGCTTCCGAGGTCCCCGCCCTGCCTGGTCAGGGCCGCGACCTGAGGATCCACGACACCGCGACCGGTGGCTTGGTCTCCCTTGCCCCCGGTCCTGTCGCCCGTCTCTACGTCTGCGGCATCACGCCGTACGACGCGACCCACATGGGACACGCGGCGACGTACAACGCGTTCGACCTCGTCCAGCGCGTGTGGCTCGACACCAAGCGGCAGGTTCACTACGTCCAGAACGTCACCGACATCGACGACCCGCTCCTGGAGCGCGCCGCGCGGGACAGCGTCGACTGGGCCGCCCTCGCCGAGAAGGAGACGACCCTCTTCCGCGAGGACATGACCGCCCTGCGGATGCTGCCTCCGAAGCACTACATCGGCGCGGTCGAGGCGATACCCGGGATCGTCCCGCTCGTCGAACGGCTGCGGGACGCGGGCGCCGCGTACGAGCTCGAAGGGGACGTCTACTTCTCCGTCGAGTCCGACCCGAACTTCGGCAAGGTCTCGAACCTCGACGCCGCCGCCATGCGGCTGCTGTCCGCCGAGCGCGGCGGTGACCCGGACCGTCCGGGCAAGAAGAACCCGCTCGACCCGATGCTGTGGCTGGCCGCCCGCGAGGGCGAGCCGAGCTGGGACGGCGGCTCGCTGGGCCGCGGCCGGCCCGGCTGGCACATCGAGTGCGTCGCCATCGCCCTGGACCACCTGGGCATGGGCTTCGACGTTCAGGGCGGCGGCTCCGACCTCGCCTTCCCGCACCACGAGATGGGCGCCTCGCACGCCCAGGTGCTGACCGGCGAGTTCCCCATGGCCAAGGCGTACGTCCACGCCGGCATGGTCGCCCTGCACGGCGAGAAGATGTCCAAGTCCAAGGGCAACCTGGTCTTCGTCTCGAAGCTGCGCTACGACGGCGTCGACCCGGTCGCGATCCGGCTCGCCCTGCTGGCCCACCACTACCGGGCCGACTGGGAGTGGACCGACCAGGTGCTCGAGGACGCCGTCGCCCGGCTCGGACGGTGGCGTGCCGCCGTCTCCCGGCCCGACGGTCCGTCCGCCGACACCCTCGTGGAGGAGATCCGCGAGGCCCTGGCGAACGACCTCGACGCCCCCACCGCGCTGGCCGCCGTGGACCGCTGGGCGGCGCGGCAGCAGGAGCAGGGCGGTACGGACGAGGGTGCACCCGGCCTCGTGTCACGGGCCGTGGACGCGCTGCTGGGTGTAGCGCTCTAGACGGAGCAGAAGGCGAGGGCGCTTCCTCCACGTGGCCACGTGGAGGAAGCGCCCTCGGTGATGTCAGGCCGTCAGACGCGGGTCAGAGCCGCTGGATCCTGACGCTGCGCAGCACGTTCGGGGACTGGGTGTCCCAGACGCCGATCACCTGGTGGCCGAAGGCGAAGGCCTCCTGGATCTGCTGCTGGATCTGCGGGATCGGGTTGTTGAGGACCCGGAACTGGTTGTTGATGCGCAGGAAGATCTGCCGCGGCTGGCCCTGGAGCGGCTGGATGATGTCGATGAAGCCGTTGGCCACACCGGCCGCCAGAGGCTGCGCCTGGACCTGCTGAGCGACCTGCTGGACCACTTGCTGCACGATCTGCTGGAGATGCTGCTGCACCTGCTGCTCGATCTGCTGCGCCTGCTGGTCCTGCTGCTGGCTCTGCTGCCCCTGCTGCTGCCCCTGTTGGCTCTGCTGCTGACCGAGCTGCTGGAGCAGCTGCTGGAACGGCTGCTGCTGGCCGAGCTGCTGGAGCTGCTCCAGCGAGCCGCCACCCATGCCGAACGGCTGCTGCTGCTGGCCCTGTTGGCCGTAGCCCTGCTGCCCTTGTTGGCCCTGCTGTCCCTGCTGGCCTTGCTGCCCGAAGCCCTGCTGCCCGTACGGCTGTTGCTGCTGGCCGTAGCCCTGCTGGCCGAACGGCTGCTGCTGTTGCTGCTGGTACGGCGAGGTGCTCGGGAACTGCTGTCCCTGCTGTTGTCCCAGTTGGCTCATCTGCGGGGTGGTGTTCATGCGGGTGCCACCTTCCCTGGTGATGGTGGGGATGTGTCGGCCGTCAGCCCGTGACGACCAGGCCGACGATCTCGTCGTCCGCGAACCACACGCGGACGTCGGGGCGTCCCCCCGCGAACGCGGCGTGCACCGCCTGGCGGATCTCGGGGGACGGGTGGTTCAGGTTCCGCCAGCCGCCGGCCACGAACAGCCGGAGCCTGGGCGGGAGTTCGCGCGGATACGGCAGCAGCTCGTCCCAGTACCGCTCGGCCTGGCCGGAGCCGACCGCGTGCGGCAGCAGATGGGTCACCGCCGCCTTGATGTCGGGCCGGTTGCCGATCCGCTGGGAGGCGGGCCGGCCCGGCGCGTCCTGCTGCGAGGCCCCGGTCGACCGCAGCACCGCGCGGGCACGCTCCGGGGACATCGGCGCCTGGGCGGCCGCCCTGAGCATGCCCTGCAGCGCGGCCAGGGCGCCGACCACCATCGGGGAGGCCGAGGAGGTTCCGGAGAACGTGTCCGTGTACCAGGCGATCTCCTCGGGCCCGCCCTGCAGGTCGCCGGGCTTGTCCCAGAAGCCGCCGGTGGTCGTGACCTCGCGTCCCCAGCCCTGGGCGTCCACGCGGGCACCGTAGTTGGAGAACGCGAGCCGTGACCGGTCCGGTCCGTGGTCGCGGCCGTGTGTGCCGGGCGGCGGGGCGCCCGCGCCGACCAGGACGGCACCGGAGGACTGGTTGGACGGGTTGAACGGGTTGCGCCACCACTCGGGGAACGCGTCGGGGCGGCGCTCGTAGACCGCGTCGTCGAGGGACTCGCCGCCGTTGCCGGCGGCCGCCACGACGAGGACGCCCTTGGCGGTGGCGTGGCGGACGGCCGCGAAGTCGTCCGGCCACCACTCCAGGGCGATGTAGCCGCGCTGGTCCTCGCGTTCGGCGAACTCCGAGCGCGGTCCGGGCCGGTGGAGTTCGACGAGGACGATGTCGCCGGGGCCGAGCCGGTCCGCCGCCGCGTGGATCGCGGCCGCGGTGCCGATGCCCTGGAAGGACGCGGCCGCGGTGGTCGCCTCCGGCACGATGCCGGTGACACCGTGCTCGCCCTGGTCGCCGCCGATCACCCCGATCACGGCGGTGCCGTGGTTGCGCCAGGCGATGTCGGAAAGCGGGGTGCCGACCACGACACCGGCCAGCTTGGCGGCGAGGTCCTCATGGCCCAGCTGCCAGGAGCCCTCGACGTCGATCACGGTCACGCCCTGACCGGCACCCCCGGGCCGCTGCCAGGCCCAGTGCGCGTCGATCCCCTCGGGCGTCGGCCGCAGATAGCCCTGTCGGCTGCTGAAGTCCGGTGTGGCCGGGGCGCCTTCCTTCAGCCGGCCGCTCTCCTCGCCGACCTGCTGGAGGGCGGCGGGCACGGCGCCCGGCTTCACGTACGCGGTGTCGACGCCCGGCAGCGCGGCGATCCGGGAGCGCAGTTCCTCGGCGCGGCTGCGGTCGCCGCGCACCCGGTAGAACAGCGCGAGGTCGGGCACGTTCTCGGAGTCCGGGGCGGCCGACTGCTGCAACCTCTCCTCGCTTCCGAACAGCGGTTCAAGAGCGAGCTGTTCGTCGCTGAGGAACATGTTGAGGGCCGAGACGTCGGCGCCCGCCGCCGACCGGACGCCGTCGGCCCGGGCGCGCAGCCGGGCCTCGGGACGGGCGACGACGATCAGTTCCTGTTCGGCTCCTCGATACGTGAATCCCGCTCCGTCGGGCCCCGGCCCGGACGTTCCCGGGCCCTGCTCCGGCTGTACCTGGTCGGTCATCGGGTTCCGCTCCCTTCGGTCCTTGCGGGTGCCTGGTTGCGGTGGTGAGCCTCCGTGGGACAACCAAGCACTCCAACGGCGCCCCGTCCAGCCCGTGTTCGCCAACTCGGTTTGAAAACAAGTTGAATTGGGTAACGTGTGCAATCCGTCCTGAAACAGATGTCACGTGGCAATCCGGCCAAAGACTGCGGAGGCGACGGTCATGTGATGGGGTGAGAGCGCCTGTTGACCGTTCGGCCGACCCATCCGTCGGCCCTTGGCAGAAGGACGCACAGTGGCACCCACAGACCGTTCCTTCGCACGTCGAAGACTCCTCACCACGACCGCGGCGCTGACGGGAGCAGCGCTGCTCGGCGGCCCGGCCCACGCGGCCGAGAAGCCGAAGGGCGCCTGGCCCGACCAGTTCCCGCTGCCCGACGGCTTCCAGCCCGAGGGCATAGCCATCGGCACGAAACCCTTCGCGTACTTCGGTTCCCTCGCCGACGGCGACATCTACGGGGCGAGCCTCGCCACCGGCCGGGGCTCCGTGATCAGCGAGGGCCTCGGCGCGGGCCACCCGACCGTCGGCCTGAAGATCGACGGGCACGGCCGTCGGCTGTTTCTCGCCGGCGGCGACAGCGGCGAGATCCGCACGGTGCACGTCCGCTCCGGCGAGATCGAGAAGGTGTACGCCACCGGCGGCACCTTCGTGAACGACGTGATCCTCACCCCGGGCGCCGCCTGGTTCACCGACTCGTTCAAGCCGCAGCTCTACAGGCTGAGCCTCGGCAGGCACGGCGAGCCCCAGGGCCTCGAGACCGTCCCGCTGACCGGTGACTGGGTCCAGGGCGACGACTTCACCGCCAACGGCATCGAGCGCACCCCCGACGGCCGCGCCCTGCTCGTGGTGAACGGCTTCGCCGACGGCGGCACCCTGGAACGGGTCGACCCGCGCACCGGAGTCGCCCGCGCCGTCGACCTCGGCGGCTCCAAGATCCCCAACGGGGACGGCCTGTTGCTGCTCGGCAGGATCCTCTACGTCGTCCAGCAGCGGCAGAACGCGATCGATGTGTTCCGGCTGAACGCCGCCGGCACGAAGGGCACGGCGATCGTCCGGATCACCGATCCACGCTTCCGCATCCCGACGACCGTCGCGGCCTGGGGCGAGAGGCTGTATCTGCCCAACGCCCGCTTCGACGTGGAACCGACGCCCGACACCGAGTACGACGTCGTGGCGGTACCGCAGGTGTGACCGTGAGGTGGGCGGTGCGAACCGCCCACCTCCGTCTCACTCCTCCGACGACTCCTCGTCGTCCGTGCCACTGCCCGGCTTCGGCGGCTTCGGCGGCCGCGGACGACCGCCGGGGTTCTCCCGCAGATACGTACCGTCGCCGCCCTCGGTCGCGTGCCCGCCCGGCGGGGTCGGGCCGCCGCCGTCCCGTCTGCGCAGATACCGCTCGAACTCGCGGGCGATCGCCTCGCCCGTCGCCTCCGGCAGCTCCGCGGTGTCCCGGGCCTCCTCCAGCGTCTGCACGTACTCGGCGACCTCGGTGTCCTCGGCGGCCAGCTGGTCCACCCCCACCTGCCAGGCGCGCGCGTCCTCGGGCAGCTCGCCCAGCGGGATGCGTACGTCGATCAGGTCCTCGAGCCGGTTCAGCAGCGCCAGCGTCGCCTTCGGGTTCGGCGGCTGTGACACGTAGTGCGGTACGGCCGCCCAGAGGCTGACCGCCGGTACACCCGCGTGCGTGCACGCTTCCTGGAGGACACCGACGATGCCCGTGGGGCCCTCGTACTTGGTCTCCTCCAGGTCCATGCGCTGAGCCAGGTCCGGGTCGGACGTGGTCCCGCTGATCGGGACCGGACGCGTGTGCGGGGTGTCGCCGAGCAGGGCGCCCAGGACCACGACCAGCTCCACGCCCAGCTCGTGGGCGAAGCCGAGGAGCTCGTTGCAGAACGAGCGCCAGCGCATGGACGGTTCGATACCTCGGACCAGTACGAGATCACGCGGCTTGTCGCCGCCGACGCGGACCACCGAGAGGCGGGTCGTCGGCCAGGTGATCTTCCGTACGCCGCCGTCCAGCCACACCGTGGGGCGGTTCACCTGGAAGTCGTAGTAGTCCTCGGCGTCCAGCGCCGCGAACACCTCGCCCTTCCACTCCTTGTCCAGATGCGCGACCGCGGCCGAGGCGGCGTCGCCGGCATCGTTCCAGCCCTCGAACGCGGCCACCATGACCGGGTCGATCAGCTCGGGAACCCCCTCGAGCTCGATCACCCAGTGCCTCCTTCCGACGTGCCCTCACGTACGCCCCAACCTTACGGCGTCCAACGGGGGCGTCCGCAGCCCCCTTGCACGGGGGAGTGAACGCATCACTGCCCCATTAGCCACCCCGGAACACCCTCCATTCCTCGGAGCTGTGCCGGATCACCGTGCACGCCTGTCCCTGCATGGGCTCGGTGACCCGGGTAGACGTCGGATGACCCGGCGAGGCAGGGAACGGCAGTTCAGAGCGAGGCCCGCAGCCACTGCTCCACGCTCGCGATGTGCACCGTCGCCCACGACCGGGCCGCCTCCGCGTCGCGATCCCGTAGGGCGGCGAGGATCATGCGGTGCTCGTGCAGCGTGCGGCTGACCGCGTCCTCCTGTGTCAGGCCTCGCCAGATCCTCGCCCGGGTCGTGGGGCCCGACAGGCCGTCGAGGAGGGAGCACAGGACGGAGTTGCCGGAGCTCTGCACGATGCCGCGGTGGAAGTCGAGGTCGCAGGCGACCAGTTCCTCCACCGAGGGGGCGGAGCCCAGTTTGTCCAACTGGGCCGACAGGGCGTCCAGTTGCTGTTCGCTGATCCGCAGGGCCGCCATCGAGGTCGCGGCCGGCTCCAGGATGCGGCGGACGGCCAGGAACTCCAGGACCGTGTCGTCGCGGTGGAAGTCGACGACGAAACTCAGCGCCTCCAGCAGGAGTTGGGGGTCCAGGCTCGTCACATACGTGCCGTCGCCCTGTCGCACGTCCAGGATCCGGATCAGCGACAGGGCCCGCACGGCCTCCCGCAGGGAGTTGCGGGACAGCCCGAGCTCGGAGGCGAGCTCGCTCTCCTTGGGGAGCCGGTCGCCGGGGCGCAGGGCGCCCGAGACGATCATGCCCTTGATCTTCTCGATCGCCTCGTCGGTGACTGCCATGGCCGGCCTCCCAGTGGTTCCCGCATGCCCGTCAAGACATCCGATGTCTTACGCCATTATGAGGGCGGACCTGCCGTTCGGAGTGCCAAACGCCCCGCTCAGACAAGGTCTTCCAGGTCGGCGATCACCGTACGCTCGTCCAGCGTCGTCAGCACCCGGTCCCGCAGAAGCACCCGTCCGTCGACGACGGTGTCCCGCACGTCCGCCGAGTGCGCCGCGTACGCCAGCGTCGACCACGGATCGTGCACCGGCCGCAGATGCGGCGCGTCCAGGTCCAGCACCACGAGGTCGGCCCGCTTCCCGGCCTCCAGCGAGCCCAGCCGCTCCCCGAGCCCCAACGCCCGCGCACCCTCGATCGTCGCCATGCGTACGGCCTGCTCGGCGCCGACCGCCGTGGGGTCACCGCCCGCCTTGTGCACCAGCGCCGCCTGCCGCACCGCCCCCAGCACATCCAGCGTGTTGGAGCTGACGGCCCCGTCCGTACCGAGCCCGACCGTCACCCCGGCGCTCAGCAGCCGAGGCACCGGCGCGATCCCGCAGCCCAGCTTCAGGTTGGACACCGGACAGTGGGCGACCGACGTGCCGGTGCGGGCCAGCGCCGCGATCTCCGGACCGGTGAGGTCCACGGCGTGCGCGAGCAGCACATCAGGGCCGAGCAGACCGAGCGAGTCGAGCAACCCCACCGGACGCCTGCCGTACTTGACCTCGACGGTGGCGACCTCGGTCGCGTTCTCCGAGGCGTGGATGTGCAGCAGCGCCCCGAACTCCCGGGCCAGCGCGAAGATCTCGGTGAGCTGGTCCGGGCTCAGGGTGTACGTGGAGTGCGCGAAGAGCACCGGACGCGTGCCGGGGCGGGCCGTGCCGCGGGCCTCCAGATCCCGGCGCGCCCAGTCCAGGCGGTCCTCGTAGGGGATGCCGTCGGGCGGGCCGGGCACGTCCATGAAGGTGGGCCCGGTGTGCAGCCGCCAGCCCGCCTCACGGGCCGCCTGCTCGGCCGCCTCGTGGAACCAGTACATGTCGAGCGCCGACGTCACCCCCGCCCGTACGCTCTCGGCGACCGCGAGGCGCACCGCCGCCGCCACGTTCCGCGGCGTCAGCAGCTCGGCCTCCCACGTCAGCACCCGCTCCAGGAAGCCCTGGAGGGTGACGTCGTCGGCGCGACCGCGCAGCAGGGTCATCGCGAGGTGGGTGTGGGTGTTCACCAGCCCCGGAAGGACGAGACAGCCCGCGGCGTCGATGGACTCGGTGGCCGGGAAGCGCGCACGCAGCTCGTCGGCGGGCCCCACGGCGACGATCTCGCCCTCGTGTACGGCAACAGCCCCGTCCCGTACGACGGTTCCCTCGTCGTCCACGGTCAGGACGTCACCGCCGTGGATCAGCAGGTCGATGCTCACGCCCGGTACTCCTCCGCCAGCAGCCGCAGCGCCTCCAGCGACACCAGCGCGCCCCGCTCGACGCCGGCCGCGACGACATCGCGGTGCGGGTCGTAGGCGCTGGCGCCCTCCTCGTCCACCAGCTCGTCCGCGTTCGCCCCGTCGATGACGAGGACGCCGCCCGCGACCAGTCCGCGCAGCGATGCCGTGACCAGCAGGGCGGAGAGCTCCATCTCGATGGCGGCGAGGCCGGCACCGTCGTAGGAGAAGAGCGGGAGGAGGCCGGGCTGGAAGGCCGCCCGGGTCCAGACGATGCCGCGGTGGTGCGGGGCGTTCGCCTCGCGGGCCGCACGCTGGAGCGCGATGACCGCCTCGGGGGAGGAGACCGCGGGGTACTCGGGCGGGAGCAGCTGCTGGGTGACACCGTCGTCGCGGACGGCCGCCTCCGCGATGACGAGGTCGCCGTCGCCGATCCCGGGCTTCATCGCGCCCGCCGTGCCGAACCGCAGGATGGTGCGGACCCCCGCGTCCGCGAGCTCCTGGAACAGCAGGATCGCGCCCGGACCGCCCACCCCGTGCGAGGCGACGACGACCGGCAGGCCCTTCCAACTGCCGCTGAACGCACGGTATTCGCGGTGGTACGAGACCTCCTCGGCCCCGTCGAGCAGTGCGGCGACGGCCGCGGCGCGCGCCGGGTCGCCGACGACGACCGCGTGCGCCGGCAGGCCGGTGCGGGGTATGCGGGTGATGGGCAGCAGGTCCTGCGTCATACGGCGGCTCCGGTGGACGGACGGGTACGGCGACGGCGCGCCGTGGTGAGGAAGAGGGCGCCGAGCGTGACGACGTACGGCGCGGCGTCGGTCGCCTGCTGCGGCAGACCGAGGCCCTGGAGGCGGAAGCCGGCCGCCTCGGCGAGGCCGAAGAGCAGCGCGGCGAGCAGCACCCCGAGAGGCAGGGCGCGGCCGAGCATCACGGCGACGACGGCGATCCAGCCGCGTCCCGCGGTCATGTTCTCGGTGAACAACGTGACGTTGCCGAGGGCGAGTTGGGCCCCGGCGAGACCGCACAGGACACCCGAGACCAGCACGGCCGCGTACTTGTACTTCGCCGGGCTCACCCCGAGCGTGGCCGCCGCGTCCGGTGCCTCGCCGACCCCGCGCAGGCGCAGCCCCCACACGTGCCGGGACAGCATCACCGAGGCCACCGCGACCGCCGCCCACGACAGATAGGCGAGCGGGCTGAGGCCGCCGATCAGGGGGAGACCGAGGAGGGACGGGTCGTCGAAGGTGCCCTGCACGCCGAAGACCGTACGGAGCAGGAAGCTTGTGAGGCCCACGGCCAGCAGGTTCATCGCGATGCCGAGAACCACCGCGTCCCCGCGCAGAGTGACCGTCCCGACCGCGAGGATCAGCGAGTACGCCGCCGCGGCGAGCGCCGCCGCGAGGACGCCGAGCCAGGGGCTGCCGGTGAACCAGCTCGTGGCGACCGCGGTGAAGCAGCCCATCAGCATCATGCCCTCGAGGCCGATGTTGAAGACGCCCGCCCGTTCGCAGACGGCTCCGCCGAGCGCGGCCAGCAGGATCGGCGTCAGCGCGCGCAGCGCCGACATGAGGAGGTCGGAGTCGAGGAACATCACACGGCCTCCTTGGCCTTGACCTCGGCCTTGCGGCGCGGGAGACGCGGGAAGGTCAGCCGGGCCGCGAGGAACACGATCACGATCGCCTGGAGCACCTGCGTCAGCTCACGCGGCACCTCGGTCGTCCGCTCCATCGCGAGACCGCCGACCGCGAGGACGGCGAAGAAGAACGACGCGATCACCGTACCGAGCGGGGCTGCCGTGGCCAGCAGGGCGGCGGTGAGGCCCGTCCAGGTGTAGCCGGGGGCGGTGAGCGAACCGTCGACGAAACGGTAGGGGAAGCTCAACACCCCGATGGCGCCCACGAGTCCGGCGATCGCTCCCGACACGGACATCAACTTCAGGGTCAGGCCCCGGCGTTCGACACCCGCGTACGCGGAGAAGCGCGCGTTGAGACCGGTCATGCGTATCTCGTACCCGAAGGCGGTCCGCCGGTCCGTGAACCCGTACGCGGCCGCCGCGAGAACGACCAGCACCAGACCGAGGGTGACCGTGGAGTCACCGAAGGAGGGCAGCGCCACGCCGTCGGGCATCGCCCGGGTCTGCGGCAGGCTGGAGCCGGGCTCCTTGAGCGGGTAGCGCGCCAGGTAGGAGGCGAGCGAGACCGCCGGGTAGCTCAGCAGCAGGCTGCTGACCAGGAGCGGGACGCCGAGGTGGTTCTCGCACAGGGCGGCCAGGGTGGCGTACGCGGCGCCCGCCGCCATGCCCGCGAGCAGCGCGAGGACGACGGTGAGGGGCGCCGGCAGTGGGGAGTACAGGCCGGTCACGGCGGCGGTGATGCCGCCGAGGACCATCTGGCCGTCGCCGCCGAGGTTGATGAGCCCGGCACGCAGCGGGATCGCCAGCGCGAGGGCCATGCCGAGCACGCTGGTGAGGGTGGTCAGCGTGGAGCCGATGCCGTCGGCGCCGAGCGAGCCGGTGAGGACCGCCTCGTACGCCGCTATGGGGTCCGCGCCGGTGCCGAGCAGGAAGAGCGCGCCGATGAGGACGCCGGCGAGCACGGAGAAGGTGATGGGGGAGCGCAGGGCTCCGGATATCCGGTTGGTCATGTCAGTCGACGGCCTCCACCGTGACCCGGGCGCCCGCCATCGCGAGGCCCAGCGTCCGTTCGTCCGCCTCGTCCTTGTCGTACGACGCCGTGATCCGGCCCTCGTACATCACCAGCACCCGGTCCGCCAGACCCCGGATCTCGCTCAGTTCGGCCGAGACGAGGAGGACGGCGTGACCGGCGTCGCGGTAGGCGACGATCTGGTCGTGGATGTTCTGGATGGCGCCGATGTCGACACCGCGTGTGGGCTGCTCGACGAGCAACAGCGGTGCGTCGTGGGCGAGTTCGCGGCCGATCAGCAGCTTCTGGAGGTTGCCGCCGGACAGCGCGGAGGCGGGGACCTCGAGGCTCGACGCCTTGACGCCGAACCGTTCGATCAGCCGCCGCGCGTGCGCCCGGACGGCGGTCGGCGGCAGCAGGCCGCGGGAGGACAGGGACGTACGGTGGTGGCCCATCGCGAGGTTGTCGGCGACGGACGCCGTGGGCGCCGTACCGACCGCGTGACGGTCCTCGGGGACGTACGCCAGGCCCTTGAGGCGGCGTTCGGTGGCGGAGGCGTGGGTGATGTCCTCGTTCTTGAGGGTCACCCGCCCGGCGGTGACCGGCCGCAGACCGGCCAGCGCCTCGATCAGCTCGCTCTGGCCGTTGCCCGCGACGCCCGCGATGCCGACGATCTCGCCGGCGCGGACGGTGAGTCCGGCGCCGCGCACCCCGTCGGTGGCGAGACCGGTCACCTCCAGTACGGCGTCACCGGGTGTGCCCCGGGCGTGGACGCGGTCGAGTTCGACCGCGCGGCCGGTCATGGCCGCCGCGATCTCGTCGGCGGAGGTTTCCGCGGTGACCAGACGGGCCACCACCCTGCCGTCCCGCAGGACGGTCACGTGGTCGCTCACCTCCAGCACCTCGCGGAGCTTGTGCGTGACGAGGATCACCGTACGGCCCTGTGCGGCCAGCGACCCCAGCACCGCGAACAGGGCGTCCGCCTCGGCCGGGGTGAGCACCGCCGTCGGCTCGTCGAGGATCAGCGTGCGGGCCCCGCGGTGCACCAACTTGAGGATCTCCACACGCTGGCGCAGACCCACGGGCAGATCACCGACGCGCGCGTCCGGGTCCACGGCGAGGCCGTGCTCCTCGGCGAGTTCACGTACCCGGCGGCGGGCCGCGGCGCGGTCCACCAGGCCGAAGCGGCGCGGCTCGGCGGCGTAGACGACGTTCTCGGCGACCGTCAGCGAGTCGAACAGCTTGAAGCTCTGGTGGACCATGCCGAGCCCGGCGGCCATCGCGTCGCCCGGGCTGGCGAAGTGCGCGTCACGGCCGCCGACCCGAACCGAACCCGCGTCGGCGCGCTCCATGCCGTACAGGATCGACATGAGCGTGGACTTGCCCGCGCCGTTCTCGCCCATCAGGGCGTGGATCTCGCCGTGGCGGACGGTCAGGTCGACGCAGTCGTTGGCGAGCGTGCCGGGGAACCGCTTGGTGATTCCCCGGAGCTCGACGGCCAGGCCCTCGGCGTCAGCTCGCGGCGGGGTCATCGACCTTCAGCTCTCCGGAGACGATCTGGTCGCGCAGTGCCTCGACCTTCGCCAGGACGTCCTTGTGGTCGGCGATCACGCACTTCGACGCGTCGACGCCGGCCTCCAGGCCGGTCAGGCTGATGCCGCCCTCCTTGAGGCCGTAGGAGACGGTGCCCGTCTTACCGGCCAGGACCGACTCGACGCCCTTCTCCACGGCGACGTCCGTGCGCTTGATCACGTTGTCGACGACTGTGCCCGGCGCCGAGACGCACTGGTTGACGTCGACGCCGTACGCGTAGGCGCCCTTGGCCTTCGCGGCCTCGAAGACGCCGTAGTTGCCGGCCGCGGCGGCGGCCATGATCTGGTCGTAGCCCTTGGAGAGCAGGGTGTTCGCCTGCTCCTTGGCACGCGCCGAGTCGTCGAAGGGGGACTGGCCGCCGACGAAGCGCGTCCCCGTCTCGGTCTTGGCGGCGACCTTCTTGGCGCCGGCCGCGAACGGGTCGCTGTAGCGGCGGAACTGGGGGGTGTCGAGGACGTCGACCGCGCCGACCTTGCCCGACTCGCTGAGCAGACCGGCCTCGACGCCCGCGAGGTACACGCCCTCGTGCTCGCGGAAGACCGCGCAGCTGACGTTCTCGAAGGTCTTGGCGGTGCAGGCGTCGATGATCAGGAACTGCTGCTTCGGGTTCTTCTGAGCCTGCTGCGCGACGAGGTCGGCGAACTCGAAGCCGACCAGTACGACGACGTCCGGCTTGGCGTCCACCGCGGCCTGGACGTTCTGCTGCTGGGAGGCGGTGTCCGTGGACTCGTAGACCTTCTGCGAGCCGTCGTGCTGCTTCGCCGCGGCCTTGACGCCGCTGACGGCGAGCTTCAGGAACTCGTTCTGACCGACCGCGTCGGGCGTGACGAGGGTGAAGGTCTTGCCGCTGCCGCCGCTCGCACTGTCGGAGGCGTCGCTCTTCGCGGCGGCGTTGCAGGCGGTGGCCGCGGTGACCATGAGGGCGGTGGCGGCGGCGAGTTGGAGGGAACGGTGGTGTCTACGGGACATCGGGAGACCTTCCGGGTACGGCGAGGCACGCTCGGCGGGAGCGGCGATGAGGTGAGAGGGGACGCTGGAACGGGGACGGGTCAGCGTCGACAGCCGTCACCGGCACACCGGCCGAAGTCGAGGAAACGGCGCTTGGTCAGCAGCACGGGCTTCCTCCTTCGTCTCGGTCTGCGGACTGATTGGCGGACAGTAGCATCCGTTTCCGGACACCTGCCCGACTGTCTCGAACTGTGGTTCTACCAGGTCATGTACCGTGGCCGGACACCACCGGAACAGCAGGAGTGTCCCGAAATGCCCCAGGAATTGCGTGCCGTCGACTGGACCGGAGACGCCCTCGCCCTCATCGACCAGACACTGCTCCCGCACCGCAACGAGACGAGGATTGTCCGCGATGTGGACACCCTGGTCGACGCGATCCAGCGGCTCGTGGTGCGCGGCGCGCCCGCGATCGGTGCGGCCGGCGGGTACGGCGTCGCGCTCGCGCTGGTGCAGGGCGAGCGCGAGGGCTGGTCGGTGGACGAGGTGCGGGCCGCCGTCGCACGCGTCCGGGAGGCCCGGCCGACCGCCGTCAACCTGATGGTGTGCGTGGACCGCGTGATGACCCGCTTCGACGAGGGCCTCGACGCCGTGCTGGAGGAGGCCGTCGCCGTCCAGCGCGAGGACGTCGAGGCGAACCGGGCGATGGGCGCCCACGGTGCCGACTGGCTGCTCGAAAGGGTGGGCGTGGAGCGGCCGTTGCGCGTCCTGACCCACTGCAACACGGGCGCCCTGGCGACGGCCGGATGGGGCACGGCACTCGGCGTCATCCGCGAACTCCACGCGCGCGGACGCCTCGAGGTGGTCTACGCCGACGAGACGCGCCCCCTGCTCCAGGGATCCCGCCTCACCGCCTGGGAGCTGGTCCAGGAGGGCATACCGCACTACGTCCAGGCGGACGGCGCCGCTGCCGGCACCATCCTGCGCGGCCAGGTCGACGCCGCGATCGTCGGCGCGGACCGCATCGCCGCCAACGGCGACACCGCGAACAAGGTCGGCACGGTGGGCGTGGCGCTCGCGTGCGCGGACGCCGGGATCCCGTTCCTGGTGGCGGCGCCGACGACGACCGTGGACCTGTCGACCAAGACCGGCGACGACATCCACATCGAACTGCGCGGCGAGGCCGAGGTGTTGGAGTGGGGCGGGGTGCGGACGGCGCCCGCCGAGTCGCGCGGCCACAACCCCGCCTTCGACGTGACGCCGGGGCGGCTGGTGACGGGACTGGTGACGGAGCGGGGCGTGCTGGAGGTGGCGTCCGGCCAACTGCCCGGCGACCACCTGCAGTAGAACCCGCGGCACGGGGAAGGGGACCCCCGAGCCCGGAGGTCCCCTTCTTCCCGGCGCCGCTCAGCGCTGCGACAGCTCCAACTCCAGCAGCCACTCGACCACTTCGGTGTGGTGGCGCGCCTGACGGGGATCGGCGCCCCACACGTACAGGCCGTGCCCCGCGACCACCACGGCCGGCATCCGCGGGTCGCGAGCCGCCTCCAGACGGTCCCCGAGCACCTTCATGTCCTGGCTGTTGGCGATCACCGGCAGCGTCACCTCGACGTCGTGCGCCGGCTGGCCGACGCCCTTGAGCATCTCCACGTCCTTGAAGACGATCCCGCCCGGCTCCCGCCGGCCCATCGCCACGGAGGCGACCGTGTGGACGTGCACCACGGCCCCGGCCCCCGTCAGCGCGGCGACCCGCGCGTGCAGCTCGGCCTCCGCGGACGGCTTGCCGCCCCGCACCGCGGCGCCCCGGCCGTCCACCAACACCACGTCCGCGGGGGTCAGTTCACCCTTGTCGTGCCCGCTCGCGGTGACCGCGAGCCGCAGCGGCTCCCGGGTGAGCACGACGGACAGGTTGCCGGAGGTGCCCCGCATCCAGCCGAAGCCCGCGAAGCGCGCGGACTCGGCGGCGAGAACCGCCCCCGCCTCCTCCAGGTCCAGTTCGGTGATCTCGGCGGTCATACGGTGCTCCCGGTGGTGCTGATGGTGATCTCGTCGAACGCCCCCGCCTCGGCGTGGTCGCCGACGCCCTGCTCGTAGTACGGCTCCCCGGGCCGCCGGATGCCCACCGCGTGCCAGCCGGCCGTGCGGGCCGCGTCCAGCTCGCCGGGGCGGTCGGAGAGGAAGAGGAGCCGCGAGGGCTCGACACCGGCCGACTCCGCGATACGGCGGTACGACTCCGGCTCCTGCTTGGGTCCCGCGTTCTCGGTGTCGTGCAGACCGGAGACGAGCGAGGTGAGGTCGCCCTCCGGGCTGTTCGTGAACCACGCCCGCTGGGCGGCCACGGACCCGGACGAGTAGACGTACAGCCTCGTCCCCGCCGCGTGCCAGACACGCAGCCGCGGTACGACATCGTCGTAGAAGTGCGAGACGAGGTCGCCGCGCGCGAAGCCCTCGGACCAGATGATCCCCTGGAGCGTCTTCAGCGGCGTGGCCTTGCGGTCCTCGTCGAGCCAGGTGTTCAGGGCCTTCTCGACCGCGGCCGCGTCGGCCCGCGGATCGCCCAGCTCCTCGCGCACCTGCGCGACGGCCCGCGCCACGTCCGGATCGTCGGCCCGCTCGGTCAGCAGCGCGCCGAAGCGCGCGCGTGAGTACGGGTACAGCACGTCGACGACGAAGCCCGTGGCGCTCGTGGTCCCCTCGATGTCGAGCACCACGGCGTCCACGTCGTACGTCAGGCCCCGCTGCGTCACGCCGCGCCCTTGCCGGCCGCGTAACCCGCCGCGATCGTGTCGTAGTCCGGGAAACGGGAGGCGATCGTCGAGCCGGTGAAGTTGCCGATCCAGCCGTCCTCCTCGTGGAAGAAGCGGATCGCGGTGAACGACGGGCTGGTGCCCATGTCGAACCAGTGGGTGGTGCCGCGCGGCACGCCCAGCAGGTCGCCCTTCTCGCAGAAGACCGCGTGGACCTCGCCGTTCACGTGCAGATAGAAGATCCCGGAGCCGGAGACGAAGAAGCGGACCTCGTCATCGTCGTCGTGCGTGTGCTCCTGGAGGAACTTCGCGCGCGCGGCCGCGGCCTTCGCCGGGAACTCCGGGTCGTCGCTGGGGTGCAGACCGAGGACGTCGACGGTGGTGAAGCCCTCCTCGGCGTTCAGCTTGTCGATCTCCGGGCCGTACGCGGCGAACACCGTGTCGCTGTCGGCGTCGAACGGGACGTCCTCACGCACGGGCCACTGCTCGTAGCGCACACCGAGCGGCTTGAGGGCCTCGGCGATCTCGGCGGGGTCCGAGGTACGGCGGACCAGCGTCTCGGGGCCGGACTCGGACCAGGTCGTCAGCAGGGTCATGGGAACAACTCCAGGCGTCTGAAAGGGATGTCCGGATACCGAGACAAGCACCGGACGGGCGGGGCAGGAAGAGGGGCGGCGACGGACAACCGGTCAGCCGCGACACGCGGCGCCGGGACAGCGGCGGGGCATGCGGGGCATGCGCAGCGCTGTCGCGTGTGGTGTCGTCATCAGGGCC
Source organism: Streptomyces sp. NBC_00490 (assembly GCF_036013645.1). Taxonomy (NCBI): domain Bacteria; kingdom Bacillati; phylum Actinomycetota; class Actinomycetes; order Kitasatosporales; family Streptomycetaceae; genus Streptomyces; species Streptomyces sp. NBC_00490. The sequence goes on along the minus strand of NZ_CP107869.1, from coordinate 2,663,844 downwards.
TCACTGGTCCGGGTGGGGTGCCGGTTCGGCGATGGTAACTCGACACGGCAGGTCGACCCGGTGTGACGAAGTTGTTGTCTCAAGCAGTGAGAAAGCGTGTTCAGTGCTTTGACGAATGGCCGGAATCGTTCCCATGATCTGTGCATGAAGACGCTGCTGCTCGTGCGGCGGCTGCACGTGGATCTGCTCCGGACGGCCACGGCCAGCTGTCGCTGACCCCACCCGGAGCCCCGTACGCCCTTGTCGCCGTGGGCCGCCGCCCCTGCTTGAGGTGGCGCATTCCTTTCCCTCGCTCCGGGTCGCGCGTTCCCCTCCCGCTTCACCCCCCTTCGCACCACCCTGCACCTGGAGCCCCTCATGCCCCGTGTCCGCCTCCCCCTTGCCGCGCTCTCGTTGGCCTCCGTCTCCGCGCTCCTGCTCGCCGGCTGCTCGCAGTCCACGGACGCCTCGAAGAACACCGGCAGCACCGCCGCCGCCGCGTCGGCCGCCACCGGCAAGAAGCCCGCCCCCTTCAGCGACGGCGCGGTCAAGGTCGCCCTGGTCCGGCAGAGCGGCGCCGGCGACTACTTCGAGCAGTGGGGCAACGGAGCCAAGGCCCAGGCCAAGGCCCTCGGCATCGACCTGACCGTGTACGACGCGCAGGCCGACAACGCCAAGCAGGCCACCGACCTCTCCTCGGCGATCAACTCGGGCGCCAAGGCGATCATCATCGACCACGGCTTCCCGGCGACCATCCAGCCGGAGATCGACAAGGCCGTGAAGAAGGGCATCAAGGTCGTCGTCTACGACGTCGAGACGGCCACGAAGGGTGTCGTCTCTACCAAGCAGGACGACGCGAGCATGGCCCAGGCCGTCCTCGACGTGATGGCCAAGGAGGTCGGCAAGGACGCCAAGGTCGGCTACGTCAACGTCGCCGGCTACGCGGCCCTCGACAAGCGGAACACCGTCTGGACCAAGGAACTCGCCGCGCAGGGCTGGAAGCAGGAGTTCAAGGTCGGCAAGGTGACCGATTCCACGGCCACCGACAACGTTCCCCTGGTCTCCGCCGCGCTCACCCAGCACGCCGACGTGGCGGGCGTCTTCGCCCCCTACGACGAGCTGGCCAAGGGCACCGTCCTCGCCGTCCAGAACAAGAAGCTCCAGGACAAGGTGAAGGTCTTCGGCGCGGACGTCTCCAACGCCGACATCCAGCAGATGACCGCCGCCGACAGCCCGTGGGTCGCCACCGCCGGCACCGACCCGTCCGCGGTGGGCGCCGCCGTCGTCCGGACGACCGCACTGGAGCTGGCCGGACAGCTGAACAAGACCTCCGTCGAGTTCCCGGCCGTCGCCATCACCCAGGACTTCCTGAACAAGAACAAGATCGAGAACATGGACCAGCTCCGCACGGCGCTGCCCGCGCTGAACCTGTCCCAGGTCTCGACCGCGGACTGGATCTCGAATGTCGCCCACTGAGACGACCGAGACGCCCGCGGTCGGCCTCACCGACGTCAGCATGGCCTTCGGAGGCAAGACCGTCCTCGCCTCCGTCTCCCTGGACATCGCACCGGGCAGCGTGGTCGCGCTGCTCGGTGCGAACGGCGCCGGCAAGTCCACCCTGATCAAGATCCTGTCCGGCGTGCACACCGACCACGGCGGCGAGGTGCGGGTCGCGGGTGAACCCGCGGCTCTCCAGTCGCCGCTGGCCGCACGCCAGCTGGGCATCCAGACCGTCCACCAGCGCATCAGCGAGGGCATCGTGCCCGGCCTCACGGTCGCCGAGAACCTGGTCTTCGAGGAGCTGGCGCAGAGCCGGGGCAACCCGTTCCTGAACGGGGGCAGGCTGCTCGCCCGCGCCCGCGAGATCCAGGCCGGCCTCGGCCTGGACTGGAGCGACAGCCTGCTCAAGCGCGACGTCACCGAACTCGGCATCTCCGACCGCCAGTTGCTCATCCTCGCCCGCGCCCTGGCCACCCGCCCGCGCCTGCTCATCCTCGACGAGCCGACCTCCGCCCTGTCCGCCGCCGAGGCGGAGCGCCTGTTCGCGCTGGTCGAGAAGATGCGCGACGACGGCATCGCGGTGCTCTACGTCTCCCACCGGCTCGGCGAGATCGACGCGCTGGCCGACCGTCTGGTCGTCCTGCGGGACGGACGTCTCACCGAGGACCAGACCAAGCCCTTCGACTGGGACGCGGCCCTGCGGGCGATGCTCGCCCAGGCCCAGGAGACGACCACGGCCCGCCCGGTCCGCGAGGGGACGTCCGGCGCCGCCGTGCTGTCCCTTCGGGGCGTACGGCTCTTCGCGGGCCGCGCCCCCCTCGACCTGGACATCCGCGCCGGCGAAGTCACCGGTGTCGTGGGCCTGCTGGGCGCGGGCAAGACCGAGCTGGCCCGCGGCCTGTTCGGCGCCGAGCCGTTCACGTCCGGCTCCGTCCAGCTCGACGGCAAGGACTTCGCACCCCGGCGGCCCGCCGACGCGATCCGGGCCGGCATCCACCTGGTCCCCGAGGACCGGCACGCCGACGCCCTCGTGCCCGGCTGGTCGCTGGCCCAGAACATCTCGCTGCCGTTCCTGAAGTCCCTGTCCAGAGGAGGGCTCGTCCAGCGCGGGAAGGAGGACGCCCTCGGCCGCGCCACCATCGAGGCCCTCGGCGTCGTCGCCCGCGACGAGCACAGCACCGTCGAGGAACTGTCCGGCGGCAACCAGCAGAAGGTCGTCGTCGGCCGCTGGCTGGCCCACCCACCCCGTGTCCTCATCCTGGACGAGCCGTTCCGAGGCGTGGACATCGGTGCCCGGCGCGACATCGGCCGCCGGGCCCGCTCCCTCGCCGCCGAGGGAGCCGCCGTCCTCGTCCTGTCCGCCGACGTCGACGAGATCCTCGAGATCGCCGACCGGGTCGTCGTCCTCGCGTCCGGTGAGATCCACCTCGACGCGTACGGCGAAGCCGCGGAACGCGACCGCGTGATCCAGACCATCGCCGTGTCCGTCTAGCCCCGGCTGACACCGGCCGCCGAAGGAAGCAGTCCCCCTCATGACCACCCAGCAGAGCACCGAGGTCCCGGTGAAGGCGGCGCTCCCGCCCGCCGCCACCACCGCCGTACGCGTCCAGAACGCCGTCATCAAGTACGGCTTCATCTTCGTGACGGTCGCGCTCTTCCTGTACTTCGCGCTGAGCGAGGGCTCCTTCCGCGAGTCGGCCACCCTCCTCGACACCCTGCGGTACGTCTCCGTCGCCGCCATCCTCGGCCTCGGCGTCACCCTCACCATGGCCGTCGGCGGAATGGACATGTCCGTCGGCGCGGTCGCCGGCCTGGGCGTCTCCGTCGCCGCGCAGACGATGGTCGTCCACAACCAGGTCGGCACGGTCGCGATCATCGCGGTGATCGCGGCGGGCGCGGTGGCAGGGCTGCTGAACGCGCTCCTCATCGTGGTGCTGAAGATCCCCGACATGCTGGCCACACTCGGCACGATGTTCGTCATCCAGGGCACCAAGCTCATCCTGGTCGACGGCCAGTCCATCACCCCCGGCATGACCCTGGACGACGGCTCCACGGCGCCCGGCAAGTTCACCGCGGGCTTCCTGAAGATCGACCGGGGCACGGTCCTCGGCATCCCCATCTCGGTCCTCGTCTTCGGCGGCCTGACGATCGCCGCCTGGGTCTTCCTCGCCCGCACCCGCTGGGGCCGCGTCCTGTACGCCATCGGCGCCAACCCCGAGGCCTCCCGGCTGGCCGGCATCCGCGTCGGCGCGTACCGCTCCCTCGCCTACGTCATCTCCGGCGTCCTCGCCTCGATCGGCGGCCTGATCCTGGCGTCCCGCATCGGCCAGGGCGATGTCAGCGCCGGAACCTCCCAGTTGCTGGAGGCGGTGGCGGTCGCGCTGGTCGGCACCTCGGTCCTCGGCCGCGGCCGCCCGAACGTCTGGGGCACCGCCCTCGGCGCCGTCCTGATCGGCATCATCACGACCGGTCTGACCATCAAGGGCCTGCCGTACTACACGCAGGACGTCGTCGAGGGCGCGGTCCTCATCCTCGCCCTCGTCTTCAGCTTCACCCTGTCCAAGCGCCGCACCGCATAGGGGAGTTCACCGACCATGGGCTACCGCATCCTGGAGACCGACGACATCCCCGCGTACCTGCGCGAGCGGGGCCACTGGGACGAGACGGCCGATCCGCAGGTCCGCGAGGTCTCGGACGGCAACATGAACCGGGTGTTCCTGGCGTCGAACGCCGACGGCACCCGCAGCCTCGCCCTCAAGCAGGCCCTGCCCTGGGTCCGCGTCGCCGGCCCTTCCTGGCCGATGAACCCGGACCGCGCCGACGCCGAGGCGCGGGCGTACGAGCAGGTCGCCCGCGTCGCCCCGGACAAGATCCCGGCGATCCACGGCTACGACCCCGAGAACTACGCCCTCGTCATGGAGGACATGTCGGACCTGGAGGTGCTGCGGACCCTGCTGAACCAGGGCGCGCCCTACGGCCCGCACACCTCGGCCAGGACCGGCGAGTTCGTCGCCCAGTTCTCCTTCGCGACCAGTGACTTCGGCATGGCGTCGGCCGACCGCAAGGCGCTGATCGCCGCCTCGGTCAGCCCCGAGCTCTGCAAGATCACGGAGGACGTGGTCCTGTCGGAGCCGTACATCGAGCACGAGCACAACCACTGGCACGAGGGCCTGGACGACCTGGCGCGGGAGTTCCGCGCCGACACGCGGCTGCGCACGGAGGTCGCCGACCTCCGCCACACCTTCATGACCAGCGCCCAGGCCCTGCTCCACGGCGACCTGCACACCGGCAGCATCATGGTCGGCGAACGCGAAGGCGCCCCCGTCATACGGGTCTTCGACCCCGAGTTCTCCTTCGTCGGCCCGATCGGCTACGACCTCGGCCTGTACTGGGCCAACGCGCTGGTCTCGGAGGAACGGGCGCGAGCACTGGGCACGCTGTCGGACCACCCCGACCAACTCCGCCTGTCCTGGGAGGCGTTCGAGACGGAGTTCCGCCGCTTGTGGCCGACCCGCGTCGACACCTTCTTCGACGACGCGTACCTGGACCGCTTCCTGCGCAGGGTGTGGACCGAGTCCGTGGGCTACGCCGGCACGGAGATCATCCGCCGCATCATCGGTTTCGCCCACCTGACCGACCTGACGACTCTCGCGGACCCGGTACCGGCGTCCCGCCGGGCACTGCTGCTGGGCCGCGAACTCGTCGTGCGGCGCGAGGAGCTGACGTCACCGCAGGCCGTGCGCGACGTGGTGGCCTCACTCGGCTGACTCGGCGTCGAACCACTCCTTGCCGGCAGCCCAGTGCCCCACCCAGCCGGCGAACCCGGGTGCGGAGGTCGTGAAGCCGAACTCCGCGCCGAAGGGCATGGCGCCGACATCCGTGACGTGCCAGATGTGCCCTCGGTGCGGGCCGGTGACGACGAGGTGCCAGTTCATCGCGCACCCGTCCGTCCCGAGCACGATCGAACCGTGGTCGAAGACCTGGTCGGTGACGGCCTCGGGGTCCTCGTAGGGCCCCTCGTCCTCCTCCCAGAGCCACGGCTCCGTCAGCGGGAACGGCTCGGCCAGGCTCCGCTCCGCACCGTCGCGGCCCCAGTCGGACGGCAGCTCGGCCAGCCCCACCAGCCCGTACTCCGGCGGTCCCTGGAACGACCCGTCCGATATCTCCGCCACGAACGTCCGGTACGGCTCCGGCAGCACGATTCCGTGCTCCGCCTCGAAGGCGTGCACCGCCTCCCACCCGAGCGCCGACGCGCCGTCGTCGTCCACGCCGAACGCCTTGTGGAGCGCGTCGAGATCCTCAGGTGCGGCCTGTTCCACGTTCATACGTCCATGAGAACACCCGGCACTGACAACGCGGGCACACGAAAGGGGCGGCTCCGTCGGCGCGGAGCCGCCCCTTTCGCGTTCAGGCCCCCATAGGGGAGAGGGGCCGTTTCCTGGTGCCGGCCAGGTCAGGGAGGGGCCGGCCCGAGGTCTACTTCTTGTCGAGCAGGTCCTGGACTTTGGCGCGGACGTCGTCCGTGGCAAGTCCCCGGATCGTCAGCGTCGTACGCCGACGCAGCACATCGTCCTGCGTCTCGGCCCACTCGTTGTCCCGCGCGTACACGACCTGCGCCCAGATCTCCGGGGCGTCCGGGTGCACACGCTCACCCAGCTCCGGGTTCTCGTTCGCCAGCCGGGCGATGTCGAAGGCCAGCGAGCCGTAGTGGGTGGCCAGGTGCTTCGCCGTGTCCGCCGCCATCCGCGGACCCGGCGCCGGGTTGTCGACCAGCAGCCGGTGCGCGACCGCGCGCGGGTTGGCGACACCCGGCAGCGGCAGCTTCTTCGGCAGCGAGGAGATCGGCTCGTAGTCGTCACCCAGCGGAGCGCCCGGCAGCGACTCCAGCTGCTTCATGACCGTACGGCCGATGTGCCGGAACGTCGTCCACTTGCCGCCCGCGACGGACAGCATGCCGCCCTTGCCCTCGGTCACCACCGTCTCCCGCTTGGCCTTCGCGGTGTCGCCGGGGCCACCCGGCAGCACCCGCAGACCCGCGAAGGCGTACGTGATGAGGTCACGGTCGAGCTGCTGGTCCCGGATGGAGAACGCGGCCTCGTCGAGTATCTGGGCCGTGTCCTTCTCGGTGACCGAGACGTCCGCCGGGTCGCCCTCGAACTCCTCGTCCGTGGTGCCGAGCAGCAGCATGTCCTCCCAGGGGAGGGCGAAGGTGATGCGGTACTTGTCGATCGGGGTGGCCAGCGCGGCCTTCCACGGCGCCGTCCGCTTCAGGACCAGGTGCGCGCCCTTGGACAGACGGATCGAGGGGGCCGCGTTCGGGTCCTCCAGCTTGCGCAGGTGGTCCACCCACGGGCCGGTCGCGTTGAGGACGAGACGGGCGCTGACGCCGAACTCGTCGCCCGACTGACGGTCGCGCAGCTCGGCGCCCGTGACCCGGCCCTTGGTGAACCGCAGACCGGTCACCTCGGCGTGGTTCAGGACCACCGCGCCCGACTCGACGGCCGCGCGGACCGTCATCAGCGCCATGCGCGCGTCGTTCATCTGGTCGTCGCCGTACACGGCGACGGCCTTGAGGTTGTCGGTGCGCAGCTCCGGCACGTCCTGCGCCGCCTTGGCCGGCGAGAGGAGGTGGCCGACGCCGTCACCGAACGCGGAGAGCGCGGAGTAGGCGAAGACGCCCGCCCCGAGCTTCGCGGCGCCGTGCGGCCCGCCCTTGTACACGGGGAGGTAGAACGTGAGCGGGTTCGCCAGGTGGGGGGCCACCTGGCGGGAGACCGCACGGCGCTCGAAGTGGTTCTCCGCCACCAGCTTCACCGCGCCGGTCTGCAGATAGCGCAGACCGCCGTGGAGAAGCTTGGAGGAGGCGGAAGAGGTGGCGCCGGCGAAGTCGCCGGCGTCGACCAGGGCCACCCGCAGGCCGGACTGCGCGGCGTGCCAGGCAGTGGAGATGCCCAGGATGCCGCCGCCGATCACGAGAAGGTCGTACGACGCCTTGGAGAGCTGCTCCCGGGTCTCGGCGCGGCTCGGGTTGGAGCCGGAGGCCGGGCGCGTACCGAGGGCAGGCACGGACTGCAGGGTGGTCTGACTGGTCATTTCGGGTTCTTACTCCTCATCAGAGCGTGCTGAGCCTACGAGTGGCTCTCGTCAGCTCTCTTCGTCCTCAAGCCAGCCCATCGTCCGCTCGACGGCCTTGAGCCAGCTCTTGTACTCACGGTCGCGCTTCTCCGCGGCCATGTTGGGGGTCCACTCGGCGGCTCGGCGCCAGTTGGCGCGCAGGTCGTCGGTGCTGGTCCAGAAGCCGACGGCGAGACCGGCGGCGTAGGCGGCACCGAGGCAGGTCGTCTCGGCGACCATCGGGCGGACCACGGGGGCGTCCACGAAGTCGGCGAGGGTCTGCATCAGCAGGTTGTTGGAGGTCATACCGCCGTCGACCTTGACGGCCGCGAGCTCGACACCGGAGTCCTTCGTCATGGCGTCGGTGATCTCACGGGTCTGCCAGGCCGTGGCCTCCAGGACGGCGCGCGCGAGGTGCGCCTTGGTGACGTACCGGGTCAGGCCGGCGATCACGCCGCGGGCGTCGGAGCGCCAGTACGGGGCGAACAGACCGGAGAAGGCCGGCACGAAGTAGGCGCCGCCGTTGTCCTCGACCGAGAGCGCGAGCGTCTCGATCTCGGCGGCGGTGGAGATCAGGCCCATCTGGTCGCGCATCCACTGCACCAGCGAACCGGTGACGGCGATCGAGCCCTCGAGGGCGTAGACCGCCTTCTGGTCGCCGATCCGGTAGCCGACCGTGGTGAGCAGGCCGTTGTACGAGTTGACCGGCTTCTCGCCGGTGTTCATCAGCAGGAAGGTGCCGGTGCCGTACGTCGACTTGGCCTCGCCCTCGGCGAAACAGGTCTGGCCGAACAGGGCCGCCTGCTGGTCACCGAGCGCGGACGCCACGGGGATGCCACCGAGGATGTCGCCGAGCTTGCCGCCGGTGACCTCGCCGTACACCTCGGCGGAGGAGCGGATCTCGGGCAGCATCGCCAGCGGCACGCCGATGGACTCGGCGATCTTCTCGTCCCACTCCATGCTGTGGAGGTTCATCAGCATGGTGCGGGAGGCGTTGGTGACGTCGGTGACGTGGCGGCCGCCGTTCACGCCGCCGGTCAGGTTCCAGATGACCCAGCTGTCCATGGTGCCGAAGAGGATGTCGCCGTTCTCGGCGCGCTCGCGCAGACCCTCGACGTTGTCGAGGAGCCAGCGGGCCTTCGGGCCGGCGAAGTACGAGGCGAGGGGCAGGCCCGTCTCGCGGCGGAAGCGGTCCTGGCCGACGTTGCGGCCGAGCTCCTTGCAGAGCGCGTCGGTGCGGGTGTCCTGCCAGACGATGGCGTTGTGGACGGGCTCACCGGTGTTCTTGTCCCACAGCAGCGTGGTCTCACGCTGGTTGGTGATGCCGATGGCCTTGATGTCGTCGCGGGTGATGCCGGCCTTCTGGATGGCCCCGGCGACGACCTCCTCGACGTTGGTCCAGATCTCGTTGGCGTTGTGCTCGACCCAGCCCGGCTTCGGGAAGATCTGCTCGTGCTCCTTCTGGTCGACGGAGACGATACGTCCGTCGCGGTCGAAGACGATGCAGCGGCTGGAGGTGGTGCCCTGGTCGATGGCGGCGATGAAGGGGCCGGCGGTGTGCGCGTCGGTCACGGTGTGCTCCTGGGAGGTCCTAGGTCGGAAAGCTGTGGGTACCGCGTGCTGCGAGGCTTGTGCTGCGAGGTTTTTCTAAGCAAAAGCGACGTTGTAGATACCCGCAGCGATCGCGCCGCCGATCAGCGGACCGGCCACCGGGATCCACGCGTAGCTCCAGTCCGAGCCGCCCTTGTTGGGCAGCGGCAGGAGGGCGTGCACGATACGCGGACCGAGGTCACGGGCCGGGTTGATGGCGTAGCCGGTCGGGCCACCGAGAGACAGACCGATCGAGACGACGACCAGCGAGGTGATCAGAGCGCCCAGGGTGCCCAGGCCGTTGCCGCCGTCGTTGAGGCCCTGCGTGAGGACGGCGAGCACCAGCACGATGGTGCCGATGATCTCCGTGGCCAGGTTCTGCACCACGTTCCGGATCTCCGGACCGGTGGAGAAGATGCCGAGGACCGGGCCCGCGCCCTGTTCCTGGGCTTCGACCGCCTTGGTCTTGGTGGCCTGCGCGCCCGGACCGCCGACGATCTCCTTGTCGGTGAGGTGCGCGTGGAACTGGCCGTAGTAGGCGACCCAGACCAGGGCTGCGCCGATCATGGCGCCGAGGAGCTGTCCGCCCCAGTAGGTCGGAACCTGGCTCCACGGGATGCCGTTGTCCTTGAGCGCGAGCGCCAGGGTGACGGCCGGGTTCAGGTGCGCGCCGGAGAGCGGCGCGGAGGTGTAGACGGCCGTCAGTACGGCGAAACCCCACCCGAAGGTGATGGCGAGCCAGCCCGCGTTGCGGGCCTTGGAGGCCTTCAGCGTGACGGCGGCACAGACGCCGCCGCCGAGCAGGATGAGTATGGCGGTACCTATGGTCTCGCCGATGAAGATGTCGGAGCTGGACACCCGCGACTCCTTTGTCCTTCGTCCAGGGGACCGAACCCCGGGTCCCTCCGGAGGTTCGAGCTGCTCTCGGATGAGAGCTGTGCCGGCCCTTGGCGTTGTCACACTCTAGCGCGTATTGCCGGTAGGTGTTCGACAATGCCGACCGATGGACGGGAGTCTCGCTCCGGCGTTACATGTGCGTCAAGGGTTCTGTTATCGAAAGCACGATCGTTATTGATGCTGTGAGCTGTCGATCTTCACAGGGGGCTGCTATGGGGCCCCGTCCGATATGTCCGCTTCAGGGTACGACCAGAACCGGAACGCCGTCAGGGCGTCCCGGTGCTCTTACCGACTTCTAGAAGCGCCCGGCACCCAGGTCCCGCGACACCGCGCGGGCACAGTCCCGTACCGCCGCGATCAGCTCGGGACGCAACTCGCCGTCCCTGCACAGCCGTTCCACGGCCCCCGTGATGCCGACCGCGCCCACCGGCATCCGCCGCCGGTCGTGGATGGGGGCGGCCACACCGGCCACGCCCTCCCAGGTCTCCTCCACGTCCACGGAGTAGCCACGCGCGCGGGTGATGTCGAGGACGTTCTCGAAGGCGTCCAGCTCGGACACCGTGCGATCGGTGAACGCCTTGCGGTCCGCCTCGATGACCTCACTGTGCGCCACCGGGTCGTACGCCGACAGCACCTTGCCCAGCGCCGTGGAGTGCAGCGGCTGCATGGCCCCGATCTCCAGCACCTGCCGGCTGTCGTCGGGCCGGAAGACGTGGTGCACGATCAGCACGCCCTGCTGGTGCAGGACGCCCAGATAGACGCTCTCGCCGCTGGACCGGGCCAGATCGTCGGTCCACACCAGGGCACGCGCCCGCAGCTCGTGCACGTCGAGATAGGTGGTGCCCAGGCGCAGCAGCTCGGCACCCAGCTGGTACCGCCCGGACGCGTCGTCCTGCTCGACGAACCCCTCCAGCTGCAGAGTGCGCAGGATGCCGTGCGCGGTGCCCTTGGCGAGGCCCAGGGCCGAGGCGATGTCCGAGAGGCCGAGCCGCCGCTCGCCGCCCGCGAGCAGGCGCAGCATCGCGGCCGCCCGTTCGAGCGACTGGATGTTCCGTGCCATCGCCGTACTGCCTCCGTCCCCTTCGCCGTCGACCCGCGACGTCGCTGCCGCCGTTCGGCAATGTCGAACACTACTAGTCCATGCCGACCAACCGCCAATGGTCGTACGACACCTTTAAGTCACTCCTGCTGCACGCGCGCGTCACTCGTATCCCGCGAACGATCTGCCCGTCATCCTCGTCCGTCCCGTGGACGCTCCGACCGTCCGGGTCGGGTCCCGGCTACCCTGACGGCGTGCGTCCGCTGTGGGAAGCCCCGCAGCAGGACGCAAAGCCGACAGCCGTCGCACCCACAGGGAGCCCTTTCATGGCCTCGTTGCCACCGACCCCTTCCGCCGACAGCCGGACCCGCGCGTCCGCCCTCCGCGAGGCACTCGCCACCCGTGTGGTGGTCGCCGACGGGGCGATGGGCACCATGCTCCAGGCCCAGGACCCCACGATGGAGGACTTCCAGCAGCTCGAGGGCTGCAACGAGATCCTCAACGTGACCCGGCCCGACATCGTGCGCTCGGTGCACGCCGAGTACTTCGACGCGGGCGTCGACTGCGTCGAGACCAACACCTTCGGCGCCAACCTGAGCGCCCTCGGCGAGTACGACATCCCCGAGCGCATCCACGAACTCTCCGAGGCCGGTGCCCGCATCGCCCGCGAGACGGCCGACGAGTACGCCGCCCGGGACGGCCGCCAGCGCTGGGTCCTCGGCTCGATCGGTCCCGGCACCAAGCTGCCCACGCTCGGCCACACCACCTTCGGCGCCATCCGAGACGCGTACCAGCAGAACGCCGAGGGCCTGCTCGCCGGCGGCGCCGACGCGCTCCTGGTGGAGACCACCCAGGACCTCCTCCAGACCAAGGCCTCCGTCATCGCCGCCCGCCGGGCCATGGAGGCGGCCGGATACGACGTCCCCCTGATCGTCTCGGTCACGGTGGAGACGACCGGCACGATGCTGCTGGGTTCGGAGATCGGCGCCGCGCTGACCGCGCTGGAACCGCTCGGCATCGACATGATCGGCCTGAACTGCGCGACCGGGCCCGCCGAGATGAGCGAGCACCTGCGCTATCTCGCCCGCCACTCCCGCATCCAGCTGTCCTGCATGCCCAACGCCGGCCTCCCGGTCCTCACGAAGGACGGCGCCCACTACCCCCTGACCGCGCCCGAACTGGCCGACGCGCAGGAGAACTTCGTCCGCGAGTACGGCCTGTCCCTCATCGGCGGCTGCTGCGGCACCACCCCCGAGCACCTGCGCCAGGTCGTCGAGCGGGTACGCGACCTCGCACCCACCGAGCGCGACCCGCGCCCCGAGCCGGGCGCCGCCTCCCTGTACCAGACGGTGCCGTTCCGCCAGGACACGTCGTACCTGGCGATCGGTGAGCGGACGAACGCGAACGGGTCGAAGAAGTTCCGTGAGGCCATGCTGGAGGGCCGCTGGGACGACTGCGTGGAGATGGCCCGGGACCAGATCCGCGAGGGCGCGCACATGCTCGACCTGTGCGTGGACTACGTCGGCCGTGACGGTGTCGCCGACATGGAGGAGCTGGCCGGCCGGTTCGCCACCGCCTCCACCCTGCCGATCGTGCTGGACTCCACTGAAGTCCCGGTCATCCGGGCCGGGCTGGAGAAGCTCGGCGGGCGTGCGGTCATCAACTCCGTCAACTACGAGGACGGCGACGGCCCCGAGTCCCGCTTCGCCAAGGTCACCAAGCTCGCCCAGGAGCACGGTGCCGCGCTGATCGCGCTGACCATCGACGAGGAGGGCCAGGCCCGCACCCCGGAGCACAAGGTCGCCATCGCCGAACGGCTCATCGAGGACCTGACCGGGAACTGGGGCATCCACGAGTCGGACATCCTCATCGACACCCTGACCTTCACCATCTGTACCGGTCAGGAGGAGTCCCGCAAGGACGGCATCGCCACCATCGAGGCGATCCGCGAGCTCAAGCGCCGCCACCCGGATGTGCAGACCACGCTGGGTCTGTCGAACATCTCCTTCGGCCTCAACCCGGCCGCCCGGATCCTGCTCAACTCGGTGTTCCTGGACGAGTGCACGAAGGCCGGTCTGGACTCGGCGATCGTGCACGCCTCCAAGATCCTGCCGATCGCCCGGTTCAGCGAGGAAGAGGTGCAGACCGCCCTCGACCTGATCTACGACCGGCGCGCCGAGGGTTATGACCCGCTGCAGAAGCTGATGGCCCTGTTCGAGGGCGCCACCGCGAAGTCGCTGAAGGCGGGCAAGGCCGAGGAACTGGCCGCCCTGCCGCTGGAGGAGCGCCTCAAGCGCCGCATCATCGACGGCGAGAAGAACGGCCTGGAGGCCGACCTCGACGAGGCACTCCAGTCCCGTCCGGCCCTGGACATCGTCAACGAGATTCTCCTGGACGGCATGAAGGTCGTCGGCGAGCTGTTCGGCTCCGGCCAGATGCAGCTGCCGTTCGTCCTTCAGTCCGCCGAGGTGATGAAGACCGCCGTCGCCCATCTGGAACCGCACATGGAGAAGACGGACGACGAGGGCAAGGGCACGATCGTGCTGGCCACGGTCCGCGGCGATGTCCACGACATCGGCAAGAACCTCGTCGACATCATCCTGTCCAACAACGGCTACACCGTCGTCAACCTGGGCATCAAGCAGCCGGTCTCCGCCATCCTGGAAGCCGCCGCGGAGCACCGCGCCGACGTCATCGGCATGTCGGGGCTCCTGGTCAAGTCCACGGTGATCATGAAGGAGAACCTGGAGGAGCTCAACCAGCGCGGGCTGGCGGCCGACTTCCCGGTGATCCTCGGTGGCGCGGCCCTGACGCGTGCGTATGTCGAGCAGGACCTGCACGAGATCTACGAGGGCGAGGTCCGCTACGCCCGCGACGCCTTCGAGGGCCTGCGCCTCATGGACGCCCTGATCGGCGTCAAGCGCGGCGTGCCCGGGGCGAAGCTCCCCGAGCTGAAGCAGCGCAGGGTACGTGCGACCGCTGCCGTCGAGGTCGAGGAGCGCCCCGAGGAGGGCCACGTCCGTTCCGACGTCGCCGTCGACAACCCCGTGCCCGCCCCGCCGTTCTGGGACACCCGCGTCATCAAGGGCATCCAGCTCAAGGAGTACGCGACCTGGCTCGACGAGGGCGCCCTCTTCAAGGGCCAGTGGGGCCTCAAGCAGGCCCGCGCGGGCGACGGACCGACGTACGAGGAGCTCGTCGAGACCGAGGGCCGGCCCCGGCTGCGGGGACTGCTGGACAAGCTCCAGACGGAGAACCTGCTCGAAGCGGCCGTCGTCTACGGCTACTTCCCGTGCGTGTCCAAGGACGACGACCTGATCATCCTCGACGACCAGGGCAACGAGCGCACCCGCTTCACCTTCCCGCGCCAGCGCCGCGGCCGCCGACTGTGCCTCGCGGACTACTTCCGCCCGGAGGAGTCGGGGGAGACGGACGTCGTCGGCCTCCAGGTCGTCACCGTCGGCTCCCGGATCGGCGAGGAGACGGCGAAGCTGTTCGAGGCCAACGCCTACCGCGACTACCTCGAACTGCACGGCCTGTCCGTGCAGTTGGCGGAGGCGCTCGCCGAGTACTGGCACGCGCGCGTGCGTTCGGAACTGGGCTTCGCCGGTGAGGACCCGGGCGAGATCGAGGACATGTTCGCCCTGAAGTACCGGGGCGCCCGCTTCTCCCTCGGCTACGGCGCCTGCCCGAACCTGGAGGACCGCGCGAAGATCGCCGACCTGCTCCAGCCGGAGCGCATCGGCGTCCAGCTGTCCGAGGAGTTCCAGCTGCACCCCGAGCAGTCCACGGACGCGATCGTGATCCACCACCCCGAGGCGAAGTACTTCAACGCACGCTGAGGCACCCCTCGACCGTGACTCCGGTGTGCCCCTGGGCACACCGGTTAAACAAGGCATGTCGTCGTACCGCGACGTACACTGGTCGGTCCACCGCAGGCCGGCTCCCTTCGTGGGAGCCGGCCTGATCGTCCCTCAAGGAGGTGCGCCAGGATGACCAGCACGGTCCCCGCGCCAGTAACCCGTACGGCCGAAGGCTCAGCCCTGCAGGCGGTGCTCCTCGACATGGACGGCACCCTCGTGGACACCGAGGGGTTCTGGTGGGACGTCGAGGTCGAAGTCTTCGCCGGCCTCGGCCACACCCTCGACGACTCATGGCGCCATGTCGTGGTCGGCGGCCCCATGACCCGCAGCGCGGGGTTCCTGATCGAGGCCACCGGCGCCGACATCACCCTCGCCGAGCTGTCCGTGCTGCTCAACCAGGGGTTCGAGGACCGCATCGGCCGCCACCTGCCGCTGATGCCGGGCGCCGCCCGGCTGCTGGCCGAGCTCGCCGAGTACGAGATCCCCACGGCCCTGGTCTCCGCCTCGCACCGGCGCATCATCGACCGGGTGCTCACCACGCTCGGCCCGCAGAACTTCGCCCTCACGGTGGCGGGGGACGAGGTGGCCCGGACCAAGCCGCACCCCGACCCGTACCTCTTCGCCGCCGCCGGTCTCGGCGCCGATCCGGCCAGATGCGCGGTCGTGGAGGACACCGCTACCGGTATCGCGGCGGCCGAGGCCGCGGGCTGCCATGTCGTGGCCGTGCCCTCGGTCGCCCCCATCGCCCCGGCCGCCCGGCGCACCGTCGTCACCTCCCTCGAGGAGGTGGACCTGGCATTTCTGCGCGGTCTGATGACGGAAATGCGCTGAGCGTTCACCCAGCGTGCGGCACCGATAGAGGCCGCATTTCCCAGGCCCGCACGCAAAGGAATTCGCGGCTCGATGGATGGCCGAATTCCGGTACGGGAACAAACCGTTGATGATGTGACGTTCCCCACGCGACGGGGGATCGACACTCGATGAGGTGTGTGCATCGACGCCCGGTTCGGGCGGCTTGCGCGTGCCCTTGTGTCCCGATTGATGGGACCGTGCACGAATCCTTCCCCTGTCGGGTTTTCAATGCGTCCACGCCCGGTTTCGCTGCGTGATGGCAGCTCAACTCCGGTGGCCGCCAACCCTCGTGCGGGCGCGGACTAATCTCGTCGCGAGAACATCGACGAAACCCCCGTGATCCGCCGCACCACCCATGCATGCCGGGTACACGGACTCAACAGCTCTGGAGAAACTCGAGCATGAACCGCAAGACTTTGGTGCTGCCGGCCGTCATCGGTCTGCTCGCGCCGGTACTCGCCGCGTGCGGCGGGTCCGACGGCGGCAGTGGCGGCGGGGACGGAATCGTCGTCGGCACCACGGACCGGTTCACCGCCTCGCAGGAAGCCCCCGCGCCCCTCGACCCGGCGTACGCCTACGACGTCGGCACCTGGAACATCCTGCGCCAGACCGTGCAGACCCTGATGATCCAGCCGCGCGGCGAGGGCGAACCCGTGCCCGAGGCCGCCGAGAGCTGCCGCTTCACCGACACCGGCAACGAGCGCTACGCCTGCACCCTGCGCAAGGACCTGCAGTTCGCGAACGGCGACGCCATCACGGCCGAGGACGTCAAGTACTCCATCGACCGCGCCCGTTCCCTCAAGGCCGACAGCGGTGTCTTCGCCCTGCTGTCCACCATCGACACCGTCGAGACCAAGGGCGACCGCGAGGTGATCTTCCACCTCAAGACGGCCGACGCCACGTTCCCGTACAAGCTGTCGACCCCCGTCGCCGGCATCGTCAACCCTGACGACTACCAGCGCGGCAAGCTGCGCGACGGCTTCGACGTCGACGGCTCCGGCCCGTACACCATGTCGGCCGACGTCAAGAACGACGAACTCGTCGACGCCGTGTTCACCAAGAACCCCCACTACACGGGGACGCTGAAGGTGAACAACGACAAGGTCGAGCTGCGCTCCTTCGAGGACGCCGACGCCATGGGCACCGCCCTGAACGACGGTGACATCGACGTCATGTCCCGCACCATGTCGCCGGAACAGATCGAGAAGCTCTCCCTCTCCTCGGACGACGACGTCGACCTCGTCGAGATGCCCGGCCTGGAGATCCGCTACCTGGCCTTCAACACCAACGCCGCGACCGTCAAGACCAAGGCCGTGCGCCAGGCGATGGCCCAGATCGTCAACCGCAGCGAACTCGTCTCCAAGGTCTACGGCTCCGAGGCCGAGCCGCTGTACTCGCTGGTCCCGGCGAGCATCACCGGCCACTCCAACTCGTTCTTCAACAAGTACGGCGACCCGAGCAAGGCCAAGGCCCAGGCGCTGCTGACAAGGGCGAGCATCACCACCCCGGTCAAGCTGACCCTGCACTACACGACGGACCACTACGGCGCCGCCACCAAGAACGAGTTCGAGCAGCTGCAGAAGCAGCTCAACGACAGCGGCCTGTTCGACGTCAGCATCAAGGGCGCGCCCTGGGCGACCTTCCGCCCCGCCGAGCAGAAGGGCAAGTACGACGTCTACGGGATGGGCTGGTTCCCCGACTTCCCGGACGCCGACAACTACATCGCGCCGTTCCTCGACAAGGACAACTTCCTCGGCTCGCCGTACGCCAACAGCGAGATCCGCAACACCCTGATCCCGGAGTCCCGTCGCGAGGCCGACCGGCTGTCCGCCACCAGCAGCCTGACGGACATCCAGGACATCGTCGCCGACGACGTCCCCGTGCTGCCGCTGTGGCAGGGCAAGCAGTACGTCGCCGCCCGCGACGACGTCACCGGCACCGCCTATGTCCTCAACTCCTCCTCGACCCTTCAGCTGTGGGAGCTCAGCCGTGGCGTGAGCGGCTGATCCGACCCCTGCCCGGGCCGTGGACGACGGCCCCGGGATTCGCCAACCGACGACAAGGCATCCGCAAGTGAACATGCGTAACCAGTGGCCGGTCCTGCCGATGCTGGCGGGGCTGGCCTCCGGCCTGCTGACCGGCTGCGGTACGGAGAACGGGGGCTCGGGGAGCGACGGCTCCAGCGTGGTGATGGGGATGTCGGACGACGTCCTGGCCACCGACCCCGCCTCCGGCTACGACCCCGGATCCTGGCTGTTGTTCAACAACGTCTTCCAGTCGCTGCTGAGCTTCCCCAAGGGCGGCACGGAGCCCGAGCCCGAGGCCGCGGAGAGCTGCGAGTTCAGCGACACCGGGACCACGGTCTACACATGCACGCTCAAGGACGGCCTGCAGTTCAGCAACGGTGACTCCCTCACCTCGGAGGACGTGAAGTTCTCCTTCGACCGCCTGCTGAAGATCAACGACGACGCCGGTCCCGCGATCATGTTCCCCATGCTCGAAAAGGTCGAGACGCCGGACGAGAAGACGGTCGTCTTCAAGCTGAACACGCCCGACGCCACCTTTCCGAGCAAGATCGCCTCCGGTGCCGGTTCCATCGTCGACCACCAGCAGTACGACGCCGACGGACTGCGCAAGGACGGCGAGGCGGTCGGCTCCGGCCCCTACAAGCTGGACTCCTTCGGCGACGACGAGGCCGTCTTCTCCGTCAACGAGAACTACAAGGGCACCGCCGACGTGCAGAACTCCGGCGTCACCCTGAAGTTCTTCCACGGCAAACAGGACGAGCTCAAGCAGGCCCTGATCGACAACAAGATCGACATCGCCTACCGAGGCCTCAGCGCGAGCGACATCGCCGACATCGAGGCCGCCGGAACCGACGCGGGCGTCGAACTCGTCGACGGCACCAGCGCCGAGGTCCAGCACCTGGTCTTCAACATGAACGACCCGGTCGCCGGACAGCTCGGCGTCCGCAAGGCGATCGCCTACCTGCTCGACCGCGACGCCCTCATGACCGAGGTCTACCAGGGCACCGCCACCTCGCTGTACTCGATCATCCCGGCCGGTATCGCGGGCCACAACACGGCCTTCTTCGACACCTACGGCGCCAACCCGTCCAAGACCAAGGCCGCCGCGGCCCTGAACGCCGACGGCATCACCGGCAAGGTCAAACTGACCCTCTGGTCCACCCCCACCCGCTACGGCCCGGCCACCGACCAGGAACTCAAGGCGATCGCCGGACAGCTCAACAAGAGCGGCCTGTTCGACGCCGACGTCAAGTCCGTCGACTTCGAGCAGTACGAGAAGGACATCGCCGACGGCAAGTACGGCGTCTACGTCAAGGGCTGGGTGCCCGACTACCCGGACCCCGACAACTTCACGGCCCCCTTCTTCGGCAAGGGCAACGTGCTGGCCAACAACTACGACAACAAAACGATCACCGGCGCCCTCATCCCGCGCACAGCCGCCCAGAGCGACCGCGCCGCGACCGACAACGACTACGGCCGCCTCCAGGACCTGGTCGCCGAGGAGCTCCCGGTCCTCCCGCTCTGGCAGGCCAAGCAGTACGCGGTCGTCCGCGACAACGTCTACGGCCTGGAGTACTGCCTCGACGCCTCGACGGTCTTCCGCTTCTGGGAGATCAGCAAGGGCTGACACCGGACCTCCGGACACGACGAAGGGCGCCTCTTCTCGCCAAGAGGCGCCCTCAGCCGTTCTACGACGTGCTCCTACTGCGCGCCGGGGCGCACCAGACCGCTCTCGTACGCGTACACCGCCGCCTGCACCCGGTCGCGCAGCCCCAGCTTGGTGAGGACGTGACCCACATGCGTCTTCACCGTGGTCTCGCTCACGAACAGGTCCGCGGCGATCTCGGCATTGGACAGCCCACGCGCCACCAGCTTCAGCACCTCGACCTCACGGTCGGTGAGCGTGTGCAAGGTGTCCGGGACGGGGTCGTCGCCCGAGGGCAGATGCGTGGCGTACTTGTCGAGCAGCCGGCGCGTGATGCTCGGCGCGAGCATCGCCTCACCGGCGGCGACCACCCGGATCGCCTGCACCAGCTCGTTGGCCGGGGCGTCCTTGAGCAGAAAGCCGCTGGCCCCCGCCCGGAGCGCCTCCACCACGTACTCGTCGAGATCGAAAGTGGTCAGCACCAACACCTTCGCCGGGCCGTCCCGCCCGGGTCCGGTGATCTGCCGGGTCGCCTCCACACCGTCCATCCGCGGCATGCGGATGTCCATCAGGACCACATCGGGCTGCAAGGCCCGCACCTGGTCGAGCGCCTGGAGCCCGTCACCGGCCTCGCCGACCACAGCGATGTCCTGCTCGGCCTCCAGGATCATCCGGAAGCCGGTGCGCAGCAGCGGCTGGTCGTCGACCAGTAGGACGCGGATGGCCACGTAAGTCTCCTTCGCCTAGTCCGGGCCCATTCTGCCCTGTGAGCCGTCACCGGACTCGGCCGCCCTCACCGCCAGCGGATACGGCGGGGGAGTGCCACCGAACTCCGGGCAGTGGGCCTGGTGATCGCACCAGCCGCACAGCTTGGTGGGCCGGGGGCGCCAGTCACCCGTCTCCGTCGCCTCCCGGATCGCCTCCCACAGCGCGAGCAGCTTGCGCTCGACACGCTCCAGGTCGGCGAGGACCGGGTCGTACGTCAACACGTCACCACTGCCGAGGTAGACGAGCTGAAGACGGCGCGGGATCACGTTCTTCAGCCGCCAGACCACCAGGGCGTAGAACTTCATCTGGAACAGAGCACCCTCGGCGTACTCCGGCCTGGGCGCCTTGCCGGTCTTGTAGTCGACGATGCGGACATCCCCCGTCGGCGCCACATCCACCCGGTCGATGATCCCGCGCAGCTTCAGCCCCGAGTCCAGCACGGCCTCCACGAACAGCTCACGCTCGGCCGGCTCCAGCCGCGTCGGGTCCTCCAGACCGAACCACCGCTCCACGAGCTGCTCGGCCTCACCCAGCCACCGCGCCAGCCGCTCACCCTCCGGATCGTCCGCGAACAGCTCCACGACCTCCGGCCGGGTCTCCCGCAGCCGGTCCCACTGACCCGGGATGAGCGACTTGGCCCGCGGCGGCGTCCGCTCCGCCGCCGGGGCGTCGAAGAGCCGCTCGAGGACCGCATGCACCAACGTGCCCCGCGTCGCCGCCTCGCTCGGCTTCTCCGGCAGCCGGTCGATCACCCGGAACCGGTACAGCAGCGGGCACTGCATGAAGTCACTGGCACGCGAGGGCGACAGCGACGCGGGCGCTATGGCGACACGCGCCTCGACGACGGCCGCCGTGCCCGCCGCCTCCCGCGTCGTCGCCTGCTCGTCCGGGACCGGCGGAACCACTTCCGCGATCCCGCCGCCGGGGGTGTCGGCCGCGCCCTCTGTGCTCGTCTCCATGACCCCAGACCTTACGGCCCACCACTGACAGTGACCCAGTCGCGCCCGAGACGCCCGCGACAACAGAGAAAACAGAGGGGGTGCCGAGGCGGAACGCGTGACGACCGCCGCATACCATCGACCCGAGACCCTTCCGCCGGCAGGCGCGGAAGACGCTTCGAACGAGGGGAAACCGTGGACGAGAGCGGCGGGAGCGGGCACCCGCGGTCCGGCAACGACGAGCCGGCCCACCACCACGCAGGCCCTGCGGCCCCCACTGCCGACCCCGAACACCCCGACGCGGACGCCCCCGAGCAGGGCACCAAGGCCGCCGCTGCCGCCGTCCGCTCCGAGGAAGACACCGCGGACACGCCGAAGCACGACAGCGAGACCGCGGAGACCGCCGCGACGACACCCTCCGCAAAGGCTCCCGCCTCACGCGAGGACACCACGCCCGACGAGGCGGAACGGCCCTCCACCGACGCCACCCCGCCGCAGCACACCCCGGAGCACCCCGCCGCCGACGGAGACGGCACGGAAAGAGCCCCCGAGGACCCCCACGCCCCTCCCGCCGACGCCCCCCACACCCACCCCGACCGCACCCTCGCCCACTCCGGCACCGCCAAGGGCCGCCCGCCCCGCCGCCAGAAGGACCCCGGCGGCGGACTCCTCATGGGACGCCCCTTCGGCGTACCCGTGTACGTCGCACCCAGCTGGTTCCTCGTCGCCGCCCTCATCACCTGGGTCTTCGGCGGCCAACTGGACCGCGTCCTGCCCGAACTCGGAGCCGCCCGCTACCTCGTATCACTCTTCTTCGCGGTCGCCTTCTACGCCTCCGTGCTCGTGCACGAACTCGCCCACACCGTCGCCGCCCTCCGCTTCAAACTGCCCGTACGCCGCATCCAGCTCCAGTTCTTCGGCGGCGTCTCCGAGATCGAGAAAGAAGCCGAGACCCCGGGCCGGGAATTCGTCCTGGCCTTCGTCGGCCCCCTCCTCTCCCTCGTCCTCGCCGGCCTCTTCTACCTCGCCATGCAGCCCGTGGAACCCGGCACCGTCCCCGGCGTCCTGCTGGCCGGCCTGATGATCTCCAACCTCATCGTGGCCGGCTTCAACCTCCTGCCCGGCCTGCCCCTCGACGGCGGCCGCATGCTCCGCGCGGTCGTCTGGAAGATCACCGGCAAACCCATGAGCGGCACCATCGCCGCCGCCTGGGTCGGCCGCGCCCTCGCCGTCTGCGTCCTCATCGGCCTCCCCCTGCTCACCCAGTCCGGGGCACTCGGCTCCAACGCCGAGGACAACGTCGGCATGGACACCGTGATGGACGCCCTGCTCGCCGCCATCCTCGCCGCGATCATCTGGACCGGCGCCGGCAACAGCCTCCGCATGGCCCGCCTGCGCGAACACCTCCCCGAACTGCGCGCCCGCAACCTCACCCGCCGCGCCGTCCCCGTCGAGACCAATACCCCCCTCTCGGAAGCCCTGCGCCGCGCCAACGAAGCCGGCGCCCGCGCCCTCGTCGTCGTCGACGCCGACGGCGAACCCCTCTCCCTCGTCCGCGAGGCCGCCATCGTCGGCGTCCCCGAACACCGCCGCCCCTGGGTCGCCGTCAGCGGCCTCGCCCAAGACCTCACCGACGGCATGCGCGTCTCCGTCGAACTCGCCGGCGAAGACCTCCTGGACACCCTGCGCGCCACCCCCGCCACCGAATACCTGGTGGTCGAGGAGACCGGAGAGATCTACGGCGTCCTGTCCGCCGCCGACGTCGAGCGCGCCTTCGTCAAGGCCATGGCCCGCCCCAGCTGAACTCCCCGTGGTCGGCGCCCCCCACAAACCCCGGTAGTCTGTTCACATGTCCGAACCGACCGGTGCCGCCCGCAGGCGCGGGCCCTTCAAGGTCGGGGACCAGGTTCAGCTGACCGACCCCAAGGGCCGCCACTACACGTTCACGCTCGAGGCCGGGAAGAACTTCCACACCCACAAGGGTTCCTTCCCCCACGACGAACTGATCGGTGCTCCCGAGGGCAGCGTTGTCCGCACCACCGGGAACGTCGCCTACCTCGCGCTGCGCCCCCTGCTCCCCGACTACGTCCTGTCCATGCCCCGCGGGGCAGCCGTCGTCTACCCGAAGGACGCGGGGCAGATCCTCGCCTTCGCCGACATCTTCCCCGGCGCACGCGTCGTCGAAGCCGGCGTCGGCTCCGGCTCGCTCAGCAGCTTCCTGCTGCGCGCCATCGGCGACCAGGGCATGCTGCACAGCTACGAGCGCCGCGAGGACTTCGCCGAGATCGCCCAACAGAACGTCGAGCGCTACTTCGGCGGCCCGCACCCCGCCTGGCAGCTCACCGTCGGCGACCTCCAGGACAACCTGTCCGACACCGACGTCGACCGCGTCATCCTCGACATGCTCGCCCCCTGGGAATGCCTCGAGGCCGTCTCCAAGGCACTCGTCCCCGGCGGCATCCTGTGCTGCTACGTGGCGACCACCACGCAGCTTGCCCGGACCGTCGAATCCATCCGCGAGATCGGCTGCTTCAACGAGCCGACCTCCTGGGAGACGATGATCCGCAACTGGCATGTCGAAGGCCTGGCCGTCCGCCCGGACCACCGGATGATCGGCCACACCGGCTTCCTCCTCACCGCCCGCCGCCTCGCCGACGGCGTCGAGCCGCCCATGCGCCGCCGCCGCCCCGCAAAGGGCGCCTACGGCGAGGACTACACCGGTCCGAACGCCGACGGCGGCTCCGGCCGCTGAGGCGGCCCCCAGCCCCACACAACGCAACCGCGCCGTGGCCGAGTTCCCGACAGCCGTCCGGAACTCGGCCACGGCGCTTTTTCCTTGACACCGCACCAGAAAACGCAAGGCCGCGAGCCGACAAGCACCGACCCCGCCGTTCCGCCACGCCGAGCCTTGTGGCAGCATGCTGGCCACCCCCACCGGCACCAGCCCTCTCGGGAGTCACCCTCAGTGCAGCAATCCGCGGTCCCGGAACTCGCTCACACCCACACCCGCCCCATCCACTGGGTCGCCACCGCCACAGCAGTCGCCGGCGTCATAGCCCTCTCCTCGGTACTCCAACCGAATCCGGCCACCGCCGCCCAGGCCGCCGGCCCCCAGTCACACAGCGCCCCCGCCACCGTCACCGCCCCCGACCCCGCCCACATCGACTTCCCGATCGAATGCGGCCCGGTCAAGGCACTCGTGATGAAGAAAGCCACCGGCGACCTCGACGGCGACGGCAGGCCCGAAACCGTGGCAGTCGTCCACTGCGACGCCCCCATGGGCACCCCACCCGACGGCGTCTACGTCCTCACCCAGGCCGCCGACGCCACAACCCCCCGCGTCGTGGCGACCCTCGTGAACCCCAAGGACCGCGTCACCGTCAACACCCTCACGGTCTCCGACGCGACGGTCACCGCCGACATGGTCGGCTACTCCTCGGACTCCGTACCCAGTTGCTGCCCCGACGTCACCACGAGCGCCAAGTGGCAGTGGAAGAACGGCACCTTCCTCCGCTCCACACCCGCAGGCGCCCACAGCGTCTGATACGCACGAGGGGCACCCGACGACTCAGTCCGCCTCGGGCCCGTACACCTCGACCAGATCCGACACCCGGCGCACATGAATGCACTCGCCGGGACACTCCTTGGCCGAGTCCACCACGTCGGTCAGCAACGGCAGCGGCACCGGCGTCGTCGCGCCCTTTGCTTGCAGCAGCTCGTCGCCCGCGCCCTTCACATAGGCCAGACCATCGATGTCCAGCTCGAACACCTCGGGCGCGTACTGCGCACAGATGCCGTCGCCGGTACAGAGATCCTGATCGATCCAGACCTCGAGAGCCTCACCGTCGGCCACAGCTTCCTGCTGCACGCTCATGTCTCCTGCCCCATCGGGTGCTGAACACCCACGACCCTACCCCCGGCCACCCGCGCCCGACGGCCCCGCCAAAGGCGCCCCGGACCGTGACACGCCCCGCCCGTCCGTACACGCTCCGTCAACGAACTCAAGACGCGATCGAGCCGGACCGCAGCCCCGCTGGAGCCCGCCGCGGACGCCCGAGCCCCAGTTCCACGGGCCCCCGACCGGCGACGCTGTGGGCAACTCCAGCCCACCGTGGAAGATTTCGAGCACTCCGACCTTGGAACAGTCCGCTTCTGAAGCACGTTCACTGGGTATCCACACGGCGTAGAGGGATGGCGCAGGGTGACCGACGACACACCTTGACACTCATAGTGATCTAGGGGTTTCAATCGACACCCACCCAGGTAGGGTCTGGAAGCGTCCAGCTCCCCTTGGAGGAGGTGAGGACCGTGGCAGCCCACGACGACGACATGAACCGCGGCATCCGCCCGGGACGAGGGTCCGACGACCCGGCCGGGCAGATTGCCTACCTTGAGCAGGAGATCGCCGTCCTGCGACGCAAGCTCGCCGACTCTCCGCGGCACACGAGAATTCTCGAAGAGCGGATCGTCGAACTGCAGACCAATCTGGCCGGCGTGTCCGCCCAGAACGAACGACTCGCCAACACGCTCCGCGAGGCCCGCGACCAGATCGTGGCCCTCAAGGAAGAAGTCGACCGGCTCGCACAGCCCCCGGCCGGCTTCGGAGTCTTCCTGCAGGCCAACGAGGACGGCACCGCCGACATCTTCACCGGAGGACGCAAACTCCGCGTGAACGTCAGCCCCAGCGTCGAACTCGAAGAACTCCGGCGCGGCCAGGAACTGATGCTCAACGAAGCACTCAACGTGGTCGAGGCCATGGAGTTCGAGAGCGTCGGCGACATCGTCACCCTCAAGGAAATCCTCGAGGACGGCGAACGCGCACTCGTGCAGGGACACACCGACGAGGAAAGGGTGGTCCGGCTCGCCGAGCCACTCCTGGACGTAGTCATCCGCCCCGGCGACGCCCTGCTCCTCGAACCCCGATCCGGATACGTCTACGAAGTCGTTCCCAAGAGCGAGGTCGAGGAACTCGTCCTCGAAGAGGTCCCCGACATCGGCTACGAGCAGATCGGCGGTCTCGGCGGCCAGATCGAGGCCATCCGCGACGCGGTCGAGCTCCCGTACCTCTACCCCGACCTGTTCAAGGAGCACGAACTGCGGCCGCCCAAGGGCGTGCTGCTCTACGGGCCCCCCGGATGCGGCAAGACACTCATCGCCAAAGCCGTCGCCAACTCGCTGGCCAAGAAGGTCGCCGAAGTCACCGGCCAAGCCACCGGCAAGAGCTTCTTCCTCAACATCAAGGGCCCCGAACTCCTCAACAAGTACGTCGGCGAGACCGAGCGGCAAATCCGCCTCGTCTTCCAGCGCGCACGTGAGAAGGCCTCCGAGGGCACCCCCGTCATCGTCTTCTTCGACGAGATGGAATCCCTCTTCCGCACCCGCGGCTCCGGTGTCAGCTCGGACGTGGAGAACACCATCGTCCCCCAGCTGCTCGCCGAGATCGACGGCGTGGAAGGCCTGCAGAACGTGGTCGTGATCGGCGCCTCCAACCGCGAGGACATGATCGACCCCGCCATCCTGCGCCCCGGCCGCCTGGACGTGAAGATCAAGATCGAGCGTCCCGACGCCGAGGCCGCCAAGGACATCTTCGGCAAGTACCTGACCGAACGCCTCCCGCTGCACTCCGACGACGTCGGCGAGCACGGCGGCAACCGGACCACCACGGTCCAGAGCATGATCCAGACCGCCGTGGAACACATGTACGCCGAATCCGAGGAAAACCGCTTCCTGGAAGTCACCTACGCCAACGGCGACAAGGAAGTCCTCTACTTCAAGGACTTCAACTCCGGCGCCATGATCGAGAACATCGTGGGCCGCGCCAAGAAAATGGCGATCAAGGACTTCCTCGACCACAACGCCAAGGGCCTTCGCGTCTCCCACCTCCTCCAGGCCTGCGTGGACGAGTTCAAGGAGAACGAGGACCTGCCCAACACCACCAACCCGGACGACTGGGCCCGGATCTCCGGAAAGAAGGGCGAACGGATCGTCTACATCCGTACCCTCATCACCGGAAAGCAGGGTGCCGACACCGGACGCTCCATCGACACGGTGGCCAACACCGGTCAGTACCTGTAAAAGCAGGGCGGCTGCGGGTGCCCTCACCGGGTACCCGCAGCCGACTGTTTTTCAGGCAACTAACCGGAACAAGAGGCGTGCAAGGCAATGACGCAAATGATCTCCCCACCAGCGCAAAGCCGTTCTAGGCTCTTCGGTACCGCCGAGTCGCGCAGTGCGGGGACGGGCACCGCACACGCACCGGAGCGCCAGCGGTACTTGAGCGCCGCCCCCGACCGAGGGCGCCGCCGGGCAAGGAGGGCCGCATGACTGTACGGCGAGTAATGGGCATCGAGACGGAGTACGGGATCTCCGTCCCCGGCCACCCCAACGCCAATGCCATGCTCACCTCGTCCCAGATCGTCAACGCCTACGCGGCGGCGATGCACCGGGCCCGACGGGCCCGCTGGGACTTCGAGGAGGAGAACCCGCTGCGGGACGCGCGGGGCTTCGACCTCGCCCGCGAAACCGCCGACTCCAGCCAGCTCACCGACGAGGACATCGGCCTCGCCAACGTCATCCTCACCAACGGCGCACGCCTGTACGTCGACCACGCACACCCCGAGTACAGCGCCCCCGAGGTCACCAACCCACGCGACGCAGTCCTCTGGGACAAAGCCGGCGAACGCATCATGGCCGAAGCCGCCGAACGCGCGGCCCAGCTCCCCGGCGCCCAGCCGATCCACCTCTACAAGAACAACACCGACAACAAGGGCGCCTCCTACGGCACACACGAGAACTACCTGATGAAGCGGGAAACCCCCTTCTCGGACATCGTGCGCCACCTCACGCCCTTCTTCGTCTCCCGCCAGGTCTTCGCCGGAGCCGGCCGCGTCGGCATCGGCCAGGACGGCCACGAACACGGCTTCCAGATCAGCCAGCGCGCCGACTACTTCGAGGTCGAGGTCGGCCTCGAGACCACCCTCAAGCGCCCCATCATCAACACCCGCGACGAGCCGCACGCGGACGCCGAGAAGTACCGCCGCCTCCACGTGATCATCGGCGACGCGAACCTCTCGGAGATCTCCACCTACCTCAAGCTCGGTACGACCGCCCTGGTCCTGTCCATGATCGAGGACGGCTTCATCGCCGTCGACCTGGCCGTGGACCAGCCCGTACGCACCCTCCACCAGGTCTCCCACGACCCGACACTCCAGCGCCTGGTCACCCTCCGCAGCGGCCGCACACTCACCGCGGTCCAACTGCAGATGGAGTACTTCGAGCTGTCCCGCAAGTACGTGGAGGAGCGCTTCGGCGCGGACGCCGACGAACAGACCAAGGACGTCCTGGCCCGCTGGGAGGACACTCTCAACCGGCTCGAGAACGACCCCATGAGCCTCGCGGGCGAACTGGACTGGGTCGCCAAGCGCGAGCTCATGGAGGGCTACCGGCGCCGCGACGACCTCGACTGGGACGCCGCCAAGCTCCACCTCCTCGACCTCCAGTACGCCGACGTACGGGCCGAGAAGGGCCTCTACAACCGTCTCGCCGCCCGCGGCAGGATCAAGCGCCTCCTGGACGAGTCCGACGTCGAGCGGGCCCGTACGAAGCCGCCGGAGGACACCCGCGCGTACTTCCGGGGCCGCTGCCTCGAGCAGTACGCCGACGACGTCGCCGCGGCCTCCTGGGACTCGGTGATCTTCGACCTGCCGGGGCGGGACTCTCTGCAGCGCGTTCCAACCCTGGAACCGCTTCGCGGAACGCGTAATCACGTCAAGGAGCTCCTGGACCGCTGTCGCACCGCGGAAGACCTGGTCAGGGTCCTGTCCGGCGGCTGAGCGGGTACCCGGAACGAGACCTCCGGACAGGGTGGAAATCCCGACGTCCGGGAATCATCGAGATGGCCCCCGTACGTTGAGGAAACTGCGGGGCCGATGTCAGACCGGGCTTGTAGGGTCTGATCATCACCGATCGGCGGATAGCCGACCTGGCGACCATGTCGGGCGAAACGAGCGGGGTGAGGGTTATGTCAACCAAGGACACCGGCGGCGGCCAGCAGAAGGCCACACGCTCCACCGAGGAAGTCGAGGAGGCGGCGCCGGAGGCGGCAGCCACCGACGACCTCAAGGAGCGCCAGGAAAAGCTGAGCGACGACGTCGACTCGGTTCTGGACGAAATCGATGACGTACTCGAGGAGAACGCAGAGGATTTCGTGAGGTCCTTCGTGCAAAAAGGTGGAGAGTAACGGTCGTCTGGCCACTTTGCCTTCGATCTGAAGGTGGCGGGGGGTCAGGGTGGTTGACGAGCCGAACTCGAAGCAGTGCAGGAAGTGCCAGCGCAATCTGTCGCTTGCTGCGTTCGCGCGGGACAGGAATCGGCGGGACGGCCTCCAGGTGCACTGCCGGGAGTGCGTGGCGCAGTACGGCGCCGCGCACTATCGGCGGCGCCAGGAGGCCAAGGGGAAGAAGGTCCGGGAGAAGGTTCTCGTCCCTTCAGGGCACAAGCGGTGCCCGCAGTGCGAAGGGGTGAAGCCGCACTCCGAGTGGGAGCGGAACAAGACCTCATCGGACGGCTGGGCGAGTTACTGCCGAGAGTGTCGGGCGGAGCGCAACCGGATCAGCTACTTCAGGCGCAAGTACGGACTTGCTCCGCATCAGTTGGACTTGTTGATCGCGGAGCAACAAGGTATCTGCTGCATATGTCTTGCTGCTCCCGCCGAACATGTGGATCACTGCCATGAGACGGGTAGGGTCCGAGGCGTACTGTGCTTCAGCTGCAACGCGGCGCTGGGGCAGTTCAAGGATCGGCCCGACGTCATAAGGCGGGCTGCAACGTATGTGGAAGGAATCGCGTGGAAGCCAACACTCGTAGCACCGGGCGTCTACCAGCTGCCTTCCTGACGCCTGGGTCCGCCTCCTTCATGGACTTCCTGTCCGCGCATCAGCCGGAGATGCTGCCGGGCAACCGCCAACTGCCGCCGACCCAGGGCGTGATCGAGGCGCCGCACGGCACCACGATCGTCGGCGTGACCTTCCCCGGCGGGGTCGTGCTGGCCGGTGACCGGCGGGCGACGATGGGCAATGTCATCGCGCAGCGGGACATCGAGAAGGTGTTCCCGGCGGACGAGTACTCGGCCGTCGGTATCGCCGGCACCGCTGGTCTGGCCGTGGAGATGGTGAAGCTGTTCCAGCTGGAGCTGGAGCACTTCGAGAAGGTCGAGGGGGCGCAGCTCTCGCTGGAGGGCAAGGCGAACCGGCTGTCGACCATGATCCGTTCCAACCTCGGTATGGCGATGCAGGGTCTGGCCGTGGTGCCGCTGTTCGCGGGGTATGACGTGGACCGTGGCAGGGGTCGTATTTTCTCCTACGACGTCACGGGTGGTCGTTCCGAGGAGCACAACTTCGCTGCCACCGGTTCGGGCTCGGTCTTCGCCCGGGGTGCGATGAAGAAGTTCTTCCATGACGGTCTGTCCGAGGCCGAGGCCACGATGCTGGTGGTGCAGGCCTTGTACGACGCGGCTGACGACGATTCGGCGACCGGTGGTCCCGATGTCGCGCGCCGGATCTATCCGATCGTCACCGTGATCACCGAGGACGGTTTCCGCCGGCTGACGGACGAGGAGTCCTCCGAGATCGCCCGTTCGATCCTGGAGCGGCGTCTGGAGCAGCCTGACGGTCCGCGGGCCGCGCTGCTGTAGCGGCGGATCAGGTGCTTGCAAGGTGATCGCAGTGACTTCGACAGAAAGGGACGGATAACCGGTGTCGACGCCGTTCTATGTCTCACCCCAGCAGGCGATGGCCGACCGGGCGGAGTACGCCCGTAAGGGCATCGCTCGCGGTCGCAGCCTGGTCGTGCTGCAGTATGCCGACGGCATTGTCTTCGTCGGTGAGAACCCGTCCCGTGCGCTGCACAAGTTCAGCGAGATCTATGACCGGATCGGTTTCGCGGCGGCTGGTAAGTACAACGAGTACGAGAATCTGCGGATCGGTGGTGTGCGCTACGCGGATCTGCGTGGCTATACCTATGACCGTGATGACGTGACTGCTCGTGGTCTCGCGAATGTCTATGCCCAGACGTTGGGCACGATCTTCTCCAGTGCGGCCGAGAAGCCGTACGAGGTGGAGCTGGTCGTGGCCGAGGTGGGGGAGACGCCCGAGGGTGATCAGATCTATCGGCTGCCGCATGACGGTTCGATCGTGGACGAGCATGGCTCGGTCGCGGTGGGTGGCAATGCCGAGCAGATCAGTGGGTACCTCGATCAGCGTCATCAGGACGGCATGAGTCTCGCCGAGGCTCTGAAGCTGGCCGTGCAGGCTTTGTCCCGGGACACCAACGGCACGGAGCGGGAGATTCCCGCCGAGCGTCTGGAGGTGGCGGTGCTGGACCGTACGCGTCCGCAGCAGCGTAAGTTCAAGCGCATTGTGGGCCGTCAGCTCGACCGGCTTCTGGAGGCGGGTGGCGCGGCCACGGAGGCGGAGAGCTCCGAGGAGGAGTAGTCCGGCGTCTCGTTGCGTCCCTTTGTGTGCCCCGGCCGATGACTCGGCCGGGGCACAGGGCGTTCAGGGGGCGGTGGGGGGTGCCGTGGAGCCTCGTACGACCAACTCGACGGGGATGTCGCCGGCGTCGGGTGTCCGGCCTTCCAGGACTGCCAGGAGGGCGCGCATGCCGTGTTCGCCGAAGAGTTCGGCGTCGAGTCGTACGGTGGTCAGTTCCGGGTCGAGGGCGGCGGCGAGGGCGATGTCATCGACGCCGGTGACGGAGACGTCGTCGGGGATGCGCAGGCCTCGTCGGCGCAGGGCTTTGTAGGCGCCGGCCGCGAGTTTGTCGTCGTCGCAGACCACGGCGGTGGGGTGGGGGCCGGGTGTGTGGAGTGCTGTCTCGGTGGCGGTGAGGGCGCCTTCGATGGACATGGGGGTGTGTGCTGTGCGGAGCGAGGTGCCCGGCACTTTTGCGAGGCGTGCGGCGAGTTCGCGTGCGCGTACCTCGAAGGTCCAGGAGGGGATGTCGGCGGCCAGGTGCAGGAAGCGGCGGTGTCCCTGGTTCAGGAGGTGGTCGGCGACCTGGCGGGTGCCGTCGGCGATGTCGAGGTTCACGGTCGCGGCGCCCAGGCTGCCGTGGGGGTCGCTGTCGAGCATGACGAGGGGGAGTTGGTCGCCGCGGATGGCGGTGAGGGCGTCTGCGGCCATGGAGGAGGCGAGGACGCCGTCCAGGGCGGCCTGGGCGGAGGCGAAGGGGTTTCTGGCGGGGCCGACGCCTTCGGGGGAGGGGTACAGGAGGACGCCGAAGCCGTGTGCGGCGGCGATGCGTGCGGCGCCGGTGTAGACGCCGGCGAAGAATTCCGTGGTCAGGGCGGGTACGACGAGCAGGACGGTGCGGGTGCGGCCGAGGCGGAGGTTGCGGGCGGCGAGGTTGGGGCGGTAGCCGAGTTCGTGGGCGGCTCGGCGTACCCGTTCGGCGGTGGTTTGGGAGACGCGGCCTCGCCATTTGTCGCCGAGTACCAGGGAGACGGTGGCCTGGGAGACGTCGGCGGCTTGGGCGACGTCGCGGCTGGTGGGGCGTGCGCTGCCTTGTGCCACCGGCTGCCTGCTCCTTCGTCTGGACTCGTCAACAGCGCACATGGTACGTATGACGGAGGACGTTATACGTAAAACCTCATGCGTCACCGGCGCACGTCACGGCACGGGAAGGGCGGGACATGGCCGCGGGATACCTGGAGATCCTCAGGGCGAGGCATGCCACGCGGTTGCTGGTCGGCACCCTGGTGGGCCGGCTGCCGAACGCCACCGCGGCCATCGCGATCGTGCTGTTCGTGCGCGCGGAGGGCGGCTCGTACAGCCTCGCCGGAGCGCTCGCGGCGGTCTACGGTGTCGCCAACGCCGTCGGTCAGCCGGTGCTGGGCCGGCTGGTGGAC
Organism: Streptomyces sp. NBC_00490; assembly: GCF_036013645.1. Classification (NCBI taxonomy): domain Bacteria; kingdom Bacillati; phylum Actinomycetota; class Actinomycetes; order Kitasatosporales; family Streptomycetaceae; genus Streptomyces; species Streptomyces sp. NBC_00490. The sequence continues at coordinate 2,630,727 of NZ_CP107869.1, read as the reverse complement.
CTGTACGGCCAGCCTCGCGTCCAGTTGCCCGCGGCGGTCGCCTCCGCCCTGGCGATGGCGGTCTTCGCCTTCACCGGCCCGGACGCGCTCGCGGCCGCCTGTGCCGCCGTGGCCCTCGCCGGGCTCTTCACGCCGCCGCTGGAGGGCGGTCTGCGGGCGCTGTGGCCGAGTGTGCTGCGCAAGGAGGGCCAGGTGCACACGGCGTACGCGATGGACGCCGTGGCGCAGGAAGTCATGTTCACCCTCGGGCCGTTGCTGGTGACGGTGTGCACGTCGCTGTGGTCGGCCCGGGCCGCGCTGCTGGTCCTGAACGTCATCGGGGTGCTCGGCGCGCTCTCCGTGGTCGTGTCGCGGCCCTCGCGCGCGTGGCGTTCGGCGCCGCGTGAGGCGCACTGGCTCGGTGCGCTGCGCTCTCCCGGACTGCTGGCGCTGCTGGGCGCGTTCCTGTTCGTCGGTATCGCACTGGGGTCCATCACGGTCGCCTCGGTGCCGTACGCCGACGACCACGGTGGTGACGTGGTGTACGGCTGGCTGATGGGGGCGATCGGTCTGGGCGCGCTCATCGGCGGCACCGTGTACGGCGCGCGGCAGTGGACGGGTGAGCCGGCGCGTCGACTGCGGGTGCTGGTGGCGCTGCTGGCGGTGTGTTATCTGCCGCTGCTGCTGATGCCCGGCGCGGTCGCCATGGTGCTGCTGACGGTGGTCGCGGGGGTGTTCCTCGCGCCCGCCATCGCGTGTGCTTTCGTGCTGGTCGACCATCATGCGCCGCGGGGCACGGTCACGGAGGCTTTCTCGTGGCTGGTGACGACGTTCACGGTGGGTGCCTCGGTGGGAACGGGGGTCGCGGGGCCGGTCGTAGAGGCCGGAGGGGCCGTGTGGGGTTTCGCCGTACCGGGTGTGGCGGGGGGTGTCTCCCTGCTGGTTCTGCTGGCGACCGGGCCGGTCCTCGCAGCTCCCGGTGGGCGGGGGGTGGTTGCGGCTTCATCGGAAAATGATCCAAACCGTGCCGTCGAACCCCGTTTCAGCACAGGGGATCGGGCGTAATGTTCAGTCATGGACCGCCGCATTTTCGGGCTGGAGAACGAGTACGGCGTCACGTGTACGTTCAGGGGACAGCGACGTCTGTCTCCCGACGAGGTGGCGCGGTACCTCTTCCGCCGTGTCGTGTCATGGGGCCGCAGCAGCAATGTCTTTCTGCGAAACGGTGCCCGCCTCTATCTCGATGTCGGGTCACATCCGGAATATGCGACTCCCGAATGTGACAACGTGACGGAACTGGTCACGCACGACAAAGCAGGCGAGCGCATTCTCGAAGGACTCCTGGTGGACGCCGAACGACGCCTGCACGAGGAAGGAATCGCGGGCGACGTCTACCTCTTCAAGAACAACACCGACTCGGCGGGCAACTCCTACGGGTGCCACGAGAACTATCTCGTCGCCCGCCACGGGGAGTTCTCCCGGCTCGCGGACATCCTCATTCCCTTCCTTGTCACCCGCCAGCTGCTCTGTGGCGCGGGCAAGGTTCTGCAGACCCCGCGGGGCGCCGTGTACTGCGTCAGCCAGCGGGCCGAGCACATCTGGGAGGGCGTCTCCTCGGCGACGACGCGTTCCCGGCCGATCATCAACACGCGCGACGAACCGCACGCCGACGCCGAGCGCTACCGCCGCCTGCATGTGATCGTGGGCGACTCGAACATGTCCGAGACGACCATGCTCCTCAAGGTCGGCGCGACCGACCTGGTGCTGCGCATGATCGAGGCGGGCACCGTGATGCGCGACCTGACGCTGGAGAACCCGATCCGGGCGATCCGCGAGGTCAGCCACGACATCACCGGTCGGCGCAAGGTGCGTCTGGCCAGTGGCCGGGAGGCCTCCGCGCTGGAGGTGCAGCGCGAGTACTACGAGAAGGCCGTGGACTTCGTGGAGCGCCGCGGTATCCGTACCGGAACGGTCGAGCAGGTCCTGGAGCTGTGGGGCCGGGTGCTCGACTCGATCGAGGCCGAGGACCTCGACCGGATCGGCACCGAGATCGACTGGGTCATGAAGTACAAGCTGATCGAGCGGTACCGGGCCAAGCACAACATGACCATGTCCCACCCGCGGGTCGCGCAGATAGACCTCGCGTATCACGACATTCACCGTCGTCGTGGTCTCTACTACCTGCTGGAGAGGAAGGGCCAAGCGGCCCGGATCTGCAACGACTTGAAGATCTTCGAGGGCAAGTCCGTGCCCCCGCAGACCACTCGGGCCCGGCTTCGCGGTGACTTCATCCGCCGGGCTCAGGAACAGCGCCGGGACTTCACCGTCGACTGGGTCCATCTCAAGCTCAACGACCAGGCCCAGCGCACGGTGTTGTGCAAGGACCCGTTCCGTTCCGTCGACGACCGGGTCGAGAAGCTGATCGCCGGTATGTGAGCAATGCGTTCCGGATCGCCTTCCGGAACGCCACACGGGCGCCGTACGTTATCCGTACGGCGCCCTTCTCACGCCGTAGAGTTGCGCGCACGCCATCCACAAGATCGACCGATTACGAGGCTCTTACCGTGCGCCGACGCTCACTACTGATTGCCGTACCCGCAGGAATGGCCACGCTCGCCGCGTGCAACGAGGACGACGGGGCGAGTTCCGCGGAGAGCGGCGACAGCGCGTCGCCCTCCGCCTCGGCCTCGTCCGGTGCGCCGGCGCCGAAGATCGTGGACGGTCCGCTGCCGGCGATCACCGCGGGCGCGAAGTTCGGTGAGAAGCCCACCGTCGCCAAGGGCAGCGGTGACCCGTCGAGCCAGCTCGCGGTGAAGACGGTCATCGCGGGCAACGGCCGCACGGCCGCGGAGGGCGACTTCCTCGTGGCGAACTACCTCGGCCAGATCTGGGACACGGCCAAGGTCTTCGACAACTCCTTCGACCGGGGTTCCGCGCTCGCCATCCAGCTGGCCCCGGCCAGTGTCATCGACGGCTGGCGGTACGCCCTCACGGGCAAGAAGGTCGGCAGCCGCGTCGAGTTCGCCGTCCCGCCCACCTGGGGTTATGGCAAGGCGGGTTACGCGGAGGGTGGCATCAAGGGCACCGACACGCTGGTGTTCGTGGTGGACATGAAGGGCGTGTACCCGGTCACGAGCTCCGCCAAGGGCTCGAACGTGGCGCAGGACGACGTGGATCTGCCCAAGGTGGGGACGAACACCGACGGCAAGGCGCCCTCCATCGAGGTCCCCAAGAAGGACGCGCCGGGCAAGCTCGTGTCGAGCTACATCATCGAGGGTGACGGCGAGAAGGTCGCCGCCGACAGCGGCCTGCTGGTGCAGTACAAGGGCGTGCTGTGGGACTCCGGCAAGGAGTTCGACTCGACGTATGCCAGGAAGACCCTGACGTCGTTCTCCCTCGACGGGGTCGTCAAGGGCTGGAAGCAGGGTCTGACCGGCAAGAAGGTCGGCAGCCGCGTCCTCATCGTCATCCCGCCGGCCCTGGGATACGGCGACAATCCGCCGAGCGGCAGCGGCATCGAGAAGGACTCGACGCTCGTCTTCACGGTCGACATCCTGGCGAAGCTCTGACCGCTTCGGGGTGTAAGACTGTGTGCGTTGCCTTTCCGCAGACAAGCAGGAGCTAGAGACGTGAGCATCGAGAAGCCCGAGATCGACTTCCCCGGTGGCGAGCCCCCGGCGGACCTCGAGATCAAGGACATCTGGGAGGGCGACGGCGCCGAGGCGCAGGCGGGCCAGACCGTCACCGTCCACTACGTGGGCGTTGCCTTCAGCACCGGCGAGGAGTTCGACGCCAGCTGGAACCGTGGTCAGCCGTTCCGCTTCCCGCTGGGTGGCGGCCGTGTCATCAAGGGCTGGGACCTCGGCGTGCAGGGCATGAAGGTCGGCGGCCGTCGTCAGCTGACCATCCCCGCGCACCTCGCCTACGGCAACCAGAGCCCGACCCCGGCCATCAAGCCCGGCGAGACGCTGATCTTCGTCGTCGACCTGGTCGGCGTCTGATCGTCGTACGATCACTGTCGATCACCTGGGGTCCATGCCTGTCCGGGCATGGGCCCTCGGCTTTTGCCACGCCACCGCGGGGCGGTACGGTCATCGTCCGTAAGCACCATAGGGAGGCGAAGGGCGTCGATGGCCATTGCCAAGGCCGAGCGGCTGATGAACCTGGCGCTGTGTCTGCTGGGGACGCGCAGGCCGCTGAGCAAGCGTGAGCTGCGCCAGTCCATCGAGGCCTACCTGGAAGCGAATTCGGACGACAGCTTCAACCGGATGTTCGAGCGCGACAAGGACGATCTGCGCGAACTCGGGCTGGTCATCGAGACCGTGGAGAACCTCGACGGCGACGTCGGCTACCTCGCGCGCCGTGACAGCAACCGGCTGCCGCCCGTCACCCTCGACGCCGAGGAGGCCGCCGCCCTCGGTCTCGCCGCCAAGGTGTGGCAGCAGGCGCGGCTCGCGGGCGCGGCCAGCGGCGCCCTGCAGAAGCTGCGGGCGGCCGGGCTGCCGGAGGACTTCGACCCCTACGAGGCGCATGGCGCCCTCGAGCCGCGGATCCCCGTGCACGAGGCCGCGTTCGAGCCGCTGATGCTGGCCTGCCGCGACCGCCGTCCGGTCGTCTTCGAGTACCGCAAGGCCACCGCCGCGCACCCCGAGACCCGGCATGTCGAGCCGTGGGCGCTGGAGTGCTGGCGCGGCCACTGGTATCTGGCGGGCTGGGACCGCGACCGGGGCGCCGAGCGGGTCTTCAGGCTGTCCCGGATCACCGGCAAGGTCCGTTCGCGCGGTGCCCGTTTCACCGCCGAGGTGCCCGACGTGGTGACCGTCCGTGAGACCGTCGCGAGCTGGGCGGGGGAGAGCGCCGACCGCAGCGCGCTGATCCGGCTGCGCACGGGCTCCGGCTACCCGCTGCGGGCGAAGGCCACCGCGGTGCGGGAACTGGGCGACGGGTGGGATGAGTTGGAGATTCCGTACGGCCATGGGCTGGACGCCTGGCTGGTGGAGTTCGGGCCGGACGTGGTCGTCCTGGAACCCGCCGAACTGCGGGCCGATGTGGTGGACCGGCTGCGTGCCGTGGCCAAGGGCTGAGGGGGAGCGAGCAACACAGTGGCAGGCAAACCGGTCAGGCCCGTCAACGCCATCGACCAGACCCGGCGGATGCTCTCCCTGGTGACGTATCTGAAGGAGCGGCCCGGCGCCCGTGTCGAGGACGTCGCCCGGGCCTTCGGGATCACCGAGGACGAGCTCGTCTCCGACCTCGATGTGCTGCCCATGTGCGGCACCAGCTTCCGCGGCGGCGACCTCCTCGACATCGACACCGACGGCGAGCGCATCTGGTGGCACAACCCCGACGACGTCGCCGAGCCGCTGCGGCTCGCCGCCGACGAGGCCACCGCGCTGCTCGTCGCCGCGCGGGCCGTCTCGACCCTGCCCGGTCTGCGCGAGGGCGACCGGCAGGCGCTGCTGCGGGCCACGGCGAAGGTGGAGACCGCGGCGGGGGAGCAGGCGGGGGCCAGCTCCCGGCTGTCGGTGACCTTCGAGTCCGAGGGCGGGGTCTTCGCCGACGTCGACCGCGCGATCTCCGAGCGGCGCCGGCTGTGGATCCGCTACTACTCGCCCGCCCGCGACGAGGTCACCGAGCGCGAGATCGACCCGATCCGCCTGGTCAGCGTCGGTCACACCTACGTCGAGGCGTGGTGCCGCCGCTCCGAGGCGCGCCGCACCTTCCGGCTCGACCGGGTCGCCGAGATCAAGATCCTCGACGAGCCGTCCGCGCCGCCCGAGATAGAACTGCGGGACCTCTCGGAGGCGCTGGTGCAGCCGGCCGCCGAGGACCCGGAGGTCGTGGTCGAGGTGAGCCCGGGCGGGCGCTGGGTCGCCGAGTACTACCCGCACGACAGTGCGGATGAGCTCCCCGACGGCGGACTGCGTATCACCCTGCGCACCCCCGATCCGACGTCCCTGCGGCGCCTGGCGCTGCGGCTCGGCCGCGACGGCCGTATCGTCTCGCCGCCCGAGCTCGCCGACAGCGCCCGGCAGGCGGCCCGCGAGGCGCTGGCGGCGTACGACGGGGTCGAGACGCCGGGTTCACACCCAACTCACACGAACGACGACAGGCAGGAGCAGGAGCTTTGAGCGAGTCGGCGATGTCTGGTGTGCAGGGGATGTCGGTGGCGTCCGCGTTCTCGGGAATGCGGAGCGTGTCCCCGACGGTGTTCCGGGCGGGCTGCCCGGACTGCCGCGGCCGGTTCGAGCTCGCCGCCGGGGCCCTGCGGCTGGTCGTCGGTGCCACCAGCAGGACCACGTTCTACTCCTTCACCTGCCCCGACTGCGCCGCCTCCGTCCGCAAGCCCGCGGGGGAGCGGATCGTCGAGCTGCTGACCGGGGGCGGGGTCAGCACCCTGCGGCTCCACTCCACCCTCTAGGCTCGGCACCATGTTCTGGCCGATGTTCGCGATCGCTGTGGGTTTCCTGGGTCTCGTGGTGCTCGGCGTGCTCGCCGTGCGGGTGTTCCTCGAGGCGCAGCGGCTGGGACGGCAGGTCGCGGAGTCCGCGCAGCGCATCGGCAGGGCCGCGGAGGATCTGGAGCGGGCCGCGGTGAGCACCGCCCGCTCCGTGGACACGCTGTGAGTCCCGCTGTGCACGGGATGTGAGTCCTGCGCCGGAAGCGTTTTGGGTCACTTCGCCCTGTCATCCCGGGGGGCCGGGCAGGTACGCTGCTGGTCGCGGACCGGAGAACGAGGCCCGGCTCGCGGACCGGGAGTACGCACGGGGATTGCCTCACGTTCACCCCTGAGCGTTACGATCGCTGACAACACGATCGTTCGGACACCTGTCCGACCGGTCGGACAGCACAGCACCCCACCCCAGCCGCCTCGGTGAGAAGGTAAAGACTTATGTTCGGAAGGCTCGGCGCCCCCGAGATCATTCTCATCCTCGTCGTCATCATCCTGCTGTTCGGCGCGAAGAAGCTTCCCGACATGGCGCGCTCGCTCGGCAAGTCCGCTCGCATCCTCAAGAGCGAGGCGAAGGCGATGAAGTCCGAGGGCCAGGACAACACGACCGCCGCGTCCGCCCCGCCCCAGGACGACCAGCAGTCCCCGTCCCAGCGCACCATCCAGGCCGCCCCCGGCGATGTGACCAGCTCCCGCCCGGTCACCGAGCCGACGGACACGACCAAGCGCTGACGCAGGGCCGGTGACCTCCGGCCCGCTGCACGAGATGGGAACGTGGGTTGCTGAAGTCTGCCCGCAATGAGGAGAAGGATCCCGAGGGGCGGATGCCCCTTGCGGATCACCTTCGTGAGCTCCGCAACCGGCTCGCGAAGGCACTGCTGGCCATCGTCGTCGTGACGGTCGTCGCCGCCTTCTTCTACAACGACATCATCAACTTCCTGACGAAGCCGATCCTCGACTCGATCGGTTGCGAGCAGAGCTTCGCGGAACTCGCCAGGTCGTCCGCCGCCGACCAGACGGCTGAGAAGTGCGCCCGGATCACCATCAACGGTCTGCTCGCGCCCTTCAACCTGGCTCTCCAGGTCTCGTTGATGGCCGGCATCGTGGTCGCCTCGCCGATCTGGCTGTACCAGCTCTGGGCGTTCGTCGCCCCGGGTCTGCACCGGCACGAGAAGAAGTACGCCTACGCCTTCGTCTTCACCGGTGCCCCGCTGTTCTTTCTCGGCGCCTACTTCGCGTACTCGGTGCTCCCCACCACCGCGAAGGTGCTGATCGACTTCACGCCGAGCGGCAGCATCGACAACCAGCTCCCGCTGGACGATCTGCTCCAGCTCGTCACGCGCATGGTGATCGTCTTCGGTCTCTCCTTCGAGCTGCCCCTGCTGCTGATCTTCCTGAACCTCACCGGGATGATCACCGGCAAGCGGATGCTCGGCTGGTGGCGCGGGATGATCATGGGTATCACCGTGTTCGCCGCCGTCGCGACCCCGAGCACCGACCCGCTGAGCATGCTGGCGCTGGCCGGCCCCATCTGGGTGCTGTACTTCGGCGCGACGCTGTTCTCCCTGGTCAACGACAAGCGTCGGCGCCGCCGCGATGCCGAGGGCCCCGCCGACGACGAGGCCTCCGATCTGGACCTCACCCCCGAGGACATCGGTGAGATCGAGACGGTCTCCGCCAGCCGGGCACTGCCCGAGCAGGCGTCGGCACCGGAGCGGGTCAACGGTTATGACGACGTGACCTGAAGATCGGGTGGCCGCTCGTAGGGTCAGGGACGTGACCAGCGAGATCACCCTCTTCGTCAACCCCACCGCGGGCCGCGGCCGGGGCGCCCACGCGGCGCAGCCGGCCGCTTCCGCTTTGCGGGCGGCCGGATTCTCCGTGCGTACGGTCCTCGGGGAGAACGCCGAGGACGCCCTCACACGCGCGCGTGCCGCCGTCGCGGACGGCACCGGCGCCCTGGTCGCCGTCGGCGGCGACGGCATGGCCCACCTGGCCCTCCAGGCCGTCGCCGGCACCCGCACCCCGCTCGGCCTGGTCGCCGTCGGCACCGGCAACGACTTCGCCCGCGCCCTGGGCCTTCCCGTGCGGGACCCGGCCGCCGCGGGCCGACGAATCGCCGAGGCGCTCAAGGGCGGCGACCTGCGGGACATCGACCTGGGGCAGGCCGCGGGCCGCTGGTTCGGCACCGTCCTGGCCTCCGGCTTCGACTCCCGGGTCAACGACCGCGGCAACCGCATGCGATGGCCGACGGGCCGCGTCAAGTACGACCTGGCGATGATCGCCGAACTGGCCGCCTTCAAGCCCTTCCCCTACCGGATCAGGCTGGACGACGGCGAGGTCCGGGAGATCGAGGCGACCCTCGTCGCGGTCGGCAACGGATCGTCGTACGGCGGGGGCATGCGGATCTGTCCCGGCGCCGACCTCACCGACGCACTGTTCGACATCACCGTGGTCGGGGACTGCGGCCGGGCCACGCTGCTCAAGGTGTTCCCGAGCGTGTACCGGGGCACGCATGTCGACCATGCCAAGGTCACCGTGCACCGGGCCGCGAAGGCCGAGATCAGCGCCGCGGGGATCACGGGGTACGCCGACGGGGAGCCGCTCGGGGCGCTGCCGCTGACCGCGCGTTGCGTGCCGGGGGCGGTGCGCGTCGCGGGGCTGTGAAGTGCACGGACCCGGGGTTTGACAAGACGGGATCCGGATAATGATCGTCCTGTTGTCAGTGGGGCCCGGTACGCTCGAAAGCACGATGACAGAGGACCTCTCACCGGCCGAGCGGTACGCGGCCGCGCGCGTGCGCGCTGCGGAGCAGGCCACCGCGCTCGCTGACTTCCGCGAGATGTACGACTTCGGCCTCGACCCCTTCCAGATCGAGGCCTGTCAGGCGCTCGAGACGGGGAAGGGCGTGCTGGTGGCCGCCCCCACCGGTTCGGGCAAGACGATCGTGGGCGAGTTCGCCGTCCACCTCGCCCTGCAGCAAGGCAAGAAGTGCTTCTACACGACACCCATCAAGGCGCTGTCGAACCAGAAGTACGCCGACCTGTCGCGTCGTTACGGCGCCGACAAGGTCGGTCTGCTCACCGGCGACAACAGCGTCAACTCCGATGCCCCGGTGGTCGTGATGACCACCGAGGTGCTGCGCAACATGCTGTACGCGGGTTCGCAGACCCTGCTCGGGCTCGGGTACGTGGTCATGGACGAGGTGCACTACCTCTCCGACCGCTTCCGCGGTGCCGTCTGGGAGGAGGTGATCATCCACCTCCCGGAGTCGGTCACCCTGGTCTCCCTGTCGGCGACCGTGTCCAACGCCGAGGAGTTCGGCGACTGGCTGGACACCGTCCGGGGCGACACCGAGGTGATCGTCTCCGAGCACCGGCCCGTGCCGCTGTTCCAGCACGTGCTCGCCGGGCGGCGGATGTACGACCTGTTCGAGGAGGGCGAGGGCCAGAAGAAGGCCGTCAACCCCGACCTCACGCGGCTGGCCCGGATGGAGGCGCAGCGCCCCTCCTACCAGGACCGCAGACGCGGCCGTGCGATGCGCGAGGCCGACCGGGAGCGGGAGCGCAGACAGCGCTCGCGGGTGTGGACCCCGGGGCGGCCCGAGGTCATCGAGCGGCTCGACTCCGAAGGGCTGCTGCCGGCGATCACCTTCATCTTCAGCCGGGCCGCCTGTGAGGCCGCCGTGCAGCAGTGTCTGTACGCCGGTCTGCGGCTCAACGACGACGAGGCGCGGGGCAGGGTGCGTGCTCTCGTCGAGGAGCGCACCGCCGCCATTCCGACCGAGGATCTGCACGTCCTGGGCTACTACGAGTGGCTGGAGGGCCTGGAGCGCGGCATCGCGGCCCACCACGCGGGCATGCTGCCGACCTTCAAGGAGGTCGTCGAGGAACTGTTCGTCCGGGGCCTGGTGAAGGCCGTGTTCGCCACCGAGACGCTCGCGCTGGGCATCAACATGCCCGCGCGGTCGGTGGTGTTGGAGAAGCTCGTCAAGTGGAACGGCGAGCAGCACGCGGACATCACACCGGGCGAGTACACGCAGTTGACCGGGCGTGCCGGTCGGCGTGGTATCGACGTCGAGGGTCATGCCGTCGTGCTGTGGCAGCGCGGCAGCAGCCCCGAGCATCTGGCGGGGCTCGCGGGCACGCGGACGTATCCGCTGCGGTCCAGCTTCAAGCCGTCGTACAACATGGCGGTCAACCTCGTCGAGCAGTTCGGCCGGCACCGCTCGCGTGAGCTCCTCGAGACGTCCTTCGCGCAGTTCCAGGCCGACAAGTCGGTCGTGGGGATCTCGCGGCAGGTGCAGCGCAACGAGGAGGGGCTCGAGGGCTACAAGGAGTCCATGACCTGCCACCTCGGCGACTTCGAGGAGTACGCGCGACTGCGGCGCGAGCTGAAGGACCGCGAGACCGAGCTGGCCCGGCAGGGCGCCAACGAGCGGCGGGCCGAGGCGGCCGTCGCGCTGGAGAAGCTCAAGCCGGGTGACGTCATCCATGTGCCGGCGGGCAAGTACGCCGGGCTGGCGCTGGTACTGGACCCGGGACTGCCCGCCGGGCGGTCCAACGGGCACCGCGGGTTCGAGCACCACGACGGGCCGCGCCCGCTGGTGCTGACCGCCGAGCGGCAGGTCAAGCGGCTCGCCTCGATGGACTTCCCGGTTCCCGTCGAGGCGTTGGAGCGGATGCGGATCCCGAAGTCCTTCAACGCGCGCTCCCCGCAGTCGCGTCGGGACCTCGCCTCCGCACTGCGCACCAAGGCGGGGCACATTCCGCCGGAGCGGGCGCGCAAGAAGCGGGCGCAGGCCGCGGACGACCGGGAGATCGCCCGGTTGCGGACGGCGATTCGGGCCCATGCGTGCCACGGGTGCGACGACCGTGAGGACCACGCGCGCTGGGCCGAGCGCTACCACCGGCTGCTGCGGGACACCTCGCAGCTGGAGCGGCGTATCGAGGGCCGTACCAACACCATCGCGCGGACCTTCGACCGGATCGTGGCGCTGCTGACCGAGCTGGACTATCTGCGGGGCGACGAGGTCACCGAGCACGGGAAGCGGCTGGCGCGGCTCTACGGCGAGCTCGACCTGCTGGCCAGTGAGTGTCTGCGGGCCGGGGTGTGGGAGGGGCTGTCCCCTGCTGAACTCGCGGCGTGCGTCTCCGCGTTGGTGTACGAGGCGCGGGTCGGTGACGATGCGATGACGCCCAAGCTGCCGACGGGCAAGGCGAAGGCCGCGCTCGGGGAGATGGTGCGGATCTGGGGGCGGCTCGACGCGCTGGAGGAGGACTTCCGGATCAGGCAGACCGAGGGCGTGGGACAGCGGGAGCCCGATCTCGGGTTCGCCTGGGCCGCGTACATGTGGGCTTCCGGGAAGGGGCTCGACGAGGTGCTGCGTGAGGCGGAGATGCCGGCGGGGGACTTCGTGCGGTGGTGCAAGCAGGTGATCGATGTGCTGGGGCAGATCTCGGCCGCGGCGCCGGTTTCCGGTGGGCAGGGGTCCACGGTCGCGAAGAACGCGCGCAAGGCGGTTGATGAGTTGCTGCGGGGGGTTGTCGCCTACTCGTCGGTGGGGTGACGGGTGCGTCGGCGGGTGCGGGGTGACTGTGGCTGGTCGCGCTCCGCGGCGGAGCCGCATATCGATACAGCCCCGCGCCCCTAGGGAGTTATGCCTTCTCGGCGTTCACATATGATCGCCAGCCTCCGTACCGGGTGATGTCCTCGGCTGCCTCCAAGGCGCTGGGTTCGCACAGGAAGCCGGGGACGGTGGATCCGTCTGCCAGTTGCACGCTGCCCAGGGTCATCGGGCGGGGGAGTGCGGCCAGCAGGCGGCCCAGGCCCGCTGCCGGCAGGCGCCACACCTCTGCCTCGACCGCGGCCCCGCCCTCGCCGACATGCTCCAGGCCCGGCTTCGGTGGGGTCGTGCGCAGGGCGTGCAGGCGGTAGACGGGGGCCGTCGTGGTCGTGCGGTCCAGGCGGGCGCCCAGGGCCAGGAGTTGGGGGTTCAGCGGCTGGCCCGAGAGGTGGGCGCCCACCACCGCCAGGCGTGTCTCGGGCTGGAGCAGCGCGGCGATCCGTGTCAGTCGCTCGTCCGTGAACGCCGGGCCGATCAGCATCACGCCGAAGGGCAGGCCGGTCACCTCGCCCGCCGGGACGGCCACCGCCGCCAGGTCGAAGAGGTTGGTGGAGTTGGTGAAGCGGCCGAGGCGGGCGTTGGCGCCCAGAGGGTCGGCGGCGACCTCGGCGAGGGTGGGGTGGCCCGGCGTGGTCGGCAGCAACAGGGCGTCCGCGTCGGCGAGTTCGGCCTCGGCCCGGGCTCTCAGGGCCGCGAGCCGGTCCTGGTCGGCGTAGAGCTGGTGGGCCGGGATGTCGCGGGCGCGGGTGATGATGCCGGCGACGGTGGGGTCCAGGCCGGCGCCGCCCTCCGAGGTCAGCTTGTCGACAAAGCTCCCCACCGCGGTGTAGCGCTCGGCGACGAAGGCGCCCTCGTAGAGCATCGCGGCGGCCTCGGTGAAGGGGGCGAGATCGAGGGGGCGGATCGACGCGCCGGCCGCGATGAGCTGCTCCACCGCTGCCTCGTAGGCCTCCGCCCAGCCCTCGTCCAGCTCGCCGAGCTGGTCGCGCGGCGGGACCGCGACGCGCCACGGTCCCGGCTGTCGCTGGGGGAGCGGGGGGAGGTCGCGGGCCGGCGGTGAGGTCATGAACGACAGTGCCTGTTCGGCTTCCGGGAGGGTGCGGGCGAAGACCGTCACGCAGTCGAGGGAGGCACAGGCCGGGACGACGCCGTCCGTCGGGACCAGGCCCCGGGTGGGCTTGAGGCCGACGATGCCGTTGAAGGCGGCCGGCACCCGGCCCGAGCCCGCGGTGTCGGTGCCGAGGGCCAGGTCGACGATGCCGAGGGCCACCGCGACGGCCGAGCCGGAGCTGGAACCGCCGCTGATGCGGGCCGGGTCGTGGGCGTTGCGTACCGCGCCGTGCGGGGAGCGGGTGCCGACCAGGCCGGTCGCGAACTGGTCCAGGTTCGTGGTGCCCAGGACGATCGCGCCCGCCGCCCTCAGCCGGGCCACCGCCGGTGCGTCGGCCTCGGGGTGGTAGGCGTACGCCGGACAGCCCGCGGTCGTGGGCAGCCCCGCGACGTCGATGTTGCCCTTGGCGGCGAGGAGACGACCGGCCAGCGGGAGGTGCTCACCGGCGGCCACGCGTGCGGCCAGGGCGTGTGCCTCCGCCTCGACCTCGTCCTGTGGGCGCAGGTCGATCCAGATCTCGGGGCGGTCCACCGCCTCGATGCGTGCGTAGGCGGCTCGGACTCTGGACAGCATGGGTTCCTCTTTCAGTTCACGGGAGCGAGCACGACCAGCGCCGTCCCCGCCTCCACCTGGTCGCCCGGCCTCGCCAGGATCTCCGTCACCACGCCGTCCATCGGCGCGTGCACCCTGGACTCCATCTTCATCGCCTCCAGCGCGAGCAGCGGCTGGCCGACGGTGACCTCGTCGCCCGGCTCGACGTTCAGCTGCCACACGGAAGCCGTGAATTCCGCTTCGACGATCCGGCCGCCCTCGGGGATCTCCACGGACGCCGCGGGAGGGGCCGGAGCGCTCACCGCGTCGGCCCGGGCGAACTCGCCGGCCGCCTCCCAGGCGTCCCGCTCGGTCGCTAAGGCCGCCTGCTGGCGGACCCTGAACTCCGCTATGGACTCGGCGTTCTCGGCGAGGAACGCCTGGTAGTCGGAGAGGGAGAAGGTTCCCTCCTCGATGCGTGGTACGAACCGCCCGGACGTGATGTCGGCCCGCAGTTCCAGGAGTTCGTCGGCGTCGACCGGATACCACTTGATCCGGTCGAAGAACCTGAGCAGCCAGGGCGCTCCCGGTTCGAACGCGCCGCGCTGCTGCCAGCCCGACCACACCTGGGTCGTACGGCCCACGAACTGGTAGCCGCCGGGGCCCTCCATGCCGTAGATGCACAGGTAGGCGCCGCCGATGCCGACGGAGTTCTCCGCGGTCCAGGTGCGGGCCGGGTTGTACTTGGTGGTCACCAGACGGTGCCGTGGGTCCAGGGGAGTGGCCACGGGCGCGCCCAGGTAGACGTCGCCCAGGCCCAGGACGAGGTACTCCGCGTCGAAGACCGTGTCGTAGACGTCGTTGACCGAGTCCAGGCCGTTGACCCGGCGGATGAACTCGATGTTCCACGGGCACCAGGGCGCGTCGTCCCGTACGCCTGCCATGTAGCGGGCGATGGCCTCGCGGGTCGCCGGGTCGTCCCAGGACAGGGGGAGGTGGACGGTCCGGGAGGGCACGACGAGTTCGTCGCTCGGGGGGAGGGACGCGGTGATCTCCCGTACCGCGGCGAGGAGTTCGTGTTGCGGGAGGCGCCGTGGGTCCGTCCGGATCTGGAGGGAGCGGATACCGGGGGTGAGGTCGGTGATCCCGTCCGGACAGGCGTCGGCGACCGCCTCCATCAGCGCGTGGACGCGCATCCGCAGCGCCAGGTCGAGCTGCATCGGGCCGAACTCGACGAGCAGGTTGTCGTCGCCGCTGCGGCGGTAGGTGACATCACCGTCGCGGGCGAGGACACCACCGTCGACGATGGGGGGCCGGGGCGCTCCGTCGGCGTCCACCGGAACGAACCGCACGGTGTCGCCGGGCCGCAGCTGGCCCAGCTTCCAGCGCTCTCCGCTGAGCACGGTCGCCGGGCACACGAAACCGCCGAGGGAGGGGCCGTCCGGGCCGAGCAGCACCGGCATGTCGCCCGTGTAGTCGACGGCGCCGACGGAGTAGGGGGTGTCGTGGATGTTGGACGGATGCAGGCCCGCCTCGCCGCCGTCGGTGCGGGCCCAGCGCGGCTTGGGACCGATGAGGCGGACTCCGGTGCGGGCCGAGTTGAAGTGGACCTTCCAGTCGGCGGCGTAGAAGTCGTGGATGTCGTCCTCGGTGAAGAACTCCGGTGCCGCATGGGGGCCTTCGGCGGCGCCGATGTGCCAGGTCCGGGTGAACCGGGGCGGATCGTCGACCGGCCTGCCCTCGGCGAGGCCCCCGCCGTGCAGGACGTCTCCGGTGCGCAGGGCGCGCCCGCCGTGGCCGCCGAAGCGGCCCAGGGTGAAGGTGCTCGCGCTGCCCAGGAACGCGGGTACGTCGAGCCCTCGGGCGAACAGCACATAGGTCCGCAGACCGTGCTCCTGGGGCGCCCCGATGTCCAGGACGGCTCCCGCGGGCACGGTCACCGGCTCCCACTGGGCGACGGCGGAGCCGTCCACGGTCACGGGTGCGGGGGCGCCTGTCACACACACGGTGGTGGCGTGGCTGAACTTCAGCGACGGTCCCTGGAGGGTGCATTCGAGTCCCGCCGCGCCCTCGTGGTTGCCCAGGGCCCGGTTGCCGAGCCGGAAGGACAGGTCGTCCATCGGGCCGCACGGAGGCACGCCGACCTGCCAGTAGCCGGTGCGGCCCGGCCAGTCCTGCACGGTGGTGAGGGTGCCGGCGGAGACGACCTCGATCCGGGGCGTGCGGTCGCGCACCTCGGCGAGGGTGGCCGTCGAGTGCGTCGCCCCGGTGAAGCGGGAGTCCGCGAGCGCCGCCCTGAGCAGGCCCAGGTTCGTCTCGATGCCGTCGACGCGGGTGCGGGCCAGCGCCTCGTCGAGCCGGCGCAGCGCATGGGCCCGGTCCGAGCCGTACGCGATCACCTTCGCGAGCATCGGGTCGTACGACGTCGTCACCTCGGTACCGGTCTCCACCCAGCCGTCGACGCGTACGCCCGGCGGGAACTCGACCCGTGTCAGCAGGCCCGCGCTGGGCCGGTGTTCGCGGGACGGGTCCTCGGCGTAGATCCGGGCCTCGACGGCGTGGCCGCGGGGGGCGTCCGGCTCGCGCACGACGTCCCGCTCGCCGCGGGCCAGCCGCAGCATCCAGGCGACCAGGTCGACGCCGTAGATCTCCTCGGTGACCGGGTGCTCCACCTGGAGGCGGGTGTTGACCTCCAGGAAGTACGCCTCCTCGCGGGCGGCGTCGTAGACGAACTCGACGGTTCCGGCGGAGCGGTAGCCGACCGAGGCGCACAAGTCGCGCGCCGCCCCGGCGAGTTGCTGGCGCACGTGGTCCGGCAGTCCCGGTGCCGGTGCCTCCTCCAGCACCTTCTGGTTGCGGCGCTGGAGGGAGCAGTCGCGGTCGCCGAAGGTGACGACCCGGCCCGCTCCGTCGCCGAAGACCTGCACCTCGACATGGCGGGCGTCTTCGACCAGGCGCTCCAGGAAGACGCCCGCGGAGGAGAAGGAGGCGGCGGCGACGCGCTGCACGCGCTCCCAGGCGTCCGCGAGTTCGTCGCCGGAGTGACATGCCGACATGCCGATACCGCCGCCACCGCCGGTCGCCTTCAGCATGACCGGATAGCCGATGGCCTCCGCCTGCGCGAGGGCGTCCGTGAGCGAGGCCAGCAGTCCCGTGCCCGGCGCCAGCGGGACCCCCGCCGTCTCGGCCGCCGCGCGTGCCGTGTGCTTGGCGCCGAAGAGCTCCAGCTGCTCCGGCGTCGGGCCCACGAAGACGATCCCGGCCTCCTCGCAGCGCCGTGCGAAGGCCGCGTCCTCGGACAGGAAGCCGTATCCGGGGTGGATGGCCCCCGCCCCCGTGTCCTTGGCCGCCCTCAGCACCAGATCGGCGTCCAGGTACGACTCCTTGGCGGGCGCGGGACCCAGTCGTACGGCCTCGTCCGCGAGCCGCACATGGGGTGCCGAGCGGTCCGGGTCGGAGTACACGGCGACCGTGCGCAGACCGAGTTCGCGGGCGGTGCGGATGATCCGTACGGCGATCTCGCCCCGGTTGGCGACGAGGAGGGTGTCGAAGGTCATCCGGTGGCCCCGATCGTCATCTCCACCGCGGTCGGCTCGAAGCCGTTGCAGGGGTTGTTGATCTGCGGGCAGTTGGAGACGAGGACGAGGACGTCGCACTCGGCGCGCAGGGTCAGCTTCAGGCCGGGTGCCGAGATGCCGTCGACGATGCCGAGGGTGCCGTCCTTGTCGACCGGCACGTTCATGTACCAGTTGATGTTGGAGACCAGGTCGCGCTTACCCAGGCCATGACGGGCGCCCTCCGCGAGGAAGTTGTCCACGCACGCGTGCTGGGACCAGGTGTGGTGGCCGTACCGGAGCGTGTTGGACTCCTTGGAGCAGGCGCCGCCGACCGTGTCGTGGCGGCCCACCTCGTCGTCGACCACGGTCATCAGCGGGGTGTGCTCGTTCGACATCAGCACGGTGCCCGTGGTGAGGAAGACGTTGCCCTGGGCGTGGATGGTGTCGGGCGCGCTGTAGCGGACGGCGGTGTCGTGGGCGTCGTAGACGAGGAAGTCGACGGCCTGGTTGCCGTGCAGATCGGTGACGGTGAGGGTCTGTCCGGCGCAGACGACTGAGGACCAGGCGGCACGGGCGGGAACGACGGTGGTGGTCATACGAGCCCCCTCGCGGCAAGGAATTCGGCGGTGTTGAGGAAGGCGCGGCGGCCCTCGGGGGTGGCGTTCCACAGGGGGTCGCCGGGCTCGGTGGCGGCGGCCCGCCAGGCGAGCACCTCCAGCGGGGTGCTGACGTAGTCGGGGCGCGGGTCGGCGGGGTGCGCCGCGTTGGCGACGAGCACGGTGACGTCCTGCTCGGCCCGCAGTGTCACGCTTGCGCCCGGGCCCGCCGAGCCGGTGAAGTCGAGGGCGCCGTCCTCGCGGACCTCCACGCCCTGGAAGAAGGAGAGCGACGGCGGCAGATCGCGCGGGGCGAGTCCGTTCTTGGCGGCCGCCAGCTTGAACAGCTCCCGTCCGGCGGGGGAGCCGGACTGCGGGGTGCCGTCGCCGTACCGCTCGGTGTTCCGCGCCAGGGTGGAGGTGCCGCACAGGGCGTCGTGGCGGCCGGAGGTGTCGGCCACCAGCGAGGCGAGGACCCGGCCCTGGTCGGACAGGAGCAGCACGCCCTCACCCAGATAGGCGTTCCACTGCACCTTCACCGTGTCGGCCACGTTCAGCCGCTCCCAGGGCCGGTCCGCGGCGTACAGCAGCAGATGCGCGCAGGCGTCGCCGTGCAGGTCGGTCAGGCGCAGCTCGGTGCCGCGGGCGAGTACGCGGTGGGTGTAGTTTCCGCCCGCGACCGTCTCGGCCCAGACCAGGGGCCCCGCCTCACGGGGCGGCTGCGGCCAGTTTGCGGCCGGCACGACGGGCATGGCCTCGGCGTGGGCGCCCTCCTGGGCGCGGGCGTGATCGCGGGCTCCGTAAGTGGTCGATGTCGCCATCGCGGGACCTCCGGCTCCGGTGCTATTTCTGTCGTGCGACAGAAATTAGGAGCGGGGTGGGTCGCGGGCGTTGCCCGGGAGTTGCGGGGTGGTTACCGAGCCCTCACCCGTCCCCGCGGTGCGCTGCCGAAGATCACCGGATGGTGCCCTGTGCGAGGATCGGCGTATGGGAACGACGGGTGGACGGCGGGTCGGCAGACCGCGTGCCGCGCAGCGGCCGGACAGCGGGCTCGAGCCGCGTGACGAACTGCTCGCCGCGGCCGCCGAGTTGTTCACCACCCGCGGCTACGCGGCCACCACCACCCGGGCCGTCGCCGAACGCGCGGGCATGCGCCAGGCGTCCATGTACCACTACGTCTCCGGCAAGGAGGAGCTGCTCGCCCGGCTCCTGGAGTCCACGGTCACCCCGTCGCTCGGGTACGCCCGCGAGCTGCTCGCCGACGACGCGACCGCGGCCGAGGACCGGCTGTGGGAGCTGTGCCGTGCGGACGTGGAGCTCCTGTGCGGCGGCCCCTACAACCTGGGCGGCCTCTATCTGCTGCCCGAGGTGCGCGCCGAGCGGTTCGCCGGCTTCCACGCCGTGCGCGCCGAACTCAAGGACGCCTACCGGCAGTTGCTCGCCGCGACCGGCGCCGGTGGCGCGCTCGCCAAGAGCGAGCTCGATCTCCGTACGGACCTGCTGTTCGGGCTGATCGAGGGGGTCATCCTCGTCCACCGCTCGGACCCCGACCGTCCGGTGGCGGTGTTTGCGGAAGCCACCGCGGACGCGGCGCTGAGGATCGCGGGCGCCTGACCTTCACCCGTCACGGTGAGTGGTTTTCGTATGCCCGTACGCCGTGACGCACCGTGTGCGAACGGCGCCTCTGCGTGTAAATGGAGCCGAG
The DNA here is from genome assembly GCF_036013645.1 of Streptomyces sp. NBC_00490. Classification (NCBI taxonomy): domain Bacteria; kingdom Bacillati; phylum Actinomycetota; class Actinomycetes; order Kitasatosporales; family Streptomycetaceae; genus Streptomyces; species Streptomyces sp. NBC_00490. The sequence continues at coordinate 2,611,171 of NZ_CP107869.1, read as the reverse complement.
GGTACTCCTTGTTCGCGTCCCGTTTCAGGCGCTTGCTGAATATGACACAGCGATGATCCGGTCGGACTAAGCTCGCCCGCGGCGCACCGAGTTGAGATGTATTCGTGCGCTTGTTCCCTATGTATGCGCATCCAAGCCGATTCGTTTTCGAGGGCCTTACATGGTGAGTGTTCAATCCCCACCCGTACGCCGTGAACTTCCCTACGCGCGCGTGCTGTTGTTCCCCGCGATACTGATGGCCGCGGCCACCGGAGCCGCAGCCGCCGTGGTCCAGGAGCCGGCCCGCACGGCCGTCGCCTGGTGCGGCGCCGTCGCCACGCTCCTGGTGCTCGCGGCGGCTTCCGAAGTGGTGCGTCGCGGCCGGGCCCTGCGGGAGCTGCGTGCCGAATACGCCCGTAACAGCGCGTATCTGGAACGACGGGTCGGCGCGCACGAGGAGGAGATGCTCCGCCTCGCGAAGGAGATCACCCCCGCCGCCATCTACCGGTTGCGATCCGGAAATTCCCCCGGGGAGGTGATTCGCCAACTCGGCGACATCGACCCCTCCTACCGCGAACTCCCCGAGTCGCAGCTCATCCTGATCCACTCGGTGCTCGACATCATCGACCGCGAGGAAGCCCTGCGCGACTCCACGCAGCGCTCCTTCGTCTCCATCGCCCGCCGCGTCCAGGCGATCGTGCACCAGCAGAACAACGAACTCCGGGAGATGGAGGAGGACCACGGCCGCAACCCCGAGGTCTTCGACGACCTCCTGCGCATCGACCACGGCACCGCCCTGATCGGCCGCCTCGCCGACTCCATCTCCGTCCTCGGCGGCGGCCGCCCCGGCCGTCAGTGGCCCGACCCCGTCCCGCTGTACAGCGTGCTGCGCGGCGGCATGTCCCGCATCCTGGAGTACCGCCGCATCAAGCTGGACTCCATCGCCCAGGTCAACATCCGCGGCATCTCCGTCGAGCCGGTCATCCACGCCGTCGCGGAGCTCCTGGACAACGCCACCCGCTACTCACCGCCGCAGACCAAGGTGCACGTCACCGCCAGCGAGGTGCAGACCGGCGTCGCCGTCGAGATCGAGGACGCCGGAGTCAGCTTCAGCGAGGAGGCCCGGGCCAAGGCCGAGTCCATGCTGGAGCGGGCCAAGGCCGGTGTCGACCTCCAGGACCTGGGTGATTCCCCGCGCCTGGGCCTGGCCGTCGTCGGCCGCCTGTGCACGCAGTTCAACATGCAGGTCTCGCTGCGCTCCTCGGCGTACGGCGGTGTCCGCGCCGTCCTGATCGTGCCGCGCGAGATGATGACCAGCGATCCGGCCCCCGGACTCGCCCACGGCATCGGCGCCGGCGCCGTGCCGAAGACCGAAGGTGCGCTCGAAGGTCCCAAGCGCGCACCGAAGCGACGGCGCCCCACCAGCCCGCGCATCCCCGTCGGCGTGTCCATGGAGGACGACGTCCCCGAGGTCACCGAGTGGACCGCCGGCGGGCTGCCGCAGCGCCGCAGCCGGGTCAAGACACCGCTGCACCAGCGGTTCGCCGAGCAGGCGGCCATCGAGCAGGCCGAGCGGGAGGGCAGGCCGACCATCTGGTCGACGCCCGCGCCCGACCCCGAGCCGGAGAAGAACGAGCCCGAGCCCGGACTGTGGGTCGAGGCCTTCTGGAACGGACTCAAGGGCGATCCCGACCCGAGCGCACCCACCCAGCAGACCACCGAGCCGGCCCGGACCGAGGCCGACGACGAGAGGGACCACACGTGATCCAGCAGCGCGCCAACTTCGACTGGATGCTCAAGGATCTCGCCGACGGGGTACCAGGCATCGAGATGATCGTGGTGCTCTCCGCCGACGGCCTGCGCATCGCGCGCTACGGCGGTGACCCGGACGCCGCCGACCGTGTCGCCGCGGCCTGTGCGGGGCTCCAGAGCCTCGCCCACGCCGTCGCCCACGAGATCCCGGACAGCGACGGCCGGATGAAGATGGTCATCATCGAGATCAACGGCGGCTACTTCTACCTGATGGCCGCGGGCGCCAACGCCTATCTCGCGGTGCTGTCCGACGTGGTCGCCGAACCCGGCCTGATGAGCAACCGCATGCGTGACCTGGTCGTCAGAATCGGCGCCCATCTCACCAGTCCGCCCCGGCGGAACGGGCAGACCGTATGACTCCTCCGCAACGCCGGCGGCGATACCCCAGTCAGGCACCGGAGGAACCGCCCCCGAAGCCCGAGGGCGAAGGCACCGGAAAGCGCCCCCCGGAACGGCTCTACGTGGTCGCGGGCCCGGACGGGGAGCGAGCCGACCTCGACCTGGTCGCGTTAATCGTGGCGCGCGCCGACCCGCCGCCCTCCGCCACCCCCGAGCAGACGGCGATCCTCCGCCTCAGCGCGGCCCCGATCTCGGTCGCCGAGCTCTCGGCCTATCTGAGCCTGCCGTTCAGTGTGATGACCGTCGTGCTCACGGAGATGCTGACGGCCGAACTGGTGACGGCGCGCGCCCCGATCGTCCGTCAGGCGCTCCCCGACCGTTCCCTTCTCGAAGCGGTGATGCATGGACTTCAAAGGCTCTGACACCATCCCCGGGCCACGCTCGGAGGATCAACTGCCGCACACGGCCCAGGCCGCGGTGAAGATCGTGATCGTGGGCGGCTTCGGAGTCGGCAAGACGACGATGGTCGGGTCGGTCAGCGAGATCAGGCCGCTGACCACCGAGGAGACCATGACCCAGGCCGGGATCGGGGTCGACGACAACTACGGCTCCGAGACCAAGACCGCCACCACCGTGGCCATGGACTTCGGGCGCATCAGCATCACCGACCAGCTCGTCCTGTATCTCTTCGGCACCCCCGGCCAGCAACGTTTCTGGTTCCTGTGGAACGGCCTGTTCGAGGGCGCGCTCGGCGCGGTGGTGCTGGTCGACACCCGCCGTCTGGAGGTCAGCTTCGACGTCATAGGACGGCTCGAGGAGCGCGGCGTGCCCTTCATCGTCGCCGTCAACTCCTTCCCCGACGGGCCCCGTTACCCCATGGCTGACCTGCGCGGCGCGCTCGACCTGGACGAGGGCATCCCCATCGTGGAGTGCGACGCACGCCGCCGGGCCTCCAGCCGCGACACCCTGATGACCCTGATGCGCTTCCTGCACTCGCTCGCGCTGACGGGCCGGCTCACCTGACCGGCCGGCGAGCTCACCCGGCCTCAACTCCCCAGCAACCGGATCCCCTTCGGAGCGATCACAGTGACGCCTGAACCTCAGTCCCTGACCGGTGCCGACCCCACGGCCGGCCCGCCACCGGGCTGCCCCGCCCACGGCCGTGGCCCCGGCGGGCTGCATCGGCTGTACGGCCCCGAGGCGGAGGACCTCGAAGGCCTCTACGAACAACTCCGCGAGGAACACGGCCCGGTGGCGCCCGTGCTGCTCCACGACGACGTGCCGATGTGGATCGTCCTCGGCCACGCCGAGAACCTCCACATGGTGGGCACCCCCTCGCACTTCTGCCGGGACAGCCGCATCTGGACGCCGCAGATCGAGGGCATGGTCAAACCCGACCACCCGATGATGCCGCACATCGCCTGGGCGCCCATCTGCTCCTACGCCGAGGGCGACGAGCACCTGCGGCTGCGCGGCGCCGTCACCGGCGCCATGTCGACCATCAACTACCGCGCGATCCGGCGGCACATCAACCGCTACACCCAGCGCCTGGTCAACGAGTTCTGCGAGCAGGGCGACGCCGACCTCATCGGCCAGTTCGCCGAGCACCTGCCGATGGCCATCATGTGCGAGATCTTCGGCATGCCGGAGGAGTACAACGACCGGCTCGTGCAGGCCACCCGCGACCTCCTCAAGGGCACCGAGACCGCCAACACCAGCCAGGCGTACGTCATGGGCGTCCTCCAGGGGCTCGCCGCCCGCCGCCGGGAGCAGCCCGAGGACGACTTCGCCAGCCACCTCGTGCTGCACCCGGCGAAGCTCACCGACGACGAGGTCACCACCCACCTGTGGCTCGTCCTCCTCGCGGCCTACGAGGCAACGGTGAACCTCATCGGCAACGTCCTGCGCGCCGTGCTCACCAACCCGGGCTTCCGGGCCCAGCTCAACGGCGGTCAGATGACGGTGCCGCAGGCGGTCGAGCAGTCGCTGTGGGACGAGCCGCCGTTCAGCACGGTCTTCGCCTACTACGCCAAGCAGGACACGGAGCTGGGCGGCCAGCGCATCCGCAAGGGCGACGGTCTGCTGTTCGGCATCGCGCCGGGCAACGTCGACCCGCGGGTCCGGCCCGACCTGGCCGCCAACATGCGGGGCAACCGCTCGCACCTCGCCTTCGGCGGCGGCCCGCACGAGTGCCCCGGTCAGGACATCGCCCGTGGCATCGCCGACACCGGTGTCGACGCGCTGCTGATGCGGCTGCCGGACGTCCAGCTCGACTGCGACGAGGACGAGCTGGAGTGGCGGCAGTCGATCTCCTCGCGCCACCTCGTGGAGCTGCCCGTGCGGTTCGCGCCCAAGCCGCAGCAGGACATCATGCAGCAGCCGGGCCACGCCCCGGTTCCGCAGCAGCGGCCCGGCTGGCAGGTCGGCACGGAGCGGCCGCAACCCGCGGCCGTCGAACCCCAGCCCCAGCCTCAGCCCGCTGCCCCGCCGCAGACCGCGCCGACGCCCGAACCGGCCCGTCCGATGGGTGCCTGGCGCCGCCTCCTGCGGTGGTGGAGGGGTTACTGACCGGCCCGGTCACCGAGGTGCGCCCAGGCCTCCAGCACCCGAGTGCTCCGGAACCGGTGTTCCACCCCCGTGACCGGATCGGTGAAGTCCAGCGCCCGCGCCAGCAGTTGGAGCGGATGCCGGAACTCACCGGCCGGCACGGGGGCGGCGACCTCGGGATACAGCGGGTCACCGAGGATGGGTACGCCGAGCGTGCTCATGTGGACGCGCAGCTGATGTGTCTGGCCGGTGGTGGGCGTGAGCCGGTACCGGCCCAACCCCGCACGCCGGTCGACGAGTTCTATGTGGCTGACGGCATTCGGCTCGCCCTCGACCTCATAGGCGGCCAGCACCCCGCGCTCCTTCACGATCCGGCTCCGCACGGTCCGGGGCAGGGGGAGCGCGGCATCGTAGGGCGCGACGGCCTCGTACTCCTTGCGCACCTGCCGGTCCCGGAACAGCGACTGGTAGGCGCCCCGCTCCTCGGGCCGCACCGTGAACAGCACCAGTCCGGCGGTGAGCCGGTCGAGCCGGTGCGCGGCCCCGAGCGCCGGGACACCGAGCTCCCGGCGCAGCCGCGCGAGCGCGGTCTCGGTGACATGGCTGCCGCGCGGGGTGGTGGCGAGGAAGTGCGGTTTGTCGACGACGACGATGTGCTCGTCGCGGTGCACCAGCTCCAGGGGGAAGGGCACGGGCACCTCGTACGGCAGCTCGCGGTGGAACCACACGTACATGCCGGGCACGTACGCGGCATCGGGTGCCACGGGAGTGCCGTCCGTCCCGACGACGAGCCCCCGGGCGAACATCCCCTCGACGACTCCGGCGCCCGCCCCCCTGAGCCGCTCCACCAGGTGCTCCCGCACGGTGGCCCAGTCGCCTTCCCCCGGCAGCCGCACGCGTACCGGGTCCACCCCGTCGCGCTGGGGCAGCGGGGAGGGCGGGGGAGCGGTGCGGCGTCTCATCGGGATCAAGGGTACGGGGGCCTCCGGCGGTCAGCAGGTGGGGCGACTAAGGGGGTGCCACCGTATGGTGTCGGTCGGGTGCTGCGCCGTCGTGGCTTGTCGCGCAGTTCCCCGCGCCCCTAGGGGGTTGCAGTGGCCCCGCGCCTGGAATGGAGCCGCCAGGCCGCGCCCAGTACCAGCGTTGCTGTCAGGAACAGGACCGTGAACCACTGGAAGTACCAGTGGCCGCCCGCCGGGTCGTACACCTCCGCCCTCGGCCAGGCCAGGTTGATCGTCATGAACAGGCCGTAGAGCAGGGCGAGGGCGTTGACCGGGACTCCCCAGCGGCCCAGGGAGAAGAGCTTGCCGCCCCTCTCGTCCGTGCCCTCCGAGGTGAAGCGGCCGCGGAGGCGGGCGACCAGGAGGGGGCCGGTGACCATCGCGTACGCCAGGTACAGCATCACGATGCAGGTCGTGCCGATCGCCAGGAACGCCTCCGGGGAGGCGAAGTTGAGGAGCAGCAGCGCCGCGGCGAGGAGACCGACCACCAGGGCGGGAGCGGTGGGCATGCCGGTGCGGGGGTGGACGCGTGCCAGGCGTGCCGCGAAGGGGAGCCGGCCGTCTCGGGCCATGGAGAACAGCATCCGGCAGGCCGCCGTCTGGATCGCGAGGGTCGCCACCGCGATCGCCACCACCACGTCCGCCAGCAGCGCCTTGCCGACCCCGTCGCCCAGGCTGCTCGTGAGGACGTAGCTCAGCCCGTCGACCGCCAGGCGGCCGTCGGTCAGGCTGGGCGCCGCCAGCAGGCCGCCCAGCACGATCAGACCCCCCAGGAGGCCGGCCGCGCCGAGTGCCGTGAGGATCGTGCGGGGGGCGGTGCGCCGTGGATCACGGGTCTCCTCGCTCATCTCGCCCGCGCTGTCGAAGCCGATCATCACGTACGCCGCCGTGAACGAACCCACCAACAGGGCCCCGAACAGGCCGGACTGGGCCGCGCCCGCGGTGTGGAAGGTGATGCCGGGTGTGCGCTCGGAGTGGGTGAGCAGCAGGACGACGATCAGTACCGCGCCGATGATCTCGGCCGTCACCCCGACCCGGTTGATCACGGACATGACCCGGTTGTCGAGCACGTTCACGAGCGTCGTCAGCGCGAGAAGGAAGACGCCCAGGAGCGCCGCGTTGGCCGCGCCGTCCGCCGACGTCGGCGCCGGGTCGGTGCCGATCAGCTGGAAGCCCGACCAGATCGCCGGCAGCACCATCTGGAGGGCCAGCGCGGCCGCCGCGACCACCACGATCTGCCCGATCACCATGATCCAGCCGGCGAACCAGCCGAACGTGAGGTTCGACAGCCGCGACGACCACTGGTAGATCGCGCCCGAGATCGGATAGCGCGCCGCCAGCTCCGCGAAGCAGGCGGCCACCAGCAACTGCCCGACCAGCACCGCCGGCCAGGCCCAGAAGAAGACGGGGCCGCCGAAGGCGTACCCGAAGGCGAAGAACTGGAAGACCGTCGTCAGGACGGAGATGAAGGAGAACCCGGCCGCGAACGACGCGTACCGGCCCAGGCTGCGGTGGAGTTCCTGGCGGTAGCCGAACTCGGCGAGCGAGCGGTCGCTGGGGGAGTGCGGTGGATCGGGGCGGACTTCGGAGGGGCTGGTTGTCGTCACGGCGGCACCTGCCTTCGGCGGCGGAAGAGCGGGACAGCGGTGCGGGCGCTGAATTCCTGTCGGGCGACAGAAATTAGGGAGCGGCTGTTTCACCCGCATGACGCGGCCATGTCGAAGATGGGCCCAAGTCCTCACCTCTCTTGCGCAGGCCATCGAAACGCGATACATCGTGTCTATTGACGGTCTCTCGTAGATCGCGATATGTTCGGCTACGGATATTCGGTACGAAGTAGAGATGCGAGGTGAATCGGCCCATGAGGCGTCGCAAGCTCCGCAACCCCTTGGCGCTCGCCGTGCTGGCGACCCTGTGGCAGAAGCCGATGCATCCCTACGAGATCGCCCAGACCCTGCGCCGCCAGGGCAAGGACTCCAGCACGAAGATCAACTACGGCTCGCTCTACACGGTCGTGCAGAACCTCCAGAAGCATGGCTTCGTCGAGGTCACGGACGTGGAGCGGCAGGGCAACCGGCCCGAGCGGACGGTCTACGGCATCACCGAGGCCGGCCGCCGGGAGACCACCGAGTGGATGTCGGACCTGGTCGCCTTCCCGGCCAAGGAGTACCCGATCTTCGAGACCGCGCTCTCGCTGCTCGGCGTGCTGCACCCCGACGACGTGGTCCTCCTGCTGGAGGAACGGCTCGACGCCCTGGAGGTCCGGATCGCCTCCGGCCGGGGCGCACTGGAGAAGCTGTACGAGACGCTGCCCCGGCTCTTCCTCGTGGAGAACGAGTACCAGCTCCACATGATCGAGGCGGAGGCGGCATGGGTCCGCGGCTTCCTCGACGAGATCAGGAAGGGCGAGCTGTCCGGCATCGACGAGTGGAAGGCGTTCCACGAACCGTGATCTGACAAAGAACAGGCCCCGACAAGGCTGTTGGAGCAGCCTTGCCGGGGCCTCGAACCCCGAGCTGAATCCGCCGTGAGGCACATCCGGGCGATCGAGGTGCGGCACACCCAGGATAGCCCGGTGCTCCTCACGCGGATCAGCTGTCATCCGCTCACCCAGGAGAGCACCTGTCATGAACACCCGTGCGCCCGCAGTCGAGGCGCGTCAGCTGATCAAGGCCTACCCGGGTGGTGTCACGGCCCTCAACGGCATGGACATCACCGTCGAACCCGGCACCGTCCTCGGCCTTCTCGGCCCCAACGGCGCCGGCAAGTCCACCACCGTCAAGATCCTCACCACCCTGGCCCGCCCCGACTCCGGCACGGCCACCGTCGCCGGTCACGACGTGCTGCGCCACCCGGACCGGGTGCGCCGCGCGATCGGTGTGGTCGCGCAGAACTCCGGCGCCGACCCCGGGGCCACCGGCCGCGAGAACCTCCGACTGCAGGGCAGGCTCCACGGGTTGAGGGGGACCGGCCTCGACCGGCGCGTCGCCGAACTGCTGGACCGCTTCACCCTCACCGACGCCGCGGACCGCCGGGTCAAGGGCTACTCCGGCGGTATGCGGCGCCGCCTCGACGTCGCCCTCGGTCTGGTGCACCGACCCGAGGTGCTCTTCCTCGACGAGCCCACCACCGGTCTCGACCCCCAGGCCCGCGGCGCGATGTGGGACGAGATCGGCCGCCTCTCCGGCGAGGAGGGACTGACCATCCTGCTCACCACGCACTATCTCGAAGAGGCCGACCGGCTCGCCGAACGCGTCGCCATCGTGGACCGCGGCCGGGTCGTGGTCGAGGGCACCCCGGACTCGCTCAAGGGCGAACTCCGCGGCGACGCCGTCCACATGGAGCTCCGCACCGGCGTCGGCGAAGCCGGCCGTACGCTGCTCAGGAGCGCCCTCGGCGGACTGCCGGGCGTGCACGAGGTCCTGGTCGACGGGCGCCGGGTCAGCGTCCGCGCCGACGACGGAGCGGCGGCGGTGCCCGCCCTCCTGGGCGCACTCGAGCGCGCCGGAGTCGGTGTCGCCGCCGCGACCGTGGCCCGCCCCTCGCTCGACGACGTGTACCTGCGGTACACCGGCCGCCGCTATTCCGAGGCCGGGGCGGTCGAGGGTGCGGGGGAGGCCGGGGAAGGCGGCCGGCCCGACGACCTCGCCCTCGCGGGAGGTGCCCGATGAGCGCCGCCGTCTCCCAGACCTGGTACATGACACAGCGTCAACTCATGGTGTTCGTGCGCCAGCCCGCGTACGCGGTCATCACCCTGATCCAGCCGGTGATCTGGCTGTTCCTGTTCGGCAGTCTGTTCCGCGAGGTCGTCGAGCTCGGCGGCTTCGGCACCACCTCGTACCTCGACTACCTCGTCCCCGGCGTGGTCGTGATGAGCGCGCTGAGCTCCAACATGTGGGCCGGGATGACCACGCTCGACGAGATCCAGCGCGGCACCCTGGACCGCTTTCTGACCACCCCGGTCAGCCGGGCCGCGCTGATGAACGGCAACGTCGTCAACAACGGCCTGGTCACCGCCGCGCAGTCGGTGATCATCGTGCTGCTCGGGCTGCTGGGCGGGGCGGACTACCCGGGCGGGATCGTCGGGATCGCGGTCCTGGTGCTCGCCTCGGTGCTGCTGGGCACGGTCTTCGGGGCGCTGTCCAACGCGCTCGGCATGCTGGTGCGGGAGCGGGAGTCGATCATCGGGATCAACACGTTCCTGCTGCTGCCGCTGACGTTCCTGTCCTCCGCCTTCATGGCGCCCGCCCAGATGCCCGGGTGGATGCGGCATGTCGCCGACCTCAACCCGCTCGACTGGGCGATGGTGGCGGGGCGTTCGGCGCTGTCCGGGGACCCCGACTGGGGTGATGTGCTGATCCGGGGCGGTGGGCTGCTGGCGCTGGCGGTGGCGGCGGTGTGGCTGTCGATCCGGACGTTCCGGTCGTACCAACGGTCCGTGTAGCCGTGTGGGAGGGCGCCGCCGTGCCCTCCCACACTTCGTGTCCGTCCGAGGGGGACTAGGCGGGCGTGCCCTCCTGCTCCGCCTCGATCCGCGCGTTCCAGTCCCGCTTCGAGGCCTGCCAGCCGTCCTCGTTGTGGCCGAGCCGCCAGTACCCGGAGATCGACAGGTCCTCGCGGGCGATCTCGCGCTCGACGCGCAGCAGGTGCCGCAGCTGCTTCACGCAGTGCGCCTCGCCGTGGACGAAGGCGTGCACGCGGCCCTCGGGGAAGTCCAGCGCCCGCACGGCCTCGGTCAGCGCCTCGCCGACCGGCCGGTCCCCGCGGTGCAGCCAGACGACCTCCACGTCGGAGTCGATCTTCTGCTCCTCCTCGGGCCCGGAGACCTCGATGAAGGCGTACGCCGTGGCACCGGCGGGCAGCACCTCCAGGGAGCGGGCGATCGCGGGCAGCGCGCTCTCGTCCCCGGCGAACAGATGCCAGTCGGCGGTCGGATCAGGGGTGTAGGCGCCGCCCGGGCCGCTGAACCGCACGGTCTCGCCCGGCTGCACGTTCGCCGCCCAGGGTCCGGCGAGGCCCTCGTCGCCGTGGATGACGAAGTCCAGGGTCAGCTCACGGTGTTCGGCATCCCAGTGGCGCACGGTGTACGTCCGCGTCACCGGCCACTGCTCGCGCGGGAACTCCTCGCGGATGCGCTCCATGTCGAAGGGCTCCGGGTAGGTCGCACCCCCGGCCGGGAACAGCAGCTTCACATAGTGGTCGGAGCAGGTGTCCGCCGCGAAGTCGGCGAGCCCCTCACCGCCGAGCACCACGCGGTGCATGTGGGGGGTCAGCCGCTCGGTGCGGACGACCTGAGCGGAATACGGCTTCCGCGGCTTGCGTCCCGGTCGTTCTGCCATGGCTGCCTCCCTGCTTTTCGCTTAGGCTTACCTAAGTTAGCATTTCCCCCCTACTTAACACCCCTTGTATGAGGGCAAGATTAAGCCATTGTGGAGAGTGTGGATCCCTCCTGAAGAGAATCTCATTCACTTGGCAGAGAACATGATTTACGGGGCCAGGGTCGTCAGCAGTCGCTGAAGCGACCCGCCCAGCCCCCAGCGCGCCGCCAGCCGCTCCACCGCCGCCGGATCGCGCGGCCCGCGCGGCACCACCGTGTCGACGTCCGGCAGCGGGACGTCGTCCGCCACCCGCACGACCTTGGGCGCCACCGCGACATAGGGCCGCGACTCGTCCAGCCGCTTGCGCTGCGACGGCGTGAGCTTGGCCTTCGGGTCGTCGACCGCCGCCATGATCCCGGCGACATCGCCGAACTCGGCCAGCAGCTTGGCGGCCGTCTTCTCCCCGATGCCGGGCACCCCCGGCAGACCGTCGCTCGGGTCGCCGCGCAGCAGCGCCAGATCCGCGTACCCCGGCCCGTCGACCCCATACTTCTCGCGCAGCCACGCCTCGTCCGTGAGCTGGAGGGTGCCCACGCCCTTGAGCGGGTACAGCACCCGCACCCCGCGCGCGTCGTCCACCAGCTGGTACAGATCGCGGTCGCCGGTGACGATGTCCACCGGGCCCTTCGCCCGCGCGGTGAACGTGCCGATCACGTCGTCCGCCTCGTACCCCGCGACGCCCACGCGCGCGATGCCGAGCGCGTCCAGAACCTCCTCGATGACCGGGACCTGCGGCGACAGCGTGTCCGGCACCTCCTCCTCGTCCGGCCCCACTTCGCGCTCCTCGGCGACGCGGTGCGCCTTGTAGGAGGGGATCAGGTCGACCCGCCACTGAGGACGCCAGTCGGCGTCCATGCAGGCCACCAGCTCATCGGGACGGTGGTCCCTGACCAGCCGGTCGATGAATTCCAGCAGCCCGCGCACGGCGTTCACCGGCGTGCCGTCCGGGGCCTTCACGGACTCCGGGACGCCGAAGTAGGCGCGGAAGTAGAGGGAGGCGGTGTCGAGGAGCATGAGTCGTCCGGTCACGTCTCGCATCATGCCGTACGCCGCCGACAGTCACCGGTCCTCAGCGTTGTGAAGCCGCTACGGCGATCCCACGGAATGGTTGTGAACTGAACCACTTCGGCGTTTGCCCTGGTCGGTCGAGGGCAGGCGCCGCCACTGACCCCCGCCCCCGAGTCAAGAGGTACGCGTGTCAGCCAGCCTAGAGGCCGAACATCTCTACAAGGTGTTCGGCAGACGACCGAGTGAGGCAGTCGAGAGACTGCGCGATGGAGCCGACCGGGAGGAGCTGCGCGCCGACGGCACCACCGCCGCGGTCGTCGACGCCTCCTTCACCGTGGAGCCCGGCCAGATCTTCGTCGTCATGGGCCTGTCGGGATCCGGCAAGTCCACCTTGCTGCGCATGCTCAACGGCCTCCTCGAGCCCACCGCCGGACACGTCCGCTTCGACGGCCAGGACCTGACCGCGCTCGGCGACCGCGAACTGCGCGCGGTCCGGGCGAGGAAGATCAGCATGGTCTTCCAGCACTTCGCGCTCTTCCCGCACCGCAGCGTCCTGGAGAACGCCGCCTACGGCCTCGCCGTACAGGGCGTCCCCCGCGCCGAGCGCGAGAAGCGCGCCACCGAGGCCCTGGCCCTGTGCGGTCTGGCCGGCTGGGAGAAGTCCTGGCCCGACGAGCTGTCCGGCGGTATGCAGCAGCGCGTCGGCCTGGCCCGCGCGCTGGCCACCGACGCCGACCTGCTCCTGATGGACGAGTCCTTCAGCGCGCTCGACCCGCTGATCCGCCGCGACATGCAGGACCAGCTCCTGGAGCTCCAGAAGACCCTGAAGAAGACCATCGTCTTCATCACCCACGACCTCAACGAGGCCATGCGCCTGGGCGACCGCATCGCCGTCATGCGCGACGGCCGTATCGTCCAGATCGGCAGCGCGGAGGACATCCTCGTGCGGCCCGCCGACGACTACGTGGCCTCCTTCACCCAGGACGTCGACCGCTCGCGGGTCCTGACCGCGGGCGCCGTCATGGACCCGGACGTCGCCGGTGACGAGGTCGGCTGTCGCTGCGAGACCGCGACACCGGACACCCCCTTCACCGAACTCTGCGCGATCAGCGCCCGGCTGACGCACCCCGTCGCCGTCCTCGACAAGACCGGCAAACTCGTCGGCCGCGTCCCGAGACAACGCCTCGTCGCGTTCCTCGGCGACGAGCAGTCCGACCCGGTGGCCTGCGACTCGCCCCGGGACAAGGGCGGCGACAAGGTGGTGGCCCGTGCCTAGGATCCCGCTCGGCGACTGGGTCAACGACGCGGTCGAATGGCTGCTCGGCCACATGGCCTGGCTCTTCGACTTCCTCAAGACCGTCTTCACCGGCACCTACGACGGTATCGACGCCGTCCTCCAGGCGCCCCAGCCCCTGCTCCTCGCGGGCATCTTCGCCGTCATCGCCTTCTGGCTGCGCGGCACCACGGCCGGCGTCCTCACCTTCGCGGGCTTCGCCTTCATCGACTCCCTCGAACTGTGGGACGACGCGATGGTGACCCTCTCGCTGGTCCTGGTCGCCACGATCATCGCCCTGGTGATCTCCGTGCCCGTCGGCATCTGGGCGGCCCGCTCCGACCGCGTCAGCGGACTGGTCCGGCCGGTCCTGGACTTCATGCAGACACTGCCCGCGATGATCTACCTCATCCCGGCGATCCTCTTCTTCGGCACCGGCGCCCCCGCGGGCATCGTCGCCACCCTGATCTTCGCGCTCGCCCCCGGCGTGCGCATGACCGAGCTGGGCATCCGCCAGGTCGACAAGGAACTGGTCGAGGCGGCCGAGGCGTTCGGCACGACTCCCAGGGACACCCTCCTGCGGGTCCAGCTCCCGCTCGCCCTGCCCACCGTCATGGCCGGCGTCAACCAGGTCATCATGCTCGGCCTGTCCATGGCCGCGATCGCCGGCATGGTCGGCACCGGCGGCCTCGGCGGACGCGTCAACGAGGCCATCGGCCAGCTCGACGTGGGTCTTGGGTCCGAGGCGGGCGTCGCCATCGTGATCCTCGCGATCTACCTCGACCGCATGACCGGCGCCCTGGGCACCCAGGTCTCCCCGCTGGGCCGCCGCGCCGCCGCCAAGGCACGTGCCGCACAGGGGCTGAAGATCTGGTCGTACCGCCCCCGACCGCAGGTCGCCGTCATCGGCGTGGTGGTCCTCGCCCTCGTCGCGGGCGGCATGGGGATGTTCGGCGGCAAGGACGACAGCACGACCCCGGTCGGCGAGAACGTCGGCCAGGGCAAGAAGGTCAGCATCGGCTACATCCCCTGGGACGAGGGCGTCGCCTCCACCTTCCTGTGGAAGGAGCTCCTGGAGGAACGCGGCTTCGAGGTGGAGGCCAAGCAGCTCGACGCCGGCCCGCTCTACACCTCCCTGGCCTCCGGCAACGTCGACTTCCAGACCGACGCCTGGCTGCCGACCACCCACGCCGAGTACTGGAAGAAGTACGGCGACCGGCTGGACGACCTGGGCTCCTGGTACGGCCCCACCTCCCTGGAGCTGAGCGTCCCCTCGTACATGAAGGGCGTCGACTCCCTGGAGGACCTCAAGGGCCGGGCCGCCGAGTTCGGCGGGAAGATCACCGGCATCGAGTCCAGCGCCGGAATGATGGGTCTGCTCAAGAGCAAGGTCCTCAAGGACTACGGTCTCGACAAGGAGTACAAGGTCGTCGACAGCTCCACGCCGGCGATGCTGGCCGAGCTGAAGCGGGCGTACAGCAAGCAGGAACCGGTCGTCGTCACGCTCTGGTCGCCGCACTGGGCGTACAGCGACTACAAGCTGAAGAAGCTCAAGGACCCCAAGGGCTCCTGGGGCAAGGGCGACGGGGTGCACACGGTGGCCCGCAAGGGCTTCGCCGACGACAACCCAGTCGTCGCGAAGTGGCTGAAGAACTTCAGGATGAGCGAGAAGCAGCTCACCGGTCTGGAAGCCGAGATCAACAAGGCGGGCAAGGGCAGGCAGCAGGACGCCGTACGCGCCTGGCTGAAGGCCAACCCGGGTGTGCTCGACAAGCTCGCACCCGTCGCGGACACCGCCGCCCCCGCCGAGGCGAAGCGGCCCGTCGACGTGGCCTGGTTCCCCTGGGACGAGGACATCGCCGTCACCTACCTCTGGAAGAACGTCCTGGAGCGGCGCGGCTACAAGCTGAACCTGAAGCAGATGGACGTCGGCCCGGTCTACACGGGCCTCGCCTCCGGGGACCTCGATCTCAACTTCGACGCCTGGCTGCCGTACGCGCAGGCGAACTACTGGGACAAGAACAAGGACAGACTCGCCGACCTCGGCACCTGGTACGAGCCGACCTCGCTGGAGATCGCGGTCCCCTCGTACGTCAAGGGCGTCAAGTCGTACGAGGACCTCAAGGGCAAGGCCGACCTCTTCGACGGCAGGATCATCGGCATCGAACCGGGCACCGGCGAGATGAACCTCCTCAAGAAGAAGGTCCTGCCGGGCTACGGCCTGGACAAGGAGTACGACGTCGTCGACGGCTCCACGCCCGCGATGCTGGCCGAGCTCAAGCGCGCCTACGCCAAGAAGCAGCCCGTGGCCGTCGTGCTCTGGTCGCCGCACTGGGCGTACAGCCAGTACGACCTGACCAAGCTCAAGGACGACAAGAAGCTCTTCGGCGAGGGCAACACGATCCGGACCATCGCCAACGAGAAGTTCCCGGCGCAGTATCCGCAGCTCACCAAGTGGATCAAAAGCTTCCGGATGAGTGAGGACGAGCTCGGCACCCTGGAGGCCGAGATCAACCAGCGGGGCCAGGGCCACGAGGAAGAGGCCGTCGCCGCCTGGCTGAAGGAGCACCCGGACGTGGCGGAGCGGATGACACCGCGGTAGCCGCCCTGTCGAAGCCGCCCGGGGGGCGGGCTCCCCACGTGACCTGACGGCGTGTGGCGAGGCCCGCCCCCCGGGCATGTCCGGGGCCCGCGCATCCGTACGCCGTCCATGAAAAGGATCCGGACAACCACATAGAGCTACGCCGCCCCCTGAGCCTCATCGGGCGCTCGTGGTCAGCCGGTTCGTCCTGACGGCGCAAACCCCCCACGGAGCGGGTGGAGAGCTGATCTACTGGCCTGAGTTGGCGAGATGGACCGCACGGGGTTTACGGCAATGTGACGGGCGCGTGAAACGGTTTGCCGAACATGCGTAGGGTGCAGACAACTCCTCAGAGAGCGTGAACGGACCGACGAGCGAAGGAGGGAGCCGGAGCGATGGGCGACCACAAAGAACAACCCTTGCGGGTCGGCGCGGCCGTCAGGCGGCGACGCCGTGCGCTGGAGCTCACCCTCGCCGTCGTGGCCGAACGCAGCGGCCTGTCGGTGCCCTTCCTCAGCCAGATCGAGAACGAGCGGGCGCGGCCCAGCCAGAGCTCCCTGGAGAAGGTGGCCGACGCCCTGCGCACCACCGCCGTGGAACTCCTCGCCGCCGCCGACCCGGCGTGCAGCGTTGACGTCGTCCGCGCCGACGACACCGAGCCGGAGTGCCGGTCCCGGGTGCGCTCCCTGGTGCGCGGCCACCACCAGATGCACGCCCAGGAGTTCACCGGTGACCATGACGCCGGCCGCGAATTCCAGTTCCGCAACGACCAGTTGATGTATGTCGCCGACGGCGCGGTGGAGATCGAGGCGGAGGGCCGGGCGTACCGGCTCGGCCGCGCCGACACGCTCTACCTCACCGGCGGGGTCCGGCACCGGTGGCGGGCGACCGTGCCCGAGACCCGGGTCGTGGTCGTCGCGGTGGCCGAGCACATCGAGGCGGTCCGGGACCGGCCCCGCACGTGAGGGCCCCGCACGAGAGGGCCGCCCACGAGGGGGCCGCACCGTGAGGGTCGTCTCCCTCGTCCCGTCCCTGACGGAGGCGGTCGCCCGTTCCGTCCCCGGTGTTCTGGTCGGCGCCACCGACTGGTGCGCCCACCCGGCGGACCTCGACGTCGTGCGCGTGGGCGGCACCAAGAACCCCGGGACCGACCGTGTCCTCGCCCTCGCTCCCGACCTGGTGATCGCCAACGAGGAGGAGAACCGGGAGCCGGACCTCGCCGCGCTGCGCGAGGCGGGCGTCGAGGTCCTGGTGACCGAGGTGAGGGACGTCCCGCAGGCCTTCCGGGAACTGGCACGGGTCCTTGAGGCGTGCGGTGCGCGGGGACGGCCGCGCTGGCTGGACGAGGCGGAGCGGACGTGGTCGGCCCTGCCGGAACCGGGGTCCGCCATGACGGCGGTGGTCCCCATCTGGCGCCGCCCCTGGATGGTGCTGGGGCGCGACACCTTCGCCGGCGATGTGCTGGCGCGCCTGGGCGTGGACCATGTGTACGCGACGCACCCCGAGCGCTATCCGCGGATCCCGGTCGACGACCTGAACGCGGCGGCACCGGACGTCGTCGTCCTCCCGGACGAGCCCTACCGCTTCACCGCGCACGACGGCCCGGAGGCGTTCCCGGGACTGCCCTGCGCCCTCGTCAGCGGCCGGCACCTCACCTGGTACGGCCCCTCCCTCAGCGAAGCGCCACGGCTGCTGACGCGGGCCCTGCGAGCAGCGCACCGCTGAGCAGCCCGCGCACGGTGTGCAGGGCGGCGACAGTCCAGGCGGCGACGAGAACGACGTACAGCGCGACCGCGAGCCACTGGAAGGCGAGCAGTCCGGTGTGCCGGGCCAGTCCCTCCGCCCCGGTGACACAGGTGCCGACCGGGAAGGTGAAGGCCCACCACGTCATCGCGAATCCCATGCCCTCCCGCCGGGCGCGCAGGACGTGCGCGGTGGCGAGCGCGAACCACAGCAGCGCGAACCCCATCACCGGCACGCCGTAGAGCACGGCGAGGACGCCGAAGCCGCCGCTGTAGGGCGTCGGTACGACACCGGGCGCGACGTCCGCGAAGTGGTTGACGGCGGTGGTGGACTGCCCCAGCGGGCCCAGCACCAGGAACAGGGTCGGGGTGAGGGCGAGCGGCAGCGGACCGCCGGTGACGAGCCGCCCGAAGACCAGCGGCAGCATGAGCAGGGTCGCGAGCAGGCTGATCCCGAACAGGGCCACGCACGCGAGCAGTAGGGTCTCCCGCGCCTGCCCGGCCGGGAGACGGGGCACGAGCAGCGGACCGAGCGCGGCCGACACCATGGGCGCGACGAGCGGCAGCAGCCACACGGGAGTGGCTTGTGACGGCTCGACGCGATGGCGTACGGCCATGAGGTACGGGACGGCGACGGCGGCGGCGAGGCCGATGGCCGTGCCGGCGGTGAACAGCACGGCGTCGAGAGCGACCGCGGCCCGGGTGCCGATCCAGTCGGAGCCGACGGTGAGGGCGCCGCCGCCGACGGCGAGGAGGGCCATGGAGAGACAGCCGTAGAAGGGCGCCATGGCCGGGTCGAGGAGATGGGCGCGGGCCTGGTCCCGGTGGTGGGTCCAGTGCAGGGCGCGGGCGCAGAGCAGGACGGCGAGGAGGGCGAGGGAGAGCGCCCAGACGCCGGTGAGGGCGGTGCGCAGACCGGGGACGGAGACCGGCAGTCCGGCTCCGGCGGTGGCGACGACGGCGGTGCCCATGACGGTGGCGTACCAGTTGGGTCCGAGGTGACGGACGGCGACGGCACGCGGGGGTCGTGCGGTGGCACGGGGGAGAAGGGGCTGGGCTGCGGTGACCATGGTTCGACGATCCCGTGAGGGTGCGGCCGCCACCAGGGACGACGTCTCTATGAGGACATAAACTGGATTTATGAGCAGTGAGCGGGAGGGCTCTCCCTCGACCCCCGGTGGCATGCTGGCGCACCGCGTCCCCGACCTGGGGGCGCTGGAGCTGCTGCTGGCGGTGGCCCGGCTCGGCAGCCTGGGCGCGGCGGCGCGGGAGACCGGCATCACCCAGCCGGCGGCCAGCAGCCGCATTCGCTCGATGGAACGTCAGCTGGGGGTGGCGCTGGTGGACCGCTCACCGCGCGGGTCCCGTCTCACGGACGCGGGCGCCCTGGTGACGGACTGGGCACGGCGGATCGTGGAGGCCGCGGAGGCGTTCGACGTGGGGGCGCAGGCGTTGCGGGACCGGCGGGACTCGCGGCTGCGGGTCGCGGCGAGCATGACGATCGCGGAGTATCTGCTCCCGGGCTGGCTGTTGGCGCTGCGCGCCCAGCGTCCGGACACGGCGGTGTCCTTGCTGGCCGGCAACTCGGCGGCGGTGGCCGCCCGGCTGCTCTCGGACGAGGCCGACCTGGGATTCGTGGAGGGCCTGAACGTCCCGACGGGCCTCGACTCGGTCGTGATCGCCCACGACCACCTGATCGTGGTGACCGCCCCGGCCCACCCCTGGGCCCGCCGCCGACGCCCCCTGGCGGCGGACGAACTGGCGGTGACCCCGTTGATCCTGCGGGAGAAGGGCTCGGGCACGCGGCAGGTCCTGGACGCGGCACTGGGCGGCCTGGCACGCCCGTTGATCGAACTGTCCTCCACCACCGCCGTGAAGGCGGCAGCCGTCAGCGGCGCCGGTCCGGCGGTCCTGAGCGAGTTGGCGGTGGGCGAGGAACTGGCGATGCGCCGCCTGGTCCGGGTACCGGTGGAAGGAGTCTCCCTGGCACGGGACTTGAGGGCGGTATGGCCCACGGGCCACCGCCCGGTGGGACCGGCACGGGAGTTGCTGTCGCTGACGCGGGGGTAGGGGCAGCGGCGTCGGCATGGCTGCGAGGTCGGATCCGGTAGGCCCGGTTCAGGCTCCCGCCGCCTGCACCAAGCCTCGTACCACTCGTAGGTCCTCGCCCATCTCCGGATGCCACTGGACCCCCAACACCCAGTCGGAGGAGGGGAGTTCGACGGCTTCCACCGTTCCGTCCGGTGCGTGGGCCGATTCCAGGAGGCCGGTGCCCAGGCGGTCCACGGCCTGGTGGTGGTACGTGGGTACGGATGTCTCCTCCGGGACGACATCGGCGTACAGCGTCCCCGGCACCGGTTTCACGGAGTGCCATCCGAAGGCGCCGACCACCTCCGCGTGCCCCTCGATGTGCTGGACGAGGGTGCCGCCGACTGCGACGTTCAGCAGCTGCATGCCCCGGCAGATCCCGAGCAGGGGGATACCCGCGGCGAGGGCGGCGTCGATGAGGGCGAGCTCCCAGGCGTCGCGCTCCGGTGCCGGCGGCCCGGTACGGGGGTCGCGCTCGGCGCCGAAGCGCACCGGATCGACGTCCGGGCCGCCCGCGATCACCAGCCCGTCGAGACGCGCCACGGCCTCGGCGGCATGCCCGGGCGCGTCCGGCGGCAGCATCGCGGCCAGCCCGCCCGCCCGCTGCACGAGCCGCGGATACCCGACGGGCAGCAGCGCCGCCGCCAGCTCCCAGTTGCCCCAGCGTGCCCCGGCCTCCAGATACGTACTGATGCCGATCAGCGGTCTGCCCGCCATGCGCCCTCCCGGTCCGGCAAAGGATTGTTTCCATACCTTTGTCGAGAGGTGCCCGCGGAGGCAAGACCTCCGGGCCGCACGGAGGCCGCCGTCACGCCAGGAACCCCCTGAGCAGGGCCGCCGTCCCCCCGCAGTGCTCCCGCATCATCTCCCGCGCCCCGTCCGCGTCCCCGTCCAGCACCGCCTCCACCAGCGCGGTGTGCTGGCGTTGGGAGTGTTCGAGGTTGCGGACCAGGAGCGGGATGCAGTCCAGCAGATCGTTCACCGTGGCCCGGACCGCCGCGTACTGCGCGGTCAACGACGGTGAGCCGCACAACTCGGCCAGCGTCAGGTGCAGCATCGTGTCCAGGCGCCGGTAGTCCGCCAGCGGAGCGTCCTGCGTGCGGGCCAGCGCCTCGCGCAGCCGCTCCGCCTGGTCGTCCGCGAGCCCGTGCGCCGCGCACAGACCCGCCGCCCCCACCTCCAGCACCTCGCGGAACCGCAGCACGTCCTCGATGTCGACCGCGGAGATCCGCCGCCGCAGCTCGTCCTCACCACCGGCGTCCGACTTCCGCAGCACGAACGTCCCGCCGTACCGCCCGCGCCGCGACTCCACCAGCCCCTGGTCCTGGAGCACCTTCAACACCTCGCGCAGCGTCACCCGGCTGATCCCGAGCCGCTCCGCCAGCTCCCGCTCGGCCGGCAGCCGTTCTCCCCCCGGCACCAGACCGAGCCGTACGACCTGCAGGATCTGCTCCAAGGCCTCCTCGAAGCCGTTGCCCGCCCGTACCGGCCGCAGCACCGGCGTCAACCGGTCCTCCAGGTCGTCCTCCGGATCCAGCGACATCCCGTCGTCCCCCCTTCCCAAGCAATGGTTCTCCGCAATACCTTATGGCTTCCGGCCCGGCCGAAAAAAGCGCAGAAGCCCGAAGGAGCCCTCCCGTGGCAGAACGCACACCCCCGCTCAGCGTCGAGGAGCTGCACGCCCTCGTCGCCGGCGGTGAGATCGACACTGTCGTCCTGGCCTTTCCCGACATGCAAGGGCGGCTCCAGGGCAAGAGGTTCGCCGCCCGCTTCTTCCTCGACGAGGTGCTCCACCACGGCACCGAGGGCTGCAACTACCTCCTCGCCGTCGACACCGAGATGAACACCGTCGACGGCTACGCCATGTCCTCCTGGGACCGCGGTTACGGCGACTTCGCCATGCACCCCGACCTGTCCACACTGCGCCGCGTCCCCTGGAACGCCGGCACGGCCATGCTCATCGCCGACCTCGCCTGGGACAACGGCTCACCCGTGGTCGCCGCCCCGCGCCAGATCCTGCGCCGCCAGCTGGAGCGCCTCGCCGAACTCGGCTACACCGCCATGGTCGGCACCGAGCTGGAGTTCATCGTCTTCAAGGACACCTACGAACAGGCCTGGGACGCGGGCTACCGAGGGCTGACCCCGGCGAACCAGTACAACATCGACTACTCGGTGCTCGGTACCGGCCGCATCGAGCCCCTGCTCCGCCGTATCCGCAACGAGATGACCGGCGCCGGCCTCGTCGTCGAGTCCGCCAAGGGCGAGTGCAACCCGGGCCAGCACGAGATCGTGTTCAAGTACGACGAGGCCGTGGTCACCTGCGACCAGCACGCCATCTACAAGACCGGCACCAAGGAGATCGCCGCCCAGGAAGGCGTCTCGATCACCTTCATGGCCAAGTACAACGAGCGCGAGGGCAACTCCTGCCACATCCACCTCTCGCTCACGGACACGGCCGGCAACAACGTGATGGCCGACAACGGCGGTATGTCCGAGGTCATGCGGCACTTCCTCGCCGGACAGCTCGCCGCCCTGCGGGACTTCTCCCTGCTCTACGCCCCCAACATCAACTCGTACAAGCGGTTCCAGCCCGGCTCCTTCGCCCCGACCGCCGTCGCCTGGGGCCACGACAACCGCACCTGCGCCCTGCGCGTCGTCGGCCACGGCCGCTCGATGCGATTCGAGAACCGGCTGCCCGGCGGTGACGTCAATCCCCACCTCGCGGTCGCCGGACTGGTGGCGGCGGGCCTGTACGGCATCGAGCAGAAGCTGGAACTGCCCGAGGCCTGTACCGGCAACGCCTACACCGCCGACTACGCCCACGTCCCCACCACGCTGCGCGAGGCCGCCGAGCTCTGGGAGAACAGCCCCATCGCCAAGGCCGCCTTCGGTGACGAGGTCGTGGCCCACTACCGCAACATGGCACGCGTCGAACTGGACGCCTTCGACGCCGCGGTGACCGACTGGGAGCTGCGCCGCTCCTTCGAACGCATGTGAGGCATCTCTTGTCGCAACCGTACGAACTGGACGTCCTCAATCCCGCGACGGAGGAGGTCATCGCCACCGTCCCGGGCGCCGTCGAGCAGGACGTCGACGCCGCCGTCCACCGGGCCGACCGGGCCCAGCGCGCCTGGGCGGCCCTCGCGCCCGCCGACCGGGCCAGGCTGCTGCGCCGCTTCGCCGCCGTCGTCGACGAACACGTGGAGGAACTCGCGCGGTTGGAGGTACGCGAGGCAGGCCACACCATCGGCAACGCCCGCTGGGAGGCCGGCAACGTCCGTGACCTCCTCGACTACGCCGCCGGCGGAGTGGAGCGGCTCACGGGCCGGCAGATCCCCGTGCCCGGCGGCCTCGACGTCACCCTCCTGGAACCACTGGGCGTCGTCGCGGTGATCGCGCCCTGGAACTTCCCCATGCCGATCGCCGCCTGGGGCACCGCCCCGGCCCTCGCGGCGGGCAACGCCGTGATCCTCAAGCCCGCCGAGACCACCCCGCTGACCGCGCTGCGCCTCGCCGAACTCGCCCTGGAGGCCGGGCTCCCGGAACACCTCTTCCAGGTCCTGCCGGGCCGCGGCGACATCGCGGGCGACTTTCTCGTACGGCACCCCGGCGTCGCCAAGATCGTCTTCACCGGCTCCACGCGGGTCGGCAAGCGCGTCATGGCCCTCTGCGCCGACCAGGTCAAGCCGGTCACCCTCGAACTCGGCGGCAAGAGCCCGAACATCGTCTTCGCCGACGCCGACCTCAAGACCGCCGTCGACCCCTTCTCCTTCCTCGACAACTCCGGCCAGGACTGCTGCGCCCGCACCCGCATCCTGGTCCAGGAGTCCGTGTACGACGAGGTCCGCGAGCTGCTCGCCGACGCGCTGGCCGCCGTCGTCGTGGGCGACCCGGCCGACGAGAAGACCCAGATGGGGCCGCTGATCTCCCGTCAGCAGCTGGACCGCGTACGGTCCTTCGTGCCGGACGACGCCCCCGCCCTGCGCGGCAGCGCCCCCGAAGGGCCCGGCTTCTGGTTCGCGCCGACCGTCCTCACGGGGGAGCGGCACGACTCCGACGCGGCCCGGGAGGAGATCTTCGGACCCGTGGCCGTGCTCCTGCCCTTCACCGACGAGCAGGACGCGATCCGGCTCGCCAACGACACTCCCTACGGCCTCTCCGGCTCCATCTGGACCCGGGACGTCGGCCGCGCGCTCCGCCTCTCCCACGCGGTCCGGGCCGGCAACCTGTCCGTCAACTCCCACTCCAGCGTCCGCTACTGGACGCCCTTCGGCGGCTACAAGCAGTCCGGCGTGGGCCGGGAGCTCGGCCCGGACGCCCTGGCCGCCTTCACCGAAACCAAGAACGTCTTCATCAGTACGGAGGGCCCGACACAGTGACCGAAGAGATTGTCTGCCGACGCCTGGTAGGCCGTACCGCCGTCATCACCGGGGCCGGCAGCGGCATCGGTCTCGCCACCGCCCGCCGGCTCGCCTCCGAGGGCGCGCACGTGGTCTGCGGCGACGTCGACGAGCAGCGCGGCAAGGCGGCCGCCGACGACGTCGGCGGGATCTTCGTGAAGGTCGACGTCACCGACCCCGAACAGGTCGAGGCGCTGTTCAAGACGGCGTACGACACCTACGGCAGCGTCGACATCGCCTTCAACAACGCGGGCATCTCCCCGCCCGACGACGACTCCATCCTGGAGACCGGCCTCGAGGCCTGGAAGCGCGTCCAGGAGGTCAACCTGACCTCCGTCTACCTGTGCTGCAAGGCCGCGATCCCCTACATGCGGCGCCAGGGCAAGGGCTCCATCATCAACACGGCGTCC
The DNA here is from genome assembly GCF_036013645.1 of Streptomyces sp. NBC_00490. NCBI lineage: Bacteria > Bacillati > Actinomycetota > Actinomycetes > Kitasatosporales > Streptomycetaceae > Streptomyces > Streptomyces sp. NBC_00490. The sequence continues at coordinate 2,586,613 of NZ_CP107869.1, read as the reverse complement.
TTCGTGGCGAGGATGGGCGCGGCCACGTCCCAGATCTCCTACACCGCGTCCAAAGGCGGTGTGCTCGCCATGTCCCGTGAACTGGGCGTGCAGTTCGCACGGGAGGGCATCCGCGTGAACGCCCTGTGCCCCGGCCCGGTCAACACCCCCCTCCTTCAGGAACTGTTCGCCAAGGACCCCGAGCGCGCCGCCCGCCGCCTCGTCCACATCCCGCTCGGCCGCTTCGCCGAGGCCGAGGAGATCGCCGCCGCCGTCGCCTTCCTGGCCAGCGACGACTCCTCGTTCGTGAACGCCAGCGACTTCCTCGTCGACGGCGGAATCTCGGGGGCCTACGTCACACCCCTGTAGGCCTGCGGCCCAGGACCTGTCGGCCTAGAGTGCCGGGATGAGCATGACGCCCCCGCCCGGCTGGTACCGCGACCCCAGCCATCCGCAACTGGAACGCTGGTGGGACGGCACGGCCTGGACCGAGCACCGGCGCGAGCCCGCACCCGTGGGCCCGCCGCCGGTGCCCGCGGTGCCGGGGCGGCCGCCGGGCGGCGAGGCCCCGGGGCGCGCGAAGGTCATCGCCCTCGCCACGGCCGGGGCGGTCCTGGTCGCGGCGATCGTGACGGGAGCGTTCGTCCTGCGGGACGACGAGGGCGCCGAGGACAGCACGACGGTGACCGAGTCCATCACCCCCACCTTCGCACCGACGAGCCGGACGCCCACGCCCACGCCGACGCCGTCCACCGGCGAGCCCTCCGCCGACGACCCGGCCGTCGTCGAGGACCAGCTCAACGGCATCACCGTGCCGCTGCTCGACGGCTGGGTGCGACCGCAGTACATCGTCGACAAAGACGTCCTCATGTCCACCGACGGCACCTACGACTGCCCCGGCGACTCCGGACTGTGCCGGCACGGCCTCGTCATCTCGCGCACGGTGACCTCGAACGACGAGACGTCCCCCGAGGCCCTCGCCAAGGCCGACATCTCCGACGCGGCCGACGACGCCTACGACCGCGATCTCGTCGGCAGGCGGCCCTTCGGCGGGATCGAGTCGCACGAGGTCGTGAAGTCCGGTCCGGTCGCCGTGGCGGGCCGTGCCGGGTATCTCGTCCGCTGGCGCGTCAGGACGGCCAAGGGGCCCGGCGGTTACGTCCAGTCCATGGCCTTCCAGTCCAGCGTCGGCACCGAGTCCCCGGTCGTCGTGCGCTACGTCTTCGACGCCGGCGAGGACGGGCCACCGCTCGCCGACATGGACCGGATCACCAAGGGCATCCGGTCCAGCGGCGACGCGAACGGCGGCGGCGTGGGCAGCAGCATCGGCCCCACGGACTGACCTACAGGAACGTCCGGCCCTCGCCCCGATAGGTCGGGACGGTCGAGGTGACGGTGTCGCCCTCGATCAGATGCAGCACGTCGAACCGCTCGCACAGCTCCCCGGCCTTCGCGTGCCGGAACCACACCTTGTCCCCGAGCAGGAGATCGTCGGCGGGCGAGCCGAGCAGCGGCGTCTGCACCTCGCCGGGCCCCTCCTGGGGGTCGTACTTCAGCCCCTCGGGCAGATACGGCACCGGGAGCCGGTCGGGCCCGGGCGCGCCGGAGGCCGGATAGCCGCCCCCGAGCACCGTGACGACACCGACGCCGGGCCGGCGCACGACGGGCTGGGCGAAGAGCGCGGCCGGACGCCCGCTGAACGACGTGTAGTTGTCGAAGAGCCGCGGCACGTACAGCCCCGACCCGGCCCCGATCTCCGTGACGGCGTCCTCGGCGGCGGTGGTCTGGACGCTGCCGGTACCGCCGCCGTTCACGAACTCCAGGTCGGGCACGACGGACCGAACGGCACGCACCACCGCCGCCCGCCGCTCGGCGAGCTCCTTGCGGGCGGTGGCCTGCATCAGCCGCACGGCACGGGACCGGAACGGATGCCCGGCGACGGAGTCGCCCACACCGGCGATATGACCCTCGTACGCCATGATCCCGACGACCTTGAACCCGGGCCGCCGGGCGATCGCGCGGGCGAGGTCGGCGACCTGGGCGGGGGAGTGCAGCGGGGAGCGGCGCGCGCCCACCCGCACCCGGCCGCCGAGGAGCTTGAGGGAGGTGTCCAACTCCAGGCAGACGCGGACGACTTCACCTCCGCCGTCCCGGGAGCGGTCGATGAGGTCGAGCTGTGCGACGTCGTCGACCATGACGGCCACGGCGGCGGCGAGCTTGGGGTCCGAGGTCAGCTCGGCGTACCCGGTGCTGTCGGCGGAGGGGTAGGCGAGCAGGATGTCGTCGAAGCCGGAGCGGGCCAGCCACAGGGATTCGGCCAGGGTGAAGGACATGAGGCCCGCGAAACCGTCCTTGGCGAGGACGCGTTCGAGCAGCGCCCGGCACCGCACGGACTTGCTGGCCACACGGATCGGCTTCCCGCCGGCCCGGCGGACGAGATCGTCCGCGTTCGCGTCGAAGGCGTCCAGATCCACGATCGCCAAAGGAGCGTCGAGATGAGCGGTGGCCCGGTCGTACCGGGCCCGGTCGGCGGCGCGCGCAGTCATGAACGAAGCCTGCCAGACAGGATTACCGCAGGGTAGGGGGACGTTCCGGGCTAAAGCCCCGGGCTCGTGGACTGGTTCCCGTCCGGCCGGGGACAACCCGTAGAGTGACGCGCACGCATGTGAGGACGGCAGGGGCCCGAGTCAGGGGATGCCGGTCCGTCCGTGCGGGTATGCGTGCCCGGGCGGGCCTGTTCGCACCGGGCACCACGACGGACCCGGGCACAAGGGAAACGGGGGGCGCATGAGCACGGAAGCGCGGCACGCCTCCATCCCTCCGCGCCCCACGGCACCCCCACGCCCCACGACCCCTCCGAAGACGGACCCCGAGGAGCCCGGGCGCGCCCCGGGCAGCACCGAGGCACGGCCACCGGCCCAGGCATCGGGTACGGAAGCGCGTACGGTGCCCGCGAGCGGCGAGACCGCGGAACCGGCCCGTGACACCTCCCTGGACACGCCTCCCCGCTTCCCCCGCCTGCGCGCCCCGTCCTCCGGCGACCCCGCCCCCTCGACCCCGCCCCCGCCGAGGGCCTCCGCACGCTTCCCGGACACGCCCCCGGCCCCCGGCCGGGACACCCCCGCGACACCCCCGGAAACGTCCTTCGAGACCACCTTCCGCCTCCGCCCGGTACCGGTCACCCCCCTGGGCCGCCCCGCACCCCCCGCCACACCACCCCGCGCATCCTCGGCGCCCAGCCCGACGACGCCCGCTGGCGCACCGCCCGGGCCTGGCACCCGCCCGTCCTCCGCGCCTGGCCCGACGACGCCCGCCGGCTCATCGCCCGGGCCTGGCAGCGGCCCGTCGTCCGCGCCCGGTCCGACGACGTCCTCCGGCGTACCGCCGAGGCCAGGCACCCGCCCGTTCTCTGCGGCTGGCCCTACGACACCCGCCGACTCACCGCCTGGGTCAAGCCCTCGCCAGCCCTCCGGGCCCGGCCCGATGGCGCCCGCCGGCTCACCGCCTGGGTCGAGCCCTCGCCCGTCCTCCGGGCCTGGTCCGGCGGCGCCCGCCGGCTCACCGCCTGGGTCAAGCCCTCGGCCGTCCTTCACGCCCGGTCCCATGACGTCCTCCGGCATACCGTCGAGGCCAGACACCCGTCCGTCGTCTGCGCCCGGTCCGACGACGTCCTCCGGCGCACCGCCCAGGTCAGGCACCCGCCCGTCGTCTACGCACGGTCCGACGGCGTCCTCCGGCGTACCGCCGAGGCCAGGCACCCGCCCGTTCTCTGCGGCTGGCCCGGCGGCGCCCGTCGGCTCTCCGGCTGGGACAAGCCCCCGCCCGTCCTCCGCGCCCGGCTCGGCGGTGCCCCCCGGTGCTCCGACCGGTGTTTCGCCCCGGCCCGGTTCCCGGCCGGGCTCGGCGTCGGGCGGTGCGTCCGCGACCGGGCTGCGGTCGGAGTCGGTGGCTGCCGATGGCTTCGGCAGTACCGCACCCCCAGGAGGGGGCCCGTCCTCCCGGCAGCCCGATCCCTCTCTCTCCTGGAGCGCTCCGCCGGCACCCGGTGACACCCCTGGATCCGGGCGGCCCGTCGTGTCGTTCGGGCAGCCCGAGGGGTACGACGAGCGGACGCGGCCGCGCGTCCTCCGTGGGCGAGGCCGGCTGCGGGCCGTCGGTGTGGCCGTCTGTCTCGTGCTCGGGCTCGGGCTCATCGGCGGTGCGGCGACCGGGAGTTGGCTCGTCGGGGACTCGGCCGCGGCCGGTTCCGGGGACGCCTTCGCGGCGGCGGCCGAGATGTGGCACGGCGTTCCGGTCGACCAGCTCTTCCCGCCCACCGTCGAGGGACAGGGCGCGGGCCCCGGCGGCGCAGACCGGACCTGGACGCGGATCGCCGTCGCCCCGGACAGCGGCTGCAAGGACGCCTTCGACCCCCTGCTGCGCAAGGCACTCGCCCCCGTCGGCTGCCAGCGGCTGCTCCGCGCCACCTACACCGACGCCACCCAGAGCTACGTCACCACCGTCGGACTCCTCTTCACCAAGGCCGACGCCGCCGGCATGACCGCCCTCGACACCCGGTTCGGCAAGGAGAAACTCGGCGACCGGAGCGACCTCATGCCCCGGACCTACGCCGCCAAGAACACCGTCGCCGCAGCCTTCGGCAGGAAGCAGCGGGCCTCCTGGGCCGTCTCCGTCCTCACCGACGCCCCCGTCGTCGCCTACGCCGTCTCCGGCTGGGCAGACGGCCGCAGCGTCGACGAGCCGGAACCCGCCGAGAAGGCCATGGCGTCCGACGCCACCACGGACATCGCCCAGGCCGGTCTCGGCCACGAGGCCCAGGGCCTCGCCGACCGCATCGAACGCGGCTTCCGCAAGACCGTCAGCTCGGCCACGGAGAAGCCGTCGTGAACCCCATGACCCGCCGCGCCGGCCTCCTCAGCGCCCTTCTCGCCGCCTGTCTCGCCCTCGTCCCGCCCACCGCGGCGCACGCCGACGGCATCCGCGCTCAGCAGTGGGCCCTCGAGGCCATGCACACCCAGGAGGCCTGGCAGACCACCAAGGGCAAGGGCATCACCGTCGCCGTCCTCGACACCGGCGTCGAGGACGACCACCCCGACCTCGTCGGCAACGTCCTCGAAGGCAAGGACATGGTCGGCTTCGGAGCGAGCCGCGGCGACCGCGCCTGGGCCCGCCACGGCACCGCGATGGCCGGCATCATCGCCGGTCACGGACACGGGTACGCCAACGCCGACGGCGTGATGGGCATCGCCCCCGAGGCCAAGATCCTCCCCGTCCGCGTCATCCTGGAGGACGGCGACTCGTCCCGCGGCAAGGCCCGCAACACCCGCGGCAACGCCCTCGCCGAAGGCATCCGCTGGGCCGCCGACCACGGCGCCGACGTCATCAACCTCTCCCTGGGTGACGACTCCAAGTCCGCCCACCCCGAACCCGCCGAGGACGAGGCCGTCCAGTACGCCCTCAAGAAGGGCTCCGTCGTCGTCGCCTCGGCCGGCAACGGCGGCGAGAAGGGCGACCACATCTCCTACCCGGCCGCCTACCCGGGTGTCATCGCCGCGACCGCCGTCGACCGGTACGGCACCCGCGCCGCCTTCTCCACCCGCCGCTGGTACTCCACGGTCAGCGCCCCCGGCGACAAGGTCGTCATCGCCGACCCCGACCACAAGTACTACGAGGGCTGGGGCACCAGCGCCGCCTCGGCCTTCGTCTCCGGCGCCGTCGCCCTGGTCAAGGCGGCCCACCCCGGCCTGACCCCGGCCCAGATCAAGAAGCTCCTGGAGGACACCGCCCGCGACGCCCCCGTCGGCGGCCGCGACGACTCCCGCGGCTACGGCCTGGTCGACCCGGCCGCCGCGATCAAGGCAGCCGCCCAGCTGAAGCCGGAAGGCCTGCAAGCGGCGTCCTACGGCGAGAAGTACTTCGGCTCGGGCCCCGACGCGGCCGAGGAGGAGGACGACGGGGCAGGCTGGGCGGCCCCGCTCGCGGGCGGCGCCGGCGGCGTCCTGCTGATCGCGGCGGTGGTGCTGTGGCGGGGCCGTCGGGAAAACCACGACGAACTCTGAGCCGCCGACCCGGCCAGGCTCAACCCGTGAACACCGACACCGCGGCCCGGGCCGCCGACTCCACGAGTGAAATCCCCTTCTCCTTCGTCGCGTTGCCGTTCGACAGCGCGACGACGAGGTATTCGCTCCCGTCCGATGCCGTGACCCGCCCGATGCTGTTGATGTCCCACAGACCGGTCGTACTGCGAGGCAGCCAGCCGTTCTTCAAGGCCCACGCGGACCCGTCCGCCGCGGCCGAGACTCCCCAGTCCTGGCCGACGGCTATCCGCCCCATCAGCCCCCGCACATACTCCCGCGACGCCGAGCTCAACTCCGAGTCGTCGCCGAACACCTGCCGCAGCAACGCGAGCTGATCCGCCGCCGTGGTCCGGGTCAGCCCCCACAGCATCCCGTCACCGCCCTCGGTGCCGGTGAGCCCGAGCCGCTCGTTCGCCGCGTCGAGCCCCTCGGCCTGCCCGATGATCCGCCACAGCGCCGACGCGGAGGCGTTGTCGCTGTTCTCGATCATCGCGGTGGAGTACGACTTCTCGGCCGTCGTGAGATGCCGGTCCTCGTCCTGCGCCCGGAGCAGCAGCGCCGCCAGGATGTCGACCTTGACGATGCTCGCCGTGTCGAAGGCGGCGTCCCCGTACGTGGCGCTCTCCCCGGAGTCCAGGTCGAGCACGGCGACCGAGACGTCCGCGTGGTCCGGCACGGTCACCGACTCCATGGCCGTGGCGAGCGCCTTGTCGTGGTCCACCGTCGACTGCGTCACGGGCTCCACCGATGCCTCCTCGCTCCTCGCCGCCGCGACCGGCGACGGGGCCGACGATACGGAGGGAGCGCCGGAGTGCGCCTGCGCCTTCACGTACACGGTGCCCCCGGCCGTGGCACCGACGATCGCGACGGAGGCGAGGGCGGTGTACATCAGCGGGCGCCGCCGGGACGGGCGCGAGCGACGGCTTCGGCGGGCTCTGGAGGACTCCATGACCGTGATGGTCGGGCCCCCGGCTGTGCGGGCCGTTAGACGAAAGTTAGATCTGTGTCAGGGAAATCTGAGATTCCGGTGAAGACCGTCACGGAGAGGTTTCCGGGGCCGCACAAGCCCAGCAGCATCCCCCCTATAGGGTCGGTGACCGTGGCGAACAAGAACATTCCCGACTCCGGCTTCTCCGACGACGACGGCACCGCCGACCCCGGGCTGAGCGCGGCGCTCGCCGCCTGGGCCGAGGACCGCACCGCCGTGGGACCCGTTCTGGAGGCGCTGAAGGGCGCCCGGCTGCTCGTCCCCGTCGTGGCCGTGCTCGGCGAGGTCGAGGAGGACGAGAACGGACTGCGCCGCGAGAAGACCAGCGACATGGCCGTCCCGACCCTGAAGGCCGGCGGCCGCACCGCGCTGCCCGCCTTCACGTCCACCGACGCGCTGGCGCGCTGGGACCCGGCGGCCCGCCCCGTCGCCGTACCCCTGCACCAGGCGCTCCAGGCCGCCGCGCACGAGAAGGCGGACACGGTCGTCCTGGACCTGGCCGGACCGGTGCCGTTCGAGCTGACCGGCCCGGCGCTGCTCGCCCTCGCCGAGGGGCGTACGACGACGGACCCGCTCGCCGACCCCGCGGTCGTGGCGGCGGTACGGGCCGCCGTTGCCGACGTACGCGCGGTGGAGCGGGCCTATCTCGGACCCGGCCAGGGGGACGGCACCCTCGCCCTGGTCCTCGACCCCGTCGTCCCGCACGACGCCGGTGTCCACGCGGTCGCCCGGCGGCTGGCCGCCGACGAAACGCTGAGGGCCCGCCTGGTGCGCGGCCTCGACCTGGCACTGCTGCCGGCCGGGGCGACGCCTCCGGGCGAGCCCTTGTACGTGCGGTAGGGACTCAGCCGTAGACCGGGCCCGTGTACTTCTCGCCCGGGCCCTGGCCCGGCTCGTCCGGGACGACCGACGCCTCGCGGAACGCCAGCTGGAGGGACTTCAGACCGTCGCGCAGCGGGGCCGCGTGGAAGGAGCTGATCTCGGTCGCGCTGCCGTCCAGCAGACCGGCCAGGGCGTGGATCAGCTTGCGGGCCTCGTCGAGGTCCTTGTACTTGTCGCCCTCCTCGGTCAGACCGAGCTTCACCGCGGCGGCGCTCATCAGGTTCACGGCGACCGTCACGATCACCTCGACGGCGGGGACCTCGGCGATGTCGCGGGTCATCTCGTCGAAGTCGGCGGGGGACTCAGGAGGGGTGTCACTCATGGCCCACACGATAGGCGGTCCGTGCCGCCGTTCCCCCAATTGGTCCTTGTCAAGCGATCCTGCTAACCTGGTTGACGACCGGCTGGACACTCGCGTGCCCGGCCCACAAGTGGAGGCTCCGATCTCCCACCTGACCGTCCCCCGGGACGGCGGGTCACCCCGGTCAGGCGGCCACCATCGTTCCGTACGGACGATGGAGTCGCCCGAATGCGCGCCCCGCGATCATCGCGGCGGTGCTCCGGCAGTGTTTTGGAGCCCCGTCTTGTGATCGTCCGGGGCATTTTTTGTGCTTCGGCGCGGTTAGGTCTGTCGAGAAGAGACAAACGCGGCTGTCCGCCAGACCGCCGTGTGGTGCTAACCGAGGAGGATCCATCAGCGCCGAGCCCCGCATCAACGACCGGATTCGCGTTCCAGAGGTGCGACTTGTCGGTCCCAGTGGCGAGCAGGTGGGCATTGTCCCGCTGGCCAAGGCACTGGAGCTTGCGCAGGAGTACGACCTGGACCTGGTCGAGGTGGCGGCTACCGCCCGTCCGCCTGTGTGCAAGCTCATGGACTACGGGAAGTTCAAGTACGAGTCGGCCATGAAGGCCCGTGAGGCGCGCAAGAACCAGGCGCACACGGTCATCAAGGAGATGAAGCTCCGGCCGAAGATCGACCCGCACGACTATGACACCAAGAAGGGTCACGTCGTTCGGTTCCTCAAGCAGGGCGACAAGGTCAAGATCACGATCATGTTCCGTGGTCGCGAGCAGTCCCGGCCGGAACTCGGCTACCGACTGCTGCAGCGTCTCGCGTCGGACGTCGAGGACCTCGGTTTCGTTGAGTCGAACCCGAAGCAGGACGGCCGAAACATGATCATGGTTCTCGGTCCGCACAAGAAGAAGACCGAGGCGATGGCCGAGGCGCGCCAGGCGCAGGAAGCCCGCAAGGCTGAAGCGAAGGCCAACCCCGGCAAGTCGCAGAACGCCGCGGACCCCGACGCCGTGAACGCTGACGGCGAGGACGTCGAGGTCGCTGACGCTGTTGCCGAGGCTCCTGCTGAGGCCCCTGCCGAGGCTCCCGCCGAGGCGTGATCCCAGGGGACGCGAGTCCCCCAGGACGTAACCGATACAAGAGCGACGCTCCACCGCGTGCCCGGTTTCACGACCGGGCACCGGAGCGCCACCCAGAGGAGAGAACGGCGCTATGCCGAAGAACAAGTCGCACAGCGGTGCCAGCAAGCGCTTCAAGATCACCGGCTCCGGCAAGGTGCTCCGCGAGCGTGCCGGCAAGCGCCACCTGCTCGAGCACAAGTCGTCCCGCGTGACGCGCCGCCTCACCGGCACCGCCGAGATGGCCCCGGGCGACGCCGCGAAGATCAAGAAGCTTCTCGGCAAGTGACGTACGCGGCGCTTCGCTTGAGCGCCGTACGTCTGGACCGGGACCCCATCGATACCGGGCCGTGTGAGTCCCACCACGGCCCCGCTACAAGGAGTTAACAAGTGGCACGCGTCAAGCGGGCAGTCAACGCCCACAAGAAGCGCCGGGCGATCCTCGAGGCGGCCTCCGGCTACCGCGGTCAGCGTTCGCGCCTGTACCGCAAGGCCAAGGAGCAGGTCACCCACTCGCTGGTCTACAACTACAACGACCGCAAGAAGCGCAAGGGCGACTTCCGCCGTCTGTGGATCCAGCGCATCAACGCCGCTGCCCGCCAGAACGGCATGACGTACAACCGCCTCATCCAGGGTCTGAACGCCGCCAACATCGAGGTGGACCGCAAGATCCTGGCCGAGCTGGCCGTCAACGACGCCACCGCGTTCGCCGCGCTGGTCGAGGTCGCGCAGAAGGCCCTGCCGGCCGACGTCAACGCCCCCAAGGCGGCCTGACGCCTGGCTTTGCGCCGACGTGACATGAGGGACCCGCAGGCTCTTGGGCCTGCGGGTCCTGTTGTGTAGTTCTGAAAGTGAGCTTCATGCACTCCGCAACCCCCGAGCTGATCTCCCCCCGTTCCCCCCGCGTCTCCGCCGCCCGGCGGCTCGCCAAGCGGAACTTCCGGGGCAAGGAGCGGCTGTTCCTGGCCGAGGGGCCGCAGGCCGTGCGGGAGGCCGCCGGGCACGGACTCGTGGAGTTGTTCGCCACCGTCGAGGCCGCCGAACGGTACGCGGAGATCATCGGGGAGGCCCGCGCCGTCGGAGCGCGGGTGCACCTCGCCTCCGAGGACGTCATCGCCGACATCTCCACCACCGTCACCCCGCAGGGGCTCGTCGGTGTGTGCCGGTTCCTCGACACCCCCTTCGAGGAGATCCTCGCCGCCCGCCCCCGGCTCGTCGCCGTGCTCGCGAACGTCCGCGACCCCGGGAACGCCGGGACCGTGCTGCGGTGCGCGGACGCCGCCGGGGCCGAGGCCGTCGTCCTGACCGACGCGTCCGTGGATCTCTACAACCCCAAGGCCGTACGGGCCTCCGTGGGCTCCCTCTTCCATCTCCCCGTCGCCGTCGGGGTCCCCGTGGAGCAGGCGGTCCAGGGGCTCAAGGACGCCGGTGTGCGGATCCTCGCCGCTGACGGGGCCGGGACCGACGACCTCGACGACGAGCTCGACAAGGGGACCATGGGCGGGCCGACCGCCTGGATCTTCGGGAACGAGGCGTGGGGGCTCCCGCAGGAGACCCGCGCGCTCGCGGACGCCGTCGTGCGCGTTCCGATCCACGGGAAGGCCGAGAGCCTGAACCTGGCGACCGCCGCCGCCGTATGTCTCTACGCGTCGGCCCGTGCACAGCGCGCCTCCGGAGGGTGCCGCTCCGTCACCGAGAGCTAGTAGGGTGACCAGCTCGGGGGCCCTCCGTCGAAGAGGTGGGGTACGGGGATATGAGCGTCGGCACGAGCAGCGCACCGGGAGCACGGGACATGCGGCACGGGTCCGCGTCCGGCCCCGGTGACCTGGCCGGGCCCGGCATCGATCCCGACCTCCTGCCCGACGGACTGGTCGTCGCCGACGAGCACGGCCGGGTCGTCTGCTTCAACGCCGCCGCCCAGCGCATCACCGCCGTACCCGCCGCCGAGGCCCTCGGACAGCGGCTCGACAAGGCGCTGCCGTTAGAGGACCTGGAAGGCCGGCGCTGGTGGCAGGTGACGGACCCCTACGAGGGGCTCGCCATCCGGCGCCGCCAGCCCGAGCGGAATCTGCTCCTTCCCGGCGGACACGAGGTCCTCGTCTCCGCGCAGTACGTACGCACCGAGCCCCTCGGGCCCGTGCACCGCGTCGTCGTGTGCCTCCGCGACACCGAGGCCAGGCGCCGCACCGAGCGCAGTCACGCCGAACTGATCGCCACCGTCGCCCATGAACTGCGCTCACCGCTCACCTCCGTCAAGGGCTTCACCGCCACACTGCTCGCCAAGTGGGAACGGTTCACCGACGACCAGAAGCGGCTGATGCTGGAGACCGTCGACGCCGACGCCGACCGGGTCACCCGGCTCATCGCCGAGCTGCTCGACATCTCGCGCATCGACTCCGGACGCCTGGAGGTGCGGCGCCAGCCCGTCGACATCGGCGCCGCGGTGGGGCGGCACATCCAGGCCTACGTCGCCGCCGGGCAGACCGCCGACCGGTTCCTGCTGCGCATCGAGCAGCCGCTGCCCATGCTGTGGGCCGACCCCGACAAGATCGACCAGGTGCTCAGCAACCTGCTCGAAAATGCCGTGCGCCACGGCGAGGGAACGGTCACGATTGACGTCACGCCCTCGGCGTCGCCCCGGGAAGGGGAGGACGTCGGTACGTCGGTCACGGTGAGCGACGAGGGGTCCGGCATCCCGGAGGAGTCCATGAACCGCGTCTTCACCCGCTTCTGGCGGGGCAGCAAGCGCGGCGGCACGGGCCTCGGGCTGTACATCGTCAAGGGCATCGTCGAAGCCCACGGCGGCACCATCACCGTCGGCCGCGCCCCCGAGGGCGGCGCGGAGTTCCGATTTACGTTGCCCGTGGCGGCGCCGGCGTATCTCGCCTAGCGGCCCACGGGCGCATTCGTACACCCCCACCCCGTTAGACTCGGCCTTTGGCACCTTTGTGTCCCATGGACGGCCCTCTGACCTCTGTGTGAGTCGGTGACGGGGACCTTCAGCCAGCCAATCGGAAGCACGGGAAGAGATGTCGGCACCGAACAAGTCGTACGACCCTGTAGAGGTCGAGGCGTTGAAGCCAGAAGAGATCGAGCGCATGCGGGACGAGGCGCTCGCCGCCTTCGCCGCCGCGGACTCCCTCGACGCGCTCCAGGAGGCCAAGGTCGCCCACACCGGCGGCACCTCGCCGCTGGCCCTCGCCAACCGCGAGATCGGCGCCCTGCCCCCGCAGGCCAAGGCCGCCGCCGGAAAGCTCGTCGGACAGGCCCGCGGCGCCGTGAACAAGGCGCTCGCAGGCCGTCAGACCGAGCTCGAGGCCGAGCGCGACGCGCGAGTCCTGGTCGAGGAGTCGGTGGACGTCACGCTGCCGTACGACCGTGTACCGGCCGGCGCCCGCCACCCGCTCACCACCCTGTCGGAGCGCATCGAGGACGTCTTCGTGGCCATGGGCTACGAGGTCGCCGAGGGCCCGCAGGTCGAGGCGGAGTGGTTCAACTTCGACGCCCTCAACATCGGCCCGGACCACCCGGCCCGCGGCGAGGCCGACACCTTCTTCGTGCAGGGCCCCGAGGGCGGCACCGAGTCCGGCGTCGTGCTGCGCACCCACACCTCGCCCGTGCAGATCCGCTCGCTGCTCGACCGCGAGCTGCCGGTGTACGTGATCTGCCCCGGTGTCGTCTACCGCACCGACGAGCTGGACGCCACGCACACCCCGGTCTTCCGCCAGGTCGAGCTGCTGGCCGTCGACGAGGGCCTCACCATGGCCGACCTCAAGGGCACCATGGACCACATGGTCCAGTCCCTGTTCGGCGAGGGCATGAAGACCCGGCTGCGGCCGAACTTCTTCCCCTTCACCGAGCCGTCCGCCGAGATGGACATGGTCTGCTACGTCTGCCGCGGCGAGTCCGTCGGCAACCCCGACCGCCCCTGCCGTACCTGCTCCAGCGAGGGCTGGATCGAACTCGGCGGCTGCGGCATGGTCAACCCCAAGGTGCTGACCGCCTGCGGTGTCGACCCCGAGAAGTACAGCGGGTTCGCCTTCGGGTTCGGCATCGAGCGGATGCTGATGTTCCGCCACAACGTCGAAGACATGCGAGACATGGTCGAGGGTGACGTCCGGTTCACTCGGCCGTTCGGGATGGAGATCTGATGCGGGTCCCGCTTTCCTGGCTGCGGGAGTACGTCGACCTGCCGGCGACCGAAACCGGCCGTGACGTCCAGGCCAAGCTCATTTCGGCGGGCCTCGAGGTCGAGACCGTCGAGCACCTCGGTGCCGACCTCAAGGGCCCGCTGGTCGTCGGCCAGGTGCTGACGATCGAGGAGCTGGAGGGCTTCAAGAAGCCGATCCGCTTCTGCACGGTGAACGTCGGTCAGGCCAACGGCACCGGTGAGCCGCAGGAGATCGTCTGCGGCGCCCGCAACTTCGCCGTCGGCGACAAGGTCGTCGTGGTCCTCCCCGGCGCCACCCTGCCGGGCGGCTTCTCGATCTCCGCGCGCAAGACGTACGGCAAGACGTCCCACGGCATGATCTGCTCCGGCGACGAGCTGGGCATGGGCGACGACGGCAGCCACGGCATCATCGTGCTGCCGCCGGAGACCGAGGTCGGCAAGGACGCCATCGAGCTCCTCGAACTGGTCGACGAGGTCCTGGACATCGCCGTCACCGCCAACCGCGGCGACTGTCTGTCCATCCGCGGCGTCGCCCGCGAGACCGCCATCGCCTACGGTCTGCCGCTGCGCGACCCGGCGCTCCTGGACGTCCCGGGGCCCAACGCGTACGGCTACCCGGTGCAGGTCTCCGAGCCGCTCGGCTGCGACCGCTTCACGGCCCGTACGGTGAGCGGTCTCAGCCCCGAGGCCCGCTCCCCGCTCTGGCTCCAGCGCCGGCTCCAGAAGGTCGGCATGCGCCCGATCTCACTCGCCGTCGACATCACCAACTACGTGATGATGGAGCTCGGCCAGCCGCTGCACGCCTACGACCGCAAGCTGGTCCAGGGCACGATCGGCGTCCGCCGGGCCGGTGAGGGCGAGGAGATCGTCACCCTCGACGGCGTCAAGCGGAAGCTGCACGCCGAGGACCTGGTCATCACCGACGAGCGCGGCCCGATCGGCCTCGCGGGTGTCATGGGCGGCGCGAACACCGAGATCGCCGACCACGAGGAAGCCGAAGGCACGACCGACGTGGTCATCGAGGCCGCGCACTTCGACGCGGTCTCCATCGCCCGTACGGCCCGGCGCCACAAGCTCTCCTCCGAGGCGTCCCGGCGCTTCGAGCGCGGTGTCGACCCGGCGGCCGCCGCGGCCGCCGCCCAGCGCACCGTCGACCTCCTCGTGCTGCTCGCGGGCGGTACCGCCGACGCCGGCGTCACCGAGGTCGCCGCACCGTCGGCGCCGCACAGCATCGCCGTCGCGGCCGACCACCCCGACAAGGTCGCGGGTGTGGAGTACGGCCGAGAGACCGTCGTACGCCGTCTCCAGCAGGTCGGCTGCGACGTGTACGGGCAGGACGAGCTGATCGTCACCGTGCCGTCCTGGCGTCCCGACCTCACCGAGGTCAACGACCTGGCCGAAGAGGTCATCCGCCTGGAGGGCTACGAGAACCTGCCCTCCACGCTGCCCAAGCCCCCCTCGGGCCGCGGCCTCACCCACCGGCAGCGGCTGCACCGCCGCGTCGGCCGGGCGCTGGCCGGTGCCGGGTACGTCGAGGCGCCGAACTACCCCTTCCTCGGTGAGCAGGTCTTCGACCAGCTTCTGCTGGAGGCCGACGACCCGGCCCGCCGCGTCGTCAAGCTGACCAACCCGCTCAACGACGAGGAGCCCGCGCTGCGTACGTCGCTGCTGCCGGGTCTCCTCGGTGCGCTGCGGCGCAACGACGGACGGGGCTCGCACGACCTGGCCCTCTTCGAGACGGGTCTGGTCTTCAACCCGCGCGAGGAGCAGCGCGTCGCCGTTTCGCTGCCCGTCGACCGGCGTCCCACGGACGAGGAGCTCGCCTCGCTGAACGCCGCGCTGCCCGCGCAACCGCGGCACGTGGCGGCCGTTCTCGCGGGCGCCCGTGAGCAGGCCGGCTGGTGGGGCAAGGGCCGTCCGGCGGACTGGGCCGACGCGGTCGAGGCGGCCCGGGCCGTCGCCCGCGAGGCCGGTGCCGAACTGGTCGTCCGCGGTGGGCAGTACGGGCCGTGGCACCCGGGGCGGTGCGCCGAGCTCGTGGTCGTCGCCGAGGGCGTCGAGAAGGTCGTCGGGCACGCCGGCGAGCTGCACCCGCGGGTCGTGAAGGCGTTCGGGCTGCCCGCGCGCACCTCCGCGATGGAGCTGGACCTGGATGCGCTGGAGGCAGTCGGCGACGACACGCCCCGGGCGCCGGGCATCTCCACGTTCCCTGTCGCCACGCAGGATGTGGCACTGGTCGTGGACCAGTTCGTGCCGCATGCCGAGGTCGAGGACGCGCTGCGTGAGGGTGCGGGTCCGCTTCTCGAGGCGATCCGGTTGTTCGACGTGTACGAGAACGCGGAGCAGCTCGGGGACGGCAAGAAGTCGCTCGCGTACGCGCTGCGGTTCCGGGCGGCTGATCGCACCCTGACCGTGGATGAGGCTTCGGCTGCGAGGGATGCGGCTGTCGCCCTCGCGGGTGAGCGTACGGGAGCGGTCCTGCGCGGCTGATGTCGTGTGCCGGGTGCGGGTGAGCTGTGACTGGTCGCGGCGCGTGCAGTCACCTCACTCAATCGAGTGACATTTCCTGGTGATCTGGTCCTTCCGGGTCATGCTGTCGACAGAATCGGACCGGCCCTTCGGGGTCGGTCCTTCTGTGCTGTCTGGGCCTATTGGGGGCCATCGGCATGATCCGTATCAGGGGTCGGCTTCCCCGCAGGGTGCTCTCGCTGGGGTTACCCACCGCGTGGGGGGCCGTGGCGGTCTCGTACAAGCTGACCTGTCCGCTCGCCCAGCAGACCGGCTTCGAGGCACGCCTCGCGACCAGTGCCGTGTTCTTCGTCGTCGGCACCGGGCTGATCCTTCACGTCCGGCACGCGCTGCTGCGTGAACTCCGGCAGATCCGGCAGGTGGCCGGTGCCGCGCAGAGTGCCCTGCTGCGACCGCTGCCGCCGCGCGTCGAGGGGCTGGACATCGCCGCCGCCCAGCTCTCCGCGGACCGCGGTGCCTCTGTCGGCGGTGACCTGTACGAGGTGATCGCCACCGAGTACGGCGTACGGGTCGTCATGGGTGACGTCCGTGGGCATGGGCTCGCCGCTCTCGGCACCGTCGCCGCCGTCCTCGGCAGCTTCCGTGAGGCGGTCCATGACGAGCCCGAACTCGGCGGTGTGCTGCGCCGGTTGGAGCGCGCGCTGGGCAGACATCTGCGCGAGCGGGCCCGGGACGACGACCCGGTCGCCGAGGAGTTCGTCACCGTACTGCTTCTGGAGATCGGCCGGGACGGCGACGTATGCGCACTGAACTGCGGCCACCCGTGGCCGTACCTGCTGAGCGGCGCCCGGGTCGCCCCCCTGACCCGAGCGGACCCCCTCCCTCCACTCGGACCGTTCCCCCTCCCACCCGAACTGCCGCCCGTGCACTGCGGATACTTCCTCCCCGGCGAGACCCTGGTCCTCCACACGGACGGGGCGGAGGACACGAGAGACGCTCATGGCCGGTTCTTCTCCCTGCCCGGGGCTTTGGCGAAAGCTGCCGACGGTGCTCCTCAGGCGGTACTCGGTACGGTCTTCGCAGGCCTGTTGCGCCATGCGGCGGGAACCCCCACGGACGACATCGCCCTACTGGTACTGCGCAACGAGCGTTGCCAGGGGCATGCCCCAGGGGCGCGGGGAACTGCGCGACCAGCCACATCACAGCCGCAGCCGACAACGCACCTTTAGGCACCCGGCGATCAGTCGTGCGGCCAAGCCGGCGGCAGCCGTCCGCCCTGCCACGGAGTGTCGGGCAGGCAGCTGGGCGGACGGCGCGGAGACGGGCCGCCGCACTGTACGAGGGGGAGCCGGCGGCCCGGCCGGCCTCTTGCGAGGCATTTCAGTCAACCGGCTGGAAACTCTCCGCGACAGTGCGCGCACGCTACGGATTCGAGCACTCCGTTCACACCCCGTGTGAAGCCACACCCACTACTCTGACGGCACCGAGCCATCCGGGGGGCATATATGCAGCCCAACACTCTGCTCGACGCGATCCTGGACGAAGCGGGAATCTCGCACGCGGGGTTGGCCGCACACGTGAACCAGGCCGGACGTGCGCGCGGGCTCGCGCTCCGGTACGAACACACCGCCGTAGCGCGGTGGTTGAAGGGCCAGCGACCCCGCGGTCAGGTGCCCGACCTGATCTGCGAGGTGCTCGCCGCCCGGCTGCACCGCACCGTCAACCTCGACGACATCGGCCTCGGTGTCCCCGGTGAGCCCTCCGCCCCGCACGTCACCTCGCTGTCCGGGTTCGTGGAGCGGGCCACCGCGCTGTGGCGCTCCGACGAGCAGCAGCGGCCGCACATACTGGGCGCCCCCGCCGTCACCGGCACGCCCGCCGTCATGCCGGTGTGGGAGTGGGAGAACCCGCCCGAGGACGTCGATGTGTCGCGCGGAGGGCGGCACCGGGTCACCGCCGGCGACCTGGAGATGCTGCGCGCCGCCCGTACGCACTACGAGCAGATGTACCGCAAGGCCGGCGGCATCGCGACCCGCACCCGGATCGTCGGCTTCCTCAACGCCGAGGCCGCCCCGCTGCTGCGCGGCAGCTACACCGACGAGACGGGTCGTCAACTGCACCGGGCCACGGGCGGGTTGGTGGCCGTCGCCGGGATCTGTGCCTACGACTCCGACGCGCACGGTCTCGCCCAGCGGTACTTCCATCAGGCGCTGCGCCTGGCGAAGGCCAGCGGGGACAGGGGGCTCGGCGCCTATGTGATTGCGCTCCTCGTCAACCAGTCGCTGTTCATGCGGGAGAACCGGCAGGCCGTCGCCTTCGCGGAGGCCGCGCTGCGTGCAGCGGGCCGGCACATCACCCCCGCGCTCGCCTCCGACCTGTACGCGATGCAGGCGAAGGCGTACGCGCACCTCGGCGACGGCACGAGCGCGCTGTCCTGCATCCGGCGTGCCGAGCAGGCCGCCGAACGCATCCGGCGGGGATACGAACCCGACGAAACCGGCTATGTCCAGCCGGGGTTGGTCAATGTCCAGGTGGCGGAGGCGCTGCTCAGCCTCGGCGAGCTGGTGGCGGCGCGCGAGCATGCCTCCCTGGCCGTCGACAATCCGGCCCACGACCGGGGCCGGGTGCACCGGCTCGCGATGCTCAGCACGATCGAGCTGCGCCAGGGCAACGCCGACAAGGCGGTGGCCACCGCGGTGCAGATGGCCGAACAGGCCCGCGGGATGGAGTCCCAGCGTCTGCGCGACAGACTCCGCGCGGTACGCGAACACCTGGTCCGCAGCGGCTGTGCGGGCACCTCCGAAGCGGCCGAGCTCATCGACGGAGCTCTGCGCGTACCGCTGTAAACCCCTGTCGAGACACTGCGCCGCGGCGGTGCGAGGCCGTTCTGCGTCTGCTGCCGAACTGCTCCTGCTGCGATATTGCCACTTACTCAGCGGAAGGTGGCAGAACCGTGCAGTGGACGAAACAGAACGAACAAACTGTGTATGAAAACCGCTGGTTCAGCGTCAACCTCGCGGATGTCGAGCTGCCGGACGGTCGGCATCTCGATCACTTTTTGATACGGCTGCGGCCCGTCGCCGTGGCCACGGTGGTGAACGAGGCCAACGAGGTCCTCCTCCTGTGGCGCCACCGCTTCATCACCGACAGTTGGGGGTGGGAACTGGCCGCGGGCGTCGTCGAGGACGGCGAGGACATCGTGTGCGCGGCCGCCAGGGAACTCGAGGAAGAGACCGGCTGGCGACCGGGACCTCTGCACCACCTCATGAGCGTGGAACCGTCCAACGGACTCACCGACGCCCGGCACCACATCTACTGGGCCGAGGAGGGCCAGTACATCGGACACCCCGTGGACGACTTCGAGTCGGACCGCCGGGAATGGGTCCCCCTCAAGCTCGTCCCCGACATGGTCGCCCGCGGGGAGGTCCCGGCCGCCAACATGGCGGCCGCACTACTCCTGCTGCACCATCTCAGGCTCGGGCAGGACGCTGTGCCCTGAATCCCCCCACCGCGTCCCGCGCTCTAGTGTCCGATGGCCTGCCAGACCGTCGCGATCAGCGCGCCCACGGCCGTGACGGCCGCGACGGCGGGCAGGGGCCAACGGGCGTGTTCCAGTACGACGATGCGTGCGCTGAGGTCGTCCAGTTCCTTGTCGGTCTCCTCCGTGCGATGGCTGAGCAGAGCGAGCCCTCCCTCGACGCGCGCGTACGCGACATCGAGTCGGCGGCGTAACTCTGCGAGTTCTCCATGGACCACGGGATGCTCCGGGTCGGCGGTCACTGGTCCGCTCCTTTCCGTAGTCGTCACATCCCTTGCATGCGCATGAGGAGTCAACTCGCCTGGTGGGCGCGTGGGGAGCGTGTGCGACAGGCATATGCGGGCCCGGCGCGCACACGGTGTGTGAATACGGCGGGCCCGGCGCTCCGAAGAGTGCCGGGCCCGTGTTCGTCGCACTGTGTCATCAGCACCCTGTAACGGGCACTGTGCACACGGCCGGGAGATGTCAGGCGACGCGGTCAGCCGTAGGTGTAGAAGCCGGAGCCGGTCTTGCGGCCCAGGCGGCCGGCGTCGACCATGCGCTGGAGCAGCGGGGGAGCGGCGTAGAGCGGCTCCTTGTACTCGTCGTACATCGAATTGGCGATGGAGACGATCGTGTCCAGACCGATCAGGTCCGACAGCTTCAACGGGCCCATCGGGTGGGCGCAGCCCATCTCCATGCCGTTGTCGATGTCCTCGCGGCCCGCGATGCCCGACTCGAACATCCGGATGGCGGAGAGCAGATACGGCACGAGAAGCGCGTTGACCACGAACCCGGAGCGGTCCTGGGCGCGGATCGCGTGCTTGCCGAGCAGCTTCTCGGCGAAGGCCTGGGCGCGGCTGATCGTGCCCTCGGACGTGGTGAGCGCCGGGATCAGCTCGACGAGCTTCTGCACCGGGGCCGGGTTGAAGAAGTGGATGCCGATGACGTGATCGGGGCGCGAGGTGGCGACCGCCAGCTTCACCAGGGGGATGGAGGAGGTGTTGGAGGCGAGGATCGCGTCCGGGCGCGTCATGACCTGGTCGAGCACCTGGAAGATCTCGGTCTTCACCTGCTCGTTCTCGACGACGGCCTCGATCACCAGATCGCGTTCGGAGAACTCGCCGAGGTCGGTGGTGAAGGACAGGCGCGCCAGGGTCGCGTCGCGCTCCTCCTCGCTGATCTTGCCGCGTTCGGCGGCCTTCGTCAGCGAGTTGAACAGCCGGGTCCGGCCGATCTCCAGGGCCTCACCGGTGGTCTCGGCGACCTTCACGTCCAGTCCGGAACGGGCGCAGACCTCGGCGATGCCGGCCCCCATCTGGCCGCAGCCCACTACTCCGACGCGCTCGATGTCGGTCACATCGTCCCTTTCGCTGGTCTACGGACTGTCCAGGGGTCTCTTTGTGGAGATGCCCTGCTCCGTTCGTGCACGTTACTGGAAAGTATCGATGATCGATCGGCGGGGTCGGGCATCCTGGGCGCGAACGGTCCGCGGTCGGGCGGATCCGCCGTGTTTCGGGGTGTACGGATGGGGCGTTTGTCACGCCGGGCGTTCGGACTGGCCGTGCTGTCCACGGTCACGACAGCGTCGGGCACCGCGTCGGCCGCACCGGCCCGCCGGCCGCGCGAGGTCCGGGAGACGCGGGGCGTCTGGATCGCCAGCGTGGCCAACCGCGACTGGCCCTCCAGGACCGGGCTGACCGCCGCCCAGCAGCGCGCCGAGCTGATCGCGCACCTCGACAAGGCGGTGGCGGACCGTCTCAACACCGTGATCCTCCAGGTACGGCCCACCGCGGACGCGCTCTGGCCCTCGCCGTACGAGCCCTGGTCGCAGTACCTCACCGGCACCCAGGGCACGTCCCCCGGCTGGGACCCGCTCGGCACGGCCGTGCGGGAGGCGCACGAGCGGGGCCTGGAGCTGCATGCCTGGTTCAACCCCTACCGTGTCTCCATCCAGGCGGACCCGACGAAACTGGTCGCCTCCCACCCCGCCTGCCGGAACCCGGAGTGGGTGGTGGCGTACGGCGGGAAGCTCTACTACAACCCCGGGCTGCCCGAGGTCCGCTCCTTCGTGCAGGACGCGATCCTGGACGCGGTGGAGAAGTACCCGGTGGACGCGGTCCACTTCGACGACTACTTCTATCCGTACCCGGTGGCGGGCCAGACCTTCGACGACGACGCGGCCTACGACGAGCACGGCGGCGGCTTCGCCACCCGGGCCGCCTGGCGGCGGGACAACATCGACCGACTGGTGCGGGAGACCGCGGCCCGCATCCGGCAGACCCGGCCCGCCACCCGCTTCGGCATCAGCCCCTTCGGGGTGTGGCGCAACGTCGCCACCGATCCGCTCGGCTCCGAGACGCGGGCGGGTGTGCAGTCCTACGACGACAACTACGCGGACACCCGCAAGTGGGTCCGCGAGGGCTGGATCGACTACCTCGTGCCGCAGCTCTACTGGAACATCGGCTTCGCCGCCGCCGACTACGCGAAACTGGCGCCCTGGTGGGCGGAGGTGGCGCGGGGGAGCAGGACGAAGCTGTATCTGGGCGAGGCCCTGTACAAAGCGGGGGATCCGGCCCAGCCGGCCGCCTGGCAGGACCCCGCCGAACTGTCCCGGCACCTCACCCTCGCCAAGGACCACCCGGAGCTGTGCGGGCATGTCTTCTTCGCGGCCAAGGAGGTGTCGGCGGATCCCGTCGGCGCGATGGCGCGCGTGGTCGCCGACCACTACCAGCAGCCGGCGAGGCCTTCACGCTGACCTAGTGCGCGGTGTCCTTGTGACGGATCTCGGTGTCGGGGCCGGGCGAGCACACGCCCACGTGCCCGTCCTCGAAGCGGACGCGGAACGGGGGGTTGCCCCCTTGCCCCATCACTTCGACGATCTCGCCGATCTTGTCGTGCTGTCCGACCACCCTGCCGTGCTGCACAAGCTGGTCGCCCACGGTTGCAAGCATCTGCGGGTCCTCCTCACGAGGTGCGGGAGCAGCGGTCCGAGGCCTTGAGTTTACGGCGCGGCGGCCCGGTTGGACCGTCCCGTGCGCGCCGCTCAGCCTCGCGCCCGCTGGGTGACGGCGATGCAGACGAGTACCGCCGCGGCCGTCAGCGGGGCGGCCACCGTCAGGTGCTCACCCAGCAGCAGCACTGACCACACCAGTGTGAGCAGGGGCTGGGCCAACTGCAACTGGCTGGCCTTGGGGATGCCGATCATCGCCATGCCCCGGTACCAGACGACCAGACCGAGGAACTGCGAGCCCGCCGCGACCCACAGCAGTCCGGTCACGCTGTGCGCGGTGAGGTGCACGGGTTCGTACGACAGGGCCACCACGGTCGCGGGCACGGAGAACGGCAGGCACAGCACCAGCGCCCAGCCGACGACCTGCCAGCCCGGTATGACCTTGGCCAGCCGGCCGCCCTCGGTGTAGCCGGCCGCGCACACCAGCAGGGAGCCGAAGAGATACAGGTCGGCGGAGGTGAGGGCGCCACCGCTCTGCTGCACGGTGAAGGCGAGGACCGCGGCCGCGCCCGCGAGGGCGGCCGTCCAGAAGGTACGGGACGGGCGGGTGCCCATGCGCAGGGCGGAGAACGCCGCCGTGGTGAGCGGGAGCAGGCCGACCACCACGGCGGCGTGGGAGGTGGTCGAGGTCCGCAGCGCGAGAGTGGTGAGCATCGGGAAGCCGACGACGACACCGCCGGCGACCACCGCGAGCCCCGCCCAGTGGCGGCGGGCGGGAACGGGAACACGCAGCGCCAGCAGACAGGATCCGGCGATCAGCGCGGCGAGCACGCTTCGCACCCCGACCAGTGACCAGGGCCCGAAGCCCTCCAGACCCCATGCCGTCGCGGGGAAGGTGAGGGAGAAGGCGACGACGCCGAGGGCGGCCACCAGGGTGCCGGCGGTGGTGTTCGGCTTGGTGCCGACCGCTATCGTGATCGGGTCAGTAGCGCTACTCTGTACTCTCATGCAAGAGCGTAGCAGCGTCGATGAGCTGGCGGAACGGCTGAGAAGTGAACTGAACCGCTACTCTGCTGGTGGAAAGCTCCCCTCCAGCCGGACCCTGGTCGAGCAGTACCGGGTGAGCCCGGTGACGGTCTCCCGGGCGCTGGCGCAGCTGGCCGCCGAGGGGCTCGTCGTCACCCGGCCCGGCGCCGGGGTGTTCCGGGCGGTACCGCGGACGACGGCCGCGCCGGTGGGGGACACCTCCTGGCAGGAGGTGGCGCTGAGCGCGGACGCCGCCACCGACCTCGTGCCGCGCTCGGTGGACGCGAGCGGTGTCCTGGTCTCCCTCACCGAGCCGCCGCCCGAGGTGATCGAGTTCACCGGCGGCTATCTGCACCCCTCGCTCCAGCCCGAGCAGGCACTCGCCGCCGCGCTCTCCCGCGCCGCACGCCGTCCCGGCGCCTGGGGCCGGCCGCCCATGGAGGGGCTGACGGAGCTGCGCTCGTGGTTCGCGCGGAGCATCGGCGGCTCCGTCACGGCGGCGGAGGTGCTGATCGCCGCCGGCGGGCAGTCGGCGCTGACCATCGCGCTGCGTGCGCTGGCCGCTCCCGGGGCCCCGGTGCTCGTCGAGTCGCCCACCTATCCCGGCCTGCTGGCGATCGCCCGAGCGGCCGGGCTGCGGCCCGTGCCCGTCCCGGTCGACCCGGACGGGGTCAAGCCGGAGCTGCTGGCCGACGCCTTCCGGGCAACCGGCGCCCGGGTGTTCGTCTGCCAGCCGCTGTTCCAGAACCCGACCGGCGCGGTCCTCGCCCCCGAACGCCGGGGCGAGGTGCTGCGCATCGCGCGCGAGGCCGGCGCGTTCGTCGTCGAGGACGACTTCGTACGACGGCTCGTGCACGCGGACGCGGGCGAACTGCCGCGTCCGCTGGCCGCCGAGGACGCCGACGGGGTCGTCGTCCACGTGTGCTCGCTGACCAAGGCGACCTCGCCCAGCTTCCGGGTGTGCGCGCTCGCCGCGCGGGGCCCGGTGCTGGAACGGCTGCGCGCGATCCAGGTCGTCGACACCTTCTTCGTGCCGCGTCCCTTGCAGGAGGCGGCGCTGGAACTCGTGGGGTCGGCCGCCTGGCCGCGCCATCTGCGGGCGATCTCCACGGACTTGAAGACGCGCCGGGACGCCATGACCACGGCGCTCGGCCTCCACCTCCCCGAACTCGCCCTCCCGCACGTCCCCTCGGGCGGCTACCACCTCTGGCTGCGCCTGCCGGACGGTTCCGGGAGCACCCAGGCTTTCGGCTCCAGGAGAGAGGCCGCGCTGACGGCGGCCGCCCTGCGCGCGGGGGTCGCGATCACCCCCGGCCGCCCGTACTTCAGCGCGGAGCCACCGGCGGGGCATGTGCGGCTGAGCTTCGCGGCGGTGGCGGGGGTCGGGGAGATCGCGGAGGGGGTACGGCGGTTGCGGCAGGCGGCGGACGAGGTGCTCTAGCCGACCGGGGCGATACCGCACCTGAACTCGGCGGAGGCGAACAGCTCAGGCGTCAGGCGTACGCCGGTGAGGCGGTGCGCCAGCGCGAAGGACGCCTCGGTGTGCGGGCCGAAGTCCCGGTCGTCGGTGTCGCGCAGGTCGAAGCCCGACTCCCGCATCTCCGCGAGGAGTCCGTCGGGACGGCTGCCGTCGCGGGCGTTGGGGAAGAGTGGCTGGAAGTGCAGGCGTATGTCGCCGTCCTCGAACCAGTAGAAGTCGTCCACCGCGTTGACGTTGCGGAAGTGGGAGACCACTCGGCGCCCGCGCGAGACGGGGAGCATGGCCTCGGGAGTGACGCCAAGGTAGCCGTTGAACTCGAGCATCAGCGCCCAGCCGTCCAGGGTCGCCGCGCCCACGAATAGCCCGCCGTCGTCGGACGCGTCATAAGACGGGTCGGCCAGCAGGTCGACGCCGGTCAGCCGGCCCGCGGGCTCGGCCTTGAGCTCTTCCAGCAGTTCGTCGGCCGTGAGCCCCCGGACCAGGGTGACGCAGTACGCCTGCATCAGGAGCTCGTACCGCTCCTTCAGCCACGTGTAGTCGGCGGGGCCCGTGATCTCGGTCATGGACTCAGCCTCGCATCCGGCACTGACAACGCCCCCGGGAAACCGTTCGACCCGGACCTCCCGCCCTGCGAGGATCCCGGCATGAACGACCTCGCCGCCGGCTACGAGATCTCCACCGACCCCGATCGTATCGACGCCGCCCGCGTCCACCACTGGCTTTCCACCGACGCGTACTGGGCGCTCGGCCGCCCCCGGGAGAAGCAGGACAGGGCGATCGGGGGATCGCTCAACTTCGGGGTCTATGAGACGGCTTCGGGGGAGCAGGTGGCGTATGCCCGGATCATCACCGACCGGGCCACTTTCGCGTGGCTGTGCGATGTGTACGTCGATCCGTCCGTGCGGGGCAAGGGGATCGGGACCGCGCTCGTCGATGCCGTACGCGAGGAGCTGCGGCCGTACGGGCTGCGCCGCATCCTGCTCGCCACGCATGACGCGCACGGGGTGTACGAGAAGGCCGGCTTCGCGCCGCTCGCGAACCCCGATCACTGGATGGCCTACCTCTACTAAGGTCCCTCGTTTCTGGTGAGTTGTCCGGCAGGTCCTGACCTTGCAGTAAGGTTCCGCCAACCCTGCGTAACTCCCGGGTAACACCTCTTGACCTGCGCACTTTCTCCACTCACCATCGCCGCATGTCACTTCGGGTCACATTCGTCGCAGCCGCCCGCAGCTCCCCGCTGCTCGCGGAGCGCTTCGAGGACGACCGGCCGCTCGACCAGGCCGGCTGGGACGAGGTGCAGCGCGCCGCGGGGAACCTGCTGCCGCTGGCCGCGGCCGAACTGCGCTACTGCTCACCGACCCCGCGCAGCCGTGCGACCGGGGACGCGCTCGGCTACGCCCCGCTCGTGCAACTCGCCCTGCGGGACTGCGACATGGGCCGCTGGCGCGGGCTGACACTGGGCGAGGCGATGGCGCGCGAACCGGAGGCGGTGGACGCCTGGCTGGCCGACCCGCGCGGCATCCCGCACGGCGGTGAGTCGCTGCTGGCCTTCATCTCCCGCGTCGGCGGCTGGCTCGACACCCGGCCCGTGGACGACGGCGGCCGTATCGTCGCCGTCGCCGAGCCCTCGGTGGTCCGCGCCGCGGTGGTGTACGCCCTCAAGGCGCCGCCGTCGACGTACTGGAACATCGACGTCCGCCCCCTCTCCACGACCACCGTCACCGGCCACGCGCGCCGCTGGAACCTGCGCTTCGACGGCACCCAGGCCCAGCCGACACGGGCGTGAGCTCGGCGGGTGCTCCGCCCGCGGTGCCGTGCCCCGAGTCGTCGCATCGGGGATGCGGTTCTGACTCCGCCTGACGGCTCGTGCGCCCAGGCCTTGCGGACGTGAAGCCAGGCCTTGCGGGCGTGACTCGGGTCGTCGCGGGTGGCGTCCGTAGCCCCGTTCGGTGCGGTGCCGGTCCTCGCGGGTGTGAAGCCAGGCTTGTGAGTGTGGCCTCGGCCCTTCCTTGGGGACGTGGCTCGGGCCCTCGGGGATGTGGTTCTGACTTCGCCTGACGGCTTGTGCGCCCAGGCCTCGTGGACGTGAAGTCTGGCCTTGCGGGCGTGGCTCGGGTCGTCGCGGGTGGGGTCCGGGGCCCCGTTCGGTGCGGAGCCGGCCCGGCCGTCGCGGGTGTGAAGTCAGGCCTCGGGGATGTGGCTGGGGCCCTCGGGGATGTGGTTCTGACTCCGCCCGACGGCTTGTGCGCCCTGGCCTCGCGGGCGTGAAGCCGGGCCTTGCGGGTGTGGCTCGGGTCGTCGTGGGTGGGGTCCGCATCCCCCGTTCGGTGCGGTGCAGGCCCGGCCCTCGCGGGTGTGAAGCCAGGCTTGTGAGTGTGGCCTCGGCCTTTCCTTGGGGACGTGACGCGTGCCGCGCGCTCGCGGTCCGGCCTTCGCAGGCGTTGCCCTCGGGTCGCGACGCGTGTCCGTGGCCCGTGAGTTCAGCGCTCAGCCTTCGCCTGATCCGGCGCGCGTCTCGCGTGCGTACTCGGTCGTGAGGACGAGGTCCTTGGTGGGGCCGCCCACTCGCCACACCGTGCGCCAGTGGTGCTGGTCGAGGACGGTGAACTCGCCGCGGTAGAGGTCGGCCGCGCAGGGGTGGTCGGTGATGTGGTGGCCGGAGGTCAGGTCCAGGTCGTGGAAGTAGCGGCCGTCGGTGAAGCGGACCTCGGCCTCGGACGGCGAAGTCCCGGGCAGGAAGCGCAAGGTGCGCTCGGCGGGGCGGGTGACGCCCTGCCAGGTGAAGGTGCCGGATTCCTGGTGCAGCAGCCCTTCGCCGTCCCATGGGCCGAAAACCGTCGTGCCCGAGAAGTGCCCGGCGTCCCCGCTCGCCAGGTCCCGCACGGAACGTTCGACCCGCCAACTCCCGGCCAGGTACGTCAGTACCTCCGGCACTGGCCAGAATCCGCCCACTCGTTCCTCCCTTCCGACACTTTCGGTACCGCGCGACCCGTTGACCTCGCGAATCCTCCTCCCTATCTTGCCGTTCGAAGTGTTGATCAGCGTCTGATATGTCGAACAGCACCCCCGATCGAGCCGCGGAGCATCCATGTCACGCACCCGCTGGAGATTCGGCCTCGCCGCCACCGCGTTCCTGGTGACGGCCGGTCTCATGCCGGCCCCCGCCCATGCCGAGGACACCGCCGACTACGCCATCACCGTCGACCCCACCGCCAAGGGGGCGAAGATCGACGACACGATGTACGGCGTCTTCTTCGAGGACATCAACCGGGCCGCCGACGGAGGCCTGTACGCCGAGCTCGTCCAGAACCGGTCCTTCGAGTACTCCACGGACGACAACCGCTCGTACACCCCCCTCACCTCCTGGACCGTCGACGGCACCGGACAGGTCGTGAACGACGACGGCCGGCTCAACGCGCGCAACCGCAACTACCTCTCCCTGGCCGCCGGTTCGGCCGTGACCAACGCCGGATACAACACCGGCGTCCACGTCGAGGAGGGCAAGAAGTACGACTTCTCCGTGTGGGCCCGCGCCGAGAGCGGCACGGCCCTCACGGTCTCGCTCCAGGACGCCGACGGCAGCCTCGCCACCGCCCGCCGGGTCGCAGCGAAGGGCGGCTGGGCCAAGTACAAGGCCACCTTCACCGCCACCCGCACCAGCAGCAACGGCCGCCTGACCGTGGCCTCCTCGGCCGCTGCCGCCCTCGACATGGTCTCCCTCTTCCCGCGCGACACCTACAAGCACCAGGCGAACGGCCTGCGCAAGGACCTCGCCGAGAAGATCGCCGCCCTCCACCCGGGCTTCGTGCGCTTCCCCGGCGGCTGCCTGGTCAACACCGGCTCGATGGAGGACTACAGCGAGGCCTCCGACTGGCAGCGCAAGCGCTCCTACCAGTGGAAGGACACCATCGGCCCGGTCGAGGAGCGCGCGACCAACTCCAACGTCTGGGGTTACAACCAGAGTTACGGCCTCGGCTACTACGAGTACTTCCGCCTCTCCGAGGACATCGGCGCCATGCCGCTGCCCGTCGTCCCCGCCCTGGTGACCGGCTGCGGCCAGAACCAGGCCGTCGACGACGACGCACTGCTCAAGCGGCACATCCAGGACACCCTCGACCTCATCGAGTTCGCCAACGGCCCGGTCACCTCGACCTGGGGCAAGAAGCGCGCCCGGATGGGCCACCCCAAGCCCTTCCACCTCACCCACATCGAGGTCGGCAACGAGGAGAACCTCCCGGTCGAGTTCTTCGCCCGCTTCAAGGAGTTCCGCGCCGCCATCGCGGCCAAGTACCCGGACATCACCGTCATCTCCAACTCCGGCCCCGACGACGCCGGTTCGACCTTCGACACGGCCTGGCAGCTGAACAAGGACGCCAAGGTCGACATGGTCGACGAGCACTACTACAACAGCACGCAGTGGTTCCTGCAGAACAACGACCGCTACGACTCCTACGACCGCGGCGGTCCGAAGGTCTTCCTCGGCGAGTACGCCTCCCGGGGCAACGCCTTCAAGAACGGTCTCGCCGAAGCGGCCTTCATGACCGGCCTGGAGCGCAACGCGGACGTCGTCAAACTCGCCTCGTACGCCCCGCTGTTCGCCAACGAGGACTACGTCCAGTGGCAGCCGGACCTCGTCTGGTTCAACAACCACGCCTCCTGGAACTCCGCCAACTACGAGGTCCAGAAGCTCTTCATGACCAATGTCGGCGACCGCGTGGTGCCCTCCGCGGCCACCGGGACACCGTCGCTGACGGGCCCCATCGCGGGTGCGGTCGGCCTGTCGACCTGGGCGACCACGGCGGCGTACGACGACGTGAAGGTGACGGACGCCGACGGCAACGCCCTGCTGAGCGACGACTTCTCCGGTGACGCCTCGCAGTGGACCCACACCGGCGGCGGCAGCTGGAGCGTCCAGGACGGGCAGTACGTCCAGACCGACGTGGCCGCCGAGAACACCATGGTCTCGGCCGGCGACACCAAGTGGCACGACTACGACCTGCATGTGAAGGCCACCAAGAAGTCCGGCAAGGAGGGCTTCCTCGTCGCCTTCGGCGTCAAGGACACCGGCAACTACTACTGGTGGAACCTCGGCGGCTGGAACAACACCCAGTCCGCCGTCGAGCAGGCCGTGGACGGCGGCAAGTCGACGCTGATCTCCAAGGCCGGGTCGGTCGAGACGGGCCGCGCCTACGACATCGACATCAAGGTGAGGGGCCGCCAGGTCACCCTGTACCTCGACGGACAGGAGTGGGGCAGCTTCACCGACGACAAGCCGGCCGAGCCGTTCCGCCAGGTCGTGACCAAGGACAAGAAGACCGGCGACCTGATCGTCAAGGTCGTCAACGCCCAGTCCACGGCGGCCCGCACGGCGATCGACCTGGGCGGCGCCAAGGTCGCGTCCAAGGCCCGCGTGACCACGCTGACGGCGGACCCCGACGCGGTGAACTCGGAGACCGAGACACCGGTCACGCCGGTGAAGTCCACGTTCGACGGGGTGGCGCGCGAGTTCACCTACACCTTCCCGGCGAACTCGATCACCTTCCTGCGGATCGGACAGCGCTAGCGGATCCCGGCGGGCGCGGGCGACACCGGCCCGCACCCGCCGGGCCTCCCGCGCCCCTCAGGCACCCTCGCGGCCCCGGAACCAGCCGCGCCCGGACGGCGGCGGGTGGGGGAGCGGCTCCGGGGTGCCCAGCCCGTCGAACGGCGGCAGGGCCTTGAAGCGGTCGTCGAAGGTGCTCGTGGGCGTGATCCGGTGCAGGGCGGCGCGCACGAGGGTGAGCGGATGGTCGGGGAAGTGGGCGTCCCCCTGTTCGTGGTCGCGGCACCCTCGGCGGCCTGCACCTTCGCGACCGTGCCGGACGCCGCCCTCGGTACGGTCCAGGAGCCGAGGAACGCCTGCCCGGGCCGGCTGCCCAGCAGCATCCTGACCAGCTGGATCACCGCCGGGACGCCGTCCACGGCGCCGGGCACCGCCTCGATCAGCCCGCCACCGGCCCCGGCCACGAGCTGGCGAGCCCCGCCCCGAGTCGTCGCGGCTCGTCCAGCGAGGCCGGCAGGTCCGGGACCAGCGGGAAGAAGTGGACCGGCTGGGCGAGCCCCGCCGCGTCGGTCAGCAGCCGGTTACGCGAACCCTCGGCTCTGGCGTGTGACCGAGAACTTTAGTTGGCGAATCATGGACTGAGACGCGCAGGTCGGGAGCGCGTGGAGAATCCTTGTTGGCAAATCATGAGAGACATAGTTGGCGAATCATGAGCTTGGATGCTCACTGTGAGTGAGTGACGGGGTGAGCCGGTTCCTCGTCGGCGATGCCGAGCGCCTGGTGAACTCGATCCCGTAGGCGCCGGACGTTCGGGGTTGGGAAGAGGCGTCCGTTGTCAGTCCTGGGCGCTACCGTGACGCACGGAGGCGCTTGTTGCTGGTCGCAGTGATTTCTTCGGCTGCATCAAGGATCGTCCGCCAGCCCTAGGAGACGCGCATGACCGCTGCCCGCTTGACCGGCCGCCCTTGGCGCGATGTAGATGGCCCCGTGCTTGTCGCGTCGGCAGCCGCTCTGCAGTTGATTCCTCAGAACATTCCGCGCCTTGTGAGGCTTCAGCGCCTTGCTTCCATCGGGGCGTGCCTCCCCAGCCGTCCGGATGCACCCCGGCTGTCACCCAGCAAGCTCCGAGCGCTGCTCAAGGATCCCCTGGTTAGCGGCTCTCAGATCCGTGCCCAAGAAGACTTGTACGACGACCTGTACACCGCCGAGGTTTCCTTCCACGGCGGGCCATGTCTCGTCGCGCAAGGACTGACATCACGGTGTGCTCACACCCTCGATCTCATGCTGCGGAGCATCCTCGGGCCTGATGGACAGGCTGGATTGCCGGCGCAGTTCGTCAAGGAGACACAGTTGTGGGCGCACACGGCATTGAGGTTGAGCGACGCCATGCTGCGTCGGGCCGGGCTTCACCGGGGTATCGCTCCGCCGGAGCGACACAGTGACGAGGTGTTCGTTCCGGGAGAGAAGACCCTCACCGCCCTGCGGCAAGCCGTCCGCTATCGCTTCACGGACCTGTCTGACCTGCTGCCGGCCAGTTCCGCCGATCTCCTCGCTGGATGGGGTATCCGGCCGGGCGAGCACACGCTCACCACGGGACCAGAGCCGGACGATGGACTCGTAGTCAAACCTCTTCTCCTCATGGAAGATGGCTTGATCGTCGCAAATCCAGCCGAACTGGTTACGGCGCTGCGCCATGAACTCATCGTTCAAGCCGGGTTGCACGCATGCCGACCCCAGCTTGCGCGCCTACTGTGCTATCAGGCGATGAGAGACACCAGCCGCCTTTTGACGTTGTGTGGTGCAGTCCCGACAGGGCCGGCTCAACAGGTGGGTGACAACCTGATCACCCGCCGCACCTTCACGTTTGCTGAGGACAAGATCCTCGACCTTGCCGTGGTCATGGATGACCTGTCCGACTACGACGAGACCAATCCGGCAGGTCACTGGCCCATCCGGGATCTTGGTCTGCGGGTGCAGAACGTCATTGACCCTGTCGGCCCGCCTCTTCCCGAGGACGCGTGCACTCTTCGCCTCATCATCAACGAAGGCGTGGGCCGATCCTCGTTCTTGGGACTCGCGGACCAGCGTCGCACCGGCCCGGTCGTCGTGACCTCTCTCAGCGACCTTCAGGTCATGGCAGAGCTGGATGGCTCAGACCCCTTGTTCCTATGGCGATTTGCGCAAGCCGAAACGGAGTTGCACGAGACGACTCGTGTGCAGTCGTGGAGCGCACTGGACAACTACGGGCTCTTCCGGAGCTGTGAGTACAGCTACTACGTGTCAGACGACGCGAGACCTACGATGCTTCTCGTCGAACAGGACCACTCTCGAGCGCTGCGCATTGAAGTTCAGCAACGCTACGACCGTCATGACGTTCCCAGCCCGCAGAGGCCTGTCTTCGTGCCGGTGGTCTCCGTATACGGCACGTCTACTGCGCCGATCTATCGACCTCTTCCAGACGTACCCGAGGTGGGGAGACTCGTCGAAGTCTTAGACGTAAATGTGTGGTTGGGTGCTGGCGACCATGAGGTTGCCGACGGGCTGGAGGGTTTCCATCACCTGACGGTAGAAGCAGCAGCCTTCTGGACCTGGCAGATTTCCACCGCCCGCCCCGAGCTCTTGCCGCTAGCCGCGTCTACGGGCGAGCTGTACGTGAGCCTTTCCTTCGACGATCCCTCAGCGTGGCGGGCTGCGTTGGACGGCAATCCTGGTACAGAAAGTGAACGTCCCTGGGTCGGCGTCCGTGGCGCCGAACCTGGGCTCGTCGATCTGCGCCTCTACGCGGAGGGCATGGCCAGCCTTCTCGCAGACGCAAATGGAGCCGACCGCATCCTGCTACGAGCCCTGCTTGGAGGCATCACGCAAACCGCCGGATTGGCTGACGAGGATCTTGACGCGCTCGTCGATCAACTGGCGCCCGAGGGTCCCAAACAGATGTTGCACGTCGAACTGAACCCATGCCTTCCGCTGCGCCCCGGTCCACTCCCTACGGCTCGACTGGTACAATCTGCCGCTTCCGCCACGGTTCTTGACGAACTGGGTCGGTACCTCGATAGCGCCGGTACGCCAGTGGGGACCATCCCCTCGGAGAAGCGTACCCAGGTTCTGCAGAAGGTCGTGGGGCACTACTTCGCGCTCATCGAGGATATGGTGGCCGGTCTGGCGGCCGAGGGACTCGTCGAGTCGCTGATTTTGCGGCACGAAGCGCTCCTGTACGACGAGGCCTTCAATGACCAGATCCTCCCATCGCGCATCGCCTGCTTCGGAGAGGCAAGCCAGCCGGCCGAGAACCTTGTCAGGACCACCAAGCGCCAAGTGGAAGCTGCTCAGGCCAGTCGATTCCTCATCGAATACGTCGCTGCCCAACCTCCCAGTGGAGACTCGTCACTCACCCTGGACACGTACGACCACCTCATGGCGTTGTCTGCAGAACTCATCTCTCGTGCCACTCTCTCGGAAGCCATTCACCACGACTTCTCAGAGGCTCAACTTGCCTTATTGGCCTCCGGCCGACTCGGTGTCTCCCGCGGCGACCAATACGAATCAGGCTCCAACGCCCTTGCTACAGCCCGAGCAGAGGCACTCCTGCTTACGGCACCGACTCGTCATTCCCGCCGGGGATCCGGGCCCCAAGGGCCCACCGCACCAGTAGAAGAAGCAATGGTCGCCGAGTTCGGCTTCTCTCTCACCGACTTGGCCCAGGGCGTCGGCGAGGTCATCGCTCTGGGGGATGAACGCTGCCAGTCAGAGCCCTACACCCTTGCAGAGTCGGTTGTTGCCGATCACTTGTCCACGACGCTGCACTGGGAACATGAGAAAGCGCAGACCTTCCTCGATCAGCTCACACTGCGTCCCCGGGCCAAGTTCCTTTCTGTCAACTCCGATGCGTGGCCGTGGCGCTACAACCGTGAATGGTCGTACGTTCGACGCCCGCTTATCCGCGTGGGCACAGGGGACGGCTCTCAACTCGTCTGGGGAGCCAGACACACTTGGAGCAGTGGCTCGTATTGGGTCAACCTCATCTACTCCGGACGATTGCGCAGCACATCATCAGCGATGAAGAAACTGCTGGGAGTGATTCGGCAGGACGAGAACAAGGCCTTCGAAGCGCATGTCGTCGAAACACTCAGGGCTGGAGGCTGTTCCATCGCTGTCAGGGGTGTCTCTAAAATCGCGGGACGTAGACTCGTGTCGGCCGAGGGGCACGATCTGGGCGACATCGATGCGCTTGGTATCAACGCGGCTAGACGTGTGATCATCGTTATTGAAGCCAAGGATTTCGAGATGTCACGTAATCCGACCGAAATGGCCAACGAAGCCGATGCGCTATTGCGCGGCGACAAAAGCGCTCTCTTCAAACTTGGTCGCCGCACAGCGTGGGTACGCCAGAACCTTGGGGCAACGTTGACTCACTTCCTCAGGGATCGCGATACCACCAGCTGGACTGTTACATCCGCCATCGTCACCAGCAGGGATCTCATGGCTCCCCGAGTGCTTGCCTCCAGCGTGCCAGTAGTCCCTATCGGCGAATTCGAGCAGTGGGTCGCCGCAGAGCTTGTTCGGGACAAGCGAGGAAATGGGCGACGCCGCTCTTGATCTGGACCACTATGTATGGGATCGAGGGGGCGCCGTCGAAGCGGACCGGCAGGCGGCCGAGGGTGCTGTCTGAGGTTCACCCTACGTGCGGTGGTTACTTTCATCGGATGGCCAGGGGTTCTCGGTTTTCTGGTGCGTTCGGACGTTGCCTGGTCAGTGTGGTGCTTCCATTCGAACGGTGGGCTGAGGTAGCCGAGCCGTTTCTGGCTGTGCCGAGAGTTGTAAAAACCGTCCATCCACCCGAACAGCGCGATGCTCGCCTCGGTCGTTGATGAGACTCGTTGAGTTTGGTTCTGACCGCAATTCCGTGAATGATCTTCGGATCCGCCGGCCCGGGGCATCACGCTCCTACTCGCGGCCGAAGGGCTGCGGCGCGACGACCTCTGCCGGCATGGTGTGGGCGCCAGTGAGGTCTTCGACCACGGCGAGGTCGAGTTCGGCGGCACGCTCCCACATGTACATCTGCTGCTCAGGGGTCAGGCCCAGCGCCTCGTCAGAGGCGATGAGTTGGAGAGCGGCGGCGGCTAGTCCGGGCGCAGCCGCAGCCGCAGCCGCAGCCGCAGCCGCAGCCACGGCCTGGCGCATGGCCTCGTCGGCGGCGTCGGCCGCGGGCAGGTCAGCGGCGTAGTGCGCGGCCATCCCGTGGACCTCGACCGCCCGAGCGCTGATCCGCTCCAGGGCGGCGTTCGCGCAGGTATCGCCCTGGTCGGCGCGCAGCACGGGGTCCACCCGGTGGTGGACCGCGGTCGCAGCGGCCGGTCGCGGCGGTGCGTGCTCGGGACCGGGTTCCTGCGCGGGCTCGGGGAGGGCGGCTGCAGCGACCCTCGTTGAGCGGCTGCGCAGCTTGTCCACGCGTTGGCGCACCCAGGCGTTGATGCGTGGGCGGGCGGCGTCGATGCCGCGGGTCGCCGCGGCATAAACGAGGTCCCCCAAGAAGAGGGTCACCTCGCGGGCAAGGGCGTCAATGAAGTAGCGGCGGAACTCGCCGTCGTGGGATCGGTGGTCGTAGCCGTCGTGGTAGCCGTCGGCGTACCGGTCGGGGGCGTCGAAGAGTTCGGCCTGGCCGATGAGCGAGTTGTCCCGGTCGTCGCGTACGTTGCCGCGCATCCCGTTGGAGGAGGCGCGGGAGTAGTCGAGGTGGGTGCCGGCGGGATACACGGCCTCCACCAGCCTGCGGTTCGGCGGCCGTTCGTTGTCTGACATGGAAGCACTGTAGAAGGCGGCACTGACAGCACGGGGTCGAAGCCCATCGCGTGAGCGACGCCGAAGGCGCCCTTGACGGGGAGCCCCGGCCGGACACTAAGGAGGCGGCGACTCTGCCACTGAGAACACCGCCGTCTTCCGATCGGGAGCAGGAGCTCGGCAGGCCAAGCCAGAAGTCGAAGATCATTCACGAAATCGGGACCAGAACCTTGATTTTCCCCACCCGGTGCTCGCGGGTTCCCCAGACTTGCTCTCCTTGATTCCTCACCTGGGCCCCGACTTGCGGACCTATGCCGCACGGTTCTCACAACCCGGGGCACCGCTAACGACCGTGTCATGAGCCCGCGCCTCTGGAATCGACCATGGAGGTTGGTCTCTGCTGGTTTAGCGAGCGTCAGGGTGCAGCAGACCCGCGGATCTCGGTGGCCGCCTGCCGGGATCGGCTGCCACGATGTGGCTGGCGGAGCCGCCCGCAACGGTGCGGCAACCCGAGAGGCGAGGGAGTTGTCCATGCTGCTGCGGCCAGGGGTCACCTGCGAGAAGGCGATCAGGTTCCTCGACGATCTGGTCCAGGGCGGGCTCAACGACGTCCGCAACTCCGTCCCGCACTTCGCCCAGCCGACGCTGGCGGGCGTGGAGCCCTCGAAGCTGGCCGGGCCCGACCTGGTGGTGACGCTGCGGCAGTACGCCCAGTGGACCGCGACGACCGCCCGGCAACTGGCGGGTGTCTTCGCCGACCCCGCGGTACCGGCGCGGCTGCGCGGCGAGCACTACAGCCACATCATGCACAGCCCCCTGACGCCCTACCGAACCGCGCTGCTGCTGCACTGGGAGTTGGACGAGCTGGCGACGTACTTCATTGAACTGCAGAACCGGATGCGGCGGACCGTGGAGGACTACCGCAGCTACCGGGAGCGTGTGCTGGTCCTGGACGCGAACACCCTGCTGCACTGTCAGCGCTTCGACAAGATCCCGTGGTCTCGGGTGTGCGGGAAGGGCCCGGCGACGCTGGTGATCCCGCACGTGGTGGTGGAGGAGATCGACACCAAGTCCTACTCCGAGGGCAGCGAGAAGATCAGGAAACGAGCGCGTGGGGTCTACGAGTTGCTGGGCGACGTCCTCAAGGGCCTGTCCAGCGACGGCCGCTTCGAACTGCACGACGGCACCGAGGTCCAGGTCCTACGCGACGAGCTTGGGCACCGACGCCTGCCGAACAACGACGACGAAGCCGTGGCCCGCGCGGCCCACCTGCAGCAGGCCATCGCACCGCGCCAGATCACCGTCATCACGCGCGACAACGGGATGCGCGGCAAGACCATGACCTGGTGCCTGCCGTGGGACTTCCCACCGGACAAGTACCTGATCCCCGAGGACGGCTTCGGTGCTGAGCACCGCGAGGCGAACCTTGCGAGCATCAGCGTCGACGTCCCCGAGGACGGTGACGACACCTAAGCGCGGGTTGCCCCGGCCTCATCAGATGGACCGGCCGCCCGGCGGCCGCCGACGAATCGCGATGAGAGCCTCGCGCGCCTGGTTTGCCAGGGCAGAATCCGGACCATGCTTGCCTACCAAGTCGTTGTACAGGCTGCTCAACTCCTGTACCGACTCTGCGAAGCGGTGCACATCGCGCAGCAACAGCCCTGCCTGCAGGCGCACCTCAAGAACGACGGTGTCCGTGGGTGCGTGATGGGCGCGCAACTGGGCCAGTTCGCGTTGGAGATCGCCCAGCGCGCGTTGATGTTGGCCGAGTCCGATCCGGCAACGGGCGGCCTGGATGCGGCAGGTCAGGGCATCCTCGGCACCCTGCACGCCTAGGAGGTCGAACTCATGAGCTAGGGCCTCGTAGACCGACAGCGCCTCGCTCAGCCGACCTGCCTCGAACAGAGCCCGCGGTGTTCCCAGGCGGTCGGTGTGCCCGTCCGTACTGACCGGCTCGGGGGGCACATGGCGAACGCCCCTCGACGCGACTGCCGGGACTCGAGGTGTGTCTGGGCCGGGCATAAGGACCGGGGGCACCGTCAAGGTCGGCAGTCCAGGGAAGGAGAGGTACCCGTGATGCTGGTGCGGCAGGTGGCCCAGGAGCTCGTCCATCACGTGGCGGGCGCTGTTGGGGCGCGCATCGGCGCGCTTGGCCAACAGGCCGAGGACGAGCCGTTCGAGTCGCGGGTTGACGTTCGCACGGTGGCTGCGTAGTGGTGCAGGTTGCTGGAGCACATGCGCACACATCAGGTTCACGACGTTGCCCCCGTCGAACGGCCGCTCACCCGTCAGGAGCTCGTACAGGACTACGCCCAGGGCGTAGAGGTCGGTCTGGGGCGTGATGTGACCCGCATCGAACTGCTCTGGAGCCATGTAGTGCGGGCTGCCGATGATCTGTTGGGGCTTCGTCAGGCGGGTGGGTGCATCCAGGCCTAGGGCCATGGCGATGCCGAAGTCCAGGACCTTCACGGTGCCGTCGACCGCGATCATGATGTTGGCTGGCTTGATGTCACGGTGGATCACGTGGACATCGTGCGCGTGGTGCAGAGCGGCACATATGTGCAGTGCCAGACACGCGGCCCACACGGGAGGCACACTGCCGGAAGTGTCGATCACTCGCTTCAGGGAAATGCCCTGCACGAGCTCCATGACCATGAACATGCGGTCTGCGGTGCCGTCCAAGAAGGCGTCGTATACCTGGGGGATGCCCGGGTGATGCAACTGCGCCGTCACGCGCACCTCCCGGCGGAAGCGCTCCACGACGGCGTCGCCATCACGGTGGGCAGCGAGGTTGTCAAGGATGAGTTTGACGGCGACATCGCGCCCCAGGGTCAGGTCGTTGGCGCGCCAGACCTGGCCCATCCCGCCTTCCTCGATTGACTCACGCAGCGCGTAGCGCTTGGCGATGATCCGTGGCTCAGGCACCGTTCGTGCCGTCCCCCCGCCTCACTTCTCCGCCGGTTTCGCCCGAGTGCGGCTCGGTGCTCCGGGCCTCGTGCCACAGCTCCAGCGCAAGCTCGCTCAATGTGGGGCCGCCGGGCAGGGCCCACTGCGTGCTGGCCTGCACCGCGAGCGGGGCGTCGTCCCAGCCAGCCTGCCGCCACATGTGCAGGATCAGGCCGGCCGGGGAATAACGCGCTCCGTCAGCCGCCCACAGCAGGGGCTTGGCCATGTCGTTAGTCCATGTCGCCATGAACCGGTTCGGGTCGGCGTTCAGCCACTCCCCGATTGCCTCGTCCTCCCGGGGCCTGGGGTGATACATGAGCTGGGTGCCGTCCTGCAGCCGGTGCTGATCGACCAGGACTCGCGTCGGGTTGGGACGCCGCCCGCGACGTGGCTCGGCGGAACGCTGGTAGGAGGCAAGTTGGGGGTAGTGCCCCTGGCCGTTGAACGAGGCCAGGACTGCTGCCGCCAGTTCCCGGGAGGCGGCCGCCTGTGTGAAGGTGCGCGAGACGAAGCTGTGCGGCCCGTACTGCCGGTCGACTTCGGAGATGAGATGGGCCAGGGTCTGCGCGGTGAGTTCCGGAGCCGCATTCAGTGCGGGCTGCCAGTCTGCGTCTAGGTCGTCGATCGCCTCAGTGTCTGCGCGCTGGAACACAAGATGGGCCACCAGGAGTACGCCGCTCTCTGCGATCGCGGCGGCGCGGCCGGGCAAGGTCGCCGAGAGGTCGTGGACGGTCTGCTGCACCGTACGCAGCAGCTGCACCGAGCGCCAGATCTGCACGGCGTTGGGGGGCTCCGCAAACAGCTGCGTATAGCCGCCCTCCGGGGCAGATTGCCACAGGAAATCAGTGGAGGCGCGAGCCCCTGCGGCCATCCGCGCGTCGGGATGGGCGCAGGCCAGCGCCGTGGCTGCTTCCAGCACGGTGCAGCCTGCATCGGGCGCGGGCTCAAGCTCTCCGCGCTTGATGACGTAGTCCTTGTCCAGGGTGATTCGGAAGTCGTCGCGAATGTACGCCTGCGCCTGGTCCAGCGCGATGAAGTCGCGCTGCTCTACATGGTTTTGAGTATTGGTGGCCACCGTGACCGAGGTGGCGAACCCTGGCGGGGTCTGTCCGACGGTAATGATCCGCACCATCACCTTGGCTTCCGCGAGTGTCTGCGGATCGTCCGCGAAGGCGCGGTACAGCGCTGCCACGGTCTGTGCGCCGTTGACGATCTGCGCGTCGGTCATCGTGAGGCGCACCGGCGCGCCCTGGGCGCGGCGGCCGAAGTACTCAGCGGTGGTCGACTCGCACAGCACCGTGATGCCGTTGTTGAAATACCAGAAGTGCTCAGGGTTTTTGGCCAGGCTGTCGTCAAGTGTGGCGTTGACGGATGTGTGTCCCAGCGGGCGGCGTACGTTCACGTTGAACAGTTCTGCGCCGTGCAGCTCATACCAATGGGCGATCTCGTCTGCGGCGACCGTACCGACGTGGGAGGGATAGGGCAGGTCTTGCCCGAACCAGCCGTCGGTGAAGGTAGCGGTCACGGTCAGCGGCTGCGGCGCTACGTCCTGGCGGATAGCGGCGTGCAGGTCGCTGCTCGCCAGCACCCTCAGATCGGTGCGAGTGTCCAGGTCGGCGGATTCCCCGTGGATTAGCTGCAGGGCACGAGTCGCTGGTGCTGCCGGCCCCATAACGGCAGCGACGAGGTGGACCTGGGGCGTTGGCTGGGCGAGCACGTGGCGGATCCGGTCAGCGAAGGCCTGAAACCGGGCGTTGAAGCGATCGAAGTCCAAGTTGTCCAGCATCCGGAAGGCATGGAGGAGCTTGGAGGCGTCGGCGGACGTGAACCGGGCAGTGCCCTGGTCACTCCACTTGGCCTGAATCAGCCACAACTCGCCGGTTGCCGGTGACGTGGCCACGGCATCGATGCCGAAGTCATCGGCTCCGTCAGTGACAGCGGCGGCCGCCTCCTGCGCGGTGCAGTCGGTTACGATCCGCACGGCCTTCGCCGCCAAGGCGCGGGAGAAGAACACGATCTCGCGGTTTCGGGTGAACTCGCCGTTCCCCAGCTCGATCAGCCCGTCGAACTCGCCCGCGAGGGCCTGCCGGACCTGCCGCACTTGCAAGGGCGTGGCCACCTCCGGGTTGCTCCCTGCCGTCACGCCCTGCCTCCGTCCGATGGTGATCCCAGCACTATACGAGCGTGGACGCGCGTGGGTTCGTGAGAGTTCCCCGTCAGGCCCTGGAGTGCGCCTGTCTGATGGATGTAGCGCCCCCCACGGCACAGGCGCCGGGGGCATCCGTGGTGGTCGTGCCACCTGCCCCCATGAGGTGGGGTGCGCGTAAGAGCGGCGGGCTGCGGGCGGTGGCTTGAGGTGGGTCCCTGCGGGCCGAGGGGAGTGGACTTCTTGGGCCGCCATGTTCAGGGCTAGCCCAGGAGAGTCCTGTCGGCCATGAGTTGGCCCAACGACGCTGCGGATCGGGGCGGGAAAGTTGGCACCATGTGCTGCTCCGGCGCCGCGCCCAGTTTTGCTGTATTGCCAGTCGTTGTGTGAGGACTCGGCAGCGCTGGTCGTGGGCGGTCCAGGGAACCGTCTGCCCCTCGAGGTCTGTGACGTCATCCACTTTCGCCTTCCTGGGCGGTGGCGTTCCGCGCCAGGCCGCCGAGGTCGAGTCGGTGACGTGCGCGAGTGACGGCGACGTAGGCGAGACGGGCGTCTGTGTTGCTTACATCCAGGGCCTGGGAAGCCGCGTTTGTGCCGGGGGTGGTGTCCTGCGGCTGGGGAAAGTCGTAGCCGATCCTTACGGTCGGCCATTCGCGACCTTTGGCTTTGTGGGCGGTGGAGACGGTGACGTCGGCGTGTGCTTCCTCGGTGAGGTCGGACACGGCAGCGAGGATGGTGTCGGGACCGTGGGTGTCGATGAGGTCGACGAAGGGCTGCAGGTCGCAGCCGGCCGGATCGTAGGCGGCGTAGTCCTGCAGGTCGCCCCAGGACGCGAACAGCACCAGCTCGGGGTGATGAGTGCGGCGCCCTTCCTTCAAGTCGCGTGCCGCAGAGGCGAGTTGGGCCAGTTGCTGGCCTCCCCGGGTGAGGGCTACGCGGTGTCCTTCGCCGAGCAGACGCATGACCTCTGTCATGGCGCCGATGTTGGTGCGGCACAGCACGGCGTCGGGGTGGTCGACGCTGCTGACCTCTGCGGGAACGCTGGTGGTGCCCGTCAGCCGGATGGGAGCGTCGGCGAGCGCGAGCCACCGGTTGGCCTCGTTGGCGATCTGTGGCCCGAAGCGGAACGAGCGGGTGAGGGTCAGCTGTTCGGCGTCGAAGCCGGTCATCACGTCGGTTGCGCCCCGCCAGCCGTAGATGGCTTGGGCGGAGTCGCCGACCATGACGAGCTGGGCGTGGTCGCGCTGTGCGGTGAACACCTGCTCCAGCACCGGGTTGGTGTCCTGGGCCTCGTCGAGGAGGAGGAAGTCGGCCTCGATCTTCGGCCTGGTCAGCGCCCACATCTTGAGGTAGTGGTCGTGTTCGAAGCGGACGATGCCGTGGTCGGGGCGCTGCAGGTCCGCCCATGCCTTGGCGGCGAAGGGGAGCACGAGTTCGGCGAACTGACGATGGGCGGCGGGGGCGTCGAGGCCGCGTAGGCGCGGCACGTGGTGTTGGGCCAGTGCGCTGTCGGCGGAGTGGCAGAAGCGGGTGACGGTGCGCAGCACGTTGTGGGACAGGGTTCTCTGGCTGATCTCGTGGTCGGCGATCCGTACGGGGCGGAGGATGCCGAGGGACTGTCCGGTCTTCCAGGCCGGCTGGCGGGGGCTGTTGAGTCGGTCGGCATAGCGGTGTCCGAGTGCGGCGAAGGCGGTGGCGTGGGCGGTCCGGCACTGCACCGTGGACGGGAAGCGGGCTGCGGCGTCCTGCGCGATGTCCTTATTGAAGGCCAGGTAGCGTCCCCGGCGTTTGGTGCCGGCGGCGAGCATGCACAGGGTGCTGGTCTTCCCGGTTCCGGCTCCGGCCTGCAGTGCGAGGTGCCGTCCGGCGCGGAAAGTGTCCGCCGCGTGGACCTGTTCGTGGGTGGGGGTGGGCAACGTGGGCTCCGTGGGATGGGAACGGCCGGAACGGGGCGCAGCGGGTGGCAGCGTCCGGCCGGGAAGGCGACGGCGGGCTCAGCGTGGCAGATGTACCTGCAGAAGGCGGCCTGCGGCGCAGGCCAGAACTTCTTCCAGGGGGTGGTGGGTGAGCAGGCGCTGTATCTGCGATTCGAGGCGGTGACGCCGCTGGCGTTGCTCGTGCGCGAGATAGGCCGTGAT
Source organism: Streptomyces sp. NBC_00490 (assembly GCF_036013645.1). NCBI lineage: Bacteria > Bacillati > Actinomycetota > Actinomycetes > Kitasatosporales > Streptomycetaceae > Streptomyces > Streptomyces sp. NBC_00490. The sequence continues at coordinate 2,543,108 of NZ_CP107869.1, read as the reverse complement.
TCGTTCGGCCAGGACGTCCCCGGCGCGCTGGCCAAGCGCGGCCGCCTCCTCGCGGATCTGCGCGTCGGCGCGGCGGCTGAGGGCGACGTTGAGCAGGACATGGCCCTGGCGGTCGGGATAGTGCGTGGCCAGCACGTCGATCGGCAGGACCGCGTCCAGGCGGCGGCGCAGGCGGTGCAGGGCGCGGCCCGGGCTCTTGCCGCGGTGCACCGTCATCAGCCGGGTGCGGTCTGCGTTCGCGGCGAACGTCACCCGGTGGCGGGCCTGGTGAAGTTCCCGAACGGTGGCGGGCCGCGTCAGGACGATCTCGACGGCGTACTGATGCGTCACGACCAGACCCGCCGGGGTGCGTGGCCGCCGGGGCGGCGCCCGTGCGTGGGCAGGCGGGTGTGGATGTGCTCGTGGTGGCGGAGCGGGTCGAAGGGTTCCCAGTCCGCGACGGCGAGGTCACCGGCGGTCGACGCTGTGGCATGGTCCCGGCACCGTTGGGTGCGCCAGCGCAGCTGTTCCTGGTACGGCAGTGCGGACAGGCTGTAGACGGCCATGACATCCGACGGCAGTGCGAGCTGACCGTGGTGCACGGTCGCGGGTACCAGGGTCCACACCCCGTGCAACCCGCCGGGGCCGAGGACCTCGGCCGTACAGCGGGTTCGGCGCCGGGTCTGGGCGACGCACTGGATCTCATCGACGGGGCGGGAGGCCAGGTAGCGGACGAACAGCAGCTGCACGACGGGCCGGGCCGGACGGCAGACGGCCTCGCCCGGCGGCGGGCCGCCTGCCAGTGTGGCAGGTGGAGCGAGGACTCCGGTGTCCAGCAGACGGCGGGTGCGCAGGGCGAGAGCTCGGCGCAGGCCGGACAGCTGCGGCGCGGCCGTCGGAGCCGGGCGGGCTGGGCACAGCAGGTCGTGTGCCAGCCGGCACCAGATGCTCCCGTCGCCCGCGGGATGGGCGATGCCGCGGCTGACGTGCCAGCGGCAGGACTCCGGCACCCCGGCCACCGGCAGTTCGTGCGGACGCAGCCGCACCAGCCGGTCGTCGGCCCCCAGGTAGCACTCGACCGGATTGCCGCATTCGCGGCAGGACGTGGTCTGGCCGCATCGCAGCAACCGGCTGGCACTGTCGGGGGCGATACGCAGGGACCGCCGCTGGGGCGCGCTCGCGCGGCTGCCGTCCCAGCGCCGCGCGGAAGGAGAAGGAGAGGGGCACATGCGGGCGAACCTGCCAGCCGACACGCCCCGCCTGCGGTACGCGACCCTGATGATCCCCCGGGCAGAGCAGAACGGGGCGACAACAGTGCGAACGCTTGCTCGCGCATTCGATAGGGCGTTGCCGGATCGAGTGAATCGCCGCCGGCGCTGGACGGGCCCGTATCAGCTGTCGGAGCTGTCGTCGGTGCCGGGGAGGCCGTGCTCGTGACAGAGGGTGGCGAAGAGCTCGTCGAGCGGTGTGTCCAGGGCGTGTGCGAGGGCGTGCCATGTCTTGAGGGTGCCGACGGTGCGGCCCTGCTCGATCTCGATCACAGTGCGCCTGCCCAGGCCGCTGCGGGAGGCGAGCTCGTCGTAGCTCCACCCGCGCTCAGCCCGCAGACGCCCGAGCTCCAGTCGGAGGGCGTCGAGGTCCGGATCGGGCGGCAAGATCGTCACCCGACCATCCGACGGTGCAGACCCCTGCCCTGTCAGTGCAGACCTCTGCCCTATTTCTCCCGATGGCTCCACCGGCGGGAGGGCAGGGGTCTGCACTACGGTGTCGGCCGTCCCGCCGTACCGCGCGGTGGGGCTGGCGCCGGACCGGGAAGGGAGGGACACACGCCCATGAGGCTGCGCACCGTGTGTCCACAGGCGGCGCGGACCTGGACGGTGGAACTGCGATGCCAGACCGGCGGGCTCGTTCTCGTGTGCCAGCACTGTCCCCAGGACGGCCGGCGGGTCACCGCGCAGTCCGCGCGCTCGGCGGCCCTTGCTCACCTCGCCCGGCATGCCCGCGGTGACCTGAGGGCTCCTCACCTGCGTACCTGTCAGTGTCATGAACGCGGCTGCCGTTGGCACCGCCGTCACCGCGGGTGCGCGGGGCCCATCCGCCTGCTCCTGGCTTGCGAACGTGGCGGCCGTGTCTGGCGCCTCGCCGACGCCTGCGGCGCCTGCGCCGCGGCAACCGCCCAGGCCGCCGTCGTGCCCGACACCGTGCTGGCCGCACCGTTCCACCCGCCTTCCGCGCGGCCGCGCGGCCCCCGGCCCGGCCGGGGGCCGGGGGAGCGTGTCCGCGTGAGCGAGATCCTCAGCTACCTGGCCGCGGCCCTGCCCGCGGACGTGTCCGCCGGGGCGAGGCTCCTCGCCCTGCAGTGCGCCCTGCGCATGAACGCGTACCTGTACGTCGAACTCCGTGCGGGCCTGCTGCGCAGCCTTCGTATCGATCCGGTGAAGGCCTGCCGCGAGTTGGAACAGGCGCGGTGGGCAAGCATCGTGAACGGTCCCGGAGCGGCCGGGGTGGCTGCGGAGCTTCGCGACGCCACGCTGCTCGCCCAGTCACCGGCCCGCCCCGACCGGCGGCGCGCGGCCGACTGGGCGTTGCGCACCGGGTGCCCTGCCCGGATCGGTGGAGCAGAGCCGCAGCTGCGACTGTCGGGCGTCTATCTCGCGGCGCGCAGCGATCCGTCCTCGGGGGAGGGACTGAGTGAGTGCGACCGGATCATCCGTGACTGTGGCCTGCGCGATCAAGGGTTCCACGGTGTGCTCAGCCATCTGACGGCGAACGGCGTTTTGGAAGGGTGGTGGATCTGCCCGGATTCAGGCGACGTGCACTGGACGCTAGCGCCGAGGCGATGATCGGCAACCCCTTGCCGACCGTGAGATGCGGGAACGGCCGGCGGGGGTGACTTGGCTCGTCAGACGTGCTGTCGGGTAAGCGGTTGCGGGTTCGAACCCTGGAACGGGATGAGCGAGGGAAACGCCTGACCGCGCCGGCGGCGAGGGGACCGATGGCGACGTGACCGACGTCGCGGCCAGACCCGAACTGGTCACGGTCACCCCAGTGTTCCGCCTTCCTCCGCTGACCGCGCACACGAGTAGAGAAGGGTGCATGCAGGGGCTGTCGTCGGTCTCTCACAACACAGGTTCTGTGGATACCGGTGTCCTCCGTCGTCAGGGCACCGCGTAGGTGTCGATCCCGTCGTCAGTCGTGGGCAGTCCGGCCGCCTCGGCGAGATCTGGGTCCTCCATGCTCTGGTTTCCAGCAGGTGTGTCTGACCCCTCGTTCGAAGTCCGGTCGCCGTCGGCGAGTGTCGGGAGGACATATGCCTGGGCCAGCCCCGCGAGGTGGAGTGGGAGGGGGAGAGACAGGGCAGCGGCGTAGTCCGGGGCCTGGCGGAGCTGGTGCATGGCGAGGGCCAGCGCCTCGGGGTCGTCGGGCTTTTCCGGTACGGGGGCAGCCGGATCGTCATCCTCGTGGCAGCCCAGTACCGCGATCTCCACCAGGGTCGGGTTCCAGGCGCTGGTGCCCGCCTGCGAGGTGAGGTTGCCTGCTGCGTTGACCCGGGTAGCGAGGCGGTCGAGTGCGGGGGAGATCGCATGGGTTCCGGGGCGTTCGGTGGTGCTGTAGAAGATCCGCTCGCGCGATGAAGCCCTGTACTGCTGCTGGGGATCCTGTGCCCAGAAGCCGGCCGGCTGTCCGTGGGGCTTGCCCGGGTCGGCCAGCCCCCACCACTGGGCGCTCTCGCGACCGCCGCATCCGCGCACGCGTACGAGGCGCAGTTCGTCGTCCAGTCGTCCTGCTGGGGCGTGGCCGGTCTTGATCAGATCGCGTTCGGTCTGGCCGTCCTGGAGCCAGGGCCAGTGCAGTCGGCTGTTCTGAGCGTGGGTGATCAGTGCGGTGGGTTGCCCTCGGAGGGAGTGCAGCACGCGTTGGAGGAATGCCGCGGTCTCCCTGCGCTGTTGGGCGAGGTTGCTGCGCCACTGCTTGCCGGTGACCCTAGGGGCATCGGGACGTGCGTCATCGTCTGGAGTCCCGGGTTCCGTGAACGCTTCGGGGTCGATCTCCGCCTGTTTCACCAGACCGAGGAGGAACTGCGGGTAGGGCACCCATTCCCCCGCGGTGTCATCCCAGCCGCGTACGGCTGCAAGGCCTTCCCCGGCCGGGAGCGGGGTGACGAGGACGGCCACAGGCAGGTGCTTGGGCAACCGGGTCGGGCCGTCCTTACGACGTTTCACCATCCACACCGCCGCGTATTGCAGCGAGTCCGGAAGATCGTCACCGAGGGTGTGCTGGGGCAGGACGCGGACGCCGAGCTGCCGCAGTCCGTCGAGCCACGAGCTGCACGTGCGGTGGTCGAGGCTTTCCGCATTGTCGATCTGCCGGTCGGTGGACGGGGTGACGACGAACTGAGTCAACAGGCCCGCGTCGGCGCACCCGAGGCGGATGGCGAACTTGGGGTCCGTCGACGCCGGGCGGAATGTGCTGCGGTGTGCGACTTCCACGAGGGCGAGTTCGGGGCGGAAGGGGTCCGCGCCGTCCGTGCGGAGCCATGCGCGCAGGGCGCGGCGCCGTCCGGCGACGGCAGCCGCGAGCGCCGCGCCTTTGCCCTTGACGGCCGGGTCGGGCACGAGCCGGTCGCCCAGTCCGTCGGCGAGGGGCAGGCAGCGCAGCCGGAGTGTGACCTCCGCCGTCCGCCACTCCAGGACGACCGGTGCTCCGGGCGTGGCCTCGTCGAAGTCCCGGTCCGTGACGTGGGCGGCACTGGCGCCGCCGTCGCCGTCGAGGCCCAGGGCCTTGGCGAACTGTTCCACTGCCTCGCTGCGTACCTCGGGCGACTGCCACAGCAGCCGGGCCTCCACCACGGGCGGGTCGGCCTGTTCCGGGCCGTGGGAGGCGATCCGGGCTTGTGCCGCGAGTGCCACGCGCCGTGCCCGGGTCTCACGCAGCAGCTCGGTCTTCTTGGCCTCGTCGGTCCTGGGCTTGGGCCGCCGGTTCTCCGGAGCGCCGATGCCCTTGCCGCGTCCGCGCGTGAGGTCGGGTACCCGGGCCAGTGTTTCAGGGAGGGCCTGCTCGGCCCATTCGGTGAGCTGGGCCCGCTGGTTGGGCATGAAGCCGGTGCCGATCTCGTGCTTGCCCATTCTGGTGCTGTGGACCACGGCGGCGCGGACGCCGTGGCCCTCGCCGATCCAGGAAACCGGTTCGGTGAGGAGCTGTTCGGGATCGGGGAAGTTGCCGGCGAGGCTGAGTCCGCGCAGGATGCCGGCGGTGTCGTTCTCCGACCAGACGAAGGTGTCGGCGGCCCGGTCGCGGCGCAGGCGTGCCAGTGCGTAGCGTTCGGTGGCCGGTGCGCCCGGCAGCCAGGGGATGGTGGGCCGCAGGTAGACCGTAGTGGCCTCCCGGTAGGGCAGGTTGAGGCGTTTGGTGGTGGTCCGGGGGTGGGTCGCCCAGCGGCGTACACCCCAGTGCAGGTGGAGGCGCGGCCTAGGGTCGAACGGCGTGGTGTGCAGGGAGATGTTCAGAAGGACGGAGAACCACCACTCCTTGCGTTTGACGGTCCGGCACAGGGGCTGCGACATGAGTTCCGCGCCCTGGTCGCGAGGTCCGCGGGGCAGCGCCCGGAACCGCAGCTCCCCGCCCTCGAACGGGAAGGGGGCGAGAGTCAGGATGCGGCGTGCCAGGGCGTCGGTGGCGAGTTGGAACTGGCGCGGTTCCGGGGCGGCAGTGCCGCCCCGGGTGGTCGGGGTGGTGAGGAGTTCGACGCCGCTGACCGGCTGCCACTCGGGCAGGTTCTGCTTCAGCTCGGTGCTGCTCGCGAGCAACAGCGAGCGGAACCGGGGATCCTGTGCGGAGTCCTTGGGACCGAGGGTACGCAGCCAGGCGTCGAGGAGTTGCTGCATGGAACGGCCCGGGAGGGGGTCGGGCGCGGAGGCCGGTACATACATCCAGAAGTCCTCGGCGGCCTGCGGCCCCGGTTCCACGGGGATCCGCGGCCGGGGGCGGACGATCACGTCGGGGGCGAGGGTCTGGAGCACGCCGTCGAGTCGGCGGGTGGGCAGCGTCGGCTGCCGCTTCTCCTCGTCCCGCCCGTGGTTGTGCAGTTCGAGGAGCCCGGCATGCCAGTGTTCGGGGAATGGGAGTGCGTGGAAGTCCTCGGTCCAGGGGGTGCCCTCCTCGGCCAGGTGGTACGCGGATCGGCGGATGTTCTTGTACATGTCGGTTCTCCCTGCGATGTCCGTACGTGAACTGGTGCGGTTGCCCGCCGACAGTGCTGCCCAGGGTGGTTGTTGGCGTGTTTCAGTCGACCGATCGCGGGCCGGGTGACGTCCCCATGGCACACAGTGCTTCGTACAGCGGGCGGTAGAGCAGCTCGACGAGTGCGGCGTCGGCGGGGTCGGTGCACGCGCCGTACGCGACGGTGTCGGTGTCGCTCTGGGCGAAGTACGGCGCCAGGACGTCCCGCAGTCGGACGAGCAGCCCCGGGTCGCCTGGGCGGCGTGGACGCCGGCCCTGGCCGGTGAAGGGGGTCTGTGCCGCAGCGAGTTGCGGTGCGAAGGCCGCGTCGACGAACACGACGCGGGCGGGTACGCCACCGCGGACGAGGCGCCCGATGACCTGCCAGATGGTGACGAGCTGGTCCCAGACGAAGGACTTCTTCTCGTCATCGGAGAGCGAGGAGTAGATGTAGGGCCGTGACAGTACGTGCCGCCACACGCCGCGTGCGGTGGTCCTGAAAGCGCTGCCTGCCGCGTTGAGGTCCCCCGCCTGGGTGACCATGTCGCAGAACGTCCCTTCGTCCGGCAGCTTCAGTTGACCGCGTACGAACCGCGTCGCCCAGTCGTTGATGGCGAAGACCGCCAGGGAGAGGTCGTCGGGGCGGGGGTGCGGGCGGACAAGGAAGAACACCGTCCCGAACGCCGCCACCTTCTCCTCGCCGGGCCGTTGGGGGGCGGTGAGGATGTTGTGTCCTCGCTCCACGGCGAGGAGGGGCGCCACGAGCAGTTCGGCGTCCGGGTCGTCGGCGAAGGACGCGAGGTCCCCACGCCGGACCGCTCCTGCACCTGATCCCGTGCCCGGCGCCTGGCTCCCCGTCGGCGCCGTCCCGTCGACGGCGGCCTCCAGTTCGGCGTCGTCGGCGGCCAGGACGCGTACCCGGCCACGCCAGCGCGGGATCTCGTTCAGGGCGGTGGCGGCCACCTTGGCTTCCGCGTAGCTGCCCACCAGAAGCAGGGCACGCTTGCGGCGCTGGTCGGGGATCTGGGCGAGTTCGCTCTGGAGAGGGGAGGAGTTGCCGTCGCTCCGGGACCGGGCGAGCCGGTCGATCATCAGGCGCAGGACGTCCTCGCGCTGGTCGGGGTCCTGGCCGGAGAGCCGGATCGGCTGTCCTGCGGCGTCGTAGAGGAACTCGGTGCGGAACATGGTCTTCCGGATAGCATCGAGAGCCTTGCGCTGCGGTTTCAGTACGGCGCGGACGGGGGCGAGGACGTGGGCCCGGGTAGAGGTGCCGGCCCAACTGGTGCCCGACATCAGCAGCACGTGTGGGCCTGCCTTGCCGAGGCCTGGGTCGGCGCCGAGCTGGTGAAGACCCAGGAGCAGTTCCCGGCCCACGCCCGCGCAACGGAAGAAGCGCAGGGTGCCGGTGCGGTGCCCGTCCTTGTTGCGGGCGGCGGCCCGTTCGTCCACCAGGTACTGGAAGCCCAGGACGTTGCCCATGGGCGCTTCGGGCAGCAGTGGCGCGTAGTCGAGGGGCGGGCGGCGGGTCAGCTCGTGGGCCGCGGAGTCCAGCCGTAGCGCTGCCTCCACTTGAGGCCACAGGAACGTCACCCGGTCCAGGCGTTGGTGCAGGGCGGCGAGGACGAGTGTGAACTCCAGCCGCCGTGCGTTGAGTTCACGCCACTCCTCGGTGAGTGGTACGTCCTCGGGGGCAGACTCCTTGCCTCGCTCGGCGGCGGGCATGGGGCGCTGTTCCGGGCCCGGCGCTCCGACAAGGAGGGAGTCGAGGAGCGTGCGGACACGGCGCCGTGTCTGTTTCTCGTCGAGGGTGTGCAGCACGTCGTGGGCGAGGGCGGTGAGCTCGTCGGCGGGGGTTCCATAGGGGCCGCGTCCGCCGAGCGGATCGTCGCGGAACGTGTCGAAGAACCCGGTAATATCCGTGCGTCGCTGCGCCCAGGGAGCGTCGGGGACAGGGGAGTCGCCATCGGCCCCAAGCCCGTCTTCGTCCTCGTAGAGTGCGCTCTCGTCTTCGACGTCCCCTTCGCTCGTGCTGTCCGGTCGCCCGGCGGCCTGGCCTCGCGTCAGCGGGTACCAGGCGTGCAGCAGCTTCTCCTGGAGGGTCCACGCACTGAAGTAGTCGATCTGCGCCCAGTCCCGCAGCGCTCCGTCGTCGATGAGCATGGCGTACAGCCGGTCCGCGGCAGAACCAACGACGTCCAGGGCGGCGGACCACCGTTCCACGTCCTGGTCGGAGAGCTGGAGCCGTCCCTGCCGGGCGAGTTCGGCGATCTCGTGGGTCTGCAGCTGGTCGAGCCAGGAGTCGGAGACACCGGTGGTGACGAGCGTGGCCGACGGGGCGAACATCTGGTCGAGCTGCATCTGTACGCGGTCGGCCTCGTCGACGACGACGATGTCGCTGCGCAGGCAGGCCAGCTCCAGATAGCGCAGGCGCTCGGCGTTGAGCTGACGCGGAACCGCCGTCTGGACGAGACTGGCCGGGTTGGCCACCCAGATCAGCGCGTCCACGAGGTCACGCGCGGCGGAGTGTCGGGGGCAGACGCTCCACAGCGGGCAGGCGTGCGGGGTGCCCAGGTCCTCCTCGTCGGTATCGTTGTCGTCCGTGGCGCCCTGCCTGTCGACGGCGCCTCGGGCTCGTTCGAGCTCGCGTACCGCGCGCTCGGCCGCGGGCTCCTCGGCGGTCTCCTGGCGCCGAGCGGGGTGAAGGGCACCGCACGGTGCGTCGGTGTAGCGCAAGGGCTCGGACGTGTCGAGTGCGCGCAGGGCGTCCAGCGGGCAGGCGGTGCTGAGGTGGGCGAAGACGGGTCCGGTGTGAGCCAGTAGGGAGTGTTCTCCCCGTGCGGCGAGTCTGCGGTGCAGCCGCTGGGTGTGCTGGAGCCGCGTCGTGCCCCCCTGCACCAGGGCGGCGCTCAGGCCGAGCGTGCGGAACAGCTCGGTCAGCGTCAGCTGTTCGGCCACGTCGCCGACGACGAGAGTGATGCGCAGGCCGTTGTGGTACGCCCAGACGGCGAGCAGGGTCATCAAGGTCGACTTACCGGCGCCGACCATGCCGACGAGGTGGGTGAGCCGGTGGAGCGGCAGCGCGGACGCCGCCTCGAAGTCTGTCCCGTCCGGGGTACGGGTGTCGAGGTCGAGTTGGGCGAGACGCTGCTCCCAGTTCCCCGCCTTGAGCCCGCGCCGCTGCTCCTCCGCGTCCATCCATCGTGCGACGTCGGCGAGTTCGTCGAGTGGCACGTCGAGGGGGCCTGCGGTGGCCGGGCGTTCGGCGGTGAGGGGGTGGCCGGGGAAGGGGTCCCGCACGAGATCGGCGGGGACCGTGACGGAAGTGCGCCGGTGGCGGCGGTCCATGAAGCGGTGTTCGCCCGCCTCCGCCGGGGGAAGCACCTTCGTGGCGAAGCCGGGGAGGTTCGCGAGCGCGTCGTCGTAGGTGGTGAAGCGGTCGGCCGCCACCTTGAGGGGGACCCGATGGGCGGGCTCCCCCGCCGCCGGGACGCGGTACGCGCGCAGCCGTTCGGGCAGTTCCAGGTAGGCGTCCAGGCTCTGCTGCCACATCCGGCCGCGGCGCATCGGCCAGAGCAGGTGCCGGGCCGCGGCCAGCGCGACCTGTTCGGTGGTGCCAGTGGGGAGCTTCGAGGCCCGCGCGAAGGCGAGGCCGTAGCCGCCGAGGAGCGTCCACGCCCCGTCGGCAGCGTGACCGGGCGCCACGGTCTCCATCAGCCGCAGAGCGAGCTCGACCTGGCAGAGCAGAGCGGGCCGGGTCCCGGCGTGTTCTTCGGGCCAAGGCCTCAGTGCGGCGACGACCGGCTGGTACCAGCTGCTACGGTCACGCATGGTCTGGTCCCTTCTTCCCGGCGCCGTCGGTCGCCGCCGTCTGGTTTCCGGACCGGGACGACGCTGTGCGTGCCCCGCCGTGCTCCCTGGCCGGAGGCACTGTGTGCAGGGGCGCGATGGACGCGTCCGGCCCGCGTTCGCCGGACAGCCGCAGCCGCGCGGTCCGTTTCAGCTGATCGTCCGTCAGCAGCCGCAGACCGCCCGCCCCCGCGCCCCGCTCCCTGGCGTACATGGCCAGGTAGTCACGGCGGGCACGCACCCGGAATGCGGGCACCACCCAACAGGCTTCGTCGTACGGGGGCTCGGGGCGGACGGCGGTGGCGGCGCGTCCGAGGAAGGCGGGGTGTGCCCAGTCCTTGACGTCGACAGCCCATACGTGACCGTCGGGGAAGGTGATGCGAAGGTCGTACGCGTCGAAGCCGGGCCACATCTCGACGGTGAGGCCCAGGGCGCGTAGCTCGCCCTCCAGAAAGACCTCGGCGCGTCCAGGGCCGGTGACGAACTGCCGCAAAGGTTTCCGCAGTTGACGCAGCTCGCCCACCTCGGACGCGACGAGTTGCCGACCGCGCGGTGGGGGACCTTGGTGCCGGCACTGGTCGCGCTCGCACCACCACTCGGTGTCGGACACCGGATGGAGCAGGGTCAGGCAGCGGTGACAGCACAGGCACGCGCCGTCCCGGCGGAACCCGAGGGGGACGGGGGCGTAGATCTCCTCGATGAGAAAGCGCACGGGGTCGAGGAAGAGGTCGGTGCTCACCTCGGTCCAGTCCGCCTCGGTGAGGACAGGCCGATTTACCAGGAGGCGACGGAAGGCCGTGTACGACTCGGGTGACGACACGGCCCGGCAGGCGCGCAGGGCCTCGTGGATCACCAGGCGGTCGTACTGCCGTCCGGTGCTGTCGCCATACCCCTGCACGGCGAGCTCGTGGCAGAGCTGCGCGGGCTCTCCGGAATCCTCGTCGATCAGCCGGTCCGCGGTGTCGAACAGGTCCGCGGGCAGCCGGTCGAGGGGCCAGCTGCCCAAGGGGCGGGCGCGGGCCCAGCGCATCATCTCGGGCACCCCGGCCGGGGGCTTGGCGCCGTTGCGCAGGCACTGGAGTACCAGAGCATCCAGGGCCCGCTGCGCGCCGGCCGGGTAGGGCAGAGTGAAGGAGTCAAGGCGGTCGACGGCCGCCAGGTGCAGTACGGCGGTGGCCACGTCCCGCAGGAGGACGACATCGGGGTTGGACAGCCAGTCCGGTACGAGCTGTTGGTCAGGCATGGGGCGTGGCGTCTCCTCGTGGCGAGGTCTGCGTGTCGGGGCTCGGCGGGCGCGGATGGTCGGTGACGTAAGCGGTGCCGGGCCGACACCAGGTCCGGGCCTGACAGCCGTGGCAGTGGCGTCCGGTCCTCGGTTCGTAGGTGGTGTCGTCCAGGAGTGGCTGGGCGAGTTCGGTGATGACGGCCCGGGCTTCGTCGACGTTCTCGTCGCGGCCGGGGTCGATGGGTTCGAGCCGACTCTCCCCGTGGCCCTCACGTAGGTGCTCCAGTTCGACCCAGGAGCGGCGCGGGTCGTCGCCCAGCGCGCCCGCGTGGAACAGCAGGACACCGAGGGCGAGTTGGGGATAGGTGTGGAGCAGGGAATCGCGTTCCCACAGCGGGCGGGCCGACGTCTTGGTCTCGCGCCAGATCCACCGGCCGCGGTGGGTGTACACCAGGTCGGGTACGGCGAGGACGACGATGTCGAGTTCGGGCACGTAGGCCGTGACCCGATGTTGTACGAGCACCTGCTCGTCGGCGTCAAGTCCGTTGAGGGGGCACAGGAGCCGGTGTTCCGCGAGCATCCCGGCAGCCTCGCGTGCGGAGGTGTCGTCGAGTCCGGCCCTGGCCCGTATCGCCGTCGGCTCGGGGATCTCGCGGTCCCGGCAGCCGCGCACCGGGCGTTCGGCGTGCTCTGCGTCGAGCCAGGCATCGACGGCTCTGCCGCGCCGTGCCCCCCGGTCCTCGGCCGAGAGGTCGTTGAGGTGCAGTCGCCGCACCAGGTGGTACTGGGCGGGGCACTCGGCGTGCAGCCGCAGGTCCCAGACGGAGACAGAGCGGCGTGGGCGTGCGAGAGCCGGAGGGTGCCCGCCCCACAGCCGCGGGGTGCGTTTCAGATCCGTGCAGCCGGCGATGGCCTTGCAGTCGACACAGCTCTCCCCGGGCTGCACGCCGAGTTCGGTGGCAGCCGTGACGAAGGCAGGCACAGCGTCGTCCCTGAACCGCTGACTCGCCTTGGCGGGGTCTTCGGAGAGCAGCTTCTCCACGGACCCGTCGGCGCACCCGACGTCGAAGACGCGGACCACTTGGGGCAAGCAGGTGCTCTCGGTCGCGGTGGGCGGAGGTTGGGCGCGTTGCTTGCGGCGAGGCGTGGGCGCGCCGAAGGCCATCACCTGTGCCACGGCCCCGAGTTCCGCGTCGGGGCGGTGGGTCTTGGCCCGGCCCATGGAAGGCAGCCACAGGTCGCGCACCCTTCCGTCGGAGGAGGTGTACATGCGGCCCCAGAGGGTGTGCTCGTACTGCCGGGCGCCACGCGCGTCGGGAGCGTCCGTGCGGGAAGTGCGCCACGTCCATGGCTGCTTCACCGGCTTGGTCTCAGGCAGCCCGGCCTCGACGGCGGCTGCCTGTTCGCGGGTACGGGCGGCCACGTAGCGCTCCAGGGCGTGGGCGGTCCAGGCCAGGTGGGCGGGGTGGACCGGGGCGCCCCATCCCCGGAAGGGACCGCGGGTGCCCCGGAGTTCCTCGCGTACCCGCTCCACGGACCATCCGTCGTATTCCAGCAGGTCGAGGGCGGTGAACAGCGGGCCGAACCCGAACTCCTCGCGGGGTGGCCGCCGGAACGGCACGGCCGGGTCGGCGACGAGCAGAGGCCGCATCGCGGTGCGTCGGTGGGTGGGACAGGCCGCGTCGTCGGGCCGGGCCATCCGGGGGCTCGCCCTGATCAACCAGTCGTGGCCGACGACGCCGGGTGGGTTCTGCATGGTGACCCCCGTGACAGGCGGTATGGGCAGGAGGTGCCCAGAGCAACGGGAGTCCGAGGACGTCCGGGCGCCACTAGAGCATGGCATAAGTCTGTGAACTGAGTCCATGGACGTCTCGTGTCCAGAATCTTTCACGCTACGCTGGTGGGTCTGATGCGCAGCGGTGCGAAGGGGCACAGTGGTGGACGCGGATACGTACAAGCCCGGCGTGAGTGATCTGGTCGACGGGCGCTACGAGTTGAAGGACCCTCTGGGCAAGGGCGGGATGGCCCAGGTCTGGCGGGCCCGAGAGGTGTCCGGGGGGCGGGAGGTGGCGGTGAAGTTCCTGCGCCACGACTCCGAGGCCCTGTACTGCCTCGACCCGTACGAGCGGGATGTCGAACTCACCGTCAGGAACGCCCGGTTCCGGCGCGAGGCCAACCTCCTGGGCACGCTCGATCATCCGGGAATCACCGAACTCTACGGGAGCGGATCGCACCGGGGCGTCCCCTACATCGCCATGCGCCTGGTGACCGGAGTGAGTCTGAGGACCTTCCTCGACGAGCACAGCCCCCTGCCTCTGGCCACGGCGGTTGCTGTCGCCATCCAGGTGGCAGGGGCGTTGGCCTGCGCACACACGCTCCCGGTCGTACACCGGGACCTCAAGCCCGCGAACATCATGATCGATGAAGAGGGGTGGGCCGTCCTCATCGACTTCGGCATCGCCAAGCCGCTGCACGCCGACGCCACCCGTTACACGGCACACGGTTCGACGCTTGGCACCCGCGGTTATCTGGCGCCGGAGCAGCTCCTGGAGCGCGAGCCCACCACGCGCACGGATGTCTACTGCTTCGGCTGCATCTTCTACGAACTCCTCACCGGGCGGCCCCCGTTCCCGCTCGGCGCGGAGTCCGGCCTGACCGACAAGCACCTCAACGAGGAGCCGCTGCCACCGAGCACGTACGCCGCTGGCATCCCGGAGCCGATCGACGATCTCCTACTGCGGATGCTCGCCAAGAAGCCCGAGCAGCGCCCGGCCGTTGACGAGGTCCTGGAGGTCCTCGACCCGTTCGCCCCGGGGATCGGCGATCCCGAACCCAGGCCCCGCACCCACCCCGACCCCACCGCCCCCCTGCGTCGGCCGCGGGACCGGGCTGTTCGTCCGCGTCCGGTCGCTCTCACGCTGCCTGTCGCGTCCGCACCGGCCGACGAGTGGCTGGACGCCCGCGTGGTGGAACAGCTCTGCGCGCAGGCCGAGTCGGAGATCGCGTCCGGTGAGCCGGGCGACGCGACCGACCGGCTGCACGGTCTGACAGAACGGGTTCGCAAGGAGTGGGGTGATCGGCGCCCTCTGGTGCGTCGCGTGTGGCAGGGGGCTGCGGACGGATTCCGCCTCTCCGGCAACTTCGGCGCTGCGGCCCGCCTCTACCAGGCCGTCGACAACGATCTCATTCACGGGGACGGCCCGGCCGAGCGGGCCGATCGCGCGCTGATCCGGCTGCGCACGGCCGAGTGCCGGCTCACGTTCGGTGAACTGGAGGCGGCCATCGCGGCGGTTGACACGGCGGGCCGCACCGCCGCCGGACTGCCACCGGAACTCGCGGCTCGTGTCGAGGCCGTACGCCACGCGGTCGACGCCCAGCTCACGGCCCGCCTGGCCGAGCCCAGACGCGGGGAGGCGTGACGCCAGGCGTTGCGGGTGAGCCGATGTGCTACGCCTGGTTGGCCAGGCGTCCGGCCGCCAGTTCGTCGCCAAGGTCGCGGGCAAGGCTGGTGCCGAGGTCGGCCGCGCGGCGCAGCAGCCGTTCGAAGGCGGTGAGTTCGCGGAACGCCTCTCCGTAGCGCCGTTGTTCTCCGAGGGGAACCTGGCGGATCTGAAGACGGCGGACGTCGATGCGGGAGGAGTTCGTGGTGTGGGTGCCGGCCTGCCGGGCATTGGCGGGAGCCCGCAGTGAACCGGCGAGGAACCAGGCGTCGAGCTGTTCGGGCTGTACTCGCACGGCATGCAGTTGGGGGCCGAGGGCGGTCGGCGGCCCCTCGTGGACCCAGGCGGAGAAGGCACGGGCGACGCCCACCACCACGATGTCCCCGGGTTCGGCGATGACGGCCTCGCCGGCCGCCGCGGTGCCGGGAGCGAGCCAGCTGCGGGGTTCGCCGTCCACCAGAAGATCGGGGACGGTGAGGAGGGGGATGCCGTCGTCGGACGGCGGGCCGGCGTGGATAGATTCCTCCGGCGGCTGCTGGCCGCCGCGCAGGGTGAGCGCCCCGGCCCGGGCGAGCTCGGCGACTGTGGTTGCCGTCGGTGTTTCCGCCTCGGCCGTGGCGAGGTCGAGCGCCGCGAGCAGCCTGGCCGACTTGTTCACGTTCGCGGTGAGCCCGGTGAACTCCCGCCAGGATTCGGCCAGTCGGAGTGCCGTGTCCGCCGGGGGCGGGGCAATGTGGCGTCCAGGGGTGAGGTCGACCTCGTCGTTGAGCAGTTCGATGACGGGCACCTGTCGTACGTAGGCAGGGGCCTGTGGGGAGTCCGCCTCTTCGACGGCCTCGCGCACGAAAGCGCTGATCGCCGCCCAGTCGGGGGTCCACTTCTCCTCCGGGTCCCGGGGGAAGCGCGAGGCCGCGTCGGCGACCAGCAGCCGATCGCCCACCGGTGTGCCTTCCCCGTGGACGGGCATCCGCAGCACCCACAGGTGCAGGGAGACGCTGTGCGGTGCAGCGCAGCCCGGCGGCAACGCGACGACGGCCCGCAGTTGCCCGGTGCGCAGCAGCGAGCCGCGGATGCGGCGGCCGGCCTTCCTGGCCGCGACGGCGGGCGGCAGCAGCAGTACCGCGGCGCCGCCGGGCCGCAGCTGGGCCAGGCAGTGCTGGACCCAGGCGAGTTCGGGCTCGGTGCGCGGGGGAAGGCCGTGGCTCCAGCGGGCGTCGGTGGCCAACTCCTCGTATCCCCAGTCCCGTTCGTTGAAGGGCGGGTTGCACAGGACGATGTTGGCGGGGGTGCCGGAGAACGGGTCGTCGCGTAGGGAGTCAGCAGCCCGTACGGAGACCTGCGCCCACTCCTTCTCCCTGTGGCCGTCGTTCTCGGCGAGGGCCATGCGGGAGTCCGCCAGCGAGGCGAGGACGGCGTCCCGGTCACTGCCGAGCAGCGTGAGTGCCTCGGCGCCGGATGCCCTCGCGGCGTCGGCCGCGGCCAGGAGTAGATGCCCGGGGCCGCAAGCAGGGTCCATGACCGTGGTGCCGCCGGAGCCGCCCGGGCTGTCGCCCGCCAGGCCGTTGGCCGCCCTGAGGGCGAGTTGCGCCATGAGGGATGCCAGCGGTTCGGGAGTCGTGGCGATTTGGCGCACATGGACGTCGAGCCAGCGGCGCAGCAGAAACGCGAACGTTTCCGTGCCTCCCTCACGCTGGCCGAGATCCACGGCCCGTTCGATCAACTCCCGTGTGTCGGCACGGATCTCTTCGCCTTCGGCGCTCACCCGCCCTGAGAGGAGCTGTCCTACCTCGGCGATCGCGGCCCCGGTCTCGTCCCGCCCGCCGAGCGCCTCGAAACCGGGCCAGAGCCATTCCCTCTCGGCGGACTTCTTCAACTTCTTATTGTCGCGCAGCCAGTCCTCGATGTCGGTCAAGGAGAACTGCGGGTTGGTGTCGGTGCCGGCGATCCGCTCGGGGAAGGACGGATGCCGCCGCCGCCAGTTGCTCACCGCGGCTCGTCCCACACCCGCAAGGCGGGCGATTTCGGCCAAGGTCACCGGTACGGCGCGCGACGTGGACATCTGCACTCCCAGGGCATTTCTGGTGGAGGGAGGACTTTTCCCTCGGTCATGGGTGTGTGATCAAGCCACCCTTCCTCCGAACTGCATCCGTCAGCGTACATGACCATTGACTTTGTTCACAGATGCGTCATGGCGGGTTTGGGGGCGTGCGTCGCGTTCCGGTCGGCGAGGCGCGCGGGTCAGCGCGATGGCCGGCCGTGCCGCCCTGACGCCGCCCCCGTCCGCCCCGGTCGGCCGTTCCGCCCCGATGCCGCCCATGCCCGCACCGGCCGCGCTTCGGGTCCCATCGGGTGGGTGAAGGGCCGAAGCGGGTCGACCTCGGCCCACGGGACGAGTGCCTGTTCGGGGGTGCGGCGCTCGGGCAGCCACACGGCGAGGCGCCGCCACACCTCGCCGGCGTGGGCGGGGCGTTCGTCGGGGTCCTTGGCCAGCAACTGGAGCACCAGGTCCTCCAGTTCGGAGGGGATGCCCGCGCGGAGCCTTCCGGGCGGTACGGGCGGCTGCTCAAGGATCATGCCGGGCAGCATCAGTTCGGACTCGTGCGTGAAGACCGGCTCGCCCGTCAGCATCGCGTACAGCAGACAGCCCAGCGCGTACAGATCGGTGCGGGGGTCGACCGGCTTGCCCCGCACCTGTTCCGGCGCCATGCACTCCAGGCTGCCGGGGCGCTCACCGGTCGTGGTGAGGCCTGTGGTGTCCGGGTCGAGGAAGGCGGCGACGCCGAAGTCCAGGACCTTGACCACGCCGTCCGTGCGGATCACGACGTTGCTGCCCTTGAGGTCGCGGTGTACGACCTCGCGGGCGTGCACCGAGCCCAGAACGGAGGCGATCTGGACGCCGATCGACGCGGTCTCCTCGATGGAGAGCGGGCCCTCCTCGATGATCCGGTCGTCGAGCGGGGGCCCGATCACGTACTGCATGACCAGAAAGCGGGTGCCGTTCTCCTCGCCGAGGTCGTAGACGGTGGCGAGGCCCGCATGGTCGAGTCGCGCGACGGCCTGCGCCTCCCGGCGGAACCTTTCGGCGTCGCGGGCGCGCTGCTCCTCGGTGAGTCCTAAATCGACGTTCATGGTCTTCAGCGCCACGTCGCGGCCCAGGTTCTCGTCGTGGGCGAGCCAGACGACTCCCATGCCGCCCCGGCCGATGAGGCGCTTGATCCGGTAGCGACCGGCGATCAGTGTTCCGGTGTCCATTTGCGCTGCGGCCCGTCCCCTCCGTGCCCTGCCGCGCCCTGCCCGGGCTGGTGTCAGGGAGAGTGTGACACGGTGGTGCTTCGAATGCCGTCCGCGCGACGCTTTATTCGTTGACTGAGTTCACATGCTCTTGCTCTAATGGGGTGAAGGCGGGGCGGTTCGTCCCGTGCGCCTCACCCACTACGGTGGGGCGTGGATCACGTCGGGAGCTAGTGAGGATCACGTGGACGTCTTCGAGGTGCACCGCCGGCTCATCCGGGACTACAAGGAGTACACGTCCGGATCGGTGGTGATCGACGACCCGCGGATCGGCGAGAAGGTGACCAAGTCCCTTGCCGACGGCGACCAGTGGCCCGACCCCTGGCTCTCGCTCAACCCGAGCTTCGCGAGCGGCGGCACTGTCGACCACCTCGCCGACGACCTCGGCCTCCTCCACCCCGAGTGCAAGCGGATCTTCCGCACCGGCAAGGACAAGCGGGGTGCGACGATCCGTCCCATCCGCTTCCACCGGCACCAGCGCGACGCCATCGAGGCCGCCGACTCGAAGGACTCGTACGTCCTGACGACCGGCACCGGCTCCGGAAAGAGCCTCGGCTACATCGTGCCCATCGTCAGCCGGATCCTGAGCGAGAAGCGGCCCGGAGACCCCCCGAGCATCAAGGCGATCATCGTCTACCCGATGAACGCGCTGGCCAACAGCCAGCGGGGCGAGCTGAGAAAGTTCCTCACCGCCGGATACGGCGAGGGCAACGAGCCCGTCACATACGCCCGTTACACCGGCCAGGAGAAGCAGTCCGAGAAGGACGCGGTCCTCGACACCCCCCCGGACATCCTGCTCACCAACTACGTGATGCTGGAGCTGATGCTCACCCGCCCCGAGGAGCGCAAGCGGCTCATCGGCCGGGCCAAGGGCCTGCGCTTCCTCGTCCTGGACGAACTGCACACCTACCGCGGCCGTCAGGGCGCCGACGTCGCCCTGCTGGTCCGGCGTGTGCGCGAGGCGTGCGAGTCGCCCGCCCTGCAGTGCGTCGGCACCTCCGCCACCATGTCCACCAAGGGCACCCCCGCCGCCCGCCGCATTGAGGTCGCCGAGGTCGCCTCCACGCTGTTCGACACGGAGATCTCCCCGGACCGGGTGGTGGGCGAGACCCTGGTCCGCGCGACCGGCGACACGACACCCACGCGGGCCGAACTCGCCGCCCGGGTAAGGGAGAACAACCCTCCGCTGGAGTACGACGCACTCAAGGCCGACCCGCTGGCCCGCTGGGTCGAGACCGCCTTCGGCCTCACCGAGACCACCGACGAGGACGACACTCGTCTGCTGGTGCGCGCCAAGCCCACCACCGTGGAGCTCGCCGCGCGAGTCCTGCGCGAGGACGCCTTCGACATCCCGCGCGACGCACCCGAGGACGCGCAGTACACCGCCTGCACCAAGGCGATCCGGTCCACGCTCCGGGCCGGTACGCAGGTCCGCGACGCCGACGACCGCGCACTGTTCGCGTTCCGCCTCCACCAGTTCCTCTCCAAGGGCGGCTCGGCGTACGTCTCCTTGGAGCCGGCAGACAGCCGCCACATCACCCGTACCTACCAGCAGCGGGTGCCCGGAGAGCCGGAGAAGCTCCTGCTGCCGCTGTCCTTCTGTCGCGAGTGCGGCCAGGAGTACCTCACCGTGGCCCGCGAGCAGAGCGACGACGGCACGCTCGCCTTCCGCACCCGTGAGGACGCGGACGACGAGCAGGGCTACCTCTACCTCTCGGCCGCCAACCCGTGGCCCGAACGTGTCACGGACGCGATCGACCAGCGCCGCTTCCCCGACAGTTGGCTCACCCTCGATCCGAAGAAGGGCACGCCCGTCCTCACCGCGAGCCGCAAGAAGCGCGCCCCGCAGCCCGTGTGGGTGAGGCCCGACGGCACGGCGGTGAACAAGGACGCAGACGGCCTGTACGCCACCTACCTGCCCGCCCCGTTCTTGTTCTGCCTGGAGTGCGGGGTCAGCTACGAGCAGGTCAGGGAGCGCGACTTCGCCAAGCTGATGACGCTCGACCAGGAAGGCCGCTCCACCGCCACCTCCGTCGTCAGCGCCTCCATCGTCCGCCACCTCAAGAGCCTGCCCGCGGACGAACTCGACGACGACGCACGCAAGTTGCTCACGTTCGTCGACAACCGTCAGGACGCCAGCCTGCAGGCGGGGCACTTCAACGACTTCGTCATGGTCACGCAGCTGCGCGGCGCCCTCTACCGCGCCATGCTGAAGGCGGGAGAGGCGGGCCTGCGCTGGAAGCGGCTGGGCGAAGAGGTCGTGGCCGCCATGGGGCTGGCCCGTCACGAGTACGCCAACAACCCCACCGAGGTGGAGGCACTCGCCGAGGAGACGCTGAGCGCCTTGGCCCAGGTGGCGGAGTACCGGCTCTTCCTCGACCTGGAGCGTGGCTGGCGGATCACCATGCCCAACCTGGAGCAGACCGGTCTGCTGGGCCTGGAGTACGCGGGGCTCGACCAGATCGCCCAGGACGAGGAGCGCTGGCAGCGCGCCGCCGGGCCGCTGCGCACCGCCACTCCGGCGACCCGGCTCGACCTGGCCCGCGTCCTCATGGACGAGCTGCGGCGCCAGCGCGCCGTGGACACCCCGTACTTCACCGAGGCCAAATTCAACGAACTGGGCAAGGAGTCCGCCAAGCTCAACGACGCCTGGGCCATCGCCGAGACCGAGTCCGCGCCCCCCGCGCCCGGCGTCGCGGTGGCCCGCTCCGGCCGGCCGGGCCGCTCCGGGCGCACCCGCAGCGAGCTGAACCTCACCGGCCGCACCGCCTTCGGCCGCCACGTCCGCAAGCCGGAGACCTTCCCGGGCTGGGGCCACGACCTCTCCCTCGACGACGTCCAGGACGTGATCCGCGACCTGCTGGAGGTCCTCGCCGACGGCGGTGTCCTGAGCCGGATCACCCAGGGCCGGGGCGAGGACCCCGGCTACCAGATCCACCACCCGGTGATCCGCTGGCACGCCCGCGACGACGAGCACGGCGCGGTGGACCGGCTGCGCCGCACCTACCGCACCGGCCGGGGCCCCCGCGTCAACGCCTTCTTCAAGGGTCTCTACAAGGAGGTCGCGTCCACCTTCGCCGGACTGCACGCCGCAGAGCACACCGCCCAGGTCCACCCCGACGTCCGCGAGGAGCGGGAGAAGCTGTTCAGCAAGGGGCTGCCGCTGCCCCTGCTGTACTGCTCGCCCACGATGGAGCTCGGCGTCGACATCGCCAGCCTCAACGCCGTCAACCTCCGCAACGTCCCGCCGACCCCCGCGAACTATGCCCAGCGCTCGGGCCGCGCGGGCCGCTCGGGCCAGCCCGCGCTGGTCACCACGTACTGCGCGACCGGCAACAGCCATGACCAGTACTACTTCACCCGCTCCGACCAGATGGTCGCGGGCACCGTCGCCGCGCCCCGCCTCGACCTGGCCAACGAGGACCTGCTCGCCTCGCACGTGCACGCCATCTGGCTCGCCGAGACCCGCCTGGAACTCGGCCGCACCATGACCAGGATCCTCGACACCGACGGCAAGACCCCCTCGCTGGAGCTGCTGCCCGAGGTGCGGGAGCAGATCGACGGGCCGGCTGCCCGGCAGCGCGCCCTCGTCCGGGCCCGCACCGTCCTCGCGGGCTGCGTCGACGCCCTGCGCGAGACGTCCTGGTGGCACGAGCAGTGGCTGGAGGACACCGTCGCCAAGGCCCCCGGGCGTTTCGACGAGAAGTGCGGACGCTGGCGGAACCTCTACCGCAAGGCCCTGGAGGAGCGGGAGATCCAGCACGACAACATCCGCAACCGCACGGCGACCGGCCGCTCCCAGGCCCAGGCCGTCCGCCGCCGCGCCCAGGCGGAGAACCAGATCGCCCTCCTGGAGAACAGGCAGGGAGGCGAGCGCACGGTGCTGTCCGACTTCTACCCGTACCGCTACTTCGCCTCCGAGGGCTTCCTGCCCGGCTACTCCTTCCCCCGGCTGCCGCTCGCCGCCTACATCCCCGGCACGGGCCGCACCAGCCGCGGCTACGACGGCGACTACCTCCAGCGGTCCCGGTTCATCGCGATCCGCGAGTTCGGGCCGGGCGCGCTGATCTATCACGAGGGCAGCCGGTTCAAGGTGGACCGGGTGCAGCTGCCCCCGGACACCAGCGGCGAACTGACCACCGAGAGCGCCAAGGTGTGCCAGGGCTGCGGCTATCTGTCCCCCGAGGAACTGCGCGAGGACACCTGCCTGGGCTGCAACAGCTCGTACGGCGACCCCCGCACCGGGCTGCTGCACCTGCACACCGTCTTCACCCACCGCCGCGACCGTATCTCCTCCGACGAGGAGGAGCGCCAGCGCACGGGCTACGCGGTGGAGATCTCCTACCGTTTCAAGCAGCACGAGGGCGGCCGGGACGGTTCGCTGCGCGCCGAGGCGAAGGCCGCGGCCGGCCGCCTCCTCGCCGAACTGGTCTACGGCGACAGCGCCACCGTCCGGCTCACCAACCTGGGCTACCGCCGCTCGGTCGCCAAGGGCGACATCGGCTTCTGGCTCGACCCGGTCACCGGCCAGTGGCTGGCCGGCTCCACCGGCAGGCCGAGCGCGAGCGCGCCCGGCCGGGAGACCCCGGTGGAGGACGAGGGCCTCGCCGACGCGGAGAAGGTTGTGCGCAAGATCCCCGTCATCCCGTACGTCCAGGACACCCGCAACATCCTCGTCCTCAAGCTCGCGGCCCCCGTCGACAAGGACACCGCGATCACCCTTCAGTACGCGCTGGAGCGGGGCATCGAGGCCGAGTTCCAGCTGGAGGACTCCGAGCTGGACACCGAGGAGCTGCCGCCGCACGACGGTCCCCGCGAGCGGCTGCTGTTCATCGAGAGCGCCGAGGGCGGCGCGGGCGTCCTGCGCCGCCTCCAGGCGGAGCCCGACGCGCTCGCCCGCGCCGCCCGCCGGGCCCTGGAGATCGCGCACTTCGACCAGGTCGGGCGCGACCGGGGAGCCGAGAAGCGCAAGGGCGACCCGTGCGAGAAGGGCTGCTACGACTGCCTGCTCTCCTTCGGCAACCAGCGCCACCACCGGATGATCGACCGCACCCTGGTGAAGCAGCTGCTGATGGACTTCGCGGGCGGCGAGGTCGGCTCCAGCCACGCGGGCCGCACCCGCGACGAGCACGCCGACGCGCTCATCGAGGGCGCCGACTCCTCCCTGGAGGAGCGGTTCGTCGCCTACCTCACGACCCACGGCCACCGCCTGCCCGACCACCAGCAGGTCAGGCTGAGCGCGGCCCTGTCCAAGCCGGACTTCGTGTACGACACCTCCTTCGGCCCGGTCGCGGTCTTCGTCGACGGCCCGCACCACGACCACGCCGAGACGACGCTGCGCGACGAGGAGGCCGCCGAGCGGCTGAAGGAGATCGGCTGGGAGGTCGTCCGCATCCGCTACGACGACGACTGGTCGAAGGCCGTGGCCGACTACCCTTCGGTGTTCGGCGAGGCGCGCCGCTGACCTCGGGGCGGGGGCGGACCGCATAGGCCCACCCCCGCCCCATGGCCCGCCGACAAGCCTTCCGGTCACCGCCCCGGTTCGCACGCCCGACCACTCTTGCCCTCGATCCACGCTTGCCCGCCCCGACCCCGGAAGGCCCGCATGACCACCGCCGCCCAGCCGATCCGGCAGTATGCTGTCGGCTCCCTCGTCCACGCCCGGGGCCGTGAGTGGGTCGTGCTGCCCGACTCCACACCCGACCTGCTGGTCCTGCGCCCGCTCGGCGGCGCCGACGACGACATCGCGGGCGTACTGCCGGGCCTGGAGACCGTGGTCCCCGCCACCTTCGCCCCGCCCACCCCCTCCGACCTGGGCGATCAGCAGGCGGCCGGGCTGCTGCGCACCGCCCTGCGCATCGGCTTCCGCTCCGGCGCGGGCCCCTTCCGGTCGCTCGCCTCGATCGCCGTCGACCCCCGCCCGTACCAGCTGGTCCCGCTGCTGATGGCGCTGCGCCAGGACACCGTCCGGCTGCTGATCGCCGACGACGTCGGCATCGGCAAGACGGTGGAGGCCGGGCTGATCGCCGCCGAGTTGCTGGCACAGGGCGACGCCCGCGGCCTGGTCGTGCTGTGCTCGCCGGCCCTGGCCGAGCAGTGGCGGGCCGAGCTGTACGGCAAGTTCGGCGTCGACGCCCGCCTCGTGCTGCCGTCCACGATCGGCCGTCTGGAGCGCGAGACTCCGTACGGCCAGTCGGTGTTCCGCCCTGACGGCGCGTACGTCGTCTCCACCGACTTCATCAAGTCCCCCCGCCACCGGGAGGACTTCCTGCGCAACTGCCCCGACCTAGTGATCGTCGACGAGGCGCACTCCTGCGTCTCCGACGCCACGGTCGGCGCGTCCGCCCGCTCCTCCCAGCAGCGGTACGCGCTTCTGCGCGCCCTCGCCGACCGGACCGACCGTCACCTCATCCTCGTGACGGCTACTCCGCACAGCGGCAAGGAGGAGCCGTTCCGCCGCCTGATCGGCTTGCTCGACGACCGTCTGGCCGCCGTCCCCTTCGACACCGACGCGGGCCGTAGGCTGCTCGCCGAGTTCTTCGTGCAGCGCCGCCGCGCCGACATCCGCGAGGACTTCCAGGACGGCGCGCACTTCCCGTCCTCCCGGGACACCGCCGAGACCGCCTACACCCTGCACCGCGACTACAAGAAGCTCCTCGACGAGGTCCTGTCGTACGCCCGCGAGACGGTACGCGCGGCCGACGGCGCCCTCCAGCAGCGCCAGCGCTGGTGGTCCACGCTCGCCCTGCTGCGCACCCTGTCCTCCTCCCCGGCCGCCGCCGTGCAGTCCCTGAACACCCGCGCCGGCGTCGAGGAGGCGGACACCCCGGCCGAGGCGGACCGCACCGGGGAGCGCACCGTCTCCGACCCGGCCGACAGCGAGACCCCCGAGTCCGCGGACGCCGTACCGGGCACCCGCCTCCCCACGGCCACCGGCGCCGAGGCCACCAGCACCGAGATCGACGACGAGGCCGACGACGAGGAGAAGGCCCGCCTGGTCGCGATGGCCGAATCGGCCAAGAAGCTCTACGGCCCCACCCGCGACGCCAAGCTGAAGAAGCTGATCACCACCGTCTCCGACCTCCTCGACAAGGGCTACCGGCCCATCGTCTTCTGCCGCTATATCGCGACAGCCGACTACGTGGCCAACCACCTCAAGAAAATCCTCAACAAGAAGGGCGCCGAGCACCCGGTCGCGGTCGCCTCCGTGACTGGCGAACTCTCGCCCGACCAGCGCGTCACCCGCATCGCCGAGCTGACCGGCACCGATGAGGAGGGCAACCCCGCGCCCGAGCGCCGCGTCCTAGTCGCCACCGACTGCCTCTCCGAGGGCGTCAACCTCCAGGAGTCCTTCGACGCCGTCGTCCACTACGACCTCGCCTGGAACCCGACCCGCCACGAGCAGCGCGAGGGCCGCGTCGACCGCTTCGGCCAGCGCACCGACGTCGTCAAGGCGCTCACCCTGTACGGCGCCGACAACCCCGTCGACGGCATCGTCCTCAACGTCCTGCTCCGCAAGCACGAGCGCATCCGCCGCGTCACAGGCATCTCCGTGCCCGTGCCGCAGGAGTCCGAGAGCGCCATGCAGGCCGTGTTCGAGGGCCTGATCCTGCGCGGCGAGCGGTCGGCGTACGAGCAGGAGGGGCTGTTCGCGCAGGAGGAGGTGGCCGAGCAGCTGGAGATCGCCTGGCAGTCCTCCGCCGAGCGGGAGAAGCGCTACCGCTCCCGCTACGCCCAGCTCACCATCAAGAAGGACGAGGTCGCCGCCGAGGTCGACGAGGTTCGTGCCGCGCTCGGTACCGGCGAGGAGGTACGGGACTTCACCCGCCGCGCCCTGGGCGCCCTGCGCGGTATGCCTGCCCCCACGAAGCAGGGCGGCTTCACCGCGCACACCGATGCCCTCCCGCAGGGCCTGCGCGACACCGTCTCGCACGCGCTCGGCCCCCGCCACCCCCGCCCGGTCGTCTTCCACGACGCCCCCAGTGCCCCGCGCGGCGAGGCCGCCCTCACCCGCACCGACCCGGTGGTCGCCGCCGTCGCCCGCTTCGTCCTCGACGCGGCCCTCGACGACGCCGGCAAGGTCCCGGAGTGGCAGCGCCCGGCCCGCCGCTGCGGAGTCGTCCGTACGAAGGCCGTGGAGCGGAACACCACGCTCCTGCTGGTGCGCCACCGCTTCCAGTTGAACCTGCCCGCCCGCGACGGCTCGGTGCGCGAGCAACTCGCCGAGGACGCCCGCGTGGTCGCCTACCGCGGCAGGCCCGACACGCCCGAGTGGCTGCCGGAGGACGAGGCCGTGGCCCTCCTCGAAGCCCGCGCGACGCAGAACACCGACCCCAAGTTCGCCGCCGAGCACATCGCCGAGATCCTGGCCACGCTGCCCGCGATCATGCCCGAACTGCGGGACCAGTCGGCCGAATTGGGTCGCACCCTGGAAGCCTCGCACCGCCGGGTCCGCACCGCCTCCCGCGCCCGCCTCGCGGGCCTGAAGGTCGTCCCGCAGGGCGACCCGGACATCCTGGGCGTGTACCACTACCGCCCGGCCCCGACGTTTCCCCAGGGAGTGGGCGCATGAGCACCGCCAGGACCTCCGTCACCGACACCGTCGCCACCGTCGGCGGCCTCCTGCCCTACGACCTCCTGGTCCGCATCAAGGAGGGCAAGGAGCAGACCGGCTCCAAGCCCGCCGACTACCGCCTGTACGCCAAGGGCGACTCGGTACGGGACGCCGCCGAGCGCTCCTGGGGCTACCTGCGCGGCGTGTGGGCCTCCTACCAGGACGCCCTGGCCCGCGACGGCGCCGACGCCGACCCCGGCGTGCACGCGGTCGGCGTCACCACCGAACGCTGGCTGCTGCCCCTCTTCGAGCAGCTCGGCTTCGGCGCCCTCACCCCCGTCCCCGCGCCCGGCCTGCCCTCCCACGACGGCGAGAAGGACTTCGAGGTCAGTCACCACTGGGCGCACGTCCCCGTCCACCTCACCGGCTGGAACGTCCCCCTCGACACGCGCACCACCGAACTGGCCAAGCAGGCCCCCCAGTCGATGGTGCAGGAGTACCTCAACCGCTCGGCGGACTCCACCCTCTGGGGTGTCCTCTCCAACGGCCGCCAGCTGCGCCTGCTGCGCGAGTCCGCCTCCCTCACCGGCGCCGCGTTCATCGAGTTCGACCTGCGCGCGATCTTCGACGGCGACCGCTCCGACGACTTCGTCCTCCTGTGGCGCCTGCTGCACCGCACCCGCTTCGAGCCCCGCGCCGAGGGCGAGCCGGCCGCGACCTGCCCGCTGGAGAAGTGGCGCACCGAGGCCATCGACAGCGGCACCCGCGCGCTGAAGGAACTCCGCAAGGGCGTCGAGAAGGCCCTGACCGTGATCGGCACGGGCCTGATCGCCCACCCCGACAACGCCGACCTGCGCGACGCCCTGCGCACCACCCGCGACAAGAACGTCCGCGACGACCTCCACCCCGCCCTGCTCCGCCTCGCCTACCGCCTGCTGTTCCTCTTCGTCACCGAGGACCGCGACCTCCTCCTGCACCCCGAGGCCACCGAGCAGGCCCGCGACACGTACGAGAAGTACTTCTCCACGGCCCGCCTGCGCCGCGTCGCCCGCCGCACCGGCACCCTCCACGGCGACCAGTGGCAGGCGCTGCGGCTGGTCATCGAGGGCCTCGGTACCCCCGGCGGCCGCCCCGAACTCGGACTCCCCGCGCTGGGCGGCCTGTTCGAGCCCACCGCCACGGACGCGATCCTGGACGGCCTCAGCCTGTCCAACCAGTCCCTGTACGAGGCCGTACGCGCCCTGTCCGAGGTGTACGACGCCAAGCTGGGCCGCCCCCGCAAGGTCGACTACCGCCACCTCGGCGCCGACGAACTCGGCTCGGTCTACGAGTCCCTGCTCGAACTGGAGCCGCGCCTCGGCGAGGGCAACGAGTACGTCCTGGCCAAGCTGGACGGCAACGAC
The DNA here is from genome assembly GCF_036013645.1 of Streptomyces sp. NBC_00490. Lineage (NCBI taxonomy): Bacteria > Bacillati > Actinomycetota > Actinomycetes > Kitasatosporales > Streptomycetaceae > Streptomyces > Streptomyces sp. NBC_00490. Next base: position 2,515,151 of record NZ_CP107869.1, on the reverse strand, counting down.
CGCAAGACCTCCGGCTCCTACTACACCCCGTCCCCTCTCATCGACTGCCTCCTCGACTCCACCCTCGTCCCGGTCATCGACCAGGCCGTCAAGTCCGGTACGACACAGAAGGAGCGCGAGGACGCCCTGCTCGCCCTGACGGTGTGCGACCCCGCCTGCGGCTCCGGCCACTTCCTGGTCGCCGCCGCCCGCCGCATCGCCCGCCGCCTCGCCGAGATCCGCACCGACGACCCCGAGCCGAGCGCGGAGGACGTACGGCACGCGCTGCGCGACGTCATCGCGCGGTGCGTGTACGGCGTCGACCTCAACGAGATGGCAGTGGAGCTGGCCAAGGTGTCGCTGTGGATCGAGGCGATGAGGCCGGGCCGGCCGCTCACCTTCCTCGACGCCCACATCAAACACGGCAACGGGCTGCTGGGCACGACGCCGAAGCTGCTGGCCGAGGGCCTGCCCGACGACGCGTTCAAGCCGCTGGAGGGCGACGAGTCGAAGCACGTCACCGACCTGAAGAAGCGCAACGCGGCGGAGCGGACCGCGTGGAAGATCGCGCTGCGCCACGGGGCGAACCAGGACGCCCTGTTCGCGGAGGAGGAGGTGCTGGCTGAGTCCAACTCGGCGTTCGGCGAGACGGTCTCGGCGATCACCGGGACGGACTCGCAGGAACTGGAGGACGTCCGGAACCAGGCCAAGGCGTACCGCGAACTGACCACCTCCCCGGACTACATCCGGGCTCTGGAGCTGGCCGACGCCTGGTGCGCGGCGTTCGTCTGGGAGAAGACGAAGACGGCGACTCCGCCTGCGCTGACCACCAAGTCGCTGCTGGCGCTGCACTCCGAGGACGGCGGTGCGAGCCTGCCGAACGGCACGGTGGAGGAGGTCGTGCGGCTGCGTGAGGAGTACCGGTTCTTCCACTGGCATCTGGAGTTCCCGGAGGTGTTCCGGGTCCCGGCGGATGCGGAGGCGCCGGGGGTGGACGAGCGGACCGGGTGGAAGGGCGGCTTCAGCTGCGTGCTGGGGAACCCGCCGTGGGAGACCCTTGAGTTCAAGACCGAGGAGTACTTCGCCACTGCCGCCCCGAAGATCGCCAAGGCTGCGAACCAGGCGGCACGTCAGGTCCTGATCGACGAGCTCGCGGAGAGCGAGGACGAGGCCGATCGGGAACTGCACGCCGAATACATCGCTGACAAGCGGCTGTCCGACGGCTTCTCCCATCTCGCGCGCTGGTCGGCCCGGTTCCCGCTGGCCGCGCGTGGCAAGCTGAACACGTACCCGCTGTTCGCGGAGGCGGCGTCGCACGGGATCGCGCCGCGAGGGCGGTTCGGGCTGGTCCTGCAGACGGGCATCGCCACGGACGCCACGACGGCGCCGTTCTTCTCCGATCTGGTGCGGTCGAAGCGGCTGGTGTCGTTCTTGGACTTCAAGAACGAAGCGTGGGTGCTGAGCCGTGACGTGCACCATTCGACGCGCTTCTGTCTGCTCACGGTCACTGGCCGGGAGGAGCAGGTCCGGGAGGCATCCTTCGCGTTCGGAACCTGGTACATGGAGGATCTGCCTGCGCGCCGGTTCGCCATGCCGTTGGAGGAGATCCTACTGGTCAACCCGAACACCGGGAACCTCCCGGTCTTCGAGTCCCGGCGCGACGCGGAGATCACCTTCGGCGTCTACAGCCGAGTCCCGGTTCTGCTCAAGGAGCCGGACGAGTACGGCAGGGGCGGCGGCAATCCGTGGGGGCTGACCTTCCGGCAGGGCCTGTTCAACATGGCCTCCGACTCCCACCTGTTCCGGGGTAAGCAGGAACTGGAGAACGGGGGCTGGCAGTTGACCGGCAACGTCTTCACGCGCATCGACGAAGAGGGGAAGACGCGCCGCTATCTCCCGCTGTACGAGGCGAAGATGCTCCACCACTTCGACCACCGCCTCGGCACGTACGAGGGCCAGACCCAGGCTCAGGCCAACGTCGGCACTCTCCCGCGCGTGACGCCGGAACAGCACGACGACCCCGACTTCGTGCCGCTACCTCGGTACTGGGTGCCGGAGTTCGATGTGGACTCGGGGAAGCGGGACAAGAAGGGCAACCGGATCATGTGGCCCGGGGTTGAGACGCGGTTGGCGGAGCGGGAGTGGTGGAGCGGATGGCTGATGGGGTGGCGGGACGTGGCCCGCTCTACAGACACCCGCACCATGATCGGGACGCCTCTCCCTGCTTACGGCGTCGGCCACAAGTTCCCGCTGATGTTCGTGGAAGCGGACGCCGCCGCGCTGAGCGGAGTGCTGGCCTCGTTCGCCTTCGACTACGTGGTCCGGCAGAAGGTCGCCGGCACCTCGATGACCTACGGGTACGTCATGCAGTTCCCGGTGCCATCGCCGGACGCGGAGCTGCCGTTCAGCGCCTCGGGCAGAGAGCGCCTGGCAGATTGGCTGACACCGCGGGTGCTGGAACTCTCGTACACCTCAAAAGACATGACCCCCTTCGCCAAGGACCACGGAGACGAGGGAGCCCCCTTCCGATGGGACGGCGCGCGCCGTGAACTCCTCCGCGCAGAGCTGGACGCGGCCCTGTTCCACGCCTACGGATTCAGCCAGGCGGACGTGGACTACGTGATGGACACGTTCCCCACGGTCAGGAAGCGGGACGAGGCCGCCCACGGGACGTACCGCACCAAGGACCTCATCGTCGGCATCTACGACCGCATGGAAGAGGCCCGGGTAACCGGCGACGAGTACCGAACCGTGCTGGACCCGCCGCCGGGCAAGGGATCGCGTCACGAGGTCTGAGTGCAACGACCCCGGGTCGGTCGGTCAGAACCCGTCCCGCCCGAGGTCTGCGACGAACCCGGCCCACGCACCCCGCGCGAACGCGAGCTGCGGACCGCCCAGTTCTTTTGAGTCCCTTACGCGGACGGCGGTCCCGTCGGCGGCGACCTCGACGCACTCGCCGCCTTCGCCACTGCTATAGCTGCTCTTGAACCAACTGAGCTGTGCGGGCTGTTCGGTGCTCATCGATCTCCCAGCAACTTTTCGATCAGAGCCAGGGACTCTCGTGGAGTGAGTGCCTGGGCGCGGATGCTGCCGTAGCGCGCGGCAAGCATACGGACCTCTTCGACGTCGGTCACCAGCCTGCTGGTGTTCTGCACCTCCAGGTAGCCGACTTGAGGCTTCCCCTTTGGCGTGAGCAGCGTGAAGGGGCCGCCCAGGCTCGGGTGGTCCGACCGGTCGGTGGGCATCACCTGAAGCTCCACGTTGCGCAGTGGGGCCACCTTCAGCAGCCGCTGCAGCTGTTCCCTGTGCACGTCCCGGCTTCCGATGGGCCGTTGCAGCACGGACTCCTCGATCGTGAACGTCACGAGCGGCGGTGGCCAGCGGGTCAGGATCTCCTGCCGGGCCAGCCGGGCGGTCACTCGTTGCTCGATGGTCTCCTCGTCGAGCAATGGCCTGCGGGCGATGAAGACAGCGCGCGCGTGCCCCTCGGTCTGAAGCAGCCCCGGCAACGACAGAGCGCCGTAGTAATGCAGCTCAACCGCCTCCGCCTCCAACCGCGCATAATCCCTGAACCACTCCGGATGCCGCACCCTCCTCCTCGCCAGCCCCCGCTCCACATCCTCCGCCGCAGCCGCCAACAGCCCCCCACACCCCAGCAACTCATCGACGGCGATCAGCAGATCAGGCTGAGGAGTCCGCCGCCCCCGCTCTACGGAGGAGATCGTCTCCTCGCTGTACCCGAGCCGTTAGCCCAGCTCCTTCTGGCTCATCCCGGCCCGTACCCGCGCGACCTTGATCTGCCGCCCGAGCGCCCGGAACAGGTCGGCGACCTCGTCCGTGCCGTCCGCCTCACCGCCGGTGGGAACCCCCGAACCGCCCGCCTGTGCCGCCATCCCGTACCACCGCCCACTTCCGTCGCACCAGGAGCGAACCGCCGAACGCCCGGCCAGGTCACGGCCGTACGCCCGTACATCCCGCCCTCCGCCCCGGGACAGTCACCCTCCGTACCGCCCCGCACCCTCCACACAGTAGAAGCACTCCGTCACTCTCGGTGAGGTGATCCAGCAAACCGTCACCGTCACCGGTGAACCGACCGCCACCACCCACCACTTCCGCCTCACGTTCCCCACCAGCAGACACGGCGCCCACACCGCCCGCCACGCCGCCGAACGCTGGCTCGCCGACCAGCAGGACTGCCCGGAGGTCGCGGCCGGCGACGAGGGCACGGCCACGGCCTCCCTCCTCATCGCGGAACTCACCGCGAACGCCGCCCTGCACGGCCGTGTACGGGGCCGCCACGCCCGCCTCGCCCTGACCCTCACAGCCGGCACCCTGCGCATCGAGGTCACGGACGCCCGAGGCGAGCGTCTCCCCGCCCCGACGCCTGACGCGGACGGCGAGTCCGGACGTGGTCTGCTCCTCGTCGCCTCGCTCGCCGACGCCTGGGGCTGCGAGCCCCACCACCCCGGAGGGAAGACGGTGTGGGCGGAATGCGCCCAGCGCAGACCCGCGCGCAAGGGGGGCGCGTGAGCTCAACTGTGCTCCCAACCAACGAAGTTGGGGATTGACGGTGGTTGTGAACGGCCTTCACGCTTAACGGGTAATCGTGAAGGCCGTTCACGGGGAGATGTCATGGCAGGCACGCCCGAGGCGGAAGACCAACTCGTCGGACTGTTCGAAGTGGCGGAGATGGCGGGGGTCGGCCGGACGGTCGTAGCGAATTGGCGCGCTCGTGACAAACACTTCCCCGCTCCCGTCGCGGACCTGCGGAGCGGTCCGGTCTTCCGGGCGAGTCAGATTCAGCGCTACCTCAAACGGAGGAAGAAGCACATGGCACCCAAAGCCCATGTCATCTCGACCATCAATCTGAAGGGCGGAGTCGGGAAGACCACGACCACGGCCGGACTCGCGGAGTTCCTCTCCGCGGAGTTCCGTAAGCGGGTCCTGGTGGTCGATCTCGACCCGCAGACCAATCTGACCACGGTCCTGATCGGGGAGGAGAGGTGGGAGGAACTCAACGACGAGGGATACACCCTGGCGACCCTGTTCAAGGATGCCCTCCGGCCCGAGGACGAGCCTCTGGAGTTCGACCTGGAGAAAACACTCCAGCGCAATGTCTCTTCCGTGGACGCGGTGACGAAGGTGGACCTCCTGCCTTCCTCGCTGGACCTCATCGACGTCCAGGACCGCCTGGCGTCCATGCCCAGGGGGCGTTTCCACGCCAACAACCCCACCGATCTCCTGCGCAAGGCGATCCGGAAGATCATTGATGACTATGACTACGTGCTCGTCGACTGCCCTCCCAACCTCGGCATCGTCACTTTGAACGGTCTACGCATCTCCGAGGGATACATCATCCCGACCATTCCCGACGTCCTGTCCACCTACGGCATCCCCCAGATCCAGCGGCGGGTGCGGGCCTTCGCGGACGACCTGGGGGAGACCATCAAGGAGATCGGCATCGTCATCACGAAATACAAGGCCAATTCGACGGTCCACTGGAACACCGTCAGGCGACTTCAGGGCGACAAGAAGCTCCCCGCCGTGCTGCCGACCTTCATCCCCGAGAAGAACGACATCGCCGGTTCGGCGGAGTTCGTCGGTCGCGGTACCCTGCGGCAGAAGTACGGCTACCAGGGCGGGTTCGACGCTTTCCGTGGCATGACGCAGGAGTTCATCGAACTGGTCGAGGAGAAGGCGTGATTGAGCAGAGCGACAGTCGGCCCGACGACAGCGGTCTCCTGAACGCCCAGGTGCGGGAGGCCGAAGAAGCCCTGACCAAGCTCGGCGCCTCCGACCCGGAGCTCGCGGCGACGCTCGCACGTGTCCTCGGCGTGGTGGCGTCCGAAGCCGCACGCACGACACGCTTCGCCCGAGCACTGGCCAAGGCGCTGACGCCTCCCGATGCGCAGACCGCACCTCGGCCGGCAGAACGCCCGAGGCGTAGCCGACGAGCTCCGGGAGTGATCGACCCGTTCGCGGTGCTCGCCGAATCCGGCGAGACGGGACTCCGTTCGAGCTTGAGCGAGCTCGGCCTCGAACAACTGCGGGACATCGTCTCCGAGCACGGGATGGACCACGACCGGCTGGCGCTGAAGTGGAAGGACCCTCAACGGGTCATCGACCGCATCGTGGAACGCGTCGAATCGCGGACAGCCAAGGGAGCCGCCTTCCGGGGACGGCCGGAACAGCCCGCTCTGCGGCACGATGAGGCTGTCGGCCCGGCGGCCGAGGACTCGTCGACGTGAGATGAGCCGGGCGCGACGAGCCAAACGCCTCGCGGCCGCCGCCCGTGCCAAGGCCATCCGCATCGAGCGCCGTGTCGAGGACCGCACCATCCTCCTCTTCGACGACCTGTTCACCACCGGCCGGCAGATGCCGGCCGTCGCCCGCCTGTTACGCGGGCGGGCGCGGCTGAGGTAAGGGGTCTCGTCCTTGGTCGCGCCCCTTGGCGAGGGGCGGACCGCCAGGGGGCACTGTTCGACTCGTGACGATCAACCTGGGCCCCCTGAGTCCCTGCCTCAGTCCGTGCCCCGACTCTCCCAGCGGTCCCGGAACCACGTCAGAGTCTCGACGAGCAGCTCACGGTTGCGGTGCTTCTCCAGCACGGACAACTGGAATCTGGGGTCCGGCCCCGGCTTTCTCTCCTGGAGGTCGACACCTTCAAGTTCGTTGAGGCGCCTGAGAAATTCGGTACGCAGGGCGTGGTCGGTGAAAGGCTTGTGTGCGGCCAGAATCTGGACGTCGACGTGGGCCCAGCCAGCCCACCCGGCGCCCGGCATGAGGCTCATCGGCGCGATCAAGCGGCCCGGGGCGATCGTCTCACCCAGCGCGAGGAAGGCGCTGCTCATGGTGTCGTTTCCTACCCAGTGGATTGAGCCGCCGAGTTCCTCCCAGTGGGCGAAGAGCGCGCGCACCGCTTCCACGGTCTCGGGGGAGTCGTGCGTCGCGAGCCGCCGGAAGAACCGCCTCTCGTCGGAGTTCTCCGCCACGAGCTGAGCGTAGAACCGGTCGGCGCGCGTCTCCTCACCCTGACTCTCCGGGGCGCGCTGCGTAGCGTCCTCCTCGCCGTCGGCTTCCCCGACCAGCGAGGCAAGCTCGTCGGCGGAGAGGCGCTGCGCCGGATCGGCTGCCCCGTTGGCCGTGAAGCGCACACCGTCGGCGCTCAGCCGGGCGCGGACGTCTCCTCCCACGTCCTGAGGCGTCCAGCGGAAGCCTTCGGAGACCTTGCCCTCGGAAGTGAGCACCCGGTACGCGTTGGCCACCCCCGGCGTATTGGCCAGATGGTTGCCCACGGCCTGGGCGCCGGAGCCGATGAACGCCGCGAGATCGCCGTACGACGTCCAGGTGCCGTGGGGGAGTGCCGCGAGCACCTGGTGGGCCAAGTTCCAGTCCCGGCTCCGCTCCGCTCGGCCGACTCCGCGCAGCGGGGCCGGCCACAGCGCGAGCGCGCGGTCGGCGAGTTCGTCGGCACGGGCGCGGATCTCGTCCGCGCCCCACCGCTCTGTGGTGGCGATGCGGCGGTTCATCTCCAGGTGGCTGCCCTGGAGCAGGCCCTGCTTGCGCTCGAAGGGATGATTGGACAACTCCGCGTTGACCGCGGTGAGCGTCAGGTTCCCGAGCGTGTGCTGGAGCCGGGAGTGCAGGTCCTTCGCGCTCTCGCCGTCGACCACGTCCTCGCTCAACATCCGGAGCCACTCGTCGCCCGGCGACTGCGGCATGACGTGCTCGATGGTGAGCTGCGCGGTGGCGAAGTCGACCGGTTCGGGATGCTCGTAACTCTCCTCCAACCGCTGGAGCACCATCTTGCGCTGGTGCCCGCGGCCGAACTTGTAGAAGGGCGCCGTCCGGACCTTCTCACGCAGCTCGTCGTCATCGGGCCAGAAGCGGTTCTCGGCGGAGAGGAGCTGGTGCAGCCCGTCGGCGACAGCCACGTCCAGCGGGAGCTGCCCGGGCACTGCCTGGAAGATCCTGTTCAGGTTGTTCGTCGGCACCCGGCACATCATCCGGCGCACCAGGAAGCTCTCGACGTACGACATCGCGCGGGCCGTGTCCGTGGAGTCAAGCTCCCCGCGCTCGCGCCGGTCGAGCAGCAGCATCAGCGCGGGATAGGTGACCTGGGCCTGCCAGGTGTCCAGCCGGTGCAGATGGGCGCGGACCGCTTCGTTCGTCTCCTCCTCGGGGTGGAGCAGCCGACGGAAGAGGGCGCCGCGCCGGTACAACTCCCTGATGTACGCCTCGATCTCCGCCTCGCTGACCTCACCCCGCTCGAAGCGCTGCTGCTGAGCCGCGTACAGGTCCTGGCGGCGGACCCGGTCGTCCCCGTCGAGCACCAACTGAAGCCACATGAGCTGTTCCAGCTCGTCGTTGCTCAGACTGTCCTGCAGCGGAAGCCAGTAGGTCTCGTAGATGCGCTCACCGCGGGTGGGCAGCCGCATGAACAGGTAGTTGCGCAGCAGGTCGGCCTGGCTCAGCTTGAGGCCGGTGTTGTTGAGGGACTCGAAGATGCGGTGCACGTTGTCCGCGCGCTCGGCTGTCACCGCCACCAGCGTGAGCCGGGAGGTGATGGCCTCCTCGATGCGGAGCACGTCCTGCGGGGCGGCCGGATCGGCGGCCTCGACGAGCTTGCGGCGGAAGAAGCCGTAGGCGGCGGCGACGGCTCCGCCGGCGGCCTGCTCCGAGAGCGGCCCGCGAACGTATGCCGCGAACTGCGCCCGGTCAGCCTGGGTCGGCAGTAGCCGGAAGCGATCGCTGCCGTTCTTGCGCTTGTTGATGAGGTATTCCTCGTCGATGCGCTCGGCCTCGTCCGGCTCGACGTCCGCTATGTGGTCGCGGATCGCGGCCAGGGCGAGCGAGAGCGTGGTCAGCCGCTGCTGACCGTCGACCACGAGCCATCGGGGAAACGTCGCCTCGTTCTGCGGCGACGGCGCGAGCACCACGGACCCCAGGAAGTGCGTACTCGCCTTCTCCCCGCGCTCCAGCAGCTCGGCCTGCTCCAGGATGTCGCCCCACAACTGTCTGAGCTGCTTCTCCGTCCAGGAGTACGTCCGCTGATAGAGCGGCACCTGGAACTGCTGGGCCCTGCCCTGGACGAGATCCGCGAACAGCGTCTCCTTCGCCTGCACGGCGTCCCCCCTCGGTGATCGGTCCGGTCGTAGCGCGTGGCAACGACCTTAGGGCTTCCCGCTGACAGTCAGGGACGCTTCAGCCCTCGTCCAGGCACGCACACCACAGCGCGTAGGCCCGGTCCATCTCGTCCAGTGCCGCCCGGGTGAACCGGGCGTCCATGAAGGCCCTGTCGACGATCCGCTCCGCGAGCGCGACCAAGTGTGCCGCGACGTGCTCCACCCGCTCCCCGCGCACCCGGTCCTGAACCCGCTCCAGGCGTTCCTGACGCTCCCACAGGTCGGCGAGGCTCGCGCCCGGTTCCTCCTCGTCGTCGTACACGGACGGCACGCGGGGCAGCAGGTCGGCGGTGAGGGCGGGGACGGAGTCCAGGGCGGCCGGGTCGTCAGGTCCGCCGTTGCCGAGGATGCGGTTGGCGATCGTGCGGACGGCCTCGGAGCGTTCCACACGCGCCGCCTGGGCCCGCAGGGCGCCGAGCAGTGCCGGGACCTCGGCCCGGGCCCGGCGCCGCAGGGTCTCCGCGAGTGCGGTCGTCAGGTCCTCGCCCAGGTCCGAGGCGTCGTCCAGTACGTCGTTCGCCGCGCCGACCTCCTCGAAGGCGCGCTGCGCGGTGCGGGCCGCCTCGGTGAGCAGGGCGATGTCCTCGGCCGTCGGCTTCACGCCCGCCTTCAGCCGGGCCATGGCCGCGTCCAGAGGGTCACCGGCCAGATCGAAGAGGTCCACGCAGGCGTCTTCCAGGGCGAGTTGGCCGTCCGTATCCGGTTCCAGCAGTGTCATCTCCCCAACAACCCCCGCGCTCGCGATGCCCCTGTACCGTGCGGCAACTCCTGCGACGAATCATGGAGGTTTTCGTGAACTGAGTCAACAGATACTCTGTCGGTCGGTGTTGTCGAAGGGTGGGGAACATGCCGCAGATCGCGATCACCAACACGTTCTGGGAGGGCGTCGACCGGCTGGACAAACCGGCCCGCGCCCGCGTTCACAAGGCGATGGCCAAGTTCCAGCAGTTGACGGTCCCGCAACTCCACGCGGACAAGGGGCTGCACCTGGAGTCGGTGGTCAGCTCGCGTGACCCGCGGATGCGGACCATCCGCGTCGACGACGGGCTGCGGATCGTGCTGCTCGCGCCCGACGACGGCAGCGACGTCTTCGTCTTCGTCCACGTCGTCCCCCACGACAAGGCCTACTCCTGGGCCCGCCGACGGCTCTACACGGTGAACTCCGTGACCCGCTGCCTCGAAGTACGCGACCTGACCGCCATGGAGCAGATCACCCCGCTCTTCGCTCAGGAGGCCGCCGCGGCCCCCCAACTCCTGTTCGCCCCCTGGTCGGACACCGTCCTGCGACACCTCGGCGTCGACGACGTCACCCTGCGCGCCGCACGCACCGTCACGGGCAAGGCGCAGTTGGAGGCGTTCGGGTCGCTGATGCCGGAGGACCAGTACGAGGCGCTGTGGCTGCTCGCCGAGGGCCTCGACCCCGACGACATCTACCGGGACCTCGTCGCCGTACGCCAGAAGACGACCGTCGCCGAGAGCACGGCGGCGAAGGACACCGCCGGGGACGACCTGGCCGCCGCCGTCACCCGCACCCGCAGCCGCATCGCGCTTGTCACCGGCCCCGACGAACTCGCCGACATCCTGACCAAGCCCTTCGCCGCCTGGCGGATCTTCCTCCACCCCACCCAGCGGCGCATCGCCTACCGGCCCGGCTATGCCGGTCCCGCCCAGATCACCGGCGGCCCCGGCACCGGAAAGACGGTCGTCGCCCTGCACCGGGTCAAGCACCTCCTGGACCGGGCACCCGACACGCGCGTTCTCCTCACCACCTACACCGGAGCCCTGGCCCGCTCCCTGCAGAGCAGCCTCGCCCTGCTGCTCGACCACGACCCGGCGCTGCTCGCCCGTGTCGACGTCACCACCGTCGACGCCGTCGCCCACCGCGTCGTACGGCAACTGCGCGGCAACCCGGGGACCGCGCTCGGCGACCGGGACGAGCGCACCCGTTGGCAGCGCGTGGCCCGCCGCCTCGAACTGTCGTGGAACGAGGCGTTCCTGTCCCAGGAGTACCGGCACGTGGTCCTCGCCCAGGACCTGCGGAGCGAGGAGGAGTACCTGGCGTGCGAACGGCGTGGACGCGGCAGCGCGCTCGGGCAGACCCAGCGGCGGCGCGTCTGGCAGGCCGTGACCCTGTTCGAGGACGGCCTGACCCGTGACCGGGCGCACACCTGGCTCCAGGTCTGCGCCGAGGCCACCCGGCTGCTGCGCGACAAGCCGGGTGCGGGACCGGCGTACGACCATGTCGTCGTGGACGAGGCGCAGGACCTGCACCCGGCGCAATGGCGCCTGCTGCGCGTCCTGGCGGCCGAAGGCCCCGACGACCTGTTCGTCACCGGCGACCCGCACCAGCGGATCTACGACGCCCGGGTCTCGCTGCGCTCCCTCGGCATCTCCGTCGCGGGACGCAGCGGACGACTGCGCGTCAACTACCGCTCCACCGAGGAGATCCTGCGCTGGGCCCGCGGCCTGCTCGACAGCGAACCCGTCGCCGACCTGACCGGCGACGCCCCCGACACCCTCACCGGATACCGCTCCCTGCTGCACGGCGCACAGCCCGTGTGCGAGGGGCACGGGAGTGAGAAGGAGGAGGCCGACGCGGTCGTGCGCCGAGTGCGCGACTGGATGGATGCCGGGGTCGCGCCCTCGGACATCGCCGTCTGCGCCCGCTTCAACACCCTCGCGGGCAAGCTCGGCGACCGCCTCGCCGCGGCCGGCATCCCCGTGGTGCGGGTGCGGGACGGGGAACCGGAGAGCGCGGTCGGGGTACGGGTGTCGACGCTGCACAGCATGAAGGGCCTGGAGTACCGGTGCGTCGCCGTCGCCGGGGTCACCCGCTCCGCCTTCCCGTTCGCGCCGGCCGTCACCCCGGCCGAGGTGGACCGCATCCAGCACACCACCGACCTGGCCGCCGAGCGATGCCTGCTGTTCGTCGCCTGCACGAGGGCGCGGGAGGCGCTGTATGTGTCGTACAGCGGTCGGGCCAGTGAGTTCCTCGCGGCGTGATGCCGAGTGTGGGCTCCGGCACCGCCTCAGTCCGGAGCCCCATGGATCTTGCCGACTCCCGTGCGTTGGCGACGGACAGTCGTGATCTCGCGCCCGTCGTGCACCACTCGGAACCACTCGTCCGCCACCAGGACGGTGACGGTTTTCGCGTGCCACTGCAGGCCCACGTGGATCGTCTGATGGCCGACCACGATGATCCCGGGCTGGTAGACCTTTCGATGCACACAGGGGGCGTCGGAAGCGAACTCGGTGGGAGGCACGGCCACGTCGCTGGGATGCCCGTCCACGTCGCTCGGTACGGCGCGCGACGGGTCGCTGACCGGACGGGCGGCGCGGATGCGGTTCTCGTCGAACTGCCCCCGCAGCTTGCCCATGGCCTTGGACTCGATCTGGCGGATCCGTTCCCGGGTGCGGTTCAGCTCCGCTCCGATTGCGTCGAGGGTGAGCTCGGGGCCGTCGTCGAGTCCGAGCCGGAGGGTCATCACCTGGCGCTCTCTTTCAGAGAGGCAGCTGAACAGATCACGGACTTCTTCCGGGGACAGGTCACCGTAGTAGAAGTCTGGTTCGGTCCAGTGCGGTCCGTGAATGCTCCGGTCCGCTTCCTCGTGCAAGGCGTCGTCACCGACGGACTCGGTCAGGTCTTCCAGGGGGAGTGTTCGGCGGACCCGGGCCAGTAGAACGTGCGCCTCGTCAACGGTGACACCCGCGCGGGCGGCCACCGTGGGGAGAGCGTCGGTGGGTGACTCGTGCCCCAACTCCCGTGCCGCCTTCCGTAGCGCGGCCAGGGTTCCGTACGCGTGGACGGGGATCCGAATCGTGCGGCCTTTGTCCGCCAGGGCCCTTGTGATCGCCTGTCGGATCCACGGGACGGCATACGTCGAGAACTTGTGCCCCTTGAGGTGGTCGAACTTCTCGATCGCGTGCAGCAGACCGAGGTTGCCCTCCTGGATCAGATCCATGAGGTCCAGCCCGCGGCCTGTGTACCAGGTGGCCATGCTGACCACCAGCCGGAGGTTCGCCTGGGCGAAGTCCGTGAACGCCAGTTCCCCGAGCCGGACCAGCTGTTCCAGCTCACGCCGCAGCTTAGGAGCGATCTTCCGGCCAGCCTCGTCCAACTTCTCGCGAGCCAGCAGTCCCGCCTCGATGGCCTGGGCCAGTTCCGTCTCCTGTTGCCGGGAGAGCAGCGGGAACCTGCTGATCTCCTTGCGGTAGTGCGTGAAAGAGTCGCCCACGGCCTGACGTGGGGAAGCGTCCTCCTCCGGGGACTCGGCGACGGGCTCGGGGCGGGGGCGTGGCAAAGGCGGCACGGTGAGTGCGGTGGTAGGACCGGCGGGCGTCTCGTACGGCTTCTCGGCCCGCAGGGGCGGCCGGGACGCGGAGGGAACGCCGGGACCGAGCGCTTGCACGGTCAACGCGGAAAGGTCCAGCCTGCTGTCCTGCTGCAGCTCAAGGGTGAAGCACGGTGGTCGGTGTGGTTCCGGCTCCGGCCCCGCCGGAACGCTGCGTTCATCCTGGGTGTCGCGCAACGGCTCGGCCGTCGTGGGAAGCTCTGGCGCGGCCGGGGCCGCCGAACCGCCTCCCAGACCGAACGCGGCCACCGCGGCCGGAGGCAGTGCGACCCCCTCCGCCATCACCCGGCCCAGCACCTCGGCCACCACCGCGGTATCCACGCCGACCAGCAGTCCCCGCAAGGCCACCGGGGTCAGGGCTCGCTGTGGCCCCGCGGCAGTCACCAGCGCCTCATGCAGCACGGCCGGCGTCCCGGCCTCGGTTTCCGTCGTCATCAGCGTGCCCCCATGTGCCGTACTGCGGTGCGACGAGCCTCTCGCATTGCACCACCCACCACTGACAATCAGTCACGCCCCGGGGAGAACGCACCGTTCACCTGCGGATTCCCCATGCTCCTTATGTGAAGGAATGGTAGAACGTACAACGATGGTCGGTCCCGGGCGAGATCGGTACGTCCGAGACGGGGAGGGGCGGGGCATGCTGGTCGATCCCACGCAGTTGCTGGACGACTGCGAGCGGGCCTGGCGCGAGGCGGGGGAGCCGTCTGCCGGCGCGGTTGAGCCGGTCGCTGCCGTACGGACCGCGCTCGTCCTGGAAGCGCTGGTGGCGTACCGGCTGCTCGCGGACCACTCCGACCTCCCGCGCGACACGGTCTTCGCACGCTGGCCCGCCTGCGCGGTCCACACCGTGGCGCTGGCCGACGGCCCGGAACTCCCGCGCCTGGTAGCTAAAGCCCGCGCGCGCGTGCTCGCGGCGCGCCCCGACCTGGGGTCACACGGAGCCGCCCCGGAGAGCGCCGACGAATGGAGTCGCGCCGCGCAGGAGGCCGCCCGCTCGCTGGGCTGGACATGGCGCGTGCCGACCGCGGCGGACGGTTCGGTCACCCCGTCCCGCGGCGCTACCTCCGCTCCCGAGGTCCGTCTCGGGCCCGGCGCGGGCAGCGTGCTCCTGACCCTGCCAGGCGAGCCAGACGCGGGGGACTGGCAACTGTCCGCCGACGGTGAGGTTTTCGCGGCCCTGCCGCCCTACTGGGTATTGCCGGGCCCCGTGCGCCGTGTCGAGGCGACAGACCCGACGGGAACCACTCATGTCTCGGCGATCGTGGACCCGGACAACGCCCTGCTGGCCTTCGGCGTCGACGGTCACCGCATCCCCCCGGACGAGCCCCTGCCCGCCGCCGAGATCTGCCTTCTCCACGCCGGCACCCTGCAGACCGAGGGCGCCGACCCCGGCATCGTGGAACTGCCCACCCCGTACGGCTGGAACGGCTGGACGCTGAGCAGGGTGTCACTGACCGGGGTGACGCGGGTGCGGGCCGCCGCCGCGGTTCCGGAAAACTGGCTGGACGTAGCCGCCGGACGGCCGCTCGGGTGGGAGGGCGGTGCGACGCTGCCCTGGATCGAGGGCGACGACGGGGCACCCGTGTGGCACCGCCCGCCCGCTCTCCGGCTTCCGCGGCGCGCCGGTGAGCCGGACGCGCGACTCTGGCAGGCCGAAGTGCGCCGCCGCGGCCACGAGGAGCCTCTCGCCCGTCAGACCGGTGCTCCCGGGGAGCTCCTCGATCCCTGGAAGGACGTACCCCGCCCGCTTCTGGGACCGTATGAGATTCTCGTCCACCGCGTCGGCTCCCGGCGCAGGCGCCGACTGGCGGCCTTCCTCGCCGAGGGCATCACAGCCGAACCGACCGCTGAGTGGCGTCTGCTTGCCCCGCACGGAGGCCTGGCCCCCGCTCGGCTGACTCTCGGCGCCGGCGGACCGGTCACCGCCTCCGAGCGCGTCGTCGCGTTCTCCCCGTACGAGATCACCAAGGGGCTGGTGCTGGGCGACGGGATCCGTCAGTTCACCGTCGAGATGTGCATTCCGCACTCCGAGGTCCGCCTCGAACTCGGCGGTCACCCCCTGACCTGGTCCATCCGGCCGCTCGACATCGACGCAGCTGACCTGGCTGGCGAGAGCGCCCTGACCGTCCGCCTGCCGGAACAGGCGGTGGCGGTGACACCCTTGCTGGCACTGGTCGTCGAAGGGACGACCCTGCTCACGCTGCGTCCAGAACGCCGCACTCGCACGCGCAGAGGAGACCTCCGGTACTCACTGGCGGCCCTGGCGGACACTGTGCGCGACTGCGCGAAAGCCGAGATACGGCTGCTGGTCGCGGGGGAGAGCGTCCATGTCGCGACCGTGCGCACCCAGCCCATCGCGGAAAACGTCGTACCCGACGGCGGCGGACTGCTGCTGCGGGGGCTGAGCCACCCGGGCGAACTGACCGCCCGCCTGTACGCCGTCTTCGCCCCGTGGGAACAGCCGTTGACGGCCACCGTCGACCAGAGCGGCCGTATCCCGCTGCCAGCGGCCTGGCGGTCGCTCGGCCCCCTGATCGTGCACCTGAAGGCGGGCGCCCCCACACCCACAGCTCCCGGATGGCTCCACCTGCGCGATCGCGACACCCTCGTGCTGCGCCGCTCCCCGTGGACCTCCGCCGCCGGCCGCGGATCCGGCGCCAGGATCTCGGAGTACCTGGCTGGGCGCGGCGCGCTGCCGCGCGACACCGACGCGATCCCCTACCAGTGGATCGTGGCCGCCCGCGGACCCGACCTGCAGGCATGCGGAGCCAGAGAGACGGCACCGGCGGAATGCCGCAGCGCCCTCGCGGACGCCGGGCCCACCGCCCTCACGGGAGCGGCCGACAGCGCACTGCGCTCCGGCGAACTCGCCTCCGTGCTCGCGGGCAGCGGTCTCGCCGCCCTGCGGGTACGGGAGGTGGCGGACCCTGCCACCGTACGTCGCGTCTGGCGGCAGGCTCCTTTGTGTGCGCTACTGCTCACGGCCCCGTTGCTGCCGTATCTCTCCGGTCACCCCGCTTATGACGTCGGCGAGCTCTACCCGGAGGAGACGGAACTCCTCGGCGAGGTCGGCCAGTTTCTGGGCGACGCCAGCGCGGCGTTGCTGGCCGGGCAGGCGGATCCGAGCGGCGCTGTCGGCCGGTTCGACGCCCAGACCCGTGCCCTCGACCAGCTCCCCGAACTCCAGCAGCAGGCCGTGTGGCGCAGCGCCCGTGTCGTCCCTCGGGGCCTTCTGGACCCCGACACCCGTGCCGACGCCGCCTGGCAGGCGTTCCGTGCCCGCAAGGACCTCCAGTACCACGCCACGCGTGAGGAGTTCTCCGAAGCACTCGACGCCGTATCAATCTTCCTGGACGACGGACACCCCGACCTGGCCCAGGCCTTCCGCGGACGGGACCCAGGCCGGTTGCACGGGCCGGGCGAAGCCTGGATGCGGTTCCCTCACCTGTCTCTGGGATGCGCGCTGATCGCGAGGCTCGCCGCCGCCGGTGACGCCCGTGCCGCCGGCCTGGAACGGGGACTTCGCCACCTGTGGACGCCCGTCGCCTCCCACGCACCGGATCTCACCGCCGTCGACATCGCCCTCGCGGAATGCCTGGTCACCGCGGAGGCCGTGCACAGCACCGGCTGACCACCGATTCCCGTCCAGCCCGTACCGCAGCGTTACCGCCCCACCGCTCGTCCGAAGCCGACCGTCACATCGGAGCCCCCCGTGCACAGCCTCGACCCGCTCGCCACCTCCCGCATGATCAGCGACACCTACCGCCGCTACCTGCGTTCCCTGCTGCCCCTGCGCGAGCCCCGCCTGGCCGAGGCCCTCGCCCATGCCATCGACACCAGCCCGCTGCTCACCAAGGGGCCGCTGCTGGAGGCCACCCCCGCCTACGCGCCGGGCGCCACCCTGAACGAGCTCGTCGCAGAGGGGGTACTCGACCCAGCGTTCCGGCAGCTGACCGGCCCTGCGCTGCCCGCCGATCGTCCCCTGTACCGGCATCAGGAACAGGCGCTGCGCAAGGCCGTCGCCGGACGCAACCTCGTCGTGGCCACCGGCACCGGCTCCGGTAAGACCGAGAGCTTCCTCCTGCCCGTCCTCAACGCCCTTGCCGCCGAACACGCCCGCGGCACCCTCGGACCTGGCATCCGCGCCCTGCTGCTCTACCCGATGAACGCCCTGGCCAACGACCAGATGAAGCGACTGCGCCGACTGCTGGCCGACGCCCCCCACATCACCTTCGGCCGCTACACCGGCGACACCAAGGACGATCCGCAGCGCGCCGCCGACACCTTCGAGCAGCTCAACCCCGGCGAACCGCGCCTGCCCAACGAACTGCTCAGCCGACGCGAGATGCGCGCCACACCGCCCCACATCCTGCTCACCAACTACGCCATGCTGGAGTACCTGCTGCTCCGCCCCCAGGACATGGACCTCTTCGAGGGAGAGCAGGCCGGTTCCTGGCGGTTCGTCGTCGTCGACGAGGCCCATGTCTACGACGGAGCGCGCGGCGCGGAACTCGCCATGCTGCTGCGCCGCTTGAAGGACCGTGTGGGGCAGGGGCGGGAGATCCAGGCCATCGCCACCAGTGCAACCGTCGGCGCGGAGGAGAACCCGGCCGCCGTCACCGCCTTCGCCCAGGCCCTCTTCGACGTCCCCTTCCGCTGGGACGCGAGCGATCCGGCCGCCCAGGACCTGGTCACCGCGACCCGGGTCGCCACACCCGACGGCCCGCACTGGGGGCCGCTGGCGACCACCGAGTACCTGCGCCTGGCCACGACCGCCGACCCGGAGCCGGAGATCGTGTCGGCAGCGCGCATGCACGGCCTGCCCGCCGGCACGACCGCGGCCACCGCCCTCGCAGCCGAGGCCGGAACCGCAGCTCTGCGCCGGGCCCTCGCCGACGGACCCCGGCCCGTGAACGAGATCGCCCGCGACGTCTTCCCCGGTGACCCCGTCGGACCCGCGGCGGTCACCGCGCTCATCCAACTCGCCAGCCAGGTGACCGACACCGACGGCGCTCCCGTGCTCTCCGCCCGCTACCACCTCTTCGCACGCGCCACGGAAGGCGCCTTCACCTGCCTCGACCCGGCAGGTCTCCACCTCGACCTGGCCCGCCACGAGACCTGCGCGCGGTGTGCCCGCCCCTCCTTCGAGCTGGGCGCCTGCCGCCGCTGCGGTGCCGTACACCTGCACGGCACCTTCACCGGCAAGGGGGCACAAGCCCGCCTCACACACCGCAAATCTCCCGACAGCCCCCACACCTGGCTGCTCCTCGACGGGGACGGCTCGGACACCGGTGCCGACGAGGACGACGAGACACTCGGCGACAGCGCCAAGGGCGGCCTCAAGGAACGCAGACTGTGCACCCGCTGCGCGGCCGTGCACCCCGCGGCCACGGCATCCTGCACCGCTCCCGGATGCAATGGCACCGAACTGCGCCGCGTCCACCAGCTCGACACCCACGAGGGCACCCCGGCCGCATGCCTCGCCTGCGGAGCGCGCGGTCACGGCATGATCCGCCTGTTCGAGGCGGGTAACGAGGCTTCGGCCGCCGTCCTCAGCACCGCCCTCTACCAGGCGCTGCCGCCGGCGACCGACGGCCCGGCCGCCGCACTGCCCGGACAGGGCCGCAAGCTGCTGTTCTTCAGCGACAGCCGACAGGCCGCCGCGTACTTCGCGCCCTACCTGGAGGACTCCTACACCCGCATCCAGCACCGGCGCCTGATCACCCAGGCCGTCCGGCAGGGCTGCCCCGACCCCGACGAGCCCCTGCACATCGACGACCTCGTCGCCCACACCATCCGCGCCGCCGACCGCGCCGGAGTCTTCCGCCGCAACGACTCCCGCCAGGCCAAGCAGCGCGAAGTGGCCCTGTGGGTGATGCAGGAAGTGCTCAGCCTCGACGACCGCCAGTCACTCGAAGGCCTCGGCCTGCTCCGGATCGACATCGACCGCGAGCCGTTCTGGCAACCGCCCGCCGCCCTCACCTCACTCGGCCTCACGGACGACGAGGCATGGCTGCTGCTGCAGGAACTCCTGCGCACCCTGCGCAACCAGGGCGCGCTCACCATGCCTGAGGACGTCGACGCGGGCGACGAGGCGTTCGCCCCACGCAAGGGGCCCATCTGGGTTCGCTCCCAGGGCTCTGAGGCCAAGCGCAGGGTGATCAGCTGGCTGCCCAGCGCCGCGAGCGCCTCGAACCGGCGCGTCGACTACCTCGTACGCGTACTCGACGTCCTCGGCCACCAGGGCGAACGACGGGCCACCGCCCTCGATGTCCTGAACCGCCTGTGGACCGACCTCACGACAGGTCACCTCGCCAACTGGCTGCCGTCCGAAAGCCAACCGGGGATCGGCGTCGTCCGCCGACTCGACCACGCCTGGCTGCGGGTGCGGCCGGTGACGGCGGACAGCGGTCCGCTGTACGTCTGCGACCGCTGCCGCCGTATCACCGCGCTGTCCGTGCGCGGTGTGTGCCCGACGCTGCGCTGTACAGGACGCCTGGAGGACTTCAATCCGTCGCCCGAGACGGACGAGCACCTGCGGCGCCTCTACCTGACGTTCGACCCCGTTCCCCTGCGCGCCCAGGAGCACACCGCGCAGTGGACCGGGGAGAAGGCCGCCGAGATCCAGGGGGAGTTCGTCCGAGGGCAGGTCAACGCCCTGTCCTGCTCCACCACCTTCGAACTCGGCGTCGACGTCGGTGAACTCCAGGCCGTCGTCCTGCGCAACATGCCGCCCTCCACCGCCAACTACGTCCAGCGCGCCGGCCGCGCCGGCCGCCGCGCCGACTCGGCTGCGCTGGTCCTCACCTACGCGCAGCGGCGGCCCCACGACCTCGCCCGGTTCGCGGAGCCCGAGCGGATGATCGCCGGGGAGGTACGGGCCCCGATCGTCCCCGTCGACAACGTCCGGATCGACCGCCGCCACGCCCACTCCATCGCGCTCGCCGCCTTCCTCCGTGCCATGAAGGACGAGCGGGGCCGGATCTGGCGCAAGGCGGGAGAGTTCTTCCTTCCCGACGACACCACCGGCGAGATCGCCGCCCACACGGTGCGCGACTGGCTGACCCCCGTCCCGGAGAGCGTCATGGCCTCCCTGCGCAGGGTTCTCCCCAACAAGGTGCAGAAGGAGATCGGCCTCGACTCCGGCGACTGGGTCGTTGAACTGGACCGTCTCCTGCGGGCCGCACAGCAGATCCTCGACCAGGACGTCACCTCGTACAGCGAACGCCGCGACCAGGCCGCCGCCGCCCGCAAGTACCGGCAGGCGGAGATGTACGAGAAGGTCATCCGCAACCTTACCCAACGCGAACTGCTCGGCGTTCTCGCCAACCGCAACGTGCTGCCCAAGTACGGCTTCCCTGTGGACACCGTCGAACTGCGCATCCCCCAGGAGGGCGGCGCCGTCTCGGGGCAACTCGAACTCACCCGCGACCTGAGCGCCGCCGTCCACGAGTACGCCCCGGGGGCCGAGATCGTGGCGGGCGGCCATCTGTGGGCGTCCGCCGGCGTCTATCGGCTGCCGGACCGCGAACTGGTCAGCCGCCACTACGCCGTGTGCGCGGCCTGCGGCCGCTATCGGGAGGCCACCGCACTCGTGGACCCCGTCTGCGCCGCCTGCAGCACCCAGTCCGCGGCCGCGCAACGCCGCTACGTCGAACCGGTCTACGGTTTCGTCGCCGCGCGTGGCCCACAGCGCCGCCCGGGGCAGACCCCGCCACGACGGTCCTGGTACGGCGACGTCCACATGTCCACCGACACTGCCGACCTCCAGGAAGGCGCGACCACCTTCGTCTCCGGCCACACCACGCCCTGGTCGGCGGGCACCCGGGGAGAGATGGTGGTTGTCTCCGAGGGACCGGCCGGCGCCGGATACCAGATCTGCGACTGGTGCGGCTGGGGCCGTCCGAACGCCCAGGCCGGATCTCCGCGCGGCGGCCACCCGCACCTGCTGAAGGACACCCAGTGCACGGGCCCCCTCCGTGTCGTCTCCCTCGCTCATCGGTACCAGACCGACTTCCTCCAGATCCATCTGGACCCGCTCACAGCCTTGACCGCCACCGCGGCCCGTCTGCGTTCCGGCCTGTACGCGCTGCTCGAAGGCGCCGCGGCGCACCTGGAGATCAGTCGCGATGACATCGACGGCACGGTTCACACCGGCACCGACGGCATGCCGTCCCTGCTGCTCTTCGACACCACTCCGGGGGGCGCGGGCAATGCCGTGTCCATGGGCGAGCGGCTCGAACCGGTTGTCTCTGCCGCGCTTGCCCGGGTGGCGGCCTGCGAGTGCGGCCCGGAGAGCAGCTGCTACGCGTGCCTGCGGAACTTCCGCAACGAGCGCTTCCACGAGCTGCTGAGCCGCCGCGAGGCCATCGCACTCCTCGATGCCCTGACTGGCAATGTGAGCTGAGGGGATGAGACGCCGCCCACGGAGTGCTGGTCGTGGACGACTCCGGCAGCCGCAAGGACGGCACCAGGACCGCCTTCACCGGCCAGCAGTGGCTGGGCCGGCTGGGCAAGACCGACAACGGCATCGTGACGGTCACCACGCTGTGGGCGGACGAGCGCCCGTACTACCCGCTGCACGCGCTGCTCTACAGCCCTGCCCACCACTTCCCCAAGAAGCGCAGCGACCCGGGCTCCCGCACCAAGCCGCAGCTGGCCGCCGCGGCAGCCATCCTGGCCGCGCGGGCCGGCGTCCCGGATCTCTGGAGCCCGAGGGTGAGATCCCCTCGGGCCACCCGACTGGATGACCGTTGGTTATCTGCCTGCACCCGAGTCGATGTCCCGGGCGAGCTGTTGGGCATATTCGGCGAGGAGTTTCCGTAGGTCGGCGTAGTGCCGAAAGGTATCTGGCCGGACGAGGTTGTACCAGGTGGTGTTGCGGCGAAGAGCCCATTCGCGTTGGACGTCTTGAGGCTGTTCGGCCTCAATGGGGCGCGGGGCGAAGAGGTGCTCGCCTTGTGTGACCTGTACCCAGATGAATACGGAGGCGTCCTGACGTTTGCGGTCGCCGACTGCCGGCCGAATGGGGCCGGGGATGGGTGGTAACTCGCTGACCAAGGCGTCCCATTCGTCAGGAGGCAGAGCCCAGTCCCTGAGTGCCTCACGGCGGCGCTGGTAGTCGATGAGTGGTCGGTGGGGTGCTCGGAGTTCGGCGCTGAGGTCGCGGAGGACTCGTTCGAACTCGGCCGGGTTGCGTCCTGCGCGCTCCCAGCGTTGGAAGTCGGTGTTGGATCTGAACCGCACGCGGTCCGGGGCGATGCCGAGGTAGGTCGCGGCCTCATCGAGGGGTCCGCCTATGGCCCACTGGACGAGCCGGACTGCAGCGGTTCGACGCAAGACCTTCGGGGCGATTCCGGCAATGGGTGCGAAGTATCTTTCATACCAGTCCGGCTCCAGGTATGCCGGGATGTGTTCTGGTCGGTAGTCGTCCCGCAGCGGTGCTCGCAGTCCTTGCGGGCCGCCGATTTTGCGGTAGGTGCGTGTCGATGGCTCTGCCGCGTCTCGGAATCGTCGAGAGCATGATTCTTCATGGCGGGCGTAGATGCGCACCCAGGGCGTGCGTGTCGGCCGTTCTCCGGGGGTGTGGACGAGTTGGGAAAGGTGCTCGGACAGATCGTCTGCTTCGAGCAAGGAGTGTGCGGCGCGTAGGAGTCCGGCACAGGCGATCGGGTCACGGGGCGGTACATCGCGCAAGCGATTGTGCTGCAGACCGTTGCTGGTACTCGAATTCCCTGAAGTGGAGTGGACGTACGCGGTCACATGCCCGGCGAGGGTGGTGTCGAGAAGATGCTGCCCTACTGGCCAAGTAGTGGCGATCAGTGCGGTGGCCAGCCGGAGATCCGTGAAGTACTCGGATGCGTCCGTGGCCTGAGTCGGCGGCTCCAGGCGGGCAAGCAGGGACTGCTGGAAGCGGAGGATGCCTGGTGTTGGGTGTGGCCGATGGCAGGGATCCGTAGTACCTCGCTGATCGAGTCTGCCGCCGCAGGCGCGCGACTTTCGTTTCTGCGTTGAGGTGTCGATCGTCCACCGGCATTGCGCTGGGTGCAGGGTGTGATCGTTGGCCCGCTCAATCAGGCGCCCTGATATGGCGCGCGGCTGCCCGCAGTGCGGGCAGCTTGCTTCCAGATAGGTCTGGTGTTCTACGCAGCTGAAGACAAAGGGTAGGTGCCAGAGCTTGTGCCAGGGGCCGCCGTGGAGTTGCTGGGCCGGGGTGCCGTCGCCCGCCAGGCAGGAGGGGCAATACCGCGGGGAGCCGACGAAAAGCCATGGGTCCGGCCTCTTCGGTCTCGGTCCGGGCACGGATGACCAGGCGATGGGGGGATACCGGTCTCGCCACTGTTTCAGTGTCAGTGCCGACACTTCCTCGGCTGTCTGGCGGGTCAGTCGGGTGAATCCTTGGGCCTCCGGCCCGGTGAGATTCAGCAGCAGACTGCCTGGGATGTGAGTAGCTTGGACGCGATCGGTCCAGCCCGCCGCACGGATCAGTTGCAGAGGCGGGAGGCTGAGGCGATGCCCTAGCCGAAGCAGGTAGCTGACAAGGGACTCTCCTGAGGCAGGTTCGAGACTCCGGGGCAGTGGATGCATCACGGCTCCATCCGTCAGGCGCCCGCGCGGGCAGACGGGCCAGGGTCATCGAAAACGGTGTTCCGGGGTCGTTTCGCCTGCGTGGCCTTCTTGACGGCGGTCCGCGGGGCGGCCGGGATGATGGGCTCGTCCGGCGGCTGCTCGGGCTCGTCCCGCCGGAGCACGATCTCGTTCAGCAGGCTCTCGTCGATCATTTCCTTCCCGGACTCCATGGCTTCCTGGGCGCCGTCTTCGAGCAGGCGTCCCAGCAGGCCGATGACACCGCCGGTGCGACGCATCAAGTACTCCGGCATACCGCCGCCGGTGAGCATGCCCTGCGTCGCGTTCATCAGCCGCAGGTGCTTCTCGATTCCCTTCAGGTGATTGACGAAGGCCGCGATCTGTTTCGGGGTGGTGTAGCGGAACCGGTCGATCTCGATGAGCTCGAAGCGGTGTTCCGTCTGGGTGACCTCCAAACCGTGGATGCGGGTCGACTCCAGCGGTGGCATCTCCCATTGCCGGGTCTTCTTGTTCCACTTGGCCTCACGCAGCAGCCCGATGCCGGAGATGTTGACGCCCGTCAGGATCAGAGTGACGTCCAGGCTCATAAAGGCCCGCATCAGGTCGAGGACGTCCTGGTCGTCGGCTCTGTGCATCCGCAGCCGGCTGATGTCGTCCAGAATCAGAGCTTTGACGCCATGGTCATAAAGGGAGTCGGCGACCTGCCGTACCAGTTCCGGCAGCGTGGCCGACTTGCGGGTCGGGGCCCGGAAGAAGCCTAAGATCGACGTGCAAAGGCTTTTCGGGGTTGCCGTCACCGGGGTCGAGACATAGACGACCGGTGCGTGGAGATCGCGGGTGCCCGGCAGAGCCTGGGGGTTGAGGTGGCTGTGGAGTTCCAGCCACTGCTTTTCGAAGACGGCCCCGGCTGAGCAGACAGACGCGGTCTTGCCGTAGTTGCCCCAGCCGCTGATCATGACGCCGGCGCGGGTCGGGTCGTTCTTCTTCCTCGTGTTGCCGCTCAACCGGCGCCGGATCAGCTTGCCGACCTTGTCGTGCATGGGGGTGTCCTGCAGCGGGAGGTTCGCGTTCGTCAGCTCCCGGTAGAGGTCGTAGTCGTACTTGCGGCCCTCAGGGAGCATCGACCACCGCTGCGGGGAGATTGTCGGAGCGGGGACGAGTAGGTCGTAGTGGGTGCGGTAGTGCTGCCAGCCGACGTAGGTGTCGAGGGGCGGGCGGCTGCCCAGGATCAGCTCGGCGATCCTGGTTCGTGAAGGCAGACCGTCCAGCGGACCATCGTGAGAGAGGGCTCGGGTCACGTGTCGTCCTCCTGGACAGGTGTATCGGCTTCCGAGTCGTCGGGGGGCGGAAGCCTGAACATGGGACGCCGGTTCAGGGCCTCGTGCAGCGTTGCCGGGGCCACGGGCTTGACGTCGGCGAGGGCTTCTTCGCGTCGTCGACGGCGGTCGGCGTCGACCGCGTGGTCGATCGTGCGGGCGTGCTCGGCCCAGGCCGCGGGCATCTCAGCCGGAGCTAGCTCACCCGCGATGGCGGGTGCGGCGGGGCGGTCAGCGGCCGCAGCCTGTGCGCGGGTGAGCTCGCGGGCTTGGGCGACGCGCTGCTTTTTTCCGGCCTTCCTCTTGGCCTGGCTGGGCCATTGGTCGACTGGGGTGACCGAGCCGAGGATCCCGAGTAGATGTTCCAGGAGCTCGCTCTCGGAATGGATCCTGATCTTGTTCGCCCTCACGTGTGTCAGCAGGGCGTCGGCAGTCTTGTCCGAGAACGCAGGGATCTCACCTTCGGGCGGCAGCCCTCTCCAGCGCAGAATGTGCCAGGTCTCGTGGTCTGCAGGGTCCTGGAAGAACACCTGCCGGCGGTCCCTCCGGTCACTGCGGACAACCCACTTGCCCGCGTGCTTGCCGCCCCGGGCGGAGGGCTGCTGGAAGCGAGGCTCGTCGAAGACCGGGTGGTGATACCAGAGCCCGAGGATCTTCACCCCGCGACGAGGATGGATCTTCACGTGGTGTTTGCGCAGGACCTTGTAGTAGAAGCTCGGTTCGGGGAAGTCCAGGTCGAAGCCGCCCTGCTCCATCGCGGCAGCGAACAGGGTGTTGGGGCTGTGGTCTTCACCCGGCGCCCAACTCGGGGCGTATTCGCCTAGTTTACGGTTCTGCCAGATCTGGACGATCCAGGTCGCGATGATGTGCTCGGCTTGCGCGAGCGTGAGGCTCGCATCGCGTTCCGGGTCGGCCCCGCGGTCCGCGACGTCACCGCCGGTGAATCCCAGCAGGTGCTCGAAGAGCATGGTCTGGATGGTGAGGAACTGGCGCTCGACCGCGAACTTGTCGGTCTGCCGCAGGACGCGAGCAGGCAGGATCCGGCAGCCGATCTCCGTTTCGGCTTCCACCAGGTCGTGATTCTTGTAGGGGCCGCCGTGATCGGTGGTGACCGTCTCCGGGGCGAAGAACGGCAGAGCGGCGACCCGGTGCCCGGTGAACTCGGCGATCACCTCGGCCGGCACCCCTGCGTAGGGCCATTCCATGTCCTCGCCCCAGCCGTCCCGCATCGGAAGCGGCAGCATCACGTCCCGCAGCAGCATCGCGATGTCGACCGAGGTGTCGGACTGGAGCGTAAGCCGGAAGGCCGGCAGCCCGTGCGTGTAGAGATCGAGTGCGAGGGTCAGCGTCGCGGTGATCGCGTCGCCGAACACGGTCTCGCGCAGCTTTACCGGCATCGGGGTCGAGTCCAGCACCAGAACCTGGCCCGGCCGGTGGACCACCATCCGGCCGGAGGCCCCGGCCTCCGCGGCCGCCTCCGCCGTCCGCCCGTAACGCGGCCGGGCTCCGCCGGGCCCGAACCACTCCTTCCAGACGGCCGCGAGTGTCCACCGGGAAGGGATCTTCTCAGTGGGAAACGTCGGGAACCGCTCACGCATGTACTGGTGCACCAACCGGTGCTTGGCACCCTGGCTCAGGCGGGCGCGGGGGCCGCACTCGGCCTTCACTGCGAAGATCGCCTCCCGGACCTCCTTCGTGATGGTGCGGTGCCCGCCGCGTCGCCGTGTCCAGCGCCCGTCCGCACAGGCCAGCAGAAGACTGTCGCCCGCCAGTCCCGACAGGCGTACCAGCGTCCGGTAGCTGAGGTGCTGCAGACCGCACCGGACCGCCTCCGGACGGGGCATCGCCTCTATCTCCGCAGCCTTTGCGTAACGACGCTGAGTCAACGTCGTGCGGTCCGGGTCGTAGGCCGGCCGGGGCTCACCCGGCAGGGCCCGAGCCGGGTGGCCCTCCCGGAACCCCGTCTCGGCTTCCAGTACGTGCGCAGCCCGCAGCCGTGCCCGCTCTAACTGGTCCTTGGTCAGGTCGGCCAGGGTCCTCGGCTGCCGGGCGACCGGCGGCGGGCGCCCCGACTCGACTGCCGGAAGAAGCCGCAGGTCAGCATGGTTGATGAGCCAACGGAACGAGCGGGTCTCCGCGCGGCCGTCGTCATCCACGAGGACGAGCCGGCCGAGTTGGCCGTGGACGTCGTCAACCGTCCACTCGACGCCATTGAGCGCGACCCGCCTACCTGGCGCGATCTGCAAGAACCCCCTCGCTGCCATCACACCGCCCAGATCAGTGAGCTGTGGCGCAAGGGACTGCCCAGGTCAACGCCGAGCTCGCGGTGCCAGAGCAGCCGGACGATGTTCGCCCGGCCAACGGAAGGCACGCTGGTCGCCTCCGCCAGGTCGGAGAACGTCATCGCCTGCCCCTGCTGCCCGCTGATAGCGGTGAGCAGCTGCTCGCGCATGCCGAGAAGGTCCCTCGCCGGCCGCCGGCGCGAGGACAGGTGGTCAAGGACGCTCCAGACATGCGGTCGCCAGCCCGCGACCACCGAGTACCGCCAGCCGCAGGCAACCGCCACTTCCCTGGCCGCCGCGAACTTCAGCGCGTCCTCTTCCTTGATCAGCTCCATCGGGCGGACGTCCAGCAACCACATCCCACCGCCGATCACGGCCAAGAAGTCCGGGATGTGCCAGGCATGCCCGCCCGCATGCTCGAAGTCCAGCCGGAACGGCTGCGACAGCACTTCCGATGCCCTCAAGAAGTCCAGCGCGACCAGCAGGCTCACTTCCTTCAGCGACTCGAAGCCATGCTTCCCGCCCGCTGACGCCATCGCCTCCAGGCCGGGGCGGTGCCGCTGCTTCGCCCGCCACGTGAACCCCCGCATCGGCCGGGATGACATCACCGGTACGTGAGCCATGTCCTGGACCGGCCAGCAGACCTCGTCGGCGCCCACCTGCCACGTCGAACTCCACCGACGCGGCCAGTCGTCCCCGAGCCGCAGCCGATCCCGCAGTCCGGCGTCCCCGTCGTACGCCGTGACAAGGTGGTCCAGCTGACTTGAATCCGACGGGATCTTCGCTCTCGCTGCCTCGCCCACTCATCCAGAGAAGCACCACTCGACCGGCGACGGGGGCGTTTCGCCGGTACTGCCCGCAACACAGCGTGACGGGACCAAGATTCGCCAACCAGCGTTCTCCATGTGCCAACTAAAATTCTCCGTCGCAGGCGAAGATCGCTCCGGACCGCGCATGGATTGCATAAACGTGCATCGAAACGTATAGTCATGCCATCCAAGAGGAGGATTCCATGGCGGTACGTGCGGCAGTGGCCGGAGCGAGTGGGTACGCGGGCGGCGAAGTCCTGCGGCTGCTCCTGGCGCACCCCGAGGTCGAGATCGGTGCCCTGACCGGCAACTCCAACGCCGGGCAGAAGCTGGGCGCGCTCCAGCCGCATCTGCTGCCGCTGGCCGACCGCGTACTCCAGGAGACCACGGCCGACGTCCTCGCTGGCCATGACGTCGTCTTCCTCGCCCTGCCCCACGGCCAGTCCGCCGCCGTCGCCGAGCAGCTCGGCCCGGACGTCCTCGTCGTCGACATGGGCGCCGACTTCCGGCTGCAGGAAGCCGCCGACTGGGAGAAGTTCTACGGCTCCCCGCACGCCGGCACCTGGCCGTACGGCCTTCCCGAACTTCCGGGTGCCCGCGCCGCGCTGGAGGGGTCCAAGCGCATCGCGGTGCCCGGTTGCTACCCGACCGCCGTTTCGCTCGCGCTCTTCCCGGCGTACGTCGCCGGACTCGCCGAGCACGAGGCCGTGATCGTCGCCGCCTCCGGGACCTCCGGCGCGGGCAAGGCGCCCAAGGCCAGTCTGCTGGGCTCCGAGGTCATGGGCTCCATGTCGCCGTACGGCGTCGGCGGCGGCCACCGGCACACGCCCGAGATGATCCAGAACCTCAGCGGGGCGGCGGGGGAGCCGGTCTCCGTCTCCTTCACCCCGACCCTCGCGCCGATGTCCCGCGGCATCCTCGCCACATGCACCGCCAAGGCGAAGCCCGGCGTCACCGCCGAGTC
Organism: Streptomyces sp. NBC_00490; assembly: GCF_036013645.1. Taxonomy (NCBI): domain Bacteria; kingdom Bacillati; phylum Actinomycetota; class Actinomycetes; order Kitasatosporales; family Streptomycetaceae; genus Streptomyces; species Streptomyces sp. NBC_00490. The sequence goes on along the minus strand of NZ_CP107869.1, from coordinate 2,485,677 downwards.
CGTCCGCGCCGCCTACGAGAAGGCCTTCGCCGACGAGCCCTTCGTCCACCTGCTGCCCGAGGGGCAGTGGCCCGCGACGGCGTCCGTCTACGGTTCCAACGCCGTTCAGGTGCAGGTCGCGTACGACGAGGCCGCCGGCCGCATCATCGCCATCAGCGCCATCGACAACCTGACCAAGGGCACCGCGGGCGGTGCCCTGCAGAGCATGAACATCGCCCTCGGACTCGACGAGTCCACCGGGCTTTCCACGATCGGAGTCGCACCGTGAGCGTCACGGCAGCCAAGGGATTCCAGGCGGCGGGCATCGCCGCCGGGATCAAGGAGAACGGCAACCCGGACCTGGCCCTCGTGGTCAACACCGGGCCGCGCCGCGCCGCCGCGGGCGTCTTCACCTCCAACCGTGTGAAGGCCGCCCCCGTCCTGTGGTCCGAGCAGGTACTGAAGGCCGGCCAGTTGACGGCCGTCGTCCTCAACTCCGGCGGCGCCAACGCCTGTACGGGCCCCAAGGGCTTCCAGGACACGCACGCCACCGCCGAGAAGGTCGCCGACGTCCTCGGCATCGGCGCGGGCGAGGTGGCCGTCGCCTCCACCGGCCTGATCGGCGTGCTGCTCCCCATGGACAAGCTGCTGCCGGGTGTCGCCACGGCCGCCGAGACCCTGAGCGAGCACGGCGGCGAGAAGGCCGCCATCGCCATCAAGACCACCGACAGCGTCCACAAGACGTCCGTCGTCACCAAGGACGGCTGGACCGTCGGCGGCATGGCCAAGGGCGCGGGCATGCTCGCCCCCGGCCTCGCCACCATGCTCGTCGTCCTCACCACCGACGCGGACGTCGACAGCGACGTGCTGGACAAGGCGCTGCGCGCCGCCACGCGCACGACCTTCGACCGCGTCGACTCCGACGGCTGCATGTCCACCAACGACACCGTGCTGCTCCTGGCCTCCGGCGCCGCCGACGTCACCCCCGGGTACGAGGAGTTCGCCGAGGCCGTACGGGCCGTCTGCGACGACCTCGGACAGCAGCTCATCCGGGACGCCGAGGGCGCCAGCAAGGACATCAAGGTCGAGGTGATCAACGCCGCGACCGAGGCCGACGCCGTCGAGGTGGGCCGCTCCATCGCCCGCAACAACCTCCTCAAGTGCGCCATCCACGGCGAGGACCCCAACTGGGGCCGGGTGCTCTCCGCGATCGGCACCACGCAGGCCGCCTTCGAGCCGGACCGGCTCAACGTCGCCATCAACGGCGTCTGGGTCTGCAAGAGCGGCGGAGTCGGCGAGGACCGCGACAAGGTCGACATGCGCTACCGCGAGGTGCACATCGTCGCCGACCTCGCCGCCGGGTCCGAGACCGCCACCATCTGGACCAACGACCTCACCGCCGACTACGTCCACGAGAACAGCGCGTACTCCTCATGAGCACCACTCGTAAGCACACCGCCCTGCCGAAGGCCCAGATCCTCATCGAGGCACTGCCCTGGCTGGTCCGGCACAACGGCAAGACGGTCGTCATCAAGTTCGGCGGCAACGCCATGATCGACGAGGGCCTGAAGGCCGCCTTCGCCCAGGACGTCGTCTTCCTGCACCACGCCGGCCTCAAGCCGGTCGTCGTGCACGGCGGCGGCCCGCAGATCAGCGCCGCCCTCGACCAGGCCGGCATCGTCAGCGAGTTCAAGGCCGGCCTGCGGGTCACCACCGAGGACGCCATGGACGTCGTACGCATGGTGCTGGCCGGGCACGTGCAGCGCGAGCTGGTCGGGCTCCTCAACCAGCACGGACCGCTCGCCGTGGGACTCACCGGCGAGGACGCGCACACCATCACCGCCACCAAGCACCAGCCCGAGATCGACGGCGAGTTGGTCGACATCGGACGGGTGGGCGAGATCACCGCGATCGACACGGGCGCGATCGAGGCACTGCTCGCCGACGGCCGGATCCCGGTCGTCTCGTCGATCGCCCGTAGCCAGGACGACGGACATGTCTACAACGTCAATGCTGATACGGCGGCTGCGGCACTCGCTGCTGCTCTGGGCGCCGAAACCCTCATGGTCCTCACGGACGTCGAGGGTCTCTACGAGGACTGGCCCAACAGCGACGAGGTGATCAGCCGCCTCACGGCTTCCCAACTGGAGAAGCTGCTGCCGGAGTTGAGCTCCGGCATGGTCCCGAAGATGGAGGGCTGCCTGCACGCCGTGCGAGGCGGCGTCAACACGGCCCGGGTCATCGACGGGCGGGTCCAGCACTCGATCCTGCTGGAGATCTTCACCGACGAAGGCATCGGCACGATGGTCGTGGCGGATGCCGAAGAGGGGGATGGGGAATGACCGGTACCGCGACCAACGCAGAGCTCACCCAGCGGTGGCAGGGCTCGCTCATGAACAACTACGGCACCCCCCGGCTGCCCCTCGTCCGCGGTGCGGGCCTCAAGGTCTGGGACACCGAGGGCAGGCAGTACTACGACTTCGTCGGCGGCATCGCCACCAACGCGCTCGGCCACGCCCACCCGGCGATCGTCGAGGCCGTCAGCAAGCAGATCGCCTCCCTCGGCCACATCTCCAACTTCTTCATGGCCGAGCCCACCGTCGCCCTCGCCGAACGCCTCCTCCAGCACTTCGGGCGGGACGGCAAGGTCTTCTTCTGCAACTCCGGCGCCGAGGCCAACGAGGCCGCCTTCAAGCTCGGCCGGCTGACCGGGCGGACCCACATGGTCGCCACCAGCGGCGGCTTCCACGGCCGGACCATGGGCGCCCTCGCCCTCACCGGCCAGCCCGCCAAGCAGGAACCCTTCCTGCCGCTGCCCGGCGACGTCACGCACGTACCGTTCGGCGACGCGCAGGCGCTGGCCGCCGCGGTCACCGAGGAGACCGCCCTCGTCGTCATCGAGCCGATCCAGGGCGAGAACGGTGTGATCGTGCCGCCCGCCGGCTATCTGAAGGCGGCCCGGGCGATCACGGCGGCCAAGGGCGCGCTGCTGGTCCTGGACGAGGTGCAGACCGGCATCGGCCGGACCGGCCACTGGTTCGAGTACCAGGCCCACGAGGGCGTCCTGCCGGACGTCGTCACCCTCGCCAAGCAGCTCGGCGGCGGCCTGCCGCTCGGCGCGACCGTGGCCTTCGGCCGGGCCGCCGAGCTGCTCCAGCCCGGCCACCACGGCACGACCTTCGGCGGCAACCCGGTCGCCTGCGCCGCCGGGCTCGCCGTGCTCGACACCATCGCGGGCGAGGGGCTGCTCGACAACGTCAAGCGTCAGAGCGCCGCGCTGTCCGACGGAATCGAGGCCCTGGGGCACCCGCTGATCTCCCACGTCCGGGGCTCCGGCCTCCTCCTGGGTATCGTGCTCACCGAGCCGCTCGCGCCCCAGGCGCAGCAGGCGGCTCAGGACGCCGGTTTCCTGGTGAACGCGCCCGCCCCCGATGTCGTACGGCTGATGCCGCCGCTGAACCTCGGCGACGACGAGGTGGCGGCGCTGCTCCAGGCACTGCCCGGCATCCTGGACGTGGCCAACGGGGATGGATGAGCCGGAGAGATGAGACGTCGATGAGCCAGGCGCAGGATCACGAGCAGACCCACGGGCCTGCCGTACCGCAGACCCGCACCGCACGGCACCGCCGGATCGTGGACATCCTCAACCGGCAACCGGTGCGTTCGCAGAGCCAGTTGGCGAAGCTGCTGTCCGACGACGGGCTGAGCGTCACACAGGCGACGCTCTCCCGGGATCTGGACGAGCTGAACGCGGTGAAGATCCGCAACAACGACGGTGACCTGATCTACGCGGTGCCGAGTGAGGGCGGGTTCCGTACTCCTCGTGCGCCGCTGGGGGAGTCAGCCAAGGAGGAGCGGATGCGGCGGCTCTCCCAGGAGCTGCTGATCTCCGCGGAGGCGTCCGCGAACCTTGTCGTTCTGCGGACGCCGCCGGGTGCCGCGCAGTTCCTGGCGTCGGCGATCGATCAGGCCGAGCTGCAGGACATTCTCGGGACGATCGCGGGTGACGACACGTTGATGTTGATCAGCCGGGATCCGGTGGGGGGTCAGGCACTGGCCGAGCATCTGTTGCGGTTGGCACAGAACGGCCACTGAGTGGGGTGGCGTCCGAGGTGTGCCGGGTGCGGGTGCTTCGTGGCTTGTCGCGCAGTTCCCCGCGCCCCTGAGGTGCAGACAGTCATCCGAGTCGAGACGCCAGGCCCCCTGTGCACCTCACCTCGTCGCCCGCCGTGATCAGCAGTGCCTCCACGTCCGGCAGCGACTCCAGCCACCGCAAGCCCTCCCGCGACCCCATCGCGAACGCCGCCGTCGCCCAGCAGTCCGCCCAGGTCACGCTGGGGGTCACCACGGTCACCGCGACCAGGTCCGTGACCGCCGAGCGGCCGGTGCGGGGGTCGACGATGTGGGCGCCGCGCTCGGCCGTACCGGAAGTCGCCACGGCCAGCTCGGTCGTCCCCGCCGCCGACACCACCGCCGCCAGGCCCCCCGGCCGCAGCGGATCCGCCACCCCCACCCGCCACGGCCGCTGCGGACCCGGTGTCCCCAACAGCTGTACGTCGCCGCCGCCGTTGAGGCTCACCCCGGTCGCCCCGGCCTCGGCGAGGGCGCGTGCCGCGCGTTCGACGGCCCAGCCCTTGACGATGCCCGTCGGGTCCAGGCGGCCCTCGTAGCGCAGGCTGAACCAGCCGTCGCTCGCTTCCTCCGCCTCGGCGCCCAGGGCCAGGACCGCGGCGACCTCGGGGTCGCAGTCGTCGACCGTCAGCTCACCGCGGGCCAGCCGGGAGATCTGGCTGTCGTCGCGGTAGGTGCTGAAGACGGCGTCGGCGCGGTGCAGACCCGCTACCGCCTTCGCCAGGGCCGCCTCGACGGCGGCCGGTTCCCCGCCGCGGACGTCGAAGGAGAAGACGGTCCCCATGACCTCCTCCGTATGACGTACCGCGGCGGGAGCTTCTGCCGGTTCGGCCACCGTGTCAGCCACCGGCCTGGTCCAGCGCCGACTGCAGGGACTGCTTGTAGCCGGCGCTCGTGTAGGTCGCGCCCGAGACCGCGTCGATGTCGGCGTTGCCCGCGGCGACCGCCGCCTGGTTGAGCTTCGGGATGGCGTTGCCGTTGACCTGGTCGCTCTGGCCGCCCTTGGGCTGCTGGACCGCCTCGGCCTTGGTGATCTTGCCGTTGGTGACGGTGACACGGACCTGGACGGGGCCGTACTGGGTCTGGGAGACGGTGCCGGTGACGACCTTGGGGGCGGCGGCCTGGGCGCCACCCGCGCTCTCGGAGGGTGCCGCGGGCGCGGGTGCGGCCGCGTTGGCCTTGTCGATCGCCGACTGGAGCGACTTCTTGTACCCGGCGCTCGTGTAGGTCGCCCCGGAGACCGCGTCGATGTCCGCGCTCTGCTTGGCGACGACCGCCGCGTTGAGCTTGGGCACGGCCAGTTCGGTCTTCTGGGTGCTGGTTCCGCCCTGCGGTGCCTGGACCGCCTCGGCTTTGGTGATCTTGTTGTTGACGAACGTGATACGGACCTGGACCGGGCCGTACTGGGTCTGCGTGGCGTCGCCGGTCGCCGTGCCGGTGGCCGCCTGGGCGCCGCCCTGCGCGGACTCCTGTGCCGCCGCGGTCTGCTGCGGGGCCGCACCGCCTGCCGCGGACGCCGAGGCCGGGTCCGACCCCGGTTTGAGCGACAGCAGCAGCACGATCCCTGAGACGGTGGCGGCGCCGGCCAGGACGACACGCCGGATCGGGTGACTCTTCCTCATGGCTTCCAAGCTCCTGAAGTCTTTGAAGGTCCCGTCGCTCACATCTCGAACGACTCGTGATGGATGCGGCGGGCGGGCACACCCGCACCGCGCAGTGCCTCGTACACGCCCTGTGCGAAGCCGGGGGGCCCGCACATGAAGACGTCGTGCTCCTCGATGTCCGGGAGCTTCTGCTGCAGCCGCTCCGCCGAGATGTCGGGCCGCTCGCCGTCCGGACTGTTGACCGCGTACATCAGCCGGGCGCCCCGCTCGTCGGCGATGGCGGCCAGTTCGTCCCAGAGCGCCAGGTCCTGAGTGCTGTTGGCCCGGTAGAGCAGCGTGATGTCGCCGGACGCCCCGGGCAGCGTCTCGAACAGCGCCCGCATCGGAGTGATGCCGACCCCGCCCGCGACCAGCAGCACCTTGCCGCGGCTGCGGCGCTGGGCGGTGAGGGCGCCGTACGGGCCCTCGGCCCACACCTTGGTGCCGGGCGTCAGTTCACGCAGCCGGGCGGTGTGGTCGCCGATCGCCTTGACCGTGATCCGCAGCATGTCCGGACGCGGTGCCGCCGACAGCGAGTACGGGTGCGAGCTGAAGCGCATGCCCGGCGCCATGAACCGCCAGCGGAAGAACTGCCCCGCCTCCGCGCCCATCCGGTGCAGCTTCTTCCCGCCGATGAGCACCGACACGATGCCCGGTGTCTCCTCGATGACCGCCTCGACGTACATCCGGTGGCGCAGGTTGAGACGGAGCGGCGTGATGATCCGGTACCAGACGACCAGCGCGGTGACCGCGCCGTACAGGCCGTACCAGAAGGTCTTCGCGGTCGGCTCGACGGCGAACTCGTTGCCGGTGGTGATCTGGTGCCAGAACGTCAGGTACACCACGGCGTACGTGAGCAGGTGCACGTGGTACCAGGTGTCGTACGGCAGCCGGCGCCGGACCCCGCCGATCGACAGCAGCGCGATGACCAGCAGCAGCCCGGTGCCGATGGCCGCCTTGCCCATGTCCGGCAGGGTGGTGGTCAGGTCGATGAACTGCTGCACGACGTCGCCGAGCGTCTTGCCGGCCTGGAGCGCGTAGGCCCAGGTGATGAGGAAGACGTGCGCGATGACGAGGCTGACCGTGTAGCGGCCGCTCATCGCGTGCCAGCGGGCGACCCGGTCCGAGCCCACCCGCCGTTCCAGAGCGGGCACCCGGGCCATCTGGAGCACCACGAGCGCCATGAGATAGCCGGCGAGCAGACCGGTGATCCGGCCCGCGGCGAGGATCTTGGCGGTGTTGTCCGCGAGGGACGGTGTGTTGTCCCACCACAGCCACAGCACCGCGGCCGCGCCCGCCCATAGGGCGATCACCAGCGGGACGGCCGGGGAGCGGCGCGGGCGGATGCGGCGCATCGTCTGGCGGCGGGCGGCGCGGCCGCCTGCGAGCGTGGTGGTCACGGTTCCTCCGGGAGCGGGGCAAGGGGGTTGGCGTGGTCCCTTGGCCCAGAGGTACGTGCCGCGACGCCCGTGTGTTCAGAGCCCGGCCGAGTTCGAGGCGGACTCGAGTGACTCGTGGTAACCCCTCAGTACCGGGTGATCGCCGTAGGTCCGCCCGTCGTGCCGATCGCGATGTGCGGATCGTCGCCCGGGCCGGCCCACCGGAGGATCCGCCGCATGGCGTCCGCGGACACCGACACACACCCCGCCGTCGCCCCGCTGCCGTTGACATGGAGGAAGATCCCGGCGCCCCGGCCGCGCACGGGCTCGGTGTAGTTGAAGCCGATGACCATGGCGTGGGCGTACTGCTTCTCGTACGAGATCAGGTGCTCGGACTCGGCGGCCCGGCAGTCCTTGGCGCGGGGCTCGCTCCAACGGTTGTAGGAGCGGGAGTCGTTGTCCTGGCACCACCAGGAGCTCTCGCGCACGGGACGGTACTTGTACGTCGTCCCGTCCGGCGCCGCTTTGATGCCGAAGGCGTACGGCAGGTCGTAGAGCCCCGTCGGTGTGGTGCTGGTGCCCTGCCGGCGCGAGGCTCCCTCGACGAGTCCGTTCGCCCCGAACCGGGCCTTGGCCGAACCGGCCCGCACCCACTGCCCGTCGCGCAGATCCCACCAGGTGAGCGTGCCGGTGGTCGAGCCGGTCCGCGCGGCGACCGCGGTGATCAGCTGCGTGCCGCCCCCGGTGTCGGCCATCCGGGCGGGCAGGGGCCGCCCGCCGCCGGGCACGGCACCGAGTACGAGAAAGGACGCGGACACGAGGGCCGTGGCGACGGCGGGGGAGCGCATGGCTCAGACCGTAGAGGGCGGCAACGGCAGCGGCAGCCCGGGTAGGCCATCCAGGCTCGTGGCGATCTGCCGCTTGGCGAAGTAGGCGCTCAGCGATGCGTCGTCCTCGCGCGCGAAGCGCCTGGCGTGCAGATCGCGGTCCTCGTCGTACGTCATGAAGGGCACCGCGTAGCCGCAGGAGTCGCGGATCGTCTCGGCCGTCACGACGATGATCGCCCGCAGTCCGTGCAGGCCCGGGTCGATGTCCGGGAAGTGGCCGAGGAGTTCCTTGAAACGCGGGTCGTCCCGCAGGACCGCCTCGCCGCGGCCGTGCACGCGGACGATGTTGGGCGGGCCCTCGAACGCGCACCACATCAGGGTGATCCGGCCGTTCTCCCGAAGATGCGCGACCGTCTCGGCGTTGGATCCCGCGAAGTCCAGGTAGGCGAAGGTGAGTTCGTCCAGAACCGCGAAAGAGCCCTTGAGGCCCTTGGGGGAGAGGTTGACCGTGCCGTCGCCGGAGAGGGGGGCGGTCGCGGTGAAGAAAATGGGCTGCGCCTCGATGAAGGTGCGCAGCCTGCCGTCTATGCGTTCATAGGTCTTTCCCATGTCTAACGATTATGGGTGCAACTCTTTCGCCTGTCTAATGAATTGCGGTATCCGTCCGGCAGGCGTCCGCGCACGCATCGCCGTGGCCGCCCCGGCCGGCGCTGAAGACGGGGCGGCCACAGCGCCTGTCACGTCACTTCGTGAGCGTGCAGGCGGCGAGGGAGTCCAGGCCCTGCGGCTTCTCGGCGGTACGGCCGATGGAGATGGCGATGCGCTCGATGGCGGCGGTGCGCTTGCTGGCCAGCGGGCCGACGATGGCGTTCTGGACGAAGTTCGGTCCGCCCTGGCCGACCGTCTTGACCAGACGTTCGTTGGCCTCGTCGATCTGCGTCTGCAGAAGGGCGAGGTTGCGGTCGACCTCGGCCTGCGCGGTCGCGGGGATCGCGGGGAGCTGGGAGGCGACGTCCGGGCAGGTGATGGTCCCGACGCCGGCGTTGCCCGCTTCCTCGCCCGCCTCGTTGCCCGCCTCCTCGGCGGCGTCCGACGCCGCGGCGCTCGGGGCGGCCTCGGCCTCCTCGCCCGCGCCGGCCTCCTCGCCCGCTCCCGCTCCCGCCTCTTCCTCGGCGACGCCGCCCGCGTTGAGCGCGCAGGGCGCGAGCGCCTCCAGGCCCGCCGGGCGGTCGGCGGTGCGGCCGATGGCGGTGGCGATGCGGTTGACCACGGCGATCCGCTTGTCCTCCAGCGGGCCGAGGATGGCGTTCTGGACGAAGTTGGCTCCGCCCTGGCCCACGGTGTCGATCAGGCGCTGGTTGGCCTCGTCGATCTGGGTCTGCAGGAGCGTGAGGTTGCGGTCGACCTCGGCCTGCGCGGTCGCGGGGATCGCGGGGAGCTGGGAGGCGACGTCGGGGCAGCTGATGGTGCCGGGGGCGGCGAGGGTCTGGGCGTTGGCCGTGCCGTTGCTCTTGGAGCTCTCTCCGGCGAGGGCGGAACCGGCGATCACCGCACCGGTCAGCACGAGGGCGGTGGCACCGCCGATGAACGCGACACGGCGCTTGTTGTACTTCGGAAGAGCCCTGGACATGCTGATGCCTCACAAGGGTCGAGGGGTGTCGTCGTTGCTGTGTTGTACAAACGCGGCGCCTGCGTTCGGCGGGAAATACGGGTAAGCGGTTTCCCGTGTTCAAAGGGCTCGCAAATTCGTTGCCGAACCGACCGCGATTGACGAATCATGCATTGCACTGCATACTCATGCATGACAGTGCAGGCGCCACACCCTCTCTAGGAGCAACGCAAGTGAGCAGCAACAGCGGTGATGTCCGGCTCTGGGGCGCCCGTTTCGCCGACGGCCCCGCCGAGGCCCTGGCGAAGCTGTCCGCGTCCGTCCACTTCGACTGGCGGCTGGCGCCCTACGACATCGCCGGTTCGCGTGCCCACGCGCGCGTGCTCCACAAGGCGGGACTGCTCACGGACGACGAGCTGACGCGGATGACCGCGGGCCTGGACCAGCTCGCGGCGGATGTCGCCGACGGTTCCTTCGTGGGCACGATCGCCGACGAGGACGTCCACACGGCCCTGGAGCGGGGCCTCCTGGAGCGCCTCGGCCCCGACCTCGGCGGCAAGCTCCGCGCGGGCCGCTCCCGCAACGACCAGGTCGCGACCCTCTTCCGTATGTACCTGCGGGACCACGCCCGGATCATCGGCGGTCTCATCGCCGAGCTCCAGGACGCGCTGATCGGCTTGGCCGAGGCCCACCCGGACGTGGCGATGCCCGGCCGCACCCACCTCCAGCACGCCCAGCCGGTGCTCTTCGCCCACCATGTCCTGGCGCACGCGCAGTCCCTGTCCCGGGACGCGGAGCGGCTGCGTCAGTGGGACGAGCGGACGGCCGTCTCCCCCTACGGCTCGGGCGCCCTGGCCGGCTCCTCCCTGGGTCTGGACCCGGAGGCGGTCGCCGCGGACCTGGGCTTCGAGCACGGCAGCGTCGGCAACTCGATCGACGGGACGGCGTCGCGTGACTTCGTCGCCGAGTTCGCCTTCATCACCGCGATGATCGGTGTGAACCTCTCCCGGATCGCCGAGGAGATCATCATCTGGAACACGAAGGAGTTCTCCTTCGTGACCCTGCACGACGCGTTCTCGACCGGCTCGTCGATCATGCCGCAGAAGAAGAACCCGGACATCGCGGAGCTGGCGCGCGGCAAGAGCGGCCGCCTGATCGGCAACCTGACGGGTCTCATGGCCACCCTCAAGGCGCTCCCGCTGGCGTACAACCGTGACCTCCAGGAGGACAAGGAGCCGGTCTTCGACTCCTGCGACCAGCTCGAGGTCCTGCTCCCCGCCTTCACCGGCATGATGGCCACTCTGACGGTCCACCGCGAGCGCATGGAGGAGCTGGCCCCGGCGGGCTTCTCCCTCGCCACCGACATCGCCGAGTGGCTGGTCAGGCAGGGCGTGCCCTTCCGCGTCGCCCACGAGGTCGCCGGTGAGTGCGTCAAGGCCGCGGAGGCCGAGGGCAAGGAACTGGGCGACCTGACGGACGAACAGTTCGCGAAGATCAGCGCCCATCTGACGCCGGAGGTGCGGACGGTGCTGAACGTGCCGGGCGCGCTGGCTTCCCGCAACGGCCGCGGCGGCACGGCGCCGAGCGCGGTGGCGGTCCAGCTGGCAGAGGTGAAGGCGAACGTGGCGGCACAGCACGAGTGGGCAACTGCCAAGCAGGCCTGAGTGAAGCGCCCCGAACGGGGCGCGGGGGAACTGCGCGACAAGCCACGAAGCACCCGTACCCGCGATCGAGCCGCACGCCCCGAACTCGTAGGCGCCCTGCCTCACCGAAGGTCATCGCGGGTTAAGTTGGTCATCGAGCCTGGAGCCGACCCAACGGAGCCCGCGATGCCCTTCGCCCGCCTGGCCACAGCGACAACCCCCACCTGCCACATCGGCTTCGGCCTCGCCGCGGTCGGCCGCCCCGGCTACATCAACCTCGGCCGCGACCAGGACCTCCCGGAGAGCCGCAGCGTCGACGCCCTGCGCGCCCGCACCCATGAACTCCTGGACGCCGCCTACTTCCAGGGCGTCCGCTACTTCGACGCCGCCCGCTCCTACGGCCGCTCCGAGGAGTTCCTCGCCGACTGGCTGAACGCGCGCCCCGACATCGACGACATCGTCGTAGGCAGCAAATGGGGCTACACCTACACCGCCGCCTGGACCACCGACGCCGAGAAGCACGAGGTCAAGGACCACAGCGTCCAGACGTACGTCCGCCAGCGCGGCGAGACCGCCGAGCTCCTCGGCGACCGTCTGGACCTCTACCAGATCCACTCGGTCACCCCGGACAGCCCGGCCCTGACCGACAAGGAACTCCACGCGAAGCTGGCCGAAGCGGCCGCCGCGGGCGTGAGCATCGGCTTCTCCACCAGCGGCCCCGCCCAGGCCGACGCCATCCGCGCCGCGCTCGCCGTGACGGTCGACGGCGAGCCCCTCTTCCGCACGGTCCAGTCGACCTACAACGCCCTGGAGACCTCGGCCGCCCCCGCCCTCGCCGAGGCCCACGACGCCGGGTTGACCGTGATCGTCAAGGAGGGCATGGCCAACGGCAGGCTCGCGGACCCGTACGCGCCGGACGCCCTGAAGGCGGTGGCCGCGGAGACGGACCTCGGCTGCGACGCGGTCGCCCTCGCCCTGATCCTGCGGCAGCCCTGGGCCGGCGTCGTCCTCTCCGGCGCCGCCACCGCCGGCCAGCTCGCCTCCAACCTGCACGCCGCGGTCGTGGACCTGGACGAGGACCAGCTGGCCCGCCTCGCGGGGCTCGCGGAGGAGCCGCAGGCGTACTGGGCGCTGCGCGGGCAGTTGCCCTGGCACTGACACAGACACGGCTCGACGGCCACCCATGAGACACCCATGCCCATGGTGAGACGTAAATGTCTCACATGGGCTATGGTTGTCTCATGGCTGTCGATCGTGACCACGTGCTGCGCAGCGCCGCGGCCCTGCTGACCCACAAATCCACCGCGACCATGGACGAGGTCGCGAAGGCCGCCGGGATCAGCCGCGCCACCCTGCACCGCCAGTTCGCCGGGCGCGACGCGCTCGTACGGGCCCTGGAGGCGCTCGGCATCGCCGAATGCGAGGCCGCCCTGGACGCGGCCCGCCCGGACGAGGGCCCCGCCGGCGACGCCGTACGGCGACTGGTGCGCGAGATCGAACCGGTCGCCGCCCTCCTCGCCTTCCTCTACAGCGAGAACCAGCTGTTCGAGGGAGAGCAGAACGCGGGTTGGACCCGCATCGACGAACGCATCGCGGCCCTGTTCAAGCGCGGCCAGGCGAGCGGCGAGTTCCGCATCGACCTCACACCGACCTGGCTCACCGAAGCGCTGTACGGCCTGCTGGCCTCCGGCGCCTGGGCGGTGTCGGAGGGCCGGGTGGCCGCCAACGACTTCCATTACATGATCGTCGAGCTGTTGCTCGGCGGAGCACTACGGAGAGAGGAATCATGACCAGCACCCTGCAGCCGGCGTCGACGACCGAGGCGGTGACCAAGCGCCCGGGACGTTGGCTCGCGCTGTCCGTCCTCGTGCTCGCCGTGCTGCTGGTGGCCGTCGACGCGACCGTCCTCGGTCTCGCGACCCCCTACATCAGTGAGGACCTGAAGCCGTCCGGCACCCAGCTCCTGTGGATCGGCGACGTCTACTCCTTCGTCATCGCCGGTCTGCTCGTCTCGATGGGCAGCCTCGGCGACCGAATAGGCCGCAAGAAGATACTCCTCGTCGGCGCCACGGCGTTCGGTGCGATCTCGGTCCTCAACGCCTACGCCACGACACCGGAGTTGATGATCCTCGCCCGCGCCCTGCTGGGCGTGGCGGGCGCGACGCTGATGCCGGCGACCCTCGCCCTGATCCGCAACCTCTTCCACGACCCGCGTGAACGCAGCCTCGCCGTCGGCATCTGGGGCGCGACCGCCTCCGCCGGTACGGCGATCGGCCCGATCGCCGGCGGCTTCCTGCTCGAACACTTCTGGTGGGGCTCGGTCTTCCTGATCAACCTGCCCGTGATGGCCGTCCTGGTCGTCGTCGGCGTCAAACTGCTGCCGGAGTCGAAGAACCCGGACCCGGGCCCGTGGGACATGCTCAGCGTGACCCTGTCCCTGGTCGGCATGATCGCCCTGGTCTACGCCGTCAAGGAGGCCGCCACCCACGGCTTCGGCGGCGAGGCCGCCGCCGTCGCCCTGCTGGGCGCGGGCGCGCTGATCTGGTTCGTCCGCCGCCAGCTGACCCTGCCGACCCCGCTGCTGGACATGCGGCTGTTCCGCAACCGAGGCTTCAGCGCGGCCGTCCTCGCCGACCTGCTGACCATCCTCGGCCTGTCGGGGCTGGTGTTCTTCCTGTCGCAGTACCTGCAACTCGTGCAGGGCAGGCGCCCGTTGGAGGCGGGCCTGGCCGAACTTCCCGCGGCGATCGGCGCGGTGGCGGCGGGCCTGCTCGCCGGCCGGGCGGCCCGCCGCTTCTCGGTCCGCTCGGTGGTCGCGGGGGGCCTGGCGGCGGTCGGCCTCGCCCTGGCCTCCCTGACGGTGATCGACCAGTCGACGGGCTACCCGCTGCTGGGCGCGGCCCTGCTGGTCGTCGGCATCGGCGCGGGCTTCTCGTTCACGGTGACGGCGGACGTGATCCTGTCGAGCGTCCCGAAGGAACAGGCGGGCTCGGCGTCGGCGGTCTCGGAGACGGCCTACGAACTGGGCGCGGCCCTCGGCATCGCCGTACTGGGCTCCATCGTGACGGGCGTGTACCGCGACTTCACGGGCCCGGCGGGCACACCGGACGGGGCACACGAGTCGCTGGGCGGCGCGGTGGAGGCGGCGGCGGGGATGCCGGCGCAGCAGTCGGCGGCACTCCTGGACTCGGCGCGACAGGCCTTCGTGGACGGCCTGTCACTCGCGGCGGGCCTGGGAGCAGCGGTCCTGCTGGCAGCGGCGGTGGCGGCCTGGTTCATGCTCCGCGACCAGCGGCTGGGCAATTAGGGGCGCGGGGAACTGCGCGACAAGCCCCCACGGTCCCGCGGACGACGTCCTACGCGGCCTTCGCCTTCGTGGCGTACATGTCCACGTACTCCTGCCCGGACAGCCGCATGACCTCCGTCATCACGGAGTCCGTGACCGCCCGCAGCACATACCGGTCCCGGTCCATCCCCTCGTACCGGGAGAACTCCATCGCCTCACCGAACCGCACGGTCACGCGGCCGGGCCGCGGAATCCCCGAACCGCCCGGCTGCACCTTGTCCGTACCGATGATGGCGAACGGGACAACCGGCGCACCGGTCATCATGGCCAGCCGCGCGATCCCGGTGCGACCGCGGTAGAGCCGGCCGTCGGGGGAGCGGGTGCCCTCCGGGTAGATGCTGAAGACCTTGCCCTCCTCCAGCACCCGGCGCCCGGTCATCAGCGCCGCGACACCACCGCGCCCGCCGTCCCGGTCGACCGGGATCATGCCGCAGCCCGTGAAGAACCAGGCCATCAGCCGCCCCTTGAGGCCCTTGCCGGTGACGTACTCGTCCTTGCCGATGAAGAAGACCTGGCGGTCGCAGAAGAGCGGCATGATCATCGAGTCGATGAACGTGAGGTGGTTGCCGGCGAGGATCACCGGGCCGTCTCCGGGGATGTGCTCAGCGCCCTCCACCCGGGGGCGGAACATCAGGCGCATGATCGGTCCGAGCATTGCCTTGATGAGCGCGAAGCGGGACAACGGATCCTCCGGTGTCAAGTGAATCGGTATATGTCTGTGCAGGTGAGGACGATACTCGCGGTTCCCGGGGTCGTGCACATCGGGTTCACCGGGTTCACCGAGGTCTTACGTACTGTTGACGCTGGTTTACCTGCGGTGGCGCCCGGAGTACCGCCCGTAACCCGTTGGCCATGATGTGACGGACATCGCGTACCCCTTCTGATGAGTCGTCAACTCAAACCTTCGGTACGACATCCGGCGTCACCCGCGTGTTCTGCCGGAGGTCTCCCGTCCGACATGTACACACACCTACGATCGGCCCGCACTGAAGAGCCGACGCAGGGAGGGCCCTCATGGGAACGCAGAACTCGGACGAGCAGGTGGGCGGGACCGGCCGGCGGGCGCTTCTCGGCGCCGCGGTGCTCGGTGCGAGCGGAGCGGTCCTCGGACTGCCGGGTACCGCGAGAGCGGGCGAGGCACGGCATGGTGGTGGGGTGAAGAGCCTGCCCGTGCCGACGATCATCGGCCACCGGGGCGCCAGCGGCTACCGGCCGGAGCACACCTTCGGCTCGTACCAGCTCGCCCTCGACCTGGGCGCCCATGTCGTGGAGGCCGGCGACCTGGTGCCCACCAAGGACGGCCACCTCGTCTGCCGCCACGAGCCGGAGATCGGCGGCACGACGGACGTCGCGGACCATCCCGAGTTCGCCGGCCGCAGGACCACCAAGCTCCTCGACGGTGTCTCCGTCACCGGCTGGTTCACCGAGGACTTCACGCTCGCCGAGCTGAAGACCCTGCGCGCGATCGAGCGCATCCCGGCCAACCGTCCGCACAACACCCTCTACAACGGCCGCTGGGAGATCCCCACCTTCGAAGAGGTCCTGAAGTGGCAGGACGAGCAGACCCGCAAGCGGGGCAAGCAGGTCTGGATCTACCCCGAGACCAAGCACCCCACGTACTTCCGCAAGCTGGGCCTGGGCCTGGAGGAGCGGGTCGCGAAGCTGCTGCGCAAGTACGGCAAGGACGGCAAGAACGCGCCGGTCATCCTCCAGTCCTTCGAGCCCACCAGCATCCAGCGGCTGAACAAGCTGGTCGGCAACCCGCTGGTCGTCCTGCTCTCCTCCGCGACCAGCCGCCCCTGGGACTTCGTCGAGACGGGTGACCCGCGCACGGTCGCCGACCTGATCACGCCCAAGGGCCTCAAGGAGATCGCCGGCTACGCCCAGGGCATCGGCCCGACCCTCGACCTGGTCATCCCGAAGGACGCGAACGGCAGCCTCACCACGCCGACCACCCTCGTCGCGGACGCGCACAAGGCGGGCCTGATCCTGCACCCCTACACCATGCGCAACGAGAACCCCTTCCTGCCCACCGAGTACCGCAAGGGCACCGACGCCGACGCGTACGGCGATGTCTTCGGGGCCTACCGGACGTACTTCGCCACGGGCATCGACGGGGTCTTCACCGACAACCCGGACACCGGGCTGCTGGCCCGCCAGGATTTCGTCAATGGCTGAGCGCGCGACCCCTGTTGGGGTGACAACCGGCCGCCCGGGCAACCCGCCGCCCGGGCGGCCGCGTCGTCAGGCATATGACGCACGACCTCGTGGCCACGCTGCGCCCCCTGCTCACCGCCGAGGCCTCCGCCGAGGCACATGCCACCGGTGCGGAACCGGGTGACCTGGAACAGGCGGTCTGGCTCCGCCTGCTGGAACGCCTCGACACCGACGGCCCGCCGACCGACCCCCAGGGCTGGCTGCGCAGAGCGGTCCGCTCGGAGTCCCGCCGTACCCGTCGTACGACCCGGCTCGAACGGCCGTATGAGACCGAGCCCGCGGACGACGTGGACCGCACCCCGGAACGCCAGGCTCTGGCGGCGGCCCGCGGCCGGGCGCTGCGTGATGCCGTACGCCGTTTGCCGGGCCGCTGCCCGCGTCTGATGGAGGCGCTGCTCTCCCCGATGGACCTCACGTATCGGGAAATCGCGGGGGAGTTGGGTATCTCACAGGGCAGTCTCGGTCCGGAACGTTCCAGATGCCTGGGTTGTCTTCGCCGATTGCTCACACCGGAGGTTGCGGCCCGCGGAGCGCGGGGATAGGAGTGAGGGACGAAACGGCGATCAGGTGAGCGGGAGGCGTGCGCACATGGGCATGAGCGTGACCATCTCGGTGGCGACCGAACAGGACGCGGAGCAGATCTTCAGGCTCCAGTACCTGTGCTTCCAGAGCGAGGCGGCGCTGTACGGCAACTACCGCATCGATCCGCTCGTCCAGAGCCTGGACTCGGTCCGGGAGGAGGTCGCCGCGGACTGCGTCTTCGTGGCCCGGCTCGGCGAGGAGGTGGTCGGCTCGGTGCGAGGCCGCATCACCGAGGACGGCTCGGCCGCCATCGGCAAGCTCTGCGTCCACCCCCGCCTCCAGGGCCACGGCATCGGCGCGCGGCTTCTCCGCGCGGCGGAATCGGCGCTGGCCGAGGAGCGCGGCGCCACCCGGTTCCGCCTCTTCACGGGCCACCGCAGCGAGGGCAACCTCCGCCTCTACCGCAAGGTGGGCTACGAGGCGGTCGGCACGTCCAAGGGCGCGGACGGCGTACCGATGATCGTCCTGGAGAAGCCGGCCGGCGCCTACGTGGCGACGGCCTGACAGGGGCTTCTCAGACGGTCCGCGCCTTACGGAGCCAGTAGATGGCCGACAGCGGCAGCAGTACGGGGATGAAGACATACCCCATGCCGTAGTCCGACCAGACGGTCGCGTCGGGGAACGCCGACGGGTCCAGCAGGGTCCAGGTGCCCACCGTCAGCACGCCCACCAGCTCGGCGGCGCAGCACACCAGCGCCGCCCTGCGGGCGGTCTCCCCGCCCCGCACCAGCGTGTAGGTGATGAAGCCGTAGACCAGGCCCGCAAGGGCGGACAGGGAGTAGGCGAGCGGCGCCCGGTCGAACTCGGTCGCGATCTGGTAGATCGAACGCGACACGGCGCCGACGACCATCACGCCGTACAGCCACACCAGCAGCGTGCCAGGACCGCTGACCAATCGGTTCTTCCCCGACTCGCCCTCCGTCACGGTCACCTCAGCCTCCCCAGATGTCATAGAGCCGTACCTCGAGAACGGCCAGCACCACGGCGCCGGCGGCAGCCGTCACCGAGCCCCACTTCGAGCGCTCCGACAGCGACATGAGCCCCGCGGCCGGAACGCAGGCGAACGCGCCCAGCAGATACGCCACGAAGATCGTCGTCCCCTGCTCCGGCTTCTCGCCCCGCGCCAGCTGCACGATCCCGACCACCAGCTGCACAAGCGCCAGCAGCGACACCACACCCATCCCGATGAAGTGCCAGTCCTTCGTCGGCTCATCGCGATAGGCCGCCCAGCCGCACCACGCGGCGAGCAACAGCGCGGCGACGCCGGTCACAAGCGTCAGGGCATCAAGCATGCGCCGACCCTATTACGGCCCGAAAGCCCTGATGCGGGCGACCCCGGCCCGTCCCGATCAGGCTCCCGCGGCCCCGTAGGGTCTGGACCATGACGATCCACGCTCAAGCCCTCCTCTTCGACAACGACGGCACCCTCGTCTCCTCCCTCGCCTCGGTCGACCGCTGCTGGCGGCAGTGGGCCGGGGAGTACGGGATCACGGCCGAGGAGTTCGGGCGGGTCGAGCTGCACGGTCGTACGGCTGCCGAGATAGCCGCCGATCTGCTGCCCGTCGAGGTCGTGCCGGAGGCGGTCGCGCGGATCGAGAAGCTGGAGGTGGAGGACGTGCCGAACGGCGGCGTGCGGTTGCTGCCCGGGACGAAGGCGTTCCTCGCCTCCCTGCCCGCCGACCGCTGGGCCGTCGTCACCTCCGCCACCCGGCGCCTCGCCGAGGCCCGGCTGGACGCCGTCGGCATCCTGCCCAAGACCCTCGTCGCCGCCGAGGACGTCACCCGCGGCAAGCCCGACCCCGAGCCCTATCTCCTCGCCGCCCGCGCACTCGGCGTCGACCCGGAGCGCTGCGTGGTCTTCGAGGACGCCCCCGCGGGCTTGAGGGCCGGTCGAGCCGCCGGGATGATCACCGTGGCATTGGCCACAACCCACCAGGCCCACGAACTCGACGCGGACCTCGTCGTCGACGACCTGTCGGCCTTGTCGGCCCTGGTCACCGACGGGGAAGTGGAGATCTCCGTCCGCCCCTGACCCCCTGTCCGCCGCTGTCCGGCATGCGGACAGCGGCGTTTTGTCAGCACCGTAGATCTGCTTTACTCATTCCATGACCACGACGAGCAGCCGCACCCTTGCGACCGAGGCGACCATGACGCCCGGTGCTCGCTGTATGTGTCGAATGTGCGCCTTCTAGAGGGCCCCCGCACCACCCCGAGCTCGCGCCCCGAAGCGAGACGCCGTGGCATGTCCGTGCGCTGAATGCCGTACGTGACCGACGCCGCCCCGCGCACATGTTCTCCCCGGCTCCTGTGCCACCGCACGAGAACCGTGCCGCGTTCCCGACCGAATGCACCCGCCAGGGCACACCCACGCCCTGCCCCTGACAGTGACGGAAACCCACGTGATCACCACCTCGGGCCTGACCAAGGTCTACCGCTCCCGCGGCCGTGAGGTCACCGCCTTGGACGGCGTCGATCTCCACGTCCGCGAAGGCGAGGTCTACGGCGTCATCGGCCAGTCCGGCGCTGGCAAGTCCTCGCTCATCCGCTGCGTCAACCTGCTGGAGAAGCCCACCGCCGGCACGGTCACCGTCGCCGGCCAGGACCTCACCGCCCTCGCGGGCCGCGGTCCGCGGGCCGGCCGCGAACTGCGCCGCGCCCGCAGCCGTATCGGCATGGTCTTCCAGCACTTCAACCTGCTGTCCTCCCGGACCGTCCAGGACAACGTCGAGCTGCCGCTGGAGATCCTCGGCACGTCCGGCAAGGACCGCTCCCGCAAGGCGCTCGAACTCCTCGACCTCGTCGGACTCTCCGACAAGGCCAAGGCCTACCCCGCCCAGCTCTCCGGCGGACAGAAGCAGCGCGTCGGCATCGCCCGAGCCCTGGCCGGCGACCCCAAGGTCCTCCTCTCCGACGAGGCCACCAGCGCCCTCGACCCGGAGACCACCCGCTCGATCCTCCAGCTGCTGCGCGACCTGAACCGGCAGCTGGGCCTGACCGTCCTGCTCATCACCCACGAGATGGACGTGGTGAAGTCGATCTGCGACTCCGCCGCCCTCATGGAGAACGGCCGCATCGTCGAATCCGGCACCGTCAGCGAACTCCTCGCCACCCCCGGCTCCGAACTCGCCACCGCGCTCTTCCCGGTCGGCGGCGAGGCCACCGGCGACGACCGCACCGTCATCGACGTCACCTTCCACGGCGAGGCCGCGACCCAGCCGGTCATCTCCCAGCTCTCGCGCACGTACAACATCGACATCTCGATCCTCGGCGCCGCCATTGACACCGTCGGCGGTCTCCAGGTCGGCCGGATGCGCATCGAACTGCCCGGCCGCTACGAGGACAACGTCGTGCCGATCGGCTTCCTGCGCGAACAGGGCCTTCAGATCGACGTCGTGGGCCAGGAGCCCGTCTCCGTGCTGGTGAAGGAAGGTGCGAAGTGACCTGGTCCGAGATGCAGCCCCTGCTGGAGCAGGCGTGTTGGGACACCCTCTACATGGTCGGCTGGTCCACCGTCATCGCCGTCGTCGGCGGCCTCCCGCTCGGCATCCTCCTCGTCCTCACCGACCGCGGCGGACTGCTCCAGAACGTCGTCGCGCAGAAGGTCATCGGGCAGGTCGTGAACGTCGCCCGCTCGATGCCGTTCATCATCCTGATGGTCGCGCTGATGGGCTTCACCCGTTCCATCACCGGCACGACCATCGGCCGCGAGGCCGCGATCGTCCCGCTCGCCATCGGCGCCATCCCGTTCTTCGCGCGCCTGGTCGAGACGGCGGTCCGCGAAGTGGACGGCGGACTCGTGGAGGCCGTGCAGTCGATGGGCGGCAGCACCTGGACGATCGTCCGCAAGGTCCTCGTACCGGAGTCGCTGCCCTCGCTGATCGCCAGCACCACCACCACGATCGTCGCCCTCATCGGCTACTCCGCGATGGCCGGCACCGTCGGCGCCGGCGGCCTCGGCGACATCGCCATCCGCTACGGCTACCAGCGCTTCGAGACCGAACTCATGTGGATCACGGTCGCGATCCTCGCGGTCGTCATCTCGCTGATCCAGTTCGCCGGCGACTACGCCGCCCGCTCGCTGCACCGCCGCGGTGGACGTGGCGGTGCGGCGCCGAAGCTACGGCTGCTGAAGGCCTCGACGGCCGAGACCAACACCGCCTGAGCCTCCCGCAGACCACCCTCCAGATCTCCCGTGCACCCCTTCACGGGACAGCTCCGCCCAAAAGGAAAGGCACTTTTCGTGCGTAACACCGTAAAGCTCACCACCGCCGTTCTCGCCGCCGGGGCCCTCACCTTCGGGCTCACCGCCTGCGGCTCGGAGGACTCCTCGTCCGCCGCCTCCTCCGACACCAGCGGCCCGCTGGTCGTCGCCGCGAGCCCCGTTCCGCACGCCGAGATCCTGAACTACGTGAAGGACAACCTGGCGAAGAAGGCGGGCCTCGACCTGGAGGTCAAGGAGTTCACGGACTACGTCACGCCGAACACGGCGACCGAAGACGGTTCGGTGGGCGCCAACTACTTCCAGAACCAGCCGTACCTCGACGACTTCAACAAGAAGAACGGCACCCACATCGTGCCCGTCGTGACGGTTCACCTGGAGCCGCTCGGCCTCTACTCGAACAAGGTGAAGAGCGCCGACGCCCTCAAGAGCGGTGCGACGATCGCCGTCCCGAACGACAATGTCAACGAGGCCCGTGCCCTCAAGCTGCTCGACGCCAACGGGATCATCACCCTCAAGGACGGCGTGGGCAACGACGCGACCCCGGCCGACATCGCCAAGAACCCCAAGAAGCTCGAGTTCAAGGAGCTGGAGGCGGCCCAGACCCCGCGCTCCCTGGACGACGTCGACGCCGCGGTCGTCAACGGCAACTACGCCATCGAGGCCGACCTCTCGCCCGCGAAGGACGCCCTCGTCCTGGAGTCCGCCAAGGACAACCCGTACGGCAACTTCCTCGCGGTCAAGGAGGGCGACGAGGACGACCCGCGCGTGAAGAAGCTCGCCGAACTCCTCACCTCCGCCGAGGTCAAGAAGTTCATCGAGGACAAGTACGAGGGCTCCGTCATCGCCTCGTTCTGAGCGCACTGATCCACAGGGGAGCCGATCCACATGCGCAAGCTCGTCATACCTGCGGCCGCCCTGGCCCTGGCCCTCGGCCTCACCGCCTGCGGCTCGGGCTCCGACTCCGGCGGGAGCGGTGGTGGTGAGGACGCCCTGGTCGTCGGCGCCACCGCCGTCCCGGCCGGTGAGGTCCTGACGTACATCAAGGACAACCTCGCCGAGAAGGCCGGCCTGAACCTGGAGATCAAGGAGTTCACGGACTACGTCCTGCCGAACACCGCACTCCAGGAGGGCACCCTCGACGCGAACCTGTACCAGAACCAGCCGTTCCTGGACGAGTTCAACAAGTCCAAGGGCACGAACCTGGTCCCGGTGGTCAAGGCGTACCTGCCGCCCATGGGCGTGTACGCGAAGAAGATCGGGGACATCTCCGAGCTCGCTGACGGAGCCACGGTCGCCGTGCCCAACGAGACCACCAACGAGGGCCGCGCCCTCAAGCTCCTCGCCGCCGAGGGCCTCATCACCCTCGAGGACGGTGCGGGGGCGAACGCATCCCCCGCGGACATCACGGCAAACCCCAGGCACCTGACGTTCAAGGAACTGGAACCCGCCCAGCTGCCACGCTCGCTCGACGACGTGGACGCGGCGGTCATCAACAACAACTACGCCCAGGACGCGGGTCTCAGCCCCACCGAGGACGCGATCCTCCTGGAGTCGGCGAAGGACAACCCCTACGCCAACCTCCTGGCCGTCAAAAAGGGCGACGAGGACGACCCCCGGGTCGAGAAGCTCGCGAAGCTCCTCGTCTCGTCCGACGTGAAGAAGTTCATCGAGGACAAGTACAAGGGTTCGGTCCTCCCGGTCACTTCCGGCTGACCTCGCGTATACGGCGTATCGCCACGCACAGGGTCCACTCGCTCACCCCGAGTGGACCCTGCAGTGCGGTTCGGTGCCTCCATGCTGCATGCTGGGCAGTTCAGCAGGAGCTCAGCAGGACTTGCAGGTTTTCCGAAGGTTACGGAGCGGCGATGACTAGCACCTTCCCCAACATCTCCATCAGCACGGAGCGGTTGGTGCTGCGTCCCCTCGACGAGGACGATGTGTCGGCGCTGGCCGAGATGATGAACGACGAGCAGGTCGCCGCCTGGACCCACGTCCCCCAGCCCTTCACCGAGGAGGGCGCCCGCACCTGGATCACCGATCACGCGCCCACCGAACGCGAGGCGGGCCGCGGACTCGACCTCGCGGTCACGGAGTTCCTCACCCAGCGCCTGGTCGGCATCGTCCAACTCACCAAGACGAACTGGTACATCCGCGCCACCGAACTGTCGTACATCATCGCCCCCTGGGCCCGCGGCGAGGGCTACGCCTCCGAGGCGGCGCTCGCCACCGCCCAATGGCTGTTCACGGACCAGAAGTTCGAGCGCATAGAGCTGCGCACGGCGGCCGACAACACCGCCTCACAGCAGGTCGCCCAGAAGATCGGCTGCATCAGCGAGGGCGTGCTGCGCAACGCCTGCATCGCGCGAGTGCGGACCGAGGACGACACCTGGACCGATGTCCGCACCGACTTCATCGTCTGGAGCCTGCTGCCGGAGGACATCGAGGGCTCGGGAGAGCAGCTGACCGATTCCGACGGTTTCACCTCGTACGGCGACTGGAACTGAACCAGGGGAGGCAACGGGACCGCTGCCGCGTTCGCCGGGTCGACCAGGTACCCTCACGGTGCCCGCCCCTGACGACCTGCGCAAACCCTCTGGAGACTGACAACGATGGCCGACCGGGTCACGGTGATCGGCTGGGACGGCTCGCCGCTGACCGCCGCGGCACGCTCCGCCCTCGGTGCCGCCACGCTGGTGGCGGGCGCCCCCCACCACCTGGCACTGCCCGAGGTGCCCCCCGCCGCCGAACGCGTCCGACTCGGCAGCGTCGACCTGGCCGCCCGCCGGATCGCGGGCCATCGCGGCACGGCGGTCGTGTTCGCCGACGGGGATCCCGGGTTCTTCGGAGTCGTACGAACCCTGCGCGCACCCGAGTTCGGCCTGGAGGTCGAGGTCGTCCCCGCCGTCTCCTCGGTCGCCGCCGCCTTCGCCCGCGCCGGCATGCCCTGGGACGACGCACAGGTGGTCGTCGCACACCGGCGCACCCTGCGACGCGCGGTGAACGTATGCCGCGCCCACACCAAGGTCGCCGTCCTCACCTCACCCGGCGCGGGGCCCGCCGAACTCGGCCTGCTGATGGAGGGCGTCCACCGCACCTTCGTCATCTGCGAGGAACTCGGCACCGAGCGGGAACAGGTCACGATCCTCACCTCCGACAAGGCCGCCGACCACAGCTGGCGGGACCCGAACGTCGTCATCGTGATCGGCGGCCCGGTGACCGCCGGGGAGGGCGGCGGCTGGATCTCGGGCCGCGAGCCGGCCGCCGGGCCCCGTGGCTGGGCACTGCCCGCCGAGGCGTACGACGGTCCGCTCGGCGAGGGTGAGACGGATCTGCTGCGCGCGGCCCAACTCGCCCGCCTCGGACCCCGGGTCGGCGACCTGGTGTGGGACATCGGCTGCGGCGGCGGCGCCTTCGCGGTCGAGGCCGCCCGGGCCGGCGCCGCCGTCATCGCCGTCGACCGGGACCTCATCGCCTGCGGCCGCACCGACGCCGCCGCCCGCCGCTTCGGCGTCCAGCTCCAGATCATCCGGGGCAGGGCCCCGCACGTGCTGGAGAACCTCCCCGAGCCGGACGTCGTCCGTGTCGGCGGCGGGGGAGCGGCCGTGGTCTCCGCGGTCGCCGACCGCCGCCCGCAGGGCATCGTCGCCCACGCCATGACGCGCGACGAGGCCGAACTCGTCGGCCGGGACCTGACCGAACACGGCTACCGCGTCGAGTGCGCCCTGATCCAGTCCGTCGAACTCGACACACGGGCCTGGACGGAGAAGGAGCGGAGCGTAGCGTTCCTGCTCAGCGGGGTTCTGCCGGACCGCGCGATGTGACCCCATTTGTTGGTCCCGTGATCCTGTTGTCGTACTGCGCGCGGTAGGCTGGCCGACTGTTGTACCGCTTCGGTGGACCGGCCTTTCGTTCGTCAATGTCCGGAAAACGCGCCCGTTTTGGGGTGGGTGTGGTACGGCACAACCGGAGGACGCGCAACGTGGCGCAGTCCACAGCGAGCTGTCGCGGATCAAGCTGTCGCGACGGGGGAACGGCCGCGACAATGCCAGTTAATGGCTTTGTCGTCTTTCTCGACGGGCCGTTCGTGCCGCTGGGCACGCACGCTCGTTCTTCACTGCGGGGGCGGTCGGTGCGCCGTCCCCGGTGAGCTGGTCGTAGAAGCACTAACCGATGGGCGAGGGGTACGCATGACCGACACCGGCCAGGTCCCGGGCGAGGGACTGCCGGAGAACGCAGGCATGGTGGAACAGCCGGGCGTTCCCGCGCACGGTGCGTACACCTACCTCTCCGAGACCACCGCCGAGGACGAAGACCTGTTGCTGCTGCCGGGCGCCCAGGGCGCATGGGGCAACGAGGTCGCCCCACCCGCGCCCGAGCCGGTCGTCGAGACGGTCCACGCTCCGGGCCCGCACGAGATGTCCGGCCGCGACAGCGGCGCGCACGACCTCAGTGCGGTCCGCGCGCCCGGCCCGGCGGCCCCGTCGCTGCCGATCCCGCCGATCACCCCGCGCCGGCCCCTGCACCTCGGCCCGCCCATCCCCGACGCCTCCGCCAGCCCGGTCCGCTCCCTCGCCGACCGCGGCCCCGCGGGTGCGCCGGTCCGCCAGTCGGGCCCGCCCACCGCGGGCCCCGAGTACCTCGATGCCCCGCAGCCGCTGCGTGAGATGTCCCCGCAGGGCGCGGCCCCTTGGGGCGCCCCCGCTCCCATGGGCACCATGAGCCCGGCTGCCGAAACGGTTGTCCCGGTACCGGAACAGGACACCGAACCGGCGGGCGCGGCCCAGGCCGCGGTGTCCCGTCTCGCGACGGAGGCGGTCGAGGCCACCGGCGTACCGCAGCCCCAGGAGGACGCGTACGCCGAGCAGGACATGGCGGGCGCCGACGCGGTGCCGGCCGCCGGGGAGGCGTACGGCGAGCCCGTCGTCGCCGAGCATGTGCCGGAAGCCGGGGGCGTCCCCGGTTCCGAGGGGCTTCCCGTGGCCGGGGTTCCGGGCGCCGACGGGTTCCCGGGTGCTGAGGATGTCACCGGAGATTCTTACGCGCCGGGGGCCGAGACTGTTCACGGCGATGTGAACGTGCCGGGTCCCGTGGCGTTCCCGGAGGCCGCGGCCGCGAACGCGCCCGAGGCGAACGGCGTCCCGGTCGCCGCACACACGCCGGACGGAATCACGTCGGAGGCCGCCGAGGGCCCCGCCGTGGTGTTCGCTCCGGAGGGCGGGGAAGCTCCCGCGGCCGGGCAGACCGATGGTCCCGAGTTCGCCGGTGAGGCCGGACAGTACGCCGGTGTCGCTCCGGCTCCGGAGGCCGTGCCGGTCCCGGATGCCGTGGATGCCGTGGACGCTGCTCAGGGCGTTGTTGCCGAGGACCCGGCCGGTGCCGGACAGGTGCCGGGTGCCGTCGAGGCACCGCAGGCCGCTCCCGTGCCGGACGCCGTGCAGGTGGCGGACTTCGCGCAGGTCCCGGCTCCCGCCGCGGTGCCCGACGCCGATCAGACCCCGACTTCCGTGCCCCTGCCGGACCTTGCGCAGACCCCCGAGGCGCCGCTCGCGCCCGAACCCGCCGAGCCCCAGGCCGTACCGGAACCGGAAGCACCCGGTCCGGAGTTCGCTCAGGTCGCCGAGCCCGCCGTGGTCGTGGCCGAGGTCGCCGAGCCCGCCGAACTGCAGGCCGTGCCGGTCCCGGAGGCCCCCGGCCCCGAGGCCGACCAGACCGCAGTGCCCATCCCTGTCGTCGCCGAGCCCGCCGAACCGGAGCCCGTACCGGCCCCCGAGCCCGTGCCGGCCCCCGAAGCCATCGTTCCGGCGCCCGCTCCCGAGCCCGCCGAAGCCGTGGCCCCGCCGGCCCCCGAACTCCCTGCCGTGCAGACCCCCGCTCCTGTGCCGTCCCCCGAGGCCACCGACGGGGAGCACCTGCCGCGCCCCGTGGACCCGGAGGCCGTCGCACAGCCGGAGCCGCTCGCCGCGGCGGCGGAACAGTTCGCACAGCCGGAGGACACCCCCACCCCCGCGGACGTCACGCAGGAGCAGACCGAGCAGCCCGCCCCCGTCGACGCCGTCACGCAGTTCGCCGACGCCCCCGGCCCCGTGCCGGCCCCGGAGGCACCTCAGCCGGTGACCGCCCCGGAAGAGGCACCCGCCGAAGACCTCCAGGCCGCCCCCGCCCCGTCGCTCGTCGCCGAACCCGCGGGCCCCCAGGTCCTGTTCGTGGACCAGCACCAGCCGATCGCGGAGGCTTCGCAGCCCGTGGGCCAGTTCGTCCCGGTCGAGGGCTCGGTGCCGACGACCCCGCACCTCGCCCCGACCCCGCCCCAGGCCCTCGTCCTCCCGCCGGAGGACCACACCGCCGTCCCCGCTCCCCGTGAGGGCGACCCCGAACTCGTACAGCACGCCGACGACCTGGACACCCGGGGCGCGGAGCAGGAAGAGAGCACGGCCCCCGTGGAAGAAGTACGTCAGTCCACCGGCCCGGCCGCGCCCGCCTACGACGACGCCGAGCGCGAGGCCGTCCTCAAGGTCATGCGCGAGCGCCGTGACATCCGCAACGGCTTCCGCAGCGACCCCATCCCGCACGAGGTCCTGCTCCGCGTCCTGGAAGCGGCCCACACCGCACCGTCCGTGGGCCACTCCCAGCCGTGGGACTTCGTCGTCATCCGCTCGGCCGAGACGCGCCGCACCATGCACGAACTGGCCATGCGCCAGCGCGACGCGTACGCCAAGTCCCTCCCCAAGGGCCGGGCCAAGCAGTTCAAGGAACTGAAGATCGAGGCCATCCTCGACACCCCGGTGAACATCGTCGTCACCGCGGACCCCACGCGCGGCGGGCGTCACACCCTGGGCCGGCACACCCAGCCGCAGATGGCCCCGTACTCCTCCGCTCTCGCCGTGGAGAACCTCTGGCTCGCCGCCCGCGCCGAGGGCCTCGGCGTCGGGTGGGTCAGCTTCTTCGACGAGCGCGAGATGGTCCGTTCGCTCGGCCTGCCCGAGCACCTGGAGGTCGTCGCCTACCTCTGCGTCGGCTATGTCGACGAGTTCCCGGACGAGCCCGAGCTGCTCCAGGCCGGCTGGTCCAAGCGGCGCCCGCTGTCATGGGTCGTCCACGAGGAGACGTACGGCCGTCGCGCGCTGCCCGGCGAGGAGCCGCACGACCTGCTCGCCGAGACCGTCTCCCAGATCCGCCCGCTGGACGCCAAGGCGCTCGGCGAGGCCTGGGAGCGACAGAAGCGCATGACCAAGCCGCCGGGCTCGCTCGGCATGCTGGAGATCATCTCCGCGCAGCTGTCGGGCCTGTCCCGGCAGTGCCCGCCGCCGATCCCGGAGCCCGCAGCGGTCGCGATCTTCGCCGGTGACCACGGCGTCCACGCCCAGGGCGTCACCCCCTGGCCGCAGGAGGTGACGGCCCAGATGGTCGCCAACTTCCTCGGCGGCGGCGCGGTCTGCAACGCCTTCGCCGCCCAGGTCGGCGCCGAGGTGTGCGTGGTGGACGTCGGTGTGGCGGCCGACCTGCCCGCCACCCCCGGCCTGCTGCCCCGCAAGGTCCGCGCGGGCACCTCCGACATGACCACCGGTCCCGCGATGACCCGCGAGGAGGCCAAGCAGGCCATCGAGGTCGGCATCGAGACCGCCCGCGACCTGGTGGCGGCCGGCAACAAGGCGCTGCTCACCGGCGAGATGGGCATCGCGAACACCACCGCGTCCGCCGCGCTGATCTCGGTCTTCACGGACACCGACCCGGCCGAGGTGACCGGCCGCGGCACCGGCATCAACGACGAGACCCTCGCCCGCAAGACCGAGGTCGTCCGCCGCGCCCTCGAGGTCCACCAGCCGGACCCGGCCGACCCCATCGGCGTACTCGCCGCGATCGGCGGCTTCGAGCACGCGGCGATGGTCGGCCTCCTGCTGGGCGGCGCGTCCCTGCGCACCCCGGTGATCCTGGACGGCGTCAGCGCCGGCGCCGCCGCCCTGGTCGCGCGTGCCATCGCCCCCGAGGTCCTCGCGGCCTGCATCGCGGGCCACCGCAGCGCGGAGCCGGGGCACGTGGCCGCCCTGAACAAGCTCGGCCTGCGCCCCCTGGTCGACCTCGACCTCCGCCTGGGCGAGGGCACGGGCGCCCTGCTGGCCCTGCCCCTGGTGCAGAGCACCGCGCGCGCGATGCACGAGGTCGCGACCTTCGACTCGGCGGGGGTCACCGAGAAGTAGGCCGGATCCGGGGGTGGTCGGGGCAGGCGTTCCTGCGGGCCCCCCACCCCCGCCGTACGCTGAATCCGCAGCTTAAAATCCGCACGTCAGGGCAGCTCCAGAGCCGTAGCGCCCATCGCATCGCCCGTACGAGGAGCCGCACCCTCATGGCCGAAAACCCCGCCTACCCCGTAGGCCTCCGCCTCACCGGCCGCAAGGTCGTCGTCCTCGGCGGCGGCCAGGTCGCCCAGCGCCGCCTCCCGGCACTGATCGCAGCGGGCGCGGACATTCTCCTCGTATCCCCCGGAGCGACCCCCTCGGTCGAGGCGATGGCGGACGCGGGTGAGATCACCTGGGCGAAGCGGCCGTACACCGAAGGCGACCTCGCCGACGCCTGGTACGCCCTCATCGCCACCAGCGACCCCGAGGCCAACACCGCGGCCTCCGCCGAAGCGGAGCGGCACCGCGTCTGGTGCGTCCGCTCGGACGACGCGGACCAGGCGACGGCCTGGACCCCGGCCACCGGCCACAGCGAGGGCGTCACGGTCGCCGTCCTCACCACGAACGCCAAGGGCCGCGACCCCCGCCACACCGCCGCCATCCGCGACGCGGTGGTGGAGGGCCTGCGCGACGGAACCCTGGTGGCGCCCCACCACCGCACCCGCACCTCCGGCGTCGCCCTCGTCGGCGGCGGCCCCGGCGACCCGGACCTCATCACGGTCCGCGGCCGCCGCCTCCTGGCCGAGGCCGACGTCGTCATCGCCGACCGCCTCGGCCCGCGCGACCTCCTCGCCGAACTCCCGCCGCACGTCGAGGTGATCGACGCGGCGAAGATCCCGTACGGCCGTTTCATGGCCCAGGAGGCCATCAACAACGCCCTCATCGAGCACGCCAAGCAGGGCAAGTCCGTCGTACGGCTGAAGGGCGGCGACCCCTACGTCTTCGGCCGCGGCATGGAGGAGCTGCACGCCGTCGCCGAGGCCGGCATCCCCTGCACCGTCGTCCCCGGCATCTCCAGCTCGATCTCGGTCCCGGGCGCGGCCGGCATCCCCGTCACCCACCGCGGTGTCGCACACGAGTTCACGGTGGTCAGCGGCCATGTCGCCCCTGACGACGAGCGCTCCCTGGTCGACTGGCCCGCGCTCGCCAGGCTCACGGGCACGCTGGTGATCCTGATGGGCGTCGACAAGATCGGGAAGATCGCCGAGACCCTCGTCGCCCACGGCAAGCCGGCGGACACTCCGGTGGCCCTGGTCCAGGAGGGCACGACGGCGGCCCAGCGCCGCGTGGACGCCACCCTCGCGACGGTCGCCGAGACGGTGCGTACGCAGGAGGTCAGGCCCCCGGCCGTCATCGTCATCGGCGCGGTCGTGAACGTCGGCCCCGCGGCAACCGAGTAACCCCGGGTAACCCAACTCGTCCCCAGCCGTTGGCACCGCACCCAGAGCAAGGCAGTATCACCCTGTGGCCGATCTCATCACCGTCGAGGATCCCGACGACCCGCGCCTGCGCGACTACACAGGCCTGACCGACGTCGAACTGCGCCGCAAACGAGAACCCGCCGAGGGCCTGTTCATCGCCGAGGGCGAGAAGGTCATCAGAAGGGCCAAGGACGCCGGGTACGAGATGCGTTCGATGCTGCTGTCCGCCAAGTGGGTCGACGTCATGCGCGACGTCATCGACGAGCTCCCGGCCCCGGTCTACGCGGTCAGCCCGGAGCTTGCCGAGCAGGTCACGGGCTATCACGTGCACCGCGGCGCGCTCGCCTCCATGCAGCGCAAGCCGCTCCCGACGGCGACCGACCTCCTCCAGACCGCCCGCCGCGTGGTGGTCATGGAGTCGGTCAACGACCACACCAACATCGGCGCGATCTTCCGTTCGGCGGCGGCGCTCGGCATGGACGCGGTCCTGCTCTCCCCGGACTGCGCCGACCCGCTGTACCGCCGTAGCGTCAAGGTCTCCATGGGCGCCGTCTTCTCGGTCCCCTACGCCCGTCTCGACACCTGGCCCAAGAGCCTGGAGTCCGTCCGCGAGGCCGGCTTCTCCCTCCTCGCCCTCACCCCGGACGAGAAGGCCAAGACCCTCGACGAGGCCGCCCCTCACAAGATGGACCGGGTCGCCCTGATGCTCGGCGCTGAGGGCGACGGCCTCTCCACCCAGGCCCTGGTCGCCGCCGACGAATGGGTCCGCATCCCCATGGCCCACGGCGTCGACTCGCTCAACGTCGGCGCGGCGGCCGCGGTCGCCTTCTACGCGGTGGCCACCGGCCGCCCCGAGCTCTAGGAGCCCGATGCCCCAGGGCGAGGCGATCGTCGCGGTCCTGCTCCGAGCCGAACGACTGCTGGTCATCCGCCGCGGCCCCACCGTCTCCCGCCCCGGCTACTGGCAACCCCTCAGCGGCCGCGTCGAACCGGGCGAGACCCAACGGGAGGCGCTGCTCCGCGAGGTACGCGAGGAGGTCGGCCTCACCGTCGTACCGCTCGCGAAGGTCTGGGAGTCCGAGACCGACGACGGCCGCTACCGCCTCCACTGGTGGACCGCCCGCGCCGACGAAGGCGAGGTGGTTCCCGACCCCGTGGAGGTGGCCGAGGCCCGCTGGATCACCCCGCAGGAGTTTCCGGCCCTGGACCCGGTCTTCGAAGGGGACCTGGAGTTCTTCGACCGGATCCTGCCGAGCCTGTGACCCGCTAGTCCGTCGACCGGTCGGGCGGCGTCACGTGCGGCTGCTCATGGCGTACGACACCACGGTCGCCGTCGAGCCCCCGCGCCGGACCCTGACATCCCTGGGCCGCGGCGATACCGAGCGCCGCCAGCACCGTCACCACGACGAACACGAACAGCCGCTGGCGCAGCAGCCGGGGATTGGCGGGCCGACGCCCCGTCCCCGTGGTCCTGGGACCCGGACGGCCGGCGCCGCTGCGGGGCGCCGGACGGTTGCCGGAGCGCGTCGTGTTCCGCGAGGCCGGCGTGGGCCGCCCACCGCTCCGGGACGCAGACCCGTTGCGCGACGGGGCGGGCCCGCGCGAGGACGTGCCGCGGGGCGGGGGAGTGCGCTGCGTGGGACCCGGCGGCTGCCCCTGCGGACGGCGCTGGGCGCGCTGCTGCTCCGGATAGCTCGGCTCGGCGAGCCGTCCCGTGGGCCGGTCGCTCTCGCCGGCCCGCGGCGCGGGCGGCCGGACGTCAGCGAGCCCCTGAGCCTCCCGTGAGGCGATCTCCTTGAGCCGCAGCGACAGTTGGAGCGTGCTGGGCCGTTCCTCCGGATCCTTGGCGAGACAGGCCCGCACGAGCGGGGCCAGCGCGTCGGGCACCCCGCCCAGGTGCGCCTCCTCGTGCACCACGCGGTACAGCATCACCTCGGAACTGCCGTGCCCGAAGGGCGAGTCACCCATGGCGGCGTACGCCAGGGTCGCCCCCAGCGAGAACACGTCCGTGGCCGGGGTGACGGCGGCCCCGCGCACCTGCTCGGGCGCGAGGAAGCCGGGCGACCCGACGGCCGTACCCACATGAGTGAGCGTGGAGGCCCCGGTCGCCCAGGCGATGCCGAAGTCGATGATCCGCGGCCCCTTGGGGGACAGCAGGATGTTGGACGGCTTGAGATCCCGGTGCACGACCCCCGCCTCATGCACCGCGACGAGCCCCTCCGACAGGGCGGCCCCGATGGCGGCGACCTCGGCCGCGCCCAGCGAGCCCTCGTCGGCGACCTTGTCGTGCAGGGAGGGGCCGGGCACGTACTGCGTGGCGAACCACGGCCGTTCCGCGTCGAGATCGGCGGCCACGAGCCGTGCCGTGCACCCGCCGCGAATCCGCCGGGCCGCCGAGACCTCACGCGCGAACCGCGAACGGAACTCCTGGTCCTCCGCCAGATCGGGCCGGATCACCTTCAGCGCGACCCGCTGCCCCTTCTTGTCGGAGCCCAGATAGACGACGCCCATCCCGCCCGCGCCGAGCCGTCTGTGAAGCCTGAACGAGCCGACGACGCGCGGGTCCTCGCGCCTCAGGCGCATCATCGCCATGTTCATCCCCGCTGCCCGGTCCGTGTGACGAGCCACAGCTTACGTTTCCACGGCCGCCCGCGCGCAGAGGCCGCGCCCTCTCGTCCCGATGGATTGTCAGTGCTGGGTGGGAGAATTGAGGGGTGGTCAGGGAGCGGCAGGGCGGGGTGGGTTCGCTCTGCCGGTGATCCCAACCACCTCTCGTCGAAGGGGGATTGAACCCGTGAAGGGTGATCGCGTGGAGATAGTGGTGGACGCAGGGGACACGACGCGCACATACGAGGTGGTGGCGAGCAGGGCGGGCCGCCGGGTGGAGACAGCGGTACGCCGAGGTGTGGTGGAAGTGAGCGAAGTCACCCGCAACGGCTCCGTCGTCCGCACGGCCCGCTTCATGGCGACCCGGGTCCTGGCGCTGGTCGAGCAGCCGGTGCCGCGTGAGGACGGCTCGGAGAAAGCGGGATAGACCGGTCACCCCCTCCGGGAAGACCCGGAGACCTAGGCCCTCGTCTCCACCCAGGGGAGTACTCCCCAGGTCACGGCTCATCCTCCGGGAGGCCCGCCAATCGGTACGAGGGCATGACGTGCGGCGGGCGCCGCCCGCCTAGATTTGAGGTCAAGCGGCGGGTGCAGCACTCGTCCCCCGAGGTCAGACACCCGCCGCTGCCAAAGACAACACAGACAGGTCAGGAGAGGGACCATGGCCCACACGGCACCGCGGACGATGATCCGCACCAAGGAGCGCACCGCGCTCCACCCCCGCCGACAGGGCCGTCGCCACCCCTTGGTGGCGACACTCATGGCCCTTCCCCTGGCGGCCCTGCTCCTCCTCGTCTTCGACGGCTGGGAGACAGTGGCCACACAAGCGTCGTCCGTGGGAGTGATGCTGGGGCGCTGAGCGGCGACCCCAGGCCCGGAAGAGCGGTCCGGGCGGGGACATCCACCCATGAAACCCCGTGGGGACGGGGGTGCGGCGGACGGCAAAAATGCCGGCGCAGCTGGGGAGCTGCGCCGGCATTGCTGTGCCCGCACCTTTGGCCGTCCGAGGCCGGGGTCTGCCGTCTTTCAGCCCGTCCGGCATCTGCGGACGATGACCTGCCGTCCCGAGCCGCCGGTGCGTGTCTTACAGCCCGTCCGGTGTTCGAGGACGTGAGCCTGCCGTCCCGATCCCCCACCCACCCGGAGGGGGCTGCGCCTCTCGAGGCCGGCGCAGGCAATGTCAGCAGTCCGGAGTTGGAGGCCGAGGGTCTGCCGTCCCGAGCCCCCTCCCACCCGGAGGGGGCTGCGCCTCTCGAGGTCGGTGCAGGCAATGTCAGCAGTCCGGAGTTGGAGGCCGAGGGTCTGCCGTCCCGAGCCCCCTCCCACCCGGAGGGGCTGCGCCTCTCGAGGTCGGCGCAGGCAATCTCAGCAGTCCGGTGTTGGAGGCCGAGGGTCTGCCGTCCCGAGCCCCCACCCACCCGGAGAGGGCTCCGTCTCTCGACGCCGGTCCAGGCAATCTCAGCCCGTCCGGCGTTTGAGGACGAGGCCCCTTCAGGGCCGATGGGGGTCTGGGGGCGGAGCCCCCAGGGGCCGGGGTCGAAGGGGCAGCGCCCCTGGAGGATGGGACGGGCAGGGGCGGCGGGGGCGAGAACAGCCCGAGCCCAGCCACAACACCGAGCACCTGACGGCCACTCTCCCCGTACCCTCACGACCAGACAACGCACCGCAGGGAGCCCCGTGACCACCACCCCCTTGCTCTCCGAGCTCACCGCCCGAGTCAAGGCCAGGGCCCACTCCCACACCACCCCCTGCCCCTGCGGAGCAACCCGCGTACTGGCCGACCGCCCCGACGCCACAGTCGTCCGCCACGCCGACACCGTCGCCAAGGCCCACGCCCCGAACACACCCCCCACCGAACTGACCTCCCGCCTCACCACGGCGACCACCCTCCCCGACGTCCTCCTCCCCCCACTCACCCCGACTCCGGTCCCCCTGCACGGCCGCCTGGTCACGTTCTGGCCCTACGGCACCCCCGTGGACCCGGACACCCCGGACAAGGCCCCCTGGGAGGAGGCGGCAACCCTCCTCGCCCACCTCCACCGCACCCCCGCCCCACCCGGCACCCCCCTCATGCGCGGCCCCGCCAAGGCGGCCCAGTCCATCGCCCGCCTCCGCGCCGCACCCGCCGCCCCCGAACCCCTCGTACGCCCCGTCCTCGCCGCCTGGTCCGCCCTCCCCGCCTGGGCCCGCGCCGAGACCCCCATGCCGGACACCCACACCCTGTGCCACGGCGACCTCCACCTCGGCCAGCTCGTCCGCCACCCCGCCTCCGACGGCCCCTGGCGCCTCATCGACGTGGACGACCTAGGACGGGGCGTCCCCGCCTGGGACCTCGCCCGCCCGGCCGCCTGGTACGCCTGCGGCCTCCTCCACCCCGACGAGTGGAACCGCTTCCTCGACGCCTATCGCGCGGCGGGCGGCCCGGCCGTCCCCGCGGACGGCGACCCCTGGCCCGCCCTGGACGTCGCGGCCCGCGCCCTCACCGTGCAGACCGCGGCCCGCGCCCTGGCGAAGGCCGCCGCGGCGAACCGCTGCCTGGACGAGGTCGAGCAGCTCGTTGTCGACGCCTGCGCACGAATGGGTTCCGCCCCACCCGAGTTGACCCGCACCGACGCGAAGTAGGGTGCAACCGACCGGAGCCGGACAGTGTCTGTCCTGGCGTAACGCGAAGCAGGACCAACCGGCGAGGAGTTGAGCCGACGATGCAGTGTCCGAAGTGTCACGCGCCCATGCACACGTACAACCGCAACGGTGTTCAGATCGAGCAGTGCAGCGGCTGCCGCGGGATCTTTCTCGACTACGGCGAGCTGGAGGCGCTGACCCGTCTGGAGACCCAGTGGACCCAGCCCGCCCCGCCGCCGCCCCCGGCCGCCCCGCAGGCCTACCCGGCGGCGCCCGCGGCCCCCATGGCTCCCGCCTGGGGCGCCCCGCAGCACGGCGGTCACGGTGGCCACTACGGCCACAAGCGTCACAAGAGCTTCGGGCACATGCTGTTCTCCAGCTGACAGCCGGCAGACACGAAGAAGCCCCCGGCCGCAGGGCCGGGGGCTTCGGTGCGTGGACGATACTGGGATTGAACCAGTGACCTCTTCCGTGTCAGGGAAGCGCTCTCCCGCTGAGCTAATCGTCCAGGTCAGCCACCCCGTGAGAGGGGCTGCGTGCGCGATACTGGGATTGAACCAGTGACCTCTTCCGTGTCAGGGAAGCGCTCTCCCGCTGAGCTAATCGCGCGGGTTCGGACCTTGCCGTAGGAGCTGGAAGATCCAGTGGACGATACTGGGATTGAACCAGTGACCTCTTCCGTGTCAGGGAAGCGCTCTCCCGCTGAGCTAATCGTCCTTGGAGGTGGAGACGGGATTTGAACCCGTGTAGACGGCTTTGCAGGCCGTTGCCTCGCCTCTCGGCCACTCCACCAGGAGTGTAGGGGGTCGGGAAGATCCCCTTGCTCTTTCGAGCGAACGACGAGGTTCGAACTCGCGACCTCAACCTTGGCAAGGTTGCGCTCTACCAACTGAGCTACGTTCGCCTGTCTTTCCGATCCGCTCACGCGTCCCGGCGACGTGTTGAACTCTAGCGGATTCCGGGGCCAGCACAAAAACGCGTTTGTGCAGCGTGCTGCGCTGCACCCGCTCGCGCACCTGGTCACAGGCTCCGAAGGGACATGACCAGGTCACCCGCAGGACACCCGCCATAGACTCGACGCGTGCTCGACCTCGCCCCTCTCGCCCGCTTCGGCGGCCGCACGGCCACCGGACTCCTCGATGTCACCAGTGACCCCGCGGCCCTGGACTCCAGCGGCTTCTGGGCCGTCTGCGCCGACTTCGAGGGCCGTCTGACCTGCGCCCGCTTCCAGGACGTACGACAGGAGCAGGTGCCCGCCCCGGTGCCGGGGGCGTGGCACGGACCGGCGGCCGGCGACTGGACGTCCTCCCTGGACCGCGCCGGATACACGGCGGGCGTCCGCCGGATCCGCGAGCACATCGCGGCCGGCGAGGTCTACCAGGCCAACCTCTGCCGGGTGCTGAGCGCGCCGGCCGCGCCCGACGCCGACGTGGACGCGCTGACCGCGCTGCTGGCCCGCGGCAACCCGGCACCGTACGCAGGAACGATCCGGCTGCCCGAGCACGGCGTGGAGATAGCCACCGCCTCCCCCGAGCTGTTCCTGCGCCGCGACGGCCGGATCGTCGAGTCCGGCCCGATCAAGGGCACCGGGCGCACCGAGGCGGACCTCCTGGAGAAGGACTACGCCGAGAACGTCATGATCGTGGACCTGGTCCGCAACGACATCGGGCGGGTCTGCGCCACCGGCAGTGTCAGCGTCCCCGACCTGTGCGCGGTCGAGAAGCACCCGGGCCTCGTCCACCTCGTCTCCACGGTCCGCGGCGAACTGCGCGAGGGCGCCGGCTGGCCCGAACTGCTCGACGCCGCCTTCCCGCCCGGCTCCGTCACCGGCGCCCCCAAGTCCAGTGCCCTGCGGATCATCGACGCCCTGGAGACGGCACCGCGCGGCCCGTACTGCGGAGGCATCGGCTGGGTCGACGCCGACCGGGGCACCGGCGAGCTGGCCGTCGGCATCCGCACCTTCTGGATCGACCGCGCGGAAGGCGTGCTGCGGTTCGGCACCGGCGCCGGCATCACCTGGGGGTCGGACCCCGAGGGGGAGTGGCGGGAGACCGAGCTGAAGGCGGCCCGGCTGCTCGCGGTAGCGTCGGGTACGTACGAGGTGAGCGAAGGGACCATCAGGTGAAGATCTGGCTCGACGGCGGGCTGCAGGACATCGAGTCCGCCCGTGTCTCCGTCTTCGACCACGGGCTGACCGTGGGCGACGGCATCTTCGAGACGGTGAAGGCGGTGGACGGCGAGCCGTTCGCGCTCACCCGGCACCTCGACCGGCTGACCCGCTCCGCACGCGGCCTCGGCCTGCCCGACCCCGACCTCGACGAGGTGCGCCGCGGCTGCGCGGCCGTCATCGAGGCCAACCCGATGCCGCTCGGCCGGCTCCGCATCACCTACACCGGTGGCCACGGCCCCCTCGGCTCCGACCGCGGCGAGCACGGCCCCACCCTGGTCGTCGCCCTCGGCGAGACCACCCGCCGCCCCGACTCCACCTCCGTGATCACGGTCCCCTGGACCCGCAACGAACGCGGCGCCCTCGCCGGACTCAAGACCACCTCGTACGCCGAGAACGTCGTGGCCCTCGCCCGGGCCCGCGAGCACGGCGCCTCCGAGGCACTGTTCGCCAACACGGTCGGGCAGCTGTGCGAGGGCACCGGGTCGAACGTCTTCGTCGTCCTCGACGGTGAGCTCCACACCCCGCCGGTCTCCTCCGGCTGTCTCGCGGGCATCACACGCGCGCTGACGGTCGAATGGACCGGCGCCAAGGAGACCGACCTGCCGCTGGACGTCCTGGAGCGGGCCGACGAGGTCTTCCTCACCTCCACACTGCGGGACGTACAGGCCGTCCACCTGGTCGACGACCGGGAGCTGCCGGGCACCCCGGGTCCGGTCACCGCCAAGGCCATGCGGATCTTCGACGAGCGGGCCGGGAACGACCTCGATCCGTAAAACCCCTCGAAATTGGGCTGACGCGGCGGGGCGCGGCGGGTAGAACACCCGTGATGACCACGACCCTGCGGCCGACCGAGCCGCTCCAGCATCATGCCGACGGCACGCGTTCACGCCGCTACCAGGTATGCGTGAACAGCCGCCCCGTCGGGGCGATACACCTCGGCACGTCCCCCTCGTTCGGCGACTCGGCGGCTCGCATCCACGATCTGCGGATCGAGGAGCCCGACCGGCGGCGCGGCCGGGGCACGGTGGCCGCGCTCGCCGCCGAGGAGGTCGCGCGCGGCTGGGGCTGCCGCCAGATCGAGGCCGGCGTACCGGCGGACGCCGAGGCGGCCCTGCGGCTGGTCAAGGCGCTGAACTACGTCCTGCGCAATCGCGGCATGATGAAGCAACTCGGCGACACCCCGCCGGAACTGCCCGCCGGCAGCCTGGCCCGCCCCATGACGGAGGCCGACTTCGA
Organism: Streptomyces sp. NBC_00490; assembly: GCF_036013645.1. Lineage (NCBI taxonomy): Bacteria > Bacillati > Actinomycetota > Actinomycetes > Kitasatosporales > Streptomycetaceae > Streptomyces > Streptomyces sp. NBC_00490. Next base: position 2,445,869 of record NZ_CP107869.1, on the reverse strand, counting down.
CGCCTGGCTGGCGCACGAGTCGGAGGACTACGTGCGCACCTGGATGGAACGGGGCGTGCCGGAGCCCGAGGCGCGCGCCAAGTCGCAGCGCGACCACGACACGCTCCTGCCGCAGGGTCTCGCCACCGAGAACATGCGGTTCAGCATCCTGGAGCACGAGGGCACCCGCGTGGGCGTCCTCTGGCTCGCCCTGCGCGACGGCAAGCCCTTCATCTTCGACGTCGAAGTGGACGAGGCCCACCGCGGCCGCGGACACGGCCGCACCCTCATGCTGCTGGCGGAGACCCAGGCACACGCCCTCGGCAAGCGGACCCTGGGTCTGAACGTCTTCGCGGGCAACACCCCGGCCGAGCGGCTGTACGAGTCACTCGGCTACGAGACGACTCAGTACACCTTCTACAAGCCGCTGTTGTAGGCGTACGACGGCTCAGGCACCCGGCGCGGCGAGCAGCCGGTCCGCGATCTCCTCGACGCGCTCGCGCAGCCCCTCCTGGCTCTTGCCGCCGTCGAGGCGCTCGCCGTCGATGACGTACGTCGGGGTGCCGGTCACGCCGATCGCCTTGCCCTCGGCCTGGTCGGCGTCCACGATCAGGATGTGCCGGCCGTCGATCAGCGCGGTGTCGAACTCCTCGGCGTCCAGCCCCAGTTCGCCGGCCGCCTCGACCAGGAAGGGTTCTCCCCTGCGGTCCAGTTCCTCGACCCGGCCGAGCACGGCCTCGACGTAGTCCCAGCCCTTCCCCTGCTCCTCGGCCTCCTCGGCGGCCTGCGCGGCGGCGAAGGCGTGCTTGTGCTTCTCCAGCGGGAAGTGCCGCAGCCGCAGCTCCAGCCGGTCGCCGTAGCGCGCACGCAGGGCCCGGACGTCCTCCAGGGCGCTGCGGCAGTCCGGGCACTGAAGGTCGCACCAGACGTCGAGCACGGGGACGACGGGACGCACGGGGGAGGAGTCGCTCATGTCCCCAGTCTCCCAGCCGCACCCCGGACGACCCAATCGGCCCCGGAACGCCGCGGGGGATCCACACCGCGACCGGCACCTACGGAGGATCCGACCCGGAGATGTCCCTGATGTCGGGTCGGACCATGGCCCCGCGGGGTGGGGGCGGTGCAGGATGGAAGGGACGAACTGCCCTGTCGAGCCCTGCCTGGAGGACCGGATGATTGCCGAGACCGTCTGTTCCGCCGCCGCCGCGGCCGGCCTGGGCATCGCGGCGGTGACGGCGTACCGCAAGCGCTTCCTCGCCGCCGCCCGTCTCGCCGCCTACTCGCTCGTGCCTCTCGGCCTGGTGATGACCGGTGTCGTCGAGTGGGTGGCGGACACCGCGTTCAGCCCGGCGGCCTGGGCCGGCTTCGGTGTGCTCGGTGTCTCCTGGCTGCTCTTCATGAGCACGCGCGCGGTGGAGCGCAGGCGCGGCGGTACCCGCAAGGAGCGCAGGGCGACCCGGGCCGCGCAGAGCGAGGCGATCGCCCCGGCGGCCTCGGCACCCTCGCTGGGCCAGGCCTCCCGTCCGGCGCCCCGGCCCGCCGCCGCACCCCGCGCCGGTGCCGGGGACGACTTCAGCGACATCGAGGCCATCCTGAAGAAGCACGGCATATGACAGGTGCAGGCGGACTGAAACGACACAGTCGGCCCGTATCCGTCCCGGAGCCGTCCACGCCTTGAACCGTTCGTCACGGGATCCGGCGAACTGCCGTTCCGTCCTGGCGTGTTGGTCACCCGACCGGTGCGGACTGCGTCATCATCGCCCGCGAGATGCTGGACACGACACAGAGCGACGCCGCGCCGCCGCAGGACGAGCCGCGCGGGTGCCTTTTCGCCCTTTCCCAGCCACCGCTGATGATCTTTCTTGCGGTGATCGGGTGTCTACTGCTCATGGCTGCGCTGCACGATCTGCTGCTGCTCTGAGCCGTACCCGCGGTGCCCGGCGTCACCCGCCGGGTACCGCGTCCACACTCCCGGGCCGGAGCTCAGCCCGCCGCCTCCTTGCGACGCGCCCGGTACGCGGCGACATGCAGCCGGTTCCCGCACGTACGGCTGTCGCAGTAGCGCCGGGACCGGTTGCGGGAGAGGTCGACGAAGGCGTGCCGGCAGTCGGGGGCCTCGCAGCGCCGCAGCCGCTCCTGCTCCCCGGCGACCACGAAGAAGGCCAGTGCCATGCCGCAGTCCGCCGCGAGGTGGTCGGCGATGGACGCACCGGGCGCGAAGTAGTGCACATGCCAGTCGTAGCCGTCGTGGTCGGTGAGCCGGGGAGTGGTGCCCGCCGCGGCCACCAGGTCGTTGATCAGTCCCGCCGCGGCCCGGGGGTCCGAGGCGGAGAAGATCGAGGCGAACCGGCCGCGGATCTTGCGCACCGCGGAGAGATCGAACTCCGAGAGCACCCCGACATCGCTGATCTCGTGCTTTTGTACGAAATCCTCGAGAGCCGCGACGTCCGGCAGCGCGTCCGGGGTCGTGGTGTCCTCCGGTGCGGTGTTCACCAGATCCACCACGGCATCGAGGGCGCACCGGGTGTCGTGGGTGATCAGCACGTTTCGCTCCCTGGCCTGGGGGGTCGGGCGGGCGCCCGCCGATGCTGGCCGATGGTAGTGGCTCCACGAGCGCCCGTACCGGCCCCGGACCTCGCGAACCGGTGGTAAAGCGCACACGCACCGGCGCCGCCCCGCGAGAATCCGCGGTGACGGCGCCGGTGTGCGTACCCATATGCGGTTGTCTTGGCCCGAGCCGTCACCCCGAGTCGACGGCGCCGGGCGGCTTGGTGGGACCTCTCGTCCTAGCTCTCCGCCAGGATGTGCGAGAGCTCCTGATCGAGGTCGAAGTGCCGGTGTTCCGTGCCAGGGGGCACGGCGGCGTCTGTTCGCTTCAGGAACGACTCCAGGGCCCGGGCCGGGGCCTCGAGCAATGCTTCGCCTTCAGGGGAGCTCAGGGCGATGCACACGACGCCCTGACCGTGACTGCGCGACGGCCAGACACGGACGTCGCCGGTTCCGGTGGGCCGGTGGAGGCCCTCCGCGAGAAGGTCGCGGGCGAACACCCACTCGACGGTCTCCTCGGCTCCGGTGTGGAAGGTGGCGTGCACGGCGTAGGGGTCGGCCGTGTCGTACCGCAGGCCTGCGGGGACAGGCAGGGAGGACTCGCTCGACACAACGAGGCGCAGGTGCAGCTCGCAGCTGACCGTGGTGTTCATAAGCGCCAGGGCCTTTCGCTCAGTGTGCGCTCGGGGATTCGCACGTCGGCGAAATCGACATGCCACCTACGGTGCCGTTGTAAACCCCTCTGAGTGTTTTGCGTGCCTTTACGTAACTCTTCCGGCCGAGACCCTGTTCGCGAGGTACGACCATTTCGGTGACCGGTTTCCCTCGGGTAAAGTTTGGCCGTATGAATACGGGGAGTGACGAGCAGGTCGAGGTGGCCGTGGCGGCGGACGAGTCGAAGACGAGCGGGGCGCAGAGCGGGGACGGGCTCGGCTCGAAAGCGCCGGAATTCGTCAAGGCGCGCCGCCTGCTGCACCTGAGCTGGCAGGTCGGGATCTTCATCATCGGCCTGGCCGTCGTGGTCCTGGGCATCATCATGCTTCCGCTGCCGGGACCCGGCTGGGTCGTGATCTTCGGCGGCATGGCGATCTGGGCGACCGAGTTCGTCTGGGCCCAGCTCGTGCTGCGCTGGACCAAGCGCAAGGTGACCGAGGCGGCCCAGAAGGCGCTCGATCCCAAGGTGCGCCGGCGCAACATCATCCTGACGTCGATCGGCCTGGTGATCGTGGCCGCGATCGGCGCGGTCTACCTCTACAAGTTCGGCTTCGAGATGCCGTGGAACATCAAGAACCAGTGATCGGCGGCCCTGCGGGGGGTGCGGAGGCACCCCCTGACATGGGGTAATGTTCTTCCTGCGTCCGGGCGATTAGCTCAGTGGGAGAGCGCTTCGTTCACACCGAAGAGGTCACTGGTTCGAACCCAGTATCGCCCACCCGGACCGTCGGCCCGTCTGCTTCAGTGCAGGCGGGCCGACGTCGTTCCGGGCCCTCCGTGTCGCCGACGAGTTTCGGCCGGGCAACGTCCGGGTGCGACAGGCCAGTTCGCGTTCGATCCATCGAATGCCCGCGTCCTACCTGCGACTTCGCCGCCCCGGTGGGATCACTCGGCTCCGATGCGCCGTCAACTCGCCCGGCGGCCCCGCAAGAAAATCCTGTCCGAATCATTGACGCATTCCTGGGCCCCTCGTAGCTTGTGCCAGCAAGCGCTTACTTGAAACGATTCATGCAGGCGGCAATGACGCTGCGGGGAGGGGGCCCAACCATGGGAACCAGCAAGAATGTTGAGAGGCGTACGATCCTGAAGGTGGCCGGGGCCTCGGCCGCCACCATCGGGCTGGGAGCAACGACCGCATGTGGCGGTGACAGCGGTTCCGGAGACGGGACGGTGACACTCCGTTACGCATGGTGGGGTGGCGAGCCGCGCACCATCGCGATGAAGAAGGCGATCGCGGTCTTCGAGAAGAAGAACCCGAAGATCAAGATCAAGCCTGAATTCACCGACTACGCCGCGTTCTGGGAGAAGTTCCAGACGCAGGCCTCCGGCGGGAATCCGCCGGACGTATTCCAGAATGCTGTCGGCTTCCTGCGCAAGTACGACAAGCGCGGCATTCTTCTGGACCTCAAGGCGCAGGCGGACGCCGGGAATCTGGACCTGGAGAACTTCCGCAACGGCGTTCTGGCGAACGGTCAGGTCGACGCCAAGCAGCTCGGTGTCCCCGTCGGCGCCAACACCATGGCGCTGGTCATCGACCTCAAGGCCTTCAAGAAGGCCGGTGTCGAGGCGAAGATGGGCTGGACCTGGGACGAGTACTTCGACGCCCTCCAGACGATCCAGGACAAGCTGAAGATCGCCGGTGACACGGGCTACTTCGGCATCATGTACCTCTACGACCTGTATCTGCGCCAGAACGGCAAGGCGTTCTTCACCGACTCCGATCTCGGCTTCACCGAGGACGATCTGACGCAGTGGTGGACCGACGGCTACAAGCGCGTGAAGTCCGGACTCGTCGCCGACCCCAAGAAGATCGAGCAGGTCTACCCGAAGTCGGGTCTGTCGGCCGGCCTCGCCGCGTCTGAGTTCACCTGGGACAACTTCTCCATCCGTTACGAGGGTGAGGGCGAGTCGGACTACGGGCTCGCGCCGATCCCCACCACGGACGGCAAGCAGACCGGCCAGTACCTCGGTTCGCTGATGCTCAGTGCCTTCTCCGGGACGAAGCACCCCAAGGAGGCCGCGCAGTTCATCTCCTTCATGGTCCACGACCCCGAGGTCGGCAAGATCATGGGTTACGACCGCGGCATCCTCTCCACGACCGAGCAGTACGACGCGTTCCAGCCCACTGACGCCCAGAACAAGGGCGTGAAGGCGTACGAGGAAGAGGTCGCCAAGGCCGGTGTGCTGGGGAAGATCACCCCGCACCCGTCCGGCGCGGATGTCATCGAGGCGGCCTTCCTGCGCATCGGCGGCGAGGTCTCCCAGGGCAAGACCAAGCCGGCCGACGCCGCCAAGGCGCTGTTCAGCGAGGCCAAGGCCGCGTTCGCGGGCTGAGGGGACGTACCACCATGACGCTCGTCAAGGAAGCGCCCGCGCGCCCGGCGAAGAAGCGGTCCGCCGCTCCTGCCGCCGGGCGGCGCGGGCGGCGCCGCGAGAACCTCGTCGGCTATCTCTTCATGTCGCCGTGGATCGCGGGATTCCTGGTGCTCACGGCGGGGCCGATGATCGCGTCGCTGTACTACGCGTTCACCCGCTACAACCTCTTCACTCCACCGCAGTGGGTGGGCTTCGACAACTTCACGACCATGTTCCAGGACCCGCGCTGGCAGAAGTCGGTCGAGGTCACGCTGAAGTACGTCGTCGTGGCCACCCCGCTGAAGCTGCTGCTCGCGCTCGGTGTCGCGCTGCTGCTCGCGCAGAAGCGGCGCGGGCAGGGGCTGTACCGGGCCGCCTTCTACATGCCCTCGCTCATCGGCGCCAGCGTCTCCGTCGGCTTCGTGTGGCGGGCGCTGTTCTCGGACGACGCGATCGTGGACCGTACGCAGAAGGTCTTCGGCATGGACGTGGGGGGCTGGATCGGCAACCCGGACTACGTCCTCTACGCGCTGGTGGCGCTGAGCATCTGGCAGTTCGGCGCGCCGATGGTCATCTTCCTGGCCGGTCTCAAGCAGGTTCCGCAGGAGCTGTACGAGGCCGCCGAGATGGACGGGGCCGGACCCCTGCGGCGGTTCTGGAACATCACGCTGCCGATGATCTCACCGGTGCTGTTCTTCAACGTGCTGCTGGAGTCCATCCACGCGTTCCAGGTGTTCGGGTCCGCCTACGTGGTCTCCAACACCCAGTGCGGGCCGGCCGACGCCACCCTCGTCTACACCTGTTACCTCTACCAGAAGGGCTTCAAGGAGGCCCAGATGGGCTTCGCCTCCGCGATGGCCTGGACGCTGGTGGTCGCGGTGGCGCTGGTCACGGCGGTCCTGTTCTGGTCGCAGAAGAAGTGGGTGCACTACGAGGAGGCCGCCAAGTGACCAGTGTCAGCACCCCTGTCGTGCGCACCGCCGACGAGCGCAAGCGCACCGGTTCGATCGCCTGGCACGTGGGCTCGCTCGCCGTCCTCGCAGTCGTCCTGTACCCGGTGATCTGGGTGCTCGGTGCCTCGTTCAAGCCGAGCAAGGACATCATCGCCAGCATCGACCTGCTGCCCGTCAAGCCGGTCTGGGAGAACTTCTCCGGGCTCGCCGACGGTATCTCCGGCATCTCCATCAGCACGTTCTTCACGAACTCGCTGATGTACGCGGGGCTCGCCGTGGCCGGTGTCGTGCTGTCCAGCTCGCTGACCGCGTACGCCTTCGCCAAGATCCGGTTCGCCGGGCGGAACCTGCTGTTCACGATGATGATCGGCACGCTGCTGCTGCCGTATCACGTCCTGCTCATCCCGCAGTACGTGATGTTCCGCAAGCTCGAGCTCACCGACACCCTGGTGCCGCTCGTGGCGGGCAAGTTCCTGGCCACGGAGGCGTTCTTCGTCTTCCTGATGGTGCAGTTCATGCGGGGCCTCCCCAAGGAACTGGACGAGGCCGCCAAGCTCGACGGCTGCGGGCATCTGCGGACCTACTGGTCCATCGTGCTGCCGCTGTGCCGCCCCGCCCTCATCACCAGCGCGATCTTCACCTTCATCAACGCCTGGAACGACTTCATGGGGCCGCTGATCTACCTCAACACCCCGGACAAGTACACCGTCTCGCTCGGCCTGATGATGTTCCGCGATCAGGAGGGCATCTCCAACTACGGCAGCATGATCGCGATGTCGCTGGTGGCGCTGGTGCCGGTCATCGCCTTCTTCATGGCCTTCCAGCGGTATCTCATCGACGGTATGGCGACGTCCGGACTGAAGTGAGCGGAAAGGGCTGAGGCGGTCACCATGGCGGAAGCACGAGCGAAGGCCCGCTCCCGGCGCAGGGAGTCCATGTTCGGCGAGCGGTTCGCGGTCTTCGCGGAGTCGCTGCTCACCGGGGTGTGGATCGCCGTGGCCTGTCTCGGGGTCGTCACCTATCCCGCGGCCTTCGCCGCCGGCGCACGGCATCTGCGGCGTCGTACGACGCACGAGGCCGGTGGCTGGCGGGAGTTCGTCGTGGACTTCCGTACGGCCCTGCGCGGCGGGTGGGCCGTCGGGCTCGCCGGGTGGGCGGTGGCCGCCGCGGTCTGGGTGGACGTGCTGGCCGCGCGGGCCGGTCTGCCCGGCGGGCCGCTCGTCGGGGCCGTCGGCATCTTCGCGCTGATCGGGCTCACCGTGGCCCTGCTGCGGGCGGCGGCGCACTGGACGCCCGGTGACGCCTGGCGGCTGCTGCTCGCGGACGCCGTACGGCGGACCGTGCTCGACCCCGCCGGGTCCTTCCTGATCGTCTGCGGGCTGGGCGTCGTCGCTCTGTCCGCCATGTTCATCGCACCGCTGGCGGTCCCGGTCCTCGGGGCCGTCGCGGCGGCGGCCGTCGCCGTCGAGGAGCGCTACCGGCGTCGCTGACGGGCGGCGCCCGCGCACCAGGCCGACGCCCCGGGCGTCGTACCTCTCTCTGTCATGCCCCTGACCAGCTGCACGGATAAAGCTTCCCGCACGGAAGGAAAGGCAGGACCCCTATGTCTCCCATCCCCCGCAGGTCCATCCTCAAGGCGGCCGCCGTGGCCGGCGCCGCCGCACAGTTCAGCTGGGCCCTAGGAGCCAAGGACGCGCAGGCCGCGCCAAGAGCCGCGGAGGCCGACGACAGTCCCGTGACCCTGGACTGGCTGGAGGACGGCGGGCTGGGTGCCGCGCCCGGCTCCACCCTCGGCGTGCCCTGGCCCAAGGGCACTTACCAGGAGGACCAGACCTTCGCGCTGACGGACGCGGACGGCACGTCCGTACCCGTGCAGTCCTGGCCGATCGCCTACTGGCCGGACGGATCCCTCAAGTGGACCGCCCACGCCGTGAGTTCGGGCAACGGCAAGCTCACCCTCGCCGCCGGTGAGGCCGCCGTACCGGACAAGAAGGTCACCGTCGACAAGAGCGGCGGCACCATCACCGTCTCCACCGGCGTCATCGCCGCGAAGATCGGCAAGTCCGGCGCCACCCTGATCAAGTCGGTCACCCGCGGCTCCACCGAGATCGCCAAGAACGGCAAGCTCGTGCTGATCCGCCAGCCCGAGATCGAGGACGAGGACCAGGGCGCGGTCAGGACCGAGCGCTTCGACGGCGCCATCTCCGAGGTCACCGTCGAGCAGGACGGACCGGTCCGCGCGGTCGTCCGCATCGACGGCAAGCACCGCAAGGGCAGCCGGAGCTGGCTGCCGTTCTCCATCCGTCTGTACTTCTACGCCGGCGCCGACTCCTTCCGCATGGTGCACACCATCACCTTCGACGGCACCCAGGAGCCGGGCAAGGCCAGTGGTGACTTCATCCGCGGCATCGGCGTCCGCTTCACCGTGCCGATGCGCGACCAGTCCTACGACCGTCACATCCGCATCGGCGGTGACGGCACCGGTCTGCTGCGCGAGGCCGTCAAGGGCATCACCGGGCTGCGCCGGGACCCGGGCGCGGCCGTGCAGGCGGCGCAGTACGCGGGCGAGAAGCTGCCCGACCCGGCCACCTGGGACCAGCGGGTCACCACCCGCCTCCAGTACATCCCCGAGTGGGGCGACTACACCCTCTCCCAGCTCTCCGCCGACGGCTTCACCCTGCGCAAGCGCACCAAGAAGGGCCACGGCTGGATCGGGGCCGGCGGCGGCAAGCGGGCATCAGGCTTCGGCTACGTCGGTGGCGCGAGCGGCGGACTCTCCTTCGGCCTGCGGGACTTCTGGGAGAAGTTCCCCGCCCAGCTCGACATCCGCGACGCCCAGACCGACGAGGCCGAGGTCACCCTCTGGCTCTGGTCGCCCGAGGCACAGCCGATGGACCTGCGCTTCTACCACGACGGCATGGGCCAGGACACCTTCGCCGAGCAGCTCGAAGGCCTCAACATCACGTACGAGGACTACGAGCCCGAGTTCGGCACGCCGTACGGCATCGCGCGTACGTCGGAGCTGTTGTTCTGGGCCAACGAGACGACGCCGGCCCCGGCAGAACTCGCCGAACAGGTCGAGGCCGTACGGGTGCTGCCGCAGCTCGCCGCGCCGCCCAAGCAGCTCATCAAGGCCAAGGTCTTCGGCCCGGGCCTGTACTCCGAGCCCGACCGCTCCACGCCCGCCAAGGCGAAGATCGAGGACCACCTCGACTTCCTCTTCACCTACTACAAGGACCAGGTGGAGCAGCGCCGTTGGTACGGCTTCTGGGACTACGGCGACATCATGCACACCTACGACACGGTGCGCCACCAGTGGCGGTACGACGTCGGCGGCTACGCCTGGGACAACTCCGAGCTGTCGCCGGACCTCTGGCTCTGGTTCGCGTACATCCGCTCGGGCCGCGCGGACATCTTCCGGTTCGCCGAGGCGATGACCCGCCACACCGGAGAGGTCGACGTCTACCACCTGGGCAAGTGGGCCGGGCTCGGCACCCGGCACGGCGTGCAGCACTACGCCGACAGCGCCAAGCAGCAGCGCATCGCCAACACGACGTACCGCCGCTACTACTACTTCCTCACCGCGGACGAGCGCGTCGGCGACCTCATGCACGCCAACGTCGACTCCGACGAGACCTTCCTCGTCCTCGACCCGATCCGCAAGATCCGCACCGAGCCGTACACCCCCGACCGGCACGCGCTGTCGATCGGCTTCGGCACGGACTGGAGCGGGCTCGTGTCGGCGTGGCTGACCGAGTGGGAGCGCAAGGGCCCGAAGTGGGAGAAGGCCAAGGCGCGCGTGCTGTCGACCATGGAGACGATCGCCGCCCAGCCGAACGGGTTCGTCCAGGGGACCGGGCTCTACGACCTCGACACCGGTAAGTTCGCGGTCGCCTCGGCACCCGTGGTCGGGGTCTCGCACCTCTCCGCGGTCTTCGGGCTCAACGAGCTGTGTGCCGAGCTCATCGACCTCGTCGACATCCCGAAGTTCAACGAGGCGTACTACGACTACTGCCGCTACTTCAACGCCACCAAGGCCGAGCAGGCGGCGCGGTACGGGTCCAACTTCGGCTCGCTGCTGCTGTTCCAGGGGCACTCGCGGCTCGACGCGTACGCGGCCGTGCAGACCGGGGACGAGAAGCTCGCCAAGCGGGCGTGGGACAAGTTCTACAACTCCGACGGGTACAAGGAGTCGGCGCCCTGGAAGACGGAGAAGCTGAGCGGGCCGGTGGCGTTGGTGCCGGGCAGTGAGGCGGCTTGGGTGTCCACGAACGACACCGCCTTGTACGGGCTCGCGGCCATCGAGAACCTGGCGCTGCTCGGAGACAAGATGCCTTCGTAGGGGTTGAGGGCGTGGGGAACTGCGCGACCGTTGCGGCTGGTCGCGCAGTTCCCCACGCCCCGGGGCTAGTTCATCCGCCCCAGGATCTCCCGCGCCCTGCGGACGTTCCTGATGCGCTGCTCGTACGTCGCTCCCAGTGCCAGCAGCAGGAGGCCGGCGAGGGCGGGAAGTACCCAGCGGGGGAGGGCGTCGGTCACCTGGACGATGTACGGGGCGAGTTCGTGCAGCGCGTCCAGGGCCAGGACCGTGCCGCCCAGCAGGAGGGGTGCGCGGAGGTTGTGGCCGGCGCCCAGCAGGGTCAGGGAGAGGGCGGCCAGGCCCAGCAGGAGGGGGCGGGTCCAGTGCGGGTCGGTCCAGGCCGCTGCGAGGCTCGGCAGGAGCGTGGCGGCGAGGCCGGGGCCGAAGGCCGTCCAGGACGAGGTCAGGGGGTCGCGGCGCAGCCGCAGGAAGCCGACGACCAGCGCCGGGACGGTCACCGGGATCGTGTACGCCTCGGGCATGTCGACCTCCCAGGCCGCCAGACGTACCCAGGTCGCCAGGACGAACAGGACGGCGGCCGCGTAGCCCACAGGGCGGCGGTCCGGGCGGATCGCCGTGCCCGCTGCGATCACCGCGCACAGGGCAAGTACCAGGGCGAGCATCGGCAGGTCGGTCGCGGCGAGTCCGATGGCGAGCAGTCCGGCGACGGCACCCGCCACCTCGAGGGGGATCCGCTCGGTCACGCGCGGCGCGATCAGGGCCGCGGCCACCGGGACCACCAGGACCAGCAGCGCGGTGTGCTGCGGCGGCCAGTCCGCGGCCGCTCCCGTCGCGCAGGCCAGCGCGGTGGCGTACGCGAGGGCGGCCGGGGCCGTGACGGACGTGAGCCGCCAGGAGACCGCCGCGAAGAAGGCGGTGAGGGCGCCGAGCGCGGTGAGGGTCGCCGTCTGTGAGGCCAGCGCGGTGAAGGCGAGGTCGGCGGAGGTGGCGAGGGCGAGGATCGTCGCCGTCGGCTGCCCGTACGGGGCGGCGAGCGCGACCGCCGTCAGGGCGCCGAGCGCCAACAGTCCGGTCGTGTAGGGGAGTTCGAGGACCGCCGGAACCGTCAGGGCCGCGGCCCAGGTGAGCACCAGCGCGCCGGTCAGGGCTCGGGCGTGCCGGTCGGTGTTCCTGAACGCCAGGGCGAGCACCGCCGCGACGGCCACCAGGACGAGCGGTGCCGCCGCCATGTCCGGCGGCCAGGGCACGTCCACCGTCACCGCCTCACGCATGGTCGCCGGCGCCCCGGACCAGGCCCGGAACGTCCAGGCGACCGGCCCCAGCAGGGTGATCGCCACGAGCGGCAGCGCCCACAGCACCGCGAGCCCCTGCACGACGGCGGAGGACCAGGCCAGTCCCTCGCGTACCGCCTCCGGCAGCCGCCCGGTCCGCACGGCCGCCAACAGGGCGATCCCGCAGGCGAGCTGCACCGGAACCGTCCACGCGTCCGGCACCGCGGGGCGGACCGCGCCGCCCAGCGCGGCGACCGCGAGGAGACCCGAGGTCACGGCGAGGCCGACGGCGTGGCCCTTGCCCAGGCCGCCGCGCCAGGCCGCGCCCAGGGCGATCGCCGCCGCGAGGAGGATGAGCGCCGCCGCACGGGCGGCGGCGCTCGGACCGGTGGCCGTCCAGGACAACCAGCCGGCCGTCAGTGCGCCCGAGGAGCCCAGGCCGTACCCGCCGACGGCGGCGACGACCCGTACGGACCTGGTCGTCACCCGGAGTGCGACACCTGTGTCGAACGCGGCCGTCACCAGCAGCGCGGCCACGATGCCGTGGGCGCCCGCGGAGGACGAGACCGCCCAGAAGAACAGCGGGAGTTGGGCCGCGGCCAGCGCGGCAGGGAGGGGCAGACGCAGCTCCGCCGCCCGCGGCAGCAGGCCGTACGCCAGCCAGAGCCCCGCCAGCAGCGCCGACGCGGCCGCGGTGTAGCCCGCGCCGCCCGTCCCGGGCAGGGCGACCTCGTACAGGGCGTACGCGTCGAGCACCGTCAGCGCCAGACCCAGGCCCGCCACCGCCTCGGCCGTCGAGCGCAGCCCGCGCTTCACCAGGGGCAGCGGAGCGGCGAGCGCGGCCAGCGTGAGCGCGCCGAGCACCAGACCGCGGCCGGCGATCCCCAGGTGGCCCCAGCTGACCAGCGTGAACACCATCGCGGCGATCGTGAGCAGGACACCGCCCAGCAGCAGGAGGAGGTTCTGCACGCCGGGCGCGCTGGTCTCCGGGCGAGGCGAGGCCACGGCGGCCGGCCGCGTCGTCGGCCGCGGCTGCAGCGCGGCGATGAGCCACGCCCGGCGGGCCAGCAACTGGGCCCGGCGGCGGTCGAGTTGCCACAGTTCGGCATCGAGGAGCCGCAGCTCCTCGGCCGGGGGCGGAATGTGCGTCATGCCTTGGAGTGTGGTCCGCATCACCTCGGAGGACATGAGTGCGCGTACTCAGACCGTACTCAGATCCGTGCGGGCAGACTCTGTGCATGGACTGGACCCATTACCGCTTCCGTACGCAGTGGGACCTGAGCGCGCCGCCCGCCACCGTCTACGACGCCCTGGAACAGGCCGAGGACTACCCCCGCTGGTGGCCCCAGGTCCGCGGGGTCGACCGTCTCGACGACACCACCGGCGTCATCACGATCCGGGCCACCCTGCCCTATGACCTGGTCTTCACCGCGCGAGAGGTGCGGCGCGACCGGGCGGCCGGAGTGCTGGAGATCGCCATGACCGGGGACCTGGAGGGATGGGCGCGCTGGACGATCGACGGGGACGAGGCGCGCAGCCTCGCCCGCTACGAGCAGGTCGTCGACGTGAACAAGCCGCTTTTGAGGCGCCTAGCCGTGCCCGGACGGCCGGTGTTCCGCGCCAACCACTGGCTGATGATGCGGGCCGGACAACGGGGCCTGGCCGCGTACTTGGAAGCGGTTTGAAGGAAGGGCGCGGGGACCTGTATTGTTCAGTCCGTTCCCGGGCGATTAGCTCAGTGGGAGAGCGCTTCGTTCACACCGAAGAGGTCACTGGTTCGAACCCAGTATCGCCCACCGGGAGAAAGCCGGTCCGCGTCACGCGGACCGGCTTCTTTGTGTCGAGGCCCTGCTCAGGCGGCCGCCGCGGGCAGCTCCGGACGCAGCGGCCACGCCGTGTCCACCACCTCCGGGGTCCCACTGCGCGCGAACCACGCCTGCAGCCCTCGTGCCTGCGCCGCGTGCCACCCGGTCTGGAGCGCGTGCAGCTCGCCCGCGCTCAGCCGCTCGAGCCGGGCCGCGAAACGGCGCCCCACGGCCCGCACGACATCCAGCGCGGCCAGCGCGTCCGCGCCCGCGTCGTGCGCGCCGTCCAGCGTGACCTCGTAGTGCGCGCACAGGTCCGTCAGCGTGCGACGGCCCTTGCGGTAGCGGTCCAGATGTTTGTCGAGGACCCTCGGGTCCAGCACCAGCAGCCGCGACGACTCGAACCAGCGGTCCAGCGACGAAGCCCGATGGCGACGCAACTCCCGGTCCAGGATGGTCAGATCGAACGGCGCGTTCATGACCACCAGCGGGCGGCCCGCGGCGGCCTGTTCGGTCAGGTGTTCCGCTATCTCGTACATCACCGGCGCCGGCCAGCGGCCGTTGCGCTGCAGATGGTCGTCCGTCAGTCCATGCACCTCCGTCGCCGCCTCCGGCACCGGAACACCCGGGTTCACCAGCCACCGGGTCACCCGCGGCCGGGTCCCCGGGGCGTCCTGGACGACGACGGCGGCCGACACGATCCGGTCGGTCTCGACGTCGACACCCGTGGTCTCCGTGTCGAAGGCGGCCAGGGGCCCTTCGTACCAGCACGTCATTCCACTCAACCCCTCGTTCACCCACGGCAGCTGACGCACCGTCTTCTGCCTGTTTGGTGATACCCGGGCTGTTTGCGCCGTACGCCGGAAGGACACAACAGGAATACGGGTCCTTGCAGTTCAGCGACCCGCGGTGCGGATTCACCGAACGTGGAAGGCTGTTGGTCATGGCGATAGCGCAGCCCGAGCGGGGCGGGCTGCTGCCCGAGCGCACGGGCCCCCTTCGCGGCACACTCGCCACCACCGCCTGCATGGAAACCTTGCAGGTGGGCTATCTGCACGCCGTCGCCGCGGCGGCCGGCTGCTCGTTGTCGCAGCCCTTCCCGGACAACGGGATCGACTGGCACGTCAGCCATGGCTCGCCCGGGCACACCGTCGACGACGAGGTCACCATCAAGGTGCAGCTCAAGTGCACGTACCAGGTCGCGCCGAACCCCCCGGGACGGTTCTTCTCCTTCACGCTCGACAACGACCATCTGCGCAAGCTCGCGCGCACCCCCGTCTCGGTGCACAAGATCCTTGTCGTCATGCTCGTGCCGAGATCCCAGGACGACTGGCTGCGCGCCAGCCACGACCGGCTCGACCTCCGGCACTGCTGCTACTGGGTCAACCTGGCCGGCCACCCGATCACCGGCCGCACCCGCACCACCGTGCGGATACCGACCTCACGCATCTTCGACGACCGGGCGCTGTGCGAGATCATGACGCGGGTCGGCACGGGAGGCAGACCATGACCCACCGCCCCCTGGAGGAGGCACTGCGGCCCGTGCGGCCGCACCCGGCCGACGCCGCCTGGGACCGCGCCCCCGAGCCCGACGAGGTCGACCCCGCCGTCCTCGCCGCCCTGCTGCACCGCCACGGCTGGCAGCGCCGCGGCGGCGCCCCCGGACGCTACGGCCGCTGGACCCCGCCCGGTCAGGGCACCGGCGGGACCAGCCTGCTGGTGCCCGAGAGCCGCGCCTTCCCCGACAGCGACGACCTGCTCGGCGAGGCGCTCGTCGCCCTCGCCCGCAGCGGCACGCCCTCCGCCCGCGAAGTCCTCGTCGGCCTCGCCGTCCCCAGCGACGAGATCCGCTGGTGGCGGGACGCGCCGACCGGACCGGGCGGCACCGCGCCCTGGACGGTGGAGGAACAACTGCGCGCCGCCGCCCGCCAGATGCTGCTCGCCGGCGCGCTCGCCACCCGCGCGCGTGCCGGGTACTACGGCGCCCGCCACCGCCGCGCCGCCGCCACGCTCATGGAGAGCGTGCTCGTCGGTACGGCGACCGGCGGCGGCCTCACCGCCTTCGTGCCCGTGGGCAACGGGCGCCCCCTGGCCGTACGCCTCCACCAGGCCCTGTACGCCGCCCGCGAGGCCATCGACTACCAGCGCGCCACCGGTGGCATGGACGCCTTCGACGGCGCCGTCGAGGCGGGCGTCAGCCGCGAGCTCACCGAGGCGCTGATCGCCCTCGTGCGCGGGACCGAGGGCGCGCGCATCGCCGTCGAGTGGGCACCGGCCGCCGGGGTGCCGGCGGGCTGCGCCGCGGGGGTCGAGCCCGTCGAGTTCTCGCCCGGCGACCTGCCGGTGCTGCGCGAGGCCGGGGCCCGCTATCTCCGCGAGGAGCCGTCCGTGCCGGTGCGGATCACCGGCGCGGTGGTGCGGATGCGCCGGTCGGGGCCGCGCGGGGACGGCAGCGTACGGCTCAGGGTGATCGCGGGCGCCGAGGTGCCGCACATCCGGCTCACCCTGGACGAGGAGGCGTACCGGATCGCGGGGCACGCGCACCTCGTCGGGCTGCCGGTGCGGGTGCACGGCCGGCTGGAGAGCCGGGGCGGGTTCCGCCGGCTCACCGGAGCCTCCGGGGTCGCGCCCGTGCAGGTGGACGAGGCGGAGCGGGACCGGCTGATGAAGTCCCTCCAGGAGAATCTCGACTTCTTCGAGGAGGCCTGCGGGGAGGCCCCCGCAGGGGACTGATTTCGCGGAGGCGGGTCCGGGGTCGGTACGATCCCCTATTGCGCGCGCTCACGGTACGGCGCCCGCATCCACCTTCAGTCAGGAGAGACCGGTGTCAGACGTCCGTGTGATCATCCAACGCGATTCCGAGCGGGAAGAGCGCACGGTGACGACGGGCACTACGGCCGCCGAGCTCTTCGCCGGCGAGCGCTCGATCATCGCCGCGCGCGTGGCCGGTGAGCTGAAGGACCTCGCGTACGTCGTCGCCGAGGGCGACGAGGTCGAGGGCGTCGAGATCTCCTCCAAGGACGGTCTCGACATCCTGCGCCACTCCACCGCCCACGTCATGGCGCAGGCCGTGCAGGAGCTCTTCCCCGAGGCCAAGCTGGGCATCGGCCCGCCGGTCAAGGACGGCTTCTACTACGACTTCGACGTCGAGAAGCCGTTCACGCCCGAGGATCTCAAGGCCATCGAGAAGAAGATGCAGGAGATCCAGAAGCGGGGGCAGCGCTTCTCCCGCCGTGTGGTGACCGACGAGGACGCCCGCGAGGAACTGGCCGCCGAGCCGTACAAGCTGGAGCTGATCGGTCTCAAGGGCTCGGCCTCCTCCGACGACGGCGCGGACGTCGAGGTCGGCGCCGGTGAGCTGACGATCTACGACAACCTCGACGCCAAGACCGGCGACCTGTGCTGGAAGGACCTCTGCCGCGGTCCCCACCTGCCCACCACCCGGAACATCCCGGCGTTCAAGCTGATGCGCAACGCGGCCGCCTACTGGCGCGGCAGCGAGAAGAACCCGATGCTCCAGCGCATCTACGGCACCGCCTGGCCCTCCAAGGACGAGCTGAAGGCCCACCTCGACTTCCTCGCCGAGGCCGAGAAGCGCGACCACCGCAAGCTCGGTTCCGAACTCGACCTGTTCTCCATCCCGGAGCAGATCGGCTCCGGCCTCGCCGTCTTCCACCCCAAGGGCGGCATCATCCGCCGGGTCATGGAGGACTACTCGCGCCGCCGCCACGAGGAGGAGGGCTACGAGTTCGTCTACACCCCGCACGCGACGAAGGGGAAGCTCTTCGAGCAGTCCGGGCACCTGGACTGGTACGCCGACGGCATGTACCCGCCCATGCAGCTCGACGAGGGCGTGGACTACTACCTGAAGCCCATGAACTGCCCGATGCACAACCTGATCTTCGACGCGCGCGGCCGCTCGTACCGTGAACTGCCGCTGCGCCTCTTCGAGTTCGGGACCGTGTACCGGTACGAGAAGTCCGGGGTCGTGCACGGACTCACCCGCGCGCGTGGCTTCACGCAGGACGACGCGCACATCTACTGCACCCGTGAGCAGATGTCGGAGGAGCTCGACAAGACGCTCACCTTCGTCCTCGGCCTGCTGCGGGACTACGGTCTGACCGACTTCTACCTGGAGCTGTCCACCAAGGACCCGGAGAAGTTCGTCGGCACCGACGAGGTCTGGGAAGAGGCCACGGAGACCCTCCGCCAGGTCGCCGAGAAGCAGGGCCTCCCGCTGGTCCCGGACCCGGGCGGCGCCGCGTTCTACGGTCCGAAGATCTCCGTCCAGACCAAGGACGCGATCGGCCGGACCTGGCAGATGTCGACGATCCAGCTCGACTTCAACCTGCCGGAGCGCTTCGACCTGGAGTACACGGGCCCCGACGGCTCCAAGCAGCGCCCGGTCATGATCCACCGCGCGCTGTTCGGCTCCATCGAGCGGTTCTTCGCTGTCCTCCTGGAGCACTACGCGGGCGCCTTCCCGGCGTGGCTGGCCCCGGTCCAGGCGACCGGCATCCCGATCGGGGACGCGCACGTGGAGTACCTGGAGAAGTTCGCCGCCGCGGCGAAGAAGCAGGGTCTGCGGGTCGAGGTGGACTCCTCCTCCGACCGGATGCAGAAGAAGATCAGGAACGCCCAGAAGCAGAAGGTGCCCTTCATGGTCATCGCGGGCGACGAGGACATGGCGGGCGGCTCGGTCTCCTTCCGCTACCGCGACGGCTCCCAGGAGAACGGCATCCCGTTCGACGAGGCCATCGCGAAGATCGCGAAGGTCGTCGAGGAGCGGGTCCAGGTCTGATCCCTCGCAGGGTCGACGAAGACCCTCAAGAGGCCCCCGGGAGGCTCAGCTTCCCGGGGGCCTCTCGTCGTCCTGCCACGCGAACACGATCACGCGCGCGTGCGGGGCGAGCCGGGGCCGGCCGTGCCGTCGCTGAACGGCCTCGTGGACCTTCACGACCCGCAGGGGGCGGAGAAGGGGCAGCGCCGGCACGACGGTGTCCAGCCAGTGCGTCCGCACGAAGCGCAGTCGCTGTCCGCTGGACCGCCGGCGCACGGCGTGTCGGCGGCGAACAGCACTCACGCGGCCGGCGTCGCGGCGAGACACAGGGTTCGCCGGTAGTCCGGCAGATCATGCGCCAGGACCTGGATCACGTACGAGGCGAGGAGCACCAGTGATGCCACGGCGAGAGGGACCTCGGTGCGCCGCTCCCAGCGGGTCTTGGGCCTGCCATCAGCCACCGGCCCAGCTCGGCCCCGGAGGGTTTCGCCGCAACCCCGGCGACACGCCGCGAACGGGCGAAGCCATATGCTTCCCTGCATGACGAGTGAGCCGGAGCAGCAGTGGGGAGTGGGGACCCAGGACGCGTTCCAGCGTCTGTGGACGCCCCATCGGATGGCCTACATCCAGGGTGAGAACAAGCCGACCGGCCCAGGCGCCGACGACGGATGTCCCTTCTGCTCCATTCCGGCCAAGTCCGACGAGGACGGTCTGATCGTCCGGCGCGGTGAGCAGGTGTACGCCGTGCTGAATCTGTATCCGTACAACGGTGGCCATCTGATGGTCGTGCCCTACCGGCATGTCGCCGACTACACGGACCTGACCGAGCCGGAGACCATCGAGCTCGCCGCTCTCACCAAGCAGGCGATGACCGCGCTGCGCACCGCGTCCGGCGCCCACGGTTTCAACATCGGGATGAACCAGGGCACGGTGGCCGGCGCCGGTATCGCCGCCCACCTCCACCAGCACATCGTCCCGCGCTGGGGCGGCGACACGAACTTCATGCCGGTCGTCGGGCACACGCGGGTGCTGCCGCAGCTGCTCGCCGACACCCGGAAGATGCTGGCGGAGGCCTGGCCCTCGTAAGCGGCTACGCGTCGTACAGGTCGGCCTTCCTCGGTGACGGGTCCTGCACCGCGGTGCTGAGGAACGCCGACCGGTTGCCGAACTTCTCCGTGTCCACGCCGTTGTCCTCCAGGACCTTGATCGCCGCCGCGTGCACCACGCGCAGCACGGGCGTCGCGGCGCGCATCGCGTCGTCGGCCATGAAGCGGTGGCGCCACGGCTTGTCGGCCCAGACGTGCCGCAGACCGAACGGCTCGGGCAGGACGATCGTCCCGCCGAGCCAGTTCAGCAGCGGCGGGTACCAGGAGAGCGGGGCGCGGACGGCGAGGCGTACCACCTCGTTGGTGGGGACCAGCGGGAGCTTCACCGTGCGGGTCTCCCACGGCCGGAACGACCTCTGGACGTTCCTCGTCGGGTCCTCGGGCTTGCCCATGAACAGCGGGTTGACCGGGCCCAGGGCGTGTCCGGTCACCTCGATGCGCAGCGTCTGGTGCAGCACGGTGACGGTGATCATCATCGTGATGATCAACTGGCCGTCCCACAGCGTCCACTGCACCCCGAGGTAGTGCCGGTCCCCGCTGCCGAACTGCTGCTTGTTGCAGATGTCCTGTATGGAGTGGGCGCGGTGCTGGAACGCCTCGATGTCCGTGGACTGCTCGGTCCGGGCCACCGCCTTGGCGTTCTCCCCGATCGGCGTGACGATCCAGTGGCGTATGGAGGCCTTCGGGAAGCCGCCGGTGTTGATCGTGTTCCGCTCCAGCATGCCCAGCTGCTTGTGGATGGCGCGGATGACGTCCCAGCTGCGGAACGGGTGGATCTCGCGGCCCGGGTCGGCCGGTGTCAGGTCCTCGGCGAGCTGCCAGCTGGCCCAGCGCGTGCCCATGCCCAGGATGCCCTTGGGGCCGGCGTAGAAGACGGAGTTGGACTGCTGCTCGGTGCTCAACCTGGCCAGCGACTGGCGCAGTTGCTCGGCCTGGGTCTCACCGGGGCTGCTCGGCACCGCTTCGGGGACCTGGGCGCCGACACTGCTGCCCGCGATCAGTCCGTCCCAGCGGCCCCGCAGGTCCCTCGTCGAGCGATCGCAGATCTGCTTGGCCCAGAACCAGCCGATGACGGGAAGGACCACGCACGCGCGTGCGTACCAGCCCCAGAAGCCCGTGAACGGCATCTTGACCAGGAAGAGGACGGCGAGCGCGCCGACGCCGACGAGCAGGGCGGTGGCGAGGGCGGAGGCCTTCTTGTTGGTGTTCTTGTCGATGCCGGTGCGGATCGTGAAGACCAGCAGCCAGACCAGGAGCCCGGGCAGGAACAGCACACCGCACAGCACCATGACGGCGGACAGCTTTTTGTCCCGTTCCCGGCGCAGGCGGTAGGCCGCGAGACAGTGGTCGACGACGACCTGCGGTTCGGTGCCGAAGGACTGGATGAGGGGCTTGCGTCCCGGGCCGATCATGCGCTCGATCACGGCCCGGGAGAACGCCTCACCGAGGTTGGGCTTGAAGAGGCCGCCGGTCCACCGCTGCCCCTCCTTGATCGTGGTCTCGTGCCATTCGTTGTTGGCCTTGACGATCTCCTCGACCGGATTGTCCCGGTACGCCGCTGAGGCGAGGGCGAACGTGGCTGTCTGGCTCTCGTCGCCCGAGCGAGGAACCTGTGGTCCGAAGACGCTCTCGTAGCCGGTTCCCACCGTCATGCCCGCCCCCGATCGCCGCCTGGTCGCTCCTGCGGCCTTCCCGACTTCCTTGCTCCGCACACCTGTTGATCAGGCCGTCCCGGTATGCGGGCCCGACTTGATCACCGCCTTCAGCGTATCCGCCGCCACCGACATTCGTCGGCGGACGGCCGAAGCCGCCCGCCGACCCGGAGGGGAGCGTTCCAGGAAAGCCACTTGTCGTGTGTCCCGCGCCAACTCCTAGGAGGCGCGCGCCTCTTCGCGAATCCTCTCGGCGATCTGCGGCGGCATGGGTTCGTGCCGTGCGTAGGAGCGGTTGAAGCGTGCCGTGCCGTGCGACAGGGAGCGCAGGTCGACGGCGTAGCGTCCGATCTCGATCTCCGGCACCTCGGCCCTGACGACGGTGCGGTTCCCGCTGGTCTGCTCGGTGCCGAGAACCCGGCCGCGCCGCCCGGACAGGTCGCTCATCACGGCGCCCACGTAGTCGTCGCCGACCAGAACGCTCACCTCGGCCACCGGTTCGAGGAGGTGGATCCTCGCGTCCGCCGCCGCCTCCCGCAGCGCCAGCGCGCCGGCCGTCTGGAACGCGGCGTCGGAGGAGTCCACCGAGTGCGCCTTGCCGTCGACCAGCGTGATCCGTACGTCGACGAGCGCGTGGCCGGCCGCGATGCCCCTGGCTGCCTGGGCCCGCACGCCCTTCTCGACGGAGGGGATGAACTGCCGGGGCACCGCGCCGCCGACGACCTTGTCCACGAACTCGATGCCCGAGCCGCCCGGCAGCGGCTCCACCTCGATCGCGCAGATGGCGAACTGCCCGTGTCCGCCGGACTGCTTGACATGCCGGCCGCGGCCCGCCGACTTGTCGGCGAACGTCTCCCGGAGGGAGACCTTGTGCGGTACGACGTCGACCTGGACGCCGTACCGGCTGCGCAGCCGCTCCAGCGCCACGTCGGCGTGTGCCTCGCCCAGGCACCACAGGACCACCTGGTGGGTGTCCTGGTTCTGTTCGAGCCGCATGGTCGGGTCCTCGGCGACCAGCCGGCTCAGGCCCTGCGAGAGCTTGTCCTCGTCGGCCTTGCTGTGTGCCTCGATGGCGAGCGGCAGCAGCGGGTCGGGCATCTCCCAGGGCTCCATCAGGAGCGGGTCGTCCTTGGCCGAGAGGGTGTCGCCGGTCTCCGCGCGGCTCAGCTTGGCCACGCACACCAGGTCGCCGGCGATGGCGTGCGTCACCGGGCGCTGCTGTTTGCCGAACGGGGTGGACAGGGCCCCGACGCGTTCGTCGACGTCGTGGTCCTCGTGCCCGCGGTCGGCCAGACCGTGGCCGGAGACGTGCACCGTCTCGTCGGGGCGCAGGGTGCCGGAGAAGATGCGGACGAGGGAGACCCGGCCGACGTAGGGGTCGGAGGACGTCTTGACGACCTCCGCGACCAGCGGGCCGTCCGTGTCGCAGGCCTTCACCTCGCGCGGTGTGCCGTCGATGGTGGTGACGCCGGGCGTGGGGTGTTCGAAGGGCGTCGGGAAGCCCCTGGTGATGAGCTCCAGCACCTCGACCGTGCCGAGCCCCTGCTTGGCGCCCCCGGCCGCGGGGGCGGCGGCGAGGACAGGGAAGAAGACACCGCGCGCGACGGCCCGCTCCAGGTCCTCGATCAGTGTCTTGACGTCGACCTCTTCACCGCCGAGGTAGCGGTCCATGAGGGTCTCGTCCTCGCTCTCGGCGATGATCCCCTCGATCAGCCGGTTGCGGGCCTCCTCGATCTGCGGCAGCTGGTCCTCGCCCGGCTCGGACTCCTTGCGCTCACCGGAGGAGTAGTCGAACAGCTTCTGCGACAGCAGGCCGATCAGACCGGTCACGGGCGCGTGCCCGTCCGGCCCCTGCGGGCCGTGCAGCGGCAGGTACAGGGGGAGCACGGCGTCGGGGTCGTCCCCGCCGAACGCCTCCGCACAGGTGCGTGTCATCGCCTCGAAGTCCGCCCGCGCGGACTCCAGGTGGGTGATCACGAGCGCGCGCGGCATGCCGACGGCCGCGCACTCCTCCCACACCATGCGGGTCGAGCCGTCCACGCCGTCGGAGGCCGAGACGACGAAAAGGGCCGCGTCCGCCGCTCGCAGACCGGCCCTCAGTTCCCCGACGAAGTCGGCGTATCCGGGGGTGTCGAGGAGATTGACCTTGATGCCGTCCCATGGGACGGGCACCAGGGAGAGCTGCACCGAACGGTTCTGCCGGTGTTCGATCTCGTCGTAGTCGGAGACGGTGCCGCCGTCCTCCACGCGACCCGCCCTGTTCACCGCCCCCGCCGTCAGCGCGAGAGCTTCCACCAATGTGGTCTTGCCCGATCCGGAGTGGCCGACCAGCACCACATTCCGTACGGACGCGGGGTGGTCGGCCGCTGTCGCCCTGCCGGCGGCTCCGGGGTTTGCGTTCGC
Organism: Streptomyces sp. NBC_00490; assembly: GCF_036013645.1. Taxonomy (NCBI): domain Bacteria; kingdom Bacillati; phylum Actinomycetota; class Actinomycetes; order Kitasatosporales; family Streptomycetaceae; genus Streptomyces; species Streptomyces sp. NBC_00490. The sequence goes on along the minus strand of NZ_CP107869.1, from coordinate 2,421,983 downwards.
CTTGTCGCCCATGGCCTTGCCTCCCGTGCACGGTGAGGTCACTGTGGGCGCTGCGGATCCTCCTCCGGACTTCGTCCGGGAGGTGCCCCCAGCGATGGCGGCTCCGGTGACGCCCGCGGTTCTTCGAGCTTTCCACTCCGCTCACGGTGCGTCCATACGGCGGACGCGATCCTGCCGTTACCCGTATGCCATGCGGCCGTGACACGGGGCGACAGTGCCCGGCGTTCGCACATGCGCGCGCGTGGCTACGATGGGCCAGCCGGTGGCCAGCAGGGGCCGCGCGGCCACACCGACCCTCGGGAAGGCCATGCTGAACAAGTACGCGCGTGCATTCTTCACGCGTGTCCTCACGCCGTTCGCCTCATTTCTCATCAGAAGGGGCGTCAGCCCTGACACGGTGACGCTGCTCGGCACCGCGGGGGTGGTCGCGGGGGCGCTGGTCTTCTACCCCATGGGCGAGTTCTTCTGGGGCACGGTCGTGATCACGCTGTTCGTGTTCTCGGACCTGGTCGACGGCAACATGGCCCGCCAGCTCGGCCGTTCCAGCCGCTGGGGCGCCTTCCTGGACTCCACGCTCGACCGGGTCGCCGACGGCGCGATCTTCGGCGGCTTCATCCTCTGGTACGCCGGTGGCGGTGACGACCTCGTCCTGTGCGCGGTCTCGATCTTCTGCCTGGCGAGCGGCCAGGTGGTGTCGTACACCAAGGCCCGGGGCGAGTCGATCGGGCTGCCGGTCGCCGTCAACGGTCTCGTCGAGCGGGCCGAGCGACTGGTGATCTCGCTGGTCGCGGCCGGTCTCGCGGGTCTACACGCGTTCGGTGTGCCGGGCATCCAGTACCTGCTGCCGGTCGCCCTGTGGATCGTCGCCGTCGGCAGCCTCGTCACGCTGATCCAGCGCGTGGTCACGGTCCGCCGCGAGGCGGCGGAGGCGGACGCGGCCACCCCGCAGGAGACCCAGGGGAGCGAGGCGGCGAAGTGAGTGCCCAGGACCGGCTCATCGACGCGCTGTACGGCCTCGGCTGGGGAGCGGTGAAGAAACTCCCCGAGCCGGTCGCCGCACGCCTCGGCCGGACCATCGCCGATCTCGCCTGGAAGCAGCGCGGCAAGGGCGTGCGGCGGCTGGAGAGCAACTACGCGCGCGTGGTGCCCGACGCGACCCCTGAGCGCCTCGCCGAGCTGTCCCGCGCGGGCATGCGCTCGTACCTGCGCTACTGGATGGAGTCCTTCCGGCTGCCCGCCTGGAGCAAGGAGCGCATCAGGGGCGGCTTCGACCCCAAGGACCTGCACCACCTGACCGAGGGCCTCGCCTCCGGCCGGGGTGTCGTCCTGGCGCTCCCGCACATGGCCAACTGGGACCTCGCCGGCGCCTGGGTCACCACTCAGCTGGAGACGCCGTTCACCACCGTCGCGGAACGGCTCAAGCCGGAGACGCTGTACGACCGGTTCGTCGCCTATCGCGAGGGCCTCGGCATGGAGGTCCTGCCGCACAGCGGCGGCACCGCCTTCGGCACCCTGGCCCGGCGGCTGCGCGACGGCGGCCTGGTCTGTCTGGTCGCCGAGCGCGACCTGTCCTCCTCCGGCGTCGAGGTCCAGTTCTTCGGCGAGGCGACCCGGATCCCCGCGGGCCCGGCGCTCCTCGCCCAGCAGACCGGCGCGCTGCTGCTGCCGGTGACGCTCTGGTACGACGACTCTCCCGTCATGCGGGGCAGGGTGCACCCCCCGGTCGAGGTGCCCGAGACAGGTACCCGCGCTGAGAAGACGTCTGTCATGGCACAGGCGCTGGCCGATGCCTTCGCCTCGGGGATCGCCGACCATCCGGAGGACTGGCACATGCTGCAGCGCTTGTGGCTCAAGGATCTCGACCCCAGTAAGGGGCCCTCGTGAGGATCGGCATCGTCTGCCCGTACTCCTGGGACGTGCCGGGCGGCGTCCAGTTCCACATCCGTGATCTCGCCGAGTACTTCATCCGCCTCGGCCACGACGTGTCCGTCCTGGCCCCGGCCGACGACGACACCCCGCTGCCGCCCTACGTCGTCTCGGCGGGCCGCGCGGTGCCGGTGCCGTACAACGGCTCGGTGGCCCGGCTGAACTTCGGCTTCCTCAGCGCCGCGCGGGTACGCCGCTGGCTGCACGACGGCGAGTTCGACGTCGTCCACATCCACGAGCCGTCCTCGCCCTCGCTGGGCCTGCTGGCCTGCTGGGCGGCGCAGGGCCCGCTCGTCGCGACCTTCCACACCTCGAACCCGCGTTCCAAGGCGATGATCGCCGCGTACTCCATCCTCCAGGCCGCCCTGGAGAAGATCAGCGCGCGCATCGCGGTGAGCGAGTACGCCCGCCGCACGCTGGTGGAGCACCTCGGCGGGGACGCGGTCGTCATCCCGAACGGTGTCGACGTCGACTTCTTCGCCAAGGCCGAGCCCAACCCCGAGTGGCAGGGCGACACCCTCGGCTTCGTCGGCCGCATCGACGAGCCCCGCAAGGGTCTGCCGGTGCTGATGAAGGCCCTGCCGAAGATCCTCGCCGAGCGCCCGCAGACCCGGCTCCTGGTGGCCGGGCGCGGCGACGAGAAGGAGGCCGTGGAGAACCTGCCCGCCGAACTCCGCTCGCGCGTGGAGTTCCTCGGCATGGTCAGCGACGAGGACAAGGCGCGCTTCCTGCGCAGCGTCGACCTGTACGTCGCCCCCAACACCGGCGGCGAGAGCTTCGGGATCATCCTGGTCGAGGCGATGTCGGCCGGTGCCCCGGTCCTCGCCTCGGACCTGGACGCCTTCGCCCAGGTGCTCGACCAGGGCGCGGCGGGTGAACTCTTCGCCAACGAGGACGCCGACGCACTGGCCGACGCGGCGCTGCGGCTGCTGGCCGATCCGCAGCGGCGGGCCGAACTGCGGGAGCGCGGGAGCGCCCACGTACGGCGGTTCGACTGGTCGACGGTCGGCGCGGACATCCTTTCGGTGTACGAGACGGTGACGGCGGGCGCGGCCGCGGTGGCGGCGGCCGACGACGACCGCACCACGAGCCTGTTGTCGCGGTTCGGGCTGGCGCGGGACTGAGGGGCGCGTAGGACCGGGGCCGTACGTCGGTAACCTTTGCGCCCGTGACCCCAACCCTCATCTGGACCCTCGTCGCCCTGATCGCGATCGGCCTCTACTTGAGCTGGACCGCAGGACGACTGGACCGGCTGCACGCCCGGATCGACGCCTCCCGGGCCGCGCTGGACGCGCAGCTGCTGCGGCGCGCCTCGGTGGCCCAGGAGCTGGCGACCTCCGGTGTCCTCGACCCGGCCGCCTCGATCGTGCTCTACGAGGCGGCGCACGCCGCGCGCCAGGCCGAGGAGGAGCAACGGGAGGTCGCCGAGAGCGAGCTGACCCAGGCCCTGCGAGCCGTCTTCGCGGAGACGCCGCAGGTGGAGACGGTGCGGGAGGCGCCCGGGGGAGTGGAGGCCGTCCGGGAGCTGACCGAGGCGGTGCGCCGGGTGCCGATGGCCCGGCGCTTCCACAACGACTCCGTACGGGCCGCCCGTGCCCTGCGCCGCCACCGCAAGGTCCGCTGGTTCCGGCTGGCGGGTCACGCCCCGTTCCCGCTGGCGTTCGAGATGGACGACGAGCCTCCTGTGGCCCTGGTGGACCGGGCCGCGTAGCCGCGCCCGCTCGGAAAACGATCCACCGCCTCCCCATTGGCCCTTGCTGTGGACTGCTCGCTTCACGTTTCCTCGGTACTGCAGAAATCCTCTTTTCACATCAGCGAGGTCAATCCGTGTCCCTCACCGAGAACCAGGCCCCCGAGACCGGCACCGCCCGTGTGAAGCGCGGCATGGCCGAGCAGCTCAAGGGCGGCGTGATCATGGACGTGGTCAACGCCGAGCAGGCGAAGATCGCCGAGGACGCCGGCGCCGTGGCCGTCATGGCCCTGGAGCGGGTCCCCGCCGACATCCGCAAGGACGGCGGCGTGGCCCGGATGTCGGACCCCACCATGATCGAGGAGATCATCGAGGCGGTCTCCATCCCCGTGATGGCCAAGTCCCGCATCGGCCACTTCGTCGAGGCCCAGGTCCTGCAGTCGCTCGGCGTCGACTACATCGACGAGTCCGAGGTCCTCACCCCGGCCGACGAGGTCAACCACTCCGACAAGTGGGCCTTCACGACCCCCTTCGTCTGTGGCGCCACCAACCTCGGTGAGGCCCTGCGCCGTATCGCCGAGGGCGCGGCCATGATCCGCTCCAAGGGCGAGGCCGGCACCGGCAACGTCGTCGAGGCCGTCCGTCACCTGCGCCAGATCAAGAACGAGATCGCCCGTCTGCGCGGCTACGACAACAACGAGCTGTACGCCGCCGCCAAGGAGCTGCGCGCCCCGTACGAGCTCGTCAAGGAAGTCTCCGAGCTCGGCAAGCTCCCGGTGGTCCTGTTCTCCGCCGGTGGCGTCGCCACCCCCGCCGACGCCGCCCTGATGCGCCAGCTCGGCGCCGAGGGTGTCTTCGTCGGCTCCGGCATCTTCAAGTCCGGCGACCCGGCCAAGCGCGCCGCCGCCATCGTGAAGGCCACCACCTTCTACGACGACCCGAAGATCATCGCGGACGCCTCCCGCAACCTGGGCGAGGCCATGGTCGGCATCAACTGCGACACCCTCCCCGAGTCCGAGCGCTACGCCAACCGCGGCTGGTAAGCACTCCATGTCGAACGAAGCACCGGTCATCGGCGTCCTGGCTCTCCAGGGCGACGTACGGGAGCACCTCATCGCCCTGGCCGCGGCGGACGCCGTGGCCAGGCCGGTCAGGCGCCCCGAGGAACTCGCCGAGATCGACGGCCTGGTCATCCCCGGCGGGGAGTCCACGACCATCTCCAAACTGGCCGTCCTGTTCGGCGTGATGGAGCCGCTCCGCGCGCGCGTGCGTGCCGGAATGCCTGTCTACGGCACCTGCGCGGGCATGATCATGCTGGCCGACAAGATCCTCGACCCGCGCTCGGGCCAGGAGACGATCGGCGGCATCGACATGATCGTGCGCCGCAACGCCTTCGGGCGGCAGAACGAGTCCTTCGAAGCGACGGTCGACGTCGAGGGCGTCGAGGGCGATGCTGTGGAGGGCGTCTTCATCCGCGCCCCCTGGGTCGAGTCCGTGGGCGCCGAGACCGAGGTGCTCGCCGAGCACGACGGCCACATCGTCGCGGTCCGCCAGGGCAACGCGCTCGCCACGTCGTTCCACCCGGAGCTGACCGGCGACCACCGCGTGCACGCCCTGTTCGTCGACATGGTGCGCGCGAACCGGACGCCGGGGTCCTAGTAGGATCTCTGGCGTTCGTAAAGAGTTGGGTTACGCGAAGGAGACAGGCAGATGTCCGGCCACTCTAAATGGGCTACGACGAAGCACAAGAAGGCCGTGATCGACGCCAAGCGCGGCAAGCTCTTCGCGAAGATGATCAAGAACATCGAGGTCGCGGCCCGCACGGGTGGCGCCGACGTGTCCGGCAACCCGACGCTCTTCGACGCCATCCAGAAGGCCAAGAAGAGCTCGGTCCCGAACAAGAACATCGACTCCGCGGTCAAGCGCGGCGCCGGTCTCGAGGCCGGTGGCGCCGACTACGAGACGATCATGTACGAGGGCTACGGTCCGAACGGTGTCGCGGTGCTCATCGAGTGCCTCACCGACAACCGCAACCGCGCCGCCTCCGACGTGCGGGTCGCCATGACCCGCAACGGCGGTTCGATGGCCGACCCGGGCTCTGTCTCCTACCTCTTCAACCGCAAGGGCGTCGTGATCGTCCCCAAGGGCGAGCTGACCGAGGACGACGTCCTGGGAGCCGTCCTGGACGCGGGTGCCGAGGAAGTCAACGACCTCGGTGAGTCCTTCGAGATCCTCTCCGAGGCCACCGACCTGGTCGCGGTCCGTACCGCCCTCCAGGACGCCGGGATCGACTACGACTCCGCCGACGCCAACTTCGTCCCGACCATGCAGGTCGAGCTCGACGAGGAAGGCGCCCGCAAGATCTTCAAGCTGATCGACGCCCTCGAGGACAGCGACGACGTGCAGAACGTCTTCGCCAACTTCGACGTCAGCGACGAGGTCATGGAGAAGGTCGACGCGTAGCGCTGCCGCGAGTTGAGCCGTTTCGGCGGGCCGGTGGGACACGTCCCACCGGCCCGCCGCCATTGTCGGTGGCAGCGGATAGCCTGACGAGAGTCAAAGATCGCCGTCCGCGGGCCGCAACCATCAAGTGAGGAACCCCGACGGCGCTCAGCCACGTCCGCGAGAGCGGCGGCGGTTCAGCCGCGAAGAGGGGAGGGGCGCGGTGCGTGTACTCGGGGTGGACCCCGGACTGACGCGGTGCGGTGTCGGTGTCGTCGAGGGGGTCGCGGGCCGACCGCTCACCATGGTCGGCGTCGGCGTCGTACGCACGCCCGCCGACGCCGAGTTGGGGCAGCGCCTCGTCGCCATCGAGCAGGGCATCGAGCAGTGGCTCGACGAGCACCGGCCCGAACTCGTCGCCGTGGAGCGGGTGTTCAGCCAGCACAACGTACGGACCGTGATGGGCACCGCCCAGGCCAGCGCCGTCGCCATGCTCTGCGCCGCCCGCCGCGGCATCCCCGTCGCCCTGCACACCCCCAGCGAGGTCAAGGCCGCCGTCACCGGCAGCGGCCGCGCCGACAAGGCCCAGGTCGGCGCCATGGTCACCCGCCTGCTCCGGCTCGACGCACCGCCCAAGCCCGCCGACGCCGCCGACGCCCTCGCCCTCGCCATCTGCCACATCTGGCGCGCCCCCGCACAGAACAGGCTCCAGCAGGCGGTCGCCCTGCACGCAGCCAACGCAACGAAAGGCCGTACGGCATGATCGCCTTCGTGAGCGGCACGATCGCCGCACTCGCCCCCGACGCCGCCGTCGTCGAGGTCGGCGGTGTCGGCATGGCCGTGCAGTGCACGCCCAACACCCTGTCCACGCTCCGCCTGGGCAAGCCGGCCAAGCTCGCCACCTCCCTCGTCGTACGGGAGGACTCGCTGACCCTCTACGGCTTCGTGGACGACGACGAACGCCAGGTCTTCGAACTGCTCCAGACCGCGAGCGGCGTCGGCCCCCGCCTGGCCCAGGCGATGCTGGCCGTACACGCCCCCGACACCCTGCGCAGGGCGGTGGCCACAGGCGACGAGAAGGCGCTGATCGCCGTCCCCGGCATCGGCAAGAAGGGCGCCCAGAAGCTGCTCCTGGAGCTGAAGGACCGCCTGGGCGAGCCCATCGGCGCCCCCGCCGTCGGCTCCCCGGTCACCCAGGGCTGGCGCGACCAGCTGCACGCGGCCCTGATCGGCCTCGGCTACGCGACCCGCGAGGCCGACGAGGCCGTGTCCGCCGTGGCCCCCCAGGCCGAGGCCGCCGACGGCACCCCGCAGGTGGGCCAACTGCTGAAGGCCGCCCTGCAGACCCTGAACCGCGCCCGCTAGGAGAACGTCAGTGAACTGGGACGACACCACCGACGCGACCGCCCCCGAGCGGCTGGTGGACTCTGTCGCCGACCGCGAGGACCAGGCCGTCGAGGCCGCCCTGCGCCCCAAGGACCTGGGCGAGTTCATCGGCCAGGAGAAGGTCCGCGAGCAGCTCGACCTCGTCCTGCGCGCCGCACGCGCGCGGGGCGCCACCGCCGACCACGTCCTGCTCTCCGGCGCCCCCGGCCTGGGCAAGACCACCCTCTCGATGATCATCGCGGCCGAGATGGGCGCCCCCATCCGCATCACCTCGGGCCCCGCCATCCAGCACGCCGGCGACCTGGCCGCGATCCTCTCCTCGCTCCAGGAGGGCGAGGTCCTCTTCCTCGACGAGATCCACCGCATGTCCCGGCCCGCCGAGGAGATGCTGTACATGGCGATGGAGGACTTCCGCGTCGACGTGATCGTCGGCAAGGGCCCGGGCGCCACCGCCATCCCCCTCGAACTGCCCCCGTTCACCCTGGTCGGCGCCACCACGCGCGCGGGCCTGCTGCCGCCCCCGCTGCGCGACCGCTTCGGCTTCACCGCGCACATGGAGTTCTACGAGCCCGCCGAACTGGAGCGCGTCATCCACCGCTCCGCGAACCTCCTCGACGTCGAGATCGACACCGACGGCGCCGCCGAGATCGCCGGCCGCTCCCGCGGCACGCCCCGTATCGCCAACCGTCTGCTGCGCCGGGTGCGCGACTACGCCCAGGTCAAAGCGGACGGGTTCATCACACGTGACATCGCGGGGGCCGCGCTGAAGGTCTACGAGGTCGACGCCCGCGGCCTCGACCGCCTGGACCGCGGAGTCCTGGAGGCCCTGCTCAAGCTGTTCGGCGGCGGCCCCGTCGGCCTGTCCACCCTCGCGGTCGCGGTGGGGGAGGAGCGCGAGACCGTCGAGGAGGTCGCCGAGCCCTTCCTCGTCCGGGAGGGTCTGCTGGCCCGCACACCGCGTGGTCGCGTCGCCACTCCCGCCGCATGGGCGCACCTGGGCCTCACGCCGCCTCGCTCCGCGGCCACCGGAAACGGACAACAGGACCTGTTCGGGACGTGATGTCTTTGTGACGGTGCGGGATTGGCCGGGCCAGGAACCCGGGTGCCATGCTGAGCGTTGTTCCCTGCACGCGGACTCGCTTAGACTCCGCCGATGCCGCCTTAGTCGGCGGCGCGCACACCCCCAACCATCAGGCCGCTCACCATCGCGGTCACGTGAAGGAAGTACCGACCCGTGAGTCTCGTGACCCTCCTCCCGTTCGTCGTGCTCATCGGGGCCATGTTCCTGATGACCCGGTCGGCGAAGAAGAAGCAGCAAGCGGCCGCCGACATGCGGAACCAGATGCAGCCCGGCAGTGGCATCCGCACCATCGGGGGCATGTACGCCACGGTCAAGGAAGTCAACGACGACACGATCCTCGTCGACGCGGGGCCGGGCGTGGAGCTCCTCTTCGCGAAGAACGCGATCGGTGCCGTCCTGACGGACGACGAGTACAACCGGATCGTCCACGGTGTCGAGCACGACCTGAAGACCGACGTCGTCCCCGACGACGCCTCCTCCCTCACCGGGGCCGACGAGACCGCCGACGAAGCTGCCGCCGCCTCCGACGACGACAAGTCCGTCGACCTCGAGAAGAAGGACGAGCCCGCCGACGAGGCCGAGCCGGCCGCCGAGGCCGCCGAGGCGAAGACGGACGACGTGCCGAAGAAGACCGACGGCGACTCCGACGCGAAGTAGCCGTACCTCTGGGCGCGCGGGCCAGGCCTGCGCGCCCTCGGACGTACGCAGCTCGCAGGGGATCCCGACACCATGTCATGGCCGCCCGCCCGATGACCCGGCGCGAGGCGGCCCGAGAGGGAGTACGAGAAGGTGGCAGCACCCAAGAGGGGCCGGAGCTCGAGTGCCCAGAGCAAGCCAGGGCGCTCGCTGGCCCTCATCCTGATCGCCATCGTGGCGCTCACCGGAGGGATGTTCCTCTCCGGTCACACCACGCCGCGTCTCGGCATCGACCTCGCCGGCGGTACCAGCATCACGCTGGAGGCGAAGGCCGACCAAGGGTCCGCGATCAACAAGGCCAACATGGACACCGCGGTCGACATCATGAACCGCCGTGTCAATGGCCTGGGAGTCTCCGAGGCGGAGGTGCAGACCCAGGGCGACCGCAACATCATCGTGAACATCCCCAAGGGCACCAACTCCAAGGAAGCCCGGGACCAGGTCGGCACCACCGCGAAGCTGTACTTCCGTCCGGTGCTGGCCCAGGATGCCACCGGCGCCGCCGCCGCGACGCCCTCGCCGAGCGCGTCCGCCGGCGGTTCCTCCAGCGCCTCGCCGAGCCCCTCCACGAGCGAGTCGGCCACCACGGGTGAGAAGGCGACCTCGTCGAACTCCCCGTCGGCCTCCGCCACCACGCAGGGCCGCGCCGCCTCCGACGCGCTGAAGGCCGACCCGACCCCGTCGGGTTCCGCCTCCGGCTCGCCCTCTGCCCCCGCGAGCCCGTCCGCCTCCCCGAGCGCCCCCACCGCCGCCGAAGCCAAGCTCCAGGCGGCGTACACCACGCTCGACTGCTCCAAGCAGACGCAGCGCAACAAGGCCGGCGACGGCGTGAAGCCCGAGGACGCGACCGTGGGCTGCGGCGAGATCGGGGGCGTCTGGTACAAGTACCTGCTCGGCCCGGCCGCCGTGGCCGGCACCGAGGTCGACGAGGCCAAGGCCGTCTACGACACGCAGACCGCCGCCGGCTGGCAGGTCACGATGGACTTCAACAAGAGCGGCGCCAAGAAGTTCGCCGACATCACCGGCCAGCTCGCCCAGAACACCCAGCCGCAGAACGAGTTCGGCATCGTCCTCGACGGCCAGGTCGTCTCCAGCCCGACCGTCAGCCAGTCCATCACCGGCGGCCAGGCCCAGATCTCCGGCAGCTTCACGCAGGAGGAGGCCCAGAGCCTCGCCAACATGCTGTCGTACGGCGCGCTCCCGCTCTCCTTCAAGGAGCAGAGCGTGACCACGGTGACCGCCGCCCTCGGCACCGACCAGCTGCACGCCGGTCTGCTCGCCGGTGCGATCGGCCTCGCGCTGGTCATCGTGTACCTGGTGTTCTACTACCGCGGTCTGTCGCTGGTCGCGATCGCCTCGCTGCTCGTCTCCGGCGTCCTCACCTATGTGCTCATGGCGCTGCTCGGCCCGGCCATCGGGTTCGCGCTGAACCTGCCGGCCGTGTGCGGTGCCATCGTCGCCATCGGTATCACCGCGGACTCGTTCATCGTGTACTTCGAACGCATCCGTGACGAGATCCGTGAGGGCCGCTCCCTGCGCCCCGCCGTCGAGCGGGCCTGGCCGCGTGCCCGGCGCACCATCCTGGTCTCCGACTTCGTGTCGTTCCTCGCCGCGGCGGTGCTGTTCATCGTCACCGTCGGCAAGGTCCAGGGCTTCGCGTTCACGCTGGGTCTGACCACCGTCCTCGACGTCGTCGTGGTCTTCTTCTTCACCAAGCCGCTGATGACGCTGCTGGCCCGCCGTCCGTTCTTCGCGAGCGGCAACAAGTGGTCCGGCCTCGACCCGAAGAGCCTGGGTGCCAAGGCGCCACTGCGCCGCACCCGCCGTCCCGCCCCCGTTGAGACGAAGGAGGCGTGAGCATGTCGAAACTCGGCAACCTCGGCGCCCGACTGCACCGTGGCGAGATCAGTTACGACTTCGTCGGCCACCGCAAGCTCTGGTACGGCATCTCGATCCTGATCACCATCACGGCCATCGTCGGCCTGGCGGTGCGCGGCCTGAACATGGGCATCGACTTCCAGGGCGGCGCCGTCTTCACCACCGAGAAGACCAGCATCTCGGTCTCCCAGGCCCAGGAGTACGCGGAAGAGGCCTCCGGCCACGACGCCGTCGTGCAGAAGCTGGGCAACGGCACGCTGCGCATCCAGATCGCCGGCATGGACACCACGCAGTCCGACGAGATCAAGAACAAGCTCGCGTCGGACTTCAAGGTCGACCCGGAGAAGATCGCCGCCGACCTCGTCGGTCCCAGCTGGGGCGACCAGATCGCGAACAAGGCCTGGCAGGGTCTGGCGATCTTCATGGTCCTGGTGGTGATCTATCTGGCGATCGCCTTCGAGTGGCGCATGGCCATCGCGGCGCTCGTCGCACTGATCCACGACATCACCATCACCGTCGGCATCTACGCCCTCGTCGGCTTCGAGGTCACGCCGGGCACGGTGATCGGTCTGCTGACCATCCTCGGTTACTCGCTCTACGACACGGTGGTCGTCTTCGACTCCCTCAAGGAGCAGACGAAGGACATCACCAAGCAGACCCGCTGGACGTACAGCGACGTCGCCAACCGGTCGATCAACGGCACCCTGGTCCGCTCCATCAACACCACGGTGGTCGCGCTGCTGCCGGTGGCGGGCCTGCTGTTCATCGGTGGCGGTTTCCTCGGCGCGGGCACGCTCAACGACATCTCGCTGTCGCTGTTCGTCGGCCTCGCCGCCGGCGCGTACTCCTCGATCTTCATCGCGACGCCGCTCGTGGCGGACCTCAAGGAGCTCGAGCCGCAGATGAAGTCCCTCCGGAAGCGGGTCCTGGCCAAGCGCGCCCAGGCCGGCGCCGAGGGGGAGCAGGCGGAGGCCCGCGGCGAGGGCGCGTACGGTGACGAGCCGGAGGACGCCCACGCGGTCGTCGGCCCGCGCACCCAGCCCGCCTCGCGCACCCGGGGCCGCGGCCGACCCTCGGGGAAGCGGCGATGACCGACATCAAGGAACTGCTGTTCAGCCGCATCCGTGATGTGGCCGACTACCCGGAGCCGGGGGTGATGTTCAAGGACATCACCCCGCTCCTGGCGGACCCGGCGGCCTTCACCGCGCTGACGGACGCACTCGCGGAGATCGCCGGGCGCACCGGCGCGACCAAGGTCGTCGGCCTGGAGGCCCGTGGCTTCATCCTCGGCGCCCCGGTGGCCGTCCGAGCGGGCCTCGGCTTCATCCCCGTACGCAAGGCGGGCAAGCTCCCCGGAGCCACCCTCGGCCAGGCGTACGACCTGGAGTACGGCTCCGCGGAGATCGAGGTGCACGCCGAGGACCTGTCGGCCGACGACCGCGTCCTGATCGTCGACGACGTCCTGGCCACCGGCGGCACCGCCGAGGCCGCGATCCAGCTGATCCGCAGGGCCGGCGCCCAGGTCGCGGGCCTCGCGGTCCTGATGGAACTCGGGTTCCTCGCGGGCCGCCCCCGCCTGGAGTCGGCCCTGGAGGGCGCTCCACTGGAAGCGCTGCTGGTGGTCTGAGACCCACGTAGTGCTCCATGTCTCACGAAACGGCCGTCCCGGTTGATCCGGGGCGGCCGTTTCGCGCTCCACCGGGGCTCCGGGACCCCTCCGGAATGCCGGCGGCGGCCCCTCGCGTTTCTCCGGTAGACGGTCCTCACATCGGCCTGAAGGCGATCCCGAGCCGCAGGATCGCTACCATGGGGTCTCCGGAGCCTGATCGGGGGACCCGGATCGCGCACGAGGAGTCCTCTTGCCAGACGAGGCCCAGCCACTGACCGCCGCCAAGCCCGAGCCTTCGGCAGGCGCCGCGGCCACGCCCGCGCCGAGCGCGAAGAACGCCGCGCAGGGCTCGGTCGAGCACGCCCAGTCCGCGCCCGTCGACAAGTCGGCCGAGCAGCCGCGCCCCAAGCCGGCCGCGCCCGAGCGCCCCGCGCCCGCGTCCACGCCCGCCGCGGTCCGCCCGCCGGCCGGCCAGCCCGCCCGCTCCGGCTCCTCCAACCGCGTCCGCGCCCGTCTCGCCCGCCTCGGCGTCCAGCGCTCCAACCCGTACAACCCGGTCCTGGAGCCGCTGCTGCGGATAGTGCGCAGCAACGACCCGAAGATCGAGACCGCGACCCTCCGCAAGATCGAGACCGCCTACCAGGTCGCCGAGCGCTGGCACCGCGGCCAGAAGCGCAAGAGCGGCGACCCGTACATCACGCACCCCCTCGCGGTGACCACCATCCTCGCCGAGCTCGGCATGGACCCCGCCACCCTCATGGCGGGCCTCCTCCACGACACCGTCGAGGACACCGAGTACGGCCTGGACCAGCTGCGCCGCGACTTCGGCGACTCGGTCGCCCTGCTCGTCGACGGCGTCACCAAGCTGGACAAGGTCAAGTTCGGCGAGGCCGCCCAGGCCGAGACCGTGCGCAAGATGGTCGTCGCCATGGCCAAGGACCCGCGCGTCCTGGTCATCAAGCTCGCCGACCGCCTGCACAACATGCGCACCATGCGCTATCTCAAGCGCGAGAAGCAGGAGAAGAAGGCGCGCGAGACCCTCGAGATCTACGCGCCGCTCGCCCACCGCCTGGGCATGAACACCATCAAGTGGGAACTGGAGGACCTCGCCTTCGCGATCCTCTACCCCAAGATGTACGACGAGATCGTCCGCCTCGTCGCCGAGCGCGCCCCCAAGCGCGACGAGTACCTCGCCATAGTGACCGACGAGGTGCAGCAGGATCTGCGCGCGGCCCGCATCAAGGCGACCGTCACCGGCCGTCCGAAGCACTACTACAGCGTCTACCAGAAGATGATCGTCCGCGGCCGTGACTTCGCGGAGATCTACGACCTGGTGGGCATCCGCGTCCTCGTGGACACGGTCAGGGACTGCTACGCGGCCCTGGGCACCGTCCACGCCCGCTGGAACCCGGTTCCGGGGCGGTTCAAGGACTACATCGCGATGCCCAAGTTCAACATGTACCAGTCGCTGCACACCACGGTCATCGGCCCCAACGGCAAGCCCGTCGAGCTCCAGATCCGCACCTTCGACATGCACCGCCGCGCCGAGTACGGCATCGCCGCGCACTGGAAGTACAAGCAGGAGGCCGTCGCCGGGACCTCCAAGGTGCGTTCGGACCAGCCGAGGACCACCGGCAAGGACGACCACCTCAACGACATGGCGTGGCTGCGCCAGTTGCTCGACTGGCAGAAGGAGACCGAGGACCCCGGAGAGTTCCTGGAGTCCCTGCGCTTCGACCTGTCGCGCAACGAGGTCTTCGTCTTCACCCCCAAGGGCGACGTGATAGCGCTGCCCGCCGGCGCGACACCCGTGGACTTCTCGTACGCGGTCCACACCGAGGTCGGCCACCGCACCATAGGGGCGAGGGTCAACGGCCGTCTCGTACCGCTCGAATCCACCCTGGACAACGGCGACTTGGTGGAGGTCTTCACCTCCAAGGCGGCCGGCGCGGGCCCGTCCCGCGACTGGCTCGGGTTCGTCAAGTCCCCGCGGGCCCGCAACAAGATCCGGGCCTGGTTCTCCAAGGAGCGCCGCGACGAGGCGATCGAGCAGGGCAAGGACGCCATCGTCCGTGCGATGCGCAAGCAGAACCTGCCGATCCAGCGCATCCTGACCGGCGACTCCCTGGTCACGCTCGCGCACGAGATGCGGTACTCCGACATCTCCGCGCTGTACGCGGCGATCGGCGAGGGGCATGTCTCCGCGCAGAACATCGTGCAGAAACTCGTCTCCGCGCTCGGCGGCGAGGAGGCGGCCACCGAGGAGATCGACGAGTCGGTCCCACCGTCCCACGGCCGCGGGCGCAAGCGCCGCACCAGCACCGACCCGGGCGTCGTCGTCAAGGGCGTCGACGACGTGTGGGTCAAGCTCGCCCGCTGCTGCACCCCCGTACCCGGCGACCCCATCATCGGTTTCGTCACCCGCGGTAGCGGCGTATCGGTTCACCGCAGCGACTGTGTGAACGTGGAGTCACTGTCCCGCGAGCCCGAGCGCATCCTCGAGGTCGAGTGGGCGCCCACCCAGTCCTCGGTCTTCCTGGTCGCCATCCAGGTCGAGGCCCTGGACCGCTCCCGGCTCCTCTCCGACGTCACCCGCGTCCTGTCCGACCAGCACGTCAACATCCTCTCCGCGGCCGTCCAGACCTCCCGCGACCGCGTCGCCACCTCCCGCTTCACCTTCGAGATGGGCGACCCGAAGCACCTCGGCCACGTCCTGAAGGCGGTACGCGGCGTGGAGGGCGTCTACGACGTCTACCGCGTGACGTCGGCGCGCGCCCGGGCGTAGGGCAGAGCACGAGAAGGGCCCCGTACACGACGTACGGGGCCCTTCTCGTCGTAGCGGCAGCTGAACCGCGGCTGTCAGCCGCCGAACTCCTGCAGGCCCTTCAGCGCCTGGTCCAGAAGCGCCTGGCGGCCCTCCAGCTCACGCTCGAGCTTGTCGGCGCGGGCGTTGTTGCCCTGGGCGCGGGCCTGCTCGATCTGGCGCTGGAGCTTGGCCACGGCGTCCTGGAGCTGACCGGTGAGACCCTCGGCACGCGCGCGTGCCTCCGGGTTCGTCCGGCGCCACTCGGTCTCCTCGGCCTCCTGGATGGCCCGCTCGACGGCGTGCATCCGGCCCTCGACCTTGGGACGCGCGTCGCGCGGGACGTGGCCGATGGCCTCCCAGCGCTCGTTGATCTGGCGGAACGCGGACCGCGCCGCCTTGAGGTCGGTGACCGGGAGGATCTTCTCGGCCTCCCCGGCCAGCTCCTCCTTGAGCTTCAGGTTCTCCGTCTGCTCGGCGTCACGCTCGGCGAAGACCGAGCTGCGAGCGGCGAAGAAGACGTCCTGGGCGCCGCGGAAGCGGTTCCACAGGTCGTCCTCGTGCTCGCGCTGGGCCCGGCCCGCGGCCTTCCACTCCGCCATCAGCTCGCGGTAGCGGGCGGCCGTCGGACCCCAGTCGGTGGAGCCGGACAGCGCCTCGGCCTCGGAGACCAGCCGTTCCTTGGTCTTGCGGGCCTCCTCGCGCTGTGCGTCGAGCGAGGCGAAGTGGGCCTTGCGACGCTTGGAGAACGCCGACCGGGCGTGCGAGAAGCGGTGCCACAGCTCGTCGTCGGACTTGCGGTCCAGCCGCGGCAGACCCTTCCAGGTGTCCACCAGGGCCCGCAGCCGCTCACCGGCCGCCCGCCACTGGTCGGACTGGGCCAGCTCCTCCGCCTCGACGACCAGCGCCTCCTTGGAGTGACGGGCCTCGTCGGACTGCTTGGCGCGCTGCTGCTTGCGCTCCTCGCGGCGCTTCTCGACCGTCTCCACGAGCTTGTCCAGACGCACCTTGAGGGCGTCCAGATCACCGACCGCGTGGTGCGCGTCCACCTGCTCGCGGATGTGGTCGATGGCGACCTGCGCGTCCTTCGCCGACAGATCGGTGGTCTTCACTCGCTTCTCGAGGAGGCCGATCTCGACAACCAGGCCCTCGTACTTGCGCTCGAAGTAGGCCAGCGCCTCCTCAGGGGAGCCGGCCTGCCAGGAACCGACGACCTGCTCGCCGTCGGCCGTACGCACGTACACGGTCCCCGTCTCGTCGACGCGGCCCCACGGGTCGCTGCTCACAGCGCCTCCTCCACATGATGCCTGCATGGGGCTTCAGCACCCCCGGGCATCGTCCACAGTTTCGTCACGGCCAACATAGGCGACCGGCGGGTTGCCTGTCCGCATCCCGCGCGACCGAAATTTGGCTGTTGGGGGTCAGGATTTGGTGACAGTCGCCTTGTTGATCACGACCGTTGCGTTGGGAGCGCCGTCACCCGCTCCGGTGCTCTCACCCGCGGCCGCGATCTTCTTCAGGACCGTCATACCGGACTCGGAGACGGTCCCGAACGGCGTGTAGCTCGGCGGCAGCTGACTGTCCTGGTAGACGAGGAAGAACTGGCTGCCTCCGGTGTGCGCCTTGCCGGTGTTCGCCATCGCGATGGTGCCCGCCGGGTAGATGTTGTTCTTGAGGCTTTTGTCCTTCAGGTTCTCGTCCGGGATCGTGTAGCCGGGACCACCGCTGCCGCTGCCCGTCGGGTCGCCGCACTGGAGCACGTAGATGCCGTTGGTGGTGAGCCGGTGGCACTTGGTGTGGTCGAAGTAGCCCTTGGCCGCGAGGAAGTCGAACGAGTTGACGGTGTGCGGGGCCGCCTTCGTCTTGAGCGCGATGTCTATGTCACCGCACGTCGTCGCCAGCTTCATCGTGTACTTCGCCGACTTGTCGATCGTCAGCGACGGCTCCTTCTTCCAGGTCGCCGTCTTGACCTTGCCCTCCGCGGGCTTCTTGCACGGGTCGGCGATCGCGCTGGGCGTCGGCGACGGCGTGGCCGCGGCGGCGTCGGACTTGTCGTCGTCTCCCTTGAGGACGTCCGACGTATAGAGCGCCAGACTGCCCACCAGGATCACGCCGAGCACCGACGCGATCACGGAGTTGCGCATGCGGGCCTTGCGCCGCGCGGCCGTGCGCCGCTGCTGCTGCCGCAAGAACTTCTCCCGGGCGAGCTGCCGCTTCCGCTGTTCCTGGGTGACCACCGGGTTCTCTCCTCATGCGTCTCGTACGCCTGCTGGGACGCCTGCGTCTAGTGAGCCGACCGCGTGCGTGTGCCCCGTACCGTATATGGGTTCGCTGAGGAAACGGCAGCGCCGGTAGGCTCTGACCACAGGCGCAGCCGCTTTTCAAGCCCACCCTTATCGACACAACGAAGGACGATCGTGCTCATTGCCGGGTTCCCCGCCGGGGCCTGGGGGACGAACTGTTATCTCGTCGCCCCCGCCGCCGGTGAGGAGTGCGTGATCATCGACCCGGGCCATCAGGCCGCCCAGGGAGTCGAAGAGGCACTGAAGAAGCATCGGCTCAAGCCCGTCGCCGTCGTCCTCACCCATGGCCACATCGACCATGTGGCCTCGGTCGTCCCGGTCTGCGGCGCGCACGACGTACCCGCGTGGATCCACCCCGAGGACCGGTTCATGATGAGCGACCCGGAGAAGGCGCTCGGCCGCTCCATCGGGATGCCGCTCATGGGCGAGCTGACCGTGGGGGAGCCGGACGACGTCAGGGAACTGACCGACGGCGTGAAGCTGGAACTGGCGGGACTGGAGCTCACCGTGGCGCACGCGCCCGGCCATACCAGGGGGTCGGTGACCTTCGGCATGCCCGAGGCGGCGGACATTCCTCCGCTTCTCTTCTCGGGCGACCTGCTGTTCGCCGGCTCCATCGGACGCACCGATTTCCCCGGTGGCTCCATGGACGACATGCTCGAGTCCCTGGCCCGCGTGGTCCTGCCTCTCGACGACTCGACCGTGGTGCTGCCCGGCCACAACGAGCACACGACCATCGGCCGTGAGCGTGCCACCAACCCGTATCTGCGGCAGGTGGCCGCCGCCGGCCCGGGAGCGCATGCCGACGCTCCCCGACGAGGAATGTGACGAGACTTTCCGTGAGCACCTTCAAGGCCCCCAAGGGCACGTACGACCTCATCCCGCCGGACAGCGCGAAGTTCCTCGCGGTGCGCGAGGCGATCGCGGCTCCGCTGCGCAACTCCGGCTACGGCTACATCGAGACACCCGGCTTCGAGAGCGTCGAGCTGTTCGCGCGCGGTGTCGGTGAGTCCACCGACATCGTGACCAAGGAGATGTACGCCTTCGAGACCAAGGGCGGCGACAGGCTCGCCCTGCGCCCCGAGGGCACCGCCTCCGTGCTGCGCGCGGCGCTGGAGGCCAACCTCCACAAGGCGGGCAACCTCCCCGTCAAGCTCTGGTACTCGGGCTCGTACTACCGCTACGAGCGCCCGCAGAAGGGCCGTTACCGCCACTTCTCCCAGGTGGGCGCCGAGGCGATCGGTGCCGAGGACCCGGCGCTGGACGCCGAGCTGATCATCCTGGCCGACCAGGCGTACCGCTCGCTGGGGCTGCGCGACTTCCGCATCCTCCTGAACAGCCTGGGCGACAAGGAGTGCCGTCCGGTGTACCGGGAGGCGCTGCAGACCTTCCTCCGGGGGCTCGACCTCGACGAGGAGACCCTGCGCCGCGCGGAGATCAACCCGCTGCGCGTCCTGGACGACAAGCGCGAAGCGGTCCAGAAGCAGCTCGGCGACGCCCCGCTCCTGCGTGACTACCTCTGCGACGCCTGCAAGGCGTACCACGAGGAGGTCCGCGAACTGATCACCGCGGCGGGCGTCGCCTTCGAGGACGACCCCAGGCTGGTGCGCGGCCTGGACTACTACACCCGTACGACCTTCGAGTTCGTCCACGACGGCCTGGGCTCCCAGTCCGCGGTGGGCGGCGGCGGTCGCTACGACGGCCTGTCCGAGATGATCGGCGGCCCCGCGCTGCCGTCGGTGGGCTGGGCGCTGGGCGTCGACCGCACGGTGCTGGCGCTGGAGGCGGAGGGCGTCGAACTCGAACTTCCCTCCACGACCAGTGTCTTCGCGGTCCCGCTGGGCGAGGAGGCCCGTCGGATCCTCTTCGCGAAGGTCACCGAGCTGCGCAAGGTGGGCATCGCGGCCGACTTCTCCTACGGGGCCAAGGGCCTCAAGGGCGCCATGAAGAACGCCAACCGCAGCGGCGCCCGCTACACGGTCGTCGCCGGCGAACGCGACCTCGCCGAGGGTGTCGTCCAGCTCAAGGACATGGAGTCCGGCGAGCAGACGGCGATCGGCGTGAACGAGATCGTGGCCGAGCTGGAAGCACGGCTCGGCTGATACGGCGTGCTGAGGTGCCGGGTCCTTGCAGGGGACCCGGCACCTTTCTGGTGGGCCGTCAACCCGGCGGGTACCGATTCGTCCTGCCGGGCGATTCCGACATATGAGCGCCACGCACGCGGGCCTTCGGCCCCGCGTGTGCTGTGTCATGCCCTCGAACCTCGGCCGGAACCGAACGCTCAGGGGCGGCCAGACGTACTTCCTTATGTCCACCGAACGGTGGACACGGGCCCGTGTACGGCACAATGGCCCCTGCCCGAAGAAGGTCCAACTCTCAAGCAGACGGAATCGGCGTGATGAGCAAGACCACAGTCAAAGACGTCTCCACCGAGCCCGAGCGGACCGCCGCCGAGCCACGGCTGGTGGGTGGCAGTCGTGCCTTCGCCATCATGCTGCTGCTCACCGGCGCGGCCGGCCTGCTCGCCGCGTGGGTCATCACGATCGACAAGTTCAAGCTGCTCGAGGCCAAGGTCGCGGGCACGACCTTCACCCCGGGCTGCAGTCTGAACCCCGTCGTCTCCTGCGGCAGCGTGATGGAGTCGAAGCAGGCCGCCGCCTTCGGGTTCCCCAACCCGGTGCTCGGCCTCGTCACCTACGGCATCGTCATCGGCGTCGGCATGAGCCTGCTGGCCCGCGCCCGCTTCCCGCGCTGGTACTGGCTGACCTTCAACGCCGGCACCCTCTTCGGCGTCTCCTTCTGCGCCTGGCTGATGTTCCAGTCGCTGTACCGGATCAACGCGCTGTGCCTGTGGTGCTCCCTGGCCTGGGTCGCGACGATCATCATGTTCTGGTACGTGACCTCGTTCAACGTGCGCAACGGCTTCCTGCCCGCCCCGCGCTGGCTGAAGAGCTTCTTCGGCGAGTTCACCTGGGTGCTGCCGGTCCTGCACATCGGGATCATCGGCATGCTGATCCTGACGCGCTGGTGGGACTTCTGGACCAGCTGACCGGCCGCCGCACAGGCGCCGGCCGGATTGTCAGTGCGGTGAATTAGGGTTCTTGACGTGGAGCCCGACCTGTTCACCGCAGCCGCCGAAGAGCGCCAGGAGAAGGACCCCGCCGGGAGCCCCCTGGCGGTGCGGATGCGCCCGCGCACCCTCGACGAGGTGGTGGGCCAGCAGCATCTGCTGAAGCCCGGCTCGCCCCTGCGCCGCCTGGTCGGCGAGGCCACGGGCGGCCCGGCGGGCCCGTCCTCGGTGATCCTGTGGGGTCCGCCCGGCACCGGCAAGACGACCCTGGCCTACGTCGTCTCCAAGGCCACCAACAAGCGCTTCGTCGAACTGTCGGCGATCACCGCGGGCGTCAAGGAGGTCCGCGCGGTCATCGAGGGAGCCCGCCGTGCCACCGGCGGGTACGGCAAGGAGACCGTCCTCTTCCTCGACGAGATCCACCGTTTCAGCAAGGCACAGCAGGATTCCCTCCTCCCGGCCGTCGAGAACCGCTGGGTCACCCTGATCGCGGCGACCACCGAGAACCCGTACTTCTCGGTGATCTCCCCGCTGCTGTCCCGCTCGCTCCTGCTGACCCTCGAACCCCTCACGGACGACGATCTGCGCGGGCTTCTGCGCAGGGCGCTCGGCGACGACCGCGGCCTCAAGGACGCCGTCGCCCTCCCCGAGGACACCGAGGACCACCTCCTGCGGATCGCCGGCGGCGACGCCCGCCGGGCCCTGACCGCCCTGGAGGCCGCCGCCGGGGCCGCGCTCGACAAGGGCGAGGCGGAGGTCTCCCTCACCACGCTCGAGGAGACGGTCGACCGCGCGGCCGTGAAGTACGACCGCGACGGCGACCAGCACTACGACGTGGCCAGCGCCCTCATCAAGTCCATCAGGGGCTCCGACGTGGACGCGGCGCTGCACTATCTGGCCCGCATGATCGAGGCCGGCGAGGACCCCCGCTTCATCGCCCGCCGCCTGATGATCTCCGCGAGCGAGGACATCGGCCTGGCCGATCCCCAAGCCCTGCCGATCGCGGTCGCCGCCGCCCAAGCCGTCGCCATGATCGGCTTCCCCGAGGCCGCGCTGACCCTCAGCCACGCCACCATCGCCCTCGCGCTGGCCCCCAAGTCCAACGCCGCGACCATGGCGATCGGCGCCGCCATGGAGGACGTACGCAAGGGACTGGCCGGATCCGTGCCGCCCCACCTGCGTGACGGGCACTACAAGGGCGCCGCCAAGCTCGGCCACGCGCAGGGGTATGTGTATCCGCACGACCTGCCCGAGGGCATCGCCGAGCAGCAGTACGCCCCGGACGCCCTCAAGGACCGCGAGTACTACACGCCGACCCGGCACGGCGCCGAGGCGCGGTACGCGGACGCGGTCGAGTGGACCAGAGCGCACCTCGGTCGCAAGCGGTCCTGAGCGCCCTGTAGAATCCCTCGGAGTGCTGCGTCCTGTGCAGTCAGAACAGGACAGTCAGCCGGAGCCAGTCAGAGGACCCAGTCCCCGGATCGGCTCCAGGAGCGTCGCGCACCGTTCGATTGGTGTCGCGGGCAGCCCACCACCACTCGTCGTACGACGGGACCGGTCGGTGGGCCACTCGCGTGCTGCACGTATGTGCCCAGACCAGGGGAGCGGCTGCCCATCAGGCCCGGCAACGGACCCGGAGGGTTTCCCCGGCTGCGGATGCGACCTCCCTCAACCCTGACGAGCCGAACACTGAGAAATGAGAGATTGTGGCGAACCAGTCCCGCCCCAAGGTCAAGAAGTCGCGTGCCCTCGGCATCGCGCTGACCCCGAAGGCCGTCAAGTACTTCGAGGCGCGCCCCTACCCCCCGGGTGAGCACGGCCGTGGCCGCAAGCAGAACTCGGACTACAAGGTCCGTCTGCTCGAGAAGCAGCGTCTGCGTGCGCAGTACGACGTGTCCGAGCGTCAGCTCGTCCGCGCCTACGAGCGTGCCTCCAAGGTGCAGGGCAAGACCGGCGAGGCCCTGATCATCGAGCTCGAGCGCCGTCTCGACGCGCTGGTCCTGCGTTCGGGCATCGCCCGCACGATCTACCAGGCCCGCCAGATGGTCGTCCACGGTCACATCGAGGTCAACGGCGGCAAGGTCGACAAGCCGTCGTTCCGCGTCCGTCCCGACGACGTCGTGATGGTCCGCGAGCGCAGCCGCAGCAAGACGCTGTTCGAGGTCGCCCGCGCCGGTGGGTTCGCCCCCGACGGTGAGACCCCGCGCTACCTCCAGGTGAACCTCGGCGCCCTGGCGTTCCGCCTGGACCGCGAGCCGAACCGCAAGGAGATCCCGGTGATCTGCGACGAGCAGCTCGTCGTCGAGTACTACGCCCGCTGATCACCAGCCGGACGTAGGACACGCATCACCTCAGCCCGTCGTCTCCCCACCCTTGCGGGTGGGCGAGGCGGCGGGTTCCTGCATGGCGACGCCGCCCTGAGCGTGCCGTGCCGGTCCGCGCGGTACGGGCAACGCCCGCGGACTGCGCCCCAGCGCCCGGGCCACGGCCGCGTCCCGGCCGAGCCGGCCCCCGGTCCGCAGGAACTCCGCGTACGGCTCGTCGCCCAGGTCCTCGCGGGCCGTCGCCTCGCACAGCTCGTGCGGCGCGTTGTAGTAGGCGGAGCCGAACAGCGGCAGACCCACCGAGGGCCACATCGAGGCGGCGGCGCCCTGCAGCACCGCGGCCTCCGCTGTATCACCCTGGGCCGCCGTGACCAGCGCCAGCAGTTCGAGCGTCAGCACCGAGCCGAGCAGATCGTGGAAGGCGTGGGCGGCGCCCAGGCAGTCGGTCAGCAGCGTGCGGGCCGCCGCCAGATCGCCCTCGCTCCAGGCCGCGTACGCCAGCACATACAGCGCGTACGACCTGGTCCAGCCCTCGCCGTGGTCCTCGCAGACCCGGCGGACGTCCTGGCACAGCCGTACCGCCTCCGGCAGGTCGCCCTGGAACGCGCGCGTCATCGCCAGCTCGACCTGGCCCATCAGGACGTTGCTGTTGAGCTCGCCGATCTCCTGGTAACGCTCCAGCGCCGAGCGCAGCAGCGTCTCCGCGCGGGCCATGTCGTCGCTGACCAGGGCCAGGCAGCCGGTGCGGTGCTCGGCGTACGCCACCGCCGTCGGGTTCGCGGACCGCTCCGCCTCCTCCCGGCACTCATGGAGCGCGGCCAGCGCCGGCACCGTGTCGCCCTGGAGGATCGCGACGTAGCCGAGCACCCACAGGGCCTTGAGCCGAGGCAGTTCGTTGTCGGACTCCAGCCGCACGGCCTGCTCCAGCCAGTGCCGGCCCTCCGACAGCCGTCCGCAGCCGACCCAGAAGAACCAGAGCGAGCCCGCCAGGTACTGGCCCAGATGCGCCTCCTCCGGGTCGCCGAGGCAGTGCTCCAGGGCGCTGCGCAGATTCGGCAGCTCCGCGTCGACACGGGCGGCCACCTCGGCCTGCCGCGGGGAGAACCAGTCCAGCTCGCACCAGGTCGCCAGGCCCAGATACCAGTCGCGGTGCCGTCGCCGCAGCCGGTCCGCGTCCCCGGTCGCCTCCAGCCACTCGGCGCCGTACACCCGGACCGTGTCCAGCATCCGGTAGCGCACGCCCGTCGCGGTCTCCTCGCGACCGACCACGGACTGCGCGAGCAGCTCCGTCAGCACGTCGAGAACGTCCTGCTCTGCCAGCCCGTTGCCGCTGCACACGTACTCCACGGCCTCCAGGTCGAACAGCCCCGCGAACACCGACAGGCGGGACCACAGCAGCCGCTCCGGAGGCGTGCACAGCTCATGGCTCCAGCCGATCGCCGTACGCAGCGTCCGATGCCGGGGCAGCGTGTCCCGCCCCCCGCCGGTCAGCAGCCGGAACCGGTCGTCGAGCCGCTCCAGCAGCTGACCGGGGGACAGCGCCCGCAGCCGCCCGGCGGCCAGTTCCACGGCGAGCGGGATGCCGTCGAGGCGCCGGCACAGTTCCCGTACGTCGGGATCGGCGGCGACGGACACGCCCTGCCGGCCCGCCCGGTCCACGAAGAGCTCCACGGCCTCGGCCTCGGTGAGCGGCTCCAGCGCGAACACCCGCTCGCCCGCCACCGACAGCGGCCGGCGGCCCACGGCGAGCACCCTCAGCCCCGGCGCCCGGTGCAGCAGATCGGTCACCAGCTCGGCGCAGACGTCCACCAAGTGCTCGAACCCGTCGAGAACCAGCAGGAGTTCACGCCCCGGCCGCGCCAGGTGCGCGAGCAGGATCTCGCGCGGCAGCCGGGTGGTGTGGTCGGTCAGCCCCAGCGCTTCCACGACCGCGAAGTCGACGAACTCCGGATCGCGCACCGACGCCAGATCGACCCGCCACGCCCCGTCCCGCAGCGCCGCCCGTGCCGCCAGCCGGGACTTGCCGATGCCACCCGGGCCGGTCAGGGTCACCAGGCGCGAGCTCTCCAGAGCCAGCGAGAGTGCGGCGAGTTCGGCCGAGCGGCCCACGAACGCGTCCAGTTCGAGGGGGAGATTGCCGTCGCAGAGCCGATCGTCACGCATGGAACACGGAGCGTACTGAAGCGTGTTCGGTCCGTACAATCGCTCCGCGCGACGCGGCCCCGCGCGCACGGTAATCCGGTGCGGAGGCCCGCCCGCGGCGCGATAGGCTCACTGCACGACTTTTTCGATGTTCAGGCACGTACAGGGAGCGGGTGCGCGGTGTCCGGTGGCGAGGTGGCCGGGATCCTGGTGGCCGTCTTCTGGGCGATCCTGGTGTCCTTCCTCGCCGTCGCGCTGGCGAGGCTGGCCCAGACGCTCAGGGCGACCACCAAGCTGGTGGCGGACGTGACCGACCAGGCCGTCCCGCTCCTGGCGGACGCCTCCTCGGCGGTGCGCTCCGCGCAGACCCAGATCGACCGGGTGGACGCGATCGCCTCGGACGTCCAGGAGGTCACCTCCAACGCCTCCGCGTTGTCCACCACCGTCGCCTCCACCTTCGGCGGCCCCCTGGTCAAGGTCGCGGCCTTCGGATACGGCGTGCGCAGAGCGATCAGCGGCCGCAAGGACGACGTGCCCGCCAAGGCACCCCGGCGTACCGTGATCGTGGGCCGCACCGTTCCGGCGTCACGACGGAGCAAGCGGAAGAAGGACTGAGACCTAGCGATGTTCCGCCGTACGTTCTGGTTCAGCACGGGCGTCGCCGCCGGTGTGTGGGCCACCACCAAGGTCAACCGCAAGCTGAGGCAGCTGACCCCCGAGAGCCTCGCCGCGACCGCGGCCAACAAGGCGCTCGAAGCCGGTCACCGCATCAAGGACCGCGCGGTGGGCTTCGCGCTCGACGTGCGCGACAACATGGCCCAGCGGGAGGAAGAACTGGGCGACGCACTGGGGCTGAACGCCCCGGTCGACCCCGAACTCCCCGCACCCCGGCGGTACACCGCCATCGAGAACCGCAACAACCCGAAGTACGTCGAGGGATCGACGTACCGGACGTACCCGTACAACCGAAACGAGGACCACTGATGGAGTCGGCCGAGATCCGCCGCCGCTGGCTGAGCTTCTACGAGGAGCGCGGTCACACCGTCGTCCCTTCGGCGTCGCTCATCGCGGACGACCCGACTCTGCTCCTGGTCCCCGCCGGCATGGTCCCCTTCAAGCCCTACTTCCTCGGTGAGGTCAAGCCGCCGTGGGCGCGCGCGACCAGCGTGCAGAAGTGCGTGCGCACGCCCGACATCGAAGAAGTCGGCAAGACCACCCGGCACGGCACGTTCTTCCAGATGTGCGGCAACTTCTCCTTCGGCGACTACTTCAAGGAAGGCGCCATCAAGTACGCCTGGGAGCTGCTCACCAGCCCCCAGGACAAGGGTGGTTACGGCCTGGAGCCGGAGAAGCTCTGGATCACCGTCTACAAGGACGACGACGAGGCCGAGCGCATCTGGAACGAGATCATCGGCGTGCCCAAGGAGCGCATCCAGCGCCTCGGCATGAAGGACAACTACTGGTCCATGGGCGTCCCCGGACCCTGTGGCCCCTGTTCCGAGATCAACTACGACCGCGGCCCCGAGTTCGGCGTCGAGGGCGGCCCCGCCGTCAACGACGAGCGGTACGTGGAGATCTGGAACCTCGTCTTCATGCAGTACGAGCGCGGCGAGGGCATCGGCAAGGACAACTTCGAGATCCTCGGCGAGCTCCCCAGCAAGAACATCGACACGGGCCTCGGCCTCGAGCGGCTCGCGATGATTCTGCAGGGCGTGCAGAACATGTACGAGATCGACACCTCCATGGCCGTCATCAAGAAGGCCACCGAGCTGACGGGTGTCGCGTACGGCGACGCCCACGCGTCGGACGTCTCCCTGCGCGTGGTCACCGACCACATGCGGACGTCCGTGATGCTCATCGGCGACGGTGTGACCCCCGGCAACGAGGGCCGCGGTTACGTCCTGCGCCGCATCATGCGCCGCGCCATCCGCAACATGCGCCTGCTCGGCGCCACCGGTCCGGTCGTGCTCGACCTGATCGACACCGTGATCGCCATGATGGGCCAGCAGTACCCCGAGCTCGTCACCGACCGCGAGCGGATCGAGAAGGTCGCCGTCGCCGAGGAGAACGCGTTCCTCAAGGCCCTCAAGGGCGGCACGAACATCCTCGACACCGCCGTCACCGAGACCAAGCAGTCCGGTGGCACGGTCCTGTCCGGCGACAAGGCGTTCCTGCTCCACGACACCTGGGGCTTCCCGATCGACCTCACCCTGGAGATGGCCGCCGAGCAGGGGCTGTCCGTGGACGAGGACGGCTTCCGGCGCCTGATGAAGGAGCAGCGGGAGCGCGCCAAGGCCGACGCGCAGGCCAAGAAGACCGGCCACGCCGGCGCCGGTGCCTACCGCGAGATCGCGGACAAGGTCGGCGAGACCGAGTTCATCGGCTACGCGGACACCGACGGCGAGTCCACGATCGTCGGCATCCTCGTCGACGGCACCTCCTCCCCGGCCGCCACCGAGGGCGACGAGGTCGAGATCGTCCTGGACCGCACCCCGTTCTACGCCGAGGGCGGCGGCCAGATCGGCGACACCGGCAGGATCAAGGTCGACTCCGGTGCCGTCATCGAGATCCGCGACTGCCAGAAGCCGGTCCCGGGCGTCTACGTCCACAAGGGCGTCGTGCAGTTCGGCGAGGTCACCGTCGGTGCCAAGGCCCACGCCTCGATCGACTCCCGCCGCCGTACGGCCATCGCCCGCGCCCACTCGGCCACCCACCTCACCCACCAGGCCCTGCGTGACGCGCTCGGCCCGACGGCCGCCCAGGCCGGTTCCGAGAACCAGCCCGGCCGCTTCCGCTTCGACTTCGGCTCCCCGTCCGCCGTTCCCACGGCCGTCATGACCGACGTCGAGCAGAAGATCAACGAGGTGCTCGCCCGCGACCTCGACGTACACGCCGAGATCCTGAGCCTCGACGAGGCCAAGAAGCAGGGCGCCATCGCCGAGTTCGGCGAGAAGTACGGCGAGCGCGTCCGCGTCGTGACCATCGGCGACTTCTCCAAGGAGCTGTGCGGCGGCACCCATGTGCACAACACCTCGCAGCTCGGCCTGGTCAAGCTGCTCGGCGAGTCGTCGATCGGCTCGGGTGTGCGCCGTATCGAGGCCCTCGTCGGCGTCGACGCCTACAACTTCCTCGCCCGTGAGCACACGGTCGTCGCCCAGCTCCAGGAGCTGATCAAGGGCCGCCCGGAGGAGCTCCCGGAGAAGGTCTCCGCCATGCTCGGCAAGCTGAAGGACGCCGAGAAGGAGATCGAGAAGTTCCGCGCCGAGAAGGTCCTGCAGGCCGCGGGCGGTCTCGCCGAGTCCGCCAAGGACGTCCGCGGCATCG
Organism: Streptomyces sp. NBC_00490; assembly: GCF_036013645.1. Taxonomy (NCBI): domain Bacteria; kingdom Bacillati; phylum Actinomycetota; class Actinomycetes; order Kitasatosporales; family Streptomycetaceae; genus Streptomyces; species Streptomyces sp. NBC_00490. The sequence continues at coordinate 2,393,309 of NZ_CP107869.1, read as the reverse complement.
CCCTCGTCACCGGCCAGGTCCCGGACGGCACCACCGCCGACGACCTGCGCAAGCTGGTCCTCGACGTACGCGGCCGCATCCAGGGCGGCCGGGCCGCGGTCGTGGCGCTGTTCACCACGGTCAACGGCAAGCCGCTCACGGTCATCGCCACCAACGAGGCCGCCCGTGAGCGTGGCCTCAAGGCCGGCGAGCTGGTCCGCGCGGCCGCCAAGACCCTCGGTGGCGGCGGTGGCGGCAAGCCGGACGTCGCCCAGGGCGGCGGCCAGAACCCGGCCGCGATCGGCGAGGCCGTCGAGGCCGTCGAGCGTCTGGTCACGGACACCGCGAAGTGACGATGCGCAGAGGCCGCCGGCTCGCCATCGACGTCGGGGACGCCCGGATCGGGGTCGCCTCGTGCGACCCCGACGGGATCCTCGCCACCCCGGTGGAGACGGTCCCCGGCCGGGACGTCCCGGCCGCTCATCGACGGCTGAAGCAGATCGTCGAGGAGTACGAGCCGATCGAGGTCGTCGTCGGATTCCCTCGCTCCCTCAAGGGGGGCGAGGGCCCGGCCGCGGTGAAGGTCAGGGCCTTCGCCCAGGAGCTCGCCAAGGGCATCGCGCCGATACCGGTGAGGCTGCTGGACGAGCGGATGACCACGGTGACGGCCAGCCAGGGACTGCGCGCCTCGGGTGTGAAATCCAAGAAGGGCCGCTCCGTCATCGACCAGGCCGCCGCTGTGATCATCCTCCAGCAGGCGCTCGAATCCGAACGGGTGTCAGGTAAAGCACCCGGAGAGAGCGTCGAAGTGGTCATCTGATCGCGATACGGTAACGTTCCGCGCGACTGCGGCGCTGTTCGAACAGAGGCCGCACAGAGAGAGGCGGAACTGATGCCGGGCTACACGCCGCGCGACCGCCGCCTCGCGGCTCTAGGGGATCGATGACTGAGTATGGCCGGGGCCAGGAAGGCTCCGAACCGTGGCATCCGCAGGACCCGTACTACGGGGACGGCGGATGGGAAGGGCAGCAGGGCCACGCCGGCCATCAAGCTGCCTACGGCGGCCAGCCGCAGCACTATCCGCAGCAGCCGCAGCAGCAGTCGGAGTACGGCGACTGGGGCACCGGCCAGCAGGGCGATCACGGTCAGGCGCAGCAGCAGTACCCGCAGCAGTACGACCAGCAGCAGTACGACCCGAACCAGAACTACGACCAGCAGCAGTACGCGCCCCAGCAGCCCCAACAGCACCAGCAGCAGTACGACAACAACGGCTGGGGCACCGGGACGCACACGCACGTCCAGTACACGGACCCGTCGGACCCCTACGGTCAGCAGGCCGCCGCGTACGGCACCGGGGAGCAGCCGGACTACTACGGCACGCCCGACGCCTACCCGCCGCCGGAGCCGCCGAGCCGCCGCACCGAGCCGGAACCGCAGCGGGCGGACTGGGACCCCGGCCCCGACCAGGGCGAACACGCCTTCTTCGCGGGCGGCGGTGACGACGAGGACGATGCCGAGGACACCGACGACCAGGGCGGACGCGGCGACCGCAGGGGCCGCGGCGGCAAGAAACCGAAGAAACGACGCAGCGGCTGCGCGTGCCTGGTGGTCCTGCTGGTGTTCGGCGGCGGGATCGGTGGAGTCGGATACTTCGGCTACCAGTTCTACAAGGATCGTTTCTCCTCGGCTCCGGACTTCGCGGGCGACGGGACGAGTGCGACGGTGGCCGTCACCGTCCCGAAGGGTGCCAACGGCGCGGACATCGGGCGGCTCCTTGAGAAGGCCGGCGTCGTGAAGAGCGTGGACGCTTTCGTGTCCGCGTTCACCCAGAACGACAACTCGGGAAGCATCCAGGCCGGCTCCTACCTCCTGAACAAGGAGATGTCCGCCGATAGCGCCGTAGCGCTGATGCTCGACCCCAAGAGCAAGAACAACCTGATCGTCACCGAAGGCCAGCGCAATGCGAAGGTCTACGAGGCGATCGACAAGCGCCTCGACCTCGACAAGGGCACCACGGCGAAGGTCGCGAAGCAGAAGTACAAGGAGTTCGGGCTGCCCGACTGGGCGCTGGGCCACTCCGAACTGAAGGACCCGCTCGAAGGGTTCCTCTATCCGTCCGCCTACGCGGCCAGCAAGGGGCAGAAGCCGGAGACCGTCCTCAAGGAGATGGTCTCCCGGGCGAACGACACGTACGAGGAGCTCGGCCTGGAGAAGAAGGCCGAGGGCCTGGGCCTCGACGGTCCCTGGGAGCTGCTCACCGTGGCGAGTCTCGCGCAGGCCGAGGGCACCAGCCACGACGACTTCCGCAAGATGGCCGAGGTCGTCTACAACCGGCTCAAGCCCGGGAACCCGCAGACGTACGGCTCCCTGGAGTTCGACTCCACGTACAACTACATCAAGAACCAGAGCAAGATCGACCTGACGATCGCCGAGCTGAAGCAGTACAACAACCCTTACAACACGTACTACGTCAAGGGACTGCCCCCCGGGCCCATCGACAACCCCGGTGCGGAGGCGCTCAAGGGAGCGCTCAACCCGACGAAGCAGGGCTGGTACTACTTCATCTCGCTGGACGGCAAGACCAGCAAGTTCACCAAGACGCTCGCGGAGCACGAGAGGCTGCGCGACCAGTTCAACGCGTCGAGGAACAAGGACTGAACGACGGCTGGGCCCCGGGACGGACGTCCGCACCGGGGCCCAGCCGTTCGGCCGATCCGTCAGCCGCACCAGCCCAGCGGGCTCGTGTACGTGTCGGTGTACGGAGACGAAGAGCTCCACCAGCGGGTCGACCCCATGTACTGCACGCACTTGCCCGCGGCCTTCACGCGCACGGGACCGGCGTAGGAGTTGTAGTTGCCGGGGTCCCTGAGCCAGGTGCCGCCCTCGGCGCGGATGCCGACGTTGACGGGGTTGCCGATCTGCTCGCCGGTGACGACGGTGACCGCGCAGTTGTAACCGGTCGAGGAGTTGTAGAGCAGGTACACGATCGCCTGCGGCCCGCCGGTCTCCAGGTACAGGCCCAACTCGTGGGACGACTGGACGTAGTAGCCCGAACCGCAGACGGTGACCGGGTTGCTCGCCGCCTGAGCCGAGCCCGTGAACGCCAGGGAGAGGCCCAGGGCGGCGCAGATCGCGACGACTGCTCTCAGAACATGTCTCATGGTGGTGGGGGTGTCCTCACTGACAAAGGATCAAGACGCGAGGGACGATACGATCCGCACAGGTCGCCAGACAGCGGGTTTCCGGACGCCGGGTGGCGATTTTCGGATAATTGTTCGACTGGGGGCCGACGTCGGGAAACGGACCGAATCCGCAGACGCCGCAGGGCGGATTCGCGAGGCTCAAGGACAGGTTCAATGACAGCTCGGGCCACTGACACCCGCCGGGCCGCCGTGCTCGGTTCGCCCATCGGCCATTCCCTCTCGCCGGTGCTGCACCGCGCCGCGTACGAGGAACTGGGGCTCACGGACTGGTCGTACGACCGCTTCGACGTCGATGAGGCCGCGCTGCCCGGGTTCGTCGCGGACCTGGGCCCGGAGTGGGCCGGGCTGTCGCTGACCATGCCGCTCAAGCGGGCCGTCATCCCGCTGCTCGACGAGGTCAGCGAGACCGCCGCCTCGGTCGAGGCGGTCAACACCCTCGTGTTCACCGAGGACGGCCGCCGCGTCGGCGACAACACCGACATCCCCGGGATCGTCGCCGCCCTGCGCGAGCACGGCATCGAGCAGGTGGACTCCGCCGCGATCCTCGGCGCGGGCGCCACCGCGTCCTCCGCGCTGGCCGCGCTGGCCCGGGTCTGCGCCGGTGAGGTCGTCGTCTACGTCCGCAGCGAGGCCAGGGCCGCCGAGATGCGGCAGTGGGGCGAGCGACTCGACGTCGAGGTGCGTACCGAGGACTGGGCCGACGCCGCCGACGCGCTGCACCGCCCCCTGGTGATCGCCACCACCCCGGCCGGCACGACGGACGCCCTCGTCGCCGCCGTACCCGAGCGGCCCACCACCCTCTTCGACGTGCTGTACGAGCCGTGGCCCACCGAGCTCGCGGCCCGCTGGTCCATGTTCGGCGGGGCCGTGGTCAGCGGACTCGACCTGCTGGTGCACCAGGCGGTGCTGCAGGTCGAGCAGATGACGGGCTGCGCCCGGGCCCCGCTGGCGGCCATGCGGAAAGCGGGCGAGCGCGCGCTGGCTGCCCGCTAGGATCCTCCGGGTTCCGCAGGGGGCGGAACCGGGAGGGGAGTGCAGACGTGTCCGCAGGCATGCAGTTGGCATCCGGCAAGAGCGAGATATTCGAAGCCGTACTGAAGTTCATGCCCGACTGGGTGCAGATCACCGTGATCGCCCTGGTCGTGCTCGCGGTGGTCGTGTCCTGGGTCGTCAAGCTCAAGCGCAAGATCGACTACCGGCGGGCCGTGCGCAACGGGCAGCCGGTGCACGCGGCGGCGCAGTACGGACAGCGCAGCGGCGCCCACTACCTCGGTGCGTACGCGCCCCAGCAGGCGCCGACGCCGCCGCAGCCGGCGCCCGCCCAGCAGAGCGGTGCCGACTTCCTGGGGGCCTACGCGCCGCAGAACCGGCAGGGGAACGGTTCCGTCTGAGCCGTTGCGGTGCGCATCCGTCCGCCTGATGGACCAGCGGCGGGAGGAGCGTGCCGGACATGGGAGGATCGAAGGTGGCGGGCCGGGGCCGCGCACCCGGTCGCGCCATTGCCGTACGCGAGGACGCGTGTACGCAGGGCAGTACGAGGGCGCGAGCACTGAGGAGCACCGTTGAGCAGGTTGCGCTGGCTGACCGCGGGGGAGTCCCACGGCCCCGCACTCGTCGCGACGCTGGAGGGCCTTCCCGCCGGCGTGCCGATCACCACGGAGATGGTGGCGGACCACCTCGCCCGGCGTCGCCTCGGTTATGGACGCGGCGCGCGGATGAAGTTCGAGCAGGACCAGGTCACCTTCCTCGGCGGCGTCCGGCACGGCCTCACCCTCGGCTCCCCGGTCGCGATCATGGTGGGCAACACCGAGTGGCCCAAGTGGGAGCAGGTCATGGCTCCCGACCCCGTCGACCCGGAGATCCTGGCGGGACTCGCGCGCAACGCGCCGCTGACCCGCCCGCGCCCCGGCCACGCCGACCTCGCCGGCATGCAGAAGTACGGCTTCGACGAGGCCCGCCCGATCCTGGAGCGTGCCTCCGCCCGCGAGACCGCGGCGCGGGTGGCGCTGGGCGCGGTGGCCCGGTCGTACCTCAAGGAGACGGCCGGCATCGAGATCGTCAGCCATGTCGTCGAGCTGTGCTCCGTGAAGGCCCCGCAGGGTGTGTACCCGACCCCGGCCGACGTCGAGAAGCTGGACGCCGATCCGCTGCGCTGCCTGGACGCGGACACGTCGAAGGCGATGGTGGCCGAGGTCGACCAGGCCCACAAGGACGGCGACACCCTGGGCGGTGTGGTCGAGATCCTGGCCTACGGCGTTCCGGTGGGCCTCGGCTCGCATGTGCACTGGGACCGCAAGCTGGACGCCCGTCTGGCAGGTGCGCTGATGGGTATCCAGGCCATCAAGGGCGTCGAGCTCGGTGACGGTTTCGAGCTGGCACGGGTGCCCGGCTCCAAGGCGCACGACGAGATCGTCAACACGCCCGAGGGTATCCGCCGCGTCTCCGGCCGCTCCGGCGGCACCGAGGGCGGTCTGAGCACGGGCGAGCTGCTGCGGGTGCGTGCCGCGATGAAGCCGATCGCGACCGTCCCGCGCGCCCTGCAGACCGTGGACGTCACCACCGGCGAGGCCGCCCAGGCCCACCACCAGCGCTCCGACGTCTCCGCGGTGCCCGCCGCGGGCATCGTCGCCGAGGCCATGGTGGCCCTGGTCCTCGCGGACGCGGTGGCGGAGAAGTTCGGTGGCGACTCGGTGCCCGAGACCCGCCGGAACGTCCGGTCGTACCTCGAGAACCTGGCCATCCGATGAGCCGTCCGCAGGTGGTGCTCGTCGGTCCGATGGGCGTGGGCAAGTCCACCGTCGGGCAGCTGCTGGCCGCGCGGCTGGGTGTCGGTTACCGGGACACGGACGAGGACATCGTCGCCGAGCAGGGCCGGACCATCGCCGAGATCTTCGTCGACGAGGGGGAGCCGGTCTTCCGGGCGATCGAGAAGGCCGCCGTGCGTCGGGCGCTCACCGAGCACGACGGCGTCCTCGCCCTCGGCGGCGGCGCGATCCTCGACGAGGACACCCGCGCGCTGCTGGCCGGGCAGCGGGTCGTCTACCTCTCGATGGACGTCGAGGAGGCGGTCAAGCGCACCGGACTCAACGCCGCCCGCCCGCTGCTCGCGGTCAACCCGCGCAAGCAGTGGCGCGAACTGATGGAGGCCCGGCGGCACCTGTACGAGGGGATCGCCACGGCGGTCGTCGCCACGGACGGCCGTACGCCCGAAGAAGTCACCCAAGCCGCCCTGGACGCACTGGAGTTGAAGGAAGCATGAGCGAGGCAGCGACGCGGATCCAGGTCGGCGGCACCGCGGGCAGCGAGCCGTACGAGGTCCTGGTGGGCCGTCAACTCCTGGGCGAGCTCGGCTCGTTGATCGGTCCCAAGGCCAAGCGGGTCGCGGTCGTCCACCCCGAGGCGCTCGCCGAGACCGGTGAGGCGCTGCGGGCCGACCTCGCCGAGCAGGGCTTCGAGACGGTCGCCATCCAGGTGCCCAACGCCGAGGAGGCCAAGACCGCCGAGGTCGCCGCCTACTGCTGGAAGGCGCTGGGCCAGTCCGGCTTCACCCGCACCGACGTCGTCGTGGGCGTCGGCGGCGGCTCGACCACCGACCTGGCCGGTTTCGTGGCCGCGACCTGGCTGCGCGGCGTGCGCTGGATCGCGATCCCCACCACAGTCCTGGCGATGGTGGACGCGGCCGTCGGCGGCAAGACCGGCATCAACACCGCCGAGGGCAAGAACCTCGTCGGTGCCTTCCACCCGCCGGCCGGTGTGCTGTGCGACCTGGCCGCGCTGGAGTCCCTGCCGGTCAACGACTACGTCTCCGGACTCGCGGAGATCATCAAGGCCGGGTTCATCGCCGATCCGGTGATCCTGGACCTCATCGAGTCCGACCCCGAGGCCGCGCGCACCCCGGCGGGCCCGCACACGTCCGAGCTGATCGAGCGGGCCATCCGGGTCAAGGCCGAGGTCGTCTCCGCGGACCTGAAGGAGTCGGGACTGCGGGAGATCCTCAACTACGGCCACACGCTGGCCCACGCCATCGAGAAGAACGAGCGGTACAAGTGGCGGCACGGCGCCGCCGTCGCCGTGGGCATGCACTTCGCGGCCGAACTCGGCCGTGTCGCGGGCCGGTTGGACGACGCCACGGCGGACCGTCACCGCACGGTCCTGGAGTCGGTCGGCCTGCCGCTGCACTACCGCTACGACCAGTGGCCCAAGCTGCTGGAGAACATGAAGGTCGACAAGAAGTCCCGCGGCGACCTGCTGCGCTTCATCGTCCTGGACGGACTGGGCAAGCCCACCGTCCTGGAGGGCCCCGATCCGGCCGTGCTGCTCGCCGCGTACGGCGAGGTGGGCGAGTAGTCCGCACAGGCGCCATCCGTCCGATTTGCCTTACGGGCACGGGCACTTAGGGCCGTCCCCGGCCGTTCACCAAACGGCGGCCGGGGACGGTACCGTTCGGTAAGGAGCGGGGTTCGTACCCCGCTGCCAGCGCCAATTGCCTGTACGAGACGGAGTGGCACCGGATGCAGCACGCAGTGGGTTCTCCGCTGCCGCCGCCCCACCAGCCGGGGCACGGACCGGCCGTCGGCTGGTCGCCGGCCGCACACCACCCGGGTGCCCCTCACCCGGGTGCGCACCAGACGTCCGCCTCGGTGCCCCCGCCGCCGCCCCCGGCACCGGGCTTCGCCCCGCAGCCTCCCCACCCGCCGGTTCCTCCGGCCCCGGACACCACCGGCCATGTCCCGCTGCCCCCCGGCGGCCCCGTCGCCGTCCCCGCGACCCCGTCCGCCGCGGTCGCGGCCGACCCCGCCGGCACGACCCTCGCGGTGCTGCTGATCGGCCCGGCGGGCGCCGGCAAGACGAGCGTCGCCAAGTACTGGGCGGACCACCGCAGGGTCCCCACCGCCCACATCAGCCTCGACGACGTCCGCGAATGGGTCCGCTCGGGCTTCGCCGACCCCCAGTCCGGCTGGAACGACCACTCCGAGGCCCAGTACCGCCTCGCCCGCCGCACCTGCGGCTTCGCCGCCCGCAACTTCCTCGCCAACGGCATCTCCTGCATCCTCGACGACGCCGTCTTCCCGGACCGGCCGGTCGTGGGCCTCGGCGGCTGGAAGCGGCACGTGGGTCCGGGGCTGCTGCCGGTGGTCCTGCTGCCGGGCCTGGAGATCGTCCTGGAGCGCAACGCGGAACGCTCCGGCAACCGCCGCCTCACGGACGAGGAGGTCGCCCGCATCCACGGCCGCATGGCGGGCTGGTACGGCTCGGGCCTGCCGATCATCGACAACTCGCAGCTGGATGTCCCGCAGACGGCGCAGGTACTGGACGACGTACTGGCACGATCGATCGCAAGCCCCCCGAGCTGGTAGCGCCCCTTGGGGGCGCGGGGCTGTATCAATATGCGGCTCCGCCGCGTGGGCGCGACCGGCCCCCACGGACCGCTGGTCGGCGTACCACCCGAAGCGGGCACCCCGTCCCCCGAACGGCACCCTCCCAACCGGCACAAACCAGACACCGCTCCTACGCTCGTGTCATGTCAGAGGTCTACGCGGCCCGCCGCACCAGGCTGAGGGAACGCTGCAACGCGGTCGGCAGCACGTCGGCCCTCATCTCCCGCCCCGCCAACGTGCGCTATCTCGCGGGCGCAGCCCCGCTCGGCGCCGTCCTGCTCCTCGGCAAGACCGAGGACCTGCTGGTGTGCTCCGGCCCACCGGACGACCGTCCCTCGGACGGCCGCCCGGACGAGGCGCTGAGAGTGCACATCCTCCCCGGCGCCGGAGGCGACCCCGCCGTCGCCGCCGGTGACCTCGCCGCCGCACAGGGCGGAGATTCCGTCGCGGTGGAGGAGCACCATCTCACCGTCGCCCGGCACCGGGCGCTGCGCTCGGTCGTCCCGCGGCTGCGCCTCACCGACCTCGGCGGAGCCGTCGAGCAGCTCCGGATCATCAAGGACGAGGAGGAGATCTCCTGCCTCCGGATCGGCGCGGAGATCGCCGACCAGGCCCTGGGGGAGCTCCTGGAGTCCATCCTCGTCGGCCGCACCGAACGCCACCTCGCTCTGGAACTGGAGCGGCGCCTGGTGGATCACGGCGCCGACGGCCCCGCCTTCCCCACCTCCGTCGCCACCGGCCCGAATTCCGGCCGGCGGGCCCACCGTCCGACCGACCGCCGCGTCGAGGAGGGCGACTTTCTCTCCGTGTGCCTCGGGGCGACGTACCGCGGCTACCGCTGTGAGATCGGCCGTACGTTCGTGATCGGTACGTCGCCGGCGGACTGGCAGATCGAGCTCTACGACCTCGTCTTCGCTGCCCAGCGGGCCGGGCGGGAGGCTCTCGCACCCGGCGCGGCCTACCGTGACGTGGACCGTGCGGCCCGGCAGGTACTGGACTCCGCGGGGTACGCGGAGGCCCTTCCGGTACTGACCGGACACGGCGTGGGACTCGAAATCGAGGAGGACCCGCAGCTGACCCCCGCAGCCATGGGTAAACTGGACGCTTGCGTGCCGGTCACCGTCGAACCGGGGGTCCACCTCCCGGGCCGGGGCGGTGTCCGGATCGATGACACGCTCGTCGTACGCCCCGAGGCGGACGGCGGACCCGAGCTACTCACCATCACGACCAAGGAGCTGCTCGCCCTCTAGTCAGGTGCGTGCGCCGGGGTCGTCCACGTCAGTCCAGGAGATTCCGCAACCGTGGCTTCCACGAACGACCTCAAGAACGGCCTTGTGCTCAAGCTCGAAGGCGGCCAGCTCTGGTCCGTCGTCGAGTTCCAGCACGTCAAGCCCGGCAAGGGCCCGGCCTTCGTGCGCACCAAGCTCAAGAACGTGCTGTCCGGCAAGGTCGTCGACAAGACGTTCAACGCCGGCGTCAAGGTCGAGACGGCCACTGTCGACAAGCGCGACATGCAGTTCTCGTACATGGACGGCGAGTACTTCGTCTTCATGGACATGGAGACCTACGACCAGCTGATGATCGACCGCAAGACGGTCGCGGACGCCGCGAACTTCCTCATCGAGGGCTTCACGGCCACCGTCGCGCAGCACGAGGGCGAGGTGCTCTTCGTCGAGCTGCCGGCCGCCGTCGAGCTCGTGGTCCAGGAGACCGAGCCGGGCCTCCAGGGCGACCGCTCCACCGGTGGCACCAAGCCCGCCACCCTGGAGACCGGTCACCAGATCAACGTGCCGCTCTTCATCACCACCGGTGAGAAGATCAAGGTCGACACCCGCACGAGCGACTACCTCGGCCGGGTGAACAGCTAACCGTGGCTGCCCGCAACACGGCCCGCAAGCGCGCCTTCCAGATCCTCTTCGAGGGCGACCAGCGCGGCGTCGATGTCCTGACGGTCCTGGCGGACTGGATCCGGCTGTCCCGGGACGACACCCGGCAGCCGCCGGTCAGCGAGTACACGATGCAGTTGGTCGAGGGCTACGCGGAACACGCGAAGCGCATCGACGAGCTGATCGCGCAGTACTCGGTCGGCTGGACGCTCGACCGGATGCCGGTCGTGGACCGCAACATCCTGCGTCTCGGCGCGCACGAGCTGATCTGGGTCGACGCGACCCCGGACGCCGTCGTGCTGGACGAGATGGTGCAGCTGGCGAAGGAGTTCTCCACGGACGAGTCGCCGGCGTTCGTGAACGGCCTGCTGGGCCGTTTCAAGGACCTGAAGCCGTCTCTGCGCCGCGACGAGGCGTAGGAGGCCGCCAGGTCGCCAGAGGTACGACATGCCAGAGGGCCCGCAGCGTGACTGCTGCGGGCCCTCTGGCATCCCGGTGCCCCTGGGGCCCCCGAGGGCCGCAGAAAGCCGCCGGGGTGGCCGGAACCGTGAAGTTCCGGCCACCCCGGCGGCACGTTTCTGCTGAGGCGGGAAGCGGCTCAGCCCTCGTCGTGGGAGACCGCGCGACGCGCGTCGGCGTCCAGCACGCCCCAGCTGATCAGCTGCTCGGTGAGGACCGAGGGCGACTGGTCGTAGATGACGGCGAGTGTGCGCAGGTCGTCCTGGCGGATCGAGAGCACCTTGCCGTTGTAGTCACCGCGCTGCGACTGGATCGTCGCGGCGTAGCGCTGCAGGGGGCCCGCCTTCTCGGCCGGCACATGGGCCAGCCGCTCCAGGTCGAGGACCAGCTTCGGCGGCGGCTCGGCGGCTCCGCCCGGCGTGGTGCCCGGCAGCAGCTCCTGGACGGGTACGCCGTAGAAATCCGCCAACTCGGCGAGACGCTGCACGGTCACGGCGCGGTCGCCACGCTCGTACGAACCGACCACGACCGCCTTCCAGCGTCCCTGGGACTTCTCCTCGACACCGTGGAGGGAAAGGCCCTGCTGGGTGCGGATGGCCCGGAGCTTGGCCCCGAGCTGTTTGGCGTATTCGCTGGACATATAGCTCCCCGGACACTGGATCAACGCGACTGGGGTTGTTTCCTGCCGCGCGTCTGGTAACTCACTGTGAGGTTACGCAGCGTGACTCTTGTGCGTCAAGCCGAATGGTCCACACCGACTCTTCCGTGCCCGCGGTGGCTGATTGGGCCAAGGGGGTGAACGGGGCGGTCGTCCGGGCCTGCTAACGTGGATGGCGCAATTCCGACGTCCTTTAAGGTCCGTCCCGTGAGGCGGAGAAGGAGGTCCGTTTCATATGGACACGCAGGACAACCAGCAGGACGCACCGTCCGATGCCCGGCCCGTTCTCGAAGGCCCCGACATCGCCCGCGTGCTGACCCGCATCGCCCACGAGATCGTCGAACGCGCCAAGGGCGCCGACGACGTGGTGCTCCTCGGCATCCCGACCCGCGGCGTCTTCCTCGCCCAGCGGCTCGCCACCAAGCTCGAGGAGATCACCGAGCGCAAGATTCCGGTCGGTTCGCTCGACATCACCATGTACCGGGACGATCTGCGCATGCACCCGCCGCGTGCGCTGGCCCGCACCGACATCCCCGGTGACGGCATCGACGGCCGTCTCGTCGTCCTCGTCGACGACGTGCTCTTCTCCGGCCGCACCATCCGCGCCGCCCTCGACGCCCTGAACGACATCGGGCGTCCGCGCGCGGTGCAGCTCGCGGTCCTCGTCGACCGCGGCCACCGCGAACTGCCCATCCGCGCCGACTACGTCGGCAAGAACCTCCCCACGTCGTTGCGGGAGACGGTCAAGGTCCTGCTCGCCGAGGAGGACGGTCGCGACACCGTGCTGCTCGGCGCCAAGCAGACCCCGTAGCGAGACGGCGAGGGACGCCTGACTTCGGCGTGCCCGCACTTGCCCGTAATCTCCCGAACTGCCCTACGGAGCCTGACAGATGCAGCGTCATCTCATCTCGGCCGCCGACCTCACCCGCGACGACGCCGTCCTGATCCTCGACACCGCCGAGGAGATGGCCCGGGTCGCCGACCGGCCGATCAAGAAGCTGCCGACCCTGCGCGGCCGCACGATCGTCAACCTCTTCTTCGAGGACTCCACGCGCACGCGTATCTCCTTCGAGGCCGCGGAGAAGCGCCTGTCCGCGGACGTCATCAACTTCACGGCCAAGGGGTCGAGCGTGTCCAAGGGCGAGTCCCTCAAGGACACCGCCCAGACCCTGGAGGCCATGGGCGTCGACGCCGTCGTCATCCGGCACGGCGCCTCCGGTGCCCCCTACCGGCTCGCCACCTCCGGCTGGATCGACGCCGTGGTGATCAACGCCGGTGACGGCACCCACCAGCACCCCACCCAGGCCCTGTTGGACGCCTTCACCATGCGCCGCCGCCTCATCGGCAGGGACGCCGGCCTCGGCCAGGACCTGTCCGGCAAGCGCATCACGCTCGTCGGCGACGTCCTGCACAGCCGGGTCGCCCGCTCCAACGTCGACCTGCTGCACACCCTCGGCGCCGAGGTCACCCTCGTCGCGCCGCCCACCCTGGTGCCGGTCGGCGTCGAGTCCTGGCCGTGCGAGGTGTCGTACGACCTGGACAGCACGCTCTCCAAGTCCGACGCGGTGATGATGCTGCGCGTGCAGCGCGAGCGGATGAACGCCGCGTTCTTCCCGACCGAGCGCGAGTACTCGCGGCGCTACGGCCTCGACGGCGAGCGCATGGCGAAGATGCCCGAGCACGCCATCGTGATGCACCCCGGGCCGATGGTCCGCGGCATGGAGATCACCGCCGAGGTCGCCGACTCCGACCGCTGCACCGTCGTCGAGCAGGTCGCAAACGGAGTCTCCATCCGGATGGCCGTTCTGTACCTGCTGCTGGGTGGCAACGAGCCCGCCGTCAGCCACACCCGTATCGAGGAGAAGTAAGAGACATGAGCAAGATCCTGATCCGTGGTGCGAAGGTGCTCGGCGGCGAGCCGCAGGACGTCCTGATCGACGCCGGCGTCATCGCCGAGGTGGGCACCGGTCTGTCGGACGAGGGTGCCGAGGTCGTCGAGGCGGGCGGCAAGGTCCTCCTCCCGGGCCTCGTCGATCTGCACACCCATCTGCGCGAGCCCGGCCGCGAGGACTCCGAGACCGTCCTGACCGGCACGCGCGCGGCGGCCTCCGGTGGCTACACGGCCGTCTTCGCCATGGCCAACACCTTCCCGGTCGCCGACACCGCCGGTGTGGTCGAGCAGGTCTACCGGCTCGGCCAGGAGCACGGGTACTGCGACGTGCAGCCCATCGGTGCCGTCACCGTCGGCCTGGAGGGCCGCAAGCTCGCCGAGCTGGGGGCCATGCACGAGTCGGCGGCCGGTGTGACCGTGTTCTCCGACGACGGCAAGTGCGTGGACGACGCGGTGATCATGCGCCGGGCGCTGGAGTACGTGAAGGCCTTCGGCGGGGTCGTCGCCCAGCACGCGCAGGAGCCGCGGCTGACCGAGGGCGCCCAGATGAACGAGGGCGTCGTCTCGGCCGAGCTGGGTCTCGGCGGCTGGCCCGCGGTGGCCGAGGAATCGATCATCGCCCGGGATGTCCTGCTCGCCGAGCACGTCGGTTCCCGCGTCCACATCTGCCACCTGTCGACCGCCGGCTCCGTCGAGATCGTCCGCTGGGCCAAGTCCCGCGGCATCGACGTCACCGCCGAGGTCACCCCGCACCACCTGCTCCTCACCGACGAGCTGGTGCGCACGTACAACCCGGTCTACAAGGTCAACCCGCCGCTGCGCACCGAGCGCGACGTGTTCGCCCTGCGCGAGGCGCTCGCCGACGGCACGATCGACATCGTCGCCACCGACCACGCCCCGCACCCGCACGAGGACAAGGACTGCGAGTGGGCCGCGGCCGCCATGGGGATGGTCGGCCTGGAGACCGCGTTGTCAGTGGTGCAGGAGACCATGGTGGACACCGGGCTCCTCACCTGGGCCGGGGTCGCCGACCGCATGTCCTTCAAGCCCGCGCAGATCGGGCGGGCCACCGGTCACGGCCGCCCCGTCTCGGCAGGTGAGCCCGCCAACCTCACGCTCGTCGACACGGAATACCGTGGGGACGTGGACCCCGCGGGCTTCGCCTCGCGCAGCCGGAACACCCCGTACGAGGGGCGTGAGCTGCCGGGCCGGGTGACGCACACCTGGCTGCGGGGCAAGGCCACGCTCGTCGACGGGAAGCTCACGTGACACCTGTAATCCTGCTGGCCGCCGAGCAGAAATCGGCTGAGGTCACCGACTGGGCCGCCCGAGTCGGGTGGCTCGTCGGACTCGCGCTGTTCGTCGCGCTCATCTACTGGCTGATGCGCGAGGGCTGGAAGTGGCGCGGCACGCTCCAGGGCGACCTGCCCGAGCTGCCCGGCGCGCCGTCCGAGCCCGGTGCGGCGAGACTGACGATGAGCGGCCGCTACCACGGCTCCACCACCGCCGGGCAGTGGCTCGACCGCATCGTGGCGCACGGCCTCGGCACCCGCAGCCGGGTCGAGCTCACGCTGACGGACGCGGGACTGGACGTCGTACGCCCCGGCGCGGCCGACTTCTTCGTCCCCACCGCCGCACTGCGCGAGGCCCGGCTCGACAAGGGCATCGCCGGCAAGGTCCTCACCGAGGGCGGGCTGCTGGTCGTGACCTGGGAACACGGCGAGCGGCTGCTCGACTCCGGGTTCCGCTCCGACCGCGCGGCCGAGCACAACGAGTGGGTCGACGCCATTAACTCCATGATCAACAAGACGGAAACGGAAGGCGCACGATGACGACCTCCACGAAGGGGACCGCCTCGCAGAGGAAAGAGGTGTCTCCCGCGGTACTCGTCCTGGAGGACGGCCGGATCTTCCGCGGCCGTGCCTACGGGGCCGTGGGGGAGACCTTCGGCGAGGCGGTGTTCTCCACCGGCATGACCGGCTACCAGGAGACCCTCACCGACCCGTCCTACCACCGCCAGGTCGTCGTGATGACCGCCCCGCACGTCGGCAACACCGGCGTCAACGACGAGGACGCCGAGTCCCAGCGGATCTGGGTCGCCGGCTACGTCGTGCGCGACCCCGCGCGCGTGCCTTCCAACTGGCGCTCGCGCCGCACCCTGGACGAGGAGCTCACCCGGCAGGGCGTCGTCGGCATCTCCGGCATCGACACGCGCGCGTTGACACGCCACCTGCGTGAGCGCGGCGCCATGCGCGTCGGCATCTTCTCCGGCGACGCGGTGGCCGACGACGCCACCCTGCTCGCCGAGGTCCGCCGGGCCCCCGAGATGAAGGGCGCGAACCTCTCCGCCGAGGTCGCCACCAAGGAGACGTACGTCGTCCCCGCGATCGGCGAGAAGAAGTTCACCGTCGCCGCCGTCGACCTCGGCATCAAGGGCATGACCCCGCACCGCATGGCCGAGCGCGGCATCGAGGTGCATGTGCTGCCCGCCACGGCGACCGTCGAGGACGTGTACGCCGTGAACCCGGACGGCGTGTTCTTCTCCAACGGCCCCGGCGACCCGGCCACCGCCGACCACCCGGTCGCCGTCATGCAGGCGGTCCTGGAGCGCAGGACGCCGCTCTTCGGCATCTGCTTCGGCAACCAGATCCTGGGCCGCGCCCTCGGCTTCGGCACCTACAAGCTGAAGTACGGCCACCGCGGCATCAACCAGCCCGTGCAGGACCGCACGACCGGCAAGGTCGAGGTCACCGCGCACAACCACGGCTTCGCCGTCGACGCCCCGCTCGACAAGGTGTCCGACACCCCCTACGGCCGCGCCGAGGTCTCCCACGTCTGCCTCAACGACAACGTGGTGGAGGGCCTCCAGCTGCTCGACCAGCCGGCCTTCAGCGTCCAGTACCACCCCGAAGCGGCAGCGGGCCCGCACGACGCCGCCTACCTGTTCGACCGCTTCGTATCTCTGTTGGAGGGCCAGCGTGCCTAAGCGCACCGATATCCAGTCCGTCCTGGTCATCGGCTCCGGCCCGATCGTCATCGGCCAGGCCGCCGAGTTCGACTACTCCGGTACCCAGGCATGCCGCGTGCTCAAGGCCGAGGGCCTGCGCGTCATCCTCGTCAACTCCAACCCGGCGACGATCATGACCGACCCGGAGATCGCCGACGCCACCTACGTCGAGCCGATCACCCCGGAGTTCGTCGAGAAGATCATCGCCAAGGAGCGCCCCGACGCCCTGCTGCCCACCCTGGGTGGTCAGACGGCCCTCAACACGGCGATCTCCATGCACGAGCAGGGTGTGCTGGAGAAGTACGGCGTCGAGCTGATCGGCGCCAACGTCGAGGCCATCAACAAGGGCGAGGACCGCGACCTCTTCAAGGGCGTCGTCGAAGCGGTGAACGCGAAGATCGGGCACGGCGAGTCCGCCCGCTCGGTCATCTGCCACTCCATGGACGACGTCCTCAAGGGCGTCGAGACGCTCGGCGGCTACCCGGTGGTCGTCCGCCCGTCCTTCACCATGGGCGGCGCCGGCTCCGGCTTCGCCCACGACGAGGAGGAGCTGCGCCGCATCGCGGGCCAGGGCCTCACGCTCTCCCCGACCACCGAGGTGCTCCTGGAGGAGTCCATCCTCGGCTGGAAGGAGTACGAGCTGGAGCTGATGCGCGACAAGAACGACAACGTCGTGGTCGTCTGCTCCATCGAGAACTTCGACCCCATGGGCGTCCACACCGGCGACTCGATCACCGTCGCGCCCGCGATGACGCTGACCGACCGCGAGTACCAGCGTCTTCGGGACGTAGGTATCGCGATCATCCGCGAGGTCGGCGTCGACACCGGCGGCTGCAACATCCAGTTCGCGATCGACCCGGCCGACGGCCGCGTGATCGTCATCGAGATGAACCCGCGCGTGTCGCGCTCCTCGGCCCTCGCCTCCAAGGCGACCGGCTTCCCGATCGCCAAGATCGCGGCCAAGCTCGCCGTCGGCTACACCCTCGACGAGATCCCCAACGACATCACCCAGGAGACCCCGGCCTCCTTCGAGCCGACGCTCGACTACGTGGTGGTGAAGGCCCCGCGCTTCGCCTTCGAGAAGTTCCCGCAGGCCGACTCCACGCTGACCACCACCATGAAGTCGGTCGGCGAGGCCATGGCCATCGGCCGCAACTTCACCGAGGCCTTCCAGAAGGCGCTGCGCTCGCTGGAGAAGAAGGGCAGCCAGTTCACCTTCGTCGGCGAGCCCGGCGACAAGGAGGCGCTGCTGACGGAGGCCGTCCGTCCCACCGACGGCCGGATCAACACCGTCATGCAGGCCATCCGCGCGGGCGCCACGCCGGAGGAGGTCTTCGAGTACACGAAGATCGACCCCTGGTTCGTCGACCAGCTCTTCCTCATCAAGGAGATCGCCGACGAGCTCGCCGCGGCGCCCAAGCTGGACCCCGACCTGCTGGCCGAGGCCAAGCGGCACGGCTTCTCCGACCAGCAGATCGGCGAGATCCGCGGCCTGCGCGAGGACGTCGTCCGCGAGGTCCGGCACGCGCTCGGCATCCGCCCGGTCTACAAGACGG
The DNA here is from genome assembly GCF_036013645.1 of Streptomyces sp. NBC_00490. NCBI lineage: Bacteria > Bacillati > Actinomycetota > Actinomycetes > Kitasatosporales > Streptomycetaceae > Streptomyces > Streptomyces sp. NBC_00490. The sequence continues at coordinate 2,375,292 of NZ_CP107869.1, read as the reverse complement.
TCGACACCTGCGCCGCCGAGTTCGCCGCGAAGACGCCGTACTTCTACTCCTCCTACGACGAGGAGACGGAGGTCGCCCCCCGCGAGAAGCCGGCCGTCATCATCCTCGGCTCCGGCCCCAACCGCATCGGCCAGGGCATCGAGTTCGACTACTCCTGCGTCCACGCCTCCTTCGCGCTGAGCGACGCCGGGTACGAGACCGTGATGGTCAACTGCAACCCCGAAACCGTCTCCACGGACTACGACACCTCCGACCGCCTGTACTTCGAGCCGCTGACGCTGGAAGACGTGCTGGAGATCGTCCACGCGGAGTCCCTCGCGGGCCCGATCGCCGGTGTCGTCGTCCAGCTGGGCGGCCAGACCCCGCTGGGCCTGGCCCAGGCGCTGAAGGACAACGGCGTCCCGATCGTGGGCACCCCGCCGGAGGCCATCCACGCCGCCGAGGACCGCGGCGCCTTCGGCCGCGTGCTCGCCGAGGCGGGCCTCCCGGCCCCCAAGCACGGCACCGCGACCACCTTCGCCGAGGCCAAGGCCATCGCCGACGAGATCGGCTACCCGGTCCTGGTGCGCCCGTCGTACGTCCTCGGCGGACGCGGCATGGAGATCGTCTACGACGAGACCCGCCTCGCGTCCTACATCGCCGAGTCGACCGAGATCAGCCCCTCCCGGCCGGTCCTGGTCGACCGCTTCCTCGACGACGCCATCGAGATCGACGTCGACGCCCTCTACGACGGCGAGGAGCTCTACCTCGGCGGCGTCATGGAGCACATCGAGGAGGCCGGCATCCACTCCGGCGACTCGGCGTGCGCGCTGCCCCCGATCACCCTGGGCGGCTTCGACATCAAGCGCCTGCGGGCCTCCACCGAGGCGATCGCCAAGGGCGTCGGCGTCCGCGGTCTGATCAACATCCAGTTCGCGATGGCCGGCGACATCCTCTACGTCCTGGAGGCCAACCCGCGCGCGTCCCGCACCGTCCCCTTCACCTCGAAGGCGACCGCGGTACCGCTGGCCAAGGCCGCCGCCCGGATCTCGCTCGGCGCGACCGTCGCCGAACTGCGGGCCGAGGGACTGCTGCCGGCCAAGGGCGACGGCGGCGAGCTGCCGTTCGACGCGCCGATCTCCGTCAAGGAGGCCGTCATGCCGTGGTCGCGCTTCCGCGACATCCACGGACGCGGCGTCGACACCGTCCTCGGCCCGGAGATGCGCTCCACCGGCGAGGTCATGGGCATCGACTCCGTCTTCGGCACGGCGTACGCCAAGTCGCAGGCCGGTGCGTACGGTCCGCTGCCCACCAAGGGCCGCGCGTTCATCTCCGTCGCCAACCGCGACAAGCGCTCGATGATCTTCCCGGCGCGCGAGCTGGTCGCCCACGGCTTCGAGCTGCTCGCCACCTCCGGCACCGCCGAGGTCCTCAAGCGCAACGGCATCAACGCCAGGATCGTGCGCAAGCAGTCCGAGGGCACCGGCCCGAACGGCGAGAAGACCATCGTCCAGCTCATCCACGACGGCGAGGTCGACCTCATCGTCAACACCCCGTACGGCACCGGTGGCCGCCTCGACGGCTACGAGATCCGTACGGCGGCCGTGGCTCGGTCGGTCCCGTGCCTGACGACGGTCCAGGCGCTCGCCGCCGCCGTCCAGGGCATCGACGCCCTCAACCACGGTGACGTGGGCGTCCGCTCACTGCAGGAACACGCGGAACACCTGACCGCCGCCCGCGACTAGCAGCCCTGAGGGGGACACCGGAAACGGTGTCCCCCTCTTCATGAGGCTTCATGAGGACACCATGTACAAGATCTTCTTCAAGCTCGTCTTCACCCGCATGGACCCCGAGAAGGCCCACTACCTCGCCTTCCGCTGGATCCGCCTCGCCGTCCGCGTTCCCGTGCTCCGCACCTTCGTCGCCGCCGCGCTCGCCCCCCGCCACGAGGAGCTGCGCACCGAGGCGTTCGGGCTGCGCATGCACGGTCCCTTCGGGCTCGCCGCCGGCTTCGACAAGAACGCGGTCGCCGTCGACGGCATGTCGATGCTCGGCTTCGACCATGTCGAGATCGGCACGGTCACCGGGGAGGCGCAGCCCGGCAACCCCAAGCGGCGGCTGTTCCGGCTCGTGAAGGACCGCGCGCTGATCAACCGCATGGGCTTCAACAACGAGGGCTCGCTGGCCGTGGCGGCCCGCCTGGCGTCCCGTACGCCCGTCTTCAGGACCGTCGTGGGCGTCAACATCGGCAAGACCAAGGTCGTACCGGAGGCCGAGGCCACCGCCGACTACGTGAAGTCGACCGAGCGGCTCGCGCCGTACGCCGACTACCTGGTCGTCAACGTGTCGTCGCCGAACACGCCCGGGCTGCGCAATCTGCAGGCCACCGAGGCGCTGAGGCCGCTCCTGAGCGCCGTGCGCGAGGCCGCCGACCGTGTGGTCACCGGTCGCCGCGTCCCGCTCCTGGTGAAGATCGCGCCCGACCTCGCCGACGACGACGTGGACGCCGTCGCCGACCTGGCCGTGGAGCTCGGTCTGGACGGGATCATCGCCACGAACACCACCATCGCGCGCGAGGGGCTCGGTTTGACATCCGAACCCTCGCTGGTGAAGGAGACCGGCGGCCTGTCCGGCGCTCCGCTCAAGGCACGCTCCCTGGAGGTCCTCAGGCGCCTCTACGCGCGCGTGGGCGACCGCATCACCCTCGTGGGTGTCGGCGGCATCGAGGACGCCGAGGACGCCTGGCAGCGCATTCTCGCCGGTGCGACGCTCGTCCAGGGCTACAGCGCGTTCGTCTACGAGGGGCCCTTCTGGAGCCGAGCCATCCACAAGGGGCTCGCCGCCCGCCTCCGGACGAGCCCGTACGCCACCCTCGCCGACGCGGTCGGCGCCGACGTAAGGAAGCCCGCATGAGCTCTCTCGCACCCTTCGGCGCACGTCTTCGTCAGGTCATGGACGAGCGCGGCCCGCTGTGCGTCGGCATCGACCCGCACGCGTCCCTGCTCGGTGAGTGGGGCCTGAACGACGACGTGGCCGGACTGGAGCGGTTCAGCCGCACGGTCGTCGAGGCCGTCGCCGACCGGGTCGCCGTCCTCAAGCCGCAGAGCGCGTTCTTCGAGCGCTTCGGGTCGCGCGGTGTCGCCGTCCTGGAGAAGTCGGTCGAGGAGGCGCGGGCCGCCGGCGCGCTGGTCGTCATGGACGCCAAGCGCGGCGACATCGGCTCGACCATGGCCGCGTACGCCGAGGCGTTCCTGCACAAGGACTCCCCGCTGTTCTCCGACGCGCTCACCGTCTCGCCGTATCTCGGCTACGGCTCGCTCTCGCCGGCGGTCGCGCTGGCGCGGGAGAGCGGCGCCGGGCTGTTCGTGCTGGCGCTGACGTCCAACCCGGAGGGCGGCGAGGTCCAGCACGCGATCCGCGCGGACGGCCGTGACGTCGGCGCGACGATGCTGGCGCATCTGGCGGCCGAGAACACGGGGGAGGAGCCCCTGGGGTCCTTCGGCGCCGTCGTGGGCGCCACGCTCGGCGATCTGTCGTCCTACGACCTGGACATCAACGGTCCGCTCCTCGCGCCCGGCATCGGCGCCCAGGGGGCCACTCCGGCCGACCTTCCCACGGTGTTCGGCTCCGTGGTGCGCAATGTCGTCCCCAACGTCAGCCGGGGGGTCCTGCGGCACGGTCCCGACGTCGGCGCGCTGCGGGCGGCCGCGGAGCGGTTCGCGGAGGAGACCAGGGCCGCCGTGGCGTGAGACCGGCGGCGCCGTGGCGGTCGTATGAACGCCGTCCGAGGTGTTCGAGACGTTCGGATGAGACCTCCGATGAGTGCTTCCAGGACGACTTGAGGCTGAATACATTCTCAAATCCGGGGCAGTATGCCTGAAATGTCCGGCCTGACGGAGGCTGACCAGGACTTTTCCGCTGTTCTCGCTGACTCTGGCGGAGTTGGCCGCTAGTCTCCGACGCAGAGTGAACGGGCAAGCGTGTTGCTCGTGGCTCCCCAGGTGTGGGGCGACTAGGTTCCTCACCGGTCCGTATCCGACAGTTCAACATCCGAGGTGACGTAGGCGTGGCTCTTCCGCCCCTTACCCCTGAACAGCGCGCAGCCGCGCTCGAAAAGGCCGCCGCGGCTCGCCGGGAGCGGGCCGAGGTCAAGAATCGACTCAAGCACTCCGGCGCCTCTCTCCACGAGGTCATCAAGCAGGGCCAGGAGAACGACGTCATCGGCAAGATGAAGGTCTCCGCCCTGCTCGAGTCGCTACCGGGCGTGGGCAAGGTCCGCGCCAAGCAGATCATGGAGCGTCTGGGCATCTCCGAGAGCCGCCGTGTGCGTGGTCTCGGTTCGAACCAGATCGCTTCTCTGGAGCGTGAGTTCGGCAGCACCGGTTCCTGAGTCCGGCACAGTCCGGACCGGGAGTCCCGGGCACCCCGGGATTGCTGGAATAATCGCTGCATGAGTGAACGTCCGCGGCTGACCGTGCTCTCCGGCCCCTCAGGGGTCGGCAAGAGCACGGTCGTCGCCCATATGCGCAAGGAACACCCCGAGGTCTGGCTCTCGGTGTCGGCGACGACCCGCAAGCCCCGCCCCGGCGAGAAGCACGGTGTCCACTACTTCTTCGTCACCGACGAGGAGATGGACAAGCTGATCGCCAACGGTGAGCTGCTGGAGTGGGCCGAGTTCGCCGGCAATCGCTACGGCACCCCGCGCAACGCGGTGCTGGAGCGGCTGGAGGCGGGCGAGCCGGTTCTCCTGGAGATCGATCTCCAGGGCGCCCGGCAGGTCCGCGAGTCCATGTCGGAGGCCCAGCTGGTGTTCCTGGCCCCTCCCTCCTGGGAGGAGCTCGTGCGCAGGCTCACCGGGCGTGGCACCGAGCCGCCCGCTGTGATCGAACGCCGTCTTGAGGCGGCGAAGGTCGAACTGGCGGCCGAGCCCGAGTTCGATGTGACCTTGGTCAACACCTCCGTCGAGGACGTGGCGCGCGAGCTGCTAGCCTTGATGGATGTTGTGTGATCGTGCCTGATCGTTGAGGCTTGATCATTCAGACTGATTCTTTCCCACCCATCGGAAGGCAGAGCGTGTCCTCTTCCATCACCGCGCCCGAGGGCATCATCAACCCTCCGATCGACGAGCTTCTCGAGGCCACCGACTCGAAGTACAGCCTCGTGATCTACGCGGCCAAGCGTGCGCGTCAGATCAACGCGTACTACTCGCAGCTCGGCGAGGGCCTCCTCGAGTACGTCGGTCCGCTCGTCGACACCCACGTGCACGAGAAGCCGCTCTCGATCGCGCTCCGCGAGATCAACGCGGGTCTGCTGACGTCCGAGGCCGTCGAGGGCCCCGCGCAGTAACCAGTATTTTCGGCTTTCAGCTGGCTTTCCACAGGCCCGGCAGCGCGACTGTCGGGCCTGTGGTCTGCTCGGGGCACGGGGATCGTCCCCCGCGGTGATGCAGCATGGAGTCGTCGGTTCGAGGGATGGGAGACCTGGTGGACAAGCCGAGGGTCGTGCTGGGGGTCAGCGGTGGCATCGCCGCGTACAAGGCCTGTGAGCTGTTGCGCAGACTGACGGAGTCGGGCCATGACGTACGTGTGGTGCCCACCGCCTCCGCGCTGCACTTCGTCGGTGCCGCCACCTGGTCCGCCCTCTCCGGCCACCCCGTCTCGACCGAGGTGTGGGACGACGTCCACGAGGTGCCTCACGTCCGCATCGGGCAGCACGCCGACCTCGTGATCGTCGCCCCGGCCACGGCCGACATGCTCGCGAAGGCGGCCCACGGCCTCGCGGACGACCTGCTCACCAACACACTCCTGACCGCCCGCTGTCCGGTCGTCTTCGCCCCCGCGATGCACACCGAGATGTGGGAGCACCCGGCCACCCAGGAGAACGTGGCGACCCTGCGCCGCCGGGGCGCGGTCGTCATCGAGCCGGCCGTCGGGCGTCTCACCGGTGTCGACACCGGCAAGGGCCGGCTGCCCGACCCGGGTGAGATCTTCGAGGTCTGCCGCCGCGTCCTCGCCCGGGGCGTCACCGAGCCGGACCTGAAGGGACGGCACGTCGTCGTCAGCGCCGGCGGCACCCGTGAGCCCCTCGACCCGGTCCGCTTCCTCGGCAACCGCTCCTCCGGCAAGCAGGGCTACGCCCTCGCCCGTACCGCCGCCGCCCGCGGCGCGCGCGTCACGCTCATCGCCGCGAACACCGGGCTGCCGGACCCGGCGGGGGTGGACATCGTCCCGGTCGGCACGGCCGTACAACTGCGTGAAGCCGTCCTGAAGGCGGCCGAGGACGCGGACGCGGTCGTCATGGCCGCCGCGGTCGCGGACTTCCGGCCGGAGACATACGCGGCCGGGAAGATCAAGAAGAAGGACGGCCAGGATCCGGAACCCATCGTTCTGGTGCGGAATCCGGACATCCTGGCGGAGATCTCGGCCGACCGGGCCCGCCCCGGACAGGTGGTCGTCGGATTCGCCGCCGAGACGGACGACGTGCTGGCCAACGGCCGTACGAAGCTCGCCCGCAAGGGGTGCGACCTTCTCGTCGTCAACGAGGTGGGGGAGCGCAAGACTTTCGGGGCGGAAGAGAACGAGGCGGTGGTGCTGGGCGCCGACGGCACCGAGACGCCGGTCCCGCACGGACCGAAGGAAGCATTGGCCGAAATCGTGTGGGACCTGGTGGCCCGGCGCATGAAGTGAATGTTTCATTCGCTCCACTGCGCTCTGTCACCTCGGTAATAGAGGCGTGGCGGGCCTGGCCAAGCCCGCTCGGGATTGGGCAGAATGCCCGTGCCGCAGGTCACAGGGCTCCCGACCAGCGAGACGGGTGAGCCTGTGACGGAGCACGACCGATAAACTGTTCTCGGACGATGCCGGGCGCAGCCCCCGAGCCCGTCCGCCCATGATCAGCCAGCAGCCGCTGCAACCCCAGGGAGCGTTGTGTCCCGTCGTCTGTTCACCTCGGAGTCTGTGACCGAGGGTCACCCCGACAAGATCGCTGACCAGATCAGCGACACCATTCTCGACGCGCTCCTGCGCGAGGACCCGACCTCTCGGGTCGCGGTCGAGACCCTGATCACGACCGGCCTGGTGCACGTGGCCGGTGAGGTCACCACCAAGGCCTACGCCCCGATCCCCCAGCTCGTACGGGACAAGATCCTCGCGATCGGTTACGACTCCTCGAAGAAGGGCTTCGACGGCGCCTCCTGCGGCGTCTCGGTGTCCATCGGCTCGCAGTCCCCGGACATCGCTCAGGGTGTCGACACCGCCTACGAGAAGCGGGTCGAGGGCGACGAGGACGAGCTCGACAAGCAGGGCGCCGGCGACCAGGGCCTGATGTTCGGTTACGCGACGGACGAGACGCCGACGCTGATGCCGCTGCCGATCTTCCTGGCGCACCGGCTGTCGAGCCGTCTGTCCGAGGTCCGCAAGAACGGGACGATCCCCTACCTGCGCCCCGACGGCAAGACGCAGGTCACCATCGAGTACGACGGCGACAAGGCCGTCCGCCTCGACACCGTCGTGGTCTCCTCGCAGCACGCCTCCGACATCGACCTGGAGTCGCTGCTCGCCCCCGACATCCGCGAGTTCGTCGTGGAGCCGGAGCTGAAGGCGCTGCTCGACGAGGGCATCAAGCTGGAGACCGAGGGCTACCGCCTTCTGGTCAACCCGACCGGCCGCTTCGAGATCGGCGGTCCGATGGGTGACGCGGGCCTGACCGGCCGCAAGATCATCATCGACACGTACGGCGGCATGGCCCGACACGGCGGCGGTGCCTTCTCCGGCAAGGACCCGTCCAAGGTGGACCGTTCGGCGGCGTACGCGATGCGCTGGGTCGCCAAGAACGTCGTCGCCGCGGGCCTCGCCTCGCGCTGCGAGGTGCAGGTCGCGTACGCGATCGGCAAGGCCGAGCCCGTCGGCCTGTTCGTCGAGACCTTCGGCACCGCCAAGGTCGACGCCGAGAAGATCGAGAAGGCCATCGACGAGGTCTTCGACCTGCGTCCGGCCGCGATCATCCGCGACCTCGACCTGCTGCGCCCGATCTACGCCCAGACCGCCGCCTACGGCCACTTCGGCCGTGAGCTGCCCGACTTCACCTGGGAGCGCACCGACCGCGTGGACGCGCTGCGTACGGCGGCGGGGCTGTAAGGCCCGGCTCCACGGCTCTTCCCGAAGCCCGGCGTCCCTTGGGGGATGCCGGGCTTCGGCGCGTTCGGGCGGCGTCGGATGTCAGTGGGGTTTGGTAAGAATGCAAGCGTGAGCAGCGAGGATGAGCAGGTCGGCGGGGGCGGCGAGGGGGCGCCGCCCGAGCAGCTTGCGTTCATTCGGGAGAGTGTGCGGAAGGCGAAGGTGCCGCGGGCGAAGCCGCGGACCTGGCGGGGGGCCGCGCTGGCCAAGGAACTGCCCGTCGCGCGGGTGCTCGTGGACAAGGGCGTGCTCCACCTCGACCGGTACTTCGACTACGCCGTGCCCGAGGAGCTCGATGCCGAGGCGCAGCCCGGGGTGCGGGTCCGGGTGCGGTTCGGGGCCGGGCGGGGCCGGGTGCGGGACGGGCGGCGTGAGGGTGGCGGGCTGATCGACGGGTTCCTCGTCGAGCGGCTGGCCGAGTCCGACTACTCCGGGCCGTTGGCCGCGCTGGCCCAGGTCGTGTCGCCCGAACCGGTGCTGGGCCAGGAGCTGTTGGCGCTCACCCGCGCTGTGGCCGACCGGTATGCCGGGAGCCTCGCCGATGTGCTGCAGCTCGCCGTGCCGCCGCGCAGCGCTCGGGCCGAGCAGCGGGCTTCGGCGGAGCCGCTTCCGCCGCCCGGGGCGCCTGAGACCGGGTCTTGGAGCCGGTACGAGCGGGGGGCCGGGTTTCTCGAAGCGCTCGCCTCGGGCGGGGCGCCTAGGGCCGTGTGGAACGCGCTGCCCGGGCCCGAGTGGTGTGACGAACTGGCGCGGGCCGTCGTCGCCACGCTGGCCTCCGGGCGCGGGGCGCTGGTCGTGGTGCCGGACGGGCGGGCCGTCGCGCGTCTCGATGCCGCGCTGACCTCCTTGCTGGGGGAGGGGCGGCATGCCGTGCTCACCGCCGACGCGGGGCCCGAGAAGCGGTACCGGGAGTGGCTGGCCGTGCGGCGGGGGGCCGTGCGGGCCGTGGTGGGGACGCGGGCGGCGATGTTCGCGCCGGTGCGGGATCTCGGGCTGGTCGCCATCTGGGACGACGGGGACGACAGCCACAGCGAGCCGCACGCGCCGCAGCCGCATGCCCGTGAGGTGCTGTTGCTGCGGGCCGCCCAGGACAAGTGCGGCTTCCTGCTGGGGAGCTGGAGCTGCACCGTGGAGGCCGCGCAACTCGTCGAGAGCGGGTGGGCCGCGCCGATCGTCGCCGCGCGTGAGCAGGTGCGGGGCGCCGCGCCGCTCGTTCGGACCGTGGGGGACGGGGATCTGGCCAGGGACGAGGCCGCGCGGGCCGCTCGGCTGCCGACCCTTGCCTGGCAGGCCGTCAGGGAGGGGCTGAAGCAGGGACCGGTGCTCGTGCAGGTTCCGCGGCGTGGGTATGTGCCTCGGATGGCGTGTGCCAACTGTCGGGCGCCCGCGCGGTGCCGGCACTGTTCCGGGCCGCTGGAGGCCCAGGAGGGCGTGGATGCCCTGCGGTGCGGGTGGTGTGCGCGTGAGGAGGGTGCCTGGCACTGTCCGGAGTGCGGCGGCTTTCGGCTGCGGGCCCAGGTCGTGGGTGCCCGGCGGACCGCGGAGGAGTTGGGGCGGGCGTTTCCCGCCGTACCGGTGCGGACCTCCGGGCGGGAGCATGTGCTGGACACCGTGCCGGGGGCGCCCGCGCTCGTCGTGAGCACGCCGGGGGCCGAACCGGTGGCCGAGGGCGGGTATGCGGCCGCGCTGCTGCTGGACGGCTGGGCCATGCTCGGGCGACCCGATCTGCGGGCCGGTGAGGACGCGTTGCGCCGGTGGATCGCCGCCGCGGCGCTCGTGCGGCCGCAGGGGGCGGGGGGCACCGTGGTCGTCGTCGCCGAGCCGACGTTGCGGCCCGTGCAGGCGCTGGTGCGGTGGGATCCCGTGGGGCATGCGGTGCGGGAGCTTTCCGAGCGGGCCGAGTTGGGGTTTCCGCCGGTGTCGCGGATGGCGGCCGTGTCGGGGGTGGGGGAGGCGGTCGCGGCGTTTCTCGCTGCTGTGGAACTGCCGGGGGAGGCGGAGGTGTTGGGGCCGGTGCCGATGGCTGTCACGGCGGTGCAGGGGCCGCGACGGGTGGGGGCGCCGCCGCCGGGGGAGCAGTGGGAGCGGGTGCTGATTCGGGTGCCGCCGGGGAAGGGGGCCGTGCTCGCGTCCGCGCTCAAGACCGCGCAGGCCGCGCGGATGGCTCGGGGGAGTGGCGAGCCGGTGGTGCGGGTGCGGATCGATCCGCCTGACATCGGGTGACGGGTTCGTGGTCCGGTGCGGGTGCGTTGTGGGGTGCGGTTGGCCCTGCGGGGCTGAGCGCCGTCGGCGGCCGGAGGCGGCCTGCGGATCGACGGCCTTGGCCGGGTGGTGCGCGGGGGTGTCCACGCATGCGGCTGCCCTCCCAGGGGTCCCGGGAGGGCATCAGGTGGGTGTGGGTCAGCCGTTGCGGGGGCCGGGGAAGGCGGTGGGGCGTACCTCTTCGCGGAGGGCCGGGCTGCCCGCCGTCGGCTGGGTCGGCATGGAGCGGGCCGCGGGGACCGTCGGCACCGCGGGGATACCGGTGTTGACGTTGACCGTGTGGGTGACCGGCGCCTCGGTGGTGCGCTCGGCCTCGGCGGCCGCCTGGGCCACGGCACGGCGAGCGCCGTAGCGACGGTGGACCGCCTGCTTGGTGACCCCGAGCGCGGAGCCCACCGCGTCCCACGAGAAGCCGAGCGAGCGGTCGAAGTCGACCGCGGCCGTCACCAGCGTCTCGACGCTGTCCCGCAGCTCCTGCGCGAGACGGACCGTCGGCGCGGGGGCGCGTCCGTAGACGACGAAGCCCGTGGAGGGACCGGAGCGGCGCGGGCGGTAGACGTTCCCCAACTGGGCGGTGAGCGTGCGCAGTGCGTCCACCTGCCGGCGGACCCGCTCGATGTCCCGCACCAGCAAGTGCAGGCTGGCCCGAGCCTGGGCGTCGTGGGTTGCGTGGTCGGCCATGAACAAGCCTCTCGAACCGGCGATGAAAAGGATCGGGCCGCTGCAGCGGCCCGTAGTGGTCAACTCTTTCTTGACCAACGCGTGGACGCGCCGCTGGTCACGCAGTGGGGGCGTGGCGGCATATGCGTGCGCCCCGGGAGGGGGGTTCGCGCCTCGATTGCCGCGCGGTCCACTCCGTCGGCGGTATTTCTTTCCGAGGTCATAGACTTGTGCGTTGCCCGCACACCCCCCGCCCGAGAGGCCCGAACCCACCCATGAAGCTGGTCTTCGCCGGTACCCCCGAGGTCGCCGTTCCCGCTCTGGACGCTCTCATCGCCTCCGGGCGGCACGAGGTGGCCGCCGTCGTCACGCGGCCCGACGCGCCGGCCGGGCGTGGGCGCAGGCTCGTCGCGAGCCCGGTGGCCGAGCGGGCCGCGGAGGCGGGCATCGAGGTGCTGAAGCCCCTCAAGCCGCGGGACCCGGAGTTTCTGGAGCGGCTGCGGGAGATCGCCCCCGACTGCTGCCCCGTCGTCGCCTACGGGGCGCTGCTGCCCCGAGTCGCCCTCGACATCCCCGCCCACGGCTGGGTCAACCTGCACTTCTCGCTGCTGCCCGCCTGGCGTGGGGCCGCACCCGTGCAGCACTCCATCATGGCGGGCGACGAGATCACCGGGGCCTCCACCTTCCTCATCGAGGAGGGCCTCGACTCCGGGCCCGTCTACGGCACCGTCACCGAGGAGATCCGGCACACCGACACCAGCGGCGACCTGCTGACCCGGCTCGCCTTCGCCGGCTCGGGACTGCTCGCCGCGACGATGGACGGGATCGAGGACGGCACCCTGAAGGCCGTACCGCAGCCCGCCGAGGGCATCACCCTCGCTCCGAAGATCACCGTCGAGGACGCACAGGTCGACTGGCGCACCCCGGCCCTGCGGGTCGACCGGGTCGTGCGCGGCTGCACGCCCGCCCCCGGCGCCTGGACGGTCTTCCGCGGCGAGCGGCTCAAGCTCATCCAGGTGCAGCCCGCGCCCGAGCGCGCCGACCTCGCCCCCGGACAGCTCGCCGTCGGCAAGAACAACGTCCATGTGGGCACCGGCTCCCACGGCGTGGAGCTGCTGTGGGTGCAGGCCCAGGGCAAGAAGCCGATGCGGGCCGCCGACTGGGCGCGCGGGGTGCGGATCGGCGAGAACGAGAGCCTCGGCGAGTAACGCGCGCGCGGGTGGGACGTACGCTTGGTGCGTATCCCGCCAACACATCCGGAGCACCTTTTTCGTGAGCGACCAGTCCCGTGGGCCCCGCCCGTCCGGCAAGCCCTACCGTCGGCCCAAGAAGGACCCCGTCCGCTTCCTCGCCTTCGAGGCCCTGCGGGCCGTGGACGAGCGGGACGCGTACGCCAACCTCGTGCTCCCGCCGCTGCTGCGCAAGGCGCGGGAGAAGGAGGGGCCCGACAAGTTCGACGGACGGGACGCCGCGCTGGCCACCGAACTCGTCTACGGGACGCTCCGACGCCAGGGGACGTACGACGCCGTCATCTCCGCCTGTGTCGACCGGCCGCTGCGGGAGGTCGACCCGCCGGTCCTCGACGTGCTGAGCCTCGGGGTCCATCAGCTGCTCGGGACGCGGATCCCCACGCATGCTGCGGTGTCCGCCTCCGTCGAGCTCGCGCGCGTGGTGCTCGGGGACGGGCGGGCCAAGTTCGTGAATGCCGTGCTGCGGAAGGTCGCGCAGGACGATCTGGACGGATGGATCGCGCGCGTGGCTCCGCCGTACGAGGACGACCCCGAGGAGCATCTCGCCGTCGTGCACTCGCACCCCCGCTGGGTCGTCTCGGCGCTGTGGGACTCGCTCGGCGGCCCGCGGGCCGGGATCGAGGAACTGCTGGCCGCGGACAACGAGCGGCCCGAGGTGACGCTGGTCGCCCGGCCCGGGCGGTCCGGCACCGACGAGCTGCTGCGGGAGGAGGCCGCCGTCGCCGGGCGCTGGTCGCCCTACGCCGTGCGGCTGGCCGAGGGCGGCGAGCCCGGCGCCATCGAGGCCGTACGGGAGGGTCGCGCCGGCGTGCAGGACGAGGGCAGCCAGCTCGTGGCCCTCGCGCTCGCCAACGCGCCTCTGGAGGGGCCGGACGGGAAGTGGCTCGACGGGTGTGCGGGGCCCGGCGGCAAGGCCGCGCTGCTCGCCGCGCTGGCCGCGGAGCGGGGTGCCGTACTGCTGGCCTCCGAGAAGCAGCCGCATCGGGCCGGGCTCGTGGCGAAGACGCTGCGCGGGAATCCGGGGCCGTATCAGGTGATCGCCGCGGACGGGATCAAGCCGCCGTGGCGGTCGGGCACTTTCGACCGGGTGCTGATGGATGTGCCGTGCACCGGGCTGGGGGCGCTGAGGCGGCGGCCCGAGGCGCGGTGGCGGCGGCGGCCGGAGGATCTTGAGGGCTTTGGTCCGTTGCAGCGGGGGCTGCTGAAGACCGCGCTGGACTCCGTCCGGGTCGGCGGGGTCGTGGGGTACGCGACCTGTTCGCCGCATCTCGCCGAGACGCGGGCGGTGGTCGAGGATGTGCTCAAGCAGTGGCCGGAGGCCGAGTTGATCGACGCGCGGCCGTTGCTGCCCGGTGTGCCGGCGCTCGGTGAGGGGCCGGATGTGCAGTTGTGGCCGCATGTGCATGGGACCGACGCGATGTATCTGGCGTTGATCCGTCGGACGGGGTGAGGTTCGCCTCTTCGCCGTAAGGGTGCGGGTCGTGGCGCGAGTGCCGGTGCGTTGTGGTTGGTCGCGCAGTTCCCCGCGCCCCTAAGGGCGTTGTCCCGCCGCCGATTTCTCGGCCACCTGCGTTGTCGTGGCCTCTTCTCGCGCCATCCGATGCGGCCACCACATCTTCGGGCCCACGTCCAGGAACAGGGCCGGCACCAGTACCGACCGGACGATGAACGTGTCCAGGAGGACGCCCAGCGCCACGGCGAAGCCGATCTCGGCGAAGGCGACCATGGGGAGCGTGCCGAGGGCGGCGAAGGTGCCGGCCAGCACCAGGCCCGCGGACGTGATGACCGCGCCCGTCGCCGCCAGGCCCATGACCACGCCGGGCCGGGTGCCCTGGCGGGCCGCCTCCTCGCGGATGCGGGTGGTCAGGAAGATGTTGTAGTCGATGCCGAGGGCCACCAGGAAGACGAAGACGAACAGGGGGAAGTCCGTCGTCTCTCCCGCGTAGTCGAACAGGTACCTGAACGCGAGCGCGCTGATACCCAGTGCCGCCGCGAACGACAGGATCACCGTCCCGATCAGCAGCAGTGGGGCGATCAGGGCGCGCAGCAGGCCGCACAGGATCAGCATGACGACGATCAGGACCAGCGGGATGATCAGTATGTTGTCGTGCGTGGTCGCCTCGTCCATGTCGAGCAGGGAGGCCGTACCGCCGCCGACCCGGGCGTCGGCGTCCGGTACCGCGTGGACGGCGTCCCGGACCCGTTCGACCGTCTGCTTGGCCGCCTCGCTGTCGGCCGGATCGGTCATGGTCGCCTCGAAGAGGACCTTGCCCTCGTACGACGGTTTCGTGCCCGGCGGCAGGCCCAGCGACCCGGGGGCGACGCCGTCGGTGGCGGCCACCGCCTCGCCCACCTGCCGCGCCTGCGCCTGGTTGCTGATGATGACCAGGGGATCGCCGCTGCCCGCCGGGAAGTAGCGTGCGGAGACCTCCTGGCCGACGATCGAGTCCGGTTTGCCGGTGAACGCGTCCGCGTTGCTGATGCCCTCGGCGCGCAGCTGGATCAGACCCAGCGAGCAGACGGCGAGGATCAGTGCGGTGACGCCCCACACCATGCGCGGGCGGTGGGCGATACGGCGGCCCATCCGGGCCCAGAGGCCCCGCTCGATGCGGTCGGGGTCGCCGAAGCGCGGGATGACGGGCCAGAAGATCCAGCGGCCGCAGATCACCAGCAGAGCCGGGAAGAGGGTCATCATCGCCAGCAGGGCCACCGCCACGCCGATCGCCGCCACCGGGCCGAGGCCGCTCGTCGAGTTCATCTCCGCGGCCAGCAGCACCAGCATGCTCAGGACCACGGTCGCGCCGGACGCGATCACGGCCGGGCCGGCGCGGTGCAGGGCCAGGGCCATCGCCTCGTGCCGGTCCTCGTGGTGGTGCAGTTCCTCGCGGTAGCGGGCGACGAGGAGCAGCGCGTAGTCCGTCCCCGCCCCGAAGACCAGGACCGTGAGAATGCCCGCGCTCTGGCCGTTGACCGTGAGGCCGGCGTGCTCCGCGAGCAGGTAGATGAGGGCCTGCGCGGTGAACAGGGCGGCGATGACCGAGAGCAGGGGGACCAGGATGAGAGTGGGGCTGCGATAGGTGATCAGCAGCATCACGATGACGACGCCCATCGCGGAGATCAGCAGCGTCGAGTCGATGCCTTCGAAGGCCTCGGAGAAGTCGGCGGAGGTGCCGCCCGGGCCGGTGATGTGCACGGCGAGGCCGTCGCCGCCCTCGCCGACACCGTCCCGGATGGTGTCGACCGCGGGGGCGATCTCCTCCCAGCCCTGCTCGTCCATCGTGATCGGTACGAGGATCTGGGCCGCGCGCGGATCCGTCTCGCGGTCGAAGACCGGGCCACGGGTCTCCGCGCCGCGGATGCCGTGGGCGCGCAGTTCCTTGAGCTGCCGTGCGTCCTCCGCGATCTGCGCCCGGTCCTGGGCGGTCAGACCGTCGGGACGGGCGTAGACGACGACCGCGGGGATCTGCTCGGGCCTGAAGTCCTCGGACACCTGGAGGACTTGGGTGGACTCGGCGGAGCCGGGCAGCCAGGAGGCGGCGTCGTTGTCCTGGGCGTCGGTGAGTTTCTGGGCGAAGGGCGCGGTCAGGAACAGCGCGACGACCCACAGCGCCAGAACGACCCACTTGGCGCGCCGTCCGCACACCAGATGCCCGATGCCTTGCTTCCCCGTCATGGCCACCCCCGCAGCCCCGATGCCTCACGGTCGGCCGCCCAATATGGCACGTACCGTCCCGGAACAACATCCGATGAACGGCTGAGGTCTGGACCGGCGCGAACATTCAGGGCCGGACATGGCAGGCTTGGGCTATGGCCGCGCAGATCAACCCCAGCATTCTGTCCGCAGACTTCGCTCGCCTCGCGGACGAGGCGAAGGCGGTGGAGGGAGCCGACTGGCTCCACGTCGACGTCATGGACAACCATTTCGTCCCGAACCTCACGCTCGGTGTGCCGGTCGTAGAGTCCCTCGCCCGGGCGACGGACACCCCGCTGGACTGCCATCTGATGATCGAGGCCCCCGATCGGTGGGCGCCCCAGTACGTAGAGGCGGGGGCCGGTTCCGTCACCTTCCACGTCGAGGCGGCCGCCGCTCCGGTCCGGCTCGCCCGGGAGATCCGGGCCAAGGGCGCCCGCGCGTCCATGGCGCTCAGGCCCGCGACGCCCATCGAGCCGTACGAGGACCTGCTCCCCGAGCTCGACATGCTCCTGATCATGACGGTCGAGCCGGGCTTCGGGGGACAGGCGTTCCTCGACATCATGCTCCCCAAGATTCGCCGCACCCGCGAGTTGATCAGCAAGCACGGCCTCGAACTCTGGCTCCAGGTCGACGGCGGGGTCTCGGCCTCCACCATCGAGCGGTGCGCCGACGCCGGCGCCGATGTGTTCGTCGCCGGCTCGGCCGTGTACGGGGCGTCCGACCCGGCCGAGGCGGTACGTGCATTGCGCACCCAAGCTGAGGGGGCGACCGCCAAGGCGAGCTGGGCATGCGGCCACTGAGCCACAGGAACGTGAACGGCTCCCATCAGGGCTGATCAAGTCCGCCGGATCTGCAAGGATGAACGGCGAATCCAGAGTGTGAACAGCAGTGAGGAGATGGCCGTGTCGGGTATGTCGGCGGGCCGGTCAGCCATGCGGATGGGACCCGCTGAGCTGGTGCAGGCGGCGGCCATGGCCCGCCGCTTCTACCTCGAGGGCAAGTCCAAGATCCAGATCGCCGAGGAGTTCGGCGTCAGCCGCTTCAAGGTGGCCCGGGTTCTGGAGACCGCCCTCGAGCGGGATCTCGTACGCATCGAGATCCGTGTGCCTGCCGAACTGGACGCCGAGCGCTCGGACGCGCTGCGCGCCCGGTACGGACTGAGGCATGCCGTCGTGGTGGAGTCACCGGCCGAGGCGGAGGACTCGCCCGACCCGGAGAACCTCGGGGAGACGGCCGCCGACCTGCTCGGTGAACTCGTCAACGAGGGTGACGTCCTGGGCCTGGCCTGGGGCCGGTCCACGATTCACATGGCGGCGGCCCTCGACCGGCTGCCGCCGTGCACGGTGGTGCAGCTGACGGGGGTGTACGACGCCGGGACCGCCGAGCGCGGTTCGGTGGAGGCGGTACGGCGGGCCGCGCAGGTCTCGGGCGGCGACGCCCACCCGATCTACGCCCCGATGCTGCTGCCGGACGCGGCCACCGCGGCGGCGCTGCGCAACCAGACGGGGATCGCCCGGGCCTTCGAGTACTTCGACAAGGTCACGGTCGCGTGTGTCTCCATCGGCTCCTGGGGGCCGGGTGTCTCCACGGTGTACGACATGCTCAGCGACGAGGAGCGGGCGCACTACTCCACCCTCGGCGTCGCCGCGGAGACCTCCGCGCACCTCTTCGACGCCGACGGGCGCCGCGTGGGCCGGGACCTGGGCGAGCGGTGCATCACGGTCAAGGCGGACCAGCTCCGCCGTATCCCCGAGGTCGTCGCGATCGCGGGCGGGGCACGCAAGGCGATGGCCATCGACGCCGTGCTGCGGTCCGGACTCGTCACCAGCCTGGTGACGGACACCTCGGCGGCGGACGTGCTGCTGACGGCAGGTCAGACGCCGAAGCCGGCGCTGAACCGATCCGACCCGGACGGCCCCTGACCGAAGGTCATGAGGGGGCGGCCGTGGCAGCGTGGACAGCATGCTGCTGCGGTTCGTCCCCCGGGTGCTGGCCTGTCTTCTCGTCGTCCTGCTGGCGGGGTGCACGTCGAGCGATGCCGATGAGGCCACTCCGTCCTGGGCCGCGGGCATGGCCACCGTCCAGGAGTCGCGGCTGCCCGCCCAGGCCCGCGAGACGCTCGACCTCATCGACGCCGGTGGCCCCTTCCCGTACGAGAAGGACGGCAGTGTCTTCGGGAACTTCGAGCGGCGGCTGCCCGCCCACACGCGCGGTTACTACCACGAATACACCGTCCCCACGCCGGGCTCGCGCGATCGCGGGGCCCGGCGCATTGTCACCGGGCAGGACGACGAGATCTACTACACCGATGATCACTACGACTCGTTCAGGGCGGTACTGAGATGACGGCGGTCGTGGCCACGCTGGACCTCGACGGGGTCACGGACAAGGCGAGCCTGATGGAGCGCTGTGCCCGGGACCTGCGGCTGCCGGACTACTTCGGGCGCAACTGGGACGCGCTGGCCGACGTCCTCTCCGACCCGGAACTGTGGCCCGAGGACACCGTCGGGGACAGAATTCTCGTCGTACGCAACTGGGAGCGGTACGCCGAGGCGCGGCCGGACGAGTGGGCGACCGCCCGCGAGGTGTTCGCGCAGGCGTCCGCGCTCACCGTGGCGCTCGCGCTCGGAGGATCCTCCTAACGCGCCTCTGACCAGCCTGGATGATCTGCCCGGGCATCGCATTCCGGTGGACATGGGACAATGAAGTACGTGCTCTTCCCCCTGGCTGTCCTGTCCGGGGGCCACCTCTGATCGACTGGGATGTGCAGCACGTGCGTTTCCTCAATGGCATCCAGCCCGCGTACGACCTGACGTACGACGACGTCTTCATGGTCCCGAGCCGCAGCGCGGTCGGCTCGCGTCAGGGTGTGGACCTCAGCGCCCCCGACGGCACGGGCACCACGATCCCGCTGGTCGTCGCCAACATGACCGCCATCGCCGGGCGCCGGATGGCCGAGACGATGGCCCGGCGCGGTGGCCTGGTGGTCATTCCGCAGGACATCCCGATCGAGGTCGTCACCGAGGTCGTCGCCTGGGTGAAGAGCCGCCACCACGTCCTGGACACCCCGATCGTGCTGGCCCCGCACCAGACCGTCGCCGACGCGCTGGCCCTGCTGCCCAAGCGGGCGCACAACGCCGGTGTGGTCGTCGACGAGGACGGCCGGCCCGTCGGTGTCGTCACCGACCGGGACCTGACCGGCGTCGACCGCTTCACGCAGCTCGAGGTCGTCATGTCCAAGGACCTGCTGCTGATCGACGCGGACATCGACCCGCGCGAGGCCTTCAACCGGCTCGACGCCGCCAACCGCCGCTACGCCCCCGCCGTGGACAAGGAAGGCCGGCTCGCCGGCATCCTCACCCGCAAGGGCGCCCTGCGCGCCACGCTGTACACGCCGGCCGTCGACGCGAACGGCAAGCTGCGCATCGCGGCCGCCGTCGGCATCAACGGCGATGTCGCGGGCAAGGCCAAGCAGCTGCTCGACGCGGGCGTGGACACGCTCGTCATCGACACGGCGCACGGCCACCAGGAGTCGATGATCAGCGCGATCAAGGTCGTGCGGGCGCTCGACCCGCAGGTGCCGATCGTCGCCGGCAACATCGTGGCCGCCGAGGGTGTGCGGGATCTGATCGAGGCCGGTGCCGACATCATCAAGGTCGGTGTGGGTCCCGGTGCCATGTGCACCACCCGCATGATGACCGGTGTGGGCCGGCCCCAGTTCTCGGCCGTGCTGGAGTGCGCCGCCGAGGCGAAGAAGTACGGCAAGCACGTCTGGGCCGACGGCGGTGTCCGGCACCCGCGTGACGTCGCCATGGCGCTGGCGGCCGGCGCGTCCAACGTCATGGTCGGCTCGTGGTTCGCGGGCACGTACGAGTCCCCGGGCGACCTCCAGCAGGACGCCGACGGGCGGCTCTACAAGGAGTCGTTCGGCATGGCGTCCGCGCGGGCCGTGGCCAACCGCACGTCCGACGAGTCGTCGTACGACCGGGCCCGCAAGGCGCTGTTCGAGGAGGGCATCTCCACCTCCCGGATGTTCCTCGACCCGACCCGGCCCGGTGTCGAGGACCTGATCGACTCGATCATCGCGGGCGTCCGCTCCTCCTGCACCTACGCCGGTGCGGCCTCCCTGGAGGAGTTCGCGGAGAAGGCGGTCGTGGGCATCCAGAGCGCCGCCGGCTACGCGGAGGGCAAGCCGCTGCACGCCAGCTGGTAGCTCCGCCGGTCGCGCGGTGGGGCGGGCCGTGCTCGTCGCCGTGCCGGGTGCGGGTCCGTCGGAGCCGCATGTTCGACACAGCCCCGCGCCCCTTCGGGGGCGCGGCCGGCCGCCCTGCAACGAATGCGCGCCCTCGTTCGATGAACGCAAGGATCTTGCGTGTATGCGCAAGATTGCAGCATTACGAGTGCTATGGCCCTGCTCGTAGGGTCATGCGCTGTACGTGGCGTGGCGGGGACCCCGCTCGGTGGGTTCCTGTTCGCGCAGGTGCGCCGCCGGTCCCCGCCGCGTCGAGAGACAGCGACGAAGGAGTCAGCGCGTGCTCGACCAAGGCGCACCCCCGCAACAGCGCACATCACGGTCCCCGGGAGTCGGTGCGCGTCTTGTGCGGCGCAAGCCGGTGGAACGCCTGGTCGCCGAGGGAGGCCAGGGGGAGGGCGGCAGTCTTCGGCGCTCCCTCGGGCTCTGGCAGCTGACCATGATCAGCATCGGTGCCACGCTCGGCACCGGCATCTTCGTCGTCCTCGGCGAGGCCGTGCCCAAGGCCGGTCCGGCCGTCACCCTGTCCTTCGTGATCGCGGGCCTGACGGCACTGTTCTCGGCCCTGTCCTACGCCGAACTCGCGGGCACGATCCCGGTCGCCGGGTCCTCGTACTCGTATGCGTACGCGACGATGGGCGAGCTGGTCGCCTGGGTCTGCGGCTGGTGTCTGATCCTGGAGTACGGCGTCTCGGTCGCGGCCGTCGCCGTCGGCTGGGGCGAGTACCTCAACGAACTGCTCGACGGGACCATCGGCGTCACCATCCCGGACGCCCTGTCCGCCCCGCCCGGCGACGGCGGCATCTTCAACCTGCCGGCGCTGATCGTCGTCCTCCTGGCCATGGCCTTCCTGCTCGGCGGCGCGAAGGAGTCTGCGCGCGCCAACACCGTCATGGTCGTCGTGAAGATCGCCGCGCTGGTGCTGTTCTGCGCCATCGGGGTCCAGGGCTTCCGCTCCGGCAACTACGAGAACTTCATGCCGCTCGGAATGGCGGGTGTGAGCGCGGCCGGGGCGACGCTGTTCTTCTCGTACATCGGCTTCGACGCCGCCTCCACCGCCGGTGAGGAGGCCAAGAACGCACAGCGTGACCTGCCGCGCGCGATCATGCTGTCGCTGGTCATCGTGACGGCCCTGTACGTCCTCGTCGCGGCCGTCGCCGTCGGCGCGAAGCCCTGGGAGCGCTTCGGTGACTCGGAGGCGGCGCTGGCCCAGATCATGCGCGAGGTGACCGGACAGACCTTCTGGGGGACCCTGCTGGCCGCCTGTGCCGTCATCGCCATCGCCAGCGTCGTGCTGACCGTGCTCTACGGCCAGACGCGCATCCTCTTCGCCATGTCCCGGGACGGACTCGTGCCGAAGGTGTTCTCGCGCGTGCACCCCAAAACCGGCGCGCCCCGCGCCAACACGGTCATCGTGTCCCTGTTCTGCGGTGTCCTCGCCGCCGCCATCCCCCTGGGCCAGCTCGCCGACGCCACCAGCATCGGCACGCTCTTCGCCTTCGCGCTGGTCAACATCGCCGTCGTGCTGCTGCGCCGGACCCGTCCGGACATGCCGCGCACCTTCCGGGTGCCGCTGTCCCCGGTGCTGCCCGCGCTGGGGCTCGGATTCTGTCTGTGGATGATGGGCAGCCTGTCCGCCGTCACCTGGGTGGTCTTCGGGGTCTGGATGGCCGCCGGGCTCGTGTTCTACTTCGTATACGGCTATCGCCGCTCCCGACTCGCAACACCTGAGAGCTGATCCGCCCACCGTGCTCAACGATCTCGACGAACGCATCGTCCACGCCCTCGCCGAGGACGCCCGCCGCTCCTACGCGGACATCGGGCAGATCGTCGGCCTCTCCGCGCCCGCCGTGAAACGGCGCGTGGACCGGCTCCGCGCGACCGGAGCCATCACCGGCTTCACGGTACGGGTCGACCCGTCGGCACTCGGCTGGGAGACCGAGGGGTTCGTCGAGATCTACTGCCGCCACAACACCTCGCCGGACACCATCCGGCGGGGCCTGGAGCGCTACCAGGAGGTCGTCGCCGCGTCCACCGTCACGGGGGACGCGGACGCGGTCGTCCAGGTCTTCGCCTCCGACATGCGGCACTTCGAACGGGTCCTGGAGCGGATCGCGGGGGAGCCGTTCGTGGAGCGCACCAAGTCGGTGCTGGTGCTGTCGCCGCTGCTGCGGAGGTTTTCTTCGGGGGCGCCAGGGTGAGGGGCGGTGCGGATGCGTCGTGGCTTGTCGCGCAGTTCCCCGCGCCCCTAAAGGCACCTCACCTGGTCCCACCTCCAGGGGGCGCGGAACTTACTCCGCCGTCTTCCGGGCCAGCGCGTTGTTGTCCATCGAGTTGTGCACGCTGAAGCTCACCGCGTCCGAGCGGTAGCGGTCGTCCGACCATTCCACCGGGCGCCCTTCGCGGGTCGTCGTCACCCGGCGCACGCGCAGCAGCGGACTGGTGCGGCGCACGAGCAGCAGCTCCGCGTCCTGCGCGCCCGCCGCGACCGCGTCGATGACGTGCTCGCCGTAAGCGAAGACCAACCCCCTGTCGTCGTACAGGCGTTGGGTCACCGACGGACAGTCCGGCTCGATGGGCTCGACGGCGGGGGAGATCCAGTCGGCGTACACGGTCCGCTCCAGCAACACCGGCTCGCCGTCCAGGCCGCGCACCCGCAGGACGTGCAACACCTTTGTCCCGGCGCGCAGTTGGAGACGTATCGCGTCCTCCTGGGTCGCCGGCCGGTACTCCTGTGCGACCACCCGCCCTGTCGCCTCGCGGCCCATCGCCCGGGCCCACTGCGCGAAGCTGCGCAGTTCCGCGAAGCTCTGGCTGCGACGGCTGGCGAGGACCACGCGGCGGGCGCCCTGGCGGGAGCCGATGAGGCCCTCGGCGGTCAGGGCGGCGACCGCCTGGCGGACCGTGCCGCGCGAGACGTCGTACTGGGCCGCGAGGTCCGTCTCGGCGGGGAGCCGACTGCCGACTGTGTACTCCTCGCGGTCGATCGCCCGGCGCAGTGCGTCGGCGATCTCCTCGTGTCGCGCCGGCATGCTTCCCCTCCGAGTCGACGGCTGTGCACAGCGTGACCAGCCTAGACGACATCCGGCGGGGATCCGAGGGGCGCGTGATCGTCAGGGAACGCAGGGGTCACTGTTTCGCCAGTGTTTACGGAATCGATACCGCCAGCAGCCTTACTGAGGCCAACTTGTTCAGACAAGTTATCTGACACAAGTTCTCTCGCTCCTTCGCTCCTTCGCTGCTCTGTCTTCTTCTCTCCGTTCGACTCCTGCACCCTCGCGCGTCCCCTGGAGAAGCCGTGACCGTGTCCCTGCCGAGAACCGCCGCCCTCGGCGTCCTCGCCGCCCTCGCCCTGAGCGCCTGTGGCGCCGCCCCCGAGAACTCCTCGACCACCGCCGACGGCAAGAACGCCGCCACCGCCACCTCCGCCGCCGACTTCGGCGGAATCGACGCCCTGGTGAAGGCGGCCAAGAAGGAGGGCACGCTCAACGCCATCGCGCTGCCCCGCGACTGGGCCAACTATGGCGCCCTCATCGACGGCTTCGAGAAGAAGTACGGCATCAAGGTCGCCGTCGAGAACCCCGACGGCGCCAGCCAGGACGAGATCAACGCCGTCACCTCCCGCAAGGGCCAGAACCGGGCCCCCGACGTGCTCGACCTCGGCAGCTCCTTCGCCATCAGCGCGGCCGAGCAGGGGCTGCTCGCCCCGTACAAGGTGGCGTCCTTCGCCGACATCCCCGGCGAGCAGAAGGACGCACAGGCACGCTGGTACAACGACTACGGCGGCTACATCTCCATCGGCTGCGACGCCAAGCGCGTCAAGACCTGCCCGACCACCTTCGCCGATCTCCTCAAGCCCCAGTACAAGGGCCAGGTCGCCCTCAACGGCAACCCCACCAAGTCCGGTTCGGCCTTCGGCGGCGTCTGGGCGGCCTCGCTCGCGAGCGGCGGCTCCTTCGACGACATCCAGCCCGGCCTCGACTTCTTCAAGAAGCTGAAGAGCAACGGGAACTACACGCCCGTCGAGTCGACCCCGGCCACCGTCGAGAAGGGCGAGACGCCCATCAGCATCGACTGGGACTACCTGAACGCCGGGTACGCCGAGGAGTTCAAGTCCAAGGGCGTCGACTGGACGGTGTCGGTCCCCGGCGACGGCAAGTTCTCGCAGTACTACTCCCAGGCGATCAACAAGGACGCCCCGCACCCGGCGACCGCCCGCCTGTGGCAGGAGTACCTCTACAGCGCCGAGGGCCAGAACCTGTGGCTCAAGGGATACGCCCGCCCGGCCCTGATGACCGCCATGGAGAAGGCCGGCACCCTCGACAAGACCGCCGCGGCCAAGCTGCCCGAGGTCTCCGGCACGCCGAGCTTCCCGACCGAGGCCCAGCAGAACAAGGCCAAGACGGTGCTCGGACAGGGCTGGGCGAAGGCCGTCTCCGGATGACGGCCACCGCCGTACGAGTGGACCCGGCGTCGGCCGTCGCGGTGAAGCGGCGGCGCCGGTCCCTCGGCTGGCTCGCCGTGGTCCCGCTGCTCGCCTTCACCGCGGTGGCCTTCGGCCTGCCGGCCTGGGCCATCCTGGACGGGGCGTTCACGGTGAAGACGACCGGCGGGTTCGGCACGGCCAACCTGACCGCCTCGCTGCAGGGCGCCTACCTCACCGCTCTCGTCGGCAGCGTCAAACTGTCCGCGGTGTCGGCCGTGCTGGCGGCCCTGTTCGGGCTGCCGCTCGCGCAGGCCGTGGTGACATCCCGGCACCGGGCGCTGCGCGAAGCCGTCCTCACCGCCTCCGGCGTCCTCGCGAACTTCGGCGGCGTCCCGCTGGCCTTCGCCTTCGTCGCCACCCTCGGCAACGCCGGTGTCCTGACCCGGCACCTGGGCCTCACGGACAAGGGCTGGGACCTCTACAGCTTCTGGGGACTGGTGATCGTCTA
This sequence comes from Streptomyces sp. NBC_00490, assembly GCF_036013645.1. Taxonomy (NCBI): domain Bacteria; kingdom Bacillati; phylum Actinomycetota; class Actinomycetes; order Kitasatosporales; family Streptomycetaceae; genus Streptomyces; species Streptomyces sp. NBC_00490. Next base: position 2,350,087 of record NZ_CP107869.1, on the reverse strand, counting down.
CCTGTACTTCCTGATCCCGCTGATGATCCTCACCATCACCCCCGCCCTGGAGGGGCTGCGCGTCCAGTGGCGCGAGGCCGCGCAGAACAACGGGGCCACGACCACGCAGTACTGGCTCCATGTCGCCCTGCCCGTCCTCGCGCCCTCACTGCTCGGCGGGCTCGTGCTGCTCTTCGGCACCGCCTTCGCGGCGTACGCCACCGCCGCCGCGATCGTGGGCAGCTCCATTCCGCTGATCACCCTGCAGATAGCCGACGCGCTCTCCGGCAACGTGCTCGTGGGCCAGGAGAACGTGGCGCTCGCCCTCAGCCTCGACATGGTCCTCATCGCGGGCCTGGTCATGGCCGTGTACCTGCCCCTGCAACGACGGAGCGCGCGATGGCTCGCCTGAACCTGTGGCGGTGGGGCGTCTACGGCCTCGCCGGGCTGTACTTCCTGGTGCCGCTCGCCGCGTCGATCGTCTTCACCGTCGACGTGCCCGGGCAGGGCCTCACCTTCGACGCCTACACCCGGATCTTCTCCACCGACGGCTTCGTCACCAGCCTGCTGCTCTCGCTGGAACTGGCCCTCGCGACGATCGTCATCGTGCTGCTCCTGATGGTGCCCGCGACGGTGGCCCTGCGGCTGGGGTCGCCCCGGCTGCGGCCGGTTGTCGAGGTGGTGTGCCAACTGCCGCTGGTGGTACCGCCGATCGCGCTCGTCGCCGGCATCATCACGGTCCTGAAGTGGGGGCCCGAACACCTCTCCCGCACCCCGCTGTTCCAGACGTTCGTGGCGATCCAGAACCCCGACTTCCCCGTCATCCTGGTCCTCGCGTACGTCGTGATGGCCCTGCCGTTCGTGCATCGCGCCCTGGACGCCGGGCTGCGCGCGGTCGACGTCCGCACCCTCGTCGAGGCCGCCCGCAGCTGCGGGGCGAGCTGGCCGCAGGCGCTGGTCCGGGCCGTACTGCCCAATCTGCGGGGCGCCCTCCTCAACTCCTCCTTCCTCACGCTGGCGTTGGTGCTCGGTGAGTTCACGGTCGCCCAGCTGCTCGGCTTCCAGCCCTTCGCCGTGTGGATCGTGAACGTCAGCGGCTCGCAGGCCCAGCTCTCCGTCGCCGTGTCCGTGCTCAGTCTGCTCGTGACGTGGGTGCTGCTCCTCGTCCTGGCCGGCTTCGGCGGACGCGCCCGTACTACTTCCCGGGGATGACCATGAAGACGCTCGAGAAAGCGGCCACCGTCGAATTCCGGGGCCTGCGCAGGGAGTTCGGTCCCACCGTCGCCCTCGACGGACTCGACCTGACCGTCCGGCCCGGTGAGCTCCTGGCCCTGCTCGGCCCGTCCGGCTGCGGCAAGACCACCGCTCTGCGCATGCTCGCGGGCTTCGAACACCCCGACTCCGGCGAGGTGCTGGTGGACGGCGAGGACGTCACCCGGGTGCCGGCCCACCGCCGTGACGCGGGGATGGTCTTCCAGTCGTACAGCCTCTTCCCGCATCTCGACGCGGTCGACAACGTGGCCTTCGGGCTGCGGATGCGGAAGGTGCGTCCGGCCGAACGACGGTCGCGTGCGACGGAGTTGCTGGAACTGGTCGGTCTCGCCGACAAGGGCGGGCGCTACCCGCACGAGCTCTCCGGCGGCCAGCAGCAGCGCGTCGCCCTGGCCCGGGCGCTCGCCCTGCGGCCACGGGTGCTCCTCCTCGACGAGCCGCTGTCGGCACTCGACGCCAAGGTGCGCCTCTCCCTGCGCGAGGAGATCCGGCGGCTCCAGCAGGAGCTCGGGATCACCACGCTCTTCGTGACCCACGACCAGGAGGAGGCCCTGTCGATGGCGGACCGGGTCGCGGTGATGCACGCCGGGCGGCTCGAACAGTGCGCGGCCCCGGCCGAGTTGTACGGCCGTCCGGCCACCGCCTTCGTCGCCGAGTTCGTCGGGACGATGAGCCGGATACCGGGACGGCTGGCCGACGGATCCGTCGATGTGCTCGGGCAGCGGCTGCCCGTGGACGGCCCGGTGCCCCCGGCGACCGAGGTGGACGTGCTGGTGCGGCCCGAGGCCGTACGCGTGCGGGCCGACGACGAGGGAAAGGCGAGCGTCGTCGCCACCTCCTTCCTGGGCGCCGCCGTCCGTGTCACCGTCCGGCTCGCCGACGGCACCGACGTGAAGGCCGACCTGCCCGCCCACGAGGCCGCCGGGCTCGGGGCGGGGGCCGCGGTGAGCGTGACCTTGCCGCAGCGGCCGGTGCTCGTCGCCGAGCGGAGCGCGCCGTGAGCCGACTCCCGCTCCAGGCCGTCCTGTTCGACATGGACGGCACGCTCGTCGACACCGAGCGGCTGTGGTGGGAGGCGGTGGAGGAGGTGGCAGGGCGGACCCTGACCGAGGCGGACCAGCCGGAGGTGCTCGGCCGCGCGGTCGAGGACACCGCCGCCTGGCTGTCCGCGGCCACGGGCACCCCGGCCGCCGATCTGGCCGACGCGCTCCACCGGGAGTTCGCCGACCGCGTCCGCACCGGCATAGTGCCCCGCCCCGGCGCGCTCGACCTGCTGGGTGCCCTGGCCCGCGAGGGGGTGCCCACGGCCCTGGTGACCGCGTCCCCGAGGGCGGTCGCCGACACGGTGCTCGAAGCGCTGGGCGCCGAGCGTTTCGCCGTCTCCGTGACCGCCGACGACACACCCCGCACCAAGCCGGCGCCCGATCCCTACCTCGCCGCCTGCCGGGCCCTGGGAGTCGACCCCGCCGCCTGTGTGGCCGTCGAGGACACGGAGACCGGGGTCGCCTCCGCCGAGGCCGCCGGGTGCGCGGTGCTCGCGGTGCCCTCCCTCGCGCCGATCGGGGCCGCGCCGGGCCGGACCGTCCTGGCCGGCCTGGAGGGGGTCACCGTCGACCGGCTCCGCTCCCTGCTGCCGTACCGGCTCCGCGTCATGACCTGGAACCTCTGGTACGGCGGCACCGAGGTCCACGACCATCGGGCCAAACAGCTCAAGGTCATCGCCGAGACCGAGGTGGATGTGGTCGGTCTCCAGGAGACGTACGGCACCGCCGCGCAGGAGCTCGCCGAGGCCCTCGGCTGGTACCACCACCGGGCCGGGGTGAACCTCGGCATCATCAGCCGCCACCCGATCACGGACACCTTCGGGGACCCGGAGGTCGGCTTCTACGGCGCGGCGGGTGTCCGGGTCCGCGTCGCCGAGGGTGCCGAGGCGGACGTGTGGACGGTCCACCTGGACTACGAGTCGTACGGGCCCTACGTGCCGTCGGCCGCCCACGAGGGGGTGCGGCTCGCACAGATGAGGGACGCGCTGAGCAGGATCGACGAGACCGTGCCCGTCGCCCTCGTCGGTGACTTCAACACGCCCTCGCACCTGGACTGGCCGGACATCGAGTGGCCGGTCACGAAGGCGGCCGAGGAAGCGGGCTTCGCCGACTCCTACCGTCAGGCCCATCCCGACCCCGTGGCCGACCCCGGTCACACCTGGTCGCCGGTCCAGGCCGCGCCGGAGCCGCAGGACCGGATCGACTTCGTTCTGCACCGGGGGCTGCGGGTGCTCGACTCCCGGACCTACGTCAGCGGCACCCCCCGGACCTGGCCGGATGTCCAGGACAACGACTGGCCGTCCGACCACGCGGCGGTGATCACCACATTTTCGCTGGGCAGCGGGGCCGGGACTGTCTAGCATCGGTGTCATGACCTGGCGACATTGATCCACCAGCCGCGCCTCCCGAGGGCCGCCTCGGACGCCGTACCCACGACGTCCGAACCGCCCTTCCGGGAAGGCCTCATGACACTCTCACCCACACGTGTGTCCACGACCGGCATCCGCCGGCTGACGACCACGCTGTACGGCTACGCGTTCCTCGACGACTTCGTCCTGCTCTACCCGGTGTACGCGCTGCTCTTCGCCGACACCGGGATGTCGCTGTGGCAGATCTCCTCCCTGTTCGCCCTGTGGTCGGTCACCGCCGTCGTGCTGGAGGTCCCCTCCGGCGCCCTGGCCGACGCGGTCTCCCGACGGCTGCTGCTGTGGACCGGCCCGCTGTTCAACGCGGCCGGCTTCGCCCTGTGGGTGATCGTCCCCGCGTACTGGGCCTTCGCGCTCGGGTTCGTCCTGTGGGGCATCGGCGGAGCACTGTGCTCCGGTTCCTTCGAGGCGCTGGCCTACGACGAGCTGGACCGGCTCGGCGCCGCCGACCGGTACGCGCGCGTGATGGGACGGGTGCGCGCGGCGCGGCTGGCGGCCACCATGGCGGCGATCGGTCTCGCCGGGCCGGTGTTCGCGCTGGGCGGCTACCCGCTGGTGGGCGCGGGCAGTGTGCTGGCCTGTCTGCTGGCCGCCGCGGTGGCGGCCCGGCTGCCGGAGCACCGGACGCGGCCGGAGACCGGGGGCGACGGCTGGTGGACGACCCTGCGGACCGGACTCGCCGTGGTCCGCGAGGACCGTTCCGTACGCGGCGCCCTGCTGCTGGTCCCCGCCGTCGCCGCGGTGTGGGGCGCGCTCGACGAGTACACGCCTCTGCTGGCCCGCGACACCGGTGTGGCGGAGACGACGGTGCCCTACCTGATCCTTCTCGTGTGGACGCTCGTCACGGCGGCGAGCCTGCTGACCGGGCCGGCCGAACGCCTCGGCACCACCGGGACGGCATGGCTGCTGGCGGGCTCCGCGCTCGCGATGGCCGCCGGTGCCGCGTCCGGGACCCCGGCCGGCATCGCGCTCGTCGGTCTCGCCTTCGGCGGGTTCCAGCTGGCCGAGGTGCTCGCCGACGTCCGCCTCCAGCACCGTATCGACGAGTCCCGCCGGGCCACCCTCACCTCCGTCGCGAGCCTGGGCACGGAGCTGGTCACGGTCGCCACCTTCGGTGCGTACGCGCTGCTGGGCACGACCGCGGCCCACGGCACGGTCTTCGCGGTGCTGGCGGTGCCGTACCTGGTGACGGCGCTGGTGCTGGCTAGAAGTCGGGCCGCCACGGCACGACCGTGAAGTCCCCCGTCCCCTTCTCGACCTTCTCGAACGGGGCGGAGCTGACGCACTTCGGCAGGTCCTCGGGGCCCAGGTCCTCGGTCGTCGCCCAGCTGTACCCGAGCCGGTCGCGGCGGCCGAGGTCGTGCACCGTGACGCCGACCCGGGTGCCCTTCGCGCCCGGCAGGTCCGAGTCGGTGACGATGCCGGAGACGACGGCCACCTTGCCGCCGGTGACCAGACAGTCGACCTTCGCCTTCGCCCAGGCGCCCTCGCCCTTCAGGTAGTGGCTCCACTCGAAGGTGCCGGTCGCCCTCATCGGGTCGGCCCTGTCCTCGGCGGCGAGGTGCGCGTCGAAGGAGAAGGTGATGTCGTCGCCGGCGGTGCGGTGCAGCTTGGCGGTGCCGGTGAGGGCGGCGCCCTCGCGGGGTTTCGGAGGGGAGGCGGGAGCGGAGGCCGCGGCTCCGGTGAGTCCGGCGGTGAGGAGGAGCGTGGCGCCGAGCACGCCGATCTTCGTACTACGGTTCATGACGGTCCTTTCCGCGGGCGAACGGGACGGTCACCACTGTCCCGAGGCCCCGCTCCCGCCGCGTCGCGCCAGGGTCGGCATCCCCGCTACGCCGCCAGACTGGTCCGCCCCGCACCGCGTACGCCTCCAGGTGGACGGAAGGGTGCGCAACGAATCGCCGCCCCGCCCCGCACGGACGCAACAAATCGCTTACCGGCACGCAACGGCTCCTTCTTGTCCGCCCTGGTCAGCCCGCCGTACCGTCTACATGGCCCACATCCACCCTTTCGCCCCGGTGAGGACACGCATGCGTACCGCCCTGCTCCAGAGCTCCGGTCGCCCCGGCTCGGTCGTCGAGAACCTCAAGGTCCTCGACGAGGCCGCGGGCCGTGCCGCCGCCGCGGGCGCCGGGCTGCTGGCCGCGCCGGAGATGTTCCTCACCGGGTACGCGATCGGCGACGACATCGCCCGCCTCGCGGAGCCGGCCGACGGGGACAGCGCGGACGCGGTCGCGGAGATAGCGTCGAGGCACTCCCTCGCCATCGCGTACGGCTATCCGGAACGCTCCGGGGACGCGGTCTTCAACTCCGCCCAGCTGATCTCCGCCACGGGCGACCGCCGGGCCAACTACCGCAAGACCCACCTCTTCGGCTGCTTCGAGCGCGACCACTTCACCCCGGGGGAGCAGCCGGTCGTCCAGGCCGAGCTCGGCGGACTGACCGTCGGCCTCATGATCTGCTACGACGTCGAGTTCCCGGAGAACGTCCGCGCCCACGCCCTCGCCGGCACCGACCTCCTGGTCGTGCCGACCGCGCAGATGCACCCCTTCCAGTTCGTCGCCGAGTCGATGATCCCGGTGCGGGCCTTCGAGAACCAGATGTACGTCGCCTACGTCAACAGGGTCGGCCAGGAAGGGGAGTTCGAGTTCGTCGGACTCTCCACCCTCGCCGGTCCCGACGGGGTCGCCCGCACCCGCGCCGGACGCGGCGAGGAGCTGGTCCTCGCGGACGCCGACCCGGTCTCCCTCGCCGCCTCCCGCGAGGCGAACCCGTATCTGCACGACCGCCGCCCCGGGCTCTACGGGTCCCTGGTCTGAGCCTCCCCCTCTTTCTTTCGCAGTCGCTAGGAGTCCGTACCCCATGACGTCCACGGTGCCCAACGCCGTCCAGCACGCCGACGAGCAGCAGCCGCCGATCACCATGTTCGGCCCGGACTTCCCGTACGCGTACGACGACTTCCTCGCCCACCCGGCGGGCCTCGGCCAGATACCGGCGACCGAGCACGGTGCCGAGGTCGCGGTGATCGGCGGCGGGCTGTCCGGCCTCGTGGCCGCGTACGAGCTGATGAAGATGGGCCTCAAGCCGGTCGTGTACGAGGCCGACCAGATCGGCGGACGGCTGCGGACGGTGGGCTTCGACGGCCCGGGTACCGACGGCCTCACCGCCGAGATGGGCGCGATGCGTTTCCCGCCGTCCTCCACGGCGCTCCAGCACTACATCGACCTGGTGGGCCTGAAGACGCAGCCCTTCCCCAACCCCCTCGCGGAGGCGACCCCTTCGACGGTCGTCGACCTCAAGGGCGAGTCGCACTACGCCGAGACGATCGACGACCTGCCCCAGGTCTACCGTGATGTCGCCGCGGCCTGGAACAAGTGCCTCGAAGAGGGCGCCGATTTCTCCGACATGAACCAGGCCATGCGGGAGCGGGACGTGCCGCGCATCCGCGAGATCTGGGCGAAGCTCGTCGAGAAGCTCGACAACCAGACCTTCTACGGCTTCCTCTGCGACTCCGAGTCCTTCAGGTCCTTCCGGCACCGCGAGATCTTCGGCCAGGTCGGCTTCGGCACCGGCGGCTGGGACACCGACTTCCCCAACTCCATCCTGGAGATCCTGCGGGTCGTCTACACCGAGGCCGACGACCACCACCGCGGCATCGTCGGCGGCTCCCAGCAGCTGCCGCTCAGGCTCTGGGACCGGGCGCCCGAGAAGATCGTCCACTGGCCCTACGGCACCTCCCTGGCGCAGCTGCACGTGAACGGCGAGCCGCGTCCCGCGGTCACCCGTCTGCACCGCACCGCCGGCAACCGGATCACGGTGACCGACGCCGACGGCGACATCCGCACCTACCGGGCGGCGATCTTCACCGCCCAGTCCTGGATGCTGCTCTCCAAGATCGCCTGCGACGACTCGCTCTTCCCGATCGACCACTGGACGGCGATCGAGCGCACCCACTACATGGAGTCCTCGAAGCTCTTCGTGCCCGTGGACCGGCCGTTCTGGCTGGACAAGGACGAGGAGACCGGCCGGGACGTCATGTCGATGACCCTCACCGACCGTATGACGCGCGGCACTTACCTCCTCGACGACGGTCCCGACAAACCGGCCGTCATCTGCCTCTCGTACACCTGGTGCGACGACAGCCTGAAGTGGCTGCCGCTGTCCGCGAACGAGCGGATGGAGGTCATGCTGAAGTCGCTCGGCGAGATCTACCCGAAGGTCGACATCAGGAAGCACATCATCGGCAACCCGGTGACGGTGTCCTGGGAGAACGAGCCCTATTTCATGGGCGCGTTCAAGGCCAACCTGCCCGGCCACTACCGCTACCAGCGGCGCCTGTTCACGCACTTCATGCAGGACCGGCTGCCCGCGGACAAGCGGGGCATCTTCCTCGCGGGCGACGACATCTCCTGGACGGCCGGCTGGGCCGAGGGCGCGGTCCAGACCGCGCTGAACGCGGTGTGGGGGGTCATGCACCACTTCGGCGGGGCGACCGACGCGACGAACCCGGGCCCGGGGGACGTCTACGACGAGATCGCGCCGGTGGAACTGCCGGAGGACTGAGACGTTCGACGGCGCAGGCCCGAGGCGATCGCCGTCCCGAGGGCCAGTAGGCAGAGCGCGAGGCCGCCGTACACGACCGGGTTCACCCAGCCCGGCACCAGTTCGGTTCCCTCGCCCTTCCAGGTGACGCACTGCACGCTGACCGGCAGGGTCGGCCGTGTGATCACGTGGTCGCCGCGCGCACCGGCGGCCGCGCACATCTGGTCCGGGTCCAGGATGTAGAAGCCGCGCGTCACGCCGTACGCGTACGCGCCGAAGGCGGCCGCGCCGGCGAGCAGCGTCACCAGGGCGCACGACGTCGCATCGGGCAGGCGCAGCCCGCTGCCGAGTCCTTGGTCGTAGGCTCGCTTGGCCAGCGCCAGGGCGGCGCCCGCGACCACGAACGGCGTCATGAGCGGTGCGAGGGTCAGGGCAAGGAGGAGTAGGACCGCCACGTGTGTCCAGACAGACTCAGGGGACGTTCGGTTCCTCAGCTGTCGGGGGAGGCCGGCCGGATCAGTCCGGCAGCGGTGTGAGCAGCATCCTTCCCGCGAACCCGACCGCCGTGTCGAGGCGTTCCCGGAACTCCCCGGCGACATCGGGCAGTCCGCGCAGCGCCCACAGGGCGCGAGCCGCCGTCCAGGTGGCGTCCCGGGCCCGCTCCAGACTCCACGCGCCGAGCAGATGGGTCAGCGGGTCGGCGATCTGGAGGAGGTCGGGGCCCGGCATCAGCTCCTCGCGGATGCGCTCCTCCAGCGAGACGAGGAGATCGCCCACGCGGTCGAACTCGTCCTCCACGTCGACGGGTTCGCAGCCGAGCGTACGACAGGTGTCCACGACGGCCAGCGCCAGATCGTGCCCGATGTGCGCGTTGATGCCCGCGAGCGCGAACTGCAGGGGGCGTACGCCGGGATGGCGGCGGTACTGGAACAGGGGCCGCCAGCACGCGGGTGGCCGGCGCTCGTCGGTCACCGTCTCGACCGCCCGCAGGTACCGCTCGGCGAACCGCACGTCCAGCGTGATCGCGGCGCGCGTGTCCGTGAACCGGCCCGCGTCGATGCCCCGGTCAACGGCCTCCGTGACGGCGAGGTAGACACGGTTGAAGACCGCGATCCCGTCCCGTTCCGGAAGCGCCTCGTCCAGGGCGCGCATCCGTGAGACGACGGCGTCGACGGGAGTGACGAACTGTTCCAACTGCGGCATGGAGGCAGGGTCCCAGGCCTAGGCTGGCCGAAGGGTCGGCGGGCCCGGTGCTTCCCCAGAACGGGGGAACGCCGCCGCCGAAGGGGGAGGGGATCAGCGGGTGCCAGGCCAACGTGCCCATCGCCTGGCCGAACGCAGGGCCGAGCGCCGCCGTGCCGCCCGGCGGAGCGGCATGGTCGCGGCGGCCTCCGTCGTGGTGGCCGTGGGCACCGCGACCGGGATGATGTCCGCGCTCGACGACGGGCGGGGCTCCGACGAGGCCCGCCCCGAGGTGACGGACTCCCCGACCCTGGATCTGCGGCCTCCCGCACCCTCGCCGTCCCCCTCGGTCACCGAGTCGCCGTCCCCGTCCGTCTCTCCGAAGAAGAAGGCGGCGAGCCCGACGCCCTCGCCGACGAGGACCGAGAAGAGGCAGCGGACCGCGGCCGTCTCCACCCGCCTCTACCGTCACTCCGAGTCCCAGGTACTCGACTGGGTCCGCGACAACCCCGGCGACGCACGCCAGGACGTCATTCGGTCCCGTATCGCCGACCAGCCGGCGGCCGTCTGGTTCGCCGACTACACGCCGGCCACCATCACGGCACGCGTGCGCGCGGTCACCTCCGGGGGCGTGGCGCAGGGCCGGGTACCGGTGGTCGTGGCGTACGGGATCCCGGACCGCGACTGCGGCGGGGCCTCCCAGGGCGGGGCGCCGGACCTCGACGCGTACGACGCCTGGATCGACAGGTTCGCCGCCGGGCTCGGCTCCGGCGAGGTCGTCGTGATCCTGGAGCCCGACGCGATAGCGCAGACCGACTGTCTCTCCGCCGGTCAACGGGCCGACCGTTTCGCCTCGTTGGCCCGCGCCGGGCGGACCTTCAAGGACGCGAACCCGAGGGCCCGGGTCTACTTCGACGCCGGCCACTCCGGCTGGCACCCGGCGGCCAAACAGGCCGATCTGCTGCGACAGGCGGGCGCCGGCTCGGCCGCCTCCTCGGACGGCGTCTTCAGCAACGTCTCCAACTTCCACCGCACCGCCGACGAGATCGCCTACGACCGACGGGTCCTCGACGCCCTCGGCGGCCCGGCGAGCCTCGGCGCCGTCGTCGACACCAGCCGCAACGGCAACGGCGCCCCGCCGGACGGCGAGTGGTGCGACCCCGACGGCCGCAAGCTCGGCCGGGCCCCGACCCTGAACACCGGCGAGGCCCGCATCGACGGCTATCTGTGGGTGAAGCTGCCGGGGGAGTCGGACGGCTGCAAGGGCTCGCCCGGCACGTTCACACCGTCGTACGCCTACGACTTGGCGCGCTGAGCGACCGGGTTCACGGCCGCCGGTCGGGAACCGCCGCGGCCGGCCGGCTGACCTTCGGACGGTCGCGGTCCCCGGCGCGCAGCACCCCGGCGAAGGCCACGAGCCCGCCCGCCAGCACGGTCACCAGGACGAACGACACCAGCAGGCTGGTCGCCTGGGCGATGGTGCCGATGGCGCTGGGGGCGATCAGACCGGAGGTGTACGTGATGGTCGCGACGCCCGCGATGGCCAGACTGGGGTTGGACCCGCTGCGGCCCGCGGCGGCGAAGCACAGCGGCACGACCACCGCGATCCCCAGCCCCATCAGCGCGAACCCGGCCATCGCCAGCGCCGGATGGTTCGCCACGACGATGAGCAGCCCGCCGAGCACGGCGAGGACACCACTGGCCCGGACCGTGCGCACGGAGCCGAACCGGTCCACGATCCGGTCACCGGCGAGCCGCGCGACGGCCATGGTGAACGTGAAGCCCGTCGTGCAGGCGGCCGCCAGCCCCGCCGAGGTCTCCAACTGGTCCCGCAGATACACCGCCGACCAGTCCAGGCTGGCGCCCTCCGCGAACACCGCGCAGAAGCCGACGGCACCGATGAGCAGGGCCGACTTCGGGGGCAGCGCGAACCGCGGCGGCGGCTCCTCGTCCTCGGTGGGCTGGAGGTCCAGCACCCAACGGCAGGCCAGCAGGCCGAGGAAGGTGAGCACGGCCGCGGCCAGCGCGTGGTGCAGACGCGCGTCCGAGCCCAGATGCGCGGCGAGTGTGCCCGCCGCCGAGCCGACCAGGGCGCCCGCGCTCCACATGCCGTGCAGGCCGGACATGATCGACCGGTTGAGCCGGTTCTCGACCTCGACACCGAGCGCGTTCATCGCCACGTCCGCCATGCCGGCGGTGGCACCGTAGACGAAGAGGGACAGGCACAGGGTCAGCAGGTTCGGGGACAGGGCCGGCAGCACCAGGGCCAGCGTCCACAGGGAGATGAGGCCGCGCAGCGCGTTCCGCGCACCGAAGCGGTGGCTGATACTCCCCGCCAGCGGCATGGCCACGGACGCGCCGAGCGCGGGGAACGCGAGGGCGAGGCCCAACTGGCCCGCGCTCACCGAGGCGTGGTCCTGGATCCACGGCACCCGGGTGGCGAACGAACCGGTCACGGCGCCGTGCACGGCGAAGACCGCGGCCACGGCGTATCGGGCGCGCTTCACCTGGCCCTGGTCGTACTCCACTGCGCTCATTCTCCCGCCCCTTCGCGGTCTCCGGTCCCCATCGGCGACGTAAACTATCAGGGTCCCTGCCTGATAGATAGTCGATGGAAGGCCGCCCTCGCACCGACCTGAGGGCCCGGCCGATCTGGAAGGATCCCGGCATGCCCGCATCCCCCAGCACCGCCCGGGCCATCAACGACCGGCTCGCCCTGCGACTGCTCCAGCAGGAGGGCCCGTTGACGGCAGGACAGCTGAAGCAGCTGACCGGTCTGTCCCGCCCCACCGTCGCCGACCTGGTGGAACGCCTCATCGCCGGCGATCTGATCGAGGTGGTCGGGGAGTCGGGCGAGCAGCGCCGCGGACCGAACGCGAAGCTGTACGGCATCGTGGCGGACCTCGCCCATCTGGCGGCGCTCGACGTTCGCACGGAAGGCGTCTCCGTCCTCGTCTCCGACCTGCTGGGGCGGGTGCTGGCCGAGGCGTCCGTGCCGATCGGCGACGACACGGGGACGGGCCCCGCGGTCGAGCAGGCGGTGACGCTGGTCGAGCGCACGGCCAAGGAGGCGGGCGCGGACCGGCTCCACACCGTGGGTATCGGCGCGCCCGGCCTGGTCGACCCGGCCACGGGCGAACTCCGCGACTCCACCGGCCTGCCCGAATGGCACCGCCGCCTGGTCGCCGCCCTCCAGGAACGCCTCCCCGAGGCCCGTGTCCACGTCGAGAACGAGACCAACCTCGCGGCGCTGGCGGAACAGCGGGAGGGGGCGGCGCGGGACCGGGACACGTTCGTGCTGCTGTGGCTGGGACACGGGACGGGGGCGGCGGTCGTGCTGGACGGGTCGTTGCGCAGGGGCGCCTCCGGGGGGACGGGGGAGATCGGGTTCCTGCCGGTGCCCGGGACGCGGGGGCTGCCCTCCGCGACGGGGTGCGACGGCGGATTCCACTCGCTGGCGGGGTCGGCGGCGATCGCGGAGCTGGCCGCGGAGTACGGAGTGGTGGGCGCCGCGTCCGGGGCCGAGCCGGTGGCGGCCGCGCTGGTGGCCAGAGCGGTGGCGGAGGGGGCGGACGGATTCCTGGGCGCGCTGGCGGACCGGCTCGCAGTCGGTGTCTCCTCCGTCGTGGCCGTCCTGGACCCCGGGTGCGTGGTTCTCGGTGGCGAGGTCGGGCAGGCGGGCGGGGAGGAACTCGCCGCGCGCGTGGAGCGGCGAGTCCGCCGGATGTCACCCCTGCCGACCGAGGTGCGTCCCGGCGTTCTCGGCGGTGGGGCCGTCCTGCGCGGTGCCCTGCTGACGGCACGGGACCGGGCGCAGGACGACCTGTTCGCTCCCCGATAGGGACGCTTGGCTGCGCCGGCCGTCCTCAGCCCCTGCTGCCGGTCCTCCCCGCCAGATACTCCTCGAACGTCCCCTTCCCCACCGCCTGTTCCGGCGCCAGATGCCCACCCGCCCGGAAGCCCCGGTACGCCTTCCCCGCCAACGGCACGTTCACCACGGCCCGGCGGCGCCCCGTCGCCTTCACATAAGCCCGGGCCAGCGACTCGAACGACCGCACCTCGGGCCCACCCAGGTCCGCCACCCGCCCCGCGGGTGGCCCGGCCGCCAACTCGGCCAGCCGGTCAGCGACTTCGGCCACCTCGACCGGCTGGTCGCTCACGCCCGCGGGAAGCATCATGACCGGCGACTTGGCCATCGCCCGGAACACCCGCACCAGCAGGTCGTGGAACTGGGTCGCCCGCAGCACGGTCCACCCCAGCCCCGACTCCTCGACCTGCTTCTCCACGGCGAGCTTGATCCGGTAGTACGGGAACGGCACCCGGTCGATGCCGACGATCGAGATGTAGACCAGATGTCCCACCCCGGCGCGCCGTGCCGCGGCGATCAGGTTTGCCGCCGCCTTCTCGTCCCCGCCGGTCGGTGTGGTCGCACAGTGCACGACGGTGTCCACGCCCTCGACCGCCGCGTCCAGCGCCGCACCCCCCTCGCGCAGGTCGACGGCGTACGGCTGGGCGTGCCGGCTGAGCACCCGCACCTCGTGCCCGTCCGCCCGCAGCCGCTCGGCGACGAGCCGGCCGAGCGTTCCGGTACCGCCGGTCACCAGGATCGTGGTCATGCTGTTCAGTCCCTTCGGACGCCGGACGCTCCCGGGCGGAGCGCCCCTCGCCGACTGAGACCACGTACCCCCGGCGAAATGTGACAGGCCTCTACGGGTGGGCGAGCTGACCGCGGACGAATTCCAGCTTGTCCGGGTTCAACACGGCCCGCACCTCGCCGATCAGCCCGTCCCGCAGGTCGAAGGTGACCAGGGCGGCGAGCACCTCGCCCGTCCACATGGCGACCCCGGTCCCGCCGTTGACCTCCGCTGTCGTGAGCCGCAGGTCGGCGCCCCACTTCCGGAACGAACCCAGCGTGAAGCGGACCACCTTCTCGCGGCCCTCGACCGGCCGCCGGGCCGCGGACACCTTGCCGCCGCCGTCGCTCCACCAGGTCACATCGGCGGCGAGCAGCTTCTCCAGACCGGCGAGATCGCCCTCCCGGGCCGCCGTGACGAACGTCGCGACCAGAGCCTCCTGCCGCTCGGGCGCGGCCTCGAACCGCGACCGCGGTTCGCCCACCCGCTGTACCGCCCTGCGGTGCAACTGGCGGCAGTTGGCCTCGCTCAGATCGAGGACGTCGGCGATCGCCCGGTATCCGTAGGCGAACGCCTCCCGCAGCACGTACACCGCCCGCTCGGTCGGCGTGAGCCGCTCCAGCAGGACCAGGAGCGCCATCGACACCGCGTCGCGCTGCTCGGCGGACTCCAGAGGGCCGAGCGTGCCGTCCGAGGTGACGACGGGCTCCGGCAGCCAGCTCCCGACGTAGGTCTCGCGCCGCGCCCTGGCCGAGGTCAGCCGGGTCAGGCAGAGATTGGTGACGACCTTCGCCAGCCAGGCCCCGAGGTGCTCGATGCCGGCCCGGTCGGCGCCGCTGAAGCGCAGATAGGCGTCCTGGACGGTGTCCTCGGCCTCCTCCGCCGAGCCCAGCAGGCGATAGGCCAGGCCGAACAGTCGCGGACGGTGGCTCTCGAACTCGTCGGCGATGGCACTCGTCATGCCTGTCACCCTGCCATGCCCAGGCGGTGAGGGACCCGGCGGCGGGCAAGGGCCGTCGTCACCGCCGCCGGGCCGTCTGCGGAGATCCAAAAAGGACTAGACCAAAGAGTCCACCAGGTCGGGCGCGTTGAGAAGTCCAGCGGCACCACCTGTGAGCCACTCCACATCACTCACCCGTATGGACCTCGATCAGCCGTGGCACACTGACTCTGTAACTCAAAGCAGCGCACTCCGGGGTCGGTGAAAGTCCGAACCGGCGGTTACAGTCCGCGACCCGGTCACTTCCAGTGACCGGTTGACCAGGTGAAATTCCTGGACCGACGGTTAAAGTCCGGATGGGAGGCAGTGCGCGGCGGGCGGGCATTCGTGCGCGTCGCCGTATCCACTCGTCCATGCGGGCGGGTCTGTCCGGCGCCGCCCCCAGTGCTCCTGCTCGTTCATTCTGTCGTCATCGACAGCCCCGGAGTCCGTGCCCCGATGTGGCAGGAGGACCCGGGAAGTGTTCACCGGAATCGTCGAAGAGCTGGGCGAGATCACCGCCGTCGAGAACCTCGGCGATGCGTGTCGCTTCCGCCTGCGAGGCCCCGTCGTCACCGAGGGCGCGAAGCACGGTGACTCGATCGCCGTCAACGGCGTCTGCCTCACCGTCGTCGAGCACGAGGGCGACGAGTTCACCGCGGACGTCATGGCGGAAACCCTCGACCGCTCCAGCCTCGGCGCCCTCGCCGTCGGCTCCCGCGTCAACCTCGAACGCCCCACCGCCGTGGGCGCCCGTCTCGGCGGCCACATCGTGCAGGGCCATGTCGACGGCACCGGCCAGGTCCTGGAGCGCAAGCCGTCCGAGAACTGGGAGATCGTCAAGGTCTCCCTCCCCGCGGACCTCTCGCGCTACGTCGTGGAGAAGGGCTCCATCACCGTCGACGGCATCAGCCTCACCGTCGTCGACGCCGGCCCCGACTACTTCACCGTCAGCCTCATCCCCACCACCCTCGACCTGACCACGCTCGGCCACAAGCAGCCCGGCGACCCGGTCAACCTCGAGGTCGACATCGTCGCCAAGTACGTCGAGCGACTCCTCGCGAGCACCCAGGGAGCGGGCCGGTGAACTGGCTGAACTCCGAGGCGTTCACCGCCTTCGACCAGCACATCCTCTGGTCGGACATGATCGGCAACATCACCGGCCTGGCCGCCCTCGCCCTCGGCTGGCGGCGCTCCATCTGGAGCTGGCCCGTGCAGTTCCTGGCCGGCCTCATCCTCTTCGGCGCGTTCTACGGCCATCTGACCGGCAGCGCGGGCAAGCAGGCGATCGTCATGGTCGTCGCCCTGTACGGCTGGTGGCAGTGGAACCGCGACAAGGGCCGCGGCGGCGACGGACACATCGCCCCGCGGTTCGCCACCTGGACCGAGCGCGCGGTGATGGTGGGCGCGGCCGCCGCCGGCACCGTCGCGGTCGCCCTGCTCTTCAAGGCGTACCCGAGCCTGTCCTGGGACCCTTGGCCGGACGCCTACATCTTCGTCGGCACCGTCGTCGCCATGTACGCCCAGGCACGCGGCATGGTCGAGTTCTGGTTCGCCTGGCTCCTGGTCGACCTGGTCGGCGTCCCCCTCAACTTCGCCAACGGCTACGCCTTCTCCGGCTTCGTCTACGTCATCTACGGCGCGCTCGTCCTGTGGGGCATGCGCGACTGGTGGCTGCGCTCCCGCCAGGGCACGCGGCCCGCTCTGGAAGGAGCGCCGGCATGAGCACGGCACCGATCCTGTACAGCACCGACGGCGTGGAAGACCTCACGCTCGACCCGATCGAGCAGGCCATCGCCGACATCGCCGCCGGCCGCCCGATCGTCGTGGTCGACGACGAGGACCGGGAGAACGAGGGCGACCTCGTCATCGCCGCCGAGAAGGCGACCCCCGAGATCGTCGCCTTCATGATGAGCGAGTGCCGCGGCCTGATCTGCGCCCCCATGGAGAGCGAGGAGCTGGAGCGGCTCGAACTGCCGCAGATGGTCGCGGACAACACCGAGTCGATGAAGACCGCGTTCACCGTCTCCGTGGACGCCTCCGCCGCCCACGGGGTGAGCACCGGCATCTCGGCCGCCGACCGCGCGACCACGCTCCGGCTGCTGGCGGGCGGCGTCGCCGAGCCCACCGACTTCGTGCGCCCCGGCCATGTCTTCCCGCTCCGCGCCAAGGCCGGCGGGGTCCTCACGCGCAACGGCCACACCGAGGCCGCCGTCGACCTCGCCCGGCTCGCGGGCCTGCGCCCGGCCGGCGCCATCGTCGAGATCGCCGGCGAGGACGGCCGGATGCTGCGGCTGCCCGAGCTGATCCCGTTCGCCCGCAAGCACGGCCTGACGATCATCTCCATCGAGGACCTGATCACCTACCGACAGGCCGCCGAGCCCACCGTCCGCCGCGAGGCCGAGGTCCACCTGCCCACCTCCCACGGCGAGTTCACGGCGTACGGCTACCGCTCCACCGTCGACGGCGTCGAGCACGTCGCCCTCGTCCACGGCGAGATCGGCGACGGCGAGGACGTCCTGGTGCGCGTCCACTCCGAGTGCCTGACCGGCGACATCTTCGGCTCCGCGCGCTGCGACTGCGGACCCCAGCTGGACGCCTCCCTGGCCCGCATACAGGACGAGGGCAGGGGAGTGGTGGTCTATCTGCGCGGTCATGAGGGGCGCGGCATCGGACTGGTCTCCAAGCTGCGCGCGTACGAGCTCCAGGAGCGCGGCCGCGACACCCTCGACGCCAACCTGGAACTCGGCCTGCCCGCCGACGCCCGGGACTACGGCGCGGGCGCCCAGATCCTCGAGGATCTCGGGGTGCGCAGTGTGCGCCTGATGACCAACAACCCCGACAAGTCCGACGCCCTTCTGCGCCACGGCCTCAAGGTCAACGGACGGGAGCCGATGCCGGTACAGGCGGGCGAGCACAACCTCACCTACCTGCGTACCAAGCGGGACCGGATGGGACACGACCTGCCCTGGCTGGAGACGCCCGCGACGGCGTCGACGTCCACCTGCAGCAACCAGTAACGAGGAGATCAGAGAACGTGAGCGGCAAGGGTGCACCGGAGCTGTCCGTACGCAACGTGGGTGACCTGCGGGTCGCCGTCATCGCGGCGCAGTGGCACGAGAAGGTGATGGACGGTCTGGTGGACGGCGCCCTGCGCGCCCTGCACGACCTGGGGATCGACGAGCCGACCCTGCTCCGGGTCCCCGGCAGCTGGGAGCTCCCGGTCGTCGCCAAGGTCCTCGCGGGCCGCGGCTACGACGCGATCGTCGCCCTCGGCGTCGTGATCCGCGGCGGCACCCCCCACTTCGAGTACGTGTGCCAGGGCGTGACCCAGGGCCTCACCCAGGTCTCCGTCGACACCGGGGTCCCCGTCGGCATGGGCGTGCTGACCTGCGACACCGAGGAGCAGGCCCTGGACCGGGCGGGCATCGAGGGCTCCAACGAGGACAAGGGACACGAGGCGGTGACGGCGGCCGTGGCGACGGCGGCCACCCTCCGCTCAGTATCTGAACCGTGGCGCTGACGGAACCCGGGTGTGGCATAGGCTGAGCGTCACCATGTCCAATAAGACGTTCGAGGAGCTCTTCTCCGAGCTCCAGCAGAAGGCCGCCACCGGCGACCCCGCCACTTCCCGCACCGCAGAGCTGGTCGGCAAGGGCGTCCATGCCATCGGCAAGAAGGTCGTCGAAGAGGCCGCAGAGGTCTGGATGGCCGCCGAGTACGAGGGCAAGGAGGCGGCCGCCGAGGAGATCTCGCAGCTGCTGTACCACGTCCAGGTGATGATGGTCGCCCGCGGCATCTCCCTGGACGACGTCTACGCCCACCTGTGAACCCGTCCGTTCCGCACCCACCCCGTCACGCGAAGGAAGCCGACCTCATGCTGCGCATCGCCGTCCCCAACAAGGGTTCCCTGTCAGGCCCTGCGGCGGAGATGCTGCATGAGGCCGGCTACCAGCAGCGCCGGGAGTCCAAGGAACTGCGGATCGTCGACCCGGTGAACGAGGTCGAGTTCTTCTACCTCCGCCCCCGCGACATCGCGATCTACGTCTCCTCCGGCCGCCTCGACATCGGCATCACCGGCCGTGACCTGCTGATCGACTCCGGCGCCAAGGCCGAGGAGATCCTCCCGCTCGGCTTCGCCCGCTCCACGTTCCGCTTCGCCGCCAAGCCGGGCACGGCAGAAGGCGTCGAGGATCTCAAGGGCAAGACGGTCGCCACCTCCTACGAGGGCATCGTCGAGGGCCACCTCGCCGACAGCGGCGTCGACGCCTCCGTCGTCCACCTCGACGGCGCCGTCGAGACCGCCATCGAACTCGGTGTCGCCGAGGTCATCGCGGACGTCGTCGAGACCGGCACCTCGCTGCGCAACGCGGGCCTGGAGGTCTTCGGCGAGCCGATCATGAAGTCCGAGGCGGTCGTGATCCGCCGGGTGGACGCCGACACCTCCGCCGAGAGCGAGCCCAAGGTCCAGCAGTTCCTGCGCCGCCTCCAGGGCGTCCTCGTGGCCCGGACGTACGTGATGATGGACTACGACTGCCGGGTCGAGCAGCTCGAGAAGGCCGTGGCGCTGACGCCGGGCCTGGAGTCCCCGACCGTCTCCCCGCTGCACAACGAGGGCTGGGTCGCCGTCCGCGCGATGGTCCCGGCCAAGGAGGCGCAGCGGATCATGGACGACCTGTACGACATCGGCGCACGGGCGATCCTGACGACGTCCATCCACGCCTGCCGTCTCTGAGGGGCCGCGCAGCCATGTCCGACGTTCCCGCCCTCCCCGTCACCTTCCGGCCGGGCCGCACCAGGGCCGTCCTGCTCACCGCCGCCGTCGCGCTCTTCGTGGTCATCACGGCGATCGCGCTGCTGCTGGAGAAGCTCGGCCCGGGCGAGCGGCTGAGCTTCATCTTCACCGCCGCGCTCCTGGCCGGTGTGCTGGCCCTGCTCGCCCGGGTGAAGGTGGTCGCCGAGGAGTCCGGCGTCACCGTCGTGAACATCGCCGGCAAGCGGCATCTCGACTGGGCCGAGATCGTCCAGGTCAATCTCCGGCCCGGCGACCCCTGGGTGTTCCTCAACCTCACCGACGGCACCAGCCTGCCCGCCCTCGGCATCCAGCCCGGTATCGCCAAGCAGCAGGCCATCGCCGACGCCCGCGCACTGCGCGCGCTCGTGGAGTCCCGCGGCCCGGGGGATCTGCCGTAGAGGGCCATGTCTTGATTAATCTGTTGGCGGAGGCGTTTTCGTTGGCGCCTCCGCCGCTGAGGTTCCCCCCGGTCCTCAGAGGCCCACTGCTATCCGAGGAGTGATTCCCTCCAGCGATGGACGGATCGTCCTGTAGTACCTGCGCCGCCCCCTCCCGGCACACCGAGGCGGCGGCATGACCATCCCCCTGCTGCTCCTGGCGGCTGCCTTCCTGCTGATTCTCGCCAACGGCTTCTTCGTGGCCGCCGAGTTCGGCCTCGTGACGGTCGAGCGACCGGACGCCGAGAGGGCCGCGGCCGAGGGCGACAAGCGAGCCCGTACGGTCGTGGAGTCGCTCAAGGAGCTCTCCTTCCAGCTCTCCGGCACCCAGCTCGGCATCACCATCACCTCCCTGGTCGTCGGCATGCTCGCCGAACCGGCGCTCGCGGAGCTGCTGCACGGCCCGTTCACCGCGATCGGTGTCCCCGAGGGCGCCGTCTCCGGTGTCACCGTGGTCGTCGGCATGCTGCTGGCCTCCGCCGTGCAGATGGTGATCGGCGAACTCGTGCCCAAGAACTGGGCCGTGTCCAAGCCCCTGCAGGTCGCACGGTTCGTGGCCGGCCCGCAGCACGCCTTCGCCCGTCTGTTCCGCCCGGTCATCGCCGCGCTGAACGCCGTCGCCAACCGGCTCGTCCGCGCCCTGGGCGTCGAGCCCACCGACGAGCTGGCCTCCGCCCGCACCCCCGGTGAGCTCGTCTCCCTGGCCCGGCACTCGGCGCGGGCCGGCGCCCTGGAACAGGACACGGCCGACCTCTTCGTACGGACCCTGTCGCTGGCCGAGCTGACCGCACAGCACGTGATGACCCCGCGCGTGAAGGTCAGTTCGCTCCAGGTGTCCGCGACCGCCGAGGACGTGGTCAACCTGACCCGCGCCACCGGCCTGTCCCGCTTCCCCGTCTACCGGGAGAAGATCGACGAAATCGTCGGCATGGTCCACCTCAAGGACGCGCTGGCCGTCGCGGCCCACGACCGGCTGCGCACCCCGGTCGCCAGGATCGCCCGCCCGGCCCTGCTCGTCCCGGAGACCCTTCCGGTCCAGCCGCTGCTGGCCCGGCTGCGCAGCGAGCAGCCCATCGCCGTCGTCGTCGACGAGTACGGCGGCACGGCCGGTGTGGTCACCCTGGAGGACATCGTCGAGGAGATCGTCGGCGAGGTCCGCGACGAGCACGACGGCCTCGACGTCCCCGAACTCGCCGCCGCCCCGTCGGAGGACGGCAAGCCCGCCTGGGACGCCGACGGCAGCTGCCGTGTCGACATCCTCCAGCGCGTAGGCCTCGACGTGCCCGAGGGGCCGTACGAGACGGTCGCCGGGCTCGTCGCCGACCTGCTCGGCCGGATCCCGGCCGTGGGCGACCGGGCCGAACTTCCCGGCTGGCGGCTCTCGGTACGCCAGGTCGGGCACTACCGCGCCGAGCGCGTACGACTGGTCAGAACGGCCCCCGCGGTTGTGGAGGCCGCCCGATGAGCGTGCTCCAACTCCTGTTCGCCGCCCTGCTCGTGCTCGCCAACGGCTTCTTCGTCGGCGCCGAGTTCGCCCTCGTGTCCGTCCGGCGCAGCCAGATCGAGCCGCTCGGCACGACCCGGGCCCGCCAGGTGCTGTACGGCCTGGAACGGCTGCCGCAGATGATGGCCGCGGCCCAGTTCGGCATCACCATCTGCTCGCTGACGCTGGGCGCGGTCGCCGAGCCGACCGTCGCCAAGCTGCTGGAGCCGGTCTTCGAGTGGATCCACATGCCGCACGGCATGATCCACCCGCTCGGCTATGTCATCGCCCTCGCCGCGGTGGTCTTCTTCCACCTCGTCATCGGCGAGATGGTCCCGAAGAACCTCGCGATGGCCGCCCCGGAGAAGGCCGCGCTGTGGCTGAGCCCCGGTCTGGTCGCCTTCGCCCGCGTCTGCCGGCCGATCACCATCGCCCTCGGCGCCTGCGCCCAGGGCATCCTGCGCCTCTTCCGCGTCGAGCCCAAGGACGAGGTCGAGGCGGTCTTCACCAGCGAGCAGCTCAACCGGCTCGTGGAGGACGCGGGCCAGGCGGGCCTCCTGGACCCCGAGGAGCAGGAACGCCTCGAGGACGCCCTGGAACTGGGCTCCCGCCCGGTCACGGACGTCCTGCTGAAGCGCGAGTCACTGGTGACGGTGGGGCCCTCGGTCACCCCGGGCCAGGTCGTGCAGCTCACGGCCCGCACCGGCTACTCCCGCTTCCCGGTCGTGGCCGACAACGGCGCCTTCATGGGCTACCTGCATGTGAAGGACGTACTGGACCTGGAGGAGTCGGAGCGCGCGGTGCCCCAGCACCTCTGGCGCAAGATGACGACCCTGCGCTCCGAGCTCCCCCTGGACGACGCCCTGACGGTCATGCGCAGGGCGGCGACGCACCTGGCCCAGGTGACGGACGCGGCGGGCCGGGTCCTGGGCCTGGCGGCGCTGGAGGACGTACTGGAACTCCTGGTGGGCGAGGTGACCGACCCGGCCCACCGGGAGACACCGCCGCAGCCGAGGATGTCCGAGCGGAAGGAAGCGGTGGCGAGCTGACGCAGGCCGCACCCCGCGCCCCCTCAGGGTCGCGGGGAACTGCGCGAGCAACCACGCATTACTCGCACCCGCCGACGAACCGGGAGCTCCCGGTTCGTCGGCGCCCCTCACATCGCTGACGGGTCCTGCGGCCCACGCCCGGACAGCACTTCCCCGTACGCCTGCATAAGATCCGGCAGCCGCAGTGTCGACAAGTCGTCCCGCGTCAGCATCCCGGGATACGTCGACAACCGCAGATCCCGGTACGCGCAGCTCTTCTCGTACAGCGTCCGCAGGAACCGCCCGTTCCCCAGCTCGTCGATCCATCCCTGGTCCACCACGTGCCCGGCGATCGACCGCAGCTCGTCGAGGGCCTCCTCGTCCCACACGTCACCGTTCTCCTGGGCCAGCACCTCGCCGATGGAGGTGAGCTCGAGGGGCCGGTACGAGGGGAAGTCCACCCGGGTGGTGAAGCGGGAGGACAGTCCGGGGTTGGCGGCGAGGAGCCGGTCCATGCCCTCGGGGTAACCGGCGAGGATGACGACCAGGTGGTCGCGGTTGTCCTCGGCCCGCTTCAGCAGCACCTGCAAGGCTTCGTCGCCGTACGCGTCGCCCTTGCCGTAACCGGAGTTGGAGAGCGAGTACGCCTCGTCCACGAAGAGCACCCCGCCGATCGCGGAGTCGATGAGCTCGTTGGCCTTCACGGCGGTCTGTCCGAGGTACTCGCCGACGAGGTCGGCGCGCTGCGCCTCCACGAGGTGGTCGCCGCCGAGCAGCCCGAGGGCGTAGAAGACGCGGCCCAGGATGCGGGCGACCGTGGTCTTGCCGGTGCCCGAGGGGCCGGAGAAGACGAAGTGCCGCTTGGGCGGCTGGACCGGCAGACCCTGCCCGGCGCGCAGCCGCGCCATGTTCAGCTGGGCGGACAACGCCTTGACCTGGCGTTTCACGGGTTCAAGGCCCACCATGCGCTCGAGTTCGGTGAGCGCCTCCTCCAGTAAGACGGGGTCGGTGGGGCCGGCGGGCAGCGCCTGCGTCGGGATGATCTTCTCGCGCACCGAAGGGTCGGTCACCGCGGGCAGCGGGCCGGCGGGCGGCAGGTCGGGGTCGGAGAACTTGAGGTCGCGTCCGTCGGTGCCGCCGAAGAGCGGGTCGAGGCCGTCCGGTCCCTCCAGCACGTCCTGGGCGCCGGAGAGGGCGATCGAGGCGAGGTCGGCCGCGGCGTCGTCGTAGCCGTCGCCCTCGGAGATCGCGGCGAGCCGGGCCGAGGTGTCCATGAACGCCGGGTCGACGCGGTGCACGGCACGGTAGAGGGGGAGGGCGGCGGCGGAGCGGCCGGTGCCCTCGTGCGCGCGGGCGAGCCAGTAGCGCAGCTCCTTGCGCTGGGGCTGTTCGCTGCGACAGCGCATCAGGGCCGCCGACAGAAGCGGCTCGGCCTGTCCGAACATCTCCAGGCGCACCCGGGCCATGCCGCCGAACAGACCCGCCTCGATGCCCAGCAGGGAATCGTCGATCAGCGGGTCGGTGTGCCGGACGAGCTGGTCCCAGTCCTTGACCAGATAGGCGCGACAGGCGTGCAGGAAACGCACCTGGGCGTCGGTGTCCACGGGCGGCAGGCTGGCGAGGGCCCGGTCGAGCTCCGGGACATGGCGTCCGTCCAGCCAGTGCGAGGCGTGCGCGAGCAGCAGGTCGCGCGGGCTCTCCAGCACGGGCTGCACCCACCAGCCCAGCCAGTACCAGGAGTTGAGGGTGCGACGGTGCCGGGCCCGCTGTTCCCCGAAGCGCTCCCGGTGCCGGAACATCCGCAGCAGCGCGGTCGTCGTGTCGACGCGCAACGCGTGCAGTCCGAGCCAGCCGTCGGCCATTCCCGGGTCCATCCGCACCGCGGCGCGGAACTCCTCCTCCGCCTGCGGATAGGCGCCCATCGTGTAGGCATCCACACCTCGCAGCCAGGCGAGGTCGGCCGGGGCCTGCGGGCCCTGCGTGCCGAAGTCCATCACGTCCCCCACAAACCGTGCCCCCGTTGGTGAGTCACCGGGCCGTCGCCCGCCGACCTCCTTGATCGAACCGCCTTGCTGCGGACCGGAGTTGCAACGGTGCGCAGAGCTGCCCGTCCGTAGGTCGCACCGAGGGCATCGTACCTGCGGAGGTATGGCCCACCGAAGGGTGCCGTACAGGCCGTTTGGCGAGGTGGGAGCAGACGGGGCGCACACGCGATGGTGACCGAGGGTGAGCGAATGAGGGCTCGCAGCGCCCGGAAAAGGAGTTGAGGGCAGAACGAAGCCCCCGATCACGGGGGAACAACCGGGGGCTTCGCGTCTGAGGGCGGCTGCTGAAGGCCGCACATTCAGAACGTAAGTCCTGTACGGCCCCCCGGTCAAGCCGAGTTGAAGCACTCCGGGAAGTTCAGAAGCAAGGGCCTTCACAAGTTCAGCACACAGCGGATGGTCCGTCACCCAGAGTGATTTTGCGGTCCGGTCCAACCGTCCCGGAAGGCCCCGGGAGTACCTCGTACCCCTGCTTTCCCTGCCGAACCAGAAGGTCGGCACAGGGGCGCGAAGGGTCCTTGGCGAAGTGTTCGGCCTCGGCCCGGACCCACCCGGCCCAGAACTCCCGCTGCTCCTCCCCGTCCCGCGACCTGCCACGCGTCCAGGACTCCTCGCGGGGCAACTCCATCCACAGCAGCCGCGCCAGATGCGGGCGCACCGCGCGGCGGCCCGCTCCGACGCCCTCGACGAGGACCACGGGCGCCGCCGGGAGGGCGCGGGGCGGGCCGAAGCGGCGGGTGTGCCAGTCGTAGGGGGTGTAGTGCGCGGTCTCGCCGTGGCGGAGCGGCTCGATCACCTGGGTCAGCAGTCGGCCGGTCCAGCCGAACAGCTCGTCGTGGCTCGCGATGTCGTCGAGGTGCAGCACCGGCGCGCCGCCCAGCGCGGCCGCCAGCCGTCCGGCGAACGTGGACTTTCCGGAACCGGCGTGACCGTCGACGGCGATCAGGCGGACCGGGCCGCAGGACGGCGGGAGGCCGCGGAGGTGGTCGGCGAGGGCGCGCATGGCCGAGTCCTGGAGCTTTCACGAGTCCGACGGGGAGCGATCAGCACTCTATCGGCGGCGCCGGCACACACCGTCGCAGGTCATGCCAGTGGTCCAGTCCCATATTCGTGGGCGTGGCATGGCCCGAAGTGCTGGCAGGACCGTGCTGCTTTGGCCATAGTTGGCGCACAACCGTGCAGTGGACCTGCCCAGACTCGGACCACTTGGGGGTCATTCCGCCCATGAGCAGAGCCGAACAGCCGTCCCGCAGAACCGTCCTGGCCGCAGCGGTCGCCGCAGCGGTGGCCGGCGCGGCGAGCCCGGCGACCGCCGCCGACGGCACGACCGTCGCAGCGGACACCGACCGCGCGCAACCCCGCCCCGTCGACAACCGTTTCTGGACCACGTACACCGACTGGCGCGGCGGCAGCGCGAAGGGCGCCCGTGCCGTCGCCGGTCCCCGGCCGGGGGTGGTGATCGGCGCCGCCGCGGGCAGCGTCGACTACACGGACCCGCACACCGGGAAGACGGCCGCCTGGGAGTACGCCACCTGGACGTCCCCCGTCCACCGGCTCGCCGTCCCCGCCACCGAGGCGATCGCGTCCTGGAACGCGCACACCCCGGACGGCACCTGGCTCCAGGTCGAGCTGAAGGGGACCTACTCCGACGGCACGGACACCCCCTGGTACGTCATGGGCCGCTGGGCCGCCGGCGACCAGGACATCCGGCGGACCTCGGTCGACGACCAGACCGACGACAAGAGCAGCATCTGGACGGACACCTTCGCCGTCGACGACCCGGCGACGGGCCTGCGCCTCACGTCGTACCGCCTGCGGCTGACCCTCTACCGCAAGCCGGGCACCAAGAAGACCCCCACGGTGTGGCGGCTCGGCGCGATGGGCTCCGACATCCCGGACCGCTTCACCGTCCCGGCCTCCACGCCCGGCCTGGCCCAGGAGCTGATCGTCCCGCGCTACTCGCAGGAGATCCACGCAGGCCAGTACCCGGAGTACGACAACGGCGGCGAGGCCTGGTGCAGCCCCACCTCCTCGCAGATGATCATCGAGTACTGGGGCGGCCGGCTCACCCGGGAGCAGCTCGCCTGGGTCGATCCGACCTACGTCGATCCGCAGGTGTGCCACGCGGCCCGGTACACGTTCGACTATCAGTACGTGGGCTGCGGGAACTGGCCGTTCAACGCGGCCTACGCGGCGACCTTCAAGGACCTCCAGGGCGTGGTCACCCGGCTCGGCTCCCTCACCGACCTGGAGACGCTGATCGCGGCCGGTATCCCGGCCATAACGTCCCAGTCCTTCCTCAAGGAGGAGCTGACGGGCGCGGGTTACGGCACCTCCGGCCATCTGATGACCGTGATCGGCTTCACCGCCGACGGCGACGTGATCGCCAACGACCCGGCCTCACCCAGTGACGAGGCCGTGCGACGGGTCTACAAGCGGCGCGAGTGGGAGAACATCTGGCTGCGTACCAAGCGGTACAACGCCAGCGGCAAGGTCGTCTCCGGCACGGGTGGTGTCTGCTACCTCTACTTCCCGGCGAAGCCGACCGCACGGCAGTGCAAGGCCCTCGCGGCGGTGGGTGTGCGCTGAGTCACGCGGTGAGCGGACCGAGGCCCCGGGAAACCGGGGCCTTTCGGCTGTGACCGACGTCTCTGCCGCAAAAGCCCTGGTGGGTGGCAAGGTGGACACATGACTGCGAACTCAGCCACCGCCACCCGTGTCCGCACCGGCGGGCCCAAGGAAGACGGCCCGAAGGCCCTCGAGCACGTCATGGGCTGGACCCTCGTCGTGGTGGTCGCGATGCTCGTGGCCCAGCTCGGTCTGCTGTGACCTGATCCATAGTTGACCTGACATACTGCGG
Organism: Streptomyces sp. NBC_00490; assembly: GCF_036013645.1. NCBI lineage: Bacteria > Bacillati > Actinomycetota > Actinomycetes > Kitasatosporales > Streptomycetaceae > Streptomyces > Streptomyces sp. NBC_00490. The sequence goes on along the minus strand of NZ_CP107869.1, from coordinate 2,322,381 downwards.
GTGTCCCGCCCCGTTGAGACCAGGGTCGAAATTGAATATCAGCCAGCAGCGTGACGGCGCTCGTCCCAAGGCGCGCGGTACTGATCGTTCGGTTGCCCGCCGAGCCGAACTCATCGCGATCGGGCGGAGGTTGTTCGCCGACACGTCCTACGACGCGCTCTCGATGGACGACATCGCCCGCCAGGCGCATGTCGCCAAAGGGCTGATCTACTACTACTTCCAGTCCAAGCGCGGCTACTACCTGGCCATCATCCAGGACTCCGTCGCCGACCTGGTCACCTTCGCGGCGAGCGGCCTCCAGCTGCCCCAGGTGGACCGGGTCCAGCGCACGATCGACAGCTATCTGCGCTTCGCCGAGCACAACCAGGCCGCGTACCGCACCGTCGTCAGCGGCGGGGTCGGCTTCGACGCCGAGGTGCACGCCATCCGGGACAGCGTGCGTGAGGCGATCGTCGCCACCATCGCCGACGGGGCGTACGGACGGACCGACATCTCACCGCTGGCCCGCATGGGCCTGTTCGCCTGGGTGTGCAGCGTCGAGGGCGCCACGCTCGACTGGATCGACCGCCCGGCCCAGCTCACCCGCGACACCATGCGCGAACTCCTGGTGAAGACGCTCGGCGCCACCATGCGCGCGATCGAGGAACTGGACCCCGACTACCCGGCCCCCGCCCCGGCCCGCCGGGACACCTGACGCCGGACGGCGGAGAGGGGCGGAGGGCTCGTGGTCCCCCCGCCCCAAGTCCCGCTCGGGCCCGGCTAGTTGATCGCCTTGATCAGCTCACCGCCCGCGGTGTCCCCGCTCAGCTCCCAGAAGAACGTGCCGCCCAGCCCCTGCTGGTTCTTGTACGCCATCTTCGTGGCGATCGTCGACGGGGTGTCGTAACTCCACCAGTTGTTCCCGCACTTGGCGTACGCCGTGCCACCCACTGTGCCGGTCGCCGGGCACTTCGACTTGAGCACCTTGTAGTCCTCGAAGCCCGCCTCGTACGTCCCCGCCGCCGGGCCGGTCGCCGTGCCGCCCGGTGCCGACTGGGTGACGCCGGTCCAGCCGCGCCCGTAGAAGCCGAGGCCGAGCAGCAGCTTCGAGGCCGGGACACCGAGGCCCTTGAGCTTCGCGATGGTCGCCGATGTGTAGTAGCCCGCCTGGGGGATACCGCTGTACGAGGTGAGCGGCGAGTGCGGGGCCGTCGGCCCGGTCGCCGCCCAGGCGCCGAAGTAGTCGTAGGTCATCGGGTTGTACCAGTTGACGTACTGCGCCGCGCCCGCGTAGTCCGCCGCGTCGATCTTGCCACCCGGGGTGGCGTCCGCCGTGATCGCGGCGGTGACCAGGTTGCCGGAGCCGAACTTGGCCCGCAGCGCCGACATCAGGTTCTTGAAGGCCGCCCGGCCGCTGGTGTCACAGGTGTTGCCGCAGGCGTTCGGGTACTCCCAGTCGATGTCGATGCCGTCGAAGACATCGGCCCACTTCGAGTTCTCGACCAGGTCGTAGCAGGACTGCGCGAACGCGGCCGGGTTCTTCGCGGCCTCGCCGAAGCCGCTCGACCAGGTCCAGCCGCCGAAGGACCAGATGACCTTCAGGCCCGGGTGCTTCTTCTTCAGCTCACGCAGCTGGTTGAAGGTGCCGCGCAGCGGCTGGTCCCAGGTGTCGGCGACACCGTCCACGGACTCGGCGGCGGTGTAGGTCCGCTCGGTGGCCGCGTAGGAGTCGCCCATCGCGCACTTGCCGCCGGTGACGTTGCCGAAGGCGTAGTTGATGTGCGTGAGCCTCGCCGCGGAGCCGGAGGTCTCGATGTTCCTGACGTAGTACTTGCGGTCGTAGGTGCCCCATTCGGTGAAGTAGCCGACGACCTTGGAGCCGGCCTTCACCGCGGGTCTCGCCGCGGGTTCGGCGGTCGCGGCGCCCGCGCCGGCGAGCAGTCCGGCGCCGAGGACCGCGCAACACGCGGCGGACACGAGCGCCCGGAACCGGGCGCGGGGACGAGGGGAGTCGTGCATCGAGTGTCTCCTCGTGGGGGTGAGGGAACGTGCGTCGATTGGCATGGACGCGGTAAAGCGGTGGTTCGGAACAGTAGGAGGACTAGACCAGTCCGTCAATGGTTCGGACCAATTTCGAGGACCGGTGGATTCCGGGTAGGTTTCCTGAAGTAAGCGGTCGTTAACTGGTGACGCGATGCCTCCGATCGGGCATACTCACAGCGCAGAGCCGCTGGTCAACAGCTTCCGAGACCCGAAAGTGCGACCATCGGCCAAGCCCTCGGCAAGACCCGGCGGAGCCGCGCCCCCATCCAAAGGCGCACGCCGATGTGCCCTACACAGGGAGGAGAGCGTCCTCATGCCCGACCGCGCCCCGCAGCCGGTGGATCGTCAACTGCCCACGGACGAGGCCCGGGAGCTGATCTCGCTCGTCCGCGACATCGCGCAGGGGGAGATCGCCCCGAAGGCGGCCGAGGAGGAGGACGCCGGACGCTTCCCGCGTGAGGTGTTCACCCTCCTGTCGCGGTCCGGACTGCTCGGACTGCCCTACGACTCGGAGTACGGCGGCGGCGACCAGCCCTACGAGGTCTACCTCCAGGTCCTCGAGGAACTCGCCGCGGCCCGCCTGACCGTCGGTCTCGGCGTCAGCGTGCACACGCTCGCCTCCTACGCGCTCGCCGCCTACGGCACCAAGGAACAGCGGACCGAGCATCTGCCCGCGATGCTCGGCGGCGGACTCCTCGGCGCGTACTGCCTCTCCGAGGCCTCCTCCGGCTCGGACGCCGCGAGCCTGCGCACCAAGGCCGTGCGGGACGGTGACGACTGGGTGATCACGGGTACCAAGGCCTGGATCACGCATGGCGGAATCGCCGACTTCTACACCGTCATGGCGCGCACCGGCGAGGAGGGCGCCCGCGGGATCACCGCCTTCCTCGTGCCCGGTGACGCCGAGGGGCTGAGCGGGGCGGTGCCGGAGAAGAAGATGGGCATGAAGGGCTCGCCCACCGCTCAGGTCCACCTCGACGGCGTCCGCGTCCCCGACGGCCGGCGCATCGGCGAGGAGGGGCAGGGCTTCGCGATCGCCCTGGCCGCGCTCGACTCCGGGCGGCTCGGCATCGCGGCCTGTGCGATCGGTGTGGCGCAGGCGGCGCTGGACCACGCGGTGGCGTACGCGACCGAGCGACGGCAGTTCGGCAAGCCGATCGCCGACTTCCAGGGGCTGCGCTTCATGCTCGCCGACATGGCGACCCAGATCGAGGCGGGCCGCGCGCTGTACCTGGCGGCGGCGCGGCTGCGGGACGCAGGCCGGCCCTTCGCCAAGCAGGCCGCGATGGCCAAGCTGCACTGCACCGACACCGCGATGAAGGTCGCCGTCGACGCCGTGCAGGTCCTCGGCGGTTACGGCTACACCGCGGACTTCCCGGTCGAGCGCTACATGCGCGAGGCCAAGGTCCTCCAGATCGTCGAGGGCACCAATCAGATCCAGCGGATGGTCATCGCCCGTCACCTAGCGGGTCCGGAGACGCGCTGAACTGACCCGGCCTGACCTGCGGCGCCGCGAGCCGGACCCACTCCGGGTCGTGGCGTCCCGGCAGGGTCCGGCCCCGGTCGGCCCAGGTGCGCAGCAGATCCCGGTAGATGGGCGGGTCCTGCGGCGGCGGAACCGATTCTGCGGGCGGCGGCACGAACACCCGGCGTTGACGCCCGGTCGCTGTATATGTGGGGGTCATACCAGGGCAACGCGGTGACGGCCGGACAGGTCACCCGCCGACGGAATCGACTGTGAGTTCGCGGACGTCGCGCGGCCCGATACCTGGCCACCTACGGCGGTCTGACGTACCGTCAGCGCAGCCGCCTCCAGGGAGGTCCGCCGTGGCCGACGACCGTCCCGTACCGCTCGACGAGTACCCGGTGCACCAGGTGCCGCTCTCCATGAAGCACGTGGCGACGGGGGACCGGAACGCCTACGACCGGTGCATCTTCCATGTCCTGGACCACGAGGGGCGGGCGCTGCTGATCACGGGGCTCGGGGTGTACCCGAACCTGGGGGTGATCGACGCGTACGCGACGCTGCGGGTGGGGGACACCCTGCATGCGGTGCGGGCCTCGGACGCCCTCGGCGAGGACCGGATGCGGCTCGCGGTGGGGCCGCTGAGGATCGAGGTCGAGCAGCCGCTGCACCGGCTGCGCCTGGTCTGTGACGACGACTCGCTGTCGTACGACCTGACCTGGACCGCCGCCTTCCCCGCCCTGTGGGAACCCCACCACGTGCAGCGCCGGGGCGCCCGGCTCACCCTGGAAGGGCGTCGCTTCGTCCAGGCGGGCGGCGTGACGGGCACTGTGCGCGCCGGAGGCGAGGAGTTCCGCGTCACCGCCACGGAGTGGACCGGCACCCGCGACCGCAGCTGGGGTGTGCGCCCCGTCCCCGGCGAGGAAGGCGGCCGTCTCGCCGAGGAGCACCCCACCGAGGGCTTCCACTGGCTCTGGTGCCCCGTCCGCTTCGAGGACCGCTTCCTGATGGTGATCGTCCAGGAGGACGCCGACGGCTACCGCGTCCTCAACGACGCCACCCTCGTCCGCCCCGGCCACCCCGACCGCCAACTCGGCTGGCCCCAGCCCGAGATCACCTACCGCTCCGGCACCCGCCACCCCGAACGCGCCCTCGTCCACCTCGGCGACGTGCGCAAACCACAGGAGCTGGAGATCGAGATCCTCACCTCCTCCCCGCTGGCGATCGGCGCCGGCTACCCGCCCGCCGACGACTGGCAGCACGGCACCTGGCGCGGCCACGGCTGGACCGACCGGCGCACCTACGACCTCGCGCAGCCGCACGCCCTGGCCGCGTACGGGGTCACCGACCATGCCGCCCGCTTCCGCCTCGACGGCCGGACCGGCCACGGCATCTTCGAGCACGGCTCGTTCGGACGGCACGACCCGAGCGGGTTCACCGGCTTCGACTCGGTCGCACCGTGAGCCGGTTGCGCCACAAGGGGGTTGACCACATGACGACGGCGCCTCGCCCGCGCACCAGCACCCGCGACCCGGAGGACATCGCCCGCCGCCTCACCGCCTGGCTCGGCACCCGCCTGCCCGGCGCCAAGGCCGTCGGCGTCACCGTCCCCGCCTCCAACGGCATGTCCAGCGAGACCCTGCTCTTCGACATCGAGCACCCCGAACCCCCGCTGCGCGCCTGCGCGTTGCGGCTCGCGGCGGACCCGGCGGCGTACACGGTCTTCCCGGTGTACGACATGGTCCGCCAGTACCGCACGATGCGCGTCGTGGGGGAGCACTCGGATCTGCCCGTGCCGAAGGTGCTGTGGCTGGAGGAGGACCCGGGCCCGCTCGGCGCACCGTTCTTCGTCATGGAGCGCGTCGAGGGGCGGGTGCCGCCGGACGTCATGCCGTACACGTACGAGGGCAACTGGCTGCACGCGGCCGGCGACGCGGAGCGCGAGCTCTTGGAGGCGTCCTCGGTAGGCCTGTTGGCCCGGCTCCACGACCAAGTTCCCCTGAGAGAGGCCCATTTCCTCGAGCTGCCCGGCGAGGGCGACGCGCTGCGCCGCCACGTGGCAGCCCAACGCGCCTACTACGCATGGGTCGTTGACGGCCTCGCCCGCTCACCGCTCATCGAGGACGCCTTCGACCGGCTGGAGCACCTCTGGCCCGCCGATCCGGGCCCGACCGTCCTCAACTGGGGTGACGCGCGCATCGGAAACGTCGTCTACGACGGATTCGAGCCCGCGGCCGTCCTCGACTGGGAGATGGCGGCACTCGCCCCGCGCGAGGTGGACCTCGGCTGGACGATCTACCTGCACCGCTTCTTCCAGGACCTGACGGTCGGCTTCGGACAGCGCGGCCTGCCGGACTTCTTCCGCCGCGACCGGGTCGAGACGCGCTACGCCCGACTGACCGGCCACACACCCCGGGACATGGACTTCCACACGCTGTACGCCGCCCTGCGGCACGCCGTCGTCATGCTGCGTGTCGCCTATCGGCAGGTGCATTTCGGTGAGGCCGTCGTCCCGGCGGACCCGGACACACTGATCCTGCACCATGGCAGCCTGCGAGCCATGGTGCAGGGCAGCTACTGGGATTGAGCGACGGGGTGTCCGCTACCGGGATGCGCTCAGGCGGCGTCGCGCCGCATCACGGGGACCCTGATGGGGCGCGAGCCCGGTCCGCCGACGTGCGAGAAGGGCTGGGTCCTCCAGTCGAGGCCCTGAGGGAGCGTCAACAGCAGGGCGGTGTCCTGCTCCTGGGGCTCCAGGTCCTCGTCCGCGGCCCGCGCGTCGGAGGCGCGGCGGCCGGTGCCGGCGCAGACCGTGAGCCCGAACGGGTTCCAGGGCGAGGCGCACAGCGCGTGCTCCGGCAGGACCTCTTCGTCCGCCAGCAGCGCGATGGGCTGCGCGCAGTCCGGGCAGACCACCCGGAACATCTCGTAGGTGTCGTACGCGTCGAGTTCGTCGTCGAGGGCGTCGGGTTCGACGCCCTCCGGCTCGGGCTCGACTACCGCCTGGAGTCGCTTGGGTGCGGTACGACCAGGGCGCTTAAGACTCTGCATTGGGTTCTCCCCCTCGGGCTGGGCCGTGAAGGCACTGCGGCCTCGACCACAGCAAGCACTTCCCGCCCCGTCTCGGCGGTAATCACGAGACCATCACGGAGACTGTTCGGGCGCTGTGGCGTTCGTCACATGCCGCTTGCAGATGCCCGGGGCGGCCGCTTTGTCCCTCAGATGGCTCACAGGTAGCTCTCGGCCACATCACGAACCGGGTATGACCTGCGCCGCTCAGGTATCCGAGGAGATCAACGGCACTGTAGGTTCTTGCGCCATGGAGGAGCTGGACCGTCAGATCGTGCAGCTGCTCGTCAAGGACGGGCGGATGAGCTACACAGACCTCGGCAAGGCCACGGGCCTGTCCACGTCGGCCGTGCACCAGCGGGTGCGCCGGCTCGAGCAGCGTGGCGTCATCCGTGGGTACGCCGCCGTCGTCGACCCCGAGGCCGTCGGGCTGCCCATGACCGCGTTCATCTCGGTGAAACCGTTCGATCCCAGTGCGCCGGACGACATCGCCGAGCGCCTCGCGGGGGTGCCGGAGATCGAGGCCTGCCACAGCGTCGCGGGCGACGAGAACTACATCCTCAAGGTACGGGTGGCCACGCCGCACGAGCTGGAGGAGCTGCTGGCCCGGCTGCGGTCGCTGGCAGGGGTGTCGACGCGGACGACTGTCGTGCTGTCGACGCCGTACGAGGCTCGCCCACCGAGGATCTGAGCGCCCCCGGTCCCGGACCGTCCGGACGACACGCGAGACTGTTCCCCATGAGTGAGTCCAGCCCCGCGCCCAAGACTGTCCTGCTCCGTCGAGGAGAGGTCCACAGCCCCGCCGATCCCTTCGCCACCGCGATGGTCGTCGAGCGTGGCCAAGTCGCCTGGGTCGGCTCGGAAGGTGCCGCCGACGCCTTCACGGACGGGGTCGACGAGGTCGTCGATCTGGACGGTGCCCTGGTCACGCCCGCGTTCACCGACGCACATGTGCACACCACCTCCACCGGGCTCGCCCTGACCGGCCTGGACCTGTCCGACGCGCCCTCCCTGGAGTCGGCCCTCGCGCGCGTGCGGGACTTCGTCGGCTCCCGCCCGGACGACCGCGTCCTGCTGGGGCACGGCTGGGACGCGGCCCGCTGGCCCGGCGGACGGCCGCCCACGCGCGCGGAGCTGGACGAGGCCACCGGAGGCCGCCCGCTCTATCTGTCCCGTATCGACGTCCACTCGGCGGTCGTGACCACCGCCCTGCTCGACATGACGTCCCTGGGGCGCCCCGACGGCCCGCTGACCGCCGACGCCCACCACGCCGTGCGCGCCACCGCCCTGGCCGCGATCACCCCGGCCCAGCGTGTCGAGGCGCAGCGCACCGCGCTGGCCCGGGCCGCCTCCCTCGGCATCGGCTCGGTCCACGAGTGTGCCGGCCCCGAGATCTCCTCCGAGGACGACTTCACCGGCCTGCTGCGGCTCGCCGCCGAGGAGGCCGGACCGCGGGTCGTGGGCTACTGGGCGGAGCAGGACGTCGACAAGGCGCGGGAGCTCGGCGCTCTGGGCGCGGCCGGTGACCTGTTCGTCGACGGCGCCCTCGGCTCCCACACCGCCTGTCTGCACCAGCCGTACACCGACGCCGGGCACACCGGCGCCGCCTACCTGGACGCGGCCGCCGTGGCCGCGCACGTCGTCGCCTGTACCGAGGCGGGCCTCCAGGCGGGCTTCCACGCGATCGGCGACGCCGCGGTGACCTCCGTGGTCGAGGGCATGCGCGCCGCCGCCGAGAAGGTCGGCCTGGCCCGTGTCCGCGCCGCCCGGCACCGCGTCGAGCACGCCGAGATGCTCACCCCCGAGACCATCGCCGCCTTCGCCGACCTCGGCCTGACCGCCTCCGTGCAGCCCGCCTTCGACGCGCTGTGGGGCGGCGAGGACGGCATGTACGCCCAGCGCCTGGGCGGGGAGCGGGCGCGCGCCCTGAACCCCTTCGCGGCCCTCCTGAAGGCCGGCGTGCCGCTCGCCTTCGGCTCCGACAGCCCCGTCACCCCGCTCGACCCGTGGGGCACGGTCCGGGCCGCCGCCTTCCACCGCACGCCCGGGCACCGCGTCTCCGTGCGCGCCGCGTTCACCGCCCACACGCGGGGCGGCTGGCGGGCGATCGGCCGGGACGACGCGGGTGTCCTGGTGCCAGGAGCGCCCGCCGACTACGCGGTGTGGCGCACGGACGAGCTCGTCGTCCAGGCTCCCGACGACCGCGTCGCCCGCTGGTCGACCGACCCCCGCTCCGGCACCCCCGGCCTGCCCGATCTGTCGCCGGGCGCCGACCTCCCGGTGTGCCTGCGCACCGTGGTGGGCGGCCGGACCGTGTTCGTAGGGCCGGGCGAGTGATCTCCCGGGGTGGCGCGGCTCCGAACGGGCGCAGCGGCCCCGTCTCGCGACCTGCGTATCCTCCCCGCTGACCAGGGCTTTGAGTGAAGATGCGCAGCTCAAACGGCTGTTGACAGCTGACGGCAGGGGGCCGGTAGGTTCGGCCCAGTCCACCACCGGACGCCCGACCGGGGAACGTCCGTCAACTCGTCGCCGCGCCGCTGGGTCAGGGACGGTGTGCCGCACCGGGCACCGCCACTGGCAGCCAGGCTCAGCGCCCGCGCCGCCGCGAGGGAACGTTCCGGCCGGTCGGGGAGGTGTGACCCGGGTGGGGCCCGGGCGCTCAGTAGACAACGGCTTTCGGTCGATCCGCAGCCAGCGGGTCCCAGGTCGGCCCGAAGGGCGCCGGGCCCCCATCCGCAGCACGCGCAGCTGCCGAGAAGCGCGTTCTTACCCGGCTTTTGTTAAAACGACACCACCATACGAACGTCCTGTCACGTCGGCCCAGGCGGCGCCCACTATGGTGGACGCCTGCGTACGAACCTGAAGGGGCAGCAGTGAACGACGGCGACGGGACCCTCGCGGCACAGGGCCACGGGAGGCAGTTCGGCCCGCTCGGCACCGCCTTGGTGATCATTCCGACCTACAACGAGGCCGAGAACATCAAGTCGATCGTCGGCCGGGTGCGCAAGGCCGTGCCCGAGGCGCACGTCCTCGTCGCCGACGACAACAGCCCCGACGGCACCGGCAAGCTCGCCGACGAGCTGGCAGCCACCGACGATCATGTCCAGATCCTGCACCGCAAGGGCAAGGAGGGCCTCGGCGCCGCCTACCTCGCGGGCTTCGCCTGGGGCCTGGAGCACGGTTACGGCGTCCTGGTCGAGATGGACGCCGACGGCTCCCACCAGCCCGAGGAACTGCCCCGCCTGCTCACCGCCCTCAAGGGCGCGGACCTGGTCCTCGGCTCCCGCTGGGTGCCCGGCGGCCGGGTCGTGAACTGGCCGAAGTCCCGCGAGTTCATCTCCCGCGGCGGCAGCCTCTACTCGCGCGTCCTGCTCGACGTCCCGATCCGCGACGTCACCGGCGGCTACCGCGCCTTCCGCCGCGAGACCCTCGAGGGCCTCGGCCTCGCCGAGGTCGCCTCGCAGGGCTACTGCTTCCAGGTCGACCTCGCTCGCCGCGCGGTCAGGGCCGGCTACCACGTCGTCGAGGTCCCCATCACCTTCGTCGAGCGCGAGCACGGCGACTCCAAGATGAGCCGCGACATCCTCGTGGAGGCCCTGTGGCGGGTCACCACGTGGGGCGTGGGGGAGCGGGTCGGCAAGGTGCTGGGCCGCGACAAGAAGGCCTGACAGCGGCCCTACGGCCGCACAGGCCCCGCTGATCGTCCCCTTATCCCGCGTTGAGCCGTGCCCAGGCACACTGGACGCATGACGACTGGCGCTCCGACCCCGACGTACCCCGCCCGGCCCCCGCGCTCCCGGCTGCGCACCTTCCTGCCGCTGGGGATCGCCGCGTGGCTGGTGCTGGAGATCTGGCTGCTGACCATGGTGGCGGGCGCCACGAGCGGGTTCCTGGTGTTCCTGCTGCTGCTCGCCGGTCTCGTGCTCGGCGCCGTGGTCATCAAGCGGGCCGGCCGGCGGGCCTTCCAGAACCTCAACGAGGCCCTGCAGCGCGGCACGGCCCCCTCCGGCGGGGGTGGCAACGGTCTGCTGATGCTGGGCGGGCTGCTTCTCATGCTCCCCGGTCTGATCTCGGACGCGGTGGGCCTGGCCCTGCTGATCCCGCCGGTCCAGAAGGTCATCGCCCGCCGTGCGGAGCGCACCTTCGAGCGCAAGCTCCGCGAAGCCGCCCCGGGCACCCTGGGCGACGCCTTCCAGCAGGCCCGTATGCAACGCCCCGACGGCAAGGTCGTCCAGGGCGAGGTCATCCGGGACGAGCCCGGGGACGCGCGTCAGGGGCCGCGTCCTCCGCTGATGGGCTGAGCCCCGCTCGGCTCGCGCCGAACGCACGAGACCGCGGGCGCCGTACAGGAAGTACGGCGCCCGCGGTCTCGATATTGCGTTGTGTTCCGCCAAACCGTGGCGGGACTACGCGGACTTGCGGCTGTCCCTGGGGTGAATCGCGATGTTCATCGCCCCTGAGCGCAGAACGGCCAGGCGCTCCTCGAGGACCTCTTCGAGTTCCTCGCGGGTGCGCCGCTCCATCAGCATGTCCCAATGCGTACGCGCGGGCTTGGCCTTCTTTTCTTCAGGGCCGTCGCCGTCCACGAGGAGTGCTTGGGCCCCGCAGACCTTGCACTCCCACTCCGGCGGGATCTCCGCCTCGACCGAGAAGGGCATCTCAAAGCGATGTCCCTTCTCGCATGCGTACTCCACGGCCTGGCGCGGGGCCAGGTCGATGCCGCGGTCCGTCTCGTAGCTGGTCACCACGAGGCGCGTGCCGCGAAGAGCTCGCTCACTCATGAATCGTGCCTCCCGGGCTTGTCGCCCACAGGACAGGTGTCGCTGTCGTCGTCATCCGGTCAACGTCCGGTCGGCGGTAAAGATTCCCGTTCCGGGTCATGCGTCGCCGTCGTAGCCGCCCCTTGTTGTACCCACCTACGCCCGCTTTGTCACATCTGCTAGCAGATGTCACCCAGCGTTTCGGCATCTTTGACGCGCAGTAACGGTACGCCTGGCAGGCCAAACGCGTACACTACCGCCCTTTGCCGCTGAACGCTAAATCTTCTCCGGAACGGGGTTTCCCGCGTCGCCGATCGCCTGGCGCACCGGCACCCGTGCGAGCAGGCAGAACCCCAGGATGAAGAAGATCACCAGCGAGATGATCGCGTCCCGATAACTTCCGGTCAGCTGGTAGGTGAGCCCGAACAGAAGCGGGCCCAGCCAGCTCATGCCGCGGTCGCTCATCTCGTACGCCGAGAAGTACTCGGCCTCCTTGCCCGGCGGGACGAGGTGGGAGAACAGGGAGCGGGACAGGGCCTGGCTGCCGCCGAGGACCAGACCGATCCCGGCGGCCAGTACGAAGAACCACGCAGGCGCCCCGGCGGGCAGGAAATAGCCCGCCCCCAGGGTCAGCGTCCAGGCCACCAGTGAACCGAGGATCGTGCGCTTCGCGCCGTACACCCGGGCCAGCCGGCCCATGCCCAGCGCGCCCGCCACCGCCAGCACCTGGACGAGCAGGACGGCACCGATGAGCGTCGACTGGCCGAGGCCGAGCTCCTCGGAACCGTAGACGGACGCCTGGGAGATCACGGTCTGGATGCCGTCGTTGTAGACGAGGTACGCCAGGAGGAAGGAGAGCGTCAGGGGATGGCGGCGCATGTCGCGGACGGTGGCCGCCAATTGGCGGAAGCCGGGCGCGGTCGCCTCCTGCCGCGGCATCCGGCGGTCGTGCAGCCTCCGCAGCGGTACGAGGGTGAAGGCGCCCCACCACAGCCCCGCCGACGCCAGACAGATCCGGACGGCCATGCCCTCCGAGAGGCCGAAGGAGTCGTGGGCGGTGTAGAGGACCAGGTTCACCACCAGCACCAGCGAGCCCGCCGCGTAGCCGAAGGCCCAGCCTCGGGAGGAGACCGCGTCGCGTTCCTCGGGCGGGGCGATCTGCGGGAGGTAGGAGTTGTAGAGCATCGTCCCGACGGCCGACGCGGCGTTCGCGACGATGAGCAGGACGCCGCCCAGCAGATAGCGGTCGCCGCCGAGGAAGAACATGGCCGCCGTCGCCGTGGCCCCGGTGTACGCGGCGGCCGCCAGCAGCGGCTTCTTGCGGCCCGTGCGATCGGCCGCCACGCCGACCAGGGGCATCACCAGCACGGCCACGATCACGGACAGGGACACCGAGTACGCGAAGAAGGCACCGGCCCGCACCGGAATGCCCAGGGGGTGGACGTATCCGTCCGCGTCGGCGGCCTTCTCCGCCACCGAGGTCAGATACGGGCCGAGGAACACGGTGAGCACGCTCGTCGAGTAGACGGAGCACGCCCAGTCGTAGAAGTACCAGCCGCGCTGTTCGCGCCGTCGCCCGGCGGCCTCGTCGGCGCCCGTCGTCCGTATGGCGTCGATGCCCAACCCGGCCCCCTCGCTGGTCCCGCGCCCAGTCCGCGGTTCCAGGGGAGCGAGGGCCGTCAGACCCAGACGCCCCGGTCCTCCATGACCTTGCGCAACGTGTCGATGTGATCGGTCATGATGCCATCCACTCCCAGGTCCAGGAGCCGGTGCATGGCGTCGGGATCATTGATGGTCCACACGTGCACCTGCAGCCCGCGCGCGTGGGCGGTCCGCACGAAGCGGTGGTCGACGACCTGGATGCCGTTCTGGGCCTCGGGCACCTGGGCGGCGACCGCGGAAACACGCAGCGCGGCCGGCACACCCCAGGAGCGCAGCCGCAGATTGAGGACGCCCCGGGTGCCGTACGAGGTCGCCAGGCGCGGGCCGGCCAGGCGCTGGGCGCGTACGACCCGGGCCTCGGAGAAGGAGCCGACGCAGATCCGGTCCCAGGCGCCGGTGCGCCCGATCAGCTCCAGGAGCGGATGGAGCGCCGACTCGGCCTTGAGGTCGATGTTCCAGCGGGCCTCGGGAAACGTCTCCAGGAGATCCTCGAAGAGCGGCACCGGCTCCTTGCCCGCCACGCGCGCGTGCCGCACGTCCGCCCAGGGCAGGTCCGCGATCAGGCCCGCCCCGTCGGTCATCCGGTCCAGGGTGCTGTCGTGGAAGGCGACGAGCTTACCGTCCGCCGTGGCGTGGACGTCGGTCTCCAGATACCGGTAGCCGGTCTCGACCGCCCGCCGGAACTGCAGCTGGGTGTTCTCCAGACCGTCCGCCGCGCCGCCCCGGTGGGCGAAGGGGATCGGGCCGGGATGGTCGAGGTAGGGGTGGCGTATCCGGGTGCTCACCGACGCAGTATGGCGCGCCGGGGTTGCCCGGTGGCAACGACCGTGCTGCTGTCCGATGCCGAGGGGATATCGAACATCCGCAGGAAGAGCTGGGCGAGCGGGCCGATGGACACCGCGTAGAGCACCGTGCCGATGCCGATGGTGCCGCCAAGGGCGAAGCCGGTGGCGACGACCGCGATCTCGACGGCCGTCCGCATCAGACGGATCGAGCGGCCGGTGCGCTGGTGCAGGCCGGTCATCAGACCGTCGCGGGGCCCCGGCCCGAAGCGGGCGGCGATGTAGAGACCGGTGGCCGCTCCGTTGAGGAGGATGCCCGCCAGGAGAAGGGGGATCCGCACGGCCAGGGTGCGGGCCTCGGGCATCGCGGCGAGCGTTCCGTCCATGGCGATGCCGACCACGAAGACGTTGGAGACCGTGCCGAGGCCCGGGCGCTGGCGCAACGGGATCCACAGCAGGAGCACCGCCGCGCCGACGAAGATCGACACGACGCCGATCGTGAGGCCCGTCAGTTCGGCGAGGCCCTGGTGCAGCACGTTCCAGGGCTCCAGCCCCAGGCCCGCCTCGACGAGCAGCGCGGAACTCGCTCCGTAGAGGGCGAGACCGGCGTACAGCTGGATCAGCCGGCGCCCGAGCCGGCTCTGTGCGGACAAGTGGTGCCCCCTGTGGTCGTGGTGGCCTGGTGCATGACACCCTGTGGCTTGGGTGGAAGGATCATCCATGGCCAATTCGGGGAAGGTGGACTGATTTTCATGGCGCAGTGGACCTCGGCGGTGGGAGCGGCGCAGCTCGCCCGGCTGCTCAACTCCCAGCAGGACCGTCCCGCGGGCCCCGGCACGCGCCGACCGCCCGCCTACCGGGCGCTCGCCGACGGCATCCGGCTGCTGGTACTGGAGGGCCGTGTCCCGGTGGCCGCCCGACTGCCCGCCGAACGCGAGCTGGCCCTGTCGCTGTCCGTCAGCCGGACGACGGTGGCGGCGGCGTACGAGGCACTGCGCGCCGAGGGCTTCCTGGAGTCGCGGCGCGGGGCCGGCAGCTGGACCGCCGTTCCGGCGGGCAACCCGCTGCCGGCGCGGGGCCTGGAGCCGCTGCCGCCCGAGGCACTGGGCTCGGTGATCGATCTGGGCTGTGCGGCGCTTCCGGCGCCCGAGCCGTGGCTGACCCGTGCCGTCCAGGGCGCCCTGGAGGAGCTGCCGCCGTACGCCCACACCCATGGCGACTACCCGGCGGGGCTGCCCGCGCTGCGCTCGATGATCGCCGACCGGTACACCGCGCGCGGGATCCCGACGATGCCCGAGCAGATCATGGTGACCACCGGGGCGATGGGTGCCATCGACGCGATCTGCCATCTCTTCGGAGGCCGCGGCGAGCGCATCGCCGTCGAGTCGCCGTCGTACGCCAACATCCTCCAGCTGATGCGTGAGGCCGGCGCGCGGCTCGTGCCCGTCGCGATGGCCGAGGGCCTGACCGGCTGGGACATGGACCGCTGGCGGCAGGTGCTGCGGGACGCGGCGCCTCGGATCGCGTACATCGTCGCCGACTTCCACAACCCGACCGGCGCCCTGGCCGACGACGACCAGCGGCGCCGGCTGGTGGACGCGGCCCGGTCGGCGGGGACGGTGCTGGTCGCCGACGAGACGATGAGCGAGCTGTGGCTGGACGAGGGGGTCGAGATGCCGCGGCCCGTGTGCGGGTTCGATCCCGCCGGGTCCACGGTGATCACGGTCGGCTCGGCCAGCAAGGCCTTCTGGGCGGGCATGCGCATCGGATGGGTACGCGCGGCCCCGGACATCATCCGCAGCCTGGTCGCGGCACGCGCGTACGCCGATCTCGGGACGCCCGTGGTCGAGCAGCTGGCCGTGAACTGGCTGTTCAGCACGGGGGGCTGGGAGCAGGCCGTGGACATCCGGCGTGGACAGGCGCGGGAGAACCGGGACGCCCTGGTCGCGGCGGTCCGCCGGGAGCTGCCGACGTGGGAGTTCGAGGTGCCCAGGGGTGGGCTGACGTTGTGGGTGCGCGCCGGGGGTCTGTCCGGGTCCCGGATCGCCGAGGCCGGCGAGCGGGTGGGAGTCCGGGTGCCCTCCGGGCCCCGGTTCGGGGTGGACGGCGCCTTCGAGGGGTATGTACGGCTGCCGTTCACCGTGGGGGGCGCGGTGGCGGAGGAGGCGGCGGCGAGGTTGGCCGCCGCGGCTCGGGTCGTGGAGAGCGGCGGTACCGGAGGCGGCGAAGTGCCGCGCACATTTGTGGCGTGACGGCGACGGGATCCACCTGGGGGCGCGGGGCTGTGCGGCTGACGCCGCGTGGGCGTGACCGGCCACACACGCCCCCGTAGCCGCACGACTGCCGCAACCTCCTACGGCGCGTCGGCGGCCATCGCCTCCGCGGGGACCGTCTCCGCGTCGGCCGGAGTCGTCAGCGGCGGCAGCAACGCCAGCACCGCCTGCCGGGCCGTCTCGCTCGTCTCCTCGTCGTGCGGGTCGGGTGTCGCCGGTACCTGAAGGCGATGGACGGGCCCCGTGCCCAGGCGGGCGTAGCCGCGGCCGGGCGGGACGTCCGCGGCCGGGGTCGTGCGCGGGGGAGCGCCCAGGACCGCGGCCAGCTGCTCCGGAGTCGCCGGGCCCAGGACGACCCGCGCGCGTGTGTGCTGGCGTACCGCGTCGCTCAGCGCGTCCGCGCTGTCGAACTGGTCGGCCACGACCACGGTGACACCCGCCGCCCGGCCGTGCCGCAGGGGGACCTGGAGGAGGGACTGCGGGTCGCGATGGCCGTCGGCGGCGGCCAGGTGGGTGAACGCGCTCGGGCGGTCCAGGAGGATCCACAGCGGACGCTTCGTGTCGTCCGGTGGCTGGTGGCCCGCCTGGCGCGCCCGGTTCATGGCGATCAGGCGCCGCTCCGTCTCGGTGGCGGCCCACTCCAGGCTCGCCAGCGCCCCGGTCAGTCCGCACTCGACCGCCAGGACGCCGTCCCGGCCGGTGAGGCAGGTGTACTCCCCGGTGCCGCCGCCCTCGATGATCACCACGTCGCCGTGGAGGAGCGCCTGGAGCGCGATGGAGCGCAGCAGGGTCGAGGTGCCGCTGCCCGGCTGGCCCATGACCAGCAGGTGCGGCTCGGTGGAGCGGGCGCCGGTGCGCCAGACGACCGGGGGGACGTCGCGCTGCTCCTCGCCGTAGGTGAGCGGGAGCGTGCGCCGGACCTCGGTGGGATCGGTGAAGCCGAGGACCGTCTCGCCGGGGGACGTGACGAAACGCTGGGCGGCGATGTCGGTCGGCAGCGGCGGCAGGACGGTGACGGAGAGCTGGTTGCCCTCCTCGTCCCATGCGAAGCGGTACTCCCGGCCGCGGCCCGACTTGGCGTGCAGCAATTGCTCGATCCGCGCGCGGGAGTCGGCCTCGCCGTCCGTGAAGTACGCGGGGTAGCGGATCACGAGCTGGGTGATCCGCCCCGTCTCGTCGAACTCGTACACCGGGAACGCCTTGTCCCACTCGCCGCCGTGGGTGAAGAGGGGATCCGGGTCCTCGGCGGTCGAGAAGTACGGCACCAGAGCCTCGTACAGAGACCGCAGGCGCTGTGTCTGCGACTCGTCGGGGCCGTCCGGGGCCGCTGGGGTGCGGTCCCGGCCCTGCCAGGCTGCCGCCGCCATCAGGGTGATGACGGCGAGCAGCGGCCCGTACGGCACGAGCGCCACGACCAGGACGACCGAGGCCACCAGGAAAAGCAGTGGCCCGCGCTTGTCCTTGGGGGTGTCGGCCCACCTGCGCCGCCCGGCCGAAGCCAGCCGGCGCAGACCGCGAGTGATCGTGATCAGCGGGTGGAGGACGTCGGTGGCGCTGTCGGCCGCCGTCCGGGCCAGCTCCCGGCTCCGGGCGATCTGCGCGCTGCCTGTGCTCAGGATGCGGGGGAGGGGGCGCCGGGCCACTGCTGTCTCCTGGAGGTGCGTACGGACGGGAGGAACGGCGTCAGAACTTGATGCCGCCGAGGAGGCTCGCGAGGCTCTCGCCGCCCGCCTTGATGCTGGGGGCGATGGCCGTGCTTGCCAGGTAGAAGCCGAACAGGGCGGCGACCAGGGCGTGCGACGCCTTGAGGCCGTCCTTGCGGAAGAAGATGAAGACGACGATGCCGAGCAGCACGACGCCCGAGATGGAGAAGATCATGTGAGTGCTCCTGGTTCAGGTGGGGACAGTCACCATGAGTACTTCCAGGCTCACAGCATGTATCCATACGATAAAAGGTGCAACTGGGTGAATTTCTATTGATTTCACTCGCTCAGCGGGGTCGGCTTCGGCCGGATGAGCAGGGGACTTGCGTCCGACCGGGTCAGTGGTGATCTTTACCTCCGGCACATCGGGTCATGTGCCGCGCGAGCCAGTACCCTGGCGATTCACCTGAACGGTTGTATGAGAGGCGGTCCGGCCGATGACTGAAGCCCCCGACCCCGAGGTCGTGGAGCTGGCGACCAAGATCTTCGATCTGGCCCGCCGGGGTCAGACCGAGGCGCTCGTGGCGTACGTCGACGCGGGTGTTCCGGCCAACCTCACCAACGACCGTGGCGACTCCCTCGTGATGCTCGCCGCCTATCACGGCCACGCCGACGCGGTCCGGGCGCTGCTCGCCCGGGGTGCCGAGGCCGACCGGATCAACGACCGAGGCCAGACCCCGCTCGCGGGGGCCGTCTTCAAGGGTGAGACGGACGTCATCAAGGCTCTTCTGGAGAGCGGTGCCGACCCGGCCGCGGGGACCCCGTCGGCGCTCGACACCGCTCGGATGTTCGCCAAGACGGAACTGCTCGACTTGTTCGGCGCACACTGACCCGGATGTTCTGACCAGTAAAAACACGGAAAACGGGGGAGGCGGTACAGGGCCGCCGAAATTTCGGTCGCGGCAGCTGCGAGTGCCGAGTCATCATGACGTCGTGATTCACGGACGCGATGGCCGGGCAGGTGTTGCCGCACCGCGCGGGCCGTGATGCGGCCCGCATGGGCCACCGACGAGAGGCAGAGGAAGATGGTCTACAGCAAGCAGGAAACGGCGGGCGCCCCGACGTGTTGTCACGCGGCCAGGTAAAGCAAGATCCCGGTTGCGTCGACGCTTGATGTGAGGCTGTTTCCCATGTTCGAACCGGTCATAGCGCCCAGCGGTACGCTGCTCGGCCTCCTCCAGAGGGGCCGCGGCGACGGAACACTGCACGCGCTCACCGCACCGCGCGCCGAGGCGCTCGCGGCTCTTAACCACTGCGTGCTGCGGGACCCCCGCCACGACTGGCAGGTGGAGAACCGCTCCCTTTACTACGCCCGTCTCTACCTCGATCTGAACGGTGAGCTGGACGAGATCGAGACCCATCTCTTCGACGTCGAGGACCACTTCGACGACGAGGAGTCCCGCACCGGGCTCGCCCTGGCGGTCCTCGGGCACCTCGCCTCCTACGGCAGGCGGGACGCGCTCGAACTGCTGCGCAGGTACGCCGCCTCGGGCTCCAACTGGGCCTGGGCCCTGGACGAGCTCGCCCTCAGGGACGACGACGCCGGGCTGCGCGCCCTGGCCGCCCCCGTGCTGGCCCGCTTCGGCACCGACGCCGAGGGCGAGGCCGAGCTGGCCGCCACCGTGCGGGACGCCTTCGAACCACGGCCGTGGCGGCTGTGGGCGGAGGATCCGCGCGAATCCATCGCCACACGCGTACGTGCCGCCCAGGAGACCGGCTGTTTCGACCGCTGGCAACGCCAGATGCGACCCAGCGGGCCCCGCCCGGGGTGGAGCGTGCAGGCGGTCTTCGAGTGGGCCGAGCAGGGCATCGAACGCGGCACCGCCCGCCATGTGCCCGCCGCCCGCTGCCTGATGGCCGTCGCGGGCCCGGAGGACCGGACCGAGATCGTCGCCGCCGCCGTGGACGGCACCGAGGGCGCCCGCTGCACCGCGCTGCGCTACCTCGCCGACAGCAGTGATCCGGAGGCTCTCGATCTCATCGAGGCGGCCGTGGTCACCGGATCGGCGCCGGTCGTGGAGGCCGCCGTCGACGCCTTCGAACGGATGCGCAGTGTCGCCGCCGTCGACCGGGCCCGCGGCTGGGTCCACCGGCCCGATCCGCTGGGCGCCGCCGCCGGGCGCATGCTCGCCTGCCGCGGCGGAACGCAGGACACGGACCTGGTGCTCGCGGCCCTGCGCGAGGCCGTACGAGGCGAAGGGCCGGACGCACCGACCCTGTGGACCCTCGTCGACGGCACCGGACGGCTCGGCATCGCCTGCGCCGCACCCGTGCTCCGCCACATCTACCGGGAGACGGCCTCCTCCCATCTGCGCGGCCGGGCCGCACGGGCCCTCGCCGCCACCGACCCCTCCTACCCCACCGGCTTCGCCGTCGAATGCCTCTGGGACTGCGAGGAGACCACCCGCGAGATCGCCGCCCGGCACGCCGAGACCGGTGACGCCCGGGTCGTCGAACAGCTCCGCCGCCTCGCCGCCGACCCGGCCGAGGAAGCCGAGGTCCAGACAGCCGTACGCAGCCGGATCGGACCGGACGCCACCATGATGTGAAGGCCTGCCCTCAGGGTGAACTCGGGGTGACCCGCGGGTCAGGCGCGCATGGACACGGCCTGACCTGCACGGGGTGCGAGGCAACG
Organism: Streptomyces sp. NBC_00490; assembly: GCF_036013645.1. Lineage (NCBI taxonomy): Bacteria > Bacillati > Actinomycetota > Actinomycetes > Kitasatosporales > Streptomycetaceae > Streptomyces > Streptomyces sp. NBC_00490. The sequence goes on along the minus strand of NZ_CP107869.1, from coordinate 2,302,010 downwards.
CTCATGGGACGTTCCCTTGTCCGTTCCCCGACGTGAACGACGTGGCCCACTGCGCCCGCCAGACCCCCGGCACCGCGCCCCTGAGCGGGTCAGCGTCGGCGTACTTCCAGGAAGCGCACCTCAGTGCCTGGTACCGCTTGAGCGGCCGCCGGGAGATCTGCCGTGCGGACCACCGCGATCACCGGGTAGCCACCCGTCGTCGGATGGTCCGCCAGGAACACCACCGGGCGGCCGTCCGGAGGGACCTGGATGGCGCCCAGCACCATGCCCTCACTCGGGAGTTCGCCCGGGACGGCACGCTCCAGCGCCGGGCCCTCGGTCCGTAGCCCGATGCGGTTGCTCGCGGAGGACACCCGGTAGGTGCGGGACGTGAAGGTGCGCAGCGCCTCCGGTGTGCTCCAGTCGTCGCGCGGGCCTCGCGTCACGTGCAGGACCAGTTCCGCGGGAGGCGCCGGCTGCGGGGCGGCGTCCACGCGTGCGTGGAGGTGGGTCGGGGCGCCCAGGGGGAGGACCGCGCCGTCCCTGAGCGGGGGCGGGCCGAGACCCGACAGGAGGTCCGTGGAGCGGCTGCCGAGGACCGGCTCGACGGTGATGCCGCCGGAGACGGCCACATAGGTCCGCAGACCGGCGACGGCCGTACCGACGTCCAGGAGGGCGCCCGCGGGCACCCGTACCGGGGCGCCCCAGGCGACCGGGCGGCCGTCCACCGTCACCGGGCAGGGGGCGCCGCCGACGGCCACGAGGGCCGCCGAACGGGGTCGTACGGCACAGCCGTTGAGTGTGGTCTCCAGGACGGCCGCGCCTCGCGCGTTGCCGACCAGGCGGTTGACGAGGGCCGCGGCGGGGCCGTCCAGGGCCCCCGAGCGGGGCACGCCCAGGTGGGCGTGGCCCGGACGGCCCAGGTCCTGCACGGTGGTCAGCGCCCCGGCCCGTACGACGACGAGTGCGCGGTCCGTCATGCCGCGCCCACCGGTACGAACCTCACGCGCGTGCCCGGTGACAGCAGTGCCGCCGGCACGCGCGTGTGGTCCCACAGAACCGTGTCCGTCGTGCCGATCAGCTGCCAGCCACCCGGCGACGAGCGCGGGTACACCCCCGTGTACGGGCCCGCCAGACCCACCGAACCGGACGGGACGGCCGTGCGCGGGGTCGCTCTGCGCGGGACGTCGTACTCCTGCGGGAGCCCGGTGAGGTAGCCGAAGCCGGGGGCGAACCCGCAGAACGCGACGGTGAACTCGGTGGCCGCGTGGATGCGGGCCACCTCGTGCGGTGCGACGCCCCAGTGCGCGGCCACGTCGGCCAGGTCCGGACCGTCGTAGCGCACGGGGAGTTCGACGACGTCACGCGCGCGTGGGGGCGACGGCGGTACGGCGGAGGCGGTCAGTTCGGAGGCCAGCCGGGCCGGGTCGGCCAGGCCGTCCAGGAGGACCGTGCGGGCCGCGGGGACGATCTCGGCCACGGTCAGGGAGCCCTCCGCGCGGCGGCGCAGCAGCTCCGCGTGCAGCGACTGCGCCTCCTCGCCCGAGGAGACCTCGACGAGCAGCGCGTCGTCGCCGACCGGCAGCGCCCTCATGCGAAGGCCGCCACGAGGATGCCGGACGCGGTCAGCCGCTCCCGGACCCGGCGGGCGAGCTCCACGGCGCCCGGGGTGTCCCCGTGCAGGCACAGCGAGCGTGCCCGCACCTCGATGCGGGTGCCGGAGTGCGCGGTGACCGTGCCGTCCCGGGCCAGGCCCAGCGAGCGCTCCACGACGGTGTCCGGGTCGGTGACGACCGCGCCCTCCTGGTCGCGCGGCACGAGCGTGCCGGCGTCGGTGTACGCGCGGTCCGCGAACGCCTCCGTGACCGTCGGCAGGCCCGCCTTCGCGGCCAGGTCCAGCAGACGCGAGCCCGGCAGGCCGAGGACGGGCAGGGTCGCGTCCGCGAGGAGCACACCGTCGACGACCGCGCCGGCCTGCTGGTCGTCGTGCACGACGCGGTTGTAGAGCGCGCCGTGCGGTTTCACGTACGACACGCGCGTGCCCGCCGCGCGCGCGAAGACCTCCAGGGCACCGATCTGGTAGGCCACCTCGGCCGCCAGTTCGTCGGGCGGCACATCCATCGCGCGCCGCCCGAACCCGGCCAGGTCCCGGTAGGAGACCTGGGCGCCGATCCGTACACCGCGCTCGGCCGCCTGCTCGCACACCCGCCGCATGGTCGCCGGGTCCCCGGCGTGGAAGCCGCAGGCCACGTTGGCGCTGGTGACGACGGACAGCAGCTGTTCGTCGTCGGTGAGCTGCCAGCGGCCGAAGCCCTCGCCGAGGTCGGCGTTCAGATCGATGGAGGTCATGGCACTTCCGAGTCTCCTTCCGAGGCCACTGCTCAGGCCACTCGGTACTGCTGGTCGCGGGCGTCCGTGAGGAACATCTGGCCGGGCGCGTGGGTGATGGCGAACGGCGGGCGCGAGGCCATCACCGCGGCCTGCGGGGTCACTCCACAGGCCCAGAACACCGGGATGTCGTCCGGCTCGACGTCCACCGGGTCCCCGAAGTCGGGGCGATCGAGGTCGTCGATGCCGAGGGTCGACGGGTCGCCGCAGTGTACGGGGCCGCCGTGCACCGCCGGGAGCAGACTGCTCTCCCGGATCGCCGCCGACAGGTGCTCCGGCGGGACGGGACGCATCGACACCACCATCGGGCCGTGCAGGCGTCCCGCCGGCCGGCACTGCCAGCTGGTCTCGTACATCGGGACGTTGCGGCCCTGCTCCAGATGGCGGATCGGGACGCCGGCCTCGGTCAGGGCCCACTCGAAGGTGAAGCTGCAGCCGATCAGGAACGACACCAGGTCCTCACGCCAGTGTGCGCGCACGTCGGTCGGCTCGTCCACCAGCCTGCCGTCCTGCCACACCCGGTAGCGCGGCAGATCGGTGCGCAGGTCGGCGCCGTCGGCCAGGACGGTGGTGGCGGAACCGGCGTCCGTGACGTCGAGCACCGGACACGGCTTCGGATTGCGCTGGCAGAACAGCAGCATGTCGTACGCCCAGTCCGCGGGCACCGAGATCAGGTTGACCTGGGTGTGGCCGGCCGCGACCCCGGAGGTGGGGCCGGTCAGGCCCGCGCGAAAGCGCATCCGGGCGCTTTGCGGGCTCCACGCGTGCGCGTGCTCGTCGACGAGGGTCAGGGGGCGGTCCTCCGTGCGGTTCACAGCAGTTCCTTCCCGCGGGTCTCCGGCAGGCCGAAGAGTGCCAGTGCGGCGATGCCGTAGCCGATCGCGCCGAAGACCAGCGCACCGCCCACACCCCAGCTGTCGGCCAGGAAGCCGACCGTGGTCGGGAAGACGGCGCCGACCGCGCGCCCGGCGTTGTACGTGAACCCCTGTCCCGTGCCGCGCACCGCCGTCGGGTACAGCTCGGCCAGGAACGACCCGAAGCCGCTGAAGATCGCCGACATGCAGAACCCGAGCGGGAAGCCGAGCACGAGGAGCAGGGTGTTGGAGCCCTCCGGGATGTTGCCGTACGCCAGGATGCAGACGGCCGACAGGAGCGCGAAGAGCCAGATGTTGCGGCGGCGGCCGAGACGGTCGGTGAGGTAGCCGCCGGTGAGATAGCCGAGGAAGGCGCCGGAGATCAGGAACGTGAGGTATCCGCCGGTGCCGACGACCGACAGGCCGCGGTCGCTCTTGAGATACGTCGGAACCCAGGTGGCGAGGGTGTAGTAGCCGCCCTGGACGCCGGTGGACAGCAGGCCCGCGAAGATCGTCGTACGCAGCAGGTCAGGCTTGAAGATCGCCGTGAAGGAGGTCTGCCCGGCGCTCTTCTCGCGGACCGCGACGGCCTCGGGCGCGTCCTGCACCCGGCGGCGCATCCAGACGACGAGCAGGGCGGGCAGCGCGCCCGTCCAGAACATCACGCGCCAGGCCACGTCGTCGTCGAAGACCGAGAAGACCAGCGTGTACGCGATCACGGCCAGGCCCCAGCCGACGGCCCACGAGCTCTGGATCGCGCCGAGCGTGCGGCCCCGGTGTTTCGCGCTCGCGTACTCGGCGACCAGGATCGCGCCGACCGCCCACTCGCCCCCGAAGCCGATCCCCTGGAGGGCGCGGAAGACCAGCAGTGACTCGAAGTTCGGCGCGAAGCCGCAGGCCACGGTGAAGACGGCGTAGGTGATGACCGTGATCATCAGGGCCCTGACCCGGCCGACGCGGTCGGCCAGGACGCCCGCGAGGGCGCCGCCGAGCCCGGAGGCCAGCAGGGTGACGGTGGTGAACAGGCCGGTCTGGCCGCTGTCCAGACCGAAGTACGCGGCCAGCGCGACCATGCTCAGCGGGAGCGTGAAGTAGTCGTACGAGTCGAGGGCATAGCCGCCGAACGCGCCGGCGAAGGCGCGGCGGCCACGCGGACCGAGGGCGCGGAACCAGCCCAACGGACCGTCGTCGGCGGGGTGTTCGGTCGTCGTGGACTGAGCGGTCAGGGCCTGTGGCGGGGGAGTCGTGCTCATGTGCACCTCGCAGTGGGAGGACGGAGGGTGCGGGATTGAGCCGTGCGGTGAGCAGTAACGTAGAGGATCGTTCAACGATCCTTCAATACCCGTGTTGTTTCGTTCTCGTGTCTGCGGTTGAATTCCGGGCATGGCAGAGCAGCTGACCGGCCTGGCCGACGACCGTGCCCTCCTGGGCCGCACCAGCACGGCGGAGCGGGTCTCGGACATCCTCAGAAGCCGTATCGCCGAGGGCTACTTCCCGCCCGGGACCCGGCTGTCGGAGGACAGCATCGGAGGCGCGCTCGGGGTGTCCCGCAACACCCTGCGGGAGGCGTTCCGCCTGCTCACCCACGAACGCCTGCTCGTCCACGAGCTGAACCGGGGCGTCTTCGTGCGGGTCCTGACGGTCGAGGACGTCGAGGACATCTACCGCACCCGCCGCCTCGTCGAATGCGCCGTCGTGCGCGGGCTGGGTGAGCCGCCGTACGCCGAGGACGGGCTCGCCGAGGCCGTCGCCGCCGGACAGCGGGCGGTGCGTGAAGGTGACTGGAAAGCGCTGGGCACCGCCAACATCCACTTCCACCGGGAGCTGGTCGCGCTCGCGGGCAGTGAGCGCACCGACGAGCTGATGCGCAGCGTCTTCGCCGAACTGCGGCTCGCCTTCCACGTGGTGGACGACCCGAAGGCGCTCCACGAGCCTTACCTGGCCCGCAACCGCCAGATCCTCGGGGCCCTCCAGGCCGGGGACCGCGAGGAGGCCGAGAAGCTGCTCGCCGTGTACCTGGACGACTCGCTGGAGCGGGTGGTCGAGGTGTACCGGCGACGGGTCGGCGAGGACGGCTAGCGTCCCGGTCGCGGTGGCGCGGGGTCGCTTCTGTGACGTTTGGGTCGTTGTCAGACCGAGGGCCTAGTCTGTGCACCGTGACTTCGCCTGCTACGACGGACAGCGTTCCGCCCCAGCTCAGCGCGGGGCCGCGCCCGGCACCGGGCCCGGCCGCCGACGAGGGGCTGGCGCGGCGGCTGCGCGCGCTCGCCTGCACCGCGCCGCTCCACGACCTCGACGCACGCAAGGCCAACCTCGCGGGCGAGTACTCGGTGTACGGCATGGCGGAGGTGGCCCTCTCGGCCATCGACCTGGTCACCCTGAACATGGACTTCGACACCGGCGCCGACCACGACCAGATAGTCGCCCGCCTCATCCCGCGCATCGCCGCCCAGGCCCCGCAGCGGCCCGTCGCCGAGCATGAGCGGGTGGCCCGCTGGGTCCTGGAGAACCTGATCAACGTCGGCAGCGTGGACCGTGGATTCCGGGCGGTCTACGGCACTTTCGCGACGGACGGCACCTATGTCCGGCGGGACTACGACTTCAAGCTGATCGAGGAGGTGCCCGGCCCCGGCGGCTCGGTGTACCTCCGCACGACGGACGAGGCCGTCAACGTCCTGGTCGGCGCCCTCGACACCGACGTCACCAGCGCCCAGATCGCCGCCGAGGTCAAGCTGGAGGTGCTGATCAGCCGCGGCCGCCTGGCCGACGCCCAGCTCGCCGCCGAGCAGGCCCGGTACCGGACCGTGCAGTACTCGGAGACGCTGCGCCGCGCCCTGGACGCCACCCGGCGCAACGTCCGCGCGGTGGACTGGCTCAACGCCGTGCCCGACATGATCACCGAGGCGCTCGACCACGTCGCCGACCGCTACCGCCACGAGAACGCGATCCTCACCAACATCCGCAAGGCCCGGGACGAGTCCGAGGACCCGGAGCAGAAGCGGCGGGCCGCCGAGCTGGTCGACATCGTCAAGGACTGCATCCGCCGCCACACGCAGCTCCAGTCCAGGCTGCTGGAGGCGGGGCCGCTGTTCCGCGCCGAGCAGGACCGGCAGGCCTTCGCCACACCCATGACGACGTCGGGGATCGACCTCTACGGGCATCTGGTCGCGCCCGTGCTCCCGCTGCCCCTGGAGCAGGCGGTCCGGGTCACCGACGCGTTCTTCGCACACGGGACCGGGCTGCGTACGCCGGTGTCGGTGCGGGTCGGTGACCTCGTCGACATACTGCTGACGCCGCCGGTGGAGCGCGAGCACCTCGGCGCGGAGATGCCCGAGCCGGACCTCATCGCCACACCGGACGACAGCCGGTTCAGCGAGGAGCAGCTGGCCTCGGCGATGGAGCTGCTGGATCTGCCCGCGGATGCGCCGCGGCGGTTGTCGGGGCTACTGGCGGAGGCTCGCCGTCAGGATCCTGAGCTGCCTTATCTGGTGGCCCTGTTGGCGGTTCATGCGGCTAGTCCGGCGGTGGGGACCGCCTATCGGCAGGGCGAGGAGAAGCTGTTGTTCGCCGTGGACGACGGGACCGAGTTGGAAGATCCCGAGTTCGGCGGGGCGGATCTCATTGTCGGGATGGCCTTGTTGGATGCCGTGGGGATGGCTGCGGATCGGACGGAGGCGGCGTGATGTTCGTTGCCGGGTGCGGGTCCGTTGTGACTGGTCGCGCAGTTCCCCGCGCCCCTAGGTGGGCTAGTCGTACGCCCGTTTACCAGCACAAGGAGTTGCCGTTGTGACCGAGCACGTCGAGTGGAGTGAGCCGGAAGCCGGGCCCGCCCCCGTTTCTGCCGCCGTCACGCCTGCCGACGCCGCCGATGCCGCTCGGCTTGTTGCCTTTGGGCTACAGCCGAAACTGCAGCCCGCCCGCGATCAGGAGTACAGCGAGCTGCTGCGGCGCTACCGCGAGGACCCTCCGTTCGCCCGGCTCGCAGATGCCGTGGCCACCGGCCTCGGTCTTGTCGTGCTCGAAGTGTCCCCGCGCGCGGGGATGGCCGTGACCGCCGCCGAGGACTCCGTGTTCGCCGTGCGGATGGGCGACTACGCGCGACGCACGTCCGCCGACGGATCGGACCGGTTCCTGCACGGGCTGGCCCATCTCGCCGTGGCCGCCATGGCGTTCCCGCGCCCCGAGGACCTCGCCGACGACGGGTACATCGGACGGGTGAGCGTCAACGGCGTCGACGCGTTCGTCCGGCAGGCCTGCCGGCGGCTGGAGGAGCGGGCCGACGAACTGGGCGAGAACACCGACCCCGCGACCGACGCGCCCGGGCTCGAGGCCGCCTGGCGGATCTGGGTGAGACGCAGCGCGACCGGTGCGACCAAGGACGCGCGCAGACTCGCGGGCTCCACCACCGGCATCGTCGGCAAGGCCGTCGCCTTCCTCACCGACTCCGGGTTCCTCCAGCGCACCGGCGACGACAACGGCGGCACCTACCGCACGACGGCCCGCTACCAGCTCCAGGTGCGGGACATGGCCGGCAGCGCCGCCATGGCCGAACTGCTGGAACTGGGCGTCGTCCCGGTCACCGACGGCACACCGACGCTGCTGCCCGCCGAGGACACCCACGACGAGCTGGTGGCCGACGCCGGACTGCCGTTCCACTCCTGAACTCCCCCACCTGCCGAAGACTTACGAGAGTCCGCCATGTACGAGCTGTCCCGGGTCCGCCTCTACTCCATCGGCCCCGCCGGTGCGCGCTATGCCGACACCGTGCTTGACCTGCGCGGCGTCGGCGCGGAAGTGCCCGACCCCGCCCCCACCCAGGCGGAGTTCTTCGCAGACGAGCCCGTCGGCCCGCCGCGCCGCCCCGCGCCCGCCGGCGTGCTCTTCCTGGAGAACGGCGGCGGCAAGTCCGTACTGCTCAAGCTGATCTTCTCCGTCATGCTGCCGGGGCACCGCAACACCCTCGGCGGGGCCAGCTCCGGTGTGCTGCGCAAGTTCCTGCTCGCCGACGACTGCGGGCACGTCGCGCTGGAGTGGCAGCACACGCTGACCGGCGAGTGTGTCGTCGTCGGCAAGGTGAGCGAGTGGCGCGGGCGGCAGGTCTCCAACGACCCGCGGAAGTTCGCCGAGGCCTGGTACTCCTTCCGGCCCGGGCCCGGACTGTCCCTGGACAACCTGCCCGTCGCCGAGTCCACCGCCGTACGGCCGGCCGTCGAGGGCGTCTCCGGAGCGCTGGGCCGACGCCGCACCATGAAGGGCTTCCGGGACGCCATCACCGAGGCGGGCAAGGCGTATCCGCACCTGGAGGTGCACTGGGAGGAGATCCACGACCGCTGGATCGAGCACCTCGGCGACCTCGGCCTCGACCCCGAACTCTTCCGCTACCAGCGGGAGATGAACGCCGACGAGGGTGAGGCCGCCGGCCTCTTCGCGGTCAAGAAGGACTCCGACTTCACCGACCTGCTGCTGCGGGCCGTGACCGACACGCGGGACACCGACGGGCTCGCCGACCTCGTCAGCGGCTTCGGCAACAAGCTGGGCCGCCGGGCCGAGCTGATCGCCGAACGGGACTTCACCGCCGGGTCGGTGGACCTCCTCGGACGCATCGTCGAGGCCGCCGAGGCACGCTCACGCGCGCGTGACATCCACACCGGTGCCGAACGTCGTACGCGGACGCTGGCCCGCAGACTCTCCGCGCGCGGCGCCCGGGAGCGGGTGCGCGCCGCCGACCTCGCGCAGCGGGTCACGGCCGCCGCGTACGCGGTCACGCACGCCGAGGGCTCGCGGGAGCGCAGCGCGCTGATCGCGGCCGAACTCGCCTACCGGCACGCCTCGCTGGCGCTCGCCGCCGCCGAGAAGTCCGCCGCCGCGCAGAAACGCGAGCTCGCCGACGCCCGTACCCTGCACGCGGCCTGGCAGGCCGCCGAGGCCGTACTGCGACACCGCGCCGCCGCCGACCGCGTCGCCCGCGTGTCCGCCGCGATCCAGGAGGCCGAGCGGGACGCGGCCCCCGCGCTGGCCGCCCGGGCCAGGGCCGCCGTCGATCTCGTACGGGCCCTGCACGCGGCCGCGGAGAGCGCCGAGAGCCTCGCCAACGAGGGAGAGGAGCGGTCCGCCGCCCTTCAGGAGGTCGGCGAGGCCGCACACCGGGACGCCACCGTCGCCGCCACCGAGGCGCAGCGCGCCCGCAGCGAAGTCGGGCACCTGCGGCAGCGGCTGAGCGAGGTCGAGCAGGAGACCACCGAGGCCGTACGGGCCGGCTGGCTGGACGACAGCGCGCCCGACGCCGACCCGGCGCGCGCGGCCCTCGCGGCCAGCGACGCCGAGAAGACGGCCGTCGCCGCCTGGGACGCCGCGCGCGAGGCCTCTCACCGGGCCGGCGAGCACGCGCGCGAAGCGGGCTCCGCGGAGTCCCGCGCCGAGCTGACGGCCGCACGTGCCGCGGACGCGGCCACGGCCGCCGAGCGGTCCTACGAGGCCGAGAAGCGGCTCGCCGAAGGGCTGGCGGCAGAGCCGCGACTCGCGGAACTGCTCAGCCTGACCGGGACCTCCGAGACCGGGCACGGGGGAGTGCCGGTACCCCGGGCGGGCGCCGACGGCACGAAGAAGGACGGTCCGGCCGGGCGCGACGGCGGCGAGGAGACCCTCACCCCCGAGGAACTCGACCGGTTCGCCGACGAGTTGCGCGAGCTGCTCGACGACGCCGTCTCCGCCGCCGAACGCCACCTCTTCGAGCTGCGCACCGCCGCCGCCGACGACTCCCGCATCCTCGGCGCCCTCGGTGACGGCGGACTGCTGCCGCCGGGCCCGGACGTGCTGGCCACCGTGGAGTTCCTCGGGGAGCACGGCATCCCGGCGCTCCCCGGCTGGCGCTACCTCGCCCAGGCCGTCGACCCCGCCGACCACGCACGCGTGCTGGCCGCCCGGCCCGAGCTCGTCGACGGCGTGATCATCACCGACCCCGACACGCACGCACGGGCCCGCGAGGCGCTCAACGAGGCGGCGCTGCTCCCGCGGTCCGCCGTCGCCGTCGGTACGGCCGCCGCCCTGCTCGCCCCGACTCCGGCGCCCGGGACCGGGAGCGAGGCCGTCTTCCTCGTACCGCCGAACCCGGCCATGCACGACGAGCACGCCGCCGACGAGGAGCGACAGACACTGCGGGCCCGGGCGACCGAGCGCGACGACGAGATCCGCTCGCTCGCGGCCCGGCTCGCCAAGGACCGGGAACTGGCCGCACGGCTGGCCTCCTGGCGTACCGGCTGTCCTGCCGGGCGGCTGGTCGAGCTGGCGCAGACCGCGCACGACACGCGCGCCTTCGCGGAGGAGTCGGAGGCCGAGCTGGCCGAGGCGCGGACCGTGCGGGCCGAGGCCGACGAGGCCGCGGCCGAGGCCGTGCAGGTGCGCGACGAGCGCCAGGAGGCCGCCCAGAAGGCCCGGCGTGCCGCCGACGCCCTCGCGGGGCTCGCCTTCCGGCTGCGTGAGCGGGCCGGCTGGCAGGTCAAGCTGCGCGAACTCGCCGACGAGGCCACCGAGTCGGAGACCCGTGCCCAGACCTGTCTGGAGCGCGCCCGGGCCGCCGACGAGGACCGGCGTGCCGCTCAGCGGGCCGCCGACGACGCCCGGCGCACCGCACGTGCGCTGCGCGCCGAGCGCTCGGAGATCGCGGGCGCCCCCGACGACGTGCCGGAGAGCGACGCCGACGACCCGAAGGCCTCGCTGCCCGCCCTGAGGGAGGCCTATCGGGCCGCCTCGCAGCTGTACGAGAAGGTCGGGGTCGGCGCCGACCTGCGGGCCGAGCAGGCCCGCGCGGAGAGCGAGTCCAGCGCGGCGCTGGCCGACCTGGACCGGCTCAGCAACAAGGTCCGCACCCGCGCGGAGCAGCTCCTGCAGTCGCCCGACGGTTCCGACGGGCCGTCCCGGCAGGCCGCCGCCGCCCGGGCCGAGGAGCTGGTGCAGCTTCTGGAGACGCGGATGTCCACCGCGAGCGAGCAGCTCGGACGGCTGCGCGGTGAGGCCGAGCGGCACGCGCCCGAGGACGGTGCGGCGCACACCGAGCTGTCCGAGGAGCTGGAGCCCCGGGACGCCGAGCACGCACAGGCGCTGCTGCGCACGGCGACCGCCGAACTCGCCTCCCGCACCGAGGCGTTGACGCAGGCCAGGGAGGCGCACACCGAGCTCCTGGACGCCCACCGCGGCGCCGAGGACGCGGCCGGCGGCTTCGACGAGATCGCCGCGATGCTGCGCGACCTGCTGCGCGAGCACACCCCCGACGAGGACCAGGAGGAGCCGGAGCCGTACCCGGGCAGTCCGGAGGAGGCCCGGCAGTCCGCCGCCGAGGCCCGCAGGTCGCTGCGCGGCTGCGCCGCCGACCTGTCCGCCGCCGAGACCGCCGTACGCGAGGCGAGCGACATCCTCGTCCGCCACGCCAACTCCACGCGCTACGAGCAGGTCCGCACCCCCGCGCGTCAGCAGATCCGCGAACTTCCCGCGTCCGCGCTGCCGGAGCACGCTCAGAAGTGGGCGGACGCCTTCGCGCCCCGACTGCGGGTCCTCACCGACGAGTTGGCGCAGCTGGAGCGGAACCGGGACTCGATCGTCGACCGGTTGCGCGGGCTCGTCGAGTCGGCGCTCGCGACCCTGCGATCCGCTCAGCGGCTGTCCCGGCTGCCCGAGGGGCTCGGCGAGTGGTCCGGGCAGGAGTTCCTGCGGATCCGCTTCGAGGAGCCCGACCAGGCGACGCTGACCGAGCGGCTGGGTGAGGTCATCGACGAGGCCACGCGCGCGGCGGTGAAGAAGAACTCCGACCTGCGGCGCGACGGGATGTCCCTGCTGCTGCGGGGAGTCGGGGCCGCACTGCAGCCCAAGGGGATCGCCGTCGAGATCCTCAAGCCGGACGCCGTGCTGAGAGCCGAGCGTGTGCCGGTCGGGCAGATGGGCGATGTGTTCTCCGGCGGTCAGCTGCTCACGGCGGCCATCGCGCTGTACTGCACCATGGCCGCGCTGCGGTCGAACGACCGGGGCCGCGACAAGCACCGGCACGCGGGCACGCTCTTCCTGGACAACCCGATCGGTCGAGCCAACGCGACCTATCTGCTGGAACTCCAGCGCGCGGTGTCGGATGCCCTGGGTGTCCAACTCCTTTACACCACGGGCCTGTTCGACACCACGGCACTCGCCGAGTTCCCGCTGGTCATCAGGTTGCGCAATGACGCCGACCTCAGGGCGGGCCTGAAGTACATCAGCGTGGAGGAGCACCTGCGCCCGGGACTGCCGCAGCAGACCCGGTCGGAGGAAGCGGGCCACAGCGAGATCACGGCGACACGGATGTTCAAGCGGCCGACGCAGACGACGTCCTGAGCGCAGGGCCGGTGCGTGGGCCGGTGTCGCCTCTCAGGAGTGCGACAACTGCCCCGCGCGGCCCCGCCGCTGTATCCGGGCCTGTGCCCGCTCCGCGGACCGCGCCTGGCGCCGGGCCCTGCGCCGCTCGCGCCGCAGGGCCCGGGCGGTGCTGCTCGGGACCGACACGACGCCGTTGCGCTGGTTCCACACCTGACGGGTCACCCAGATGTCCAGGGCGCCCCACGTCGCCACCACGGTGCTCGCCACACTGCTGAGGACCATCGGGAACGCCAGCCAGGAGCCGGCCAGTGTGCACAGGAACGCCACCATCGCCTGGATCAGCGTCACAGCGATGATCAGGACCGCCCGCACGGCCGACCTGCGCACGGGATCGGGCATCCGACGCCGCGGCGCGGCCTCGTCGATCCACAACGGCCGGTAGTACGGCTCCTCTTCCGGCGGGGCATGTTCGGCGGTCCCGGACCGGGTCCCGCCCTCGTGCGCTGGAATGTCGCGATCCAGTGCCTCGGGACTCCGCTGCTCCGTCAGTTGCGCCGCAGCGCCGTCCACGAGCGCCTTTTGCCGCTCCGCCGTGCCCATCACCGTGTCACTCCCCACCGCCGGCAGACCCCATGCTCCGTGTGCGAACACACGTCTCCCCAGTGGCTGCCCGGCTTGCGCTGTTTTACGCCGCCCGGATGCGGGATGCGGCTCGTGTGGCCGATTCTGCATCCATTTCCCGAAGAGAAGGACGAACGATACGCTCTGAAGATTCCCAAGAAACGAAAAATTCTGGCCAACTGGTCAGCCGTTACGGCCGGATCGGTGTGAGCTGTCGAAGCGTGTTTCGGGGAGGCAATCTCCCGCAATGCCCGGACAACTCACCATCTCGCGTCACCGGTGCGGAAGTTCGCCTTCCGGACGGGTCTTCGAGTTAACTGCGTGACGGTAGTAGGCTCGCGCCGTTTGTTGACGTACATGTGTACCCCCGGCCGACGGGGGTCGAGCTGGGGGAGGCCATGCGCTTTCGCGGGAAGTCGATCCGCCGGAAGATCGTGGCGCTGCTTCTCGTGCCGCTGGTGTCCCTGACAGCGATCTGGGGCTTCGCCACGGTACTCACGGGACGGGCGGTCGCCCAGCTGTTCCATGTGTCGACGGTCGTGGAGGACCTCGGTTATCCCGCCGAGGACACCGTCCGCGTCCTCCAGCAGGAACGCCGTCAGACCCTCGTCTATCTGGCCGACCCACGGGCCTCGGACGCGCTCGCCTCGCTCCGTGAGACCCGCACGGCCACCGACGACGCCATCGCCAAGATCCGTAAGAGCGCGAAGGACCCCGACCTCCGCGACGGCATGGACCAGGACGACGAGGAACGTCTCACCGCTGTACTGGACGCCTTCGACGGCATCGACTCCCTGCGCCGCAGCGTCGAGGAGGACGCGGTGAACCGGGTCCAGGCCCTCGAGCGCTACAACCGCCTCGTGGATCCCTGCTACGCCCTGCTGGCCTCCCTCGACGGCGTGGACAGCGTCGAGATGGACAAGCAGGCCCGCGCCCTCGTCAACATCACCCGCGCTCGCGAACTCCTCTCCCGCGAGGACGCCCTGCTCGGCTCCGCCCTCGTGGTCGGCGATCTGACGCACGGAGAGATCCGCGAGGTCTCCGACCTGATCGCGCAGCGCACCGTGCTGTACGACATCAGCCTGCCGGTGCTGCCCGCGGCGGAACGCGAGCGCTACGACCGGTTCTGGAAGAACGCGTCCACGGCGTCGCTGCGCTCCGCGGAGAAGATCGTCGTCGACTCCGAGCCCGGCGCCCCCCGTTTCATCTCCGCCAAGAGCTGGGACGCCACCGCCGCCACCGTGCTCGAAGAACTCGCCACCCTCAACGACCAGGCGGGCGACCGCTATCAGGACCGGGTGCAGCCGGTGGCGATGGGCGTCATCCTCAAGGCGGCCTTCGCCGGTGTCCTCGGCCTGCTCGCCCTGCTGTTCTCGGTCGTCCTGTCCGTGCGTATCGGCCGCGGTCTCATCCGCGACCTGCGGCAGCTGCGCCTGGAGGCCCACGAGGCGTCCGGCGTACGGCTCCCGAGCGTCATGCGCAGGCTGTCCGCGGGCGAACAGGTCGACGTGGAGACCGAGGTCCCGCGTCTGGAGTACGACAAGAACGAGATGGGCGAGGTCGGCCAGGCCCTCAACACCCTGCAGCGCGCCGCCGTCGAGGCCGCCGTCAAGCAGGCCGAACTCCGCGGCGGGGTCTCCGAGGTCTTCGTGAACCTCGCCCGCCGCAGCCAGGTGCTCCTGCACAAGCAGCTCACCCTGCTCGACACCATGGAGCGCCGGACCGAGGACACCGACGAACTCGCCGACCTGTTCCGCCTCGACCACCTGACCACCCGGATGCGCCGCCATGCCGAGGGCCTCGTGATCCTCTCCGGCGCCGCCCCCTCCCGGCAGTGGCGCAAGCCCGTCCAGCTCATGGACGTCGTACGCGCCGCCGTCGCCGAGGTCGAGGACTACGAGCGCATCGAGGTCCGCCGGCTGCCGCGGGTCGCCGTCACCGGTCCGGCGGTCGCGGACCTCACCCACCTGGTCGCCGAACTCCTGGAGAACGCCACGGTGTTCTCCCCGCCGCACACCGCGGTCCAGGTGCTCGGCGAGCGCGTCGCCAACGGCTTCACCCTGGAGATCCACGACCGCGGCCTCGGCATGGCGGCCGACGCCCTCCTGGACGCCAACCTCCGGCTCGCGGAGACACCGGAGTTCGAGCTGTCCGACACCGACCGGCTGGGCCTGTTCGTGGTCAGCCGGCTCGCCCAGCGGCAGAACGTCCGGGTCTCGCTCCAGCCGTCGCCGTACGGCGGCACGACGGCCGTCGTGTTCATCCCGAACACCCTGCTGACGGACGACATCCCGGACACCAACGGCCTCGGCTTCCGCCTCGACCGTCCCCAGCCCTCCAAGGAGGCCGAGCTGGAGGAAGCCCGCCGGACCCAGCTCGCCCACGCGGCGCTGCCGCTGCCCGGCCTCACGGGAGGGCTCCTGGACGGCCCCGTCGAGCTGGAGGCGCCCGTCGACCTGGACGCCATCGACGACTTCCCCGGCGCGCTCGACGACGAGGACAGCGAACGCGGCGGACTGTTCCGCCCGCGCCGCTCCCTGGCCCGCACGGACGCCACCCCGGACGAGGACCGCCACGACGCCCCCGACCACGACCAGAACGCCCCGGTGCAACTGCCCCGCCGCCACACCCCCAAGCTGGTCAGCTCGCACGGCCGCCCGGTGACCGAGCAGCGGGAGCAGAGCGACGACGAGGCCCCCGCGGGCCCGAACCGGTCGTTCCCCCAGGAGGCACCGCCCCTGCCCGCCCGCAGGCGCACCACGGGACCGCAGCGCCGCGCCACCGACGTCGCCGACCGCCGGGACGAGCAGCGCGCCGAAGCCCCCACGGCCACGGGACGCGAACTCGGCGGAGCGCCGCACGGAGCCTCCGCCCTCCCCAGACGCACCCGGCGCGCCGAGATCGCGTCGAGCGGTGCCCCCGAGCCCTTCAAGGCCGCTCCAGAAGGCGTCGCACCCCACCGGAGCGGCCCCGGCGCCGCCCTGGAGCGGACCGGCTCCCGCCCCGGGCCCCAGGAGACCGGTGCCGAGACCACGCCCCGGCCGATCGGACGCGGTGCCACGACGCGGGAGTCCGCCCCGGGCACCGGCCCGCTGCCCCGCCGCGTACGCCAGGCCAACCTGGCCCCGCAGCTGAAGCAGAGTCCGGCCGGGCGCCGTACCGACGACAGCACGGGGGTCGACGAGCGGGACGCCGACCAGGTACGCAGCCGTATGGCATCGCTCCAGCGCGGCTGGCAGCGCGGCCGTGCGGAGAACGACGCCGCGGGCGACGACACCCACAGCGGCACAGCACCACGAGGAACTAAGGGGGACGGTCGATGACCGCACCGAAGGCGACCGGCCACAGCACAACCAACTCCGGCGAGCTCAACTGGCTCCTGGACGACCTGGTCGACCGCGTCGCAAGCATCCGCAAGGCCGTCGTGCTCTCCGGCGACGGGCTGGCGACGGGGGTCTCCAAGGACCTGACGCGGGAGGACGGCGAGCACCTGGCCGCCGTCGCCTCCGGCTTCCACAGCCTCGCCAAGGGCGTGGGCCGCCACTTCGAGGCGGGCAACGTCCGGCAGACGGTCGTCGAACTCGACGACGCCTTCCTGTTCGTCACGGCAGCCGGCGACGGCAGCTGCCTCGCCGTCCTGTCCGACGCGGACTCCGACGTCGGCCTGGTCGCCTACGAGATGACGCTCCTCGTCAAGCGGGTCGGTGTACATCTGGCATCGACTCCGCGCACCGATCTGCCTCAGAGCGGGTAGTGAGATGACATGAGCACAGACGGTCAGGGAAGAAGTCACTGGTTCGACGACGAGGCCGGACCGGTCGTCCGTCCGTACGCCATGACGCGTGGCCGCACCACCAGTGCGGCCCAGCACCGCCTCGACCTCATCGCGGTGGTCGTCGCGGAGACGCAGGCGGACGACCCCGAGGGCGACCACACGCTGTCCCCGGAGCACGTGGACATCGTCGACCTGTGCCGGGACGCCCCGCAGTCGGTCGCCGAGCTGTCCTCCGAACTCGACCTGCCCATCGGCGTGGTGCGGGTCCTCGTGGGCGACCTCGTGGACGCGGAGTTCGTCCATGTGAACCGGCCCGTGCCGCCCGCCGAGCTGCCGGACGAGAGCATTCTGCGCGATGTGATCAACGGCCTCCGGGCGCTCTGACCGAGTGCCCCGCCCGCGAAGGCGGTCGTTCCCCCGGCGCCGCGAGCCGCTCACCGACGGTCCCGGGGAACGCGGTCGCACCCCCGCCGTCCCGTCGAGCGGACCAGGCGTCGTCACAGTGCTCCCGATATGATCTGACCGATCGTCGACAACCATCCGCAGACGGTCTGCCGCCACTCTGCGGATACGGTGCCGAACAGCGCGATCGGGGAGACGGACGTGACGACAGGCCGGCAGTTCCGGGTCGACCGGGGCGGCACCTTCACGGACATCGTCGCGCGTCGCCCGGCCGGCCGACCGCTCACGCGCGAACTGCTCTCCGACAACCCGGCCCGCTACGCCGACGCGGCGGCCACCGGGGTCCGTGAACTGCTGAACGGCTCCCAGGACCCCGTGGAAGCCGTCCGCACGGGCACCGTCGTCGCCACCAACGCCCTCCTGGAACGCAAGGGCGAGCGAACCCTCCTGATCGTCACCCGCGGTTGCCGCGACGCCCTGCGCATCGCCTACCAGAACCGCCCCCACATCTTCGCCCGCCCCGGCGACGTACTCGTCATCGAAACCCCCGGCGGCGGAGGCTACGGCCCACCGTCGTCCCACCCCCACCAAGCAGGAGAAGAGACCGATGATCTTCGGGCGTTCTGAGCGCGGCAAGCCCCCGGTCGAGCCCGTCACGTTCAAGATCCTGGTGGCCGGCGGCTTCGGCGTGGGCAAGACCACGCTCGTGGGCGCGGTCAGCGAGATCCGGCCGCTGCGCACCGAGGAACTGCTCACCGAGGCAGGACGCCCGGTCGACGACATCAGCGGTGTCGAGAGCAAGAGCACCACCACCGTGGCCATGGACTTCGGGCGTATCACCCTCCGCGAGGACCTGGTGCTGTACCTCTTCGGGACGCCCGGGCAGGAACGGTTCTGGTTCATGTGGGACGAGCTCTCCGAGGGTGCGCTCGGTGCCGTCGTGCTCGCCGACACCCGCCGCCTGGAGGACTGCTTCGCCGCCGTCGACTACTTCGAGCGGCGCTCCATCCCCTTCGTGATCGGCGTCAACTGCTTCGAGGGCGCCGCCCGTTACCCCGTCGAGGAGGTCCGCCAGGCCCTCGACCTCGACGAGGACGTACCGCTCCTGCTCACCGACGCCCGCGACCGCGCGTCGGTCAAGGAGGTCCTCATCGGCGTGGTCCGGCACGCGATGGCCTACGCGGCGGAGCGCCGCCAGACCGCCGTCACGACCTGACACGGGTACGGCCCGTACCCCCGCCGACCGGGGTACGGGCCGCGTTTCCCGAGCACCACGCGTGCGTGCGGTCGTCGCGGCGCACGCACGCGTGCCGCTAGTTGTCCCCGTCCTCCTGCCAGCCGAAGCTCTTCTCCACGGCCTTGCGCCAGTTGTGGTACTCACGGTCCCGCACCGACGACTCCATGGCGGGCGTCCACTCGACGTCCTTCTGCCAGTGCGACTTGAGCTGGTCCAGGTCGTTCCACACGCCCGTGGCCAGCCCGGCGGCATAGGCCGCGCCCAGGCAGGTCGTCTCGGAGACCTTCGGGCGGACCACCGGCACATCGAGTACGTCCGCCTGATGCTGCATCAGCAGGTTGTTCTTGGTCATGCCGCCGTCGACCTTCAGGGTCGTGATGTGCACCCCGGAATCCTGGAACATGGCGTCCACGACCTCCCGCGTCTGCCAGCTCGTCGCCTCCAGCACCGCGCGCGCGAGGTGTGCCTTCGTCACGTACCGGGTGAGTCCGGTGATGACACCGCGCGCGTCGGAGCGCCAGTAGGGCGCGAACAGACCGGAGAACGCGGGCACGATGTACGCCCCGCCGTTGTCCTCGACACTCGCCGCCAGCGGCTCGATCTCGTCGGCGGTACGGATGATGCCGAGCTGGTCCCGGAACCACTGGACGAGCGCGCCCGTTATGGCGATCGACCCCTCCAGGCAGTAGACCGGCGCCTCGGTGCCGATCTTGTACCCCATCGTCGTCAGCAGCCCGCTCTTCGACGCCACCGGGCGGTTGCCGGTGTTGAGCAGCAGGAAGCTGCCCGTGCCGTAGGTGTTCTTCGCGGTGCCCACGTCGTAGCAGGCCTGTCCGAACACGGCCGCCTGTTGGTCGCCGAGGGCCGAGGCGACCGGCACACCGGCGAGTTGGCCGACAGCGGTGCCGTACACCTCGGCCGAGGACCTGATCTCGGGCAGGATCGCCTCGGGGATGTTCATCGCGGAGAGGATGGACTGGTCCCACTGGAGGGTCTCGAGGTTCATCAGCATGGTGCGGCCGGCATTCGTGACGTCCGTGACGTGCC
Source organism: Streptomyces sp. NBC_00490 (assembly GCF_036013645.1). Classification (NCBI taxonomy): domain Bacteria; kingdom Bacillati; phylum Actinomycetota; class Actinomycetes; order Kitasatosporales; family Streptomycetaceae; genus Streptomyces; species Streptomyces sp. NBC_00490. Next base: position 2,282,371 of record NZ_CP107869.1, on the reverse strand, counting down.
GTCCGCCGTCCGTGCCGCCGGTGAGGTTCCAGATCAGCCAGGAGTCGATGGTGCCGAAGGCGATCTCGCCGTTGTCGGCACGCGCGCGGAGCCCGGGCACGTTGTCGAGCAGCCAGGCCGCCTTCGGCCCGGAGAAGTACGTGGCCAGCGGCAGCCCGGTCTGCTCACGGAACCGGTCCTGCCCGTCCGAGCCGCCGAGTTGGCTGGTCAGCGCCGCGGTGCGGGTGTCCTGCCACACGATCGCGTTGTGCACGGGCTTGCCGGTGGCGCGGTCCCACAGGACCGTCGTCTCGCGCTGGTTGGTGATGCCGAGTGCGCTGAGCTGGTCGGCGCGCAGTCCGGCCTTGGCGATCGCCCCGGCCACCACCGCCTGCACCTTGGACCAGATCTCGGTGGCGTCGTGCTCCACCCAGCCGGGCTTGGGGAAGATCTGCCGGTGCTCGCGCTGGTCGACGGCGACGATGGCGCCGTCGTGGTTGAAGACGATGCAACGGCTGGAGGTGGTGCCCTGATCGATCGCGGCGACGAACTTGTCCGTCATGACGTCCCCTTCGTCGGATGCTTCAGAACGCTGCGTTGAAGATGACCCCGGACAGGGCTCCGCCGATCAGCGGCCCCACCACCGGGATCCACGCGTAACCCCAGTCCGAGGTGCCCTTGTTGGGGATCGGGAGCAAGGCGTGGGTGATGCGCGGGCCCAGGTCACGGGCCGGGTTGATGGCGTACCCCGTCGGCCCGCCGAGCGACAGACCGATGCCGACCACGAGGAACGCGACGATCAGAATCGCGGTGCCCGACGTACCGAGCCCCTCGGTGAGACCGAAGGCGAGGATCGGCAGCACCAGGCCGACGGTCGCGATGACCTCCGTGATGAGGTTCGCCACGGGATTGCGGATCGCGGGCGCGGTCGCGAAGATCCCCAGCGTCGGCTGCGCCTTGTCCTCCTCGGCGTTGGCCTGGAACTGGGCGAAGTAGGTCAGCCAGCACAGGACCGCGCCGAGGACGGCGCCGACCATCTGCCCGGCGATGTAGATGGGGACCTGGTCCCAGTCGCCCGTGTCGATGGCGATCCCGAGCGTCACCGCCGGGTTGAGGTGGCCGCCGGACAGCGGCGCGGCGGTGTAGGCCCCGGCCAGCACGCCGAAACCCCAGCCGAACGCGATGACCACCCAGCCCGCGTCCTTCGCCTTCGAGTAGTTCAGTACGACGGCGGCGACCACTCCCGCGCCGAAGAGGATCAGGATCGCGGTCCCGATGATCTCACCCAGAAATACGTCTCCGTTGCTCATGGCGGCTCCTAGGCCCTGGCCCGGGGTGATCGACCCCGGTCCTCCGTGCAGGGTGCGTTTCCCATGGCGACTTCAGCCGAAGGCAGGGAGAACCCGCGCCCCGCTCGGCGTCCGTGACGAGCGTGCCGTTACAGCCGAATCGCTTGTGGGGGAACGGACCTTGACTCTGGGGGCCCGCGCAGCGCAGTGCGTGGATACGCCGAGAATGTACGACGATGTCGACTGACATCGGAAGTGTTCACCGGTGTCCAGAAGGCGTCAAGGATGCGGACGGCAACGGTTGGGAGCATGAGCCCGCTTCGCGGCGAGCCGATCAGCGCGGGCGGGGCTCCGCCAGTCGGCCGTCGAGTTCCGGATCAACAGCGGGCCTCGGCCAGGATGTCGCCGGTCTCCAGATTGCGTACCGGCTGGAAGACGAGACGTTCACGCAGGATTTCTGGACGATCACGGAGCGTACGAGAAGGCCCCTGCCCCATCCGGATGCCCGATGAGCCTCACCGCACCGCGATCACGGCCGAACCGTGCCCGAACAGCCCCTGGTTCGCCGAGATCCCCACCCGCGCGCCGGCCACCTGCCGGTCACCCGCCGCACCTCTCAACTGCCAGGTGAGCTCACACACCTGGGCGATCGCCTGCGCCGGCACCGCCTCCCCGAAGGAGGCCAGTCCGCCACTCGCGTTCACGGGTATGCGCCCGCCCAGAGCCGTCGCGCCCTCGCGCAGGAGCTTCGCCCCCTCGCCCTCGCCGCACAGTCCGAGGTCCTCGTACCACTGCAACTCCAGGGCGGTGGAGAGGTCGTAGACCTCGGCGAGGGACACGTCCTCGGGCCCGACACCCGCCTCCTCGTAGGCGGCCCGGGCGATCGACTCCCGGAAGGTGTCGTCGCCGGGCTCCACCGCCACCGCGGAGTCCGTGGCGATGTCGGGCAGGTCCAGCACCGTGCTCGGGTACCGCGGTGTCACCGTCGACACCGCCCGGATCCGCACCGGGTCCACCGTCCCGTGCCGCCGCGCGAACTCCATGCTGGACAGCACCACGGCCGCCCCACCGTCCGAGGTCGCGCAGATGTCGAGCAGCCGGAGCGGATCGGCGACCACGGCGGAGGCGGCGACCTCCTCGGCGGTGACCCGCTTGCGGTAGCGCGCGTTCGGATTCAGCGCGCCCATGGCGGCGTTCTTCACCTTGACCTGCGCGAAATCCTCCGGTGTATCCCCGTGCACGGCCATCCGCCTGCGCGCGTACAGCCCGAAGTACGTCGGATTGGTGGCACCCAGGACGCGGAACCGCAGCCAGTCCGGATCGTCGGGCCGATCTCCGCCCGCCGGCCTGAAGAACCCCTTGGGCGCCGCGTCGGCGCCCACCACGAGCACCACGTCCGCGAGCCCCGAAAGGATCTGCGCCCGCGCGGTGTTGACGGCCTGCGCCCCCGACGCGCACGCCGCGTACACGCTCGTGACCCGGGCCCCCTGCCAGCCCAGCGCTTTCGCGAAGGTGGCCCCGGCCACATACCCCGGATAGCCACCACGCACCGTGTCCGCCCCGACGATCGAACCGACGTCCCGCCATTCCAGCCCGGCATCGGTGAGCGCCGCGCGGGCGGCCGCCACTCCGTACGCGACGAAGCTCCGGCCCCACTTGCCCCACGGATGCATGCCCGCACCGAGCACCGCCACCTCGCCCGTCATGCCGTCACCCCCGTCGTCGGCCGCCACCGCCACGTCGTCCACACCGTCTCCGCGTCCTCATGGAGCACACCGGGAACGAGCTCCACCTCCATGCCCACCGCCAGATCGGCGACAGCGAGCCCCGGAACCCCCTGCCCCAGCACCACGATCCGCTCGGCCTCCAGCTCCACAGCGATCAACGCGTACGCCTCCCACGGAAGTTCCGGATCGGTCACATAGGGTGACGGGGGCCGGTACCGGCTGTCCGTGTAGGACCACACCCGCCCGCGCCGCGACAACGGAACCTCCTCAAGCTCGCCCCCGGGGCACGCGGGATTGCGGCAGTGGGTGTCTTCGCGAGGGAAGAAGACCGAGGCGCAGGCCGAACAGCGGGTGCCGAGGAGATGGAAGTCGCCCTCCTCGCCGGCGAACCAACCTGCCACCACGGGTGTTCGCGCACGTGACACAGTTCCTCCCGGACATAGGATCTGACGGAACGTCAGAAGTGTGTCACGGGAGGCCGGACATGGGCAGAGGCAGAGGCATGACAAGACTCTCCAGCGCAGTACGCGGCCTGGTCACCACCCTCGCCGCACTGCTGACCGTGACCACCGCTGCCACCACCGCCGGGGCGACACCGCAACCCAAGGCGCCGAAGGACTTCGTCGCGCTGAGAACCGTGGATCCCACGATCATCCAGGAGATGCGTTACTTCACTCCGCACAACTTCGTGGGGGAACGCATCGACGGCTACGCGCAGCCGATCTGCATCCTCACCAGACCCGCCGCCGAGGCCCTCCACCAAGCCCAGACGAAGCTGCTCCGACAGGGCTACACCCTCAAGGTCTACGACTGCTACCGACCCCAGCGCGCGGTCGATCACTTCGTCCGCTGGGCAAAGGACCTCGACGACCAGGCCATGAAGGCCGAGTTCTACCCGAACGTCGACAAGACCCGTCTCTTCACGGACGGTTACATCGCCGAGAAGTCCGGCCACAGCCGTGGCTCGACCATGGACCTCACGATCGTGAAGCTCCCCGCGAAGCCGACGCGGCCCTACCACCCCGGCGAAACCCTCGTCCCCTGCTACGCGCCCCAGGACGAGCGCTTCCCCGACAACTCCGTCGACATGGGCACGGGATTCGACTGCTTCGACACCCTCTCCCACACCCTCGACCCCCGCATCCAGGGCGCACAACGAGACAACCGGCTCCTGCTCAAGACCACTCTGGAAAACCTCGGCTTCGTGAACCTGGCCGAGGAATGGTGGCACTACACCTTCAAGCCGGAGCCCTACCCGGACACCTTCTTCGACTTCCCGGTGTCCTGGAAGTCCCTCACGAGCAGACACTGAGCAGCCCCCGGAAGACGCCCTTCCTGTGATCGGATACAGTCCGCCGCGTGTCCGAAACCCAACACCTCACCCCCAACTCCGCGCGCGACTCCCACTGTTCGAGCTGCGGAGCGCCCTACGGAGAGGGCGTCTCCGGTTGGCCCCGCACCTGTCCCGCGTGCTCCACCGTGGCCTACCGCAACCCGCTGCCCGTCGCGGTGGCACTCCAGCCGGTGTACGACACCAAGGGCGCCGCCCTTGTCGTCATCACCCGAACCATCGCCCCCGCGCGCGGGGGCATCGCACTGCCCGGCGGCTACATCGACGACCGGGAGGACTGGCGCCAGGCCGTCGTCCGTGAACTCAAGGAGGAGACCGGTATAGACGCGGCGAGCCGCGACGTACGCCTCGTCGACGCCATGAGCTCGCCCGACGGTCACCTCCTGCTGTTCGGGTCCCTTCCGGAACGCCCGGCAGAAGGCCTGCCCGACTCCGCCGCGACGGACGAGACGGAGGGCTGGCATCTCCTGCGCAGGCCCGAGGAGCTTGCCTTCCCCCTGCACACACGTGCCGTACGGGCCTGGTTCGAGGGCCGGTACATCTGACCTAGCGCTCCCCGGCCCCCCGCACACGCACCGGGTGAGGCGGCGCACTCACGCCGTCCTCACCCTCCCGCTCGACGACCACCTTCCGGCCCTGCCAACGGGCCACGTACCGCTCGATCCCCGGCTCGTCCCACCCGTCACCCACGTCGGGCACGACCAGCCCCCCGCCGGTCCGTCCCCGGGCCGGCGCCCACACCTCCAGCTCCAGGCCGCCGTCCTCCCCGCGTACGGGAAGGACGGCACCCGCGCGCGCGAGCACCGGGATCCGCGACAAGGGGGCGTCCACAAGGACCTGCCCCGGCCCCTGATACGCCTGCTCCGTCACGGTGTCGTACCAGCGCCCGCGCGGCAGCTGCACCGCCCGCCGGTCCGCTCCCGGATCGAGCACCGGCGCCACCAGCAGACTGTCGCCCAGCAGAAACGCGTCCTCGCAGTCACGCAGCGCCCGGTCCTCCGGCGCCCCCCACCACAACGGCCGCACATACGGCGTACCCGTACGCCTCGCCAGATGCGCCAGCGTCACGAAGTACGGCAGCAGCCGCCGGCGTTCCAGAAGGGCCACGCGCGCGTGCTCCAGCACCTCGGGACCGAACTCCCACGGCTCCCGGCGCCCCGCCCGCAGACTCGCGTGCGTACGGAACAACGGCAGATACGCGCCCAGCTGGAACCAGCGCAGATACAGCTCGGGCGACGGACTCCCGTCGAAGCCGCCCACGTCCGGCCCGGCATAGGGCACCCCGCACAGACCGAGCCCCATCACCAGCGACAGCGACGCCCGCAACCCCGGCCAGCCCGTGGCCACGTCACCCGACCACGTTCCCCCATAGCGCTGCATGCCGGCCCACCCGGAGCGCGAGAACACGAACGGGCGCTCCTGGGGCGCCAGTTCCCGCACGCCCTCGTACCCCGCACGGGCCATGCAGAGCGCGTACACGTTGTGGGCCTCGCGATGGTCACCGCCCTGCCCGTCCAGCTGATGCCGCGCCGAACGCGGCAGGGTCGACTCCCCGAAGGCGGCGAAGGAGGTGGGCTCGTTCATGTCGTGCCAGAAGCCCGCGAACCCCTGAGCGAGCCGCTCCTCATAGAGGCGGCCCCACCACTCACGCACACGCGCGTGCGTGAAATCCGGGAAAACCGCCTCACCGGGCCAGCCGACTCCCCGCACGAGCCGCCCGGAAGCGTCCCGTACGAAGGCGTCCTCGGCGACACCACTGTCGAAGACGGCGTTGCCCGGCTCGGCCCGGACCGCCGGGTCCACGATCGACACCAGCCGGATCCCGACCCGCCGCAGCTCCTCGGCGAGCTGGGGCAGCTTGGGGAAGCGCTCCTGGTCGACAGTGAACACCTGGCGCTCGTCATAGTGGTCGATGTCCAGGTGGACGGCGTCCAGCGGCAGGCCGCGCTCCTGGTAGCCCGCGACGATCCGCCGCACCTCCTGCTCGCTCCCGAACCCCCACCGCGCGTGATGGTGCCCCAGCGCCCACGTGGGCGGCAGAGCGGGCGCGCCGGTGAGCGAGGCCCAGGCGAGCAGCACGCGCGCGGGGGTGCCCACCATCACCCAGCAGCGCAGCGGACCACCGGACATCCGCAGCTCGCACGTACCGGCCCGGTCGTGCCCGGAACCGGCACCCTCCTCACCCTCCCGCAACGTCACCGTGCCGTCCCACGACGTGTCGTGGAACGCCAGATGCGTCGCCGCGTCGGACACCACGAACTGCACCGGCATCGTGATGTACAGCGGATCGTCGGCGGGACCGAAGGACCTTCCGGGATCGGTGTTCCACAGCCGGTACGTCCCGTTCCGCAGCCGAGGCCCCGAAGCCCGCCCGCCGAGCCCGAAGAAGCGCGCGTCCGCGGGCACTTCCGACCGCTGCATCCACCGCGCCGCACCACCGCCCACCGGCTCCCACCACCGCGGCGGCAGATCCCGGCGCACCGTCACCCCACCGGGCGTACGCACCTCGATCGCACCGTGCCGCGAGACGACGACCGTCGCCCGTTCGGCCACCACCCGCCAACCGCCGTCCTTGTCGGGCTCCAGCACCGCCCGTGGATCCGGCTCAGGACAGCGCCCCGCCAGCGCGTACGACGGCTCGGGACCCACGCCGTCCCAGCCCCAGAAGACCGCCCCGTTCACCGTGACCGTGATCCGCAGCTCGGAACGGCTGAACCGGACTATCCCGCCGCCGGGCCCCGGCTCGACATCCCGCACCGGCCCGGGCACCCGAGCGCGCTCGGCCCCTCGCGGCGGCAGCCCCGCGGCATCCGCTCGCCGCATACGCCACGAGGCCCGAACGGAACGCAACCCCTGGGCCGCCCCCGCCGAACCGACCGTCTTTATCGAACGCACCAGGTCACGACCGTTCATGCTGCTCACCCTGCCACTGACCGCCCCACGAGCGGGTGTCGTTCAACTGCCGTTCACCCGTGCCGGGACCACATCTTCACGACACCGACTATGTGGGGCGCGCCCTGGTGTGGAAGTCGATCACATGGCATCGTCCGTGTCATCCGCGTCGCGCGCACACCCCAGCCCGTGCGCGGGAGACGCACACGACGCGCACAGTCCGGGAGCCGCCCCATGTCGACCGTGAACCCCCAGCCGCTCTGGCAGCCAGATCCTGAACGCATCGCCCAGGCGCAGGTCACCAGGTTCCACGCCTGGGCGGCCGAGCACCACGGCGCCCCGGCCGAAGGCGGCTACCCCGCCCTGCACCGCTGGTCCGTCGACGAGCTGGACACCTTCTGGAAAGCCGTCACGGAATGGTTCGACGTACGCTTCTCGACCCCCTACGCGCGCGTACTGGGCGACCGCTCGATGCCCGGCGCCCAGTGGTTCCCCGGCGCGACCCTGAACTACGCCGAACACGCGCTGCGCGCGGCCGCCACCCGCGCGGACGAACCGGCCCTCCTGCACGTCGACGAGACCCACGAAGCACGCCCCGTCACCTGGTCCGAACTGCGCCGTCAGGTCGGTTCCCTCGCCGCCGAGCTGCGCGCCCTCGGTGTACGCCCCGGCGACCGCGTCAGCGGCTACCTCCCCAACATCCCGCAGGCCGTCGTCGCCCTCCTCGCCACAGCCGCGGTGGGCGGCGTCTGGACGTCCTGCGCCCCCGACTTCGGCGCCCGCAGCGTCCTCGACCGCTTCCAGCAGGTCGAACCCGTCGTCCTGTTCACCGTCGACGGCTACCGCTACGGCGGCAAGGAGCACGACCGGCGCGACACCGTCGCCGAACTCCGCCGCGAACTGCCCACCCTGCGTGCCGTCGTCCACGTCCCCCTCCTTGGCACCGACGCCCCGGAGGGCGCCCTGGAGTGGTCGGCCCTGACAAGCGCTGACGTGGAGCCCACCTTCGAGCAGGTGCCGTTCGACCACCCCTTGTGGGTGCTCTACTCCTCCGGCACGACCGGCCTCCCCAAGGCCATCGTCCAGTCGCAGGGCGGCATCCTCGTCGAGCACCTCAAACAACTCGGCCTGCACTGCGACCTCGGCCCCGACGACCGCTTCTTCTGGTACACGTCGACCGGCTGGATGATGTGGAACTTCCTCGTCTCCGGCCTCCTCACCGGCACCACGATCGTCCTGTACGACGGCAGCCCCGGCTATCCGGACACCGGCGCCCAATGGCGCATCGCCGAACGCACCCGGGCCACCCTCTACGGCACCTCGGCCGCGTACGTCATGGCCTGCCGCAAGGCGGGCGTGCACCCCGGCCGCGACTTCGACCTCTCCTCGGTGCAGTGCGTGGCCACCACCGGATCACCGCTGCCGCCCGACGGCTTCCGCTGGCTCCACGACGAGGTCCGCGACGACCTCTGGATCGCCTCGGTCAGCGGCGGCACGGACGTCTGCTCCTGCTTCGCGGGCGCCGTCCCCACCCTCCCCGTCCACATCGGCGAACTCCAGGCCCCCGGCCTCGGCACCGACCTGCAGTCCTGGGACCCCAGCGGCAACCCCCTCACCGACGAGGTCGGCGAACTCGTGGTCACCAACCCCATGCCGTCGATGCCGATCCACTTCTGGAACGACCCCGACGGCAGCCGCTACCACGACAGCTACTTCGACACCTACCCCGGCGTCTGGCGCCACGGCGACTGGATCACCGTCACCTCCCGAGGCTCCGTCGTCATCCACGGCCGCTCCGACTCGACGCTGAACCGCCAGGGCGTACGTATGGGGTCCGCCGACATCTACGAAGCCGTCGAACGGCTCCCCGAGATCAAGGAATCCCTCGTCATCGGCATCGAACAGTCCGACGGCGGCTACTGGATGCCCCTCTTCGTCCACCTGGCCCCCGGGGCCGTCCTCGACGAGACCCTGCTCGGCCGCATCAAGCAGACCATCCGCGAACAGCTCTCCCCGCGGCACATCCCCGACGAGGTCATCGAAGTACCCGGCATCCCGCACACCCTCACCGGCAAGCGCATCGAAGTCCCCGTCAAGCGTCTCCTCCAGGGCACCCCCCTCGACAAGGCCGTCAACCCGGGCTCCATCGACAACCTCGACCTGCTCCACTTCTACGAGGACCTGGCCCGCAAGCGCGCCTGACCGACGCGACCGCCGACGCAGTCAGAGCTCCCCTCACTGCGTCGGCGTGCCCACCGCTTTGCTCAGCCCCCGTTGTCAGTGCGCCCGGTTACTGTGAGTGAGCATTGATCGACAGCGCACAGGGGGAAACATGGCGCACACCGACCACCAGACCATGCGACGCGTTCTGCGCCGTGAGATCGCCGGCACCATCGGCCTGCTCACCGACGAGCACGACTTCCGCAGCATGCGGCACTACCGCAGCTTCACCTTCGACGACCACACCCTCTATCTCCAACAGGTGGAGGAACTCCTCAAAACCCGCGCCTCCCAGGGCACCCACACCGCGGTAGCCCTCTTCGACCCACAGGAGTACGCCGACTACTGCGCCGACACCGGCCTCGAACCCGACATCCCCTCCAGCCGCACCCGCTTCACCGCCGAACTCGCCACCACGGGCCCGACCATCCCGTACGACGGACGCCCCCTGGCGGAACTCGTCCCCGACCTGATCGACGAAGCGGTACGGCAAGCCACCTGGGAGTACGCCTCCACACTCCTGGCACGCCTTGGCGCCTGCGCCTCCTGCGGTGAGGACATCGGCCGAGCAGCCTTCGCCCGAGCCTCCGGCCTTCTCGTCCGCATCCTCGACACGGCCCAACCAGGCAACCGACACCTCGTCTGCAGCGTCACGGCGACACCGGAAACACTCGTCTCCGTCCTCCACGCCGACATCAACGCCGACGGCACCACGCAACTCGACGAGGCCGAAGCCCTCGAATTCGCCACGGTCCTGGCTCTCGGCCTGGCGACACACACCCCCGGCGGACTCGTCATGCGGACCAGCGTTCCCGGAACCACCGACCGCATCTACGGCTGGCGGCTACGCGGAGAAGGACTGGAACCCCTCACCGCGGGCGAGGTCTTCGACGCCTACTGCACCGACATCGAATCCGGAGACCTCATCTCACCGGAATCCGGCGTCGACTACTGCGTGCCGCCCGACCTCGGGCCCGACGACCCGACGCCTTCCCACCACCACTGAACGCAGAAGGGGCGCCCCACCCGCAGGTGGAGCGCCCTTCACAAAGCACCGACGACCGATACGGCCGACTACTCGCCGGACAGCACCGCCTGAGCGGCGTTGCGCGCCTCATCGGCACTGTCCGCCGCCCGAGCGGCAGCCGCGGCACGCTCGCACTGCGCAAGCGTGTACTTCGCCAGAGTCGCCCGCACATAAGGAATCGACGCCGCACCCATGGAAAGAGAGGTGACACCCAGACCGGTCAGCACACACGCCAGCAGCGGATCGGACGCTGCCTCACCGCACACACCACAGCTCTTGCCCTCGGCCTTCGCCGCCTCGGCGGACAGCGAGACCAGGTCGAGCAGAGCCGGCTGCCAAGGATCCTGCAGTCGGGACACCGCGCCCACCTGACGGTCCGCGGCGAAGGTGTACTGCGCGAGGTCGTTCGTCCCCAGCGACAGGAACTCGACCTCCTGCAGAACCGAACGCGCCCGCAGGGCCGCCGACGGAATCTCGACCATCGCACCGAACTTCGCCCGCAGCCCCGCCTCACGGCACGCATCGGCGAACGCCTTGGCATCCGCACGGTCCGCCACCATGGGAGCCATGACCTCGAGGTAGACCGGCAGCCCCTCAGCGGCCTTCGCCAGGGCCGTCAGCTGCGTACGCAGCACGTCCGGGTGGTCGAGCAGAGTCCGCAGACCCCGCACACCCAGCGCCGGGTTCGGCTCGTCGCCCGGCGTCAGGAACTCGAGCGGCTTGTCCGCACCGGCGTCCAGCACCCGTACGACGACACGGCCCTCCGGGAAGGCCTCGAGGACCTGTCGGTAGGCGTCGATCTGCTTCTCCTCGGAGGGAGCGTTCTTGCTGTCGTCGAGAAAGAGGAACTCGGTACGGAAGAGACCGACACCCTCCGCACCGGCCTCGACAGCGGCCGGAACGTCCGCGGGGCCGCCGATATTGGCGAGCAACGGCACCTTGTGGCCGTCGGCCGTGGCACCCGGCCCGGTCGACGCCGCGAGCGCGGCCTTGCGCTCGGCGGCGGCAGCCTCCAGCTGGGCCTTCTTCTCCTCGCTCGGATTCACGAAGATGTCGCCGGTGCTGCCGTCCACGGCGATCACGGTGCCTTCCGCGAGCTCACCGGCACCCGGCAGCGCCACCACGGCAGGGACACCGAGTGCTCGCGCCAGGATCGCGCTGTGGCTGGTCGGCCCGCCCTCCTCGGTCACGAAGCCGAGCACCAGAGTGGGGTCCAGCAGAGCCGTGTCAGCGGGCGCGAGGTCACGCGCCACAAGGACATACGGCTCGTCACTGTCCGGAATGCCCGGCATGGGCACCCCGAGCAGACGGGCGACGATACGGTTCCGCACGTCGTCGAGGTCCGCGACACGTCCGGCGAGGTACTCACCGGCACCCGCCAGCAGCTCGCGGTACGCGGCGAACGCGTCGTACACAGCCCGCTCGGCCGTGCTGCCGACGGCGATGCGCCGATCCACGTCGGCCATCAACTCGGGGTCCTGGGCCATCAGGGCCTGCGCCTCGAGCACCGCCTGCGCCTCGCCGCCGGCCAGATTGCCGCGCGCCGTCAGGTCGGCCGCCACAGCTTCCACTGCCTTGCGGGCGTTCCCCTGTTCACGCTCCGCGTCCTGAGCCGGGATCTGCTTGGCAGGCGGCTCCAGGACCGCCGTTCCCATGTGCCGAACCTCGCCGATCGCCACACCATGGCTCACGCCGACGCCTCGCAGCGTTGTCTCCATCTCACCCGTCTCCGATAGTGCGGCGGGTCCCGCCGCCGCGATGGTTGCCACTACTTCCCGTCCCAGGACGGAGTTGATGTCACTTCCAGGCGAAGAGACTGTCGCCGGCCTTCACATCGCCGTCGTCACGCAGTTCGGAGAGCGCTTCGGCGGTGGCTTCGAGCGCCACGATCGGGCACACCGGGGACTTGCCGGCAGCCTCCACGGCGGCCGGGTTCCAGCGCACGATGCTCTGGCCGCGCGTCACGGTGTCGCCCTTGTTCACGAGCAGCTCGAAACCCTCGCCGTTCAGCTGGACGGTGTCGATACCCAGGTGAGTGAGCACACCGTGACCCTGATCGTCGACGATGACGAAGGCGTGGGGGTGGAGCGAGACGATGACTCCGTCCACGGGCGCGACAGCCTCAGAGGCCTCGCGCACGGGGTCGATCGCCGTACCCGGGCCGACCATGGCCCCGGAGAAGACCGGATCGGGCACAGCTGCCAGTCCGATGGCGCGTCCTGCAAGCGGGGACGTCACGGTGGTCATGGGAAGCCTCCCAGGGGTGGAGATCGATATGCGTCGTCACTGCCTGTCGAGGACGGCGCACTGTGAGCAGCGTAAGTCATATGAACTGACGGTTCCGCATGGAAGATACCGTGAAGTGGTCTAGACCACCAGTCCAATCGATTTGCACGCGCTTCGGGGCCGCGTGTAGAGTCGTACTCCTGCTTGAGGCCGAGCGGCGCTAGCAAGCGCCCTTGCTCAGCAGCAACCAAACTTGTCAGATCCTAACTCGGGGTCACCTTCTGCATGTCCGCAGGAGAGTGGTCAGGGGGCCGGAAAAACACTGATAGAGTTTGGAACAGCGAAGGGAAGCGCCCGGAGGAAAGCCCGAGAGGGTGAGTACAAAGGAAGCGTCCGTTCCTTGAGAACTCAACAGCGTGCCAAAAATCAACGCCAGATTAGTTGATACCCCGTCTCCGGCCGTCATGGTCGTAGATGAGGTTCCTTTGAAGAAAAACACAGCGAGGACGCTGTGAACCATCGGCTTATTCCGCCGGTGGTTCCGCTCTCGTGATGTGTGCACCCGATTACGGGTAAACATTCACGGAGAGTTTGATCCTGGCTCAGGACGAACGCTGGCGGCGTGCTTAACACATGCAAGTCGAACGATGAACCACTTCGGTGGGGATTAGTGGCGAACGGGTGAGTAACACGTGGGCAATCTGCCCTTCACTCTGGGACAAGCCCTGGAAACGGGGTCTAATACCGGATACCACTACCGCAGGCATCTGTGGTGGTTGAAAGCTCCGGCGGTGAAGGATGAGCCCGCGGCCTATCAGCTTGTTGGTGAGGTAATGGCTCACCAAGGCGACGACGGGTAGCCGGCCTGAGAGGGCGACCGGCCACACTGGGACTGAGACACGGCCCAGACTCCTACGGGAGGCAGCAGTGGGGAATATTGCACAATGGGCGAAAGCCTGATGCAGCGACGCCGCGTGAGGGATGACGGCCTTCGGGTTGTAAACCTCTTTCAGCAGGGAAGAAGCGAAAGTGACGGTACCTGCAGAAGAAGCGCCGGCTAACTACGTGCCAGCAGCCGCGGTAATACGTAGGGCGCAAGCGTTGTCCGGAATTATTGGGCGTAAAGAGCTCGTAGGCGGCTTGTCACGTCGGGTGTGAAAGCCCGGGGCTTAACCCCGGGTCTGCATTCGATACGGGCTAGCTAGAGTGTGGTAGGGGAGATCGGAATTCCTGGTGTAGCGGTGAAATGCGCAGATATCAGGAGGAACACCGGTGGCGAAGGCGGATCTCTGGGCCATTACTGACGCTGAGGAGCGAAAGCGTGGGGAGCGAACAGGATTAGATACCCTGGTAGTCCACGCCGTAAACGGTGGGAACTAGGTGTTGGCGACATTCCACGTCGTCGGTGCCGCAGCTAACGCATTAAGTTCCCCGCCTGGGGAGTACGGCCGCAAGGCTAAAACTCAAAGGAATTGACGGGGGCCCGCACAAGCAGCGGAGCATGTGGCTTAATTCGACGCAACGCGAAGAACCTTACCAAGGCTTGACATACGCCGGAAAGCATCAGAGATGGTGCCCCCCTTGTGGTCGGTGTACAGGTGGTGCATGGCTGTCGTCAGCTCGTGTCGTGAGATGTTGGGTTAAGTCCCGCAACGAGCGCAACCCTTGTCCTGTGTTGCCAGCATGCCCTTCGGGGTGATGGGGACTCACAGGAGACCGCCGGGGTCAACTCGGAGGAAGGTGGGGACGACGTCAAGTCATCATGCCCCTTATGTCTTGGGCTGCACACGTGCTACAATGGCAGGTACAATGAGCTGCGATACCGTGAGGTGGAGCGAATCTCAAAAAGCCTGTCTCAGTTCGGATTGGGGTCTGCAACTCGACCCCATGAAGTCGGAGTTGCTAGTAATCGCAGATCAGCATTGCTGCGGTGAATACGTTCCCGGGCCTTGTACACACCGCCCGTCACGTCACGAAAGTCGGTAACACCCGAAGCCGGTGGCCCAACCCCTTGTGGGAGGGAGCTGTCGAAGGTGGGACTGGCGATTGGGACGAAGTCGTAACAAGGTAGCCGTACCGGAAGGTGCGGCTGGATCACCTCCTTTCTAAGGAGCACTTCTTAGTCGGTCCTTCGGGACAGGCTCAGAGACCATTACGCAGGCAAATGTTCTGCGGTGGTTGCTCAAGGGTGGAACGTTGATTATTCGGCACTCTCAGTCATCTCGGGCTGCAAGTACTGCTCTTCGGAGCGTGGAAAGCTGATCATGAGTGGTGAGGGTGTCGGGCACGCTGTTGGGTGTCTGAGGGAATGAACCCCCTCGACGCCGGCCCCAGTGAACTCGGAGTGAAGCTCCGGGGTGATGGGTGGCTGGTCGTTGTTTGAGAACTGCACAGTGGACGCGAGCATCTGTGGCCAAGTTTTTAAGGGCGCACGGTGGATGCCTTGGCACCAGGAACCGATGAAGGACGTGGGAGGCCACGATAGTCCCCGGGGAGCCGTCAACCAGGCTTTGATCCGGGGGTTTCCGAATGGGGAAACCCGGCAGTCGTCATGGGCTGTCACCCATACCTGAACACATAGGGTATGTGGAGGGAACGCGGGGAAGTGAAACATCTCAGTACCCGCAGGAAGAGAAAACAACCGTGATTCCGGGAGTAGTGGCGAGCGAAACCGGATGAGGCCAAACCTACGACGTGTGAGACCCGGCAGGGGTTGCGTCGTGGGGGTTGTGGGATCTCTCTTTCACAGTCTGCCGGCTGTGAGACGAGTCAGAAACCGTATGGATAGGCGAAGGACATGCGAAAGGTCCGGCGTAGAGGGTAAGACCCCCGTAGCTGAAATCTGTACGGCTCGTTTGAGAGACACCCAAGTAGCACGGGGCCCGAGAAATCCCGTGTGAATCTGGCGGGACCACCCGCTAAGCCTAAATATTCCCTGGTGACCGATAGCGGATAGTACCGTGAGGGAATGGTGAAAAGTACCGCGGGAGCGGAGTGAAATAGTACCTGAAACCGTGTGCCTACAAGCCGTGGGAGCGTCGCTGTATGTGCTTGCACATACAGTCGTGACTGCGTGCCTTTTGAAGAATGAGCCTGCGAGTTTGCGGTGTGTTGCGAGGTTAACCCGTGTGGGGAAGCCGTAGCGAAAGCGAGTCCGAATAGGGCGACATAGTAGCGCGCTCAAGACCCGAAGCGGAGTGATCTAGCCATGGGCAGGTTGAAGCGGAGGTAAGACTTCGTGGAGGACCGAACCCACCAGGGTTGAAAACCTGGGGGATGACCTGTGGTTAGGGGTGAAAGGCCAATCAAACTCCGTGATAGCTGGTTCTCCCCGAAATGCATTTAGGTGCAGCGTCGTGTGTTTCTTGCCGGAGGTAGAGCACTGGATAGGCGATGGGCCCTACCGGGTTACTGACCTTAGCCAAACTCCGAATGCCGGTAAGTGAGAGCACGGCAGTGAGACTGTGGGGGATAAGCTCCATGGTCGAGAGGGAAACAGCCCAGAGCATCGACTAAGGCCCCTAAGCGTACGCTAAGTGGGAAAGGATGTGGAGTCGCACAGACAACCAGGAGGTTGGCTTAGAAGCAGCCACCCTTGAAAGAGTGCGTAATAGCTCACTGGTCTAGTGATTCCGCGCCGACAATGTAGCGGGGCTCAAGCGTACCGCCGAAGTCGTGTCATTCATACAATAGGGCCAACGCCCGTATGGATGGGTAGGGGAGCGTCGTGTGCCGGGTGAAGCCGCAGCGGAAGCTAGTGGTGGACGGTTCACGAGTGAGAATGCAGGCATGAGTAGCGATACACACGTGAGAAACGTGTGCGCCGATTGACTAAGGGTTCCTGGGTCAAGCTGATCTGCCCAGGGTAAGTCGGGACCTAAGGCGAGGCCGACAGGCGTAGTCGATGGATAACCGGTTGATATTCCGGTACCCGCTGTGAAGCGTCAAACATCGAACCCATTAATGCTAAGGCCGTGAAGCCGTTCCGGACCCTTCGGGGAATGGAAAGTGGTGGAGCCGCCGAACCACGGTGGTAGTAGGTGAGTGATGGGGTGACGCAGGAAGGTAGTCCATCCCGGGCGGTGGTTGTCCCGGGGTAAGGGTGTAGGCCGAGTGGTAGGTAAATCCGCCGCTCATCAAGGCTGAGACCTGATGCCGAGCCGATTGTGGTGAAGTGGATGATCCTATGCTGTCGAGAAAAGCCTCTAGCGAGTTTCATGGCGGCCCGTACCCTAAACCGACTCAGGTGGTCAGGTAGAGAATACCGAGGCGTTCGGGTGAACTATGGTTAAGGAACTCGGCAAAATGCCCCCGTAACTTCGGGAGAAGGGGGGCCATCACTGGTGATCCGATTTACTCGGTGAGCTGGGGGTGGCCGCAGAGACCAGCGAGAAGCGACTGTTTACTAAAAACACAGGTCCGTGCGAAGCCGTAAGGCGATGTATACGGACTGACGCCTGCCCGGTGCTGGAACGTTAAGGGGACCGGTTAGTCACATTTCGGTGTGGCGAAGCTGAGAACTTAAGCGCCAGTAAACGGCGGTGGTAACTATAACCATCCTAAGGTAGCGAAATTCCTTGTCGGGTAAGTTCCGACCTGCACGAATGGCGTAACGACTTCTCGACTGTCTCAACCATAGGCCCGGTGAAATTGCACTACGAGTAAAGATGCTCGTTTCGCGCAGCAGGACGGAAAGACCCCGGGACCTTTACTACAGTTTGATATTGGTGTTCGGTTCGGCTTGTGTAGGATAGCTGGGAGACTGTGAACTCTGGACGCCAGTTCAGGGGGAGTCGTCGTTGAAATACCAGTCTGGTCGTGCTGGATGTCTAACCTGGGTCCGTGATCCGGATCAGGGACAGTGTCTGATGGGTAGTTTAACTGGGGCGGTTGCCTCCTAAAGAGTAACGGAGGCGCCCAAAGGTTCCCTCAGCCTGGTTGGCAATCAGGTGTTGAGTGTAAGTGCACAAGGGAGCTTGACTGTGAGACCGACGGGTCGAGCAGGGACGAAAGTCGGGACTAGTGATCCGGCGGTGGCTTGTGGAAGCGCCGTCGCTCAACGGATAAAAGGTACCCCGGGGATAACAGGCTGATCTTCCCCAAGAGTCCATATCGACGGGATGGTTTGGCACCTCGATGTCGGCTCGTCGCATCCTGGGGCTGGAGTCGGTCCCAAGGGTTGGGCTGTTCGCCCATTAAAGCGGTACGCGAGCTGGGTTTAGAACGTCGTGAGACAGTTCGGTCCCTATCCGCTGCGCGCGCAGGAATATTGAGAAGGGCTGTCCCTAGTACGAGAGGACCGGGACGGACGAACCTCTGGTGTGCCAGTTGTTCTGCCAAGGGCATGGCTGGTTGGCTACGTTCGGGAGGGATAACCGCTGAAAGCATCTAAGCGGGAAGCCTGCTTCGAGATGAGTATTCCCACCCCCTTTGAGGGGTTAAGGCTCCCAGTAGACGACTGGGTTGATAGGCCGGATCTGGAAGCACGGTAACGTGCGGAGGTGACCGGTACTAATAGGCCGAGGGCTTGTCCTCAGTTGCTCGCGTCCACTGTGTTGGTTCTGAAACCACGAACAGCCCCATACCCATAATTTCGGGTGTGGTGCGGCATTGTTCGACAGTTTCATAGTGTTTCGGTGGTCATAGCGTGAGGGAAACGCCCGGTTACATTCCGAACCCGGAAGCTAAGCCTTACAGCGCCGATGGTACTGCAGGGGGGACCCTGTGGGAGAGTAGGACACCGCCGAACTCCTTTTATAGCTCTGGCTCTTGGGCATACCGCCCAGGAGCCAGAGCTTTTTTGCGTTGAGGTAGGGTCAGGGGGCATCGTTGGCACGTTTCCCACAGGAGGCCCCCGGGTGGAGGTCCAGGAGACTCGCGTCCAGACGGAACGAGTCCTCACCATCCCCAACATCCTCAGCATGGCGCGCCTCGTTGGCGTGCCTGTCTTCCTGTGGCTGATTCTCAGGCCCGAGTTCGGAGGCCCTCAGAGTGACGGCTGGGCCCTTCTGGTGTTGGCCTTCAGCGGAGTCAGCGACTACCTGGACGGCAAGCTCGCACGGCGTTGGAACCAGATCAGCAGTCTCGGCCGGCTCCTGGATCCCGCGGCAGACCGGCTCTACATTCTCTCTACTTTGGTCGGTCTCACCTGGCGTGAGATTCTTCCAATCTGGTTGACCGCTGCACTTCTGGCGCGTGAACTCGTCCTGCTGGTGATGGTGGGCATCCTGAGACGCCATGGCTATCCGCCTCCGCAGGTGAACTTCCTGGGCAAGGCTGCCACGTTCAACCTGATGTACGCCTTCCCGCTCCTGCTGCTCAGTGACGGAAGTGGCTGGCTCCCGTCACTCGCTGCTATTTTCGGATGGGCGTTCGCCGGATGGGGTACAACCCTGTACTGGTGGGCAGGAGTTCTCTACGTGGTACAAGTCCGCCGCCTCGTCCGTGCGGACACCATGGCCGATTGAACCGATAGGCGCGGCCGACAGCGGCTCGATGGCCCGCGACGAGAAAGTGCGGGACAATCAGTGCGGGTGAAGTCGGCTAGACCGTCGTCTTTTAGAGGAGGACGCTTCCGACATGAAGGCCGTCGTGATGGCCGGAGGTGAAGGCACACGCCTTCGCCCCATGACCTCAAGCATGCCCAAGCCGCTCCTGCCGGTGGTGAACCGCCCGATCATGGAGCACGTGCTTCGGCTGCTCAAAAGGCATGGTCTCAACGAGACCGTCGTAACTGTCCAGTTCCTGGCCTCTCTGGTCAAGAACTACTTCGGTGACGGCGAAGAGCTCGGGATGGAGCTCTCCTATGCCAATGAGGAGAAGCCACTCGGTACCGCCGGAAGCGTCAAGAACGCCGAAGAGGCGTTGAAGGACGATGCTTTCCTTGTTATCTCCGGCGATGCCCTGACCGACTTCGACCTCACCGAGCTGATCAATTTCCACAAGGAGAAGGGCGCGCTGGTCACTGTCTGTCTGACGCGCGTGCCCAATCCTCTGGAATTCGGCATCACCATCGTCGACGAGGAAGGAAAGGTCGAGCGTTTCCTTGAGAAGCCGACCTGGGGCCAGGTTTTCTCCGACACGGTGAACACCGGTATCTATGTGATGGAGCCCGAAGTCTTCGACTATGTCGAAGCCGATGTGCCCGTCGACTGGTCCGGCGATGTCTTCCCGCAGTTGATGAAGGAAGGCAAGCCGATCTACGGCTTCGTGGCCGAGGGGTACTGGGAGGACGTCGGTACCCACGAGAGCTATGTGAAGGCGCAGGCCGATGTCCTGGAGGGCAAGGTCGACGTCGAGATCGACGGCTTCGAGCTCTCGCCCGGCGTGTGGGTGGCCGAGGGTGCCGAGGTGCATCCGGATGCCGTTCTCCGCGGCCCTCTGTACATCGGCGACTACGCCAAGGTCGAGGCCGGCGCCGAAATCCGGGAGCACACCGTCGTGGGCTCCAACGTGGTCGTGAAGAGCGGGGCTTTCCTGCACAAGGCGGTCGTGCACGACAACGTGTACGTCGGGCAGCAGAGCAATCTGCGGGGCTGTGTCGTCGGGAAGAACACCGACGTCATGCGTGCGGCCCGGATCGAGGACGGCGCCGTCATCGGCGACGAGTGCCTCATCGGTGAAGAATCGATCGTGCAGGGCAATGTAAAGGTCTACCCGTTCAAGACCATCGAGGCCGGCGCCTTCGTCAACACCTCGGTCATCTGGGAGTCCAGGGGCCAGGCGCATCTGTTCGGCGCCCGCGGGGTGTCCGGCATCCTGAACGTGGAGATCACGCCCGAACTCGCCGTACGCCTCGCCGGCGCCTACGCGACGACGCTGAAGAAGGGCTCCACCGTCACCACGGCCCGCGACCACTCCCGTGGTGCGCGTGCGCTGAAGCGGGCGGTCATCTCCGCTCTCCAGGCCAGCGCCATCGACGTACGGGACCTGGAGAACGTACCGCTGCCCGTTGCCCGGCAGCAGACCGCGCGGGGCAGTGCGGGCGGGATCATGATCCGGACCACGCCCGGGGTGCCGGACTCCGTCGACATCATGTTCTTCGACGGGCGCGGTGCCGACCTGTCGCAGGGCAGTCAGCGGAAGCTGGACCGGGTGTTCGCGCGGCAGGAGTACCGACGTGCGTTCCCCGGTGAGATCGGGGATCTGCACTTCCCGGCCAGTGTCTTCGATTCGTACACCGGATCGCTGCTGCGGAACGTGGACACGACGGGGGTCGCCGAGTCCGGCCTGAAGGTCGTCGTCGACGCGTCGAACGGCAGTGCGGGGCTGGTGCTGCCCAGTCTGCTCGGGAAGCTCGGTGTGGACTCGCTGACCGTCAATCCCGGTCTGGACGAGTCGCGGCCGACGGAGACGGCGGATGTGCGGCGGTCGGGGCTGGTGCGGCTCGGTGAGATCGTGGCGTCGTCGCGGGCCGCGTTCGGCGTGCGCTTCGACCCGGTCGGCGAGCGGCTGTCGCTGGTCGACGAGAAGGGCCGGATCATCGAGGACGATCGGGCGCTGCTCGTCATGCTGGATCTCGTGGCGGCGGAGCGTCGTAGTGGACGCGTGGCGTTGCCGGTGACGACTACGAGGATCGCCGAGCAGGTGGCGGCCTACCACGGCACACAGGTGGAGTGGACGACCACGTCGCCCGACGACCTGACACGGGTCGGGCGGGACGACTCGACCATTTTCGGCGGTGACGGCAAGGGTGCCTTCATCGTGCCGGAGTTCAGCGGTGTGTTTGACGGTACGGCGGCGTTCGTACGGCTCATCGGGCTGGTGGCGCGGACGCAGTTGACCCTCAGCCAGATCGATGCGCGGATTCCGCGCGCGCATGTGCTCAAGCGGGATCTGGCGACTCCGTGGGCGGTCAAGGGTCTGGTGATGCGGCGGGTCGTGGAGGCCGCCGGGGATCGCTTCGTCGACACGACTGATGGTGTGCGGGTCGTGGAGACCGACGGGCGGTGGGTCATGGTCCTGCCCGACCCGGCCGAAGCCGTCACCCATTTGTGGGCGGAAGGGCCGGACGACGCGTCCGCGCAGGCGCTGCTCGACGAGTGGGCGGCGGTCGTGGACAGCGCCGGCCGCTGAGAGAACGCAGCACGCGTGCGTGCCGGACAGGTGTCCCCAAGGGGGCCTGTCCGGCACGTCGGTGGGGCCATTCGGAGGTAGTGGGCGCGACGTGCGACGATGTGCGGCATGCCGCAGCAGCCCCCCGTTCGGAGCGCCCCTACGCGCCCCTCTCGTCCGGACGCGTCCATGTCGCTGCTCACCAACGTCATGGACCACAGCCTCGACGACGGGTACGCGGAGGCGGCCACCCGGAAGAAGGCCGCGGGCGACAGCGGTATGCCGAAGACGCTCCGGGCGAAGCTCGGGCTGGCCGGCGGGCTGGTACTCGCCGCGCTGGTCGTGACCGTCGGGGCGGCGCAGGCGCGGGTTGCGGCGCCCGTCGTGGCCAAGGAGCGCGAGGAGCTCATCGACCGCATCGACCGTGAGACCGACGCGGCGGACAAGCTCGAGGACGGCGTCGACGAGCTGCGCGACGACGTGAGCGCGCGCCAGCGACAGGCGCTCAGGGACAGCGGCGGCAGCGGCCAGGCGGACCTGGTGGGCATTCTGTCGGGAGCCATCGCGGTGCACGGTCCCGGGGTGAAGCTGGTCGTGAACGACGCCAAGGCAGCCAGCACAGGCGGCGACGGCGGGCCGCGAGAGACCTCCGGGTTCTCCGACACCGGGCGGGTGCGGGACCGGGACATGCAGCGCGTGGTCAACGGACTGTGGGAGTCGGGCGCCGAGGCCGTCTCCATCAACGGGCAGCGGCTGACCGCGCTGTCGGCGATCAGGGCCGCGGGTGACGCGATACTGGTCGACAACAGGCCGCTGGTACCGCCGTACACGGTGCTCGCGGTGGGGGACGGGCAGCGGCTCAGCACCACGTTCCAGAACAGCGCCGACGGGCTGTATCTGCACGCCCTGCAGGAGAACTACGGCATCCGGACGAGCATCTCCACGGAGGGCGACCTCCGGCTGCCCGCAGCGCCGAGTGTGATTGTGCGTACAGCACAGCCGAAGATCGAGAAAAGTGAGAAGGGCACATCGTGATCGCCGTACTGGGCCTCGTCGTGGGAGTCGTGGCCGGCCTGTTGGTCCGGCCCGAGGTTCCGGCGGTCGTCGAGCCTTATCTGCCGATCGCCGTCGTGGCGGCGCTGGATGCCGTCTTCGGCGGACTGCGGGCCATGCTCGACGGCATCTTCGACGACAAGGTCTTCGTGGTGTCGTTCCTGTCCAACGTGGTCGTCGCCGCGCTCATCGTGTTCCTGGGTGACAAGTTGGGCGTGGGGGCGCAGCTGTCCACGGGTGTCGTGGTCGTCCTCGGCATCCGCATCTTCTCCAATGCCGCGGCCATCCGCCGACACGTGTTCCGGGCGTGAGGCCGATGAGCAACCAGGAAGAGCCGTCGGGGAACAGGCTGCGCAAGGAGCTGCCCGAGGAGGTGCCCTCGACGGACGCCGAGGCCGCCGAACCGGCCGGGGACCAGGAACCCGGGCTCACGGGCCGCCAGCGGCTGGCGCAGGGCCTGTGGCCGCCGCGGGTGACCCGGGCCCAACTCATCGTCGCCCTGCTGCTGTTCGGCCTCGGCTTCGGTCTGGCCGTCCAGGTGGCGTCCAACAGCGACGGGGACAGCGCTCTGCGCGGCGCGCGTCAGGAAGATCTTGTTCGCATCCTCGATGAACTGGATGACCGTACTCAGCGTCTTGAAGACGAGAAGGCGGGCCTCGAGAAGCAGCGTGACGAGCTGGAGAACAGTTCGGACCAGGCCGAGGAGGCCCGCAAGCAGACGCTGGAGAAGGAGAGGCAGCTGGGGATCCTGGCGGGCACGGTGGCCGCGCAGGGGCCCGGCATCACGATGACCATCGACGACACGAAGGGGACGGTCGAGGCGGACATGCTGCTCGACGCGATCCAGGAGCTGCGTGCGGCCGGTGCCGAGGCGATCCAGGTGAACGGCGTACGCGTGGTCGCGGGCACCTATCTGACCGACTCGGGCAACAGCGTGAGCGTCGACGGGAACAAGATCAACGCCCCCTATCGTTTCAAGGTCATCGGCAAGCCGCAGGATCTCGAACCGGCGCTCAACATTCCTGGAGGCGTGGTGCAGACTCTTGAGAAGGAGCAGGCCACCGTTACCGTCGAGCGGTCGACCAAGATCGTCGTGGACGCCTTGCGAGCGGCGAAGCAGCCTGACTACGCTCGGTCGTCCTCCCGGTGAACCGCGGGTGCATGGGCGCCGTCCGGCCAGGGCATGAGGTTGCGGGGGGTCGGCGCACCGATTGGGTGGTGCGTGGTGGAAACTGTCAGGTGGATACGGACGTTGTGAGGATGTCCGGGTCGGCCGGTGTATGCAATCAGGGTTCGTCCTGCCCCACGGGCGGGTCTGTTTCGGTCAAGGGGAATCGCCCGTGAAGTTGTTTGCGAAGTTGTTCGGCAAGAGCGCGCGAGAGGGTAGCGACAACGCGAACGCGACCGCTCGTCATCGCGCACAGCCCGACGCGGAGGGCCAGCGCCCGCTGTTCCGGGACCAGCTGGGCGGCGACGTTCCCGGAGGTCAGGGCGCGCCGTCGGTTGACCCTGCGCAGTCCGGCGGCATAGGTTTCGGGCAACCGTCAACCTCGAGTACGGGTGGAGAGTTTTCCATGTCGGCCCTGGTGTGTACGAGGTGCGGTAACCGCAACGCGGAGAACAGCCGCTTCTGCTCCAACTGTGGTGCGCCACTGCGGGGGACGCCCGAGCGCCCGTCGGAGACGACCTCCACGATCTCCATCTCCGGTCTCGAGGCCTACGACGCCGAGGTCACCGGCCAGACGCAGATGCCCATGCTCTCCCCGGAGGCACAGGCGGCCGTCGACGCGCTGCCGCTGGGCTCCGCGCTCCTGGTGGTGCGCCGCGGTCCGAACTCGGGCAGCCGATTCCTGCTGGACGGCGAACTGACCACGGCCGGACGTCATCCGCAGAGCGACATCTTCCTGGACGACGTGACCGTGTCGCGCCGGCATGTGGAGTTCCGTCGCCAGCCGGACGGCTCGTTCACCGTCGCCGACGTCGGCAGCCTCAACGGCACGTACGTGAACCGTGAGCGGATCGACTCGGTGCCGCTGCACAACGGCGACGAGGTGCAGATCGGCAAGTACCGGCTGGTCTTCTACGCGAGCCAGCGGGGCTACTGACCCGCCCCCGGGCTCCGTCCGGGGGGACACCCCCAGGGAAGGTCCATGCTTCAAACACCGAGCGGCGGTGCCCGGGACGGTGCCGCCGCCGCGGACAGTGGGCTGATGAGCATCGGCACGGTGCTGAACGCGCTGCGTGACGAGTTCCCCGAAGTCACCATCTCCAAGATCCGCTTCCTGGAGTCGGAGGGGCTCATCGAGCCGCGGCGGACCCCCTCGGGTTATCGCAAGTTCAGCCCGGAGGACGTCGAGCGCCTCGCACACGTGCTGAGGATGCAGCGGGACCACTACCTGCCGCTCAAAGTGATCCGGGAGCACCTGGACGCGATGGCGCGGGGCGAGGCCGTCGCGCTGCCCGTCGTGGGGCGTCAGCGGGACGGCGAGGCGCTGCCCGACACCTTCGAGGCGCCCACCTCCGTACGGATCGGGCGGGCCGAGCTGATGGTCGCGGCCGACATCGGCGAGCGGGAGCTCGAGGAGTGGGAGTCGTACGGGTTGATCGCCGCGCTGCCGGACGGGGCCTACGACGCCGAGACGGTCACTGTGGCGGCGCTCGTCGTCGAGCTGGGGCGGTTCGGGATCGAGCCGAGGCATCTGCGGGCGATGAAGGCCGCCGCCGACCGGGAGGCCGGCCTGGTGGACCAGGTGGTGGCCCCGTTGAGGCGGCACCGCAATCCGCAGACGCGGGCGCACGCGGAAGCCCGTACGAAGGAACTGGCGGGGCTCACGGTGAAACTGCATGCGGCGCTGGTGCAGACCGCCCTCGGTGTGCGGCTGCCCTGAGGGCCACGCGCGCCGGATCCGTCCCCCGTTTCCTGCCCGACTACCCAAACGTCCCGGGCACGGCCTAGGGTTGCTGTGTGAACGAGCTCGATGTCGTAGGTGTCCGGGTCGAAATGCCCTCCAACCAACCGATCGTGCTCCTGCGTGAAGTGGGAGGCGACCGCTACCTCCCGATCTGGATCGGGCCGGGGGAGGCGACGGCTATCGCCTTCGCCCAGCAGGGCATGGCCCCCGCACGACCGCTGACCCACGACCTGTTCAAGGACGTGCTGGAAGCCGTCGGTCAGGAGCTCACCGAAGTACGCATCACGGATCTGCGTGAGGGCGTCTTCTACGCGGAGCTGGTCTTCGCCAGTGGAGTCGAGGTGAGTGCCCGGCCCTCCGATGCCATAGCGCTGGCGCTGCGCACCGGGACGCCGATCTACGGGAGCGACGGTGTGCTCGACGACGCCGGCATCGCCATCCCGGACGAGCAGGAGGACGAGGTGGAGAAGTTCCGCGAGTTCCTCGACCAGATCTCACCCGAGGACTTCGGCACCAGCAGCCAGTGACCACTGAAATGCCGGCATTTGCCAGCGGCGAGTGAGAGCGTCCTGCGGCCCGTCCCGAGCGCATTCGGCTAGCCTTTCCCCGCGGTGGGGCACGGGAAACCACTCCTAGGGTGATTATCACCCGGCGTGCCGAGTGTGGCGATCGTTGACGCACCCCGGGCGACTGCCTACCGTCGAGAAGGCAGGTCAAGGACGGAGGTCGGCGTGAGAAGCAGCGGCGACGGTACGGCTGGGGGTGCTCCCGGACGCAGTCCGGGGGCGAGCGGCCCGTACCCGCTTCACAGCAACGCGGCCGACCACGCTCCGCAGCGACCGGCGGTCGTGCCGAGCAGCGGCGGAGGGGCGACGTCCATGGCGTCCGAGGAGATCGGCTACCGCGGTCCGACGGCCTGTGCGGCCGCCGGCATCACCTACCGCCAACTGGACTACTGGGCGCGCACCGGGCTCGTGGAGCCGAGCGTGCGGCCCGCCCACGGGTCGGGGACACAGCGCCTCTACAGCTTCCGGGACGTCGTCGTCCTGAAGATCGTCAAGCGGTTCCTCGACACCGGGGTGTCGCTGCAGAACATCCGCACCGCCGTGCTGCACCTGCGTGAGCGCGGGTTCCGGGACCTGGAGCGCATGACGCTCATGAGCGACGGTGCCACGGTCTACGAGTGCACCTCGCCGGACGAGGTGCACGCGCTGCTCCAGGGCGGTCAGGGTGTCTTCGGCATCGCCGTGGGCGTCGTGTGGCGGGATGTCGAGAGCGCGCTGTCGCAGCTGCACGGGGAGCGGATCGACACCGGGGAGACCCTCGTCGGGCACAACCCGGCGGACGAGCTGGCGCGGCGGCGCAACCGGGCGGTCTGAGGGCCGCTCCCCACCTGCGGCGGG
Source organism: Streptomyces sp. NBC_00490 (assembly GCF_036013645.1). NCBI lineage: Bacteria > Bacillati > Actinomycetota > Actinomycetes > Kitasatosporales > Streptomycetaceae > Streptomyces > Streptomyces sp. NBC_00490. The sequence continues at coordinate 2,255,238 of NZ_CP107869.1, read as the reverse complement.
GCATTGTCAGTGGCGTAGGGCAGCATCGGACATGTGAGAACCGCGCCCACGATCCTGCATCTCGACATGGATGCCTTCTTCGCCTCGGCGGAGCAGGCGTCCAAGCCGAGCCTGCGAGGCAAGGCCGTCGTGGTGGGCGGGCTCGGGCCGCGTGGGGTGGTGGCCACGGCGTCGTACGAGGCCCGGGTGTTCGGTGTCCATTCCGCGATGCCCATGGCCCAGGCCCGGCGGCTCGCGCCGAACGCCGCGTACCTCGTGCCGCGCTTCGGGTTCTACCGGTCGATCAGTGAGCAGGTGATGGGGCTGCTGCGGGCGCTGTCGCCGCTGGTGGAGCCTCTCAGCCTCGACGAGGCGTTCGTGGATCTGGAGGCCGGGGGGACGGCCTGGGACGAGGAGTCGGCGCGGCTGGCCGCGATCAAGCTCCGCGCCGACATACGGGCCGTCACGGGGCTCACGGGGTCGGTGGGGCTGGCCGCGTCCAAGATGCTCGCGAAGATCGCCTCAGAGCAGGCCAAGCCGGACGGGCTGGCGCGGATCGAGCCGGGGACCGAGCGGGCGCTGCTGGGGCCCAAGTCGGTGCGGATCCTGCCAGGGGTGGGGCCGGCGACGGGGGACCATCTGCGGCGGGCCGGTATCCACACGGTCGACGAGATCGCGGAGGCGGGCGAGGACGAGCTCGTACGGCTGTTGGGCAAGGCCCATGGACACGGGCTGTACGCGATGGCGATGGCGTACGACGAGCGGCCCGTGGTGGCCGAGCGGGAGACCAAGTCCGTGTCGGTCGAGGACACGTATGACGTGGACATCCATGACCGGCTGCGGGTGGGGCTGGAGGTGCAGCGGCTGGCGGATCGGTGTGTGCGGAGGCTGCGGGAGGCCGGGCTGTCGGGGCGGACCATCGTGCTGAAGGTGCGGCGGTACGACTTCTCCACGTTGACGCGGTCCGAGACGTTGCGGGGGCCGACCGATGACGTGGCGGTGGTGCGGGAGGCCGCGGCGCGGTTGCTGGACTCCGTGGACACGACGGGTGGGGTGCGGCTGCTGGGGGTCGGGGTGAGCGGGCTCGCCGACTACACGCAGGAGGATCTCTTCGCCCAGGCCGCGGGGGAGCGTGCCGAGCTTGCGGAGGAGGAGCAGCGGGACGAGGTGGCCGAGGAGTCGCCGGTGGTTCCGGTCGAGCGGCGGTGGGTCTCGGGGCACGATGTGCGGCACGACGAGTTCGGGCATGGGTGGGTGCAGGGCAGCGGGCTGGGGAGGGTGACCGTGAGGTTCGAGACGCCGGATTCCGAGCCGGGGCGGGTCCGGACGTTTTCGGTGGAGGATCCCGCGTTGGTGGTGGCCGAGCCGTTGCCGTTGGTGCCGGTTGTGTGTGCGGGTGGCTCCAGTGGGGGCTGAACGCCTGTCGGTTTCGTGAGCCTGCGGTGCGTCCCTCCCCAGCCCTTCGTGCGTCGCTGAATCAGGCTTCCGCGTCCTCCGTGCCTGCCAGCCTGCCGAAGTCCCGGTCCGGGAAGGGGGGCGCCGGGGCCACGTCCAGGCCGTAGTGGTGGTAGAGCTGGAGTTCCTGTTCGGGGGAGAGGTGACGGCCTACGCCGAAGTCCGGGGCGTCCTTGATCAGGGCCCGTTCGAAAGGGACCCGGAGGCTGCCCTCGAGGAGTTCGCTGGGCTCCAGGGGGACGAAGGCGTCCCTGCTGAAGAGGCCGGTGCGTATGGCCGCCCATTCCGGTACGCCGGTGGCGTCGTCGAGGTAGACCTCGTCGATCGTGCCGATCTTGGTGCCGTTGCGGTCGAAGGCCTTGCGGCCGATCAGGTTCCGAGGATCGATGTCGGTCTGCACGGGCCCTCCACTAGGTCGCGGCTCGCAGCTCATCCGTAAGCACTACGAAAGAGCACATTGGGGGAGGTGGCCACTCGAGGGGAGCTCGAGGGATCCGCGACGGCCTCGCTGCTAGGCTGACAAGTGGCTGCCGACCCTGTGCGGGAGAGTCCTCCGGACACCGTTCGGAGGCGCCGAAGGAGCAAATCCTCCCCGGAATCTCTCAGGCACACGTACCGCATGGACGAGGCCACTCTGGAAAGCAGGGCGGGAGTACGGCTTCCGCTCTCACCGACGGTGAAAGCCGGGAGCTCTCGGGCGCCCGGTGAAGCTCTCAGGTTGAGATGACAGAGGGGGAGGCCGTCCGGGTACCCGTGCCGTGGTGCCCCTCGCAGGTCGTGTCAGACCAGGAGGCCTCCGTAATGACCGCCCACCGCACTCCGCTCACCGAGCTCGAGCAGGGGATCCCCTTCGAGCAGCGCCACATAGGGCCCGACCAGGAGGCGCGGGCCAAGATGCTCGCGCACGTCGGCTATGGCTCGCTGGACGAGCTCACCGCCGCCGCGGTGCCGGATGTGATCAAGAACGCCGATGACCTCGACCTGCCCGGCGCCCGCACCGAGGCCGAGGTGCTTGCCGAGCTTCGCTCGCTCGCCGATCGGAACCAGGTGCTCGGCTCCATGATCGGGCTCGGGTACTACGGGACCTTCACGCCGCCCGTCATCCTGCGCAATGTCATGGAGAACCCGGCCTGGTACACCGCCTACACGCCGTACCAGCCCGAGATCTCCCAGGGACGGCTCGAGGCTCTGCTCAACTTCCAGACCATGGTCGCCGAACTGACCGGACTGCCCACCTCCGGTGCCTCGCTGCTCGACGAGGGCACGGCGGCCGCCGAGGCGATGTCCCTGTCCCGGCGTATGGGCAAGAACAAGAAGGGGCTGTTCCTGGTCGACGCGGACGCGCTTCCGCAGACCATCGCCGTGATCGAGACCCGTGCCGAGCCGACCGGCGTGGAGGTCGTGGTCGCCGACCTCAGCGACGGCATTCCGGCCGACGTCGCCGGTCGTGAGATCAACGGCGTGCTCGTCCAGTACCCCGGCGCCTCCGGTGCCGTACGGGACATACAGCCTCTGATCGAGCAGGCGCACGAGCTCGGAGCACTGGTCACCGTCGCCGCGGACCTGCTCGCGCTGACGCTGCTGAAGTCGCCCGGTGAGCTCGGGGCCGACATCGCGGTCGGCACCACACAGCGCTTCGGTGTGCCGATGGGCTTCGGCGGGCCGCACGCCGGCTACATGGCGGTGCGCGAGAAGTTCGCGCGCAGCCTTCCCGGGCGGCTCGTGGGTGTGTCCGTGGACGTCGACGGGCACAAGGCGTACCGGCTGGCCCTGCAGACCCGTGAGCAGCACATCCGCCGGGAGAAGGCGACCAGCAACATCTGCACCGCGCAGGTGCTGCTCGCCGTGATGGCCGGGATGTACGCCGTCTACCACGGGCCCGAGGGGCTGAAGGACATCGCGCGGCGCACCCACCGCTACGCCGGCATCCTCGCCGCGGGGCTCACCGCCGGTGGTGTCGAGGTCGTGCACGGCGCCTACTTCGACACTGTGACCGCCCGGGTGCCGGGCAGGGCGGCCGACGTCGTCGCCGCCGCGCGCGAGAACGGCGTCAACCTGCACCTCGTGGACGCCGACCGGGTCTCCGCCTCCTGCGACGAGACGACCACGCGGGCCCAGCTGAGCGCCGTATGGTCGGCGTTCGGGGTCGAGGGCGACGTCGAGGCGCTCGATGCGGTCACCGAGGAGGCTGTGCCGGACGCGCTGCTGCGGAGCGACGAGTTCCTCGCGCACCCGGTCTTCCACCAGTACCGCTCCGAGACGGCGATGCTGCGCTACCTGCGCAGGCTCGCCGACCGGGACTACGCGCTCGACCGCGGCATGATCCCGCTGGGCTCCTGCACCATGAAGCTCAACGCGACCACCGAGATGGAGCCGGTCACCTGGCCCGAGTTCGGGCAGCTGCACCCCTTCGCGCCCGCCGAGCAGGCGCAGGGCTACCTCACGCTCATCCGTGAGCTGGAGGAGCGCCTCGCAGAGGTCACCGGATACGACAAGGTGTCGCTCCAGCCCAACGCCGGGTCGCAGGGTGAGCTGGCCGGACTGCTCGCCGTACGCGGATACCACCGGGCCAACGGTGACGAGCAGCGGACCGTGTGTCTGATCCCGTCCTCCGCCCATGGGACCAACGCCGCCAGTGCCGTGATGGCCGGGATGAAGGTCGTCGTCGTGAAGACCGCCGGGGACGGCGAGATCGACGTCGAGGACCTGCGGGCGAAGATCGAGCAGTACCGCGACGAGCTGTCGGTGCTGATGATCACCTACCCGTCGACGCACGGTGTGTTCGAGGAGCACGTCGCCGACATCTGTGCGCAGGTCCACGAGGCCGGCGGGCAGGTGTACGTCGACGGTGCCAACCTCAATGCCCTGGTGGGGCTTGCCAAGCCGGGCCACTTCGGCGGGGACGTCTCCCACCTGAACCTGCACAAGACCTTCTGCATCCCGCACGGCGGTGGCGGTCCGGGCGTCGGGCCGGTCGGTGTGCGTGCGCACCTGGCGCCGTATCTGCCCAACCACCCGCTGCAGCCGGCCGCCGGGCCGGAGACGGGTGTCGGGCCGATCTCGGCCGCGCCGTGGGGATCCGCGGGGATACTGCCGATCTCGTGGACGTACGTCCGGCTGATGGGCGGTGAAGGGCTCAAGCGCGCCACGCAGGTGGCGGTCCTCGGTGCCAACTACATCGCCAAGCGGCTCGAACCGCACTACCCCGTGCTGTACACCGGGCCTGGAGGGCTGGTCGCGCACGAGTGCATCATCGATCTGCGACCGCTGACCAAGGCGACCGGAGTGAGCGTCGACGACGTCGCCAAGCGGCTCATCGACTACGGCTTCCACGCGCCGACGATGTCGTTCCCGGTGGCGGGGACGCTGATGATCGAGCCGACCGAGTCCGAGGACCTGATCGAGCTCGACCGGTTCTGCGACGCGATGATCGCGATCCGCGGGGAGATCGAGAAGGTCGGCGCCGGCGAGTGGCCCGCGGACGACAACCCGCTGCGCAACGCGCCGCACACCGCTCGGGCGCTCGGCGGGGAGTGGGAGCACGCGTACACGCGCGAAGAGGCCGTGTTCCCGGCCGGGGTGTCGGTCGCGGACAAGTACTGGCCGCCGGTGCGCCGGATCGACCAGGCCTACGGTGACCGGAATCTGGTGTGCTCCTGCCCGCCGATGGACGCCTACGAGGACTGAGCCGGTTGTCGAGATGGGCCCCGCTTTCGGCGGGGCCCATCTTTTTGGTGCCGGGCGGCGTTTACGCCGGGTACGCGTGTGTTTGCGTCGCCTTGACCGTGGCCCAGATCTCCGCGCCCGGGTGCAGGTCGAGTTCGGCCGCGGCGACCGTGGTGAGGTCCGCGGCGAGGGGGAGTTCGCCGGTGAGGTCCGCGCGGATCTGGTCGCCGTGGGTCTCCAGGCCGGCCACTTCGCAGCGCCAGAGGTTACGGGCGCTGGAGCCGGTGGGGCGGTCGCGGTAGAGGGTCACGGCGGACGGGGGGAACGCGACGAAGGCCTCTCCTGCGAGGTCCTCGGTGGTGGTGATGTCGGGGCCGGCCTCCAGGTGGACCGTGTGGCCTTCTGCCCGGCCCTTGTAGAGGTTCAGGCCCACGAGCTGGGCGATGTAGTCCGTACGGGGGTGGCGGGCGATGTCGGACGGGGTGCCCTCCTGGACGACCTGTCCCTGCTCGATCACGACCAGGCGGTCGGCCAGGACCATCGCGTCCAGGGGGTCGTGGGTGACCAGGACGGCGACCGCCTCGAAGTCGGCCAGGTGACGGCGGAGTTGGGAGCGGACCTCCAGGCGGGTGCGGGCGTCCAGGGCGGCGAGGGGCTCGTCGAGGAGGAGCAGGCGGGGATGGGTGGCCAGGGCGCGGGCCAGGGCGACGCGTTGGGCCTGGCCGCCGGAGAGGCTGCGGGGTTTGGCTGTGGCGTGGTCGCCGAGGCCCATGCGGGCCAGCCACTCGGTCGCCTGCCGGCGGGCCTCCGCCTTTGTCGCGCCCTGGCAGCGGGGGCCGAACGCGATGTTGTCCAGGGCCGTGAGGTGGGGGAAGAGGAGGTAGTCCTGGAAGACGACGCCGACGGGGCGGGATTCGGGGGGCGTGCGGTCCAGGTCGGTGCCGTCGAGACGCAGGTGGCCGGCGGTGAGGGGAGTGAGGCCGGCGAGGGCGCGCAGGGCGGTGGTCTTGCCCGCGCCGTTGGGACCGAGGAGGGCCACCACCTCGCCGGGGGCTGCTGTGAGGGTGATGTCGAGGTGGAAGGTGGGGTGGGTGACGATCAGATGGGCGTGGAGGCCGTTGGTGCCAGGTGCGGATGGCCCCTGTGGGGACTTGGCGCCGTCGGCGGCTGTGGGGCGGGGGTTCTTCATCAGATCTTCGTCCAGAGATGCTCGTCGGCGGACCGACATCCAGCCGTGTTCATCACGACGCCGTCATCCAGCGGTCCCGCAAGCCCGCCAGTACCGCGATCGATACCGCCAGGAGCACCAGGCTCAGGGCGATCGCCGCTGCCGGGTCGCTCTGGAGGGCCAGGTAGACCGCGAGGGGCATGGTCTGGGTGCGGCCGGGGAAGTTGCCGGCGAAGGTGATCGTGGCGCCGAACTCGCCCAGAGCCCGGGCCCAGGCGAGGACCGCGCCGGCCGCGATGCCCGGCGCGATCAGGGGGAGGGTCACCCGGCGGAAGGCCGTGAAGCGGGAGGCGCCCAGAGTGGTGGCCGCCTCCTCGTAGCGGGGGTCCGCCGCGCGCAGAGTGCCTTCCACGCTGATGACCAGGAACGGCATCGCCACGAAGGTCTCCGCGACGATGACCCCTGCCGTGGTGAAGGGGAGCGTCACGCCGAACCAGGAGTCCAGCCACTGGCCCACGATGCCGTTGCGGCCCAGGGCCATCAGGAGGGCCACGCCGCCCACCACCGGAGGCAGGACCAGTGGCAGGGTCACCAGGGCGCGGACCAGTCCGCGGCCGGGGAAGTCGGTGCGGGCCAGGAGCCAGGCCAGGGGGACGCCGATCAGGAGACTGAGGGCGGTCGCGGCCGTGGCGCACACCAGGGACAGGCGTAGCGCCTGCCACACCTCGGCGCTGGTCAGCTGTTCCGGGAGGGTGCTCCAGGGGGCCCGGACCAGCAGGGCCACCAGGGGGAGGATCAGGAACGCCAGGCCCAGCAGGGCCGGGATGAGGAGGGGCAGCGGTACGCCCTTGAACGGCTGCCGGCCGCGGCGGCGTCGCGGACCGCCCTTGAGGGTGTCCGCGGCGCCGGTCCCGCCGAGGGACGTCACGGCTTGAGGAACCCGGCCGCGGTCAGGACCTTCTGGCCCTCGGCGGACCGGACCAGCTCGATGAACGCCTTCGCCGCGGTGGCGTTGGGGGCGTCCTTGAGCAGGGCGATCGGGTAGTCGTTGATGGCGTCGGCCGACTCGGGGAAGTCCACGCCCTCCACCTTGTCACCCGCGGCCTTCACATCGGTCCTGTAGACCACCGCGGCGTCGGCCTCCTTGAGCTCGACCTTCGTCAGCGCGCTCTTGACGTCCTGCTCGTAGGAGACGGGGGTGAGCGCGAGGCCGCCGGCGTCGAGGGCCTTCCGGGCGGCGGCACCGCACGGCACCTCCGCGTCGCACAGCACGACCTTCAGGCCGGACTCGGTGAGGTCCTTGAGGGAGGAGATGTTGTCCGGGTTGCCCGGCAGGGTGGCGATCTCCAGCTGGTTGCGGACGAAGGTGGCGGGCGTGCCCGTGGCGTCCCCCGCGTCCGTGACGATCTTCATCGTCTTCGGGCTGGCGGCGGCGAACACGTCGGCACCGGCCCCGTTCGTGATGCTGGCGGCCAGGGTGTCGCTGCCGCCGAAGTTGAAGGTGACCTCAGTGCCGGGATGCGCCTCCTCGAACTCCTTGCCCAGGGTCGTGAAGCTCTCCTTCAGGGAGGCCGCGGCGAAGACGTTCACCGTGCCGGACGGCTTCGTCGACCCGGAGGCCGAGGTGCCGGAGTCCGCGGAGTCGGAGTCCGAGGAGGAGCAGGCGGTCAGGGCCAGCAGCGCGGCGGCTCCGGCACCGGCCAGCCGCAGGGTGCGGCGGGTGCGACGGGTCCGGCGAGCGGAACGGGTCATCACGGTCTACTCCTCTACGTGCTTCAGACAGGGGCCTGCCGAAGATCCTGCGGCGATGATACTGCCGCATATGCAAGGCATGAGTCCTCTGTCGCATCGCATGAACTAGGTGCATCGCGGATTGGGGTCGCATGTGCGTTGCTACGGGACTACCCGGGTCTGAGAAGCCTGGAGGGGGCTCAGGTGCGGTCGATATGCACGTTTGTCGACTTCACGCGGGCCGTGGCCTCCATGCCGACCTCCAGGCCCAGTTCCTCGACGGCCTCGCGGGTCAGCAGGGAGACCAGGCGGTGCGGGCCGGCCTGGATCTCGACCTGGGCGGCGACGTCACCGAGCTTGATCGCGGTGACGATGCCGGGGAAGGCGTTGCGGGCCGAGGTGTACGACGGCTCCTCGTCGCCGGTGTCGCCCCTGGCCAGCTCGACGGAGAACGCGGCCAGGTCCCGGCCGTCGATGAGCCGGCGCCCGGCCTCGTCGCGGTGGGTCGTCATCCGGCCCGCGTCCGCCCAGCGGCGCGCGGTGTCGGGGCTCACGCCCAGGAGTCGGGCCGCCTGGCCGATCGTGTACGACTGCATGCGGATCACGATAGGGGCAGCAACGGGGAACGGAGGGTGCGGGGTTGAGCGTTGGGTATAACGCGATATAGCTTTAGTTCGGCATCGGGGATCGGAGTGAGGGCATGTCGGGTGAGTTGGCGCGGGGTGGCGGGGGCGCACCGGTCGGGCTGAGGGCCTCGCATGCGGACCGGGAGCGGGTGGTGGACACGCTGCGTATCGCGGCGGGGGACGGCCGGCTGACCGCAGAGGAACTGGACGAGCGACTGGAGGTCGCCCTGTCCGCGCGCACCCTGGGGGAGCTGGCCGGGCTGACGGCGGACCTTCCGGCGGACGCGGCCGGCGAGGTCAAGGACGTCGTCCGGATCGAGCAGCAGGGCGGTTCGGCCGTGCGCGGCGACGGGTGGGCGGTACCCCGGCGGCTGGAGGTCCAGTCCTCCTGGGGTGACGTGACGCTCGACTTCACCGACGCGGTGATCACGTACGACACGCTCCATGTCGACCTCGACATGCGGGGCGGGACGCTGCGGCTGGTCACGCGGCCCGGCGTCGTGGTGGAGACCGACTCGCTCGTCGTCGAGTACGCCCAGGTGAAGACGCGTCCCGCCGGTGACTCCGGCACGCCTGTCGTGCTGCGCGTGGAGGTCGGCGGGCGGCTGAGATACGGCAAGGTCGTGGCCCGGGGTCGGCGCGGGTTCCTCAGGAGATCCCGGACGCCCTGAGCACCGACAGGGCGCTCTCGTCGTCGATCTCCCGGCCGAGGTGGCGCAGGGCGTCCGTGCTCTGGCGCAGAGTGCCGTGTTCGAGCGAGTGGCGTACCCCCGTGTCCAGTTCGTGCCAGAGGAAGGGATTGGCGATCAGGACACGGGGGTCGCACTCCAGGCGGTTGCCGTGGGTGTCGCGGAGGATCAGATGCGAGGAGATCCGGCCGTAGAGCTGTACCGATACCAGGGCGTCCGTGTGGACCCGGTGGTGGCCTGCGAGGCCCTGTACTTCCAGCCAGCCGGGTCCCGCGGTGATGCGTTGGGGGAAGAGGACCGCGAAGACCGTCGCGGACAGGGTGAGCCAGAGCAGGGCCCGGGTGAGGGTCACGGTGCCCATGTCCCAGTCGACGAACAGGGTCAGGGCGCCGAAGGTGAGGGCGAGGCCCGCCGCCAGCCGGACGGTGCCGCGCCAGTGGCGGTCGTCGGCCGTGGGTGGGGGGTTGCTCCGTCCGCTCGGTCGCATGAGTCGACGGTAGGGCGGGACCGGGGTGGGTGTGCCGCCACTGACGGTGCTCTGACGTCGTTCCGTTGAAGATTGACGCGATTTCTCTGGCAGTGCGCGTGCCGGTGTGGTGTGGGCATCCGGACTTTTCGTACGTACGTCAGCCCGTGTGCACCCTCGGGCGGCGGTCCCTGTCCGGTTCTGCCTCGCGGAGGACCTCTCGGGTGACGGGGGCCACCTCGCCCTGGCCGAAGAGGAGGAAGCGGAGGAAGTTGGCGAAGGGATTGCCCTCGGTCCATTCGAAATAGATGTGGGGGGTGCAGCCCGTCGTGTCGCGGACGTGGAGCAGCAGCGCGGCCAGGGCGTTGGGGATCGAGGAGGACTCCAGCGTCAGGATGCGGTAGCGGTCGTGGAGGACCTCCCCGCGCACCGTCAGACCCGCCTCGAACTCGGAGGGGTCCAGGACCGTGACCTCCACGAAGACGAAGTCCTCCTGGCCGGGGATGTCGTTGTCCTCGCGGATCTGCTCGATCTTGTCCCGGTACTCGGCTTTGTCGCGCTGGTCGGGCTCGTTGGCGATGAAGCGGATCTTGCGGCTGGCGATGTCTCTGATGAAACGTTCCGCCATGGGATCGAGCGTCACGCTCGTCACGCGGAGCTCGAAGGCCCGGGCCAGGCGGGAGAGCAGGGAGACCAGGATGATGCCGGCGATGAAGCAGGCGCCGATCTTCACGCCGTCCGGGCGCTCGATGACGTTGACGACCGTGGTGTAGAGGAACACCGCCGAGATGACGGCGAAGCCGATGGTCCAGTTGCGCTGGCCTGCCTTGCGGGCGGCGATGGTCACCGCGATCGCGGCGGAGATGATCAGGACCAGTACGCCGGTGGCGTAGGCGCCGCCCTGGGCATCCACGTCGGCGTCGAAGATCCAGGTGACCAGGAAGGCGATCAGGGTGAAGACGATGACCATCGGGCGGACGGCCCTGGCCCAGTGCGGGGCCATGCCGTAGCGGGGCAGGTAGCGCGGCATCAGGTTCAGCAGGCCGGCCATCGCGGAGGCGCCGGCGAACCAGAGGATGGCGATCGTCGAGACGTCGTAGACCGTGCCGAAGGCGCCACCCAGGTACTTGTGGGCGAGGAAGGCGAGGGCGCGGCCGTTGGCCTGGCCGCCGGACTCGAACTCCTTCTCCGGGATCAGGAGCGTGGTGATGAAGCTGGTGGCGATCAGGAAGCAGCTCATGATCACGGCGGCGGTGGTGAGCAGCTTCTTCGTCTCGCGGATCCGGCCGGCCGGGTTCTGCTCGGTCTCGCCGGGGTCGCCCTTGACGTGCGGCATGACGGCGACGCCGGTCTCGAAGCCGGAGAGGCCGAGGGCAAGCTTGGGGAAGACGATCAGGGCCACGCCGATCATCACGAAGACGTTGCCGTGCTCGTTGGTCAGGGCGGTCGACCAGTCGGTGACCACGTGTTCGGCGGTGATGACGTGCCAGAGGCCGACGAGCACGACGACGACGTTGAGCGCGAGGTAGATGCCGACCAGGACGACCGCGACGCCGATCGCCTCCAGGAAGCCCTTGAGGAACACCGCGCCGAGCAGGGCGACCAGGATGAGGGTGATCAGCAGCTGTTGGTCGTGCAGGGCACTGTTCAGGTGCGGGTTCTCGACGAGGTGGGTCGAGGCGTCGGCGGCCGACAGGGTGATGGTGATCAGGAAGTCGGTGGCGGCGAAGCCGAGCAGGGTGAGGACGAAGAGCTTGCCCTTCCAGAAGGTGAGCAGGCGCTCCAGCATTGCGATCGAGCCCTGGCCGTGGGGGCTCTCCTCGGCCACGCGGCGGTACACGGGCAGCGCGCCCGCCAGGGTCACGATCACCAGGACGATGGTCGCGATCGGGGAGAGCAGACCGGCCGCGAGGGCCGCGATGCCGGGCTGGTAGCCGAGGGTCGAGAAGTAGTCGACGCCGGTGAGGCACATGACCCGCCACCACGCCCGGCCCTCCGGCTCCGGCTGGGGCTCCGTGGGCCGGGCCGGCCGGCCGTGGTCGCCCTTGCCCATGTCGGACAGGCCTTCCAGCATCCAGGCGCGCAGCCGACTGGGCGGCGCGTGTTCGGTGGTGGCCATCGGGGCTCCTGTGCGGCTCAGCGTACGGTTCCGGCCATCAGCTGGACGGCCGCATCAGCGTAAGCGGAGAGTGACGTCAGGGCCCATGGATGAGAGGGCTGGGGGCGTCAAGCTTCCGTTAAGACTGGCTTCGGGGAGGTTCGCGCACCGCAAGTGGGGAGCGTAGGGACTGTTTCGGGGGATCGCGTCGGAGTGAGGGCTGAGGGGGGCGGGGCGGCGGCAGCGGACACTCAGCGTCATGTCGTACGTCTGCGCGCGGAGCGATTCCTGGCGGGACGGCATCCGCGGCGGGGGCGTGGGGCTGGGGCCCCGGTGTCTTGTCGCCGGCCCCGTGGCCACCTACAGTGCCACTCCGTAACGTTCGCCAGATCATCCGAATGTTTCGCCTTGGGCGACGCTCGAAGGGGCTGCCGCACATGCGGACGTACGGCAATTCTGTGATCGGAGGTTCCTTCCCGGCCGAGTCCGTGCCGGACGGGGGAGGGCTGCTGTGCCTCGTCAACGTCCTCTGCCGGAAGGGGCAGTTGGAGGTGCCGGACAGGTCGGGCCCCGACCGAGCCGAGACCCGTCCGCGCGGGTACTTCCCGTCCTCCCTGTGCTGGGCCGCGAGACGTTCCTGACCCCGGTGTAGTTGGGCGGCACGACTGCCGGTTCGTGGCCCGGCTGGGACCCATGAAGCACATCACTGCCACAACGAGGTCGCCGGGGGCGAGGCGGCCGTGTTCGCGCTGCGGGCGGTGGAGTCGGGAGTTCGCGCAGGCGGCCCCGGCCTTGTGCCCGAGCCGCAGCCGTGGTTCCGGAAAGCGTCGGAAACTCTCGGTCCGGGCCGATCGGTGCCGGGCGGCCCGGACACCGGGGAAGTCGGCCTCAGATTCACTGCGTACAAGGGGTTGCCACCGTTTGGCAGCTGTCTCTAGGGTGCGGCATCAACGAACCTTTCTGGATCAACTCCGAAACTTTCGGTCCAGCGGACGGGCGCAGACGCCCGTCCCGTACCCAAGGAGCACACCATGGGCGACCCGGCACTGTCCCGCCGCGGCTTCCTGGCGGCGTCCGCCGCGGCCGGTCTGGGCATGACCGCACTGAGTGGCTGCGGTGACTCGGATGATGAGGGGTCGTCCGACGGGACGACCACCATCGAATGGTGGAACATCTCCACCACCGAGCCGTCCAAGAGCGTCTGGGCGGCCCTCGCCAAGAAGTTCGAGGCTCAGAACCCCAAGGTCAAGCTGAAGATCGTGCAGCTGGAGAACGACGCCTACAAGTCGAAGATGACGGCACTGATCGCCTCCGGGAAGCTCCCCGACATCTTCCACACGTGGGGCGGCGGCGTCCTCAAGCAGCAGGTCGACGCGGGCCTCGTCGAGGACCTCAGCGACCGGACCAAGCCGTGGTCCGACAGTCTGCTGAAGGTGTCGAAGGAGGCCTACCTCATCGACGACAAGGTGTACGGCATCCCGTTCGACATCGGCATGATCGGCTTCTGGTACAACAAGGCGCTCTTCAAGCAGGCCGGCATCACCGAACCCCCCACCACCTGGGGCGCGTTCCTCGAAGCCGTCAGCAAGCTGAAGTCGAAGGACATCACCCCCATCGCGCTCGCCGGCAAGGAGAAGTGGCCCGGCATGTACTACTGGGCCTACCTCGCGATGCGCACCGCCGGTGCGAGCGCCCTCCAGAAGGCCTACGACGACAAGGACTTCACCGGCCCCGAGTTCATCCAGGCGGGCGCCCACCTCAAGACCCTCGTCGATCTGGAGCCGTTCCAGAAGGGCTACCTCAACGCCGCCTACTCCACCCCGACCGGCCAGGCGGCCACCGTCGGCAACGGCAAGGCGGCCATGGAGCTCATGGGCCAGTGGGCCCCGAACGTGCAGGCCGACTCCGGCAAGGGCCTCGGGAAGGACCTGGGCTTCTTCCCGTTCCCCGCGGTCGAGGGCGGCAAGGGCACCATCACCGAGGTGTTCGGCGGCGGCGGTGGGCACGCCCTGCGCCGGGACGCCCCGCAGGCGGCCGTCGACTTCCTGAAGTTCTTCGCCTCCGAGGCCACCGACCTGGAACTGGTCAAGAAGACCGGCACCCTCCCGGTGGTCCCCGGCGCCGAGAGCGCCATCACCGACCCCAACATCAAGGCCGTACAGGCCCAGTTGAACGCCGCCACCGGCTTCCAGCTCTACCTCGACCAGGCGTACGCCCCCGCCGTCGGCCAGGAGGTCAACGACAGCGTGGCCGCGCTCATCGCCGGCTCCAAGTCCCCCGAGCAGGTCGCCCAGTCGATCACGAAGTCCGCGAAGGAAGAGCAGTAGCAGGCGATGACCTCCACGTTCCTCGCAGACAAGCGGAGCGGCGCCGGCGCCGAGCCCCCGCCCCCGGACACCGTCAGGGCCCGGGGGCGGGCCCGGCGGCGCGCCCTCAACTGGCTCACGGCGATGGGCTTCCAGCTGCCCGCCCTGGTCCTCTTCACCGGGCTCGTGCTGCTGCCGATGCTGTTCGCGCTGTACGCCGCCTTCTTCCGCTGGGGCGGCTTCGGGATGCCCGAGGACTACGTCGGCGTCGACAACTTCACCGACCTCTTCGACAACCCGGTCTTCCTCGGCGACCTGTGGCGCTGCCTCGTCCTGGTCGTCCTCACCCTCGCGATCCAGCTGCCGTTCGCGCTCGCCATGGCGGTCCTGCTCAACCAGCGGCTGCGCGGCCGGGCCGTCTACCGGATGCTGTTCTTCGCGCCCTACGTGCTCTCCGAGGCCATCACCGGCGTGCTCTTCAGCATGGTGTTCGCCCCGGACGACGGTCTGGCCGACCATCTCCTCGGCAGCATCGGCCTGGACAGCCTCGGCGGCGAGTGGTTCGCCGATCAGTCGTATGTGATGGCGACCCTGTTCATCGTCATGACCTGGAAGTACTTCGGCTTCCACATGATGCTCCTGCTGGCCGGACTCCAGTCCGTCCCGCGGGAGTTGACCGAGGCGGCGCTGATCGACGGTGCGAGTGCCTGGCAGCGCTTCCGCAGCGTCACCCTGCCGCTGCTCGCGCCCACCATCCGCATCAGCGTCTTCCTGGCCGTCATCGGCTCGATCCAGCTCTTCGACCTGGTGTGGGTGATCACCCAGGGCGGCCCCGACCACCACTCCGAGACCATGGCCGTGACCATGTTCCAGTACGGCTTCAAGCGCTACCAGGTCGGCTACGCCAGCGCGATCAGCGTGGTCATGTTCGGGATCTGCCTCGTCTTCGCCCTCGCCTACCAGCGGTTCGTGCTCCGCCGCGACCTCGAAGGGGCCACCACCACGATGAGGGGGGCCGGGAAATGAGCCGCAGGAACGCCCGCACGTTGCCCTTGCACCTCATCCTCGTCGCCGTCGGCGTCGTCATGCTCGTCCCCCTGGTGTACGCCGTCCTGTCCGGCTTCAAGTCCACCGACGAGCTCTCCAGCAACCCCTTCGGACTGCCGAAGCGCTGGCTGGGGAGCAACTACACCGACATCCTCGGCGGCAGCGATTTCTGGAAGCTGCTCGGCAACAGCACGCTGATCGCGATCGCCACGACCGTGCTCGTCGTCGCGGTGTCCGCGCTCGCCGCCTTCTCCTTCGCCCGGTTCGCCTTCCGGGGCCGGGAGGTGCTGTTCACCTTCTTCACGATGGGGCTGATGTTCCCCTTCGCGGTGGCCGCCCTGCCGCTGTTCCTGCTGCTGCGCTATCTCGGTCTGCTCGACAACCCGCTGGGCGTGATCCTGCCGCAGGCCGCGTTCGGGCTGCCGATGACCATCATCATCCTGCGCGCCTTCTTCCGGGAGATCCCCGGCGAACTGGAGGAGGCGGCCACCCTCGACGGGTGCAGCTCCTTCGGCTTCTTCTGGCGGGTGCTGCTGCCCATGGCCCGGCCCGCGCTCGGCACCGTCTCGGTGCTCGCCGTCGTCACCAGCTGGAACAACTTCATGCTGCCGCTGCTGGTGTTCACCGACAACACCTGGTGGACGCTGCCCATCGGCGTCCAGCAGTTCCAGGGCCAGTACTCCGCGGAGTACGCCCGCGTCTTCGCCTATCTCGTCCTCGCGATGGTCCCCGCCCTCGCCTTCTACTCGGTCGCCGAGCGCCAGCTCGTCGGCGGCCTCACCGCCGGCGCGACGAAGGGATGACCGGCGCCGGACGTCCGTACGGCTCGCCACCACACCCGCACGTGAGGAGTCGCACCATGCACAGGAACCGTCTCAGACTCGTCGGCGCCCTCGCCGTCGCCCTGATGGCCGCCGGGGTCGGTACCGGTGTGCCCGCCCAGGCGCACGACAAGCCGACCACACTCGCCGACCTCGCCCAGCGGCACGGCCGCTACTACGGCAGCGCCACCGACAACCCCGAGGTCGTCGACGAGCCCTACAAGGCGATCCTCGGCAGCGAGTTCGACATGATCACCCCCGGCAACGGCCAGAAGTGGTACGCCACCGAACCCCAGCAGGGTGTCTTCGACTTCTCCCAGGGCGACGAGATCGTGAACCTCGCTCGCGCCAACCACCAGCGGGTACGCGGCCACACCCTGGTCTGGCACAGCCAGCTGCCCGACTGGCTGACCAGCCGCGAGTGGACGGCGACCGAGCTGCGGGCCGTGCTGAAGAAACACATCCAGACCGAGGTACGGCACTACCGCGGCAAGATCTACGCCTGGGACGTCGTCAACGAGGCCTTCAACGAGGACGGCACCTACCGCGAGACGGTCTTCTACAAGACCCTCGGCCCCGGCTACATCGCCGACGCCCTGCGCTGGGCCCACCAGGCCGACCCGAAGGCCAAGCTCTACCTCAACGACTACAACGTGGAGGCGGTCGGCCCCAAGAGCGACGCCTACTACAAGCTGGCCAAGGAGCTGAAGGCACAGGGCGTCCCGCTGCACGGCTTCGGCCTCCAGGCGCACCTCGCGCTCCAGTACGGCTATCCGACCACCCTCGAGGACAATCTGCGGCGCTTCGCCAGGCTCGGCCTGGACACCGCGCTCACCGAGGTCGACATCCGGATGATCCTGCCCGCGGACGAGACCAAGCTGGCCACGCAGGCCCAGTGGTACCGCGACCTGACGAAGGCCTGCCTCGCGGTGCGGCGCTGCGTCGGCATCACGCTCTGGGACTACACCGACAAATACTCCTGGATCCCGGCGTTCTTCGAGGGCCAGGGCGCGGCGCTGCCGTGGGACGAGCAACTGCAGCCCAAGCCCGCCTACTTCGCGATCAAGGAGGCGCTCAAGAAGTAGCGGTGCGGCGATGAGACGCCCGGCGGCTGGGCACGGAGGGGAGTCCGCCGGGGTGCGGCCCGGCCCGGCGGTGTGGCTCACCGCCGGGCCGGTGCCGCGTCAGCGCGCCGGGGGCGCGGTGCTCGCGCGGACCACCAGTTCCGTGCCGAGCTCCACCCTCGGCGAGTCCGGCTGCTCGTCGCGGGCCAGCTTGAGCACCGTGCGGACGGCCAGCTTGCCCATGTCGGCGAGCGGTTGACGGACCGTGGTGAGCGGCGGGGCGGACCAGCGGACTTCCGGAAGGTCGTCGAAACCGACCAGGCTCATGTCCTCCGGGACCCGGAGCCCGCGTCTGCGCAGTGCCTCGATCGCGCCGAGCGCCATCTGGTCGCTGGCCGCGAAGATCGCCGTGGGCGGTTCGGGCAGGTCCAGCAGCGCGTTGCAGCCCTCGAAGCCGGACTCGGGGTGGAAGTCGCCGGGGACGACGAGGGAGTCGTCGACCGTGAGCCCCGTGCCCTCCAGGGCCGCGCGGTAGCCGTCGAAGCGGGCTCGGGAGCACAGCAGCCGGGGCGGGCCCGAGATCAGGCCGATCCTGCGGTGGCCCAGCGACAGCAGATGCTCGGTGGCCGCCATGCCGCCCGACCAGTTCGCGGCGCCGATGGTGGGGGCGTCCAGCGCGGGGGAGCCCGCCGGGTCGACGACGACCAGCGGGACGCCGAGGATGCGCAACTCCTCGTGCAGCATCGGCTCCAGGACCGAGGTGACCAGGATGACGCCGTCGGAGGCGCGGGCCCGCAAATTGCGCATCCACTCGCGGGCGTCGCCGGAGCGGCCGTGGATCGCCGAGACCACGGTGCCGACACCGGCCGCGTGCGCCACCTCCTCCACCCCGCGGATGATCTCCACCGCCCAGGGGCTGTCGAGGTCGTTGAAGACCAGGTCGAGCAGGGCCGCACCGCTGGGGGAGGTGCTCGGGCGCTTGCGGTAGCCGTGCAGGCGGAGCAGTTCCTCCACGCGGGCCCGGGTCCTGGGCGACACGTCGGAGCGGCCGTTGACGACCCGGGAGACGGTCGGCACGGAGACGCCGGCCTGTCGGGCGATCTCGGTGATCGTGACCCGGCCCCCGGTCTCGGGCGCCCCCTCGGTGCCGACCTCGTGTGCTGCCAACTCCCCACCTCCGTCGACGGATCGAAACTTCCAGGAGTCTTCCGGAAAACGGGTGCCCATGGGAAGTGCGTCAGGGAGAACAGCGCATTCCGCATGCGGGACTACACGCAGTGATCACCCCGGGACATGCGTCGGGGCCGGTTCGCAGCGCGGGTCTGCGGGCCGGCCCCTCAAGTCACCGGGCGGTCGGTCCCACCGCCCGGCAGCGCCCTCAGGCGGCGGTCATCACCTGTTCGCTGCCCATGGGGCGGTGCGGGGCGATGATCTTGCCGTCGGGCAGGAGCTCACCGGTGTCCTCGAATTGCAGAACGCCGTTGCACAGCAGGCTCCATCCCTGCTCCGGGTGGTGCGCCATGAGTCGGGCGGACTCCCGGTCGGCGGATTCGGCTGTCGGACACGGCGGCTGGTGCTGGCACATTGGTGGGATCTTTCGCTTTGTCGTGGTGTTCATCGCTGCCCCCGTTGTGATAAGTCGGTCGGCACCAGTGTTGCCCCACGGGCGTCAATCCGCAGGGATTTGGCAGCACCGCTTCTCACAGGTTCATGACGCATCACCCGCGCGGACGGTTCATTCCAACTGCGCTGTCTCTTCGGGTGGTTCGGGATGGCCGGATGGGGCTAGTCCGGACGGGGGGCGGGCACGAAAAGGGCTCGTACGAGCTGCAATTCGCTCGTACGAGCCCAGTGATCGAAGAGGTCAGGCGAGCTGTCCCAGAAGCGGGGCCGGAGTCGCCCGGTGGGTCAGCACCGGGAGCAGTTCGGCGACGCGGTGCGGCCGGTGGGCCGCGATACCGGGCGGTGCGGGCGCCAGCGGGACGAGCAGATCGGTGGCGGCGGGATGACCGGTGGCGCCGTCCGCCGTGAGGTCGCCGTGCAGCCAGAGGGTGAGCATGTAGAGGCCCGGGACCGACAGCAGGCGGGGCTGATAGGGCTGTTGCATGGTCTCGGCCTGGCGCAGCGCACGCTCGGTGGAGGCGATGTAGGGGCCCTCGAAGAAATGCGAGAAGGCCCAGCCGTCCGGCGTCAGCCGGGTCTCGGCGGCGGCCACCGCACGGTCCTGGCAGCGGATCAGGAAACGCCACCCGGTCAGTCGGGTGGCGGAGGCGCCCGCCGCGGTGATCTCGTCAAGTACGTGTACGGGCAAAGGGAGTTCGGGTGTCGCGGGTCCCTGGGCGGTGCGCAGGGAGGGAGTGCGGGCCTCGCGGAGCGCGGTGGGCGAACCGAGCGCGGTGAGGACGGAGCGAAGTGCGGGCGCGGGAGCCGGGGGTACATGCAGCGGCATGGTGGGTCGCCTCTCATTCGACAGGCACAGTGGCGCGAGGGCGTGGGCGGACGGCGCTGTCAGCTCGCGGGGCCAGAGAGGCGGGGGCCGGGTCATGGGTGCGTGGGGCGTGCGTGAGACCTGTCGTACGTCACCTTGACGACAGGAACAACAGACCGTCGGCGCCAACCTTCTGCCTCGTTCGCGGAGTTTATACGACACGTGTTCAGACGGTGTTTCGTCTACCCGTTTCCGACGTGAACAGCAAGGGTCCATTCGGTCGGCGATACGTGGGAATCATCCCGTTTTTCGGCGGCGGTACGGCGATGACCTCGATGAATACCGGAGGCGCGGTCGGCCGTTTTTCGTCGGCGTTTTTCACGAGGCGTGCGGGGAACCCGAAACTGCAAGGTGCCGCATGCCCGGTGAATGTGCCGCCGGTCACTTCCACAGGGTAGCGGGGCGCCAAGGGCCGCGCGGGACGTTATCGATCGTCTCCACTGGGCATCATCCCAGGTGACCCGACACCGGCGGCCGGATCTTCGGTCCGCCCATCCAAGGAGGGAAGCTTCGATGGGGGAGAAGGTCGCGGCAGGCCGATTCGACCTGTCCGATCGGCAGCTCTACCGCGGCAAGCTCCGCACGTGCCTGACGGCACTGGAGCGGCTGCTGGCGGAGAAGCGGTTCGATCGCCCGAAGAACCTCATGGGGCTGGAGATCGAACTGAATCTCGCCGGTGCCGACGGTATGCCGAAAATGTTGAACGCGCAGGTTCTCGAGCGGATCGCAAGCCGAGATTTCCAAACAGAACTCGCCATGTTCAACCTGGAAGTCAACATAGCCCCACATCCCTTGGGTGGCCGGGTATTCGACCGGCTCGCCGAAGAAATCCGCACCTCGCTGGCATACGCCCATCGGAAAGCGGGAGAGCTCGACGCGGGAATCGTGATGATCGGCATTCTGCCGACTCTCGACCGGGACGACCTGGTCTCCTCCAACCTCTCGGACGTCGACCGTTACGCGCTGCTCAACGAACAGATCGTGGCCGCCCGGGGCGAGGACTTCGTCCTGGACATCGACGGGGTCGAGCATCTCGTCTGCACCTCGAAGTCCATAGCCCCGGAAGCCGCCTGCACCTCCGTGCAGTTGCATCTCCAGGTCACCCCGGACCGCTTCGCCGACGTGTGGAACGCGGCGCAGGCCGTCGCCGCCGCGCAGATCGCCGTAGGAGCCAACTCCCCCTTCCTGTTCGGGCGTGAGCTGTGGCGCGAGTCGCGGCCGCCGCTGTTCCAGCAGTCCACGGACACCCGCCCGCCCGAGCTCCAGGCACAGGGTGTGCGGCCGCGGACCTGGTTCGGGGAGCGGTGGATCTCCTCGGCGCACGACCTGTTCGAGGAGAACCTGCGCTACTTCCCGGCGCTGCTGCCGATCTGCGACGACGAGGATCCGCTGAGGGTCCTCGACCAGGGGGGCGTCCCCTCGCTCGCCGAACTCGTCCTGCACAACGGCACCGTGTACCGCTGGAACCGGCCGGTGTACGGCATCGCCGACGGCGTTCCGCACCTGCGGGTGGAGAACCGCGTCCTGCCCGCGGGGCCCACCGTCACCGACGTCATCGCCAACGCGGCCTTCTACTACGGCGTGGTCCGCGCCCTCGCCGAGGACTCGCGGCCGGTGTGGACGCGGCTGCCCTTCGAGGCCGCCGCCGCCAACTTCGACGCGGCCTGCGAGCACGGCATCGAGGCCCGCTTCGACTGGCCGCGGCGCGGACGGTACGGCGGCGGGCTGACCCAGGTCGACGCCGTCACCCTGGTGCGCGACGAACTGCTGCCGCTCGCGGCGGCGGGCCTGGACGCGTGGGGGGTCGAACCCGCGGACCGCGACCTGTACCTGGGCGTGATCGACGAGCGGTGCCGGCGGCGGGCCAACGGGGCGACCTGGCAGGCCGCGACGTTCCACCGGGCCCTGGAGTCGGGTCTCGACCGGGACGCCGCACTCGCCGCGACGACCCGGCGGTACGCCGAGCTGATGCACCTCGGCGAACCGGTGCACACCTGGCCGGTGGGGTTGCCGGAGCCGGCGCCGCTGGGCTGAGCGGCGTGGGGAAGGCGCTGGGGAAAGGGCACGGCCGGACGGCTCGCCCGGCCCCGACCGCTCAGCCTGCGCTTCCCTCCGCCCCCGCCGCCACGATCGCCTTGAGGATCACCTCGTGGATCTGGGACGGGTCGGAGACCTCCTGGCCCGTGCCGCCGGTGGACTCCGCGATCTGCTGGGCCTCCTCGCGGTCGGCGTCGGGGCCGACGGCGATCATGATCAGCGGGACCGGGCGGTCGGGGTCGGTGAGTTCCTGCAGACGCCTGACGAGCGTGGAGCGGGAGATGCTGCCGGGGTCCTGGTTGACGCCGTCGGTCAGCACGACCAGGGCGTTGAACTTGCCCTTGGCGTAGGAGGCGGTGGCCTCCGTGTACGCGGCGAGCGTGGTGTCGTACAGGCCCGTCGCGCCGTTCGGGACCGGCGCCAGTTCGCTGAAGGCCGCCGACAGCTTGTCCCGTTGCGTTCCGCCGTCCCTGCTGTCGCCGAGGCGTCCGGTCGGGACGAGGACGCGGTAGTCCTTGTCGCCGTCCAGCTTGGTGGAGAACTGCCACAGACCGATCTCGTCCTCCGGCGTGAACGTGGCGAGCGCCTGGAGGAGGGATGCCTTGGTCACGTCCATGCGGGACCGGTTCGTGCCCGGGACCGGCTCGGACATGGAGGAGGACGCGTCGACGACCGTGGTGACCCGCGCGCTCTGCACCGTGATCGTCCAGGTGCCGAGAGCCTCCTGGAGGGCCCCCTCCGAGGCCGGCTTGAGGGCGTCCTGCGCGTACGGCTGCGGCTCGCTGCCGCCGGCCCGCGTCACCAGCGTTGCCGCGACCTCGTCGGCGGAGGTGCGGAAGCCGTACTTCTCCATGAGCCGGCGCTGCTCGGGCTTGCGCAGATAGTTCATGAACTTCAGCGCCGCCCGGCTCTCGTCGGTGCTCAGCGCCGCCTGGTCGACCAGCGAGTACGGGTAGTCGAGCCGGGGCGAGCCGTCCTTCGGGTAGAAGAGGTCGAGCCCCTCGCCGTCGGCCGCGGTGTTGTAGGTGAACGCCGCCTGCTCGCTGAGGATCAGCGCCTGGTTGCGCTTCGGGTTGCCCTGCTCGGTGCCCGAGGCGTCGCGCGGCAGGGTGTCCAGGACCTGGGTGTCGCTGTCGGAGGTGCGCTGCGACAGGCTCTTCATCATGGCCGCGGCCTGGGTGTCCCCGTCCTTGATCTTGGCGGCGCCGGTGCCCAGCTGGGTCAGGGCGAGCAGTCCGGTGGCACTGCGCGAGGGGTCGGCCGCGCCGAGCTTGAGGGAGTCGTCCCGCATCGTGGCGCCGACCAGCTCGATCCAGCTGTACGACTTCTGCGGCCACCCCAGCGACTTGGCGGCCTCCGGGACCATGGCCACACCGACCGGGCTGGAGGCGAAGCCGCCGACCGGGGTCACCTCCGTCGCCTTGGTGTCCGCAGCGATCCGCTGGACCCACAGCTCCGAGTCCGGTACCCACACCTGGACGTCGGTCGGCCTGCCTGCCAGCAGGGTGTCCGTGAGCTTGTAGGAGTCGTGCGCGGTCACCTCGACGTCGACGCAGCGCCCGTCGGAGGTGAGGCCGATGTCGCGGGCCCGTTCCGCCGCGGCGCGCAGGGCCGGGGCCATGTCGGGCGAGGCGGCGACCTTCAGGTCCACCGCGTCGTCCTGACAGGAGGAACCGAAGGAGAGCAGTCCGCTCTGGACGGCGGCCGCCGTGCCGCCCGCGACGGTCAGCACGAGCACGGTCGCGATGGCCACCGTACGGCGGCGGGTGCGTGGCCGGGGGTCGCTGCCGCCCGCCCCATACTGATCGGGCAAGCTGTGACGTCCCATGACGGTGGTGCCCCTCCCTGTTGTTACCTTCTGCCGGTCTCACGGCCGTATGGCATGCAGAGGGGAGGTCAGCCCCGTACGGTGTCCGTCCCCCAACGGCCAGTCGCGCACGATCTTCGCAACTTCTTTCGAGACCCTAGCGGGGCGGTGATGGGGATGGGACGGGAATACTGAATTGGAGTCAGGTGTGCAGGGAGAGGCGGGCCGTGTGGCCGATTCTTTTCCGGAGGAGGGGCGTTCGCGGCGGATTTTCCGGGATGAGACGCTGCTCGTTCTGGGGCTTTCGCTCGGTGCGAGCGGAGTGTCCGCCCTGATCAGCTTTGTCGGATCGGTCACCAGGCCGGGCGGCCTCAAGGACCAGGCGGCCACCCTCAACGCCTCGGCCGCGCCGGGCCGCCCCTGGCTCGATCTGGCCTGGCAGCTGTTCGGGATCGCCTCGTCCCTCGTGCCCGTCCTGCTCGTCGCGCACTTCCTGCTGCGCGAGGGCGGAAGCCTGCGCACCCTCGGCTTCGACCGCACCAGGCCGTGGCCCGACCTCGGCCGCGGCGCGGCGGTCGCGGCGGTGATCGGCAGCACCGGAATCGCCTTCTACCTGGCCGCACGCGGGCTGGGATTCAACCTCACGGTGGTGCCGGAGGCACTGCCCGAGGTGTGGTGGAAGTACCCGGTGCTGATCATGTCCGCGATGCAGAACGCGATCCTCGAAGAGGTCATCGTCGTCGGGTACCTGCTGCGCCGGCTGGGCCAGTTGGGCTGGACGCCCGGGGCCGCGCTGATGGCCAGTTCCGTACTGCGCGGGTCGTACCACCTCTACCAGGGCATCGGCGGCTTCATCGGCAACATGGTGATGGGCGTGGTGTTCGTCTACCTCTACCGCCGGTGGGGACGGGTGGGGCCCCTGGTGGTGGCGCATTCGCTGCTCGACATCGGGGCGTTCGTCGGCTACGCGCTGCTGGCCGGGAAGGTGGGCTGGCTGCCGACGCCGGCCGGCGGCTGAACCGTGTGCCGGAGTGCCGGCCGTGAGGAAGCCGCGGACCGGTGGGGGCTGAGCGCGCTCGCGCGGCGGAAGCCGCATGTCGATACAGCCCCGCGCCCCTTTCGGGGGGCGATGGAACCGCCTATACGAGCAGCTCGCCCTCGATCGTCGTGACCGCCCGGCCGGTGAGGAGCGTGCGGTCGCCGACCAGCCGGGTGCGGACGCGGCCGGAGCGGGGCGAGGCCTGCAGACCGGTGAGTTCGGTACGGCCCAGCCGCTCGGACCAGAAGGGCGCCAGGGCGGTGTGGGCGCTGCCGGTGACCGGGTCCTCGTCGATGCCGACGTTGGGGAAGAAGCAGCGGGAGACGAAGTCGTAGCCGAGCGCGGGGTTCTCGGCGCGGGCGGTGGCGATGACGCCGCGCTCCGAGTAGGCGCCGAGGGCCTTGTGGTCGGGGGTGAGGGCGTGGACGGTCTTCTCGTCGGCGAGCTCGACGAGGAGGTCGCCGACGTTCGGACCGGTGTCGAAGGCGAGGAGCGGTTCGGCGCCGAGGGCCGCGGCTACCCCCTCCGGGGGCTCGACCGGGGTCAGCGGAGCGGTCGGGAAGTCCAGGGTGATCGACCCGTCCGCACCGGGCGTCGCGATGAGCACACCGCTCCGCGTGGCGAACCGCACCGGCCCCTCGTGGGCGCCGGTGGTGTGCAGCACATGGGCCGTGGCCAGCGTCGCGTGCCCGCACATGTTGACCTCGGCGGCCGGTGTGAACCACCGCAGCGCCCAGTCGGCCTCGCCGCCCCCGGGAAGACGGTGGGCGAACGCCGTCTCGGCGTGATTGACCTCGACGGCGATGTTCTGCAGCCGGTTGTCGTCCGGGAAGGCGTCCAGCAGCAGGACCCCGGCCGGGTTGCCGGCGAAGGGCCGGTCGGTGAAGGCGTCGACGATTCGGATACGCATGACGCCGACGCTAGGCCGACCCCGAGCCGCAGGCCAAGGCCAATCCTGGGTCACTGGACCGATTTGGCGACACCCGGGGAGCCGTGGCCTCTGGACGGGCTCGTCGATGCGGTGCGACTGTCGTCAACGCGTCTCGCGCACACGACAGTTCAGGAGGCCGCCATGTCCCAGCCGTCCGTCCTCGCCGCGCTGCTGTCCGGGCTGCGGAGCGGTGCGATCGAAGTCGTCGATCTCACCTCGCCCCTGTCGTCGCAGACGCCGGTGATCCGGTTGCCCGAAGGGTTCGGGCAGACACAGGTGTTCGAACTGGAGGAGATCAGCCGGTACGACGACCGGGGGCCGGCCTGGTACTGGAACAACTTCCGCACGGGCGAGCACACCGGTACGCACTTCGACGCGCCCAACCACTGGGTGACCGGCAAGGACCTCGCGGACGTGGCCTCCGTACCGGCGAGCCGGCTGATCGCGCCCGCCGCCGTGCTGGACTTCTCCGCCGCGGCCGCCGAGGACCCGGACTTCCTCGTCGAGGTGGACCACATCAAGGCCTGGGAGGCGGAGCACGGCCCGCTGCCCGAGGGCGGGTGGCTGCTGCTGCGCACCGGCTGGGACGCGCGCTCGCACGCGCAGGAGGAGTTCCTCAACGCCGACGAGAACGGCCCCCACACCCCGGGCCTGTCCCCGGAGTGCGCCCGCTGGGTCGCCGAGGAGTCACCGGTGATCGGCCTCGGCACCGAGACGGTCGGCACCGACGCCGGAGGCGCCCACTCCTTCGACCCGGCCTTCCCGTGCCACTCCTACCTGATGGGCAACGACAAATACGGCCTGACCCAGTTGCAGAACCTCGCGGAACTGCCCGCCACCGGTGCCGTCGTCGTCGCCGGCCCGCTGCCCATCCTCAACGGCTCCGGCTCACCCGCCCGCGTCCTCGCCCTCGTGGAGCGGTCATGAAGGTCGCCGAAGCCGTCGGCCGGGCCCTGACCGCGGCCGGTGTGGACCATGTGTTCGGCGTGGTCGGCTCGGGCAACTTCCACCTCACCAACGCCATGGTGGCCACGGGGGCCCGCTATGTCGCCGCCCGCCACGAGGGCGGCGCGGCAACCATGGCCGACGCCCACACACGGATGAGCGGGAAGGCCGCCGCGCTGAGCGTGCACCAGGGGCCCGGGCTGACCAACGCGCTGACCGGTATCGCGGAGGCCGCCAAGAGCCGCACGCCCCTCCTCGTGCTCGCGGCCGAGGCGACCCGGCCCACCTCCAACTTCCACGTCGACCAGGAGGCGTTGGCCCAAGCCGTCGGCGCGGTCACCGAGCGCGTGACGTCCCCGCACTCCGCGGTCGAGCAGGCCTGCGACGCCGTACGACGCGCCCTGCACGAGCGCCGTACCGTACTGCTCAACCTCCCCCTGGACGTACAGGCCCTCGACCTGCCCGACACCGCCGCGATCGCCGCCGCCCCGCCGCCCGCGCGGGCCGCCGTCGAGCCGTCGGAGTCCGATGTGGCGGCCCTGGTGACGGCCATGGAACGCGCCCGCCGCCCCGTCTTCGTGGCCGGCCGGGGCGCCCGCTCACCGGGCGCCCGCGACGCCCTCACCGCGCTCGCCGACCACCACGGCGCACTGCTCGCCACCTCGGCCGTGGCCCACGGTCTGTTCCAGGGCGATCCCTGGTCGCTCGGCATCTCCGGCGGCTTCGCGTCCGACCTGACGGCCGAACTGATCCGGGGCGCCGACCTGATCGTCGGCTGGGGCTGCGCCCTGAACATGTGGACCATGCGGCACGGCCGCCTCATCGGCCCGGACGCCACCGTCGTCCAGGTCGACGACGACGCCTCCGCCCTGGGCGTCCACCGGGAGGTCCACCTCGGTGTCGTCGGCGACGTGACCCGCACCGCCCGGCGCGCACTCGACGCGGGCGGCGCGCGGCGCGAGGGGTACCGCGCGCAGGCCATCGGCGTGGGGGTGCGCCGACGGGACGTGCCGTACGAGGACGAGAGCACCCGGGACCGCATCGACCCGCGGACGCTGAGCATCGCGCTCGACGACATCCTCCCGGCGGAGCGGGTCGTCGGCGTGGACTCCGGGAACTTCATGGGCTACCCGAGCGCCTATCTGTCGGTGCCCGACCAGGACGGCTTCTGCTTCACGCAGGCCTTCCAGTCCATCGGCCTGGGCCTGGCGACCACGATCGGCGCGGCCCTGGCCCGGCCCGACCGGCTGCCGGTGGCCGTGCTCGGCGACGGCGGCGCGCTGATGGGCGCGGCCGAACTGGACACCGTACGCAGGCTGGGGCTGCCGATGGTGGTGGTCGTCTACAACGACGAGGGATACGGGGCGGAGGTGCACCACTTCGGCCCGGACGGCTTCCCGCTCGACACGGTCACCTTCCCGCCGACCGACATCGCCGCCATCGCCCGCGGTCACGGCTTCGAGGCGGTGACCGTGCGGACGCGCGCCGATCTCAAGGCCGTCGAGGACTGGGTGACGGGGCCGCGGTCGGTGCCGCTGCTGGTCGACGCCAAGGTGGCGGGCGAGCACGGGGCGTGGTGGCTGGAGGAGGCCTTCCGAGGCCACTGAGGGAAGGCCGGGCTGTCCGGTCGGGCTGTCAGTCGAGCTGGATGAGTCCCCGGCGCGCGGCCTCCGTCACGGCTGCCGCGCGGTTCTCCACCCTCAGCTTGCGGTAGACGCGCACCAGGTGGGTCTTGACGGTCGCCTCGCTGAGGAACAGGGCCTGGGCGATGGCCCGGTTGCTCAGCCCCTCCGCCGCCAGCCGTACGACCTCGACCTCGCGCCCGGTGAGAGCCACGTCGGGGCTGACCACCTGGCCGACGAGTTCGCCGACGACCTCGGGGGCGAGGGCCAGGGCGCCGGCGGCGGCGCCACGGACCGCCCGGAAGAGCTCCTCGGGCGGCCCGGCCTTGAGCACGTATCCGCGGGCGCCCGCCTCCAGGGCCCGCACGACGTCGGTCCGCCCGGAGAAGCTCGTCAGCATCAGCGCGGGCACGGCCGGGGCCTCGACGCTCAACCGGCGGACCGCCTCGATGCCGTCGACAGCGGAACCCGCGAACCGGAGGTCCATCAGCACGACGTCCGGCTTCAGCTCCGCGGCGAGACGGACGGCCTCCTCGCCGCTGCCCGTCTCCGCGATCACCTCGAGATCCGGTTCCCCGTCCAACAGGGCCCGCAGCCCGGCGCGGACGACGGCGTGATCGTCCGCGATCACCAGCCGTACGGTCATCCGACGGTCGCCGGGGTCAGCCGGGGAGCCGCCGCCGGCAGCACGGCCCGGACCCGGGTGCCCCGGCCGGGTGCGCTGGTGACCCGCAGGTCGCCGCCGCACTCGCGGAGCCGGGCGCGGGCGGCGGGCAGGCCGAAACCGCGGGTCGGGCGGGCGAGGGCCCCGGCGCCCGCGGGGTCGAAGCCCACTCCGTCGTCCTGTACGTCGAGTTCGATCCGGTCCGCCTCGTGGTGCAGGGTGACCAGGACGTTCACCGCGCGCGCGTGCTCGCGGACATTGGCCAGCGTGCCCTGCGCGACCCGGAAGAGGGTCGCGGCCGCCTGCTCGTCCAGGACGGGCCGGGGCTCGCCCGCGGACCGGAACCGCACCTGGGCGGCCGGCCCCTCCTGCTCCGCCTGGGCGCACAGCAGCCGCAGCGAGCCCTCGAGCCCTTCCTCGGCGACGGCGGACGGGGTGAGGTCGTGGATGATCCGGCGGGTCTCGGCGAGATTGCCGTCCAGGCCGTCGGCCACCGCGCGCACCCGGGCACGGGCCGCGTCCGGCCGCCGGTCCCAGTCCCGCTCGGCCGCCTGGAGCAGCATCAGGCTGCCCGCGAGTTCCTGGGCCAGCGTGTCGTGCAGGTCGCGGGCGATCCGGGTGCGTTCGGCCAGCACGCCTGCCCGGCGCTGCTGTTCGGCGAGGATGTCGCGGGTGCTCCGCAACTCGTCGAGGAGGCGCTGGCGTTCGGCGGCGTCTCGCTGCTGCGTCCGGTAGAGGGCCACGGTGCCCCAGACCGCCGTGACCGGGACCAGCGCCATCTCCATGTCGAACCGGCCGGTCGAGCCGACCAGTCGCCAGGCCAGTACGCCGGAGATCGCGGCCACCGCGACCAGCGCCGCCCGCTTCCCCAGTGCCCGCAAGGCCGCGCACGCCAGCGGTATGCCGCACCAGGCGTACGCCCAGGTCACCGGCGCCTCGACGAGGAACAGGAGGGAGCCCCACAGACCGAGCAGAGTCGTGATCCAGGCGAGCCGGAGGGCGGGGCCGAGCCGGCTCCACAGGCCCAGACCCGCTCCGTACACCACGGCCAGCAGCCCGCTGAGGCTGACCATGTGCCAGCACAGCGGGCTGTTGAGATCGACGAGCCGTACGGCGGCCGCGCCGACGACCAGGAAGAACACGAAGTGCGGGGCGTGTTCCAGGGCGTGTCTGGTGCCGCGGACGGGAACGCGGTCGGTCACGGCAGATCCCCTTGGACTCACTGATCCACTTGGACAGGGCGTCCGAGTCTATCCGGGGGCTGTATGACCGATGTGAAGGGTTGGGGCGGGCTCTCCGCCCCTACGCGCCGGGGTGCAGTCCGAGCCAGCCGGGCGTGGGGTCGCCCTTCACCTCGCCGAAGTACAGGGCGAAGGTCTGCTTCCAGCGCTCGATCGCGGCACGGTCGGCCATGAAGCGGGGGAAGCCGTCGACGTGTGCGTCGGGGTACTCCCAGACCTGCTTGAGGCCTGCCGGGGGAGTGACGTCGGTACGTACGGACCAGCCGTTGAAGGACCCCTGCTGGGTGGCGAGCGACAACTGCCAGTTGAGGTACAGCTTGGCCGCGGTCGGGTTCGCGGCCTGCTTCAGGATCGCCGCGCGCTGGCCCCAGGCCATGAACGGGGCGCCTTCCGGCGCGACCCACTTCACGGGCCCGGAGGCGAGCGGGGCGCCCGAGCCGCCGATACCGATCGCGTGCGTGCCGGCGCGGACCGCGTCGCCGGGGGAGTTGCTGCCCCGCGCGAAGCGCACGTCCTGGGCGGCGAGCCTGGCCACCCACTCCCAGCCGTACTTCTGGACGTAGAGCGAGTAGAGGTAGAGGACCGCGTCGTCGTCGTGCGGGTAGGAGGAGGCGATCCTGCCCTTCCACTTCGGGTCGACCAGGTCCAGCGGAGTGCGCGGGGCGCCCGAGCCGGCCGCCGCGGTGTCGTACATGAAGCTGAAGCCGATCGCCCCGATGGCGACCCAGGCGCCCTGCGGGTCCTTGAACTTGTCGTACACCTTGGAGAACCCGGCCGGCTTGTACCGCAGGAGCCTGCCCTGCTCCTTCCAGCGCGTGAAGTCCTGGAGGGTCTGCAGCTGTACGACGTCGGGGACGAGGGTGTCGGTCGCGAGCTGGTTGTCGACGCGGACGTCGTGGTACTTGCTGTAGTCCACGACCAGGGTCAGGTCGATGTCCGGGAACCGCTTGAGGAACGCGGCCTTGGTGAAGTCCTGCTGGGTGGGGGTGTCCCCGCCGGCGTAGAGGACGAGCTTCCCGCCCTCCGCGAGGGCCGCCTTGTAGAGCTCGTCGAGGGTCCTGGTCTCCTCGGATCCGGTGGTGCGCGAGGCGGCGGCGGCCTGGACCGGGGTGGCGCCGAGCGCGCCGATACCGATGGCCGCACCGGCGCCGGTGGCGAGGACACGGCGCCTGCTGGGGAAGCTGGACATGCTGCGGGACCTCTCTGCTGGGGGGTGACGTACGCAGCTTGTCCGTTGCCGGCGGGTGTTCGCGTCCGCCGGGCGGAGCGAGGGGCGCGCTGACGTGGTAACCGCGATTCAATCGAACGGTTGACCAGGCCTTTCGACAGAGGCTTGTCATGCGAACTATTCCGATATATCGTTGACGCATCGCGACAGATCAACGATGGATGGAGTGGTAGCGATGCGTTCCCATGGATTCGAACGTGGACACGGTGGACCCGGCCCGCGCGGCGGCCGAGGCGGCTTCGACGGACGGCGTGGTGCCTTCGGCCCCTTCGGGCCGGGCGGCCCCGGTGGTTTCGGCGGACCCGGCTTCGGCGGCCCGGGCCCCTGGGGGCCTCGAGGGCGTGGCGGACCGAGGGGGAGGGCGCGGCGCGGCGATGTACGTGCGTCGATCCTGGCCCTGCTCAAGGACCGGCCCATGCACGGGTACGAGATGATCCAGGAGATCGCCGAACGCAGCGGCGGGGCGTGGAAGCCCAGCCCGGGTTCGGTGTACCCCACCCTTCAGCTGCTGGAGGACGAGGGCCTGATCGCCAGCGAGAGCGAGGGCGGCAAGAAGCTGTTCGCGCTCACCGAGGCGGGCCGCACCGCGGCCGAGGAGGGCCCGGACGCGCCCTGGGAGGAAGCCTCCCGCGGCGTCGACTTCGAGGCGCTGAACGAGATCCGTCAGGCCGGGTTCGGGCTGATGGAGGCTTTCGGCCAGGTCTGGAAGACCGGCAGCAAGGAGCAGCGCGAGAAGGCCCTCGCGGTCATCACCGATGCCCGCAAGAAGCTGTACCTGATCCTCGCCGACGAGGACTGACGGTCACAGAGCAGTGAAAAGGCGCCCCGCGGAGCGATCCGCGGGGCGCCTTCGTGTGCGCTGCCGGCCGCCGTCAGGTCACCAGCCCGGCCAGCTTGCGCAGCGACTCGTCGAGCGCGGCCGTCGCCGAGTCCTTGAGCTTGCCCGCCATCAGCGCCACCGCGGCGCCCGTGAACTCGCCGTCGATACGGACCGTCGTCGCGTCGCCGTCCGGGGTGAGGGTGTAGCGGTTGGCGACGGTCACCGCCATCGGGCCCTTGCCGCGGATGGCCAGCACCCGGGCCGGCTCCAGCTCCTCGATGGTCCACTCGACCTCGGCCGGGAAGCCCATCAGCTTCATGTTCTCCTGGAACGTGGCGCCCACTTCGAGGGCCGTGGGGCCGCCCTGCGGGAAGCTGGTGTGGGTGGCGTTCCACTCCCCGTACGCGGGCCAGTCCGTGAGCTGCGCCCACACCTTCTCGGCCGGTGCCTCGATGCGTGCCTCGGCGCTGACTTCGGCCATGCGACCACCCCTTCGGATCGGGCTACGGTGTCGCGGAACGTAGCCGCAGGGCCTGAAACATTCAATGCTGATGAACCGTCAGAAAGTGTGGAGGCCCCTGACCGGCCGTGCCGCTCAGGCGACGAGCCGTATCACCGCCGCGTCGAACAGGTCCCACGCCCGCGGGAAGGCGCTCTCGTCGTGGCAGTGCCACGCCTCCCAGAACAGGTCGGCGAGCAGCGCGTCCGCCGGGGCGTACACCCGGTACACGTACTGCCTGCCGTCGACGGCAGGCAGAGCCACCAGCCAGAACCTGCTCTCCATGTCCGTGTTGGACGAACGGGACAGCGGGGTGGTTGCGTTCGGGGCGCGGGGCAAGCAGGCGCGCGCCGCCGCCCGGTGAACGGCCTGATCTCATCCGTAAGGAGGAGATTCCGGCCACCGGGGTCCACTCTGTGTGGGACGCGAGAATGGTTCCCTCCGGGGATGACCCGGGGCGGCGTGGCTGATGAGGTGGGGGATGTGCCACCCCGTATCCCCCGGCAGTCCGTGAACGAGCCGGGCAGCAACCGCGCGGACATCGATGCCAGGCTCGGCGAAGAGCTGGCGGCGGTGGTCTCCGGAGCGCGCCGCCGATCGGTCCGGGACGGGGACCGGCAGATCGACACGGCCCATCTGCTGCACTCGCTCCTGGAGCACGACCCCGAGGTGCGCACCGTCTTCGAGGACGGCCCGCAGCTCGCGCGGCTGCTCGGCTATCTCGTGCAGCGCAGCATCGGCTACGGGCTGCGCTGGCAGGGCAGCGTCGAGGACTCCGGCCCGGTCCCCGTGGTCCCCGAGGCGGAGGGCCTCTCGCCGCTGGCCGCGGACGCGATGGAGTACGCCCGTGAGCGTGCCGTCCGCCGTGGCGCCGACCGCGCGAACGGGACGGACCTGCTGGCGGCCCTCGTCGCCGACCCGCAGGCCCGAGCCGTCGAGGTTCTCACCCGCGCAGGCATCGACGCGGGGGCGGTCCTGGGTCGGATCGAGAGCCGGGCGCAGAGCCCTTCCTGAGCTCGACGCGGCACTGCCTCGGCCTGCCCGCGGTCACCCCTCGTCCCACCCATGCGGCACCCCCTTGTCCCGGTGGTGCCGGTCCAGCCGCTGAGACAGGTGTCATCGGGGGTGACGCTCCTGTCGTCCCCTGTCATCATGGGCCGGTGCATACGACTGACAGCAGGGGCGGCAACCGCGGAAAGGGCATCGGGCTCGGGCTCGCGCTCGCGTCGGCGGTCGCCTTCGGAGGATCCGGTGTCGCGGCCAAGCCGCTGATCGAGGCGGGGCTGGACCCGCTCCATGTGGTGTGGCTGCGCGTGACCGGCGCAGCGCTCGTGATGCTGCCGCTCGCGGTCCGTCACCGTGCGCTGGTGCGCAGCCGCCCCGCGCTGCTCGCCGGGTTCGGACTGCTGGGGGTGGCCGGCGTCCAGGCGTTCTACTTCGCCTCGATCTCCCGCATACCCGTGGGCGTCGCGCTGCTCGTCGAGTACCTCGCACCCGCCCTCGTCCTCGGCTGGGTCCGCTTCGTGCAGCGGCGGCCGGTCACGCGGGCCGCCGCGCTCGGGGTGGTCCTCGCGGTCGGCGGGCTCGCCTGTGTCGTGGAGGTCTGGTCGGGGCTGAGCTTCGATGCCGTGGGCCTGCTCCTGGCACTGGGCGCCGCCTGCTGCCAGGTCGGCTACTTCGTCCTGTCCGACCAGGGCAGCGACTCCGGTGCCGACGCCCCCGCTCCGCTCGGCGTCATCGCGTACGGCCTCCTCGTCGGCGCCGCCGTGCTCACCGTCGTCGCCCGCCCCTGGACGATGGACTGGTCCGTCCTCGGCGGCGCCGGGGACATGAACGGCACCCCGGTCGCCGCCGCGCTGCTGCTGTCCTGGATCGTCCTGATCGCCACGGTCGTCGCCTACGTCACCGGCGTGGTCTCCGTGCGCCGCCTCTCCCCGCAGGTCGCCGGCGTCGTCGCCTGCCTCGAAGCGGTCATCGCGACCGTCCTGGCCTGGGTCCTGCTCGGCGAGCACCTGTCCGCCCCGCAGATCATCGGCGGCGCGGTCGTCCTGGCCGGCGCCTTCATCGCGCAGTCCTCGGCGCCCACCCATCCCACCCCGGAGCCGGTGGCGAGCGGTG
The DNA here is from genome assembly GCF_036013645.1 of Streptomyces sp. NBC_00490. Classification (NCBI taxonomy): domain Bacteria; kingdom Bacillati; phylum Actinomycetota; class Actinomycetes; order Kitasatosporales; family Streptomycetaceae; genus Streptomyces; species Streptomyces sp. NBC_00490. Next base: position 2,220,683 of record NZ_CP107869.1, on the reverse strand, counting down.
GCCCGGAAAGGGAGTTGTCGGCCCGGTCGAGCGCCTCCTAGGCTGCCGATCATGCGTTCCCACCGCGTCATCCTCGCGCCGCCCGCCGCCTGAGGCGGGCCCTCCGGAGATCACGCCCGGCCGTGCGCCGGGCGGAACGGTGCTGCCCGCGGACGAAGTCCACGGATCCCGCTGAGCCGGGCTCCTCACTTCTCCATGTCTGCGGAGACGACACGTGTCGAATGCTGCTTCCGGCCTGCCCATCGGGCGAGGCCTTCTCTATCTGATCATCGCCGGTGCCGCCTGGGGCACCGCGGGCGCGGTCGCCGCGCTGGCCTACGGGGCCAGCGACCTGGGACCGGTCGCCCTGTCCTTCTGGCGCTGCGCGTCCGGACTCGTCCTGCTCACCGCCGTACGCCTGGTGCGCCCGCGGCCCCTGACCGCCGTACGGGAACCGTTCCGTCGCAGGGCGCTGCGGGCGGGTGCCACGGGCCTCGGGCTCGCCGTGTTCCAGACCGGCTATTTCGCGGCGGTGGACTCCACCGGGCTTGCCGTGGCCACGGTCGTCACGCTCGGCGCGGGTCCCGTCCTCGTCGCGCTCGGCGCACGACTGACCCTGGGGGAGCGGCTCGGGTGGGGCGGGGCCGTCGCCGTCGCCGGCGCGCTCGCCGGGCTCGGGGTGCTGACGCTCGGCGGCGAGGGTTCGGCCGTCCGTCCGTCGGGCGTGCTGCTCGCGCTGGTGTCTGCGGCCGGAGGGTCGTCGATGACGCTGCTCACGCGCCGCTGGGGGCGTGACGGCGGGGCGGACGCCGCCCGTACGTCCGTCGGGGTGTTCGCCGTCACCAGCGTGCTGCTGCTGCCGTTCGCCCTGGCCGAGGGCCTGGTGCCGCACACCGCGCGGCCCGGTCTGCTGCTCTGGCTGCTGGCCTACCTCGCGGCCGTCCCCACGGCCCTCGCCTACGGCCTCTACTTCGCGGGCGCGGCCGCCGTACGCTCTGCCACCGTGTCCGTGATCATGCTGCTCGAACCGGTCGGCGCGGCGGCGCTCGCCGTCGTCCTGCTCGGCGAGCGGCTGACGATGCCGACCCTCGCCGGCACTCTGCTCATGCTCGGGGCCGTCACGGGGCTCGCGGTGACGGAGGCGCGCGGAGCGCGACGGCCGGCGGTCTGACGCCGAGGGGCCCTCGCCCGGTGGTGAGGGCCCTTTCGCTCAGACTCCGCGGCGGCGCAGCAGATGCTCGCGCGCCGCCGCGTCACCCGGCTCCGACCGTTCCGTCAGCCCCTCCACGATCCGGTCCTGCACCTCCGGCGTCCGATGGTTCGCATATTTGAACTTCGCGCGTACACCGGTGACTTCGAGCCGCACACCTCGCAGACCGGACAGCAGCCGGCCGTACGGTGCCTCGCCGACCGCCGCCTCGGCGGAGCCGCCTTCCGGCTGGAAGTGGCCGACCTGGCGGTTGAGCAGCGCCGCCTTCTCCGCCGGGTCGTCCACGACATGGGCCCGGCAACGGAGTTGGACCGCCGCGTAGAAGCTGGTCGGTGTGCCGTGTTCGGGTGGGCTGTCCGGGGGCGCCTGCCAGGGGCCGGGGATGTACGCGTAGTCGTCGACCACGCTCAGCACGACCTCCGGGTCCGCCAGCAGCGCGGGCCACATCGGGTTCGGCCGGGCCAGATGCGTCAGGACCACTCCGTCGGCGGCGTCGTAGGTGAAGTGCAGCGGCTGGGCGTACGGCGGCTCGCCGTCCAGGCCGTTGACGACCAACGTGCCGAAGTCGTGCACGGCCAGCCACTGTTGCCATTCGGCGTCGTCGTGGGGCGCGTCCCAGGGGTGGATCAGCATCACAGCGCCCGCAGGTAGTCGGGCAGTTCGGTCCCCGGGGCCAGGAGCGGGTCGGCGACCGGGGTCTCGTAGCCCTTGCGCAGCGGGACCACTCCGGCCCAGTGCGGGAGGTCGAGGTCCTCGGGCTCGTCGTTGACGCCACCCGTGCGGATCTTCGCGGAGACCTCGTCCAGGTCGATGCGGATCACGGCGGTGGCGGCCAGCTCCTTCTTGTTGGCGGGCCGCGAGTCCTTGGAACGGCCGGCCACCACCTGGTCGACGAGCGCGTCCAGGGCGAGGAGCTTCTCCTCGGGGTCCGTCACGTCGTACGCGGTGCCGTGCACCACCACGGACCGGTAGTTCATCGAGTGGTGGAAGCCCGAGCGGGCCAGGATCAGCGCGTCCACATGGGTCACCGTCAGGCACACCGGCAGCCCCGGGTCGGCCTGGCCGGTCATCCGCAGCGGACGCGAGCCCGTCGAGCCGTGCACATAGAGCCGTTCGCCGACCCGGCCGAAGAGCGTGGGCAGCACGACCGGCGCGCCGTCCCGGACGAAGCCGAGATGGCAGACGCAGGCCTCGTCGAGTATCGCGTGCACGACCTCCTTGTCGTACGACGCCCGGTCCGCGGAGCGGGTGGGGACCGTGCGGTCGGTCGCCGGGTAGGCGGTCGGCTGAGGCGTCGGCTGCTGGGTCCCCTGCATGGCTCTCTCCATTTGCGGTCCGTATTGCACTAGTGCATAATCTGCTTTGTGCTAGGAGGATACAAGATCCAAGGGTGTCGCGCAGCTGAGATCGCGGCGAGCGTCGAGCAGGCGGTGGGTTCCGGCGAGCTGGAACCGGGCCAACTACTGCCACCCATGAGGGAGTTGGCAGCCGAGCTGGAGGTGAATCCCAATACCGTCGCGGCCGCCTACCGGACCCTGCGGGAGCGCGGGGTCATCGAGACCGCGGGACGCCGGGGCAGCAGGGTGCGGCCCAGGCCGGCCACGACCGGGCGCGAGGCCGACCGGACGGACGTGCCCGAGGGGGTGCGGGACGTGGCGAACGGCAACCCGGACCCCGGACTGCTGCCACCGCTGGCGAAGGCGTTCGCGGCGGCGGCCGAGCGGAACGACCGGGAGCCGGTCCTGTACGGCGACGCCGCCGTCGAGCCGGAGCTGGCACGCCTGGCGCGGGCCGCCCTGGACGCCGACGGGGTTCCGGACGGGCCCGTCCATGTCGCCTCCGGTTCGCTCGACGTGGTCGAGCGCGTTCTCGCGGTCCACCTCAAGCCCGGCGACACCGTCGCCGTCGAGGATCCCGGCTGGGGCAGCCTGCTCGACCTCGTCCCGGCGGTCGGGCTGCGCACGGCTCCCGTCCGCGTCGACGACGAGGGGCCGCTCCCGGACGATGTGCGGCGGGCGCTGGGAGCGGGGGCGCGGGCGCTGATCGTGACCGACCGGGCGCAGAATCCGACCGGGGCGGCGGTGAGTGCGGCGCGCGCGCGGGCGCTGCGGGCGGTGCTGAAGGAGTACCCGCAGGTGCTGCTCATCGAGGACGACCACGGGCACGGCATCGTGGATCTGCCACTGCATCCCCTGGCCGGCGTCACGCACAGCTGGGTCTTCGTGCGGTCGGCGGCCAAGGCGTACGGGCCGGATCTGCGGTTGGCCGTGTTCACCGGCGACGCCGTGACGGTCGACCGGGTGCGGGGGCGGCAGCGGGTGGGCCCCGGCTGGGTGAGCCGGATCGGTCAGCGGGCCCTGGCGGGGCTCTGGGCCGAGGGCGCGGTGGACACCAGGGCCGTGTCGGCGGCGTACGCCGGGCGGCGGGACGTGCTGATCGGGGCTCTGGCGGAGCGCGGGATCGCCGCGCACGGCCGCAGTGGCATGAACGTGTGGATTCCGGTGCCGGACGAGACCGGGGCGGTGGCACGGCTGCTGCACGCGGGGTGGGCGGTGGCCCCCGGGGCCCGCTTCCGGACCGGCGCGGGTCCCGGGATCCGGGTCACGGTGTCGACCCTGACGCGGGGGGAGGCGGTGTCGCTGGCGGAGGCCATCGCCGCGGCCGTCGGGGCCGGGCCGGTGCGGGGGTACGCCTAACGGGCCGCGAGGTCGCGAGGGGGGTGCGGCTCGGCGGGGGTCGGTCGCGCCGCGCGGCGGAACCGCGCGTCGATGCGGCCCTGTGCCCCTGACAGGCCGCTGCGGCGCACCTGCGTCAGAGCCGCGCCCGTCAGGACGATCACCGCTCCCACCGGGGTCGACCAGCTGAGCGACTCGCCGAGGATCGCGACGCCCGCGGCCGTGGCGATGACCGGGATGAAGTACGTGACCATCTGCGCGGTCGTCGGACCGACCTCCGCGACCAGGCCGTACTGGAGGAGGAGGGCCAGGCCCGTGCCCAGGGAGCCCAGGGCGGCGATCGCCAGCAGGGGCGTCACGGCGAAGCGGCTGGGGAGGTCGGTGAACAGCGGGGTCACGACCGCGAGTTGCAGGGTGCCCAGCAGCAACTGGGCGCCGGTCATGGAGAGGTGGGAATGACCGGCACCGGCCAGCGTGCGGCGGACGTAGATCCAGCCGATCGGGTAGCTCAGCGAGGCCAGCAGGGCCATCGCGGTGCCCCGGGCGTCCAGGCCGTCAAAGCCCTGCCAGGCGCCCAGGACCGTCAGGACGCCGAGGAAGCCGAGGCCGAGACCGGCGACCCGGGTGCGGGTGGGGCGGTCCTCCGACAGGGCGACCAGAGACAGGGCCATGCCCCACAGCGGCGAGGTCGCGTTGCAGATGCCCGCGAGCGTGGACGGGATCGTCAGCTCCGCGTAGGCGAAGAGGGAGAAGGGCAGGGCGTTCACCAGGAACGCGGCCACCGTCAGATGGCCCCAGGTGCGCGCCCCGCGCGGCAGCCGCTCCCGCTTCACCGCCATCGCCGCCGCCAGGACCGCCGTCCCGAACAGCAGCCGGCCCAGCGCGACCTGGAAGGGGGCGTACCCCTCGGTGCCCACCTTGATGAGCAGGAAGCTGAAGCCCCAGATGAGCGAGAGGGCGGCGAAGCGCAGACGCCAGTCGAGGGCGCGGGTCCGGGTGGGGACGGCAGTGGTCATGGGACAACCCTGGCGCCGAACATCGCGTAGCACAATCGAGATTTTCACTCGGATATCTCGTAGCATTGCTTACATGTTGAATCTGGAGCGCCTGCGCACCCTCGACGCCCTCGCCCGGCACGGCTCGGTGAGCGGCGCCGCCGAGGCGCTGCACATCACGACCTCGGCCGTCTCGCAGCAGATGTCCAAACTGGAGCGTGAGGTCGGCCAGCAGCTCCTCGCCAAGAACGGCCGGGGGGTGCGGCTCACGGACGCCGGCCGGCTGCTCGCCGAGCACGCGGCCCGCATCCTGTCCCAGGTCGAGCTCGCCCAGTCCGATCTGGAGGCCCAACGCGGGCAGGTCGTCGGCGAGTTGCGGCTCTCCGCGTTCCCGACCGCCGCGCGCGGACTGTTCCCCGCAGCCCTCGCCGCCCTCAAGGCGGAGCACTCCGCGCTGCGGGTCCGCTCGTGTGAGCTGGAGCCGGAGCTCGGCATCGCGGGAGTGGTCCGCGGCGACCTCGACCTCGCCGTGGTCCTGGACTGGTACAACAAGCCGATGCCGCTCCCGGACGGCCTGGTCAAGGCATCCGTCCTGGACGACCCGGCGGATGTCGCGATGCCGGTCGGACACCGGCTCGCCGACCGTGACGAGGTGGACCTCTCCGAGTTCGCCGACGACGAGTGGATCACCTGGGGGCAGGGCGAATTCTGTCACGAATGGCTGATGTTCACCCTGCGCTCCAAGGGTATCGAGCCCATCGTCGGTCACCGCGCCGCCGAGACCCACACCCAACTCGGGCTCGTCGCGGCCGGGTTGGGCATCTGCATCGCCCCACTGCTGGGCCGGCACCCGATGCCCGAGGGTGTCGTCACCGTCCCGCTCAAGCAGCGGGTCCGCCGGCATGTCTACGTCGTCTGGCGCGCGGACGCCGACCGCCGCCCGTCGATCAGGGCGGCGGTCGGGGCCCTGCGCGAAGCCGCGGCGAACGTCGGCTGAACTGCCCTACATGGCGGGGAGCTTGCGGAAGTCCCAGGACACGATCTTGTCCGGCGTCAGCCGCATCCACGCATGCCGTCCGTCGTGCGGCATCTCGTCGAGCCCGAAGTTCTTGCGCGCGAACAGCGTCTCCGGGACGTCGAGTTCGGCGTACAGATCCCCGACGCGCGGGGACTCGCCCACGAACTCCACGGCACCGGACAGCTCGACGCCGCGCAGCTCGTCGTACTCCTCACCGGTGTCGACCACGATCGCGACCCGGGGATCGCGGCGCAGGTCGGTCCAGCGCTTGCTTTTCACCACCGAGTACAGCCACAGCGAGGTGCCGTCCCAGGCGAACCAGAGCGTGCTGACATGCGGGGCGCCACCCGTCGAAACGGTGGCGACCCGGCAGGTGCGCTGGCTGGTGAGGAACTCGTCCAGCTCGCCCGGCGTCATCATGATCTTCCGGCCCCGGCGCTGAGTGACGGTCATACGGCCCCCTCTTCCTTCTCCCACGTCGTGCCAGAGGAGAGATCCTCTGACATCACGTCAGAAAAGGATGCGGCGTCTTCCGTCCTCACGCAATGGTGGCTACGCTCCCGGCTCCACCGTCGGCTACCAGGGGGCGAGAGTGCCGTCGAACGAACAGCTCAGCGAGCTCCTCGCACCGCACTCCACGGTGCTGCTCACCGTCGAGTGCCAGCAGGGCGTCGTGGGCCCGGACAGCGCGCTGCCCGAACTCGCCAAAGAGGCACGGTCGTCGGGCGCCCTCGCCAACGTCGCCCGGCTGGTGGCCGCCGCCCACGAGAGCGGGACCCAGGTGATCCACGCCCTCGCCGAACGCCGCCCCGACGGCCGCGGCGCCAACCGCAACGCCCGGCTGTTCCGCGCCGCCGAACGGCTCCCCGTCCAGCAGCTGTCCGGCACCACGGCGGTCCGGATCGCGGCCCCGATCGAGGTCACCGAGGAGGACTTCGTCGTACGACGACTGCACGGCCTGTCGCCGATCCAGGGCACCGACGTCGACCCGCTGCTGCGCAACCTGGGCTGCCGCACCCTCGTCGTCGCCGGTGTCTCCGCCAACGTGGCGATCCCCAACGCCGTGTTCGACGCGGTCAACCGCGGCTACACCGTGGTCGTCCCGACGGACGCGATCGCCGGGGTGCCCTCCGACTACACCTCCGCGATGATCCGCAACACCCTTGCCCTGGTGGCGACCCTGGCGACCACGGCCGACGTGGTGGGCTGTCTCACGCGAGCGCGATCGAGTCGCCGCTCACCGTGATCTTCTGCTCGGGCAGCGGCTGGGTGGCGGGCCCTTTCTGCACGCTGCCGTCGCTCACCGAGAACTCGCTCTTGTGGCACGGACAGGTGATGACCCCGTCGGAGATCCCCGTGACCGCGCATCCCTGATGGGTGCACTTCGAGGAGAAGGCCTTGAACTCGCCCGCCGCGGGCTGGGTGACCACCACGCCCGCGTCCTTGAAGATCTTGCCGCCGCCCTCGGGTATGTCCGACGTCTTCGCGAGCGCGGTGCCGGAGGCGGCGCCGGACCCGTCGTCGTCCGACCCGCACGCGTTCAGCGTGAGGGCGAGCCCCGCCGCCCCCACCGCCGCCACGACGATGCGCCGACTCGGTGCCGAGGTGGGATGAAGCGATTCGCTGGACATGGTCACGTCCCCTTCCACGGATATCTCGTGAACTGCCCAGGGGTACGGACCCGGCGTGCCGGTTGTTCAGCCACCCCTCGGTAACCTGGGGCGATGCTCAAGGAAGCCATCGCGACCCGCTTCATCACGCCCCTCCGTGAGGGCGGCTCGCTGCCGGGGCTCGTCGAGGCCGACGATCTCGGGACCTACGTCCTCAAGTTCACCGGCGCCGGGCAGGGCCGCAAGACGCTCGTCGCCGAGGTCGTCGTCGGTGAACTCGCCCGCCGCCTCGGCTTCCGGGTGCCCCGGCTGGTGACGCTCGCCCTGGACCCGGTGCTCGGCCTCGGCGAGCCCGAGCAGCAGGTGCAGGACCTGCTCCGCGGCAGCGGCGGCGCCAACCTGGGCATGGACTTCCTCTCCGGCGCCCTCGGCTTCGACCCGCTCGCCTTCACGGTGGACCCGCACGAGGCCGGCCGGATCGTCTGGTTCGACGCGCTGGTCAACAACGTCGACCGCTCCTGGCGCAACCCCAACCTGCTGATGTGGCACGGCGATCTATGGCTCATCGACCACGGCGCGACCATGATCTGGCACCACAACTGGCCCGGCGCCGAGGCCTCCGCGGCCCGCCCGTACGACGCCTCCGACCACGCTCTCGCACGCTTCCGGCCGGACGTCGAGGCCGCCGCCGCGCACCTGGCACCCCTCGTCACCGAGGACCTCCTCGCCGAGGTCACCGCCGAGATCCCGGACGTCTGGCTGGCCGGCGAACCCGGCTTCGACACCCCGGACGACCTCCGCCGCGCCTACGCCCGCCCGCTGCACGCCCGTGCCGCCGTCATCCACGACCGCATCAACGGCATCGAGGGACCCAAGTGACCGAGCGCCACATCATCCGGGGGAGCGAGCGCAACGACCGGGACGTCTACGAGTACGCGCTGCTGAGGGTCGTCCCCCGCATCGAGCGCGGCGAGTGCATCAACGCCGGGGTGCTCGTGTACTGCCGTGCCAAGGCGTACGTCGGCGTCCGCACCCACCTCGACGAGGCGAAGCTGCTGGTCCTCGACCCGGAGGCGGACGTGGCCGGCGTACGGGCCGCGCTCCGTGCCGTCGAGGGGGTCTGTGCGGGCGGCGAAGCGGCAGGTCAGGCGGGATCCGACGATGCGGGCCGACGCTTTCGCTGGCTCATCGCGCCCCGCTCGACGGTCGTCCAGCCCGGCCCCGTGCACACCGGACTCACCATCGATCCGACGGCCGAGCCGGAGCGCTTGCTGAACCTCCTGGTGAGGTAATGGATCACACTCGGCTCATGTGACGTTGACACCGCGTGCCAGGGCTTCTAGCGTCACGTCTGCTGAAGGTACTAAGCGGTCGCTCACCAGATGGGCGTCCTTCTCGAGGGCGAGGAGAACCAGCAATGTCCACCACTGAGCAGCGGGTCGCCGTGGTCACCGGCGGAGCGCGGGGCATCGGCGCCGCCACCGCCGTACGACTGGCCGCCGAGGGTCGCGCGGTCGCCGTGATCGACCTCGACGAGGCCGCCTGCAAGGACACCGTGGAGAAGATCACCGCGGCGGGCGGCAAGGCGATCGCGGTCGGCGCGGACGTCTCCGACGAGGCCCAGGTCGAGGCGGCCGTCGCCCGGGTCGTCGCCGAGCTCGGCGCCCCGACGATCCTCGTCAACAACGCGGGCGTGCTCCGCGACAACCTGCTGTTCAAGATGAGCGTCTCGGACTGGGACACCGTCCTGGGCGTCCATCTGCGCGGCTCCTTCCTGATGACGAAGGCCGTCCAGAAGCACATGGTCGACGCCGGCTTCGGCCGCGTGGTCAACCTGTCCTCCTCCTCGGCGCTCGGCAACCGCGGCCAGGCCAACTACTCCGCCGCCAAGGCCGGTCTCCAGGGCTTCACCAAGACCCTCGCCATCGAGCTCGGCAAGTTCGGCATCACCGCCAACGCCGTCGCCCCCGGCTTCATCGCCACCGACATGACCGCCGCCACCGCGGCCCGCGTCGGCATGGACTTCGAGGAGTTCAAGACCGCGGCCGCCACTCAGATCCCCGTCGCCCGTGTCGGCTACCCCGAGGACATCGCCAACGCGATCGCCTTCTTCACCGACGAGGCCGCCGGCTTCGTCTCCGGCCAGGTGCTGTACGTGGCCGGCGGACCGCTCGACTAGGGATCACGGACATGACTGAACTTCCTGAGCTCTCCGGCAAGGTCGCCCTCGTCACGGGCGCCAGCCGCGGCATCGGCTACGGCGTCGCCGAGGCGCTCGTCGCCCGCGGCGACCGCGTGATCATCACCGGCCGCAACGAGGACGCCCTGAAGGAGGCCGTCGAGCAGCTCGGCGCCGACCGGGTCGTCGGCGTCGCCGGCAAGGCCCACGACGAGGAGCACCAGGCCGTCGCCGTCGCGCGTGCCATGGAGGCCTTCGGCCGCGTCGACTACCTGATCAACAACGCCGGTACCAACCCGGTGTTCGGGCCGATCGCCGACCTCGACCTGAACGTCGCCCGCAAGGTGTTCGAGACCAACGTGATCTCGGCGCTCGGCTTCGCGCAGAAGACCTGGCACGCCTGGCAGAAGGACAACGGCGGCGCGATCGTCAACATCGCCTCCGTCGCGGGCGTCGCGCCCTCGCCCTTCATCGCCGCGTACGGCGTCAGCAAGGCCGCCATGATCAACCTGACGGCGCAGCTCGCCCACGAGTTCGCGCCCAAGGTGCGGGTCAACGCGATCGCCCCGGCGGTCGTGAAGACCAAGTTCGCGCAGGCCCTGTACGAGGGCCGGGAGGCCGAGGCCGCCGCGTCCTACCCGCTGGGCCGGCTCGGTGTGCCCGAAGACATCGGCGGCGCCGCGGCGTTCCTGACCTCCGCGCAGTCCGACTGGATCACCGGCCAGACCCTCGTCGTCGACGGCGGCATCTTCCTCAACGCCGGCGTCGGCTGACCGACCCCGCACACACCACGGGCGCCACTGGACACCAGGGGCGCCCGTGTCCATGTACAGGACCCGCACAGACCCCTGACAATGCCGCCACAGCAGCACCGGAAACGAACATGCCTGAGGGCCCGGTTCAGGCCGCGTAAAGCTGCGGTATGGTCTGCCAACCCTTGGTATGGCAGCTCGAGGAGCGTGCGCGTGTTCAACCGGAACAGAGGCCTTCGGCGGATGGCGGCCATCGCATCCATATCGTCGCTGGTGGCCGGGTGTGGCGTCCTGTCGTCCGACTCCTCCGACGAGGAGGGGCCGATAGTCGTCGGTACGACGAGCGCCCCGAGCACCCTGGATCCCGCCGCGTCCTGGGACAGCTCCTGGGAGCTGTTCCGCAACATCTACCAGACGCTCCTCAGCTATCCCTCCGGCGCCACCACGCCCCAGCCGGACGCCGCCGAGGAATGCGCGTTCACCGACACCTCGAACACCGCCTACCGCTGCGAACTGCGCAAGGGTCTGAAGTTCTCCGACGGCGACGCGCTCGACGCCAAGGCCGTCAAGTACTCGATCGACCGCATTCTCAAGATCAACGTCAACGGTGGCCCCGCCGGTCTGCTGGGCAGCCTCGAACGGGTCCAGGCGCTGGGCGACCGCGAGATCGTCTTCCACCTCAACAAGCCCGACGCCACCTTCCCGTTCGTGCTCGCCACACCCGCCATGTCGATCGTCGACCCCGGCGACTACCCGGCCGACGCGCTGCGCGAGGGCGACAGCATCGTCGGATCCGGTCCCTACACGCTCAAGTCGTACAGCGACTCCGAGGCCGAGCTCGTCAAGAACGACAACTACGACGGGTACGCCGAGCGCAAGAACGACGCGGTGACCATCCGCTACTTCAAGGACTCCGCGCCCATGGTCGCCGGTCTGCGCGACGGCTCGCTCGACGTCGCCTTCCGCGGCCTCGCGGCCGACGACATCGTCCAGATCGAGGAGGAGGAGTCCGACTCCGAGCTCCAGCTCCTCGACGGCACCGGCACCGAAATCAACTACCTGGTGTTCAACCCGAAGGACACCTGGGCCGGGAACGCCGCGGTCCGCAAGGCCATCGCCCAGGTCGTCGACCGCGCGGCGATCGCGCACAAGGTCTACAAGGACACCGTCGAGCCGCTGTACTCCATGGTCCCCAAGGGCCTGACCGGCCACACCACGGGCTACTTCGACGACTACGGCGACCCCAGCACCGCCAAGGCGAAGAAGATCCTCACCGAGGCGGGCATCACCCAGACCGTCCCGCTCACCCTCTGGTACACCACCGACCGCTACGGCTCCGCCACCAAGGGCGAGTTCGAGGAGATCAAGAAGCAGCTGGAATCGTCCGGCCTCTTCAAGATCACGCTCAAGAGCCGCCCCTGGAAGACGTATGTGACGGGCTACCAGAAGGGCGAGTACCCGGTGTTCGGGCGCGGCTGGTTCCCCGACTTCCCCGACGCCGACAACTTCATCGCCCCGTTCGTCGGCACCCAGAACGCCCTCGGCACCCCCTACCCGGCCACCAAGATCACCGGCGAACTGCTGCCGCGCTCCCGCAGCGAGAGCGACCGCAGCAGCGTTGAGCAGGAGTTCGAGGAGGCCCAGCAGATCCTCGTCGACGACGCCCGGCTGCTGCCGCTGTGGCAGGGCCGGCAGTACGTGGCTGCGAACGACGACATCTCCGGCGGGGAACGCGCGCTGGACCCGTCGACGATCATGATGATGGGCGAGCTGTACCGCAAGACCAGCTGGTAGTGCCGGGTTCCCGGGGAGGGGCGTTCGTTGTCAGTGGTCGCCTGTAGGTTCTGAGACCTGAAGTGACCGCACGACATAAGGACGTTGACGTGACCGACATCGCCATGCTGCCCGAGTCCTGGCGCGGGGTCCTGGGCGACGAGCTCCAGCAGCCCTACTTCAAGGAGCTGACCGAGTTCGTCGAGGAGGAGCGGGCGAAGGGTCCCGTCTATCCGCCGCGCGAGGAGGTCTTCGCCGCGCTGGACGCGACGCCGTACGACAAGGTGAAGGTCCTGATCCTCGGTCAGGACCCGTACCACGGCGAGGGCCAGGGTCACGGCCTGTGCTTCTCGGTGCGTCCCGGGGTGAAGACCCCGCCCTCCCTCCGGAACATCTACAAGGAGATGAAGGAGGAGCTGGGCACCCCCATCCCGGACAACGGCTATCTGCTGCCGTGGGCCGAACAGGGTGTCCTGCTGCTCAACGCGGTGCTCACCGTCCGGGCCGGCGAGGCGAACTCGCACAAGGCCAAGGGCTGGGAGAAGTTCACCGACGCCGTCATCCGCGCGGTGGCCGACCGGCCCGACCCGGCGGTCTTCGTGCTCTGGGGCAACTACGCCCAGAAGAAGCTCCCGCTGATCGACGGGAGCCGGCACATCGTGGTCAAGGGCGCGCACCCCTCGCCGCTGTCGGCGAAGAAGTTCTTCGGCTCCCGTCCGTTCACGCAGATCAACGAGGCGGTGGCGCTCCAGGGCCACGAGGCGATCGACTGGACGATCCCGAACCTGGGCTGACTGCCGCCGGGCCGGTTCCGCGTCGGGCCGGCCCGGTGCCGCCTGACCGGGATTGTCGGTGGGGGCCGTTAGCGTCGGACGATATCGACCGACGAGTGCCCGGAGGACGCGGTGGCGGAGCGACAGGAGCAGACGGCGCCCGATGCCGTGATGACGCGGATCGGGCAGGTCGTCATGCTGCATCACGCGGGGGACCGCGAGGAGGCCCGGCACCGCTTCCTCGACCTGTGGGCGGAGATCGGCGAGGACGGCGACCCGCTGCACCGCTGCACCCTCGCCCACTACATGGCCGACACCCACGACGATCCCTCGGACGAACTCGCTTGGGATCTGCGGGCGTTGACGGCAGCCGAGGAACTCACGGACGACCGTCTCGCCGAGCACGAGAGCACGCTCGCGGTCAGGGCGCTGTACCCCTCGCTCCATCTGAACCTCGCGGCCGACTATGTGAAACTCGACCGCTCCGACGCCGCCCGCACCCATCTGCGCCGCGCGCGAGGGGCGGCGGAATCACTCGCCGACGACAGCTACGGGGACGGGGTACGGGCGGCGATCAGCCGACTGGAACTCCGTCTCGGGGAAGGCGGTTCCTCCGGCACCGGGGGGTGGGGGCCGCCGCGACAGCGGCCCTGACGCGGCGCGGGCTGGTGGGGTGCCCATCCGATCGGCCAGCTTTCTGTGGCGCCTCGGTCGGCACCGGCGTGCGCCCCGGTGCCTCGGTGGCGTCCCGCCACGCGGTGTAGCCGATCAAGGCAGGCCGCGGCCCCGATCGATTTTGCCGCGCGGCATGTTGGGGTTCGCGCCGCTGCGACCGGCGAGAACTGCCGGGCGCCCCATGGCGGCACACGCCTGTCGGGCCGGAGACCGGAGGCAGCGGGTCGTGATGGGGTACGCCACGGCCGGGGGTGCGACCGGTGCCTCGTGAGGGCTTGGTCCGGTACCTCGTGGCGGCTCGTCCGGCACCGCGCGGGGGCTTGGCGCGGCACCCGCGCGGTCTCGGCCGCCGACTTGCGGCGTTTGGCCCGGACCTCGTGGTGCGCCTCGGCCGTTGTCTCGCGGGGGCTTGGTCCGGTTCCGTGTGGCGTCTCGCCCGGCACCCCGCGAGGCTTGGCGCGGCACCCGCGCGGTCTCGGCCGGCGACTTGCGGCGTTTGGCCCGGACCTCGTGGTGCGCCTCGGCCGTTGTCTCGCGGGGGCTTGGTCCGGTTCCGTGTGGCGTCTCGCCCGGCACCCCGCGAGGCTTGGCGCGGCACCCGCGCGGTCTCGGCCGGCGACTTGCGGCGTTTGGCCCGGACCTCGTGGTGCGCCTCGGCCGTTGTCTCGCGGGGGCTTGGTCCGGTTCCGTGTGGCGGCTCGTCCGGCACCCCGCGGGGGCTTGGCGCGGCACCCGCGTGGTCTCGGCCGGCGACTTGCGGCGTTTGGCGCGGTACCTCGTGGCGCCTCAGCCGCCAACCTGCGGTGCTTGGGCCGGTACATCCTGGTGCCTCGGTCGGCACGCAAGGTGCTCCGGCCGACACCGTCGTGTGGCTCGGCAGGTGCCCGCCGCGCACGTCCGCCGCACGCCTGTAGCGACCGTCCGCCGCGCGCGTGTGGCTGCCGCCCGCCCTCGCACATCCGTCAATCGCCCGCCGCGCCTATCTGTTGATCGCCGCGCACATCCTGCGGCCGCCCGCCCCTCAGGCCTGGCTGACGCCCGTCATGTCGCCCCGCTAGCGCCCGTACGTCCCCTCGCAGAGCAGCGCCTCCGGGCTGTCCTTGCGCCAGCCCCCGTACTGCTTGCCGAGCTTGCAGATGTCCGGGTTCTTCGGGACCTGGGCGGCGACGTCGGGGATCTCGACGCGGGGCCGGGGTGCTTCGGGGTGTGCGGGCTGGGGGTGGGCCGGGCGGGTGCGCGGGTGTGCGCGCGGTGCCTGTTGTTCGGGTGCCGGCACGGCGGCGGGGGGTGCCGCCTTCGGCGGGGGCGCGCTCCGTCTCGACTTGCGGGTCGACTCGATCAGTTGCAGGGCCTCCTGGGCCGGTGCCTGCACGACCTGCGGCTCCGCCCGGCCGTCGGGCCGGGGCGCCGCCGGCTGGGACGGTGTCACCGGCGGACCCGGGGCGAGGGATGGGTGCTGGACGGTCACACAGCCGGAGAGGGCCGAGACAGCCACGGTGACCAGGAGCGTTGCGGTCGTCGTCGTTCGATGCACCCGCGCAACTCTGCTGGGTCGCGCCGGGTTCGGGACAGCGGACGAGCGGAGGTTGCCCCGCACGGGTGATCTCCGGCCCCGTACGGAGGGCGTGCTCTCCGCGAGGGTGACGTCAGTCGCCGGTCGCGCCGTCGAGGCGCTCGCGGATCAGGTCGGCGTGGCCGTTGTGGCGGGCGTACTCCTCGATCATGTGGGTGTAGATCCACCGCAGGTTGAAGGGCTCGCCGGTGCGCCGGTCCTTGCCCGCGGACAGGTCGTCCAGCCCGAAGCGGGCCGCATTGCGCCGGGCGACCTCGATCTCGGCCTGCCAGGTGGCGTGGGCCTCCTCCCAGGTGTCCGCCTCGGTGAGATGGAACTCGCCGTTCGGGTCCTCGTCGCTGTAGTAGAGCGGCCCCTGACCGTCGTCGGTCAGTACCCTGCGGAACCAGCTCCGCTCGCACTCCGCCAGGTGTCGCACCAGCCCCATCAGGGACAGTTCGGAGGGCTCCACGGCGGCGGTCCTCAGTTGGGCGTCGGTCAGGCCCTCGCACTTCCAGGCCAGGGTCTGCCGGTGGTAGTCGAGCCAGCCCTCCAGCATGGTCCGCTCGTCGGCGTCGGTCGCGGGTTCGCTTCGCTGCGTCGTCATGCCCGCATCGTGTCCCAATCCACCAGCCCCGGCCATGTATTTCAGGTGCCGAGCATCCCGTCGAGCAGTTCCCGCAGCCCCGCCCGCACCTCCTCCGGCCCCGGCACGCGCGTACTGAACGACCCGGCCACGCAGGAGAACAGCAGCCCGTCCGCCCAGGCCACCAGGGACAGCACATGCCGGTCCGGTTCGGTGGAGCCCACGGCCGTGAGGAGGACGGCGAGCTGGTCCCGGAAGCGGGCGCCGGTGGCGTCGAAATAGGCCCGCAGCTCGGGGCGGCGGGTGGCCTCCAGGGCCAGTTCGTAGCGGGCGAGGGTCAGTTCTCGGTGGTGGGTGAGGGCGCGGTGTGTCGCCAGAGCCAGCGCCTCCACCAGCGCGGGGAGGCCGGCCCGCGGGTCCGGCATCTCGTCGAGCGCCAGCACCTTCGCCTCGCGGTCGGCCAGCCGGCGCACCGCCAGTTCCAGCAGCGCCTGTCGGGTGCGGGCGAGGTTCGACGTGGAGCCCTGGGGCAGCGCGGCCATCTCGTCGACGGCCCGGTGGGTCAGCCCGCGCATTCCGCGCTCGGCGAGCAGGGCGAGCGCGGTGTCGGCGACTAGGTCGGTACGGGAGGCCGGGGCCGGTTCGGTGCGTACGGGCATGGAGCTCAATCTACCCGGCGCACTACAGCTGTAGTACGGTTGGTCCGGAACTACACCTGTAGTGAGGAGTGGTCATGACACAGATCCGGCGCGTGGTCGTCATCGGCGGCGGCATAGGCGGCCTGACCGCGGCCGCCGCCCTGCACCTGAGCGGCCGGCAGGTCACCGTCCTGGAGCGGGCCCGCTCCCTGGAACCGGTCGGCGCCGCCATCTCCCTGTCACCCAACTCCCTGCGCGCCCTGGACGTCATCGGCATCGGCGACGAGATCCGCGACCTCGCCGCCTGGACGGGCGACGGAGGCCTGCGCACCCCCGGCGGGCGCTGGCTCTCCCGTTCCAGCGCCGCCGCCGCGGCCGAGCGCTTCGGCGGCCCGCTCGTGCTGCTGCACCGGGCCACCCTCGTCAAGAGCCTGGCCACACTGCTCCCCCCGGACGCCATCCGCACGGCAGCCGGGAGCACCCTCGTCGACCCCGGCGACGCCCGCCGCCCGGCCCGCGTGCGGACGCCCGACGGCGAGCTGGAGGCCGACCTCGTCGTCGCAGCCGACGGTGTCCGCTCCGCCGTACGCGCCACCCTGTTCCCGGACCACCCCGGCGCCGTCTATTCCGGGTTCACAACCTGGCGCGTGGTGATCCCCGTGCCCGCCACGGAGTTCGCCTCGCACGAGACCTGGGGCCGCGGCCGCCTCTGGGGCACCCACCCGCTCAAGGACGGCCGGGTCTACGCGTACGCCGCCGCCCTGGCGCCCGCGGGGGAGCGGGCACCGGACGAGCGGGCCGAACTCGTCCGCCGCTACGGCGACTGGCACGACCCCATCCCCGCCGTGCTCGCCGCCGCCAGCCCCGAGGACGTCCTGCGCCACGACGTCCACCACATCGCCGAACCCCTGCCCGCCTTCCACCGCGGCCGGGTCGCCCTCCTCGGCGACGCCGCGCACGCCATGCCCCCGACTCTCGGCCAGGGCGGCAACCAGGCGATCGAGGACGCGGTCGTGCTGGCGCACCATGGGGACCACCTGGCCGCGTACTCGGCGGCACGCCTTCCGCGTACGACCGCGATAGCCCGCCAGGCCGTCAGGATCGGACGCCTGAACATGACGCAGAACCGCGCTCTCATGGCCGTACGCGACTCCGCGATCGCCGCGCTCTCGCTCGCCGGTCCGGCCCTCTTCCTGCGCGGATTCGACGGCATCGCCGACTGGCGGCCGCCGCAGCCGCCGTATGCTTCGGTCGTGTCAGGCGCGGGCGAGCGGTAGGGAGAACCCAGTAGTGAAGGTCGGCTGCATCGGACTCGGCGACATCGCCCGGAAGGCCTATCTGCCGGTGCTCGGCGGTGTGCCCGGCGTCGAACTCCATCTGCAGACCCGCACCCCGGCCACGCTGGCCCGGGTCGCCGACGGCCTCCATCTGCCCGGGGCCCAGCGCCATCAGGACCTCGACTCACTTCTTGCCGCCGGGCTCGACGCGGCCTTCGTGCACGCGCCCACCGTCGTGCACCCCGAGATCGTGACGCGGCTGCTGGAGGCGGGCGTACCGACGTACGTCGACAAGCCGCTGGCGTACGAACTCGCCGACTCGGAGCGGCTGGTGACCCTCGCGGAGGAGCGGGAGGTGTCCCTCGCGGTCGGCTTCAACCGGCGCTACGCGCCCGGGTACGCCCAGTGCGCCGACCATCCCCGTGAGCTGATCCTCATGCAGAAGAACCGGATCGGGCTGCCGGAGGAGCCGCGGTCGATGATCCTCGACGACTTCATCCATGTCGTCGACACCCTGCGCTTCCTGGCTCCGGGCCAGGTCGACGACGTCACCGTGCGCGCCCGGGTCCAGGACGGACTGCTGCACCACCTCGTGCTCCAGCTCTCCGGCGACGGCTTCACCGCGCTCGGTGTGATGAACCGGCTCAGCGGCTCGGCCGAGGAGATCCTGGAGGTGTCCGGGCAGGACACCAAGCGTCAGGTGGTCAACCTCGCCGAGGTCATCGACCACAAGGGGCAGCCGACCGTGCGACGGCGCGGGGACTGGGTCCCGGTCGCCCGGCAGCGCGGCATCGAGCAGGTCGTGATGGCCTTCCTCGACGCCGTGCGCGCGGGGAAGGTGGTCAGCGCCCGGGACGCGCTGGCGACCCATGAGCTGTGCGAACGGGTGGTACGCGCGGTCCAGGAGCGGACCGCCTGAGCCGCAGGACCCGGACTCCCTGCCCCGCGCACCAGACGGCGAGGATGAGCAGCGCCGCGTGGGGCACCCAGTCGCCGAAGCGGACGTACGGCGTGACACCCGTGGCCAGCGGTACCTCGTAGACCGTCGTCGCGCTCGCGCTCGTGCCCAGCCATGAGCCGACCCGCTGTCCCTCCGGGCCGTAGACGGCCGAGACACCCGTCAGGGTCGCGTGGACCATCGGGCGGCCTGTCTCGGCGGCGCGCAGGGCGGCGAGCGAGGCGTGCTGCTCGGGGGCCCAGCTGTGCTGGAAGCTCGACGTCGACGACTGGGCGACCAGCACCTCGGCACCGTCCTCGGCGAGATGGCGGCTCATGTCGGGGAATGCGGACTCGAAGCAGACCATCGGACCGATCTTCAGCCCGTGGCCGACGTCCATCACGACCTGTTCGGAGCCCATCCTGCGGTTCTCGCCCGCCGCCTTGCCCACCGAGGTCGCCCAGCCGAGCAGCGAGCGGAAGGGGATGTACTCGCCGAAGGGCACGAGCCGCATCTTGTCGTAGCGGTCGCCGGTGAGTCCGGCGGCGCCGACGAGCACCGAACTCTTGTAGATGCCGGGCTTGTCGGAGCGCCGGGCGTCCACGTTGACGAGGATGTCGGCGCCGGTCTCGCCGGAGAGCGCGGCGAGCCTGCGGGCGAGGTCGGGGCGGTCGACGAGGTCGAAGCCGACACTGCTCTCGCCCCACACGACCAGGTCGACGTCCTGCCCGGCCAGTTGACGGGTGAGCTGTTCCTCGCGGGCGAAGCGCCGGTCGACGCCCTCGATGACGCCCGGCTGTACGACGGCGATCCGTACGCCGCCGTCGGCGTCCGGGCGCGGCGACCACATCCAGGCCGCCGAGGTGGCGGCGGCCGTGGCCAGGAGAGCGGCGAGCGCGGGAACGCGGGACTGCCGGACGGTGATCAGCACGGCGACGGCGACGTTCACGGCCACCACCAGGAAGCTGATCAGCCACACCCCGCCCACCGAGGCCACCCGCAGCGCCGGCTCCACCTCCCACTGACTGGCGCCGAGCATGCCCCACGGCCCGCCGAGGCCCTGCCAGGAACGGACGAGCTCCACCAGCAGCCAGCCCGAGGGCAGCACGAGAAGGGCGCCGCAGATCCGGCCCGGCGAGGGCGCCCCGGCGAGGAAGCGGCGGACCAGCCATCCCCAGGGCGCCCACAGTGCGCCGAGGAGGGCCGCGATGACGAAGGTGAACACATGCAGGCTCGGCAGCAGCCAGTGGTGCATGGCCAGCATGAACCCGAGCCCGCCGAACCAGCCGTCGTACGCCGCCCTCTTCCCGGTCGGGGCGGAGCGGACCAGGACGATCCAGGGGACCAGGGCGACGTAGGCGAACCACCACAGGGACGGGGCGGGGAAGGCGAGCACGGGCAGGGCGCCGGCGAGCGCGGCGGCGATGGAACGTCGCCAGGGGGAGGTGAGCCAGTGGCCGAGCGTCTTCATATGGCGCCTCCTACCCCGTGCGTCCCTCAAGTGTGCGTGGTGCGGACGTCCCGGGAAACAGAGGGCGCCGGTTCAGTTGATCATGGACGGGGGGCGGGGGCAGGGAGGCGCCGCCACTTCTCCTGTACGACGACCTCGCGGAGCCGCCAGCCGTCGTGCGTGCGCAGCAGCCCGAAGGCGTAGCGGCCGCCGCAGATGAAGTCCGGGGCCGCACCGGCTCCGTCGCCGTCCCGGTCGATGCGCATGGGATTGACGTAGTCGGCCTGGACGCGGGCCGTGTCGCCCGTGTCGTGGTCCCACTGGCCGAAGGCGATACGCCGGTTGACGATCAGATGCTGCCGCATCGAGAACACCCGCAGGCTCTCCGCGAGCCAGGTGGCGACCTGCCCGGCGTCTCCCTCGACACCGCCGGCCGAGCGGTAGTCCGCGCGTCCGTCCGAGGCGAACAGCTTTCGGTACCCCTCCCAGTCGCCGTCGTCCACGGCCACCGCGTACTCGGTGATCAGTTCGTCGACGGCCATCCGGTCCATCACGGTGGCGAGCTCCACACGCTGCGTCATCGGCTCAGTGTTGGGCACGGGGCGGGCGGGGCCAAGAGGCGTGCGGTGACATTCGGGTGGCGGCTCATGGCGTCGCCTCCTCGTCGATGTCGTCGGCCGCCCATGCGGTCGCCACCGGCAGGAACTCGTGTTCGGCCGCGTGCGCAGCCATCCGGGCGTTCCGCGCCCCGGCCTCCGGTCCGTCCGGGAGGTGGAACTCGTCGCCCGCGTGCGCGGAGCGGGCCTGCATCCGCGTGGCGGCGGCCAGCCGGCGGCGTACGTACCGGTCGAGCGCGGCGGGTACGTCGGCGGGGTCCGCGTCCGTGAGGCAGTCGCCGAGCACGGCCGCGTCGAGGATCGCCTGGGCAGCGCCCTGGGCCTGGAACGGCACCATCGCGTGGGCGCTGTCGCCCAGCAGGGTCACCCGTCCGGCGTTCCAGCGGGGGAGCGGGGAGCGGGTGTGGATGCCCCAGCGGTACATCCGCCCCGCGCGTTCGAGGACCCGGACGATCCGGGGATCCCACCCCGCGAAGGCGTGCAGCGGCTCTCCGGGCTCCGCGAGGGCGGTCCACGACTCCTGTGCCGTTTCTGTCCCGAACACGGCGACGACGTTGAGGAGTTCGCCACGGCGGACCCGGTAGTGGACGAAGTGCCGGCCGGGGCCGAGCCAGATCCCGGTGTCGGGCAGGTCCAGATCGGCGACCTGCCCGGCCGGGAGGAGCGCCCGGTACGCGGCGGTCCTGGAGAACACCGCCTCGTCCGCGCCGAAGAGCCACTGGCGGGCCGCCGAGCGGATGCCGTCCGCGGCCAGGACGAGGTCCGCCGTCAGTCGCTCGCCGTCGGCCGTCGTCACCTCGGCGGACCTGTCGTCCTGGCCGATCCCCACGACCTGGGTGCCGAGCCGCACCGACTCGGACGGCACGGCGGCGGCCAGGGCCTGCTGCAGATCGGCCCGGTGCAGTTGCAGATAGGGCGCCCCGAACGCGTCGTCGACCTCGCGGCCGAGCGCGTACTGACAGATCTCCGTCCCGTCGGACCAGATGCGGAAGCTCAGCCGGCCGGGCCGGGCGGCCTGCGCGGCGACCGCGTCGAGCCGGTCCAGACGGCGCAGCACCCGCGTGGCGTTGGGCGCGAGCTGGATACCGGCGCCGGCCTCGGTGAACCGCGGCAGTTGCTCGACCAGCGTGACCTCGTGCCCGGCGCGACGCAGACTCAGCGTCGCGGCCAGCCCGCCGATGCCCGCCCCTATGACGATGGCTCGCATGACACGACGGTAGCGAAGGGAACTCCGGTGCCGTACGGGGGATTTCGGGCGTCGGTACGACCACGGCCGAGGGCCCGCGGCGCGTCGGGCGCGTGCTCCCACCGGTGAAGCCGTCGCCATCAACACCGGTCGGAGGACCGGTGATCCGGCAGGTCAGAGCAGCGCGCGCAACCGCTCGAACGCCGTCGGTGTCGGGCGGTCCGGCAGGAACTCCTTGATGCGCAGGGCGCATTCCCTCGGGGTGGCGCTGTCGGTGTCGCACTCGATGTCGTAGATCCCGTGGGAGTGCACCTGCTCCAGTTGGCCGGCCGCGAGCCCGGGCGGCCGGTCGCCCCGCTCACTCTCCCGGCGCGCCAGCTCCAGGGGCGGGCAGTGCACGCCGACGAACACCACGTCCCGGGGTGCGAACAGCGACAGGCAGTCGTGGAGCCGCCATGGGGCGCTCAGCACATGGTCGACGACGACGTTGTTCCCCGCGGCCGCCATCCCCGCGACCGCGCGGTGGAAGCCCTGCCAGGTGCGGTGCAACACGGCGCCCACCTGGTCCGGCGGCACGGAGGCACTCGACCGCATCGCGTGGAAGGCGTCCACGGGCATGTGGAACCAGGGTTCGTCCAGCATCGACAGCAGTTCGGTCGCGATGCTGGACTTGCCTGAACTGGAGGTGCCGTTCAGGAAGATGACGAGGCCCTGGCGCGGGGGGACGCTGTCGAGATGCTCCATGGGGTGATCCTAGGAGGCGCTTCGGCGACCGGTGAGCGATCATCGTGCGATGACGCATGCCGCTTCCTTCCGCCACCAGTTCCGGTCGGGCGGTTCCTACGAGTTGGGCATCGAGGTCGGTTCGACGGACGACGCCGGGCTTCAGGCCGTCCTGAGCGCGGTGTGGGCCGCGGCAGGCGTGCAGGGGTGCTACGGGCACGGGGACCGGGAGCCGGAGGAGCAGGAGGCCGTGCCCTGCACGGTCGCCTCCCTGGAGGAGTTCGGGCATCTCCACGGCCGGGTGCGGCTGCCTTCGGGGGACCTTGTCGTGTGCGGGGTCATGGCGGTCCGTGGCGGCGACGACAGCAGTGACTGGCTGGACTTCTACGTGCCGGACACCGCGCTGGACGCTGCCGGAGTCTCCTACTGGGACGGTCGGTCCTTCTACCGCTCCGCCCTGATCGACGACTGGCTGGCCGCCATCGCCGCCGAGGCCTTCCGCAGCGCGCCGTTCAGCTGTGCCGCCGTCGGATGGGAGGTCTCCGGATGCATTGACGCGGCGTCGCTGGCCGGTGAGCTGCCCGAGAAGCGGAGCGTGGGGTATCTGGTGCCCCGCGACGGTGTCCTGCGCTACGGACCGGCCAACGACTGAGCCGCAGGCCTTGGTTCAGGCCGCCTTGATGACGGTCCCCCGGATCGCGGCCGCCCACTCGACCACCAACAACTCGTATTCCTCGCGCTCCTGGGCCGACAGCGATCCGCCTGCCCGCAGCCACAGCGCACGGATCTGCTCGTTCACTTCGGCAGCAGACCGCACGGAACCAGAGGCCACGAAATAGGGGGGCATGAGGACAAGCCTAAGGGCAGGAACTGACACTCCGCTACCGAACGGCTACACACAACGTATGTGATGGGTCACGGTGTTCGTTGTGCGAACGTGTTGACTCCGCTGTCGTGGGCGTCAGCCGGCCGACTCCGCCGCGTGCGGGCTCAGCCCGCCGAACGTCACCAGCAGGATGATCACGATGCCGAGCGCGATGCGGTACCAGACGAACGGCATGAAGCTCTTGGTCGAGATGAACTTCATGAACCACGCGATGACCACGTATCCGACGACGAAGGCGATGATCGTCGCGAAGATCGTCTGGGGCCAGTCCACATGGCCGCCCTCCATCGCGTCCTTGGTCTCGAAGAGGCCGGACGCGAGCACCGCGGGGATGGCGAGGAGGAAGGAGTAGCGGGCCGCGGACTCGCGCTTGTAGCCCATGAAGAGGCCACCGCTGATGGTGGCGCCGGAGCGGGAGACGCCCGGGATGAGGGCGCAGGCCTGACAGAGGCCGAAGATCAGGCCGTCCCGTACGCCCAGGTCCTCCAGGCCCTTGCGCTGCTTGGCCGCGCGGTGCTTGCCGCCGCTCTCGTCGCGGGCCGCCATCCGGTCGGCGATGCCGATGATGATGCCCACCACGATCAGCATGGTCGCCGTGATCCGCAGATCGCGGAACGGCCCCTCGATCTGGTCCTTGAGCGTCACGCCGAGCACCCCGATGGGGATCGAGCCGACGATGACCAGCCAGCCCATCTGGGCGTCGTGGTTGCTCCGCATCTCCTTGTTGAACAGGGATCGGGTCCACGCCGAGATGATCCGCCCGATGTCCTTGCGGAAGTAGATCAGTACGGCCGCCTCGGTACCGATCTGCGTGATCGCCGTGAAGGCCGCGCCGGGGTCGTCCCACTTCGCGAAGGCCGCGGTCAGCCGCAGGTGCGCACTGGAGGAGACGGGGAGGAACTCGGTCAGCCCCTGGACGAGTCCGAGGATGAAGGATTCAAACCAAGACATGAAGGTAGGGAGTCCAAGCGCTGATCGGGGGAGGAGTTACGGGCACACCGAGCCGTCCGGGCGCGGTGATCACAGGTGTGGAGGGCAGCCTAGCGGCCTCGGATGACAGGCCTGGCACAGGGTGCGGGCCGAGCGCCGGTGAGCAGGGCGTACGGGCTGTTGACCGGCCAGGGTGCCGCCGCTTAGGTTGCTGCGGAGAGAAAGCGCTTGCTGCTCTGATGGCAGGTGTCGGCGCTGTCCGCCGTTCGTTCGAGGAGTGCTGATCGCGTCCATGTCACCCACCACTCCCTACGACGGGCGCCGCATCCGGGCAGCCGTCATCGGTACCGGCGCCATCGCCCGGGGCTCCCACCTGACCGCGCTCGGCGCCCTCGCCGAGCAGGGCGAGGTCGAGGTGGTCGCGGCGGTTGACATCGATGCCAAGGCCGTCGAGGCGTTCTGCGCGGCGGGCGGTGTCCCGCACGGCTACACCGACCTGGACCGCATGCTGCGCGAGCAGCGCCCCGACCTCGTCACCATCTGCACCCCGCCGACCCTGCACCGCGACCAGACGGTCGCCGCGCTGCGCGCCGGGGCCTGGGTGTGGTGCGAGAAACCGCCGATGCCCACCCTCGCCGACTTCGACGCCGTGGAGGCGGAGGAGGGCAAGGAAGCCGGCCCGTACGCCTCCATCGTCTTCCAGCACCGCTTCGGCTCCGGCACCCGGCATGTGCGCCGCCTGCTCGACGGACACGACCTCGGCCGCCCGCTCGTCGCGCACTGCCAGACCACCTGGTACCGCGACACCGCGTACTACGCCGTGCCCTGGCGCGGCCGCTGGGAGACCGAGGGTGGCGGCCCGGCGATGGGCCACGGCATCCACCAGATGGATCTCCTGCTCGACCTGCTCGGCCCGTGGAGCGAGGTGCGCGCCATGGCCGGGCGGCTGGTCCACGACGTGGAGACCGAGGACGTCTCCACCGCGCTGGTCCGCTTCGAGAACGGCGCGCTGGCCACGGTCGTGAACAGCGTGCTGAGCCCCGACGAGGTCAGCCGCATCCGCATCGACTGCGAGCGCGCGACCGTCGAACTCACCCATCTGTACGGTCACAGCAACGAGAACTGGGCCGTCACCCCGGCGCCCGGCGTGCCCGACGAGCAGGCCGCCGCCTGGCGGGACTTCGGCGCGGATGTGCCCAGTTCGCACACGGAACAGCTGCGCGAGCTGGTCGCCAGTATGCGCGCCGGGGAGCGGCCGCGCAGCAGCGGCGCCGACGGACGTGGCAGCCTGGAACTGATCGCCGCGCTGTACAAGTCGGCGTTCACGGACGTCACGGTGCGGGCGGGCGAGATCGGCCCGGGCGACCCGTTCTACACGGCCATGCACGGGAACGCGCCCGGCTGGGCCCCCGTCGTCAGCGAGGAGGTGCCCGTATGACCGGGCTGCGCATCGTCCACGCGCACGGCGACCGCATCACCGTGACCGACCCGGCCACCGGCGTGGAGCTGCTCGCCTACGTCTACCGGCCGGAGGCGGCCTGGGAGGCCCCCAAGCCGTACATCCACCCGCTGCGGACCCTGGCCGGCGACGTCGTCACCGACTACCGCCCCAACGACCACCGCTGGCACAAGGGCCTGTCCCTGACCGCCTCGCACCTGTCGGGCGCCAACCTGTGGGGCGGCAACTCGTACGTGCACGGCGAGGGCTACCTCGAACTCCCCGAGCGCGTCGGGTCGATGGCGCACGTCGGCTTCGACGAGGTCCGCGCCGACGACGACCGGGTCGTCATCGCCGAACGGCTGACCTGGCACCCGTACAGCGGCGAGCTGTGGGCCGAGGAGCAGCGCCGGATCGAGATCCACGACGTGGACCAGCGGTCCGGATCGTGGGCGCTGACCTGGACGAGCGCCATCACCAACCGGCGTGACGAGCCGCTGGTCTTCGGCAGCCCCACCACCGCCGGACGCGAACTCGCCGGGTACACGGGCCTGTTCTGGCGCGGCCCGCGCGCCTTCCGCGACGGCCGCGTCATCGCGCCGGACGCCGAGGGCCCCGGCCTGCTCGGCGCGCAGGCCCCCTGGCTGGCCCTGTCCGGCGAGCACGACGGCACGGACGGCCACGCCACCCTGGTCTTCGAGCACGCCCCGGAGAACGACCACCTCGGCACCGAAGGCGCCCACCCGGCCCACTGGTTCGTCCGCAACGAGCCCTGGGCCGGTGTGGCCCCCTCCTGGGCCTTCTGCGACGAGCTGGAACTCGCCCCCGGTGACACCCTCACCCGCCGCTACCGCGTCGTCGTCGCCGACGGCGCCTGGGAGCGGGAGGAGATCGCCAAGTACCTGGAGGCCCACCCGTGGTGACCGCCTTCGAGGGACTGCCCGGCGGGGTCGCCGTCTCGCGACTGTGCGTGTACGACTGGCCCGCCGCCGACGGCGTCTCCGGCGGAACCCCCCATATGCACCTGACCTGTTCGGAGGCGTACGTCGTCACCGGCGGCCGGGGTTCGGTGCAGACCCTCACGACGTCCGGGTACGAGGTCACGCCCCTCGTACCCGGCACGGTCGCCCGGTTCACGCCGGGCACCGTCCACCGGCTGGTCAACGAGGACGCTCTGCGCATCACCGTCCTGATGCAGAACAGCGGGCTGCCGGAGGCGGGGGACGCGGTGCTCACGCTGCCCCCGGAGTACCTGGCCGACCCGGAGGCCTACGCCGCCGCGACCGTCATCCCCGCGGACGCGCCCGAGAAGGAACGCGAGCGCGTCGCCCGGGCCCGCCGCGACCTCGCTCTGGAGGGCTATCGGGTGCTGCGGGAGGCTCCCGAGGGGCTGGCCGACTTCCATCGCGCGGCCGCCGCGCTCGTACGGCCGCGACTGGCCGAGTGGCGGGAACGCTGGCGCGACGGTGCGGCGGCCGCCGCCGCGGCGACGGGGGAGCAGCTCGACCGCCTCGAACAGGGCGACCTCTCCCACCTCGCCGACGCCGTCGTACACGCGGAACAGCCGTCGGAGTACGGCAAGTTCGGGATGTGCGGACGGCTGGACGTCTACAAGGGAGTCTGAGCCGGCTGCTCCGTCGCGACACCGTGGGCGGACGCGCCTAGCCTGGAGTCATGGCCACGGTGCAGGCGGGCGGCCTCGAAATCGCCTACGACCGCGTCGGGCAGGGGCCACCACTGGTCCTCGTGCACGGCGCGGCCGTCTACGCGCGCGTATGGCAGCCGCAACTCTCCGGACTGGCCGATGAGTTCACGGTCGTGGCCTGGGACGAGCCGGGGTCCGGACGGTCCTCGGGCATCCCTCCCGGCTTCGGCCTCGCGGACTACGCCGACTGTCTCGCCGCGCTGATCGAGGGGCTGCGGCTCGGCCCGGCCCACGTCGCGGGCCTCTCCTGGGGCGGGACGGTCGTGCTGGAGCTGTACCGCCGCCACCCGTCACTCGTCAGAACGCTGGTCCTGGCCGACACCTACGCCGGCTGGAAGGGCTCCCTGCCCCCGGAAGAGGTGGCGGCCCGCGTCGAAGGGGTGCAGCGGATGCTCGCGCTGCCCCGGGAACGGTTCGATCCGACGCTGCCGGGGCTGTTCGCCGGGGACCCGCCCGGCGAGCTGGTGCCGCTGCTCGACGCCATGGCGCGGGACGCGCGCCCGGAGACGCTCGCGGCGCAGCTCTCGATCATGGCCGGGACCGATCAGAACGACCTGCTGCCCGGGATCACGGTGCCGACGCTGCTGCTCTGGGGCGAACTGGACGCGCGCTCACCGCTGAGCGTCGCCCACGCGTTCCGTGCGGCGATCCCGGGCGCCGAGCTGGTGGTGCTGCCCGACGCGGGGCATGTCAGCAACCTGGAGCGCCCGCAGGACTTCAACCGGGCGGTTCGCGCGTTCTGCCGCGCGCACAGCTGACCTGTCCGCACGCCTTTACGCCGCCGAAGGCCCCGCGACCGTCCAGCCGGGTGTCTGCGGATGGGCCGTGAGGTCCTCGTGACGGACGTGCTCGCCGCAGGCCGCGCAGGTGACGACCGGGGCCAGTTCGTTGCCGCAGACGTGCTCGACCACCATGGGGCGGTCGCCGTCCCCGCGGAGGTGACGGTCGCCCCAGGCCATGAGAGTGACCAGGACCGGCTCCAGTTCGAGTCCCGCCGGGGTGGGCCGGTACTCGAAGCGCTGCGGCCGCTCGCTGTAGGCCCTCTTGGTGAGGATCCCGGCGTCGACGAGCCGGCGCAGACGCGTGGCGAGGACGTCGCGCGGGGCGCCGATGTTGCGCACCAGCTGGTCGAAACGGCGGTTGCCGAGGCAGACCTCGCGCAGGACGAGCAGGGAGTACTTCTCGCCGACGAGCGCCAGGGTGTCGGCGATGGAGCAGGGGCGCGGGTGTTTGGTGGCGGCCATGGTGCCGATTCTAGGGGGGTTCCGGGAGAGGGTTTGAATTTCCAACCTACGGGGCTATGGTGAGTTTGGATTTCCTACTGACCGGTAGCGCCCGGTTCCCTCGTACTGGAGGCCGTCCATGCGTGACGCAGTCATCGTCGAAGCCGTACGCACCCCGATAGGCAAGGGCAAGCCGAACGGTGCCCTCGCGCACGTCCACCCCGTCGAACTCCTCGCCCACACCCTGCGCACCCTCGTCGAGCGCTCCGGCGTCGACCCGGCCCTCATCGACGACGTCATCGGCGGCACCGTCGACCAGGTCGGCGAACAGGCCATGAACACCACCCGCTACGCCCTCCTGTCGGCGGGCTTCCCGGAGACGGTCCCGGCGACCACCGTGGACCGCCAGTGCGGCTCCTCCCAGCAGGCCGTGCACTTCGCGGCCCAGGGCGTCATCTCCGGCGCCTACGACCTCGTCGTCGCCTGTGGCGTCGAGTCGATGAGCCGGGTGCCGATGTGGTCCAACGTGCCGCCCGGCAAGGACCCCTTCGGCCCCGGCGTCGCCGAGCGCTATCCCGAGGGGCTCGTCCCGCAGGGCATCAGCGCCGAACTCATCGCGGCGAAGTGGTCGATCGCGCGCGAGCAGATGGACGCGTTCGCGGTGTCGTCCCACCTCAAGGCCGCCGATGCCTGGGAGAAGGGGCTGTTCGACGCGGAGGTCGCGCCGTTGGAGGGTGTGGCGCGCGACGAGTGCGTACGGCCCTCCAGCACGGCCGAGATCCTCGCCGGGCTCAAGCCCGCGTACTACGACCCGGCCTTCGCCGAACGCTTCCCGCAGATCGAGTGGAACGTCACGGCGGGCAACGCGAGCCCGATCAACGACGGCGCGTCGGCCGTGCTGATCACGTCGAGCGAGACCGCGGCCCGGCTCGGCCTGCGGCCGCTGGCCCGGCTGCACAGTTTCGCCGTCACCGGGTCCGACCCGCTGCTCATGCTCACCGGTGTCATTCCGGCCACCGAGAAGGTGCTGCGGAGGGCTTCACTCACCCTGGACGACATCGACCTGTTCGAGGTCAACGAGGCGTTCTCCAGCGTGGTGCTGGCGTGGCGGCAGGAGACCGGGGCGGACCTCGACAAGGTCAATGTGCACGGGGGCGCCATCGCGATCGGGCACCCGCTGGGGGCGAGCGGTACGCGACTGACGACGACGCTGGTGCACGCCATGCGGGAGCGCGGGGCGCGGTATGCGCTGCAGACGATGTGCGAGGCGGGTGGGCTCGCCAACGCCATGGTGCTTGAGCGTGTGTGAGCGGCCGCGGGCCGGTGGGGGCTGGTCGCGCCACGCGGCGGAGCCGCAAATCGATACAGCCCCGCGCCCCTTTGGGGCGCGCGCCCCTGACCGGCGTTTTCAGCGTGCCCGCAGATGATGGCGCTTGCGCCAGGCCACCGCCGCTCCCACCAGTGCCGGGACCGCGATGGCCGCCATCGCGATGAGGAACGCCGGGGACGTCGGCGTCGACGCGCGGGCTCCTGCCACGACGTAGGCGGCGGTGTTCGGGATCGAGCCGAGCGCCGTCGCCAGCAGGAACGGCAGATAGCCCATGCGCGAGACGGCGGCGCAGTAGTTGGCGGCGGCGAACGGGACGCCGGGGAACAGCCGGATCGCCAGCATCGAGCGGAAACCGTGACGGCTGAGCTGCCCGTCCGCGCCCTGCAGCAGGCGACCGCGCAGCAGCGGGCGGAGGGCGCTCTGGCCCAGCACCCGGCCCAGCGTGAAGGCGATGCCGGCGCCGAGCACCGTGCCCGCCAGCGCGGCACCGAGACCCAGTTGCGAGCCGAAGAGCGCGCCCGCGGCCAGGTTCAGCAGCGGGCGCGGCACGAACGCCACCGCGCACAGCCCGTACGCCACCGCGTACACCAGGGCGGCCGCGGCCCCGCCGAGCTCCGGTGGCCAGCCGTCGGCCAGCAGCCGCTGTGGCTCCAGGAGGAGCACGGTCGACCCGGCCGCCGCGAGGAGCGCGACGAGCAGGGACAGCCGCGACCAGGGCGAGAGCAGCACTCTCGAGCAGCGTGCGGCGAGACCGACCGTGACGGGTGCGGCGAGGGCGAGCTCCGTGGCGGCGGCCGGGGGAGGGGCCGTGGCTGTGCCCCCAGAGCGGGTGGTGGCATCGAGCATCCGGTGACACTAACCGACCCATGTGTGTGATCGCCGTATGGTTCGTCTCATGAGCGTCACAGGTGTGGGATCTCCCTCACTGCCGCACAGCACTCTTGCGGACACCGTGCTGGAGCGGCTCACCGCCGTCTACGGCGGTGCGGCCGACCCCGAACGGGCCGAGCCCATGCGCGCGTACATGAAGGACGTCGCCCCCTTCCTCGGCCTCACCACGCCCGTGCGTCGCTCCCTGTCCCGCACCGTCCTGGAGGGCACGCCCCGCCCCGACGAGGCCGACTGCACCGCGATCGCCCTGCGCTGCTGGGAGTTGCCCGAGCGCGAGTACCAGTACTTCGCCGTCGACTATCTGCGCCGCCACGCGCGCGTGCTCCCGTCCGGCTTCCTGCCGGTGGCCCGGCACCTCGTCTCGACGGTCCCCTGGTGGGACACCGTCGACCTGCTCGCTGCGCACGTCGTCGGCGCGATGGTGACCGCCGACCCGAAACTCGCGGCCGACATGGACGCCTGGATCGTGGACGACGACCTGTGGATCGCCCGCACCGCCCTGCTCCACCAACTGCGTTACAAAGAACACACCGACGCCGACCGCCTGTTCACCTACTGCCTGCGCCAGTCCGGGCACCCCGACTTCTTCATCCGCAAGGCGATCGGCTGGGCGCTGCGCGAGTACGCCAAGACCGACCCGGAGGCCGTACGGGCCTTCCTCGCCCGGGAGAAGGGCCGCTTCGCGCCGCTGTCGGTGCGGGAAGCCCTCAAGAACATCGGCGCCTGACATCCCGTAGCTCGAAAAACCATTCGACTCCGGGCGGGGTGTCGGCAATGATCGGCCTCATGTTCCGGCACGCCTTCCTCTTCGCAGCATCCGCAGTCGCGGATGCACCGAAGGCTGCCGTTGAAATCTTCCTGGCCGCTGTCGACGGCGCCCGAAGCTGACCCTCTCCGGATTGTCCGGCGGACCCCGCAGGGGGAGGGTCGGCCAGTTCCCCGGGGTCCCCGTCACCAACGAAGAGGCTTCGAGGAATCGCCATGCCCAAGACGGCATACGTGCGCACCAAACCGCATCTCAACATCGGCACCATGGGCCACGTCGACCACGGCAAGACCACCCTGACCGCCGCCATCACCAAGGTCCTCGCCGACCGCGGCACCGGCACCTTCGTCCCGTTCGACCGCATCGACCGGGCTCCGGAGGAGGCCGCGCGCGGCATCACCATCAACATCGCGCACGTCGAGTACGAGACCGACACCCGGCACTACGCGCACGTGGACATGCCGGGCCACGCCGACTACGTCAAGAACATGGTCACCGGCGCCGCGCAGCTCGACGGGGCGATCCTCGTCGTCTCCGCGCTCGACGGGATCATGCCGCAGACCGCCGAACACGTGCTGCTCGCCCGGCAGGTGGGCGTGGACCACGTGGTCGTCGCCCTGAACAAGGCCGACGCGGCGGACGACGAGCTCGTGGAACTCGTCGAGCTGGAGGTCCGCGACCTGCTCACCACACACGGGTACGGCGGCGACGCGGTGCCTGTCGTACGGGTCTCCGGGCTCAAGGCGCTGGAGGGCGACCCGCGGTGGACGGCGTCCATCGACGCGCTGCTCGACGCGGTGGACACGTATGTGCCCATGCCGGAGCGGTACTTGGACGCGCCGTTCCTGTTGCCGGTGGAGAACGTGCTCACCATCACCGGCCGCGGCACGGTCGTCACCGGTGCGGTGGAGCGGGGCACGGTCCGGGTGGGCGACCGGGTCGACGTGCTCGGGGCCGCCGTGGACACGGTGGTCACCGGGGTGGAGACCTTCGGCAAGCCCATGGACGAGGCACAGGCCGGGGACAACGTGGCGTTGCTCCTGCGCGGCGTTCCCCGGGACGCCGTACGGCGTGGGCATGTGGTGGCCGCGCCGGGCAGCGTGGAGCCGCGACGGCGGTTCTCGGCGCAGGTGTATGTGCTGTCCGCTCGTGAGGGAGGCCGCACGACGCCGGTGTCGACGGGGTATCGGCCGCAGTTCTACATCCGTACGGCGGATGTGGTCGGCGACGTCGACCTGGGTGAGGTGGCGGTCGCCCGGCCCGGGGAGACGGTCAGCATGACCGTCGAGCTGGGGCGGGACGTGCCGCTGGAGCCCGGGCTCGGATTCGCCATCCGTGAGGGTGGTCGGACCGTCGGTGCGGGGACCGTGACAGCCGTCGTGTGAGGGCGGCTGATGTGTGGGGGACCGCGGGGCCGGCGTGGCCGGTCGCGCGGTTCCCCGCGCCCCTTCGGGGGCGCGCCCCCGCCGCCCCTGGACAGCAGGGTCACCGGCACAATGACCGGGTGACCGAGCCCATCCCCGTCGCCCGTGTTGTCGATCACGGGTTCGCCAAGCTCATGCCCGACGTCGATCGTGCGCGGGCCTGGCTGCTCACCGTCGACGGGGCGCCCCAGTCGTACGTCGATCTGGACGAGCCGACGCATCTGGAGTTCGAGTACGCCCGTCGGCTCGGGCATGTGCTGGACACCGTCGCGGAGGCGGGGCGGCCCCTGGACGTGCTGCACCTCGGGGGCGGGGCGCTGACGCTGCCGCGCTACCTCGCCGCCACCCGGCCCGGGTCCCGGCAGGACGTCGTGGAGGCCGATCAGGAGCTGCTGCGGTTGGT
Organism: Streptomyces sp. NBC_00490; assembly: GCF_036013645.1. NCBI lineage: Bacteria > Bacillati > Actinomycetota > Actinomycetes > Kitasatosporales > Streptomycetaceae > Streptomyces > Streptomyces sp. NBC_00490. The sequence goes on along the minus strand of NZ_CP107869.1, from coordinate 2,187,082 downwards.
CGTGGAGCATCTGCCCTTGCCCGACGGGGCCTCGATCGCCCTGCACGGCGCCGACGCGCGGGCGTGGCTGGAGGCGGCTCCGGCCGACTCCGCGGACGTGCTGGTCGCCGATGTCTTCGGAGGCTCGCGGGTGCCCGCGCACCTCACCTCCCTCGGGTACGCCCGGGAGGCCGGCCGGGTGCTGCGCGACGGCGGCGTCTATCTGGCCAACCTCGCCGACGCGGCGCCCTTCGCCTTCCTGCGCTCCCAACTCGCCACCCTGGGCACGGTGTTCCCGGAGCTCGCGCTGATCGCCGAGCCGGGGGTGCTGCGGGGCCGGCGGTTCGGGAACGCCGTGGTGGTCGCCGCCCGGGAGCCCTTCGACACGGCCGCGCTCGCCCGGCTCACCGCCTCCGACGCCTTCCCCGCCCGGGTCCGGCACGGGGCCGACCTGCGGGACTTCACCGGCGGTGCGCGGCCCGTGCGGGACGAGGACGCCGTGCCGTCACCCGAGCCCCCCGACGGGGCGTTCGGCATCGGCTGAGCCGACCGCGGCGGACCGCGCCACCGGCTTGCTCCGCCGTCTGAGGTTGCGCACGTCCGGTACGCACAGCACCGCCGCGGTCACCACCACGACCAGCGCCGCACAGCCCCACAGCGCGTGGGAGCGGCCGAAGGCCGACTCCGCCGGACCGGCCAGCGCGGTCGCCAGCGGCACCATCGCGACGGAGCCGAACCAGTCGTAGGCCGAGACCCGGGAGAGCTTGTCCTCCGGGATCTCCTGATGGAGGGCGGTCATCCAGCTCACCCCGAAGACCTCCACCGTCACGCCGGTCAGGAACATCACCGCGCACAGGACCCCGGCCGACGTGGGCACCGCGAGGGCGGCCGAGGGGAGGGCCAGGGGGAAGACGCCGAGGGTGCCCCAGAGCAGCAGGCGGCGTGGCTTCCAGCGGGTCATCAGCAGGGCGCCGGCGACCGTGCCCGCGCCGAAGAAGCCCAGGGCCAGACCCCAGGGGCCCGCCCCGCCCAGATGGTCGCGGGCGACCAGCGGGCCGTAGACCGCGTCGGCGGCGGCCACGACCGCGTTCGCGATCGAGAACTGCACGACGATGCCCCACAGCCACGGCCGGCCGCTGAACTCCCGCCAGCCCTCCCGCAGGTCTGCGAGCAGGCCGCCGCCCGGCACGCGTGGCGCGATATGGCTCACGTCGAGGAAGGCGCGCAGGGCTCCGGCCACCGCGAACGCCGCCGCGTCCGCCGCCAGCACCCAGCCCGGGCCGATCGCGGCGACCATCGCGCCGCCCAGCGCGGCCCCGCCGACGGTCGCCCCCTGCATCGCCATCCGGAACACCGCGAAGGCCCGGCTCGCCTGCTCGCCGGAGACCGAGGACATCAGCATGCCCTCGGCCGCCGGGCTGAGGAACGCCTGACCGGTGCCGCCCAGCGCGGTGAGCAGCATCATCTGCCACAGCTGCGGATCCCCGGCGAGGACGAGCACCGCGAAGACACCCTGCGACACACAGTTGAGGGCGTTCGCCGCGACCATCACCCGGTGCCGGGGGAGCCGGTCCGCGATCGCGCCGCCGATCAGCAGGAACACCACCAGCGGCAGCGTCCGCGCGGCGGCCACGAGTCCCACGTCCCCGCCGTCGCCTCCGGTCTCCAGGACGGCGAACGCGGCGGCGATCAGCGCGCCGTGGCTGCCGAGGCCGGTGACGACCGCCGAGGCGGTCAGCAGACTGTAGTTGCGGCCGGCCCAGTCGGGTCTGCGGCGGCGTATCGGGGCGTCGGCGGAGGTCACCGGCCGACTATCCCCGGTCCGAACCCGGCTTGCCAAACGCATTCCCGGCCGACGGCCTGCCGGTCAGCCCGTGGACGGGGTGGGCTGCTGGTACGGGGTCTGCTCGCCCCCGGGCGGCCGCTGTTCTGGCCGCATGGCCGATCACCCCAGGGGGGCGGGGAGGCCGGTGCTCCACGCATCCGCGAAGCGGCGGCCTCCCCGGGGGCTCAGCCCGTCGGCTCGCCGTGCAGCCGGACCGTGCTCAGGATCTTCGTGATCGTCGCGTCCGGGAGCTCGTCGTCGACACCCGTGGCCCCGTACAGACTGAACGCCACGAAGTCACCGGCGGAGTTCTTGAACCCGAACGTGACCGCCTTGCCGTCGCTCGCGCACTTGCCCTTTTGGGGCGTGTTCTTCGAACGGGCCCAGGCGACGCTGCCCTTGACGCCCGACGTCGTCGTGAACGCCTTCGCCTTCTCGTCGAACGTGATGCTCTTCTTGTCCGGCTGCGTGTAGCCGCCGTACACCCACCACGCGACCTGGTTGACGGCCACCTCGTCGGTGCTCTTGGCGCCGTTCGCGCCCTTGGTGCCCGCGGTGGCGAGGGCGGTCTCGTCCTTGTCACCGTTCTTGTCGTCGTCGGAGGTGCACCACTGTTCCTTGAGGTACGCCGGTGCCGACATGGTGATGATGGGCTTGTCGCCGGCCTTGGCGTCGTCCTCCTCGAAGCCGATGAGCATGCCCGGCGACTCGACCTTCCAGTCCGCCGGGACGTCGAAGGCCGTGCCCCACTTGGGGTTGATGACGACCTTCCAGCCGTCGATCGTCGCCTTCTCCTCCTCGCCGCCGCGCGGGTTGTCGTCCGAGCCGGAGGACGACTCGGACGGATCGGTCGAGGCGGACTTCGACGGCGGCGCGCTCTGGCCGGTCTGCTTGTCCGAGCCGCCGCCCGCCTCGTCGTCCTTGTCACCGCCGAGGACGAGGAAGCCGGTCACACCGGCGGCCACGACGACGGCCAGGGCGGCCACGATCGCCGTGATCTTCGTACGGTTGCCACCGCCGCCACCCGGACCTCCGGGCTGCGGCGGCTGGGGCGTGTCCCACTGGGTCTGCTGCCCGTAGGGGTTGGCCTGCTGATAGCCGGGCTGTTGGTACGGATTGGGTTGCTGGTACCCCGGCTGCTGGTACGGGTTGTTCTGGTCCTGCGGGTTCTGCTCGCCCCCGGGCGGCTGCTGTCCTGGCCACATGGGCAGTCACCTTAGTGGCGTCCGTGCATCGATTCGGTCACCGCCCCTTGTCAGGGACGTAGCAAGTCAGGACTCCTCGGGCGTGAACACGCGTACCGTGCTCAAGATCTTCTCGACCGTGACCTGCGGAACCTCCTCGTCGACGCCCGCGGCGCCGAAGAACGACCACGACGCGAAGTCACCCTCGGCGTTCTTGAAGGCGAAGGTCGTCGCCTTGCCGTCCGTGTCGCACTTGTCCTGCCGCTCGACCCCGGCGGACTCCGACGTGGCGACGCTGCCGGTCAGGCCCGACGCGGTGGTGAAGGAGGCGGCGGGAGCGGTGGTCACCTTCTTCCTGTCCGGCTGGGTGTACATGCCGTAGACCCAGGCCGCGGAGTCGGCGCGGGCGATCTCCTCGGTGCTCCGCGCGCCGTTGTTGCCCCGTGATCCGGCGCTCGCCAACGGGGTGTCGTCGGTCCTGCCGTCCTTGTCGTCGTCCGAGGTGCACCACTGCGCCTTGAGGACGGCGGGGCCCTTCATGGCCACCAGCGGTGTCTCGTCGGGATCGTCGTCCTCCGCGACGTAGGACACCCAGTCCCTCGACTCCAGCGCCCAGTCCGCCGGAACGTCGAAGGCGACACCGAGGTCCGTGTTGACCACGGCCTTCCAGCCGTCCACGGTCGGCTTCCGGCCGTCGGACGCGGTCGGCGAGGCCGAGGAGCGCGCCGGGTCCGGTGCCGTCTCGTCGTCGCTGCCGCCCCCGAGGAGCACGGCGCCGGTCACCAGGGCGGCGATCACGACGGCCGCGGTCGCGGCGAGGGCGACGGTTCTCGTACGCCGGTTCCCGTCGTCCGGCGCGGGCGGCGGTTGCGCGGTGTACGGGTTGGGTTGCTGATATCCCGGCTGCTGATAGGGGTTCGCGTCCTGCTGCGGATTCGTTCCGCCCCCCGGCGGTCGCTCTCCTGGCCACATGGGCGGCAAGGATACGACGATCATCACACCGACCTGGTCATTCGAGGCTACTCGTGGGTAACATGCCGGTCATGAGCGCAGACCAGATGTCGATCGGCGAGATGCTGTCCGCCACCGTGCCCATGGCCCGGACCCTGAATCTCGAGTTCCTGGAGACCACGCCGGAGAGGGCCGTGGTGTCCCTGCCGGACCAGGGCGAGTACCACAACCACGTGGGCGGCCCGCACGCCGGCGCCATGTTCACGCTCGGCGAGACCGCCAGCGGCTCCATCGTCCTCGCCGCGTTCGGGGACCAGCTCTCGCGAGCCGTGCCGCTCGCCGTCAAGGCGGAGATCGCGTACAAGAAGCTCGCGATGGGCGCCGTCACCGCCACCGCGACCCTGGGCCGCCCCGCCGCCGACGTGGTCGCCGAGCTGGACGCGGGGGAGCGCCCCGAGTTCCCGGTGACGATCGAGATCCGCCGTGCCGACGGGGCGGTGACCGGTGAGATGACCGTGGTCTGGACCCTGCGTCCCAACGGCTGAGCCACGCGTTCCCGGCACGGCCCCGGCCGTCGGTCGGGGCCCTGGTGTGTGATCAGGCCGCGAACCGCCGATGTCCGGTTGCGCCGTTCTCGGCCGCCGTGACGAACTCCTTGAGCCAGGCGAGGAATTCGGGTCCCAGATCGGGCCGGTCGCAGGCCAGCCGGACCACCGTGCGCAGGTAGTCCGCCTTGTCGCCGGTGTCGTAGCGCAGCCCCTCGAAGACGACCCCGTGCACGGTGCCGCCCACGGCGAGTTCCTGGAGGGCGTCGGTCAGTTGGATCTCGCCGCCGCGGCCGGGCGGGGTGCGCTCCAGGGCGGCGAAGACCGCGGGGTCGAGGACATAGCGGCCGATGACCGCGTAGGTGCTGGGCGCGTTCTCGGGCGACGGCTTCTCCACGAGCCCGGTCACGCGGACGACGTCGTCGTCGCCCGTCCTTTCCACGGCGGCGCAGCCGTAGAGAGGGATCTGTTCGCGGGGTACCTCCATCAGCGCGACGACGCTCCCGCCGTGCTTGTCGCGGACGTCGAGCATCCGGCTGAGCAGTGTCTCGCGCGGGTCGATGAGGTCGTCGCCGAGCAGGACGGCGAACGGCTCGGCGCCGACGTGGCGACGGGCGCACAGCACCGCGTGGCCGAGGCCGAGGGGTTCGCCCTGGCGGATGTGGTGGATGCCGGCGAGGCGGGCCGGGTCGCGCACGGCGTCGAGGCGGACGGTGTCGCCCTTCGCCGCGAGGGCCTGTTCCAGCTCGAAGGCGTGGTCGAAGTGGTCCTCGATGGCCCGCTTGTGGCGACCGGTGATCATCAGCACGTCGTCGAGACCGGCCGCGGCCGCCTCCTCCACGACGTACTGGATGGCCGGCTTGTCGACGACCGGCAGCATCTCCTTCGGCGTCGCCTTGGTCGCGGGCAGGAAGCGCGTGCCGAGCCCGGCGGCCGGGATGACCGCTTTGCGTACGGGGCGGCCGTGGGTGGGGGCCGCGGGGTCGGCGGGGTGGTGGGGGTCGATCATGCGGCCCATGCTGGCCGACGGGGATGAGAGCTTCCGGGGAGAAAGCTGGGAGCGCGCTGTGTGTCGGGCCCGGGGCGGCGAAAGTTGGAGATTTCGTGTGCCAACTGTCTTTGGTTACACACAACTTGGCGCCGGCCCGGTCGGGACTTCGAATGCGGGTGCGGATACCGCCGGTAACTTATCTGAATTCGCTGCGTTTTGAACTTTGGTCACTCGAACTTCTTGTTTCCTGTGATTCACGTGTGCGAAAGTGACCGCCCCGAATGACCGCACCGTACCTGACGTCACATAGGTATGCACCAATCACGCACCTGCTTTCCGGTGGACGCGCAATAGCCATGCCGTCCTGCGGCTTGGAAGGAAATGGTTCAGTGCAATCCCCATACCCCCCAAGGCCCCCCTATCCGCCGCGACCCGGAGCGACTCCGGGGGAGAGCGACCGAAATCTCGTCGCCCAATTGGGCGGTGCCGAGGGCGGTGACCGAGCTGTCGCACTGCTGATGGCCCGGCACTGGCGGGCCACTCATGACTACGCCGTCATCTGTCTGGCCTCCTCGTCCGGTTCGGCGGAGCTGGTGGCCGCCGCGGCGTTCCACCGGGTGCTCGGACGGGCGGGCGGGGGCGCGGTGCGGCCCCAACTCCTGGCCGCCGTACGGGACACGGTGAAGGAGTGGGCCGCACAGGATCGCATTTCCGCGGCGCTGCCGGAGCTGGGCAAAACGACCGGCGGCCGCGGACTGCGCGCCGCACGGGGCGCCACCCCCGAAAGGCGACAGCTCGCCGAGCGCGCATTCCAGGCCCTTCCTGGTGCCTCGCAATGCCTGTTGTGGCATGTCGAGGTCGAGGCCGAGCACATATCCGTACCGGCCGGTCTGCTGGGGATCGACATCCCCCAGGCGGCGGACGGGCTGGAACGGGCGCGCGAGCAATTCCGGGAAGGCTGTGTACGAGCCCACCGGGAACTCGCGCCCTCCAAGGACTGCGGTTTCTACAACCGCCTCCTCGACGTCCCGATTCGCCGTGGTGGCGCCCTGCTCCCCGATGTGCAGCAGCATCTGATGGCGTGCCGCCACTGCCGGCATGCCGCCGAACAGCTCAGCCATTTCGAGGGCGGCCTCGAGGCGCTGCTCGCCGAGACCGTGCTCGGCTGGGGCGCCAGGCGCTATCTCGACTCCCGGCCCGGCCGCGGCGGTTCGAGCCAGGCGCCGACCGTCCGTCCGCGCGGCGGCCGGCACCGGCCCACACGTGTCGCCGCACCGAGACGGCACACCAAGGCGGTGATGGTCGTGGGCCTGACCTCCTTCGCCCTGCTCGCGACCGTCCTCGTCACCAAGGGCTGGTCCGATGACAACGGTGTCCCCGATCCCGGCGTCACCTGGGGCGCACCCAGCGGCAACGACGTCGTGCCCAGCCCCGACTCGGCGCCCTCGTCCGACGGCTCCCCGTCGGCCGCCTCCGCGAGTGACCCCGTGGAGATCGGCCAGGGCAGACTCCGCAGCCGCGCCGCCGACCTCTGCCTCGACATCCGTGGGAACAAGGCCGAGACGGGCTCCGCGACGGTGCTGGCGGCCTGCTCCTCGGCGTTGTCCCAGCAGTGGTCGTACCAGGACGACGGTCTGCTGCGCAGCCTCGCCGATCCCGCGCTCTGCCTCGGCGCCGACACCGGCGAGGGTTCGGTCGCTCTCGCCGGATGCCTGGTGCACTCCGGTGAGATCCAGTACGACCTCACCGTCCGCGGTGAACTCCTGCTCCGCTGGGGCAAGGGGCTGGTCGTCGCACCCGACAAGGACCTCGATGTCGTAGTGGTCGAGCGCGACGGCTCCGCGGACCAGGGATGGCTGTTCGAGACGGCGGACAGACCCACCGCGGAGACGCGGCAGAAGGACGGGACGGAAGAGAAGGACGACAAGAAGGAGAAGACGGAGAAGGGCGGGACGAAGGAGAAGGGCGAGGAGGAGGACGGGGATCGCCGACTCCCGGACACCGCCTCGCCGTCACCCACCGCCGCGCCGCTGCGCCCCGAGGAGCCCGACGACCACGCTCCGGGCGAGGCGGGGGACTACGAGCCAAGCGCGGCCCAGGTCGACCACCGGGACGAACCCGAGGACCCGGGCGCCCGCCAGGACGTGCCGGTCGCGGAAACCGTCGTCACCGCGGTCGGATCCCTCCTTCACTGACCCGGGGGCCGCCTCGTCGAGGCGGCCCCCTTCTTCAGTTCTTGTCGGCATCCGGCCGTCTCTTGTTCACCTCATTGACACGAGTCACCAAGGGTCATAGTTTTCCCGCCGCGCCCCTGGCGTTTCTCACCGGATGTGTTCACAACGTCGTGCCCGCACACCGAAGGAGTGACGGCTCATGACCGGCACCGTCTCCAGACGATCGGCCCCGCGTCAGCTGGGCGGGGTGATCACCGCCGCCCTGACGGCACTCGTGGCCGCGCTCATGGCGCCCGCGCCCGCTCAGGCGGTCGGCTCGCCCGACCCCGTCGTCCGTACCCAAGCAGGTCTGGTGCGGGGTGAAGTCACCGCCGAGGGGCGGCAGTTCCTCGGCATCCCGTACGCCGAGCCGCCCGTCGGCGAGCTCCGCTGGAAGGAACCGAGAGCGGTCCGGCCGTGGCAGGGGGTGCGTACCGCACAGGACTTCGGCAACAAGTGTGTCCAGGCGACGAGTTGGGACCCGGGGTACGAACAGCCCTCGCACACCGAGGACTGCCTCGACCTCAATGTGTACGTCCCCGAGGGCGCCGGAGGCCGTTCGGTCATGGTCTGGTTCCACGGCGGCGGGCTCACCGCCGGGGCCGGGCAGGACATCGTCCCCGACACCTTCGCCCGGCAGACCGGCACGGTCGTGGTCACCGTGAACTACCGTCTGGGAGCGATGGGGTTCCTCGCCGCCGCAGGTCTCGACGACGAGGCCCGCGACGGGGTCTCCGGCAACTTCGGCATGCTCGACCAGCAGGCGGCGCTGCGCTGGGTGCGCGCCAACATCGGCCGCTTCGGCGGCGACCCGGGCCGGGTCACCATCGCCGGTGAGTCCGCGGGCGGCCGCTCGGTCTGTACCCAGCTCGCCTCACCCACGGCGAAGGGTCTGTTCCGGGCGGGCATCATCGAGAGCGGGGCGTACGACGACTGCGCCGCCCGGACGCGGGAGGCGGCCGTGACCCAGGGAGCCGCGTTCGCGCGGCAGCTCGGGTGCGAGACGGTCGCCTGTCTGCGCGGCAAGTCCGCCGCCGAAGTCCTCGCCGCACAGGGGGAGTTCGACTGGGGTCCGGTGGCCGGTGGACGCTTCCTGCCCACCCAGCCGTCGGACGCCTTCGCCCGGGGTGCCGCCGCCGGGGTACCGGTGATGAACGGGGCGAACCAGGACGAGGGCCGGCTCTTCGCCTTCGCCCGCTTCGACCTCGGCGGGACCCCCCTCACGGAAGAGCGGTATCCGACGGTCATGCGGGAGGAATTCGGCGAGGAGGCACTCCGGCACTACCCGGTCACGGCCTACCCGACGCCCACGATCGGCTATGCCACGGCCCTCGGCGACGCACTCTTCGCGTGCAGCGCGCTACGGCTCGACGGCGCGCTCGCCGGGCGCGGACCGGTCTACGGGTACGAGTTCGCCGACCGCACCTCCCCGCCGTTCGCCTCACTGCGCAACCTGGGCACCGACTTCGACTTCGGGGCGACCCATGTCAACGAGGTGCAGTACCTCTTCAAGCACTTCGGCCTCCGGTCCCCGCTGAACAATGAGCAGAAGGTGCTGGCGCGGCAGATGGTCCAGTACTGGGGTTCCTTCATCCGCGGTGGAGCGCCGCGGGCGGACGGGCAGCCCTCGATGCCGCGCGGGACGGGGTCGGTGCTCTCGCTGCGGACCGCCTCCGCCGGCGGTAACGCCTTGAGCGCGACCGTGCACGCTGAGCACCGGTGCAACCTGTGGGACTCCGCCACCGTCACACTCAACGGGTAGGCTGCCCCGGCGCACGCTCGTGAGGAGCGTGCGCCGGAAGCACAGGACAACGGGAGGAACGGCCGTGCACGTCCAGGAATGGCTCGAGACCGTACCCGCGGTCAGCATCTATCTGCTGGTGGGCCTGGTCATCGGCCTGGAGAGCCTGGGCATTCCGCTGCCGGGCGAGATCATCCTCGTCTCGTCCGCGCTGCTCGCCTCCCAGCACGGTGAGATCAACCCGTTCATCCTCGGCGCCTGCGCCAGTGCGGGAGCGATCATCGGCGACTCGATCGGCTACGCGATCGGCCGCAAGGGCGGCCGGCCGCTGCTCGCCTGGCTGGGCAGGAAGTTCCCCCGGCACTTCAGCGAGGGGCACATCGCCACGGCGGAGCGGTCCTTCGAGAAGTGGGGCATGTGGGCCGTCTTCTTCGGCCGGTTCGTCGCCCTGCTGCGGATCTTCGCGGGGCCGCTGGCGGGTGTGCTGCGGATGCCGTACTGGAAGTTCCTGATCGCCAACGTTCTCGGCGGCATCCTCTGGGCGGGCGGTACGACGGCCGTCATCTACTACGTGGGCATCGTCGCGGAGTCGTGGCTGAAGCGGTTCTCGTGGCTGGGCCTGGTCCTCGCCGTGCTGATCGGACTCACGTCGATGCTGGTGCTCAAGCGCAAGGCAGCGAAGGGGCAGAGCGCGGTGCGTGAGGCCGAGACCGTAGGGGCTTCTGAGTGACCTCGGGCGCGGGTTCGGCGTTGCTGGTCGCGCCCACGCGGCGGTAGCCGCAGATCGATACAGCCCCGCGCCCCTGGGTGGGTTGCCTAGCCGTGGATTTCGTTGTGCGCCTTCGCCAGATCCGCGTACAGCGTGCCGTTCAGTGTGACTCCCTGACGTTCTTCCTCCGTCAGCTCACGCCTCACCTTCGCCGGTACGCCCGCCACCAGTGAACCCGGCGGCACCTGCATCCCCTGCGGGACCAGTGCCTGTGCCGCCACCAGCGACCCCGCGCCGATCACCGCGCCGTTCAGCACGGTCGCGCCCATCCCGATCAGGCAGTCGTCCTCGACCGTCGCCCCGTGCACCACCGCGTTGTGCCCCACCGACACCCGCTGGCCGATCGTGACGGGGAACCCCGGGTCGGCGTGCAGGGTGCAGTTGTCCTGGATGTTGCTCTGCGCGCCGACGGAGATCCGCTCGACGTCGCCGCGGGCCACGGCGCCGTACCAGAGGCTCGCCCCCGCCTCCAGCGTCACATCGCCGATCACCGAGGCGGTGGGGGCCACGAAGGCCTCGCCGTCGATCTTCGGTTCCCGGCCGCCGATGCCCGTGACCAACGCCTTGTGCGTCATCGCCTTCTCCTCGTCGTCGCTGACACCGGCACCGTACGCCACGCGCGTGGGGCGAAGATCACAGGCCCGGCCACCCGGCGCCCCTCCTCACCGTGAGTACGGTGACCTCGTGCCGAAGAAGAACACGTTCTCATCCTGGTGTCGCAGCCTCACGCAGCGTGCCGTCCACGCGGGCTGGGCCTGGGTGCAGCGCACGGGTTCCGTGACCGCCGAGCACCCGGGACGGTTCCGCTTCGGCGCGCTGGGCGAGCACTCGCGGCTCGCGTTTCCGCTCGGCACGGTCTTCGGGGAGCCGTGGATCACGCTGGGTTCGCACTGCATCGTCGGTGAGCAGGTCACCCTGACCGCCGGTCTGATGCCCGACCTGGACCTCGGCCCGGAACCGATCCTGCGGATCGGGGACGGCGTCGTCCTCGGCCGCGGCAGTCATGTCATCGCCGACACGACGGTCACCATCGGCAGCGACTGCTACTTCGGGCCCTATGTGTACGTCACGTCCACGAACCATTCGTACGACGATCCCCACGAGCCCATCGGCAAGCAGTGGCCGCGCATGGAGCCGGTGGAGATCGGCCCCGGCTGCTGGATCGGCACCGGCGCCGTGATCCTGCCGGGGGCGCGGATCGGGCGGAACGTCGTCGTGGCGGCCGGGGCGGTGGTGCGCGGTGCGGTGCCCGACCACGCCGTGGTGGCGGGGGCGCCCGCCAAGGTCGTACGGCGATGGACTCCCGAGGACGGCTGGCAGCCGCCGCTGCGGACCCCGGCGCCCCGGCCGATCCCCGAGGGGGTCACTCCGGAGCAGCTCAACGCGCTGGCCGGGCTGGACGAGGAGAGCGCGGCGAAACTCGCCGAGCTTGACTGATCCGGGGACGCTCAGCCGGTCGCCAGCAGCAGTGTGCCGACCAGGGCCAGGCCGGCGCCGGCCGCCTGGACGGCCCGTAGTCGTTCGCTGAGGAAACCGCGTGCGGCGAGGGCGGTCACCACGGGGTAGAGCGAGGCGAGCACCGCGGCCACGGTGACCGGGCCCAGTCCGGCGGCGACCGCGTAGGTGCCGTTCGCCGCGACGTCCGCGAGGCCGACGAAGGCCAGCGCCGGGAACGAGGCCCAGGGGAAACCGCCCGCCGGGAGCGCGGGGGCGCCCCTGCGGACCGAGGTGTACAGCACGGCGCCGCCGACGACGACGTTCACCACACGCTGCACGAAGAGCGCGAGGAACAGGCCGGTGACCGTGGTGGACGCCTCCGCGATCAGGGCGAACACCGTGCCGAAGCCGAACGCCGCGACCAGGGTGAGCAGGATGGTCCGCCGCTGCACGGGGGCGCCCCTCAGTTGCGGGCCGCCCGCGAGGGCGACACCGAGGACGGCGACCCCGATCCCCGCGAACTGCGCCGGACCAGGGCGCTCACCGAGGACGAGACCCACGCCGACCGGGACGGCCACGCCGAGGGTGCCGAGCGGGGAGACCACGCCCATCGGGCCCAGGGCGAGCGCCTTGTAGAAGCAGATCAGGCCGACGGGGCCGACGAGTCCGGCGGCGGCCGCGAACCACAGCCGCGGCCCGGCCTCGCTCCAGCCACCGGTGGCGACCACGGTCACGCCGAGCACGACCGCCGCGATCGCCTGTGAGACGACCACCACGGTGAGCGCGGGGACGCGCCGGGTCAGCAGTCCGCCGCCGAAGTCGGCCAGCCCCCACAGGAGGCTGCTGGCCAGGGCGAAGAGTGCTGTCACGGGGCGCCTCGCAGTACAGTTCGGTGAACGATCGGGTGCACCTCACCGTAGTTCAGTCAGGTGCACTGTGTCATACAGAATATTGGACGTGATGTGTCGGACCTCGATCTGCTGACCCAGTCCCTGGCGCGCAATGTCAAGCGCTGGCGGACCGAACGCGGCTTCACCCTCGACGCGCTGGCCGCGCGCGCCGGAGTCAGCCGCGGCATGCTCATCCAGATCGAACAGGCCCGGACCAATCCGAGTATCGGCACCGTCGTGAAGATCGGCGACGCCCTCGGGGTCAGCGTCACCACCCTGCTCGACTACGAGCAGGGCCCGAAGGTGCGCATCGTCCCGCCCGAGCAGGTCGTCCGGCTGTGGCACACCGACGCGGGCAGCTACAGCAAGCTCCTCGCGGGCACGGAGGCCCCCGGCCCACTGGAGATGTGGGCGTGGAAGCTCATGCCGGGTGAGAGCAGCTCCTCCGATCCGCACCCGGTCGGCACGGTCGAGATCGCGCATGTCACGGTGGGCGAACTGACCCTCACCGTCGACGGTGTCGAGTACCGCGTCCCGGCCGGCTCCAGCGTCACCTTCGAGGCCAACGCCTCGCACACCTACGGCAATCAGGGTGACGTCCCGATGGAACTGCTGCTGGCCATCTCGGTGCCGGCCGCGCCCTGAGCGGCTGTTAGCGTGCGGCCATGGACGCACCCATCGGACACTTCGACAACGCCCGGCCCGCCCCCGACTGCCTCGACGAGCTGACCGCCCCCGTCGCGGACGCCGTACGCCGCTGGAGCGGCAGCGTCCCCGCCGAGCAGATCGTCTACGTCGAGACCGACCCGCAGTGGGCCGACACGGCCGTCTTCGTGCAGCACTACGGGCAGGAGCTGCTCGAACAGTCCGCGAACTGCGTCATCGTCGCGGGCAAGCGCGGCGGAGAGTCCCAACTGGCCGCCTGTGTCGTCCTGTCCACCACCCGCGTCGACGTCAACGGTGTGGTGCGCCGCCAACTGGGCGCCCGCAAGGCCTCGTTCGCCTCGATGGACACGGCGACGGGGGAGAGCGGCATGGAGTACGGCGGCATCACCCCCGTGGGACTCCCCGCCGACTGGCCCGTCCTGGTGGACTCGGCCGTCGTCGACCTGCCGTACGTCCTTGTGGGCAGCGGACGGCGGCGCGGCAAGCTGCTGGTGCCGGGGAAGGCGTTCGCGGAGCTGCCGGGTGCGGTGGTGCTGGAGGGGCTCGGGATCGCCTGAGTCCCCGAGCTCAGGCCGCGGTGTGATGGGCGAGGGTGTGATGCGGGTCGTCCTCACCCGGCAGCGGTGCGGGGTCGGCGTGCACCAGGGCCGCGGTGAGCCGGGGGACCGCGTGCAGCAGGGCGTGCTCGGCCTCGACGGCCACCGCATGGGACTGACGTACCGTCATGTCGCCGTCGACGACCACCGCGACCTCGGCGCGCGCAGCCGGTGCCCGATCCAGCGCAGCCGCAGCTCACCGACCTCGCGCACGCCCTCGACCTCCCGCAGGGTGTGCTCGGCCCGGTCGACGAGCGCCGGGTCGACGGCGTCCATCACCCGCCGGAACACCTCGCGCGCGGCGTCCCGCAGCACGAGAGCGATGGCGGCGGTGATCGCCAACCCCACGACGGGGTCGGCGAGTTGCCAGCGCAGGGCCGAGCCGCCCGCCCCCAGCAGCACGGCCAGTGACGTGAATCCGTCCGTACGGGCGTGCAGTCCGTCCGCGACTAGCGCGGCCGAGCCGATGTCCCGGCCGACCCGGATCCGGTACCGGGCCACCCACTCGTTGCCCGCGAAGCCGACGAGCGCGGCGACGGCGACCGCCGGGACGTGCTGGACGGGACGCGGGTCGAGGAGCCGCTCGATCGCCGTCCAGCCGGCGAACGCCGCCGACGCGGCGATCGTCAGCACGATCGCGATGCCCGCGAGATCCTCCGCCCGCCCGTATCCGTAGGTGAAGCGCCGCGTCGCCGCACGCCGGCCGATGACGAACGCGATCCCCAGCGGCACGGCGGTCAGCGCGTCCGCGGTGTTGTGCACGGTGTCCCCGAGCAGTGCGACCGACCCGGACAGCACCACCACGACCGCCTGCGCCGCCGCCGTCACGCCGAGCACCGCGAGCGAGACCCACAGGGCGCGCATGCCGCGCGCCGAGGACTCCAGGGCGGAGTCCAGCTTGTCGGCGCTCTCGTGGGAGTGGGGCGTGAGGAGGTGGGTGAGGCGGTGGCGGAGGCCCGAAGGGGTGTGATGGTGGTGTCCGTGTTCGTGGTGACGACGGTCGCTCACGTGCTTCCCCTTCCGGTGCGTGTAGTGGACGTTCCCCGCCCACGGCGCCATTATGTGCGTATGAGCGCACGCACGCACCTGTCACCTGCGCATCATGCGCACCCGCGTACTCCCGGCGACGAACAGTTCGCCCTCGCCGCCGAACTCCTCGCCCTCCTCGGCGACCGCACCCGCCTCGCCCTGCTGCACGCCCTGACCAGGGGAGAGGCCGACGTCACGACCCTCACGGAAGCCTGCGGAGCGGCGCGTCCCGCGGTCAGCCAGCACCTGGCACGGTTGCGGCTGGCGGGGCTGGTGACCACACGGAAAGAGGGGCGGCGGGTGATCTACGCACTGCGGGACGGGCATCTGCGGCGGCTGGTGGACGAGGCGCTCAGCGTGGCGGACCACCGGCTCGACGACCGGCCGGTGCACGACTGAGACGGCTCAGTACCCGGACCCCTTGCCCAGGTACTGCTCCGCGAAGGCCGACGCCGCGGACGGCGAACCGAAGAGGCGGCGCAGCCGGGCCAGGGTGGTGCCCGCGCGGTAGGGGTCGCCGGAGGAGGTGCCGTGGTAGATGCCGGAGAGCCACTGGGAGAACTCCTGGTAGTCCCAGACCCGGCCCAGGCACGCGGACGAGTAGCCGGACAGTCCCGTGCCGTCGCCCTTGCCGAGCTGTGCGACCAGCGCGTCGCCGAGCACGAACGCGTCGTGCAGGGCGAGGTTCATGCCCTTCGCCGCGATGGGCGCCGTCAGATGGGCGGCGTCCCCGGCGAGGAAGAGCCGGCCGAACGCCATCGGCTCGACGACATAGCTGTGCATGTCGAGGACGCGCTTCTCGATCAGCCGGCCCTCCGTGAGGGGCGGTGCGCCCGCCGCCCCCAGGCGTTCCCGCAGCTCGGACCAGACGCGGTCGTGCGACCAGTTCTCCGGGTCGTCGCCCGGCGGGCACTCCAGGTAGTAGCGGGTGACCTCGGGGCTGCGGGCCATGTGGCCGGCGAAGCCGTGGGGGTGCATGCCGAACACCACGCAGTCGTTGGACGGCGGGGCCTCGGCGAGCAGCGCCAGCCAGCCGATGCCGTAGTCGTAACGGGAGACGTGCGCGCGCTCCGGCGTCACTACGGCGCGGGTCGCACCGCGTGCACCGTCACAGCCCGCGACGAAGTCACAGTGGATCAGCACCCGTTCACCCGACTCCGGGTCCGTGTACGACACCGCCGGGCGGTCCGTGTCCAGGTCGTGCAGCTCCACGTCCCGCACGCCGAACCGTATGTCGCCGCCGCGCACGTCGGCGTACTCGCGCACCAGGTCGGTCACCAGCAACTGCTGCGGATAGATCCAGTGGTGATGACCCGTCAGTTCGGCGTACTCGAACCGGTACCGCTCCCCGCCGAACCGGAACTCGCACTCGGCGTGCCGCTGCGCCCGCTCCAGCAGGTTCACCGCGAGGCCCCGCTCCTCCAGACCGCGTACCGCCC
Organism: Streptomyces sp. NBC_00490; assembly: GCF_036013645.1. NCBI lineage: Bacteria > Bacillati > Actinomycetota > Actinomycetes > Kitasatosporales > Streptomycetaceae > Streptomyces > Streptomyces sp. NBC_00490. The sequence continues at coordinate 2,170,827 of NZ_CP107869.1, read as the reverse complement.
ACTCCTCCAGCACCCCGGCCCGCGGCCGCCGCTCGATGAACTCACGGGTCTCGATCTCCAGGACCACACAGTCGACGGAGGCGGCCCGCAGAATGTTCCCGATGGTCAGCCCCGCGGGCCCGGCGCCGATGACGACGACCGGACTGCGGTGTACGGCACCGGAGTTGGAGTGGGGGGTGGGGGAAGTCATCCGAGCATTATGTCCGCGCCCTGTCGCGGCCGGGAACCGAGTACCGTGGAAATCCGGGTGACCGTGCGGTGCTCGCGAGCGGGGTGATGGGTTGGACGGCGTGGTCGCTTGGGTGCCTGCCGACTTCTACCGTCCCGTCGAGGGTGGCCTTCAGTGCACCCTCTGCCCCTTCCGCTGCCGGCTGCGCGACGGTGACACCGGCGCCTGCAAGGTACGCAGACGGGAGGGCGACCGGGTGCTGACCGCCACCCGGGGAACCACCGTCGAGCACTGGTCGTCGGTCGAGCGCAAGCCCTTCTACCACTTCCGGCCCGGCCTGCCGCTGCTGACGCTGGCCCCGCCGGGCTGCTCGTTCCGCTGCGACTACTGCGTCAACCACCGTGTCTCCCAGTACGGCAGGGACCCCGACAGCCGCGTCGCCCCGCGCGACACCGACCCCGAGGCACTGGTGCGGACCGCGGCGGAACGGGGCGGCGGCATCGCCCTGTCGTACTCCGAGCCCTCCCTCGCCGCCGAGCTGACCCTCGAACTCGGCGCGCACGCGCGGACGTCGGGCGTCCCGGTGGTCTGGAAGAGCAACGGCTTCCTCACCCCCGAAGCCGTGGAGCGCGTCGCCCCGGTCCTCGCCGCCGTCAACATCGACCTCAAGGCGGCCGGCGAGGAGGAACACCGCCGGCTCACGGGCGCGCCGCTCGCCCCGGTCCTGGAGACGATCCGGTCGATGAAGGCAGCGGGGGTGTGGGTGGAGATCAGCACACCGCTGATCCCCGGGACCAGCGCCGAGGACGAACAGCTCGCGAGGATCGCCGAGTTCGTCGCCGGGCTCGGCCCCGACACCCCCTGGCATCTGCTGCGCTTCACCCCGACCTACCGGATGCACCGCCAACGGCCCACCTCACCGGAACGGTTGGGGAGCGCGATGCGGATCGGGCGGGACGCGGGACTGCGGTACGTGTACGTCGAGCGGGCGCTGGGCGCCGAAGGACGCGCCACCCGATGCCCGGGGTGCGGTGCCGAGGCGGTGTCGCGCGGGGTGTGGGGACAGGCCGAGAGCCGCCTGCGCGACGGGGGCTGTCCCGCATGCGGGGAACGGATCGCGGGTGTGTGGAACGACGTCGGAGCGAACGAGGGGAACCGAGGATGAGCACCGAGTACCGCTTCGTGGAGGACCTGCCGGACCTGATCGACGCGTCCGAGTACGACGAGCATCCCGACGGACGGCTCGTACGGCTGCGGATCACCTGGGACGAGCAGGGCGTACAGGTGCTGGGCGACGCCTTCCGGCCCGACCTGTTGGAGGCCCTGCTGGAGAAGATGGGGCCGGACGCGGTGGAGCAGATGCTCTGCGGGTGACCAGGGGCCCGACTCGCCTGACCGGCCCTAGAGCCGGCCCAGGATCTGCGTGAGCACCCGCCGCAGCTCCTCCCCGCCCGGTTCCGGAGCCAGCACCCACGCGTCCGGACCCTCGGGCGGCACCGGGTGGTGCGGATAGTGGACCCGCAGGGTCAGCGCACCGGGCACGGGCAGCGGGAGCTCGTGGGCATGGGTCAGCAGCAGGGTGCGGGGCTCGCCCGAGTCCACCGCGGCGAGGCTGCGCGCCGCCTCACGGGCCAGGGCCGCCGCACGCACCGGGGCGGCGGGTTCGGGCATGACCGGCGTCCACAGCCGGCGCAGGTCCGCCGCCGACGTCAGCCGGTCGGGCGGGCCGAGCCCGTCGAGACGTACCAGCGCCACCGCCCGCTCGGCCTCCAGCAGCGCCGCCGCCAACAGGTGGGCGCACAGCCGCAGACAGCTGCCGACCTGACCCTGCGCCGCGGCCCCCGTGTCGAGGACGAGCACGGCGTCCCGCTCGGTCCACGGCAGCCGGCCGCGCCGCGTCCGGTACAGCAGGGCGTCCTGGGCCCACAGGGCGTTCAACAGGGATGCCGGGAGCGCCATCTGACCCGGCACCAGACGGTCCGGCGGGCCGTGCCGGGCCCACTGGGCCGGGGCCCCGGCGGTGGTCGGGCCGGGCACGTCGTCGCCCAGCGGCACCGGCAGCCGCGACGGCAGGCCGGGCAGCCGGGCGGCGGCCTCCGCGGCCGAGGCCCACGGCCCCTCCGCGAGCCGCAGCGGCAGCGCCGGGTCCTGGCACACCGCGTCCGGACCCAACAAGGCCAGCAGCGGCAGGAGTTCGCCGTGCACCCGGTCGAGGGCGGCCGCCAGTGCGTCCGCAGTCACCGAGCGCCGCTCCGGCTGCTCACCGCTGCCGCGCAGCCCCCACTCCAGCGTCGTCCGCAGCTCCTGCGGCGGGATGCCCGGCGGCGGGACGCAGCGCGGGTCCGGCGGCAGACGGGACGCCACCACCGCGCTCAGCGCCGGATGCGCGGCCCGCGGCCAGCCGAGCTCGCGCAGGGCGCGGGCGGCCCGGCCCTGGTGCAGAAGCCGCCGTCCCGCGGGCGCCGCCGGCCGCAGCAGCGCCGAGATGTCGGCGAGCGCGTCCAACGGGACGGCGGCGTCGACCGCGGCGGCCATGGCGCCCAACTCGGCCAGATACTCGGGCGGTTCAGGAAGCGACGGACCGGGCTCCGTGGTCTCCTCGGAGGTCAGCACGTCCCACAGGACAACGCGACCGCCGCTGTACGTCGTCGCCAGGCGGCGTCCGTCGGGGGACCAGCGCACGGACCACACGGACCCCGGCGGCGGGCCGTCGGGTTCCAGGGCCATCGCGACCGTGCCCCGGGCCACGTCCCACACCTCGACCACCGAGGTCGCCTCACCGGGACCCGGCGCGGCGAGCAGCGACCCGTCCGGCGACCAGGCCAGGGCCGGCGCCCAGCCGCGTCCGCCGGGCGTGCCGAACTCCCGTTGCACCCGCCAGGTGAGCGTCGACCACACCACCGACGGACCCTGGCCCGCGGGCGGTGTCGCGGCCAGCCGGCTGCCGTCCGGCGACCAGGCGACCCGGGTGGCGAACGCGCCGGAAGGCAGGGCCAGTCGGCGGGCGCGCTCCATACGCGGCATGTGCCACAGCACCACCGCGCCCGCGGTGCCGGCCGCGAGCAGCGTCCCGTCGGGGGACCAGGCGGGGCGGCCCGTGCCCTGGGGCAGGTGCACACTCCGGGGCTGCCGCGCGGGGGCGCCCCGGGCGTCGAGGGTGTGCACGTAGAGGTGGGTGGGCGCGGGCCCTGGCTCGGGCACCGCGAGCGTCGCCGTACCGTCGCGGGGCGCCGGGCACCATGCGGGCGCCTGACCGCCCGGGAGGACGGCACGCGTCTCGCCGCTGTCCGGGTCGATGACCGTCAGTCCCGTCTGTCCGTCGCGGGAGGCGCAGGCGAGCAACTCGGCGGGCCCGGGGGAGAGTTCGAGGTCGTGGGCGCCGCCCGCCCCGGTGGCCGCCGTGGCCGTCCATTCGGTGCCGGGCCGGCCCGGGGTCCGGGCGGCGAGGGTGCCCGGTTCCGTCTCCAGCACGCAGCGGCCGTCGCGCGCCGACCAGGCGACCGCGGGGGCCCACAGCCGGTCCCCGCCGTCGTGGAGCAGCGTCGGCCCGGCGATCCGGGGCGCGCGGTCGCGCAGCGACGGCAGCGTGCGGCCGACGGACCGGCACATCGCCGCGGCCCAACTGCGCAACAGCACCCCGACCCGGCGCTCCGCGGGATACGGGGCCGCGTCCGGCAGCTCCCACAGCTCCGGCCCCGCCAGCACCCGGCCGGTGGGCGACACGCTCAGGTCGCGGGCCGAGGCCGCCCGCGCGGGGAGGTGGGCGACGGTTTCCAGCGCACGGTCCAGGACGAGCAGCGCCCCCTGGTCCGTGGCGGTCACCAGGAACCGTCCGGTACGGCTGAAGCCCAGCCCGAGCACGGCACCCGACACCGCGGTGTCCGCGAGCGCACGGCCCGTGGCGCGGTCGACCAGGTGGACGCCCGTCGCGTCCGCGAAGGCGAGCGCGTCCCGGTCGGGGGACCAGGCGAGGGCGGTGACGGCCGTGCGGCCGGTGCGGGGCGCGAAGTCCATGCGGACCGGGGAGACGCTCCACAACTGCAGTGCGGTGGCGGTCGCCAGACACAGCTGACGGCCCTGCGGATCCCAGGCCAGCGCGACCACGGGGTCCACGGTCGGCAGCGCGGACGAGGTGAGGGTGCCCCGGTGATGGAGCAGCACACCGCTGCCGGCGCAGGCCACCCACAGCCCGTCGGGCGACACCGCGAGCGTGTGCGCGCCCGCCGGCACCGCGAACCCGTCGTCCGCGAGGGCCCCGCTGTCCCCCTCGTACACCTCCACCCGCCCGCCCCGCAGCACGAACACCTCACCACCGTCAGGACCCCACGCCACCGCCTCCGGCACCCCCTCGCCGGACGCCGACCACAGCACCCGCCCCGTGTCGTCACGGCAGGTCAGAGCACGATCCGTCAACTGGAGGAACACGGTCCCGTCACGGGAGAGCCCGGCACACGGCCCGTCGCCGCTGAGGGCGAGAAGACGGCGGGGGGCGGGTGGCGCGGGGGCGTCGGGGGCCGCGGTCATGACCGCCCCGGGGGGCGGGGAGGGGGCGGCCGACGTCGTACGGTCCCGGCGCGGCGCGGCGCGTCCGGTGCGGCGGCTCCGGCCGGACGCGGCCCTTCCGGTACGACGGTGAGGGCGCCCGGCGAGCCGACGTCCCGGGGCGTCGGTGCGGGGTACGCCGACGCAGCCTCCTTCAGCCCGGGTCCTGCCGCCTCACTGTCGGCAGGATCGCCGGTTGCTGCGGTGTGGGCGTGGCTTGTCGGTGTGGCCGGGTTCGGGTCGTTGTGTGCGTGGCGCTCGGGTTGTGCCGCGTCACCGTTGGCGGGTTCGCTTGTTCCGGGGGTGTGGGCGTGGCTTGTCGGTGTGAGCGGGTTCGGGTCGTTGTGTGCGTGGCGCTCGGGTTGTGCCGCGTCACCGTTGGCGGGTTCGCTTGTTCCGGGGGCATGGGTGTGGGTGTGGTCCGGCGGGGTGAGGGGGCTCGCGTCCTCGCGCGCCTGACCCGCGGGTTCTGCCGCGTCAACGTCGGTGCGTGGGGAACTCGTCGGCGCGGTTGGCCTCACGGTTCCTCCGTCGCGTCCAGTGCCGCTGCCTCGTATCGTCGCGCCGCCTCCAGGAGGTCACCCGCGGAGCGGTATGCCTCGGCGGCGCCCTCGTGGTCGCCGAGGGCGCGCAGGCGGGTGGCGCGTTCCAGGGCCTCGCCGGGATCGTGGAGGGGGGTCGGGTCGGTGGGGTGGGGTGAGGTGGTCGTGCCGGCCAATGATTCCAGCGCGTCCAGGAGTTCGCGGCCGGCTTTGGAGAGGCCGCTGGACACCTCGACCGGGTCCGGTGGGGTCCACAGGGTCCAGACGGGGACCATCGGGGTCAGGGGGAAGCGGTGCCGGCCGCCGTGCCAGCAGACCACCGCGGACGTGCCGTCCAGGGCGAAGAGGCGGGCGCGGGCCGACGGCGGCAGCGGGGGCGCCAGGGTATGGGCGGACTCCAGGAAGAGGCTGCCGGGGCCGAGCCGGCGCAACGGTATGCCGAAGGGCAGGTCCCGGGCCAGGCCCGCCGGTTCGAGGAGCAGGTGGCAGCCGGGGCCCGGCAGCAGGAACCCGGCCTCGCCGAGCGGGCGGCCTGGCAAGTAGCGGCGCAGCAGGGGGAGTTCGTCGTCGTGCAGCAGCACCGCGTCGACCGCGGTCCCGGCGTCCGGGTCCGCCACGACCCGGACCTCCACCGAGGGTTCCCGCGCGCCTTCCGGCAACCCCCGGTTGGCTGCCGGGGGTTCGGGCGGCACCCCCACCAGCCGCGCCGGCACCGGTGCGGGCGGGCCGAGCGGCTCCAGCCGCAGCGGAGGCCATTCCTCCCGGTCGCCGACCAGCCACAACTCCCCTTCGGGTACCGGGGAGTACAGCAGCGCGTCGGACACGGGAGAGTGCAGTCGTACGTCCAGCAGCAGCCGCTCGCAGGACACGACCGGGCGGCACACCGAGGTCCTGGGGAGGGCCGACAGGGCGACAGTCAGGGCGTGCGGGACCGCGTCGGGGCCCTCCAGGGACACCAGCGTCGTCTCCCGTTCCGCCGGGTCCGTCCCCTCCAGCGCGCGCACGCGTACGGCGAGCGTCGACACCTCCACGCCGAACGCCAAAGCCTGGCGGACGACCGAGGGGAGCAACTGCGGGGCGGTGAGCACATGGAGCGTGCGGCGGGCCGTGGTGCCGGGCGGGGCGAGCGGCAGCCGGCAGACCAGGTCCACCACGTCGAGCCGGGGCCAGGACAGGACATCGGCCAGTTGTCGCGGGCCCCCCGCGAGCGCGCCGTGCGGGAGGACCGGCAGGGCCTCCGCGCCGTGCAGGGTCAGTAGTTCGGCGCCGACGGCCGGGCCGATGACGCTGAGGAGCCAGACCGTCGCGCCGCCGGGCTCCGCGTGGCAGCTCCATTCCGCCGCCCCCGCGTTCCGCAGCGCCTCGATCGCGCCGAGGGCCCGGTGCGCGGCGGGGAAACGCCCGGCGACCCGCCATTCGACGGCCGGGGGCGGTGAGTAGGGCACCGGCGGCACCGGTGCCGGGGTGTCCTCGTCCGGGGGGCGTGCCGGGCGCACGCTGAAACGGATGCCGTGATCGGAGCCGGCGCCCGGCTGACGCGGCGGATACGCCGGGGGATGGGCGGGCGGCGTCGGCGGGGGAGCACCCCGGGTCGCCGGTCGGGCCACGAACGGGGTCGGCGGGGCGCTCGCGGTGTCGCTCTCCGAGTTGATGCGGTTGAGCAGACGGCGCAGCGGGCTCTCGGGGCGGTCCATCGGTCAGGGGCCCTCCGCCCGGCCGGTGTCCGTCGACGCGTGCGGCTCCCCGGCCGTGGCGTCGACAGGGCCCGCGGCCTGGCCTTCGGCTCGCCCGGTGTCCGTGCCGACGGCGGGTTCCGACGGGAGCCAGGCCGCGGAACCCAGGCGGTCCGTGGCCCAGTCCCGCCAGCGGCTCAGGACGTCGGCGCCGCCCGGGGCGTCGTAGGCCGCGCGGAAGAGGCGTGCGCCCCAGTCGAACCGCTCGACGCGGTCGGCGGCCTCCACGGCCCAGTCCAGCATCAGCCGACGCTCCGAGCGGGCGGCCAGGGACGGCAGGCGGGCCTCGATGCGGGGGAAGAGGCCGAGCAGCGGGCCCGCGGGGCCGCCGTCGAGGCGGTCGGCGAGGGCGCGGGCCAATTCGAGGCGCAGCTGCTGCGGACCCTTGCCGATGGCGTCGGCGCCGGCAAGTAAGTGCCGGGCCGGGGTGATCTCACCGGCGAGGAGCAGCTCCCAGGCGGCCTCCAGGCGGCGGCCCCGCTCCTGCCAGCAGCGGGCGGCGAGTTCGGGCCGGCCGAGGAGGCGGTAGCAGCGGGCCGCCTGCTCCGGGTGCCCGGCCTGGCGGTAGGTGCGGGCCGCGTGCTCCAGGTCGCCCGCCCGCTGATAGGCGTCGGCCGCCGACCACTGCCAGCCCAGAAGGTCGTAGCAGCGGGCGGCCTCGGTGTGCGCCTGGGCCTCGGAGTAGCAGCGCGCGGCCTTGAGCAGCAGCCGGGTGCGCCGGCTCACGATCTCTCCTGTTCACCCGAGGCCTCGGTCTCCTCGTCCTCGGATCGCAGGCCGGCCGCAGGCTGCGGGTCGTGCCGCCACCGCGGTGGTTCCTCGAACGGCGAGATCTCCTCGACATCGGGCCTGCGGGCCAGGACCTGCCCCAGTTCGGCGCTGATCCGGTCGTGCTCGGCATCGTGCTCGGGGCCGGAGCCGGAGCCGATGTCGTCCACCTGGAACAGCTCGACCTCTCCGGTCTCCGTGTTGAAGCGGAACCGCACACGCACCCGCATCGGTCAGTTCTCCATCCCGAGATCGAGCTCGAACTCGATGTCGATGCCGTCCTCGGACTCCTGCTGGCGGACACCGGTCGCGCCGTGCTGCCGGGCGAAGTCGAGCAGGGCCCTCTGATAGGCGGTGGCCAGGACGCCGTTGACCGCGCGCAGTCCGTCCCGGCCGAGTGCGGTGATCCGCTCCCGGTTGCGGGTCTCCAGGTCGGCGCGCACCCGTTCCCGCTCCTCGGCCAGCCGGGCCCGCGCGTCGGCGTCGGCGGCCTCCTGCAGCCGTGCCTGCGCGGCGGCGGCGGCCGTCGCCGACTCCCGGTCCGCCTGCATCCGCAGCCGGCCGGCCAGCTCGCGCGCCCGCTGCACCGCGTCGGCCTCGGCCGCCACCTGCGCCTCGCGCTCGGCCACCTCACGGGTCCGCCCGGCGAACCCGTCGGCGTAGTACCGCCCTTCGGCGCTGCCGGTCGCCTGCTCCCGCACCGCGCCCCGCAGGGTCTCGGAGGCGCGGCCCTCGGCGGTCACCGAGTCCTCGAGGCGGGCGGTGACGACGAGTTCGCCGGTGCCCGGGTCGTAGCGGACCTGACCGTCCGGCAGGGTCAGTACATGGCCGCCCTGTTCCACGTGCCAGTCGTCGGCCGTGGCGAGCGTGCGCTCGAAGACCAGGCGGGTGGCCTGTCCCAGGGTGCCGCCGAAGGGATGGCGCACCTCCAGCTCGCTGACCACGGAGTCGCTCGCGCGGGCGCGGCGTTCCAGGGCGAGTTCCCACGCCTCGACGACGTCCCGGGTGGCCTCGACACGGACCCTGCGCGGATTGCACATGTAGCTGGTGTCCCCCTCATTCCGCAGCGGGGGCGCGCCCGGAGCGCGCCCTTCGGTGTGCGTCAGCCCTGGTCCAGCAATTTCAGAGTCTCGTCAATGATACGCGCGACCTCCCCTTCGCCCTCTCGGTTGCCGGGAACCGCACGCCTCAACTCCAGTCTCAGGGCGTTGAGTTGTCGCAACACACGTTCGACCGCGGCGGGCGGCGAACCGGCGTCGACCTGGCGTCTGAGGATCCGGGCCTCGGAGACCAGGCGCTGCATGGTGCGGGCCGGCTCGTCGGGATCCTCGCCCGGCCCGCCGGTACGGCGCCGCACCGCGTCCCGCACCACCGTCGCGTGGGCAGGGTCGGACCAGAAGTGCTCCAGCGGCCACAGGTCGGCGGGTTCGGCCCGCACCCGCTCGGCCCGCAGCGCGGCGGCCGCCACCAGGCGCTGTCCGCGGATGATCCGGCGGTCCGACAACGTCACGCCCTGGCCCAGGAGTTCACGGACCAGCTCGGCGTACTCGGGGGTGACCGCGCTCAGATCGGCGTGCGCCAGCTGGCGGCCCAGACGGCCCAGCGCGGCGGGCTCGATCCAACTGTGCCCGTCACCCTCGGCCGGGGTGCCCCGTGCGGACCCCTTCGCCAGCAGCTCGTCCAGCCGGTTCCCGGCGACCGGCGGGATCGTCAGCCTGAGCAGGAACCGGTCGGCGAAGGCCAGCAACGACGGGTCCTGCGGCAGACTGTTGGCGGCGCCGACGAGGGTGATGAGCGGCACGGACTCGATGTCGTGGCCGTTGTGGAACACCCGCTCGTTCATCACCGTCAGCAGGGTGTTGAGGATCGGGCTGCCGCTCTGGAAGATCTCGTCGAGGAAGGCGACCTGTGCCGTGGGCAGCATCCCCTCGGTGCGGAACCGGTACTGGGCGCCGTTCTGGAAGGCGGGCACGTCCACCGGCCCGAACAGCTCGGCCGGCTCGGTGAACCGGGTCAGCAGCCGCACGAAGGGACGGCCGCCGAGGCCCGCGGCGAACCGGCTGACCAGGTCCGTCTTGCCGGTGCCGGGCGGGCCGAGCAGCAGCACGTGCTCATGCGCGATCACCGCGACCTCCAGCAGATCCAGAGCGAGCCGCCGCCCCACGAAGTGCTGCTCCACACTGCGGCCGAGCGCCTTGAGCCGCCGCACGGCCGAGAGGTCCTCGTCGCTCCACGTGGTCGTCGCGGTGGTCATCGGCGCTCCGGGAAGGTCGCGAAGGTCATCGGCGCTCCGAGATCATTTCCAGGCGCCCCTGCTGGAGCCGGCCCACCAGCCAGCCCAGCCGGCGCGCGTCCGGTTCGATGCCGTGCATGTGGCGGCCGACGAACGCGTCCCGCATCAGCGAGCGCAGTTCGTCGCCGTTGCGGCCCGCGGTGGCTTCGGCGATCAGTTCCAGGACCTCGTCGTCCAGGGAGATGTGATAGCGGCCGGCGTGGTGGCGCAGGATCGCCCGGCGCGCCGTGACGTCGGGCAGCGCGATGGCGATCGAGCGGAACCGGCTCGGCCGCAGCAGCGCCTTGTCGATGATGTCGATGCGGTTGGTGGTGCCGATCACCAGCATCGGCACCTCGGGCCGGAAGCCGTCCATCTCGGTGAGGATCTGTGCGACCACGCTGTTGCCGGCCCGGGTGCCGCCGTCCGGTCGGCTGCTGCGCTCCATGGTGATCGCGTCGATCTCGTCGAAGACGATGACGGAGGGTGCGCTGCGCCGCGCCGACGCGAAGATCTCCCGCACCTTGCGCTCGCTCTCGCCGACGTACATGTCGGTGACCTCGGGCCCCGACACCACCTGGATGGTGGCGTTCATGCCGTTGGCGATGGCCTTCGCGAACAGGGTCTTACCGGTGCCGGGCGGGCCGTAGAAGATGATGCCGCGCGGGACGAGTTCGGAGCGCACCTCCTCCATGTCGTCCGGCAGACTCTGGGCCCCGCTGATGATGGCGAGGGTCCGCCGGATCTCGTCCTTGACCTCCTCGTAGCCGCCGATGTCGTCCAGCGTCACATTGGGCACCTCGAAGTGGGAGGACTGCTGCGCCTTGAAGGTCAGCAGGGTCTCCCGCAGGTCCTGGAGCGTGGGCCGGCTCGACTGCTCGCGGTGCTGCTCGTGGGCGTACCGCATGGCCTGCCGCAGCCGTACGGGGTTCATGCCGGCCACGTGCTTGTAGAACTCGCGCGGCTGGAACCCCTCGAAGGTCCCGGCCTCCTCCCGCGTCACCAGGGCGACTCCCAGCAGACTCTCCTCGTGCTCCGGTGTCCGGACCTTCGGCGGCAGACCGCTGAGGGTGACCCGGGCGCTGAACCGCTCGGCCAGCACGTCCGGCAGCGGCAGGGTCGGGTCGGCGAAGGCCAGGACCAGCTGGTCCGGGAAGGCGTACAGCAGCTCGACCAGTTCGCGGGCCTCGGCGTGCCGGCCGAGGTCCGCGCTGCCGGCCAGCAGGTCGAGGTGGGTGAGGACGATGACGTCGCCCTCCTTCAACTCCTCGAGCTGGGCGCGGAGTCGGGCCAGCCGCCGCTGGCGGGTGTTCATCGACGCGCCGGACATGTCCGCGACCGGATCGTCGGAGGGGCGGCCGGCGCTGTCCTCGGGGGAGTCGTCGTCGAGGCGGATGCCGCGGCACTCGGCGAGGGTGACCATCTCCTGCCACAGGTGGGTCACGACGAGCTTCTCGCTGATGACGAGGACGGGCAGTCCGCTGCGCAGCAGGGAGGCGACGGCCTCGATGTGCGGGTAGTAGGCGAGCCGGACGGCCTCGGCGTCGGTGATCTTCTCCGGGTGGGCGGCCGGTTCGGGACCGGTGGGGGACTCGGCACCGGTGGCGGGACCGGGTTCGGTGGGGGACTCGACCCCCGTGTCCGGCGGTGGCGGCTCGTCCTTGACGAGTGACCGTACGCCCGGCGGCGCGAACAGCGGTGTCCCCGGGGCGAGTTCGGTGCGCAGCCGGACGTCCGGACCGAACTCCGACCAGGGCCGCTCCAGCAGCTCCGCGTCCAGCGGGTCCAGGAGCCACACCTCGCACGAGGCCAGCACCTCCCGCAGCGGGCGGTCGCCCGAGGCGCCGAGCAGGTCCATCCGGCCGTCGTGGTCCGCGGTGGCCAGGCGCAGGGGTCGGGTCATCGGTCCAGCACCTCGCGCAGTCCCTCGAACTCCCGCACCCGGCCGTAGACACGGTGCAGTCCCACGCCCGTGCGATACCCCTCGAGCATCCTGCGGCGGCGCAGTTCCCCGGGGTGGCGGCGGGCCAGGACGGCCAGGGGTTCCCACCAGTCGAGCGTGGCCCGCGCCCACTGTCCGCGCGTGTCGTCCTCCAGCAGCCGGGCCGGGCTGTCGCCAACCAACTGCCGTATGTCGTCGGTGAGTCGGCGGTAGTGCTCGCCGTGGTGCAGCAGTGCCGTCTCGTACACCTCGTACACGACTGTTCTCTCCCCCGGGGTGAAGCGGAACCGGCGCAGCAGCGCCGCGCGGTGGCGGGCGGTCTCGGGTGAGGGCGGCGGTGCCGCGAGGGCCGCGACCGCCGTACGCCGGCCCTCGGGGTGGTCGAGGAACCGGTCGAGGAGCTGACCGCACTGCTCCCGCGCGTCGGGCGGAGGGTCGTCGAAGAGCGCGGTGAGGGGGGAGGCGCGCAGCAGGTCCGCCCGCAGCTCGGCGTCGACCGGCGTCGCCGACAGCGCCCGGCCCACCAGGCCATGACGGCACATCAGATCCCGTACGGTACCTGTGCCGTTCACCCCGAACACCGCCTGGCGGGCGGTCGCCGGGTCGTCCCGCAGAGCCAGCGCGGCGGCGACCATCAGCGGCTCCAGGCCGGTCGGCCCGCGATCGCCGAGCGGCGGGTCGGACAGTCGCAGCCGGGCCGCCGTGACCCGGGCCAGCCGCTCCAGCAGGGCGACGGGGTCGTCCGCGGTCCCGTGCGGCCGGGCCGAGGTGGTGGGGGGCGGTGAGGGTGTGCCGCCGGGCGCCGGTTCAGTGATGGCCCAGTGAAGGATGCGTACTACGGTGCTTGTCAGCGTCGTCATCGAGGTTCCGGATCGGACAGGGGGCCATCCAGTCGTCGGAGGAGGCGTAGCAGGTCAGCACCCGCCGACGCGAGGTGAGGTTGATGAGGGCGGCCACCTGCCAGGGGCGCCGGAAGGTGTCCCGGTGCAGGTCGATGTCGGTGCGGGAGAGGCCGATGGTGCGTTCGGTCTGGAACAGGTGCGTGTGGTACCAGCCGACCAGCTGACGGTCGCCGAGGGTGCGGTTCATCGCGCCGAACGAGTCCCCGGTGAACGTGAAGTGCATCAGCGAGGCCCCCGAGTGCTCGGCCGGGAGCACCTCGTCGACGATGACCGCGTGCAGCTCCGGGACGTCCGCCCGCCGGAAGGCCCGCCCGACCAGGAAGCCGCCCTCCTCGATCTCGGTCGACAGCTCCATCTCCATCAGCCGCCGCCGCACCCCGGCGCCGAGCAGCACGGTCACCGGTGCCTCGGTATCGGTCAGTTCGATCCCGTACTCGGCGAGGTCCAGCAGCGGGATCTGGGGTTCGGCCGCCGGACGGATGCCGAACGCCAGCCGGGTGGAGCGGGAGGTGTCGATGTCGTCCGTGCCGTCCACCACCGGAGGCAGCCGCTGGGCCGAGTCATCGTCCTCGGGCGAGGGCAGCCCCGCGATACGGAACGCCCACCGGCGCTCCTCCGGGGCGAGCTCACGGGCCAGCCGGGCGAGGATCGGGCCGACGAGACTGTTCACGGAGTAGGGCTTCTGGTGGACCACGCGTCCCTCCATGTGGATCTTGACATGGATGTACCCGAAGTCGGCACGGAGATTGGTGAGGTGCGGGTCTCCCTCGTAGGTGTCGGGGCCGGGGTCGTTGCGCAGCATCAGGACGAAGCGCGCGTTGCCCTTGAACGGGGCCGTCTCCGCCGCGAAGGCCGGCTTCAGCAGTGAGATCAGGGCCTCGGTGCGCACCAGTTGCCGTGACTCGCCCCGGAACAGCTCGATGTCAAGTGCCATCGGCCACCCCGTCCGTGGGCCTTATCCGCAGGGCGCCGACGCGCAGGGCGCCGTCCTCGGGAGGCGGGGCCGCCATCGGCGGCTTGCCCCCGATGGCCTCGATCATGGCCGCACCTTCCTCGGTCTGGGCCCAATAAGCCGCGATCGGGTTGAAACTGTCCGTGATCTCGTAGTTACGATACCCAGCCATGTCCACGAGCATCTGGCACAGCTGGCCGAAGTCCAGGGCCGGACGCCAGGAGTGCGCCAGCACCCCCAGACAGACGGCCCCTTCGGCCTGGGGGTACTGCGGATCGGGCCCCTTGATGTTGGGGTGGAAGATCGGGCTCAGCCAGAAGACGGCCGGGGCGACCAGCGGGAAGTCCGGGCCCAGCAGGATCAGCGCGTTGTGCCTCTCCTGCAGTTCCGGGCGCGGGAAGGTGTTCGCGTTCTGCTGGTCGGGAAGGCGCAGACCGGATCCCTTGAAGCGGATCTCGTAGTCGGTGGGGAACTCCGGGTCGTCCGTGTCGACGATCTCGAAGTCCGCGTGCTGGTCCGCGTAGCGCTGCATCTCCTCGCGGACCCGGATGATCGCCTGCATCCGCAACTGGGCGTTGCCGGCGGTGGCTTCGGGATAGACGTTGAGGGTCTCGCCCTCGCGCACCCCCGCTTCGTGCAGGGACTGCGCCGGGTCGAGGCGACGGAAGCTGCCGTCCGGCTGCTGGTGGTCGACGACGGTACGCGGGCGGCGCCCCATGCGGCCCTCGTAGTGGGCGAGCACGGCGGCGGCGATGTCCCGCACCGGCGTGATCGAGGGCACGCCCGCCAGGTCGTAGGGCTGCTGGTCGGGGCCGTTGACCCGGAGCGCCTCCAGCAGATAGGGGCGGTGGTCGTACACCTCCTGGAGGAGCTCCAGGTCCGCCGGGGCACCCGCGCCGACCAACCGCCCGCGCAGCGCGTCGATCTGACCGGGCGCCAGTTCGTACGTCAGCGACATCGCGATCTGTCCGACCTGGGCCTCCTCGCCCTGGCTGACGAAGAACATCTCGGCCTGGGGGTCGACTTCGCGCACCTCGTGGATGAACGCGGCGTGGTGGGTGCTGCACACGAAGACCAGCGTGGGATACCGCTCCGCACCGGAGGGGCCCGCCGAGCCCGGGTGCGTGGCGTGCGGCTCGGCGCGGGGCGGCGTCGGCGGCTCGGTGACCGGCTCCAGCGCCTCGACCGAGGCCCGGAACAGGGCGTTGCCCGGGTACTCGTTGTGCACCGCGCGGGCCAGCTGGGCCTCGCCGTCCACGAGCACGCCCGCGTCGATCAGACGGCGCGCCTCGGACCAGTAGACCCGTGACGTCGCGTCCACCGACGGCAGCCGGCTCTCCGGGAAACCGATGGTCCGCAGGATGATCTCGCCCTCCCGGGGGTTGATCACCCGCTCCAGCTCGTTGTACAGCTCGTCCCTCACCCGGCACCCTCCGTTGTCGCGCGGCGTTCCTGGCCCGACTCGCCCGGCGCACCCACCGGTTCAGCCGCGGTCGCGGCCAACTCGACGTACCGCAGCCCCGATCCGTCCCGCCGGGCCACGGGCAGCACTTCGCGCGGCGCCACCCCCAGTGCGCTCAGCCGCGCCGAGGCGGGCGCGGACCGCAGCCGGGAGGTGACGGCGGGCACCGCCGCCCGCCGCCGCACCGGCCTGCTGAATCCTGCCCAGGTGAGGGGCTCTTCGCGCATGTCCACGTGGTCCAACAGCTCGGCCACCGTGGCCCCGTGGTCCAGCGGCAGCACCGGAACCCCGTCGGGAAGCCGCTCGTGCAACGGGCAGCCGGGGTCGGGCCGGTCGCGCGGCGCGGTCCCGGACAGCGGTACGGCCAGACCGGCGGCGTCGATCCGCAGCGGCGCGTCCGGCACGGACAGCCCGAGCAGCAGTCGTACGGCGAAGTCGGCCAGCCAGGTGCCGACCAGCGCGGACACTGGGGCCGAGGCGCCCACCGCACCGGCCGGACCGGGTGCCGCGCACGACCAGGGGTCGTCCTGCACCGCTCGCTCGGCCGGACCGAGGCCGCAGGCCCAGCAGCGTCCGCCCGGCGGGAACCAGGCGACCTCGCCGCCCCACGCGTGCGTGCCGCCGTCGAGCATGCCCGTCCCGGCGAGCGTGCACCGCCCGGCCAGCGCGATCCGGGCCGCCCGGCTGTCCAGCGCGCCCACCACCAGGTCGGCCGCGCGCAGTTCGGCCAGCCCGGCACCCGAGACATGCGGCGCCTCGCGCGCGTCCACCACCGTGTCGGGCGCCAGGTCCGTCAGCGCCCGAGCGAGGACGCGCGCCTTGGGCCGGCCCACGTCCGCCGCACGGAACAGCGGACAGCGGCTGAGGTTGCTGACGGCGACCGTGTCCGGGTCGCACACCACCAGCCGGCCCAGACCGGACAGGGCGAGCGTCTGAGCCACGGTGTTGCCCAGCGCCCCGGCGCCCGCCAGCACGACCGTCGCCCCGGCGAGCCGCTTCTGGTCCCAGCCGGGGATCAGGGCGTGCCGCGCGAACCGGTCCCCGGTCACCGGGTGTCCCGCAGGGAGTTGAGCATCAGACACGGCACCCCCGGATGCTGCGCCTTCCAGTCGTCGTAGCAGACCAGGCCGTGGTCGGGGTCCCGGTGGACGGCGCTCGCGCAGGTCGGAGCGTGCGGCGAGCAGGTGCAGTGGATGACCACCTCGTCCGGGCGGAAGGTGTGGCCGCACACCCAGCACCGGTGCCGGGTGTGCGCTCCGCCGCCCGGACCCGGGTGGAGCCGCAGCAGGGGGTGGTCGCCCTGCAGCCGTACGGTGGACAGTTCCGGTGGCGGCGGGTTGGCCTCGTCGAGCCCCGAGTGGAACAGCGCGGCCGTCGCGGAAGTCTGCGCGCCCGCCTCGGGGTTGAGGCAGTCGAGCAGTCGGCTGCGGTGCTTGAGCACGACGCCGGGGCCGGTCTCCGCGCGCTCGATGGAGATCTGCTCGCCCAGCCGGAAGGAGTGGTGGCAGACGGGGCAGGTGGTGCCCGCCGAGCCGAGTTTGCGCAGCAACTGCGAGGTGACGACGGTGACCTCCTCGCCGGGCTCGTCGTCGTCCCAGCCCGGCAGGGCGTCCGACTCGCGGCTCCCGCCCGCCTGGCCGAGCAGGAAGTCGTACGCCGCCGGGCTCGGTCCGCCGACGGTCTCCGCCCGCGTCTGGGCGCGCTCCCGCTCCTGGCTGCGGCGGCGCCGCTCGGCCACGTTCACGCCCTGGGGGACGTGCACGCTCACGGTGCGGGGCCGCGGGTCCGTCATACCGTGTCGCCCTCCCGGGCTCGCACCTCGCGCCGCAGGTCCGGCAGCCCGCGCGGGCCGAGGCCGACGCCCGCCCGGCCCCGGTCGAAGGCGCCCTCCCAGGACGCGCCGAGGGCCAGCGCCGCGTAGTAGTCCCGGCAGAAGGCCAGCGCGTCCTGGTCCGCGAGCCGCTCCGGGGAGCCGATGACCTCCTGCGCGTGCGGGGCGAGCACCTTCGCGTAGCGGCCCAGATGACAGGCGTTGAGCACGACCACGCTCACTCCGCCCACGGCGTGCAGGACCGCGGCGAGGGCCTCGGCGGCGACCGGGGCGACCGAGCCGTCGTCCTCCTCGAGGAGCAGGTGGCCGCTCGGCGCGCCGTGTCCGCCGAAGTGCAGGACGTCCGGCTTGTGTTCGGTGAGCGCCGGGATCACGTCCTGGCGCCGGGTCGCCGCCGACAGCCGGATGTCGAGGGCGCGACGGCTGCCCCGGCGGGCGGCCTCCTCGATGGTGCGGTATTCCAGGCGCAGTTGGAGCCGCGACTCCTCCTTCGGCCCCGCGAGCAGGCACAGGACCGTGAGTTCGTCCGGCGGGACGAGGAGGGCCGGCTCGTCCGGCGGGGCGGCGGGACCGGCCGTCACCGAGCGCAGGACCGGGTTGCCCGGATAGTCCTGGGCGGCTTCCGCGAGCAGGTCCTCCAGGGTGAACCCGAACGCCCCGTTCTCGATCAGTCGGCAGACCGCGAACCAGGTGCTGAGCGGCGCCTGGGCGCCCCCGAACTGCGGCAGCCGCGACGGGTCCGCGCCCAGGCGGTAGAGGAGCTGCTTGGCGTCGGTGGCGTCCTCGTAGAGGGTGGCGACGACACGCAGTACTCCGTCGCGGTGCAACCGCACAGCCGTCAGTGCCGCCATGGGCGCCCCCTCCCGTCGTGCCTCGACTGTACCGGCCGGGACCGATCTCCGACTCGGCTTCCACCAACCGAAGTTGATCAGCCGTCAGGAGAATGTGGAGGGCAGGTGCACTCATCCGGATGCTCTGCCTGAAGCAGGGCCCGGCCGGGCAACGTTCTGTGATAGTTGGTCTTCCACGCGGTTCGACGGGGAGGAGACGCGGGGGTGGTGGAGTTCCGGGGGCGACGGCCCGGCTCCGGCGACGGAGAAGAGGCGGTCTTCGACCTCGAGGCGGAGACGGGGGAACACGCCCGGTTCGACCTGCCTCCCTTCCGGGTGCGGCGCTACCGCCGGATGCCCGGCCGGCATCCGGTCATGGTGCAGGAGGCGGTGGGGCCCGACGCCGAGCGGCAGATGCGCCGCCACGCCGAACTCTTCGGCAGTGTGGCCGACTTCCACGGCTCGCAGGTGCCCCGGCAGCTCGCCCATGTCCTCGCCTACGACCCCTCGGAGCGCCCGCACAAGCTGATCCTCGACTGCCGCGGTGAACGCCTGGCCGGCTTCGCCTCCCCGGACCGGCTGCACGGACCGAGACTGCGCAGGGTCGTCCAGGACCTCTTCGAGGCCGTCGCCGCACTGCACAAGGCCCGGCTCGTGCACGGCCGGATCAGCCCCGAACACCTGTGGTGGGACGAGGCCGAGGGCCTCCAACTGGCCGGACTGGAAGGCGCGGTGTACGCCACCGAGCCCCTGCCCGACCGGCCGGTCACCGACTGGGACGCGCCCGGCTTCCGGCCCGGGCTGCTCGCCTCCGCCGACCAGGACGTGCTCAGTGCCGCGCTGGTGGCGTTCTGGATGGCCACCGGCGAGACCCTGCCGCGCGGCGTCTCCAACCCGCGCGTCCACAACCTGGTCGCGCAGGGCCATGAGGACTGGCTCCAGGACCTGCTCCGCTCGGCGTTCCCGCTGGGCTCCACGGTGACCCCGCCCGCCCGCGAACTGGCCCGCAGGCTGGCCGAAGGCGACGCCCCGCAAGGACTGCTGGAGCGCCCGCTCGCGGAGCGGGAACGGGCGCGCGAGGCCCACGCCCGCGAGGAGTTCCGCGCCCTGCGCGCCCGGCAGGCAAGCGGCGCCGGGAGCCTGCGGGCCAAACGGCATGTCAGCGCCGCCGCAGGACCACCGGTGTGGTGGCGGCGGGTGGGACAGCGCCTGCGGATCCTCCCGGACCGTCCGCTCCGCGCCCTCGGCGCCGTCGAGTGCCCGATGTGCCTGCGGGCGCTGAACTGGGACACGGCCGAGCGGGTGGTCCTCGACGCGTCCGGCGAGATGGTGCCCGAGCGGGACCTGCCCGTCCACTCGGACGCCGAGCGCAACGCCCAGCTCGCCCGCACCTATGTGGTCTGCCCGGGCAACGACGACGTACCGCAGCACGAACTCCCCGACCGCTACCCGATGTTCGGCACCGAGCCGGTTCGCATCGGGCTGGTCGGCGCCTCCTCCACCGGCAAGTCCCACCTGCTCGCCGCCATCATCGACCAGGCGCGCAAGACCACCGTCATGCGGCGCTACGGGCTGCGCGTCGAGGCGCTGGACCCCCAGCGCTACCACCACTACCTCAACGAGGTCGTCGCGCCCTTCATTGACCGCCGCGAGGAACTCCGGGCCACCGCCGACCGGCCCGAACTGCGTTACGCCACCGGCCTCGTCGTCACCGACGAGCACTCCGGCCGATCGCACAGCGTGATCTTCTTCGACGTGGCCGGCGGCCGGCTGGAACGCCCCGGCCGGGAGGCGGACTTCCTCAACCGGCTCAGCGCCCTGCTGTGCGTCGTCGACCCCACCCGCATCCCCGGACTGACCTCGCACGGCGGGGCCACCGGCCGCGACCCGGCCTTCGAGCACGTCCGCCAGCGGCTGCGCCAGCAGGCCGACCCGGCCGTCCCGTTCCTGCCGGTCCCGTGCGCGCTGGCCGTGACCAAGAGCGATCTGCTGCGCTTTCGCGGATACCGGGAGATCGACGACTGGCTGCACGAAAAGCCCGACGCCGAAGGCGACTTGAGCACCGTCCAGCGGGAGAGCGAGGACGTGTACGCCTTCCTCGCCGCCCGCGGGGGCGGCGACTGGCTGCAACTCGCCGGCGAATGCCTCGGCTCCACCCTGCACCTCGCCTCCGCCACCGGCACCGGACCCCGCGAACAGGGCGACCGGGCGGTCGCGCGCCGCTTCGACGAGACGCTGTTCCGCCAACACCGGGTACTGCGACCGCTGTTGGCACTGTTCGCGATGAAGGGCGTCATGACCGGACCGGCCGCGGACGCCCTGCTGCGCGGAGGGGGCCACGGCACATGAGCCCGCCCCCGCACGGCGGTCCGCGCGCCGACATCACCGTCTACCGCTGGTCCGAGCGCTCCCTGACCGGACGCGGCGACGTCGGCCCGGTCACCACCTCACTCGACCGGGAGGCGCTGCTGCGCTGGAACAGCCGTATAGAGAACATGGTGTGGGCCACCCAGGAGCACCCCGGTGACACCGCCCCCGGCTTCGTCTACCTGCGCTACGGCCCCGAGGCGGCCGTCCTGCGCAAGGTCCCGGTGCGTGACCCGCACGGCCGCGCCGGCTCCACCCTCACCCACGTCCTGACCGGCCCGGCCACCGGCATCGACCTCCCCCTCGCGCTCGCCGCGTGCCGCAGCGACTGGGACGACTGGCTGCCCCCGCAGGTCCGCCAGGACGCCCTCCTCGACGGGAACACACCGCAGGAGTCCGCCTCGGAGTCGCCGCAGCGGGTCCCCCTGGACCTGGTCCGCCGACTGCTCCTGGAGGAGAAGCGGCTCCTCGACGCCCTCGACACGGCCGCCGCCGACCTCCCCGACGAGTTCCTCCTCCGGCTCGCCGAGGCGCTGATGGAGGAGCCCGGAGCACCCCTGACCGTGCTCGGCTCACCCGTCGACGGCGAGGTCGTCATCCATGTGCTGGCCGGGCTGCTGGGCCGGGTCGTCGCGGGCAGCTGGAGCTTCGCCACCCGCGAGGAGAACGACGGGGCCAAGGACCTGCCCCAGTTCGTCTTCGTACGACGTGAGGGTGCCGGCACTCTCCAGTCGGCGCGGCGCCGCATCCACGCCGAAGCCACCCCGGGACCCGGCGGGCCCCTGCGGGACCAGGCCGCGCGGCTGGTCGCCTTCCAGCGGCGCCGCGGCGCGGACGCGCTGACCCGGCTGGCGCCCGCGCAGCCGATGGGCACCTCCGCGCAGATCCGCGACTGGGCGGCGGGACACCAGGTGGCCCCCGGGCTGATGAGCGACGTCACGAGTCTGCTGGAGGCCGCCCCGCGCGGCGACCTGACGCAGAAGGAGGACGCGTATCTGCGCAGCCCCACCTCGCTGCCGAGGGTGCAGCTGGAACTGGACCGGCTGACCGAGGGCCAGCTGGCCCACCTGGTGGCCCTGTGGCGGGCGGACACCCTCGAAGCAGGGCCCTACCGGCACCTGCGGCCCGAGATCCACACCTGGGCACTGCACCGCTGCCTCGACGCGGGAGCCCACGGCGGCGCCCCCGACCTGGTGCGCGAGCTCGCCGTACGGCCGCCCGAGGACCAGGTCGTGCTGCGCGTGCTGCACGAACGGATGGAGCGCGCCGCGCACCGCCGCGTCAGCTTCGACGTGCTGCCCCTGCTGCGCACCGCCCAGCAGATCGGCGTCTCCCGCAAGGCGCTGGACGACCTGATGAGGGTGATGGTGGAGCGCTTCGCGATGGCCGACCTGCTCAGCGAGGTCGAACGGATCAGCCGGGTCGCACCGGAGCAGGCCCGCGCCCTGCTGGAGAACTGCGTCCGGCGCCGCGACGCCGGACGGGAACGCCGCGACCCCTTCGACGTACTGCGCCGCACCGGGTTCCTCGCCGAGGCCGTGGACCGCATGGCGCCCCAGAGCCCCTGGCGGGCGGTGCGTCTGTACCGGCTCCTCCTGCTGTGCACGGTGGGGGAGTCGGTCGGCCAGCGCGAGGTGATGGACGTCCTGGAAGCGGCGGGCCGCACGCCGTCGCCGTATCTGCTCCAGGCACTGGCGGACAGCTGCCGCCGGGGCAAGGCCCAGGACACCGTCTTCGCCGCCGTCGTCCAGCAGTACTTCCGGGAACATCTGCCCGCCCGGCCGGACGACGGGCACGACCGCGATCCGTCCCGCCGCGACACCTGGTACTGAGGAGAGGTTTTGGCCAGCAGGAAACCCACCCGGCACCAGCCCGCGCCACCCGTCCCGGAGCCCGCACCCGAATCCCCCGCCCCGGAACCCGCGCCGCCCGCCCCCGATCCCTCCGACACCCTGCGCACGGCCGCCGACCGGCTGGCGGACCTGGCCGGCGAGTGCCCCGAGGACAGCCCCGGGCGCTCGGTGCTGACCTGGATCGCCGACGACGCCCGGGCCGGCGGGCGTGCCCTGTCCGGCGTCGACCTGCTGCACGCCTATCCGCCCGACACCCTGGTGCCGGACGAACCGGCGAGCAAGAGCGGGCTCATCGCCATCGTGTCCACGCTCCGGGACGTGGCGGTCTTCCTGCCCATCGTCCTGACGTGGCTGTCCCTGTGGTTCGCGTTCCGGGACTTCGAGGACGCCCCGAAGGGCACCAACTTCCTGACGCTGTGGTCCTCGGGCCTCGGCGGTACCGCGGTGCTCCTTGTCGTCGTCCTCATCGGCGGGGTGGTCCTCGCGACCCTGTGGCTGCAACGCCTCGAATGGGCCGCCGAGCGCGACGCCTCCCGCGAGCGGCTGCGCGGCCGGGTCGCCGGACAGCTGGCCGTCCTCACCATGGAGCTCGCCAAGCACGCGGTGCTGGAGGCACAGGCCGTGCCCGCGGGCCAACTCGTCGGCATCGCACGGGACATCACCCGCAGCACCGCGGAACTCTCCCGCACGATGTCGGACAGCGCCGACCGGATGGAGAAGATCTTCGAGCCCGGCCCGGAGAGCAGGTTCGTCACCGCGATCGACAAGTGGACCGAGTCGGCGGGCGAGTTGGGCGCGATGGGCCGCTCCCTGACCGTGCCGCACCAGCTGCTGCGCGACTTCGCCCGGATGCGCGAGGACCTGCGCGCCGACGAGACGGCGACCCGGGAAGCCCTCACCCGGCTGCTCGCTGAACTGCGCAAGGCCGCCGGCAGCTCCCAGGAGGCCAACCGGGTGCACGCCACGGTCGCCGACGAGGTCTCGGAGACCACCCGCAAGGTCGGCGTGGCCATGCAGCTCCTCAATGACAACAGCGAGCGGATGTACTCCTACATGGACGCCCTGGAACGGGTGCTCGCCCTGCTCCAGAACGACCGGCCGGGCGGCTACGGCCCGCTGCCGATGTCGAACTCCGACGGCCTGTCCAACGGCTCCCACAACGGCGGACGGGGGAACGGGCACGCCGGCGGCAGCCCGCAGCCCCCGCCCGGGACTCCCCGGCCGGACGGCGGGGCCGGGACACCGCCGCCGCGCCGCCCCGGCGACGACTGGTACGGACAGGACCACGGATGAGGAGACGCCCCACGGGCACCGGCGTCGCCCCGCGCCACCTCGCGGGCTGGCTCTTCGCGGACCTGTTCCTGGTGCTGTTCCTCGTCGTGCTCGGCATGGTCGCCTCCGACGGCACGGACGAGGCGTCCGGCACCGGCAGGACCCCCAAACCGTCCGCCTCGCCCACCGGCGCCTCGCCCTCCCCCTCCCGGACCGCCAAGGGTCCGCTCGGACTGGACCCCAAGCGGCACACCTTCGCCGTCTCCCTGTCCTCGGGGGCGACCGGGCGCGCCTCCGGCAGGGGCACCCTGAACGCGGCCGACCGCAAGAAGGTCGTCGCGGCCCTGGACAAGGAGATCCGCAAGAGCGGCGACGACCGCCGCATCGGCATGGTCATCACGTTCGGAGTGGCCCCGCAGGCCCAGCTGGGAGCGGCGACGGACCTCGCGGAGGACGTGAACCGCATCCTCCAGTCCGAGCGCCCCCAGGCCTTCTGCGGGGGGAACGTCGGCACACGACCGTTCTGGTCCGGGGGTTCGGCGGACCGGGTGGAGATCGAGCTGTACTACATCAACGCGTGCGAGGGGCAGGGGTAGTCGGGAACTCCGGCCGGTCAGCCGAGCCGCGGGATCTCGATGGCCGGGCAGCGGTCCATGACCATCTCCAGACCGGCGGCCCGGGTGCGCTCGTACGCGGCCTCGTCGATCACTCCGAGCTGGTACCAGACGGCCTTGGCGCCCTTCGCGACCGCCTCGTCGGCGACGGCACCGGCGAGGTCGCTGTTGACGAACACGTCCACGACGTCGACGTCGAAGGGGATCGCCTCCAGCGAGGGGTAGCCCTGCTCGCCGTGGACCGTCTCCGCCTTGGGGTGCACGGGCACGATGCGCTTGCCGTACCGCTGGAGCACGTCCGCGACACCGTAGGCCGCGCGCCGCTGGTTCGACGACAGGCCCACGATCGCCCAGGTGTCGCCGCTCTCGGTGAGGATCTTGCGGATCGTTGCTGGGTCGCCGTACACGCTCGGCCTCCTTGAAAGTCCTGCCAGTGCTGATGTGCGCGACAACAGCGGACCGGGCACCGGGATTCCCGTGACCGGAATCCGCGCCACCTGACTGCGCGCGAGACCGACCCCGCCTACGCTCACTGCGTGCTGCACATCATCGACGCCCGAACCGGCGACCCCGTCCCTGCCCGCCGTGGCCCGACCCGCGTCGAGGCCCATGTGCCCGGGTACGACGGCACCGCCCTGCGCGTGCTGCTCGTCGCCGACGTCCTCGCCCGCGCCCTGGAGATCGGGGGTACACCGGTCTGGTCACTGCTCAGCGCCGAACGGGACCGGGCGGAGCTACGGGCGGGCGCCGCGGCGCTCGGCATCCGGCCCTTCGAGGACGGCCGGGACAGCGGCCCGGGAGCGGGCGGGCCGCAGGTCGTCCATGTGGTCGCCGAGGGTGGGGCGACACCCGACGGGGTGCGGCTCGCCGTCGCGCCGGTCACGGGTTCCCCGGCGGACACCGACCCCGGTGTGCTGCGGCTGGCGTTGCTGTCCCACCGCCGTGGCCTGCCCGTACGGCTCGACGCGGCCGCCGTGTCGGAGGCCCACGACACGCTCGTACGCTGGCGTCGGGCCGTCGCCGGATGGGCGCGCAATCCGTCGAAGGCGGTCCCCGAGGACATCCGCGGAGAGCTGCGTACCGCCTGGGAGGACGATCTGGACATCCCCGGGGTGCTGCGCGTCCTGCGCCGGGTCGAGGCCTCCGACCTCCCGGAGGGCGCCCGCTTCGAGACGTACGCCTACGCCGACCGGCTCCTCGGTCTGGAACTGACCCGCGAGCTGGGAACTTTCGCGTGATCGCGCGCGCCGGGGCGGGGCCGCTGCGCCGCCTTGTCGTGCTGCGACACGCCAAGTCCGCCTGGCCCGAGGGCGTCCCCGACCACCGGCGCCCACTGGCCCCGCGCGGCCGCCGGGACGCACCCGCCGCGGGCCGCGCGCTCGTCGAGGCCGACTTCCTGCCCGACCTCGCGCTGTGTTCCACCGCCGTCCGCGCCCGCCAGACCTGGGACCTCGCCTCCGCCCAGTGGGGCACCCCGCCACCCGTCCGGCACGACGAGCGCCTCTACGGCGCCGACGCGGCCGAACTGCTGGACGTCGTGCACGAGGTGCCCGCCGAGGTCGAGACGCTGCTGCTGGTCGGCCACAACCCCGGTCTGGAGGAGCTCGTCCTCGGTCTGGCGGGCGACGGCCTGGACGACACCCTGGAACGCGTCCACGTGAAGTTCCCCACCTCCGCCATCGCGGTACTGACCTGGCGCGGCACCGGCTGGGAGGCCCTCCTCCCCGGCACGGCCCTGCTGACCGCGGTGACGGTGGCAAGGGGCAAGAAGGAGTGACCGAGCCCAAGCGGTACGTCTTCCTCGACCCCGACGGCACCGGAACCGGTCAGGGCTGGATGTTCGTGGTCGTCGCGGCGCCGACCGGCGTGGTCTACCGGACCCAGGGCGGAGGACACGGCTGTGTGCCCTACGAGCAGGAGGGCTATCCGATCCCCGTGTTCGGGCGGGATCTCGACCACGAGCTGAAGCAGATCTTCGTGCGGGAGCTGAAGGGATGGGGTTCGCGCGGCCTGGAATGGCCGCATGAGCTCCTGGCCAGACTCAGGAAGGCGGTCGCCGTCCACCTCTACGGCTCCGCCGACCGCGACGACACCTGGCCCAGCCCCCTCGTCCTGGACGAGTCCCGCCTCGCCGAGGCCGACGAGGCATGGGTCCCGGTCCTCACCCCCGACGGCCCGGGCTTCCTGGCCTGGGAGAACTCTGACCAGCCGACGCGCACCCATGGCCGCGGCCCCCGAGTGCCGCGCGGTCCGCTCGCCTGGTCCTTCCAGCGCCACTGCCGGCAGCGGGCCCTGACATCGCCGTCCGAGCCCGCCGCCGGTGTGCCGGTCATGCGGTGATCGCCCCGTGGCGCGATCTTCACCACATCGCCGCCCGCACCTCCGGGGCGGGCGAGCCGGCACGGTCCGCATAGGGTGGCCGGATGCCGGACGAGTACCGCACAGTCGCCCACGCGGGCGTGCACGAGACCGAGGTCAACCGCTCGCGCTTCCTGTGCGCCCTCGCCCCCGCGGCCACGGAGCGGGAGGCGCAGGACTTCATCGCCTCCGTCCGCAAGGAGCACACCGACGCCACCCACAACTGCTTCGCCTACGTCATCGGCGCCGACGCGGCGATCCAGAAGGCGAGCGACGACGGCGAACCCGGCGGCACCGCGGGCGTCCCCATGCTCCAGATGCTGCTGCGCCGCGACATGCGGTACGCCGTCGCCGTCGTCACCCGCTACTACGGCGGCGTCAAGCTCGGCGCGGGCGGTCTCATCCGCGCGTACGGCGGAGCGGTCGGCGAGGCCCTGGACGTCCTCGGCACGATCACCCGCCGCCGCTTCCGCCTCGCCACGGTCACCGTCGACCACCAGCGCGCCGGCAAGCTCGAGAACGACCTCCGCTCGACCGGCCGCGAGGTACGCGACGTGCGCTACGCCGAGGCGGTCACGATCGAGATCGGACTGCCGGACGCGGACGTCCCGGCCTTCGAGGCCTGGCTCGCCGACGTCACCGCCGGGACGGCCGGGTTCGAACTGGGTGGAGAGGCCTATGGCGATGCCTGAAAGGCCGGTAACCGCCCGTGATGTCAGACCCGGCCGTTAGTCTCGGGGATCATGCGACTGCTGCACACTTCCGACTGGCATCTCGGCCGGGCGTTCCACCGCGTCAACATGCTCGGGGCGCAGGCCGAGTTCATCGGCCATCTCGTCACCACCGTGCGTGAGCGCGGCGTGGACGCCGTGGTCGTGTCGGGAGACGTGTACGACCGGGCGGTGCCGCCGCTCGCCGCGGTCGAGCTGTTCGACGACGCCCTGCACCGGCTGGCCGACCTCGGTGTGCCCACGGTGATGATCTCCGGGAACCACGACTCCGCCCGTCGACTCGGCGTGGGCGCGGGCCTCATCGACCGCGCGGGCATCCATCTGCGCACAGAGCCCGCGGCATGCGGGACACCGGTGGTGCTCGCGGACACCCATGGCGACGTGGCCTTCTACGGGCTGCCGTATCTGGAACCCGCCCTGGTGAAGGACGAGTTCGGGGTGGACAAGGCCGGTCACGAGGCCGTGCTCGCCGCCGCCATGGACCGCGTCCGCGCCGACCTCGCCGCACGCGCGCACGGACAGCGGAAGACGCGGTCCGTCGTCCTCGCCCACGCCTTCGTCACCGGCGGTGAGGCCAGCGACAGCGAGCGGGACATCACGGTCGGCGGAGTGGCCGCCGTACCGTCCGGCGTCTTCGACGGCGTCGACTACGCGGCGCTGGGACATCTGCACGGCTGCCAGACCATCACCGAGCGCGTGCGCTATTCCGGCTCCCCGCTGCCGTACTCCTTCTCCGAGGCCGGCCACCGCAAGAGCATGTGGCTGATCGACCTGGACGCCGAGGGCGCGGTGAGCGCCGAGCGCGTCGACTGCCCGGTGCCCCGCGCGCTGGCCCGCATCCGCGGAACTCTGGAGGACCTGCTCGCCGACCCGGAGCTCTCGCGCCACGAGGAGGCGTGGGTCGAGGCGACCCTCACCGACGCGGTCCGCCCCGCCGACCCCATGGCCCGGCTCACCGAGCGCTTCCCGCACACCCTCAGCCTCGCCTTCGACCCCGAGCGGGCCCCGGACGACCCCGACGTGTCCTACGCCCAGCGGCTCGCGGACCGCAGCGACCAGGAGATCGCCGAGGACTTCGTGGCCCATGTGCGCGGCGCCGGGCCCGACGCACACGAACAGAGTGTGCTGCGGGACGCGTTCGACGCGGTCCGGGCGGACGAGACGGTACGGGAGGTGGCGCGGTGACACCGCGCGCGACGCACACAGGGGAGGGTGCCCGGTGAGGCTGCACTGTCTGGACATCACCGCGTTCGGGCCCTTCGGCGGCTCCCAGACCGTGGACTTCGACGCCCTGTCGACGGCCGGTCTCTTCCTGCTGCACGGACCGACCGGCGCGGGCAAGACCTCCGTCCTCGACGCCGTCTGCTACGCGCTCTACGGCTCCGTCCCGGGCGCCCGCCAGTCCGGCCAGGGCATGACCCTGCGCAGCGACCATGCCGCCGCCACCACCCGCACCGAGGTCCGCCTCGAACTGACCGTCGCCGGACGCAGGTTGGAGATCACCCGGCAGCCGCCGTGGGAGCGCCCCAAGAAGCGCGGTTCGGGCAGCACCCTGGACAAGGCCCAGAGCTGGCTGCGCGAGTACGACGCCCAGGCCCGCACCTGGAAGGACCTCAGCCGCTCCCACCAGGAGATCGGCGAGGAGATCACCCAGCTGCTCGGCATGAGCCGCGAGCAGTTCTGCCAGGTCGTGCTGTTGCCCCAGGGCGACTTCGCCCGCTTCCTGCGCGCCGACGCCGAGGCGCGCGGCCGGCTGCTGGGTCGGCTCTTCGACACCCACCGCTTCGCCGAGGTCGAGAAGCGCCTCGCCGAACGCCGCCGCGCCACCGAGACCCAGGTGCGCGACGGCGACACCGAACTCCTCGCCGACGCCCACCGCATGCAGCAGGCGGCCGGTGACGCCATGCGCCTCCCCGACGCGGCACCGGGCGAACCGGGCCTCGCCGACGCCGTCATGAGCGCCGCCGCGATCGCCCGCAGCACCGCCCGTGAACAGCTGACCATCGCCCACAGCCGCCTCGCGGCCGCCGAGTCCGCCCAGGCCGCCGCCGAACGCACACTGGCGGACGTACGTGAACTGGCGCGGCTGCAACAGCGGTTCGCCCAGGCGCGGGACCGGGCCGCCCTGATGGCGGAGCGCTCCGACGGCTACCGGCAGGCGCAGGCCCGTATGGAGCGGGCCCGCAAGGCGGAGGCCGTGGCGCCCGCGCTGGAGCTGCGGGAGGCCGCCGACGCCGAGCACGCCGGAGCGGACGTCGCACAGGCACGCGCGCGTGCCCTGCTGCCGGAGACCTTCGCGGGCGCCGGCGCGGCCGGGCTCGCGGCCGCCGCCCGCCGGGCCGCGGAGGAGCTGGGCGGTCTGGAGTCGGCGCGGCGCGGCGAGCAGCGGCTGACGGAACTCGTCGCCGAGCGGGCGGGGCTGGACCGTCAGGAGCGTGCGGACGAGGACGTTCTCCAGGAGGCGGAGACGTGGCTCGCCGGGTGGGAGACGATCCGCGCCGGGCTCCAGTCCCGGATCGACTCCGCGCAGGAGGCCGCGACGCGGGCCGAGCAGCTCGGTGCGCAGCGCGAGCCCGCGCAGAAGCGGCTCAACGCCGCACGGATGCGGGACCAGTTGGCCGGCGACACGGACACCATCGCCGATCGCGTCCGCCTCGCCCAGGAGGAGGCACTGGCGGCCAAGGCGCACTGGCTCGACGTCAAGGAACAGCGCCTGAACGGCATCGCCGCCGAGCTCGCCGCGCAGCTCGCGGACGGTGAGCCCTGTGCCGTCTGCGGTTCGGCCGACCACCCGGCCCCGGCCCGCAAGGACGCCGGGCACGTCGACCGGGAGGCCGAGGAGCGCGCGCTGGCCGCCTACCAGCAGGCGGACGAACGGCTCGTCGAGCAGGAACGGCGCCTGGGCACCGTACGCGAGGCGCTGGCCGCCGCCACGGCGGAGGCGGGAGACACGCCCACCGAACAACTCGCCTCGACGTTCGAGGAGTTGGAGCGGCTGTACGCCCAGGCTCACCGGGACGCCTCGGACCTGCACCCCGCGCGCGAGGAGCTGCGCCGTGCCGAGGCCGAGCACGAGCAGCGGACCACCGCACGGCAGCAGGCCGAGGTCCGGGCGGCCTCGCGAGTGGGGCACCGGGAGCGGCTGGACCAGGAACGGGCCCTGCTGGAAGCGGAGTTGACCCAGGCGCGCGGCCCCGCCGACAGTGTGGCCGCGCGGGCCGCGCAGCTGGAGCGGCAGACCGCCCTGCTCACCGACGCCGCCGACGCCGCCCGCGCCGCCGAGGACACCGCACAGCGGCTCAAGGACGCCGACGCCCGGCTCGCCGACGCCGCCTTCCGGGCCGGCTTCGACACACCGCAAGCGGCGGCGGAAGCCCTTCTCGACGACGATGCCCACCGCGAACTTCAACGGCGGCTCGACGCCTGGCAGTCCGAGGAGGCCGCCGTGCGGGCCGTCCTCGCCGAACCCGAGACCGCGGATGCCGCCCGGCAACCGCCCGCCGACCTCGCGTCGGCAGAGCGGGGAGCCGCCCTCGCGGCCCAGCGGGTGCGCGACGCCGCCTCCGCGCGCGACGCCGCGGCCCGGCGCTGCGCCGACCTGGACCGGCT
The DNA here is from genome assembly GCF_036013645.1 of Streptomyces sp. NBC_00490. NCBI lineage: Bacteria > Bacillati > Actinomycetota > Actinomycetes > Kitasatosporales > Streptomycetaceae > Streptomyces > Streptomyces sp. NBC_00490. Next base: position 2,140,078 of record NZ_CP107869.1, on the reverse strand, counting down.
CTCCACACGCGCGGCCGGCTCCGTCCGACGGCTCGCCCCGCTGCGCGAGGAGTACGACCGCGTCGCCCGCCTCGCCTCCCTCGCCGCGGGCACCTCGGCGGACAACGAGCGCAAGATGCGGCTGGAGTCGTACGTCCTGGCGGCCCGCCTGGAGCAGGTCGCCGCCGCCGCGACCGTGCGGCTGCTGCGGATGTCCTCCGGTCGCTACACCCTCGTCCACTCCGACGACCGGGCCGGGCGCGGCCGCAGCGGGCTCGGGCTGCATGTCGTCGACGCCTGGACCGGCCGTGAGCGGGACACCGCCACGCTCTCCGGCGGCGAGACGTTCTTCGCCTCGCTCGCCCTCGCCCTCGGGCTCGCGGACGTCGTCACCGACGAGGCGGGCGGGGTGCGCCTGGACACCCTCTTCATCGACGAGGGGTTCGGCAGCCTCGACGACCAGACCCTCGACGAGGTCCTCGACGTCCTCGACTCCCTGCGCGAACGCGACCGCAGCGTCGGCATCGTGAGCCATGTCGCGGATCTGCGGCGCCGCATCCACGCACAGCTGGAGGTCGTGAAGGGGCGGGCCGGGTCGGCGCTGCGGCAGCGCGGCGCGCAGTGAGTCAGCGGCCGAGCGGGCGGCGGGGGAGCGGCGAGGAGTAGACGACGCTCGTGGTGACCGAGCCCAGCGAGCCGATCTTGCCCGAGACCTCCTCCAGGTGCCGCATCGAACGGGCGGCGACCTTGATGACGAAGCAGTCGTCGCCCGTGACGTGGTGCGCCTCCAGGATCTCCGGCGTCACCTCGACGAGGTCGTGGAACGGCTTGTAGTTGCCGTTCGGGTACCGCAGCCGCACGAACGCCAGGATGGGCAGCCCCAGCCGGTCCGGGTCGACCACCGCGGAGTACCCCTGGATCACCCCCGCCTCCTCCAGCCGGCGCACCCGCTCGGTCACCGCGCTCGGGGACATGGAGACGGCACGGGCGAGTTCGGCGAAGCTGGCCCGGCCCTCCCGCTGGAGGACCTCGAGAATGCGCCAGTCGGTGGCGTCCGGGGAAAACGCGGTCATGCCCGAGAGATAGCAGGGGAATCACCGGCTGATCAAGCCGAAGGCCGGGGATCGACACTTCTGGATCATGATCACCGGCCGTAAATTTCTGGTCGTGGAGAGTCGTGGACACACGCCACGAGAACCGTCAGGGAAAGGCCAGAGCATGAGCACCAGCGCCGCCGTCGTCAACCCCGTCCTGCGGGTCGCCCCCGCGGCTCCGGCCGAGGCCGCCGCCTACTTCCGTGCGAGCCTCGTCTTCCATGCCGACGTGTCCGACGTCGCCGCCGCCCTCGCCGCCGACGGCGACCCCGGTTTCGTCGTCCTCGACTCCCGTTCGACCGAGGCCTGGGACCAGGGCCACATCCCGGGCGCCGTCCACTTGCCGACCGCGCTCGTCCCGGAGCAGGCCGAGCAGCTCCTCGACAAGAACGTGCCGGTCGTGACGTACTGCTGGGGCCCGGGCTGCAACGGCGCCACGCGCTCGGCCCTCGCCCTCGCCGAACTCGGCTACCAGGTCAAGGAGATGCTCGGCGGCTTCGAGTACTGGGCGCGCGAGGGTTTCGCGTTCGAGACCTGGGAGGGCGCGGAGCGCCGGGACGCCGACCCGCTGACGGCGCCGGTGGGCGCGGAGAACTGCGGGTGCTGAGCCTGGCGCTGCGCCGCAGGGTCATGCTGGTGCGCCTGGCGTTACGCCGTGGGTCCGTGCTGCTGAACCGGACGCTCCGCGAACGGGCGCGGTAGCTGAATCCGATGTTCCGCTTTTTTGGCATCCCCCGACACGAGCTGTCATGCACGCGGTAGATTCCGCGTCATGGTGCGATACGCGGAGCCGGGCGCGGCGGAGTGGGTCGAGTCGGGCGGCGGGCCGCTGATAGCGGTGCCGGAGACGGTGCTTCCGTTCTGGGCGGGCGCCGACGGCGACGAACTGGCCTCGGACTACGACCGGGCCTGCGAGGTGGACGGATACGTCGGGCTGCTGCCCGTCGGGGACAGCGCCGCGCTCGTGCTCGGCGACGAGCCCGCCTCCACCACGTATCTGCCGGACCACGGCATCTTCGTACGGTGGTCCGCGGGGGAGTCCGAGGAGCGGCTGCTGGCCGAGGTGCCGGCGGCGCTCGACATCGCGGTGTGGGGACCCGAGGTCGCCTGGAACGTGCCGGGACCGGTGCTGCTGTTCGACGCCGCGTGGCCCGGGAGCGACTCGCTGCGCACCGATCATGTGTGGATCGCGCTGGACCCCGGCCGTTACGCGGTACGTGCGGCGCATGTCCGGCCCGGTCCGGAGACGTGGCTGGGACTCGTACAACTGAGGCCGCTGGCGCACGAATAATCACGTGCGCCACACAAGCGCCCTGACCATCATGGTCGTCCATGCCCCGACTCCCGCACCCCGCACCGGAATCGCTCCGCCGTGACCCGCTGCCCCTGCGCGGTCGCACCGCCCTGGTCACCGGCGCCAGCAGACGCGGCGGCATCGGGCACGCGGTGGCCCGCCGGCTGGCCGCGTACGGGGCGAGCGTCTATCTGCACCACCATGTGCCGCACGACGCCTCCCAGCCGTGGGGCGCCGACCGACCCGAGGACGTGCTCGCCTCCGTGCGCGCGGCACAAGGCGATCCGCAGGCCCGGACAGCGGCAGGCCCCGGTGACCTGTCCGACCCGGCCGCCCCCGCCCAACTGATCGACACCGCCGTCTCCGCGCTCGGCGGCCGCCTCGACATCCTGGTCGCCAACCACGCCCTCAGCGGCAGTGACGGCACCCTCGACGAGATCGACGCGACCATGCTCGACGCGCACTGGGCGGTCGACACCCGCTCGGTCCTGCTGCTCGTGCAGGCCTACGCCCGCCGCCACTCGGACACCCCGGGCGGCCGGATCGTGATGATGACCTCCGGCCAGGACATCGGCGGCGGCATGCCGGGCGAGATCGCCTACGCCCTCCAGAAGGGCGCCCTGGCCTCCGTCACCCGCTCGCTCTCGACCGCGCTCGCCGAGCAGGCGATCACGGTGAACACCGTCAACCCCGGCCCCGTGGACACGGATTACCTCACCGGCGAGGCGTACGAGGCCGTCGCGGCCCGCTTCCCCGCCGGCCGCTGGGGCATGCCGGACGACCCCGCCCGCCTCATCGCCTGGCTGGCGACGGACGAGGCGGGCTGGGTCACCGGCCAGGTGATCGACTCGGAGGGCGGATTCCGGCGCTGACTCCGAGCGCGCTCCAGGGCTGACTCAGAGCGCGGAGAGCTCGTCCACCAGGTCGTCGAGACCGAGGGAGCCCTGCGAGAGCGCCGCCATGTGCCACGCCTTGAGGTCGAAGGCGTCGCCGTGGCGGCGCCGCGCGTTCTCCCGGCCCAGCAGCCAGGCCCGCTCGCCCAGCTTGTAGCCGATCGCCTGGCCCGGGATCGTCAGATAGCGGGTCAGCTCGCTCTCCACGAAGTCCGCCGGACGGCTGCTGTGCGACCCGAAGAACTCCTGCGCCAGATCCGGCGTCCACCGCTCGCCCGGGTGGAACGGCGAGTCGGCCGGGATCTCCAGCTCCAGATGCATGCCGATGTCCACGATGACCCGCGCGGCCCGCATCATCTGCGCGTCGAGATAGCCGAGCCGCTGCTCCGCGTCCGTGAGGAACCCGAGCTCGTCCATCAGCCGCTCCGCGTACAGCGCCCAGCCCTCGGCGTTGGCACTGACGATGCCGACCGTGGCCTGGTAACGGGAGAGGCTGTCGGCGACGTGCGCCCACTGCGCGAGCTGGAGGTGATGACCCGGGACACCCTCGTGGTACCAGGTGGAGACCAGGTCGTACGCCGGGAAGCGGGTCTGCCCCATCGTCGGCAGCCAGGTGCGGCCCGGGCGGGAGAAGTCCTCCGACGGAGGCGTGTAGTACGGGGCCGCCGCACCGCCGGGCGGCGCGATGCAGGACTCCACCTTCCGTACCCGCTCGGCCAGTTCGAAGTGCGTGCCGTCCAGCGACTCGATCGCCTGGGTCATCAGGGCCTGGAGCCAGTCCCGGACCTCGTCGACGCCCTCGATGTGCTTGCCGTGTTCGTCGAGGTGCGCGAGCGCCACCCACGGCGTCTCGGCGCCGGGGAGGATCTTCTCGGCCTCCTTCTTCATCTCGGCGAGCAGGCGGTGGTACTCGGACCAGCCGTACGCGTACGCCTCGTCCAGGTCGAGGTCCGTGCCGTTGAAGTAACGCGACCAGTGGGCGTAGCGCTCACGGCCCACCGTGTCCGGCGCGCCCTCGATCGCCGGCACGTACACGTCCCGCATCCAGTCCCGCAGCTCGGCCACGGAGGCGGTCGCGGCGCGGGCGGCCTCGTCGAGATCGGCGCGCAGGGCCTCGGGACCGTCCGCCGCGAAGTCCTCGAACCAACCGCGGCCCGCACCCGTGTCCGCCCACTCGGTGAGCTGCTCGACGAAGGTGGCCGTGGGGCGCGGGGACGCGTACAGCTTGCGTTCCAGACCGAGTTCGAGGGACTCGCGGTACCCCGCGTACGCGGCCGGTACGGCCCGCAGCCGCTCGGCGATCGCCGCCCACTCCTCCTCGGTCCCGGTCGGCGTCACGGTGAACACCTCGCGCACCGAGTGCGCAGCCGTCGCCATGTTGCCGACCGAGCGCAGCCCCTCGTCCGCCTCGTGCACGGCGAGCTCCGCGGTGAGCCGCTCGCGCAGCAGCCGGGCGCAGCGGCGCTCGCTGTCACTGTCCGCGCCGGGCTGCCGCTCGGCCTCGTCCAGCCTGGCGAGCGTGGCCCGCTGCAACCGCGCGAGCGCCTCCTGGCCCGCCGGTGATGTGTCGGGCAGCCTGCTCGAACTCTCCTTCACGCCGAGGTACGTACCGGTGATCGGATCGAGGGCGATGAGGTCGTCGACATAGGCGTCGGCGACCTCACGGGGCAGCGGGCTCTTGGTCTCTGACATGCGGTCCATCCTCATACGAAGGACCGCGCACGTCACGCGGATTGAGCCGAGGGCGTAGGCGGCAGCAGCGGTCCGCAGTCCCACTGCTGGAAGATCAGACGCGTCTCCACCCGGGCCACTTCACGATGGGCGGTGAACTCGTCCAGGACCAGCCGCTGCAGGTCCGTCATGTCCGCGACCGCGACATGGACCAGATAGTCGTCCGGGCCGGTCAGATGGAAGACGGTCCGCGACTCCGGAAGCGCCCGGATGCGCTCCACGAACGGCCCCACCAACTCCCGCCGATGCGGCCTGACCTGCACGGACAGCAGTGCTTCGAGGCCGCGCCCCAGCTTCGTCGGATCCAGCCGCAGCTGATGGCCGAGGATCACGCCCGCGCGCCGCAGCCGGGTCACCCGGTCCAGACAGGTCGACGCCGCGACCCCCACCTGGGCGGCGAGGTCGCGATAGGTGGTCCGGGCGTCGTTCTGCAGCAGCCGCAGAAGATGAAGGTCCACCGGATCCAGTACGACAGATTCGGCCATTGGCCGAACGTAACACGGCGTTCGGATCACTTACCCCGGTCGGTGTTCACTCTTGCCCGCATGGAGACGACGCCTGCGCCCATGAGAGCCCTGGCCACCGAAGCCGTTCACGCCGGCCGCGACGACCTCGCCCGGCAGGGACTGCACGCCCCGCCCATCGACCTGTCGACCACCTACCCCTCGTACGACAGCCGAGGCGAGGCCGCCCGCATCGACGCCTTCGCCACCACCGGCGCCGACCCGGAGGGCCCGCCCGTCTACGGCCGGCTGGGCAATCCGACCGTCGCCCGCTTCGAGACGGCCCTGGCCCGGCTGGAGGGCACCGAGTCCGCCGTGGCGTTCGCCAGCGGCATGGCCGCGCTGAGCGCGGTGCTTCTCGTACGGTCCTCCCTCGGCCTGCGCCATGTCGTCGCCGTCCGCCCCCTGTACGGCTGCAGCGACCACCTGCTCACCGCCGGACTCCTCGGCTCCGAGGTGACCTGGACCGACCCGGCGGGCATCGCGGACGCGCTGCGCCCCGACACCGGCCTGGTCATGGTGGAGTCCCCGGCGAACCCGACCCTGGCCGAGGTGGACCTGCGGGCGGTGGCCCATGCCTGTGGCTCCGTCCCGCTGCTCGCGGACAACACCTTCGCCACGCCCGTGCTCCAGCGCCCTGTGGAGCAGGGCGCACGGCTGGTGCTGCACAGCGCCACCAAGTACCTCGGCGGGCACGGTGACGTGATGGCGGGGGTGGTGGCCTGCGACGAGGAGTTCGCCGGACGGCTGCGGCAGGTCCGTTTCGCCACGGGCGGCGTGCTGCACCCGCTGGCCGGATATCTGTTGCTGCGCGGCCTGTCCACCCTGCCGGTCCGCGTCCGCGCCGCCTCCGCCAACGCCGCCGAACTGGCCCGCCGCCTCGCCGCCGACCCGCGGGTCGCCCGGGTCCACTACCCGCGCATCGGCGGCGCGATGATCGCCTTCGAGGTCCACGGCGACCCGCACGAGGTGATCGCGGGCGTCCGCCTGATCACCCCGGCGGTGAGCCTGGGCAGCGTGGACACCCTGATCCAGCACCCGGCGTCCATCAGCCACCGCATCGTGAACGAGGGCGACCGACGCAACGCCGGGGTGAGCGACAGCCTGCTGCGCATGTCGGTGGGCCTGGAGGACGTAGAGGATCTCTGGACAGATCTGAACAACGCCCTCGCCGTGACGCCCCCCAGGGGCGCGGGGCTGCATCTGAATGCGGCTCCGCCGCGGGGCGCGACCAGCCACCACGTACCCGCAGTCGCCAGCGCCCCCTGATCCGTTACGGCGCTTCCGCGTTCGTCACGCCGGCCATACCCTCCGCCAGCGCGGCGACCCCGTCCAGCCGCGCAGTGATCACCAGGGTCCCCTCCTCGATCTGGTAGTCGAGGGGGAGCCCCAACCCCCGCATCGCCGCGACCATCCCCGTGTTGGACGCCTGCGTCACCGCGTACACACTCTCGCACCCGGCCTCAAGAGCCATCCCCACCAACCTGCGGAGCAGCCCCGCACCGATACCGCGCCGCTGCCACTCGTCCTCGACGAGCAGCGCGACCTCCGTCTCGTCCCCGTCCCACAGCAGATGCCCCAGCCCGACCATCCGGCCCGAGGTCGTCTCCACGGCGACGGTCCGCCCGAAGCGCGGACTGAGCAGGTGGTTCAGGTACCGGTCCGCGTCGCCCACCGGACCGTGATACCGCAGCGACAACGTCCGCTGCGAGCACCGCTCGTGCATCGCCTTCGCCGCGTCCAGGTCGCCGACGTCGGCCCGTCGCACGGTGATGTCGTTGCCCTCGGGCAGCGTCAGTACGTCCTGGCTGCGCGGCACCCTGGGGCCGAGCACCGCGTCCAGCTCCACCAGGGCCCGCGCCCGCGCGAACTCGGTCGGGGTGAACGGCAGATAGGGCCGCTCCACGGTGATCACTCCGCCTTCCGGCGCCCGCAGCCGCATCACGGTGTCCTCGAGCGCCCCCTCGGTGGGCACGGTCTCGGGACCCGGACCCGCGGGCACCTGCCGGATCGTGCACCGGCCCAGCAACTGCCGCAGCGTCAGCGGGAGTTCCGCCGCGTCCAGCGCGGTACGGGTCGCGAGACCGAGGACCCGGGTCGGTGCGTCGACCAGGTCGTGGGCGTCGGCCCGCTCGATCCAGGTACCGGCACCGCCGGCCAGCGAGACCGCCCGGGTGATGCCGGACGCCTCCAGCGCGCCGGGCGCCCGCAGCAGGAACTCGTCCACCGTGCCCTCGGCCAGTGGATGCGTCTGCAGGCTGAGGATGTCGACCCGGTGACCGGCGAGCGCCGTGCACAGCGCGGCCAGTGATCCCGGCTCGTCCTTCACCGTCGTCCGCATCCGCCACAGCGTGCTCGCCCCGGCCTCGCCCGGGGGCTGCTCGGACGGCCCGGCCTGCTCCGGGGAGAGCGGCCGGGCGTCGATATCGGTGCCGTCGATCGGCGGTGCGTGACCGTGGTGTCGTGCCCACCATGTGTGGAACGCCGCCGTGGCGACCAGTGCGACCGCCGAGATCAGCAGCAGCGCCGGACCGTCGGGGCCGTGCCCGACCAGGTTCGCGACGGCGTCCGCCACCGCGACCGCCGTGAACAGTGCGGCGAGTTCGATGACGTCCCGCCGCCAGTGGTGGACCGGACGGCCATGCCTCGCACGCGTCACATCAGACATTTCTCGTTTCATACAGCCACTGTGAAGGAACGGTGTTGCGTGATCACAAACGCTTTGTGACCAGGCGGTAAAGACTGGATCTGTACCATTTGTGACTGTTCTTACGTTTGCTCTGAGGTGGACGGTGCATAGGGGTGACGGTCAAGCGGCCGCCTCCAGAGCCAGCGCGCCGTGCAGACGGCGGGCCTGGGTCACCAGTCGGGACGAGCCGCGCCGGTCCGCGAGCCGTGCCAGATGCGGCAGCTCGCCCCGCGCCCCGGACCGCTCGGCGCACTCCGCGGCCACGGCCAGCAGTTCACCCAGGCCCCGGACCTTCGCGGCCTGGCCGTCCGGACCGCCGGTGGCGAGGTCGGCGAGTAGCACGGGCAGGGTGTGCCGCAGCAGCCCCCAGATGGTGGCGTTCGCCCCGGTCGCCGCCGCCGTACGCACCGATTCCGCCAGCCGCGACGGCTTCACGGCCCCGCGGCGCACCAGCTGTCCGAGGTCCGCACCCAGCAGGGATATGTCGAGCTGCCCCCGCGCCGCGAGCACCAGCAGGGCGTCCACGGCGGCGAGCCGATCCTGCTCGTGCCGGGCCCCGAGCCCGTACGCCAGGCACAGATGCACGGCGTCACCCGCCTCGCCGCCGGACTCGGCGAGCAGCGGAAGGACGGCGGCGGCTCCCCGGGCGTCGTCCACGGCGACGGTCGAGACATCGCGCAGGACGCGGGCCGCGACGAGTTCGCGGCGCTCGGGGAGGAGAGCGAGCCAGTGCTGACGGGCGGTGTCGTCCCAGTGGTGGCAGTGCCAGTGGTCCCCGTACACACTCACCGGCCGGCCCAGATGCCGGAACTCGCGGCCGAAGTCCTCCCGCAGCTCCGGGAGTTCACCGAACTCCACCATCAGGCGCGCTCCCGCGGTCCGCCGCCGGTACGTGGGCAGCGCCGGCGGTCCCGAGGCGAGCCATCGGGCCAGGCGCTTCCCCTCCGGTGTGTCGAGCGCCGCCGCCTTCTCGGCCGCCGCCGCGGACGCCGCCTTGTCCGTGCGACGCACGCGGAGCAGCGCCTGGTCGAAGTCCGCCGCCGACACCCGCGCACCGAGGCGCCGGTACTCGTCGAGCCGGGCCACCAGCTCGTCGGGCTCCAGCAGCCCCGTGGTCCAGCTGGGTGTGGACAGCAGGAACGGCAGCGGATCGGTGGCGAGCCGGTAGGCGACCTCCGCGACGCGGGCGTCGAAGGCCTGCGTCAGGGGGCTGTGTACGCAGGTGCGCGCCGAGGTGCCGTGCTGGACCGCGCTGTGGAGCGTGTCGGTACGCACCTTGCCCAGCAGCGTCGCCAGCACCACTTCGAGGGAGGACAGACGGCCACCGAAGGCGTACTGCCGCTCATGCCCGGGGTCGCCGACGACCCACCACAGGCGTGCCACCACCGGGCCGAGCGCCTCGATCAGGGAGTCCCGGTCCTGGTGGGCGCGGCGCACGAGCCCGTCGAGGGTGCGCTCGAACGTCGCCACGTCCGCGCCGGACGCCAGCAGCGCCCCCACCTCCTCGGCGAGTTCGGCGGCCGACCCGGGCGCGGGGGCGAGACGCACCGGCTCCGGGGCCGGTGGCAGCACCTCCTCGTGAACCACGGTCCGCGAAGCCGCCGGTGCCGCACCCAGCGCGCCGACCGCCCGGGCGCGCAACGCCGGGATCAACTGGTCCGCCGCGACGACCAGTTCGTCCCGCACCGTGACGCCGGCCTTCCCGGCATGCCGCTCGATCAGCTTCAGCGCCCGCTCCTGTACATCCGAGTCCTCGTGCCCGAAGGCGTGGGCGGCGGCCGGCAGCAGCTCGTCGACCGTGCCGGCGTCCCGTGCCATCACCTTGCCAATCAGGACGAGCTGGGCCCGTACCAGCTTCTTCTCCGTACGGAACAGCACGGCGGCCGACATCTCGGCGAGCCGGCGCACGGGCAGGGCGCCGTCCAGGGCCAGGGAGCCCAGCACCGACTGTGCGTGCGAGGCCACCGTCGACGTGCCGTCCGCGGCGAGGGCCAGCCAGTCCGCCGTCCGTTCGAGCTCTTCGTCGCGAGTGAGGTCCAGTGTCTTCAGGAGGCGGAGGAACAGCCGGTGCTCGGCGGCGCGACCGCCCCGCAGGAACCGGGCGACACACGCGTCGACCATCGTCCGCCGGTCGAGCGTCCCCTCGGCCGTGAGTGCTGCCAGGGCCCCGGTGAAGCTGTTCGGCCCGTCGATGTCCACCCACCCCAGCAGGGAGCCCGTGTCGTCCGTCTCGAAGAAGGCGGCCACCAGCCGCGCGAGCTGCGGCTCCCGGCGCAGCCGGTCCTGCACGGTGCCCTCGCGCTGCCAGGTGACGCCGACGTGGAGCAGCCAGCCCCGGACGTACGCGTCCGTCGTCGGCACCGGACAGCCCGAGAGCCGCACCAGGCCGGACACCAGCTCGTACGCCACATCGGCACCGGCCGGACGCTGGGCCAGCCGGTGCGCCAGGTCCGCCAGCCATGCGGGATCACGGTCGCCCAGCACATCGAGCAGCACCGCCGGGTGCGCCTGCCACCAGCTCATGTCGGAGACCCCGAGCCAGCTCGCCACCGCCGCCGCACCGGTCTGGCAGGCCGCGCCCGCCACCTGCAGGGAGGGGTGCGCGCGCCGTGTGGCAGCGCTCCAGCGATCCGCCCGGAGCTCCTTGCGCAGCTCCTTCAACGCGGGGAAGGCCGCCCGCCGTTCCGCGTCCGTCATGCCGTCCAGCAGACCCAGCACCTCGGCCGTCCGCCCGCCCCGCACCGCGTCGATGAGTTCGCTCATCGCACACCCCCGTCGACCCGGACCGTCTCCCGCCCCACCGCGGCACCCCGCCGCGTCATGCGCACCGCCAGCGCGTGCTTGCACGGTCCGCGCCCGCCCCGGTACTTCGCCCACCACAGGCAACTGCAGCTGAGCACCCCCGCCTCGTCCCGCACCCGGTGCACATGTCCGTCCTCGGCCGTGACCGTGCCGCCGGTGCCGTCCAGGGCGACCGCACCCGCCGCCACCAGCGCCCGGGCCGACCGTAGCCGCGGATTGTGGCGCTCCACGCGCTCGGCGTCGTAGGGCAGCTCCCGGTGGAAGTAGGCCGCCTCCGCCGTGTCGTACCCGAGGCGGCCCGAGGTGCCCAGGCGGACCAGTGCCGCCCGGACCCGGTCGGTAGTCAGGCCCGCCGCGGCGGCGAGGTCGGCGACGTCGACGCGGGGTTCCCATGCCAGGAGCACCGAGATCAGCTCGGCGTCCTCCGCGGCCTCGTCGGTCGCGAGCGCGTCGAGGACGCCGCCCTCGCCGGAGAACCCGCGTGAGGCGTCGGGCGACAGCGTCAGGGTGAGCCGCATGCCCGGCAGGACGGCCTCCCAGGCGCCGGCCGTGGCGGCACTGCCGGAGCCCGGGGCGACCGCCGGGCCGTACACCCGCAGGGCCGTCGCGTGCCGCAGCACCCGCTGGAGCGCGACCAGCCGCTCCGGCCCCGGCAGGCACAGCGCACCCGGCACCGCGCGGGTGGTCGGCCGCAGCGTGCCGCCGACCGGTACCACCCAGCGCGGGGCGCCGCGTCCTGCGCCGCGAGGCAGCGCCCGCAGGAACCGCACGGCCTCGGCGGCGGGCAGCTCGGCCCGCAGGTCGAAGCCGGCCGCGATCACCTGGGCCTCCGCGAAGCCGCGCAGCCAGCGGTCGGGGAGCGGCACCTTCTTCTCCACGACCGGGCCGTCGAGCGTGGTCACGGCCAGCTCCTCGGGGCCGACCCGCAGATGGAGCGGGTCGTCGGCGCCGATCCGCGAGAGCGCCTCGCGCAGCGGGTTGTTGACGTCGACGTTCGTCGTGCCGTGTCCCACCTCGCCGCCGTCCAGGCCGGGTGCGAGCACGTCAAGGCGGGCGTAGACCCCGCCGCAGCCGGAGAAGGACTCGAAGCGCAGCCGGTCGCCGTTGCCCGTGACGACCGGGTCCAGCGAGGCGCGCAGCTGCGGCTGGAAGTAGCGTGCGGCCGCGACGTCGGCCACGGCGAGCAGTCCGGCGGAGGCCACCTGAGGGGACGTCAGGAAGCCCGTGAAGAACCGCGGATGGTCCTCGGCGCCCGAGGGCGTCGCACCCCGTGAGGTCTCGAGCCCCAGGCGCTGCGAGCCCGCTGCGGACTCCAGCACGGAGGGTCGGCGATAGGCCACGGCCTGCAGAGATCGCGTCATGGAAAAACCGTAGGGGCGACCACTGACAATCGGCCATGACCTGCGAAAACACCCTGGGTGAGCGGGAGTTCGCAGGTCCGCCGGCCGGGAGAACACGCAGGCCGCGCACCGGGGATGACTCCGGGACGCGGCCCGCCTACGAGGGTACGGGAGTCACTGGCCCACACGGCCCGGCTGGAGCACCTGTGTGAACAGCACGGTGCCGTCCGACTCCCGCAGCCGGACCGTCAGCTCCCCGCTGCCGCCGTCGATGTCGACCTCGCCGAAGAACTGGTAGCCGCCGGCGGGCGAGACGTTCGCGGTCGGCGGCGCCTTGACGAACACCCGCTCCGGGCCGAAGGTGCCGTCCAGCGTGTTGGCCTGGAAGGCGCCGGCGTTGAGCGGGCCCGACACGAACTCCCAGAACGGTTCGAAGTCCGTGAAGGCGGCCCGGGACGGCTGGTAGTGCTGGGCCGAGGTGTAGTGGACGTCGGCGGTCAGCCACACCGTGCCGGTGATCCGCCGGTGCTTGATGAACCGCAGCAGCTCCGCGATCTGCAGCTCACGCCCGAGCGGGGCACCCGGGTCGCCCTGGGCGACGGCCTCGATGTTCGGTTTGCCGTCCGTGCCGTCCGGCACGACCAGGCCGAGCGGCATGTCCGAGGCGATCACCTTCCACACGGCCCGGGAGCGGGCCAGTTCCCGCTTGAGCCAGGCCAGCTGCTCGGCGCCGAGGATGCCCTGCGGGTCGGTGCTCTGGTCGTCCGGCGAGTTGGCGTTGCGGTAGGTGCGCATGTCCAGCACGAACACGTCGAGGAGCGGGCCGTGGTGGACCACCCGGTACACCCGGCCGTCGGGGCGGCGCAGGGTCGAGACCGGGAAGTACTCGGAGAACGCCTGGCGGGCCCGCGCGGCCAGCACGTCGATGTTCTTCTCGGTGTAGCGGGAGTCGGCGAGGATCTCGCCGGGGAACCAGTTGTTGGTCACCTCGTGGTCGTCCCACTGGACGATCGAGGGGACCTGGGCGTTGAACCGCCGGAGGTTGTCGTCGAGCAGGTTGTAGCGGAAGTTGCCGCGGAACTCGGCCAGCGTCTCGGCGACCTTCGCCTTCTCCTCGGTGGTGACATTGCGCCAGGTGCTGCCGTCGGGGAGGGTGACGGACGCCGAGAGCGGGCCGTCGGCGTAGATGTTGTCGCCGCTGCAGACGAAGAAGTCGGGGTCCAGGGCGGCCATCGCGTCGTAGATCCGGTATCCGCCGAGGTCCGGGTTGATGCCCCAGCCCTGCCCCGCCAGGTCGCCCGACCAGACGAAACGCACGCCGTCGCGCCTCCTGGCCGAGGCCGTGCGGAACGTGCCGGTGACCGGCTCGCCGGTGCGGCGCGGGTCGTCGGGGTCGGCCAGCCGTACGCGGTAGTGGATCTGCTCGCCCGGCGGAAGCCCGTGCAGCCGGGTGGTGCCGGTGAAGTCGGTGTCCGCGCCGAGCAGCGGGCCGTGCCAGCGGCGCGGGTTGCGGAACGACTCGGTCGCGGACGTCTCGACGATCATGCGCGCCGGACGGTCGGACCGCACCCACACCAGCCCCGAGTCCGAGGTCACGTCGCCCGTCTGCACACCCCACCCCGCCGCGGGGCGCCCGGACCGGGCGAATGCCGGTGCCGAACCGGCGGCGGGCAGGGCCAGGGCCGCCGACGCGACCAGGGAGCCGCGCAGGACGGTGCGGCGGGCGGGGAGCGGACGATGTGACATGGATGCGCCTCCAAGGTCGGGATCCGGCCAGTGTGCGATGCCACAACTACTCGTGCGCCGCAGCGCACACGCAAACCACAAGTGAACAACTGACCGCGGGCGTAAGGGAACCGGTGTGCGATTCGCGGACACGACGGGGTACGACGGCCCTCACCCGGAGCCCGCCTCGGCCATCAGCCGTACGCCCGAACGGATCCGCGCGGAGGACAGATGCGCGTATCCGACCACGAGCCGGGTCTCCGTGGAGCCTTCGGCACGCGCGTGCGTGCAGTCCGACAACGGACGGACGGCCACCCCGGCCGCGGCGACGCGTGCGAGGAAGCGCTCCTCGGGCCCGTAGCGCTCCGGCAGCGTGGCGATGACGTGCAGCCCCGCGGCGATCCCGGACACCTTCGCGCCGGGGAAGTACTCCTCCAGGGCGGCCACGAGTGCGTCGCGCCGCTCGCGGTAGGCGCGCTGGCAGCGGCGCAATTGACGGTCGTAGTCGCCGCGCTCCACGAAACGGGCGAACAACGCCTGGTCGAGGGTGGGATGGCCGAGGTCCATGGTCCGCTTGCGTTCGATCACCTCGTCGGCGAGTGACTCCGGTACGAGCAGCCAGCCCAGCCGCAGTCCCGGGGCGAGGGACTTGCTGACGGAGCCCGCGTAGGCCACCCGGTCGGGATCGAGACCTTGGAGCGCGCCGACCGGAGCACGGTCGTAGCGGAAGTCGCCGTCGTAGTCGTCCTCCAGGACGAACCCGTCCACGGACCGCGCCCAGTCGAGCAGTTCGGCTCGCCGGCGCGCGGAGTACGCGATCCCGGTGGGGTACTGGTGAGCCGGTGTGGTCACGACGGCCCGCACGCCCGACGCCCGCAGGGGTTCGACGGCCAGTCCGTCCTCGTCCAGCGGCACGGGCACCGCGGTGACGCCCGCCGCGGCGTAGAGGCCGTCGTGCTGCGGACTGCCGGGATCCTCCACGCCCACCTCGCGCAGCCCGCGCGCGTGGAGGGCGAAGCCGAGCAGGGCCGACGCCTGCGCCACCCCGGACACCACCACGATCCGCTCCGGGTCGGCCACCACGCCACGGCGGCGGGCGAGGAGTTCGGCCAGGGCGGTGCGCAGCCGGGGCAGCCCGCGCGGATCGGGATAGCCGAGTTCGTGGTGCGGCAGCTCCGCCAGCACCCCGCGCTGTGCCGCGGCCCAGGCGGCGCGCGGGAACAGGGACAGGTCGGGCGTCCCGGGCACGAAGTCCGCGCGGGCGCCGGGGGGACGCGGCGCGAGATCACGCGCGCGTGGCTCGACGGAGCGCACGGCACCGCCCACCCAGGTCCCCGCCCCCCGCCCGCTGCGCAGATACCCCTCGGCCGTCAGCTGCTCGTACGCCTCCGTCACGAGCCCGCGCGACACACCGAGGTCACCGGCCAGGTCCCGGCTCGACGGCAACCGGGTCCCCGGCGGAAGCTTCCCCGCCCGGACCGCCTCCCGCAGCGCCGCCTGCAGCGAACGTCCACGCGAGCGTGCGGGCGCGGAGCCGAGCGGGAGCAACAACTCCCAGGCAGCGGAGCCGGCCCGATCATCGGAGGCGAGGGCCGCCCTCCGATCGCCGGGCGCGGAGCCTGCCCGCTCCGCCGGCGCGGACGTCCCCCGATTGCCCGACGCGGTGCCGGTCCCGTCCTCCGACGCGGACGCCCTCCGACCGCCGGGCGCGGAGCCGCTCCGATCCTCCGGCGCCGAGCCTGCTCCCTCGCCCGACGTCCTGGCTCGCTTCCGATTGGTCTCCGATGACGTCATGGGAATGGACCTTAATGCGGACCACCCCGCTCCCTAGCGTCGTTCCCATGAACGCCACCACCACCCGCGGAACGCTCCTCGCCGCACTCGCCTGCGTCCTCGTCGGCGCGTCCTTCACCGCCAACAGCGTCCTGGGCGACTACCCGTACGCGGGCGGCCAGTTCCTGCGTTACAGCCTCGCCTGTCTGCTACTCGTGCCGCTGGTGGGGCGCGGTGCGACGGCCCGGCTGCGGGCGCTCGGGCCCCGGCGCTGGGCCCGTCTCGCGCTGCTCGCGGCCGTCGGCATGGTCGGCTTCAACATGGCCGTCATCGCGGCGGAACGTACGGCCGAGCCCGCTGTCCCCGGGGTCTTCGTCGGCTGCGCGCCGGTCGTGGTGGCCGTCGTCGTGCCCCTCCTGGACGGGCGCCGTCCCCAACGTGCCGTGCTGTACGGGGCGTTGCTCGTGGCCCTGGGCGCCTTCACGGTCCAGGGCTGGGGGCGGACGGACGGGACGGGCCTGGCGTTCTCGGTGTGCGCGCTGGGGGGAGAGGTCGGTTTCGCGGTTCTCGCCGTGCCCGTGCTGCGGCCTTTGGGGCCATGGCTGCTGTCGGCGACGGTGTGCGGGATCGCCGCGCTCGAGTCCCTGGCGGCCGGACTGGTCGTGGACGGCACGGCGTGGCTGCGCCCGCCCGACCGGACGGAGGCCGCCGCGCTGCTGTGGCAGGCGGCGGTCGTCACGGTCGTCGGGTTCGTGTGCTGGTACATGGGCATGCAGCGGATCGGCGCGGAGCGCGCCACGCTGTTCTCCGGTCTCATCCCGGTCGCCGCCGCCTGCACCGCCCCGCTCGTCGCCACGGGCTCCTACGGCGTCGCGCAGGCCGCCGGGAGCGCCGTCGTCGGCGCCGGAGTCGCCCTGGGGTCCCGTGCGTCGAACAGGTCAGCGGCTGCCGTCGAGGATCACTCGCGCGACGAGCGCCGGGTCGTCGTTCATCGGGCAGTGGCCGCAGCCGGGCAGCCGCACGAGGCGGGCCTTGGGGATGATCTGCTTGGCGCGGACCCCCTGCCGGCGCAGGAGCAGACGGTCCTTGCTGCCCCAGGCCACGGTGACCGGAACACCGGGGATGTCGTCGACGAACTGCACGGTGCCACCCGCGCGGAGGGTGTCGGTGAAGCCGGTCGCGTTCACCAGCGCGAGGGTCTCGGCGACGACGGCCTCCGGTGAACGGCGGGCCGGGCGGGCGTAGATGGTGCTGGTGAGCGCGGTGCGGCCGGCTGCGGAGCGGGACAGCCGCTCGACCATCGGCCGGGGCATCCGCAGGGCTATGCCGCGCATGGTGAGCAGCACGGCGAAGGCGTAACGCCGCTCCGCCTCCGACCAGAACCCCGCGGGGGAGAGGGCGGTGACGGACCGTACGAGCTTCTCCCGGCCGAGTTCCAGGGCGAGCAGGCCGCCGAGCGAGTTGCCCGCGACATGCGGCCGGTCGAGCTCCAGCGCCTCGCAGAAGGCGCCGAACACGGCGGTCGTGGTGGCGAGGTCGTAGGTCAGTCCGTCCGGCAGCCCCGGGGACGCCCCGAAGCCGGGCAGATCCACGGCGATGACCTCGCGCTCGGTCGCCAGGATGTCCACGACCGGGTCCCAGGCCTGCCGGTGGTGACCGATGCCGTGCAGCAGGAGCAGCGGTTCGCCGCTGCCCACGCGCGCGTAGTCGACGGTCACGGTCCGCGGGCCGTGCGGGGAAGGGACCTTGAACGAGACAGTGGCGGCCATGTACGTGTGCTCCTCGTCTGGGACTCGCAGCCGGACGGCGTGTAGACAGCTTGTCAGCAATTGCTACCGGCGGGTAGCCCCCTTCGTGTGGCACCTGCCGGACTCGCCTGGACAGCACGCGGGACGTCGGCTGGGATGGTGTGGTGAGCACCGACACCGTGACCGACGTATTCGAAGAGCACCGCCCCGTCCTGGTGGGCGTCGCCTACCGCATGCTGGGCCGGGTGGCCGACGCGGAGGACGTGGTCCAGGAGGCCTGGCTGCGCTGGTCCGGCGCGGACCGCAGCGAGGTGCGCGAACCGCGCGGCTACCTGGTGCGTGTCACGACCCGCCTGGCCATCGACCGGCTGCGCCAGGTCAAGGCGCGCAACGAGGCCTATGTCGGCCCATGGCTGCCGGAGCCGTACGTCACGGACTTCGGGGACATGGTCCCGGACACCGCGGAGCGCGCCGTCCTCGCCGACTCGGTCTCCCTCGCCGTCCTTGTCGTCATGGAGTCCCTGTCGCCGCTGGAGCGGGCGGTGTTCGTGCTGAGGGAGGCCTTCGGCTACCCGTACGCGGAGATCGCGACCATGCTCGACAAGGGTGAAGCGGCCGTGCGCCAGCTCTCCGGGCGGGCCCGCAAGCACGTCGAGGAACGACGGCCCCGCTACGACGTCGACCCCGTCCAGCGCCGGGATCTCACCGAGCGCTTCCTCGCCGCCGCCGCTGAGGGCGACCTCCAGGGGCTCATGTCGATGCTGGCCCCCGACGTCCGCCTCGTCGGCGACAGCGGCGGCAAGTCCAAGGCGCCACTGCGCGTCATCGAGACGGCGGACAAGGTGGGCCGCTTCCTCGTAGGCGCCGCACGCAAGGGCGTCCCGGACCTGTCCTTCCGCTTCCTGGAGCTCAACGGCGGCCCCGCGCTGCTGCTCCTGTCGGGCGACAAGCCCGACTCGGTCTTCCAACTGGACGTCGTCGACGGCCGGATCCAGTCGGTCTACGTCGTACGCAACCCCGACAAACTGCAGTCGCTCGCCGCGTAGCGCACCGCAGCCGAAGCCCCCGTCCCGCGACGGGGGCTTCGTCGTCATCGAGGATTGGTCTTGACCAAGGGTGGGGGCCGCCCTATGGTCGCAGAGAAGTGAAACAACCTTTAATAAACAAGGGCGCTAAAAAGCCGCCGGACCACGGCGATTGCGGAGGACAGGGTGGGGACCACGCAGCTGGAAACGGTGCCGGAACCGAAATACTGGCACCTCAAGACCGTGCTCACTGAGGCGCTGGACTCCGAGTTCTCGGTGGGGGAGATCCTGCCCAACGAGCGCGACCTGGCCGCCCGGTTCGGCGTCGCGCGCGCCACGCTCCGTCAGGCCCTGGAGCAGCTCGAGCTGGAAGGCCGGCTCCAGCGCCGCCGCGGTGTCGGTACGACCGTCGCCCCGCCCCGCGTGGGTGTCGCCGTCGGCACGGAAGACCATGTCTGGCCGGGCACGGCCCCGGACGCCTGGCAGTCCGTCGACAGCACGCTGGAGGTCCCGTCGGCGGCCGTCGCCGGAGCACTGGAAACCGGCCACGACGAACCCGTGCACGTCGTGCGCCGCTCCCGTATGACGCACGGTCAGCCCGTCGCCGCGGAACTGCTCTACATCCCGCAGTCCTCGGTGCCCGACCTCTCCGCCATAGACGCCCCGTCCGGTGCCGCCCGCGCGCGTGCCGTGCTGCGCGAGCTCCAGCGCCTGGGGCTGGAGGGTCAGGACAGCGCCGTGGAACTGGGCTCGGCCCGCGCCGACGACGCCAAGCAGCTGGACCGGCTGCCCGGGGCGCCCGTCCTCGTCGTGACGACCCGCTTCTTCTCGCAGGGCCGCACCGCCGCGCTGTCCGTCGCCACCTACCGCGCCGACACCTGCCGGCTGACCTTCGGCGACTCCGGCGGCGTGGAGATCCACGAGGACCCGGAGCGCCGGGCGTCCTGACCGCCGTAGCGCCCCATGACTCGCGCCCCGGAGCAGCAGCTCCGGGGCGCGAGACGTTTCAGCAACAGCAACAACAGAAGCGGCAGCCCCTCAACGGCGCGCCGTCACCGTGCCCTCCACCGCGAAGAGCTGTTCCTCCACATGGTCCAGCGCCAGCCGCAGCGCCCCCGTCGCCACGGCGGCCTCGCCGAGGAGCGACAGCGTCACCTTCGGCGGCCGCAGACAGTAGCGCGCCAACTCCAGCCGCAGCGGCTCCAGTACGTCGACGATCCCGGTCGCCCAGCCGCCGATGACGACCAGCTCGGGGTCGAGGGCGAGGGACAGGGCGGCCACGTCGTGGACGAGCCGCTGGAGGAAACGGTCGACGGCCGCCCGGGCCCGCTGGTCGCCCTCGCGTGCCTGCGCGAAGACCTCGGCGACGGCCTGCTCGTCGAGCGGGTGCAGCGGCTCGTCCGTGGTGGACAGCAGCTTCTCCGGCGTCACCTCGCGGCCGAGCAGATGCAGCGCGCCGATCTCGCCCGCCGCCCCGCCGTACCCCCGGTGCAGCCGCCCGCCGATCAGCGCCCCCGCGCCCGGACTCAGCCCCGCCAGCACGAACACGACGTCGTCGGACTCGGTGGCGGCACCCTTCCAGTGCTCGGCGACCGCCGCCGCGTTGGCGTCGTTCTCCACCAGGACCGGACACTTGAAGGAACGGCTCAGCCGCTCACCGAGGCGCAGCCCCGTCCACTGGGGCAGCGCGGCGCACAGCCGCACGGTGCCGTCCGCCTCGACGATCCCGGGCGAGGCGGCCCCCACCGCCCGCAGCGACTCGCGAGCGACGCCGGCCCGGCGCAGCAGGTCGGCCACCGCGGTGCGCAGCCGCTCCAGGCGCTCGTCGGCCGACGCGGTCTCGGAGACGTCCTTGGCGACGGCGCCGAGTACCCGGCCGTCCAGGTCGGACAGGAGCGCGGCGACCCGGTGGGGCCCGATGTCGAGGCCCAGCAGATGCCCGGCCTCGGCCCGGAACCTGAACCGCCGCGCGGGCCGCCCCTGCCGGCGTACGACACTCTCGTCGGCCGCCTTCTCGACGACGTACCCCGCCTCGATGAGCCCCTCGACCACGCCCTCGACGGTCGGCCGGGACAGCCCGGTCACCCGCGTGATCTCGGTCAGAGTGGCGCAGTCCGTGGCGCGCAGCGCGTGCAGCACCACCGCGGAATTGATCCTTCGCAGCAGCGAGGGATCCCCGCCGGTCAGCCGCCCCAACGTCCGTCCTCCCAGCTCGTGCGCGTGTTGGCCGGATCGTACTCGTAGGGACGGAGCCGGGCGAGTGCGGGGACCCGGGAGATCGTGAGCGGGTCCCGGTCAGCCGGGCGCCACGAACCCCGACTCGTACGCCGCGATCACGGCCTGCGTGCGGTCCCGTGCCCCGAGCTTCGCCAGTACGCCGCTGACGTGGGACTTCACGGTCTCCGTTCCGACGATCAGCCGCTCGGCGATCTCCGCGTTGGACAGCCCGCGGGCCATCAGCCGCAGTACCTCGGCCTCCCGCTCGGTCAGCTGGGCCCGCTCCATCACCGCCCGGGCCGCACGGTTGCCGCCACTCTCGCCGTACTCGGCGGCGAGCTGCCGCACCGACGCCGGGAACAGCAGCGACTCGCCCTCGGCGACCAGCCGCACCGCGTGCACGATCTCGGCCGGCCGGGCCCGCTTCAGCAGGAACCCGTCGGCCCCGGCCCGCAGCGCCTCGTACACGTACTCGTCGTTCTCGAACGTCGTCACCACCAGGATCTTCGGCGGGTTCTCGATCGTCCGCAGCACCGCGCGCGTGGCCTCGATCCCGTCCATCAGCGGCATCCGTACGTCCATGGCGACCACGTCGGGCCGCAGCTGCCGCACCAGCGGGATCACGGCGGCCCCGTCCGCCGCCTCCCCGACGACCTCGATGTCGGGCTGCGCCTCCAACACGGCCCGCAGACCCGCGCGTACGAGGGGTTCGTCGTCGACGAGGAGAACGGTGACCGGCATCCGGCCAGCGTAGATCAGCGCAGCGGCAGCTCCACCCGCACCTGCCAGTCACCCCGGTCGGGGCCGGTGTGCGCGCTGCCGCCCAGCAGGGCCGCGCGCTCGCGGATGCCGCGCAGACCGCTGCCCCGGCCCGGCCCGGGTATGTCGGCCGTCAGGGGATTGCGGACCTCCAGAGCGAGACCGTCCGCCACGACCGCGATGCGCACCCGGACGGGGACGGCCCCCGCGTGCCGCAGCACATTGGTCAGCGACTCCTGGAGGATGCGGTACCCCTCGCGGGAGACCGGTCCGGGCAGCGTGTCGACGGGCCCGGTCACCTCGGCGTCGACCTTCGCGCCGGAGACGCGGGCGGACTCCAGCAGACGGTCGCAGTCCGCCAGCGTCGGCCGGCCGCTGACCGGCCGCTCGGACTCGCGCAGGATCCCGAGGACCCGTTCCAGATCCTCCAGGGCCGCCCGGCCGGTCTCCTCGATGGCGCCCAGGGCACGGTCGGTGAAGGCGGGATCACCGGCCGCGCGGGCGGCGCCCGCCTGGACGACGGCCACGGTCAGCGCGTGGCCGATGGAGTCGTGGAGCTCGCGGGCGATGCGGGTGCGTTCCAGGAGCTGCTCGGTGCGTTCCTCCAGGGCGGCCATGCGATCGGCCGGTGAGGGGCCCAGGAGACGGTGGGCGAGTGCGGTGATGAGCCGGCCCGAGCCGACAACCGTCGCCGCCAGCGTGACGAGCGCCGGGAGCACGAGCAGGACGTGCCACCAGGCGTGGCCGTGGAGCGGGTCCAGCAGGCCCTCCCCGACGTCACGGCCGAACGCCGACGCCACCAGGTCGACGCTCGCGATGAGCAACTGGACGGTGAACACGGAGGTCGCGCAGCCGATCAGCAGCCGCGCCTCCAGCCAGACGACGACCCGCCCCCGGTCGCCCCAGGTGGCGGACGGCGTCACGACGATGTCGGTGCCCGCGCTGTCAGGCCGGTGACCGGTCAGCAACAGCCGTGCCTGCAGGCCCTCCACGGTGCGCATCGCGGGCACCAGCCCGACGGGCGCGAGGACCACGCCGGCCATCACCCAGGTCCACCACGCCTCCTGGACGAACAGCCACATGCTCGGCCACACGATCGCGATGAACAGATGCAGCAACCGTGTGTACGTCACCGCCCTGCCGAACGGGCGCAGCAAACGGACCATTGCGTCATCGTGCCAGCCACCACTGACAGCGAGCCTCCCCCGCACGGGGGAGACGATCTCCACCCGCGGGGGAGGCCCCGCCCCCGCCTCACCGGCCAGGCTGCACCCATGACCAGCATCGAAGTCCAGAACCTGACCAAGGAGTTCGGCACCCGACGAGCCGTGGACGACCTCACCTTCACCGTCCTCCCCGGCCGTGTCACCGGCTTCCTCGGCCCCAACGGAGCCGGAAAGTCCACCACCATGCGGCTCGTGCTCGGCCTGGACCGGCCGACGTCCGGCACCGCCACGATCGGCGGCCGCGCCTACGGAGACCTCGGCGAACCGCTGCGCCATGTCGGCGCCCTGCTCGACGCGCAGGCCGCGCACGGCTCCCGCACCGGCCGCGACCACCTGCGCACGCTCGCCGCGAGCAACCGCATCCCGGACACCCGCGTCGACGAACTGCTGGCGGAGACCGGCCTCGCCCCGGTGGCCCGGCGCCGGGTGAAGACGTACTCCCTGGGCATGCGCCAGCGGCTCGGCATCGCGGCCGCGCTGCTCGGCGACCCCGAGGTGGTCATGCTCGACGAACCCTCCAACGGTCTGGACCCCGAAGGCATCATCTGGATCCGCGGGCTGCTGCGCCGGCTCGCGGGGGAGGGGCGCACCGTCCTGGTCTCCAGCCACCTCATGAACGAGACCGCGTCCTTCGCCGACCACCTCGTGGTCCTCGGCCGGGGCAGGCTCCTCGCCGACACCCCGATGCGCGGGTTCATCCACGCCCGTGTGCAGCCACGGGTACGGATCCGCACCACGGACCCCACCACCCTCAAGGCCGTCCTGGCCGAACACGGCCTCGACGGCGTCGAGCACGAGGACGGGCACTGGACCGTGCACCACGCGCGCGTGGACGACATCGGCCGCCTCGCGTCCGCCGCCGGCATCCCGATCCTCGAACTGAGCGCGCAGGAGGGCACGTTGGAGCAGGCCTACCTGGGCCTCACCGCCACCGAGGCCGAGTTCACCGCACAGCCGCAGGAGGCCTGACATGTCCTACGCACCCGTTCTGCACGCCGAGTGGCTGAAGATCCGTACGCTCCGCTCGCTCCTCGGGGCGCTGCTCGCGCTGTTCGCGGCGAGCACGGCGTTCTCCGCGCTCGCCGGTGTCTCCGAGACGTCCGACCCCGACTTCGACCCGCTGTTCACGGCGTTGTCCGGGGTCGCGCCCGGTCAGATCGCCGCGATCTCCTTCGGAGCCATGGCCGTGTCCTCGGAGTTCCACGGGGGTGCGCTGCGGCTCTCCCTCGCCGCGGTGCCGCGGCGCGGACGGTGGTACGCGGCCAAGCTGACCGCGATCGCCGTGCCGACCCTGGTCGTCGGGCAGATCACCGCCCTGGCCGCGCTCCTGGTCGCGAGGGCGGGCCTGGGCGACGCGGCGAGCGGTCTGACCGCGGGCGAGCAGGCACGCGGTGTGGTGGGCTGCGGCCTCTACCTCATGCTGATGGCACTGCTGGCGGCCGGACTCACGGCCCTGCTGCGCAGCGGGGTGGGCGCGCTGTCCCTGCTGATCCCGTTCGTCCTCGTCGTCTCGTTCGTGATCGGGGACGCGGTGGGCGGCGCGACGGACTTCCTGCCGGACCGGGCGGGACAGGTGGTCCTGTACGAGTCCTACGACGGCCGGTTGGGGCCGTGGGCGGGGCTGGGGGTGACCGCGCTGTGGACGGCGGCGGTACTGGCGGCGGGCGCGTGGAGCGTGCGGCGCAGGGACGCCTGACGGCACGCCAGTTGTCAGTGGTACCCGGTTTACTGGATCACATGGACATCGCGAAGGACCTCACGCTGATCGACGCGCTGTGCTCCCGGGACTTTCCCGCGGGGCACAGCGGCTATCACGCCGCGTGGTTAGGGCCCGGGGACTGGCCGGACGCGAGTGACTGCTACGCCTACGAGGCGGCTGTCGCCGAGCGGTTGACGGAGAGGTGGGGAGAGCCGTCGCGCCGGGGGACGGTCACCCTCCAGGAGCGCATCGCGCGGGGGGAGGTCATACCCGAGCCCTGGGCGAGGCTCGCCGCCCTGGCGATCGACCTGCGTACGTGGGAGATACCCGGCAGCGACCGCCGGGCCGTCCTGGCGGTCGCCGACCGGAACGGCGAGGAGCAGCCCCGGCTCCGGGTGTTCGTCACCGACACCGACCCCCCGTGATCCGTCAGGCCTGCGCCGCCACCCGCAACCGCGCGAACTCCTCCGCCATCGTCGCCGTCGTCCAATGCGCGTTCAGCCCGCTCGGATTCGGCAGCACCCACACACGCGTGTCCCCGAACGTCCGCTCCTGCGGACCCACCCGGGCCTTCTTGCTTGTCGTCGAACGCCGCCCGGTAGGCGGTGACCCCGACCACCGCCAGCCAGCGGGGCCGCAACCGCGCCACCTTGAGCGCCAGTTGCCGCCCGCCCTCGCGATACTCCTCCGCGCTCAGCTCGTCCGCCCGCGCGCTCGCCCGCGCCACGACGTTCGTGATGCCGAGCCCGTAGGACAGCAACTCCTGCTGCTCCGACGGCTTCATCAGACGAGGCGTGAACCCGGACAGGTGCAGGACCGGCCAGAAGCGGTTGCCGGGACGGGCGAAGTGATGGCCCGTGGCGGCGGTCATCAGACCCGGGTTGATCCCGCAGAAAAGCACGTGCAGACCGTCCGCGACGACGTCCGGTACCAGACGGTCGCGGGCGGCCTCCAGCTCCGCGGGGGTGAAGCGCGTCATGCCGTGCGCCGGATCAGAGGATCGCGCCGGGCGTGTAACCGGCGGCCTCCGGGTGCTGCTTCACGATCTCCTCGATCCGGCCGACGACCACACCGACCTGGTCGGCCGCGGCGCCCGTGAAGGACAGCTTGTCCGCCATCAGCGCGTCCAGCTGCGCCCGGTCGAGCGGGATGCGCTCGTCCGCGGCCAGCTTGTCGAGGAGCTCGTTGCGCTCGGCGCCCTGCTCGCGCATCGCGAGCGCGGAGGCGACGGCGTTCTCCTTGATCGCCTCGTGCGCGACCTCGCGGCCGACGCCGGCACGCACCGCGCCCATGAGCACCTTGGTGGTGGCGAGGAACGGCAGGTAGCGGTCCAGTTCGCGGGCGACGACCGCCGGGAAGGCGCCGAACTCGTCGAGGACCGTCAGGAACGTCTCCAGCAGACCGTCGAGCGCGAAGAACGCGTCCGGCAGCGCGACCCGGCGCACCACCGAGCAGGACACGTCGCCCTCGTTCCACTGGTCGCCCGCCAGTTCGCCGGTCATGGACGCGTAGCCGCGCAGGATGACCATGAGGCCGTTGACGCGCTCGCAGGACCGGGTGTTCATCTTGTGCGGCATCGCGGAGGAGCCGACCTGGCCCGGCTTGAAGCCCTCGGTCACCAGCTCGTGCCCGGCCATCAGGCGGATCGTCTTCGCCAGCGACGACGGGGCCGCCGCCACCTGCACCAGCGCGGTCACGACCTCGTAGTCCAGGGAGCGCGGGTAGACCTGGCCGACCGAGGTGAACGCCTGCGAGAAGCCCAGGTGCCGGGCGATCCGCTGCTCCAGGTCGGCCAGCTTGGCCGCGTCGCCGCCGAGCAGGTCGAGCATGTCCTGCGCGGTGCCGACCGGGCCCTTGATGCCGCGCAGCGGGTAGCGGCCGAGCAGCTCCTCGACCCGGCCGTGGGCGACGAGCAGCTCGTCGGCGGCGGTCGCGAACCGCTTGCCGAGTGTCGTGGCCTGCGCGGCGACGTTGTGCGAGCGGCCGGCCATGACCAGCTCGCCGTACTCGCCGGCCAGCTTGGCCAGACGGGCCAGGACGGCCACCGTACGGTCGCGCATCAGCTCCAGCGAGAGCCGGATCTGCAGCTGCTCGACGTTCTCGGTGAGGTCGCGCGAGGTCATGCCCTTGTGGACGTGCTCGTGCCCGGCGAGGTCGTTGAACTCCTCGATCCGCGCCTTCACGTCGTGCCGCGTGACCTTCTCGCGCTCGGCGATGGAGGCCAGGTCGACGGTGTCCAGGACACGCTCGTAGTCGGCGATCGCCTCGTCCGGCACCTCGATGCCGAGGTCCTTCTGGGCCCGCAGTACGGCGAGCCAGAGCTGCCGCTCCAGCTTCACCTTCTGCTCGGGCGACCAGAGCGTGGCGAGCTCGGCGGAGGCGTAGCGTCCGGCGAGGACGTTCGGGATGCGGGGCTTGGCGGGAGCGGAAGTCACGTGTACGGATTCTACTGGCGATTCGTGCAGGCCAGCGCCAGGGATGTCTTCGGTGGAACCTACGAGACCCGCGTCACGCCGGGTTACGGCGTCGGACCCTCGTACGGCAGCAGGTCGGGCCGCTTCGCCGGCAGGCCGTCGCCCGAGGAGCGGCCGGTGAGACGGCGGGCTATCCAGGGGAGCAGGTACTGCCGGGCGAACCGGGCGTCCGCGACCCGTCGCGCGGCCCAGCCCGGCGGCAGCGTGGCCGGCATCGGCGTGCGCCACTCGGTGTCCTCGGGGTCGTAGCCCAGTGTCTGCCAGACCGCCTCGGCGACGCGCCGGTGGCCCTCGGCCGTGAGGTGCAGCCGGTCCACGTCCCACAGGCGCGGATCACCGAGGGACGGCGCCCCGTACAGGTCGACGACGATCGCGCCGTGCTTTTCGGCCAGCTCGTCGACGCACGCGAAGAGCTCCTCCATGCGTGGCCGGAAGCGCTCCAGGACCGGCCCCTGGCGGCCCGGGCTGCGCATCAGCACGAGCTGCTCGCAGGCCGGGGCGAGCCGCTCCACGGCCTCGGTCAGCAGCGCGCGGACCCGCCCCATGTCGCACTTGGGCCGCAGGGTGTCGTTCAGGCCGCCCACCAGCGTGATCACGTCGGGCCGCATGGCCACGGCCACATCGACCTGCTCCTCGACGATCTGCTGGATGAGCTTGCCGCGGACCGCGAGGTTGGCGTACCGGAAGCCGGGTGTCACCGCGGCCATCCGGCCGGCCAGGACATCGGCCCAGCCCCGGTAGGAGCCGTTCGGGAGCAGGTCCGACATGCCCTCGGTGAAGGAGTCGCCGAGGGCGACGAGGCTGGTGTGTGCGGGGTTCTTCTGCATGGCGGAGAAAATGCTAACCCGTTCACATACCCGGCGGTCGGTCAGCCTCCCCGGACCCCCGGCCGGGCCCTCACGCCCGCTGTCCGAACAGCTCCCGCAGCACGTCCTCCATCGTCACCAGCCCCGCCAGCCGCCCGTCGCCCCCCAGCACCGCCGCGACATGCGTACGGCTGCCCCGCATCGCCGTCAGGACGTCGTCCAGCGGTGTGCTCTCCCGCACGCGCGCGATGGGCCGCATGTCCCGGACCTGGAACGCCAGATCCCGCGGGGAGGCGTCCAGCGCGTCCTTCACATGCAGATAGCCGAGGATGCGCCGCCCGTCGTCCACCACCGGGAACCGGGAGAACCCGGACTCGGCCGACAGCCGTTCCAACTGCTCCGGGGTGACGCCCACGCGCGCGTAGACGACCCGTTCCAGCGGCAGGACGACATCGCGCACCGGCCGGCGGCCCAACTCCAGGGCGTCGTGCAGCCGCTCCCGGGTCCGGTCGTCGATCAGACCCGCCTCGTCGGAGTCCTTGACCAGCCGGGCCAGCTCGGCGTCCGAGAAGGTCGCCGTGACCTCGTCCTTGGTCTCCACCCGCAACAGCTTCAGCAGGGCGTTGGCGAACGCGTTGATCGCGAAGATCACCGGGCGCAGGCCCCGGGACAGGGTGACCAGCGGCGGGCCCAGCACCAGCGCGCTGCGCACCGGCTCCGCGAGCGCGATGTTCTTCGGCACCATCTCGCCGAGCAGCATGTGCAGATACGTCGCCGCGGTGAGCGCGATCACGAACGACA
The DNA here is from genome assembly GCF_036013645.1 of Streptomyces sp. NBC_00490. Taxonomy (NCBI): domain Bacteria; kingdom Bacillati; phylum Actinomycetota; class Actinomycetes; order Kitasatosporales; family Streptomycetaceae; genus Streptomyces; species Streptomyces sp. NBC_00490. Next base: position 2,111,500 of record NZ_CP107869.1, on the reverse strand, counting down.
CCGCGTGTCCGGCGCCCGCCGGCACACCGAGCGCGTGGAACACCGGCTCCAGCAGGTGCGCGATCGCCGGTTCGGCGACCACACCGAGGATCAGCGTGCACAGGGTGATGCCGAGCTGTGCCGCCGCCATCAGCGCGGACACATGCTGCAGACCCCATAGCACGCTCTTGGCGCGCCGGTCGCCCTCCTCGGCGTACGGCTCGATCTGCGAGCGCCGCACCGAGATCAGCGCGAACTCGGCGCCCACGAAGAAGGCGTTGACGACCAGGGTCGCCAGGCCGATCAGCAACTGGATCGCGGTCACTTGCGGGCCTCCCCTTCGAAGGAATCCGACGTGTCGTCGAGCGGAGCGTGCAGCAGCACGCGCGCGGCCCTGCGCCCGGAGGCGTCCACCACGTCCAGCCGCCATCCGACGACCTCCGCGGTGTCGCCGACGACCGGGATACGGCCGAGCTCGGTCGCCACCAGACCGGCCAGGGTCTCGTACGGCCCCTCGGGAGCCCGCAGGCCCACGCGCGCGAGGTGGTCGATGCGTGCCGAGCCGTCGGCCGAGTACAGGACGCGGCCCTCGTCGTCGGTCCCGGCCGCGGCCAGGTCGGGTGTCTCGTGCGGGTCGTGCTCGTCGCGGACCTCGCCGACGACCTCCTCGACGATGTCCTCCAGCGTGGCCACCCCGGCCGTACCGCCGTACTCGTCGATGACCACGGCCATCGTGCGCTTGCCGGACAGCCGGTCGAGCAGCCGGTCCACGGTCAGCGACTCGGGGACGAGCAGCGGCTCGCGCATCAGTTCGGAGACGGGGACCCGGGCCCGGCGCTCGGCCGGGACCGCCAGGACGTCCTTGATGTGGGCGGTGCCCACGACCGAGTCGAGGTTGCCGCGGTAGACGGGGAACCGGGACAGGCCCGTCGCGCGCGTGGCGTTCGCGACGTCCTCGCAGGTCGCCTGGGCGTCCAGGGCGATGACCTGCACGCGCGGCGTCATCACGTTCTCCGCGGTCAGGTCGGAGAGGTTCAGGGTCCGCACGAAGAGTTCGGCGGTGTCGGCCTCCAGCGCGCCCTCCTTGGCGGAGTGCCGGGCCAGGGCGGCGAGCTCCTGCGGCCCGCGCGCGGCGGCCAGCTCCTCCGTCGGCTCGACGCCGAAGAGACGCACGATGCGGTTCGCCGTGTTGTTGAGGTGGGTGATGAAGGGCCGGAACGCCGCGCTGAACCAGCGCTGTGCGTTGCCCACCCGCTTGGCCACGGCCAGCGGAGAGGAGATCGCCCAGTTCTTCGGCACCAGCTCGCCGACGACCATCAGGACGACGGTCGACAGGGCCGTACCGAGCACCAGCGCGACCGACGAGGCCGCCGAGCGGGACATGCCCAGCGACTCCAGGGGACCGGCGATCAGCTTGGCGATCGACGGCTCGGCGAGCATGCCGACCACCAGGTTGGTGACGGTGATGCCGAGCTGGGCCCCGGAGAGCTGGAAGGTCAGATTGCGCACGGCCTTCAGGGCGCCCGACGCGCCCCGCTCGCCGCGCTCCGCGGCCCTCTCCAGGGCGCCGCGCTCGACCGTGGTCAGCGAGAACTCGGCGGCGACGAAGGCACCGCAGGCCAGCGAGAGCAGGATCGCCACGAGCAGGAGGAGCACTTCGGTCATCGGGTCACCTCCGTCCCATGATCGGACAGGGTGCGGGGGATCGCGCGATCTCGCGTACTACTGGGAGGCTCGCCCATGGGCGGACGCTCACACCTTTCCTTGGAGGACCGAGTGGTCCCCCAATGTTAAAGGACCGGCAAAGGGCGGCCGGACGGTGAGGTGCTTCCCCGATCAGTCGGTGAGGTGCTTCACCCAGCGCCGCCACTTCTCCTCGGGCGCGTACCCGGCGGCCCGCCACGCATGCTGCCCCGTCTCGTTGCGGACCAGCACCATCGCGTCCGCGCGGCGCCCGCCCAGCCGTACGAACCGCTCCTCCGCGGCCGTGAGCAGCGCCGAGCCGATGCCCTGGCGGCGCCGCTCCGGGTGCACCGCCAGCCGGTACAGATGGCAGCGCCAGCCGTCGAAGCCCGCGATCACCGTGCCGACCAGTTCCCCGTCCCGCTCGGCCAGGATCAGCGCCTCGGGGTCACGTGCCACGAGCCGTTCCACGCCGTCCCGGTCGTCGCTGATGCTCGTGCCCTCGGCGGAGATCTTCCAGAACGCCAGCACGGCGTCGAGGTCGGCGGGCGCGGCGGCCCGAAGATGCAGTTCCGTCATACGACGATCCCATCACGCACGCCGGACGGGTACGCGCCGAATTTCAGCATGCGGACGGTCACTTGCCGCCCAGCTCGGCGACGACCGGCGCGAACGCCTCCATGTACGGCTCCAGGACGGTCAGGTAGGTGAAGCCGTACGTGTCGCGCTGGGCCAGCACCTGCGCGGTGATCTGTTCCAGGGTGCCGAGCAGGAGGATGGGCAGCTCCAGCGCCTGCTCCACGGTCGCGTCCGGCACCCGTGCCACGAGCGGTGCCACGGCGGCCGCGCGGTCGTCGGTGACGGCCACCATCTGGATGAGCAGGTTCAGCTCGGCCGGCTCCTTGCGGCCGGCCGCCAGCTCCTTGTACCGGGCGAGACGTGCCGCGAAGTCCGCGCCCGCCATCGGCACCAGCTTCCCCTCGGTGCTTCCCGGCACCAGGGACGCTCCCGTGAAGGCCGCGATGTCGGCGTGCTCGGCGGCGAGCCCCAGCATCCGCTCGCCGTTGCCGCCGAGCAGCAGCGGCACCTTGGGGTCCAGCAGCCGCCCCAACTCCTCGACGGTGCGCTGAAGATGGTCCACGCGCGCGCGTGGCGAGCCGAAGGGCAGCCCGGCCGCGTCGTGCTCCGCCTGTACGTACCCGGTGCCGAGCCCGAGTTCGAGGCGCCCGCCCGTCAGCGCGTCGGTCGTGGCCACCTCGCGCGCGAGCAACGCCGGGTTCCAGAAACCCGCGTTGAGCACGAACGTGCCCAGCCGCGGCCGTTCGGTCGCCCCGGCCGCCGCGACCAGCGCCGGGAACGGGGCGGGCATGCCCAGGTGGTCGGGGACGAGGATCACGTCGTACCCGAGCTCCTCGGCCCGGCGGCACTTGGCCCGCCACTCGTCGGAGGGCGCCGGGTCGATGAAGCTGACACCGAAGCGGAACGGACGCGGCATGAACTCTCCTCGTTCGCGGGCGACTTGAGATCACACCGATTCCATCACCCGCCGGAGACGGCCGCCACCGCGCCTCACTCGTGCGCGATGGCCGTCAGCACGTTCATCCGCGACGCCCGCAACGCCGGCAACAGCGCCGCCACGACACCCACCACCGCCGAGCCGACCACGACCGCGACGATCGTGCCCCACGGGATCGCCAGCGCCGGCATGCCCTGCAACGCCAGCACCTGCTGGACGCACACCCCCCACACCAGGCCCAGCGCCAGCCCGAGGACCGCGCCGAACACCGCGATCACCACCGACTCCAGGCGGATCATCCGGCGCAGCTGACGCCGGGCGAGTCCGATGGCGCGCAGCAGCCCGATCTCCCGGGTGCGCTCCACGACCGACAGGGCGAGGGTGTTGACCACGCCGAGCACCGCGATCACGATCGCGAGCCCGAGCAGTGCGTACACGAGGTAGAGCAGGACGGCGATCTGGTCGTGGACCAGGTCCTTGTAGTCGGCGATGTCGCGCACCTGGACCTGCGGATACGGGTCGAGCGTCTTCTCCAGGTTCGCGCGCAGTTTGTCCGAGCCGGTGCCGGAGGCGGCGTTCACATAGAGCCCCGAGTCCTGCCCGCCGGGCGCGTAGCGCTGGAGCGTGTCCAGGCCGAAGTAGATGCCGCCCTGCGTCCCGAAGCCCTCCGCGGACTCCTGGTCGGTGAGGGCGCCCACGGTCAGTTCGGCCGTCTTGCGGCCCTGGAACTCCACGGGGATCGTGGAGCCGATCCGCACGTCGTGGTCGCGTGCGAAGTCCGCGTCCATGGCGATGCTTCCGGAGGCGAGCGCGGCCGCGGTGTCGCCCTGGGCGTACTTGATGTTGGCTACGTCGTCGAGCTGAGGGTCGTAGGCCGCCGCGGTCGTCTTGACGCGGTCGCCGTCCGGCAGGCGTACGGCGACCGGGGCGAACTGCGAGCGGACCACTAGCCCCACGCCGTCCGTGTCACGGACCTTCTCGGTGACCTCCTGCGGGAAGGGCACGAAGTTGCTGTTCTGGATGACGAAGTCGGCGCCCAGCGTGTCGTCGATCTGCTGGTCGAAGGACTTGGTCATGGAGGCGCTGGCCACGGACATGCCGCCGACCAGGGCGAGTCCGACCATCAACGCGGCCGCGGTGGCGCCGGTGCGGCGAGGGTTGCGCAGGGCGTTGCGCTGGCTCATCCGGCCGATCGAGCCGAACAGTGCGGGGAACGCCCCGCCGAGGACACGGATCACCGGGCGCACGAGGAGCGGTCCCGCGATCACGGTGCCGATCAGCGTCAGGACGACACCGAGGCCCAGCAGGGACGCCGCCGACGACGTGTCCGAGGAGAGGACACAGCCCAGCAGGGCTGCCGCGCCGGCCCCGAAGACGACGCCGCCCACCAGGGCGCGCATCTTCAACGGCCGCCCCACGCCCGCGATCTCGGCGTCCGCCAGCGCGGCCATGGGCGAGACACCGGCCGCGCGCCGGGCGGGAAGGTACGCCGCCACGAAGGTGACGCCCACGCCGACGACGTACGCGGCGACCGGCGTGCCCCAGCCGATGACCATCTCGCTCGACCTGATGTTCATGCCGAGTGTGTTCATCAGCGCGATGAGCCCGGCGGCGAGCCCGATCCCGGTCGCGAGGCCCAGCGTCGAGCCGACCACACCGAGCAGCATCGCCTCGGTCAGCACCGAGCGGCGCACCTGGCGCCGGTCGGCACCCAGCGCCCGCAACAGGCCCAGTTCCCGGGTCCGTTGGGCGATGAGCATCGAGAAGGTGTTGACGATGAGGAAAACACCGACGAGGACGGCGATGCCCGCGAAGCCGAGCATGACGTACTTGATGACGTCGAGGAATCCGCCCAGTGACTCGACGTCGGACTTGGCCTGCTCGTCGGCGGTCCGGATCTCGTAGTCGCCGGTGCCGATCGCGGCGGCGACGCGCTGCTTCAACTGCGCGTCGCTCACACCGTCTTCCGCGTCCACGGAGATGCCGGTGGCCGCGTCCGCGTCGCCCAGCAGCTTGGTCTGCGCGGTCGGGGTGTCCAGGAAGAGCAGGGTCGCCCCGGGGTTGGTGGTGGTGAACGTGGCGATACCGACGAGCCGGACCTTGAAGGTGCCCTGCGGTCCGATGACGCTGAGCGTGTCACCGATCTTCAGGTCCTTGCGGTCGGCGGACTCCGAGTCGAGCAGGGCCTCGCCCGCGCCGTGCGGGGCGTGCCCCGAGGTGAGTTCGACCGGACTGCGCGGACCAGGGCTCCAGTCGGTGCCGATGGTGGGGGCACCGGTGGTCGAGCCGACCGCCTCGTTCTCGCTGTCGGCGACGGTGATGTTCTGGACCTCGGCCTCCAGGCGCGCGTCGGCGACCCCGTCGATCCCGGACACCCGGTCCAGGAGCGAGGCGGGCAGGGTGGCCGTCATGCCGGAGGGGATCGCCTCGTCCAGTTCCTCGCGCGGGCTGACCGTGACATCGGGCGCGGTCGAGGCGAAGAGCCGGTCGAAGGTGCGGCTGAGCGTGTCCGAGAAGATCAGGCTGCCCGCGACGAACGCCACGGACAGGACGACGGCCAGCGCGGACAGCAGCAGCCGTCCCTTGTGGGCGAGGAAGCTGCGGAGCGTCGCCTTCAGCACGGCCTCAGTCCTTGTCGAGGGAAGGGGCGTCCGCGGGTGCGGCCCCGGGTGGCGGGCTCTCCTCGTGGTGCCCGCGGATCACGTCGAACCGCTTCATGCGTTCCAGCACGGCCTCCGCCGTGGGCCGCTCCATCTCGTCCACGATCCGTCCGTCCCCGAGGAAGAGGACCAGGTCGGAGTGGGCGGCGGCGCCCGGGTCATGGGTGACCATGACGACGGTCTGGCCCAGTTCGTCGACGGCCTCGCGCAGGAAGCCGAGGACCTCCAGACCGGCCCGCGAGTCCAGGTTGCCGGTCGGCTCGTCGGCGAAGATCAGTTCGGGCCGGGAGGCCAGCGCCCGGGCACACGCCACCCGCTGCTGCTGGCCGCCGGAGAGCTGGGCGGGCCGGTGCTTGAGCCGGTCCCGCAGCCCCAGGGTGTCGATGACCTGGTCCAGCCACTTCTCGTCGGGTTTCTTGCCCGCGATGTCCATGGGCAGGGTGATGTTCTCGGCGGCGTTCAGGGTGGGGATCAGGTTGAACGACTGGAACATGAACCCGATCCGGTCCCGCCGCAGCCGCGTCAGATCACGTTCCTTCAGCCCCGTGATCTCGGTGTCGCCGAGCCAGACCTGGCCGGCCGACACGGTGTCCAGCCCGGCCAGGCAGTGCATCAGCGTGGACTTCCCGGACCCCGACGGACCCATGACCGCGGTGAACCGGCCGCGCGCGATCTCCACGTCCACCGAGTCCAGGGCGATCACCGATGTCTCGCCCGAGCCGTACGCCTTGGTCAGACCGTGGGCGCGGGCCGCGATCCCGTCGGCCGACGCATGGCCCGGGGCGTGCTCCGCTGCGGGTGTGGACAAGGCCGCCTCCTCAAGGACGTACCGACTCCTCGGTCCCGGCAGAGGGTAGTGTGATCCACCCCACATCCGAAATCCTCCTGCGGTGCCGGTCGTTCTCCATCGCAGGTCGGGTCCCTGATTTCCGTGTAAGGGGCACGCTTAAGGGGCGGGGTCCGTGGGCATGCCCTTGCCCCTGCTAGCACTCCGGCGCTAGCGTCGAGGTATGGCGAAGACCCAGCTGAACGTGAGAGTGGACGAGGGCACCGCCCGCGCTGCTCGCGAACGCGCTCTGGCCCGCGGGATGAGTGTCAACCGCTACATCGAAGAACTCGTCAAGCAGGACACCGGGGAGGTCGGCCACACCTTCGTGGAGGCCGCCGCCGACTTCATGAAGCAGTACGAGAACGTCTTCGCCGAGGAACTGGGCGGGGAACGCGAGGGCTCGCGCGAAGGTCGCCGCTGATCCGTTGAGCCACCTCAGGATCGACCTCGCCTGGCTTCTCATGCTCGCCGACCAGAAGACCCCGGGAGACCCCCAGGTCACCGACTGGGGCGCCCTCGTCGCCGCCGTCGCGCGCCACGAGGCCGAGATCTTCGACGTCCCGGTCTACGACAGCCCGCACGCCCGGGCCGCCGCCCTGCTCCAACTCCTGATCCACGTACCGGCGTTGGAGCGCTCCAACGCCCTGTTCGCCTCCGCTGTCGCCTACGCCTATCTCGTGGCGAGCGGCCTCAAGGTCGTCACCTCGCCCGAACAGGTCCGGGAACTGGCCCGACTGGTCAAGAGCGGTGAGGCGTCCGTGCACGACATCGCGCGGGAACTGCGCCAGTGGAGCCTGTGATCAGCTTTCGGCGGGGCGCCACGCGGTGCCCAGCACACAGTAGGAGGACGGCAGCTTCGGCCCCTTCTGGGGCATCAACACCTGCCGGTAGGGGCCGAGTTCGAAGCCGGCCTTCCGCAGGGCCGCGATCGGATCGCGGGACAGATGACAGCCCCCGCTCAGGGGCGGCCACACGGTCCGGTCCAGGGCGCGCTGGGTGAGACGCATCGCCTGCCCGCCGCCCCGGCCGTGCTCGAAGAACCGCACGGCACCGCCGGGCCGCAGTACCCGCCGTATCTCCGCAAGGGCCCGTGGCAGATCCCGCACGCTGCACAGCACCAGCGAGACCACGACGGCGTCGAAGGCCTCGCTCTTGACCGGCAGCGCCTCCGCCGCACCCGGCACGACGTCGACGGGCACCCCGGAGCGCAGGGCGGCGTCCACCGCCAGCCTGCGCAGCGTGCGTTCCGGTTCGATCGCCACGACCTCCGCGACCGTGCCCGGATAGTGGGCGAAGTTCAGCCCGTTGCCCGCGCCGATCTCGATGACCCGCCCGGACACCCCGGCGAGCAGTCGTTCCCGCACACCGGCCATGCCGGCGCGGGTCTCCGCGGCGACGCTGACACGGGCGTAGTAGCGGGCGAAGAGCGGATGGTGCACGGGATCGCGCGGCAGCTTGCCAAAACCGGCGGACCGTAGCGGCATGACGACCTCCCGGACGGGACGGGGTCCACCCCGATTCTCCCCCGGATACGCCCCGCGCACCCTCGCTCGCGCGCTACGCGACGAAGTCGCGCACCCGCTCGTACACGCCGTGGTCGTTGTTCATGTCGGTGTGCGAGACGCACCCGACCTCGACGTTGGTCGCGCCGCTCAGGATCGCGGTGGTGTCCGGGGTGAGCGCGTCGTCGCAGTTCGACCAGTAGCTCGCGTACGAGACGCTCCCCGGCGTCTCGTCACCGGAGTTGAGCGAGGCCAGGAACGAACTGCCCGTGTACATCTGGGCACAGGACGTATACAGCCACGAACACCAGGAAGCGGTCGTCGTGCCGTGGTTGACGCCCGCGGTCGACACGAAGTCGTCCACGTACGCCGTCCCGCCGAGGTTCTTGAGGTAGTAGCGGGAGTTGAGCGCGCCCATGGAGTGGACGACCAGGTCGACCTTCGAGGCGCCGGTCTGGGAGAGCACGCTCTGGATCTTGGCGGACAGTTGCTGGGCGGTGGTGACGTTCGACTGCGTCCAGTCGTACGACCAGGCGAACAGCTCGGCGGAGGAGTAGCCGTCGGCCTTGAAGTCGGCGATCCAGTCGTCCCAACTGCTCGCGGAACTGCTCAAGCCGTGGACGAAGACGATCGGATTGTGGGTCGCGGCCTGAGCGGGGGCCGCGGAGAGGGGGAGTGCCAGAAGGAGCGATGAGACGACGGCCGAGACGGCCGCTGAAATGCGACGCCGGGAGCGCTGCATGATGCCTCCTGAAACGGGTGGGGTTGTCAGGAGTGTCAGGCGGGGTCTACGCGCGCCGCATCGGCGAACTCGCCGGTCTTTACGTGTCAATTAACTCGCCAGTAACGTCAAAGGTGTGCTGACTCCTGTAACCCCACCGCCCCTCGAGGGCACGTCGTCACCGCAGCCCGCGGAGGCGTGGCAGGACCTGGCCGCCGGACTCCCGGAGGGCGTCCGGGTGCGGCTGCTGCACGCGGTGCACGGCGATCCGCGCGCGGCCGCCGAAGCCGTACGGCTGCTCGGCGCACGTCAGTCGGCGGGCCTGGACCCGCTGCCGACGGAACCGGCGGAGCTGGCCCCGGCGTTGCTGCGCGCTCACCGTGCGCAGATCAGGGAACTGCCGGACGACACCAGGCTGTTGCTGCTCCTGGCCGCGGCCGACCAGTACCCCCTCGCCACCCACGCCTTCCTGCGGGCCGTGGCCGCCGCCCGGCTCGACACCCGGCCTCTGGAGGCCGCCGAGACGGCCGGGATCGCGCACGCCTCGGCGACCGGGGTCGTCTTCCGCGACACCTGGACGAGGATCGCCGCGTACGAGTCGGGATCCCCGGCGGACCGCCGCGAGGTCCACCTGCTGCTGGCCCGGGTCCTGCGCACCGGTGGTGAAACGTCCCTGCGCTCCTGGCACCGCGGCGCGGGCGCGCTCGGCCCGAGCACCCGGCTGGCGGCGGAACTGGGAGCGGCCGCGACGAGGTCCCGCGACGCGGGCCGCCTCCAGCAGGCCCGCGCCCTCGCCGAACGCGCCGCCGCGCTGAGCCCCGACCGACGCGGACAGACGTGGCTGCTGGCCCGCGCGGCGGCGTACGCCTGGCAGGCCGGGGACGGGGACCGGGCCCGCCGGCTGGCCGCACCGGTCGACGGCGGCGCGCTCACCGGGGTGCTCGCACTGCGGGCCGGCAACGCGGCGGAGGCGTTCGACGCGCTGCTGGCGGCCGTCGCGACGGAACAGGGCGACAGCGCTGAGCCCGCGGAGACGGACGCGAGGCAGACCCCGACCCGAGGCTCCGCACATGCCGCGTTCACGGCGTCGTCCCCGATGTCCCGGAACGGCCTGCCCTCGCCGTCCGCCGATGCCTCGCCCGCACCGCGCCCCCGCACAACAGCCCTCGACGTCCCCGACCCCGCCCTCCATCTCCTCGCCCGCGCCACCGAGGCCGCCATCTACACGGGCGACCTGCGTCGATGCCGGGACGCGGCCTTGGTCGCCCGGCGGCTGGGGATCGTGCCGCCGGGCACGCTCGGCGGGCTCGCGGCGGCGTTCGAGGGGCGGTACGAGGACGCGCGGGACCTTCTCGCGGCGGCGGCCGGCCGGTGCGGGCCCGGCGGAGACCCCACCCTCCTCGTGCACGCCGGCATCGCCGCACTCCTGCTCGGCGACCACACCCTCGCCGCCGCCGCGACGGTCCGCGCGGCCGCCTCGGCCCGGGTGCGCGGCGCGACGGTCGTCGTGGCGCAGGCCATGGAGTTCCGCGCCTACGCCGACTTCTGGACCGGACGCCCGCGCGCCGGGGAGGCCGCCGCGACGGACGCCCTCCGGCAGGCGTACGCCACCGGCCAGGACAACGGCGCCTGCCATCTGCAGGCCGCCCTCGCCATGTTCGCGGCACTGACCGGCGACGCCGAGGTCTGCAGGGAACGCGCCGCCACCGCACGGTCGTACGCCCGCTCGCACGGCCTCGGTCTGCCCGCCGCCCTCGCCCAGTGGGCGCTCGCCTATCTCGACCTCAGCAGTGGCCGGTTCGCCGCCGCGGCGGCCCGGCTGCGCGCCCTCGCCGGCTTCGGCCCGGGTCACGGCCACCGGGCGATCCGCCACCTGGCCACCCCGCACTACGTCGAGGCGGCCGTCCGCACCGACGACACCCGGGTCGCCCGTGCCGCCCACGCCGACTACCACCGCTGGGCGAGCGCCGTACGCAGCCCCGACGACCTGGCGCTCAGCGCCCGCTGCCGCGCCCTGCTCGCACCCGGCGCCGAAGCGGTCGAGCACTACCGCACCGCACTCGACCTCCACGCCCGCGGCACCCGGGACTTCGAACGGGCCCGCACCGAGCTGCTGTTCGGCAGCGCACTGCGCCGACTGCGCCACCGCACGGAGGCCCGCGACCGCCTGCACAGCGCTCTGGAGGCCTTCGAGCACTTCGGCGCCCCGCACTGCGCCGCCCAGGCCCGCATCGAACTCCGCGCCCTCGGCGCCCCGGCGACCCCGGCGCAGGGCGCGCCCGACGACCCCACCGTCCGTCTCACGGCCCAGCAGCTCATGGTCGCCCGCATGGCAGCCGAGGGCGCCACCAACCGCGAGATCGCCACCCGTCTCGCCCTGAGCCCGCGCACCATCGACCATCATCTGCGGGGCGTGTTCACGCGGTTGGGGATCCGGTCGCGGATCGAGCTGGTGCGGTTGCTGGGCGAAGGGGAGGCGCGGTGACGACGCAGGGACCGGCGGCGCCACGGGAATCGACGCACCTTGCCGGACCCCGCTGACGCCGACCGGGTCCGGTCAGTCGGCCGCCCGCTTCCGGAACACCTTCGCGTCCCACACCCCGTCCAGTCGCGGTGCCAGCCAACCCGGCGCCGCCGCACGGAAGTCGGCGGGCGCCAGCGACCCCGCGCCCACGGGCAGCGCTCCGAGCAGCGGCGCCCCGGAGACCTCCGGCAGATCCGCCACGTTGCAACGCGACGCCAGATCCGGGGAGTCGGGCCAGCTCCCGATCACGACACCGAGGAAGTCCAGCTTCCGGGCACGCAGTTCACGGGCCGTCAGTTCCGTCGTGTTCAGCGTGCCCAGGCCCGCCGACGCCACCACGAGCACCGGCGCCCCCAGCAGTTCCGCCGCGTCGGCCAGGGTGCCGCCCTCCTCGTCGAACCGCACGAGCAGTCCGCCCGCCCCCTCGACCAGCACCAGGTCGTGCTCGGCGGCCAGCTTGGCGGCGGCCTCGGCGACCTCCCTCGGACGCACCGGCGGGAGCCCGGCCCGCCGGGCCGCCGTCCCGGGGGCCAGCGGCTCCGGGAAGCGGGCGACTTCGGCGATCGTCACCGGTCCCGCCAGCCGCGCGACCTCCTGCGCGTCCCCGGGCTCGTCCGGACGTACGCCGGTCTGGGCCGCCTTGAGCACGGCCACGGACCGGCCCGCCGCCACCGCGGCGGCGGCGATCGCCGCGGTGGCGACGGTCTTGCCGACCTCGGTGCCCGTACCCGTGATCACCAGTACCGACATGTCATCCCTCCCCGGCCGCCGCGCACACCGCGCGCGCGATCCGTGCCACATCCGCGTCCCCCGTGACATACGGGGGCATCGTGTAGACCAGGTCGCGGAACGGCCGCAGCCACACGCCCTCGCGCACCGCCGCCTCCGTGGCGGCCTTCATGTCCACCGGACGGTCGAGCTGCACCACGCCGATCGCCCCGAGGACCCGTACGTCCCGCACACCCGGCAGCTCCCGGGCCGGCGCCAGCCCTTCTCGCAGGCCTGCCTCGATCCGCTTGACCTCGGCGAGCCAGTCCTGGCCGAGCAGCAGCTCGATCGAGGCACAGGCCACGGCCGCGGCGAGCGGATTGCCCATGAACGTGGGGCCGTGCGCGAGCACCGGGACCTCGCCCCGCGAGATGCCGTCGGCCACCTCCGACGTGCACAGCGTCGCCGCCATCGTCAGATACCCACCGGTCAGCGCCTTGCCCACACACATCACATCCGGCGTCACCGCCGCATGATCCGCCGCGAACAGCGCGCCCGTACGCCCGAAGCCGGTCGCGATCTCGTCGAACACCAGCAGCACGTCGTGCGCGTCGCACGCTTCCCGCAGCACCCGCAGATACGCGGGGGAGTGGAACCGCATCCCGCCCGCGCCCTGCACGACGGGCTCCACGATCACCGCGGCCAGCTCGTCGGCGTGCCGTGCGATCGCCGAGCGAAGCTCCTCGGCGTACGCCTCCTCGTACTCGACCGGCGGGGGCCCCACGAACACCTGGCGCTGGAGCACTCCGGTCCACAGTTCGTGCATCCCGCCCTCGGGATCGCACACCGACATCGGCTGCCAGGTGTCGCCGTGATAGCCGCCGCGCCAGGTCAGCAGCCGCTGCTTGCCCGGGCGGCCCAGCGACCGCCAGTACTGCAGGCACATCTTCACCGCGACCTCGACCGACACCGATCCGGAGTCGGCGAGGAAGACATGCTCCAGACCGTCGGGCGACATGTCGACAAGGAGCTTCGCGAGCCGTACGGCGGGCTCGTGGGTGAGCCCGCCGAACATCACATGACTCATACGTCCCAGTTGCTCGCGCGCGGCCTCGTTGAGCACCGGGTGGTTGTAGCCGTGGATGGCCGACCACCAGGACGACATGCCGTCGACGAGTTCATCCGAGCTGTCCGCCATGCGCAGCCGCACCCCGCTCGCCGACTCCACGACGAGCGGCTCGGCGCGGCCCGGCATCGGACCGTACGGGTGCCAGACATGCCGCCGGTCGAGCTCCAGCAGCTCGGAGACGGACAGCTCAGGCATTGGGCGCGAGATCCGTGCCGGCACCGCGGCGGCGTACGGCGACCAGGTCCGTACGGGGCTCGTTCACGGCGGGCTCGCTCACGGCCGGCTCGGGAGCCGCACCGCAGACGGAGCCGCACCCGGCACCCTCGTGGGAGCCGCACCCGGCACCCTCGTGCGATCCACAGCCCGCGCTCTCGTGCGATCCGCATCCGCCCCCGGCGGCGGCCACGTCCGCCCGGTGCTGCGGCAGCGTCACCTCGCCCGCGCCCTCCACCTCGAACCCGGCGTCCGCGATCATGTCCAGGTCGGCCTTGCCGGCCTGGCCCTCGCTGGTGAGGTAGTCGCCGAGGAAGATCGAGTTGGCCAGGTTCAGGGCGAGGGGCTGCATGCTGCGCAGATGGACCTCGCGGCCGCCCGCGATGCGCACCTCGACGTCCGGGCAGACGAACCGGACCATCGCCAGGATGCGCAGACAGCGCTGCGGGGTGAGGTTCCACTCCTTGGCCAGCGGGGTGCCCTCGAAGGGGATCAGGAAGTTGACCGGCACCGAGTCCGGGTCCAGCTCGCGCAGCGAGAACACCACGTCGACCAGGTCCTCGTCCGACTCGCCCATACCGGCGATGAGCCCCGAGCACGCCGACAGACCGGCCGCGTGCGCCTTCTGCACGGTGTCCACGCGGTCGGCGTAGGTGTGCGTGGTGGTGATCTCGCCGTACGTCGCCTCGGACGTGTTGAGGTTGTGGTTGTAGGCGTCGGCGCCCGCCTCGCGCAGCCGCTCGGCCTGGCCGTCGGAGAGCAGACCGAGGCAGGCGCACACCTCGACGTCCTCGTTCTGGTCCTTGATCGCCTTGATGGTGTCGGAGACCCGGTCCACGTCCCGGTCCGTCGGCCCACGGCCGCTCGCCACCAGACAGACCCGCTTGGCGCCGCCCGCGAGTCCGGCCGCGGCGGCCTTGGAGGCCTCGTCCGGCTTGAGCCAGGTGTACTTCAGGATCCCGGCCTTCGAGCCGAGGCGCTGCGAGCAGTAGGAGCAGTCCTCGGGGCACAAGCCGGACTTGAGGTTGACGAGGTAGTTCAGTTTCACCCGTCGGCCGAACCAGTGCCGGCGCACCTTTCCGGCCGCGGCCACCACATCGAGCAGGTCGTCGTCGGAGGTGGCGAGGACGGAAAGTGCTTCCTCGCGGGTCGGCAGCTCGCGCCGAAGCCCCTTGTCCACCAGCGTGTTCAGCAGGTCCATGAAAACTGATCCTGTCCTAAGGAGCCGTCTCCGGCCAAGGAGAGTTCGTACAACAGCGGCCATTCACTGTGTGGGTATTGCCACACAGTGGGTGGCTGCTCGCCCCACTAGTGTCTGTTCGCTGCCTACAAAACCCTCGGAGGACCCATGGCGTTCGGCTGGATCGACGAGCAGGCGCGGCTGCGTCGGCGCGCCGGACTCGTACGCACCCTGCGGCCCCGCCCCGCGGACTCGCCGCTCCTGGACCTGGCGAGCAACGACTACCTGGGTCTGGCCCGCCACCCCGAGGTCACCGAAGGCGCCGCGCGCGCCGCTCGGACCTGGGGCGGAGGCTCGACCGGATCCCGACTCGTCACCGGCACCACCGAGCTCCACAGCCAGCTGGAACTCGAGCTGGCCGAATACTGCGGCTTCGAGGCGGCCCTCGTCTTCTCCTCCGGCTACGCGGCCAACCTCGCCGCCGTCACCGCACTGGCCCCGCACGGCTCACTGATCGTCTCCGACGCGGGCAACCACGCCTCACTGATCGACGGCTGCCGGCTGGCCCGCGGCACGACACAGGTCGTCGGCCACGCCGATCCCGAGGCCGTGCGCAAGGCGCTCCAGACGCACGAGGGCCCCGCGGTCGTCGTGTCCGACACCGTCTTCTCGGTGGACGGCGACGCCGCCCCCCTGGCCGGGCTCGCCGAGGCATGCCGGGAGCACGGCGCGGGGCTGCTGGTCGACGACGCCCACGGCCTCGGCGTGCTCGGCGACGGCGGCCGCGGCGCCCCGCACGCGGCGGGACTCGCGGGCGCCGACGACGTCGTCGTGACGGTCACGCTGTCCAAGTCGCTCGGCAGCCAGGGCGGCGCCGTCCTCGGCCCCGCCCGGGTGATCGACCACCTGGTCAACGCGGCCCGGACCTTCATCTTCGACACGGGACTCGCTCCCGCCGCGGCGGGAGCGGCCCTCGCGGCACTGCGCCTGCTGCGCCGCGAGCCCGCGCGCGCTGAGCGGGCCCGCGAGGTGGCCGCCGAACTGCACGCACGGCTGACCGCCGCGGGTCACGAGGCGGTACGCCCGGACGCCGCGGTCGTCTCCGTGCGCGCGCCGTCCCCGGAGAAGGCCGTGCGGTGGGCGGCGGACTGCCGTACCGCGGGTCTGGCCGTGGGCTGCTTCCGTCCCCCTTCCGTGCCCGACGGCATCTCACGGCTCAGGCTGACCGCCCGCGCGGACCTCTCCGAGGCGCAGATCGAACGCGCTGTACGTGTGATCGGTGAGACACGACCATGAGTCGGCGTGACACGGCCGTGCCCGGGGTGGAAGGGATCAGAACGCGGCCGTGAACTCCGCCCAGCTCCCGGGGGAGAAGAGCAGCGCGGGTCCGGACGGGTTCTTGGAGTCGCGCACGGCGAGCAGTCCGGTCCCTGGACCGGTGTGCGGCCGAGCCGTCTCGACACAGTTGTTGGCTCCGGTGCTGTAACTGCTGCGCAGCCACCGCACCGGATGCAGATCAGTACTGGAAGGTACGTTCCGAGGCATAGCGGACATGGTGCCTCCTTACGCGCCGTCACCTATCCCGGCGATGTAATCCAACGAGTCCTCGGGCGAAAGGGCGTGGATCTGAAGAGCGTTGAAGGCCTCGGTATAGGCCTGGAGGTCTTCTTTCCGCTCGAGGTAGAGGCTACTCGTCAAGTGGTCGAGAACAACCACGTCCAGATCAGATGTGCTCGAAAATGAGAAAATTACGAAAGGCCCGGTGATGCCGATGTGGGCTCCCGCGGCGAACGGCAGCACCTGAATCCGGACTTGGGGCAACCGGGCCGCCTCCATGAGCCGCCGCAGTTGCCGCGCCATCACGTCGGGCCCGCCGATCTCCCTGCGCAGAACCGCCTCGTCCAGCACCGCGCTCAGCTTCAGCGGCGGTTCGGCCCGCAGCACGTCCTGTCTGGCCAGCCGCACCTTCACCAGCGCGTCGAGCCGCTCGTCCGGCTCCGTGCCGAGGCCGTTCACCGCGGCCCGGGTCACCGCACGCGCGTACTCGGGCGTCTGCAGCAGCCCGGGCACCACGGAGGTCTCCAGCGTGCGCATCGCACCGGCCTGGGACTCCAGACTGATGAAGTCGCGATACGTCGGTGGCAGTACCCCGCGGTACTGGTGCCACCAGTGGTGCCGCCCCCCGCCCTCGTCGGAACCCGCCAACGCCAGGAGCAACTCCCGGAGTTGGGTATCGTGCACCGCGTAGGCGTCCAGCAGTAACCGCACGTCGGCCGGTTTCACGCCGCTGGCGCCGGTCTCGATCCGGCTCACTTTCGACTGGTGCCAGCCCACCAGCCGGGCCGCCTCACCACTGGTGAGCCCCGCACTGGTGCGCAACGCACGCAGTTCGGCGCCCAGTTTCCGGCGGCGTACCGCGGGACCGTGCTGCATGGGCTACTCCTTACTCCTTCCGGGCCGCCCAAATACGGTCTTCCGTCGGAGAGTTCACCGCTTCGAGCGACAGATATATGCATATCTTGGTGGATCGGCACCGTGACCGGCCGGGTAATGGCAGTCTGGCGATGAAGCACCAGTCCGGGACCGTACTCGAACCATCCGCTCCGTGTCGGACTACGGGTCCCGTGGGAAAGGGACGACGTCGCCATGGCAGACCATCTGGAAGCATCCGTCACTCTGCCGAGCGATCCCGCCTCGGTCGCCACGGCCCGCACCTATGTCATCGGCACCCTGGCGGAATGGGGTCTGCCGTCGGACACCGAGGCAGCCGACACGATCCGGCTCATCGTCTCCGAACTCGCCACCAACGCCGTACAGCACACCTTCGGACAGTCACCCACCTTCACGGTGGACATCCAGCTCGACCGTGACGAACACCTGCGCATCGGGGTCACCGACAGTCATCCGCGGTTCCCGAAGCGGCTGCCGGCCGCCGTCCAGCAGGACAACGGCCGTGGCATGGTCATCATCCGCTGGCTGACCGCGGAGAGCGGCGGCAAGCTGAGAGTCCGGCCCACCCGTGAGGGCGGCAAGACCGTCTCCATCGAACTGCCGTGGACGGTACCGGCCGAGCCGGTCTCCGCGGCGGGGCAGCAGGAACCGTAGAGAGGCGCCTCCGGAAGTCGGAGGCGCCTCTCAGGGCGCGACGGCCGGCCCGCGAGGGTGACGGCAGGTCAGGTCGCCGTCACCCGCACGGGACGGGTCACTTGACCCGGCCGTACCAGACGCTCTTGGTCCAGATCTTCTGCAGCTTCACGACCTCCCCGCTCTTCGGGGAGTGCCAGATCTTTCCCTTCCCGGCATAGATGCCGACGTGGTACACGCTGGAGCCGGAGTGGAAGAACACGAGGTCTCCGGCCTTGCGGTTCCCCGAGGAGATGTGGCGGGTCTTGTTGTACTGCTGGGCCGCCGTCCGAGGCAGGCTTTTGCCCGCCTTCTTGAACGAGTACAGCGTGAGCCCGGAGCAGTCGAACCGATGCGGCCCCGCGGCGCCCCACTTGTACGGGGAGCCCTTTTTGGAGGCAGCGACCTGGAGTGCCTTCGTCGCGGGTGTCGCGGCCTCGGCGTCGGATGCGACGCCCGGGACCACGAGGGAGCCGCCCACGGCGGCGATGGTCAGAGCCGAGGCCGTACCGGCCCGGGCCATGAGCGACGGGACACGATTGAGCGCAGACATGCGCAACCCTTCGTCAGCCGCCTGTGAAGGATGACCTGTCGGATTCGGGCTGGCGAAGTTGCCCGGCCGCATACTGCGGCTTCACCCCAAGGGCTGCTCGGAACGGCTGTTGACGGCCGATCCGGCGACCCGTCGTGCCTGGGTCCTCCACTCCTGCCGATCCACTCCTGTCGACCGGTCATCCGGGCGGCGGCAGGACTCGGCGTCCGCCCGGATCGCCCCGCCGCTGTGGCGGGGTCTTGTCGTCAGACAGGGATCTTCACGTACTCCACGCCGAAAAACCCAATGGAATCGGGGATTTGTGGCGTTACTCACCACTCACCCGTTCGGGTGGACACTCGTCTGTTCGAGGGAGCGTCGACAGGGTCGAGGACCCCCGGACCAGCGACGGAGGTACTCATTCCGGAGCCGGGCTACGCGCGTTGCGCAACCTCGGCGGCCCTGTCGAAGGAGGGGTGTCTACTCCAAACAGGGGTACGTCGTTTGGTCCGTTTGACGGCCGGTCCGGACGCCTCGCCACGCGGCCGGGCGCGCCGGACCGGCTGCCGTCACGTCAACTGTCGGAGTGCGGCGGCACCGTGACCCGGGCCGTGCGCCGCTCGCCGTCGAGCACCCGCAGCGCCCGCGCCAGGGTCATGGCGTGCACCTCGGTCTCGCCGCGCCGATGCATGGTCGCCAGCGCGTCGCGCAGTTCGGCGGCCTTCGTCACCAGCGCCTGGGCGGCCCGCAGGCCGCGGTAGGTGTCACCGTGGCGCGCGGGGTTGATACGGCCGAGCAGGTCGACCACCTCGAGATAACGGTCGATCAGCTCGCCCTCGGCGCGCGTCAGGGCGGGCAGCGGAGGAAGCTCCGGCGGCGGCATCGCCCGCTCACCGGGCGCCGGGCGCGGTGCGCGACGCCTTGCGGCTGGGGATGATCCCGTCCACCAGGCCGTACTCCACGGCTTCCTGCGCGTCCAGGACCTTGTCCCGCTCGATGTCCGCGGTGACTTGCTCGTGGGTGCGCCCGGTGTGCCGTACGAGCATCTCCTCCAGCCGGAACCGGATGCGCCCCAACTCCTCGGCCTGGATGGCCAGATCGCTGGCCTGGCCCTCCACCGGCTGGGGCAGGGACGGCTGGTGGATCACCACGCGCGCGCCGGGCAGGGCGAACCGCCGGCCCGGGGTGCCCGCCGCCAGCAGCACCGCGGCGGACGAGCCGGCCTGTCCCAGGCAGACCGTCTCCACGTCACAGGTGACGAACTGCATCGTGTCGTAGATCGCCGACATCGCGCTGAACGAGCCGCCGGGGGAGTTGATGTAGAGGGAGATGTCCCGGTCCGGATCCTGGTGCTCGAGGTGCATGAACTGGGCCATCACATCGTTCGCCGACGTGTCGTCGACCTGGGTCCCGAGGAAGACGATCCGCTCCTCCAGGAGCTTCGAATACGGGTCCATCGTCCTCGAGCCGGAACTCGTGCGCTCCGTGAACTCGGGCAGCACATAGCGGGCGGACGGTCGGGTCATGAGGCACCCCTCCTTCTGTGTCTGTAAAAAATGTACAGGATGTACTTGACGCTAGAATGGGGTCATGGCCTACGAGATTCCGGTGACGCAAGCCAGGGCTGAACTCGCCGACCTGATCAACCGCGTGGTGTACGGCGGTGAGCGCGTCGTCGTGACCCGCCACGGCAAGCCGCTCGTCGCCCTTGTCTCCGCCGCCGACCTGGAACGACTGGAGAAACTCGCGGAGCCCGTGGGGCCGGCCGAACTCGCCGAGGAGCAGGTGATCACCGCGGTCTCCGCCGTCCGGGAGGTCGCGTCCGCTCCCCGCGAACAGCAGCGCTTCGGCATCACGGCCCACCACAGGGGGACCGGGGCCTCCTGAGGCACGGAAGGACCGCGCACCCACAGGGGCGCGCGGTCGGGGTCGCGGGGCGGTCCGTCAGCCGACCGGCGCGAGCTCTCGCTCCGTCACACCGGAGCCGGCGTTCTTCTTCCGCTCCTTGAGCGCGCTTCCGAGCAGGACCGCGCCGAGGCCGAGCGCCGCCCACCAGGCCAGGGTCAGGGCGGGACCCGTCGCCGCCGCGCCGTCGAAGTACGCCACGGAGCGCGTCAGGGTCGCGCTGGCACCCGGCGGCAGCCACTGGCCGATGGTGCCGGCCGGCTCGGGCAGCATCTGCGGCGCCGAGGCCGCTCCGGACCACGGGTTGCCGAACAGCATGACCACACCGGCGACGATGCCGACGCCAGGGGTGCCGAGCAGGGCGGCGAGCCCGGCGACGGCGCCGCTGACGGCCAGCGCGGCCAGTCCGAAGACCCCGGCCTGCGCCCACCAGTCGCCCGTGATGACTCCGAGCCAGCTGTCCGCGACACCGGCGGCGGCCACGCCGACCAGTGCGGAGGCGCCGACCAGGACGAGGGCGGCACGCGTCCCGCGCAGCCCGCTGAAGGTCACCACCGCGCCCGCCGCCATACCGGCCAGGGCAAGCGGCAGCACGCTCGCGTTGAGGGCCGCGCCCCGCGGGTCCGCGGCCGGGGCGGCCACCACGTCGACCGTCCTGACCTGCGCGCCGTCGGCGGCCGCCTGCTGTGCCACCGCCTGCTGGAGCAGCTGGGCGACGACCGGGCTCGCGGCCGAGGCGGTCAGCAGCGTGGGGCCGTCGGCGGTG
Organism: Streptomyces sp. NBC_00490; assembly: GCF_036013645.1. NCBI lineage: Bacteria > Bacillati > Actinomycetota > Actinomycetes > Kitasatosporales > Streptomycetaceae > Streptomyces > Streptomyces sp. NBC_00490. The sequence continues at coordinate 2,090,530 of NZ_CP107869.1, read as the reverse complement.
ACGACGACCGCCCCGTATACGGTCCGGTCCTCGATGGCTTCCCTGGCCGCGGCCTCGTCCCTGTAGCGGTGGAGCTCGAACGCGCCCTCGTGCTGTGCCAGTTGCTTCTCCACCTGGGCGGTCGCGGCGGCGGGCCCGGCCACGCCGAGCGGCAGGTCGCGGGGCGCGGTGCGGGCCGCGGGCCAGGCGAAGGCCCACAGGGCGAGCGCCGCGATGACCGGGACGAGGACGACGACCGCGATCACGCGGCGGGCGTTCCCGGTGGGGGCGGTGGACATGACGGTTCCCTTCCGAGCGGAATCCAAAAAGAAGGATCGTTCGTTTTGGTGGTGTCACCACCGTCCCGCCGTCGCCGCCCCCTTGTCAAGAAGGAACGTTCGTTTTAGATTGGCGACCATGGCACGCGTATCCCAGGAGCACCTCGACGCCCGTCGCCGGCAGATCCTCGACGGCGCCGCGGTCTGCTTCGCCCGCAACGGCTTCCACGCCACGTCCATGCAGGACGTGCTGAAGGAGGTCGACCTGTCGGCCGGAGCGGTGTACCGCTACTTCAGCGGCAAGGAGGAGCTGATCGCCGCGGTCGTCGGGGAGGTGCTCGACTCGGTCCGCGGGGCCTTCGAGGAGGCCTCGCGCCAGAGCCCGCCCCCGCCGCCGGACGACCTCCTCACCCTGGTCCTGGGCCGGACCCTGAGCGCCCGGGAGAACCTCACCGTCGACGGGGAGCCCGCCTTCCCCCGGCTCGTCATCCAGGTGTGGGGGGAGACGCTGCGCAACAAGGAACTGGCGGTCCTGCTGCACGACGGATACGCCGGGGTGTACCAGGCCTGGACGCGGATCGTCGAGGGCTACCAGGACGCCGGGATGATGAGAGCCGACGTACCCCCGGACCACGTGGCCCGCACGATGATCGCGGTCGCGGTCGGCTTCCTCGCCCAGCAGGCCCTCTTCGACCCCGCCCCGGTCGACATCCTCCGTGACGGTCTACGGGCGTTGATGAGCATGCCGGACCCGCGCACCGCGACCGATGGATCACCGCTCGGTTAACTTGCCTGAAATGCGGTCCAACTAGCCTGCCGCCACGCCACCAGGGACTTTGCCCCGGGGCGGAGGCAACCGGACCCCGCACGGTCCGGAGCGAGGACTGTGAGGTGGGACGTTGCAACTGACCCCGCACGAGCAAGAGAGGCTGCTCATCCACGTGGCGGCCGACGTGGCCGAGAAGCGCCGGGCCCGCGGGCTCAAGCTCAACCACCCGGAGACGGTCGCCCTCATCACGTCACACATCCTCGAAGGCGCCCGTGACGGCCGTACGGTCGCCGAACTCATGGCCTCCGGACGCCGGCTGCTCACCCGGGACGACGTCATGGAGGGCATCCCCGAGATGATCCACGACGTCCAGGTCGAGGCCACCTTCCCGGACGGCACCAAGCTCGTCACCGTCCACGACCCGATCGTCTGACGGGGGCTGCCGTGATTCCCGGAGAGATCCTTTTCGCCGACGGCCCGATCGTCTACAACGAGGGCCGTGAGGTCACCCGCCTCACCGTCCTCAACGCCGCCGACCGGCCCGTCCAGGTCGGCTCCCACTACCACTTCGCCGAGGCCAACCCCGGCCTGGAGTTCGACCGTGCCGCCGCGCGCGGCAAGCGGCTCAACGTCGCCGCCGGCACCGCCGTGCGCTTCGAACCCGGGATCCCCGTCGACGTCGAACTCGTCCCGCTCGCCGGCGCCCGGATCGTGCCCGGACTGCGCGGGGAGACCGGAGGTCCCCTCGATGCCTGAGATCTCGCGTGCCGCGTACGCCGACCTGTTCGGCCCGACGACCGGCGACCGCATCCGGCTCGCCGACACCGACCTGATCGTCGAGATCGAGGAGGACCGTTCCGGCGGGCCCGGACTCGCCGGTGACGAGGCGGTGTTCGGCGGTGGCAAGGTCATCCGCGAGTCCATGGGGCAGTCGCGTGCTACGCGCGCAGACGGCACCCCGGACACCGTCATCACGGGCGCGGTGATCATCGACCACTGGGGGATCGTCAAGGCCGACGTCGGCATCCGCGACGGCCGGATCACCGCGATCGGCAAGGCCGGCAACCCGGACACGATGGACGGCGTCCACCCCGACCTGGTCCTCGGCCCCGAGACCGAGATCATCGCGGGCAACGGGCGGATCCTCACCGCCGGCGCGGTCGACGCGCACGTCCACTTCATCTGCCCGCAGATCGCCGACGAGGCGCTGTCCGCCGGTGTCACCACGCTGGTCGGCGGCGGCACGGGCCCCGCCGAGGGGTCGAAGGCGACCACCGTCACCCCCGGCCCCTGGCACCTCGCCCGCATGCTGGAGGCGATGGAGCAGTACCCGCTCAACATCGGCTTCCTCGGCAAGGGCAACACCGTCTCGCACGAGGCGATGCTCTCCCAGATCCGCGGCGGAGCACTGGGGCTGAAGCTCCACGAGGACTGGGGCTCGACCCCGGCCGTCATCGACGCCTCGCTGACGGTGGCGGACCGGACGGGTATCCAGGTCGCCATCCACACGGACACCCTCAACGAGGCCGGCTTCGTCGGCGACACGCTCGCCGCGATCGCCGGACGCGGCATCCACGCCTACCACACCGAGGGTGCGGGCGGCGGCCACGCGCCGGACATCATGACCGTCGTCTCCGAGCCGCACGTCCTGCCCAGCTCGACCAACCCGACGCGGCCCTTCACCGTCAACACCGCCGAGGAACACCTCGACATGCTGATGGTGTGCCACCACCTCAACCCGGCGGTACCGGAGGACCTGGCGTTCGCCGAGTCCCGGATCCGGCCGACGACGATCGGCGCGGAGGACATCCTCCACGACCTCGGCGCGATCTCGATCATCTCGTCCGACGCCCAGGCCATGGGCCGCGTCGGCGAGGTCATCCTGCGGACCTGGCAGACCGCCCACGTCATGAAGCGCAAGCGGGGCGCACTGCCCGGGGACGGTCGTGCGGACAACCACCGGGTACGCAGGTATGTCGCGAAGTACACGATCAACCCGGCGATCGCGCAGGGCCTGGCCCGGGAGGTCGGGTCGGTGGAGACCGGCAAGCTCGCCGACCTCGTGCTGTGGGAGCCCGCGTTCTTCGGGGTCAAGCCGCACCTGGTCGTCAAGGGCGGGCAGATCGCCTACGCGCAGATGGGCGACGCCAACGCGTCGATCCCGACCCCCCAGCCGATCCTGCCGCGGCCGATGTACGGCGCGATCGGGCGGGCGCCGGCCTCCAACTCGTTCAACTTCGTCGCCCCGCTGGCGATCGAGGACGGGCTGCCGGAGCGGCTTCAGCTCGGGAAGCGGTTCGTGGCGATCGAGTCGACACGCGGGGTCACCAAGGCGGACATGCGCGAGAACGACGCGCGGCCCCGGGTACAGGTCGATCCCGACAGCTTCGCCGTGCACATCGACGGGGAGCTGGTCGAGGCCACGCCCGCCGCCGAACTGCCCATGGCCCAGCGTTACTTCCTGTTCTGATGTCCAGGGGAGCACTTCTCGTCCTGGCCGACGGCCGCTTCCCCGCCGGGGGGCATGCGCACTCCGGCGGGGCCGAGGCGGCCGTCAAGGCCGGGCGGATCACCGGGGCGGCGAGCCTGGAGGCGTTCTGCCAGGGGCGGCTGTGGACGGCGGGGCTGGTCTCCGCGTCGCTGGCCGCCGCTGCCGTACTCGGGGTGGATCCCGTGGAGTTGGACGCGGCGGCGGACGCCCGTACGCCGTCGCCCGCGCTGCGGGTCGCTGCGCGGAGGCTGGGGCGGCAGTTGACGCGGGCCGCACGGGCCACCTGGCCGTCGGGTGAACTCGACGCCCTGGCGCGGGAGTTCCCCAAGGGGGCGCACCAACCCGTGGTGTTGGGGGTCACGGCTCGGGCGGCCGGGCTCGATGCGGTCGACGCGGCGTACTGCGCGGCGTACGAGAGTGTGAGCGGGCCGGCGTCGGCGACGGTGCGGTTGCTGAGTCTCGATCCGTTCGATGCGACGGGGGTGCTGGCGCGGCTGGCGCCGGAGCTGGACCGGGTCGCGGATCGGGCGGTGGAGGCCGGTCGCAGGGTGCGGGGCGAAGGTGTGGGCGCCTTGCCCGCGGCTTCCGCTCCGCTGCTGGAGATCTCGGCGGAGTTGCATGCGGCCTGGGCCGTGCGGCTGTTCGCGTCGTGATTTTTCTCGCCCCCGCCGCCCCTACCCGTCCCATCCTCCAAGGGCTGCCGCCCCTTCGACCCCGGCCCCTGGGGGCTCCGCCCCCAGACCCCCATCGGCCCCGAAAGGGCCTCGTCCTCAAACGCCGGACGGGCTGAAATGCCCAGACCCGCCGCTGACCTGTGACACGCCGTCCAGGTCACCCACCCAGGGGCGCGGGGAACTGCGCGACCAGCCCCCGCGAACCCGCACCCGACCACCACGTGTAGGAGCCGTACATGCACCTCGACCACCACCTCGACGGCCCCGCCGCCCTCAGCGCGGACGCGCACCGGCCCGACGGTTCGCGCCGTGCTCTGCGGATCGGGCTCGGCGGGCCCGTCGGATCGGGTAAGACCGCCACCGTCGCCGCGCTCTGCCGTGCGCTGCGTGACGAGTTGTCCCTCGCGGTTGTCACCAATGACATCTACACCCGCGAGGACGCCGAGTTCCTGCTGCGTGAGGCCGTGCTGCCGCCCGAGCGGATCACCGCCGTGGAGACGGGGGCCTGCCCGCACACGGCGATCCGGGACGACATCTCGGCGAACCTGGAAGCGGTGGAGGATCTGGAGGACGAGATCGGGCCGTTGGATCTCGTGCTGGTCGAGAGCGGTGGGGACAACCTCACCGCGACCTTCTCCAAGGGGCTCGTCGACGCACAGATCTTCGTGATCGACGTGGCCGGCGGGGACGACATCCCGCGCAAGGGCGGCCCGGGAGTGACCACCGCCGATCTCCTCATCGTCAACAAGACCGACCTCGCCCCCTATGTCGGCTCGGATCTCGCGCGGATGGCGGCGGACGCCAAGGCGCAGCGGGCCGAGCTGCCGGTCGTCTTCCAGTCGCTCAGAAGCGAGGCCGGAGTGGCGGACGTCGCCGCGTGGGTGCGTGCGCAGCTGGCCGCGTGGACCGCATGACGGCGGGCGTGAAGGCCACCGCGCGGATCGGGGCGCGGGACGACGGACGCGGCGGTACGTCGCTGCCGGTACTGGAGGGTGACGGACCGCTGGCGTTGCGGCGGACCCGGGGGAGTGCCGACGAGGCGCGGGTCATGCTCGTCGGCGCGATGAGCGGGCCGCTCGGCGGGGATCACTTCACGGTCGAGGCCGAGGTGGCCGAGGGGGCCCGGCTGCGGGTCGGGTCGGCCGCCGCCACCATCGCACTGCCGGGACAGGCCAAGGGGGAGTCCCGGTACGACGTACGGCTCACCGTCGCCGACCGGGGTGAACTGCAGTGGCTGCCGGAGCAGTTGATCTGTGCGCAGGGCAGCGAGCTGTACGTCACCACGCGGGCCGACGTGGCGGCGACCGGGCGGCTCGTCCTGCGTGAGGAGCAGGTGCTGGGGCGTGCCGCGGAGCAACCCGGCCGGCTCACCAGCCGTCTCACCCTGTGTGTGGCCGGGCGTACCGTCCTCGACCAGGAATTGGCCTGCGGGCCCGGGGCGCCGGCCGGCTGGGACGGTCCCGCCGTGCTGGCGGGGCATCGGGCCGTGGGGCAACTGATCGTCGTACGGCCGGAGTTCGCCGCGGAGCCGGTCGCCGCGCGCGTGCTCGGGGACGGTGCCGTGGTCGTGCCGCTCGCCGGACCGGCCGTTCTGGTGAGCGCCGTGGCGCCGGACGCGCTGAAGCTGCGCAGGGTCCTGGACGAGGCACTGGCCTCGCTCGGGTAGCGAACGGCCCTCTCCGTTTATCGGATTGGTAAAGAAGAGGGGGTCACCCCTGTTCTCAGGCGACGCACAGCCGCGAGGATCCCCTTGTCATCAACGACATAGGGGAGTTCCAGTTGAGGCACCACAGATCGACAAGGCGGGCCGCGGCGTTCGGCTCGGCCGGAGTGCTCGTCACGGCGACCCTGATAGCGGGGGCCGTCGCGGCCCCCACCGCCAGCGCGAGTGCGGGCGGCCGGCACGGCCAGGACCGTGAGGCCCGCGGCGCCGCCGTCGCCGCCGCCCGCGCCGAGAAGGCCGGGATCGACTGGCAGGACTGTCCCGCCGACTGGGGGTTCGAGAAGCCGATCCAGTGCGGCTGGGTCACCGTGCCGCTGGACTACGCGAAGCCGGACGGCAAGCAGATCAAGCTCGCCGTCGACCGTATCGGCAGCACCGGCACCAAGTCCGAGCGCCAGGGCGCGCTCATCTACAACCCGGGCGGTCCCGGCGCCTCCGGGATGCGCTTCCCGCGCCGGATCACGACCAAGGCCCCCCTGTGGGTCAACACCTCCAAGGCGTACGACTTCGTGGGCTTCGACCCGCGCGGCGTCGGCCACTCGGCGCCCATCTCCTGCATCGACCCGCAGGAGTTCGTGAAGGCGCCCAAGATGGACCCGGTACCCGACTCCGAGGCCGACAAGCGCGCCCAGCGCAAGCTCGCCCGTGAGTACGCGGAGGGCTGCTACGAGCGCAGCGGCGAGATGCTGCCGCACATGACCACGCCGAACAGCGCCCGCGACCTGGACGTCATCCGTGCCGCGCTCGGCGAGAAGAAGCTCAACTTCCTCGGCGTCTCCTACGGCACCTACCTCGGCGCCGTCTACGGCACGCTGTTCCCGGGCCACGTGCGCCGCATGATCGTCGACAGCGTCGTCAGCCCGTCGCGGGAGAAGATCTGGTACGAGGCCAACCTCGACCAGGACGTCGCCTTCGAGATGCGGTGGAAGGACTGGCAGGACTGGGTCGCCGCCAACGACGCGGTCTTCCACCTCGGCACGACGCGTGCCGCGGTGCAGGCGAAGTGGCTGGAACTGCGCGCCACCGCCAAGAAGAACCCCATCGGCGGGGTCGTCGGCCCGGCCGAGCTGCTCGGCTTCTTCCAGGGCGCCCCGTACTACGACTCGTCGTGGATCCCGGTCGCCACCGTGTTCAGCAAGTACTTCGCCGGCGACACCCAGGCGCTCGTCGACGCGGCCGCGCCCGACCTGTCCGACACGGCGGGCAACGCGTCCTCCGAGAACGGCAACGCCGTCTACACGGCCGTCGAGTGCACCGACGCCAAGTGGCCCACCAGCTGGAAGAAGTGGGACCGCGACAACACCCGGCTGCACAAGGACTACCCGTTCCTGACCTGGTCCAACGCCTGGATGAACCTGCCCTGCGCGACCTGGCCGGTCAAGCAGCAGACCCCGGTGAACGTCAGGACCGGCAAGGGGCTGCCCGGGGTGCTGATCGTCCAGTCCGAGCGTGACGCCGCGACCCCGTACGGCGGTGCGGTCGAACTGCACAAGCGGTTCAAGGGCTCCCGTCTGATCACCGAGAAGAACGCCGGCTCCCACGGTGTGACCAACCTGGTCAACCCGTGCATCAACGAGCGGGTGGACTCCTACCTGCTCAGCGGCAAGCTGGACGCCTCCGACGTCACGTGCGGACCGCACGCGACGCCGAAGCCGTAACACCAGAGGGGCGGCCCCGGTCGGGCCGCCCCTCTTTCATGCCGTGAACCAGGCGTCCTCCGCCGCGTAGTCGAAGAGTTCGCCGTACGACTGGGCCATCTTCGGATAGGCCTCCCGCCAGTCCCGCCCGGCCAGTTGCCGCTCGATCCAGGCGACGGTCTCGGGCAGTGTCTCGGCGTACCGGACCACCGCCCGGTAGCCCAACTCCCGCTCGGCGGCGCCCATGTCGCAGACGATCGGTACCGGCGTCGACCACGGGGTGCCCCCGACCGTGTCGGCCGGAGGCGGCCCGTCCACGAGCACGTCCTCCCGTTCCACCCCCATCACGGCGTCGATGGCCCGGGCGATCTCCGCCACCGTCGGCGCGTCGGGGTCGACGGCGTTGAGGGCGCGGGTGCCCGGCCGTGCGGCGGCCAGCCGGATCAGTTCCGCGATGTTGTGGACGCTCGCCGGGTGGAATCGGCTCCTGCCGCCGTAGGCGAGGACGCGCCGGGTCCTCCCGTCCAGGTTCCGCTTGACGAACCAGAGCTCGCGGGGTGTCCGGCAGTGCGGCCCGTGGATGGCACCGGCCCGCAGCAGTGTGGTGGGCAACCGCGCTCCGGCGCCCAGCAGTTCGCGCTCCAGCGCGGCCTTGCGGGTGCTGTACGACCGCTCTCCCGGCTGAACGGTCCGCTGGTCCTCGGTGATCCCCACCGGGTACTCGGGAAAGCCGTCCGGCTCGTCCTGGGTGTCGAAGTTACGGCCCTTGTCGTCCTCGTACACCGAGACGCTGGAGATGACGACGGCGGACCCGACGCGATCGGCGAAGCCGGTCAACTGCCGTGCGTGCGCGGCCCCGTAGGCCACCATGTCGACCAGCACCTCGCACCCGTCACCCACCGCGGCGGCGAGGGCGGTGTCGTCCTCGCGATCGGCGTGGGCGACCCGTACCTCCCCGGGCCAGTCCTCGTCCCGCCCGCCGCCCCTGGAGAGGGCGGTCACCTCCCACCCGTCGCGGGCCAGCGCACCCACCGCCACCCGGCCGATCTGCCCGGTCGCCCCGATCACCACAGCACGTCGCGTCATACGGCGACAGTACGGCGGCCGGCTCAGGGCGTTCCAGGGCCTTCTGCCGACAGCAGAGGTCAGCGCAGGGGGATCCGCGGGAACCGGCGTTCCTTCTCGGAGCGCTCCGCGGCTTCCGCGGCCTTCGCGACGGCCGCGTACTCGTCGACGTACTCCTGCCCGGAGAGGTTGAGGATGGCGTAGATGATCTCGTCCGTGATGGCGCGCAGGATCGCCTTCTCGTTCTCCATGCCTTCGTAGCGGGAGAAGTCGAGGGGTTCGCCGAAGCGGATGGTCACGGGGTGGATGTTGGGGATGACCTTGCCGGGCGGCTGGGCCTCGAAGGTGCCGATCATCGCGCAGGGGATGACGGGCACCCCGGCCTTCAGCGCCATCACCGCGACACCGACCTTGCCCTTGTAGAGCCGGCCGTCGTGCGACCGCGTGCCCTCCGGGTAGATCCCGAGCAGCTCGTCCTTGGCCAGCACCCCGAGCCCCTCACGGATGGCGGCCTGGCCGGCCTCCTTGCCGGTGCGGTCGACGGGGATCTGCCCGGCGCTGCGGAAGAAGAACGCGGTGAGCCGGCCCTTCACACCCGGGCCCGTGAAGTACTCCTTCTTCGCGAGGAAGGTGATGCGGCGCTTGAGGATCGCCGGCATCAGGAAGTGGTCCGCGAAGGACAGGTGATTACCGGCGACGATGGCCGCCCCGCTCGCCGGCACGTGCTCGAGCCCCTCGATCCGAGGCCGGAAAACCAGTCTCAGCAGGGGTCCCAACAACACGTATTTGAGCAGGTAGTAGAACAACTGGACGCTCCTCACTCCGGCAAATCGGCTCAACCGCCGCGTTCCAGCAGGTCAACCGGCGTGTCGTGGGGGTGCCAGTGTATGTGCATGCGGGGGCGCGCGGAACTGGGTCGCGGGCGGGGGGAGGCGACCGCGGGATCAGCCTGGTGCTACTGGCGGGTAGGCGGCAATGAGATCGCTCAGCATGACGGATTCGCGAGCATGGGTGGCGGAGAGGGAGGTCTTGCGTCCCGGCGCGAGGAGGGGCGTGCGCTTCGACCGGGGACAAGGACGGGGCAGGCTCCCCGTGACCGTCCGGGAACGGTCGCGGGGAGCCTGCCCCTCGCCGGGTGCTCAGCCCCGCGTCAGCACCTTCTCCAACGCCCCGAGCGCACCGGAGAGTTCGTCCCCCGTGATCGTCAGCGGCGGCGCCAGCCGGATCGTCGAGCCGTGGGTGTCCTTCACCAACACGCCTTCCCGCATCAGCCGTTCACTGATCTCCCGGCCGGTCCCGAACACCGGGTCGATGTCGACGCCCGCCCACAGCCCGCGGGCACGGAAGCCGAGGACGCCCTTGCCGACCAGCTCCGACAGGCCGTCCCGCAGCACCACGCCCAACTCGGTCGCCCGGCGCTGGAATTCGCCCGTCTCCAGGAGATCGACCACGGCCGTGCCGACCGCGGCCGCGAGAGGATTGCCGCCGAACGTGGAGCCGTGCTCGCCCGGTCGCAGCACGCCCAGCACCTCCCGGCGGGCCACCACCGCGGACACCGGGACGATGCCGCCGCCGAGCGCCTTGCCGAGGAGCAGCATGTCCGGGACGACCGGCTCGTGCTCGACGGCCAGCGTGCGGCCCGTGCGGCCGAGACCGGACTGGATCTCGTCCGCGATGAAGAGACAGCCCTTGCGGCGGGTCAGTTCGCGGACGCCGGTGAGGTAGCCCTCGTCCGGGATCACGACCCCCGCCTCGCCCTGGATGGGCTCCAGGAGCACCGCCGCCGTCGTGTCGTCGACCGCCGCCTCCAGGGCCGCCAGGTCGTTGTACGGCACGATCCGGAAACCGGGGGTGAAGGGGCCGAAGCCGGCGCGGGCCGTCTCGTCGGTGGAGAACGACACGATCGTCGTCGTACGGCCGTGGAAGTTCTCCGCGGCCACCACGATCGTCGCCCGGTCCGCGGGCACCCCCTTCACGTCGTACGCCCACTTGCGGGCCACCTTGATGCCGCTCTCGACCGCTTCGGCGCCGGTGTTCATCGGCAGCACCATGTCGAGACCCGTCAGCCGGGCCAGGCGCTGGGCGAACTCGGCCAGCTTGTCGTTGTGGAAGGCCCGTGAGGTGAGGGTCAGCCGCTCCAGCTGGCGGTGGGCCGCCTCGATCAGCGCCGGGTGGCGGTGGCCGAAGTTGAGGGCCGAGTAACCGGCCAGCATGTCCAGGTAGCGGCGGCCCTCGACGTCCTCCACCCAGGTGCCCTCGGCGCGGGCGACGACCACGGGCAGGGGGTGGTAGTTGTGCGCCAGCACCGGTTCCTCGGCGCTGATCAGATCGGCGGAGGAGCGCGTGTGTACGGCAGCGGTCATGAGCGGATCTCCTGGGTGCAGCACTTGATGCCGCCGCCGGCCTTGTGGAACTCGGAGAGGTCGACGGGGACGGGGACATAGCCGTGCTCGTCGAGGCGCGCGGCCAGCGCCTCGGCCTGCGGTGCGATGAAGACATGGCGGCCGTCGGACACCGAGTTCAGTCCGAACGCCATGGCGTCGTCGCGGGTCGCGAGCACCGCGTGGGGGTACAGCCGGGCGAGTACCTCGCGGCTGCCCGGGGAGAACGCCTCCGGGTAGTAGACGATGTTGTTCTCGCCCTCGGAGTCGTCCAGGACGAACAGCGCGGTGTCCAGGTGGTAGAAGTGCGGGTCCACCAGCGTCAGGCTGATCACCGGGTGGCCGAAGAACTCCTGCACCTCGCGGTGGGCCTCCCGGGTCGTCCGGAAGCCGGTGCCGGCCAGGACGTACCGGCCCGTCCAGACGAGATCGCCCTCGCCCTCGCAGACCGACGCCGGACGGTGGACCTCGTAGCCCGCCGTCTTGAACCACAGGTCGTAGTGCGTGGACTCGGGGCGCCGCTGGGGCGCGTGGAACAGCGAGCCGAAGACACGGCCGCCGACGACGACCGCAGAGTTCGCAGCGAAGACCATGTCGGGGAGACCGGGGACGGGGTCCAGGGCGTCGACGGCGTGGCCGTGCGAGCGGTAGGCGCCGATCAGCGCCTGCCACTGCTCCTGGGCCAGGTCCACGTCGACGTGGGTGTCGGGATGCATCCAGGGATTGATCGCGTACTGCACGGCGAAGTGTCTGGGTTCGCAGACGAGGAAACGCCGTCGGCGCGGCACACGGGAGTCGGACACAGAGGGGTTCCTCCGCTTCCTGCGGTGTCTACTGAGGGTTGACACCACGGTAAGAAGTGGCGGTCACGCCCGACAAGCAACAAGAATTGCGTGTCTGCGCAGGAACGCTGCGTCTTTCTCCGGTTCAACGCAGCTCTGGTGCGCGCTAGGAGGTTTCGGCTGGTGCGGGCTGGCTCGCCCCCGCCTCCGGGCTCTCCGGGATCAGGTGGGACAGCACCATCACACTGATCGTCTTGCGGATGAACGGCTCGATCCGGATCCGCTCCAGCACCTCCTCGAAGTGCTCCACGTCCCGCGCCCGCACATGCAGCAGCGCGTCCGCACCGCCCGTCACGGTCATCGCCGCGGTGATCTCCGGATGGTTGCGCACCACCTCCGCGAGCCGCCGCGGCGGCGCCGCACCCTCGCAGTACACCTCCACGTACGCCTCCGTGCGCCAGCCCAGCGCCGACGGCTGCACCGTGGCCGTGAAGCCGGTGATCACGCCGGTCTCGCGCAACCGGTCCACGCGCCGCTTGACCGCCGTGGAGGACAGCCCCACGGCCGAGCCGATCTCGGCGAAGCTCGTCCTGGCGTTCGCCATCAGAGCGGTGATGATCTTCCGGTCGAGCTCGTCGAACGGTGCGGGCGCGCTGTGCATGTCGGCACTGTATCCAGCGGGAACGCCCATCCCTCGGCACGTGTGCAGACGTACGAATTCCTCCTACACTCCGGGTTCATGTTGCGCGCCCTGGCTGTCGACGACGAACGCCCCTCGCTGGAGGAACTGCTCTACCTCCTGAACGCCGACCCCCGGATCGGCACCGCGGAGGGCGCGGGCGACGCGACCGAGGCGCTGCGCCGCATCAACCGGGCCCTGGAGTCCGGGCCCCTGGGCCCCGAGGCGATCGACGTCGTCTTCCTCGACATCAACATGCCCGGCCTCGACGGCCTCGACCTGGCCCGGCTGCTCACCGGGTTCGCCCGGCCGCCGCTGGTCGTCTTCGTCACCGCCCACGAGGACTTCGCCGTGCAGGCCTTCGACCTCAAGGCGGTGGACTACGTCCTCAAGCCCGTCCGCAAGGAACGCCTCGCGGAGGCCGTCCGTCGCGTCGTCGAACTGCGCTCGGCCGAGATCCGCGGCACCACCCCGCGCATCCCCGTCAGCGAACCCGACCCCGACCACATACCCGTGGAGCTGGGGGGCGTGACCCGTTTCGTCAGCGTCGAGGACATCACCCACGTCGAGGCCCAGGGCGACTACGCCCGGCTGCACACGACCAAGGGCAGCCACCTCGTCCGCATCCCCCTGTCCACCCTGGAGGAGCGCTGGCGCTCCCGGGGGTTCGTCCGTATCCACCGCCGCCACCTGGTCGCCCTGCGCCACGTCGGCGAACTGCGCCTCGACGCCGGCACCGTCAGCGTCCTGGTCGGCTCCGAGGAACTCCAGGTCAGCCGCCGCCACACCCGCGAACTGCGGGACCTGCTGATGAGGAGGCCGTGACGGTGCCCCAGAACCAGAACCCCGCCGAACGCCGGGTCGTCGTCACCGGCCCGCCCCGGCAGACCCGCCGCGTCCCCGGCTACAACCGCCCCCGCACCGAGATCGACGAGCAGACCACCCTCGGCCACACCTACGTCCGCTCCCTCATGCGCACCCAACTGCGCGCCGCCCTCACCGTGTTCGCCGTCCTCGGCCTGCTCGTCGGCCCGCTCCCGCTGCTCTTCGCCGCGATGCCGGACGCCCGCCGCGTGGAATGGGCGGTCCTCGGCTTCGGCCTGTACGTCCCGCTCGTGCTCCTCGCCCGCTGGTACGTGCGGCGGGCGGAGCGCAACGAACGCGACTTCGTACGCCTCGTAGAAGACCGATGAACTCCAGCTACGCCGTCCCGGCCGTCGCCCTCGTGGTGGTCGCCACCGTCCTCGTCGGCGCCTTCGGCCTGCGCATCTCCCGCACCACGTCCGACTTCTACGTCGCCTCGCGCACCGTCGGCCCCCGGCTCAACGCGGCCGCCATCAGCGGTGAGTACCTCTCCGCCGCGTCCTTCCTCGGCATCGCGGGCCTGGTCCTGGTCCAGGGCCCCGACATGCTCTGGTACCCGGTCGGCTACACCGCCGGCTACCTCGTCCTGCTGATCTTCGTCGCCGCCCCGCTGCGCCGCTCCGGCGCCTACACCCTGCCCGACTTCGCCGAGGCCCGGCTCGCCTCCCAGGCGGTACGACGACTCGCCGGAGCCTTCGTCGTCGGCGTCGGCTGGCTGTATCTGCTGCCCCAACTCCAAGGCGCCGGGCTCACGCTGACGGTCCTGACCGGAGCGCCCGACGGACTCGGCGGAGTGATCGTCGCCGTCGTCGTGGTCGCGACCGTCGCCGCGGGCGGCATGCGCAGCATCACCTTCGTGCAGGCCTTCCAGTACTGGCTCAAGCTCACCGCGCTGCTCGTCCCCGCCCTCTTCCTCGTCCTCGCCTGGCAGAGCGACGGCGCCCCCACCCACGCCTTCGAGGAACCGGCCACCTTCCGCGAACAGCGGGTCGTCCGCGTCGACGACAGCCTCGACCTGCAACTCGACCGCCCGCTGACCGTCACGGTCGACGGCACCGTCGACGGCCGCACCCACGAGGACACCGAACTCCGCCTCCCCGCCGGCACCCACCACATCGACGCCGGCACCCGGCTGACCTTCGCCCAGGGCGCCCCCGTCCCCGAGGCCGACCGCAACCGCGGAGCCGGCCTGTCGCCCTCCCAGGCCGAGACCCGCGGCGAACGCCCGCTGTACGCCACGTACGGACTGATCCTCGCGACCTTCCTCGGCACCATGGGTCTGCCGCACGTGGTGGTCCGCTTCTACACCAGCCCGCACGGCGTCGCCGCCCGCCGCACCACCGTCGCGGTCCTCGGCCTGATCGGCGCCTTCTACCTCCTGCCACCGGTCTACGGCGCCCTCGGCCGTCTGTACGCCCCCGAACTCACCCTCACCTCGAACGCGGACGCCGCCGTCCTGCTGCTGCCCGACCGGATGATCGGCGGCCTCGGCGGCGACCTCCTCGGCGCACTGGTCGCCGGGGGAGCCTTCGCGGCGTTCCTGTCGACCGCCTCGGGGCTGACCATGGCGGTGGCCGGCGTGCTCACCCAGGACGTCCTCCCCTCCCGCGGCGTACGGCACTTCAGACTCGGCACGGTCCTCGCCATGGCCGTACCGCTGGCGGCGAGCGTCCTGGTCGGCGGCCTGCCGGTCGCCGACGCGGTCGGGCTCGCCTTCGCGGTCTCGGCCTCCTCCTTCTGCCCGCTGCTCGTCCTCGGCATCTGGTGGCGCCGCCTGACCCCGCCGGGCGCGGCCGCCGGGATGCTGGTGGGCGGCGGCTCCGCCCTGGTCGCCGTGGCCGCGACGATGGCCGGCCTGCCCGGCACCGGAGCTCTGCACGCCATGCTGGCCTGGCCCGCCCTCTGGTCGGTACCGCTGGCCTTCCTCACCATGGTCCTGGTGTCCCTGGCCACCCCGGGCCGGGTCCCGGCCGGAACGGCGGCGATCCTGGCGCGTTTCCATCTGCCGGAGGAGCTGCGGGCGGAGGTGAAGGCATGAGGACATCCCCGAAGAGCCTGATCGGGGCGGCCGTATGAGCGGTTTCCTCGCCGGTCTCTGCGTCGCGATCCTCCCCCTGCTCGCCGCCGGCTTTTGGCTGGGCCGCCGCACCGCGCGCCCCGAGAGCCTGCGCGGCCTCGGCACCCCCGTCGAGCACGCCACCTTCGAGACCCTGCACACCGCCTCCCTCGCCGCGCCCCCGCTCAGGGCGGGCCTCACCGAGGAGACCGCCGGCAAGTCGGCCCGCCGGCTGCGCACCCTCCTCGGCACGGACGCCCTGTGCCTGACCGACCAGAAGGCGGTACTGGTCTGGGACGGCATCGGCGGCCACCACCGCGCCGAGATCATGGCGCGGCTCGCCGGACCCCTGGAGACCGGCCGCGGCGAGGCCTTCCCGCTGACCTGCGACCACCTCGACTGCACGGTCCGCTGGGCCGTCGTGGCACCACTCACCGTCGACGACCGGATCCACGGCACCCTCGTCGCCTTCGGGCCCCACGAGTCCGCCGTCCTCGTCCGGGCCGCCGGGGAAGTCGCCCGCTGGATCTCCGTCCAGCTCGAACTCGCCGACCTCGACCAGTCCCGCACCCGCCTCATCGAAGCCGAGATCAAGGCCCTGCGCGCCCAGATATCCCCGCACTTCATCTTCAACTCGCTCGCCGTGATCGCGAGTTTCGTCCGCACCGACCCCGAGCGCGCCCGCGAACTGCTCCTGGAGTTCGCCGACTTCACCCGCTACTCGTTCCGCAGGCACGGCGACTTCACCACCCTCGCCGACGAACTCCACGCCATCGACCACTACTTGGCGCTGGTACGGGCCCGCTTCGGCGACCGCCTCTCCGTCACCCTCCAGATCGCCCCCGAGGTGCTGCCGGTCGCCCTGCCCTTCCTCTGCCTGCAACCGCTCGTCGAGAACGCCGTCAAGCACGGCCTGGAAGGAAAGGCAGACAAGGCGCACATCAGCATCACCGCGCAGGACGCCGGAGCCGAGGCGCTCGTCGTCATCGAGGACGACGGCACGGGAATGGACCCCGCCGTGCTGCGCCGCATCCTCTCCGGAGAGGTCAGCCCCTCGGGAGGCATCGGACTGTCCAACGTCGACGACCGGCTCCGCCAGGTCTACGGCGACGACCACGGCCTCGTCATCGAGACCGCCATAGGGGCGGGAATGAAGATCACCGCCCGGCTGCCGAAGTACCAGCCGGGGGTGCACTCCGCCGGGCGCCTGAGCCGCGAATAGGCCTCAGGCGCCGTGCGTGGGCCTCAGGTGCTGCGCGTGACGACCATCCCGAGGGTAATCAGGCCCAGCACGACCCAGCCGAACCACAGCCAGCCGTTGCTGCCGAGCGCCACCGTGTAGGCCGTCACCACGACGAGACCGCCGACGGTGAGCACCCCCATCGTTCTGGTCGAGCCATCCGTGGAACCGCTACCGGGCATCGCAACACCCTCCTCAGGATCGGTCTGACTCCATGGTGCCCCCGTTCTGCTTCCTGACGGTGCAGACGACGAAATGTGTGCCCGCCTTCCAGGGACCTTCGCTCGTCCAGGAGCCCGCCGTGAACACCGACGGGTCGAAGCCGTAGTCCCGTGGCGGCACCTCCCGCCCGCACGCCACGTCCGACTCGGTGCGCGCCTCATCGAGCGTGACGTCGGCACCCAACCGGGTGAACCCGAGCACTTCCTCGTCGTGCGCCCCCGCACAGGACACCAGCCGGGCGGACCGGTTGGACCGCACGTCCAGACAGTCCCGTTTCTGCATGTTCGACACGTCGGAGAACGCGGAGCCGGGCTCGCGGTGATCGCCGAGCGGCCCGTACACCGGCCCGTGCGCGCCCAGCACCAGACAGGCGGTCCGCTTCCCGGCGGCCACGAAACCCGCCTCGCTCGGCACGACGGCGAGGCTCCGGACGTCCGCCAGCCTCCCGCGGAGCTCCTCGGTGCGCTCCTCGCAGGCCGCCGGGCCCCGCTCCCGGGCCTCGGCGGCGGACGCGGCCCCGACGAAGGCCAGCACCTGCCCGTCGGACCCAGTGCCGCAGCCGGTCTCCAGGCGCAGCCGCGGAGTGCCCTTGAAGGCGCCGGTGTCCCCCCAGTCGGCGAGCACGCAGTCGCCGTCCTTGAGAGGCCGGGAGAGCCCGATCCGGGTGCCGTACGGCTGTGCGGTCCCGCCCTCCTTCCCGTCGGGCGGCTGCTGGGCCACGGCATACCAGACCCCGCCCCCGGCGATGGCCAGCCCCAGCAGACCGGCGAGGGCGGAGTGCAGGGCCCGGGGGCGGGTACGCCGCCTGCTGCCGCCCGAGGTGACCAGAGGCCCGAAGCCCTCCGGGGCGGCCGGCGGCGACGGCGCCGGTGCGGGCGGGGGCGGCATCGGCCGGGCCCAGGGAGGCTGCGATCCGAGGTCGGTCCGGGTCCGGGCGTAGGCCTCCGCCTGCGACGCGACGAGCTGCGACAGCGCCGCCTCCGCCTCGGCCGCGGTGATCCGTCGTCCCGGGTCCTTGACCAGCATCGCCTCGAGCACGGGGCCCAGGGCGCCGGCCCGCCGGGGTGGCCGCGGCTCGTCCATGACCACCGCGGTGATCTCCGCGAAGTGCGACTCGCGGTCGAACGGACCGCGGCCCTCCACGGCGTGGTACAGCGTGCAGCCCAGCGAGAACAGGTCCGCCGCCGGGGTGGGCGGCCCGCCCGTGGCCCGCTCCGGCGCCAGATAGCCCGCCGTGCCCACGAGCACCGACGTCAGCGTGTACCGCGTCTCGCCGGCGTCCGGCTGCACGGAGATGCCGTAGTCGGCGAGCAGGACACGGCCGTACGGCGACCCGGAGCGGTCCGGCGCGAGCAGGATGTTCGCCGGTTTCACGTCCCGGTGCATGACGCCCCGCTGGTGCCCGGCGGTCAGCGCGTCCAGCACGGCCAGGCCGACACGGGCGCCCTCAGCGGGCTGCAGCGGGCCACGCCGGGCGACCAGGTCGCGCAGGTCCACCGCGCCCGCCACGTACTCCATGACGATCCACGGCAGCCCCTCGTGCTCCAGCACGTCGTGCACGGTGACCACGTGCGGATGGCCGCGCAGCCCCGCCGCGTACCGGGCCTCCGCGCGGGCCCGCGCCACCCGGGCCTCCCGGTCGTGGCCGGCTTCCGCCTCGTCCCGGAAGACGATCTCCTTCAGCGCGACCTCGCAGGCGAGTCTCTGGTCGTGGGCGAGCCAGACATGGCCCATGCCGCCGCTGCCGAGCTGGTTCAGCAGCAGATAGCGGCCGGCGATGACCCGGCCCACTCCCGACGTCGGTGGTCCTGAAGGCATCCGGTGACTCCCGGGGTCTGCGGGGCGCGGCGCAGCCGCACCGGACTTGGTCGGCCCCGCTCAGACGGTGGCGCTCTGCGTGGGTTGCCCGGAGGCGGGCTCACTGGTGGGCGGCTCGCTCGTGGCCGGGGCGCTGGTGGTCTTCGGCGGCGGGGGAGCGCTGCTCGTCGTCTCCGCCGGCGCACTCGTGATCACCGGGGGAGGCGCTGATGTGCTGGTCGTCACCGGAGGCGGCGTGGTCACGGCCGGGGGCGCGGTCGTCGCCGGTGGGCTGGTCGACGGGGGTGGCGACGGGCTGCCGCTCGACGGCGGGGGCGCGGTGCCGGGCGGCGGGCCGGACGACGGCGGAGGCGAGCCGCTGCCGGAACCGGAGCCCGGAGTCGACGGCTCGGAGGGCGGCGACTGCGGGGGCGCGGTGGTCGTGGGCGGGGGAGTGGTCGTGGACCCGTCCGAGGAGCCGGAGTCCCCGGCCACGCTCAGCATCACGTACTGCCCGAACCCCAGCTCGGTCCCGGCCGGCGGATCGGTCGCCGTGACCCGGGCGTCGTCCGGCGGCAGTCCCTCGCTGTCATAGCCGGCCGCGAGCCCCTTGTCGGTCAGCGAGCGCCGGGCCTGGCCGAAGGACGCTCCCGCGAGGTTCGGTACCGCGCGCTTCTCCTGGGTGTCGAACGTGGCGTCCTTCGCCCCCGAGGTGCCGACCGGACGGCTGATACCGCGGTCGGTGTCCTCGACGTCGACGAGGACGATCTTCTCCAGGGGCCGGGGCGCGGGCCGCACCGCGACGACGGAGGAACGGTCGTACCCCTTCCACTCCCGGTTCCCGTCCTCGAACTTGACCGAGATACGGTTCGTGTCACCCGCGAAGGGCCGCAGCGGATTTCCGCACGAGCACTTCACGGCGGGCCTGCCCTGCGCATCGACCAGAATCGCGATTCCGGCCTGGAGCAGGGAATCGTAGGGAACAGCCTTTCCCTTTTTGTAGTCGTGGTTCTTCACGAGAGTGTCGTGACGCAACAGGACGGGCGTGAGCCGGTCGAGATAATCCGGTATCCGATCCGTGGAGATGGTGAGGGCATGTGCCCACGCCTGTGCCTTCCGGTCGTTCCTGGGATCGGTGAGGAATTGCTTGAGCTTGGCGACGTCACAGACGGTCGGCTGCTTCGAACCCCCGTACAGACCGGGGGTGTCGCCCTGTTGCAGACTGCCCCGCACGGGCCGCGACGCGACCTGCGCGTCCGCCCCCAGCCCGCTGTTCTCGTCGAAGAAGGGATCGAGCGCGGGCACGCTCGCGGCGACCGCCTTCACCAGCGTCAAAGGCGTTCCGCGATCGCAGCCGCTGAGCGCCAGTACACAGACCAGCAGTACCGCGACCCGGCGGATCGAAGATTTCCCGGCCCTTTGCAGAAAAACGCGAATTGTCATTACCGCTCCCCCCGGCGGTTACCCAACGCGTTTCATGCTAACGAACGGAAAACCATTCCCGACGGATTGAGGAAAAAGAGCGGACTGAGGGGAAAGAGGTGTCAGCGACTGCGTGCGTCGAGTGAGGCCAAATAGGCGTTGTACGCCTCGAGTTCCTTGTCCCCGTCCCGGTCGGCGGCCCGGTCCTTGCGCTTGGCCTGCCGCTGCTCGGAGCCGTACCACTGGAACAGCAGTGCGATCAGCACCAGCACGGACGGGATCTCGCTGAACGCCCAGGCGATACCGCCCGCGGCGTTCTGGTCGGAGAGCGCGTCGATACCGAGTGAGGCGGGCGGGTTCTCGAACGTCTTGACCATCGGGGCGGACGCCATCATCAGCGCGATCCCGAAGAACGCGTGGAACGGCATGCCCGCGAACAGCTCCAGCATCCGCATCAGATAGCCGGGCCGGGTGGGACCGGGATCGACACCGATGATCGGCCAGAAGAACACCACGCCCACGGCGAGGAAGTGCACCATCATCGCGACGTGCCCCGTCTTCGAGCCCATCAGGAAGTCGAAGATCGGCGTGAAGTACAGCGCGTACAGGCTCGCGATGAACAGCGGGATGGTGAACGCCGGATGCGTGATGATCCGCATGTACCGGCTGTGCAGCAGGGCGAGGAGCAGCTCACGCGGCCCCTTGCGCCCCCTGCCCGCGACCGGCAGCGCGCGCAGCGCCAGGGTCATCGGGGCGCCGAGCAGGATGAGGATCGGCGAGAGCATGCTGATGATCATGTGCTGCACCATGTGCACGCTGAACATGACCATCCCGTAGTCGTTCAGCCTGGTGCACATCACCAGCCCGATGGACAGCACACCGGCGATGTACGACACGGTCCGCCACGCCGACCAGGCGTCCCCCCGCCGCCTGAGCCGGACGACCCCCCACACGTACAGCGCCAGCCCCGCGAGGCAGGCGACGAGAAAGAACGGGTCGGCCGACCACTGAAGACCCCGCCCCAGCGTGAACGGCGGCAGATCCATGGTCATGCCGTGCCCGCTGTGATCCATACCGCCGGCTCCTGATTCGTGGGGGTTGTGCAAGTCTGTCCGTCACAGACTAGAACCGCCCCCGGCCGCAGCTGCGGCCGGGGGCGGATTCTTCCATTCCGTACAGGGTTTCCTAGAGGACGCACTCGGCTTCCTCATAGCGCTCCGCGGGAACCGTCTTGAGCGTCTCCACGGCCTCCGCGAGCGGCACCATCACGATGTCCGTCCCCTGGAGAGCGGTCATGTGACCGAACTCGCCACGGTGCACGGCCTCGACCGCATGCCACCCGAAACGGGTCGCGAGCACCCGGTCGTACGCGGTCGGCGTACCGCCCCGCTGCACATGCCCCAGGATGACCGGCCGCGCTTCCTTCCCCAGCCGCTGCTCCAGCTCGATCGAGAGCTGGCGGGCGATCCCGGCGAACCGCTCGTGCCCGTAGATGTCCTTCGCGCCCTCGTCGAACTCCATGGACCCGGCGGCCGGCTTGGCCCCCTCCGCGGCGACGACGATGGCGAACCGCTTGCCCGCCTCGAACCGTTCGCCGACCCGCTTGGCCAACTCCTCGATGTCGAAGGGCCGTTCCGGTACGACGATGGCGTGCGCCCCGGCCGCCATGCCCGAGTGCAGCGCGATCCAGCCGGTGTGCCGCCCCATGACCTCGACGACGAGCACCCGCTGGTGCGACTCGGCGGTGGTCTTGAGCCGGTCCAGGGCCTCCGTGGCCACCCCCACGGCCGTGTCGAAGCCGAAGGTGACGTCCGTGACCGCGATGTCGTTGTCGATGGTCTTGGGCACGCCGACGATGGGCAGACCGGCGTCCGACATCAGCCGGGCCGCCTTCAGCGTGCCCTCGCCGCCGATCGGGATGATCGCGTCGAGACCGAGGTCCTGGACGTGTCCCTTGGCCCGCTCGACCCCGTCACGCAGATGCGAGGGCTGGACCCGGGAGGAGCCGAGGATGGTGCCGCCGCGGGCCAGGATGCCGCCCACCGCGTCGAGGTCGAGCTTGACGTAGTCGCACTCCAGGAGGCCCTTCCAGCCGTCCCGGAAGCCGATGACCTCGTCGCCGTGGTCGACGACGGCACGGTGCACGACGGACCGGATGACGGCGTTCAGGCCGGGGCAGTCGCCGCCGGACGTGAGGACACCAATGCGCATAGCCCGAAACAACCTTCTCAACGTGGGCCGGGGACCGGACCACGCTGTCCGGCTCGATCCCCGCCACCCTAGCGGCAGGAGGGGGCGGGGCCGTACCGTCCGTCCGCCTGCTGGACGACCCCGCTCAGGTGTGCGGACCCATCGTCAGACGGGCTGGTAAAAGCCGCCTGGAGCGCAGGTGAACTCGCAGCTCAGGCAGGCTGCTGGGCAGCGGCGATGCGCTCGGTGCGCAGCGCCTCGTACCACCGGTCGTCGGTGGGCGGCAGCGCGTTCACGTCGAGCGCCAGCTTCAGCAGCAGGTCGGCGATGAGCGGGTTGCGCGCCAGCACCGGGCCGTGCATGTACGTACCGAAGACGGTGTCGTTGTACGCGCCCTCCGTACCGTCGCCCGTGCCGTTGCCGTTGCCGAACTTGACGCGGGCGAGCGGGCGGGCCGTCGGTCCGAGGTGGGTGATGCCCTGGTGGTTCTCGAAGCCGGTCAGCGGGGGCAGACCGAGTCGCGGGTCGATGTCCCCGAGCACGTCACCGACGCACCGCGCGCCCTCGCCGCGCACCGAGACCACGTCCAGCAGCCCGAGGCCGGGCTCCCGCTGGCCGAGGTCGTTGATGAACTCGTGGCCGAGGATCTGGTAGCCGGCGCACACCGAGAAGACGATCGCGCCGTTCTCCACGGCCCGGTGCAGTCCGCCGTCCCGGCGCAGCCGCTCGGCCGCGAGCCGCTGCGGACGGTCCTCGCCGCCGCCGATGAGATAGATGTCCCCGGAGGTCGGGATCGGCTGGTCGCTGCGTACGTCGAGACGGGCCACGTCGAGACCGCGCTGTCGCGCCCGGCGCTCCACGACCAGGACGTTGCCCTGGTCGCCGTACGTGCTGAGCAGGTCGGGATAGATCCAGACGATCCGCAGCTGGTTGTCGCTCACAAAAGTCCCCTGAGTGTCAGTTGCCGACGCGGCGGCGCAGGTCCTGGAAGGCGGTGTAGTTCGCGATGACCTCGATGCGGCCCGGCGGGCACATCTGGACGGCCTGGTCGAGGTTCTCGCAGACCTGGAAGTGCTGGTTGGCGACCTCCAGGCGCACCGCGAGGTCCAGCTTCCGGTCGCCGACGACGCAGATCGGGTGCCCGGTGAGCCGCGTGTAGTCGACGTCCCACAGCCAGGAGGTGTCGGTGCCGTCGGCGCCGCGCGCGTTCACCGAGAGGATCACCGGGGTGGGCGGCGGATCGATCAGGCTGAACGTTTCGAGCCAGCCCGCGGGGTTTTTCGCGAGCAGCAGGCGCAGGTCCCGCTCCTGGAACTGCACGACGTCGTAGCGTCCGGCCACGGCCTGCACCTGGTACATGCGTTCCAGGGCGACCTGCGGGGGAACCCCGAAGACGGCGGCGACGGCGGCGGAGGAGGCGGCGTTGGCCTTGTTGGCGCGGCCGGGGAGCTGGAGGTGGATGGGCCACGCGGAGCCGTGCGGGTCGAGCACATGGTCCCCGGACAGCGCCCAGCTCGGCGTGGGCCGGCGGAAGCCGCACTCACCGCAGAACCAGTCGTCGCCGGGCCGCTGCATCACACCACCGCAGGACGGGCAGGACCAGGCGTCGTCCTTCCACATCTGTCCCGCGGCGACCCAGATCACATTGGGGGAGGAGGAGGCCGCCCACACGACGAGCGGGTCGTCGGCGTTGGCGATGATGACGGCCTTGCTGCCGGCCAGCCCCTCGCGCCAGTTCTCGGCGAGCATGCGGGTCTCGGCGGCCCGGTCCAGCTGGTCGCGGGAGAGGTTGAGCAGGGCGATGCACTTCGGGTCGGTGTCGCGGGCGACACCGGCGAGGTACTTCTCGTCGACCTCGATGACGCCGTAGCGCGCCTCCGAGCTGCCCGCGAGGGCCGAGGTGATGCCGGCCGGCATGTTGGCGCCGAGCGCGTTGGAGACGACGGGCCCGGCGGCGCGCAGGGCCTCCGCGATGAGCCGGGTCGTCGTGGTCTTCCCGTTGGTCGCCGACACCAGGACGACGTCCAGGTTCTGGGCGAGCCGGGCGAGAAGGTCGGGGTCGAGTTTGAGTGCCACCCGGCCGCCGATCACCGAACCGCTGCCGCGCCCCGCGGCGCGCGATGCCGCTGCGACCGCCTTACCGGCGGTCACGGCGATCTTGGCCCGCGGCGTGAGCGGGTCCGAGTTGCCTGCCATCAGTTCTCGATCCTCCTTGCGTACGCGCCGCGCCTGACGGCAACGTGGTGGTGGTCAGCCTATCGAGATCCATTCGCACTCCCGAATCCGTACCCTTGCCGACATGCGACACGGTTTGATTCCGGGCACCCGCGGACGCGTGCGGCCGATGACTCTCTTCGGCGATCCGGTACTGCACTCCCCCTGCGAGGACGTCACCGACTTCGGTCCCGAACTGGCGTCCCTGGTCGAGGATCTCTTCGCCACGATGTACGCCGCCCAGGGTGTCGGCCTGGCCGCGAACCAGGTGGGCGAGTCCCTGCGGGTCTTCGTCTTCGACTGCCCGGACGACGATGACGTACGACATCTGGGCCATGTGGTGAACCCGCGGCTGGTGGAGGCCGACGGTGTGGTGCTGCGCGGTCCGGAGGGCTGCCTGTCGCTGCCGGACCTGGAAGCGGGAACGGAACGGTACGACCACGCGGTGGTCGAGGGCTTCACGGTGGTGGGGGATCCGGTGCGCGTCCACGGCACAGGCTTCTTCGCCCGCTGCCTCCAGCACGAGTGCGACCACCTGGAGGGCCGGGTGTACGCGGACCACCTGACCGGCCGGCGCCGACGACGCTTGATGAGACAGGTGTCCCGAGCGCCCTGGCGCCGGAGCAGCTGACCCGCTCCAGGTGCGCGACCGGACCCCACCGGACCGGTGGACGGCACACCACCGTCAGAACCCCGGACCGCCGACCTTGTCCCCAGCCGCCGCGAGCCGTCCCCACAACAGATCGGCCAGACTCCGCACCAACTCGGCCCGCGAGCACGGCCGTTCCCCCAGCCACCAGTCCCCGGCGGCGTGCATCATCCCGACGATCCCGTGCCCCCACACCCGGGCCAACTGCTGCCCCCCGGGCCCGAGATCCAGCCGCTCCTCGATGACCTGGGCCAACTCCTCGCCCATCCGCCGAAGCAGCGGCACGGAGTGCTTCCCGACGTCGAACCCGGGTTCTCCGACCTGCCCGCCGTCCGCCGGATGCATCAGGAACCGGTACACCTGAGGCCGCGCCTCGATCGCCGCGAGATACGTGTCGAGCGTGGCCTCCACCCGCTCGCGCCGCTCCGCCGGAGCGTCCAGCGCGGCCCGCAGAGAATCCAGCAACGCGTCCGTATGCCTCTTGGCCAAAGCCGCGTAAAGTCCGCCCTTGTCACCGAAGTGACGGTAGAGGATCGGCTTGGTGATGCCTGCTTCCGCGGCGATCGCGTTCATGGAGGCCTGTGGTCCGTCACGCAGGACTACTCTGTCCGCGGCCTCCAGCAGCTCGCGCCGGCGGCGATCGGCGGACCGTTGCTGATCGGTCCGCTGCGTGGTGTCCATGAGCTCTCCCCACCCGTGCTGATTCGGTGACGCCTGCGCAAACTAACACTCACCATGCCCCACGCATCGAACGGGCTACCGAGCGGTCATCAGGAGTTGACTTTTCCTACCGACGGGTAACAGACTCGAGTTACCGCTAGTAACATTGCACGTGCGCCGCCGCTGGAGGGGACATGGCCGAGTTCACCATGGAGCTCAACGACGAACAGAGGGAGGTCCGGGACTGGTTGCACGGCTTCGCGGCCGATGTGATCCGGCCTGCGGCCGCCGAATGGGACGAGCGTGAGGAGACTCCCTGGCCGGTCATTCAGGAGGCCGCCAAGGTCGGTATCTACTCACTCGACTTCTACGCCCAGCAGTACTTCGACGCCACCGGCCTCGGTATTCCGATGGCCATGGAGGAGCTGTTCTGGGGCGACGCGGGCATCGCCCTGTCGATCGTCGGCACCGGGCTGGCCGCCGTGGGCGTCCTCGCCAACGGCACCGAGGAGCAGATCGGTACCTGGATCCCGCAGATGTACGGCGACGCGAACGACGTCAAGGTCGCCGCGTTCTGCTCCTCCGAGCCCGACGCCGGCTCGGACGTGGCCTCGATGCGCACCCGTGCGGTGTACGACGAGGCCAAGGACGAGTGGGTGCTCAACGGCACGAAGACCTGGGCGACCAACGGTGGTATCGCCAACGTCCACGTCGTCGTCGCGGTCATCGACTCCGAGCTCGGCTCCAAGGGCCACGCGTCCTTCATCATCCCGCCGAACACGCCCGGCCTGTCCCAGGGCCAGAAGTTCAAGAAGCACGGCATCCGCGCCTCCCACACCGCCGAGGTGGTGCTGGAGAACGTCCGCGTCCCGGGCTCCTGCCTCCTCGGCGGCAAGGAGAAGCTGGACGAGCGTCTGGCCCGCGCCCGTGAGCGCGCGAAGGCGGGCGGCGAGCGCGTGAAGAACGCGGCGATGGCCACGTTCGAGGCCTCCCGTCCGGCCGTCGGCGCGATGGCGGTGGGCACCGCCCGGGCCGCGTACGAGGTCGCCCTCGACTACGCCAAGACCCGTGAGCAGTTCGGCCGCCCGATCATCGACAACCAGGGCGTCGCCTTCCAGCTCGCCGACATGCGCACCTCCATCGACGCCGCCCGTCTCCTGGTCTGGCGTGCCTCCTGGATGGCCGTCAACGGCAAGCCGTTCACCGCGGCCGAGGGCTCGATGTCGAAGCTCTTCGCGAGCGAGACGGCGAAGAAGGTCACGGCCCAGGCGATCCAGATCCTCGGCGGCAACGGCTACACCCGGGAGTACCCGGTGGAGCGGATGCACCGTGACGCCGCGATCTACACCATCTTCGAGGGCACGAGCGAGATCCAGCGCCTGGTGATCGCCCGCACCCTGTCGGGGATGCCGATCCGCTAGCGCCGGCGGGGGCGCCGGCACGGCAGCCGGCGCCCCTACCCGATCTCCACCACCCGGGCCCAGTCGGGCGGGGAGTCCGGCACGTAGTCGGGATCGTCCTCGTCCCACGAAGCGGACCGCGGGAAGAGTCCCACCACCGTCCGGCACGGTGGCCGGGTGTCCGGCCAGGGTGTCTGGCCGTCCGTCAGGACCACCACGACATCGGGCCTGGGACGCGCCCGCAGTGCCCTGGCGAAGCCCGTCCGCAGATCCGTGCCCCCGCCGCCCGTCAGCGGGATGCCCTCGCCGCGGCAGAGCGGATGGATGAACTGGGCCGCCGCGTCGCACGGCAGCACCGAGACCAGGTCCCGTCGGCCGCCCACGGCACGCGCGATGGCGGCGACCTCCAGCAGCGCACTGCCCAGCTCGGCATCGCTGACCGACCCGGACGTGTCGATCACCACGCAGACCCGGGGCGGTCTGCGCCGCAGGCTCGGCAGCACGGCACCGGGCACGGAGGCCGAGCGCCGCGAAGGGCGGCCGTACGTGTAGTCCTCGCCCACGCCGGGCCCTGATGCCGCCGAGCGGACCGCCGCGCCCAGCAACTCCCGCCACTGCTGCGGCGGATGGAACGCGTCCTCCGCCCACCGCTGCCAGCCCTGCGGGGTCGTCCCCGGACGCGCGGTGATGCCCTGGGCCACCCGGAACCGGACCGCGTCCCGTTCCTGCTCGCTCAGGCCGTGCGCGCCCTTCGGCCCCAGGTCCCACTCCCGGTCCAGTCCGTCGGCGCCGCTGCCGCAGTCCAGCCAGGAGAGATCCTGCGTCAACGGCCCGAGCCGGAACTGGCGCAGGTAGTCCTCCATGAGCTGTCCGGCGGGCAGTCGCAGGGACTCCGGGCGGACCGCGCCCTCGGGCGGGACCAGGCCGTCGCCGAAGGCGTCGTCGTTGATCTCGCAGTCCGCGGCGATGTTCATCCGCAGCCGTTCCCCGGCTCCGGTCAGCCCGCGTTCCCGGGCCACCCGGTCCCCGCGCCCGTGATGGTCGCGCAGCAGGTGCGACACCTCGTGCACCCACACCCCGGCCAGCTCCTCGACGGGTGTCCGGTCCACGAACCCCGGTGAGACATAGCACCGCCAGTGCCGGTCGACGGCCATGGTCGGCACCCGTGCTGACGCGACGGTGTGCAGGGCGAACAGGGCCGTCGCGAGATAGGGCCGGGCCCGCGCGGCCTGGAGCCGGGCCGCGAAGAGCTTGTCGAGGTCCAGCGCCCCGCGCGCGTCCCCGCTCAACGACCCGCCCTCACCGCGGCCTTGGCGCGCGACGCCGCCTCGTCGGCCCGCCGGGACAGGGTCACCACCCCGGCGAGCTGCTCGATCGACGCAGGCACGTCCCAGTCCTCCTGCCGCAGCGAGGCGAGCGTGCTCGCGGGCACGACCACCAGGTCCGGCGCCCCGGTCTCCACCGCGCGCACCAGCAGCGCCCACGCGGCGTCCCAGCGGGCCCGGTCCGGCCGTGCGCGGACCGCCGCCACCACCCCGTCGAGCGCGGCCTGGCGCAGATCGCCCCGCTCGGGCAGCATCGCCCCCGTCGGATCGGCGAGCAGCAGTTCGGGGTCGGGCAGATCCATCCGGTCGACGCTCGCCAGCAGTTCGAGCCCCGGCCCGTCGCCCACGGTCCCCCGGACCAGCAGGGACAGCACATCCCGGGAGGAACCGGCCGCGGTCGCGAAGGCGATCAGGCTCAGCGTCATGTCCCAGCTGCGGGGCGAGGGCCAGGGGCCGCCCCGGCGGGTCTCGCTGTTCGGCAGCCGGTGCACGAGCGCGGGGCGGGC
This sequence comes from Streptomyces sp. NBC_00490, assembly GCF_036013645.1. Lineage (NCBI taxonomy): Bacteria > Bacillati > Actinomycetota > Actinomycetes > Kitasatosporales > Streptomycetaceae > Streptomyces > Streptomyces sp. NBC_00490. Next base: position 2,061,527 of record NZ_CP107869.1, on the reverse strand, counting down.
GGCGAGCAGCCCGCACACCGCACGCCGTGCGAAGTCCACGGCCTCCGGCAGCTTCTCCGGGGCGAGCCGAGGCAGCGTCGCCCGGGGCCAGGTCCCGCCGAGACCGCGTACGACGACCTCGTGGTCGTGGGTCCACTGCAGATGCACGAACCGGTTGGCCAGCGGCGGGCTCAGCTCCCAGCCGTCGGCCGCCGAGGAGCGCGGGTTGGCGGCGGCCACGATCCGGACCCCGGGCGGCAGTCGAAGGGCGCCGATCCGCCGCTCCAGCACCAGCCGGAGCAGGGCGGCCTGCACGGCGGGCGGCGCGGTGGACAGCTCGTCCAGGAAGAGCAGGCCCCGGCCGGCCCGGACCAGGCGTACGGCCCAGTCCGGCGGGGCCATGGGGACGCCCTGTTCCGCGGGGTCGTCGCCCACGACGGGCAGCCCCGAGAAGTCGGAGGGCTCGTGCACGCTGGCGATCACGGTGGTCAGCGGCAGGTCCAGGGCCGTGGCGAGCTGGGTCAGGGCCGCGGTCTTGCCGATGCCGGGCTCGCCCCACAGCAGCACGGGCAGATCCGCGGCCACGGCCAGGGTCAGGGCCTCCAGCTGGATGTCGGGGCGCGGCTCGGTGGTGGTGTCGCGCAGCAGGGTCAACAGGTCACTGGCGACGTCGAGTTGGGAGACGGGAGCGCAAGTGGTCATAGGTCATCACCTTGGGTGGCAGGGAGAGGTGCGAGAAAGGCGGTGCGAGGAAGGGGGTACGACGGTCAGCCGCGGGTGGCGAGGCGCGGGTGCGAGCGATGGGCGCGCGGACGAGGCTCGTCCTGGGGGAGGCGACGGGGCCCGGGGCCGATGAGGCCGGCCCTGAACAGCCCGTAGACGATCCGCTGTTGTGCGGCCGCCTCCAGCTCGTCCCGCAGCGCACCGCCGCGCAGCACCGCGTCGGGGCCGAGCAGCCCCTCCACGACGGCCAGCGCACCGGAGACGTCCCCGTGGGCGAGGCGTCCACGGACGTCGTCGAGGCACTCCGGATGCCGGTGCGTCTCGTCTATGACCCGCAGACAGGGCAACGGCGTGCCGCTCAGCGCGGCCAGCAGTTCCTCCCGCCGGACCTCGTCCGGATCGTGGTCCAGCGGGGCCAGCACCCCGTCGACCAGGCCGATCCGGTGCAGGGCGCCCCGGCAGTCGACGAGCCGGGGCCGTCCCGCCGGATCCGGCGCCGCGCCCGCGGCATCCGGCACATGTCCCGGTACGAGGGCGGGGGCGACCAGCGGATGCAGCCGCCCGGCCTCGATCGCACCGGCGCGCAGCAACTCCAGGTCGGGCAGTACCCAGGTCGCCGCGTCGGGCAGCACCGGCAGCGCGGAGGCCCCGGCAGATCGGGACGCCTCGGTGATCCGCATCACCGGCGGCGGCGGCCCGTCCCGGTCGGCGGCCAGGTCGAGGGCCAGCCGCTGCCGGGCCCCGCACCGCACGACCACGCGACCGCCGGAACGGCCCTCGGCGCGGAGCAGGATCGCGGCCTCGGCAGCCCACCTGTCGACGGCACAGCGGCGCCCCGTCGGAACCAGCCGCAGGACGGCCGGATCCGTGACGGGAGGGTCGTCGACTCCTGAGCGGACCCGCAGCTCATCGGCCCTGCGCGCGTCCCACAGATGACGGTGCAGGTCGAGCCGGTAGCGCCGGTGGGGCGGGGGATGCGGATGGCGGCCACCACCGGCCCCGGAGCCGGGCGAGCCGTCCCACAGCGCGAGACTGATCCGCTGCCCGGCATCCGCCCAGGCGGGCGGGGTCCGCACCACGAGGTGTACCGGACGCTCGCCGGCACGGTCGTAGCGGGCCAGCGTGAGGGTCACGCCCGGGCGCAGCAGCCCGTCGGGAGCGATCCTCGGCATGTGCCAGCGCAGCAGATCGGGAGCCAGATGGCGGAGATCGGCCCGGACCCGGGCGGCGAGTTCCGCGCCATGGACGCGCGCCACGGTACGCGGCTGGACATCGACATCGAACCCCGCGGCGGCACAGGCACCGCCCCAGTCACCGGCGAGGCGACGAGCGGTCGCGGTCTCGATCATGGACGGCGGCACGGCGAACTCGCGCACGCGCAGCCAGAAGGAAAGGCGGGAATCCCCGGTCACGGGCGAAGTGAGCATCAGCACTCACCTTGCGCGGACGGGTCCCCCAATCTGTGAACGGAGTGAATGGTCATCGAGCCGATCGTAGCCTCAACTCCCACCGTGTCAACGGTGTTTCAGCGGCGTCAGCTGCTCGATGTCGTACCGTCCGCGCAGTTCCTCGATCGCCGCGTCGTCCGGCGGGCCCCCGTCGCCGAGGATCTCCAGGAGCTCCTCGAAGTACCGCTCGTGGTCCGGCGGCGGGGACGCCTGGAAGAACATCTTGGCGGGGGAGTCCGTCGGGTTCGCGAACGCGTGAGGGCAGCCGGGCGGTACGACGACGACCGTCCCCGGCGTCGCGCGCACCACCCGGCTGCCCGAACTCGACTCCCAGCGCTGCCAGTTGTCGGGGGTGCGGATCAGCGGCTCGAAGGCGAGGACGTCCAGCTCGCCTTCGAGGACGTAGAACAACTCCTCGCTGCGGGTGTGCACATGGGCGCCCACATCGAAGCCGGGCGGCACGATCACCTCGAAGGTGGACGCCGTCCGGGAGTGCGAGCCCGTCACCTTGAAGGTCACGTGCTGGGCCGGGGCCCGGACGACCCGGCCGTGCCCCGGCGGCACCAGGAGCCCTTCGGTAGCCGTCACCACGTCACCGGGAGGGACTCGGGACCACGGATCAACGCGCCCTTCCTGAAGGGCACCTGTTCCTGCGGCACCGCCAGCCTCAGACCCGGAAGACGGTCCAGCAGAGCGTCGACCAGCAGCTCGGACTCCAGCCGGGCCAGCATGCCGCCGGGGCAGTAGTGCGGGCCGAAGCCGAAGGACACATGGGGGTTGGGGCTGCGGGAGAAGTCGATCGTCTCCGGGTAGGGGAAGACACCCGGGTCGCGGTTCGCGGACAGGTACGACACGTAGACCGCGTCGCCCGCCCGGATCCGTACGCCCTGGATCCCGACGTCCTCCAGGGCGATCCGGGACAGACCGACCGCGTTGCGGTGCGGGATGTAGCGCAGCAGTTCGTCGATGGCCCGGGGGCGGATGTCCGGTTCGGTGCGCAGCCGGTCGGCGAGGTCCGGGCGGGTGAGCAGCAGGTAGAACATCTGGCCGCTGTTGTTGGTCACCGCCTCGCCGCCGATCTGGAGCAGGACCGCGAGGCCCACCGCCTCCTCCAGGGTCACCTCACCGCGCCCCACGGCCGCCCCGAGCAGGGACGCCACGTCCTCGCCGGTGCTGCCCTCCCGGAGCCCGATGAGGTCGGCGAAGTAGGCGCCCATCTCGTTCCTGGCCTTCTCGCTGACGTTCTTGCCGTGCGAGGAGGACAGGATCAGCTGGGTCCAGGTGTGCATGCCGTGCCGGTCGGCGGCCGGGACGCCCATCAGCTCGCAGATCACCGCGATGGGGAACGGCGTCAGGACGGTGGCCGTCAGATCGGCCGGCGGACCGTCCTGCAGCAGTTCGTCGACCAGTTCGTCCAGCATCCGCCGGGATCTCTCGCGGATCCGCTCCACGCCCTTCGCGGTGAACGCGGCGGCCACCGAGCGGCGCAGCCGGGTGTGGTCCGGCGGGTCCAGGAAGCCCACCGCGCCGCGGGCCGGGATGAAGTGCGGGGCGAGCCGGGTGACCTCGGGCTGGTCCATGACGGCCTCGCGGCTGAAGCGGGGGTCGTTGGTCACCATCCGTACGTCCTCGTACCGGGTGACCAGCCAGGCCCAGCCCTCGCCGTTGGGCAGCTGGATCCGGGTGACGGGGCCCTCACGCATCAGCTCGGTGAGCACCGGGTCGAAGTCCACGCCGTTCAGGTCGAGCGCGGGCCAGTGCCGGATGGGGGGCAGGATCTCGGTGATCGTCTCTTCGGTCATGTCATGCCGTCTCTGCGTAGCGCTGCCAGCGGCCCAGGGCCATTTCCGCGGTGATGCCGGGTCCGAACCCGGCGAGCAGCCCGCGCGCCCGGTCGTGCGCGCCGCCCTCGTCGAACAGCCGGCGCAGCGCGTCCAGTACGACGGCGCTGGCGATGTTGCCGTACTCGGTGAGGGTGGCCCGGCTGAAGCGGAAGGCGTCCGGGTCGACCTGGAGGAACGTGCTGAGGTCGTCGAGTATTCGGGGTCCGCCCGCGTGGACGATGTAGAAGTCCAGGTCGGCGGCGTCCCAGCCGTGCAGCCCCGCGAGGTCCCGGAGTGCGGGCGCGAGCGGCTCCATGGTGGCCGGCACCCGCTTGTCCAGCTGGAAGTGGAATCCGGTGGCCCGGACGTCATACATGATCCACTCTTCGGTCTTGGGGATCAGGTACGACCCGTTGCGCTCCAGCGAGATCCCCTCGCCGCCCCGTCCGCGCACCACGGCGGCGGCGATCCCGTCCCCGAACAGCCCGTTGGAGAGCAGGTTCCCGATGCCGAGGTCGGTGGGCTGGTAGCACAGCGAGCAGAACTCACAGGCGACGATGAGGGCGTTGGCCTCGGGGTAGGCCGTGCAGAAGTCGTGCGCCCGGTTGATCGCGGCCCCGCCGGCCGCGCAGCCCAGCTGGGCTATGGGGAGCTGCCGGGTGGTGCTCTCGAAGCCCATCTCGTTGATCAGCCAGGCCGTCAGCGAGGGCATCATGAAGCCCGTGCAGGACACGTAGATGATGACATCGATGTCGCTGGTCAGAACCCCGGCGTCGTCGAGCGCCCGCTGCACCACGGCCGGCACCCGCGCCTTCGCCTCGGCCACGTAGACCTTGTTGCGATCCTCGAAGCCCGGGTGCTTCAGCGTCTCCTCGATGGGCTGCACGATGTGGCGGGTGCGGACCCCGGTGTTCTCGATCAGCCGGAGGGCCAGAGCCAGTTGGGGATGGTCGGAGTGCCGGGAGCGAGCCAGCTCCAGCGTCTCCTCCATCGTGATCACGTACTCCGGGACGGACACCGAGGGTCTGCACAACGTCGCCATGAACCGTGCCTGCCTTCACCTCAGGGAGTGGTCCAGTCCACGATCACCTGAGACTCCGACGACTTCGCGCGGGACTACGCCAAACGCGCGATCACCGGACGCGCCCCGAAGGGGCGCGGGGAACTGCGCGAGCAACCAGCGACAACCCGCACCCGGCAGCGAACAGGAACCCCTACGGCGCACTCCCGCTGCTGTGCGCGATGCACGCCACATCGATACGATCCGCAAGCTTCGCGAGCTCGATGGTCAACGCCGCCACCGTGTCCTCGTCGAGCCCGTCCTCCCCGGCCTCGACAAGATGCAGCCACCGCCCACCCACGGTCCGCAGAAGCTTGCTCACATCGGCCGCAGCCACCTGCAAGGTCCCGCGGTCATCGACGATCAGAGGCAAAGTCACTTCGCGGTTCACATCGGGGATGTTAGCCGCGCAAGCGTCACGCTCCGTGCCAAACCGTCGTGATGTTGCAGAACTCGCGGATTCCGTGCCCGGACAGCTCACGCCCGTACCCGGACCGCTTCACCCCGCCGAAGGGGAACGCCGGATGCGAGGCGGTCATGCCGTTGAAGAACACGCCGCCGGCCTCCAGATCCCGGGCGAACCGGTCGACCTCGGCCTCGTCCCGGGTCCACACGTTCGAACTCAGTCCGAAGGGTGAGTCGTTGGCGATGAGCAGGGCCTCGTCGAGGTCGCCCGCGCGGTACAGCGTGGCGACCGGCCCGAAGGCCTCCTCGCGGTGGATCCGCATCTCGCGGGTGATGTCGGCGAGCACGGTCGGCGGGTAGTACCAGCCGTCCCCGTCGGGCCGCTCCCCGCCGCACAGCACGCTCGCGCCGCCGCGCCTGGCGTCGTCGACGAGCTCCTCCAGATCGGCCCGCCCCCGCTCGCTCGAGAGCGGACCGACGTCCGTCGACTCCTCCAGCGGATCGCCGACCTTCAGTGCCTTCATGCCCTCGACGAACCGTTCGGCGAAGGCGTCGTACACGTCCGTGTGGACGATGAACCGCTTGGCGGCGATGCAGGACTGCCCGTTGTTCTGGACACGTGCCGTGACCGCGATCCGGGCGGCCCGGTCGATGTCGGCGGAGGGCATGACCACGTACGGGTCGCTGCCGCCGAGCTCCAGCACGGTCTTCTTCACCATGTCCCCGCACACCGACGCGACCGCCCGCCCGGCGGGCTCACTGCCGGTGAGTGTCGCCGCCTTGACACGTTCGTCCCGCAGGATCTCCTCGACCTCGGCGGAGCCGATCAGGAGGGTCTGGAAGGTGCCCTCCGAGTAGCCGGCCTGGTGGAAGAGGTCCTCCAGGAAGAGGGCGGTCTGGGGGACGTTGGAGGCGTGCTTGAGGAGACCGACGTTGCCGGCCATGAGCGCGGGCGCGGCGAACCGGATCACCTGCCAGAGCGGGAAGTTCCACGGCATCACCGCGAGCACCGGGCCCAGGGGGCGGTAGCGCACGTGGGCCCGGGACGCGCCCGAGTCCTTGACGTCGTCGTCGGCCGGCACCTCGTCGGCCAGCAGCGACTCGGCGTGCTCGGCGTACCAGCGCATCGCCTTGGCGCACTTGGCGACCTCCGCGCGGGCCTGCTTGATCGGCTTGCCCATCTCGGTGGTCATGATCCGGGCGATGTCCGGCTGCAACCCGTCGAGCAGCCCGGCGGCCCGGTGCAGCAGCCGGGCGCGTTCGGCGAAGGGCGTCGTCCGGTAGGTGCGGAACGTGGCCTCCGCGAGCTGGAGCCTGCGCTCGATCTCCTCGGGGCCCATGGCCTCGTATGTCTTGAGCGTCTCGCCGTTCGCAGGGTTCACCGTCGCGATGGGCATGACCGACCTCCTGGGCAGCGGACTGTGTTTCGACCTTCCCGCGCGGCGGCGCCCGCCGCAACGTGTCAGGGCGAGTGCTCCGCCAGCCGGTCGAGAAACGTGGTCTGCGCCGTGACGATCACGGCCCGGGCCCGGTCCAGGGCGAACCACGCGACGCGGTCCAGTTCGGGGAAGTCCTGCTCCTGGCCCGACTTCGGCGGCCACTCCATCCGGAAGGTGCCCGGCACGACGGTCGCCGGATCGAGGTCCGCCTCGATCGCCCACGCCGTGACGACCTTGCCGTTGGTCTGCTTCACCTCGCCCAGCGCCACGGCCTCCCCGTCGGGCGGCGGCAGGCCGAGCTCCTCCTGGAACTCGCGCCGGGCGGCGTCCCAGGCGGACTCCTCGGCGGCTACGTACTCGCCCTTCGGGACCGTCCAGGCCCCGGCGTCGCGGCGCGCGAAGAACGGGCCGCCCATATGGCCCAGCAACACCTCGAGGCCGCCGTCAGTGTGCCGGAACAACAGCAGGCCGGCGCTCGTCCTCATGACCTCACCCCCGGATGCCTCACGGCTTGACTCCCGGGTGCGCGGCCAGCAGCGTCTCCACCGTGTCGGCCTCCTCCGGCCGTTTGTCCTCCCGGTAGCGGACCACGCGGGCGAAACGGAGCGTGACGCCGGCCGGGTAGCGGGTGGACCTCTGGAGACCGTCGTAGGCGATCTCCACGACCAGTTCGGGGCGTACGGTCACCACATAGCTGTCCGTGTCGACGGCCAGCTCCTGGAGCCGCTCGGTCTGCCAGGTCAGCATCGCGTCGGTCATGCCCTTGAAGGTCTTGCCGAGCATCGCGAAGCCGCCGTCGGCGGTGCGGGCGCCGAGGTGGAGGTTGGAGAGCTTGCCCGTGCGGCGGCCGTGGCCCCACTCGGCCGCCAGGACCACCAGGTCGAGGGTGTGCACGGGCTTGACCTTCAGCCAGGACGCGCCCCGGCGGCCCGCGCTGTACGGGGCGTCGAGGGACTTCACCACCACGCCCTCGTGGCCGCGCTCCAGCGTCTCGGCGAGGAAGGCCTCGGCCGCGCCGGCGTCCTCCGGGCCGGACACCGGCGTCCTCCGCACGCGCATCGGCTCGGGGACCAGCCGCGCCAGCTCCGCGTGCCGTTCGGTGAAGGGGAGGTCCAGCAGGTCGCGGTCGTCGACGGACAGGGCGTCGAAGAAGACGGGGGAGACGGGGACCTCGGCGGCGGCCGTCGTCACGTCCACCCGGGAGCCGACGCGTCCGGCCGTCTCCTGGAAGGAACGCGGTCGTCCTTCCGCGTCGAAGGAGATGACCTCCCCGTCCAGAATGAAACGCTCGCCTCTCAACGCCAGTGCGGCAGCCGTCAGTTCGGGCAGCCGGTCGGTGATCTCGTCGAGGGTGCGGGTGTAGATCCGTACGTCGGCGCCGCTGCGATGGACCTGGACCCGGATGCCGTCCAGCTTCTCCTCGACCACGCACGCGCCCAGCTTGTCGACCGCCTCGGCCACCGAGGACGCGCTGTGCGCCAGCATCGGCAGGACCGGGCGGCCGACGGTGAGCCGGAAGCGCTCCAGAGCGGCGGGGCCGTCCGCGAGCAGGGCCTCGGCGACCGTCTGGAGGGAACCCGCGAGCATCACCGCCCGGCGGACGTCGGCCGGCGGTGCCTGTGTCGCCTGCGCGAGCCCCTCCGTGGCGACCGCGTCCAGCGCCCCCTGCCGTACCTCGCCGCTGATCAGCCCGAACAGGAACCGCTGCTCGTCCTCGGTGGCCGCGCCCATCAACTCCCCGACCAGCCGGGCCCGTTCGGCCTGCGAGCCGGTACCCGAGACCTTGCCGAGCTCGGTGAACAGGGCGTCCACGTCACGGACGGCCAGGCTCGGCACGGCGGCCGGGGCGACCGGGCGGCTCAGCACCTTCCAGCCCACCCCGAGCCGCCCCTGCGGCAGCCGTCCCGCCAGATACGGGATCACGACCGGCACGTCGTCCGGCTCGGCCTCCCGGAACAGCTCGGCGAGCAGCGCGATCTTCTTCGAGCGCGCCGAGGTCGCGGCGACCTCCTGGGACACCTGGGCCAGCCGGGCAAGCAGCATGCACCCAGGGTGCGGCACGCTTCGCTGGATTTCACGGCGAAGGACGGGTTGCGTTTTGTCCGCGGACGCGTTGTGGCTGGTCGCGCCACTAGGGCCTTGCGTCGAGGTCCGCCATCAGCAGCTCCCCATTGATCGTGGCCCCGGCCCGGTAGCCGCCCGCCGCCGCGTTGATCACCTGCTCGCCGAAGCCCATCGCGTTGCCGGCAGCCCAGACCCCGGGCACGGTGGTCTGGCCGGTCGGGTCGACGACGGGGTACGAACCGAAGGGGGTCTCGTCCAGCTGCGCGCCGAGCCGCGCGAGAAGATCCGTCCGGGGGACGGCCCGGGGGGCGGTGAAGACGACCTCGCGTGCCAACGTCCTGCCGTCCTTCAGGCGTACGGCCGTGAGGCGGTCCTCGGCCACTACCAGCTCGGCGACCTCGCCGGGCACGACCTTCACGCTCGCGGCGGCGAGCCTGCGCACGTCGTCGGCCGACAGGTCGGTCTCCGCGAGCTCGTGCAGGAAGAGCGTCACGTCCTTCGACCACTGCGACACCATCAGCGCCTGGTGGACGCTCAGCGGGGTGGTCGCCAGTACGCCGAAGGCCTGGTCGCGGACCTCCCAGCCGTGGCAGTACGGGCAGTGCAGCACGTCCCGGCCGAAGCGCTCGGCGACGCCGGGCACGCGCGGGAGCTCGTCCTTGAGGCCGGTCGCGATCACGAGGCGCCGGGCCCGGACCGTGCGGCCGCTCGCCAGCGTCACGGTGAAGTCGGCGGTGACATCCAGCGCGCGGTCCGCCACGAGCTCGACGCCGTACCGTGCGATCTCCTCCCGGCCGAGCGCCAGGAACTCGGCGGGCGGCATGCCGTCCCGTGTCAGATAGCCCTGCATGTGCGCGGCGGGCGCGTTGCGCGGCTCGCCCGCGTCGATGACGAGGGTGCGGCGCCGGGCCCGGCCCAGGACGAGAGCCGCGGACAGGCCCGCCGCGCCGCCGCCGATCACGATCACTTCGTAGGTCTCGCTTGTCTCCGTCATGCCGACACGGTCGTCCCGTGGATGCGGGATTGACAAACTTCTTTGCTGATTCTGCAATATGCGACATGACTACCGATGACGTTCTCGCGGAGGTCGGGCCCCGGCTGCGACGGATCCGGAAGGACCGGGAGGTGACGCTCGCGGCGCTCTCCGAGTCGACAGGGATCTCCGTGAGCACCTTGTCCCGGCTGGAGTCCGGTCTGCGCAAGCCCAGCCTGGAGCTGCTGCTGCCGATCGCGCAGGCCCATCAGGTGCCGCTCGACGAGCTGATCGGGACCCCCGCGGTGGGGGACCCGCGGGTGCGGTCCAAGCCGCTCGTGCGGCACGGGCGCACCTACTGGCCGCTCACCCGGCAGCCCGGCGGGCTCCAGGCGTACAAGGTGCTGGTGCCGCAGGGCAGGGAGGAGCCCGAGCCGCGCACCCATGAGGGCTACGAGTGGCTGTACGTGCTGGCGGGCCGGCTGCGGATGGTGCTGGGCGAGCACGACGTGGTGCTCGCGGCCGGGGAGGCGGCCGAGTTCGACACGCGGGTGCCGCACTGGTTCGGGTCGACGGGGGAGGGGCCGGTGGAGTTCCTGAGCCTGTTCGGTCCGCAGGGCGAGCGGATGCACGTACGGGCGCAGCCCCGGAGGTCATGAGGCCGGCCTGACTCCGGCGTGATGCCCGCTACTGTTCCGCGGCGGGCTGTTCCCTGATGGGCAAGCGACCGCTTAGTATGCGGTGGACCCCGTCAGACGATGCAGTCGCGTGGAGGCACCGCATGCAGGCATGGCAAGTGCACGAGAACGGCGAGCCGAGCGAGGTGATGCGCCTCGAGGAGGTGGCGACACCGACGCCCGGCGACGGCCAGGTCCTGCTGAAGGTGCGTGCCGCCAACATCAACTTCCCCGATGTGCTGATGTGCCGCGGCCACTACCAGGTGCAGCCGCCGCTGCCCTTCACGCCGGGCGTGGAGATCTGCGGCGAGACCGAGGACGGGCGCCGCGTGCTCGCCAACCCCGCGCTGCCGTACGGCGGTTTCGCCGAGTACGCCGTCGCCGATGCCGCCGGGCTGCTGCCCGCGCCGGAGTCGCTGGACGACGCGGAGGCCGCCGCGCTGCACATCGGGTACCAGACGGGCTGGTTCGGTCTGCACCGGCGGGCCCGTCTGGAGGTCGGTGAGACGCTGCTCGTCCACGCCGCCGCCGGTGGGGTCGGCAGCGCCGCCGTGCAGCTCGGGAAGGCGGCCGGCGCCACCGTGATCGGTGTCGTGGGCGGTGCCGACAAGGCCGCGGTGGCGCGGGAGCTGGGCTGCGACGTCGTGATCGACCGGCGCGCGGAGAACGTCATCGCCGCCGTGAAGGAGGCCACCGGCGGCCGGGGCGCCGACGTCATCTACGACCCGGTCGGCGGCGAGGCCTACACGCAGTCCACCAAGGTCGTCGCCTTCGAGGGCCGGATCGTCGTCGTCGGCTTCGCCAGCGGGACCATCCCCAGCCCGGGCCTCAACCACGCGCTGGTGAAGAACTACGCGATCCTCGGCCTGCACTGGGGCCTGTACAACACCAAGAACCCCAAGCTCGTCCAGCACTGCCACGAGCAGCTCACCGAACTCGCCGCCCGGGGCGCCATCAAGCCGCTGGTCAGCGAGCGGGTGCCGCTGAGCGAGGCCGCGGCCGCGGTCCAGCGGGTCGGTGCCGGGGTCACCACGGGCCGGGTCGCCGTCGTCCCGTCTCTGCCGAACGGAGCCGCCGCATGACCGACGCAGCCGAACTCAAGCGCCGCACAGCGCAATTGCTCGCCGCGCACCCGCCGGCCGGCACGGACCGCCTCGACTTCCTGAAGGCCCGCTTCGACGCCGGCCTGGCATGGGTGCACTACCCCGAGGGCCTCGGCGGACTCGGCGCCGCGCGCTCCCTCCAGGCCGTCGTGGACGCCGAGCTGGAGGCCGCGGGCGCCCCCGACAACGATCCGCGGCGCAACGGCATCGGCCTCGGCATGGCCGCGCCGACCATCCTCAAGTACGGCACCGACGAGCAGAAGCAGCGCTTCCTGCGCCCCCTGTGGACCGGCGAGGAGGTCTGGTGCCAGCTCTTCAGCGAGCCCGGCGCCGGCTCCGACCTGGCCGGACTCGGTACGCGTGCCGTCAATGAGGGCGACGAGTGGGTGGTGAACGGCCAGAAGGTGTGGACGTCCAGCGCGCACAACGCCCGTTGGGCCATCCTCATCGCCCGCACCGACCCGGACGTGCCCAAGCACGCGGGCATCACGTACTTCCTGTGCGACATGACCGACCCCGGCGTCGATGTGCGGCCGCTGCGCCAGATCACCGGCGAGGCCGAGTTCAACGAGGTCTTCCTCACCGACGTCCGCATCCCCGACTCCCGCCGCCTCGGCGAGATCGGCGACGGCTGGCGGATCGCGCAGACCACGCTCAACAACGAGCGCGTCGCCATCGGCGGTATGCGGCTGCCCCGCGAGGGCGGCATGATCGGCCCGGTCTCCAGGACCTGGCGCGAGCGCCCCGAACTGCGCACCCACGATCTGCACCAGCGCCTGCTGAAGCTGTGGGTCGAGGCCGAGGTCGCCCGTCTCACCGGCGAACGTCTGCGCCAGCAGCTCGCCCTGGGCCAGCCCGGCCCCGAGGGCGCCGGCATGAAGCTCGCCTTCGCCCGCCTCAACCAGGAGATCAGCGGCCTGGAGGTCGAACTCCGCGGCGAGGAAGGCCTGTTGTACGACGACTGGACCATGCGCCGGCCCGAGATGGTGGACTTCACCGGCCGCGACGCCGGCTACCGCTACCTCCGCTCCAAGGGCAACAGCATCGAGGGCGGGACCAGCGAGGTCCTGCTGAACATCGTCGCCGAGCGCGTCCTGGGCCTGCCCTCGGAACCGCGCACCGACAAGGACGTCGCCTGGAAGGACCTGGCTCGATGACCGACCTGCTGTACTCGGAGGAGGAAGACGCGCTGCGGTCCGCCGTACGGGACCTGCTCGCCGACCACTGCGACGCCCCCGGCGTCATCGCCCGCACCGAGTCCGACGCCCCGCACGACCTCGCCGCCTGGAAGGCCCTCGCGGACGGCATGGGCCTCGCCGGACTCCTGGTGCCGGAGGCGCAGGGCGGCCAGGGTGCCACGCACCGCGAAGCCGCCGTGGTGCTGGAGGAGTTGGGGCGCGCGGTCGCCCCGGTGCCGTACCTCACCAGCGCCGTCGTCGCGACCGAGGCGCTGCTGGCCTGCGGCACCGAGGACCTGCTCGCCGAGCTGGCGTCGGGACGGAGGATCGGCGCCCTCGCCGTCTCGCTGCACGTCGCCGCGGGCGGCGCCTACAAGGTCGTACGCCATGAAGGCGGTTCCCTGCACGGAGAGTTGACCGGCATCGCGGACGCCACGGCCGCCGACGTGCTGCTGGTCCCGGCGGACGACGGCGGGCTGTACGCGGTGGACGCCTCCAGCGCGACCGTCACCCCGCAGGTGTCCCTGGACCTGACCCGGCCGCTCGCGACCGTGACCCTGGACGGTGCGCCCGGTCGTCTCCTGGGCGACGCCGAACCCGCCGTACGACGGGCGCTGCGGTCCGGAGCCGGGCTGCTCGCCTCCGAGCAACTCGGGCTCGCCGACTGGACGCTGACCGAGACCGTGCGCTACCTGAAGGAGCGCAAGCAGTTCAACCGGTCCGTCGGCGGGTTCCAGGCGCTCAAGCACCGGCTCGCCCAGCTGTGGCTGGAGGTCGTGAACCTGCGGGCCGCGGCGCGCAACGCGGCCGACGCGCTGGCGAGCGGTGAGGACGCCGACGTGGCGGTCGCCGTCGCCCAGTCCTACGCGGCCTCCGTCGCCGTGCACGCCGCCGAGGAGGCCCTGCAGCTGCACGCCGGCATCGGTATGACGTGGGAGCACCCGGTCCACCTGTACCTCAAGCGGGCGAAGGCCGACTCCATCGCCTACGGCACCGCGGGCGCCCACCGTGCCGCACTGGCCGAACTCGTGGACCTCCAGGCCCCCTGACGTTCACCAGGAAAAGCCCGTCCCACCTGGGGCGGGCTTTTTCGTGCGCCCCGCGCGGAGGCGATGAACAGACGGCGGCAGTCCGGCCAACTCCTGTCACGAGCATGCCCTTTGAGGGACCGGCGACCCCATACTCGCCGGTGTCCCGTACCGCCCTCAAGGGGAGGCAGGCATGGCCCTCACCACCCGTCGCAGAGCCCTCACCACCCTCGGCGCCGCCCTCGCGGACGCCGTCGCGCTGCCCGCCACCGACGCGTTCGCGGGCCAACAGCGGCACCGCCCGCGGCCGTTGTGGCGGGCCCACGCCCACAACGACTACGAGCACCCCCGCCCCCTCCTCGACGCCCTCGACCACCGCTTCGGCAGCGTCGAGGCCGACATCTTCCTCGTCGGCGACCAGCTCCTCATCGGCCACACCGCGGACGACCTCGACCCGGCCCGCACCCTGGAGTCCCTCTACCTCGACCCGCTGGCCGCCCGCGTGAGGGCCAACCACGGCTCGGTGTACCGGGGTCACCGCAAGCCCCTCCAACTGCTCATCGACATCAAGACCGAGGGCTCCTCGACGTACCTCGAACTCGACCGGCATCTGCGCCGCTACAAGCACCTGTTCACCACGTACGCCCGCGGCCGGGTCCTCACCGGCCCGGTCACCGCCGTCGTCTCCGGCGACCGAGCCGCCCGCGCGCCCATGGAGGCACAGACCGTACGACGGGCCTTCTACGACGGCCGCCTCGCCGACCTCGGCGGCCCGGCGCCCGCCTCCCTCATCTCGCTGATCAGCGACAACTGGACGCTCAACTTCACCTGGCAGGGCGTGGGAGCCTTCCCCGACGCCGAGCGGCAGAAGCTGCGCGGCATCGTCCGGGCCGCCCATGCGCGCGGGCAGAAGGTGCGCTTCTGGGCCACGCCGGACCTGGCGGGTCCCGCCCGTGACGCGCTGTGGGGCGAACTGCTCGCCGCCGGCGTCGACTACCTCAACACCGACGACCTCGCCGGCCTCGAAGCCTTCCTGGACGCCCACCGGTCGGCGTAGACACCACACGTTCGGCGGACAGGTCAGCCGCCCGGACGAACCCTCCGCTACGCCACACTTGCGCCCGAACGCCGTGAACCGGGCGTACTGGCGTGGCGGAGGAGGCCGACGATGGCGATTTCCATCTCTGTGGTGATGTTGCTGCTGGTCCTGGCGGTGATCTTCCTGCGCAACGGAGGGCTGAAGGTCTCGCACGCACTCGTGTGCGCACTGCTCGGCTTCTACATGGCCAGTACGAGCATCGCCCCGACCATCCACAGCGGCCTGACGGCGACGGCGGACATCGTCAGCAGCCTCCGGCCCTGAGGCTCATCCGGTCGAGAAGACCCCGATGCCGTTCGGTACCGGGCGTTCGGCGCCGCCGGTGGGGTGGTTGCGCACCGACACGGCACCCGCCCCGGGCTCGCGGGCGACCAGCGTCGACGATCCGCCGCCGTCCAGGCTGAAGGCGTCGACCGAGCCCAGCCCCTTCATGGTGTCCGCCACTTCGGCGACGGTCAGACCCGTGCGGTAGGCGGCCGCGCCGTCCACCGCGAGCAGCAGCACCCGCCGACCGCCGTCCGCGATTCCCACGGCGGTGCGCACGGCCGCGGTCGTGCCGTCGAGGCCGGGCAGCGGCTGTCCGTCGTCGAGGACCGGGTAGCCGCCGATGGCGAAGCGGTACGGGATCCGGGACGCGGCGGCGACCAGGCCGTGCCGGACCTGTACGTGCTCGCCCACGGAGAGCTTCCGTAACTGCCGCGCGCCCTCCTCCCGGCCGACGAGCACGGTGGTGTCCGCGGCGACGGGGCCGCCGCCCGGGGTGTCGGCGGCCGCCACGACCTGGCCCCGGCGGACCGTCACCTCGTAGGTGTCCGTGCTGCACGGGGCGGCCCGGTCGGTGTCCGTGCCGCAGGTGGCACGCACCCGGGAGGCGCTGCCCCAGGCGCTGGTGAAGGCGCCGACGGAGTTCACCGGCAGCGCGTACTGGTTGAGCCCGCCCAGCGGCAGCCGCGTCCCGGGAGTGCGGACGGATCCGGTCAGGGACAGGCTGTCGAGCCGGACCCGTCGGTCGACCCCCATGCCGAGCACGTTCCTCGTGGAGGTGCCCGGGGGCATCGCGGGGCCGAAACGCTGGCCGTCGGGCACCGCCGCCTTGAGCGTGCGGCCGTGCGCGATCGCCGGGCCCACGCTCGCGCCGGTCGCCTCGACACCGGGGTGCTGGGTCTCGGTGATGTTGAAGAAGTCGCCGTTGACACCCGCGACCGCGCCCTGGGTGTCCGCCAGTTGCGAGACGGGCGCCCGCGCCGCGACCGCTCCCGGATGCAGCAGGTCGAGCCGGACGTGCGGATCGCGCAGGTCGACGGCGAGGACATGAACACGCGTGGGGCCCTTGGCCGCCTGGATGTCGTACTGCCGGTACGTGACGCCCGGCGCGATCCGGGCGGTGTCCTGCGCGGCGCCGGCCGGTGCCGCCCCCGTCAGGACCGCACCGGCCAGCGCACCGCATGCCGTGAGAAACGTCAGTACCGCTCTGCCTGCTCGGAACCTGTTCTGACGACGCGTCACAGTCCCCCCTGAGGTCTCGTCAACTGTCCCAGGACTCAGAGGAAGTGCACCAGACGGCAGTCTGTCTAGGAGCCGAGAAGACGGGAACGGATCAGGAAACGCACTCCTTCGGGTGCTTCGAGCGAGAAGCCGCTGCCCCGCCCCTCGACGACGTCGACGATCAGCCGGGTGTGGCTCCACACCTCGAACTGGCTGCGCGACATCCAGAACGTCACGGCCTCCCCGACGCCCTCGACCTCCAGCTCCGCGAGCAGCACGTCGGAGCCGCCGGTGCGGAACTCGCCCGCCGGGTAGCACATGGGGGCGCTGCCGTCGCAGCAGCCGCCGGACTGATGGAACATCAGCGGACCGTGCACCTCGTGCAGCCGGCGCAGCAGATCGGCGGCCGCGGGGGTGAGCTCGACGCGGGGGGTCTCCTCATACATGCGCCCCAGCGCAGCACGCGCCACGTTGCGAGAAGGTTGCACGCCGGAGCAGGGTGGGGCCATGTACTCGACCCGTGTCTCCTGTCGTGTGAACGCTCCGCGTGCGGCCGTCTACCGGATGCTCGTGGACGCCGACGCGCTCGCCAGGTGGCGGGTGCCCGAGGGGATGAGCAGCGAGGTGCACGCCTTCGACGCCCGGGAGGGAGGCGCGTTCCGTATCTCGCTCACCTATGACCTGCCGACCGGCACCGGCAAGTCCGGTTCGCACACCGACACGTACCACGGCCGTTTCCTGGAGCTCGTGCCGGACGAGCGGGTGGTCGAGGAGTTCGAGTTCGAGACCGGGGACCCCGCCCTGCGCGGCACGATGACGATGACGACCACGCTCACCGACGTGGCGGGCGGGACCGAGGTCGTCGTCCTGCACGAAGGGATTCCCGACGCCGTGCCGGCGGACCAGAACGAGGAGGGCACGCGGATGGCGCTGGCCCATCTCGCGCGGCTGGTCGAGGGCTGAGCGTCAGACCTCGCCGACGTTGGCGGTGAGCAGGCGGAGCAACTGCTTTGCGGTGGCGTCCTGTTCGGGGGTCAGTCCCATGGCGTCCCCGATGGCCACCGGAACCGTCCGCGCCCGCTCGCGCAGTGCGGCTCCCGCGTCGGTGAGGGTGAGGGAGACCGAGCGCTCGTCCTCCGGGCGGCGTTCACGGCGCAGCAGGCCGTTCGCCTCCAGGCGCTTCAGCAGCGGGGAGAGGGTGCTGGACTCCAGCTGGAGCGCGGTGCCCAGATCGCGTACCGAGATCGAGTCCTGCTCCCACAGCACGAGCATGACCAGGTACTGCGGGTAGGTCAGCTGGAGTGCGTCCAGCAGGGGCCGGTAGCGGGCGGTGACCGCGCGGGAGGCTGCGTAGAGGGCGAAGCACAGCTGGTCGTCGAGGAGCAGGGAACCGTCCTGCTTCGGTTCGGCGGTGCTCATGGCCTGGCTCCTTTGATGGGGTCCTCCCGATTCTATCGAGCCATAATCAGTCGCGAAATAGGTAGTCGCACTCGATTAAGTTGTGCACGACTAAATCGAGCGCTACAGTCATGGATGTGCCGCCGCTCCTGACGAACAGCGTCGACGGAGCGCGCCCGCGGCCACCCCTTGCGAGGAGACAGCCATGTCCGACCAGACCGGCACCCGCCCCGTCCTCGAGCCCGCCGCCCAGGCCTTCGTCGAGGCGACCGCGAACCCGCCGTACCTCTTCGACCTGGGCCCGGTCGAGGGCCGCAAGGCGGTCGACGAGGTGCAGTCCGGGGAGATCACCAAGCCCGCGATCGACGAGGAATGGATCACCGTGCCCGGCGGGCCCACCGGCAGCGTCCGCACCCGCATCGTCCGCCCCGCAGGCGCCCAGGGCACCCTCCCCGTGATCCTCTACATCCACGGCGCCGGCTGGGTCTTCGGCAACGCCCACACCCACGACCGCCTCGTGCGTGAACTCGCCACCGGCGCGAACGCCGCGGTCGTCTTCCCCGAGTACGACCTCTCGCCCGAGGCCCGCTACCCGGTCGCCATCGAGCAGAACTACACCGTGGCCCAGTGGATCGTGCAGGAAGGCGCCGCCAACAACCTGGACGCCACCCGCATCGCCGTCGCCGGGGACTCCGTGGGCGGCAACATGAGCGCCGCGCTCACCCTGATGGCCAAGCAGCGCGGGGACGTGCCGCTGGTCCAGCAGGTGCTGTTCTACCCGGTCACCGACGCCGCCTTCGACACCGGCTCCTACCACCAGTTCGCCGAGGGCTACTTCCTGCGCCGCGACGCCATGCAGTGGTTCTGGGACCAGTACACCACCGACGAGGCCGACCGCGCCCAGATCACCGCCTCCCCGCTGCGCGCCACCACCGAGCAGCTCACCGGCCTGCCGCCGGCCCTCATCATCACCGGCGAGGCCGACGTCCTGCGCGACGAGGGCGAGGCCTACGCCAACCACCTCCGCACCGCAGGCGTCCCCGTCACCGCCGTCCGCTACCAGGGCATCATCCACGACTTCGTCATGCTCAACGCCCTGCGCGACACCCACGCCGCCCACGCCGCGATCAACCAGGCCGTCGCCACCCTGCGCACGGCACTCGGTACGGCGTGACCGGGTGACCCGCCTCCGGCGTCGCGGCCCGTCTCAGGCGGGCTGCGGCGTCAGACGGCTGTGGCCCTTGCGGTCGTAGTAGACGGTCATCGCGAAGCCGAAGAGGATGGCGAGGGCGGCGCCGATCGCGGTCATCGTCCAGGCGCGGGTGAGGCCCGCGTCGCCGCGCGCGTCGAAGTAGAGGATCGCGCGGACGCCGTCGCCGAGCTGGCGCATGGGCTCGAAGTGGGACAGGAAGCGGTAGAAGGCCGGCACCGCCTGGAGCGGGACGGTGGCGCCCGAGGACGGCAGGCCCAGCACGATGAACACGAACATCGACACGAGCTGTCCGATGCCGCCGAACGCGGCGTTGATCGCCTGCACACCCAGGCCGACCGCGAGTGACGCGCAGTACGAGTAGATCCACAGCAGCGGGAGATGGGTCGCGTCCATGCCCAGGATCGCGACGCAGGCGAGCATCACCAGGGAGACGGTGAGCACGGTGATGCCCGCGGTCATCGCCATCTTCAGCAGCAGCGTCTGGGTGCGGTTGATCGGCACGGTGGGCAGCCGGGTGTGCCAGGGGCCGATCTCGTTGTCGGCGTAGCCGAGGCCGGTGTCGACGCCGTTGCTGACGATGTTGCCGCCCATGAAGCCGGCCAGGACGAGCAGCAGCGTGTAGTAGAAGGCGGTCAGTCCCAGGCCGCTGTGGACCCCGACAGGGTGGCCCACCTCGGTGGTGACGGCCACGGGGTCGGCGAGCAGCAGCTTCTGCGTGGCGTCGGCGCGTGGGGCCGACCGGGTGAGCTGCCTGCCGATGGTCTGCGAGGCCTGGTGTGCCGTCTGCGTGCTGATCTGGCTGGCGAGGGAGGAGCCGAGGCTGCCCTTGCCGGGGTTGGTGAGGACCGTGAGCGTCGGCCGCGCGGTGGCGCCGGTGCCGGTGAGCGCGCCGACGGAGGCGGTGAAGTCGGCGGGGACGACGAGGGCGCCGTAGACCTTGCCCGCATCCAGCTCGTCCTGGGCCTGGGTCCGGGTGAGTTGCCGCCAGTCGGCCTTGTCGCTCGACGTGTCCGACATGATCGCCGCCGCGATCTGCGTCCCCAGGTTCTGCTCCTGGCCGGCCGGCGGCTTGCCGGTGTCGGCGTTGACGAGCGCGATCGGCAGGTCCTTGAGGTCGCCCTGCGGATTGACGATGCCGCCCATGTACAGCAGGGACAGCAGCAGGGCGAGCAGTCCGCTCAGGAGGGCGGGTACCAGCCACAGCTTGGGCCGGCCGAGCAGTGCGGAGGCACGGGCCTGGGGAGCGGGGTCGTTCATGGCTCTCCGTGGGGTGGGCGGTGACGCGTTCCTCCCAGTGGTACGCGATCATGGCCCGTCCCGCGCGCGGAGCGGCTCACGCGGCCGGGTCGCGGGGCAGCGGCTGTTCGAACCAGACCACCTTGCCCGTGCTCACCCTGGTCGCCCCCCAGCGCTGTGCCAGCTGGTCGACCAGGAACAACCCCCGGCCGCCCTCGTCGCTCAGCCGCGCGTGCCGCATCCTCGGTACCGCGGTCGAGTCGTCCGCCACCTCGCAGCGGAGCACGTCCGTGCGCAGCAGTCGCAGGGTGATCGGCCGCCCTGCGAACCGCACGGCGTTCGCCACCACCTCGCTGACCAGGAGTTCGGTGGACTCCAGCAGGGACTCCAGGCCCCACTGGCGCAGCGTCCTGCGGGTCAGCCGCCGGGCCTGTCCCGCGGTCTGCGGACGCGGCGCCAGGTACCAGTACGCGACGGTGTCCGGCAGGATGCCCTCGAACCGGGCGGCGAGCAGCGCGATGTCGTCGTCCCGGTCGCCCGCACCCAGGGTTCCGAGCGCACGGTCGCACAGCTCCTCCGGCGCCGGGGCGGTTCCCGAGGCGCCCGCCCGCAGCCGCGCGCACAGCTGCTCCACCCCGGTCATCACATCCGAGTCGCGGGACTCCACCAGACCGTCCGTGTAGAGCAGCAGGGTCGCGCCCGCCGGTGCGTGCGTCTCGACGGACTCGAAGCCACCGCCGCCGACACCGATCGGCGCGCCGGGCGGCACCCGCACGACCTCCGTGCTGCCGTCGGGATGCAGGAGCACGGGCGGCGGATGGCCTGCGTTGGACATCAGCAGCCGGTGCAGCACGGGGTCGTACATGGCGTACAGACAGGTCGCCGTGTGCTCACTGCCCAGCCGCTCGGCCTGCTCGTCGAGGTGGTGCAGGATCTCGTCGGGGGAGAGGTCGAGCCCGGCGAGGGTCTGCACGATGGTGCGCAGCTGGCCCATGATCGCGGCCGACGTCATGGAGTGGCCCATCACGTCGCCGATGACCAGTGCGACACGGTTGCCGGGCAGCGGGATCGCGTCGTACCAGTCGCCGCCGACCTGTGCGGTCCCTGAGGACGGCAGATAGCGGCTGGCCAGCCGGACTCCGGTCGGCTCGGGCAGCGACGCCGGGAGCATGGTGCGCTGCAACGCGTCCGCGACGGCCGCCTCGCGCGCGTAGAGCACCGCCTTGTGGATGCCGAGAGCGGTGTGGGTGGCGAGCTGGGAGGCGACGAGCAGGTCGTCGTAGGTGAAATCCGGCCGCCCGGGGCCGCGGAGGAGCACCGCACTGCCCATGACATGGCTGCGACCGTGCAGCGGAGCGATGATCAGCCGCCGTCCGGGCGGCACCGCGCCCGGCGCGTTCGTCACCCCCAGCAGCTCGGCCACCACGGAACGCAGACCCGGGGTGTTCCCGAACACCGGCCGCCCGGCCCGGAGCAGCTTGGTGAGCAGACCGTCCGCGGCCGGCTCCACGGCATCGGCCGCCTGGACGGTGGCGGCGCCCGGGGCGGGCGCTGTGGTGTGCAGCCGTAGGACACCGGGGTCGGCGGTGCTCTCGTCGCCCACCGGAAGCGGCGTGTACAGGTGGACGAACGCCGTGTCGGCGAAGGCCGGGACGGCAGCCCGGCACAGTTCGCCCAGCGTCTCGTCGAGGTTCATGCCGCGGGCGATCTGCCGGGTCGCCGCGTCGAGATAGCGGAGCCTGTCGGTCTGCGGCGCGGAGGCGATCGGGCGGCCGGCGGGTGCTTCCGGGGGCGGCGGGCGCATGGCCGCGCCGCCTGCCTCGGGCCGACGCGGGGCACCGGAAGGCTCGTGCACGCCGGCCGACTGCCCGCCGGTGCCGCCCTCGGCTCCGGGCTGCTTCGTCACGCGTTTCCTTCCGGCCGTGCGGGCCCGCGCGGGGCGGGCGGATCAGCGGCTGTCAGCCACGCCGTCGGCAGCGCAGGAAGATCTGCACCTCGGGCGGCACGTCCACGGACGCCGGAGCGTACGAGTACGAGGACTCCTCGGCGATCTCGAAGCCCTCCGCCTCCACGACCTCGCGCAGCTCGTCCCGGAGATAGCCGGAGACCCGGATGGTGCTGCCGATGAACGGGATCGAGAAGTCGTCCACATCGGCCTCCACCATCGACAGGGCGAACAGACCGCCCGGAACGAGCAGGTAGTGGATGGTCCGCACGGCGAGGGGGATTTCGGCCCGGGGCAGCATGAGCAGGGAGAAGAAGGCGGCCACCGCGTCGAACCGACCGAGGTCCCGGGGGCCGTCGGGCCGCAGGTCCGCGATGTCGGCGCGGTGGAACGTCCCGGTGGGCACGGAGCGCCGGGCGAGCGTGACCATCCGGTCCGACAGGTCGACGCCGACCACGTCCAGGCCGCCGTCCGCCAACTGGCGCGCGGTCGGGATCCCGGTGCCGCAGCCCAGGTCCAGTACCCGCGACCCGGTCGGCAGGGACCTGATGAGCCACTCGGCGGACGCGACCTGGCCCTCCTTGTGCGGGAAGGCCTCGTCGTAGCGGTCGCCGATGGCGTCGAAGGCCTCGGCCTGGCCGGCGCGGTCGAGCCGCAGGCTGCCGTAGCCGAACTCGTCGGCGGGGTTGCTCACGAGGATTCTCCTCCTTTGACGCCGTATGGGTAATTTTTTCACAGTTACACGGATTGGGGCGCGGGCGGGCGGCTGATCACCCCAGCCGGCTCGACGTGCCGCGTCAGGGTTCCTTCGAAGTACGTCCAGTCCTTCGCCCCCGGGTCGGAGACGTGCAGCAGGTTCTCCAGGGCGTCGTAGTGCGTGGTGGGGTAGCGGACGACGCGGCGGACCACCTCCTTGAGGATGTGCAGACTGCTCAGGTTCTCCTCCCCCGTGAGCAGAAGGATCTCTCCCTCACCGCCGGTGAGGTAGGCGGTCAGATCGCCGGCGAGCCGGGTGTAGTGGGTGTTGTACGCGTAGAGGCCGAGGACGTCTCGGTGGGTGAAGCGCCGGCGGGCACGCTCGGCGACGGTGAAGCCGAGCGCGCCCGCCATCCCGAGGATCAGCCCGGCCGTCTCCGTGGGACCGGCTCCGGTGAGCGCGGGGGAGTGCAGGAGGCCGGTCAGCCGGCTCAGGCGTTCCTGCCGGGACCGCAGCTCCTTGTCGTACCAGCCCCGGGCCGCGGTCTTGCGGTCCACATTGCGCCGGGCCCAGCGGACGGCGCCCTCGGAGGTCGCCACCTCGTACGGTCCGGGCGGCCGCCCGGCGTACAGGTCGACGAGTCCGCGGACGGCGTCCCGGGCGAGGGGACGCGGACACACGGCGAACGGCCCGTCCAGCACGTCCGGCTTGAGGATCATGAGGGCGTCGGAGCGGGGGGTCATCGTCCCTCCTGGTCAGGGTCCGTGGTGCGCGCCAGGCGGGCCACGAGGAAGTCGAGCAGGCCGAGCAGGCGCTCGATGTCGGCGGTGCGCAGCGAGTCGTACAGGCCGATGCGGAGCGCGTGCGGGTCGGCCGGGTCCGTGAGGCCGTACGCCAGGTGGGCGGTCTCCAGAAACCGGCCGAGCTCGGTGACCGCGCCCGGCGGCAGGGCGGTGACCAGACGGACCGTCAGCGCGTCGCCCGCCCTGGCCGTGGGGGTGACCCAGTCGCGGGTGGCCGCCCAGTCGGCGACCAGGGCGCGGCGGGCCTCGCGTCCGGCTGCCGCGCGCGCGGCGTCGCTCTCCGCCATGGCCCGCACCGCGTGCGCGAACATCACCAGGTCACCGGTGCCGACCGCGGCGCCGGCCATGTCCAGCGCGCGGGTCAGCCCCGGCGACGCGGACTTGGCCCGCGGCGAGAGCACGGCCACGGTGAGGCCGAC
Source organism: Streptomyces sp. NBC_00490 (assembly GCF_036013645.1). Lineage (NCBI taxonomy): Bacteria > Bacillati > Actinomycetota > Actinomycetes > Kitasatosporales > Streptomycetaceae > Streptomyces > Streptomyces sp. NBC_00490. The sequence continues at coordinate 2,037,332 of NZ_CP107869.1, read as the reverse complement.
ACCGACACCGAGCAGTCCGCTCGGACAGAGGAACGCGATGTCGGCATCGCGGACACCTCGCCCGGTGAGCACCTCGGCGGTACCGGTGAGCTCCGCGACACGCCAGCCGCCGGCCGGAGCCGCCTCGAGCCGCTCCCGCCAGGCGGGATCCTCGTCGGCCACCACGGCGAGGGGGGTGAGGGCCGGGGTGTGTGGGCCGAGGGTTTCCCACGCACCTGCCGGATTGGCCGGGTCGGTGGCGCTCCGCGGACCCGGCCCGGTGGCTGGACGGGGGGTTTCCCGTGCACCTGTCGTGGTGGCCGGGAGGGCGGCGGCGCCCCGTTCGGCCGTGGTGGTGGCCGGGTCGCCAGTCTCCCGTGTACCCGGCGTGGCGGTCGGGTCGCCGGTCTCCCGCGCCCTCGCCGTGGCGGACCGCCAGGCGGTGGCGCGTGGGCCGGTTCCTGACACCTTCAGGCCCGCGGCCCAGGGCTGGGCGGCGGTGAGGTGGCAGAGTTCCGTGGGTCGGGCCGCCACGACGGTGAGGGTGTGGTCGTGCGGGACCTGGAACAGGGCACGGGTCTCGGCGATCACCGACGCGCGGAACTCCCTGAGGTGGATGTCGTCCGGCCGTCGGCCCAGGAGCACCGTGCCGGTGCTGCTCAGCGCCGCGAGCCGCGCCGCGGGCACGGGCACCGCCGCGCCGCCCAGGCGGGGTTCCTCCGGGACGAACGCCTCCGGTATCTCGTGCAGGGCCAGGCCCGGAAGTCCGAGGACAGCGGTCATGTCAGCCCAGCTTCCGGATCACGCGCCGCGTGTACGGCCCGACGACCGTGCCGGGGGCGAGGTCGACCGTGCTCCGCAACAGCCCCTTGACCTCGGCGACCGCCGCGGGCAGGTCCTCCTCGGACTCGGTGAGCAGCTGGGCCAGACGGGACCGCAGCCGGGGGTCCGGGCCACCGAGCTCCAGCAGTCTGACCAGCCACTTGGGCGCCGGGTTGGTCTCTCCGTCGAGGGCGAGCACCAGCCGGGCGAAATGGGCGACTGCCTCCCGGAACATCCAGCACGCCGAGGCGTCGTTGCTCTCGGCGAGTTCCCCCTCCACGTCGGTGAGCCGGTTGACGGCGGCCACCGCCTGGACGTTGACGTGGTACTCGGCCAGCCGGTGCGTGCCCGTCGACGCCCGCAGCTTCTCGAGCCGCTCGGCACCGCGCAGCGGGACGCCGGTACGGATGCGGTGCAGCACCTTGAGATCGTTCTGGCTCTCCAGCTGGACGATCCCGCCGCCGTCGGACAGCGCGGCCAGACAGTCCTGGAAGGAGCGTGTCAACTCCTCGATCCCGGCGGGTTCCAGGATCGAGAGGCTGACCTCGCGCCCGTCGAGCTCGCCGATGGTGCCGCTCTTCTCGCCCTTGCGGACGGTGGTGTCGGCCCCGACGACCGCGGCCCCGTCGCCGCCCAGGAAGTAGACGTCCAGGTCGGAGTTGCGGTTGGCCAGTCCGTCGACGACCGACCCGGCGACGAACAGCACGCCGTCCGCCGGGTCCGCGACGGCGCCGAGCGCCAGCTCGGCCACGGAGTCGAGGAAGGGCCCGGACAGGTTCAGCACGACTTTCTCTTCTCTCTGCGCAGACGGCAGCGCCGCCCGAAGGATTCCAGGATGGTCCGGTTCAGCGCGCTGTCCCCGGTGTGCTGCTCGAAGTGCCACTGGATGCCGAGGACATACCGCGTGGGATGGCCGACACTGATCGCCTCGAGCACACCGTCGGGCGCCACGGCCTCGACGCGTACGCCGTCCGGGAGTGCGCAGACCACCTGGGAGTGCTGGGAGTTGACGGGTACGGCGGTCCCGGCGAACTCCCCGGGGAGCCCGGCGAGGAGTCCGCCCGGCCGGATGTGCACGGGGTGCGCGTCGGCCCAGCGGTCGCCGCCCGCCGGACGCGGCGTGAAGCGGTGGACAGCGGTCTCGGCGCCCTCGGTGTCCCGCAGCGCCGCCCCGGCCGCCACCCCGATCTCCTGCATGCCCCGGCAACTGCCGAGCACCGGCAGGTCCGGCAGCTCACGGGCGCGGCCCAGCAGGGCGAGCGCGGCGGCGTCACGGTCGGTGTCGTACTCCCGCCCCTCGGTCTCCGCGCCGGCCGCCGCGGTGATACGAGGGTGGACGAAGGAGCCACTGCCGGGCAGGACCAGCCCGTCGAGGCCGTCCAGGGCCGCGGCGCCGGCCTCGTCGGGCGGGACGACGAGCGGCAGCACGCGCGCGTACCGCAGCAGGCTGTCGGTGAGGACGTCGTTGACCCGGGAGTAACTGGTGCCGTTGGCACGCTGCTTGCGGCAGGCCAGGACACCGACGACCGGGAGGTCCGGCGGGTGCGCGGAGTTCACACGGTCCGGCACGCGGGCCTACCGTCCCGTCCGGCGGCGGAGCTCTTCGAGGATCGCCGGGATCGTGTCCCGGTCCTGTGCCGTCACCACCACGACGACCTCGTCCTCGGGGGAGGGCCACTCGGCGGCGACCCGTACGGCCGGGTGTTCCGCGAGGTGGGACAGCAGTGCCGGGAGGTCGGCGTCGGCGGGGGTCGGCAGCAGGTGCATCGCCGCGGTGGTCACGAAGGGTGCGGGGCGCGGCAGTTCGCCGTCCGCGAGGGTCTGGACGAGCGAGCGGTACGGGTCTGCCGCGCCGTCGGTGGCGAGGGGCACGAGGTGGGAGTTGATCAGATCGCCGCCGAGCCGTGCGCCGATCTCCAGGACGACGGGGCCCGCGGCGGCGTAGCGCAGGTCCACGTGGAAGCCGCCGGTCTCGATGCCCACGGCGCGCACCGCGCGTTCGGCCGCCTCGTGGACCCGCTCGAGCTGTTCCGCGGTGAGCGCGGAGGGGACGACCGTGGTGGTCGTACGGAGTTCCCCGGGGGCCAGGTACTTGTCGGACACGGCGAGGATCACCACCTCGTCCCCGTGCACCAGCCCGGAGACCGAGTGCTCGCTGCCGTCGACGAGCTCCTCGACGAGGAAGGCGTCGGAGTCCTCGTAGTTGAGGGACGTCAGCTTCATCAGCTCGTCCGGTTCCGTGTCCGCGTCGAGCACGACGGAACCGCGGCCGCCCGAGGAGTGGGCGAGCTTGAAGATCAGGGGAAGGCCGAGTTCGCCGACCGCGGCCTTCAGTTCGTCGGCCGTGGTGCCGGTGCGCCAGCGGGGGTTGAGCCCGTGCGGTTCCAGCGCCCGGCGCTGCGCCGCCTTGTCGAGGCACACGGCGGCCGCGGTGACCGAGGGCCCGCGCAGGCCGAGCGCCTGCGACACCCTGGCGGCGATGTCCACGTACCGGTCGCCCCAGCACAGCACCGCCGCGGGCCGGTGCCCCGCGTCCCGTGCCTGTCGCAGGGCGCGGGCCGCCACGTCCTCGGCGGGCTCCGTCCGGGTGAACGCGGCGGTCCGGTCGTCGGGCAGTCCGAGATGGCCTAGGCCGGTGTCGGAGTGGACGTACACCGCGTGGCCCAGCTGTGCGGCGGCGTCGATCTCGGGCTGCCACTCCAGGGGGGAGCGGCGCAGGCCGAGGTGGAGGACGGAACGGTCGGGGGACATGGGAGGGCCTTCCTGGGGTCGGTGTGCGGGCGGGAGAGGGGAGGGGGCGGGAGCGGAGGGTGTCACAGTGCCGCCGTGGCGGGCGCGTGGCGCCGCTGGTACCAGGTGTTGCCGAAGTCCGAGACGACCAGGGCGGGTCCGGTGCGCTCCGAGCGGTCCGCGTGCGCCTGGTAGACGCTCTGGAGGACACGGCCGATGGCGATGGCCGCGCGCAGCTCCGGGACGCCGTACGTCTCGCCGTCCGTGCGCATCAGGCGGAAGTCGTGGATTCCGGGCCGGTGGGCGCCGGCCAGGGTCAGGCCCAGCGGCACCCGGATGGCGTGCCGTACCCCGTTCGCGACATGGCCCTGGTGATGGTGCGAGGTCCACTCGGTCATGTCGGGCATGGTGGGAGCGTAGAACCAGTCCCGTTCCGCGAAGCTCGGGTGGTCGCTCGCACCGCTGGCGTGCGGCATGAAGTGCCAGCCGTTCCAGCGCATCCGGGCGGCGATCGCCCTGATGACCTGGGGCAGTTCCTCCGGGGCCCGGTCGAAGCGCCGGGTGAAGTCCTGGCCGGGCACCACACAGCAGTAGTAGTCGCTGGTCTTCCAGTGTCCGGCGTCCGGGCTGCCGGCGGCGACGAGTGCGGAGAGTGTCGTGATGTCGCGGGGGCCGCGGGACATGCCGACATGGGACCCGGTGGACTCCGTGCCGGCCTCGACCAACCCGTGGATCACTTTCTCGAGGCCGGTGGTGAACCCGTCGTCGGCCGCGGGGCCGTGCAGTGCGGGCATCAACTGCGCCCAGGCCGCGACCAGGTGGTCCTGACGGTCGAGGTCCGCGCCCGGCAGCAGCTCCGTCACCTTCGCGGTGAAGGCGGCGGGCAGATCGGCGGAGGCCACCGGGCGGTCGAGGAACTGCTCCTGCTTGTTGATCGTCATGGCCTGGACGGTGCGATAGATCTGCGGTCCCCGTTCGAGCTTGCCGGGGCGCAACCGCCTGGCATGCGCCGCGAGCGCGAAGAGCCTTTCCACCAGCGGCAGTTGTTCCGTCGCGGGGGTCACCTCACCGTCGTAGGAAGTGATCTTGGCGCGTATGAAGGCCTCCAGGCGTCCGGCCGTCAGTTGGGTGCCGCTGAACTCTTCGGTCCTGGACGGGGTTCCCGAGGCGATCAGCGCGGACATGCAGACGACGAAGACGGCGTCGTGGGCCGTCCACCGCTCGACCGGCACACCGTCGATCCCGTTGAGCCGGCACTGCTCGGAGCCGGCGGAGACCGACTTGCCCACCAGATTGCTGTGTTCCCGGCCGAGGTTCGTGTAGCAGCGGTCGCCGATGTACACACGCATCGGCCCGACATGGCTCAAGGTCCGGCGCAGGTCCGCGACCATGGTGTCCACCGTGCCGGCCGGGCGGTCGCGCAGCCATGCGTGCAGAGTCAGCGACTCGGCGTCCTCGGTGCGCTGTTGCTCGTCCCAGCGCCGGTCGAGGTCCGCGGGGCGGTTGCCGTCCCAGTCGACGCGGCCGATCTCCAGCACGCCTTCCGGCGCCGGCTCGCCGTCGCGGAGGACGCGCAGGCGTCCGGTGCCGGTGAGCACCATGCGCTCGCCCACCGTGTCCCGCACGAGGGGGAGATGGCGGCGGGCGGCGGTGTCCCGCAGCTCGGCGAGCGCGATCGACTCGCCGCGGCTCAGGGCGCCGAGGCCCACCTCGGCCTTGAGCCGGCCGCCGAGTGTCGCGGCGTGCAGGGCGGCGGTGTACGCCGAATCCAGCGTGTCGGACTCCTCCGCGATGAGCTCCAGAAGCTTCGTGAATCCCTCTGTACGAAGGAGACCCAACGTAAGACACCTCGTTCCAGTGCGGTGACAGACAGTCAGAAAAGTGGAGATAAAGGGTGTTGAGAGGCAGTCGTGTGCCCCGGGGTTGCTGGGATGCGGTCAGGACTGCGGGCTCTCGACCGCGTCAGCGCGCGATCGGGACCGGGATCGGGACCGGGGGCCGGGAGGCGAGGAACGGCAGGGCCGCACCGGTGGCGCAGAGCAGGACGGCGAGCCCGGCCCAGCCGGCCCAGCCGCCCTCGAGACAGGCGACGACGAGGACGTAGGGGGCGACGATCTCGGCCACCCCCATGCCGAGCCCGAACACGCCCTGGTACTCGGTCATCCGCTCCTCAGCGGCCAGCCCGTAGCTGAGCTCGGAGGCACCCGCGGCGTGATACAGCTCGCCGACCGTGTGCACTCCGACGCCCGCCACCAGCAGGAGCACGGAGGGCACCGCGGCCACCTGCCCGGCGAGCAGCAGTGCGGCCAGACTGACCAGGAAGAGCGCCCCGGAGACCCGCACCGCGCGGGCGGCCGCCGCGATCGTGCGGGCCCGCCGGCTGACCCGGATCTGGAAGAGCGCCACCAGCACCATGTTGAGTGCGAAGAGGACGGGCACGACGGCTCGGGGCGCCGAGGTGTGCTCGACGACCCACAGCGGGAGCACCAGCGTGATGACGAAGTACTCCAGGCACATCACGCCGTCTGCCAGCGTGACCGCCCCGTAGCGGGAGTCCCGCAGAGCCGAGCCGTACCGGTTCCGCCCGGCCGTGGCCAGCCGGCCCGTGCCCGGTATCGCGGGCACCAGTGCGGCGGCGAGTAAAAACGTCACCGCGTCGGCGTGGACGAGGAGTTCGTAGGCGCGGTCGGTGCCGCTGACCACGGCCGCCGAGGACAGCAGGGCCCCGCCGGCTGTCCCCAGGTTGTTCACGGACCGCGAGACGGCCCGTACGTCGGCCCGGCGGGCGCCCGCCACCTGTCCGATGAGCGCGTTGTTCACCGCGCGGGCGCTCTTCTGCCCGGCGGCTCCCAGGGCGAGGACGGCGACGAGGACCCCGAACGAACGGGCCGTCGGCAACAGGGCCATGGCCACGGCCTGGACCATCAGCAGTGCACCGTAGGCGGCGCGCAGCGAACGGCCGTCCAGGGCCCGGGTCACCGGCACGCTGGCGGCGAGCCCGAAGGCGGCGGCGACGGCCAGGCCCACCCCCATGCGGAGCGGCGACAGGTCCAGGACCTGGACGAAGAACAGCGTGCCGGCGACGGTGAAGAGGCCGTTGCCGAGGGCGTTGACGAGGGTGACGGTGTGCAGGACGAGTTCGGCCCGCCGCGGTCCGCGCGCCATGGCGACCCACCGGGAAACGACGGTCACGGCGCCTCCAGCGGAGCGGAGAACACGTCCAGGCGGGCGGCCGTGGTGTTGCTGAAACCCGCCTTGAAGTGACCGATCGCCCGGAACTTCTCCGGCAGGTCGGGATACATGCCCGGGTAGAGCTGTTCACCCAGTTCGAAGTGGACACAGCCCAGAGCGCGGGCGTGTTCCATGGCACGCCACAGCACCCGGTGGCTCAGTCCGCTGCCGTAGCTGTCGGCGTCGTTGACGCCGGAGGCGTAGAGGCAGTAGCGGTCCGACACCGCGAAGTAGGCCATCGACACCGGCCTGTCGTCCTGGTGGCCGACCACCATGAATCCCTCGTCGGCACGGACCGAGGCCAGGATCGAGTCCCACGAGGCCCCCGTCCGCAGGGTCTTGCCGAAGAACTCCAGATGGAGCCGGACGAAGTCGTCCAGGTGCGCCCGGGTCACGTCGCGTGCGGTCACTACGTCGAGTGCGAAGCCGCCGCGCTCCCTGCGCAGGATCTTGCGGAAGTTCTTGCGCAGTTCGGCGAAGCGCTCCTCGGCGGGCGGGCGCAGGTCGACGGTCTGGGTGAAGTGGTGCCGGCTGACGCCCCCGTGCCGGAGCATCACCTCGGTCAGGGGCGAGATCTCTCCGCCGACCAGGTAGTCCCTGGCGTGGTGGCGCTCGGCGCCGTAGTGCTCGGTGAGCTCCTGGAGCCGGGTGTGGATCGCGGCGGCGGCCTGTCTGCGCAGCCGTGCGGGTGCCGTACGGTCCTCGACCAGCATCAGCGGCCGCCCGTAGGCGGACAGCCGGTGCCGTCCGGGGAGCACCTCGACGGTGAGCGCGAGCCCGGCCACCGGGCCGTCGGGGCCGGACGCCAGCAGGTGGTGCGGAACGAACCGCTCGGCGCACGGCCGGTACTCGCTGACGTCGCGTTCGGCGGGGAGGTAGTAGAGGCGGGTGTAGTGGGCGGCGCCGACCGCCAGTGAGGTGACGGTGTAGTTGGCGTGCTGGTGATCGTCCGACCGCCACAGCCGCAGCCACTCCTTGTCGGCGCTCAGGTCGTCGACCTCGGTGAGGATCACCGGCGCTGCCCTCCTCGCGGGTGTCCGGCCCCGTCCACGACGTCCTCGAGCTCCGCCATGAGCGCCTCGGCGCGTTGCGGGGCGACGAGGCCGGGCAGGAAGGCGAGTTCGAGCGCGATGTCGTCGCCGTTGTCGCCGGCCCGCAGGCCGAGGGCGAAGGACGGCGTCAGCGCGATGTCGACGCGGACCGCCCGCGAGGTCACTCCGTCGAGCTCCAGCCGGTCCAGGCCCGAGCGGTCCTGGCTGCGGACGTTCAGGAACGCGTAGCGCGCGCTGCCCGCGAGATCCTCGTGGCCGGGCAGCATCGTGGCGAGCCAGAACGGGAAGGGCACGGCCTCCCGCTGGGCCGCGCGCCCCACCACGCGGGCGGCGCGGTCGATCATCTCGGCGGGCGACAGACCGGCGGCGCGGCCCAGGAACACCGGGACGTTGTTGGCGAAGAAGCCCACGGAGCGGTCCGCGTCCGGGATGGTCCGGTTGGCGAACGTCGAGACCAGGGCGACCTCGTCGCGTCCCGACCAGCGGGCGAACGCGGTCGCGTAGAGCGCGGTGAGCACGGAGCCCATCGGGTGCCCGGAGGTTCGGGCGAGCTCGTGCACGGCCGCCGTGCGGTTCGCGTCGAGCCGTCTGCGGATGAGTGTCTCGCGGGCGTAGTGCGCGGGCGGGCCGGGCTCGATCGCCGGGTAGAGGAGGGCGGCGGCCGGGTCCTCGGGCACCCGGGGCTGCCGGCCGAAGTCCACGCGAAGGGTGGCCGCGAGCTCCTCGCCCAGCCAGGCGTTCTCCGCGCGGGCCCAGTCGAGGAACCTCAGATCGGGCTCGGCCGCCGGGGGCGCCTCGCCGCGCAGGGCCGCGCGGTAACAGACGGCCAGGTCCTCGTTGAGCACCCCCACCGACCAGCCGTCGAACACGATGTGGTCGGCGCACAGGAACAGATGGTGCTCCCGCTCGGCGATCCGGATCAGCGTCGCCCGCAGCAGTCCGTCGTACGCCGTTCCGCGCCGGACGAAGGGACGCTCGGCGTCCTCCTGGACGAGGGCCAGTGCCCGCTCCCGGGCGGCTTCGGCGGACAGCTGCGGGTCGAGCCGCACGCTGCGCAGCGTGGGCGCCCAGTCGGTGAGCCGCTGACGGTGGGCGCCCGGAGTCTCGTCGATCTCCAGGGCGAGCGCCGGGTGCCGGGTGACGAAATGCCTCAGCGCGGTCTCCAGCGCACTCGCGTCCAGCTCCCCCTGAAGGTGGTATGCCATGGGGACGTTGCTGATGCTCGGCAGTCCGTGCCGGGCCCGCCAGGCCTCGCGGTTCATCCGGTGCGCCTGGGTGAGCGCGACCGGCAGCCACGCACCGCGCTCCGCGGCACCGGCGGCGGGGCGGGGCCGGAAGTCGTCGTTCGCGTCGGTGGCCTCGAAGAAGGCGACGCAGGCCTCGAACTCCGGGCGCAGCAGCAGATCGCCGACGGAGATCTTCCGCGTGAAGTGCTTGTTGAGCTCGACGACGAGGCGGACCGCGGTGAGCGAGTCGCCGCCCACGTCGAAGAACCGGGCGCCGTCGGGCACGGCCCTGCCCAGGGCCCGCTGCCACACCGCCCGCACCGTCTCCCGGGCGCCCAGGGGCGGGACGTCCTCGCCGGCCGGTGCGGGGGCGGCCCGCGCGGCGAGGGCACGCCGGTCCACCTTGTTGGTGGCGGTGCGGGGCAGCGTGTCGGCCGGCAGGAAACGCCGGGGGACGGCGTGCGCGGGCAGCAGCCGGGCCGTGAAGGCGCGCAGCCCGTCCTCGTCCGGCGCCGTTCCGCGGCGTGCCACCACGAAGGCCACCAGGTGCCGGGTGCCGGGACCGTCCCCGACGGCGACCACCGCCACCTGGCCGACCTCTGGGTGCGCCGACACGGCGGCCTCGACCTCGCCCATCTCGATGCGGTGCCCGCTGATCTTCACCTGGTCGTCGCGCCGGCCCCGGTAGAGCAGGACGCCGTCCTCGACGATCCCGAAGTCTCCCGTGCGGTACAGCCGCCGGACCCCGTCGAGATGAGCGACCGCGACGAATCTGCCGCGGGTACGGTCGTCGTCGACGGCGTACCCGTCGGCGAGGGAGATCCCCGCGACGCAGATCTCCCCCTCGGTGCCCTCGGGCACGGGCGTCAGGGAGTCGTCGAGGAGCAGGACCGAGCAGTTGTCGAGGACCTCGCCGAGCGGCGGCACCCGCGGCCAGTCCCGCGGCGCGCCGCGCAGCACGCTCTGCGTCGCCGCGTGGGTCTCGGTCGGGCCGTACTGGTTGGCGAGGGTGGGGTTGCCGGTGAGCTCGACGAAGCGCTCCAGGGCGGGGGTGACGATCGGCTGCTCGCCCGCCGTGATGATCTCCGTCAGACGCGGCAGGTCCTGGTCGCCGTCGAACGCCCAGTCCGCCATGGACTGGAGGACAGCGAAGGGCACGAAGATCCGCTGTACGCCGTGGTGGTGGGCCAGCCCGAGGACCCGGGCCGGGTCACGCCGGTCCTGTTCCCCGATGAGCACCAGTTCCCCGCCGCTGCACCAGGTCGAGAAGATCTCCTGGAAGGAGACGTCGAAGCCGATCGGCGCGAACTGCAGGGTGCGGGTGCCGACGCCCGCGGTCGAGGAGGCACGCTGCCACTCGATGAGGTTGACCAGCGGGCGGTGCGGCATCACCACGCCCTTGGGCCTGCCGGTGGACCCGGAGGTGAACAGCACGTACGCCTCGGACGAGGCCTGCGGGCGCAGCCGCCCCGGGTACGCCTGGACGCTCTCCCCGGACAGCCGCGGCGCCGCGATCACGGCGCCCGGTGGCCGCGGGCCCGAGTACGCGTCGTCGCTCACCAGCAGTTTCAGCCCTGCGTCGTCGATCATGCCGCGCAGCCGCTGCTCGGGCAGGGCCGGATCCAGCGGCACATAGCAGCCGCCCGCCATGAGGATCGCGAGGACGGACACCATCTGCGGAATCCCGCGCCGGGTGGCGAGACCCACGCGCAGACCGGCCCCCACCCCGTGGCCGTCCGCCAGTGCCGTCGCCATCGAGGCGGCGGCCGAAAGGAGTTGGCCGTACGTCAGTGCCCGGTCGCCGTGGCGTACGGCCACCGACTCCGGATGGTGCTCGGCCTGCCGCACCACCAGCTCCACGACCGTGTCCGCCGTGAGCCGTCGGTGCGCTCCCGCTCGCACGGATGCTGTCGTCGTCATCGCCTGTCCCCCCGGCAGAACCGGTCGCCGCCGGCCAGAACTGCCTTCATCACCGAGCCGCCGGCGACGGCCGCCAGCGCCTGCCCGTGGTCCGCCAGCGCGTACTCCGTCACGAGGTCCGCCAACGCGAACCGGCGCGTCAGGGCGGGCAACAGCCGTACGTACTCGACGAGATGGGCGCCGGTGAACGCCCAGGAACCGACGACGTCGAGCTGCCGGTACACGATCTGGTGCGGATTGATCAGGGTGTCGCCGCTGTCGGTGTACTGGCCGACGATCAGGTACGAGCCTCCGCGGCGGGCCAGCCCGAGCCCCTGCCCGACGGCCCCCGGCACGCCGGTGCACTCGACGACGAGGTCCGCGCCGGCCCCGCCCGTGAGCCGATGGACCTCCGCGAGCGCGGTGCCGGTGTCGGCGGCCTCGACCAGATTGACGTGGTGGTCGCCGATGCCCGCCTGTGCCGCGAGCTCCAGCCGCTGCGCGGGGCCGCCGACGAGGATCACCCGGGCGGCTCCGGCGAGTTGGGCGAGCGCGGCGGCGGCGAGGCCGACGGGACCGGATCCCTGGACGACGACCGTCTCACCGACGCGGACCGGCCTGCGCTCGTAGAAGGCGTGCACCATGGTCGGCCCGGCGCAGGCCAGCGCCATGGCGGCCAACGCCCCTACCCCGTCGGGGACCTTGACCACGGTGGTTCCGGGGTGCAGCACGATGTGGTCGGCCCAGGACCCGGAGAGCGGATACGCACCGGTCGCGGGCCGGTTCACCCCGTAGGTGCGGCGCTGCTCGCACAGTGTCGGCTCGCGGTGCAGCCGGCAGGGCGGGCAGGTGCCGCAGGCGAGCGAGGACGCCCACATCACCTCGTCGCCGGTCGCGAGGGGAGCGCCGGAGGCGTCGAGATGGGTGCCGGGGGCGAGGGTGTGCACGGTGCCGAGCCCCTCGTGGCCCAGGACCAGGGGCACCGGTACCGGCAGGTGCCCCTGCTGGAGGTGCAGATCCGTACCGCAGACCCCGCCGTACCGGCCCGCGACGACCATGCCGCCCTCGGGCGGTCGCGGCAGCTCGAAGTCGCGCAGGGCGAGCGGGTGTCCGAACTCCTCGAGCACCACGGCACGGCTGCGTCCGCGCTCGGTCACACCGCCTCCCCGACGCCCGCGAGAACGGGAGCGTCGTCGAGGACGCGCAGGGGGGTGGTGTCCCGGCAGACGACATAGTCCGGCCGGGGCTCGCCGAGCGGCCGGGGCTCGTTGGTCACGTCGTTGTACGTGAGGATCAGCAGCCTGCGGTCGAACGGCGACATGTTGGGCGCGGAGCCGTGGACGATCTCGGGATCGAAGAAGATCACCGAACCCGCGGCGCCCTTGGGGCTGTCCATGCCGTGCTCGGCGGCGAGCGCCACCATGTCGGCGGGCTTGAGTGCGATGTCGTCGGGGTCCAGGTGCTGTGCGGACCTGGCGTCGGACTGCGTGCGGCCGCTGCGCACCAGACCGTCGCGGTGCGAGCCGGGCACGAAGATGACCGGGCCGTTGAACTCCGTGACGTCGTCGAGGAAGACGCCCACGTTCACCAGGCGCGGTGCGGGAAGGTTGTCGGCGATGCGCCAGGCCGCGAAGTCCTGGTGCCAGGCCCAACCGCCGCCACCCATCGCCGGCTTCGCGTTGATCTTGAATTGGTATACGTAGACCTCCGCCCCCAGCAGCCGGCGCACGGGCCCCAGGACTCCCGGGTGCCGCACCAGGGCCGCGAACTCCGGCTGCCGCCGGTGGGAGGCGTACACCGCGCGGACGGCGCGTCCGTCGTCCTCGACGATGCGGTGCTCGCCGGGTATCTCACCGTCGCGGCGGAAGGACTCGCGCAGCGACTCCACCTCGTCCGGGCTGAACAGGGAGTCGACCACGACGAATCCCCGCTCCCGGTATTCTCTTTCCTGCTCTTCACTGAGAAGCATGTGTCTCCCGCCCCACATTCGGTTTCTGCTCGTCCACGGTGCGTTTCGTGGTGTTACGGCGTGGGCGCCGGCCACGAGGTGTCGAGCAGAACGGCCGACGGCTCGGCGGCCCGTACGTCGGCCACGGCGGCGGGTCCGGAAATCGCCGGAGTGGGCACGGCGAAAATCGCCAGAGCGAGCCCGAAAGCCGCCATCCACGCCGACTTCTTGCTGTTGTTCTTGTTGCGGCTCTTGCGCTGATCCACGGCAGGCGTCCCTTTGTCTGTCGTACGAATCTTTCGTTTGAAATGCTGGCCGACCGCCGCATCCGCGTCCAGGGATTCGGGTTGACCTCGTGCGGCCATGGCCACTCCAGGTCACCCCTGTCTTTGATGGCCGACGCGCATACGGAAGACCCCGGCGACCCAGTGGGCCGCCGGGGTGCGACGGAGGTGGCAGGAGGTGGCGGGGGAGGGGAGGCGAGCGCGCGTCAGTCGTGCGGCGCGGCGTCCAGCCAGCCGCGGGCCGTGGCCTCGACACCGGCCTGGAAGCGGCTCTCGCAGTCGAGCCGACGCATCAGGTCGGCGATGAGCCTGCGCAGCGTACGCGGTGAGACGCCCAGGTCGCGGGCGATGGCCTCGTCCTTGAGGCCCTTGGCCATGAGCCGTAGCAGAGCCTGCTCGCGGCCGGTCAGCCGGTCGCCGCCGCTCTCCTCGTCCAGCTCGTCCTCCCCCTCCACGGCGTCATCGACGGCAGGAGTGAGAGGGGCCGCCTCATGGTCCCAGAGGTGATCGAAGAAACGGGTCAGGATCTCCAGGAAAGCGCCGCATTCCAGACGTAGCGCGGATCCTTCCTGTTCCATGGAAGGGGTCGACACCAAAGCCACCCGCCGGTCCGCGATAACCAGCCGGGCGGGAAGTACCGCGGCGATACGGACACTTGCCCCCGCGCTCTCCAGATCCCTCAGATGGGCCGGTCCGAACGAGGTGCGCAGCATTGCCGTCAAATGCATGGAACGCATGGCGACACCGCGGTCCAGCAGCTTCTTGTTCCGGATCCGGCCTTCCGCGAGCCGTTCCGGAGAAATCGGAATACCGGGATGCATTCCGATCACCTCGGAACGGGCCAGACCCACGGCTTCTTCCAGCGCGCGGGAAATCTCCGCCGAACCGTTCAGAACGGTCGCCTGGGCCGGATCCGGATCGCCGACACGGGCCACCGCCAACTGCTCGACAATGTCGGAGAAAAGGCTGCGCGCGTGCTGCACTTCCGAGAAATGGCGTTCGAGAGACCGCTGTTGGGAGTCGAGCATCTCCCTGAGCGCCACCTCGGGGGACCGGACCGCGCCGTCCTGACACGTGTCTGTGCAGTTCTGTCGGTGCATGTCCGCCCCATCGCCGAGCCCCCCAGCTCACGGCGACGGTGACGTGATGCTCCATGGGCACGGCTGCCTCGCCAGGCCCCGCGTAACCATAAGGTTGCGCTCAGGCAACCTCAAGGGGCCGTCTTGTCATACGAGATGGAGCATGTCACGCCGGCCCCGGTGATCATCTCCCCTGGCCAGACCGCCTTCGCGGGTGTGGCGCGTGCGGCTCGAGTGCAGTGCCCGAACCTTGAAGCACCGGTGAAAACCCTGTGGAAGCGTTGTCGGTGGGGCCCTTTATGCTGCACCGGACGATCACGCGGGACCAGGGGAGGGCACGGCATGTTGGGCAAGCTGTTCGGGAGAAGTGCGGAGAGACCGGCGCACTCGCATGCCCTTCCGCCGCGCAAGCAGAAGCACGGGACGTACGCGTTGCGCGCGCTGGGGGACGCGCGCGTGCTCGCGCTGGTCGAGGCGGCCGACACGGGCGACTGGTCGGCGGTCAAGGCGGCGCTGGCCCCCTTCGACCTCGGCCGCGAACAGGCGGTCCTGGGGCAACTGACCGATGTGGACGGTCTGGAGGAGTGGATCGTCCGGGCCGCCGAGGAGGACAGGGACGACAAGGAACTCCGGGCGACCGCACTGCTGATATCGGGTGCGCGCCATGTCGCCTGGGGCTGGGAGGCACGCACGTCCGCCCGTGCCGTGGACGTCGGTCGCGAGCAGTGGCAGACCTTCTACGAGCGGCTGCGCATCGCCGAGGAGCATCTGCTCGAGGCCGCCGAGCTGCGGCCCGACTGGGTCACACCGTGGCGCCATCTGCTCACCTCGGGACGCGGTATGTCCGTCGACGACAGTGTCCAGGAGACCCGGCTCGCGGCGGGTCTGCGCCGGGATCCGCTGAACCTGGACATCCATCTGGAGTGGGTGTCGCACCTGCAGCCCCGCTGGGGCGGAGAGCCGGGCCAGGCCCTGGAGTTCGCCCGGAAGGCCTTCGCCGCCGCGCCCGACGGGCACCGGCTCGGCTGTGTCATCGCCATGGCACATATCGAGGAGTGGGTGGAGTCCGATGACCGCGAGTGCCTGCAACAGCCGCGGATCCGGACCGAGTTGAGAGAGGCCGCGGAGCGCAGCATTCTGCACCACGCGTACGAGCGCCGCCTGGGCTGGCAGGGCGACTACAACATCTTCGCCATGGCCCTCTCGCTGGCCGGCAGCAGCACGGCCTCCAATGTCTTCCGCGAGCTGGAGGGTGTGATCACCCGGTGGCCGTGGACCTTCATGTCGGACCCCGAGAAGGCGTACGCGCGCTTCCGCAAGGCCTTCTGAGCCACCGGCCATACCGCGGTTGCACCGGCCACGCCGCCGACGACCGTCCCCGGCCGGTCCCGCGGACCGCCGCCCACTCCTGCCGTTCCCTCGACCCCGGACTGCCTCATGCCCCTGCGCGACACCTCCGCCCAGCAAGCCGCCACCGACCGCACCTTCCAGGTCGACCTCCGCGGCCTGGTGGACCTGCTCTCCCACCACCTCTACTCCAGCCCCCGCGTCTACCTGCGTGAACTGATGCAGAACGCGGTCGACGCCCTCACCGCACGGCACGCCATCGAGCCCCACGGTGCCTTCGGTATCCGCCTGTACGCGGACGGCTCCGTCGTACGCGTCGAGGACGACGGCGTCGGGCTCACCGAGGACGACGTACACACCTTCCTCGCCACGATCGGCCGCAGCAGCAAGCGCGCCGAGGGGATCGCCGAGCAACGCGCCGACTTCATCGGCCAGTTCGGCATCGGCCTGCTCTCCTGCTTCCTGGTCGCGGACGAGATCCACGTCCTGAGCCGCTCCGCCCGCACCCCGGACGCCCCGGCCGTGGAGTGGCGGGGGCGCGGCGACGGCAGCTACACCGTCCGCACCCTGCCCGCCTCCGCCCGCCCCCGGCCCGGCACCACCGTCACGCTGACGCCGCGCGCCGACGCGGGCGAGTGGACCCGCCCGGCCCAAGTGCACGCCCTGGCCCGGCACTTCGGCTCCCTGCTGCGCCACCCCCTGACCTACGACGACGGCACGGGCGAGAGCGCACCGGTCAACCCCGAGCCCGCGCCCTGGTCGCGTACGTACCCCACGCCCGGAGCCCGCTCCCGCGCCCTGGCCGCGTACGGCGAGGAGGTCTTCGGCTTCACGCCGCTGGACACCATCGAACTGGACCTGCCCGCCGTGGGTCTGAAGGGCATCGCGTGCGTGCTGCCCGAGGCGGTCCCGGCCGGGCGCCGTCACGGCCACCGGGTGCACGTCAAGGGCATGCTGCTGTCCGAGCAGGCCGAGGAGATCCTGCCCGAGTGGGCCTTCTTCGTCCGCTGCGTCGTCGACGCCGAGAGCCTGCGGCCTACGGCGTCCCGCGAGTCCCTGTACGAGGACGACACCCTCGCCGCCGTCCGCGACGCCCTCGCCGAGCGGCTGCGCGCATGGATCGCCCGGGCCGCCGCCAGCGACCCGGACCTGCTCCACCGCTTCCTCCAGGCCCACCACCTGGCCGTCAAGTCGCTCGCGGTGCACGACGACGAGATCCTGCGGATGCTGCTGCCCTGGCTGCCGTTCGAGACCACCGACGGCCACTGCACCCTCGACGAGTTCGCGCGCACCCACCGCACGGTGCTCGTGACGTCGAGCGTGGAGGAGTTCCGACAGGTCGCGGCGATCGCCTCGGCGGCCGGACTGGGCGTCGTCAACGGCGGCTACACCTACGACCGTGAACTGGTCCACCGGCTGCCCGAGATCAGGCCCGAGGCCAGCGTCGCCGACCTCGACCCGGCGACCCTCACCGCGCATCTCGACCCCGTCGACCGGGAGACGGAACTGGCCGCCGCGGCCTACCTCGCCCAGGCCCGCGACGCCCTGTCCGTCTTCGATTGCGACGTCGCGCTGCGCACCTTCCAGCCCGCCTCCGCACCCGCCCTGCTGGTCGACAGCCGCGAGGCCAGGCACGAACGCACCCGCTCCCAGCTCGCCCGGGAGCAGGAGGGCGGCCTGTGGGGCGACATCCTCGGCGCCCTGCGCCAGGAGGCGCCGCGAGCCCAGCTGATCCTCAACCAGCTCAACCCGCTGGTGCGTACCGCCGTCACCATCGACGAGCCCGAGCTGGCCCGCACCAGCGCCGAAGCCCTCTACGGACAGGCCGCGATGCTGTCCCGGCGTCCGCTCAGGCCCGCCGAGTCGAGCCTGATCAACCGCTCCTTCCTCGACCTTCTCGCCCACGCCCTGCGCAAGGACAGCTGACGATGCCGACCGCACCCCTTCCCCAGAACACGGACGAACTGTTCCAGGCGCTCCAGGAGAACGACCGGCGCCCGTACGGCCGCACCCGCACCGTCACCGCCGAGGAACTCGCCGACGCCGCCGAGCAGTTCGAGGACCCCGCCGCCCTCATCCACGCCCTCCTCGAACTCCAGGAGGCGTACACCTACGGCTCCGAACCCCGGAAGTCGCCGGTCGTCTTCGCGCGGCTGCTCACCCTCTTCGACGAGCAGCCCGACATCTTCGACGAACGCCTGCGCCACATGCTGTTCTGGCGGTTCAAGTGGGTGGCCCACGCCCTGCGTCAGCTGCCCGAGATACCCCTGACCAGCCTGCGTCAGTGGCTGACGGAGATGCGCGACCGGTACGAGAAGGCCGACCTCGGCCTTCAGCCCTACTACGGACAGGCGTACCAGCTCGCCGCCCACGTCGGCGAGGACACCGCCCTCGCCTACGAGTTGTGGGCGAGCCGCACCCGCACCCGGCTCAGCGACTGCGAGGCCTGCGAGACCTGCCAGCGCGCCCGCTACCACCTCAGAGCGGGCGACGACGAGCTGGCCCTGCGCACCTGGGAGCCCGTCCTGGCCGGGAAGGAGTCCTGCAAGGAGGAGCCGGCCCGCTCCGCCTCGTACGCGCTGCTGCCCCTGCTGCGTACCGGCCGCACCGACCGGGCCCGCGAACTGCACCTCGTCGGCTACCGCGCCTGCCGCCGCAACCCCTCGATGTCCGAGGAGGTCGGCCGGCACCTGGAGTTCTGCGCGCTCACCGGCAACGAGGCACGCGGTCTGGAACTGCTCGCCGAGAACCGGAACCTGTTCGACGAGGTCGACTCGCCACTGGACCAGTTCGGCTTCCTCACCGGCGTGGAGGTCCTCCTGCAGCGCGTCGAAGTCCTCGGCCGCGGCGACCTGCCCACCGTCGGATACGCGGGCCGCACCTGGACGGTGTCCGGCCTGCGCGCCGAGGTCCGCAAGCGCGCCGACGACCTCGCCGCCCGCTTCGACACCCGCAACGGAACCACCGCCCACGCCGACCGCCGCAGGGCCCGTCTCGACCGGGCCCCGCTCCTGGACGCGCTGGAACTGACCCTGCGCCCCCGCAGCCTCGACGACGCGGCCCCGGCACCGGTCACCGCGCCCGTCGCCCGTACGGCCGCGGCCGTCCCCGAAGCGCTGCCCGAACTCATCCTCAGGGCGCGAGCGGCGGACGAGGAGGGGCACCCGGACGCAGTCGCCTGCTGGGCGCGGCTGCGCACCCTCGTGGCCGCCCGCGACTACACCCACCCCGACGACCCGGCCGTGGGCTCGCTCCTGCGGCTGCGCGCCGACCTGCTGGCCGACGAAGGGAACCGGGCGGGCGAGAAGGACGAGTTCGCCGACGCCGCCGCCCTCCACGAGGAGGCCGCGGCCCTGTACGACGACGCCGGACTGCCGGGTCACGCGGCGCTCGCCCGCGCCTGCGCCCTGCTCGCCACCGCCGAGATCCCCGCGGAGGGGGCCGAGGGGGAGAGCGGCGAAGGGGAGAGCGCCGACGGAGCCGAGGCGAAGGCCGCGGCGCTGACCGCCGCGCACGCGTCCATCGTCCGCCTCCACGAGGAGACGCCCGGACTCGCCCCGTACCAGGAGGCCCGCCTGCTGCGGCTGCGGGCGACCGCGCTCGCCCTGCGCCTGCAGACCTCGGGCAGAGAGGACCATGTCGCACCCGTCTTCGCCGAGGTGGACGCGCTGCACGCGTTCGCCACCCGGCACGCCCTCGACGGGCAGATCTCCGGCGCCCTGCTGCTGCGGGCCAGCACCCACGCCATCTCCGGCAACCTGCCCACCGCGGTCACCGAGATCGACGCGCTCCTCGACCGGCTGAAGGCGCAGGGCCCCGCCTGGCACCTGCCCCGCACGCTCGGAATGCGCGGCCGGTTCCAGTTCGGCCTCCAGGACGCGCAGGCCGCGCACGCGGACCTGTCCGAGGCCCTGCGACTGGCCGCGGACTGGCCCGCCGACACCGTCGACACCGCCCGCCTCCACGGGGACCTGGCCCAGGCCTGCATGTACCTGGGCCGCCCCGAAGAGGCGCTACGGCATCTGACGCGCTCCGCGGAACTGGAACTGCGCCGCGGCAAGCGGACGGACGCGTTCTGCACCTACACCAACGCCGCCCAGCTCAGCCTCGACCTGGGCCGTATCGAGGACTGCATCGCGCTGCTCGACTCCCTGCTGGCCGAACCGGACGTCACCGGCGGGGAGTTGAACGACCGGATCGTCGCCCAGCTGCGGCTGACCCGCGCCCGCGCGCTGCACACGGGGGAGGACCTCAAGGCCGCCACGGCGGAGTTCGTCGCCCTGTCCGCCGAGTCGGCCGGCTGGGACGACGACCCGGGGAGCCACGCCATGATCGCCGCGGAGACCGCCGTACTCCTCGGCGAGTCCGGCGAGTTCGAGCGGGCCCGCGAAGTCGCGGACCAGGCCCTCGCCGCCCACGCCCGGGCCCCGCGCTTCGAGCACCTCAGCAACTCCCTGCGCGAACTCGCCCGCCTCCAGGCCCAGCAGCAGGGCCCCGACGGCCTCACCGAAGCGCTCGCCTTCCTCACCGACGCGGGCCGCGTCGCGGAGGAGGCACGCGCCGCCGACTACCAGGCCCACGGCCGGTCCCTGGACACCGCCCTGGCCTACGAACACGGCCGGGTCAACGCCTACGCCGGCGCGTACGACGACGCCCTGACCGCCCTGGACAAGGCCCTCGCCCTGCTCGGCGAGCCGGGACGCGACGACGACGCCGGGGAATGGGCCGAGTGCGTCCGCCTCGCGGGCGCCGTGGAGGGCATCTACCTGGAACGCCTCGCCCCCGCCCTCACCCGCCTCGACGCGGCCGTCTCCCACCTGACCGCCCTGGGCCACACCGAGGAGACCGAGCCCCTGACCGCGTTGGCGGCCCGACTGCGCGACGAGGAGTGACGCGAGGGGCGCCCGGCGTGGACGTGCGGCGGGCACGTCCGAGCCACCGCCGGGTTCCGCGCCCTCCCGTGTGAAGGGCTGTGTCCCCCGATCCGCAAGGAGCATCAGGCCGTGAACATCGAGATCGCCCCGCACGTCCGTGAGACCGCTTCCCAGCTCGGAGAGGGTGTGCCCTATGCGCTGAAGGTCCTGGCCGGCCGGCTGGCGGACGACCCGGACATGGGAGAGCCCTCGGCTCTGCCCGGCATCCTCACCGTGATGATCGACGGCGACCTCTTCGAGGACTGCCCCGCCCTGGCCGTCGGCTACGTTCGCGAGCCCGACCGGCTGGAGATCCGGTACGTGACCCCGGCCTCCTTCGGCCGGCCCGCCGCCGACGACCCCGACCGGCAGGAACCGCAGGGGCGGCATCAGGAGCGGCCCGCCGTTCCCGGTGCCGAGGCGGTCACCGTACGGGAGGTCGCGGACGCCTGGCGGCGCATCACCGGCCGGCTCCGGGCCAACGCCCCCGACTCCCTCGCGGCCCTTCGGTCCGGCGCGAGCGCCGCTGCCGTCGCCGCCGTGGAAGGTGACCTCGGCATCCGGTTACCCGTGGAACTGCGCGCCCTGTGGCTGCTGACGGCGGGCGACGACGGAGCCCACGGCTGGGGCTGCCTTCCGGGCAACAAGGCCCTGATGACCCTGGAGGCCGTGAGCGCCCTCTACCGCATGAAGACCGCCGCGCAGGCCCAGAAGGACCCCCTCAACTCCGGTCGCCCCGAGGAGGAGCGGGTCACGGTGTGGCGGGCCACCTGGATTCCGGTGATCGCCCTCGGGCCGACCGATCACACCTCGGGCCTGTATCTGGACGCCGCGACCGGCTTCCTGGGCCGTTGGTCCCGCTACCACGAAGAGCCGGACGAGGAACGCGACACCCTGGTCACCTATCTGGAAGAGATGGCCGACACGCTGGAGTTCCCGGCCCTGGCCGCGCGGGACAAGCCGGGTCTGATCGGTGGGACGTTGGTGTGGCTCAGCAGCATCGACCCAGCGCGGGAGGACAGGTGGCAGCCCCTGACGGGCTGACACCGGCAGCCGACGTCAGACCGCCTCGCATGTCCGGCCCGACCCGAACCTGGGATCGGTAGGAGTCCCGGCAGCGAGAGCCTCGCCGCATGGACCTGCAGAAGATGCTCGGGCTGTGGTGGACGGTGCCCGCGGGGCTGGCATTGGTGGGTTACGCCTGTTCGCTGGCCGGGTTGACGCGGCCGCAGCGGGCGGTGTGGGTGACGGCTCGGGTCGTGGAGGTGCATCCGCCGGGCCACGGTGAGTCGGGGAACCACGGGATACCGGTGACGATCGTGTACCAGGACCCCGGCACCGGACGGGAGTTCAGGCTGCGGCACGACAACAGGCGTGGTGAACGGGTACAAGTGGCCTGGGTGGGGCAGGAGTTCCCGGTCCGGTTCCCGCGGCGGCGGCCGGAGCGGTTCCATCTCATGCTGGACAGCGAGGGGCGGGCCTCCGGGACCGGCGGGCCGAACTGCATGGTGATCCTGCTGGTGTTGGGACTGGTCGTCCAGTCGTTCTTCGCGTGGGGCTGGCAGTGGGGGCTGATCTGCGTCGGTGGCCTGCTGCTCCTCGTCGTCGCGCTGAGCCGGGACGGCGAGCACGTCCGCGCCCGCGCCGCTCAACTGGCCGAGGGCGTCACCGTCCAGGGCCGCGTGGTCGCCGTCACCAGGGATGTCCACTCCGACGGCGAAGGCGGCGAGAGCGTCAGCCACGCCTCCGTCGTCGCCTTCACCACCCACGACGGCGTCGAGGTCACCGCGCTGTGCGCACAGGGCATCCGGAACATCGCCGGGTCCCTCGGCCGCGACATCCCCCTCCGTTACGCGCCCGCCGATCCGTCCCTCTTCACCGCCGACCCCGACCACGAACGCCGTGAGCGCACGTCGCACATCAGGTTCGTCGCGACCCTGCTGGTCACCGGGACCGCCCTGGTCGGGGTGGGCGGTTACTGCCTCCACCACCCCTGGCCCCTCACCTGACGATGCAGGTCAGGGCCGCCCACAGGAGGGGCGAGTGCTCGATCCGGCCGTCGGCGCGCCACCGGTCGAGCCGCTCTCGCTGCCAGGCTCCGAGACGGCCGACCGGGTCGTGGTCCTCGTGGGCCGCGTCCACGGCGACCACGGCCTCCGTGAGGGGCCGTACGGACGGAGGCAGACCGGCCAGGCGGTGGAAGGCGAAGCTGGTGGGGAGCACCCAGCGGGTGGCGGTGACCAGGTGGGCGCCGTTGTGGATCATCGCCGTCGCCAGGCCGAAGGACTCGGCGAAGCGGAGATCGCCGCCGCTCTCGCAGGCGATCAGCGCGACGCGCGGCGGTGCGGGCCAGAGGTGAGCGCCCGGCACACCGTCCGCGCGCAGCGGGAGCGTGCCGAGGAGAAGGTCCTTGGCGGACAACGGGCGGTGGGTGCGCACCGGTTCGGTCATCCCCGTGGTCTCCGGGCCGCAGCACAGATGGAGGGTGACGTCCTCACTCTGCCCGCCCTCGACGGGGGCGCCGCTGACGTGACCGACGTACATCAGGCGACGGGCACCCTTGCGCAGCGCCTCGCCCAGCCAGTCACGGTCGAGGTCGGTGCGGCGGAAGGCCTCGGCGGGGGTGGCGACGGACGGAACGACGGTGCCCGCGTCGAGCCTGCGCTGTACGAGGGACAGCAGCGCCGGGTCCGAGCCGGGCTGCCCCAGGACCGAGCCGAGCGGGGAGTCGGCGCGGAAGCCGGGGACGCGGGGGTCCAGGACGAGAACCACGGCGTCCGGGTCCGGGTCCTGATCGGTCGGGGTGGTGCCTGCCCGTCGTAGCGATGCCGGTGCCGTGGTGGCGATGTCCACGAGGTCGATCAGCCGTACGTCGCTGTCGTCACCGTCCACGGCGAGCAGCTCCCACGGGACCTGGGCGACCCGGGGCGACGGCTGGATTCGCATCAGCGGACGGCCCAGGTGTGCGGACACCTGGCGGATCTGGTCGGTCAGGCCCGGCGGCCACAGCACCTCGGCCAGCAGGCGGGAGAGGCGGCGCTCTCCCTCGTACGTGGCCAGCGCGCCGGACTCGAACACGCGCCGCATGCCTTCCGCGCCGCCGCCCGGCAGTTCGGCGGCCAGCGCGCGGACGGCCTCGTCCACGTCCGGCCCCGGGGCGTACCCGGTGCCGAAGCCCTGTGCCCCACGGACCCAAGTCCAGGTCATGTGCAGGTCACCGGCGTCGGCGAGGCGGACCTGGACGACCGGACGGTTCGCGTCGGTCAGATCGTCGGCGGACAGAACGGCACCTCTTCCTCGCTCACGATCCGCCGGTGATAGCGGAACTCGGCTGCCTGGACGTACTCCTGGAGCGCGGTACGGCCGCCCGCCTCCGCCGACATCACGATCTTCGGTGGCGGTGCGACCCGCAGGCCGACGGAGGCGGCGGCCTCGGCCGCGATGCCGCCCAGCGTCAGGGGAGCGTCGTCACCGGGGGCGTACGTCTTCATGGCGGCGTCCGGGAAGACCGCCGCCGTCTTGTCGGCGGTACCCGCACGACTCAGAGCCAGAGAGGCGCCCGCGCACCGGTGTTCCACCAGCTCGAAGATCAGCCCCTGGTCGTTGCCGCGGAGGGCCAGCCGGAAAACCAACTGCATAGCCTCGTCGGCCAGTTGGAGCCACTGGCTGCGGGCGTGGGCGGTGGCGAAGTCGTAGCGGGCCGCCTCCAGCGTCAGGGCGGCGGGCAGGGCGAGGGACAGAGCGTTGGCGAGCGAGGCGCGTTCGTGGACGCCGTGGTCGGTCCGGTTCAGGTTGTCCTCAAGCGTTCGCGCGAGCATCAGGTCCACCTGGGCGCACCGCTCGTACACCCCGCGCTCCTGGTACACATCCCGCGCGCCCTGGGCGAGCCGCTTCATCTCGTCGATGTCACCCCGCTCGTACGCGTGCCGGGCGCCCATCAGCATGGTGTCGGCGGCGGCGATCGCGGCACCGACCTGCTGGAAGCGGGCCAGGCTGGACGCCGTCAGGGCGGCAGCGCCGGCCGCGTCCCCGCGGTGTGCGGCGATCGCGGCCCGGGCCTGTTCGCAGACCGCCAAGTCCTCGGCCTGACCCTGCCGTTCGAAGATCTCGGCGGCCTCCGCGTACAACTCCTCCGCTCGGTCGAGGTCGCCGGCCCGCAGCGCCGCGTACGCCCGGTGGGAGAGCACCTGTTGACGCCCCGCGTGGTGGCCCAGCGTCAGATAGGCCTCCTCCGCGCGGGCGAAGTAGTCCTCCGCCTGCTCGAACCGCATGGTCGAGGCGCAGACGACCCCCAGACAGTCCAGCAGATACGGCTCGGTCGGCGGCGCGTCGGCCAACAGCGCGGAGGCCAGTTCCTCGGCCGCGCCCCACGCGCTGCGGTCCATCAGCAGATGCACCCGGCTCAGGCCGGTCTCGGCGGTGCGCAGTCCCTCGGGGTCGTCGAACTCCGACAACAGGGCCGTCGCCTCGTCCATCACCTCCTGCGCCTCGTCGAACCGCCCGGTCCTGCGCAGCAGTTCCACCTTGGCCAGCAGTGTCTTCAGCAGGACCTCCTGCCACAGCCGGCGGCCGTTCGGTCCCATCGGCACGGACGCGATGCCCCGCACCAGATCGAGGGACCGCCCGATGGACAGAGCTGCTCCGGGCAGGTCCGTGGCCGCGAGCTGAACCGTCCCGCTGTCGGACAACAGGTGCCCGCGCAGCAGCTGTACGTCGGGGGAGTCCTCGAACGACTCGGCCACGGCGAGGAGTTCGCCGTAGACGGCCAGCGCCGCCGGGAGATCCGGGGTGAGTTGATGGCGTTCGGCGAGCGCGAAGCCGCTGTCGAAGGGCTCGCCGTAGCTGAGCCCCGCCGTCTGCTCTGCCTGGTCCGCCGCGTGGTCCGGGTCTCCCAGGTCCTGCGGGTCTTGCGGGTCTTCCGGCATGGGCTAGAAGTCCTCCTCCACGGCAGTGGCAGCGGCGATCTCGGCGAGGAACGGGTCCGGGCGTGCGGCCTCGCTGTCGTCCGGTGCCGCCGCGACGCCGAGCCGGTGCCGGGCCAGGGCTCGTACCGCCTCACGTGCCGCACAGTCATCGGCGTCCGGTCCCGGGTCGAACCCCGGCAGCAGGATGCCGACTTCGATGCTTGGCGTCGTCGAGGCCGGGACGTCCAGGTCCGCCCGGCCGCTCCACACGTCGTCCCGCCTGGCCAGCCGAACGCGGTCCGACGGGCGGCCGTCCACGTGGACCTCCGCCGCGAGATGCGCCCCGCCCACGGGGGCCGCGATGTCGGCGACGACCTCGACCTCGATCCGCCGCCCGGCGCCGAGCGCGTACGCCGTCCAGGACACGGCGCCCTCGGACGCGTCGACGAAGCCGGGGGGATAGCGACACCAGTCGTTGGTCCCCGAACCCCGGGCGATCACGCGGTCGGTCGCGGTGCGAAGGCTGCCCGCCGCGAGGGCGAACTCCTTCGGCCGTGCAAAGAGTTCGGCGAGGTCGAGCGGTGCGGCGGTCGGCCGGTGGTCCTGTTCCAGGGCCGACCGAAGGCGCCGTAGTGCCTCCCCGTCCAGCCCGACGTTGTCGGCCGCGTCGTCGATCAGCCGCAGGACACGCTCCAGTTGGCGAGGCGGGGCCGCCGACCGCCGCCAACGGATCAGCGGGTCGAGCGCGGCCAGGTGCTCCTCCAGCAGCTCGGTGCCCTCCAACTCCCCTGACGGGTCGAGGAGTTGCTGGCACGCGTGGGTCAGTGCGGCCAGCTCAAGGCCCAGCACGTCCGGTTCGAGCGCCGGAATCCCGTCCAGGTGCGACGTCGGCCACCAGCGGGCCGCCCAGTGTCCGAGGGCGAGGCGGGCGGCGGCCTCGGCGAGCGCGGTCGGCTGCTCGGGCAGCGTCAGCTCGGCGGCCGGCGTTCCCGACGCGACGGCGTCGACAGCGGCGGCCGTACGCTCGCCGTAGACCGCCCACAGCCACTGCTGGGCCTGGCCCACGTCGTGGATCTCCGCCGCCGGCAGTCCTGTTGGGCCTAGGACGGGCCAGGTCAGGACGGCGCCCGCGACGTCGAGGACGGCCCGGGTGAAGGGGGGACCGGCGGAGGGCTGCCCCGCGATGTGTACGGTGCGGTCCTCGGCTCGCGTGATGGCACCGCGCCGTTCAGGCATCACGCGCTCCTCGGCTCGGCTGCGGGCTCGGCGTCCGCCGACAGGGTGCGCAGTGCGGTACGGACTCGTGCGCGGTGGTCCATCATCACCGAGCGGGCGACCCCGTCGAGCACGCCCCAGGCCGATGCCGCGTCGGGCAGTGCCGCGTCGCGGACGTCGCGCCCGTGCAGCCGTACCCAAAGGCGCCGCATGTACGCCGCCCACGGGGTGCGCAGGTCCTGGGCGAGGGCGTTCAGCACACCGCCGTCCGGATCGGGGCGGGGGGAGAGGGTCATCCTGCGGGCTCGGAGGACCGAAGCCTCCCGCTGCCAGCGGCTGTTGACGATGCGGTGCGCCGTCGTCGACCCCGCCACAGGGGTCCCGGCGCCCAGCGGATCGAGGCCCACCGCGAGGCGGCCGCCGAGGACGACGGCGACGCGCAGGCTCTCGTCGTACAGGCCCAGCGGGGCGCAGCTGCGGCCGACCTCCCGCCGGACGAGCTCCGGCACGGTCGGCAGTTGCTCGCGGTGGGTCGACGCCTGGAGCACGGTGAAGAGCCGTTCGAAGAGCGTGCGGTCGAACGGCGCGGGGAGTGTGGCGGTCGAGGCGCTCCGGCCGACCTCGGGGCGTGGGGGCACCCGGTGCGCGGTCAGTCCGAGGTGCGGGGGTACGTCGGCGCGGTCCCAGATGTCGGCCGGGTGCGCCGCCCACAGGGCTCGCCCGAGCCGGCTGCCGTGCCGGGCCCGGACCATGGCGGCGAAGGCCGGTGAATCGGCCTCCGCCGCACCGCAGGCGTCGAGGACCTCGGCCGCCAGGCCCGTATCGGCGGTGCCCGGTACCGCTTCGCGTCCCTCCCAAGCCGCTGCCAACTCGGCGTCGAGCCGGGCGAACCGGCCGGCGTCCGCCAGATGCTCTTTGAGCGCCTCCACCGTCCGTCCGCCGGAAGCGTCCACGACGTCTTCGAGTACCGCCCTGGCCACCGCGTCCGCGCCGGGCCCCGGCGCCCCGTGCTCGGTCGCCAGCTCGAAGCACCGCTGGAAGTACAGGTCCTGGGGGTTGCCCGCCACGATGCCCAGTGCCCGGCGGGTCTTCTTCAGCAGCGTGAACCACTGTGCCGTCGCTTCCAGAACCGCACCGGACTCCCGTATCAGCGCGTCGAGTTGCTTCGCCTCCCGCACGTCGAGGAAGTCGGCGGCGAGCTCCGGACGCAGCGCGGGCCGGACGATCAGCGGCAGCACGATCAGCTTGACCGTCCGGGTCAACGGCGCGCCACCGGGCCCGCTCAGCGCCCGGGGGGCCGGCCCGAGACCGCGCCACGCCGTGTCGATGACCATGGCGCGCGGACGGCGCCGCCCGGTCGACGGCTGGCTCGGGGACGGCATGGGCAGAGCGTACGTCCTGGGGGAACTGGTGGTCGAACCTGGGATCGGTAGGCGCTGCCCGCCTCCTAACGTCCACACCACCAGGCAGAACGGACCGGAAGGGCAGGCACAGCATGGGAATCTTCGGCAAGCGCAAGAGCCGCGAGGAGAAGGCCGCCAAGATCGTGGAGCAGGTGGCCGGCGGCAAGGGGTTCTACGGCCGGATGACGCGCGCGACGCTCGGCGGCGAGGACTACGCCAAGCTCCAGCAGACGATCGGCACGTACAACTCCGGAGCCGCTGTGCGGCAGTTGCTCGCCATGGGCGTACCGACGACGCCCGCCGTCGTCGTGTCGATCAGCGACACCGGCAAGCTGGTCAACTTCGACCCGGTCGTCGACCTGGTCCTCCAGCTGACCGGCGCCACCGCCGACCCGATCACCCTCCAGACCCTCGTCTCGAAACTGCGCATCCCCCGCGCCGGTGACCAGGTACTCCTGATCGCGGACCCCGCCAACCCCGGCGGTTACCTCTACGCGGGCGACGGGGCGACGCCGTGACGACATCGCCGTACGCGGTGTTTTATCGCGTCGGGTTGCCCGGAGCGCAACGATGCCTCCAGGCAACCGACTTCAGGCTCTAGAAGAAGCCGAGCTTCTTCGGGCTGTAGGAAACGAGCAGGTTCTTGGTCTGCTGGTAGTGGTCCAGCATCATCTTGTGCGTCTCGCGGCCGATCCCGGACTGCTTGTAGCCGCCGAAGGCGGCGTGGGCCGGGTAGGCGTGGTAGCAGTTGGTCCAGACGCGGCCTGCCTGGATGGCGCGGCCGGCGCGGTAGGCGGTGTTGATGTCGCGGGTCCAGACGCCTGCTCCGAGGCCGTACAGGGTGTCGTTCGCGATCTTGATGGCGTCGTCGAAGTCGTCGAAGGACGCGACGGAGACGACCGGTCCGAAGATCTCCTCCTGGAAGATCCGCATCCGGTTGTCGCCCTCGAAGATGGTCGGCTGGACGTAGTAGCCGCCCTTCAACTCGCCGTCGTACTCGATGCGCTGGCCGCCGGTGAGGATCTTCGCGCCTTCCTGCCGGCCGATGTCGAGGTAGGAGAGGATCTTCTCGAGCTGGTCGTTGGAGGCCTGGGCGCCGATCATCGTGTCCGTGTCGAGGGGGTGGCCCGGCTTGATCAGTTCGGTGCGGGCGACCGCCGCCTGAAGGAACTCGGCGTAGTGGCCGCGCTGGACCAGGGCCCGGGACGGGCAGGTGCACACCTCGCCCTGGTTGAGGGCGAACATGGTGAAGCCTTCGAGGGCCTTGTCGCGGAAGTCGTCGTCGTGCGCCCACACGTCGTCGAAGAAGATGTTGGGGGACTTGCCGCCGAGTTCGAGTGTGACCGGCTTGATGTTCTCCGAGGCGTACTGCATGATCAGCCGCCCCGTCGTGGTCTCGCCGGTGAAGGCCACCTTCGCGACCCGCGGGCTGGACGCGAGCGGCTTGCCCGCCTCCACGCCGAAGCCGTTGACGATGTTGACCACGCCCGGCGGCAGCAGGTCGGCGATCAGGCTCATCCAGTAGTGGATGGACGCCGGGGTCTGTTCGGCCGGCTTGATGACGACCGCGTTGCCCGCGGCGAGGGCGGGGGCGAGCTTCCACACCGCCATCAGGATCGGGAAGTTCCACGGGATGATCTGCGCGACCACGCCGAGCGGTTCGTGGAAGTGGTAGGCCACCGTGTCGTCGTCGACCTCGCCGAGCGAGCCCTCCTGTGCGCGGATCGCCCCCGCGAAGTAGCGGAAGTGGTCGATGGCGAGCGGGATGTCGGCCGCCAGCGTCTCGCGCACCGGCTTGCCGTTCTCCCAGCTCTCCGCGACGGCCAGCGGCTCCAGATACGCCTCCATACGGTCGGCGATCTTCAGCAGGATGGCGGAGCGCTCGGTCACCGACGTACGGCCCCACGCCGGGGCCGCCGCGTGTGCCGCGTCGAGCGCCCGCTCCACGTCCTCCGCCGTGCCGCGCGCGACCTCGGTGAACGGCTGCCCGTTGACCGGCGAGGGGTTCTCGAAGTACTGCCCACGGGCCGGCGGTACGTACTCGCCGCCGATGAAGTGGTCGTAGCGCGCCTGGTAGGAGACGATCGCGCCTTCGGTGCCGGGCGCCGCGTAACGGGTCATGCTGGTCTGCCTCCCTGCAGCAGCGCTGCCCCCCGTTGGGCAGCTCTCTGCGCGAGGCTAGGGACGGGGACGTTGCAACTACGTTGCCGTCGGCTTCAGGGACCGGGCCGGAGTGTCTACGGTGTCGCGACTCCCCGGCGCCGTACGCCCGGTGCCGACAGCTCCGCCTCCAGCGCCGCCAGGCGCGAGCGCGCCGCCGCGGTCGGACGGGCCGCCACCAGGGCCCGCCACACCTCGAAGTCGTCCTCGCCCCACGGCGTGTGCGCCCAGTCCGCCAGCAGATCCGGGTCGCGGCGGACGATCAGCGCCGTACGGAGGCCGTCGGCGAGACGGTGCCTGAGACGCACCACCGAGGGGGCCTGCGAAGCGGGCAGCAGCGGACCGGAGTACGCCGTCGCCGCCGCCGTGACCGCACCGGTCTCCAGCCGCCGCTCCACGACGGAGACATCGGACTCGACCGGCACGGTGAGCCGGTAGGGGCGCGAGGCCAGCAGGCCGGGGCCGAGAACCCTGCGCAGCCGGGCCAGTTCGGCGCGCAGCGTCACCGGCGTCACCGACTCGTCCTCGTACAGCGCGCACAACAGCTCGTCGCCCGTCAGCCCCTCCGGATGACGGGTCAGCAGCACCATGATCTCGCTGTGCCGGCGGCTCAGCCTGATCCGGCGGCCCCCCGTGGCCAGCTGGGCCTCGTCCCGGCCCAGCGCGGTCAGTTCGGGCAGGTCGGCCGCGGGCGTCTCCGGGACGAGCAGGGCCAGATGGGACTCCGCGGCGCGCGCGACCGCCTGGACGAAGCCCAGACTGTGCGGATGCGCGAGCCCGTCCCCGCCGGTGATGTCCACGGCACCCAGCACCCGCCCGGTACGGGGATCGTGCACCGGAGCCGCCGCGCAGGTCCACGGTTGCACCCGCCGGATGAAGTGCTCGGCGGCGAACACCTGCACCGGCCGGTCGAGTGCCACCGCCGTCCCCGGCGCGTTGGTCCCGACCGCGGTCTCCGCCCACCGCGCCCCCGGCACGAAGTTCATCAGCCCCGCCTGCCGCCGGGTCGACGCATGCCCCTCGACCCACAGCAGCCTGCCGTGCGCGTCGCACACCGCGAGCAGATGCTCCCCGTCGGCCGCGAACGTGCCCAGCAGTTCACGGAAGAGCGGCATCACCCGGGCCAGCGGATGCTCGGCCCGATAGACACCGAGGTCGCCGTCCATGAGCTCGACGCTCGCGCTCCCGTCGGGCCCGACACCGGCCCGCGCGGAACGCCGCCACGAGTCCGCCACCACCGGGCGCACCGGCCGCGGCACGGTGCCCGCCTCGGTGAACGTCTCGTGCGCGAGGCGCAGCATCCGCGCACGCTCGGCGGGGTCGGCCCCCGGCTCCAGGGCCACCCACGGATCGGTCAACTCGGCCTCCGAAAGGCGATGCGGCTGAACACATCGTCACTCCCGGTACGCGCGCGGACAACCTTTTCGACCGGCGTCACCCGAACGACGTCACTGCCCGGCGCGCTCGACCAGCCCCATATAGCGCTCCCAGTCCCAGTGCGGCCCGGGGTCGGTGTGGTCCGAACCCGGCACCTCGTAGTGGGCGATGATGTGCGCCCGGTCCGTCGGGATCGCGTACTTGGCGCAGACGTCGGCGGTCAGCCGCGCCGACTGTTCGTACAGGACGTCGGTGAAGTACGCGGGGCGGTCCACCCATCCTTCGTGCTCGATGCCGATACTGCGCGTGTTGTAGTCCCAGTTCCCCGCGTGCCAGGCGATGTCGGCCTCGCGGACGCACTGCGCGATGTTGCCGTCCCGGGAACGGACCACATAGTGGGCGGACACCTGCTTCCCGGGACTCCGGAAGACGCCCAGGGTCTTGCGGTAGCTCGTCTGCGTCACATGGATGATCACGAGGTCGATCGGGTGGCTCGTCGGGCGGTTCGCCGAGGTGCGGTTGGCGGACGTCGCCGGCTGCCACTCGGCGAGCGGGTGGTCGACGGCGTGGGTGTCCGCTCCGGCGCGCGCCTCCGGCAGCAGCGCGTACGGGACGACGGTGAGGGCGGCGCCCTTCAGGAGCCGTCGTCTGCTCGGCAGCGGCCTTGTCCCTTCCATGGACGATCGCCTTTCGGAGGTGCGTTGTTGACCGAGACGCGGGTCAGGGACGGACGGTTGCCGCGATCTCCCTCAGCCGCGCGTGCACACCACGGTGCGTCTCCCGTACGGGCAGCCACTGCTTGCGGATCTTCGCCACGCATGTGTAGTTGGTGTCGCACACATTGGCCAGCGGTGATTCCACGGCCTGGGTCGCGAACTGGTACGCGTCCAGTTCACTGAACCCGTAGTCGCGCACCAGCCACCGCACCAGATCGAGTTGGGATATGCGGAACGCGTCTTCCAGCGGCCGCGCCGACCCCGTCGAGATGATGTGGGTGTCCGACTCGATGCGTGGCCAGGGTGTCGCGATCCCCTTCAGCAGCTCCACGATCACGACGGTGTTCATCGCGCACTCGACGGCGACCCCGCAGGTCTCGCCCTCGCCCTGCCGGGCGTGTCCGTCGCCGAGGCTGAGCAGTGCGCCCTCGACGTTCACACCGAGGTAGCAGGTGACGCCGGCCCGCATCTCCGGTGTGTCCATGTTCCCGCCGTGCGCGTCGGGCACCAGCGCCGAGCGGACCTCCAGGTTGGCGGGGGCCACTCCGACGGTGCCGTGCATCGGGTCCAGGGGCAGCTCGGCCTCGAAGTCGCTGTCGTGTGCCCGGAACAGCGCGGTGCGGCGGGCCCGGTCCAGCTGCCAGATCCAGACGGTCTCCGGGAGCGGCGGTTGCAGAGTGGCCGTGGTCGGGGTCGAGGTGAGCGCGCCGAAGAGGGGGACCGTGGTGGACGCGGCCCAGTCCCGGGCCGGCTCGATCGACACGAAGTGCACGGCGACCGTGTCGCCCGGCTCGGCGCCCTCCACGTGGAAGGGACCGGTCTGCGGGTTCAGGAACGGGAACTCGCACACTTCGGAGACCAGGTCCTTCTCGGACCGCACCCGTCCGGCGAAGCAGTCCTCGGTGAACAGGTCGAGAACCGTGCCGGGCGCGATGCGTGCCACGGGCGGCGCACCGCCGAACGTCCAGGCGTACTCGCCCGGTTCGGGCCGAACGGTCAGGATCCGGGGGTCGCTCATGGCTGCACTGCTCCGTTTCGGCACCAGGGGAGGCGGATGCCGCACCGGCTGGAGCGACTCGCGGGCATCACGTTACGGCGCTTGCGGGTTGGGCAGAAGGACGCGGCGGGTTCCGGTGGACGGCCTGCGACCTGTGGACAACTCGCTCACTCGGGCGAGTGAACGAGGCGAGCGGACCAGAGCGAAGTCGCCCTGGGGTCAGGCCCGTTCGGCCACGGCGGCAGGGTCGTCGAGGACAGCCCGTACCACCGAGTGCGCGGCCCCCAGCAACGGCCCCTCGGGACCCAGCCGCGACACGGACACCGGGCACGGCGGCCCCGCCGTCCGCCGGGCCAGCTCGGCCTCCAGCGAGGGCAGCAGCCAGGGTGCGAGCCCGGACAGCTCACCGCCCAGCACCACGTTCTCGGGGTCCAGCAGATTGACCGCCCCGGTCAGCGCGACGCCGAGGGCCCGCCCGGCGTCCCGCAGGGCACGGCGTACGTCCTCGTCCCCTTCGGCGGCCCGCGCCGCGAGCAGCCCGACCCGGTCGCCCCCCGGCTCCAGACCGGCGGCCCGCAGCACGGCCTCCTCGCCGGCGTACTGCTCCAGGCATCCGCGCCCGCCGCACGGGCACTGCGGTCCCTCGGGTTCCACCGGTACGTGCCCCAGCTCGCCCGCGAAGCCGCGGGTCCCGCGCAGCAGACCGCCGGCCACGACGACGGCCGCACCGATGCCGATCTCCGCCGACACGTGCAGGAAGTCGAGCGGGGTGCCGTCACCGAGCCAGAGCTCGGCGAGGGCACCGAAGTTGGCCTCGTTGTCCACGGCCAGCGGGAACGCCGTGGGCAGCAGGGCGCCGAGGTCGGTGTCGTGCCAGTCGAGGTTCGGGGCGCGCACCACCGTACGGCCGTCGCGTGCCACCAGGCCGGGCACGGCCACGGCGAGCCCCGTCGGCCACAGGCCCTCGCCCTCCGCCTCGGTGACGACCTGGTCGATCAGCTCGGTGAGTTCCTCGATCACCGGCCCGGGGGAGCGGCCGCGGTTCGCACCGTGCCGTACGGCCCGGGCCCGCACCTGGCCGCGCAGGTCGACCGCGCAGACCGCGAGGTGGTCGACGCCGACCTCGGCGCCGATCCCGGCGGGACCGTGTGCGCTGACGGCGAGCGCCGACCCGGGCCGGCCCACCCGGCCCGGCCGCTCGGGGCCGAGCTCCTCGAGCAGGCCCGACCGTATGAGCTCGTCGACGAGGGTCGACACGGCGGCCCGGGTCAGTCCGATCCGTGAGGCGACGGCGGCCCGGGAGAGGGGTCCCTCGGCGCTGACGGTGTGCATGACGCGGGCCAGGTTGCGGCGGCGCATGCCCTGCTGGGTGTCGGGCAGCGCGCGCCCCGGTCCGGCCGGGTGGGCGTCGTGCAGCGGTGCGGTCATGCCTCCGTCAGTCCTCTGGTGATCGATACGGTTCTCCGCGAGCTCGTCAAGCGGTGGCGACCCTGGTGGGCCGCCGGGCGCCTGTCCGGCGGCGGACGTCTCAGCCGGTCTCCGTCGGCCTGTCCAGCAGCGGAGCCGCGTCGGAGAGTACCCCGGAGATCCTCGCCATCGTCGTCTCGTCCCGCTCCACGGCCTCCAGCACCGGGCCGGCGGTCGTGTTCCAGCGTCGGGCGACCGCGGCCGGGTCCTCGCCGGTCAGCAGGCCCGCCGCCTGGGCGGCCGCGCCGAGGGCGACGAGCTCCTTGGCCTCGGGGATCTGCACGGGACGGCCCGAGAGCCGGCGTACGGTCTCCTGCCAGGCCCCGCCGCGGGCGCCGCCGCCGATCAGCAGCAGCGGGACCGAACGGTCCGCGTCCTCGTCGAGGACCAGGTCGAGCGCGCCCAGCAGCGCGTGGACGGCGCCGTCGTAAGCGGCCTGGAGGAGCTGGCCGCCGGTGGTGTCGTGCCGCAGGCCGTACAGGAGTCCGGAGGCGCCCGGCAGCGCGGGGGTGCGCTCGCCGTCCAGGTAGGGCAGGAGCGTGACACCGGTGGTGGGCTCCACGGCCTCCCGGTCGAGGCCGAGCAGGGCGGCGACGCGGTCGACGGCGAGCGTGCAGTTCAGGGTGCAGGCGAGGGGGAGCCAGTCGCCGTGCGCGTCGGCGAAGCCCGCCACGGTGCCGGTCGGGTCCGCGGGGCGCCGCTCGGAGACCGCGTACACCGTGCCCGACGTGCCCAGGCTCAGCACGGGGGTGCCGGGACGCAGTCCGAGGCCCAGCGCGGCGGCCGCGTTGTCGCCGGTGCCCGGGGCGACCAGGGTGCCCTTGGAGAACGGCAGGTCATGGCGGTCACGCACGGTCCCCGCCACCTCGCCGGGCCGGACCACGCGGGGCAGCAGCGCGGGGTCGAGGCCGATGTGCGCGAGGGTCTCCTCGTCGTACGCCTCGGTCGCCGACGCCCACCAGCCGGTGCCGGAGGCGTCGCCGCGGTCGGTCGTGCCCTGGCCCGTGAGGCGCTCGGTGAGGTAGTCGTGCGGCAGGCGCACCGCCTTGGTGGCGCGGATCGCGTCCGGCTCGTTCTCGGCGAGCCAGGCCCACTTCGTGACCGTGAACGACGGGCCCGGCACGCTGCCGGTGCGCTCGGCCCAGGCCTTCGGCCC
Organism: Streptomyces sp. NBC_00490; assembly: GCF_036013645.1. NCBI lineage: Bacteria > Bacillati > Actinomycetota > Actinomycetes > Kitasatosporales > Streptomycetaceae > Streptomyces > Streptomyces sp. NBC_00490. Next base: position 2,001,427 of record NZ_CP107869.1, on the reverse strand, counting down.
GCCCAGTTCCTCGATGAGCCGGGCGGCCTGCGGCGCGGAGCGCACGTCGTTCCACAGCAGGGCGGGACGTACCGGCTCGCCCCGCGCGTCCAGCGTGACGAGGCCGTGCTGCTGCCCGCCGATCGACACGGCGGCGGCCTCGCGGGCCGCGTCACCGCACTGGTGCAGGGCCTCGCACAGCGCGTCCCACCACTGGCGCGGGTCGCTCTCGCGCCCCGCCCCGGAGGAGACGGTGTGCGATGCCTGTCCGCTCGCCACCACCCTTCCGGTCGACGCGTCGACGACCAGGGCCTTGGTGGACTGCGTGGACGTGTCCACGCCGACGACGAGCGGACCCTCGGCAGCTGACATCGGGCTCTCCCTTTTGCGTGCTCAAGCGGCTCGTGTCTCCGTCCGAAGACCGTCGGAGACATCTTGTCTCTTCCCAGAGACGCGATCGCATACTAATTTGTAAACGGCCATGACGAAATAGTCGCAAGCGAGCAAGGAGCCGCGACATGAACTACCAGCCCACCCCCGAGGACAGGTTCACCTTCGGCCTGTGGACCGTCGGCTGGCAGGGAAGGGACCCGTTCGGCGACGCCACGCGGCCTGCCCTCGACCCTGTCGAGACCGTGCGGCGCCTGGCCGAGCTCGGCGCCCACGGGGTGACCTTCCACGACGACGACCTGATCCCCTTCGGGTCCTCGGACACCGAGCGCGAGGGCCACATCAAGCGCTTCCGGGAGGCCCTCGACGCGACCGGCATGAAGGTGCCGATGGCCACCACCAACCTCTTCACGCACCCCGTCTTCAAGGACGGCGCGTTCACGGCGAACGACCGTGACGTGCGGCGCTACGCCCTGCGCAAGACGATCCGCAACATCGACCTGGCGGTCGAGCTCGGCGCCGAGACCTACGTCGCCTGGGGCGGCCGCGAGGGCGCGGAGTCCGGTGCCGCCAAGGACGTACGCGTGGCCCTGGACCGCATGAAGGAGGGCTTCGACCTCCTCGGCGAGTACGTGACCGAGCAGGGCTACGACCTGAAGTTCGCGATCGAGCCCAAGCCGAACGAGCCGCGCGGCGACATCCTGCTCCCCACGGTCGGGCACGCCCTGGCGTTCATCGAGCGCCTGGAGCGCCCGGAGCTCTACGGCGTCAACCCGGAGGTCGGCCACGAGCAGATGGCCGGGCTGAACTTCCCGCACGGCATCGCGCAGGCCCTGTGGGCGGGCAAGCTCTTCCACATCGATCTCAACGGCCAGTCCGGCATCAAGTACGACCAGGACCTGCGCTTCGGCGCGGGCGACCTGCGGTCCGCCTTCTGGCTGGTCGACCTGCTGGAGACCGCCGGCTACGCGGGTCCGAAGCACTTCGACTTCAAGCCGCCGCGGACCGAGGACTTCGATGGTGTCTGGGCGTCGGCCGCGGGCTGCATGCGCAACTACCTCATCCTCAAGGAGCGGGCGGCCGCCTTCCGTGCCGACCCGCAGGTCCAGGAGGCGCTGCGGGCCGCGCGTCTGGACGAGCTGGCGCAGCCCACGGCGGCGGACGGCCTGAAGTCGCTGCTCGCGGACCGTACGGCCTTCGAGGAGTTCGACGTGGAGGCGGCCGCCGCGCGCGGTATGGCCTTCGAGCAGCTCGACCAGCTGGCGATGGACCACCTGCTGGGCGCCCGCGGCTGAACGCACGCGCGTGCGTGTGTGCATCGGTCTCCGCGTCTGACCGGCCCCCGTGCGGAATGCTCCGGAACCATGCCGTCCTTGGCATGAGTCGGTATCAACTTCCGTGCGGGGGTCGCGCCGTGCCCCGAGCCCGGCGACCCTGGACGGTATGGCCATGCCGCCCGTACCGCCTCAGCCGCCCGGGCCGCCGGACGACACGCCGCCCTACGGCGGCGGCTTCGGCCCCCCTCCTGAAGGCTTCGGCTCCCCGGGAGGGGGCTATGGGCCGCCGGGCGGGTACGGCCCGCCTCCCGGAGGCAACGGACCGCCCTCGTACGGGGGATGGGAGCCGCCTCCTCCGCCGGAACCGCCCGGTGGCCCGGGCCGGGGCCGCAATCCGCTGTTCATCCTGCTCGCCGTGCTCGTGGTCGGTGCCGCCGTCGCCGCGATCGTGCTGATGGTGTCGGGCAGCGACGACGACTCGCCGGGCGGCAAGCCCAGCGCGAGCGCGAGCAGTTCACCCCGCCCCACGCTGAGCCTGCCGAGCGGACTGCCCAGCGAGCTCCCGACGAAGCTGCCGACCCGACTGCCCTCGGAGTTCCCCAGCGACCTGCCGAGCGAGTTCCCGAGCGGCCTCGAATCACTGTTCCCGTCCTTCGCGTCCGACGAAGTGCCCTACTACATGCTGCGGACCGGCGACTGCTTCGACACCGACGGCGACCGGCCCGGGCAGGCGGCCAAGCGCCCCTGCGGGAAACCCCACGACGCCGAGGTCGTGAAGATCGCGGAACTCCAGGGCGACTACACGACCGACGCGGCCCTGAAGAAGGCCGCATCGGACCTGTGCGAGCGGACCCTCGACAGCAAGGCGGCGGACCAGCCCGGAGCCACCGTGCGCGGCACACTCGTGCAGTACCCGGACCCCGCCGGCTACCGGCTCGGCATCGACAAGGTCGCCTGCAGCCTGGCCGCCGACACTCAGGGCACCCGCAAGCTGACCGCGCCCCTGACGTGATCGGACGCCGCCCCGCGGCCGCATGTACGTACCGTCGGCAGGAGCTCGTCCGGGCGTGGGTGAGGATGGGGCCCATGACGCGAGAGGTACTGGAAGTCGTGGCGGCCGCGATCGTCCGCGAGGGGCGGCTCCTGGTGGTGAGCAAGCAGGCGGCTCCCGAGGTCTTCTATGTGCCGGGTGGCAAACCGGACCCGGGCGAGGCGCCTCTGGAGACCCTGTACCGCGAGCTGGACGAGGAGTTGGGGGTACGGCCCCTGGAACCGCGCTTCCTGGCCGATGTCGAGGCCGTGGCGGCCCTCGAAGGCGTACCCATGCGGATGTCCCTCTACGGCGCCCGTCTCGCCCAGGTGCCCCGCCCCGCCGCCGAACTCGCGCATCTGCGTTGGATCACCGGGCACGAGGACGACATCCGGATCGCGCCGGCGGTCAGGGACCACGTCCTGCCGATGCTGTGGCAGGGCCGCCTCACGGAGTCGTAGCAGCCCTCGCGGGTGACAGAAACACGACCACGTCCGTCTCCTGGCCGGGTAGCGGCTCGGGCTCCGTCCAGCCGGTACGCCGGTAGAACGCGAGCGTGTCGTGCGCCTGGTCCCAGGTCAGCAACCACGCCCGGCCCTCGGGCACTCCGGCGGTCAGGGCCGACAGCAGCCGACGGCCCAGACCCGTGCCGCGGGCGCGCGCCCGTACGCCCAACTCATCGACCTCGAAGGCGCCGACCAGCAGCTCGTCGACCCGGTCGGCGCCGAGCCGGCGGGTGACCTTGCCGTACGCGCGGTCGCTGCGGAAGGGAGACGGCGTGGTCCAGCCCGTGACGAAGCCGTCCACCCCACCGCTGTCCGAGAGCGCGAGGACGGCACGGAAACCGGGGCGGCGCGCGTCCGTCTCCAGCCGCTCCCGGAACGCCGAGCGGGTCTCCTCTGCGTTCCGGTGGTCCCACGGCGGCGCGGTGAAGATCTCGGTGTACGCCTCGGTGAGCTCGTCCGCGACGGTGAGGATGTCCTGGCCGAAGTGCCTCATGGCACGTCAACCTATCTCCAGGACCTCCTGAGCCGCGGCCAGGGCCGTCGCGGGATCCTGGACGGCACCTCCCGCGGGCACCCAGCGGCCCCGCTCCTTCCGGTACGGCCACCAGCGGCCGTCCCGACCGAGACGCAACTGGCTCGAAGAGCCCACGACCGTCCACCGGTTGCCCCTCGCCCGCAACGACGGCCGCTCCTCCTCGTCCCACGCCGAGTCGAGCGCGGCACGCGCGCGTGCGAGCGTTTCACCCCCGACCGTCCATTCCTCCTCGAGCACCTCCAGTGCGGCCACGCCTCCGTCCCGCCACGCGCGCAGGGCGAGCGCCAACTCCTCCGTGGTGCGCCCTGATCCCTCCAACAACCGCTCCAGCACAGCGGTCTCCTGAGCGCTCACGGCGAGGCGGACGGCGTCCTGGGCGAGCGTCAACTCGTCGTCGAAAGCGTCCCGTTCGGCCAGCAGGCGGTGTGTCTGTGCCGCGGTCCGGGCGGCCAGGAACTCCAGGGCGGCCGGATCGACACCGGAGGGGGCCGGCGTCTCGGTGTCCAGGGAGGGCGGTACGCCGGGCTCCTCGGGGAGTTCCGGCAGGGCGGGCAGCGGCGGAAGGATGTCCCCGGCCGCGTACGCCTCGGCGGCGTCCACGCCCTCCTGGTGGGCCGGCGCCTCATCGGGTACGGCGGTGCGGTCCTGGAGGGCGTCCAGCAGGGCGCGTTCGCCGCGGCCCCGCATCAGCAGCAGGACGAAGGGGTCCTCGTCCAGCAGCCGCGCGACCTGGTAGCAGAGCGCGGCCGTGTGCCCGCAGTGGTCCCAGGCGCCGCAGTCGCACTCGGGCTCCAGATCGCCCATCCCGGGCAGGAGCTCGACACCCGCGGCCGCCGCGTCCTCGACCAGGTGCGGAGGCATGTCGCGGTCCAGGAGAGCCGCGACATGGCCGGCGCGCTCGACGGTCATGTCCAGGAAGCGGTCCCACTGGTCGTCGGACAGCTGCTCGAGCAGCACATCGGCCCGGTGCGGGGTGCGGTCGCGGTCCTGCACGACGGCCGTGATCCGCCCCGGCCGTACCGACACCGCGCCGACGGCACCCGCGCGCGCGAGCCTTCGCCCGGTCTTCACCTGCGCGGTGTCGAGCGCGGCGTCCTCCAGCGCCTTCAGCCAGGCCTGGCCCCACCAGCTCTGCGCGAAGCCCCTCCCGTGCGCGGGAGGGAACGCGGCGAACGTACGCTCCGTCTCGTCACTCATCGTGTGCCCCCTCGCAGTTCGACCAGATCCGCCAGCTCCGCGTCCGTCAGTTCCGTCAGCGCCGTCTCCCCGGCGCCGAGCACCGCGTCGGCCAACTCCCGTTTGCGGCTCAGCATGTCGGCGATGCGGTCCTCGATGGTGCCCTCGGCGATCAGCCGGTGCACCTGCACCGGCCGGTTCTGCCCGATCCGGTACGCACGGTCGGTGGCCTGCGCCTCCACGGCCGGGTTCCACCAGCGGTCGTAGTGCACGACATGCTCGGCCCGGGTGAGGTTCAGCCCCGTGCCCGCCGCCTTCAACGACAGCAGGAAGACCGGGACCTCACCGTCCTGGAAGTGCTGGACCATCTCCTCCCGCCGAGCCACGGGCGTGCCGCCGTGCAGGAACTGCGAGGGCACCCCGCGGGAGGCCAGGTGCCGCTCGATGAGGCGGGCCATCTGCACGTACTGCGTGAAGACCAGCACGCTCGCCCCCTCGGAGAGGATGGTGTCGAGCAACTCGTCCAGGAGCTCCAGCTTTCCCGACCGTCCGACGATCCTCGGCCGGTCCTCCTTGAGGTACTGCGCCGGGTGGTTGCAGATCTGCTTCAGCCCGGTCAGCAGCTTCACGATCAGCCCCCGCCGCGCCATGGTGTCGGCTCCGGAGATCTCCGCGAGCGTCTCGCGCACCACGGCCTCGTACAGACCCGCCTGCTCCTTGGTGAGCGACACCGCGCGGTCCGTCTCCGTCTTCGGCGGCAACTCCGGAGCGATGCCCGGATCCGACTTGCGGCGGCGCAGCAGGAACGGGCGCACCAGCCGCGACAGCCGCTCGGCGGCCTTCGGGTCCCGGCCGCCCTCGATGGCCTGCGCGTACCGCGCGCGGAACGTGCCGAGGCGGCCCAGCAGGCCGGGAGTCGTCCAGTCGAGGATGGCCCACAGCTCCGACAGGTTGTTCTCCACCGGGGTGCCGGTCAGCGCCACGCGTGCGCGTGCGCCGATGGAACGCAGCTGCCGTGCCGTCGCCGAGTACGGGTTCTTGACGTGCTGTGCCTCGTCCGCCACGACCATGCCCCACGACACGTCGGCCAGCCGGCCGGCGTCGAGCCGCATCGTGCCGTACGTGGTGAGCACGAACTCCCCGTCGGCCAGGGCGTCCAGGTCCCGGCGCGGCCCGTGGAAGCGGCGCACGCGCGTGCCGGGGGCGAACTTCTCGATCTCGCGCTGCCAGTTGCCCATGAGGGACGTCGGGCAGACCACGAGCGTGGGTCCGGCGGTGGAGGCATCCGTCTGCCGGTGCAGATGCAGGGCGATGAGCGTGATCGTCTTGCCGAGTCCCATGTCGTCGGCGAGACAGCAGCCCAGTCCGAGGGAGGTCATCCGCGCCAGCCAGTTGAGGCCGCGCCGCTGGTAGTCCCGGAGCGTGGCCGCGAGCTCCGCGGGCTGCTCGACCGGCTGTTGTGCCTCGGGGTCCGCGAGCCGCTCCCGCAGGGCCGCGAGCCATCCTGTGGGGTGCACCTCGACCCGCTGGCCGTCGATCTCCGTGGAGCCCGTGAGAGCGGCGCCTAGCGCGTCGACGGGGGTGATCTTGCGGTCCTGCTGGGCGCGGGCCCGGCGTACCTCCTGCGGGTCGATCAGCACCCACTGGTCGCGCAGCCGCACGACAGGGCGGTTCGACTCGGCCAGCCGGTCGAGCTCCGCGCGGGTGAGCTGCTGGTCGCCGAGCGCGAACCGCCAGTTGAACGCCAACAGCGCGTCGGCGGAGAGGAACGACGGGGTGTCCGAGGAGAGTCTGCCGGGCTCCGACGCGTCGTCCGGCGGACCGACCACCGCGCGGGCCGTCAGTTCGCGGGCGAGCTCCCTGGGCCAGTGCACGTCGACACCGGCGACCGCGAGGGTCCGGGCGCCGGCCGAGAGGAGATCGATGACCTCGTCGTCGGCGAGTTCGATCTCGTCCGGCACGGCCGCCGAGAGCAGGGGCGCGAGCGGCGGCCAGGCGCGGGCCGCGCGGCGCAGCGCGAGCAGGGCGTCCAACCGCGCACGGGGGCCGAACGCCCCGCCCGGCCCCGCCCACACCTCGGCGGCGTCCGCGACCAGCGCCGGATCGCTCAGGTCGTGCACCTGCAGCACGGCCCGGAACGCCGGGGCGGCCTCGTCCTGCGCCGCCGTCGACAGACCGGCTACCTCGATCCGCAGCGACAGCCGTACGCCCGCGTCGTGACCGGCGGCCACATCGGCCGCCCAGGCCCGGTGCCCGGGTACGTGCTGCGGTTCCCGCGCCGCGTAGGCGGGACCACCGGTCACGAGCGACGCGGCGGGGGAGCGGGGCAGGGTGTCGGCGATGGCGTCGAGGAAGGCGCGCAGCAGCCGCTCGGGGTCGGGCAGCCGCAGCGGTGCGCCGCCGTCGAGCGGTACGGCGTGCGCCTCGGGCGGCATCGCCGCGGCCAGCGCCCGGACGCGCTCGACGTCCTCGGGGCGCAACGGACCCACGCGCCAGGCGTCGTGGTCGCCCTCGGACAGACCGGGCAGCAGCAGCCCGCGGGCCGCGAGCTGCAGTGCGTACACGGCGGCCGTGCCCCAGAACACGGTCGCCCGATGGCCGTTCGTGGCGGCACGCGCACGCGTGAGGACGGGCAGGGCCGCCCGCACCGGCAGCAGCACGGCCGGCACGGTCACCGTCTCCACCCCCTCCGCGCCGGGCACGACGACGGTCAGGTCCTCGACGGACCCCGACGCGACGGCCGGCGGCGCGTCACCCTCGGGGTCCCAGAAAGCCACCGAACCGGTGCGGGCGGGGTCGCCGGGGGCGAACACGGCACAGCAACGGGCCAGTTCAGAGATCTCGGACGGTGTTGCCGCGGGAATCCTCGGGACAGGAATGCGACACTCCTCAAACTTGACTACTCAGCGCGGAGTGGCCGAGGGTACAGCACGCGCCCGGTCGACCCGGAATGGCCGGGCCGTGATGTGGGTCACCTCATGGAGAGGGTGGGTATCCCTGTCTCAGGGACGCCTAGGGGTAGCGACTCAGGGACGTCTCAGGGTCGTGGTGCGGAACCGTGGAGAGCGCGGGGCCGTTCTCAGGACAGAGAGCGGCAGTGGCCGCGGAGGAGGCGACACATGTCGAAGAGAGCGAAGATCGCCGCAGGAGGTGTGGCGGTCGGCATCCTTCTGCTGATCTGGCTGCCGTGGTGGGCCGCGCTCCTGATCGTCCTGGGAGTACCGGCCGCCGCGTACCTCACGCTGGACCCCTCGCAGCGGCGCAGGTTGCGCCGTGTCACACGCAAGGAGCTCGGTCGCTGAGACCCCTTGGGCTACCGGGCCGCCTCGGCCCGGTCGGCCAGGGTGCAGGAGTCGACCACGTCGCCGCTCGCGGGCCTGCTCACGGCATGGTCCGCGGGCGGCGGGGTGCCCCGCTCCACCCATGACACCAGCGCGTCGAAGGCCGACCGGTAGCAGGGCAGGATCGGCCGCAGCCGGTCCGGATAGGTGTCGTAGAGGCCGTCGACGTGCGTGCCGCCCTCGACCGTGTAGGAGCGGTGCAGCCGGCCCCTGCCGCTCGCGTCGATCATGCGCGCGTACACGGCGGAGTCGGCGGCCTCGGGCAGCAGCGCGTCCAGGTCGCCGTGCAGGGTGATCAGCGGGCGCCCGATCCGTCCGGTCAGCGCCACCCGGGCCACGGCGCGATGGACGGACGCCGGGCGCGCGGCGTAGTCGTAGACCGCGTCGCCGGCACAGGGCGCCAGCACCTGTTCCGTGGTGGTCCCGGCGGTCGGGCCGGGGCAGGCGGGGTCGTAGGCAGGGTCGAACTCGGCGCGGTAGATCTTCTGCGTGACTCCCCAATAGACCTTCTCGTGGTACGGCCACAGGAACTCCGAGCCGCGCGCGAAGCCCACCGCGTACAGGTCCTCGTCCCGCGCCGAACCGGTCATTCGGGCCACGGCCGCGGGCAGCGAGGTGAGCAGATTCGGCCCGTCCGCGGTCCACAGCGCCCCCTCCCAGTCCACGCCGCCGTCGTACAGCTCCGGATGGTTCTCCAGCTGCCAGCGCGTCAGATAGCCACCGTTGGAGATGCCCGTCATGTACGTGCGCCTCGGCGCGTGTCCGTAACGCCGGGCCACCGCACGCTCGGCCGCGCGCGTGAGCTGGGTGGTGCGCGCGTTCCACTCGGCGACCGCGTCACCGGGGCGGGTGCCGTCGCGGTAGAAGTCGGCGCCGTTGTTGCCCTTGTCGGTCGCGGCGTAGGCGTAGCCCTGCGCGAGCACTCGGTCGGAGATCGCCGTGTCCGTGGCGTACTGCCTGCGCGTACCCGGCGCGCCGGTGACGACGAGCCCGCCGTTCCAGCGGTCCGGCAGCCTGATCACGAACTGGGCGTCGTGCTGCCATCCGTGGGTGGCGTTGAACCGGGACGAGTCCGGGAAGTAGCCGTCGATCTGCACACCCGGAACTCCGGACGGCGTGCGGGTCGCCCTGGCCGTGAGTCCCGCCTGGTCGGCCATGTCGGTGTACGGGGTGCCGGCCAGCCCGGTGGTCGTCAGGTCCGGGAGGCACGCGCTCCGTTGGAAGGCCGCGCCCGGCACGTGGACGCGGTCCTGTCGTGCGCAGTGACCATCTGTCGTGCCTGCGGCGGGAGTCGGCCAGGTGAGGGCGGTCGCCACCAGTGCGGCGGCGAGGAGCGGGACGCCTCGGGACAGGTGCATGAGGGCCTCCAGGACGGGTCGGGGAGTCGCGGGCTGCCTCATGGTGCGAGTGCCGTACGACGCCATCCATGGGGCGGGGCCACATGGAATGAGGGCGCCGTATGTGAAGTGCCGTACGGGGAAAGGAGATCGACGAGGCGCGAGAAATCCGTTTGCGCAGGTGGTCGGCGGCACCCCACCATGACCGACATGACTTTCGGAAAGGGGGCCCAGCGACTCCACGGTGAGCGCTGATGGCCGCACACGAGGCGTCCCCGACGCCGTCCCGACAGCCCCAGAACCCGCCGGCGCCCTTGACGTCCGCCTGGCTGAGGGCCCACTTCGACACCCTGCCCTTCCCGGCCCGTACGAGCGCCCTGGCGCGGTACGCCCGCACCCTCGCTCCGGGCGCCTACGAGACGCTCCACCACGCCCTCGACCACGGCGATCCCGCCGACCGGCACACCGCCCTGTTCCTCGCCGTGGTCCGCCGCGACCTGGAACGGGTGGCGGAGGCGCTCGCGGACCCGCTGCTGGGACGCCGGGCCCGCTCGGCGGCCGTCCGGCTGCCCGTACCCGAACAGGCCCTGGAACGCCTGGCTCTAAGCGACATCAGGGCCGTACGCCACGACACCTATCGCCTCCTCAAGCTGAGCCGCCGCACGGCACTGGCGGCCAGGCTGCTGCCGGAGATCCACGAACGCCACGGCGGTCGCGAAGCGGCCGCACTCCTGCCCGCCTGCCCTCCCGAGACGGTGGCCGCATGGCTGCCCCGCGTCGACCCGGCACCCGGCGTCCTCAACTCCCTGGCCCGCACCGCCCCCTACGCCGTCGCCGTACACGTGACGGCTCAATGCGCGCACCGGCCCCAGCACTCGACCCGCCAGTACCGTGCCGTCGCATCGCTCGCCGCCCGGCGCGACCCACACGCGGCACTCCTGCTGCTGGACCGGACACCGCTGCTCCTCACTCCCGCGGCCGTCCTCTCCGCCCTGACCCGGCCCGCCGAAGCACTGGCCGTACTGCGCACACCACCCCCCGGCCCCGGCCCCGGCGACCGCACCCGTGAGCGCCTCGTCCCCGTGGGCCCCCTGCCGCCCTCGCTGCGCCGCAAGCTCCTCGCCCTGCCCGCACACGACCTGGTGGAACTCGCCGAGCACTGCCGCTGCACCGGACGCCGGCCCACCGCCCCGGGCCGCACCGACGTCGCCCCGGACGGTCTGCTCGGCCTCCTCCCACCCGCCGAGCGGCGCCGCATCGTCGAGAAGCACACCGGCACGACGTCGCGGCCCGTCCCGGCACTGGTGGGCGCGCTGGCCGCCCTCGAACCCGCCGACCGCGCAGACCTGGTCCGCCCCTCGGCGGTGGGCAGCGAACGTCGCCCATGGACCCTGGCCCGAGCGGCACAGGCCCTGCCGCTCGCAGAGGGGGAACCGTTGCTGAAGGCGCTCGCGGACAACCACCGCCTCCAACAGCGCTCCCTGGCCTGGCCCGCCCTGCTGGTCTGCGCCGAACTCGAAGGTGACCCCGAGCAGTTCGCACGCGTCGCCGCCGACTGCGAACGGGCCTGGCACGACCAGGACGCCGTGCGCCGTCCCGCGCTCGAACAACTCGCGAGCACCGCCGGACACTTGCTCGCCGCACTGCCCGAACGCGTCCTGCGTGACGCCGTCCTCACCACCGTCCAGGCACGCGACGCGACGGAAGGCACCGTCAGAGCCGCGCGCCGGCTGCTCCAGCGGGTCGTCGAGCGGGCGGCGGCGACCGGCCGACCGGACCGGGCAGCCTATGCGGCCGGACTGCTCGGCGAACTCGTCACACGGCCGGAACAGACCGATGCGCTGCCCCCGTTGCGCGTCGGCGAGACGACCGCCCGGGCCATCTGGACGGCGATCGCACCCACGGCCCTGCGCCGGCCCGAGGTGGGCACCGCCCTCGCCGAACTCCTCGCGACACATCTCACCGCGCTGCCGGAACTCGACGCCGCGGCACGGCGGGTCGCCGTCGAGTGCGACGATCCGCACCTCGCGACGCGTGCCGCGGCGGTATGGGTGCGGCCGCCGCGGCTGCGCGAACAGCGCTGCGCCGAACTGATCGCCCTGGACCCGACCTTCGTCACCGTTCCCGTCGTCCTGCGGACCGTCGCCACCCGCCGCACCGATCTGCTCGACCCCGTCCTGGCCGCGGCACGCGAGGGCCTCACGGGGCGGCTGCGGACCCGCCGTACCGCGTGGACACCGCGCCTCGCGCCCGGCGTCGCCGGAAGGTGGCTGCCTGCCCAGCGGGACGCCTGGGAAGAACATCACGCGCGCGTGGTGCTCGACGAATCGGCTCCGCTGCGCGTGCGGACCGATGCGGCGCGGCTGCTGAGGGACCCCGAACGTCTGACGGCGCTCGCGCGGGACGCCCCCCAACCGGTGGCAGCGGCGGCCCTCGGGGCCCTCGGCGACGTCCCGGGCCGCGATCGCGTGACCCTCCTGCTGCGGCACGCGGGAACCGGGGGCGTGCGCGGCCGCGCCGCGATGGCCTCGGTGCGGCGGCTGATCACACGGCTGCCGGACGACGACGCGGTGCCCCTGCTGGCACCGGTGGCCTGCGCCGCGGACAGCCCGGTGGGCGCCCGCAAGGAAGCCGTACGGGCGCTGGCCGACCTCCCACGGCCGGACGCCTTCCAAGCCCTCCTGGCGGCCTGGGACGTGCCGCACCAGCATCGGGACGTGCGCGCCGTCCTCGCCCGCGTCCTGCTCCCGGCGATCGACCGCCGGGACGTGGCCGACCGTCTGATGGGGGCCGTCCATGAGGCCGCCGTGCGCGACGAGGTCGTGCACGCGCGCGTGGGCCTCGGTTTCACGGTGCCGAGGGAGGCTTACGCCGCCTTCCTGGTGCGGCTGGTGGAGACGGGTGACGAGGACACCGCGGTCGCCGCGTGCCAGGTGCTTGCGACGTGGCCGGCACCCGGCGGGGCCCGTGCGCTCGCGGACGCCCTCGCGGCCCCGGCCCGCCCGCGCAAGGTGTGGGACGCGGCCGCGCGTCAACTCGTCCGGCTGCCGCCCGGCCCGCTGACCGAGGCGGCGCTCAGAGGCGCATTCGACGCCCTGGCCGCACGAGCCGTGGACCCACGCACGCGTGCCGACGCGCTGCGGCGGCTGCACGCGTGCGCCGAATACTCGGATCCAGGAGGGTGCGCGGAGCCGCCGACGATGCTGGACGCGCTCGCCGACACACTGGAGACCGTGGGACTCCACGCCGACGCCGCCCGTGTGAGCTGGGACAGCGCCATGGCGCTCGTACGCGACGGCGAACACGACGAGCACCGGTGGGAAAAGGTCGCACGGCAGTGCGAGGCAGGGGCGGGACGGCTGCCGGCGCGGCATGACGTACCGGCCGATCTGCACCGGCCACGCGTGCGTGCCGCCCTGCTCGCCGCCGCGCGGACCCTCCGTGCCCGAGGCTCCGCCGTGACCGGCCGCCTCGCGCTGGACCTCGTCCGGGCCGGCGGCCGGGCGGCCTCCTGGGACGAACCCTGGCGGGCCGAACTCGACGCGCTCAGAGCCCACCAGGACGCGGACACCGTCGTGGACGCCCTGCTGGTGGACCCGGACGGCCGCGGCCGTCGATGACCCGGCTCAGAGGGGACGTACGGCCATCTTGTCGAGCGCCTCCAGCAGCCCCGGCAGCTCCGGGCCGCGGCCGACCGGCAGAACCTCGCCGGGCTCGTCGTCGAGCAGCACGAACGCGATGTCGTCGGTCCTGGCCACGAGCGACCAGCCGGGGCCGTCGGCGCGCAGGGTGCGGGCGTCGCCCGGCGCGAAGGACGAACGGACCCGGCCCAGGGGCGGCGGCGTCTCCACGTACGCGCGGGCCTCCGCGAGGACCCGCCGGATGCCGCTGTGACCCTTGGGAGCGTCCTCCTCGCCCTTGTCGGCGGGCTCGACCGGTTCCGGCACCGGGAAGTCGGCGTCGTCGATCTGCTCACGCCAGGTGGCCCACTGGAGGGCGATCTCGTCGGCCCCCAGCCGGCGCTGGGCCGGTCCCCACGTGCTGGTGTCCGGCGGTGTCAGCGGGGGACCGTCGACCTCCGGCGCGGGATCGTGCGGCGCGGGCACGTTCGGAGCCGCGACGGCGACCGCGAGGGGCCAGCCCGGCAGGGCGGCCACGACCGTGCGTTCGTCGGGCGACAGGTCGTACTCCATGCCGCAGTCCCAGGACGCGATGGCGACGGCGACCAGCGAGACGTCGTCGATGACGACCGTCCAGCGGGAGCCGTCGCCGTCCTGGCCGAGCACCAGGCCGTACCCGTCGGCGAGCGGCGCGAGACCGAGCGCCGCACAGGCCTCCGGATAGTCGTCGCCCAGCACGCTCGGGAACTTCGCCGGCGTCAGCAGCACCGCCGTCAGCACATAGAGCGCGTCGTCCGCGGCGGCGACGGTGTCCTCGTCCGTCCCGGCCATCCCAGCCTCCCCATCGGTATGTCCAACGGCGCGCACCCTAGTGTGCGTGGAAGCCGCTTGTCACGACTGTCCAGCCCACCCGGAGCTGCTGTTTTCCGGCCGGACTGGACGAATCGGCCTCTTTGGACCGTCGATCAGGCCGCCGGAAGTCCCAGGAGGGCACGCGCCACGGTCTGCGGCGACTCGTCGCGCTCCCGCGCGAGCGCGATGACCGCCCGGCACGCCAGCTCGCTCACCCCGAACGACAACGCCTCCGGAGACACCCAGCCGGCGGCTTCGTCGATCTGGTCCTGGTCGTCCTCGGCACACGCCGAGACGTACGCCGCCGCGGCCTCGAACAGGTTGTGCGTGCGTTTGTCCCGGCCGTCGTCCGTATCGGCGCGCACGGTGTCGAAAAATCTGGCGAAGGACTTGCGGACCCTGCCGAACATGCTGACCACCTTCCCCCTGCGTGGTTGGCTGACCGATCGTTCATCTCCCCCTGCTCAACGTAGGGTTGGATCTCCGGCGACAGAAGAGGGCGGCGCGCTCCGCCTGGCGGACAGGCCCTCATGGGATGGCGGGTTCGAGACGCCCTCGAGGGCCGGAACTCAGTCAACGCTCCTTGTGGCGAAGGATACTTGTGCCTTCTCACCACAGGGCGACCAAGGGAGCGGATCGGTGAACTCTGCCGTAGGAACGGGCCGTCGGAGCGAGGGCGGCGGCGGTCGGGGCGAGCGGCACGCGGTCGTCGTGGGCGGCAGCATCGCGGGACTCCTCGCGGCGCACGTCCTGGCCGGGCACTGCGACCGGGTGACCGTCGTCGAGCGCGACCGGTTCCCGGAGGCCACCGGGCCACGGCCGGGCGTACCCCAGGGCCGGCATCCGCACGTCCTGCTGGAAGGCGGACAGACGGCCCTGGAGTCACTGCTGCCGGGCTTCCTGACGGAACTGGAGGAGGCGGGGGCGCCGCGGGTGGGGATGCCGTCGGACATGGTGCTGTGGCAGAACGGCCGCTGGCTCCGCCGGTGGCCCGCTTCGACGCACATATACACCGGCTCCCGCGCCCAGCTGGAGGAGCTGATACGGCGGCGGGTTCTCGCCAATCCGGTGATCGGCGTGGTGGAGGGGGCCGAGGCCGTCGGGCTTCTCGGTGATGCCTCGCGGGTACGGGGCGTACTCCTGCGGGAACGTTCCGGCGAGGTCGGTGCGGAATCCCGGGCCCTGGAGGCCGACCTGGTGGTCGACGCCTCCGGCAGCGGCACCAAGGCGCCGCAGTGGCTCGCGGCGATCGGTGCCGAGAGCGCGCACGAGGAGACCATCGACACCGGGCTCGCCTACGCCTCGCGCGTCTACCGCGGGCGCAAGGGCGCCCTCGACGGCGAGACCCTCGGCCACTACGTCTATCCCGGGCCCGACCAGGTCAACGGCGGTGGCGCGCTGCCCCTGGAGGACGGCAGCCATCTGGTCATCGTCTCGGGGCTGCGCGGCGACGAACCGCCCACGGGCGACGACGAGTTCGAGGCGTACGCCAAGCGACTGGCGCATCCGCTCCTGGACCGCTGGCTGGAGGAGGCCGAACCGCTCACGCCGGCGTTCGGCTACCGGCGGACCGCGAACATCCGGCGCCGTTACGACCTGCCTGGCCGCCGCCCGGCCGGATTCCTCGCCACCGGCGACGCCCTGTGCACCTTCAACCCGATCTACGGGCAGGGCATGGCCATCGCCGCGATGAGCGCGGTCGCCCTGCGCGACACGCTCGACGACCGTCGCCGCACCCCCACCACGCGCCGTGCGCAGCGGGCGCTGCTCGCGGCATCCCGGCAGGCGTGGGACATCTCGGCCGGAGCGGACCGCGGGATGCCGGGCGCGGTCGGCACCGCGGTCGCCGCCGGCCCCGCGGACCGTGTCGCGGGCTGGTACCTGCGCCGGGTCACGGAACGGTCGCCCGGCGACCCCGTCGTGGGGCGTGCCTTCCGCGCCGTGCTGGTCCTCGCCGAGCCGGTCACCGCCCTGTTCGCCCCCTCCGTCGCGCGGGCCGTTCTCTTCAGCCGGCCCGGGCCGACGCCCGCCGAGCCGCCGGCGAGCCCGGAGCCACGCGAGCGCTGAGCGTCAGAGCCCGGTCTCCTCGCGGCGGCAGTAAAGGAAGAGATGGGGCTCGGGCTCCGCGGCGGGGTGGTCCGGGGTGAAGGTGAGGCTGTGCCGGGACAGCACCGTCAGCCCGGCCGCCTCCACCAGGCCGATCACGTCGTCCTCGGCGAAGCTCGTCGCGCGGACCGGCTGGCCCATGAAGACCACCTCGACGTCCTCCACGTCGGCGGGCACGGTGGCCAGCACCAGATGCCCACCGGGCCTCAGTGCCAGGGCCAGGCGCCGCATCAGTGCCGACTGCTGGGCGCGGGTCATCTGGAGCAGCGAGAAGAACACGCACACCCCGTCCAACGAGTCCGCGTCCAGCGGGACGTCCCGGATGTCGGCGCTGCGGAACTCGGCCCCGGGCACCTGACGGGTGGCGAGTTCCACCATGACGGGGGAGACGTCGACGCCCAGCACCGAGTGCCCCGCCCCGACGAGCGCCGCCGCGGTGGGCCGCCCGGTGCCGCTGCCCACGTCCAGCGTCCGCGCGGCGGGCGGCAGCCGCTCGATCAGCCACTCCAGCGCGGACAGGTGCGCGGGGGCATGGGCGAACGCCTTCTCGTAGTCGGCGCCCAGCGCGTCGAACAGCACGGCGGCGGGCGGCCGTTGGTCCTCGTGCGTCACGTCGGTGTCCCCTCGTTCGCCGACCCGCATCGTCGCATCCGTCGTACGTGTGCCACAACGGTCGCCCGGTGCGCGTCCCGGCGCACCGGACAGGGGAGAATGGGGCCGTAACCCCACGATCGACTCTTGCGGAGGAGCGGGCACATGCAGGACGCGCGAGCGGGACAGGTCGCCGGGCCCGAGGACCTCATCGATGTGGCCCGCCTGGTCACGGCGTACTACGCGCTGCACCCCGACCCGGCCGAGCCCGGGCAGCGGGTGGCGTTCGGTACCTCCGGACATCGCGGCTCGTCGCTCGCGGCGGCCTTCAACGAGGACCACATCGCCGCCACCAGCCAGGCCATCTGCGAGTACCGCGCCGCCCAGCGCACCGACGGCCCGCTCTTCCTCGGCGCCGACACCCACGCCCTTTCCGAGCCCGCGCGGATCACGGCGCTGGAGGTGTTCGCCGCCAACGACGTGAGCGTCCTCATCGACCAGGCAGACGGCTACACACCCACTCCGGCGGTCTCGCACGCCATCCTCGCCCACAACCGGAACCGCACCTCCGGCTTCGCGGACGGCGTGGTGGTCACCCCTTCGCACAACCCGCCCGCCGACGGCGGCTTCAAGTACAACCCGCCGAACGGCGGCCCCGCCGGGTCCGAGGCGACCTCCTGGATCCAGGACCGCGCCAACGAGATCATCACCGGCGGTCTGAAGGACGTACGGCGCATCCCCTACGCCCGTGCCCTGGCCGCACCCGGAACGGCCCGCTACGACTTCCTCGGCACCTATGTGGCCGACCTGCCGAACGTCCTGGACCTGGACGCGATCCGGGCCGCCGGCGTGCGGATCGGCGCCGACCCGCTGGGCGGTGCCTCGGTCGCCTACTGGGGCCGGATCGCCGAACAGCACCGGCTCGACCTGACGGTCGTCAACCCGCTCACCGACCCCACCTGGCGCTTCATGACGCTGGACTGGGACGGCAAGATCCGCATGGACTGCTCCTCGCCGTACGCCATGGCCTCGCTCATCGAGCAGCGCGACCGGTTCGACATCGCCACCGGCAACGACGCCGACGCCGACCGCCACGGCATCGTCACACCCGACGGGGGCCTCATGAACCCCAACAACTATCTGGCGGTGGCGATCTCGTATCTGTTCTCGCACCGGGAACAGTGGCCCGCGAGCGCCGGGATCGGCAAGACCCTGGTGTCCTCCAGCATGATCGACCGGGTCGCGGCGGACGTCGGCCGGCCGCTGGTCGAGGTCCCGGTCGGCTTCAAGTGGTTCGTGGACGGCCTGTCGGACGGCTCGCTGGGCTTCGGCGGCGAGGAGTCGGCGGGCGCGTCCTTCCTGCGCCGGGACGGCTCGGTGTGGACCACCGACAAGGACGGCATCATCCTGGCGCTGCTCGCCTCCGAGATCACGGCGGTCACGGG
Source organism: Streptomyces sp. NBC_00490 (assembly GCF_036013645.1). Classification (NCBI taxonomy): domain Bacteria; kingdom Bacillati; phylum Actinomycetota; class Actinomycetes; order Kitasatosporales; family Streptomycetaceae; genus Streptomyces; species Streptomyces sp. NBC_00490. The sequence goes on along the minus strand of NZ_CP107869.1, from coordinate 1,983,242 downwards.
CAGGACCCCGTCGCAGCACTACGCCGGTCTCACGGACCGCTTCGGTGCCCCCGCCTACGCGCGCGTGGACGCCCCGGCCTCCCGCGAGGAGAAGGCGCTGCTCGCCAAGCTGTCCCCGCGCCAGGTCACCGCCGACACCCTCGCCGGCGAGCCGGTCACCACGGTGCTCACCGAGGCTCCCGGCAACGGCGCCGCCCTCGGCGGCATCAAGGTCGCCACCGCCAACGCCTGGTTCGCGGCCCGCCCTTCGGGCACGGAGGACGTCTACAAGATCTACGGGGAGTCCTTCCTCGGCGCGGACCATCTGCGGCAGGTCCAGGAGGAGGCCAGGTCCGTGGTGCTCGCGGCGCTGGGTGCGTGACGCGTACGAGGGGCGCCTCGGTGTCCTCAGCCGTTAAGTGAGGCGAGGGTGGCCCGCAGCCAGGTGAGTTCCGCCTGGGACGTGGCGCGCGCGATCGTCAGGATGCCGCGCCGGAAGGGATCGTCCAGCTCCTCGGCGCGCAACGGCCGGTCACCCTCGTAGAAGAAGCTCGCGGGTTCCTCCAGGAACGACAGCCTGCGCCGCAGTACGGCCGCCTGCGCCGCGGCGTCGTCCAGGTGCCGGAGGAACGCGAGCAGGGTGAACCAGCGGTTCTCGTCGGTGATGTCGCGTTGTACGGGCTCGGCGAGTCGGCGGCGCAGATCGCGGTGGCCGTCCTCGGTGAGCGTCAGGACGTGACGTGGCGCGGCGACGGAACCGGGCTCCGTCGCGCGCTCCAGCAGCCCGGCCTTCTCCAGACGCTTGATCGCCGGATAGAGCGTGCTCTCCGCGATGGGCTTCACGTGCCCGGTCAGCGCCGCGATGCGTTTGCGCAGCTCGTAGCCGTGCAGAGGGGCGTCGTACAGGAATCCGAGGATGGCGAGCTCCAGCATGCCCGCATTCTGCCGTACGGCCGGGGTACATCGCTCGACGAATACATCGCATTCTCAATACCTCGTAACAGATGTATTGTCGTGGCGATGGTTCGCCAGGGCGGCTCGCGAGGGTGCCGCCATGGACGCCGCCACGCCGCACAGGGAGGACGCGATGAAGCAGGCCGAGTTCGACGGCAAGGGAAGCCGCATCCGCTGGACGGAGGTGCCCGGGGAGGAACCCACGCGCGTGTACGTGCACGGACTGGGGTCGGTCTCGTCCGTGTACCACGCCCATATCGCGGCCCGGCCCGAACTCGCGGGCAGCCGGAGCCTGTTCGTGGACCTGCCCGGACACGGCATCAGCGACCGGCCCGAGCACTTCGGTTACACCCTCGACGACCATGCCGGGGCGCTGGCGGCGGCCCTGGACGCGGCGGGTGTCACGCGGGCCGAGCTCATCGCGCACAGCATGGGCGGCGCCGTCGCCCTGGTGCTCGCCCACCGGCGCCCCGAACTGGTCTCCCGGCTGGTGCTCACGGAGGCCAACCTGGACGCGTTCCCGCCGCCCGCCGCGGGCAGCAGCGGCATCGCCTCCCACGAGGAGGAGGCCTTCGTCGCTGGTGGCTACGCGCGCGTGCTGGAACAGGTCGGGCCCCTGTGGGCGGCGACCATGCGACTGGCCGACCCGCGCGCGCTGCACCGGACGGCCGTCGGGCTGAGGCGCGGCTCCGACCCCGTCATGCGCGACATCCTCGAAGCTCTCACCGTGGAGCGCGTGTATCTGCAGGGTGAGTTGAGCGGTGAACTCGAGGGCAGGGGTGATCTGGAGGCCGCGGGGGTGCGCGTGGTGACCGTGCCCGGCGCGGGCCACAACGTCATGTTCGACAACCCCGACGCCTTCGCGGCGGTGGTCGCCGGGCGGGGCTGAAGGGGCGGGCGGTGCCGCCAGGTCAGGCGTCCCGCACGGCCAGGGCCAGGAACCGGGTGTCCTCGTCGGCGTACGACGTCATGCGCCACCCGGAACCGGCCAGCAGAGGCCGGAGGTTGGGCTCCGCACGCAGGTCGTCCGGCGTGATCTGCCGGCCCTGTCGTGCCGCGAGCGCCGCCCTGCCGATCGGGTGGAAGAGCGCCAGGGTGCCGCCCGGACGCACCACACGGGCCAACTCCCGCAGGTTCTCGGCCGGATCGGGCAGATGGGAGATGAGCCCCGCCCCGAACACCGCGTCGAGCGACTCCGCGCGCAGCGGCAGCGCGGCCACGTCGGCCAGCAGCAACTGCCCGTCCCGGTCCCGTCCGGCCCGTACGGCGGCCTGGAGCATGGCCGGTGTCAGATCGGCCCCGAGGACCACTCCCGAGGGCCCCACGGCCGCACGCAGGGGCGGCAGGGCGCGCCCGGTGCCGCAGCCGGCGTCGAGCACGCGATCCCCCTCACGCAGCCCGAGGCCGACGACCGCGGCGGCGTAGGCGGGACCGTCGTCGGGGAAGCGGGCGTCCCAGTCGGCGGCTCGGGCACCGAAGAACTCCTGGACATGTGTGTGGTCGTCGCTCATGGTCCGCATGATCTCTCACCGACAAGGATGATGCTCCTGCGCACACGTTCGAGCGCGGCGCGATCGTTCAGGTGCATCTCTGCGTCATATTCCAACACCTTTCGAACTGCGCCCCCTTTGTGCGCCCATGCCCCGACTAGCGTCCCGGAGCCATGGGACACCTGGACCACGCCGCACTCGGCTGGCTGACCCCCGTGCTGTCGTACGTGATGGCCTGCATCGGCGCCGCACTCGGGCTGCGCTGCACGGTCCGCGCGCTCGGCGCCACGGGGCGTTCACGCCGCAACTGGCTCATCACCGCCGCCTCCGCGATCGGAACCGGCATCTGGACCATGCACTTCGTGGCCATGCTCGGCTTCAGCGTCAGCGGCACCGACATCCGCTACGACGTGCCGCTCACCATCGTGAGTCTGCTCGTCGCCATGATCGTCGTCTGTGCCGGCGTCTTCGCCGTCGGCTACAGCAAGGACCGCGGGCGGGCCCTCTTCCTGGGCGGGCTCACCACCGGACTCGGCGTGGCGAGCATGCACTACCTGGGCATGGCCGCCGTCCGACTGCACGGCGACGTGAAGTACGACCCGGCCCTCGTCGGACTGTCCGTGCTGATCGCCGTCGTCGCCGCGACGGCCGCCCTGTGGGCCGCGCTCAACATCAAGTCGCCCGTCGCCGTCACCGTCGCCTCGCTCATCATGGGAGCCGCGGTGAGCAGCATGCACTACACCGGGATGTTCTCGGTGAGCGTGCGCGTCAGCCCGTCCGACGCGGCCCTGCCCGGGGCCACCGCGATGCAGTTCATCTTCCCCCTCGCCGTCGGCCTCGGGTCCTATCTCTTCCTGACCTCCGCCTTCGTCGCGCTGTCGCCGACCTCGGGGGAGCGCGAGGCGTCCGTCTCGGCCCAGCGGCCGGTCGAGAGCGCCGCCCGCTGACGGGCCACCGGGCCCGCCCACCGACCACTTCCGAGGCAGGAGGCCATGCGTACATCCCGTAGGACCCACACGAACGGCGCCGAGGCATCGGCTCCGTCCCCCGCCCGCGGCCGCCGCGCCCACGCCGGACCACCGGCCGACGAACGCCTGGACGAGCCGGCGGGCGCCGTACCGGACGAGACGCCCACGCCCGCGGGACGGTGGCTGATACGCCCGCGCACCGTGCGCGCCAAGATCGTCTGCCTGCTGATGGTGCCGGTCGTCTCACTGCTGGCCCTGTGGGCGTACGCCACCGTCACCACCGCCCAGGACGTCTCCAGGCTGCGGCAGTTGCAGCGGGTGGACGCCGAGATCCGGGCCCCTGTCGCGGCCGCCGTCGCCGCGCTCCAGGCGGAACGCGCGGCCGCGGTGCGCTATGCGATCGTCCCGACCGGCGGCCGCGGCGCAGACCTCAAGACCCTCGCGGAACGCACGGACAAGGCCCTGGACAAGCTCCGGCTCGGCGACGACAACACCGTCGCCGACGGCGAGGAACTGCCCGCCGGAGTGGCCCAGCGTCTCGAGACCTTCGTGGCCGGTGGTGAGCAACTGCGCTCCGTGCGGGCCGCGGTGCTCGACCGCCGCGTCGGCTGGGACGAGACGTACGGGCGCTACACCCGGACCATCGCGACGGCCTTCGGCGTGGGCGGCGCCCTCACCGGCATCCAGGACGCCGAACTGGGCTCCGACGCGCGCGTGCTGCTCGAATTCTCCCGCGCGGGAGAGGCGTTGGCCCAGGAGGACGTCCTGCTGGGCGCCGCACGTCTCGCCGGGCGCATCGACGGCGAGCGGCTGCGGCTGTTCACCGGCGCCGTCGAAACCCGCCGCACCCTCACCGAGGCCGCCGTCGCCGACCTGCGTGGCCCCGAACGCGCCGCCTGGCAGGACCTCGCCGACGGCAGCGACTACGCGGCCGTGGACACCGTCGAGGACAAGGTCCTCGCGAGCCGCGCGGGCGCGTCGGCGATCGCCGCGGCGCCCGAGACCACCTGGAGCAAGGCACACGCGCGCGTGCAGGACGGGATGCGGACCATCGAGGAGGACGCCGGACGCGGCGTCGCGGACCAGGCGGACCCGTTCACCCGCGGTCTGCTCACCCCGGCCGGTGCCGCCGTCCTGTTCGGCCTCGCGGCCGTCGTCGCGTCGCTCGTCATCTCCGTACGCATCGGACGCGGCCTGGTCATCGAGCTGGAGGGCCTGCGCAACCTCGCCCTGGAGATCGCGCGGCGCAAACTCCCCGAGGCGATGCGGAAGCTGCGCGCCGGCGAGGAGATCGACGTCCAGGCCGAGGCCCCGCCCGGACCGCCGTCGGAGGACGAGACGGGGCAGGTCGCCGAGGCCCTGGGGACCGTGCACCGCGCCGCGCTGCGGGCCGCCGTGGAACGCGCCGAACTCGCCAGCGGCATCTCCGGGGTGTTCGTCAACCTCGCCCGCCGCAGCCAGGTCCTCGTGCATCGCCAGCTGAGCCTGCTGGACAACATGGAACGCCGCTCCGAGGACCCCAACGAGCTGAGCGACCTCTTCCGGCTCGACCACCTCACCACCCGTATGCGGCGGCACGCGGAGAGCCTGATCATCCTCTCCGGAGCGGCACCCGGCCGGGCCTGGCGCATGCCGGTCTCCCTGACCAACGTGGTGCGCGCCGCCGTCTCCGAGGTGGAGGACTACGCGCGCGTGGAGGTACGACAGCTCCCCGAGGCGTCCGTCATCGGCGGGGCCGTCGCCGACGTCACCCATCTCCTGGCCGAGATCGTCGAGAACGCCGCGCAGTTCTCGCCCCCGCACACGCGCGTGCGCGTCACCGGTGAACCGGTGGGCAACGGTTACGCGATCGAGGTCGAGGACCGAGGGCTGGGCATGGGCAAGGAGTCCCTCGCCGAGGCCAACCACCGCATCGAGCAGTCCGAGGCGCTCGACCTGTTCGACAGCGACCGGCTCGGACTCTTCGTGGTCAGCAGGCTCGCGGCCCGGCACGGCATCAAGGTCCACCTGCGCACCTCGCCCTACGGCGGCACCACGGCCGTCGTCCTGCTGCCCACCTCCCTGCTGCACAGCGGTCCGGAGGAACGTTCCCCCCGCAAGGCCGTGGACCAGGAACACGTGTACGCGCGCGTACCCGGCGCCGCCAGGCCGCAGGAGTCCGTGCACGCCCCGGCCGACCGGCCGGCACTGGTGGCCCCCGCACCGGTCGCGGCGGAGGCCAGGGCGGAGGTCGCGGCGCCGGCGAGGGCGGCGTCCGGGTCCGACACCCCACCCCCCGGAGTCACCACCTTGCGACTGCACCGTCCCCCGGACGACTCCGAGGAATCGGACGACCTCCCGCGCCGCGTCCGCCAGGCGAACCTCGCCCCTCAGCTGCGCGAACCACGTACGGAGGAACCGGAACCACACTCCGACCCCCGGGGTGAGGACGGGCGCACCCCCGAGCTCGTACGGGACCGGATGGCGGCCTACCGCGAAGGCTGGGCACGCGGCGGCGGCCGCCGTCCCGGCCGCGGCGCCGCCCCGGATCCCGCCGCGGTCAGCGACAGCAGCGAAGGAGATCCCGCATGATCCAGGACCCCAGCATGAGGGCCGCCCAGCGGTCCGGTGAACTCGACTGGCTGCTGGACGACTTGGTGCTGCGCGTCAGCGAGGTACGGCACGCCGTCGTGCTGTCCAACGACGGCCTGGCCGTGGGGGCGTCGACCGATCTGCGCCGCGAGGACGCGGAGCACCTGGCCGCGGTGGCCTCCGGCTTCCACAGCCTGGCCAAGGGCGCCGGCCGCCACTTCGGGGCGGGCGGAGTGCGCCAGACCATGGTCGAGATGGACGACGGCTTCCTGTTCGTGGCCGCCGCCGGTGACGGCTCCTGCCTCGCCCTGCTCACCGCCGTGACCGCCGACATCGGCCTGGTGGCCTACGAGATGGCACGGCTCGTCAAGCGCGTCGGCGAGCACCTGTACACGGCACCGCGCGTCGCCGCGCGGCCTCCCGCCGGATGAGACGAGAAGGCGGTCCACGCTCATGACGGAGGACATGACGGACGCCCCGCGCGAGCAGGGCAGTCAGTGGTACGACGGTGAGGCGGGGCCTCTCGTCCGCCCGTACGCCATGACGGGCGGACGCACCCAACCCGGCCCCACCGGGGTGCGTTTCGACCTCATCGCCCTGGTCACCCTGGACGCGGCCGCGCCCGGCGTCGACGACGACACCGCGCTCGGACCCGAACACCGGGTCCTGATCGAACTGTGCCGTATCGAGACCCAGTCGGTCGCCGAACTCGCCGCGGACGCCGACCTGCCCCTCGGCGTGGTCAGAGTGCTCCTCGGCGACCTTCTGGAACTCGGCTGCGTCACCGTCAGCCGCCCGGTACCGCCCGCGCAGCTTCCTGACGAACGGATTCTGCGCGAGGTGATCGAAGGACTGCGGGCACTGTAGATGAAACTTCGTAACCGAACGCGCGCGAACCGGCCACATCGGTCAAATAGCGGTGCAACCCCGCGAAGGGGTGCCGCAGTTGTCATCATGCTGACTTCGCACACCTGCACCGTCGGCCGTTACCGGTACTCCCGAGAGAAGTGATCAATGGTCTCCGAGACTTCCGATGCCCAGGGCGGCGAGTCGACCGCGCTGGCGTTGAAGATACTGGTCGCCGGCGGATTCGGCGTGGGCAAGACCACCCTGGTGGGCGCGGTCAGTGAGATCAGGCCGCTGCGCACCGAGGAACTCCTCAGCGAGGCCGGTCAGTTGGTCGACGACACCGGCGGCGTGGACCAGAAGGTCACGACCACGGTCGCCATGGACTTCGGCCGCATCACCATCCGCTCCGGTCTCTCCCTCTACCTCTTCGGCACCCCCGGCCAGGACCGTTTCTGGTTCCTGTGGGACGAGTTGTCGCAAGGCGCCCTGGGCGCCGTGGTCCTCGCGGACACCCGGCGCCTGGAGGACTGCTTCCCGGCGGTCGACTACTTCGAGCACCGGCACATCCCGTTCGTCGTGGCCGTCAACTGCTTCACGGGTGCCCGCACCTACAACGCCGGGGACGTCTCCCGCGCCCTCGACCTCGACAGCGGCACCCCCGTGGTGCTCTGCGACGCCCGGGACCGTGACTCGGGCAAGGAAGTGCTGATCCGACTCGTCGAGTACGCGGGACGGATGCACACCGCCCGACTGCTCGACTCGGTGGGATGACCCGGTGACCGAGCAAAGGTTCGGCCATCTTCGGCGGCTTGGCCCGTCCTCCTTGCCGAGGCACTGGCCGTCGGGAAGGGTGGCCGGGAGATCCTCCGGCCAGGGGGAGACGTCACACGGGGAGACGGAGACATGGCGCAGAACCAGGGACTCGGCTGGTTGCTGGACGATCTGACGGAGCGTGTCAACCACGTACGGCACGCACTGGTCCTGTCAAACGACGGGCTGGTGGCGGGAGCGAGCACGGGGCTGCGCCGCGAGGACGCGGAGCATCTCGCCGCCGTCGCGTCCGGACTGCACAGCCTGGCCAAGGGGTCCGGACGCCACTTCGGCGCGGGCAGAGTGCGTCAGACGATGGTCGAGTTCGACGACGCGGTGCTGTTCGTCACCGCCGCTGGGACCGGCAGCTGTCTGTGCGTGCTCAGCGGCGCGGAGGCCGACATCGGGCAGATCGCCTACGAGATGACCCTGCTCGTCAATCGCGTGGGCGAGAACCTCGGCGTGGACGTCCGCCGACCCGAACAGAGCTCGGCCATGGACCTCTGACCTGCACCTTTTCCCTCCCCCGTGGAGTTATCCACAGGCTCACCAGGAGATCCGCCGGACCGGTTACGGTTTTTTCACGGCGAGCGCACACAGCGTGAGCGACCGACTCCACGGGGGAGTGCGACCATGTCAGGCAGCACCGTCACCGCATCCCACCAGCTTTCCTGCGCGCCGAGCCGCGCGGCACGGGAACTGGGGCTCAAACGAAGCGAGTTCGACCTCGCCGTCCACCTCGGCCACATCTGGACCGTCCCCGACGAAGGCGGTGGAGGCCGCCGCGTCACCCGCTCCGAGCTCGACCGGCTGCGCACGGAGGACGGCTTTCCGGACGTGCTGCTGGAACGTGTGCGGGTCGTGGGCACCAGCGAGGGCGCGGCCGTCATGGATGTGCCCGTCAGCAGGTTCACGCGCCTGGCGCGACTGGGCGCGGTGGCGCCGGTGCGCTTTTACCTGAACCGGTACCGGGCGGTGGTCTGGCTGTATCTGGCCGAGGAACTCCGGCAGTTCGCCGCCGATGAGGAGAACTCCCCCCTGCTGACCGCCCGTCGTACGCCCGAGGGGATGCGCGACCTGCTGGACGCGGGGCTGGATCTGAGGGCACGCAACTGGCGCGGACGTCACCGGGAGTTCCTGCTGCGAGTGGCCGACGGCCCCTGGGAGAGCGCCGGGGCCCTGGCCGCCTTCCTCGACCCCGTTCAGATCTCGGAGATCGTCCCGGACCCCTATGAACGCTCGCATCTCATCCGCTTCCGGCCGGGCCCGCCGGCCCAGGGCGCACAGGGTTCACCCGCCGCCTACCTCGCCGAGAGGATCATGACGGCGGACGACCCGGACGAGATCAGCCGGCTGAGGGCCGATCTGACCCGGACACTGGAGGACGCCCGCAGGCTCCGGCCCGCGCCACGACCCGCCGCGAAGCAAGCGGCTCCCGTGCCGGAGCAGCGGGCCACCGCCGGCGAGCAACCGTTCGCAGCCCTCGCCGCCTCCGAGCAGCCGCCCCGTGGCCTGCTGGGCTGGCTGCGTCGGAAAAGCGCGTGACCCGCCGCACAGACCGGGCGGCCTACAGCGCCCGGAACAGCCCTTCCTGGACGACCGACACCAGCAGCCGCCCCTCCACGTCGTAGATCCGCCCGCGGGCCAGCCCCCGGCCGCCCGTCGCGACGGGCGACTCCTGGTCGTACAGGAACCACTCGTCCGCGCGGAACGGCCGATGGAACCACATGGCGTGGTCCAGCGACGCGATGTCGAAGCTCCGCGGGCCCCACAGGGGTTCGACCGGGATACGGACGGCGTCCAGGAGGGTCATGTCACTGGCGTAGGTCAGTGCGCAGGTGTGCACGACCGGATCGTCGCCGAGCGGCCCGACCGCGCGCATCCACACCGCGCTGCGCGGCTCGGCGTCCTTGACCTCCTCGGGCGTCCAGCGCAGCCGGTCCACATAGCGGATGTCGAAGGGCTGGCGGCGCGCCATCCGCTCCAGCTGTTCGGGCAGCGCGCCCAGATGCTCCCGGATCTCGTCCGTGACCGACGGCAGCGACTCCGGGTCCGGGACCTTGCGGGCCGGCGGCAGCTGATGCTCGAAGGAACCTTCCTCAGGCTTGTGAAAGGAGGCGGTGAGATTGAAGATCGTGCGGCCCTGTTGCACCGCGGTGACCCGGCGGGTCGTGAAGGACCTGCCGTCCCGCACCCGTTCGACCTGGTACACGATCGGCACACCCGGGCGGCCCGGACGCAGGAAGTACGCGTGCAGTGAGTGCACCGGGCGGTCGCCCTCGGTGGTGCGGTTGGCGGCGACCAGCGCCTGGCCCGCCACCTGGCCGCCGAAGACCCGCTGCAGGGACTCGTTCGGGCTCAGGCCGCGGAAGATGTTGAGCTCGATCTGCTCCAGGTCGAGCAGGTCGACCAGCTTTTCGGCCGGGTTCGTCATGGGTGGGATTCTCCTGTGCTCACAGCTGACCGACATCGGAGACGCGGACGACCGCGCGGCCCTCCGCGTCGGAGGCCGTCAGATCGACCTCCGCGCTGATGCCCCAGTCATGATCGTCGTTCGGGTCGTCGAAGATCTGGCGGACCCGCCACAGACGGTTCTCCGGCTCCTCCTCGATCAGGAGCAGCTTGGGACCGCGGGCGTCGGGACCGGTGCCGAGGTCGTCGTACTCGTCCCAGTACTTGTCCATCGCCTCGCCCCAGGCATCGGCGTCCCAGCCGGCCTCGCCGTCCAGCTCACCCAGCTCCTCGACCTGGTCCAGAGCGGCGAGCTCGACACGGCGGAACATGGCGTTGCGGACGAGGACCCGGAAGGCGCGCGCGTTGGTGGTGACCGGCTTGACCTCGTCGGCCTTCTCCTGGGCCTCCTCGGCGGTCATCTCCTCCGGGTTGGCGAGCTGCTCCCACTCGTCCAGCAGGCTGGAGTCGACCTGGCGCACCATCTCGCCGAGCCACTCGATGAGGTCCTGGAGGTCCTCCGACTTGAGGTCGTCCGGGATGTTGTGGTCGAGCGTCTTGTAGGCGCTGGCGAGGTAACGCAGGACGATGCCCTCGGTGCGGGCGAGCTCGTAGAAGGACACCAACTCCGTGAAGGACATGGCCCGTTCGTACATGTCCCGGATGACGGACTTCGGGGAGAGCGGATGGTCGCCGACCCAGGGGTGGCTCTTGCGGTACGTGTCGTACGCGTGGAAGAGCAGCTCCTCCAGGGGCTTGGGGTAGCTGATGTCCTGGAGGCGCTCCATGCGCTCCTCGTACTCGATGCCGTCCGCCTTCATCGCGGCCACGGCCTCGCCCTTCGCCTTGTTCAGCTGGGCGACGAGGATCTGACGCGGATCGTCCAGCGTCGACTCGACGACGGAGACCATGTCCAGCGCGTAGGACGGCGATTCGGGGTCGAGGAGTTCGAACGCGGCGAGCGCGAAGGTGGACAGCGGCTGGTTGAGCGCGAAGTCCTGCTGGAGGTCCACGGTGAGGCGGACGATGCGGCCGCTGGCATCCGGCTCGTCGAGCTTCTCGACGATGCCGCCGTCCAGCAGCGAGCGGTAGATCGCGATCGCCCGCCGGATGTGCTTCAGCTGCTGCTTGCGCGGCTCGTGATTGTCCTCCAGCAGGTGCCGCATCGCGTCGAAGGCGTTGCCGGGACGGGCGATCACCGACAGCAACATGGTGTGCGTGACCCGGAAGCGGGACGTCAGCGGCTCGGGGTCGGAGGAGATGAGCTTGTCGAAGGTGTTCTCCGTCCAGGCGACGAAGCCCTCCGGAGCCTTCTTGCGGACCACCTTGCGGCGCTTCTTCGGGTCGTCGCCCGCCTTGGCGAGCGCCTTCTCGTTCTCGACGACATGCTCGGGCGCCTGCGCGACGACGTAGCCGGCCGTGTCGTAGCCGGCCCGCCCGGCGCGTCCGGCGATCTGGTGGAACTCACGGTTGCGCAGGGTGCGGACGCGGTTTCCGTCGTACTTGGTGAGAGCCGTGAACAGCACCGTGCGGATGGGGACGTTGACGCCCACGCCGAGCGTGTCCGTGCCGCAGATGACCTTCAGCAGACCGGCCTGCGCGAGCTTCTCCACCAGACGGCGGTACTTGGGCAGCATGCCCGCGTGGTGGACGCCGATGCCGTGCCGCACGTAACGGGAGAGGTTGCGGCCGAACTTGGTGGTGAAGCGGAAGTTGCCGATCAGGGCGGCGATCTGCTCCTTCTCCTCCTTCGAGCACATGTTGATGCTCATCAGCGCCTGCGCCCGCTCCACGGCCTGCGCCTGCGTGAAGTGCACGATGTAGACCGGCGCCTGCCTGGTCTGCAGGAGCTCGGTCAGGGTCTCGGTGAGCGGGGTGAACTTGTACTCGTAGTACAGCGGCACCGGACGGGTCGCCGAGCGGACCACCGCCGTGGGGCGGCCGGTGCGCCGGGTGAGGTCCTCCTCGAACATCGAGACATCGCCGAGCGTGGCCGACATCAGGATGAACTGTGCCTGGGGCAGCTCCAGGATGGGGATCTGCCAGGCCCAGCCGCGGTCCCCCTCCGCGTAGAAGTGGAACTCGTCCATGACGACCTGGCCGACGTCCGCCTGCTTGCCGTCGCGCAGCGCGATCGAGGCGAGCACCTCGGCGGTGCAGCAGATGACGGGGGCGTCGGCGTTGACGGACGCGTCGCCGGTCAGCATGCCGACGTTCTCGGTGCCGAAGATCTTGCACAGCTCGAAGAACTTCTCCGAGACCAGCGCCTTGATCGGCGCGGTGTAGAAGGTGACCTCGTCCCGGGCCAGCGCGGCGAAGTGCGCGGCCGCCGCGATCATGCTCTTGCCGGAGCCGGTGGGCGTCGACACGATCACGTTCGCACCGGAGACCACCTCGATCAGCGCCTCCTCCTGATGGGGGTAGAGCGTGAGACCGCGCTCCACGGCCCACGACTCGAAGGCTTCGTAGAGGGCGTCGGGGTCTGCGGTCTGCGGCAGCTGATCGATGAGGGTCACCCACCCATCTTGCCTGCCCTCCTGCTCCAGAGGGGAATCGGATGCGGGGGCGAAGATCACGAGCAGTACGCTGTGTCGCCGACAGAGCGTCAGCACGGCCGTTCAACTGGACAGCGGCACAAGAGGAATGGGGCGGGCCACGCCGATGATGGGACCAGCACACTCACTGTCGGGGGCTGCCGCCTGGCTCGGCGTCGGAGCCGCGGCCGCCGCGACGGGCCACACGATGCCCTGGCCGGTCCTGCTGGCCGGCGCCCTGATCTGCGCGGGGGCGGCGCTCGCCCCCGACCTCGATCACAAGGCGGCCACCATCTCGCGGGCCTTCGGGCCGATCTCACGGGGCCTGTGCGAGATCGTCGACAAGCTCTCGTACGCCGTCTACAAGGGGACGAAGAAGCAGGGCGACCCCCGTCGCTCCGGCGGCCACCGCACCCTCACCCACACCTGGCTGTGGGCCGTGCTGATCGGTGCGGGCGCCTCGGTCGCGGCGATCACGGGCGGGCGCTGGGCGGTCCTCGCGCTGCTCTTCGTGCACATGGTGCTGGCCATCGAGGGCCTGCTGTGGCGGGCGACCCGCGGCTCCAGCGCCGACATCCTGGTGTGGCTGCTGGCCGCGACGAGCTCGTGGATCCTCGCCGGCGTCCTGGACAAGCCGGGCAACGGCTCGGACTGGCTGTTCGCGGCGCCGGGCCAGGAGTACCTGTGGCTGGGTCTGCCCGTCCTGCTGGGCGCGCTGGTCCACGACATCGGGGACGCGCTGACGGTCTCCGGCTGCCCGATCCTGTGGCCGATCCCGGTGGGCCGCAAGCGCTGGTACCCGATCGGGCCGCCCAAGGTCCTGCGGTTCCGGGCGGGCAGCTGGGTCGAGCTGAAGGTGCTGATGCCGGCGTTCATGCTGCTCGGCGGGGTGGGCTGCGCGGCGGCGCTGAACTTCATCTGAGGAAGGGGCCGGGAGCGGACGACCGGGGCGGCCTCAGGGGGCGCTCGCCCCGCACCGTCCCGGCCCGTCGTGGCCGACGCTCACCCTTCGGCGCCCTGCCCCGCCCCACCGCCGTACCGTCGCTCGAACTGCGCGATCCGTCCCTCCGAGTCCACCGTCCGGGCCTTGCCGGTGTAGAAGGGGTGGCTCTCCGAGGAGATCTCCACGTCCACGACGGGGTAGGTCTCGCCGTCGTCCCACTCGATGGTCCGGTCGCTCGTGGCGGTGGACCGGGTCAGGAAGGCGTAACCGGCGGCACGGTCGCGGAAGACGACCTCGCGGTAGTCGGGGTGCTTGTCCTGCTGCATGTGTGCTCCTCGGGGTCAGCCGGACAGGGCGTCCTCGTCGACGATGTGCATCGCGGCCTCCTCGGCCGACGCCGCCGCACCGTCGATGCCCACGTCCGTGGCGATCAGGCCACTCTCGTCGTCCTCATGGGCGCCCTCGTCGGGGGCGACGAGCCGGCCGGAGCGGCGGGCGCCGACCTCGTTGTCCAGGAGTTCGCCGTCGCCGCCGTCGTAGTCGCCGATGCCGTCACCTTCGGGTACGGGGGCCTCCGGCAGCTCCTCGGCGAGCCGTTCGTCCAACGTCTCGCGGTCGGCCGCCGTCACCCCGGTGTGCTCGACCGCCCAGGGACGCTCCGGAGGAGACCAGCCGCGGTCGAGCGGGTCGCCGACACCGTCGTCCTCGAGGGTGTCCTCCGCGTCCAGCAGGCCGGCGTCGTCCTGGACCTCGGACCCGTCGGGCTGGTAGACGTCGTCTCCCCATCCGTCGGAGCTGTTCACGGATACCTCCAGGTGGTGGGGCCGGGCCCGTGGCCACCGCGGCCGTCCGCGGTGCGGGCACAAGCTGCGTCCGGCGCGAAACGCGTGGTTTCCGGACGCTCCCCGAACCGGTGCCGCTCTCCAGCCTTCCACCCCTTTTCACCCCGGCGCAACGGCACGGCGCGCGGACGGGCCGCGCGGCACCGGGTTCGGGTCACGTCGTGCCTGGTCGGTGACGGGCCCGGTCCACCGGGACGAGCCACGCCTGACCAGGTCGGCGGAGGCCCCGAGGCCCGGGGACGGTCCGCTGCCCCGCACCGGAGCGGCGCACAGCCCCCGGAGCCGGCGGACCGCAACTCCGTCACCGGATCGGTCGCGCGGCTCGCACCGCCCGGGCCGCGCCCCGACCCCTCGCCGGACGGTGACGCGAGGGCGTGCACGCCCACCGAACGGCCGGGGAGCCGCCGCACCGGAGTACGACGGCTCCCGAGACCGGCCGGGCCGCGGTGTCAGCTGTGCCACGACCTCCACAGCGACGCGTACGCCCCGTCCGCCGCCACCAGCTCGTCATGGCTGCCCAGCTCGCTGATGCGGCCGTTCTCCACGACCGCGATGACATCCGCGTCATGGGCGGTGTGCAGACGGTGGGCGATGGCGACCACCGTGCGGCCGTCGAGGACACGGGCCAGGGACCGCTCCAGATGCCGGGCCGCGCGCGGGTCCAGCAGGGACGTCGCCTCGTCGAGGACCAGCGTGTGCGGGTCGGCCAGGACCAGGCGGGCCAGCGCGATCTGCTGCGCCTGGGCCGGGGTGAGGGCCAGACCGCCCGAGCCGACCTCCGTGTCCAGCCCCTCGTCCAGGGCCCGCGCCCAGCCGTCCGCGTCGACCGCGCCCAGCGCCGCCCACAGTTCCGCCTCGACGGCGGAGGTACGGGCCAGGAGCAGGTTGTCGCGGAGCGAGCCAACGAAGACGTGGTGCTCCTGGTTCACCAGGGCCACGTGCGAGCGGACCCGCTCGGCCGGCATCCGGGACAGTTCCGCACCGCCCAGGGTGATCCGGCCGTTCCGGGGCGCGTAGATCCCCGCGAGCAGCCTGCCCAGGGTGGACTTGCCCGCCCCGGACGGGCCGACCAGCGCCAGCCGGGTGCCGGGGGCGACCTCCAGGGACACCTTGCGCAGCACGTCCACGCCCTCGAGGTAGCCGAAGTGCACCCGGTCCGCGTGCACCTCGCGCCCGTCGGGACGCACCGAGTCGTCGCCGGCGTCCGGCTCGACGTCCCGGACACCGACCAGCCGGGCCAGCGACACCTGGGCCACCTGGAGCTCGTCGTACCAGCGCAGGATCAGCCCGACCGGGTCGACGAGCATCTGCGCGATCAGCGCACCGGTCGTCAGCTGACCGACGTCGATCCAGCCGTGCAGGACGAACACACCGCCGACCATCAGGACCGAGGAGAGGATCAGCACGTGGGTGACGTTGATGAACGGGAAGAGCACCGACCGCAGATAGAGCGTGTAGCGCTCCCACGCCGTCCACTCCTTGATCCGCCGCTCCGACAGTTCGACGCGGCGCGCGCCGAGGCGATGCGCCTCGACGGTGTGACCGGCGTCCACGGTCTCGGCGAGCGCGGCGGCGACGGCCGCGTACCCGGCGGCCTCCGAGCGGTAGGCGGACGGCGCCCGCTTGAAGTACCAGCGGCAGCCGACCACCAGCACCGGCAGGGCGAGCAGCACGGCGGCGGCCAGCGGCGGCGCGGTGACGACGAGCCCGCCGAGCAGCAGGACGACCCACACCACACCGATCGACAGCTGGGGCACGGCCTCGCGCATCGCATTGGCCAGCCGGTCGATGTCGGTCGTGATCCGGGACAGCAGATCACCCGTCCCGGCCCGCTCCAGGACACCCGGCGGCAGCCCGACCGACCGCACGAGGAAGTCCTCGCGCAGGTCGGCCAGCATCCGCTCGCCGAGCATCGCGCCGCGCAGCCGTACCTGCTGCACGAACACGGCCTGGGCGACGAGCGCGAGCACGAACAGCCCGGCGGTCAGCTCCAGATGAAGTTCACGAGCCTCTTCCGAGACCCGCTCCACGAGCCCGCCGAGCAGCCACGGCCCCACCATCGACGCCAGCACGGACACCGTGTTGACGGCGATCAGGACCAGGAAGGCACGGCGGTGCCGGCGGAACAGTTCGGTCACGTACGCGCGCACGGTCGCGGAGCCCCCGACGGGCAGGGTGTTCGCCGTCGTCGGGGCCGCCGGATCGTACGCCGGTGGCGCCACGCCGATCATGCCGTCTCCTCGATCTCTTCCAGTACGCCTGTCAGGGCGTCGTCGGTGGATGGGGTCTCGCGGGTCACGACCGCGCGGTACCGGGGTTCCTTGTGCACCAGTTCGCGGTGCACGCCCACGGCCACGACCTCGCCCTCGTGCACCAGCACGACCCGGTCCGCACGGTCCAGGAGCAGCGGCGACGAGGTGAAGACCACGGTCGTACGACCGGAGCGCAGGTTCCGGACGCCCTCGGCGATCCGGGCCTCGGTGTGCGAGTCGACGGCGGAGGTCGGCTCGTCCAGGACCAGCACGTCCGGGTCCGTGATCAGCGACCGGGCCAGGGCGAGCCGCTGGCGCTGGCCGCCCGACAGGGAGCGTCCGCGTTCGGTGATCCGGGCGTCCAGCGGGTCCTCGGTGCCGAGCGAGCCCTGCACGAGCGCGGCGAGGACGTCGTCGCACTGCGCCGCCGTCAGCGCCTCCCTCGGGTCGATGTCACCCGAGGCGGGCACGTCGAGCAGCTCGCGCAGGGTGCCGGACAGCAGGACCGGGTCCTTGTCCTGGACGAGGACGGCCGTCCGCGCGACCGAGAGCGGCAGCTCGTCCAGCGGCACCCCGCCCAGCAGCACGGACGTCCCCCCTTCGGAGGGGTGGCCGCCGAGGCGTTCCGCCAGCAGGCCCGCCGCGTCCGGGTCGCCGCACACCACGGCCGTGAGCCGGCCGGACGGCGCGAGCACACCGGTCGCCGGGTCGTACAGGTCTCCGGACGGCGGGTCACCGGCCAGCGAGCCCTCCTCGGACGTGGCACGCTCCAGCGACAGCACCCGCGCGGCCCGGCGGGCCGAGGGACGCGAGAAGGAGTACGCCATGGCGATCTCCTCGAAGTGCCGCAGCGGATAGGTGAGGATCATGACCGAGCTGTAGGTGGCGACGAGTTCACCGAGGGTGATCCGGCCCTCGCGGGCCAGTCCGACGCCGTGCCAGACGACCGCGATCAGCAGCAGTCCCGGCAGCAGCACCTGGATCGCGGAGATCAGGGACCACATGCGGGCGCTGCGGACGGCGGCGTGGCGCACCTCCTGCGAGGCGCTGCGGTAGCGGTCGAGGAAGAGCTCCTCGCCGCCGATGCCGCGCAGCACCCGCAGTCCGGCCACCGTGTCCGAGGCCAGCTCGGTGGCACGGCCCGCCTTCTCCCGCTGGAAGTCGGCGCGCCGGGTGGCGCGGGGCAGCAGCGGCAGGACGGCGACCGCCAGCACCGGCAGACCCACGGCGACCACGACGCCGAGTGCCGGCTGGTAGACCACCAGGCCCACGCAGACGATCACGACGGTGAGCGCCGCGGCGGTGAACCGGGAGACGGCCTCCACGAACCAGCCGATCTTCTCGATGTCGCCCGTGGAGACGGCCACGACCTCGCCGGCCGAGACCCGTCGGGTGAGCCCCGAGCCCAGCGAGGAGGCCTTGCGGGCCAGCAGTTGCTGGACGCGGGCGGCGGCGGTGATCCAGTTGGTGATGGCGGTGCGGTGCAGGAAGGTGTCGCCGATCGCTGTGCCGGCGCAGGCCAGTGCCAGCAGCCCGCCCGCGAGGGCGAGCCGGCTGCCGGACCGGTCGACCACGGCCTGTACGGCGAGGCCCACACAGAACGGCAGGGCGGAGACGGACACGAAGTGCACCAGTCCCCAGGCCAGGGACCTGAGTTGGCCGCCCAGCTGATTCCTGAAGAGCCACCACAGGAACCGGGGACCCGAGCGCGCGTCCGGCACACCCGGGTCGGGATACGGAAGGTCGTGAATCTGCATGACGGATGACGTCCCAGTGGCTCGTGTCAGGGGGGTGGGGGGGACCGCGGACGGCGGTAGCAAACCGTGAAAGGTTCGCGTCATCGCGGGGTCGGAGGCAAACGGTTTTCCGGTCGGGCGGATGCGACCATGGCGGGGTGGCGAGCGATGGACGACGTGCGGTGGCCTGCGGGATCCTCCTGGCGGCCCTGGCCGCCTGCGCGAGCCCCCGGACCGAACCGGAGAAACCCGCGGCGAGACCTACGGCCGCCGCCCCCGCCGCAGCGCCCACCGGCGTCCCGGGCATCGGCGACCGCTTCCGGCACCGCGTCCCCGACGACTCCCGCCAGATCGTCGCGGTCTACGGCGACGGCAGGAACTCGCCGGATTCCACGGTCGTTCTCTACACGAAGCACGGCTCCGCCTGGGAGCGCACCCGCAGTTGGCCCGCGCACAACGGCAAGAAGGGCTGGACCACCGACCATCGCGAGGGCGACAAGCGCAGCCCTGTCGGCGTGTTCACCCTCTCCGACGCGGGCGGCGTCCTGGAGGACCCCGGCTCGAAACTCCCCTACACCCGCTCCGCCGCCTTCGCGGCCCCGCGCTGGTGGGCCGAGTCCCACTGGCACGACTTCGACTACGTCATCGCCATCGACTACAACCGGGTCAAAGGCACCCCGCCGAACGACCCCACCCGGCCCGGCGGCGACGCCAAGGGCGGCGGTATCTGGCTGCACATGGACCACGGCAGCGGTACGTCCGCCTGCGTCAGCCTGTCCGGTTCGGCGATGCGGTACCTGCTGCGCACGCTCGACCCGGACCGGCATCCTGTGGTGGTGATGGGGGACAGGGACGGCCTGGCGAGCTAGCACTCGCGGGGGAGGCCTCATTGCGGAAGGCACCCGACTCGCCGTAGAACACCGGCCATGAAGAGACGGATCATCATGTCCATGCTCGCCGGAGCGACCCTCCTGGCGAGCACCCTCCTCGGGGCGACCCCCGCCCAGTCGACCGACGCGCTCGTCCGCTCGAGCGGCACGCCCGCTCAATCCGCCGACGTCCCCGCCGAGTTCGGCTCCGACTGGCACGACCCCGTCACCGCCGCCCCGCCCGTCACCAGGCCCTCCGGCAGGTCCTGCGACGTCACGCTCGCCGAGGCGCGGTTCCGTGACTTCACGCCGTACAAGGGCACTTACACCCCGCCCGAGGGCTGCGGCGACCGCTGGAGCAAGGTCGTGCTGCGGATGGACGGCAAGGTGAAGGGGCGTCAGTACGACCGGCTCGGCTATCTGCACGTCGGCGGGATCGAGATCCTCCGTACGTCGACCCCGCAGCCGTCGCCCGACGGGATCGAGTGGTCGGTCGAGAAGGACGTCACGCGCTACAGCGACACCTTCCGCGCCGGCCACGACGTCGAGATGCTCATCGGGAACGTCGTCGACGACACGTACACCGGCATCATCGACGTCAAGGTCACCCTGACGTTCTACGCCGGCCGCCCCGCCGCGACCCCCGACCGGGTCCTCACCCCGACCGACGGCACGATCACCACCCCGCGCAACAGCGAACGCATCGTCGCCGAGGTGTACGCCACCGGATCCGGCGGCGGCTGCGAGGAGTACTGGTACCTGACGGTGCCCGACGAGGCGCCGTACTCCTGCAAGGCGTCGGGCGGCCCCTACCGCGAGGTGCAGATCAAGGTCGACGGCCGGCTCGCCGGGATCGCCGCGCCGTTCCCGCACGTGTGGACCGGTGGCTGGTCCAACCCCTTCCTCTGGTACGTCGTTCCGGGACCGCGCGCCTTCGACGTCAAGCCGATCGAATACGACCTGACGCCGTTCGCCGGGATGCTCAACGACGGCCGCCCCCACCGCATTGAGGTCGACGTCGTCGGCGTCCCCGAGGGACAGACCGGATGGAGCGCCCCCGTGAACGTCCTGGTCTGGCAGGACGCGAAGAGCACACGGGTCACCGGCAAGCTCACCACGCACACCGTCGGTGACCTCACCAACTCCTCGACGTACAGCCCCGGTTCGGAGCACCGTCTGGACACCGAGGGCGCGCACCGGCTCACCGTCGCCGGATACGTCGACACCTCGCACGGCCGGGTGACCACCACCGTCCGGCGCGCGCTCAGCAACACCTCCACCCACCGCTGGACCGACGGCGAGAACGTCGACGCGCTCCAGGCCACCTGGGCGGACGACGAGTCGGTCACCGTCGACGGACGGGGCCCCGCCCGCACCACGCGTACGCATCGGACGTACACCATGGACGGCACCACCACGCTCGGTGCGGACGACCGGCTGCGGACCGTGCTGACGCTCGGCGACCGGGCGGCGGTCACCGTCACGCGCGACAGCCGCCGAACGGCGTGGTCGCGGCTCGACGACACCTACACCGGCGACGCCACCTGGACCGTCAACGTGCCGCGCGACCAGCGGCACGCGGTCGGCACGACGAGCGAGCGCTACCGGCTGTACGGACCGGAGGGCTGTTATGACCGCTCCCTGACCAGTGTTCAGGGGGTGCTCACCGAGGATCGTCGAGGCTGCTGAAGGCAGTTGTGTGCGATGCGTCACTCAAGGACGTGATTTACGCGGCGGAAACACGGCGGTTTCGCGGGAGATCAACGGCGCCTTCAAAGTGATCGCCACGGAAGCCGCTTTCCGTATCGCAGAAGTCTCCGACGTCCCCTCGGGGCCTCTGTGCACCGACGTCCCCCAAGGAGTGCCCGTGCCGCCGTCCGTCCCGTCCCTGCCGCGACGCGTCGCACGCATACTGCGTACCTCACTCTTCGCCCAGGTCGCCGTCGCGCTGGTCCTCGGCATCGTTGTCGGAAAGCTCTGGCCCGACTTCGCCTCCGACCTCCAGCCGCTCGGCGACGGCTTCACCCGGCTCATCAAGACGATCATCTCGCCGCTCGTGTTCTGCGTGGTCGTCGTCGGTATCGCCAAGGCCGGTGACCTCAAGGCCTTCGGCCGGATCGGGCTCAAGGCCCTCATCTGGTTCGAGGTCGCGAGCACACTGGCCCTGATCATCGGCCTCCTCGCGGCCAACCTTGTCCAGCCCGGCTCGGGGATGAACGTCGACCCGTCCACGCTGAACAGCGCGGCGGTCGACGCGAAGACCGGCGGCGGCTCGCTGCCCTCGACGACCGAGTTCGTCGTCAACGCGATCCCCACCAGTTTCATCGGCGCCTTCGCCGAGAACGAGCTCCTCCAGGTGCTCATCCTGGCCTGTCTGGTGGGCGCCGCGCTGCTCCACCTCGGCCACACCAAGGTGCCGAAGGTGCTGCCCGCCATCGAGCAAGCCCAGGAGATCATCTTCGCGGTCGTCGGCTTCATCATGCGCCTCGCCCCGATCGCGGTGTTCGGCGCGATGGCCGTCCTGATCGGCCAGTACGGCCTCGGGGTCATCGAGACCTACGCCAAGCTGATCATCCTGTGCTACGCGGCCGCCGCGCTCTTCATCGCGCTGCTCGCCGTCGCCCTCAAGATGGTCACCGGGCTCAGCCTCTGGAAGTTCCTGCGCTACATCCGCGAGGAGATGCTGCTCGCGCTCGGCACGGCGTCCACCGAGTCCGTCATGCCGCGTGTGATGCAGAAGCTGCGCAAGGCCGGCGCCCGCGACGACGCCGTCGGTCTGGTGCTGCCGACCGGCTACTCCTTCAACCTCGACGGCGCCTCGCTCTACCTGTCCATAGGCACGCTGTTCATCGCCCAGGCCGTCGGCGTCGACCTCAGCCTCGGCCAGCAGATCACCGTGGTCCTGGTGCTGATGCTGACCAGCAAGGGCATGGCGGGCATCCCCGGCTCGGCCTTCCTCGCCCTGTCCGCGACCGCCTCCTCGCTGGGCGCGATCCCGGCCGGCGCCGTCGCCCTGCTGCTGGGCGTGGACCGCATCATGGACTCGATGCGCGTCGTGACCAACCTGCTCGGCAACTGTGTCGCCGTCTTCGCGGTGTCCCGCTGGGAGGGCGCGCTGGACCTGGAGAAGGCGAAGAGGGTGCTGGACGAAGGGAAGCCCGACCCCGAGCCCGCCACTGACCCCGCCCTCGAGCCGGAAGACGCCGAGAAGCCGATCGCCGCGGTACCCACTCAGAAGGCCAAGGAGACCGCCTCCGAAGCCAGTTGACGGCAACTGCACGAAAAAAGAGGGTCGCGGCGACCAGCCGCGGCCCTTCTTTTCATGCCCTCAACAGCATGCCCTCAACAGCGCTTCCCCGGCTCGGGCACGGCCCCGTCCACCAAGGTGTCCAGCAACCCGCCCAGCACCTCGCGCTGCTCCTCCGTCAGCGGCGCCAGGATCTCGGCCGCCGCCGACCTCCGAGCCCCCCGCAGCTCGCGCAGCGCCTTGTGTCCGTCGTCCGTGAGCTCGATCCGGATGACCCGCCGGTTCGTCGGATCCGGCACCCGTCGCACCTTGCCGCTCGTCTCGAGACCGTCGACCAGCGACGTCACCGCGCGCGGCACGACCTCCAGACGCTCGGCCAGATCGGCCATGCGCGGCGGCGAGCCGTAGTGCGCGAGGGTGCGCAGCAGTCGCGACTGGGCAGGAGTGACACCCAGGCCGCTCTGCTCGATGTGCCGCTTCTGGATCCGGTGCACGCGCCGCGTGAACCGCAGCAGCTGCTCGGCGAGCGGGCCGTCGGAATCGGGGGTGGTCATACGGGAACAATAACAGGACCATGTTCATTGTGAGTATAGGTAACAATGAGCTAAGGTCCGTGAGTCCCTCACGACGAGTCTCCCGAAGGAGCCCATGCACCCCGACAACGAACCCGCCAGGCCGTCGCCCGGCGACTCCGAGGAGCAGCCCCGCCAGGTGCGCCGCATCCTGAAGCTGTTCCGCCCCTACCGCAGCCGGCTGGCCGTGGTCGGCCTCCTGGTCGGCGCCGCGTCGCTGGTCTCGGTCGCCACTCCTTTCATGCTGAAGGAGACGCTGGACGTAGCGATCCCCGAGGGCCGCACCGGCCTGCTCAGTCTGCTCGCGCTCGGCATGATCCTCAGCGCCGTGCTGACCAGCGTCTTCGGCGTCCTGCAGACCCTGATCTCCACGACGGTCGGCCAGCGCGTCATGCACGACCTGCGCACCGCCGTCTACGACCGCCTCCAGCGGATGTCGCTCGCGTTCTTCACGCGCACCCGCACCGGCGAGGTCCAGTCCCGCATCGCCAACGACATCGGCGGCATGCAGGCGACCGTCACCTCCACCGCCACCTCGCTGGTCTCCAACGTCACGAGCGTGGTCGCCACGATCGTCGCGATGCTCGCCCTCGACTGGCGTCTGACCGTCGTCTCCCTGCTTCTGCTGCCGGTCTTCGTGTGGATCAGCCGCCGCGTCGGCAACGAGCGCAAGAAGATCACCACCCAGCGCCAGAAGCAGATGGCCGCGATGGCCGCCACGGTCACCGAGTCCCTCTCGGTCAGCGGCATCCTCCTCGGCCGCACCATGGGCCGCTCCGACTCGCTCACCCAGTCCTTCTCGGACGAGTCCGAGCGCCTGGTCGACCTCGAGGTCCGCGCGAGCATGGCCGGCCGCTGGCGCATGGCCGTCATCACGATCGTCATGGCCGCGATGCCCGCCGTCATCTACTGGACCGCGGGCCTCGCCCTCCAGATGGGCGGCCCGGACGTCTCGATCGGCACGATCGTCGCCTTCGTCTCGCTCCAGCAGGGACTGTTCCGCCCGGCGGTCAGCCTGCTCGGCACCGGCGTCCAGATCCAGGCCTCGCTCGCGCTCTTCCAGCGCATCTTCGAGTACCTCGACCTGCCGATCGACATCACCGAGCGGGAGCGCCCGGTCCACCTCGACACCATCAAGGGCGAGGTCCGCTTCGAGGACGTCGAGTTCGGCTACGACGGCAAGAGCGCCCCCATCCTCGACGGCATCGACATCACCGTCCCCGCGGGCGGCAGCCTCGCGGTCGTCGGCCCGACCGGCGCCGGAAAGTCGACGCTCGGCCACCTGGTCCCGCGGCTGTACGACGTGACGGGCGGCCGCGTCACCCTCGACGGGATCGACGTGCGCGACCTCGACTTCGACACGCTCGCCCGCGCGGTCGGCGTCGTCTCCCAGGAGACGTACCTCTTCCACGCCACCGTCGCCGACAACCTGCGCTTCGCCAAGCCCGACGCCACCGACGAGGAACTGCACGCGGCGGCGCGGGCGGCCCAGATCCACGAGCACATCGCCGCTCTGCCCGACGGCTACGACACGGTCGTCGGCGAGCGCGGCCACCGCTTCTCCGGTGGCGAGAAACAGCGCCTGGCCATCGCCCGGACGATCCTGCGCGACCCGCCGGTCCTGATCCTGGACGAGGCGACCAGTGCCCTGGACACCCGTACCGAAGCGGCCGTCCAGGACGCCATCGACGCCCTGTCCGCCAACCGCACCACGCTCACCATCGCGCACCGGCTGTCCACCGTCCGCAACGCCGACCAGATCGTGGTCCTGGACTCCGGGAGCGTGGCCGAGCGCGGCACGCACGAGGAACTGCTGGAGAAGGACGGACGGTACGCCGCCCTCGTACGCCGGGATGCTCAACTGGAACCGACAAGCTGAAAATATGCCGGGTTTGTAACGATATGGGGGTTACCGTGCCCGCATGTACCAGAACACTCCGTCACGGAGCTCGATTCGACTGACCCGCCGGGGCCGCCTCGTCCTCATCGCGACCGGGGCCGTCGTGGCCGGCACCGCCGTGGCGGTGCCGCTGCTGGGCCTGGACAGCGACAAGGACGCCAAGCCCACTTCGCTGGTGATCCCTGAGGGCTGGCGCGCGAGCCAGGTCTACGACGCCGTCGACAAGGTCCTCGCCCGCCCGGCCGGCACCACCAAGAAGGCCCTCGCCAAGGCGAACCTGAAGCTGCCGACCGACGCCGAGGGCAATCCGGAGGGCTACCTCTTCCCGGCGACGTATCCGCTGAACGACAAGACCACGCCCGAGGCGCTGCTGACGTTCATGGCCGACACGGCCCACCAGAAGTTCAACGGCACCCCGATCGCCGCCGGGGCCCAGCGCAACGCCATGAACGTCTACCAGGCCGTCACCATCGCGAGCATCGTCCAGGCCGAGGCCGCCACCAAGGCCGACATGGGCAAGGTGGCCCGGGTCATCTTCAACCGCCTCGAGCGCGGGATGCCGCTCCAGATGGACTCCACCATCAACTACGCGCTCGGCCGCTCCACGCTCAGGACGAGCGAGGCGGACACGCGCATCGACAGTCCCTACAACTCGTACCAGCGCATGGGCCTGCCCCCGACCCCGATCGACAACCCGGGCGAGGAGGCCGTGCGTGCGGCGATCACCCCGACGCCCGGTGACTGGCTGTACTTCGTCACGGTCAAGCCGGGCGACACCCGCTTCACGGCCGACTACCAGGAGCACCTGCGTAACGTGGCCGAGTTCAACGCCCAGCAGAAGAGCGGCGGTTCGTCCGCGTCGCAGCAGCCGCCGAAGTGACCCTGCGGGGCCTCAGGCGGCGACTGTTTCCCCTTCCAGCAGCCGCCTGATGTCCCGTACGGCCGCGCGGCCCGCCCGGTTGGCGCCGATGGTGCTGGCCGACGGGCCGTAACCGACGAGGTGGATACGGGGGTCGGCGACCGCGCGCGTCCCCTCGACGCGGATCCCACCACCCGGCTCGCGCAGCTTCAGCGGCCTCAGATGATCGACGGCGGGCCGGAATCCGGTCGCCCACAGGATGACGTCGACGTCCGTACGCCGCCCGTCGTTCCACTCCACCCCGTCCGGAGTGATCCGGTCGAACATGGGCTGCCGGTCCAGGACCCCGTCCTCGATGCCCTGCCGGATCGCGTCGTTGAGGGGCAGCCCGGTCACCGAGGCCACACTCCGCGGCGGCAGCCCCTGCCGCACCCGTTCCTCGACGAGCGCCACGGCCTCCCGGCCGATCTCCTCGGTGAACGGGCCCTCGCGGAAGACCGGCGGACGCCGCGTGACCCAGATGGTGGAGGCCGCGAACGGGGCGATCTCCAGCAGGTGCTGGGTGCCCGACGCGCCCCCGCCCACCACGAGGACCCGCTGCCCCGCGAACTCCTCGGGCCCCGGGTACTGCGCGGTGTGCAACTGCCGCCCCCGGAACGTCTCCTGGCCGGGATAGCGCGGCCAGAAGGGCCGGTCCCAGGTGCCGGTCGCGTTGATCAGCGCCCGTGTCGCCCACGTCCCGGCCGAGGTCTCCACCAGGAGGCGCCCGTCCGCGCCCTCCCGCACCGCGTGCACATCGACGGGCCGCCGCACCCGCAGGTCGAAGGCGCGCTCGTAACTGTCGAAGTACTCGGCGATCACCTCGGAGGACGCGCGCGCGGGATCGGCGTCGGTGAGCTCCATGCCCGGCAGGGCGTGCATCCCGTGCACCTTGCCGTACGTCAGCGAGGGCCACCGGAACTGCCAGGCCCCGCCCGGGCCGGGGGAGTGGTCCAGGACGACGAAGTCGCGCTCGGGCTCGAAACCGGTCCGGCGCAGGTGATAGGCGCTGGACAGACCAGCCTGACCAGCGCCTATGACGACGACCTCGATGTTGTTCACGTTTCTACCAACTGTGCCGGGGTCGCAGATCTTCCCGGCGGCCGGCCTACGACTTCTCGCCGCGCGCGGGGGTCGTGGACGGCGGCAGATCCGCGTTGAAACGCGTGTCCACGTAGTCCGCGAAGTCGACCTTGTGCGGGATCAGCTTCAGCTCGGTGAAGGCGTCCGCGATCTCCTGCTCGGAGGCGATGAGCGGCTTGTCGACCGCGACCGAGATCCGGCTGGCGTTGGTGCGCTGCACCGACGCCAGCGCCACCTCGTACGGCAGACCGGTGTCCTTCGCCCACACCTCGGCCCACTCCTTCTGATGGCCGTGGACCCACGCCGTCGCCCGGCGCAGCCGCTCCAGGTAGTCCCTGATCGCGGCGGCCTTCTTCTTGTCCCCCAGTGCGCTCGGCGCCGCCACCTGGAAGGTGAGGCCGTTGGTGATGCCGTCGCCGGTGGTGAGGACGCGGCCCTGCTCGCCCTCGAGGATCTGGGACGTGTACGGGTCCCAGACCGCCCACGCGTCGACCTTGCCGGAGGTGAACGCGGCCAGCGCGTCGGCCGGCTGGAGGTACTTGACCTTGACGTCGCTCAGACTCAGACCGGCCTCCTTGAGGGAGGCGACCAACTGGTAGTTGGCGGAGGAACCCTGGGCCACGGCGACCGACCTGCCCTTGAGCTGCTCGGCCTTCGTCAGCTTCGAGCCGTTCGGTACGAGGATGGCGTCACCCTTGGACGTGCCGTGGAAGGCGGCCACGACCTTGATCCTGGAGCCGGCTCCGGCGGCGAACACCGGCGGGGTGTTGCCGACGCCTCCGATGTCGACGGCCTTGGCGTTGACGGCCTCCAGCAGGGGCGGGCCGGAGGTGAACGTCGACCACTTGATCTTGTAGTCGAGGTTCTTCAGTTCGCCCGCGGCCCGCAGGATCGCCTCCGAACCCCCCTTCTGGTCACCGACCTCGAGGGTGAGGGAGCCCTGGCCGTCGGTGCCGGTCCCCGTTCCGGCGGTCGCGTTGCCGCCGCAGGCGGTGAGCAGGAGGGCGAGGGGGAGGAGCAGTGCGGCGGGGGCGAGGCGTCGTCGCATGGGGGTTCCGTTCTGTGGTGTCGCTGTGGTCGTGGGGGGTTTCAGGCGGCTTCGGCGGCGGTGTCGACGCCCAGGCGTTCCAGGAGGCCGGCGCGCAACTCCGCGAAGCGGGGGTCGGTGATGTCGCGCGGGCGGTCGAGGTCGATGCGCTGTTCGTGGGCGATGACCCCGTCGTCCATCACCAGGACACGGTCGGCGAGCAGGACGGCCTCCTCGACGTCGTGCGTGACGAGCAGCACGGCGCAGCCTCGGCGCTGCCACAACTCGCCCACCAGGCGCTGGGCCTTGATCCGGGTGAGTGCGTCGAGCGCGCCGAACGGCTCGTCGAGCAGCAGGAGATCGGGCTCGCGGACCAACGCCCGGGCCAGCGAGGCGCGTTGGGCCTCGCCGCCGGAGAGGGTCTTGGGCCAGGCGTCCGAGCGGTGGCCCAGTCCGACCTCGTCCAAGGCCTTGTCGGCGACGGTCCGTGCGGGCTTGCCCGGCAGTCCGAGCAGGACGTTGCGCCACACCTTCTTCCACGGCATCAGCCGGGGTGCCTGGAAGGCGACGGCCTTGCGGCGCGGCACCAGGACGGTGCCCTCGATCTCGCGGTCGAGGCCCGCGAGGATGCGCAGCAGGGTGGACTTGCCACAGCCGCTGCGGCCGAGAAGGGCCACGAACTCGCCGGGCCGGACGTCGAGTTCGAGGTCGTCGATGACGGCGCGGCCGTCGAAGGAGCGGGTCAGCCCCTCGACGCGGACCGCGTACGGGACGCGGGGAGCCGGGGGCGTGTCCGGCCCCTTGGTGGTCACCGGCCGGTGAACGTCGGTCGCCATTGCAGCAGCAGCCTTTCGAGGGAGCGGACGATGAAGTCGGCGAACAGGCCGAGGAAGGCGTAGACGATCAGGCAGACCACGATCACGTCGGTCCGCAGGAAGTCCCGTGCCTGGACCATGAGGAAGCCGATCCCGGAGTCCGCGTTGACCTGCTCGGCGAAGACCAGCGCCAGCCAGGCGATGCCGAGGGAGTAGCGCAGACCGGTCAGGGCGCCGGGCAGTGCTCCCGGCAGGACGACGTGCCGCACCAGCCCCCATCGCGAGAGGCCGAGGGACTCGCCCGCCTCGATCAGCTGGGCGTCGACACCGCGGATACCGGCGTAGACATTGAGGTAGAGCGGGAAGGTCACGCCGAGCGTGATGATCGCGACCTTGGGCGCCTCGCCGATGCCGAACCAGATGATGAACAGCGGGATGAGACCGACGAACGGCACGGTCCGCAGCATCTGGACAGGGGCGTCCACGAGGTCCTCGCCGATCCGGAACAGGCCCGAGACGAGGGCGAGTCCGGTGCCGACGAGGGTGCCGAGGAGCAGACCGACGGCGACGCGCTGGAGGGAGATGGTCATGGCGGAGGCCAGCGAGCCGTCGGCGATCAGATCGCTCGCGACCTGCGCGATCCGGCCCGGTGAGGCGAGTACGTCGGAGGCCAGCACGCCTGTGGCGCTGAGGAGTTGCCAGAGCGCCAGCAGGAGGACCGGGCCGGTGGTGCGGCGCAGCCAGCGGGGGACGCGGGTGCGTCGGGAGGAGGCGGGGACGATGGGTTCGAGGTCGAGAGGGGCGTCGCCCGCCTCGGACTTGACGGAAATATCGGGTTCGTGGGGGTGTGGCGGGGCATGGCTGATGCTCATGAGTGCTCCACGGAGGGGAGAGCGGCCGATGAGGGAAAGTGGGGGGAGTTGGGGGGCCGCGACCGTGCGCCGTCGTCTCAGGCGCGCACCGGGGTGAGGGGGTGCGCGCGGATCAGACGTGCGGGCAGAGCGGAGCGCAGGCGCGAGGGGGTGCGAAAAGGGGCGTCAGCAGCCGCGGCGACACGCGGCGGAGGCCACCCGCAGCAGGTCGATGTGACCGCGCGTGGTGAGCAGAGCTGAACGCAACATGCCGCCGAAAGTAGCCAGATGGCGTGGCCATGGTCAATGGCGTCTCGCGGAGTGGACCGCCCGTATCAACGGTCGGGCGACCGGTCGCTCGCGGCACCGGGCGAATGGGTGAGGATGGGTGTATGTCAGATGCGTTCACCACCCAGGTCCTGAACATCACCTCCGGCTCGACGGAGCGGGTCGTCGACCTGACCGCCGACTGCGAGGCGTTCCTGCGGGAGGCGGCCACCGGCCGCGACGGCCTCCTCAACATCTTCGTCCCGCATGCCACCGCGGGCATCGCGATCATCGAGACGGGCGCCGGCAGCGACAACGACCTCCTCGCCGCCCTGCACACCCTCCTCCCCTCCGACGACCGCTGGCAGCACCGCCACGGCAGCCCCGGCCACGGCCGCGACCACGTCCTCCCCGCGTTCGTACCACCGCACGCGACACTGCCGGTGGTGGACGGACGGCTGGAACTGGGGACGTGGCAGTCGGTGTGCCTGGTGGATACGAATCGCGACAACCCGGACAGGAAGGTCCGTCTGTCATTCCTTGGGTGAGGTCCTGATCACGAGGCTGCTCGGGACTGCCCTGTCGGTCACTTGCCGTACGCCTGCTTCCAGCGCGCCCGGTGGCGGGAATCCCCCTGTCCATGGCCGTTCACGCCGCTCAACGACAAGAGGGAAGCGCCGTTGTTCCACAATCCGAGGTGATCCCGGTGCACGGCGAGGATGCCGTGCTCCACCGCGAACTTCTCCGAGGGACGACTGAAGCGCGTAGTCGTCACGAACACGGCCACCTCTGCCCGGAAGTGCACTCTGGCTCCCAGCAGATCGCGCAACTCCCGGCTCGCGATGGTGCTGCTCGGGGCGTACCGCTTGCATTGGACCACCATGGTCCGGCCGTCCGGGAGACGCCCGAGGACGTCAGCACCGTTGTCGTGCGAACCACCCACCCGCCGGACCTCCGTGCACCCGTCACGGCGGCACAGGCCCGCCACCAGTTCCTCGAACTCCGTGCCCGTCATGGCATCCACCTCGGCGAGGCTCCGGCGGCCGGCCTTCACCTCCTCGTCCTGTCGCCAACGACGGTCCCGTGCGCGCACCAGCCGGTCCGTGCGCCACAGCCACCAGCCGAGCGCCCCGATGCCCCCGAGCAGCAGAGCCGCCGTGACATACGGCCACACGGCCGACCAGTACGCCACCAGGAGGGCCAGCAGCACACCGCCGCCGATCACGGCCGACTTCAGCCGAGCCTTCCGCCTCCTCCGAGCAGCTGCGCCCCGTCCACGCCGAGCAGCCATCCCCGCCTCCCCCTGCCGTCCCTGATGGGCAGTCTGGGCAGTCCAGAGCCGAGCGAGAAGGGCGCGAGTCAGCCATGGCCCGATCGGCTCACGCGCGGCGGTTCGGCACCGACCGCGTCGCCGTCAGTACACCGACAACCCGTACGCGCTCAGCGCTTCCTGGATGGGCTGGTAGAACGTGG
The DNA here is from genome assembly GCF_036013645.1 of Streptomyces sp. NBC_00490. Lineage (NCBI taxonomy): Bacteria > Bacillati > Actinomycetota > Actinomycetes > Kitasatosporales > Streptomycetaceae > Streptomyces > Streptomyces sp. NBC_00490. The sequence continues at coordinate 1,951,861 of NZ_CP107869.1, read as the reverse complement.
TCCCGCCCGAGGTGCAGTTGCCGGAGCCGCCGGAGAGGATGCCGAGGACCTTGTCGCCGGCGTAGAGCGGGCCGCCGCTGTCGCCGGGTTCGGCGCAGATGTTGGTCTGGATCAGGCCGTAGACGATGTCTCCGCTCCCGTAGTTGACGGTCGCGTTGAGCGCGGTGACCCTGCCGCAGCGGACGCCGGTGGTCGCTCCCCGGCGGCAGACGGACTGGCCGACATAGGCGGTCGCGGTCCCCGTGATGTCGACGGAACCGATGGTGCCGGGGTGCGGTACGGCCGGGTTGGAGTACCGGACGACACCGAAGTCGTTGCCGGGGAAGCTGGTGGCGGTGGTGGAACCGATCGGCGTGGTCTGGGCGGAGCTCGTGTACCAGGTGGTCGCGCCGTCGGTGCAGTGGCCCGCGGTGACGAAGTAGTAGGTGGATCCGCTCTGCACGTTGACCCCGGCCGAACAGCGCCAGGCTGATGTGTAGATGCCGTCGCCGCCCGAGAGGAGGGTGCGGAGCGGGCCGTCGAGCCGTTCCAGGCGCACGGCGCCCGGGAAACGCCCGGTGGTGCGCCGCAGTTGGGCCAGGCCGGCCTCCGTGACCGTGGAGTCGGCGAGCACCCGTAACGTCCCGGTCCGCTCGTCGACGGCCCAGCTCGTCCCCGCGATTCCCAGGGAACCGACGGCCGAGGCCACGTCGGAGACCGAGGTGGCCGAGGGCGCGGCGCCGGCCGTGGGCTCCGTGGCCGCGCCGGCGTCGGACACCGCGAGCGCGGTCACGACGAGCAGGCTCAGCACCGAGGCGATCAGCCGTGGACGTCTGGTGGTGGTACGGCGTGCTCTGATCACCGAAGTCTCCCCGAGGTCGATGGGCCGGGTTCGCGGCAGGCCCGAACGGTCGTCGGGCGTGCCGTACTTCCGTGCGCGGTGCTCCGGCGCCGTGATGCGTGCGCGAGTGCTCAGGGCGCGGTGGCGGCGGGACGCGGCCTCAGTGTGCCCGGCCGCGCCCGGCGGGGGTAGGCGGTCGTCGGCCGACCTGGAAACCGAGGGGTCAGTCGGTCGTCCGGAGGTGTTCGAGCAGCAGACGGTTCAGCGACTCGGCTGCCTCCTCGGGGATCCAGTGACTGACGTCTCGCAGGGTCTCGAACCGGTACGGCTCCTTGACCCACCGCGCGGTCTCCCGCGCGGCCACCGGTCCGAACGCGAGGTCCGCCGTGCTCCAGACGTACAGCGTGGGTACGTCGATGACGTCGATGGCGCGTTCGGGGCGGCCGGCCCGGTACCAGTTCAGCGCCGCCGTGAGGGCGCCGGGCCGGGACAGATGCCGTACGTAGGCCTCGGCACTGGACTGGGGGACCTTCCCGGCGTAGAAGGCACGCAGCTTCTCGGCGTCATGGGCCAGCATCTCGTTCTCGGTGGCGGGAGTCTCACGCCAGTCGATCATGTAGCGCGACCGTGCGCGCTGGTCGTCGTCGGTGCGCAGGGCGTGGGCGAGGGCGCCGGGATGCGGGGTCGAGACGACCGTCAGCGTGCGTACGCGGGCGGGATGGGTGTCGGCGGTCCACCAGGCCACCGCGCCTCCCCAGTCGTGGCCGACCAGGTCGAACGTCGTCCAGCCCAGCCGCTCCGTGATCGCGACGACGTCGTCGACCAGGATGTCGACGCGATAGTCCTCGGGCCGCTCGGGGCGGACCCCGGGGGAGTAGCCGCGCTGGTCGGGTGCGACCACGCGGTGGCCGTGCGCGGCCAGTGCCGCGATCTGGTGCCGCCACGCCGCCCTCGTCTGCGGGAAGCCGTGCAGGAGCAGTACCGGACGGCCGTCCGGCGGGCCCGCCACGGTGGCGTCGAAGGTGCCCGCGGGGGTGGGGATGCTCAGCTCGGTCACGGCCGACTCCTTCATACCGACTGGTCGGTCAGCCTTCTTGCGCAGGGCCGGGATGTCAAGGCGGAGGGTGCCGGGCGACAGGGTGGAGTCACGCCGAGGCCGGTCGGGCGGGCTCCGCTGCCGGGGCGGGGGCGCTGCCACCACCGGGACGCCGCCGAACGGCGGGAAGGGGCTCGCCGAACGACAGGGGCAGGAAGCGCTCGGCCATGCGGGCGTAGCCGGCCGCGTTCGGATGCAGACCGTCCGGGAGGTCGGCGATGTCCTCGGGCCCGAACAACGCCGTTCCGTCGATGAGCCGGAGTCGGTCGTCGCCGTCCTTGCGGCGCTGTTCGACGTGGTGGGCGAGCAGCTCGCGGATGCGGGTGAGGGTGAGCGCCCCCAGGGAGAGTTCGACGGGGCGGTCGACGGTGTGCACGCGCAGGTCGGGGCCCACGAGGGTGGGGCCGGGCCGGTTTTCGGCGGCCGGGCAGACGATGGGGGTGATGATCAGGATCGGGGTGTCCGGGTGCGCGTCACGGATCGTGTCGAGGAAACCGTGGAAGGCCGGGACGAAGGTGCGCTCCCGCATGCTGTCGGCGTTCAGGACGTTGATGCCGAGTTCCAGACTGATCGTGTCCGCGGGCAGGTCCCGGATGGCGCGGGCCATGAAGGGGTCGAGATGGCACTGCCCGCCCAGGGCGAGGTTGAGCAGGGACAGCCCCGCGGAGTGGGCGACGATCGCCGGCCAGGTCCCGGTCGGCCGGTCCGCCTCCGCGCACTGGCTGATCGAGCTGCCGTGATGCACCCACAGCGGGCCGCTCGCGGGAGCCGCCCGCACCGACGCCCCGTCCGGCACGCGTACGTCGAGCAGTTCGAGCCTCGAGGCGACAGGGAGCCAGATCTCGACATGGCGCTCACGGGCATCGGGGCCGAGAGGGAAGCGGACGGTGGCGGGTTCGGCCGGCCGGCTCTCCTGGTCCCCGGAGACGGGGTCGAGGAAGAGCAGGGACTGTCGTGTGGCCACGACCGGTTCGCGCAGTTCGCCGTCGACCACCAGGTCGAAGACAGCGCCGCCGGCGGGCATGCCCGGCGGCAGGACCACGGTCAGCCGGACATCCAGCTCGATGTCGGTGGCGTCGGTGAGCAGGTCGAACCGGACACCCGAGGGCACGGCACTGTTGAATGCGAAGGCCTCGTCGGCCAGCTGGGCGCGCCCCGCCTCCGGTGACCGGTGCAGGGTCACTCCGGACGGGCCGGTGGTCTTCGCGAGGGCGCCGACGACACACTCGAGCGCGAGACCGAGGACGGATTGCACAGCTGGGCCTTTCGGTCGTGGTCCTCGATCCGCCGGATCACCTCGGGACGGTGGCGTCCTCGCCGGGCGGCGCGGTGACCTCGGTGACCTCATCGGCCACCGTGTTCCCCGGGATGCCGCGGACAATCGCGCATTCTCACCTCCCGGACTTCCCGGACCTCCCGGTGACGGCCGGGGGCGGGGGAGCCGTCGAGGCGCGGACGACGAGGTCGACCGGCGGGGCGCTCGCCGGCAGGGGGTCGGCGTCCGGGTTCTCGATGGCGTGCACCAGACGCTTGAGCCCCTCCTGTGCCACGGCGTCGAAGGGCTGCCGCACCGTGGTCAGGGGCGGAGTGACGTAGGCGGCGACCGGAACGTCGTCGAAGCCCACCACGCTGACGTCGCCGGGCACGTGCCGCCCGGCCTCCGTCAGGGCGCGGACCAGCCCGATCGCCATGTCGTCGTTGGCGGCGAACACGGCGGTGACCTCGGGGTCCTGGGCGAACGCGCGGCCCGCCGCGTACCCGGACGCGGCCGACCAGTCGCCCTCGACGACGGGGGGCACGTCCCTCCCGTGCGAGACCAGAGTGGTCCGCCATCCCTCCAGCCGGTCCCGGGCGGCGAACCACCGCTGCGGGCCCGCCAGATGATGGACCGTCACATGACCCAGCCCCAGCAGGTGTTCGGTGGCGGCACGGGCCATCAGATCGGCGCCCCCGCCCGCGGTCAGCACCGCCGGGGAGCTGAGAGGCGGCGGCGGAGCGCCGATCACCAGGACCGGGACGTCGACGCGGAGGGGTCCGGCTTCGCCGTCGCCCGGCTCGTCGATCGGCTCGGAGATGACGATGCCGTCCACGCCCTGGTCGAGGAGCGAGTCCACGGCACCGGCGAGCCCGGCCGGGTCGCCCTCCATCGTGTTGACCACGCGCAGCGCGTACCCCGTGTCCCGGACGACCCGTTCGACGCCCATGAGGAGGGAAGCGGGCCCGTACAGGGCGGTGCCCAGCGTGATCACGCCGATCGAACGGGTCCGTCCCGACGCCAGTGCCCGGGCGGCGTTGTTGCGCCGGTAGCCGAGCTGTTCCGCGGCTTCGAGGACGCGTCTGCGTACCTCGGCGGAGACGTAGGGCTCTTCGTTGAAGACTCGCGACACCGTCTTCTGGGAGACCCCGGCCAGACGCGCCACATCCACACCGTTCGGCGCCGCGGAGCTGCCGCTCCGTCCTGTGCCTCGCTTCATGGTGTCCCCCGGTTGACCGCACGATCGGGCCGCAATGATGCCAGACGCCGCTGCCCGACCGTGGAGACGTCGTAGCCGCCCGCGCCTGTCCCGCATGCTCCGATTCCGGCTGCTCCGGTCCAGGAAGCCGCTCCGGTATCCAGCGCGCCCTGACGAAGCTGGGCGCCCGCGACCGCGCGCAACTCGTGGTGATCGCCTACCAGACCGGGCTCGTACGACCCGGGTCCCCCTCGGGCCCGGCAGGCAGGTGACCGGCCAGGGCCCCGCGGCACGAGGGCGTTCACCACCGTCACGGCGTCCCGGTCGACGAGCGTCCGAACCCTATGCTCGGGTCCCCACCCCCAGGGAAGGTGACGTCATGACCGACCAGCTCACCGTGAGCGTCCTCGGCACCGGAATCATGGGTGCCGCCATGGCCCGCAACCTCGCCCGCGCCGGACACACCGTCCGCGCCTGGAACCGCAGCCGCGCCAAGGCCGAACCGCTCGCCGCCGACGGCATCGCCGTCGCCTGCACCCCCGCCGAGGCCGTCGGGGGCGCCGACGTCGTCCTGACCATGCTCTACGACGGTCCCGCCGTCCTCGACGTCATGCGGCAGGCAGCTTCCGCGCTGCGCCCCGGCACCGCCTGGGTGCAGTCCACCACCGCCGGTATCGAGGGCGTCGCCGACCTGGCCGCCTTCGCCCGCGAGCAGGACCTCGTCTTCTACGACGCCCCCGTGCTCGGCACCCGCCGGCCCGCCGAGGCCGGACAGCTCCTCGTGCTCGCCGCGGGGCCGGTGGACGGACGGCACAAGGTGACGCCGGTCCTCGACGCCGTCGGCGCCCGCACGGTGTGGACCGGCGAGGACGGCGCCGAAGGCAGCGCCACCCGGCTGAAGCTGGTCGCCAACAGCTGGGTCATCGCGACCACCAACGCGATGGGCGAGGTCCTGGCCCTGGCGAAGGCGCTCGACGTCGACCCGCAGAACTTCTTCGACGCCATCGCGGGCGGCCCGCTGGACATGGGCTACCTGCGCGCCAAGTCCGCGCTGATCCTCGACGACAAGCTGTCCCCGCCCCAGTTCGCCGTGTCGACCGCCGCCAAGGACGCCCGGCTGATCGTCGAGGCCGGCGAGCGAGGCGGCGTCCGGCTCGACGTGGCCGCCGCGAGCGCGGAGCGCCTGGAGCGTGCCGCCGCGCAGGGCCACGGCGACGAGGACATGGCCGCCGCGTACTTCGCCAGCTTCGACGAGAAGGCCTGAGCCAACGGAGGCGGGCAAGGCGCGGACACCTCGGCCGGGCAGGCTCGTGCGGGTCACTTCCAGTCGTAGGCGTACGCGGCGACCCAGGTGATGTCGAGCTGGGCGCTGCTGCCCGGAGCCGCGCCGGGGCCTTGCAGGGCGCTCTCGTTCTGGAGCACCCAGGACAGGGGCTGCCGGGGAACCTCGCGGGTGTCGTGCCCCACCTGCCGGCCGTCCACGAAGAAGCGCACATGGCCGGGCGTCCACTCGGTGGAGACCGTGTGCCACCGTGTCCACTCCTCGCTCCCCGGGAAGTAGCCCTGTTCACCCCCGCCGCACGGATGGTGGAAGGCCGTGAGATCGCCGGTCCACTCGCCCTCGGGGTGGTCCATCTCGCAGCCTCCGCCGTAGTGCAGCCAGGCCGACTTGTAGCCCGGGGCGAGTTCGGTCACCTTGATACGGGCGCTGTACTTGCCGTACCTCATCTGCATGACGGCACGAGGTACCACCGCCGCAGCGTGCACGGGACCCCCGTCGGCGGGCCGCCACATACGGATGAACATCCTGCCGTCGCCGTTCTCCGCGGGACCCACGCTCACGGTGTCCTCCGGGTGGTAGACACCCACGACCTGCCGGCCGCGGTCATTGGCCGTGTCACGCCAACCGGTCGGATAGGCCCACCAGTTGTCGCGGTACGCACCGCGCAGGCCCCCGCAGTACGCGGCGGAGGTGTCGACGGCGTGGTCGCAGTCGCTGAACCCGCCCAGCGGCACCCGGTCACCGTTGAAGTCCTCGGCGAGGACCTGCCAGAACGGCCCGCAGTCGCCGCGGGGCAGTTCGGTGCCGGTGGCGCGGCAGGCGTCGGCCGCACCGGCTTCCCCCGCTGCCCCGTCGGCACGGGGGATGCCGAGGACGGCGGCCAGGAGCACGAGCCCCATGGACGCCAGCAGAGCGCGCTTACGGCCGTGCGGTGCTGCGTGTGATCCCATCGGGAGGCCCTCCGGTCCTCGGTGCGCCGATGTCGTACGACGGGAAGTGCCGGGCGAGGGAGCATCCTTGCCGCGAGCCGGTGCGAACACCATCCCCACAACGGCCGGAGTACCGGAGCGTCAGCCTCCAGTCGCGTTGCTTCGGGCCCGTCCGCTCGTTGATCCCTCCACGCGGTGAGCGATGATCGGAGAGCCCTGTGCGCATGACCGACCTCCAGCGGTGCGAGATCCGGCCCGGAAGGCTCGTGGAGTGGACCCTGCATCCCGCGTCGGTGGGCGCGGCGCGGGCGTTGCCGGACGACGCGAGGCCACCGGCGTACGTCCAGGAGTCCCACATCCGCACGGCACGGACGGTGCGGGAGGACGGGCTGTTCGTGCCGACCTGGCTCGGTACCGCCTTCGACATCCCCGGACGCGTCGAACTCGACGTTTTGCAGGGCGCGTTGGAGGCCTGGATGCTGCGGCACGAGACGCTGCGCAGCGGGTTCCGATGGGCCGGCGACGAGATGCGGCGCTTCACCCTCGACTCCGACGCCGTCGCCCTGCACCGCGAGGACATCGGAGAATTCGCGGACGCGGTGACGCTGACCCGGTACCTGCAGGACCGTTTCGACGTCGCAGCCGACGCGCTCACCTGGCCCAACTTCCTGTTCACGGCCGTCGTACGGGACGACGGGGCGAGTGTGTACATGGCGTTCGACCACAGCAACGTGGACGCGTACTCGATCCACCGCATCACCGCCGAGATCCACGAGCTGTACGCGGCCGGCCTCGAAGGGCGCATCGTCGTGCCCGAACCGGTCGCCAGCTACGTCGACTTCTGCGCCGACGAACGCTCGGACGCCGACCGGATCGACGACACCCACCAGGTCGTCGGCCGCTGGCGGGAGTTCATCGGGCGCTGCGACGGCAGGCTGCCCAACTTCCCCGTCGACCTCGGCCTGGATCCCGAAGGCCCGCTGCCCGAGCAGAGGTTCGTCCAGGAGATGCTCGTGGACGCCGCGGACGCGGCGGCCTTCGAGGCGTACTGCCGTCCCTACGGCGGCAGTCTGGTCGGGATCGTCGCGGCCGTCGCGCTCGCCGCCCGCGAGATCAGCGGCCTGAGCGTGTACCGCACCGTCGTGCCCTTCCACACCCGGGTCAAGTCCCGCTGGGCCGAGTCGGTCGGCTGGTACGTGGGCGGGGCGCCCGTCGAGATCCCGGTGGAGCGGGCCGTGGACTTCGACGCCGCCCTGGAACTGGTCCGCGCCGCGCTGCGCGACACCCGGGCGCTGTCCCGGATGCCCCTGGCCCGCGTCCTACGCCTGCTGGGCGCGGACTTCCGGCCCACCTCACCGGACCTGTACTCGATCCTCTCGTACGTCGACTCCCGCGACATCCCCGGTGCCGCACGCTGGCAGGAGCTGAAGGCGTACGGGCTGATCAGGGTGTCCTACGGCGACCAGGTCTGCGCGTGGGTCACCCGGGTCCCCGAAGGCCTGCAGTTCGCCTGCCGACTGCCGGACACACCGGTCGCCGACAAGAACATGCGGCGCTGTGCGGAACTTCTGCGGGCCCGGATCATCGCGGTGGCGCGCGAGACCGGGACCGTGGGCGCGGCGGCCGCGGCCCGCCGGGGGTAGAGCCTTGGGCAGGTCCGCGTCCCGGGTCGGCGGCGGGGCGCAGAGGTCGGTGTGTGGGTCAGGGTGAGCGCGGGCGGTGCGCGGGAGCGCGATCCGCTCGCTGGCCGTGCACGGAGTCACGACGTACGTTCGGGTGCGTGAACATCGACAGCCGAGAACGAGCCGAGCGTTTCGTCGAGTTGCACCGGGAGGGGTGCTTCCTGCTCCCCAACGCCTGGGACGTGGGAAGCGCCCGGGTCCTGGAGTCGGCGGGCTTCCCCGCCGTGGCCACCACGAGCGCGGGGGTCGCCTTCTCGCTCGGGCGCCCGGACCACGACTTCCACGACGAGAAGGCGCCGGACGGGCGGATCGGCCGCGACACCATGATCCGCCGGGTCCGTGAGATCGCGGACGAACTCCGGGTGCCGCTCAGCGCGGACCTGGAGGACGGGTTCGGTGAGGCGCCCGAGACCGTGGCGGAGACCATCTCGATGACCCGCGCGGCAGGCGCCGCGGGGGGCAACATCGAGGACTTCACCGGTGACCGCGCCCGGCCCCTGTACGAGGAGCCGCTCGCGGTGGACCGCGTCCGCGCCGCCCGTGCCGCCGCGGACGCCGCCGGCGATCCGTTCGTCCTGGTCGGCCGGACGGATGTGCTGCTGGTCGGCGGCTCGCTCGACGAGGCCGTACGGCGGGCCAACGCCTATCTCGCGGCCGGCGCGGACTGCGCGTTCGTGCCGGGAGCCGCCGACGCCGAGACCATCGGCACCCTGGTGCGGGAACTCGACGGCCCGCTCAATGTCGTCATGGGGCTCACCGGCAACGCGCTGGCCCTGGACGACCTGCGCGAACTCGGGGTGCGCAGGGTCACGGTCGGCGGCAGCATCGCCCGGGCGATGTACCGTCACCTGCTGGACGCGGCAAGGGAGTTGGCGGAGCGAGGCACCTTCTCCTATGCCGACGGCCAGCTCGCCCAGACGGATCTGAACGACCTGTTCCGGCAGGACTGACGCTCACACGGGTGCCGGTCTCATGCGGAGATCTCCTCCGTGTGGGGGACGGAGGGGCGGGCGGCGGAGTCGTCGAGGGTGCCGCGGTGGGTCTCGCGGACGAAGCAGACGGTCACCGCGGTGACGGCGGCGCCGCCGCAGAGCAGCAGGGCGACCGGGGTGCTGTTGCCGCTTCCGGCCACCAGGCTTCCGGCGATCATGGGGGAGAAGCCGGCGCCGACGAGGGTGGCGCCCTGGTAGCCGAGCGAGGCGCCGGTGTAGCGGACCTTGGTGCCGAACATCTCGGTGAGCAGTGCGCCCAGCGGGCCGTACATCGTGGACTGGGCGATGCCGTGACCGAGGACGACGGCGAGGATCAGCAGCCCCGGTGACTTCGAGTCGACCAGCGCCAGGACGGGGAAGGCGAGCGCGGCCGAGGCGATGGCTCCGGCGAGGACGACCGGGCGGCGGCCGATCTTGTCGGAGAGCGCCGAGGCGCAGGGCAGCACGACGAGCGCGACGCACGCGGAGACGGTGAGGGCGTTGAGTACCTGCGGCCGGGCGTACCCGATGCCGGTGGCGTACGCGATCATGTAGCTGGTCAGCAGCGACTGCGCGGTGAAGGCGCCGATGCCGACACCGCAGGCCAGCAGTACGGGGCGCGGGTTGCGCAGGACGTCGAGGATGGGCAGCCGGGACTCGGCGCGGTCCTTCTTCACCTCGGCGAAGAGCGGGCTCTCCACCACCTTGAGCCGGACGAAGAGGCCGACGCCGAGCAGGGCGACGCTGAACAGGAACGGCACCCGCCAGCCCCACGCCGCGAAGTCGTCCTTGGGGAGGGTGACGACGTACGCGACGACGGCGGTGGACAGCAGGGAGCCGAGCGGGGCTCCCATCTGCGTGAAGCTGGACCACAGGCCGCGGCGCCGCTCTCCGGCGTGCTCGACGACCATCAGGGTCGCGCCGCCCCACTCACCGCCGATGGCGACGCCCTGGACGACGCGCAGAGCGATCAGGAGGACCGGGGCCCACACACCGATCGTGTCGTAGGTGGGCAGCAGGCCGATGAGGAAGCTGGCGCCGCCCATCAGACCCATGGTGAGCAGCAGCATCGACTTGCGGCCGAGCCGGTCGCCGAAGTGGCCGAAGAGGACGCCGCCGAGCGGACGGGCGACATAACCGGCGGCGAAGGTGCCGAACGCGGCGATCGTGCCGACGGCCGGATCGGCGCCGGGGAAGAACAGTTCGCCGAAGACGAGTGCGGCGACGGTGCCGTAGACGAGGAAGTCGTAGAACTCCACGGCGGTACCGAGCAGCCCGGAGGCGGCGACCAGGCGCAGCTGCCGGGTTCGCTCGGCGGCCGTGGACGGTGATGCGACGGGGGACGGGGGCATCGCGGTCTCCCTTGACCGGGGGAAGGACACCGCGAAAGTAGGCTCTAACTTCACCGCAGTCAAGAAAGTGCACAACATTATGGCGTGGGGCGGCCCGATACGCCTCACCCGGGTTCAGCGGATCTCGCCGGTCAGCAGCCGCCGTGGGTTCGCGATCCGGAAGGCGTGGGCGGCGGCCTCGCCCAGACCGAACCCGGGATGGCGCGGAGGCTCCGCGTACGGCCGGTCCGAGCCCTGGACCACGGCGTCCGTCCCGAGTGCGCGGACCACGGCGTCCACGGAGCGCGGACCGTAGGAGGACGTCTCGACGAAGACATCCGGGTCCACCGCCGCCGAGCCGTCGCCCCGGGCGGCGAAGCGCTCCCCGTGCAGCGGGGCCAGCCCGGCGAGCAGCGCGAAGCACACTCGCAGGCGAGGGTGGCGGGGGCGGCCGAAGGCGCGGAAGGCGAACCAGGCGGCGTGCATCTGCTGGACGTAGGGCACCATCGCGGGCCACCAGCCGGGCCCCTCGCACCCGCCCCGTGCGGGCCCGGGGTGGACGAAGAGCGGCAGGTCGCGCTCCTCCAGCAGGTCGAGCAGCGGGGCGCAGCGTGCGTAGCCGACAGTGTCCAGCAGGGCGTCGGCCGGGAGCTGGAGCCCCACGAAGCCCCCGTCGAGATCCTCGGCCGTCGCCTGCGTGTCGATGTCCCGCACACCCGCGGCGGCCCAGGCGCCGAACGGCTCGGGCAGGGCGGCCGCGCCCTCGTGGTAGGCGTCGAGGAGCGGGCGGGCCTCGGCCGACGGCAGCCACTCCACACCGATCGGGGCCGACAGTGAGACGAGCGCCCGCCCCAGGCCGTCGGCGCGGGCGAGTTCGGCACGCCGGGCGACGTCGTGGTCGGCGGGCGGGATGTCGTACGGCGGCTCCCCGTCCAGGTGGAGCGTCCAGCCGTCCAGACACGGCGGCTCGCGGCGGGAGCGCAGGGCCGCCACCAGGGACGGCGTCCACAGGTGCTGGTGCACGTCGACGTTCATGACACATGATCTCGCGGGCCCCCGCCGCCGCGTCCACCCCGCGGCGGACTGAACTGAACACCCGCCGCCTCGCACCCGTACCTCCTGGCATACGTCCGGCCGACGTCCCGAAACGGAGAGGTACGTGTCCCAGCGCGCCCGCAGTCCGCTCACCGCCCGCCTGCTACTGGCGGGCGGGCTGGCCCTGCTCACCCTGACCACGGGGTGCGGCGCGGGGTCGGACGAGTCCAAGGTGAGCAGCGCCACGAAGGTGACGGCCGCGCCTTCCGCCGGGGTCGTGGCTCCCGCGAAGGTGGAGGTCATCGCCGGGCTGGTCGGCTGCAAGGTCAAGATCCGCACGGACGCCGACGAGTTGAGGGAAGGCGTGTGCCACGGCAAGGACGGTGACTTCCTCATCACCACGTTCCCCGAGGAGCGGTTCAAGCTCACCTGGCTGGACGCCGCCTCCATCTACGGCGGCAAGTACCTCGTCGGCACCCGCTGGGTGGTCAGCGGCCCCGAGGCGCTGCTGAAGAAGTTCCGTCCCGAACTCGGCGGCAACATCCAGCAGTTGTAGGGCTAGCCGGCGCCCGGTTCGTAGTCGGTGATGTCGTAGCGGACCTCGTCGTCGACGGCGTTCTCCTCCCAGTCGAGCTCGATGCGCGTCGGATGCCCGTCCACCGCGTACCGCGCCCGCGCGGTGTCCGCGGCGTCGCCGCGTGCCTGCTCCAGCTCCTCCAACAGCGCGCCCAGGGTGGGCACTTGGTCGGGCAGCTGCCGTACGACCCGACGGGCGCTGTCGTCGAGGCCGACCGCCGTGGTGACCTCGCCGTCTCGTACCGTGATCCGGAAGGTGCCGATGAGGGCCCGTTCGCCCTCGCTCGACGTCAGCGTGTACATGTAGGAGGCGGGCTCCTCCCAGGCGGGCGCGGCCGGTTTCGCCTCCGCACCGCAGGCGGCCAGGCCGCCCACCAGCACGGCAACAAGGAAGAGCGAGCGGACGACGGTCATGGCGGCCCCTTCGAAGACGGTTACTGCTACGACGCCGGCCGGCCCCAGGACGTTCGGGGCCGGCCGGCGTTCGTACCGTCAGGAGCTGTTCAGGACGACTGGGCCGTCCGGTACAGGTTCTGTGCGTCCGCGCCGAAGTACGGGCCGTACATCGCGTTCGGCAGGAAGTTGTACTTGAAGCTGTTCACCGAGGACTGGAGTCCGGTGCCGGTGGCCTCGTTGAACTGGGTGAACCAGGGGCCGCCGCTGGCACCGCCGGTCATGTCGCAGGTCAGACCGTGGTCGCTGGAGAGCAGGAAGTCGCGGTAGGTGGTGCCGCTGCAGTAGATGAACTTCTGGCCGTCGTACGGGGCGGCGGCGGGGAAGCCGAAGGCGTACATCGCCTTGCTGTAGCCGGTGTTGAACGCCAGGCCCTGACCGCCGACGACATCGGTCAGCAGCTGTCCGTTCAGCGGGGCCACCACGGCCGCGCCGACGTCGTAGTTGATGTCCTCGCTCGCCGTCCACTGCGGGGTCGACAAGGTCTTGGACGCCGACCAGGTGCCGTACGGCGTCTGCCCGTCGTGGTACCCGGGCGCGAACACCCAGTTGGTGTGCCAGGCGCCCTCCAGTTTCACGCAGTGCCCGGCGGTGAGGACGGTGGACTTGTTGGCGCTGGTGACGGCGTTGCCGGAGCAGGAGGCGGTACGGCCCTGGTAGGTGAAGAACACCCGCCCGGCGGTCTGGACGACCGCGCCGCCACCGGTCCACGCGCCGCCGCCGTTGGGGAACGCCAGCGTTCCGACGGGCGAGGCGGGGGCGCTGGGTGCGATGCGTGTCTTCCTGCCCTTGCGGGGCTCGGCTGCCGTCACCTCGGAGCGGTCGACGGACAGGACGTCGAGCGGAGTCGCCTGGCGCATCCGCTCCGGTGTCCAGAAGGCCTGGGCGCGTTGCTGCGCCGTGAGCGACACGGTTCCCGGGTCGGGGGCGGCGCCGGCCGGCGTGGTGAGGACGCCGGCGGTCAGCAGTGCGGCTGCGCCCACCAGGGCGGCACGAAGTCTGCCTATCACGCGGTCTCCTTCTGCGGTGGGGGGTCGGAGGGGGTGACCGTTCTGCGCGCAGAGTGCCACCGAACGCCCTATTTGGGCAGGTGCACGTCAGAATGATGGCCGAAAAGACGCACCCTCCCTCCGCGGCGCCACAGGAGGCGATCTCGCCGCCACCCGCGGGATGGGGTTGACTTCGAGCCCCGGCCCGGAACCACGACAGGAGCCCTCCGTGACGTACGACATCACCGCCCTCCGCTCCCAGTTCCCCGCCCTGGCCGCCGAAACAGCGCACTTCGACGGCCCGGGCGGCACCCAGACACCCCGGCCGGTGATCGACGCCATCGCCGACGCGCTGGCGCGTCCGCTGTCCAACCGGGGCAGCGTGACACTGGGGGAGCGCAACGCGGAGAGCCTCGTCAGCGAGGCCCGCCGGGCCATGGCCGACCTGCTGGGCGCGGACCCGAGGGGGATCGTCTTCGGCCGCAGCGCCACACAGCTCACCTACGACTTCTCCCGCACCCTCGCCGACACCTGGTCGCCCGGCGACGAGGTCGTCGTCACCCGCCTCGACCACGACGCCAACATCCGCCCCTGGGTCCAGGCCGCCGCGCGGGTCGGTGCCACCGTGCGCTGGGCCGACTTCGACCCGGCCACAGGCGAGTTGACCCCGGACGACATCGGCGCCGTGCTGTCCGACCGCACGCGCCTGGTCGCCGTCACCGCCGCCTCCAACCTGATCGGCACCCGCCCCGAGATCGCGGCGATCTCCCGACTCGCGCACGAGGCGGGCGCGTCGGTGTACGTCGACGGTGTCCATCACACCGCTCACAGCCTGGTCGACCTGGAGTCGCTCGGCGCGGACTTCTTCGTCTGCTCCCCGTACAAGTTCCTGGGCCCCCACCACGGAGTCCTCGCCGCCGCGCCGGAGTTGCTGGAGACCCTGCGCCCCGACAAGCTGCTGCCCTCCACCGACGCGGTCCCCGAGCGGTTCGAACTGGGCACCCTGCCCTATGAGTTCCTCGCCGGGACCAGGGCGGCGGTCGACTTCATGGCCGGCCTCGACGCGACGGCGACGGGCACGCGACGCGAGCGTCTGGCAGCGGCCTACGCGGAGCTCGAAGCGCACGAGCACGCCCTGCGCACCCAGCTCGACAAGGGTCTGGCCGCGCTGCCCGGCATCACGATCCACTCCAGGGCGGCCGACCGCACCCCCACCCTGCTGCTGACCTTCGAGCACCACGCCACGACCGACGCCTACGGCTTCCTCGCCGAGCGCGGCATCCAGGCCCCCTCCGGCTCCTTCTACGCCATCGAGACCTCCCGCCACCTGGGCCTCGGCGACACCGGCGGCCTCCGCGTCGGCCTCGCGCCCTACAACGACTCCGAGGACGTCGACCGGCTCCTGGCCGGGCTGGGGGAGTTCCTGGCACGCTGACGGGCCGTCCGCCCGTCAGCGTGCCCCTCCGTCAGGGCTGTCCGCCCCGCTCCAACGGGATCCGCTCGCCCGCCTCGACCGCGACCGGCAGCCGGTTCTCCGCCGGCGGCAGCGGGCAGGTGGCCAGGTCGGTGTAGGCGCAGGGCAGATTCCCGGCACGGTTGAAGTCGAGGGTGACCCTGCCCTCGGCGTCGGGAGCCGCGATCTGGAGGGAGCGGTTCGCCGCGTACGTCGTCACGCCCGAGGTCTCGTCCGTGAACAGGGCCATCAGCGCGCCGGGCCCGCTGCCGTTGAACGCCGTCAGGCGGTGCCGTACGCCGGCCAGCTCGAACTCGACCTGGCCGGGGGAGTCGTATACGTGCTCAAGGCCCTCGACGGCGGCGCCCACGGTCACCGGGCGCGGCTCGGGGAAGGGCAGAAAGCGGCCGGGGACCACCCAGCGCGGGTCGGGGGCGTAGGCCGGGGTCCGGGTGAAGGACGTACGCAACGGGTTGTCGGGATGGCGCGGGCGCACGATGTCCTGTCCGCCGCGCTTGGCTACCTCGATGACCGCGTCACCCGCGCCCACGTAAACGCTGTCGCGTTCCGCGACGACACCGAAGTCGTACCGGCCGCGTACCGGCTCCCCGTCGACGGTCAGCTCCTCGCCCTCGGCCAGCTCGACCACCACCCCTTCGGCGGTGCTCGACCAGGCTCCCGGCGCGTCCTCGAAGCGCTCCGGCTCCGGGCCCAGCCAGTGCAGGCCGGTGATCGCGAGGAAGCCGTGCGGGCCGGAGAGCACCGCTTCCTTCTGCCGGTGCCACTCCTGCCATTGCTGTGCGAAGCTCACTCGGTCGACGTCCTGGACGGTCATGTCCGCTCCCTCGCGCTGCGGTGGTGGTGCTCCGTGCAACCGCCGTACCGTCGCAGATCATCCCCAAACGGCAATCCGCGCGTGACCCGGCTCTCATGGCACGACGGAGCCATTGCCGAGACGATGGGGGGCGTCACCGGCAGGCCGAAGGGATCCGGAATGCTCCGCAAGGTACTGGTAGCCAACCGTGGTGAGATCGCGATTCGCGCGTTCCGAGCCGGTTATGAACTGGGCGCGAGGACGGTCGCCGTCTTCCCCCACGAGGACCGCAACTCGCTGCATCGGCTCAAGGCCGACGAGGCGTACGAGATCGGCGAACCGGGACACCCGGTGCGGGCCTATCTCTCCGTCGAGGAGATCATCCGGGCCGCCCGTCAGGCGGGCGCCGACGCCGTCTACCCGGGCTACGGGTTCCTGTCCGAGAACCCCGAGCTCGCGCGGGCCTGCGAGGAAGCCGGCATCACCTTCGTCGGGCCGAGCGCGGAGATCCTGGAGCTGACGGGCAACAAGGCCCGCGCCGTGGCCGCCGCCCGCGCGGCCGGCGTACCGGTGCTGGGCTCCTCCGAGCCCTCCAGTGACGTGGACGAGCTGGTGCGGGCCGCCGAGGACATCGGGTTCCCCGTGTTCGTCAAGGCCGTCGCCGGTGGTGGCGGGCGCGGTATGCGGCGGGTCGAGGAGCGCGCGCAGCTGCGGGAGTCCATCGAGGCGGCGGCCCGTGAGGCGGCCTCCGCGTTCGGCGACCCGACGGTGTTCCTGGAGAAGGCCGTCGTGGATCCCCGCCACATCGAGGTGCAGATCCTCGCCGACGGCGAGGGCAACGTCATCCACCTCTACGAGCGCGACTGTTCCCTCCAGCGCCGCCACCAGAAGGTCATCGAGCTGGCCCCCGCGCCGAACCTCGACCCGGAGTTGCGCGACCGGATCTGCGCCGACGCCGTGCGCTTCGCCCGCGAGATCGGCTACCGCAACGCCGGCACCGTCGAGTTCCTGCTCGACCCGGCCGGCAACCACGTCTTCATCGAGATGAACCCGCGCATCCAGGTCGAGCACACGGTCACCGAGGAGGTCACCGACGTCGACCTCGTCCAGTCCCAGCTCCGTATCGCCGCCGGCGAGACCCTGGCCGACCTCGGGCTGTCCCAGGAGACGGTCGTCCTGCACGGCGCCGCACTCCAGTGCCGTATCACCACCGAGGATCCCGCCAACGGCTTCCGCCCCGACACCGGCCGCATCAGCGCCTACCGGTCGCCCGGCGGCTCCGGCATCCGCCTCGACGGCGGAACCACCCACGCCGGTACGGAGATCAGCGCGCACTTCGACTCGATGCTGGTCAAGCTCACCTGCCGGGGCCGGGACTTCGGCACCGCCGTCAAGCGCGCCCGGCGTGCCGTCGCCGAGTTCCGGATCCGCGGGGTGGCCACCAACATCCCGTTCCTCCAGGCCGTCCTCGACGACGCGGACTTCCAGGCGGGCCGTGTCACCACGTCGTTCATCGAGCAGCGCCCGCACCTGCTGACCTCCCGCACCTCGGCCGACCGCGGCACGAAGCTGCTCACCTACCTCGCCGACGTCACGGTGAACAAGCCGCACGGCGACCGCCCCGACCTGATCGAGCCCACGACCAAGCTCCCGCGCCAGACCGCCGAGGTGCCCCCGGCCGGCTCGAAGCAGCAGCTCACCGAACTCGGCCCCGAGGGCTTCGCCCGTTGGCTGCGCGAGTCCCCGACCATCGGCGTCACCGACACCACCTTCCGCGACGCCCACCAGTCACTGCTCGCCACTCGCGTCCGCACCAAGGACCTCCTCGCGGTCGCCCCGGTCGTCGCGCGCACCCTGCCCCAGCTGCTGTCCCTGGAGTGCTGGGGCGGCGCCACCTACGACGTCGCCCTGCGCTTCCTCGCCGAGGACCCGTGGGAGCGGCTCGCCGCGCTCCGTGAGGCCGTCCCCAACATCTGCCTCCAGATGCTGCTGCGCGGCCGCAACACCGTCGGCTACACGCCGTACCCGACCGAGGTGACCGACGCCTTCGTGCAGGAGGCCGCCGCCACCGGCATCGACATCTTCCGCATCTTCGACGCCCTCAACGACGTCGGCCAGATGCGTCCGGCGATCGAGGCCGTACGGGAGACGGGCACCGCGGTCGCCGAGGTCGCCCTCTGCTACACCTCCGACCTGTCGAACCCGGACGAGCGGCTCTACACCCTCGACTACTACCTGCGTCTGGCCGAGCAGATCGTCGAGGCGGGCGCCCACGTCCTGGCCGTCAAGGACATGGCCGGACTGCTCAGGGCCCCCGCCGCGGCGACCCTCGTCTCCGCGCTGCGCCGGGAGTTCGACCTCCCCGTCCACATCCACACCCACGACACGGCGGGCGGCCAGCTCGCCACCTACCTGGCCGCGATCCAGGCCGGTGCCGACGCCGTCGACGGAGCCGTCGCCTCCATGGCGGGCACCACCTCGCAGCCCTCCCTGTCGGCGATCGTCGCCGCGACCGACCACTCCGCCCGCCCCACCGGCCTCGACCTGCGGGCGGTCGGTGACCTGGAGCCGTACTGGGAGAGCGTCCGCCGGATCTACGCCCCCTTCGAGGCGGGCCTCGCCTCCCCGACCGGTCGCGTCTACGACCACGAGATCCCCGGCGGCCAGCTCTCCAACCTGCGCACCCAGGCCGTGGCCCTGGGCCTCGGCGACCGGTTCGAGGACATCGAGGAGATGTACGCCGCCGCCGACCGCATCCTCGGTCACCTGGTGAAGGTCACCCCGTCCTCGAAGGTGGTCGGCGACCTCGCCCTGCACCTCGTCGGCGCCGGGGTCTCCCCGCAGGACTTCGAGGCGACGCCGGACCGGTTCGACATCCCCGACTCCGTGATCGGCTTCCTCCGCGGCGAACTGGGCACCCCGCCCGGCGGCTGGCCGGAGCCCTTCCGCAGCAAGGCACTCGAGGGCCGCGCGGACGCCAAGCCCGCTCCGCAGCTGACCACGGAGGAGCGCGAGGGACTGGTGAAGGACCGGCGCGTCACCCTCAACCGCCTCCTCTTCCCCGGCCCGACGCGCGACTTCGAGACGCACCGCCAGTCCTTCGGCGACACGAGCGTCCTGGACAGCAGGGACTTCTTCTACGGTCTGCGCCCGGGGACGGAGTACGCCGTCGACCTCGAACCCGGCGTCCGCCTGCTGCTGGGCCTGGAAGCCGTCGGTGAGGCCGACGAGCGCGGTATGCGCACGGTGATGTCCACCCTGAACGGGCAGCTCAGGCCCATCCAGGTGCGCGACGCGGCCGCCGCGTCGGACATCCCGGTCACCGAGAAGGCCGACCGCTCCAACCCCGGCCATGTCGCCGCCCCGTTCGCCGGAGTCGTGACGCTCGCGGTCGCCGAGGGCGACGAGGTCGCGGCCGGCGGCACGATCGCCACCATCGAGGCGATGAAGATGGAGGCCGCGATCACCGCCCCCAAGGCGGGCAAGGTCACCCGGCTCGCCATCAACCGGATCCAGCAGGTGGAGGGCGGCGACCTGCTCTTCGTGATCGGCTAGCGGTCAGACGGTGAGCGCTCCGGCGGGATGACCGTAGCGACGGCCGCACGCGGTGAGGGCGAGGACCCCGGTACCCGTGACCCGGGTCCTCGCCCCGAGCGCTCCGGGATCGACGGAGAGGCGGGCGGCGATGTCGGTGGCGTAGCAGGTGTCGGGTATCCCGAGGTCCCTCTTCACCTGGACGTAGCCGGCGTAGAACGCCTCGACGTCCAGCGGATCCGCCCCGTCCGGCATGTCTCCGACAGCGTCGAGGGCGTCGCCGGTGTCGACGTACTCGTGCGGCAGGCGGTAGCCGGACTCGGCCGGATGCCCGGGGCCCTCGTCGCCCTTCTCCGCGGCGTCGAACGCGTCGTAGAAGCGCACCACTTCTCCGCCCTCGGCGATGCACCAGGCCGTCCAGCCGTCCCCGCAGCTCATGCCGTACCACTGCGCGGCCCCGAATCCGCGGCTCAGGTCGGCGCACCGCTCACGCACCACCTCGCTGCGGGCCTTCTCCTGGTCGTCCGCGTCCTCGATGCGGTGGGTGTCCTGCGACGAGCGACCGAAGACCAGCGTCCAGCCGTCCAGCGCCGGACCGACGAAGACACGGGAACAGCGCTCGTGCGGGTGCCGCCGGCCCCAGTTGTGACTGTCGTGGTTCCAGGCCGACGCACCGGTCCGCAGCGTGACCGGCTCGGGGTCACCGAGGTCGAACGCCGCCAGCACCGCTGCCTGGTCGGCGGTCGGGACCGCGTACCAGGATCCGCACAGGTGCGGCCTCTCCGGTGTCTCGGTGAACTGCTTGATCCTTGTCAGCCGGCGCCACGCGGCCAGATCCCGGTCGTCGAGCGCGGCCGGTCCGCCGATCGCCGCCAGCGCCTCCAGAGCCGTGGCCCGGATCCTGGGCCCGGTCGCGGGCCGCTGTCGCAGGCGGCGCAGCGCGGGGACCGCAGCGGTGCCGATCTCCTTGAACGTGGTGACCGCTCGCCGACGCACCCGGGCTTCCGGGTCGCCCAGCAAAGGCGTCAACCGGTCGACGTATCCGATCGCCGCCTCGGGACGGGTCTGGAAGGCGAACAGGGCGTGGTCGCGGACCTCTGCGTCCGCGTGTCCCAACAACGCTGCGTACGCCCCCGGATCGGCCACATCGAGGCGCCCCGGCGCCGAGGAGGGTTCGGCGGGCGGCGGCGTCTTGTCCATGGTGGGAACCCTAGGCGGAGGCACTGACATCCGACAGATAGATACCTTGACATAGGTATCTTGACATAGGTATCTCTGCATACCCATAATCTCCGTGTGCCCCCGTCCAGCGCCTCCGCCCAGGAGATCGACCGCGTAGCCGCCGATCTCCTGCTGTGCCTGCCCGCGTTGCACCGGGCCATGGACCGGCGGGTCAGTCAGGACTTCCCGCACCCCAAGCCGCCCGAGGCCCAACTGGCCCTGCTGTGGCATGTGCGGGCGCACGAGGGCGCCACGGTCCGCGAGGTCGCCGAGGCCCTGATGATGAAGCCGAACAACGTCAGCGCACTGGTCTCGCAGCTCACCCGGCAGGAAGAGCTGGAGCGGCGCCAGGACACCGCCGACAAGCGGATCGCGCACCTGTATCTGACGGCACTGGCCCGGCAGCGGATCGCCGAGGTCGAGCAGCTCATGAGCGTCCATCTCGTGGACGCGCTCCAGGCGTTGACGGACGGGGAGCGCCGGGCGCTCGGTGCGGCCGTGGGTGCCCTGCACGCCCTGACCGGTCACCTCCGCGCCGCCCAGGGCTGACGCCCCGGGCGGCCTGCTCGTCCGTGTCGCCCTCTTCCTCTCCTTCTTCAGTACAAGGACCTGGCTTCTCCATGCCCTCTTCCACCGCCGTTCCCGTCGGGGTGCCCGCGCCCGTCGACGAGGCCCGCCGCAGCCCCCGCTCCAACCCCTGGCTGACCCTGATCGCCGTCGCCTTCGGCCTGTTCATGGTCGGCCTGGACGGCTCGGTCGTGTCCATCGCCAACCCCGAGATCGGCCGCGACCTCAACGCCTCCACCGCCGACCTCCAGTGGGTCACCAACTCCTATCTGCTGGCCCTGGCGGCCGCCCTGATCCTGGGCGGCAAGCTCGGTGACCGTCTGGGGCGGCGCACCTTCTATCTCATCGGCGTCGCCGGCTTCACCCTCGCCTCCGTCGCGATCGGACTCGCCGGCTCGATCGAGGGCGTGATCGCCTTCCGCGCGGTCCAGGGGTTCTTCGGCGCCCTGCTGATGCCCAACACCCTCGGTCTGCTGCGCGCGGTGTTCCCGCCGAGGAAGTTCGGTATGGCGGTCGGCATCTGGGCCATGGTCTCGTCCGTGTCCACCGCGCTCGGCCCCATCGTCGGCGGTCTGCTCGTCCAGCACGTCAACTGGGAGTCCGTCTTCTACATCAACGCCCCCATCGGTGTGATCGCCCTCGTCTACAGCGCGCTCGTCCTGCCGCAGAGCAAGAACACCGCGGCCGCGGGGGAGAGGTTCGACATCCCCGGCGTCGTCCTGCTCGCCGTGGGTCTGCTCGCCGTCGTGTTCGGTGTGGTCAAGGGCGAGACGTGGGGCTGGACTTCGGCCGGCACCCTCGGTGCGATCGGCGCGGGCGTGGTCGTCCTGCTGGTCTTCGGTCTCCACGAGTCCCGCGTCGCCCACCCGCTGCTGCCCATGCGGCTGTTCCGCAACCCGGCCCTCACCGTGGGCACCGTCATCACCGCCCTGAACTTCTTCGTCCTGCTCGGCACGATCTTCTTCGTCATGCTCTACCTGCAGAACGTGCGCGGCTTCTCCCCCGTCGAAGCCGGCGTCCGCACCCTGCCGTTGAGTCTCGCCTCCGTGGTCGCCTCCCCGCTCGGCGCCGCCCTGACCGAGCGGTTCAGCGCCAGGTTCACCATGCCGCTGGGCATGCTGCTCCAGGCCGCCGCCATGTTCACCATGCTCACCTGGAGCGCCGACTCCTCGTACGCCACCATGTGGCCGCCCTTCATCGCGATGGGCCTGGGCGTCGGCATGGTGATGTCCGCCTCCTCGGAGGCCATCGTGGGCAACGCCCCGGTGCGGGACGGCGGTGTCGCCGGAGGTCTCCAGGCCACCGCGCTGCAGATCGGCGGCGCGCTCGGCACCTCGGTCCTGGTCTCCGTCATCAGCAGCCGGGTGGGCTCCACCCTCACCGGCGAACTGACCGACGCCGGAGTGCCCGCGCGGACGGCACACGGGCTGGGCGAGGCCCAGGACGCGGTGGCCATGGGGGTGGCGCCGGTTTCCGACGCGATGCCGGCGCAGCTGAAGGCCGCGGTGGTCGAGGGCAGTCACGACGCGTTCATGAACGGTGTGCACACGGCGGTGCTGGCGACCGGTGTCCTCGCGGTGCTGGGCGCGGTCGCGGCGGCGATCGGGGTGCGGCGGGCTCCGGCCGTGGAGCAGGGAGTATGATGCTTTAAGTCTAAAGCATCTCGCGTGTCCCTCCGGATCGGGGTCCCCCATGCACGTCGTCATCAGCGGTTCTTCGGGATTGATCGGCGGCGCCCTGGCCGCGTCGCTGCTCGACGACGGGCACCGGGTGACCCGACTGGTCCGCAGGGAGCCGCGGTCCCGCGATGACGGCAGCGCGGAGGCACGGTGGGAGCCGCAGGCGGGTCTGCTGGATCCCACCGTGCTCGAAGGCGCCGACGCGGTGGTCGGACTGGCCGGGGCGGGCGTGGGGGACCGCCGCTGGACACAGGCGTACAAGAAGCAGATCCGCGACAGCCGCGTCCTCGGCACCACCGCCCTCGCGACGGCCATCACGGCCTGTGAGAAGCCGCCGCCGGTGTTCGTGTCCGGTTCGGCCGTCGGCTACTACGGCGAGACCGGCAGGGCCGAGGTCGACGAGTCGGGCGCGCCCGGCCGGGACTTCCTGGCCGGCGTCTGCCAGGAGTGGGAGGCGGCCGCCCAGGGCGCCGGCGCGGTCGGCACGCGGGTCGTGAACACCCGCTTCGGCATCGTCGTGTCGCCCCGCGGCGGGGCGATGGGACGCCTGCTCCCGCTCGCCCGCGCAGGCCTCGGCGGGCGACTGGGCAGCGGCGACCAGTACTGGAGTCACCTCTCCCTGACCGACGCGGTCCGCGCCCTGCGCCACATCATCGCCACGGACGGCATCACCGGACCCGTCAACATGACGTCCCCGCACCCCGCCACCAACCGTGACGTCACCGCCGCCGTGGGCAGGGCCCTGCACCGGCCGACCGTCTTCGCGGTGCCGGGCTTCGCACTGCGGTTCGTCCTGGGCGAGTTCGCCGACGGCATCCTGATGAGCCAGCGCGTGGTGCCGGGCGCCCTGTCGGCCTCCGGTTTCACCTTCGAGCACCCGACCATCGACGGGGCGCTCGCCGCCGCGGTCGGCCGAGAGGGTGTCGGCTGATCGAGTGGTGACGTTCTGGAGGCAGGCGTACGGTCGAACAGTGGACGCCACCGTCCCCTGAAAGCGCGATATCCCATGACCAGTGACTCGCAGTCGACTTCCGCAGCCCAGGCCCCCACCGGGAACACCGGCGGTGGCGGAAACAACCTGGCCCTCCTGGTCATCGCCTCGTGTCAGTTGATGGTGGTCCTCGACATCACCATCGTGAACATCGCGCTGCCGGACATCCAGCGCTCCCTGGACTTCTCCACCACCAGCCTGGCCTGGGTGGTCAACGCCTACACCCTCACCTTCGGCGGTCTGCTGCTCCTCGGCGGCCGCGCCGGTGACATCCTCGGCAGACGGCGGGTCTTCATCTTCGGTGTCCTGCTCTTCGTCCTGGCGTCCCTGCTCGGCGGGTTCGCGCAGAACGAGGCCCAACTCCTGTCCGCACGCGCCCTCCAGGGCGTCGGCGGCGCCATCGCCTCCCCGACCGCCCTCTCTCTGATCAGCACGACCTTCCGCGAAGGCCCGGAACGCAACCGGGCGTTCGGGGTGTTCGCCGCGGTCTCGGCGGGCGGCGGCGCGATCGGGCTGCTCGCCGGCGGCATCCTCGTCGAGTATCTGAACTGGCGATGGGTGCTCTTCGTCAACGTCCCCATCGGACTGCTCATCGCCCTCGCCGCGCCCCGCTGGATCAGGGAGTCCGAACGCCACCCGGGCCACTTCGACCTCACCGGCGCACTGACCTCCACCGTCGGCATGGTCCTGCTGGTCTACGGGTTCATCAGAGCCGCGCAGGAAGGCTGGCGGGACGCGCTCACGCTGGCCTCGTTCGGCGCGGCCGTCGTCTTCCTCGCGCTGTTCATCCTGGTCGAACGGCGTTCCCGGCAGCCGATCACACCGCTGCACATGTTCGCCGACCGCAACCGCGCGGGCACCTACGGCATCATGCTGTGCCTCGCCGCCGCGATCTTCGGCATGTTCTTCTTCCTCACGCTCTTCGTGCAGAACGTCCTGAACTTCAGCCCGTTGGCCACCGGGTTCGCCTTCCTGCCGGTCAGCGCGGTCATCGCGGTCGGCGCCGGGCTGGCCTCGCGGTTCCTGCCCGTCTACGGACCCAAGCCGTTCATGGTGGTGGGCGCGATCCTGGCCGCGGCGGGACTGGCCTGGCTGACCCAGACCGACGTCCACTCCACCTACGCGGGCAGCGTCCTCGGCCCGATCCTCGTCTTCAGCCTGGGCATGGGCATGGAGTTCGTCTCGCTCACCCTGATGGCGCTCTCCAACGTGCCGGTCCAGGAGACCGGCGCGGCCTCCGGACTCCTCAACGCCACGCAGCAGGTGGGCGGTTCGCTGGGACTGTCCATCCTGGTCACGACGTTCGGCACGGCCAGCACCAACGAGGCGGACAAGCAGGTCCCGCGCTTCCTGGACCAGGCGACCCCGGCCGAACTCCTGCAGTTCAAGCGCACCGGGCAACTCCCCGGCCACTGGGGCGACGAGGTCCTGACCGCCGGAGTCTCGGCCGCCTTCGTCGTGGCGGCGATCTTCGCCGTCCTCGCCGCGCTGATCGCCGTCCTCGCCATCCAGGTCCGCCCGTCCGACCTGGAACGCCTCAAGGGCGACGGCGTGCCCTCACCCCCGTGACGCCGGCGCGGGCACAAGACCCAGCCGCTGGGCGCGCAGCACCGTCCCGAGCCGGTCATGGGTGCCGAGCTTGCGGTAGACGTTCGCGACATGCTTGTGCACCGTCCGCTCGGATATACCGAGGCGACGGCCCATCGCGGCGGCCGTCAGGGAGTCGCCCAGCAGGAGCAGCACGGTCGACTCCCGCGGCGTCAGCCCCACGTCGTCGCCGCTCGGCACGACCACCCGCTGGAGGAGCTGCCGTTGCTGCTCTATCCCCGCCAGCAGCGGCTGAAGCCGCCCCGCGACCACGACTTCCTCATCGGTGAAGTCCCGCCCGGAGCGGTAGACGATGCAGCCGGTGATCGGCGCCCTCGACTGCGGCAGCGGAATCCCCAACGCGTGGTCCACGTCCATGATGTCGTCGAGCAGCCGCGCGGTCGGGCTCCCGGACCAGTTCCGCCCGGCCGCCCGACGCGCCGTCACCGGCTCCCGGTCCGGGCTCGCCCCGTAGTGCTCCGCGAAGGGATACCCGGCCCGCAGCAGTCCCACGGCCTCGTCGCCGAGCCCGTCGAACTCCGGTTCCACACCGGGCGACAGACCGATCGTGCCCCCGCTCTCGCTCCAGTCGTCCAGCTTGTAGATCAGGACCTCGGCCCCGATCAGACCCGGCAGCGCGCCCGCCACCAACGGCCACAACCGCCCCGGATCCCGCTCGTGGAGGGCGGCGACGGCCACCGCCAGCATGCGTTCATAGGCTCCGCCCAGCCCCTGTGCCACGTTCGCGCTCCACTCGTTCGCCTACGCAGTTGTACCCATACCTGCGCAACCTCTTGCCCCTCCAGAATGCAACAGAGCAACAGCGACGTTCTCGTGTACTCCAGCACATCGGCGCCCCCGGCGACCGCAGACAGGGGAGAACAGGCCCGGAGGGGATGCCTGGCTCTCTCCCTCTCTCCGTGCGGACCGCCGGCGCGGGGGACCGGCGGTCCGCACGGAGCTCTCTACGGTCCGTCCGGTCGCATCGCGTCCGAGATGGACTTGACGCCGCCGTGAGCCGTGAGAC
Source organism: Streptomyces sp. NBC_00490 (assembly GCF_036013645.1). NCBI lineage: Bacteria > Bacillati > Actinomycetota > Actinomycetes > Kitasatosporales > Streptomycetaceae > Streptomyces > Streptomyces sp. NBC_00490. The sequence continues at coordinate 1,925,371 of NZ_CP107869.1, read as the reverse complement.
CGCCGTCCACCGGGATGTCCGTCCCGGTGATGAACGAGGACTCGTCGGAGATCAGGAAGACCACGAGCGGGGCGATGTCGTCGGGCCTGCCGCTGCGGCCGAGCGGCGTCTCGCGGATCGTCGTCTCACGGAACGTCTCGGTGGCCGCGGCCGTCATGTCCGTCTCGATGTAGCCCGGATGGATCGTGTTGACCCGGATGCCCCGCGGCCCCAGCTCCATCGCCGCGATCCTCGACACCCCGCGCAGCGCCCACTTGCTGGCCGTGTAGGCGACGGGGTAGTAGCCGGTCAGCGCGGCGGACGAACCGACGTTGACGATCGACGAGCCCGGCGGCATCAGCGGGGAGAGCCGCTGGATGCCGAGCAGGGGCCCGGTCGTGTTGACCGCCTGCACCTGTGCCATCTCCTCGGGGCCGACCTCCCCGAGCCGCCCGCGCCGGATGACGCCCGCGTTGTTGACCAGACCGTGGACATGGCCGTACGTCGCTCCCAACTCGGCGGCCAGCTCCGCCCAGTCGGTCTCGCTGCTCACGTCGAGGCGGCGGCAGCCGTCGTCCTCCGGCCGTACGTCGGTGGCGATCACCTCGGCCCCGGCCCGGGCCAGGGCGGCCGCCTCCGCGGCGCCCTGACCACGGGCCGCACCCGTGACCACCACGACTTTCCCGGCCAGTCGGGATGTGCTCTCACTCATGCGGGCAACCTACTGCCCCGGCACGTCCAGTCCCGGCTCGTAGGCGGGCTCGGGGTTGAACACCGGGTGATAACTCTCGGGCGGGGCAAGGTAACTGACGGGCAGTCCACCGGTGTCGACGACGATCTGGTCCACGGCGATCGCCGCGTCCACCATGAAGATCCGCAGCATGTGGTCACCGGCTTCGGTGACGGTCACGTGCGCCGTCAGTTTCTCGACGCCGTCCTCCACCTGACGCGCCCACGCGTCCCCCCGGTTGCCGGTGGCGACCGACTGCCCGGTGAGCACGGTGGCCGGCTGGTCGTCGAGCGCGACGGCCACCCGGCGATGGCCGCGCTCGTCGAGGGAGGGCAGCCGGAACACGGTGACCGGGAAGGTGCCCGTGCTCGCGAACCGCACCCGGTATCCCAACTCCGGTGCCTGCTCGGCGAAGTCCTCGGTGACCGCGGCGGCCGTCGACGGGACCGCCTCCATCGCGCCCGTACGACGACCGAGTCCGCGTACGGCCCGCCAGCGCGCCCCGCCTCGCGCCACCCGCCGCGCGAAGTGCGCGGCGTCGATCGACACGAACCCGTTGGCCTCGACGAACCCCCGGGCCCGCCGCAGGGCCCGCTCGCCGTCGTTGACCACCCGCACCGGCACCTCGGCGCTCTGGCCGGCCCCGGCGAAGGTGACCGTCGTGTCGAGCGTGCCCTCGGGCGCCCGGGCCCAGTCGACCTCGACCCACACCCGGGTCTGCTCGGTGAGGGATCCGCCCGCCGAGCTCAGCCGGAGCCAGGGGGCGCCGGGCTCGGCCGTCCAGTCCAGGGCGAGGAAGCCGGTGTTGAAGACGTCCACGAAGCGCCGGTCGCGGGTGGAGGAGGAGAAGGACAGCGGCCGGGCCGCCCCGGTCTCGTTTCCCTCGGCCGCCACGCCGAGCCCCGAGGTCTCGCGCCGGGCCACCCGGGTGACGCTCGGCCGCCCCGGCGCCTTGGGGATCTGCGAAGGGTACGGGTTCACGATCCCGTCCCACTTCCCGCCCGCCACCTCGGTGTTGTACCGCTTGGTCAGCGCCGCCTCCTGGGCGTGGGCCGCCTCTGCCAGGTCCGCGAACCGGTTGGTCCCCGCACCGCGCCCCTGTGTCACCGCCAGCCCGTTGCGGTCCGCCCAGTAGTACTTGAGGTTCATCAAGTAGGCGCCATGGACCGGGTATTCGACCAGTTCGAAGAAGGCGTCCCGGTACGCCTCGGGCAACTCGGCGCCCACCGCCCGCACCCGGCCCAGCAGCCGGTCGTACGCGCCGAGGCGGCGCCCCGCCTCATCTCCGTGGTGGATCACGGACAGGATCCCGCGGGCGATGAACTCCGGCCGCAGCTCCGCCGCCAGCCGGTAGTACTCGGTGCGGATCGCCGCGATCTCCCGCCGGTGCAGACGCCCGAACTGCCGTCCGGCCCACTCGGCGAGGAAGTCCTCCACGTCGTCGGCGTCCCACCGGTCCACGTCCCAGGCCATGTCCATGGAGAAGGACAGCCCGGTCTCGATCGACTTGAGGTCACCCACGTTGAAGATCCACATGCGGTCGACGCCGTGCTCATGCACACGGCGCAACTCCTGCCAGACCTTGGCCAGTTGCGTGGTGTCCAGCCACAGATAGCTTTTCGGGCGGCCCCAGTAGGAGAGGTGGTAGTAGATGCCGTTGCCGCCCGGACGGGCGCGCTCCGCGTCGTTCGGCAGCTGGCGCATGTTGCCGTGGTTGTCGTCCGGCCAGATCAGGGTCACGTCCTCGGGGACCTGGACGCCCGCGTTGTAGAGGTCCAGCACCTCCTTGTACGGGATGAAGATCTGCGGCTCGGCCGCCGCACCGACCTCCTCGGTCAGGGTCCGGCGCTGTTCGGCGATGATGTCGTTCATCACGACGACCTTCTCGGGGATCGTCGTCGCGTACTTCGTCTCCAGCGCGCTGTCGTGCAGCCCCCGCATGCCGAGCGTCCAGCTGCTCTCGTACGCCGCGTTCTGTCTCGCCCGGGCTCTCCAGTAGTCGGAGATGACCGAGGGGTTCACGGTGTAGTCGTACACCGGCGGGGTGCCGTCCGCGTTCGGGTGCTCGGCGGCCCACGGCTCCCACTCGTGGACACCGTTGCGCAGCAGCGCCTCGGGGTGGCTGGAGCCGACGACGATGCCGTAGCGGTCGGCCAGTTCGGGGTTGTCGCGGTGCTTGTTGAAGAAGTCGGAGTAGGGGTGCATGGCCGGCCACAGGTAGTTGGCCTTGAGTCGGAGCAGGAGCTCGAAGACGCGCTTGTACGTCTCGGGGCCGATGTTCTTGTCGGTTTCCTGGGTGCGGTGCGACCACGTGGTCAGGTTCTGCTCGTCGTTGATGAAGATGCCGCGGTAACGGACGGACGGCTCACGCCGTTTGACGGTGTCCGCCGGGACCGTCACGGTGTCACGGCGCTCGACCGGCACGTCGGCCCACCAGTACCAGGGGGAGACCCCGATGCGCTCCGAGGTGTCGTAGACGCCGTAGACGGTGCCCCGCCGGTCGCTGCCCGCGATGACCAGGGCGCGCCGCACACCGGGCACCGGGCGCTCCACCACCTGGGTGACGGAGGCCTCCCAGCGCCCCCGGACCCCGGAGACGTCGAGCCGTCCCGCCGCGACGAGGCGGTCGATGACCGGACTCGAGCCGATCGTGCCCACCACGACCAACCGGTCCGTCTTCGCGGGCAGTTCGTGCAGCAGCCCCGGCCGTACTCCGCCGACCCGCTCGATGTCCGCCCGCAGATCGCCGGCGGCGCGGATCACGGCGGGGTCGTCGACGGCGTCCACGAACACGTCGACGGCGGCGCCCTCACCCACCAGGAGGAAGCCGGGCCGGCTGGACTCCGCGGCCCGGGCGGTCGCGGCGGGCAGCAGCCCGGGAAGCAGGGGAGCCGCTCCTGCTGCGGCCATGCCCCGCAGGAAGGACTGACGGGTCCAGGACGTTGACTGGCCGTTCGGTTCGTGGTGCGGCACGGAACGCTACCTTTCCGCGCCGGTCCGCGTCGGCTCGCGCACGGAACTGTCGGCGGAGCTCGGCGCATGACGGACTGGCTGGCTGCTTAGAAAGCGCTTGCTGTGCAGCCTAGGCCAGGGATTCCCAGGGCGTCCAGAGTGGTGCGTGGGGTGGCTTGCGGGCCGCCGCTGTCGCGGACGCGTGGCGACGGACGCGGCGGCGGCCCTCCGGGACATGGAGGGCCGCCGCCGTGTGACTGCGCCGGAGATCAGGGGCAGCTGATGCGGATGTCGCCCGCGTCGGTCGTGCAGGTGTCCGTGTTGAAGCCGCCGTTGGCGGTGTCGTTGCCGGAGACGCTGTCGACCGTGTTGAGGTTGTCGGCGCCGTAGTTGCCGATCAGGTTGTCGTTGCCGGGGCCGCCGTTGAGCGTGTCGTCGCCGAACTGGCCGTCGACGCGGTCGTTGCCGTATCCGCCGTGGACGGTGTCGTTGCCGTAGCTCGCGTTGACGGTGTCGTCGCCGCCGAGGGCGCAGATCACGTCGTTGCCGTAGGTGCCGGTGAGGGTGTCGTTGCCGCTGGTGCCGATACGGGTGCAGCCGCGGGCGTTGTTGACGGTGGTGGTCCTGGTGGCCGTGTTGTTGGCGGCGGCCGGGTCGGTCGTGGTGGCGGTGACCGTGGCGCGGTCGGTGAGGGTGCCGGTGGCGCGGGGCTCCACGACGATCGTCACCGTGGCGCCGGGGCCGGCGGCGGAGACGCTGCCGAGGGCGCAGGTGGCGCCGGTGGCGGTGATCGTGCAGCTGCCCTGAGTGGTGGTGGCGGAGACGACCGAGGCGGCGAGTCCGCTGAGCGTGTCGGTGAGGGTGACGCCGGTCGCCGTGGTGCCGACGGTGGTGTTGGTGACCGCCACGGTGTACGTGGCACGGTCACCGATGCTGACCGTGCCGGTGCCGCTCTTCGTGACCGAGAGGTCCGTGCCGCTCGGAGGCGGTGGCGTGCTGCCTCCGCCCTGGAAGCGGGCCAGCGCGAAGTCGCTGTTCGGACCGCCCGTACCGGCGGCGACGATTCTGCCGGCGGAGTCGAGCTTCACGCCGCGTGCCGTGTCGACGCCGCCGAAGTCCGCGGTCGCCTGACCGGCGGTGCCGAAGCCGTTGTCCAGGCTGCCGTCGGTGTTGTACCGCAGGACCGAGAAGTCGCTGCCCGCGGTGCCGGCGGCGACGATCCGCCCGTCCGGCTGGAGCACCATGTCGGCGACACCGACTGCGGGTGTGACGACCCGGCCGTCGCCGTCGAAGCTGGTGTCCAGGCTGCCGTTGGTGTGGTAGCGGGCCAGCGCGGCTCCGCTGTCGCCGGTGCCCGCCGCGACGATCTTGCCGTCGGGCTGGACCGCCAGCGACTCCACACTGTCGTAGCCGCCGAAGTCGGTGCGGACGATGCCGTCGCCGTCGAAGCCGGTGTCCACGCTGCCGTCGGTGTTGAAGCGCATCAGCGCGAAGTCGAAGCGGGTGGAGCCGACCTCACCCCCGACGACGATCTTCCCGTCGGCCTGCAGGGCCAGGGCACGGCCGTCCCCGCCCTCCTGGGGGACCGGTCCCGCGGGATTGGCGGTCACCGTGCCGTCGCCGCCGAACGTGCTGTCCGGGGTGCCGTCGCCGGTGAGGCGGAGCACGGCCATGCGGCCCCCGGTGTAGCCGGCCGCGACGATCCGACCGCTGGAGTCGATCGCCACGTCGAGGGCCTCGGTCGGGCCGTCGATGTCGGCGAAGACCCGGCCGTCGCCGCTGAAGGAGTCGTCCAGGGTGCCGTCCGCGTTGTAGCGGACCACCACGAACCAGCAGCAGTCCTCGTACTCGCGCCAACTGCTGCCCACTACGACGATCTTGCCGTCGGCCTGGAGGACCACGGCGTGGGCCTCGCTCCACTGGAAGTTCGTGTCCATGGTGTTGACGGCGGTCGTCACCGTGCCGGGGATGTCACCGTCGCGGCCGCCGAAGGCGGTGTCCAGGGTGCCGTCGGCGAGGTGACGGGTCAGCGCGAAGCGGCTCTCCAGCAGCGACTCGTCGGTGGAGGTGCCGACCGAGACGATCTTTCCGTCGGACTGCACCGCCACGTCATTGGCGTGATCGTCGCCGGCGAAGCCGGTGAGGACCTTGCCGTCGCTACTGAAGGCGGGGTCCAGGTCGCCCGGGGCCGCGAGGGCGGTACCCGGAAGGGTCAGGACGAGTGCCAGGACGGTGACCGCGACCGCCCCGGCCCGGGCCAGGAGGGACCGGCGGCGTCCGTCGGGTCGGCGCCGTGCTGACCGCACATGAGGTGTGAGCATGCGCGACAGCTTTCCGTCGCCGGATCGCGCAGGCGGTCACCACGAACTGCGTCGCACGCACCGGACGCGGGAATCCATCCGGGCGGCGGAGCGCGGTGGCGGCCGAGGTCAGTCGCGGGTGTCGCGCCCGGCCTTCTCCGCCTCCTCGGCGCGCTTCTTCTTGATCCGGACCGTCTCGGTGCGGACCTCGACCTGGGTGGCGCGCTCCTTGGCCAGCCACTCAGGCTGCTCCTGCTTCAGCGCCTCGATCTGCTCGGTGGTGAGCGGCTCGGTGACGCCGCCGCGCGCCAGGCCCGCGATGGACACGCCGAGCTTGGCCGCGACCACCGGACGGGGGTGCGGGCCGTGGGCACGGAGATCCTGGAGCCACTGGGGCGGATCGGCCTGGAGTTCGGTGAGCTGTGCCCGCGAGACGACACCCTCACGGAACTCGGCGGGGGTGGCCTCGAGGTACACACCCAGTTTCTTCGCCGCGGTCGCGGGCTTCATCGTCTGGGTGCTCTGGTGCTGCGTCATGGTGTCCAGGGTATCGACTGGGTGAACGTCCGCCGACCACGGCCGGTAACCTGGCCAGGTGACAGGCTCGGAAGAACCCCCGCAGTTCCGGCTCGCCTACGTCCCCGGCGTGACCCCCTCGAAGTGGGTGCGGATCTGGAACGAGCGACTGCCCGACATCCCGCTGACCCTCCTCCAGCTCTCCGTCGCCGAGGCGCGCGACGCGCTGCGGGACGGGGCCGCTGACGCCGGTCTCGTACGGCTGCCGGTGGACCGTACGGTGCTCAGCGCCATCCCGCTCTACGAGGAGAGCACGGTCGTCGTCGTCCCGAAGGACCACGTCGTCGCCGCGGTCGACGAGGTCACGACCGAGGACCTGGCCGACGAGATCGTGCTGCACCCCCTGGACGACGTCCTGGAGTGGCCGCGGCTGCCGGGGCAGCCCGCCTTCGAGCGTCCCGCGACCACGGAGGACGCCGTCGAACTGGTCGCGGCCGGTATCGGCGTCCTCGTCGTCCCCCAGTCGCTCGCCCGGCTGCACCATCGCAAGGACCTCACCTACCGGCCGGTCACGGACGCCCCCGTGTCCTCCGTCGCGCTGTCGTGGCCGGAGGACGCGACCACGGACCTGGTCGAGGACTTCATCGGCATCGTCCGCGGCCGCACGGTCAACAGCACCCGCGGCCGCCCGGCCGCTCAGGACAAGGCCAAGGCGAAGGCCGAGCCCAAGAAGCAGCCCAAGCGCCCCGACGCGGCCGGCGGGCGACGCAAGCCGCCCGCCGGCCAGAAGACCCAGGGCGCCCGGCGCGGCAAGCCCCGGCGCCGCTCGTAGCCTTCAGGACACGTAGGTCGCCTGCCCCGCCGTGCTGATCACCACCTGGCCGTTCGCCTGGGAGAGCAGCCCGGCCGACACCCAGGCGTTCACGGTGCTCGTCACCTTGGTCACGAGCGCGCTCTTGCTCGCGAACGGCGCCCCGGCCCAGATCTCGTCGAGCAGCGTGGTGCCGTCGGACTTCGCGGGGTTGGCGATCCCGGAGTCCAGGGTGCCGAAGACGACCTTGGGCTCCGCGCGCCGGAAGTAGGCGTGCGTCGGATTCTCCGACCCCTCCAGGAAGGGCGCGAACTCCGTGCCGTTGAGGGTGTAGTGGAGGGGCTTGCCGCTCACCGGGGCGAGGGTGGGCAGCAGGTCGCCGGACAGGGCCGCGTTGGCGTACAGCCCGAACGACAGGTAGCTGGTGGCCGCGTTGCGGGCGACCAGGTTGACCGGCCCGTAGAAGAGGGTCTGCAACGCCGGGTCGTCCAGGGCCTTTTCGACCCGCAGCCGGAACGGGACGGTGATCCGGACGACGTCGCCCGCCTTCCAGGTCCGGGACACCGTGAAGTAGCTCCCGGCGGCCGGAGTCCCGCTCGCCGCGGTGCCGTTGACGGTCACCCGGAATCCGGACGTGGCCCACGACGGCACCCGCACCTTCAGGGCGAAGGCCGCGCCGGCGCCGCCGATGGTGAGCGTGGTGCCCTGTTCACGCGGGTAGTCCGTGGTCTGAGTGACCGTCACCCCCTTCTCGGCCCAGGTCAGTCGGGAGGGGCTGTAGAGGTTGACGTAGAGCGCGCTGCCGTCGGCGGCCTTGAAGTAGACCGAGTCCTGGTACTTGGTGGCGCTCTCCATGCCGGTGCCCTCGCAGCAGGTCGTCCCCTGCTTGGGCGTGTAGTCCCGCACATGACCGGGTGTCAGCCCGATGAAGTAGGTGACGAGCGGCTTCTCCGCGTCGGCCCTGTCCTGCTTGGAGCCGAGCACCTGGTTGAGCAGCGCCCGCTCGTAGTAGTCCATGTACTTCGGGGTCTGCTCGTGGAAGAACAGCGTCCGGCTGAGCTTGAGCATGTTGTACGCACAGCACGTCTCGGCGTTGGTGTCGCTGATCGTGCCCGCGATCAGCCCGGAGGCCTTCCAGAACTCACCGGTGCTGGTGCCGCCGATACCGTACATGCGGTTCGGTACGACCATGCCCCAGAAGTTCCTCGCGGCGGTCAGGTAACGCGTCTCGCCCGTCGCGTCGTACAGCCGCAGCAGACCGGTGAAGATCGGTATGTGCTGGTTGGCGTGCAGCCCGTTGAGGGTGTCGGTGTTCGCGGCGCAGGCGTCGATGAGGGAGTCGAGGTCGAACAGCTTGGCCAGCGCGAGGTGTTCGGCCTTTCCCGAGTGGGAGTGCAGGTCGACGATCGCCTCGACGATGCCGCCGAACTCGCCGCTGGAGAACAGCCCCCACATGCGCTGGAGCGTCGCCTCGGGCAGGACGGACAGCCGGGAGTACATCCAGTCGCCCATGCCGGACGCGAGGTCGAGGGCGCGCGCGTCGTCGGTGGCGGTGTACGCGTCCAGCAGACCGCGCAGGATCTTGTGGGCGGTGTAGTAGGGCGCCCACACCTTGGTGTAGTCGCTGGCGGTCCTCGTCTCCAGGTCGATGAACTGCGTCTCCGGGTACGCCGCCAGGAACCCGGGGTGGCTCGGCCCGCCCCAGGTGCGGCGCAGCGTGGCGGTCAGACCGCGGCCGGAGCCGTCCGGGAACGTGCCGCCGCCGGTGGTCTGGAACCAGTACGAGACGAGGTTGCCGAGTCCGGCCGTGGAGAGCTTGGCCTCGTTGGTCTGGAGCGAGGTGATCTCGGCCTGGGTCAGCGCGCGTGACCAGACGTTGAACTCGTCGTAGGCGCCCGCGTACACGGGATCGCCCGCGTAGTTCGAGCGGCCGAGCCAGTTGTTGGCGAGGGTGCCGAGCGCCGCCGGGTTGAGGGTCATCGCGGTGTTCGTGGCGACGGCCGTGCCGTTGACGTACAGCGTGCCGGTGCTGCCGGAGATCGTGACGGCCAGGTGGCTCCACTGGTTCAGCGGCAGCGCGGCCGTGCCGTTGAGGGCCTGCTCGCCGCCCGCGCCGTTGGTGGTGATGGCGAACCGGGGCACACCGCTCGCGTTGCGGGTGGCCAGGTACATGTACCGGGTGGTGTTGTTGCCGAAGTCGAAGGCGCGCTGCCAGTTGGCGTCGTGGGTGGGCTTGACCCACACCGACAGGGTGATCGCGGAGGCGCCGCCGAGGACCGCGGCGGGCAGGTCGACGTACTGGTAGGAGCCGCGCACGTTCTCGTGTGCGGCGCCCCACTTCCCGGTGACGGCGAGCATCTTCGGGTCGGTGCGCAGGGCGGCGCGGGTCTCGGTGAGGGCGGTGATCATGGTGGTGATCCTGTCCGCGAACACCTGCTCGCCGGTGCTCGCGTACGCCTGCGCCAGCATGGTCAGGAAGTGGCCGGTGTAGTGCCCGCGCAGATTGCCGTTGGCCTCGCCGTCCAGGCCCTCCCAGCCGCCGGGTGCGACCGCGCCGCCGGTGGAGAGGCCCGCGTTGGCGCGGAAGACCTGGAGCAGCCGGTTCACGTCGTAGCCGCGCGCGTGGTCGAGCATCAACTGCCGTTTGTCGGCGAAGACACCGGGCCCGAGGGTCACCTCGTCGAGCGCGAAGGGCTGCACGGTCCAGGCGGCGGGCGCGGCCGCGGCCGCGGTTGCGGAGGCTGCGGGCGTGGCCGCGGTGGCCCGGCCGCTCGCCGCGTACGAGAGCGCGGGTGCGGCCGCGGCGAGGGCGGCGGCCTGGAGGAGGTTTCGTCTGGAGAGGGGCGGTGCCATGTGTGCTCCTCTATCGGTGTTCCATATATCGAACGCCATTCGAATAGTCGACCAGACGATAGGGAGGGGGCGGGTGAGCGTCAACGGTTCTGGAGCGATCAGTTCCGGCCGTTCGGTCGAGAAGTCACTGTGCGTCGGCCACCGGGTCGTGGCGGGCCGTAGGTGCGGAGGCGGGGCCCGTCCGGTGTCGCGGTGGCAGAATCTCCCGCGTGGACCGGTGGCTCCTCGAACGCGAGCCCGAACTGACGCGACTGGCCGCGGCCGCACGACAGGCCGCTGACGGCGCCGGTGCGGTGGCGCTCGTCTTCGGCGAGGCGGGAATCGGCAAGTCGACTCTGGTGAAGGCGATGCCGGAGCGGCTGCCCGAGCGGGCGCGCGTCCTCGTCGGACAGTGCGACGACCTCGCCACCCGGCGCCCCCTCGGCCCGTTCCGCGACCTCGTCGGCAGCGTCGGCGCCGACCTGGCACGGGCCGTCATGGAGGGCGGCGACCGGCACCGCGTCTACGAGGCCCTGCACGGCGAACTCGCCGGCACCCCGCATCCGGCGGTCCTCGTCGTCGAGGACGTCCACTGGGCCGACGAGGCCTCGCTGGACGCCCTGCGCTTCCTGGTCCGGCGCATGGAACAGCTGCCCGCCCTCCTCGTCCTCACCTACCGCGACGACGAGTTGAGCCGCGACCACCCCCTGCGCCACCTCCTCGGCCAGGTCTCCCGCACGCCCCGAGTGCACCGGCTGCCCCTGGCCCGGCTCTCCCTCGACGCGGTCCGCACACTGAGCGCCCCCGGGCGCCTCGACGCCGCCCAGGTGTACGAGGTGACCTCGGGCAACCCGTTCTTCGTCGCCGAGATCATGGCCGCGGGCGGCACCGGGGGAGTGCCGCCGACCGTCGTCGACGCCGTCCTCGCCCGGTTGCGCGGACTGGACGCGGCCACGCTGGACGCGCTGGAGCAGCTCGCCGTCGTCCCCTCGGCCGTCGAACGCCCGCTGGTGGACGCGCTGTTGGCGGACGGTGTGGCCGTACTGGCGCAGGCCGAGCAGCGCGGACTGCTCGCCGTGGTGCCCGAGCGTGTGGCGTTCCGGCACGAGCTGATCCGGCGCGCCGTCGCCGACTCCCTGCCCGCAGCCCGCCGTATCGCACTCAACCGCAACGTCCTGGCCGCACTCGTCGCCCGGCCCGGCTCCGACGCCGCCCGCATCGTCCACCACGCCGACCGCGCCGGCGACCAGGACGCCATCGCCCGCTACGGCCCCGACGCGGCCAAGGACGCCGCCGGCGCCGGCGCCCACCGTGAGGCCGCCGCCCAGCTCCGCCTCGTTCTGCGGCAACGCCATCGCTACGCCCCGGCCGAACTCGCCGACCTGCTGGAACGCCACGCCGTGGAGAGCTACACCATCGCCGACTCGGCCACCGCCGTCACCGCCCAGCGTGAAGCCGTCGCCCTGCGTCGCTCCCTCGGCGACACCCTCGCCCTCGGCGCCGACCTGCGCTGGCTGTCCCGCATCCACTGGTGGGCCGGGGACGCCGACCAGGCCCAGGAGGCCGCCCGGGAGGCCGTCACCGTGCTGGAACACGCCGGCGACGACCGTCTCCTCGCCCTCGCCGTCAGCAACACCGCCCAGCTGCGCATGCTGGCCGACCGCTACGCCGAGGCCGTGGAACTCGGCGAACGCGCCATCGTCCTGGCCCGCAAGGCGGGCGACGCGGCGATCCTCTCCCACGCCCTCAACAACGTCGGCTGCGCCCGCTGGCGCGGCGGGGACCCCGCCGGGCGGTGGCAGCTGGAGGAGAGCCTCGACGTCGCGCTCGCCGCCGGCGAGGTCGAACACGCCTGCCGGTCCTACGCCAACCTGATCTGGACCCTCCTCGACCACCTCCGGTACGACGAGGCCGACACGTTCCTGGTCCCGGCCATGGACCTCGCCGACCGCGCCGAACACCTCGGCTTCCTCAACTACCTCCACGTCGAACTGGCCATGCGGCGGCTCGCGGCCGCCGACTGGGACGACGCCGAGAAGCACGCCGAGTACGGCATGCACGACTTCGTGCCCGCCCGCTGTCCCGCGCTCACCGTGCTCGCCCGGGTCCGCACCCGCTGCGGCCGGCCCGGCGCCGCCGAACTCCTCGCCGAGGCCTGGCAGATCGCCGTACGCACCAGGGAACTGCAACGCACCGGCCCGGTCGCGGCGGCCCTCGCGGAAGCGGCGTGGCTGCGCGGCGACCTCGCCGCCGTCGTCGCGGCGGCGGGACCCGTCCACGCCCAGGCCGACCGCCTGCCCGGCATCCCGTACCGCGCCGAGCTCGGCTACTGGCTCACCAGAGCGGGGCACCGCGTATCACTGGAGGACTCGGACCATCCGTACGCGCTCCAGGCCCGCGGCCAGTGGCGCACGGCCGCCACCCTGTGGGAGGCGGCGGGCTGCCCCTACGAACACGCCGTCGCCCTGGCCGAGAGCCCCGACCCCGCCGACAAACTCACCGCGCTCACCGCCCTGGACGCCCTGGGCGCCGAGCCCCGGGCCCGGCTGCTCCGCACCGAACTGCGGCAGCTCGGCGTCCGCCACATCCCGCGCGGCCCCCTGGCCGAGACCCGCGAGAACCCCGCGGGCCTGACCCGGCGCCAACTCCAGGTCATGCGGCTGCTCACGGAAGGCCTGACCAACGCCGAGATCGCGGCCCGGCTCGTCGTGTCCGTACGCACGGTCGACAACCATGTACGCGCCGTCCTCGACAAACTCGACGCGCCCTCCCGGCGGCACGCCGCCGACCGCGCGGCGCGGCTCGGGCTGCTCCCGGAAGCTTCGCTTCCCGGCGAAACGTAGGTACCCGGCGGCCCCGAGCTGGGTGACGGCCACGGATGTCCCGTGTGGTGCGACGCGAGTAGACTGTACGAATTGACCCGAATCACCCGATTCGTGAACGGGGGACCGCATGACCACCACGATCGCTCAGGCGGCACGCAGGGAACTGACCGGATTCACCGGGGAGTTGATAGGCCCCGACGACGCCGCCTACGAAGAGGCCCGGACCGTCTACAACGCCATGATCGACCGGCGCCCGGCACTCGTCGCCCGCTGCGCCGACGCGGACGCCGTCGCCGGCGTCATCGCCTTCGCCCGCGCACACGACCTGCCCCTCGCCGTCCGCGGCGGCGGCCACCACGGCGCCGGTCTCGGCACCGTCGACGACGGGGTGGTCCTGGACCTGTCACCTCTGAAGGAGGTCGAGGTCGACCCGGACGCCCACACCGTACGGGTCGGCGGCGGCTGCGTCTGGGGCGAGGTCGACCGCGCCACCAACGCGCACGGTCTCGCCACCCCCAGCGGCATCATCTCCACCACCGGTGTCGGCGGCATCGCCACCGGCGGCGGACTCGGCCATCTCACCCGCAAGTGCGGGCTGACCATCGACAACCTGCTGGAGGTCGACGTCGTCCTCGCCGACGGTCGCAAAGTGCAGGCCAGCGGCTTCGAGAACAGCGACCTGTTCTGGGCGATCCGCGGCGGCGGAGGCAACTTCGGTGTCGTGACGTCCTTCCTGTTCCGGCTCCACGAGATCAGCACCGTCGTCGCCGGACCCACCTTCTGGGCCGTCGAGGACAGCGCCGAAGTCCTCGCCGCCTACCGGGACTTCCTGCCGAACGCGCCCCGCGAGCTCAACGGCTTCTTCCTGCACGGCACCGTGCCGCCGGCCCCGCCGTTCCCCGAGGAGATCCAGCTCCGCAAGACCGCGGGCGTGGTGTGGTGCTACGCCGGCGCCGACCCCGAGGCGGCCGCCCGCGAGATGGCCCCGCTCCTCGACGCCCTGCCCCAGCCGCTGCTGCACGCCCCCATGCCCATGCAGCACCCCGACATCCAGTCCGCGTTCGACGGGCTCTACCCGCCCGGCCACCAGTGGTACTGGCGCGCCGACTTCGTCGAGACCATCCCGGACGACGCCGTCGAACTCCACGCCAAGTTCGGCGCGGAGGTCCCCACCATGCAGTCGACCATGCACCTCTACCCGATCGACGGCGCCGCCCACGACGTGGGCCAGGACGACACCCCCTGGGCCTACCGCCACGCCCGCTGGGCGTCGGTCTACGCCGGAGTCGACCCCGATCCGGCCAACGCCGAGCTGATCAAGCGGTGGACGGTCGACTACTTCGACGCGCTGCACCCGTACTCGGCGGGCGGCGCCTACGTGAACATGATGATGGACGAGGGCCAGGAACGCGTCCGGGCCAGCTATCGAGGCAACTACGACCGGCTGGCCCGCATCAAGGCCGACCGCGACCCGGACAACGTCTTCCGTCTCAACCAGAACATCCAGCCGGCCGCGAAGCCCTCGCACGAGACGAGGCCGTAGCGGCTCACCAGGTGTCGACGAACGGGCGGTGCCCCGGCCGCGGGACGGGGCACCCCTGAAGTGCCGCGAGGATCCAGTCCCGCGACCCGGCCGGGTCGATCACCGCGTCGATCTCCAGCGCCGCCGCCGTGTTGACCGCCTTCCCGCGTTCGTACAACTCGGCGACCCGCGCCGCGAAGGCACGCGCGCGCTCGGCCGGGTCCGCGATCGCCGCCAACTCCTTGCGATAGCCCAGCCGGACGGCACCCTCCAGCCCCATGCCGCCGAACTCCCCACTGGGCCAGGCGGCGGTGGCCACCGGGGCGCGGGTCGAGCCGCCCATCATCGCCATCGCGCCGAGCCCGTACGCCTTGCGCAGCACCAGACTCACCAACGGCACCCGCAGATTCGCGCCGGTCACGAAGAGCCGCGCGAAGTGCCGTACGGTCGCGGTCCGTTCGGCGTCCGGGCCGACCATGAACCCGGGGGTGTCGCACAGCGAGACGACCGGCAGCCCGAACGCGTCGCACAACTGGAGGAAACGCGCCGTCTTGTCGGCCGCGTCCCGGTCGATCGCCCCGCCCAGATGCGCCGGATTGCTCGCGATCAGGCCCAGCGGACGCCCCTCGATCCGCACCAGGAACGTCAGCACCCCGATGCCGAACCCGGACCGCAGCTCCAGCGCGGACCCGCTGTCGGCCAGCCCGTCCACCACCGCCCGCACGTCGTACGCCCGCCGCCGGTTCCCGGGGACCGCCTGCCGCAGCAACCGCTGGTCCGGCGCCTCCCAACTCTCTTGCGGTCCTTGGAAGTACGACAGATACCGCCGGGCGACCCGCACCGCCTCCGCCTCGTCCGTGACGGCGATGTCGACCACCCCGTTGGGCACCTGAACCGACAGCGGCCCGACCTCCTCCGGCCGGTACACACCGAGCCCACCGCCCTCGATCATCGCGGGCCCGCCCATCCCGATGCTCGCCTCGGGCGTGGCGATCACCACGTCGCAGCAGCCGAGCAGCGCGGCGTTGCCCGCGAAGCACCGCCCCGAGGCGACACCGACGAGCGGAACGAGCCCGCTGAGCCGCCCCATCCGCTGGAAGGTGGTCACATCGAGCCCGGCCACGGCGGTCGTGTCCGTGTCCCCGGGCCGGCCCCCGCCGCCCTCCGCGAACAGCACGACGGGCAGCCGCCGTTCCTCCGCGAGCTCCAGCATGCGGTCGGTCTTGCGGTGGTTCTGCAGGCCCTGGGTACCGGCCAGGACGGTGTAGTCGTACGACATCACCACGCAGGGTTCGCCGCCGACGCGCGCGGTGCCGGTGACCATGCCGTCCGCCGGCGTCGACCGGATCAGGTCGTCGAGCGAGCGGCGCCCGCGCTGGGCGGCGACGGCGAGCGCGCCGAACTCGGTGAACGAGCCCGCGTCGCACAGGTCCTCGATGTTCTCGCGGGCGGTACGACGGCCCAGGGCATACCGTTTCGCGACCGCCTCGGGCCGGTTCTCGTCCAGTCCGAAGGAGTGCCGGTGCCGGACCTCGGCCAGGTCGGGTCGCTCGGCGTCCGGATCGACGGCCTCCGGAGACACCTCCTTTTCGGTCTCCCCGGACACCTCGTTCAGAGCCACCAGCAGCTGCCCGTCGTCGACCGTCGCCCCCACGCGCGCGTGCACCGCACCCACGAGCCCCGCACCAGGCGCCCGTACGACGTGTTCCATCTTCATGGCCTCGATCACCAGCAACTGCTGCCCGCCACGCACCGGTTCGCCGGCGGCGACGTCGACGGACACGACCGTCCCGCTCACGGGGGCGGTCACGGCGCCTCCCACGGGAGCCGTGAACTCCTCCTCGGGCAGGGCCCGCGTCCAGCACCGCGGCTCGGCCAGCGCCTCCCGCAGCAGCGGTATCCCGGTCCGCACCCCCTCCACGGCGAACTCGCCCAGCGCCCGCCGCAGCCGAGCGCAGGCCGCCTCCACATCGCCGTTCGGAGCGTGGGCGACGACCTTCGCGAGCAGCGGGTCGTACCGGACGCCGACCTCGTCCCCCGGTCGCACCGCCGTGTCGACCCGGACCCCCGGCCCCGTCGGCACGTCGAAGCGGGTGATCCGCCCCGGTCCCCGCGCACTCACCCGCCCCTGCACGGCGAATCCTCGCGGCGGCTCCGGCGGCCCCGCCAGCCCCAGCTCCGCCAGCGTGCCACCGGCCGCCAGCCGCAGCTGCACGGCGACGAGATCGACACCCGTCACCTCCTCGGTGACCGTGTGCTCCACCTGGAGCCGCGGGTTGGCCTCGATGAAGTGGAACCGGTCGCCCAGGACCAGGAACTCGAAGGTGACGAGACTCGAACAGCGGGCCGCCGAGGCCATCCGCAGGGCACCCTCAAGGAGCTTCTCCCGTACCGCGTCCGGGAGTTCGGGAGCGGGCGCGATCTCGATCACCTTCTGGTGGCGGCGCTGGACGGTGCAGTCCCGGTCCCACAGATGAGAGACGGCACCCGACGCGTCCCCGACGATCTGCACCTCGACATGCCGGGCCCCCTCCAGCAGCCGCTCGGCGTACACGTCGCCCCGGCCGAACGCCTGCGACGCCTCCGAGCGGCACCGCTCCCAGGCCTCGTCCAGTTCCTCGGCCCGTCGCACGACCCGCATCCCGCGCCCGCCGCCCCCGCCGACCGCCTTGACCATCACCGGCCCGCCGGCCAGGAACGCCCGCGCCTCCGCCAGACCGCCCCGCACCCCGGGAAGCACGGGAACCCCTGTCGCCACGGCGAGTTCACGCGCACGCACCTTGTCCCCGAAGAGGTCCAGCACGTCCGGGGAGGGCCCGACGAAGGTGATCCCGGCATCGCGGCACCGCCGCGCGAAGTCCGCGTCCTCGCTGAGGAAGCCGTACCCGGGATGCAGAAAGGAGCAGCCGGTGCGCAGGGCGGCGTCCACCAGGGCGCCCGCGTCCAGGTATCCGCCCAGCGGCACGGCCTCGTCGGCCGGCCGCAGATGTGCCTCGTCGCCCTCCTCGTGGACGGCGACCGTACGCAGCCCGGCCTCGGCGGCGGCCCGTAGGACCCGTACGGCGATCTCCCCGCGGTTGGCGACGAGCACGGCACCCATGCGTGAGCCTCCAGGACGTCAACGACCGGCCCCGTCATGCTCATTGACATTGACGTCAACGTCAATATGCTCGCCGCGTGACCCGCACGCAGAAGCCCTGGGCGGTCCGCACCGCCCGCGACCGCACCGAGGCACCGGCCCGGGCACGCCTCCTCGACGCCGCCGAGACCGTCTTCGCCCGGCTCGGCCACGGTCCGGCCACCGTCGCCGACATCACCGCCGAGGCGGAGGTGTCCAGGGCCGGCTTCTATGTGTACTTCGCGTCCAAGGAAGAGATCTTCCGTGTTCTCGCGGCACGCGTACGGGACGCCTTCCTCGCCGCCCAGGACGTGCCGGGCGTCGACACGGACGACGCCCGTGCCGTCGCCGAGGCGTCCGTCGGCGCCTTCATCGCGGCCTATGTGCACCACCTGCCGCTGCTACGGCTGTTGGAGCAGCAGGCGCGTACCGACGCGGATGTGGGCGCGGTGTGGGAGGAGATCAGGGAACGGCCCGTCCACCGCCTCGCCCGCTACATCGGTCGCCTGGTGGAGCAGGGGCGTGCGGCTCCGGCCGCCGAACCGCTGACCCTGGCACGGGCGGTGGGCGGCATGTGCGTGGAGTTCGCGCGCGTGACCGCCGGGCGGCCCGACCGGTACGACGACGCGGTCCGCGAAGTCACCGCCCTCTACCTGCACTTGCTCGGAGTGCCGGGAGGAAGGGCGCCATGACGTCGGATCAGGACGACGAGGCCGTGCGCGCGAGCCAGTCGTACGCGGACCGTGCCGTGAACTCCGCCTGACCGCCCCGCAGCAGCAGACTCGCGGTGGTGAACTCCGGTGCGTCGGCCTGCGCGGCGACGTACGGGATCGCGATGCAGCGCATCCCGGCCGCGTGTGCGGCGGCGGCACCCGGGGCCGCGTCCTCCAGGACCACGCAGTGCGCCGGGTCGGCGCCCAGCCGGCGGGCCGCCTCCAGGAAGACGTCCGGGGCGGGCTTGCCGCGCTCGACCTCGTCGGCGGAGACGACGGTACGCAGGAAGGCGTCGAGGCCGGTGCCCCGGAGGATCACTTCGATGGCCTGCGGTGACGAGCCCGAGGCCACGGCCGTCGCCACGCCCTCGGAGGCCAGCAGCTCCACGAACTTGCGCATCTCGGGGTAGACGGGGGTGTTCGCGCGGGCCAGCTCCAGATAGCGGCGGTTCTTGGCGGCGAACAGCTCCTCGACGGAGGCGTCCAGGCCGTACTCCCGCTTCCAGAGCCCGACCGTCTCCAGGGTGCTGATGCCGACGTAGCGCTCGTGCTCGGCCCAGGTGAAGTCCGGTACGCCGTGCTCGGCGAGGATCTGGCGGCCGGCCTCGTAGTAGTTCGGCTCGCTGTCCACGAGCGTTCCGTCGAGATCGAAGATGACCGAGAGGGTGCCGAGCTTGCTCATGCTGTTCAGCATGTCAGGTGCGGACGGAGCGGCCGATCGACTCCACGAGCGGCAGCAGCCGGTGCGGCACCCGCTCGCGCAGCGCCACCTCCGTACGGGTGCGGACCACGCCCGGCAGGCTGATCACCTTCTGGATCACGTCCTCGAGATGCGCGTTGTCCCGCGCCACCACCCGCGTCAGCAGATCTCCGCCGCCCGCGATCGAGAAGGCCTCCACGATCTCCGGTACGGAGGCCAGTGCGTCGCCCACGTCGTCGAGCCGGCCCTGGGTGACCTCGATGTGCACGAAGGCCAGCACCGGGTGGCCGAGGGCCGCGGGGGAGAGGGTGGGACCCGTGCCGGTGATCACACCGCCGCGCTCCAGACGGTCCAGGCGGGCCTGGAGCGTGCCGCGGGCGACGCCGAGGACACGGGCGTACTCACGCACGCTCGTACGCGGCTGCTCCAGGAGCAGCCGCAGGATGCGGGTGTCGAGCTCGTCCACGGCCATGGTGCGCGGCGTCTCCTCGTCCGTGGTCCGTTGGCCCGCTGATGGACGGGCAAGGACCGATTCCGCTGTACCAATGGCCCAGGATATCCGACGCCACTTGAGCCAGCAGTGGCGGCGATGCTGCAATGAGCCTGTCGATGGCGCTGCGGACCCCGCGGCGCCTTTTTCGTGCCGGGATTCGGGCCGGGATATGAGCAGGGGGCGGACAGCAGTGCTGAAGAGGGTGTTCATGGCCCCGGACCCGGGGCGCGTAAGGCTGCGCTTCGCCGCGCGGGCCGTGCTCGGCATCGGGCTCGCGGTCGCCGTCTGCGGCCTCGCCGGACACTCCCTGGTCGGCGCGGTCACCGGCGGCCTCGCCGCGCTGCTCGCCCTGTTCACCGTCACCGACGCCACGGTCCGCGCGCAGGCGGTCACCACCGCGCTGCTGCCCGCCGTCGGACTTCCCGTGCTGGCCGCAGCGGCCGCGCTGCACGACCTGCCCGTCGCCCGCGATCTCACCTTCCTCGCCGTGATCGGCGCGGGCGTGTACGCGCGCCGCTGGGGCCCGCGCGGCCACAGCCTCGGCGTGTTCGCGTTCATGACCTTCTTCGTGGCGCAGTTCCTGCGAGCCACCCCGGACCGGCTGCCCGAGCTGTACACGGCCGTCCTGCTGTCCGTGCTGATCGCCGCCGCGGTGCGCTTCGGCGCCTGGTGCTACGAGCGCCGACTGCCGCCGGCCCCCGTGCCCGCACCGCCCGCCGGTACCGGCCTCGCCCGCGTGACCACCCGCCAGGCGGTGCAGGCGACCGCAGGCGCGGCCCTCGCGCTCGTCGTGGGCCAGCTGGTGTCCCCGGAGCGCTGGTACTGGGCCGTCGGCGCGACCTGGTGGGTCTTCGTCAACACCACCTCGCGCGGGGAGACCCTCGTCCGCGGCTTCCGGCGGGTCCTCGGCACGGTGATCGGCCTCGGCCTCGGCCTGCTCGTCGCCGTTCCGGTGGCGGGCTCCGCGGTGCCCTCGGCCGTACTCCTCGCCCTGTGCGTCTTCGGGATCTTCTACACGGCCGCGGTCTCGTACACGTGGATGATGCTCTGCGTCACCGTCCTCGCCGAGCTGCTCTACGGCCTCCTGGGCCTGCTCACCCCCGCTCTGCTCGCCCTGCGCCTGGTGGAGACCGGTATCGGGGCGCTCGGCGCGATGCTCGCCGTGCTGTTCGTGCTGCCGGTCAGCACCCACACCACCACCGACGCCTGGATCCAGCGCGCCCTGCGCTGCGTCCACGCCTGCACCGCCGAGGCCGCCGCCCGCCTGCGCGGCGTGCCGGGCGCCGACCCGGCCCCGCGCGTGGCCGAACTGGAGCAGCTGCTCGGCCGGGTACGGCTGTCCGTCGCACCGCTGGTGCACCCGCTCAACCCGATGCTCGGCCGCAAGCGGCGCGCCCGCCGGGTGCTCGCCCTGCTGGACGACTGCGCCCGCGAGGTCCGCGGACTGGTCGCCGTCGCCGCCGACGCCGAGGCCTCGCACGACGCCCGTCTCGCCGCCGCCTGCTGGCGGGTGGAGACCGCGGTGGAGGCGCTCACCGGGGGAAGGCGCGAGGACGTGGCGCGGGTGGACGGTCCGCCCGCCGCGGAGCCCGCGCTGGCCCATCTCCACGGTCTGGAACGGGCCCTCACCGAGCTGGCCACGCCCCTGCGGACGCCGTCCGGGTCGCCCCTGGTCGGAGCCTGACCCGCCGTTGGTCCCGTACGGGAGTCGCCCGCGGGCCGTCGCCACTTCCGTCGCGGGTTCATGAAAGTTGTGGAAAGTCGAGGGGGCCGTCCCCCATTTGGTCTAGACCGTTGATGATCCGCTGCTACGGTCGCCCCGAACGGCACAGGACCGAGAGGGGACAGCGGTGGCAGAACGGCAGCGGAGGGCCTTCATCGGGTCGTTCACGGCGGCCGGGGGCCCCGGCATCGTGACAGCCGTGGTGGACCCGGACAGCGGCGCCCTGACGCCCCTGAGCAGCGTGGACCGGGTCCCCGACCCCGCGTATCTGGCCCTGGCGCCCGACGGCGGCACGCTCTACGCGGTCAGCGAGACCGCCGACGGGGCGGTGGCCGCGTACCGGGTCACCGGCGACAAGCTCGAGCCGGCCGGCGCACGGGTGCGGGTCGGCGGCGACGGGCCCACCCACCTGGGCCTGTACGACGGGCACGTCCTGACCGCCAACTACGGCTCCGGCAGCGTCACGGCCGTGCCCCTCCGCCCCGACGGCACCCTCGCGTCCGCAGCCTCCGGCGTGCTGCGGCACACCGGCTCGGGCCCGCACGCCCGCCGCCAGCAGGGCCCGCACCCCCACCACATCCAGGCCGACCCCAGCGGGCGGTGGGTCGTCACCCTCGACCTCGGCACGGACTCGGCGCGGGTGTGCACACTCACCGGCGGCAGCCCGGTCCTCCATCGCGAGATCGCCCTGCGCCCCGGCTCCGGCCCCCGCCACCTGGCCTTCCACCCGGACGGCGGGTACGCCTACGTGCTCAACGAACTCGCCCCGACCCTCACCGTCTGCCGCTGGAACGCCGCCGAGGGACTCCTGGAGCCCCTCACGGAGGCCCAGGTGCTCCCGGGGGCCCCGGCCGGCGACGCCTACCCGTCGGGCGTCGTCGCCGCACCCGACGGCCGCTTCGTATGGACCGCCACCCGCGGTGAGGACGTCCTGTCCACGTTCGCCGTCGAGGGAGAGCGACTGCGGCTCGTCGGCACCGTCCCCTGCGGCGGCCACTGGCCTCGGGCGCTCGCCGGGTCCGACGGCTTCCTCTACGTGGCGAACGAACGCTCCGGCGACGTGACCTGGTTCGCGGTCGACACGGAGACGGGACTGCCGCGCCGGAGCGGCTCCACGGAGCTGCCCGCCGCGTCCTGCGTGGTCCTCGGCTGAGCCCCGCCGGACCTCCCGGCAACGCCGAAGGGCCCGCTCCCGCGCCGGGAGGGGCCCTTCGGCATGTCTTACGGTGGTCAGGCGCGACGTCAGCGCGTCGGCGCGCCCTGCGGCTGCTGCGGCGCGATGCCCAGCGCCGTCGTGTATTTGGCCAGGGCCAGCTTGCCGATCGCCGGGTAGGGGCCGAGCGCCTCGGCGGCCGCACAGCCCGCCTCCTTGGCCGCCTCCCCGATCAGACCCGGGTCGATCTCCGGCCCTATCAGATACGGCGCCAGCGCCAGGTTCTGCGAGCCGGAGCCGCGCAGCTGGTCGGCCACCGAGGCGATCGAGCCCTCCTGGTCGAGCGCGGCGGCCATCACCGGCACGGCGAGGCGCGCGGCGAGCAGCATGCCGGTGATCCCGGCCGCCTGCACCGCCTCGTCACCGCCCACGGAGGCCAGGATGATGCCGTCCGCGGCGGTCGCCACGGTGAACAGCCGGGCCCGGTCGGCACGGGCCAGACCGGCCTCCGACAGACGCACGTGCAGCGCCTCGGCGAGCAGCGGGTGCGGGCCGAGCACATCGGTCAGGTCGGCCGCGACACGGCTGTCCATGACGGCCTGGCGGACGACCCGCAGCAGCGCGCTGTCCGGACCGGCCAGCAGCGGCACGACGACGGCGACGGGGCCCTCGGGCTCCTTGACGTCCACACCGGCGGCCCTGGCCTGCTCGAACCGTGCGGCGCGCTCCTGTGCGGTGTGCGTGAGCACCGACTGGAGCGTGGGGAACTCCGCGTCGTCCCCGTCGAGGTATCCGATCCGGGCGTCCAGGCCGGGGAGCTCGGAGCGGGCGATGCTGACGACCTCTTCGGCGAGGCTGCGCGTGGCGGCGCTGGGCGTTCCCGGCACGGCGAGAACAAGCGCGGGCGCGCCCTCGGGAGCCGCCAGCGGCTCGGGACGGCGGTGCCGTCCGGGCTGGCGGGGGCGCGGCATTCGTACTGGCAGGCCGGCGGGCCCAGTGGGGGAGCTCATGGCGCCGCATGTTACTGGCTTACTGGGCTTCCCTGTTCGGGGAGGGTGCAGGTGAGCGGTATCCGTCCGGTTTTGTCTGATGAGTTACGTACGGATCGGAAGCGGCGGCCGTGTCTGGATCAGTCGCTCGTTCCGGTCACGACGTACAGCATCGCCCTGTCACCCGGCAGAGTGAGCGCCCCCGTCGCGAGGTCGGTCGCGATCCGCACGGACCCGTGCAGCGGATCTCCGGCCGCCGGCACCCGGCGTGCGTGAGGCAGCCGTCTCGCCAATTCCTCCTCCAGGGGTACGAGAAGGGGGGCGCCGATCTTGAACAGGCCACCGGTGAGGGCGACATCGGGCGTCCCCTCGGCGGGGCAGACGGCGGCCGCGGACTCGGCCATGTGCCGGGCGGCGGTACGCAGGATGTCCGCGGCGACGGGGTCGTCCGGGGCGCAGGCGGCGACGTGGGGGACGAAGGAGGCGAGGACGGCGGGACGGTCCGGACGCGGATAGAGCAGCCCGGGCAGTCCGGGCATCGCCCCGAACAACTCCTCGGCCCGGGCCAGCAGTCCGGTCGATCCGCCCGGCCGCCCGTCGTAGGCACGCAGCGCGGCCTCCAGGCCGGCCCGTCCGATCCAGGCGCCACTGCCGCAGTCACCGAGGAGATGGCCCCAGCCGTCCGCACGGCGCCAGCGCGTCAGATCCGTCCCGACGGCGATCAGCCCGGTACCGGCGGCGACGACGGCACCGGGCGCCGACCCGAGGGCACCCGCGTAGGCGGTGACGGCGTCGGCGACGAGAGCGACCCGCCCGGCTCCGAACTCCCGCCCCAGGGCGTCCGGGAGCTCGGCACGCAGGGCCTCGCCGAGGGTGCTGAGACCGGCGGCCCCGACGACGGCGGTGCGCAGTCGGCCGACACCCGTCCGCGCGGTCAACGTCCGCACCATCGGCACCAGTTGTTCCATCAGGTGTCCGGGGTCGATGCCCCGCGCCCCGGTGCGCACCGGTTCCCGTGACTCCCGCTGCGCCAACGCCCCGCGCCGCACCGTCCCGACGACGGCCCGCAGCCCGGAGCCACCCGAGTCGACGGCGAGGAATCCGGAGTCGCCGGCCGGGGGAGCCACGGGCGAGGCCCCCGCCCCGGTCACGGCAGGCGCCAGTCCACCTGCTCTCCGCCCTGCCCGACCAGCAGGTCGTTGGCCCTGCTGAACGGACGGGAGCCGAAGAAGCCGCGGTCGGCCGACATGGGGGAGGGGTGGGCGGACTCCACGGACGGGAGGTTGCCGAGGAGCGGGCGGAGGTTGCGGGCGTCGCGGCCCCACAGGATGGACACCAGCGGCTTGCCGCGCGCGGCAAGCGCCCGTATCGCCTGTTCGGTGACCTCCTCCCAGCCCTTGCCGCGGTGCGCGGCCGGCTTGCGCGGGGCCGTGGTGAGCGCCCTGTTGAGGAGCAGCACGCCCTGCTGGGTCCATGGCGTCAGATCGCCGTTGGACGGCTGGGGCAGGCCCAGGTCCGTGTTCAGCTCCCGGTAGATGTTGATCAGGCTGCCGGGCAGCGGCCGCACCTCCGGCCCCACCGAGAAGCTCAGCCCCACCGCGTGTCCCGGCGTCGGATAGGGATCCTGTCCGACGATCAGGACGCGGACGTCGTCGAAGGGCTGCTGGAAGGCCCGTAGGACGTTCGGCCCGGCCGGGAGATAGGTGCGTCCCGCGGCGATCTCGGTCCGCAGGAAGTCGCCCATCTCGGCGATGCGTCCGGCGACGGGTTCGAGGGCCTTCGCCCAGCCCGGTTCGACGATTTCATGCAAGGGTCGTGGAGCCACGGCGTCACCCTACTGCCGTACGGATAGCGGTGATCAACCGGTGGCCAAAGCCCGGCCGTCCCCCCTCATGACTCATCCGACCACCGCGGCCCGCACACACAGCACGTCCGGCAGATGCGACGCGAGCTGCCGCCAGCTGTCGCCGTCGTCGGCCGATGCGAACACCTCGCCGTTGCGGTTGCCGAAGTACACACCCGCCGGGTCCGCGTCGTCGGTGCACAGCGCGTCCCGCAGCACCGTGCCGTAGTGGTCCTCCTGCGGCAGCCCCGCCGAGAGCGGCTCCCAGCTCTTGCCCGCGTCCGCCGTGCGGAAGACCCGGCAGCGGTGGTCGGCCGGGACCCGGTCCGCGTCCGCGTTGATCGGGAAGACGTACGCCGTGTCCCCGCGGTGCGGATGCGCCGCCGCCGCGAAACCGAACGTGGACGGAAGCCCCTCGCCGATGTCCGTCCAGTGCGCGCCCGCGTCGTCGCTGCGGTACACACCCCAGTGGTTCTGCAGATACAGCCGGTCCGGGTTCGCCGCGTCCCGGGCGACCTTGTGCACGCACTGGCCGAACTCCGGGTCCGGATCGGGCAGGAACACCGCGGAGACACCGGAGTTGGAGGGGGTCCAGCTCGCCCCGCCGTCGGTCGTTTTGAACACCCCGGCCGTCGAGACGGCGACCGTCACGGCCCGCAGGTCCCGCTTGTCGGTCAGGACGGTGTGCAGCCCCTCACCGCCGCCGCCCGGCACCCACTTGGACCGCGTGGGGTGCTCCCACAGCGGGCGGACCAGCTCGAAGGTCTCGCCGCGGTCCTCCGAGCGGTACAGCGCGGCCGGTTCCGTGCCCGCGTACACCACGTCCGGCTCCGCGGCCGCCGGGTGCAGCTGCCAGACCCGCTCCAGCGAAGCCCCGGTGTCCTTGGGGAACTTGACGGCCGGCTGGGCCGGCTCGGTCCAGCTGCGCCCCAGGTCGTCGGAGTGGAACACGGAGGGGCCCCAGTGCGCGCTGTCGCCGCCGGCCAGCAGCCGTGGTCGCTCGCCGCGGGTGTCGATCGCGACCGAGTACACGGCCTGTGCGTTGAAGTAGGGACTCTCGTCGAACTCCCAGGTCCCACCCCGCCTGCGCCCGATGAACAGACCCTTGCGGGTGCCCACGGCGAGCAGTACCTCGGTCATGCCGACCACCTCCATGACGTCGTTGTCCCGGATATCGGCCAGTCTGCACCCCGGCACTGACAGTCACCCCCGCAAACCGCTCCGCCGCAGGTCAGGGGCGAGTCAGAGCGGGGACGGCAACCGCTTGCGGGAAGCCGTGCGCCGGTCCGTGAGCACCGGGGAGCCGTTCCCCGTATGGAAAGGCGGTCCGGCATGTTCGCGCGTTCACGAGGAGGAAGCCTTCGATGGCGTTGCGTGGTTCGAAGGTGTGGTCATGGCGCTGGCGGCGCAACCCGCTCAAGCGCCGCGCCGACAAGGTGGAGGCCTGGGTCGTGCTCGGGGTCTGGCTGCTCACCGCCCTCACCGGGGTGCTCGCCGGCATGGGCGCCGCTCGCTCCGTCGAGCACAGCCTGGCCCGCGAGCGTGTCGAGTGGCGGCAGGTCGAGGCACGGCTCGTGGAGGAGGCGCCCGGGACGTTCGCCGGGCAGACGGGGACGGCGAGCAGCGACCAGGTGTGGGCGGAGGTGCGTTGGGCGGCGGCGGACGGCTCGTCCCACACCGGCCAGGTCCGCGTCCGCCCCGGCAGCCCCTCGGGCACCACGGTCGGCGTATGGACGGATCGGGAGGGCCGGCTGGTCACCCGCCCGGCCACCGCCTCCCAGGCTGCCCTGCGCGCCTCCCTGATCGGCGTCCTGGTCGGGGCGAGCGCCGCCTTCGTGCCCTTCGTCGCCGGCCGCATGCTGCGCGGCCGCCTGGAATGCCGCCGCATCGATCAGTGGGACGCAGAGTGGGAGCGGTTCGGGCCGATGTGGAGCGGGCGGCGGGCCGAGGGCGGCTCGTGGTGAGGAGGCCGCGCCTACGCGTCCCTCAACGTCTCCCGGCACAGGTCCAGCAGTCGCTCGTCGGTGAAGACGTCGTGCATGCCGTATCCCTCGGGTGCCGTGTGCCGTCGTGGGGCGGCCAGTTCGGTCCGGAGCAGGTCATGCAGGGCTGCGCCGTCGGGGCCCATGGCCGCGACGCACTCGGCGACGGGGACGCGGGTGTGCACATTCCGGGCCCACGCGTCGCGCAGCACCGGCAGGGCGAGCTCCGTATCACCCGCGATCCGCCACAGCGCGCACGCCACCGACTTGCGCTCCCACGGGTGCGACGCTCCGATCCGCCGCCGCAGCCCGTCGACCGCGGGCCCGGCCACCGGTCCCATCCCGGCGAGTACGTCGGCCGCGGCCCAGGGCTGACCGGGGCCCTCACCCTCCAACGCCCGCAGGAGAACGGGCAGGACGAGCTCGGCATCCCCCTCGACAGCCCACAGTGAAGCCGCCGCCGCGACCGCGCTCTCGCTCTCCAACAGCCCCCGGACCACCGGTATCGCCTCGCGCGCCGCGGCCCCGAATGCCCCGAGCGTGCGCAGCCCTTCTTCCACCAAGGTGTCCCTCGACCGGTGTTCCTGCGGCGTCCCGAGCAGCAGCCGCAGCACCAGCGGCACGCTGTCCCGGTCGTCGAGTTCCCTCAGCGCCATCAGCAGCGGACCGGCACGGTCGTAGGTGTCCGACGCGTCGAGGGGGACGTTCGCGAGCCTTTCCCGCAGCGCGGGCGCGAGCGGGGCCGCGGCCCGCCCCAGGTGCCGGACGACCCGGCCCAGCTCGTCGGGCACGTCGGACCCCGCGAGCACCTCGCCCAGGACCGGCACCGCTCGTGGATCCCCGCACCTGGCCAAGGCCTTGAGCGGCCCGCCCAACCACGAAGGGCTGCGCTCGAAGGGCTGCACCCACAGATCGGGGCGGCGCGTCACCAGCGCGGCGAGGTCGTCGGCGGCGGGTGCGGCCAGTTCGAACAGGCCTTCCAGGACGGACGTCGCGGCTTCGAGCAACCGGCCCTCTTCGGTGCCCAGTTGGGCCCCGATCAGTGCGACGGGTTCGCTGTGGTCGCCGCGCCACTCGCCGATCAGGCCCATCGACATCCACACGGCGTTGCACCGGTCGGTCGCGTCCGGGCTGGTCAACTGGCCCTTGAGCAGGGCGATCCGGTCGTCCACCCGGCCGCCCAGCGCGGTGTGCAGGGTACGCAGCAGCTGAGATCCCTCCTCGTCCGAGGGGCGCAGCCGCCGCAGCCGGCCGACCAGTGTGTCCGTGTCCGGACGGACGGGTTCGCCCGGTGCGACGGGCCGGTGCGCGGACCGCTCCCGGAGCAGCGCGACGACCGTGGGCACCAGGTCGGCCGGGAGCCGGTCGGGAGCGCAGCCCGCGAGCTGCCCGAGCGCGGCCAGCCGCAGCCCGGGGCCGAACGGCGGTGCGCTCTGGGCCTCCAGGAGGCGGACGGCCTCCGCCGCGTGCCCGGGGTGGTGGCGGGCGAGGAACCCGAGCGCCTCGGCCAGCGCGAGGAGCACCCGGTCGTCCCGCTCCACCCTGATCCGCTCCCGCAACAGGCCCAGCACAGGTGCCGGTTCGCCGAGGAACCGCACGACGGCGCCCGCGGCGGCCCCGCGCACCGCGGCGTCCGGGTCACCGGTCAGCCGCTCGAAGACCTCGCCACCCGACCGCACGGCCGTCCTGGCCGTGGCGTACGGGCCGTCCTCGGGCACCTCGCCGTCCCCACCGATGCTGACCAGGAGCTCCACGATCCCGGCGCGCTCCTGCACCTCCTCCCGCGCGGCGAGTGCGAAGAGGAACGGCACGCAGGCGAGTGTCGAGTCGTACACGTCTCCCTGGTGGTGCACGGCCCCGTACATCCCGTCGAGCGCGATCTCCCGCTCGGCGGCGTCCGCGGAGGCCAGCCCTTTCAGCAGGCCGGGCACGTCCTCCGCGCTGCCGTACGCATGCCGCATCGAAGCCCAGTCGACCTCGTCGATCCCCGTGAACACGCTGTCCTCCCCCATGCGAACGCCAACTGATCGGAGTCTGCACCACGGCACTGACAACGAAGCGGAATCGCGGGGTGACTGTCTGCCAACGGCCCTACGGTGGCCGGTCGTTGCTGTCCGGTCAGCCTTCCTCGGGCAGCGCACGCCCCAGGATCGCGCCCAGGCCGGCCGTGTCGGGAAGCGTGCCGAACGCGTGCCCCCAGTCACCGCCGAGGCGGGTCGCGCAGAAGGCGTCGGCGACCGGGGCCGGGGCGTGGCGGACCAGCAGGGAGGCCTGAAGGGTCAGCGCCATCTGTTCCACCAGGCGCCGGGCGCCGCTCTCGGACGCGGAGGCCAGCAGCCCCCGCAACCGTGCCACGGCCGCGTCCAGGCGGGCGTCCGCCCCCTGCGCCAGGGCGAGTTCGGCGAACAGGGCGTCCGCCGTGCCGGGCTCCTTCACCAACGCCCGCAGCACGTCGAGGGCGTTGACGTTCCCCGAGCCCTCCCAGATCGACAGCAGGGGAGCCTCGCGGTAGTGGCGGGGCATGCCCGACTCCTCCACATAGCCGTTGCCGCCCAGGCACTCCAGGGCCTCCGCGGTGAAGGCCGGGCCCCGCTTGGTGACCCAGTACTTGCCCACGGCCGTCGCGATGCGCCGGAAGGCCTGCTCGCCCTCGTCGCCGCGCACCGCACGGTCGGCGGCCCCGGCCAGCCGCAGCGTGAGCGTCGTCGCGGCCTCGGACTCCAGGGCCAGATCCGCGAGCACGTTGCGCATCAGCGGCTGGTCGGCCAGCCGGGCACCGAACGCGCTGCGATGGCGTGCGTGGTGGCCCGCCTCGACGAGCGTCTTGCGCATCAGCGTCGCCGACATCATCACGCAGTCCAGACGTGTGCAGTTGACCATGTCGATGATCGTCTTGACGCCCCGCCCCTCGGGCCCGACCAGCCAGGCGACGGTCCCGTCGAACTCGGGCTCGGAGGAGGCGTTCGACCGGTTGCCCAGCTTGTCCTTGAGGCGCTGGATGCGGAACGTGTTCCGGCTGCCGTCGGGCAGGACGCGCGGCACCAGGAAGCAGGACAATCCCTCCGGTGCCTGTGCCAGGACCAGGAAGACGTCGCACATCGGCGCCGACGTGAACCACTTGTGCCCGCGCAGCGTGTAGACCCCGGGCTCGGCGGTGGGGGTGGCGGTCGTGCTGTTCGTGCGGACGTCGGAGCCGCCCTGCTTCTCGGTCATCCCCATGCCCGCCAGCAGACCGCGCTTCTCGGTGGGCACCCGCAGGACCGGGTCGTACTCCCGGGCGGTCAGCAGTGGTTCGTAGACCTTCGCGAGCTCCGGCTGGTGTCGCAGGGCCGGGACGGCGGCGTACGTCATCGAGGTCGGACAGCCGTGCCCGGCGTCGGTGTGTCCCCAGGCCAGGCCGCCCGCGGTACGGGCGACATGGGCGCCCGGCCGGTCGTCGGCCCAGGGCGCCCCGGCCTGTCCTTCGGTGACCGCGACCCGCATGAGGTGGTGCCAGCTCGGATGGAACTCCACCTCGTCGACGCGGTGCCCGTAGCGGTCGTGCGTGCGCAGCACGGGCTCGTGGCGGTTGGCGAGCTCGGCCCACTCCTGGGCCTCCGCGCTCCCGGCCAGCCGCCCGAGCCGCCGCACGTCCTCCTCGGCCCAGCCCGCACCCTCGCGGCGCAGCCCCTCCAGCAGGGCCGTGTCCTCGGACGCGTCGTACGGGGCCAGGGGAGGGGGTTGATTGGTGACGTCGTGCGTCGCGCTCGTGGAGTCCATGGACCGAGTGTTGCACTATCAGTGCGACCGCAGCAATCATGCAATACGGCATACAGTACGTGACCATGCGGACGAACATCACGGTGCGGCCCGACGAGCTGGAACTGCGCCCGCTCTCCGCACGCTCGGTCGTGCTGAGCCTGCTGCTGGGGGCGCATCCGCCCGAACTGCCGGTGAAGGAGCTCGTCCGCCGCGTGGAGCCCTTCGGTGTCGGCGGCTCCACCGCGCGGGCCGCGCTCAGCCGGATGGTCGCGGCCGGTGACCTGCGGCGCACGGACACCGTGTACCGGCTCAGCGACCGGCTGCTGGACCGTCAGCGGCGCCAGGACGACGCCGTGCATCCCCGCACGCGCGCGTGGAGCGGCGACTGGGAGATGCTCGTGATCACCGCGACGGGACGCGGCCCCGCCGAGCGGGCCGACCTGCGCACCCGGCTGACCGCGCTCCGGCTCGCCGAGCTCCGCGAGGGTGTCTGGCTGCGGCCCGCCAATCTGCGCCGCCCGCTGCCGGACGACCTCGCGCAGGTGGCCGAGCGCTGTACCGCCCGCCCGGACCGCCCCGCGGGCGAACTGGCCGCAGCTCTCTGGCCGCTCGACGCCTGGGCGGCCACCGGCCGGGCGCTGCTCACCCACGCGGCCCGCGCGGATCAACCCGCGGAGCTCTTCACGGCCTTCGCGGCGGTCGTACGGCATCTGCTCGCCGATCCCGTCCTGCCCGGCGAACTCCTGCCCGGCGGCTGGCCGGGGGAGGCCCTGCGCGCCGCGTACGCGAACTACCGGCGGGAGCTGGGCACATGATGCGGCGGCCGTGCGAAGCGCCGTGCGGGGGACGCTTCGTACGGCCGCCTTCACCGTGGGGGGACTACTTGTAGGTGATGTCCGACGTCGCGTACTTGCAGTAGGTGCCGTCGGGGTTGGTGCCGTTGGTGGTCGGCTCCTTGCCCGAGTTGTTGCCGATGTACTTCTGGCACGGGATGATCTTCTTGCTGGTGTCCCCGACGATCGTGATGCCCCGCAGGGTCGCGCTGTCGCCGTAGTTGGTGTTGATGCCGACGAGTTTGCTGCCCTTGTAGGTCGCCTCGATGGTGTTGAGGTTGATCGTCCGCTTGTACTGCGTGGAGCAGTTGCCGCAGGAGCGGACGAAGGTGCCGAAGTTCTTCACGGCGAAGTTGGAGACGTTGAGCGTCCCGGCGCCGTTGAACTGGAACACCTTGTCGCTGGCTTCCTTCGCGCCACCGCCGGAGATGGTGTAGACGTTCGACGACGAGGAGCCGCGGAAGGTCGCCGCGTCCTCGCCGACGTCCTCCCACCAGACGTTCTGCAGCGTGCAGCTGCCCGAGCAGTGGATGCCGTCCGCGGCGGGAGCGCCGATGATGACGTTCTTCAGGACGGTGCCGGCCGCCAGCTCCAGGATCGGGCCCTGGTCCTCGTCCTGGTTGTCACTGCCCAGGGCGCCCGAGCCGTACAGGCGCTTCATCCCGTAGTCCTTGGTGCCCGACAGCTGGATGGTCGAGGAGACGGCCTGGCTGCCGTTCGCCGTCGGCCAGGTCGCGGCGCTCGCCGTCGGCGCACCCACTGTCGTGATCATGACAGACGAGAGGCCGAGTGCGGTCAGCGCGCCGGTCAGTGCGCGCCTGCGGGTGCGCGGTAGTGCTGGTGAAGTCATGTCCCGATGCCTTCTTCCAGTTGGGGGGTGTCAGAGCCTTGCGGCGCCCGCGCCGGACGTCACCGAGGTGACGGCCGTCGAGGCGGGCTCCGCGGTGCAGCCGTGGGGCGGCGCGGTGAACGTGCCGACCCGGGAGATCTCGGTGGCGGCCCCGCCCGAGATCGTTGCCGCGCAGATTCGCGTGACCGTCCACGTCACTGCCGCGGTTCGTGGTGACGGAAGTGAGCGCGAGTACGCATGTGGGGTGCGTCCCTTCGGCCGGGCTTACTCGAACATGTACGTGAACATCGTTCGCGAATCTAAACAGCGGTGTGCGGACATTGTGACCTTCAGAGCCTGTCGTTCAGCCCGTTGGTCACGCTGCTGAACGGAACGTAGGGGGCAAGCGCTTTCTAGTCAACGCTTTGCGCACAACGGATTGCGTCGGCAACAGGGTGCGTGGGAGCGCTTCCATGGCGGCCATGTGCATGTCACCATGCCTGTTACTCCCCTCAGCGATGCCCCCACGAGCCGCCATCACGAAGGGATCCACCGTGTCCGCCACTGCCGGCACCCCCGCGAGGAGACCGCTGCGCGCGGTCCTCGTCGCGCTCCACGCACTGCTGGTGGCGTTACTCGCCGCCGGCTTCCTCGCCGCCCCGCAGGCCTCCGCCCGCGAGGAGGCCGCCCCGACCGCGACGCTCACCGAGATCACGAACTTCGGGACGAACCCCAGCAATCTGCAGATGTACCTGTACGTCCCCGAGAGCGTCACCGAGAACCCGGCGATCGTGGTCGCGGTCCACTACTGCACCGGTTCCGGCCCGGCGATGTACTCGGGCACCGAGTACGCCTCGCTCGCCGACCGGTACGGGTTCATCGTCGTCTACCCGTCGGTCACCCGCTCCAGCAAGTGCTTCGACGTCGCCTCGCCCCAGGCGCTGCGGCGCGGCGGAGGCAGCGACCCGGTCGGCATCAAGTCCATGGTCGACTGGACCGTCCGCGCGTACGACGCCGACACCAGCCGCATCTTCGCCACCGGCATCTCCTCCGGCGCGATGATGACCAACGTCCTGCTCGGCGACTACCCCGACGTGTTCGCCGCGGGTGCCGCCTTCTCGGGTGTGCCGTTCGGCTGCTTCGCCACCACCGACGGCTCCGAGTGGAACAGCGCCTGTGCCCAGGGCACCGTGATCCACACCGCGCAGGAGTGGGGCGACATCGCCCGCGCCGCCTACCCCGGTTACACGGGGCCCCGGCCGCGCATGCAGGTGTGGCACGGCACCGAGGACGACGTGCTGCGCTACCCCAACTTCGGCGAGGAGATCAAGCAGTGGACGAACGTCCGCGGCGTCAGCCAGACCCCCGCGGCCACGGACACACCCCAGTCCGGCTGGACCCGCACCCGCTACGGCGGCACCGGTGACCAGGCCCCGGTGGAGGCCATCAGCCTCCAGGGCGTCGGCCACAACCTGTACGCCTGGGGCATGGCGGCCCGAGTCCTCACGTTCTTCGGTCTCGACAGCGACGGCCCCGCACCCCAGCCCCCGGCCGGGCCCTGCAAGGTGAGCGTGACCACCAACGCCTGGAGCACCGGGCTGACCGCCTCGGTGACGATCACCAACACCGGCACGAGCGCGCTCAACGGCTGGCAGCTCGGCTTCACCCTGCCCACCGGCCAGACCATCACCAACGGCTGGAACGCCACCTACGCGCCGGGCTCCGGCACGGTGACGGCGACGAACGCCTCGTACAACGCCACGCTCGCCCCGAACGCGAGCGTCAGCATCGGCTACCAGGCGACGCACACCGGCAACAGCGCGGCGCCGGGCGCGTTCACCCTCAACGGAACGGCCTGCACGACCGGTTGACGTCCAGCGGGGCGGCCGGAGCTCTCCGGCCGCCTTCCGGCGGTTCAGTACGGCAGCAGGCGTCCCGAAGGTGTCCTGCGGTCGATCTTCTCGTCCCGGGGGGCCGCGGGTCGGCGGCTGACGCGGATGCGGGTCTGGCGGCTCATGGCGCCCTCCTGACGTTCGATGCCGCCAGCCTTGCCGCCGGGAGCCCCCGGCGCATCGTGCCTCCGGAGACACCGACCCCGATCTTCCGGGAGTACACGCCGGGGGCGCCGTACTCCGGAGGGAGGACAGGCTCAGACCGACCGGTGGTACTGGTCCGGCACCCGCACGTCCCCGCCCAGCTCCCGCGCCGCGTGCCGCGCCCACGACGGGTCGCGCAGCAGCTCACGGCCCAGCAGTACCGCGTCCGCCTCGCCGTTGACCAGGATCTTCTCGGCCTGCTCGGGCTCGGTGATCATGCCGACCGCGGCCACCGGCAGCGAGGTCTCCGCCTTCACCCGGGCGGCGAAGGGGACCTGGTAGCCGGGGCCGGTCGGGATGCGGACGCCGGAGGCGTTGCCGCCGGTGGAGACGTCGAGGAGGTCGATGCCATGGGCCCGGAGGTCGGCCGCGAAGCGGACCGTGTCGTCCGCCGTCCAGCCGCCCTCCTCCAGCCAGTCGGTCGCCGAGATACGGAAGAACAGCGGCTTGTCGTCCGGCCACACCTCCCGTACGGCGTCCACGACCTCGAGGGCGAAGCGGGTGCGGTTCTCGTACGAGCCGCCGTAGGCGTCCGTGCGGTGATTCGAGTGCGGGGAGAGGAAGTTGCTGATCAGATAGCC
This sequence comes from Streptomyces sp. NBC_00490, assembly GCF_036013645.1. Classification (NCBI taxonomy): domain Bacteria; kingdom Bacillati; phylum Actinomycetota; class Actinomycetes; order Kitasatosporales; family Streptomycetaceae; genus Streptomyces; species Streptomyces sp. NBC_00490. Next base: position 1,890,110 of record NZ_CP107869.1, on the reverse strand, counting down.
GTGGGCGCCGTGGATCTCGGCGACTTCGAACCCCGCGGCGAGAGCGCGGCGGGCCGCGTCGGCGAACTGGCCGACGATCTCCTGGATCTGAGCGGTCGTCAACTCGGTCGGCACCGCGTGCCGTTCGTCGAAGGCGAGCGGGCTCGGCCCCAGCGGCTGCCATCCGTACCCGTCCGTGCCGAGCGGCGCGCCGCCCTTCCACGGCCGGTCCGTGGCCGCCTTGCGGCCGGCGTGTGCGAGCTGGATGCCCGGCACGGTGCCCTGGGACACCAGGAAGCGGGTGATCCGGCGGAACGCCTCGACCTGGGTGTCGTTCCAGATCCCCAGGTCGTACGGGGAGATCCGGCCCTCGGGGCTCACGGCCGTCGCCTCGATGATGATCAGGCCCGTGCCGCCCGCCGCGCGCGCCGCGTAGTGCGCGAAGTGCCAGTCGTTGGGCGCCCCGGTCTCCGGGCCTTCGGGGGCCGCGGAGTACTGGCACATCGGCGGCATCCACACCCGGTTGGGGATCGTCAGATCGCGCAGGGTGTAGGGCTCGAAGAGGGCACTCACGGCGGGCTCCAATCGTCACGGGACCGAGCGGTCGACTCGTACGATAGGCATCGTAGTACGTAAGGTGTCAAACTACGAGAGGTCTCGTACAATGGGCTCCCCGCAGAGTCTGGAGCCACCGTGACCTCTCCCGCCGTCAGCAGCCGCGATCTTCCGCACCCGGCGCGCGAGGAGATCCGGCTGGAGCCGATCCTGCACGCGCTGTCCGACCCGATGCGGCTCCGGATCGTGCGAGAGCTCGCCGCCGTGGGCGACGAGCTCACCTGTTCGCAGTTCGAGCTGCCGGTCACCAAGTCCACGACCACGCACCACTTCCGCGTGCTGCGCGAGGCCGGGGTGATCCGGCAGATCTATCGGGGCACCGCCAAGATGAACGGTCTGCGCAAGAGCGACCTAGACGACCTCTTCCCGGGACTTCTCGACAGTCTCCTCGGCGCCGCCTCCCGCCAGGACGGCCGCCTCGGGAGCGACTGAACCGCCCTTCGAGGGAAGGTGGTTGAACAGCAGGTTCAGTACGATCGCCGTCAGGCAGCCCGCGCTGATGCCGCTGTTCATCACCGTCTGGAACCAGTCCGGGAACTTCTCGTAGACCGCCGGCACCCCGACCGGCAGCATGCCGACGGCGACCGAGACGGCCACCACCGTCAGGTTGTTGTTCCCCTTGAAGTCGACCTGCGCGAGCGTCCTCAGCCCGCTCGCCGCGACCGTCCCGAACATCACCAGACCCGCGCCGCCGAGCACCGGCGCCGGTACGGCCGCCACGACCGCGCCCAGCTTGGGCAGCAGGCCGAGCAGGACGAGGATGCCGCCCGCCGCGGCGACCACCCAGCGGCTGCGGACCCGGGTCATACCGACGAGACCGACGTTCTGCGCGTACGCGGTGTACGGGAAGGTGTTGAAGACGCCGCCGAGGACGGTGGACAGGCCGTCGGCGCGCAGGCCGTCCGCGAGGGAGCGCGGCTCGACCTTGCGGTCCGTCATCTCGCCGACCGCGATCAGGTCACCGGTCGTCTCGGTCATCGTCACCAGCGCCACGACCAGCATCGAGACGATCGCCGAGAACTCGAAGGTGGGCGCACCGAAGTGGAACGGCGTGCTGACGCCGAGCCAGTCCGCGTCGCCGACCCCGTCGAAGTCCGTGAACCCGAACGGGATCGCGACCGCGAGCCCGACGACGATGCCGGTCAGGACGGCGATCCGGCTCAGGAAGACCGGCGCGAACCGCTGCACACCCACCACGACGAGCAGGACGAACGCGGCGAGCCCGAGGTTCTTCGGCTCCCCGAAGTCGGCCGCACCGACACCGCCCGCGGCCCAGTTGCCCGCGACGGGGAGCAGCGACAGCCCGATGATCAGGATCACGGTGCCCGTGACCAGCGGCGGGAAGAAGCGCAGCAGCTTCCCGAACACCGGCGCCAGCAGCATGATCGCGAGTCCCGCGACGATCACCGAGCCGTAGATCGCGGGCAGTCCGCCGCCGGTGGTGCCGATCAGCACCATGGGCGACACGGCGGCGAACGTACAGCCCTGCATGATCGGCAGACGCACGCCGAAGCGCCAGAACCCGATGCACTGGATGAGCGTGGCTATGCCGCACACCAGGAGGTCGGCGGTGATGAGGTACGCGAGGTCGGCGGCCGACAGTTTCATCGCGCTGCCGACGATCAGGGGGACGGCCACGGCTCCGGCGTACATCGCGAGGACGTGCTGGAGGCCGAAGGCGGCCAACTGGCGTACGGGTGGGACTTCGTCGACGGGATGTACGGGAGCGGTTGTCGTCATGAGCGAGACCGTAAGCTCCTTGAACAGTTTGTTGATTTCCGAGCTGTTGCCGCTGTGTGTCATGCCCACCCGGACACGTTCCACTCTGCTACGAGGCGCTCCTGCGCGCCGCGGCCAGCAGCGATTCCCAGTCCGGCAGCTTGACCACGCTCCGCCCGAGCGTGGCCCCCAGCTCCGCCTCCGCCCGTTCGATGGCGCACCACCCCGTCCACTCGACGGGCTCGATCCCGTCCGCCCGCAGCGCCGCCAGGGGATCGCCGGGCAGCTCCCTGCGCAGGAGAGCGGCGGCATCCTCCAGCAACGACGTCACCGTCTCCTTCGCACAGGGGCGGTTCGTGCCGATGACTCCCGTCGGACCCCGCTTGATCCAACCGGCCACGTACTCGCCCGGCGCGACGGCCCCCTCGCGCAGCACCCGACCGGCGAGGTGCGGCACAGTACAGGTCGCGGGGTCGAACGGCAGCCCCTCCAGCGGCACCCCGCGATACCCCACCGACCGCAGCACCAGCTGCGCCGCGATGTCCTCGTACCGGCCCGTCCCCGTCACCCCGCCCTGCCCGTCGGGCGCCGTCCGTTCGAAGCGCACCGCCGCCACCCGTCCGTGCTCGGCGAGGAGTTCGACGGGACGCAGGAAGAAGCGCATGCGGATCCGGCGCGCCGCGGACCGCCCGGGAGCGGTGGCCCAGCCGCGCAGCACCTCCACATTGCGGCGCGGCGCGGCGGGCAGCGCGGAGGGGGCGAGGTACGCCGGGTCCAGCGCCAACTCCTGCGGATCCACCGTCACTTCCGTGTCCGGCAGCGCGCCCAGCTCGCGCAGCTCCTTGGTGGTGAACCGAGCCTGGGAGGGGCCCCGGCGACCCACCATGTGAACCTCGGTCACCCGGCTCGCCGCCAGCGCGGAGAGCGCCGCCTGCGGCATGTCCGTGGGGCTCAGCTCCGCGGCGCCCCGGGCCAGCATCCGCGCCACGTCGACCGCGACGTTCCCCACGCCGATGACCACGGCCGAGCGGGCGTCACGGACGAATCCGTCGTCCACGGCATCCGGATGGGCGCTGTACCAGGACACGAACTCGGTCGCCGACCAGCTGCCCGGCAGATCCTCGCCGGGAACACCCAGATGCCGGTCGGTGGCGGCCCCCACGCAGTACACGACCGCGTGGTACCGCTCCCGCAGCCGGGCGGCGGGCACCCCGTCCTCGCCCACCCGCACCCCGCCGAGGAAGCGCACCCGCTCGTGCTCCAGGACCGTGCGCAGATTGCCCTGGAGGGACTTGATCTTCTCGTGGTCGGGCGCCACCCCGTAGCGCACCAGGCCGTACGGGCACGGCAGGCGGTCCAGGACGTCGACGCGGACCGAGGGATCCAGCTGGACCAGGCTCTGGGCGGTGTAGCACCCGCTCGGCCCGGAGCCGACAACGGCGACACGAAGCACGGCGGTACTCCTTACCCGAGGGATCAGAGGAGATCGCTGATGTCTCCAGCATCGCACCGTCGCAGCTGCGCTGACAGGGTGCTGTACGGGTCCGTGGACGCGTGTCCGTTGGTATGGAAAGTGATCATGCGGTTACGTTGCGTGTGTGCTAGAAGCATCGTTTCTTAATCTTTCTGATCGTTGCCCGACGGACGGTGCGGTGTCCGTGTGGCCCGCGTGGGAAGTGCGGGAGGGCGAGGGGACGACAGCCTGGTTCCACGTCCGGCTGGCGTTCACCGACGGTGCCCGGGTCGACGCGCTCGCCGTCGTGGCCGAGGGGCAGGTCTCGGTCGAGGACGTCCGGGCCCAGCCGGCCCTCTCGCTGGACGACCTCGCGGTGTTCGCCGACTGGATCGAGGGCCCGCTCTTCGAGGCGTGCGGTGCCGGACCGGCGGAAGGGGACGACGAGCCGGCCGGGTCGCGGCGCGCCCGGCCCGCCTGGCCGCGTGGCGTGGAGGGCCGCCTGCTGCTCGCCCAGGAGTACCGGGCCGCCCAGGAGGACGGCGTCGACCCGGTGCTCGCGGTGATGTGCGCGACCGGGCACAGCCGCCGCAAGTCGCTCCGGCTGATCGCGCAGGCGCGCGACGCCGGGTACCTGACGCCACGTCACGCCCGGCGCTGAGTGCGGCTGTTGCGGTCGGCGGGGGCCTTTACTGCATGTCCCGCATCCGGGAGATCTCGGCCGTCTGCTGGGCGACCACGTCGTCGGCCATCTCCTCGATCCGGATGTTGTTGCCCTGTCCCTTCACGTCGGTGGCCATGGTGATCGCCCCTTCGTGATGCGTGATCATCAGGGTGAGGAAGAGCTGGTCGAAGGCCGTGCCCCTGGCGGCCCGCAGCTTGTGGATCTGTGCCTCGGTGGCCATCCCGGGCATCGAGGCGTGGTCGTGCGCGTCGCCCTCCCGGGTCTCCTGTTTGCCGTACGTCTTCAGCCAGCTCCGCATGGCGGCGATCTCCGGCCCCTGGGCCGCCTTGATCCGCTCGGCCAGCTTCTCGACCTTCGTGGACTTCGCGCGCTCCGGGGCGAGTTCGGTCAACTCCAGTGCCTGTGTGTGGTGCTCGATCATCATCCGGGCGTACGAGACGTCCGCCGAGTTGGGGGAGTCGTCCTCGGCGCGCTGGTCCGCGGCCTCGTCGGCGGACAGGGTGCGGTTCGCCTCGCCGGGCTTGCCGGGCACGAGCACCGACGGTCCGCTCGGGGCCGGTTCCGCGTCCGAGGCCGTGTCACAGGCGCCAAGTCCCAGCATCGCGAGGGCGGTGAGGGTCACCGGGGCGAAAAACTTCATTGCGATCTTGTTGCCCCCTGTTGGTATGTGCATGGCGAAGACAATACTTCGGTGGTGCGTGAACCGTTCCGAGGTGAACGGAACTCAGGGAGGAAACAGTGATCCTGTTGAAGAACCCCCGAACCCGGCACAGACGACTGGGAGTTGCCGCGGCCGCGGCCGGACTCCTGGCGGCGATGCTGATGGCGGGACCCGCGGCCGCGACCCCCGACCCCGGGGACGGCCCGACCGTGGGCGAGAAAGTGTCCCGGAGCACCGAGGCCGAGGTCCGGGCCGCGATAGCCGACGGGGAGATACCCGGCAAGGACGAGGTCGTCCACTCCGACAACATCGAGCACGTGGCCAACTCGCCCAAGGCCTTGGCGAGTCTCAACTCGGACCTGACGTTCCAGGGCAAGTACGCCTTCTCCGGCAACTTCGACGGCTTCGTCATCTACGACATCAGCAACCCGAAGGCACCGAGGACCGTGTCCCAGGTCCTGTGCCCCGGTTCCCAGAACGACATCTCGGTCTCCGGGAACCTGCTCTTCCTGTCGACCGACTCCTCGCGCACCGACAACAGCTGCAACAGCACCACGCAGCCCGCGACGGAGAAGTCCTCCTGGGAGGGCATCAAGGTCTTCGACATCAGGGACAAGGCGAACCCGAAGTACGTCGCCGCCGTCGAGACCGCGTGCGGCTCGCACACCCACACGCTGGTGCCCGAGCGCAAGGACGTCTACGTCTACGTCTCCTCGTACTCGCCGAACGCCGCCTACCCCGACTGCCAGCCGCCCCACGACGGCATCTCCGTCATCAAGGTGCCGCGCAACGCCCCCCAGAACGCGGCGGTCGTGAGCTTCCCGGTGCTGTTCCCGGGTGAGGGCCCGGACGGCGGCGGCAACCCCGGCGGACCCACCAACCCGGGCGTCTCCAAGACCACCGGCTGCCACGACATCACGGTGCTGCCCTCGAAGGACCTGGCGGCGGGCGCCTGCATGGGTGACGGCATCCTGTTCTCCATCAAGGACCCCGAGAACCCGAAGGTCATCGACCGGGTGCAGGACAACGTCAACTTCGCGTTCTGGCACTCGGCGACCTTCAACCAGAAGGCGAACAAGGTCGTCTTCACCGACGAGCTGGGCGGCGGCGGCGCGGCCACCTGCAACGCGGCGATCGGTCCGAACCGTGGCGCCGACGGCATCTACGACATCGTCGGCAAGGGCGACAAGCGCAAGCTCGTCTTCCGCAGCTACTTCAAGATCCCCCGCTACCAGGCGGACGTCGAGGTCTGCGTGGCCCACAACGGCTCGCTGATCCCGGTCAAGGGCAAGGACATCATGGTCCAGGCCTGGTACCAGGGCGGCGTCTCCGTCTGGGACTTCACCGACTCCTCGAAGCCGAAGGAGATCGGCTACTTCGAGCGCGGCCCGGTGAACACCGAGCAGCTCACCACGGCCGGTCCCTGGTCGGCGTACTACTACAACGGCTACATCTACTCCAACGACATCGCCAAGGGCTTCGACGTCCTGAAGATCAACGACCGGCGCACGGACCCGGCGAAGCGGGTGCGGCTGGGCGAGCTCAACGTCCAGACGCAGCCCGACTACTTCGACTGACCGGCCGCGGGATCCCCGGTCGCGAAGAAACGCGACAGATCGGTCTCGTACGTCCCGCCGGACGCCTCATCGGTGTCCGGCGGGACGCCCAGTTCCCAGTCCAGCCGGTAGCGCCCGAACAACTCGGCCCGCAGTACCGGGATCGGCATCGGGACCCCGGGCACCAGGGCCGCGTAGACCGAGCCCATGAGCAGGGCGCGCAGCATCGGATAGTCGGCGTCGACGTCGCCCGAGCCGTTGCGGGCGACGGTGTCCCTCAGCAGTTCGGCCAGGCGCCGCTGCTCCGGGCACGGCATGAAACCCTCGGCGTGCAGCAGCCCGGCCATGTGCTGGCGCATCAGCACGGGCCGATCCCGGGCCAGGCCCAGAATCGCGTCGATGGCCCGCGCCATCCGCTCCTTGCCGTCGTCGGTGCGCGGCTCGCGCTCCAGCGCCTCCTCCAGCGTGCGGTGCATCAGCCGGTGCACGGCGGACTGCACGAGCTGGCGCTTGCCGGGGAAGTAGTACGAGGTCAGCCCACGCGCCGAACCGGCCCGGTCCGCGATGGCGCCGAGCGTCGTCGCCTCGTAACCGTGCTCGGAGACCAGCTCGACGGCCGCCTGCAGGAGCCGCTCCCGGGAACGACGGCGCAACTCTTCATTGACCGAGGCGCTGCGCGGGGACATGCTGTAACTCCTGCGTTGACTGGTTACCAGCCAACTATACTCAAGTCGTCCGGACCGGCCGGTGAAACGGCTGGTCAGGGCTGCCGTCTGTCTCGGGCGACGCGGGGGATCGCCCGAGACGGGCGGTTCTTACGCCCCAGTGGTGGCCTGAGGCTACTTACCGGTGGCGTTCTCCCGTGCCCCGTCCACGAGATCCAGCACCGCCAGCAGCCCGTCCGGGCGCTCGGTCACCGGAAGATGGTCCACGAAGTGCACCCCGCAGCCCAGCGCGGCCGCACCGCCGTCGGCCCGCCGGTCGTCACCGACCATCAACGTCCCGCGCGGGTCGGCCCCGAGGCTCTCGCAGGCGAGGGCGAACAGCCGCGGATCCGGCTTCTGGACGCCGTGCTCGTACGACAGCGCATACGTGTCGACGTACGGGTCGAGGCCGTGCTCCCGGAACACGGGCCGCAGGTCCCACCCGATGTTGCTCACGATCCCGACGCCGATCCCGCGCTCGCGCAGCGCCCGGAGCACCTCGGCGGCGTCCGGGTAGGGCTGCCAGGCCGACGGCGACCGGTGCCGGTCGTAGAGCCGGTCGTACAGCCGCGGGTCGGGCAGCGGCACCTGCCGGGAGAGCCCGGTGTAGGTGGCCCGGTGCAGCTCGGCGCTCTCGTCCCGGGTCGCCCACCGGCCCGCCAGTTCCTCGGGCACCCGCACGGGATTCGCCCCGCCCGGCAGCGCCCCCGCCACCTCCAGCGCCGTCGCAGCCGCGGTGATCTCGGCCTCGGGGAGCGCGATCCCGGTTTCCGCGAGCGTTCCGCGCAGCCAGGACTCGGTGGACTCGATACGGAACAGGGTCCCGGAGAAGTCGAACAGCACTGCGATCATGCGCAGATCCTACGAGTCGACGTTCCACTCGACCGGAAGATCACTGCCGCAGAACACGCACACGAAGTCGCCCTCACGCACCACGGAGCACTCCCGGCACCCCTCGCAGCGACGGAACACCACCTCGTGGGTGAAGCGGCCGGGATGGCCGACACCGGCGGACTCCAGGGCACGGGCGACGGCGTGCCACGACGTGAGGTCCGGGCAGTAGCCGGTCGACTGGTTGCTGATCTCGTGGGCCGTCCACGGTCCGGACGCTCGGCTGAAGGCCATCTCGCCCGCCGCCAGTACGGAACCGCCGCCCGCGCAGGCCACGTGCTCGCTGCGCCGCGGCGCGAGCCGCAGCCGGCCGTCCAGGTCCACGACGAAGGTGTACGGCTCCCGCGCCTCGGCCTCGCCGCGCTCGGCCACCCAGGCGCCCAGGTCGGCCGGTGACCCGATGGCACGGCCCCCGGCGCCGGGGCGGACCCGCGCACGGATCTCCGCCGGTCCCACATAGCGGTAGCTCACGTCTTCCGCCGCGCGTGCACGAACACCGCCACGGCCACCACCAGCACCCCCAGCAGCCAGCCGCCCACGACGTCCGAGGTCCAGTGGACGCCGAGCCAGATACGGGTGACGCCGACGCCGACGACGGAGACGAGGGACACGGCCAGCACCGCGCGGAAGACACGGCGGTCGGCGCCGTGGTGGTGCAGGAGCCACAGCAGCAGGCCGCAGACGACCGTGGCGGTCATGGCGTGGCCGGAGGGGTAGGCCGCGTAGTGAGCCGAGTCGACCGGGTCCCGCCAGACCGGGCGGGGACGGTCGACCGCGGCCTTGAGCCCCTGTTGCAACAGGGTGCCCAGCAAGCACGTGACCCCCAGCCACAGGGCCGTCCACCATGCCTGGCGCCGCCACATCAGCCACAGGGCGACCACCGCGCACAGCAGTCGCATCGTCCACGGGTCCCACACCCAGTCGGTGAGGATGCGGAAGGCATGGGTGAGCCCTGACTCGTCCACCGCCCAGTGGTGCGTGGTCGTCGCGATGTCCTTGTCGAGGCTCATCAGCGGGTGCCACCGGACCGCGACCAGGGTGAGCAGCAGTACGGAGCACACGGTCAGGACACCGGCCGAGCGGAGGGCGGTGCGCTGGCCCTGCGGGTGGGACGGGGCGTCGACGGTCGGCGAGTGCATACTACGATCCTCGCCGACCGGCGGGGCAGGAGGCGAATTCCGCCGGACAGGCCCCTAGCCGAGCGCGCGCAACCCCGGCACGAACGCCACCAGCACCGGAACCACCGGCACCAGTGCCGCCGTCGCCGTCAGGCGCAGCCGGCGGGCCGCCGTGAGCCGGTCCCGGGGGGTCAGCAAGCGGTTCACCCGCTGCGGGACATGGGCCTGCGGGGTCGGGCAGGGCCCGAACACTCCCCGGTCCTCGTTGAGTTCCACCAAGGCCAGCGCGGTCGTCAGACGCCCGAAGCGGCGGGAGGCCATGTCGTCCGCGGCGAGCTCGACGAGCCGGTGCATCTCGTCGCGGAACGCGGCGAACACCGGAACCTGCGGAAACCCGCCCGCCAACGCGGCCGAACTGTGCAGCAGCCAGTCGTGCCGGGCCTGCGCGTGCCCCTCCTCGTGGGCCAGCAGAGAGTCCAGCTGGCGCCCCTTCAGGCGGCGCAACGCCGCCGTGGTGATGACCAGTTGGGGCGCCGCCCCGGGCAGCCACCAGGCGTCGGGCCGCTCGCCCTCCAGGACCACGAGAGGGCCGGCGCCCCGCTCCTCGCCGGGCAACATCGGGGCCCGCACCAGGAGTTCGGCCCTGCGCAGCCGGCGCCGAGCACGCGCCCGTACGATCTCCCGGATCAGCATCGCCGCGGTCCACACCCCGCCCAGCGCCAGCGTCACCGCGGTCGTCGCCGCCCAGCTGCCGCCCCTGCCGAGCGCGTACGCCTCCACGACCCCGGACGGCGCCGGCGCGAAGACATGGCCGCGCACCGCCTGCCAGGCCGCTGCCGCGCTGAGCGTCATCGACAGGGCACAGCACAGAAGTACGGCCGCCACCGCGCACTGCCACACCCACAGGGCGACCACGGGTTCACGGTCCGCCCAGTCGGCCCGGGCGAGCAGCCGGGGGGCGAGGACGGCGGTCAGCGCGCCGAGCAGCAACAGTGCCGCGGGGACCATCATGGGAGCAGCCTATGAGCGGCCCACCACCCAGGGGTACGGACCCCGAGGGCAAAGTGACGCAGGACACGGAGGTGTTCAGAGCGTCGCCAGCATCGCGACCATGGCGATCCCCATCGACAGCCGGCACGCCCGCGCCAGCTCCGGCCGGTCGCCCCAGCCGACGGTCCCGCCCCCGGCGGCCACGGGCACCAGCCGCACCCCGGACAGCAGGACGTACCCCACGAAGTAGAGGAGCAACACCCCGGTCAGCAAAGGGATCCCGGATCCCGCGTGATGCCCGGGCGAGGCGGCCATCACGACCGCCATGTAGACCATGGCCGCCGCCCCCACCAGGTGGTGCAGATGGTGGGAGCTCGCCCGTGCCGCCCACAGCGCCCGCAAGGCCGCCGCGCCGAACACGAGGGCATAGCCGGACCAGGCCCACGACGGCGGGGTGAACACCGCCGCCGGTACGGCCATCGCGGCCATGCCGAAGCCCATGAGCGCCTCGCCACCCGCCGCGCGGCGCTGCTCCTCGACCTCGCTGCGCATCCGCAGCAGACAGTAGGCCCCGGTCGCCGCACACAGTGCCACCAGCAGCCAGCCGGGCGAAGCCGGTCCGTGCACACGCGCCTCCCCGCTCGACGGTCGGTCAGGGATGCGATGCCCCGCCACTGTGGCGCGCACCCGGGCGCAAGGGTGTACACGGGGAGCATTCGGCGGAGCACGGCAGGTCAGCGCGGGCTCGTGAAAATCGTTTACAAGTAAAACACCTGTTAAGGTTATCGCTATGAACAGCGCGACCCCACGTCTCCCCCTCGCCGGCGTCCTGCGTCTCGGCCGGCCCTCGGACATCTGGTTCAAGCCCGCCCTGAGCGTGGTCGTCGCGGTCGCCCCGCCCAACCTGACCCTGCTGGCGCTCGGGCGCCTCGACCTCGCGATGTACACGATGGCCGGGTCCCTGTGCGCGCTGTACGCCCACAATCGCCCCTACGCCGCCCGGGCCCGCGCCCTGGCCTGGGTCGTGCTCGGCATGCTCACCGGCCTCGCGGTCGCCCTCGTCGCCGCGTCGCTCACCACGAGCGCCGTGGCACTGGTCACGGTCGGCGCCCTCCTGGCCGCGGCGCAGAAGGCACTGTGCGACGCGGCCCGTACCGGCCCGCCCGGCAACGTGATCTTCACCTTCATCACCTCCGCCGCCCTGTTCGCCCCGCAGACCCTCGCCCAGGTCCCCGGCCACCTGGCCCTCGCCGCCACGGCGGGCGTCTGGGCCTGGCTCATCGGCATGGCACCCGGCCTGGTCCGTCCGCACGGCCCGGAACGCCGGGCCACCGCCCACGCGCTGCGCACCGCCGCCGCGTACGCCGAGAAGCCCGACGATCCCCGCGCCAGGGCCGCCGCGGCCGCCGCCGTCCAGGCCGCCTGGCAGGCGCTGCTGTCCGCCGGCGCCCGCACCGAGCCCCGCCGCGCCCTCGACCGCCTCGTCGTCCGCGCCGAGGTCGCCCTCGCCGCCCCCGCCGACACCGACCCCGAACGGCTGCGGGCCTGGGTGCGCGACCTGCGCGGCAACGGACCGGTCCCGCGGACCGAGGACCGGGGTGAACTGCTCGGCATCGACGCCGAACTCAGCCTCGAAACCGTCCCGTGGTGGCGCCGGCTCGGCCCCCTGACCCCGCTCGCCCTGCGCACCGCCCTCGGATGCGCCCTCGCCGGATACGCCTCGCTAGCCTTCGGTGTCGGCCGCCCGTACTGGGCCCTGGTCACCGCCGCCTCCCTCTACCAGGCCAACCTCACCCTCACCTGGAGCCGCGGCGTCCAGCGCGTGGTCGGCAATCTCGCCGGTGTCCTCCTCTTCGCCGCCGTCGTCCCGCTCGCCCACCTCGGCCCGGCCGCCCTCGTCCTGTGCTGCCTCGCCTTCAACTTCGGCGCGGAGGCGCTGATCAGCCGCAACTACTGGCTCGGCAGCGTCTGCGTGACCCCGATGGCGCTGCTCATCACCGAGTTCGCCGGCTTCCAGGAGCCCGGCCGGCTGATCACCGAGCGGATCGTGGACACCGTCGTCGGCGCCCTGGTCGGCTTCGTCGTCGCGATCGCCGTCACCGACCGGCGCGCCGGTGACCGCGTCGAGCACGCCCTGAGCGCCGTGGACCGCGCCCGCGAGCGCACGGCCCGCCTCCTCGCCGAGCCGGACCCGGCCACCGCCGCCCTGGAGTCGGCGCGCCGGACCCTGGCCGCCGCCCTGGTCGAGCTGCGTGTCACCGTGGACGCCGCGTCCGGCGAATGGTGGCAGCGTGCCCTGCCCCAGGAGCGGGTCGTGCTCGCCGAGCAGGCGGGACACCGTACGCTCGCCGCGACGACACGACGGCTGACCAGCGCGACAACGGAGGACGTACGGCCATGACGGCGGAGACCAGCGGGGGAGACGGCCCGAGGACGGACACGGTCGCGGCGGTCGTCCGACAGTGGCAGGCCGTCCATCCCGGCCTCGACACCGGGCCCATGGAGATCATCGGCCGTATCAACCGCTCCGCCGCCCTCCTTCAGCAGGCCGAGGACGCCCCCCTGCGGCGGGCCGGTCTCAGCCGTCCCGAGTTCGACCTGCTCGGCGCGCTCCGCCGCACCGGCCATGAGCTGACCCCCGGGGACCTGGCCCGTGAGACCTTCTCCTCGGGCGCCGCCGTCACCAAGCGCCTCAAGCAGCTCACCGAGCGCGGACTGGTCGAGCGCCGCGGCGACACCCGCGACCGCCGGGTGGTCCACCTCCGCCTGACGGACGCCGGCCGCGATCTCGTGGACGGGATCCTGCCCGAGCAGCTCGCGTACGAGACCGCGGTGCTGTCCGTGCTGGACAGGGAGAAGCAGGGGGAACTGGCCTCACTGCTCGGCGAGTTGCTGACGCGGCTGGAAGGCCGTCTCGGAGCGCTCCGCGTCTGACCGGCCGTTCCGTAAATCTCGGAAGCGGCTCCTCCATTGACGTGATCCACACCTGCTCCTAGGTTCGGTTCGATGCGCCGACTCGCGTGCGAAATACCGGACGAAGGAGAGATGTCGTGGCAGCCGAAACGCTCACCGTCGACCTCGGCACCGAGACGGGCCCCTTCCACGGCGGCGCGAGCGGCACGCTCTACGGCCTCTACGGCGACGGTGTGCCCAGCCGCGCCGTCGTCGAGGGCATGTACGTCCGCACGGTCGCCACCAAGGCCCAGGACGGCATCCAGCACCCCGGCGCGGACGCCCTGGAGATCCTGCCGTCCTTCGTCGCGGCCGGCGGGCAGGACGTCTACCTCTACATGCCGGACATCCTGCGCGGCTTCCCCTACGAGTGGCCCGGCGCCACCGGCGAGGAACGGCTGGCCGGCTTCACGCAGAGCATCCACAAGCAGGTCCAACAGGTCCTGACCATGGGTGCGTTGAAGTCCCACGTCGTCTACGTCCCGTTCAACGAACCCGAGGGCAACATGTTCGGCGAGGGGGAGTGGAGCTACGACGGCATCTCGTGGCACACCGACCCGGGGCACTACTTCACCGCCTGGCGGGACATCTACCGGCTGATCAAGGGCCTCGACCCGGACGCCCGTATCGCCGGACCCAATACCTGCATCCTGTATCCCGAGGTCAAGGGCTTCCTCGCCTTCGCCAAGGAACACGACGTCCTGCCCGACGTGATCACCTGGCACGAACTCTCCTCGCCGGACGAGGTCCGCACGAACGTGGCCAAGTACCGCACTTGGGAACGCGAGTTGGGCATCGGGCCGCTGCCCGTCAACGTCAACGAGTACGCCCACAACTACCACTTGTCCGTCCCCGGGCAGATGATCCAGTGGATCTCCGCGATCGAGGAGTCCAAGATCGACGCCGACATGGCGTACTGGAACATCGCCGGCAACCTCAACGACTCCGCCGTCGAGGCCAACAAGGCCAACGGGCAGTGGTGGCTGTTCAACGCCTACGGCCAGATGACCGGGAACACGGTCGCGGTGACCGCGCCGCAGCCCAACGTCCAGTACACGCTCCAGGGTGTCGCCACGCTCGACCGGGAGAAGCGGCAGGCACGGGTGCTGTTCGGAGGGGCGAGCGGTAGTGCCGACATCGTCGTGAAGCAGCTCGACCTCTTCGGCGCGACCGTCCGTGCACGGCTCCAGGAGATCCCCTGGACGGGCCAACTCGGCGCCTCCGCCCAGCCGCTGATCCTGAAGGATGAGCAACTCCCTGTGGTCGACGGCAGGGTGACGCTGCCCCTGACCGGTCTCGACGAGATGTCCGCCTACCAACTGATCCTGTCGCCCGGCGGCGACGGACCTGTCCGCCCGCAGCCGTCGGCGGGCTGGCGCAGGAGCTATGAGGCCGAGGACGCCGCCTACACGGGCGGCGGCTACTCCAGGAACGGCCCCGAGGGGTCCCCGGCGGACGTCGACAAGTTCGCCACCTCCGGCGGCTACCACGTCGGCGGTCTGCGCACCGGCTCCGACGGCGTGCTCGCCTTCGACGTCGAGGTCCCGCTGGACGGGACGTACGAGATCCGTGTCCACGCCAACGCGCACAACCTCGCCGAAGCGGTGCGGGAACACGGCCCCACCAACGTCTTCCTGCGCGTCGACGGCAAGGACCCGCGCGAGCTGCTGCTGCCGCTCGGCTACAAGCCGGCCGTCTGGGGCCACACCGACACCGAGGTGGAGCTGACCGGGGGCCGCCATCTGATCACCCTCGCGGCACAGGACCCCGACCTCGGTGCCACCCGGGGCGACGCGGTCGTCGACCGGCTGGAGCTGGTCCTGCGCGACACGGAGAGGGTCGCGCGCTACGACGCCGGGTACGCGGCCCTCGCCGGCGGAGCGCGCGTGAGCGGCCCCGCGGCCGTGCTTCCGCGCGGCGGGAGCGTGACCTTCTGGGTGCACGCGGCCGACGACGGGGAGGCGACCCTCGCCCTCCACGGAGACGGCGAGGGCCTGCTGACGGTCAACGGGGAGGAGATCGGGCGGATCGGGGACGCGGACCTCCCTGTCTTCCTCGCCGGGGGCGTCAACAAGGTCACGGTCGCGGCGACCTCGCAAGAGCTCCTCGTGGACCAGTTGACCGTCGGTCCGGCGCGCGGGCTGCTGCCCACCACGACGTACCCGGCGCAAGACGGCGTGCTCACCGGCACCGCGAAGGCGACCGCGTTCCCCTACGCCACCGGCGGCAAGGCCGTCGACGGCATCGGCCGCGGCCCCGCCAACGCACTCACCCTGACGGTGACGGCGGACCGCCCCGGACGCCACGCGCTGACGATCCGCTACTCCAACGGCGAGCAGCCGCCGAGCACCCACTACAACCCGGACCCGGTCTGCCGTCACGCCGACATCACCGTCAACGGGGACGACACGCGCCGCGTGCTGTTCCCCACCACCTTCCACTTCAACAACTTCTGGCGGCTCTCCGTCCCCGTCACCCTCCAACAGGGCGCGAACACCGTCACGTTCACCGCCGACGAGCTCCCCGACTTCGACGGCACCGGCACGAACGCCCACGGCCAGCGCTCCGCCCACGCCCCGGTTCTCGACTCGGTGACGGTGACACCGCTCGCCTGACGACCGCATCGAGAAGCAGGCCTGGGCCCGAGGCCCCAGTTCCCCGGAACCGCCCAGATCGTCCGCGGGCCCGATGCGGCCGTCCGGGGGCGCGGGCCAGGCTTGCGATGGAGACCTGCCAGAAGGAGCGCATCATGTCCTACCCGGAACACCTCCCGTACCCGGAGCCCCGCTACCACGGCGACAAGGGCGAGGTGAACGCCGTCTTCCGCCCCGTCGACACCCCCGCGGACGTCTCCTCGCCCGGCGGTTCGACCCACTTCCTCGCCACCCACGCCTCGACCGGCGGCGAGTTCGGCTTCTACAAGGCGGAGTTGAGCCCACGGTCCGCCGGCGCCAGAACCCACTTCCACAAGACGATGTCGGAGTCCTTCTACGTCCTGTCGGGCGAACTGGAGCTCTACGACGGCGAGAAGTGGGTCACGGGCCGCGCGGGCGACTTCCTGTACGTGCCGGTCGGCGGCCTGCACGCCTTCAAGAACGTGACCGACGAACCGACGTCCATGCTCATGCTCTTCTCCCCGGGCGCCCCGCGCGAGGAGTACTTCGAGCGGGTCGCGGAGATGGCGCAGCGCGGTGGCGAGGAACTCGAGCAGTTCCGCGTCCGGCACGACAGCTACTTCGTGGACTAGAGGGGACTGGAAGGGACGAGAAGGGGCTAGAGGACGTCGGTGGCCGTACGCCGGTACCCGGAGCGGCGGTCGTCGATGTCCGCCCAGCGGTCGCCGTAGATCGTCCGGACGACGTCCGGGTCCCTCACGAAGTCGTGCGGGAAGCCCAGCGACACCGCGCTCACCTCGTCCAGGCGGGCGACCGCGTCGGCGTCGAGGCGGACGTCGACGCTGCCGAGGTTGTCGGCGAGCTGGTGCTCCTTGGTGGCGGCGATGATCGGAACGACGTTGCCGGGCCGCTGGAGCAGCCAGGCCAGCGCCACCTGGGCCGGACTCCAGCCGCCCTGTTCGGCGATCTCCAGGACGGCGGTGACGACCTCTTCCTCCTGTGCGCTCGGCTTGCCGTCCCAGGAGTCGAGCCGGCCCGACTCGCCCCGCCGGTACTTGCCGGTCAGCTTCCCGGCCGCCAGCGGCGCCCACGCCAGCACCGCCTGGCCGAACGCCCGCGCCTGCGGCAGCAGTTCACGCTCAGGCGTCCGCTCCAACAGGTTGTAGCGCAGCTGCGAACCCGCGAACGCGGTCCAACCCCGCAGCTCCGCCAGGGTGTTGGCCTGCGCGATCTCCCAGGCGGGCCAGTCCGAGACACCGACGTACAGCACCTTCCCGGTCCGTACGAGGTCGTCGAGCGCCCGCATCACCTCGTCGACGGGGGTGAAGTTGTCCCGCGCGTGCACCCACAGGACGTCGAGCCGGTCGGTGCGCAGCCGCTCCAGGCTCGCCTCCACCGACCGCACGAGGTTCATGCGGTGGTTGCCCGCCGCGTTGACATCCCCCGCGCGGGTGCCGCACGTGTACTTGCTGGCCAGCACGAACTCCTCACGCCGGCCCTCCAGCAGCTCACCGAGGATCCGCTCCGAGCCGCCGCCCGAGTAGATGTCGGCCGTGTCGATGAAATTGCCTCCCGCGTCGGCGTAGGCGTCGAGGAGCCTGCCGCTGGTCTCCTTGTCGGAGCCGGCGCCCGGGTCCTCACCCATCACCATCGTGCCGAGGCTCAGCTCGCTCACGCGCAGACCGGTCCTGCCGAACAGTGTGTAACGCACGATTCAGTTCCCCCTCCGGGCGGTTCGTGCGTACGACGCTATGGGCTGGAGCGCACTTCAACGCAAGCGGGTTTCGTGGCGGTGGCGGATCAGTGTTCCGCACCCGCCAAGTACACGCCGAACATCGCCCCTTGGGGGTCCCGCAGCACCGCGATGCGCAGACCGTCGGGCACCGTGGTGGGCTCCATCAGGACCGTGCCGCCCGCCTCCGTCGCCGTGGCCGCGCTCGCGTCCACGTCCGCCACCGCGAAGTACGGCAGCCAGTGCGGCGGCACCTCGGGCGGGAACTTGTCGTCCATCGTCACCATGCCGCCGAAGTCGGCGCCGTCGAGGCCCCACTGCGTGTAGCGCTCCGAGGCGTTGACACTCCAGCCGAACACCGTGGTGTAGAAGTCCACCGACCGCTCGGGCTGTCTGCTCATCAGCTCCACCCAGCCCAGCGAACCCGGCTCGTTGAACAGCCCCGCCCCTTCGAAGCCCCGCGCCTGCCACACATGGAAACCGGCGCCCTGCGGATCGGCGACGGAGGCGAAGCGTCCCATGCCGGGAACGTCCCCGGGCTCGAACACCACAGTGCCGCCGGCCGACTTGATCCTCTCCACCGTGGCGTCGACGTCCGTCACGGCGAACGTCACGAACCACATGACCGGCTGCGGCTCCTCGCCCAGCGGCACGAGCGCGGCGACGGGGAGACGGCCCACGGACGCGATCGTGTAGCCGCCCATCCCCGCGCGGGCGTCGGTCTCCGTCCGCCAGCCGAAGAGCTCGCCGTAGAAGCGCCGGCCGGCCTCCACATCCGGGGTTCCCACCTCGGCCCAGCAGGGCCCGCCGGCCACCGGCCTGTCGAGTTTCATGGCGTCACGGCCTTCCTGCCGACGCGGGCGTCCCCTTTCGCACGCTAGCCCCGCTCGACCGCCGCTGCCATCCGGCGCCGACCGCCTCATCGCCTACGAGAACGCCTCGGGCACCCGGGCCCGCGCAGGAGGTCGTCAGATGCCCGGGCGGAAGCGGATCGGGTGGTCCTCGGGTACCTCGACGAGGACGATCCGGCAGCCGTCCGGATCGGTGATCCACATCTCGATCAGTCCCCAGGGTTCCTTCACCGGCGGCCGTACGATCTCGACGCCCTTCGCCACCAGCTCCTCGTGGGCGGCTGTCACGTCCGCGACCTGCATCCACAGCTGCACGGCCGGGGACGGGGGCGTCTCGGAGCGCCCTGAGACCTCCAGGAAGCCTCCGCCGAGGAAGTAGACGGTGCCGCGCTCGGGCCCCGTGCCGAACTCGCGGTAGACGCCGAGGCCGAGCTGCTCGCCGTAGAAGGTCCGGGAACGCTCGGGGTCGGTGGGGTGGAGGAGGGTCCGGCCGCTCAGTACATGCACCATGCAGCGGAGCCTAGTGGGAGCGCTACGCTCGTCGGTGCCCCGTGCCGTGCCCGAGAGCGGAGATACGCCTCATGACCGCTGGACTCACGTTCCGCGACGCCGTCGACACCGACGTGGACACCCTGGTCGCGCTGATCGAGTCGGCCTACCGCGGGGACTCCAGCCGGACGGGGTGGACCACCGAGGCGGACATCCTCGAGGGACAGCGGACCGATCCCGAGGGCGTTCTCGAGGTCATCAAGGCGCCCGACAGCCGGCTGCTCGCCGTCGAGCGCGACGGCGAGGTCGTCGCCTGCTGCCAGCTCGAACACCGCGGGAGCCACGCCTACTTCGGGATGTTCGCGGTCAGCCCGAAACTCCAGGGCGGCGGCCTCGGCAAGGTGATCATCGCCGAGGCCGAGCGCCGGGTCCGCGAGGAGTGGGGCGCCACGGAGATGCAGATGACGGTGATCTCCGTACGTGACGACCTGATCGCCTGGTACGAGCGCCGCGGCTACCGCCGTACGGGCCGGATGACCCCGTTCCCGTACGGCGACGAGCGCTTCGGTGTTCCGCAGCGCGACGACCTTCAGTTCGAGCTGCTGGTCAAGCCGCTGGTGTGACGTTCATGCAGAGGGCTACGCGGTGAAGCGGGCGGTGCGTTTGATCTCCGGGTAGTCGGTGGTCGCGCCGTCCAGCTGCAGGGCCCGTACGAGCCGCAGATGGTCCTGCGTGTTCACCACCCAGCCGATGATCCTGAGATCCGCCTTGCGGGCGGCCTCCACGACCTCCAGCGTGATCCGGCGGATGTTCAGACAGACGGTCGCGGCACCGGCCTCCACGGCACGGTCGACGATGTCGGTGCCGTACCGGCTGGCGATCAGCGCGGTCCGTACGCCCGGCACCAGGCGGGAGATCTCGGCGATCGCCTCGTCATGGAACGAGGACACCTCCACCCGGGCGACCAGGTCCCGCCTGAGCATGACCTCGGCCAGTGCCCGGGCCGCCTGCATGTCCTTGATCTCGGCCTGGAGCGGCGACCGCACCGCGTCCAGGACCTCGTCGAAGACGGGCACGCGCTCACCGCGGCCCGCGTCCAGGGCGCGTAGTTCGGCGAGGGTCTTCTCGGCGATCGGACCGGAACCGTCGGTCGTGCGGTCCACGTCCGTGTCGTGCATGACGACCAGGGCACCGTCCTTGCTCAGGTGCAGGTCGAGTTCGATGACGTCGAGGCCGGCCTGCTGGGCGGCCACGAAGGAACGGAGGGTGTTCTCGGGTTCGAGACCCATGACCCCGCGATGACCGATGGTAAGGAAGTTCAAGGTACAACTCGCTTCCGTCGACGGCGGCTCGGCGTCCGCGCGGACCGGAGCGGACGATCGCGCGGGCAGATCCGCAGCCTAGTGCGCCCGGCCGGTGATGTACCCGCGCGTACACGGGGGATCGGGGTGGCGCGAGGGGCGGACCTGCCCGGTACGGCTCCGGGTGGTCACCCTGGGGTGGGCGAGTCCTGCGGACATTGACCACGCGGGTCCGCCGAGAAAGGCACGTATACCCACCTGAGTGGCGCTCATGGCATCCGGCAGGAAAAAGTTTCGTGACCATGCGGTCACGCAGGATAATTTCCCGAGCCTGTACTTGCTGGAAGGAAGTCCCTATGCCTACGGTGTCCTGACGTGAGGTTCTCCCGTGGAGGATGGGGCATGACGGAAATTCTTGTGCAGGCGGCGACGGGGGAGCAGGCTCCTCCCGTGACCAGGGTGGTGGAGCACCCGGCCTGGCCCGTGCTCAAGGATGCGGTGGAGCGGATCCGGCCCTGGCAGGCCAAGGACGGGTCGATCGACTTCACCGCCGAGGGTGCCCCGGAGCGCGCGGACGCCGAGGCCGTCGTACGGCGGGTCGTCGACGCCGTCGAGGAGCTGGCCCCGCTGCTCCCGCACGACAGCGCCTATCACGAGGCCCTGGTCGAGGACCTGAAGCGCTGGGCCGACGGCGGCTTCGAGGTGCCCGACTTCCTCGACTCGCTGCTGGCCTTCCAGCCCGCCAAGGGGCGCGCGGACGGTCTCCAGCACCTGGTCGTCTTCCCGATGTACACCCAGAACGGCAATCCCGACCGCAATCTCGAAGCGGTCGTGCTGCGCATGGTCTGGCCCGAGTGGCTGGCCGAGCTGGAGCGCACGCGCTACGACAACCCGCTGTTCTGCGGCATCAAGTTCGAGGACTTCACGGCCGGCTACGACACCAACTCGGCCGTCCTCTTCCCGGAGACCATCGCCGTGCGCGAGGCGCCGGAACGATTCTCCTGGGGTGGCATCTTCTGCGACCGCGAGGCCGCCCGCTTCCGCCGGGTGACCGACGCCGCCGTCGGCATCCTGGGCCTGGAGCTGCCCGAGGACGTCGCCGCGATGGTCCACGACCAGACGCGCTGCGAGGAGGCATTCGTCCTGTGGGACATGGTCCACGACCGCACCCACAGCCACGGCGACCTGCCCTTCGATCCCTTCATGATCAAGCAGCGCCAGCCGTTCTGGATGTACGGCCTCGAAGAGCTGCGCTGTGACCTCACCGCCTTCAAGGAGGCTGTGAAGCTGGAGGCGGAAGGCGTCTCGCAGGCCCGCGACGTGCAGTTCGCGGTGCTCTTCGACCGCATGTTCCGCTTCCCGGTCACCGGCGAGCGGGTCCGCAACTACGACGGCCTCGGCGGCCAGCTGCTCTTCGCCTACCTGCACAAGCACGACGTCGTCCGCTGGACCGACAACAAGCTGCACATCGACTGGCAGCGCGCCCCGCAGGTCACCAACCAGCTGTGCGCCGAGATCGAGGACCTCTACCGGGCGGGCATCGACCGTCCGAAGCTCGTCCACTGGTTCGCCGCCTACGACCTGGTGTCGCAGTACCTCGCCCCGCACCCCGGTTCCCGCTGGGCCAAGGGTCCCGACGCCCTCGACCTGAGCCAGCCGCCGCGGAAGCTCGTCGATGACGTGCTTCCGGACGAGTTTCCGCTGAGCATGTTCTATGAGGCCCTCTCCAAGAAACTCAAAAACGTGATCGCCTCGACCCGGGGCATCACCGCGGAGAACGCCGAGCGGATCGCCGCGTGAGCGACAGCGGCACCGAGAACACTGCACGGCAAGCTCAGGAGGCGAAGAACATGGCGGGGAACGGAGCTCTCAGCGGTGCGGTGATCGCGGTGGCCGGCGCGGGCGGTCCCGCGGGCCGCGCGACACTGCTGCGCCTCGCCGAGGCCGGGGCGACGGTCGTCGGCGCCGACAACGACCCCGAGCGCCTCGCGGAGGCCGTGGACGCGGCCCGCTACAGCGCCGGTGGCGCCACGGTCACCGGTGAGCCGGTCGACCTGCTGGACCTGGAGTCCACCCGTGACTGGGCCACGCGCATCGAGAAGGACTTCGGCGGTGTCGACGGTGTGGTCCACCTCGTCGGCGGCTGGCGCGGCAGCGAGACCTTCATCAAGACGAGCCTGGACGACTGGGACTTCCTGGAGCTGCTGCTCATCCGCACCGTGCAGCACACCTCCCTCGCCTTCTCCGAGGCGCTCCAGCGCAGCGACCGCGGCCGCTACGTCCTGATCAGCGCCGCGGGCGCCACCAAGCCCTCCGCGGGCAACGCCGCCTACGCCGCCGCCAAGGCGGCCGCCGAGGCCTGGACGCTCGCCATGGCCGACTTCTTCCGCAAGGCGGGGGCCGGTGAGGAGCTCACCTCGGCCGCCACCATCCTGGTGGTGAAGGCGTTGGTGCACGAAGCGATGCGCGCCGAGCGACCCAACGCGAAGTTCGCGGGCTTCACGGACGTCAAGGACCTCGCGGGGGCCATCGCCGACGTCTGGGAGAAGTCCGCCGGGGAAGTGAACGGAAACCGTCTGTGGCTCACCGAGAAGCCGTGAACCCTCCCAGGACCGACGCCCGTCGGCACCACGACCCGGACAGCCGGGGCTTCGCCAGCGACAACTACGCCGGCGCCCACCCGGAGGTGCTCGCCGCCCTGGCCCTGGCCAACGGCGGGCACCAGGTCGCCTACGGCGAGGACGACTACACCGAGAACCTCCAGACGATCGTCCGCAGCCACTTCGGCGCCACTGCCGAGGCGTTCCCCGTCTTCAACGGCACCGGCGCCAACGTCGTCGCCCTCCAGGCGGTCACCGACCGCTGGGGCGCGGTGATCTGTGCGGAGAGCGCGCACATCAACGTGGACGAGGGCGGCGCCCCCGAGCGCATGGGCGGCCTCAAGCTGCTCACGGTGCCCACGCCGGACGGCAAGCTCACGCCCGAGCTGATCGACCGGCAGGCGTACGGCTGGGACGACGAGCACCGCGCGATGCCGCAGGTCGTCTCGATCACCCAGAGCACGGAGCTGGGCACCCTCTACACACCGGACGAGATCCGCGCCATCTGCGACCACGCCCACGCGCACGGTATGAAGGTGCACCTGGACGGCTCCCGCATAGCCAACGCGGCCGCCTCCCTGGACGTCCCAATGCGGACGTTCACCAACGCGGTCGGCGTCGACATCCTCTCGCTCGGCGGGACCAAGAACGGCGCGCTGTTCGGCGAGGCCGTCGTGGTCATCAACCAGGACGCCGTCAGCCACATGAAGCATCTGCGCAAGCTGTCCATGCAGCTCGCCTCCAAGATGCGCTTCGTGTCGGTCCAGCTGGAGGCGCTGCTCGCCAAGGACCTGTGGCTGCGCAACGCCCGCCACTCCAACGAGATGGCCCAGCGGCTCGCGGAGGGTGTCCGTGCCGTGCACGGCGTGGAGATCCTCTACCCGGTGCAGGCCAACGGCGTGTTCGCCAAGCTCCCGCACGACGTGAGCGTGCGCCTGCAGAAGCGGTTCCGGTTCTACTTCTGGGACGAGACGGCGGGCGTGGTGCGCTGGATGTGCGCCTTCGACACGACCGAGGAGGACGTGGACGCGTTCGTCGCGGCCCTGAAGGAGGAGATGGCGTACTAGCGGCCTCTCGCGTCATGCATAGATATGCGGTCACCTGAAAAAGCATTGACTCTCGGGTGATCGCATTCCTATGCTCTGCGGTCATGGAGCTGATCCAGAACACCCCTGACCTGTCCGCGTATTTGGCTGCCGACGAGGTCATCGACCATGACCATCCACGGGTGCGCGAGACGGCCGCGCGCCTCGCCGCGGAAGCCGCGGACTCGTATGCCTATGCGCAGCTCGCCTTCGAGTTCGTGCGCGACGCCATCCCCCACTCGCAGGATTCCGGCGACCCGCGCGTCACCTGGCGGGCCTCCGATGTGCTCGAACAGGGCACCGGCATCTGCTACGCCAAGGCTCATGCGCTGACCGCGCTGCTGCGGGCCGAGGACATCCCGACCGCGCTCTGCTATCAGCGGCTGGCGGACGACGACGGGGGCGGACATGTCGTGCACGGCCTGGTCGCGCTCCGGTTCAACGGGGCCTGGCACCGGCAGGACCCCCGCGGCAACAAACCGGGGGTGGACGCCCGGTTCTCCCTCGAAGGCGAGCGGCTGGCGTGGATTCCGGACCCACAGTCCAATGAGGTGGACTATCCGGTGCTGTACGCTGAACCGCATCCCACCGTGTTGAGTGTCCTGCGGGCCGCCCCCGACCGGCCCTCCCTGTGGAAGACGCTCCCCACCGCACTCTGAGGCAGCCGATGACCTTCTCCCTGACCGTGTCCGACGAGGTACGCGCGCTCGCGCCCGGCTTCACGCACGTCGCCGTCGAGGCGCACGGCCTCGCCAACGGACCGAGCACCGAAGCGAGTTCGGCGCTGCTCGACGACGCCGCCCGCCGTCTCGCCGTACGCCTGGACGGGCGGCCCCCGCACGAGGACCCGCACATGGCCGCCTGGCGCGAGGCCTACACGGCGTTCGGCTCGAAGCCGTCGCGCACCCGCAACTCGGCGGAGGCGCTGGCCAAGCGGGCTCTGGCGGACGGCGGGCTGCCCCGGATCAACCTGCTCGTCGACCTCTACAACGCCATCAGCGTCGCCCATCTGATCCCGGTCGGCGGCGAGGACATCGACCGCATCGAGGGCGGGATGCGCCTGGTGCGGGCGACCGGCGACGAGGACTTCGTGACCGTCGCCGGCGGCGAGGAGGTCGTCGAACACCCCGACGCCGGCGAGGTGGTCTGGCGCGACGAGCGGGGCGTGACCTGCCGGCGCTGGAACTGGCGCCAGGGACCGCGAACCCGGCTCACCGAGGCGACCGTCTCCGGGATCTTCCTGCTCGAGAGCCTCGCCCCGATGCCGGTCCCCGAGGTGGAGGCGGCGGCCGCCGAACTCGCCGAGCTGCTGGAGAAGTTCAGCCCCGGGGCGCGTATCGAGGTGCATGACGCCGACCCGGTGCGCGGCTGATCCGTCGCAGTCGTTAATCTCCCGGCATGCGTGATGGGGGAGCAGTGGACGACAGTACGAGCGTGGACGCGGAGCAGCCGGCAGGACCTCTCGCCCGGCTGAGAAGGCACTGGCTGCTCACCTCGGCCGTGGCGCTGGCCGTGCTGGCGGCGGCCACGGCCGTGCCGGTCGTCCTCGCCGACTCCGGTGACGAGCCCCCGTGCCAGGAGATCCCCGCCTCGACCCGCGCGCTCGCGAAGGACCCGGCGGCCGCCACCCGCGCCCTCGACCCGGGCGACGAACTGACCCTGTTCGGCGCCGTGCGTGACCTCCTGGTGCACGAGAACCCGTGCGGGGACGGCGCCAAGGTGCTCGGCCAGGTCGTCGACGCGGCCACCCGCGCCCCGGCCGGCGGCAAGCCCCACACGCTCGCCCAGGCCCGCGCCGCCTACGCGGTCGTGGCCGCCTTCGACGACAAGGAGGTGCCCGCCGGGATGGCGCCCGGCCTGGCCCGCCTGCTCGCCGAGTACATCGTGGACGCGAACCGCTACCTCAGCTCCGACGACGAGTCCTACACCCCCGCCGCCGACGCCACGTCGGCCGCCCCGGACGACACCGGCTGGACGCAGTACGGCCGCTTCCTCGCCCCCGGTGAGGCACACGCCGACTTCGAGCACGCCCAGCCGTATTCCCCCGTACGCGCCGACCCGGAAGCCCTGATGGCCGAACTGGCCGAGGACCCCGAGGCGTTCGCGATCCTCTACGACGCCCAGCGCGCCTACCTCGCGTACTACCTCGAACGCCTCACCCGGGCGGGCACGGACCCCGACTACCACCCGGAGCCGGACAAGGACGGGACACCCCAGTCCGCCGACACCTGGGTCGACATCGACCTGGAACACCTCGCCGACCGCGTCGGCACGCTGATGAACCTCCGGGCGCGCTACACCAGGGAGGGCACCATCCCCGACCTCGCGGCCTTCGACACAGCCGTACGGCAGCAGACGCGCGGCGCCTACCGGGCGGCCGCGCGGCAGTTGAGTAGTCGGCCGCCGGTGGGGGACATCGCCGAGCGGCCCGTCTCCGGTCCGGTCGCAGGGGACCTGATGGACGGGCGGCACCAGATGTTCACCATGCTGGACGCCTGGACGAAGGCGCGGAACGTGCCGCGGGAACGCGCGGCGGACATGCGGCAGTTGATCGACGACCGGTACGTCAGGGCGCTCTGGATGACGTTCTGAGCGGACTCAGCCGCCGAGCCGCAGACCGGTGCAACCCCGCTGCCGCACCTGCTCGCGGGCGAAGGCCGCGAGCAGCTTCCGCTGGTCGGCCTCGTCGACCCCGGGAGCGTCCTTGGCGGCGCTGAGGGCGAAGTTGGCCGCCTCGCCGTCGCAGCGGGCCGTCGCCGTAAGGGCCGCGGGCAGGCGGCCGTCCTCGGCGACCAGACGGCCGCTCCAGTCGCCGTACCAGGCGGCGAACATCAACTGGGGCCGCATGTCGCCGGAGTCGGCGTCCCGCGCGTACAGATCGCAGCGTCCCACCGGACCCGCGTCGTTCATCAGCGACGCGACCTGCCACTGGGACGTCTTGAGCAGACCCGACTTGAGGGCCCAGCCGCAGGCGGTGTCCGCGGACCTGTCCAGAGGCACCGTCCGCGGGTCCTTCTCCGGATCCACCGGCGCGGCGTCGCCGCCGGGCGACTTCAACGGCTCGGCGCCGCAACCCAGCCGCTCGGACGCGGAGTTGGTGAGGGCCACGGCCGTCTCGTAGGCGGCGGGCGTGCCCCACAGGGTGTCCCGGCCCAGCCGGGTGCGCACCAGCAGCCTGGGTCGCCGGCCCTCGTCGTCCTTCTCGAGGGCCGGACAGGGCACCAGGAGCTGGAGGTCGCCGAACTTGTCGATGAAGCCCGGCATTCCGTCCGGCATCGGCGCCATGGTGTCGAACCCCGTCTCCGGGAAGACCGTCATCAACTCCCGGTCCACGTCGTCCCGTCGGGTGTACGCCTCCATCCTCAGCAGGCGGTCGCTGCGCAGTTCGTCGCCCTCGAAGTCGAGGGAGCAACCGTAGTCGCCGAGTTCCGGATGGGAGGCGCTCGTCGCGTCCTTGAAGTGTGAGCCGTCGCGCCCGAGTTCGCGCACCGCGTCCACGGGCAGCGCCCCGTCGCAGGCCGTGCGCAGCAGCCACCAGTCGTTGACATACGGAGTGGCGACCCAGCCGCCGATCCCCACAACGACCGCAGCCGTGACCGACACCTTGACCCAACGCCGCATGCACAGCCCCCGTAGCGAACCCCGGACATCCGACTTCCGGTTACCGCACGGACTCTATCGGGCCCTACCGCGCGCCGAAGAGGCGCGGGGCTGTGCCGGTACACGGCTCCGCCGCGCTCTCAGCGGGCTTCCGCCGCCTTGACTTCCTCGGGCGTCGGCGCGGTCCCACCGAGGTGCGCCGGCATCCACCAGGTGTCGTCGGCGTCCTTCGGCCGCACCGGATAGGCGCGCTGCGCTGCCTCCAGCATCTCCTGGACGCGCTCGCGCAGCTGACGGGTGATCGCGCCCGCGTACTTGTCCTTGGACGCCTCGATCGCCTCGCCCACCCGGATCGTGATCGGGATGTGGCTGCGCTTGAAGTTCTTGGGGTGGCCCTTGGTCCACAGCCGCTGCGTGCCCCACACCGCCATCGGGATCAGCGGGACGCCCGCCTCCTGGGCCATGCGCGCGGCACCGGACTTGAAGGACTTCAGGGTGAACGACGGCGAGATCGTGGCTTCCGGGAAGACCCCGACGATCTCGCCGGAGCGCAGCGAATCCAGCGCGTGCTGGTACGCGGTCTCACCCTGCTTGCGGTCCACGGGGATGTGCTTCATCCCGCGCATCAGCGGTCCGGAGATCTTGTGCCGGAAGACGGACTCCTTCGCCATGAAGCGCACGAGTCGTTTCTGCGGGAGCGCCGCGAGGCCGTCGAAGATGAAGTCCAGGTAGCTGATGTGGTTGCTCACCAGCACGGCGCCGCCCGTGCGCGGGATGTTCTCCGAACCCTGGCAATCGATCTTGAGGTCCCACGCCTTGAACAGCGTGCGCGCGAGGCCGATAGCGGGTCGATAGACAAGCTCTGCCATGGACGGGGTGGACCCTTCCTTCTCTGCTGGGAAAGACGGTTCCCGGCGGGAAAGTTACGGCGCCGTAGGTTTACGGCATCTCGCAGATCGTGCCCCAAGAACGGACCGGGGGCCAGTCCTCGTGCCCGTGAACGGCGAGATCCTTGTCACGTCGCCTGCTTGATCCACCTCGTGCTTTTACGCCGCCTTTACTATGCGCGTACCGTCGCCCGCCGTACGAGTAGGTACATCTCGCAGCCGAGGCAGTACCCGAACGCGGAGTTGAGAAACGCGGCCGCGAGCGCCGCACCGGTCGCGGCGAGTCCCAGCCACGTCGGTCCGAGCGCGTAACCGACGAGCCCCACGACGGCGAACGCGAGCCCGACGGCCTGAGCGAACCGTGGCGGCTGAGGCGCCTCGAACTCGGTCGGCGGGCCGATCCGGGGCCGTACGGCCTTGCGGAACAGCCAGCCGTACGGCGAGCGGGCCACTCCGCCCGCCGCGCCCAGCGCGAACGCCAGGGTCTGCCAGGCCAGGAGCCACACGTTGCCGGTGATCAGTACGACCGCCAGTACTAGGGTCGTCACGGCCGCCCCGAAGCGCGGTCCCCTCACGTCGATGTCCATGAATCAAGCATTCCGCATGGGGAACGGTCAGCGGCGCCGGGAATCTTTGCAGTCTCGTGAACGCTGGAGCTGGGTGATGGCCGGAGTTGTGGTGTGTGTGATGGTGCTCGTCGCCGCGAGCGCCTACGGAGTGCTGCACAAGCGGCGGAGCGGGAGAGTACGCGTGCGCGGGCGTGACGACGGCAAGCGGCTCGGCGCGGCCGAACTGGGCGGGGAGTTGGGGGAGCGCGCCACGCTCGTGCAGTTCTCCAGCGCCTTCTGCGCGCCCTGCCGTGCCACCAAGCGGATCCTGGGCGAGGTGGTCGAGATGGTGCCCGGAGTCGCCCACATCGAGATCGACGCCGAGGCGCATCTGGACCTCGTACGCGAACTCGACATCCTCAAGACGCCGACCGTGCTCGTGCTGGACGCCGACGGCCGTGTGGTGCGGCGGGCCAGCGGGCAGCCGCGCAAGGCGGACGTCATCGCGGCGCTGGGGGAGGCGGTTTGACCCGGCTCACGCGGACGGTGAGGCATCTCCCATATGCCGGGACGTACTTGACTGTGCGCACCACCTATCGTCAGCCTGACCGTATGCCTTCGGAACTCCTTCTCTTCGGGCGGGTCCACGTCGACCTCGCCCGCACGGCGAGCGCGCGCTGTCCGGGTTGTTGAGCACCCACGGACCCTCTCGCCCCTCCTTGCCGAAGGATCACTCGATGACGGCCTCGCCGGAACTCCGTACCCCTCAGCTCGCCTCCGCCGACCTCCTGCGCTCCGTCTTCCGGCGGCACGCGGCGGGGGTCGCCGTGATCACCGCCGGTGGTGAGGCAGGCCCGGTCGGCTTCACCGCCACCTCCCTCACCTCGGTCTCCGTCGAGCCCCCGCTGCTCTCCTTCGGGATCGGTGTCGGCGCCTCCAGCTGGCCGGCGATATCCGAGGCCGACCATGTCGGCGTGCACATACTCGGCGAGCACCAGCAGGAGCTGGCCGCCACCTTCGCCCGCAGCGGCGCCGACCGCTTCGGCGCGCCGACCGCCTGGCGGGAGGGTCCCGAAGGCGTTCCCGTCCTCGACGACGTGCTGGCCTGGCTGGTGTGCCGGGTCGTCGCGCGGGTGCCCGCCGGGGACCATCGCATCGTCCTGGCCGAGGTGCTTCTCGGCGATCCGGCCGGTGCCGGCCGTCCGCTCGTCTACCACCAGGGCCGGTTCGGCGGGCTGCGCGACTGACGCCCACTTCTGCGAAGCGGTCGAGTTCCGATTACGCTGCGTTGCGAAGGTCACAGTTCAAAGCGCTTGCTTAGCGGGAACGAACTGGGTGTACTGACGAGTAATATTTCGTTCGGAGCGCGGGTCGCCCCGAACGGGATCGGCCGCTTGGGGCGCCTATGCTGCCTGCAAGTAGGCAGCAGAGAAATGTCGACGCAGCAGTAGGAGAGCCGGCGTGAGCTTGAGGATCGTTGTCACCGTGAAGTACGTGCCCGACGCCACCGGCGACCGGCACTTCGCCGATGACCTGACCGTCGACCGTGACGACGTGGACGGTCTGCTCTCCGAGCTGGACGAGTACGCGGTCGAGCAGGCGCTGCAGATCTCGGAGAACTCCGACGACGACGTCGAGGTCACCGTCCTGACGGTCGGTCCGGAGGACGCCAAGGACGCGCTGCGCAAGGCGCTGTCCATGGGCGCCGACAAGGCCGTCCACATCGAGGACGACGACCTGCACGGCACCGACGCGATCGGCACCTCGCTGGTGCTGGCCAAGGCGATCGAGAAGGCCGGCTACGACCTGGTGATCTCCGGTATGGCCTCCACCGACGGCACCATGGGAGTCGTCCCGGCGCTGGTCGCCGAGCGACTCGGTGTCCCGCAGGTCACGCTGCTGTCCGAGGTCTCCGTCGAGGACGGGATCGTGAAGGGCCGCCGTGACGGTGACTCCGCCACCGAGCAGCTGGAGGCGTCGCTGCCGGCGGTCGTGTCGGTCACCGACCAGTCGGGCGAGGCGCGTTACCCGTCCTTCAAGGGCATCATGGCCGCCAAGAAGAAGCCGGTTCAGTCCTGGGACCTGTCCGACCTCGACATCGAGGCCGAAGAGGTCGGTCTCGAGGGCGCCTGGACCAAGGTCGACTCCGCGGCGCAGCGCCCGGCGCGTACCGCGGGCACGATCGTCAAGGACGAGGGCGAGGGCGGCAAGCAGCTCGCCGAGTACCTCGCGGGCCAGAAGTTCATCTAAGGCTCACCCCCCTTACCGCCCCTGAAGACTTCGCAATTCGCAGGAGAGCATTCCCATGGCTGAAGTTCTCGTCTACGTCGATCACGTGGACGGCGCCGTCCGCAAGCCCACCCTGGAGCTGCTGACGCTCGCCCGCCGTATCGGCGAGCCGGTCGCCGTCGCGCTGGGTGCCGGCGCCGCCGACACCGCCGCCGCGCTCGCCGAGCACGGCGCCGTCAAGGTCCTCACCCACGAGGCCGCCGAGTACGCCGACTACCTGGTCGTCCCGAAGGTGGACGCCCTCCAGGCCGCGTACGAGGCCGTCTCCCCGGCCGCCGTACTGGTGCCGTCGTCCGCGGAGGGCAAGGAGATCGCCGCCCGTCTCGCGCTGCGGATCGGCTCCGGCATCATCACCGACGCCGTCGACCTGGAAGCCGGTGACGAGGGCCCGGTCGCCACCCAGTCGGTGTTCGCCGCGTCCTTCTCCACCAAGACCCGCGTCGCCAAGGGCACCCCGGTCATCACCGTCAAGCCGAACTCCGCCGCCGTGGAGGCCGCCCCGGCCGCCGGCACCGTCGAGGCGCTGTCGGTGTCCTTCGGCGCGCTGGCCACCGGCACCAAGGTCACCGCGCGCACCCCGCGCGAGTCGACCGGGCGTCCGGAGCTGACCGAGGCCGCGATCGTGGTCTCCGGCGGCCGCGGGGTCAACGGCGCGGAGAACTTCGCGCTGATCGAGTCCCTGGCCGACTCCCTCGGCGCGGCCGTGGGCGCCTCGCGTGCCGCGGTGGACGCGGGCTGGTACCCGCACACCAACCAGGTCGGCCAGACCGGCAAGAGTGTCTCCCCGCAGCTGTACATCGCCTCCGGTATCTCCGGCGCGATCCAGCACCGGGCCGGTATGCAGACCTCCAAGACGATCGTGGCGATCAACAAGGACGCCGAGGCCCCGATCTTCGACCTCGTCGACTACGGCGTCGTCGGCGACCTCTTCGACGTCGTCCCCGCCCTCACCGAGGAGATCAACACCCGCAAGGGCTGATCGCACTCAGGCGTGACGAGGCCCCCGTGACCGCTCTCCGAGCGGGCCGCGGGGGCCTCCTCTCATGCCAGGGTGAGCGAGGCCTGCACCGGCAGATGATCGCTCGGGAACTGCCCGCCTCGCGCGAAGGTGTTGATCCAGGCGCGGTGGACGGTGGCGCCGGACGTCGCGAGGATCCAGTCGATCCGCTCGCCGCCCGGAGTGAGCGGCTTGTAGCCGTGGAAGGTCGCGTACAGCTCACCGCGCTCGGCCGCGGCGTCCCAGGTGTCGACGAGCCCGGCGGCCAGGAGCGTGTCGTAGGCCTGGTTGTTCCCGGCCGCCGCGTTGAAGTCGCCGGTCACGACGACCGGGGAGGAGCGGGCGAGTTCCGCGATCCGCTCGGCGACGAACGACGCGGAACGCTCACGCGCGTACTGGCTCACATGGTCGAAGTGGGTGTTGAGGACGTGGAACTGGCGCCCGCCACGGGCGCGTTCACGGAAGCGGACCCAGGTGACGATCCGGGGGAGGGCGGCTCCCCAGGTGTTCGAGCCGATGGTCCTGGGGGTGTCGGAGAGCCAGTAGGTGTCGTGCTCGACAGGGGACAGTCGGCGGGTGTCGTAGAAGATCGCCGTGGACTCGTCGTGGCTGCCGCCCTCGCGGCCGGTGCCGATCCAGTCGTAGTGCGGGCCGAGGTCGGTGTGAATGTCCCGCAGTTGCTGGTAGAGACCCTCCTGGGTGCCGATGAGCGTGGGGGACTCGCGGCGCAACAGCTCGCGCATCACCGGGCGGCGGGCGGCCCAGCTGTGGGGCTCGGAGGTGCTCGCGAAGCGCAGATTGAACGACATGACCTCCATCCGGCGGTTGCCCGACCTGGCGACGGAGGCGGGCATCGAGGCCATCAGCGGCACGGCGACCGCCGCGGCCACCACGGTTCTCAGACCCATGCGGCGCGTCATCCTGTTGGTGTGCGACATGTAATCCCCTCCCGACGGGTCAGGATGAATGCCCGGACCCGAGTGCGAAAGAGGGCGTCTGGAATGACGGGGGTGACTCATGCTGCGGACGGGTGTTGACCGGCAGGAACTCCACGGATAACTTCGTTCTACGGATTGTTGATTCCGTAGAGCGGAAAACAGGAGGGTATGGCATGGGTCAGGGCCAGCAGGAGCAGGTGGCGACGAGCCTCGCGGGTGCCGTCAGCGAGGAGATCAGCGCCTCCCTCGCGCCGGTCGACGCCGAGCTGGAGCGCCGCTACCCCGGTGACCCCGGCACCCGTCAGCCCGTCCACACCGTCTACGTCCCAGGCGACGCCTTCGCCGCCGACACCCTGCGCTCCTGGGGCGACCAAGCCCTCGCCGCCCTCGACGAACACGCCCCGGACGCGGCGTCCTTCGCCGCCGTACTGGGCCTGTCCGAGGAGCTCGCCGAGCCGGTGTACTCCCGGGTGCGCGCCAAGCTGGAGCGCGAGCCCATCGAGGACCTGCGGGTGGACTTCGAGGACGGCTACCAGGGCAAGGACGAGGACCAGGACGCGGCCCGTGCCGCCCGCCTGATCGCCGAGGCGTACCGCAACGGCACCGCGGCCCCGTACATGGGCATCCGCATGAAGTGCATGGAGACGGCGGTACGCGACCGCGGCATCCGCACCCTGGACATCTTCCTCACCGGCCTGATGGAAGCCGGCGGTCTGCCCGAGGGGCTCGTCCTCACGCTGCCGAAGGTGACCTACGCCGAGCAGGTCACCGCCATGGTGCGCCTCATCGAGGAGTTCGAGAAGGCGCGCGGCCTCGAGCCCGGCCGGATCGGCTTCGAGATCCAGATCGAGACCAGCCAGTCCATCCTCGCCACCGACGGCACCGCCACGGTCGCCCGGATGATCCAGGCCGCCGAGGGCCGCGCCACCGGTCTGCACTACGGCACCTTCGACTACAGCGCCTGCCTCGGCGTCTCCGCCGCCTACCAGGCCAGCGACCACCCGGCCGCCGACCATGCCAAGGCGATCATGCAGGTCGCGGCCGCGGGCACCGGCGTACGCGTCTGCGACGGCTCCACGAACGTCCTGCCGGTCGGCCCGACCGCGAAGGTCCACGACGCCTGGCGCCTGCACTACGGCCTCACCCGCCGCGCCCTGTCGCGCGCCTACTACCAGGGCTGGGACATGCACCCCGGCCACATCCCGACCCGGTACGCCGCCGTCTTCGCCTTCTACCGCGAGGGCTTCGAGCAGGCCGCCGCCCGTCTCGCCCGCTACGCCAACCACACCGGCGGCGACGTCATGGACGAGCCCGCCACCGCCAAGGCCCTCGGCGGCTATCTGCTGCGCGGCCTGGACTGCGGCGCCCTCGACATCGCCGAGGTCGCCCGCCTGACCGGCCTGACCAGGACCGACCTGGAGCGCTTCGCGGCACCCCGGCGCGGGGACCTGACGATCTCCGGCCAGTAGGGACCGTAGATTGCGGCCATGGCGCTCGCACCCGATGACGAGATACGCACCCGCGAGGAACTGGCCGCGTTCGTCCGCGCACTGCACGAGGAGTGCCTCCGGCGCGGTGACGAGTGGGAGAACCGCACCCTCGACACCTTCCTGGAGGCGCTCTCGGCGTGGATCGACTCCGCGCCGGGCTGGTACCAAAACGTCGGCGAGGACCTCCCCGCCGGGGGCGACTGGACCTTCCTGGCCCGGGCGTTGCGGGCGGCGACCGCCTACGAGTGACGGGCGGCGCCCGAGGAGCCGTGAGTGACGGATTAGTCTGGGCGACACGCACGGACGGGTCACAGGAACGGGGCAGCGGTGTCATCGGGGGAGAACGGACGGACGGACGAGACCGGCCGAGTGCTGGCCGGGCGCTATCGCGTCGTGGCGCAGCTCGGCCGGGGCGGCATGGGCGTGGTCTGGCGGGCCGTCGACGAGGTCCTCGGCCGTGAGGTCGCCGTCAAGGAACTGCGCACCTACAACGACTCCGAGGGCCCCGAGCTCGCCGGCCTGCGGCTGCGGATGCAGCGCGAGGCCCGCGCCGCCGCCCGGGTGCGGCATCCCGGTGTCGTCGCCGTCCACGACGTGACCGAGGTCGACGGCCGCCCGCTGATCGTCATGGAGCTGGTGGACGGACCCTCCCTGGACGACGTCCTGCGCGAGCGCGGCACCCTCGATCCGGCCGAGGCGGCCAAGATCGGCGCCGAGGTCATGGACGCGCTGGCGGCCGCCCACCGCGTCGGCGTCCTGCACCGGGACGTGAAGCCCGGCAACATCCTGCTCGACCGGTCGGGGCGCGTCGTCCTCACCGACTTCGGCATCGCGACGATGGAGGACCCGGGCGACGGCTCCGCCACCCACCTCACCCACAGCGGCGAACTCGTCGGCTCCCTCGACTACCTGGCGCCCGAACGTGCCCAGGGCGCCGACCCCGGCCCGGCCTCCGACATCTGGGCCCTGGGCGCCACGCTGTACGCCACGGTGGAGGGCTCCTCGCCCTTCCGTCGTACATCCACCTTCTCCACCCTCACCGCGATCGTCACCGAGCCGCTCCCGGAACCCGCCCGCGCGGGAGCGCTCGGACCCGTGCTCCGGCGGCTGATGGACAAGCGGCCCGAGGGCCGCCCGGAGGCGGAGGAGGCGCGGGAGCTGCTGCGGGCGGTCGCGGACGCGGGCGGCACGGATGCACCGACGACGACCCTGCGGGGCACGGCGGGGGCGACGTCGGCGCAGACGGAGCGCGGAGTGCCGTCGGTGCCGCCGGGATTCGGGCCGGTGATGCCCCTCGCTCCGGCGGGACAGGGCTTCGCGACGGGTGGACCGGGCTCGGAGGGCTTCGGCCCTCCCGGCCAGGGCGTCCCCGCCCCGCAGGGCTACGGTGCTCCCGGCCATGCGGGACCGCCGGACCCGGCCGTCACCGGACCCGTGGACACCGCTCGGTCCTCCCGCCGCAGGGGCCGCGTGCTTCTCTCCGCCGCGGCCGTCACCGTCGTTCTGGCATCGGCCGGCGTCACCGTCGCCCTGCTGAACAACGGCGGCGACAAGGCGACCGGCGCGCGACCCACGGCGACCGCCACCGGCGTCGGAGTCACCTCCTCGGCGAGCGGCCGTGGCGGTGCCGTCCGCACGGACGACCCCAAGCCCACCGGGCAGGAGGCCGAGAGGACCCCGAAGGCGACCGGGACACCGGACCGCACGACCGAGAGCACCCCCACGGGCCGGGCCGCCACGCCCTCCCCGACGAAGACCTCGGGCGGCGGCGACGGCGGGACCTCGGGCGGCGACGGCGGCGCGACGGGCGGCGGTGACGCGACGCCCCCCGCCCCGGCCTGCTCCTCCATCGGCGGCGGCAAGTACAACTGCACGGTCTGGAAGACCGCCGCCTCCTACACCGCCTCCGGCACCGAGGTCGGCATCCTCAAAGCGGGCACCAACTACTTCTACTGCCAGCAGAATTTGGGCCGCCGCGAGACAGACGGTGAGTGGACCAACGTCTGGTGGGCCAGGACCGACGACGACAGCGGCAACACGAACGTCTACGTCAGCGACGTCTACATCAAGGGCGGCGACAACGACGAACCGGTGCCGGGACTCCCCGTCTGCTGAGCCCGCACGTGGCGCTCCAGGCCGGACGAGGTGACCAGCTTCTCCTCCTTGAACAGCCGCGTGCCCTGCCGGCACAGTTCCCGGTCGGCCCGTGCCCGGGCGCAGAACTCCTCGGGCGTGACCCCGAACAGCTCCCTCAACCGGGCGGAGCCGACGAGGAGTTCGGTGAGCAGCGCCCGCTGGCCCGGGTGGGCGCGGGGGACGCCGGTGCCGTCGTGGAGGACGCCGTGGCGATTGACGTACACGTACACGCCCGGGAGCCGCGTGCCGTCCACCAGCTCGGTCCGGACCTCGGGGGAGGGCAGCCACACGCGCTGGTAGTTGCCGTTCGGCAGCGGTACCCCCTCGCTCGCGTCGACCACCGCCAACTGCTCCGCGTCGAGCCAGGTCACGAACAACTCCCGTACGGCAGCGGGTGCGTCGACCGGCGAGGCGGACACATAGCCCAGCAGGCTCACATGCGCGGAGACGCCGACGTCGATGCCCGTGACACGGGTCCGCACCATCGGGATGGGGGAGGTGATCCCGTACTCGGCCATCTTGTGGCGCAGTTGGGCCGGACTGGCGTTGGAGCCGACCGCGAGCACGGGGACGCGGTCCTCGTACAGCAGCCGGTCCAGGGGCAGGAGACGGCCCCCGTCCAACAGCCCCGAGTCGGCCGGCCAGGCCCCCGGATAGAGCAACGGATGATCACGCGGCGCCTCGGCCAGCCCCAGAGCCTCCAGGGTGCGACTGTCCGGGGCGGGTCCGGAATCCCGTACGCCGCGCCAGCGACCGGCCGCGACCGAAGACGGCCGCGAGAGGGAACCCGGTCGTGATGGACCGCTCTCGTGTCCGTCCAGGACCGGCTGAGGCCGCCGTGGATCGCTTGGCGACACATTGGGCGGTGCACCCGCCTGCGGCAGGCGGCGCGTGTTTGCGCCCGAGGCGGGAGAGGGCTGCTGTGGTTCGCCTTCCGGTGCCTCGGCTGCCGGGCCCGGTTGTGACGGGCCGTCCGCGTGTTCGTTCGGGGTCGGCTGGGGCTGTCGTGGATTGGCTGGTGTCGCCTTGGGTGGTGAACCTGTCTGCGGCAGGTCGCGTGTGTTTCCACGCGAGGCGGGAGAGGGCCGCCGTGGTCCGCCTTCCGGTGCCTCGGCTGCCGGGCCCGGTTGTGACGGGCCGCCCGCGTGCTCGTCCAGGGTCGGCTGGGGCTGTCGTGGATTGGCTGGTGTCGCCTTGGGTGGTGAACCCGTCTGCGGCAGGTCGCGCGTGTTTCCACGCGAGGCGGGAGAGGGCCGCCGTGGTCCGCCTTCCGGTGCCTCGGCTGCCGGGCCCGGTTGTGACGGGCCGCCCGCGTGCTCGTCCAGGGTCGGCTGGGGCTGTCGTGGATTGGCTGGTGTCGCCTTGGGCGGTGAACCCGTCTGTGGCAGGCCGCGTGCGTTTGCGCCCGAGGCGGGGGAGGCCTGCCGTGGTTCGCCTTCCGACGCCTCGGACGCCAGCCCCGGCTGTGACGGACAGCTCGCGTGTCCGTCCAAGGCCGGCTGGGCCTGCCGTGGTTCGCCTTCCGATGCTTCGGCTGCCGGACCCGGGTGTGGCGGACCGTCCGGGACCTGTTCGGGCTGAGGGGATGCCTCGCGGGCGCGTTGCTCCACCGGCCGCTCAGTCCGCCGGCGGCAGTTCGCCTGAGCCGCGGGTGATCAGGCGGGTGGGTAGTTCGATGCGTTCCGGGACGAGCAGGGTGCCGTCGAGCTGGCGGAAGAGGCGTTCGGCGGCGGTGCGGCCGAGGGCCGCCGCGTCCTGGGCCACGACGGTGACGCCCGGCTGGAGCAGGTCGGCGAGCTCGATGTCGTCGAAGCCGACCAGGGCGACGCGGCGCGGATGTTCGGCGAGGACGCGGATCACGGTGACCGTCACCCGGTTGTTGCCCGCGAAGACCGCGGTGACCGGCGTCGGTCCGGAGAGCATCTGCTCGGCCGCCCGGCGCACCCGCTCGGGGTCCGTGACGCCGAGGGACATCCAGGCGTCCTCGACCGGTATGCCCGCGTCCTCCATGGCGGCCCGGTAGCCGCGCAGCCGCTCGGCGGCGGTGTGGATGCGGGGCATGTCGCCGATGAAGCCGATCCGGCGGTGCCCGTGGGCGATGAGGTGGGCGACGCCGTCGCGGGCGCCGCCGAAGTTGTCGGAGAGGACGACGTCGGCGTCGATCTGTCCGGCCGGACGGTCCACGAACACCGTGGCGACGCCCGCCTTCAGCTCGGGCTCCAGATACCGGTGGTCGTCCCCGGCCGGGATGACCACCAGCCCGTCCACGCGCCGCGCGCAGAGCGCCAGGACCAACTCCTGCTCCCGGTCCGGGTCCTCCGCGCTGGAGCCGTTGATCAGCAGGGCGCCGTGGGCGCGGGCCACTTCCTCGACGGAACGGCTCAGCGGACCGTAGAAGGGGTCCGCGAGGTCCTCCAGGACCAGTCCGATGCTGGCGGTGCTGCCCTTGCGCAGCACCCGCGCGCTGTCGTTGCGGCGGAAGCCGAGCGCGTCGATGGCCTCCTGGACCCGGCGCTCGGTCTCCGGTGTGACGCCCGGTTCACCGTTGACCACACGGGAGACCGTCTTGAGCCCGACCCCGGCGCGCGCGGCCACGTCCTTCATCGTCGGACGGTTGCCGTAACGCGAGGTGGAGAGACGGTCTGCGCGGCGGGTGGAGTCGGGCACGATGCGGCGTCCTGTTCCTGTCGTCCGAGAAAGGTGCGGCGTCCATGATTTTGTATGAGGATGTGGCGTCGAGCATAGAGCCTGGACAACGTTGTCAGATGCAGGGGACACTGTCCACCGCAATCTCCGGTTCCGTGCCCCCACCCCGGGATCGGCCCACACCTGCTCATGGTTGACCGGGAGATCACACACTGATGCACACCGACCTCGTGGCCGCGCTCGACATCGGCGGCACCAAGATCGCCGGAGCGCTGGTCGACGACCAGGGCCGGATCCTGGTGCGAGCCCAGCGCGCCACGCCCGCCAAGGAGGACGGCGAGACCGTGATGGGGGCCGTCGAGGAGGTGCTCGGTGAGCTCACCGCGTCGCCGCTGTGGGGAAGCGTCTCCGCCCTCGGCATCGGCAGCGCGGGACCCGTGGACGCCTCCGCGGGCACCGTGAGTCCGGTGAACGTGCCGGGCTGGCGCGACTATCCGCTGGTCCGGCGGGTCCGGGAGGCGACCGGCGGACTGCCCGTCGAGCTGATCGGCGACGGTGTGGCGATCACCGCGGCCGAGCACTGGCAGGGCGCGGCGCGCGGCCACGACAACGCGCTGTGCATGGTCGTCTCGACGGGCGTCGGCGGCGGTCTGGTCCTGGGCGGGCGTCTGCACCCGGGTCCGACGGGCAACGCCGGTCACATCGGCCACATCAGCGTGGACATCGACGGTGACCCGTGCGCGTGCGGTTCGCGCGGCTGTGTGGAGCGCATCGCCAGCGGCCCGAACATCGCCCGCCGGGCCGTCGAGAACGGCTGGCGTCCAGGCCCCGACGGCGACACCTCCGCGGCGGCGGTGGCCTCCGCCGCCCGGGCCGGCGACCCGGTCGCCGTGGCGTCCTTCGAGCGGGCCGCGCAGGCCCTCGCCGCCGGTATCGCCGCCACCGCGACTCTCGTCGAGATCGACATCGCGGTGATCGGCGGCGGTGTCGGCAAGGCGGGCGACGTTCTCTTCACGCCGCTGCGCAAGGCCCTGACCGAGTACGCCACCTTGTCCTTCGTGCAGCGTCTGGTGGTCACGCCGGCCCAGATGGGCACCGACGCGGGTCTGGTGGGTGCGGCGGCGGCCGCGCTCGCGAAGCGCGCGGACGTGGCTCCGGTCTGACCGGTCCTCGGCAGGAACGTTCACTCGGCGGCTGGACCTGACGGACGGCCGTCGGGTCCAGCCGCCGAGCGCGTTCAACAGGCCGCCGGTTGCCCGGTTTCGGCCAACATCCAGTTCCGGTTGGGCCGTTGTGTGCCTGCGGCAGGGAGCCGGTGGCACACCCCGCGCCCTCCTGTGGGTATCCCTGGCATATCCCGGTTTCCCACAGAACATGGCTGATCACCCTGTTTATGGCCCGATTTCCTGCTTAGCCGCCGTAAGCCGGGCGAGTAGCGTCATGGGCCTTCCGCGAAAGCGTTCCGCGGCTGAAGGGGGAATGCCATGACGTGGCTGGGCTGGGAGAGTCTCGGGGGCACGCTGACGAGCGGCCCCGGTGTGTCGTCCTGGACCTCGGGGCGGCTGGACACGTTCGTGCGCGGGACGGACTCCGCGCTGTGGCACAAGTGGTATCAGAACGGCTGGTCGAACTGGGAGAGCCTCGGGGGCATCCTCACCTCGGAGCCCGCGGCGGCCTCCTGGGGGAACGGCCGTATCGATGTCTTCGCGCGGGGGACGGACTCCGCGCTGTGGCACAAGTGGTTCCAGAACGGCTGGTCGGGCTGGGAGAGTCTGGGCGGTGTCCTCACCTCCGGGCCCACGGTGGCGAGTTGGGCGTCCGGGCGGCTCGACGTCTTCGTCCGGGGGACGGACTCCGCGCTGTGGCACAAGTGGTTCCAGAACGGCTGGTCCGGCTGGGAGAGTCTGGGCGGTGTCCTCACCAGTGCGCCCGCGGCGGTCTCCTGGGGCAATGGCCGTATCGACGTCTTCGGCGCCGGCACCGACGCGGCCCTGTGGCACAAGTGGTTCCAGAACGGCTGGTCGAACTGGGAGAACCTGGGCGGCGTCCTCACCTCCGCCCCGGCGGTGGCGAGTTGGGCGTCCGGGCGGCTCGACGTCTTCGTGGCGGGCACCGACTCGGCGATGTGGCACAAGTGGTTCCAGAACGGCTGGTCCGGCTGGGAGAGCCTCGGCGGTGTGCTGACCAGCGCGCCCGCGGCCGTCTCGTGGGGGCCGAACCGGATCGACACGTTCGTCGCCGGCACCGACAGCGCGATGTGGCACAAGTGGTGGACCCAGGTCCCGACCGTGCGGCTGCACGCCAAGGTCCTCACCACTCCGAACGTGTCCGTCGCCGATGCCGTGGCGCGCATGAGGGAGGTGTACGCGACCGCGGGTGTCGCCGTAGAACTGGCGTCGACCGAGAGCCTGAACCTGCCGGCCCTCAACGACATCGACGTCGGGCAGTGCGTGAGCGGACAGACGACGGCCGAGCAGAACCAGCTCTTCGCCCATCGCGACAACGCGGGCCCCAACGACGTCGTCGCCTATTTCGTACGGTCGACGGTTCCGCCGTTCAACGGCTGCGCGGCCCACCCCGCCGACCGCCCGGGTGCCGTCGTGGCCCAGGGCGCGACACAGTGGACACTGGGCCATGAGATCGGGCACGTCCTGGGCCTGCGGCACGTGAACGACAACAATCGCCTGATGACGGGCAACGGGACGGCCAACATCACGAACCCGCCGCCCGACCTGGTCTCGGACGAGGTGAAGACCATGCTCGACAGTCCTCGGACCCAGGACATCTAGGAGGCTTCGGTGAGCGTATCGATGCGTGATGTGCGCAAAGTCCTCGATCCCGAGGAGCCGGACTACACGGCCGCCGCCCGGCTGGGCACCGACAGCCTGCCCCATCTGCGCAGGCTGGTCGCGGGCGACGACCCGCTGCTCGCGGCCAAGGCGGCCTACGCGGCCGGGCAGCTGGCGGGCGACACCGGGCAGGACGTGGTGACCACGGCCGCCCGCAGCGAGGACCCGACGCTGCGCGTGGCGGCGGCCAGTGCCGCGGCGAGTCTGCCGCCGGAGTCCGCCGCCGCGGTCCTCTCCGACCTGGT
This sequence comes from Streptomyces sp. NBC_00490, assembly GCF_036013645.1. Taxonomy (NCBI): domain Bacteria; kingdom Bacillati; phylum Actinomycetota; class Actinomycetes; order Kitasatosporales; family Streptomycetaceae; genus Streptomyces; species Streptomyces sp. NBC_00490. The sequence continues at coordinate 1,847,489 of NZ_CP107869.1, read as the reverse complement.
CGCGGACGACGACCCCGGCGTGCGCAAGGTGGCTCTGGCAGCCGTCCCGGCGGACCCGCCGCCGGAGCTGGCCGACCGTATTCAGCAGGCCTCCCTCGCCCCGCAGGCGGCGCCGGCCGAGCCCGTGCCGAACGGTGAGCAGCCGCTGGGCACGATGCCCGGAGAGCGGGCCGACAGCGGGCTGATGCCCGGTGAGGGCCCCACGACCGGCCTGATGCCCGGCGAGGGACCGGGCGCCGACCGGGGCATGGGGGACTCCGGCATTCAGCCGAAGCCGGGAAAGATGCCCGGCGAGGAGTGAGATCCGGCAGAGCACGGGTGTCCGGGCCAGGCGTCACCGCGCGCCGGGCCCGGGCCCTGTCTGTCCTACGTCCGCCGGCCGCTTTCGTCGGTGTTCCCGTGACTCCGGGTCGCCCGCGCCGTTGATCAGGGCATGAAGAAGCGCACCATGCTCGCCATCGCCACCATGGCCACCGGTTTCGTCGTCGCCGCGGTCACCCCGTCGCACGCGCTCGGGGAGGACCTGCCCGACCTGGACAAGACCGTCAGCACGCTCGGCGACACGATCGCCAGCGACAGCCTCTCCGTCGACGACACCGCTCTCGGACAGAACGGCTGAGGCCGACCGAACAAGGCGCCGGTGCCCCTCACGTCAGGGGGTGCCGGCGCCGTCGTATGCGCCCCCTCAACTGGGGCTGGTTTCCGTGGCAGGGTGAAGCGGGCAAGCCTCAGGGGGCCAACAGAAGAGGGGGAACCGTGATCGTCTGGATCAACGGTGCGTTCGGTGCGGGGAAGACCACCACCGCACGAGAACTGATCGAACTGATCCCGAACAGCACGCTCTTCGACCCCGAGGTCATCGGCGGAGCGCTGACGCACCTGCTCCCGCCCAAGCACCTCGCCGAGGTCGGCGACTTCCAGGACCTGCCGATCTGGCGACGTCTCGTGATCGACACGGCCGCCGCCATGCTGGCCGAGCTCGGCGGGACCCTCGTGGTCCCCATGACCCTGCTGCGCCAGGAGTACCGCGATGAGATCTTCGGTGGCCTCGCCGCCCGCCGGATCGCGGTCCGGCACCTGCTTCTCGCTCCGGCCGAAACGATCCTGCGGGAGCGAATAGCCGGGCGGGAGATCCCGCCGGACCTGCCCGACGGCGCCATACGGACACGGCAGTGGTCGTACGACCACATCGAGCCGTACCGCACCGCCCTCGCCTCCTGGCTGACCGCCGACGCCCACCCCGTCGACAACGGCGCCCTCACCCCGTACGAGACGGCCGTCCGTATCGCGGAGGCGGTCGGATCCGGGTCCGTACCCGTCTGCGACATCGTGCAGACCCCCGAACCGACCGCCGAGACACTCGCCGCCGGAGTCCTCCTCTTCGACGAGCAGGACCGGGTGCTGCTCGTCGACCCCACCTACAAGGCCGGCTGGGAGTTCCCCGGCGGCGTCGTCGAACCCGGTGAGGCCCCCGCGCGGGCCGGTATCCGTGAGGTCGCCGAGGAGACCGGGATACGGCTGGAGGAGGTGCCGCGGCTCCTCGTCGTCGACTGGGAACAGCCCCGGCCGCCCGGCTACGGAGGACTGCGCCTCCTCTTCGACGGCGGCCGCCTCGACTCCGCTCAGGCGGGCCGGGTGCTGCTGCCCGGGCCCGAACTGCGGGACTGGCGCTTCGTCACCGAGCAGGAGGCCGCCGATCTGCTGCCGCCCGTCCGCTACGAGCGGTTGCGGTGGGCGCTGCGGGCCCGGGAACGCGGGGCGGCGCTCTATCTGGAGGCAGGCATTCCGACGGCCTGAGCGGCGGCGTTCAGCGCCTCGTCCGGATAGGCGGTCAGCCTGCTCTCCTCGGACAGCCGGCGGACGAAGTCGTCCATCACCGTCGTCGGTCGGGCGAAACGGGTGATGATGTCGGCCGCGGCCCGCGGGATCCCGCCCTCGGGCCGCACCCCGTCGGCCCACGCGCGGATGAAGGCGTCCCGCTCCCGCCCGCGATGTCCGTAGAGGGCGGTGACGAGCCAGATCACCAGGTGTCTGGTGGCGTAGTCGCGGTCGTAGTGCCGATGCCGTGCGAAGAAGGCGCGCTCCTGCCGGGTGAGGCGGAAACGGGTGGAGAGGGAGAGCCCGTAGTCGGTGAGACAGAACCGCCGGCCGTCGGTGAGGATGTTCTGGAAGTGGGCGTCGAAGTGCAGGAGTTCGCTGCTGCCGAGGAATCCGGTGAGCTCACCGAGCTGCCGTTCCACCCAGACGCACGCGGCGTCGGCGTCGCCCGTGCGCAACTGGGCGTCGAACCAGTCGTGGAGGGTGTGCGGGACGTACTCCAGGAACAGTGCCAGGCTCGCGGACGCCGTGCGCCTGCCCTCGATGCGCTCACGCACCCCGGGGCCGCCGCCCCAGTAGGCCACGGCCCGCTCCACGTCCGCCAGTTCGGTGGGGAGGGGCTGCGAGGTGTCGGGCAGAACCCGCCAGTGGTGCATCAGCGGGAAGCCTGAGAAGCGGTCGGCCAGCACCCAGTTGGTCGTCATCGTGTGGACGGCGAGTTCCCGCCACGCGCCCAGGCCCGGGCTGCCGGGATTCCCGATGCCGTAGTGGAGGTAGGGCGGCACGGCGAAGAGGTTCGCCGTGGACCGGACGTTCTCCGGCCGCAGTTCGAGGTCGGTCAGCGGCACCCGCTTCACGAAGACCTGTCTGCCGTCCACCTCGACCCGTGCCGTACGTCCGCCGATCCCGGCGCCGAGCGGCGACCCGGATTCCACCAGCTCCTCGAGCTCGGTGTCGCTGAGGAGTGCGAGGGACGTGGCGATGTCGGTGTGGGCGATGACGCGCTCGGTGCGGGACATGGAGTCATCCTCAGCCGGATGTCCCGGACGTGTCCGCCGATCTCCACTGGAAAGGCCCCCGTCCGCGGACGGGGGCCTTTCCAGCGACGGCGGAGCCGGTCAGCCTGCCGCGTAGTTGCGCAGGAACAGTGCCTCGGCGACCGAGAGGCGCTCCAGCTCCTGCGGGGAGACGCTCTCGTTCACCGCGTGGATCTGGGCCTCCGGCTCGCTGAGGCCGATGAGGAGGATCTCGGCGTGCGGGTAGAGGGCGGCGAGGGTGTTGCACAGGGGGATGGAGCCGCCCTGGCCCGCGTACTGCATCTCCTGGCCCGGGTAGGCGACCGACATGGCCTCGGCCATCGCCGCGTACGCCGGGCTGGTCGTGTCGGCGCTGAAGGCCTGGCCCTGGCCCGTCTGCTCGGTGCGGATCCGGGCGCCCCACGGGGTGTGCGCCTCCAGGTGGGCCTGGAGCAGCTTGGTCGCCTCGGCGGCGTCGACGCCCGGCGGCACCCGCAGGCTGACCAGGGCGCGGGCGCTCGCCTGCACGGACGGGGTGGCGCCGACGACCGGCGGGCAGTCGATGCCGAGGACCGTGACGGCGGGGCGCGCCCAGATGCGGTCGGCGACGGTGCCGGAGCCGATCAGCTCGACGCCGTCCAGGACCTTGGCGTCCTCGCGGAACTGCCGCTCGTCGTACTGCAGGCCGTCCCACCCGGTCTCGGGGGCCAGGCCGTCGACCGTCGTCGAACCGTCCTCGGCGCGCAGCGAGTCCAGTACGCGGATCAGCGCGGCCAGCGCGTCGGGCGCCGCGCCGCCGAACTGGCCCGAGTGCAGGTTGCCCTGGAGCGTGTCGACCTGCACACGGACCAGGGTCATGCCGCGCAGCGTGGAGGTGACCGTCGGCAGACCGACCCGGAAGTTGCCCGCGTCGCCGATGACGATGGTGTCGGCCTCCAGGAGGTCCGGGTGCTCCTCGGCGTACCGCTCCAGGCCGCCCGTGCCCATCTCCTCGGAGCCCTCGGCGATCACCTTGACGTGCACCGGCACCCCGCCGTTCGCCTTCAGCGCGCGCAGGGCGAGCAGGTGCATGATCACGCCGCCCTTGCAGTCGGCGGCACCGCGTCCGTACCAGCGGCCGTCGCGCTCGGTCAGCTCGAACGGCGGAGTGGTCCAGGCGGCCTCGTCCAGCGGCGGCTGCACGTCGTAGTGCGCGTAGAGCAGGACCGTCTTCGCGCCCGCGGGGCCGGGCAGGTAGCCGTAGACCGACTGGGTGCCGTCGGGGGTGTCGAGCAGGGCCACGTCCTGGAAGCCCTCGGCGCCGAGCGCGTCGGCGACCCAGCGGGCGGCACCCTCGCTCTCGCTCCTGGGAAACTGGTCGAAGTCCGCCACCGACTTGAATGCCACCAGTTCGGTGAGCTCCGCCCGCGCCCTGGGCATCAGCGAGGCGACGGTCTCGGCGACCGGATTCGACGACATGGGCACGCTCCTTGTAGGTGCGACGTTGTACATGTGGGTATGGAGATCCTCCCACAGTGGCCTGCGACGATGACGGTCGTAGGATGCGGGAGGCAGGTGCGGCAACGGGCTTGATCGGAGCAGTAGACCATCGTGACCAGCGAGAACTCTTCGGCGGACGACGCGCAGCAGGTGTGGGACGTCGTCGTGGTGGGTGCGGGGCCGGCAGGTGCCTCGGCCGCGTACGCGGCGGCGGTGGCCGGCCGGCGTGTGTTGTTGCTGGAGAAGGCGGAGCTGCCCCGCTACAAGACGTGCGGCGGCGGCATCATCGGTCCCTCGCGCGACTCCCTGCCGCCCGGCTTCGAGCTGCCGCTGCGGGACCGGGTGCACGCGGTGACCTTCTCGCACAACGGCCGCTTCACCCGGACGCGTCGCTCCAAGCAGATGCTGTTCGGGCTGATCAACCGGCCCGAGTTCGACCACCAGCTCGTCGAGCACGCCCAGAAGGCCGGCGCCGAGCTGCGCACGGGCGTCGCCGTCCAGCGGGTCGAGCAGCACGGGTCGGCGGTGCCGGACCGGCGTACCGTCGCCGTGGTCCTGCAGGGCGGCGAGACGGTGCTCGCGCGGGCGGTCGTGGGCGCGGACGGCAGCGCCAGCCGGATAGGAGCTCATGTCGGGGTCAAGCTCGACCAGGTGGATCTGGGCCTGGAGGCGGAGATCCCGGTGCCGGAGACCGTGGCCGAGGACTGGCAGGGGCGGGTGCTCATCGACTGGGGGCCGATGCCCGGCAGTTACGGCTGGGTCTTTCCCAAGGGCGACACCCTCACGGTCGGGGTGATCTCGGCGCGCGGTGAAGGGGCCGCGACCAAGCGGTACTTGGAGGAGTTCATCGGGCGGCTCGGCCTCGCCGGGTTCGAACCGAGCATCTCCTCCGGTCACTTGACGCGCTGCCGGGCCGACGACTCGCCGCTGTCCCGTGGCCGGGTGCTGGTGTGCGGGGACGCGGCGGGACTCCTGGAGCCGTGGACACGCGAGGGCATCTCGTTCGCGCTGCGTTCGGGGCGGCTCGCGGGGGAGTGGGCGGTGCGGATCGCCGAGGCGCATGACGCCGTGGACACCCGGCGCCAGGCCCTCAACTACGCGTTCGCCATCAAGGCGGGGCTGGGCGTGGAGATGAGCGTCGGCAAGCGGCTGCTGATGGCGTTCGAGCGCCGCCCCGGTGTCTTTCACGCGGCGCTGACCGGGTTCCGTCCGGCCTGGAGGGCGTTCATGGAGATCACCCGCGGGTCCACGACGCTGGGTGAGCTGGTCCGCGGCCGTCCCATGGCCCAGCGTCTTCTGGCCACGCTGGACCGTCGGCAGGTACCGGACGGCGACGAGGTCACTTCCTGACGGTGATCCGGAAGACGGGGTGGTCCTGGGCCGCCGCGACGATCTCCTCGTCGGAGGAGTTCGCGGTGACCCCCTGGAAGTACTGGTTGACCTCCCAGCCCCACTTCTCCAGGTAGGTCCGCAGGATCGGGAGCTTCTCCGTGTCGGGCAGCTCCACCGCGGTGAACTCGCGGACCTTGCGGCCGACCCGCAGCTCTCCGCCGCCGGCCACCCGCATGTTGCGCACCCACTGGGAGTGGCCGCGGGCCGAGACCAGGTACTGCTCGCCCTCGTAGGTGTGCGGGTTGACCGGGATGCGCTGCATCTTGCCGCTCTTTCGGCCGCGCACCGACATCTCCGCCATTCCCGCCAGGCTGAGGCCGTGCCGGGCCAGCCAGCCGAAGACGCTGTTGAAGCGGACGTTGAGCGGGCTGCCCTTGAGGTAGTACGGCTGCGACATGGTGACCCCCATCGGATGGAGAGCGGTGCTCTCGCTGTGCCTTCAGTCTGCGCCAGAACAGTGCTCCAAAGCAAGAGCAGTGCTCTCTTTTTTGTTCGGCGCTCTTGTTTGTGTGCACTGCTCTGTTTTCGTGGAACACTGGATTGCATGAGCACCGCACACGGCGCCCGAGCCCGGGCCAGGATCGAAGTCACCGCGGCCATCAAGGACGCGGCGCGCAGACAGCTCGCCGCCGACGGTGCCGCGAAGCTGTCGCTGCGGGCCGTCGCGCGCGAGCTCGGCATGGTGTCGTCCGCGCTCTACCGGTACTTCCCGAGCCGTGACGACCTGCTCACCGACCTCATCATCGACGCGTACAACTCCATCGGCGAGAGCGCGGAGGCGGCGCACGACAAGGCCGCGGCCGCGGGGCCGGCCGAGCGCTGGACCGCGGTGTGCGAGGCGGTGCGCGGCTGGGGACTGCGGAATCCGCACGAGTACGCGCTGATCTACGGCTCGCCGGTGCCCGGCTACACCGCGCCCGAGACCACCGTCCCGGCCGCCTCCCGCGTCGGCCTCGTCTTCATCGGCATCGTCCGCGACGCCCACCGGGGCGCCGCCCTGACCGAGCCCCGGCTCTCCGCCGGACTGCGCCCCGAAGCCGAGCGGATGGCCGCCGACCTCGCCCCGGACCTGCCGCCCGGGTCGGTGGCGGCGCTCGTCGCGGCCTGGGCTCAGCTGTTCGGGCTGGTGGGGTTCGAGCTGTTCGGGCAGTTCAACCGGGTCGTCGAGGACCGTGACACGTTCTTCCGGCAGGCCGTGACCCAACTCGCCGACGGGGTGGGGCTGGCGGCTCAGCCGACCGGCACGACCGGCGAGGGCGACGGCAGCAGTTCCGGGTCCTGACGCAGTACCCGCGCGTGCAGGGACCGCAGCGCCGGTCCCGGGTCCGCGCCCATCGCCTCCGCGAGCCGCTGCCGGGCTCCCTCGTAGGCGCTGAGCGCGTCGGAGGGGCGGCCGAGGCGGCACAGGGCGAGCATCAGCAGCTCGACCAGCCGCTCGCGCAGAGGGTGCGTCGCCACGAGGCGGACCAGCTCGTGGACGTACTCGAAGGAACGGCCGAGCGCGATCTCGCCCTCCAGCCGTGCCTCCAGGACGGTGAGCCGCTTCTCGGCCCAGCGCAGCCGCTCCGCCGCCAGCCAGGGTGCCCGCAGACCCTCCGCGAAGTCACCGCGCCACAACTCCTCGGCCCGACGCGCCAGTTCGACCGCCCGCCGCACCTCACCGGTGTCCCGCGCGGTGAGCGCCTCGTCCACCAGGAGCCGCCGGTCGGCGAGGTCGCCGATGACGACGCCGGTCAGCCGGTACCCCGTGCCGGTCCACTCCAGCAGCACACCGTCCCCGAGCGCGCGGCGCAGCCCGGAGACGTACTTCTGCACGAGGTTGCGCACATGCACCGGCGGCGCCCCGCCCCACACCGCCTCGACCAGCCCGTCGTACGACAGCGTCCGCCCCTCCTGGAGCAACAGCACGGCGAGAACCGCGCGCTGCTTCGGCGGGCCCAGCGGGATCTCGACGCCGTCGCGCAACGCCCTCAGCGGACCCAGCAGTTCGCAGCGCACGGCCCCGGCAGTCCCCTCACCCATGCGTCGAGCCTAACGCCGCCCGAGCCGCATGCCGGGATGACGAGCCCCCACTCGCGACGAAGGTCCGCGGTGACGCCGTCACGCGTCTTCCAGTGGATCTTCCAGCGGGCCTTCCAGCGAGCGGGCGGACTGTGGGCGCGTCACGCGATCCCGAACTCCCCTGGAAGGGCTGCCCCATGCTGACCCGGCTCGGCCGTCTGGCGGTGCGGCGCAGTCGCGCCGTGCTGACCGGCGCACTTCTCGTCCTGCTCGGTCTCGGCGCCTACGGTGCCGGCGCCCAGCAGGACCTCGATCTGTCGCGCTGGAGCGCGCCCGGCACCGAGTCGGTGCGTGCCGGGGACCTGTTGCGTGAGGACTTCCGCACCGGGAACCCCGATCTCGCCCTCCTGGTCACGGCGCGCGACGGTGACGTGGACAGTGCGCGCACCGAGCGGGCCGCGCGTGAACTCGTCGCGGAGGTGGCGGAGTTGCCGTCGGCCATGGACGTCACCTCCTACTGGGACGCCGACAGCTCCGCCCTGCGCGGCGCGGACGGGCGGCGCGCCCTGGTCCTCGTTCACCTGGCGGGCAACGCCACCGAGATCCGCGAGGAACTCGCCACCCTCTCGCCGCGGTTGACCCGCACCACCGCCGAGCTCGACGTCCGCGTCGGTGGACAGGAGGAGATCTCCCGGCAGGTCGGCGAGGAGGCCCGCGCCGACTTCCTGCGGGCGGAGGCCTTCGCCCTGCCGGTCGTGGTGCTGCTGCTGATCCTGGTCTACCGGCGCACCGTGGCCGCCCTGCTGACCGTGGGCGTCGGTCTGCTGTCCGTCCTCGGCGCGCTCGCGGGTCTGCGTCTGCTGGCGCAGTTCACCGAGGTGTCGACGTTCGCCGCGAACCTGGCCCTCGTGCTCGGCCTCGGACTGGGCGTCGACTACGGCCTGTTCGTCATCCACCGCTACCGCGAGGAGCGCGGCGCCGGCCGCGAGCGGGAGGCGGCCGTTCTCGCGGCGACCGTCGCCGCCGGCCGCACGGTCGTCTTCAGCGGGATCACGGTGGCCGTGTCGCTGTGCGCGCTGCTGGTGTTCCCGTTCTTCTTCCTGAGCTCGTTCGCCTACGCCGGTGTCCTCGTCGTGCTCTGCGCGGTCGCCGGGGCCGTGCTGGTCCTGCCGGCCGCGCTCGCCCTGTGGGGTCACCGCGTGGAGCGGCCCGCCGCACCGGCCTCCGGTTTCTGGCACCGCACCGCGCTGGCGGCCATGCGCCGGCCGCTCCTCGCCGGTGCCGGAGTCCTCACGGTCCTGCTCGTCGCCGCCGCGCCCCTGCTCGGCCTGCGTTTCGGCCTCCCCGACGAGCGCACCCTCCCCGCGGGCACGTCCTCGCGCACCACGTCCGAGATCGTCCACCGCGAGTTCGCCGCCGAACCGACCGACACCGTCCAGGTCGTCCTGACCGAGCCCGCCGACACGCGCGCGTACGCCGCCCGGCTCTCCCGTGTCCCTGGCGTGCACCAGGTCGACGCCCCCGACGGCGCCTACCGGGACGGCCGGCGCACCGGAGCCCCCGGCCAGGACCGGCTGACGGCACCCGACGGACGCGCGCGCCTGGCCGTCGTACCCACACAGGAGGCGATGTACGGGAACGTCCCCGCCCTCGTCGAACGCATCCGGGACACCGCCGCCCCGGCCCCCGCCCTCGTCGGCGGCTACCCCGGCGAGACCACCGACTTCCGCGCCACCCTCCTCGACCGGCTGCCGTTCGCCGTGGGTCTGGTCCTGGTGGCGACGTACGTGATCCTCTTCCTGATGACCGGCAGCGTGCTGCTGCCGCTGAAGGCGACCGTGCTCAACCTGCTCAGCCTGTCGGTGATGTTCGGCTGCCTGGTCTGGGTCTTCCAGGACGGACACCTGTCCGGGCTGCTCGGCTTCACCCCGACCGGCTCGATCGAGCCGAGCATCCCGGTGCTGATGTTCTGCGTGGCGTACGGGCTCTCCATGGACTACGAGGTGTTCCTGCTGGCCCGCGTCAAGGAGGAGCACGAGCGGACCGGCGACACCGAGCGCGCGGTCGGTGAGGGCATCCGGCGCAGCGCGCCGCTGATCACCGCCGCGGCCGGGATCCTCGCCCTGTCCTTCCTGTCGTACGGCACCGGCGGCGTCGTCTTCCTCAAGGAACTCGGCGTCGGGACGGCCCTGACGATCCTTGTCGACGCCACCCTCATCCGGGTCGTCCTGCTGCCGGTGACGATGCGGCTCGCGGGGCGGGCGAACTGGTGGGCGCCGAAGCGGCTGCGGCGGCTGCGGGTCAGGGAGGGCGACGTACTTCGCGGGGAGTACGGGTGATGACCTCGCCCGGCTGACGTCCCGGGCGGAGGGCGGCGTCTAGCGTGGCGGACATGGACGAGCAGCGGGTATCCGGAGGTCTGTGGTGGCGGCACGGGCCGCCGTGGTGGCGCCGCCGGGACGAGGCGGAGTTCGCTTCCCGGCTGCCCTGGCTGTCCACCGCGCTGATCACGGTCTTCGTGCTCGGCGGATCGCGCTTCGCCGCCGGGCAGCAGTTGGAGCGCGCCCCGCTCGACGTCTTCGCGCGCGTGCTGCTCGTCGTGGCGGCCGGACTGCTGCTGTGGCGCCGGCGGTACCCGGTGGTCGTGGTGTTCGGCACGGCGGCCGCCACGATGCTCTACCTGGGCGCCGGATACCCCTACGGACCGGTCTTCGTGACCTTCGCGCTGGGCTGCTTCAGCGCCATCGTCGCGGGTCACCGCAAGGCCGCCTGGACGGCACTCGGCCTGCTCTGGACCGGGCATGTCCTGGTGGCCCACTGGCTCTACCAGTGGCTGCCGCCGTCCGGGGACGACGCGGCCTCCTGGGGCTCGGAGGGGGTGGTCGCCGCCTGGGGCGTCGCCATCGTGGCGCTGGCGGAGGTGGCCAGGACCCGTCGCGAGCAGTGGGTGCGGGAGCGGGTCGAGCGGGCGCAGGCGGCACGCCGGCGCGCCGACGAGGAGCGGCTGCGGATGGCCCGCGAACTGCACGACGTCCTCGCGCACAGCATCTCGGTGATCAATGTGCAGGCCGGCGTCGGCCTCGCCCTCCTCGACAGCGACCCCGAACAGGCACGCACGGCGCTCACCACCATCAAGGCCGCCAGCAAGGAGGCGCTCGGCGAGGTCCGCCAGGTCCTCGACACCCTGCGCACCCCCGGGGACGCGCCCCGCGCGCCGGCCCCCGGGCTCGACCGGCTGCCGGAGCTGGTGGAGCAGGCGGCGAGCGCGGGACTGACCGTGCGGATCGAGGGGGAGGCCCCCGAACTCGCGCCGGGCACGGATCTCGCCGCGTTCCGTATCGTCCAGGAGGCGCTCACCAATGTCGTACGGCATTCGGGATCGCGGCACGCGCGCGTGCACCTCGCTCACGACGACGGGACGACGCTACGGCTCCGTATCGACGACGACGGGCCCGCGACCGGCGCCGACGCGGGCGGCAGCGGCAACGGGCTGGCCGGAATGCGGGAGCGGGCCGCGGCCCTGGGTGGCACGATCGAGGCCGGGCCACGTCCCGACGGAGGCTTCCGGGTGCTCGCCGTACTGCCCCTCACAGTGAAGGAGAACCGGTGATCCGCGTACTGCTCGCCGACGACCAGTCGCTTGTCCGGGCCGGATTCCGGGCACTGCTCGACGCGCAGCCGGACATCGAGGTGGCGGGCGAGGCAGCCGACGGCGAGGAGGCGGTGCGTCTGGTGCGCGAACTGCGCCCGGACGTCGTCCTGATGGACATCCGGATGCCGGTGCTCGACGGTCTCGCCGCGACCCGCCGGATCACCGACGACGAGCGGCTGCCGGACGTCAGGGTGGTCATGCTCACCACCTTCGAACTCGACGAGTACGTCTTCGAGGCGATCCGCTCGGGCGCCTCCGGGTTCCTGGTCAAGGACACCGAGCCGGAGGAACTCCTGCGCGCGGTCAGGGCGGTGGTGGAGGGAGACGCGCTGCTCTCGCCGGGGGTGACGCGGCGGCTCATCGCCGAGTTCGCGGCCCGTTCCAAGGAGCCCGCGACGGCCGACGCGCTGGCCCGGCTCACCGAGCGGGAGCGGGAGGTGATGGCTCTGGTCGGTATCGGCCTGTCCAACGAGGAGATCGCCCGGCGCCTGGTGGTCAGCCCGCTCACCGCGAAGACCCACGTCAGCCGCACGATGGTGAAGCTGGGAGCCCGTGACCGGGCCCAACTCGTGGTGCTGGCCTACGAGTCGGGACTGGTGCGGCCGGGCTGGCTGGGCTGAGCGGCGTCGTCCTCGCGCCCGAAGCGCAGCAGCACACTGAGGACCCGGGCCACGAACAGCACCGGCGCCAGCGCGAGGGCCACGTGCATGAGGAGCTTCTCCACCGTCCGAGGCAGCTCGAAGAGCAGCGCCGGACCCGCGAGCGCCCCGAAGACGACAGCCGCCGCGAACGCCGCCGTGAACAGCGCGTATCCGATCTCGACGGTGATCGCGTCCCGCGCCGCCTGATCCCGTCGTCTCCCGTATGCGGTCATACGACGAGTATCACCGTCGTGCGCCCGACGGAGCAAACACTCCGCCGGGCGCACGACAGGGGAGGCGTCCCCCTCTCAGTCGCGCACGGACACGCGCTCCGCCTCCTCCTGGGATGTGGACCTGACGACCACGACGGTCTTCCGGCGGGGCCGGACCCGCAGTCCGGTCAGCGAGATCAGCAGGCCCGCGACCGCGACGCCGGTGACCACCGTCAGGCCGGGGAGGTAGCTGTCGAGGACGGCCTGGGGGGAGGCGTTCTCCGCGGGGGCGTTCGCCGTCAGCACCGCTGTGACGACGGCCAGGAAGAGCGCGCCGCCCACCTGGACCGAGGTGTTGAGCAGACCCGAGACCATGCCCTGCTCGTGTTCGTCGACGCCGTTGGTGGCCTGGACGTTGAGCGAGGGGAAGGTCAGCGCGAAGGCGGCGCCGACGAGCAGCATGGTCGGCAGGATCACCGACGCGTAGACCGGGTCGAGGTCGATGCGCAGGAACAGCAGATAGCCGACGACCATCAGCGCGAAGCCGGCCACGATGAGCCGCGGGGTGCCGAACCGGTCGATGACCGTGCCCACCTTGGTCGCGGACAGCGCCACCAGTGTGCCCGCCGGCAGGAAGGCCAGCGCGGTGTGCAGCGCCGACCAGCCGAGCACCTGCTGCATGTAGAGCGTGACCAGGAACTGGAAGCCGATGTAGCTGCCGAGGAACGTCAACGCGCCGAGCTGGGCGCGGACCTGCGGGCCGGAGCGCAGGACGCCGAGCCGGATCAGCGGGCTGGGGCTGCGCCGCTCGACGGCCACGAAGGCGGTCAGCAGCACGGAGACGACCAGGAAGGACAGGATCGTGCGGGCGGAACCCCAGCCGGCCTCCGCCGCCTGGACGACGGTGTACACCAGCAGCAGCATCGAGGTGGTGCCGAGGACGGCTCCCGGGATGTCGTAGCCGCCGGTGCTCTGTTCACGTTCGCTGCGCGGCAGCAGCTTCAGGCCCGCGATCAGGGCGATCAGCGCGACGGGGGCGGGCAGCAGCATCGTGTAGCGCCAACTGGCCTCCGTGAGCAGGCCGGAGAAGACCAGGCCCATCGAGTAGCCGGTGGCGCCGCAGGTGGTGTAGATCGACAACGCGCGGTTGCGGAGGGGGCCTTCGGCGAAGGTCGTGGTGATGATGGACAGGCCGGCGGGCGCGGTGAACGCGGCACTCAGGCCCTTGATGAACCGGCTGGCGATCAGCAGCGGCCCGGAGTCGACGAGCCCGCCGAGCAGTGAGGCGACCGCGAAGACGCCGAGGGCGACGAGGAACACCTGGCGCCGGCCCAGCAGGTCGGCGGCGCGACCGCCGAGCAGCAGCAGGCCGCCGTACCCGAGGATGTATCCGCTGACGATCCATTGCAGGGTCGAGGTCGACAGACCGAGGTCGGCGCCGATGGACGGCAGGGCGACGCCCACCATCGACACATCGAGTGCGTCCAGGAACATCGCGGCGCAGAGCACCAGCAGCGTGCCCCACAGTCGGGGAGTCCAACGTCCCTCGGACGCCGGAGTGTTGAGCGGAGAGGTCATGCCGGAGACACTACATGCGCATACATTGAATGCAAGAGCATTTAATTACGGTGCAATAATTGCCCCTCTCTGCTACGGTGCGCCCATGGCGGCGAAGAAGGCCGAGCAGACGCTCGTGGACCAGTGGCGGGACATCCTGGCGCTGCATGCGCGCACCCAGTGCGAACTGGACCGTGCGCTCCACCGACACGGCCTGTGCGCCAGCGACTTCGAGGTGCTCGACGTCCTCGCCGACGCGCGGCGCGCCACAGGCCGCGACTGCTCCTATCGCGTCCAGGAGATCTCCGAGCGGGTCCATCTGAGCCAGAGCGCGCTGTCGCGGCTGATCGCCCGGCTGGAGAAGGACGGACTCGTCGAGCGCGGCATGTGCTCGGAGGACCGGCGGGGCGTCCGGGTGGTGCTCACGTCGAAGGGGCGCACGCTGCACGGAGAGGTGCTCCCGGTGCAGCGTGCGGTGCTGACGAAGATGCTGGACTCGGACTGATCGGGCGGCCGGGGCTCAGATCCCGGACGTCGTGCGCCACAGCTCGGCGAGCGAGCCGTCACCGCTCACGCCGGGGAACGGCACGCGATTCCACAGCGACAGGTACAACTGGGCTGCGGAACCGGTGATTTCACACTCCGCGTCCCCCTCCGCGCTCCGCACGGCCGCGGGCGGCTCCTGGGACAGCCGTACGGTCCACACGGCATCCTCGGTGTCCGTCGCCCGCACCCGCAGCACCCGGGGACGCTCGCTGCGCACCCTGCTCCTGGTGCGGGCGTGGAATCCGGTCAGCAGTTCGTCGATGCCGTCGGCGGCGAACTCGGGCGCGATGCCGCTCGGCGTGCCGCCCCGCGCGGACTCCGCGTCGAAGCGGTGCACCGCGGTCTCGTGCGCCTGCCTGCGCGCCCAGAACGCGAGCGGCGAGGGCGCCGGCAGGAACTGCCAGCACTGCGTGTCCGGATCAGCGGAGGTAAGGGTGTCCACGAGGCGCCGGTGCCCCTCACGGAACCACGCCAGGAGCTCGGCACCGTCGAGGTCCGGCGAGCCTCCGAAGGGGCGGGGGGAGGTGTGCGCCTCGGCAACGTGCGCCCCCGCCCAGCGGTGCACCGCCCCTGTGTGCCGCACCAGATCCCGCACCTGCCACTCCGGGCAGGTCGGCACCTTGGCGTCGGTACCGGCCTGTTCGGCGGCCGCGGCGAGCGATCGGCCCTCCTGGTCGAGGATGCGGACGAACTCGGCAGTTTCCATGAGGGTGAGTGTGCCGCATGGAGCGCGGTCGAAGAGGTGCCCGGACGATCACTGAGCAGGTTGTCCGAGTCTCAGGGGAGTTGAGGCGAGAACCGGTCGGCGTCCGTCACGGGCCTCCTCAACTGTGACGTCGTGTGAGGAACCCGATGACGGCTGCCGTGGCGGCGAGGGCGGCCACGCTGGTGAGGGCGATGGGGAGGGAGAACCAGTCCGCCATGAAGCCGATCGCGGGCGGGCCCAGGAGCATGCCGCCGTAGCCGAGAGTGGAGGCGGTGGCGACGCCGCTGGGGCCGGCGAGCGTTCCGGCGCGTTCGATGGCGACGGGGAAGAGGTTGGCGAGGCCGAGTCCCGCGATGCCGAAACCGAGGAGCGCCGCCCACAGTTCGGGGGCGAGCGCGCCGAGCAGCATGCCGGCCGCCGCGGTGGATCCGCCGGCGATCACGGTACGGGTGCGGCCGAGGCGCTCCAGCAGTGTCGTGCCGGTGAGCCGGCCGATGGTCATGGTGAGGGCGAAGCAGGAGAAGCCGACGGCGGCGACACCGGGGGAGGTGTGGAGGTCCTCCCGGAGATGCAGCGCACTCCACTCGGCCATGGCTCCCTCGCCGTACGCCGTGCAGAGGGCGATCGTCCCGAAGACGATCACCAGCCCCCGGGTCCGCCGGTCCAGCCGGCGCGGGGCGGTGCCCGCTCGCGGTTCTGTCCGCTCGGGCGGCGCGGGCGGTTCGATCCGCAGCAGCGCGCGTCCGGCCACGGCCGTCACGAGGAGACCGATGACGGTGAGGCCGAGCAGATGACGGGTGGGGGACAGGTGTGCGGCGACCACCCCGCCGAGGCCGGCGCCGACCATGCCGCCGAGGCTGAAGGCCGCGTGGAAGCTGGGCATGATGGGGCGCTTCAGGGTGGTGACCAGGTCGACGGCGGCGCTGTTGAAGGCGACGTTGATCCCTCCGTACGCACTGCCGAAGATCAGCAGTACGGCGCCGAGGGCCAGGGGGGAGTGGGTGAGTGGGGGCAGGGCCACGCTGAGGGAGAGGAGTACGGCGCACGCGACGGTGACCTGGTGGTTGCCGTAGCGGCGGCACAGGCGGCCGGTGAGTGTCATCGTGATGACGGCTCCGGCGGAGACGCCGAGGAGCGCGAGGCCGAGGGCGCCGGCGGTGGCGTGGGTCTGCTCCTTGATGGCGGGGATGCGGACCACCCAGCCCGCGAAGATGAAGCCGTCGAGGGCGAAGAAGGCGGTCAGGACGATGCGGAGGCGGCTGAGGGCGTTCCCCTTGTCACCCGGCACGTCGTTGTGCGTTCGGGTTTTGTTTATTAGCGGCACAAAGTCAGGCTAGGTGGGGCGGCGCATCGGGGCAAGGGCAGGGGGTTCGGCTTGGGCGTCCGGTGTGCGACGGGGTCGGATCGTTGCCATGGTGGTGCCATGTGCTGGAGTGCCACGGCCGATCTCGTTGCCGGTGCCGGGATCGTCGGTGTCGGTGCGGCCTGTGTGGCGCGGGTGCGCAGAGGGGGTGATCTCCCGATGGCGGCGGTGCCGTTGCTGCTCGGCGCGCATCAGCTGGTCGAGGCCCGCGTCTGGCAGGTCGAGGGCGGGACCGGCCCCGCGACCGTCGTATGGGCGGTGATCGCTCTTCCCCTCCTGGCGGCGTGGGTGCCGCTGGCCGTGCTGTGCGCGGCGCCGCGGCAGGCGTGGGGCCGGCTGGCGATTCCTGTGGTGTGCGGTGTCGTGACCGCAGGTGTGATGGCGTACGCCATCATCACGCGGCCGGTGCGTGCGGAGATCCGCGGTCATACCGTCGGCTACGTCGTCGGCCTGTCCCACGCCGAAGTGCTCATCGCGGGTTACCTGCTCGCCACGGTCGGCGCCCTGCTGCTCTCCGGCGACCGTTGGCTGGTCGGATTCGGGGTCCTGGCCGCGGTGGGAGTGCTGGTGTGCTGGGCGATGTGGCGGCTGGAGTTCGCCTCGACCTGGTGTGCGTTCGCGGCGGTGTGCTCGTTGGTGGTCTTCGGGTGGGTCCGCGGGCGGTCGGCGTATTCCCCCTGAGCGTGGTGGTGTTGCTCCTGGGATCGGTGATCCTGCCAGCGGGAGAGGGCTGGTCGGTCCTGGCGGCCGTGGCGCAGGGTGGGTTCATGAACACCGGTGAGCCGTCACAGCTCCGCAGCCGTGTGACACCACTGCGCTGCCTCAAGGGAGACATGTACGTACCGAGCAGGACCGGTCAGCGGCCCGCCGCCCTCGCCAGAGCCGCTTCCGCCTCGGCGGCCAGGGTGGATACGAGGGCGGTCGCGGGAGGCAGATCGGTGACGAGGTCGACCGCCTCGCCCGCCCAGACAGGTGACGGGGGTACGGCGCCGCGTTCCACGTCGGCGTCGTAGGCCCGGCGGGCAGCCGCGGGATCCGCGGCGAGTTCGGCCTCGCGGCCCCGCCACCGGTCGAGATAGGGGTGTCCGAGGGTGCGAGCCGTGTACTTCGAGGGCCAACGGGAGCTTCGGGCGATGTCGAGGATGCGGTTGCGTTCGGTGTCCTGCCCCCGTCCCCGGACCAGGGCCTCGGCGACCGGGGGATCGACGAGCGCCTCGGCCGTGGCCTGGAAGCGGGTTCCGATCAGCGCCCCGGCGGCCCCCAGTGCCAGAGCGGCGGCCACCCCCCGGCCGTCGGCGATGCCACCGGCCGCCAGCACCGGCACCGGTGCCACCAGATCCACCACGACCGGTACGAACGGCAGCGTGGACCGCCCGTGCAGGGCGCCGTGGCCACCGCTCTCGGTGCCCTGCGCCACGATGACATCGGCGCCCAGGTCCACCGCCTGCCTGGCCTCCTCCAGATCGGTGACCTGGAGGAGCACCGCCACGCCGGCCTCATGGACCCGGTCGACGAACGGGCCCGGATCGCCGAAGGAGAACATCACCGCGGCGGGGTGATGTTCCAGCACCTCATCGACCGCGCGCAGTTCGGTCGCCCAGGTCTGGAACCCGACGCCCCACGGTTCCTCGACATCCGCCAGGACCGGCAACTCCCGGGCCAGCAGATCCGGATGCCCGCCTCCCGCCCCCAGCAACCCCAGCCCGCCACCGCGCGAGACGGCCGCGGTGAGCGCACCGCCCGCCGAACCGCCCATGGGGGCAAGGGCGATGGGATGCCGCACACCGAACAACGTCGTGAAAGCCGTCGACAACGTCATGCGCGGCATCGTCTCATCCACGCGCCGCCTCCCTGGGAGGCGAGCTCCTTCGTGATGCGGTCGAGCATGAACGTCGAGGACTCGTGGGCGCGTTCCTCCCAGGCGAAGACGCAGGCGGTCGCGACGCCGTCGAAGTCCAGGTCGCGCAGGGTGCCGAAGAAGGCGTCCCAGTCGACCTCGCCCTGACCGATGTCGAGGTGCTGGTGGATACGGGCGGTGGTGCCGGGCGGGTTGAGGATGTAGCGGAGTCCGCTGGAACCCTTGTGGTTGAAGGAGTCGGCGATGTGCACGTGCTGGAGCTTGTCGCCGGCGTGGCGCATCATCGCCGCGATGTCGGCGGTCGGATCGGCCCCGGACAGATGGAAGGAGTGCGGCGCGCAGTACAGGTAGTTCACCCAGGGCTTGTTGAGGGCGCGGACCAGGTCGACCGCGGGGGTGTTCTCCTCGCAGAAGTCGTCCGGGTGGGCCTCCAGGTTCAGAGCGATGCCTTCCCGCTCGAACACCGGCAGCAGCTCCTCCATCGAGCGCCAGAACGCCGCCTCGCTTTCGGCGGCGCGCTCGGGTCGGCCGCTGAACTCCGAGTTCATCAGGGGGCATTCGAGGTCGGCGGTGATCTCGATCATCCGCTTCCAGTAGCGGACGGCCGTCCGGCGCTCGCTCTCGTCCGGTGACGACCACTTGTACAGCGGCAGGACCGAGGACAGCTGAACGCCGTGCGTCCGCAGGGAGTTCCTGAGCCCGGCGATCCGCTCGTCGTCGGCCCGCGGGTGCAGGAAGAACGGCATGAAGTCGTCGCGGGGCGACAACTCGATGTAGTCATAGCCGAGTTCGGCGACTGTGCGCACCATGTCGTCGATCGGCAGGGCGCGGAACATGTACGGGTCGAGGGCGATCTTCACGCGGCACCTCCGTAGAAGGCGGGGCGGGGCTTGAGGTCGGTGGCGACGACATGGCCCGACTCCAGGGCCTCGACGGTCGCGCTGGTGATGACGGTGGCCGCGTAGCCGTCCCACGCCGAGGGGCCGGCGGGCTCCAGACCGGCGGCGATGCCCGCGATCCACTCGCGGAACTCGGTGTCGAAGGCTTCCGCGAACCGGCCGACCCAGTCCGTGAGTACCTCCGTGCTGTGCCGGCCCGCACTGCGCAGACCGACCGCCGCCGGGTCCGGCAGCCGGACCAGCCCTTCCTCGCCCACGGTCTCGCACTGGATGTCGTATCCGTACCGGCAGTTGACGAAGACCTCCAGATCGATGCGTACGCCCTTGGCGGTCTCGAAGAGCATGATCTGCGGGTCCTTGAGATGCGCGAACCGCTTGCTAGTGGCGCGCGGTGTGATCACCTGGGTGGAGACGATCTCGTCGTCGAGCAGCCAGCGCAGTACGTCCACCTCGTGCACCGCCGTGTCCAGGGCGGCCATCGAGGAGGTGTACGCCTCCGGCACGCTCGGATTGCGGTGGGCGCAGTGCACGATCAGCGGCTCACCGATGCGGCCCGAGTCGATGACCTGCTTCATCTGCCGGTAGCCGACGTCGTAGCGGCGCATGAAGCCGACCTGGACCAGCCGGCGGCCGTGTGCCTGTTCCGCCTCGATGATCCGCAGGCAGTCCTCGGCACTGGTGGCGAGGGGCTTCTCGCAGAACACCGGCTTGCCCGCGGCTATCGCGTGGAGCACGTGCTCGGCGTGGGTGGGCCCCCACGAGGTCACGAGGACGGCGTCGACCTCGGCGGAAGCGATCAGGGCCGCGCTGTCGGACAGCACCTGGGCGCCGACCGGTGCCGCCGCCTCCGCGGCGCGGGCGGCGTCGATGTCGGTCACCGCGGTGACGCGGGCGCCCGTGACGGTCTCGGTGAGACGCCGGATGTGCTCCTTGCCGATCCAGCCGGCGCCGACGACACCCACACGTACAGTCATGATCGTTTCCTAACTCGCCTTGAAGCATGAGCGTCCCTTTCGCGCTCTACTAGCGCGCTCTAGTGCGAGTACGATGACTCCTGTCCAAATGTCATGTCAATAGCTGGCGGCCGGGCGATTTCCCGGGAGCCCACTAGGGTGGGCGCCGTCGGAGGGTGGGTTCACAGGTGGATGCATCGGGCAGGCAGCGGCCCACGATGGCGGACGTCGCCGAGAAGGCGGGCGTCTCCCGGGCGCTGGTCTCGATCGTGTTCCGCAACCAGCCGGGGGCGAGCGAGGAGACCCGGCAGCGGGTGCTACGGGTGGCCGACGAGATCGGCTACCGGCCGGACAGTGCGGCCCGGTTGCTGGCCCGGGGGCGCAGTCGCACCATCGGCGTGATGTTCACCGTGCGCCAGACCTTCCAGACGGATCTCATCGAGGGGATCTACCCGGAGGCGGAACGGCTCGGCTACGACGTGCTGCTCTCCGCCACCGCCCAGGGCCGCAGCGAGGAGAAGGCCGTCGAGGCGCTGCTCGGCCACCGCTGCGAGGCGCTGATCCTGCTGGGCCCCGACGCCGAGCCCGCCTATCTCGACGAGCTCGGACAGCGGGTGGCCACCGTCTCGGTGAGCCGCAGGGTGCCGCGGGCCCGTGTGGACTTCGTGCACAGCGCGGAGGGCAAGGGCGTACGGCAGGCCATGGATCACCTGGTGGAGCAGGGGCACCGGCGGATCGTGCACATCGACGGCGGCCGTGGTCCCGGGTCGGCCGACCGGCGCCGTTCCTATCGGGCGGCGATGCGCCGCCACGGGCTGGAGGCGCAGGCGCGGGTCGTCCCGGGTGAGCACACCGAGCAGGCCGGCATCGAGGCCGGACGGCTGCTGGTGGCGGAGCGCGACCAGGGCCTGCCGCTGCCGACGGCGGTCCTCGCGGGCAACGACCGGTGTGCCATGGGCCTGTTGATGGCGCTGACACGGGCCGGCGTGGAGGTTCCGCGGGACATGTCCGTCGTCGGCTATGACGACAGCCACCTCTCCCATCTCATGCCGATCGGGCTGACGACCGTACGCCAGGACGCCGTGCTGATGGCGGAGCACGCGGTGCGGTTCGCCGTGGAGCGCCTGGAGCGCCCGGAGCTGGAGCCGCGGGAGGCGGTGCTGGATCCCAAGCTGGTGATCAGGGGGACCAGCGGGCCCGCCCCACGGGCGTAGGGCGGGCGGACCGGTCTCGCTCAGCCCTGCGGCACGGTGATGTTGACCATCCACGGGATGCCGAAGCGGTCCGTGCACATGCCGAACACATCGCCCCACATCTGCTTGTCGAGCGGCACGGCCACCGAACCGCCGGCCGAGAGCTTCTCCCAGTAGCCGCGCAGCTCCGCGTCGTCGTCCCCGCTGAGGCTCACCGAGAAGTTGCTGCCGGGGGTGTGTTCCATGCCGGGCGGGGAGTCGGCGCCCATGAGGGTGAAGCCGCTCGGGGTCTCCAGCATGCCGTGCATGATCTTGTCTGCCTCGGGGGAGTCCGGCTGACCGAAAGCGCCGTAGGTGTTGAGCGCGAGCGTGCCGCCGAAGACCTCCTTGTAGAACTCCAGCGCCTGACGGGCGTCTCCGTCGAAGCTGATGTAGGGATTGAGTCGCGAGCCCATGAAACCCTCCGGAACGGGGTGAGGAGTCAGTAGTCCGGAGGCTAGCCCTGGGCACTGACAACGGCATTCCGGGCGGGCGGGCCGGGCCCCTGTGGTGTGCTCTCGCTCCTGGACTGTCCCGGGCGCGTCCGAAGTGCGACGCTGGGACGAGACACATGCGCCGAGGGGACTCGGAGGGCACGATGGGACGAGATGTGCCGGCCCTGGTGTTCACGCGGGAGGACCGCCGTCGCTACCGGGACAAGATGCACACCTGCCTCGATGTGCTGGCGCAGATGCTGCGCGAGTCGGGGTTCGAGAGCGAGCGTCCGCAGGTCGGGCTGGAGATCGAGCTCAACCTGGTGGACGACGACGGGCTGCCGGCGATGCGGAACACCGAGGTGCTCCAGGCCATCGCCGACCCGGCCTGGTCGAGCGAGCTGGGGCGCTTCAACCTGGAGATCAACATCCCGCCCCGTGAGCTGACGGCCGGCGGCCCCGGCGCCTGGGAGCAGGCGATCCGCGACGCGCTCAACCACGCCGAGGAACGTGCCTCGGCCGTGGGCGCGCATCTGATCATGATCGGCATCCTGCCCACCCTGGGCGAGGCGGACGTCGGCGAGCACGCCCTGTCCGGTGATCCGCGCTACCGGCTGCTCAACGAGCAGATCTTCGCGGCACGGGGCGAGGACCTGCGGATCACGGTGGACGGAGTGGAACGCCTGGCGATGTACGCCGACGCCATCACGCCCGAGGCCGCCTGCACCAGCACCCAGTTCCATCTGCAGGTCGCGCCGAAGGAGTTCGCGGACTACTGGAACGCGGCCCAGGCCGTCGCGGGCGTACAGATCGCCCTGGCGGCGAACTCGCCGTACCTCTTCGGCCGGGAGCTGTGGCGCGAGACCCGTATCCCGCTGTTCGAGCAGGCCACCGACACCCGCCCGCAGGAGATCAAGGCGCAGGGCGTGCGGCCCCGGGTGTGGTTCGGTGAGCGCTGGATCACCAGCGTCTTCGACCTCTTCGAGGAGAACGTGCGCTACTTCCCGGCGCTCCTGCCGGTGTGCGACGAGGAGGACCCGCAGGCGGCGCTGAACGGCGGCGGAGTGCCGGAGCTGGGGGAACTGACGCTGCACAACGGCACGATCTACCGCTGGAACCGCCCCATCTACGCCGTCACCGACAGCGGACCGCATCTGCGCATCGAGAACCGGGTGCTGCCCGCCGGACCCACCGTGGCCGACATCATCGCCAACGGAGCCTTCTACTACGGCCTGACCCGCGCGCTGGTCGACGAGGACCGGCCGGTGTGGACGCGGATGTCCTTCTCGGTCGCCGAGGAGAACCTCCACGCGGGGGCCCGCGACGGCATCGACGCCCGCCTGTACTGGCCCGGTGTCGGCGAAGTCCCGGTCACGGAACTGGTGTTGCGCAGGCTGCTGCCCCTGGCCCACCGGGGCCTGGAGCTGGCCGGTATGGACGCGGAGTGGCGCGAACCGCTGCTCGGCATCATCGAGCAGCGCTGCGTCAGCGCCCGCAACGGCGCCGTGTGGCAGGTGGAGACGGTCCACCAGATGGAGAAGGAGGGCATCCACGACCGCCAGGAGGCGCTGCGGCGGATGACCTCGTCCTACATGGACTACATGCATCTCAACGCGGCGGCGCACACCTGGCCCGTGGACTGAGAGCGGTCAGCCCCGCCATTCCCGGGCGGGCGTCAGTGGGACGGGGGCGGGCGGCCGCGTCGACGTCGTCAGCTCGATGCGCCGGCCCTCGGCCGACGAGCGGAGCAGTGCGGTCATCGTCTCCAGTACGTGCAGGGCGAGTTCACCGCCGGCGCGGGGCGCCCGGTGTTCGTCGGCGGCGATGAAGTCCAGCAGTCCGATGCCCCGGGAGCCGTCGACGTAGCCCGCCGACCGCGGGAGGGTGCGCCACTGGGTGCCGCCGAGTTCGAAGAGACGGACCTCGCCGTCGAAGTGGTTCGGGTCCGGCACCGTGAGGGTCCCGGTCTCGCCGTGGACCTCGATCGGCGCGGCGGTCGTGGTCACGCCGTCGAAGCTGGTCGTGATCGTCGTCAGCGTCCCGTCGGTGTGTTCGAGCACTCCGGAGACATGGCTGTCGACCTCGACCGGTATCCGCTCGCCCGCGCGGGGGCCGGAGGAGATGACGCGCTCGGTGCGCAGCCGGCTGGACGCCCCGGTCACGGCCCGCACCGGGCCCAGGAGATGGACCAGGGAGGCGAGATAGTACGGGCCCATGTCCAGGAGGGGGCCGCCTCCGGTGGTGTAGTAGAAGTCCGGGTGGGGATGCCAGCGTTCGTGCCCCGGGGTGATCATCACGGCCGAGGCGAACAGGGGGCGTCCGATGCTCCCCGCCGCGACGGCCGCCCGGGCCGTCTGGATTCCGGTGCCCAGGACGGTGTCGGGTGCGCACGCCACTCCGACGCCCGCTTTCGCGGCTGCCTCCAACACGGCGTGGGCGTCGGGGAGTTCGGCGGCCAGCGGCTTCTCCCCGTAGACATGCTTGCCGTTCGCGATTGCGCCGAGGGCGATCTCGGCGTGGGCCGCGGGGACGGTGAGGTTCAGGACCGTGTCCACGTCCGGGCTGCTCAGCAACTCACTGACGGTCAGCGCCCGGACGCCGGGGAACTCGGCGGCGACCGCGGCCGAGCGGGCGGCGTCCAGGTCGGCGACCGCGGTGACACGGACGGCGGGAAGACCGACGAGCGTGTCCAGGTAGGCGCGGGAGATGACGCCGAGACCTACGACGCCGATGCGGTGCGCGTCGCCCACAGCATTCCCCTCTCGATGACGGTACGGACGTTGGGGTTCTCCAGCACGTCGAGGCTGTGCCCCGGCGTCGTCACGACGATCCGCCCGGCGCCCCACTGCCGGGTCCAGACCGCCGGTGCGGTGACCGGACGGTGCCAGGGCTGCCAGGGCCGGGCCGGATGGGTGGTGGTGGCCAGTACGTCGATGAGGTCGTCGTGGAGCACCCAGTACTGCTCGGTGGTCAGCTCGAAGTCCTCGATGCCCGCGGTGACGGGGTGTTCGCGGCCGAGTTCGGTGAGGGTGACGGTGTGCGGCAGGAAGTTGTCCGACTCGTCCCCCCGGCGCTCGCACGGCTCCTTGCCGGGGTGGGTCGCGAACTGGCCGCCCACCAGGTGCAGATAGTCGGAGGAGGCGCGGAAGGAGTCGGCGATGCCGCCGTGCCAGCCGGTGAAGCCGGTGCCGGCCACGACCGCCGCGCTCAGGCCCGCCAGTTGCTCGGCGGTGATCTCCGACATCGTGACGCACTGCACGACGAGGTCGGTGTCGGCCAACTCGTCGGTGTCTGCGTAGACGTCGGTCGACTCCTCGACTCGAACGGCGTACCCGTTGCTTCGCAGGAAGGGCACGAACAGCTCCGTGGCCTCGACCGGCCGGTGCCCCTCCCATCCGCCTCGGACCACCAGGGCCTTCTTCTGCGTCATCTCGATCCTTTGCCCAGCCGGTGAACAGCGCCTTCACTATGCGCCAAGCGCCCGCCCCCACGAAAGAGTTGCCGGGTTTCGCGAAACTTTCGGCGGGTGGGCGCCGGGAGAGGTGCTGGTCTGTACCAAACCCTTGACATGTCCATACCTCACTTCTTAAATCACGCAGTGAACTAAGTCGCCGCCCCCACCAGAAGCGGATGTAGCCATGCTTCGACGACTTCCCCGACCATCCGTCGCCCTGACGGCCACGGCCGTCATCGCCTCGACGCTCACCGTCCTGCAGCCCACCGAGGCGGCCGCCGCCCCGCCGACCGGCTGGTCCACGGTGGTGAACGGCGGCAGCGGCAAGTGCCTGGACGCCCGGTCGGCCGCGACCGTGAACGGCACCGCCGTGCAGCAGTACACCTGCAACAACAGCACCGCCCAGCAGTGGAGTTTCACGCCGACCAGCGACGGCTACGTACGGATCAACAACCGCAACGACGCCGCGCAGGTCGTGGACGTCAGCGACGTGTCCACGGCCGACAACGCGGCCGTGCACCTGTGGACGTACGGCGGCGGCAACAACCAGCAGTGGCAGCCCGTCGACGAGGGCGGCGGCGTGTACCACTTCGTCAACCGCAACAGCGGCAAGTGCCTGGACGTCCCCGCCGCTTCGACGGCCGACAGCGTCCAACTGGTGCAGTACACCTGCAATGGCACGGCCGCACAGCGCTTCCAGGTCGCACCCGTGAGCACCGCGCCCGGGGACGTCGACCTCGGCCCGAACGTCGTCGTCTTCGACCCGTCGATGCCGTCGGCCACCATCCAGAACCGGCTGAACCAGATCTTCCAGCAGCAGGAGACGAACCAGTTCGGCTCCCAGCGCTACGCGGTCATGTTCAAGCCCGGCACCTACAGCAACGACGTCAACGTCGGCTTCTACACCCAGGTCCTGGGTCTGGGTCAGTCGCCCGACTCGGTCACGATCAACGGCGCCGTGCATGTGGAGGCCGACTGGTTCCCACCGCAGAACGCCACCCAGAACTTCTGGCGCGGCGCCGAGAACCTCTCGGTCAACCCCACCGGCGGCACGGACCGTTGGGCGGTCTCGCAGGCCTCCGGCTACCGGCGTATGCATGTCCGCGGCAACCTGGAGCTGAGCGACGGCGGCTGGTCCAGCGGTGGCTTCATGGCCGACAGCAAGATCGACGGCCAGGTCCGCTCCGGCACCCAGCAGCAGTGGCTGACCCGTAACTCCCAGCTCGGCAGCTGGACCGGCGCCAACTGGAACATGGTCTTCGTCGGCAGCCAGGGAGTCCCCGGCAACAGCTTCCCCAACCCGCCCTACACCACGGTGAACCAGACCCCCACGGTCAGGGAGAAGCCCTTCCTGTACGTCGACGCGGCGGGCGCCTACAAGGTGTTCGTCCCCTCCGTACGCACCAACTCCTCGGCCACCACCTGGGCGAACGGCAACGCCGCGGGCACCTCGCTCGGCATCGACCAGTTCTACGTCGTGAAGCCGGGCGCGAGTGCCGCACAGATCAACGCCGCGCTGGCCGAGGGCAAGAACCTCCTGGTCACCCCCGGCGTCTACCACCTGAACCAGACCCTGCGGGTGACCCGCCCCGACACCGTCGTCCTCGGGCTCGGCCTCGCCACGTTCATCCCCGACAACGGCATCACGGCCATGACGGTCGCCGACGTCGACGGAGTGAAGCTCGCGGGCGTCCTCTTCGACGCCGGTACCACCACGTCGCAGACCCTCGTCGAAGTCGGCCCGTCCGGCGCCGCCGCCGACCACTCGGCGAACCCCACCTCACTGCACGACGTGTACTTCCGCGTCGGCGGCGCGGCCGTGGGCAAGGCGACCACCAGCCTCGTCGTCAACAGCGACGACGTCATCGGCGACCACATGTGGATCTGGCGCGGCGACCACGGCAGCGGCATCGGCTGGAACACCAACACGGCGGACACCGGGCTGGTGGTCAACGGCGACGACGTGACGATGTACGGCCTGTTCGTCGAGCACTACCAGAAGCACCAGACCGTCTGGAACGGCAACGGCGGCCGCACGTACTTCTACCAGAACGAGATGCCCTACGACCCGCCCAACCAGGCCGCCTGGATGAACGGCTCCACCCAGGGCTACGCCGCCTACAAGGTCGCGAACTCGGTCACCAGCCACCAGGCCTACGGACTCGGCAGCTACTGCTACTTCAACGTCAACCCGAGCGTCACCGCGGAGCACGCCTTCGAGGTGCCCAACAACCCCAACGTGCGCTTCCAGAACATGGTGACCGTCTCCCTCGGCGGCACCGGCACCATCCGGCACGTCATCAACGACCGGGGAGGCCCCTCCAACTCCTCGACCAACGTGGCGAACCTGGTGAGCTACCCGTGAGGGGAACGCCGGTTCCGGGCCGTTCGTTCACCCTGCGAGATGCCTGCGTCCCGAGCTCGTAGCGCCCTCCTCCCCGGTACCGTCATCGCCCTGCTCCTCGGCTGCTCCGGCGGCGGGGGAGCGGGCGGTGAGCCCGCGGCGGACCGGGGAGCGGCACCACCTGCGACCGGCCCGGCGCCGTCCACCCCGGCCTCGGCACCCGCGACCCCTCCGACGCCCCGACCCGCATCACTCACCATCGCGGCGATCGGTGTCGAGAACCTGCGGGTCATTCCGTACGAGGGCACGACGGACGACACGGCGGGTACGAGGATCCAGAACCGCGGCCTCGCCGCCGGCCCCTACGGCGAACAAGGCGGCGTCGGCCCCGGCGAGATCGGCAACTACCTCGTCACGGCCCACCGCCTCTCCAGCGGCGGCCCCCTGCGCAGGCTCCCCGACCTCGACGAAGGCGACTCGGTCCTGGTGAGCTCGGGCGGAACGGTCTACGAGTACGAGATCACCGGCACCAGGACCACCTCCTTCCGCTCCGCACGCTCCCTCGCCGAACAGCGGGCGGCGGTCCCGGGGTTCCCCGGCAGACGCCCGACCCAAGCCATGATCACGATCTCCACCTGCCTGACCCTGGAGGACAACGCGGCCGGCAACTACTGGCGCGACGACCACGGGAACCCGGAACACCGCGTCGACAAGATCGGCGTACTGTCGGCGCGCGTCAGCCCCGATAACCCCGCAGCTTCCGGTACAGGGTCGCCCTGCCGATCCCCAGGGCCGCCGCCGTCCGGGCCTTGTTGCCGCCGTTGAGGTGGAGGGCCTCCAGGATGGCGGCGCGCTCGGCGCGTTCCATCGGCGTGAGGGGGCGGGGTGCGGGTCCTTCGCGTACGGGGTCGGGGAGTTCGGTACGCCGGACCGGCCCCGTCGAGCGGCGGCCCTCGGTCAAGGCCCGTACCAGGTGGGCGAGTTCGGTGATGTTCCCGGGCCACGGGTGCCGTTCCAGTGCGCGTAGCGCGTCCAGGGTCCAGGTGAGCGGGGGCTGCCCCGGTGTCGGCCCGGGGGTCAAGGACGTCAGCAACTCCCTGATGTCGTCCGGACGTTCACGTAGCGCGGGGAGGGTGACCGAGCGGGCCGCCAGCGTGTCCAGCAGCCGTTGGAGGCACGGGCCCGGCGCCGCTTCGGGGGTGTAGGTCACGAGCAGAGGCATGCCGGGATGCGTATCGAGGAGCGAGTTGAGGGTCGCGGTGTCGGGAGGGGCGAGACGCTCCACGTGGCGGATGAGGAGCGGGCGGCCCTTCACCAACTCGCCGAACTCGGCGCCGAGTTCACCTTCGGCCGCGTCCACGGTCACCGGGTCGGTGACCAGCTCCCGGGCGAGCGAGGTCTTTCCGGTGCCGCGCTCGCCGGTGATCAGCAGCGGTTCCGGCGACGCGGCCAACTCCACCGCACGACCGACGGCATGCCGCCAGGGCAGCGAACGTCCGGCCAGGCCGACGGCGGTCCGGGAGGTCGCCGACATGATCGTGTGCCCGACCGGCTCCAGCACGGCGACCGCTCCGGCGACCGAGCCCTGGTGGGGGACGAGGGTGACGGTGGCGGCATGTCCAGGACCGTCGGACAGACGTATCCGCGTCTGTGTCCCCTCCCGTACCAGTGCGACCACTCTGCGCTCCAGCGCGTCCAGTCCCTCCGGCGTCAGCAGCTGTCCCGCCGCCTCGCTGACGAACCGGTTGCGGCCGTCGAGGGCGACCACCGCACGCCCCTGCTGTCCGGCGGCCCGCAGATACGCGTCCAGCAGCACCCGCTCCGCCGCCCGGGACCGCGACAGGAGTTCCGCCTCCACGGCGATCACCGCGGCCTCGGCGACCGGCGCGCCCGGATGCGGGCCGCACTCGGCGCACAGCCCGCAGGACACGGTCACCGTGCCCAGCAGCCGGCCGGTCTCCGGCTCCCGCACCGGCACGCTGACCCCGGAGACGTCCTGCCACAGATCGAGGAAGTGTTCGGGCCCATGCACCTCGGCCCGGCGGCGGGTGTGCAGGGCGAGGGCCGCGCTGTTGTGGCCGACCGCCTGCTCGGAGAGATCGTGGTGAGGGTGGTCGGGGGTGAGGCCGGTGGCCCAGAGGACCCGCAGCCGGTCGTCGGTGAGGACGAGCGTGGTCTGCCCGCTGTCGAGCGTGGGGGCGATGCGCTCCAGCACGGGCCGGGCAGCCGTCAGCAAAGGCGACTCGGCCGGTGAAACGGTGGGGGCCGATTCCCGTATGTCGTGTCGGACACCGAAGAACCGGGCACGCTTCCACGCGGCGACGACGTCTTCCGGTACCCCGTCCGGCAGCTGGTGCCCGCGCAGGAACAGCTCGCGGGCCCTGCGCAGCGAGGCGAGGGCGGGGCGGGCGGTGGGGCGCTCTGCGGTGGTCACGGCACGGCTCACCCTACCGGGAACGGTTGAACAGGCAACAATCCCGGCCCGCTCCGGCACCCTGTCTCGAATTGATACACCCGCGCTCCCGCATCCCCGTACATGATCTTGAACAGTCGGTGCCTGTTCTCATTCCCTGGAGCGTCCCCCGTGCAGACCGTCGAGCCCGATGTCGTGACCGACGTACTCATCGTCGGCAGTGGTCCCGCGGGCGGCGCCGCCGCGCTCGCCCTGAGCACCTACGGCGTACCCAACATCGTCGTCACCCGTTACGCGAGCCTCGCCGACACGCCCAGGGCGCACATCACCAACCAGCGCACCATGGAGGTGCTGCGCGACCTCGGTGTCGAGGACGAGGTCGTGGCGAAGGCCACCCCGCAGCACCTGATGGGCAACACGACCTTCTGCACCAGCCTCGCCGGCGAGGAACTCGGCCGGGTCCGCTCCTGGGGCAACGACCCGCTCGTCCAGGCGGCGCACGAGCTCGCCAGCCCCACCCGTATGTGCGACCTGCCCCAGCACCTCATGGAGCCGGTGCTCATCGACGCGGCGGTCTCGCGCGGGACGAACCTGCGCTTCAGTACCGTCTACAAGTCCTTCGTCCAGGACGCCTTCGGTGTCACGGTCACCGTCGAGGACCGGTTGCGCGGCGACGAGTACACCATCCGCGCCAAGTACCTGATCGGCGCCGACGGCGGCCGCTCGCAGGTCGCCGAGGACGCCGGGCTGCCGATGGGCGGCCAGATGGGCGTGGCCGGCAGCATCAACATCGTCTTCGACGCCGACCTGTCGAAGTACACCGCCCACCGCCCCTCCACCCTGTACTGGGTGCTCGCCCCGGGTGCCACCGTGGGTGGCATCGGCGCGGGGCTCGTGCGCTGTGTGCGGCCCTGGAACGAGTGGCTGATCGTGTGGGGCTACGACGTCGACGCGGGCGCCCCCGACCTGACCACCGAGTACGCCGAGTCCGTCGTACGCAAGCTGGTCGGCGACGACGACATCCCGGTGACGATCAAGTCGTCCTCCGCCTGGACCGTCAACGAGATGTACGCCGAGACCTACTCCGAGGGCCGGGTCTTCTGCGCCGGTGACGCCACACACCGCCACCCGCCGTCCAACGGCCTGGGCTCCAACACCTCTGTCCAGGACTCCTACAACCTGGCCTGGAAGCTCAAGCTCGTCCTCGACGGCACCGCCTCCCCGAAGCTGCTCGACACCTACACCGCCGAACGCGCCCCGATCGGCCGGCAGATCGTCACCCGCGCCAACAAGTCCATCGGCGAGACCGCCCCCGTCTTCGAGGCGCTCGACGGACTCTCCCCGCAGACCCCCGAGCAGCTGTGGGCCAACATCGCCGCCCGCAAGGAGGACACCGAGGCCGCCGAGAAGCAGCGGGCGAGGCTGCGGGAGGCGATCGCGTTCAAGACGTACGAGTTCAACGCGCACGGCGTCGACCTCAACCAGCGCTACACCTCCACCGCGATCGTCCCCGACGGCACCGACGACCCCGGCTTCGACCGCGACCCCGAACTGCACCACCAGCCCACCTCCCGCCCGGGCGCCAAACTCCCGCACGCCTGGATCACCTCCGGCGCCCGCACTCTCTCCACCCTCGACACCGTCGGACAGGGCCGGTTCACCCTGGTCACCGGCATCGGCGGCGGCGACTGGGTGCGGGCGGCCGGGGCCCAGGACCTGGACATCGCCACCGTCGTCATCGGACCCGGCCAGGAGTACGAGGACCCGTACGGCGACTGGGCGCGGCTGAGCGAGATCGCCGACGCGGGAGCACTCCTCGTACGGCCGGACGGGTACGTCGCCTTCCGGCACGCGACGGCGGCCGCCTCCGCCGCGGATGCCGAGCGCGTACTCACCGACGCCGTGCGGCGCGTCCTCGGGCACGTCTGATGGGCGCCGAACTCACCGACGCCGTGGTCGACAGCTTCGACGGCACCACGGACCCCCGGCTGCGCGCACTGCTCGCCGCCCTCACCCGCCATCTGCACGCCTTCGTCCGTGAGACCGAGCCGACCATGGCGGAGTGGGAGCGGGCCGTCGACTTCCTGACGGCGACCGGGCAGACCTGCACGGACACCCGGCAGGAGTTCATCCTGCTGTCGGACGTGCTCGGCGTCTCGATGCTGGTGGAGACGGTCAACAGCGACGAGGGCGGTACCGAGAGCACGGTCCTGGGCCCCTTCCACATGACCGAGTCACCGGTCCGTGCCCTCGGCGCGGACATCGACCTGGTCGGCGGCGGTGAGCCGTGCGTGGTCAGCGGGCGGGTGCTGTCGGCGGACGGCACCCCGCTGCCGGGTGCGCTCCTCGACGTCTGGCAGGCCGACGGCAACGGCTTCTACGACGTCCAGCAGCCCGGCGTCCAGCCCGCCGGCAACGGGCGTGGGCTGTTCACGGCCGACGACGAGGGGCGCTTCTGGTTCCGCACCTGTGTGCCGAGCCCTTATCCGATCCCCACCGACGGCCCCGTCGGGAAGCTGCTGCGGGCCACGGGCCGGCATCCCTACCGCCCGGCCCACATCCACTTCATCGCCACGGCCGAGGGGCACGAGCCGCTCACCACGCACATCTTCGTGGCGGGCAGCGACTACCTCGACTCGGACGCGGTGTTCGCGGTCAAGCAGAGCCTCGTCCAGGACTTCGCCCGGACCGACGACCCCGCCCTGGCAAGGGAGTTCGCCGTCCCGAACCCGTTCCGGCACGCCCGCTTCGACCTCGTGCTCAAGTCGGTGGACTCGTGAAGGAGTTCGTGTACGAGGCCCAGCCGATGCGGGTCGTCCTGCGGCCCGGCGCCTCCGTGACAGCCGTCCCCGGCGAGGTCGAACGGCTCGGACTGCGGCGGGTGTTGGTGGTCAGCGGGCCGCGGGGCGCGGAGACGGCCCGGGCCGTCGCGGACGCGCTCGGCGATGCCTGTGCGGGGCTGCATGCCGAGGCCCGGATGCATGTGCCGGTCGAGACCGCCGACCGGGCCGTGGAGGAGGCGCGGGCCGCCGGAGCCGACGGCTGTGTGGCCGTGGGCGGCGGTTCCGCGATCGGGCTGGGCAAGGCGATCGCGCTCCGCACCGGACTGGCGCTGATCGCCGTGCCCTCCACGTACTCCGGCTCCGAGATGACCCCCGTCTGGGGCCTGACCGAGCACGGGGCCAAGCGCACCGGCCGCGATCCCTCGGTCCTGCCCCGCAGTGTCGTCTACGACCCCGAGCTCACCCTGTCCCTCCCGGTGAACCTCTCCGTGACCAGCGGCGTCAACGCCCTCGCGCACGCGGCCGAGGCCCTGTACGCGCCGGACGCCTCGCCGCCGGTGTCCCTGATGGCCGAGGAGGGCGTACGGGTCATGGCCGGTGCCCTGCCCGCGCTGGCCGCCGCTCCCCGGGACCTGGCCGGCCGCGGCCGGGCCCTGTACGGGGCCTGGCTCTGCGGTGCCGCGCTCGGCGCGACCACCATGGGACTGCACCACAAGCTCTGCCATGTCCTCGGCGGCACCTTCGGCCTCCCGCACGCCGAGACCCACACCGTGGTCCTGCCCTACGCCCTCGCGTACAACGCGCCCGCCGCACCCGAGGCCATGGCCGCGCTCGGCCGGGCCCTGGACACGGCCGACGTGCCGGGTGCGGTGCGGGACCTCGCCGGCGGGACCGGCGTACCGCGCTCGTTGGCCGAACTCGGACTGACCGAGGCCGATGTGGCGGTCGCGGCACGGTTGGCGGCCGAGCAGGCGTACCCCAACCCGCGGAAGGTCACCGCGGAGGGCGTGCTGGCCGTGCTGAGAGCGGCGTACGCCGGCGGCCGGCCGCGCACGGATTTCTGAACGACCAGAACGGAAAGGTGAACCCCATGCCCCTCGGACTGCTCCGGCGGCGACTGAAGAATGCCTCCGGAGGTGCCGCGGGCCTCGCACTGCCGGTCCCGGCCGGCGCGGGCGCCGTCTGCCGCGAGGTCCTCGACCCGGTGAACCAGCCGCTCGGCGGCGCCGATGTCACGGTGACCGAGCTCCGCAGCCACCAGGTCGCCGTACGCGGCACCACGGACCCGTACGGACTGTTCCTGGCCGCGCTGCCACCGGGCGGCTACAGCCTGATGATCGCGGCCGAGGGCCTGGAACCGCACCGCGAGAGCATCGACGTCGTCGCCGACGCGGGCCTGTCGTCCCAGCGCGTCTGGCTCCAGCCCGCCCGGCAGGCCGAACTCCCGGTCCCCGGCACCTGGCTCTTCGACCCGCCGCACACCGCGATCCGGTTCATCGCCAAGCACGTCGGCATGGCCCATGTGCACGGCCGGTTCGAACGGTTCGAGGGAGGTATCCAGGTCACCCAGGACATCGGTGACTCCCGTGTCCATGTGCGCATCGACGCCTCCAGCATCACCACCGGCAACAACACCCGGGACGCGCACCTGCGGTCCGCCGACTTCCTCGACGTCGAGCACTTCCCGTACATCGACTTCAGGAGCACCCGCTTCGCCTACCGGGGCGGCAGCAGGTGGTCGCTACTGGGCACGCTGACCATGCACGGCGTGAGCCGGTCGGTGTCGCTGGACACGAACTACCTCGGCATGGTCAACGGCGGTTACGGCGAAGAGCTCCGGTGCGCCGCCCTCGCCAAGGCCGAACTGCACCGGGAGGACTACACCCTCAACTGGCGTTCCATGCTGGCTCGTGGGATCGCCGTGGTCGGGCCGACCGTCCAACTGGAGCTGGACGTCCAGGCGATGTACCGCACACACGACACACCGACGCCGCCCGAGTAGGTCAAGAAAAATTCTTCACAGGGTCGAGAGTAAGAGGATGTCCAAAACTGGAGTGTTGGGCGTAGGGTCCGATCATGGACGGCCTCAAAAACCGCAATTCCTCCCCCCGCCTCGCTGATCTGGCGCAACTCGTCCGTCTGCCCGCGGCGTTGAGCGTGCCCGGTGATGTCCTGGCCGGTGCCGCCGCGGGCGCCGGGACACCGCCGCCCCGCATCCTCGGCACGATGGCCTCGTCCATCGCCCTCTACTGGGCCGGGATGGCGCTCAACGACTACGCGGACGCGACCGTCGACGCGGTGGAGCGGCCCCAACGCCCCGTGCCCTCCGGACGAGTCGAGCGCCGCACCGCGCTCGCCACCGCCTGCGGACTCACCGCCGCCGGACTCGGCCTCGCCGCCCTGACCGGCGGGCGGCGGGCGCTCGCTATGGCGCTGCCGCTGACCGGACTGGTCTGGGCGTACGATCTGGGCCTCAAGTCCACCCCGGCCGGTCCCGCCGCCATGGCGGGCGCGCGGACGCTGAACGTCCTGTCCGGAGCGCGGCCGGGACACCGGGTGGCCGCACTCCCGGCCGCCCTGCTGGTCGGCGCGCACACCTACACCGTCACGGCGCTGAGCCGTCACGAGGTGTCCGGCGCCCCGCGCGAGGTGCCCGCCGCCACGCTGGCCGGCAGCACCGCAACCGCCTTCGCCGCCGCGGCACTTCCCGGTATACGACAGCGCGGTGGGACCGCGCGGACCGGCGCGGCCGTGGGAGCGCTCGCCTACCTCGCCTCCTACGGCACCGCCCAGGCCCGCGCGGCACGCGAACCCTCCGCGACCAACGTGCGCAACGCCGTGGGCACCGGGATCATGTCGCTGATGCCTCTCCAGGCGGCGCTCACCGCGGGCGGCGGGAAGGCGGGGCTCGCCGGAGTGCTGGCCGCAGCGCATCCGCTGGCGCGCAGGCTCGCGCGGAAGGTGTCCCCGACGTGACCCCGATATCCGGGCCTTCGGACCGGCTCCGCTACGGGTTCGGCACCAACGGCTTCGCCTGCCACCGCCTCGACGACGTCCTGACCGTCCTCGCCGACCTGGGCTACGACTCCGTCGGTCTCACCCTGGACCACGGTCACCTCGACCCGTACGCCCCCGACCTGCCCCGCCAGGTCGACCGCCTGGCGCGGCGGCTGGACCAGCTCGGTCTCGCCGTCATGGTGGAGACCGGAGCGCCGTACCTCCTGGATCCGTGGCACAAGCACCACCCCACCCTGATGTCCGATGCCGATGCCGGCCGGCGCGTCGACCTGCTGGCGCGCGCGGTGCGCGTCGCGGCCGAACTCGGTGCCCCGGCCGTCCATCTGTGCAGCGGCCCGGCGCCGCGGGACATGCCCGAGGACGAGGCCTGGAAGCGGCTGGCCGGGGGCTGCGAAGAGGTCCTGGAGATCGCCGGTGAGCACGGTGTGGCCCTGGGCTTCGAGCCCGAGCCGTACATGTTCGTCGACACCGTGCAGCGCGTCCTGGACCTGCGGCGGATGCTCGGCGATCCCGACCTGTTCGGCATCACCCTGGACATCGGGCACGCCCACTGCGTGGAGGAGCTTCCGCTGCTCGACCGCGTCGCGGCGGCGGCACCGCACCTGGTGAACGTGCAGATCGAGGACATGCGGCGCGGGGTCCACGAGCACCTCGAGTTCGGCGCGGGCGAGATCGACTTCCCGCCCGTCCTGGCCGCGCTGAAGGCCTCCGGCTATCGAGGGCCGGTCTCGGTGGAGATCCAGGGCGCCTCCCTGGACGCACCCGATGTCGCCCGCCGCTCCCTGGAGTTCCTGAAGGCCGCCGAGCCGTTCTGAGGCCGCGCCCTTCCTCCGACATCAGCACATCCGAACAGGAGACCTGTGCCGTGGACCCGCACCTATCCACTGCCCTCGACCGACACCTCACCCCCGACGCGCAGCTCTGGCTGACGCAGGCCGCCACCCGCGTCGGACAGGACCCGACAGCCATACACACCCTCTTCCCGGCCGTCGGCCGACGCTGCGGGCGCGGCCCCCTCGTCCCCGGCTGGACGGTGGCCGACGCCGCCCGCGCCCGACTGCTCACGGCCCTGCCGCTGCGTGGAGCCGAGCTCGCCGAGGAGGTCACCGCCCTCCACCGGTACGGGGACGCCGCCGAACAGCGGGCGGTACTGCGTTCACTGGCCCTGATGGAGAAGAGGGACCCCTCCTTCGCCGGCCTGGGCCTGCCGCTCGTCCACACGGCCCTGCGCGGCAACGACACCGGCCTGATCGAGGCGGCCCTCGGCCCGTACGCCGCACGCCACCTGGACTATGACGGCTACCGGCACGCCGTGTTGAAGTGCGTCTTCTGCGAGATCCCCCTCGACCGGATCGCCGGCCTGGACGAGCGCGCGGACCGCGAACTCGCCCGCATGCTCGCCGACTTCGCCCACGAGCGGGTAGCCGCCGGCCGGGTGGTCCCCGCGGACGTCTGGCCGATCCTGCGCGCCCACCCCGGCACGCTGGAGGCCTCCGGGCTGCCCGCCGAGGCCGACTCACCCGTCCCCGCCCGCCGAACCGCCGCCGAACGGGCCCTCGCCGCCTTCACCGGAGCCGCATGATGCGCATCTTCGACCCCCACATCCACATGACCTCACGCACCACCGACGACTACGAGGCCATGTACGCCGCCGGCGTCCGCGCGGTCGTGGAACCCTCCTTCTGGCTCGGCCAGCCGCGCACCTCGGTGGAGAGCTTCACCGACTACTTCGACGCCCTGCTCGGCTGGGAGCCGTACCGCGCCGCGCAGTTCGGCATCCAGCACTACTGCACCATCGCCCTCAACCCGAAAGAGGCCAACGACCCGCGCTGCACCGGGGTGCTGGACCTCCTGCCGCGCTATCTGGCCAAGGACCG
Organism: Streptomyces sp. NBC_00490; assembly: GCF_036013645.1. Lineage (NCBI taxonomy): Bacteria > Bacillati > Actinomycetota > Actinomycetes > Kitasatosporales > Streptomycetaceae > Streptomyces > Streptomyces sp. NBC_00490. Next base: position 1,809,841 of record NZ_CP107869.1, on the reverse strand, counting down.
CGTGGTGGCCGTCGGTGAGATCGGCTACGACTCCATGACGCCCGAGGAGGACGAGGCCCTGGCCCGTCAGCTCCGACTCGCCGTCGAGCACGAGCTGCCCGTGCTGGTCCACACCCCGCACCGCGACAAGGCCGTCGGCACCCGCCGCACCCTCGACGTCGTGCGGGAGTCCGGTATCCCGCCCGAGCATGTCCTCGTCGACCACCTCAACGAACTCACCGTGGGCATGGTCGCCGACAGCGGCTGCTGGATGGGCTTCTCCATCTACCCGGACACCAAGCTGACCGAGGACCGCATGGTGCGCATCCTCCAGGAGCACGGCACCGAGCGGATGCTCGTCAACTCGGCCGCCGACTGGGGGCGCAGCGACCCGCTCAAGACCCGGAAGACCGCCGACGCGATGCTCGCCGCCGGCTTCGACGACGACACCGTCGACCAGGTCCTGTGGCGCAACCCCGTGGCCTTCTACGGGCAGAGCGGCCGACTCGACCTGGAGGACGTCAAGGCCGACGACACGGCCCTCTTCGAGGGCAACTCGATCAAACGCGGCGGAGAGTGACCCCGCCGTGCGCTTCGGACACCCCGACGGCACCACCGTCCACCTCGCCTATTGCAGCAACGTCCACCAGGCCGAGGACCTCGACGGAGTGGTGGACCAACTCGCCGCGTACGCCGAGCCCGTACGCGAGACCCTCGGCGCCGACCTGCTCGGCATCGGCCTGTGGCTGGCCCGCGACGTGGTCACCGAACTGTCCGCCGCTCCCGACGCCGTACGCCGTCTGCGCGCCGAACTGACCGCGCGCGGCCTGGAGACGGTTACCCTCAACGCCTTCCCCTACGGCGGATTCCACCGCGAGGTCGTGAAGAAGGACGTCTACCTGCCCCACTGGGCCGATCCCGCCCGGCTGCGGTACACGGTCGACTGCGCCCGGGTCCTGGCGGGTCTGCTGCCCGACGACGCCCTGCGCGGCAGCGTCTCCACTCTTCCGCTGGCCTGGCGTACACCGTGGCCGTCCGAGGCGCGGGACTCCGCGCGGCGGGCCCTCGACCAACTCGCCGGGCAGCTCGCCCGGTTGGCGCGGGAGACCGGCCGTACGATCAGGGTCGGGTTCGAGCCCGAGCCCGGATGCCTGGTGGAGAACACCGTCCAGGCCGCCCGGGAACTCGGGGGAGTGGACCCCGAGTGGCTCGGGATCTGCCTCGACACCTGCCATCTCGCCGTCCAGTTCGAGGAACCGGCCGCCGCACTGCGCCGGCTCGCCGACGCCGGGCTCCCGGTCGTCAAGGTGCAGGCGTCCAGCGCGCTCCAGGCCGACGACCCCGCCGACCCCGAGGCGCGGCGCGCCCTCGCCCGGTTCGCGGAACCCCGGTTCCTGCATCAGACACGCACCGCCCCGAACGGCACCGTCACCGGCGTGGACGACCTTCCCGAGGCACTGGCGGGCGGGCTGGACCCCGGCTCGCCCTGGCGGGTGCACTTCCACGCACCCCTGCACGCCGCGCCCGAGCCGCCGCTCAGCACCACGGCGGACGAACTCACCTCGTCTCTAGGCGTGTTGCTCGGCGGGCCGGAGGCCGTCTGCGACCACATCGAGGTCGAGACCTACACCTGGTCGGTCCTGCCCGAACACCTGCGGCCACGCGACCGTGAGGGCCTTGTCGCGGGTCTGGCCGCCGAACTCAGCTGGGCGCGCAACCGGTTCGAGGAACTCGGCCTCAAACCCCTCTCAGGAATGGAGCCCGTCTCATGACCCGCATGGTCGTCCTCGACATCGTCGGCCTCACCCCCCGCATGCTCCGCCACATGCCCGCCGTCTCGGCCCTCGCCGAACAGGGCTTCCAAGCCCGGCTCAACACCGTGCTGCCCGCCGTGACCTGCTCCGTGCAGTCCACCCTCCTCACCGGCGCGCCGCCCTCCGAGCACGGAATCGTCGGCAACGGCTGGTACTTCCGGGATCTCGGAGAGGTCCTGCTGTGGCGCCAGCACAACGCCCTCGTCGGCGGGGAGAAGATCTGGGACACCGCCCGCAAGGCGGAGCCCGGCTACAAGGTCGCCAACGTCTGCTGGTGGTACGCCATGGGCGCCGACGTCGACCTCACCGTCACCCCCCGCCCGATCTACTACTCCGACGGACGCAAGGAACCCGACTGCTACACCTGGCCGCCCGCCCTGCACGACGAACTCACCGCCAGGCTCGGCGATTTCCCCCTGTTCACCTACTGGGGCCCCAACGCCGGCCTGCCCTCCAGCCAGTGGATCCTCGCCGCCGCCCGCCAGATCTTCGACGAGCACCGCCCCGACCTGACCCTGGTCTACGTCCCGCACCTCGACTACGAGCCCCAGCGCTCCGGCCCCGGCTCCCCGCAGACCGCCCGTGAGGCCCGCCGCCTCGACGACGCCCTGCGGCCCCTGCTGGAGCACTTCCGGCGTGAGGACGCGACCGTCGTCATCCTGAGCGAGTACGGCATCGCGCCCGCCTCCCGCCCCGTCGACATCAACCGCGCCCTGCGCCGGGCCGGACTGCTCGACGTGTACACCCAGGACGGCATGGAGTACCTCGACCCCTGGACGTCCCGCGCCTTCGCCGTCGCCGACCACCAGATCGCCCACGTCTATGTCCGCGACCCGGCCGACACGGCGGCGGTGGCGAAGATCGTCGCCGAACTCCCGGGAGTGGACCAGGTGTTGGACGCCGAGGGCAAGGCGGCCCACGGCCTCGACCACGAACGCTCGGGAGAGCTGGTCGCCGTGGCGGAGTCCGACGCCTGGTTCACGTACTACTACTGGCTGGACGACGACCGCGCCCCGGACTTCGCCCGCCAGGTGGAGATCCACCGCAAGCCCGGTTACGACCCCGCCGAGCTCCTCTACGACCCCGCGGTCCCCGCCGTGAAGGCTCGCGCCATCGGCCAGGTCGCCCGCAAGAAGGCCGGCCTGCGCTACCGCATCCAGACCGTCCCGCTGGACCCCTCCGGCGTACGCGGCAGCCACGGCCGGCTGCCGCAGGACCCGCAGGACAGCCCCGTACTGCTGTGCTCGCGGCCCGACAACGCACGCGACGAGATCGACGCGACCGACGTCAAGAACCTCCTCCTGACCCTGGCCGGCATCACCACCGACTGAAGCACTGGTCCGGGGATGCCGTCGAGGGCACCGGCCGCCTGGTGCGGCCGGTGCCCTCCGGTGGGCAGTGGGGCGAGTCGTCGCCCCTACTTCGGGTCGCGGTCGAAGAGCGACTTGGACCAGAAGTAGCCGAGCGCCGTGAGGCCCAGGCACCAGGCCACGGCCAGCCAGCCGTTGTGGCCGATCTCGGTGCCGAGCAGCAGTCCGCGCAGGGTCTCGATGGCCGGGGTGAAGGGCTGGTACTCGGCGACGGGCCGGAACCAGCCCGGCATCGCGTCCACCGGGACGAAGGTGCTGGAGATCAGCGGCAGGAAGATCAGCGGCATCGCGTTGTTGCTCGCCGCCTCGGGGTTCGGGCTGGACAGGCCCATGCCGACCGCGATCCAGGTGAGCGCCAGGGCGAAGAGCGCGATCAGCCCGAGCGCGGCGATCCATTCCAGGACGGTGGCGTCGACGGAGCGGAACCCGATGGCCACCCCGACGACCCCGACGAGGATCCCGCTGGCAACGCACTGCAGCACGCTGCCGATGACGTGCCCGATCAGTACCGACCCGCGGTGGATCGCCATGGTGCGGAAGCGGGCGATGATGCCCTCGTTCATGTCCATCGAGACGGACACCGCGGTGCCGATCGTGGTGGAGCCGATGGTCATCAGCAGAATGCCGGGCACCAGATACGCGATGTACTCGGAGCGGTCCGCCCCGCCGCCCCCGATGCCGGCGCTCATCGCGTCGCCGAAGATGTAGACGAAGAGCAGCAGGAGCATGACCGGGGTGAGCAGCAGGTTCAGGGTGAGCGACGGGTAGCGGCGGGCGTGCAGGAGATTGCGGCGCAGCATCGTGGACGAGTCGCGGACGGCGAGGGACAGGGTGCTCATCGGACGGACTCCTTGGGCTTGTCGGTGTCGCCGGTGAGGGCGAAGAACACGTCGTCGAGGTCGGGGGTGTGGACCGTCAGTTCGTCGGCCTCGACGCCGGCCGCGTCCAACCAGTCGAGGAGGGAGCGCAGTTCGCGCTGGCTGCCGTCGCTGGGGATCTGCAGGGCCAGCGCCTCGTCGTCACGGGTGACCTCACGCAGCGCGTCGGCGGCGCTCCGGTAGGCGTCCGGGTCGGTGAATCGGAGCCGGACGTGCCCGCCGGGGATGAGCCGCTTGAGCTCCTCCGCGCTTCCCTCGGCGACGATCTTGCCGTCGTTCAGCACCGCGATGCGGTCGGCGAGTTGGTCGGCCTCCTCCAGGTACTGCGTGGTGAGGAAGACGGTGACCCCGTCCGTGACCAGCGCGCGGATGATCTGCCACATGGTGTGGCGGGAGCGGGGGTCGAGGCCTGTGGTCGGCTCGTCGAGGAAGATGATCCGCGGACCGCCGACGAGGGTCATGGCGATGTCGAGTCGGCGCTTCATGCCGCCGGAGTAGGTGGAGGCGGGCTTCTTCGCGGCCTCGGTGAGGTCGAACCGTTCCAGGAGTTCGGCGGCGACCCGACGTCCCTCCTGCTTCGGCAGGTGGTGCAGGTCCGCCATCAGGAGCATGTTCTCCTCGCCGGTGATCAGACCGTCGACGGCGGAGAACTGCCCGGTGACACCGATCGCGGCCCGTACCCCGTCCGGTGACACGGCGACGTCGTGGCCCGCGACCCGGGCCTGCCCGCCGTCGGCGGTGATGAGCGTGGACAGGATCTTCACGGCGGTGGTCTTGCCGGCGCCGTTCGGCCCGAGCAGCGCGAACACCGAACCGGCAGGGATGTGCAGATCGATGCCGTCGAGGACGACCTTGTCGCCGTACGACTTGCGCAGACCGATGGCGGAGACGGCGGCCGGCGACGGGTGACCGCCGTCCTGCCTGGGCGTGGGCATGACAGAAGAAGGCATGGGGCCCTCCGATCGAAGGGTGAAGGAGAAGGCGGGGAAGGAGAGCGAGGTGAGCGGCTGGTCTGACAGGCAGGGCAGGCGGCGGTCAGACCTTGGCGCGGAGGACGTCGATGTTGCCCCAGTTGGTCCGTGCGTGGACCTTGACCGTGTCCTCGGCCTGCTCCGGGGCCTCGGAGGCGGCGAGCGAGTTGCGTACCTGGCCACGGTTGGAGCTGACGTCGAGCCAGGCGGCGGTGCCCTGCCGGATCCCGATCTCGATGGGGCCGTTGGAGGTCTCCAACCGGACCTCGCCGCGGGCGACTTCGGCGACACGGAGGTGGCCGTTGGTCGTGGTGCCGGTGACCGACGCCTCGGCGCGTGCGATGTCGATGCCGCCGTTGGCGCCGTTCACCCGCAGCTCGCCGGTCACGGCCCCGACGGTCGTGGTGCCGTGTGTGTTCTTCAGGACGGCGGGTCCGTCGACGACGCCGACACGCAGGTTGCCGGAGCTGGTGGTCAACTCGGCTTCGCCCTCGACCCGGTCGACGGTGATCGAGCCGTGCGACACGTTCAGCTGGAGCGGCCCCGTGGTGTCGAGGCGGACGTCACCGGTGGAGGTCTTCACGCGGACCTCGCCGAGTCGCCCCTCGCCGAGCACCTGGATCCATGAGCCGGTCAGCTCCACGTGCGAGTCCGTGGGCAGGTCGACCGTCACGTCGACGGCGCCGCTGGGCCCGACGAGGCGGCGCTCCTTCGTCCTGATGGTCAGCACCCCGCTCGTGTACACGACCTCGGTCTGTTCGGCGGCCCGCACGTCCTTGTCCTTCTTCGGGTCGCGGGGCCGCACCTCCACGACGGTGTCGGTGCGGTCGCCCGCGGTGAGCTGGAGGGAACCGGCCCCCACGTGCGCGGTGACCGAGATCGGTTCGGAAGTGTCGAAAGAAGGCATGACTGTCCCGTCCTCTTGGGTCTTCAAGGCGTCCCCGCTGGTGGGACGTGGTGTGGGTGCGGTGTCGATGTCCTGGGGCCGGGCGCGGGTGCGGTCAGCGCACCCAGCCCGTGAAGCTCTGGCCGAGGGTCTGGGTCTTCTCCGTCGTACGCGGCCGGGTGCCGCCGTCGACCGCGGCCGACACAGCGCGCACGAGCCATGCGTTGACCGACAGGCCCTCGCGGCTCGCGGCCTCCTCGGCGCGCGTCTTGAGGTGGGCCGGCAGCCGCAGATTGATCCGGGCGGTGCCGCCCTCGTCACCGTCGGCCGGGGCCCTGAGCGGTTCGGTGGGCGCGGCCGGCTCCGCGGGGGCGCCGCCGTAGGTGGGCGGCGGTGTCACCACGAAGTCGGGGTCGAGCCCGCGCAGCCGTACGTCGACCGAGCCGGGGGCGAGATCGCGGGTGATCTCGTCCATCGCGGCGGAGAGCACGTTGAGCATGGTCAGCCGAGTCGCCGACTCCAGGGGAGCGGTCAGCCGCTCCGCCAGCTCGCGGGCTTCGTCGCCACCGGCTTCGGCGGCCACCGCGAGTTCGCGGCGGAGGCTGTCGACATACGGGGTGAGGTCCATGGCGCCATCATGGCACCACAGTGGCGCCACGTGCAAGCCATTGCGTGGCGCCAGTGGCGTCACTTCGTTGCTTGGTGGGTCTGACCTGCGATAACGCGGTGACGCCTATCTGACTGACGGTGGTGCCGCGCGGATTCCGGCGTCATTGCGAGCGCAGAGTGGTGCCAGGTGGTGCCACGTGGTGCCACCGCGCGCATCACCTGAGAAAGAGCAGGAGCAGGACGACCGCGACCGACACCGTCAGCAGCCCACCGCCGGTGACGGCCCAGCCGGCCCCGAAGGCGGCCCCCGCCACACCGTGCGCCAGGTCGCCCAACCGGGGCCCGCCCGCGGCCACCACCGTGTCGATCCCCTGGAGCCGGCCCCGCATCCCGTCCGGCACGGCCGACTGCAGAACCGTGCGGCGGAAGACGCCCAGCACGAGAAGTGCGCCGCCCGCCAGAGCCAGCCAGCCCGCCGCCGCGACCAGTGAGCCGGTCACTCCGAACCCCGCGACGGCCAGACCCCAGACGCCCACCGAGACCGCGACCGCGACGCCGTGCCGGCTCACGCGGGTGAGGGCCCCGGAGAAGAGCCCGGCCAGCACCCCGCCCGCCGAGAGAGCGGCGTACAGAACGCCGATGTCCGCCGGCCGGAAGGTCTCCTGGGCCAGTTGCGGGAAGAGAGCCGTGGGCAACCCCAGGAACAGCGCGGCGAAGTCGGCGAGATACACCAGCAGCAGGGTCTGACGCCGCGCCACGAACCGAAAGCCGTCAGCGATCTCCCGGACACCGGCCCGCTTCCTCCCGGTGCGGCCGAGGGGCGGGAGCGGGGGCAGTCGCCACACCGCCCACACCGTCGCGCAGACGGCGACGGCATCCGCCAGATACAGCGTCCGCGCACCCACCACCGGCAGCAGCACACCGGCCAGCAACGGACCCGCGATCCCGGCGGACAGGACGACCGTCGACTGCAGGGCGTTGGCCGCGGTCAACGACTCGGGCGCCACCAGACGCGGAACGACCGCCCGGCCCACCGCGGCATTCGCGCCGAACAGGGCCTGCTGCACGCCCACCAGCACCAGCAGCACACCGGCCGACCGCAGACCCGCACGGTCCTGCGCCCACAACAGCAGTGAGGTCACACCGATCCCGGCCGTCGTCACCAGCAGCACCCGCCGACGGTCCCGCACATCGGCCAGCGCGCCTCCCCACAGCGCGGCCACGGCCATCGGCGCGAAGCCCACCAACCCGGCCAGTCCGACGTAGGCGGACGACCCGGTGAAGCCGTAGAGCTGCAACGGCACGACGACCGCGGTGAGTTGAGCTCCCAGGCCGGTCACGAGGCCGGCCGCCCACAGTCGTCTGAAGGCGGCCCCGCGCAACGGCCGTACATCCACCAGCACCCGCGCCTCCCCGCCCGCCCGGTCCGTACGCCGATGCTGCGGGCTCCCCTTGGGGCAAGGTCAACGAGCGCTTCACACGCTTGTCATGTGCGAGCAGGAATGCGTCTCCCGCACGTGTCGGTTGCCCGGGGTATGACCATCGGCGTAGCACTCCCCGTCCAGAACCGGATCGATCCCACGGTGCAACTCGCCCGGGAGGCACAGGAATCAGGGCTGCACTCCGCGTGGTTCGGGCAGACCTTCGGGTACGACTCGCCCTCGCTCGCCGCGATCGTCGGCCGCGAGGTGCCCGGACTGCATGTCGGGACCGCCGCGATCCCCGTCTTCGGCCGCCACCCGCTGCTCGTCTCGAGCCAAGCCCAGACGGCCCAGGCCGCCACCGGAGGCCGGTACCACCTCGGGCTCGCACTCGGCACCAAGCACCTGACCGAGACCGGCTTCGGCATCCCCTACGAGCGCCCGATCACCCGGCTCCGCGAGTTCCTGACCGCCCTGCGCCTGCTGACGGAGACCGGCGCCGCCGACTTCCACGGTGAACTGCTCACGGCCGCAACGCCGTTGCCCGCGTCGGTGCCCGGCGGCGCCGAGCCTCCGGTGCCGCTCCTCGTCGCGGCCATGGCCCCGCAGGCCCTGCGCGTCTCGGGGGAACTCGCCGACGGCATCCTCCCGTTACTGGCCGGACCGCGCGCTCTCGCCGAGCACATCGTCCCGGCCGTCACCGCGGCGGCCGAGGCGGCGGGCCGACCGGCGCCCCGGATCGTGGCCTTCGTGCCCGGCGTGGTCACCGCCGACGTCGAGGCGGTCCGGGAGGCGGCGACCGAGTCGCTCGCCTTCTACGAGCAGTTCCCCTCCTACCAGCGGGTCATCGGCCTCTCCGGTGCCACCCGCGCCGCCGACCTGGCCGTCATCGGCGACGAGGAGACCGTCGCCGCCGAGGTGCGCCGCTACCGGGACGCCGGGGCGACGGAGGTGGCGTTCACCGCGACGGACCTCGGCGGTGAGGAGGACCGGCGCCGCACCTGGAAGCTGCTGGGGGAACTGGCGGTCACGCCTTGACCCAGGACAGGCCGTCCGGTGTGACGGCCAGGCCGTCGGGGCCGGCCGGGCCGGGGTCGTCGAGCGGGCCGCCGTAAAGGGCCTGCTCCTGAAGGTCGTTGCCGGTACGGAAGGTCTCGCCGACGACCGGGGCGGACAGCAGCGGGTTGATACGGTCGTCGGAGGCCGCCAACCGGCTTACGGCGCTGTCGAGTTGGGCCGCCGAGGTGTGCCAGTCCGCACGGACGACCGCGGTGTCGCCGGACACCAGTCCACCCGCCAGTTCGGCGAACGCGGCGGCCTCGCCGAGCTCCACCTCGGTGATCTTCTTCGCCGACCAGAAGTACGAGTTCTCGTTGCGCTCCATGTCGTAGAAGGAGATCAGGAAGTCGTAGAACACGCGGTACTCGCGGCGGTAGCGGGCCTCGAACTCGGCGAAGCCCCGTTCCTCGGGCACGCTGCCGTCCAGCGCGGAGTTCACCGAACGGGCGGCGAGCAGGGCGCCGTAGGTGGCCAGATGGACGCCGGAGGACAGCACCGGGTCCACGAAGCACGCGGCGTCGCCGACCAGGGCCATGCCCGGAGTCCAGAAGAACTTCTTCCAGTACGACCAGTCCCTGCGCACCCGTACCTGGTCGTACGGCGGCTCAATCGCCTCCGGTACGCCCGCCACCAGCCGGCTCACCTCGGGGCAGGCCGCGATCATGTCCCGCCACGCGGCCCGCGCGTCGCGCTGGACGGCCGGCGTGTGCTCGGGGGAGATCACCGCGCCGACACTCGTCAGGTCGTCGCGCAGCGGGATGTACCAGAGCCAGCCCGCGTCGAACGCGGCGCAGAAGATGTTGCCGCTGTTCGGCTCGGGCAGCCGGGCCCCGCCCGCGAAGTAGCCGAACACGGCCAGGTTGCGGAAGAAGTCGGAGTACACGCGCCCACCGCCGACCCCGCCGTGGATCCGGCTGGTGTTCCCGGACGCGTCGATGACGTAAGGGGCGTGTGCCGTACGGGAGTTGCCGTCGACGTCGGTGTACTCGACGCCCCGCACCCGCTCGTCGTCGGCGACCACCCGCCGCACCGGGCTGCCCTCGCGGACCTCGACGCCCGCCCGCTGGGCACCGCGCAGCAGGATCTCGTCGAACCGTGAGCGCTCCACCTGGAAGGCGGTCGCGGTGGGCTCGGGCACGCGCGGCGTCATCGCGAAGGAGAACTGCCACGGCTCGGGGTCACGGCCCCAGCGCAGCGTGCCGCCGCGCTTGAGGGTGAAGCCGGCCCGCTGCACCTCGTCGGCGACACCGAGGATGCGGCACAGGCCGTGGACCGTGGCGGGCAGGAGCGACTCGCCGATCTGGTAGCGCGGGAAGGTCTCCCGCTCCAGCAGCAGGACCCGGTGCCCGCGCTTGGCCACGACGGTCGCGGCGGTCGACCCCGCGGGCCCGCCGCCGACGACGATCAGGTCGTACTCCTGGGTCATACGGCAACTCCTGTTTCCCCGGTGCGGTGTCGGCGGATCATGCCGGCAGCCAGGCGCGCATCGCGGCGGCCGTGGTGTCGGCGTCGTGGTGGACGAGGGTGTAGTGGTCGCCGGGCACGTCCGCGGTGTCGTGCGGCAGGGGCCAGCGCGGCAGCCACTCCCCGTCGGGGTCGATGCGGCGCATCTGCGCCGTCGGCCGGCCCCGCACCAGGAGAGCCGGGACCGGGGACGGTTCGAGGTCCCAGTTCTCCAGCACGCGCGCGTAGCCGCCGCCGGCGATCAGCAGCGAGTCCTCGAACTCGGCGACGACATCGTCAGGCAGCTTCGCGCCCGCGGTCATCAGGGCCAGCGCCCGTTCGTCGTCCCGGCGCAGCACGCCCGCGTGGGCGTCGAGCAGGATCAGCCCGGCCGGCGGCCGCCCCGACCGTGCGAGCTCACGCGCCACGGCGTGCGCGATCGCGCCCCCGGCGCAGTAGCCCACGAGGACGACCGGCCCCTGGGACGACAGAGCGCCCACCGCGTCGACATGTGTCCGCACGACGGCGGCCGCACTGTCCGGCACGGCCTTGCGGGCCCCGAGACCGGGGTGCTCCAGCAGGAACACGTCGCGCTCGCCGTCGAACTGCTTGGCCAGCCCGGCGGGGACGCGATGGTACGGCGTGAGGTAGTCCGGGATGTACGCCAGCGTGGTGCCCGCACCCCGCGCCAGCCGGACCGGGTCGACCGCGTACCGGCCGCGCTCGGCGGCGGTGAAGGACGGGAGGGCGTGGGACGCCAGGTAGCGCAGCCCCATCGCCTCCAGCGGGCCGCGCTCGCGCAGGACCTGGTGGTACAGGGGGCCGAAGCGGTAGGAGGACGGCTCGTCCCCGCCGTTGCCGCCTCCGGTACCGCCCCCGGTGTCGGCCTCGGCGTCCGGAAGGGCTGCGCGCAGGGCGTCGTGGAGGTGCGCGGCCAGCGAGTGCAGGGTCGGATGGTCGAACACGATCGTGGACGCCAGTCGCACGCGCGTGAACGCGCTGAGCCGGTTGCGGAACTGCACCGCCATCAGCGAGTCGAAGCCGAGTTCCCCGAAGGCGCGATCGGTGGGGAGCGCGGCCGGGTCCTCGAAGCCCAGCAGCAGGGCGAGTTCGGCGCGGATCAGCTCGACCAGCACCTCCTCCCGCTCGTGCGCCGGAACGGAGGCGAGCCGCTCCCGCCAGGCGCCGGGTGCCTGCGGGGCGGCGATCGGAGCGGCGGCCGGACGCTTCGGCACCAGGTCCGTGAGGACCGGCGGAGTGGCCGGACCGCCGAGGGCCCCCAGGTTCAGCGGGATCGGCACCAGCACCGGCTCAGGGGTCCGCAGCGCCCGGTCGAGCAACTCGATGCCCTCCTCCTCGTCGACCGACAGGACACCGCCGTCGCCGAGCCGGCGAGCCGGGACCTGGGCCGCCATGCCGTCGTCCCCGGCCGTGATCCACGGGCCCCAGGCGAGGGCCTGCGCGGGCAGGCCCCGGGCGACGCGATGCCGGGCGAGCGCGTCGAGAAAGCCGTTGGCCGCCGCGTAGTTGGCCTGTCCGGGGCGGCCCAGCACGCCCGCGGCCGAGGAGTAGAGCACGAACGCGGACAGCCCGAGCTCCTTGGTGGCCTCGTGCAGATGCCACGCGCCGACCGCCTTCGGCGCGAGCACGGCCGCCAACCGCTGCGTGGTGAGGCCGTCCACGACGCCGTCGTCCACGACTCCGGCGAGATGGAACACCGCCGTCAGTGCCGGCCGACAGGACGCGACCAGGGCGTCCACGGCGGCGCGGTCGCTCACCTCGCAGGCCGCCGTGCGCACGGTCGCGCCGAGTTCGGCTGCCCATGCGGGCGTACGACCGCTGCGGTTCACCAACAGCAGGTGGCGGACCCCGTGTTCGGCCACCAGATACCGGGCGAGGCTCGCGCCGAGCGCACTCGTGCCGCCGGTGATGAGTACCGTCCCCTCGGGATCGAGGACGGGCGCCGCCGCCTGGGCCCGTACCGGGGCCAGCCGGGGTGCGAGAACGGCGCCGCCCTCCAGGGCGACCTGGGGTTCACCGGTGCGCAGCGCCGCGTCCAGGTCCGCCGGGGAGGCGGGGCCACCGCGGCGGTCGACCAGCACGATCCGGCCGGGGTGCTCGGACTGGGCGCTGCGGACGAGTCCGGCGACCGCGGCCTCCGCCGGGTCGGGATCGTCGCCGGTGGCGTTGTGGGTGAGCACCAGGAGCCGCCCCGGCCGCGCGTCGGCGATCCAGTCCCGTACGCCCGCGAGCGTGGCGGTGAGCAGCGTCAGCGCACGGTCGGGGAGGGCGGTCTCCAGGTCCGGTCCCGTCAGGTCGAGCAGTTCGTGCCGCGTGTCGCCATCGCCGGCCGCCGGGACGGGCCGCCAGGCCGTGCGGTACAACTCGGCCTCGACAGCAGAACGTTGGGCGGGCAGGACTCGCGTGACCAGGGACTCGACCGTGGCGATCGGCTGTCCGGCGTGGTCGGTGAGGGCGACCCGGAACTCGTCCGGGCCGAGTCGCTCCAGCTGGGCCCGGGCGGAGGTGGCGCCGGTGGCGTGCACCGTCAGTCCCGCGCAGGTGAGGGGGACCCGTGCCTCGCCCGAGCCGCCCTCCGCGAGGAGCGCGGCATGCAGCGCCGCGTCGAGGAGCGCGGGATGCAGGGTGTACGAGCCGGCCGTCGCCGCTTCCCGGGGCGGCAGGGCCAGTTCGGCGAACAGGGACGTCCCCCGGCGCCACAGCGCCGTCACCGCCCGGAAGGCCGGACCGTAGTGGTGGCCGTGCGCGGCGAGCCGGTCGTAGTCGACCGGCAGCCGCTCGGCACCAGCGGGAGGCCAGGCCGCGCGCGCAACGACGGGCGCCGAGGCGGCCGGGGCGACGGTCGCGGTGGCGTGCCGCGTCCACGTGTCGCCCGCCCGGGCCCAGACCGTGACCGGCCGGTTCCCCGCCTCGTCCGGGCCGTCGGTGACGACCTGAAGGCGCACCGGCTCCGACTCCGGCAGGACCAGCGGCGTCCGGAAGGCCAGCTCGGTCAGCCGGACCGGACCCGGTGTCCCGGCCGCGTGGCAGACCAGCTCGGCGAACACCGTCGCCGGAACCAGGACCCGGCCGCCGATCACATGGTCGGCGAGCCAGGGCTGGCGTACCACGGACAGCACCCCCGTGTGCCGCACGCCCGGTCCGTCGGCGTCCGGCTGCGGCTCGCCCAGCAGCGGATGCCCGGCCGGGGCGGCGTGCCGTACCGCGTCCAGCCAGTAGCGCTGCCGCTGGAACGGGTAGGTGGGCAGCGGGCGGCGGCGGGCACCGCTGTCCGCGTACACCGACCGCCAGTCGACCGCAACGCCCTGCACATGGAGTGCGGCCAGCCCCGCGAGCGCGCCCCGGGCGTCGACGCACGGCGTGAACACCGCGCCCGTGTCCGGGGCGACACAGTCCTCGGCCGCGACACTGAGCGCGGCGGCCGGACCCGCCTCGACGAACGCCGTCACGCCCGCCTCCGCCAGCCAGTTCACCGCGTCGGCGAACCGGACGGTCTCGCGCACCTGCCGTACCCAGTAGTCGGCGCCGGCCAGCGCCTCGGGCTCGGGGCGGCCGGTCACCGTGGACACCACCGGTACCGACGGCCGGTGGTAGGTGACGGTCTCGGCGACCGCCCGGAACTCGGCCAGCATCGGGTCGAGCAGCGGCGAGTGGAAGGCGTGACTCACCCGCAGCCGGGTGCTCCGGCCGCCGAGCGAGTCGGCCAGGGCGGTCACCGCGTCCTCGTCCCCGGACACCACCACGGACGCGGGCCCGTTGACCGCGGCGATCGCGACGCGACCGCGCGCCTCGCCGAGCCGGCGTGCCACCTCGGCCTCCGGTGCCCGCACCGCGATCATCGCGCCCCCGGCGGGCAGCGCGGCCATCAGCCGCCCGCGCGCGGCGACCAGCCGGACCGCGTCGCCGAGCGAGAACACCCCGGCGAGGTACGCGGCCGCCAGCTCGCCGACCGAGTGGCCGACCAGGTAGTCCGGCCGTACGCCCCAGTCGGCGAGCAGGGTGTGCACGGCCACCTCGAAGGCGAACAGCGCGGGTTGGGCGTAGTCCGTGCGGTCCAGCAGGTCGCTGTCGGGATCGTCGATCACTTCCCGCAGCGGCCGGTCCAGCAACGGGGCGAACCACGCGCACACTTCGGAGAACGCCGCGTCGAACACCGGGAAGGTCGCCGCCAGTTCACGGCCCATCCCGGCCCGCTGTGTGCCCTGGCCGGCGCAGAGCAGCGCCAGCTTGGGCGTCCCGCGCACGGTGTTCCTGAGCAGCGCCGGACCGTCCTCGCCGGCCGCCAACCGCCGTAGACCGGAGAGCAGTTCGGAGGCGTCGGAGCCCAGGACGGCCGCGCGGTGAGGCAGGGGAGCCCTGGTGGTCGCCAATGAGTACGCGATGTCCAGCGCGGCTTCGCCGGTCGCGTCCGAGGTGGCGTCCGCGTCCGCCAGTGTCGCCGCGAGCTTTTCGGCGTGGGCCCGGAGACCGGCAGCGTCGCCGCCGCTCACCAGCCAGGAGGTCACGGGCAGTCGGCGCGTGGCCCCGGCCGTGCCGTCCGTCTCCGGCGGCTGCTCGATGATCACATGCGCGTTGGTGCCCCCGATACCGAACGAGGAGACCGCCGCCCGGCGCGGCCGGTCGCGCCGCGGCCACGGCCGCGCCCGGTCGAGCAGCCGCACGGCCCCCGCGGACCAGTCCACGTGCGGCGACGGCCGCTCCGAGTACAGCGAGCGGGGCAGTTCGCCGTGGTGCATCGCCTCGATCATCTTGATCACGCCTGCCACCCCGGCCGCGGCCTGCGAGTGCCCGAGGTTCGACTTGACCGAGCCCAGCCACACCGGGTCGGCCCGGTCACGGTCCTGCCCGTAGGTGGCCAGCACGGCACCCGCCTCGATCGGGTCGCCGAGCGCGGTGCCCGTGCCGTGTCCCTCGACCACGTCCACGTCGGCCGGGCCGAGGCCCGCGTCGGCCAGCGTCAGCCGGATCAGCTCGCGCTGCGCCTCGCCGTTGGGGGCCGTCAGCCCGTTGGACGCGCCGTCGGAGTTCACCGCGGACCCGCGCAGCACGGCCAGCACCGGATGGCCGTTGCGCCGGGCGTCCGACAGCTTCTCCAACAGCACCAGGCCCACGCCCTCGGCCCACGCGGTGCCTTCCGCGTCCGCCGCGAACGACCGGCACCGCCCGTCCGCCGACAGCCCGCGCTGCCGGCTGAACGCGATGAACGGCTGCGGGCTCGACAGCACCGTCACCCCACCGGCCAGCGCGAGCGTGCACTCGCCCGCCCGCAGCGCCCTCGCCGCCAGGTCCATCGCGACCAGCGACGACGAACACGCCGTGTCGACGGTCATCGTCGGGCCGCGCAGGCCCAGGACGTACGAGATCCGGCCCGACGCCACACTGCCCGACGAACCGATGCCGATGTGCGACTCCAGCTCGTGCGGTGAAAGGCCGGTGCCGTAACCGGCGTGCATCAGACCGACGTACACCCCGGTACGGGAGCCGCGCAGCGACGGCGCGGGGATGCCGGCGCGTTCCAGCGTCTCCCAGGCCACCTCGAGGAGCAGCCGGTGCTGGGGGTCGGTGGCCAGTGCCTCGCGCGGGGAGATGCCGAAGAACAGCGGGTCGAAGTCGGCCACATCGTCCAGGAAGCCGCCGCGCCGGGTGTAGGTCGTGCCGAGCCGGTCGGGGTCGGGATGGACGAGGGCGTCGATGTCCCAGCCGCGGTCGGTGGGGAAGTCGCCGGTGGCGTCCACGCCCTCGGAGACCAGCCGCCACAGGTCCTCGGGCGAGCTCACGCCGCCCGGGTAACGGCAGCCGACGGCCACGATCGCCACCGGTTCGGCCTCCGGGCCACGGCGCGCCGCGGTCGTCGCGGCAGCGGGCGAGGACGCGGGAGCGGGGGTGTCACCGCTTATCCGGCTGTCCAGGTAGGCGGCGACCGCGGCCGGGTTCGGATGGTCCCAGACCAGCGTCGCCGGCAGCCGCAGCCCGGTGCGCAGACTGAGCCGGTGCCACAAGGTCATGGCGTCCAGCGAGGTCAGGCCGAGATCGGCGAACGCGGTGCCGGGATCGGCCGCCGCGCCCCGGATCGCCTCGGCCTGAGCACACACCAACTCCGTGAGCGCGGTACGTCGTTCACCGGCCGTGAGACCGGCCAGCCGGGCCAGTTCCGGCGCCGGCGGACGCTCGGCGAGCGTCTCGCGCAGCACCGCCCGCCGGGGCTTGCCCGCCGCCGTGCGCGGGACGGCCGGCGTGAACAGGACCTCCTCGGGCACCTTGTGCGCGGACAGCACCTCGGCGCAGCCCCGCAGCAGACCGGCCGGGTCGAGCGACTGCTCCGCCGGTACCACGAACGCCACCGGGACCTCGCCGAGCAGCGGATGCTCGCGTGCCACCACGGCGGCGTCGCGCACCCCGGGCAGCGAGCGCAGCACCCGCTCGACCTCGGCCGGGTCGACGTTCTCGCCGCCGCGCACGATCCGGTCGCCCAGCCGGCCGGTGACGGTCAGGACGCCGTCCGCTCCGAGCCGGCCCAGGTCGCCCGTCCGGTACCAGCCGTCGCGCACGGCATCGGCGGTCGCCTCGGGCCGATGGTGGTAGCCGAGCATGACACCGGGGCCACGTACCCAGATCTCGCCCTCGCGGCCGACCGAGTCCTCGCCGACCGGGTGCTCCCCGCCGTCCGAGTCCTCGGCGCCGCCCACGTCCAGTCCGCTGTCGGGGTCGACCAGGCGGACCTCCATGCCGGGCAGCGGAGTACCGCTGCCGCCCCGCGCCCGCGGCCCGTTCACCGCCTCCATGGCGATCTTGCCGCAGGTCTCGGTGGAGCCGTAGCCGTCCAGGAGCGGTGCGCCGAACCGCCGCTCGGCCTCCTCCCGCAGATCCGCGTCGCTCGGTGCGCCCGCGGTGACGCACACCCGCAGCGAGGGCACCGTGCCCAGGCCGCTGTCGAGCAGCTGCCGGAAGGTGAGCGGCACGCCGCCCAGCACGGTCGGCTCGAACTCGCCGATCAGCCGGACCAGTCGGGCCGGGTCCGGCGCCGAGGTGATCCGCGCGCTCGCCCCGGCCACGGTCGTGCCCAGTACGCAGAGGGAGTGGGCGTAGGTGTGGGCCAGGGGCAGCGGCCAGAGCACGCGGTCGGTGTCCGTGAGCCCCAGCCGTGGCAGATAGCAGGCGAACGAGGACCAGAGCGCGGACCGTTGACTGGACACGGCCGCCGTCGGCGTTCCGGAAGTGCCGGAGGTGTAGAGCAGCCAGGCCGGTTCATCCAGCCCGAGATCGTCACGGGGAGCGGCCGAGCCCCCCGCCGCAAGGCTGCCCCCGGCCACTCCGAGACTGCCCTCGCCCCCGAGACCACCCCCGGCCTTGAAGCCACCTCCGACCAAGTGCTCGCCCTCGGCGATGAGTTCGTCGATGTGCGAGGCGTCGTCCGGCACCTCGCCCTCGCCGGTCACCACCAGACGCACCGACCGTCCGGCGACCATTCCGGCGATGCGCGGCAGACGCCGCTGATCGGTGACGACCACGGCCGGAGCACAGTCGGCCAGCAGGTACGCGAGTTCGGCATGGGTGGCGCGCGGAGGCAGCGGTACACCGACCGCCGCGGCACGGACGGTGGCCAGCAGCCCTTCGACCAGCTCCACGCTGTTGTCCAGGCAGAACGCCACCCGGGTACCGCGCTCGACCCCGAGTCCGGCCGCCAACCGGGCGGTCCGACGGTCCAGTTCGGCCCAGCTGACACCGCGCCGGTCGTCGGCGAACGCGAGCTTCTCGCCGTACCGCACGGCGTTCTCCGCGAGCAGCTCCGCCACCGGCCGGACCACGACCGCTTCCGCCAAACCCATCGGGCCTCCTGTCAGGGGGAATCCGCACCGCGGCGGATCTTGAAGCAGCGTACGTCGGTGCACCACAACCATGGCCGAAACCCGGCCAGTTGACCGGGAGAGAGCTAGTCGGAAGCGGACCGTTCGCTGGTATGGACCTGTTCGTGATCGGCCGCTAGGCTCTCCCGCGCCACACTTTTGAGAGCGCTCTCAGAGATCCACTGCTCCTGCGGTTCCACCCCACTCCACTGGAACGACGAAGGGCAACCCCCATGAGACGCACCAGATTGACCCGTGCCGCCCTGGCCGTGCTGCTCACGCTCGGCGCCGGTCTCGCCGCGGGCACCACGCCCGCCTCGGCCGGCGATTCCGCCGCGAAGGCACCCGCCTCGACCGGTCTCCTCACCGCCATGCAGCGCGACCTGAACCTCTCGAAGGCCGAGGCCGAGGAGAGGCTCGCGGCCGAGCGGCGGGCCACGGCCCTGGAGCCCAAGGTCCGCCGAGCCGCCGGGTCTTCCTTCGGCGGCACCTGGTTCGACGCCACCGCCGGCCGGCTGACCGTCGGCCTCACCCCGGACGCGACGCCGGCGACCCTCCGGGACGTGCGGGCCACGGGCGCCACCGTCCGCACCGTCACGCACAGCGCGCGCGAACTGGCCGCCACCCAGGCGCGACTCGACAAACTGCCCGCGCCCGCGGGAGTGAGCAGCTGGCACGTGGACCCGAAGGCGAGCACCGTCGTCGTGAACGTCGTCGCGAGCGAGCGTGCCGACAACGATGTCCGGCGGTTCACGGCCCGGGCCCACCGCGCGGGCCCCGTCACCGTCCGGCACGTCTCCGCCGCACCCCAGACCCTTGCCGCCGGAACCGTCGGCGGCGACCCCTACTACACCGGCAACGTCCGCTGTTCCATTGGGTTCTCGGTGTACGGCGGGTTCATCACCGCCGGGCACTGCGGGCAGCCGTCCGCCGCCGTCTACGGCTGGGACCGCAGCTACGTCGGCAACTTCCAGGGCTCGTCCTTCCCGGAGAACGACTACGCCTGGGTCAACGTGGGCAGCGGCTGGTGGACGGTGCCGGTCGTGCTCGGCTGGGGCACCGTCTCCGACCAGCTCGTACGCGGCTCGAACGTGGCCCCTGTCGGCTCCTCGATCTGCCGCTCCGGTTCGACCACCCACTGGCACTGCGGCACGGTCCTCGCGATGAACGAGACCGTCAACTACAGCCAGGGCGCCGTGCGTCAGATGACCAAGACCAGCGTCTGCGCCGAACCCGGTGACTCCGGCGGCTCGTTCATCAGCGGCGACCAGGCCCAGGGCGTCACCTCCGGCGGCTGGGGCAACTGCGGCAGCGGCGGCGAGACCTGGTTCCAGCCCGTCAACGAGATCCTCAACCGCTACGGCCTGACCCTCCACACCGCCTGACTCACGGGGCCCGGCCCCACCCGGCCGGGCCCTCACGCGTCCCCACGCCCGGGTTGTCCGCCCGCTGCCGGTGGCCCGTCGCCGGACGTCCGCCGTCGGCTCCGACACCGCGAGCGTTGATTCCGCGGTCCTGCCCCAGGAAGTCGGCGGGCACTACTGGTGCGGCCAGGTCGGCAGGCTTACCGGCGAGACCGCGGCCGAAGCAGACGGCGAGCCGGCGACCAGCCGTCGATGACGCCTGCGACAGCTCAGGTCACCCCGCAGACCGGCCCGCAGTCGGTGCCGTCTGCGACAGGTGGGGTTATCCGGGCGACCGGCCCGCAGCCGATGGCGCCCGCGACAGTTTTGGTCAGCCCGCAGGCCAGCCCGCAGTCGGTGGCGCCTGCGACAGCTCAGGTCACCCCGCAGACTGGCCCTTAGCCGGTGCCGTCTGCGACAGGTGGGGTTATCCGGGCGACCGGCCCGCAGTCGGTGGCGCCCGCGACAGTTTTGGTCAGCCCGCAGACCGGCCCGCAGTCGGTGGCGCCTGCGACAGCTCAGGTCACCCCGCAGACAGGCCCTTAGCCGGTGCCGTCTGCGACAGGTGGGGTTCTCCGGGCGACCGGCCCGCAGTCGATGGCGCTTGCGACAGCTTTGGTCAGCCCGCAGACCGGCCCACAGTCGGTGGCGCCTGCGACAGCTGGGGTCATTCCGGCGTCCAGCCCGCAGCCGGTGCCGCCCGCGACACCTCCGGTCACGCCGCGACCGTGGTCGCAACGCCACCGCCGTCTCGGCCGTCCGCATGTCGAAGCGGACGGTCACCCACACCGCCGCGGCCATGCCGCCGACCGGCGGTAGGAGCAGGGCAGACGCCCGTCGCTTCCGAAACCGGCCGGTTCCGCCGACCAGGGCGGGACCGAGACACCGGAAACGTGGGTGCCCGACGGCGTGGTGAGGGAGATCGCGCGCGGCGCGTCGAACCACAGGGCGACGGGCAGAGCGAGCACGAAGGCGCCCGCGGCGCCGAGGGCGAACCACAGCACGCCCCTGCGCAGAGCCGGGACCGCTCGGGCGCGAGACCTTCCTACCCGCTGGAACCACGATTTCGGCCCCGAGCGCGTGGCGGTCAGCCCCGTGGGGGAGCGGTGCTCTGTCTGAGGACCAGCCGGGTCGGGACCAGGTCGGTGCCCGGCCCGGAGCCGTCGCGGGTGCGGATCTGCTGGAGTGCCTTCTGCACACAGCGGTGGCCCACCTCGGCGAAGTCCTGGTGGACGGTGGTCAGGGGCGGTACGAAGAACGCCGCCTCGGGGATGTCGTCGAAGCCGACCACGCTGATGTCGTCGGGGACGGCGCGGCCACGCTCGTGGAAGGCGCGCAACAGGCCCAGCGCCATCTGGTCGTTGGCCGCGAACACGGCCGTGCAGTCGGGCTGTTCGGCGAGCGCGAGGCCGGCCGCGTACCCCGACTCGGCCGACCAGTCGCCGTGCAGCGGCGGTGGTACGGGACGTCCGGCCTCCGTCAGGACCTCGCGCCACGCCTGGGTCCGGCGCTGACCCGAGAAGGAGCTCTGCGGACCGGTGACATGCCATACCGTGCGATGGCCCAGGTCGAGCAGATGCTCCACGGCCTGGCGCGCGCCGTCCGCCTGGTCGGTGTCGACCACGGTGTAGCGGTCGCCGGCGTCGGAGTCCACGACCACGGCGTGGACGCCGGGCGGGAGTTGGACGGTGCCTGCGTCGAGGAGACGGATCTCCATGATGACGATGACGGCGTCGACGGCCAGCTCGCCCATGCGTGTGAAGGCGCCCAGCACATTGTCCTGCGTCGGGACGTCGATGGGGATCAGGGTGATCGCGTAGCCCTCGGCCGCGGCGTGGGTGGCGATCGCCTCCACGGTACGGCTGTTGCCGGTGGAGGAGAGGCTGAAGAGGATCACGCCGATGGTGTTGAACTGGCCGTAACGCAGGGCGCGGGCCGCGCTGTTGGGCCGGTAGCCCAGCTCCCGCATCGCCGCGAGCACCTGCTCCCGCGTCGAGTCGATCACCCCGGGCTGGCCGTTGGCGACCCGCGAGACCGTCTGGGACGAGACGCCCGCGAGCTGGGCGACGTCGGCCATGGACACCCGCTGTTTACGGCGTCCGCCGGGCACGTCGGAGCCACCCCGTTCCACCACTGATGCCTCCTTCGATCGGATGTGAGCGCGGTTGCGCGGCGCATCGGATGTTACGTGTGGGAAACCTTGACGGCTGCTGGGGCGGATGTCACGATTCCGGCGCCGTCATGTTTACGTAAACATGCTGTCGTCCTGGAAGGGCACGTCGATGCGCAAGACCCCTGTCAGCACTCGTCTCACCCCTCGACTGCGCGCCACCTTCGCCGCGGTCGCGGTCGCCGCCGTGACCGGCGCCACCCTGGCGGGCAGCCCGGCCTCCGCGGCGCCGAGCACCGACACCACCCAGTTCAAGGGCGTCAACTGGGCCGACCCCCGCGACAACTTCGCCGACGACCTGCTCCAGCTGTCCGGCCTGTCGACCTCGGACAGCTACCGGGAGACGTACGCCAAGTCGAGCCGGATCATCGCGGCGTTCCGCGCGAACCTCGGCGCCAACACCGTCCGGCTGCCGATCAACCCGTACACCGTCAACGGCGCGTACTGGAAGTCGTACCGCGGTGTCATCGACGCGGCGACCGCGCAGGGCTTCAAGGTCATCGTGTCCTACTGGGAGGGCACGGGGGAGCGCAAGGACGGCTACATCGACGACACCGCCACCTACTGGCCCATGTGGGACACCGTGGTGAAGGCGTACAAGAACAACTCGAAGGTCTACTTCGAGCCGATGAACGAGCCGCACGGCTACACCGACACCGAGTGGGCCGACATAGCGGCGAAGTGGCTCCGGACCTACGCGAAGGTGCCGCGCAACCGGGTCTTCGTCAGCGGCGCCGGCTACAACGACCACGTCACCTCGGTCTGCGCCGACCCGCGACTCAAGGGCACGTACCTGTCGCTGCACCACTACGGCTTCTGGAAGTCGTACGCCACCTACGACGAGTGGGTCGCCGACCTCAAGGTGCGTATCGGTGACTGCGCGAACCGGACCGTCGCGGACGAGTTCGGCGCCCCGATGACGACCGGCCTGAACTACAACGTGCCGACCCCGGACGACAACTACGTCAACTTCATCCAGGCCGTCACCGACACCTTCCGCGAGCTGAAGATGGGCTCCGTGTACTGGCCGGGGCTGCGCACCGACGACACGTACTCGATCCAGAAGCTGACCGGCACCCCGTCCAAGCCCTGGCTGGCCACCACCAACCAGTCCGGCGCGGACCGCCTCGCCTGGGCGTGGGGCCGCGGCAAGACCGTCCAGGACTGACCCTCTCCGACCTGCTCGGCCGTCCGGTACCCGTTCGGTACCCCTAGGCGGCGCGGGCCCGGTGGCGGCGGACCGCGTCGCGGTTGGCGCAGCGCGGGGAGCAGTAGCGCTGTCTGCCCGTGCGTGAGGTGTCGGCGAAGACCGTGGTGCACTCCGTCACGGCGCAGCGCCTGAGACGGTGCACGCCGCGTCCCGTCAGGTGGAGGGCGGTGCCCACGGCGATCAGGGAGAACAGCACGCCGCTGAGCGGCTGTCCCCCGTCGCGGTAGTGCAGATGCCAGCCGGTGCCCACGTGGTTGGTCATCCTCGGGTAGGCGGCGGCCGCGGCCAGCATCCCGTTGACCAGGTCGGCGCGCTCGTGCTCGTCCGTGGTGTCGACGACCTTCTCCCACGTGTCCAGCACGACCGCCGTGCGCTCCAGATCCTCCGGCGTGGCCGGGCCCTCCACCACCAGACCGGCGGCTCGGCAGCGGTCGGCGAGCTCCTCGGCGCTCACCGGGCGGCGGTTGGCCAGGTCGGCGGCCAGATTCACGGCATCCTCGCCGTAAGGGTTGAGGTGCATAAGGTCATTACATCAGGGTCATGGTCATGGAACAACGCACCGGACCCCGATCCGACGTACGGCAGGCCGTGACCGACGAACGCCAGGCCGTATCCGGCGTACGGCAGGCCGTGGAGTACGACCTCGTCGAACTCGTCCGCCTGCGGACGCTGCTGTTCGAGCATCTCGGAGGCGACTTCTTCGACCCCGCGGCGGCGGACGACGGCTGGCTGGACGCCCTGGCCGTGGTGCTCAAGGAGCAACTGACCGCGGACGGCGTACGCATCCTCGTCGTGGACGGCACCGACGGCCGCCTCGCCGCCTGCGGGATCGGCACCCTCGAGCAACGGCTGCCGGGGCCGCACCTCCACAACGGCCGGATCGGTCAGGTCATCGGCGTGATCACCGACCCCGCGCACCGGCGGCGCGGCCACAGCCGCGCGATCATGCGAGGCCTGCTCGACTGGTTCCGGGACCGCGAGGTCGCACGCGTCGACCTGTACGCCTCCGCGGAGGGCGAACCGCTCTACCGCGAGCTCGGCTTCACCCCGCACCCCGACCCCGCCCTGTACCGGCGCCCGTGAGACGCCGTACCCCGGTCGGTCACCCGGCCGTCCGAAGGTAGGCGCCGAGCCGGGCGATCGCCGAGGGATTGCGAGGGCTCTCGACCAGATCGACGTAGTCGAGCGTGAAGATCCGCCGGTGCTTGACGGCGGAGACATTGCGCAGGGGGGCGTAGGAGAGCAGGAACTTCTTCTTCTGCTCCGCGCTGACGTCGCCGTAGTCGCAGATCACGATGGTGTCGGGATTGCGCTCCACCACGCTCTCCCAGCCGACCGTGGTCCAGGAGTCCGCTACGTCGTGCATGACATTGACGCCGCCGGCCTCGCTGATGATCTGGTCGGGGGCGGCGTAGCGGCCGGAGGTGAAGGGCTGGTCCTGGCCGCTGTCGTAGAGGAACACCGTCGGCTTCTTCGCCGGGGCCTTTGCATGGACGTCGGCGATCTCCTTCTTGAACCCGGAGATCAGCGTGGCCGCGCGCTTCTCGACGCCGAACAGTTTCCCGAGGTTGGTGAGGTCGGTGTAGAGGGCCTCCAGGGGCGGCATGATGCCGCGCGAGGTCTTCGTCCGGTCGTTGCGGCAGGACTCGGTGAGGATGTACGAGGGGATGCCGAGCTTCTTCAGGGCGTCGGGGGTGAAGCCGGCGTCCTCGCGGAAGCCGTAGTTCCAGCCCGCGAAGACCATGTCGCCGCGGGCGTCGAGGACGTTCTCCTTGGTGAGCTGGTCCTTGGAGAGCCACGGGACCTTGTCGTAGCCGTCCTTCCAGGGGACGTCGCTGAGGTCGCCCTTGTCGTCGGGCATGGCGAACCCTGCCATCCGGTCCTCCAGGCCGAGCGCGAACATCAGCTCGGTGATCCCGACGTCGTTGGTGACGACACGCTCGGGGACCTTGTCGAACGTCACCTTCTCGCCGCAGTTGGTGAGGGTGACCGAGGACGGCCCGGGACCCTTCGGCGTCGTCTCGACCGACGCGCCGCACCCGGTGGCGGTCGCGGCGAGACACAGGGCGGCGGCGAGCAGTTTGCGCATGGGGGTCCTCACGGTTTCTGCGGAAGCAGGTCGAACAGAAGCTGGACGGCACCGGTCTCCGGATGCCGTACGGGATGCGCGCGCACCCCGAACACCTCGGCGAGCAGGGCCGGTTGGAGCACGTCGTGCGGTGATCCGGACGCGACGACGCGGCCGCCCGCGATCACGTACAGCACATCGCAGTGCGCGGCGGCCAGGTTGAGGTCGTGCAGGGCGGCGAGCACGGTCACGCCGCTGACGCGCAGCAGGGACAGCACATCCAACTGGTGGGCGATGTCGAGGTGGTTGGTGGGTTCGTCGAGGACGAGCACCCGGGGCCGCTGGGCGAGGGCGCGCGCGATCAGGACGCGCTGCTTCTCACCTCCGGACAGGGCGAGGAACCCCCGCTCGGCGAGGTGCTCCACACCGGTGCGTCCCATGGCCTCGGCGCAGATCTCCGCGTCGGCGGCGGCCGTTCGGTCCCGGTGCGGCAGCCGCCCCATGGCGACCACCTCGGCGACCGTGAAGTCGAACTCCGCCGACGACTCCTGCGGCAGTGCCGCCAGTACCCGGGCGGTGTCCCGGGCCGGCATCGCGTGGACGTCCTCCCCGTCGAGCCGGACCACGCCCCCGGCGGGCCGCAGCGCTCGGTACACACAGCGCAGCAGCGTCGACTTCCCGCTGCCGTTGGGGCCGACGAGTCCGACGAACGCCCCGCTGTCCACGGCCAGTCGGAGCTCGTCTACGATCCGGGCCCCGGCGATCTCGACCGTGACGTCCTCGATGTCGAGCCTCATCGTCAGCGGCCTCCGAACGCGTAGCCGCCGCGCCGCATCAGCAGCAGGAAGGCGGGCACGCCCACCACGGCGGTGATCACTCCGACGGGCAGCTCCGCGGGCGCCAGCAGCAGCCGGGACAGCACGTCCGCCCACACCAGCAGGACGGCCCCGGCGAGCGGCGCCACGGCCAGCACCCGCCGGTGATCCGCGCCGACGAGCATCCGTACGACATGCGGCACCATCAGCCCGACGAACCCGATGGCCCCGCTCACCGCGACGACGGTCCCGGTCACCGCGGCGGTCACGAGGAACAACTCCCGTCGCAGCGAGGCCGGCCGGACACCCAGCGCGGCCGAGGTCTCGTCGCCCATCGCCAGCGCGTTGAGCGACTCGGCCCGCCACCGCAGCCACGCCCACCCGGCCGCCACGGTCACGGCGACGAGCGGCACCTGCGCCCAGGTCGCCCCGCCCAGACTGCCGAGGAGCCACATCAGCGCCGACCGGGCCGCCTCACCGCGCGCCGCGCCGAACACCATGACCGTGGTGACCGCCTCGAAGCCGTACGCCAGCGCCGTACCGGTGAGAACCAGCCGCAGTGGGGTCAGCCCGTGCGGGGACCGGGCCGCGGCGTAGACCAGCACCATCGCCGCGAGCGCCGAGGCGAACGCCGCCCCCGACAGGGCCCAGATCCCGAGCCCGGCGAACGCGCCGAGCAGGATGACCGCGTTGGCGCCCACCGCGGCTCCGGAGGAGATGCCGAGCACGAAGGGGTCGGCCAGCGCGTTGCGGACCATCGCCTGCACTGCCACCCCGACGGCCGCGAGCCCCGCCCCGACGACGGCACCGAGCACGACCCGCGGCAGCCGGATCTCCCAGACGATGGTGTACGCGGCGACGTCGTCGGCGTGCACGGTCCCGCCGCTCAGCCCGGCCCACAGGAACCGGAAGACCTCCGCCCAGCCGATCCCGGCTGCCCCCAGTCCCACACCGCCGACCAGGGACACCAGAAGGAGCAGCGCCGACCCGATCACCAACGGGGGCAGGGGTATGCGGCTCGGTGCGGTACTTCGGCGCACGGTCGGGGCGGTCCTTCGGGTGGGGCCGCCTGGTGAACGTCAAGGAGCCGGCCCGTACGGCCCCGAGGCCGCGCGGTCCCCTCTCGCAGTCCTCGGCGAGCAGTCAACGGGTCGCGCCACCCACGGGCGATCGGGCTCACGCGACAGGCGGTCGCGCACACCGTTGCGGGTCAGCGCCGGACTCTCACCGGACTTCCCCCGCGGGAGGCTCGGGGAGCGTAGCAAACAGGGGTGTCGACCGGCCGTGGGGGTGGGCGCGGTTGTGCCTGTCCGGTGTCGGGTGGTGCTGTCATGGGAGGGGCGGGGAGGTGAACACCCATGCGCGTCGGGGGCCGGTACCGGCTGGGGGAGCGGGTCGGGCAGGGCGGCATGGGACGGGTGTGGCGGGCGCGGGACAAGGTGCTCGAACGCCCGGTCGCGGTCAAGGAGTTGTGGCTCGACGGCCCGGTCGCGGGCGAGGACCCGCCTCCCCCACGGTCGCGGGCACCTCCCGGCCGCCGTCCTCGCCGACCACCACCCCGGCGCCGCGCTGAGCCTCAGGCGCGCAGGACGACACGCTCCCGGTTCCGTTCGCCGCGGAAGGCCCACTTCAGCTCCGGCTCCATGACGAACCGGAACACCCTGCGCACGGGCGGTGTGCACAGCACGGTCACGATCGCGGCCGCGACGACGGTGACGACGATCTCGCCGAGCGGCTCGTACACCCAGGCGGGGTCGTACCAGCCCCAGGGCTTGGAGCCCTGGGCGACGAAGCCGTGCAGCAGATAGCCGTACAGCGTGCCCGCGCCCAGCGCCGTGAACCACATCCGCCGCCCGGGCACCCAGGAGAGGAAGCAGGCCACCAGCAGCGTCGAGCAGGCGAACACGACCAGGGTCATGAACGGGCCGTACCAGGCGGGCGCACCGAGTTCCTGGGCGCTGTCGCGGTGGTAGAACCAGGCGTCGCTCATCCGCGGCACCGCCCAGTACGCCGCCGCGAGCGCGCCGGCGAACACCGGCACCGCCGCGATCCGCACCTTCCAGCGCCGGACCAGCCGGAAGTGTTCCGGCTTCAGACACAGGCCGAGCACGAAGTACGGCAGGAACTGAAGGGTGCGCTGGAGATCGAAGTCCTCGCCGATGGACGGGGCCGTGGTCGCCAGCATGGCCAAGGCGAGGGCGAGCGGCAGCGGCCACCGTACGGAACGCCACACCGGGGTCGTCAGCCGCCAGATGAACAGGGCGGCCAGGAACCACGTCAGATACAGCGGCTCCTGGAGGCTGACCGGGCGGTCCGGGACCCCGTCGGTCCACCGGGTGTAGAAGGTGTACGCCGTCTCGAAGACGACGTAGGGGACGGCGACCCCGGTCACCAGCCGCCTGAGCCGCTGCGGGCTCGCGTCGAAACTCCGGGAGAAGTAGCCGGCGATCACGATGAACGCGGGCATGTGGAAGGCGTAGACGAGCATGTAGAGCGCGGAGACGGCCCTGCTGCCGTCGCGCAGCGGCTCCCAGGCGTGTCCCGTCGCCACCAGCACGATCGCCAGGTACTTGGCGTTGTCGAAGAACGCGTCCCGCTGCTTCACCGGCTCGGTCCGCGGCGCCGGGTCCTGCCGGGGTGTCCTGGGTGGAACGTCCGTGGGCGCGCTCACCACACCGCCCCCTGCGCACCGCGCAGGAAGCCGGCCGATACGTGTCTGACGGAAGGGGCTGCTGGGATGAGTACCTGGGACATCCCACGCGCCTGACCACTTCTCGGCGCGGCAAACCTCTCAGGCCGCCGGACGCACCAGCCCGGACTCGTAGGCGAAGGCCACCGCCTGGACGCGGGCGCGTCCGCCGATCTTGGCGAGGATGTGGCTGACATGCGATTTGACGGTGGTCGGCGCGATGGACAGCCGCGCGGCGATCTCGGCGTTCGACCAGCCGGAGGCGACGGCGGTCAGGACGTCGCGCTCCCGCTGGGTGAAGGTGTCGAGCCCCACGCCCGACGCGGTGGGGCCGAGGGGCTGCAACTGGCGGACCGTGTCGATGAGGGCGCGGGTCAGATGGGGGGTGATGACCGAGTCGCCGGTGGCCACGACGCGGATGGCGGCGATCAGCTCGTCGGGGGTGGCGTCCTGGGGGAGGAAGCCGCCGGCTCCGGCGCGCAGGGCGGCGTAGGCGTGGCCCTCGTCGCCGGTGGGAGTCAGGACCAGGACGCGTGCCGGGTCGGCGGGCTGGGTCGTCACGGCGAGGGCCGGGGGCCGGGTGATCCGGCGGATGACCTCGGTGCCTTCCGTCTCATGGATACGGCCGTCCAGCAGGACGACGTCGGGGCGGAGCACGGCGGCCAGCCGGACCGCCTCGGTTCCGTTGCGGGCTTCACCGGCAACGGTCAGATCGGGCACGGCGGCCAGCAGGATGCGCAGGCCGTGCCGTTGGAGGGATTGATCGCTGGCGATGAGTACGGAGGTCATGCCGGCTCCTTCTAAACGAAACCGTTTCGTTCACCTGGGCCTCAGAATACCCCGCCGGCATCGAAACGGCGCCGTTCCTTTTGTGGTCTCGATCACCCCCTTGGCTCAGAGGAACGGCGTGCCCGGGTCCAGCCCGGCCAGGACCCGGCCGTACAGCTCCAGGTTGGTCGCCGGATTGACGAAGGAATGCAGATTCAGCGCCTGCACATCCCGTACGGCCCGCTGGATCGGCATCTTCCGATCCAGGGACGAGGCCCCGGAGGCGGAGGCGACGAGATCCACGGCCTCCTTGGCCAGCCGCGCCGCATAGCCCGTCTGCGCGCGGATCTTCGCCCGCTCCTCGGTCGTGTACGGCTCACCGGCCTCGATCCGGGCCACGAGGTCGCCCGTCAGTAGCTCGGCGCAGGAGACCTTCATCGCCGCCTCGGCCGACTGAAGATGGGTGACGGCGGCCTCGTACTGCCGCCGGTGGAACGTGTACGTGATGCCCCGCCGATGGATGCGCTCGGTGAACTCCGCCAGGGCGCCCCGGGCCACCCCGAGCGCGTGGGACGCGGTCCAGACGCAGAACATCAGCAGTACGGGCATGCGGTAGAAGGGGTCGTCGGCGTTGGCCTTCGAGGGGAACTCGCCCGCCAGCAGCGGCCCGACGGGCAGGACCCGGTGCGCGGGCACGACGACGTCCCGCGCCACGACACTGTTGCTGCCGCTCCCGGCGAGCCCGGAGACGTACCAGTCGTCGAGAACCTCCAGCTCCGCCATGGGTACGGCGGTCCACAGCACCTCGGGCGGCCCCTCACCGGACTCGACCCGCGCCGTCAGCAGATGCCAGTCGGCGTCCTGGCAGCCGGTGGCGAAGCCCGAGGTGCCGTTGACGACATAACCCTCGTCCGTCGCGACCGCCGTGGCGTCCGGGACGAGGGTCCCGCCGACTTTCACGTCGGGGCTGGTGAAGATCTCGTCCTGCGCCTCGTCGGGAAAGAGCGCGGCGATGAAGGCGCAGCCGGCCTGGATCAGTGCCGTGAACCCGGCCGAACCGCACGCGGCGGCGACCTCCGCCAGCGCGTCCACCTGGGTACGCGGCCGCGTCTGATAACCGCCGTACCTTCGGGGCACGTTCATTCGGTACACCCCGGCGTCCGTCAACGCCGCGACGACCTCGGCGGTCACCCTCCTCTGCTCCTCGGTGCGCAGCGCGTGCTCGCTGATCAACGGCCGGAGCGCGTGGACACGCGCGACGAGGTCCGCGTCGGAACGGGGTGCTGGCATGGGCGACCTCCGGTGCCCACCGTGACGCGAAGCGGCCGCATCGTCAATGCCGCGTCAGGCAACGGGAGTTGGGATCTTCGCGCGGCCGGAGGAGGCCGCCCGGAACCTGCGGCCGCGTCGGGTGGGGCCCCAGGGCTTGAGGACCGAGATCACCGTCATGAAGACGTAGGCGGACAGGGACACGATCGGCCCGAACAGCACGTCGCCGGCGTCGGGCAGCGGGCCGCCCGCGGCGACGGCCGCGACCGCGGAGTTCACCGCGGGGCGCAGCGCGAAGACCGTCGCGGTGGTCGTGGCGAGGGTCAGCCAGAACTTCGTCCAGACCCAGCGATGCCGCGCCAGACCCCACGGGGTGCCCAGCGAGAGCAACAGGCCGCTCAGGAGCGTGAGGAACGCGAGTGGGAGGAGCAGCCAGTCCGCGAACAGCTTCATGGTCCGGACGGATGCTTCGACGGTCACCGCCGACCCGGTGGTGGCCGCGGTGATCCCCAGCGCCAGCAGCCCGAGTGTGAGCCCGAGCCAGCCGGCGGAGGCGGTGACATGGACGACGAGGGAGGCCCGGCGGGCGGGACGTGTCAGTTTCACCCGGCCCACGGTGCCGGGCCGGGGCTCCCGGGGCGTCTGACGGCGGGAGTAACCGCGCGTACTTGCCTCGGAGTACGGTGCTCAGCCCTTCGGCAGATACGCGCGCAGGGCGCTGATGAGCGCGTCGAGGGGCGGCTGCTCGGCGGAGCGGTCCGTGCGGACGGTGCGGCCCTCGAAGCGGACCTCGTACTGGAAGAGGTCCGCGGCGCTCATGTTCATCGTGACGTCCGAAACGTCGTCCAGCGCCGGATCGCCGAGGAGCAGGCGCAGCTTCCCGAACTCGGCCGCGGTCGTCCGGTGCACCACCGAGCCCTTGCGGTCGTCCCGGGCGTGCACGGTGCCGTCGCCGCGCAGGACCACCGACTGGCCGACCCCGGCGAAACCGCCGCTGATCTTCAGGGACACCAGCGTCTGCCCCGGGCTCCTGACGGGCACCGGCGTCGGGGACGGGCGTGCACTCGACCCCGCGCTTGCACTCGGAGTCGTGCTCGCCGGCGCGGACGACGAAGGGGGCGTGGACGCGGCGCTCGCCTCGGCCCCCGTCGCCTCGGCAGCCGTACTCCCGCCGCCCTCGAAAGTGCAGCCCGCCAGCGTCAGCACGCAGACGACCACCACAGCCGCCGAAACCCTGCCCAACACGGTCCCCCCACTGTCGATCACCCCAGCTGCAGAGTCCCTATCACGGAATCCCGCACTCCGGCCCGGAAGCGGCCCCACACGACGACGAGCGGCGTACCGTCGTAAGAGTGGACGCCACCGCGGACCGTCTGGTGTCCCGGGCCGCGCACGCACTGAGCCGGGCGGCGGACGGGCTGATCCGCGATGTCGAGGAGTGTCTGCGCGACGAGGTCCCCGAGCTGTGGGACGACCCCGAGGCCATGGCCTCGGCGAACATCGCCCGCCACGTCGTCGCCGTACTGGACGTTCTCCAGCACGGAGTCGGGCCGAGCCGCGTCGAACCGCCGGCCGCGGAGATCGAGCGGGCCCGCCGGCTCGCCCGGCACGGCATCCCCGTCAGCGCACTGCTGCGGGCCTTCCGCCTCGGACAGGGCGTCGTCCTGGACCGGCTGCTCCGGGAGCTGCCGCGGCTCACCGACGACACCGAACTGCTCAGCGCCGCGACCCGTGGGCTGCTGGCGACGGCGACCGGCTATGTGGACCGCACGTCCGAGTACGGCGTCCTGGCCTACCAGGAGGAGCGGGAACACCGGCTGCGGGCACGGCTCTGCCTGGTCAACGAGGCGGGCCTGCGCATCGGGACCACGCTGGACATCACCCGCACCACCCAGGAACTGGCCGACCTCGCCGTCGAGCACTTCGCCGACCGCGTGACCGTGGACCTGCTCGACTCCGTCCTGTACGGACACGACATGCCGACGGCGGACCCGCCCGTCCTGCGCCGGATCGCCCAGCGACCGCCCGCGCGGGAACCGCGGCTCCACACCTACCCGGACGGATCGCCACCGGCCCGGGCCCTGGCCACCGGAGAGCCCTCCGGGGACCGTTCGACCCTGGTCGTGCCGCTGCGCGCCCGCGGCACGACCCTCGGCGTCGCCCAGTTCGTCCGTCACGACACCGCCGACCCCTACGACGACGAGGACCTGCTGCTCGCCCAGGAGATCGCCGCGCGGGCCGCGGTCGCCGTCGACAACGCCCGCCGCTACACCCACGCCCGCGCCACCGCCCTCACCCTCCAGCGCAGCCTGCTCCAGCAGCACATGCCGCAGCAGTCCGCCGTCGAGGTCGCCTGCCGCTATCTGCCCGCCGGTGACCGGGTCGGCGTGGGCGGCGACTGGTACGACGTCATCCCGCTCTCCGGCGCCCGGGTCGCGCTGGTGGTGGGCGACGTCGTCGGCCACGGCATCCACGCCGCCGCCACCATGGGCCGGCTGCGCACCGCCGTACGCACCCTCGCCGACTTCGACCTGCCACCCGACGAACTCCTCACCCACCTCGACGACATCGTCCTGCGCCTGTCCGCCGAGGCCGCCGAAGACTCGGACGGCGAGCCCGCCGGCGACATCGGCGCGACCTGCCTCTACGCCGTCTACGACCCCGTCTCCCGCCGCTGCACCCTGGCCCGCGCGGGCCATGTGCTGCCGATCCTGGTGACCCGCGACGGCACCGTCGACCTCCTCGACCTGCCGCCGGGCCCGCCGCTGGGACTGGGCGGCCTGCCCTTCGAGGTGGCGGAGGTCGACCTGGCCGAGGGCAGCCTCCTGGCCCTCTACACCGACGGACTGATCGAGGCCCGCGACCACGACGTCGAGGCGGGCCTCGCCCTGCTGCGCGGCGCCCTCGCCGGGGCCGGCCCCTCCCTGGAAGCCGCCTGCGACTCCGTCCTGGAGGCCCTGCTGCCGAACCGCCCGGACGACGACGTCGCCCTGCTCCTCGCCCGCACCCACGCCCTGGGCGTCCGTCAGGTCGCCACCTGGGATCTGGAGGCCGACCCCGCCGCCGTCGGCCGGGCCCGCGCGAACGTCGCCCGGCAGTTGCGGATCTGGGGCCTGGAGGAACTCGACTTCAGCACCGAACTGGTCGTCAGCGAACTGGTCACCAACGCCATCCGCCACGGCCGGCCCCCCATCCAGCTGCGCCTCATCCACGACCGGGGCCTGCTGTGCGAGGTCTCCGACGCCGGGGGCACCACCCCGCACCTGCGCCGGGCCCGTACCTTCGACGAGGGCGGCCGCGGACTGTTCCTGGTCGCCCAGCTCGCCGAGCACTGGGGCACCCGCCACGCCTCCCACGGCAAGACGGTCTGGGCCGAGCTCAACGAGTCCGACGAGGCGCTCCAGACGTTGCTGACGGTCACCGCGCCGGAGTGAACGCCCGCTCGCCCCGCGGCCATGATCAGTCGGGGGCCCGCACCTTCAGCACCTGATCGTCGACGTACAGGACCTCCAACTGGCGGTCCGCGCCGGGGACGCTGAGCGCGAGTCGATGCCCCTGTGCGTCCGCCGTCGCCCAGCGGCCGGTGCGTCGCCCGGGTGCGTCGGCGCGGCCGAGGGGGCGGTCGGTGAAGGTGCCGTCCGCGGCGAACTCCAGTCCCCGGCGGCCGCGTGCGGGTGGCAGCGGATAGCCCGCCGGGCGGTACACCGTGACGCCGGGGGAGTCCTCCTCGTACGCGTGCACCCATGTTCCGATCAGTTCCGGCGGCGGACTGCTCATGGCCGGGCACCTCCTGATCTGTGGCAGGTTGAACCGATACGGAAGGCAACGCCGTACTTACGGCGGAATTTGCGATTCTGCTTACCGTGTCCGTTCCGTCGCCCTACGGTAAACCTCAACGGGCCCGCTCCACCCTCACCTCCGCGCCGA
This sequence comes from Streptomyces sp. NBC_00490, assembly GCF_036013645.1. Lineage (NCBI taxonomy): Bacteria > Bacillati > Actinomycetota > Actinomycetes > Kitasatosporales > Streptomycetaceae > Streptomyces > Streptomyces sp. NBC_00490. The sequence goes on along the minus strand of NZ_CP107869.1, from coordinate 1,775,227 downwards.
TCCCGGTGCGGCCATCTCCAGGCGGTGCAGCGTGCCCGAGAACGAGACCGACGAGACCACCCCCACCCCCACCCCCGCACACCGTGTCTGCGGCACCATGCCGGTGCACCGGCGGCTGCTGACCGAGGACCCCTCGTACGCCGTCGCGCGGGACGCGGTGGAGAACCGGGCCTTCGCCTTCGAACGGGGCCTGCGGACCCCGGCCCGCACCGGGGTGACGGTGATCCCCGTCGTGGTGCATGTCATCCACCACAGCCCCGAGCAGAACATCGGCGACGACCAGATCACCAGCCAGATCGACGTCCTCAACCAGGACTACCGGATGCGCAATCCGGACGCCGGGCAGGTGCCCATCGTGTGGAAGGACCTCGTCGCCGACTGTCGCATCGAGTTCCGGCTCGCGGACCAGGATCCCGAGGGGGCGCCCACCACCGGTATCACCCGCACGCAGACCGCGACGGACACGTTCGGGATGGACGACGCGATCAAGTTCACGGCGGGCGGTGGACAGGACGCCTGGCCCGCCGACCGGTACCTCAACTTCTGGGTGGCGCCGCGCCTCTTCGACCCCCAGGTCGGGGAGATCCTCGGCTACGCCCAGTTCCCGGGTGGCGCCGCCGCCACCGACGGAGTTGTCATCGCCCACAGCTTCGTCGGTACGACGGGCACCGCGTCGCCCCCGTTCGACCTCGGCCGCACCGCCACCCACGAGGTGGGTCACTGGCTCAACCTCTTCCACATCTGGGGCGACGACGGTCAGGGCTGCAGCGGCAGCGACTTCGTCGCGGACACCCCCAACGCGGGCGGCCCCAATTTCGGCAGGCCCACGTTCCCCCATGTGACGTGCAACAACGCCCCCGACGGCGACATGTTCGTGAACTACATGGACTACACCGACGACGTGGCCATGTTCATGTTCACCCAGGGGCAGGCGGCCCGCATGGACGCCACCCTGGAGGGCCCGCGCTCGTCGTTCCTTCAGGAGGACGCGTAGTCACCGGTCCCGGGTGGCCCGCAGCAGATGATCGCGGACCAGGGCCACATGAGGATTGCCCGAGGCGCCCGGGCGCTGCACGAGGAAGCCGGTGTTGATGGGCGGGTCGTCCGGATCGTGGAGCAGGACGAGCGCGCCCGAGGCCAGCTCGGCCGCGCACAGATAGCGGGGGAGCACCGAGAACCCCGCCCCGCCCACGACTGCCGCCTTCACCGCGTTCAGGTCGGGCATCGTGACCGCGGGGTCACGCGCCAGCCGCTTGCCGAAGACATGCCGCCAGTAGCGGCGCACGATGGGCAGGTCCTCGGCGTACGCGACCAGGGGGACGCCGTGCAGCGCGGCCGCCCCCTCCGCCGCGATCCGGGCCGCGGAGCCGATCCGCTCCGCCCGCCCGGGGGCGGCGACCAGCACGAACTCCTCGTCGTTGAGGGCCACCGAGGTCAGGGTGCGCCCGCGCGGCCGGAACGTGGCGATCACCAGGTCGTGGCGGCCCGCGCGCAGATCCTCCAGGAGCGGCTCGGTCAGCCCCGGGGTCACGCGCAGCCGTACGCCCGCCTCCACCAGCGGCGCGATACCGGGCAGGACGGAGACGGTGAGGAACTCGGCCGGACCGGCGAGGTGCACGGGCTCGGCCGGGGCGTCGTCCGCTCCCGTGGCCGTGGCGAGCGAGTCCAGGGGCTCGGTGATCCGGGCGGCGAGCTCGTCCGCGTACGGCCTGGGCGCGACACCGCGGGCCATCCGCTCGAACAGCTCGCGGCCCAGTTGCCGCTCCAGGGCGCGGATCTGGGTGGTGACCGTGGGCTGGGACAGGCCGAGGAGCCGGGCGGCGGCGGTGAAGGAACCGGTGCGGTACACGGTCAGGAACGTGCGGAGCAGATTCAGGTCCAGCGGTGCCGCGACCGAGTGGTGATTGGATTCCCTATCTCTCACATACGTGAGCCTATTGGATTCTTATGGGTGGATCGACTTACCGTCGGAGCATGGCAAAGATCCTCTTCGTAATCACCGGCGTCGACCACTGGACGCTGGCCGACGGCACGCAGCACCCCACCGGCTTCTGGGGCGAGGAGGCCGTGGCCCCCTACGAGGCCTTCAAGGCCGCCGGTCACGAGATCACCGTGGCCACCCCCGGAGGCGTCGTCCCCACCGTCGACAAGGGCAGCCTGGCCGCCGAGGTCAACGGCGGCCAGGAGAACGCCGACCGGATCGCGGGCGTCATCGCCGCGGCGACCGAGCTCCAGAACCCGATCCGCCTGGAGGACGTGCACCTGGACGACTACGCCGCCGTCTTCTACCCCGGTGGCCACGGCCCCATGGAGGACCTCGCGGTCAACACCGACTCCGGTGAACTGCTCACCAGCGCCCTGGAGTCCGGCAAGCCGCTCGGCGTCGTCTGCCACGCCCCGGCCGCGCTGCTCGCCGCGGTCAAGTCCGACGGAGCCAACTCCTTCGCCGGGTACCGGATCGCCGCCTTCACCAACGCCGAGGAGACGCAGGCCGGCTTCGCCGACAAGGCCAAGTGGCTCCTCCAGGACCGGCTGACCGAGGCCGGTGTCCAGGTCCAGGTGGGCGAGCCGTGGGTGCCGAACGTCGTGGTCGACCGCAACCTGGTCACCGGCCAGAACCCGGCGTCCTCGGCCCCGCTGGCCGTGGAGCTCCTGAAGAAGCTGGGCTGAGCTCACCGGAGTGCCGGACCACCGCGGTGGTCCGGCACTCCGCTCACTCGGCCGCCTTGAACGACCGCAGCCGCAGCGAGTTCCCCACCACGAACACCGACGAGAACGCCATCGCGGCCCCGGCCAGCATCGGGTTCAGCAGGCCCGCCGCGGCCAGCGGCAGCGCGGCCACGTTGTAGGCGAACGCCCAGAACAGGTTGGACCGGATCGTGCCGAGGGTCCGGCGGGCGAGCCGGATCGCGTCTGCCGCCGCGCGCAGGTCGCCGCGGACCAGGGTCAGGTCACCGGCCTCGATCGCCGCGTCCGTGCCCGTGCCCATGGCCAGCCCCAGGTCCGCCTGGGCGAGCGCGGCCGCGTCGTTGACGCCGTCGCCGACCATCGCGACCGAACGGCCCTGGCCCTGAAGCCGCTTGACGACATCGACCTTGTCCTGCGGCAGCACCTCGGCGATCACGTCCTGCGGCGCGATTCCGACCTCGCGGGCCACGGCCCGCGCCACCGCCTCGTTGTCACCGGTCAGCAGGATCGGGGTCAGACCGAGCGCCCGCAGCCGCGTGATCGCCTCCGCGCTGGTCTCCTTCACCGCGTCGGCCACCTCGAGGACCGCCCGCGCCTCGCCGTCCCAGGCGACCGCGACGACCGTACGACCGGACGCCTCGGCCTGCGCCTTCAACCGGGCCAGCTCCACGGGCAGTTCCATCGCCCACTCGGCCAGCAGCCGCTCCCGGCCGACGAGCACCGCGTGGCCCTCGACGATGCCCTGCACCCCGAGCCCCGGCACGTTCGCGAAGTCCTCGGGCGTGGGCAACGGCCCCAGCTTCTCCAGCGCCCCGTCGGCCACCGCCCGGGCGATCGGATGCTCCGAGGCGTGCTCCAACGCGCCCGCCAGCCGCAGGACTTCGGCCTCCTCCGTACCGTCCGCGGTGTGCACGGCCAGCAGCGTCATCCGGCCCGTGGTGACCGTGCCCGTCTTGTCGAGGACGACGGTGTCGACCTTGCGCGTGGACTCCAGGACCTCCGGGCCCTTGATGAGGATCCCGAGCTGCGCGCCGCGCCCCGTGCCCACCAGCAGCGCGGTCGGCGTCGCCAGCCCCAGGGCGCACGGGCAGGCGATGATCAGCACGGCGACCGCGGCGGTGAAGGCGGCCGTCAGACCGGCCCCGTTGCCGACCCAGAAGCCCAGGGTGCCCAGCGCGAGGGCGATCACGATCGGCACGAACACGGCGGAGATCCGGTCCGCCAGCCGCTGGGCCGCGGCCTTCCCGTTCTGCGCGTCCTCCACCAGCTTCGCCATCCGCGCCAGCTGTGTGTCCGAGCCGACCCGGGTCGCCTCGACGACGAGCCGGCCGCCGACGTTGACCGTGGCACCGGCGACCGCGTCACCCTGGGCGACCTCCACCGGCACGGACTCGCCGGTCAGCATCGACGCGTCCACCGCCGACGAGCCCTCGACCACCGTCCCGTCGGTCGCGATCTTCTCACCCGGACGGACGACGAAACGGGTGCCGACCGTCAACTCGCCCACCGGAACCGTCTGTTCACTGCCGTCGGCGCGCAGCACGGTGACGTCCTTCGCGCCCAGTTCCAGCAGCGCCCGCAGCGCCGCGCCCGCCTTCCGCTTGGACCGTGCCTCGAAGTACCGACCGGCCAGGATGAAGGCGGTGACACCCGCGGCGGCCTCCAGGTAGATGTTCCCGGCACCGTCACCGCGAGCGATCGTCAACTCGAAGGGGTGCGTCATGCCAGGCGTCCCCGCGGTACCGAGGAACAGCGCCCACAGCGACCAGCCGAACGCGGCCAGCGTGCCGACCGAGATCAGCGTGTCCATCGTCGCCGCGCCGTGCCGCGCGTTGGTGAACGCCGCCTTGTGGAAGGGCCATGCGGCGTACGTCACCACGGGCGCGGCGAGGGTCAGCGAGAGCCACTGCCAGTACTCGAACTGCAGCGCCGGGATCATGGCCATCGCGACAACGGGGAGGGCGAGAAGGGTCGCGGTGACCAACCGCTCGCGCAGTGACCGGAGTTCGTGGTCCACCGGTTCGTCCGAGGGTTCCTCCGGTACGGGTTCCTGTGCGGTGTACCCGGTCTTCTCGACGGTCGCTATGAGGTCCCGCACGCTGACCTCGCCGCCGTAGCTGACCTTCGCCTTCTCGGTGGCGTAGTTGACGGTCGCGGTCACCCCGGCCATGCGGTTCAGCTTCTTCTCGATGCGCGCGGCGCACGAGGCACAGGTCATGCCGCCGATGGCGAGCTCTACCTCGGCAGGGGCTCCGGTCGCGGTGGTGGTCATCGCTACTCCTTGGTGAATACGGGGCGGGGGTATCTGCGGCACGGACTCCTGTATACCCATGGGGGGTATCAAAGGCAAGTGGTTCCAGGAGTTGACTTCATACCCCCTAGGGGTATTGTCGGCTGCATCGAGGCCTCGTATCCCAAGCGGGAGGCCGTGTTCTCCAGGAGCTCGTCATGCACGCAGGACTCAAGATCTCCGCGTTCGCGGCGGCGCTGGCCGCGACGTTCGGCACCGCGTACGGCGTGGGCAGGGCCATCGACCCGGCCGTCACGGAGAGTGCGCCCGCGAGCCATGAAAGTCACGAAGAGTCGCCGGACGGAGGTGGTCCCGCTGGCGGCGGTGCAGGCCACGCGCTCGGGGGACTGCAGATCTCCGAAGGCGGCTACACCCTCGACCTGAAGACCCCGAGCGTCGCCGCCGGGCAGCGAGCCGAGCTGCGGTTCGCCGTCCGCGACGCGAGCGGCCGTGCCGTCACCGCGTACCGGCGTGAGCACGAGAAGGAACTCCACCTCATCGTCGCCTCACGCGACCTGGTCACCTACCGCCATCTGCACCCCACCCGCGCCGCCGACGGCACCTGGAGCATCCCGGTCGAGCTGCCCCGCGCCGGCGGCTACCGCGTCTTCGCCGACTTCACCCCGGCGAAGAAGGGCGCCGAGAACCTCGCCCTCGGCGCGGACCTGGCGGCCTCGGGCTCCTACGCGCCGCGGCGGCTTCCGGCGCCGGACGCCACGGCCGAGACGGACGGCTACGAGGTCGAGCTGAGCGGCGGCCTGCGCCCGGGCGGCGAGAGCGAGGTCAAGCTGACGGTCTCCCGTGACGGCAGGCCCGTCACCGACCTCCAGCCCTACCTCGGCGCCTACGGCCACCTCGTCGCCCTGCGCTCCGGCGACCTCGCCTACCTCCATGTCCACCCCAACGGTGAACCGGGCGACGGGAAGACCCAGTCCGGTCCGGGCATCTCCTTCACCGCCACGGCGCCGAGCGAGGGCGCGTACCGCCTGTTCCTGGACTTCAAGCACGAAGGCCAGGTGCACACGGTGGCGTTCACGGTCAGGACCGGAGCGCAGGCCGGTACGCATACCGACGAGGGCGGCCACGGCCACTGACTCAGATCCGGCCCAACCGGCGCTGCCTGCGCAGCAGCAGCCCCAGATACAGCCCGCCTGCCACCGCCGTGACCACCCCCACCGGCAGCTGGGCCGTCTCGTGGATCCGCTGGGACGCGAAGTCCGCGGCGACCACGAGGAAGGCGCCGGTACAGGTGGCGGCCAGGAGGTTGGGGCCCGGCGCTCGGGTGAGGCGCCGGGCCAGCTGCGGTGCGATGAGGGCGACGAAGGGGATCGGGCCGGCCGCGGCGGTGGCCACCGCGCAGGCCGCCGTGGCGAGGACGAGGATCAGCAGCCGGGTGCGCTGGACGGGCACCCCGAGACCGCCCGCCACGTCGTCGCCCATCTCCAGAATCTTCAGCCGGCTCGCGGCGAGCGCGACCAGGGGCAGTACGACGAGCAGTCCGAGGGCGGCCGGCCGGACGTCCTGCCAACCCCGCCCGTTGAGGCTGCCGTTGAGCCACACCATCGCCTGCGCGGCCTGGGTGAAGCGGGCCTTGGCGAGCAGATAGGCGTTGACGCCCTGGAGCAGGGCACTGACGCCGATGCCGACCAGCACGAGCCGGTAGCCGTGGATGCCGTGCCGCCAGGCGAGGACGTACACCAGGATCGCGGTCGCGAGGCCGCCGCCGACCGCACCGGCCGCGACCTGGCCGCCGGTACCGCCGACGAGCAGGACGACCAGAAGGCCGCCGGTGGCCGAGCCGTAGGTGAAGCCGACGATGTCCGGGCTGCCCAGCGGATTGCGGGTCAGGCTCTGGAACAGCGCCCCGCTCAGCCCGAGCGCGGCACCGACGAGGACGCCGGTGAGCAGCCGGGGCAGTCGTAGCTCGTTGACGACGAAGTCCGTCCGCCGGCTTCCGTTGCCCAGCAGGGTGCGTACGACGTCCGCCGGGGAGATCGTGTACTCCCCGGTGCCGAGCGCGAGGACACCGACGCCCGCGGTGGCGGCCAGCACCAGCGCGCAGACCGTCACCACCCGGACGTCCACCCGCAGGGAGAACCGGTGGGACCGGCCGCGGACCACATGGCTGCGCGCGGGGGCAGTCTGCGTGGTCATACGCCCACCACCCGGCGGTGGCGTACGAGCGCGATGAACACCGGCGCGCCGATCACCGCGGTGACCACACCCGCGTCGAGCTCGTCGGGGCGGACCACGACCCGGCCCAGCACATCGGCGAGGAGCAGCAGGGCCGGGGCGAGCAGCATCGACAGCGGCAGGGTCCAGCGCTGGTCCGCCCCGGCGATCATCCGGGCCATGTGCGGCACGGCGAGCCCGACGAAGACCAGCGGACCGACGGCGGCGGTCGCCGCCCCGCACAGCAGCGTCACCGCGAGCAGGCCGACGAACCGGGTCCGGTCCACATGGGCGCCCAGGGCGCGGGCGCCGTCCTCGCCGAGGGCCAGCGCGTTGAGCGGCCGGACGAGACAGAGCGCGAGCAGCAGGCCCACGCCGACGAACGGCGCGATGGTCGTCAGGGTCTCGCTGCCGGCCCGGGCGAGCGAACCCACGCTCCAGAACCGCAGTTGGTCCAGGGCCTGGGCGTCGAGCAGCATCAGGGTCTGGCCGATGCCGGTGAACACGGCGGCGATCACCGCGCCCCCCAGTGCCAGCCGCTCGGGGGTGGCGCCGGCCCGTCCGCCCGAGGCCAGCGTGTACACCAGCAGCCCCGCCACCACCGCCCCCGCCATCGCGAACCACACCGAGGCCCACAGGCTGGTCAGCCCCAGCACCGTGAGGGACACCACCACCCCGGCGGCGGCCCCGGCGTTGATGCCGAGCAGCCCGGGGTCGGCCAGCGGATTGCGGGTCAGCGCCTGGATGAGCGCCCCCGCGACCCCGAGCGCGGCCCCGGCGGCGATGCCGGCCAGGGTTCGGGGCACCCGTACGTCCCAGATCACCGAGCTCGCGGTCGAGCCGTCGTCGTGGAGCAGCGCGTCGACGACCGTGGACAGCGGCAGCGAGCGCGAGCCGACCGCCAGGCTGAGCAGGACGGCCGCGAGCAGCAGGAGCAGGGCGCCGAGGACCGCGAGCGTGCGGGTGGAGTTCCGGCGCCGGGGGGGCTTTCGGCCAAGTGCCGCCGTGGCGGACTCAGTTGCCAACGCTTCCCTCCGCGCGCAGCCGCTCGGCGATGCGACGGCCGAGCGCCTTCTTGTCGATCTTTCCCACGGAGGTACGGGGGAACGCGTCGGTAGGTTCGACGCGGTCGGGCAACTTGTAGGCGGCGACGCCGCGTTCGGTGAGGAAGGCGGCCAGTTCCCGCTGGGTCGGGGCCGGTCCGCGGGGGACGAGGTAGGCGCAGGTGCGCTCGCCCATCGTCTCGTCGGGCATGCCGACCACGGCGGCGTCGTGCACCGCGGGGTGGGCGAGGATGTGGTTCTCCAGCTCCTCGGCGGAGATCTTGTCGCCGCCCCGGTTGATCTGGTCCTTGGCCCGGCCCTCGACGACCAGATGGCCGGTGGGCAGCACCCTGACGAGATCGCCGGTGCGGTAGAAGCCGTCGTCGGTGAAGGACCGGGCGTTGTGTTCGGCGGCCCGGTAGTAGCCGCGCAGCGTGTACGGCCCGCGGGTGAGCAACTCCCCGGTCCCGCCCGGCGCCACGTCGTGTCCGTCCTCGTCGACCACCCTGATCTCGTCGGCAGGGGACAACGGCCGCCCCTGGGTGCCGATCACCAGCTCCGCGGGATCGTCCAGGCGGGTGTAGTTGAGTAGTCCCTCGGCCATGCCGAAGACCTGCTGGAGCCTGCAGCCGAGCGCGGGTTCGACCCGGGCCGCCGGTTCGGCGCCCAGTTTGGAGCCGCCGACCTGGAGCAGGGCGAGGGAGGACAGATCGGCGTCCTCCCACTCCACCGCGTCCAGCCACAGCAGGGCGATGGGCGGGACCACGGCCGTGATGGTGACCTTCTCCCGCTCGATCAGCGCGAACGCGTCGTCGGGGCTGGGGGTGGGGGAGAGCACCACGGTGCCGCCGGCCATCAGGGTGCCGAGCAGACCGGGGCAGGCCAGCGCGAAGTTGTGCGCGGTCGGCAGGACCACCAGACAGACGGTGGACTCGTCGAGACCGCAGAGCTGGGCGCTCGCACGGACGTTGTACGTGTAGTCGTCGTGGGTGCGCGGGATGAGCTTCGGCTTACCGGTCGTGCCGCCGGACAGCAGCAGTACCGCCACGTCACCGGGGTCCGGTTCGGGCAGCGGCACCGGCTCGGCGTCCACGTCGGCGAGCGCGGTGAACTCGGCGGGGTCACCGGCCACCAGGACGTGCTCGACGCTCGGCACCGCCTTGCGCACAGCCCTGGCGAGCGGGCGGTGGTCGAAGCCGTCGAGCGTGTCGGGGATCGCCAGGGCGATCGCGCCGGCCGTCTCGGCGACATGGACGAGTTCGCTCTCCCGGTGCGCGGGGAGCGTCAGCACCGGCACGGCACCGGCCCGCAGCAGCCCGAAGAACAACACCACGAAGGCGTCCGTGTTGGGGAGTTGGACGACGACCCGGTCACCGCTGCCGATGCCGGCCCTCCGCAGCCCCGCCGCCGTGCGGTCGGCGCGCAGATCGAGCTCCGCGTACGTCCAGCGGTTCCCCTCGGCGTCCACGAGCGCGATCCGTTCCGGAGCCTGCCGGGCCCGGTCCCGCAGCAGCCGGTCCAGTGGCCGGCCCACCCAGTACCCCTCGGTCCGATACCGCCGCGCCAGCGGCTCCGGCCAGCGCACCCAACCGTCGAGCATGCTCAACTCCCGCCTGCCTGTTTAGGAAAGGCTTGCCTAATGAGCGATCAGGGTCAAGCCTGGATGCGGGATCGGGAGGGGTGTGCGGGGGTGGGGCGCTCTGGACGTGTCTCCGATGCGGAGTCTAGGGTTGACTTAGGTTAGGTTAACCTAAGTCAATGGAGGTGGCTCGTTGCTGCGTTACCGGAGCGCGGAGACGGAACTGCCGGGAGATCCCGTTCTGTTGGCCGCGAGACTGGCCGAGTCGGGACTGTTCGACCAGTACGTCGTGTACGAGCGGGAGGGCGACTGCTGGTTCGCCGGAGGAGCGCTCGGCGAGATCGTGGTCGACCGGTCCGAGATCCGCGCCAGATGGCTGACCGACGAGACGGTGACCCCGCTCGGAGCGCATCCGCTGCGCCAAGTGGAGGAACGGTTGGCGGCCATGGACGTGGCCGGATGGCATGCCTACGGCTGGATGGCCTTCGAGTTCTCCCACCTTCACACCGACCGCCCGGACCGTGCCGGCGACGACCGGCTGCTCCATCTCGTCGTCCCGCACAGCGAAGTGAGGCTGCGTCAGAACGGCGCCCAGGTGCGCAGCACCGACCAGGAGACCCTCGACTCCCTGGTGGCCCTGCTGTCCGAGCCCACCGTCCCCCGCACCGCCGAACCCCGGCCCATCGAGGTCTCCGGCACCGGCAGTGGCTACCCGGAGATGGTGTCGGAGGCACTGGAGGAGATCCGCACCAGCGAACTCCAGAAGGTCATCCTCTCCAGGACCCTCACGATCCCCTTCCCGGTCGACTTCGTCGCCACCTACGTCCACGGCCGCACCCACAACACCCCCGCGCGCTCCTACCTGTTGAACCTCGGCGGCCGACGCGTCGTCGGATTCAGCCCCGAGACCGTCGCCGAGGTCGACGCGGACGGCCACGTCGTCACCCAGCCCCTGGCCGGCACCCGCGCCCGCGGTCTCGGCGCGCGGGAGGACGAGCGGCTGCGCGCCGAACTCCTCGCCGATCCCAAGGAGATCTCCGAGCACGTGCTCTCCGTCAAACTGGCCGAGGAGGAGATGGCCACCGTGTGCCGGCCCGGCTCGGTCCTGGTCCGTGACCTGCTGAGCGTGCGGCAGCGCGGCAGCGTCCAGCACCTCGGGTCCAGTGTGCACGGAGAGCTGGCCGAGCACGCGAGCGCCTGGGACGTGCTCCGGGCGGTCTTCCCGGCGGTCACCGCCTCCGGCATCCCCAAGGGTCCGGCGTACGACTGCATCACCCGTCTCGAGCGGGAGCGCCGCGGGATCTACAGTGGCGCGGTGCTGATGGCGGCAAGCGACGGAGGCCTCGACGCGGCCCTGGTGCTGCGCAGCCTCTTCGAGGAGGGCGGGCGCACCTGGCTGCGGGCCGGCGCCGGCATCCTCTCCGGGTCCACTCCCGAACGGGAGCTGGAGGAGACCTGCGAGAAACTGCGCAGCGTCGCCCCCTACGTCGTCCCCGCGCAACCGGCGCGGGTCGTCGCGCCGTCCCTCCAGGGTTAGGAAACCCGGTGCGTCTCGGAGAAGTCGTCGTCGACGTCACGCCCCTGCGCTCCAGCAGGGACTTCCGGCTGGTGTTCGCCACCCAGGCGATCTCCATGCTCGGCACCCACCTCACCTCGGTGGCGGCGAGCCTGCAGATCTACCACCTGACCGGGTCATCGGTCCAAGTCGGGCTGATGAGCCTGGTGTTGGGCCTGTCCCTGCTGGTCGGACTGGTCGCGGGCGGGGTGCTCGCCGACCGGGTCGACCGGCGCCGGGTCGTGCTCGTCACCCGGGCGATCACCGCGGTGGTGATCGCGGCGCTCGCGGTCAACGCGGCCCTGCCCGACCCGCAGGTCTGGTTCGTCTTCGTCGCGGCCGTCCTCGCGGGCGGCGTCAGCGGCCTCGGCGGACCGGCCATGATGGCGGCCACCCCGACCCTGGTCGCCCCCGGCCAGCTCGCGGCGGCGGGCGCGCTGACCACCCTCACCGCCCAACTCGGCGGCATGGCCGGCCCGTCATTGGCCGGCGTCATCGCGGCCGGCCCGGGCGTGGCCTGGTGCTTCGGCATCGACGCGGCCGTGTACGTCGTGGGCCTGCTGCTCCTGGCCCCGCTGCCTCCGCTGCCGCCCGAGAGCTCGGGGGAGGCGCAGCATCCGCTGAAGGCCATGGGGGAGGGCTGGCGCTTCCTGCGCGGCAACCGGGTCGTGACCGGACTGCTGCTCATCGACGTGTGCGCGGTGGTCTTCGCGATGCCGTACGCGCTCTTCCCGGAAATGGGCACCGAGCACTTCGGCGGCGGCGACACCACCGTCGGACTGCTCTACACCGCCCCCGCGGTCGGCTCCTTCTTCGGCGCGCTGACCAGCGGCTGGACCGGGCGCGTCCATCACACCGGCCGGGCGCTGATCGGCGCGGTGGCGGTGTGGGGCGCGGGGATCGCCTGCTTCGGCCTGAGCTCCGACCTGTGGCTGGGGCTGACCTTCCTGGCCCTGGCAGGGCTCGGTGACACCGCCTCCGAGATCCTGCGCCGGGCCCTGCTCCAGCACTACACCCCTGACCGTCTGCAGGGCCGGGTCGGCAGCCTGTGGCTCGCTCAGGCCACCGCCGGCCCCTCCGTCGGCAACCTGGAGGCGGGCCTGGTGGCGCGGGCGCTCGGATCCTCGGGCGGTGCCGCGGCGCTCGGCGGGGTCATCTGCCTCGCCGGTGTGGCGACGCTCGCTGTGGCCATGCCGGACCTGCGGAAGGCGACCCTGCACGGGCCGTCGGCGCAAGAGGGGGAGAAGGCGGCGGTGGAGGCCGTCACCAGACCGACCGACAAGCCGTCGTAGGGCACCACCAGAGCCGCAGGAACCGCAGGGACCGCAGGAGCCGCTGGGGGAGCCATGCCGAGTGCGCAGATCGACGGAGTCCGGCTGCACTACGAGGACAGCGGCCACGGTGAACCGGTCGTCCTGGTGATGGGCCAGGGCGCCGCGGGCCGCGGCTGGCACCTCCACCAGGTGCCCGCCCTCGTGGCCGCCGGTCACCGGGTCGTCACCTTCGACAACCGGGGCATCCCGCCGAGCGACGAGTGCCCCGAGGGCTTCACGATCGACGACCTGGTCGCCGACACGGCGGGCCTGATCGAGCACCTCGGCCTCGCCCCGTGCCGTGTCGTCGGCGTCTCCATGGGCGCGTACGTCGTCCAGGAACTGATGCTCGCCAGGCCCGAACTCGTGCGCCAGGGCGTCCTGATGGCCACCCGTGGCCGCACCGACGCCCTGCGCACCGCCATGGCCCGCGCCGAACGCACCCTGTACGACAGCGGAGTCGTCCTGCCCCCGGCCTACGCGGCCTGGGTGCGAGCGCTCCAGAACCTCTCGCCTGCCACCCTGGACGACGAACTCCGGGCGCAGGACTGGCTGGAGATCTTCGAGTTCGCCCCGCCGGTCCACGGGCCGGGCACACGGGCCCAGTTGGACCTCCAGGTCCCTGACGGCCGGCTCGCCGCCTATCGGGCCATCACCGTGGCCTGCCTGGTCGTCGGGTTCGCCGACGACGTGATCCTGCCACCGCATCTGAGCCGCGAGGTCGCGGACGCCGTCCCCGGCGCCGTCTACCAGGAGATCAAGGACTGCGGCCACTACGGCTATCTGGAGCGGCCGGACGAGGTGAACCGCGTGCTTCTCGACTTCTTCCGCACCCGACGATGTTGATTTAGGTTAGCCTCACCTAAGTATCTACTCTGGGGGTCATGGTGCGACGCACCCTGCTCAACGGAAAGATCCATCGAGCCACCGTCACCCAGGCCGATCTGCACTACGTCGGCTCCCTGACGATCGATCAGAACCTGCTGGACGCCTCCGACATCGTCGAGGGCGAAGCGGTACAGGTCGTGGACATCGACAACGGCGCCCGCCTCACCACGTACGCCATCGCGGGCGAACGCGGCAGCGGTGTCATCGGGGTCAACGGCGCCGCCGCCCACCTCATCCACCCCGGGCACCTCGTGATCATCATGTCTTTCGCCGAACTCGACGAGTCCGAACGGGCGGCGCACCAGCCCCGGGTCGTCCACGTCGACCGGGCCAACCGCATCGTTGCCCTGGGCGCCGACCCGGCCGAGCCGGTGCCCGGGGCGAAGGACCAGTACGCCGGAACCGCGCAGGAGAGGAACTGAGCCATGGCCAACCCCTTCGACGACGACGACGGCGTCTTCCGAGTCCTGGTCAACGACGAGGGCCAGTACTCCCTCTGGCCGGACTTCGCCCCCGTACCCGCCGGCTGGGAGAGCGTGCACGGACCCGGCACCCGGGCCGCCTGCCTGGAGCACATCGAGCGGCACTGGACGGACATGCGCCCGCGCAGCCTGGCCGAGGCCATGCGCGCGGCCGGGTCCTGATGGCGGCCCGCCCGGGCGTCGAGGACGTCCTCCCGCTCTCGCCCATGCAGGAGGGCATGGTCTTCCACGCGCTGTACGACACCCGCGCCCGGGACGTCTACACCGGCCAGATGGTCGTCCGCCTCGAAGGCCCCCTGGAGCAGGGCCGGTTGCGCACCGCGGCCGAGGCCCTGGTCGCCCGGCACGCCAACCTCCGCGCCGCGTTCCGCACCCAGCGCTCCGGCCGCCCGGTCCAGGTCGTGCGCGGTGCGGTCACCGTGCCGTGGACCGTCGACGACCTGTCCGTCCTGCCGCCCCAGGAGCGCCGACCGGCCCTCGACCGGCTGCTGGAGCAGGACCTGGACGAACCCTTCGACCTGGCCCGCCCGCCCCTGCTCCGGTTCCGCCTGGCCGTCCTCGGCGACCAGGACCACCGCCTGGTCCTCTCCTCCCACCATCTGCTCTGGGACGGCTGGTCCGCCCCCGTGCTCGTGCGGGAGCTCTTCCAGCTCTACACCTCGGCCGGCGACCCGACGGCCCTGCCTCGCGTACGGCCCTACCGCGACTACCTCGCCTGGCTGTCCCGGCAGGATCGCGAGGCCGCGCGGGAGGCATGGCGGTCCGCCCTCCAGGGACTTGACGAACCGTCACTCATCGCGCCGGGTGAACACCCCGTGGAGCAGCCCGAACGGCTCTTCCTGGAGCTCTCCGAGCAGGACACCGAGGCACTCACCGCCACCGCCCGCGCCCACGGACTGACGGTCAGCACCGCCCTCCAGGGCCTGTGGGCCGTCCTCCTCGGCCGACTGACCGGCCGCACCGACGTCGTCCTCGGCGCCACCGTCTCCGGCCGTGACGCCGACGTACCCGGCATCGAGTCCATGGTCGGCCTCTTCATCAACACCCTCCCGGTACGCGTGCGGTTACGACCGGAGGAACCCCTCGCGGACCTCCTCCTGCGCCTCCAGTCCGAGCAGTCCGCCCTCCTGGACCACCGCCACCTCGGCCTCGCCGACATCCAGCGCGCCGCCGGCCACCCCGTCCTCTTCGACACCCTGCTGGTCTTCGAGAGCTACCCGATCGACGACGACGGCATCGCCCGCGCCCTCGACGGCCCGCGCATGACGGGAGTCTCCGTCCGGGACGCCACCCACTACCCGCTGACCCTCACTGCCCTGCCCGGCCCCCGGCTCACGCTGACCTTCAGCCATCAGCCGTCCGCCCTGGACCACAATGCGGTCGAGGACATCGCGGACCAACTCCAGTACCTGATAACGGCGTTCACCAAGGACCCCGGGTCTCCCGTCGCCCGACTCGGCCCGCCGCCCGAGGTCGAGAACCCGGTCGAGCGCGGCGCCACCACCGTGCGCGCCCTCTTCGAGGAACAGGCCGCCCGCACCCCCGAGGCCCCGGCCGTCCTGCACGGCGACACCGTCATCACCTTCGCAGAACTCGACGCCCGGGCCGACCGGTTGGCCGCCGCACTCGCCGTCCGCGGCGCCGGTCCCGAGTCCGTGGTGGCCGTCGCCCTGCCGCGCGGCCCCGATCTGGTGATCGCCCTCCTCGCCGTGCTCAAGGCGGGTGCGGCCTGTATGCCGGCCGACCTGGGGTACCCGCCCGACCGCATCGCCCTGATGCTCGATGACGCCGAGCCCTGTCTCGTGATCGGCCACGGCCAACCGCCGGGAATCAGCGCCGAGTTGCTGTGCGCGCCGGATGTCGAAGCCGGCGTAGGCGAACAGCCTCCCCTGTCGCCCGACCACCCGGCCTACGTCATCTTCACCTCGGGCTCCACCGGCCGCCCCAAGGGCGTCGTCGGCACCCAACGTGCCCTGGCCAACCGCCTCGCCTGGGGACGGCAGCTGACGGACGACGGCGTACGCGTCTCCAAGAGCCCGATCAGCTTCATCGACGGCCTCACCGAACTGCTCGGCGCCCTGGTCGCGGGCGAGCCCGTGGCTCTCGCCGACGACGAGACGACCGGTGACCCCACCGCCCTCGCCGCACTGGCCGACCGCCACCGGGCCACCCTCCTGACCGCGGTCCCCAGCCTCTACGCCACCCTGGTCGAGTCGGCCCCGCCCGGCGCCTTCGACTCCGTGCGGACCTGGGTGTCCAGCGGCGAGCCCCTCACCGGCGAACTCGCCCGGGCCATCACCGAACGCTGGCCGCAGGCCCGGCTCGTCAACCTCTACGGCTGCTCCGAGGCGGCCGGCGACAGCCTGATCCACCTCCACGACGGCGCAGACGGCCCGGTCCCGCTCGGCCACCCCATCGCTCACACCCGCGTCCACGTCCTGGACCCGTTCCTGCGGCCCTCCCCGGCCGGGGCGAGCGGCGAGCTGTACATCGCCGGGGACGGACTGGCCCGCGGCTATCTGAACCAACCCGGCCGCACCGCCGAACGGTTCGTCGCCAACCCCTTCGGCCCGCCCGGCAGCCGCCTCTACCGCACCGGCGACCTGGCCAGGCTGCGGGCCGACGGCACGGTGGAGTTCCTCGGCCGGACCGACAGCCAGGTCAAGATCAGGGGCTTCCGGGTGGAGCCGGGTGAGATCGAGGCGGCGGCCCGCGCCCTGCCGGGAGTTTCCCAGGCCGCTGTGGTGGCCCGGCGCGATGACGAGCCTCTAAAGGGGCGCGGGGAACTGCGCGACCAGCCCCCACCGGCCCGCAGATATGTCACGGCCCCTCCAGCGGAGCGCCTCGTGGTGTACGTGGTGCCCGAGCCCGACACCACCCCCGACCCCGTCGCCCTCCGGCGGGCGCTCGCGGAACGCCTCCCCGGCCACCTCGTCCCCTCCGCCGTGGTCGTCCTGGACGCCCTGCCGCTCACCCCCAGCGGCAAACTGGACCGCCGCGCCCTGCCCGCCCCCGACTTCACGGAGGCGAGCACGTACGAACCGCCGCGCACCGAACCGGAGAAGGTGCTGTGCGCACTGTTCGCCGAGGTGCTCGGGCTCGAACGGGCCGGTGTGCACGACGACTTCTTCGAACACGGCGGCGACAGCATCGTCTCCGTACGCCTGGCCGACCGCGCCCGCAGAGCCGGGCTCCCGCTCTCCCCCCGGGACGTGTTCACCCACCGCACCCCGGCCGGCCTCGCGGCGGCGCTGCCCGAATCCGGGGGCGGGTCCGAGGAGTTCACCGCGACCACCGCACCGCTGGTGTCGCTCAGCCAGTCGCAGCTCGACAACGTCAAGGCGAGGTGGAGAACCCGATGAGCGACGACGGTTCCCTGGTCGAGGACGTCCTGCCGCTGTCCCCGCTGCAACAGGGCCTGCTCTTCCACGCCCTGTTCGACGAGGACGCCCAGGACATCTACACCATGCGGTCCCTGGTGGAGATCGAAGGACCGCTGCGCCCCGACCTGCTGCGCACGGCCGCCGAGGAGCTCTTCGCCCGCCACGCCAACCTGCGCAGCGCCTTCCTCCACGAGGACCTCGACGAACCGGTGCAGGTGGTCCTCAAACAGATCACCGTGGACTGGACCGAGGCCGACGCGGCCCAGGAGGCCGCGCTCGTCGCCGACGCCACGGCCCGCTTCGACCTGACCGACCCCCCGCTGCTCCGGTTCACCCTCGTCGACCGGGGCGAGAACCGCTGGCTGCTCATCCTCATCAACCACCATCTCCTCCTCGACGGCTGGTCCGTGCCGCTTCTCGTACGCGAGCTGCTCCAGCTCTACGCGGCCCGGCTGGCGCCCGACCGGGCCGCACCCCTGCCCGCCGTACGCCCCTACCGGGACTTCCTCGCCTGGCTGGCGGCACGGGACCGCGAGGCCTCGGAGCAGGCCTGGCGGCAGGCGCTCGCCGGGGCCACACCCACCCTCCTGGCACCCACGGCCCCCGGGCCGGTCCCGGTGCGGCCCGAGCTGCACACTCTGCGACTCCCTTCCTCGACGAAGGAGTTGGCGCGCTCGCACGGTGTCACCGTCAACACCGTTGTCCAGGGTCTGTGGGCGCTGCTGCTCGCCCGGCTGACCGGTCGGGAGGACGCGGTCTTCGGTGCGACCGTGGCCGGGCGGCCCGCCGAACTCGCCGGTGCGGAGGCCATGATCGGCCTGTTCATCAACACCGTGCCGGCACGGGTGGCGGTCCCGCCGGGAGAGCGCGCCGGTGCCTTCCTGCGACGACTCCAGGACGAACAGGCCCGTCTGATGGGCCATCAGCATCTTGGTCTCACCGAGATCCAGCGCCTGGCCGGTTCCGGGGACCTCTTCGACACCCTGCTCGTCTTCGAGAACTACCCGATCGACCGGGGTGCGGTCGCCGAGGCCGAGACGCTCGCCGGACTGCGGATCGTCGACGTGAAGGGCTCCGGCGCGACCCACTATCCGCTGACCCTGGCCGTCCTCGACGAGCAGCACCTCGAGGTGATCTTCGAGTTCCGTCCCGACGCGTACGACCGGGCCACGGTCGAGGCACTGGCGGGACGCTTCGAACGGCTCGTCCACGCGGTCGTGGCGGCGCCCGACACCCCGCTGGCCGCCCTGGACGTCCTCACGCCCGAGGAGCGGGCCGCGCTGCTCGCGGGAGGGGTGGGGGAGCGGCCGCCGTCGGCGCGGGCCACCATGCCCGCGGTGTTCGAGGGCCAGGCGGCCCGGACTCCGGACGCTGTCGCGGTCGTGGGAGCCGGCCGGCGGCTGACCTTCGCCGAACTGAACACGCGGGCCAACCAACTGGCCCGGCTGCTGGTGGAGTCGGGCGCCGGTCCCGAGCGGATCGTGGCGTTCGCCCTGCCGCCGACGCCGGACACCATGATCGCGATCCTCGCGATCCAGAAGGCGGGCGCCGCCTATCTGCCGCTGGACCCGGCCTGGCCACGGGAGCGGATCGCCGGGATGCTCGCCGACGCGCGGCCCGTGGCGCTGCTGGCCACGGCGGAGACGGTCCTTGAAACGGCGCTCCTGCTGGACGACCCGGCCGTCCGGCGGCGGCTGGCGGAGACGGACGGCTCGGACCTCACCGACGAGGACCGCCCGGCACCCCTGCTCCCCGAGCACCCCGCCTACGTCATCTACACCTCCGGCTCCACCGGACGCCCCAAGGCCGTCGTGGTGCCGCAGCGGGCCATCGCCAACCTCTTCGCCGCCCACAACACCGCCCTGCACACACCGGCCTCCGAAGCGGTCGGCGGGCGGCCCCTGCGGGTGGGGCACGCCTGGCCGACCGCGTTCGACGCCTCGTGGCAGCCGATGCTGTGGATGTTCGCCGGGCACGAACTCCACTTCGTACCCGAGGAGGTGCGCCGCGACCAGGACGCCCTGCGCGGCTTCCTCACCGAGCACGCCATCGAGTTCATCGAGCTGTCCCCGTCCCTGCTGGGTGAACTGGTCGCCCAAGGCGGCGACTGGCAGGGGCGGTTGAAGGTGCTGGGCGTGGGCGGCGAGGCCGTGCCCCCGGACCTGTGGCGGACCCTGCGGGAGACGGACGGGCTGGCCGCGCACAACCTGTACGGACCCACCGAGTGCACCGTCGACTCCGCCGACTGCGACCTCGCCCTCAGCGAGCGGCCCGCCATCGGCCGACCGGTCGCGGGCGGCACGCTCTACATCCTGGACGGCCACCTCAACCCCGTCCCCGTCGGCGTCGACGGCGAGCTGTACGTCGCGGGAGCAGGCCTCGCCCGCGGCTACCTCGGACAGTCGGGCGCCACCGCGAGCCGCTTCGTCGCCGACCCCTTCGCCGACCGGCCGGGCGCGCGCATGTACCGCACCGGCGACATCGCCCGGTGGACCGAGAACGGGCTGGTGGAGTGCCTCGGCCGGATCGACGACCAGGTCAAGATCAGGGGCTATCGCATCGAGCCCGGCGAGATCGAGGCGGTCCTGCTGGAGCACGAGCTCGTCGAGCGCGCCGCGGTCGTCATACGGGAGGACACCCCCGGGGTGCGGCGCCTGGTCGCCTACGTGGTGCCGAAGGGCGACGTCGCGCAGGACGCGCTGCGCCGGTTCGCGGCCGCGGCCCTGCCCGACTACATGGTCCCCTCGGCCTTCGTCCCGGTCGACGGCTTCCCGCTCACCCTCAACGGCAAGCTGGACACCGCCGCGCTGCCCGCCCCCTCCCGCTCCGCCGGACCGGCCGCCGCGCCACCGCGGAACGCGGCCGAGCAGCGCCTCGCCGCCCTGTTCTCCGGTGTCCTCGGCCTGGACACCATCGGGGTGCACGACAGCTTCTTCGCCCTCGGCGGCGACAGCATCGTGTCGATGCGCCTCGTCAGCCAGGCACGCGCCGCCGGGCTGGCCGTCTCGCCGCGGGACATCTTCGAGGCGCCCACCGTCGCGGAGCTCGCCGAGCGCACCGGCTCCGCCGTCGAGCGCCCGGTGAGCGTCCCCGACGCGGGCACCGGCGACATTCCGCTCACCCCGATGCTGACCTGGCTCACCGAGCAGGGCGGCCCGTTCCGCCGGGTCAGCCAGGCACGCTTCCTGCGGACACCCGCGGGAACCGACCTCGACCGGCTGCACCGGACCGTCCAGGCCGTCCTGGACCGGCACGACCTGCTGCGCGCCACCTTCACGCAGACCGACGTCGGAGCGTGGCGGCTGCACACGGCACCGGCGGGAGCGGTCCGCGCGGAGGAATGCGTACGACGACGCGGGTACGGCGAACAGCCGGACGTGCCCCGCGCCTTCGACGAGCTGGTCGCCGAACTCGACCCGCCCGCCGGAGCGGTGGCGCGGTTCCTGTGGTTCGACGCGGGGCCCGATCGCGAGGGACGGCTGCTCGTCGTCCTGCATCACCTGGTGACGGACGCGGCATCCTGGGGTGTGCTCGTGGCCGACCTCGCGGCGGCCTGGGAGGGCAGGGAACTCTCTCCCCGAGGCACCTCCTTCAAGGAGTGGGCCCGGGCGCTGCACGAGGAGGTCCCACGGCGCACGGCTGAACTCGCCTTGTGGAAAGGCATCCTGGACCGGCCGGAGCCACCCCTGGGCGCGGCCTCGTTGGACCCCGCCCTGGACACCCGTGCCACGGTCCGCCGCCACTGGACGGACCATCCCGCGCCGACGACCGACGTGCAGGACGTGCTGCTGGAGGCCCTCGCCCGCGCGGTCCCCGCCTGGCGCGGGGAAGCCGCCCGCCCCACGGCGGACGACAGTGTGCTGATCGCCCTGGAGGGCCACGGCCGCGAGGAACGACTCCTTCCCGGTGCCGATCTGTCCAGCACCCTCGGCTGGTTCACCACCGTCTTCCCCGTCCGGCTGGAGTCCGGCCGACGACTGCCGGAACTGCCCGACAACGGCATCGGATACGGGCTGCTCCGCCATCTCGACCCGGCGACCGCCGCGGAACTGGCCGAACTGCCGCAGCCGCAGATCGAGTTCAACTACCTCGGCCGCATGACCATGGGCGAGCGGCAGGACAGCTCCCTGTTCACCAGCGCCCCCGAGACCGGAGCCATGGGCAGCGCGGCCGACCCCTCGATGCCGGCCCCCTACCCCCTGGTCATCGACGCGGTGATCACGGACGGGGTCCTCAAGGTCTGCTGGCAGTGGCCCGAACGGCTCTTCACCGAGGCGGAGATCGGCCGGCTGGCCGAACTGTGGGGCGCCTCCCTCGACCAGCTCCTGAAGGGCGGACACCAGTGACCGAGACCGACCTGGCGGCCCGCAAGCGCGAACTGCTGCGCCGAAGGCTGGAGAACGCGGGCCTCGCCGACACGCCCGCCCGTGCCGAGCGCATCCCGCGCCGGCCCGCGGACGCGGGGCGCCTGCCGCTGTCGTACGCCCAGTCCCGGATGTGGCTGCTCCAGCAACTCGACCCGGTCGGCCCCGCCTACAACGTCTGCCTCACCATCCGCCTGCGCGGCCCGCTGGACCCGGCCCGGCTGCACACCGCCCTCCAGGGGCTGGTCGCCCGGCACGAGATCCTGCGCACCCGCTACCCGGCAGCCGAGGACGGCACCCCGGAACAGGTCGTCGACGCGACGGCCGAGGTCCGATTCACCACCGCCGAACTGCCGCCGGAGCGCGCCGCCGAACTGGCCCGCACCGAGTCGGCCACCCCGTTCGACCTGGCCACCGACCACTCCCTGAGGGCTGTCCTGATCCGGCACGCGGAACAGGACCACACCTTGGTCCTGACAGTCCATCACATCGCCTGGGACGGCGGCACGTTCCACGCCCTCTCCCGCGATCTGAGCGCCCTCTACCAGGCCCCGGACACCGTCGAACCGCTGCCCGTCCAGTACGCCGACTACGCCGTCCGGCAGCGCGAGACCTGGACCGACGCACGACTGGACGAACACCTTCAGTACTGGCGCACCGCCCTGACACCACCACCCCGGCCGCTCGCCCTGCCCGTCGACGCGCCCCGCGGCGCCCATCCCACCGCCCAGGGCCGCCGTCGCTTCCACGCCTTCGCCCCGGACGTCACCGAGCGGCTCACGGAGTTCGCCAGGAAGTCGGGCGCCACCCCCTTCATGGTGCTGCTCGCGGGCCTGGCCGCTCTCCTGCACCGCACCACCGGCGCCACCGACATCCCCATCGGCTCGGCGGTCATGAACCGCGACCTGCCGGGCCTGGAGAAGCTGATCGGCAACTTCGGCAACACCCTGGCACTCCGCGCCGACCTCGACGGCGATCCCGACTTCGCCGAACTTCTCGAGCGGGTCCGCCGGTTGTGCACCGAGAGCTACGCCCACCAGGACATGCCCTTCGACCGGCTCGTCGAGCGGCTGCGCCCCGAACGGCACCCGGGGCGTGCCGTGTACTTCGACGTCATGCTGCTCTTCCTCACCCAGGGGCTGGAAGGGCCGCAATTTCCCGGAGTGACCGCCGCATGGGAGACGGTCCACAACGACACCACCCAGTTCGACCTCTCCCTGGAGGCCTTCCTCACCGAGGGCCGGCTGCGGATCGAAGCGACCTACCGCAGCGCTCTGTTCACACCGGAGACCGTCGACCGGCTCCTGCGCCAACTGGAGACGCTTCTCGCGGCGGCCCTCGCCGACCCGGAACTCGCCGTGTCCCGCCTCCCGTTGATGACCTCCGCCGAGGAGCGCCAGGTCCTTGAGGACTGGAACTCCACGGCCCACCCCGTCCCCGACACCACCCTCGCGGACCTGCTCGCCGAGCAGGCGGCACGCACCCCGCACGCCCCCGCACTCATCGCCGACGAAACCCTCGACCACGCCGAACTGCACGCCCGCGCCAACCGCCTCGCCCGCCTGCTGATCTCCCGCGGAGTCGGCCCCGAACACCTGGTGGGCGTCGCCCTGGAGCGCGGCCCCGGCCTGGTGGTGGCGCTGCTGGCGGTGCTGAAGGCGGGGGGCGCCTACCTCCCGCTGGACCCCGGCTACCCCGCGGAGCGGCTGGCGTACATGGTCGAGGACTCCCGGCCGACCCTGGTCCTGGCGCACACCGAGGCCGACTACGGGGCACCTGTCCTGGTGCCGGACGAGGAGGAGTACGCCCACCTCGACGCGACCGAACCCACCGACGCCGAACGCCTCCGGCCCCTGCGCCCCGAGCACCCGGCCTACGTCATCTACACCTCCGGCTCCACCGGCCGCCCCAAGGGGGCCGCCGTCGCGCACGCCGCGATCGTCAACCGGCTGCTGTGGATGCAGGACACGTACCGACTCGGCCCCGACGACCGCGTGTTGCAGAAGACACCGGCCGGCTTCGACGTCTCCGTCTGGGAGTTCTTCTGGCCGCTGATCACCGGCGCGGGCCTCGTGCTCGCCCGTCCCGGCGGCCACCGCGACCCCGGCCATCTCGCCGAGCTCATCCGCGAACAACGGGTGACCACCGCCCACTTCGTCCCCTCCATGCTGCGGGCCTTCCTCGACGACTCCGCCGCCGCGCACGTGCGCGGTGTGCTGCGCCGCGTGGTGTGCAGCGGTGAGGCACTGCCCACCGAACTCGCCGAGCGCTTCGCCCGCCTGCTCGACGGCACCGAGTTGCACAACCTCTACGGCCCCACCGAGGCCGCGGTCGACGTCACCGCCTGGGCATGCGCCGACGGCACCCGGACCGCCGCCGGCTCCGTACCGATCGGCCGACCGGTGTGGAACACCCGCACCCTCGTCCTGGACGCGAACCTGCGCCCGGTCCCGCCCGGAGTCCCCGGCGAGCTCTATCTGGGCGGCACCCAGCTGGCCCGCGGCTATCTGAACCGCCCCGTCCTCACCGCCGGCCGCTTCGTCGCCGACCCCTACGGGCCGCCGGGCGCCCGCCTCTACCGCACCGGCGACCTCGTGCGCTGGACCGTGCGGGGCGCGCTCGAATTCCTGGGCCGCTCCGACGACCAGGTGAAGATCCGCGGTGTTCGCGTCGAGCCGGGGGAGACGGAGGCGGCCGTGGCCGCCCTGCCCGGTGTGTCGCAGGCGGCCGTGACGGTACGCGGAACAGACGAGCCGCAGTTGGTGGCGTACGCGGTCCCGCAGCCCGGCGCCCGCCTCGAACCGCTCCGGGTCCGGCAGGACCTCAAGGCCACCCTGCCGGAGCATCTGCTGCCCACGGCGGTCGTGATCCTCGACGAACTGCCCCTCACCCCCAACGGAAAACTGGACCGCGCAGCCCTGCCGGCCCCCGACCTCACGGACCTCACCACCGCCACCGCACGCCGCACCGAGGCCGAGGCGGCCCTCGGCGTGCTCTTCGCCGATCTGCTCGGACTGCCCGCCGTCGGCATCCACGACGAGTTCTTCGCCCTCGGCGGCCACTCCCTGCTCGCCACCCGCCTGGTCGCCCGGGTCCGGGCCGAGCTGGGTGTCACGCTCCCGCTGCGAGCCGTCTTCGACACCCCGACCGTGGCCGCCCTCGCCCCGCTGCTGGAGTCCCCGGCCGAACAGCGCCCGGTACTGCGGCCCGCGCGCCGACCGGACCTTGTCCCGCTGTCCTCCGCACAGGCCAGGCTGTGGTTCCTGCACCGGCTGGAAGGTCCGAGCCCCACCTACAACATCCACACCGCCGTACGCCTCACCGGACCGCTCGACCCCGACGCCCTCCGGCAGGCGCTTCAGGACGTCGTGGGCCGTCATGAGGCGCTGCGCACGGTGTTCCCGGACCAGGACGGCGTGCCCCGGCAGGAGGTCGTGGCGGACGCCGTCGTCCCCTTCGACGTGGTGCCCGGCGAGCCGGACGCCCTCGACGCGCAGCTGAGGGAAGCCGCGGCGCACTGCTTCTCGCTGGACGCCGAGATCCCCGTACGCGCCACGCTGTACGCCCTCGCCCCCGAGGAGCACGCGCTGTTCCTGCTGGTCCACCACATCGCCACGGACGGCTGGTCCGCGGACCCCCTCCTCGCGGACCTGGAGCGGGCCTACGCGGCACGGCTGCGAGGCGGGCCGCCCGAGTGGCCGCCCCTGCCCGTGCAGTACGCGGACTACACGCTCTGGCAGCGGGAACTGGCCGACCACGAAGGGGAACTGGACTACTGGACCAGCCAGTTGGCCGGTCTTCCCGAGGAACTCCAGCTGCCCGTGGACCGGCCGCGTCCGGCCATCCACTCGTACAACGCGGGAGCGGCCGACTTCACCGTCGACGCCGACACCCACCGCGCCCTGCGTGACCTCGCCACCGAAGCCGGCGGCACCGTCTTCATGGCGCTCCAGGCCGCCCTCGCCGTCCTGCTCAGCCGCCTCGGCGCGGGGCACGACATTCCCCTCGGGACCCCGGTGGCCGGCCGCGGCGACGCCGCCCTCGACAACCTCGTCGGCCTCTTCGTCAACACCCTGGTGCTGCGCACCGACGTCTCCGGAGACCCGACGTACCGCACCCTCCTCGCCCGCGTCCGCGAGGCCGATGTCGACGCCTACGCCCACCAGGACCTGCCGTTCGAGCGACTCGTGGACGCGCTCGCCCCGACCCGCTCGATGGGCCGCCACCCGCTCTTCCAGGTGATGCTGGCCCACCAGCAAGCCCCGCAAGAGGAAAGGGAGTTCGCCGGACTCACACTCCACGAGCTGCGCGTCGACCACTACACCGCCAAGACCGACCTGGCCTTCCACGTCTTCGAGCGGCCCGACGGCGGCGGACTCACCGGCTCGCTCGTCTTCAGCCGTGACCTGTACGACGCCGCGACCGCACAGGACATGGCCGAGCGATACGTCCGGCTGCTCACCGAACTCGCCGCCGAGCCGGACCGTCCCGTGGCCGCCGCCGACCTCCTCAGCCCGCGCGAACGGACGCGGCTGCTGGAGGAGTGGAACGACACCGCGCACCCCATGCCGTCCACCACCCTCACCGCACTGGTCGAGGAACAGGCGGCACGGACCCCGAAGCTGACGGCCGTGGAGTACGGCACCCCCGGCGGAACGGCACTGACCTACGGCGAGCTCAACCACCGCGCCAACGCCCTCGCCCGCCGGCTGACGTCCCTGGGAGTGGGCCCGGAGCACCGCGTCGGCATCCACCTCGAACGCTCGGTGGAGATGGTCGTCGCCCTGCTCGCGGTCCTCAAGGCGGGCGGGGCGTTCGTGCCGCTGGAGCCGTCCTGGCCCGCCCGGCGTATCGCCGAGGTGTGCGCGAACGCCGGGCTGACAGCGGTGCTCGGCGCAGCCGTCCCCGGCGGACCGCCCGCCCTCGCCGTCGACCTGCGGGACCCGGTGACGGACACCGCGAACCCGTGCGTCCCCGTCGACCCCGAAGGGCTCGCCTACGTCATCTACACCTCCGGCTCGACCGGCGTCCCCAAGGGCGCGATGATCCGGCACCGGGCCATCGCGCACCGGCTGCTGTGGCAACGCGGCCTGCTCGGCTTCGGGACGGACGACGCGGCCCTGTTCAAGGCCCCGCTCGGCTTCGACATCTCCATCAACGAGATCTTCCTGCCGCTGGTGAACGGCGGCCGGGTGGTGGTCGCCGAGCCCGGCGGCGAACGGGACGTCGACTACCTCCTGGACACCGTCGAACGCCACCGGGTGACCTTCACCTACCTGGTCTCCTCGATGCTCGACCTGCTCCTCGAACTCGACGGCTTCGCCCGGCGGGCGCGGTCGCTGAGGCATGTGTGGTGCGGCGGCGAGGTGCTCACCCCCGAGCTGTTCGCCCGCTTCCGGACCGCCGGCAGGGCCGTGATGTACCACGGGTACGGCCCCGCCGAGGCCACCATCGGAGTCAGCCACGTCGTCTACCGCACCGGCGCCATCCGCAGCGCCGTCTCCATCGGCCGCCCCAACGGCAACACCCGCCTCTACGTCCTCGACGAACGCCTCCAGCCCACCCCGGTGGGCGTGCCCGGAGAGCTGTACGCGGGCGGCGTCTACCTCGGCCGCGGCTACGTCAACGACCCCCGGCGTACCGCCGACCACTGGGTCGCCGACCCGTTCGGACCGCCCGGCGAACGCCTCTACCGCACCGGCGACCTCGTGCGCTGGCAGCGCGACGGCACCCTGGAGTTCCTCGGCCGCGCCGACAACCAGGTCAAGATCCGCGGGATGCGCGTCGAGCTGGAGGAGATCGAGGCGATCCTCGAACAGCATCCCGGCGTCCGGCGGGCGGTGGTGGTGATCCGCGAGGACACGCCGGGCGTCAAGCGTCTGGCCGGTTACTGCCTGGCCGCGGGCGACCTCACCGACCTGCCCGTATGGCTCCGTGAAAGCCTCCCCGAACACATGGTCCCGGCCACCCTCACCGTCCTGGACGCCTTCCCGCTGCTGCCCTCCGGCAAGGTGGACCGCGCCTCGCTGCCCGCCCCCGAGACCACGAGCACCGCCGCCGCGACACGGGAGCCCGCCGACGCCCGCGAACGGCAGCTGTGCGAGCTGTTCGCGTCCCTCCTGGGCCTGCGACAGGTCGGCGTCGACGACAACTTCTTCGAACTCGGCGGCGACAGCATCGTCTCCATCCGTCTGGTCACCCTGGCCCGCAGGGCCGGGCTCGCCATCAGCCCCCGCCAGGTCTTCCAGACCCCCACCCCGGCGGGCCTGGCGGCGGCCGCCGCGGCGGAGCGCACCGAGACCGGCCCGGTCGACGAGCCGGTCGGCGAGGTGGAGCTGACGCCGATCATGCGGTGGACGGCGGGATCGTACGACGGTCTCGCCCAGGCCGTCCTGCTGGTGACGCCGCCGGAACTCTCCTACGACACCCTGGCCGCCGTCCTGCAGAGGGTGGTGGACCGGCACGACCTGCTGCGCGCCCGGCTCTCCGGCCGGCTGGTGGTACCCGCCGAGGGGACCGTGCGGGCGGAGGACCTGCTCGGCCAGGTGCGGGGCACGGACGTCCACGAGGAGCTGGCCGCCGCCGTGGCCCGGCTCGACCCGGCGTCCGGGCGCATGCTCCAGGCCGTCTGGTTCGCCGACTCCGCGCGGCTGCTCCTCGTGGCCCATCACCTGGTCGTCGACGGGGTGTCCTGGCGGATCATCACCTCGGATCTGGCGGAGACCTGGCAGTCGGGCGAGGCCCTCCCGCGCACCGGGACGTCCTTCCGGACCTGGAGCAGGCTCCTGGGCGAGGAAGCCGGCAAGCGGGGGAGCGAACTCCCCTGGTGGACCTGGGTGTCGGAGAACGCCCGGCCACTGGTCGAGCGGGTCCCCGACCCCGGAGACACCCAGCGCGAGCAGACGCTCGTGCTCCCGCCCGGGATCACCGGACCGCTGCTGACGTCCGTGCCCGCCGCCTACCATGCCGCCGTCCCGGACGTCCTGCTGACCGCGCTCGCGGTGGCGGCCGCCGACTGGCGCGAGGAACGCGGCGACCTGACGGGACGTTCGCTGCTCGTCGGCGTCGAGGGCCATGGCCGCGAGGAGGCCATCGCCGAGGGCGTGGACCTGTCGGCCACGGTCGGCTGGTTCACCACCTTCCACCCGGTCGGCATCGACCCCGGCCCCCTGGACCTCGGCGAGGCGCTCGACGGCGGTCCCGCGGCGGGCACGGCACTCAAGCGCGTCAAGGAGCAGCTGCGTGCCGTACCGGACGGCGGTCTGGGCTACGGCCTGCTGCGCCACCTCAACCCCGACACCTCGGCGCCCCTGGAGAAGCTCCCGCAGCCGCAGGTCGCCTTCAACTACCTCGGCCGGTTCACCGCCTCGGCCTCCGCCGACGACCCCTGGGACCTCGCCCCCGAGGCTCCGATGCTGCCTCTCGCGGGACCCGCGCGCTTCGGGCTGGAGATCAACGCCGTCGCCGTCGACGGGGACGACGGCCTCCGGCTGCACATCTGGGCGGCCTGGCCCGAGTCGTTCCTGACTCCCGCGGAGGCCACCGACCTGCTCGCCCTGTGGGAGCGGGCCCTGCACGGGCTCGTACGCCATGCCGGGGAATCTCCGGCGGGCGGCCTGACGCCGTCCGACCTCCCGCTGGTGGAGCTGACCCAAGAGGACATCGACGACTTCGAGAACGACGACTTCTGAACCAGCGGAGGAACCGGTGACGCAGCACCCCCCGACCGCGGACGAGCTGCTCCGTTCGGTCACCGACACATTCGGCGCGGACACCCCGCCGAGCGACGAGGACAGCCTCATCACCTGGGGCCTGGACTCCATCACCCTGATGAAGATCGCGAGCGGCTGGCGCCGGCAAGGTGTCCGCGTCACGTTCGCGGAACTGGCCAAGGAACCCACCCTGCGGGCCTGGCGGGCACTGCTGACGGCCCGTACGGGCGCGGCACCCGAACCCGAACCCGAGCCCGCTCCCATGACGGTTCCGGCGGCCGATCCGGGCGAGCCGTTCCCGCTGGCCGTCATGCAGCACGCCTACCGGATCGGCCGCGGCGAGGACACCACCCTCGGCTCCGTCGCCGCGCATCTCTACGTCGAGTTCGACGGCGCCGGGGTGGACCCGGAGCGGCTCGACACCGCCGTACGCGCCCTCGTGGAGCGGCACGGAATGCTGCGCGCCCGCTTCGGCGACGACGGCCGCCAGGAGATCCTCCCCGCCCTCACCCGCCCCGCGACCGTCGTCAACGACCTGCGAGGACTGGACGCCGACACCGTCGCGGCCGAACTGGAGTCCCTGCGGCACTCCTCCTCGCACGCCCGGCTCGACGTCGCGGCCGGCGAGGTCTTCTCCGTCCGGCTCTCCCTGCTGCCGGGCGGCCGCAGCAGGCTCCACGTGGACGTCGACATGCTCGCCGCGGACGCCCTCAGCTACCGCGTCCTGCTCTCCGACCTCGCCCACTTCTACGAGCACCCGGCGACCCCGCTGCCGCCGATCCGCACCAGCTACCCGGAGTACCTCGCCGAACGCGCCACCGTACGGCGGCTCAGCCGCGAGGACTCGCGGAAGTGGTGGCAGGAGCGCATCCCCGAACTGCCCAGCGCACCCGAACTCCCGCTCGTGCCCGAGGCGGAGCGCGCCGACCCCACCCGGGTCACGCGCCGCCACCACTGGCTGCGGGCGCAGGAGAAGCAGCGCCTGACCGCCCGGGCCCACCGGCACGGACTCACCCCGGCGATGGCGGTGGCGGCCGCCTTCTCGGAGGTGCTGGCCGCCTTCAGCGGTCAGGCGCGCTTCCTGCTCAACATCCCGATGTTCGACCGCCGCGGCTCCCACCCCGATGTCGACCTTCTCGTCGGCGACTTCACCAGCTCGGTCCTCCTCGACGTGGACCTGGCCGGGCAGGAGTCCTTCACCGCGCACGCCCGGCGCCTCCAGGACCGTATGCACACCGACGCCGCCCACGCCGACTACTCCGGCGTGGAGGTACTGCGCGACCTCTCCCGGCACCGGGGCGAACAGGTCCTCGCACCGGTCGTGTTCACCAGCGCGCTGAACCTGGGAGAGCTGTTCGACGCGGGCGTAAGCCAGTCCTTCGGGGAACCGGTCTGGATCATCTCCCAGGGCCCGCAGGTGGTCTTGGACTGCCAGGTGACCGAGGTCGACGGCGGGCTCCTGGTCAACTGGGACGTGCGCGAGGACGCCTTCCCCGCGGGCCTGGTCGACGCCATGTTCGCCGCCTTCCACGCATTGGTGAGCCGGCTCGGCACCGAGGAGGCGGTCTGGGAGCAGCCGGTACCGGCGCTGCTGGGCGAGCGGGAGAAGACGGTCCGCGCGACGGTCAACTCCACCGAGGGGCCGCGCAGTCACCGGCTGCTCCACCAGGGGTTCTTCGAGCGGGCGGCCGAGCGGCCGGACACGCCTGCGCTGCTCTGGGGCTCGGAAGGGGCCTTGTCCTACGGCGAGTTGGCCGACCGGTCGCTGAGGGTCGCGGCCGACCTGGTGGAGCGGGGTGTGCGGCCCGGGGACACGGTCGCGGTCAGTCTCCCGAAGGGGCCCGACCAGATCACGGCCGTTCTGGGTGTGCTCGCCGCGGGCGCCGCCTATGTCCCCGTCGGCGTCGGGCAACCGCCGGCTCGCCGCGAGCGCATCCGGGCCACCGCGGGATTCCGGGCAGTCCTGGACTCCGTGTCGCTACACCACCCGCCCCTCGCGGAACCGGTGACCGTGGACGAGGAGCAGCCCGCCTATGTGCTGTTCACCTCCGGCTCGACCGGCGAACCCAAGGGGGTCGAGGTGCCGCACCGGGCGGCGGTGAACACCATCGACGACCTCAACGAGCGCTACGCGGTGGGTCCTTCGGACCGCTGCCTGGCCCTGTCCGCCCTCGACTTCGACCTGTCCGTCTACGACACGTTCGGGCTGCTGGGCGCGGGCGGCGCACTGGTCCTCGTGGACGACGCCGACCGGCGCGAGGCCGGTCAGTGGGCGGAGCTGGTGCGCACCCACGGCGTGACCCTCCTGAACTGCGTACCGCCCCTGCTCGACATGCTGCTCCTCGCACCCGGCGAACTCTCCTCACTGCGGGTCGTGTTGCTCGGCGGCGACTGGGTCGGCACCGATCTGCCGGGGCGCCTCGCCGAACGGGCGCCGGGGTGCCGGTTCGCCGGTCTCGGCGGGACGACGGAGACCGCGATCCACTCCACGGTCTGCGAGGTGACGGGCGGTCAGGTGCCCGCCGGGTGGAAGTCGGTGCCGTACGGCACCCCTTTGCGCAATGTGCGCTGCCGGGTCGTCGACGGCCGGGGGCGGGACTGCCCCGACTGGGTGCCGGGCGAGCTGTGGATCGGCGGGGACGGGGTGGCGCTCGGGTACCGGGCCGATCCGGTGCGCACGGCCGAGAAGTTCACCGAGCGGGACGGCCTGCGCTGGTACCGCACCGGTGATCTCGCCCGCTACTGGCCCGACGGCACCCTGGAGTTCCTCGGCCGCCGCGACCATCAGGTGAAACTGCGCGGTTTCCGGATCGAGTTGGGCGAGGTGGAGGCGGCACTCGCCGGGCACCCCGCCGTGCGCAGGGCTGTCGCGGGGCTGACCCGGGGGCAGGGAGTCCAGCTGGCGGCCGCCGTGGCCGCCGAGCGGGGCACGGCCGCGGAGGAACTGCGGGAGTGGGTGCGGTCGGTGCTGCCCTCGCACATGGTCCCGTCGCGGATCGCCGTCGTGCGGGAGCTTCCGCTCACCTCCAACGGCAAGCTGGACCGGCGTGCCGTGCGGCAACTCTGGGAGGGCGAGGAGGAGTTGGGGCACCGGGCGCCCGGCACCGCGCTGGAGACGGTCGTGGCCCGGGTCTGGGCGGACGTCCTCGGTGTCGAACGCGTCGGCCTCGACGACGGCTTCTTCGCGCTCGGCGGCGACTCCGTGCTCGCCACGGTCATCGTGAGCAGGCTGCGGGAGGTCCTCGACACCTCCGAGGTGTCCGTCCGCGCCCTGTTCGCCACGCTCACGGCCGGGGGCATGGCCAAGCGGCTGTCCGCCGAGGAGGCGACGCCCGGCCGGCTGGAGGGGGTCGCCGCGATCCACCTGGAGATCGAGGACATGTCGGCCGAGGAGATCGACGCGGCCCTGCGCGACGCGTAGGGAACGAGGAAGGGCGGCCCGCCCCGAGTGCGGCCCGCCCTTCCTTCCCCCTCACTGTCAGTCGAGCTTGGCGAAGCCGGTCTCCAGATTGTCCAGCGCCCACGGGATGCCCAGGGCGGACGGACTGCGCAGCTGGCTGATCGTGGCGACGTCGGTCACCACGTAGTGGTCCTTCTTCACCGCGGACATGTTCTTCACCAGCGTGCTGGCCTCGAAGGCCTTCTTCAGGTCCGGCGTGGTGAACGCGATGATCACCAGGTCGGCGTCGAGCTTGTCGAGCTGTTCGAAGGACAGCTCACCGGTCGGGCTCCCGCTCACCGTCTTGATGTCGGTGACCGACGGGGTCAGCTTCAGCCCGACCTCGCTCATCAGCTTGGCGGCGAAGTCCTCCTCGGAGGCGATGGTGTAGATCTTGGCCGGGGTGTTGCCGATGGACAGGCTGTAGGTCTTGCCCACGAGGCCCGGGTGCTTGTCCTTCACCGCGGCGATGCGGGCCTCGGTGTCCTTGACGACCTTCTCGGCCTCGTCCGGCTTGCCGACGGCCTGGCCCACCACCTGCACGTGCTCCTGCCAGGTCTGCTGTCCCCACGCCGTCTCGTAGCCGATGGTGGGGGCCACGGCGGCGAGCTTCTTGTAGTCCTTGTCGAGCGTGAAGTCCGAGGTGGCCAGGATCAGATCCGGCTGGAGGGCGGCGACGGCCTCGTAGTCCACCGCGGTGAGCGTGTCGAGCAGCTTGGTCTTCTCGGTGTCGATCCTGTCCTTGAGCCACGGGTAGATGCCGTCGGAGCTCAGGGCGTCCTTGGAGATGGCGACAGGCGTGACACCGAGGGCGTAGAGCGCGTCGATGTCGTCCGTACCGCCGTTGCCGATCACCACGACCCGCTCGGGCGCCGACTTGATCCGGGTGCTGCCGAACTTGTGCTTGACCGTGACGGGGAACGCGTCCGAGGAGGCGCCGTCGGAGGACGACGAGACGGGGTCGTCGTCCTCCACGGAGCCACAGGCGGCCAGCGCGGCGGCCAGGGTGACCGTGAGAAGGGTGGTGCGGAGTTTTCTCGACATGTGCATCCCTTTTCGCCAGATGCCGGCAGACTCGGTACGCCGGTCAGTAAAGCAAGGTAAGCCTTGCCTTAGCAATGTGTTCCGGACGCGATCCTTGCCCGAACGCGCATGTGACGGTCAGTCATGCGGCGTTGTTCGGGCGGGAGTTCGGGTACCGGGTGAGATAGCCGCCCATCGTCCGGAAGTAGTCGGTGGCGGCGAACTCGGTGCCGTCCTCGGTGCGCAGCCGCCGGACGACGAGCCCACGGCAGTGGCCGGTGTGGGCGTCGGCGCCGGCCACGATGACCACGCCGTCGCCCTCGCGGATGAAGATCCGGCCCGGGGTGCCGCCGTAGAACGCCTCTGACACGGAGGCCTCGACGATCCTGAGGCGTTCTCCGCGGTGGAACGTGTACGCGTTCGGGTACGGGTCGGACTGGGCCCTCACGAGGCGTTCCAGGCATTCCGCGGGCCAGCTCCAGTCGATGCGGCTGTCCTCGAGTGACCGCTTGTGGAAGAAACTTGCCCGGCCGCGGTCCTGCGGCACCCACTGTCCGGCGTCCTTGCCGGCGGCGATCAGATCGAGCGACTCGCGCACGATCGGCGAGATCAGGTCGACGGTCCGGTGGAACAGGTCGGTCGCGGTGTCGGCCGGTCCGACCGGTATCGAACGCTGGACGAGGATGTCCCCGGCGTCGAGCTCGGCGTTCATGCGGTGCGCGGTGACGCCGACCCGTGCCTCGCCGTTGATGAGCGCCCAGATCAGCGGCGAGAAGCCTGCGTACGCCGGCAGCAGCGAGTCGTGGATGTTGAGCGTGCCGTGCGGGGGCAGGTCGAACAGCTCTGGTGGCAGCCAGGTCCGCCAGTTGTTGGCGACGATGATGTCCGGTCCGGACTCCCGCAGCGCGGCGAGGAGTTCGGGGTCGTCGGGCCGGTTGCGCAGCAGGACGGGGACGTCGTTCTTCTCGGCCAGTTCGGCGACGTTGTCGTCCCAGATCTTCTCGTAGGCGTGGTCGCTCTTGGGGTGGGTGACGACGAGGACGACTTCGTGGTCGGAGTCCAGCAGGGCCTGGAGTGTGCGGTGCCCCCAGGTCTGATAGCCGAACATGGCGACGCGCATGCGGTGCTCCCCTCGGACGGCCTCATTGCAAGGTAAGGCTTACCTTATCTAACATGTGGCTGCCTGAGGGAGGCGATGCCACGGTGAACTCACCGCTCACGGGATCGGATCGCACCTACGACATCCTCGGAATCGGCTTCGGCCCGTCAAATCTGGCCCTGGCCATAGCCATTGCGGAACACAACGCAGACCTTCCACCCGAGCGACGGCTGGACGCCCTTTTCCTGGAACGCCAACCGGGATTCGGCTGGCACCGGGGCATGCTCATCGACGACGCCACCATGCAGGTGTCCTTCCTGAAGGACCTGGTGACGTTACGGGACCCGGCCAGCGACTTCAGCTTTCTCTGCTTCCTGCGCGACCGCGGCCGGCTGGTCGACTTCCTGAACCAGAAGACCCTGTTCCCGCTGCGCGTCGAGTTCCACGAGTACTTCGAATGGGCCGCCGAGCGGGTCCGCTCGCTCGTCGCCTACGACCACGAGGTGACCGCCGTCGACCCGGTCCGGGACGACTCGGGCGCCGTCACCAGCTTCGAGGTGGTCTGCGGCGGGAGGACGTACCGGGCCCGCAACCTGACCGTGGCCGTCGGGCTGGAACCCCATGTGCCACCGGGCGCCGAACTGTCCGAACGGGTCTGGCACAACAGCCAGTTGCTGCCCGGCGTGGAAAAGCTCCTCGCCGAGGGCAAGTCCGTGCGGCGGGCCGTCGTGCTGGGCGCGGGGCAGAGCGCCGCCGAGTCGGTCGACTACCTGCACCGCTCCTTCCCGGAGGCCGAGGTCTGCGCGGTCTTCTCCAAGTACGGCTACACCCCGGCGGACGACAGCCCGTTCGCCAACCGCATCTTCGACCCGGAGGCGGTGGACGTGTACTTCACCTCCCCGTCGGAGGTGAAACAGTCCCTCTTCGACTACCACCGCTCGACCAACTACTCCGTGGTCGACATGGAGTTGATCGAGTCCCTGTACGCGAGCGCGTACCGCGAGAAGGTCACCGGCCGGGAGCGGCTGCGCTTCCTGAACGTCTCCCGCATCCGTGAGGTGAGCCAACGCGCCGACAACGCCCTCGACATCACCGTCGAGTACCTTCCCACCGGCGACGAGCGGACCATGGAGGCCGACCTGCTGGTGCACGCCACCGGCTACCGGCCGCGCGACTTCACGGCCCTGCTCGGAGAGGCGGCCAAGGTCTGTCTCCGGGACGACGGGGACGCCATCCGCGTGACCCGCGACCACCGCGTGGAGACCGCCCCCGACGTCACCGCGGGCATCTACCTCCAGGGCGGCACCGAGCACACCCACGGACTGACCTCGACCCTGCTGTCCACGACGGCGATCCGGGCCGGCGAGATCCATCGCTCACTGCTCGCCAGGCAGGCGGCACACTCCGGCTGAGCCGCCCGCGGGTGCGCCTGACGCGGGTGTGCCCGACGAGTGGCCCGGCCCCGGGCCGCCGTCAGCCCAGCGCGCGATCCAGGTTGAACGCCGCGCTGATGAGCGCGAGATGCGTGAACGCCTGCGGGAAGTTGCCCTGTTGCTCGCCGGTGTGGCTGATCTCCTCGGCGTACAGGCCCAGATGGTTGGCGTACGTGAGCATCTTCTCGAAGGCGAGCCGTGCCTCGTCGACCCGGCCGGCGTGCACCATCGCCTCGACGTACCAGAAGGAGCAGATGGAGAACGTGCCCTCGTCGCCGCGCAGCCCGTCGGGGCTGGCCAGCGGGTCGTAGCGGTAGACCAGGGAGTCGGAGACCAGCTCCTGGGTGAGCGCGTCCAGGGTGGACAGCCACTTGGGGTCGGTCGGGGCGATGAACTTCGTCAGCGGCATCATGAGGACGGCCGCGTCCAGCACGTCGCCGTCCTCGTGCTGCACGAACGCCTTGCGGGTCTCGGACCAGCCGCGGCTCATGATCCGCCGGTAGATCGTGTCGCGGCACTCCAGCCAGCGCGGCAGATCGGCCGGCAGACCGCGGCGGTTCGCCATGCGGATCGCCCGCTCGATCGCCACCCAGCACATGAGACGCGAGTACAGGAAGTTCTTGCGGCCGCCCCGGGTCTCCCAGATCCCCTCGTCGGGCTGGTCCCAGTGCTCGCACACCCACTCCACCAGGGCGCACACGTCGTCCCACTGGTCGCTGGAGATCGGCTTGGCCCACTTGTCGTAGAGGTAGATCGAGTCGATCAGCGCGCCGTAGATGTCCAGCTGGAGCTGGTCCGCCGCGGCGTTGCCGATCCGCACCGGCGCGGAGCCCTGATGCCCTTCGAGGTGGGGGAGTTCGGTCTCGGTCAAATCGGTGCGGCCGTCGATGCCGTACATGATCTGCAGGGGTCCGGAGGGTTTGCCGTCGCCCGGACTGATGTGCTCGGTCACGAAGTTCATGAACGCCTCGGCCTCGCCGGTGAAGCCGAGCCGCAGCAGGGCGTACACACAGAACGCGGCGTCCCGCACCCACACGTACCGGTAGTCCCAGTTGCGTTCCCCGCCGAGCTGTTCGGGCAGGCTCGTGGTCGGCGCGGCCACGATCGCGCCGGTCGGCGCGTAGGTGAGCAGTTTCAGGGTGAGGGCCGAGCGGTGCACCATCTCCCGCCACCGGCCCCGGTACTTGGAGGCGGAGAGCCAGCGGCGCCAGTAGGCGACCGTGCTGCTGAACTGCTCCTCGGCCTCGGTGCGGGCGCATCTGCGCGGGGTCACCTCACCGCCGACCTGGTCCAGCGCGAACACCGCCGACTCGCCCTCGGCGAGCTTGAAGTCGGCGCGGGCGTCCTGGCCGTCGGTCTCCAGCGGCACGGTCGCGGTCAGGCCGAGCGACAGCTGCTCCGATTCGAAGACGGCGACGTCACCGGCCATGCGCACGGTGTGCGGCGTCCTGCCGTAGTCGAACCGCGGGGCGACACGGGTGCGGAACGGGATGGAGCCGCGTACGCACACCACCCGCCGGATCAGCCGGTGCCGCTCGGTCTCGGCCGACTCGCCGTCCACCGGCATGAAGTCCTGCACCTCGCCGACGCCGTCCTCGGTGAAGAAGCGGGTGATCAGGACGTTGGTGTCGGGGCAGTAGAACTGCTTCGTCTTCGCCGGCACCGACGCGGCGAGCTGGAAGGACCCGCCGCGCTCCGCGTCGAGGATCGAGGCGAAGACGCTGGGGGCGTCGAAGGACGGGCAGCAGTACCAGTCGATCGTGCCGTCCGTGCCCACCAGCGCCACGCTCCGCAGGTCGCCGATCAGCCCGTGCTCGGCGATCGGCAGATACGGCTGGTCCGGCTGGTCCAAAGGTGTTGCGCTCATCGCGGCCTCCCTGGAACCACCCTAGGTCGGTTCGGCCCGGCAGGTGCGGCGAACGGAATCAGACCGCGACGACCCGGATCCCCGCCTCCTCGAAGCCCCGCACGGCGTCCTCGTCGGCCGCCGTGTCCGTGACCAGCGTGTCCACCGCGTCGGACGCGCAGATCCGGGCGAACGCGCGCTGCCCCAGCTTGCTGGAGTCGGCGGCCACGATCACCCGCGCGGCGCGCTCGCACAGCAGCCGGTTGATCGCCGCCTCGGCCTCGTCGTGCGCGGCCGCGCCGTGCGTGACGTCGAAGGCGACCACACCGAGCACCGCCACATCGATGGTGATCTGGCTCAGCACCCCGTCGGCGAGCGGCCCGATGAGCTCGTACGACTGCGGACGCGCCACCCCGCCGGTCACCACGATCTTGAACTGCGGGCGTACGGCCAGCTCGTTGGCGATGTTCAGCGCGTTGGTGACGACGGTGAGCGCGGGGGAGCCGGATGCCAGGTCGGGGCGGACGGCCAGGGCGCGGGCCACCTCGGTCGTGGTCGTGCCGCCGGTGAGGCCCACGGCGGTGCCGGGGGTGACGAGAGCGGCGACGGCCTGGGCGATGCGCTGCTTCTCGGAGGCGTGCCGGGCCGTCTTGTAGCGCAGCGGCAGCTCGTAGGAGACCCCGTGCACGACCGCGCCGCCCCGGGTGCGCACGAGCATCTGCTGTTCGGCCAGCTGGTCGAAGTCGCGGCGGATCGTGGCGGACGAGACCCCCAGTTCGGCGGCGGCCTCCTCGACGTCCAGCCGGCCGCGCTCCACGAGCAGTTCCAGCAGCGCTTTCCAGCGGGCGTCGCGGGACATCCGCGGCCTCCATTCCTCGACCTCTCCGTGACCTTAGCGCACCCCGATGTCACTCGAATGCTTGATTATGCTCGAAACCTCGCTATATCTTGCAGAAACAATCACCGCGGTGTTCGTTGACGGGGAGGGGCCGCGACATGACCCATGTCGAGGACGAGCTGGTCAGTCAGCCCGAGTGCTGGATCCGGGCGGCGGCCGAGGCGCCGGACCATGCCGCCGTGCTGCCGGCGCCGGGGGAGCGGGTCGCGATCGTGGGGTGCGGCACGTCGTACTTCATGGCGCAGTCCGTCGCGGCGCTGCGCGAGGGCGCGGGACAGGGCGAGACGGACGCCTTCGCCGCCTCGGAGTACCCGCACGGCCGCCCGTACGACCGTGTCCTCGCCCTCACCCGCTCCGGCACCACCACCGAAGTGCTGGAACTGCTCGGGCGGTTGAAGGGCCGTACCCGGACCACGGCCCTCACCGCCGACCCGCACACACCGGTCATGCGGGCAGCCGACGACGTCGTCGTGCTCGACTTCGCGGACGAACGGTCCGTCGTGCAGACCCGGTTCGCGACCACCGCCCTGACCCTGCTCCGCGCCCACCTCGGTCTGCACACCGACGCCGTCGTCGCCGACGCCCGCAGCGCACTCGCCGCCCCGCTGCCGGACGGACTCGTCCACTGCACGCAGTTCACCTTCCTCGGCCGCGGCTGGACCGTGGGGCTGGCCAACGAGGCCGGCCTGAAGATGCGCGAGGCGGCCCTGTCCTGGACCGAGGCCTACCCGGCCATGGAGTACCGGCACGGCCCCATCAGCATCACCACCGCGGGGACCGCGACCTGGATGTTCGGCGAGGCGCCCGAGGGGCTGGCCGAGCAGGTGCGGGAGACCGGCGGACTGTGGGTCGCGGGCGGTCTCGACCCGCTCGCCGAACTGGTCCGCGCCCAGCGGCTCGCCGTGGCCGTCGCCGCGGACCGGGGTCTCGACCCGGACCGGCCGCGCCATCTCACCCGTTCCGTGATCCTCGCCGGTTCGTAGGAGCGGCCGTGCCTCTGGTGACCACCGGCGAGCTCGTCACGCGGGCCGCGGCCGCGCACCGCGCCGTCGCCGCGTTCAACGTCGTCACGCTCGAACACGTCGAGGCGGTCGTCGCCGGCGCCGAGTCGGCGGACGCCGCCGTCGTCCTCCAAGTGAGCGAGAACGCCGTCAAGTTCCGCCTCGGACGCCTGCAACCCCTCGCCCGCGCCGCCGTCGCCGCGTGCGAACGCGCCGCCGTCCCCGTCGCGTTGCACCTGGACCACGTCCAGAGCGACGCCCTCCTGAGACAGGCCGCGGACGCCGGATTCAGCTCCGTGATGTACGACGCCGCCCACCTGCCCTACCGGGAGAACCTCGCCGCCACCCGCGCCGCAGCGGACTGGGCCCATGCCCAAGGCCTCTGGATCGAGGCGGAGTTGGGTGAGGTCGGCGGCAAGAACGGCGAACCGCCGCTCGACGCCCACACGCCCGGCGCCCGCACCGACCCCGCCGAGGCCGGCACCTTCGTGACCGACTCCGGCGTGGACGCCCTCGCCGTCGCCATCGGCAGCTCGCACGCGATGACCACCCGCACCGCCAGCCTCGACCACGCCCTCCTCGCACGCCTCTCCGGCGCGCTGGACGTACCGCTCGTCCTGCACGGCTCCTCGGGCCTGCCGGACGACGAACTGACCGCCGCCGTCGCGGGCGGCATCAGCAAAATCAACATCGGCACCGCCCTCAACATCGCCATGACCGGCGCCATACGCGAGTTCCTCACCGCCCACCCCGAGGCGGTCGACTCGCGCACGTACCTGGGAGTGGGGCGGGCGGCGATGGCGCGGGCCGTGGCGGGGATCATCCGGGTGCTGGGCTGACGCCGACTACTTCCTGACAGCCCTCAGCACCACGAACTTCGGGTCACTGGCCATCAGTTCACTGTTCCCGAACAGCCGGCGCAGCTTGGCGTGGTAGCCCAGATGACGGTTGCCGATCACCCACAGCTCGCCGCCCGGCCGCAGCGCACCGTGCGCGCCCGTGAACATCCGCCAGGCAGTGGCGTCGGTGGTGGTCTGATGGGAGTGGAACGGCGGATTGTTGAGCACGAGGTCGACACTCCCGTCCGCCACTCCGGCGAGCCCGTCCCCGACCCGGAACTCGGCGTGCCCCGGAACGCCGTTCGCCTTGTACGTCGCCTCCGCCGAGGCCACGGCCTGGAACGACTCGTCCACGAACAGCACCTCGGCCTCGGGGTTCGCCAGCGCCACCGCCGTACCGACGACCCCGTTGCCGCAGCCCAGGTCCACGACCCGCTGCGCGCCCTTGCTGTCCGGCAGGTGCTGGAGGAAGAACCGGGTGCCGACGTCCAGGCGGTCGGCACAGAAGACACCCGCGTGATTGACCACCGTGCGCCCCGAGACCGCGCCGATGCCGTCGGGCAGCTCGTAGCGGTACGGCCACGGACTGGTGGTCGTACGCGGTGCCGTCCCGGGCGTGCAGAAGATGAGCCGCGCCTTCTTCT
This sequence comes from Streptomyces sp. NBC_00490, assembly GCF_036013645.1. NCBI lineage: Bacteria > Bacillati > Actinomycetota > Actinomycetes > Kitasatosporales > Streptomycetaceae > Streptomyces > Streptomyces sp. NBC_00490. The sequence continues at coordinate 1,733,536 of NZ_CP107869.1, read as the reverse complement.
CGGCGAGCGAGGTGCGGGTCGGTCCGAGGATCCGCTCGAACAGCTTCAGCGTCGAGGTGTGGATCTCCTTCACCATCCCGGTCCCGACGACGACGGTGCCCTCGTGCACCGCGGGCGCCAGCCGCAGCAGCTGGTCCTCCAGCAGGGCCAGGCTCTTCGGCACCCGCACCAGCAGGACGTCGATCCGGCCGGGCGGCGGGTCCTGGGTGGTGAGGAGCCGCACCGCCCCGGTCTCGACACCGCCCCGGGCCAGGTTCGCCCGGGTCGCCTCCTGGGAGAGGTAGGAGTCGGTGATCTGCACCGGCCGGTGCGCGGCGAGCGCCGTGGACAGCGCGCCCCAGCGATCACCCAGGACAACGACCGTGCCGGACAGCGGGACCGCCTGTTCGGCCAGGTGCGTCAGCAGGTACTCGTCCGAGGCGTCCCAGGCACGAAGCCTGTCACGCGGGTCCTCGGGGAAACGGGCCAGCGTGAGCTGGCCCCAGGGCGTCACCATACGGTCGTTCATCGTGGGTCCAGGCTATCGGAGCCGCAGCTCAGGACTGTTCGGGCAGGATGGCCTCATGGATGGCGAGCTGTTCCCCAGGCCCCGCACGGAGGTCGCGCCGGGCGCGGTGCACCTGCCGGACTGGCTCGACACGAGCCGCCAGCACGAGCTGCTGGAGGCCTGCCGGGAGTGGGCCCGCCCCCCGGCCGGGCTGCGCTCGGTCCGTACCCCCGGCGGCGGCACGATGACCGCCCGGCAGGTCTGCCTGGGCTGGCACTGGTACCCGTACGCCTACGCCCGCACCGTCGTCGACGGCGACGGAGCCCCGGTCAAGCCGTTCCCCGAGTGGCTGGGGGAGCTGGGCCGCAGCGCGGTCCGGGACGCCTTCGGGGCACCCTCTCCCACGGCGGGGAGCGCACCCGGGGCGACCTCACCGCCGTACGACATCGCACTGATCAACTTCTACGACGGCGACGCCCGCATGGGCATGCATCGCGACAGCGACGAGATGGCGGACGACCCGGTGGTGTCCCTGAGCCTCGGCGACACCTGTGTCTTCCGGTTCGGCAACACCCAGACGCGGACGAAGCCGTACACGGACGTCGAACTGCGCAGCGGCGACCTGTTCGTGTTCGGCGGGCCCTCACGGCTCGCGTACCACGGCGTACCGAAGGTGTACCCGGGTACCGCGCCCCCGGAGTTGGGGCTGGCCGGACGGCTGAACATCACGCTCAGAGTCAGTGGCCGGTAGGACGGTGGCACAGCGGATCATGGGAGACTCGCCCTCATGAGCGGCAAGGCGGACCCCCGGCCGACGGGGGAAGGAACGACCTCGAGGACGCGGTTGGACCGGGGACGCGGTGCGCTCGGGCCCGCTCTGGAGCTCGTGCACACCGGACGCGCCCCCACCCGCGCCGTGCTCACCGCCGAACTCGGAGTGACACGCGCCACGGCCGGCGCGGTCGCCGCCGAGCTGGAGGCGCTCGGGCTGATCCGGGTCGACGCCCGGCCCGGCGCGGCCGCCGGTTCGCAGGGCCGGCCCTCGCACCGGCTCGCGGTCGCCGAGGAAGGGCCCGTCGTCCTCGCCGCGCAGGTGCACGCCGACGGATTCCGGGCGGCGCTGGTCGGCCTGGGCGGCCGGATCGTCGCCACCGCACCCGGCTGCGAGACCGTCGACGCCGACCCGGCGAAGGTCCTCGCCTCGGTCGTCGAGGCGGGCGCCGAGCTGCTGCGCACCACCGGTCTGCGCTGTGTGGGCGCCGGTCTCGCGGTCCCCTCCGCCGTCGCCGAGCCCGACGGGACCGCGCTGAACCCGCTGCACCTGGCCTGGCCCGTGGGCGCCCCCGTCCGCCGGATCTTCGCGGAGTGCGTTCGTGCCGCCGGTATCGCCGGACCGGCCTTCGCGGGCAACGACGTCAACCTCGCCGCGCTCGCCGAGCACCGGCACGGCGCGGGCCGCGGCGCCCGCGACCTGCTGTGCGTGGCCACCGGACACCGGGGCGTCGGCGGGGCGCTGGTCCTCGACGGCCGCCTGCACACCGGCAGTTCGGGTCTCGCGCTGGAAGTCGGCCACCTGACCGTCAACCCCGAGGGCCGTCCCTGCCACTGCGGCAGCCGCGGCTGCCTGGACGTCGAGGCCGACCCGCTGGCCTTCCTCGACGCCGTGGGCCGCGCGCCAGGGCCCGAGGTGTCCCTGCTCCAGCAGTCGAACGAGCTGATCCGCGACCACTACGACGACCCGGCCGTCCGCACCGCCACCGAGGCCCTCATCGACCGCCTCGGACTGGGCCTCGCGGGCCTGGTGAACATCCTCAACCCGGACCGCATCATCCTCGGCGGCCTGCACCGCACCCTCCTCGACGCCGACCCGCACCGGCTGCGCGCGGTCGTCGCCGACCGCAGCCTGTGGGGGCAGAGCGGCGGCGTACCGATCCTCGCGTGCACCCTCGACCACAACAGCCTGGTCGGCGCCGCCGAGTTGGCGTGGCAGCCGGTGCTGGACGACCCGCTGGGGGCGCTAACCCACCAGTGACTGGATGCCGAGCACGGAGACCAACTCCAGCTTCTCGGCGGCCTCGGTCCCCGGTTCGGCCGAGTAGACGAGGATGTGCAGATCGCTGCCCTCCACCCGGAGCAGATCGCAGTCCAACGTCACCGGGCCCACCTGCGGATGCTCGATCGTCTTGCGTGAAGCCTCCAGCCGGCCGACCGTACCCTCGTCCCACAGCTCGGCGAACCGCTCGCTGCCCGCCCGCAACTCCGCGATCAGGCGCCGCAGTTGCGGGTCGGCGGGATACCGAGAGGCGGTCGACCGCAGTTCGCCGACCATGCCCACCTCGAAAGCGCGCCGCTCCTCGGGAGTGTGCCGGACCCGGCCGGGCGCGCCGAGGAAGTTGCGCCACACCCCGTTGCGTTCGAAGCCGCGCAGACCGGAGGGGTCGCCCATCAGCGCCGCGTACATCGGATTGGCCATGAGCAGTGTCATCGCCGCGTCGGAAACGCCGACGGGGGTGTCCACCAGCCGGTCCAGCAGCCGCTGCACGCTCGGCGTGATGTACCCGGGCACCGTCTCGGGACCCGGCGGCACCAGTCCGGCCAGCCGGAACAGATACCCCCGCTCGTCCCCCGACAGCCGCAGCGCCCGCGCCAGCGCCTCCACGACCTGCCCCGACGGACTGGCCGCCCGGCCCTGTTCGAGGCGGGTGACGTAGTCGACCGAGATCCCCGCCAGCAGCGCCAGCTCCTCGCGCCGCAGCCCGGCTGCCCGCCGCTGACCCCCTGTGGGCAGCCCCGCGGTCCCGGGGGCGACCCGGTCGCGCCAGCGCCGCAGCGCCCGCCCCAGTTCCGTCGTCGTCATGCCTCCAGTGAACCGCGTCGGCCGCCGCGGTGCCTGGTACTGCCGGTCCCAGGAAGAAGGGTCTTCTGGCTGTCCCGCCGGTCCGGCGGGACGGTGGAGCCATGACTACGACACTCATCACCGGAGCCAACAAGGGCCTGGGCCTCGAGACCGCCCGTCACCTCGTCGCCGCGGGTCACGCCGTCTACATCGGCGCCCGGAACGCCGAACGCGGCCGCCGTGCCGCCGAACGGCTCGGCGCCCGCTTCGTCCAGCTCGACGTCACCGACGACGCCTCCGTCCAGGCCGCCGCGAAGACCATCGAGGCCGAGGGCGGGCTCGATGTCCTGGTCAACAACGCCGGCATCGAGGTCCGGGGCGAGAACAACGCCATCCCGGCCGCCGCCGACACCACCGCCGACGAGATGCGCACGGTGTTCGAGACCAACGTCTTCGGCGTCGTCCGGGTGACCCACGCCTTCCTGCCGCTGCTCCGGCGGTCCGCGGCCCCCGTCGTCGTGAACGTGAGCAGCGGCCTGGCCTCGCTGTCCCGGCTGTCCGACCCGGACTCACCGGCGCACTTCTACCAGGCCCTGGCGTACCCGTCCTCCAAGACCGCCCTCAACATGATCACCGTGCAGTACGCGAAGGCGTTCCCCGAGATGCGCGTCAACGCCGTCGAGCCGGGGTTCACCGCGACCGACCTCAACGGCCGCACGGGCACCCAGACCGTCGAACAGGGCGCCGAGATCATCGTCCGCATGGCCCGGCTGGGCCCCGACGGGCCGACCGGCCGCTACGTCGACGTCGACGGCTCGCTGCCCTGGTGATCCTCGGCGGTCTCCAGGATCCGGGTCCGAGGCGCCCCGGCCAGCGCCGGGGCGTTCCCGGGCGAACCCCATACCGTCGACTTCAGGAATCCCAGGAACCGCTCGGCCCCCGCCACATCGTCGAAGTCGAGGTCCACGACAACATAGGCGGGGTCGTCGACGGGCCGCTGGACGCGATGGCTTCGTACGCCCGCGTCGGCGCGCGCGGCCGCGAAGCGGTCGAAGGCCGTCTTCCAGGTGGCGAAGTCCGTGATCGGATGCTCGATGTGCAGGGTCGGCATGATTCCTCCTCGGCGCTGGTCACCAGGTTGCGCCGGACCACGCACCGCCGTACATCCCAGAAATATGGGGATACGCTCAGGCCATGTCCGGACGGGACCGCATCGTGCGGCTGTGCGAGGCGGGCGGCGACGCCCGGGAACTGCGCCTGCGGCTCCTCGACGAGCTCCGCGCCACCATCGGGTTCGACGCGTACGCCTTCCTCCTCACCGACCCGGAGACCTCGGTCGGCTGTGCCCCGATCGCCGATGTCCCCGTCCTGCGGGAGCTGCCCCGCGCGATCCGCCTCAAGTACCTGACACGGGCGAACCGTTGGACTCAGCTGCGGGACGCCGCCCTGCTCAGCGACCTGCCCGACCGCTCGGCGAGCCCGCTCTGGAACGAGCTCCTGCGCCACCACGGCATCCGCGACGTCGCCTCGGCGGTCTTCCGGGACCGCCACGGCACCTGGGGCTTCCTCGACCTGTGGCGCCGCGACCGCGACTTCACCCCGGCGGAGGCCGCCCTCCTCGCCGACCTCACGGCGCCGATCACGACGGCGCTGCGCCGCAGCCAGGCCGCCACCTTCGTCGTACGACCGTCCCACGAGCCCCGCTCCGAACCCCTGGTGCTGGTGCTGTCGCCCGACATGGGAGTCGTCGGCCAGACCCCGGGCACCCACGCCTACCTGCGTGTCCTGGTCCCCCCGGAGAACGGCCGCCCGACCGTGCCGGCCGGCGCCTACAACGTCGCCGCCCAGCTCCTGGCCGCGGAGGCCGGGGTCGACGACCATCCGCCGCGGGCCCGCGTCCACCTCACCGACGGCCTCTGGCTGACCCTGCGCGCCGCACGGATGGCAGGCGCCGTCGCCGTCACCATCGAGGAGTCCTCACCCGCCGAGCGGCTGTCCGTCTTCTGCCGGGCCCACGCCCTCAGCGCCCGGGAGACCGAACTCGTCGGCCTGCTCGCCAAAGGCGCCGACAGCCGTACGGTCGCCGCCACCATGTACGTCTCCGAACACACCGTGCAGGACCACCTGAAGTCGGTGTTCGCGAAGACGGGCACCCACAACCGCCGCGACCTGCTCGCCCGCGCGCTCGGCGCGTAGGCTCGGGGCATGCGGATCTCCGTCTCCTCGGACATGGACGAACCCGTGGCCCGCGGCCTCGTCGCCGAGCTGCGCGCACGCGGCCACGACGTCACCGCCCACGGGGCGTTGCACCCCGGCTCCGACCCTCAGTGGGCGGCGTGCTCGGAGGCGGCGGCCCGGGACGTGGCCACCGGTGCGGCGGACCAGGCGGTCGTGTGCTGCTGGACCGGCACGGGCGCGTCGATCGCCGCGAACAAGGTCCCGGGCGTACGGGCCGCCCTGTGCACCGACGCCTACACCGCGGACGGCGCCCGCCGCTGGAACGACGCCAACGTCCTCGCCCTCAGCCTGCGCCTGACCTCCGAGCCGCTGCTCAAGGAGATCCTCGACGCCTGGTTCACCGCCGAGGCCAGCGAGGACGTGGAGGACCGGGAGAACGTGGCCCGGATCGGACGCCTGGACCGCAGGGAGCCCTGAATCCGGGCGGGCTCAGGGTGCCGTGAGGCTCCACAGCGCCGCCACCAGCGGGCGGCGCAGATCGGCCCGCCGTACGCACAACCCGATGGGAAACGGCTCCGGTGCCGGATCCGCCGCGACCACCGACAGCCGGTCGCGCACCGCACTGTGCTCCAGTACGAGACGGGGGACCACCCCCGTGCCGCAGCCGAGGGCGACGAGCGTCAACAGCCCTTCGTGGCCGTCCGGTTCGCAGACCACCTCGGGCGCGGCGCCGCGGGCGCGGAACCAGCGGTCGGCGGCATCGCGGACCAGGCCGCGGTGGGGCAGGACGAAGGGTCCATCAAGGTCCGGGTCGGGCCGGTCCCGGGCCGTGACCAGGACCAGCTCGGTGACCGCGACCGTCCGGCCCACCAACGGCTCCGGCAGCCGCGCCGGGATCCCCGCCACGGCCACGTCCACCTCGCCCTCGTCCAGCCGGGCCAGCGCCGCCGCCGCGTCACCGGTACGCAGGTCCAGCCGTACCTGGGGGTGCGCGGCGCGGAACGGGGCCAACAGGTCCGGCAGCAGCGCCTGACAGGCGGTCACCGTGGCGAACACGGCCAGCCGGCCGGTGAGTTCGGCCGGATCGGGGTGCTCCTCACGATAGGAGCGCCACAACTCCAGTGCCTCGACGGCGTAGGCGCGGAACCGGTGCCCCTCCGCCGTCAGCGACACCCCGCGCGGGCCCCGGTCGAGGAGCCGGTGCCCGAGCCCGGCCTCCAGCCGCTGCACGGTCCGCGTCAGCGTCGCCGCGCTGACGTGACAGTCGAGACTGGTCCGCCCGAAGTTCAGCGTCTGCGCCAGATGCAGGAAAAGACGCAGGTCCCGATGGTCTTCCCGCATGCTGTGACCTGCGTCTTTCATTCGGTGCAACACCCCGCTTCAGATGTTGCGCTTGTCGCAATGCTCGTCCGGAGCCTACAACTCGACCATGACCTCGACCACGTACAGCTCCCGTGTCTTCTCCCTGGAGACGATGGACGTGCCCGGCGGCACCGAGACCATCCTGCGCGGCGGCCGGCACCTCTTCCCGCTGCTCCCGCGGGCCTTCGCCGGGATCCGCCGCATCGGTGTCATCGGATGGGGCCCCCAAGGCCGCGCCCAGGCCCTGAACCTGCGCGACTCGCTCACCGGCACGGACGTCCGGGTGGCCGTCGGACTGCGCCCCGGTTCGCGCTCGGCCGCCGACGCCCGCGCCCACGGCTTCACCGAGGAGGACGGCACCCTCGGCGACTGGCTCGCCGTCACCGCCGACAGCGACCTCGTGATCCTGCTGATCGCGGACGCCGCACTCGCCGCCCATCACCAGGAGATCTTCGCGGCCCTGAAGCCGGGCGCCGCCATCGGCCTGTCCCACGGCTTCCTGCTCGGCCACCTCCGCGAGTCCGGCGGCGGCTTCCCGCCGGGACATCCGGTGATCGCGGTGTGCCCCAAGGGCATGGGTGACTCGGTGCGACGGCTCTACCAGCAGGGCGCCGAGATCAACGGCGCCGGGATCAACAGCAGTCACGCGGTCCACGCCGACCCCGACGGCCGGGCCGTCGACCTCGCGCTGGGCTGGTCGGTGGCGCTCGGCTCGCCGTACACCTTCCGCACCACACTCGCCGGTGAGTACCTCTCCGACATCGTCGGCGAACGCGCCATCCTGCTGGGCGCCGTCCACGGCATCGTCGAGAGCCTCTTCACGCGTTACCGCCTCGCCGGGGACGACGAGGTGACGGCGTACGAACGCTCCTGCGAGAACGTGACCGGCCCGATCGCCCGCACCATCTCCCGGGCCGGCCTGCGGGCGGTCCGCGAGAACCTCGACGCCGACGCCCGTGACGTGTTCGACCGTGCGTACACGGCGACGTACGGCCCGGCCCGCGAGATCGTCGCGGAGATCTACGACGAGGTCGCCGACGGCACGGAGCTGCGCAGTGTGATCCTGGCCGAACGGCGGCTCGGCGCCCGTGAGATGAGCCGGATCGGCGGTTCACCGATGTGGTCGGTGAGCGACCGGGCGCACACCCGCAGGGCCGAACGGGAGCTGCCCGTGGACCCGTTCACCGCCGGGGTCTTCGTCGCCACCATGACGGCCCAGATCGACGAGTTCGCCGACCGCGGCCACCCCTGGTCCGAGATCGTCAACGAGTCCGTCATCGAGGCCGTGGACTCGCTCCTGCCCTACATGCACGCCCGCGACGTCGGCCACATGGTCGACAACTGCTCCCGCACGGCCCGCCTCGGCGCCCGCCGCTGGGGCCCGCGCTTCCAGAGCGCCTACGAGCAGATCGCCTTCCCGGCCGCCGAACGTCCGGCGGACACCGCCCTGTTGACCGCCTTCGACACCCACCCGGTGCACGAGGCCCTGGCCGCGGCGGCCGAGGTGAGGCCGTCGGTGGACATCTCGGTGGCGTAGGAAAGGAGTTGTCGTCGGCGCTCCCGGTCGGATAGGAAGCCTGCATGCTCAAAGGCACCAAGGTCGGGCTCAGGGCCCGCCACGAGGACGACATCCCGATCCTGCGGACCGAGCTCTACGACGACGTGGCCAACTCCGCGCGGGCCGAGGGCCGGCCGTGGCGGCCGATCACACCGGGCTCCAAGGACTCGCGGCTCGTGGTGGACGACGAGGAGGAAGGGCACGTCCCGTTCTCCGTGGTGGAACTCGACGGCGGCACCCTGATCGGCACCGCGACCCTGTGGGGCATCGACAACCACAACCGGTTCGCACACATCGGCCTCGGCCTGCGTCCCTCCGCTCGCGGCAAGGGCTACGGCACCGACGTGGTCGCGGTGCTGTGCCACTACGGCTTCATCGTGCGCGGCCTGCATCGGCTCCAGATCGAGACGCTGGCGGACAACGCCGCGATGCTGCGCTCGGCCGAGCACAACGGCTTCGTCCACGAGGGCGTGCTGCGCTCCTCGGCATGGGTGATGGGCGAGTTCGTGGACGAGGTACTGCTCGGCCTCCTCGCCCGGGACTGGAAGCCGGGTCCGAAGGGTTAGGCCCTCCGCGGCCGGGGGACCAGTTCGCCGCCGCAGTTGGGGCAGATGCCCCGCATCGCCTCGGTGCAGGGCACACAGAAGGTGCACTCGTACGAGCAGATGCGGGCCGGGGCGTCCGGCGGCAGCTCGGCCGTCTCACAGCGTTCGCATCTCCCGCGCATCTCCAGTGCCATCCGTGCTCCCGCTTTCGTCGCCGGTCAGTGCCACTCGACGCCGAGGGCCCGCCCAGGATTCTCGCGCATGATGCGTTCGACCAGTTCGGCGCCGAGCTCCGCCGCCAGTCGCGGCCGCACCCGACGCAGCAGATACGGCATCCCGGGACCGCCGTTCACCGAACGCGCCGCCGCGGTCGTCGTGTCACCGCCCAGGAGGAGCCGATCGCCGTGGCCCGCCTCGGCCAGGGCCCGTACGGCGTCCGGCATCCGCCAGTCCGTGGCGTGGTTCGCACGTGAGGGACCGTCGAAGGCCAGGTAACAGCCCGACGCCGCGGCCTGCCGGTGCGCCACGAGGTCGGGGGAGCGGTTCAGATGGCCCAGGATCACCCGGTACGGCGCCACGCCCAACTCCCCGCACAGCAGGTCCAGTACGTCGAGCGCGCCGGTGCCCAGCTCCAGGTGGACCGCGATCGGCGCACCGGTCGCGTGGTGCGCCTCGGCCGCCGCGGTCATCGTCCAGCGGGCGTGTGCGTCGAGGGCGTGGAAACCGCCGGCGACCTTGATGAGTCCGGCACGGACGCCCGATGTGCCGATCCCGTCGGTCAGTTCGGATACGAAGAGCTCGGCGAGCCTGCCGCGCAGTGCTTTCAGGGTCCGGTCGTCGTAGTGGACGGCCTGGTGCAGACCGGTCGCGGCCACCACCAGGACCCCCGTCTCCCGGGACAGCGGCGGCAGATCGGCAGCTCGTCTCCCCAGCCCGTACGGCGTCCACTGCACCACGCTGTGCCCGCCCTGGGCGCGGAACGCCGCCAACTCCGCGCGGGCCGCGGACACGTCCCGCAACTCCTGCCCGGGCAACTGGGGGCTGCCGAAGAACAGATGGTCGTGCGCGTCGCACACACCCAGCCGCTCCGGCTCCACATCCCCGACCACCGTTCGGACCGCGCTCACCACCGGCGCCCCCGCGGCAGCCCGGCGAGCCCCGACGCCGACAGGTGCAGCACCTGGAACACCTCGCCGTCGGCCTTGGGCGTGTCATGGGCCCAGAGCGAGAAGTGGACCAACTCCCAACGACTGGAGTCCACGACGGCCGCCGCCAGCACCGCCCCGTCCTGCGCCGCCAGCCGCCCCGCCGCACGCACCGCGTCCCCCATGACCTCCGCCAACTCCACTCCGTCCGGCACCGGTTGCCGCCTCCGTACCGCGACCCGCGCCGGCGAACCGGCGGCGCCGCCCTCCTCGAGGGCCAGCCCCGTCCACTGCCGGACCGACGGCCGCCCGAAGTCGTCGCTCAGCCCCTGGAAGGCGCCTCCCCACAGGAAGGAGTTCATGCCCGCCATGGTGTCCCAGAGGTAGAACGGCGCGTACTGGTTGACCGGCGAGCCGTGCACCCCGCGCTCCCGCATCAGGTACGCCTTGAGCCCGAGGCCCTCCCACTCGTCGAGGAGATGTCCGACACGGGCCACGCGGGCGCGGATCACGTCCATGTCGTAGTCGGCGGGCAGGGTGAGTTCGTACTGCATGGCATGCATCGCGTGCCTCCTCAGGCGGGGTACTCCGCGGTGTCCACGTGCGCTTCCCAGTGCGTGGTCGTGCCGTCCTCGGTGGCCTCCACGACCGCGAGGTGGGTCATGAAGGTGCGCGGTCCGGCGCCGTGCCAGTGCCGTTCGCCGGGTTCGATCCACACGGTGTCGCCCGCCCGGATCGCCTCGATCTCGCCGCCCTCCCGCTGCACCAGCCCCTCGCCCTCCAGGACGTGCAGGACCTGGCCGCGGGGATGACGGTGCCAGGCGGTGTGCGCGCCCGGGGCGAAGTGGACGTTGAACATCCGCAGCCGTGACGGGGGTCCGGGCGCGGCGATCTCGTCCAGCCACACCGTGCCGGTGAAGTTCTCCGCCGGACCCTGCCACGTGTCGGGACGCTTCCTCGTGATGTGCACGTGCGTGAACTCCTAAGGCCGTGGTGAGAGGAGGGAGAGCAGTCCCCGGACGCCCGCGTCGAAGGCGGCGGGGGAGCCCGAGGCGCGGGCGAGGACATAGCCGCCCTGCACGGTGGCGACGACCGTCGCCGCGATCGCCTCGCCGTCGAGCGACGCCGCGAACTGCCCCTGCTCCCTGCCCTCCTCGACGATCCCGGCGATCCGTTCACGCAGCCAGTCGAGGGTCTCGTCCACCGGCTCGCGCAACTCGTCGCTGGCGATGATGTCCGGATCCATCGTCAGCCGCCCGACCGGGCAGCCGCGCAACACATCGCGCTCGCGCAGCAGATACGCCTCGATGCGCTCGTACGGCGTCCCCGGCCCGCCGAGTACTCCCTCGGCGGTAGCCCTCATCTCCGCTGCCGTGCGCCGGATCGCGGCCAGCGCGAGGTCGGGCTTGCCCTTGAAGTGGTGGTACATGCTGCCCTGCCCGGCACCCGAACGCTCCAGGATGGCCTTGGGGCTGGTGCCCACGTAACCGCGCTCCCACAGCAGCTCTCGGGTGGACTCGATCAGACGCTCCGGGGTGCTCATACACGCACTGTACATACTAGTAGTTACAGAAGTCGAGCCCTCACGGAGCAGCCGGAACGGCCCCTCGTACTCCCCGGGAGGTACCCGCACTGCCGCTGGCCGTACGACGACCCGCACCCCTGGCCGGGGCCAGTCTCGAGACATCAACCGGACACATCACTAGGGAGATGACCCGAGATGCAGACCCTGGCGCACTGGGACGGCGGGCCCGGCCCGTGGATCCTTCTCTTCCCGCTGATCTGGGCGGCCGTCGTGGTCGGCGCCGTCACCGTCCTGCGCCGCACCGGCCTGCGCGGCCGCCGTGGCCCGTGGCGCGCGACCGCCGACACCGGTCCGTCCGGCGACTCGCCCATCGCCGTGCTCGGCCGCCGGTTCGCCTCCGGCGAGATCGACGAGGACGAGTACTGGCGCCGGCTGTCCGTCCTGGACGAGCAGTTCGGCCGCACGGGCAAGGGCGGTGCGGCATGACGACCACGACCGCCGTCCGGTCGGCCGCCCGGGTGGTCGACGCCGTGAAGGTCTACGGCAGCGGCGACACCGGCGTGAGGGCCCTGGACGGGGTGAGCGTCGACTTCCCGGCCGGCCGCTTCACCGCGATCATGGGGCCCTCGGGCTCCGGCAAGTCCACCCTGATGCACTGCGCGGCCGGTCTCGACACGCTCACCTCGGGCACCGCCCGCATCGGCGACACCGAACTGGGCTCCCTCGACGACCGCCGCCTCACCCTGCTGCGCCGCGACCGCGTGGGCTTCGTGTTCCAGGCGTTCAACCTGGTGCCCACCCTGACCGTCGAGGAGAACATCAGGCTCCCCCTCGACCTGGCGGGCGGCAAGGGCGACCGCGAGTGGATCGACGCACTCGTCGACGTCGTCGGCCTGCGCGACCGCCTCCACCACCGCCCCTCCGAACTCTCCGGCGGCCAGCAGCAACGCGTCGCCGTGGCAAGGGCGTTCGCCGGGCGACCGGACGTCGTCTTCGCCGACGAACCGACCGGCAACCTGGACTCCCGCTCCGGCGGCGAGGTGCTCGGCCTCCTCGGCCGTGCCGTCCGCCAGACGGCCCGCACGGTCGTCATGGTCACCCACGACCCCGTGGCCGCCGCCCACGCCGACGAGGTCGTCTTCCTCGCGGACGGGCGCCTGGTCGACCGTATGACCGCGCCGACCGCCGACAAGGTCCTGGACCGCATGAAGGCCTTCGACACCACCTCACCCCCCGGAGGGCCGTCATGAACGCCTCCGTCCGTCTGAGCGTGTCCTCCCTGCGCGCGCACAGGCGCCGCTTCGCCGGAACCTTCCTCGCGGTGTGCCTCGGCGTCGCCTTCCTGGCCGGGACGCTCGTCATGGGCGACACCCTGCGCGCCGGCTTCGACACGATGTTCGGCAGGGCGACCAGCGGCACGGACGCCGTGGTCCGCAGCGCCGACGCCATCACCACACCGGGCGACAGCGAGGGCGTACGTCAGCCCGTCGCCACCGACCTGGTGAGTGCCGTCGAGCGCGTCCCCGGTGTGGCGGCCGCCGCCCCCAGCATCCAGGGCGCGGGCCAGCTGGTCGGCGCGAACGGTGATCCCATCGGCGGCCAGGGTCCGCCGACCCTCGCGGGCAACTGGATCGCCGATCCCGAGCTCAACGCCTACCAGCTCGCCGAGGGCCGTGCCCCCGCCGCGTCGGGCGAGGTCGTCATCGACCGGGGCACCGCCAAGCGCGGCGACCTGGAGATCGGCGACACGACGACTCTCCGGACGCCGGACCCGGTCGAGGTGACGATCGTCGGTCTGGCGACCTTCGGCGGCGAGGACGGCATGGCCCAGGTGACGTTCACCGGCATGACGCAGGCCGACGCCGAGAAGTACCTCACCGCACGGCCCGGCGAGGCGGCCACCATCCAGGTGCGCGCCGGTCCCGGCGTCAGCCAGCAGGAGCTCGTCGATCGGCTGACTCCCGTACTGCCCGAGGGAGTCGAGGCGATCACCGGCCAGAAGTCGGCCGAGGAGAACACCGAGATGATCTCCAGCCAGTTCCTGACCATCTTCACCCTCTTCCTCCTCGTCTTCTCCGGCGTCGCCCTGCTGGTGGCGACCTTCTCCATCCACAACACCTTCGCCATCGTCGTCGCCCAACGGACCCGCGAGAACGCCCTGTTGCGCGCCCTGGGTGCCTCCCGCCGCCAGGTCACCGCGTCGACCCTCGTGGAGGCGACCGCGGTCGCGGTGACGGCCTCGCTCGCGGGCCTGGCGGGTGGCATCGGTATCGCCGCGGGTCTTCAGATCCTGTTCCCGGCGATCGGATTCCCGTTCCCCGAGGGCGACTTGGTGGTCAGCGTGCTGTCCATGCTGCTGCCGCTCGCGGTCGGCATCGTGGTCTGCCTCGGCTCCGCACTCCTGCCCGCCGTACGGGCGGGCCGCACCGCCCCGATGGCGGCTCTGCGCGAAACCGCCGTGGACACCTCGGGCGCCTCCCGCGTGCGCGCCGTCACGGGAACGGGCCTCGTCGCCCTCGCCCTCGGCGTGACGATCAGCGGTGTCCTCGTCTCCCCGTCGCTGTGGCTCGCGGGCACCGGTGCCGTCCTGGCCCTGGCCTCGTTCGTGGTCCTCGGCCCGGTCGCCTCCACCACAGCGGTACGCGTCCTCGGCGGTCCCCTCGACCGACTGCGCGGAGTCACCGGGGGCCTCGCCCGCCGCAACGCCCTGCGCAGCCCCAAGCGCACGGCCGCCACCGCCAGTGCCCTGATGATCGGCGTCGCGGTCGTCTCCCTGTTCACCGTGTTCGCCGCGTCCCTGAAGGCGACCATGGACCAGACCGTCTCCCGCTCCTTCGCGGGCGACATCGCGGTGAGCACCCCGGCCTTCGGCGCGGGCGGCAGCGGACTGAGCCCGCGTCTGGCCGGCGCCGTCGACCAGCTGCCCGAGGTGGACACGGCCGTCGGACTCGGCCGCGGAGTCGCCGAAGTCGACGGCAAGGGAAGGGCGTTGACGGTCACCGACCCCCTGGCGCTGGAGCGCACCTTCGACCTGGGCACGGTCAAGGGGTCCCTGAGCGGTCTCGGCACGGACGGCATCGCCATCACGGGGAGCGAGGCCGACAAGCAGGGACTGAAGACCGGCGACACGACCCGGCTGACGTTCACGGACGGCAAGAGCGAGACCTTCACGGTCCGTGCCGTCTACGGCCGGTCCGAACTCGCGGGGGAGTACGTCATCACCCGCGCGGCCTGGGAACCGCACCGCACCCAGGACGCCGACACCCTCATCGCCGTGTCGTTCGAGGACGGCGTGAGCACGGACACCGGCAAGGCCGCGGTGGAGAAGGTGGCCGAGCGCTACGGCAACCCCGAGGTGCAGACCCGGGACGAGTACGCGCAGTCCTCGGCGGGCGGCATCGACATGATGCTCACCCTGGTCTACGCCCTGCTGGCCCTGGCGGTCCTCATCGCGCTCCTCGGCATCGCCAACACCCTGACCCTGGCGATCCACGAACGCACCCGGGAACTGGGCCTGCTGCGGGCGGTCGGCCAGACCCGCTCCCAACTGCGGGCCATGGTCCGCTGGGAGTCGGTCCTGGTGGCCGCGTTCGGCACGGTCGGGGGACTGGCGCTCGGCGGGTTCCTCGGCTGGGTCCTGGTCAAGGCCTCCGACGGCGCGAGCGACAGCGACTTCGCCTTCGCGATGCCGCCGCTGCAACTCGTGATCGTGGCCCTGGTGGGCCTGGCGGCGGGCGCCCTGGCGGGCCTGCGCCCGGCCCGTCGCGCGGCACGCCTGGACGTACTGCGGGCGATCGCCACCGAGTGAGACAGGGGCCGCCACAGGATGTCACCGCCCGGTCAGCCGACAACGGCCGACCGGGCGGGAGCATGTTCGGTCCTCAGGGCGTCGACCTCGGCGAACACCCGAGGTGTCTTCTCCGCGAGACGCCGCGGCGGACGCCCCGCCCCGGCTTTCACGGCAGCGGGAGCGGACAGCGCGAACCACACGACCTTGCCCGCCTCCCCGTCCGGCCGCACGCCCCAGCTCTCGCTGAAGGCGGCCACCATGGCGAGCCCCCGCCCACGGGTGGCGAGCGTCTCGGCTTCCAGGAGGTCGTCGGGCATGTCTTCCACGACCGGCAGACGCGGGTCGTGGTCGTGCACCGAGACCATGAGCCGGTCGAGGACCAGCTCGATCTCCACGGTGCACATCTTGTCGGGCTGGGCGTGCCGGTGGACGTTGGTCAAGAGCTCTGTCACACCGAGCGCGGCCCGGTCTATGAGGGGGTCGAGATGCCAGTAGCGCAACTGCGCAGAGACGATTCTGCGGACCTGGCCGATCCGCGACGGCAGGGCTTGGAGCTCCACCGTGCAGTGCCTGCTTGGGTGACTGATCACGGCTGCGACTCCCCGACTGAAGAGGTCCGGAAGAACACGGAGTTCGGATCGATCCAGCAAGGCGCCTGGTGAAGCGGCTGCCTGCTGCCATGCCCGGCGGGCTGGTTCGCAGCGTTATCGCCGGTAAACCCAGAGTGACGTGTGAACAGCGTGACTCAGGGGGTGGGATCCCGCAACTCGCGGTGCCTCACCCGTGACGTCCCGCGGCCTTCCGTACGGCCTCGATGAACCGGCGTGCCGCGGGGGGACCCGGCTCGCCCGGCGCTGGATCGTGATCGCCGAGCGTCAGCAGATACCGCTTGCCGTTGAGGTCGGCGAGGGCCCGGTCGTCGGCGGCGAACCAGGGTTTGGACGCCCGCACCGCCTGCACCGGCGCGCTGTCGATCTCGCTGCCGTAGCTGGTGAGCAACTCCAGCCTGCCGTCGCTGATCCGGACCTGTCCGGCCCGGGTGAGCGAACGCAGCCGCTTCCCGATCCGCACGCCCGTGGCCGTGAACTCCGGCTCCGCCATGCTCCCGCCCCCTAGTGCGCTCTCGGTGTGCCGGCCCATGATCCGGCTGGTCACGTGTCCCAGTGTGCGCCCCCGTCCGGGACCGGCGTGTCCCGTTCGGTGCAGTCTGCCCGCACCCGGCGTCGAGCACCAGTGCGCACGCGACCCCCGGTACGCAAGTCCGGAGCACTCGTCCGAATGCGCCCCCATGGTCTTGCGGAGCCCGGCCCCCAGGGTGGCCTTTGGGGTGCTCAAAGGTGTGTTTATGCAGGTGAGAAGGGTGCGGGAGGTGCTTATGATCGAAGTGTCGACAGCGCGATCCGCCGTCGGCGCGAAGCCTAAGGAGCCCCGCCGTGAGCACCCCCCAGCAGATCCGGACCGGCGCCACCCTCGACGTTGACCACAGCGACGCCGCCTACCGTGCCTGGCTGAAAGAGGCCGTCCGCAAGGTCCAGGCCGATGCCAACCGCTCGGCCGACACGCACCTCCTGCGCTTCCCGCTGCCGGAGCAGTGGGGCATCGACCTGTACCTCAAGGACGAGTCGACCCACCCGACCGGCAGCCTCAAGCACCGCCTGGCCCGCTCCCTGTTCCTGTACGGCCTGTGCAATGGCTGGATTCGGCCCGGCCGCCCGGTGATCGAGGCGTCCAGCGGCTCGACGGCCGTCTCCGAGGCGTACTTCGCCGGACTGATCGGCGTGCCCTTCATCGCCGTCATGCCGCGCACGACCAGCGCCGAGAAGATCCGCCTCATCGAGTTCCACGGCGGCCGGTGCCACTTCGTGGACGACTCGCGCAGGATGTACGAGGAGTCGGCCCGGCTCGCGGTGGACACCGGCGGCCACTACATGGACCAGTTCACCTACGCGGAACGGGCCACGGACTGGCGCGGCAACAACAACATCGCCGAATCCATTTTCCGCCAGCTGGAGCTGGAGCGGTTCCCGGAACCCGCGTGGATCGTCGCCACGGCCGGCACCGGCGGCACCTCGGCGACCATCGCCCGATACGTCCACTACACCCAGCGCGACACCCGCATCTGTGTCGCCGACCCGGAGAACTCCTGTTTCTTCGAGGGCTGGACCACCGGCGATCCGGACGTCACCTGCGACTGCGGCTCCCGCATCGAGGGCATCGGCCGGCCGCGCATGGAACCGAGCTTCGTGCCCGGCGCCGTCGACCGGATGATGAAGGTCCCCGACGCCGCCAGCGTCGCTGCCGTACGGGCACTGGAACAGGCCATCGGCCGCAAGGCGGGCGGCTCGACCGGCACCGGGCTGTGGAGCGCGCTGAAGATCGTCGCCGAGATGGTGGCCGAGGGGCGCCGGGGCAGCGTGGTGACACTGCTGTGCGACCCGGGGGACCGGTATCTCGACAAGTACTACTCGGACGCGTGGCTGGCCGAACAGGGTCTGGACATCCAGCCGTACGCGGCGGCGATCGAATCGCTGCTGGAAACGGGTGTCTGGCCCTGCTAGACGGCGATACGCCGGTCCAGTGCGGTGACCGCGCCCCGGAACGCCCGCCCCAGCCCGGCGCGTCCGAGCTTCGCCAGGAAGCGGACCGGGGCCGTGCCGTCGAGGGCGAAGGTCCAGCGCACCAGGGTGCCCGTCCCTGCGGGGGTGAGCCGCCACTCCTCGGCGAGGGCGTGGACGCCGGGCGTGTTCGCCACGTCGACACGGTAGGCGTACACCTCGGGCTCCTTCGCCGCGATGATCGTCTCCTGGAAGCGTCCGCCGCCCCTGAGCCGGACCTCGCGTGTCGAGCCGTCGCCGGTCGGCCGGGCGAAGGTGACCGCCGGGAACCACTGCGCCCAGCCCGGCACATCGTCGGCGAGGGCCCGGTAGACGGCCTCCGGGCCGGCGGACATCTCCCGGGCGAAGACCAGGCGCACAGGAGCGACCTCGATGAAGTCGAGCCCCACGGCACGCAGTTGGTGAGCCACGGTCACACCCCCCAGGCGACGACACAGGGGTGACACCCTAACTGACAGCCAGTCAGCTGTCTGCGGCCCCACCGGGCTCACCGGCCACCACCAGCCGCCGCAGATGCTCGGCGACCTCCTCGCGCGCCGCCGTCGGCAGCCCCGCGTCCGTCACCAGCGTGTCGACCTGCTCCAGCGCCGCGAACGAACTCAGGCCCACCGTGCCCCACTTGGTGTGGTCGGCGACCACCACGACCCGCCGCGCCGACTGCACCAGACGGCGGTTGGTCTCCGCCTCGGCGAGGTTCGGCGTGGACAGCCCGGCCTCGACCGATATCCCGTGGACCCCGAGGAACAGCACGTCGAAGTGGAGCGCCGCGATCGCCTGGTCGGCCACCGGGCCCACCAGCGAGTCGGACGGCGTCCGCACACCGCCGGTCAGCACGACCGTGGCCGCACCCTGGCGGGGGCCCGTGGTGCGCTGCGCCGCGTGGAAGACGTCGGCCACCCGCACCGAGTTGGTGACGACCGTGAGGTCCGGCACGTCGAGCAGATGGTGGGCGAGCGCGTACGTCGTCGTACCGCCCGAGAGGGCGATCGCGGAGCCCGGGGCCACCAGTTCGGCCGCCGCTCGCGCGATGTCCTCCTTGGCGGTCAGTTCCAGGCCCGACTTGGCCTCGAAACCCGGCTCGTGCGTGCTCGCCTCGACCACCGGGACCGCGCCGCCGTGCACCTTCTCCAGAACACCCTGCCGGGCGAGCGCGTCGAGATCACGACGCACGGTCATGTCCGACACGCCGAGCTTGCGGGTCAGCTCGTTGACCCGGACGCCGCCGCGACGCCGGACCTCGTCCAGGATGAGCGCGCGCCGCTGCTCCGCGAGGAGGTTCTGATTCTCGCTCACGTACGCTCCGGTCCTTTCGCCTCAACCCGTCCGACACGCCCCGCACACCTGCTCCGACGAGGACATTCTCGCCGCTCCCGGTGCATGGACGCCCCATCCTCGCACGGCACGGTACCGGTCGCGCCACCGACCGTCACGACGCGCTCATGTCACTTCGGCCGTATCCTCCGTCCCGACCGTCACACGGAACGGGGAGATTCCGTGACGAGAGGTGTAGGGCGCGGCCTCAGCGGAGATCCTTGAGGCCGCACCGACATATGCGGACGGCGCGTCACGGGGGAAGAGCGACACAGTGGAACATGCGCAGGAACGTGCCTCGACGGGCGGGCCGGAGGGCTTCGCACTGGAGCTGCTGGTCCACGGGGTGGGCGGTACGACGCCCGAGAAGATGCTCGACGATCCGCGGACGGTACGGATCACCGGCGACGACACGGCGGCCGTGTTCCGGCGCGCCGACGACGCCGAGGCCGACACCGGACCCGGCAACCCGCGGCGCGAGCCGGTGCCCGAGGCCTACGTCTGGTGCAACCTCACCTCCGGCAACGCCTCGCGCGCCCTGTGGCTGCTGCTGCTCCCGTTCATGGTGGTCAACCTCGCCCACTGGATGCGCCCCGCCGCCCGCGGCCGCACCCGCACGGTCCGGCTGTACGGGCTGCTGGTGCGACTGGCGGGACTGTCCCTGACGGTGCTGCTGGTCGCGGCCGTCTGCGAGGTGGCCCTCGATCTCACGGCATGGCAGTGCGCGGGCACCCGCGCGTGTGCCGACCGGCATTCCTGGCTGGGCTTCCTGTCGCCGACCGTCTCCGACGGCGGCTGGTGGAGCCGCCCCGGCCGCAGACTCGCCCTCGCCGCCCTGCTCCCCGCCGTGCTCACCTGCCTGCTGTGGTACCTGTCCCACCGCACCTGGAACGCCTACGAGTCGCAGGCGCCGATGTCCCGCCCGGCCGAGCCCGACGAGGACACGGCCCGCACCGCCCTCGGCCGCCCCGGCTTCTGGTACGGACGCCGACTGGTGGCCCGGCTGCGTGCCGCCCACACCGCCGCGGCCCTGCTCACGGTCGCCGCGGCCGTCGGCTCCGCGGCGGCCCGCTTCGACCGCCGACCCGACGGACCTGCCCTGCTCGACGCGCTGGGCCGGCTCCTGATGGTGGCGCTGGCCGGCGGCGCGGTCATGGTCGTCTGGGTGGTCTGCCGCCGCGGCCGCAGCGAGAACCGCCTCGACCGGGAGCTCGACGAGCACCTCGTACGACGTCTGCCGCTCGCCGCGCTCGGCCTGCTCGCCCTGACCATGCTCTACGCCGGCTGGGACCGCCCGGGATGGGAGTCGCGGGGGCGGCTGCCCGGCGACGCCACCTTCGGCACCATCGCCCTGGGCCAGGGACTGATCGTGATCGTCATGGCCGTCGTGGCCCACACCCTGCACCGCACCCACCCCGACCCGCGCGCCGCCATGCGCGGCCTGGGCGGGCCCGCCGTCGCGATGCTCGCCTGCGCCCTCGGCGGGGTGATGTCCGGCGGAGTGTCCCAGCGCGTGGCCGACTGGCTGGACGGCACCGGAACCACCATCACCGGACCACCCGTCCTGCTGACCTGGCAGGCGTCCGTGATCCCGCCGCTCATCGTCGTCCTGCTGGTGCTGTGCGGCTGGCTGGGACGCCGCACCTGGCAGCTGCGCCGCACCGAACTGGCCGCCGTGGACCGCGACTACCCGGACAAGCCCAAGGACCGCGCCCGCACCCGGCGTATCGCCAACGCCCGCGCGCTGGCCGCACTCACCGACCGGGCCCCGCTGATCGTCGCCGTCACCTCCGCCACCACCCTGCTCCTGGGCGCCGCCGCACTGGTGGGCGCCCTCGCCACCGGCAAAACACCCGGCGAGGCGGCGGACCGGACGTACGCCTTCGTCCAGGGCGCCGCCGACACCGCGCAGGCGCTCGGCTCCTGGCTGATCGGGTTCGGCTTCATACTGTTCGTCACCTGGGGCCGACGCGCCTACAAGGACCCCTCCGCACGCCGTACCATCGGCATCCTGTGGGACGTCGGCACGTTCTGGCCGCGCGCCGCCCACCCCTTCTCGCCGCCCTGCTACGCCGAGCGCGCGGTGCCCGACCTGACCTGGCGGATAGCCACCTGGACCCGCGCCACCGGCGGCCGTCTGGTGATCTCCGGGCACTCCCAGGGCAGCGTCCTCGCCGCCGCGGCGGCCTGGCAGCTGACGCCGGCCGACCGCAGGCGGGTCGCGCTGCTGACGTACGGCTCACCGCTCGAGCGGCTCTACGGCCGCTGGTTCCCCGCCCACTTCGGGCCGGCCGCGCTCAGCGCCCTGCACCACGACGTCGCCTGCTGGCGCAACCTGTACCGACCCACCGACCCCATCGGCGGCCCGGTCCGACTGCCTGGCGAATGCGGCCCCGAGGTCGACCACGAACCCCTCGAGGACCCGCTGGCCTACGGCCGCACCGAGCAGCACCCGCTGCCCACACCGATCCTGGGCCACTCCGACTACCAGGCCGACCCCGGCTTCGCGCAGGAGCGGACGAAGCTGCTGGCCCGGCTGCGTCCGGACGTACCGGCGCAGCGGTAGCCGCTCAGGTCAGCCGAGCTCCGGCAGGTCCTCCGCGTACAGCAGCGTCAGATCGTCCGTGCTGGGCTCCGCGAACTGGGCGACGCGGCTCGCGTGCCGCTCGACCATGGCCTCGAACGTCTGGCGGGCGGTGCGGCCGTTGCCGAAGGCGGGGCCCTTGGGGATCGCCGTGAAGTACTTGAGGAGAGCCTCCGGCGCGCCCGACGCCAGTCGGTACTCGTGCTCGTCGGCCTGCTGCTCCACGATCCGCAGCAGTTCGTCGGGGGTGTAGTCGCCGAAGGTGATGGTCCGTGAGAAGCGGGACGCCACCCCGGGGTTGACCGAGAGGAACCGCTCCATCTCGGCCGTGTAGCCCGCGACGATCACCACGACCGCGTCCCGGTGGTCCTCCATGAGCTTCACCAGGGTGTCGATGGCCTCCTTGCCGAAGTCGCGGCCGGAGTCCTCGGGGGAGAGCGCGTACGCCTCGTCGATGAACAGCACACCGCCGCGCGCCTTGTCGAAGGCCTCCTGGGTGCGGATCGCGGTGGAGCCGATGTGCTCGCCGACCAGGTCGACGCGGGACACCTCGACGAGGTGGCCCTTCTCCAGGACACCGAGGGAGGCGAGGATCTCGCCGTAGAGGCGGGCGACCGTCGTCTTGCCGGTTCCGGGGGAGCCGGTGAAGACCAGGTGGCGTTTGACCGAGGCCGCCTTGAGGCCCGCCTCCCGGCGGCGCCGGCCGACCTCGATCATGTCGGTGAGGGCCCGCACCTCGCGCTTGACGCTGTCCAGGCCCACCAGGGCGTCGAGTTCGCCCATGACGGCCTGGGAGGTGCGCGCGGGCTGCTCCGGCTCGGCGGGGGCGGCAGGCTGCTCCGGCTCGGTGATGCGCTGCCCGGGGATCGCGCCGAGCAGACCGGGGGACTGGCTCGCCGTCTGCACGACGGGCTCCGGGTCGGCGGACGGGCGCAGCCCCGCGCTCTCGTCGCTCGTGCAGTCCTCGACGACCGGGCCGACGCCGGATCCCGTGTCCGGGCCGGCGTCCGCGAACTCGTAACCGCCCCGTGCGCACCGCTCCGTGCGGCACTTCCTGAGCGTCGTACGGGACCCGTCGATCACATGGAAGCCGTAGCCGCCGCTGCCGGTGACCCGGCAGTTGAGGAAGCTGCCCCGGCCGCCCGCCGACACGTAGAAGCCCGCCTCGGCGGGGGAGTCGACCGTGCACCGCTCGATCGTCGGGTCGGCGCCCTTGGTGACGATCACGCCGGTCTGGGTGCCGTCCACCGTGCAGTTGTTGAGGGTGCCGCCACTGCCGTGGTCCCGGAACCAGGCGCCGGTGGCCGCGTCCCGGATACGGCAGTCGTCGAGTTGCGCGGTGGCTCCGTCGCTCACCGACACCGCGGTGTTGCGCACCTGGGAGAGGTCGCTGTCGACGACGTCCGCGCGGGAGCCGCGGTCCAGGACGAACAGCGCGTCCGGCACGTCGTGCACCCGGCACGAGTCCAGCACCACGGTCGCCCCGTCGCTCACCCACACCGCGGGATAGTCGCCGGTGCTGTCGAAGATCTCGCACTGGTTGGCGTCCACGCGCGTGCCCGGATCCCACACCGACAGGCCGTTGCGCCCGAACCGGCGCACCGTCGTGCGTGTGAGGGTGAGGACGGCACGCGACCTGAGGTCCACCGCGTTCTCGGGGATGTCGTGGATGGTGCAGTCGGCCAGGGTCAGCACGGCGTCCGTGTCGAGCGTGACGCCGTCCCCGGTGGTGCGGTGCACATCGCAGTCGGTGAGGTGCGCGGTGGCCTTGCCGGTGATCTGCACCCCGCTGCCACGGACCTCGTAGACCTCGCAACCCACCGCTTCCAGCGCGGAGTTCTCCCCGGTCACCGACAGGCCCACACCCGACGCGTGATGCACCCGGCAGCGCTCCAGGCGCGGATGGGCCCCGCCGCGGACCGCGACGCCGGCCTGGCCGGCCGCCACGACCTCGCACTCCTCGAACACGCCGCCCCCGTCGTCGAGTACGGCGATGCCGATCCCGGCCGGGTTGTCGACGGTGCAGCGCCGCACGGTGGGCCGGGCGCCGCCGCGCACCTCTATCCCGGCCGCGGACCGGGTGACGATCCGGATGTCCGTCAGCTCCGGGGTGCCCTCCTCGACGAGCAGCGCGGGCGCTGCCGCGTCCTGGCCCTCCACGTGCAGGTCCTGGACCACCGCCGAGGCGCGCACGGTCAGCGGCACCCCGTCGAGGGGCGCGATCCGCACCGAGCCGGGGGAGCCCTCAGGCCCGCGCAGGGTCACCGCCCGCTGCACGACGAGGTTCTCCCGGTAGGTGCCGGGGGCGACCGTGAGGACGTCGCCGTCGGCCGCGGCCTCCAGGGCGGCGGCGAGCGATGCGTACTCACCCGTGCGGCGCCGCCACCGCGAGGTACCGGTGTGCGTCACCTGGACCGTGCCCTGTGCCATGGCGTTGCCGTGCCCCCACTGTGCGGTACTCATGGCTCGCGGGCCGTCGGGACACCGGTACCGACGTCAACTGCCGGACACCGGCACGTCCCTGCGGCTCGCTCGCTCGCGGGTTCGTGCTGCCGAAGAAGTTCGGCCGGTCCACCGTAGCGTGCGCGCAGGCGGTGGGTTGACCAGAGAGGGAAGGCTGTCAGCTGCCGGTGCCGGTCCTGCCCCAGTCCGGGCCCACCCGCTCCCAGGCCTGGTCCCAACGGGCGTACCGGCGACGGACCATGCGCCAGACGATCAACCGGCGGGCACTCTCGACGAGTCCGATGCCGAGCAGGGCCGCACCGAAGCCGGCGAGGACGGCATGGGTCGTGGCGGTCGCGGAGTCCAGCGGCCGGGCCACTATGTGGCCCCGGGCGTCCGTCCAGATGGTGAAGTGGTCGCCCCGATGCGGGTCCTTGAGGTTCGCCAGCACCGGGCCGTGCTGTGCGGTGCCGTCCGGCGCGGTCCAGTCGGCGAGGACGCGGGTGCGCATCTCCCGCCCGGTGGAGGTCTCGGGGTCGGCGTCCAGCGGGGACCGGTCCAGCTTGCGGGCCACGGTCGCCGTCACCACATGACGGGTGCCGCGCTGGTCGCGCACCGATTCCTGGAGGGAGTCCTGGGCGAGGCCGCCCACGACGACGCCGGCCACCGGCGCGACGACCAGGATGAGCAGCAGGGCCGCGAGGGCGACCCAGGCCTCGGCCAGATCGGTCGCACGGCGCAGCGGATTGCGCCGCCAGCGCCAGAGTCCGCTCATCGCTCGCACTGTCCGCACCCCCTTCCCGCTCCGTGATAACCCCTGGCGGAGATGTTCACGTGCAGGCCCGGTCAAAGAGAGAGCGAAATCACCAGCCGGACCTCTCATGAACTTCTCACGATTATCAACGCGCGGTCCCCCGCGGTGGGTTCCCGCACATCAGGCGTTGAGCGGGTCTCTACCGATCGAGGATCGTGACGGGGTCGCCGACGCGGATCGTGCCACGGGACCGGGCCACCAGGTTCTGCCCGAAGACCAGCTTTCCGCCCAGGCGACGGTGGTGTCCCAGGGTGTGCAGAGGTTCCCTGCCGCGGGCGGCGGTGGACTGGTCGGTGGTGGTCACGACACAGCGCCCACAGGTCTTGGCGACCCGGAAGACGACCTCGCCGATCGAGAGCAGCGACCAGTCGTCCTCGGCCCAGGCATCGGTGCCCGACACGACCACGTTGGGCCGGAACCGGTCCATGCGCAGCGGACCCTCGTCGGCGTGATCACCCTGCGCGATCAGGGAGTTCAGGGCGTCGAGCGAGGCCGTCGTGGTGAGCAGCAGGGGAAAGCCGTCGGCGAAGGAAACGGTCTCTCCGTCGAGCGCGTACTCCGGATCGACGGGCCGGCGCGTGGCGGGATCGTCCATGTGCACCAGACGGGCGTCCGCGCCGAGATAGTCGCTGCACCAGGCGTGCGCGGCCGCGTCCTCGGCGGGCACCGCCTCCACCTTGTCCCGGAAGATCGTCACCGGCACGGTGCCGACCGGGCGCGGTACGGGGACCTCCAGCGGCTCCATGCCGGGCGCGGACAGCCGGACGCCGCCGCCGGGCAGCAGCTCGGCGGCGGCAAGCGCGACACGCGGCTCCCGGCGTTGCGTGACGACCTTTCCCCCGTCGTCGATCAGCGCCCAGCGCCTGTCCCCGGCCAGCCCCCAGGGCTCCACGTCGGCCTCCCCGGGCGCGAGGCCCCGGAACGCCTTGACCGGATGGACGTGAATCGACTGAAGCCGCGCATTACCCATGAACCCATCGTGCCAGCAGGCACGCGGTGTCCGGGGGTCGGCTCAGTAGCCGCGGTACTGCTGGTTGTTGTACGGGTCCTGGTACGGAGCCGGAGCGGGGCGGGGAGCCGCGGGGCGCATCGCCTCGTAGCCCATGCCCTGCGCCGCCGCCGGACGGGGCTGCTGTGGCTGCGGACCGGGATAGCCGCGCGGGGCGCCGGCCTGCTGCGGGATGTACGCGGCGGGCGCCTGTTGCAGCGGAGCCGGCTGCTGCGCCTGCGGGTAGCCGTAGGAGGGCTGGGAGGGACCCGCCGGGAGGGCGGGCAGTGCCGACGGCAGCGCGGGCAGGTTGTTGCTGCTCGGCATGGCGTACTCGGCGGGGACCCGGATCGGGGCGATCTGCGGGGTACCCCGCTCGGCCACGAGCGAGTCGTAGATCGGAGTGTCCGGGAAGGAGGCGGAGTAGTAGCCGCCGCCATAAGTGGAGCGGGGGGAGGTCATGGCACATAAGTTAAGCCCACGATGTGCTGGTTGGGGAGACCGATAAGAGGGTTGTTTTCCGTGTCGGCAGTGACGTCGGATCCCCAATGCGAGCGAAGGTGGGGAAAAGGGGCAGCGGCACAGGCTCCGATCCTGTAAAGGCCGAGTTCCGAGCGGGTTACCCAGGGTTGGCGGGCGATCTCCCTGTGCACCGGATGGGAGTTCGCTGTCGCGGGGAATAGGTTGGCCCCGTAGAGAACAACGGGCTGCCGGGACATGCCTGGCGCGGTGACACGTGATGGGGGCGGACATGTCAATGTCGAAAGGGTCCAATGCTCCGGTGCCGACGACGGCACTGCGGGTCGAACTGGGCTGGAGTTCCGGACCGGGCGTACCCGACGCGGACGCGTCGGCGCTGCTCCTGGTCGGCGGAAAGGTCCGTTCCGACGGCGACTTCGTCTTCTACAACCAGCCGGCGCACACCTCCGGCGCGGTCCGTCACGAGGGCAAGCAGAACGCCGGTGGCCGGGTGGTCGACACCCTTCTCGTCGACCTCGCGCGCGTGGAGCCCGCCGTCGAGACGGTGGTCCTGGCCGCCTCCAGCGACGGCGGGTCGTTCGGACAGGTGCCGGGCCTCTACATCGAGGTCAAGGACGCCGCCCAGAGCACGGTGATCGCCCGCTTCGACAGCACCGGCGCCAGCGTCGAAACCGCTTTCGTCCTCGGCGAGTTCTACCGCCGCCAGGGCAACTGGAAGTTCCGTGCCGTCGGCCAGGGCTACAGCAGCGGGCTGGAAGGGCTGGCCACGGACTTCGGCATCACCGTGGACGAACCGCAGCAGGCCGCCCCGCCCGCACCGGCGGCCCCCGCGGTCACCGCCCCGCCCGTCACCGCCCCGCCGGTGACCGTGCCGCCTGCGCCGGCCGCCCCTCCGGCACCTCCGGCGCAACCGGTCCGCCTCACCAAGGTCACGCTCACCAAGGCGTCCCCGTCGGTCTCACTGACCAAGCAGGGCGGCACCTCGGGCGCGATGCGCGTGAACCTCAACTGGGAGGTCCGCAAGCAGTTCTCGGGCTGGGCGAGCAAACTGGGCCGCCCGGTCGCCACGCACAACGACCTCGACCTGGACCTGTGCGCCCTGTACGAGCTCACCGACGGCAGCAAGGGCGTCGTCCAGGCACTCGGCAACGCCTTCGGCGCGCTGCACCAGCCGCCGTTCATCCACCTCGACGGCGACGACCGCACCGGCGCCGTCGCGAGCGGCGAGAACCTCACCGTCAACCTCGACCACAAGCAGGCCTTCCGGCGCATCCTCGTCTTCGTCACGATCTACGAGGGCGCGCGCTCCTTCGCCGACCTGCACGCCACCGTGACCCTTCAGCCGCAGTTCGGCGCCGCGATCGACTTCTCCCTCGACGAGTGCACCGTCCCCTCGACGGTCTGCGCGCTCGCCCTGATCACCAACACCGGCTCCGACCTCGTCGTCCAGCGCGAAGCCCGCTACCTGGTGCCCGAGCGCGGAGTCAGCCCTCAGCGGACCGTCGACTACGCCTACGGCTGGGGCATGAACTGGACCCCCGGCCGCAAGTAGCGGGTCAGCCCTCGTCGGGCACCGCGTCCGGACGTGCGTAGGTGCGGCCCTTCCAGGCCGCACCGCGCCCCCGGTAGTGCTGGACGGCCGAGTCGAGCGTCATCAGGAGGTAGAGGAACGCCGTGAACGGCAGCAGGGGAGCGAGCCACAGGGGCTGCCGGTAGTAGCGAAGCATCGGGACGTACGTCCCCGTCATCACCAGCCACGCGAGCCCGCCGAGGACCGCGGCCGCCGTATCCCCCGCGACGAGTCCCGCCGCCAGGGCCACGGGCGGCACCAGGTAGACCAGCGCCAGCCCGGCCACCGTTCCGGCCAGCAACGGAAGGCTGTGCCGCAACTGCGCGTACGCGCTGCGCGAGACCATGCGCCACAGGTCGTGCAGCCGCGGATACGGCCGGACGCTGTCCACCCGCTCGGCCAGCCCCAGCCAGATGTGACCGCCCCCGCCCTTGACCGCGCGCGCGAGCGCCACGTCGTCGATGACGGCGTGCCGGATCGCGTCCGGGATCCGCGCCCGCTCGGCGCTCTGTGTGCGCAGCAGTACGCACCCGCCCGCGGCCGCCGCCGTCCGGGACCCCTTCCTCCCGATACGGCGGAAGGGGTACAGCTGGGCGAAGAAGTAGACGAAGGCCGGCACGACCAGCCGCTCCCACAGGCTCTCCACCCGCAGCCGGGCCATCTGCGACACGACGTCGAAGCCGCCGGTGCGCGCCGCCGCGACCAAGGCGCGCAGACTCTCCGGCTCGTGTGCGATGTCCGCGTCCGTGAGCAGCAGGTACTCGGGGTCACGCGCGCGTGCCAGGCCGATGCCATGGCGCACCGCCCACAGCTTGCCGGTCCACCCGGCGGGCGGTTCACCGGGCGAGGCCACGGTGAGCGGCAGCCCGCCGTACCGTCGCGACAGTTCCCGGGCCAGTTCCGCGGTGCCGTCCGAGCTGCCGTCGTCGACGAGGAAGACCTCGGCCGTCCCGGGGTAGTCCTGGGCCAGCAGCGACGGAAGACTGGCGGGCAGGACGGCGGCCTCGTCGCGCGCGGGGACGACGACGCAGACGGACGGCCACTCGTCGGGTTCCCGCCGCTCGGGCAGTCTGACGTCCGTACGCCAGAAGAAGCCCTGGCAGAGCAACAGCCACAGCCAGGCGGCGAGGGAAGCGGCGGCGGTCCACGTCATGGCACTCACTGGCGCAGTGTCCCCCACCGGACCGGCCCGAAAGAGCTCATCGTCTATCGTGGCCGGGTGAAGATCGCGCTCATGGACTCCGGAATCGGCCTGCTTCCCGCCGCTGCCGCGGCACGCCGGCTCAGGCCCGACGCGGATCTCGTCCTGTCCTGGGACCCCGACGGGATGCCCTGGGGGCCGCGCACCCCCGAGGACATCACGCAGCGGGCGCTGGCCGTCGCCGAGGCCGCCGCGGCGCACCGTCCCGATGTGCTGATCGTCGCCTGCAACACCGCCTCGGTGCACTCGCTGCCCGCGCTGCGGGCCCGTTTCGAGCCGGACCTGCCGATCATCGGCACCGTTCCGGCGATCAAGCCGGCCGCCGCGGGCGGTGGCCCCCTCGCCATCTGGGCGACCCCCGCCACCACCGGCAGCCCCTACCAGCGCGATCTCATCGAGCGGTTCGCCATAGGCGTGGACGTCGCCGAGGTGCCGTGCCCGGGGCTCGCGGACGCCGTCCACCATGCCGACGAGCCGGCCATCGAGGCCGCGATCGCCGCCGCCGCGGCACGCACCCCCGACGACATCACGACCCTCGTCCTCGGCTGCACCAACTACGAACTGGTCGCCGAGCGCATCCGCGCGGCAGTGCAACAGCCCGGCCGGGCGCCGCTCATCCTGCACGGCACCGCCGGAGCCGTGGTCGCCCAGGCACTGCGCAGGATCGGCGAGCTGCCCGCTCCCGAGGCATCCGCCGACGGCCGTCTCACCGTGCTGCTCAGCGGACGTGAGGCGGAGCTGCCCGGGACCGCGCTCACCTACGCGGAAGGCCGCTTCCTCTCGGCGGTCAGCCCCGCCCGCTGACGGGGCGCGGCGCACGCGCCCCGATCGGTCCACCGGACCGGTCACCCTCCGCCACGCGCTACCCGCACAGCGAAACCTGAGTAACCTCATAAGCATGAGGGACCACCCCCACGGCGTGAACGCGCCGCATCCCGACGTCTGGACCGGACGCGCCACCAACCGGGTCCAGTGGCTGCTGGCGCTCGTCGGCGCCGCGTGCATGGCGCTCGGCATCGAGCTGGCCGTCGACTCGGCGTGGACCTCGGGCATCGCCCCGCTCGCCATGGCGGTCGTCGGATGCATCGCGGCCGGCCTGCTCGTCCTCTTCGGCACCCTGGCGTTCGTGCATGTCGCGCTCAAGGTCGACGAGGAGTCCCTCGAGGTGCGCTGCGGTCACATGGGCCTGCCGCGCCGCCGCATCCTGCTGTCGCACGTGGCGGGCGCCGAGGTCGACCATGACGTCACCCCGCGCCACTGGGGAGGCTGGGGCTACCGCTGGCGGCCCGAGAAGGGCACCGCCGTCGTCGTACGCCGTGGCGAGGGCATCGTGCTGAGCCTGTGGGACGGGCACACGTTCACGATCACCGTGGACGACGCCGAGGCCGCCGTGCAGATCATCAGGGACCGGCTGCGTTCGCGATCGCACGGCGGGGCGCACTAGGTCACCGAGCCGGTCGGTCGTCCCAGGGGCGGATGTCGTCCGACTCGCGGCGCGCCGACTCGTCGGCCAGCGGGCGGGCCGTGGCCAGCCCCGCCAGGAGGCCGGCGCCCACCGACACCGTCGTGAAACTGAGCGCGTTGCCGACCGCCGCGATGGCCGCGAGCGCGGTGAGCGCCGCACCCGCGGTGAGCGCGACCGGCGTGGGGCGCGGGGAGCGCCACAGGGTGTAGAGAAGCCAGCAGAAGGCCGCGGCGAGCAGGACCACGCCGACGACTCCCTGTTCGGCGGCCTGCTGGAGCGGCGCCGAGTGCGGTTTGCCGTCCGGCAGCAGCGTCTGGGCCGCCGTCGTGCTGAGCTCGCCGAAGCGTCCGGGGCCGACGCCCAGGGCGGGGTCGCTGTGCGCCATGTGCAGCGCGTCCTGCCACAGCCCGATGCGATGCCGGGTCAGCTGGCCTTCCAGCGACACGGCGAGTCCCTCCGGTACCGCCCTGCCGGCGACCGCCCAGGCCAGCCCGGTCACCAGGGCCGCCGTCAGGACGAGCCCGGCGAAACCGGCGCCGCGGTGGTCGCGCATACGGCTCGCGGCGAGCGAGCACAGCAGCACCGCGGCACAGGCGACGCATCCGCTCCCCGAACCCAGGACGGCGGCGGTCACCACGATCCCGAAGGCCGACGCCCGCAGCACGAGCCGCCAGGTCGGCGCCCGCACGGCCCACGCGGCACAGCACACGGCACCCGTGGACAGGGTCAGCACGGCGGCGGTGGAGCCCGCGTGGCCCAGCGGTGCGGCGATCTCGGGCCCGGCGGAGAGATGGGGGGCCGCGGCGGTGAGGCCCACCCCGGCGGCCGCCGCCGCACAGAGCGCCGCGACCTGCAGGATCGCTCCGCAGATCCGTCCCGCCGCATAACCGGCGGCCACGGCGAGGACGGCGAGCAGCACGCCCTCGGGACGGCCGTCGTGCACGGCCGCCGTGATCAGGGACCAGGTGGCGCAGGCCCCGAGCACCACCACGCCCGTCGCGTCCGAAACGTTTCGTCTGTCGCCGTCCGCTGCCGGACCGGCCGCAGACGTCATCCCCGTGGACCCCACCCGACCCCCCGAACCGGCCGCCCCCGCGACCTGTGCCGGGCCCCGGTCGCACGGCCGCCTGACCGGCGGTACGACAAAGGCTCCGGCACACGGTAACGGCTGATGGACGGTTTGTGGACGAGTTGCGCAGGAAGGATGCGTCAGAAGGGTTCCCCGGAGCCCTGTGCCACCGCACGGACCGCGCTGTCGGCGCCGAGGCCGACCGCCGTACACTCCGGGAGTGACCGTCACCGCAACATCCGTGGACGAGTCGGACCAGCAGCATTCGGCCGCGCCCGCCTCGCGCACGGCCCGCCTCGCGCGCTTCGTCCCGGCTCTCGCCGCCGCACTCTCCGGAGTGCTGCTCTACGTCAGCTTCCCGCCGCGCCCCCTGTGGTGGCTCGCCCTCCCGGCGTTCGCCGTCTTCGGCTGGGTACTGCGTGGCCGCAGCTGGAAGGCGGGTCTGGGCCTCGGCTACCTCTTCGGCCTGGGCTTCCTGCTGCCGCTGCTGGTGTGGACCGGCGTGGAGGTCGGGCCCGGCCCGTGGCTGGCGCTCGTGGTGATCGAGGCGGTCTTCGTCGCGCTGGTCGGCGCGGGTGTCGCGACCGTGTCCAAGCTGCCCGGCTCTCCGCTGTGGGCGGCCGCCCTGTGGGTCGCCGGAGAGGCGGCACGCGCGCGTGCGCCGTTCAGCGGCTTCCCCTGGGGCAAGATCGCGTTCGGTCAGGCCGACGGCGTCTTCCTTCCGCTCGCCGCGGTGGGCGGGACCCCTGTGCTCGGCTTCGCGGTCGTCCTGTGCGGCTTCGGGCTGTACGAGGCCGTCCGGCTGGGGGTGGAGAAGCGCCGCTCCCGAGAGGTACGCCGGTCGGCCGCCGTGGTCGCCCTGCTGAGCGTGGCCGTTCCCGTGGTGGGGGCCGTCGCCGCCCGCCCGCTGGTCAGCGACAAGGCCGAGAACGGCACCGTCACCGTCGCGGCCATCCAGGGCAACGTGCCCCGCGCGGGCCTCGACTTCAACGCCCAGCGACGGGCCGTCCTCGACTACCACGCACGGGAGACCGAGCGGCTGGCCGCCCAGGTCAAGGCCGGCAAGACGCCCAGGCCCGACATCGTGCTGTGGCCGGAGAACTCCTCCGACATCGACCCGTTCGCCAACGAGGACGCGCGCGCCGTCATCGACGCCGCCGCCAAGGCCATCGGCGCGCCGATCTCGGTCGGCGGAGTCGTCGAGCGGGACGGCAAGCTCTACAACGAGCAGATCCTGTGGGACCCGGTCAAGGGACCGACCGACACCTACGACAAGCGCCAGATCCAGCCGTTCGGCGAGTACCTCCCGCTGCGCTCGCTCATCGGGGCGATCAACAGCGACTGGACGTCCATGGTCCGCCAGGACTTCAGCCGCGGCACCGAACCGGGTGTGTTCACCATGGCGGGCGCCAAGGTCGGGCTCGTCACCTGCTACGAGGCGGCCTTCGACTGGGCCGTGCGCTCCGAGGTCACCGACGGCGCCCAGCTGATCTCCGTGCCGAGCAACAACGCGACCTTCGACCGCAGCGAGATGACCTACCAGCAGCTCGCCATGTCCCGGGTGCGCGCCGTGGAGCACAGCCGGACCGTCACGGTGCCGGTGACCAGCGGTGTCAGCGCGATCATCATGCCGGACGGGCGGATCACCCAGAAGACCGGCATGTTCGTCGCCGACTCCCTCGTCCAGAAGGTGCCGCTGCGCTCCTCCGAGACTCCGGCAACCAAGCTGGGCATCCTGCCGGAGATGCTGCTGGTGCTGGTCGCGGCGGGTGGCCTGGGCTGGGCGATCGGCGCGGGAGTGCGCAACAGGCGGGCGGGATCCGCCGGTTAGGGTCGGGGGCATGGCTACTCCTGACTTCATCCGTGAGATCCGGGCCTCCGCCGGGCATCAGCTGTTGTGGCTGCCCGGCGTCAGCGCCGTCGTCTTCGACGACGAGGGGCGGGTCCTGCTGGGCCAGCGCGCGGACAACCACGAGTGGACGGTGATCTCGGGCATCCCCGACCCCGGGGAGCAGCCCGCGGCCGCCGCCGTCCGGGAGGTCCACGAAGAGGCGGGCGTGCACTGCGTCGTCGAGCGGGTCGTCCTCGTCCGGTCGGGGAGAGAGGTCGTCTACCCCAACGGCGACACGTGCCAGTTCATGGACATCACCTTCCGCTGCCGGGCCGTCGGGGGCGAGGCACGGGTGAACGACGACGAGTCCCTCGCGGTCGGCTGGTTCGAGGTGGACGCGCTGCCCCCGATGGGCGAACGCCAGCTGTTCCGGATCAAGCAAGCACTGTCCGATGAACCCACATGGTTCGAGCCCATGATTTCCGAGTGAAGTATGGGTGCTGACCACATGGGGACAGTGAAGGGCGCTGCTTAGGGTCGAGCCATGACCCCGCCCAGCGCCCTCCCGGCCCCCCACGCCTCCTCCCTCGACCTCGGCGGCCGCACCGCCCTCGTCACCGGCGCCGCCGGTGGCATCGGCCGCGCCTGTGCGCTGCGGCTCGCGGCCGCCGGGGCGAAGGTCAGAGCGGTCGACCGGGAGGCGCGGGGGCTGGAGGAGCTCGCCGACGGGGCCCGGAACCTGGCGGGCGCCATCGAACCGCACGTTCTCGACCTGACCGACCTGGACGCCGCCGAGCTCGCCGCGGCGGGCACCGACGTACTGGTCAACAACGCCGGACTGCAGCTCGTGCGCCCCATCGAGGAGTTCCCGCCCGACGTCTTCCACACCGTGCTCACGGTGATGCTGGAGGCGCCGTTCCGGCTCATCCGCGGCGCCCTGCCCCACATGTACGGGCAGGGGTGGGGCCGGATCGTCAACGTGTCCTCGGTCCACGGGCTGCGGGCCTCGGCGTTCAAGTCGGCGTACGTGGCCGCCAAGCACGGCCTGGAAGGGCTCTCCAAGACGGCCGCCCTGGAGGGCGCGCCCCACGGTGTCACCTCGAACTGTGTGAACCCCGCCTATGTGCGCACCCCCCTGGTCGAGAAGCAGCTCGCCGACCAGGCACAGGCGCACGGCATCCCCGAGGAGCGCGTCCTCGCCGAGGTGCTGCTGCAGGACAGCGCGGTCAAGCGGCTCATCGAGCCCGAGGACGTCGCCGAGGCCGTGGCGTATCTGTGCGGCCCGCAGGCGTCCTTCGTGACCGGCACGTCCCTGGTCATGGACGGGGGCTGGACGGCGCACTGAGCCGCGCCCCGGCGGGGTTGTCCACAGGGCTGACGAGGTGACGGTGCGATGAGGAATCCTGTGAGCATGTCCCGCGATCACGTGCAGTCCGCCGAGCGCCCCGCCGGCAGCGCCGAGGCACCGTTCCTCGAGCTGCTGGCCAGGGGCGCGTCCGCCGACGCCTACGAGCAGCCGGTGCTGGTCGCCCGCGCCGAGGGCCGGCCGGCCGAGCGGATCGCCGCCCTGGAGCAGGCCAAGCTGGTGGCGCTGCGCGTGCGCTCGGAGCTGGAGGGACGGCGCAGGCGCGAGGCCGAGCTCTCCGCCCTCTTCGAGACCGCGCACGACCTGGCGGGACTGCGCGACCTGGACGCCGTGCTCCAGGCGATCGTGCAGCGCGCCCGCTCCCTGCTCGGCACGGACGTCGCCTATCTCAGCCTGAACGACCCGGTCCGCGGCGACACCTACATGCGCGTGACCGAGGGCTCGGTCGCCGCCCGCTTCCAGCAGCTGCGGCTCGGCATGGGCGAGGGGCTCGGCGGCCTCGTCGCCCAGACCGCCCGGCCCTATGTCACCGACGACTACTTCAAGGACGAGCGCTTCCAGCACACACGCACCATCGACGGCGGCGTACGGGACGAGGGCCTGGTCGCCATCCTCGGCGTGCCGCTGATGCTGGGCCACCACGTCATCGGGGTGCTGTTCGCCGCCGACCGGCGCGCCCGGGTCTTCGAGCGGGAGCAGATCGCCCTGCTCGGCTCCTTCGCCGCCCTGGCCGCCGCCGCCATCGACACCGCGAACCTGCTCACCGAGACCCGCTCGGCCCTCGCCGGTCTGGAGCGGGCCAACGAGATCATCCGCGACCGCAGCGGCGTCATCGAGCGCGCCTCCGACGTCCACGACCGGCTCGCCGAACTCGTGCTGCGCGGTGGCGGGGTGCACGACGTGGCGGCCGCGGTCGCCGAAGTCCTCGACGGCAAGGTCGAGTTCACCGAGGCCGCCGCCACGCCCGCCCAGGCACTGGAAACCTCCCGGGCCGAAGGGCACGCCGTACGGCACGGCGACGACTGGATCGCGGCCGTCGCCGCCGGCGGCGAACTGCTCGGCGCCCTCGTGCTGCACGGCCACCCCGGACTCGACCCCGTCGACCAGCGCACCCTGGAGCGCGCCGCGATGGTCACCTCGCTGCTGCTGCTCGCGAGACGCTCGGCGGCCGAGGCCGAACAGCGTGTCCGCGGCGAACTGTTGGACGACCTCCTCGACGCCCGCGACCGCGACCCGCGCCTGCTGCGCGAACGGGCCTCCCGGCTGCACGCCGACCTCGACGCCACCCATGTCGTCCTCGCCGCCCGGCTCGACGGCACCGCGGCCGACGCCGAGCAGGAGGCGGACGCCCGCCGACGCCTGTGGTCCGCCGCCTCCCACCTCGCGGCGACCCGGCACGGACTGGCCGCCGCCCGCGACGGTGGCACCGTCCTGCTGCTGCCCCTGAGACCCGGCGACACCGCGACCGCCCTGGCCCGCCGTACCGCGGGCCACCTCGGCACGGCCGTTCACG
Source organism: Streptomyces sp. NBC_00490 (assembly GCF_036013645.1). NCBI lineage: Bacteria > Bacillati > Actinomycetota > Actinomycetes > Kitasatosporales > Streptomycetaceae > Streptomyces > Streptomyces sp. NBC_00490. The sequence continues at coordinate 1,696,861 of NZ_CP107869.1, read as the reverse complement.
AGGCCGTCACCGTCGGCGCGTCGGGCCCGGTCGAGGACCTGGCCACCCGCCCGGACAGCGTGGCCGCCGCCTACGAGGAGGGCCGCCGCTGCCTCGACGCCCTGCGGCTCCTGGGCCGTTCCGGCGACGGGGCGGCGGCCGAGGACTTCGGGTTCCTCGGTCTGCTCCTGGCGGGCGACCGGGACATCACGGGCTTCGTCGACCGCACCATCGGCCAGGTCGTCACCTACGACGAACGACGCGGCACCGATCTCCTGCGCACTCTCGACGCGTACTTCGCCTGCGGCATGAGCCCGGCCCGCACCAAGGACGAACTGCACGTCCACGTGAACACGGTCGCCCAACGTCTGGAGCGCGTCGGCCGCCTCCTCGGCGACGACTGGCAGAGCCCCGCACGCGCCTTGGAGATCCAGCTCGCCCTGCGCCTGCACCGGTTGTCCGCACCCTCACAGCACTGAGCGCGCGCGTCGGCACGGGAACGGCCCCCGCACGCGCGAGCGCACGGGGGCCGGTCGGGGGAGATCAGACGGAGCGGGCGTCCGCGGTCGCGGCCTTCACCGGCTCCGTGTCCGCGGGGGCGTCGACGTCGGCGAGATCCCGGTTGCGGGTCTCCTTGGCCACCCCCACCGCGATGAGGGTCAGGACGGCCGCGGCGATGACGTACAGGGCGATCGGGGTGGAGCTGCCGTAGTCGTCCAGGAGCGCGGTGGCGATCAGCGGCGCGGGCGCTCCGGCGGCGACCGAGGCGAACTGGGCACCGATGGAGGCGCCGGAGTAGCGCATCCGGGTCGCGAACATCTCGGAGAAGAAGGCGGCCTGGGGCGCGTACATCGCCCCGTGCAGCACCAGACCCACGGTGATGGCGAGGATCAGGTTGCCGAAGCTGCCGGTGTCGATGAGGGAGAAGAACGGGAACATCCACAGCCCGATCCCGGCCGCGCCCAGCAGGTACACCGGCCGTCGCCCGATCCGGTCCGACAGGGCGCCCCACATCGGGATCACCGCGAAGTGCACGGCGGAGGCGATCAGTACGGCGTTCAACGCGGTCTGCTTGGAGACGTCGGCCGCGGTGGTGGCGTAGACGAGGATGAACGCGGTGATCACGTAGTAGCTGATGTTCTCGGCCATGCGCGCGCCCATCGCGATGAGCACGTCGCGCCAGTGGTGGCGCAGTACGGAGACGATCGGGAGCTTCTCCGCGGCGGCCCCCTGCTCGGCCTTGCGGGCCTCGGCGTGGGCCAGGGCCTGCTTGAAGACCGGTGATTCGTCGACAGACAGACGAATCCACAAACCGACCATCACGAGGACGCCGGAGAGCAGGAACGGGATCCGCCAGCCCCAGCTGGTGAAGGCGCTGTCCGAGAGGAGGGCGGTGAGCAGGGACAGCACACCGGTGGCCAGCAACTGCCCCGCGGGGGCGCCGGTCTGCGGCCAGGAGGCCCAGAACCCGCGCCGCCGGGCGTCCCCGTGCTCGGACACCAGCAGCACGGCCCCGCCCCACTCGCCGCCGAGCGCGAAGCCCTGGACCAGGCGCAGCACGGTCAGCAGCACGGGTGCCGCCGAGCCGATGGTCGCGTGCGTGGGCAGCAGCCCGATCGCGAAGGTCGCCCCGCCCATCAGCAGCAGGCTCAGCACCAGCAGCTTCTTGCGTCCCAGCCGGTCGCCGTAGTGCCCGAAGACGAGGGCACCGAGCGGACGGGCGGCGAATCCGACGGCGTACGTCAGGAACGACAGCAGGGTGCCGACGAGCGGGTCGGAGCCCGGGAAGAACAGCTTGTTGAAGACGAGGGCCGCGGCGGATCCGTAGAGAAAGAAGTCGTACCACTCGATGGTCGTGCCGATGAGGCTGGCGGCGACTATGCGCTTGAGGCTGGAGGGAGTTGGGGGAGCGGTCGCGGGGGATGACATCGGTACCACTTCCTGGCGTGTGACGGGGACGTTTGTTTGTCGCCACACCGTAGAAACACGCAGGTGAGAGGCGTATGTGGTGGGACAACACAGTTCCGAGCGTGGGAGTGCGCGTGTCCACCATGTAGGCAGGGCCGGGGCCAAGCGTGAGCGCCGTATGCCGTTCGGCGAAAACGCTCTCGGTCCCAGCCGCGTCAGTCGGTCCGCGAGAGGTCCGCCGTCCGCTTGCCCGCGAGGTCGGCGTCGCGGGCCACCGACCTTCCCGCCTCCCGGAGCTCGCGCTTGAGGATCTTGCCCGTGGCGTTGGTGGGGAGGACGCCGAAGAACTCCACCAGGCGGGGGTACTTGTAGCCCGCCATCGCCTCCCTGCACCAGGCGGTCAGCTCCTCCTCGGTGACGGTCGCTCCCGGGGCGAGGACCACACAGGCCTTGATCTCCTCACCGTGGCGGTCGTCCGGCAGGCCGATCACGGCCGCCATGCTCACGGCGGGGTGGGTGAGCAGCACCTCTTCGACCTCCCGCGGGTACACGTTGAAGCCACCGCGGATGATCATGTCCTTGGCGCGGTCGACGATGTAGAACCAGCCGTCGGCGTCACGACGGGCCAGGTCACCGGTGCGGAACCAGCCGTCGCGCAGCACCTCGGCGGTCGCTTCGGGCCGGTTGAAGTAGCCCTTCATCACGTTGTGTCCGCGGATGGCGATCTCCCCGATCGCGTCGGCGCCCTCGACCGGTGTCCAGTCCTCGGCGACCAGGTCCACCTCCACGCCCCAGACGGGGCGTCCGATGGAGCCGGGGCGTACCCGCTCGCCCCGTGGTGAGAAGGTCGCGACCGGGCTCGTCTCCGAGAGACCGTATCCCTCGAGGATGGTGACGCCGAACCGTTCGGTGAAGCGCCGGTGGATCTCCACCGGGAGGGCGGAGCCGCCGGAGCCCGCCATGCGCAGGTTCTCGGCGATCCGGGGCAGCTCCACGTCGGAGGTGTCCGCTTCGAGCAGCGCCCAGAACATGGTGGGGACACCCGCGAAGAAGGTGACGGCATGGCGTTGCATGAGAGCCAGAGCCGACTTGGCGTCGAAGCGTGGCAGCAGGACCAGCGTGGCCCCCGATGCCAGTCCCGCGTTCATCTGCACGACCTGGCCGAAGGAGTGGAACAGCGGGAGTGCGATCAGATGAATGTCGTGTTCCACTTCGCCGAACAGCTTGTGGCACGTCAGCACGTTGAGCATCACGTTGGAGTGGGTGAGCTCGGCGCCCTTGGGCCGGCCGGTGGTGCCGGACGTGTAGAGGATGACCGCCGTGTCACCGGGCTCCGTGGCCACCGTCTCGAACTCCGCGCTCTGTCCCGCCAGTGCCGCCGTCAGGGTCTCGGCGCCCTCGATCGGGGAGATGACGGAGGGAGCGGCCGTCATCACGAAGAAGTGTTCGCAGTCCGGCGCCTTACCGAAGCCGGTCCAGCCCTCCTGACCGAGGGGGAGTTCGGCGCTGCCCTCGAAGCAGAAGTACGCCTTCACCTCGGCATCGGCCAGGTGGTAGGCGATCTCACGGCTTTTCAGCAGCACGTTGAGCGGGACCACCACCGCGCCGGCTTTGAGGATGCCGTAGTAGACGATGGGGTACCACGGCAGGTTGGGGCAGGACAGGGCCACCTTGTCGCCCGGTCCGACACCGCGCGAGTGCAGGAGGCTGGCCACGCGGCAGGCGGCGGCGTCGAGTTCCGCGTAGGTGAGCCGCTGGACGCCCAGGACGATCGCGGTGCGGTGGGGCACGGCGCGGGCGCTGTGCTCCAGGACGGAGGCGAGGTTGAGCACGAGGATCTCCTGTAGGTGTTTCGGCGGGCGCGGTGGATCCGGGATCAGCCCCGCAGCGCGGCAGCGAAGAGTGCGGGCAGTTTCCTCAGGCGCGGCGACGTCGTGAAGCGGGTGAGGCGCCGCACCGTGGCCAGCGCCGTGCGGTGCGTGACGAAGTACGGGGGGCGTGGAGACAGCGAAGGGTCGCCCGTGATCAGGCCGCGGGGAGCCGGTGTGAACGGGGCGCGCAGCACGGTCTTCTCGATGCCCTCGAGCATGAACGCGTTGTGCACGAAGCCGATGCCGCTGCCGATGTCCCGTGGGGTGTGGCCGGGGAAGGCACCCCACGGCGTGAACCCGAGCAGGAAGCCGACGCCCGACCAGCAGTTGACGCCCAGCGTGCCGTAGCGCATCTCGGCGATGGCGGTGCGCACCGCCTCCGGGTCGGCCTTCTCGGTCTTCGGGTGGACGAGCAGGGTGGCGCCGAGGGTGCCTGGCAGGGTGTCGTTGGCGAAGTCGACGGCGTGCCGCAGGAATGCGGCCGGGGTAGTGCCGGGCAGGCGTACGACGCCCAGGGCGCTGCCGAAGACCTCGTCGGTGAGGAGGACGTCGTGGTGGTCGGTGATGTCGGGGACGAGGAGCCGGCAGCCGTCGCCGTACGTCTCCGCCTCCGGGTGGGCCTCGCGTACCGCGGCCAGACGGTCCGCGGCGCCCGGGTAGTAGTCGGTACGCGGAGGCAGTTCGCGCAGTACCCGACGGATCTCGACGAGCAGCCGCTCGGTGCCGTGCCAGTCGCGTGGCAGGACGAGGATCTGGGTGGCGATGCAGTTGTGGCCGGAGTTGTTCATCTTGCTGGTGACGATGTGCTCGGCCTGGAAGCGGAAGTCGGCGGCGCTCCAAGGGCCCGGGGTCACGATGCACGGGCTGACGCCGCCGAGTTCGCTGGCGAACGGCTTGGTGAGCAACGGGAGATCGTCGCGGCGGCGCTGTACGGCGTCCTCGCCGGTGCCCCAGACGATGGCGTCGTGGGTGCGGTCGCTGCCGGTGACGTGGATGGTGTCGATGCCGTCGTGGCGGGTGAGATGGGCGCCCTCGGCGGCGCCGCCGTCGACGAAGCGCACCCAGCCGCGTTCGACGAACTCGGCGAAGACGTACTCGAAGTGGGGGCGCAGACAGGCGTTGACCGGGTTCATCTTGGCGATGACGACCTGGCCCTCGGCGTAGAGCTTGTGCAGGATGTCGAGCGCGGTGATGGCGGCGACGTTGCCCGCGCCGAGCACCAGGGCGACAGCCGGGGCCGTCTGCCTGCCCCGGTACTCGCCCGCGGCGCCCGCCCGAGCCTGCTCCGCCGTGACGCCGGGGCGCATCCACACCTGCGCCCGGAACCCGTTGAGCAGCAAGGTGTCCCAGCGCGTGGCGGGGAAGACGTCCACGCGGGTGCGGCCGTGCTCCTCGTGGACGGCCCCGGCGTCCAGCGGTTCCTTCCCCGCCGCGATCCGTCGTAGGACGTGCAGCAGGGCCGCGGTGTTCTGGACCAGGGCCCAGGGGCCGCCCGTCCAGTCCTCCGCCGCCCAGGAGGAGTTCGGTTCGTATCCCTTCGCCCGGGCTTCGGCGCCGGCCATCTCTTCCGCACGCGCGACGACGCGCGGCTGCAACCGCTCCAGTAGGGCGATGCGTTCGGTGAGCGGTGTGGTGGACCAGGACGCGGCGTTGGCGCGTACGTCGGCCACGGTGCGATCGAGGATGGAGGTGTCGAGGGCGCTGTTGTTCAACGTCGTCCCTTGCGGAAGGTCGTGAGGAGGCAGGCGGAGCGGGCGGGGGCTGCCCGCCCGGGTGCGCATGGCGCGGGCCGGTGGTGTCACACGGCGAGCAGGCGGACGTCGCGGTCGGGGTCGATCAGCGTGACGGCGGCGGTTCCGCCCACCAGGAGCAGGGCGCCGGTGATCAGGACCGCGTACCGGTAGCCCCCCGCTCCGTGGGTGTCGACGAGGCTGCCGATCAGCGTCGGGGCGATCAGGCCGGCGGTGGTCACCACGGCGTTCACGGCGCCCAGGGCACCGCCGCGGCGATCGGCGGGAGTCAGCTCCATGATCGTGGTGGCGGCGATGCTGCCCATCGCTCCGGCGAGACTGAACGCGCCGACCAGCAGCACGACCGTGACGGCTCCGGCCGGGGCGATGGGCAGAACCAGACAGGAGACACCGGCGAGGAGCAGCAGGGCGCCGCCTGTCCCACCGCGGGCCCACCGACTCGCGATTCCGCGGCGCAGCATCCATCCGGTCAGACCCGCCTGCCCGAGCACCAGGATTCCGCTCAGACCCCAGAACAGCATCAGCAACCGTGTGGACACGGCCGCGGAGTAGCCCAGCCCGTCACGCAGGTAGGAAGGGAGCCATACCAGGGCGAAGGCGATCACCCAGTAGGTGCTGAAGTACCCGATCGTGACACCGACCCAGGTACGGGTCGCAAGGATTCGGCGGTACGGCATCTTGGGTTGTGCCTGACCCGGGCTTCCGGCCCCGGTCCCGTTGCCCCGTTCCGGCCCGCCGTCGCGGATCACCTCGGCCGGAGAGCCGCTGTCCGACAGTGCCGCGTACGGTCCCTCTCCGCCGAACGGAATCCACAGCAGCGTCCACACCACGCCGGCCAGCGCCACCGCGGCCACGGCCGAGCGCCAGCCGTGGTGGTTGATCAACCACGCCAGGACGGGAGCGGCGACCAGGACCCCCAGCGTGATTCCCAGGACGATCAGCGCCCCGGGCAGGTTGCGCCGGTGGTTGGGGAACCAGGACAGGGTCGTCTGCTGGGCGACCGGATAGGCGGGCCCCTCGGCGGCACCGAGGAGAACGCGGGAGGCGATGAGTACCGCGAGCCCTCCTCCGACCGCCAGTGGCGCCTGGGAGACGGACCACAGAACGGCCATGATCAGCAGCAGCCACTTCGGCCGTACGCGGTCGGCGAGCAGCCCCACCGCGGCGCCGGAGATCGAGAACAGCAGGAAGAACGCGCTGCTGGCGAGTCCGAAGGCCGATGCGGACAGGCCGAGGTCCTGTCGGATCTCCTCCGCGGCCAGACCGAGCACCGACTTGTCGGCGAAATTGATCATCATGAAAACGACGAGCAGCGCGGTGACGATCCATGCGCGGCGTCTCGTTCTGCTCGGCGCCCTCGGGGGGCCGGCGGGCACAGCGGGTGCGACGTCGGTGTCGGTCACAAGGGCTCCGCGGAGACTGGAGGGGGAGGGGAGGAGGGCCGGGGTGCCGGTTCAGGAGAGCGGGACGCCGGCGATGGCGACGCGCTCCATGACACGGCGCTGGGGGAAGTAGTCGCTGATCGCGTAGTGCTGGGTGGCGATGTTGTCCCACACCGCGACGGAGCCGGGCTGCCAGCGGAAGCGGACCTGGTACTCCGGGATACGGGCCTGCAGGACGAGCTCGTCGAGCAGCTCACGGCTCTCCGGATCCGTCAGGCCGACGATCCGGGTGGTGAAGGGCTCGTTGACGTAGAGCAGCTTGCGGCCGGTGCGCGGGTGCCGGACGACCACGGGGTGCTCGACGGCCGGCAAGTTCTCGCGGTGCGCCGCGAGCTGACTCCCGGTCATCAGCGAACCCCAGCTCGGCACCCAGTCGTGCACGGCGGTGAGCCCCTCGATGCGGGCCTTCATGGCGTCGGTGAGGTTGTCGTAGGCGGCGGCCATGTCCGCCCACATGGTGTCGCCGCCGGCGGACGGGACTTCGACGGCACGCAGGACGGAGCCGAGGGCCGGCGCGGCCATGAACGAGTGGTCGCTGTGCCAGATGTTCTCGGTGCCGGCGACCATGGCGTCCTTGGCCAGCCGGGAGACCCCGACGGTGCCGCCCTTGGGGAAGAAGGGGTTCGGCTCCGGCTGGCCCCACAGGCCGGAGAACGCGAGCTGGGCCTCCGGGTCGAAGGCGTGCTGGTCGCGGAAGAAGATCACCTTCCACTCCAGCAGGCACTGCCTGATCTCGTCCGCGAGCTGCTCGCCGATCGGGCGCGAGAGGTCGACACCCTCGATCTCGGCACCGATGTGCGGGGTCAGGGGGCAGACGTCCAGCAGCCGGTAGTCGGGCTGGGCCGCGTCGGGGGCGATGCGGTCGAGCGTCCGCTTCCCGTAGTGCATCAGCGGTTTGTCGAGCGCGGGAGCGGGGGTCGTGACGGCGCTGTCCATGAGTCCTCCGGAACGAGGGCGAAAATCGTTACCCGGAGTATCGTAATTAGAGTGCGGCGACGCAAGAGGTCCGCAGAGCAAAAATGTGGAGCCGGAAGAGCGCCGCCGAAGACGTCGTCAGCCGATGGGGCCGACCGCGCGGGCCACGAGGTCGACCAAGGTGTCCACGAAGCGCGCGTCGGGCATCTCCTGCTCGCCGATCAGCCGGAAGATCAGCGGTGCGGCCACCAGCGTCGAGGCGGCCCGGACATCGGTGTCCGGATGCACATCACCCCGGGCGATGCCGCGTTCGAGGATGCGCCTCGTCTCGCTCGTGATCCGCTCGGTGTACTCCGCGTACTGCCCCCGCACCGCCCCCGTCTCGGCCGCGGCCCCGATGAGACCGGCGATCAGCCGGTCCGTACCCGGCAGCCGGTAGGCCTCCAGGCGGGCGGTGAGCACAAATCGGAGCTCCGCCCGGAAGCCACCGAGATCGGGCACCGACAGGATGCCGATACGGGTTTCCGCAGCGGCGATGATCAGATCCTGCTTCGTGGGCCACCGCCGGTAGATGGCGGGCTTGCTCACTCCGGCCCGTGCCGCGACGGCGTCCATCGTGACCGCCCCGATCCCCTGCTCGTGGACCAACTCCACGACCGCGCTGAGGACGGCTCCGGTGACCCGCTCCTCCCGCGGGCGCCCCGGTCCTCGCGCGGCCCCGTCCGACTGCCTACCCACCATGATCCGAGCTTACGGTCGCGGCCTGCGGCACAGGGAGGTCGGGGCCGGATCAGAGGTGCCCGTGGCAGGGCCCCGCCGGGGCCTGTCCGCCGCACACTCGGGTTCCGCAATCGCGCGGTCCACGGATGGCAAGCCTCTGCCATGGCGAGGACTTGCCGTCATGAGGCCTTCACCGGGGCGTTCACCGGCCGATAGACCCATGTCATGCACACCCCCTCTCATGCTTCGGCCTTCCGGCGCAGACGCCGGCAGCTGATCTCGGCAGCCACCGCGGTGCCCCTGCTCGCGGCGGGTCTTGTCGTCTCGCAGGTGTCCGCACAGGCCGCACCGAGCGAGCCCACCGTTCCCGCCAAGCCCTCGGCGACCCACAGGGTCACCCTGGTCACCGGCGATGTCGTCACGGTCACCACGGCGGCCGACGGCACACAGAGTGCCGATGTCGACCGGCCGGACAGCGCCGTCGGCGGCGTGAAGTTCCGGCAGATCCAGGGAGATCTGTTCGTCATACCGGACGAAGCGGAGCCGCTGCTGGGCGCGGACAAGCTGGACCGGCGGCTCTTCAACGTCACCGACCTGATCGAGATGGGCTACGACGACGCGACCACGGCAGCCGTGCCGCTGATCGCGACGTACGCCCGGCCCAAGTCCCGCGCCACCCCGGAGCCGACGGCACCCCGTGGCAGCAAGCTGACCCGCAAGCTCAAGGGCATCGGCGGTGCCGCGCTCAGCACCGACAAGCGCAAGGCCCGCACGTTCTGGAACGGTGTCGCACCGAAGGACGGCACGGCGTTGGGCGCGGGGGTGGCGAAGCTGTGGCTCGACGGCCGCGTGAAGGCCGACCTGAAGGAGAGCGTGCCGCTGATCGGTGCGCCCGAGGCCTGGGCCGCCGGGTACACCGGCAAGGGCGTCAAGGTCGCCGTGCTCGACACCGGCATCGACCTCAACCACCCCGACCTCGCCGGCCTGATCGACGAGACGGTCAGCTTCGTGCCCGGCGAGAGCGTCACCGACGTCAACGGGCACGGCACACATGTGGCCGGCACGATCGTCGGCTCGGGTGCCGCCTCCGGGGGCGACCACAGGGGCGTCGCCCCCGGCGCCGACCTGGTCGTCGGGAAGGTGCTCGGCGGCGAGCAGGGCTACGGCCAGGACTCCTGGGTCATGGCCGGCATGCAGTGGGCCGCCGAGTCCGGCGCGGACGTCGTCAACATGAGCCTCGGTGACTCCTACCCGACGGACGGCAGCGACCCGATGTCGCTGACGGTCGACGCGCTGTCCGAGCGGTACGGCACACTGTTCGTCATCGCCGCCGGCAACGCGGGCCCGGAGAGCATCTCCGCCCCCGGTGCGGCCGCCTCGGCGCTGACCGTGGCCGCCACGGACAAGCAGGACCGGCTCGCGAGCTTCTCCAGCACCGGGCCACTGGCCCTGTCCGGCGGCATGAAGCCGGACATCGCGGCGCCCGGCGTGGACATCACCGCGGCCCGCTCGGGGGACATGACCGACGGTGGTGAGGGCCCCTACCGGACCCTCAGCGGCACGTCGATGGCCACCCCGCACGTGGCCGGCGCGGCGGCGATCCTGGCCCAGCGGCACCAGGACTGGACCGGCGTCCAGCTCAAGGAACACCTGATGAGCACCGCGAAGGGCCTGGACAGCGGGTACTCGCCGTACGAGGTCGGCACCGGCCGTCTCGACGTGGCCGCCGCCGTGCGCGCCACGGTCCGCGGCACCGGATCGCTGTTCTTCGGCAACTACACCTGGCCGCACAAGCCGAGCGACATTCCCGTCATGAAGGACCTGACCTTCACCAACACCGGTTCCACCGACGTCACGCTGAACCTGGCGCTGACCGACGACGACGGCCCGTTCACCCTGGGCACCCCCACGGTGACCGTCCCGGCAGGCGGCCAGGCGACCGTCCCGGTGACCGGCGACCCGCAGAGCGCCTCGGCCGGCCGGCACGTCGGCTACGTGACCGCCACCGACACGGCCACCGGGCAGCCGGTGTCCCGCACGTCCGTGGCGCTGCTGAAGGAGGAGGAGCGCTACGACCTGAACATCAAGCTGATCGGCCGGGACGGCAAGCCCGCCTCCGGCCAGGTCACGATCAACCTGGCCGGCGACTTCTGGCCGTGGACGCTCGACGTCGACGGCTCAGCCACCATGCGCATGGCACCCGGCCTGTACACCGTCGCGGCGTACCTCGACGTACCCGGCGAGAAGCCGGACCGCTCGGGTACGGCCGTACTGGTCGACCCGGAGACCGTACTCGAGGACGGCTCCGCGGACGTGGTCCTGGACGCGAGCAAGGCACGTCTGCTGCAGACCGAGGCACCGCAGCGCACCGAGGACCGCCAGCGCAAGGTCGACTTCAACGTCCACTACGACGGCCACGACCCGTTCACGGACTTCCGCGGCGGGTATCTGGTGCCGCCGACCTACGACGACATCTACGTCACGCCGACGGAGCGGATGAGGCGGGGCGAGTTCACGCTGATCACCCGCTGGCGCAAGGGCGAGCCGATGCTCGGCCTGAGCACCTCGAACGGACGGCTTCGCTTCGACACGCTGGTGCAGGCGGGCAGCGCCCTCGGCACCGCCACAGACAGGCTGGACGCCGTCTACGCGGGCACCGGCGCGGCGGCCGACTACACCAGGACCAGCGCCAAGGGCAAAGTCGTCGTGATCAGGCGCAGTGACGAGGTCTCGCCGCAGGAGCGCGCCGAAGCCGCGGTCGCGGCCGGTGCGAAGGCGCTGATCGTGGTCAACGACGGTGTCGGCGCCCTGCACGAGTACGTCGGCGAGTCGAGCATCCCGGTCGCCACCGTGCACCGCGACGCGGGCAAGAACCTCATCGCGCAGGCCAGAGCCGGAATCAAACTGACCGTGAAGCAGACCGAGTTCACACCGTTCGTCTACGACCTCACCCGGGACTACCCCGGCCGGGTACCGGACCGGGCCCTGCTCTACAAGCCGGCCAGGGCCGACCTCGCCCGGATAGACGCCCGCTACTACTCGGCCACGGACGGCGGGCTCGCGGAAGGCTACCGGTCCGACTTCACCCTCGACCCGTCCTTCAACCTCCCCGAAGCCGAGTGGCACCCGGGCACCCGCACCGAATGGGTGACCCCGGGGCAGGTCTGGCGGGAGTTCCACGCGCAGGGCGTCGACGGGGACCTGCCGTGGGTGATGGTGTCCGGCGACAACACCTACGCCAAGGGCAGCACCACACGTCACGACTGGTTCGCCCCGGCGACCCGCCCCGGCCAGGGTGAGTCCTTCGGGGTGTACAACTCCCGCTGGCAGAACTACATGACCTGGAACGTGCAGGCATGGGCGTCCGCCAGCGACAACATGCGCCTGGGCGGCTACCTGCCGTGGGGTGAGACGCCGTCCCGTCTGCAGGTCTTCCAAGGGGACAGGCTGATCCACGACAACCCGGTCAGCGGAGACATGCAGTGGGTGGAGGTACCGGCGGGCAACCTGCCCTACCGTGCGGTCCTCGACGCGGAACGGCCCGGTGACCTCTTCCGGCTGTCGACGCGTACCCACACCGAGTGGACGTTCAGGTCCGACACCGTCGAATCGGACTTCTTCGAACGGTTCTCGGTGCTGAACCTGGACTACAAGCTGGAGTCGGACCTGCACGGCGATGTCAAGGCGAACGCGATCCAGCGGATCGGCCTCAAGCCGGTGTCGATGGACTCCGGCACCGTGCCGGGCACCATCACCGCGGTGAAGCTGGACGTCTCGTACGACGACGGCGACACGTGGCAGAAGGTGACCCTGGCCAAGGGCGCCGACGGCTACTGGACGGGTGAGTTCAGGTCGCCGAAGAAGCCCGGCGGCTTCGTTTCGGTCCGCGCGCGTGCCGAGACCGACAGCGGCTACAGCGTCAAGAACGAGATCATCCGGGCGTACGGCCTGCGATGAGCCCCAGCGGCGGGCCCCGGGGAGCCGACTTCCCGGGGCCCTTCACCTCGCACCTGCTCCTGGCAGGACCTGTTCAAGGTCTGCCGCCGTGGCGCATACTCTCCCCGCTGCGGCAAGGGGAAGAGAGTCGATCGCCGATGCTGGATGTTCTGGGCCTCGAACCCGACGACGAACGCGTGTACCGGGCCCTGCTCGGACGGCCGAACTCCACCGCGATCCTTCTCGGCGACCTGCTCGTGCTGTCCCGGGCCCACGTCGACAAGGCGTTGTCCCGACTGACCGAGTGGGGACTGGCGACCAGGTCGGCGGATGACCGGTTCACCGCCGCGCCTCCGGCCATGGCGCTCGGTGCCCTCATCAGTCAGCGCCGCGACGGGCTGCGCATGGCCGAGCACGCGCTGGTGGCCTTCGCCGAGGAACATCGGGCGGCGATGACCGGCAGCAGCATCAGCGATCTGATCGAGGTGGTCACGGGAGTCGATGCCATCCGCCATCGATTCCTCCAGGTACAGCAGGCGGCGCGGACACAGGTCCGCTCGTTCATCACCGCACCCTTCGTCGCCCTCTCTCCCGACGAGAACACCGCCGAGCCCATGGCCCTCGAGCGTGGAGTGCTCTTCCGAGCCGTACTGGACCGCGCTGTGCTGGCAGAGCCGGGCATCGTGCAGGACGCGATCGATTCCCTGCGCAACGGGGTGCAGTTGCGGGTCGCGGACCATCTGCCGATGAAACTCGTGCTGGCCGACGCCGACCTCGGCCTCGTCCCACTTGCGATCACACCGGCGGGAGAACCCGGCGCCGTGCTGCTGCACCGCAGCGGCCTCCTGGACGCGCTGGACGCGCTGTTCGAGACGGTGTGGCGCACGGCTCGGCCGCTCGAGTTGTCGGGCACGGGAGACGAATCCGACGTCGCCGTCGAGGCCGCTCCGCACGGCCCGACCGAACTCGACCAAAGGATTGTCGGACTCCTCCTGGCCGGCCTCACGGACCAAACGGTGGCGACCCAACTCGGTCTGTCACCGCGCACGTTGCACCGGCGCCTGCGCCGTCTCATGGACATAGCCGGAGTCCAGACCCGGATGCAGCTCGGTGCCCACGCCGTGCGAAACCGATGGACGGAACACCTGTGAACGTGACGGGACGGCTTCGTTCGGGACGCACGGCCGACCCGTAGCCGGCGCGGGATCAGCTGATGCAGACCAGCCCGAGCAGGCAGAGCCCCGAGGGCGAGGACGGCGACGAGGACTCGGCGGGCGGGGGAGTCGCCGCCGATGTGTCCGTGCTCGACGTGTCGGTGGTGTCGGTGCTGTCGGCGTTGTCGGTGGGAGTGGGCGAGGCCGACGTCCGGGGGACCGAGTCCGTGGTGTCGGACACCGTGGAGCCGGTTTGTGATCCGGCGGAGGACGCCGCTGTGGTCAGCGGATCCGTGACGCCGTCCTGCTGGACCGCTTCGGTCGTGGGCGTGGCCCGGGGCGTGGTGGCCGTCTGCTCATGGGGCGCGTTCGCGGTGGACGAGCGCTTCGTGGACGAGCCGCCCTTGGATCGGTTCGTGTCGGCCGGTGTCGCCGAGGCCGGAACCGGCGCCGTGGCCTGCTCCTCCGCGATGCCCATGGCCTGGCTGTCCGGTGCGGAGGCCGCCTGCGTGCGGTCCGTGGACTGCCGGTTCATCGAGGTGACGGTCAGACCGCCGCCGACCAGGGCGACCGCCGTGGCCACCAGGGCCCTGCGCTGGGTCTTCTTCCAGCGTTCCCGCTGGCGCCGCCGTGCCGCCCGGCCCGTCGGCGCGAGGGGCGGAGCGTCCGGGCCGTCGTACGGGTGCTCCTGCGGTGCCTCGCCGCTCTCCTCGGCACCGGAACCCTGGTCGTGCCACAGGTGGCCCGGGGATTGCCACGGTGCCGCGACCGGGTCGGGGGCCGGTGCGGTCGTTCCGACGGCGAGGGGCGCGATGTCCGGGGCGTAGGCGCCGCACCCGGGGCACACCAGGGCGCCGTTGAGATGCCGACGGCATGTGGAGCAGTAGTCCATCTGCGGTCTTCCTGTGTTCACTTTTCGCACGGGGGAGCGAGTCGCGAGCAAAGGTAGCGACGCTTTCGAAGGGGTGTGTGCAGCCTGTGTGACATCCCTGCGCAGATGTGCCCAGGGCGTGACCGCACAACGACACATCCGGGTGTCGTTTCCCTTGTTTGCGGGGCGTTTGACCTGTTTTCCGATCGAGCCGCTTCAGACACCCGGCTTGTCGTGCCGGCGGCGCACCATCTCGGAGATCCAGACGGGAGCGAAGGGGGAGGTGCAGCCGGGGGAGGTCGGGTAGTCCTTGAGGACCTGGAGGCGCTCGCCGATGTCGATGGCGCGGGTGCGGTGCTCGGGGTGGTCGATGCCGATCTGGGCGAGGCAGTGGTTCATCGCCCACTGCAGGCGGTCCGGGGCGTCCTTCATGTCGGCCTCGATGACGTCGAGCAGGCCCGCGAGATCGAGGCCCTCGGGCTTCTTCGTGATGCGTTCGGTGGTCAGTGCCCAGCCGGCGCTCGCGACGACGGGGTCCGGATCGGCGAACCAGGCCTGACGCAGCTCTTCGCAGTGCGGGCTCTTCCTCACCACGTAGTTCACGAGCCAGTCGTGCACCTTGGGTGTGCGTGCCGTGCGCAGCATGGCGTCCAGCTCGTCGCGCTCGAACGCCTTCGGGCGGCAGATCAGGGTCGCCAGCAGCTTTGCCGCGGTGTCGTCGGTCTCCCAGAGCCGGTGCGCGAGTTCCTGCTGTGTCTTGAGCCGCTTCGCGAGCGCGCGCAGCTTGCCGAGGTTCACCCCGTGATCGTCACCGTGTCTCTCGTTGACCTCGCGTGCCTTCGGGTCCTCGAGCCCGGCCAGCTCGGCCATCACCTCGGCCACCGTCGTCCCGGTCACCTCAGCCTCCTGTTCACCTTGTCAGCGGGGCGGCATGCCGCGTACGACGTCGGCGACGCTCGTGGCGGGACGTCCGGTGAGACGGGGAACGGCATCGCTGACGGCCTCGAGCTGACCCGCCGCGATGGCCGTGTACGTGGACACCCAGGCGTCGAGCTCCCACTGCGGGGCACCGTAGGAGGCCCGGGAGGCGTACGCCTCCTCGACCGTCTCCGGGTGGTAGGTGACCCTGCGGCCCTGAACCTCGGACAGCACGGCCGCGGCCTCGGCCAGTGACAGGGCCTCCGGTCCGGTCAGGTCGTAGACCGCACCGGCGTGCTCGTCCGGCCGGTTCAGGATCGCGGTGGCCGCGTCGGCGATGTCGTCCTGGGAGACGAACGCGGCCCGCCCCTGCCCGGCCGGGCCGCGGATGACTCCGTCCGCACCGGCCAGGTCGGGCACGAAGTCGGCGTAGATGTTGTCCCGCAGGAACGTGTACGCCAGCCCGGTGGCGCGGATGTGCTCCTCGGTGTGGAAGTGGTCGCGGGCCAGGGTGAACACGGCGTCGGGTGCCGCGCCGAAGAAGGAGATGTACACCAGGTGCCGTACGCCGGCCTCGACGGCGGCGTCCACGAAGGTCCGGTGCTGGGTGAGCCGGTCGGCGCTCTCGGAGGCGGACACCATGAGCACGGTCTCCGCGCCGACCAGGCCGCGTACGAGGGCCCCGTGGTCGTCGTAGCTCGCGCGGACAGGTGTCGCCCCGGGGAGTCGCGGCGCCCGCTCGGGGCTGCGCACCAGCAGCCGCTGCGGGACGTCCCGCTCGGCCAGGCGGCGGGCGACGCGCCCGCCGAGGCGTCCCGTGGCCCCGGTGACGACCAGTGTCGGCTCGGGCATGGTCCAGATCACTTCCTTACACGGTCGGTGCGGGCTCGCTCCGGTACCGGAGCGAGCCCGCCGACAACCTACTCCCCGGACGGCGCGGTCAACGGCACGCCCAGCGCCACCGGGGTGCCGAAATTCGGAGTGCCGTCCGTGTTCCAGGTGAACTTCTGCGCCCGGGTGGTCCGGTTCATGTCGCAGCCGCCGCTCGTGGAGTTGTTGGCGTGGTACACGATCCAGTCCTCGGTGCCGTCGGGCGACGTGAAGAAGCCGTTGTGACCGGGGCCGTACACGCCGTTGGCGTCGGACCGCTGGAAGACCGGGTTGGGGGACTTGGTCCAGGAGGCGGAGTTCAGCGGGTCACCGCCGTTGTAGGTGAGCATGCCCAGCTTGTAGTCGGGTGTGGAGCAGTGACTGGCGGAGTAGACGATGAACGTCTTCCCGTTCCGCTGGAGGACCTCCGCGCCCTCGTTGACGGCGCCGCCCACCGTCTCCCAGCCGTAGGTCGGGGTGGCCAGGATCCGGCGGGTGCCGCTCGCGGTCCACGGGTTCGACAGCGGCCGGATGAACATCGGCTGCGAACCGTTGTAGAAGGTGCCCAACAGATAGAGCCGTCCGTTGAGTTGCAGGATTCCGGGGTCCAGCTCCCAGGTGTTGTCCTGGGTCGGGTCGAGCAGGTCGGCCTTGAAGCTGTACGGCCCCATCGGGTCGAGGCCGGCGCTCTCCAGGACGTGGATGCGCTGGGTGCCCAGGTCGTACGGCTCGCGTCCGGCCGTGTAGTAGAAGTACCAGCGCTTGCCGCCCGGCCCGTCGAGGAGATGGAACTCCGGCGCCCACATCGTGCCCGCCCCGTTGGGCCGGGTCAGGTTGAAGATCACCTGGTCGGTGGCGGTGGCGAGACCGGCGAGCGTGTCGGCCCTGCGCATGGTGACCGTCGAGTTCCAGGTGGTCGTGGCGAGGTAGTAGTACCCGTCGTAGTACGTCAGCCAGGGGTCGGGTCCGTGCTGGGAGAGCGGGTTGGTGAAGGTGCCCGGGGTCGTGCCGCCGCCGGTGAAGCCGGGCAGCCGCCACACCCTGCCGTTCGCGGTGGAACACGGCAGCTGCACCAGGTTGGTGTTCGAGGCGGACGATCCGCCGCTCGGGGCGACGCACTTGCCGGAGCCGACGGAGACCAGGTTGAACGTCTTGTCGGTCCCGGCGACCGTCACCGGGACGAGCCGCCACTGCTGGTTCGTGCCGCTGTGGCAGGGCCACTGGATGATCGCCGCGTTGTCCGCCGTCGACGCGCCGTACACGTCGACGCACTGACCGGACCGGGTGGTGATCGTGTAGACGTCGGCCGAACCGGACACAGGGGTGAGGCCGAGGTTCTGGTTCGCGGCCGCGTCGCAGGCGAAGGCGCGCAGTTGAGCTCCGGCGGTGGTCGAACTGCCCGGCAGGTCAAGGCAGTTGCCGCCGTCCCGGTTCACCGCCGTCGAGGTGAAGGCGACGGCAGCGGAGGCGGGCGGTGCCACGAGGAAGGCGGCCGCCATGGTGAGCGCGGCGAGGAGCGCGGACAGACATCGGGAACGGGTCACGGGCCGTACACCTTTGCTTCGAGGAGGCCGACGGAATCGGTGCCGTTGCTCGTGAGCAGCACCCGTAGTCGCGTGGTGCTCGTGGCGGTGAACGTGACGGTGTTGTATTGGTTCCTGGCCAGCGGGTACGCGCTCGCGCCGGGGACGTCGACGTAGGCGCTGCCGTTCCAGTACTGGAGCTTCCATGCGGACGGCATGTCGATGCCCTGGTCGTCGTCGAAGAAGTAGACGTCGGCCTTGTTGAGGGTCTTCGCGGCCGGCCAGGTCAGTTCGGCCCACTGCTGCCCGGTCTCCGGCCAGGTTCCCCAGCGCGGGTTGACCGTGTCGTTGGAGGACGGTGGGTCGATCCCGTCGTTGACCGCGGTGACGGCCTCCCAGGGGGAGGTGTACGACGCGGTCGCGGTGGCGGATCCGGCCTGGTTCGCCGGTGGTTGGGCCCCGCCGCGGTGGAACACCTTCACCTCGGTGAGGCCCGTCTTGGCGCCGGAGGCGTTGGTGGCCAGGACCCGGACGCGCTGGGTGCTGACCGCGGGGAACGTCACCAGGTTGTAGTTGGCGCGCGGGGCGGCCGGACTCCTGGTCTGGCTCGGCACGTTCACCCATGAACTGCCGTTGTGGTACTGGATGGTGTACGCCGACGGCGCCCGGTAGGTGGTGCTCGCCGGGCGGCTGTCCTTGAAGTGCAACCGCACCTCGTCGAGTGTGCGGGCGGTGCCGAAGTTCAGCTCGTACCAGTCCTGGCTGTTGGGCGAGGAGCCGGCGCCCCAGAAGGGTTCGTTGGTGGGGTAGCCGTCGACCGCGCCGGACACGGTGCTGCCGGACCCGGTGTGGGAGGCGGACACGGTCGCGCCGGAGGCCAGGTCGGTCAGGTCGGCGGTGAGATCGACGCCGGCCTTGGCGAGCATGTCGACCATCCGGGGGCTGCTCTGCACGACCTGCTGGGGTGCCTTGAGACCGGAGACGGCCGTGTGGTGGGTGACCGTGCCGTTCGTGGTCACGTCGCCCGTGGCCGGGTCCCAGGTGAACGGCACCAGGGTGCTCACCGTCGCGGCCCGGCTGCCGTTGACGTAGATCGAGTAGCCCTCCGGGATGCCCGGGTAGCGGACCACGCCGTCGGCCGGGTCGTCCCAGACGATCGACAGATCGGCGCCCCGGTAGCGGAGGTTGTTGACGGTGAAGTGGCTCCACCCGATGTCGATGGGCGAGAGCTCGACCTTGGCGTCGTTGCGGGGCCGCAGCCCGGCGACGTCCTCGATCACGGTCCAGTTGCCGCTGCCGAGGGTGTTGTGGTGGATCCAGGAGCGGTAGGTGATGGAGCTGCCGTTCCAGTCGGCCCAGAACTCGTTGGCGTCGGGCCACTGGGTGTTGCCGCCGATGTACTGCGCCCAGGTGTTCCAGTAGAGGAGCTTCTTGTAGTCGGTCGCGTTCATCCAGGAGTTGGGGTAGTTGCGCAGGACCGAGGAGTAGAGCCGGAACTGGACGGTGGAGTTGATGGTGGAGAAGTTGTTGGAGCCCGGGTTCCCGGCGTCGGCCGCGGCCTGCTTGTCGACCTGGTTGGCCGTGTAGAACGGGAAGATCGGGTACTGGGCCGGGTCGTCGTACAGGCGCAACGCCTGCTTGTACGCGGCCGTGTTGGGCACCGCGCCGACCGAGAACGGGTAGTAGTTGTTGATCTCCTTCCAGGGCACCCACTCGTTCGTCGACTTCAACCGGTGCTCGAACAGCTGCCGGTTGGGGTTCCACAGCACATTGACGATCGCGTCCTTGATCTGGGTCGCGAGCGTCCGCATCTCGGTGGCCTTCGCCGTGTTGCCGACCGCCTCGTAGGCCTGGGCGGCGGCGAGTGCGCCGCTGTACTGGTAGGCGGACTCGGCGCGGTCCATGTTTCCGGGCTTCCAGTGGAAGGAGACGGCGTCGGCGTCGTTGCCGGTCAGGGCGCCCCAGTCGTACTCGATCAGCTTGTTGTTGTCGTGGTCGTAGTAGGCGAGTTGGCCTTTGACGTCGCCCTCGGCGTAGTGCGCCAGGTTGGCGGCGATGCCGGGCTGGCCGCCGTGGATCTGGTAGCTCTTCCAGGCCGCCTCGGCGATGTACTGGGTGTAGCTGTTGGACCAGTTCTCCGGATCGCCCGGGTTGTCGAGGAACCGGCCGCCCTTGGAGGTCTGGCCGACGCTCAGCCAGTCCCCGTACGCGTAGGACGGGTCCCGCAGGTACTTGAGGTCGTCGATGTGCATCGGCTGGGTCAGCGCGATCGCGTTGTTGTAGCCGAGGACGCCCTCCGTGGAGGTCGGGAACTGGAAGGTCTGCCCCGGGACGTCGGCGTCGAGGTGGTTGAAGCGCATCAGCCACCAGCGGTAGTAGATGTTCTTCTTGATCGCCGGTTCGGGCACGTCGATGTAGGGCACGTTCTGCGCCCACCACTGGTTGTAGGTCCGGACATGGGTCGCGAAGGCGGTGGCGTTGGAGTATCCGGCGTAGGCGGTGTACTCCGTGAGCGAGGCCGGGATCTCGTCGGTGACGAAGCCCATCACGACCTTCGCGGTCGCCGTGGCTCCGGCCGCGATGGTCACCGAGCGGTTGAGGCCGCCACCGGAGACGCTGAAACCGTCGCCGGTGAGCCGGGGGCGCAGCGTGGTCAGGTTGTTGTACGCGTTGACCTGCCCGGTCAGCTCGCTGCCGCTGCCCGTGGTGGCGTACGGCGACGTCGCCCGCAGTTGGAGGGTGGTGGAGCCGCTGCCGTTGTTCTTGATCGACAGGTTCGTCACGGCCACGTTGTTGTCGGTGATGAACTTCGTCTGGGTGACCGCGATCGACCCGCTGGAGTGCACGCTCCTCCAGTGGCTCGGCGCCTGCCGGCGCTGGGAGACCTGTTCGGTGAAGGTGCCTGGGCTGATCGCGACGCTGTAGGCGTTCTGGTCGTTGACGCTCTCCCAGTACGCCACGTTGCCGCCGAAGCCGAGGATCGCGGGGTTGTGGGTCTTCATGAACAGGGCACGCCCCCGGCTCATCAGCCAGGGGCCGGACGGGTCGTCGCCGGAGCGGGCCAGCAGGCGGTCCATCCAGAAGTCGGTGCCCGAACTCTCGGCGTCGTAGATCGCCTTCATCATGTCGCCGGGCGTGTGGGCGACGGGCGGGGCCGGGATCGCGGGGCCGCTGAAGGTGGGGAAACCGATGGTCTGGGCGGCACGAGCGGGGGTGGCGGTGAGGACGGAACAGACGAGGAGCGCCAGGACGATCAGGAGGCGCTGTAAGACGGGCTCGGTTCGTCTTCGCATCGGATGCTCCTCTTGGCGGAAAAGACCTAAAAGGTTTTCGCAACGTAGGAGCGAGCTGATGGAGTGTCAAGGGAGCTCGGAGAGGCCCGTGTTGGCGGACCGCGCGGTTCAGGACAGTGGGGCTGTGGAGCCTCGGATCACCACCCGGCAGGGGAGCGCCTCGACGCCGGAGTCCGTCGCACCGCCGATCGCGCCGAACAGCGCCTGCGCCGCCGCCCGGCCGACCTGCTCCAGGTTCATGTCGACGCTGGTGAGCAGCGGGCGCGAACCGGACGTCAGGACCTGCCAGTTGTCGAAGCCCATGACCGCCACGTCGTCCGGCACCCGGTGGCCGCGCTCGCGCAGCACGTCCATGACGCCCCGCGCGATCTGATCGCTGCCGCACAGCACGGCGTCCACATCCGGATGCCGGTCCAGCAGCAGCGCCGTGGCCGCCCGCCCCCACCCCTCCGACCAGGCACCGAACCGCGGCTCGCCGACCGGGACGACCCCGGCGTCGGCGAGCGCGGCCCGCGCGCCCGCGGCCCGGTCGTGCGCGGCGGCGTAGCCGGGATCCCCGGTGATATGGGCGATCCTGGTGCGACCGCAGGCCAGCAGGTGCTGCACCGCGATCCGGCCCGCGTCCACGTTGTCCGGGACGATGGACAGGTCCGCCGGATCGTCCGACGGCGCATACGCGTAGACCACGGGAACGGCCAGGTCACGGCCGAGTGAGGGCCGGGGATCGGTCCGGCTGCCCACCACGATGAGGCCGTCCACCCGACGCCCGAGCAGCGCGCGGACATGGTGCTGCTCACGGATCGCGTCCCCCCGGGCGTCGCACAGGAACACCGCCACCTCGCCCGCCCCGAAGGCGTCCTCGGCGCCCATCAGTATCGGGATGCTGAACCGGCCCTCCAGATCACTGGTGAGCAGACCCACCGTCCCGGTCCGCCCGGCGAGCAGACCGCGGGCCAGCTGGTTGGGGCGGAACGACAGGCGCTCGGCGGCCTCGATCACCCGCTGCCGGGTCTCGGCGCGCACCTGGCTGCGCCCGTTGAGTGCCTTCGAGGCGGTGGCGACCGACACCCCCGCCAGCCGGGCGACGTCGCTGAGGGTGGCGGTGTGCGAACGAGCGGGGCCGGGGGCTGGTGTCATGCGTGTCTCCTGTCTCGCATCACGTCCGTAAACCGTACGCGAGAACTTTCGGCATGCACCTGAAACTGCGTTCGTACGCGAGGGATTGACGGGCCCTCAGCTCGGCTCTAGCTTGACGAAAGCCTTTTCGGCCCGTTTCTTCCCGGTGTTCGTCACGGAGGGAGATCGTCATGGGGAGCCCCACCGGATCGCACGGACGTGTCCGCCGCCTCGTCACGGCTGTGGTCCTTCTCACCAGCCTGGGACTGGCCACGGCCTGCGGGTCGGGCGACGGCGATCCGGACGACCAAGGCGGCGGGGGAGGGGACGCGGCGAACGCCACCGGAATCGACGACGGCGCCGAGCTGACGATGTGGACACGAGCGGCGACCCGGCCGCAGAGCGAGGCCCTCGTCAAGGCGTACAACGCCGGCCACAAGAACCGGATCAAACTCACCGTCATCCCCACCGACGACTACCAGGCCAAGGTCGGTGCCGCCGCCGGCTCCCGCGACCTGCCGGACCTGTTCGCCTCGGACGTCGTGTTCGTGCCCAACTACACCAGCAGCCGGCTCTTCGCCGACATCACCGACCGCATCGACGCCCTGCCCTTCGCCGACGACCTGGCCCAGTCGCACATCAAGGCCGGGACGTACGAGGACAAGAAGTACGTCGTGCCGCACACCCTCGACCTGTCGGTCCTCTTCTACAACAAGGACCTCTACCGCAAGGCGAAGCTCGACCCCGACAAGCCGCCCACCACCCTGGCGGAGTGGGACGAGCAGGCCCGCGCCGTCGACAAGCTCGGTGGTGGCGTCAACGGCACGTTCTTCGGCGGCAATTGCGGCGGCTGCGGGGTCTTCACCTGGTGGCCGTCCATCTGGGCCGCCGGGGACGAGGTGATGAACGCGGACGGCACCGCGGCGACGCTCGACTCCGCCACCGCGAAGAAGGTCTACGACACCTACCGCGGCTGGGTCGACGACGACATCGTGGCCCCCGGCGCCCGCGACGAGACGGGCGCCACCTGGACCGGGCTGTTCCCGAAGGGACGGATCGGCGTGATGCCGATGCCGTCGACCACCCTCGGTCTGATGCCGAAGAACCTCGACCTCGGGGTCGCGCCCATCCCCGGTCCCGACGGCGGCAGGGCCACCTTCGTCGGCGGTGACGCCATCGGCATCTCCGCCACCAGCAAGTCCGCCGACCAGGCCTGGAACTTCCTCGCCTGGTCCGTGGGCGACAAGGCACAGGTCGACGTGGTCGCCGCGCACAAGGACGTGGTGGCGCGCACCGACCTCGCGTCCAACAAGTACTCGGACGCGGACCCGCGCCTGGTCACCATCAACGAGCTCGTGGCGGACGGCCACACCCCGTACGCGCTGAAGTTCGGCCAGACCTTCAACGACCCCAACGGGCCCTGGCTGACCATGATGCGCAACGCCGTCTTCGGCGACGGGGACTCCGTCGACAAGGACAACGACGAGGTGAGCGCCTCGCTGGCGGACTGAGCCCACCGAGCCGACCGACAGGAGAGCCATGCAGGTGAAGGCGCCCGACCGAGCGCCGGTCGATCCCTGGGTGCGGCCGCCGCGTCCGGCCCGCCGACCCCGTACAGCCACGTCCCTGTGGCGCTCCCGCACGGCCCAGGGACTCGGATACGCGGCACCCACAGCCGTGTTCGTCGCCGTCTTCTTCGTGTGGCCCCTGCTCCTGGTCGGCCGGATGTCCCTGAACGACTGGCCGCTCCTCGCGGGCGACCAGGGCGGCAACGCCCCCGAGAACTACACCGACATCACCGACAGCCCCCTGTTCTGGCCCGCCGTCCGCTTCACCCTTCTCTACACGGTGATCGTCACGGTCGTCCTCCTCGGACTCGCGCTCCTGCTGGCCCTGCTGGTCCAGGAGTCCCGCCCCGGCGCCGGCTTCTTCCGCACCGTCTACTTCCTGCCGGGCGCCCTCGGACTGGCCTCCGCCTCCCTGCTGTTCTGGGGCCTGTACAGCCCGACCACCGGGCCGATCAGCAACACCCTCGAACACCTCGGCCTGGTCGACGAACCGGTGTCCTTCCTCGGCACCTCGACCAACGCCCTGCTGTCGACGGTGTTCCTGGTGGTCTGGAAGTTCGCCGGGTTCTACATGCTGATCCTGCTCGTGGGTCTGCAACGCATCCCCCACGAGCTGTACGAGGCGGCCCGCATGGACGGCGCCGGCCGCGGCCAGATCTTCCGCCGCATCACCCTGCCGCTGCTGCGCCCGTCGCTCGCCCTGTCCCTCCTCCTCTGTGTCACCGGATCGCTGCTCGCCTTCGACCAGTTCTTCGTCCTCACCAAGGGCGGCCCGGACAACAGCACCGTCACCATCGTGCAGTTGATCTACCGCGAGGCGTTCCAGCGGCTCGACCTCGGCACCGCGGCGGCGCTGTCGATCATCGTGCTGGGAGCACTGGTGCTGCTCAACGTCCTGCAGTTCCGCGGCCTGCACCGCGCCGACGAGTCGTAGAAAGGGGGCATGCGCCATGCTCGACCGATCCCAAGTCCTCGGCAGGACGCCGTACTACGTCGTCGCCGGAGGGCTGGCCGTCATCTTCCTGTTCCCCCTGATGTGGAACGGCTGGGCCTCGGTCAGTGAACAGCCCGGCACCGCACAGGACTCCGGCTACGGCCTCGGCAACTACCGCACCCTGCTCGACTACGACGCCGGCCTGTGGCAGTACCTCCTCAACAGCACCCTCGTCTCGGCGCTCACCGTGACCCTGACCCTCGGGGTGTCCCTGCTCGGCGGCTACGCCTTCGCCCGCTTCCGGTTCCCGGGCAAGAACCTGCTGTTCCTGCTGACCCTGGCCATCCTCATGGTCCCGTACGCCACCCTCCTCATCCCGCTCTACGTGCTGCTCGGCAGGCTGCATCTGCAGAACTCGCTGATCGGGCTGAGCCTGGTACTGGCCATGTTCCAGCTGCCGTTCGCCACCTTCATGATGCGGATCTCCTTCGAGGCGGTACCCCGCGAGCTGGAGGAGTCGGCCCTCGTCGACGGCTGCGGCACGGCGGGCGCACTGCGCCGGGTCCTGCTCCCGGCGGTCCGGCCGGGGCTGATCACCGTGGGGCTGTTCGCCTTCCTCGCCGCCTGGAACGACTTCATCGCCCCCCTGATCCTCATCTCCGACAGCGAGAAGGCGCCCCTGCCGCTGGCCGTGGCCAATCTGCGGCAGCAGAGCATGGGCGCGGTCGACTACGGCGCCACCGAGGCGGGGGTCGTGGTCCTCGCCGTGCCCTGTCTCCTCGTGTTCCTGCTGCTGCAACGCCATTACGTGCGGGGCTTCATGTCGGGCGCCCTCAAGGGCTGAGTCCGGCGTCCTCAAGGGCTGAAAGGACGAAACGAAGGCATGAACAAGGAGCTGTCCACTGTCCTGCCCGTGGCACCCACCCGGGGACGGTTACGCCCGCTAGGACTCGACGAGGTCAGGATCACCGGCGGTTTCTGGGCCGCACGCCGGCACGTCAACGCGACCGTCAGCCTCGACCACTGCCGCGACTGGATGGAACGCGTCGGCTGGACCGGCAACTTCCGCGCCGCGGTCGAGGGCCGCATTCAACACGACCGCCGTGGACGGGAGTTCGCCGACTCGGACGTCTACAAGCTCCTGGAGGCCATGTCCTGGGAGACCGGCTACGACGTCGACCCTGCTCTCACCGAGGCCATCGCCGCCGCCCAGGAACCGGACGGCTATCTCAACACCGCGTTCGGACGGCCCGGCCAGCAGCCTCGCTACAGCGACCTCGCATGGGGCCACGAGCTGTACTGCTACGGGCACTTGATCCAGGCGGGCGTGGCCCAGGCCCGGGCGCGCGGCGAGGGCGAGCTGACGAAGATCGCCCGCCGCGCCGCCGACCATGTGTGCGCCCTCTTCGACACCAGAGGCAACCAGGGTGTCTGCGGACATCCGGAGATCGAGACGGCCCTGGTCGAGCTGGCCCGGCTCACCGGCGAACAGCGCTACCTCGACCAGGCCGCGCTGTTCATCGACCGCAGGGGTCGAGGAACCCTCGGTGACGGCGAGTTCGGCCGCGCCTACCACCAGGACGACCTGCCCGTACGGAAGGCGACCGTCCTGCGCGGCCACGCCGTCCGCGCCCTCTACCTCGCCGCCGGTGCCGTCGACGTGGCCGTGGAGACCGGGGACGAGGACCTGCTCGCCGCCGTCGTACGGCAGTGGGAGACCACGGTCGCCCGACGCACCTATCTCACCGGCGGCATGGGCTCGCACCACCGCGACGAGTCCTTCGGCGACGACTTCGTCCTCCCGCCCGACCGCGCCTACTCCGAGACCTGCGCCGGCGTCGCCTCCGTCATGCTCAGCTGGCGCCTCCTCCTCGCCACCGGCGAACCCCGCTTCGCCGACCTGGCCGAGCGGACCCTGTTCAACGTGATCGCGACCTCCCCGGCCGAGGACGGGCGGTCCTTCTTCTACTCCAACACCCTGCACCGGCGCCGCCGCGGCACCGTGCCCGCGGTCGACGCCCAGATGCCGCGCGCCGAGTCGAGCCTGCGCGCGCCCTGGTTCGCGGTGTCCTGCTGCCCGACCAACGTGGCACGGACCCTGGCCCTGCTGCCCGGGTACCTGGCGACGACCGACGACCACGGCCTCCAGCTCCACCAGTACGCCGACGCCGAGATCACCACGGGCGGCATCGCGCTGCGGATCCGTACCGACTACCCCTCGGACGGACGCGTGACCGTACGCGTCGCCCGGTCGCCGGACCACCCGTGGACGCTGTCGCTGCGCGTCCCCGCATGGGCGGCGGGCGCCACCGCATGGCTCGTCGACCCGGATGGAGGCCGCCGTGAGGTGACCCCGGGCACGGCCGAGGTCACCCGCGTCTTCCGCCCCGGCGACGAGACGGTCCTCGAACTGCCCGTACGACCCCGCTGGCTCGGGGCCGACCCACGCGTCGACGCGATACGCGGCACCGCCGCCGTCCAGCGCGGACCGCTGGTGTACTGCGCCGAGTCCGTGGACCTCCCGCACGGCCACGAGGTCGACGCGGTCCGCGTGGATCCGTCCGCCCGGCCGGAGGGGAGGGCGGACGGATCCGTCGTGGTCGCGGGCGAGATCAGCGCCCCGGAGGACCGGCCGTGGCCGTACCCGCCGTACGACGCCCCGCCGACGGCCGGCGACCGCACGGACATCGTCCTGGTCCCCTACCACTCCTGGGCGAACCGGGGACCCTCGACGATGCGCGTGTGGCTGCCGACCGTGGACTCAGCGCCGTAGGAGCGTGAGGCGGTACGTCGTCGTCCGTGACCCGTCCTCACTGGTCACGGTGACCACGGCACGCCCACGGCTCCGCTCGACGTCGACCGTCGCGTAGGGGTCGCGGGCCGTCGCCGTGACCACCGCGTGGTGCGGATCGGCGGTCCGGACCCGGTAGTCGGTCGTGCCGGGGGCGAAGTCCGCGACCGGCACGCCGGCCACCTCGATAGACGCGGCGACCGCGTCCGAGGATTCGCCGGGAGCCTTGGCGTACACCTCGACCTCGCTCATCGTGATGTAGCCGCCGGACCGGGCGGTCATGACGAGGCGCACCGCGGTCGCCGGGCCCGCCTCGATCGGTACGTCGACCACGGGCGTGCCCTCGGTCCCGACCGTGATCTCCTCGCTCGCGTCGACCCAGGCGCCGTCCGCCGCGCCGCGCACCTGCGCCTTGAGGCTCGCCGGGAAGGAGGCGTTGCCGCCGTCCCGGTAGAAGTGCGCCACGACCCGGTCGAGGTCGCGTGCCGTCGGGAGGGTGAAGGTGATCGTGTCGGACGGGTTCTTGGTGCCGGACCGCCAGTTGGACCAGCCCTTGTCGGAGGTGTCGCCGTTGCGCAGGCGCTCGGCGGAGTAGCCGCTCTCGGTGTACGTGGCCGCGACCGCGACGCCGGCGTCCGAGGCGATGTCGGTCTGCGTCGGCTCGGTGACCTGTACGCGGACAGACGCGTCGACCGTGCTGCCGTCCACCACCCGTGCGGCACCGTGCAGGGTCACCACGCCGGTCTCGGCGTACGCGCCCTCGGGGGCCGTGTCCCAGGTCACCGGAAGGTCGGTGCGGCCACCGTGCGCGCCGACGCCGACGACCGTGTCCGGCAGGGCGGGGCTGCCGCCGACGTAGGTCTTGGCGCGGCCGGGACCCGTCGAGGCGACGGTGTCGACGGTGACGACCGCCTTGGCGCGGATCCTCCGGCCGAGCGGATCGGTCGCGGTGCCCTTGACCCTCACCGTGCCCGGATCGGCCCACGCGTCGTCCGACGGCGGGTCCCAGACGACCGGCAGCGCGCCACGGGCACCGTCCCGGTAGACCGGCGTCACCGTCTCCGGAAGCGCCGGTGTCCGACCGGGCACGGTGAACACCTCGGCCTTCTCGGTGCGCAGTACGGTCTCGTCGCTCACCGTCCAGCGCTGGTTCGCCGTCGAGGTCGGGGTGTACGTCGACACCTTGGCGCCGTCCGCCGACGACTGCCCGCCGACGTCCAGCAGCCGGCCCGTGGCGGCGTTGACGAAGGTCCACGTGTCGTCGCCGGTCGTCGACAGGATCCACTGCGCGGCGGCGCTGTCCGACGGATCCTCCAGAACGGCCTGGTTCTCGCGTACGGCGAGCTGCTTGCCGCTGGTGGCGCTGGTGAGGGCGTAGCGCTCGCGATGGTCGGTGCCGGGCGTCAACTGGCGTACAGACCACAGCTGTCGGGCGCTGCTCGCGTCGTTCGTGCGGATGACGACACCGGTGCCGTCGTCCGACGGGGTGAGCGACTTGCCGCTCTGCGTGCCCTTGAGCCGGTAGACATGGCCGGGCTGGACGAGCGCGGCGTCCTTCGCGACGCCGCTGACGCCCTTGACGAGGAAGCTGGTGACGGACTTCGCGGGGACGGTGAGGGTGGCCGACCGGTCGGTGAGGCGGACCGGGGTGCCCCGGACGAGGGCGCCGTCCGTGCTGGTCACCACGGGGGTGACGGTGGCACCTGGGGTGACCTTGCCGAAGCGGGACAGGTCGAGGGTGACGGATCGGGCGGTGGTGCCGCCGTTGACGTGCACCACGGTCGCGGAGCGGCCGGACTTGCCGACGGCGGCGACGCTGGAGGTGTCGTCGACCTTCACGAAGCGGTCGCCAGGGCGGATGTAGTGGGTGAAGTTCCGGATGGTGTGGAACTTCGAGTTGGCCCGGATCGGGCAGCTCTCCAGGGTGTCCTCGGCGGTGCAGTTGAACGGGACGTGGATGCTGCCCCAGTTCTTGCCGGCGGCGGCCTGCGGGACGGAGTCCTCGACGGGCTGCCAGAACACCCAAGCGGAGGGCTCCAGTTCACGCATGTCGTCGACCATGCGGGTGGCGATGCCGAGGCCCGGCTCCATGCTGGTGAAATCGGTGCCGGTGCCCCAGGTGCCCTCGACCTCGCTCATCCACAGCTTCTTGTCCGCGCCCTTGGCGATGTCGCGGGCGCTGGTGCGCTGGCCGGTGCCGTAGGTGTGCACGTTGAGCTGGTCGACGGCGGCCCGGGCCTCGGCGGTGTAGGCGTTCCAGTTCGTCGTGAAGATGCCGGGGTTGGTCTCGTCCATCGCGGAGACCTCGGCCTTGGTCGTCGCGCCCTCCAGGGCCTTGTCCAGGGCGAGGACCACCTTCTGCTGGAGGGCGGGCCCGGCGTGCGCGCCTTCCTGCCGGCCGCCCGTGGGCTGCCCGTCGGCGCCCAACTGGGTTCCCCAGTAGGAGGTGTTGGGTTCGTTGAGCGGGTCGATGGTGTCGAAGGTGATGCCGTGCCGCTTCTCCATCTCCTCGCTCACGCGGACGAGGTAGGCGGCGAAGTCGTCGACGCGGTCGGCGCGGATCTGGTCGGCGCCGGCGTCGAAGCCGCCGGAGACGTACCCGCTGACCGTCTGGAACCAGGGCGGCGAGTTGCTGAACGCCTCCCACTTGGTGACCTTGTCCTTGACCTGGTCCACCCACCACCGCTGGTTCGCGTCGGCGTTCCAGTCCCAGTGGTTGGCGTTGTCCGGGTCCCACCAGTCCGTGTCCGTCCGGGTGGTGCCCTCGGGCGCCTTCCAGAAGCCGTCCATGGTCGCGCCGGCCTTCATGTAGTCCTTGCGGACGTCCGGGGCGTTGCCGCCACCGATGTTGTAGCGCGCGATGTTCAGGGCCAGCCCGTCCTCGCCGAACAGCATGTCGACGAGCTGTCGTCGGATCGGCTCCGGATAGCCGCCCGTGGCATTGGCGAACCAGACGAGACTCGTCCCCCAGCCCTCGAACTCCTGCTGCTGGTACGACGGATCGACCCGTACCGTCACCGAGCTGAGGGGTGCCGCCGTGTCCGCGGCCGGGGCGGGGGCGGGGGTGGCGGTGACGAGTCCTGCGGCGAGCGTGAGGGGGATGGCCGGCGTCAAGACCCGGACGATGCGGCGTCGGCTGGACACGGAGCTCCCTTCCGGAGCGCGGAGAGGCACAAGCACGAAGGCGCGAGCACGAAGAGGAACAGAATCAACCAGAAGCGATCAGGCTCAAGGCATGCTCATCGACGAAAATGAAC
The DNA here is from genome assembly GCF_036013645.1 of Streptomyces sp. NBC_00490. Lineage (NCBI taxonomy): Bacteria > Bacillati > Actinomycetota > Actinomycetes > Kitasatosporales > Streptomycetaceae > Streptomyces > Streptomyces sp. NBC_00490. Next base: position 1,666,044 of record NZ_CP107869.1, on the reverse strand, counting down.
ACGTCAAGACATCGCGCACGCCGGGCACTCATCAGGTCAAGCGTCCCGGACTATTGACTCGCAACTCGCCAGTAGCCATTCTCGTCGAACAGATTGCGCCGGTCATGACAAACTCATGGGGCGCCGACCGAGGGGCGTGGTATCGACCATGACTCGATGTTCGTATCGCAGGCGCAAAGACGTGACCGTCGTGTCGCTGCTCCTCTTCGTCCTGGCCATCGCCCTCGGCCCCACGCCGAGTTCGGCGGCCGCGAGCGACTGGTGGAACCCGACCGCGCGACCCACGCCGGACTCACAGGTCAACGTCACCGGCGAGCCGTTCACCGGCACCAACTCCGCAGGTGAGGTACGCGGGTTCGTCGACGCGCACAACCACCTGTTCTCCAACGAGGCCTTCGGCGGCCGGCTGATCTGCGGCAAGGTGTTCTCCACCGCGGGTGTCGCCGACGCGCTCAAGGACTGCCCCGAGCACTACCCGGACGGCACCCTCGCGATCTTCGACTACATCACCCACGGCGGCGACGGCAAGCACGACCCGGTCGGCTGGCCGACCTTCAAGGACTGGCCGGCGTACGACTCGATGACCCATCAGGCCAACTACTACGCCTGGATCGAGCGCGCCTGGCGCGGCGGGCAGCGGGTGCTGGTCAACGACCTCGTCACCAACGGCGTGATCTGCTCCGTCTACCCGTTCAAGGACCGCAGTTGTGACGAGATGACCTCGATCAGACTGCAGGCCAAGCTGACCTACCAGCTCCAGGACTACGTCGACGCGATGTACGGCGGCGCGGGCAAGGGCTGGTTCCGGATCGTCACCGACACCGCGCAGGCCCGCAAGGTCATCCAGCAGGGCAAACTCGCCGTGGTTCTGGGCGTGGAGACCTCCGAGCCGTTCGGCTGCAAGCAGATCCTCGACATCGCGCAGTGCAGCAAGGCGGACATCGACAAGGGGCTCGACGAGCTCTACGACCTCGGTGTGCGCAGCATGTTCCTGTGCCACAAGCTCGACAACGCCCTGTGCGGTGTCCGCTTCGACGAGGGCGGCCTCGGAACGGCCATCAACGTGGGCCAGTTCCTGTCGACCGGCACCTTCTGGAAGACCGAGAAGTGCACGGGCCCCCAGCACGACAACCCCATCGGAACGGCCGCGTCCGACGCGGAGGCGGACCTGCCGGCGGGCACCGAAGTGCCGGAGTACGACGAGAACGCCCAGTGCAACGTCCGCGGGCTCACCGACCTCGGCGAGTACGCCGTCCAGGGCATGATGAAACGCAAGATGATGCTCGAGATCGACCACATGAGCGTCAAGGCGACCGGCCAGGTCCTCGACATGTTCGAGGCCGCCTCCTACCCCGGCGTGCTCTCCTCGCACAGCTGGATGGACCTCAACTGGACCGAGCGGGTCTACTCCCTCGGCGGTTTCGTCGCCCAGTACATGCACGGCTCCGAGGGCTTCAGCACCGAGGCGAAGCGGACCGACGCGCTGCGCGCCAAGTACAACGTCGGCTACGGCTACGGCACCGACTTCAACGGCATCGGCGACCATCCCGCCCCGCGTGGCGCAGGCGCCACGAACAAGGTGACGTACCCCTTCAAGAGCGTCGACGGCGGCTCCGTCATCGACAAGCAGACCGTCGGCTCACGCACCTTCGACTTCAACACGGACGGCGGCGCCAACGTCGGCCTGATCCCGGACTGGATCGAGGACATCCGGCACGTCGGCGGCCAGGACGTCGTCGACGACCTGTTCCGCGGTGCCGAGTCCTACCTCGACACCTGGGGTGCCTCCGAGCAGCACCAGGCCGGCGTCAACCTGGCCAAGGGCCGTACCGCGACCGCGAGTTCGTCCGAGTCCAACCCGTTCACCAGCTACCAGCCGGGGCGGGCCGTGGACGGCGACGGCGACAGCCGCTGGGCCAGTGACTGGAGCGACGACCAGTGGTGGCAGGTCGACCTCGGCTCCACCAACCTGGTCTCGCGCGTGACGCTCGACTGGGAGCGCGCGTACGGGAAGTCGTATCGCATCGAACTCTCCACGGACGGCACCAACTGGCAGACCGCCTGGTCCACCACCTCCGGCGACGGCGGTCTGGACACGGCCAAGTTCACCGGCACACCGGCCCGTTATGTTCGTGTCCACGGCCTCGACCGGGGCACCGACTGGGGATACTCGCTCCACGAGGTCGGCGTGAACAGCGCCTGACGAGCACGGGGGAGCCGCACATGGCACGGATGCCGTCGACCGAACGGCGTCGGCAGCTGACGGAAGCGGCGATCAGGGCGATGGCCCGGGACGGCGTGGCCAAGACCACGACCCGGTCCATCGCCGCCGAGGCGGGCGTCTCCCTGAGCGTCTTCCACTACTGCTTCGACTCCAAGCAGGAACTGATCGAGTCCGTCATCACCACCATCACCGACCACTACGTGATCATCGTGAAGGAGGCGCTCAAGCCCCGGGAGACCCTCGAGGAGACCGTCCGGGCCGGTTTCCAGGCGTACTGGGACCATGTGCGCGCCCACCCCGACGAGCACATGCTGACCTACGAACTCACCCAGTACGCCCTGCGCGAGCCGGGGTTCGAGCAGCTGGCGCGGCGGCAGTACGAACTGTACGGCGAGCTCTACACCGAGCTCATCGAGCAACTGTGCCAGGACAGCGACGTCCGGCTCCGGGTGCCCGTCTCCGCGCTGGCCCGCTATCTGGCCGCCATGACCGACGGGCTCACCCTCAACTACCTGGTACTCGGCGACGAGGGTGCCTGGACCGACATCCTCGACACCGTCACCGCCCACATCGCGGGGCTGGTGACGGCGCAGGACTAGGCCGTGAGCGGGTTGGACCTCGCGGCGGCCAGCAGGTACCAGGCGGTGGCGCCGGTGTGCAGGTACGGGTAGTAGCCGAACCCGAAACCGGTGTCGAGCGGGCTGCTCGCCGACACCACCCCGGACCTGGCGGCCACGGCCCTGCCGCCGAAGGTCTGGCCCGCGCCCAGCAGGTCCTGGGCCCGTTCGATGGAGGCGATCAGGCGCCGGGCGCGCTTCTCGTCACCGGCGTCCTGGCGGTGGCGCAGAGCGAGCGCCAGATGGGCCGTGCCCTCGAACCACACTCCGTTGCGGTCCGGCCTGGGCTGGCCGTCGGCGATCGGGGCGCCCTCGTTGGCCAGCAGACTCGCCGAGCTGAAGGTGACGCCCTCGTACGACTGGCCCGCGGGGACCGTGCTGTTGGGGCGCTCGGGCGTGTCCAGCACGGCCAGTTCGGTGGCGGCCCAGTCCAACGAGCGGCCGTACACCGGGGAGTTGAGCGCGAGGTGCGTCCAGGTCTGGGTGTCCTCGGGGATCGGCGACTTGTTGATCGTCACGCCGTCGTTGGTGCCGGTGTAGAAGAACCCCCCGTCCGGCTCCCACATCTTCTTGACGAACGCCCCGGCGACCGCACGCCGTTCCCGCCACACCCGGTCCCCGCTGAGCCGGGCGAGTCGGCCGAACAGGCCGATCAGGTCGGTGTTGTGCTCGGTCGAGGTGAACGGGAGCTTCTTGTTCGCCCCGTCGACCCCGAACTTGAAACCGCCGAGGGGTTCGTCGGTGCGCCCGGTGCGGTCGATCCACTCGCCGATCCGCACGGCACCGGCGAGGAAGCGGCGCTCCCCGGTCCGCCGGGCCAGCGTGGCGAGGGCGATGCCGGCCCAGGCCATGTCGCCCACCGCCGTACCGGTGAAGCCGAACTGCCAACCCACGTTGGCCTTTCCGTCCGCCCGCACGAACCCGTCGGGCTGGGGAGTGCCGTCGTAGAAGGTGTACGGGCCCACGTTGTAGGCCTGACGGAGCCGGCCGTCGTCGTGGTCCGGGTCGTTGGCCTGGGCGTAGAGAAGAGCGTCGCCGAGTGCTGCCGCGCGGGATCTGCCGGCCTTGGTGTCGCAGGCCAGGTTTGCCAGGATCGCGAGGGCGTTGTCGTAGGTGAACGCCGTGCTGAACAGGCCGGCCTGGTCGGTGTAGCTCTGGGCGAGGCGGATCGTGCCGTGGTCCGGGTAGGCGTCCATGGCGGCGGCGAGGAAGGCCTGGGCCCGGCTCCGGGCGGAGGCCTGAGCCCGGTCTGCCGCGCGGGCGGTGCCCGAACCGGCGGCGAGGAGGACCGCGGCACCGAGCCCGGTTCCGATGAGGGCGCGGCGATCGAACGCGGGGCGGCCTTGGCTGCCGGTCATGGGTCTCCTCGAATCGAAGCGGCGAGCACGTTTGAGAGCGCTCTCAGGAGTGCGCGCTCATTCTGCTGTCGCCTCAGGTCCGGGTCAACGGCTGGGAGGGGTGGAGCAGTTGGGGCGTCAGTTCCGCGGACACCCGGCACCCAGGGCCCCGGCACGGCTATACGCTCCAGGAGCCCACCGGCCGCTGAAAGGGGCGCTCCATGACGACCATCGCGGTGACCGGGCACATCGACCTCACGGCGGAGACGGCCGTCCTGGTGCGCGCGGTCCTGGAGGAGCTTCTGCGGACCTACGCCGACGACGGCGAACTGGTCGGCGTTTCCTGTCTCGCCAGGGGCGCCGACTGTGTGTTCGCGGAGGCCGTGCTCGCCGTCGGTGGACGGCTGGCTGTCGTCATCCCCTCGCGGGACTATCGCCGCGCCCGGGTGCGGCCCGACCACGCCCCCGTGTTCGACCGCCTGGTCGAGGCCGCCGAGGACGTGGTCGTTCTGCCGATCGAGACCGCCGGCCGGCAGGCCTACGAGGCGGCGAACAGTGTTCTCGTCGAGCGCGCCGACCGGCTCGTGGCCGTATGGGACGGCACCGCGCCCACTGGCAGAGGAGGCGGCACTGCCGACACGGTGCTCGAGGCCCGGGCGGCGGGCGTCCCCGTCGACGTGGTGTGGCCCGAGGGGGCCGCCCGTGCCCGCCGCGAGGGCGTCGCCGACGGGGGTGCCGGGATCAGACCGCCGTTGCCGGGAAGGTCGGGTACTCCACCCCGGAGACGTGCTGGACGACCCGGATGACCTGGCAGGAGTAGCCGAACTCGTTGTCGTACCAGAGGTAGAGGATCGCGTTGTCGCCGTCGACCTTGGTGGCGCCGGCGTCGACGATCGAGGCGTGGCGCGAGCCGACGAAGTCCATGGAGACGGCGTCGGGGGCCGTGGTGAAGTCGATCTGGCGCTTCAGCGGCGAGTTGAGGGAGACGTCCCGGAGGTACTCGAGGACTTCCTCGCGGTTGGTCTCACGGCCCAGGCGCAGGCTGAGGATCGCGATCGACACGTCCGGCACGGGCACCCGGATCGAGCTGCCGCTGATCGGTGCCTTCAGGTCGGGCAGCGCCTTGGCGACGGCCGAGGCGGCACCCGTCTCGGTGATCACCATGTTGAGCGGCGCCGAGCGGCCGCGACGGTCGGCCTTGTGGTAATTGTCCAGCAGGTTCTGGTCGTTGGTGAACGAGTGCACCGTCTCCACGTGGCCGCGCAGCACACCGAACTCGTCGTTCATGGCCTTCAGCGGCGGCACGATCGCGTTGGTGGTGCAGGAGGCGCAGGACAGGATCTGCTCGTCCGGCTTCACGCTGTCGTGGTTGACGCCGTGCACGATGTTCGGGACGTCGCCCTTGCCCGGCGCGGTCAGGACGACCTTGTCGATGCCGGGGCGCAGGTGCTGGGACAGGCCCTCGCGGTCGCGCCACTTGCCGGTGTTGTCGATGAGGATGGCGTTCTTGATGCCGTGCGCCGTGTAGTCGACCTCGGACGGGTCGTTCGCGTAGATGACCTTGATCGCGTTGCCGTTGGCGGTGATCGTGTCGGTGGCCTCGTCGACGGTGATCGTGCCCTGGAACTGGCCGTGGATCGAGTCGCGGCGCAGCAGCGAGGCGCGCTTGACGAGATCCTCGGAGGCCCGACCGCCGCCGCCGCGGACGACGATGGCGCGCAGCCGCAGTCCGTTGCCGGAGCCGGACTTCTCGATCAGGAGGCGGGCGACGAGCCGGCCGATGCGGCCGAAGCCGTACAGGACGACGTCACGGCCCTCGCGGCGCTCGATCTTGTTGGCGCCGGTGGCACCGGCGACGGACTCGGCGGTGAACGCCTCGACCGACAGTCCGCGGTCGTCGGCGCGGTAGGTCGCGGCGAGCATGCCGATGTCGATCTGGGACGGGCCCAGGTCGAGGGTGGTGAGTGCCTGGAGGAAGGGCAGCGTCTCGACGACCGACAGCTCCTCGCCGGCGATCTGCCGGGCGAAGCGGTGGGTCTTGAGGATGCTGACCACCGACTTGTTCACCAGGGAGCGGCTGTGCAGCAGGACGGTGACGTCCCGCTCGCGGTGCAGCTTCCCGATGATCGGGATCATCGACTCCGCGATCTCCTCACGGGTCTTCCAATTGGTGAACGAGTCCTCATTGACAGTCACAGATCTATCTCTCGATCGAGCTAGGTGGCGCTCATATGCTAACCCCATGGTCGTTTGACCCCTCGAACGGGGTCAGGGTCAGGAGTTGCGCAGCAGGCCGTCGGTGACCGGCAGGGGTGCCCCGGCGAGTTCCGGCCGGCACAGGACCAGGGTCAGATCGTCGGCGGGGGGCCGTCCGACGTGGGCGGTCAGCCGGGCGTGGAGGGCGTCGAGGGCCCGCTCGGGGAGCGGGTCACGCAGGGCGCCGGCCGCCTCGTCGAGCAGGCGGAAGGGTGTGCCGTCGCGGTCACGGGCCTCGGTGAGACCGTCGGTGTAGAAGAGGATCCGGTCGCCGTGGTCCAGGCGGTGACGGTACTGGGACGGCCTCGGACCCAGACCGAGCGGGGGCGCCGACTCAACGGGTTCCAGCAGGTCGAGCCCGGCTCCGACCCGTAGCGGGGCCGGGTGGCCGCAGTTGACGAGCCGGAGCTCGCCGGGCGCGAACTCGGCGAGCACGACGGTGACGAAGTCCTCGGGTCCGAGCTCGGGGGCGAGCCGCGCGTCCAGGTCGGCGGCGAGGCGGGGGAGATGCGGAGCGAGGGGGGCGAGGTCGCGGAAGGCGGCGAGGGTGGCCGCCGCGAGCCGCAGGGAGTCCAGGTCGTGGCCGCGGACGTCGCCGACCAGGAGACGCAGTCCGTGCGGCGTCACGGCGACGTCGTACACATCGCCGCTGAGGTCGGACTCGCGGGTGGCGGAGTGGTAGCGGGTGCACACCAGGGTGCCGGCGAGGGTCGCGGAGACGGGACGGAGAAGGGCGCCCTGGGTGGCACGGGCCACCTCCCGGGAGCGGTCCAGCGTCCTGCGCAGAACGGTGTGCCGCCGGGCGCCCTGCACGGCGAGTACGCAGCCCAGGAGCAGTCCGGCCCACCGTACGGCGAAGTCGGGAACGAGGAGACCGCCCTCCGTCGCGCCGAGCATCAGGCCGAGGAGCAGAGCGACGCCGCAGACCACAGCGGTGGGGCGGGTGCCGAGCCGCGTACTGGCCAGGAACGGTCCGACCAGCAGCAGGGCGACGAGATGGTGGACCGTGTCGAACAGCAGGTCCGCCGCCGTGACCAGCAGACAGGCACCCAGCGACGGCAACAGTGACAACGCCGTACGGCGGGACGGCGGCCGGCGTCCCACGGAGCGGGTGGTTGTCATGCGCGTCTCCCCATCAAGACCTTCAGGCCACGGACGGAGCCACTATTCCGCCCCCGCCGCCGGGCCCATGCGAAGTGATCGCAACACGCTCCAAAGTGAGCAGGAACTTACGTTTCCGTCCACGGCGGCGGATGCCTCTCGCGCCGGATCGAGAAGACCGGGCCTTTCCCGCGTATCTGCGGGCAAGGGGCCGCGTGCTCCGGGACCACGCCATCGATCCAAGGGACGGACCTCATGAACGCAAGCGCAGCCATCGGCGTCACCGGACTGGGCGTGATGGGCCGCAACCTGGCGCGGAACTTCGCCCGCCACGGGGTCTCCGTCGCCGTCCACAACCGGTCCGCGGGCCGCACCCGCGCGCTCGTCGAGGAGTTCGGCCACGAGGGCGCGTTCGTCCCGGCCGAGTCGCCCGAGGAGTTCGTCGCCGCCCTCGAACGTCCGCGCCGGCTGATCATCATGGTGCAGGCGGGCGCCGCCACCGACGCGGTCGTCGAGGAGTTCGCCCCGCTCCTGGAGCCCGGCGACATGATCGTCGACGGCGGCAACGCCCACTTCGCCGACACCCGGCGCCGCGAGGCCGCCCTGCGCGCACGCGGCATCCACTTCGTCGGCACCGGCATCTCCGGCGGCGAGGAGGGCGCGCTGCACGGTCCGTCGATCATGGTGGGCGGGTCGGAGGAGTCGTACAGCCTGCTCGGGCCGCTGTTCGAGACCATCAGCGCCAAGGTCGACGGCGAGCCGTGCGCCGCCCATATCGGCACCGACGGCGCCGGGCACTTCGTGAAGATGGTCCACAACGGCATCGAGTACGCCGACATGCAGCTCATCGCCGAGGCGTACGACCTGCTGCGCCAGGTCGCCGGATACACCCCGGCCGAGATCGCGGGTGTCTTCCGCCGGTGGAACGAGGGCCGGCTCGGCTCCTACCTCATCGAGATCACCGCCGAGGTCCTCGCCCACACCGACCCCGCCACCGGCGCGCCGTTCGTCGACATCGTCGCCGACGCCGCCGGACAGAAGGGCACCGGCCGCTGGACCGTGCAGACCGCCCTCGACCTCGCCTCCCCGGTCACCGCCGTCGCCCAGGCCACCTTCGCCCGCGCCGCCTCCGGCCAGAGCGAACTGCGCGCCGCCTACCGGGGCCTGCCCGGCGGCACCACACCCCCGCTCAGCCGCACCGAGGCCGAGCGCTTCACCTCACAGGTGGAGCAGGCGCTGTACGCCTCGAAGGTCGTCGCCTACGACCAGGGCTGGACGATGATCCAGGACGCGGCCGGCGAGTACGGCTGGAAGATCGACCTCGGCTCGGTCGCCCGGATCTGGCGCGGCGGCTGCATCATCCGCGCCTCCTTCCTCGACCGTATCCGCGCCGCCTACGCCGCCGACCAGGATCTGGTGAGCCTGCTCGGCGAGATGGAGTTCGCCATGGAGATCACCGACGCGCAGGTGCCGTGGCGCGAGACGGTGGCCTCCGCCGCCCGCCGCGGCATTCCCGTGCCCGCGATCTCCGCCGCCCTCGCCCACTACGACACCCTGCGTGCCGACCGTCTCCCCGCCGCGCTGCTCCAGGGCCAGCGCGACTACTTCGGCGCCCACACCTACCGGCGCACCGACCGGCCCGGCACCTTCCACACCCACTGGGCGGCGGCGGGGAGGCCCGAGACGTCGGAGTGACGGAGAACCCCCGGCCGTATCCAGGCCGGGGGACTCACACAGCCGTGACGGTACCCGCGTTTCGTTTTAAAGTTCAAACGAAAGCCGGGTAAAGTGTGGCCATGTCCACGACGCCACGTTGGCTCAACGCCGAGGAACAACGGGCCTGGCTGGCCTACATCGACTTCTCCACGCTGCTCAACGACCATCTGAACCGCCAGCTGCGGCGGGACGCCGGCATGACGCACGCCGACTACAGCCTGCTGGCCCACCTCTCGTCCGCGCCCGACCACGTCCTCGGCATGTCCGAACTCGCCCAGCGCCTCAAGATCACCCGCAGCCGGCTCACCCATGCCGTGAACCGGCTGCGCGAGGCCGGTCTCGTGGACCGGCGCGAGGATCCGGCCGACGGACGCGGACAGCTCGCGGTGCTGACGGACGCGGGACTGGCCCTGCTGGAGGAGATCGCGCCCGGCCATGTGGAGGCCGTACGCCGGGCCGTCTTCGACGCGCTCACCCCTGAGCAGGTGCGTCAGCTCGCGGAGATCGGGGAAGCGGTGAGCGACGCGCTGCACCGGGCGGAGGCCGCGGAGACGGACCCGACGGTGCTGCCCTGGCGCCGCCGGTAGGCGCTCGAGCCACGGGCCGCCCCGCCCACTTGCCCGGCACCGACCGCCGGGCACACGCAACCTCACCCCTCTCCGCGCCCTCCTACCAGGCACACAGGCCGTCCACTGAGGAGTGCGCGTTGGCAGAGCTGTCCCGCCGCAGATTCATGGTCTACACACTCGCCGCGTCCACCCTCACCGTCGCCGCCCCCCTCGGCTGTGACGCCTCGCAGGCGGAAGGAGCCACGCGCCCGCGCTCGGACACCGTCGTGACCGGCACCGACGACGAGATGCTCGTCCTGGAGGTCACCCGGGAGAACAGGGTCGTCGTTCGGCTGCCGCGCGTCGAGGTCGGCCAGGGTGTCACCACCGCGGTCGCCATGATGATCGCCGAGGAGCTGGACGCCCGCCTCGTCGACGTCGACATCCCGCTCGCGGACGCCCGCAGCCGGGGCAACCAGTTCACCGGCGGCTCCAGCTCGGTGAGTTCGCTCTACGACCCCGCCCGCAACCTCGCCGCCACGGCACGCGCCCGCCTGATCACCGCGGCCGCCCAGCGCTGGCGCCTGCCCGCGCGGGTGCTGCGGACCCGGGACACCATGGTCGTCGCCCCGGACGGACGCGAGGCCACCTTCGGATCGCTGACCGAGACCGCCGCACGGATACGCCGGCCGCGCGTGTCCACCAAGCCCAAACCGGCGTCCCGGCACCGCGTGATCGGGAAGCCGACCACGCGGATCGACGCACGGGACATCGTCACCGGCCGGGCGAAGTACACCGGGGATCTGACGGCCGCCGGGGCCAAGCCGACCGTGGTGGCCCGGCCGCCCACCCTCGGCGGGAAGATCGCCTCGGTCGACGACCGCGCGGCCCGTGCCCTGCCCGGAGTCCTCGACATCGTCAGAGTCGCCGGGGGAGTCGCCGTCGTCGCGGACTCCTTCCACCACGCCTTCACGGCCCGGGATGCCCTGAAGATCACCTGGAAGGCGGGGCCGCTCGCGGGGGTGTCCGACGCCCAGATCCGCACCCGCCTCAAGGCCGCCGTCCCCGCGCTCGGCCGTCCGCCGCGCGGATCGACGCAGATCGAGGCCCGGTTCGAGTTCGCGTTCGTCGGCCACGCCCCGATGGAGGTGCTGACCGCCGTCGCCGACGTACGGGCCCACCGCGCCGAGATCTGGTTCTCCTCCCAGTCACCCATGGACGCGCGCGACAGCATCGCCCAGGCGGTCGGGCTGCCCGCATCCGCCGTCAAGGTCCATGTGGTGCGGGGCGGGGGCTCGTTCGGACGCCGGCTGAACCACGACGCGGCGATCGAGGCGGCCCTCATCTCCAAGGCGGCGGGCCGCCCCGTGAAGCTGATGTGGAGCCGCGCCGACGACATCCGGCACGGCCGGATGCGCCCGGCCTCCCAGCACCGGATCCGGGCCAGCCACGCTCAGGGCCGAGTCGTCGCCTTCGCCCACGCGACGGCCTCGGTGAGCGAGTCGTACAGCGGGATCACCACCGCTTCCTTCCGCGCGGCCGCCCCGCTGCCCAGCGACAGCGGCCTCTACAACTTCGGCAAGCTGTCCGGGGATTCGGGCTCGGTCGAGCTGGCCGCGATACCCCTCGGCGCCTGGCGTTCCGTCGACTCCGGGACCGTGCGGACCGCCGAGGAGATCGTCGTCGACGAGATCGCCCGGGCCCTGGCCAAGGACCCCGTCGCCTTCCGTCGTACGACACTCAGGAGCAAGGCCGTCAAGGCCGTGCTCGACAAGGCCGCGACCGCCGGACACTGGGGCCGCGCCATGCCCGAAGGGCAGGCCCAGGGGGTGGCCGTCCACGAGGAGTACGGCTCCTGTGTGGCCTGCCTGGTCGAGATCGACGCCGCCGATCCCGAGAACCCCCGGGTGACCAAGGTGGTCATGGCCGCCGATGTCGGCACGGCCGTCAACCCGCGCGGCCTGGAGGCCCAGCTCATGGGCACGGCGATCGACGGCATCTCCACGGTCCTGCGGGCCGGCCTCCACATCGACAAGGGCGCCGTCCGCGAGGACAGCTACGCCGACTTCCGCTACGCCCGCCAGCGGCACGCCCCGCTCCACTTCGAGGCGCACATCCTGCCCACCGGCGGAGAGCCGGGCGGCGCGGGCGAACTCGGCGTCCCGGCGGCGGCCGGCGCCGTCGCGAACGCGTACGCCCGCGCGACCGGTACCAAGCCCCGACGCTTCCCGATCGACTTCTGAGAAGGTGCAGATGCCGTCCCACTCCTTCGTCCTCAACGGCGAGCCCGTCACCGTCGAGGCCCCCGCCGACATGCCCCTGCTGTGGGTACTGCGCGACCTGCTGCACGTCACCGGCCCCAAGTACGGATGTGGCGTCGGTGTCTGCCGCGCCTGCACCAGCCACCTCGACGGCGAGGAGATACAGCCCTGTGTCGTGCCCGTCGCGGACTGCGCGCAGCGGCACGTCACCACCATCGAGGGCCTCGCGGACGGCGACACCCTGCACCCCGTCCAGCAGGCCTGGCTGGAGTGCGACGTCTCCCAGTGCGGCTTCTGCCAGCCCGGCCAGATCATGGCCGCCGCCGCTCTGCTGAAGAAGACGTCCCAGCCCACCGACGCCGACATCGACCGCATCGAGAACGTCTGCCGCTGCGGCACGTACTCCCGCATCCGTGAGGCGATCAAGAAGGCGGCCGACGCCTGACCTCGTGACCAACACCAGGACGCGGTCGTTCCGGTTGCATGATCCACATGAAGCGCGGACTCACCACGGCCGCCCTGGTGTTCGCCGGACTCGCGGGCCTCGTCGCCCCCGCCGCCCACGCCACCGACAACGTCCCCTGCCACAGCCCCACCACCAGGGACCTGACCGACCCCCTGAGCGGCCGCCTCTGGCCCCGCACACAGGTCAGGTTCTGCAACCTCACCCGCGGCCATGTGCCGGTGTACGCGAGCCGTTCGCCCGGCGCCGCCGTCGTCGGCCACCTCGAACAGGGCGGCGCCGCCAACTGGTTCGTCACCGAGATGCGCGGCGACACCTTCCGCGACGGAGCCGCCGAGAACCACTGGTGGGGCAGCACCCTGGCGGACAGCGGCCGCTGGGGCTGGGTGCCCGAGGTCTGGTTCGCGGGCGGCGAGAACAACGAGGACGACGCGGGCCTGCTGATGCCCGGCGGCTACACCTGCGCCAACACCTGCCCGCCGCTGCCCTTCTGGGCGAGGTGACGCGGGGCACCGGGGTGCTTGACGCCCCGGTGCCACCCACTTAGCGTCACCCCGACATGTACGGACAGGGAGGACGACGATGACGGACGCCCAGGACTCCCTCGACAACAGAGCCGCACAGCTCCAGGTGGAGACACACGGCCTCGACGTGATCGGCGACGCCGAACGCAAGGGCACCCCGCGGACCCTGTTCTGGCCCTGGTTCGGCGCCAACGTCTCCGTACTGGGGCTGAGTTACGGCGCCTTCGTGCTCGGCTTCGGCATCTCCTTCTGGCAGGCGCTGGTCGCCGGGGTCATCGGCATCGTCTTCTCCTTCCTGCTGTGCGGCTTCGTCGCCGTCGCCGGCAAACGCGGCTCGGCACCGACGATGGTCCTCAGCCGGGCCGCCTACGGGGTGCGCGGCAACCGACTCCCCTCGGTGATCTCCTGGGTGCTCACCGTCGGCTGGGAGACCGTGCTGTGCGCCCTCGCCACCATGGCCACCGCGACCGTCTTCGGCCGGCTCGGCTGGGGCGGTGGCACCGGGACACAGGTGGTCGCGCTGATCGTGGTCGCCGGGCTCACCGTCGTCGGCGGAGTGATGGGCTTCGACCTGATCATGCGGCTCCAGACCGCGATCACCGTGATCACGGGCGTGCTCACGATCGTCTACATCGCCCTGGTCGCGGACCACATCCACTGGAGCACCGTCAGCGCCGTACCGGCGGGCTCCGCACAGGAGTTCATCGGCGCGCTCGTCTTCATGATGACCGGCTTCGGCCTCGGCTGGGTCAACGCCGCCGCCGACTACTCCCGCTATCTGCCCCGCACCTCGTCGAGCCGCGGTGTGATCGGCTGGACCACATTCGGCGCCTCCGTGGCCCCGCTCCTGCTGCTGGTCTTCGGGCTGCTGCTCGCCGGGTCCTCCAGCACCCTCAACGAGGCCGTCGCCGCCGATCCCATCGGCGCGCTGACCACCATCCTGCCCACCTGGTTCCTCGTCCCGTTCGCCGTCGTCGCCGTACTCGGCCTGGTCGGCGGCGCGGTCCTCGACATCTACTCCTCCGGACTCGCCCTGCTGTCGGCGGGCGTCAGGATCCCCCGCTATCTGGCCGCACTCGTCGACGGCGTCCTCATGATCGCGGGCGCCGTCTACATCGTCTTCTTCGCCGACGACTTCCTCGGCCAGTTCATGGGCTTCCTCACCACCCTCGGCGTCCCGATCGCCGCCTGGTGCGGCATCATGCTCGCCGACCTGCTGCTGCGGCGCTGCGACTACGACGAGGGCGACCTCTACCGCCCGCACGGCCGCTACGGCGACCTCGCCCTCACCCCGCTGCTCCTCACCCTCGCCGCCACCGCGCTCGGCTGGGGCCTGGTCACCAACTCGGCCGCGAGCTGGCTGGAGTGGCAGGGCTACCTCCTCGACCCGCTCGGCCTCGGCGGCAAGTCCGGTTCCTGGGCCTACGCCAACCTCGGCGTCCTCGTGGCTCTCGCACTCGGCTTCCTCGGCACCCTCGCCCTGCGCCGCGGCCACGTCAGGGAGCAGGAGGCGCGGGAGCCGAGCCCGGAGGTTCCCGCCGTATGACAACCGGCCGTCTCACCGTCATCGACATGCAGCACGTCTTCGCCGACCCGGACAGCCCCTGGGCCACGCCGCGATTCGCGCAGGCCGCGGAAGGCGTACGACGTCTGCTGCCGGCCTTCGAGGACCGCGTCACCTTCACCCGCTTCCTGGCCCCGCACGGACCCACCGGCGCCTGGCGCGCCTATTACGAGCGGTGGCCCTTCGCCCTGCGACCCCCGGACGCCGCGCTGTGGCGGCTGACGGACGAGTTCGCCGACCGGGCGCACCACGTTCTGGACGCCCCGACCTTCGGCAAATGGACCCCCGAACTCGCCTCCCTCGTGGGTCCGGAGGGCCGTCTGGTCCTCGCCGGTGTCAGCACCGACTGCTGTGTGCTGTCCACGGCACTCGCCGCCGCCGATGCCGGAACGGAGGTCGTGGTCGTCGCCGACGCGTGCGCGGGCGCCGACGACGACTCGCACACCAAGGCGCTGTACGTGATGGACCTGTACCGGCCCCTGATCCGGGTGACCACGGTCGCGGAACTCCTCGAAGGGGTGGTGGGACGGGGATGACTGCCGCTCCCGGGCCGGCCGTGACCGCCGATGAGATCCACGCGTATCTGGTGGGGCAGTTGAACCGCGCCCTGCGGTATCCCGAGGGGCACGGGGGAGAGTTGGGGCTGGTGCTGCTGTACGGGCACCTGCTGTTCACGGAAGGGCGGCCCGACCTCTGGGGCGAGGCTTCGGAACGGCTGCGGGAGACAGGTGCGTGGACCGCCATCGGGGTCAGGGGCGCGTATCGCGAACTGATCCGGGGTGACGACTCGTCGGGCATGGCCTCGGTGCACGCGGAGTTCGCCCACCGTCGTGGCTGGCTCGAGACGGACCGGGTCCTCGACGCCCGCACGCACCAGGCCCTTCTGGACAGGGCCCGCCAGTGGGCCGGGGACGACCGGATGCGGTCGGATGTCCTCGCCGAGTTCGGTGCGCCCTCGGTGCTGCTCGGCGACGACGACCCGCGCTACGGCAAGACGCTCGGCTACGTCAGCGAGGACCCCGGCCGGCCGATCGTCTTCTTCCACCTCTGGAACGGAAGCACGGACGAGGACGCCCCCATGGGGGGCCGCCGGGCGTATCCGGAGCCGGTGCTGTGGGCCGTGCGCTTCGGCGACGGACCGTTCCGCGACAGCTTCACCTTCACTCCCGAGGGACGCCGACTCCAGCCCTCCTGATCCCCGCCGCCACCTACTGGACCTCCGCCGGGTCGGTTGCGAAGGGAATGCCCGCGTCCGGATCGGGTACGCGAGCAGGGCCGCCCCAGGGGCCGAGTACGCCCCCGGGCCGACCGCAAGACTGCCGCTACCAGGGGATTCGCCATGCAGACACCCGCGAACGACAACTCCACCACACCGGCCCGGCGGGCGCTGGACGCGCTCGCCGAGAACACCGAGGACACGGTGGCGCTGGACAGGCTCGCGAGCAGCGATGTCCTCGTCCCCGTGCCCGACGACGCCAGCGACGAGGACGCCGCCGATCCCACGGCGGTGGCGCTTCCCGTGATCGAGCAGCCCGGCGGAGCGCCGGTGGTGCCCGTGTTCACGTCGGAGTCCGAACTCGCCGGGCTGCTGCCCTACGTCTCGCGCTACCGGCTGGTGCCGCTGGGCGCGCTTGCCTCGGAGTGGCCGACGGACGAGCTGACGCTCACCATCGACGCCGCCTCCGAGCACCCGCTCACCCTCACCTCGGAGGGGGTGCGGACGCTGCTGGGCCGGTCCTACGGCTGACTCGGGCGGGCTCGTACAGGCGCTGAGGGGAGGAGCGGCGCCGACTCCGTTCCTCCCCCTGACGCCCACGATCGACGTGCCCCGACGATAGGACCGCACAGCCGCCCCGTCGCTCCGCGATACGCGGCGACTGTCCGCAAAACGCGGCGGATCGGGGCGGACGGCGTCACGCGCCGCGCAACGTGTGCGAGGGTGCCTCGCCGAACCGCTCGCGGTAGCGCCGCGCGAACCGGCCCAGATGGACGAACCCCCACCGGTGCGCCACCGCGGACACGGTCGTCGACCCCGGCGCCGAGACCCGCAGCTGGTCGTGCGCCCGCTGCAGGCGGACGTCGTACACGTACGCCATCGGCGACATGCCGACGTGGCTGCGGAACGCCTCCTGCAGGGTCCGCAGGCTCACCTGGGCGATCCGGGCCAGCCGGGCGGCGTCGTACGTCTCGGCGGGCCGCTCCTGGATGACGTCCATGACCCGCTTGACCGCGGCGGGCCGCATGGGGGGCGCGGGGGCCTCCAGTTCCCGGCGGAAGCTGTGGTCGGTCGCCAGCAGCAGCGCTTCGAGCAGGGTCTGCTCGATGCGGCCGCGGATGAGCGGGCGGCGCAGCAGCCCGAGCGAGGTGTCGTTCTCCAGCAGAGTCCACATGGCGAGCTGCGCCCAACTGCGGCCGGGCCCGCGCAGCACGTCGACGGACGGTCCGAAGACCGGCGGGCGGGACAGCGGCCGGTCGAGCAGGCTCTCCAGAGCCTGGTGCAGGGCCCGCTTGTCCAGCTTCACGGCGAGGACCCGGCACTGGGGCGACCAGGCGTCGATACGGACGTACTGGGCGGGATCGAAGAAGACGGCGTTGTCCGTCGTCGCGAACACGACGTCCCCGCGCCCCTGCTGGACGCTGAAACAGCCGCTCAGCGGCACGGCCACGTGGTAGGCGCCCGACGCGGCGAAGCCGGTGCGTATCTCGGTGCCGAAACTGACCTCGCCCACGGTGAGCGATCCGAGTTCGAGCACGCTCAGGCGGGTCGACAGGTCCTCGGCGGGCCCCACGAGGCTCAGGCGCATGTCGTAGTAGTGAGCCGCGAGCGCGTCATGCGTCGCCTCCAGGGATCGTGTCGCGTAGCTGCTGAATTCTGCGGTCCGGTCCCGCTGAACGGCCACGGCGAGGTCTCTCCCTCCTGCACGGGGTGCTCGCTTTCAGCATGGCCATGCGCGGGAGGGGTCATGCACCGGTCTCTTCCGGTTCCTCACAGGCTCTTCCCAGGATTGAGAATTCCGCGAGGATCGAACGCCTCCTTCAGCCGCCGCTGGAGTGCGTGCGCGGCGGGGCCCAACTCGTCGGCCACCCACTGCCGCTTCAGTGTTCCCACCCCGTGCTCGCCGGTCAGCGTCCCGCCGAGCCGCAGCGCCAGCGCGAAGATCTCACCCGCCGCCTCCCAGGCCGCCTCCGGAAGCCGGTCCAGGGACGGGTCCACGACGATGATCGGATGCAGATTGCCGTCCGCCGCGTGCGCGATGGTGAACACCGGCACGTCATGGCGCGCGGAGATCGCCCGGATCTCCCGCACGGCCTCGGCCAGCCGGGAGCGCGGGACCGCGATGTCCTCGATCAGCGGCCTGCCCAGCCGCTCCAGCGCCGGAAGGGCCCCGCGCCGGGCCGCCAGCAGCACCTCGGCCTCGGCGGGGTCCTCGGTCGTCTCGACGGTGACGGCCAGCGGCGCGAGCAGCCGCGCGACCGTCGCCGCCTCGGCCGCGGCACCCGCGCCGTCGCACTGCACCACCAGCAGCGCCGCCCCACGATCCCGCAGCGCCGGATCGACGGCCTCCAGCACAGGCCCGTCGACCAGCTCGGCGAGTGCCGGCTCGACTCCGGCCCGGCCGATGGCGTACGACGCCTCGGCGGCCGCCTCGAAGGAGGCGAAGTACGCGGCGAGCGTGGCGGTGGCCACCGGAACGGGCCGCAGCCGCAGGGTGGCCGAGGTGATGACCGCGAGGGTGCCCTCCGAGCCGGTGAGCAGCGCGGTCAGGTCGTAGCCGGTGACGCCCTTGACCGTACGGCGGCCGGTGCGCACCACCGTCCCGTCGGCCAGCACCGCCTCCAGGCCGAGCACGCTGTCGCGGGTCACCCCGTACTTGGCGCACCGCAGTCCGCCCGCGTTGGTCGCGATGTTGCCGCCGAGGGTGGACAGGGCCGCGCTCGCCGGATCGGGTGCGTACCGCAGTCCGTGCGCACCGGCCGCCCGGTCCAGCTCGGCGGTGATCACGCCGGGTTCGACGACGGCGAGCTGGTCGTCCGCCGAGAGCTCCAGGATGCGGTTCATCCCGGACAGGTCCAGGACCAGGGAGCCCTCGCCCGCCGTCGCCCCGCCCGACAGGCCGGTGCCCGCGCCGCGCGGCACCACCGGCACCCGCAGGGCGTGCGCGTGCCGGAGCGTGACGGTCACGTCCTGCGTCCGCCGGGCGTGCACGACGGCGAGCGGCTCACCGTGCGGCCGCGCACCGGAGCGGTCGGTGGCGTGCGCGGCGAGCACGGCCGGGTCGGTGGTGAGCCGGTCGGGCGGCAGATCGCGGGCGAGCAGGCCGAGGAGCTGGGCGGAGACGGTGGTCTCCGGGGCTGCGGTCACAGGTCGAGTGCTTTCGTTCCGATGGCGAGCAGGGAGATGTCCGCCTGGGGCGCGTGCACCGGGGCGCACTGGATGTCGCGGAAGTGCCGCTCCAGGGGGTTGCCGCGGGCCAGCCCCGGGTTCCCGAGCAGCCGCACCGCCAGCTCGACAGCCCGTACCCCGTGCCGGTCGGCCAGCACGCGCGCGCCGAGGGCCTGTTCCGGGGTGTACGACGTGTCGCCGGCGTCGAGCTTGGCGGCACCGTCGAACACCAGCTGCTCGGCGGCGGCCAGCAGCACCTCGATCTCCCCGGCGGTCCGCCGGAAGCGTTCCGTACGGGCCACCGGATGACCGAGGTTGGCGGGCACGCGCGTGTGGGCGAACGTGTGGAAGAACGCCTGCGCGGCCCGGGCGACACCCAAGTAGAGCGCGGCCAGCGGGAGATGGAGCGCCGCGCCGGCCCGGTTGTCCTGCTCGGCGGCCCGGCCGTGCGGACCGAGCCCGATCACATGCTCGTACGGGATCTCCACCTCGTGGAACGTCACGTCGTGACTGCCGCTGGCCCGCAGCCCCAACGGGTCCCAGTTCCCGGCGATCTCGATGCCGGGCGATCCGCCGGGCACCAGGAACGTGCCCACGCGCGGCTCGGGTTCGTCGGTCGTCGCCCAGACCAGGAACCAGTCCAGCCCCTCCGCGCCGGTCACGAACCGCTTGGTGCCGCTGACCGCCCAGCCGTCGGTGGTGCGCCGGGCCCGGGTGGCGGGCAGTCCGCCCCGCGCGGGGGAGCCCAGCTCGGGCTCCACGCGCGCGTGGTTGACGAGAACGGGACGTGCGAACGACTCCTTGACCACGCGCGCGTACAGCTCCTCCGGCCAGTGCGGCTGGACGGCCTGGCGGGCGTGGTTGGTGAGCGTCATCGCCGCGATCAGGGCGACGGAGGGATCGCTCTGCCCGAGCCGGTGCAGGATCGTCGCGGTCTCCCGCACGCCCGCGCCCCGGCCGCCGTAGCGCTCCCCGATGGTGGCGGTGAGCAGCCCGGCCTCGTGCGCGAGCCGCAGGGACTCGGTCGGAAAGGCCCCCGACCGGTCGTACCCGGCGGCGAGTTCGGCGATACGGTCGGTCACAGGGCCTTCTTCAGTTCGGCGTTCAGAGCGGTGCTCCAGAACGACTTGACGTCCAGCTTCGACTTCAGCGCTCCGAGTTCGGTGAACACGTCGGCCACCTGCTGCTGCGAGGCGATGGCGTCGTCGCCGACGGTCCGGGCCTCGGTCGGGCGCTGGGCCTGCGCGGCGGCGAGGTCCTTTTTCGCCTGGGCGAGCGGCTGGTGGGTGGCGTCGGCGGTGACCTCGGCGAAACCGTCCAGGTGCCCGTCACGGACGTAGGCGTACGCCTTGGTGATCCGGGCGATCAGATCGGCGGCCGCCGCCTTCTCCTGCGGGTTCTTCAGGACGCTGTCGCGGGCCGACCAGAGGAAGTTGCCCGACAGGATGTCCTTGCCCGAGCCGACGGTCGTGGCGCCCTGCTGGTGGGCGGTGATGACCGAGGTGCCGTAGGAGGCGAAGGCGTCGATGCCGCCGCCGTTGAGGGCGGCCAGCCCGTCGTTGGGGAGCAGGGGCTTGGCGTCGATGTCGGACCACTTCAGGCCCGCCTGCTTCAGCAGCTCGTACAGGAAGTAGTGGGCGGTGGTGTTCTGGACGTAGCCGACCTTCTTGCCCTTGAGGCCGGCGATGCCGGTCACCTTCGAACCCTTGGGGACGACGACCTCCTGGTTGAGGGTGGCGCCGCGCTGCACGGCGACGACCTTGAAGTTGGGGGTGCCGTCGGCGGCGGCGAAGACCGGGGGGATCTCGCTGGAGGAGGCGAGGTCGAGGGCTCCGGCGCGGATCGCCTGGAGCTGTTGGTCACCGCCCTGGAAGAGGCTCCACTTCACGTGGTAGGGGGTGTCGTCGAGGCCGGCGTACTTGAGTACGGCCTCCTCGGTCTTCCAGCCGGTGGAACCGACTCTGAGGGTGACGTCGGCGGGTGAGTCGGCCTCGGCGTCGCCTCCGCAGGCCGCGGCGAACGGGAGCAGGAGGGCGAGCAGGGCGGCGGACGAGCGCAGGGTACGGCGGAACAACACGGGCTCTCCATCAGGCGGCGTGGGTGGTGGTCGTGGCGCGGTGGGCGAGCTCCTGGCGGACCAGCGGCAGGACATGGCGGGCGTAGTCGACGGCGTCGTTGAGCGGGTCGTAGCCGCGGACCGACAGCAGGTCGCAGCCGATGTCGACGTAGTCGAGCAGCGCCTTCGCGACCGTCTCCGGGGTGCCGACCAGCGCGGTCGAGGCGCCGGCGGCGTTGGTGGCGACGGCGGGCGCGGTCCACAGGCAGCGGTCGTGGACCTCGCCGCGCTCGGCGATGTCGAGCAGCCGCTGGGAGCCGACGTTGGCCGGGCGGCCGCTGGTGCGGTAATGACGGAGCAACTCGGTGTTCCGCGCCTGGTCCTTGAGGACGCCCAGGGTGCGGTGCGCCTTCTCCCAGGCCAGTTCCTCGGTGGGCGCGATGATCGGCCGGAACGACACCCAGATGCGGGGGCGGGGGCGTCCGGCGGCATCGGCGACCGCGTTCACGGCGGCGATCTGCTCGGCGGTCTCCTTCAACGGCTCGCCCCACAGACCGAAGATGTCGCCCTGCTGACCGCCGACCCGGTACGCGTCCTGCGAGGAGCCGCCGACGGAGATCGGCACGAGCCCGTTCACCGGCTTCACATCCGAGTAGTAGCCCTCGAACCTGAAGTACGTGCCCTCGTGCGAGACGGGCCCGTCGGCCTGCCACACCTTCCGCAGGATCTGGATGTATTCGTCCGAACGCTCGTACCGTTCCGCCTTGTTGAGGTAGTCGCCCTCACGGCGCTGCTCCTCGTCGCTGCCGCCGGAGATGATGTGCACCGTGAGCCGGCCGTTGCTGATCCGGTCGAGGGTCGCCAGCGCGCGGGACGCGTGGGTGGGGAAGACGACACCCGGCCGGTGCGCCAGGATCGGGCGGATGCGCTCGGTGTGCGTGGCGACGAACTGGGCGATCTGGAAGGCGTCCGGCGAGGCCGAGTGGTAGGCGACCAGGGTGTGGTCGAAGCCGCCGTCGTCCAACGCGCGGGCGTACCTGCGCAGATGGTCGGTGTCGAGGCCGGTCCGACTGGACGCGGCGGGACCGGACGCCCCGGCGTCGGTGTGGACGGCGCTGATGAACTCGACAGGCATGAATGACTCCCGTGACTACTTGAGAAGGGACGTGTCGGACGACTTCGCGACGTCGACGTTCGGGTCCAGCACTCCGATGCCGTTCATGAGGTCGGCCACGCCCTGGACGGTCGTGTCGATGTCCGGGGTGATCGGCAGCACCTGGCTGTACGCGGCCGAGGCGAGCGTCTTCGCCACCGACGCGTCGGCGCCGTTGCGCTCCTCGATGGCCTTGGCGTAGGCGTCCTGGTGGGTGCTGGTCCACTTCAGGCCCTTGCCGAGGCGCTTGAGGAAGTCGGCGAGCGCGGCCTTCTTACTGGCGTCGGCGAGGGTCTCCTCGGAGGCGTTGACGAAGCCGATACCGCTCACCCGGCCGTCCCCGCCGTCCACGAGGAGCTTGCCGCCCTGCTCCAGGGCGACGGCCTGGTAGACCCCGAAGATCGCCCAGGCCTTGACCTTGCCGGAGGCGAACGCGGCCTGCGCGTCCGTCGGCAGGAGGTACTGGACCTTGACGTCCCGGTAGCTGAGCCCGTTCTGCTTCAGCACGTTGGCCAGCAGATACTCCGAGACACTGCCCTTGGCCGAGGAGACCACGACCTTCTGGCCCTTGAGGTCCTTCACACTGTCGATGCCGGAGTCCTTGCGGACGACGATGCCGACGTGGGTGCCGTCGTTCTTGAGCGCGGCGACGTTCTTGACCTTCACCCCGCCGCTGAGTGCCTGGAGCGCGGGCAGGTCGGCGGAGTAGCCGGTGTCCGCGGCGCCCGCCTGGACGGCCTGGTACAGCGGGGCGGCGCCCTCGAACTCGGCCCACTTCACCTTGTACTTGGCGCCCTTCAGGGCGTCCGACGCGGCGACGATCGTCTGGAGGGTCTTGGCCTGGTCGCCGATGGTGAGCGTGACCTGCCCCGAGGACGAGGCCTGCGCCTCGGAGTCCGCGCCGCAGGCGGTCAGCGCCAGCAGGGAGGTCATGCTGAGTGCGGCGGCTGCGATTCTGCGGATCACGAGGGGATTCCTTCCAGGGTGTGGGTCACGCCGAGCCAGTTCAGGAGGCGGGCGCGCAGGTTCACGAACTCGGGGGCGGTCAGATCACGGGGGCGGGGCAGGTCGACGGTGAGCTCGTGGGCGATACGGCCCTCGTCCATCACCAGGACCCGGTCGGCGAGCAGCAGCGCCTCCTCCACGTCATGGGTGACCAGGAGGATCGCGCAGCCGTGCCGCCGCCAGAGTTCGGCGACGAGTTGCTGCACCTTGCCCCGCGTCAGGGCGTCGAGGGCGCCGAACGGCTCGTCCAGGAGCAGGAGTTCGGGCTCGCGCACCAGGGCGCGGGCGAGCGAGACGCGCTGGGCCTGGCCGCCGGAGAGCGTCTTGGGCCAGACGTCGGCCCGGTCCGCGATGCCTACCTCGTCGAGCGCCTTGCGTGCCCGTGCCTTGTCGGGACGGCCGGGCAGTCCGAGGACCACGTTGCGCCACACCTTCAGCCACGGCAGCAGCCGCGGCGACTGGAACGCGGCACTGCGCCGGGCGGGCACGGTCACCTCGCCGCCGATCTCGTCGTCGAGCCCGGCGAGGATCCGCAGCAGCGTCGACTTGCCGCAGCCGCTGTGCCCGAGGAGGGCCACGAACTCGCCCTCGCGGATGTCGAGATCGAGCTCGTGCAGGACGGTGTTGCCGTCGAAGGCCCGCGAAAGGCCCCGTATCTCCACGCTGTTGGGCATCTCTAGGCCTCGCCCTCGAAGTTGGCCCGCCAGGTCAGCAGCCGGCGCGACAGGATCCGTACCGCGAAGTCGCAGGCCAGGCCGAGCAGCGCGTACACGACGAGGCAGAGCACGATGACGTCCGTGCGGAAGTACTGCTGGGCGTTGCTCATCAGATAGCCGAGCCCCGCGTCCGCGTTGATCTGCTCGGCGAAGACCAGCGCGAGCCACGCGGTGGACAGCGCGTACCGGAGTCCCACGAGTGCCCCGGGCAGTGCGCTGGGCAGGATCACGTACTTGATCAGCCCGAGCCGGCCGAGCCCCATCATCCGTGCGGCCTCGACGAGTTGGGAGTCGGTGGAGCGGATGCCGCCGTAGATGTTGAAGTACAGCGGGTACGTCACACCGAGGGCGACCAGCGCGATCTTCGGGGTCTCCTCGATGCCGAACCAGACGATGAACAGGGGGATCAGGCCCACCCAGGGGATCGCCCGGAACATGCCCATCGAGGAGTCGATGACGTCCTCGCCGAGCCGGAACAGGCCGGCCAGCAGGGACAGGGTGAGCGCCACGCTCGCGCCGATCAGGAAGCCGATGGCGGCGCGGCGGCCCGACGCGGCGACGGCGCTGGGGAGTTCACCGTTACGGGTGAGCTCGACCGCCTGCTTGATCACGTCGACGGGGGAGGCCAGCACGGATTCCGGGAGGAGACCGGTGGCCGAGGTCAGGAACCACAGGAGCACGAGTCCCACGGGGCCGGCGGCCCGGCGGGCCGAACGCGGGACGGAGAAGCGGCGGCGCGTCTTGGCGGTGCCGCGGATGGTGACACGGGTGGGTGCCTGTGCGGCCGGGGCCACCGTGTCCAGTGAAGCCGTCACGGCCGGCCCCCCTTCACGGCAGGGCGGGACGGATCCGCGGACCACGCGGACCAGGAGCCGGGGAAGAGAGCGGCCTCGAAACCGGCGATCTCCAGCGCGGCGATCTGATGGGCTGCCGTGACACCGGAGCCGCAGTACACGCCGATCCGCGCGGCCGATCCCGCGCCCTTCTCCTCGAACCGCTTGCGCAGCTCGTCGGCGGGAAGGAACGTGCCGTCCGCCGCGAGGTTCTCGCCGGTCGGCGCGGACACCGCACCCGGGATGTGCCCCGCCCGGGGGTCGACGGGCTCCACCTCGCCTCGGTAGCGCTCGGCGGCGCGGGCGTCCAACAGCAGTCCGGCGGCGGCGAGTTCGGCGGCTCCGTCCGCGTCGGTGACCGGTAGTCCGCCCGGCTCCAGGAGGACGTCCCCGGGCTCAGGGGCGGCGGGAGTCCCGGACTCCAGCGGCAGCCCGGCCGCCCGCCACGCGCCCAGTGCCCCGTCGAGCAGCGTCACCCGGGAGACTCCCGCGTGCCGCAGCAGCCACCAGGCCCGTGCCGCGGCGGTGTTGCCCGAGTCGTCGTGGACGACGACCGGTCGGTCCGATCGGATGCCCCACCTGCGGGCGGCGGCCTGGAGGGCGTCGATCGGCGGCAGCGGATGCCGTCCGCCCTCCGGGCTCGGCGGCGCGGCCAACTCGCGGTCCAGGTCGACGTAGACCGCACCGGGGATGTGCCCCTGGGCGTAGTGGTCGCGGCCGTGCGGATCGCCCAGGGCCCAGCGGACGTCGAGGACGACCGGAGGGTGATCGGAGTCCAGCAGGTCGCGCAGTTCGCTGACCGTGGTCGTGACGCTCATGCCGGTCCCTCCGCGATCACGGGCAGCGCGGGGGACAGGCGCAGCCGCTCGAGGAAGAGCACGACGGTGGCGGCGGCCGTGCGGTGCAGCGCGTCGTTGAGGACGTCGTGGCGGCCGCCGTGGAAGGTCACCAGCCGCACGCCCGAGCCGGCGTAGGCCTCCCGTGCCGTCTCCAGCGGGCTCACCGTGTCGTCGGTGCCGTGCAGGGCCAGGACCGGGACGGTCACCCGGTCGAGGCGCGGGGCGGGCAGTCGAGGGTTCTCGGCGAGTGCCCCGCGTCGGAAGTCCGGGTCGGCGGCGAGGCGGCCCTGGTGGGTGGGGCAGGCGGTGCGGGCCTCGACCTCCTCCTCCCAACTCCCGGACGTCCAGGGGGAGGTGGGCAGGCCCACGAGGATCAGCGCGTCGGCGTCCGCGGCGAGCTGGACGGCGTAGTGGCCGCCGGTGTCCGAACCGACCACCACCTTCGGGCCCGGCAGCGACTCGTCGGCGAGCAGCTTGGCCGCCTCGTCGAGCACGGACGGATCGGCGGCGGGGTCGCCGAGTGCGCGGACCCGGTAGGCGTCGAAGGCGAGTCGGC
The DNA here is from genome assembly GCF_036013645.1 of Streptomyces sp. NBC_00490. Lineage (NCBI taxonomy): Bacteria > Bacillati > Actinomycetota > Actinomycetes > Kitasatosporales > Streptomycetaceae > Streptomyces > Streptomyces sp. NBC_00490. The sequence goes on along the minus strand of NZ_CP107869.1, from coordinate 1,639,891 downwards.
GGCCGAACCGCTCGTACACACCACCGTGCTCGCCCCGCCCGGACAGCACGATCAGCGTGCCGCGCGCGGCGAGACCTTCGGGTTCGTCCCAGGAGAAGGAAGAGGACATGAGGGAATAGCTCCCGTTTCGGGGCAGCGGAGATGCCAGGGGAAAAGGCAGAGGAAAGAACAGGCCGGAGCGGCTGTCACGTGTCAGCCGGAAGAAAAGCGCGCAGCGTCAGAGAGCAGGCGCGGGTGCTCCGGGGCGATGAGCGGCAGAGGTCAGCGACAACGCGCGCTGCACGCCACGCCGAAGTCGATGACTCGGCGCTGCGTCAGAAGGGCAGCAGTAGCGGTCGCGTGCAACATGCGCCCATCATGACCGCCGGGGACCGAACACGTCCAACGATGATTCCGCATCGAAACCGATCAGGGATCGCGATCGATCGCGGTGAGCGGATACTGTCACCGCATGTCCCGACCCGTCCTCGACATCGTGGCCCTGCGCAGTCTGACCGCGGTCGCCGACTGCGGCGGGTTCCACCGTGCCGCGCAGGCGCTCTCGCTCAGCCAGTCCGCGGTCAGCCAGCACGTCCGCAAGCTGGAGAAGACACTGGGCCGCCCGGTCGTCGAGCGGGAAGGGCGCGGCACCCGGTTCACGACCGAGGGCCGGCTGCTCCTGGAACAGGCGCGCCGCGTCCTCGCCGTCCACGACGAGGCCGTACGCACCCTGCTCGGCTCGGACGGCGACACCGTCACCGTGGGCTCCACCGAGCACGCCGCCGACCAGTTCCTGCCCCGGCTGACCGCCGCCGTCCAGGCGGTGCGCCCCGGCTGCCGGGTCCGCTTCCGCATCGACCGCTCCGCCCGGCTCGTCGAGGCCGTGGAGCGGGGGACCGTCGACGTGGCGGTGTACGTCACCGAGGCGGCCGCCACCGAGGGCGTCTCCGTCGGCGGACTCCCGCTCACCTGGCACGCGGTCCCCGGCTGGGAGCCGCCCACCGCTCCCGCTCCCGTCCCCCTGGTCGCCATCGAGGATCCGTGCGCGATCAGGCGCCGGGCCATCGGGACCCTCGCCGAGCACGGGGTGCCCGCCTCGGTCGTCGGCGACGCCGGCTATCTCGCGGGCGTCCTCGACATCGCCCGCACCGGCCAGGGCGTCGCCCTCCTCGCCGCGGTCGGCCCCGCTCCCGACGGCCTGACCCCGTACAACGGCCTGCCGCCCGTCCCCCCGATCCCCATGAGCGCCCTGGCCCGCCCGGGCGCGGACCCGGCGACCGTGGAGGCCGCCTTCAGCGCCGTACGGGATCTGCTGCGCCCGTGATGCCGTAGTCCCGCATCCCGCCCTCCAGCAGCGAGAACGCCTGGGCGGCGAGCCCGCGTACGTCGGCGGCGAGGGAGGCGGGGTCGTCGTCGGCCAGGACCCGCTCCCGCACATGCTCGATCAGGGCGCGGTGGACGCCGAACAGCGCATCGGCCACCACCCGGGCCGAGATGTCGCCGCCCAGCGTCTCGGCCAGTGCGTCGGCGCAGGTGGCGAGGGCGCGCTGCTCGCGGGAGCGAAGCGCCGTACTGTCCGCGATCAGCTCGTTGACGGTGCGGAGCTGGTCGAGCGCGTCGGCGTCCCCGGCCGCGACCCGTGCCAGCAGTCCCCCGGAGTCCAGCAGCCGCTTCCGGAAGGCGGCGAGGGCGGAGTCACCGGGCGGGCGGGTGCGGACGGCCTCGACGAGCCGCTCCCCGAAGGACTCGAAGCGGGAGGAGAAGAGGTCCTCCTTGGTCGGGAAGTAGTTGAAGACCGTGGCCTCGGAGACCTGCGCGGCACGGGCGACCTCGGCGACCGTGACCCGGTCGAAGCCCCGCTCCGTGAACAGCCCCCAGGCGGTCTCGGCGATCCGGTCCCGCATCTGCCGCTTCTTCTGGGCCCGCAGGCTCAACGGCCCCTCCTGTTTAGGGTGACCCTAATATTAGAGCTACCCTAGCATTCTGCGATCGTCCGACAGGCCATGACCAGGGGGTCATCCATGACATCCCGCACCTACCTCAAGCCGCCCTGGATGCAACGGAACATCGGCAACCGGCTGGCGCCGATCTTCGGCAGGTCCGTCGTGTCCCGGCTCTCCGTGCGCGGGCGCCGGAGCGGACAGTGGCACACGGTGCCCGTGGCGGTACTGGAGCACGAGGGGGAGCGGTACCTCGTCTCCTACCGCGGCCTCAGCGACTGGGCCCTCAATCTGCGGGCGGCGCCCGACTGCCGGCTGACCGTGCGCGGCCGTGCCGAGGAGATCACGACGCAGGAGGTGCCCGAGTCCGAGCGTCCGGCGCTGATGGCGGCCTATCGGAAAAAGTACGGCGGGATGCCGACGGTCTCCGGCGTGCTCACCGCGCTCCCCGACCCCGCCGACCATCCCGTCTTCCGTATCCGGGCCCGCGACTGAGGCCCGCGACTGAGGCCGCGGCCGAGGGGTGTCAGCCGCCCAGCATCCGCTCCAGCGCGTCCCGCTGCAGCGGCAGCACCTCGGCGTGCAGATCGCGGCCCTTGCGGGTCAGCGTCACCCACACCCCGCGCCGGTCCTCCAGGCACACGGAACGCTCCACCAGGCCGTCCTTCTCCAGCCGGCCGATGAGCCGGGACAGCGCGCTCTGGCTGAGATGGACCCGGCCGACCAGGTTCTGCACCCGGCACAGGTCGCCCTCGGCGGGCGCCTCGGCCGCGAGGATGTCGAGCACCTCGAAGTCGCTCGCGCCCAGTCCGTGCGGGTGCAGCACCCGGTCGATCTCGCACATCGTGCGCGCGTGCGTCCCCAGGATGTCCCGCCACTGTTCCTCGAGCCGGGAGCCGGCCGCGTTCACTGCCATACACCGCATGTTAATGCGCCTGCATCGACATCCGGCCGGCGGGCGTGAGCGCTCAGCTGTCCTGGGTGATCCCGACCAGGTTGCCGTCCGCGTCCTTCACGGAGGCGATCAGCTTGCCGCCGCCGACGTCCGTGACGTCCTGGAGCAGTTCGGCGCCCGCGTCGAGCAGCGCGGCGAGCCGGGCCCGGATGTCGGTGACGTGCCAGTAGGGGACCGGGCCGGTCATGCCCCGGGAGTGACCGTTCGGGTCGAGGCCCACGTCCTGGCCGGCGTCCTTGAAGCCGACGTAGTAGGGCTCGTCGGCGTAGGGCTCGGTCTCCAGCAGCGCGCTGAACAGGGCCTTCGCCCGGGCGATGTCCTTGACGGGGTAGATGATGGTGTTCAGTCCTGCGGTCATCGGGATGCTCCTCCGTGGGTTCCTTCGTCGGTGGTTTCACCGTAGGACGGGGAGCGCGAGACGGCTTCTCCGATCCTGACCGCCTGCCGCGAGGCCGCGCCGGAAGGCCGGCACGGGAGCAGATCCCCGTGCGGACAGTTCGCCCGCAGCGACAGCCCCGCCTCCTTGCCGCACAGGACGAAGGCGACCCGCACGCGCGGCACATGCGGCTCCAGACAGAAGCGCCGGGCGACTGCCGTCGCCGAGTGACCGGGCCTCGCGTCGAGTCCGTCCGCGTCGAGTCCGTCCGCGTCGACCCTGACGACCGGATGCGGGCCGCCCCGCGAACTCACACGCCGAACCGCAGCGGCTGTTGGCCGAGGCCCGAGGTCCACGCACCCCGCGCCGACCGGGCCGCGCGCCGTGCGCGCTCACCGCAATCTGCCGCTCGAGGCGGGCTTCGAGGACGTAAAAGATCCGCGCCGTCGTGCTCACCGGGCCGCAGGCGGTCCCGCTGCTCATGGACCTCGGCGGCGTCACAGACGAAGGGCGCGCCGTCGGCTGGAGAGCCGAGCAGCGCGCCCGCGTGGAGGAGGATCGCGTCGCCGTACCGATGTTCGTGGCGGCGGCGCCCGTCAGGTCGAGTCGCGCTTGACCAACTCGGTGGGCAGTATGACCGCGGCCGGGTCCTCGCCGCCGATCTGGGCCAGCAGCACCCGGACCATCTCGGCGCTGATGCGGTCCCAGGGCTGCCGGATGGTGGTGAGCTCGGGCCGGGCGGCCACCGCGGCGGGCGAGTCGTCGAAGCCGCCGACCGCGACGTCCTGCGGCACGCGCCGCCCCGCCCGCTCCATTACGGACAGCACACCCTGCGCCATCAGGTCGGACGCGACGAACACCGCGTCCAGGTCGGGAACCTGTGCGAGCAGCCGCTCGGCGCCCGCCTCACCGCTGCTCCGGCTGTAGTCGCCGGACACCACGAGCCGGTCGTCGAACTCGACGCCGGTGTCGGCGAGTACCTCCTTGTAGCCCGCGAGCCGCTCGACACCGCCCGGCGTGTCCAGCGGACCGGTCACCACACCGATCCGGCGGCGGCCCAGCGACAGCAGATGGCGCACCATGTCCCGGGCGCCGTCCCGGTCGTCCGCGGCCACGTAACTCACCTTGGAACCCAGGCCGATCGGCTTGCCGCACGCGACCAGCGGCACGCCCGCCTCGCGCAGCTGCTCGGCGACCGGGTCCCCGGAGTGGCTGGAGACCAGCAGCACCCCGTCGACGTGACCGGCCGTGATGTAGCGCGTTATGCGCCGCCGTTCGTCCTCGGTGCCGGCCAGCATCAGCAGCAGGGGGATGTCGTGCGCGGCCAGCGCCTGTGTGCAGCCCCGCAGCAGGACGTTGAAGTTGGGGTCCTCGAAGAACCGCTCCTGCGGCTCGGTCAGCAGGAACCCGATCGAGTCCGAACGCCCGGTGATCAGTGAACGGGCGTGCCGGTTGACGACGTAACCCGTCTTCTTGATCGCGGCGTTGACCGCCTCCTGGGCGGCCGGGCTGACGTAGTGTCCGCCGTTGAGGACGCGCGAGACGGTCCCTCGTGAGACTCCGGCCTCGCGGGCCACGTCGTGGATCGTCGGCGGTCTGCGCCGACCCCCCGTATTGCTCATGGTCATGACTTTACGGCTCCGGAGAGCAGATCGAGGCTCCAGAACCCCTGGATGACCAGGAAGAGCGCGACGAGCGGGATGATCGCGAGGAATGCGCCGGTGATCACCAGCGTGTACAGGGCCGGGGTGTTGGCGCCCTGCTCCAGCAGTGTGTACAGACCGAGGGTGATCGGGAACTTCTCGTCGTCGCTCAGCATGATGTAAGGCAGCAGGAAGTTGTTCCAGATCGCCACGAATTGGAAGAGGAAGACCGTCACCATGCCGGGGATCATCATCGGCAGCGCGACCCGGGTGAAGATCCGCCACTCGCTCGCGCCGTCCATCCGCCCGGCCTCGACCACGTCGGCGGGGACCGCGGCGGCGGCGTAGATGCGCGCGAGGTAGACGCCGTACGGCGACAGGACCTGCGGGAGCAGCACCGAGAGGTACGAGTCGGTGAGGTCGGCCTGGGCCATCAGCAGGTACTGCGGGACGGCGAGGATGATCGGGGGCATCAGCACGCCCGCGAGCAGGACGTTGAACATCGTCTCGCGGCCGCGGAAGCGGTAGGTCGCGAGCGCGTAGCCGCTGAACGCGGACACGACCGTCGACAGGAGGGCGCCCAGGACTGCGTAGAAGGCGGAGTTGGCCATCCACTCCCAGTAGACGCCGTCGCGGTAGGCGCTCAGGTCCTTGATGTTGTCGAGGAATCCCGAGCCCGGCAGGAACGTGAACGTGGAGAACAGTTCTGTGCCGGACTTGGTGGACGCGATCACCACCCACGCCACCGGCAGGAGCGTGTAGAGGGCGCCGATCAGCAGCGTCACCGTGGGGACGAGCGAGATCCGGCGGCGCAGCGGCGGCCCCTGGGCCGCGCCCGGCGTGGTACCCGCGGCCGGTTCGGTCTTGCGGACGGCAAGAGAACTCATCGTGCTGCCTCCTGCTTCTGACGACGGTTCGCGGCCCGCAGGAACCCGAAGGACAGCAGCAGCGTGGCGAGCGCGATGATCACGGCCTGGGCGGCCGCCGCGTAGATGTCACCTGTGCCGAACGCGTCCCGGTACACCTTCATCAGCGGACTCCAGGTCGTGGACACGGAGTTGGTGAGCGGCTTCAGCGTGGTCGGCTCGTTGAACACCTGGAGCGTGGCGATGATCGAGAAGAAGAAGGTCAGCACCAGCGAGGGCGCCACCATCGGGATCTTGATCCGCAGCGCGATCTGCGTCGGGGTGGCGCCGTCCAGCCTCGCCGCCTCGTACACCTCGGCCGGGATGGATCGCAGGGAAGTGTAGATGACGATCATGTTGAAGCCGGTGCCGCCCCACACCGCGATGTTGGACAGGGCGAGATACAGCGGACCGCCGTCCAGCAGGTCCGGCTGCGGCAGGCCCAGCTTCTCCAGCACGTAATAGAAGGGGCTGACGTCCGGCAGGTACAGGAAGCCCCACAGCAGCGCCGCCACGACGCCGGGGATGGCGTACGGCAGGAAGATCGCGAGCCGGGTGAAGGGGGTGAACCGCACCTTGTCGGAGTCGAGCATCAGCGCGAACAGCAGGGCGAGGCCGAGCATCACCGGGACGACGATGCAGCCGTAGCCGAGGACGCGCAGCGCGCCGTCCAGCAGCTCGCTGTCGGTGAGGGCGTCCGTGTAGTTCTCCAGGCCGGCCCAGACCTCCGAGCGGGCGCCCTTGCCCAGGCCGAGTCCGGAGACGTGCACCTTGCGGAAGCTGAGCCACACCGCGTACCCGATGGGCAGCGCGAAGAACAGCGCGAAGAGGACCGTGGCGGGGATGAGGAAAAAATAGGGGGCGCTTCGCGCTCGTTTGAGGGTGGTGGTGGGAGACGGGTGGGCGTACGGGGCCCCCTTGACCCCGTACGACTTCCGGCGTGCGCTCGTCACTCGGAGACCCCGAAGCCCTGCTTCTTGAGGTCGGCGACGGTGTCGTCCTGCATCTTGTCCAGGGCGGCGGTGAAGTCCGACTTGTTCTTGGCGGCGGCGCCGAACGCGTCCTTGAAGGTCGTGTAGGCGACGTTCACGTTCGGGCCCCAGGCCGAGGGAGCCGTGGTCTTGGCGATCTCGGAGGCCTTGGCGTAGAAGTCCGACTGGTTGGAGAAGTAGTCCGGCGGGGTGGTGAAGGCGCCGCTGGTCTGGGCGTTCGTGGCGGCCGGGTAGATGCCGCTCTCCTTGGCCAGGGCCTGCAGGGCGGCGTCGTCGGTGTTCAGCCAGGCGGCGAACTTCGCGGCGGCCTCCTGGTGCTTGGAGTCCGTGGTGACGGCGGTGGAGGAGCCGCCCCAGCTGCCGGTCTTGTTGTCACCCGCGGTCCACTGGGGGAGCGGGGCCATGGCCCACTTGCCCTTGGTGTCGGGCGCGGCGGTGGTCAGGGTGCCGGGCGCCCACACGGCGGAGACCCAGGCGATCTGCTTGCCGGTGTTGAGCGCCTTGTTCCAGGCCGGGGTGTACATCGGCTGGTTGTCGATGGCGCCCTCCTTGACGAGACCGCCCCAGAAGTCGGCGACCTTCTTGGTGGCCGTGTCGTTGATGCCGACCTTCCACTTGTCGCCCTCGGTGGTCCACCACTGGGCGCCGGCCTGCTGGGCCAGGCCCGCGAAGAGGCCGGAGTCGTTGGCGGAGAACGTGGTGAGGTCGGTGTCCGAGGACTTCTTCTTCAGCGCGCGGGCCGTCTCGGCGAACTCGTCCCAGGTGGTCGGGACGGTCAGGCCGTACTTCTTGAAGAGGTCCTGGCGGTAGTAGAACATCATCGGGCCGATGTCCTGCGGGACCGCGTAGACGGCGTCCGTGCCCAGTGTGGTCTGCTGCCAGACACCGTCGGCGAACTTGCTCTTCGCGTCGCCCACGTTCTTCGATATGTCCGCGAGCGCGTCATTGCTGACCAGGGTCGGCAGCGCCTGGTACTCGGCCTGGACCAGGTCGGGAGCCTTGCCGGCCTTGTGGGCGGTGAGGATCTTGGTGATCAGCGTGTCGCCGGACGCCTGCTTCTTCACCGTGACCGTGATCTGGTCCTTCTTGCCCTGGCCCTTGTTCCAGAGGTCGACGACCTTGTCCATGCCCGGCGTCCAGGTCCAGTACGTGAGCGAGACCGGACCGGAGTCGGCCTCGCTGTCACCGTCGGACGAGCCACAGGCGGTGAGTGCGGTGGCGCCGAGGGCGACGGCGACGGTGGATGCTGCGATGCGACTGAGCCCGCTGCGCGTTGTGATGGGCACGGATCTCTCCCCTGACCTGGGTCCCCGCCTGCTGCGAGAACCTGCCATGCTTCTGTGAGCGTTCACAGTAGAGAAACATCCCGGACACTTGTCAATGGTTGTTGCCGTGCGGTTATCTTGGCCTCGCACCGCTGATCGACTGTGTGCACGTTCCCAATAGATCGACCACAACGGGAGAAATCCATGCCGGAAGCCACCCCCAGGGGCCTCACCAGGCTCGCCTTCGGCGGGGACTACAACCCCGAGCAGTGGCCGGAAAGCGTCTGGCAGGAAGACGTCCGGCTGATGCGCGAGGCCGGCGTCACCATGGTGAGTGTCGGAATTTTCTCCTGGGCGCTGCTGGAGCCCTCGCGGGGGGTGTACGACTTCGGCTGGCTCGACCGCCTGATCGACCTGCTGGACGAGAACGGCATCCGCGTCGACCTCGGCACGCCCACCGTGGTGCCGCCGGTCTGGTTCTACCGGGCCCACCCCGACGCGCTGCCGGTGTCACAGGAGGGCGTGCGCTACGAGTTCGGCTCGCGCGGCGCCATCTGTCACAGCAACGCCGACTACCGCGCGGCCGCCGCGAACATCACCACCCGGCTCGCCGAGCGCTACGGCGACCACCCGGCGCTGGCGATGTGGCACGTGCACAACGAGTACGGCGTCCCCGTCTCCGCCTGCTACTGCGACTCCTGCGCGGCCCACTTCCGCCGCTGGCTGGAGACGACGTACGAGACGGTCGAGGCCGTCAACGAGGCCTGGGGCACCGCCTTCTGGGGCCAGCGGTACGCGGACTTCGGGGACATCAACCCACCGCGCCTCGCCCCGACCGTCGGCAACCCGGCCCAGGCGCTGGACTACAAGCGCTTCGCCGACGCCACCATGCGCGAGAACTTCGTCATGGAGCGGGACATCCTGCACCGCCTCGCCCCCGGCGTCCCGGTGACGACCAACTTCATGACCGCCCTCAGCCAGTGCGACTCCGTCGACTACTGGGCCTGGGGCCGTGAGGTCGACATCGTCACCAACGACCACTACCTGATCACCGACGGCCGCCGCACCCACGTCAACCTCGCCATGGCCGCCGACCTCACCCGCTCGGTGGCCGGGGGAGCGCCCTGGATCCTCCTGGAACACTCCACCTCGGGCGTCAACTGGCAGGCCCGCAACCCCGCCAAGGCCCCCGGCCAGATGGCCCGCAACTCCCTCGCCCACGTGGCGCGCGGCTCCGAGGGCGCCATGTTCTTCCAGTGGCGGCAGTCCCGGCGCGGCGCCGAGAAGTTCCACTCGGCGATGCTCCCGCACGGCGGCACCGACACACGCGTGTGGCGTGAGGTCGTCGAACTCGGCGCGTCCCTCGACTCGTTGAGCACCCTGAAAGGCACCCGCACCCAGGCCGACGTGGCCGTCCTGTGGGACTGGCACTCCTGGTGGGCGCAGAACCTCGCCTGGCGCCCCAGCGAGGACCACGACCCGCGCGAGCGCGCCGACGCCTTCTACGAGGCGCTCTACGACCGGCACCTCACCGTCGACTTCGCCCACCCGGAAGCCGACTTGTCGAGGTATCCCCTTGTCGTCGTGCCCGCCCTCTACCTGATGACGGAGGCGGCAGGGAACAACCTCAAGGCTTACGTGGAGAACGGCGGCACCCTCGTCGTCTCCTTCTTCTCCGGCATCGTCGACGAGCACGACGCCGTGCACGAGGGCCCCTACCCCGGCGCGCTGCGGGACGTCCTCGGCCTCACCGTCGAGGAGTTCTCACCGCTGCTCCAGGGCGAGAACGTGCGCATCACCGGACCCGACGGCTCCGAGCTCAGCGGCGACGTGTGGACCGAGTTCGTGGTGCCGCGCGGCGCGGAGACGGTGTGGACGTACGCCGAGGGCCTGACCGAGGGGCAGCCGGCGGTCACCCGTCACCGCCTCGGCCGGGGCACCGCCTGGTACCTCTCCACCCGCCTCGGCGCGGAGGGCCTCGACGCGCTGCTCGGCTGGGCGATCGAGGACGCCCAGGTCGCGGCGCGTGTCGACCTGCCCCGGGACGTCGAACTCGTGCGCCGCACCGGCGAGTCGGGGACGTACCTCTTCGCGATCAACCACACCGCGTCGGACGCCAAGGTGCCGCTGGAGGTCTCCGGCACCGAGCTGCTGACCGGTGAACGTGCCGCGGGCCGCCTCGAGGTCCCCGCGGGTGCCGTCCGGGTCGTACGACTCGACGGCTGAGCCGGCGCCCCACCGGCCCAACCGACTCCCCTCCGCCCGTGCGAGCCGCTCGTGCCGCGGGCGGAGGGGCCCTTCGCCGGCCCCGGCGAGGAATCCCCACCCCATTTGTCGAAGGGACGACGGACGACGATGTTCCATCCCAGACGCACCCTCCGGGCCCTGCTCCTCCCGCTCACCGCGGGGCTCGCCCTCACCGCCCTGCCCGCGCAGACCGCCCAGGCGGCCAGCACGCTCACCAACGGCGGTTTCGAAGCGGACGGCGCGGGCTCGGCAGCCCCGACCGGCTGGTCCGAGTACGGCTCGACCGGCGCCTCGTACTCCGAGTCCGGTGGCCACGGCGGCAGTTACCGCCTCAGCCACTACGCGTCCGCCGCCTACAAGGTGGAGACGTACCAGTACCTGTCCGGGCTGACCAACGGGAACTACACCCTCACCGCCTGGGTCCGCTCCGGCGGCGGGCAGAACTCCGCGTACATCTCGCTGAAGAACTGCGGCAGTTCCGAGCAGCGCACCAACCTGCCGGTCTCCGCCAGCGGCTGGATACGTGTCGTCACCTCCGTCGCGGTGACGAACAACCAGTGCACGATCAGCATCAACTCCGATGCCAACGCGGGCAACTGGATCAACGTCGACGACCTGACCTTCGCCTCGGGCTCGACCAGCACGTCCATCAAGGGCTCCGACGTCTCCTCGCTCGCCAAGAGCGAGGCCCTCGGCGGTACGTACCGGACCAGCTCCGGCACGACCGGTGACGCGCTCGCGATCCTGAAGTCCGCCGGGCAGAACTACGCCCGCGTCAAGGTCTGGGTGAGCCCGAAGGACGGCTACAACACCAAGACGCAGGTCCTGGCGCTGGCCAAGCGCATCAAGGCGCAGGGCATGAAGCTGCTGGTCGACTTCCACTACTCGGACACCTGGGCCGACCCGGGGGCGCAGGCCGTGCCGTCCGCGTGGTCGGGGCACAGCTACAGCCAGCTGAAGACGGACGTCTACAACCACACGTACGACGTCCTCAACGCGCTGAAGGCGCAGGGCACCACGGCCGACATGGTCCAGGTGGGCAACGAGATCAACGGCGGCATGCTGTGGAACGCGGGCTCCACCTCCAACTGGTCGCAGCTCGCCGGTCTGCTCAACTCCGGCTACGACGCGGTCAAGGCGGTCAGCTCCTCCACCCAGGTGGCGCTGCACCTCGCCAAGGGCGGTGACCTGAGCGGCACCCGCTCGTGGTTCGACAACGCGGTCTCCAACGGCGTGAAGTTCGACGTCATCGGCCTGTCCTACTACGGCTACTGGCACGGCTCGCTCGCCGACTTCCAGACGACCCTGGACGACGCGGCCGCCCGCTACGGCAAGCCGGTCTTCGTCGCCGAGACGGCCTACCCCTTCCGTCTGGACAGCGACGACTCCTTCGAGAACATCATCGACCTCTCCAGCGAACTGGTCTCCGGCTACCCGGCCACGACGGCCGGCCAGACCCGGTGGATGAACGACGTCGCCAGCATCGTGGAGGCCGTCCCGAACGGCCGCGGCCTCGGAGTCTTCTACTGGGAGTCGACCTGGACCGCGGTCACCGGCAACGGCTGGGACCCGACCGACAGCACGTCCGGCAACGGCTGGGAGAACCAGGCGCTGTTCGACTACGACAACAAGGCGCTCCCGGCGATGGCGTGGTTCAGCCACCGGTAGTTCCGTCCCGACAGGTGCCCGGCCGCAGCAGTGCGGCCGGGCACCTTCGCGCAGGCGGTCGGGCGCGGTTAGTTCTCCGTGAGCGGGGTCACCGCGATCCGGTCGACGACCGGGGCGTACGGGGACCGCTGGTCGTACTGGTTGTAGGTGTCGCCGTTGAAGTCGGGCAGTTCCTCGGCGGTGAAGGTGAGTCGGTTGGTGCCCTGCTTCAGGGTGACCGGGACGGTGAGCTCCCAGAAGTTGTTGAAGTGGAAGGTCGTCGGGAACAGCAACCGGCGGGCCGGGCCGCCGTTGACCGAGAGGTCTGCGTGGCGGGCGATGGGGTCGGGGTTGTAGTGGGTCGCGGGGGCTTGTTCGGCGTTGGAGTAGCGGATCGTGACCGCGTGCCGACCGGCCCGCTGGGCGACGACATCGACGGTGAGGGCGTTGGCCCGACCGTCACCGATGTCGGTGACCGCCTTGCCTCCGGAGGCGAAGGTGTAGGCGCCGGTCACCTTGGCGGCACCGGTGAGGGTGCCGTCCTCGGCCTGGTACACCCGGGTCCGCAGGGCGCCGCCGGAGGGAGCAACCCGCATCCGGTCGAGGCGCAGGGCGCCTGAACTCCCGGTCACGACCAGCTTGTTGATACCGCCGGACAGGAAGACCCGGACCTGCTCGGTGCCCTTCTTGTCGCCCTTGATGCCGGACACCTTCTCACCGTTGAGGGCCAGGCTGGCCCGTCCGCCGCCCAAGTGGTCGACGGACACGGTCGATTCGCCCTCGGCGGGGGAGTAGACCCAGAAGGTCGCCGAGCCGCCCTTGGACAGTGGTACGGCGCCGGGACCCGAGGCGCCGCGGTGGGTGTAGGTGGGCCGAGTCCCGTTCAGCGTGGCGTACTCGGCCTCGTACACCGCCGGCGCGGTCACCTTCGCGTCCCGCAGCGACAGGTCGACCTTGTCGATGATGGCGTCGCCCTTGGTCGCGCCGAGGTCGGCGTCCTTCGCGGCGAGGGTGATGCGGTGCTTGCCCGCGGTCAGCTTCACCGTGGTGTCGGTGTGCCCCCAGACGACCCACTTGTAGCCGAGCGGCAGCCGCAGCTCCTGCGGGGCCGTGCCGTCCACGCGCAGGAAGACGTTGGTGGGGCCCTGCTCCTTCACCAGGTCGTACAGGTTGTAGGAGTTGGCGAACACACTCAGGTCGTACGTCCCGTCCCGCGGGACCTCGACGTCGAAGGCGAGGACGCCGTCCGAGCCGGTGCGCAGACCGCCGACGTTGTACGTCCCGGAGGTGGCGAACCCGCCGACATTGGACGGTGTGCCCTCAGGACCGTTCTTCGAGTAACCGCCGCCGGTGTAGGTGGCGTTCTCCGCCTCGTAGGTCTTGCGCCAGCTGACCGAGGGTTCGGCCGGCACGCCGCCGTGGCCGCCGGGGGAGAGGATGACCTGGTACGCCGACATCTCGTTCATGCCGGTCATGGGCAGTGACACCCTGCCGTCCGCGCCGACCGCGAGCTCCTTGTCCGCGAGGCGCAGCGGCTGGGCGGAGTCGCCGACCTGGCCGGTCCAGGGGATCTCCTGGACGGTGGCGTGGACCGTCGTTCCGAACAGCTCGGGGTCGATGTTCTCGAAGACGACGTCCGCGTCTCCGCTCTTGCCGCCGAAGAGTGCCCTCGACTGTCTCTTGGTCTCGTCGAGGGTGGCGACGCCCTGGAGGGTGTACTGCTGGTTGGGGTGCGGGGCGGTCACCTGGACCGTGTGACCGGACATCTGGCCGTAGGCGTTGAACAGCCACCACTGGCCGTTGCCCTTGTTGGCCTCGACCGCCGAGTCGTTGAGGTTGCCGTCGATGTTCCAGTACGCCAGATCGGCGTCGATCTTGGACTCCTCGATGGCGGAGACCCACTGCACGACCTGGCCGGGTACGGACAGATGGAAGTTGTGTCCGTACTCGTTGACGTTGACGGGCAGCGGGCCGACGCCGACGTCCTTCTCCATCTGCCGGTACTTCGCCACGTTCGTCCGGACGGCGGCGGGGCTGGACAGCTCGTGCCAGCTCATCACGTCGGGGACGACGTCGTTGGCCTTGGCGTACTGCAGGAAGCCCTTGACCTGGTCGTAGAGGACGCTGGTGTTGGGGCCGGCGATCCGGGCGTCCGGGTCGAGGCCCTTGATGAGGTGGTAGACCTCCTTCCAGGCCGCGAAGTAGTACTGCGGGTCGTTGAGCCAGGAGACCTTGTTGTAGCTCCACTCGCCGGTGCCGAACATGTTCCCTTCGGGTTCGTTGAAGGGGACGTAGACGACGTGGTCCTGGTACGCGTCGTCCAGGGTCAGGACCTGGCGGACCTGCTTGGTGATCTTCTCCTTGAAGTCGGCGAGCCGTGCCGGACCGTCGGCGCCGGGCCACTGGTAGGGGAAGCCGCGGTAGATGTCGGTCATGTAGATGTAGACGTCCTCGCCGCCCGAGTCCACGAACGGCGGCAGCATCTCCAGGGCGTCCGCGCCCGGGTGCTGGGGTCCGTCCTGGGCCTTCGTCGACACCGTGCGGACGTGCATACCTTCCAGGACGTTGCGGCTGGGCACGCCGTCGCCGTAGACGCCGTAGAGCGATCCGGAGGCGCCGCCGTGGAAGGCGCCGGTGTCGGTGGCCAGGTCGATGGTGAGCTTCTCCGGGTCCGCGGCGCTCGCGGTGCCGGTGGCGGCGGGGACGGTGAGCAGGGCGGCGAGGACCGCGGTGGCGGCTAGGCCGGCTCTGGTTCTGCTGCGGGTGCGTGGCACTGGGGTCTCCGTGGGGATCCTGAGGGGATGGGACACGTGACTCGAACCGGTTCGATGACAGCGACGGCGGACGCTAGCAGTGCCGGAAAACGGTCAGCAATACCCCCGACGTGGATTTCCCAAGGCTTCCTGGAAATGGACGCAAGGCATTGACAGCGGCCCCGGCGGCTCCTAACTTCCCTTCACGCGAACCGGTTCGACAAAGGAGAGTGCTCTCGTGAACATCGGTGAGATCGCCAAGCGGGCCGGGGTCTCGCGGAGCACCGTCTCCTACGCCCTCAGCGGCAAGCGCCCGGTGTCGGACGACACCCGGCAGAAGATCCAGCGGGTCATCGACGAACTGGGCTACCGCCCGAACGCGAGCGCCCGCGCCCTGGCCAACGGCCGCACCAGCACCCTCGGCCTGGTCTTCCCGCCCGCCGGCAACCACTACACCGGCATGCAGCTGGACTTCATCGGCAGCGTGGTGGAGGCCGCGGCGACCTACGACTACGACGTGCTGCTCTCCCCGAGCGGCGTGGACAGCGACCGCTCCTTCCAGCGACTGCTGGCCGAGCGCCGGGTCGACGGCGCGATCCTCATGGAGATCAGGCTCCAGGACGACCGGCTCGACCACCTGGCCGCCGAGAACTTCCCCTCCGTCTGCATCGGCCGCACCGGACAGCCGGACGGCGACTGGTGGGTGGGCCTGGACCACACCGCGCTGGCGGCCGCCTGCGTCCACCACCTCGCCGACCTCGGCCACCGCAGGATCGCCCTGGTCAACCGGCCCGAGCGAATGCTGCGCGCCGGCTACGAGTCGGCGCACCGAGGGCTCGACGGCTTCACCAAGGCCGCGGCCGAGCGCGGGCTCACCGTGCGGACGTACTGCTGCGGCGACGACGCCCCCTCCGGCGAGGCCTGCATGGAGCGGATCCTGTACGACGACCCCGCCACCACGGCGCTGGTCACCCTCAACGAGGCCGCCCTGGGCGGTATCTACCGCGGCCTGTCCGTGGCGGGCCGCCATGTGCCGCGTGACTTCTCCGTCACCGGGGTCGTGGCCGGCAGGTGGGCGGAGACGGTGACCCCGCAGCTCACCGCGGCGGACGTGCCGGCCGAACAGATGGGCCGGCTCGCCGTCGAACTGCTCGTCGAGCGGCTGGACCACCCCGACGCGGCACCGCGCCACCACCTGCTCGTTCCGCCCGTCTCCCTGCGCTCGAGCACCGGCCCCGCGCACCCGCACCACGGCGCCTGACGCCGGCCCGAGCCCCTTTTCCCGCTTCTTCCCCTCGTCACCGGCCATGCACGGCCGGCTGCTTCCCGACCCCATCTTCGGCATGCCCTGATGCGGCATGCCCTCGCCGAGACCACGAAGGAACGCCCCATGAACGGATCCACCGGACGACGGCTCACCGCCGCGGCCCTGACCGTCGCCGCCCTCAGCACCGGCATGACCGCCTGTTCCTCCGACGGGAGTTCCTCCGCGGAGGGGGACGACGGCGGCACCTACACCGTCTGGGACCCCTACCCGCAGTTCGCCAAGGACTCGGACTGGGCGAAGCTGCTCGACGGCTGCGGCACCAAGGCCGGCGTGAAGGTCAAGCGGACCGCGTTCGACACCGGCGACCTGGCCAACAAGACCCTGCTGGCGGCCCAGCAGGACAACTCACCGGACGTGCTCATCGTCGACAACCCCGTGGTGTCGACCCTGGCGGAGGCCGGAGTCCTGACCACCACCGACGACAACAAGCTGGACACCTCGAAGGTCGACCCCAACCTGCTGGCGGCCGGACAGTCGGACGGGAAGACCTACGGCACTCCCATCGGAGCCAACACCCTCGCCCTCTACTACAACAAGGAGGTCCTCAAGGCCGCGGGCGTCGACATAGCCTCCGTCAAGGACTGGCCGTCCCTGACGGCGGCCCTGGAGAAGATCGACAAGGCGGGCAAGAAGGGCATCACCTTCTCCGCGATCGGCACCGAGGAGGGCAGCTTCCAGTTCCTGCCCTGGCTCTGGGGCTCGGGCGCGAAACTCACCGAACTCGACTCCGCCCAGGCCGTGTCGGCCCTCTCGCTCTGGAACGACTGGGTGAAGAAGGGATACGCCCCCAACTCGGTCCTCAACAACACCCAGACCACCAGCTGGCAGGAGTTCGCCACCGGCGACTACGCCTTCGCGGAGAACGGCACCTGGCAGCTCGCGAACGCCCAGAAGGCCGGCTTCGACTACGGCGTGCTCCCGATACCCGGCGCCTCCGGAGGCAACGCCGCCGCCCCGACCGGCGGGGAGTTCGTCACGATCCCGGTCCAGGGCGACACCGGCCGCTACACCACCGCACGCAAACTGGTCTCCTGCCTGACCAGCGACGCCAGCCTCCGGGAAACCGACACCACGCTGTCCTACGTGGCACCCGTCAGCGCCGTACAGGACGAACAGGTCGCGGCGAACGCCGAGTTGAAGCCCTGGGTGGCGGCCGTCAAGGCGGCCAAGGGACGCACCAGCGACGACCTCGGCACCAAGTACCCGAAGATCTCGGAGCAGTTGTGGAAGGCGGTCCAGTCGGCGCTCAGCGGCGCCAAGTCACCCAAGGACGCGCTGACGTCGGCGCAGAGCGCGGTCAAGTGACGACGGTCCGATGAAGCAGACGACACACCTGTCCGAGCGCCGCCTCCCGCCGGACCGGAAGGGGGCGGCCACCATCGCCCCGCTCCCGGCCCCCTCCATACCCAGGCGCCGCCGCCCGACTTCCCAGCAGTGGGCCGCCTGGGCCTTCCTCACCCCGGTCACCCTCTACCTCGGCCTCTTCTACGCCTATCCGCTGTACCGCAACCTCGACCTGAGCCTGCGCCACTACACCGTCCGCTCCTTCGTCCAGGGCGACGCGCCCTTCACCGGCCTCGCCAACTACCGCACCGTCCTCGACGACCCCACCTTCGCCCCGGCCCTCACCCACACCGTCGTCTTCACCGTGGTGTGCCTGGTCTTCCAGTACGCCATCGGCCTGGCCCTCGCGGTCTTCTTCCACCAGCACTTCCGGCTCTCCACGACCCTGCGCGCCCTGTTCCTCGTGCCGTGGCTGCTGCCGCTGATCGTGTCCGCCTCCACCTGGTCGTGGATGCTGAACAGCGACTCGGGCATCGTGAACGCCGCCCTGCACGCCGTCGGCGTCGACCCGGTGAACTGGCTGACCTCACCCACGTGGTCCCTGACCTCGGTGATCATCGCCAACATCTGGATCGGCATCCCGTTCAATCTGGTCGTCCTCCACAGCGGCCTCCAGGCGATCCCCCACAGCCTCTACGAGGCGGCCGCGCTCGACGGCGCGAACGCCTGGCGGCGCTTCTGGCACATCACCTTCCCGCTGCTGCGCCCGGTGTCCGCCATCACCCTGCTGCTGGGCCTGGTCTACACACTCAAGGTCTTCGACATCATCTGGATCATGACCAAGGGCGGCCCCGCCGACTCCTCCACCACCTTCGCCACCTGGTCCTACCAGCTGGGCTTCGGCAACCTCCTGCCCGCCTTCGGCCCCGGAGCGGCCGTCGGCAACCTGCTCGTCGTCGCCGCCCTGGTCTTCGGCCTGGTGTACCTCAGGGTCCAGCGAAAGCAGGCACTGTCATGAACCGAAGCGACAGGCGCACCTGGTGGAAGACGGCCATCGGCCTCGCGCTCACCGCCGTCATGCTCTTCCCGGTCTACTGGATGCTCAACGCGTCCTTCACCCGCGACCAGGACCTGCGCAAGAGCCCACCCGGACTGTTCCCCGCCCACGCCACGCTGGAGGGCTACCGGGCCGTCCTGGACGACCAGTTGCCCTACCTCGCCACCAGCCTCGTCATCGGTCTGGGCACGGTCGCCCTGACCGTGGCCCTCGCCGCGCCCGCCGGCTACGCCCTGGCGAAACTGCGCCCGCGAGGCGGCGGCGTACTGAGCTTCCTCTTCCTGGTCGCCCAGATGATCCCCGGCATCATCATGGCGATGGGCTTCTACGCCATCTACCTCAGCCTCGGCCTGCTCCAGTCGGTGCCCGGCCTGATCGTCGCGGACTCCACCCTGGCCGTCCCCTTCGCCGTACTGATCTTCACCGCGTTCATGTCCGGCATCCCCGAAGAACTCCTCCAGGCCGCGAAGACGGACGGCGCCGGGCCGCTGCGCACCTTCCGGTCGGTCGTGCTGCCCATGAGCCGCAACGCCGTCGTCACGGTGTCGCTGTTCGCGTTCCTGTGGTCCTGGTCCGACTTCGTCTTCGCCGGCACCCTCGTCAACGGAGGCACGCACGAGCCGATCACCCTCGGCATCTACCACTACATCGGCAACAACAACCAGCAGTGGAACGCCATCATGGCCACCGCCGTCGTGGCCTCGCTGCCGGCCGCCGTCATCCTCGTCCTCGCCCAGCGCTACGTCGCCGCCGGTGTGACCGCCGGTGCCGTGAAGGACTGACACGGCCCGTGCCGTTCCCGCCCAAGAAACGAGTAGCCCCTTCATGACCGCAGCCCGCTCCGGCCCGGCCTTCTCCCTCCACGACATCCCGTTCAGCACGCGCGGCTCCTGGTTCGGCATCTCCCCGGTCCTCGGGGAGAAGACGTACGCCGAAGACCTCCACCTGGTCTCCCACCAGAACGGCATGCACCCCGTCCTGCGTCTGGCCCCCGAGGCGCCGGCCCGCTTCACCGCGACGCCGAGCCTGCTCACCTGGGGCGGCCCGAACGGCCGGATCGACCTCGCCTACGAGTCACCCGACACCGTCCGGTTGCGCGGCACGGGCCTCGGGCTGCGTGTCACGGCGGCGGCGCGGACCCTGACGCCCTTCACCGGTACGTACGTCTTCCGCGACCCGGTCGACGGAGCCCACGTCTTCACCTCGTACGAGACCGGCCGCCGCTACCGCGTCACCGTCCTGTCCGGCAGTGCGGCGGAATCCACCGGCGGGCAGGCGTTGGGAGAGGCCGACCGCGGCCTCACGCTCACCGGCGGGAGCTGGGAGGCGGCGATCGAGGAGCTCGACACCGCCCGCCGCCCCTACACCGCCACGGCGACCTTCGAGGAGGTCGCGGCGGAGGCGGAACGAGCCTTCGCCGCCTTCGCGGACGCTGTCGCCCCCTGGCGCTCCCCGCGCACCCCGGCCGCCGAACTCGCCGTCTACGTCCTGTGGTCGGCGACCGTCGACCCGGCGGGCCTCGTCACCCGGCCCGCGGTGCTGATGTCCAAGCACTGGATGGACAAGGTGTGGAGCTGGGACCACTGCTTCAACGCCCTCGCCCTCGCCCCCGGAGCACCCGCACTGGCCCGGGACCAGTTCTGCCTTCCGTTCGACCACCAGGACGAGAGCGGGGCGCTCCCTGACTCGGTCACCCACTCGGAGGTCCTCCGCAACTTCGTCAAACCCCCGGTCCACGGCTGGGCCCTGGCCCGACTGCGCCGACGACTGCCGACACCCCTCGACCGCGCCGAACTCACCGACGTCTACGACAGGTTGAGCCGCTGGACGGACTTCTGGCTCGCCGCGCGACGGGCACCGGACGCCGCCCTGCCGCACTACCAGCACGGCAACGACAGCGGCTGGGACAACGCCACCTCCTTCGACCCCGCCCGCGTGGTCGTCACCGCCGACCTGGCCGCGTTCCTCACCCTCCAACTGCGTGAACTCGCCGCCCTGGCAACGGAACTGGACCTGCCCGACGAAGCCGACCGCTGGTCCCGCACCGCCGAGGCGACCCAGACCGCGCTGCTCGACGAACTGTGGACGGGGGAGCGGTTCGTGACGCGGGACGCCGACAGCGGCGACACCTGGACCAGCTCCAGCCTCCTCGACCTGATGCCGATCGTCCTGGGCGAGCACCTGCCCGACCACATCGCCAAGACCCTGGCCACCCGGATCGAGGCCCACCTCACCCCGTACGGCCTCGCCACCGAACTGCCCACCTCACCGCACTACCGCGCCGACGGCTACTGGCGCGGCCCCATCTGGGCACCCGCGACCGTTCTCATCGAGGACGGCCTGCGCCGCGCCGGTCACCACCGCCTCGCCGACGAGATCGGCGCCCGCTTCCGGACCCTGTGCGAGACCCACGGCTTCGCCGAGAACTTCGACGCCCTCACCGGCACGGGACAGCGTGACCGGGCGTACACCTGGACCGCCGCCGCGTATCTCCTCCTCGCCGAGAACCACCGACCGGATCGCCCATAAAGACACAGACGTTCCACGCAAGTGGGTTCGGTATCGGACAAGCCGTGTGAAGTCCGTACACGGCGGCCTGGACTGCGGGACAGTGGGAACACGCGGTACGAGGAGGCCGGTCCGGAGGGGGACGACATGCTGAGGACTCCCGTCAGTGAGCGACGGCTGGACATTCTGGAACTGCTGAAGGATCCGGCCGCGCACTTCCCGTCGCAACGTCGCCGCGACCCGACCGAGGACGGCGTCACCGCGGACGCCGTGGCCGCCAAACTCGGGGTGCGCCGCCGGATCGCCGACACCCACCTCGAACTCCTCACGGACATCGGCCTGTTGCGCGCCAAGCGGATCCGCCGACGCATGTACTACCGACGGGACGAGGTGCGGATAGCAGAGGTGGCGCGCATGTTCGAGAAAGGCTGGTAAGAAGGGCTCTCGGGCCGCCAAAGGCTCCGAGGCGACGAAGGGCGGATGTCCGTGGAGCGTGCACAGATGCTGGTCCCGCGCAGGTACGTCGCGATCGGCGGCCACGGCCCCGAGGACGTCGTCGCCGACAGCCGGGGCCGTGTGCTGACCGGTGTGGAGGACGGCCGTATCCTGCGCCTCGACGGTCTCGCCGACCCGGCCACGACCCGCGTCGAGGTGCTCGCCGAGACCGGCGGCAGGCCGCTCGGCCTCGAACTCCTCCCGGACGACACCCTGTTGGTGTGCGACGCCGAACTCGGTCTGCTGCGCGTCGACCTGAACACGGGCGTCATGCGCATCCTCGCCGACTCGGTGGCGGGGGAGCGGCTGCGGTTCTGCAGCAACACCGTCGCCCTCTCCGACGGCACCGTGTACTTCACGGTCTCCAGTCGCCGCTACCCCCTCGACCAGTGGATCGGCGACCTCGTCGAACACACCGGAACGGGCCGGCTCCTGCGCCTCGCACCCGGCAGCGAGACACCCGAAGTCGTCCTGGACGGGCTCCAGTTCGCCAACGGCCTCGCCCCGAGTGGCGACGAATCGTTCCTCGTGGTCGCCGAGACCGGCGCGTACCGCCTGACCCGGCACTGGCTCACCGGCCCGGACGCGGGCCGCTCCGAACCCTTCGTCGAGAACCTCCCCGGCATGCCCGACAACATCTGGCGCGCCGGGCCCGACGGGCCGATCTGGGTGTCTCTGGCCGGACCCCGTGTCCCCCCGCTGGACCTTGTGCACCGCGCCGGTCCGGCGGCCCGCCGTACCGCCGCCCGCTTGGCGGTGCGCGCCCCCTTCCGTCCCACGGGCACGATCGGCGTCCTCGCTGTCGACGACCACGGCGAGACCGTCCACCACCTCACCCGCCGCCACTCCGGCTTCCGTATGGTCACCAGCGTCTGCGAGGCCGCCGGCCACCTGGTCCTGGGCAGCCTCTGGGAGCGTGGCGTGGCCCTGTGCGAGCCGCCCGCGCCCAAGTGAGCCCGGCGTTACCCTGTTGACGGCCGTGATCAGGCCGTCCAGGCAGGAGACGTACGACCATGACAGCCCCGGAGACCGAGACGCTCCGCGTCCCCACCCCCCGGCAGCCGGTCCTGCGCGGCCAGGGACCCGTGGTCGCCGTGGTCGCGCTCGGCGGTGCCCTCGGGGCCACGGCCCGGTACGCACTCACCCTGTGGTGGCCCCCGCAGCCCGGCGGATTCCCGTGGGCGACCTTCTGGACCAACGTCGTCGGCTGTGCCGTCATCGGTGTGTTCATGGTGGTCATCACCGAGAGGTGGGCCGCGCACCGCCTGGTCCGTCCCTTCTTCGGCACCGGCGTCCTCGGCGGCTTCACCACCTTCTCCACGTACGCCGTCGACGTGCGGAAACTCCTCGACTCGGGCCATCCCGGCACCGGCCTGACCTACCTCGCCGCGACCCTGCTCGCGGCCCTCACGGCGGTGTGGCTCGCCGCGACGGCGACCCGCCGCGTCCTGCGGCGGAGGCGACCATGACAAGGCTGACCGGCGACGCGCTGCGGGTGACCGTGTTCATCGGCGAACACGACACCTGGCACCACAAGCCCCTCTACAGCGAGATCGTGCACCGCGCCCACGCGGCGGGTCTCGCGGGCGCCAGCGTCTTCCGGGGCATCGAGGGCTTCGGCGCCTCCTCCCGGATCCACACCTCACGGCTGCTGTCCCTGAGCGAGGACCTGCCCGTCGCGATCCTCATCGTCGACACCGAGGAGCGGGTGCGGGCCTTCCTGCCGCAGCTCGACGAACTCGTCACCGAAGGCCTGGTCGTCCTCGACGGCTGCGAGGTCATCAGGTACGCCGGACGGGGCGATGAATCCGGCGAATCGGACGCGCACGGTAAGAGGTCGTTGTGAACTGGCTGCTGGTCGTCGCGGGCGCCACGGTCGGTGCACCGCTCCGCTATCTCACCGACCGCGCGATCCAGTCCCGCCACGACTCGGTCTTCCCGTGGGGCACCTTCGTCGTCAATGTCACCGGCTGTCTGATCCTCGGCCTGCTGACCGGCGCCGCCGGGTCCCACCACCTCCAGCTCCTGCTCGGCACCGGTCTGTGCGGCGCCCTGACCACGTACTCGACCTTCTCGTACGAGACCCTGCGGCTGACCGAGGCGGGCGCGGGGCTGTACGCCCTCGCCAACGCGGGCGGGAGCCTGGTCGCCGGTCTGGGAGCGGCGTTCGCGGGCGTGGAACTCGCCCGCGCCGTCTGGGCGTAAGGACCCGGGCCACATCGGCGTGTAGTAAGACTGTCCCCGCCGCACCCCCGCCCCGCCCGGAAGAACTGGAACCCATGAGCGTCATCAGCGTCGGTCAGGCCGTCGTCCTCGGAGCCGTCGAGGGGGTGACCGAGTTCCTGCCCGTCTCCTCCACCGGCCATCTGAAGATCGCCGAGGGGCTCATGAACATCCCCGTCGACGACGACGCGGTCGTCGGGTTCTCGGCCGTCATCCAGGTCGGCGCGATCGCCGCCGTGCTCGTGTACTTCTTCAAGGACATCGTGCGGATCGTCTCCGCGTGGGGCCGTGGGCTGCGGAACAAGGAGGAGCGGTACCACCACGACTACAAGTTCGCCTGGTGGGTCATCTACGCCACCGTCCCGATCGTCGTCGTGGGTCTCGCCGCCAAGCCGCTCATCGAGGGCCCGCTCGCCTCGCTGTGGGTGGTCGCGGGCTCCCTGATCGTCGGCAGCGGCGTGATGTGGGCGGCGGACCAGATGGGCCGGCACAAGCGCGGGGAGGACGACACCTCGTTCAAGGACGCGATGCTCGTCGGCAGCTCCCAGATCCTCGCCCTGCTCTTCCCCGGTTTCTCCCGCTCCGGCGCCACCATGTCCACCGCGCTCATGCTGGACCTGGACCGTGTCGCGGCCACCCGTCTGTCGTTCTTCCTGGGCATCCCCGCCCTGACCGGCGCCGGAATCTACGAGCTCAAGGACGCGCTCGGCACCGGCGCGGGGGCGGTCCCGCTGGTCGTCGGCACGGCGGTCTCCTTCGTCGTCGCCTACGCCTCCATCGCCTGGCTGCTGAAGTTCGTGGCCAAGCACTCCTTCAACGCCTTCGTCGTCTACCGGCTCGTCGTGGGCGTGCTGCTGTTCGGCCTGCTGGCGACGGGTGCGTTGAGCAGCTGACCCGAGGCCGGCGGGTGTGAGACGGCTTTCACGTCTCACACCCCATGAAATTCTCCATTCGCACGCCTTGACAGCACCCTCCCGGGGCCCGGAGTATCACTCCCGTGAACCTGTCAGACAGCCGGACAGCCGGACAGCCCCCGCGACGCGTCAGTGCCATGGAAGCGGTGCTGGGGTATCTGCGTGGCGCCATCGAGAGCGGGGAGTACGCCATCGGCGACAAGCTCCCCTCCGAGGCCGAGCTCTGCCGCACCCTGGAGGTCAGCCGGCCCGTGCTGCGCGAGGCGCTCCGAGCCCTGCAGACCATGGGCCTGACCGTCTCCAAGACCGGCAAGGGCACCTTCGTCGTCGCCAACGCGGTGGAGGACCCCACCTTCGGCGACTACGCGGCCAGCGACCTGCTGGAAGTGCGCCGCCACGTCGAGATCCCGGTCGCCGGGTACGCGGCCCTGCGCCGCACCCCGGAGAACCTCGACCACCTGGCCCATCTCCTGGACCGCATGGAGCGGGAGACGGACACCACGGCGTGGGTCGCGATGGACACCCTCTTCCATCTCGCCGTGGCCGAGGCCGCCCAGAACCCGGTCTTCCGCCGGGTCATCGAGGAGATCCGTGACGCACTGGCGCGTCAGTCGGCCTTCCTCAACGAACTGGGCGGCCGCCGGGAGCAGTCCAACCGGGAGCACCGGGCGATCGTCGAGGCGCTGATCGACGGTTCCGAGCTCGACGCGGTGGAGGCCATGTCCCACCACCTCGACCGCGTCGAAACCACCCTCACCGACATCGTGCGTTCCCCTGGCAAGGGCACGGACACCCCCACGGAAGGCAACCCCCAGGCGTGAGCGAGCAAAGCCTGCACGACGGCGTGCAGAAACGTTCCGGCCATGTCGACGCCGGAGACGAGGGCTACAGCAAGTCGCTGAAGTCCCGGCACGTCAACATGATCGCCATCGGCGGCGCCATCGGCACCGGCCTCTTCCTCGGAGCCGGCGGCCGCCTCGCCGACGCCGGGCCCTCCCTGTTCATCGCCTACGCGGTCTGCGGAATCTTCGCGTTCCTCGTGGTCCGAGCCCTGGGCGAACTCGTCCTGTACCGCCCGTCCTCCGGCGCCTTCGTGTCCTACGCCCGGGAATTCCTGGGCGAGAAGGGCGCCTACATAGCGGGCTGGATGTACTTCCTCAACTGGGCCACCACCGGCATCGCCGACATCACCGCCGTGGCCGTCTACACCCACTACTGGGGCATGTTCTCCGACATCCCGCAGTGGGTGATCGCGCTCATCGCCCTCGCCGTCGTCCTCACCGTGAACCTCATCTCGGTGAAGATGTTCGGCGAGCTGGAGTTCTGGTTCGCCATCATCAAGGTGGGCGCGCTCGTGGCGTTCATGCTGATCGGCATCTTCCTGCTGGTCACCCAGCACGAGGTCGGCGACACCACCCCCGGCCCGGCCCTGATCACCGACCACGGCGGCATCTTCCCCAACGGTCTGCTGCCCATGCTGCTGATCCTCCAGGGCGTCGTCTTCGCCTACGCCTCCGTCGAACTGGTCGGCGTCGCGGCCGGCGAGACCGAGAACCCCGAGAAGATCATGCCGAAGGCGATCAACTCGATCATGTGGCGCGTCGGCCTCTTCTACGTCGGCTCGGTCGTCCTGCTCTCGATGCTGCTGCCGTGGAACAAGTACACCGGCGGCCAGAGCCCCTTCGTCACCGTGCTCTCCAACATCGGC
This sequence comes from Streptomyces sp. NBC_00490, assembly GCF_036013645.1. Classification (NCBI taxonomy): domain Bacteria; kingdom Bacillati; phylum Actinomycetota; class Actinomycetes; order Kitasatosporales; family Streptomycetaceae; genus Streptomyces; species Streptomyces sp. NBC_00490. Next base: position 1,613,673 of record NZ_CP107869.1, on the reverse strand, counting down.
GTCCCGGCGGCCGGCGGCGTGATGAACCTCGTCGTCCTCACCGCCGCCATGTCCTCGCTCAACTCCGGCCTCTACTCCACCGGCCGCATCCTGCGCTCCATGGCGATGTCCGGCTCCGCGCCCAGGTTCACCGGCGTCATGAGCCGCAGCCAGGTCCCCTACGGCGGCATCCTGCTCACCAGCGGCATCTGCGTCCTCGGCGTCGGCCTCAACTTCGTGGTCCCCGCCGACGCGTTCGAGATCGTGCTCAACTTCGCCGCGATCGGGATCCTGTCCACCTGGGGCATGATCATGCTCTGTCACCTGCTCTTCTGGCAGAAGACGGAGAAGGGCGAACTGACCCGCCCCGGCTACCGACTGCCGGGATCCCCCTGGACCGAGCTCGTGACGATGGTGTTCCTCGCCTCCGTCCTGGTCCTCATGTACGCCGACGGCGGGGTCGGACGCACCACCGTGCTGTGCCTGCCGCTGATCGCCGGAGCACTCGTCGCCGGGTGGTACGCCGTCCGCGGCCGGGTCGCCCGCACCTCCACCGAGACCGAATCCACCGCCGCCGACGCGTGACCCGCGTGGCGCACCCTTAGAAGCAGGAAGTGATGTACAGCAGTCTCGTCGCGGACCCACCCCTGATCCGCGAGCCCCTCCACGCCCCCGTCGCCCACCTCATACGCGGCGGGGTCGTGGAGGGCATCCACTACGGCTCCGTCGTCGTCCTCGGCGCGGACGGGCACGTCCGGTTCCAGCTCGGCGACATCGAGGCGGCGTTCTATCCGCGCTCGGCGCTGAAGCCGGTGCAGGCCGTCGCCATGGTCCGGGCCGGGCTCCCGCTCGACGGAGAGCTGCTGTCGCTGACCGCGGCGAGCCACTCCGGCGAGGAACGTCATCTCGCCGGTGCCCGCCGGATCCTGGAGCTGGCGGGCGTGGGCGAGGACGCCCTGCGCAACGTCCCGGACATGCCCTACGACCCGGTCGTACGCGACGAGTGGGTGCGGGAGTCCCGACCGCCGTCGCGGCTCGCCCAGAACTGCTCCGGGAAGCACGCGGCGATGCTCTACACGTGCGTGCTGAACGACTGGCCGCTCGAGGGGTATCTGGACCCCGGTCATCCCCTTCAGCAGGCGATCGCCGAGATCGTCGAGGACCTCACCGGGCAGCGGATCGCCCGGGTGACGGTGGACGGCTGCGGGGCGCCCCTGTTCTCCGTGTCCCTGCACGGGCTTGCCCGGGCCGCCGCGCGGATCACCTCCGCGGCTCCGGGTACGCCCGAGGCCCGGGTCGCCGACGCGATGCGGGCGCATACGGAGATGGCGTCCGGGGCGGGGCGGGACGTGGCCGCGCTGATGCGGGCCGTGCCGGGGCTGCTGGCCAAGGACGGCTTCGAGGGTGTGCAGGTCGCTGCCCTTCCGGACGGGCGTTCTGTTGCTGTGAAGATCGCTGACGGGGCGAACCGGGCGCGGGTGCCGGTTGCCGCGGCGGCGTTGGCGTGGGCCGGGGTCGATCCGTCTGTGCTGGCCGAGTTCCAGGGTGAGGCTCTTCTGGGAGGCGGTCGGGAGGTCGGGCGGGTTCGGCCGGTTCGTTCGCTCGAGCCGGTTGCGGTTTCCGCTTGCGCCTAAGGATGTGCCTGGATTTGTCGTTCTGCGGCTGCGGGCCGTTTGTGGCTGGTCGCGCAGTTCCCCGCGCCCCTAAAAAAACTCACCTCCCCCCTCAGAAAGAGGCACCGAACCTCATGACCGCCGTCGCCGTCACTCGCCGCGAGCACGATCTGCTCGGTGATCGTGATGTTCCCGCTGATGCCTACTGGGGTGTGCACACCCTGCGTGCCACCGAGAACTTTCCCATCACCGGCATGCCGATCTCCGCCTACCCGCACCTCATCGAGGCCCTCGCCGCCGTCAAGGAGGCCGCCGCGCTCGCCAATGAGGAGCTCGGGCTGCTGGAGCCGCGGAAGGCCGCCGCGATCGTCGAGGCCTGCCGGGAGATTCGTGAGGGGAAGCTGCACGACCAGTTCGTGGTGGACGTCGTGCAGGGCGGCGCCGGCACCTCGACCAACATGAACGCCAACGAGGTCGTCGCGAACCGGGCGTTGGAGCTGCTGGGGTTCGGGAAGGGGCAGTACCCGCATCTGCACCCGAACGAGGACGTCAACCTCGGTCAGTCCACCAACGACGTCTACCCGACCGCCGTCAAGGTGGCGACGGTCTTCGCGGTGCGGGGACTGCTCAAGGCGATGGCGGTACTGCAGGACTCGTTCGCCCGTAAGGCGGTCGAGTTCCGTGATGTGCTCAAGATGGGCCGTACACAGTTGCAGGACGCGGTACCGATGACGCTCGGTCAGGAGTTCTCCGCCTTCGCCGTCATGATCGACGAGGATCGTCATCGTCTCGACGAGGCCGTCCAGTTGATCCATGAGATCAACCTCGGCGCCACGGCCATCGGTACGGGACTCAACGCTCCCGCCGGGTACGCCGAGGCGGCCCGCCGCCATCTCGCCGAGATCACCGGGCTGCCGCTGGTCACCGCCGTCAACCTGGTCGAGGCGACCCAGGACTGCGGGGCGTTCGTCCAGATGTCCGGCGTGCTCAAGCGGGTCGCGGTCAAGCTGTCCAAGAGCTGCAACGATCTGCGGCTGCTGTCGTCCGGTCCGCGTGCGGGGCTCGGTGAGATCAACCTGCCGCCGGTACAGGCCGGTTCGTCGATCATGCCGGGCAAGGTGAACCCGGTGATCCCCGAGGTGGTCAACCAGGTCGCCTTCGAGGTGATCGGCAACGACGTGACGATCACGATGGCCGCGGAGGCGGGGCAGCTCCAGCTCAACGCGTTCGAGCCGATCATCCTGCACTCCCTGTCGGAGTCCATCACACATCTGCGCGCCGCCTGCCTCACGCTCGCCGAGCGGTGCGTGGACGGCATCACCGCCAACACCGAGGTGCTGCGCGCGAGCGTGGAGAACTCCATCGGCCTGGTGACCGCGCTCAACCCGCACATCGGGTACACGGCCGCCACCGACATCGCCAAGGAGGCCCTCGCCACCGGCCGCGGGGTCGCCGAACTCGTCCTGGAGAAGGGCCTGTTGCCCGCCGAGACCCTCGCCGACCTGCTGCGGCCCGAGGTCGTCGCGGGCACCGGCCAGGCCCTGGCCTGACCCGTCCCGATCCGCTGATGCGCGCCCTGACCGGCCCGGAGGCACAATAGTGATCATGACTTCGTCCATGACCTTCGAGCCGGTCCTGGCACGCATCGCCGAGGAGATCGAACGCACCCCGGGGCGCGGCAGGCCCGCCGACTACATCCCGGCGCTCGCCGCCTGCGACCCGCGCAGCTTCGGCATGGCCGTCGCGGAACTGGACGGCACGGTGTACGGCGTGGGCGACTGGCGGCAGCCGTTCTCCACCCAGTCCATCACCAAGGTCTTCACCCTCGCCCTCGACCTGGCCCGCGAGGGTGACGCCCTCTGGGAGCACGTGGGCCGCGAACCCTCCGGCAACCCTTTCAACTCCCTGGTCCAGCTGGAGTACGAGAACGGCATCCCACGCAACCCGTTCATCAACGCGGGCGCGCTCGTCGTCACCGACCGCCTCCAGAGCCGTACCGGGGACTCCGCCGGAGAGCTCCTGTCGTTCCTCCGCGCCGAGAGCGGCAACCCGGGCCTGGACTTCGACGAGGAGGTCGCCGCCTCCGAGTCCGCCCACGGCGACCGCAACGCCGCCCTCGCCCACTTCATGGCCGCGTACGGCAACATCGACAATCCGGTCCCGGTCCTGCTCGACCAGTACTTCCGCCAGTGCTCCCTCCTGGCGTCCTGCGCCGACCTGGCCCTCGCCACCTCCTTCCTGGCCCGCCACGGCATCCGCGCCGACGGCACCCGCCTGCTCACCCGCAGCCAGGCCAAGCAGGTCAACGCGGTGATGCTGACCTGCGGAACGTACGACGCGGCGGGCGACTTCGCCTACCGGGTCGGGCTGCCGGGCAAGAGCGGGGTCGGCGGCGGGATCATCGCGGTGGTACCGGGCCGCTGCACGCTGTGCGTGTGGAGTCCGGGCCTGGACGAGCGAGGCAACTCGGTGGCCGGAGTGGCGGCACTGGACAGGTTCACGACGCTCACGGGCCTGTCGGTGTTTTGAGAAGCGGGAAGGGGACAGCGCCGAAACTGGTGGCGCGCAGGGCACCCGCGCCTGGCGGGCGCCCCGTACGTGGTGCTGTGCATCGGCGGCGACATGTACACCTGGATCGGTCTCGGTCTGCTGCTGTGGCTGCCGACCGGTCAACTCCTGGGAATTCGCCTGGCCTTGACCCGAAGGACGAAGGCGACGGCGCCCGCACCTAGCCCGGCGGCGCCCGTGATCGCCGCCGTCCGTGACCAGCCGGGTTCGTCGTCCGGGACGACGAGCGCGGCGGTCGCGGGCGCCGGGTCGGGCCCCGGCCGCGGCCGGACCCGCAGCGCGTCCAGGGAACCCACCGGTTCGACGCGCCCCGCCGCCGCGAACCCCCAGTCGAGCAGCGCGCGCGCCTCCTCGTACACGGCGAAGCCACCGCCCGCCTGAGGGTTCATCACGGTGACGACGAGCCTGCGGCCGCCCCGCTCGGCGGCGGCGACGAGCGTGTTGCCCGCGTTGCTGGTGTAGCCGTTCTTGACCCCGACCAGCCCGTCGTAGGGCTCCACACCGTCGGCGCCGGTGAGCAGCCGGTTGGTGTTCTGGATGGCGTACGACCAGCCCCCGCCACCGGGGAACTTCGCCTCGACCGTGCCGCAGTACCGGGCGAAGTCCGGGTTGTGCAGGCCCGCTCGCCCGAACACGGCGAGGTCGTACGCGGACGAGACCTGACCGGGTGTGTCGTAGCCGTCGGGCGAGCGGACATGGGTGTCGAGGGCGCCGAGCGCTCGGGCCTTGGCCTGCATCCGGGTGGCCGTGAAGCGCCAGCCGCCGCTGAGCCGGGCCAGCACGTGCACGGCGTCGTTCCCGGAGTTGAGGAACACCCCGCGCCACAGATCGGCGACCCGGTACGTCTGCCCTTCCCGCACCCCGACGAGGCTGCTGCCGGCCCCGACGTCCGCCAGCTCCTCGTTCCCGACCCTGTGCCGGATGCCACCGGGCAGGGTGGGCAGCACGGCGAGCGCGAAGAGCGTCTTGAGCGTGCTGGCGGGCGGCAGCTTGCGATGCGCGTCGTGCGCGGCGAGCACCTCCCCGCTCTCCGTGTCGGCCACGACCCACGACAGCGCGGAGACGTCCGGCACCCGGGGCGCGTCCCGGTGCGGGCGGACCTGTGTGCCGGAGCGGTACAGCAGTGCGGGCCGCACGGCCGAGGCCCGCGGGCCGCCGGGCGCATCGGGGCCGGGGCCTGTGCGAGCGGCCGCCGAGAGGGGGGCGAGCGCCAGCAGGCCCGCCGTGCACAGGGCGCAGGCCGACACGGCAACCCGGGAGGTAGATCCGATAGTCATACCGCAAACCTAGGAATGGACCGGCCCTGTACCCCGCTGCCCGGGCCGTGCGGGGCGCCCGAGCACCCGGACGGGGGAGTGCGTCAGCCGCTGGGCAGCGTCGGCAGGACGCGGCGCAGGAACGTCGCGTTGTCCGGGGTCTCGCGCATGCGCTCCAGGAGGGTTTCCAGGCTGGGCTGGCCGTCGCGGGTCTGCAGGGCCCGGCGCAGGCCGCGTACGGCGGTCAACTCGGCCGGGGGCAGCAGGAGTTCCTCGCGACGGGTGCCGGAGGGGTTGATGGCGACGGCCGGGAAGACGCGGCGGGAGGCGAGGTCGCGGTCGAGGCGGAGCTCCATGTTGCCGGTGCTCTTGAGCTCCTCGAAGAAGAAGTCGTCGGCACGGGAGCCGGTCTCCACCAGGGCGGTGGCGAGGATGGTGAGCGAGCCGCCCTCCTCGGCCGCCCGGGCGGCGCCGAAGAACCGCTTGGGTCCGATGAGCGCGGTCGCGTCCACGCCGCCGCTGAGGGTGCGGCCACCGGCGGCGGCCGCGTTGTTGTGCGCCCGGCACAGCCGGGTCAGCGAGTCGAGGAGGATCACGACGTCCTCGCCGTTTTCGACGAGCCGCTTGGCCCGCTCGATCACGAGGTCCGCGAGCGCGATGTGCTGCTTGGGCGTGCGGTCGAACGTGGAGGCGTACACCTCGCCGCGCACGGAGCGCCGCATGTCGGTGACTTCCTCGGGGCGCTCGTCGAGCAGCACGACCATCAGCCGGCACTCGGGGTGGTTGCCGGCGACGGCCGCCGCGATCTGCTGGAGGAGGACCGTCTTGCCGGTCTTGGGCGGGGCGACGATCAGACCGCGCTGTCCCTTGCCCACGGGGGCGATGAGGTCGGCGACCCGGCCGGTGAGACCGGAGGCCGGATGTTCGAGGCGGATGCGCTCGCTGGGGTGCAGCGGCGTCAGGTCGCGGAAGTGGCGGCGGCCGCGCAGGGCGTCGGGGGTGCGGCCGTTGACCCGGGCGACCTCGGTGAGGGCGCGCTGGGTGCCGCGTACGCCGTCGACGACGTCGCCCTTGCGCAGCCCGTACTTGCGGATCAGCGCGGGGGAGACCTGGAGGTCGGACGGCAGGGGCAGCATGCTCTCGGCGCGCAGCAGACCCTTCCCGTGCGCGTCGATGTCGAGGACGCCGGTGGCGGCGCGGACCGGGAGCTGCTGGACAGGGGGGTGTTCGAGTGTGGTGGTCATGGTGGTCGGTCCTTTCGAGGACACAGGGCATGGGACATGCGGAAGGCAGGGGAGTGCCGCGGACTTCGGGAAGGCGGACAGAAGGCCTTCGGGCGGCGGAGAGAGCACCTCGGAAACGGCGACGATCGTCGACTGCGAGGTGAGGGGAGAGCCGGTACGACGACCGGCGAACTGAAGGTGAATCGGCACCGGCGCCCAGGACCGGGCGTACACAGGTGCTAACGGGACGGTACCACGGCGGTTCAGCGTGTGGCGAGGAGTCCGTAGAGAAGCGGGATCCGCGGCTCGGGAAGACGCCACCAGCCGGACGGGGTGCGGACCATCTGCGGCCAGCGCGGCCAGGGAAGCTCGTCGCTCTCCCGGAGCCGCCGAATGGCCAGTCCTGCCCCGGTCAACGAGTTGATGACCTCGTCTATTCCGTGCATCCACTCGTAGCTGTCGGTGGCGTCCGCCACGGCCGGCCCGTCGGTGTAGGTGTGCGTCGCGTCACGGTGCACGGCGTCGCCCCCGCCCAGATAGTCGTGCCGGAGCAGCAGCTCGGGCCCCTCGCCCGGGGCGGGTTTCGGTCCCAGCGAGTTGAGCAGCGGATGGAACTCGACGAGGTACAACCGCCCGCCCGGGCGCAGCAGTTGCGCGACGACACCCGCCCACCGCTCCAGGTCGGGTAGGTAGCACAGCGCACCCTTCCCGGTGTACACGACGTCGAACCGCCGCCCGCCGAGCGCCTCGACGGCGTCGTAGACATTGGCCTGTACGTACGCGACGTCCAGCCCCGCCTTCGCCGCGATGTCCCGCGCGGCCGCCACCGACGCCGCCGAGAAGTCCAGGCCGGTGGCCCGGGCCCCGCGCCGGGCGAAGGCGATCGTCTCGGTGCCCAGATGGCACTGGAGGTGGAGCACGTCGCGGCCGCCCAGCTCGCCGAGGTCGTCCCACTCGAACCCGGCGAACCAGCGGGCGGGATCGAGGTCCTGGTCGAGACCGTAGAAGCGGCTGGCGAGGTGGACGGGGGTACGGGCGTCCCAGTTGGCCTGGTTGGCCCGCATGAACCGCGCGTGCTCGTCGGTGCTCATGAGGCCATCCAACCGGAAGGGCCCGCACCCTGAGCCGCATACCAGCCATCGGACCCCCGATGGCGGTTCGCTGACGTATCTCGTGGCGTCAGGAGGCGGAGCTTGCCTCCGCCTCCTTCGCGATCCGCTCGAACTGGGCGCCCATGGCCTCCGCGAGGGCCTGGGCGCCCGACAACGGCCGCACCATGACCGTGAGTTCGTCGATCAGGCCGTCCTCGTTGACGTGGATGAAGTCGCAGCCCGTCAGGGCGCGGTCGCCCACCCGGGCGGCGAACACCAGAGCATGGTCGCGGCCGTCGGCCCCGGTGAGCTCGCGCTCGTAGCGGAAGTCCTCGAAGACCCGGGAGACGCCCCGCAGGATCGCCGCCGTGATCGCCTTGCCGGGGTACGGCTTGAAGACGACCGGGCTGGTGAAGACGACGTCCTCCGCCAGCAGTGCCTCGACGGCGTCGAAGTCCCACGCCTCGACGGCCTCACGGAAAGCGCGCATACGACCTCACTCCATAGTCAATTAGTTGAGTATTCGCGTCCTACGGTATGCCTCGGCCCGCGGCGTGTCCATGGGGGCGCTCCCCTAAGCTGACGCGATGTTCAGCCCAGAAGGCCCGAGCCTCCGCGAACTCGCCGTCCAGGCCCTGTCCTCCGTGGAGCGTGGCTACGACCTCCTCGCCCCGAAGTTCGACCACACGCCCTTCCGGACCCCGGATTCGGTGCTCGACTCCGTCGCGCGGGCGCTGCGGCGGACCGGGCCCTTCGACGCCGGGCTCGACCTGTGCTGCGGCACCGGGGCGGGGGTGGAGGTGCTCGCGCGGGTCTGCCGCGAGAGCGTCACCGGCGTGGACTTCAGTGCCGGCATGCTCGACGTCGCCCGTGAGCGTGAGCGGCCCGCCGGGCCCCGGGTCCACTGGGTCCGAGCGGACGCCCGCGCGCTGCCCTTCCGGCCCGCCTTCGACCTCGTCGTCAGCTTCGGGGCCTTCGGGCACTTCCTGCCGGGGGAGCTGCCGGGACTGTTCGGCCAGGTCCGCTCCGTACTGCGGCCGGGCGGCCGGTTCGCCTTCCCGGTCGTCGCGCCGCCCCGGCCCGGATCGCTCGGCTACTGGATGCTGCTGGGCTTCGACACGGCGATGCGGGTGCGCAACGCGGTGTGGCGACCGCCTTTCGTCATGTACTACCGGGCCTTCCGGCTGGGGGAGGTGCGTGGGGAGCTGGAGCGCACCGGTTTTCGCGTCGAGCTGGTGGCGCTGCCCGAGTTCGGCCGCCGGGGCGACGGAAGCCCGCGCGTCCGCATGGTCGTGGCGCGGCTGCCGTACTGAGGGGCGGAGTCGCTGGGCGGGGCCCGCTGCGCGTCGGCTCGGCCCTCGTCCGCAGGTGAGGAGGCCGTCACCGGTGGCCTCCCCGGGCTAGGAGTCCTCTCCTGTGCCGGCTCCGCCCAGCGCCAGTCCGATCGCCGCCTCCGGCCCCAGCTCCCCGCCCTCGCGCAGCGCTTCGGCGAACCGGGCGTCGCCCAGGGAGGCGCGCAGCCGGCGCTCGTACTCCCGGTGGAAGACGGTGGTGTCGGGTCTGCCCAGCTGCGGCAGCCCCGCCGTGCGCCACAGGCTTCTGCTGACGCCCAGCAGGCGTGCCGCCAGCTCGTCCTCGCCCCGGGCGGCCTGCGCGGCGACCAGCAGGTCGGCGACCGCGGCGGCGCCGAGCCGGTCGTGCACCCGCCACTTCGCGGTCAGCGCCTCCCGGGCCGGACGCAGCGCCTCGTCCGGCCGGCCGAGGCCGATCGCGGCGAGCGAGACGAAGAAGTCACCCCAGGCCCGCATCCACAGCTCGCCCCGCTTCTCGCATTCCTGGCGCAGCCGTCCGGCGACCGAGGCACAGCGCTCGAACGCGGCCTGCCCGGCCAGGAGATACGCCTGCAGGGCGAGCGTCATCAGCTGGAAGAACTCGGCGCCGCCGTCGCCCGCCGGGGCCTGCCGGGTGCTCCCGTACAGCACCGCCGAGCGCGCCGACTCGCCCCGCACCGCCAGGCTCGCCCCGGTCAACGGCAGCGCGGGAACCGGGAGATGGCGTTCCTCGGCCAGCCACACATAGGCGGTGCTCACCGACTCGGCGGCCTCCAGGTCGTCCGGTACGAGCGTGACGAGCCGGTGTGCCCACACGGCGAGGGTGTGTTCGGGCCCGCCGCCCTCGGAGGCACGCCGCAGCGCCCGCTCCAGACAGCCTCGGCCCTCCTCCGCGAACCCGCAGGCGAACCAGAAGTACCAGAGGCTGCCCGTGAGTTCGAGCGCGGTCTCCGGCTCGGGCGCAGCCAGGCACTCCTCGACCGCCAGGCGCAGATTGGCGTGCTCCGCGGTCAGCCGCTCCGCCCACATCCGCTGGCCCGGCCCCAGCCACTCCGCCTCGCCCTGGCGGGCGATCCACCGGAAGTAGTCCCGGTGGCGGCGCCGGACCGCCCCTTCCTCGCCGAGCCCGGCCAGCCACTCGGCGCCGAACGAGCGGACGGTGTCGAGCATCCGGTAGCGTCCCGCCACGCCCTCGCCGTCCCGGGTCACGATCGACTTCTCACTGAGCGAGGCGAGCAGCGCGAGGACGTCCTCGGCACTCAACGGCCCGCCGTGGCACACGAACTCGGCCGCCTCCACGTCCCAGCCGCCGACGAACACCGACAGCCGGGCCCACAGCAGCCGCTCCGGCGGTGTGCACAGCTCATGGCTCCAGCCGATGGCCGTGCGCAGTGTCTGGTGCCGGGCAGGCTGTGACCGGGCGGACGAGACGAGCAGGTCGAAACGTGAGCCCAGCCCTTCCAGCAGCCGGTCGAGCGGCAGGCCCCGCAGCCGTACGGCGGCGAGCTCCAGGGCCAGCGGCATCCCGTCGAGGCGGGCGCAGACCGCCGCCACGTCGGGCCGGTTGGCCTCGGTGAGCGCGAACGACGGCACCGCGGCCGCTGCCCGGGCCGCGAACAGCGCCACCGCGTCGTCCCGTTCGCCCAGCGGCAGCGGAGCCACCGCCAGCAGTTGCTCACCCGGTACACCCAGCGCCTGACGGCTGGTCGCCAGCACCCGCAACTCCGGTACCTGGGAAAGGAGTTCCCGCACGACGCGGGCGCACTCCGCCAGGACGTGCTCGCAGGTGTCCAGGACGAGCAGCAGCGGCGGCCCGGCGAGGTGCTCGCACAGGGCCCCCAGGAGTGGCCGCAGGGTCTGCTCGGTCAGCCGGGTCGCCTGCGCCACGGTGTTCGTGAGCAGGTCCGGATTCCTGAGCTCCGAGAGCTCCACCAGCCAGGTCCCGCCACGGAAGGCCGGCTTCGCGGCGTGTGCGGCGCGCAGCGCGAGCCGGGACTTGCCGACCCCTCCCGGCCCCGTCAGTGTCACCAGCCGCGCTGCCCCCAACAGCCCTGCCATTTCGGCCAGTTCGAGCTTGCGGCCGATGAACTCGTTCGTCTCGGCGGGAAGGTTGCCGGTCCTGCCGCCCTGCACAGAGGCCGCCATCGTCCCCCCTCACCGCAACCCGACGGTAGGTCACCCTAGACCCCTGACGGGGAACCGGAATCCGGCGTAGCGTGGAAGTGGTGACGCCCCGTCGAGGGAGGCGCGCGATGATCCCCGCATCCGCTGTGACGGCTGTGGGCCAGATGCGCCACGGTGACCATCTGCTCCTCGGCTACGACACGGACGAGGAGCGTGAGACCGTCCTCGCCGCGTTCCTGCTCGACGGCCTGGCCAGCGGCCACCGCGGACTGCTCCTGCCGCCGGCCGACATGCCCGCGGGTGTCGCCCTGTCGTTCCTGGAGGCGCACGGCTGCCGGGTCGACGAGGAGGTCGCCGCCGGCCGGCTGTGCGTCGACGCCCATCTCGCCACCCCCGAGGGGCTGTGGGACCTGGACGAGATGATCCGCCGCGAGGCGCGCCGCGCGGTCGGCGACGGTTTCCTGGGGCTGCGGGTGTGCACGGAGATCCTGCGCTCGCAGGCGGGGAAGGGGCTCAAGACGCTCCACGACAGCGAACTCCTCCTCGACCCCGTGTTCGCCGCCCTGCCGGTGCTCGGCATCTGCCAGTACGACAGCCGGGTCTTCGACGAGTCCGAACTGGCCCCGCTCGCCGGGCTCCACCACGGCCTGGTGGGTGCCGACCAGGTGTGGCGCGACGACCTGCTGACCATCACGCGCACCTTCGCACCGCCCGGCCTCGCCCTCGCCGGGGAGGTGGACGACACCAACGTCACCGCTGTCGCACGCGCCCTGCACGCCGAACGGGCCCGCCCCGCCAGCGGCGCCCGCATCCGGCTCGACCTGCACGAACTGCACTTCATCGACGTCGGCGCACTGCGCCTGCTGGTCTTCTCCGCTCTCGCCCTCTCCGCCGTGGACGGCACCCTCGTCCTGGCGGGAGTCGCCCCGCACATCCAGCGGGTGATGCGGGTGACCGGCTGGGACCGCGTACCCGGCCTGCGCTTCGAACCGGACGGAGACACACCATGACCCGCACCCGCTTCGTCCATCAGGCCCTGCGCTACGGCTCGGACACCGAATTCCTCGCGGACACGGCGGGCTTCGTCACCGAGGGCCTCGACGCCGGCGACGCCGTCCTCGCGGTGGTGAGCCCGCACAACATCACGCTGCTCGTCGAAACGCTCGGCGACCGTTCCCGCGGGGTCGAGTTCGTTGACGCCCACGACTGGTACGACTACCCGTCCCGCACCCTGGGTCGCTACCACGCCTACTGCGACCGCCAGGGCACCGGCCGACGGGTGCGCGTCGTCGGCGAACCCGTCTGGGCGGGCCGCGACGCCTTCGAGACCCGGGAGTGGATGCGCTACGAGTCCCTCCTGAACGTCGCCTTCGCCGGTACGGGTCACTGGATTCTCTGCCCGTACGACACCCGCACGCTGCCCTCCGACATCGTCCGCACCGCGGCCCGCACCCACCCCGAACTCACCGACGCAGCAGCCGACTTCACCGACCCCGCCGACTTCGGTGCGGAGTGCGACGCGCTGCGGCCCGCCCGTCTGCCCGCGGGCCCGGACGACCTCCCCTTCGCCCGCGGTGGCTCGGCCGCCGTACGCCGGGGCCTCGCCGCGTACGCCCGTCGCGTCGGCCTGCCGGAGCAGCGGACGTACGACCTGGTGGCGGCGGTGCACGAGAGCGTCGTCAACGCCCTGCGCCACGGCGGCGGACGGGGCGTCGTACGGCTGCGCAGCGACCCCGAGTACGTCATCTGCGAGATCCGGGACGAGGGAGCGCACTCCTCGGCGCCGCGGCCGCCCTTTCCCGGCCATCTGCCGCCCGAGCCGCGCGCCCCGGGCGGCCACGGGATGTGGCTCGTACGGCAGTTGACGGACCTGGTCAGCGCGGATCTGGACCCGTCCGGTTCCGCGGTGCGGCTGTACTTCCGTCGGCCGGTAGCGTGAACTCGTAGACCAGTGCCTCCTGCCGGGCGTCCAGTACGAGGTCGGTGATCTCCAGGGGCCGGGCGTACTGGTCGTGGACGCGGCGGGTGACCCGGACCGAGGGGGTGTCGGCGAGCGGGGTGATGGAGTCGCGGTGGTGCAGGGTAAGGCCCGCCTTGCGCATCCAGTCGTAGGCCCGCCGCAGCTGCGCCGAGGCGTTGCCGTCGGCCCGCCCGCGATACCGGGCCAGCTCCTCGACCTCGGCGAGCGCCACGGCGGAGAAGGAGGTCAGGGCCGTACGCCGGCCCGACTCGTAGCGGTGCACCAGGGTCGGCCGGTGCGGGGCGAGCCCCAGCGCCGCGGCGTGTTCCGGCGGGGGAGTCTCCCAGGTGACGGTCGCCCGGTCGGCCGCACCCGGGCCCGCGCTGTCGGCGCCGACCGGAAAGGCCAGTGTGGACGGAGCCTCGACCGGTGTCGCGGGAAGGGCGGCATGGCTGCCCCGCCGGTCGGTGGCGACCAGGCCGTCGCGGCGCAGCACCTGGAGCGCCTGCCGGACGGTCTCCCTGCTGACCCCGAAGTGCTCGGCCAGCTTCCGCTCGCCCGGCAGCCGTTCACCGGGTGGGACGGTGCCGTCGCGCAGCTCGTCGAGCAACTGTGTGGCGATCCTCCAGTACAGGGGCTGGTCCTCGTGCGGGGTGGTGGTGCGGGCCATGCCGCGCCTCCTGTCGGTGACGTGCCGTAGCCGTGCGGGCTCATTGCGCCACCAGATCTAGCATTGGTCTAAACCACAAGGGAAGGGCGGCCCGTGGGATCGACCGAAACCGGCCCACCCGTCACAGGGCCCCGTAGAGGGCCTCGATCAGCGCCATCTTCCGCGGATCGTCGGCGATATGGGGCCCCATCCGGTTCATGACGTAACCGAGGGACACCTCCGCCTCGGGGTCGGCCAGCCCGCAGGAACCGCCGAATCCGTCGTGCCCGAAGGCCCGCGGATTGGGTCCGTACGACGCGTTCGCCCCGCTGAGCCACAGTCCCAGGCCGATCTCGGTCTCGCTCTCGAAACCGGCGCCCAGCACCAGGTCCCGGCAGCTGCCCTGCCCCTCGCGCACCCGCTCGGCGGCCTCCGGCGACAGGACGCGGCGGCCGTCGTACGTCCCCCGCCCCGCGAAGACGCCGTACAGCTGGGACACGGCACGGGCGGTCCCGTGGCCGTTGGCGGCGGGGATCTCGGCGGCCCGCCACCCGGGTGTGTTCGCCTCGGTCGCACCCGCCAACGGGTTGGCCAGCGCGGCCAGCGCGAGGGGCGTCAACTGGCTGAAGATCGCGGCCTGTTCACTGCTCGACGCGGCCGGCGGATGGACCAGCTCGGCCGCGCGCCCGTACTCCCTCTCCGGCAGCCCCACGGTGAAGTCGATGCCGAGCGGCCCGGTCACCTCCCGCTCCAGGAAGGCCCCCGGAAGCAGCCCCGACACCCGCCGCACCACCTCGCCGACCAGGAAGCCGTACGTCAGTGCGTGGTACCCGGACCGCGAGCCCGGCTCCCACCAGGGCTGCGTCCCCGCGAGCCGCCGCGTCGTGAACTCCCAGTCGTAGAGCTGCTCCAGCGAGTGCGGCTCCCGCGGTCCGGACAGCCCGGCCCGGTGCGACAGCAGATGCCGTACGAGCACCTTCTCCTTGCCCGCCGCGGCGAACTCGGGCCAGTACACGGCCACCGGCGCGTCGAGGTCCAGCAGCCCACGGTCGGCGAGGATGTGTGCGCACAGGGCCACCGGCCCCTTCGAGGTCGACCACACATTGACCAGCGTGTCCCGTTCCCACGCCCGGGTGCGCGCGGCGTCCGCCCAACCGCCCCACAGATCCACCACGGTCCGCCCGCCGACCGTGACGGCCACCGCCGCCCCGAGCTCGCCCCGCTCCCGGAAGTTCTCCTCGAACGCGACACGCACCGCCGCGAAACGCTCGTCGCAGTGCCCCTGAACGCGGGCTCCGTGCTCGGACATGGCTGGCCTCCGTCGTCCGCCGAAAGCCCGGACCGCGACACTGCGGTCCGGGCCCGATGAACGTACCGACTGGTCGGACTGGAG
This sequence comes from Streptomyces sp. NBC_00490, assembly GCF_036013645.1. Lineage (NCBI taxonomy): Bacteria > Bacillati > Actinomycetota > Actinomycetes > Kitasatosporales > Streptomycetaceae > Streptomyces > Streptomyces sp. NBC_00490. Next base: position 1,598,486 of record NZ_CP107869.1, on the reverse strand, counting down.
GGAAGACCCGGTTCCTCAGACGCGCGAGCGCAGCCAGTGCAGCTTGACGGCCTGCTGGTAGGGGCCGCCGCCCTCGTGGTCGTTGAAGTCGTAGACCTCGATCTCCTTGTCGTCGTGCGCCCAGGAGTTGAACGCGGCGAAGACCGTCGAGGGCGGGCAGGTCTGATCCTCCAGGGCCGTGGAGAAGAGGGCCGGGGCACGGCCGCGGGCGGCGAAGTGGACACCGTCGAAGTAGGACAGGGTGCGCAGCGCGTCCTCGGTGCGGCCGCGGTGGGTCTTGAGGAACAGGCCGATCTCGCGGTACGGGTGACGGTCCGTCAACTTCGCCGCGCGGGGGAAGTCGCACAGGAACGGCACGTCCGGCGCGACGGCGACCAGGTCCGGGACCAGACCGCCCACGGCGATCGTGATGCCGCCGCCCTGGCTCGTGCCGTGCACGACCGTGCGGGAGGCGTCGGTCGCGGGATGCGAACGGGCCGCCTCGACGGCGCGCACCCCGTCCGTGAACACCCGGCGGTAGTAGTAGTTCTCGGGTGCGTCGATGCCACGCGTCATGAAACCGGGGTACGCGGGCGCCCCGCCTATGGGATCCGCCGTGCCGCCGCCCCCGCCCCACGCGCTGCCCTGGCCGCGGGTGTCCATCACGAAGTGCGCCCGGCCCGTGGACGCCCACAGCAGATGCTCGTGCGGCAGCCCGCGCCCGCCTCCGTACCCGATGAACTCCACGATCAGCGGGAGCGGTTCGGTGGCCCCGGCGGGCAGTGTCAGCCAGCCCTTCACCGGGTGCCCGCCGAACCCCGCGAACGTCACGTCGTACACCTCGACCGTGGTCAGACCGGTGTCGACGAGTTCGAAACGGGCGTCCAGGTCGTGCTCGCGGGCCTCCCGGAGGGTCTTGGTCCAGAACGCGTCGAAGTCCTCGGGCTCGACGGACGCGCTGCGGTACTCGTGGAGCTCGTCGAGGGGGAGGTCGAACAGGGCCATGCAGGACCGCCTTTGAAGAGGGCCAGTGATGATCACACCGTACGTGTGAGGTCCGACGACTCGCCAGGCCTTCGGTCAGGTACCTGTCTACGATGACGCCATGACGTCAGCCGTTGATCTGCTGGTCAAGGACGCCGGACTGCTGGTCGTGGACGGGGATCGGGAGATCCCCGGCGGCTGGGTGGCCGTCACCAATGGTCGGGTCACCGCCGTGGGCGCCCCCGGAAGCGAACCCGGGGCCTCGACCACGCTCTCCGCGGCGGGACGGCTCGTCACCCCGGGTCTGGTCAACACGCACCACCACCTCTACCAGAACCTCACCCGCTCCTACGCGCCCGCCGTGAACGGCACCCTCTTCGACTGGCTGACCACGCTCTACCCGCTGTGGGCCGCCCTCGACGAGGAGGCCGCGTACGTCTCGGCCTACGTGGGCATGGCCGAACTGCTCATGGGCGGCTGCACGACCTCCTCGGACCATCTCTACGTCCACCCGCGGCCACGCCTGGTGGACGCCGAGATCAGTGCCGCCCGCGACATCGGCTTCCGCTTCCACGCGACGCGCGGCTCGATGACCCGGTCCGTCGAGGACGGGGGACTGCCGCCGAGGAGCGTCACCCAGAGCACGGACGAGGTGCTCGCCGACAGCGAGCGGCTGATCAGGGCCCACCACGACCCGGCACCGGGCGCCCTGATCCGCGTCGCGCTCGCCCCCTGCTCGCCGTTCTCGGTCACCAAGGACGTCATGACGGCCACGGCCGAACTCGCCGAGCGCCACGACGTACGCCTCCACACCCACCTGGCCGAGGACCACGACGAGGACACGTACTGCCTGGAGACCTACGGCTGCCGGCCCGTGGAGTACTTCGAGGACTGCGGCTGGATGAGCGACCGGACCTGGGTCGCCCACTGCATCCACCCGAACGACGACGAAATGCGCCGCCTCGCGGCCGCGGGCGTCGGCGTGGCGCACTGCCCCAGCTCCAACATGCTGATCGGCGGCGGCACGGCCCGGGTGCGGGAGATGGGCGAACTCGGCCTGCCCGTCGGCATCGGCTGCGACGGCTCGGCCTCCACGGACCACGCCTCCCTCTGGATGGAGACGCGGAACGCCCTGCTGCTCGGCCGCTACCGCGGCGGCCCCGGTGCGATGACCGCGCGGGACGCCCTCGACATGGCCACCCACGGCTCGGCCCGCTGCCTCGGCCGCGACGAGGAGATCGGCCAGCTGCGCCCCGGCGCCTGCGCCGACCTCGTCGTCTGGGACCTCCACGAGGTCGCCCTCGCGGGCGCGCTCAGCGACCCGGTGGAGGCCTGGCTGCGCTGCGGACCGGCCCGGGCGTGGACGACGATGGTCGGCGGGCGGGTCCTCGTCGACCGCGGGGAACCCGTGCTGCCGGGGCTGGCGGGGGCGTTGCGGGACCACGGGCGGATCGCCCGGCGGACGCAGGGGACGGGCTGAGGCGGGAGGGTCGGCCGCTCGCGGGGGCGGTTCACGCCCACCGCCACCGCGACCACTCCGGCTCGGTGCGCGCCCACTCCTCCTCCCACTCCGCCAGCCGGTGCCGTGTGGCCACATGCCGTACGGCGGCACGGCCCAGGAGAATCAGAGCGGCCGAGCCGCCCGCGGCGCAGGCGCCCATGGTGAGGGTGTACTGCCAGACGGAGAAGCCGTCCGGGGGCGGCTTGACGTTACGGCCCCGGGAGTCGAACCACACCTCGACCACGTCACCGTCGCGTGTGCCGCCCGGGACCCGCGCCGTGGCGGTCCGCTCGTTCCCGTCCGGTTCCGTCCAGCGGACCGTCGTGAGATACGTGTGCTGCCGGGCGCCCTGCAACGTCGGCGGCGACCCGGGATCCACGCCGACCACCTCGGCCCGCACGCTGTGCCGCTCGGCACGCTGGGAGGCCGCCGTCTGCTGCGCCTCGGAACGGGCCCACCCGGCCGCCACCACCCCGGCGAGCGGCGCGGCCACGAGCAGCAGCACGGCGAAGAGCAGCGCCGTCCACGCCTCGACCACGTCCGACCGGCGCCGCAGCGGATTGTGCCGCCACCGCCAGCCGCGCACCCGGGTTCGCATGTCGACCTCCGCACCGCGTACGCCTGCGAGTGCCCGCACAGACCCAGTACCCGCTCACAGCCCCGCTGCACAGGAGTGCCCGGCCGTCTTGCCCGTGAAACGGAGCGATGGCGGGGACGATCAGCCGAACCGTTCGATCCGGATCCGCTCCACCGGCTGTCCCGCCGCGACCAGCAAGCGCGACGCGTGCTCCGCGAAGGCATTGGAGCCGCACACATAGGCCTCCCACCCACCGGGAGGCTGCTCGGCCAGGAGCGGCGCCACATGTGCGGCCGCCATACGCCCCACCGGTGCCCCCTGCGGGGCCCTGCGGGTGAAGACGGGCGTCGTCTCGGCGCCGAACTCGCCCGCGTAGATGAGCTCCTCGGGGCTGCGCGCCGACACCAGCAGCCGCAGCGGTACGGACAGGCCCTGTGCCCGGTGGTGCCGCACCATCGACATCAGCGGGACGACCCCGGAGCCGGCGCCGATCAGCAGCGCGGGCCGGTCGCCGGGCCAGGCGAAGAAGCCGCTCAGGGGGCCGCGTACCTCGACCTCGTCACCGGGCTGGGCGACCGTGTGGAACCAGCCCGACACCTCGCCGCCCTCGACATGGTCCAGGGTCAGCTCGATGTGCCCCGCGTCGTCGGGCGCGGACGCGATCGAGTAGTGGCGCTGGGCCACATAGCCGTCCTCGGCGGTGAGCCGCAGCATCAGATGCTGGCCGGGCAGATGTCCCGCCCAGGCGGGCACCGCGAACCGGTAGGTGGCGGCGTGCGGAGTCTCCCGGCGGATCTCGGTGAGCGTGGCGGTCTGCCACAGCGCGGCGGCCCGGTTGCTGACGGCGATGCGGCCGGGCACGGCGAACCGCGTCGGGGGCGTGAAGGACGGCGCTTCCACGGCTTGCTCAGTCACCGGAGTACCTTTGCTCCTCCCACGGGTTGCCCCGCGCGTGATAGCCGTTCTGCTCCCAGAACCCCGGCTCGTCCTGATCCAGGAGCCGCAGGCCCGCGATCCACTTGGCGCTCTTCCAGAAGTACAGGTGCGGCACGAGCAGCCGCGCCGGCCCGCCGTGCTCGGGGGACAGCGGCTTCCCGTCGAACTCCCACGCGATCCACGCCTTGCCGCCGGTCACGTCGGCCAGCGGCAGGTTGGTGGTGTAGCCGGTGTGGGAGTAGGCGACGACATGGGTGGCGGACCCATGGGGACGGACCACATCGAGGAAGGCGTCCAGCGAGACGCCCCCGAACCGCACCCCGAACTTCGACCAGCTCGTCACACAGTGGATGTCACCCTCGTACACCGAACCCGGCAGCGCGTGCGCCTCGTCCCAGTCCCAGGTGTGCGGTTCCTCGACCAGCCCGTCGACGCGGAAGGTCCACTCGGCCGGCGACAGCTCCGGCGTGACCTCCGCGGACAGCACGGGCCAGTCGTCGCCCGCGTCGTACTGGCCGGGAGGCAGCCCGGCGTTGTGGGCGCGGGGGCGCCCGGTGAAGCCTCGGGTGACGTTCATGGTTCAACCGTACGCTGTGGTCGGCGGTGCTCCGTCCCTGGTCAGGACCGCGATCATTGCGGCCGTATGAACACTCCGCCGCCCGGGGAATAGCTGTTCGCCGATCTTCCTTCCGACTGGTGCCCGGCGCGAGCGAAGGAGAGTGGAGCCATGCCCAAGGCGTACGTGTTCACGCGGTACGGCGGTCCGGAGACCGAGGCACTCGTCGAGGTCGAGCGGCCCGTGCCCGGACCCGGACAGCTGCTGGTCGCCGTGCGTGTCGCGGGCGTGAATCCGGTCGACTGGAAGCTGCGGACCGGATACCGCCGGCCCACCGACACCGGCGAGCGCGTGTTCCCCGCGGTCCTCGGCAGCGAGGTCTCCGGTGTCGTCGAGGCGGTCGGGGACGGCGTCGACGGGTTCGCCGCCGGGGACGAGGTCTTCGGCGACGCGCTGACAGGCGGCTACGCCGAGTACGCCCTGCTCCCGGTCGCGGTGGCCGCGCACAAGCCGGCCGGGCTGGCCTTCGCCGACGCGGCGACCCTGCCCGTGGCCGCCGCGACGGCGTACGACGGGGTGCGCCAGCTGGACCTGCCCGCGGGGGCGACCCTGCTGGTCACCGGCGCGGGCGGCGGAGTCGGTGCTGCGGCCGTGCAGATCGCCCGGGCGCTCGGAATCCGCGTGGTGGGGGTCGCGAGCGCGGGCAAGAAGGACTTCGTCGAGTCGCTGGGCGCCGTCCACGTCCCGTCGGGACCGGACTGGTCCGACCGGGCGCGCGCGGCGGCACCGGACGGCGTCGACGGGGTCTACGACCTCGTCGGCGGCGAGGTGCTGACCGAGGCGGCGACGCTGCTGACGGACCGGACGAAGCTGATCACCGCGGGGGCGTCGGAGCAGGACGTGGAGCGGCTGGGCGGCGCCAGGGTGATCCGGGCCCGTACCTCCGCCGTGCTGGACGCCGTGGCGCGGTTGGTGGTGAAGGGCGAGCTGGACCCGCATGTCGTGCGGCGGTTCCCGCTCGCCGAGGCCGGCGAGGCGTTGCGCACCGTCGAGGACGGTCATGCGCGCGGCAAGGTCGTGATCGAGGTGGCCGGATGAGCCACGGCACGCCACAGACGGGCACGCCCCGCCCCGGCATACCCCACATCCTCGACAACCCCGCCCTCGCCTCCCTGACGGGGCCGCACGCCCACTTCGCCGAGCGCCGCGGACGCGTCGTGCGCTACCCGCTGGACGTCTCGCCCTGGCTCGCCCTGCCGGACGAGCCGGACGCCGACGACTGGGCCGACCTCGCGGCTCTCGCGGGTCCCGGCGCCGAGGTCCCGCTGCCCGGCTACCGGGGCGAGGTGCCGGACGGCTGGGAGATCACGGCCCGCATCGACGGCGTACAGCTCGTCGACGACGGGGTGGCCGCCGCACCGGAACCGGAGGCCGTACGCCTCGGCCCCGCCGACGTGCCCGAGATCCTCGACCTGGTCGAGCGCACCCGGCCAGGCCCCTTCCTGCCGCGCACCATCGAGATGGGCACCTACCTGGGCATACGCCGGGACGGGGCCCTGGTCGCCATGGCGGGGGAGCGGCTCCACCCGCCCGGGTGGACCGAGATCAGCGCGGTCTGCACCGACCCCGCCTTCCGCGGCGAGGGCCTGGCGACCCGGCTGATCCACGCCGTCGCGTACGGCATCAGGGAGCGCGGTGAGACGCCGTTCCTGCACACGGCCGCCGGGAACACCGGTGCGATCCGGCTGTACGAGTCCCTGGGCTTCCGGCTCCGTCGCAGGACCGCGTTCGCCGCGGCACGGGCGCCGGAACGGCTGGTGGCCGTGTCCTAGGCGCTCAGCTCTCCTGCGGGCCCGGCCAGGCGTTGTAGCGCACGAGGTAGTCGGCGAACCGCGCGAGATCCTCCTCCGGCCAGTTCGCGAGCCGCTCCCGGAAGGCGGCCCGGCGGCTCACGGTGACCTGGGCGAGGATCTGCCGGCCGGTCTCCGTCAGATGCAGCACCTGCACACGGTGGTCCTCCGGGTCCTGGCGCCGCTCGACGAGCGCGGCGCGTTCCAGCGCGGCCACCTGGCGGCTGACGGTGGACTTGTCGAGGGCGTAGTGCGCGGCGAGGTCGGTGGCGCGGCAGCCGTCGCGCTCCTCCAGGTGCCCGAGCAGCGTGTACGAGACCAGCGACAGCTCGGGGTGCATACGGCCCGCCGACGCCCGGGCCCGCCGGGCGAAGATCGTCATCTCGCGCTGGATGCTCTCGACGGCCTCGGTTGCGTCCACGAAACCTCCTCCACGACTCTCGTTGCATAGTACAACTTGGGCGAGTCGGGTATGCCGACCAGGGGAGGCCGTGGGCGGGTAGGGTTGCTGCCTCCATGACTGCCACTTCCGCCTCCTCGCGCGCCTCCGTCGTGACGGCACTGCGCGCCGCGGGCTGCGTCTTCGCCGAGGACGAGGCCCAGTTGATCCTCGCCGCCGCCCGCACCCCGGACGAACTCACGGCGATGGTGGACCGCCGCGCCGGCGGCGCCCCCCTCGAACTCGTCGTCGGATGGGCCGAGTTCCGCGGGCTGCGCATCGTCGTGGAACCCGGGGTCTTCGTGCCCCGCCGCCGCACCGAGTTCCTGGTTGAACAGGCCCTCGCCCACGCCCCGGACGCCTCCGTCGTCGTGGACCTGTGCTGCGGCTCGGGCGCGGTGGGAGCGGCCCTCGCCGACGCGCTCGGCGGTGCCGAACTGCACGCCGCCGACATCGACCCGGCCGCGGTGCGCTGCGCGGGGCGCAACATCGCCCCCTTCGGCGGCCACGTCCACGCGGGCGACCTCTACGAGGCGCTGTCCGGGCGACTGCGCGGCCGCGTCGGCATCCTCGCGGCGAACGTGCCGTACGTCCCCACCGACGAGGTCGCGTTCCTGCCCGCGGAGGCGCGCGAGCACGAACCGCTGGTCGCCCTGGACGGGGGGAGCGACGGGCTGGACGTGCTGCGCAGGGTCGCCGCCGGGGCACCCGAGTGGCTTGCGCCCGGCGGCTGTCTGCTCGTCGAGACGAGCGAACGGCAGGCGCCCACGGCCGTCGACGCCTTCACCCGCGCGGGACTGACATCGCGGGTGGTCGTCTCCGAGGAGTGGTACGCCAACGTCGTGATCGGCGTCAGGTCGTAGCGCCACCGGAGGGGCTCGGCTCGGCCCACCCGCGGTGTCCGTGGCCCGGGAGCCCGTCGCGCCGGCTCTCGGGACCCTTGCGCTCCCAGGTGCCCGCCACGGCATGGGAAGCCGTCCGGGTGCCGCCGTCGGACCGGGTACCGGTCACGTGGACCGTCTCGTCCTGCTTCAGGTCGTCGGCCCCGGAATTCTTGGTGCCCTCACGCAGGACGGTCGTGTCCGCGTTCACGGTCCACGTCCACCGGGCCCCGTCCTCGCTCTTGACGGTCACCCGGTCGCCGTCCACCTTCTCGACGGTGCCGCGCTGCCACACCCGGACGACGCACTCGCCGGTGTCCCGGTCCTTGACGGTCGCCTCGCCGTGCACGGCCTCGCCGCCGGCGCCGAACCTCCAGCCAGGCCCGTGACCCGCGTCGCCGACGGTCTCGTAGCGGAGTGTGTTCGCCCGGCCCGACGAGTACCTCGGGCGGTGTCGCTTCCTGATCCGGATCGTGCGTCATGCCTCGCTCCCACCCGGCGTCCCGATGCCACGTCTTGCTGAGATGGTGCGGGGCGGCCGATAAGGGGCGGGTAACGGGTTCCTGTGCATCGGGAAGGTCAACCCGGCGTCTGCGCGCGGGCGATGAGCAGCGCCACGTCGTCGGAGTTGTCCGGCTGGTGCAGGGTGCGCAGCAGGAGGTCGCACACCTCCTCCAGGGGGCGGTCCGGGCCGTCGAGGAGGTCCAGGAGCGCGTCCAGGCGTTCGTCGAGGGGGTGTTGGCGGGTCTCGACGAGACCGTCCGTGTAGAACACCAGCCGGTCGCCGGGTTCCAGGTCGACGGTCGTGGTGGAGAAGGCGACCCCGCCCACGCCCAGCGGCGCCCCGGTGGGCAGGTCGAGGAGTTCCGGCTTGCGTCCCGAGCGGAGGCGGACGGGCGGCAGGTGCCCGGCGTTGGCGATCCGGCACTGGCGCAGCTGCGGGTCGTGGACGGCGTAGACGCAGGTGGCGATGGAGTCCTCGAGGTCCTGGGTGATCCGGTCGAGGTGCTCCAGGAGCCGGGCCGGTTCCAGGTTCAGGGAGGCCAGGGTGTTCGTCGCGGTGCGCAGCCGGCCCATGGTCGCGGCGGCGTTGATGCCGCTGCCCATCACGTCGCCCACGACCAGCGCGGTCCTGCGGCCGTCGAGGGGGATCACGTCGAACCAGTCGCCCCCGACCTCGGCGGTCGCCCCCGCGGGCTGGTAGCGGGAGGCGACCTCCAGGCCGCCCGTCACCGGCGGATGGCTGGGCAGCAGACTGCGCTGGAGGGTCAGGGCGGTGTCGCGGGCGTTCTGGTACCAGCGGGCGTTGTCGATCTGCACGGCCGCCCGGGACGCCAGCTCCCGGGCCAGCAGCAGGTCGTCCTCGCTGAACGGCAGCGGATTGCGGGTGCGTTTGAGGTCGAGGGCGCCGAGCACCTCGCCGCGCGCGATGAGCGGCACGGCCAGATACGAGTGGACGCCCGCGCGGGCCAGCTGTCCCGCCGCCTCGGGGGAGCGGGCGATGCGGGGCAGGTCGGCCTCCGCGACCTCGGCCACCATGACCGGCTGTCCCGTGCGCACGCACTCGGTGACCAGACGGTCGGCGCCGTACCGGGCGACCTGCCCGGGCGGGTCGGCGGCGCTGAGGGCCTCCGAGGGGTGGTCCGCCTGGACGGCGAGGGCACGGATCACGGCCGGCTCGGTGGGACCGAGGATGCTGCGCCTGCCCTCCATCACCGCGTCCAACAGATCCACGGCGGCGATGTCGGCGAGCTCCGGCACGGCGACCTCGGCCAGCTCACGGGCCGTGCGGTCCAGCTCCAGAGTGGTGCCGATACGGACGGAGGCGTCCGCGATGACGGCGAGACGCCGCCGGGCCGCTTCCGCCGCGACGGCCGCCCGGTGCTGCTCGGTGATGTCCACCACCGAGACGGCGACGCCCAGCACGGTGCCGACCGTGTCCTCCAGCCGGTACAGCGAGACGGACCAGGCATGGTCCTCGTCCGGGTCGGCCGGGGTACGGCCCAGGGTGTGCTGGTCGACGAGCGGGCGACCGGTCTCCAGCACCCCGCGTGCCGCCGCCTCCACGCCTTCGACGTCGATCTGCGGCAGGACCTCGCCCATGGTCCGGCCGATGTGTTCCTCGGCCGGGACGCCGTTGAGCCGTTCGAGTTCCGGGTTGACCGTGACGTACCGCAGATCGGTGTCCAGGACGGCGAGCCCGATGGGGGACTGGGAGATCATCCGCGTCGACAGCGCCACGTCCCGTTCCAGGCCGCGCACGGTGTTCTGGTCGGCCGCGAGCCCCAGCGCGTACACGTCCCCGCGGTCGTCGAGGAGGCGCATGTTGCGGAACTCCACCAGCCGCGTGCTGCCGTCCTTGCGCCGGATCGGAAAGGCACCGGCCCAGCCCTCGCCCGTGACCATGACGTCGGCGAACAGCTTGATGACCAGGTCGAGGTACTGCTCGTGGACCATGATCCGGGCGGCGAACTGCCCCAGCGCCTCGCGTGCCGAGTAGCCGAACAGCTCCTCGGCCTGCGGACTCCACAGCACGATCCTGCCCTCGGCGTCCAGGACGACCGAGGCCACGCCCAGCACGTCGAGCAGTCCGCTGGGCCGTATGGCCCCGCGCACCGGCCCGTCGCCCTCGGCGACCGGAGACCCGGTTGCACTCATCGCACGCACCGCCTTCGACCGTCCACACGGCACGTCGTCCCCCGTGCCGACTCCCCTGTTGTACCGCGCTCAACCGTCGCCGGGGCGCCCGCGGCGCCCTCCTCCACCATCCCTCAACACGCCGGAGAACGTCCGGCGACGGTAGCAGCGCGGCACCTCCGCCCTTGGTCTGCGCATGGTCAATGCGCCGGGAGCCGAGGTCCTCACTGGTCCCGTCGACGCAGTGGTGCTTTTCTGGGATGTGGCGCGGTTCGCGGGGAACCCGTGGTTACCGCGCCATCGCCACGAGAGGAGCCATCGTGATGGACCGATCGCATGAGGAGTCCGTCTCCATCGAGATCAGCGGTTGCAGCAAGGAGGACGCCCGGATCGTGTTCGACACGCTGTCCACGTGCTTCGAGTCCGACCGGGGTGCCGACGAGGTGCCGCAGCAGCTGCACGAGTCACGGCCCATGGTGTGGCTCGGGACGTTCGAGGTCACCGACGCGCGCTCGTGCCCGCCGCCCGCGAGGCTGTCGTCCTCCGTGGAGGCCGACGCGCAGGGCGGCTACTGGGCCATCGAGCGGTTGCGCACCACGCTGGACTCCATGTTCACGGTGCGTGAACTGTCCTCGGCGTCCGGGGACCAGGAGCGGGAACTGCACGTTCGTCTGGAGAGCCGCTGAACCGGAAAGCCGCGGACGGGTCGTCGTCTCACCGCGGCCCGCCGGCCAGGAGGCCGGACACCGTCTCGCGGTAGACGGCGAACACCGTCGGCAGGTCCGCGAGACACGCGCGTTCGTCCGTGCCGTGCAGACCCTCGTACCGCACGCCGAACCCCGCCGTGGCCGGGATTCCCTCCGCCGCGAGCAGGTTGCCGATGTTGGAAGGGCCCGCCGTCTTCGCCCGGACCGTCAGCCCCGCACTGCGGGTCGCGTCCAGGAGCGCGGCGGCGGGCTGCTCGTCCGCGGCGAGACGGAAGGGCGGCCAGGAGGCCACCGGAGTGACCGTGGCCGGTGTGCCCAGCTCCGCCGCCGGCGCGCGGACCAGGGCCTCCGCCGCTCGGGCGTCGAAGGTGGGCGTCGTGCGGATGTCCACGCCCACCTCGCACCGGTCCGGCACCACCGAGAAGCCCTCGCCGCCCCGGATCGAGGTCACCGTCAGCTTCGGCGGAAGCGGGAACTCCCCGTGGGCGCCCGGTAGTTCGCTCTCCTCCAGGAGCCGTACGAGCCGCGCCGCACGGGACACCGCACCGGGCGTCGTACGCCTCGATCCCGAGTGCCCCGACTCCGCGTGCACCGCGATCGTCGCCCGCCAGAACCCCCGCCCGCCGACCACCACCTCGGCCGGCCCGGGGTAGCCGATCATCACCCCCGCCGGGCGCACCGCCGCCGGATCGGCGAGATAGGCGCGGGCGCCGCCGAAGCCGCCGGTGTGCTCGTCGACGTCCAGCAGGACCGCGAGCCCGCCGCGGAACGTACGGCCGTGCAGCTCCGCCGCGATGGCGCAGAACATCGCCGCCGCGAGCTTCGAGTCGGCCGCTCCCCGCCCCCGCAGCCAGCCGTCCACCACGTCCCCGCAGTCCGGCGGGAACGACCAGGCCCCCTCGTCGCCGTAGGGGGCGGTGTCCACGCAGGCGTCGAGCGCCCACCAGGGTCCGGGCAGGCCGCCCGGGACCTCCACCAGCAGGCCGGTGAGGCTGCCCGCGTCGTCGTACAGGCGTCGGTGCGGCAGCTCCCGCGTGGCCAGCCAGCCCTCCAGAACGCCCAGGACGGGGGCGTAGTCGTCGATTCCGCCGCGGCTCGGGCGGCGGATCAGCTGCTGGGCGAGTTCGACGATCTCCGCGGTCATGGGGCCACTGTGCCCGAGGGTGTCCCGTGTCACGCACCCCCGATTATGCAACTAGTTGCAAAAGGCGGCCGTCGTCCTCTACAACAGAAGCCACGACACCCGCCCACGGAGGGGCCCCATGAGCCGTTACCCGCACCTGCTGAGCCCGCTGGACCTGGGCTTCACCACGCTGCCCAACCGGGTCCTCATGGGCTCCATGCACGTCGGTCTGGAGGAGGCCGAGCGCGGCTTCGAGCGGATGGCGGCGTTCTACGCGGCACGCGCGCGTGGCGGAGTGGGCCTGATCGTCACCGGCGGCATCGCGCCCAACGAGGCGGGACGGCCCTACGACGGCGGCGCGAAGCTCACCACCGAGGCGGAGGCCGAGCAGCACCGGGAGATCACCGAGGCCGTGCACCGCGAGGGCGGCCGCATCGCGATGCAGATCCTGCACTTCGGCCGGTACGCCTACCACGAGGGCCTCGTCGCGCCGAGCCCGATCCAGGCGCCGATCAGCTGGTTCCCGCCCCGCGAGCTCACCGACGCCGAGGTCGAGCAGACCATCGACGACTACGCCCGCGCCGCCACTCTGGCCAGGCGGGCCGGTTACGACGGTGTCGAGATCATGGGCTCCGAGGGTTACCTCATCAACGAGTTCATCGCCACGCAGACCAACCACCGCACCGACCGCTGGGGCGGGTCGTACGAGAACCGCATGCGGTTCCCCGTGGAGATCGTGCGGCGGGTGCGCGAGGCCGTCGGCGAGGACTTCATCATCATCTACCGCCTGTCCATGCTGGATCTCGTCCCCGGCGGCTCCACCCACGACGAGGTCGTCACGCTCGCCAAGGCCGTCGAGGCGGCCGGCGCGACCATCATCAACACCGGTATCGGCTGGCACGAGGCCCGCATCCCCACCATCGCCACGTCGGTGCCGCGCGGCGCCTACACCTGGGTGACCAAGAAACTCATGGGCGAGGTCGGCATCCCCCTCGTCACCACCAACCGCATCAACACCCCCGAGGTCGCCGAGGAGCTGCTCGCCGACGGGTACGCGGACATGGTGTCGATGGCCCGCCCGATGCTCGCCGACCCCGACTTCGTCACCAAGGCCGCGGCGGGCACGCCCGAGGCCATCAACACCTGCATCGGCTGCAACCAGGCCTGCCTCGACCACACCTTCAGCGGTCAGATCACCTCCTGCCTGGTCAACCCGCGCGCCTGCCACGAGACCGAGCTGGTGCTGTCGCCGACCCGGCTGCGCAAGCGGGTCGCGGTCGTCGGCGCGGGCCCGGCCGGACTCGCCTGCGCCGTGAGCGCCGCCGAACGCGGTCACGACGTGACGCTCTTCGACGCCGCGAGCGAGATCGGCGGCCAGCTCAACGTCGCCCGCCAGGTCCCCGGCAAGCAGGAGTTCGACGAGACCATCCGCTACTTCCGCCACCAGCTCGACCGGCACGGCGTCGACGTACGGCTGAACACCTGGGCCGCCGCCGCGGACCTCGCCGCCTTCGACGAGGTCGTCGTCGCCACCGGCGTCACCCCCCGCACCCCCGACATCCCCGGTGTCGACCACCCGAGCGTCGTCGGCTACCTCGACGTCCTGCGCGACCGCGTCCCCGTCGGCCGGCGGGTCGCCGTCCTCGGCGCGGGCGGCATCGGCTTCGACGTCGCCGAGTTCCTCACCGACGGCGGCGACAAGGCGCACGAGGACCCGGCGACGTACTTCCGCCTCTGGGGCGTCGACATGGACCACACCGGCCCCGGCGGACTCACCGCCCCCGAGCGCCCCGCACCGCCGCGCACCGTGCATCTGCTCCAGCGCAAGACCACCAAGGTCGGCGCGGGGCTCGGCAAGACCACCGGCTGGATCCACCGCACCGAACTCAAGCACCGCGGCGTCACCATGGTCCCGGGCGTGCGCTACGACCGGATCGACGACGCCGGTCTCCATGTCACCGTCGGCGAGGAGAGCACGGTCCTGGAGGTCGACACCATCGTCCTGTGCACCGGACAGGAGCCGCGCCGCGACCTGTACGAGGCGCTGGTCACCGCCGGCGTGAGCGCCCACCTCATCGGCGGCGCCGACGTGGCCGCCGAACTGGACGCCAAGCGGGCCATCAAGCAGGGCACCGAGGTCGCGGCCGCCCTCTAGGGGGCCGTCCCTAGGATGACTCCATGTCACTCCCGCACGCGATCCTCACCGCCCTGCTGGAAAGGCCGTCCTCGGGGCTGGAGCTGACCCGCCGTTTCGACAAGTCGATCGGCTACTTCTGGTCGGCGACGCATCAGCAGATCTATCGCGAGCTGGGAAAACTCGAGGCGGAGGGCCACATCCGGGCTCTTGCGCCGGAGCAGCCGGCCCGTGGGCAGAAGAAGCGGTACGAGGTGCTGCCGGCGGGCCGCGACGAACTGGCCCGCTGGACCGCCGCGTCCCAGGACCCCAAGCAGTACCGCGACAGCCTGTTCCTGCGGCTGCGGGCGGCGGCCGTGGTCGGCACCGAGGGCATCGAGGCCGATCTGCGCCGCCATCTGGAGGTGCACGGCAGGCAGCTCGCCGAGTACGAGGAGATCGAGAAGCGGGACTTCCCGCCCGGGAAGGACAGCCCGCAGGACCGGTTGCAGCACCTGATCCTGCGGGCGGGTATCGACCTGGAGACCTTCTGGACGCGGTGGCTCACCCACGCGCTGGAGGAGTTCGCCGAGCTGCCCGATCAGAGCCGGTAGGGCTTGGCGCGACGGCGCAGGAACCAGGCCGCCGCGATCCCGCCGATCCCGACGAGGGCGGCACCTGCACCCAGGGTGAGCGGACCGTAGTCCTCGGCGGCACCGCCGAGGCCGCCCATGACGCCGCGCGACGGGGAGGCCGTGGCGGAGATCGTGGGGGTGGTCGTCGTCGAGACGATGACCGACTGGGTGCCCGCCGTGCTGTTGTTCGCGCACATCACGATGACGGTGTAGGTGCCGGGGCTCACGTTCGACCAGGCGGCCGACTGCAGGGACGTCGTCCCCGATAGCGTCACCTGACGGCCCTGGGCGAAGTTCGCCTGGCCGCTGTTCAGGAGCGAGGCGGCGCCCCAGCTGCCGTTCACCTGGCTGCAGGCGCTGGTCGTGACGGACACCGTGGATCCGGTGGTGCTGACGGAAATCCCCGAAGCCGCGGCCGCCGGTACGGCGGCCAGCGCGACGGCGGCGGCAGCGGTCAGGCCGGAGCGGAGGAGAAGCTGAGTAGTACGCATGGACTGCCCTCCGGCGGCACGGTTGGCGGTACATCCGTAGCGCCGCCGAGGTCGGGAATCGCCCGTGCGCCTCAGGGGCAGCCAACGTGCCCGCGGGCCGGAGCGCACCCTGACCGCCTCCGGGCAGGTGACGGATTCCTTCGTACGGCCCAGACGCGAGGTGCCGTCACGGCTCCCCGGCGCCGGTCGTCACCGTCCGCTCCGCCGAGAACCCGCCCCAGGTCCCGTCCGGCAGCCTGGCCCGGATCCGCACCCGCTGGGTGATCCCGGCGTCCCGGCCCGCATAGAAGCTGTACGTCGCCCGGCCGCTCGGCGGGTTCCCGCCGAACACCAGGGAGGTGGCCGGACGGCCGTCCAGGTGGACCTGGTACTCCGTGACCACGCCGTCCGCGCGCGGCGGGACCCAGGAGAGGTCGAGGTAGTACGCCCCGTCGTCGCCGAGACGCGTCCTCGCGCGGAAGCCGGTGGGCGCCGTGCCGCGACCGTCGTCGGTGCCCGGGGCGGTGGTGAGGCGGACGGTGCCGCTCGCCGGGGAGACGTTGCCGGCCGCGTCCCGGGCGCGCACGGTGAAGGCGTAGCGGGTGCCCGGCCGCAGCCCCGTCACCACCGTCGCCGTCTGGTTTCCCCCGACGCTGTGGATCTTCGCGGCGCCCTGGTGGATGTCGTACGACAGCACACCCCGGTCGTCCGAGGACGCGGACCAGGACAGCTGTACGGCCCGGCTGCCGATCACCCGGCCCTGCGGCCTCCCGGGCGCTGTCGGCGCCGAACCGTCCGCCGTCACGGCCGCCGGTGTGGTGGCGCGGGCCTCCCGGCTGCTCGGGCCCACCTGCCCGTCGGTGCCCCGGGCCCGCACGGTGAAGACGTATGTGGTGGACGGCCTGAGCCTGGTGACGTCCACCATGTGCGCGGAACCCGGTACCTCCTTCACCTTCGTGGTGCCGCGATACACCTCGTAGGCCGTGACGTCCCCGTCGGTCGCGTTCCACATGACGTGCACGCTGGTCGCGCTGCCGGCCACGGCGGTGATGCCCGCGGGTGCCGCGGGGAGGCGGCGGGCCTCGCCGTCGCCGCTCCAGGCGCAGGAGGCGAGGAGCGTGAGCACTCCGCAGAACATTGCGCACAGTGCCCCGCGGAGTGCTGCGGGGAGTGCGAGAGCACGGCGCACGAGCGGCCTCCCCGGGGACGGTATTGGTCCGGACCAATATGGCGCCGTCGGCGGGAGAACATCAAGAGGGCCGTCGTGGGTGACCGGAGGGAACGGTTACGTATGCTGAAGCTCCTCGCGGTCGAACTCCCCTTGAGGGATCGGGAGTTCGTGCCGTTGGCGCGGGCCGCTGTCGTCGCTGTTCCCGCGCCGGACGCGGGCGGCCGGGCGGCCGGAGCCGACGCGGGCTCAGGCGCCCGGCCCCTGTCGCCAGTTCGGGGACACGCGCCACCGACCAGGGGATGTGCACCGTCCGGCCCCCTATCGGTGGCCGCTTGATCGGAACAGCAGCAGATTTGGCTGAGTGTCCGTCAATGTCCCCCAGGAGAGGGTCCCTCATCGTGCGTGTGCAGTCACTGACGCTGGTCGCGGCTGGCGCCGCCCTGCTCGCCGCTCCGACGATGTCGCCCACTGTCGAGCCGACGGCCCGGCAGGAGCCGGTGGCCGCTCGGCACGAGGGCGACGTCCGGGCCGCCGATCTGCTGGCCAAGGTACGTGACTGCGCCCAGGTCTCGCGCGGCCGGTACCGCAGCGACGACGGCCGGCCCGCGACCGTCCGCGTCTGCGGCACCCGGGAGGCCGTCTTCTGGAAGGCGGACATGGACATCGACTGCGACGGCCGGCCGGGCCTGCGCTGCAACCGCAGTACCGACCCGTCCTTCAGCGCCGCCACCGCCTACCAGCAGTCCGACGGCCGCCAGCTGAACGCCGAACGCCTCCCGTACATCGTCGTGCCCACCCCGAGCGCCATCTGGGACTACCGCGCGAGCGGCGTGCGCGGCGGCTCGGTCGCCGCCGTCATCCACCGGAACCGGGTGCAGTACGCGGTGGTCGGCGACGTGGGCCCGCGCGACATCATCGGCGAGGCCTCCTACGCCAGCGCCGAGGCGCTCGGCATCGATCCCGACCCGCGCGTCGGCGGCACGGCCTCCGGGGTCACCTACATCGTCTTCAAGGATTCGCAGGTGAAACCCATCCAGGACCATGCCGCCGCCATCGCGACGGGGGAGCGGCTGGCCCGCCTCTTCGTGCGCGGGGGCTGACCTCAGGTCTTGCGGTAGGTGTAGGCCTCCGCGGCCGCCGCCTCCACCGCCGCCAGGTCGGCGCCCGTCGACGCGGTGACCACCGCCGCCACCGCGCCCTCCACGAACGGCGCGTCCACCAGACGGGTGTCGTCCGGGAGTTCGTCGCCCTCGGCGAGCAGCGCCTTCACGGTGAGCACCGCGCTGCCGAGATCGGTCAGGATCGCGACCCCGGCACCGCGGTCCACCGAGGCGGCGGCCGCGGCGATGAGTTCCGAGCTCGTGCCCAGCCCGCCGCCCTCGGTGCCGCCCGCCGGCGCGACGGGTACCGCGACACCAGGGCCCGCCAGCCCCTTGGCGAGCTCCGCCACCGACGCGGCCACGTCCGCGCTGTGCGAGACCAGCACGATCCCGACGAGCTTGCCGTCACTCACCGTCGGCCTCCACGAGCCCCGCGATCAGCAGAGCGGCCGAGGTGGCCCCGGGATCCTGGTGCCCGATGCTGCGCTCACCGAGATAGCTCGCCCGCCCCTTGCGGGCCTGCAACGGCGTCGTCGCCAGCGCGCCCTCCTCGGCGGCGGCCCGTGCCGCGACGAAGCCGTCGCCGAGCGCGTCCACAGCCGGCACAAGCGCGTCGATCATGGTCTTGTCGCCGGGCGCGGCACCACCCAGCGCCATCACCGCGTCCACCCCGGCCCGCAGCGCCTCGCCGAACCGGTCCTCACTCACCTCGGCGTCCTCCCCGAGCGCCTTGCCGGTCCGCCGCAGCAGCGTGCCGTACAGCGGCCCGGACGCCCCGCCCACCGTGGAGATGAGCTGCCGTCCGGCGAGCGTCAGCACCGCACCCGGCGTGTCCGGCGCCTCCTTCTCCAGCACCGCCGTCACGGCGCGGAACCCCCGCAGCAGATTGCTGCCGTGATCGGCGTCCCCGATGGGCGAGTCGAGGTCCGTCAGCCGTTCCGCCTCACGTTCGACGGACGCGGCGGTCGCTGTCATCCAGCGGCGGAAGAAGTCGGCGTCGAGCACTGGATCTCCTTGCGTGGTAGGTGCGTTGACTGCCCGGTGCCGTCGGCTCACATGCCCCAGCGCAGCCCCGCGGTCTTCACCGGCTCGTCCCACAGTCGCAGGAGTTCCTCGTCGATCTGGCACAGGCTGACCGAGGCGCCCGCCATGTCGAGGGAGGTGACGTAGTTGCCGACCAGCGTGCGGGCCACCGCCACGCCCCGGGCGGTGAGCACCCGCATCACCTCGGCGTTGAACCCGTACAGCTCCAGCAGCGGGGTCGCTCCCAAGCCGTTGACCAGCAGCAGGACCGGGTTGCGCGGGTTCAGGTCCTCCAGGATCGCGTTCACCGCGAAGTCGGCGATCTCGCCGGAGGTCATCATCGACCGCCGCTCCCGGCCCGGCTCGCCGTGGATGCCGATGCCCAGCTCCAGCTCCCCGTCGGGCAGGTCGAAGGTGGGGCTGCCCTTGGCGTACGTGGTGCACGCGCTCAGCGCGACGCCGAAGCTGCGGGAGTTCTCGTTGACCTGACGGGCGATCGACTCCACCCGCTCCAGCGGCTGGCCCTCCTCCGCCGCGGCGCCCGCGATCTTCTCCACGAACAGGGTGGCGCCCGTGCCGCGCCGACCCGCCGTGTAGAGGCTGTCGGTGACCGCCACGTCATCGTTGACCAGCACCTTGGCGACCTGGACGCCCTCGTCCTCGGCGAGTTCGGCGGCCATGTCGAAGTTGAGGACGTCACCCGTGTAGTTCTTCACGATGAACAGCACGCCGGCCCCGCTGTCCACGGCGGCCGCCGCCCGCACCATCTGGTCCGGGACCGGGGAGGTGAACACCTCACCGGGGCACGCCGCCGACAGCATGCCGGGGCCCACGAAACCCCCGTGCAGCGGCTCGTGCCCGGAGCCGCCGCCGGAGATCAGGCCGACCTTGCCGGCCACGGGGGCGTCCCGCCGTACGATCACGCGGTTCTCGACATCCACGGTGAGTTCGGGATGGGCGGCCGCCAGGCCTCGCAGGGCGTCCGCGACAACGCTCTCCGGGACGTTGATCAACATCTTCATGGAGGACCTCCTGGTGGCCGAAAGGCTGCTCCTGGCAGTATCGGTGTTCAGAAGGCCCGGGTCACGGGGGCGAAGGGGCCGGGTGCGTCGTACGGCGTGCGGTGCGGGGGTCAGCGGCCGCCGGGGCCGCCGCTGCCGAAGGAACCGCCGCTGCCCTCGCTCCACTGGGGCCGTTCCTTCTCCGGGCCGGTCCGGCTGGAGGAATTGCCGAACGCGGGGGACTCGTGCGGGGTCATCCGGTGATCGCTCCGGGGCACCTCGTCGGGCTCCCGGTTCTCCACGACCTCACGGACGGGTCCGCCCTCCGGCAGCCGTGGCTGCTCCTCGGGGGTCGGCGGCGGGAGCTCGCGGCGACGTAGCCGGGAACCCAGCCAGAAGGCACCGATCAGCAACGTCACGACCACGACACCAGCGACGATCAGCCCGACGCCGACAGCGCCGCGGCCCGCGGCCACGTCCATCCATGCAGTAGTCATGGCACGCGAGTACCCCTCGCGTGCCGCATGAACCACAACCGAAAATCCGGCCGCACCCCTGGCGAACACCGGGTTTGACACGATGCACGGCGGCTACCCGCGCGGTGTGACAACGACGACGACGCAGCAGGAGCTCTTCCGATTCCTGGAGGACCGCTTCGCGTGTGCGCAGGCGTGCACCGAGTGTGCCCGGGCGTGCGCGCTGCGGGCGAGCCTCGTGGATCCGGACGGGACCGAGCAACAGGAACTCGTACGACGCAAGGGCATCATGTGCGCGGAGGTCTGCGACGCGACCTGCCGGCTGCTGTCCGAGCAGAACCGACTGGACGAGAACGGCATCCGCGTCCAGCTTGAGTGGTGCCGGACGGTGTGCCTGGAGACCGCGCACGCCTTCGACGGGCTGCCGGGCGGTGAAGAGGGCGCGAAAGCCTGCCGGACGTGCGCGCAGGCCTGCACGGACTTCATGGTCACTCTGCACTGACCAGGTCCGGCCTCAGTCTCGGCCTCGGCCGAGGGGGTGCCCCAGGCGTACGTTCCAGCGCCCTGCCCGGCCGCTGAGCTCGACGGCCGTCAGCGGCGGGACGTCCGCACGCCAGAACGCCGACTCCGGTGCGCCGAGCGCCCGGACGACCGCCGCGCGCACGATCTCGGGCTCGGCCACGGCGACGGTGAGCCCCTCCGCCTGGGCCACCGTCTCCAGCCATGAGCCGACCCGGTCGCACACCGCGCGCACCGATTCCCCGCCGTGCGGCGCGGAGTCGGGGTCGGACAGCCAACGCGCCAGCGCCTGCGGCTCCTCGGCGCTCACCGCGGCCAACGTCGAGCCGCGCCACCGTCCGGCGTCCAGAGCCGCCAGCAACACGGCGTCCGCGGCGTCGAGTCCGAGCGCGGCGGCCGTCTCGCGGCAGCGCACGGTGGGGGAGCGGACGATCCGTTCCGCCACCGGGAGCGAGCCCGCCGCGGCCTCGGCGAGGCGTCGGCCGGACGCGTCGAGGGAGCAGCCGTCATCGAATCGGGCCTCCCGCAGCGCCTTGGTGACCGCCGGTGAGATCAACGTCACTCGGCTCGTCATATGCCCGTTCCCCGGCTCAACAGCCCCTCCAAGATCGGTATTTGACGGGCCGAACGGCCCTCGGTGAGCGCTCGGGGTGCTCCCGTGCGCTCTTGGCCGCACCTCTCCCACGCGGTACCGTCTCGTCGATATCGACGACGGTTCGGTGGAAGCCGGTGGGATTCCGGCACGGTCGCGCCACTGTATGCCGGGAACGCCCTTCGGGTGCGGGCCGGGTGAGTCAGACCCGCCCCGTCGTCCTGTGCACCACTGACACGGGACGCGAGTTCCCCCAGGAGGTACCTGCCATGGCGCAGTCCGTCGCCCAGCCGACCACCGGTTCCACCGCGGTACCAGCGAAACTCCCGATCGGCGCCATCGCCCCCTGGGCGGTCTTCTTCGGCGTGCTGATGCTGGTCCTGCTCTACTTCGTCGGCGCCGAACAGGGCGCCACCTCCCTCATCTCCGGTGAGGGGGTCCATGAGTGGGTGCACGACGCCCGCCACCTGCTCGGCTTCCCCTGCCACTGACAGCGACGAGGAAGCCCTCCTGCGCATGAACTCCGCAACTGTCAGAAACCTACTGGTCCGCGGCATGCTCGCGGGCCTCGCCGCGGGCCTGGCCGCCCTCGTCGTCGCGTACTTCCTGGGCGAACCGCGCGTCGACCGGGCCATCGCCTTCGAGGAGGCCCACGCCCACGAGCACGGCGGCGAGGAACTCGTCAGCCGCACCCTGCAGTCCACCGCGGGCCTGTCCACCGGCGTCCTCGTCTACGGGGTCGCCTTCGGCGGCATCGCGGCGCTCGCGTACTGCTTCGCGCTGGGCCGGATCGGTCGCTTCGGGCCGCGTGCGAGCGCGCTGCTCCTGGCGGCCGCCGGACTGGTCTGCGTCTACGTCGTCCCGTTCCTGAAGTACCCGGCCAACCCGCCGGCCGTGGGCGACCCCGACACCCTCGACCAGCGCACCGCGCTGTTCTTCCTGATGATCGTGCTCAGCGTGCTGCTGGCGATCGGGACGGTCATCCTGGGCAAGCGCCTCGCGCCGCGCCTGGGCAACTGGAACGCCACCGTCGCGGCGGGCGCGTTCTTCGTCCTCGCGGTCGGTCTGGCGTATGCCTTCCTGCCGTCGTTCAGCGAGGTCCCGGAGCACTTCCCGGCCGGCCTCCTGTGGCAGTACCGGCTTGCCGCCCTCGCCGTCCAGGTGACCCTGTGGACCTCCTTCGGGCTGGTCTTCGGGCTGCTGGCGGAGCGGCTGCTGGCTCCGAGGACGGCTGCGGAGAAGGCCGCCGGCGCGCGGCCGGCTCCCGTGGCCCACTGAGCGGTTCAGGCGTCACCGCACCGACGAAAGGGCCCCCGGTACTCCGGGGGCCCTTTCGTGTGCCCTCGCCATTCCCAATTTCTGGAACACGTTCTACCGTGTGCGCCGACAGGACCGGTCCCGGGGAGCCTGGAGGCGCCGTGCATCTCGAATACACGCCCGAGCAGCAGCGGCTGCGCACCGAACTGCGCGCCTACTTCGCCGAGCTGGTGCCCGAGGACTCGCTCGCCCGCCACGGCGACCGGCGGGAGCAGAAGCGCTACTACCGCGACATCATCCGGCGGCTCGGCGCGGACCAGTGGCTCGGCGTGGGCTGGCCCAAGGAGTACGGCGGACGCGGGCTGAGCGCGATCGAGCAGTTCATCTTCTTCGACGAGGCCGCCCAGGCCGGTGTGCCGCTGCCGCTCATGGCACTGAACACCGTCGGGCCGACCATCATGCAGTTCGGCACCGACGAGCAGAAGGCGTACTTCCTGCCCAAGATCCTCTCCGGCGAGATCGACTTCGCGATCGGCTACAGCGAGCCCGACGCGGGCACCGACCTGGCTTCGCTGAAGACGCGCGCGGTGCGCGACGGTGACCAGTACGTCGTCAACGGCCAGAAGATCTGGACGACCAACGGCGACACCGCCGACTGGGTCTGGCTCGCGACCCGTACCGACCCGGCAGCCCCGCCCCACAAGGGCATCACCATGCTGCTGGTGCCGACCACCGAGCCCGGCTACTCCTGCACCGTCATCAACACCCTCGCCGGTCACGACACCACGGCCAGCTACTACGAGGACATCCGCGTCCCCGTCTCCCGCCGCGTCGGCGCCGAGAACCAGGGCTGGCGGCTGATCACCAACCAGCTCAACCACGAACGCGTCACCCTCGCCGCCCACGGCACCATGGCGATCCGCGCCCTGCACGACGTCCAGCGGTGGGCCACGGAGACCAAGCTCGCCGACGGCCGCCGCGTCGTCGACCTGCCCTGGGTGCGCCGCCTCCTCGCCCGGACCCACACCAGGCTGGACGCCCTCAAGCTCCTCAACTGGCAGATGGTCAGCGCGGTCCAGGACGGCACCCTCACCCCGCAGGACGCCTCCGCGGTCAAGGTGTACGGCTCCGAGGCCCGCCGCGACGCCTACGCCTGGCTGATGGAGATCGTCGGCGCGGCGGGCGCCCTGAAGGAGGGCTCCGCGGGCACGGTGCTCCACGGGGAGCTGGAACGCGGCTACCGCTCGGCCGTGATCTTCACCTTCGGCGGCGGCAACAACGAGATCCAGCGGGAGATCATCTCGTGGATCGGTCTGGGGATGCCGAGGGTACGGCGTTAGCCTTCGTGGCATGGGTGATCCCGGACTGTTCACACCGAAGTCGGTGACCTGGCAGATGCACGGCGACCCGATGATGTGGGTCGCCGGTGTCCGCGCGCTCTATTTCCAGGCCCTGCACCCGCGTGCGGTGCGCGGGGTCATGCAGAACTCCGACTTCCGCAAGGACGCCTGGGGCCGGCTGCTGCGTACCGCGAACTTCGTCGGCACCATCAGCTACGGCACCACCGAGGCGGCGGAGAAGGCGGGGGCCCGCGTCCGGAAGATCCACACCATGCTGTCGGCCGTCGACCCGGACACGGGGGAGCGGTACGGCGTCGACGAACCCGAGCTGCTGCTGTGGGTGCACTGCGCGGAGATCGACTCCTATCTGGGGGTCGCGCGCCGCTCCGGATTCCGGCTCACCGACGAACTGGCCGACCGCTACATAGCCGAACAGCGGGTCAGCGCCCGCCTGGTGGGCCTCGACCCGGACGCCGTACCCGCCGACCAGGCCGAACTGGCCGCCTACTTCGACAAGGTGCGCCCCGAACTCGCCGTCGGACCCGAGGCGCGCGCCGTGGACGACTTCCTGCTCCGCCCGCCGACGCACCCCCTCCTCGTCCCGGCGCGCGAGGTGCTGTGGCGGCGCGTGGCACAACTGGCGTACGCCGCTCTGCCGCCGTACGCCCACGAGCTGTACGGCAGACCGGCCCCGAAACCCGCCACCGTCACCCGCCAGTTGCGTGCCACAGGCACCCTTCTGCGCTGTGTCCCCGCACGTCTACGCTGGCAACTCCCGCCCAAACACATCCTCCGGGCCATGTCACGGCTCGGCCCCGGCTCCCGCCCGGCCCCGTACAAAGTGGGTGGATAGCTCGCCATACTGGACGGGCCAGGGGCGGGGCGAGACCATCGGGGGCGATCGCAGCAGATGGGGGACAGCAAGCTGATCCAGGGCCGCTACCGGCTGCTCGACCTGATCGGGCGCGGCGGCATGGGCGAGGTGTGGCGCGCGCGCGACGAGTCGCTGGGCCGTCGTGTCGCCGTGAAGTGCCTCAAGCCGCTGGGTCCGTCCCAAGACCAGTCCTTCACCCGGGTGCTGCGCGAGCGGTTCCGCCGGGAGGCCCGGGTGGCCGCCGCCCTCCAGCACCGCGGGGTCACCGTCGTCCATGACTTCGGGGAGTCCGACGGGATCCTCTACCTCGTCATGGAGTTGCTGGAGGGCCGCAACCTCAGCCAGCTCCTGGAGGACAACAAGCATCACCCGCTGCCCGTCGCGGACGTCGTGGAGATCGCCGACCAGGTGGCGGCGGCCCTCGCCTACACCCACCAACAGGGCATCGTGCACCGCGACCTGAAGCCCGCGAACATCATGCGGCTCACCGACGGCACGGTGAAGATCTGCGACTTCGGCATCGCCCGCCTCGGGCACGACATCGGCTTCACCTCCCGTCTCACCGGCACCGGCATCGCCATGGGCACCCCGCACTACATGTCGCCCGAGCAGATCGGCGGCTCCGAGGTCGACCAGCGCAGCGACCTGTACTCGCTGGGGTGCGTGCTGTACGAGATCGCCACCGGGGTACCGCCGTTCGACCTCGACGACGCCTGGGCGATCCTCGTCGGCCACCGCGACACCCCGCCCCGCCCGCCGCGCAGCCACCGCGCGGAGGTCCCGGCGTACCTCGAGAAGATCATCCTGGACCTGCTGGCCAAGCTGCCCGAGCAACGCCCGCACGACGCCCGCGAGGTGGGGCGCCGCATCGGCCTGGGGCGTACGACCCCGACGTACGTGCCCACCGTGGTGACACCCCAGCCGACGCTCAGGCCCGAACCCGCCGCCCGCGCGGCCGTGCTGCCGTCCTGGACCCGTGGCATGACCACCGGCCACAAGGCCACCGGCGCCGGCCTCGCCGCCACGCCACCGGACGCCGGGGCGGGGCTCACCGGCGAGTGGATCGCCCGGCCCGCCACCGGACGGCAGGTCGGGGAATCCGGCCCCGACGACCCGGCCGCCCCGCCCCCGGAGGCCCTCACCGCCCTGACCGGGCGCCACAACGCGGGGCTCAGCCTGGGCCGGCTGGGCCGCTGGGCGGAGGCCGGCGAGGTGCACCGCGCGGTGGCCGCCGAGCGTGAGCACCTGCTCGGCCCCGACCACCCGGACACCCTCGCCAGCCGCTACGAGGTCGCCTTCACCCTCAGCCGCACCGGCCGCGCCGCCGACGCCCTGCGCGAGTACAAGCACGTCGCGCGCAGCCGCAGTCTCTCCCTCGGCCCGGACCACCCCGACACCCTCGCCGCCCGCCAGGAAATGGCCTATGTGCTGGGCCAGTTGGGCCGCCACTTCGACGCCCACCAGGTCTACACGTCCGTCCTCGCCGCCCGTGAGCGCACGATGGGCGCCGACCACCCCGACGCCCTGCGCTGCCGCCACAACCTCGCCTTCAACCTCAGCCGGCTCGGCCGCCTGGAGGACTCCTACCGCATGGCCTGCGACGTCGCGGCGGCCCGCGCCCGCGTGCTGGGCCCCACTCACCCCGACACTCTGGTGACCCGCTACGAAGTCGCTTACGCGCTGGGCCAGTTGGGGCGCTGGCCGGAAGCCCTGCAGACCTACCACGAGGTCGCCGAGGCCCGCGCCCAGGCGCTCGGCCCCGACCACCCCGACACCCTCGCAGCCCGCTACGAGGTCGGCATCAGCCTCGGCCGCCTCGGC
Organism: Streptomyces sp. NBC_00490; assembly: GCF_036013645.1. Lineage (NCBI taxonomy): Bacteria > Bacillati > Actinomycetota > Actinomycetes > Kitasatosporales > Streptomycetaceae > Streptomyces > Streptomyces sp. NBC_00490. The sequence goes on along the minus strand of NZ_CP107869.1, from coordinate 1,571,924 downwards.
CGCAGCACGGAGGCGCTCCAGCTCTACCGTGACCTGATCGACGACCGCACCCGCGTCCACGGCCCCGCCCACCCCGAGACCCTCCGCGCCCGCCACGGCCTCGGCGTCAACCTCGGCCGCCTCGGCCGCTGGGAGGAGGCCCTCGCCGAGTCCCGCGACGTGTGCGCCATCCGCGAGCGCGTCCTGGGCCCGGAGCACCCCGACACCCTGGTCAGCCGCCGCGAGGTCGCCGTGGGTCTGGGCTGGCTGGGCCGCTGGGCCGACGCCCTCACCGAGTACCGCAGAGTCGCCGCCGCCCGCGAACGCGTCCTCGGCGCCGACCACCCCGACACCCTCGCCAGCCGCAACGACGAGGCCCACTGCCTGGAACAGCTCGGCCGTGGCGCCGAGGCCGTGGAGCTGTACCGGAGGGTGGCGGTGCTGCGACAGCAGCGGGCGTCCCAGGGACCCTGACCCCGCCGCCGTACCGCCGTACACCCCTGGCCGCCGGTGATCATCGCGTGTTACGAAGAGACATGCCTGCACTCGAGGGACACACGTACGACGCCGTGATCGTCGGCGGCGGTCACAACGGCCTCGTCGCCGCCGCCTACCTGGCCCGGGCCGGACGCTCCGTCCTGGTCCTGGAACGCCTCGACCGCACCGGCGGCGCCGCGATCTCCAGCCGGCCCTTCACCGGCGTCGACGCACGGCTGTCGCGCTACTCGTACCTGGTCAGCCTGCTCCCGAAGAAGATCGTCCGAGATCTCGGCCTGACCTTCCGGGTCCGCAAGCGCACCATCTCCTCGTACACCCCCGTCGAACGCGACGGACAGCCCACCGGCCTCCTGGTGGGCGGCGGCGAGCGACGCACCCGCGAGGCCTTCGAGCGCCTGACGGGCGGGAAGCAGGAGTACGAGGCCTGGCAGCGCTTCTACGCCACGACCGGCCGCGTCGCCGAACGGGTCTTCCCGACCCTCACCGAACCGCTGCCCACGCGGGACGAGCTGCGGCGCCGGGTGGACGACGAGGAGGCCTGGCGGGCGCTGTTCGAGGAGCCGATCGGTGTGACGGTGGAGGACCGTTTCGCCGATGACCTGGTCCGGGGTGTCGTCCTCACGGATGCCCTGATCGGCACCTTCGCCGACGCCCACGACCCCTCGCTGAAGCAGAACCGCTGCTTCCTCTACCACGTGATCGGCGGCGGCACCGGTGACTGGGATGTTCCCGTCGGTGGCATGGGCGCCCTCACCGACGCGCTGGCCGGCGCCGCGCGCGACGCGGGTGCCGTCATCGCCACCGGGCACGAGGCGGTGCGGATCGCCACGGACGGTCGTATGGCGGAGGTCGCGTTTCGGACGGCCGAGGGGGAGGGGACGGTGGCCGCCCGGCACGTCCTGGTGAACGCCTCCCCGCAGGCACTGGCGGACCTGACCGGCGATGAGCCGCCCGCCCCCGCGGAGGGCGCGCAGCTCAAGGTGAACATGCTGCTCAAGCGGCTGCCCCGGCTGCGGGACAGCGCCGTCGATCCGCGCGCGGCGTTCTCCGGCACCTTCCACATCGCGGAGGGGTACGAACAGCTCGCCGCTGCCCACGCCCAGGCAGCGGCCGGTGAACTGCCCGCGGCCCCGCCGTCCGAGATCTACTGCCACTCGCTCACGGATCCGACGATCCTCGGCCCGGAGCTGGTGGAGCAGGGCTACCAGACGCTGACGCTGTTCGGCCTGCACACACCTGCGCGGCTCTTCGAGGCGGACAACGACGGTGTCCGCGAGGAGCTGGTGAAGTCGACGCTCGCCCAGCTCGACGCCCAGCTCGCCGAGCCGCTGGCCGACTGTCTGGCCGTCGACGCGGAGGGGCGGCCCTGCATCGAGGCGAAGACGCCCCTCGATCTGGAACGGGATCTGCGACTGCCCCGGGGGAACATCTTCCACCGGGACCTGTCCTGGCCGTACGCCCAGGAGGGGGCCGGGCGATGGGGCGTGGAGACGCGACATGGGAACGTGCTGCTGTGCGGGGCGGGTGCGGTTCGTGGCGGCGGGGTCAGCGGGGTGCCGGGGCACAATGCGGCGATGGTGGTGCTGGAGGGGACGGACGGGGGCTAGGCCGTTGCTTGCAGCCGGCCTGATCCGCCGGACAGGCCCTGGGCGGGGTGCTGACGGTGGCGTCCCGCCGAGCGGTGTAGCCATATCGGCCGGGTGGCTCCGCTCAGGGCCGAGGTGGGGATAGCCGGCCGGCTCACCCGGCCGGAGCGCGTGCTGCTCGCGGGCGTAAGCACCCCGATTACTGACGGATGCCTTCAGTCGGCGGCCGGAACCCATCCCACGGCGGTGATCCGTTCGGCGTCGCTCGAGCGCGTCTCGTCGAAGAGGAGGCCGTCGGCGGCGCCCACGCGCAGTCCGTTGACGTACGCTCCACGGCCGACGTACGAGCGGTCGGTCGTGTACCGCCAGCGCAGGGCCAGTCGAGGGTGCGCCGGCAGATCCGCCGTGAGCCGGTGCCACACACGGCCCGACCAGCCGGTGACCGTGCCCGTCGGGTGCGTCTCGGCGGGCCGTGTGGTCGTGAACGGGACCGGCTGCCAGGTCGCCCCGTCGTCCGTCGTCGCCTCCAACGCGAGGGCGTCCGCCTGGGGTTCGGTGTCCCACCACAGTGCGCACCGCAGCCGTGCGCCGCCGGACGACGTGTCGAGCGCCGGCAAGGTGAGCGTGGCCGTCGTGGCGCTCGCCATGCCGGAGAACCAGGCGTCGCGGCCGTACCGCGGGCGTACTGGAACGGCGCGCGCCAGGTGGTTCGCGGCGGCCACCCGGGGAGCGGAGCCGGAGCGCCAACTCCGCACCGGGTGCACCGAGTTGCCCAGCACGATCAGGAACGAGTCCGTCGTCGGGTCCAGGACCAGCGACGTGCCGGTGAAGCCCGTGTGCCCGGCCGTGCGCGGTGTCGCCATCGCGCCCATGTACCAGTGCTGGTAGAGCTCGAAGCCGAGCCCGTGTTCGTCCCCCGGGAACGCGGTGTTGAAGTCGGTGAACATCAGCTCCACGGACTCGCGACGCAGGATGCGGGCCCGGCCGTAGGAGCCCCCGTTGAGCAGCGTCCTGCCGAGGACCGCCAGGTCCCAGGCGCAGGAGAAGACGCCCGCGTGGCCCGCGACTCCGCCCAGGCTGAACGCGTTCTCGTCGTGCACCTCACCCCACACCAGTCCTCGGTCGAGGCCGGACCAGGGCTTGCGTGCGTCTTCTGTCGCCGCGATCCCCGGTTTCCAGGAGGCGGGCGGGTTGAAGCGGGTGCGGCGCATGCCGAGCGGGGCGGTGATCTCGTCGTGGAGGAGTGTGTCCAGGGCGCGGCCGGTGATCTTCTCCAGGACCAGTTGGAGGGAGATCAGGTTGAGGTCGGAGTAGAGGTACTTCGTGCCCGGCGGGTTGAGCGGTGCCTCGTTCCAGATGAGCTGGAGCTTCTCCTCGTACGTCGGTGCGTTGTAGAGCGGGATCCAGGCGCGGAACCCCGAGGTGTGCGTGAGGAGCTGACGGATCGTGATGCCCTGCTTGCCCGCGCCGGCGAACTCCGGGAGGTACGCGGCGACCCTGCCCTCCAGCTCCAGCGCGCCCCGCTCGATCTGCTGCACCGCGAGGATGGAGGTGAACAGCTTGGACACCGAGGCCAGGTCGAAGACGGTGTCCTCGGCCATGGGGATGCGGTCCTCGGGCGGGAACTCGACGCCGGTGTCGGTCTTCTCGTCGTACGCCGAGTAGCGCACGGCCATGCCGATCGGCCGGTGCAGCGCCACGGTGTCGCCGCGTCCGGCGAGCAGCACGGCGCCCGCGTACCAGGGGTGCTTGGGGGAGGGAGCGAGGAACGTCTCGGCGTCGGTGACCAGTTGGCGCAGGTGGGCGGCGAGGAGGCCGGCCTGCGCCGGGGTGCCGTGGCGCAGTGTGCCGCGGCTGGTGGACGCGGCCGCGGGCCCGGCGGGGAAGGGGGCGATGGCCAGCGCGCCCCCCAAGGCAAGGGCTCTTCGGGTGATGTGACGGCGGGTCAGTCCGGTGGACACCTCATCAGTCATCGTGGAACTCTAACCCGGCGACTGAATCTGACGGAGCATCAGAAAACCCCTTCCGTCCTCCGGAGGACTGCGGCATCCTGCGCCCATGCAGACGGAGCTGAGCAAGAAACTGGGAGTCGAGCACGCCATCTTCGGCTTCACGCCGTTCCCCGCCGTCGCTGCGGCCATCAGCCGGGCCGGCGGCTTCGGCGTGCTCGGCGCGGTCCGCTACACCGCCCCCGACGACCTCAAACGCGACCTCGACTGGATCGAGGCCCATGTCGAGGGCAGGCCGTACGGGCTGGACGTCGTCATGCCCGCCAAGAAGGTCGAGGGGGTGACCGAGGCCGAGGTCGAGGCCATGATCCCCGAGGGACACCGGCAGTACGTCAAGGACACCCTCGCCAAGTACGGCGTGCCCGAACTGGCCGAGGGGGACGTGTCCGGCTGGCGGATCACCGGGTGGATGGAGCAGGTCGCCCGCAACCAGCTCGACGTCGCCTTCGACTATCCGATCAAGCTGCTCGCCAACGCCCTCGGCTCGCCGCCCGCGGATGTCGTGGACCGCGCACATGACCGGGGCGTGCTCGTCGCCGCGCTCGCGGGCAGCGCCCGGCACGCCGTCAAGCACAAGGAAGGCGGCATCGACATCGTCGTCGCGCAGGGCTACGAGGCGGGCGGACACACCGGCGAGATCGCCTCGATGGTGCTGACCCCCGAGGTCGTCGACGCCGTCGACCCGCTGCCGGTACTGGCCGCGGGCGGCATCGGCAGCGGACGGCAGGTGGCGGCCGCGCTGGCGCTCGGCGCCCAGGGTGTGTGGCTGGGCTCGTTGTGGCTCACCTGCACCGAGGCCGAGATGTCCTCGCCCGCGGTGACGCGGAAGCTGCTGGAGGCGGGCTCCGGCGACACGGTCCGCTCGCGCGCCCTGACCGGGAAACCCGCACGCCAGCTGCGGACCGAGTGGACGGACGCCTGGGACGACCCGAACGGCCCCGGCACCCTGCCCATGCCCCTCCAGGGCCTGCTCGTCGCCGATGCCCTCACACGCATCCAGAAATACGAGGTCGAGCCCCTGCTCGGCACCCCCGTCGGACAGATCGTCGGCCGGATGAACAGCGAACGCAGTGTCCAGGCCGTCTTCGACGACCTCACCCGCGGCTTCGAGCAGGCCGTCGACCACGTCAACCGCATCGCCGGAAGGAGCGGCCAGTGACGAGCACACCCCCGCCCGGCTTCTGGGCCCAGGCCACCGCCGACCCCGACCGCACCGTCCTCGTCGCCCCCGACGGCGAGAAATGGACCGCCGGCCGGCTGCACGCCGCCGCCAACCGCCTCGTCCACGGTCTGCGCGCCGCCGGCATGGAGCGCGGGGACGCCTTCGCGGTCGTCCTGCCCAACGGCGTCGACTTCTTCACCGCCCATCTCGCCGCCACCCAGGCCGGGTTCTACCTCGTCCCGATCAACCACCACTTCGTGGGCCCGGAGATCGCCTGGATCGTCGCCGACTCCGGCGCCAAGGTCTTCCTCGCCCACGAGCGCTTCGCCGGCCCCGCCCGCCAGGCCGCCGACGAGGCCGGCCTGCCCGCCACCCACCGGTATGCGATCGGCGAGGTCGAGGGCTTCCGCCCGTACGCCGAACTCCTCGAAGGGCAGCCGGAGTCGGCGCCCGAGGACCGCACCCTCGGCTGGGTCATGAACTACACGTCGGGCACCACAGGACGCCCCCGCGGCATCCGTCGCCCGCTGCCCGGCAAGCTCCCCGAGGAGGCCTACCTCGGCGGCTTCCTCGGCATCTTCGGCATCAGGCCCTACGACGACAACGTGCACCTCGTCTGCTCGCCGCTCTACCACACGGCGGTGCTCCAGTTCGCGAGCGCGTCCCTGCACATCGGCCACCGTCTGGTGCTGATGGACAAGTGGACGCCCGAGGAGATGCTCCGGCTGATCGACCAGGAGCGATGCACCCACACGCACATGGTCCCGACCCAGTTCCACCGCCTGCTGGCGCTGCCGCAGGACATCAGGGCGCGCTACGACGTCTCCGCCATGCGGCACGCCATCCACGGCGCCGCGCCCTGCCCCGACCATGTGAAGCGGGCGATGCTCGACTGGTGGGGGCCCTGTGTGGAGGAGTACTACGCGGCCAGCGAGGGCGGCGGCGCCTTCGCCACCGCGGAGGACTGGCTGAAGAAGCCGGGCACGGTCGGAAAGGCCTGGCCCATCAGCGAGTTGGCGATCTTCGACGACGACGGCAACCGGCTGCCGCCCGGTGAACTGGGCACCGTGTACCTGAAGATGAACACCGGCGGGTTCTCGTACCACAAGGACGAGACGAAGACGAAGAAGAACCGCATAGGCGACTTCTTCACCGTCGGTGATCTCGGCCTCCTGGACGAGGACGGCTATCTCTTCCTCCGCGACCGCAAGATCGACATGATCATCTCGGGCGGGGTCAACATCTATCCCGCCGAGATCGAGTCCGTCCTGCTCCAGCACCCCGCGGTCGCCGACGCCGCCGCCTTCGGCATCCCGCACGACGACTGGGGCGAGGAGGTCAAGGCGGTCGTGGAACCGGCCCCGGGCCACGAACCCGGACCGGACCTGGCCGCCGACGTCCTCGCCCACTGCGCGGGCCGGCTCGCCGGCTACAAGTGTCCGAAGACGGTCGACTTCATCACCGAGATGCCCCGCGACCCCAACGGCAAGCTGTACAAGCGACGGCTGCGGGACCCGTACTGGGAGGGCCGCGTCCGCCAGGTGTGAACCCCTGCAGCAGGGGCTCCCCGAACCCGACGGTGTCGTCCGGCTCTCACCGGAGAGCTGGACGACACCGGGTCCGGCTACGCCCTGACGGCGTGGGACTCAGCGTTCGCGCACATGGACCACCTTCAGTCCGGGCGACGTCAGGATGTCCTTCTCGCAGAAGCGGGACGTCACCCACTTCTCCTGGGAGTACAGCCGGGTCTGGTCGCTGTAGTGGGGCGAGTTCGGGTTCGAGGACTGGGAGTACGACAGGAGGGTGCGGGCCACCGGGCAGCGGCTGCCGTCCCAGCCGACCGCCTGGATGTAGCTGGAGCCGGTGGTGACCTCCGTGTAGCCCCCCTGAGCCGGGTCCCACACCGGCTCGACCTTGTTCCAGATGCCCAGGGACTCGGTGCCGCCCGAGACCGCGATGCGCTGACCGTTGCGTACGACGAACTGGTGCTGTCCGAGCGGGGAGTTCAGCGCGATACCCGCCGCCCGCAACTCGGAGACCGCGTCCGCGAGGGCCGTGGCGAAGGCTGGCGACGCCGTGTTGAGGGTGTTCGGTGTGTGCACCGGGTCGGCGGCCGAGAACGGCACCTTCCACAGCTGGGCCGCGGGGATCTTCCGCCACAGCCGGTCGAAGAGCAGGGCGCCCCGGCTGTCGGTGTTCACCGTACGGTCCCATGCGGCGAGCACCCCACAGGCCTCGCCGACATCAACGGCTCTGCCGTCACTGCCCGTTGCCGTGCCTCCCGGCAGCGCCGCGCACGCCTTCGCCGCGTCGGCCGCGGCCAGGTCGCCCGCGGGCACCCGGTTGGCGAACTGCTGCGCCTGCAGATCCCGCACGGTCAGCCGACCGCGCTGTGCCATCGCCGACACGTCCTCGATCGCGCCCCGGGTCCGCAGCGAGCGCTGTGTGCCGATGGTGCCGAAGACCCGCTCGTACCCGGTCAGCGGCCGGTCGGCGTTGGCGAGCCAGGCGCTGTCGTTGGAGTTCTCCGCGTACGCGGCGTCCGTGAGGGTCGGCATCTTCGCCGGACCGAAGACACCCGGCTGCACGGCGTCGGGATCGGAGCCGGGCGCGCAGTCGCCACGCGAGCCGTCGAGGATCGCCAGCCCGGCGGAGGGATAGGTGACCTTGCCCAGGGGCGTGGAGCAGCGCTGGGCCAGCTCGTCGGTGATGCGGGGGAGCACCTGGGACTGGGTGAACAGGGTGTGGCCGCCCGAGTCGGCGGCGACCGTGTTCACCCACGGCAGGCCCTGTGTGCGCCGGAGCGAGCCGAGCACCTCCGCCGTGGAGCGGGCCTTGCTGAAGCCGAGGGCGGTGTCGGAGGCGCGCAGGTTGGCGGAGTTGGGGTCGTTGAGGGCGTACGCCGTCGTGCTGGACCAGGGCAGGGGCAGCGAGGCGCCGAACGAGGTGACCACGGGCCCGTACCGGGTCCACCACTGCGTCCGTGTCACCGGGGCGCCGTCCTTGACCCGGACGGTCACCGTGCGCTGGGTCATCTTCTCCGGCTTGCCGTCCACGAGGTACGCCGTGGGGTCGGCCGGATCCAGCGTCAGCTGATGGAGGTTGAGGGGGACGCCGGTCGCGACGGTGTGGCTCCACGCCACCTTCGCGTTGTGACCGATGGAGACCGTCGCGGAGCCGAGCAGGGAGCCGCCGGAGACGTTGAGTTCGCCGGGGATCGTCTGCTGCGACTGCCAGAAGCGGCGGCCGCCCTGCCAGGGGTAGTGGGGGTTGCCGAGCAGCAGCCCGCGGCCGTTCGCGGTGGTCGTGCCGCTGAAGGCGACGGCGTTGGAGCCCATGTCGGCGGTGTCGGCGGCCAGCAGTTCCCGGGCCGCCCGGGCGGTGTCCTGGGCGTCGGGTGCCGCAGTGGAGGTGGTCGTGGGCGGCTGGGCGGCGGTGATGCCGTCCACGCCGCGCCCCTGCCCGCCGAGTACGGCGAGCGCGAAGCCGCGCGCGGCCACGTCGAGGGCCGTCACCGGGCGGACCCAGGCGGCGCCCTTGCAGGCGGGGTCGGTGACGCGGTTCTGCTCGAGCCACGTGTTGTAGCCGGCCGCGAAGCCCCGCATCAGGTCCTTCGCCCGGCGGCTCGGCCCCCGCGGCGCCGGTTCGGCGAGCAGCTTCTCGACCGTGCGCGCCTCCCGGACACCCTGGAAGTAGAGGTCGCTGGAGAGGTTCCTGGCGGCCGAGGAGAGCGAGAAGTCGGGCGCCGCGTCGGGCCCGAAGAACCGGGAGCGTTCCCCGCGCACGGTCACGAAGCCGTCGGCGAGCGTGCACACCTGGTCGGCGGCCTGTGCCCAGCCGGTGCCGAAGCCGAGGTCCGTGTAGTTCTTCGCGAGGATGTGCGGGATGCCGTACTCGGTGTAGCGGATCGTGGCGGACAGGCCGCCGTGCGAGGGGTGTTGCTGACGGTTGTGGCCTTCGGCCGCGGCTGCCGGCAGCGCGGCCGTGGCGGTGAGCAGGGCGACTGCCGCGACGAGTATGCGTCTGAGGCGGGTGCGCATCGTGCCTCCCAACGTCATTGAGGGAAGGGGCGGTTGAGCGTACCAACGGGTATGTGTCCTGGACCCGTGCTTGACCTCCCGCGGTGCGGGACCGAGGATCATGTGTCATGACGCCTGGACACGGCAGCACGGTTGACGGAGTGCTGCGGCGCAGCGCCCGGCGCACCCCGGCACGGGTCGCCGTGGAGTACGGCGACCGCTCATGGACCTACGAGGAACTCGACGAGGCCGTCTCGCGCGCGGCGAGCGTCCTGCTCGCCGAAGGCCTGTCGCCGGGCGACCGGGTCGGCGCGTTCGGCCGCAACTCCGACGCCTACCTCATCGCCTTCCTCGCCTGCGCCCGCGCGGGCCTGGTGCACGTCCCCGTGAACCAGCACCTGACCGGCGAGGATCTGGCGTACATCGTCCGCCAGTCGGGCAGCGCACTGGTCCTCGCGGACCCGGACCTTGCGGACCGCCTCCCGGACGGCGTACGCACCCTGCCCTTGCGTGACGCGGACGACGCGCTGCCGGCCCGGCTGGAGTCGGCGCCCGTGTACGACGGGCCCGAACCGCGCGGCGAGGACCTGGTCCAGCTGCTCTACACCTCGGGCACGACGGCGCTCCCGAAGGGCGCGATGATGACGCACCGCGCCCTGGTGCACGAGTACCTGAGCGCCATCACGGCACTGGACCTGAGCGCGGGCGACCGTCCCGTGCACGCCCTCCCGCTCTACCACTCGGCGCAGATGCATGTGTTCCTGCTGCCGTACCTGGCGGCCGGGGCGACCAACATCATCCTCGACGCGCCCGACGGCGACCGGATCCTCGACCTGATCGAGGAGGGCCGCGCGGACAGCCTCTTCGCGCCGCCGACGGTGTGGATCGGCCTGTCTAACCGCCCCGACTTCACCACCCGCGATCTCGGCGGACTGCGCAAGGCCTACTACGGCGCCTCGATCATGCCGGTGCCCGTCCTGGAGCGGCTGCGCGAACGGCTCCCGAAGCTCGCCTTCTACAACTGTTTCGGGCAGAGCGAGATCGGCCCGCTGGCCACGGTCCTGGCTCCGGACGAGCACAAGGGCCGGATGGACTCGTGCGGCCGCCCGGTGCTCTTCGTCGACGCCCGCGTGGTCGACGAGGACGGCAAGGAGGTCCCCGACGGCACGCCGGGCGAGATCGTCTACCGCTCACCGCAGTTGTGCGAGGGCTACTGGGACAAGCCCGAGGAGACCGCCGACGCCTTCCGCGACGGCTGGTTCCACTCCGGCGACCTCGCGGTCCGCGACGCCCACGGCTACTTCACCATCGTCGACCGTGTGAAGGACGTCATCAACTCCGGGGGCGTACTGGTCGCCTCACGCCAGGTCGAGGACGCGCTCTACACCCACGACGCCGTCGCCGAGGTGGCGGTCATCGGTCTGCCGGACGAGCGCTGGATCGAGGCCGTGACAGCCGTCGTCGTCCCCCGCGCGGGGGAAGAGGTCGAGGAGGCCGAACTCATCGCCCACGCACGCGAGAAGCTCGCCCACTTCAAGGCGCCGAAGCGGGTGCTGTTCGTGGACGAGCTGCCCCGGAACGCGAGCGGGAAGATCCTCAAGCGGGAGCTCAGGGACCGGTTCGCCTAGGCCCTGTCGTCTAGCGGGGGCGCAGGTCCACGATCCGGCGGATCTTGCCCACCGACCGTTCCAGCGACTCGGGTTCGACGATCTCGACGGTGACGGAGACGCCGATGCCGTCCTTCACGGCGGCGGTGATCGCCGACGCGGCCGCTTCCCGCGCCTCGGGGGTCGCGCCGGGGCGGGCCTCGGCACGTACGGTGAGGGCGTCGAGGCGGCCTTCGCGGGTGAGGCGGAGCTGGAAGTGCGGCGCCACACCGGGCGTCCGCAGGACGATCTCCTCGATCTGGGTGGGGAAGAGGTTCACGCCGCGCAGGATCACCATGTCGTCGCTGCGGCCGGTGACCTTCTCCATCCGGCGGAACACGCGTGCCGTGCCCGGCAGCAGCCGCGTCAGGTCCCGGGTCCGGTACCGGATGACGGGCATCGCCTCCTTGGTGAGCGAGGTGAAGACCAGTTCGCCCTTCTCGCCGTCCGGCAGCACCTCACCGGTGAACGGGTCGACGACCTCCGGGAAGAAGTGGTCCTCCCAGATGTGCAGCCCGTCCTTGGTCTCCACGCACTCCTGCGCCACTCCCGGACCGATCACCTCGGACAGCCCGTATATGTCGACCGCGTCGATCGCGAACCGCTCCTCGATCTCCCGGCGCATCCGCTCCGTCCAGGGCTCGGCACCGAAGACGCCGACGCGGAGGGAGGTGCCGCGCGGGTCGATGCCCCGGCGCTCGAACTCGTCCAGGATCGTCAGCATGTACGACGGGGTCACCATGATGATGCCGGGCTTCAGGTCCTGGATCAGCTGGACTTGACGGGCCGTCATGCCGCCTGACGCGGGGACGACCGTACAGCCGAGCCGTTCGGCGCCGTAGTGGGCGCCGAGGCCGCCGGTGAACAGGCCGTAGCCGTAGGCGACATGGACGATGTCGCCCGGCCGGGCGCCCGCCGCCCGCAGCGAGCGGGCCACCATGTCGGACCACAGGGAGAGGTCGCCGTCCGTGTAGCCGACGACCGTCGGGCGTCCGGTGGTGCCGCTCGACGCGTGGATACGGCGGACGCGGTCCCGCGGTACGGCGAACGTCCCGTACGGGTAGTTCTCGCGCAGGTCCGCCTTGGTGGTGAAGGGGAAGCGGGCGAGATCGGCGAGGGACCGGCAGTCGTCGGGACCGACACCCGCCTTGTCGAAGGACTCCCGGTAGAACGGCACATGGTCGTACGCGTGCCGCAGAGACGTCCGCAGCCGCTCCAACTGGAGTGCCTTCAGCCCTTGCTCGTCGAGCCGTTCCCCCGCGTCCCACAGCTCCGTCGCGTCCGCCACCGGAACGTCTCCTTCACCAACCACGGCAATACGGGCGACCGATCATTCGGTCGAGATGCTGAGGATCAGTAATCCAGGCCACCGGCGATCAAGCAAGGGGTCGGCCCGCACTTTCTCGACGCGCCGGTCCCGCGTCGACCGGGCTCCGGGAAGGAACTCCGTTGCGACGGGGACGCGGGACCGTGAGGATCAGCGCCATGCCGACCTTCACCTCGTACGACGGGACCGAACTCGCCTACCACCTGACAGGTGAGGGGCCGCCCCTCGTCGTCCTGCCCGGCGGGCCCATGCGCGCCTCCGGCTACCTCGGGGACCTGGGCGGCCTCGGCGCGCACCGGCGACTCGTCCTGCTCGACCTGCGGGGCACCGGAGCCTCCGCGACCCCCGCTGATCCGGCGACCTACCGCTGCGACCGGCTCGTGGACGACGTGGAGGCGCTGCGAGTCCACCTGGGGCTGGCGGAGATGGATCTGCTCGCGCACTCGGCCGGCGGCAGCCTCGCCATGCTGTACGCCGCCCGGTATCCGACACGGGTACGGCGGCTGGCGCTGGTCACGGCCATTCCGTGGGCGCTGGGCATGCCGGTGACGGACGAGGACCGGCTGGCCGCGGCTCCACTGCGCAAGGACGAGCCGTGGTACGAGGAGGCGTTCCCCGCGTTCGCGGCCTGGCTCGACGGGACGGGCGGCTACGACCCCGTGTTCGCGCCCTTCTTCTACGGCCGCTGGGACGAGGCGGCCGCGGCCCACGACGCGCGCGCGGACGAGGAGTTCAACGACGAGGCGGGAGACGTGTACGGATCGGCCGGCGCCTATGACCCGCCCGCGACCCGGGAGGCGCTCGGGCGGCTGGATCGTCCGGTGCTCCTGCTCGCGGGGGAGGTCGACAACGCCCCCCGGCCCGAGCTCGTCCGCCGTGCCGCGGACGTGTTCCCGCACGCCGCGCTCGTGGTGCAGCCCGGTGCCGGGCACTATCCGTGGCTGGACGACCCGGAGTGGTTCGTACGACGGATCGCCACGTTCCTCGGGGCGCCTCTGCCCTCGGCAGAGTAGAAGCGTCGTCCGCCGCGCCTCGGATACGTTGCCCGGCATGGAGACCCTCAAGGCCAACGGCATCACCCTCGCGTACCGCACCTGGGGTCCCGCGGACGCGCCGCCCGTCCTCCTGCTGCACTCCCGGGGCGCCGACGGCGCGGACTGGACCCCGATCGCCGAGCGGCTCGCCGCAGGACCGCATCCGCGCCGGCTGTACGCCCCCGACCTGCGCGGTCACGGACGCAGTGACTGGCCCGGCACCTATGGGCTCGAGGAGATGCGCGACGACATCCGGGAGTTCCTGACCGCTCTCGGTGTCGCTCGCACCGACCTGATCGCCCACTCCCTGGGCGGCCTCATCGCCTGCCTCCTCGCCCAGCAGACGCCCGGTCTCGTACGCCGCCTGGTCCTGGAGGACGTACCCGCGCCCCTCCCGCTCGACCCGCCCCGGCCGCCCGCCGAGCGCCCCGACGGCGATCTGCCGTTCGACTGGGCGATGATCCGGGCGACCGACGGCCGGCGCAACGCCCCCGATCCTGTGTGGTGGGACCACATGGGGCGGATCACCATGCCCACGCTGGTGGTGGGCGGTGGGCCGAACAGTTCCATCCCTCAGGAGCAGGTCGCCGCTGTCGCCGAGCGACTTCCCGACGCGCGGCTGGTGACGGTCGACGCGGGGCACCTCGTGCACGAGACGCGGCCCGAGGAGTTCCTGGCGGTCGTGGAACCCTTCCTCGCCGGACGGGACCTTACTTCGCGTACGCCGTCATGAACCGGTCGCGGAACGTGTCCATGCCCCACACCGGCGCGTTCCCCGCGGGCTTGAGTCCGTCCGTCCAGCCCCAGTCGGCGATCCGGTCGAGGACCTTCGGGTCGCGGGCGACGATGGTGATGGGCACGTCCTTGTTGGTGTCGCCCCCGGTGACCGTCGGGACGGGCTGGTGGTCGCCGAGGAAGACGAGGACCGTGTCGTCGTCGCCGTAGCGCTCGACCCACTCGGTCAGGCTCTGCAGCGAGTACTCGATCGCCTTGCGATACTCCGTGCGCACGGACTTGGAGCTCTTCCAGACCTCCTTGGGGTCCGTGCCCTCCTTCTTGATCTGCTCGAAGACCGAGCCGTCACCGAGCTGGTCCCAGTCGACCATGCGGGCGATGGGGGACCAGGGGTTGTGGCTGGAGGCCAGGATGATCTCCGCCATGATCGGGTCGCGGTTCTCCTTGCCGTGCTCCAGGCGCTCGAAGGCCTCCAGGCTGAACTGGTCGGGCACCGGCGTCCAGCTGAAGTAGGGGCCGTTGTAGCCGAGGTGCGTGGAGTCGTAGATGTGGTCGAGGCCGAAGTACTTGCCCTCGGGCCAGGCCTTGCGCACCCCCGGCACGATACCGACCGTGCGCCAGGCGCCGGTCTTCTGGAAGTAGCTGGTCAGGGTCGCGCGGTCGCCACCGGTCAGGCTCCGGTAGCGCTGCTGGTTCTTGACCCACAGGCCGGACAGGAACGTCGAATGGGCGAGCCAGCTGCCCGCGCCCGTCACGGGCGAGCGGAGCCAGCCGCTGCGCGAGGCGAAACCGGCGGCCTTGAGCCTGCTGTTGCCCTGCTGGAGGGCCGCGTCGATCTGCGGGGCCATCGCCGGGTCGTCGATGGCGACCCGGCCGTAGCTCTCGATGAAGGTGAACAGGACGTCCTTGCCGCGCAGCCCGGTCAGCAGCTGGTCGGGCGGGGTCTTGGCGAAGGCGTCGACGGTGGCCTTCTTCTCGAACTCCTGGGCGTCGAAGATGCCGTCGCGGACCTGCTGCACCCGGTTGGCGACGAACTGCGTGTTGCCCTTGGTGGCGAAGGGGACCCCGCCGAACTGCACGCCCAGCGTGAAGCAGACGATCCACACGATGCCGAGGACGAGCGTGCTGCGCAGCGCGACGGGACGGTGCCGGACCAGGAGGTTCGTCAGCCGCACCACGGCGAGCGTGCACAGGGCGAGGACGGCGACGGCCAGCACGATCGCGCCGGTCACCGCGAGCACCTGCCCCGAGCGGCCGAACGACTCCCGGACGAAATCGGTCGCGTCGTCCAGCAGGATCCAGTCGAAGACCAGGTCGAAGGGGCGGGCCAGGGTCTGGCGGAAGCCCATGTCGAGGAACTTGATGATGGTGAACAGCCCGATGAGCACGCCCGAGACGACGGCCGTGATGCGCCGTGCCCGCCTCGGCAGCGCGAGGAGCAGGCCCGCGAGGAGGATCGCCTCCACGGGCAGGCGCAGGAACGCCTGGGCGTTCATCCGGTCGAGACGGTTGGGCATGAGCAGCGCGCCGAGCACCAGGGCGGCTGCCAGGACGGTCGTGCCGATGGTCACGCCGCGCGCGGTACGGGGGAAGCGGGTCCGCCAGCCGAACCAGCCGGGCTTCTCCCCGACCTCCTCGACCGTCCGCTGCCCCGTCTCCTGGTCGTCCGTCTCCGCACCGCCCTCGGTGGCTTCCGGCAGCTGACGAGAGCGAGGTGTGAAGAGCGACACCCGGCGGTCCTTCCGTACGGTCTTGCGATGGCATGCCAACAGGGCCCTGTGGCCGAGCCTGCCACCACCAGTACGTCCGCACGTCACCTTCGGTTCAATGCCACGGGACGAAAACCGAGGAAAAACCGAGTAAAAGCCGAGGAAGGGGGCCGGGGAATCACCCGTCCGCCCGCACCGCCACCTCCCGCGCCCACCGGTAGTCGGCCTTCCCGCTGGGGGACCGCTGGATGGAGTCCTCGATCACCAGCTGACGCGGGATCTTGTACCCGGCGAGCCGGCCGCGGCAGTGCGTCCGGATGTCGTCGAGGGACGGCCGGGGCGCGCCGTCGCGCAGCTGTACGACGGCTGCCACGTGGTGGCCCCACGTGGTGTCCGGCACCCCGGCCACCAGCGCGTCGTACACGTCGGGGTGGGACTTGAGCGCCTGCTCCACCTCTTCGGGGTACACCTTCTCGCCGCCGGTGTTGATGCACTGGGAGCCCCGGCCGAGGACGATGACGACGCCGTCCTCGTCCACGGTCGCCATGTCGCCGAGCAGCACCCAGCGCTCACCGTCCTTCTCGAAGAAGGTCTCCGCGGTTTTGCGCGGGTCGTTGTAGTAGCCCAGCGGCACATGGCCGCACTGCGCGACGCGGCCCACCTCGCCCACGGCGACCGGCTCGTGCGTGGCCGGATCGACGACCTGCGTACGGGAGTTGACCCGCACCCGGAAGCCGCGCTCGGGGCCGGCGTCGTCGGTGGCCGTGCCGTTGAAGCCGGACTCCGAGGAGCCGAAGTTGTTGAGCAGCATCACGTTCGGGACGAGCTCCAGGAACTGCCGGCGCACGGTGTCCGACATGATCGCCCCCGACGAGGACACGCTGAACATCGACGAGGTGTCCGTGCCCTTCATGGGGCCTTTGAGGGCGTCGATCAGCGGCCGCAGCATCGCGTCCCCGACCAGGGACATGCTGGTGACCTTCTCCCGCTCGATCGTCCGCAGCACGTCCTCGGGCGAGAACTTGCGGTGCAGTACGACCCGTTGGCCGAAGTTGAAGCCGATGAAGGCGGTGAGCGTGGAGGTGCCGTGCATCAGCGGGGGAGTGGGGAAGAAGGTGATCCCCGAGCCGCCGGCCGCGACCCGCTCGGCGAGCTCCTCGGGCTTCTTCACCGGCTCGCCGGTCGGCGCCCCGCCGCCCATCCCCGAGAAGAACAGGTCCTCCTGGCGCCACATCACACCCTTGGGCATCCCGGTGGTGCCGCCGGTGTAGATGATGAACTGGTCGTCGCCGGAGCGCTGCGGGAACCCGCGCCCGGGGGACCCGGCGGCCTCCGCGTCCGTGAAGGCCACGGCGTCCACGCCGGGCACGGCGTCGCCCACGCGCACCAGGTGGCGCAGCTTCTCGGTCAGCGGCAGCGCGGCGGCCACCCGGTCGGTGAGCTCCGCGTCGAAGACCAGGCCCACCAGATCGGCGTCCCGGTAGAGATAGACCAACTCTTCCTCGA
Organism: Streptomyces sp. NBC_00490; assembly: GCF_036013645.1. Lineage (NCBI taxonomy): Bacteria > Bacillati > Actinomycetota > Actinomycetes > Kitasatosporales > Streptomycetaceae > Streptomyces > Streptomyces sp. NBC_00490. Next base: position 1,554,714 of record NZ_CP107869.1, on the reverse strand, counting down.
CGTAGCGGTAGTTGACGTTCACCGGCACGGCCCGGGCCTTCAGGCAGCCGAGCGCGACCTGGAGGTACTCGATGCCGTTGTACATGTGCAGTCCGACGTGCTCACCCGGCCGTATCCCGCTGTCGATCAGATGGTGACCGATGCGGTTGGCCGCCGTGTCCAGCTCCGCGTACGTCAGCCGGCGCTCCGCGCCCGTGCCGGGGACGTCGATGTACACCAGCGCCTCGCGGTCCGGGACCACGTCGACGACCGACTCGAACAGGTCGGCAAGGTTGTACTCCACCGCTCCTCCTGACCTCGCTCCGCACCGGTTGCCGGTCATCAGAGCAAAGGGCGCCCCAACTGTGAAGGCTCCGCGCGAAGAAATCTGACTGACTGTCAGAAAACTCTTGAAGAGCCCGGGCCGCTCCTGCAACCTGTTCTCGTTCTTTCAGAGGGGAGATGGGCGATGGGTGGCACGGAACACCTCACTGTGCAGCGCGAAGGCGCCACACTGGTGCTCACACTCAACAGGCCGGAGGCCAAGAACGCGCTCTCGCTGGCGATGCTCGTCGGCCTGTACGACGGCTGGGTCGAGGCCGACGCCGACGACTCGGTCCGCTCGATCGTGTTCACCGGCGCGGGCGGCTCGTTCTGCGCCGGCATGGACCTCAAGGCCCTGGCCGGCAAGGGCATGGAGGGAGAGCAGTACCGGGACCGGCTCAAGGCCGACCCCGACCTGCACTGGAAGGCGATGCTGCGCCACCATCGCCCCCGCAAGCCGGTGATCGCCGCCGTCGAGGGCCACTGCGTGGCGGGCGGCACCGAGATGCTCCAGGGCACCGACATCAGGGTCGCGGGCGAGTCGGCGACCTTCGGCCTGTTCGAGGTCAGGCGGGGCCTGTTCCCGATCGGCGGCTCCACGGTCCGCCTCCAGCGCCAGATCCCGCGCACCCACGCCCTGGAGATGCTGCTCACCGGCCGCCCGTACAGCGCCCGCGAGGCCCTGGACATCGGCCTGATCGGACACGTGGTCCCCGACGGCACGGCACTGACCAAGGCGCTGGAGATCGCCGAACAGGTCAACGCCTGCGGCCCGTTGGCGGTCGAGGCCGTCAAGGCCTCGGTGTACGAGACCGCCGAGATGACCGAGACCGACGGCCTCGCCGCCGAACTGGGGCGCGGCTGGCCCGTCTTCGACACCGCCGACGCCAAGGAAGGGGCCCGCGCCTTCGCGGAGAAACGACCGCCCACCTACAAGCGAGCGTAGCGCCCGGCCGGTTGCGGCGGTCCGGACACCGCGGGCCGTCAGTGGCCGGCCGCGCCGTTCCTCGCGCCCCTCCCGGGTGCGAGCCGCCCACCCCGCTCCGAAGGAGGCAACCCCGATGCCCGCAGTCCTCAAAGCGCCCCTCGTCGTCGAATTCCCCTTCACCCGCTCCCTCGGCCCCGTCCAGAGCGCGTTCCTCTCCGGCCTGCGCGACCGCGTCGTGCTCGGTGTGAAGACCGGCGACGGCCGCACCCTCGTACCCCCCGTCGAGTACGACCCCGTCACCGCCGAGGAGATCCGCGACCTCGTCGAGGTCGCCCCCACCGGCACGGTCACCACCTGGGCCTGGAACCACGAACCCCGCCGCGGCCAGCCCCTCTCCTCGCCCTTCGCCTGGGTCCTGGTCCGCCTCGACGGCGCCGACACCGCCCTCCTCCACGCCCTCGACGCGCCCGGCCCCGACGCCGTGCACACCGGCCTGCGCGTCCGCGTCCGCTGGGCCGAGGACCGCGTCGGCGCGATCACCGACATCGCCTGCTTCGAGCCGTACGACGGTGACCCGGCCGAACCGGGCGGCCACAGCGGCGCCTTCGAGGACCCGGTCACCGGCATCGTCGCGGCCGCCCGCCTCGACTACACCTACTCACCCGGACGCGCCCAGAGCGCCTACATCAACGCCCTCTCCGAACGACGCAACGTCGGCGAACGCTGCCCGTCCTGCCGCAAGGTGTACGTGCCGCCCAGGGGCGCGTGCCCCACCTGCGGCGTCGCCACCTCGGAACAGGTGGAGGTGGGACCGGGCGGCACGGTCACCACGTTCTGCATCGTCAACATCAAGGCGAAGAACCTCGACATCGAAGTGCCCTACGTCTACGGCCACATCGCCCTCGACGGAGCCGGGCTCGCGCTGCACGGACGCATCGGCGGCATCCCGTACGACCAGGTCCGGATGGGCCTGCGCGTCGAACCGGTGTGGACGGAAGGGGGCCGCTTCCCCGACCACTACCGGCCCACCGGAGAACCCGACGCGGACTACGAGACGTACAAGGAGCTGCTGTGACCAGGGACATCGCCGTCGTCGCCTTCGCACAGTCCGACGTCCTGCGCACCACCGAGGAACAGTCCGAGGTGGAGATGCTCATGCCGGTCCTGCACGACGTCCTGGACCGGACCGGCCTGAAGACCGCGGACATCGACTTCACCTGCTCCGGCTCCAGCGACTACCTCGCCGGCCGCGCCTTCTCCTTCACCCTCGCCCTCGACGGCGTCGGCGCCTGGCCGCCGATCTCGGAGTCGCACGTCGAGATGGACGGCGCGTGGGCGCTGTACGAGGCCTGGACCAAACTGCTCACCGGGGACGCGGACACCGCGCTCGTCTACTCCTACGGCAAGTCCTCACCCGGGTCGCTGCGCGACGTGCTGACCCGCCAGCTCGACCCGTACTACGTGGCCCCCCTGTGGCCCGACTCGGTCGCCCTCGCCGCCCTCCAGGCGCAGGCACTCATCGACGCGGGCGCCACCGACGAACCGGCGCTGGCCGCGATCGGCGCCCGCAGCCGTGCCGTCGACAACCCGCGCGCCCAGCTCAAGGGAGACGTCCCGCAAGGGGAGTACGTCGTACGGCCGTTGCGCACCGGCGACTGCCCGCCGATCGGCGACGGAGCGGCCGCGGTGGTGCTCGCCGCCGGGGAGCGGGCCCGCGACCTGTGCACGCGCCCCGCCTGGATCCGCGGCATCGACCACCGCATCGAGGCACACTCCCTCGGCGTCCGCGACCTGACCGACTCGCCCTCCACCCGCCTCGCCGCCGAGAAGGCGGGCGCCTTCGAACGGCCCGTCGAAACCGCCGAGTTGCACGCGCCGTTCAGCTCCCAGGAGATCGTGCTGCGCAAGGCACTGAGGCTGGACGCCGACGTCCGGGTCAACCCGTCCGGCGGGGCGCTCGCCGCCAACCCGATGATGGCCGCCGGACTGATCCGCATCGGCGAGGCCGCCGCCCGCATCCATCGCGGGGAGTCCGACCGGGCCCTCGCACACGCCACCTCCGGCCCCTGTCTGCAACAGAACCTGGTCGCCGTACTGGAAGGGGATCCGCGATGAGCAAGGAGCCCGTGGCCGTCATAGGCATCGGTCAGACCAAGCATGTCGCCGCCCGGCGGGACGTGTCGATCGCCGGGCTCGTACGGGAGGCGGCGCGACGGGCCCTGGACGACGCCGAGTTGGACTGGGCCGACATCGACGCCGTCGTCATCGGCAAGGCGCCCGACTTCTTCGAGGGCGTCATGATGCCGGAGCTGTATCTCGCGGACGCGCTCGGCGCGGTGGGCAAGCCGATGCTGCGGGTGCACACGGCGGGCTCGGTGGGCGGTTCGACGGCACTGGTCGCCGCGGGGCTCGTCGCGGCCCGCGTGCACGGCACCGTCCTGACGCTGGCCTTCGAGAAGCAGTCCGAGTCCAACGCCATGTGGGGCCTGTCCCTGCCGATCCCCTTCCAGCAGCCCCTGCTGGCCGGGGCGGGCGGCTTCTTCGCCCCGCACGTACGCGCGTACATGCGGCGCAGCGGTGCGCCTGACACGGTCGGCTCGCTGGTGGCGTACAAGGACCGGCGCAACGCGCTGAAGAACCCGTACGCGCATCTCCACGAGCACGACATCACCCTGGAGAAGGTCCAGGCCTCGCCCATGCTCTGGGACCCGATCCGCTACTCCGAGACCTGCCCGTCCTCCGACGGCGCCTGCGCGATGGTGCTCTCCGACCGGGCGGGGGCGGCCCGCGCCCCGCGCCCGCCCGCGTGGATGCTCGGCGGCGCCATGCGCAGCGAGCCGACCCTCTTCGCGGGCAAGGACGCGGTCTCGCCACAGGCCGGAAAGGACTGCGCGGCCGATGTGTACCGGCAGGCGGGCATCGCCGATCCGCGCCGGGACATCGACGCCGTGGAGATGTACGTGCCGTTCTCCTGGTACGAGCCCATGTGGCTGGAGAACCTCGGCTTCGCCGACGAGGGCGAGGGCTGGAAGCTCACCGAGGCGGGAGTGACGGAGCTGGACGGCGATCTGCCCGTCAACATGTCGGGCGGCGTCCTGTCCACCAATCCCATCGGCGCCTCCGGAATGATCCGCTTCGCGGAGGCGGCTCTGCAGGTGCGCGGGCAGGCCGGGGAGCACCAGGTGGAAGGCGCCCGCAGGGCGCTGGGACACGCTTACGGCGGCGGATCGCAGTTCTTCTCGATGTGGCTGGTGGGGTCCGAACCCCCTGATGCGTGAATTGCCTCCCGGAAGGTCACCGAAAGGTCCCCCTCACGTGGCCTGTCGGCACTCGGAGTCGATCGCTAGGCTGACCGCGGACGACGCAATCGGGAGGAGCACGGACGTGGCCGAGACCACCATCCAGCAACAGCCGCTCATGGGCTGGGACAAGCCCGAGCTGGACCTCACCAGCGCCGACTGGCACTCCAGCAGCCGTGGCCTGGGGGATGTCCAGATCGCCTTTGTCGAGGGTTTCATCGCGATGCGCAACAGCGGCCGCCCGGAGAGCCCTTCCCTGATCTTCACGCCTGCCGAGTGGGGCGCGTTCGTGTCGGGCGCGCGGGAAGGGGAGTTCGACCTCACATGAGGTGACGGGCCGATCCGGCGGTGTTCCACCTGTTTTTCCGGACACGCGACCTTGAGCAGCCCGCCGGGGCCGGCGTCTGAGCGACGCTGGCTGCCGGGGGACAGGTCGTACCCCGGAGGTGAGGAACCCATGAGCACTCTGCCGGTCATCGCGGCGGTCGACGGTTCGGACGACAGCCTGCGCGCCCTGGACTGGGCCCTCGACGCCGCCCGCAGGCGCCGGGCACCGTTGCGGGTGGTCCATGTCCGGCAGTACGCCGCGTGGGCCCGGCCCGACGTCCTGACCGCAGCTCCGCCGGAGCCGGACCGGGACTCGGTGCTGGACGAGGCGCGCACCCGGGTGGCGCAGATCGCCGACCCGCCTACGACCGAATACCTCGCGCTGGAGGGCGCACCGCCCGCGCTGCTGCCCGAACTGGGCTCGACCGCGCAGCTGCTGGTGCTCGGTTCGCGGGGGCGGGGCGGTTTCGCGAGCCTGTTGCTCGGCTCCAACGGCATGGCCGCCGCACGCGACGCGGAGTGCCCGGTGGTCGTGGTGCCGCGGCCGGGTCGTGATGGGGGCACCTCCCACGCCTTTGGGGCAGTGGGGGAGGACTCGCGGACGCCTGCCGGAGCGGGACCGCGCGTGGTCGTCGGCCTCCAGGCCGACAGCCCCGACGAGACCACGCTCGCCTTCGCCTTCACCGAGACCGCCCTGCGGGGCGCCCGCCTCCAGGTCGTCACCGCCTACCAGTGGCCGCTCCAGTCGTGGGCGATGCCGGGCGAGCTCGTGCCCGTGATGATCGACCAGGACGCCGTCGAGAGAGAGGCCCGCACGCTGGCCGAGGGCTTCCTCGCCCCGCACCGCCAGCGCCATGTCGAGGTGCGGGTCGACCTCCAAGTGGCCCCGGGTGACGCGGCCGGGTATCTCGTCGGGGCCTCCCAGGACGCCGAGCTGGTCGTCGTCGGCCGCCACCGGCGCCGGCTGCTGGCGCCTGCCCGCATGATGGGCTCGGTGACACAGGCGGTACTGCTGCACGCGGCGAGCCCGGTGGCGGTGGTCCCGCCGGAACCCGGGAATGCCTAATGGGTGAGAGGGCCGCCTATCATTAGGTCCATGCAGGACTCGACCGACAGGGACACCCGCCTCGCGCTCGACCTCGCCCTCACCGTCCGCCACGACGGACACGGGGGCGTGGCCGATGACCTGGGCGAGCCCGCCGGGCTCACCGCATGGGTGCGGGCCCACCCCGACGTGGTGCCGGACGCCGCCGCGTACGAGGCCGCAGACGCGGAGCTGACCGCCGTACGAGAGCTGCGCGCCGCCGTCCGGGCCCTGTTCGCCCGCGCGGTAGGACCCGGAGAGCCGAGCCCCGCCGACGCCGCGCGGCTGCTGCCCGCACCGCAAGCCGTCGAACTGCTCAACGCGGCTGCCGCTCGCACCCCCACCGTCCCGGTTCTGCGCTGGCCCGACGGCTCCGGACCCTCCGTACGGCATCGGGCGGTGCGCGGCGAGGGGGAACTGACGGCGGTCCTCGCGCAGGCCGTGATCGGCTTCCTCGCGGGCCCCGACCGGGAGCGGTTGCGCGCGTGCCACGCGCCGCGCTGTGTGCGGTACTTCGTCAAGGAGCATCCGCGACAGGAGTGGTGCAAGCCGGCTTGCGGGAACCGGGCCCGGGTGGCCCGGCATCATGAGCGGCACAAGGGGAGCGCCTAGCCGCACACCGTGACGAGTCGGACCGATCAAGGCCGACCTGTTCGAGTTGACTTGGGCGGAGCCCGCCGAGACGGGCTCGCGCCGCCCGCCGGAAGCGTACGCTGAGGTGCCTGTAGGTCACGGTGCGCGCCCGCTCCCCGCGTGGGTGTACCACCGTGGCAGGGGGTGCACCATGGGTCGGCGCAGCACCAGGAGCAGCAAAACGCTTTTCGAGCGTGAGAGTGAACTCGCCGCCGTGGACGAGGCGCTGGGCGAGCTCACCGGTCTGCGCGCGGACGGGTCGGAGTCGTCCGGCCGGCCGCGCGGCGCGCTGCTCGCCTTCGCCGGAAGGGCCGGGATCGGCAAGACGACCCTGCTGGCCGAGGTCCGCCGACGTGCCGCCGCACGGGGCTGCACCGTGCTCTCCGCGCGCGGCGGGGACCAGGAGCAGCGCGTCGCCTTCCACGTGGCCCGGCAACTTCTGCAACCCCAGTTCGCCGGCGCGGCGGAGACCGATCTCCGGGCCCGGCTGGGCAGTTGGTACGACATCGTCGGCCCGGCCCTCGGACTGTGCGCGCCCACCGACGGCGCCCCGCCCGATCAGCAGGGTCTGCGGGACGGACTGGACTGGGTGCTCACCCATCTCGCCGTGCAGCGCGCGCCGATGGTCCTGGTCCTCGACGACGCCCACTGGGCGGATCCTGAATCACTGCGCTGGCTGGCCGCGTTCGCGCCGCGCGCCGAGGAACTCCCGCTGCTGCTCGTCGTCGGGTACCGGCCCGACGAACTCCCTGATCACGCCGAGTCGTTCCGGGTGCTGCCCGGCCGGTCCGGGGGCCGTCCCCTCGACCTGGAGCCGCTCAGCGCGGTCGCCGTCGCCGGTCTCGTCCGCGAAGCACTCGGCACCTACGCCGACGACGCGTTCTGCCGCGAGTGCTGGGCCGTCACCGCGGGCAACCCCTTCGAGACCGTCGAACTCACGGCCAAGGTGCGCGACCGCGGCCTGACCCCCACCGAGGCCGGTGCCCATCTGCTGCGCGACCTCGCCGCCGCGGTCAAGGGCAGCGGACTGATCGCCCGGCTCGAACGGCTCGGCACCTCCACCGTCCGCTTCGCCTGGGCCTGCGCCGTCCTCGGCACCGAGATCCACCCCCTGCTGGCCGCCGCCGTCGCGGGGCTCGGCCAGGAGGAGGCCGCAGACGCCGCGGACGCCCTGCGCGGCGCCCGTGTCCTCACCGGTGCCGACACCCTGGAGTTCGTCCACCCGCTCATCGCCACCGCCGTCTACCGGGCCATCCCCCCGGGGGTCCGTGTCGCCCTGCACGGCCAGGCCGCCTGGTGCGTCATCGACGACGGACAGGGCCCCTCGGCCGCCGCCCGCCATCTCCTGGAGACCCACCCCGACGGCGACACCTGGGTCGTACAGCAACTGCGCGCCGCCGCAGGCGAGACGGTCCGCTCCGGAGCCCCCGACGCCGCCCGCAGCTACCTCGCCCGGGCCCTGCGCGAGCCCCCGCTCTTCGAGGACCGGGCAGCCGTGCTGTACGAACTGGGCAGCGCGTCCCTGCTCACCGAACCGGCGACCACGGTGAACCATCTGCGCGCCGCGCTGGAGGAGCCCATCGCCGACCGACAGTTGCGGCATCACATCGTCTACCGGCTCTCCCAGGTCCTCGCCCACAGCGACCGGCTCGCCGAGGCCTCCGACACCCTCGCCCGGGAGATCCGCGTCACCGAGGACGCGCGCGTCAAACTGCGCATGGTCGCCGAGCAGTTCATGTGGGACGCCTTCCGTGCCGACGAGCCCGACCACCCCTCCCGCTCCCGCCGTCTCACCAGACTCGCCGACCGTCTCAAGGGCCGCGACCTCACCGAGCGGTACATCATCGGCCTGCGCGCCTGGGACGCGACGCTGCGCGGCGAACCCGCCCACGTCGTCCTCCACCACGCCGAACGCGCCCTCGTCGGCGGTCTCGGCTGGGCCGAACCCGACCGCGGTTTCGAGGTGCCCGTACTGGTGGCGATGGCCTTCATGTACGCGGACCGCCCCGGCCGTACGGAAGAGCTCTTCGCCGCCGGGATCGCCGACTTCGAACGGCAGGGCTGGCGCGGCGCCCACCTCTCCTTCGGCTACACGCTCCTCGCCTACCTCCGCTTCCGCCGCGGCCGGCTCGCCGAGGCCGAGGACTTCGTGCGCGCGGGACTGAGGCTGGCCGAACGCGTCGGGCCGGGCACACCCGCCCACTGGTACGCCGTCGGCATCCTGATCGAGGTCCTGCTGGCCCGCGGGCGCGTCACGGAAGCCGCGCAGACCGCCGAGGACTACTCCTTCAACGAACCCTTCCCGGCCGCCGTGGTCTTCCCCGACGTCCAGACGGTCCACGGCGAACTGCTGCTCGCCCGCGGCCTCACCAAGGAAGCGGCCGCCGAGCTCGCGGCGGCGGGCCGCCGTCTCGACCCCCGTGGCATCCGCAACCCCGCCTGGTGCCCCTGGCAGCTCCACCTCGCCCGAGCCGAGAGCCACGACGCCCCCGAACGCGCGGTCTCCACCGCCCTCGAAGCGCTGGCCCGCGCCCGCCAGTTCGGCGCCCCCTCCGCCATCGGCCAGGCTCTGCGCACGGCCGCCGAGGTGTCCTCGGGCACGGTCCGGGTGAAGTACCTCGAGGAGTCGGTCGCCCACCTGGAGTGCTCCCCGGCCGCCTACGAGCTGGCATGCGCGCTGGTGGCGCTGGGGACGGAGCTACGGCGCACGGGGCGCCCCACGGAGGCGGCGGAGCACCTCTACCGAGGCCTGGACGCGGCGGTGCAGTGCGGAGCGGACGGCCTGGTGGAGGCGGCCCGCGACGAACTCGCGGCGGCGGGGTTGCGCCCGCGTCGCCTCCACAGCACGGATACGGACACGCTGACGACTCGCGAGCGCACGGCAGCCACCATGACGGCCGAGGGCCGCACCAAGCGTGAGATCGCCGACGGGCTCGGCATCGACGAGCCGGCGGTCACCCGCCTGCTCTCGGCGGTCTACCGAAAGCTGGGCACCGACCACAGTGGACTGGCGTCGGCTCTCGAACCGACGTAGCCCCACCCACCAAGGGGCGCGGGGCCGTGTCGATGGACGGCTCCGCCGCGCGGGCGCGCCCAGCTCCCACCCACCCGCACCCGGATATCGACCGAAGCACCCCAGGACCGCACGTGCCCATCGTCGAACGGCACCCCGTACCATGGGCGCATGTCGTTCCTCCGCCGCCGCAGCGCAACTCCCGCCGGCCCCGACTTCGACGTCCTGGCCATGGACCCGGGCGACTGGCCCGGCAACCTCGGCGCCGGTCTGCTGCCCGCTCCCGACGGCACCTGCCAGGGTGTCTTCCTGCGCTACGACCTGTTCGGCGGCCGCGGCCCCGCGATGATCATCGGCAACCTCCCCGAGGGCTCCCCGGCCCGGGAGCTCGCCGAGGGCGAGGTCCCCTTCGAGGTGGCCCAGCTGCTGATCGCGCTGGAGAACGAGGAGGAGGTGACCGTCGTGGGCGCCGAGGACGTGCCGGTGATGCAGGGCGACAACCTCCTGGTGGTGCGGCGCCTGAAGCTCTCCGAGGGCCGGATCTCCTGCGTGCAGTTCGACCGCAGCGACAACGTCCTGGTGACCATCGCCGCGTGGGACCGCCCGATCACCGACGATCTGTACGCCCTCCTGAAGCCGCTGCCGGCGGAGCTCTTCCAGCAGGGCTGACCCCGACCCCTCCCTGTTCGGGATCCCGCACGCCTTGTCATGACCCTTGTCGCCAAGTCATCGGACCTCTAGCGTCAAGGTCATGTCGTATGAGATCACTCGAAGAACGACGTTAAAGGCCGCGGCAAGCGGTGCCGGTGCGCTCGCGTTAGGGGCCGGTGTCGGAGAAGCGGCCGCCGATTCCTCCGATGTATCGGGGCAGCCGTTGGTGCTCTGGTACGCCACCCCCGCCACCGACTGGGAACGCGAAGCCCTCCCCATCGGCAACGGCGCACTCGGCGCCATGATCTTCGGGACCCTCGCCTCCGAACGGCTCCAGTTCAACGAGAAGACCCTGTGGACCGGCGGCCCCGGTTCGGCCCAGGGCTACGACCACGGCAACTGGCGCGACGCCCGCCCCGGCGCCGTCACCGCCGTCCAGGACGATCTCGACGCCCGGACCACCCTCGACCCCGACGCGGTCGCCGCCCGCCTCGGCCAGCGCCGCGTCGGCTACGGCGCCCACCAGACCTTCGGCGACCTCCACCTCGACCTCCCCGGCGCACCGGCCACCACCCCGGACGACTACCGCCGCGAGCTCGACCTCGACAAGGCCGTCGCGTCCGTCACGTACACCGACCAAGGGGTGCGCCACCGGCGGGAGTTCTTCGCCTCCCACCCCGACGGCGCGATCGTGGGCCGGCTGAGCGCCGACCGGCCCGGCAGCGTCACCTTCACCCTCCGGTACACCTCGCCGCGCGCCGACTTCACCACCACCGCGGCCGACGGGACCCTGACCGTGCGGGGCGCGCTCACCGACAACGGTCTGCGCTTCGAGGCGCGGATCCGGGTCCACAGCCAGGGCGGCACCCTCAGCTCCCGCACCGACGGCACCGTCACCGTGACCGGCGCCGACAGCGCCTGGTTCGTCCTGGCCGCGGGCACCGACTACGCCGACACCTACCCCGACTACCGGGGCGCGGACCCGCACACCACCGTCACCCGGACCGTCCAGCAGGCGGGCACCGACCACCGGGCGCTCCTGCGCCGCCATCTGCGTGACCACCGCGCTCTGTTCCGCCGGGTCGCCCTCGACATCGGCCAGGAACCGCCCGCGGACGTCCCCACGGACCGGCTGCTGTCCGCCTACACCGCCGGCCCGACCGCGGCCGACCGCGCCCTGGAAGCCCTCTTCTTCCAGTACGGCCGCTACCTTCTCATCGCCTCCTCACGCCCCGGCTCCCTGCCCTCCAACCTCCAGGGCGTCTGGAACCAGAGCACCTCGCCGCCCTGGTCCGCCGACTACCACGTCAACATCAACCTGCAGATGAACTACTGGCTCGCCGAGGCCGCGAACCTCGCCGAGACGACGGAGCCCTACGACCGTTTCGTCGAGGCGCTGCGCGCTCCGGGACGCCGCAGCGCACGGGAGATGTTCGGCTCGCGCGGCTGGGTCGTGCACAACGAGACCAATCCGTACGGCTTCACCGGAGTGCACGACTGGGCGACCGCGTTCTGGTTCCCCGAGGCGGCGGCCTGGCTCACCCAACAGCTTTACGAGCACTACCGGTTCGGCGGCTCCACGGCCTACCTCCGCACCACCGCCTACCCGGTGCTGAAGGAGGCCGCCGAGTTCTGGCTGGACAACCTGCGCACCGACCCGCGCGACGGCACCCTCGTCGTCACGCCCAGCTACTCGCCGGAGCACGGGGACTTCACGGCCGGTGCGGCCATGTCGCAGCAGATCGTCCACGACCTGTTCACCAACACCCTCGAAGCGGCCCGGATCCTCGGTGACTCACCCGGCTTCCGCCGCCGTCTGGAAGAGACGCTCGGGCGGCTCGACCCCGGCCTGCGCATCGGTTCCTGGGGACAACTCCAGGAGTGGAAGGCCGACCTGGACGATCCCACCGACGAACACCGCCATGTCTCCCACCTGTTCGCCCTCCACCCGGGACGCCAGATCGAGCCCGGCAGCCGGTGGGCCGAGGCGGCCAAGGTCTCCCTCACCGCCCGCGGTGATGGCGGTACCGGCTGGTCCAAGGCGTGGAAGGTCAACTTCTGGGCCCGGCTGCGCGACGGCGACCACGCCCACCTCATGCTCGGTGAACAACTCCGGCTCTCCACCCTGCCCAACCTCTGGGACACCCACCCGCCGTTCCAGATCGACGGCAACTTCGGTGCCACGTCGGGGATCGTGGAGATGCTCCTGCAGAGCCAGCACGGCGTGATCGAGGTGCTGCCCGCCCTGCCCGCCGCCTGGCCCGACGGCTCGGTCCGCGGACTGCGGGCCCGTGGCGGTGCCACCGTCGACGTCGAGTGGGTCGGCGGCCGGGCGACCCGGATCGCGCTGGCGGCGGTACGGACACGTGAACTGACCCTGCGCAGTGACCTGTTCGCAAGCGGCGAGCTGACGTTCAAGGCGGTCGCGGGCCGCCACTACACCTGGAAGGCCTGAACCTCCGCGACCGCCTCTCACCGAGGAGTGGCGCCGCCAACCGCCGGACGTTCCCTACCGGGAGACCTGCACGTCGACGTCGGCCGCCCGCACGAACGCCACCCGGTGACCGAACTGGATCTCGTAGTAGAGATCCTTGCCGACCACGACCTGGTGCGAGTCCGTGGTGAACGTGACCGCATAGTAGTACTCACCCGGCACCTTGTCGCCGACCACGTACTTCTGGCCCTTGGGCAGTTTGTACGGCAGCGGCGACACCGCCTGCGCGGGCACTCCCGCCGGGTACGCGGAGGCCTCGGGGTACGCGCGCCCGTACACCGGGACGCTCTCCACGCCGGCCTTGGGCGTCACCACCTGGCCCTTCGCGCTGACCGCGGCCGGGTCCTTGCTCGGGTTCTCGAACCAGGCCTTCTGGCCCAGGTACCAGATCGCCGTCCAGTCTCCGTCGCGCCCGGCGACCGCGTACTGCTGACCGGTGGAGACCCGCGAGGAGATGTCGTTCACCCCGGTGCCCGGCACCGTGCCCAGACCGATGTCCTTGATCAGGGGGTAGCTCCTGCCCGGCCCGGAGTACAGGCGTACCTCGCTGGAGCCGTGCGCCGCGCACGGCTCGCCCTTGGTGACGCAGCCCGTGTACTCCGGCTGGTTGGTCGCGTAGTCGGGCCGGATCGTCACCAGCGCGGCCTCCTTGCCGCCGGCGGCCTTGAAGGGGTGGCCGAGCAGCTCGAAGTAGTGCCGCCAGTCCCAGTACGGCCCGGGGTCGGTGTGCATGCCGCCGACGGTGGCCGTGGTCGGGCCCGGCACATTGTCGTGGCCGAGGATGTGCTGCCGGTCCAGCGGGATGTCGTACTTCTTGGCGAGGTACTTCACCAGCCGCGCCGAGGAGCGGTACATCGCCTCCGTGTACCAGGCGTCCGGATTGGCCAGGAAGCCCTCGTGCTCCAGACCGATCGACTTGGCGTTGACGTACCAGTTGCCCGCGTGCCAGGCCACGTCCTTGGCCTTCACATGCTGGGCGATGTGCCCGTCGGTGGAGCGCAGTGTGTACTGCCAGGAGACGTAGGTGGGGTCCTGGACGAGGTTGAGGACGCCTTCCCAGGTGCCTTCGGTGTCGTGGATGACGATGTACTTGATGCTCTGTGACGTCGGGCGGTCGCCCAGGTCGTGGTTGCCGTAGTCGTTGTCGCCGAACTCCTCGTACGGTGCCGGGATCCACTCGCAGGACACCGACTTCGGGCACTGCGTGGCCCCGCGGCCGAGCGTGCGGAGACCGGCCCGCTTCATGGCGGAGGTGTCGGGGGTGACGTCCGGCTGGGCCGCCAGGGCGACCAGCTGGCCGGCGTCCGTGGCGCGTTCCTCGCCGGTGCGGATCACGTCGTACACGTCGTCGGCGTAGGCCGTCGCCGTCGCGGTGTCGTCGGCGCCCGAGAAGCGGGACACCGCCGCGTACCAATCCGCGGGGTCATCGCTGAGCGGTTCGCCCAGGTCCTTCTGCGCGTCGGCCAGGAGTGCGGCGCCGCCGGCGATGTTCGCCGCGGGATCGGTCCGCAGTTCCTCGGCGCTGAGCCCGGTCAGTTCCGCCGCCTTCGGCAACGTCGTGAGCCGGGCCGGGAACTCCTTCGGCGCCGGCACCTCCGTCTCGGGCAGCAGGGCCGCCCGGGCGCTGTCGCCGCGCGCGTCCTCCGTGCCCTCGCTGTGGTGCGGGGCCTCGGCGAGCGCGGTCCGGGCGTCGGTCAGGTGCATCGGGCCGTAGCCGCCGGTCACACTCGGTGCCCCGGCGTGCGCGTCCCAGCGGGACTGAAGGTAGGAGACGCCGAGGAGGACGCTCTGCGGGACCTCGTACCGGGCGGCCGCCGAGGCGAACGCCAGCTGGAGGCTGTTCGCCGAGCTCTGTGCGCCGGAGGGGGTCGCGCCGAGCAGGGGCAGCAGCAGTGCCGCGGTGGCGACCGCGCCGACGGCGGCTCGCGTATGTCTGTGCCCGGAGGCGCTGGTCGGGTCGGATCCTCGCATTGCAGCCTCCTGGGACGGTCGGTCGCGATGAGCCGTGCGGGGCCGGGCGTGCGTCAGTGGTACCGGCTGGCCGACGATCCGTCAATCATGCCCAGGGAAAGACGAATTCCCTTGTCAAGCGGGTGTCCCGGGAGTTTCGTGGCGGCACCTTGCGGGCCTGCGGGGCGTCAGTGGCTTACACCAATGGGCTGTTTGCGAGCGGCCGTGCGAGGGCGGACATACGAAGGTCCGCGGTGCGCCGCTGTCTCGGGCGCACCGCGGACCCTCGTCCCCGTCAGCGAGTGCCGACCGCCGCGCGTACGGCCCGTCGGGCCAGCTGGCAGTCGTCGTGCAGCCGCCTCAGCAGTAGGCGCTGCTCCTCGCCGGACGGCGCAGCACCGGGGTGGGCCACTCCCGGTGCCGCCGGGGTCGTGTCGTGCATCGAACGCTGCACGGCCGTTTCATAGGTGCGGATCTCACGGGTCAGCACGAGCATCAGGTTCACCAGGAACGCGTCGCGCGAGGCCGGGCCCGCCGACTGCGCGATCTGGCTGATCTGACGACGGGCCACCGGCGCGTCCCCGAGCACCGACCACAGCGTCGCCAGGTCGTACCCCGGCAGATACCAGCCCGCGTGCTCCCAGTCCACCAGCACTGGACCGGCCGGTGACAGAAGGATGTTCGAGAGCAGTGCGTCGCCGTGGCAGAACTGTCCCATGCCGTGCCGGCCCGAGGTCGTCGCGATGCCGTGCAGCAGCTTCTGCAGGTCACCCATGTCCCGGTCGGTGAGCAGCCCCAGCTCGTGGTAGCGGGAGATACGGGCCGCGTAGTCCAGCGGGGCGTCGAAGGTGCCCGCCGGCGGCCGCCAGGCGTTCAGCCGGCAGATCGCGCCGAGCGCCGCCCGGATGTCCGCCCGCGGCGGGGCCTCCGCCGGGTGCCGGTGCAGCGCCGCCACGCGTCCCGGCATCCGCTCGATCACCAGGGTGCAGTTGTCCGGGTCCGCCGCGATCAACCGGGGCACCCGCACGGGCGGGCGGTGCCGGACGAACGAGCGGTATGCCGCTATCTCGTGGCGGATCCGCTCCGCCCACGCGGGGGAGTGGTCCAGTAAACACTTCGCGACGGCCGTGCTGCGCCCGGTCGTCCCCACCAGGAGGACGGAGCGACCGCTGCGGCGCAACACCTGGACCGGAGCGAACTCCGGACAGATCCGGTGCACCGACGCGATCGCCGTACGCAGCTGCGCGCCCTGAGGGCCGGACAAGTCGAGTCTCCCGCTGAGCGGTTGGGTGCCGAGCCCCGGAGCGCGCCGCGTCCTGCCGGCACCGAGCACGGGGGCCGCCGGGCGAGCGGGGTCGAGGTAAGGACCGCTGCCCGCCGGGCGGGGGTGCAGCGGCCGGGGCGGGGCGGACACGGAGGACGATGCTGCGTACATGGGCGAAACAGATCCCTTCGTGTGCCTGCAGTGCATGTCTGCGCAGTGCGCTGACCCGGCCCGACCGCCCGAGGTGCACCCTGGGGAGTGCTCCCGTCATATGGCAGCGGCCGGGTCGGGGTGGCGCGTTCCTACCTGACACCCATGGCCCAGTGGCACACCATCTGGCGCACCCTGGCGAACCCTGGCGAATAGTCGCTCGGCACCTCCCACCGGGCTACTGTCAACTCAGCCGAGAACCTGGGGGCTTGACGTGAGCGGACAACCCAACACCCGCCTTTCGGACCTGTTCGGCCTGGCCGGCTGGTCCAAGGGTGAACTCGCGAGGCTGGTCAACCGGCAGGCGGCGGCCATGGGTCACCCCCAGCTGTCGACCGACACCTCACGGGTGCGGCGTTGGATCGACACGGGAGAGATCCCGCGCGATCCGGTGCCCCGTGTGTTGGCTGCCCTGTTCACCGAGCGTCTCGGCCGTGTCGTGACCATCGAGGACCTCGGTCTGGTCCGGCACGGGCGTACGGGGAAACGGCAGGACGCCGGGAGTGTGGAACATCCCGACGGTGTGCCGTGGGCGCCCGAGCGGACCGCGGCGGTCCTCACCGAATTCACGGGAATGGACCTCATGCTCAACCGACGCGGCTTGGTGGGTGCGGGCGTCGCGCTCACCGCAGGATCCGCACTCAGCAGCGCCATGCACGACTGGCTGCACTCCGATCCGTCCCTGACGGCCGACGCCCCCAGATTCGACGATCCCCTGCACGCCGACCCCGCTGGGTTCGACCGCTACGAGGCCGCCCCCATCGGATCGCAGGAGATCGAGGAACTGGAGCGTTCCGTCGAGGTGTTCCGGGCGTGGGACGCGGCTCGCGGCGGCGGGCTGCAGCGCAAGGCGGTCGTAGGCCAACTCAACGAGGTGGGCGGCATGCTCGCCTACCGACACCCCGATCATCTGCAGCGGCGCCTGTGGGGCGTCGCCGCCAACCTCGCCGTGCTCGCGGGCTGGATGTCGCACGACGTCGGCCTGGAGCCCACGGCCCAGAAGTACTTCGTCATCGCCGCCCATGCGGCCCGTGAGGGCGGCGACCGGCCCCGCGCCGGGGAGGCGCTCTCCCGAGCGGCTCGCCAGATGGTGCACCTGGGCCGGCCCGACGACGCACTCGACCTGATGAAGCTCGCCCAGTCCGGCTCCGGGGAACAGGTGCTGCCGCGCACCAGGGCGATGCTCTACACCATCGAGGCCTGGGCACAGGCGTCCATGGGCAAGGGGCAGGCGATGCGCCGCACCCTCGGACAGGCGGAGGACCTCTTCGTCTCGGACCAGGGCGACGTGCCACCGCCCAGCTGGATGCAGACCTTCAAGGAGGAGGATCTGTACGGCATGCAGGCCCTGGCCTACCGCACGCTGGCGGAGCACGAGCCGACCGCGGCCGTGCACGCCCAGCACTACGCGGAGAAGGCCCTGGCGCTGCGGGTCGACGGACGGCAGCGGTCGAAGATCTTCGACTTCCTGTCGATGGCTTCGGCCTGCTTCATCGCGGACGACCCGGAACAGGCGGACCGGTACGCCCGGCTGGCTCTGGTGTCGATGGGATCCAACTCCTCGCACCGCACCTGGGACCGGCTGCGGCAGATGTACCGGCTCACCGCCGAGTACTCCAGCTACCCGAAGATCTACGAGCTGAGGGAGGAGATCAAGCTGGCCCTGCCGAGGGTGGCCAAGGGCGGCAACAGCGCACGGGCATAGGGGGTTTGTGCGCTGGAACCCCGAATTCTCAGGCGGCCGATTCTCAGCCGGTCACCTTGGCGATGAGCACGCAGGCGTCGTCCTCGCGCTCGGTCCCGCCGAACTCCTCCACGACCATCCGTACACAGTCCTGTGCGGTGCGCGCCTCGTCGAAACGCGGGGCCAGGTCGAGGAGACGGTTCACGGCCGCCATGCTGTCGTGCCCGGGCACCAGCCCGTCGGTGTGCAGCACGAGCAGGTCGCCGGGTTCGAGGGGCTCTTCGGCCTGCTCGTAGGAGGCGCCCGAGGTCGCGCCGAGCAGGACGCCGTCCGGTGCGCTCAGCCTGCGCCCCGTCCCGTCGCGGAACAGCAGCGGGGCGGGGTGTCCGGCCTGCGCCCAGGCGAGGGTGCGGGTCTCGGGCCGGTAGCGGCAGCAGATCGCGCTGCCGAGCGCGGGCTGCACGGTGGCGTCGAGTAACTGGTTGAGCCAGGACAGCAGTTGTCCCGGCTGGGTGCCCGCCATGGCCATGCCGCGCACGGCACCCAGCAGGGTCGCCATGCCCGAGGTCACGGCGACGCCGTGGCCGGTGAGGTCGCCGACGCTGAGCAGCATGTCGCCGTCGGCGAGTTCGAGGGCGTCGTACCAGTCGCCGCCGATCATCGCGCTCGTCGAGGACGGCAGATAGCGCGCCGCCAGATCGAGGGTCTCGGGGCTGCGTCGCGGGAGCCGCAGGGAGCCGCGCCACGGCGGTAGCACAGCCTCCTGCAGCTCGACCGCGAGCCGGTGCTCGGTCTGCGCGCGGTGCTGGTGGTGCTGCAGCGAGTCACGGGTCTCGCTCACCACCCGTTGGCTGCGGCGCAGTTCGCTGACGTCCCGCAGCACGGCCCACATGGACGCGGTGCTGCCGTCGGCGTCGAGCACGGGCTCGCCCATCATGTGCACGGTGCGCACGGCATCGTCCGGGCGCAGGACGCGGAACTCCCCGTCGATGGGCTTGGCGTCGACGAGGCAGTCCGTGACCATCGACGTCAGCCTCGGCCGGTCCTCGTCGAGGACCAGGGACGGCAGTTCGTCGAGGGTGAGCGGGGGAGTCTGCGGATCGCGGCCCAGGATCTGGTAGAGCTCGCCGGACCAACTGGCCTCGTCCGTCAGCAGGTTCCACTCCGCGCTGCCCACCCTGCTGAGCAGGGAGTCGCGCCGGGGAGCGGTCGGCGCGGTTCCGGTGGCGGGGGCCGGCTCGACCACCGCGGGCGCGGGTGGGCCCTCCCGCAGCTGGGCCAAGTGCTCGTCCAGGTCGTTGAGTTGGTGCAGCGCCAGGTCGTACAGCGCGCGCTGCCAGCGTCCCTGCGGGTCCGATCCGTCGTCCTGGGCGTCCCGTCGTACGGCGTGCACGTCGCCCTTGAGCCGTCGCGTCTGCGATATGAGCGCGTCGACCGAGCCGCCGCCCGGCGGCTGGGCGGGTGGGCGGTCCGCAGAGAGATGGGACGGCATGACGCGCTCCGATGCGGGGAGATACGGCCAAGGCTGGCGGAGGGACCGTTACGACTGTGGCACAGCCCGCGACGCCCTGTAAGGGATTCGGCAACACACGATACGGTGGTGCTTCTGGCATATGCCACAGTCTTCACGGAGGGGTTTCCCCGTGCGATTGGCGTACGTCACCCGATGGGGCAAGTCGTAGTCAGGGTACGTGAGTTGACGGATCCTGAGGGCCTCCGGGTCAGCATTCATTTATGTGTTCGACGGCCCCCTGTTCTATGGGTCGGCAGGCGGGGACCGGACGGTGCCGGGGCGTCGCGCGCAGGGGTCCCGATGGGCGGGTTCGGCGGGCGAAGAACCGCTCACACCGCTTGGCGAGTGACGCAGGTCACATCAATTGATGCGGGCTTCGGCGTAATGCAAACGGCATCTGCGAGCTCGTACAGACATCGGCAAATACGGCCGACCTCCGACCCGTAGTGGAGACCGACCATGGACATCGACCTCGAACAGTCCGCCCACGGCCGCCTGATCACCGGCGACGAGCAGGAACTGCCCGTCCCCACGACGCTCCGCTACACCTCCGCGGACCCGCTCGCGGTGCACCTCGACTTCCCGCCCGAGGTCGCGCTCGACGGTGAGGTGGTCAGCTGGACCTTCGCCCGCTCCCTGCTGGAGGCGGGGCTGCGCGGCCCGGCGGGCGCCGGGGACGTGCACCTGTGGCCGTGCGGACGCGCCCGTACGGTCGTGGAGCTCCACTCGCCGTACGGGCTGGCCCTGCTGCAGTTCGACACCTCCGCGCTGCACCGCTTCCTGCTGCGGACGTACGCCGTGGTCGCGGCCGGCGAGGAGGATCTGAGTGCGGAGGTGGACCGCGGTCTGAGCGCCCTCTTCGGAAGTGTGTGAGGGCGCTCCGGTCTTCAGTACCGCAGAACCCCCGCGATCCCGCTCGCGTCGCCCAGCGTGCCGTCCGGTACGAAGCGGACCTCGGCGCCGGTCTCCAGACACTGCTCGACGATCTCGTCCACGATGTCCTCGCGGGCGTCGAGATCGCCGCTCAGCGCGGGGACCAGATGGTCGCCGCCCTCGTCGCGGACGGTCACCCGGTAGTTCTCCTCGACGGCCAGCAAGCGGACGCGGCCCTCCCGGGCGCTCTGCCACACCTCGTCGACGCCGGCCGCGAAGGCCCGGCGACCGCGTGCCGTCTCCAGCTCGCGGGTCACGGCGGCGGTGTTCTTGCGGGCCTCGGCCTCCTGAAGCGGTCGTACGGCCTGCCACACCGCGTCCGGGGTGCCGTGCGCGAGGCCGCCGTGCGGGACGTGGACGGCGTCCTTGGTGGCGCTTCCGACCTCGTCCAGCGCGGACAGCGCCGCGGTCTCGCCCGTGATGTAGAGCGGCCGCGGGTCCTCTCGCAGGAGTCTGCCCATCGCGGTGTCGGCATCCCGCAGGAAGTGACGGGTGTCCTCGTCGCGGAAGGTGCTCGGCAGATCGCCGATCCGCTCCTGGCGCTCGGCGTCGAAGTTCTCCCGGCTCCTGGTCAGCGGGAAGCCGCCGGCGCGGTGCTCGGTGACCCGGTCCGTGCCGCCGTTCCACAGCGTGACCTGGTCGGCGGAGACCGAGAGCACCCAGAACGGCCGCTCGGAGGCCTGCGCGGAGACGAGATTGCGGGTCAGGAAGGTGTCCGAGAGGACCACGCGTTCGGGTACGGCGCGGGCCAGCGACCACACCTGGTGCTCACCCGGAGCGGCGAAGATCACCAGGCCGTCCTCGGCATGGGCCAGGTCCACCTCGGAGAGGGCCTGGTCGAGCTGTCGTTCGACATCGGCGCGCCGCTCCCGGCTGACCGCGGGATCGGCCTCCAACTGCTTCTTGGCCGCGGCCACGACATTGCGCAGCCGGACCGGGTCCTGGGTGTTCTCGGGCTCCCGGCGATGTGTCGGCGTCAGCACGGACACGGCCGGATAGGGGCGCGGGCGCCGCAGCTCTGTGAGGGTCGTGGGACTGAGTGCGTGCTCCATATCAGCACGATAGGACTGATTGCCGGATAGGGCATTAGGGGCAACCAAGTCGGGCATTCAGGGTGATTCGCTGTTAGCGTCGCCTGAGTCGCCGGATGACGTTCTCCGCATCACCGAGGGACGGCCCTGTGCCGCGCACGACGGTGGTGCTCCCACCGTCGTAGGACGCACATGACCCAGGCCGACACACAGACCCAGGCTCCCCCCGCCGCGAAACTCTCCCTCCCGACGCTCACCACCATGGTGGTCGGCTCGATGGTCGGTGCCGGCGTCTTCTCCCTGCCCCGCAGGTTCGCGCAGGAGACCGGAGTCGCCGGTGCCCTGATCGCGTGGGCCGTGGCCGGCACCGGCATGCTGATGCTGGCCTTCGTCTTCCAGACGCTCGCGGTGCGCAGACCCGACCTCGACGCGGGCGTGTACGCCTATGCCAAGGCGGGCTTCGGCGAATACCTCGGCTTCTTCTCGGCGTTCGGCTACTGGGCGAGCGCCTGCGTCGGCAACGTGACGTACTGGGTGCTGATCATGTCGACGGTCGGGGCGATCGCACCCGCGCTCGGCGACGGCGACACCGTGCTCGCGGTGGTGCTCTCCTCCGTGGGGCTGTGGCTGTTCTTCGCGCTCATCAGCCGGGGCGTGAAGGAGGCGGCGGCGATCAACCGGATCGTCACGGTCGCCAAGGTCGTGCCGATCATCGTCTTCGTCATCCTCGCGCTCTTCTACCTCGAGCCGAGCGTCTTCGCCGACAACTTCGGCGGCGCCGACTACGCGGGTTCCCTGTTCAACCAGGTCAAGGGCACGATGCTGGCCACCGTCTTCGTCTTCCTCGGCGTCGAGGGCGCCAGCGTCTACTCCCGGCACGCCAAACGCCGTGCGGACGTCGGCCGGGCCACGATCCTCGGATTCCTCAGCGTTTTCGCGGTCTTCGCGTCGGTGACCATCGTGTCGTACGGCCTGATGCCGATGGCCGAGATCGCCGAACTGCGTCAGCCCTCCATGGCGGGGGTGCTGGAGCACGCCGTCGGCAACTGGGGCCAGGTCTTCGTCAGCGTCGGCCTGATCGTCTCCGTCCTCGGCGCGTATCTCGCCTGGACGCTGATGGCCGCCGAGGTGCTGTACGTGGCCGCCAAGGACGACGACATGCCGCGGTTCCTGAAGCGCGCGACGCCGGCCGACGTGCCCGTGCCGGCCCTCGTGATGTCCACGCTGCTCAGTCAGATCTTCCTCGTCATCACACTGTTCTCGGACGACGCGTTCAACTTCGCCCTCGATCTGACCAGTGCGCTGACGCTGATCCCGTTCCTGCTGGCGGCCGCCTTCGCGGTGAAGATCGGCTGGGGCGGGCAGCGGGGGCAGTTGATGATCGCCGCCCTCGCCACGGTCTACACCGCGTTCCTCATCTACGCGGCCGGGCTGAAGTTCGTCCTCGTCTCCTTCATCATCTACGCCCCCGCCACCGTGCTGTTCGTGATGGCGCGCAGGGAGCAGGGCAGAGCGCTGTTCTCGCCGCGCGAGTACGTCATCCTCGCCGTCTCGGTGGCCGGCGCGGTCCTCGGGATCGTCGCGCTGGCCCTCGGCTGGATCAGCCTCTGACCTCCCAGTCGTCCGGAAAGGTGCCCCACCGTGACCAGTCAAGACAGCCGTCCCGCCCATGGCGTCCACTCCGAGGTCGGCAGACTGCGCAAGGTGCTGGTCTGCGCGCCCGGGCTCGCCCACCGCAGACTCACCCCCACCAACTCCGACGACCTGCTCTTCGACGACGTCATGTGGGTGGAGAACGCCCAGCGCGACCACGCCGACTTCGTCAACAAACTGCGCGAACGCGACGTCGACGTGGTCGAGTTGCACGACCTGCTCGCCCAGACCATGGCGGTCCCGGGCGCTCGGGACTGGCTCCTGGACCGGAAGATCGTCGCCAACGAGGTCGGCCTCGGCCTGGTCGACACTACGCGCGCGTTCCTCGAGTCCCTCGAACCGGAGCGCCTGGCCAAGTACCTGATCGGCGGTCTCGCGACGACCGACCTGCCCGACGACTTCCGCACGCCCTACCTCGAACTCGCCCGGGAGTCGACCGGCGTGCGCGAGTACCTCATGCCTCCGCTGCCCAACACCCTCTACACCAGGGACACCACGTGCTGGCTCTACGGCGGCCTCACGCTCAACCCGCTGTACTGGCCGGCCCGGCACGACGAGACGCTGCTGATGAAGGCGGTCTACACCTTCCATCCCGACTTCGCGGGCTCCACCGTCTGGTGGGGTGATCCCGAACTCGACTGGGGGCAGGCGACGTTCGAGGGCGGCGACATCATGCCCGTCGGCAACGGCGTCGTCCTGATGGGCATGAGCGAGCGCACCTCACGTCAGGCCATCACCCAGGTGGCCGCGGCGCTGTTCCGGAACGGCGCCGCCGAGCACGTGATCGTCGCCGGCATGCCGAAACTGCGCTCCGCCATGCACCTCGACACGGTCTTCACGTTCGCCGACCGCGACCTGGTCACCCTCTACCCGGCCATCATGGACGGCGTCCACACGTTCTCCCTGCGGCCCGGCGACAAGGCGCCGGGCGTGGAACTCGTCGACGAGGGCTCGACGCCCTTCGTGGACGTCGTGGCCAAGGCGCTGGGCCTGCCCGGCCTGCGGGTCGTGGAGACCGGCGGGGACATCTACGCCTCCGAGCGCCAGCAGTGGGACAGCGGCAACAACGCGGTCGCGCTCGAGCCCGGCGTGGTGTTCACCTACGACCGCAACACGCAGACCAACACCCTGCTGCGCAAGGCGGGCATCGAGGTCATCACCATCGTCGGCGCCGAGTTGGGGCGCGGGCGTGGCGGTGGGCACTGCATGACGTGCCCGATCGTGCGGGACCCGGTGGAGTTCTGACCTAGTTCTTCGCGTCGATCACCGCGATGTTCCCCTGGGCCACCGCGCACAGCGTCCGCTGGCCGTCGGCGTCCACCGTGCTCACGTCGCAGCGGCTCACGACCCGGGTGCGGCCGGCCCGCACCACCTGGGCGTGCGCGCGCAGGATCTCGCCCGTCGCGGGGCGCAGGTAGTCGATGGTGAAGCCGGAGGTGATCAGGCCCGGCCCCACCACGGTGGCCGCGGCGAGCGTCAGCGTGTTGTCGGCCGCGTAGGAGACCACTCCGCCGTGGACGAAGCCGTACTGTTGGAACAGGTCCTGCCGGATGTCCAGTTCGAGGGTCGCCTCACCGTCCCCGAACGCCGTCACACGGGCGCCCAGCAGTCTGCTGAAGGGCTGCTCCGCCAGGACCTTCTGTGCGAGGTCCAGATCCATGGTCAGGCCCACCTCTCACTGTCACTTCACTAGTGAAGTGAGGGTGGCGCGGCTCGGTGTCCTCTGTCAAGATCGGCCCATGGTCGAGCCGGATCAGCGCCTGTACTACCTGATGCAGCGGGCGGCACACCGTCTGCGCACCACGCTGGACCGACGCTGCCTCGCCGTCGCCGGCGTCACCACCGCACAGCTCGGTGCGCTGTTCGCCGTACAGGAAGAGCCGGGCATCACCCAGCAGGGGCTCGCCCACGCGCTCGGTCTGCGAGAGTCCGCGGTCACCGGGCTCGTCGGACGCCTCACCACGTCGGGGCTGCTCTCGCGGCAGGCGCACCCGAGGCAACACCGGGCCGTGGTGCTGGAGTTGACGAAGGGCGGGCAGGCGGCACTGGAGGCGGCCCGGCCCGAGATCGACCGCTTCAACGCCGAAGTGCGCGCCCTGCTCGGCGACGACGGCTTCGAGCGGACCGCGGCCGCCATGGACCGCCTCGCGCACTGGGAAGAGTGAGTCCCGGGCCCCCGGTGCCCTGTCCGCGGCGGCGGATCTCACTCGTCGTCCGTCTCCGAACCGCAGGAGCTGCCGCTGGGCGGCAGGGTCCCGTACAGGAGGAAGGTGTCGACCTTGCGCTGGACGCACCGGGAGGAGGCGTACCCGGTGTGGCCGTCGCCCTTGTTGTCGAGCACGACCGCCGAGCCGCCGAGCCGCTTCGCCGTCTCCACGGTCCAGCGGTACGGCGTCGCCGGGTCGCCGCGGGTGCCCACGAGGAGCATCTTCGGGGTGTCGACGTCCCGGACCTCGTCGCGGATGAAGTCGGTGCCCTTGGGGCGGCCGTAGCACGTCAGCACCTCGGTGAGACGGTAGCGGCCGAAGACGGGGGAGGCGTCCTCGTACGCGGCGCGCAGCCGGCCGAGGCCGCGGGTGATCTCGTCGGCGGTGGGCCGGTCGGGGTCGTCCGCGCAGTTGATCGCCATCAGCGCCGCCGGCAGATTGTCCAGCGGGACCTCGTCCCCGTCGGCCAGCTCGCCGTCGCTCTTCGCGTGGCGGGGGAGCGTGATCCCGCCCGAGGCGAACGCCTCGATGCCCCGGGTGTCCCCGTCCTCGACGAGCTGGGCGAGGGCCCGCTCCAGCAAGGGCCACAGTTCCCTGCTGTAGAGGGCCTGTGCGATGGCGCCCACGAGGTCCTGGCCGGTGAAGTCGTAGCCCCAGTCGGACGGCAGCGGATCCTGGTCGAGCGAGTCGACGAGCCGGACGACCTGCTCCCGGGCCGTGCGGGGATCCTGGCCGAAGGGGCAGGCGATGTCCTCGGTGCACCAGTCGATGAAGTCCTCCAGCGCGATCTGCTGGCCCTCCGCACCCACCCTGCTCTGCTCGGTGAGCGGCTCCGTCAGTGTGTCCACACCGTCGAGCACCAACCGGCCGACCTTCTTCGGGAACTGAGCGGCGTAGACCGCGCCGAGCCGGGTTCCGTAGGAGAAGCCCAGGTAGTTGAGCTTCTTGTCGCCGAGGGCCGCGCGCATGACGTCCATGTCGCGGGAGGCGTTGACCGTGCCGATGTGCGGGAGGACGGGGCCGGAGTGCTCGGCACAGGCGGCGGCGACCCGCTTCAACTGCCGCAGCAGCGCCCGCGGATCGTCACCGCCCTCCGCCGCCGCGAGCGCCTCGTCGGTGCCGTCCCCGCAGCTGACCGGCGAGGACCGGCCGACCCCGCGCGGATCGAAGGACACGACGTCGTACCCCTTGGCCAGACCCATGAACTCGTCGCCGCTCGAGGCGAGTTCACTCACGCCGGCGCCACCGGGGCCGCCGAAGTTCAGCAGCACCGAACCCTTCGGCTTCCCGGTCGCCCGATAACGGGCCAGGGCCAGTTGGAGGGTTCCCGACTTGGGCTTGGCGTAGTCGAGGGGGACCGTGATCTTGCCGCACTGGAGATCCTTGGGGGCCTCCATGCCCTCGCACTTCGACCACCTGACCTTCTGGTCGTAGAACCGTGAGAGGTCGGGCCCGTCGCGGTGGGTGGTCGCCGTGGGCAGCCCCGCGCTCAGCAGAGCGAGGCCCACCGCTCCGGTCAGCGCACAGCGCCGCGTGGACAGCTTGGCCAGCATCGATGCCTCCAGGGGCGCCCGCTGCGGACCGCGAGAACAGCGCCCTCGATCACGATAAGCGGCCCCCGGAGGCGCCGCCTCCGGACGGGCGGGCCCGTGCGGAGTGCCTTACCCTGCGCCCTTCCGCAAGCATTCGAAGGTTTTACGACTAGTTCGACAACCGTGACGCTCGATGGGGTGAAAGGCCGATAAGCCATAACTCGGATGGTTCGCCCGCGTTTTATGGCATGCGGGTGAGTGCCCGCGAACCATGTTCTGGAAGGCAGGGAACCTATGAAACGGGTTACCCGAAACGGTGTGATCGCCGTCGCCGCCGTGTCCGGCGCGATGGCTGCGGCGATGCCCGCTTACGCCGACTCCGCGGCGGACGGCGAGACGGCCGGCTCGCCCGGGGTCGTCTCCGGCAACACGATCCAGCTCCCGGTGCATGTCCCGGTGAACGTCTGCGGCAACACCGTGAACGTGGTGGGGCTCCTCAACCCCGCCGCGGGCAACACCTGTGTGAACGAGGGCGGCGAGAACGGCCCGGCGCCCGCGGGCGCCGCCGCGCAGAGCAGCGGAAAGGATTCGCCGGGGGTGGTCTCCGGCAACGGTGTCCAGCTTCCGGTCCACCTCCCGGTGAACGTCAGCGGGAACGGTGTGAGCGTGGCAGGGGTCGGCAACGCGGCCGTCGGCAACGAGTCCGTCAACACCTCTGGCGAACAGCCCGCCGAGACCCCCGTGAAGCCGGCACCCGAGCCGGAGGCCGCCCCTCCGAAGCCGCGCCCGGGTCCGAAGGCCGACGAGCCCGGGCCGGAGCAGCCTGCGTCCTCGCTCGCTCACACGGGAGCGGACCAGACCCTCCCCGCCGTCGCGGGCAGCGCCGCGCTGATGCTGGGCGGAGCCGCCCTGTACCGCCGCTTCCGCCCGCGGTCGGAGCGCTGACGGTTCCTTCACGGAGACGGAAGGCCCCTCCGGGCGGTGACCGGTGGGGCCTCCGCCGACCCCGGCCGAGCACACACGGGCCCTTCTCGTCAGGACGCCGGGGCTTTCCCGTCGGAGACACCACGGAGAGCGAGACCGTCCCCGTCCTTCGGGTGCCGTACGCCGGTACGAGGGCGAGACCGTAGGCGTCACCCCTGGTGGAAGCGCCGGTGGAGTGCGTGCACCTCCTCGGTGAGCGCCGGCACCGGGCCCTCCACGGCCACCCCGGGCGCCACCTCGTGCACCGGCAGGGTTCGCACCGGTGGTGCCGGAACCCCCAACTGGCTCAACCACTGGGCCAGTTGTTCCGAGGAGGCGACATAGACGATGCGGCCGAGGCCCACCCAGGCGTGGGCGGCCGCGCACATAGGACAGTGCTCGCCGGAGGTGTAGACGGTCGCCGCCGCCCGCGCCTCGGGCGACATGTGGGCCGCGGACCAGCGCGCCAGCTCGAACTCGGGGTGGCGGGTGCGGTCGCCGGAGGCCACCCGGTTGTGGTCCTCGGCGAGCACCTCGCCGTCCGCTCCCACCAGCACCGAACCGAACGGCTCGTCCCCCGCCTCCAGGGCCTCCGCGGCCAGCTCCACACAGCGGCGCAGATACGGCAGCTCGGCGTCCTTCACGACCATGACGTACAACCCTTCCGGCGGTGTGATCTTCGATCAGGCACCCTATTGTCCGCCCGCGAGCGGGAAGGCGCGGCGTCCGCGCCTCCTGGTGATGGCCCGTAAACGTGTTGCCGCCCGGGCTCCCTGATGCTGGAGTGAATCCATGGATCACACCGCGGTACTCGCCCTGTACGACCGGGACATGCGCGAAGGCGCACAGCCGGACAGCCCCGAGTCCCGGATCGAGCGGGTCGGCAAGGTGGTCCGCCAGGTCTCCTCCGAGCAGGGATGGAACGGAGTGGTCTGGTCCGACCTGGACGCCGACGGCGCGGACGCGGCGATAGCCGAGCAGATCTCGTACTTCTCCGGACTCGGTCGCGAGTTCGAGTGGAAGCTCTACGGGCACGACCTGCCGGTCGACCTCGGGCAGCGGCTCAGGACAGCGGGGTTCACCGCGCAGCCGGAGGAGACCCTGATGATCGGTGAGGTCAACGACCTGACCCTCGACGCCGAGCCGCCCGAGGGCGTGCGCATCCTGCCCGTCACCGACCGGGCGGGCGTCGACCTCGTCGCTGACGTGCACGAGGCGGCCTTCGGCTCCGACAGCACCCGGCTGCGCCACCAGCTGCTGGCCCAGCTCACCGCCGACCCGGACAGCGTGGTCGCCGTCGTCGCCCTGGCGGGGGACACCCCGGTCAGCGCGGCCCGGATGGAGCTTGTACCCGGCACCCGGTTCGCCGGTCTGTGGGGCGGCGGCACCGTCGAGGCCTGGCGCGGCCGTGGCATCTACCGCGCCCTGGTCGCCGTGCGCGCCCGCGAGGCGGCGGAGCGCGGCTACCGCTATCTTCAGGTGGACGCCATGCCGGCCAGCCGCCCCATCCTGGAACGGCTCGGCTTCGAGCCGCTCACCACGACCACTCCGTACCTGTACACACCCTGACGCGGACCCCACTCCGGGGGATGTCACATCCGCGGCCACCCGATCCGTCGCAAGGGCATGACGATGAACCAGAGCATCCTCCTCGCAGGCGCCAGCGGAGCCCTCGGCCGCCAGATCAGCCGAGCCCTCACCGAGGCGGGCCACAAGGTCACCGGGCTCGGCCGCAGGCCGGGCAGCGACATCCGCGCCGACCTCCTGGACCGCGACGCCGTGTTGCGCGGCGTCGACGGCCACCGCTTCGACACCGTGATCCACGCGGCGACGGCCCTGAGCAAGCCGCCCATGCGGCACCGCGACATGTACGCCACCGACGCACTGCGCATCGAGGGCACCGCGCACCTGATCGAGGCCGCCCAGGCCGCCGGTGCCCGCCGCTTCGTGTCGGAGTCGATGGTCTTCGGCTACGGCTACGGCGACCACGGCGACCGGGAACTCACCGAGGACGACACCTTCGGCCCGCGCGGCAACAACCCGGAGCTGGAACGGCACCTCGACGGCATGCGCACCAAGGAGCGGCTGACCTTCGAGGCCGAGGGGCTGGAGGGCATCGCGCTGCGCTACGGCGCCTTCTACGGCCCTGGCGGCACCGAGAACCTCGTGCCGATGCTGCGCAAGCGGCAACTGCCCGCTCCCGCCGACCACGGTCGGGTCCTGCCGTGGATCGAACTCGCCGACGCGGGCCGCGCCATGGCGGCCGCCGTCGACAAGGGCCGTCCGGGACAGGCGTACAACATCGCGGACCGCACCCCCATGGGGTTCCGGGGCTATCTCGAGTGCGTGTCCGAGGAGTTCGGCCTGCCGAAGCCGATGACCGTACCGATGTGGCTGATGCGGCCGATGTCCTACGCACAGGTGGTGGTGGCGGCGACGCTGCGGGTGTCCATCGCCAAGGCCGAGCGGGAACTGGGCTGGTCGCCGGTGTACCCGTCCTGCCGCGAGGGTGTGGCCGCGCTGCGTGCCTCACAGGTCTAGCTGGTACTCCACCGCCTTGTGGGTGGGCACGTAGCCGAGGGCCTCGTTGACGGCGAGCATGGGCGCGTTGCTGTTCGCGGTGTCGGTGAGCAACCCGGCGAGTTCCGGGTGCCGTTCACGGGCGCGGCGGATCGACGCCGCCTTCATCCAGCGGGCGAGGCCATGGCCGCGGTGCTCCGGCAGCACGGCCGTACCGTAGTGCTGTCCGTCGCCCCGGCCGTCGCCCGGCACGACGAGTTCGGAGAAGCCGACGACCGATCCGTTCACCGTGTCCACCGCGGCGACGGTGTGCAGCAGTTCACCGCGCCGCGCGACCGCCTCGGCCGCGGCGACCACCCGCTCCACGTCCCAGACGACCGTGCCGTAGTCGGTGCCCTCCATCGGCATGTCGTCCATGGCGCGGCGTGAGTCGGCGTACGACTGGGCGAGTTCGTCCGGCACGACGCCGTCCCACTCGGTCAACTCATAGCCGAGGCAAGGCTGTTCACCTACCGCGGTGACGTCCGCTTCGGCCAGGGCGAGCCTGGCGTAGGTCAGGGAGAGCACCGGACGGAAGCCCCGGGCCGCCAGGAACCGGTCGGCGGGGGAGCCCTGTTCGGCCTGCGCGACGACGGTCCGCCGTCCCTCGGCCCGCGCCGTGGCCACGGCGGCCTCCAGCAGACGGGTGCCGACGCCCCGCCGCCGCTCGGCGCCGTGCACGGCGATCTCCAGTTCCGCGAGATGCTCCTGCCCGGCCTTCGTGAACAGCCGCAGGAAGGCGGACCCGGTCGGTGCTCCGTCGGCCGCCGCGGCCAGCCAGGCCAGGCGGCGACTGGAAGCGCCGGGTTCGGGGTCGGCCAGCGGGATGATGCGCAGGGTCAACGGGGCTCCGTGTCAGAGTCGTGTCCGGCGATGGGCCGCAGAAGCAAACCATCGCCGGACCACGCCCGCAACGGGATTTCGATGCGCGCCCGCCGCACACGGTCAGCGGCGCGCCCTCGGCCTCGACCGGTCCAGAGCGGCGACGCCGAGCGCGGCGAGAGCGATCTGGATGAGCCATTCGACCCAGTCGACGCCCTTGGTGTCGGCCACGTCGAACCCCGCGGCGATCGCCGAGCCGAGCAGTGCGGCCACGATGCCGACGACGATGGTCAGCAGGATCCCGATGCGCTGCCGGCCCGGGATCACGAGTCGGCCCAGCACACCGATGACGATGCCGATCACGATCGCGCTGATGATGCCCGAGATCTCCATCTCCAGCCCCTCTTCTCAAGACCCCCGCAGTAGTCCGGATGCCCCCGGGCGGCCCGTACAGTCCGTTCGGTATCCCCCACCGGTCAACAGGGCGTCAAGCTCTGGCCCCTCCAGAAACCCATCCGGTGGCGGCCACCCCTTCGGCCGCGATGTCGATCACGGAGCGCCCGTCGGTCCCCACCCGCAGGGTGCCGGCCGGCGCACGCTCGTCCAGCAGCCGTGCCTCGCGTGCGCTGCTGCGGAGTTCCGCGTCCAGCTCGGAGCCCAACTCCCGTCCGCGCAGGCGTCGTTCCGTTGTCTCGTCGGTCGCGGTGAGCAGGACCCTGACGATCCGGACACCGTCACCCAGGTTGCGCTCGCTGATCGCCGCCCGGTGCGGATCCCCTTCGGGGGCAGGATGCACCTGCCCCATGAAGTCCCCGTCGATCACGGCGTGAGCGACGCGCGCGCTCCGGAGCCGTGCCGAGACCTCCCAGCCCACGCTCGTCCTGCCGACGCCGGCGCGACCGCCGATGAGCAACACCTCGCAGTGATCCATGGTGGGAGCGTGGCAGTCGTCCCGTGCCGTCGGACACCTCCTTTCGTGCCGCGTTGACATGCAGGTAAATGCCTGCATAACGTGGAGTGTGCGATCAGAGGGCGACTCGGGAATGGACAGGGTCTTCAAGGCGCTGGCCGACGACACGCGCAGACTGCTGCTGGACCGGCTGCACGAGCACAACGGCCAGACGCTCGGCGAGCTGTGCGAGCGCATCGCCATGACGCGTCAGTCGGTGACCCAGCACCTGGCCCTCCTGGAGGCGGCCAACCTGGTCGGCGCGGTGCGGCGGGGGCGGGAGAAGCTGCACTACCTCAATCCGGTCCCGCTCCATGAGATCCAGGAGCGGTGGATCGACAAGTTCGAGCGCCCGCGCCTGAGCGCGCTCGGTGCCGTGAAGCGACGAGCCGAGGAAGCCATGACCGACAAGCCCACGTTCGTGTACGTCACCTACATCGAGAGCACACCGGAAAAGGTCTGGGACGCCCTCACCGACGCCGACCTCACCGCGGCCTACTGGGGGCACAGCAATGTCTCCGACTGGAAGCAGGGGTCCCGCTGGGAGCATGTACGGACCGACGGTTCCGGTGTCGCCGACGTCGTCGGCACCGTCGTGGAGAGTGAGCGTCCCACCCGCCTCGTCACCAGCTGGGCCGCGCCCGAGGACGAGGGCCGGGGCGACAGGTACTCCCGGGTCACCTTCGACATCCGGCAGCACGGCGACATCGTCCGCCTCACCGTCACCCACGAGAACCTGGCCGACGACGGCGAGCGCGCCGAGGCGGCCTCGGGCTGGGCGGCGGTGCTGTCGAACCTCAAGTCGCTGCTGGAGACCGGCAGTCCGCTCCCGCAGGAGCCGTGGCTGGTGCCGTGACGCGGGGCGGCCGGCCCGCGGGGCGCGGACCGGCCGGGGTCGCTTCCTCTCCGGGTGTTCCTAGGCCCTGGGGACGCTCTTCGCCGCGGTGACCGTGCACATCAGCCCCAGGATGACGGCCAGGGCGCCGATGATGACGTTGTTCAGGATGACGCCCGCATCCGGGCTGTCGCCGACGATCCAGGGCGACACGATCATCCACAGACCGACCGCGCAGAAGGCCCAGCTGAGGCCGTACATGCGTTCCGGGGTCTGGGTGAATCCGAGGGCCAGCAGGCCGATCGCGATGCCCACGATCAGGTTGTGGGGCACGAGGGCGGGCTGGCTCGTCGTGTAGTGGAGTATCCAGGGGGATACGGCGCAGTACAGACCGAGCAGGAACACCGGTCCGTCCACGAGTGCCACATCGCGGCCGCCGAGCATACGGGCGTACCGTGCCCGCATTTCGGAAGCGTCAGGGTGGCTGGTGATGTCACCTCGGGTGGGCGAGACGTTGGCCATGACTCGTCTCCTTTGACTCACAGGCCGAACCGCGTCTTGTGCGGTGTGCGGTAAGCGCCGCGCAGATACATCATGCGCTTATTTCGCCCTTATGTGTAGAGGTCAGCCGGTACGGCGTGAGATGTCAGGAGATGTCCGAGCTAAGAGGTGGTGGCCTCCGGGGAGCACCGACTCTCCCCGGAGGCTGTCGAGGAACCGGAGGGGGACGGTCCGGCCGGTGCGACCCGGTCGGCCGATTCCTCGACGCGTCCCTTCTTCTGGAGCGGTCCCGGCGACGGATGCAGGGTCGGGGTCCCGAGATGTCGACTGCCGTGTGCTTCATGCATGCAACGTTTCTGCGTCGAAAGAGCGTGCGGCTCAGGCCGCGGAGGTACCTAGCCGAACGCCTCGTCACGCAGGCGGCGGTGCAGCAGGTGGAGTCCGCGCCGCGCGTGGCTCTTGACCGTGCCCAGCGGCCAGCCGGTGCACTCCGCGATCTGCGCCTGGGTCAGGTCCTCGTAGAAGGTCAGCTTCAGGACCTTCTGCTGGGCCGAGGGCAGCTTCGCCAGCTCCTGGCGGACGACGACCCGGTCCAGCACCGACTCGGTCTGCCGTACGGAAGGATCCGTGAGCGGCAGCGGCAGGGTGGCGCCGACGGCGGCGAGGAGGTCGGTGCGGCGGGTCCGGGCGGTGAGCGCGTCGGCGATCTTCCGCCTGGTGATGCCGATGATCCAGCCGCCGAACGCGCCCCGCTCGGGACGGAATCCGCCGCGGCCCCGCCACACCCCGAGGAACACCTGCTGGGTCACGTCCTCGGCCTCCCTGGGGTCCCCCAGGGAACGCCAGGCGAGTGTGTGCACCAGCGTCGACCACCGGCGATAGGCCGCTTCCAGGCATGCCTCGTCGCCGGCGACCAGACCGCGGGCGAGTTCCTCGTCGGCGTACGACTCCTCCACCGGGGCCCACCGGGGTGCGGTGGAGGACGGGAGTGTGGCGTTCCGCTGCTGGCTCATGCCGACCGCTCCTCACTCGTCGGGCGTCTTCCGGACGCGTCCTGTCAGCCATCGTGGAAGCGGTCGAGCAAGGTCATCAACTTGCATCGGTTCTGCGTCGTATAGTCGCCCCATGACTGAGCCGCCGGTCGAACCAGGACCCCAGGTCCTACCGGGACCGCCCGCGGAGACCGCCGACGTGCCCCTGACGACCGGTGCGCTGGCCCGGCGTCTGGGGGTCTCGCCCACCACGCTGCGTTCCTGGGACCGCCGGTACGGCATCGGGCCCGCCGTGCGCGCCGACGGACGTCACCGTCGCTGGAGTCCCGCGGACGTCGAGGTGCTGGAGAGGATGTGCCGGCTGACCTCGTCAGGGGTGCCGCCGGCCGAGGCCGCCCGCCTCGCCCGGCGGGCGACGGGCTCCCCACCGTCCGTCGTCGACGTCCCCGAACAGCCCCGTCCGCGT
This sequence comes from Streptomyces sp. NBC_00490, assembly GCF_036013645.1. Lineage (NCBI taxonomy): Bacteria > Bacillati > Actinomycetota > Actinomycetes > Kitasatosporales > Streptomycetaceae > Streptomyces > Streptomyces sp. NBC_00490. Next base: position 1,519,918 of record NZ_CP107869.1, on the reverse strand, counting down.
TCGCGGGCGGCGGGCACACTGCCGCTCGGCGATGTACGCCAGGAGTGCCGGGGGCTCGCGCGAGCCGCCGTGCGGCTCGACGCCCCCGCTGTCGAGCGACAGCTCGAGGCCGCCGTGGAGCAGTACGGCATCACCGGCGCCTGGCAGGAGGTGATGGTGCCCACGCTGCACGCGGTGGGGCGCAAGTGGGCGTCCTCCGGCGACCGTTACGTGGAGGTCGAGCATCTGCTGTCCTGGCATGTGTCGACCGCGCTGCGCCGGTACACACCCGCCGCACCGCAGGGCACGGCCTCCGCCGCCGGGCCGGTCGTCCTGGCCTGTGTGCCCGGTGAACAGCACACCCTGGCGATCGAGGCGCTCAACGCCGCGCTGTGTGAACTCGGCCTGCCCACCAGGATGTTCGGTGCGGCAGTGCCGGGAGAGGCACTCACCACCGCGGTACAGCGCCTGGGTCCCGTGGCGGTGTTCCTCTGGGCGCAGGCACGCTCCACCGCCAGCCTGCCCCTGGCCCGGCATGTCGCCGACACCTCATGGGGGGTCAAGGGCGCCCGGCGCCGGCCCTTGGTCGTGGTGGGCGGACCCGGCTGGTCAGGACCGGCGGCGCGGGAACTGCCGCGGCCACCGACCCTGCGGGACGCGGTCGCGGTCCTGTCCGGAGCGATCGCGACCGCGGGCACCGGCGAACGGCACTGACGCCCACAGGGCGGTGCGGGCTCGCCTCAGTCCAGTCCGCGGGCCCGCTTGAACCGGGCCAGGCCGTCGGACAGTTCGACCACCGGGTCCGGATAGTCGTCGATCGCCGCCCGGTCCAGGCCGCGCAGCTTCCACGGCTCGTGCACCGAGCGGGCGTCCAGGCCCGCCAGTTCGGGCACCCAGCGCCGGATGTACGCGCCGTCCGGGTCGTACCTCTTGGCCTGGGTGACCGGGTTGAGCACCCGGTTGGGCCGGGAGTCGGTGCCGGTGCCCGCCATCCACTGCCAGTTGAGCTGGTTGTTCGCCACGTCACCGTCGACCAGGAGCTCCAGGAAGTGCCGGGCGCCGACGCGCCAGTCGACGTACAGCGTCTTGGTGAGGAAGCTCGCGGTGAGCAGCCGGCCGCGGTTGTGCATCCAGCCCTCGTGCCGCAGCTGGCGCATCGCCGCGTCGACGACCGGGAAGCCGGTGCGTCCGTTCCGCCAGGCCTCGATGTCCTCGCGTGCCGACTCCTCGGACCGCCAACGGTCGTGCTTCGTGCGGTAGTCGGCGGTGGCGGCGGCCGGGCGCGCCGCGAGGACCTGCCGGTGGAAGTCCCGCCAGGCGAGCTGTCGTACGAAGGCCTCGGCGCCCGGTCCGCCCGCCTTGCGCGCCCGGTGGACCAGTTCGACCGGGGACAGGGTGCCGAAGTGCAGATGCGGCGAGAAGCGTGAGGTGGCATCGCCGGCCAGGTCGTCGTGACGGTCCTCGTACGAGGCGATGCCGGTGCGCAGCCAGGACGTCATACGGGACCGGGCCTCCTCCTCCCCGCCGGTCGCCAGCCCCTCCGAGAGGCCCGGCAGTCCGCCGCGGTCGGGCAGTCGCTCCGAGCCGATGCCGTCCGGGACCCGTAGCGCGCGCGGGGCCGTGACGGGTTCGCGCAGCCGAACGCCGCTCCAGTGCCGGAAGTACGGGGTGAACACGGCGAAGTGGTCCGAGGAGGCCGGTGCCACCGCGCCCGGCGGGACCGCCGAGGTGACCGTCTCGTGGACGTGGAGCCGTCGGCCCTCCGCCTCCAGCGCGCGTCTGAGCCGCTGTTCGCGGCGGTGCGCGTAGGCGCTGACATCGGCCGCCATGTGCACCTCGTCGGCGTCCGTCTCGGTGGCCACCTTGCACACCTCCTCGACGACGTCACCGGAGCGGATCACCAGGCGGCCGCCCCGTCGGCGCAACCCCGCGTCGAGGTCGCGCAGACAGTCGGCGAGGAAGGCCAGCCGGTTCGGCGCGGTGAACCCGGCGCCGGTCACCCCCCGGTCGCGCACGAACAGGGGGATCACCTGAGCGGCCTCGTGTGCGGCCCGCAGCGGCGGATGGTCGTGGAGGCGCAGGTCGGCGGTGAACAGGACGATCGAGACGGTCATGGTGCGAGCTCCGGGAGGGAGGGGTGAGGGTCGGTGCGGTGCGGGGCGGTCAGCCGGTGGGGGTGGGGCGGTGCGCGGCGGCGGCCGGGGTGCGGGCCGCGGTCCGTGCGATGTTGCGGGCCATCCCGCCGAACACCGCTGCGTGGAAGGGCGAGACGCTCCACCAGTACGCGTGTCCGAGCAGACCGCGCGGATGGAACAGCGCCCGCTGGCGGTAGCGGGTGCGGCCGTCGTCGTCGGTCTCCGCGCACATCTCCAGCCAGGCGAGGCCGGGCAGCCGCATCTCGGCCCGCAGCCGCAGCAGACGCCCGGGCTCGATCTCCTCCACCCGCCAGAAGTCCAGGGAGTCGCCGACCCGCAGCCGTGCCGCGTCACGGCGTCCCCGGCGCAGACCGACGCCGCCCACCAGCCGGTCCAAGCGGCCGCGCACAGCCCAGGCCAGCGGGAAGGAGTACCAGCCGTTGTCCCCGCCGATCCCCTCGATGACCCGCCACAGGTCCGCGCGCGAGGCGTCCACGGGCAGCTCCCGCACATCCGTGTAGAGGCTGCCGCCGGCCCAGTCGGGGTCGGTGGGCAGCGGGTCGCTGGGGGCGCCGGGGAACGACGCCGAGGACCAGCGCGTCACCACCTGAGCGTCGCGGACCCGCTGGAGGGCCAGCCGCACCGCCTCGTCGAAGCCGAGGGGATGACCGGGTGGATCGGGCACGTACCGGGCGATGTCGTGCTCGTGGCAGACGACCTCGTGACGCAGGGACTCGGCGAGCGGTCGCGCGATGGCGGCCGGCACGGGCGTCACCAGTCCGACCCAGTGACTGGACAGGCCGGGGGTGAGCACGGGCACGGGGAGGATGATCCGCCGCGGAAGCTCCGCGACGGCCGCGTACCCGGTCATCATCTCCCGGTACGTGAGGACGTCCGGCCCGCCGATGTCGAACGCGCGGTTGACCTCGGCCGGCATACGCGCGCTCCCGACGAGAGCGCGCAGCACGTCCCGCACGGCCACGGGCTGGATCCGGGTGCGCACCCAGCTCGGCGTCACCATCACCGGCAGCCGCTCGGTCAGATAGCGCAGCATCTCGAAGGACGCGGAGCCCGAGCCGATGACGACCGCCGCCCGCAGGACGGTGGTGGGCACCCCGGAGGCCATCAGGATGCGGCCCACCTCGGCCCGCGACCGCAGATGCGGCGACAGCTCCCGCTCGGGCACGCCCTTCGGGGTGAGTCCGCCCAGGTAGACGATCCGCCGTACGCCCGCGGCGCGGGCCTGCTCGCCGAAGATCCGGGCCGCGCGCCGGTCGGTCTCCTCGAAGCCGGCGCCCGTGCCGAGCGCGTGGACCAGGTAGTAGGCGACGTCGATCCCGCGCATGGCCTCGGCGACCGCGGCCCCGTCCAGGACGTCTCCGCGCACCACCTCCGTCTCGCCCGCCCACGGATAGTCGCGCAGTTTGCCGGGGGACCGGGCCAGGCAGCGCACCCGGTGCCCCTCGGTCAGCAGCTCGGGGACGAGCCGGCCTCCGATGTATCCCGTAGCGCCGGTCACCAGGCAGCGCAGCCCGGGTCCGGTGTCCTCGGCGTTCATCTGTCCTCGGTCCTCCGTGTCGACGTCCCCCCTGTGATCACTTCCACCGGCGGAGCCGTAACGGATGCGGTCGTTTCTATAGGCTGCTCGCGTGGCCACAGCAGACGACCCGGACCAGCGCGCGACGACGGCCGGACCTCCCACGGTTCCCACGGGGACCGATCTTCAATCGCTCGCCGTGCAGCTGCGGCGGATGAACGGCGAGATCAACCGTCTGGTCCACGGGTTCGCCGGGGAGCACGGACTGCACGCCACCGATGTGCAGGCGCTGGCGGCGATCCTGGACGCCGACGGACCGATGACGCCGGGGCGGCTGCGCGCCCACCTGGGGCTGACCTCCGGGGCTGTCACCGCCTGTCTGGACCGGCTGGAGGGCGCCGGCCACATCCGCCGTGTCCGGGAGAGCAGCGACCGGCGCGTGGTGCACCTGTACTACGCCTCCGACGCCAGGGTCGCGGCCCGCACCTACTTCCGTCCTCTGGCCAGGGCCGCCGAGCAGGCTCGCGCGCGCTTCACGGAGGAGGAACTCGCCGTGGCGGCCCGCTTCCTCGCGGCGATGAACGAGGAGATGTCGACGCTCAGATCCTCCGGGTCCTGAAGTCCTTCAGGACCGAAGAACTTCGCGTCAGCTGCATCCAGGGACCCCCTGCCCACAGAAAGCTCAATGATTGAGATTGTTTATCGTTGAGATACCTGTTCATCGACCGGGAGAACCATGTCCCTCACCCCGCGGCGAGGCCGATTCCTCGTGCCGCTCCTTCTGCTCGTCGTCTGGCTCGGCATCGGCGGCGCCCTGGGCCCCTACGCCGGACGGCTCGGCGAGGTCGCGACCAACGACCAGGCCGCCTTCCTGCCGCGCAGCGCCGAATCGACCGAGGTCATCGCCGCCCAGCGGGCCTTCCGGCAGGACGAGTCGCTTCCGGTGATCGTCGTCTGGACCGATGAGCGGGGCGGGCGGATCCAGGACCGCCGGGCCACGGCCGGACGTGCGCTCGCCTCCCTCGGCGACCTGCCGGGCGTGGTCGGGGACGTGTCGCCCGCGCTCGTCTCCAAGGACCGCGAGGCCCTGCAAGGCGTCGTACGGCTCAGCCCCGGCCTCGGCGACCGGCTGCCCGACACCCTCGACCGTGTCCGTGCCGCCGCCGAGCGCGTCCCCGGCAGCACCGTCCGGCTCGCGGGCCCCGCCGCCACCCAGGCGGACCTGTCCGAGGCCTTCGCCGGTATCGACGGACTGCTCCTGGCCGTCGCCCTGGTCACCGTCCTCGTCATCCTGCTGCTCGTCTACCGCAGCGTGCTGCTGCCCCTCGTGATCATCCTCGGGGCAGTCTTCGCGCTCGGCCTCGCCTGCGCCGTGGTCTACGTGCTCGCCGACCACGACATCGTCAGGGTCGACGGCCAAGTCCAGGGCATCCTGTCCATCCTGGTCATCGGCGCCGCCACCGACTACGCCCTGCTGCTCACGGCGCGCTACCGGGAGGAACTGGCCGAGCGCACCGACCGGTTCGCGGCCGCGCGGGCCGCGCTGCGGCAATCGTGGGGCGCGATCGTGGCCAGCGCCGCCACCGTCGCCCTCGGGCTGCTCGCCCTGCTGATCAGCGACCTCACCAACAACCGCGCGCTCGGGCCGGTCGGCGCGATCGGCATCGGCTGCGCCGTGCTCAGTTCGCTGACCTTCCTGCCCGCGGTGCTCGTCCTGCTGGGCCGCTCCGCGTACTGGCCGGCCGCCCCGCGCCCCACGACCGCCGGTCAGGGTGTCTGGCGGCGCGTCGCCGCCCTGGTCGACCGCGCGCCCCGCAAGGTATGGGCCGTGAGCCTCGCGGGACTGCTGGCCTGCGCCGCCTTCGCCCCCGCGCTCAGCTCCCGGGGCGTCCCGCTCGCCGAGACCTTCGTGGACGGGGCACCCTCGGTGACCGCGCAGCAGACGCTGGCCCGGCACTTCCCCGGCGGCTCCAGCAACCCCACCGTCGTCATCGCCGACGCCGACCGCCTCGACCGGGTCGTCCGGACGGCTCTCTCCACCGAGGGCGTCGCCGCGGCGGCGGGTGTCACGGAGTCCGGGCGTCCCGGCGGTGACGCGCTGGTCGTCGGCGGCCGGGTACGCGTCGACGTCACGCTGGCGTCCGCCGCCGACAGCGACGCCGCCAAGGAAACCGTGGCCCGGCTGCGCACGGCCCTGCACGCGGTGCCCGGCGCGGACGCCCTCGTCGGCGGCTACACGGCCCAGCAGTACGACACCCTGCGGACGGCCGAAAGGGACCGCACGCTCATCGTCCCCGTGGTCCTCGTGATCATCCTCGTGATCCTGACGGTCCTGCTGCGCTCCCTGCTGCTGCCCGCCCTGCTGGTGGCCACTGTGGCGCTCAACTACCTGGCCACGCTGGGCGTTTCGGCCCTGGTCTTCCCGCACGTGTTCGGCTTCGGCGGCACCGATCCCTCCGTGCCGCTGTACGGCTTCGTGTTCCTCGTCGCCCTCGGCGTCGACTACAACATCTTCCTCATGTCGCGGGTGCGGGAGGAGTCCCTGCGGCACGGCGTGCGCCAGGGGGTGCTGCGCGGTCTGGTCGGCACCGGGGGCGTGATCACCTCGGCCGGTGTGGTGCTCGCGGCCACGTTCGCCGCGCTCGGGGTGATCCCGCTGGCGTTCCTGGCGCAGATCGCCTTCATCGTCGCCTTCGGGGTGCTCCTCGACACCCTGGTCGTGCGCTCACTGCTCGTACCCGCCCTGGCCCGCGATCTCGGGGCCGTCGCGTGGTGGCCAGGGTCAGGCGCCTTCCCTGCCTCCAAGTGACCGGCTCCGTCAGACGGGTTCGGTTCGGTGGGGCATGGACACGTCGGTTACGGGCAGGCGAATTGCTACGACGCTCAGTCGTCGTTCAGAGTCGAAGACCGATGCTGGAGGTGGCTGCCGCTATGGGCGCGAAGGTGTTGGAGCGGTTTCCTGCGGGGGCTCCGCGCGGATCGTGGCCGGCGGAGGAGTACGCGGCCGAGCGCCGCGAGGAGGGTGAACCGGCGACAGTAGTCATGGACTTGAAGTCGGACGCGTTTCTGGTCGTGGTCCCGGCGGAGGGGGACTGACCCCGGCGCAACACCCAACTCGCGGGCCTCGGGTGCGGTGTCCCCGTCGTTCGTACAACTGAACATGCCCGGCGTGCCCCGCCGGGAGGTCCTCGAGCCCGTCCACCGCGTCGCGGTGGACGGGCCGGGTTCGTGAGCGGGCGTAACGCATGCCCGTGGGTGGTAGCCATCCCGTGTGAGCGGAGCGGGGGCGATTTCCGTACCCCTGTCCGACGACCCGGGCCCGGATGCGAGGATGAGGCGCCATGACTGCAGGGTGGTGTTCTCGCACGGTACGGGCCGCGGTGTTCGCCGCCGTCTGTGTGCTGCTCGCCGCCCTGGGCCACGCGATGATGTCCGGCAGTGACGTCCCGGTGTGGGCGCTGGCGGCCGGAACGGTCGTGACCGGCGGCGTGGGGTGGTGCCTGGCGGGCCGCGAGCGCGGGCTGCCGCTGATCGTGGCCGTCGTGGTCGCCGCACAGACCGGGCTGCACTCGGCCTTCTCGCTCGCCCAGTCGGCGACCGGGGGCGCGGGTGCCACGGGGCACGACATGGGGTCGATGGACATGGGCGCCATGCACATGGGCTCGATGCACATGCACTCCATGGACCCCATGGATACGAGGCACATGGATCACGCGGGCGACTCCATGACCGGCTCGACATCCCTCGGCATGCTCGCCGCCCACCTGCTGGCCGCGTCGCTGTGCGGGTTGTGGCTGGCGTACGGCGAGCGGGCCGCGTTCCGCATCCTGCGGGCCGTGGCCGGATGGCTGGCCGCACCGCTGCGGCTGCTGCTCGCCGCTCTGCCCCTTCCTCCGGAGCGGCCACGCGTCCGTGCGCACCGGCCTTCCTCGGACCGGGTGCCGCGGCTCCTCCTCGTCCACGCGATCACTTCTCGGGGTCCGCCCGTGGGGACCGCTGTCGTCTGACGACAGCCGGTATCCCCGAGGCCGCCCCTCAAGGCGCCTCGGGCCTTGGCCGTACGCCGCCCACGCAGGGTGTCGTACGCCCGTCTCCCCACGCACCGGACCGCCCGCGCTCTCCACGCGCCCAGGTCCGGATCACGGATGACCGAGAAGGACACCAAGTGATCACTTCTGCCCTGTCGGCCGCGCGCGAGAACCACGACGCGGCGATGTCGATGGACGAGTCGATAACCGCGTGGGCGCTGGCCGCCCGCGGAGGTGACGCGGACGCGGTCGAGCACTTCGTACGCGCCCTGCACCTCGACGTGACGCGCTATGTCGCCCACCTCTGCGGCGACCCGCAGGCCGCCGACGACCTCGCCCAGGACACGTTCCTGCGCGCGCTCGGCAGCCTGCACCGGTTCGAGGGCCGTTCCTCGGCCCGCTCCTGGCTGCTGTCCATCGCCCGCCGCGCGGTGATCGACAGCTACCGGTACGCCTCGGCCCGGCCCCGCCTTTCCGACGTACCGGACTGGCAGTTGGCCGTCGAGAACGCGCAGCCGCGGGACCTGCCCGGCTTCGACGACGGCATCGCGCTGCTGGACCTGCTGGAGTCGCTGCCGGACGAACGCCGTGAGGCGTTCATCCTCACCCAGCTGGTGGGCCTGCCCTACGGGGAGGCGGCCGAGGTCAGCGACTGCCCCGTCGGCACCGTCCGCTCCCGCGTCGCCCGCGCCCGGACGGCCTTGATGGACCTGCTGGACGAGTCGGAGCGGCCCGCCCTGCAGGCGGTCTGAACGACGGAAGAGGGCGCCGGTGCCGAGCGGTGAACCCCGGCACCGGCGCCCTGCCCGGGTGACGAAGCACCCCTCCTGACCCTGTTCGGACGTCGACTCAACGCCCTGCTCACCGGCACTCCTGGGCGGCACTTACCTGCTCGGCGCCCCCTTCTTCCTGGGGCTGCTGCGCCGCTGCAAGGGCCTGGATACCGTATGCAACTGACCGTGGACCAGCTCCACATCACCCTGGACCGCACACCGGTCCTCCGCGCCGTGAATCCGGAGGCGGACAAGCGGGACACCGTCGGGCTCGTCGGCCCCAACGGCAGCGGCAGGTCCACCCTGCTGTGCACCGTCCACCGCTCCCTGCGGTCGGCCGACGGCGTGGTCGGAGTGGGCGGCGACGACGTAGGGGAACTGTCTCGCGGACCGTGACCACGCCACCCTCTCCGGCGGCGAACGCCAACGCGTCCTGCCGGCCCGCGCGCTCACCCAGCGACCCCGGCTCCTGGTCCTGGACGAACTCACCAACCACCTCGGCATCCGCGCCCGCTTCGAGCTCCTGGACCTGATCCGCAGCACCGGCGTCACCAAGGCGGTCCTCACGACCCATCAGCTACGCCGCTCAGCCGCTCGCCCACGAGAAGTCCGCCGCACGATATTCGTGATCGCCTTCCCACTCCCGGACGTTCAGTCCCCTGAGACCAGCTCCCGGGCCCGCGCCACGAACGCGTCGTGCAGGTCCTGGACCGCGCGCGGCACCGGGTCCGCGCGGCGGCGCTGGAGCATCAGCAGGACCCGGGTCGAGTCGTCGGTGAGCGGGCGGTGGGTGAGCGCGCCGCCACGGACCAGAGGATCGTCCACGACGCTGAAGTCCGGCAGCACCGTCACACCGAGCCCCTCCGCGACCATCAGCTTGCCCATCTCGGCGCCGTCGGTGGAGTACGAGAACGAGGGCGCCCTGCCGTCCAGCAGCCGGTGCACATAGCGGTGCATGACATAGCCCGAGCGCATCGCGATCAGCGGCGTGTCCAGGAGGTCGGTCACCGACAGCGCGGTACGCGAGGCCAGCGGACTGTCCGGACGCAGGCACACCACGGGGCGGCCGCGCAGCAGCTCCGTGCTCTCCAGCTCGGCCGGCACGTCGTCGCCCTCCAGATGGTTCACCAGGCCGAGATCGAAACCGCCCTCGGACAGCGCCCGGTGGATGTCGCTCTGCTGGGCGCCGACCACCTCGACCTGGGTCACCGGATGGCCGGCGCGGAACTCCCGCACCGCCGGGATCAGCAGCGGCACGGTCGCCGCGTTCACCGTCCCCACCCGCACCATCCGGCTGATGCGGTGCTGCTCGCCCGCCGCCGACCGCAGCCGGTCCACCGCGTCCAGGACGTTGATGATGTGCGGCAGCAGCTCCCGGCCCTCCGCGCTCATCGTCGCGCCCGAGCGTTTGCGCTCCAGGAGGTCCACGCCCAGCTCACGTTCCAGATTCCGCACGGTCTCGCTCAACGCGGGCTGGGAAAGGCGCAGTTCCTCCGCGGCCCGGCGCAGGGAACCGAGCCGGGTCACCGCGGCGATGTATTCGAGCTGTTCGGTCCGCATGGCAGGAAGAATGCGGCGCATTTCCCGGCGTGTTCAAGGGTTTCCCTGTCACACCTTCGTGAAATTCAATGGTCCGCGATACGAGACCGGTCGGGTTTACCTTGACGGCCCGGACCGGCGGCTGTCACGATCGAGAACATGATGATGCGACTGGACCTCACGCGGCGACGCCATGTCGACCTCGCGCGCGTCTCCAGCGCCTCCTGTTGCCCCGCGGCCTGATCACTCCCTCGAGATCCGCCGCGCTTTTCGCTCTTCACGCCTGAATTCAACGCGTCCGCGTTCCCTTTGACGACCTCCTTGAATTCGGCGTGCTCGAAAACATTCCGCAACTGGAGTTCCGCATGCCCGCAGAGCCCGTGAAATTCGCCTACTGGGTCCCCAACGTCAGCGGGGGACTCGTCACCAGCAAGATCGAGCAGCGCACCGACTGGGGCTACGACTACAACCGCGAACTCGCCGTCCTCGCCGAGAACAACGGCTTCGACTACGCGCTCAGCCAGGTCCGCTACATGGCCAGCTACGGCGCCGAGTACCAGCACGAGTCGACCAGCTTCAGCCTCGCCCTCCTCCTCGCCACCCAGCGTCTGAAGGTCATCGCCGCCGTCCACCCCGGGCTGTGGCACCCCGGCGTGCTGGCCAAGCTCGGCGCCACCGCCGACCACCTGTCCAACGGCCGCTTCGCCGTGAACGTCGTGTCCGGCTGGTTCAAGGGCGAGTTCACCGCCCTCGGCGAGCCCTGGCTGGAGCACGACGAGCGCTACCGCCGCTCCGAGGAGTTCATCACCGCCCTGCGCAAGATCTGGACCGAGGACCACACCGAACTCGCCGGTGACTTCTACCGGCTGCGCGACTTCTCCCTCAAGCCCAAGCCGCTCAACACCCCCGAGCGCCCGCACCCGGAGATCTTCCAGGGCGGCAACTCCAGCGCCGCACGGCGGATGGCAGGCCGGGTCTCCGACTGGTACTTCTCCAACGGCAAGGACTTCGACGGGGTCGTCGAGCAGATCGAGGACGTCCGCAAGTCCGCCGCCGAAGCCGGCCGCACCGCACCGAAGTTCGGCCTCAACGGCTTCCTCATCGCCCGTGACACCGAGGCCGAGGCCCGCGACACCCTCCGGGAGATCGTCGCCAAGGCCGACACCGAGGCCGTCGAGGGCTTCGGCAACGCCGTGAAGCAGGCCGGCCAGTCCACCGCCGACAAGAAGGGCATGTGGCAGGACTCCTCTTTCGAGGACCTCGTCCAGTACAACGACGGCTTCCGCACCGGGCTCATCGGCACCCCCGAGCAGATCGCCGAACGGATCGTCGCCTACAAGAAGCTCGGCGTCGACCTGCTCCTCCTCGGCTTCCTCCACTACCACGAGGAGGTCGAGTACTTCGGCAAACGCGTCCTGCCGCTGGTGCGCGAACTGGAGGCCCAGCTCCCCGAGTCCGTCCCCGCCCAGGTCTGAGGAGGTCACCGACATGAGCACCGTCACCAACACCGACTGGCACAACCGTCCCGCGCCCGAGAGCGCCCAGGACTGGATCGCCCGCGCCGCCGACGTCGCCGCCGTCCTCGCCACCGACGCCGCCGCCCGCGACCGTGCCGGCGCCACCCCCCACGCCGAGGTCCAGCTCCTCAAGGACTCCGGCCTTGTCACCCTGCTCGGCCCCACGGAGCACGGCGGCGCGGGCCAGGACTGGCCGACCGCGTACCGCGTCGTCCGCGAGGTCGCCAGGGCCGACGGCTCCATCGGCCAGCTCCTCGGCTACCACTACCTGTGGAACTGGGCCGCCCGTCTGGTCGGCACCCGCGAACAGTGGCAGCACGTGGAGGCCGAGGCAGCACGCAACCGCTGGTTCTTCGGCGGCGCCGTCAACCCGCGCGACAAGGACGTGACCGTCACCGAGGACGGCGACGACCTCGTCTTCACCGGCCGCAAGACCTTCTCCACCGGCAGCAAGGTCTCCGACGTCACCGTCCTGGAAGGCGTACTCGAAGGCACCGACGACCACGTCTTCGCCATCGTGCCCTCCGACTCGCCGGGCCTGACCTTCCACGACGACTGGGACAACATCGGCCAGCGGCTCACCGAGAGCGGCGGCGTCACCCTCGATGGTGTACGCACACCGTGGTCGTCGGCGGCCGGATACGTCGACAAGGTGTTCCAGCCGCGCGTCTACAACACCCTGAACGTCCCCACCATCCAGCTGATCTTCGTCAACTTCTACCTGGGCATCGCGGGCGGCGCCCTGGAGACGGCCGCCGCCTACACCCGTGAGAAGTCCCGCTCCTGGCTGCACGGCGGCCACGAGCGCGCGGTCGACGAGCCGTACGTCATCGACATCTACGGCGACCTCACCGCGAAGCTCTGGGCGGTCGAGGCGCTCGCCGACACCGTCGCCGCCGAGGGGCAGAAGCTGCACGACGACCCCGACGCGGTCACCGAGCAGACCCGCGGCGACTTCGAGGTGCGGGTCGCCGCCGTGAAGGCGCGCGCCACCGACGTCGCCCTGGAGATCTCGAACCGGATCTTCGAGGTCACCGGAGCCCGCTCCACGGCCAGCGCCGAGGGTCTCGACCGGTTCTGGCGCAACGTCCGCACCCACACCCTGCACGATCCGGTCGCCTACAAGCGGCGCGAGGTCGGCCGCTGGGTCCTCGAGGGCGAACTGCCCGAACCCACCTGGTACTCCTGACCGCTTCCCCGGGGGCGCCCGCCGTGTGCGGGCGCCCCGCTCCCCGAAAGAGGACCGCATGGCCACCGTCCTGTCCGTCTCCGGCAGCCCCTCCGCCTCCTCCCGCACCAACCGCCTGTTGCGCCACCTCGACCAGCGGCTGGCCGCACAGGGCCACCAGGTGATCCCGCTCGACGTCCGCACCATCCCCGCCGAGGCCCTCCTCGGCGCCGACTTCCAGCACCCCGCGATCGTCGAGGCCACCGAGCTCTTCGCCCGCGCCGACGGGGTCGTCGTCGCCACCCCGGTCTACAAGGCGTCCTACTCCGGAGTCCTCAAGGCCCTGCTGGACCTGCTCCCGCAGTATGCGCTCACCGGCAAGACCGTGCTTCCGCTCGCCACCGGCGGCACCACCGCCCACGTCCTCGCCATCGATTACGCGCTGCGCCCGGTGCTCAACTCCATGGGCGCCGCCCACATCGTCCAGGGCTGGTTCACCCTCGACAAGGACATCACCGTGCACGAGGACGGCACCCTCAGCGTCGTGGCGACCAGCACCGAGGCCCTGACGCAGGTCGTCGACCAGTTCTCGGCGGCCCTGGGCCGCACCCCGGTCCTGGCCGCGGCGAGCTGACCCGGATGACCGCCCATGTGATCGCCGACGACGCGGAGGCCCTCGCCGTCGCGGCTGCCCTGGCCGAGGAGTTCCGCGCGGGAGCCTCCGCACGGGACGCCGAACGCAGGCTGCCGCGCGCCGAGTTGGACCGGCTCTCCGCGTCCGGCCTGCTGGCCGTCACCGTTCCCGCGGAGCACGGGGGAGCGGACGTCGGCCCGCTGACCCTCGCCGAGATCTTCCGGCTGCTGGCCGCGGCCGACGCCAGCCTCGCGCAGATCCCGCAGAGCCACTTCGCCTACGTCAACGTGATCCGCCGTCAGGGCACCGAGGAGCAACGGAAGTTCTTCTTCGCCGAACTCCTCTCCGGCCGCCGCCTCGGCAACGCCCAGTCGGAGGCCGGCACCCGGCACGTCCAGGACATCCGCACCCGCCTCACGCCGCGACCCGACGGCTCGTACGTCCTCGACGGCGTCAAGCACTACTCCACCGGCGCCCTCTTCGCGGACTGGATCCCCGTGCTCGCCCGCGCCGAGGACGACAAGCTCCACGTCGCGTACGTGCCCCGGGACGCACCCGGCGTCACCGTGATCGACGACTGGGACGGCCTCGGCCAGCGCACCACCGCCAGCGGCACGGTCCGCCTCGAAGGCGTCGAGGTCCCGGCCGACCGGGTCCTGCCCCATCACCTCACCTTCGAGGGCCCCCAACTACACGGCGCCGTCGCCCAGTTGCTGCACGCCGCCATCGACACCGGGATCGCCGGGGGAGCGCTGGCGGAGGCGGCGGAGTTCGTACGGACGAAGAGCAGGCCGTGGTTCGAGAGCGGCCTCGAGACGGCCGCCGAGGACCCGCTGCTGATCCAGCGCTTCGGTGAACTCGCCCTCCAGGTAAGGGCGGCTGAAGCGCTGCTGCGGGAAGCCGCGCGTGCCGTAGAAGCGGCGCAGGCCGACCTGACCGACGACTCGGCGGCCGAGGCGTCGATCGCCGTGGCCGCCGCCAAGGTGCGGGCCGCCGAGGCGGCTGTCGAGGTGGCGAGCGCGCTCTTCGAGGTCTCCGGCACTCGCTCGGCCCTCAACTCCCTGAACCTGCACCGTCATTGGCGCGACGCCCGCACACACACCCTGCACGACCCGACCCGCTGGAAGATCCAGCACATCGGCCGGTACGTGCTCAACGGCACCAGGCCGCCCCGCCACGGTCTGCTCTGACCCCGAAGATCCCGAAGCCCTGATCGGAGACCCCCACGTGTCCCTCACCTTCCACTGGTTCCTGCCCACCAACGGGGACAGCCGCCATGTCGTCGGCGGCGGCCACGGCACCCCGGCCACCGTCTCCGGGCGCGACCGGCCGCCGACGGTGGCCTATCTGAGCCAGATCGCCCGCGCCGCCGAGGACCTCGGTTTCGTCGGCGCGCTCACGCCGACCGGCGCCTGGTGCGAGGACGCGTGGCTGACCACCGCCATGGTCAGCCAGCACACCGAGCGGTTGAAGTTCCTGGTCGCCTTCCGCCCCGGATTCGTCTCACCGACCCTCGCCGCGCAGATGGCCTCCACCTTCCAGCGGCAGAGCGGCGGACGGCTCCTGCTCAACGTCGTCACCGGCGGCGAGAGCCATGAGCAGCGCGCCTACGGCGACTTCCTCGACAAGGACGACCGCTACCGCCGTACCGGCGAATTCCTCGAAGTCGTACGCGGGTTGTGGGAGGGCAAGACGGTCGACCTGAAGGGCGAACACCTCCAGGTCGAGGACGCCAAGCTCGCCCGGGTGCCCGACCCCGTCCCCGAGGTGTACTTCGGCGGCTCCTCGCCGATCGCCGGCGAGATCGCCGCGCGGCACGTCGACGTGTACCTGACCTGGGGCGAGCCCCCGGCAGCGGTTGCCGAGAAGATCGCCTGGATCCGGGGGCTCGCCGCGAAGCACGGCCGCACCCTGCGCTTCGGCATCCGGCTGCACGTCATCACCCGCGACACCTCCGAGCAGGCGTGGGCCGAGGCGAACCGGCTCCTTGCGGGCTTCGACCCGGACACCGTGAAGTCGGTCCAGGCCGGACTCGCCCGCAGCGAGTCCGAGGGGCAGCAGCGGATGCTCGCCCTGCACAGCGGAGGCAACCGCGACGGGCTGGAGATCCACCCCAACCTCTGGGCCGGCATCGGCCTGGTCCGCGGCGGCGCGGGCACCGCCCTGGTCGGCAGCCACGACGAGGTCGCCGAGCGGATCAAGGAGTACCACGCCCTCGGCATCGACGAGTTCGTCCTCTCCGGCTATCCGCACCTGGAGGAGGCCTACTGGTTCGGCGAGGGCGTCCTGCCGCGGCTCGCCGCCCAGGGGCTGTGGCAGCACCCGTTCGAGAAGCCGGCCGCTCCCTCGGCACAGGTGCCGTTCGCGAGCTAGCGGCTGCCGCCGACCTCGCCGCCGAAGAAGACCTGCACCTCACGGACGAGTCCGTCCCGGACGGTGATCGCCTCGACATTGCGGTACCGGCCGCCGGTCGTGAGCTCGTACTCGTAGTGGACGAATACGAGCTCCCCGTCTGCGGGGACGACGTGCAGCAGTCGCTGCTCCGCGAACCGGTCCGCGGTCGGGAAGCACCGCTCGAAGAAGGCCGCCTTGTCGATGTGGTCGTCCCGCGGACTGGTGAAGGTGAAGTCCTCGGCGTAGAGCGCGAAGGCGGCCTCGCGGTCCTGTGAACGGTAGTGGCGGAACGCCGCTTCGACGACGGCGGTCGGGCTGGTGTTCATTCGGCCTCCCGGGTCTGTGTCAGTGCGTCGAGATGCGCCCCGCGCACCGGCGACGTCTGCCCCTGCACCAGCAGGAAGAGTCCCTCCCGGGCCAGCCGCTGGGCGGGATGGCGTACGTCCATGGTGCGGCCGCCCCCGGCCACGACCGCGGCGGTCGTGGCGGCGCGCATGAGGTCGTACGAGCGGGTCTTGAGTGCCAGGCGTTCCTCGACGCGCTCGTGCGCGACGGGGTGGTCGGCCAGCTCGTACGCCCGCCGCCGCACCTCGTCGACCTGCCCGCGCAGTTCACGGGCCGCCTCCGCCTCCCCGGCGTCCTCCAGCACACGCAGCGCGGCGTACGCCACCCCGAAGACCGCCGGGGACGTGTTGGTGCTCCGGGGCAGGTCGACGAGGGCGAACCTCTCCCGCGGGGTGCGCAGGACCACGCTCTCCTCGGGCAGCCACAGTCCGTCCAGCTCCAGGGAGACCGTACGGGCGGCCGTGAGTGCCGCCAGCCGCATCGGCTCCGAGGCCCGCAGGCCCGGCTGCTCACGGGCGTCGGCGAAGGCGAACACGATCTCGTCGGAGTCGGTCACGCCCGCGAGCAGCATCACGTCGTTCAGCCCCCAGCCCGTGTACCAGGGCACCGTTCCGTCGAACCGCCAGCCGTCCCGCTCCGCCCTCGCCCGCACGGGGACCCGGGGGAACGAGCGGACATGGGCGTACGCGATCCCGGCCAGCAGCTCGCCGGTCGCCAGGGGGCGCAACAGCCGCTCCCGGAGCGGGCTTGCGGACTTCGCGAGCATCCGCACCGGAGTGTGGTGCTGGGTCTGCACGAACCAGGTCGAGCAGCACGCCCCGGCCAGGATCTCCTGGATCTCCCGCGCCACCGGGTCGGGGGCGCCCGCCCCGCCGTACTCCCGCGGCGCGCTCACCCCGAGCAGCCCCGACCGCCTGATCTCCGCGACATGACTCACGGGCACCTCCGCCAGGTCGACCCGCGCCGCCTGCGGGGCGAGGAGGCGGTCGGCGAGCTCCTGGGTGCGGACGACGAGCGGGTGCGGTGCCATGGTCATGGAAAAGATTCTCCCGATGTCGTCGTGCGCGGTGTCGATCCGGGGGTGAGCCGTTCGTGTAGGAGCTGAGAGAACGACACGCCACCAAGGAGGACGTCATGCAGTACTACCTGCTCAGCGTGATCACCCCGACCGACGGAACACCGCCCGGACCCGAGGCCATGGCGGAGATCGTCCGCAACCTCGACACCTTCCACGCGGAACTGCGCGAGGCCGGCGCCTGGGTCTTCGCCGGGGGACTCCACGGCCCCGACACGGCCACCGTGCTGCGTCCCGGGGACGGCGACGTCCTGATCACCGACGGACCGTACGCCGAGGGCAAGGAGTACCTGGGCGGCATCTGTCTCATCAAGGCCCCCGACCTGGACGCGGCCCTGGAATGGGGCAAGAAGGCGGCCCGGGCCACCATCTTGGCCATCGAGGTGCGCCCGTTCATGCACCAGGCAGAGGAATGATGCCGGCGCCCGTCGACGTCGAGGCCGTCTTCCGAGCCGAGTACGGCCGGGCCGTCGCCGTCCTCGTCCGCTTCCTCGGCGACATCGACCTCGCCGAGGAAGCGGTCCAGGACGCCTTCACCACGGCCGTCGGGCGCTGGCCGGAGACCGGAGTGCCGCCGAGCCCGGCCGGCTGGATCATCACCACCGCCCGCAACCGCGCGATCGACCGGCTGCGCCGCGAGGCCAAACGGGACGGCCGGCACGCCGAGGCCGCCCTCCTGCACACCCCTGACGCGCCGCCCGAGGAGGGCCCCGTGCGCGACGAACGCCTCCGTCTGATCTTCACCTGCTGCCATCCCGCCCTCGCGCCGCAGGCCCGGGTCGCCCTGACCCTGCGCCTGCTCGGCGGGCTCACCACACCCCAGATCGCCCGCGCCTTCCTCGTCCCCGAGCCGACCATGGCGCAGCGCCTGGTCCGCGCCAAGGCGAAGATCCGCGACGCCCGGATCCCGTACCGCGTGCCCCGCGACGCCGACCTCCCGGACCGGCTGCGCGGGGTCCTCGCCGTCGTCTACCTGATCTTCAACGAGGGCTCGGCCGACCTGTGCGCCGAGGCGATCCGCCTCGGCCGCCTGCTGACCGACCTGATGCCGGACGAGCCCGAGGCCACGGGCCTGCTCGCCCTGATGCTCCTCGTCGAGTCCCGCCGGGCGGCGCGGCAGGACGGCGAGGGCGTGCTCGTGCCGCTGCCCGAGCAGGACCGCGGGCGCTGGGACCGCGAGCTCGTCGCCGAGGGGCAGGATCTCGTACGACGGTGTCTGCGCCGCAACCAGCCGGGGCCGTACCAGATCCAGGCCGCCATCCAGGCCGTCCACAGCGACGGGCCGCCGACGGACTGGACGCAGGTCCTCCAGCTGTACGACCAGCTGACGGCCCTGGCCCCCGGCCCGGTCGTGGCCCTGAACCGGGCGGTCGCCGTGGCCGAGGTCGAGGGACCGCGCCCGGCACTCGACCTCGTCGACACCCTCGACCTCGACGGCTACCACGTCTTCCACGCGGTCCGCGCCGACCTGCTGCGGCGCCTGGGCCGGGACACGGAGGCGGCGCAGGCCTACGAGGCCGCCGTCGCCCTGGCCGGGAACCCGGCGGAACGCGCCTGGCTCGCACGCCGCCTCACACGCTGAGCGCCTCCCGCACCGCGAGCTCCGACTCCTTGCCGCCCTCGCCGAAGGACGTGACCCGCCCGGCCTCCAGGACGTAGTACTTCTGCGCCGCCCGCATCGCGAAGCCGACGTGCTGCTCGACCAGCAGCACCGACAGTCCGCCCCGGGCGGCCAGCGCGAGGATCGTCTCCTCGATCTCGGCCACCACCGACGGCTGGATGCCCTCGGTCGGCTCGTCGAGGAGGAGGATCCGAGGCTCCGTCACCAGGGCTCGGGCGATGGCAAGTTGCTGCCGCTGACCGCCGGAGAGCAGTCCCGCCCGTCGGCCCGAGAGGGTTCGCAGCGCGGGGAACAGGTCCAGCGCCTCGGCGATCGCCTCCTTGCCGCGTCGACGGCCGTCCGCGACGAGCTGAAGGTTCTCCGCGGTGGTCAGGTGCGGGAACGACTGCTGCCCCTGCGGGACGTACGCCATCCCCCGCGCGACCCGCTCGTGCGGCTTGCGACGGGTGATGTCCTCACCGTCGAGACGGATCGTCCCGCTGCTCGGGGTGAGCAGACCGACGGCGGCACGCAGCAGCGTGCTCTTGCCGGCGCCGTTGTGCCCGAGCACCGCGGCCACGCCGTCCTTCGGTACCTCGACCGACACCCCGTGCAGGACCGTGCTGCGGTGGTAGCCGACGCGGACGTCCTCGATCTGCAGCATCACGCCTCCTGTACGACGGCAGGGACGGCCTCGGTCACCGCGTGCCCGAGGTACACCTCCTGCACCTTCGGGTCCGCCTGCACCTGGGCCACCGTGCCCTCGCTGAGCACCTTGCCGGCGTGCAGCACGCTGACGCTGCGCGCGAAGGAGCGCATGAAGTCCATGTCGTGCTCGATGACGACGACGGTGCGCTCCTCGCTGATGCGCTGCAACAGCTCCCCGGTCGCCTGCCGTTCGTCGTGGCTCATACCGGCCACCGGCTCGTCGAGGAGCAGCAGCTTCACGTCCTGCACGAGCAGCATGCCGATCTCCAGCCACTGCTTCTGGCCGTGGGCGAGGATTCCGGCGGGGGAGTCGGCGAGATCCGTGAGCCCGACGGTCGCCAGCGCCCTCGCGACGGGCTCCGGGACGTCCTTGCGGCGCCGCAGCATGGTCCACATGCTCCGGCCGGCGCCCGCCGCGATGTCCAGGTTCTGCAGGACCGTCAACTCCTCGAAGACGGTGGCCGTCTGGAAGGTCCGCCCGATCCCGGACCGCGCGATCCGGTGCACGGCACGCCCCAGCAGCTCCTGGCCGTCGAACCGCACCGAGCCCTGCGCCCTCACCAGACCGGTGACCGCGTCGACGAGGGTCGTCTTGCCCGCGCCGTTGGGCCCGATGAGGAAGCGCAGATCACCCGGGCTGACATCGAGATCGACCCCGTCGACGGCGGTGAACCCGTCGAAGGTCACCCGCAGTCCGCGTATCTCCAGCTCGCTCATGCTGCCTCTCCCACGGGAACGACGGTCGGCTTCTTCTCGGTGGTCGCCTTGCGTCGCCGTACGAGGACCGCCAGGGAGGCGAGTCCGCCCGGCAGGAAGGCCAGCGCCACGATGAACAGCAGCCCCTGGAAGTACGTCCAGGCCGCCGGGAACTCCTCCGACAGCGCGGTCTTGGCCCACGCGACCGCGACCGCGCCCAGGACCGCGCCCACCAGGCTGGCCCGGCCGCCCACCGCCGCGCCGATCACGAACTCGATGGACGGCACGATGCCGATCAGCGCCGGCGAGATGATGCCGACCGCCGGCACGAACAGCGCCCCCGCGAGGCCCGCCATACCGGCGGCGACGACGTACGCGACGAGCTTGACGTTCGCCGGGTCGTACCCCAGGAAGCGCACCCGCTCCTCGGAGTCCCGTACGGCGACGAGGAGTTCGCCGTACCGGCTGTTGATCAGCTGGCGGGCGATCACGATCAGCAGCAGCAGGGCCGCGGCGATGACGAAGTACACCATCCGCTGGTTGACCGGGTCGTCGAGGCTGTAGCCGAAGAAGCCCTGGATGTCGGTGAGTCCGTTGGTGCCGCCGGTGGTGGCCTGCTGGCCGATCAGCCAGATGGCCAGCGCCGCGGCGAGGGCCTGGCTGAGGATCGCGAAGTAGGCGCCCTTGACCCGGCGCCGGAAGATGAACAGACCGAGCAGCGCGGCGACGGCCATCGGGAGCAGCACGGTCGCCGCGAGGGCGAACAGCGGGTTCTCGAACGGCTTCCACCACCAGGGGAGTTCGGTGGCCGTGCCGTACAGCTGCATGAAGTCGGGCAGGTTGCCCGGCCCGGCATCGGCGATCTTGAGATGCATCGCCATGGCGTAGCCGCCGAGCCCGAAGAACACCCCCTGCCCGAGCGTCAGCAGCCCGCCGCGGCCCCAGGCCAGACAGACGCCGACGGCGACCATGGCCGTGCACAGGTACTTGGCGAGCAGCCCGAGCCGGAAGTCGGACAGCGCGAGCGGAGCGACGGCGAAGAGGAGGACGGCGGCCCCGGCGAAACCCGCCCACGCCCGTGCCGAGCGGCCTGTCAGGAGGTTCATACGAGACTCCTCGTACGCAGCGTGTACAGCCCCTGGGGCCGCCACTGGAGGAACGCGACGATGGCGACGAGCACCAGCACCTTGGCGACGCTGACGGTCGTGGAGTACTCCAGGACCGACTGGAGCACGCCCAGCACGAAGGCGACGATGACCGTGCCCTTGAGCTGTCCGATGCCGCCGACCACGATCACCAGGAAGGCGTCGATGATGACGTTGGTGCCCATCGTGGGCCCGATCGGACCGACCAGCGTGAGCGCGACCCCGGCGACCCCCGCGAGCCCGGAGCCGATGAAGAAGGCCGTACGGTCCACGGTCGAGGTCGAGATGCCGGACACCTCGGCCAGGTCCCGGTTCTGCACCACGGCCCTGATCCGGCGCCCCAGCGAGGTCAGCCGCAGCGTCAGCGACAGCACGACCACGGCCGCCACCGCCAGTCCCAGGATGAACAGGCGGCTGTTGGCGAAGGTGAGCGGGTCGTCGCCGCCGATGACGGTGATGTTCCCGGTGAGGACGTCGGGCGCGCGGGTCTGGACATTGGGCGCGCCGAAAATGTCCCGGGCCAGCTGCTGGAGCATCAGCGAGACGCCCCAGGTGACGAGAAGAGTGTCAAGTGGCCGCAGATACAGGCGCCGTATCAACAGCCATTCCAGCAACGCGCCCAGCGCGCCCGAGACGAGAAATGCGACGGGAAGTGCGACCAGCAGTGAAATTCCCGCGCTGGAAATGGACTTCTGCAGGACGTATGTCGTGTAGGCGCCCGCCATGATGAACTCGCCGTGGGCCATGTTGATGACGTTCATCTGGCCGAAGGTGAGCGAGAGGCCGAGCGCGATGAGCAGCAGGACGGCACCGATGCTGATGCCGGTGAAGGTCTGACCGAGGATCACGGTCATACGGCGGCTCCGGAGAGGCGTGAGACGGCGGCCCCGTGGGCGGGGCCGCCGTGTGACGGTCGGTCAGGACAGGCCGGAGGCCCAGGAGTAGCCCTTGAGGAACGGGTCCGGCTTGATGGGCTTGCCGGAGTTCCAGACCTCCTTGATCTGGCCGTCGGTGCCGATCTCGCCGATCCGGGCGGTCTTGTAGACGTGCTGCGAGGCGCCGTCGACGGTGACCTTGCCCTCGGGAGCCTCGAAGGTGATGCCGTCGGAGGCGGCCTTCACCTTCTCCGGGTCGAAGGACTTCGCCTTCTCGACCATCGCCTTCCACAGGTAGACCGAGGTGTACGCGGCCTCCATCGGGTCACTGGTCGGCTTGTCCTGGCCGTACTTGGCCTTGTACGCCTTCACGAACTTCGCGTTCGCCGCGCCCGGGGTGGTCTGGTAGTAGTTCCAGGCCGTCAACTGGCCCGCCAGGTACTGCGTTCCGATCGACTTGACCTCCTCCTCGGCGATCGACACCGAGACGACCGGCATGGTCTTGGCGGTGAGCCCCGCGGACTTGTACTCCTTGAAGAAGGCCACGTTGGAGTCGCCGTTGAGGGTGTTGAAGACGGCGTCCGCCTTCGACGCCTTCACCTTGTTGGCGATCGTGGAGAACTCCGTGGAGCCCAGCGGCGCGTAGTCCTCGCCGGCGATCGTCATGCCGTTGGCCTTGGCGTACGCCTTGATCTCCTTGTTGGCGGTACGCGGGAAGACGTAGTCGCTGCCGACCAGGTAGATCTTCTTCAGGCCCTTGCTCTTGAGGTAGTCGAGGCCCGGGACGATCTGCTGGTTGGTGGTCGCGCCGGTGTAGAAGATGTACGGGGACTCCTCCAGGCCCTCGTACTGCACCGGGTAGAACAGCAGCGACTTGTTCTTCTCGAAGACCGGCTTGACGGCCTTGCGGCTGGCGGAGGTCCAGCAGCCGAAGGTGGCCGCGACCCCGTCCTCCCTGATGAGTTTCTGCGCCTTCTCGGCGAACGTCGGCCAGTCGGAGGCGCCGTCCTCGCTGATGGGCTTGATCTGCTTGCCGAGCACCCCGCCGGAGGCGTTGATCTCGGCGATCGCCAGCTTCAGCGAGTCGCGTACGGTCACCTCGCTGATCGCCATGGTGCCGGAGAGCGAGTTGAGCAGACCGACCTTGACCGTGTCACCGCTGACGTCGATCTTCGCGGCCTTGTCGGACGACGTGCCGGCCGCGTCGGTCTTCGCGCCGCACGCGGAGAGGGCCACCACCGCGGTGAGCGCGGCGCCGCCGGCCAGGAAACGTCGGCGGAGAATACGGGAACTGCTGGAACCGCTGGACAAACCAACCCCCTCGGGTGACTGCCTGCTGAAGTGCGGTCCACAGACTCAAGTCCCCCTGTTTCCAGGGTGTTTCGCTCGACTTTCCCGGAGGCAACAAAAAACGCCCCTTGCGGCATGTGATCTGCATTCAGAAACAGAAATCACAATTCGCCCGAGGCATTCTAATTACTTTCTGTGGGAAGTATCTTGGCGGTGCCGGGTACCTGTCAAGAGTGGGAACCGTGCGGATCGAGCTCCGTGAGGACGTCGAAGTCCAGCCCGTCGGCGCGCGCCAGGTAGATCCGCTGGCGCACATGCCGGCCCCGCAGATGCATGAGCCCGCGCGGCCCCTCGTAGGACACCGTCCCGGCCGCCGCCCCGATCGCCGTGACGTCCAGCGTCCCGGCTCGCCTGAGCAGCGCGGCGAGCAGCAGCACGCCCTCGTAGCAGGATTCGCCGAGACTGCCCAGCGCGGGCGCCTCGACGCCGTAGCGTCCGGCGTACTGCCCGTGGAAGTCGAGGGTGTCCTGGTTGGCGAGCGAGGCGAAGAAGCCGGCGGTGCTGTAGAGGTCCTCGGTGGCCGAAGGGCCGCTCGCCATCAGCATGTTCTCGTCCATGAGCGTGCTGAGCCGCAGACAGCGCGCGGGCAGCCCGTAGGCGGCGAACGCCCGGTTGAAGCGCACCGCGTCGCTGCCCACCAGCAGCATCAGCACCGCGTCCGCCTCCGACCGCTCGATGCGCCGCAGCACCGGCTCGAAGTCATGGGTGCCCAGCGGGAGATAGACCTCGCCGTCCACGGCTCCACCCGACTCGCGGGCGTACCCGTGCGCGGCCCGTGCCGTACGCCGGGGCCACACATAGTCGTTGCCGACGACGAACCACCGGCGCACCGCGCGCTCGTGCGCCAGCAGTCCCATCGCGGGCCGGAGTTGGTCGCGCGGAGTCTCGCTCGTCAGGAACACCCCGGCGGTGTGCTCGCCGCCCTCGTACAGAGCGGTGTAGACGTACGGCACCCGATGGGCGATCCTCGGCGCCAGCGCCTGCCGCACCGAGGAGATGTGCCAGCCCGTGACGCCCTGCACGACCCCCAGGTCCACCAGCGCCTCGACATGGTCGGCGATCTCCCGCGGCGAACCGCCGCCGTCCACGGGCAGCAGCCGCAGCTCCCGCCCCAGGACCCCGCCCGCCCGGTTGACCTCCTCGGCCGCCAGTTGCGCGCACAGCTCGCAGGTCGGCCCGAAGATCCCCGCCGGCCCCTGCATCGGGACCACGAGGGCCACGCCGAGCACGGAGGCGTCGGCCGTGAACCACTCGGGCGCGGGGGGATCGTGGCGGAACATGGCGTCATGATTTCGGGTCCGCCCGGTGAACTCCAGCCTGTCTCATACGATGTACGCACCCCGTGACCTAGGAGCGCGATGCCCACCTCATCCCCGCGTCAGCCCCGCGACCTGGTGCAGCTCCTGACGCGGGCCGAGCGACTGGCGGCGCGCCGCCTCCAGACGGTCCTGGACGAGGAGGGCTGCTCGCTCGACGCCTGGCGGGTGCTCGGGCTGCTCTGCGACGGGCAGGGGCATCACATGACGGCGATAGCCGAGGCCGCGTTCCTGCCGCCGCCGACGCTGACCAAGCTCGTCGACCAGCTCGTCGACCAGAACCTGGTGCACCGCCGCGTCGACCCGCTGGACCGGCGCCGCATCCTCGCCCACCTCACCCCGCGCGGCGAGGAGTACTGGCGGCGCGTGGACCGCGCGGTCCGCGCCGACTGGCCCGCCCTCGGGGACAGTGACGAGGAGCTCCTGCGCGCCCTGCTCGACCGGCTGGCGAGCACGCTGGACTCCTCCACCCGAGTGTGATCGCGGCGTAGCGGAAAGTTACTTACGTGGTGAGGGAATGTATCTGGGTGTAGAAAAGGTTGGTAATTACATCCAACCGTTCGAGGCCGTGCCCAGCGGCCGCGCAGCATCAGCGAGGCATCGTGAACCAGCCCACCCCCGAGCAGCCCGCCGACATCGTGGCCCGGCTGCGCGCCACCTTCCGCACCGGCCGCACCAAGCCCGTCGAATGGCGCACCACGCAGCTGCGCCGCCTGCGCGAGATGCTCACCGAGCACGGCACCGACCTGGCCGCAGCCCTCCACGCCGACCTGGGCAAGAGCTCCACCGAGGCCTACCGCACCGAGATCGACTTCGTGATCCGCGAGATCGACCACACCCTCGACCACCTCGAGGACTGGCTGCGTGTCGAGTCCGCCCCGGTCCCCGCGCACCTCGGCGCCGACGCCACCGCCTGGACGCAGTACGACCCGCTCGGCGTCGTCCTCGTCATCGCCCCCTGGAACTACCCGGCTCAGCTCCTGCTCGCCCCCGTGGTCGGCGCCCTGGCGTCCGGCAACGCGGTCGTCGTCAAGCCGAGCGAGATGGCCCCGGCCACCTCCGCCGTCCTGGCCCGGCTCCTGCCGGCGTTCCTCGACACCGAGGCCTTCGCCGTCGTCGAGGGCGGCATCCCCGAGACCACGGCCCTGCTGGCCGAGCGCTTCGACCACATCTTCTACACCGGCAACGGCACCGTCGGCCGTATCGTCATGCGCGCCGCCGCCGAGCACCTCACGCCGGTCACCCTCGAACTCGGCGGCAAGTCGCCGGCGTTCGTCGACCGGGACGCCGACCTCTCCGTCGTCGCCGACCGGCTGGCCCGCGGCAAGTTCCTCAACGCGGGGCAGACCTGCGTCGCCCCCGACTACGTCCTCACCGACCCGGAGACCGCCGCCGCCCTGGAGCCCCTGTTCCGCAAGGCGGTCGAGGCCATCTACGGCAGCGACGCCTCGGCCTCCGGCGAGTACGGCCGGATCGTCAACGAACGGCACTTCGACCGGCTGAGCGGACTGCTCGACTCGGGCCGTGTCGTCGTGGGCGGTGCGAGCGACCGTGCCACGAAGTACATCGCGCCCACGGTCCTCGCCGAGGTCGACCCCGCCTCGCCCGTCATGCGGGAGGAGATCTTCGGCCCGATCCTCCCGATCGTCACCGTGCCGGACCTCGACGCGGCGATCGACTTCATCAACGACCGCGACAAGCCCCTCGCCCTGTACGTCTTCACCGCGTCGCAGGACACCCGGGACCGCCTCGCCGCCGAGACGTCCTCCGGCGGCCTCGGCTACGGCCTCCCGCTGGCCCACCTCACCGTCTCCGACCTGCCGTTCGGCGGCGTGGGAGCGAGCGGCATGGGCAACTACCACGGGCGCTACTCCATCGAGACCTTCAGCCACCACAAGGCAGTGCTGGACAAGCCGCTGGGCTGAGCGGACGTGTGCTGAACTGGAGCCATGCACACGCGTGTTGTAGGAGTGGACGTCGGTTCGGTGGCCCTCGGCCGATTCGCCTGGGCCGCCGTCGACGTACCCTCGTGGACCCTCGCGGCCCAGGGGAGCGACCCGGAGACGGCTGTCCTGGCGCTGGCCGAAGGCCTGGCGTCCGGAGGGCGTGCCGCGCTCGTGCTGGAGGCGCCGATGGCCGTACCGGTCCCGGTCGGGTGGCAGGAGCTGGGCCGGGCACGCGCGGGGGAGGGCAACCGCCCCTGGTCGGCCGGAGCCGGCGCCGGCGTGCTGGCCACCGGAGTGGCCCAGGCGGCCTGGCTGCTCGCGCGGCTGGCGGACGTGCTCCCCGGCACGGCCGCCACCACCCGCCCGGACCGCTGGACGGCCCCCGACGGCCCACCCCTCCTGCTCGCCGAAGCACTGGTCTCGGGCGCCGACAAACCCGTCCCCACGGAGTCCGGGCCGCACGCCGCCGACGCCGAAGCCGCCGCCCGGGCCCTGGCAGAACGGCTGCCCGACCTCACCTCCGACGTGCACTGCGCCCCGCGCCGTCCCTTCAGCCTCATCGCCGCCGCCGCGCTCTGGGCCGGCCTGGACGTCCCACCGGAGGAACTGCACACCGATGTGCTGGTGGTCCGGGCCCGCCCCGATCCCGGCCGCGCGGCGTCGGCGTCACCGGCCACGCCGCCGAGGTGACCGACATCCGAGACCCTTTCGAAGACTTTGGCCCATGAGGCCCATGCCGGGTACCCGGGAACGCGACGAAGGTGGACGGTGGACACCGTCGACCCGCACCGCGACACCCGACCGGAAGGGAACCCCATGTCCGTCGACCCCCGCCATCCGCCCGGCGCACTCACGGACGAGGAGCTGACCTCCCTGGACGCCCACTGGCGTGCCGCCAACTATCTGGCCGTCGGCCAGATCTACCTGATGGCGAACCCCCTGCTGGCCGAGCCCCTGCGCCCCGAGCACATCAAGCCGCGGCTGCTCGGCCACTGGGGAACCTCACCCGGGCTGAACCTCGTCCACACCCACCTCAACCGCGCCGTCAAGGCCCGCGACCTGGAAGCCCTGTGCATCTGGGGGCCCGGTCACGGCGGCCCCGCCGTGCTCGCCAACGCCTGGCTGGAGGGCTCGTACAGCGAGACCTATCCGGACATCACGCGGGACGCGCAGGGCATGGCCCGCCTCTTCAAACAGTTCTCGTTCCCCGGCGGGGTGCCGAGCCATGTCGCCCCCGAGACCCCCGGCTCCATCCACGAGGGCGGTGAGCTCGGCTACTCCCTCTCGCACGCCTACGGAGCCGCGCTCGACAACCCCGGTCTGGTGGTCGCCTGCGTCATCGGCGACGGCGAGGCCGAGACGGGCCCGCTGGCCGCGTCCTGGCACTCCAACAAGTTCCTCGACCCCGACCACGACGGCGCCGTCCTGCCGATCCTCCACCTCAACGGCTACAAGATCGCCAACCCGACGGTGCTCGCCCGCATCCCCGAGGACGAACTCGACGCCCTCCTGCGGGGATACGGCCACGAACCCCTCCACGTCACCGGCGACGACCCGGCCACTGTCCACCGCGCCATGGCCCATGCCATGGACACCGCGCTCGACCGCATCGCCGAGCGCGGCCGGCCACCGATGATCGTGCTGCGCACCCCCAAGGGCTGGACCGGCCCCGCCGAGGTCGACGGTCTCCCGGTGGAAGGCACCTGGCGCGCCCACCAGGTCCCGCTCGCCGCCGTTCGCGACAACCCCGAACACCTGCGGCAGCTGGAGCAGTGGCTGCGCTCGTACCGCCCCGAGGACCTGTTCGATGAGCAGGGCAGCCCGAAGCCGCACGTCCTGGCCTGCGTCCCCGAGGGCAAGCGCCGACTCGGCGCCACCCCTCACGCCAACGGCGGCCTGCTCCTGCGCTCCCTGCCCCTGCCGCCCCTCGAACGGTTCGCCGTCCCCGTCGACAAACCCGGCTCCACCCTCAACGAACCCACCCGCATCCTGGGCGAGTTGCTCGAGGACGTCATGCGCGCCACCGCCGACCGGCGGGACTTTCGCATCGTCGGCCCCGACGAGACCGAGTCCAACCGCCTCCAGGCCGTCTACGCGGCCACCGGCAAGGCCTGGCAGGCCGACATCCTGGACGTCGACGAACACCTCGACCGGCACGGCCGGGTGATGGAGATCCTCTCCGAACACACCTGCCAGGGCTGGCTGGAGGGCTATCTGCTGACCGGTCGGCACGGACTCTTCTCCTGCTACGAGGCCTTCGCCCACATCGTCGACTCGATGGTCAACCAGCACATCAAATGGCTGCGGGTCACCCGCCGACTGCCCTGGCGCGCCCCCATCGCCTCCCTCAACTACCTGCTGACCTCGCACGTCTGGCGTCAGGACCACAACGGCTTCTCCCACCAGGACCCCGGCTTCGTGGACCACATCCTCAACAAGAGCCCCGAAGTGGTGCGCGTCTACTTCCCGCCGGACACCAACACCCTGCTCTCCGTCGCCGACCACGCGCTGCGCAGCCGCGACTACGTCAACGTGATCGTCGCCGGCAAACAGCCCAGCTACGACTGGCTGTCGATGGAGCAGGCCAAGGCGCACTGCGCCCGCGGTGCAGGCATCTGGGAGTGGGCCGGCACGGAGAACGGCGACCGCGAACCGGACGTGGTCCTGGCGGCCGCCGGAGACGTCCCGACCCAGGAGGTGCTGGCCGCCGCCCAGTTGCTCCGCCGCCACCTGCCCCAGCTCGCCGTACGCGTCGTCAACGTCGTCGACATCGCACGGCTCATGCCGAGCGACGAACACCCGCACGGGATGAGTGACTACGAGTACGACGGCCTGTTCACCACCGACCGGCCGGTGATCTTCGCTTACCACGGCTACCCCTGGCTCATCCACCGTCTGGCGTACCGCCGCGACGGCCACCCGCATCTCCATGTCCGCGGCTACAAGGAGAACGGCACCACGACCACGCCCTTCGACATGGTCGTGCGCAACGACCTCGACCGCTACCGGCTGGTCATGGACGTCATCGACCGCGTCCCCGGTCTCGCCGTGCGCGCCGCTCCCGTACGGCAGCGGATGGAGGACGCGCGGCTGCGCCACCACGCGTGGATCCGCGAACACGGCACGGATCTGCCGGAGGTGGCGGACTGGAGCTGGGACGGATGATTCATATGTCCGTAAAGGGATCGCGTTCCTCGGCGGTCCCTGTGTGACACTCCGCTGATGACCTCCGAAACGATCACAGCGGATGCCTCGGGCACCTGGAAACTGGGCGACCTGACCGTCAACCGCCTCGGCCTCGGCGCGATGCGGCTGACGGGCAGCGCCGCCTTCCACCACGGGACGCCGAGCGACCGCCAGCGCTCGATCGCCGTACTGCGCAAGGCGGTCGAGCTCGGCGTCGACCACATCGACACGGCGGCCTTCTACTTCTCGTCCCTGCGCTCCGCCAACGAACTGATCAACACCGCGCTGGCCCCGTACTCGGACGACCTGGTCATCGCCGCCAAGGTCGGCCCCTTCCGCGACTACACGGGGGAGTGGGGCACCTCGGCCCGCCCCGAGGACCTCCGCGGCCACGTCGAGGAGAACCTGCGCCAGCTGGGCCGGGACCACCTGGACCTGGTGTACCTGCGGCGCATGCAACAGGACTCGATCGCCGAGCACTTCGGCGCCCTGGCCGAACTGCGCGAGGCCGGACTGATCCGCCACCTGGGCATCTCGTCCGTCAAGCCCCGCCACCTCGCGGAGGCGCAAGCCATCGCCCCCGTGGTGAGCGTCCAGAACCGCTACGCCCTGGACCACCCCGACGAACTGCTGCGCATCTGCGGCGAGCAGGGCATCGCCTACGTCCCGTTCTACGCGGTGGCCGGGACGGTGGGCGAACAGGGCGCGACCACGCACCACGACGACGAGGTGCTCTCCGTCGCCCGGGCGCACGGCGCGAGCGCCGCGCAGGTCCGTATCGCCTGGACCCTGCACCAGGGCCCGCACGTGCTGGCCATTCCCGGCACCGGCAACCCCGACCACCTCGTCGACAACGTGGCCGCCGGTGCGATCCGGCTGACCGACGACGAGCTGACCCGCCTCGACTCGTCGCACACCGAGGGGGGTTGATCAGGCGACGTCACCGATCACGGGGTGGCGGCCGGACCGGGGGGCGGGTCCTGGACGACCCACTCCCCGTCCCGCATGATGTGCCGTTTCGGCAGCTCCCGCACCTCGTGCCAGGCCTGCACCGCGTACGGCCGCACCTCGAAGAAGGCGTAGGACGGGCTGTCCTCCCGCGGATCCCAGCCGTGCTTGGCGAGGAACGCGGCCGCCGCCGCGGGCGGCACCTCCTGGAGGGTGTGGGTCTCCACGGAGCCGTCCACCAGGACCACGTCCCGGGTGTCCGCGAGTGCCAGCCGCGCCCGGCGGCCGTCCCGCAGATTGCGGCCGGTCGGGTTCGTCAGACGCGTCGCCAGCCATACGGCCTCCGCGTGCCAGACGAACCAGAGCGGAACCATGCACGGGAGCCCGTCGTCGTCCGCCGAGGCCACCCAGATGTCGCTCTCCCGGTCGAGCCGGTCCAGGACGTGTCGCTTGCGCTCCTCGGCATCGCGCGGGGCCTCGTCGATCTTCATGAACCGGACGGTAGTGAACCGGCGGCCGACCCCGCCTCGGTCCAGGGGCCCGCTCCGGCTCGGGCGTGCGTCCTAGGTCCGGGCGAGCCGGAGACCGGCGGTCCGGGTGCGACTGGCGTCCGTGACGTTTTACGTATAACCTCTTCCGCTAACCCCGCCCTCCGAAAGGCCCCGATGAGACGCGTCGCCCTGGTCACCCTCGTCGTCGACGACTACGACGAGGCGATCCGCTTCTACACCGAGGCCCTTGGCTTCCGGCTCGCCGAGGACGCCCCGCGCCCCGACGGCTCGCGCTGGGTCGTCGTGGAGCCGGGGTCCGGACAGGGCACGGGCCTGCTCCTCGCCCGCGCCAAGAACGAGGCGCAGCGCGGCCGGGTCGGCGACCAGACCGGCGGACGCGTCGGCTTCTTCCTGCACACCGACGACTTCGCCCGTGACCACGCCCGGATGACCGCCGCCGGCGTGACCTTCCTGGAGGAGCCGCGCCACGAGCCCTACGGCTCGGTCGCCGTCTTCCAGGATCTGTACGGCAACCGCTGGGATCTGCTCCAGCCCGCCGACTGAAGACCGCACCGCATCTGTCGCACCGCCCGAACACCGCCCCGCCGCACTGCCAAGGAAAGATCCACCATGACTGCTACGCGCGTAGACATCGACGCCATCCGCCGGCTGCCCAAGGCCGTGCTGCACGACCACCTCGACGGCGGCCTGCGCCCCGCCACCGTGGTGGAACTCGCGGACGCGGTCGGCCACACCCTGCCCACCACCGACCCGGACGAGCTGGCGGCGTGGTACTACGACGCCGCGAACTCCGGCGACCTGGTGCGCTACATAGCCACCTTCGAGCACACCCTCGCCGTGATGCAGACCCGCGAGGGCCTGCTGCGCACCGCCGAGGAGTACGTCCTCGACCTGGCCGCGGACGGTGTCGTGTACGGCGAGGTGCGCTACGCCCCCGAGCTGAACACCCAGGGCGGGCTCGCCCTGAGCGAGGTCGTGGAGACCGTCCAGGAGGGGCTCGCGGCCGGTATGGCCAAGGCGGCCGCCGCCGGTACCCCGGTCCGGGTCGGCACCCTGCTGTGCGGCATGCGGATGTTCGACCGTGTCCGCGAGGCCGCCGACCTGGCCGTGGCCTTCCGTGACGCGGGTGTCGTCGGCTTCGACATCGCCGGTGCCGAGGACGGCTTCCCGCCCGCCGACCACCTCGCCGCCTTCGAGCACCTGCGCCGCGAGAACGTCCCGTTCACCATCCACGCCGGTGAGGCCCACGGTCTGCCCAGCATCCACCAGGCCCTGCAGGTCTGCGGCGCCCAGCGCATCGGCCACGGCGTCCGTATCACCGACGACATCCCCGACCTCGCGGCCGGCAAGCTCGGCCGTCTCGCGGGCTGGGTGCGCGACCGTCGTATCGCCCTGGAGATGTGCCCCACCTCCAACCTCCAGACCGGTGCCGCCACCTCGATCGCCGAGCACCCGATCACGGCCCTGAAGGACCTCGGCTTCCGCGTCACCCTGAACACCGACAACCGTCTGGTGTCCGGCACGACGATGACCCGCGAGATGTCCCTGCTGGTCGAGGAGGCGGGCTGGACGATCGAGGACCTGCGCACGGTCACGGTGAACGCCCTCAAGAGCGCGTTCATCCCGTTCGACGAGCGCAAGGCCCTCATCGAGGACGTCGTCCTGCCGGGCTACGCGCTCTGACGCAGCCCCCGGAGGAAGGCGGCCTGTCCGACGTGCTGCAGATCGTCGGACAGGACGCTGACCAGCCGGACGCCCAGAGTGACCGGCGGATCCCAGTTGTCGTCCACCACGCGTTCCAGGTCCTTGGCGGCCAGCTCACGCAGGACGCCGAGGCTCTGCGCGTGGACGGCGTCGTAGTACCCGGTCAGCAGCTCCGCCGAGTCGACCCGCACCTTGGCCACCTTCGCGGGGCTGTGGCCGTACCCGGTGTCGCGGGCCGCCAGATCGAGGGCGAAACGCTTCTCCCAGTCCTGGGTCAGCCAGACCTGGTCGAGCCCGAAGGCGTCGGCCAGGTGGTCGTCCTGGACGCGGGTGAGATGCCAGATCAGCCAGGAGATGGAGTTGGCGCCGGGTGCGGGCTGGTGGTTGAGGTCGTCGGGGCCGAGCCCTTCGACGGCGGCATGGACTTCTTCTTGGATGCGGCTGAAGCCGTCGATGAGGATGTCCTTCGCATGCATACGTCCACCATCGCGCACCCGGGCGCCTCATGCGTCCGGAATCCAGCTCCCGTGGAACCCCAGCGGCACCCGGCCCGGCAGCTGGATCCGGGCGACCGGCTCGCCGGTGAAGTCCTGTGCGGCGAGGATCAGCAGGTCGGAGGCTCCGCGGTCGGGATCGTGGACGTAGGCGATCGCGTACCCGTCGTCCTCGGCCGCACTGTGTTCGCGCGGGACGAACACGGCCTCGCTCGCGGCCGCTCCGCGCGGCAGCCGGTGGACCTGGGTCGTGCCGCGCAGCAGGTCCTGCTTGATGAGCGCGTTGCTGAACGCCCGGTCGGGCGGGTTGCCGTCGACCGCCATGTAGGCCACCGCCATCTCCGCGGACGCCGCCGAGTAGCCGTAGCGGTGCCTGCGGGAGACCAACGCCTCGTTCACGCGCGGGAATTCCTGCGGGCGGTCGTCGAGGGTCCGGGTCCGCACCCGGCCGTGGCGCAGGTCGACCGTCCAGCGGTCGAGCCTGGGGGTGCCCGCGCTGTAGGGGCCGCCCGAGCCGTTGCCGGCGACGAGGAAGGGGGCGTCGAAGTTGGTCGTGTCGATGACGATGTCCGTGCCCTCCTCGTAGGCGTTGAGGGTGTGCGAGTAGTAGACCGGGTCGACCTCGAACCAGCGGACCGTACCGCCCTTGCGCGGCAGTACGCCGACCCGGGCCGGGTGCTCGTCGTTCCAGACGTACGGGACGATGTCCCCGCGCTCGGCGCCCGCCGGGTCGAAGGTGACCGGCATGTCGAGGATGATCACGTAGTGCTCGGTGAGTGCGAAGTCGTGGATCATCGGCGCGTCCGCCACCGGGATTCTGGTGGTGCGTGAGACCCGGCCCGTCGGGCCGATGACCAGGTGCCGGACATGGTCCCAGGTCGGGTAGTAGGCGATGGCGTGCAGTTCACCGGCGTGGACGTCGAACTTGGTGTGCGCGGTGAGGGGGCCCTTCAGGGTGCCGCGGAAGTCGTAGGTGCCCACGGTGTTGAGCTCGTCGTCGAGTTCGTACGGCAGCGGCCCGCTCTCCTGGAGCGTGAGGATCCGCCCCCGGTAGGGGATCACATGGGTGTTGCACGGGAAGTCGTCCGGCGGCACCGGACGCGGGTAGGGCTCGCCCAGCTTCTTCGCCACCTGGGAGGAGCGCACCCAGCGGTTGCGGTACCACTCGGCGCGGCCGTCGCGCAGCCGGACGCCGTGCACCATGCCGTCACCGAGCATCCAGTGGTGGGCGCGCGGGTCCTCCAGGCCCAGCACGTTGGGGCCGTTGCGCAGATAGCGGCCGTTGAGGTCGTGGGGGATGCGACCGGTGACCGGCAGGTCGAAGGCGGTCAGTTCCTCCGTGACGGGCTCGAACGCGCCCTCCAGGAAGGGGAAGCGCCGCGCGGTGGACACCTGGGGAGCCGCGGCGGCCGCACGCGGTCCCGCCCCCGCTCCCGTGCCCACCAGTCCACCGGCCGCCGCGACCGCCGCCGCGCCGCGCAGGACGTTCCGTCGTGTGTGATCCGTCATTTCCCGTACTCCTGACCGCAGTTGCCGTGAGGGACGGTCACGAGTCTGCGGTGGGAGACGGGCCGGGTCAGGAGGGGTGGGCCCCGTCCGAGGGTGTACCTACGCCCCCTGTTTCCAGCAGCTCCATCAGTGCCCGGGCCGCCGGGCTGGTGGCCTGCTCGGGCGGCAGCAGGGCGACCGTCTCGTACACGGTCTCCCCGGTGCCCTTCACGGGCAGCGCGGTCAGCGACGGGCGCTTGTGACGGAAGTGGCGCGGTACGACGGCGACGCCCAGGTTCTCGTCCACTAGGTCCAGGAGGCTGTGCACGTCGTTCACCTCCAGCGCGACCGCTCGCCGTACGCCCGCGGCGGCGAACGCGGCGTCGGTGGTGCGGCGCGGGCCCCAGTCGGGGTGGAAGTCGACGAAGACCTCGCCGCCCAGATCCTCCGGCGTCACGGCCGCGCCGACGCGCGCGAGCCGGTGGTCGGGGTGGCACAGGACGGTCATCGGCTCACCGGCCAGCGGGACGACCCGCAGCTGGTCGGTGTCCTCCTGTGCCGTCCGCACCGCGAAGGCCATGTCGAGGCGCCCGGCCGCGACCTCCTCCGCGAGCGCGCCCGAGCCCGCCTGCCGCAGACAGATCTCCACATCCGGGTGCCGTCGCCGGAACGCGGCGAGCAGGCCGGCCACATGCACCCCGGCGATGCACTGCTCCGACCCGAGCGCGAGCATCCCGCGCAGCACCCCCTGCACCGCGGCGACCGCCTCGTGAGCCGCCCGCACCTGCGCGAGGATGCGCTCGGCCTCGCCCAGCAGCGCCCGGCCCGCGGGGGTGAGCGTCACCCGTCGGGTGGTCCGTACGAACAACGGCGTCTGCAGCTCCCGCTCCAGTGCCCGGATGGAGGCCGACAGACCCGACTGGGACACCAGCAGTCGCTCGGCCGCCCGGGTGAAGTGCTGGTCCTCGGCGACCGCGACGAAGTGCTGGAGATGTCGGAGTTCCATGACTGAGAAGCGTATCCGCTTAATTCCATCGGATTCTTCTGTTGGACCAATGCCCCCAGGTCGCGAAAGAGTGGACAGCGGTTCTCAGGAAACCGTGCCAACCCCTCTGGAGTCGCGTTGTACACCGCACACCCCGACCGCTACTCGGACATGCCGTACCGGCGCACCGGCCGCAGCGGCCTGAAGCTTCCCGCGATCTCGCTGGGCCTGTGGCACAACTTCGGCCCGGCGGACCGCACCGTCGAGACGCAGCGCGCGATCCTGCGCCGCGCCTTCGACCTCGGGGTCACCCACTTCGACCTGGCCAACAACTACGGCCCGCCGCCCGGCGCCGCCGAGTCCGCCTTCGGCGAGGCCCTGAAGTCCGATCTCGCCGCCTACCGCGACGAGCTGATCATCTCCACCAAGGCCGGCTATCTGATGTGGCCCGGCCCCTACGGCGAGTGGGGCTCCCGCAAGTACCTGCTCTCCTCCCTGGACCAGAGCCTGACGCGGATGGGCCTGGACTACGTCGACGTCTTCTACTCGCACCGCCCCGACCCGGAGACTCCGCTGGAGGAGACGATGGGCGCCCTGCACTCGGCCGTGCAGCAGGGCAAGGCGCTCTACGTCGGCGTCTCCAACTACTCCGCGGAGCAGACCCGCGAGGCCGCCCGTATCCTCGGCGAGCTCGGCACCCCGCTCCTCATCCACCAGCCGCGCTACTCGATGCTCGACCGGCGCCCCGAGGACGAGGGTCTCCTGGACGCCCTGGACGAGCTCCAGGTCGGTTCGATCGTCTTCTCCCCGCTGGAGCAGGGCATGCTCACCGGGCGGTACCTCGACGGCATCCCGGAGGACTCGCGCGCCGCGAGCGACAGCCCGTTCCTGAACTCCGACGCGCTCACCGAGGACCTGGTCGCCCAGCTGCGCGAGCTGAACGACATCGCCGAGTCCCGCGGCCAGACCCTGGCCCAGATGGCCCTGGCCTGGGTCCTGCGCGGTGGCCGGGTGACCTCCGCCCTGGTCGGCGCGAGCAGCCCGCAGCAGATCGAGGACAGTGTCGGCACCATCCGCAACCTCGACTTCGACGCGGACGAGCTGGCCCGGATCGACGCCGTGCTCAAGAAGTAAGCCGTTCCTGGAGGCGGACGGTCACCGTGTCGCCCGCCTCCTTCCCGATGGCCCTGCGCACCTCGGCCTTCACGGGCAGCTTGTGCGTGCCGTCGCCCAGGGCCATGAAGGAGCTCCGGAACGGGTGCCCGTCGATCGTGCCGCGCACCTTGACCAGCCCGCGCGTGCCGAAGAACGCGACGGACTCGGGCCACACGAGATAGGTCCAGCCCCCTTCGGCGGGGCTCTTGACCAGCTCGGCCGTGAAGTGCCGGTCCAGTTTCTCGATCGTGCTCATGGCGCCGCCTTTCGCTCGCGCGGGTCTCCCGTCCAGGAGACCTCCCGTTCAGGAGACCCTCGCGAGCGCCAAAACTCATCACGCCCCGGCGGGCACCCGGTCCAGAAATCCGAGCACCGACCGGATACGGCCCTTCTCGTCCAGCGTGATGACGTCGAAGCCGGCGACGGGTGCGCTTGCGTCGGTCTCGTTCACCAGCTCCCAGGAAAAGCGCGCGGTGTCGTGATGGCCGTCCACGACTCCGGCGGGACGGAAGGCGAACCCCGGGAACTGCTCGTGCGCCGCCGCGATCACCGCGGCGATCTGCTCATGGCCGCCCACGTCGGCCAGTGGGTCGGTGTAGGTGCCGTCCGGGGCCCAGGCGGCGGCCACCGCTTTGGCCAGCGTCTCCTGATCGACGGCGTTCCAGGCCTCGAAGTAACGGGCGACGGCACTCTCGTAACGGTCGGTGTCGGCGGGCATGCGGAATCAGCCTCCATTGAGGTCGTCTCTGCTGGTCAGGAACCGGATCCCGGTCGTGGTGACCCGGTACCGCAACCTTGCCCGCAGCGCCGCGGAGCGTCGATTACCCCTGGGGTAATGCCGACAGCCACCGGATTTCGGCCAACTGCCCTGGTGAATATGCCAGGAGACTGGCCGGAAAGTCATGGTGACAGTGTTTCAGTAGTGAACATACTCAAACTGACAGGGTATTCACATCCAGCGAGGATGTGATCACGCACCGCACATGAGCCCTGGGTACCCGCAAGCACGAGAGCCGCATGGAAAGCGAGGCAAGCCGAGAGGCGCACTACGCACCGGGGGAGTGAACGTGCACGACGAATTCCTGTGCCATGTCACCGCGTACGGAACGTGCGAGGGGAAACGTATCGGCGTACCCCTGGGCAGCTACCGGGCCCCGACCCTCGCCCTGGCGCTCTGGTGGCTGCGCGACCGGGCCGCCTGGATCGCCGAGCGGCTCGACCCGCAGCCCGACGCCGAGCACTTACCGGCGGGCGCCCTCGTCCCGGTCGCCGACACCGTCCCCGACGTGCCCGCCGTGCTGCGCGCCTGGTGCGGGAACGACGCCCAACAGGATCTGGTCGCCGAGGAGTTGGCGGCCGGACGGCTGATCCGGATCGCCACCTGCGACGAAACCACCGAGTACGAGCTGCTCGCCGAGTCGGTGGACGCCCTGCGGATGCAGCGGACGATCCCGGCTCTGGTCGTGTCGGTGGGCTGAGCCTCCGAGCCCGCGCCAGGCGCACATCTGGACGAATCGGTAGAATTTCGGCATGGCAGAGCGGCCGAACACGCCGACCGCGCCTGAACTCGTCCTGGAGACCGACACGGGATCCACGGTGATGAGTCCGGGCCGCGACTACCACGTCGGGCGCGATCCACTGAGCGACATCTTCATCGACGACGCCCGGGTCTCGTGGCACCACGCGGTGCTGCGCCCGCAGGCCGACCACTGGACGCTGGAGGACGAGCACAGCACGAACGGCACCTACGCCGACGGCCGCCGTGTCGAGGAGTGGAGCGTCGGCCCCGGCAGCGTGATCCGCTTCGGCAACCCCGCCGACGGCCCCAGGGCGGTGCTTAGCAGCACCGCACCGGCCCCCCGGGAACGCCCCTCGGCGGTGTCCATGCCCGCACTCACCGGCACCTTCCGACAGCCCACCACCGTCCGTCCGCTGCCCTCCCGTACCGTCCGCATCGGCCGCGCCGCCGACAACGACCTGGTCATCGACGACCTGGTCGTCTCCCGCCGGCACGCCGAGCTGCGCGCCCACCCCGATGGGACGTACGAGATCGTCGACCTGGGCAGCCACAACGGCACCTACCTCAACGGCAGCCCCGTCACCAGCGCCCGGCTCGGCCCCGGCGATGTCGTCGGCATCGGCCACTCGGCGTTCTGCCTGGTCGGCGACGAGCTCCAGGAGTACGTCGACACCGGCGAGGTCTCCCTCGACGTCCAGGATCTGAGCGTCGCCGTCGACCACGGCCGCAAGACCCTCCTCGAGCACGTGTCGTTCCCGGTGGGGGAGAAGTGCCTGCTCGCGGTCGTCGGCCCGAGCGGCGCGGGCAAGTCCACCCTCCTGGGCGCCCTCACCGGACAGCGCCCCGCCGACCACGGCACGGTCCTGTACGACGGCCGCGACCTGTACCGCGACTACGCCGAGCTGCGCCAGCGCATCGGCCTCGTCCCGCAGGACGACATCCTGCACGCCCAGCTCACCGTCCGCGCCGCCCTGACCTACGCCGCCGAACTGCGCTTCCCGCAGGACACCGCCAAGGCAGAGCGGCAGGCCAGGGTCGAGGAGGTCATCCGCGAACTGGGTCTGGAACAGCGCGCCGACCAGGCCGTGCACAGCCTCTCCGGCGGTCAGCGCAAGCGCGTCAGCGTCGCCCTGGAGCTGCTCACCAAGCCCTCACTCCTCTTCCTCGACGAGCCGACCTCGGGCCTCGACCCCGGCATGGACCGCTCGGTGATGCACATGCTGCGCGGCCTCGCCGACGACGGCCGCACCGTCATCGTCGTCACCCACAGCGTCCTCAGCCTCGACGTCTGCGACCGGCTCCTCGTCCTCGCCCCCGGTGGGAAGATCGCCTACTACGGCCCGCCCGAGGACACCCTCGCCTACTTCGGCTACGCGCAGTGGCCGGAGGCCTTCGAGGCCTTCGAGCGGGACCAGGGCCGGGACTGGGCCGGAGAGTTCCGCGCCTCGTCCCTCCACCGGCAGTACGTCTCCGACGCGACCGG
The DNA here is from genome assembly GCF_036013645.1 of Streptomyces sp. NBC_00490. Lineage (NCBI taxonomy): Bacteria > Bacillati > Actinomycetota > Actinomycetes > Kitasatosporales > Streptomycetaceae > Streptomyces > Streptomyces sp. NBC_00490. The sequence goes on along the minus strand of NZ_CP107869.1, from coordinate 1,479,684 downwards.
GCAGCCCCGGGTGTCCCGGTCCGGACCGGTCGTCATCGCCCCACCGCCCCGGCCCCGCAGCCGGGGCGCCCAGCTCGGCACCCTGATCCGCCGCTACACCACGGCACTGGTCGCCGACCGCACCTTCCTCGTCATCATGATCGCCCTGCCGTTCGTGATGGGCGCGATGGCGCGCGCCCTGGCCGGCAGCAAGCTGACGCAGGAGACGGCGATGAACGCGCTGCTGATCCTGTGCGTCGGCGGCGTGCTCACGGGGGCGGCCAACGCCGTGCGCGAGCTGGTCAAGGAACGCGTGATCTACCAGCGGGAGCGGGCCGTGGGGCTGTCCAGATCGGCGTACCTGCTCTCCAAGGTCGTCGTCCTCGGCACGATCACCGTGCTCCAGGCGGTCGTGCTGACCCTGGTCGGCCTGTTCGGCGTCGACCTCAACGCGCCGGGCGGCGAGGGCGTGCTGATGCCGCCCCTTGTCGAGATCACCGTCGCCGTCGCCCTGCTGGCGTTCACGGCGATGATGCTCGGCCTGCTGGTCTCCGCGCTGGTGCGCAAGGAGGAGGTGACGATGCCGCTGCTCGTGCTGCTCGCCATCGTCCAGGTGGTCTTCTGCGGCGCCCTGCTCAAACTCGACGGTGTACCCGGCCTGGAGCAGCTGTCCTGGCTGGTGCCCTCGCGATGGGCGCTCGGCGCGATGGCCGGCACCGTCGGGCTCGCCCGGATCGTGCCCGGCGAGCTGACCGCAGACCCGCTGTTCCGGCACTCGGCGGGGGTGTGGCTGCTCAACGTGGCCATGCTCGTGGTGCTGTCGGCCGTCTTCGGCTACGTCGTGTCCCGGCTGCTGCGCCGGCACGAGCCGGCCGTCCTGCGGAAGTAGGCGCGCGCGATGGCGACCCCCGGCTTCCGGCCCACCCACGTCGTCCCCCAGCACGGCATGCCCGCCTGGGAGGCCCCCGACCCCGCCCGGCCCACCGTCCCCCTCGATCCGCTGCTGCCGGTCCAGCTGGTGGAGCGGCGCGGCGACTGGGGACACGTCCGGTGCGCCAATGGCTGGTCGGCCTGGGTCGACGGCCGCTTCCTGGTCGCCGTCCCCCCGGATCCGCCCGCCGCGGACGGCCCGCTCGCCCGCACCGCGGACCCACGGCCCCTGCTGGCCCGCGCCGAGCAGACCCTGGGCGACTACCGGACCGCGGTGGAGGAGCTCGCCTCGGGCGGCCTCGACGGCGAGGCCTTCCAGGCGCGTACCCGCGGCCGGCGCGTCGGAGTCGTGGTCGACGGCGAGTCCGTATGGCTCTACGACGCCCAGCACGGCCGCTGGGTGTACGCCGACGGCACCCGTCTGAGCACCTTCGCGACGGACGAGGCACCCCGGGCCGCCGTCGCGGACCACGCCGCCACACAGGTCGTGACCCCTGATGGCCCGTGACACGAGCCTCTTCTCCGGCCGACCCTCCGAGCTGATCGGGCGCCAGGTCGCCGGCTACCGCATCGAGCGCGAGATCGGCCGTGGCGGCATGGCGGTCGTCTACCGCGCCCGCGACCTGCGACTGGAGCGCACGGTGGCGCTCAAGCTCCTCGCCCCCGAACTCGCCCGCAACGACACCTTCCGCCGCCGCTTCACCCACGAGTCCCGGGCCGCCGCCGCGATCGACCACCCGCACATCGTGCCCGTCTTCGAGGCGGGCGAGACGGACGGCGTCCTGTACATCGCGATGCGCTACGTCGAGGGCAGCGACCTGCGTCATCTCCTGGACCGCCGGGGCCCGTTGGTGCCCGCCGTCGCCCTGCGCATCGCCGCCCAGATCGCCTCGGCGCTGGACGCCGCCCACGAGCACGGGCTCGTCCACCGGGACGTGAAGCCCGGGAACATCCTGGTCGCCCGCGGCACCGACAGCGACCATCCCGAGCACTCCTACCTCACCGACTTCGGCCTGACCAAGAAGTCGTTGTCCCTGACCGGCTTCACCACGGTCGGTCAGTTCGTGGGCACCCTGGACTACGTGGCGCCGGAGCAGATCTCCGGCAAGCCGGTCGACGGACGCTGCGACGTGTACGGCTTCGCCTGCGTCGTCTACGAAGCCCTCGCCGGGCACCCGCCCTTCCGCCGCGACGACGACATGGCCCTGCTGTGGGCCCACCAGTACGACGATCCGCCCCCGCTGACCGCGTCCCGCCCCGACCTCGCCCCGGACGTCGACGCCGTGTTCGCGCGCGGCCTCGCCAAGAGCCCCGACGCCCGCTACGACACCTGTCTCGCCTTCGTTGCGGCCCTGCGCGCGGCCACGACCGGTGCCCGTCCGGGTACGCACGCGCCGACGGAGGTGGACCTGAAGGTGGTGGAGACGCCGGCGGAGGGCCCGAAGCGACCGCCGCCGTGGGCCCTGCCGGTGTTCAGGGGCGGCTAGTTCCGCTCAGCGGCACCCGCCGCGGCGACACCTTGCGGTGCGACACCCGCCAGCCGGTACCGGCCCTGACGACCGTGTCCTCGTACGTCACCGACCCGCACGAGCCGTCGGTCTTGATGCCCAGTCCCTTGGACCGGACCCGCACCCGGCCGTCCGGCGCCTCGCCGATCACCACGTTCGTCACGTGGTGCGCGACGGGATTGGCCGAGCCCAGGGTGAGCGCGGCCTCCCGCAGCGCGGCGACGCCGGTCACCTCGCCCTGTCCGTAGTCGGAGAGGTCGTAGACGACGTCGGAGGTGAACACCTCCTCGAAGCGGTCGAGTTGCCCGTCGTCGACCAGATGGCCGTGCAGGGAGATCAACTCGGTGATGGCCAGGCGGTCTTCGAGCGGCAGCGTCATGGCCGCACACTGCCACGCCCGGCGCCGTCGGTCCCAGCCGTTTTCGTCTCGCCGGTCCGCCGCACCGGACGGGCCAGGAGCGCGCCCAGGAAGCCTGTGACGAGCCCCCACAGCGCGGCCAGACCGACGGCGGACCACACTTCGGGCTCGAGGAGGAGCTCCCCGTCGAGATCGCCGCCGAGGTCGCCGATGCCGAGGACGGACAGGCCGTAGTGCGCGGAGATGCGGCCGACGAGGCAGATCATCAGCACCGTGAGCGCGAGCGCGACCGCCATGTGCAGGGCGTGCTGCCAGGCGCGCATCCGGGCGGGGGAGCGCGCCGCCATCACGAACGCGGCGGCCAGCAGCAGCACCGCGTCCACGGCGACGAGCCACCAGACCCGGCCGTCGTACTCGGCCAGCGTGCGCAGATTCAGCGCGGCGGTGTCCGAACCACGCAGCACCTCGTCGAGAACATGCGGCATCGGCAGTCCGAAGGGGCCCTCCACCCGGCCGTTCCAGGTGGCGCCCAGGCCGATCGTGAGCGCCAGCCACACCAGGTTCGGCATGCCGAGCAGGATCACGGCGAGGGTCGCCGCCGCCTGGCCGCGCGTGAACGCCACGACGACGGCGATGACGATGCCCAGGGCCACGTAGGCCAGGAGCAGGACCACCATCGCGTACGCCGCCGGCCGTACCGTCGCCTGGAAGCGCAGCAGCCGGGCCGGGAGCGGCGCTCCGCGCGAGACCAGCAGAGCCAGCACCAGGACACCGGCCAGCCACAGCAGACCGAAGAACAGGGTCGGGGGCAGGTCCGTCTCGAAGCCGACCTCCGGCGAGACACCGAAGGCGTCGCCGAGGTCGGAGAGCGTGTCGTCGCCGAGCGAGAGCTGGAAGGTCTGCCGGGCGCCGAGGGCCAGCGCGAGCAGCGCGAGCAGCCACAGCACGGCGATCCTGGCGGCCCACCCGGCCAGTTCCCCGGCGCCCGCGACCGCCCGGTGCCGCAGCGGCCGCAGGAAGCCCGCGGCGATCACCAGTGCCCCGGTGAGCGTGACGGACAGCGGGATCACGGTGACGCCCGCCTGGGTGTCGGCCAGGCCGCCGGCGTTCCCGGAGAGCTCGATCGTGCCGCCGACCGCGGTGACCACCGTCGCCGCCACGACCCGGGGGAACGCGCCCTCGGGGAGGTCCGTCGCCCCGGCCGCCCACAGTCCCAGGGCCGCGGCGGTACCCATGGCGATCAGTGCGGACAGGACCGCGAGGAGGGCCTGTACCCAGCCGTGCGGGGCGATGGCCTGGTCGGAGCGGGTTCGCGGGCTCACCCTTCCACGCTAAGCAGGGCTCCGGGGCCCCGCCCGGCGAGAGGGCCGTCCGCGTCGGCTTGCGAGCGGCACGGCACCGGAGCACACAATGGAAGGGGCGTGGATAAAAGCGCGGTAAATGCACAAAAGCCGCAGAAGTTCCACGTCGGGAAGAAGGGCTCGTGAGCGTCGAACCGCCGTCCTCCGGCCGGCCCACAGGACCGCCCTCCGGTCCGCTGTCGGGCCCCTCCCAGCCGCCTTCGGGGCCACCGTCACAACCCCCGGGCGGCGGCGGGGGAGCGCCCCCGCCGGAACCGCACCGCCCCTGGTGGCGTTCGGTTCCCCGTATCGCGCTGCTCGCCACCGCGGTCGTGGCCGCCGTAATCCTGGGCCTCGTCTTCAGCCGCTCCGACGGCGGCTCCGGCAGCAAGAGCGGCAACGGCGAGGTCTTCCTCCAGGCCGCCGCCAAGACCGGCCCCGACCCCTTCACCGAGTCGACGGCGACCGACAGCTCCGCAGCGCCCGCCTCCGCCTCCCCGGCCACCGAGTCGCCCTCCGCGAACGCGGTGCGCGGCGTCGACGGCAGCGCCCCCGGTCTCTACGGCGGCACCCGCAACGTCGCCAGCTGCGACGTGGAGCGCCAGATCAAGGCGCTCCAGGCGAACCCGCCGGTCAACCAGGCCTTCGCCTCGGTCGCCGGGGTCCAGCCGTCCGGCGTCCCCGCCTACCTGCGCGCGCTCACCCCGGTCCAGCTGCGCATGGACACCCGCGTCACCAACCACGGCTACCGGGACGGACATGCCACCGCCTACCAGGCCGTCCTCCAGTCCGGCACCGCCGTCCTCGTCGACGACCGCGGCGTGCCCCGGGTGCGCTGCGCGTGCGGCAACCCCCTGACCCCGCCGGTCGCCCAGCAGAGCACCCCGAAGCGGACCGGCGACACCTGGTCGTCCTACCGGCCCTCGAACGTCGTGGTGGTCGCGCCCTCGGTGACCGTCATCAACGTCTTCGTGATCTACGACGATGACTCCGACGACTGGATCGCCCGTCACCGCGGCGACACGGGCCACAAGGACAAGCCGACCGAGCCGCCGGAGAACCTGGTCTCCCCGTCCGCGAGTGTGATCACGCCGACCGCGCCGACGTCACCCACGACGCCGACCTCGCCGCCCACCTCGCCCTCCTCCCCGGCGCCGTGCCTCACGACCGCCACCGGCACCCCCTCCGGAAACGCCACGGGCACCCCGTCCGACTCGGCGACAGCGACGCCGTGCCCGCCGACGTCGAACGGCCCGTCCTCGTCGCCACCGAGCCCCGAGCCGCCCGCTCCGGACTCCGGGACGACCGAGGAGGAAGGACCGTCCGCGGACACCTCCGGGTCTCAGCCCTCTCTGTCATTCGACACACCGGCGGAATCGGGATCCACGTAAAATGCCCCGAGTCCGCGGTGACGTCACCGGCGATGTGACCGACACGACCCGTTATGGGGACTGCGGAGCCGCGCTCGGGGTACGAGCACTGGTGCAGCAGGCGTCCGGCCAGTCCGGCCTTCCGAGAGAGAACGCATGATCGAGCACCTGGACGGGGCAGTGATACCGACTGGTTTCGACGTGCCCGTGGATCCACTACGGCGGGCGGCTCACTTCACCGGCGAGCCGGGATGCATCGCCGAGGCGCGCAACTTCGCCGCGCACTTCCTCGAGCAGCTCAGGACCGAGTGGTGCGCCGAGATCGGGGACCGCGCCGACGGCGAGGTGCTTCTGGTGGTGAGCGAGCTGATCACCAACGCGGACCGGCACAGCAACGGGCCGTACATCCTCGATCTGGAGGGCACGGACGCGGTCGTCACCGTGTCCGTCTACGACAGCAGTGCGGCGCTGCCCCTGCGCTTTCCCAAGGACCCCCAGCGGGTCGGCCGGCACGGCCTGGAGATCGTGCACGCCCTGGCGGCCGAGGTCAGCGCGGAACGGGTGCCGGTCGGGAAGAGAGTGAGCGCCGTTCTCCGGCTCGAGACGGAATGACCGCCGAAGACATCTTCGGCGGTCATTCTTGTCTGCTCAGGTTTCTTCTCAGGCGCAGCCCAGCTCGCCCAGCATGCCCGTGCGCAGGCGGGTGATGATCCGCTTGATCAGCCGGGACACATGCATCTGCGAGCAGCCCAGCTGTTCACCGATCTCCGCCTGGGTGGCTTCCTCCACGAACCGCAGGTGAAGGATCTGCCGGTCGCGCTCGCTGAGTTCGGCCATCAGCGGGGCGAGTGACTGGAAGTCCTCGACGAGGCGCAGTCCCTCCTCCTCCACGCCGATGAAGTCGGCCAGGACCGACTCGCCGTTCTCCGGCCCGTCGCCGGTGAGGGCGGCGTCGAGCGACGAGGAGTTGTAGCCGTTCGAGGCGATCTGCGCCTCGATCACCTCGGACTCGCCGATGTTCATCAGGGTGGCGAGCTCGGCCACCGTCGGCTCCCGGTCCAGCCTGCTGGCCAGCTCCTCGCGCGCCTTGGCCAGCTCGACCCGCAGCTCCTGGAGCCTGCGCGGCACGTGCACCGCCCAGGTGGTGTCACGGAAGAAGCGCTTGATCTCGCCGACGATGTACGGCAGGGCGAAGGAGGTGAACTCGACCTCCCGCGTCAGGTCGAACCGGTCGATGGCCTTGATCAGGCCGATCATGCCGGTCTGGACGATGTCCTCCATGTCGTCGCCGCGGCCGCGGAACCGGCCGGCGGCGAAGCGCACGAGGGACATGTTCATCTCGATGAGCGTGTTGCGCGCGTACTGGTATTCGTGCGTGCCTTCCTCGAGCTCGGTCAGGCGCTGGAAGAACTGGCGCGACAGTTCCCGCGCGTCACGCGGAGCCACGCTCCGGGGGTCCACGACTCCTGGCAGTGATGTCTCACCCGTGCTGGCCACGGCGGTCTGCTCCACGACCTGTGCCTCCGACCGGATCACGGCGGTGTCCATGTACCTCTCCCACGCAAGTCACGGCTTGACGTCAGCCTCTTCAGCCTCGGTTGTTTTCCGAAACTGTGCTTCGCGGTCCCTCGGGTACCCGGATCGCGACGACATATGCATGTGTCCGCCGCCGACCGGCGGGTAGCCCGCGGGCAGTCTCCTTTGCGCCTACCCGGTGAGTGACGACGCATGCCCGTGGCGTGTCCGAAATCGGGAAAGCAAGGGGCGGCGGGCCGTGTGGCGTGCGTCGGACGCTCTTCATTGTGACCTACGTCACATGATCCCGTCCATTCCACCCAGAGCAGAATCCTGATCCGATCCTGATCCCTCCCGCTGTGGTCCACGGCTTCTAGGCTGAACAGGTGAGCGAAGAAGCGACGAACCAAGCCCGCGTCATCCCCCTGCGCCCGGGGACCGCCCGCCCTGCCGCCGCACCGCCTCCCAAGGAGCCTTTGCTGCGTGACCTGGTCGGCGACGTCCTGCGCCGTGAACGGCTCGCCCAGGAGCGCACGTTGAAGGACGTGGCCGACGAGGCGCGTATCTCCATGCCGTACCTTTCCGAGGTGGAGCGGGGCCGCAAGGAGGCCTCGTCGGAGGTCCTCGCGGCCGCCGCCCACGCCCTCGGACTGGGGCTCGGCGACCTGCTCGGACGGGCCCAGGGCGAACTCGTCCGGATCACCAGCCGGCACTCGGTCGGCAGCCGCAGGGCGGCGCCCGGTTCGTCGTACGACGGGCTCTGCCTGGCCGCCTGAGCGGAACCCGGCGCCTCACACCCCCACGAGGCGCCGGCTCACCACCTCGTCGGCGAGCCCGTACGCCACCGCCTCCTCGGCGGTGAACACCTTGTCGCGGTCCATGTGCGAGCGCAGCGTCTCCACGTCGTGGTGGGTGTGGCGGGCCAGTACCTCCTCGACCTGGGAGCGGATCCGCATCATCTCCTTGGCCTGGAGGGCGAGATCGGAGATCGCGCCCCGGCTGCCGCCGCTGGCCGGCTGGCCGAGCAGCACCCGCGCGTGCTCCAGCACGAACCGCCGCCCGGGGTCCCCTCCGGCCAGCAGCACGGCGGCCGTGGAGGCCGCCTGTCCGACGCAGAACGTCGAGATGGGCGACTGCACGTACGTCATCGTGTCGTAGATCGCCATGAGTGAAGTGAACGAGCCGCCGGGGGAGTTGATGTAGATCGCGATCTCGTTCTCCGGTGCCGACGACTCCAGATGGAGGAGTTGCGCGATGATGACGTTGGCCACGCCGTCGTCGATCTCGGTGCCGAGGAAGATGATCCGCTCCGACAGCAAGCGGCTGAAGACGTCCGAGGACCGCTCACCGTTCGCGGTCCGCTCGACGACGTACGGAATCGTGTAGTTCCCCATGTCACAGCCCCATCCGTCGCTTCGAGGCGGCCGGGCGGACGTCGGCGAGCGACTCCACGACCTGGTCCACCATTCCGTACTGCCTGGCCTGCTCGGCCGTGTACCAGCGGTCGCGGTCGCCGTCCCGGGCGATGGTCTCCGGCGTCTGGCCGGTGTTCTCGGCGAGCAGCCGTTCCATGGTCCGCTTGCTGTGGTCCAGGTTCTCCGCCTGGATCTCGATGTCGGCCGTGGTCCCGCCGATGCCCGCAGACCCCTGGTGCATCATGATCCGCGCGTTCGGCAGGGCGTACCGCTTGCCGGGCGTGCCGCCGCAGAGCAGGAACTGGCCCATGCTCGCCGCGAATCCCATGGCGAGCGTCGACACGTCGTTGGGGATGAGCCGCATCGTGTCGTAGATGGCGAGGCCCGCGTACACCGAGCCGCCCGGGCTGTTGATGTACAGGCTGATGTCGGTGCGCGGGTCCTCCGCGGACAGGATCAGCAGCTGGGAGCAGACCCGGTTCGCGGAGACCTCGTCGACCTGGGTGCCGAGCAGGACGATCCGCTGGCCGAGCAGCTGGGCGGCGAGCTGGTCGTCGAAGCGGGAGGGCGCGGTGTCGCCCTCCTCCGCCCGTGGGGCGAGCGTGGTGAGTGGAGTCATCGGTTCTCCTCGTGGTGGCGGGGATGCCGTCGACTCCACTCTTGACCTCGGGCGACGCCCTTCAGCCCGTTCTCTGCCCGCGGCAGATTCGCCGAGGGCAGAGCGCCGCTTTCACCGCGGGTCTCAGCCCTTCTCGCGCAGCTGCCGGAAGAAGGCCCGTACGTCGTCCACCAGCAGGTCGGGCTCCTCCATCGCGGCGAAGTGACCGCCCCGGTCGAGCTCGGTCCAGCGCACGATGTTCTCGGTGCGCTCGCCCTTGTGGCGCAGCGGGATCTGCGGGTCGCCGGGGAAGGAGGCCACCGCGGTCGGGGCGGCCGAGGGCTTGTGCGGGGCGGCGATCCGGTCGCCCTCGGCGTGGGCGCGCTCGTAGTAGACCCGGGCGGAGGAGCCCGCGGTGCCGGTCAGCCAGTACAGCATCACGTTGGTGAGCATCAGGTCCCGGTCGACGGCCTCCTCGGGCAGCTCCTCGGAGTCCGTCCACTCCCGGAACTTCTCGACGATCCAGGCGAGCTGGCCGACCGGCGAGTCGGTGAGCGCGTACGAGAGGGTCTGCGGCCGGGTGGACTGGAGGTGGAAGTAGCCCACGCCGTCGCGGAACCACGCGTCCCACGTGCGCCACGAGAGCAGGGTCCGCTCCCGCTCCTCGGGGCTCAGTGCCTCCAGCTCCTCCTCGGTCGGTTCCGTGGCCGCCTGTGCGCCGGGCAGCAGATTGAGGTGGACGCCGATCACCCGGTCGGTGTGGACACGGCCCAGCTCGCGGGAGATGGCGGCGCCCCAGTCGCCGCCCTGGGCGCCGAACCGGTCGTAGCCGAGGCGGGTCATCAGCTCGGCCCACGCGTCGGCGATCCGGCGCGCCTCCCAGCCGGTCTCCCGGGTCGGCCCGGAGAACCCGAAGCCGGGAATGCTCGGCACCACGAGATGGAAGGCGTCGGCGGGATCGCCGCCGTGCGCGGCCGGATCCGTCAACGGGCCGACGACGTCGAGGAATTCGACGATCGACCCCGGCCAGCCATGGGTGATGATCAGCGGGGTGGCATCGGGCTCGGGGGAGCGGATGTGCGCGAAGTGCACATGGGCGCCGTCGATCTCGGTCGTGAACTGCGGCCACTCGTTCAGCCGCGCCTCGGCCGCCCGCCAGTCGTACTCGTGCCGCCAGTACCGCACCAGCTCGCGCAGATACCCTTCCGGCACGCCGTACGACCAGCCCACCCCGGGCAGCTCGTCGGGCCACCGGACCCGGTCGAGGCGGTCATGGAGATCGTCGAGGTCGGCCTGCGGTATGTCGATGCGGAAGGGGTGAAGGCCGCTGTCGGCGGGCGAAGACGTCATGACCCGGATGCTAGTTCCGAACGGTGTACGGGCCACCTGGATTAACCGGCCACGCGACCGATGAGTTTCGCGGCGAGGATCGGTCGACACAGGAGACATCGACCCGCACGCCCAGGAGGTCCCCATGGCAACCGACGGTTTCACCACGTGTCTCTGGTTCGACGGCCAGGCCGAGGAAGCCGCTCACTTCTACGTCTCGGTCTTCAAGAACTCCAGTGTCGGCAAGGTCGCGCGCTACCCCGAGGGGGCGATGCAGCCGGCCGGCACCGTCATGACCGTCGAGTTCACGGCCAACGGGCACAAGTTCCTCGCGCTCAACGGCGGCCCTCAGTTCAAGTTCACCGAGGCGACCTCCTTCATGATCTTCTGCGAGAACCAGGAGGAGATCGACCACTACTGGACCAAGCTCCTCGAAGGCGGCGGCGAGCCCGGCCCCTGTGGCTGGCTCAAGGACCGGTACGGACTGTCCTGGCAGGTCGTCCCCGACAGGCTGGACGCCATGGTCACCGACCCGGACCCGGCGAAGGCGGCCCGCGTGACCGCGGCGTTCATGGCGATGGGCAAGTTCGACATCGCGGCCCTGGAGAGGGCCTACGCGGGCGAGTGAGATTCAGCCGACGGGCGTCCGGCCGATCACCCGGGTGATCTCCCGGGCGATCCGCAGGATGCCGGGGGAGCGGACCGGGCAGGGCTTCGGCGTGGACGTGGTGGGCGCCAGACAGAAGTGCAGATAGTCCGTGTCGAGGTGGAGGGCGGTCCGGTCCCGGCCCGGCTGGGTGCAGTACGCGGGGTGCTCGCGCTCGTAGGCGGTGCACGGCAGGTACTGGACCCAGGTGTAGCGGGCCCCGGCCGCACTCACCTTGGCTCCCGCGTCGGCGACGAGGTCGCCCGAGGCGGCGGCCTGCCGCGCGTAGAGCTCGTTCACGCGCCGGACCCGGTCGGGGGTGAGCGGGTCCGGGCCCTGCGCCACCCACACGATCCGCGGCCGATGGGCACCGCCCGCCGCCGCGATCTGCTCGGTCAGCCGGGCCATGTCGGCCCGGTACCGCTTGAAGTACGTCGTCGGCGCCTCGGCGTGGGTGATGCCGTCCATGCACCACGTGTAGCCCCACGCGTTGCCCCAGAACTGGAGCACCACGAAGTCCGGCTTCAGCGAGCGCACCAGGGCGGCCGCCTTGTCCCGGTCCGGTACGAGGGACTTGGCGCCGGTGCCCTCCAGGTAGTCGCAGACCGTCGTCCCGGAGTACGGCCTGCCCGTGTACTCGGCACGCAGGTCCCGGCGGAGCTCCTGCCCGACCACCTTCTGGGCCTCCATCGCCAGCGAGTCCCCGAGATACAGCACCACCGGAGCCTTCGCCGGGGCAGCGGGACTGCCGGCGGCCTGCTGCTGCGTCGTGCCGGCCGGCTTCGGCGGCGCGACGGACGACGGGGCCGCCTCGGGCCCGGACGCCGGGTCCGAGCACGCTCCGAGCAGCACTCCGGCCAGCAGCATCCCCACGATCCACGGCTTCCGCATGCAGCAACTCCCGCCCCGGGCACCGAAAAACGGCTCCCCAGGCAAGCACAGCGGGGCACAGGGCGGAAGACGTGTGCCGGTCATGGCTCGTCGAAACGCTCCAGGAGGTCGATGAGGTCGTTCAACGGCAACGGCTTGGCCAGATGCGCGTCGAAACCGGCCGCCCGGGATCTGGTGCGGTCGCTGCCCTGGCTGAAACCGGAGACCGCGATCAGCCGCAACCGCTCGCCGTGCGGCCGGGTCCTGATCGTGCGGGCGACCGTGTAGCCGTCGATGTCGGGCAGCCCGAGGTCGCAGAGCACGACGTCGAAGAGGCAGTCCTCGGTGGCGGTGAGCGCGTCGGTGCCGGTGTGCACCGCCGTGACGTGGTGGCCCTGCCGCTGGAGCAGGGTGCGGTAGGTGAGGGCGAGATCCGCGTTGTCCTCCACGATCAGGACGGACAGCTGCCGCTTGGCCGGACGGACCACCACCGCTCGGGCCGGTTCGGGCGCGCCGGAGTCGGCGACCGGCAGCGTCACGGTGAACTCGGCGCCCCGTCCCGGCCCTTCGCTGTGCGCGAAGACCCGGCCCCCGTGCAGCTCCGCCACGGTACGGGCGACCGCGAGGCCCAGCCCCAGCCCCTCCGGTGTGTCGGGCCCGGCAGGCGCCGCGCGCATGAACACCCCGAACAGGTCCTCGGCCTGACCGGGCCGAAAACCGATCCCGTCGTCCCGCACCGTGAGCCGGGCCAGGTCGCCCTCGATGCCCAGGGCGACCTCGGTGTGCCCGCCCGGTGCGGTGTACTTGAGCGCGTTCGACAGCAGGTTGGTCAGCACCTGAGCCAGCCGCAGCCGGTCGCCGTCCACGAACACCGGATCGCCCGGCACACCGATGTCCAGGGTGCGTCCCTCGTGCCCGAACAGATGGCGGATGTCGGCACACGCGCCCTCGACGACGGACCGGATGTCGACCCGCTCCCGCACCAGCTCCAGCCGCCCCGTCACCGCGCGCGTGCCGTCCAGCAGGTCGTTGCTCATCCGCACCAGCGTGCCCAGCTGCCGTTCCAGCACCGACAGCGCCGAATGGCCCCCGGGCATGTCGAGGGCCAGCAGCTCGGTGGCCGCGGTGGCCGCCGCGAGCGGATTGCGCAGCTCGTGCGAGAGCGTCGCGATGAACCGGTCCTTGGCCTCCTGCTCCTCCCGCGACCGCCGCCCCGCCGCGTCCAGCTCGGCGTTGGCGCGCTGGAGCTGCTCGTTGACCTCGCGGATCTCCCGGGCCCGCACGAACAGGTCGATCTCCATGCCCTCCGCCCGCATCTGCGCCTCGGCGGCCACCCGTTGCTGCTCCCGCCCCACGTGGCGCACATGCACGAACTCCGTGACGTCCTCGACCCGGTGGATGATGTACGACAGCTTCCCCTCGGCGTCCAGGACGGGCGAGTTCACCGGACTCCAGTAGCGCTCGGCGAAGCCACCGTCCTCCGCGGGGATGTCGTAGCGCTGGAGCGCCATGGTGTCGGTACGTCCGGTGGCGACCACGGCTTCCAGGGAGCGGCGCAGATTGGCGACGCCGTCGGCCGACGGATCGTCGGGGTTGTCGGGGAACACGTCGAAGACGGGACGCCCGACGATGGCGCGTTCGGTGCGGGTGGCCGTGAGATACGCGCGGTTGACCTCGACGATGGTGAAGTCGGGGGTGAGGACCAGCAGGGGGGACAGGACGGCGTCGAACAGGCGCCGGAAGTCCGGGGGGTCGGCCATCGTAAGAACGGTTTGACGAGGTAGTCGTCGGCGCCGATCTCCAGTCCCGCCACCCGGTCGGCCTCCGCGCCGCGGCCGGTGACCACGATGACCGGGAGGCGGCTCGTGGAGCGCAGCGCCCGCAGCAGTTCCAGGCCGCTGCCGTCGGGAAGTCCCAGGTCGAGGACGGCCAGATCGACGCCGCCCTCGTACAGGGCGGACTTTCCGGCGCGGGCGTCCATGGCCCAGGTGACGGTGAAGCCCGCCCGTTCCAGATAGGAACGGCACATCAGTGCGAAATCGGAGTCGTCCTCGATCAGGGCGAGGTGCGGACGCATGCCGCATCACCTGGCCCAACTGCCGTCCGCTCGTTGTGCAACCGACGAGCGGGCGTTGATGCCCCGACCATGTGGTGAAGGTAGAACAGTGCATGCACACGGTTCAAGGGGGAGCCGCAAGGGGGAGTTCCGGCGCGGGTGCCTGCGGTGCGGGGATGACGAAGTCACCGCACGCGCCCGTGCCGGAACGCGCGGCAGGTACGGAACGGGGACGGACGGCTTGCACGACACCATTCTGAAGCCCGTCGGCGCGGCCCCCTGGCCCCCGGCCGGCGAGCACGCGCTGCTGCGTACGGAGACCGGAGCGCTGGTCGCCGAGCTGCACGGCGACATCGACCTGGCCACCGCCGCCCACCTGAGCCTCTGGTTCGACTCCCTGGCGGCGGTGGCCGCCCCGGGCTACGTCGTCGACCTGCGCCCGGTCTCCTTCGTCGACTCCGCCGGTCTCAACGTGGTGCTGCGCCTGCGGCGCCGCGTCACCGGGACGGGCGGCAGGTTCGCCCTTGTGTGTGACGCCGCGCAGCTGCGGTTGCTGCGCGCGAACGGCACAGCGGACGTGCTGAATCCTTCCGCCACCCTGGCCGAGGCGGTGTCCGGGCTCCTCCCTCTCCGTGACGGCCCCCTTCCCGCACAGAACGGACCGAACCGTTCGGCGCGCGGCCCGGCGGCGGGGTGACTAGCGTGAGAAACCGGACGGACCACCGAACCGGAGAGGGCCGCAGTCATGGCCGTACAACCTGAGGGAACCCCCTGTTGGGCCGATGCGATGTTCAGTGACGTCGAGGGAGCCAAGAGCTTCTACGGCGACGTCCTGGGCTGGACCTTCGGCGAGGCGTCGTCGGAGTACGGCAACTACACCCAGGCCTACGCGGACGGCAAGGCCGTTGCCGCCGTCGTCCCGCCCATGCCGGGCCAGGAGGGCCAGTCGCAGTGGTGCCTGTACCTCGCGAGCCCGGACGCCGCGGCCACCGCCGGCAAGATCCGTGACAACGGCGGCGACGTACTGATGGAGCCCATGGCGGTCGGCGACTTCGGCACCATGTGCCTGGCCCGCGACCCGAGCGGCGCCGTCTTCGGCGTCTGGCAGGCCGGACAGCACGAGGGCTTCGAGGCGGTCGGCGAGCCGGGCGCGTACGCCTGGGCGGAGGTCTTCACCCGCGAGCCCGCGAAGACGGACGACTTCCTCACGGCCGTCTTCCCGTACCGCGCGAAGCAGATGGAGGACGACGCGGTCGACTTCCGCATCTTCGACATCGGCGAGAACACCGTCCTCGGCCGGATGAAGATGACGGACGACTTCCCGCCCGAGGTCCCGTCGTACGTCAACGTCTACTTCGCCGTGTCCGACTGCGACGACGCCGTCGCCAAGGCCACCAAGCTCGGTGGCGTCCTGCGCTTCGGGCCGATGTCCAGCCCCTTCGGCCGGTTCGCCGCGCTGAGCGACCCGCAGGGCGCGAGCTTCTCGGTGATCGACCTGAGCACCACCGAGGGCGAGATGCCGAAGATCTCGGAGGTCTAGGGCCTGTCCGGCGGATCAGGCCGGCTGTGAGACACGGTGCCTTGTGACCAAGTCGAGCGGGGGCAGATGTGCGTGCCAGACCCCGCGACGCCGGCATGATCCGCCGGACAGGCCCTGGGACCGGTGGCCGGGCGCCCCGCCCCTCCGTGGCATGATCGGGCCATGCGTGAACGTGTGGTGGCCGCTTGCGACGGCGCTTCGAAGGGAAACCCCGGACCGGCCGGCTGGGCCTGGGTCGTCGCGGACGACACGGAGGCCCCGGCCCGCTGGGAGGCGGGGCCGCTCGGCAAGGCCACCAACAACGTCGCGGAACTCACCGCGCTGGAACGTCTGTTGACGGCGGTCGAGCCGGACGTGCCGCTGGAGATCCGGATGGACTCCCAGTACGCCATGAAGGCCGTCACCACTTGGCTGCCCGGCTGGAAGCGCAACGGCTGGAAGACGGCCGCCGGCAAGCCGGTCGCCAACCAGGACCTGGTCGTCCGTATCGACGAACTGCTCGACGGCCGCAAGGTCGACTTCCGCTATGTCCCGGCTCACCAGGTCGACGGCGACCGCCTCAACGACTTCGCGGACCGCGCCGCCAGTCAGGCCGCCGTGGTCCAGGAGCCCGCGGGCACCGACCTCGGCTCGCCCGAGCCGCCGCCCTCGCCCGACACCCCGAAGGCCTCCCGCCCCGCCAAGGCCAAGTCACCCCGGCGGAGCGGCGGTTCGGCCTCCTCGGCGTCCTCGGGGTCTCGCACCATCAAGGCCAAGTTCCCCGGCCGCTGTCTGTGCGGCCGCCCCTACGCGGCCGGCGCGGACATCGCGAAGAACGCGCAGGGCTGGGGCCACCCGGAGTGCCGCACGGCGGACGCCTGATCAGTCCGTGTCGAACGTGTAGTGCGCCCGGTGGTCCAGCAGGTCCGCCGGGCGTACGTCGTTCCACGGCTTCATCGTCTCGTCCAGGTCGACCACGTCCCGCGTCCCGGCGGCGGGCAGATACCCCGAGTCCGGGTGCCTGCGCTGCCACTCGGCCCACAGCTTGTCGATGTAGGCGTGGTGCAGCCAGAACACCGGATCGTTGGGAGAGACCCCGGTCGCCATCTGGCCGCCGACCCAGACATGGACCCGGTTGTGCAGATTGACCCCGCGCCACCCCTCCAGGTGGTTGCGGAAGCCGTCCGAGGCGCTGTTCCAGGGCGCCATGTCGTACGTCGGCATGGCCAGCACGGAGTCGACCTCCGCCCGCGTCGGCAGTTCGCGCACCGATGTGCCGAGCGAGCGGCGCAGGAACGTACGGGCGTCCACCCGCACGGATATGGGCCAGTTGCCGGCCGACGCGGCGAACGGCCCGTCCATCACCTGGCCGTCCCGGCTGCGGCCGGTGCCGCCGAGGAAGTCCGGCGCCCACAGCGAGGCGCGCGGGGAGCGGTCGGTGGACCAGTCCCAGTAGGGGAGTGCCACCGACGCGTCCACCGACTGCAGGGCCCGCTCGAACTCGAGGAGATATCTGCGGTGCCAGGGCAGGAACGACGGTGAACGGTGGCCCGTACGTTCGCTGTTGTCGGTGTCGGACATGATGAAGGCGTTGTGCGTGGTGACGAAGGTGTCGTAGCGGCCGCTGCGCTTCAGCTCCAGGACGGCGGCGACGAAGCGCCGCTTCTCGTCGGCGCTCAGGTTCGCCTGGTTCTTGCGGACGGTCATGTGCGGTACTCCAAGGTGCGGGCGGGGCAGGTCAGTTGGCGGGGAACGGGACGAGTCGTGCGCCCCGCAGCTCGTCGACGGCGGCCCGTGCGGCGGCCTTCGGCGTCGGTACCGGGTCGTAGTGGCTGACGACGCTGATCCAGGTGCCGTCGGCGTTCTGCATCACGTGCAGTTCCGCGCCGTCGACGAACACGGCGTATCCGGTGCCGTGGTGGTGACCGCCCGCGGCGGCGGGGCGGCCCTGGATGCGGCGGCCCTTGTAGACCTCGTCGAAGGCCTCGGGGGAGTGGTCGTGGGCGGCCGCTCGGGGCGCGACGGCGACCGTGGTGGCGAGGGCGGCCGCGGCGGTGAGTGCGCGGCGCCGGGTCAGTTCGGGCATGGGAGTCCTTCCGGTGGTGGGTGACTCCGCATGCCTATCGGCCCCGCGGAGGGCGGGAGAAATCCCCCGGGACCGGTTGGCTGTGATCCGGACAATTACCAACATGTCGTGCAAGGTTGAACGAAGATGATCTTGCTTCGACGGGGCCCGTGGGGCACCGGAACGGGAAATTCCTTCTCCTGGGGGCCGTGTTTCGGGTGGTCCTTGGCGGACGGGTGTGTCGCCGGTGGCCTGGCTCACCTGGAGAAACTGGCGCAATCGCCTGCTACTCTGCGTCGTCAACTGACCGCTTTGAGTAATTCCTGGGGTGCGCGTGAAGGTCGCCTGCGTCGGTGGCGGGCCCGCCGGCCTGTATCTGTCGATCCTGCTGAAACGGCAGGACCCGTCCCACGACATCACCGTCTACGAACGCGATCCGGAGGGCTCGACCTACGGCTGGGGCGTCACCTACTGGCGTGGCTTGCTCGACAAGCTCCACGAGCACGACCCCGAGACCGCGCGGGCCGTCGAGGAGCACTCGGTCCGCTGGAACGACGGCGTCGCCCGTGTACGGGACCTGACGACCCGCCACCGCGGCGACGAAGGGCACGGCATCGGCCGCCACCGCTTCCTGGAACTCCTCGCCGCCCGCGCCCGGGAGCTCGGTGTACGGCTGGAGTTCGAGCACGCGATCACCCCGGAGAACCTGCCCGAGGCCGACCTGATCGTGGCCGGCGACGGCGTCCACAGCGCGCTGCGCACCGCCCACGCCGACCACTTCGGCACCGAGGTCAGGGAGGGCCGCAACCGCTACGCCTGGCTCGGCACCACCAAGGTCTTCGACGCCTTCACCTTCGGTTTCGTCGAGACCGACCACGGCTGGATCTGGTGCTACGGCTACGGCTTCGGCCCCGACCGCAGCACCTGCGTCATCGAATGCGCCCCGGAGACCTGGTCGGGCCTCGGCCTCGACCGCGCGGACGAGGCCGAGGGTCTGACCCTGCTGGAGAAGCTCTTCGCCGACGTCCTGGACGGCCACTCCCTCATCGGCCGCTCCGGTGCCGACGGCAGCGCCCAGTGGCTCACCTTCCGCACCCTCACCAACCGCACCTGGTCCCGCGGCAACCTCGTCCTCATCGGCGACGCCGCCCACACCACCCACTACTCCATCGGTGCCGGCACCACCCTCGCCCTCGAGGACGCCATCGCCCTGGCCGCGGCGCTCCGCGAGCACACCGAGCTCCCGCAGGCACTCGCCCGCTACGAGCGGCAGCGCAAGGCCGAGCTCCTCTCCGTCCAGAGCGCCGCCCGCTACAGCGCCCAGTGGTACGAGAACCTCCCGCGCTACATCCACCTGCCCCCGCAGCAGATGTTCGCCCTGCTCGGCCAGCGCCACTCGCCCCTGCTGCCCTATGTCCCGCCCCAGCTGTACTACCGGCTCGACAAGGCCGCGGGACAGCTCGAAGCGCTGCGGCGGCTCAAGCGCTGGCTGGGTCCGAAGATCGCGCGCAGCGCCCACGCCCGCGCCCTGAGCGAGCGGAAGTAGCGGCCTTCTCCCTTGGGTGAATGGCAATTCACCGGCTATGGTGAATTGCCATTCACCCATATTTATTTGCTGGAGTGCCGATGGACGAGCCCGCCGCGACACCCCGGCCCCTGCGGGAACGGCTGACCGTCCCGGTCCTGGCGTTCGGCGGCATCCTCATGGCCGTCATGCAGACCGTGGTCGTTCCGCTGCTGCCGGACCTGCCGCGGCTGACCGGTGCCTCACCCGGCGCCGTCTCGTGGATGGTCACCGCGACCCTGCTCGCCGGCGCCGTCCTCACCCCGGTCCTCGGCCGGGCCGGTGACATGTACGGCAAGCGCAGGGTGCTCTTGGCGGCGCTGGGCCTGATGACCGTCGGCTCGGTGCTGTGCGCCCTGTCCTCCGACATCCGGGTGCTCATCGCCGCCCGCGCCCTCTCGGGCGCCGCCTCCGCCGTCGTACCGCTGTCCATCAGCATCCTGCGCGACGAGCTCCCGCCGGAACGCCGGGGCGGCGCCGTGGCGCTGATGAGCTCGACCGTGGGCATCGGCGCCGCGCTGGGCCTGCCGCTCGCGGCGGTCATCGTGCAGTACGCGAACTGGCACATCATGTTCTGGGTGACCGCCGGCCTGGGCGCGGTGGGCGTCGCCTCGGTGTGGTGGGCGGTACGGGAGTCGCCGGTGCGCGAGCCCGGCCGGTTCGACGTGCCGGGCACCCTCGGTCTGGCCGCCGGTCTCGTGAGCCTGCTGCTCGCGGTGTCGCAGGGCGGGCAGTGGGGGTGGGGCAGCGCGCGGATCCTGGGACTCTTCGGCGCCGCCGTCGTCGTACTGGCGCTGTGGTGGTGGCAGCAGTTGCGGACCGAACGGCCGCTGGTCGACCTCCGGCTGGTCTCCGAGCCGCGGGTCGGGCTCGCGCATGTGGCGGCGCTGCTGACCGGGTTCGCGTTCTACGCCAACTCCCTGGTCACGGCCCAGCTCGTGCAGGCGCCCGAAGCCACCGGGTACGGGCTCGGGCTGTCGATCGTCCAGACCGGTCTGGTGCTGCTGCCGGGCGGCTTCATCATGCTGCTGTTCTCGCCGGTCTCGGCCCGGATCTCCGCCTCCCGCGGACCGCGCGTCACGCTCGCCCTCGGGGCGCTGGTCATCGCGGCCGGCTACGCCGTGCGCATCGCCGACAGCCACGACCTGTGGATGATCATGGTTGGCGCGGCGGTCGTGGGCACCGGCACCACCCTGGCCTACTCGGCGCTGCCCACGCTCATCCTGCACGCCGTCCCGGCAGGCCAGACCGCCTCCGCCAATGGCGTCAACGTCCTGATGCGCACGATCGGGCAGGCGGTGTCGAGTGCCGCCGTCGCCGCGGTCCTGGTCCGCCACACCAGCCTGGTCGGCGGTGTTCCCGTACCCGCCCTGGACGGCTATCTGCTGGCCTTCGGCGTCGCGGGCGCGGTCGCCCTGGCGGCGTGCGCGACCGCACTGAGCATCCCCGCCGACCCGGAGAGCGGTGGAACACGCCGGTCCCGCGGAGCCCGCAAGGAGGTGATGGAGGGAGCATGAGTGCCGTGAGCACCCCACCGACCGCCTCCCCGTCCGCACGCCGCGACGCCGAGGCGACCAAGGCGGCCATCCTCAGATCGGCCCGCTACCTCCTGGCCCGCCACGCCCACGCCGACATCACCCTGAAGGCGGTCGCGGAACGCGCCGGTGTGAGCCCGCCGTTGATCCTGAAGTACTTCGGCAACAAGGACGCCCTCTTCGCCCGCGTCATGTCCTTCGAGGCCGACGCCGAAGCCCTGCTGGACGCCCCCCTGCACGAGCTGGGCCGGCACATGGTCCGGCACGTCCTGGAGAGCCAGAGCGAGCGTGGCGCCGATCCCCTGCTGCGCATCGCCTTCGCCCCCCTGCACGGCGAACAGGGCGACATCCTGCGCGCCAACTTCCGCGCCCAGGTCACCGAACGCCTCGCCGAACGCCTCACCGGCCCCGACACCGGCCTGCGCGCCGAACTCGCCGTGGGCACCCTTCTCGGCCTCGGCGTGATGTACGGCATCGCCCGCGGCCCGCACATGAGGGCGAGCATGCTGGACACCCTCGTCGAGCGGTACGCGCCCGTGGTGCAGGCGCAGTTGACGCCCTAGCCGAACAGCCGGTCCAGGAAGGCGTTGCCGTAGACGCCGTGCGGGTCGAGACGGTCCAGGATGCCGGCCGCCCGCTCCCAGACGCCGTCGCCGAGGGACGCGGGCACCGCCGTGCCGAGCACGTGCTCGTCGTCCCACACCGCGTCGTCCGTGTAGGCCCAGCCCTTGGACCACTCGACGCGGGTCAGGGCGTCCGTGCCGTCGTGGCTGTCCAGCAGGAACCGCTCCAGCTCACGCAGGAAGGCCTCCGCGTACGGGGTCCCCGGCAGTGTCAGTACGTCCAGCCAGACGGCGGTGTCCCACTGCGGGTGCGCGCTGTCCGGCCGGAGCGCGGAGAGCAACGGGGCACGGGCGCCGGCGAGTTCGGCGTCGGCCGGGTCGTCGAGGCCCGTGACACGGATCTCCACCGAGCCGTTGACCGGGAAGCGGCCCAGGGCCGCGTACGCCGTGAGCCGTTCGCGGTAGAAGGCGGTGAACTCGGCCACGACCCGCTGCACCTGGTCCCGGGAGGTGAGTACCGCGTAGCCGTTGGCGTTGATCCGCAGGGTGGTGGGTCTGATGTAGAGCAGCGTGTTCTTGGACGGCCCCCAGATGTCGGCGGACAGCGTCGCGACGAGCCCGAGCGCGGCCGTGTCGTACTGCGCGTTCCCGAGCACCGGCGCCAGATACCAGGCCGCGTCCGAGACCATCCGCCCGGCGAGATCCGCCACCAGGGTCGGGACGTTGTCGGAGAAGGGATAGTTGTACGGCGATGTCACGCGGCGCGAGGTGAGCGGCTTCGTCGGCTCCACGCTCCACACCTTGAGCCACGGGACCTCGGCGAAGGCGAACCAGATCGCCTCGACGCGCCCGGCCTCGTCCAGGTAGCTCGCGAGGGTGCGTCCGTCGCTGCCGGGCGCGGCGAAGAGCTCAGCTGCCGGGATGTCCGTACGGCTGACACAGCGCAGGTTCACGTTCGCGCCGACCCGCAGGACGACCTCCGTGACGAAGGTCCGCCCCAGATGGGTCAGCAGTGCGGCGGCGTCCGCCTCGTTCCGTGCGAAGGTCCGCAGGACATAGGCCCCGCTGCCCTCGTCCCACACGACCGCGGTCACCGACAGCACCCGGTTGCTCAGCGAGCCGTACGTCTGGCCCGGCAGCCGTCGCTCGCCCTGCGCGGGGACGGCACTGCCGTGCGCGTCGACCGCCAGGGCGCCGCCGACGGTGAGGTCGCCGGGCGCGGGCGCGGCCGTCAGACCGAGGCGGTGTCCCTCCAGGAAGGTCAGCAACGACTCCATGGAGGCACCGGCGCCCGCTCGCACGGCGTCGGCGGACTCCAGGGCCAGACCGGTGAGGTGCGCGGTCGTGTCGACGAGGAGCACGGGCGCGTCCGGCGAGGTGCCCTCGGTGATCGTCAGCGGGGACCAGCCGTGCGAGTAGCCCCGGGCGCGCACCCGCCAGCCGTGCTGCCAGGCCCAGTTGACGACGGCGGCCACCTGCTCCCCGTCATGAGGAGCGCAGGCCCACAGTCCGGCGGCGGTGATCTCGCCGACCCAGTTCCGGTACGCCGTGCGGTAGAGCGCCACCTCGTCCGGGAAGCCGGGCAGTTCCTGCGCGGCGACGGCCGGGTCGGCCGGCACGAGGGTCAGGGCGGCTGCGCTGAGGAGAAAGCTTCTGCGGGTCCAGTTGTGGGTCACGTGGGTCAAGCTAGGGACCCGCTTGTCAGAGAGCGCTTGCTCGTCGAGATCATTCACTCGTGTGAGTGAATGATTCACAGACGATCCTCCGGAGGAGCCCGTTCCGCGCACAGAGGTGACGGATGACAGACTGACGCCATGGACGAGCGCACTTTCGGTAAGTCGGGTCAGCACGCATCCGTCGTCGGTCTCGGTACATGGCAGCTGGGTGCCGACTGGGGAGACGTCGACGACAAGGAAGCCCTTTCGGTACTGGAGGCCGCCGCCGAGTCGGGCGTGACCTTCTTCGACACCGCCGATGTGTACGGCGACGGCCGCAGCGAGCAGACCATCGCCACCTTCCTGCGGAGCCGGCCGGACCTGCACGTCCTGGTCGCCACGAAGATGGGCCGCCGGGTCGACCAGATCCCGGAGAACTACGTCCTCGACAACTTCCGTGCCTGGAACGACCGTTCCCGCCGCAACCTCGGCGTCGACCGCCTCGACCTGGTGCAGCTGCACTGCCCGCCCACGCCGGTCTACTCGACGGACGCGGTGTACGACGCGCTGGACACCCTCGTCGAGGAGGAGCGCGTCGCCGCGTACGGCGTCAGCGTGGAGACCTGCGAGGAAGCCCTGACCGCGATCGCCCGGCCGGGCGTGGCGAGCGTGCAGATCATCTTCAACGCGTTCCGCATGAAGCCGCTCCAGCAGGTGCTCCCCGCGGCGCGGGAGGCGGGCGTCGGCATCATCGTCCGGGTGCCCCTGGCCTCCGGTCTGCTGTCCGGCAAGTACACCAAGGACACCGTCTTCCCCGAGAACGACCACCGCACCTACAACCGGCACGGCGAGTCCTTCGACGTCGGCGAGACCTTCTCCGGCGTCGACTACGCGACCGGCGTGGAGGCGGCCGCCGAGTTCTCCGCCCTCGCCCCCGAGGGATACACCCCGGCCCAACTGGCACTGCGCTGGATCATCCAGCAGCCCGGCGTGACCACCGTGATCCCCGGCGCCCGCAACCCCGAACAGGCCCGTGCCAACGCGGCCGCCGCCGCGCTGCCGGAGCTGTCCGAGGAGACGCTCACCGCGATCCGGGACCTCTACGAGGGGCGGATCAAGGACCAGGTCGAGAACCGCTGGTAGCCCTCGGGGGCGGGAGCCCGGCTGTTTGAACGATCAGACGCCGGGTTACCCGTCCTCGCATGGTGCAGGCTGCGGAGAGACGAACGGGACGCAACGAGACCGAGGACGAGCGAGCCGACCGCATGTGGGTCGAGCTCATGCAGGAGATCCGCGTCGCGCAGATGGGCGTACAGATCCTGTTCGGCTTCCTGCTGACCGTCGTCTTCACGCCGAAGTACGCCGACCTCGGCGACACCGAGAAGACGATCTACCTCGTGACGGTCGTCCTCGGCGCCACCGCCACCGGCGCCCTCATCGGGCCGGTGTCCCTGCACCGCCTGGTGTCCGGACGCCGCATCAAACCCCGCGCGGTGCAGTGGGCGGCCCGGCTGACCTTCGTCGGCCTGGTGCTGCTGCTCGCCACCACGGGCGCCTCACTCCTGCTGATCCTGCGGGTCGCCACCCACGACCCCTACGTCCCGTGGCTGGTCGGCGCGGTGGTCACGTGGTACCTGGTGTGCTGGTTCCTGCTGCCGCTGTGGATCCGGCGCCGCTACACGACGAAGTGAGCCGGCGCCCGCACCGTCACCCGGTTCAGCCCCGTGCGAGGACCTCCGCGAGGAAGTCGTCGACCTCGACCTCCTCCTGCCCCGGCAGCACCACCTCGTAGGTCCGGCTCAGGAACGCGGCGATCGTCGGAGCCCAGACGAACACCACGGCGTGATGTCTGCCGCCGCCGGGCCGGACGTCGCCGAGAAGCTCCATGCGCAGCTCCTGCCCCGCGCCCGAGGACACGGGGCACAGACGTACGTCGCCCAGTCCGACCGGACCGGTCAGTCCCTGGGCGAGCATCTCGCGGTCCAGGCGCCACCGGGCGAGCACCCGGCCGTCGTGGCTGAACACCACGGTGACGGCGAACGGGTCGGAGGCGTCGTAGTCCAGGTGGGCGAGCACGGGGAAGCGATGCGTGTCGCCCGCCTGGAGCTGTACGACCAAGGTCTTGTGCGTCGAGAAGTTCACCTGGGGGCCTCCGGAAAGTACGAACGCGGTGCTGCCCTCAAGTACCCCTCTCACGCACGAAATGCTCACTCGTGAGGCTGATTCCCCCGAGCGGTGCGCAGAGACGTGATGCACGCGCCGATGGCCTGCTGCAACTCCTCGAGCTGCTGGACCATGTCGTCCTCGTAGAAGTCCTGCGCGTCGTCGAAGGTCAGTTCCTCGAACACCTTCGTCGCCTTCTGGAGGCTGCTGTAGAACTTCGTCCGCCGTTCCTGGACCCGGAGTTCGGGATCGGCCTCCACGGCCTCGACGACGAGGGTCTTCATGGTGCCGTAGGCCTCCGTGGCCCACTCGCCGGTGTCCTCGTCCTCGTCCAGCTCGTCGAGGAGGGAGAGGTGCCGCTCGGCCTCCTGGCGGAGGTCGGCGGGCGCGTCGACGGTCTGTCCGGCGGGGGTCTTGATCTGGCCCGACTCGGCGATCTGACGGACGTAGCCGATGCGGTCGGCGGACCTGCTCTCGGTGGCGACCGCCTTCTTGAGGTCGTCGGTGCGCACGACGTCACGGGCCAACTCGGCCTGCAGGTCGGGGTCCTCGCGCACCCGGTCCAGAAGCGCCTGGCGGGCGGCCCGGGCGGTGGAGGGGTCGGCGAGGATCGCGGCGCGCAGCGCGGTGGGGTTCTCGGCGACCTCCAGGGCCTTCGTCGGCCGGATGCCCTCGGCCTCGGCGGCCTCGCTGATGGCGGTGCCGCGCTCGGAGGTGGCGCTGTTGCGGGAGACGTAGTAGGTCAGCCACACGTCGGCGTCCGGCAGCTCCACCTCCTGGCCCGGTGCGAGCGCCTCGAAGTGCGGGACGAGACCGTCGTCGGCGGCCCGGTCCCACGCCTTGTAGTAGCGCATGACACGATCGGCGGAGCAGCCGGCGAGCTCCGCGAACTCCTTCGCGGACACCTTCGGCGTCTCGTCCGCGCCCTGGCCGCCGGGCCGTACGCTGCGCGCCACCATCAGCCCGAAGGTCCAGCCTCCGGTCCGCGCGTAGACGCCGAACTCACGAGCGTCCCGCGCCACGAGGTCGGACAGGGGCGCGGGGGACGTCTCGGTCGGAGCGATCGCTAGGGTCACAGGTGACTCTCCTGAGTGGGGGCCGGTCGAACTGCACAAGTGCAGGGAGGCAGCCTATATCCACCCTTTGGCGATGCTTTGGCTAACCCCTGTGCGGCTGGTCGCCCAGGGCGTCGCGGAGCGCGGGCAGCAGCGTCTTGTCCGCCCAGTCCAGGAACGCCGGCTGCGACTCGCCGCCGATCTGCACCAGGGCGATCTCGGTGAACCCGGCCTCCGCGTAGGGGCGTACGGCCTCGACGAAGTCGTCCGGGTCGTCGCCGCACGGGATGGAGGCGGCGACGTCGTCCGGTGTCACGAACTGCGTGGCCCCCTCGAACGCGTCGGGATGCGGCAGCTCCGAGTTGACCTTCCAGCCGCTGCCGAACCAGCGGAACTGCGCGTGGGCGCGCTTCACGGCGGTGTCCCGGTCGGGGTCGTAGCAGACCGGCAGCTGGCCGACGCGAGGCTTGCCGGTACCGCCGTTGCGGTCGAACGCGTCGAGGAGGCCGGCCTTGGGCTCCGTCGCGATCACCAGGTCCGCGAGCCGACCCGCGAGGGCGCAGGACTGCTCGCCGGAGACCGCGATGCCCAGGGGCGGCGGCTCGTCGGGCAGATCCCACAACCGGGCCGACTCCACGTCGAAGTGCGTCCCGCGATGGTTCACATGTCCGCCCCGGAAGAGCGCCCGGATGATCTCGACCGCCTCCTCCAGCATCTCGTGCCGTACGTCCGCGGCCGGCCAACCGCCGCCCACCACATGCTCGTTGAGATTCTCTCCCGAACCGAGCCCCAGCCGGAACCGGCCCTCGGAGAGCAACTGCATCGTCGCCGCCTTCTGCGCCACGACAGCCGGGTGGTAGCGGAAGGTCGGACAGGTCACGTACGTCATCAGCGGGATGCGTGAGGTCGCCTGCGCGGCGGCGCCCAGCACACTCCAGGCGTACGGCGAGTGACCCTGTGTGCGCAGCCACGGAAAGTAGTGGTCCGAGGTCACCGAGAAGTCGAAACCCACCTCCTCGGCCCGCACCACATGGTCGACGAGCTCACGGGGCCCGGCCTGTTCGGTCATCATCGTGTATCCGATTTGCACCATAAGGAGCGAGTCCCCGGACCGCGGCACGGAAAACGGCTCATGGGCGTCTGGATCATGACGTGACCGTAGGGAGAGGATGGTCGTATGAGTGTTCGCCCTCTGCCCACGAGCGCCCCGTCCGCCGAAGGTGTCGACGCGACCGGCGTGCAGGCCCTGCTCGACGCCCTCGAATCCGCCCCGGACATCGAGCCGCACAGTCTGATGGTCCTGCGCCACGGGAAGGTCGTGGCGTCCGGATGGTGGGCGCCGTACACCGCCGACCGGCCCCATCTCCTGTACTCGCTCAGCAAGAGTTTCACCGCGACGGCCGCCGCCTTCGCCGTCGCGGAGGGCCTGCTCCGGCTCGACGACCCGGTGATCTCGTACTTCCCGGAGTTCGACGCCGACATCACCGACCCGCGCAGCCGCGCGATGCTCGTCCGGCACGTCACGACGATGGCCAGCGGCCATGAGGCCGAGACGCATGACCGGGCGCTGGCGACGGACCGCGAGGAGCCGGTGCGCGGCTTCCTGCTGCTGCCGCCGGACCGCGACCCGGGCACGGTCTTCGCCTACAACCAGCCCGCCACCTACGCCCTCGCCGCGATCGTCCAGCGGGTGACCGGCCGGCCGCTGACCGAGTACCTGCGCCCGCGCCTCTTCGATCCCCTCGGCATCGGCGACGTGACGTGGCTGCGCGACCGGTCCGGTCGTGAGCTGGGCTTCAGCGGACTGCACGCCACCACCGACGCGATCGCCCGGCTCGGCCAGTTGTACCTCCAGGACGGCGTGTGGGAGGGCGAGCGGCTGCTGTCGCGGGAGTGGGTCGCCGAGGCGACGCGGTCACACATCGTCAACGGGGACGGTACCTGGCCCGACTGGGCGCAGGGGTACGGCTTCCAGTTCTGGATGTCCCGGCACGGCTACCGCGGGGACGGCGCGTACGGGCAGTACTGCCTCGTGCTGCCCGAGCAGGACGCGGTGGTCGCGATCACCGGAGCGACCGGCGAGATGCAGAAGGTGCTGGACCTGGTCTGGAGCCATCTGCTGCCGGCGTTCGGCGCGGGCTCGCTGCCCGGTCGTGAGAAGGAGGATGCCGCGCTGGCCGAGCGGATGTCCCGGCTCGCGCTGCCGCCGGCGGCGGGCACGCCCGCACCGCCCGGGCAGGCCGTCGCGTTCACGCCGTACGGCGGAGTCTGCGAGGGACTTCCGAAGCTGACCGCGGTCGAGGTCGACGCGGAGGGCCGGCGGCTGACCCTTGTCGAGGACGGCCACCGGCTGGAGTTGCGGTGCGGTGAACCGGGCTGGACCGTCACCGACGGACCGGTGCCCGCGGCGGTGAGCGGCGGACGGACCGGTCCGGACACCCTCACCCTGGACGTGGCCCTCCTGGAGACCCCGCACCACGTCGAGCTGACCTGCTCGCTCACGGACCGGACGTTCACCGCGCGGTGGCGCACCCAGCCGCTGCACAGCTCCCGCATCCGCGCGATGCGCGCACCCCGCGACTCAGTCTGAGGGCACGCGGAACGTCCGCAGGATCGTGTCCAGGGTCCGCTGGTTGGCGTCGTCGTCCCAGTCGGACGCCGGAGTGGTCCAGCGCAGCGAGAAACCCTGGCCCGAGCCGAGGAGGAAGCCGCGGCCCAGGGTGCGCACGCGGGTGCCGTCGACGGTGTCCAGCCACTCCAGGTCGGCGGCCTCGCGGCCCTGGTACGTCGTCGCGCGGATCTGCCCGATCCGCTGGTAGTCGCCCGACTGCCGAAGGCTCGGCTCGACGTCGTCCCGCCAGACGGCGACCGGATCGTCGCCCACGCGTGTGCTGTAGGTGACCGCGAGCGTGCGCGGATCGCCCTTCGCGCCGAGGACGACCCGGTAGGCGAGGTCGTCCTGCTTCGTCGTGCTCAGCGCCTCCCAGCCCTCGGGGAGGGAGACGGAGAAGCCCTGCGGTGAGGTGTAGTGCTGGAACTCCGGTTGCGGAGCCGCCGGCGGGGCGCTCGTAGGAGTGGGTGTGGGAGTCGGAGTCGGAGTGGGCGTCGGACTCTGGGCCGTCGGTGTCGGGGCGGGTGCCTGGCTTGGCTGTGCGGCGGGCACGGAGGTCGAGGCGGACGGTCTGGGCGTGGCCGCGTCGGTCGCGGAGTCGTCCGAACCACCGGGCAGTTCACGGGCCACGGCGACGACGGCCACCGCGACGGTGACGACGGCCAGCGCGGTGCCGGCGGCCATGGTGCGGCGACTCCAGCGCGGGCCACCGGAGGCGAGGCCGCGCAGCCGGGACCGGGGGGCCGACGCCAGGGCCGCTTCGGGGTCCTCGGAGACGACACGGACGAGCGCCTCGCGAACCGCCTGGCGGTTCAGCCGCTCCCTGGAGTTCTTCCGCAGCAGCCCCTGCACGGTCTGGGTGAGCGGTCCGGCCCGCACCGGGCTGCGCAGCGGCAGCCGGTCCACGCCCTTCAGCGTGGTCTCCGGGCTGTCCCGGTCCCGGAAGGGCGGGCGGCCCTCGACCATCGTGTACAGCATCGCGCCGAGCGCCCACAGGTCCGCGGCCGGCCCGATGCGCTCGTCGCGGGCCTGTTCCGGGGAGGCGTACGACGGTGCGCTGACCCGGGGGGCGAGCGTCGCGCCGGTCAGGCCGAAGCCGGTGACCACGACGGGGCCCTTGTCCCGCACGAACACCTGGCCGGGGCTGAGCTCGCCGTGGGTGATGCCCTCGCCGTGCCCGGCCTCCAGCACGTCGAGCAGTTCGAGGCCGATACGGGCCGCCCGCACGTAGCTGAACGTGCCTTCCCTTTCCAGGACTTCGCCCAGCGGGGTGCCCTCGATCCACTCGGTGACGGTCCACAGGGTGCCGTACTCCTCGACGGCGTCGACGATCGTGGCGAGCCGGCCCGGGCAGAGCCGCCCCATGGTCTCGGACATCCGCAGGACCCGGGCGATCGCGCGGCGCGAGCTCTCGCCGTCCGGATCCGGTGGCAGGCCGATCTGGGTGAGCAGACACGGCCGGCCGGCCTCGACGTCCTCCCCGTACCAGCAGACGCGGTTCGTTTCGCGGTGGAGGACCTCCAGGAGGCGGTACCTTCCGGCCACCAACTCGTGTGTGGAGACGTGCGCCTTGACCATGGTCATCCCTTGCTGAACCTGTCTCTCACCTTTCCCACTGGTACGGGGGGCGTGACGGGGTGCGTTCAGCGGAAAGCCGGGTGCTTTTCCTGACGGGCTGTCACGAGAAGGGATTTGGCGAAGGGTCAGAGCAATTCGAAACGTTCTGCCCAGGTTTTGACATCTCCGGTCGTGGCGTTGCCCCCGCACACCACCAGTCCCAGCCGGGCGCCGTCGCCCACCTGACGCAGCACCCGCCGGGCCGCGGGCAGCAGACAGCCGGCGGCGGGTTCGGCCCACACCTTGGCGTGATCGGCGAGCTGCAGCGAACCCCGCACAGCCTCCCGGTCGGTGACCACGAGGACCTCGTCGACCAGGGCCGACACATGGTCGTACGTCAGTCGCGACACGGACGGTGCGCTGAGGGTGGACACGATCGACGACAGCGCGACCGGCACCGGCCCGCCCGCGGCCAGCGCCTCGGACATGGCCTGGGCGCCCTCGGTCTCCACACCCCAGATCCGCACACCCGGGCGCCGGGCGCGCAGCGCCGCCGCGACACCGGCGATCAGTCCGCCGCCCCCGATGCTGACGAGGACGTCGGTGAGGTCACCGGCGTCCTCGGCGAACTCCAGTCCCACGGTTCCCTGCCCGGCGATCACGAGCGGATCGTCGAAGGGGTGGACCAGGGTGAGGCCCTCGTCCCGCAACCGTGTCACCAGCGAGAACGCGCCGTCCATGTCGTCGGTCACCCGCACCGACGCACCGGCGTCCCTGGCGATCTCCACGGCGTGCGCGGGCGCCGAGCGCGGCATGACGACCGTGGCCTTCACGTCGAGCGCCGCGGCCATCACCGCGAGCGCGATGCCGTGGTTGCCGCCGCTGACCGCCACGACTCCGGCGGCCCGCTCCGTCCGGGTGAGCGAGAGCAGCTTCGCCGTCGCGCCGCGCGCCTTGAACGAACCGGTGCGCTGGAGGAGTTCGAGCTTGGCGGTGACCGGAGCGCCGAGCAGTGCCGACAGCCCGGGGCTCGGCACCGTCGGGGTGCGGATCACGTGTGCGGCGATCCGCTCGGCCGCGGCTTCGATGTCGGAGATCCCGATCAAGACCCTCACCCTTCCGGCACGGACGATCCGCGCCGCTTCGACCCTGGCGCGGTGCGGGGCGCCGGTCAACACGGTTTCGGGCGGTGGGATGACCGGCTCAGTGCTGCTGCGGTTTCTGCGGTGTCGCCTCGCTCGGCCGTACGACGACGTACCCCTGACCCTGGAGCATCAGCTGCACGGCCTCGCCCGACCCGCCGCGCAGCATCGACCCGATGGACTGCGAACGGTGCAGCGAGGTCTGCAGGCCGGCGGTCCAGCCGACGACCGCGTCCGTGTCGACGTACACCGGGTACTGCTGCGAGACCGGGATCACCAGCGGGTTGCCCTCGCACACCAGCCCCAGCCTGCCGCTGCCGGTGAAGACGCTGTTGAACAGACCTCCGCCCGAGATGCCCGCGCCCTTCACCGTGGAGATCCGGTACGACAACGAGGCGTCGAAGCACAGGACGTTGCGGCCGTTGACGGTGAACTCGTCGCCGGGGTCGACCTCGACGACGAAGCAGTTCTGCGCCTCGTGCGCGAACCAGGCTTCGCCCTGGCCGCGCACGGTCATCAGCGGCAGCCCCTCACCGGTGACCGCGCGCTTCAGCATGCCGCCGACGCCCTGGCCCTTGCGCTCGAACTGGAGGTTGCCGCGGTAGGCGATCATCGCGCCCTGCCGGGCGAGCATCTCGCCGTTCACCGTGTACCTGATGCACTTCGCGTTCTCGACGTTCATGCCCGGCGTCGTGGCCGGCTGGACCATGTGCTCGCTGGAAAAGAGGTCACCCTTCATGGGGGCATGGTGTCCCGGACGTCTCCGTTCCGCCATGGGGCCCACCGGTGTGTCGGTTCAGGCGCCGAAGAGCTGTGTCCAGTACGTGCCCGACGAACCTCCGCCCGCGAAGCCGATCCCGATATGGGTGAAGCCGGGTTTGAGGATGTTGGCGCGATGGCCCGGGCTGTTCATCCAGCCCTCCACGACTTCGGCGGGGGACCGCTGTCCGCAGGCGATGTTCTCGCCGATCGAGCGCCGCCCCGACCCCGCGGCGGCCGCCCGGTCCCAGGGTTGGCTGCCGTCCGGCGAGGTGTGGGAGTAGAAGTCGCGAGCGATCATGTCGGCGCTGTGGGCCTGCGCGGCGGTGGTGAGGAACGGGTCGACGGTCAGCGGAGGCAGGCCGTGCCTGGCGCGCTCGCGGTTGGTGAGGTCGACGACCTCGGACGCCGTGCGGCTCAGGTCGCCCGGGGTGAGGGGCCTGGCCCACAGCGCCGTCCAGTAGGTGTCGCCGGTGCGGCTGTCGGAGGCGTGGGCCAGACCTGCGTGGGTGAAGGCCGGGTCGCCGAGGGTCTGGCGGGGCTGGGCGGTGCGCAGACAGTAGTCGACGAACTCGGCGGGGGTGCGCGGGCCCGAGACGAGGTGTTCGCCGACGGTGACGTACGCGTATCCGGTGGCGGTGAGCCGCTGGTAGACGGAGAGGCCGTCCGCGCCCTGGACGCCGAGGCGTTGGGCCGCGGCCATCGCGGAGGCGTGGGCCTGGGCGGCGGAGGTGAGGCGGGCGTCGGGGGAGACGGGCGGGGAACCGATGGCGGCGCGGGCGGAGTTGACCAGGGCGAGGAAGGCGTCGGGGGCGGGGGAGGGCCTGTGCGGCCGGACGCGGCTCGGGGGTGTGCGGGGGGCCACGGGCGGCCGTGCGGGTATCGGCGGGGGCACGGACGTCGGCACGGCCACGGGGGGTGTGGAGGCCGGGCCCGGTTCCTCGGAGACGTCCACCCCGAAGTCCCGCGCCAGTCCCGCCAGGCCGTCGGCGTACCCCTGGCCCAGCGCGCGCAGCTTCCAGCCGGTGCCGCGCCGGTAGATCTCCGCGAGCAGCAGCACCGTCTCCTGGCGGGGGCGTGGCGGGGCGAACCGGGCGAGCGCGCGGCCGCCCGGGCCGGTGAGGTGGAGGGTGGGCGCGGGCAGGCGGCCCAGGGGAGTGCCGGCGTCGGCGGGGGTGACGGCGACCGTGATCCGCGTGGCGCCGGCGCGCAGCCGCGCCGGGTCGAGGGTCAGGGTGTCGCCGGAGAGCCGGGCTCCCGGGGCGGCCGGCTGGTTGTAGAACACGAAGTCGCCGTCGCCCCGGACCCTGCCGCTGTCGTCGGTGATGAGCGCGGACACATCGAAGGGGCCGGACACCCGGACGGTCACGGCACCGCCCGGGAGGGGCAGATTGCCCCCGGGGACCAACTCGGTCATCGCGCCGTCCTGGTGTCGTCGTACGGAACCCGGTGGGGGTGTCCGAAGAACGTGCGCCCGGTCACCGGGGTTCCCGCCCGGTCAGTCCAGCGCGACGCCCGGGGCGATGTCCTCGTGCCGCTCGACGTGTGCCGTTCCTCGGACCGTCGCGGCCCGCTTGCCGCAGAAGGCCGACTCCAGGGTGCCCATCATCGTGTTGAGCACGTTCCCGTTGTTGGAGGTGTTGGCGAGCGCGCTGAGGCTCCGTTTGCCGTCCTTCGACGTGAACGCGTACGTGTAGTAACCCTGGACGGCGCCCGTGTGGCCGTACACCGACGTCCCGCACGACAGGGTGCGGCGGCGCAGGCCGAGACCGTACGCCGTGGTGCTGTTGACCTTCCACCACCGCTGCATCTGCTCAAGGCTCCCGGCGGAGGTCAGCTTTCCGCCGAGCAGCGCCGACAGGAAGGTGTTGAGGTCCCCGGCGGTGGAGATGAGCGCGCCCGCGCTCTGTGCCCAGGACGTCGTCTGCCGTGTCGCGTCGATCGGCGCCGCGCCGGCCGTGTCCGACGTCATGTAGCCGCGGGTGTGGCGGCCGGGGATCGCCGTGGCGGGGTGCACGTACAGCGTGTCGCGCAGGTGGAGCGGCTCGATGATGCGGCGCTGGTAGGCGGTTCCCACGGAGTGGCCGGTGAGCTTCTCGATGAGCATGCCGGCGACCACGAAGTTGGTGTTGGAGTACGCGTAGGCGGCGCCGGGGCTGTTGGTGCGGGCGTGCCGCAGTGAGCGGTCCACCAGCTGGCGGTAGGTGAAGACCTTGGTGCGGACGGCCTCGAAGCCCGGGACCGACCTCGCGAACATGTCGTTGGTGTAGTCGTACAGACCGCTGCGATGGCTCAGGATGTGCCGCACGGTGATGCGGTCGTCGGGCAGCAGGCCCGGCAGATAGCGGTTGACCGAGGCGTTGAGCCTCAGCTTCTTCTCGTCGCGCAGTTGCAGCAGCACCACGGCGGAGAAGGTCTTGGTGACGCTGCCGATGCGGAACCGGTCGCGGGTGCTGATGGTCCGTCGGGTCTTGCGGTCGGCGAGGCCGGTGACCATCCGGTGGATGGTGGTGCCGTCGTCGATCCGTGCCATCGCGCCGGGCGCGCCCTGCCGCAGGGCCGTGCGCAGCACGGCGCGCAGCCCTGTGATGTCGGGCTGGGGCAGGGCCGCGGCGCTCGTCGGGGCCCTGCCGCTCTCGTCGGCCGTGGCGTGGGCCGGGACCGCGAGCAGGGACAGCAGGACCGCGCCCGAGACCGTAGCCCTGCGCAGCGTTGCTGATGTCATCCGAGTGTTCTCCCGTTTCTCCTCGATGCGAGATCGATCACACGTACGCCGGGCAACCTCCTCGCACCCCGTCACATCTCCACAGTCGACGCACAGTTGGTCACTCGTTGCTCACTGAGCGCTGCGGATTCGCAAAGTATTGCCATGAACTGTTGGAAAAGCGACTATTCAGGCTTTACATGTACATGACTCATCCGTAAGGGTTCCGTCCGGGGGCCCGACCAGCCCCCATGGCGCGCAACAGCGCCATGACCCAGGGCGGTTGGTGATCCCGGCCGCCTTCGCTCGAAGGAACCCTCATAGTGCGTAGACCCCATATACGCAGCCTGGCCGTCGCCGTCGCGGTGACGACGGCCGCCACGGGGCTCGCGGGCACGGCCTTCGCCGCCCCGTCCACGGGGCAGCCGGGGAAGTCCCCGGCCGTCACGGCCACGTCCGTCGTCGACGCGGCCCGCGCCGCAGCGTTCGCCCACACCGCGGCCACCGGTGTCGCCCCGGGCGACGAACTGCGGGCCCAGGATGTGCTGATCGACCCGGAGGGCGCCCGGCACGTCCGGTTCGTCCGGGCCCATCGCGGCATGCCGGTCCTCGGCGGCGACCTCGTCGTCCACCTCACCGAGCAGCTGGGCTACGCGGGCGTCACCCGCGCGGCCGACCACACCGTCCGGCCCGACGCCGTCCGCGCCAAGCTGACGGCCCGGCAGGCCCAGGAGCGTGCCGCCGCGGTCGCCAAGGGCGACGCCGGACCGGCGGAACTCGTCGTCGACGCCCGTGACGGTGGATCGGCCCTCGCCTACCAGGTGCGGGTCACCGGCAGTGCCACCGCCGAGGCGGGCGGCTCCCGCACGGTCGTCGTCGACGCCGTCACCGGCAAGGTGCGCAGCAACACGCCGGACAGCGACGAGTTCCTCTCGCCGCAGCTCATCGACACCCTGCGCGAGCGCGGCGAGAAGCTGGACCCGGCCACCGGCACCGCCCCGCGGGCCGACGCCCTCGCGGCGACCGCCTCGGGCACCGGCAACTCCCTCTTCGCCGGCAAGGTCACACTGACCACCACGAAGACCGCCAGCCGCAGCTATGTCCTCAAGGACCCCAACCGCTGGGGCACCGAGACGCGGGACGCGCAGGGCCGGGAACTGGAGAACTTCGCCCGCGGCAAGAAGTTCACCAGCACCACCAACAAGTGGGGCAACGGCACCGTCTCCAACCGTGCCAGCGCCGCCGTGGACGCCCAGTACGGCATCACCAAGACCCTGGACTTCTACAAGAAGACCTTCGGCCGCAAGGGCATCGCCAACAACTCCAAGGGCGCCAAGGCGATGGTCCACTTCGGCAACAAGGTGGCCAACGCGTTCTGGGACCCGGCGTGCGGCTGCATGCTGTACGGCGACGGTGACGGCGACATGTTCAAGAAGCCGCTCGTCGTCCTCGATGTCACCGGCCACGAACTCACCCACGGCGTCGTGGACGCCACCGCCCGCCTGGAGCCCACCCGCGTGGACGCGGACGGCAACCAGTACGGCGAGGCCGGCTCCCTCAACGAGTCGCTGGCCGACATCTTCGGCTCGAACGTCGAGTTCAGCGCCAACAACCCGAAGAACCCGCCGAACTACCTGCTCGGCGAGAAGCTCGGGCTGGACCAGAAGTTCCTGCGCCGCCTCGACAAGCCGTCCCTGGACGTGCTCGAAGGCGCCATCGACTACTGGTCACCGGCCGTCTACGACGCCGAGGTCCACGCCGGCTCCGGCGTCTCCTCGCACGCGTACTACCTGCTCGCCGAGGGCAGTGGCCGCAAGAAGATCGGCAGCGTCACCTATGACTCGCCGACCGTCGACGGCCTGCCCGCGAAGGGCATCGGACGCGCCAAGGCCACGGCGATCTACTACCGCGCCCTGACCCGCTACATGGTCTCCACCACCGACTTCCACGACGCCCGCGCGGCGACCCTGAAGGCGGCGAAGGACCTCTACGGGGCGGGCAGCGCCGAGTACAAGGCGGTGAACCGGTCCTGGGCCGCCGTCAACGTGACCGCGGCCAACACCCCGGCCGCCCGGCACTGACAACACAGCGCACGGGTCAGGCCCACTGTCTCTCCACCTCGTCGGACACACCGAACCCGGCGTCGCAGGAGGGGCAGTGGGCCCTGCCGAAGACATACGTCAGGGCGAGCGCGACCTCGTGCCGGCCCGCCCCCACGGCCTCCCGGTGCAGCCGGGCGCCGATCCCCTCCAGCCGTTCCGGATCCGCGGGCAGGAGCCGCGCCCGGCCCTCCTCGTCCTCCGCGCCCGGGCCGGTGACATAGTCGCCCGCCACGCAGAAGTGGCCGTACGAACCGAAGGCGACGAAGAGGCCGTCCTCGCACGCGGGGCACTCCAGCTCGTACTCCTCGTTGAGCAGTCCCTCCAGCGCCGAGGCCCACACGCCGGCGTCCTCGAAGGCCAGGACGGCCATCTGGAGGTAGACGAAGTCACCCATCTCGAGATCCCGGGCGGCGAACAGTCCCCGTGCGACGCCGAGCAGTTCCTCGATCTCGTGGGCGCAGCGCTCGCGGCGGGCGGGGTCCGGGTCCGTCGTGATCAGTCCGGCCATCAGCACCGCCTGGAGCGGCTCGCCGGGCGCCCGGCCCCGCGCGATGTCCGCGAGGACCGGCATCGCGGCCCAGCTCGCCTCGTACACCGAGCCCTGATGGCACAGCGCGGACCACAGGTCGCTCCACACCTTGTCGTCGGCAGGGCCGCCGAGCTGCGCGAAGAGCCCCGGGATGTCCTCCGCGCTGCCGTAGGCGTGGGTCAGCCCGGCCCAATTGATCGTCGTCATGGGGCGATTGTGCCGCCCGGCACTGACAGCCCGGTCACCGACGAATCCTGCTTCTTTTATTGACGACGGAAAAGAACCCCTCTAAGTTCCCGGCCATGCGCCCGATCTCCCGCGCCGAGACGTTCCCCGTGAACACCCCCGCCGCCTCGCAGGTGTTCACCACCGTCCTGACCCAAGGCCCGCTCGCCCGACTGGAGGTGGCCCGCCGGGTGGGCCTGTCCGCGGCCGCCGTCACCAAGGCGGTCCGGCCCCTCATCGAGGCCGGGTACCTGGTGGAGGGGGCGGACGACGAGGCCCGCCCCTCGCTCGGGCGGCCCGCGAACCTGGTGCGGGTCGACGGCGGACGTGCCCTGTTCATCGGCGTCAAGGTGACCGGCGACGAGATCATCGGCGTCCTCACCGACCTGTGCTGCCGCATCCATGTCGCCCGCCGTGTGCCGCTGCCCGACCGTGCGGCCAAGGCGGTGCTGGCGTCCGTCGCGGACCTGGTCCAGGACCTGCTGACCGAGGCGGACGGCGTCCCGGTACTGGGCCTCGGCGTCGCCGTCTCCGGAGACGTGGACCGGGCCGAAGGCACCGTCCGCTACTCGCCGTTCCTCGACTGGCGCGACGTACCCCTCGCCGAACTCGTCGCCCTGACCACCGGGTTGCCGGTCACCGTCGACAACGACGTGCGCGCCCTGACCGTCGCCGAGCAGTGGTTCGGCGCCGGCGCGGGCCTGTCCGACTTCGCCGTGGTCACCGTCGGCGCGGGCATCGGCTGCGGCCTCGTGGTGCACGGCCGCGTGGTCGCCGGAGCCCACGGCGTGGCCGGCGAGATCGGCCATGTGACCGTCGACCCGAACGGCCCGCTGTGCCACTGCGGCAACCGCGGCTGCGTGGAGGCGATCGCGGGAGAGGCCGCGATCGTCCGCCGGATCCGGGAGATCACCGGCGTCGAACTCGCCGACGCGGCCGAGGCGTTGGCCCTGGCCCGCCGGGGCGTCGCCGGAGCCCGCGAGGTGTACGCGCGGGCCGGGGAGGCGATCGGCCGCGGCATCGCCACCGTCGCCAACCTCCTCGGTCCCGAACGCGTGATCATCTCCGGCGAGGGGCTCGCCGCCTACGACCTGTTCGCCGGACAGATCCGCGACGCGTTCGTCGCGGCCGCCTTCGGC
Organism: Streptomyces sp. NBC_00490; assembly: GCF_036013645.1. Classification (NCBI taxonomy): domain Bacteria; kingdom Bacillati; phylum Actinomycetota; class Actinomycetes; order Kitasatosporales; family Streptomycetaceae; genus Streptomyces; species Streptomyces sp. NBC_00490. The sequence continues at coordinate 1,440,883 of NZ_CP107869.1, read as the reverse complement.
TCCGCCGCCCAGTGCGATGTCCTCACCCGCCCACTGCCCTTCGAGGAGTGGGCCCGCGGGGCCGCGGCCACCGCGATCCAGTCCTTCGTCCGAGCCGACACATAACTCCCACGACCCAGGAGGTACGACCCATGCGGTCATCCTCGTACTCCGTCATGCCCGCACGCACCCTCAGAGCCCTCGTGGTCCTGGCCCTCGCCGCCGGTGCCGTCACCGTCGCACCGACGGCCGGCGCCGAGACCGCCGCCCCCGCCCTCGCCGCCAAGCCGTACATGGGCTGGACCAGTTGGAGCATGCAGTCGTCCAAGTACCCCGGCCTCAACCCGGACGGCGACTACAGCTACCTCACCGAGGCCAACGTCCTCAAGCAGAGCGACGCGATGGCCGCCAAGCTCAAGAAGTTCGGCTACGAATACGTCAACATCGACGCCGGCTGGTGGATGGACAAGACCTGGAAGTCAGGGTTCGACCAGTACGGGCGCCAGAAGGCCGATCCGGTCCGCTTCCCCAGCGGCATGAAGGCCGTCGCCGACCGCATCCACGCCAAGGGGCTCAAGGCAGGCATCTACCTGCCGGCCGGCCTGGAGAAGGGGGCCTACGGCAAGGGCCGGATGCCGATCCGGAACGCCGACGGCTGCACCACCGCCGACATCGTCCACGGCGACCTGCGCACCACCAACGGCTGGGACAGCTCCTACAAACTCGACTTCTCCCGCCCCTGCACCGCCAAGTACATCGACTCCCAGGCCCAATTGATCGCCGACTGGGGCTACGACTTCCTCAAACTCGACGGCGTGGGCCCCGGCTCCGGCAAGAGCGGCGACCAGTACGACAACGTTGCCGACGTGGCCGCGTGGCACAAGGCGATCGCCGCCACCGGCCGCCCGATCCACCTCGAACTCTCCTGGTCCCTCGACATCGGCCACGCCGCGGACTGGAAGAAGTACTCCCAGGGCTGGCGCGTCGACACCGACGTCGAGTGCTACTGCAACACCCTCGTCAGCTGGGAGAACTCCGTCGACGACCGCTGGGACGACACCCCCGCCTGGACCCGGCACGCCGGTCCGGGCGGCTGGAACGACCTCGACGCCCTCGACGTCGGCAACGGCGAGATGGACGGTCTCACCAAGGCGGAACGGCAGAGCTACGCCACCCTGTGGGCCATCGCCAAGTCACCCCTCTACACCGGCGACGACCTCACCCGCCTCGACTCCTACGGCCTGTCCCTGCTGACCAACCGTGAGGTCATCGCCCTCAACCAGGGCGCCGCCCCGCCCGCACACCCGGTCACGCCGTCCGACCCCCAGCAGGTGTGGGCCGCGAAGAACCCCGACGGCACCTACACCGTCGCCCTGTTCAACCTCGCCGACGCCCCCGCCGCCGTGACCGCCGACTGGACGACCCTCGGGTTCACCGGGAAGGCGACGGTCCGGGACCTCTGGAACCACGAGAACCTCGGCACGTACAGGAACAGGATCACCCAGGCCCTGCCCGCCCACGGCTCACGCCTGTTCACGGTCACCCCGCGTGGAGAACAGCTCACCTGGACGGGCATCGAGGCCGAGTCCGCCACGAACACCCTCGCCGGCAACGCCTCCGTCGCCGACTGCTCCGCCTGCTCCGACGGAAAGAAGGTCGGCAACGTGTACCTCGGCGGCAGGCTGACCTTCAATGACGTCGTCGTCGCCCGGGCGGGGACCTACCAGATCAAGGTCTCGTACATCAGCGGCGACGCCCGCTCGGTGGACGTCTCGGCGAACGCCGGCGGCGCCACCCGCCACAAGCTCCCCGCCACCGGCGACTGGGGGACCGTGTCCAGCGTGTACGTGCCCGTGACGCTCAAGGCCGGCGCCAACACGATCACCTTCGACAGCGGCACCGGCTACGCGCCGGACATCGACCGGATCGACGTACCGAAGTCGTCCTGAACGACCCTCCAGGAGCCGCCATGACCCCCGAACCGTCCAGACGCGACCTCCTCGCCCTCGCCACCGCGACCGGAGCCCTCGCCACGCTCCCCGCCTTCACCGCCTCGGCCGCACCTCAGAGGCCGGACGTCTCGTACGACATCGCCGCACACGACGAGCTCTGGTGGCAGGCCCCCGCCGACGAGCACTCGATGATCGAACAGGGCCTGCCCCTCGGCAACGGCCGTCTCGGCGCCCTCGCGAGCAACGACCCCGGCCGCGAACTCCTTCTCGTCACCGACGCCACGATGTGGACCGGCGGCCTCAACGACACACTCGACGCGGACGGCCAATTCCCTTACGGCCGACAGGACTTCGGCTCCTTCACCCTGCTCGCCCGGCTCGCCGTCGACATCCCCGGCCACGACCTGTCCGCGGTCTCCGGCTACCGCCGCACCCTGGACCTCGACCGAGGCGTGATCACCACGTCGTACGTCCGCTCCGGAGTGACGTACCGGCGGCAGATCTTCGCCAGCCGGCCCGACGACGTGATCGTCCTGCACTTGTCCCAGAGCGGAGGCGGCCGGTACTCCGGCACGGTGACGCTGGAGGGGACGCACGGCGAGGGGAGCGCGGTGTCGTTCGGGGCGGCCTTCGCCAACGGGCTGCGCTACGGGGCCGCCGTGACGGCGTACGGCACCGGTGGCGCGGTCACCGTCGGCGGCTCGGGCATCTCCTTCGCCCGCTGCAAGGACCTCACCGTGGTGCTCAGCGGCGGCACCAACTACGCGCCCGACGCCGCGGCCCACTACCGGGACCCCTCCCTCCACCCCGAGCGGCTGGCCCGCACCAAGGTCCGGGCCGCCGCCCGCCACACGGCGGACACCCTGCTGCGCACCCATGTCGCCGACCACCGCGCCCTGTTCGGGCAGTTCGACGTCTCCCTCGGCGCGTCGTCCGAGGAGCAGCGTTCCCTCGACACCTGGGAGCGGATCCGGGCGCGCGCCCGGGACGGCGTGCCCGACCCCGAACTGGAGGCCCAGTACCTGCAGTTCGGCCGGTATCTGATGATCGCGGGCTCACGCGGCAGCCTGCCCCTCAACCTCCAGGGGCTGTGGCTCGACGGCAACGACCCGGACTGGATGGGCGACTACCACACCGACATCAACCTCCAGATGAACTACTGGATGGCCGACCGGGCCGGACTGTCCGAGTGCTTCGACGCGTTCACCGACTACTGCGTCGACCAACTCCCCTCCTGGACCGAACTGACCCGGACCCTTTTCAACGACCCGCGCAACCGCTACCGCAACTCCACCGGAAAGGTGGCCGGCTGGACCGTCGCCGTCTCCACCAACATCCACGGCGGGATGGGCTGGTGGTGGCATCCGGCGGGCAACGCCTGGCTGTGCGACTCCCTCTGGGAGCACTACGAGTTCACCGGGCGCCGCTCCCATCTGGAGAAGATCTACCCGCTGCTCAAGGGCGCCTGCGAGTTCTGGGAGGCCCGGCTTCTCACCGTCACCCTCCCGGGCACCTCGGAGGAGGTGCTCGTCGCGGACAGCGACTGGTCGCCCGAGCACGGGCCGCTCGACGCAAGAGGCATCACCTACGCCCAGGAACTCGTCCGGTCGCTCTTCGGCAACTTCTGTGCCGCGGCGGCGGAGTTGAAGCGGGACACCGGCCTCGCTGAGCGGATCGCGGGCCTGCGCAAACGGCTGTATCTGCCGCGGGTCAGCCCCACCACGGGCTGGCTGGAGGAGTGGATGTCCCCCGACAACCTCGGCGAGACCACCCACCGGCACCTCTCCCCGCTCGTCGGTCTCTTCCCCGGCGACCGTATCCGGCCCGACGACTCCACCCCCGCCGCCCTCGTGGAAGGCGCCACCGCCCTGCTCACCGCGCGCGGCATGGAGAGCTTCGGCTGGGCGAACGCCTGGCGGAGCCTGTGCTGGGCCCGGCTCAAGAACGCGGACAACGCCTACCAGTTGGTCGTCAACAACCTCCGTCCCTCGACCGACGGCAGCAACGGCACCGCCTTCAACCTCTTCGACATCTACGAGGTGGAACAGGGCCGGGGCATCTTCCAGATCGACGGCAACTTCGGCACCCCGGCCGCGATGATCGAGATGCTGCTGTACTCGCGCCCGGGCCACCTCGAACTCCTCCCCGCCCTCCCGGACGCGTGGGCCGAGTCCGGCTCCCTCACCGGGGCCGGTGCCCGCGGCGGTTTCGTCGTCGATCTACGGTGGCGGGATGGGAAACCGACCGAGGCACGCATCCGCAGCATCGGCGGCCGCACCACGACGGTCGCGTACGCCGGGACCTCCCGGACCGTGGCACTGGAGCCCGGTGCGTCCGTGACGCTCAAGGACCTCGACCGATGACGGGCCGCCCCGCCCGGGCCGGCCGACTGCTGGTCGTCACGCTCATGGCCGCCGTCCTCCAGGCCGCACCGGCGCGAGCCGCCGCCCAGAGCCCGCCCGACGGGGTCGTCACCTGGGGCGCGAGCGCCGACCGCATCGGTGAGGCGGCCGCCGACCGCGGCTACCGCATGGTCGTGCACACCAGCGTCGCCGGCCGTGACCCGCGCATCCGGCTCTCCAACGCCTTCGGCGACCGACCGGTGACCTTCGACAGCGTCTACGCGGGCATCCGGAAGGAGGGCCCCGAACTCGTCCGCCGCACCAACCGCCGGCTCACCTTCGACGGCTCGACGTCCGTCACCGTCCCGCCCGGCGCCACGGCGTACAGCGACCCGCTGCCGGGGAAGCTGGCCGCCGGGACCGACCTGGTGGTCAGCGTCCACACGCCGGACGCGGCGGGCCCGCTCACCGGCCACTCGATGGCCATGCAGACGTCGTACACCACCCGCGGCGACCACACCGCCGAGGAGGGCGGCGCGCACTGGACCGAGACCGCCGGTTCCTGGTTCTACCTGGACGCGGTGTCGGTGCGCGCCGACGCCGGTGCCGTGGTCGCTCTCGGTGACTCCATCACCGACGGCTGGCAGTCCACCACGGACGTCAACCGCCGCTGGCCCGACTACCTGGCCCGTCGGCTCCAGAAGTCGCGGAACGCGGTCAAGGGCGTGGCCGACGAGGGGATCTCCGGCAACAAGGTACTGGCGGACGGCGCCGGGCAGAGCGCCCTGAACCGGCTGGACCGGGACGTGCTCTCCCAGCCCGGTGTGCGGACCGTGTTCCTCTTCGAGGGCGTCAACGACATCAAGGCCCACACCGGCGTCACCGCCGAGGACCTGATCGACGGCTACCGGGAGATCGTCGACCGGGCGCACGCGGCCGGCACCTGCGTGGTCGGCGCCACGGTCGCGCCGTTCAAGGGCTGGCCGGAGTGGGACCCGGCCGCCGAGGCCGTACGCCAGGAGGTCAACGCGTTCATCAGGAACAGCGGCGAGTTCGACGCGGTCACCGACTTCGACCGGATCCTGCGCAGCCCCTACGACCAGGAGCGGATGCTCCCCGCCCTGGACGGCGGGGACCACATCCACCCCAACGACAAGGGCATGCAGGCCATGGCGGACGCCGTCGACCTGCGGAGCCTCGACTGCCCGGACCGTTGATCACTCCGGGGCGATCAGGCCCTCCCGATAGGCGACGGCCACCGCCTCGGTACGGCTCGCGGCGCCCAGCTTGGCCAGGATGTTGGAGACGTGCACGCTCGCCGTCTTGCCGCTGATGAACAACTCCTCGCCGATCTGCCGGTTGCTGCGGCCCAGCGCGAGGAGGCGCAGCACGTCCTGCTCGCGGGCGGTCAGCGGTGAGGGGCCGCCCGCGTTCTTCGGTGCCGCCGACAGCCGGCCCCGGCGTATCAGCGTGTCCGCCTCCTCCAGCAGGAGGGTGGCCCCGAGCCGTACGGCCGTCTCCCGCGCGGCACCGGCCTCGACGGCCGCCTCCTCGCGACGCTCGGCCACCAACAGGGCCTCGGCGTACCGGAGTCGGCAGCGCGCGTGCTCGTAGGTGTCACCGAAGTCGAACGCGGCGACCGTCCTCTCCCAGGCCGCCACGTCCGGCCCGGTCACCGCCCGGACCCGTTCCGCCTCGGCGCGCGCCAGCCAGGCCTGTCCCTCCGGCCCCTGCGGAGTGCCGTCCTCCCCGCGCGCGGCCGTGTGCCGGGCCAGTTCCACCAGTTCGTCCGCCGTGGCCTTCCACCGTCCCGTGCCCGCCTCGTCGCCGGTGAGGCGCAGCCCGGCAGCCGTGTCGGCGACCGCGGACAGTGCGCGGGCGGCGAGCCGGACCGTGACGTCGGGACGTGTGCCCGCGTCGTCGGTGAGGGACTTGACCGTCGACCACAGCTGCTCCACCGCGGCCTGGGCGTCGCCGCGCAGTGCCGCCGCCTCGGTCAGCGCGATACCCGCGACGAGCGTGGCCATCCAGTCGAAGGGCCCCTGGAGGAGGGCGCGGGCCCGGTCGGCGGCCGTGAAGTCGCCGCGCGCGAGGGCGACATAGAGCGCGGGCCCGGCCGCGTACCCACTGAGCACGGGCAGTTCGGCCCTGCCGGACACCGCGCGCAGGCACTCGTCCCAGCGGCCCAGCGTGTAGAGCACCACGAGCTGGAGATGGCGCATCGCCCGGGGGTAGGCCGAGGACAGCAGCCCGGCCCGGCGGGCCCGGTCGAGGCCCTCGGCCAGCAGCGGCAGCGCCTCATCGAGGTCGCCGGTCTCGTAGGAGCCGATGGCGAGATTGAACAGCGCGCGCATCTCCACGGGCGCGTTGCCGGCGGCGTGGGCCAACTCCCTGGCCTCGCTGATGCGTCCGCGGCCCTCCGGGGTGCCGCGGCCGCCGCTCTCGAGGGCGGCGAGCGAAATGATCAGATCCGCCCGGGCGTCCTTCGCGTCCAGGTGCTCGGCCACGCGCAGGGCCTCGCGGGCGACGCGGAGCGCGGTCTCGTTCTCGCCGACATGGCGGGCCGCCATGACATGGGTGGCGGCCGCCCACACCCAGGTCCGCGACGGCGGATCGGCCGGGATGAGGGCGAGCGCCTCGCTGCTGTACCGGAACGCCGCGGTGAGGTTGTCGACGTCGATCAGGTTCCCGGCGAGCGTGTAGCGGACGCGGGCGGCGAGTTCGGAGTCGGCGTCCTGGTCGGCACCGGCCAGCGCGGCCCGGGTGAGGGAGACCGCGCGGTGCAGCTCACCGGCGTGCGCGGCCGCCGCGGAGGCACGCAGGGTGAGCGTGACCCGCTCGTCCGAGGGCCGCGCGGCCGGTTCCACCGCCGACCACAGGTCCAGGGCCGCCTCCAGGTGCCGCAGCTCCTCGGCGGGCGCCCCGACCCGCTGGGCGTGGTCCGCGGCCTCCAGCGAGGCGGCCAACGCCTCGGCCAGGTCATGGCTCTCGCGGTAGTGGTGGGCACGCTCGGCGGCGGACTCGGCCCGGTGCCCGTGCCCGGCCAGCAGTCGGGCGAACGCGCCGTGCAGCCGGGCCCGTTCACCCGGGAGCAGATCGGCGTAGACGGCCTCGCGGGCCAGTGCGTGCCGGAAGGAGTACGTGTCCCCGTCCCCGGGCACCAGGAGCTGCCGTCCGACGGCCTCCCGCAGCGCCGCCTCCAGCTCGTCCTCGGGAAGCCGGACCGCGTCCCGCAGCAGCGCGTGCTCGACACGGCGCCCGGCGACGGCGGCGGTACGCAGCACCTGCTGGGCGGTCTCCGAGAGCTGCTCGAACCGGATGAGCAGCACGTCGGCCAGCCCGCTGGGCACCCCGCCCGCCTCGGTGTCCGTGGCCGCGACCAGTTCCTCGGCGTAGAAGGCGTTGCCCTCGGCCCGCGCCACGATGCCCCGCACCGTGGCGTCCGGCAGCGGCCGGTCCTGCAGCGCCTGCACGAGGCGTGTCACCTCGGCGTCGCCCAGCGGCCGCAGTTCCAGCCGCTCCACAGCGGGCAGCCGTACGAGCTCGGCCAGCAGCGGCCGCAGCGGATGACGGCGATGCAGATCGTCCGCCCGGTAGGACGCGAGGATCGCCAGCCGATGGGTGGGCGCCCCGCCCGCCGACCGCTGCAGGATGCCCCGGCTGAGCAGGAACCTCAGCAGGTCCCGCGAGGACTGGTCGGCCCAGTGCAGGTCCTCCAGCACGAGCAACAGCGGTGCGACATCGGCCAGATCGGCCAGCAGCCCCGCCATGCCCTCGAACAGCTGCAACCGTCCGCCGTCGCCCTCGCCCCCCAGCAGCCGCCCGGCCACCGGATGCCCCGACAGCACGGCAGCGAACCGCTCGTCGGAGGCGAGGATCCCCAGGACCTCGGTGAACGGCAGATAGGGCAGTCCGACGTCACCGAGGTCCACACAGTGCCCGGTGAGCACGGTCATCCCGGCACGGGCGGCCCGCTCGGCGGCTTCGCCCAGGAGCCGCGTCTTGCCGACTCCGGCGTCCCCGGCGATCAGAACCGCGCGCGCTTCACCACCGCGGGCGCGCGCGAGCACACCGTCGAGCCGGGCGAGTTCGTCGGCACGGCCGATGAGTGGGGAAGAAAAGGAGGTCGGAGGCACAAAGACATCCTGTCACCAAAGCACAGGAGCCCCCGGGTCAATTAACCCCGCAACGTCTTCGCCCAGTCCGCCGGAACCCGTCCCTCGGGGCCGGGCGCCGGCTGATCCACCGGATGACTGTCCGGTGCCGCGAGCGAGGGCCCGGCCTCGAACATCTCCTTGGTCGCGAAGTTCCAGTACCACTGCTCACCCGGCTCGAAGCTCTGCACCAGCGGATGCCCGGTCTCCTGGAAATGTGCCGTGGCGTGCTTGGCGGGCGAGGAGTCGCAGCACCCCACATGCCCGCACTGGGCGCACCGGCGCAGATGGAACCACCACCCACCCGCGGCATCGCACTCGACGCACCCGTTCCCGCTCGGCGGCACGGCGGCGTCGAGTCCCTGGATCTCGGTCATTCCCACTCCTCGCTCGTCTCACTCTCCGCGGCGGTGAGCGGAAGCAGCACCTGGAACCGCGTGTCCCCGGGCCGGGACTCCACCTGAAGCGTCCCGTGATGCTTGTTCACCACGATCCGCCACGAGATGTCGAGGCCGAGCCCCGTCCCCTCGCCCACCGGCTTCGTGGTGAAGAACGGATCGAAGATCCGGCTGCGGATCTCCTGCGGCACCCCCGGCCCCGTGTCCCGGAACTCCACCAGCAGCCGCTCGTGATCGAGCGCCGTCCGCACGGTCAAGGTGCCTTCCCCGCCCGCGCTGTTCATCGCGGCGACCGCGTTGTCGATCAGGTTGGTCCACACCTGGTTGAGTTCCGCGGGGTACGCCGGGATCTTCGGGAGCGTCCGGTCGTACTCCTTGACGATCTTGATCCGCTGTCCGATCTTGCCGGACAGCATCAGCAGGGTGCTGTCCAGGAGTTCGTGCACATCGGCGTTCTGGAAGGGCGCCCGGTCGAGCTGCGAGTACTGCTTGGCGGCGTCGACGAGGTGCGAGATGCGATTGGTGGAGTCGTTGATCTCGTCCATCAACAGCTCGGTCTCGACGGTGTAGTTGAGCCAGCCGATCGCGTTGGGCAGGAGGTCCTCGTCCACGGCCGCGGCGACCTGGTCCAGCCAGTCCACGTCGAGACCGGCCTGGACGAAGGTGGGGGCGAGCCGCCAGCCGTTCTGGATGTCGTGGTCGTCCAGCCAGTCGGTGACCGCGTCCTCACGGTCCGAGGCCTCCAGCGGGCTCAACGTCGGCGCCTTGGCGACGCGTTCGGCCGTGCGGTCCTGGATGTCGATGAGGTTCGCCATGACCTCGGGGGCGTAGTTCCCCTGGGCGATGACGGCGAGCTTGTGCCGCATCTTGCCCACGCGCTCCCGCAGGGTCGCGGTGGCCCGTACGGCGGCGGCCGCCGGGTTGTTGAGCTCGTGGGTGAGACCGGCGGACAACGAGCCGAGCGCCAGGAGCCGTTCACGCTGGCCGATGGCCCGCTGGGTGCTCTGCGAGCCGAAGAACAGCCCCTCCAGCAGGTGGACCGCCATCGGGAACCACTCCTGCATGAAGTCCGAGAACTTCTCACCGGGCAGCACGAAGAACCGCGTCGGCTCCGTGACCCGCATGGAGTTCTTGTAGACCTGCTGCACCCGGTCCCCGAGGTAGGCCTGCATGGACCCCGCGTACACCCCGCGCTGCGAGGTCCGCGTGACCTCCACGTCGTCGCCGCCGACCCGGCGGGAGAGCACGACCGTGCCCTCGATCATCACGTAGAAGCAGGTGGCGGGCTCGCCCTCGGTGTAGACGGGCCCGGGCTCGAACTTCTCCACCCGTCCGGAACTGCACAACTGCCCCAGCTGTTCGGGGGACAGCTTCTCGAACAGGAACAGCGCCCCGATCTCCGCGGGGCTGCACGGCACGAGCTGCCCGCTCATGACTGCTCCAGATACCGGTGGACGAGCATCACGGCCATGGCTCCCTCTCCGACGGCGGACGCGACCCGCTTGGCGGACTCGGCGCGGGCGTCGCCCGCCACGAACACGCCGGGGACGTTGGTCTCCAGGTGGTACGGCGGCCGGTCCAGCTCCCAGCCCGCCGGCGGCCGTCCGTCGGCGGTCAGGTCGGGGCCGGACAGGATGAAGCCGTGGTCGTCACGGAGCACGGTGCCGTCCAGCCAGCCCGTCAGCGGCGCCGCGCCGATGAACACGAACATCCACTGCGCGTCGACGAGTTCGGTCTCCCCGGTGTCCACATCGCGCAGGGTGAGCTGCTCCAGATGGCCGGAGCCGTGGGCGGACTCGACGACGGTACGCGCGCGCACCGAGATGTTGGGGGCCTCGCTGATCTGCTGGATCAGATAGTGCGACATCGACGCCGACAGGTCGGGGCCGCGCACCAGCAGCGTCACCGACTTGGCACCCCGGGACAGGTACATCGCCGCCTGTCCCGCGGAGTTGGCGCCGCCGACGATGTAGATGTCCTGTCCCTGGCAGGAGGACGCCTCGGTCAAAGCCGAGCCGTAGTACACCCCGCACCCGGTCAGGTCGGTGCAGCCCGGGGCCTCCAGCTGCCGGTACGACACACCGGTCGCCAGGATCACGCTGTGCGCGGCGACCGCGGAGCCGTCCGAGAACCGCACGGTACGGGCCGCCCCGTTCACCTCCAGGCCGGCCACTTCACGGGCGGTGAGGATCTCGGCGCCGAACTTGGCCGCCTGCCGCCGCGCCCGGTCGGTGAGCTGGGCGCCCGACACACCGTCGGGGAAGCCCAGGTAGTTCTCGATGCGTGAGCTCTGCCCGGCCTGCCCGCCGGTCGCGGACCGCTCCACGAGGACGGTCCGCAGGCCCTCCGAGGCGCCGTACACCGCGGCCCCGAGTCCGGCCGGGCCGCCGCCGATGACGACGAGGTCGTAGAAGTCCGCCGTGGGTGTCGTGGCCAGGCCCACGTGCGCGGCCAGATCGGGTGCCTCGGGCTCGACCAGGGGAGTGCCGTCCGGGGTGATGACCACCGGCAGCCGCTGTCCGTCCTGGCCCGCGGCGGCCAGCAGCCGCTGCCCCTCGGGCTCCTCGGTCGAGTACCAGCGATACGGCACCTGGTTGCGGGCCAGGAACTCCCGCACGTCCGAGGAGCGCGCCGACCAGCGGTGCCCGACGACCTTGGTGGCGGGCACCGGGCGGTACGCGCTGCTCCGCCATGCCTCCAGGAGGTCGTCCAGGACCGGGTAGAGCTTCTCCTCCGGCGGGTCCCACGGCTTGAGGAGATAGTGGTCCAGATCCACGACGTTGATCGCGTCGATCGCCGCGTTGGTGTCCGCGTACGCCGTCAGCAGCACGCGGCGCGCGCCGGGATACACGTCGAGGGCCTGCTCGAGGAACTCGATGCCGTTCATCTGCGGCATCCGGTAGTCGGCCAGGATCACGGCCACCAGGTCCCCGCGCAGCTTCAGCTCGCGCAGCGCCTCCAGCGCGGACTCACCGGACTCCGCGCGCACGATCCGGTACGACTCGCCGTAGCGCCGCCGCAGGTCCCGGGCGACGGCACGGGAGACCCCCGGGTCGTCGTCCACGGTCAGGATGACGGTCCGCGCTGATTCGGCGGCCTGTGCCATACGTCTCCCACCCCGAAGGTTCGGCTGCGACTGCGGCCCATCGTATGTTCGAAAGTTCCGCTCCGCTCAGGTTCGCGGCCGGTGATCGCCGAGCACGCAGAACTCGTTCCCCTCGGGGTCCGCCAGCACCACCCAGGGCTGCTCGCCCTGTCCGACGTCCGTGTGCCGGGCGCCGAGTGCCAGGAGGCGGGCGACCTCGGCGGCCTGGTCGTCGGGGCGGAGGTCGAGGTGGAGGCGGTTCTTGACGGTCTTGCCCTCCGGGACCGGGCTGAAGAGCAGGCCGGGCAGGCGGTCCTTGTCCGGGCGGATCTCGTACTCGTCGGGGGCGTCGTTCACGACCACCCAGCCGAGCGCCTCGGCCCACCAGCGGCCCAGGGCCTCCGCGTCGCGGGCATCCACGTTCACTTGCTCCCACACCAGGCTCATACAGTCAGCGTAGTGAAGACCCGGCCCGACGGACGTGGCCACGACACAGGGAGACAGCCGTATGACGCGCCCGATCACCGCAGGAGTCGACGGATCCGAGGAGAGCCTCGCCGCGCTGGACTGGGCGGCCCGGGAGGCCGTCCGCCGCGACCTGCCGTTGCGGGTGGTGCAGGCCTGGCGGTTCGAGGCGTACGACGCCGTCGAGGTGGCCACCCCGGACACCCAGGCCGGGTGGGTGCGGGAGACGGTGTCCGAGGCGACCCGGGCCGTCACCGGGCGCTACCCGGGACTCACCGTGACCACCGACGTCCTGGAGGGCGCCGCCGTCGAGACGCTGGTCGACGCGTCGGCGGACGCCGAGATGCTGGTGCTCGGCTCGCGCGGCCACGGGCCGGTCGTGGGGTTCCTGCTCGGCTCGGTCGGACAGCAGGTGATCGCCGAGACCACGCGGCCCGTCGTCCTGGTACGTGCCGGGGACCAGCCTGTCGCCGAGGCCGCGGGCCGCGAGGTCGTCGTGGGCCAGCAGGGCGAGCCGGAGGACAGCGCCGCCGCTCTGCGGTTCGCGTTCGAGACCGCCGCGTCGCGCGGGGCGACCGTGCGTGCCGTACGGGCCTGGACCCTGCCGCCGGTGTTCGCCTACAGCCCCGGCTCGCTGAAGCTGCTCGACGAGGCCGGCGGTCTGGAGCCGCGCGAGCAGCAGGCGCTGGCCGCGGCCCTGGAGCCGTTGCGGGCGGGCTTCCCCGACGTCCCGGTGGTGGAGCACGTCGAGATGGGCAGTGCGGGACAGGTACTGCTGTCGGTGACGGGGCGGGCCCAGCTGATGGTCGTCGGCCGGCGCGCCCACCGCACCGCCGTGGGCGCCCGGATCGGCTCCGTCGCCCATGGCGTGCTGCACCACGCCGAGTGCCCGGTGGCGGTCGTCCCGCCCGTCTGAGTCAGGCCTCGACGGTGGGCTGGAGCGTCTCCCGCGCCGTGGGCAGGACGTTCTTGATGTAGTCCTCGACCGCCGTGTCCAGGCCGATGTCGTGCTGCGCCCGCTCCGACAGGTACCAGCGGTGTTCGAGCAGCTCGTGGTAGATCTCCGCCGGGTCCATCGACCCGCGCTGTTCGAGCGGCACCGCGCGCACGGTCGGGCGGAAGACGTCCCGCACCCAGCGGTGGGCGAGGACCTCGGGGCGGGCGCCGAGGGGGTCGCCCGGGGCGTAGTCGTCCTGGGTGGCCATCCAGCTCTCCAGGTCGTTCAGCAGCCGGCGGGCCTGGTTCTCCTCGGTGTCCAGGCCCGTCAGCCGCAGCAGCTGGCGCTGGTGGTGGCCGGCGTCCACGACCTTGGGCACGAAGGTGACCGTGTCACCGTTGGCGGCGTGCTCGATCTGCATCTCGGCCACGTCGAAGCCGAGCTCGTTGAGACGGCGGATCCGGCGCTCGATGTAGTGGTACTTGCCCGCCGGGTAGACGGAGGTGCGGGTCAGCTCTCCCCACAGGCCGCGGTAGCGCGCGCAGATCTCCATGCCGAACTCGATCGGGTCGACGGAGGGGTGCAGCGCCCCGGAGGCCTCCAGGTCGAGGAGCTCGCCGCTGATGTTCACGCGGGCGAGGTCGAGGTCGTACTCGCGCTGGCCGTTGCTGAGCTGGGGGTGCAGTTCGCCGGTCTCGGCGTCGACGAGATAGGCGGCGTAGGCGCCCGCGTCCCGGCGGAAGAGGGTGTTGGACAGCGAGCAGTCGCCCCACGCGAACCCGGCCAGGTGCAGTCGGACGAGCAGGACCGCCAGGGCGTCCATGAGGCGGTGCATGGTCGCCGGCCGCATCGTCGTCTCGAACATCGACCGGTACGGCATCGAGCCGCCCAGGTGGCGGGTGACCAGGACGGACTCCAGCGGGTTGCCGTCCTGGTCGGTGCGGCCGGTGACGACGGCCAGCGGATCCACGGAGGGGATGGCGAGCCGGTCGAGGTCGCGGAGCATGTCGTACTCGTTGAGGGCGGGCCGCGCGGCGAGTTCCTTGACGGCGATCACCTCGTCGCCGGCGCGGGCGTAGCGCACGATGTGCCGGGATATGCCGCGCGGCAGCGGGACCAGGACCTCTTCCGGCCACTGCTCCAGGGGCACGTCCCACGGCAGCTCCAGCAGGAGCGCGGGGTGCTCCGGGTTCGTCGCGCTGATCTGCAGTGCCATGGGCCGTTCGTCCTCGCCTCGCGGGTGATCGTCACCTCACCTTAGAGGGCGCGCTCCCTGGCCTGAAGTGCCGCTTCACGGACCGGACCGCGGTGCGCCGGACCGTGGCCCGGGAGCAGGAGGTCGCCCTCCAGGGCGGCGAGGACGTCCAGCGAGGCCACGGCACGGGCGCGCTCGTGGTGGAACATGTCCGGCAGCAGCTGGGGGCCCTTGACGCGCGAGGTCGGGTGGCCGCTCACCAGGGCGTCTCCGGAGATCAGGACGCCGGTGTCCGGGAGGTGGAAGGCGGCGTGGCCGTCGGTGTGGCCCGGCGTGTGCACGGGGACCGGTCGGCCCGGCAGGTCGAGGGCGCCCTCGGAGGGGAACGGCGCGGGCTCGGTGACCGGGACGTGTGCCGTGCCGCCGGAGCGGATCGCGTGCACCGCCCACGGCAGGACACCCGGCCGCCAGCCGTTCCTCACCACGTCACCGACGGTCACCTGGTGCAGGAACTCCCGGCGGGCATGCGGCACTTCGGCGTCATGCAGGTACACGGGCGTGCCGTACGCGTCACGCAGGTACTCGGCCGACCCCAGGTGGTCGTTGTGGGCGTGCGTGATCAGCACCGCCGCGACCGCCTCCGGTGAACTGCCCACCTGCGCAAGGGAGGCGAGCACCTGCTCGCGGTCCCCGGGGTAACCGGTGTCGACCAGGGTGACGGCGTCCCCGTCGCTGAGGATCACCCAGTTGGTGTTGCTCCCGTGCACCAGGTAGGTGCCGTCGGCGACTTGCCGCACGTCCGTCTGCATGATCGTCCCGAGGGGTGAGTGCCTGCTCGACGGGCACAGCAAAGCAGACCGAGCGGGGGCCGTGGTGGGCGGGTCCGGGCCGCCGGAGGAGAAGGGGAAGAGGGAAGGCTGCCTCCGGCGCCGTCCGCCGGAGGCAGCCCCCTGCGCGCTTCCGAAGCAGCCGCCTCTCTGCCTCAGTGCACGCCGTGCGGGCGGAACTGGACGCTGATGCGCGGTCCCGCGGCGCGTGTGGTCTTCGGTACGGAGTGCTCCCAGGTCCGCTGGCAGGAGCCGCCCATCACGATCAGGTCGCCGTGGCCCAGCGGGCGGCGCACGGTGTCGCCGCCGCGCATCGGACGCAGCAGCAGATCGCGGGGCGCGCCGACGGAGAGGATGGCGACCATGGTGTCCTCACGGGCGCCCCGGCCGATCCGGTCGCCGTGCCAGGCGACGCTGTCCCGGCCGTCGCGGTAGAAGCAGAGCCCGGCCGTGGTGAACGGCTCGCCCAGCTCCTCGGCATAGTGCGCGGTGAGCGCCTCGCGGGCCTGGGTCAGCACCGGGTGCGGCAGGGCGTCGTCCACGCCGTAGAACGCGAGCAGCCGCGGTACGTCGACGACGTGGTCGTACATCGTCCGGCGCTCGGCGCGCCACGGAACCTCGGCGGCGAGCTGTTCGAACAGTGAGTCGGAGCCGCCGAGCCAGCCGGGGAGTACGTCGATCCACGCGCCGTGTCCGAGCACGGTCCGCCGGATCCCGTCGAGGCGGCCGAGGCGGATCTCGTCCGTCTGGTCGAAGAGCGAGGCCTGGAGGTGCGGGGTCATGGATCCAGCGTACTCCTGAATCGAAAATGTGTTCCCATCGCGTGGTGAGCCCCGGAGCACGGCTCTTTCGATACATCGTTGTATCGGATACATTCCCGTATCGAACGGAGGGCCGGACATGGCACTGGAGGGCACGACCAAGCGCGTCACCAAGCGCCGGGTCCGCACCCGCGCCAACCTCCTGGACGCCGCGTTCGCGGTCTTCGCCGCCAAGGGCTTCGGGCGGGTCTCCATCGAGGAGGTCTGCGAGGCCGCCGGCTACAGTCGCGGCGCCTTCTACTCCAACTTCGACAGCCTGGACGAGCTGTTCTTCGCCCTCTACCAGCAGCGGGCCGACCTGATCGCCGACCAGGTCTCCGGCGCGCTGGCCCTGGACGGACCCGACCTCGACGTGCCCGCCGCCGTCGACCGTGTCACCGAGGTGCTGCTCCTGGACCGGGACTGGCTCCTGGTGAAGACGGACTTCCTGGTGTACGCCGCCCGCGAACCTTCCGTCGCGCAGACCCTGCTGGAGCACCGGGAGCGGCTGCGCCGGGCGGTCGCCGAACGGCTGGCCCGGGCGCAGGGCCACACCGCGCTGCCCGCCGTCCTCGGCGACCTCGACGGGGCCGCCCACGCCGTCGTCGCCGCCTACGACGGGGTCACCACCCAACTGCTGCTGGACCGGGACCTCGAACGGGCCCGGACCTGGCTGGGGCAACTGCTCACCGCGCTGCTGACCGACGGCAGCGACACCACCGCATAGGGAAGGGATGGTCGCCATGGATGCCGACGCCATCGTCGTCGGAGCGGGGCTCGCGGGCCTGGTCGCGGCGCATGAACTGACCAGCCGGGGCCGCAGGGTCGCGCTGGTCGACCAGGAGAACGCCGCCAACCTCGGCGGCCAGGCCTTCTGGTCCTTCGGCGGGCTCTTCCTCGTCGACTCCCCGGAGCAGCGGCGCCTCGGCATCAAGGACTCCTTCGACCTGGCCTGGAACGACTGGCAGGGCAGCGCCCAGTTCGACCGCGAGGACGACGAGGACTCCTGGGCGGTGCGCTGGGCGCGCGCCTACGTCGAGTTCGCGGCGGGGGAGAAGCGGTCCTGGCTGGAGGGGCACGGCATCAAGTTCCTGCCGACCGTCGGCTGGGCCGAACGCGGTGACCTGCGCGCACACGGCCACGGCAACTCCGTGCCGCGCTTCCACGTCTCGTGGGGCACCGGCACGGGCGTCGTGGAGCCGTTCGTCAACTACGCCAAGCAGGCCGCCCGCGACGGGCTGCTCACCTTCTACTACCGCCACCAGGTCGATGCACTCGTCGTCGAGGACGGGCAGGCGCGCGGGGTGCGCGGCACGGTCCTCGCCGAGGACAACTCGGCGCGGGGCGTGAAGTCCAGCCGTGACCGCGTCGGCGACTTCGAACTCACCGCCCAGGCCGTCGTCGTCACCACCGGCGGCATCGGCGCCGACCACGACATCGTCCGCCGCTACTGGCCCGAACGCCTCGGCACCCCGCCCGCCGAGATGGTCACCGGCGTCCCCGCCTACGTCGACGGGCGCATGCTCGACATCAGCGCCGAGGCGGGCGTACGCCTGGTCAACCGCGACCGCATGTGGCACTACACCGAGGGCGTGCAGAACTGGGACCCGATCTGGCCCGGCCACGGCATCCGCATCCTGCCCGGACCGTCCTCCCTGTGGTTCGACGCCCTGGGCCGCCGGCTGCCCGACCCGTGCCTGCCCGGTTACGACACCCTCGGCACCCTGAAGTACCTGCGCACCACCGAGGACATCGCCGGCTACGACCACTCGTGGTTCATCCTCACCCAGAAGATCATCGAGAAGGAGTTCGCGCTGTCGGGCTCCGAGCAGAACCCCGACATCACCGCCAAGGACCGGATCGGGTTCCTCAAGGAGCGGGTGCTGGGCAAGGGCGCCCCGGGGCCGGTCGACGCGTTCCTGCGCAACGGGGCGGACTTCGTGACCGCTCCGGACCTGGAGCAGCTCGTCGAGAAGATGAACGCCCTGACGGACAAGCCGCTCCTCGACGCGGCCACGGTGCGCCGCCAGATCGAGGCCCGCGACCTCCAGATCGCCAACCCGTACAGCAAGGACGCCCAGGTCCAGGGCATCCGCAACGCCCGCCGCTACATCGGCGACAAGCTCGGCCGGGTCGCCACCCCGCACCGCATCCTGGACGCGGACGCCGGCCCGTTGATCGGCGTCAAGCTGCACGTCCTGACCCGCAAGACCCTCGGCGGCATCCAGACCGACCTGGACTCCCGCGCCCTGGACACCGACGGCAACCCGATCGGCGGACTGTACGCGGCCGGTGAGGTGGCCGGCTTCGGGGGCGGCGGAGTGCACGGCTACAACGCGCTGGAGGGCACCTTCCTCGGCGGCTGCCTGTTCTCCGGCCGGGCGGCGGGACGGGCGGCGGCGCGGCAGACCGCGTGAGGCGCCCCGGCTGAAGTCCGCTCAGTCCAGCAGGCGTGCGAGTACGGCCGCGTGGCTCTCCTCGGGAGTCTTCGCGGCCGTCAGCAGGGTGAGGGGCCCCTTGCGGGCCAGCTCGCGCACGCGGGCCAGGAGTTCGGCCGCCTCGGGTGCGGCCAGCTCCGCCTCGTAACGCCCGGCGAACTCCTCGTAGGACCCCTCACCCGCGTGGTACCAGCGGCGCAGCTCGGTCGACGGGGTCATGGCCTTGGGCCACTCGTCCACCCGCGCGGCATCCTTGGACAGGCCGCGCGGCCACAGCCGGTCGACCAGGACGCGTACGCCGTCCTCCGGCTCCGGCGACTCGTAGACGCGGCGCACACGAACGCTCATGGCGGGGCCCTTCCACGGGGGTGGTGACGTGCCGGGAGCGTACTTCGGGGAGCGGCACGTCTTGACCGGCTCAAGGGTGAGTTCCTCCGAGATCACCTTTAGTGTGAAGCCGTCTGCCACCCGCCAACCGCAGGAGCGCACGTGCCTCAGGCCGTCAGACGCACCTTCGTCCTCGGAACCGTCCCCGTCGCCCTGGTGGCGCTGCTCGGGGCGGCCGCACCCCCGCCGGCCGGCTCGTCCGGCGCCGGCGACCCGTACTTCCCGCTGGCCGGCAACGGCGGCTACCACGTCGGCCACTACGACCTGACCCTCCGCTACGACACGGACAGCCGCCACCTCGACGGCAAGGCCGTCCTCTACGCCCGCGCGACCCGCAAGCTCAACCGCTTCGACCTCGACCTGAACGGGCTGAAGGTCACGGGCCTGACCGTCGGCCGGGACAAGGCGGACTTCCGCCGCGACGGCCAGGAACTCGTCGTCACCCCGCGCAGGACCCTGCACAAGGGACAGTGGTTCCGCGTCACCGTCACCTACAACGGCAAGCCGGCCCCGGTCACCGACCCGGACGGCTCGCTCGACGGCTGGATCCCCACGGACGACGGCGTCTTCGTCGCGGGGGAGCCGCAGGGCGCGATGACCTGGTTCCCCGCGAACAACCACCCCAAGGACAAGTCGTCGTACGACTTCACGATCACTGTTCCCCAGGGGCGTACCGCCGTCGCCAACGGCGTGTTCCTGGGGCAGACGACGGCTCACGGGCGGACCACGTTCCGCTGGCGCCAGTCCGAGCCCATGGCCGCCTATCTGGCCACGGCGACGGTCGGGAAGTTCACCGTGGACCGGTACACGACCCGCGACGGCATCCAGGTCTACAACGCCGTCGACCCGCGCGAGGCCGACGCCGCCGCGCCGGTCCTGAAGAAGCTGCCGTCCGTCCTGGCCTGGGAGAGCAAGCTCTTCGGGCCCTACCCGTTCAAGGCGGCCGGCTCGATCGTCGACCGGGCCCCGAACGTCGGGTACGCGCTGGAGACGCAGACGCGGCCCGTCTACGACCAGGCCCCCGGATTGAGCACCCTCGTCCACGAGAGCGCCCACCAGTGGTTCGGTGACTCCGTGAGCCTGACCTCGTGGAAGGACATCTGGCTCAACGAGGGGTTCGCGACCTACGCCGAGTGGCTCTACGCCGAACAGCACGGCGGCGACAGCGCGCAGAAGACCTTCGACGCGCTGTACGCCCGGCCGGCGAGCGACGGGCTGTGGGAGTTCCCGCCCGGTGACCCGGGCAGCGGCGCGAACATCTTCGGCACGCCCGTCTACGCCCGTGGCGCGATGGCCCTGCACCAACTCCGCGAGGCCGTCGGGGACCGGGTGTTCTTCCGGATCCTGCGGGCCTGGGCCGGCGAGCACCGGGGCGGACACGGGACGACCGCCCAGTTCGTGCGCCTGGCGGAACGCCAGTCCGGCAAGGACCTGGACGGACTGTTCCGGACGTGGGTCTACCAGCCGGGCAAGCCGGACGCACCCTAGAACCTGACGAGTTCCACACAAGTGTCGGCGAGGGTCGACGCATGATCACACGCAGACCGCAGGTCGCGCTGCTGGCCGCCTCCCTCGTGCTCACCGGGTGCGGGGGAGGGGCGGTGGCGACCCCCGAGCGGCGGCCGCCGGCCACCACGTCGATCCGGCCCGCGCCGCCGGTCTCCCTGGACGTCGCCCCGCGGCAACTGCCCGGTCTGGGACCGAACACGTGGGCGAAGGTGCCGGACGACGCCCGCCAGGCCGTCGTCGTCACCGGACGCGGCAAGAACTCCTCGCGGTCCACCGTCGTCCTGTACGAGCGCACCGACGCGGGATGGCGGGCCGGGGAGACCTGGCCCGCGCACAACGCGCTGCGCGGCTGGAGCGACCACCACCGCGCCGGCGACCTGCGCTCACCCATCGGTGTCTTCGGCCTCACCGACGCCGGCGGACGCCTCCGCGACCCCGGCACCCGGCTGCCGTACGACCACGGCACCGGCTTCACCGCGACCGGCACCGGCTTCGAGGGCGAACCCCTGGCGGGCTCCTTCGACTATGTGATCGCCATCAACTACAACCGCGAGCCCGGCACTTCACCCCTCGACTGGACCCGCCCGCTCGGCGCGGGCCGCGGCGGCGGGATATGGCTGCACGTCGACCACGACGGGCCCACGCAGGGCTGTGTCAGCCTCGCCGAGGAGCACATGAAGGAGCTCCTCCTGGCGCTGGACCCGGCCCGCCGTCCGGTCGTCGTCATGGGCGACGCCGACTCCCTGGCCCGCTGAGCGGCTTAGGATCCGCCGAATGTGCGCACATGTGCTGGTCGCCGAGGACGACGAGATGCAGGCCGAACTCATACGCCGCTCCCTGCTGGCGGAGGGCCACACCGCCACCGTGGTCCACGACGGCGGAGCCGCTCTCGACGCGGTGCGACGGCTGAGACCCGACCTGGTCGTGCTGGACCTGATGCTGCCCGTGATCGACGGCCTCGGCGTGTGCCGGGCGCTGCGGCGGTCCGACGACATCCCGGTGCTCATGCTCACCGCCCGCTCCGCCGAGGACGACGTGCTGCTCGGCCTGGACGTGGGCGCCGACGACTACATGACCAAGCCCTACAGCCCGCGTGAGCTGATGGCCCGGATCCGCACGGTCCTGCGGCGCAGCGGGCACACCGCGGGCGTCGTACGCGCCGCGGGGCTGCAGGTCGATCCCGTACGGCACGAGGTGCGGTGCGAGGGCGAGGAAGTGGAGTGCACGCCCGCCGAGTTCGCGATCCTGCTCGCCATGGCCGCCGAACCCGAGCGGGTGTTCTCCCGGCGGCAGTTGCTGGAGTGCACCCGTGGCATCGACCGGTCGTCCACCGAGCGGGCCGTGGACGTCCACATCATGAACCTGCGGCGGAAGGTCGAAACGGATCCGCGCAGGCCGGTCCGGCTGCTGACCGTGTTCGGTGTCGGCTACAAGCTCAGCGGCGGCCGCGGATGAGTCGCCGCATACCCCTGCGCAAGCGCCTCTCGGTCCGGCTGCTGATCACCTCCGTGCTCATCGCCGTGTGCTCGGTGGCCGCGACCGCCTGGCTGGCGGTGGAGACCACCACCCGTGCGCTGCGGGAGGAGCAGGGGCAGGTCCTCGCCGAGGACATGGACGTCCTGGCCCGGCTGAGCGGGTACGCGGCAACTCACCCGCAGTGGCGGGGAGTCGGGCCGCTCGTCCGCACGCTGTCCGAGAGGACGGGCCGGCGGATCGCCCTGACCACCACCGACCGCCGGACCCTCGTCGACTCGGCGCCGCCCGGCACCTCGCTGCCGCCGCGTGCCGCGGCCACCGTGGACCCCCTGCGCACCGACACCTACACCGAGCGCGGTGCCCAGCGCAGCGGCCTCGATCCCCGGGTGGTGGGGCCGTACCGGCTGACGGCCCAGGAGCGGGTCAGGCTGGGGAAGTTGGCCGTGGTGCGGCAGCAGTGCTTCGCCCGCAACGGTATCGAGACCACCATCGCCAGGATGCCGAGCGGCCGCCCGTTCCTGAGCGAAGAGGTCGAGACGCCCCTCGAGTGCGCCGACGGGAAGCTCAACACCCCGACGGCCGGGGAGGAGAAGGCCCTCGCGGACCTGATGGAACGTGCCCGCGGCTGTCTGGGCGGGCAGGATCTGAAGGCCGTCGCGCCGCTGTTCCTCGCTCCCGACGGCACCGACCGGAGCGTGGGCGGTCGCTATCAGGTGGGAAAGACCGACGTGGAGCCCGGGTCGGCGGCGGCCCGCACCGCGCAGAACTGCGTGGACAGCGCGCGCCGCGCCCAGCTCGACCCCTATGTCGCGCCGGCCGCCGAGCTGTTCCTGGGCGGCGGGGACCGGACCGCGGTGCGGTTCGACATGTCACCGGCCAACAAGGCCAAGGTCGTCGGTGTCGCCGGACTCGTGCTCGCCGTCACCGTCGCCGTGACCGCCCTCGTCGCCACGCGGCTGGTCCGGCCGCTGCGCGCGCTCACCGCGGCGGCCCAGCAGCCGCCGGAGCTGCATGTGCGGGTGCCCGTGACCACGCGGGACGAGACCGGCATCCTTGCCGCGGCCTTCAACGACCTCGCCGAACGCCGGGAACGGCTGGAGGCGCAGCGCAAGGCCATGGTCAGCGACATCGCCCATGAACTGCGCAGTCCGCTCACCAATATCCGGGGCTGGCTGGAGGTCACCAAGGACGGGGTCGTGGCGCCGGACCCGGAACTGCTCGCCTCCCTGCACGAGGAGGCTCTGGTCCTCCAGCGGGTCATCGACGACCTCCAGGACCTCGCCGCCGCCGACGCGGACACGCTGCGGCTGCACCGGGAGCCCGTCCATGCCGACGAGCTGATCGGTCAGGTCGCCGCGGCGTACCGGGTGGCCGCGGGCACGGCGGGCGTCGCCCTGCGCACCGAGACGGACGGCACACCGTGGCTGGACGCCGACCCGGTGCGGATGCGGCAGGCACTCGGCAACCTCGTCTCCAACGCTCTTCGGCACACGCCCGGGGGCGGGACCGTCACCCTCGCGGCACGGTGCGAGGGTGACGACATCGTCCTCGAAGTCGCCGATACCGGCAGTGGGATCACGGCCGAGGAGCTACCGCATGTCTTCGACAGGTTCTGGCGGGCCGAGAAGTCCCGCAGCCGCCGCACCGGCGGCAGCGGGCTCGGCCTGCCGATCGTCCGTCACCTGGTCGCCGCGCACGGCGGCACGGCCCAGGCGACGAGCGAACCCGGTGAGGGCAGTGTCTTCACCCTCCGGGTGCCGGCCCTAGCCGGAGGCGCGCCCGGCCCTGGCCCGGCGCCGTTGCAGTGAACGTCGTTCGGCCTCGCTCGTACCGCCCCAGACACCGATCGCCTGCCCGGTGTCCATGGCCCACTCAAGGCACCGTGTCTCCACGGGGCAGCGGTGGCAGACCGCCTTCGCCTGCTCCGTCTGCACCAGTGCCGGGCCGGTGTTCCCGATCGGGAAGAAGAGGTCGGGGTCCTCCTCGCGGCATATGGCATGGTCTCGCCAGTTCTCCATCGATGTCACCTGCGTTCGAAGTCGTCCGTGCCCTCGCGGATGGCTTACTCGCTTTCGGGTCACCTGTCGATGCATGAGTGAAACAACGGAGTGGTGGGAAATTCGGATTCACTGCTCGCGCAGCCCCCACGGGGAGCCGTACGCGGTCAGCAGATCCAGGAAGGGACCGGCGGGGAAGGCCTCCGGGCCGAGGACGCCCGAGCCCGACCAGGCGCCCGTGGCGAGGAGTTCGAGGGCGACGACCGGGTTGATCGCCGTCTGCCACACCACCGCCTGGCAGCCGTACTCCGCCATGGACCACTGGTTGTCGACCACGTGGTACAGGTACACCTCGCGCGGCGCCCCGTCCTTGACGCCCTTCACCCAGGTTCCCGCGCAGGTCTTGCCGTGCATGAGCTCGCCCAGCGTCGCCGGGTCGGGGAGACAGGCGGCGACCACGTCCCGGGGCGAGACCCGGACCGGTCCGCTCGCGCTCGCCACGGTGACCGGCTCGGTGCGGTCCAGACCCAGCAGGTGCAGCGTCCGCAGCGTTTGGATGAACTCCTCGCCCAGGCCGTACTTGAAGGTGACGCGCTTGGCGTCGACCCAGCGCGGAACGAGCAGGACCTCCTCGTGCTCGACGTTCACGCACTCCACCGGGCCGATGCCCTCGGGGAAGTCGAACACCTCGGGCTCGCTGAACGGTTCGGTGGTGAACCAGCCGCGGTCCTCCTCGTAGACCACGGGCGGGTTGAGGCACTCCTCGATGGTGGTCCAGATGCTGAAGGACGGCGCGAAGTCGTAGCCGTCCACGGTGAGGTTCGCACCGTCGCGGATGCCGATCTCCTCGATCTCGTCGAAGAGTTCATCGGCCGCGTACCGGGCGAAGACGTCCGACAGACCGGGCTCCACCCCCATGCCGACGAGCGCCAGCGCACCCGCCTTCTCCCAGCCGATCGCCTCCTCGAACTGGGCGTCGCCGAGCTTGACCCCGCACTCGTCGTAGGGGCGCTCGGGGTGCGGTCGCGACAGCGACATCGCCATGTCGACATACGTCGCCTCGGCCGCGCGGGCCGCCCGGAACAGCGGCATCACGAAGCGCGGGTCGGTCGCGTTGAGGAGGACGTCGCACGCGTGCCGCTCCAGCAGCGCCACCACGGCCGCCTCGTCGCTCGCGTCGACGCGCTCGGCCCGGAAACGGGCTCCCTCGGCGCCGAGCGCCGCGACGGCGGCCTCGGCGCGGGCCAGGTCGTAGTCCGCCACCACCATCGCCTCGAAGAACGGCCGCCGGGCCGCGATCCGGGTGATGGCGGTGCCCACTCCGCCGGCTCCCACGAGCAGTACACGCATGACAAGCACTCCGTCGGTCGAAGGTCCAAGACGTCGGTGGGGCCCCTGACGGAGATACAACGCCGCACGCTCACATAAGGTCAATGGCGTTGGCATAAGGAGGAGCGGCATGCCGAAAGCGGTCGTACCCGAGGAGAAGCGGCGCCGGCGCCGCCCCACCAAGAGCGGCACCGTGCTGTCCGAGGAGCTGATCGTCGAGACCGCGCTGCGGATGCTGCGCGAACACGGCAGCGCCGGGCTCACCGCCCGCCGCCTGGGCCTGGCCCTGGACGCCGACCCCAGCACCCTGTACCGCTACTTCCGCGGCATGGACGACCTGACCCTGGCGATCGGCGACGCGCTGATCGGACAGGCGCTGCGGGGCTGGGAGCCGACGGGGCGGTGGCGGGCGGACCTGCGCGCGATCGGACTGCGCCTCCACGCCGCCTACCTCGCCCATCCGCAGGCCGCCGTGCTGACCACGAACCGGGTCACCGGGCGGGCCAACGAACTCGCCGCCGACGAGGCGGTCCTCGACGTGCTGCGCACCGCGGGCTTCCCGCTGGCGGACACGGTGCGCATCTACCACGCCTTCATCGACCAGACCCTGGCCTTCGCCGCCCTGGACGCCGCCTCCCTGGCCCTGCCCAGCGCCGCGCTCCACGCCGACGAGGACATGTGGAGCTCGACCTACGCCCGTCTGCCCCGCAGCACGCACCCCCGGATCGCGGAGGCGGCGCCGCTGCTGGCGGGGCGCATGGTGGAGAGCGCCTATCCGACGGCGCTGGAGATGCTGCTGGACAGCGCCGAGGCCCGACTGGCCGCGCTGCTCAGCGGAACGAGCGGGCGCTGAAGCTCTCCATCCTGCCGCCCTCGTAGTTGCCGTCCTCCCACATGCAGACCCCCCGGTACCTCGGAGGCGCGAGGTAGACGTCTAGGAGGTGAGCGCCTCGGCCGCCACTGCGGCCACCGCCTCGGCCACGGTCGCCAGAGCGGGCGAGTCCAGCTTCCACTGCTGCCAGTACAGGGGCGCGTCCATCGGGCGGTCGGGCGCGAGGTGGACCAGCCGCCCCGCGGCCAGCAGCGGCTCGGCCTGGACGTCGGGGACCATGCCCCAGCCCAGGCCCAGCGCGACGGTCGCCACGAAGCCCTCCGAGGTGGGGACGTAGTGGCGGTCGGGACTCGCGCCGCCCCCGCCGCGGCGCAGGCCGCGCACGAACCGGTCCTGGTAGGAGTCGCGGCGGTCGAAGGCCACCGAGGGCGCCTGCGCGAGCGCGTCCCGCAGCGGACCGCCGAGCCACCGGTCGGCGAACTCCGGGCTCGCCACGGCGAAATACCGCATCCGCCCCAGCGGGCGCACGGAACAACCCGACACCGCGTCCGGTGACGAGGTCACCGCCGCCATCACCAGCCCCTCCCGCAGCAGCGTCGCCGTGTGCTCCTCGTCCTCGCGGTGCAGCTCGAAGGTGAGCCGGGACCGGTCCGGAACGCGGTTCAGCGCCGGGAGGAACCACGTCGCCAGCGAGTCGGCGTTGACCGCGATCGACACCCGCGTCGACTCCCCGGGCACGCTCATGCCCAGCTCGGTCCGCGCGTCCCGCTCCAGTCGCGCCAGCTGCCGCGCGAACCGCACGACCACCTCGCCCGACTCGGTGGGCCGCACCGGCTTCGTACGCACCAGCAGCACCCGGCCGGTGCGCTGCTCCAGGGCCTTGACCCGCTGGCTCACCGCCGAAGGCGTCAGATGCATGGCCGCGGCGGCCGCGTCGAAGGTGCCCTCGTCGACCACCGCCAGCAGGGTCCGCACCTGGTCGAGGGGAAGCTCTGTCATCACGAGCGCTAATGATACGTAAGAATCTTTAGCTGTACTCCAGATCGCCGTCCGCCTAGCGTCGATGCCATGACCGCTTCGCTCGCCGCCGCTGCCGCCGGATTCGGCACCGGCCTCTCGCTCATCGTCGCCATCGGCGCCCAGAACGCCTTCGTCCTGCGCCAGGGCGTCCGCCGCGACTCCGTCCTCGCCGTCGTCGGTATCTGCGCCCTCTCGGACGCGGCCCTGATCGCCCTGGGCGTCGGCGGACTGGGAGCGGTGGTGGTGGCGTGGCCGGACGCGCTGACCCTGGTCGGCTGGATCGGCGGCGCCTTCCTGCTCTGCTACGGCGCCCTCGCCGCCCGCCGGGTGTTCCGGCCGGCCGGCGGCGCCCTGCGCACGGAAGGCGAGGCGGCCGGGTCCCGCAAGCGGGCCGTCCTGACCTGTCTGGCACTGACCTGGCTCAACCCGCACGTCTACCTGGACACCGTGTTCCTGCTCGGCTCCGTCGCCGCCGACCGCGGCGCGCTGCGCTGGACCTTCGGACTCGGCGCCGTACTCGCCAGCCTGTGCTGGTTCGCGGCACTGGGCTTCGGCGCCCGGCTGCTGGGTCGCTTCCTGGCCAGGCCCACCGCCTGGCGCGTCCTGGACGGACTGGTCGCCGCGACGATGATCACCATGGGCGCGATGCTGATCGCCGGAGCCTGAGCGACGCCCTGTTCGCAGACTGGGATCGCGGGTCCCGCGGGCTCGGACACGACTGCCATAGTGAACCCTGGTTCCGAAAGATGTAACGACCAACCAGGAAGCCCGTGGACACGAGCGAGAGCAGCACCGAAGAGCAGCCGACGGCGCCCACGCAGGAGCCCGCCCGGCGCGGCTGGCGCCGGTTCGCGATGGACACCCGCCCGCTGCGCCGCCCGGCCTACCGGCGGCTGTGGACGTCGACCATCGTCACGGCCGTCGGCAGCCAGCTCACCGCGGTCGCGGTGCCCAAGCAGATCTACGACATCACGGGCTCGTCCGCGTGGGTCGGCTATGCCAGCCTCGCCGGGCTGCTGCCGCTGATGGTGTTCGCGCTGTGGGGCGGTGCGATCGCCGACAGCGTGGACCGCCGCAAGCTGCTCCTGGTCACCAACACCGGCATCGCCGTCACCTCGCTGCTCTTCTGGACACAGGCCGTCACCGGCCAGGAGTCCGTGGCCGTGCTGATGGTCCTGCTCGCGACGCAGCAGGCCTTCTGGGGCCTGAACGCACCGGCCCGCAACGCCTCCATCGCCCGGCTCGTACCCGCGCACGAGCTGACCGCCGCCAACGCCCTCGGCTCGACCGTCATGCAGACGGGGCAGGTGGTCGGTCCGCTCCTGGCGGGCGCCCTGATCCCGGTCATCGGCCTGCCGGAGCTCTACCTCATCGACGCCCTGGCGCTGTGCGTCACGGTGTGGGCGGTCTACAAGCTGCCCGCGCTGCCGCCGCCGGCGTCGGGGACCAAGCGCCGCGCGGGAGTGCGTGAGATCGCGGCCGGGTTCCGGTACATCTCCCTGCACAAGGTGCTGCTGCTGTCCTTCCTGGCCGACATCATCGCGATGGTCCTCGGCATGCCGCGCGCCCTGTTCCCGCAGCTGGCCTCGGAGACCTACGCGCCCTACGGCGAAGGTCTCGCCCTCGGTCTGCTGTTCGCGGCGATCCCCATCGGCGCCGTTCTCGGCGGACTGTTCTCCGGCACCTTCTCCCGGGCTCGCCGGCACGGCTGGATGGTCATCGGCGCCGTCGTCGCGTGGGGCGCCGCCATCACCGGCTTCGGGCTGAGCGACAGCCTCTGGCTCGCGGTCGCGTTCCTCGCCCTGGCGGGGGTGGCCGACATGGTCTCCATGGTCTTCCGCGGGGCGATCCTGCTGTCCGCCGCCACCGACGAGATGCGCGGCCGTATGCAGGGCGTCTTCACCGTAGTCGTCGCGGGCGGGCCGCGCCTGGCCGACGTCCTGCACGGCACCGCGGGCTCGGCCTTCGGACCGCGCGCGGCCGTCGCGGGCGGCGGCCTCCTCGTCGTGGCCGTGATGCTGGGCCTGGCCGCCGCCGTACCGGCGCTGCGCCGCTACCGGATCTGAGCCGTCAGCGGGCGCGCCGGGAGATCGAGTACTGCTCCAGGAGCTTGCCCCGGGTCGTCTCCAGCCGGTACGCCAGGATCTCGGCGACGCTGCGCACCAGGGTCAGGCCGAGCTGGGGGTCCTCCTCGCACAGGGCGAGCACCGCCGCCGCGTCGAACTCATAGGCCCGCACGGGGCTGAAGGCCACCGCGCCGAAGTCCCACTGGTGCGGCGGGAAGAGCCACGACCAGCCGAGCAGGTCCCCCGAGCCGAGGCTGGCCACGGTCACCCGTTGCAGGGACGTCACCTGCTGGTCGAGGGAGACCGCGCCCGAGCGGATGACCCAGAAGCGGTCGGCCGTACCCCCTGGCTCGAAGATCCGGGCGTCCTCGGGGAAGGAGACCTCCCGGGCCAGGGCCGTCAGACGGGCCCGCTGGGGCGGAGGCAGGGCGGTCAGCAGTTTCGTCGCTTTGGTCATGACGCGGGGCTCCTCGCCGGCGATTCGGTTCCGGTGCTTTCCCTACGCCCATTTCAGCCGCTGCGGACGACCGGGGCACCTCGGCGGCGGACACTTCCGGCGCTGTCGTCTCGCGGGCAGGAAAAAAGCCCTGGCTGGACGGGGGAGGCCAGCCAGGGCCGTATGAGAGGTGATCTATGAAGGACGTATACCGTCGACTCCATGACGACCTATGGATGAACCGTAAACCATCTCGGAGCCTTGTGCGTATACGAAAGCCGGGCACGTGACCCGTTTCACTCCGTGTCGGCCCGGTCCGCCGCCAGCACCCTGATCGTCTCCAGGCCGGGGTCGCTCGGGTCGGGCAGATTCATCCCCGCGGCCAGTCCGGTCGTCAGATAGCGCAACACGGGCTCGGTGAGCCGCTCACCGGGCAGCACCGCCGGGATCCCGGGCGGGTACGGCGTGACCATCTCCGCCGCGACCCGGCCGGCCGCCTCGGCTACCGGCACATCCTCGGCGGGGCCGAAGAACGCGTCGCGCGGCAGAACGGCCTGGGCCATCCGCAGCTCGGACGGCGGCGGCACCTCCACCCGGGGAGCCCGGGGCAGCGCGGGCGCGGCCTGTGCCAGATCCCGCAGCGCGGCAAGGAGTTGGCGGGCCGTCCCCTCGTCGTCGCCGTGGGTGATCTGCGTGCCGATCCGGCGGTGGTCGGTGAGGTGGGCGTCGATCTGCCGGTGCTCACGCAGCCAGTCCGCCGCCTGGAATCCGGTGATGCCGAGACCGTCGAGGTCGATGACGACGGGGAGCGGGTCGAAGTCGTCCGCGAGGCCGGGACTGCAGAAGTCGTCCCGGTCGTGGACGTGCAGCCCCTCGATCTCCTCGATGCCGGCCCGGACGTCCGCGGCGAGATCCAGTGCGGCGCCCATGAGGTCCTTGCCGCGCAGGGCCATCTGCCGTCGCCAGCCGTCGAGTCCGGCGTAGATCAGCACCGACGGGCTGGTGGTGCCCAGCAGATCCGCGCGCAGCCGCAGCAGTTCGGGCGGTACGTGGTCGCCCTGGAGATGGAAGACCGAGCCCTGTTCGAGGCCGCTGCCCATCTTGTGGATGCTGGTCACACAGATGTCGGCGCCCGCGTCCATCGCCCAGGACGGCAGATCGGGGTGGAAGGGAAGATGCGCGCCCCAGGCCTCGTCCACGATCAGCGGGCGACCGCGCCGGTGGCACACCTCGGCGATCGCGCCCAGGTCGGCGCAACCGCCGTACGGGGTCGGGCTGGTGACCAGGGCGCCCTTGGCGTCGGGATGGTCGGTGAACGCCTTGTCGAACTCGGCGGCGGACGGCGGATGCGCCAGGTGCCGCTCGGCGTCCCAGCGCGGCTCGACCCACACGGGCTCGATGCCCGAGATGATCAGCCCCGACACGACCGACTTGTGCGCGTCCCGCCCGACCAGCAGCTTCTCGTGCGGTCCCGCCACGGACAGCATCGCCGCCTTGACCGACAGGGAACTGCCGCACGTGGTGAAGAACGTGTGCTCCGCATGCACGGCGTCGGCCATCAGCTTCTCGGCGCGTTCCAGCACCCGGCCCCGGGTCAGGCGGTCGTCGAGACCGCCCGACGCCAGGACGTCGCCGAGGAACACCGCGTCGCCCAGGATCTCGCGCACCGCCGGATCGGCGCCCCGGGCCTGCTTGTGGCCGGGTGGTGTGAACGACAGCTGCCCCTGGCGGCGGTAGTCGTCCAGCGCTTCGAGTACGGGTGCCCTCGTGTGATCCACAGTCATGGCGAGCCGGGTTCCCGGGAGCGCGGCCGTTCAATCGGGCCGCTCGGCCGTCCCGGGCTGCCTGCCCGGCGTCAGGATCTCGTCCAGCACCGTGAGCACCGTCTCGTAGGCCAGCGTCCGCGCGGCCGCCTCGCGCGAGCCCTCCGGGTCGCTCGGCCGCAGGGCGGCACTGCGGGACCGCCAGGCACGCTCCTCCTCCACAGCAAAGGCCCGGGCACGCTGCATGCGCCGCAACAGTTCATCCGCGTCCACAACATCCGTCATGTCACCCGGGTACCCCGCAGATGACTCCGGATGGCCCGTGTGCACGAGGTTTGATGCGGCTCCGAGAGGTGAGCCGAAGGGAAGAGACCTGCGGTGCTCGCGGAGTGTGACGGATCCGCTGCCGTGCCAGGCGGGACTTCCGCGTTGTCCGCGAGCGCCTTGGCCTGCCCCCCACCGAATTCAGGGAGCCCAGGGATGTGCGAGAAGCACAGGACCGAATCTGTCGAGCGGTACCGCCCGCCGTGCCAGCCGGCAGAGGCGCGTCGCGCCGTCGAGCGGGCCGTGGCCGAACGCTGCCGCGTCACCCATACGACCTGCGACCGCCAAGCCCTGGGAGACGCCCTGCTCGTCGCCTCGGAGCTGACCACCAACGCGATCCTGCACGGGGGCGGAGTCACCGACTTCCGCGTCGACGTCGGCGAACCCGGCGTGCGCGTCTCGGTGAGCGACCGCAGCGACGCGTTTCCCGTGGCCAAGGAGCCCTTCGACCCGCGCGGACGGCGCCGCCTGGGCGGTCTCGGCTGGCCCATCGTCTGCCGGCTGGCACGCGATGTGCGGGTCACCGACCTGCCCACCGGAGGCAAGTGCATCACCGCGGTCGTGCCCCTGTCCTGACAGTCCACCGATCTTCCCGGGAAAAGCGGAGTTTGGGCCCCCGGGGTGAGGGCAGACGCAGTTTCGTGCTTCGGACCGGAGGCGCGCCAGCGGGAGCGACATGGCTGCTGCAGGGCCCACGTCTGGTGTCCGGCCGGTAGTCCCCGTTCCCGCGGTAATTCCCTGAAACGACCGTTCAGGAGCGATTCCGCATGCCAATCGACATGTCGACAAGCCGTCCCGGCACCCCCACCACCGCGACCGCCCGACGGCGCCACGACGACGCTCCCGACACCGCGGGGCTCTTCGCCCGCCTGGCCGTCCTGGAGGAGGGCCCCGAGCGGGATGCCGTACGCGACGAACTCGTCACCGCCTGGCTGCCCATGGCCCACCGCATCGCCGGCCGCTTCCGCGAGCGCGGCGAGTCCATCGAGGACCTGCGACAGGTGGCGGCCCTGGGCCTGGTGAAGGCGGTCGACCGATTCGACCCCGAGCGCGGCGCCTTCGAGAGCTACGCCGTGCCGACCATCACGGGAGAGGTCAAGCGGCACTTCCGCGACCGCATGTGGGCCCTGCGGGTGCCCCGGCGGGTGCAGGAACTCCGCAACAAGGTGCGGGTCGCCCGCCGCGAGCTGACCCAGACGCCGGGCAGCGCCGAACCCACCGTCGCGGACCTCGCCGCCCACACGGGCCTGACGGAGGAGGAGGTCGCCACGGGACTGGAGGCGCTGGAGAGCTTCAGTACGCTGTCTCTGGACGCCGAACTCTCCTCCGACGAGGACGGCTACAGCCTCGCCGACACCCTGGGCGCGGCCGACGCCTCGTTCGAGACCGTGGTCGACCGGGAATCCGCCAAGGCGGGTCTGCGCCGGCTGCCCGAGCGTGACCGCGCCATTCTCTACATGCGGTTCTTCGAGGACATGACACAGAGCCGCATCGCCGACCAGCTCGGCATCTCCCAGATGCACGTCTCCCGTCTCATCAGCCGCAGTTGCGCCCGTGTGCGCGCCGAGGCGCTGGGAGAACGCACCGGCGGCTGACTGCCCGAGCCGTATCGGGGCAGGTGTGTGTTCCCGACGAACAGGAACCGAGGAGCCTGCCCTATGACGGAGCCCGGACAGAAAGCCGCAGCCGACGGAGCGGACGAGGACTATCAGCGGCTGCGGGCACAGGTGCGCGATCTGCGCGCCCGGTCCCGCGCCCACGTCCTGATCGCGGAGGCGCAGGGCATGCTGCGCGAGCGGTATGCCCTGCCCGACGCGGACAGGGCGTTCACTCTGATGCGGGTGGCGTCCCAGCGGTACAACGTCAAGATGCGCACCCTGGCCGAAGTCCTGCTGTCCGCGCCGCGCCCGGACGCCCGGGAAGCGCTGTGGTTCCCGCGGCGCGCCCGGCTCGCCCAGCCCCCCTTGAACTTCCCGGCGGCACGGGAGGTCGGGCCCGGCAACCGCGGTGCCGTCCTGAAGGCCGTGCTGAGCCAGACGCTCGCCGTGGTCGGCACGGACATGGGCAACGTCCAGCTCGTCGACCGGGTCAGGGGCGGCCTGCGGATCGAGGAGCACACCGGACACACAGCCGACTTCGTCGACTTCTTCGGCCATGTCGGCGAGGACGGCACGTCCTGTGCGCAGGCCGCGCGCGACGTCGCCCAGGTCACCGTGCACGACGTCGAGACGGATCCGGTCTTCAGCACCTCCGCCCGCCAGGCGATCCTCGAGGCGGGCAGCCTGGCCTGTCACAGCGTTCCGCTGACCACCTCGTCCGGCATCTGCGTGGGTATGGTGTCGGCCCACCTCGACCACACCATCGGGGACCTGACGGCGGCGCAGCTCAAGGTGCTGGAAGTGGTGGGCGCGCAGGCCGGCCGCTGGATCGCCTGGCACGAGCGCACGGTGGTCCTGGACGCCCTGGAGTACCTGCACGCCCTGGGCACGGGGCGCGTCCAGCCGTAATCCCCGTGGGGTGTGCATGGTCGTGACCGGGGCATTCGGAGTGCGGGAGGTCGAGATGAACTTGACTGTCAGCGCACGGGCCGGCCGGATCGGGGTCGGGCGGTCGACCCGCCGTTCCGCGACGGAGGGCGCCGCCCGGGCGGGACTAGCCGCACGCGGCGTGATCTATCTGCTGGTCGGCCTGCTGGCCCTGCAGATCGCCTTCGGCGACGGGAAACGCCAGGCGGACCGGGGCGGCGCGCTCGCCGAGCTGGCGGACAAGCCCTTCGGTGCCGTCCTGTTGTGGGCCCTCGCCATCGGCCTGGTCGGCATGGCGCTGTGGCGCCTTTCGGAGGTGCTGTTCGGCTCGGTCGGCCCGGACGGACGCAAGGCGAAGAAGCGCCTGCTGGCGCTGGTCCGCTTCGTGTTCTACAGCTTCGTCGCCTACTCCGTGCTGTCGTTCGCGACGGGCTCGGGATCGAGCGGCGGTGGCGGGGGATCGAGTGACAAGCAGTCCAAGGACGTCACGGCGAAGGTGCTGGACATGCCCGGCGGGCAGTGGATCGTCGGTGTCGCCGGCGTGGGGATCGCCGTCGCCGGTGTGTGGCTCGCGGGCCGGGCCGTCATGCGCTCCTACCGCGACAAGTTCAAGCTCGGCGAGATGTCGCCCGGGATGCGGCGGCTGGTGGACGTGACCGGGGTGGGCGGCGGCGCGGCCCGCGGGCTGGTGTTCGCGGCCGCCGGTGCCTTCGCCGTACGGGCCGCCGTCGACTACGAACCCGACAAGGCGAAGGGCCTGGACGACACGCTCCGCTCCTTCGCCGAGACCCCGCTCGGCCCCTGGCTGCTGGCCCTGGTGGCGGTCGGCCTGATGCTGTTCGGCCTGTTCTCCTTCGCGATGGCCCGCTGGCGCAGGGTGTGAGCCGCCCCGGCGTCAGCCCCTCGGCCGCGCCACCGGTACCCGCAGCGGCCGGGCCAGCCCCACCACACCCTCGTCCAGCCGCTGGAGGTGCCGCAGCACCCGGTCGGTGACCCGCCCGAAGCGCGGTGACCCGGGGACGGCGGACTCCAGCAGGGCGGCGATGCTCGGCCCCGTCTCGACCTCGTCGGTGGACCGTGAGTCCGCCACGTGTGCCGCGGTCGCACCGATGTTGCGCAGAATGCGCCGCCCCGCCCCACGCAGCCGGGGGTCCGCCGCGATCGACGGGTGGGTGGGCAGCAGTTCGGCCGTCGCGGCCAGGGCACGCGCGTGGTACGCACAGGTTTCCAGCAGCGCGACGACGTACCGCGCGGTGTCCCGCCGGGCCCGCAGCGGGGTGACGGGATGGGTGAGGGGCCGGGTGGCGGCCCGTAGGTCGGCCAGCGCCTGGTCCAGGTCACGGGCCTTGTCGAGAAGCTCGGCCGGAGGACCGCCGCTCAGCTGGTCCACCGCCGTTTCGGTGACGTCCGCGAGCCGCTCCAGCACCTCGACGAGCAGGTCGTTCGTACGGCGGTCCGTGCGCACCGGCAGCACCAGCGCCGCCGCGAGGACCCCGCACGCCGCGCCGAGTGCCGTCTCCTCCACCCGCAGCACCAGGACGGACAGGCTGTAGGTGTGCAGCAGGGTGTACAGCACGCCCAGCGCGGCGGTGACGAAGAACGACATCAGCGTGTACGACACGGGTGCCGTGTAGAACATCAGGAAGACGCAGACCAGGACCACCGCGAACGCCGTCCAGGTGTGGTGGCCGACCAGCCCCGCCAGCCCGACGCCGGCCACCACCCCGAGCACGGTGCCCAGGAGCCGCCGGTAGCCCTTGACCAGGATCTCGCCCGTGGAGGCGGTGTTGATGAACACGATCCAGCAGGTCAGCACCGCCCAGTACCAGCGCTGACTGGACAGCAGCTCACCGCCCACCATGGCCAGCGACGACCCCACCGCGACCTGCACGGCCGCCCGTGTCGTGGGCCGCCGCAACCCCGCCTCCGTCTCCTGCGCAGGCTCCTCACCGGCGTCTATGGCCGCATCCTCGGCGTCCAGTTCCTCGCGCGACCGGGTCGTGGCCGGGCTGTCGTCGGACTCGTCCTGCGGCCCGTCGAGGGCGGTCCGCAGCCCCAGCACCGCGCGGGCCGTCTCACCGATGCCCCGGAAGACGTCCTGGACGGCCGGTGGAGCCGCCGGCAGGTTCTCCTGGTCCCGGTAGCCCAGCAGCCGGTTGCGCACATGCGAGAGCCCCGTGCCGGGCTGTGCGGAGACCGGCCGCAGGACGAGCAGCCGCAGCGCCTCCAGGTCGCGCCGCACGGTGTCCGTCGCCCTGTCCCGCACGGGCAGCATCCCGGCCCGCGGAACGGGCGCGCCCGGCAGATGCAGGGTCAGTGTGTCCGCCCGTTCGGCGCTGCGCGCGGTCAGCAGCAACAGGCCGAGCCGCTCGGCGGCGACCTCGGCGTCCGCGACGCGCCGCTGCACGAGCCGCGCCATCGCCTCGTCGGCGGTCCCCTCCTCCAGCCGGCCCTGGATCATCAAAGCCGTCTCGTGCAGCCGGGCCGTGCCGTCGCGCACATGCTCCAGGGCCTTCTCCACCTCCTCGGGACCGGCCGCGTCCAGCAGTTCCAGCTGCGTCGCCACCAGCTGGGCCAGCCGGGCCCGGAAGGCCTCCCGCAGCCGCTCCAGCATCCCGGTGGGCGTCTCGGGCACGAGCGCGAAGCGCGCCACGGCACTGGCCAGGAAGGCGACGGCGAGCGTGCCGTAGAGGTGTGGCAACGCGGAGACGGTGGCGCCGACGAACAGGGACGCGAAGTAGACCTGGAACCCGATCATTCCCAGCGCGGTGCCCCGGTCGCCGTACCGGCGCCCGTAGACGGCGCAGAAGATCAACGCGACGAAGACCAGGTCGCCGGCCACCACATGGGAGCGCAGCAGGGCGGCGAGGGTGACGGCGGCCAGCGCCACGGGCAGGCCCAGTGCGAGGGTGACGGCCTGCTGGGCGCGCTGTTTCTCCCGGATGGCGAAGGTGGCGACCATGGCCGCGATCGCCCCGGCCACCAGATGGGGCACCTGGGCCCCCAGCAGACCGAGCACGGCCAGCGTGAGCGCGATGGCGCCCACCGTCCGCAGCCCGGCCGCCAGCCGCAGCAGTCCGGGGTCGGACGCGGCCACCAGATCCCGCAGCCGCGCCCGCCCCGGACGACCCGCCTCCCGCACCCCGGGCGGACTACTCCTGACGGTCCGTCCCCTCGACATGCGCCTGGACCTGCTCCGGCGTCAGATACGCGTTGGTGTACTCGAAGTCGTGGAGCTTGGCGGCCTTGCGGGCCTGGAAGCCGGTGCGCACGAAATCGTCGCCCGCGAGGGCGTTGAGCGTCCAGTTGGTGGCCACACGCACCTTGGCCACGTTGGTGCGCAGCGCCCCCCAGTGGTAGCCGCGGGCCGCGACCTGGGCGGGCAGACCGCGCAGTTCGATGCCGAGCGGCTTGGACACGGCGTCCTTGCCGCCGAGGTCGACGACGAGTCCGAGGTCCTTGTGGCGGTACGGCGTCGTCGACTGCCCCCGCAGGGTGGCGATGACGTTGTCGGCGACATGTTTGCCCTGCCGCATCGCGTGCTGGGCCGTGGGCGGGCAGACCGCGCCCTCCTCGCCCTTGGCCTCGTCGGGCACCGCGGCGGAGTCACCGAGCGCGAACACCCCGTCGTGGCCCGGCAGGTTCATGTCGGCGGTGACCGCGAGCCGCCCCCTGACCGTCTCGGCGCCGAGCGTCGCGATGAGCGGGCTCGCGACCACGCCGGCGGTCCAGATCAGGGTGCGGGTGGGGACCACCCGGCCGTCGGTGAAGGTGACCTCCTCGGGGCCCGCCTTGGCGATGGACGTGCCCAGCGAGATCTCGATGCCGCGCTTGGTGAGGATGCGCTGCGCGGTGCTGCCCAGCTTGTCGCCCAGCTCGGGCATCAGCTTGGGCGCGATGTCGATCAGGTGCCACTTGATGAGCCCCGGATCGATGCGCGGGTAGCGCTTGACGGCGGCGTGGGTGAGCTTCTGCAGACATGCGGCGGTCTCGGTGCCCGCGTAGCCGCCGCCGACGACCACGAACTGCAGCCGCGAGGCACGTTCGGCCTCGTCCTGGCTGGCGTCGGCGAGGTCGAGCTGCGCGATGACGTGGTCGCGGACGTAGGCGGCCTCGGCGAGGGTCTTCATGCCGAACGCGTGGTCGGTGAGGCCGGGGATGTCGAAGGTGCGGGTCACGCTGCCGGGGGCCAGCACGATGTAGTCGTACGGCTCGTCGACGATCTCGTCGGTGATGGTGCGGATGACGCAGACCTTGGCCTTGAGGTCCACGCCGATCGCGCCGCCCGGGATGATCCGGGTGCGGTACTTCTTGCTGCGGCGCAGCGAGACGGCGATCGACTGGGGCGTCAGCACCCCGGAGGCGACCTGGGGGAGCAGCGGAAGATAGAGCTGGTAGGCGAATGGCGTCACCAAGGTGACGTCGGCCTCGTCGAGGGCGAGTTTGCGTTCCAGCCGGCGAACGCATTCCACGCCGGCGAAGCCTGCGCCAACCACCAGGATCCTGGGTCGTGTCACGGTCTTTCTTCCCTTCTGCGGCTCCGGCGGTCCGAGTCGGACGCCGTTCGCCTGCCCTGGATCTCCGCTTCGCAACATCGATCCCACCGTGCCTCGTGCCGTTCCGCCAGCCGGGCGCGGCAGGCAGCCGAACGCGTCGTGGACCACCATGCCCGTCACGGTGCGTCCGCGCACCGGCTGCGAGTGAATGTCGTGTGTCTCACCAGGGCAGAAACACGTGCACGTCCTTGCCGCCGCCCTCCGTCACCACGCTCACCTGGTCGCACAGGGCGTGGATCAGATGCCAGCCGACACCGCCACCGCCGGTTCTCGGGTGGAACGAACGCGGGGCGGGCGGGGTGGGATTCGTGTCGTGCAGCGTCACATGGACACCGTCGAAGGTGCGGCGCATGGACAGGTCGAACGGGCCCGGGGCGTACTGGACGGCGTTGGCGGCCAGCTCCGTGACGACGAGCAGGATGTCGTCCCAGTGCTCGGGCGTCGCGGGCGGCGAGGCCTGTGCGAGCCCGTACAGGAACTCGTCCGCGTCGATCCGCGCAGCTGTGACGCTCTGCGGCTCACCCGCAAAACTCGTGGTGCGACTCGGGATCTCCACGGAGGCCAATGGTGCTTCCTGCCTGGTCGTGTGTCGGTCCTGAACGGCGCTCCTCGTGGGCGCCACTTCTGCGAGTTCCCGGGGGCGCTGAGGTCAATCGGACTCCCGGGACCGAACCGGTCACCGGAACACGTTGTCCGAGTCGTCCCAGCCCGTGATCTCGTCCGCGGGCTGCTGTCGCGGGGCGCGCGAGCGTGCCTGGTACATCGCGTCGATCTCGAACGCGTAGTGCTCGACGATCGCGTCCCGGCGCAGCTTCATGGACGGTGTGAGCAGCGCGCTGGTCCGGTCGAAGGACTCCGGCAGGACCCGGAACACGCGGATGGACTCCGAACGGGAGACGGAACTGTTCGCCGCGGCCACCGCGCGCCCGATCTCCTCCCGCAACGCGTTCTCCTCGCGCGCCTCCCGGCTCGGTGCGTCACCCGGCATCGCGAGCCCGCCGCGCCAGTGCGCGAGGAAGTCCGGGTCCAGTGTGATCAGGGCGCCCACGCAGGGCCGGTTGTCACCCACGATGACCGCCTGGTGGATGAGCGGATGCATACGCAGCCGCTGCTCCAGGAAGGCCGGCGCCACGCTCTTGCCGCCACTGGTGATGATGACGTCCTTCTTGCGGCCGGTGATCGTGAGATAGCCCTCGGGGTCCAGCTGCCCGAGGTCGCCCGTGGCCAGCCATCCGCTGCCCAGCGCGGCCCGGGTGGCGGCCTCGTCGTTGACGTATCCCTGGAAGACCGAAGGACCGTGCACCAGGATCTCCCCGTCGGCGGCCAGCCGGATCTCCGTGCCCGGCAGGGGCCGGCCGACCGTGCCCGACTTCTCCCGGCCCACGGGCTGTGCCGTGACGCCGCCGCTCGTCTCCGTCAGCCCGTAGGCGTCGTTCACATAGATGCCGATGCCCTCGTAGAACAGACAGAGTTCGCGGCCCAGCGGTGACCCGCCCGAGGCCGCGCGGAGCACGCGGCCACCGAGTGCGGCCCGCAGTCTGCGGTACACCGTCCGTTCGTACAGCGCGTGCTGGAGCCGCAGATCCAGGCCGGGACCCGGTCCCAGTCCCAGCCGATGGCGTTCGACGGCCGCCGCGAAGTCCCGTGCCGTCTCCGCGGCCCGCTCGAACAGGGCGCCGCGGCCCGCCTGCTGGGCCATCCGCAGGAAGTTCTTGTAGATCTTCTCGAAGAGCGAGGGCACACCGCAGAAGTAGGTGGGCCGGAACGAGAGCAGGGACGCCGACAACGTCTCGGAGCTCAGATCGGGCTCGTGGGCCATCACCAGACTGCCGCGGATGCACAGGCTCTGCACCAGCAGGCCGTACACATGGGAGAAGGGCAGGAAGGCGAGGACCGAGCCCTGTCCGCCCGGTGGCACCACCGTGTGGCCCCACCCCTCCAGCAGGATGTCGCAGGCGCTCGCCAGACCTCGGTGACTCACCGCGCAGCCCAGCGGCCGGCCCGTGGTGCCGGAGGTGTAGACGACGGCCGCGGTGGAGTCCGGCATCACGATGCGACGCAGCGACTCGATCGTGGTGAGCGGGATGAACTCGCCCCGTTTCACGAGCTGTTCCAGCGACCCGTCGTCCAACTGCCAGACGTGGCGCAGCCGCGGCAGCGACGCGCACACCGAGCCGACCGTCATCACGCTCTGCTCGTCCTCGACGATCACACCGACACAGTCCGCGTCCCGCAGGATCCAGGCGACCTGATCGCGTGAGGAGGTCGGATAGATGGGCACGACCTCGGCGCCGACGGCCCACAGCGCATGGCTCAGAACCGTCCACTCGTACCGGGTGCGCGCCATGATCGCCACGCGGTTGCCGGGGGCGATCCCGGAGGCGACCAGGCCCTTGGCGAGGTCGACGACCTCGTCCCGCACCTCCACGGCGGTCACCTCCTCCCAGGTGGTGGCGGAGGGGTCGGGACGGCGCGCGAGCATCGGCTGGGTGGGGTTGCGGGCGGCCGTCTCGAAGACGCTGTCGGCGAGCCCGCCCGTCAGCGGCGAGACGGACGGGGGAGCGAGGGCGAGGTCGCGCATGCGCTGCTCCTGATGTGTACGGGGTGTGACTCCGCCGATGAGAACTGTTATCGGCGGTGCCCGAATCTAGCCGAGGTCAGCGCGTTCGATGCAGGTATTCGACAACTGGTTCCGACGTGATCCTCTCGCAGAGGGCGGGAACCCGCGGACCGCGCTATTCCTGCGTGTGGCGCACGCACTCCGTGACGACCTCCCGCAGGCTCCCGGTCCGCGCCATCAGCTCCCGCTGGATGCGCGCGCCGTTCCCGCGCCGCAGCAGCTCGGCACAGCCTTCCCGCGCCCGCTCGAGGTCACCGGTCTCGGCCAGGGCGTCGCCGACGTGGTCGAGCAGTGCCCGGACGACCGTCTCCGCGGGCAGCCGGCGCATGGTCGCCGGATGCAGGAGTTCGTCCGTCAGGCCCGACCGGGCGGCCTGCCAGGCGGCCAGCCGCAGCAGGCTCACGCTGTGTCCCGTCGGCTTTCGGCCCGCGCGCCACTCACGCGCCGACGTCTCGACCAGGCCGCGGGCGAGGGTGGCGATGAGCGCGGCGGTGGACGCGTGCAGACAGACGTCCGCGACCCGGAGTTCCACCGTCGGGTACCGCCGGGCCAGCCGCGCGTCGAAATAGACCATGGCCTCGTCGAGGATCACGCCGGTCGCCACCATGTCCGCGACCCGCCGGTGATAGGACTCGGCCGAGCCGAACACCTCGGTCGGACCGGTCGAGGGCCACCGCTGCCACACCCGACTGCGATAACTGCTGTACCGCGTGTCCTCACCCTGCCAGAAGGGGGAGTTGGCACTCAGTGCCGCCAGCACCGGCAGCCAGGGCTGCATCTGGTCGATCACGCCGACGCCCTCGTCGTCGGACTCGACGGACACATGGACATGACATCCCAGGACGAGATCATTGCTGGTGATGCCGTACTGCTCCGCCATCCACTGATAGCGCCGTCCCATGGCGACCGAGGGGCTCACGGGCAGCGGCGACGTCGCGAGCGCGGCGACGGCACAGCCGATCTCCCCGGCGTGCCGGGCCGCCTCCTTGCGGCAGCGGACGATCTCCGCGGCGAGTTCCGCCATCTCCGACTGGGGATGGGTGGCGAACTCGAGCATCTGGCTGTGGAGCTCCTTCTCGAACACGTCACCGTTCGTGCCGTCGTGCGCGGCACGGGCGAGCACCGCGGCCGACAGTGCTCGTGGTTCGCCGGTCTCCGGGGCGACCAGGAGGAGCTCCTCCTCCACTCCTACGGTGCGCACGTGAAGCCGCCCTTCTGCCGTGACGAAGTTGTACGCCCCGACTGCCCACCAGACGGCTGATCACACAGGCGACAGCCATACGGTTGCGAGCGGCGGCAGCGTGAGCCGTACGACACCGTCCTCCGGTTTCACCGGGTCGGGACAGGTGACGGCACCGCCGCCGTAGCCTTCCGCGTCGGTGTTGAGGACCTCCAGCCAGGCGGGGACGTCCCCCGGGATGTCGAGGCGGTAGTCGTGGCGGACGACGGGGGAGAAGTTCGAGACGGCGAGGAGAGGGGTTCCCTCGGCGTCGAAGCGCAGGAAGGCGAAGACGTTGTCGTCGGCCGCGTCTCCCACGATCCACCGGAAGCCGTCAGGGCTCGTGTCCCGCTGCCACAGAGCGGGCGTCGCGCGGTAGACGGTGTTGAGGTCGCGGACCAGGTCCCGCACCCCGCGATGATCGGGCTCGGCGCTGTAGCCGGGGTCGAGGAGCCACCAGTCCGGGCCGTGTTCCTCGGACCACTCGGCGCCCTGGGCGAACTCCTGGCCCATGAAGAGGAGCTGTTTGCCGGGGTGGGCCCACATGAAGGCGAGGTAGGCGCGATGGGTGGCGCGCTGCTGCCACCAGTCGCCGGGCATCTTCGACACCAGCGACTGCTTGCCGTGGACGACCTCGTCGTGGGAGATCGGCAGGACGAAGTTCTCGCTGTAGGCGTACACCATGGAGAAGGTCATCTCGTGGTGGTGGTACTTGCGGTGCACCGGCTCGTGCTGGATATAGCCCAGGGAGTCGTGCATCCAGCCCATGTTCCACTTCAGGCCGAAGCCCAGACCGCCGCTCTCCGTGGGCCGCGTCACCCCGCCCCACGCGGTGGACTCCTCGGCGATCGTCATGACCCCCGGCACCCGCCGGTACACGGTCGCGTTCATCTCCTGGAGGAACGCCATCGCGTCCAGATCCTCGCGCCCGCCGAACACGTTGGGCGTCCACTGGCCGGAGTCGCGCGAGTAGTCGAGGTAGAGCATCGAGGCGACCGCGTCCACCCGCAGCCCGTCGATGTGGAACTCCTCGCACCAGTACACAGCGTTGGCGACCAGGAAGTTGCGCACCTCGACCCGGCCGAAGTCGAACTCGTACGTCCCCCAGTCCGGATGCTCGGCCCGCCGCCAGTCTCCCGGCTCGTACAGCGGCTCCCCGTCGAACCGTCCCAACGCCCAGTCGTCCTTGGGGAAATGAGCCGGAACCCAGTCCATGATCACGCCGAGGCCCGCCCGGTGCAGGGCGTCGACCAGGTACCGGAAGTCGTCGGGCGTGCCCAGCCGCGAGGTCGGCGCGTAGAAGCCGGTGACCTGGTAGCCCCAGGAGCCGCCGAAGGGGTGCTCGGCGACCGGCATGAGCTCGACGTGGGTGAAGCCGAGGTCCTTGACGTATGCCGGGAGCTGTTCGGCGAGTTGACGGTACGTCAGTCCCGGTCGCCAGGACGCCAGATGGACCTCGTACACCGAGAAGGGCGCCTCGTGCACCGGCACGTCCCCGCGCCGGGCCAGCCACTCCTCGTCGCCCCACTCGTAGTGGGAGGCCGTCACCACGGACGCCGTCGCGGGCGGTACCTCGGTACTGCGAGCCATCGGGTCGGCCTTGAGGAAGCGGTCCCCGGAGCGGGACGTGATCTCGAACTTGTACCGTGCGCCCTCGCCGATGCCCGGCAGGAACAGCTCCCACACCCCGGACGCGCCGAGGGACCGCATCGGGAACGCCGTCCCGTCCCAGCAGGTGAACTCCCCGGCGACCCGCACGCCCTGTGCGTTGGGCGCCCACACCGTGAAGCGGGTGCCGGTCACGCCCTGGTGGGTCATCGGCTCGGCGCCGAGCGCCTTCCACAGCTCCTCGTGCCGGCCCTCACGGATGAGATGCAGATCGACGTCACCGAGGGCGGGCAGGAAGCGGTACGGGTCGTGCACTTCCTGCGCGTCGCCCTCGTAGGAGACCAGCAGGGTGTACGCGGGAATCGCCTCCAGCGGGAGTACGCCGGAGAAGAGACCGTCGCCCTCGGAGGAGAGTCCGGCGCGTTCTCCCCCGACGACCACGTCGACGGCACG
This sequence comes from Streptomyces sp. NBC_00490, assembly GCF_036013645.1. Lineage (NCBI taxonomy): Bacteria > Bacillati > Actinomycetota > Actinomycetes > Kitasatosporales > Streptomycetaceae > Streptomyces > Streptomyces sp. NBC_00490. Next base: position 1,396,191 of record NZ_CP107869.1, on the reverse strand, counting down.
GGCGAAGGGACGCAGCGTCCGGAAGGCGATCCCGCCCGGCGCCGGATGGGCGCCGAGCAGGGAGTGCGGGTCGTGGTGGGCGCCCGACAGCAACCGCGCGCGGTCGGCGGGGTCCAGGGGCGGTGCGGCACGGCAGGGGCGTGGACCGCCGGCCTCGGGAGGTGTGGTGTCGCGCAGTGCCATGGCTTCAGGCTCCTCTCACGGCGAGACGCTCGATCGCCGCCATCGGCACGGGCAGCCAGTCGGGGCGGTGCCGGGCTTCGTACAGGACTTCGTACACGGCGCGGTCCGTCTCATAGGCGCGCAGCAGACCGTGCTTCTTGCGCGGGTCCCACCCGGCGAGCGAGGCGTACCCCGCGCAGTAGGCCTCACGGCAGCGACGCGCCCACTCCGGACGCCAGGGGCGGCGCTGGCGGGCGGCGTAGTCGAAGGAGCGCAGCATGCCGGCGACGTCCCGTACGGGGGAGTGGGTGCTGCGGCGCTCGGCGAGGGGGCGGGACGGCTCACCCTCGAAGTCGATCACGAACCACTCGCGGCCGGCCCGCAGTACCTGCCCCAGGTGCAGATCACCGTGGATGCGCTGGGCGGGCGGACCGGGATCGCAGGTGGTGAGCGCGGCGAACGCGGTCTGCAGCGCCGGCACGTACGGCTGGAGTGCCGGTACGCAGTGCGCGGCGGCACCGAGCCGCTCGGTCATCGCGGCCGCGGTTCGGTCGTTCTCGGCGTGGGCCAGGGCCGGGAAGGCCGAGGCCAGCGCGAGGTGAACCTCCGCCGTGGCCTGCCCCAGTTCATGGGCCTTCGCGGTGAAGTCGTCGCCGGAGGCGAGGGCCTGCAGAGCCAGTGTCCAGCCGTCGGACGCATCGGGCAGGAAGGGCTGGAGCACCCCGAGCGTCGCCTCCTGCGGCTGGGTCGTGCGGAACCAGGCGACCGGCGCGGGCACCCGACGGCAGCCCTGCCCGGCCAGTGCGCCCGGCACCTCCAGGTCGGGGTTGACGCCGGGCTGGATCCGCCGGAACACCTTGAGGATGAAGGAGTCCCCGTACACCAGCGAGGAGTTGGACTGCTCGGCGTCCAGCATGCGCGGCACGAGCCCCGCGGGCACGGACGCGGACGGGTCGGCCTCGAAACGCAGGGGACCCGCCGTGCCGGGGTGCCGCAGCCGCTCCAGGAGCAGTTGCGCGACCCGCGGGTCCTGGAGCGCGTCGTACACCGTCAGGCCGGCCAGCGGCCCTTCCTCCGCCCGCCCGATGAGGGCCCGGCCGAGACGCGGTGACAGATGCTTGCGTACGGCGAGCAGCAGTTGGTAGCAGTCGCCCGTCGCGGCGGTGGCGCCACCGGGGGCGGGGACGGGCGCGTGTCCGGTCTGCACCAGCAGGTGCAGACAGCCCGGGAACAGCTCCGTCATGGACAGCAGCGAGAGGTCCGTGACGGGCCGGTCCTTGCCCGCGAACCAGCGCTGCCGGGGCAGCCACTCGCGCAGCAGCCCGGCGAGCGAGGCCATGGGCCCGGGGGCGGTCGTGCTGCCCGGGCGGGGGAATGCGGTCTTCGGCATGGTGACGCCTCCTTTCACCGGCGGATGTTCACGATCGGCGGCCGATGCGGGATGCGACTCGCGCGAGCCGGAACCAGTAGAAGCCGTGCCCTGCCAGCGTCAGCAGGTACGGCAGTTCACCGATGGCGGGAAAACGGACCCCGCCGATGAGTTCCACGGGGTGGCGTCCGTCGAAGGCACGGAGATCGAGTTCGGTGGGCTGTGCGAAGCGGGAGAAGTTGTGCACGCACAGGACCAGGTCGTCCTCGTACTCGCGCAGGAACGCGATCACGGCGGGGTTGGACGACTGGAGTTCGGTGTAGGAGCCGAGGCCGAAGGCGGGGTTCTGCTTGCGGATCTCGATCATGCGGCGGGTCCAGTGCAGCAGCGAGGAGGGCGACGACATCGACGCCTCGACGTTGGTGACCTGGTAGCCGTAGACGGGGTCCATGATGGTGGGCAGATACAGCCGCCCGGGGTCACAGGACGAAAAACCTGCGTTGCGGTCCGGTGTCCACTGCATGGGGGTGCGGACCGCGTCGCGGTCGCCGAGCCAGATGTTGTCGCCCATGCCGATCTCGTCGCCGTAGTACAGGATCGGCGAGCCGGGCAGGGACAGCAGCAGCGCGGTGAACAGCTCGATCTGGTTGCGGTCGTTGTCCAGCAAGGTGGCGAGCCGGCGGCGGATACCGATGTTGGCGCGCATGCGGGGGTCTTTGGCGTATTCGGCCCACATGTAGTCGCGTTCTTCGTCGGTGACCATCTCGAGGGTGAGCTCGTCGTGGTTGCGCAGGAAGATGCCCCACTGGCAGCTCGACGGGATCGCCGGGGTCTTGGCGAGGATCTCCGAGACCGGGTAGCGCGATTCGCGGCGCACCGCCATGAAGATGCGGGGCATGACCGGGAAGTGGAAGGCCATGTGGCATTCGTCGCCGCCGGACCGGTAGTCGCCGAAGTAGTCGACGACGTCCTCGGGCCACTGGTTGGCCTCCGCCAGCAGCACCGTGTCCGGGTACATCAGGTCGATCTCGCGGCGCACCCGCTTGAGGAAGTCATGGCTGGCGGGGAGGTTCTCGCAGTTCGTGCCCTCGGCCGCGTACAGATAGGGGACGGCGTCGAGGCGGAAGCCGTCGATTCCCAGGTCCAGCCAGAAGCGAAGGGCGGCCAGGATCTCCTCCTGGACCGCCGGGTTCTCGTAGTTGAGGTCCGGCTGGTGGGAGAAGAAGCGGTGGAAGAAATACTGCTTGCGGACCGGGTCGTAGGTCCAGTTGGAGGCCTCGGTGTCGACGAAGATGATCCGGGCGTCGGCGTATTGCTTGTCGTCGTCGGCCCACATGTAGTAGTCGCCGTAGGGGCCGTCGGGGTCGTTGCGGGACTCCTGGAACCACGGGTGCTGGTCGCTGGTGTGGTTCATGACGAAGTCGATGATGACGCGCATGCCGCGTTGGTGTGCGGCGTCGGTGAACTCCACGAAGTCGGCGAGGTCGCCGAACTCGGGCAGGACGGAGGTGTAGTCGGAGACGTCGTAGCCGCCGTCACGCAACGGGGACTTGAAGAAGGGGGGCAGCCAGAGGCAGTCGACGCCCAGCCACTGCAGGTAGTCGAGCCTGGAGGTGAGGCCCTTGAGGTCGCCCACGCCGTCGCCGTTGCTGTCCTGGAAGGAGCGGACCAGCACTTCGTAGAAGACGGCTCGCTTGAACCAGTCGGGGTCCCGGTCCTTCGCGGGGGTGTCCTCGAAGGTGTCGTGGACGGGCTCGTTGACAGTCATGAAGCGCTTGATCCTCCGGTCTCGGATGCCGATGGCTGGACATGGAGCACGTGCGCGGGCGCCCGACCGGGTTCGAGACGCACATAGTTGGTCCGGCCCCAGCGGTAGGTCTCACCCGTCAGTTCGTCGTGCACGGACATGGATGGGTTCCCGTCCAGGCCGAGTTGCGGCATGTCCAACGAGACCGTGGCCTCCTGGGTGTGATGAGGGTCGAGGTTGACGACCACCACCACCGTGTCCGGGCCGGTGCGCTTGCTGTACGCGATCACCGCGTCGTTGTCGGTGTGGTGGAAGTGGATGTTCCTGAGCTGCCGCAGGGCCGGGTGGCCCCGGCGGATCCGGTTCAGCTGGGTGATCAGGGGGGTGATGCTGTCGGCGGTGTCCCAGTCACGATGGCGGAGCTGGTACTTCTCGGAGTCGAGGTACTCCTCGCTGCCCTCGCGCAGGGGGGTGTTCTCGCACAGTTCGTAGCCGCTGTAGATCCCCCAGGTGGGGGAGAGGGTCGCGGCCAGCACCGCCCGGATCTCGAAGGCGGGCCGGCCGCCCTGCTGGAGATAGGCGTGCAGGATGTCGGGGGTGTTGGCGAAGAAGTTGGGCCGCATATAGGCGGCCGCCTCACCCGACAGCTCGGTCAGGTACTCGGTGAGTTCTTCCTTGGTGTTGCGCCAGGTGAAGTACGTGTACGACTGCTGGAACCCGATCTGGGCCAGGGTGTGCATCATCGCCGGCCGGGTGAACGCCTCGGCCAGGAAGATCACGTCCGGGTCGGCGGCGTTGATCTCCGCGATCACCCGCTCCCAGAAGACCACCGGCTTGGTGTGCGGGTTGTCGACCCTGAAGATCCGCACCCCGTGCTCCATCCAGAACCGCAGCACCCGCAGCGTCTCCGCGACCAGACCGTCCATGTCGGCGTCGAAGGCGATCGGGTAGATGTCCTGGTACTTCTTCGGCGGATTCTCCGCATAGGCGATGGTGCCGTCGGGGCGGTGATGGAACCACTCCGGATGCTTGTGCACCCAGGGATGATCCGGCGAACACTGCAGCGCGAAGTCCAGCGCGATCTCCAGATGGTGCTCGCGGGCCCGGGCCACGAACCAGTCGAAGTCCTCGATCGTCCCCAGATCCGGATGGACGGCGTCGTGGCCGCCCTCCGGGGAGCCGATCGCCCACGGCACGCCCACGTCCTCGGCGGTGGCCGACAGGGTGTTGTTGGGGCCCTTGCGGAAGGTCGACCCGATCGGATGGACCGGCGGCAGATACACCACGTCGAACCCCATCGCCGCGATCGCCCCCAACCGCCGCGCGGCCGTGCGGAAGGTACCGTGCGGACGCTGCGGCGTGCCCTCGGAGCGCGGGAAGAACTCGTACCAGGCCCCGTACAGCGCCCGCTCCCGCTCCACCAGCAGCGGCAGCACCTCGGAAACCGTCACCAGCTCCCGCAGCGGATACCGCGCCAGCACCGCGTCCACCTCCGGCGTCAACGCACCCGCCAGCCGCGCCGAGATCGACAGCGAATCCTCACACAGCGCCTGCGCGGCGGACAGCACCAGTCCGCGCCCCGCTTCGTCCGGCACTCCGGCCGCCGCTCGGTGGTAGAGGTCGGCGCCCTCCTCCAGCACCAGGCCGACGTCGATGCCGGCCGGGATCTTGATGCCGGCGCGGTGGCGCCAGGTGGCGATCGGGTCGCTCCAGGCCTCCACGTGGAAGGTCCAGTGGCCCAGGGCGTCGGGGGTGACGTCGGCGCCCCAGCGGTCGGTGCCGGGGACCAGTTCACGCATCGGCGTCCAGGGGCCCGGAACGCCCTCGGGGTCGGTGAGCACGACGTTGGCGGCGACCGCGTCATGGCCCTCGCGGAACACCGTGGCGGTCACCTGGAACGTTTCCCCGACGACCGCCTTGGCCGGACTCCGGCCGACGTCGACGAGCGGCCGGACGTCCCGTACCGGGATGCGGCCGATGTGGGTGCTGGCACTCATGGGTCTCACCTCCGCCGTGCTCGAGGCCGGGCCCGTGGCCCGGCCGGGGATCGAAGCTGCGCCGGAAGGGACTTACCTCCCCGCGGGGGTACTCAAGGGCCTCACCGGCGGACCCCGCCTGGCCGAGGCGGTCGTGCACACCTGCTCGTCCTGCTCGCTGAGATAGGAGGCGGCGTTCGTCCGCAGATAGCGCTCGGCGGCGTCCGCGGCCTCCCGCGCACAGCGCTTCCCCATGAGCACGCAGAGGGTGTAGCCCGAGTCCTCGAAGGACGCCCGTGCCCCGCCATCGGCGGGGCAGGCCAGCATCACGCGTTCCCAGGCGCGGTAACGCCGCAATTGCCGGGCGACTTCGGCCTTGGCCGGTAGCAGCATGGCGCCGTTCACCTTCCATGAAGAGTTTCACTCATGGTGCACGGGCGACGACGTAGCGTCTTGTTGGTTCTTCAACTACCTCGGTGGTCGCTCGTGTTGCACGAATGGCGTAGCACTCCCACAGTTGAGGTGACTCAGAAGCGATCACTGCTCACGCTGCGCGTTCGGGGCTCGTCCCGCCGGGGCGAGGAGGAGCGGGAGCTTCGCCGGTGAGGAGCCAACGACGATGAAGACCGCAGTCCCCCGCTACTACCACCTCGATGTGGACGTCACCCCGGAAAGGGTCGGCCAGGTCAGCCGGATTCTGGCCGCTCACCTCCGGTACTGGGACCTCGACATCCTGGTCGAGCCTGTCTGCCGCGGTGCCGAACTGCTGCTGAGGGCCATCGACGAGCACGCGACCGACAAGTTCACCTCGATCGAGATGTGGTGGAACGGCCAGCACCTCATCACGGCCGTCGGCGACAACGACCGTGAGCTGCGCCCGGACCAGGAACTGCGCGGATGCCTGGAGCACATCGCCGCGATGAGCGACGGCTGGGGGTGCTGCGCCACGGACACCGGGAGCAAGGTCATCTGGTTCTCGCAGCGTGCCCGGGCCGGCGGACGTGTCCCGCTGGTGCCGACGGCACCGGTGCCGAGCGTGGGCGAGGTGCTTCAGGTGCCCCGCGAGGAACCGGTCGTGGGCGGCGTTCTGGAGGACGCCCGGTGAGCGCAGAGCGCCGTCGCAAGGCAGGGGTGCCCGTCTGGAGCGGGCACCCCTACCCGTTGGGTGCCGCCTTCGACGGACAGGGCACCAACTTCGCGCTGTTCAGCGAGGTCGCCGAGTGCGTCGAACTCGTCCTCGTCGAGGACGACGGCAGCCATCGCAGCGTTCCCCTCGCCGAGGTCGACGGGTTCGTATGGCACTGCTACCTGCCCGGGATCGGTCCGGGGCAGCGCTACGGCTACCGCGTGCACGGACCCTGGCACCCGGATCTCGGCCACCGCTGCAATCCGGCGAAGCTGCTGCTCGATCCGTACAGCCGGGCGGTGGACGGCCAGGTGGACGATCATCCCGCGCTGTACGACCCGGCCGCCGACAGCGCCGGACACACCATGCTCGGTGTGGTCACCGACCCGTTCTTCGACTGGGGCGAGGACCGTCCGCCCCGACGGTCCTACGCCGACACCGTCATCTACGAGGCCCATGTCCGCGGTATGACCCGCACCCATCCCGATGTCCCGGCCGAACTCCGTGGCACCTACGCCGGGTTGGCCCACCCCGCGGTCGTCGAGCATCTGACGTCCCTCGGTGTGACGGCGGTCGAACTGATGCCGGTCCACCAGTTCGTGCAGGACGGTGTGTTGCAGGGTCGCGGTCTGTCCAACTACTGGGGCTACAACACGATCGGCTTCTTCGCCCCGCACAACGCCTACGCCGCCCAAGGCACCCGCGGTCAGCAGGTCAACGAGTTCAAGTCGATGGTGCGGACCCTGCACGCGGCCGGCCTCGAAGTGATCCTGGACGTCGTCTACAACCACACCGCCGAGGGCAACGAGAAGGGGCCGACGCTCTCCTTCCGAGGCATCGACAACGCCTCCTACTACCGGCTGGTGGACGGTGACTGGGGGCACTACTACGACACCACCGGCACCGGGAACAGCCTGCTGATGCGGCACCCCTACGTGCTCCAGCTGATCATGGACTCGCTGCGTTACTGGGTCACCGAGATGCACGTCGACGGCTTCCGCTTCGACCTCGCGGCCACACTGGCCCGGCAGTTCCACGAGGTGGACCGGCTCTCGGCGTTCTTCGACCTGATCCAGCAGGACCCGGTGATCAGCCGCGTCAAGCTGATCGCGGAACCGTGGGACGTGGGCGAGGGCGGTTACCAGGTGGGCAACTTCCCGCCCCTGTGGTCGGAGTGGAACGGCAAGTACCGGGACACCGTGCGGGACTTCTGGCGCGGCGGCGAGCACACGCTCGGCGACTTCGCGTCCCGGCTGACCGGCTCCTCCGACCTCTACCAGCACAGTCGGCGCCGACCGCGGGCCAGCGTGAACTTCGTGACCGCGCACGACGGCTTCACCCTGCGCGACCTCGTCTCGTACAACGACAAGCACAACGAGGCCAACGGCGAGGGCAACCAGGACGGCGAGCGGGACAACCGGTCCTGGAACTGCGGGGCGGAGGGCGAGACCGACGACGCGTCCGTGCTGGAGCTGCGCGCCCGCCAGCAGCGCAACTTCCTGGCCACGCTCCTGCTCTCGCAGGGCATCCCCATGCTCTGTCACGGTGACGAACTCGGCCGCACCCAGCGCGGCAACAACAACGCCTACTGCCAGGACAACGAGGTCTCCTGGATCGACTGGCGGCTGACCGGTGAGCAGCGCGACCTCGCCGACTTCACGCGGTACGTCATCGGACTGCGCGCCGCCCACCCCGTACTGCGCCGCCGGCGCTACTTCCGCGGGGAGACCGTGACGCACGCGGGTCAGCCGCTGCCCGACCTCGTGTGGTTCGCGCCGGACGCGCGCGAGATGAACGACGGCGACTGGCTGCGCTCCGACGCGCACTCGGTCGGGGTCTTCCTGAACGGTGACGCCATCGCCGAACCGGACCCCTGCGGCCGGCCGGTGATGGACGACTCCTTCCTGCTCCTGCTCAACGGCTACTGGGAGCCGGTCGCCTTCCGGCTGCCGGATCCGGCGTACGGCGAGCGCTGGACGACCCTGATCGACACCGCGGGGCCGAAGGCCGTGCCGGGCGAGACGGAACACAAGGCGGACTCGACTCTGACGGTCCAGCCCCGCAGCCTGGTCCTGCTGTCACGGCCCCCGGCGAATCCGCCGCGGACGGCCACGACGTCCTAGGAACGTGAAGGAAGGTGGCGAGCGCGCCGGCCCGGCTCAGCGGGCGCGGCGCGCCGTCACCGTGAACCGGGCGCCGTCGGGATCGCGCAGCACGGCCTCGGTGCCGCCCTTCGACAGGACACTTCCGCCGTGCCGCTCCGCGGCCCGGACGCAGGCATCGACGTCCGAGACGGCGAAGTGCACCTGCCAGTGCGGCCGAATGGTGGGGTCGGGCGCCGCGCCCAGCGCACCGGACTCGATACGGGCCACGATGTCGCCCTCGCTGCGCAGCACGACCTCGCCGCCCTCGTAGCGGACCTCGCAGCAGCCGGGACGGTCCGACGCCCAGTCGAGGATCTCGCCGTAGAAGATGGCGGCGTCGAAGGCGTCGCGGGTGTGCAGTCTGATGAAGGTCGGGGCCGCGCGGCGCCATTTCCCCCAGTTGGCGACGAGCTCGCCCTCCCAGATCCCGAAGGTCGCGCCGTCCCGGTCGGCCAGCAGTGCCGCCCGCCCGGGCGGGAAGGAGAGCGGTCCGACAGCGGCCGTGCCGCCCCGCTCCTGCACCCGTGCCACGACCTCGTCCGCGCTGCGCACGGCGAAGTACGGCGTCCATGCCACCGCCATCTGCCACATCGTGGCGACCGCGGCGATTCCGGCCACCGGCGTCTCGTCCACCACGGCCATCCGGAACCGGTCGCCGAGCAGGGCCGGGTGCCATTCCCAGCCGAGGACGGCGGTGTAGAACGCCTCGGCGGCTTCCTGGTCCCGGGTGGTCAGGCTCACCCAGCAGGGGGCGCCGAACACGGCGTGCGTGGAGACGACGTCCGTGGTGCCACCGGGTCGTCTGGAGTCGTGGTTCATGGCAGTCGCGTCCTGATCTCGCCGGGCCGGCGGACACCGGTCCGCTACCAGTGTCCAACCGGAACCGTTCCGGGCGCCTGTCGAGTACCCGGCGGACGTGGCCGAAACGAGTGGGGTGCGCGCGGTGGCACTGGGCCGCCCGAGTGAGCAGGATGGTGGTATGAGCGCGGGACAGCATGACTCCGGTGGTGAGGCCGACCGTATCTTCGAGCTGCAGGAAGAGGTCGAGCAGCTGAAAGAGGCCGTCGCCTCGCACGCCGTCGTGGACCAGGCGATCGGCATGATGGTCGCACTCGGGCGCGTGACCCCGGACGAGGGCTGGGTCGTCCTCAAGGACGTCTCCCAGCGCACCAACATCAAGCTGCGCAATGTCGCCGATCTGATCCTGATCTGGGGGCGGAACGGGGACCTGCCCCCGGAGATCCACGCCGAACTGGAGGCGGCTCTCGACCGCCACGGACCGGCGCAGATCCCGGAGGCGTCCTCGGAGTGACCTTCCCGCGTCAGCCGACCTCGGCCAGGAGTTCCTCGCGGATCCGGTCGAAGCAGCCGCTGAGGAGCCGCGAGACGTGCATCTGGGAGATGCCCAGCTCCTCCGCTATGCGGCTCTGTGTCATGCCCTGGAAGAACCGCAGGTAGAGGATGGTCTGCTCGCGCTCGGGCAGGGCCCGCAGACAGGGGCCCACGGCGACACGGTCCACGACGACGTCGAAGCGGGGGTCGGGGGCGCCGAGCGCGTCGCCCAGGGCGTACCCGTCGGTGCCGGGCATCTCGGCTTCCAGTGACAGCGCCGAGAAGCACTCCAGGGCCTCCATGCCGGAGCGCACCTCGTCCTCGGTGAGCTGGGCGCACTCGGCGAGCTCGGCGACGGTGGGGGCCCGCCCCGAGGTGGTCTGGGACAGCTCCTTGAGGGCGGCGCGCACCCGGTTGCGCAGATCCTGCACCCGGCGCGGTACGTGCAGCGTCCACAGGTGGTCGCGGAAGTGCCGTTTGATCTCGCCGGTCACGGTCGGCACGGCGTACGCCTCGAAGGCGTGGCCGCGTGCGGGGTCGTAGTGGTCGACGGCCTTCACCAGGCCCAGGGCGGCGACCTGGTACAGATCCTCCAGGGACTCGCCGCGGCCCTTGAAGCGGACCGCTATCCGCTCGGCCATCGGCAGCCACACCTCGACCAGTTCGTCCCGGAGCGCCTTGCGTTCCGGGCCGTCGGGCAGGGTGGCGAGGCGTTCGAAGGAAGCGGCGGTGTCGGGGGCGTCGTCGTGCGGATGTTGCTTCGTTCTGGTGGTGACGCGCATCGCGCGCACCTCCCTCAACGGTGCTGGGTGACAGACACCGCGGGAGTCACGTGGTCGGAGCTGACGGAGGGCACCGGGGACGACTCCCACGGACGTGCCTCCTGTCCGAAGCACTGACAAGCGAATTCCCGCCGGAGACGCTCCCAAACAATCCAGGACAATTCACTCAAAAAGCTGCACGGGCGGTAACTGTTGGCCTCCTCAGCGTGAGAGACCTTGACCGTCCGGCGCCGAGGTCGAACTGCTGCGGCCCGTGGTGGACCGGCCGGGCATCGGCATCCTGTCCGTCATGCCCGGCTTGCTCCAGGCCATCAGCAAGGTCAACCCGCTCAGCTGTCAAGTCGACGCCCTGCGCGGCCTTCTCCTCGGCGCGCCCGCCATCTCGCGCGCTGATCATGCTCATGGACGTGATGTGCGGCACGCCCGCCGGGCGCGGTGCGCCCCCTGTCGGCGAGTTCTTCCTGCGCACGGCTTGATCACTGATCAAAGGGGGTGAACCCGCTGGCCACAGCGCATTCCGCTCATTTGACAGTGCACTGAGCACACAGATAGGAAGCAGCTCTCTGAGGGACAAGAGGTGGATTGTGTACGAGCCGAACGTGGTCGGGGACTGGCAGGAGTACGACGAGCATGCCGGTCTGCGTGTCCGCGTCCACGGACTGGAAGCCTCCGAGCCACCACGCGGCCGGGACGACGCCGCCGAGGGGCTCACGTACTTCACTGTCCGTGTGACCGTCGAGAACCGTGGCGGCCGGCACTCCACCATCCACCTGGAGGACGGCCAGATCGATGTCCGGGTCGGCCCCGACGGCGAGAGCGCGTTCATCGACTGGCGCAACTCGCAGTTCATCGAGGGCTTCGACGTCTACCCGCTGCGCCGGGCAACCGCCGTGCTGTACGCGGCCGCCCCCGAGGCGTCCCTGAGCCTGGTCGACGTGCAGATCCAGCTGCGGGTCGACGACGACTGGGCGGATCGCCGGCTGTGGGCGGGCGGCATCGGTCTGCAGGAAGGCGCCGTCCAGACGGCGGCCGGCCGGGAGGGCCTGGCCCACCAGGTGAGCAACTTCCTGCGGGACCAGGCCGAAGAGGGCACCGCCTGACGGTCGGTGCCCGGTGCGGTGCCGGTGCGGGACGTCGCCTCAGTGCGGGATGCCGTCGATGATCTCGCGGGCTCCCTGACGCAGCAGTGCCACCGCGACCGAGGTGCCCAGAGTGGCCGGGTCGAGCCGGCCCGCCCACTCGTGGGCGTTCAGCCGGGTCTTGCCGTCCGGGGTGAACACGCAGGCCCGCAGGGACAGTTCGCCCCCGTGGTCCACGCGCGCGTATCCGGCGATGGGGCTGTTGCAGTGGCCCTGGAGCACATGCAGGAACATGCGCTCCGCGGTCGCCTCCCGGTGGGTGTCCGGATTGCCGAGCCCGCTGACCGCGTCGATCAGCTCGGTGTCGCCCTCACGGCACTGCAGGGCCAGGATGCCCGCGCCGATCGGCGGCATCATCGTCTCGGGGGAGAGGACCTCGCTGATCACGTCCTCGCGGCCGATACGCTCGAGGCCGGACACCGCGAGCAGCAGCGCGTCCGCCTCCCCGGCCGCCAGCTTCGCCAGCCGCCGGTTGGCGTTGCCGCGGAACGGCACGCACTCCAACTCCGGGTGGGTGGCAGCCAGTTGCGCGACCCGGCGGACCGAGGAGGTCCCGATGCGGGTACCGGCCGGAAGCTCGTCCAGGGTGAGTCCGCCCGGATGGATCAGGGCGTCGCGGATGTCGTCCCGCTTGAGGAACGCGGCGAACGTCGTCCCCGCCGGGAGCGGCCGGTCGGCGGGCACGTCCTTCACACAGTGCACCGCGAGGTCGGCCTGTCCGGCCAGCAGCGCGGCGTCGACCTCCTTGGTGAAGGCGCCCTTGCCCTCGACCTTGGACAGGTCGCCCATCCACTTGTCGCCGGTCGTCTTCACCGGCACGACCTCGGTACGCACTCCGGGGTGCAGCGCGGTCAACTCGGCGCGGACACGCTCCACTTGGGCGAGCGCCATGGGCGAGTCGCGGGAGACGATACGGATCAGTTCGGGCGCGGACATGCGGAACACGATAGACCCTCGCGGTCGAGCGGCTGTGCAGTACCGCGCTTCACATACGCCAGTCGAAGGGGAAGAAATCCTCACCCGCCGTGCCTTCGCCGCCGGGCGTGCGTACCAGGCAGCGGTGACGCAGCAGTTCACGCCGTTCCGCCGGGGACAGCCCGGGGGCGGTCCAGTCCTCGGCGTCGACGTCCCCCCGCCCGCAGGCGTTGACCTCGTCACCGGACGCGGTTCTCAGGTCCACCCGGAAGTCCGTGCGCCACTGGGAGTTGGACCCCCAGCCCTGCGACAGGTCCACGGTGGGCCGGTGCCGGCGCAGATAGGCCCAGTAGAGCGGGGAACGGTCGGCGACGCCGCGCTCGGCGTGCCGGACGCCCGCGCGCACCCGCACCCCGGCCCGGGAGAACAGCAGGGACCCGAACCACAGTCCTGGCCACACGACTTCGGTGATCCGCACGGGCTCGTCCGGGTCCTCGGCCTGCTCGACCTCGACGATCTCGTGCACGAACGGGTCGAAGACCTCGCTCTCCTCGAACGGTGCCAGGCCCAGGCCGGTGAAGAGCCGGAGATACTCGGCCCTCGACACGACGGGCCAGACGTCGGCGTGCTCACCGGGTGGCTGGAATCCGGTCAGCAGCACATCGCTGACCCGGCTGAGCGCGTACAGTTCCCACAGCAGGTCGCCGCAGCGCTCGTCCGGTCCCTTAACCGCCGTCGCGACCAGCAGCTCCACACCCGCGGCGAGCGCCTCGCGGTAGCCGAACCGGGCCCGGGCGAGCCAGGGTTCCACCACGGCGGTGTACGCGTCCCCACCGTCGTGGTCGCGCAACGCCTGGAACAGCGTCCGCGCGTCGGCCCAGGCCTCCTCTTCGTCCATGCGCGCACCCTAGCGACGGCCGGGAGCGGCGATCCACGCGTTTATCCGACGAGCGGATCACTCATCTCGACCGAGCGCAGCGCCGCGGCGAGCGCCGGTTCGTCACCGACGTCCAGCGCCGTGTCGGTCAGCTTGATGACGTGCTCGTCGCCGTGGGCGAGGGCACGCTCCATGACCTCCTCGGCGGAGAGCCGGGCGGGCGGCGTGTAGGCGACCGCCTCCGCGGGCGCGTACATCGCGGTGACCGCCGCGGACGCGCTCCATGCCGCGTGCAGGCTCGGTGCCCACAGCTCCCTGGGCAGCGAATCCAGGGCGCGGAGCACGGCGTTGGGCGCGGTCGCGGCGTGCACGAGCATGGTGGGCTCGCCGTGGCCGTGGGTGGCGTAGCGGTGGGTGGCGGCGTGGACGAGCTCGGTCAGCCGTGCGCGGGCCGTGTCCGGGTCGGTCACCTCGTCCGCCCATGCGGGCAGTCGCCGTACGGCGGCGAGGCGCCGGCGGAAGCCCATGTGGCCCGGTTCGATCGGGGGTACGGCGTCCAGGGACTCCCCGGCCGTCGGCGCGCCCGGCAGCGCGGTGACGCCGGTGACCGGCTGGTGCCGGGCCGCCCAGTAGCCCAGCGCGTGGGCGAGTTCGGTGGTCCGGGGCGCGTTCTCACCGGTTTCCAGGGCGCGTACGGCGTGGCCGACGCGTATGACGGTGTGGGTGGCGCCGCCGTAGAGGCCGGGGAGCAGGCGCGGCCACCACTCGGCGAGGACGTCGCGCCACGGGCGTTCGGCGAGGGTGCGGGAGTAGTGGTCGGTCCAGTCCGCGATCCGGCGTGGATCGCCCAGCGCCTCGGGCCAGTTGTCGTCGGTGACGGGGGCCACGCGGTCGGGGAAGTCCTCCAGCTTGTCCCGGTAGAGGTCCACCCAGCGGTGCAGCGCTCCGGCCTGTCCGTGGGCGGCGAGCGCCTCGACGACCATGGGGGCGTGGTTGGACAGCCAGCCGTCGCGTTCGGGGCCGGAGGCGTGGAGTCTTTCCAGGGCTTCTTCGAGCTGTCCGCTCGTGTCGCTGTCGTCCATGAGCCGGACGTTATGCCTCAGGTGAGGGTGCCGGGATCGGGCGCGGGACGGACGCCGCGGGGTGCACGGGTCCTAGGTCCCGCGCCCGATGCGCGCCGGATCAGGCGCAGGGGTGATCAGGCGGGGGTGATCAGGCGTTGGGGTCGAACGAGATCCCCGACGGCTTGGCCTTCGACAGGTCGGAGGCGAAGTTCGCGTCCTTCAGGGCGAAGTTGGCGCTGCCGAAGTCGTACGCGACCAGCTTGTCGCGGACGCCCGACGGGTAGCCGTTCCAGCCGACCAGCGGCGGGTACTGCCAGGTGCCCTTCGCGTTCTCCGGCGGCTCGTCATTGGAGTTGGCCAGCCGGAAGGCGTGGGTACCGACGCCGTCCTTGTGATAGACGATCTTCGCGTGGGTGCCGTCGAAGCGGACGCCGGAGGTCGCGGTCGTCGCGTACGCGCCGTGGGCGGACGTCGAGACGTACTGGATGGTGCCGTTCTGCACCCAGATCACGACGTGTTCCCAGTCGTTGCGGTGTCCGCCGATGCTGCTGTTCGCCAGGGCCTGGTCCTTCTCGAAGTACAGGCCGTACATGTAGGCGCACCAGCCGTTGTTGCACTTGGAGCGTGAGTACGAGTTGGTGTTGTTCAGGTCCGAGAGGTCGTGGCACTCGCCGCTGAGCGAACCGGTCGGGTTGAGGCCGCCGTTGACCGTGCCGTCGGGGCCGATCGCGGGCGTGGGGTAGCAGCCGTCGGTGTCGTAGTCGAAGGCCGGCTGGTAGGTGTACTCGGCCGACTCGGCGTTGGTCGGCAGGGCCGCGGGCGGGGCGGCGAAGGCGGCGCTCGGGAAGGCGACTACCAGGGCGGCGGCGCCGGCCAGGCCGGTGAACCACCTCGCGCGGTGCTTCTTGAACGACGGAGACGACACTGCGTCCTCCTCATGTTCCGGGCGCAGCCCAACGGCTGTGGGGGAATGGGAGGTTCAGCTTCCCCATTTTTCATGTCCGCGCCAAGATGTCGTAAGCGACTCTCTGGTAACAACCGTCCGAACAGTGGGATCTTGTTCGGGATGTCAGACAAGGTCGTCCGGAAGATCGGCCGCCGACTCCTCCGGTGCGAGGTCCGGACGCAGCCGCAGCCAGGACGGCTGGCGCAGCAGTCCCGCCCGGGTACGGGTGCTGTAGCGGACCTCGCCGACCAGTCGGGGCACGACCCAGTGCGCGCCCGTGACAGGCGGCGGGGTGTCGAAGGGGCACACGTCCGTCGCCGCGGCGCCTAGGAGAGCGGCGAGTTGGGTCCGTTCGGTCTCGCTCCAGCCGGTGCCCACATTGCCGACGTACCGAAGACGGCCGGCGGTGCGCTGTCCGACCAGCACGGCGCCCGGCAGCCCCGTCAACCGTCCCTTGCCGGGCAGCCAGCCGCCGACGATGACGTCCTCGCTGCGCATGTTGCGGATCTTGATCCAGGCGCGGGAGCGCACCCCGGGCTCGTACACCGAGTCGAGCCGCTTGCAGACCAGGCCCTCCAGGCCATGGTCGACGGTGGCCTCCAGCGCCTGACGGCCGTGTCCGACGATGGCGCCCGGGGTCGACCAGAAGGGTCCGTCGAGGCCCAGCTCCTCCAGTCGGCCGCGCCGTCGGACATAGGGGAGTGCGGTGAGGGAGCGTCCCGCCAGATGCATCGCGTCGAACAGCACCAGATGGACGGGGACTTCGGCGGCCTTCCGCGCGGCCTTGCCCGGGGCGTGGGCCAGCCCCATGCGGGACTGGAGCAACTGGAAGTCGGCACGCCCCTGTTCGTCGAGCGCCAGGACCTCGCCGTCCAGTACAGCGGGCAGCGTGCCGAGCGCGGCGCCGAGTGCCCCCAGTTCGGGATAGGCGGCGGTGATGTCCTCCCCGGAACGGGCGCGCAGCAGCACGCTTCCGTCCCCGGCGAGGTACGCCACGACGCGCTGGCCGTCCTGCTTGGTCTCGTAGGCCCAGTGCGCGTCCTGGGTGGCCGACGGCAGGGTGCCGGAGGTGGCGAGCATGGGCGGGATCAGGGGGAGGGTCACGGGTCAGTTGTCGACACGCCCCGGTGCCTGCACGCGCGCGTGCGGGCGGTTTCGCCTGAACGGCGGTGTCCCGGACGAGGGCAGGGGCACCCGGGGGGACTCGGCCCCGCCGGCCCGGCCGTCCCTCAGATGATCCCGCCGTTGGCCCGCAGCACCTGCCCGTTGACCCAGTGCCCGCCCGGACCGACCAGGAAGGAGACCACGGAGGCGATGTCCCGCGGTGTGCCGAGGCGCTCCAGCGGCGGCTGGGCGGCCAGCCGGGCGACGGTCTCCTCGTCCTTGCCGTCGAGGAAGAGGTCGGTGGCGGTCGGGCCGGGCGCGACCACGTTGACGGTGACGTCACGGCCCCGCAGCTCCCGGGCGAGGACCAGCGTCAGCGCCTCGACCGCCCCCTTGCTCGCGGCGTACGCGCCGTAGGTCGGGAAGGCGAGGCCGACGACCGAGCTGGAGAAGTTCACCAGTGCCCCGCCCGTACGCAGCCGCCGGGCAGCCTGCTGGCCGACGGCGAACGTGCCGCGGATGTTGGTGCGGTACAGGGCGTCGAGCTCGTCGAGATCGAGCTCCGCGACGGGTGCCAGCAGCATCCGCCCCGCCGCGTGCACCACGGCGTCCACCCCGCCGTACGTGGCCTCCGCCAGGTCGAACAGGGCGGCCACCTCGGTCTCGTCGCCGACGTCCGCGCGGACGGCGACGGCGGAGCCCCCGGCGGCCTCGATGTCGCGCACCACCTCGTCGGCCGCGTCCTTGTTGCCCGCGTATCCCACGAGGACGGCGAACCCGTCGGCGGCCAGCTGCTGGGCGACCTGGCGTCCGATGCCACGCGATCCTCCGGTGACGATCGCGACGCGCTGCTGTGTGGTCATGTCCGCTCCTTCTGTTAGCGACGCTACGTGCATCACGTAACGACGATAACACAGCTTCGTAGCGATGGTAATCCCGGGCTCGTATCAGCGCTACGAATGTCGTACCGTGCAGATATGGACGCGAGGGAAAAGATCCTGGAAGCCGCCGCGGAACTGCTGGCGACGGCCCCGGCCGCCGAAGTCTCCACCCGTGCCGTGTGCGAGGCGGCCGGCGTGGGCGCGCCGATGCTCTACCGGCTGTTCGGCGACAAGGCCGGGCTGCTCGCCGCCGTGGTGGACCGGGGATTCGAGCAGTACCTCGCCTCCAAGCGCGCGGCCCGGCCCAGCGAGGACCCCGTCGCGGACCTGAAGAGCGGCTGGGACAACCACATGCGGTTCGCGCTGGAGCATCCCCACCACTACCGCCTGATGTACTCGCCCGAGCTGACGGTCCCGCCCGCCGCCGTGAGCGAGGCGCACGCCCTGCTGCACGCGATCCTCGAACGCTGCGCGGCGGCCGGCCGGCTCACCGTCCCGCCCGTCCTCGCCACGCAGATCATCATGTCCGCCAACGTGGGCGCGTCCCTGTCGATGCTCACCAGGTCGGAGCAGTATCCGGATCCGGGATTCTCGGCCCGCCTGCGGGACGCGGTGATCGACTCCCTGACGCGCCCGGCCGGACCCGCGCAGGGGGACGGAGTACCGGTCGCGGCCGCCACCCTCGCGGCCCGGCTGCGCGCGGAGCCGCACGCCTCCTTCACTCCGGCCGAGTCCGGCCTGTTGCAGCAGTGGCTGGAGACCCTCGCCGGGACCTGACCTATCTCTCAGGGTGCCCGGGAATGAGCGCGGTCGGGCGGGGTTCCACGACCTTAAGTCAACTGCTTGACTTGGTTGGATCACGGTCCTCGACGTGCTGTTGCGTAGGCTTCCGTCCTTGGAACCCGCCGTGGCGGCGGAGGACCCGCGACGGCTCGAGGGGCTGGTCGTCGCAGGGCTGAGGGAAGTCCCGGTGTGATGGTGATGATGGCGGCAGGCAGGGCGGTACGGGCGGAGCAGGTCAGCGCGACCCGGGAGTCGATCCTGACCGCGGCCGAACGGCTGTTCGCCGAGCGCGGGGTCTACGCCGTCTCCAACCGTCAGGTCAGCGAGGCCGCGGGACAGGGCAACAACGCCGCCGTCGGCTATCACTTCGGCACCAAGGCCGACCTCGTCCGCGCCATCGTCCGCAAGCATGCCGAGCGCATCGAGGAGATCCGCGCCCGGCTGCTGGCCGGGATCGGCGACTCCACGGACCTGCGGGACTGGGTGGACTGTCTGGTCCGCCCGGTCCCCGAACACCTTGCGGCTCTGGGCGGCCCCACCTGGTTCGCGCGGTTCTGCGCGCAGGTGATGACCGACCCGGCACTGCACCGGATCATGGTGGAGGAGTCCCTGGCCTCCCCGTCCCTGCGGCAGAACGTCGACGGAGTGCACCGGTGCCTGCCCGCACTGCCCCCCGAGGTCCGTGCCGAACGCGGCGACATGGCACGCCATCTGCTCATCCACCTGCCCGCCGAACGGGAGCGGGCCCTCGCCGAGCACCGCCCCACCGCGCGCTCCAGCTGGCACGACTGCGCCACCGGGCTCGCCGACGCGGTCGTCGGCATCTGGCTGGCACCGGTGACGCAGGGGAAGGAGCAGCCCGCGCGTGACCGGTGAGAGGCCGGCGCTCGCGCGTGGCTCCGGGCAGCACGTGCTGGTCGTCGGCGGGCCGGAGGTGACCGAACTGCTCTCCGTCACCCTGGAGTTGGCGGGCTACCGCACCTCCGTGGCCGGCACCGGGACCGAGGCGCTGACGCGGGCCGCGGAGCACCGCTACGACCTCGTCGTCCTCGACACGACCCTGCCCGACGTGCCCGGCCTCGGCCGTCGGCGCCTGCCGCCCGGCACGCACCGGCCGCCGGTCCTGTTCCTCACCGCGGACGACTCGTTGGGCAGCCTCCTGCCCGAACTCGGCCTGGGCGAGAGGGACTACGTCACCAAACCCTTCCGGGTGGCCGAAGTCCTGGCCAGGGCGCAGGTGTTGCTGCGCGGCCCGGGCCCGGTCCGGCACCACGAGGGCGGACCGCGCTACGGCGACCTGGTGCTCGACGACGCCCGCTGCCAGGCGCGGCGCGGAACGCTGACACTGGACCTCACGCCCGCGGAGTACCGGCTGCTGCGCCATCTCCTCGTCAACGCCCACCGGGTGCTGTCCAAGGACCAGATCAGCCGGTACGTCTGGGGCGACTTGCGAGGCGACAACGCCATCGAGCAGCTCGTGTCCCGGCTGCGGCGCAAGGTGGACCGGGACGCTCCGGCGCTGATCCACACCCGGCGGGGCTTCGGCTACTGGCTGGGACGGGCCGAGGCCGAGGCCTGAGACGCGGGAGCAAACGCCCGGGACACTCCGTCCTCGCGGTGTCGGACAAGGTGTCTTCGTTCGCTCGCGGCACTGGTCGACATGGTCAACTCATTAAGGGAAAAGGTGAGTTGTGAAGCCATTCAGCCTACGTTTGGCATGTGATCTGGGTCACGTCAGCTTTCTGTCAGGGAACTGACCGGAGCCCGTCAGGCCCGTCTGTTTGCATGTGCTCATCGAGGCCTCACCCCTTCCCCCGGCGCTCCGACCCCCGACCGGAGCCCCCACCACCGAGGAGAACCATGGCCGACGCACTGGCTGTTCCCGAGTTCCCCATGCCGCGGGCCGCCCGCTGCCCCTTCGACCCGCCGCCCGGCCTCAAAGAGCTCCAGGAGCAGGGGCCGTTGGCGAAGGTACGGCTGTGGGACGGCAGTGAACCCTGGCTCGTGACCCGCTACGCCGAGCAGCGCGCCCTGTTGGGCGATGCCCGGGTCAGCTCGGACATCGACCGCCCCGGCTTCCCGCCCAAGGCCAGCTCCGAGGGCGGCGAGGGCAAGCTCAGCTTCATCATGATGGACGACCCCGAACACGCCCGGCTGCGCCGGCTGGTGACGGCGCCCTTCGCCATCAAGAAGGTCGAGGCGCTCAGGCCCGCCGTGCAGCGGATCGTGGACGGCCTGATCGACGACCTCCTCGCGGGCCCGCAACCGGTCGACCTCGTCGAGGCGCTCGCCCTGCCCATCCCCTCGCTGGTGATCTGCGAACTGCTCGGGGTGCCTTACGAGGACCACGAGATGTTCCAGTCCCACACCAAGACGATGGTCAGCAGCGCCGCGACCCCCGAGCAGCGCGGTGTGGCGACCCGGGAGATCGCCGGCTACCTGGCCACGATGATCGGCAAGCGGCTCGCCGACCCCAGGGACGACCTGCTGTCGAGCATCGCCGGACGGATCACCGCGGGCGAACTCGACCATCGGCAGGCCACCGAGATGGCGCTGCTCCTGCTGATCGCCGGACACGAGACCACCTCGAACATGATCGCGCTCGGTACCGCCGCCCTCCTTGAACACCCCGACCAGCTCGCCCTGTTGCGCGAGAGCGACGACCCCGAACTGGTGGCTTCGGCCGTCGAGGAACTGCTGCGCTACCTGAACATCACCCACCAGGGACGCCGCCGCGCGGTCACGGAGGACATCGAGATCGCCGGAGAGGTCATCAAGGCCGGCGAGGGCATCATCGTGGTGAACGAGATCGGCAACCGCGACCCCGAGGCCTTCGAGGACCCCGACCGTCTCGACATCACCCGGGACGCCCGCCGGCACGTGGCCTTCGGCTTCGGCATCCACCAGTGCCTCGGCCAGCCCCTGGCACGCATGGAGCTCCAGGTCGTCTACGGCACCCTCTACAAACGCATCCCCACCCTCAGGCTCGCCTGCGACGTCCAGGACGTGAAGTTCAAGCACGACGCGTTCATCTACGGCGTCCACGAGCTGCCGGTGGCCTGGTGACGGCTCCCCGTCCCGCGAACGAACAAGCAACACGCGACAAGAAGGGCAATCCCATGAAGGTGGAGCTGGAAGCCGACAAGTGCGTCGCCTCGGGGCAGTGCGTGCTCGCCGCGACGGACGTCTTCGACCAGGACGACGACGGCATCGCGATCCTGCTGGCGGAGGAGGTCGGCGACGAACTCGTCGACGACGTCAAGGAAGCCGTCGCGGTCTGCCCGGCCGCCGCGATCCGACTGGTCCAGCAGTGAACCGGATCGTCGTCGTCGGAGCCTCGGCCGCCGGACTCGCCGCGGCCGAGACCCTCCGCCGCGAGGGCCACACCGGCCCGCTCACCCTCGTCGGCGACGAACCCCTTGCGCCGTACGACCGCCCGCCGTTGTCCAAGCAGCTGCTGTCCGGCGAGTGGCAGCCCGAGCGGCTGGACCTGCGCACCCCCGCGGACCTGACCGCGCTCGGCCTGGACCTGCGCCTCGGCGTCCGGGCGACCGGCCTCGAACTCACCGAGCAGACCGTACGGTTGGCCGACGGCTCGACGGTGCCGTACGACGGACTGATCCTGGCCACCGGCGTCCGGCCGCGCCGGCTGCCCGGCGGGGGCGCACATGTGCTGCGCACCCTGGACGACGCCCTGACCCTGCGCGACCGGCTGGGCCCGGGGCGGCGGCTGGTCGTCGTCGGCGCCGGATTCCTCGGCGCGGAAGCCGCCGCGGTGGCCTGGCGTCTCGGCGCCGAGGTGACCGTGCTCGAACCCGCCCCGGTGCCGCTGGCGCACGCCGTCGGCACGGAGGTCGGGCAGGTGCTCTCGCAGGCGCATCTCGAACGGGGCGTGCGGCTGCGCTGCGGGGTCACGGTCACCGAGGTGACCGAGGACGGGGTGCGGCTCGCGGGCGGCGAAGTGGTCGAGGCCGACGAGGTGTTGGTGGCCATCGGCTCGCTGCCCAACACCGAGTGGCTCGACGACAGCGGCCTGGCTCTCGGCGACGGAGTGGTCTGCGACGAGTACTGCGAGGCCGCGCGGAACGTGTACGCGGCCGGTGACGTCGCCCGCTGGGACAACCCGCTGTTCGGGACGTCGATGCGGATCGAGCACCGCACCAACGCCGCCGAACAGGGCATGGCGGCCGCCCGCAACCTCCTCGCACCCGAGGAGGCTCGCAAGCCGTTCGCGCCGGTGCCCTACTTCTGGTCCGACCAGTACGACATGAAGATCCAGGCGTACGGCTTCCTGCGCGGCCACGACGAAGTCGCCGTGGTGGAGGGCGACTTGGCCGAACGGCGGTTCGTCGCCGTGTACCGCGCCGGCGACCGTGTGAGCGGCGCCCTCGCGGTCGGCATGCCGCCCAAGGCGATCCGGCGGTGGCGGCAGTCGATCGTGACCGGCGCGGACTGGAGCGAGACCGTACGACCGGCGCAGCAGTCCGCGTAACCGTCCGCAGCAGATTACTTGAGTTACGCAACAAGATGGTAAAGTGGCTTGCATGGCCACCCCATCGCTCCCCGGACTCCCCGACGGCCCCGCGTCTCCGCAAGTGATCGAGATCGAGCGGGCGCTGACGCGCATCACGTACCTGAGCACGCGCGCCCGGCAGCACGACCGGCTGATGGCCCTGGCCGGAGTGCCGCTGGACCGGGCCGCCGTGGCACTGCTGCGCCAGGTCGCCGACTCCGAGCCGCTGCGCCCGGGGGAGCTGGCCAACCGGCTCGGCGTGGAGGCCTCGCACGTGACCCGTACCGTGCAACAGCTCCAGAAGACGGGGTACGTCACCCGGGTCCCGGACCCCGACGACCGGCGCGCCCAGCGCATCGAGCTCACCGAGACGGGCCGGCAGGCCATCGACCGGGTCCGGGACGCCGGAGCGCGCGGCATGCAGCTCGCCCTGTCCGAGTGGGCCCCGGAGGAGCTGGGGCAGCTGGCCACCCTCTTCCACCGCATGGTCGACGACTTCCTCGCCTACTCCGTCGACGACGACACGGAGCCGGCGACCACCGTCTGATCCGCGGCGCCGGGTTCGCGCAGCCCGCACAGCAGGAGCCGGCCCACCGCGGGCAGGGCGACGAGCGGGAGCAGCGCGGTCCGCAGGGACGTGGCGTCGGCGAGTGCCCCCAGGGCGGGCGCGGCCAGCCCGCCGACGCTCACCGTCAGCCCCAGCGTGACACCGCTCGCCGTGCCGACCCGCCGCGGCAGACAGTCCTGACCGAGCGTGACATGCAGCGAGAACGGCACATACAGGCCGGCCGAGGTGAGCGCGACGAACAGATGGACGAGCGGCCCGGGTACGAGCACCAGCCCCGCGACGGCCAGGACGGTCAGCACGTACGACCACCGTACGACCGCCAGCCGCCCGTATCGGTCCGCGAGCCGCCCGCCGGCCACCGTGCCCACCGCACCCCCGGCGTAGAGCACGCACAGCGCGACCGTGCCGGCCGTCTCCCCGCCCCCGGTGCGCTCACGGACGTACAGCGAGACGAACGCGCTCAGCCCGACGAACACGACCGACCGGCACATGAGCGCCCCCGAAAGCCGCAGGAACGACGGCCAGTCGTCGCGCCCGGCACCGGCGGACGCAGGACCGGACACGGAACGGCGTCCGGCCGCTCGGACCGCCGCCGCGCACAGCACCGCCCCCGCGAGGGCGGGGACGATCAGCAGGGGAGAGGCGCCCAGACCGCCGAGCCCGACCACGGCCATCACGAGCAGCGGTGCCGCGGCGAAGCCGAGGTTGCCGCCCAGGGCGAACCAGCCCATCGCCGTGTGGCTGCCGCCCGCCGCGGCGCGGGCCGCCCGCGCGGCCTCCGGATGGTAGGCGGCGACCCCGACCCCGGACACGGCGACCGCGGCGAGGGTCAGCGCGTACGAGTCGGTGACCCCGCTCAGCGCCACCCCGGCCCCGGCGGTCAGCGCGCTCAGCGGCAGCAGCCAGGGCATCGCCCACCGGTCGGTGAGCGCCCCGAACAGCGGCTGCACGACGGACGACAACAAGGACGCGGCGAGCACGACGCCCGAGGCGGCGGCGTAGGTGTAGGCGCGCTCGGCGACGAAGTACGGCACCAGTGCGGCCACCGCCCCCTGATAGACGTCGACGCAGGCGTGCCCCAAGGACAGATGGCGTATCGCGGTCATACCGAGATCGTCGCGAGAGCGGGGCCTGGCGCGCTTTCGATAAACTGCCTACTTGTGCCGGACATCCGCCATACGCCGCAGGCCCCGACCCGAGCCCAGAGCCTGGCCGCCGGGGAGCGCATCGACGCGCACCGGCACGATGACCACCAGATCGTCTACGCCGGCTCCGGCGTCCTGGCCGTCACCACCGACGCCGGCACCTGGTTCGCCCCCGGCAACCGTGCCATCTGGGTCCCCGCGGGCACCGTCCACGCCCACCGCGCCCACGGCCACCTCGACCTGCACCTGGTCGGCCTGGCCTCCGACGACAACCCGCTCGGCCTGGACGCCCCCACCGTCCTCGCCGTGGGCCCCCTGCTGCGCGAACTGATCGTCGCCTACACCCGGGCCCCCGCCGACGACAGCCCCGAACGCCGGCGTCTGCTCGCCGTCCTCCGCGACCAGCTGCGCGCCTCGCCCCAGCAGCCCCTGCACCTGCCCGCCGCCACCGACCCGCGCCTGGCCGCGGTCTGCGAGATCCTGCACGCCGACCCCGCCGACCCGCGCACCCTGGCCGCCCTCGGCACCGCGACCGGGGCGAGCGAACGCACCCTGAGCCGACTCTTCCGCAGCGAGTTCGGCATGACCTTCCCCCAGTGGCGCACTCAGTCCCGCCTCTACCACGCCCTGCGGATGCTGGCCGACGGAACACCCGTCACCACCGTCGCCCACCGCTGCGGCTGGTCGTCCACGAGCGCGTTCATCGAGGTCTTCCGCCGCTCGTTCGGGCATACGCCCGGGATCCACAACCGCCTTGCCCCTTAGGTGAACAGGCCGCCGTACGACCTGCTTGTACCGTGCAGTAATATCGCGCGGCAAGCCCCCTAGGAGGAACCGTGCCCCGGTCCCAACGCTCACCCCTGCTGCTCGCCGGTCTGCTGGCCGGCGTCGGGGTCACCCACTTCGCCGCACCGCGCTCGTTCGACGCGACCATCCCGAAGTTCCTGCCGGGATCGCCCAGGACCTGGACCTACGCGAGCGGCGTCGCCGAGTTCGCGCTGGCGGCCGGTCTCATGGCGCCCCGCACCCGCAAGGCCGCCGCCCTGGCCTCGGCCGCCTTCTTCGTCGGGGTCTTCCCGGCGAACGTGAAGATGGCCGTCGACTGGCGTCACCGCCCCACCCCGCAGAAGGCCGCCGCGATCGCCCGGCTGCCGCTTCAGGTGCCCCTCGTCCTGTGGGCCCGCAACGTCGCACGGAACACGGAGAGCCAGGCATGAGCGCGCGCATGGACGTCGGCGACAAGATCGAGGACTTCGAACTGCCCGACGAGACCGGCACCCCGCGCAGCCTGAGCTCGCTGCTCGCCGACGGGCCGGTCGTCCTGTTCTTCTACCCCGCGGCGATGACCGCCGGCTGCACCGCCGAGGCCTGTCACTTCCGTGATCTGGCGGCCGAGTTCGACGCCGTCGGCGCCCGCCCGGTCGGCATCAGCGGCGACTCCGTGGAGCGCCAGCAGGAGTTCTCCGGCAAGCACACGCTCGGCATGCCGCTGCTGTCCGACGCCGACGGGACGATCCGGGAGCGTTTCGGGGTGACCCGCGGCTTCTCGCTGGCCCCCACCAAGCGGGTCACCTTCGTCATAGCGCAGGACCGCACCGTCCTGGAGGTCGTCCGCAGCGAGCTGCGGATGAACACCCACGCCGACCGCGCCCTCGCCGCTCTGCGCGACCACCGCAAGTGACGTACGAGTCCTGGTAGCCGTACCGAGGTTGTTGCGGTGCGGCAAAGGGACCATCCTGGACGATATGGAGCACGCCTCGGCCGCGGCGATCATCGACGCGCACGGCATGGTGACGGGGTGGAGCGACGGTGCCCGGCGGCTGACCGGATACCCGGCCGAGGAGGCCGTGGGACTCCCGGTGCGCGAGCTGCTCGCCGAGGACCCGTCGCCCGACGTCCTGGCCGCCCGGACCGGCACCGTCGTTCTGCGGCACCGGGACGGCACCCCCGTCGCCCTCCCGCTGCGGGCGTGCGAGGTGCTGGGCCCGGACGGATCGCCCGGCGGGTTCGTGATCACCGCGGAGCAGCCCGGCGGGGCGGAGCCGACCCTCGCCGGGCAGGCCTTCCAACAGGCCTCCATGTCCATGTCGGTCTTCGATCCGCAGCAGCGCTATCTGCGGCTCAACGACGCGGCCTGCCAGGTGATGGGGGTACCGGAGGAGGCCCTGCTCGGCCGGTTCTTCCCGGAGACCGTGGAGGAAGCCGAGCACAGCCGGGGCTTCAACTGGCATCTGCGGCACGTCGCCGAGACCGGCGATCCCCTCCACTACGAGAGCCACACGCGCGCCCCGTCCGGCAGCCGCTACCACGCCTGGAACATCGAGATGTGGCCCGTCCGCAACGGCGTCGACGACGTGGTCGGCGTCGCCCTGGCCGCCTTCGACAGCACCGAGCAGCACTGGGCCCGCCAGCGCCTGGCCCTGCTGAACGAAGCCGCGGACGCCATCGGCACCACCCTCGACGTGGTCCGCACCGCCGAGGAACTGGTGACGCTCGTCGTCCCCCGGTTCGCCGACTTCACCAGCGTCGACCTCCTCGAATGGGTCCTCGGCCCGGACGAACCGCCCAGCACCACGCCCCAGGACGTCGTCCTGCGCCGCGTCGCCCACGGCTCCGCCCACGAGGGCACCCCGGAGGCCGCCGTCCACCTCGGCGCGCTGGACGTCTACCCGCCGTACTCGCCGCCCGCGCGGGCCCTGCGCGAGGGCCGGGCCGTGCTCGGCCGGGCCGGTGAGCCGTCCTTCGACCGCTGGGTCCGCGAGCGCAACGCCCGCGCCCCCAAGGGCCGGCCCTACCGCGAGGGCACCCACTCGATGCTGGCCGTGCCCCTCCGGGCCCGCGGCATCACGCTGGGTGTCGCCGTGGCCGTCCGTATCGGCCCCTCGGACCCCTACGTCCAGGACGACGCGACCCTCGCCGAGGAACTCGCCAGCCGCGCCGCCGTCTGTATCGACAACTCGCGCCGCTTCGCCCGTGAGCGCACGACCGCGCTCGCCCTCCAGCACAGCCTGCTGCCCCGGGGGCTGACCGGACAGGCCGCCGTCGAGGTCGCCCACCGCTATCTGCCCTGCGGCTCCCTCGCGGGCGTCGGCGGCGACTGGTTCGACGTCATCCCGCTCTCCGGCAGCCGCGTCGCCCTCGTCGTCGGCGACGTCGTCGGGCACGGCATCACCTCCTCGGCGACGATGGGCCGCCTCTGCACGGCCGTCCGCACCCTCGCCGACGTGGACCTGCCGCCCGACGAACTCCTCACCCACCTCGACGACCTGGTCACCCACCTGGCGGCCTACGACAGCGACGACGACATTGCCGAACTCGGCGCGACCTGCCTCTACGCCGTCTACGACCCCGTATCGCGCCGCCTCACCCTCGCCGCCGCCGGTCACCCGGCGCCCGCCCTGGTCCTGCCCGACGGCAGCGCGGAGCTCGTCCCCATGTCCGCGGGACCCCCGCTGGGCGTCGGCGGACTGCCCTTCGAGGCCACCGAGGTGGAACTGCCCGAGGGCGCCGTCGTCGCCCTGTACACCGACGGCCTCATCGAGGACCGCGACCGCGACATCGACCACGCCACCGACGAGCTCTGCCGCGCCCTCACCGCACGCGCCAGCTCCCTCGACGCCCTCTGTGACACGGTGCTGAAAGCCGTGCTCCCGGAGGAGCCGAGCGACGACGTGGCCCTGCTGCTGGCCCGTACCCGCGCCCTCGGCGCCGACCGGGTCGCCACCTGGGACATCGCCCCCGACCCCGCCCGCGTGGCCGACGCCCGCCAGGCCGCCACCGAGCAACTGACCACCTGGGGCCTGGACGAGGCCGGCTTCGTCACCGAACTCGTCGTCAGCGAACTGGTCACCAACGCCATCCGCTACGGAGCCCCGCCCATCCAGCTCCGGCTGATCCGCGACCGCACCCTCATCTGCGAGGTCTCCGACGGCAGTTCCACCTCGCCGCATCTGCGCCGCGCCCACGCCTACGACGAGGGCGGGCGCGGACTGCTGCTGGTCGCCCAGCTCACCCAGCGCTGGGGCAGCAGACAGACCGGCGCCGGCAAGACGATCTGGGCCGAACAGCCGCTGCCCCCGGACTGATCACTCGAAGTCGCAGCCCGGGTTCGGCACGTCCTCGGAGAAGGCCGATCCGTGCGGCAGCACGTACAGCACCTCGAGGACGAGCGGAGTGTCGCCCAGGTTCCGGCCGAGGTGGACGTCGCTCGGTCCGCCCGGCTCCCGGACGACGGTGCCCTTCGGATAGACCCCGTCGGTGGCGCAGTCGGAGTGGTAGTGGGTGAGCGTGCCCTGCTTCACGTACCCGTACACGGGGCCGCCGTGGTAGTGCCAGCCGGTGGCCTGGCCGGGCGGAACGGTGATCTCTCTGACGGTGTAGTCGGTGCCCCCGACGGTGACCTGGCTGATCAGCTTGGCCGTGACGCCGGGGCCCGGCGGGGTCGCCTGGGCGGTGGTGCCACAGGTGAGGGCGGCGGCCGCGGCCACCGCCCCGGATATGCCGACGCGGAGCGAGGTGCGCATACAGGGCCTCCTGACGCCTGAGCGGAAGATCGATGACGTTCCGCAGCGAACATAGAGGCACAGACCGGCAGTTGGGGCCGGATTCGGCAGAACTCAGAACTCCTCGTGCACCTCCGGGTCCCCGCCCCGGCGCTCCTCGGCCCGGTCGGCGATCGCCGCCATCTGGTCGGGCCCGAGCTCGAAACCGAAGATGTCCAGGTTGGCGCGCTGCCGGTCGGGGTTCGACGACTTCGGGATCGGAACCGAGCCGAGCTGTGTGTGCCAGCGCAGGACGGCCTGCCCCGGCGTCACCCCGTGCGCCTCGGCGACCGCGGCGACGACGGGGTCGTCCAGCAGCGTCGAGCCGGGGGCCAGCGGGCTCCAGCTCTCGGTGCGGATGCCCTTGGCCGTGTGGAAGGCACGCAGCTCGTCCTGGCGCAGGAAGGGGTGCAGCTCGATCTGGTTGACGACGGGCAGGACCCCGGTCTCCTTCTCCAGCCGCTCGATGTGCTCCACCGTGAAGTTGGAGACGCCGATGGAACGGACCAGGCCCTCCTCACGGAGCTTGATCATGGCCCGCCAGGAGTCGACGTACTTGTCGACGCGGGGAAGCGGCCAGTGGATGAGGTAGAGGTCGACGTGGTCCAGGCCGAGGCGGCGGCGGGACTCCTCGAAGGAGGCCAGGGTCTCCTCGTAGCCGTGGTGCCGGCCCGGGAGTTTCGTCGCGACGACGATCTCCTCGCGGGGGACACCACTGTGGGTGACACCGAGGCCCACGCCGGTCTCGTTGCCGTAGTTCGTGGCCGTGTCGACCAGGCGGTAGCCGAGCCGCAGGGCCTGCGCCACCGCCCGCTCCGCCTCCGCGTCGTCCATGGGCCAGGTACCCAGGCCGATGGCCGGGAACGTCGTACCGTCGTTGAGCGTGTGTACCGGGTTGTCGATCACTGTCGGACCTTTTCCCTCGATCGTGTCGTCCCCCCAGCCTCGCGGATGACGTGAGCCGTGATCAACCGGACGGGCACTGTCGCCAGGACCCGTGATCGCTGACACGATCTTCGGGGAGCGGCCGCGGACGACCAACGGAGTACGGATGACGACGAACACGGGCCCGGCGGAGGCGGAGCACATCCCGGGGATCGAGGTGAAACCCGTCGCCGGGCACATCGGGGCGGAGATCACGGGTGTCGACCTGGCCGGGGAACTCGACGACGCCGTGGTCGCCGCGATCCGCTCGGCGGTGCTGCGCTGGAAGGTGGTGTTCTTCCGGGAGCAGCGGCTCGACCACGCCGGGCACGTGGCGTTCGCCCGCCGGTTCGGCGAGCCGGTGGTGCCGCGGAAGCGGGGCAGCGCCTCGCCGCCGGGCTTTCCCGAGGTGGAGACGACCGCCGACCGGCTGGAACTGGGCGGCAGGTTCGGCATGGAGCACGACGAGTGGCTCCGGCGACGCCGGCACACCCTGCTGCGCGGCTGGCACTGCGACCACGGCGCCCGTGTCGACCCGCCGGCCGCGACGATCCTGCGGGCCGAGACCGTACCGCCGTACGGCGGCGACACGACCTGGTCCAATCTGGCCGCCGCGTACGCCGGACTCTCCGCCCCGGTACGGGAGTTCGTGGACGGACTGCGGGCGGAACACCGGCTGGGTGTCGGCTATCAGTCCCGTCCCGGTGACGACTCCTACGTCCGCCATCTGCTGGACCACCAGGTCGCCTCGCTGCACCCCCTGGTGCGCGTCCACCCGGAGACGGGGGAGCGGATCCTCTACGTCAACGGCTACTACGTCGAGCAGATCGCCGACATCTCCCGAGCCGAGAGCACCGCGATCCTGGACATGCTCCTGGAGCAGGCCGTCCGGCCCGAATACACCGTCCGCTTCCGCTGGGAACCGGGCAGCGTGGCCTTCTGGGACAACCGTGCCACCATCCACCTGGCCCCCGGCGACAACGCCCACCTCGGCTTCCCGCGGACCATGCACCGGGTGATGCTCGCCGGGGACGTCCCGGTGGGCGTGAACGGCAAGCCGTCGGAGCCGATCGTCGGCACCGAGGCCGGACGCTGGTGAGGCGGGGGCGGAGAGGTTCCGGGCGGTCCCGGCGGGCCTCACCTTCCGGGGCGCTCGCCGGTGTTCGGCCGCTCCACCTGTGAGGCGATCACGGCCGCTTGGACGCGCCGCTGGACGCCCAGCTTGGCCAGCAGCCGACTGATGTGGTTCTTGACGGTCTTCTCCGACAGATAGAGCTTCTTGCCGATCTCACGGTTGGTGAGCCCCTCCCCGATCAGCGCGAGAATGTCCCGCTCGCGCGGGGACAGGCTCGCCAGCTCGGGGGACATGCCCGGGCTCTCTGCGGGATCGGCGCGCAGCGAGCGCATCAGCCGGGCCGTGGTCGCGGGGTCCAGCATGGACTGGCCCGAGGCGACGGTGCGCACGGCCGAGACCAGGTCCGAGCCCCGGATCTGCTTGAGGACATAGCCCGAGGCCCCGGCCATGATCGCGTCGAGCAGGGCCTCCTCGTCGTCGAACGAGGTCAGCATCAGACAGGCCAGCTCCGGCATCCGGCTGCGCAGCTCCCGGCAGACCGTGATGCCGTCGCCGTCCGGGAGCCGTACGTCGAGCACGGCGACATGCGGGCGCAGCGCCGGACCGCGCGCGAGCGCGTGCTCGACGGTGCCCGCGTCACCGACGACCGAGATGTCCGGCTCGGAGTCGAGAAGGTCGGTCAGCCCCCGTCGTACGACCTCGTGGTCGTCCAGCAGGAACACGCGGACGGGGTCCTGTTCGCTGAAGGTGCGTGCCTCGGTCATGACGACCCCTCGTTCCCCGGTGGCGGTCGGACTGCGGACCGTCCGTGACCACGATCATTGCTCGCAGGGACGGGATGCACCAGGGCCGTCCGGTCCCATTCGCCACGGGGCGCGGACGCGGTCACACAGCACTGCCGGCGCCGTAGGGGGCGTAGAGGTCCAGCAGCCGGACCCGGGCGGAGCGCAGCCGGTGGGCGAGCACGTCGCCGACCCACTGGGCGATGGTGTGGCCCATGGCCGGGTCCTCCTGGCACATCATGCGGACGGCTGTGGCATCGAACTCGTACGCCCGTACCGGCGTCGTCGCCGTGGCGCCCAGGTGCCAGGCGTGCGGGGTGAACAGCCAGGACCAGCCGACGAGTTCGTTGTGCCGGAGGATCTCGATCACGGCCGCGCTGCGGCCGGGCACGTGCATGTCGAGCTCGACCGTGCCCGTGCGGATGATCCAGAACCGGTCCGCCTTGGCGCCTTCCGCGAACAGGCGAGTTCCTTGCGGGAACGAGACCTCGCGGGCGACGCGCATGAGCCGCTGCCGGTGCTCGGCGGGCAGGGCCCGCAGCATGCTGGGCGTGGGGGTGATGGTGGTCACGGCGTGCCTCCCGACGGGTGTGGGAACTGCCATGACCAGCCTCCGCCCGTCGGCGATGGCGGTCCATGGGCCACCCGGCCCCTGGACCGGGCCACGCGGCCCCGCATGGCCCGCTCTCCGCTACTTCGCCGGGGTCTCCTCGGGGTTCGCCTCGCTCCACTGCCGGTAGGCGGCCACGGCCGTCGGCAGGGTGGGGAAGATGTGGTCGGTGCCGACGGAGTCCGTGAGGCCGTACGCCGCCAGGTCGTCCAGGAGGTCTTGCTTGACCCGGGCCAGGGCGAACACGACGCCGCGCCCGGCGAGTTCGCGGCGCAGTTCGTCGACCGCGTCGAGCGCGGTGATGTCGACCTCCACGTTGGCCTCGGTGTTGAGGACGAACCAGCGGACGGGCCGGGTCTGTTCGTCGACGGCGGCGAGAGCGCGGCGGCGGAAGTCCTCGGCGTTGGCGAAGAACAGCGGTGAGTCGTAGCGGTAGACCAGCAGTCCGGGGATCGTGCGGGCCTGCGGATAGTCGTCGATGTCGTGCATGCCCGCGATCCCGGGCACCAGGCCTTCGACGGCGTCGTGCGGACGGGCCACCCGGACCAGCAGCTCCGCCACCGACAGACCGACCGCGACGAGCACGCCGTAGAGGATGTCGAGGGCGAGCACCCCGGCCAGGCAGCCGAGGGCGAGCAGGAGTTCACGGCGGCGGAAGGACGCCAGGCGCCGGAAGCCCGCCAGGTCGATCATGCGGACGGCGGCGTAGACGACGAGCGCGCCGAGCACGGCGGACGGCGTGCGGGCGAGCAGAGGGCTGAGGAACAGCAGGACGGCGAGGACCACGACACCGGCGACCAGGGAGTACGCCTGACTGCGGGCGCCCGCCGAGGCGGCGAGCGCGGTGCGGCTGGCGCTGCTGCTGACGGGGAAGCCGTGCAGGAAGCCCGCGCCGAGGTTGGCCGCGCCCAGCGCCAGGAATTCCTGGTCGGCGTCGAGGCCGGGGCCCTTGTCCTCCTCGCGTCCGGTGAACGCCCGCGCGGTGAGGATGAAGTCGGTGTACGCGACCAGGAGCACTCCGAGGGCGGGCAGGACGAGATGCGGCACCTCGCCCCAGTCCGGCCACGCGAGGCCGGGCAGGCCGGACGGGACCTCGCCGATCACCTTGATGCCGTACCGGTCGTCGAGGTCGAACACCACCACGGCCGCCGTGCCCAGAACCACGGCGAGCAGGGGCCCGGGTGCGGCGCGGAGGTACTTGGTCGCCGCGAAGAGGAACGCGAGCACGGCGGCCGAGAAAACCACTGTGGACAGATGGGCGTCGGGCAAGTTCCCCGCGAAGGACCACAGTTGGGGGAAGAACGTGGTTCCTGCCGCCCCCACGCCGGTGAGTTTCGGCAGCTGGTCCACCATCATGATCAGCGCGACGCCCGCCAGGTAGCCGATCAGGACCGGCCGGGAGAGGAGGTCGGCGAGGAAGCCCAGCCGCACCGCCCGCGCCACCAGGCACAGGAGGCCGACCGTGACCGCGAGGGTGGCCGCCAGGGTCGCGTAGCGCCCGGGGGCGCCGGCCGCCAGCGGGGCGACCACGGTGGCGGTCATCAGCGCGGTCGTGGACTCGGGGCCGACCGAGAGCAGCCGCGAGGAGCCGAGGAGCGCGTACACGCCGAGGGCGGGCAGGATCGCCCACAGTCCGGCGACGGGCGGCAGCCCGGCGACGCCCGCGTACGCCATGACCTGCGGCACCAGATACGCGGCCACGGTGACCCCGGCCAGCAGATCGCCTCGCACCCAGGCACGTCGATAGCCGGTCAGCGGTCCGAGCCCGGGCACCGAACGCCGCCACCCGGGAACATGTCCACCCGCGCTCCGGGACATGGGCCGCCTCTCTCCGTCCGGTACAGGAGCCCCCGGCGATGTGCCGCCGGCGCGCCGAGCTCGATCATGCACCCCGACGGGCCCTGTGGACAGGCCGGACTCCCGCGCGCCTCCCGAACCGGCACCGGTCTGGACCGGTCGGCCCCTGCCGGGAACCTCGGCCGGGGACGATGCTGGCATCAGGACCCTATGCAGCGGATTCGGAAGGTGGACCTCATGACCCGCACGATCACCGTCGGTCTGGACGGCTCGGCCGAGAGCCGTGCCGCGGCCGAATGGGCGGCCCGCGAGGCACGTTCGCTCGGCCTGCCGCTGAAGCTGGTCCATGTCTGGGAGCCCGTACCGGAGCCCCTGGCACAGGCACCGCTGCGGGGCGCGGAGACGCAGGCCCACTGGACCGAGCGGATCCCGCGGGAGGCGGCCGCGGGCCTCCGGTTGCGCCACCCCGGCCTCGAGGTGACCACCGAGCAACTGTCCGGTCACCCCGCGGACGTCCTGGCGAGCGCGGCGAAGGACGCCGAGCTGCTGGTGCTGGGCTCGCGCGGGCTGAGCGGGATCGGCGGGTTCATGGTCGGCTCGGTCGGGCTGTCGGTCGTGGCGCACTCCGAGCGGCCGGTCGTCCTGGTCCGGGCCGGTGAGCAGGCCGCCGACGAGCACGAGATGGATCCCGTCGGCATCCCGTCCGCGGCCACCGCTTTCCGGCCCGTCGTCCTCGGCCTCGACATCGGGAGC
Organism: Streptomyces sp. NBC_00490; assembly: GCF_036013645.1. Classification (NCBI taxonomy): domain Bacteria; kingdom Bacillati; phylum Actinomycetota; class Actinomycetes; order Kitasatosporales; family Streptomycetaceae; genus Streptomyces; species Streptomyces sp. NBC_00490. The sequence continues at coordinate 1,361,136 of NZ_CP107869.1, read as the reverse complement.
CCGGACGAGGAGCTGATCGGGTTCGCGTTCGCCGCAGCGGCCCGCCGTGCCACGTCCCTGCGGGTCGTCCACGGCTGGAACCCGCCCCCGTACTACGCCTACGGGCTCGCCTCGGACCTCGAACTCCACGCGGAACTGGCCCGGCGCGAGACCACCGCGCTGGCCGAGGTCCTGTCGCCGTGGCGCAAGAAGCACCCGGACGTCGAGATCACGGAGGAGTCCCGCTACGGCACCCCCGGCAACCATCTCGTCGACGCCTCCCGCGATGCCTCCCTGGTCGTCGTCGGCCGCCGGGTCCGCCGCAGCCCGTTCGGCGCCCACATCGGCCCTGTCACGCACACCGTCCTGCACCACTCCGCCGCCCCCGTCGCCGTCGTCCCCCACTCCTGAGGAGGAGCAGCCATGCCAGCGGCCGGACGCACCCGAGTGATCCGATGCGACCTCGGAACGGGAAGGTGAGGGCGATGGACCTGCCGGTCGTCGTCGGCGTGGACGGCTCCGAGCCGGGCCTGCGCGCCGTGGACTGGGCCGTCGACGAGGCCGTCCGGCGCGGGGCGCCGCTGCGCCTCGTGTACGCCTCGCTGTGGGAGCGGTACGAGGGCGCCCGGCTCGCCGAGGACCAGGGCGAGCCGTATGAGTGGTCGCGGGCCGAGGGCATCGTCGAGACCGCGGCCCGTCGTGCCCACAGCCGCGGGCCCGACGTGAAGATCTCCACCGAGGTGGTGGCCGAGGAGCCCGAGTACGTGCTGGTGAGGGAGAGCAGGAGCGCCTCGCTGCTGGTGACGGGCAGCCGAGGCCGCAGCGGCATCGCCGAGGCTCTGTCGGGTTCGGTGAGCTTGACCGTGGCGGGTCACGCGCACTGCCCGATGATCGTCGTGCGGGGCAGCCATGACAACCAGGCCCGGACCGGCACGCACGGTCGTGTCGTCGTCGGGGTCGCGGAGAAACCGATGGGCTCGGCAGCGGTGGTCTTCGCCTACGAGGAGGCTCGGCGGCGTGGGGTGCCGGTGGAGGCCGTACGGGCCTGGCGGTGCCCCGCGCACGAATCCGCCGGCCATCCGCTGCTCGCCGGAGAGCCCGCCAGGCTGCACGAACAGCGGGCGGCCGAGGAACTCGAAGCGGCGCTCCAGGACGCCCCGGCCGATGTCGAGTTGCGCCGCCGCACGGTCGAGGGCCACACCCGGACCGCACTGGTGAACGCCTCGCGCGACGCCGACCTCCTGGTCATCGGAGCCCGGCGCCATCAACGCCACTTCGGGCTCCAACTGGGCCGGGTGGCGCATGGAGTACTGCACCACTCCGCCTGCCCGGTCGCCATCGTGCCCGAACGCATGGGCGCGGCCGAGGACCGACGGCACAGGATGTGAGGGAGGCGTGGACCACCAGCACGGGCTAGGTGGTCAGGCCGTGTCGGGCAGCCACAGGTCGGGGCCGAACACCTCGTAGTGGATGTGGTGTGCGGGGATGCCGAGGCTCAGCAGCCGGGTGCGGATCGTGCGCATGAAGGGCAGGGGGCCGCACAGGTACACGGTGGCGTCGGTCGGTACGTCCAGACCGGTGAGGTCCATCAGACCGGTGTGCGCGTCGGGTTCGGCGGGGCCGGGCCGCTCGTACCAGAACTCGGTCGCCGCGTACGGCAGCCGGTCCGCCAGATCACGCGTCTCGGCGCGCAGGGCGTGTGCGGCCGGGGCGGTGTCCGCGTGCAGGACGAGGACCCGGCGGGTGGAGCCGGTTGCGGCGAGGTGGGCGAGCATGCCGACCATGGGGGTGCAGCCGATGCCCGCGGAGACGAGGACCAGTGGTGTGTCGGCCTCGTCGAGGGAGACGTCGCCGCAGGGCGCCGAGAGGGTCAGTTCGTCCCCGGGGCGCACCGTGCGGTGCAGCAGATGCGACACCTCGCCGTCCGGGGCGGTGTCCGTCCCCGCGACCCGTTTGACCGTGATGCGGCGCAGGTCGCCGCCGGGGTCCGCGGACAGGCTGTACTGGCGCACCTGGTGCACGCCGTCCGGCATGCGGGTCCGGACGCTGACGTACTGTCCCGCCTTCGCCGCCGGGGCGGGTCGGCCGTCCGCGGGACGCAGCAGGAAGGAGGTCACGTCCGTGGTGTCCTCGTGGCGCTCGACGACGGTCCACGGCCGCCAGATCTCGCCCGGCGTCACCCCCGCCTCCTGGTAGAGGCGGGCCTCCTGGGCGATCAGGGCACCGGCCATCAGCCAGTAGACCTCGTCCCAGGCCTCGGCCACCTGCGGGGTGACCGCGTCGCCGAGGACCTCGGCTATCGCGCCGAAGAGGTACTTGTGGACGATCGTGTAGTGCGCGTCGGTGACCCCGACCGCGGTGTGCTTGTGGGCGATCCTCGCCAGCAGGGCGTCCGGCCTGGTGCCGGGGTCGTCGACGAGGGCGGCGGCGAAGCCGGCGATCGAGCCGGCCAGTGCCCGTTGCTGGGTGCCGTCGGCCTGGTTGCCGCGGTTGAACATCCCGTCCAGCAACTCGGGCCGGTCGCGGAACATCGTGGTGTAGAACCGGGTGGTGATCGCGTCGAGCGCCCCGGCCACGGCGGGCAGTGTGGCCTTCACGGCGGCGGTGGACTCGGCGGACAGCATGAAGCCTCCCAGGGCTGGGACGGGGCGGGGAAAGCGGGAACCGACGGACGCTGATCGCGTGGCGGCAGCCCCTGTATAGCAAGGGGAAATCCGGCATATCGGCCTCTTCGGGGTGGTGCGGGGAGGCGAGGGACCATCGGCACCGTGATCGGGGACGAAGGTCCCGGTTCCGCGCTCCCGGGCGGGGCCGACCGGTTCCCTTCCCAGGCCGCTCGGCCCACGGCGGGCGGCTTAGGGGCCGATGGCACCGCCCCCGTTCCCGTGCCGTGACGCATGAGGGGGGCCGATACCGTGAGCGGTACCGGAGCGGGCGGCGTCCGTGCGGCCAGGGGATCGGAGGAGACGCAGGTGGGAGGCTCCGAAGAGTCCCGGGAGGCCCGTGTACGGCTGCCGCAGCTGAGGCTGGACGAGCTGCTGGAGGAGCTGCAGGCCCGGATCGACGCGGCCCGCGGCACCCGCGACCGGGTGCACAGCCTGCTGGAAGCGGTGCTCTCCGTCGGCCGGGAGCTGGACCTGGAGCAGGCGCTGCACAGCATCGTCGAGGCCGCCGCGGTGCTGGTCGACGCGGAGTACGCCGCCCTGGGGGTGATCGGCCCGGACGGCAGGCGGCTGTCGGCCTTCCACACGGTCGGGGTCGCCGAGGAGCAGATCGCCCGGATCGGCCCCTTCCCGGAGGGACACGGCATCCTCGGGGAGCTGATCCGCCATCCCGAGCCACTGCGCCTGGCGAAGATCTCCGAACACGCGGCGTCCTATGGCTTCCCGCCCAACCACCCGCCGATGAACACCTTCCTCGGTGTTCCCATCCGGGTGCGCGACCAGGTCTTCGGCAATCTCTACCTCACCGAGAAACGGGGCGGGGCGCAGTTCGACGAGGAGGACGTCTCGGTGACGTCGACGCTGGCCGTGGCGGCCGGGGTCGCCATCGACAACGCCCGCCTGTACGAGGAGTCCCGGCTACGGGAGCGTTGGCTCCGGACGAACGCGGAGATCACCCACACGCTGATGTCCGGTGGCGAGCAGGGCGAGGTCCTGCGGCTGATCGCCGACCGGGCCCGCGAGATCACCGGCGCGGCACTGGCCGTGGTCGCGGTGCCGATGGCGGACACCGACTCCCTCGTGCTGGAACTCGCGGTCGGGACGGACGCGGACACACACCGGGGTCTGGTGGTGCCCGGCAAGGACAACCTCATCGGTGCGGCCTTCGCCGCCGGCACCCCGGTCACCAGCGGCGACGTGTCCCACGACGAACGGATGTCGACGGGGTCCGGCGGGTTCGCCGGGCTCGGCCCGGCCGTGGCGGTCCCCATCGGAACGGACCCCGGGGCTGTCCGGGGTGTGGTCCTGCTGGTCCGTGAGCGGGGCCGGGCGGTGTTCTCCGGCAAGGAGATCGAGCCGCTGAAGGGCTTCGCCGCGCAGGCGGCGGTCGCGATCGAGCTGGCGGAGCGGCGCGCGGACGCCGAGGAGGTCGCGGTGCTCCAGGACCGCGACCGCATCGCCCGTGACCTGCATGACCTGGCGATCCAGCGGCTGTTCGCCACGGGCATGACCCTGCAGAGCGTGGGCCGCTTCATCGATCACCCCGAGGCCTCCGAGCGCGTGGTGCGCGCGGTGGACGACCTCGACGAGACCATCAAGATCATCAGGTCGACGATCTTCGGCCTGCGGGCGCGCGGGGGTGTCGGCGGCGCCGGTCTGCGGGCACGTGCGGTGCGGATGGCGGGCGAGGCGGCGCCGGTGCTGGGCTTCGCGCCCAGCGTGCGCATGGAGGGGTTGCTGGACACCCGGGTGTCGCGCGAGATCGCCGACCATGTGGTGGCGGTGCTCTCCGAGGCGCTCACCAATATCGCCCGGCACGCGCGGGCCGGTCGCGCCGACGTCGTGCTCACGGAGGACTCCCGCCATGTGCGCCTCACCGTCTCCGACGACGGCGTCGGCATCCCGTCCGAGGGCCGTCGCAGCGGGTTGCGCAACATGGCGGAACGGGCCCAGCAGCTGGGCGGGGAGCTGGAGTTGAGCCGTTTGCCGGACGGCGGCACCGCGTTGGTGTGGTGGGTGCCGACGCCCGCGGAGTAGGGGATTCGGAAGAGGCGGACACGCACCGCCCGCGCGGCGCCCTGCCGCTGTCGGACCGGCCGGGCGCCGCCTTCTGGACGGGTCCGTGTCAGGCGGACGGTTGCCAGCCGAGCGCAGGTCCGAGCCGCGTGGCCATGTCCGTGAGGATCTGCACGTAGTCCTCGTGGTCGAAGGTGAACGGCAGCGCGAAGGCGACCTCGTCGACCTCGCGGAACGCGACGTGCGCGTGCAGCCGTTCGGCGATCTCGGCCGAGGTGCCGACGATGTCCGGCGCGAACATCAGACGGGCCGGGCCCTGCGGCGACGTCGTGCGAGGGGTGCGCTTCGCCGCGTACTCCTCGTACCGCGCCCGCTGTTCGGGTGTGGCCGAGTCGGTGGGGATGACGACCAGGCCCTGGGAGACGCGAGCGGCCTCGCCGTCGGGGTGGTGGTCACGGAACGCCCGGATGTGGGAGAGCTGGATCTGGGCGAAGTCCGTTGTCTCCTCCGGGGCTTCGGCCTTGACGACGCTGCTGGTCAGGAAGTTCATGCCGTGCTCACCGGCCCAGCGCGCCGAACTCAGGCTGCCGCCGCCGTACCAGAGGCGTCGGCCCAGGCCGGGGGAGTGCGGCTGCACCCGGTTGGAGAACACCTCGAAGCCCTCGACGCCGCTGAAGTCGGTCGCCGGCTTGCCGCGTACGAGGTCCAGCAGCCGCCGCACCCGCTCGTAGGAGAAGTCCTCGACGTCGGCGGTGTCCGGGTAGAGCGCACCCTTGACCTGGTCGTAGTGCATGGGCGGGCCCACGCTCACGCCCGGGTTGATCCGGCCGCCGGACAGGAGGTCGACCGTCGCCAGGTCCTCGGCCAGCCGCAGCGGGTTCTCCCAGCCGAGCGGGATGACCGCGGTGCCGAGTTCGATACGGCTCGTGCGCTGCGAGGCGGCCGCCATGACGGCGACCGGGGAGGAGATGCCGTACTGGAGGTGCCGGTGGCGCAGCCAGGCGCTGTCGAAGCCGAGCCGCTCGCCCAGCTCGATGATCTCCAGCGTGGACTCGTGGCCGCGGCGCGGATCCGCGTCGTCGAAGAGACCGATGGTCAAGAAGCCCAGCTTGCGCAACGGGCGAGAGGTGGGGGGCACCGGCTCCTCCAGGTGAGCACCGATCGACGTCGTACAGCTGGGGCAACTTGATCAGGGCCCGCGATGTTCCCCGCCGCCGCGATCAGATCAGCGGGATGGTGACCTCGTCCTCGACCGGCGGGTCCAGCTCCTGGCGGAGATTGCCCGTGGCCGCGTGGCAGCGCAGTCGGATCGTCTCCGGGGTGACGTCCAGGCGCAGGAAGCACTTGAAGAACGGCGGGCTGTAGGTCGCGGAGCTGGGGGAGAACAGCTGGGTGTAGATCTTGCGGACCGGGAGCCGGAACCGCGAGGTGCGGTCGGGGCGGCCGCCCGCGCCCAGCAGACTGGCGACCAGACGGGTGCGGAAGGTGACACGGGCGGGCCGGCCCGGGGAGCGGGTCAGGGGGATGCCCAGGCGCTCGGCGATCACGGCCGCCGCGTCGGCCTCGGTGAGGGTGAAGAAGCGGCGCAGCCGCATCCGGCGCCCGTACAGGGTGCTGTAGAAGGCGAGGGAGTCGCCGCGCAGCGGATAGCAGCGGAAGTCCTGCTCCGTGACGTTCGCGACGGAGACGCGCGGGATGGTGTGGGTGGCGTGCATGAAGGCACCGCCGCCTCCCGAGACGACGTACTGGATGGTGCGGCCGTCCACGTCGACGGGGTAGCGCTGGTAGTTGTGGATGTCGCCGCCTATCGCCGCGACGTAGTGGTGCTCAGGGTCGCGGACGATGTCGTCGACCGTGCCGCCCCCGTCGATGGGGCACGGGTGGTGCTCGCCGTCCACGTACAGGGGCGAGCCGGTGATGAGGATCTTCGGGCGCGGGCCCTGGGACACCTCGCGGAGCCACGCGCCCTGCTCGGCGTCGATCGTCCCCAGCAGTCCGGTGTCGATGCCTATGATCCGCACCGGTCCGGCGTCGATCGCCCAGTACGGGCCGGGCTGGTCCGCCTGTTGCCCGCTCGCGGAACGCAACCGCCGTGCCTGGTCCAGGCGTTGTCCGTCGTGCGTGTTCGGCCGGTGCCAGAGCAGGGAGCGCAGCCAGGCCCGGCTGAGGGGGCGTGGCCCGGGCTCGGGGGTGAGGGCCGGGGTGTCGGCGCAGAAGACGCGCATGAACGCGCCGAGGTCCTCGTACCAGTCGTGGTTGCCCGGTATCGCGTATATGGGCGCCGGATAGTCCCGGTACGGGCGGAAGAACTTCGTGTCGTAGTCGTCGGCGCTGCCCACCGGGTAGATCACGTCACTGGCGACGACGGAGAAACGGGTGTCCTGACTGACCTTCAGGAAGCCGGGAACGACGGCGTACTGGGGCGCGTCGCCCTCTCCGGTGTCGCCGATCACCATGAAGGAGAACCGGTCCGGGTCGTCCCGCCGGATCACCTTGTCCGCGGGCGCTCCGGCCGCCGCCCGCTGGGCCACCCAACGGCTGCGGGTACGGCCGGTGGGGTCCCCGAACCAGGAGGCCAGCACGCCGTTGCGGGCCGCCCACAGGGTCCGCGGGTCGAGCCACGAGAGCTTCTCGACCTTGGGCGGCATCAGCCGCTCGTACGCGCCGGGTTCTGCGGCGCCCCAGCCGGCGCCCTCGGCGGTATCGCGTGATGAGTCAGACACCGGTGCACCGTAACAATGGGCCGGCGGAGGCCGAGCAGGGGGAGGGCCGTCCTGTCGCACGTGAACGCCGCGGGGGTGAGGGGCTGTTGGCGGGTGGTGCCGGTCACCAGTCGCCGGTGCGGTGCGATGCCTCGTACGGGTGCTGCCGGGCGTGCGGGCGGGCCGCGGGCGGGTCGAAGGCCGACCTGTGCTGTGGTGCGGCCGGTTCCTCGGCGGGCGGCTCGGCGGGGCGTCGGCGGGAGGTGGGGCGGTTCCCGTTGCTGTCGCCCATGACGAGCAGGGGGTCGAACATCACGACCACGCCGGCGAGTACGAGGAAGATGACCGGTCCCAGCAGCATCGGCAGGAGCAGCGAGGAGGTCGATTCGCCGTCCCAGGTGCCGCCGGTCGTGCCGTGCACATGGACGCTGACCGCGGCCATCGCCGTGTAGTGCATACCGGACACGGCCACGCCCATGATGAGACTGGCCCCGAGGCTCGTCATGAACCCCCGGATGGTGACGGCGGCCCACAGTGCCGCGCTGGCGGCGACGATGGCGATCAGGATGGACAGGGCGACCGTCAACACGTCGTAGTTGACCGCGCCGTTGAGCCGCATCGCGTACATGCCCAGGTAGTGCATCGCGGCCACGCCGAGTCCGGTGACCGTGCCCGCCAGCGCCAGGTTGGCGGTGCCGGCGCCGCGGTAACCGACGATGAACACACCGATGCCGACCACGATGACCGCCACGGCGAGGCTGAGGAGGGTCAGACCCACGTCGTAGCGGATCCTCGTCTCCTCGACCTGGAAGCCGATCATGGCGATGAAGTGCATCGTCCAGATACCGCAACCGATCGACGCGGCGCCCAGCGCCAGCCAACCGGGTTTCCACGACTGGTCGTTGAGCAGGGACCGGACGATGCAGCGCAGTCCGAGCGCCCCTCCCAGACAGGCCATGAGATAGGCCGCCACCGGCGTCACGACGCCATAGCGAAACCCGTCAACCGTGCCTTCCATAAGCCAACTCCCCCCAGAGTCACGGCTGCTGATGGAGCAGGTCTACGGGTAAAAGCCGGGTAAAGCAAGCACTTACCGTCAGTAACCGATGAACTCTGAACTATCACAGGTTCACTTTGGTCACTCACGGACGAGATCCGGCCACGGACGAATCGGCCGACGTGGGTGGGCGCGTGGGGCCGGGACAGCTGGGCGGGCGGCCTAGGCTCTCACCCGGCACCGGCACGAACCTCAGGAGCGCACATGGACATCCCCTACCCCGACGGCAGCGGCCCCGATGCGGCGCCCGTTCCGCACGCGCTGCTCGCACCCGTGCTCGGCTTCCTGGGGACGTGGCACGGGCGGGGCGAGGGCGGGTATCCCACGCTCGCCGGGGACTTCAGGTATGCGCAGGAGGTCACCTTCAGTCACGACGGGCGTCCCTTCCTCCGCTACGAGGCCAGGGCCTGGCTGCTCGACGGCGACGGGGCGCCCCTGCGGCCGGCGGCCCGGGAGAGCGGCTGGTGGCGACTTCAGCCCGACGGCAGGGTGGAGGCGCTGATCACCCAGCCGACCGGCATCGCGGAGATCGCGGTCGGGCAGGCGGCGGACGGCGCCGTCGACCTCTCCACCCACGACGTGGCCCTCACCCCCACTGCCAAGGACGTCACCGCCACCCGCCGCCGCTACACCCTGACCGACGACACGCTCACCTTCGTCCACGACCTCGCGGCGGTCGGCCGGCCCTTGCAGCACCATCTCTCCGCGACCCTGCACCGCAAGCGGTAGGCTCGCCCGCGTTCGTGTGTGCCCGAGTCGAGGAATGCGGGGAGGCGAGGTCGATGACCGCGCTCAAGGCCACTGCCGCGCGCAGCGCCCGGACCTTCCTCACGTCCCGGGCGACGGTCTGACCTCCACCGGAGCTGCCTCGCCGGGAGCGTGAGCTCGCGAGGTGTCACCCACACGAACACCACCATGAAACGGATCCCCATCCCGTCATGAGCATGCGCATCGACTGGATCACGCGCGCCGAGACCGGCGCCGACGTCCCCGCCATCCGCGAGATCGACCTGGCGGCCTTCGACACCCCGCTGGAGGCCGATCTCGTCGAGGCCCTCCGCACCGACAGCGCCTGGATCGACGGCCTGTCCCTCGTCGTCACCGACCAGCACGGCACAGTCGTCGGCCACGCGCTGATGACCCGCTGCCACATCGACGACACCCCGGCCCTGTGCCTGGGCCCCGTCGCCGTACTGCCCGAGTACCAGAACACCGGTGCCGGGTCGGCGGCCATCCGGGCCGCGCTCGATGCGGCCGGGATGAGGGGCGAGCGCTTCGTCACCGTCCTCGGACACCCGCCGTACTATCCACGCTTCGGCTTCACGCGGGCCTCGGCGCACGGCATCCGCATCACCCTCGACGTCCCGGACGAGGCCATGATGGCCCTCGCCCTCGACGTGGCACACCCGCTGCCCAGCGGCACGGTCCGCTACGCGGCACCCTTCGGTATCTGAGCAGTACCGGCGAGGTCCGGTGCGGCCCCGCGCCCCGTACGGGTCGCGGGGCCGCGTTCACGTGCGGCCACCGCCGCGTGGGCCGCCGTACGCGGCTCAGTGCACCGACAGCCCGCCGTCGACGAAGAGCGCCTGCCCCGTGACGTACGCGGAGGCACCGCTCGCCAGGAACACCGCCGCCCCCGCGAAGTCCTCGGCCAGACCGTTGCGCCCGACCATCGTGCGCGCGGCCAGCTCCGCCGCCTTCTCGGGGTCGGACGCCAGCCGCGCGTTGAGCGGCGTCATCACGAAACCCGGCACGAGCGTGTTGCAGGTGACGCCGTACGGCGACCACGCCTCGGCCTGTGAACGGGCCAGCGACTCCAGCGCCCCCTTGGAGACCCCGTAGGCGCCGCTCTGCACGAACGCCCGGTGCGCCTGCTGCGAGGTGACGTGGATGATCCGCCCGAAACCCCGCTCGGCCATGCCGGGCCCGAACCGCTGACCCAGCAGGAACGGCGCCTCCAGGTTCAGCGCCATCGTGGTGTCCCACACGTCCTCACCCAGCTCACCCATCGGCGGCCGCAGATTGATCCCGGCGCTGTTGACGAGGATGTCGGGCTCCCCGTACACCTCCGCCGCCCGCTCCGCCGCCTCCCGCACCCCGCCGCGGGTGCCGAGATCGCCGCTCACCCATCCCGCCCGGCACCCCTCCGCGGTCAACTCGTCGACCGTGGCGGCCAGTTCCGCCTCCTTGCGCGCCACGACCACGACACCCGCCCCGGCGCGAGCGAGCGCCCCGGCGATCGCCCGGCCGATACCGGAACTGCCCCCGGTCACCACGGCGACCCGGCCTTCCAGGGAGAACACTTCGGAGAGATACGTCTGCGAGCCCATGCCTCGCACCCTAGACGCAGGCCCGGTGGGGACCGAGGTCACCACCGGGCTGATGGGGGTCGACTGCGCCTGCTTCAGGCTCTTCAGGAGTCAGCTCAACGGGTCGAGCGTGAGGTACGCCTGTTGCGGGTTCCCGTCGTGCACGAGGGACTCGTGGTTGCCCACGTCGTCGAAGGCGAACGCGTAGGCCTTGCCGTCGGCCATCCGGTCGTGGATGACGCGCGCGTAGTGGTTGGTGACCGCGTCCTGGTAGAAGGCTGCCGAGGAGGTGTCCGGCTGGTTGGGGTTGGTCAGGAGCGTGGAGCGGTTGAACCCCGCGCAGAGCGTGCGGGAGATCGGTCCGCGGACCTGGTCGTTCGGGGCGTCCAGGAGCTTGTGGCAGCCGAAGACGCTGGACGCGTCCGGCTTCTGGAAGCTGGTGACGGTCGCACCGGAGGAGTTGGTGAAGTTCATGACGCCACCGGAGACCCGGCCGAAGTACTTGGTGTTCGGCTGGTCGGTGAAGGGGGTCACCGTGAGCGTCGTGGTGGCGTACTTCTGCCAGACGCGGTTGATGTAGTCGTCCAGGACGGAGGCGGGCAGCGCTCCGGTCTCCAGGCCGTAGGCGGGGGAGAGCGCGCGCAGCACCGTGCCGTCGGGGCGGGTCTGGATCAGGCCCGCCCAGCCGCCCGACTGGGCGCGCAGGCGGCTGAACACCTCGTTGTAGCCACCGGACTTGAGGTGCCCCGTGTTGATCGTGGTGCCGTCGGCGCGCTGGACGCCCACCGCGTAGGGAGCGGAGAACATGTCGACCTGGGTGCTGTTGAGCCACAGACCCGAGTCGTTGAGCGTGTACTCCGACCAGTTGAAGAGGATGTTGCGGTTCGGATCGCTCGGATTCTGCACGGCCGGCTGCACCAGGCCGCCGGTGGTCAGCCGGAAGTCGAGCTTCTGGCCGTAGGAGAAGTAGACGCGGCCCGAGAACTTGGGCATCCGGATCGTCTTGGACTGCCCGGCGGCCGGGCCGGGGATGGAGGCGTCCGGCGCGGGCGTGGGCGGGTTGCCGCCCGCGGGCCAGGCGTGGAACGTGCCGTTCGCGTCGGCCCAGCCCTGCTGCCCCGTCGCGAGGTTGGTGCCGAGGTTGTAGACGTAGACGGCGTCGCTCCGGCCGGAGTTGTTGGTCAGCTTCAGGGGGATCGTGGCCGGCACCGCGCTGCTCGCGGGCTGCGACGCTCCGAGCGCGAGCAGCCCGCCGAGCAGGGTGGCGGTCGCGGCCGTGGCGAGGAGTTGGTGCCTGAGGCGTCCGAGCACTCTCCACCTCCATGTGGGGGGATATGGATGGGGGGATTGGTCCGTACCAGTTCTGAGAGCGCTCTCAGGGTTGCGCCGCGTCGCGGGCATGTCAATGACAACGACAGAACTCGGGTGTCCGTGAAGAACACGGAAGGGAGGAGGGAAGGGAACACGGAAGGACGGCACTCAGGGTTTGCCTGCCGTGCCGCCCTCCGGTCCGGAACGCGTGCTTCAGAAGGTGCGCTTCAACAGGTCCAGCAGCGCCGCCCAGTGCCGCTCGTCGCCCTCGCGGTGGTACGCGGCGGTGTCGGCCTGCGTGAAGCCGTGGTGCGCGCCCGGGTAGACCTCGCAGCGGTGCCGTACGCCCGCCTTGGTGAGCGTGTCCTCCAGGAGCTGGATCTGCTCCGGCGGCAGCGAGGGGTCCTCGTCGGCGTGGCCGAAGTACAGCTCCGCGGTGATGTGTTCGGCCACCAGGTGCGGGCTGTCCGGGGCGTCGGTCGCCAGCCGCCCGCCGTGGAAACCGGCCGCGGCCGCGACCCGGTCCGGATACGTGCCCGCGGTGAGCAGGGAGAGCCGGGCGCCCATGCAGTACCCGGTCAGCGCGACCGGGCCGTCGGCCACGAACGGACTCTCGGCCAGCCATCCCAGGTAGGCACCGGCGTCGCGCATCGCGAGCTCGGGCGTCAGGGACTGCATGACCGGGCCGATGCTGTCCCACAGGTCGGGCCGGCTGTCGGTGTCGATAAACTCGGGCAGCTCGAAGACCGGGGAGCGTCCGTGACGGTAGAAGACATTGGGGACGAGCACCGTGTAACCGGCCCCGGCGAGCCGGTCGGCCATCGACGTCAGGTGCGGGCGCAGGCCGAAGGCGTCCTGGTAGAGCAGGACGCCCGGGTGAGGGAGCCCGTCACCGGGATGGACGAGGTAGGCGTCGGCGACGCCGTCCTCGGTGCGGATGTCGACGGATGTTCCCTGGACGGAGGTCATGGGGGCTGCCTCTCTGCGCAGTGGACGGCGAGCAGGTCGCCGGCCCGGGAAGGTGGGGCCGCCGATATGGTTTCACCCGCCATCCAACTGCCTCGCGGCACCCCCTCGGCCCTATTCGAACCGGGTCGTGTCGCCCGCCCCGTGCCGGATGATCTCCGCCTCGCCGTTCGAGAAGTCGATGACTGTCGTCGGCTCGGTCCCGCACTCGCCGGAGTCGACGACCGCGTCCAGCACATGGTCGAGCCGGTCCTTGATCTCCCAGCCCTGGGTCATCGGCTCCTCCTCGTCGGGCAGCAGCAGCGTGCTGGACAGCAGCGGCTCCCCCAGCTCGGTGAGCAGGGCGTGCGTGACGACGTGGTCGGGGATGCGCACACCGACCGTCTTCTTCTTGGGGTGCTGGAGCATGCGCGGCACCTCCCTCGTCGCCGGGAGGATGAAGGTGTAACTGCCCGGCGTCGAGGCCTTGATCGCGCGGAACACGTCGTTGTCGACCCGTACGAACTGGCCGAGCTGCGCGAAGTCCTGGCAGACGAGGGTGAAGTGGTGCCGGTCGTCCAGCTTGCGGATCGTCCGGATCCGGTCGATGCCGTCACGGCTGCCCAGTTTGCAGCCGAGCGCGTAGCAGGAGTCCGTCGGATACGCGATGAGCGCCCCGCTGCGGATGCTGTCGGCGACCTGGGAGATGGTGCGCGGCTGGGGGTTGTCGGGGTGCACGTCGAAGTACTTCGCCATCCGCCGAGCTTATGCCGTCCGGGGGCGGCGGCGACGCAGGCCCGGGCCCCGGGGCCGCTCGGCCCTCCTTGTCCACAGCGGGAAGACCCCTGGCCATAGGTGAGGTAACGTCCCGGACGACTGTGCCGAGGTCGATGCGAGGGACGAGGGGACGGGTGTCGTGGCTGGCGGGGAGGGCGGTCGGGTGAAGGGCACCGGCGCGTCGTGGGCGGAGGAACTGCTCGACCATCTGCGGCCCACCGGACGGGACGTCCGCCGGGTCGTCGCCTGGCTCGCCGACAGCGTGGACGGGACGGCCGCCCTTCAGGACGCCGACGGCGTCCTGCTCGCCGGAACCCCTGTCCCGCTCGACGAGGACCTGGTCGCCGAGATCGTCGCCGGCCGGATCGCCTCCGCCGCCTGGGAGGGCGAGGGACGCCACCAGCGTCTGGTCGCAGTGGAGCAGCCGCACTCCGCGACGGCGGGCGTACTGGCCGTGTCCCGGCCCGCGCCCTTCGACCGGCGGGCCGCCGACACGCTGACGCACACCGCCCAGGTCGTCGAACTCCTGCTCAGAGCACGCGAGACGACCGCCGCCGGACACCGGCTGGCACGGGCCACCGCCGACCTGCGGCTGGCGATCCTGCAGCTGCTGATGGTGGAGGACATCGTCTCCGCGCGCCGCGTCGCCGCGGGCCTGTGGCCCGGGCTGCTCGACACGGACTCCGCGTGCGTCTACGTCGTGGAAGGCACCGTCGAGGAACGCGACCGGCTGGCCGAGGAGTGCGTGGCCGCCACCGAGGAGCAGGCCCTGGTCGTACGCTGCCCGGCCGTGGACCGGCATGTGATCGTCGTGGCCCCCGACGAGACCGCCGCCCGGGAGCTGCGCTCGGTGGTCGAAGGCCGCCCCGACACCTTCATCGGCGGCAGCTCCCGGCAGACCCTGGCCCGGACCGCCACCGCCTACGGACAGGCCGTCAGCGCCCTCGCCGTCGCGCACTTCCGCCCCGACAACGCCGCCGTCTACGCCGAACGCACCCACCCGGAACGCCTCATGGACCCGGCGCTCCTGCACGGCTGGACCGCGGACCTGCTGCGCCCGCTCGACGTACTGGCCCACCACACCCACGGCGAACTCCTCGCCACCACCCGGCTCGGCCTGGAGTTCACCGCCGTGAGCGCGGCCAAGGTCCTGGGCGTCAGCCGCAACACCGTGCGCGCCCGCATGGAGCGGGTGGAGGGCCTGCTCGGCACGGACTTCTCCGACCTCACCGTCCGCGCCCTGGTCCACCTGGCACTGAACACCCAGGCAGGCATGGAACAGGCACCCGCCAGGGAGCGGTCCGGGCCCGTTCCGCTCGCGGACGTGCTGTCCGGCCCCGCCCTGCGCACCTGGGCCCAGGACCTGCTGGGCCGCCTCGACCCGGACGCCCGCGATCTGCGCCGCACCCTGCGCACCTGGATCGCCGTGGGCGGGAACTCCGAGCGGACCGCCCAGACACTCGGTGTCCACGCGCAGACCGTGCGCGAACACGTCCGCAGCGCGGAGCCCGTCCTGGAACGGCAACTGCTGGCCGCCGGCAGCGACCTCTACGAGGTCGTCCTGGCCCATCTGGCGACAGGAGAGCTGGAACCGCCCCGGCTGGCCGCAGAGAAAACGCGCCATTCGGACTCATCTGTGCACAGGTGAGCCCTCCGCGCCGTACAACGGGCACCGGTGCGGTTCACAACGGCACTGTTGTTCACGTAAGTTCGACGGGCCGCAGGGGCACGACCGGAACGGGGGACCGGTCCTGCCCCTGTTCGCCGTGTCAGCCGTGCGGCCGCACCGGTACCTCCTGCCAGCCGAACGCGATGAACGACGGCACCTGCCGCAGCTCCTCCTCCCCGACCGCGAGGCGCAGGTCGGGGAAGCGGTCGAAGAGGGCGGGCAGCGCCGTCAGGGCCTCCGCCCGGGCCAGCGGAGCGCCGATGCACCGGTGCACGCCGATCCCGAACGCCAGATGATCGTCCGCCCCGCGCGCGGCGTCGAAGGTGTGCGCGTCCGGTCCGTAGTGGGCGGGGTCGAGCCCGGCGGCGGCGAAGGTGGTGATGATGGCGTCGCCGGCCGGGACGGTGACCCCGCCGACCTCGAGGTCGCTGACCGCGAACCGCAGCGGCAGCGAGGCGATGGAGGGCTGGAGCCGCAGCGTCTCGTCGACGACGGCGTCCCAGCCGACCCGCCCGGACCGCACCGCCTCCAGCTGCCCGGGATCCCGTAGCAGGGCGACGATGGCGTTGCCGATGAGGTTGACGGTCGTCTCGAAGCCGGCGCCGATGACCAGCAGCAGCGTGTACAGCAGTTCCTCGTCGCTGAGCCGGTCGCCGACCTCGTCCCGCACCCGGATCAGCTCGGTCGTCAGGTCGTCGCCGGGGTGTGCGCTGCGGTGGGCGATGAGCGCGGGCAGCACCGTGCCGATCTGCTGCTGCACGGACGCCGCGTGCTCCGGGGTCGGGTCGGAGGTGTCCATGATGGCCGCTATCATCCGCGCGGTGTCGGCCACCAACTCGTCGGGGACTCCGAAGAGTTCGCAGATGATCCGCATGGGCAGCGCATGGGCGAGGGCCGCCCGCAGGTCGACCACCTCGGCGTCGTCCGCCGCCACCGCGTCGAGCAGTTCCGCCGTGATCGCCTCCACCCGGGGCCGCATCGTCTCGGTGCGCCGGTGGGTGAAGCTCGGCGCCACCAGCTTGCGCAGCCGCGTGTGGTCGGCGCCGTAGGTGGAGAGCATGTTGACCACGCCGATCCAGCCCAGGACCCAGCCCCACGAGGGGTGTTCGCCGAGCTCGGGCCAGAGCCGCCAGTGCAGTCGCGGATCCTTGCTGACCCGCGGGTCGAGGATCAGTTCCTTGAGGGTGTCGTAGCCCGTGGGCGCCCAGGCGGGGATGCCGCCGGGCAGTTCGACGGGGACGATCGGGCCGAAGGCGCGCAGCCGGGCGCATTCGGCCGTGATGTCGGAACCGAACGGGTCGATGACAAAGCGGTCGATGCGGTCGGTCACGGTCACGACGGATCTCCTGGCTGGTCGGGGGAGCGAGGGCTGAACCTGACGGGCAGCGCCGTCAGCGAACGGTGGAACGGGCCCGGCCGCCAGGCGAGTCGCTCTCGTGGCAGCACGGGTGCGAGGTCGGGCAGCCACTGGGTCAGCCGCTCGATCGCCTCGGTGGCGATGAGCAGGGTGTGCTGCTTGACCGGGCAGGCGTGCGGGCCCGCCGACCAGGACAGGTGGGAGGCGTCCTTGGGGTGGCGGCCCTCGACGACCTCCTGCTCGGCGACGTACGCGAGCGCCCCGTACGACACCACGACCGGCACCGCGGCTCTGATCCACGTGCCATGGAAGGTCGTAGGCCGGCGGGCGTAGTGGACGCCGTAGTTGGCGAGCGGGGTCTCGTGGTGCAGTACTTCGACCACGGCGTCCATCACCGGGCGGGCGCCGCTGGTGAGGGTGGAGTAGTAGGCCGGGTTGCCGAGGATGCGGGACAGCGCGTTGGACACCAGGTTCGCGGTCGGTTCGTGACCGGCCCCGAGGGTGAGGAACACCTGCCAGGTGACCTCCTCCGGGGTGAGCCCCGCCGGGTGGTCCAGGAGGCGGCTCGGCAGGTCGTCGCCGCGCCGCTCGGCCTTGGCGGCGATCAACTCCAGTACGTAGCCGCCGAACTCGGCCTCGCCCGCGGCCGCCTGGGCGCCGCCCTCCATCATCTTGCCGAGCGCCTGGTTGAGCCGCTCGCTCTGGCTGTCGGGCAGCCCGAAGAGGCTGTTGAAGACCAGCGCCATCAGCGGCCGGGCGAACTCGCCCACCAGGTCCGCCTCGCCCTTCGGCCCGATCCGGCTCACCAGCAGATGCACCGCCCGGTGCACGCGGGCCCGCAGGTCGTGCGGCTCGACCAGGTCGAAGGTGTCGATCAGGGTGGTGCGGTAGCGGGCATGGGCGGCGCCGTCCGCGAACAGGGAGTTGGGCCGCCAGCGCATCATGCCGAGCACGGGGGAGTCGTCGGCGACCGTCGACTCCCACGGCCGCGGGTCGTGCGAGAAGGTCTCCGTGTCG
This sequence comes from Streptomyces sp. NBC_00490, assembly GCF_036013645.1. Taxonomy (NCBI): domain Bacteria; kingdom Bacillati; phylum Actinomycetota; class Actinomycetes; order Kitasatosporales; family Streptomycetaceae; genus Streptomyces; species Streptomyces sp. NBC_00490. The sequence continues at coordinate 1,343,334 of NZ_CP107869.1, read as the reverse complement.
TGCAGCAGTTCCAGGGCAGCCAACCGGTCGGTAACGACGTACGCCGGCACGCCCGGCGCCAACTCCGCCCAGCCGACCGGGCCCTGGGCCCGCAGGTCGTCGTAGTAGCGGTACGGGTCGAGGGCGAATCCGTCCTCCCACAGCCGCACGGGGGCGGAGCGGGAGAAGTCCTGCCGGGCAGGGGGGTAGGGGGTCACCGGCTCTCCGAGGGGTGGCGGTCGATGAGGTGCTGGACCAGCGTGAGCAGTGCGTCGATCGAGGAGTTCGCGTCCCGCGCGTCACAGGTGACCATCGGTGTGTCCGGCTCCAGGTCCAGGGCGGCACGCAGCTGTTCCTCGGTGTGGTGGCTCGGCGCGTCCGGAAAGGCGTTGAAGGCGACCGTGTACGGCAGCCCGCTCTCCTCCACCAGGCCGAGCACGTCGAAGGAGGCGTCGATGCGACGGCTGTCGACCAGGACGAGGGCGCCCAGCGCGCCGTAGGCGATGTCGTCCCACAAGGACCGGAACCGTTCCTGTCCGGGCGTGCCGAACAGGTACAGGACGACCCCGCCCGCCAGGCTGATCCGCCCGAAGTCGATGGCGACGGTGGTCGTCGACTTGTCCCGCACCCCCTCCAGGTCGTCCACCTGCGCGGAGGCCTCGGTGAGCTGTTCCTCGGTGTGCAGGGGCACGATCTCGGACACCGAGTCGATCAGGGTCGTCTTGCCCACCCCGAAGGGGCCCGTGACCAGGATCTTCACCAGATCGCGGGCGGTGTCCGGCAGATGGACGCGGCCGGGTGTGCCGGGGGCGCTGCTAGCTGTGCTTGAGGGCGCGGAGGCCATCGGCCACTCTCTTCAGCAGGTCGGGGTCGAACCGTTCGGCGGGCGGGACCGGGGCGCGGGACTCCACCAGGTCCCGGTCGAGGAGGGCGCCGGCCAGGACACGGACGGCGGAGACCGGGAGCCGGAGCAGGGCCGCGGCCTCCACCACCGTCAGCGAGCCCTCCTCCAGGGCGTCCCGGAGGGCCAGTTCGGCGGCCGGGAGACCGACCGGCGCCGGTCGGCCGGTGGCGGTGAGGACCGACAGCCGTTCCAGGTGCGGGCGGCTGGGGCGCGCGGTGCCGCCGGTGGACAGATACGCCGGGACCAGGGGGCGGCCGGTCATGCCGGAGCGCCGTCGTCGCTCCCTCGGGGTGCGGTGGCCATCGCCTTCTCGCCCAGCCGTGCCACCTGCGAGTGCACGCGGTGCGCGAGCAGGTCCAGACGCACCTCGCCGCTTCCGTACGCGGCCACACAGGTGCCGTGGTCGGTAGGCACGATGAGGACGTACCCGTGGTCCGACTCGATGACGACCTGCCGGATCTCGGCCCGGTCCCGGTCGGCGAACGCGGCCGCGGCGGTCCGGCACGCCCCCTGCACGGTGCTGGTGATCGCGGCCACCCGCTCGGCCGACGGCCGCGACAGCGCGTCCGTGTACCCCGTGACCAGGCCGTCCCGGGTGAGCAGGACGGCGGCCACGACATGCGGCACCTCGAGGATCGGTTCCAGTACCCATGCCGTGTCGCCTGCGTCGCGGCTGGTCATCGAGCCGGTCCTCCCTCGTGGTCGGTCTCGTTCGTCGGTACGTCGGTGGCGGCACCGTCCGCGCGGGCGGCGGCGGTGCCGGACTGCAGGGCGCCGAGCGCGGCGGCGGCGTCCTCGGGACTGCGTGCCGGGTACTCGGCCGCGGATGCCTTCGGAGCGGTGGTGCGGGTACGGCGGCGGCGCTGCGGCAGTCCGTCGTGGTGCCCGGTGAAGGCGGCGGGGTCGTCGGTGCCGTAGCCGTGGGACGCCTCCGTCGTGGCCTTGCGCGTCGAGCGCGGCGTGCTGACCGCCGGCGGCTGCTCGACGGGGTCGATACGGCTGAGGAGGTGGCTCTCGACTCTCAGCACCGCGCGGACACCGCCGTACGGGGACGGCGAGGAGAGGTCGACGCCGAGGTCGAACTGCCGGGTGAGCTGGCCGATCGCGGCGAGGCCCATACGGGGCGGATCACCGAGACTCGTGAGGAGGATCGGCTCGGTACCGGCCACCGTCCGCTGGGCGTGGGCCCGTTCGTCCTGGGTCATGCCCACGCCCGCGTCGTCGACGGTGACGCAGACGCCGTGATGGACGTGCTCCAGGTTGACCACGACGTCGGTGTCGGGCGCGGAGTGGCGCAGCGCGTTGTCGAGGAGCTCGGCGACGATGATGGCGACCGGCTCGACGGCGTGGGAGACCAGGGCGGTGCCCGTCTCCAGATGGTTGTGGACCTTCACCCGGTGGTAGCCCGCGAGCCGCGACTGTCCGCCGGTCACCGCGTCCACCAGGTGGGACTCCTCGCGGGCGAGCCCCACCCAGGCCCCGCACACCACGGCGGCGACCTGCGCCCGCCGCAGCGACTGCTCGTTCTCGTGGTCCAGCTGGAAGAGGGTCTGCGCCAACTCCGGGTCGTCGTAGCGCTGTTGCAGCTGACGCAGGGCGTCCTGCAAGCGGTAGAGGGCTGCCTGGATCTCCCGGGTGGCGCCGCGCATCCCGGCCTGCGCGGCCGCGTCGATACGGGTGCGCTGTGCGGAGAGTTCGGCACGCAGTCCCAGCAGCACGCCTTCCAGGGCGATGCCCAGGGGCGTTCCCGCGGTGTGCGGGTGGAGCGGGCCCGGGACCGTCATGTGCGGGTGGGCGAGCTGCCGGGCGGCGGCGGGTACGCGCTGTGCCGTCAGGTGCTCGACCTCGGCCGTCAACGTGTGCAGCGTGGCGTCGAGTCGGGAGCGCAGGGCGTCCGTCTCGGTGCGCTGCCGGGTCAGTTGGCGCCGTGAGCGCAGCAGACCGCCGCCGAGGGCGAGCGCGGACAGTGTGCCGACGGCGAGACCGCCGACAGCCAGGTCCGGTAATTCGATCATCGAATCGGTTTCCAGGGGAAGTCGGGCAGGGGTGTGTCCGAGTGCCGGTGGCCAGGCGCTCGCAGCACAGTACACACCGTCGCCGACCCCTCTCGCACGGTTGATCGAGACTTCGCTCCGAAATCGAACGCTCTCTGTTCACTTCTGCGTCGACTGTCTGAAATGCCGTGTAGGGAAGGCGAGTTGGCGCTTCCCTCGGACTCGGATCAGCCGCGCGGCAGGATCACCGCACGTGCCCCATAGGGGCGATTGATTCGATTGCCTTGACGCTCGAATCGATCGTCGTAGAGTGATGTCACCCCGTTTTCTTTCGTACGCACGCTCGGAGAACCCATGGACCGCACCCGTCTCCAGCACCTCCTCGCCCGTGAGAGGGCGCAGGCCCAGCGCCGCTGTCCGCGCTCCGAGGAGGCGTACGCGCGCGCCGGGCATCTTTTCGGGCGGGTGCCGATGACCTGGATGAACAAGACCGCCGGGTCCTTTCCCCGCTACCTCGACACCGCCCGGGGCGCCCGGGTCACCGACATCGACGGACACGAGTACATCGACTTCTGCCTCGGCGACACGGGGGCGATGGCCGGACACTCGCCCGCACCGGTGGCCGAGGCGGTCCAGCGCCGGTTCGCCGAGCAGGGCGGCGCCACGGCGATGCTGCCGACCGAGGACGCCGAGTGGGTCGGCGCGGAACTCACCCGCCGCTTCGGACTCGCCCGCTGGAGCTTCTCGCTGACGGCGACCGACGCCAACCGGTGGGCCATCCGCCTCGCCCGTGCCGTCACCGGCCGCCCGAAGATCCTGGTGAACAGCTACAGCTACCACGGCAGCGTCGACGAGTCCCTGATCGTCGTCGGCCCCGACGGCCACGGCGTGGCCCGCCCCGGCAACGTGGGCGCCCCCTGCGATGTCACCCTCACCAGCCGGGTCGCCGAGTTCAACGACCTGGAGCAGCTGGAGCGCGAACTGGCCCACGGCGACGTGGCCGCCGTCCTCATGGAACCGGCGCTCACCAACATCGGCATCGTGCTGCCCGAACCGGGCTATCTGGACGGCGTCCGGGCGCTGACCCGGCAGCACGGCACCCTGCTCATCAACGACGAGACCCACACCCTCTCCGCCGGACCCGGCGGCTGCACGGCGGCCTGGGACCTGGAGCCCGACCTGCTGACCGTCGGCAAGGCGATCGGCGGCGGCATCCCGGCCGGCGCGTACGGACTGTCCGCCGAGCTCGCGGACCGGCTCCTCGGCCGCGACGACCTCGACCTCGTCGACATGGGCGGCGTCGGCGGCACCCTGGCGGGCAACGCCCTCTCGGTCGCGGCGATGCGCGCCACGCTCGAACACGTCCTGACGGACGAGGCGTTCGGCCGGATGGCGAAGCTGTCCGAGCGGTTCGAGGCCGGCGTGCAGGCGGGCATCGACGCCCACGCCCTGCCCTGGTCGGTGAGCAGGCTCGGCGCCCGCACCGAATACCGCTTCGCCTCCCCGGCACCCCGCACCGGCACCGAGTCCGAGGCGGCCGGTGACGCCGAGCTGGAGGACTTCCTGCACGTCCACCTCGCCAACCGTGGCATCCTCCTGACGCCCTTCCACAACATGGCGCTGATGTGCCCGGACACCACCGAGGCGGACGTGGACACCCACACCGAGGTCTTCGCCGCCGCCCTGGCCGAACTGGCCGGATGACAGACCCCGAAAGGAAGCACGTGGACGAGATCGACCGGGCCATCCTGCGCGAGCTCCAGAGCGACGGCCGCATCGCCTACGCCGATCTCGGCCCCAAGGTCGGCCTGTCCGCCTCGGCCGCACGGCAGCGCCTGCAACGGCTCCTGGACTCCAAGGCGGTTCAGGTCGTCGGTGTCACCGACCCGATGGCCATGGGCGGCCAGGCGATGGCCCTGCTCGGCATCGGCGTGGACGGCGACCCGCGGACCGTCGCCGACGCACTCGCCCGGCGTGACGAGGTCGTCTACTCGGTGCTGACCTCCGGCGGCTTCGACCTGTTCGTCGAGGTGGTCGCCCCGGGCCCCCGGGACCTGCTGGACTTCGTCAACGACGTCGTCCGCAACGTCGAGGGGGTCCAAGAGGTCCGCTCGTTCCCGTACTTCGGCATCCACACGCACCGGTTCCTGTGGGATGTCGGCTGATTGACCCGCGTGGGACGGGTACTCGGACGGCACCGCAACGACAACCGCTGGAGGAGGCCTGTATGACCAGCAGCACGGAGACCGGCGGCGTGACCGGTACGCCGGACAAGGACTACAACCTCATCTGGTACGTGGAGGCGTGTCTGAACAACGCGCTGCGCCTCGAGTCGTACATCCAGGACGCCGAACGGAACAAGGACACCCAGGTCGCGGACCTGTTCCGCAAGGCGCAGGCGGACAGCCGCAAGGGTGCCGAACTCGGCAAGGAACTGCTGCGCGCGCGCCTGAGCGGCGGCTGACCGCAGGTTCGTGAGGGCGCTCGGCCGGGGGTGTCCGGCCGGGCGTCCCGCATGTCCAAAACCGTTTGCCCCGCCGCCACCGCCCGGCCTACGGTCGCGATCATGCTGCCCGTGGTGGAGACCGACGAAGAGTGGGACGCGATCGTCGGGGACGAGAAGCTGATGCGGGCCGGCGCGCAGGACCTCTGCACCCGACTCGGACTCGGCGACGAGCCCCTGACCCGCTTCCCGGACGGCTCTCAACCGGTCTACGCGGTGGGCGAGGACCGGGTCCTCAAGCTCTTCCCCACCTCCGCCGCCCGGGACGGCATCGCCGAAGGCCGTGTCCTGTCCCATCTGCACGGGCTGCTCCCCGTACCGACGCCCGGGGTGGACGACTTCGGGCCGTACGAGAACGGCTGGCAGTACGTCCTGATGTCCCGGCTGCGCGGTGAGAACCTCGCCCGGGCCTGGGAGCGCATCCCGCGGCCCGACCGGGAACGCCTCGTCACCGAGATCGGCGAAACCCTCGCCGTACTCCACTCGCTCGACCCGGCCCCGCTCGAGGACGTCCTCGGGCCCGGCGACTGGGGGGCCTTCCTCGACCGGCAGCGCGCGAACGCCGTGGCGCGGCAGCGCGGCCACGGTCTGCCGGACAGCTGGCTGGAGCAGATCCCCGGCTTCCTCGCCTCGGTCGAGCTGCCGCGCACCCCCCGTCGCTCGCTGCTGCACACCGAGGTCATGCAGCAGCACTTCCTCGTCGACCCGGACGGCTGGCGCCTGACCGGCCTCTTCGACTTCGAGCCCGCCATGATCGGGGACGCCGCCTACGACTTCGTCGGCGTGGGTCTGTTCGTCACCCGAGGAGACCCCCACCTGCTCGCCCGGCTCACCGCGGCGTACGGCAGCGGTGTCGACCCGTCCCACGCTCTCGCCTACACACTGCTGCACGTGTACAGCAACCTGCCCTGGTATCTGCGGGAGTTGGAGGGCCCCGCCGAAGGGACCCTGTCCGGGCTCGCCCGCGCCTGGTTCGGCGCTTGACCCGCGGGGCCTCCCGGCCGGGATCAGGCGATCCCGTCCCCTTTGTGCGAGCGTTGCCCCAGGTACGCCGTCCGGGCCGAGGCATCGCGCCGAGAGAGGAAGTGAGCGGGGATGAGCGAGATCGTCGACCAGATCGACCGTGCACACCGGGAGGTCGGCACCCGCAAGGTCGAGGCGGAGGAGGCTCACGCGGTGCTGCTGCGGCGCACCTATGACGCGGAGCTCGCCGACGTCTGGGGCGCGGTGACCTCCCCCGAGCGGATCGGGCGGTGGTTCCTGCCGGTCACCGGGGAGTTCCGGCTCGGCGGGCGCTATCAGCTGGAGGGCCATGCCGGGGGCGAGATCCTTGAGTGCGTGGAGCCTGAGCGACTGCGGGTGAGCTGGTTGTACGGGCCTGACCCGGGCTTCAGCGAGGTCGAGCTGCGGCTCGCGCCGGACGGCGAGGGGCGGACGGTGTTCGAGGTGGAGCACGTGGCCGTGGTGCCGGAGGACTTCTGGAACCAGTTCGGACCGGGCGCGGTCGGTATCGGCTGGGACAGCATCGCCCTCGGCCTCGGCATGCACCTCGCCGGTCGCGGGATGAGCCGGGAGGAGTCCGAGGCCTGGCAGGGCACGGCCGAGGCCAAGGAGTTCTTCAAGCGGTCCGGCGAGGAGTGGGGCGCCGCCTACGCCGCCTCGGGTGCCGATCCGGAGACGGTGGCGGCCACGACGGCCGCGACGGTCAAGGCCTACACGGGGGGATAGCGGCGGCGGGGCTCACACGGGGCGGATGTACGCCGCGTCGCCCGGGTCGGTCCCGTCGCCGTGTGGCGGGGCCGACCCGGCACAGGGGTCAGGACTTGGCGCTCCATGAATGGGCCACGTCCACCACGACCCTGTCGTCCACCCGCAGGACCCGGAACGGGAGCCGGGCACGGACGCCGAGGCCGAACTGTGTGTCTCCCTCGAAGCTGCCGGCGTACCGGGTGTCCCTGAAGGTGCGGTACCCGTCGAGGTCGACGCCCGGCAGGGGGCGTGCCACCCGTCCGGGATAGGTCGGGGCGCCGGTGTCGACGTCGTAGGCGGGCGCGGCCACCCGTACCTCGAGGACGGCGCCGCCGCCGACGGGTATCAGCCGGCCCGATCCGTCCTGCCGCAGTTTGTCGACGTACCGGACGGAATAGCCGAGGTGGGCCTTCGCCGCGCCCGGAACGTCCACGACCAGACGGTCGTAGCAGGCGTGACTGCCGGTCCGTGCGTTCGTCACCGATTCCGATGTGCTGACCGCCTGCTGCTTGGCGACGCTGCCCCAGCCGGTGGGGCAGGTGGTGGCGGCCTGCGCGGGTACCGCGGCCACGCCGAGCGTCGCGCCCATCAGAGCGACGGTGGCCCATGTGGTTCTGCTGCGTCTCATGATGTCCCCCGCGGAGTTCAGGTGCCGGATATCTGATGAGACAACACGGTTGAAGAAAAGGTTGCACCTTGTCCTGATGTAAATTTCCGAAACATTCGGTGCAGCGATCGAATGTTTGGTGGGGCCTGGGAGTCTTCGGTTCCTTGCCGAGAGCTGATGCGCGATCTGTTGACGGTGTGGTGTGCCGCTCATATGGTCTCGGCGCACTTCCGGAATATGACCGAAACTTTCGAACGAACGGAGCGAGATGGTTACCCGCAGATCCATTCTCCTGCCCCGCAAGGCACTGGTTCTCAGCATGGCGAGCCTGCTCGCGGCAGCAGGCGTCACCGCCCTGTCGGGAACCGCCGACGCCGCGAGCACCCTCGGCACCGCCGCGGCCGAGAAGGGCCGCTACTTCGGGGCCGCGGTCGCCGCGAACCACCTGGGCGAATCCGCGTACGTCTCCACACTCGACACCGAATTCACCTCGGTCACCCCCGAGAACGAGATGAAATGGGACGCGGTCGAGAGCACCCGCAACGCGTTCACCTACACGTCAGCCGACCAGATCGTCAGCCACGCACAGAGCAAGGGAATGAAGGTCCGCGGCCACACGCTGGTGTGGCACTCCCAGCTGCCCGGCTGGGTCTCCGGCCTCGCCGCCGCCGACCTCCGGACGGCGATGAACAACCACATCACCCAGGTCATGACCCACTACAAGGGCAAGATCCACTCCTGGGACGTGGTCAACGAGGCCTTCCAGGACGGCAGCAGCGGCGCCCGCCGCAGCTCACCCTTCCAGGACAAGCTCGGCAACGGCTTCATCGAGGAGGCCTTCCGCACGGCCCGCGCCGCGGACCCGGCGGCCAAGCTCTGCTACAACGACTACAACACCGACGGCGTCAACGCGAAGAGCACCGCCGTGTACACCATGGTCAAGGACTTCAAGGCACGCGGAGTGCCCATCGACTGTGTGGGCTTCCAGTCCCACTTCAACAGCGCCTCCCCGGTGCCCTCCGACTACCAGGCCAATCTGCAGCGCTTCGCCGACCTCGGCGTCGACGTGCAGATCACCGAGCTGGACATCGAAGGCTCCGGCACGGCCCAGGCCACCAGCTACACCAACGTCGTCAAGGCCTGCCTGGCCGTATCCCGCTGCACCGGCATCACGGTGTGGGGCGTCACCGACAAGTACTCCTGGCGCGCCGACGGCACACCGCTGCTCTTCGACGGCAACTACGCCAAGAAGGCCGCCTACACGGCCACACTGACAGCCCTCGGCGGCACCGGCTCGGGCGGCGGCGGTGGCGGTACGGCCGCCTGCACCGTCTCCTACAGCAAGCAGGAGGAGTGGAGCGACCGCTTCAACGGCAAGGTGACCGTCACCGCGGGCAGCGCCGCGATCACCACCTGGACCACGACCGTCACCCTGACGTCCCCGCAGAAGGTCTCCTCGACCTGGAACGGCACGCCCACCTGGGACAGCAGCGGCAACGTGATGACCATGAAGCCGAACGGCAACGGCAGCCTGGCGGCCGGCGCGTCGACGAGCTTCGGCTTCACGGTCATGAAGAACGGGAGCACCGCGGCGCCCGTCCTCGGATCCTGTACGGCGTCCTGACCCTGGAGTGATGCCGTCGTTCCGGCGCGGCGGACCGGTCCGCCGCGCCGGAACCACTCGGACCGGCTGTCAGACCTTCTGGAGGGTCTTCTTCGCCAGTTCGAACGCCGGGGCCATCTTCTCGTGCTCCTCGGTGTCCATACCGCCGAGGTGCACGACGACGGGGCCGTCCGGGGTGGCGACGGCGAAGGCGCTCTCCTTCTTCGTCTCGTCCAGGAGCTCGCTCGTGACGACGTACTCCACCTCGACACCGGCCAGGCCGCCCGACGTGAAGGAGGTGTACTTCGCCTTGCGCGCGCCGTCCTCCGCCGCGACGAACTCCTTCAGCACGGTGCGCGCGTCGTCGTCGCCGGGCTCACCGGTCCAGATCCGCAGGAAGCCGACGTAGCCGGCCGGCTTGGCGTCGACCTCGCACGCGGCGGCGACCGGACCCTGGCGGAAGAGGGAGTCGAGGACCTCCTCGGAGATCTCGTCCTCGAGGTCGCCGGAATCGGTCGGGGAAGCCGTGTCCTCGGCGGCCGCGGAGTCGATGGCCTCCGCCTCCCAGTCCTTGGCGAGGTCGAAACTCACGGGCAGCTCGCACGCCGAACCGGCCGCCCCGATGCTGTCGCCGCTCTCGGCGACCTGGCCGGCGCTCGCCGACGCACTCGCGGACGTCTTCGCGTCCTTCTTGTCGTCGGCGCCCTCGGAACAGCCCGCCAACACCCCCGCCAGCAAGGCCACGTAAGCCATCCGACGCCCTGCATTCCCCGCCCTGACCAGCACTTCGATGTCTCCCCTCGCTACAGGGCGCACACATTAGCGGAGGCCACCGACAGGCCGTACCCGGGAGGTGGCCTCGCCGACCCGGCACCGGGGAAAAACCGAGTGACCGCATCCCCGCAGGTCAGCACAATGGAGCGCCACACCCCCGATCCGAAAGGTGGCCGACGTGACCGTCCCGAACGTCCTGCTGTCCGGCGTCGTCGGCTCCACCGCCTACGGCCTCGCCCACGAGGGCTCCGACGTGGACCGCCTCGGCATGTTCGCCGCACCCACCGAGTCCCTGCACGGCCTCCACGGGCCGAAGGAGTCCCACGTCAGCACGGCCCCGGACCGCACCCTGCACGAGGCCGCGAAGTGGTGCCGGCTCGCTCTGGGCGGCAACCCGACCGCCATGGAACTCGTCTGGCTGCCACCGGAGTTGTACGAGGTGCTCACCCCTCTCGGCGACGAACTGATCGGCCTGCGCACATCGTTCCTGAGCGCCAAGCGCATCCGGGACGCCTATCTCGGCTACGCCACCCAGCAGTTCCGCCGTCTCGAGAACCGGGCCGACCGCTCCTCCTCCGCGGAGACCCGCAAACGCACCTCCAAGCACGCCCGGCACCTCAAGCGGCTGTGCCACCAGGGTCTGGAGCTGTACGCCACCGGCCACCTGACGATCCGTGTCGAGAACCCCGAGGAATACCGGGAGTTCGGCGAACGGGTCGCCGCCGACGCCTCAGTGGCCCGCCCTCTGCTCGCGCACTACGAGACCGCGTTCGACGAGACCCGCACGGTGTTGCCGGACCACCCCGACGAGGCGGCGGTCGAGGCTTGGCTGCACCGCGTCCGCGACCACTTCTACGCCCGGCTCAGCTCGACGGGGTAGAGGTCGGTGCGCGCGACGGCGGCGTCACGCTCGTTGGCCAACGCGGTGCGACGGCCGTCCGTCATGAACCCGTCGTACCCGTCCTGCGTGGCGAACTCGATCAACTGGATCTCGTCGGGGCGGCCTTCGCGTCCGTCGGCCCGGGCCCGCTGCACCACCCGCCCGCCGTGCTCGCCGAGCAGGGACAGCACCTTGTCCTCGTACGCGGCCAGCGCGGCGGCGGCGCCCGGCCGGGCCCAGAGCAACACACACAGTTGAACCGTCATGGCGCCCGACCTTAGCGAACGGGGCTGTCCGTAAATCCGGATGCCCGGTGACGCACCCCGTTGCTACCCTCCGTCCCATGATCACGCCTACGCCTCAGCACCGCATGATGCCCCCGCACAGGGGCTGCTGAGCGCGCACGCGCACCGAAACCGAGGCCCCGGGAACGGGGCCTTCACGCTGTGCGGATCAGGTCCCGTTGCCGGTAGGAGGACCGATGACCGGACCACGGCACTACATCACCACGACCATTCCGTACGTCAACGCCCGACCGCACCTCGGCTTCGCCCTGGAGCTCGTGCAGGCGGACACGCTGGCCCGGCACCACCGGCAGCGCGGCGGGCAGGTGCGGCTGCTGAGCGGGACGGACGACAACTCCCTGAAGAACGTCCTCGCCGCGGAGGCCGAGGGCGTCGACGTACGGGAGTTCGTCGACCGCAACGCCGACGCGTTCGCCGCGCTGCGCGACCCGCTGGCGCTGTCGCTGGACGACTTCATCCGCACCAGCAGCGACCCCCGCCACCGCACCGGCGTGGAGCGCCTGTGGCGCCGCTGCGCGGAGGCGGGCGATCTGTACCGCAAGCAGTACGAGGGGCTGTACTGCGTCGGCTGCGAGCAGTTCTACACGCCCGACGAACTCGTCGACGGCAACTGCGCCGAGCACGGCATCGCACCCCAGCTCGTCGCGGAGGAGAACTGGTTCTTCCGGCTGTCCCGGTACGCCGACCGCCTCCACGCACTGATCACCGACGGCACCCTGCGCATCGAGCCGGCCGCCCGCCGCAACGAGGTCCTCGCGCTCATCGCCGGCGGCCTGCACGACTTCTCCGTCTCCCGCTCCCACACCCGCGCCCGCGGCTGGGGCATCCCCGTCCCCGGCGACCCCGAACAGGTCGTCTACGTGTGGTGGGACGCCCTGGGCAACTACGTCACCAGCCTCGGCTACGGCACCGACGACCCCGCCTACGAGCGGTGGTGGGCGGCCGGGGAGCGCCGTGTCCACCTCGTCGGCAAGGGCGTCGTCCGGTTCCACGCCGTGTACTGGCCGGCCATGCTGCTGTCGGCGGGTCTGCCGTTGCCCACCGACATCCTCGTCCACGACTATCTGACGGTCGGCGGACGGAAGATCAGCAAGTCGGGAAACGGGACGGCCGTCGACCCCGTCTCCCTCGCCGCCGACTACGGCACGGACGCCGTCCGCTGGTGGCTGCTGCGCGACGTCCCCCGGGTCGGGGACGCCGACTTCACCACCGAGCGGCTGACCGCCCGCGCCGACGCCGACTTCGCCGGTGGCCTCGGCAACCTGGTCCACCGGATCGTGACGATGGTCCACCGCTACCGCGGCGGGTCCGTGCCCCCGCCGGGGACGGACCGGTTCCCCGTGGCGACGCTGCTGGACGTATGCCGCGAGGCACCCGGCCGCATCGACGCCGCGCTGGCCGACTTCGACTTCCGCCGGGCCGCCGACGCCGTCTGGGACATCGTGGAGGAGGCCAACCGCTGCATCGACGCGACCCGCCCCTGGGAACTGGCCAGAGCGGAACGGAACGGCAACACCGACGCCGCCGAACGCCTCGACGCGGTCCTCGCCGCACTGGTCACGGCATGCCGCGCCCTGGCCGACGAGCTACGGCCCTTCATCCCCGGCGCGGCGGAGCACGTCGGACGCCGGGTGACCCCCGTCGACGGCACCCTCCCGGAGACGGAACCACTCTTCGCCCGCCTCCAGGAGCAGCACTGAATCACCAGCGGGGCAGCCTCAACTCGTAGGAGGGGTCGAAGCGTTGCATGTAACCGGTGTCGTCGCGGGAGCGCACGCCGGAGTCCACGTACAGATGGTGGAGCCGGTCGAGGGCGTCATGGTCCAGCTCGACGCCCAGGCCGGGGCCGGTGGGGACCTCGACATGGCCGTCGCGCAGTTCCAGGACCCCGGGGACGATCACGTCGTCGGCGAAGTTCCACGGGTAGTGGGTGTCGCAGGAGTGGTCGAGATTCGGGATGGCCGCGGCGACATGGGTCATGGCGGCCAGGCTGATGCCGAGGTGGGAGTTGGAGTGCATGGACAGCGCGAGTCCGAACGCCTCGCAGACGGCCGCCAGTTCGCGGGTGCGGCGCAGCCCGCCCCAGTAGTGGTGGTCGGTGAGGAGCACCTGGATCGCGTTCCGCTCGATCGCGGGCTTCAGGTGCTCCCAGGCGATCACGCACATGTTGGTCGCCAGGGGGAGAGGGGAGTCCGCGGCCACCGCGGCCATGCCCTCGATCCCCCTCGTCGGGTCCTCCAAGTACTCCAGTACGCCGTCCAGTTCACGGGCGACGTACCGAGAGGTCTCCACCGTCCAGGCCGTGTTGGGGTCCAGGCGCAGCGGCTGGCCGGGGAAGGCCTCGGCCAGCGCCCTGATCGCGGCGATCTCCTCGTCGGGAGGGAAGACACCGCCCTTGAGCTTGAACGAACGGAAGCCGTACCGCTCCTGCATCAGCCGGGCCTGTTCCACGATCCCGGCCGGGTCCAGGGCCTCGCCCCAGTCGTCGCCGATCGCCGCCCGTCCGTCGAGGGCGGGATGTTCGGCCCACTTGTAGAAGAGGTACGCCGCGAAGGGCACCGTGTCCCGGACCTTCCCGCCCAGCAGGTCGCTGACCGGACGGCCGAGCAGCTTGCCCTGCGCGTCGAGACAGGCGACCTCCACGGCCGAGCTGGTCCAGCCGCGTTCGTGGGAGCTGGGGACGGTGGGCAGGAGATCGGCGTCGATCGCCGCGGAGACGGCGGTCGTGTCGAAGACGTCCATGCCGGGGACCACCTTCGCGGCCGCCTCCAGGCGCGCCAGCCGGGCCGTTCCGCCGGGGGACTCACCCAGGCCCACCGTGCCGTCCTCCAGGACGAGTTGGAGGATGATCCGCAGGGCGAGGGGCTCGTGGACGCCGTTGGAGTTGAGCAGCGGCGGGTCACGGAAGGCGATCGGGGTGACGATCAGTTCCCTTATCCTGGTGGGGTTCATGCGCCGACCACCTCCAGGCCGTGGTCGATGAGTTTCGCGAGGCGGGCCACGTGTTCCGGGGTGGCGTCCAGCAGGGGAGCCCGCACGCCGCCCACGTCCAGGCCGCGCAGCGTCACGCCCGCCTTGACCAGGGAGACGGCGTATCCGGGTACCTCGTCGCGAAGTGCGACGAGCGGGCCGTAGAACTCGTCGAGGAGCGTCGACAGCAGCGCCTCGTCGCCCTCGCCGAGCGCCCGGTGGAAGGCCAGGGCGATCTCGGGGGCGAAGGCGAACACCGCCGAGGAGTACAGGCCGACGCCGATGCCCTGGTAGGCGGGCGCGGTCATCTCGGCCGTGGGCAGGCCGTTGAAGAACTGGAAGTCCCGCCCGTCCGGCAGGGCGCGCACCGCGCGGACGATGCGGTGCATCCGCTCGATGTCGCCGAGACCGTCCTTGAGGCCGGTGACCTTGGGCAGCGCGGCGATCTCGGCGGCCGTCGTCTCCGTCAGACGGGCCGTACCGCGCTGGTAGAAGATCACCGGGAGGTCGGTGACGGCGGTGACCTCCTCGACGTACCGCACCAGGCCCCGCTGCGGTGCCGTCACCAGGTAGGGCGGCAGCAGCAGGATGCCGTCGGCGCCGGCCCGTGCCACGCGGACGGCGTGGTCGCGGGCGACCGGTGTCGGGCCGCCCGCCGCGGCCAGGACGGGCACGCGGCCCGCGGTCGTCTCGACCGCGACCCGCGTCGCCCGCTCCAGCTCATCGGCGGTCAGCGCGTGGAACTCACCGGTGCCGCAGGCGACGAACACGCCGCCCGCGCCCGCCGTGACCCCGGCCTCGATGTGCCGCGCGAGCCGTTCCTGGTCCAGCGAGCCGTCCGTGGCGAACGGCGTGACCGGGAAGAACAGCACTCCTTGGAACTTCATGTCTCCCTCGTAACTACGGTGTGCTCAGCCCTTGGTGGCACCGGCGGCGATGCCGGTGACCAGCGAGCGCTGGAGGAGCAGATAGACGATCAGGCTGGGGATGAGGGCGATGACCGCACCGGCCAGCACCACCCCGGAGCCGACCTCGGGGTCGGTGCGCAGGATGGACAGGGCGACGGTCACCGTGTAGTCGGTGGGGTCCTTGGAGGCGATCAGGGGCAGCAGGTACTGGTCCCAGATCATGATGAAGCCGAGCACGCCGGCCACGCCGAGCGCGGGCTTGCACAGCGGCAGGACGATCTGCCAGAGCATGCGCAGCTCGCCGACGCCGTCGAGGCGGGCCGCCTCCTCGATCTCGGTGGGGATGTCCTTCATGAACTCGGTCAGCATCATCACCGAGAAACCCCAGGCACCCAGCGGCAGGATGACGCCCCACACTGTGCCCTTGAGGTCCAGGTGGACCACCGGTACATCGCCGAGGACCAGCGACAGCGGGATCGCGATGACCTCCTCGGGGAGCATCAGCGTCATCATGAACAGCAGCATGATCAGCGCCTGGCCGCGGAACCGGTGCCGGGCCAGCGCGTATGCGGCGAGCGTGCACACCGTGAGCTGGAGCAGCAGTCCGCCGCCCGCGATGACGAGGGAGTTGCCGAGGTAGTCCCAGATGCCGCGCTCGCCCGCCACCTCGAAGTTGAGTAGCGTGCCGTGGTGCGGCAGGAACGACAGCGAGGAGCCGCTGGGGTTGGTGCTGAAGGCGCCCGAGAAGATGGTCAGGAACGGGGCGGCGAAGACGGCCAGGGCTATCGCGCAGAGCAGGATCCGCAGGGTCCAGGCCAGTCCCGGTTTGTCGTTCCAGCCGAGTGCGGTGTCGAAGCGGGCGGGCGTGGTGCGCTGGGGCTTGGCGGATCTCCGGGACGGTGACTTCGCGGCGACCGGACGGACGGGCTCGATGACGGGGGTGCTCATCGCACGTCTCCCCTCTTGCGGAAGTGGTTGACCGTGACGGTGAGCAGCAGCGTCACGCAGAGCAGCACGACCGAGGCCGCGGAGGCGCCGCCGATGTCGTTGCGGGTGAAGCCGAGGGTGTAGGCGCGGGTCATCCAGACCTCGGTGGATCCGGCGGGGCCGCCGCCGGTGAGGACGTAGACCTCGGTGAACACGCGCAGTCCGCGGATCGCGGCGAGTGTGAGGACGATGCTCAGGGCGGGACGGATCGCGGGCAGGGTGACGTGGCGCAGCCGCTGCCACAGTGAGACGCCGTCCATCGCCGCGGCCTCGTACAGCGTGCGGTCCACCCCGGCGAGGCCGGCGAGGATGATCACCATGTTGTACGGGGCCCAGATCCAGATGCCCATGACCATCGTCGAGTACAGGGCGAGGTTCGGGTCGTCGAGGTACTGCACGGGCCCGAGACCGAGCAGGTGCAGACCGCTGTTGAGGAGTCCGTCGGAGGTCGGGTAGTACATCAGCCGCCACAGCTCACCGACGACCGCGGTCGCGGTGACGGCGGGGAGGAAGACCGCGGTACGGATGAACTTCAGTGAGCGGGCCTGGCCTTCGAGGAGCAGGGCGAGGACGATGCCGAGGAGGATCGCGCCGAGCGACTGGCCGATGCCGAGGACCAGGGTGTGCCCGATGGCGTCCTGGAAGCGGTGGTCGCTCAGGACGCGGGTGTAGTTGTCGAGGCCGGTCCACTTGTCGCCGAGGAAGGGGCGTACGTCGTGGAAGCTGAGCCAGACGCCCTTGGCCATGGGCCAGAACTTGAAGACGAGGGCGAGCAGCAGACCCGGCGCCAGGAACAGCCACGGGACGACGGACTTCCTGCTGATCGCGCCGAGGACTCTGCGCGCCGCGGGGGCGGGGACGGTGGCGGTCATTTCAACAGGTCCTGATCCTTGAGGTCGCCGGCGAGGGTCTCGTTGAGCTCCCTCAGCTGGGAGCGCACATCACTGCCGCAGTAGGTGAAGATGGCGTTGAGGCTGTCGGCGGTGTCCTGCTTGATCGGGGCGAAGTCGGGTGCGTTGGGGAACTGCTGCGAGGCGTCCTCGTACGCCTTCTGCACCACGCTCCAGCGGGGGTCGTCGCGCACCTGTGCCGCGTCCAGCGTGGAGTTGACGGGGATACGGACGACGGGCTGGTTCTTGCCGGTCATGGCGAGCCGCTGGCCCTGCGGCGAGATCAGGAACGCGGCCAGCGCCTGTTCCTGCTTCGTCTTGCCGGTCTTGGCGCCGAAGTAGATGTTCTCGCCGTCGGCCAGCACGTCGTCGCCGGCCGGGCCCGCGGGGGCCGGGACCACCTCGTACTTGTCCTTGCCGAGGGTCGTGTCGAAGGTGGCGATGTTGTAGGGGCCGGTGAGGTACATCCCGGCGTTGCCGTCCTGGAAGTTGGTGGCGGTGCCGGTGACCGCGGTGACGGCGCCGGGCTGGATGACAGCGTTGTCACCGCAGAAGAGGTTGTCCTTCATCCAGGTCACGGTGTTGACGGCGGCCGTCGAGTCCATGGTCGGGGTGTAGGTGCCCTTGCCGTCCGCCTCGATGATCCGGGCGCCGCCCTGCCAGAGGAAGCTGGCGCCCCACCAGGCGGCGTAGCCGTTCTGGGCGCTGCCGGGGACGACCATGCCGTAGGTGTCGGCCTTGCCGTCGCCGTCCGGGTCGCGGGTGGCGAACGCCTTGGCGACGGTCAGCAGTTGCTGCCAGGTCGTGGGCGCCTTCAGGCCGAGCTTCTTGAGCCAGTCCGTGCGGATCATCAGGGTCTGGGCCTGGCGGGAGTACGGGATGCCGTAGTGCTTTCCGTCGATGCCGACGGTGGAGGACCAGGTCTTGTCGGTGATCTGGTCGCCGCCCGCGATGGAGGCGGGCGTGAGGGGCTTGAGCAGGCCCTGGCTCTGGTAACTGCCCATCAGCGCCGTGTCGTTGATCATGACGTCCGGCAGGTCCTTGGTGGACGCGCGGCTCTGCAGCTGCTGGTCGAAGTTGATGACCGGCTGGTAGTCGATCTTTATGCCGGTCTTCTTGGTGAAGGCGGCGAAGACCCGCTCGTAGGTGGCGGCGGGGTCCGGGTTGCTGCGGGTCCACACCTCGAGCGTGTTCGGGTCTGCGCCGCCGGCGCTGTCGGAACCGGAGCCGCAGGCGGCCGTTCCGAACGCCAGCGCCGTGACGGTGAGCACGGCGGCCAGGCGGCGACTTCGTCGGCGATCGCCCATGAGCTTTCTCCGTTCATATCCGTGAACCGGCTTCACGAATCTAAATGATCGCCCAAGCTAAGAATCGTTACCGGGGTATGTCAAGACATGGATCGGAGATTTCACCGAGGTCACAACTTCCCCCACGGACCCCCTCCACGGGCTACCGTTTCCGCACTCGCCCCAGCAGCGGTTCGGACGGTTCCCCAGTGCACGCAGCTCTCTCCCCGGTCATCGCGGCCACCTCCCAGTGGCTGACCTGCGCCTACGCCGCCCCCGGCGGTGCCCTGGCCTCGGCCCTGTGCGAGGTGCAGGCCCGGCAGGCCGTCACGGTCGCGGCATGGCTGCGCTACCCCACGGCGATGGATGCCGCACTCGTCGAGATGGCGGGCCCGGGCGGCGCCGCGCGACTCGACCGGATCACCGGCGCGGACCGCTACGACGGCGACGACGAGGCCTGGCGCACCTGGGTGGACGAGGTCGTCGCGAGCTGGGCCGCCTGTCTGCTGACCGACCCGGAACTGGCCCGCCTCGCCGTGGCCGCGGTGGGGGAGGGCGACCACACGGCCGGGACGCCGTTCGAGTTCCGCCGCCTGCTCGCCCCGGACGAGCACGACCGGCGGGCGGCGGCCCTGCTGCGCCACCCCGACCTGGTCGCGCCCGTGGCCGAACTGCACCACGCCCGGCTCCTGGAGCAGCTGGGGTCGCCGGACCAGGCACTCATCGCCTGAGAACGCTCAGGACACCGGGCCCCGGCACCGACCCGACCTGGCCACGCGGAACCCCACGTCGTCCACCCGGAACGTGGGATGACTGCGGCGCCGAACGGAGGCCCGGCAGCTCCAGTGCTCGTCGAACCAGCCCCCGCCGCGCAGTACCCGGTAACTGCCGTAGACCTCGGCGTCGTACACGTCCCAGCACCACTCCCACACATTGCCGAGGGTGTCGTGCAGCCCCCACCCGTTGGGTCGCCTGCCGCCCACCTCGTGGATCCGCTCCCCCGAGTTGCCGCGGTACCACGCGATGTCGTCCAGGGGGCCGTAGCGCGGGCCGGCCGTCCCGGCGCGGCACGCGTGCTCCCACTCCGCCTCGGTCGGCAGCCGGTAGCCGTCGGCCGAGGCGTGCCAGTCGACGTGATCACCGCCCGAGGACAGACGGTAGGCGGGCTCGAGCCCCTCACGCTCGGACAGGGCGTTGCAGAAACCGACCGCGTCCCACCACGAGACGCCCTCGACCGGCAGCCGCTCCCCGTCGGCCGCGGCGGGACGCAGACCGGTGACCCGCTCGTACAGCGCCTGGGTGACGGGGTGCGCCGCGAGTTCGCAGGACGCGACCTCGACCGCCCAACTGCGCTGCGTCCTGCGGTCCGACAGCGTGACCCGCCCGGCCGGGACGGTGATCATGTCCATGGACGGGGGAGTCTAGCGGCGCGGCCCCCGCAGCCCGACGACGAGATCGCGGGGCAGGCCGTGGGTGTCATGGAGGTAGTGGTAGTCCTCGTCGCTCAACTGCCCTTGGTACTGCGGGCGGGAGAGGACCCGCCGGCCTTGTTGGAGAAGCCTGCCGAAGCGGTGCTCCTCGTCCAGGAGCACCTCGAGGACCGGGGAGGAGCCGCCGGGCAGCCGGAAGTGGTCCAGGGTGTGCTCGACGAGTTCCGGCGGCAGGTCGGACAGGGTGCGGGTGGGGTCGTGCTGCCAGAGGGTGGTGAGGACACGGCGGACCAGGCGCCGCAGAACGTAGCCACGGCCGGTGTTGGACGGCCGTACTCCGTCGCCGATGACGACGATGCCGGACCGCAGATGGTCGCAGACCAGCCGCAGTGACGGCGTCCCGTCCAGGTCCCACAGGGGTGGAAGCAGTCGCGTCCAGGGCTCGAACAGGTCGGTGTCGTAGACCGAGTCGTGCCCCTGGAGGACGGTCACGAGGCGTTCCAGACCCATGCCCGTGTCGATGGAGGGCCGCGACAGTGGGGAGAGGCCGCCGTTCTCGTGGCGGCGGTAGCGCATGCTGACGTGGTTCCAGACCTCGACCCAGCGCGGGTCGGTGGTGGGGGTGCCCTCCGGTGGGGTGTCACCGGTCCAGACGAAGATCTCCGAGTCGGGGCCGCACGGGCCTACGGGGCCGTTGGACCACCAGTTGTCCTCGCGGGTCCGTTCCACTGGCATTCCCAACTCCCGCCAGGTGCGCAGGGATTCGGTGTCGGGTCCGACCTGGTCGTCCCCGCCGAAGATCGTGACGTACAACTGCCCGTCAGGGATGCCGAATCCGTCGTGCAGCAGCTCGTATCCCCAGCGCAGGCTCTGTGAATGGCCGTAGTCGCCGAGCGACCAGGAGCCCAGCATCTCGAAGACCGTCAGATGCGTGGAGTCGCCGATCTCGTCGAGGTCGGTGGTGCGCAGACAGCGCTGGACGTTGACCAGGCGCCGGCCGTGAGGGTGCGGGCGGCCTTCCAGGTACGGGGTGAGGGGGTGCATGCCGGACGTGGTGAACAGCACCGGGTCCGAGGGCGGCGGCAGCAGGGTGGTGCCGGTGATGAGGTGGTGTCCGCGCTCGACGTAGAAGTCCGTGAAGGTGCGCAGGATCCGGTCCGTGTTCATGGCGGTGTTCCTTCGGGTCGGGGGACCGGAAAGAGCCGCGGGGACAGAGAAGGAAAGGGCGCACTGCACCGGCGGTCCGTTTCCGGCCGCCGGGGGAGGTGTGAGGTCAGGCGTCGGCAGCCGGGGAGCTGGTCGCTCGCGCGGCTGCGGTGTGGGTGTGCTCGATGACCTCCATGGATCCACGGTAACCGGCGGTGCCGGGGACGTCCCGCGGTTTTCAGTCCGTTCCGCCCGGGGTGATCAGCCCGGTCTCGTAGGCCAGGACGACCGCCTGGACGCGGTCGCGCAGATCCAGCTTCGACAGGATGCGGCCGACGTGGGTCTTGACCGTGGTCGGGCTGAGGAAGAGCCGGTCGGCGAGCTCGGCGTTGCTCAGCCCTGTCGCCAGCAGCCGGAGCACCTCCGTCTCGCGCGGTGTCAGGTCGGAGAGGTCGCGGTGCGGGCCGGGAGCCGGGCGGGCCTCCTCGCGGTGCGCGAAGCGCTCGATGAGCCGGCGGGTGATCGCCGGCGCGAGCAGGGCGTCCCCGGACTGCACCAGGCGTACGGAGGCCACCAGATGCTCCGGGGTGACGTCCTTGAGCAGGAAGCCGCTGGCGCCGGCGGTGAGCGCGGCGTACACGTAGTGGTCGAGGTCGTACGTGGTGAGGATGATGACCCGGGGGCCGTCCGCGCCCTCCTCCGAGAGGATGCGGCGCGTGGCCTCGATCCCGTCCATGCCCGGCATCCGGATGTCCATGAGGACCACGTCCGGCCGGGTACGGCGGACCGCGTCGACCGCCGCCGCCCCGTCGGCGGCCTCGGCGGTCACCTCGATGCCGTCCGCGGCGAGGATCATCCCGAAGCCGGTCCGTACGAGGGCCTGGTCGTCGGCGATCACGGCGCGCAGCTCCGGCCCGCTCATGCCGTCCGCCACGGGAGGAGGGCCTTGACGCGGTAGCCGCCGGCGAGGGTCGGACCTGCGGTCAACTCGCCGCCGTAGACCGCGAGTCGCTCGCGCAGCCCGATCAGCCCGCGGCCGTTCCCCTCCGTCCGCGGAGCGTCACGGACGGCTCCGGTGTCGATGACCTCGATCTGGAGGACCTCCTCGGCGTAGCCGAGCACGACCGAGGCTTCCGCGCCCGGCGCGTGTTTGATCGTGTTCGTCAGCGCCTCCTGCACGACGCGGTACGCCGTCAGATCGATCCCGGGCGGCAGCGGATCCGGCGGGAGCGAGACCGCGACGCCCACCGGAGTCCCGGCGCCGCGCACCCGCACGATCAGCGCGTCGAGCTGCGCGAGACCGGGCTGGGGTTCCAGGGCGTCGGGCTGATCCGCGTCCGGGGCGGCCAACAGGCCCATCACATGGCGCAGTTCGGCCATCGCGGCCCGGCCGCCCGCCTCGACCGCCAGCAGCGCTTCCTTCGACCGCTGCGGCGCCACGTCCATCACCTTGCGCGCCGCCCCCGCCTGAATGACCATCACGCTCACATTGTGGGTCACGACGTCGTGCAACTCGGCGGCTATACGGGCCCGTTCCTCCTCCACGGCCCGGTGCGTCGCCTCCTCCTGGTCCCGCTGGAACTGGGCGAGCCGCTCGCGGTCGGCCGACAGACGCCGCCGCCAGTAGCGGACGAGACCGGCCGTCACCCCTGCGATGAGCAGGACCACCGCGGGGCTCGACCACCCCGGCAGGATGGGCTCCGTCTCCCGGAAGGCGAAGCCGGCCAGCACCGCCGCGAAGACCATCGCCGCCGTCGCCACCGTCCGGTGCCGGCTGTGCATGACGGCGCTGTACGCGGCGATGACACAGGTCAGCACGTTGATCCAGGAGGCGTCGTCACCGATGGCCAGCACCGCGGTCATCAGCACCGCGAACGCGGCGAGCGGGAACCTGCGCCGGACGGCGAGAGGCAGCGCCGACAGGACGATCAGCGGCCAGGGCGTGGCGTACTCCTCTTCCGGCATGAACCGCGGTCCCGGCGGCTCGGGAGGAACGGGCGCGTCCGGGGCCCCGTACCGCACGTTCCCCAGGCTGGCGGGCCCGTCGCCGGGATAGCGCGCCGCCACCAGCAGCGCGACCGCGGTCAGCAGCACCGCAAGGACGACGTCGGCACTGACCGCACGCCGCGACAGCGGGGTACGCCTCGGCTCCGGCCGCACGGCGGCACGCACCTGACGCAGCCAACGGTTCACGGTCTCCATCGGCACATTGTGGCGCCCGTGCCGCCGCGGACGCGTCCGCCTGTGAGGCCGACGAACCGTCCTCCTGGCGTACATCGCAGGGATGACCCCGCGATCGGGTCCTCCGCGGGAAGGGCCCCATGTCGGTGCCCCGGGCGACGCGGCGCACGAGCCCGCGCCCCTACCTTCGCTGAGCCGGAACCCCTTCGACGCGAGGACCGACTCCATGACTCATGTGATCGAACTGACGGGCGTGGCAAAGCGCTACGACAGTGCCGGCGCACCCGCGCTCGGACCGATCGACCTCGGTGTCGCCCAGGGCGAGGCCCTCGCCGTCACCGGCCCCTCCGGCAGCGGCAAGTCCACCCTGCTGAACCTCGTCGCGGGCCTCGACAAGCCCACCACCGGCACCGTGACCGTGGCCGGACAGCGGGTCGACCGGATGGGCGAGCACGCGCTGGCCCGGTTCCGACGCGAACAGATCGGCATGGTCTTCCAGTTCTTCAACCTGCTCGACGACCTCACCGTCGCCGACAACATCCAGCTGCCCGCCCAGCTGACCGGCACCTCCCGGCGCAAGGCGGCCACCCGGGCCGGGGAACTCATGGAGGTGCTGGGCATCCAGAAGCACGCCCGCGCCTACCCCGGCCGGCTCTCCGGCGGCGAGCGCCAACGGGTCGCGGTGGCCCGGGCGTTGGTCAACCGGCCGGCGCTGCTGCTCGCCGACGAGCCGACCGGCGCTCTGGACAGCGCCTCGGGCGCGGACGTCCGGGAGCTGCTGGTCGACCTGCACCGCGGCGGGCAGACCATCGTGCTCGTCACCCACGACCCGGCCCTCGCCGAGGCGTGCGCGAGCCGCACGATCCACCTGGTCGACGGACACCTCGCCCTCGACACCCGGACGGAGGCCGTGCGATGAGCGCCCTCGGCCGGGTCGTACGGTCCGGGGTCGGGCGGCGCCGGGTGCAGACCGTGGTGATCGCCCTGGCCACGATGATGGCCGTGGCCTCGGCGGTGGTCGCCGGCTCGCTCATGGTCGCCACCAACGCCCCCTTCGACCGCGCCTTCTCCCGGCAGAACGGGGCCCATCTCACCGCGGAGTTCGACCCGGCCAAGGTGAGTACGGCCCAGCTGACGGCCACGCGCACGCTGGACGGCGTCACCGGGACCGCGGGGCCCTACCCGTCCACGACGATCCACGGGGTGGACGACGAGGGGCGGCAGACACCGGCGATGACACTGGTCGGCCGGTCCGACCCGGACAGCGACGTGGAGCGACTGGATCTCAAGGAGGGCCGGTGGCCGACGAAGACCGGTGAGATCGCGCTCTCGGAGTCCTTCGAGGGCCCCGCCTTCAAGCTGGGCTCCACCCTCAAGGCCTCGGACGCCGACAACAGCCCGACGCTCACCATCGTCGGATTCGCCCTGTCCGTCGGCAAGACCGCCGACGCTTGGGCGACCCCCGCCCAGGTGCGGGCACTCGGGTCGAAGGACACCCCGGTCACGAGCCAGATGCTCTACCGCTTCGACTCCGCCGGCACCACGAGCCAGATCGCCGCCGACCGGAAGCGGCTCGCGGCCGCCGTGCCGTCCGGTGCGCTCCTCGGCAGCCAGTCCTACCTGGACACCAAGCGGGCCGCCGACCAGAACGCCGCCCCGACGATCCCGTTCCTCATCGCCTTCGGCGTGCTCGGCATCGTCATGTCGGTGATCATCGTCGGCAGCGTCATCAGCGGCGCGGTCGGGACCAGCCTGCGCAGGATCGGCATCCTCAAGGCCATCGGCTTCACCCCGCGCGAAGTCGTCCGCGCCTACATCGCCCAGGCGCTCCTCCCGGCCGGCGCCGGTATCGCGTTGGGTGTCGTCCTCGGCAACCTCATGGCCCTGCCGCTCCTGGAGGACACCGAGACGGTCTACGGCACGGTCTCGCTGACGGTCGCCTGGTGGGTGGACGTCCTGGTGGCGGCCGTCGCCCTGCTCGTCGTCGGGGTCGCGGCGCTGGTCCCCGCGCTGCGGGCCGGGCGGCTGCGGACCGCGGAGGCGATCGCCGTCGGCCGGGCCCCCCGGACGGGACGCGGCCAGTGGGCGCACCGGGCGGCGGGCCGGCTGCCGCTGCCCCGCGCGGTGACCTACGGTCTGGCGAGCCCCTTCGCCCACCCGGTCCGTACCCTCGCGATGCTCCTCGCCGTGGCCTTCGGCACGGTCGCGGCGACCTTCGCGCTGGGGCTGACCTCGTCGCTGAACGAGGTGGCGGCGGCCGGGGACCCCGAGAGCCGCAACGACGTGAGCGTCTTCGCGGGCGGTCCCACCATCGGCAAGGGCCAACACGTCCCCGCACCGAACACCCCCACCCGCGAGCCGGCCGATCCGGCGAAGGTGAGCGCCGCCATCAAGGCACAGCCGGGCACCGCCCTCTACTACGGCGTGGCCCAGCAGGAGGCCACCGTGCCCGGAGTCTCCGGCACCGTCCGGGTCACCCTCTACGACGGTGACTCGAGCTCCGGCAGCTACGCGATGATCTCCGGCCACTGGATCACCGGCCCCGGCCAGGTCATCGTCTCCTCCCACTTCCTGGAGACCACCGGCACCGAGATCGGCGACACCGTGCGGGTGACCGCCGGCGAGGACACGGCCACCCTGCGGATCGTGGGCGAGGCCTTCGACACCTCCGACGACACGCTGGAGATCCACGCGGACATCGCCGACTTCCCGGCCGTCGAGCCCACCGAGTTCCGGGTCGACGTGAAGGACGGCGTCTCCCCGACCGAGTACGCCGAGGCACTCGCCGCGGCAGTGGAGCCGCTGGGCGCCGACGCCTTCGCCAACTCCCTCTCCGAGCAGGACAACCTCCTCATCGTCCTGAACGCGATGGCCGCGCTCCTCACCCTGATGCTCGTCTCCGTGGCCGGACTCGGGGTCCTCAACTCCGTGGTCCTCGACACCCGGGAGCGCGTCCATGACCTGGGGGTGTGCAAGGCGCTGGGGATGACGCCGCGGCAGACCGTGAGCCTCGTGCTCGCCTCGGTGGCCGGGATCGGCCTCTTCGGCGGACTCGTCGGGGTGCCGGCCGGCTTCGCCCTGCACGGCTTCGTGCTGCCGGAGATGGCGGAGGCCGCGGGCACCGGGCTGCCGCCGTCGGTCCTGGAGGTGTACGACGCTCTCGAACTGGTCCTGCTGGGTCTGGCCGGGGTCGGCATCGCCGTGCTGGGCGCGCTGCTCCCGGCGGGCTGGGCGGCCAAGGCCCGCACGGCGACGGCGTTGCGCACGGAGTAGCCGATCGCGTCATCGGCACATTTTCATTACGAGAATTCCACATAAGTGCCCCCGTGGATGATCATTGAGCACTCAACAGCACATCCCTGGGGGGACCATGAGCCACGAAAACACTCCGCCGCCCGCGCCCGGCTATCTGCCGCCGCCGCAGCCGCCTCAGCGCCCGGACAGGACCACCACGGTCCTGGTCGCCGCCGCGGCCGCGGTGGTGGCCGCTGTCCTCGCCGCCGTCGTCACCGCCAGAGTCGGCGGCGACGGCGAGGCCGAGGCGGCACCGACCGTCACCGTCACCAAGACGGTCCCCGCCGACGCCGGTGACACGGTGGCGGACACCGGGTCCGACCAGGCCACCGAGGAACCGGCCGCGGAGGAAGCGGGCGGGGACTCCTACGGGTTCGGCGACACGATCGTCTACGACAACGACGTGGAGGTCAGCCTCTCCAAGTTCTCCCGCGCGGTCTCCAGCGACTACGCGGCGCCCGAGAACACCCCGTACGCCAAGTTCACGATCAAGGTCGTCAACCGGTCCGACAAGAAGGTCGACGCGAGCATGATGACGGTCAACTGCGCCTACGGCGACGAAGGCAAGGAGGGCGAGGCCATCTACGACGACGGACTCGACGGACTGCCCGACACCAGCATCCTCGCCGGCCGGTCCCTCTCCGTGCCGTGGGGATGCGAACTCCCCAAGGGTGAGAGCTTCCTCCAGATCGAGGTGGCACCCGACTACGAGTCGGAGACCTCCATCTTCACCGGCGAGGTGAAGAAGTAGCCGCAGCGTTTGCGTGCGGCGCAGGGCCGACGGCAGGGTTCGGGGTGTGGCTACTTTGCTGATCGTGCATCACACCCCCTCGCCCAACTGCCAGGCGATGCTGGAAGCCGTCGTGTCCGGCGCCACGGCGCCGGAGATCGAGAACGTCCGGGTCGTCCGGCGGGCCGCCCTGGCGGCCACCGCCTCCGACGTCCTGGACGCCGACGGCTATCTGCTGGGCACCCCGGCGAACCTCGGCTACATGTCCGGTGCCCTCAAGCACTTCTTCGACCAGGTCTACTACCCGTGCCTGGACGAGACGCGCGGCCGGCCCTTCGGCTACTACGTGCACGGCGGAAGCGACGTCACCGGAGCGGTGCGGGGCATCGAGACGATCACCACCGGCCTCGGCTGGCGCCGCGCGACGGACGCGGTGACGGTCACCGCGGAGCCCGGCAAGTCCGACACCGAGGCCTGCTGGGAACTGGGCGCGACCCTGGCCGCCGGGCTCATGGTCTGACCTCAGCCCTTGACCGCCTCCGCGATCCGCAGGGCGGCCTCGGCGGGCGTGATGTGCGTGGTGTCGACGACCTCGGCCTCGGCATGCAGCCAGGTGCGAGCCGCCTCGGCGTAGGGCTCGAGGTGGCGGAGCCGGAACGGGGAATCGGGGCCGAGAACGGTGTCGCCCGCGATGCGGCCGCGGAGGGTGTCCTGGTCGGCGTGGAGGACGAAGTGCCGTACCGGGATGGCGTGTCGGTCGAGGCCCGCGCTGATCTCGCGCCAGTACCGCTCGACCAGGACGGTCATGGGGATCACCAGAGTGCCGCCGGTGTAGTCGAGGATGTGGCGGGCGGTCTCGACGACGAGCGGCCGCCACGGCGGCCAGTGCTGGAAGTTGTCCGTCGCGGGCAGCCCCGGCGTGATGTCCATGAGTGTCTCGCCGACCTTCTCGGCGTCGAACACCCGTGAATCAGGGATCAGTTGCTGCACCAGTGGACTGGTCGTCGTCTTGCCCGCACCGTGGGTGCCGTTGAGCCATACGATCATGGGGCCCCACGCTAGCCCCGCACGGGACGAGGGCGGGACCGGTCGCCCACGGACCCCGCAATGGCATGCTGGACCGCATGGTTGATCACGCACACCACGACTCGGTACGCCGCAGTTACGACACCGTGGCGGAGGAGTACGCGACCCGCCTCCACGCGGAACTCGACCACAAGCCCCTGGACAAGGCGTTGCTCGCCGCCCTCCTGGAACAGACGGAACCGGGCACCACCATCGGTGACCTGGGCTGCGGTCCCGGACACGTGGCGGCCCGGCTCGCCGAGAAGGGCGAGCACACGGTCGGGATCGACCTGTCCCCGGGCATGCTCGCGGCGGGCGCGCGCCGCTTCCCGCAGGTGGAGTTCCGCGAGGGCGACCTGCTGGAACTGCCCGCGAAAGAGGCTGAGTTCGGTGCGGTGGTCGCTTTTTACACGATCATCCACCTCGACCCCGATGAACTCCACCGCGCCTTCAAGGAGATGGCACGCGTCCTGCGTCCCTCGGGCCTCGCCCTCCTCTCCTTCCACATCGGCGAGGAGGTCCGGCACCTGGACGAGTGGTGGGGGCACAAGGTGGACGTCGACTTCCGCTTCCTCGACCCGACCCGGGTCGCAGAGCAGCTGGAGACGGCCGGCTTCGCCGTGGAGATGAGCCTGCAACGCACGCACTACGCCCACGAGGTGGAGACCCGCCGCGCCTACGTCCTGGCCCGCCGCTCCTGACACGTCACGACGGGCTGGTAGTACCCGGTGGCCTCCGGCGCGTGCCAGACGACGTCGGCGAAGCCCGCCTCGGCCAGGAGGCGGGTCAACTGCGGTCGGGACAGCGCCCAGTAGGTGGTCCGGCGCCGTCGGACCGTCCAGTCGGCCCCGACCGGGATGAGCTGGAAGTGCTCCAGGTCGTAGCGCTCGCCGTCCTCGTGCCAGTGCCACAGCTGAAACGTGATCACCCGGCCGTCGGGGGTCCGGCTGACCTGGGGCGGTGTCGACAGGGGTCTGGTCCGGCGGATCCCGTCGTAGTCCCGGAGGGTGAGCAGCAGCAGTCCGCCGTCGCGCAGCACCCGCCGCATACTGCCGAGTGCCGCTGCGACGTCCGGCGCGGAGAGCAGATGCGGGAGCGAGTTGTCGGCGCAGACGACGACGTCGAAGACGCCGGACGCGAACGGCAGCCGGCGCATGTCCCCGGCGGCCGTCGCGAGCCCGACGCCCCGCGCGGCCGCCTCGGTCCCGGCGCGCGCGGCGGCACGCGGACTCAGATCGCTGCCGACGACCCGGTGCCCGGATCGGGCCAGCCCGATCGCCTGGGTCCCGATCCCGCAGGAACAGTCCAGGACGCGCCGCGGCCCCGCTCCCAGCCGGCCCTCGACGAGCGCGTCGAGCACCGCCGCCTGGCGCGCCATGCTCGCATCCCAGTCCGGGAACATCAGGTGGTAGTCGGCGGCCAGGTCGTCGTAGAAGGCCCTGGGCGAGGAACCGTTTCCCGCGCTGCTCAGCTCAGCACCGCTTCCCAGGTGTCGACGGCGAAGTGAAGTGTCATTCCGTTACGCCCGTACAGCTCGGGGGCGCCGGTGGCGTTGGCCGTGTCGACGCCCAGCCCCACGGTGTCCCGCCCCCGCCCGGCGAACGCGGCGAAGGCCTGCCGCAGCAGCAGTGCGCCCAGACCCCGGCCGCGGGCCTCGCCCAGCACTCCGATACTGCGGATCCACCCCATCGCCTCCCGGTCGTCCCGGGAGATCAGGAACCCGGCGTCCCCCGACTCCTCGGTGCTGACGAGCCACACCAGCGACCAGTCGAGGACTCCGGCGTCGACATCGTGCAGCCACTGCTCGTACGTGCGCGGCTGAAAGTCGAAGTGCTCGGCGAAAGCGGCCTGGTAGAGCCGATGGACCCGCTCACGGTCGGCGTCCGTCGCGCACGGGCGTATCCGTACCCCCGCGGGCGGTTCGGGGGCGAGGTCGCGCGCCGGGTCCAGGGGGCGTCGCAGCACGTGATAGCGGCGTACGACCTGCCAGCCCCGCGCCTTGATCAGCGCTGTGTCGAGCGTGGGCTCCGTGTTGAGATGCAGATGGACCACCGCCTTCGCCGCGCCGTTGGCCCGGGCCTTGTCGAGGGCCCGGATCTGCATCGGGTCCAGGAGCAGTTCGCCGGCCGCCTGGTGATCGGGAAGGACGTAGTGGTCGATGTCGACGCGTTCGTCCCCGGAGTCGTCCCACAGCAGTCCGTACGCCACCAGCAGGTCCCCGTCGAAGGCCAGCCAGGAGTCGCGCTCCAGGTCGATGTCGGGCCGCTTCAGATCCGCCTCGACGGCGTGCAGGTCGGTCTCGCGCCGGCCGATCTCGATCTCGTCGACGGTGTTGAGCAGTTCGGTGATCGCGGGGGCGTCGGCGAGCCGGGCCGGGCGCAGGACGTAGGACATGAGGGCCAGAGTGCTGGGGGCCGGGGGAGCGTGCAACGGGATTTCCCGCGGCGGGTGCCGGACGCGCTTCGTCCGGTTGCTCATTCGTCCCCGTTCTCCGGTGTGTCGGGTACAAAACACCCGGTAACGTCACCGTCCTCAGATCGGCTCGTGTTCGGGGGTACCGCATGGACTACTACGACCTCGGCACGCACGGCCGTACCGTGACGACCTCGTCCCCCGAGGCCCAGCTGTGGTTCGACCGCGGCCTCGTGTGGACGTACGCCTTCCACCACGAGGAAGCCGTCGCCTGCTTCGAGTCCGCCGTCCGGGCCGACCCCGACTGTGCCATGGCGTACTGGGGCATCGCGTACGCGCTCGGGCCCAACTACAACAAGCCGTGGGAGTTCTTCGACGGGGAAGACCTCGTACGGACCGTCGAGCGCACCCACGCCGCGGTGGAGCTGGCGCACGAGAAGGCGCAGGCCGGTGCCACGCCCGTCGAGCGGGCCCTGATCGGCGCGCTGCGCGCCCGCTACCCGCAGGCGAAGGCCGTCGAGGACTGCTCGGTGTGGAACACGCCGTACGCCGACGCCATGCGCGCCGTCCACGAACTCGCCCCCGACGACCTGGACATCGCCACCCTGTACGCCGACGCCCTGATGAACCTGACCCCCTGGCAGCTGTGGAACATCCGAACCGGTGAACCGGCGGAAGGCTCCCGCACCCTGGAGGCCAAGGCGGTGCTCGACCGCGGGCTCGCGACGGACGCCGGCGCACGCCATCCGGGTGTGCTGCACCTGTACATCCACCTGATGGAGATGTCCCCGACGCCCGAGGCCGCGCTGCCCGTCGCCGACCGGCTGCGCGGGCTGGTCCCCGACGCCGGTCATCTCCAGCACATGCCCACGCACATCGACGTGCTGTGCGGCGACTACCGGCGGGTCGTGTCGGACAACAGCGCCGCGATCGTCGCCGACGAGAAGTTCCACGCCCGCGCCGGAGCCATGAACTTCTACACCCTGTACCGGTCGCACAACTACCACTTCAAGATCTACGGCGCGATGTTCCTCGGCCGGTCCCGGACCGCCCTGGACACCGCCGCCCAGCTGGAGGCCTCCGTCCCGGAGGAGCTGCTGCGGGTACAGAGCCCGCCCATGGCCGACTGGCTGGAGGGCTTCCTCGCCATGCGGGTGCATGTGCTGATCCGCTTCGGACGCTGGGCCGACATCCTCCAACTGCCCCTGCCCGCTGACCCGGAGCTCTACAGCGTGACGACCGCGATGCTGCACTACGCCCGTGGCGTCGCCCTGTCCGCCACCGGCCGGATCCCCGAGGCCGAGGCCGAGCGCGTCCTGTTCCACGAGGCGGTGCCCCGGGTTCAGGAGACGCGCATGCTGTTCAACAACACCTGCGCCGACATCCTCGCCATCGCCTCCGCGATGCTCGACGGCGAACTCGCCTACCGCAAGGGCGACTTCGACGCCGCGTTCGCCGCGCTGGAGCGCTCCGTCGACCTCGACGACAACCTGCCCTACGACGAGCCGTGGGGGTGGATGCAGCCCACCCGGCACGCCTACGGCGCCCTGCTTTTGGAACAGGGGCGTGTCGCGGAGGCCGAGGCGGTCTACCGCGCCGACCTCGGGCTCGACGACACCCTGCCGCGCGCGGTGCAGCACCCGGGCAACGTGTGGGCCCTGCACGGGTTCCACGAGTGCCTCGTGCGGCTCGGCAAGCAGGGTGAGGCGCGGATCGTGGCACAGCAACTGAAGATCGCCGTCGCGCTGGCGGACGTACCGATCGAGGCGTCGTGCTTCTGCCGTCTCGACGCTGGTTGCTGTTCCCGGTAGTGATCGACAGGCGAAGCCCACTACAACTATGTATGCGCTTTCTATTGACGTGTACTTGGCATAGTGGCTACATGGGAGCGCTCCCATACCCCTCTCCCATGCCTGAGTTTCTTGGCGCTCACTCCCTGGAGTCGCAGTGAGAAGAACAAGAAGCACGACCAGAAAGAGCCTCCTGGCCCGCCTGGTGACCGTCCTCCTCGGACTCGTCGTCGTAGGCGCCCTGTGTCCCGCCGTCGCCCTGGCCCAGGCCGAACCGCCGGGCACCCAGGCCACCGGCCTGCACATCAGCAACGGCAGGCTGCTCGAAGGCAACGGCAACGACTTCGTGATGCGCGGCGTCAACCACGCCCACACCTGGTACCCGAACGAGACGCAGTCGCTGGCCGACGTGAAGGCGCTCGGCGCCAACACCGTCCGCGTCGTCCTCGCCGACGGCCACCGCTGGACCGCGAACAGCGCCGCGGACGTTGCCAACGTTGTCACCCAGTGCAAGGCCAACAAGCTCATCTGCGTCCTGGAGGTGCACGACACCACCGGATACGGCGAGGAGGCCGCGGCCGGCACCCTCGACCAGGCGGCCGACTACTGGATCGGCCTCAAGAACGTGCTCGCGGGTCAAGAGAACTACATCATCATCAACATCGGCAACGAGCCCTGGGGCAACACCGACCCCGCCGGCTGGACCGCCCCCACCACCGCCGCGATCAAGAAGCTGCGCGCCGCCGGCTTCGAGCACACGATCATGGTGGACGCGCCCAACTGGGGCCAGGACTGGCAGGGCGTCATGCGCGCCAACGCCCAGTCCGTGTACGCCGCCGACACCACCGGCAACCTGATCTTCTCGATCCACATGTACAGCGTCTTCGACACGGCGGCGGAGATCACCGACTACCTCAACGCCTTCGTCACCGCCAAACTCCCCCTCGTCATCGGTGAGTTCGGCGGTCCCGCCGACCAGTGGGGCGACCCGGACGAGGACACCATGCTGGCCACCGCCGAACAGCTCGACCTCGGTTATCTCGCCTGGTCCTGGAGCGGCAACACCGACCCGATCCTCGACCTGTCGATCGGCTTCGACCCCACGCAGCTGAGTGCCTGGGGACAGCGCATCTTCAACGGCGTCAACGGCATCGCGCAGACGTCGAAGGAAGCCACGATCTACGGCGGCGGCAACCCGGGCGACACCCAGGCGCCGACGACCCCCGGCACCCCCACCGCCTCCGCGGTCACCGCCACCTCCGCGACCCTGTCCTGGACCGCCTCGACCGACAACGTGGGCGTCGCCGGATACGACGTCGTGCGGGTGAGCGGCGGCACGGAGACGAAGGTCGCCGCCTCCACCACCAACTCCGCCACGGTCTCGGGCCTCACGGCCAAGACGGCGTACACCTTCGCCGTCTACGCCCGTGACGCGGCCGGCAACCGCTCGTCCCGTTCGGCCACCGTGAACGTGACGACCGCCGACACTCCTGCCGGAAACTGCTCCGTCGGCTACCGCGTCGTCGGGGAGTGGCAGGGCGGTTTCCAGGGCGAGATCACCATCCGCAACACCGGGACGACCGCCGTCAACGGCTGGACCCTCGGCTTCTCCTTCGCCAACGGCCAGACCGTCTCCAACATGTGGGGAGGCACACCCACTCAGACCGGTGCCGCGGTGAGCGTCACCCCCGCCTCCTACACCTCCACCATCCCCGCCGCCGGCTCGGTCACCGTCGGCTTCATCGGCACCAAGGGCGCGACCAACACGGCCCCGACCGCGTTCACCCTCAGCGGGAGCGCCTGCACGACCACCTGACCGGACACCTGAAACGACCGGCGGGGGCGCCGCCCTCGCCGGTCGACGTGTGCGATGACGTGGCACCGGACCGGTGACCGTGGAAGCCGACTGCGACCGTCGCGCTCACCCCGCCGCCTCGCCCCCCGTCTCTGCGGCCCAGCGCGCACTCCACGCGTTCAGCGGACTCAGCGCCTCGACGAGATCCTCGCCGAGCGGGGTGAGGCGGTACGAGTCGTCGCGCAGGTCGAGGAGGCGGGCCCCGGTCAGTTCGCCGAGGCGGGTGCTGAGGACGCTGGAGGACATGCGCTCGCACCGCCGTTGCAGCTCGCGGAAGCCCGCGGGGCTCTGGTGCAGCTCCCAGAGGATGCGCAGTGCCCAGCGTCGGCCGAGCAGATCCAGTGCCGCCATGACGGGCCGGCCCGAGGTGGACCCGCGTACCGGCACACCTGGCCGCGGCGTCCTGGACTCCGCGTCTGACTCCATGACCGCTCCTTGTGCTTCGGTTTTGAAAGCAGCATACTGATTCGAAAATCGAAGCAGGAGGGTGTCGTATGCCGCGCATAGAACCGCTCCACCCGCCCTACTCCGCCGCCGTCGACCAGTCACTGCGCCGCTGGATGCCCCCGGACGTACCGCACGAGCCGCTCACCCTGTTCCGTGTCCTGCACCGCAACCCGGAACTGACCTCCCGGATGTTCGTCCTGGGCTCCGGACTCCTCGGTCACGGACTGCTGCCCGCGACGGACCGCGAGATCGTCATCGCCCGCGTCACCGCACGCGCGGGCTGCGCCTACGAATGGGGCGTGCACGCCGCCTCCCTGGCCCGGCAGGCGGGACTCACCGAGGAGCAGATCCGGGCGACGACGGAGGCCGACCCCACCGCGACGACCTCCTGGCTGCCCCGCCACACCGCGCTCCTCGCCGCCGTCGACGAACTGCACGACACCGCCCGCCTCTCGCAGCCCGCCTGGGACGCCCTGCGCGTCCACTACGAGGACGACCAGCTCCTGGAGTTCCTCGTGCTGACCGGCTGGTACCGCACGATCAGTCACCTGGCCAACGGACTCCAACTGGAGGAGGAAGCCTGGGGCACCCCGTTCCCGGCCGCGCCGTCCAGTGGGCCCGTCGACTAGGTGATCCGCCGGGTGGAGGCCTTTTCCGGGTGAGGGGTGTTCCATGTTCGCCAGGTGCACTAGTTTTCACCAGTACATGGATCCGGTGAGGAGTCGTCGATGAGCACAAGCGAGTATCCGGAGGCCGCTACGGCGGCGGGCGCGGTACGCGGTCGGCGGGAGGGTGCCCTGGCGGTGTTCCGCGGAATCCCGTACGCGCAGCCTCCCGTGGGCGAGGCCCGCTTCGCGGCTCCGCGGCGGGTGGAGCGCTGGGACGGCGTACGGGAGGCCTTCGCGTTCGGCCCGCCTCCACCGCAGGAACCGTTCGGCCCCGAGGCTCCCGGGACCCTTCCGGCCGGTGACGACTGGCTCACCGTGAACGTCTGGACGCCGGACGCGGACCCGGTGGCACGCCGCCCGGTGATGGTGTGGATCTACGGCGGCGCCTACAAGTTCGGCTCCTCCGACGACCCCGCCTACGACGGTGGCCGGCTCGCGCGCGAGGGCGGGGTCGTCGTGGTCACCCTGAACTACCGGGTCGGCATCGAGGGCTTCCTGCGGATCGAGGGCGCTCCCGCGAACCGCGGTCTGCTCGACCAGGTGGCGGCGCTGGAGTGGGTGCGCGAGAACATCGCCGCCTTCGGAGGCGATCCGGAGCAGGTCACCGTCTTCGGTGAGTCGGCGGGCGCGGGGTCCATCGCCGCGCTGATGGCGATGCCGGGGGCGCGGGGGCTGTTCCGGCGGGCCATCGCGCAGAGCGTGCCGGGCACGTACTTCTCGGACGCGCTCGCCGCCGACATCGCGCAGACCCTGGCCGCCGGGATCGGGCTGCGGCCCACCGTGGCCGACCTCGCCGGGGTGGACCCGCGCAAGCTTCCCGAGGCGGGGGCCGCGCTGAGCGGCCGTATGCGTGAACACGTGCCTCGCTGGGGCGCCGTCGCCCTCACTCCCACCCCCTTCTCGCCCGTCGTCGACGGCGAGGTCCTGCCCACCGCACCCTGGGAGGCCCTCGCGGACGGCGCCGCCCGTGACGTGGAGCTGATCGCCGGGCACAACAGGGACGAGTACCGCCTCTTCCTCCTGCTCGGCGGGCTGCTCGGCCGGGTGGACGACGGACTGGCCGCACTGACCCTGAGCCTGTTCGGCCCGACGCCGGACGCCGAGCGGGCCTACCGGGCGGCCTTCCCCGACGCCTCCACGGAGTACCTGTTCGAACTCGTGCAGTCCGACTGGCTGTTCCGCATGCCCTCACTGCGGCTGGCCCAGGCGCATGTGGCCGGCGGCGGCCGGGCGCACGTCTACGACCTCACCTGGTCCGCCCCCGCGAACGGCGGCGCACTCGGCGCCTGTCACGGGCTGGACGTACCCCTGACCTTCGGTGTGTTCGACGGCACCGGTCTGGGCGCCATGCTGATCGGACCCACCCCCTCGCCCGAGACCGAGGCCCTCTCCGCCCACATCCGCTCCTCCTGGACCGCGTTCGCCACGACGGGCGACCCGGGCTGGCCCGCCTACGATCCCGAGCGCCGCCTCGTCCGGCTCCTCGACACCGAACCCACGGTCGCCGCCTACCCGGAGGAGCTCTCACGCCGGCTGTGGGAGCGGCACACCTTCACCGCGCTGCCGCTGACGACGGCGTAGCCCGCGCGGGGTGTGTCACAGGCGTGCCGCGTGATCGGGGACGTAGGTCTGCAGATCGCGCGGCGTGCGCTGATAGCCGGTCGACTCCGGGCGGTCGGGCAGTTCCAGGACCGGTGGTGGCACGTCGTGGTACGGCACCGAGCTCAGCAGATGGGCGATGGTGTTGAGCCGGGCGCGGCGCTTGTCGTCGCTCTCCACCACGTACCACGGGGAATCGGTGATGTCGGTGTGCACCATCATCTCGTCCTTGGCCCGCGAGTACGCCTCCCAGTGGGTGATCGACTCCAGGTCCATGGGCGAGAGCTTCCAGCGCCGCAGCGGATCCTCCAGCCGGCGCCGGAAGCGTTCCTGCTGCTCGGTGTCGCTCACCGAGAACCAGTACTTGCGCAGCAGGATGCCGTCCTCGACGAGCATCCGCTCGAAGACGGGGCACTGGCGCAGGAAGAGCTGGTGCTCCTGCTTGGTGCAGAAGCCCATCACGTGCTCGACCCCGGCCCGGTTGTACCAGGACCGGTCGAACAGCACGATCTCGCCGGCGGCCGGCAGATGCTCGACGTAGCGCTGGAAGTACCACTGACTGCGCTCGCGCTCGGTCGGCTTGGGCAGCGCGGCGATCCGTGCCACACGCGGGTTGAGATGCTCGGAGACCCGCTTGATGGTGCCGCCCTTGCCCGCCGCGTCCCGCCCCTCGAAGACGACGACCAGCCGGGTCCCGGTGGCCCGCACCCACTCCTGGAGCTTCACCAACTCCGTCTGCAGGCGCAGCAGTTCCTTCTCGTACACCTTGCGCGGCAGTTTCTCCGCCTTCTTGGCGACCATGCCTGCACCGTACTGTCCGGGCGGTGACCGCGCATCGTGGACGGAGCCTTGTCCGGAGTACTGACAGTGTGAAGTGTGGCGTGTAGATTGCGGCCGTCGCGAAAATGCACAAACAAGCCGGGCTGTCGAGCCGCACCAGGACAGCCGTGGTCTCTTCCCCCACCCCTTCCCCCAGGAGGAGCCCATGCGAAGGCGCATACTCGGGTTCGGCGCAGCGCTGATCACCTTCGTCGCCGTGGCCGGATGCGGATCCTCGGACTCGGACGCCGGTGACTCGTCATCCTCGGGAGGCGGCAAGACCACGACGGTCAAGGTCGGCATCATTCCGATCGTCGACGTCGCCCCGCTCTATCTGGGGCAGGAGAAGGGCTTCTTCAGCAGCCGTGGCATCAAGCTGGAGATGGTCCCCGCCCAGGGCGGCGCCGCGATCGTCCCCGGTGTGGTGAGCGGGCAGTTCAAGTTCGGGTTCAGCAACACGACCTCGCTGATGGTCGCCCAGGTCAAGGGAGTTCCGGTCAAGTCCGTGGTCAACGGGGCGGCCTCCAACGGCAAGGTCGGCGGTGACGTCACCGCCGTGATGGTGAAGAAGGACAGCCCCGTCAGGACGGCCAAGGACCTCGCCGGACGGACGGTGGCCGTGAACACCTTGCAGAACATCGGCGACACCACCGTGCGCGAGTCGGTGCGCAAGGCCGGCGGCGACCCCTCCGAGGTCAAGTTCGTCGAGATCCCCTTCGACCAGATGCCCGCCGCCGTGGACGACGGCCGGGTGGACGCCGCCTGGATGGGCGAGCCCGCGCAGACGGTCGCCAAGGCGCAGGGCGCCCGCGTCGTGGCCTCACCGTTCGCCGAGACGGACCCCGAGCTCACCGTGGCGACGTACTTCACCTCGGCACAGTTCGCGCAGCAGAACCCGGACCTGGTGAAGAAGTTCACCGAAGCCATGACGGAGTCGCTCGAGTACGCCTCCGCCCACCCGGACGAGGCCCGTCAGACCCTCACGACCTACACCAAGATCAGCGGCGATGTCCTGAAGAACCTCATCCTCCCCAGTTGGCCGACCGACGTCGACATGGCCTCCCTGGAGAAGCTGGCCGCACTCAGCGAGAAGGACGGCCTGTTCGGCGACAAGAAGCCGGACCTGAACACCCTGTTCTCATGACCGGGCCGGACCGTCGTCCTGGGGGCGAGGCGTGACGACCTCGCCCTGAATCACCTCGGGGTTCGCCCGTCCCTCGGCCGGGCCGTCGTCCATGGCGTCCTTCTCCGCCTTGAGAATGCGCGCCGACTTGCCCGCAGAGCGGGTCAGTTCGGGGAGCTTCTTCGCCGCCAGGACGGCGATGACGACGATGAGCAGGATGGCGAGCTCGCTCAGTCCGAACATGGGGATCCCTCCGGATCAGACGGGGACGCCGAAGTCGGAGGCGATCTCGGCCAGGCGGGCAGCGTACCCCTGCCCGACCGTGCGGAGCCGCCGGTGTCCTTACCATGGACCGCCTGTGACGTGCGTGGCAGCGGAAGGGAGACAGGACGTGACGGATCACCGAAGGCCCCGGCGACGGGGGCAGGGTGAGCTGGAGGCGCAGGTTCTGTCGGCCCTGCGCGAGGCCGACGGTCCGGCGACGGCGGGCTGGGTGCAGGAGCGGCTCGGCGCGGGCCTCGCCTATACGACGGTGATCACGATCCTGACCCGGCTGCTGGCCAAGGCCGCGGTGACCCGGGAGCGCTCGGGCCGGTCCTTCGTCTGGACCCCGGTGTCGGACCAGGCCGGGCTGGCGGCCCACAAGATGCGCAAACTCCTGGACGGCGAGAGCGACCGCGAGGCGGTCCTCGCCAGCTTCGTCACCTCGCTCGATCCGGACGACGAGAAGCTGCTGCGCGACCTGCTGGGGCAGGCGGAGGGCGAAGGCGACGTGGGCGAAGCGGCCGAGGGCGAAAGGGACCACTGACTTCTCATGGGGGTGTTCGTCTTCCTTCCGCTGGTGCTGCCCTTGACGGCCTGGCCGATCGCGAGACTCGCCGAACAGCGTCTGCATCCCCGTGTCGCCACCCGCCTGCTGACGGGCGTGGCCGGAGTGATGGCGCTGTGCAGCACGGTCTGTCTGGGGCTGCTGATGGTGGTCGGCACGGCGCAGCTGCCGGGCAACCCCCTGCCCGACGGCTGGTCCGACCCCGAGGTCCGCGAGACCGTCCCCTACGACGAGGTGGCCGGCAAGGCCGCCATCCCGGCCCTGCTGGCCGTCGCCGTGCTGTGCGGGCGGGCGCTGTGGCGGCACGCGCGGGTACGACGGCGCGCCCACCGGGCGCTGGCCGGACTGCCCGGCACGCAGGTCGCGATCCTGCCCGACGGCGAGCCGTACGCGTACGCCCTGCCCGGCGGGACCCGTGGCCGCATCGTGGTGACCACGGCCCTGCTGTCCGCTCTCGGGCCCGCCGAGCGGCGCGCCCTATTCGCCCACGAGCGCGTGCATCTGGCCGCCCGGCACCACCGGTTCCTGCTCGTCGCCCAGCTGGCGGCGCGCGCCAACCCGTTTCTGCGTCCGCTGCGTACGGCGGTCGTCTACACGACGGAGCGCTGGGCGGACGAGGAGGCGGCCCGGGTCGTCGGCGACCGCCACACCGTGGCGCGCGCGATCGGCAGGGCGGCGCTGGTCTCCCGCCGCACTCCCGTGCCGGCACTCGCGGGCTTCGCCCTGCCCGGACCGGTGCCCCGGCGGGTGGCGGCCCTGCTGGCGCCCGCTCCCGGCG
Source organism: Streptomyces sp. NBC_00490 (assembly GCF_036013645.1). Classification (NCBI taxonomy): domain Bacteria; kingdom Bacillati; phylum Actinomycetota; class Actinomycetes; order Kitasatosporales; family Streptomycetaceae; genus Streptomyces; species Streptomyces sp. NBC_00490. The sequence goes on along the minus strand of NZ_CP107869.1, from coordinate 1,302,829 downwards.
GTCGCGGCTGGCCCTCGGTGTTCACCGCGGTCGGGATGGCGGCCTGGGCGGCCGCCGCCGGTACGGCGCTCTCCGCGCTGTCGTCCGCCAACTCCGCGGTGACGATGATCGTCATCCTGCGCGCCGCGACGCCGCTGTGACGGCGCCGCCGCGCGCCGTCCTCCTCAGAGGTCGAACTCGTGCGGCGGCAGGTCGAGTGCGAAACACGCCTCGCGTACGACGGCCTGCTCGCTCTTGTCGAAGTCGCCGTCGGCCCCGCCGATCACGATGCCGATCTGCACCACGGCACGCGCCTCGGCCGGCTTCTTCTTCGCCTTGCCGATCTCCTGGAGCACGCTCACCTTGCCGAAGGCGAAGTCGGTGGTCAGCTTGTTGATGTTGTCGTCGAAGCGGCGCTGGAGGTCCATGGCGTCGAAGTTCTGCAGCACCTCGTTGGTGGCGATCAGCTGGGCCACCCGCTGGCGCTCGGAGGGATCGACACTCCCGTCCGCGGCGGCGACCAGCGCGCACATGGCCATGCTCGCGTCGCGGAAGGCGCCGCTCTTGAGGTCGTTCTTCTTCGCCACGAGCTGCGTCTGCATCGTCGACGCGGACTCCTTGAACCGGTCCCACAGGGCCATGACTGCTCCAAACGGTCGGTCGGGGCCCGGCCCGCTCGGACGGCGATCCGGCACCCCTTAATATCTACAGCAACGTAGAAACTCGCGGCCGGACCGATAAGTTCCACCGGTCCGGAAGGAACTCCCCTCCCACCGCGTTCGTTCACGCACCGCACACCGATGTAAGGAGCACGACGTGTCCGCCACCATGACGGACTCCCCGGGGCACCGCCCCCGACCACCCCGCCAGGTCCTTCCTGAGCACGGCACGCGACGGGGCGCCCACTGTCGATCGACGCGCCGATGAGTGTCGTGAGCGCCCTGCTCGGTCTGCTGGCCGTCTTCGTCCTCACCGCCGGCACCGGCTACTTCGTGGCCCAGGAGTTCGCCTACGTCTCCGCGGACCGGCTCGCCCTCGCCCGTGAGGCGGAGGCGGGCGACCGGAAGGCCGCCCGCGCCCTGACGGTCCTGGAGCGCCTGTCGTTCATGCTGTCCGGCGCCCAGCTCGGCATCACCGTCACCGGCCTGGTCGTCGGCTTCATCGCCGAGCCGTCCGTCTCCGCACTGCTCGAGCCCGCGCTGACCGGCATCGGCATCCCCGAGGGCGCCGTGGGCGGCATCTCCGTCGTCCTCGCCTTCGTCCTGGCCACCGTCGTCCAGATGGTGCTGGGCGAACTCGCCCCCAAGAACCTCGCCATCGCCGTCCCGGAGCGCCTGGCCAAGTCCCTGGCCTCCTCGACCCTGGCGTACCTCAAGGTCGTCGGCCCGCTCGTGCGGATCTTCGACGGCGCCGCCAACCGGCTGCTGCGCAAGGCCGGCATCGAGCCCGTCGAGGAACTCCACCACGGTGCCACCCTGGAGGAACTCGGCCACCTCATCGGCGAGTCCCACCAACAGGGGCAACTGCCCAAGGAGACCGCCGAACTCATCGACCACGCCCTGGAGTTCTCCGAGCGCACCCTCGACGAGGTGATGGTCCCGCGTGTGGACGCCGTCTTCGTCCGCAAGGACGCCACCGCGGCCGAGGCCGTCGACCTGATCGCCAAGCACGGCCACTCCACCTACCCCGTCCTCGGCGACCACCCCGACGACGTCCCCGGCGTCGTCGGCGTACGCGAGCTGATGCGCCTGCCCGCCGCGGCCCTCGCCACCACCACCGCGGGCGCGGTGGCCCGCCGCCCGCTGCTGCTGCCCGACACCCTCCCGCTGCCGCACGCCGTCGAGCAGATGCGTGAGCGGGACGACGAGTTCGCGGTCGTCCTGGACGAGCACGGCGGTCTCGCCGGCATCGTCACCTACGAGGACATCGCGGAGGAACTGGTCGGAGACATCGCCGACGAGACCGACACCGTCATCGAGGTCGCCGTCCCCGACGGCGAGGGCTGGCTGGTGGACGCCGGCCGCCGCCTCGACGAGATCGCCGACGCCACCGGCATCGAACTGCCCGAGGAGGACGACTACGACACCGTGGCAGGCCTGATCGTGGACCGCCTGGGCCGCTTCCCGGCCATCGGCGACCGCCTCACCGTCGAACTCCTCGACGGAGGACGCGCGTTGATCGACGTACGCACGCTCGACCGGCACGTGCCGGACCGGGCCCGGATCCAGAAGGTCGAGGAGGAGCAGGTATGAGCTTCCCGATGGCGCTCTTCGTCACCGTGCTGCTGCTCATCGGCAGCGGATTCTTCGTCGCCGCCGAGTTCGCCCTGGTCGCCGCCAAACGGCACCGCATGGAGAAGGCCGTCGCGCAGGGACAGCGCGGCGCCAAGGCGGCCCTGGCCGGCATGCGCGAACTGTCGCTGATGCTGGCCGGCGCCCAACTCGGCATCACCGTCTGCACCCTGGGCCTCGGCTCGGTCTCCAAGCCGGCCATCTCCCACGAACTCGACCCGCTCCTGCACGACCTGGGCCTGCCCACTGCCCTCAGCTACGGCATCGCGTTCGTCTTCGCCATGGTCGTCGTGGTGTTCCTGCACATGGTGCTCGGCGAGATGGCTCCCAAGTCCTGGGCCATCGCCCATCCCGAACGCTCCGCGATGCTCCTCGCCCCGCCCTTCCGCGCCGTGGTGAAGGCGGTCCGCCCGCTGATCGCGGTGCTCAACCGGATGAGCAACGCGCTCGTACGGCTGTGCCGGGTCACCCCGCGCGACGAACTCGCCTCGGTCCACAACCGCGAACAACTCACCCACCTGGTCGAGGAGTCCGAACGCCTCGGCCTGATCAGCGAGAGCGACTCGGAGCTGCTCACCCGCTCGCTCGTCGAGCCCGAGACGCCCGTCAGGGAACTCCAGATCCCGGCCGGGGAGATCACCTCGGTCGACGGTGACGCGGGCATCGACGACATCCTGCGCCTGGCCACCGCCCATGACCGCACGCGCCTGCTGGTGCGGGACGCGGGCAGCGTCCTCGGCTCCGTCCATGCCCGCGACGCCCTGGTGGCCCGGGCCCGGTCCAGGACCGCCACCGCCCGCGCTCTGGCCCGGCCGGTACCGGAGGTGACGCAGGAGACCACGGTCGCGGACGCGATCGAGCTCCTGCGCCGCAACCGTGCCTCCCTCGCCGTCGTCCGGGACGCGACGGGCAGCCTCACGGGCATGGTGACGCTGGACGACCTGCTGGCCCGCTATCTGCAGCCGGCCTGAGTTCCGCCGGCCGGTCAGAGCTGTGCGGGCATGCTCCAGCAGTTGGAGGCGGCCTTCTTGCCCGACAGCCGGTCCGTCAGCCAGGCGATGGCGTCGCCCTGGTCGGTGAGCAGCGGTGCGAAGTGGTTGAGCAGCGCGCTGCCGACATCGGGCAGGACGACGCCCTTGTACGTGACGTCGGCGCCCTTCTTGCACCAGTCGACGGCGAGTTGGCGCGCCTGCCGGTGCGGTACGAGGTTGTCGCTGACGCCCGTCGCCAGACGCACGGGGCCGGACGGTTCGAACGTCCCGATGCGCTGGCTGTCCAGGAACGCCTGCAGCGCGGGTGTCGCGGCGATGATGTCGCTGATGGACCGGCCGTCGGTCGTCCACTTGGTGCTCTTCGCGTAGCCGTAGCCGAAGAGGGCGTCCCCGACGCACATGGTCGACAGGTCGGTGAGGGCCGCCTTGCCCGCCGCGTTGAGATGCGCCTCGGCGATGGGCTTCAGGGACGGGTCGGACTGGAGGAAGCCGTTGAGCGACCAGCCCAGCGCGCCGGCGAGTTCGCTGCCGTCGATGGCCTTGGTGACCGAGGCCAGATCGGCGGGCGGTGCGCCCGCGTAGGTCCCGGCGAGCGTGACGTCGGGGGCGTAGGAGGACTGGAGTTCGGCCGCCGAGGCGGTCGCTCCGCCGCCCTGGCTGTATCCGAAGAGCCCCACTCGGGAGGCGGAGGTGATGGAGGCTCCGCCGACCGAGCGGGCGGCGCGGACGGCGTCCAGCACCGCGTGTCCCTCGTCGACCCGGTTGACGTAGGTGTGCAGGCGGTCGGTCGCGCCGAGGCCGGCGTAGTCGGTGACGACCACGGCGATGCCCTTCGCGAGGAGGCGGTAGATCGACAGATCCTCGTAACCGACGGACACCGTCTGGCCGTTGAGGTTCAGTGGGTGCTCCAGGCCCATGGACGCGGCGCACTGGTCGCCCTGTCCCATGGTGCCGGGTGCCACCGCGACCAGGGGGCGTGGTCCGTCGCCCCGCCATGCCGCGGCGGGTTCGATGTAGGCGCCGGTGACGGCTACCGGGCGGCCGTTCGAGTCGGTGGACTTGTACATCAGGCGGGTCGCGGTGCCGGGGAGCGGTCCGTCCAGGCCGGGCAGGCTGAGGGCCAGGGGCAGCGGCTCGGTGCGGATGAGGGTGCCGTTGGCGGCGGGCAGCGTGGCGGGCGGGTTGTAGAACGCCGGGATGGTGACGCCCCGGGAGACGACCTCGTCCGCTGCCATGGCGGCGGTGACCGAGAGCGACTGGGCGCCGAGGCAGGCGGCAGCGGTGACTGCTGCGGCCATGAGCCGTCTGCGTGCGGGCATGGCGAACCTCCTGTGGAAGCGGCTGGCAGAGAGGTGCACAGGTGAAACCGGCACGGGAACGCGGCCGTCCCACGGGCCGGCCCATGCCGCACTGAGGTGGTTCGCCAGGACCTTACCTACGAGTAAGTTACTCGTGGTAGCACTGTGCAGGTTACGGTTCGGTAATTTGACAGGATGTCTAATTGCGCGCTGCGGCGACTACGCGGTGTCACGGTCCGGAGGATCCGCCGAGGATGCGGGACGGCCTCACCGCGGCGCCGGAGGCGCATGCCTGACACCGAGGGCGCTCATCACCTGCCCGACCGTCGCGTCCAGCGTGCTGCTCGCCGGGATCACCGTCTCGACACCGCCGGGCAGCAGGTCCAACGGCCGGTACCACGACCGGAGTTCGTCCGTGCCGACGGTGTCGGCGATGGGCTTGGTGGCATGCCGGGACAGAGTCTCCTCGAAGGGGACGTCCAGGTAGTAGCAGTGGGCGCGGTCACCGTAGTCGGCGAGCAGCCCGGCGAGCATGCCGCCGTAGTGGGCGACGTACAGGATGCCTTCCAGCACCGTGTGAAAGCCGTGCTCCAGGGCGTGCCGCACGGTCAGGTCGATCAGGCCGATGTTCGCGGCGCCGGGGACGTCACGCTCGCGCAGCACATCGCGGCGCAGGGTGTCCTGACTGACCAGGGCGATGCCCCTGCCGTAGCGCTCGCGCAGCCCGGCGGCCACCGAACTCTTGCCGCTCGCACTGTTTCCGCGCAGCACGATCAGCCTGGTGGGGGAGGGGACCGTCGTCACCCGCGGGACCCTACCCCCGGTCGCCGGAATGCGGGCCGTGCCCCGCGCGAAGGAACTCGCGGGCGCCGCGCAGGCGCGTGACGATGCGCCCCTGGGTGGCAGCGCTGTCGAGGCGGACGTCGAGGGCGCCGGGTGTGCGGCTGTCGGTCCGGCGTCCGGCGGGCAGCCGGGCCGGGTCGAGGCCGTCGCGGCGGGCGATGAGGACACCGAGGTGGTGGCGGCTGAGGGCGTCCGGTCCCGCGAGGTGGAAGACTCCGGGCCGGTCGGACGCCGCGAGTTCGAGGAGGGCGCGGGCGAGATCCTCGACGTGCACCGGGCAGCGGACGGTGTCGGTGAACAGGACGCCGTCGTCGGTGCCCGTCGCCAGGTCGTGCACCATGCGCTCGTGCGCCGATCCGCCGTCCCCGATGATCAACGAAGTGCGAGCGACCGCGGCGCCCGGAGCCAGGAGCCGCACCGCGCTCTCGGCGGCGGCTTTGGCCGCGCCGTACGGGGTGACCGGATCGGGCAGGCAGCTCTCGCCGTAGTGAATCCGGGACCCGGAGAACACCGCGTCGCTGGAGACGTGCACCAGACGGCAGCGGCGACGCGCGGCGGCCATCACCAGGCGAATCGAGCCGTCGGCCGTGACCGCCCAGTCGCCCTGTCCACTCGTCGCGTTGATGACGGCGTCGGGGGCGACCGAGGCAAGAACCTCGTCGATCCGGCGGGGGTCACGAAGGTCGACGTGGTGCCACGTGACTCCGGGGGCGGTTGCGGGGCGGGAATGGTACGTCGCCGCCGTCTCCCAGCCCGAGGCCGTCGCCCGGCGCACGAGCTCCGTTCCCAGAAACCCGCTCCCGCCGATGATCAGCACTCTCATGGCGCCCCACCGTAGGGCACACCGGCAGCTCAGTGGCCGGCTTCGGACAGGAGCCGCCGTGCCGTGCCGAGGGCCTGTTCGGCGTAGGGGCGGCCGAAGAGTACGGCGTGGACCAGGAGCGGGAAGAGCTGGTGCAGGCCGACGCGCTGCCGCCAGCCGGCGGCGAGGGGCGCGGTGTCCTGGTAGCCCTCCAGCACCTCCGTGAGACGGGGACAGCCGAAGAGCTGGAGCATGGCGAGGTCGGTCTCGCGATGCCCGCCGTGTGCCGCCGGATCGATCAGCCACACATGGCCGTCGGCGCCCCACAGCACATTGCCGCTCCACAGATCCCCGTGCAGCCGCGCCGGTGCCTCACTCGGCCCGGCGAGGTCGGCCAGGCGCTCGCAGACCCGCTCCACCACGACCGTCTCGTCGCGCAGCACGGTGCCACGGTCGACAGCCCGACGCAGATAGGGCAGCACCCGGTGTTCGGCGTACCAGCGGGGCCAGTCGCTCCCCGGCACATTCCGCATCGGGGCGAGCCCGATGTACGCCTCGGCAGCGCCGTCGGGCGGTGGCGCCCCGAACGCCGGCGCACCAGCGGCATGCAGCCCGGCGAGTTCACGACCGAACCGGACCGCGGCCGCGGCGCTCGGCGGCCCCTCCGGAACACAACCGGTCACCAGCCACCGCCGGTCGAGGCCGTGCACGACCGGCACTCGCACCGCCCTCGCCTCGGCCAGCCACCCCAGCCCGGCGGCCTCGGCTCGCGCGGCACTCGCGCTCCCGGCCTCCTTGACGATCACCGGCCCACCGTCCAGCGCGACTTCGGTGACCTCACCGGTCAACCGCCGCTGTGCCACCACCGCCCGCCCGGTCAGCCGTGCGGCCACAGCCCCGGGCCCTTCACCGTCCTCGCGCATCATGCCTCCGCCGGTCCGGTCGTCCTGGCCTCCGTCCGCCATGCCGACCCTGGCGGCATCAACCGTCGCCCAGGCCGTATGCCGGCTTGCGCACCATGAACACGTCGATCGGATCCTCCGACTCGGTCGTGAACCCGTGCCGCTCGTACAGCCGTCGGGCCGCGCTGCCCCGGAGCACGTTCAACCGGACCAGCAGACCGTCGCGGTCACACCGCTCCAGCAACTCCCGCAGCACGCCCGAGCCGACCCCGCTCCCCTGGAGGTGCGGTGCCACGAAGAAGTGTTCCAGCCAGTGGGCGTCCTCGGCGGGCCGCAGTGCCACGCAACCGGCGAACGCACCGCCCACCTCGATGGCCCAGGCGTACTCGGGGACGAAGCTGTCCCGCAGCCGCTGCCGTACCCGCTGCTCGTCGAACCGCCCGAGCCGCTCCAGGTCCGGCCGCATCACCACGGCACGCAGCTCGGCGATCGCCTCGACGTCGGCCGTCGACGCCGGCCGCAGTTCCCAGTGCGCAATGATCACCACGCTAGGGTAAATCGCATGCCCATCGAGGTACGCCCGGCTTCGGTCTTCGAGGACGTCCGAGCGGTGCTCGGACCGAAGTCGCCCACCGCGAACGTCTGCTGGTGCCTGAGCTACCGGATTCCCTCCAAGCTCAACAACGAGCTGCGAGGCCCGGCCCGCGGAGAGTATGTCGCCGGGCTGTGCCGCGCGGGGCTTCCTCCGGGAGTGCTCGCCTACGACGGTGACGAACCCGTCGGCTGGGCCGCTGTGGCACCGCGCTCGGAGACGACCTTCGCGCGCAACCGGAAGATCCCCCACCTCGACGACCTGCCGGTGTGGTCGCTGTGGTGCGTCCGCGTGCGCCCCGGCCATCGCAAGCAGGGGATCTCGCACGCCCTCATCACCGGAGCCGTCGACTTCGCCCGCGCGCACGGCGCACCGGTGATCGAGGCCTACCCCCTGGACAACGGCGACGCCCGGGTCGATCTGACGATGGCGTACGCCGGTATCCGCAGGAACTTCGAGCGTGCCGGATTCGCGCACGTCGCCGACACGACGTCCGTGCTCGCCGGCCATCCGCGGATCCTGATGCGCCTCGATCTGCGCTGACGGCACATTTCTTCGAAACGGGCGGCAACCTTTTCGGTTCCGGCGACCACTGAGGGATCGGAGGCTCTCTTCACCGGGCCTCGCACACAGCACGCGTGCTCCCGAACCACGTAAAGGACCTCATCCGTGGCGTCGTCCTCCTCACACCGCCGTCGTCCCCCTCGGCGGGGCACCTGGGTGCTCTCCGCGATCGTCGTGGCGACCGTCGCGCTCGTCGCCGCCCTGATCGTGGCCTTCGTCCCCGACGACGGGCACGAGGCCACCGCATCCGCCTCCGCCGTGGACGCCAAGGCGAGCGCGGCGCCCACCACACCGGAGCCGACACCGTCCTCGGCATCCCCGAAGGCCTCGGCGACGCCCACGAAGGCCAAGCCCTCCGGTACGCCGTCGCCGACCGCCGGCACGCCGAAGGCCCGGCCCTCGACCGCCGCCCCGCGAAAGACGTCCGCCACGGTGGGATCACAGGCCGGACGGATCCGCCCCGGGACCACCTACAAAGGGGTGGCCACGTTCTACGACACCGGCAACGGTGACGGCGCCTGCTCCTACGGTCCCACCAGCGACACCATGACCGCGGCGATGAACCACACCGACTACGAGACCTCCCAGGCCTGCGGAGCGTATGTGCTCGTGCGCGCCGGTGGTGCCTCCGTGACGGTCCGGATCACCAACGAGTGCCCGCTGCCCTGCGCACCCGGTCAACTCGACCTCAGCCCCCAGGCCTTCGCCAAGCTCGCCGCCCCCTCGCGCGGCCAGATCCCGGTCACCTGGACCCTGCTCAGCCCCGCCACGTCCGAGAAGATCTCGATCCGCTACAAGACCGGCTCCAGCCGCTACTGGTGCGGAATCCAGGCCATCGGCCACCGCAATCCGCTGGCCCGCCTGGAGGTGCGCACGGGCAGTGGCTGGACCCGTCTGGCCCGTACCGGGTACAACTACTTCCTCTCCGAGCAGGGCAGCGGGTGCGGCGGATCGATCAGGATCACCGACATCTACGGCGAGCAGCTGACGATCGACGGGATCGCACTGCGTGCGGAGGCCGTGCAGCCGACCGGAGTCCAGTTCGCCGCGCACTGAGGACGGGCCACGGCTGTCAGGGCGTCGGCCACAACGCGCCGAGGATCAACCGCACTTGGCCCGTCAGCCGTGGCAGGTCGAACTTCTCGGGTTCGGTGAGCGCGACGCGGCCGAAGTGTTCCGCACAGGCGACGAGGGCGTGGGCGAGGACCTGCGCGTCGAGCCCCGGATCACTCCGGCCGGCCAGGGCGAGGGAGAGCCACTTCTCGACCAGCAGCCGGAACCGCTCCCGGTCGGCCTCGATACGGTCGCGGACGACGACCGGCATGTTGCCCGGCGGCAGCAGGATCAACCGCCAGGTGTCCGGGTCCTCGTGGAGCATGTCGGCCATCCGGCGCACCGCCTCGGAGGCGAACGCCCCCGGGTCGCGCAGCCCGCCCGCGTCGGGAACGGTCCTCAGCAGCCGTTCGAAGGCGCGGGCCTGCTGCCGGTCGAGCAGCGCGGTGAGCAGGGCGTCGAGGTTCTCGAAGGCGCCGTAGACCACCGACCGGGCGACCCCGGCGCGCTTGGCGATGGCGTCGATGGAGACCCGGTCGTAGCCGTCGCTGACGATGACGGCCAGGGCCGCGTCGAGCAGTTGCTCACGACGTTCCTCGATCGGCACGCGCGGGGCGTAGGGCCGCCGCCTGCGCGGCCTGTCCGGTGAATTCGTGGACGCTGACACCTTGGCAGTTTACGACACCCGTGTCTTAATTTACGACAGCAGTGTCGTAATCAAGGCGCGGTCCACGCCGCGGACGCAGAGGGAGCGGCTCCATGGCGAGGTTCAAGCGCAGCGAGGTCCGACCGCACGAGGACTACGGCTTCTTCGGGCCCGGCTCGGTGGTGTGGAAGGTCTGGAGCTATCCGACCGCGCCGACCGTGGGATTCCAGCGGGCCGTGGTGGTGGAGGAGCTCGACCCGCCGCTGGTGGCCGCCGTGCACGGTACCCAGGGCATCTACCAGCGCGCCCGCACGCGCTACGACCGGACCCTGCGGTACTTCGCCATGGTCGCCTTCGCCGGTTCGCGTGAGGTGTCCAAGGCCGCGGACATCCTGGTCAAGGTCCATTCCAAGGCGATCGGCCAACTGCCGTACGGCGGTGGGACGTACGACGCCAACGACCCGGCCTCCCAGCTGTGGATCCAGCTCACCGGCTGGCACTCGATCCTCTACGCGTACGAGAAGTACGGCCCCGGCAAGCTCACCGCGCGGGAGGAGCAGGAGTACTGGGAGGCGTGTGCGCTCGCCGCGGAGCTCCAGACGTGCTCCCCGGACGACGTCCCCCGCACCCGTGACGGGATCCGGGCGTACTTCGCGCAGATGCGCCCCCGGCTGTCCGCCAGCCCGATCGCGCGTCAGGCCATGAACCACTTGCTGCGGACAGAGCTGGTACTGCCGCCGGTGCCGCTGTGGGCGAAGCCGGTGCGCATGGCCGTCGCGAAGGCGCAGCGGATCGCCACGATCGCCACCATGCCGCGCTGGATGCGTGAGATGGCGGGGATCAGGCAGTCCCGCCTGCTCGACCTCCTCATCGTGCCCGTCATGAAGGTGTCCTTCGCCCTCGCCCACCTCAACCCCCGGGTCGAACTGCGCCTGTTGGGCCTGCTGTCGCCCTCCACGGTCCCGGTGGTCGCCCCGATCAAGCTGGGCATCCCTGCCCGCAAGGAGGAAGTGCTGACCCCGGCGGAAGCCCGCGCCCGCTACGGCTACGCCAAGCCCGCCGAAGCCCACCTCGAGTTCCGGGCCCGCCAGTCCGCCCGCGTCTTCGGCGACGGCAAGGCCCCCAGCGACCAGGGGCTCATCGAGTCCCAGGACGTCCTGGGCCCGCTGGCCTGATCAGCCGTCAGGAGCTGACGTGACGGGCGTCGGCATCTGCCGAAATGAGTGCTGACACCGATGGTCGCGGGTGCGGGGACCGTGTCAGCGTGGAGACGACGCCGATCGAGCCGGTGGTGACACCCGGCCGCGGCGCGGCCCTGAAGACGTCGTCAGCCACGCACCACAAGGAGTACTTGTATCCATCCCCGTCAGATGAAGCGACCCCGTCCTCTCGCGCAGCCGAAGGGGGTGACCCGTGGGACACGCTGACACCCTCCTGGCCATGGGCGGCGCCTTCCTCGCGGCCGCCCTCCTCGCCCGCCTCGGCGGCAGGATCGGACTTCCGACCATCCCCCTGTTCATGCTGGCCGGCATCCTGCTCGGCCCGCACACACCCGGCATCGTCCTGGTCCAGGACGCCCACGACTTCGAGATGCTCTCCGCGCTGGGCCTGGTCCTTCTGCTGTTCTACCTGGGCCTGGAGTTCCACCTCGACGACCTCCGCAGCGGCGGCAAGCGGCTCCTGGCGGCCGGCGGCATCTACCTGGTGCTGAACGTCGGCGCGGGGCTGGGCTTCGGGTTCGCCCTGGGTTGGGGCGCCCGGGAGGCGCTCGTGCTGGCCGGCGTGCTGGGCATCTCCTCGTCCGCGATCGTCACCAAGATCCTCATCGACCTGGGGCGCCTCGGCCGCCCCGAGACGCGCCTCATCCTGGGCGTCATCGTGGTGGAGGACATCTTCCTCGCCCTGTATCTCGCGGCACTCCAACCGGTCATCGGCGGCGCCCAGGGCCTCGGGGACGTGTTGTGGCAGGCGGGCAAGGCGTTCGGCTTCCTGCTGGCCCTGGCCGCCGCGGCCCGCTACGGAACCCGGCTGGTCGCACGGCTGATCGCGGTACGCGACAACGAACTGCTCGTGATCAGCTTCCTCGGTGCGGCGGTCCTGGTGGCGGGGATCTCCGAGGTCCTGGGCGTCGCCGACGCCATCGGCGCCTTCATGGTCGGCCTCATCCTCGCCGGCACCCCTTCCGCCGCGCGGATCCGCCGACTCGTACACCCCCTGCGAGACGCCTTCGCGGCCATCTTCTTCTTCGCCTTCGGACTGGCCATCGACCCGGCTGTCGTCGCGAGCGTGGCCGGACCGGTAGCCGCGGCGGCAGCGGTGACCGTGGTGATGAACGTCGTCGCAGGGCTTCTCGTGGCACGCCTGTACGGCTACGGCCCCGAGCGCGCCGCGGAGATCGCCACCACCCTTGTCGCCCGCGGGGAGTTCGCCCTGATCCTGGCCGCGATGGCGACCAGCGCGGGCCTCGACGACCGCCTCGCCCCGTTCATCGCCGGATACGTCCTGGTGCTCGCGGTCCTGGGTCCGGTCGTCGCCGGACGCGCCGAACTACTGGCCCGCGCACTGGCGTTCACGGCTTCCCGGGGGCCGGGCCGCCAACCTGTGGCCGACACTTGTTTGCAGGGGCCACCTGTTAGGGAGAATGCATAGAGAGCCGGGCAGCGCGAGCCGGGACGCATCTCCGACCACGCTCATCGTGAGTCCGGCCAACCGCTCTCCCCAGCCCCGCACCGCGCACGGCGCGAAGGAGAAGGCATGCCCCGATCCGAGGACGAGCGTCTGGTCGCGCTCGAAGCACACTGCGCGTGTGACGATCCCCTGTTCGCCAGGGCGATGAGCATCGGACGCCCGCGCCGCCCCCGTGAGTTCCGACGCACGGGGGCCTGGTGGGCCCTGGCCGTCACAACGGCCGTCCTGATCGGCGGGGTGATCGTGGCGAACGGGCTCCTCATCGCCACAGGCCTGGTAGGAGCCGGCCTGGCCGCCCAGCTGCTCGACCCGCCGAACTGACACTCGACGCAACGCTCGACGGCTCCTCTCGCTTCGTACACTGACCCCACGCACCGTCGGCAGGAGTCGCGCGTGAGGGAACCGGCAATGCCTCGACGCCCCGAGGGGCTGTTCATCGGTCTGTGCACCCTCGACGTCATCCAACTCGTCGACCACGCGCCCGCTTCCAACGAGAAGCTGACGTCCCGCCGCCAGACCATCGCGGCGGGCGGCCCCGCGGCGAACGCGGCCGTGGCCTTCAGTCACCTGGGCGGCGCGGCCCGCCTGCTCACCGCGATCGGCTCGCATCCGCTGGGCCTCGGCGCCACAGCCGACCTGCACCGACTCGGCGTCACCGTGTCGGACCTGACGCCCGACTCGACGGAGCCCCCGGCCGTCTCCTCCATCATGGTCACCGCGTCCACCGGAGAACGCGCGGTCGCCTCCACCAACGCGACGGGCCACCGCGTCACCCCACCCGACGACCTCGACGCGCTGCTGGCTGCCTGCGACATCGTGCAATTCGACGGCCACCACAGGGAACTCGCCGTCTCCGCCGCCCGCCTCGCACGAGCCGTCGGGCGCCCGACCGTCCTCGACGCAGGCAGCTGGAAGGACGGCATGGAGAACCTGCTGCCGTCGATCGACGTGGCCGTCTGCTCGGCGGACTTCCACCCACCGGGCACGAGCACACCCACCGAAACACTGTGCTTCCTCCAGGAGTACGGGGTCCGCTGGTCGGCAGTCACCCAAGGGGCGGAGCCCATCGTCTGGCGCGGCCCCGACGGCGGCGGCACGGTGGACGTTCCGACGGTCCCCGTGACGGACACGCTCGGCGCGGGGGACTTCCTTCACGGAGCCCTCACCCACCACCTCGCACTGCGGGGCCACTTGACCTCACAGCACTTCACCGAGGCCCTGCGCGCCGCGGCCGCGGTGGCATCGCGGGCCTGCACGTCGTTCGGAACCCGCGCCTGGCTGCACGGAGAGTAGGGCACCGCGCCCGCGCCGCATTCATCCAAGTGCCGTAGATCTTTGTCCATGGACGGATCAGCCGCCACGCGCAAGGGTCGACGCATGCGCGAATCCGACAAGGCGACGACCGACACATGAGAGCCACCGACCCCCACCCCGTGCTGGACAGCCGCCCCCTCGAACGCCGACGCATGCCAAGTGGGCTCATCGCGCTGGCACTCGGCGGCTTCGGCATCGGACTGACCGAGTTCCTGATCGCCGGACTGCTGCCCCAGGTCGCGTCGAGTCTCGCCGTATCGGAAGCGGCGGCGGGCTGGCTGATCTCCGGATACGCGCTGAGCGTCGCGATCGGCGCCATCGCGCTGACCGCGGCCACGACACGGCTGCCCCGCAAACAGGTCCTGGTCGGCCTGGTGGCCTTGTTCGTCATCGGCAACCTGCTGTCCGCGCTCGCACCGAACTATCAGGTGATGCTGCTCGGCAGGGTCGTGGCGGCGTTGTGCCACGGTTCGTTCTTCGGCATCGGCTCCCTGGTCGCTCGCGGTCTGGTGGCGCCGGAACGCAAGTCCCGCGCGGTGGCGGTGATGTTCGCCGGACTGACCCTGGCGAACGTGCTGGGCGTGCCGTTCGGCGCGCTCGTCGGTGAACGCTGGGGCTGGCGGGCGGCCTTCTGGGCGGTCACCGCGATCGGCGTACTGGCTCTGGCGGGGATCGCGGCCCTCGTCCCCGCCCGGCCGACGGAGGCGGGCTCCGCTCCGACACCGGCAGCGGACCTGCGCGCCCAGTTCCGCGTCTTCCGCTCCTGGCAGGTCTGGCTGACCCTGACGGCCACCGGCCTCGGCTACGGCGGCATGTTCGGCGCGTTCAGCTACATCGCCTACACCTTCACCGAGGTCGGCGGCTTCGCCTCGGCCGATGTCGCCTGGCTGCTGATGGTGTACGGAGTCGGCCTGGTCGCCGGGAACCTGATCGGCGGCCGAGCGGCCGACCAGGACCGGGACCGCGCCCTGGTCCTCGCCCTCCTCGGACTCACCGTCACCCTGGCCGTGTTCGGCCTCCTCGCGGCCAGCCCCACCGCGTCGGTGTTCCTGGTGTTCCTGATGGGACTGTTCGGGTTCGCCGCCGTCCCCGGCATGATCACCCGCGTCACCGACGTCGCCCACGGCGCGGCACTGGCCGCCAGCGCCAACGTCTCCGCGTCCAACGTCGGCAACGCCCTCGGCGCCTGGCTCGGCGGCCTGGCCATCAGCGCGGGCCTCGGCTACACCGCACCGCTCTACGTCGGCGCCGGGGTCACCCTGATCGCCGTACTGGTCATGGCCGTCGCCGCACACCAGGCACGTCGACACTGAGCGCCCCCGCCGGCTCAGTCGCACCGGACCACGAGGCGTACATGATCCGGCCCATGCCGCTCGCCGCCGTGGGCCCGGAACTACTCGTGTTTCAGGGAGGGGAGTTCGGAGCCTCCGGCTCGGCGTGCCGGGTCACGTTCATCACCGGGTGCCCTTCGCGGCGAACTCGGCGACGGCGTCGGCGTTGTCCTTGGTGATGAAGGCCGGTCCGGTGAGGACGGGCGCGGTGTCGCCCCCGCTGAAGTTGCCGTTGTTCTTGTAGAGCCACAGTGAGTCGACGGCGAGGTAGCCCTGGAGGTAGGGCTGTTGGTCGACGGCGAACTCGAGGGTGCCTTCCTGGACGGCCTTGACGACGTCCTTGTTGAGGTCGAAGGTGGCGATCCTGGCCTTGCTGCCGGCGTCGGACAGGGACTGCACCGCGGTCAGCGCGATGGGCGCGCCGAGGGTGACGACCTGGTCGATGGAGGAGTCGGCCATGAGCTTGGCGGTGATGGTGGACTTCACGGACGGCATGTCGGTGCCGTTGACGTAGAGCGTGTCGGTCTTGCCGCTGAAGCCCTTCTTCAGGCCGGCACAGCGGGCTTCCAGGGCGACTTGGCCCTGTTCCTGGATGACGCACAGGGCGTGCTTGGCGCCGAGTCGGCCGAGGCGTTCACCGAAGGCCCGACCGGCGATGTTCTCGTCCTGCCCGAAGTACTCGAGCATGCCGAGGTCTTTCCAGTCGTCGACGCCGGAGTTGAAGCCGACGACGGGGATGCCGGCCGTCTTGGCCTTGGCGATGACGTCCTTGAGGGCGTCGGGCTTGGCCGCGGTGAGGGCGATGCCGTCGACCTTCTGGTCTATGGCGTTCTGGACGAGGTTGGCCTGGGTTCCGGCGCTGGGGTCGCTGGAGTAGACGAGCTTGATGTTGTCCTTGGCGGCCGCGGCCTGGGCGCCCTTGCGGACGAGGTCCCAGAAGGTGTCGCCGGGGGAGGCGTGGGTGACCATGGCCACGGTCATGCGTGGCGTGTCGGCCCTGCCCGCGGCGGCCGCCGTGTCGCCTTCCTCGGACTTCTTGCCACCGGAACCGCTGGAGCAGCCGGTCGCGAAGAGGGCGCCGACGAGAACCATGGCGGTCACAGTGGCGGCTCGGTGATGTCTGTGCATGTCCCTTGCACCTCGCTGTGCTGATCAGGGTGGGAGTGGGAGGTGATCCTGATGTGAGGGTGATGCCGCTGGGAGTGCTAGAGCGCGTTACTAGCGCGCTCTAGTTGCGTCGTACTATGAAACTCCCCACTGGCGATGTCAACAGGTTTGTCAGGACGTATCGACAAGGAGCCCTGACGGGAACCGGCCACGCGAGGGCCCGCCCGGCGGATCGTGCCGGACGGGCCCCACATCCCGAGGAAGCCTCGGGTCAGCGTGTCTCAGCGCCTCATTTCCTTCAGCGTGTCAGCGCTTCAGCGTGAAGGTGAAGTCACCGGAGAGCCTGCGGCTCAGCCGGACCGCCGACACGACTCTCCCCTCCGCGATCAGTCGCTCGACCTCGGCCCGCGGAAGACCGCATCCCTCGGCGATGAGTCGCACCGGTCGCACAGGGATCCGCGCCGCGAAGCGCACCGAGACGTCGAGCACCTCGGTGTCCAGGTGATCCGATCCGCCGGTGTCGAGGCGCCAGGCACCGTCCCAGTCCAGGGCTATGTGATTGCGGCGCTGGACGACCGGGTCCTGGAGCAGTTCGGCCGTCAGGCCGAGGTCGTTGTCATGGAGCCGGTCCAGGAGTTCAGGTCGTACGGAGCGCACGTTGACCCGCTCCAGGACCGTGAGTTTCGCGGTGTCCCCGCAGGAGGTGCAGAGCACCAGGAGCCAGGCGTCGATGTTCTTGTGGTGGGCGTTGACGCGAAACCTGCCGTTCGCCCGGAAGCTCTCGGACGCGCAGGTGTGGCAACGGCGGAGAACGAGCGGCAGGCAGGTGGGCATGACCACCCAGTTGTTGAGCACAGAAGTACACCGGTTTCAGTGAGAAGTCCGCAGCAAAAAGAGGCGCGGCGCACATGCGCGACGCGCGACAGATCAGCTCTCGGGAGGTCTCACACGGTGTACAACGGCACGTCCTTGCCCAGACGACTCGGTTCGCCAGCACCGTAGTGACGCAACTCGGCGCTGTGCCACTGGTTTTCGAGCGCCCCACCGTCGGGTCCGGGCGGTCGTGCACCTAGAAGTCGCGTACCGCCTGCCCCATGCGGGCCAGGGCTTCGCGCAGGATGGCCGGCGACGTCGCGAAGTTGAGGCGTACGTGTCCCTCGCCGCCTGAGCCGAAGACGTGGCCCGAGCTGAGGGCGACCCTGGCTTTGTCGAGGAACATCCTCGCGGGTCCGGCGACGTCGCTCACCACACCGGGCCCGTCGGTGCCGTGATCATCGTGCAGTCCCAGTCGGCGGCAGTCCAGCCAGGCCAGATAGGTGCCCTCGGGGCGGGTACAGCCCACCTCGGGGAGGTGTTCTGCGATCAGTTCGCCCAGCAGGCGGCGGTTGGCGTCGAGCCCGAGCAGCAGTTCGTCGAGCCAGTCCCCGCCCTCGCGGAAAGCCGCGGTGTGGGCGATGACCCCAAGATGACTGGGGCCGTGGCCGACCTCTTCCGGCAGGAGCCGGAGCTCGTCGGCGGCCTCGGGACCGGCGACGGCCACGGCGGCCTTGAGCCCGGCGAGGTTCCACGCCTTGGTGGCCGAGGCCAGCATGAACGCGTTCTCGGCACCGGGCACGCTCAGGAACGGGGTGAAGGTGGCGCCCGGCAGCACCAGAGGAGCGTGGATCTCGTCGGACACCACCCGCACACCGTGCCTGCGGGCCAGAGCCGCGACGGCCTCCAGCTCCTCGCGGGTATGGACCACACCGGTCGGATTGTGCGGGTTGCTCATCAGGAACGCGGCCCCCCGGCCCCCGCGCCGAGCCCGTACGAAGGCATCCTCCAGCGCCCGCGGATCGACCCGCAGATCCGGACCGAGGCGGGCCTCGACCACCTCACGGGCGTCATGGCCGACGAACGCGTAGAAGGGCGGATAGACCGGTGAGCACACCACGACCGCGTCGCCGGGATCGGTGATCAGCCGCAGCACCTCGACGATGCCCAGCATCACGTCGGGCACGATCGCGGTGTGCTCGACGCGCAGCCCGTCCCATCCCCACCGTTCCTGGGCGAAAGCGGCAAGGGCCTCGGCGTAGGCGGTCCCGAAGGGGTATCCGGTGTCGCCGAGGTCGAGCGCCGAGTGCAGCGCCTCGACGACGGGCGCGGCGAGCGGCACATCCATCTCCGCCACCCACAACGGAAGTACGTCCTCGGGGTGGGTACGCCACTTCATGCTGGTGCGCCGCCGCAGCTGCTCCAGGGTGAGCCGGGCCAGGGGATCCGTCCGGTGGCGCTCGGCGGCGGAGGGGTCGTGTCGCGTGGGCTCGGGCTCGGTCATGACGCGCTCCGAGGTCCGGGGACGCCGGGGCCGCAGCCGGATGAACGGCCACCCACGTCATACGGTGCTTTGGCTAGTGTGCCGATCATGCGCATGCCCGATCCACCTCTGTCCTCGCCCTCACCCGAAGCCCCTCGCCGGGCCCGCGAACTCGGTCTGGGCGTCGGTGAGGTGCCTACGGGACCGCACAACACTTTCACGGACGTGCCCGGCATTCGCGTAGGGCACACCACACTGGTCGATGCGCCGCGTGTGCACAGCGGTGTCACCGCGATCGTCCCTGACGGCGTGGGCCCCGCGAGCCCGCTGCCGGCCGGCGTGTTCGCGGGCAACGGCTACGGCAAGCTGCTGGGCAGCACCCAACTCGCCGAACTCGGCGCGCTGGAGACCCCCGTCCTGCTCACCTCGACGCTGTCCGCGTTCCGGGTCGCGGACGCCCTGGTCGGCTGGATGCTGGAACAGCCCGGGACAGCCGGTGCACGGAGCCTGAATCCGGTGGTGGGGGAGTGCAACGACGGTCTCCTGTCCGACATCCGCTCGCGCCCGGTCCATGAGGAGCACGTCCGCTCCGCACTCGGGACCGCCCACAGCGGCCCGGTGCCCGAGGGCTGTGTCGGTGGCGGCACCGGGCTCACCGCGCTCGGCTTCAAGTCCGGCATCGGCACCTCCTCGCGCCGTCTCCCACTGGCGGGCCGAGAGGTGACCCTCGGCGTCCTCGTCCAGGCCAACTTCGGCGGCACGCTGCGCGTCCTCGGCCGCACGATCACCCCCGCCGACGTCGGCCTGCCCACCGCGGCCCCCGTCCCCGACACCGGTTCCTGCATGATCGTGACCGCGACCGACGCACCCCTGGACGCCCGCCAGCTGACCCGGCTCGCCCGACGCGCGGTGTACGCCCTGGCCAGGGTCGGCGCGGCCTACAGCCACGGCAGCGGTGACTACGGCCTGGCCTTCGGCACCCGCCCCCTGGGCACACCCGCCGGCCCCGCCGTGGTCCCCGACGACGCTCTCGACCCCGTCTTCAGCGCCCTCTTGGACGCGGTGGAGGAAGCCGTCCTGAACTCCCTCCTCACCGCCACCACGACCACAGGCCCCTACGGCGACACACGCCATCCTCTGCCCGCGGCACCGCTGCTCGCTGTGCTCGGGTGACGAGCCCGGGGCGTACGGGTCAGCGCATCCGCGGATTGAGGGCGGCCAGGCCTTCCCGGAAGCCGGGGTCGGGCCGGTTGGGCTCCACCTCGCCGGTGTCCGGGTCGAGGTACCCCCACGTGCCCTGCCGTCCCGCTCCGCACACCATCAACGTCATTGTCCGGCCCGGCACCTGAATGTGCGTCACCTCGTGAAAAGAGCTCAGGGGCATGTGATTCGTCCCGCCCGCCTCATGCACCCGGGTCTCGGTGACGACCTGGCCGTCGACCAGCTCGTAGCGCTGCTCGGTGTACCCGCCGGCGAGGATGTGCGCGGTGAACTCCCACGGATGGTTGTGGGGCTGCGGCTTCGCGCCGTCGCGCAGGTCGGGCGCCATCCACAGGTTCACCTTGACCGTGCGGT
This sequence comes from Streptomyces sp. NBC_00490, assembly GCF_036013645.1. Taxonomy (NCBI): domain Bacteria; kingdom Bacillati; phylum Actinomycetota; class Actinomycetes; order Kitasatosporales; family Streptomycetaceae; genus Streptomyces; species Streptomyces sp. NBC_00490. Next base: position 1,282,556 of record NZ_CP107869.1, on the reverse strand, counting down.
CCTCCTCCCGGCGCAGCACCAACTCGGCCTTGTAGCCGAAGCCGTCGGGGTCGGGCACGAGCAGCCACCGATCCTCCGAGGTGAAGTCCTCCCAGGTGAGCGACTCGGACGGCGCGTACTGTTCGAGCCCATGGACGGTGGCGTCGAAGAGCTCTTCGTCCACGACCAGGCCGGGCACGACCTGAACTGTCGGCATGTTTCCTCCCCGTCAGACGCGCTACTGGTGAGCGTGTGCTGGTTCGCGGCAGGATATCCGGCTGACTGACACGGCTGTTCGAGCAGTGGCCGCTGTCAGCCCTCACCGCATCGACCGCCCCTTCTTCGCTGGGTTACCGTACTGGCACGCTGCGTTGCCCCCGGTGGGGCCGAGGAGGAATCCTATGACATCGCCCTGCGACCCCCAGTACGCTCCCGCCGGCGATGTGGGCGCAGCGCTCATGATGATCGACTCCCGGCTGAAGGCCATGTACGGCGACGGGGCCGAGACCGATCCCCTACAGCGGCAGCTGACCGAGCAGTTCACCGCGTCGCTGGCCCCCGAGGACGCCGATGACCTGGTGGACGGCGCCTGCACGCTCATCTACATGTTCATGCGCTGGCTGCGGATGGCCTACGAGGACCATGACAGGGACGTCATCGAGTACGTGCTGCCCGGCCTCGTGGCCTCGCTGCGCATGATGCCCAAGAGCATCCGTCCCGAGGTCATCCCCACCATGGCCGGTCTGGTCGTCGCCGCAGGCACCGGACTCAGCCCCAGCCTGTGGCGCAAGCAGTACGGGGACTGGACGAAGGACGAGATGAACTCCCTGGAAGCGACAGCCCTGTTGCTCGCGGAGCACATCAACCGGCTCACGGACAACCGTGACTTCGCCGCCCGCATGATCGCCGAAGCCATGTCCCGCGCGACCGAAGACTGACGCACGGTCGGGGGCGCAGCGTCACAGGGCGATCAGCCCTGCCGCAGTCTCCTTGAAGCCACACGCCTCGAAGTAGAACGACCGCAGATGCTCCTCGAAGTCGACGTGCAGCCACTCGCACCCCGCAGTACGACTTCCCTCGGCAGCCGCCTTGACCAGCGCGGCTCCCACCCCGCGCGAGCGGTCGCGCTGAGCCACGACCGTATCCAGAACGAAGGCATGGACCCCGCCGTCCCAGGCGACGTTGACGAAGCCGACCAGTCGATCGCCTTCCCGGGCGCAGACCCAACCGAGGCTGTGACGGTGAAGTCTGGCGCGCCAGCCCGTCTGCCCGACCGGACCGCCGAACCCTTCGGCATGCAGTGCGTTGAGGGCCGAGTTGTCGATGTCGCCTCGCCACTCATAGGTGATCGTCATGGTCCGAACTTAGAGGCCGTCAGGACCGGTCCCGCCATTTCGTGGCCTCCGCATCTGTCGGACGGCTCGCCTTTCCTCGTACGATGGCCCGCATGATCCTCAGCCGACGCCGCCCCGCCGTCCAGCGGTCCTGCGTGCTCGCCTCGTGCGGCTGTTGTTGACCTTCCTCGCCTGACTCCCCGGCCGAACAGGCCGGTTGGCATCTCTCGTACCCCTGGGCGCCTTGCTCCCTTCGCCGCTGTGCGGTGCTTTGTCGCACCCGGCCGCCGCCCCTCGCTCTTGGCCGCTCCCATGAAAGGTCAGACACTCATGCGTACCGACGAATCCGCCTACGACCGTCGCAGACTCCGGCAGTGGCTGGCCGGCGAGGCCCGTGCGGACGGGGTGTCACGGCGTGACATGCTCCGTCTGCTCGCCGCGGCGGGCGGCGCACTCGCCGTGCCCGCGGGCCTCAACACCACGGCAGCGGCGGCTACTTCGGCGGGGATCGTGAAGCCGCTGCCCGACGACTGGTTCACGGTGCGCGGCACGAACGCCGAGACCCGGTTCGACGCCCTTGCGGCCACCGGCTATCACACCCCCGTGGACCGCTTCTTCGTCCGCAACCACACCTCCACCCCGGTCATCGACGCCGCCGACTGGACTCTCACCGTGCACGGGGACGGGCTGGTTCACGGCGGGAGCGTGGAGTTCACCCTGGATGACCTCAAGAAGCTGCCCGCGGTCAGCCGTTCGGCGTTCGTGGAGTGCGCGGGCAACGGGCGCAGTTTCTTCAGCACCCAGCAGGGTCAGACCGTCACCGGCACCGCCTGGACGCTGGGAGCGATCGGCACGGCCCGGTGGCGCGGCGTGCGGCTTGCCGACGTCCTCAAGCGCGCCGGACTCAGCCGTGCCGCCGTGGACGTGCTGCCGCGCGGCCTGGACCCCGACTATGTGACCGCCGACGGAACCAACCTCGGCCGGGTCCGCCGACCCCTGCCGCTGTCCAAGGCGCTGGACGACGTGCTGCTGGCGTACGAGATGAACGGCGAGCCACTGCCGTACGACCACGGCCATCCCGTGCGTGTTCTCGTGCCCTCCTGGGTCGGCATCGCCTCGATCAAGTGGGTCGGCGACATCGAGGTGTCGGCCCAGCCTCTGTACTCGCCCTGGAACACCGACTTCTACCGGCTCTTCGGGGACTCCTATCCGCCGGGCGGCAGCGCCCCGCTGACCCGTCAGTCGGTCAAGAGCGCCTGGGAGCTCGCCTGGGGCGCGAGCCTGGACGCCGGCCGCGCGCACCGGCTGACAGGGCGTTCCTGGTCCGGGGCCGGCGGCATCGTCCGTGTGGACGTCAGCACGGACGGCGGGCAGCGCTGGCACCGGGCCCGGCTGCACGATGCCGCGCGCCGCGACGGCTGGGTCCGCTGGTCCACCGACTGGCGTCCACCGGCCCCCGGCCCGTACAGCCTGCTCGCCCGCGCCACGGACAGCGCCGGCCGAACCCAGCCGGACACGACCGTGTCGAACACCCAGGGCTATCTCTTCGACGCCGTGGTGCGGCATCCGGTGCGGGCCGTGTGAGGCATCGGCCAAGGACAAGCAGGTGACGCTGCCCGTGCCCGCCTTCGTCCGCTCGGTGCGCGGGTGGGTGTCACACCCCACGTAACCTCTTCACCGTGCCGACCTCCCGCCTCCATCGCGTCGCTGTCCTTGTGCTCGAAGGCGCGAAGCCGCTCGACGTCGGCATTCCCGCGCAGGTCTTCACGACGCGCGCGAGCATGCCGTACGACGTGCGGGTGTGCGGGGCGACGCCCGGCCTCGTGACCGGCGGCGACGGTCTGTCGTACTACGTCGATCACGGCCTCGAGGCACTTGAGTGGGCCGACATCGTCTTCGTCCCCGGCTACCGGTTCCCGGACCGTGACGACCCGCCGCAGGGGGTCGTCGACGCTCTGATCGCCGCCCACGCCCGGGGCGCGCGGCTCGCCGCCATCTCGACGGGTGCCTTCGCGCTCGCCGCGACGGGCCTGCTCGACGGCAGGCGGGCCACGACGCACTGGCACTACACGCGGGCACTCATGGCCAGGCATCCGCTCGTGCAGGTCGACGAGAACGTCCTGTTCGTCGACGAGGGCAGGGTGCTCACCTCGGCCGGTGCCGCCTCCGGCATCGACCTGTGTCTGCACATCCTGCGCGGCGACCTCGGGGTGGCCGCGTCGAACCACGCGGCCCGCCGACTGGTCGCGGCCCCCTACCGCAGCGGCGGCCAGGCCCAGTACGTGCCGCGCAGCGTTCCCGAGCCGCTCGGCGAGCGCTTCGGCGCCACCCGCGAGTGGGCGCTGCACCGGCTCGGTGAGCCGCTGACCCTCGAGATACTGGCGCGGGAAGCCGGGGTGTCGGCGCGCACGTTCTCCCGGCGCTTCGTCGAGGAGACCGGCTACACGCCGATGCAGTGGGTGATGCGGGCCCGCATCGACCTGGCCCGCGAACTGCTCGAACGGTCGCAGCGCAGCGTCGAACAGATCGCCACCGACGTCGGCCTCGGCACCGGCGCCAACCTGCGCCTGCACTTCCAGCGCATCCTCGGCACCACACCGAGCGAGTACCGGCGCACCTTCACCCGAGGTGAGTAGTCCCGCCCGCGCTATGGCGGGATCCTTTTGAACCATGGCGATCTCGCCACTGTCAGCGACAGGCGCCGCGAGCGAGCCTGGTGGTGAAGTGAAGGGAAGGGACACCACTCATGACTCGCATCGCCATCAACGGATTCGGCCGCATCGGACGCAATGTGCTGCGCGCGCTGCTCGAACGCGACAGCTCCCTCGAGGTCGTCGCCGTCAACGACCTCACGGAGCCCGCCACGCTGGCCCGGCTGCTCGCCTACGACAGCACCGCCGGCCGGCTCGGCCGACCGGTCACCGTCGACGGGGACGCCCTCGTCGTGGACGGCCGGCGCATCACGGTGACGGCCGAGCGTGAACCGGCACAGCTGCCGTGGGCCGAACTCGGCGTCGACATCGTGCTGGAGGCCACCGGCCGCTTCACCTCGGCCAAGGCCGCCCGCGCGCACCTCGACGCCGGTGCGAAGAAGGTGCTCGTCAGCGCGCCGTCGGACGGCGCCGACGTGACGCTCGCGTTCGGGGTCAACACCGACTCCTACGACCCGGCCGTGCACACGATCGTCTCCAACGCCTCCTGCACCACCAACGCCCTCGCGCCCCTGGCCAAGGTGCTCGACGACCTCGCCGGTATCGAGCACGGGTTCATGACGACGGTGCACGCCTACACGCAGGAGCAGAACCTCCAGGACGGGCCGCACCGCGACGCCCGTCGCGCCCGGGCCGCCGGTGTGAACATCGTGCCCACCACGACCGGCGCCGCCAAGGCGATCGGCCTGGTGCTGCCGAACCTCGAAGGCAAGCTGTCGGGCGACTCGATCCGCGTACCGGTGCCGGTGGGCTCGATCGTCGAACTCAACACGACCGTCGCCCGCGACGTGACGCGCGACGACGTGCTGGCGGCGTACCGCGCCGCGGCGCAGGGGCCGCTCGCCGGCGTCCTCGAGTACTCGGAGGACCCGCTGGTGTCGACCGACATCGTGGGCAATCCCGCCTCGTCGATCTTCGACTCGGCCCTCACCCGCGTCGACGGCCGCCACGTCAAGGTGGTCGCCTGGTACGACAACGAGTGGGGCTTCTCCAACCGCGTGATCGACACACTGGAGCTCCTCGCCGCCGGCTGACCGGTTCGTGGCGACACTCTCCAGCGAGGCCCGGGTCGGCCGCGGCTCCCTCCGCGGTTGCCGGGCCTCGCGTTCGCCTGCCACGACCGTGCCCTCGTCCTCTGTGACGTCAGCGGTCCCTGGGGAGCAGCTCGTCGAGTTGTGCGCCCTGCGCCCAGCGTTCCAACGCGGGGTTGTCCAGCAGGAACGTGTTGCCTTCGCGCTGTGCCCACCGGATGTCCCGGGCCTGGAAAGTGCCTCGGTGCACGACCAGGTGGAGAAGTGAGTGCGGATTCTCGCGGTGGGCGTGGGAGTGGGGGAGGGCCTCGTCGGGTAACGGTTCCGCGACCGGGCGGAAGGCCACGTCGAGCCGGCGGCCGTCCGGATGCCGGGCGCACAGGCGTGGCCGGTCCGGTGCGGGTAACAGGCGAACCTTCCAGTGGTCGCGGCGCAGCATCCGTGCCACCGCGAGGGCCAGGCCCTGGATGTCGAGGTCGAACAGTTCCTGCGGGGTGTAGTGGCCGCGGCGGCGTCGGGCGCCCGGGCGGCGGCGCCTGATCACGATGACGAGGACGACCGCCAGCAGGAGTACGCCGGTGACCGGGACGACGACCCCGGCGGCGCGGGAACCCACGACGAGGCCGGCGACGACCGCGCACACCGCCACCGCCAGGACGGCGAAGGCGGGCAGGACATCGCGGAATCTGGGTCCATAGCGGCCCTGGGCGCGCAGTCGGCGTACCGTGTCCCGTTTTCGGTGGCGCTGTTCCTCGGCCGGCTCGGACGTCCACGACGGGCGTGCCACAGTGTCAGCCCCCCTGCATCTGCTTACGCCGATTCCGGAGGACTACCCCGCGAGCCGAACGAATGCTCGATCAGCGGGCGGGAACCGGCCACGCGGCCGGGCGCACGGATGCACAGGGTGGCGCAGGGCCCGGGTGGTGGTGGCCCAGTGCGCCGCGTGGTGCCTCGTACGACCGACGGGGGAGGGCCGCCGTACCGATGTGACATGGATCATGAAGAGGGGGGCGGGATCTTGGAATTCCCGGCTCCGCGCCACTGCTGCACTCGTTGTGGGCTCTTCATGCCCTGGGGGGCGCCGGGCAATGATGCCGGGCCCGGGAGCCGCACCGGTCGTGGTCCCGCTCCGCTCCCTCTTTTTTCCTTGCACCACATCTGAAAGGTTCACCTGCGCCATGCCACTGGCTCTCCTGGCCCTGGCTGTTGTCGCTTTCGGCATCGGCACGACCGAGTTCGCCACGATGGGACTGCTGCCCCAGATCGCTGACGGGATCGGCGTGTCCGTACCGCAAGCGGGCAATATCGTCTCCGCCTACGCGCTCGGTGTCGTCGTCGGCGCCCCCGTGCTGACGGGCATCGGCGCGCGCATCCCCCACAAGCGGCTGCTGCTGCTCCTGTCCGGACTGTTCGTCATCGGCAACGTCGCGTCCGCGCTCGCGCCTGACTTCGGCCTGCTGTTCGCCGCACGTTTCCTGGCCGGTCTGCCCCACGGAGCGCTGTTCGGTGTGGGCGCGGTCGTGGCGTCCCGGCTGGTCACGCCCGACCGGGCCGCACGCGCGGTGTCGAAGATGTTCCTCGGACTGACCGTCGCCAACATCGTCGGCGTCCCCGCCGGTACCGCGCTCGGTCAGCAGCTCGGCTGGCGCTCCGCCTACGTAGCGGTGGCCGTCATCGGACTCGTCGCGCTGGCCGCGCTGGCCGTCTTCGTCCCCCACCAGCCCCGCGGAGAGCACTCCGGCGTCGGGCGCGAGCTGCGCGCGATGGGCAACAAGCAGGTGGTCATCGGCCTGGCCACCGCGGTCGTGGGATTCGGCGGGTTCTTCGCCGTCTACAGCTACCTGGTGCCGATGCTGACCAACGTGACGGGCCTGTCCGACTCGTCCACCACCTTGGTCCTCGCGCTCTACGGCGTCGGCATGACGCTCGGCACGCTGGTCGCGGGCCCGCTCACGGACCGCGCGCTGCGGCCGACGCTGTACGCGGGGCTCGCCCTGCTGAGCTCGGCACTCGTGGTGTTCTACTTCGCCGTCCACAGCACCGTGCCCGCCCTGGTGACGATCACCCTCATCGGCGCGATGGGCGCCCTCATCACCACGCCCGTCCAGATGCTGCTGATGGCCAAGGCGAAGGACGCTCCGACCATGGCCGCGGCCTCCAACCACTCCGCGTTCAACCTGGCCAACGCGGGCGGCGCCTGGCTCGGCGGTCTCGCCATCTCCGCGGGCTGGGGCTGGACCTCGCCCGCCCTGGTCGGCGCGGCCCTGGGCGTGGCCGGGCTGGGGCTGGCGTTCATGGGCGGCGCCATGGACCGGGGCGGCCGACGCTCCGAGGTGGTCACGTCGTCGAGCGCGCAGTCCGAGCAGGTCACCGCCGCTCCGTAGGCGGAGCGGGCGGCTCAGTTCCAGAGCGGATAGGACACGGTCTGCGCGTACCGCGCGGGCCGCCCGTCCGTGTACTCCAGCGTGATCCGGGAGTAGTGCGAGAGCTGGGGCCGCTTCTTCCAGGGCTGCGGGTGGTCGAGCCGTACGGTCACCGGATAGGCGTGGAAGCGGCCTGCCGCGCAGTACGGCTTGCAGTCGTTGACCCAGTTCACGCCCTTGGCCCGCGCCGCATCCGTGCCCCACTGGGACCAGCGGAGCGAGGTCAGGCGACTGTTGCCGTCACCGCAGGCGAGCATGAAGTCGGCCGGACGTATGTGCGGGTGCCAGAAGCAGTCGACGAGGACCGGAAGCGCGGTGGGCTGCCGTGCGGTCTGCGCGGCGGGTGCCGGGACGGACCGGGCCGCGGGCGGCGTGCCCGCCGCGGTGGCCAAGGAGGCGACCGCGCAGAGCGTGACCGCCGTCGTGAGTGCACGCATACGCATAACCGCTCCCCGCTGCCCCCCGCCGACAGATACCCCTGTACCGACGCTACGACCGGGGGCCCGAACGCACCACTCGAACGGAGCAGTGCGCGGGGTGGGCCCGGGTGGCCGCGCCGGCGGTCGCCGGACGCTGCCCGGCGAGTGGACGACGGCGTCGGGGGCACCGAACCGACGCCGTGTTCGAGGCGGCGCTGTCGGATCCAGGCGCCGTCGAAGTCCGACCGCTCGCCCGACTCGCTCATACGACCCTGGTCCTCAGCCCGTGACCGTCTCCGCGGGGGAGGTGGCCCGGCCGCCGGGGATCGCCGCGAGCAGTTCGCGGGTGTACGCGTGGCGGGGGCGGGTGAACAGCTCCTCCGGCGGGCCCGTCTCCACGACGCGGCCGGCCCGCATGACGGCGACCTGGTGCGCGATCTGGCGTACGACGGCCAGGTCGTGCGAGATGAAGAGATAGGCCACGCCCGTGTCGGTCTGCAACTCGGCGAGCAGGTCGAGGACTTGGGACTGCACGGACACGTCGAGCGCGGAGACCGGCTCGTCGCACACCACCAGGTCGGGGGAGAGGGCGAGAGCACGGGCGATGGCCACGCGTTGACGCTGACCACCGGACAGTTCCGCCGGCCGGCGTTCGAGCGTGGCGGCGGGCAGTGCCACCCGGTCGAGCAGTTCACGGGCCCGGGCGAGCCGGGAGGCGCGGTCGCCGACCTTGAAGGCGCGCAGCGGCTCCGTGATCACCTCGCCGATGGAGAAGCGCGGATCGAGGGACGCGTACGGGTTCTGGTAGACGAGCTGGGCGCGACGGCGCAGCTCTCTGGCCCGGGCGCCTCGGGCGGTGGTGACGTCGGCGCCGTCGAACAGGACGTGTCCGGCGGTGGCGTCGGCGAGGCGGAGCACCAGGCGCGCGGTCGTGGACTTGCCCGAGCCCGACTCGCCGACCAGGGCGAGGGTCCGGCCGCGGTGAAGGGTGAAGCTGACGTCGTCGACCGCGCGCAGAGTGCGGGGGCCGTCCCCGGCGCGGGGCAGTCGGAACTCCTTGACCAGGTTGCGCACTTCGACCAGCGGCGCCGCGCCGGCCGTGGGCACGGACACGGGGGTGCGGGGCCGGACGGTGGTCAGGCTCGGGGCGCTGGCCAGCAGGTGCCGGGTGTACTCGTGCTGCGGGTCGGCCAGGATGTCGCGCGTCGGGCCCGCCTCCACCACCCGGCCCTGTGACATCACCACCAGACGCTGGGCCCGGTCGGCGGCGACGCCGAGGTCATGGGTCACGAGCAGCACCCCGGTGCCCGACTCCTCGGTGAGAAGCTGGAGGTGGTCGAGGATGACGCGCTGCACGGTGACGTCGAGTGCGCTGGTCGGCTCGTCGGCGATGATCAGTCGGGGCTTCGCGGCGATGGCGACGGCGATCAGGGCGCGTTGCCGCATGCCGCCGGACAGCTCGTGCGGGTACTGCTGGGCACGGACGGACGCGTCGGGCAGCCCGGCCCGGTCCAGCACGGCGACGGCCTCGGCGGCAGCCGTACGCCGGGTCGCCAGGGAGTGGACGCGCAGCACCTCGGCCACCTGGTCGCCGATGCGCTTGACCGGGTTGAGCGAGACCGTCGGATCCTGCGGGACCAGCCCGATCCGCGCGCCCCGTACGAGGCGCAGCTCCGCCTCCGACAGGGTGGCGAGGTCGTGCCTGCCGAAGCGGATCGTGCCCGCGTCGATGGTGCCGTTGGCCGCCAGCAGACGGGTGACGGCGTGCGCGGTGGTGCTCTTGCCGGAGCCGGACTCGCCGACCACGGCGGTGACTTGCCCCGGCCATACGTCGAGGTCCACGCCGCGGACGGCCGGGATCGTGCCGCCGCGCGTGCGGTACGACACGGACAGGCCGCGTATTTCCAGCAGGGGTGTGGTCACGTCCTCACCGTTCTCACGTCCAAGTGTCGTCATCGTCGGGACCATTCGCCGTCGAGCGCCCTGGCGATGCGGTTGGCGGCCAGCACGGTCGCGGCGATCGCCAGCCCGGGCAGTGCGGTCAACCACCAGGCGTTGGCGAGGTAGTTGCGGCCGTCGGAGATCAACGTCCCCCACTCCGGGGCCGGCGGCGGTGCGCCGTAGCCGAGGAAGCTGAGCGCCGAGACGGCCAGGATCGAGGCGCCGAAGTCCAGCGTGGCCAGGACGACGACCGGCCCGGCCGCGTTGGGCAGGACGTGCCGTCCCAGCACCGAGTACCAGCGGGCCCCGCTCGCACGGGATGCCTCCACGAACACCGCCTGCCGTACCCGCAGGACCTCGGCGCGCGCCACCCGGGCGAAGGAGGCGACGCTGGCGATGCCGACCGCGATCGCCACCTTCACCGTCCCGTACCCGAGCGCGGTGACGAGGGCCAGCGACAGGAACAGCGCGGGGATGGCGAGGAGGACGTCGACGAAGCGCATCAGCACGTCGTCGACCCAACGGCCCACGAACCCGGCGACCACACCGAGCAGACCACCGACCACGAACGCGACCAGGACCGCGATGATCGTCGCCTTGAGGGAGAGCTGGGCGCCGTGGACCACACGCGAGAACACATCGCGGCCCAGTTCGTCCGTGCCGAACCAGTGACTGCCGTTCGGGGCACGGAAGTTCTCGGACGGCACCCCCTTGAGGGGATCCTGCGAGGTGAACAGGTCCGGCCAGAACGAGGCCAGCACCACCAGCACGACGACGACCGCCGACACCAGCAGACCGGGGCGCCGCGACAGGAACCGCAGCACCTGCCGTACGTCGGCACGGCCCCGTCCCGGCTTCCCCCGGGTTCCCGGCTCGACCGGGCGGACGAGGCCGAGGGCGGCCTCGGCCTGGTCGTCGACAAGGCTCTGACTCATACGAAGCTCGCCCTCCTGTCCGAGGCCACCACGATCCGCGGGTCGAGGAGCGGATAGACGAGGTCGACGAGCAGATTCGTCGCCACGAAGATCAGCGCCCCGAACACCACCACTCCCTGGACCAGCGGGATGTCCTGAGAGGTGACCGCCGCCGCGGTCACCCGGCCCAGACCGTCGCGCGAGAACACCGTCTCGACGACCACCGAACCGGCGATCAGCTGCCCGACCAGCAGGCCTACGACAGTCAGCGCGGGCAGCGACGCGTTGCGCAGCGCGTGCCGCAGATGCACCCGCCAGCGGCCGGCGCCCTTGGCGCGCGCGGTCTCCACATAGGCCTGGTCAAGGGCGGTGAGCAGGCTCTTGGCCAGTACCTGCGCGACCTGTGCGCCGGTCGGGATCGCCAGCGTCAAGGCCGGCAGCACCAGTCCTTCCGGCCCGTCGTTGCCGAAGGCCGGGAACCAACGCAGCCGGAAGGAGAACGCCTCGACGAGCAGCAGCCCCACCCAGAACGTCGGGACCGACACCCCGAGCGGGGGCAGCGACAGCAACAACTGCCGCAGCCACCGCCGCGAGGTGTACGTCGCCACCACCGCGAGACCGCCACCGAGCAGCACCGCCAACAGCAGTGCGGCAGCGGTCAGTTGCAGTGTCTGCGGCAGCGCGTCGGCCAGCGTGGCGGTCACCGGGCGGCCCGTGGAGACCGCGTCGCCGAAGTCCCCGCGCACCGCCCGGCCCAGATAGTCGGCGTACTGCACCAGCACCGGCTTGTCGAAGCCGTACTCGTGCCGCAGCGCGGCCAGCCGGGCCGGGTCGACGTCCCCCGAGTCCATCCCGGCACCGGCCATCGCGGTGACCGGGTCACCGGGCAGGAAGTCCAGCACCAGGAACGCCACCGTGTAGGCCGCCCACAGCACCCCGACCGCCTGCGCGACCCGCTTGATCACATAGCGGCGCACGCGCTAGCCGATCCAGGTGTCGTGCAGCTGGATGCGGCTGCCCGAGTCGAAGGCGAGGCCGTGCACCTTCTGCGACACGCCCAGCTGGGTCTGGAGCTCCACGACCGGCACGTTGTACGCGTTCCGCACGATCAGCTTCTGCGCGTCGTCCACCAGCTGCCTGCGCTTGGCAGTGTCCGTCGTCGCGGCCTGTCCGGACAGCGCCGTGTCCAGCGAACTTGCGGGCAGCCGGTAGAAGTTGGCCAGCCGCGTGGAGAAGGAGCTGCGCAGGATGTCCGGGTCCGAGCGGGTCACGTTGCCCCACACCAGGTCGAAGTCGCCGCCCTGGAGCGTGGTGGCAAACTGGCTGACCTGGCCCTGCTTGAGCGTCACGTCGATCCCGACGTCCTTCAGCTGCTGCTGGACCAGCTCCAGTGCGGGCTGGTTGGTGCCCGCGTTGGGGAACCAATTGATGGCCAGGCTCAGCTTCTTGCCGTCCTTGACGCGGACGCCGTCACCGCCGGCCTTCCAACCGGCCTGGTCCAGCAGGGCCTTGGCCTTGGCCGCATCGAAGGCGAGGTCCGAGGAGAGGTCGGTGTAGTCGGGCGTGGTGTGCGCCAGGACGCTGGTCGCCGGCTTCGTACCGGTCGGGAAGACCGTGTCGGCGATCTGCTTGCGGTCGACGGCGGCGAGGATCGCCTGGCGCACCTTGGCGTCCTTGAGGACGGGCCGCGAGTTGTTGATGCCCAGCCCGAACACCACGCCGGGGTTGGCCCTGCGCAGGAGGGTGACCTGGCCGCCCTTGAGGGCCGCCTCGTTGGCCTTGCCGACGCTGCTGATCGCGTCCACCTGGCCGGACTGGAGGCTTCCGGCCCGCACCCCCGCCTCGGGCACCACCTTGAACACCAGCTTGTCCAGGTAGGCCTCGCCCTTCTTGGACCACAGCGAGGAGCCCCAGGCGTACCCGGTGCGCTTGGCCAGGGTGATCGACTGGTTCTGCACGTACTGCTTCAGCACGAACGGCCCCGATCCGACGACACCGTCGCTGCACTTCCGCTGCGGCGTCTTCTTCACGCTCGCCGACGACTCGATGCCCAGCGAGTGGGTCGAAGTCGCCTGGAGGAACTGCGCGTTGGGCTCCTTGAAGGTCACCCTGACGGTGAGCGGGTCCACCGCGGCGGTGCTCTTGACGCTGCTCAGATAGCCCTGGGCGAGGACGCCCAACGCACCGAGCTTCGGGACCGCGTCGAAGTTGTCCTTGACGACCTGCGCGGTCAGCTCGGAGCCGTCGCTGAAGGTGACACCCGAGCGCAGGTGGAACGTGAACTCCGTCGCGTCGGCGTTGATGTCCCAGCTCTTGGCGAGCCATGGCACGATCTTGCCGGTCTCAGGGTCCTGGTCGGTGAGGGAGTCCACGGTCTGACGTACCGAGTAGATGCTTTCGTTGCTGCCGACCTGCTGGGGGTCCACGCAGCCGGCGTCGGAACCCACCGCGAAGGTCAAGGTGCCGCCGGACTGGGGTCGGTTGCTTCCGCTGCCCGGGCCGGTGCTGCCCGAGCCGCAGGCGGTGAGCAGAACACTGGTGGTCAGGAGGGCGGCGAGGGGCGCCCATCGGGAGGTTCTGAAATCCGGAAGTGCTGTCACGGAGGGGTCTCTCCTACTCGTGTCACCAGGCAAGGGGGTGCCGTACCAGGCACGGCCGTGCATGGGTGTGCGGCCCCGGCCGGCGTGACGCCGGTGGCGGGGGAGCGCTGTGCAGACGGGGACAGGCGGGCGACACCGGGAGAGCCGGTGGCCGGGAAGAGCGCGGGGAAGGTGGGCCGGCGGCGGAGGTCAGCCGACCGCGGACGGGCTCGTCAGGCCTGACAGAGGCAGCTGGTCGAGCGCTTCAGATCGATATGGCGTCGACGCGCGAGGCGGGAGAACACCGTGGCGAGAGCGAACGAGGCGCTGAGTTCACCACCGTGCCGCATACCGGTCCTCCCCGTCTCCGGCCCCAAAGACGGGGCCACGCGCTTGCGGGAATCCTCGGTGATCCCGCCGGGCTTTCACCTGGAGCACCCCACCGCGCGGGAGGGTTGCCGGTCAGCAAGCCAGGGCTGGACGCTGACACTCAATGCCGATCGTGATCGTACGGAGCGGTCTTGTCGTACGTCAATGCCACCATCGGGCGCCCTGTTCGAGAAGGCGTCACCCTGAGCGTGGTCATCTTGCCCAATCAGTCCATGAGCGCCCGCACTTGGCGGTGGCCGGCCTCTCCGCGAGACCAGATGTGCGTCAGACGGCGCGGGTTCACGCGGTCCCAGGTGTCGTGGTCCATGACAGCGACGGCGTCCGACAGCCGCCACCGCGAGGAACTCCATGAGGCCTCGGGGACTTCCACCAGACCGTCGAGGAGCGCGACGGCCGCTGCCGCGAGCGTGCCCACGGGCCATGGCTGCCATGTCGCGACGGTGTCGGTGAGGGCATGGGATTCGATCAGATGCAGGAGGGACGGTGCGACGGGGAGGTAGGGACCGCTGCCGTCGACGTCGGTGCCCACACTGCCGTCGGTGTGGATCAGGTCCCGGCACGGCTTCGACACCCGCTCGCCGGTCCATTCGAAGTACCAGCCGCCTCTTCCGGGGTCCTGCCATGCTCGCGTCTTCATGCCGAGGTGGTCGTACTCCCACCTGCGGACGGACTCGTACCGCTCCCCGGCCACCATCCGGCTACGGCGTACCTCGTACCGAAGGCCCGCGAACTTCTGCTCGAAACCCTCGCATCGGATGAGGAGATCCAGCGGGGCGGGCACGAGCTTCCCCGCATGATCGTGCACGTGCCAGAACTCCATCGGCACCCCGAACCGGGCGGGGCGCTCACGTCGGCCCGTCCGGTGGAGGAAATCCTGTGCCCGCGGCGAGAGCTCGGACGGGTCTTCCAGGAGGTGCATGCTGGACTTCATTTCCCGGCAAGGTACGGCTGTCGGGCGGGGAGGCGGTCAGTTGAAGGCGTCGGTCATGCAGTCCCTCCGGCAGCCGGAGTCCTCGAAGCGTCGGCGGAGGGCCGCGGCTGCCTCTTCGCGTCCCACGGAGTCGTATCCGTAGTGCCGGCACGCCGTCCTGCGCACGTCCCCGACGGTGACGATGGCCGGCTCGCCCTGTGTGGCCTGGCGGCGTGCCTCGGCGATGGCCATGTCCGCGGCGCGCAGCAGGTTCCGGGACCGGTCCCGGGTCACGGCCGCCCGGGCCCGCTCCGCGGAGAGGGGGCGCAGGACTCGCCCGCGCCAGAGGGAGCCGGCGACGACGAGAACGAGGCCGAGTGTGATGAACAGGACTCCGCCGGGGTCGTAGGGCATGGGGGAAGTCTCCACCACCTCACGCCCGGTCCGGCAACGGGTCCCGCTCGGTGCGGGTCAGGAGATGGCCCGGAGGACGCTGTGGGGTCGGCGTCGGTGGCGGAGTTGTTCGACGGCCGCGGCGGTCTCGGCGTCCGCGGGGAGAAGGATGGTCAACTGTTGTTCGTCCTCGGGGAGTTCGAGGGTTTCCCGCAGCAGCCGAAGCTCGTGTCCGGCTGGGTGGTTGACCCGGAGGACTCCGCGTTCCGGAACGACGTGCCGGTTCAGACGGCGGGTCAGTTCGGGGCCGGCGAGGGGCGCGAGTTGTGTGGTGAACCACTCGGAGCTCGCCGCGGAGGGGGCGAGCCACAGGTCGAAGGCCTGCTCGTCGGCGATGTCGTCCCAGTCGGCGAAGAACGTGCGGGCGCGGGAGTCGGTGAAGACGTAGCGGGTGAGGTTCGGGGTTTCGGCGTCGAGCAGTCCGCTGCCGTTCGTCACCGACTCGTACGCGGGGGTGTGGGCGAGGATGTCACCCAGCCGGTTGGTGACTACGGCGATGCCCGGTTCGAGGAGGCGGAGTGTCTGCTGCACGGCGTCTCGCACGTGCCGGGGCGGGGGTGCGGGTGGCGCGTGCGCGATGCATTCTCCGCCGGAGATCTTTGTGAGATAGCGCAGGTGGGCGCGCTCGGAGGGGGACAGGCTGAGGGCGTCGGCGAGCGCGTTGACCACCGCCACCGAGGGGTTGCGGTCTCGGCCCTGCTCGATGCGGGTCAGATATTCGACGCTGATGCCGGCTCGCGCCGCGAGATCCGTGCGGCGCAGCCCCGGTGAACGGCGGCGGCCCCGATCCGGCAGCCCGAGTGTCTCCGGCTGGACACTGTCGCGCTTGCTCCGGATGAAGTCCCCCAACGGCGTACCCATGCCTTGAGGATAGGGCGGGGCGGACGGGACGCGGAGAGCTGAGGGTGGCCCTGCGGGGGCCAGCCTGAGCTCGGCCTGGCTGTCGCTGAGGGCCGCCCCGATGGTGGTGGGCATGGACAACAACACGCACAAGCTGGTGGTCGTCGTCGCGAGCGTCCGCGAGGGGCGGTTCGGCCCGGTGGTGGCCTCCTGGTTCGCCGAACAGGCGGGCCTGCACGGCGGTTTCGACGTCGATGTCATCGATCTGGCCGACGTCGAGATCCCGCTGTCCCTGCCCGCGGCATCGCCGAAGTACGCCGGTGACGACTACCCCCGCCCGGCCGGGATGCGGCCACTGACCTCGGCGCTGGAGAGCGCGGACGCGTTCGTCCTCGTCACCCCCGAGTACAACCACAGCTACCCCGCCTCCCTGAAGGCGGCCATCGACTGGCACTTCACCCAGTGGACGGCCAAGCCTGTCGCCTTCGTCAGCTACGGCGGCGCGGCGGGCGGCCGCCACGCGGTCCTGCACCTGGAGAACGTGCTGACCGAACTGCACGCGGTGACGATCCGCGACGGACTCGCCTTTCCCAACTACTTCACGGCATGGCACGACGACCGCCCGCTCGACCCCGAGACCCCCGGCTACGCCAAGACACTGCTCGACCAGCTGGCCTGGTGGGCGGGCGCCCTCAAGTCGGCACGCGAGGTGACCCCCTACCCGGCCTGAGCAGGCGGATCCACACCGGGAACCGAGAGGCCCGGACCCTTTGCTATCGTGCGCCGATGTCAGCGATCAAGAAGTTCCAAGTCACGTTCGACTGTGCGGAACCCGAGCGTGTCGCTCGCTTCTGGTGCGAGGTGTTGGGGTACGTCGTACCGCCGCCCCCGGAGGGGTTTGCCACGTGGGGCGACTTCGATCGGTCTCTGCCGCCGGAGCGGCAGGGCGCGTCGTTCGCCTGCGGTGATCCCTCGGGTGTGGGGCCGCGGCTGTACTTCCAGCGCGTGCCCGAAGGCAAGGTCGTCAAGAACCGGGTGCATCTCGATGTACGAGTCGGCACGGGGCTCGTGGGTGAGGAGCGGCTCGCCACGCTCGAAGCCGAGTGCACCCGACTCGTCGCGCTCGGTGCGACGCGTGTGCAACTGCTGCGAGCCGACGGCTTCAACGAGTCCTGCATCGTGATGCAGGACGTCGAGGGCAACGAGTTCTGCCTCGACTGAGCGTTTCCGCAGACGGGCGAAGGTAATCGCCATGGTTCGCCACCCCTTCCGCTCAGTAGAAATATCTACCAGCATGAAGGTGCCGGGTCCGGCCGTCCCGGATGCGGGGGAGCACGTCCCGCTTGCGCGGGCAAATGGATCCCGGAGGACATCATGCGAACCGTCTCTCGGCAGGCCATTGAATGGCTGTCGGCAGCAGCGACCGACCCGCGGGAGTGCAAAAGGCAGTGGCACAGTGAGGGCGGGACCGCGGTGCTGGGCTGTGGCCGGTTCTGGGATGTGCTGAGCGTGCCGGAGGAGTTGGCCGTGCCGGCCCTGGACGCTCTGCTGGGCATCCCGCAGCCGCCCGGGCCGGCGCTGGTGGACACAGGCGCCCGCCGGGTGGCCTTCTTCCTGCCGCCGGACCCGGAGGGCCGCTGGATCGGCTCGGGCATCCGCTATGCGGGCAAGGGCGCATGGGTCGCGGTGCCCGCCCCCAACCGGGCGGCGGGACGGCTGCGCTGGCTGGTGCCGCCCGACGGCAGCGGGGCGCTGTTCGTGCCCGCCGCCGTGGAACTGGCTCTGCAACTGGCACTTGGCGGGCTGGCCGCCCGGGAACGGACCAAGCGGCGCTGTCCCACCTGCGGGGCACCGGTCCCCGGACCACCCGGGCGGGGCGGCGGTCGCACCGTGTGACCCCGGCTCGTTGCCGCCGGGGACCCGGCGCGGCGGTCCGCTCGTCCATCGTGCGCCGTCGTCAATGTGCGGGCGCCGGCTTCGCACCGGACGCGCCGGGCAGGACGCCTACCCGCTCCCAGCGGCCCGGGTCGGGCGCAGTGGTGGGCTGTCCCGTGACAGCGGGGCTCAGGGCCGTCAGCAGCATCCACTGCGGATCTCGCGTACCCGGAAGCGTCCGGCCGTCGGCCCGCCACTCCCTGACGAGCGCGGCATAGATGGGCGGGTCCGCATGAGGCGGCGGGGCGAGGTCGGGGTTCGGGGCGTGCCGGCCTTGGTCGTTGAGGTCGAGGCATCCGGTGGTGGCGGTGCGATTCATGTCGGTGCAACGTGCCCGCGTACGCGGGTGGTACGGGCTGGTCCCGGTGTGGCCCGATCGGGTGAGGCCGGGTCCGTCGTTCGGGGCCATGTGGTAGTCGCACCAGATCACTGGCGGGGTGTGAGGGCTGGACTGCGCCCCGTTCACCGGGAGTTCGCCGTGCTGGACGCCGAACTCCCGGTGAACGGGGGTTCTTGAGGGTCGGTCAGCGGGGCTGGGCCAGTTGGGCGGCGAGGAGATGGGAGTCCAGCAGAGTGGTGTCGGCGGTACGGGCGGCTCTGGCGTAGCCGGTGAGCATCCGTTTGGTCAGCACGAGGGCCTGGGGGGAGCGACGGGCGAGGGGTTTGGTCCAGGCGGTGATGGTGTCGTCCAGCTCGTCGAGCGGGGCGACCTTGTGCAGGAGGCCGAGGCGATGGGCGGTGGGGGCGTCGAAGTCGTCGCAGGTGAGCATGAGTTCACGGATCCGGGCGGCACCGGCCTCGGTGATCAGACGGCCCATGGCGCCGCCCCAGGCGGGTGCGAGTCCGAGGCCGACCTCCGGCATGCGGAAGTGGCTGGTGTCCGCGCCCGCGCGGAGGTCGCAGTAGGCGGCGAGCGCGAGGCCGGCGCCGATCACCTTGCCGTGGAGCCGGGCGATGGTGACGACGTGGGTGTCCTCCAGTGCCTGGCACACGCGGTGGGCCTTGTCCGCGATACGCCGCAGGGTGGCCCCGGTGGGGTCGGTGGCCAGGGCGTCCTGGTACTCCCGGCGGTCGGCCCCCAGGCAGAAGTCGTCGCCCAGGGAGGAGAGCACCAGGATGCGGATGTCGGGCTGGTCGTGGAGGTTGTCGAGGACGGCGATGAGTGCGTCCAGGACCGCGGCGCTCAGGATGTCGTCCTGTGCGGAGGGGTTGAGCCGGACATGGAGGACGGGTCCGGTTCGACTGAGGGCCAAGGGAGCGGGTAGGGGGGAGGGATCGGGGGTGTGCGCGGGTTCCCGGTCGGAGGCGGCGGACACGGGAGCGGGGGCGGTTGGCGGGTTCATGCCAGTGTTACATCCAGGTTCAGCAGGCGCCTGAACGCCACCCGGGGAGCCGACGCGGGGCGGCGGGCCAGGGTGAGTCTCGGCAGACGGGTGATCATTCGGCGGAGCAGGGTCTGCGCTTCCAGCCGGGCCAGCGGTGCTCCGAGGCAGTAGTGGATGCCCCAGCTGAAGGCCAGGTGGCTCGGGTTGCGGTGGGGGTCGAACGCGTCGGGGTCGGCGAACCGCGCGGGGTCACGGTGGGCGGCGCCCACGAGGAGGTGGACCATCTCGCCGGCGCCGACCTCGATGTCGTCCAGGACGGTGTCCTGGGCGGCGACGCGGCTGATCACGTGGGTGGGAGGGTCGTAGCGCAAGGACTCCTCCACGAACGAGGGGACGAGGTCCGGCTGTTGGGCGAGCAGACTCCAGCGGTCGGGGTCCTCGACGAGCAGGAGGGTCATCGTCGACAGCAGGGTCGCGGTGGTTTCCAGGGCCGCCAGCAGGACGAACAGGGCGAGGAAGTAGACCGCCTCGTCGGCCTTGTCCTGGTCCGGTTCGAGTCCGTCCCAGGTGCGTATCCACTGGGAGACGGGGTCGTCGCCCGGACGTTTTCGCCGTTCGCGCACCAGGCCGAGGAAGTAGGTGCGCAGTTCGGCCATGGCGGCGTCGGAACGGGCCAGTTGGCTGGCGTTGGGGAGGAGCTCCTGGGTGAAGACCTGGTCGTGGGTCAGGTCACGCAGGCGGGGCCAGTCGGCGCTCGGCAGGCCGAGCCAGTCGCCGATGGTGGCGACGGGAAGTTCCTCGCTCACCAGCGCCGCGAAGTCGGCCTCCCCCGCCCGCAGGCGTTCGTCGAGCGTGTCGAGGAGCCGGTCGACCACATGACTCACCCGGCGACCGATCTGGTCGATGCTGCCGCGGTCGAAGGTGCCCGCCGACCGGCGTACTCGGGTGTGCTCCGGGGGGTTGAGAGCGGGCAGGGTGCGGCTGATCTCCCGGGAGGAGGGGGCGCTCCAGCGGGTGCGTGCGCCCTGCCGCTCTCGCCATGCGGTGTCCGGTTCGAGCCAGGTACCGCTGCGCAGCACCTGCTCACAGGTCGCGTAACTGCTGACGAGTAAACCGCCCCAGGGCGCGGGGCTGACCTCGCCGCGCGCCCTGAGCTCCGCGTAGATGGGGAACGGGTCGGCCTGTCCTTCGGCCGTCCGAAGACGGGAGAACAGGGAAATGGTTGCCCGACGGTCCGAGGACGGAGTCGCGAGACTTCCCACGATGACGGCTCCTTTCTGCCAGCCGCCATCCGTACCCGTGAGATGCTTGAAGCATCCAATAACACAGTGTTCTCGTAGGGTTACTTACGTCACTCGCCATTCACCCAGGCCCGGAAACGGCTGAACAGACCGCCCTTGGGGCGCGGTGCGGCGTGGGACGCCCGGCCTGCCGAGACGGGCTGCGGGACGGGTCCGGTGGAGTGCGCCGGCTGAACCGAGGACGGTGCCGCGGGCCTGGTCCGGGCCGCGGGTGCCACGGTGCGGGGGGTGTACCGGATGGGCACGGTGACCAGCGAGCGGCTCCACGGCGTCGCCACCCAGGCGAGCTCCTTGAAGGGAACGCGCATCTCGACATCGGGCAGCCGGTTGAGGAGGGACTCCACGGCGGTGGCCGCGATCATGAACGCCGGGTCCTTGGCCGGGCATGCGTGAGGGCCGGCACCGAAGGCGAGATGGGCCTTGGAACTGAGCTGTTCACGGTGCTCGGTCAGCTTGGGATCGGTGTTCGCCGCCGCGAAGGAGATCAGGACCGGGTCGCCCGCCCGCAAGGTCCGGCCTGCCAACTCGACGTCCTGGGTGGGGTAGTGGGCCGCGTAGTTGGCGATCGGGGCGTAGTTCCACAACGTCTTCACGACCGCGTCCTCGGCGGGCAGGCCGCTCGGCCAGTCGTCGCTGAGGTACAGCGCGGCGCTGGTGCCGATCGAGGCCGACAGGGGAGCGGTGCCGCCGGAGAGCAGGGTCACGAGCTGGTGCAGCACCTCCTCGTCGGTCAGCCGGGCGGAATGCACCATCAGCCGGGTCGTGAGGTCCTCACCGGGCTCCCGGCGCTTGAGGGCGATCAGTTCGGCGAGGGCGCCGCCCAGGATCTCGTCGGCACCCGGGGTGCCCTGGAAGATGCCGGTGATCCCGGCGATGACGCGGTCGCCGAGTTCCGGGGGGCAGCCGAACAGGTCGCCGAAGACCAGCAGGGGCAGCGGCTGGGCGTAAGCCGCCATCAGCTCGGCCTGGCCGAGGGCCTCGGAGCTGAAACGGCTGATCAGATAGTCGGCCGACTGCTGGGTCAGCCTCACGAGCCGTCCCTGGTCGACGGTGGCGAGGCTGTCCGTGACCGCCTGCCGCAGCCGGGCGTGCGCGGCGCCGTCGCTGAACAGGGCGTTGGGACGGTAGCCCATCATGGGCAGGGCCGGGCTGTCCTGCGGTACCCGCCCCTCGTTGAGGGCGTTCCAGCGGCGCGAGTCCCGCACGAACAGGGTCGGGTTCTGCAGGATGTACAGGCTCGCGTCGTAACTGGTCACCAGCTCGACCTCGACGTCCGGCGCGATGTCGACGGGGGCGCTGGGGCCCGTCGAGCGCAGCTGGTCGTAGGTGCGCTCAGGGTCGGAGCCGAAGTCGGGCCCGTACATCGCGACGTTGCCGTGTGCGGGGCAACCGGCCGGTATCCCGGTCGGCTCGAAGGGCTGTTGCATGGTGGGCTCCTAGCCGAGTGAGGACAAGAGGTGCTTCACGAGCGTGATGAGGGCCTGCATCGAGGAGTCCTGGTCACGGACGTCGCAGTCGATGACCGGTGTCTCCTCGGAGATGTTGAGTGCCTCGCACACTTCGGACAGGGGGAAGTGGTTCTTGCCGTCGAAGGTGTTGACCCCGATGACGTAGGGCAGTCCGAAGGCTTCGACCAGGTCGAGGATCGGGAAGGTCTCCTCCAGCCGCTCGGGGTCCACCAGGACCAGCGCGCCCAGCGCTCCCCGCGACAGGCCCTCCCACATCTGCTTGAACCGTTCCTGCCCGGGGGTTCCGAAGATGTAGAGGACCAGGTCCTCGCTGAGGGTCAGCCGCCCGAAGTCCATCGCCACGGTCGTGGTCGTCTTGTCCGGGGTCTCGGAGAGGTCGTCGAGGCCCTCGCTGGCCTCGGTTATCTCCTCTTCGGTCTGCAGCGGCTCGATCTCGGAGACGCTTCCGATGTATGTGGTCTTCCCGACCGCGAAGTGGCCCACGACCAGGACTTTCACGGAGCGGGAGACGTCGGGATCCAGATACAAGGTGGTTACGCTCCGGTTCGAATTCGCATCAGGCCGTCGAGCACGGCGGTGAGCAGGACGGGGTCATGGCGCTCGGCGTGCGGCACCGGGTTACGCACATGAATCAGGCCGTCCTCGGCCATCTGAGCCAGCAGGATGCGCACGATGCCCAGGGGCAGTCGTGTGTGGGCGGCGACCTCGGCGACCGAGAGGTAGCCGTCCGCGATCAGGTCCATGACCGTTCGGGATTCCGGAGCCAGGGTGCGGGCCGTGGCCGAGGCGCCCTCCTGGGCCGTGATCATCGTGGTGTGCTCGTACTCGCTGTCCCGGGGCAGGGCACGTCCCCCCGCGACGATGAAGAGGGGGACTAAGGGGGCCGTCAGCTCGAGCTCACCGGACGGGTCGTCATGCATCGCTGGCCCTCTCTCCCTGCGCGACCGTCCGCGAGATGAGCGCGGGCATCGCGTCACTCAGATGTGCGGTGAAGTCCTCGATGTCGCAGTCGTGCTCGGCCGCCGCCGCCAGGAAGTCGCCGTCGCCGGCCGCGATCAGGAAGATCCAGCCGTGCTGGAACTCGATGACCGTCTGGCTCCACTCGTCGTCGTGCGCCCCGCCCGCGAACGGCGCGGTGGCCCGGCTGTAGGCGTGGATGCCCGTCATGGCCGCCGAGATGGTGTCCGCGAGGTCCCTGCCGATCCCCGTACTGGCCCCGCGCGGCAGACCGTTCGCACCGAGCAGCAGGGCGTGCAGGGCGCCCGGTACCGAGGCCACGGCCTTGTCCAGCTCGCCGAGCACGGTGACCGACCTGTCCGCCTGGTCGCGCCGGGCCTCGGCGTCCTCCCCGTACTGCTCGGCGTCCCGGGCGTTCACCCGCGGCGGGGCGGTGAGGTTGTTGCCCAGCCGGGCGACCAGCCGGTTCATACGGAAGCTGAGCTGCTCCATGTCCACGTCGGGCTCCGCGGCGGCAGCCAGATAGGCACCCTGGCCGGCCCCGATCAGGAACACCCAGCCGTGCTGGAACTCGATCACGGTCTGGATCCACGCCCGGTCCTGCGAGGTCCCGGCGAAGTGGGCGGTGGCCCGGCTGAGCGACTGCATCCCGGCCATGGCCGCGGAGATGGTGCGCACGTCCTGGCCGGTCAGGCCGTCCGTGGCCCCGCGCGGAATGCCGTCCGCGGACAGCACCACGGCGTGCCGTGCCCTGGGCACGTTGTCCACGATGTCCTGGACCATCCACGACAGGTCTGTCGTACTCATGCGTTGTCAGACCCTCCGGGCGTCGGGGTGTCCAGAGCGGCCACGTCGCGCGCGGTCTGCGTGCCGCGCTGCAGAGCGGCCAGGCTGCCGGCGCCGCGCCGGACGGCTCGCCTGGCGGGCTGCTCCGCCGCACCGGAGTTGCCGTTGGGCGACGTGCGGGCGCCGCGCTTCGGCAGGCCGCCCGCCGTACGAGCGGTCTCCACCGACACCGGCCGGATGCTGCTCACAGGCGCCTCGGTGGCCGGCGGCAGGGCCTCCTCCATGGTCCACAGCTCCTCTGGCAGCAGGACGACGGCGCGCACGCCGCCGTATCGGGAGACGCCGGTGACGTCCACCTTGAAGCCGTGCTGGCGGGCGATCAGACCGACCACGGGGAAGCCGAACTTCGGCTGGGTGCCCAGCTGGGACAGCCGGGGGATGTCGTCACCGGACAGCAGCGCGCTCGCCCGCTGACGCTCCTCGTCGCCCATGCCGACACCGGCGTCGTCGATGACGATGCACAGGTTCTTCTGGGCCTGCCGGAACGTGACCTCGATGGGGGCGTCCGCCTGGGAGAAGCTGGCGGCGTTGTCGAGCAGTTCCGCGACGGCCAGGGCGACCGGCGCGACGGCGGAGGCCTTCAGCGCGATGCCGCTCGGCTGCATGATCTCGACCCGCTGGAAGTTGCGGATCTGGCTCTGGGCGCTGCGGACGACGTCGTAGACGCTGGCAGGCTGGTTGCGACGCCCCAGAGGGGCACCGCACATGACCGCGATACCCTGCGCCTTGCGGGCCATCTGGGCGTTGGCGTGGGTGATGTCCATCAGATCGGCCAGGACCGCGTGGCCGCCGTACTCGCGCTGGACCCCGTCCAGCAGCGTTGTCTGCTCGGCCGCCAGGCTCTGCAGGAAGCGCGCGGCGCCCTTGAGGACCGCCTTGGTGTTCTCCTCGGCGGCCTGCTCCGCCTCCCGGATGACACCGTCCTGCTCGTTCCGCATCCTGGCCAACTCGCTTTGCGCGCGGCCCAGTTCCTCCTGGCTGAACTGCAGCCGCGCCTCCAGAGCGGCCTCGGACTCCCTCTTCCTCCTCGTCAGGCCTCTGCTTCGGAGCACGAGTGCCACGACGGCGGCTATGGCTATCACCGCTATCGCAACCAGGCACCAAAGAAGCACGTCTTGAGTCATGGAAACCTTTCCCGGTGCGTGGCATGCAGGCGTCGACAAATACAGCTCGCAAGGGTCCGCGACCCGTCCAGGGGGACTGCACGGCTGATGTGGGCGAACTCGCCGCGTTCAGGTTCAAGGCCTGACCAAAAGTGGATCAAGGTCGCAGACGGCGGAATGCTATCACCGTCAATCGCACTGCCGGAGGCCACCCCTCCGGGTTGAATTGCGGTCAACAAGCCTGTCGTGTATGGGACGTTGACGAGGCGCCAGATAGGGGGAAGCCGGCCCGCCCGATCCTGCCCGGTTCGGGTGGGGGAGGGCCGACCGGGTGGACTCAGGCGTGCAGGGTGGGCCGGTAGACGAGCTCCTGGATGTGCCCGTCCAGGATCCGGCTCTCGATGAGTTCGAGGTCGAAGTCGGCCGCACCCTGGAAGATCGGGTATGCCCCGGTCCGACCGCTGATCACGGGAAAGAGCGTCACCTGGACCCGGTCGACGAGACCGGCGGCCATCAGTGCCCGGTTCATCGACAGGCTGCCGTGCGAGCGCAACGGCACCTCGGACTCCTCCTTGAGCCGGGCGACGACGTCGACGGCGTCACCGCTGACGAGGGTCGCGTCCGGCCAGCGAAGGGGCCCTTCGAGCGTCGTCGAGACCACGGTGGTGGGCAGGTTCCTCATCCGCGTGTTCACGGGGTCACTCACCTCGGACTCCTCACTGATCGGACCCAG
This sequence comes from Streptomyces sp. NBC_00490, assembly GCF_036013645.1. Taxonomy (NCBI): domain Bacteria; kingdom Bacillati; phylum Actinomycetota; class Actinomycetes; order Kitasatosporales; family Streptomycetaceae; genus Streptomyces; species Streptomyces sp. NBC_00490. The sequence continues at coordinate 1,256,963 of NZ_CP107869.1, read as the reverse complement.
AATCCGCGCGAACAGCCGAAAGGTGTTCGCCCCGAGAACGAGCCGCTGCTCCTCGCTGTACAGGGCGAGCCGGCGGTCGAGGAACTCGGCGCCCTGCTTGCCCCAGTAGCCGCCCCAGTCGCCGTCGCTGTTGTAGGAGCCGTAGCCGTCGAGGGTGGAGAAGACGTCGACGGTGTAGGTGGCGGTCATGATGCTCTCCCTGAGTGCGCTTGGCCGGGTGTCGGAGGGGAGACCGCCGACCGGGGCGAGACTCATCGCTCCTCGGACTGTCCCGTGGCATACGGGGAACGTGCGCAGGCGCCGATCCGGGCGGATCAGCACCTGCGGCCGCCGCGCAGCTCCAGCCGGTCGCCCGGGAAGCGCTCGCGGAAGCCGCGGTCGTGCGAGACCGCGACCACGGCTCCCGGGTACGACGCGAGCGCCGCCTCCAGATCCTCCACCAGATCGAGCGCGACGTGGTTGGTCGGCTCGTCGAGCACGAGAAGATCCGCGGGCCGGATCACCAACCGGGCGATCTGCAACCGGCGTTGCTGTCCCGCGGACAACGCCGCGACCGGCACCTCCAGATCCTCCTCGCGGAACAGCCCCAGCGTCAGCAGCTCATCGGCGTACTCCTGCGGCAGCCCGGGCCTCCCGGCCGCGAAGGCGGCGAGCAGCGGGAGCGGGGTGGAGTGCGCGGGCAACTCCTGTGCCAGGTATCCGATCCGAGCCGGACGGCGTGCCACGCCCGCGTCCGGCTCCAGGTCGCCCGCCAGGACACGCAGCAGCGTCGTCTTGCCCGCTCCGTTCTCGCCCGTCACCAACAGCCGCTGCCCGGGCTCGATCGCGACCCGTCCGTCCAGACTCAGCCGCGCCCCCACGCGTACGCCGTCGAGTTCGGCGAGGGGACGGCTCGCGGGCGAGGGCGGCGGAGCGCTCGACGACGATCCCGCCACCGCACACGCATCGCCTGCCGCCGACAGCGTCGCGGTGAACCGCAGCGGCTCCGGCGGCGCTGCCACCGGGTTGCGCCGCAGGTGGCCGAGCCGCTCCCGGACGGACCGCACCTGCCCGCCGAGCTTCGCCTCGTGCGAGCGGCGGTGCTTCCCGAAACCCTGCCGCGGGTCCTTGCCGGTGTTGGCCAGCCGCTTCCCTGCGGCCTCGAGCAGTTCCTCGCCACGGGCCACTTCCTCGACCCAGTCCGCGTGTTCCTGCTCCGCGCGGCGCCGGGCGGCGGCCTTCGCGGCGCGGTGGCCGACCCAGCCGTCGCCGTAGCGGCGCACCGTGCGCGTGTCCCGGTCGACCTCGAGGATCGTGGTGGCGACGCGTTCCAGGAAGCCGCGGTCGTGGGTGACCGCGACGACGGTGCCGCGGTGCGCGCGCAGGTGCTCCTCGAGCCAGCGCACGGCCGCCGCGTCAAGATGGTTCGTCGGCTCGTCGAGGAGCAGCAACTCGGGGGCCGCCGCCAGCACACAGGCCAGCGCGAGCCGCGACTGCTCGCCGCCGGAGAGCGTGCCGAGCACGCGGTCGCGGGTGATCCCGGCGAGCCCGAGCCCGTGCAGCGCGGCGTCCACGCGGGCGTCGGCCTCGTATCCGCCGCGTCGCTCGTACGCGAACAACAGCTCGCCGTATACGGCGAGTTCGTCCTTGGACGCCTCACCGAGGCGCTTTTCCGCCGAACGCAACCGGCGCTCCATGGCGCGCAGTTCGGCCAGCGCGAGGTCCACGGCGTCCTGGACCGTGCGGTCCGGGTCGAGGTCGAGGGTCTGGGCGAGGTGTCCGATGCCGCCGGGGAAGCCGACGGTGATCTCGCCGGAGTCCGGCACCTCGGCCGCGGCCAGCAGCCGCAGCAGGGTGGACTTCCCGGATCCGTTCTCGCCGATGACGGCGGCCTTCTCGCCCGGTCGGACGGTGAAGGAGACCTGGTCGAGAACGGTGCGGGTGCCGTAGGACTTGCGGACGTCCTTGACGGACAGTTGTGCCACGACGGTGGGGGTGGGTACGGCGGTGCGGGGGGCGCGCTTGCGCATGTGGCTTTCCCTGGTGGGACGAAGGGTCTACGGGCAGCAGAAACGGCGGCATCGGCCGTGCCCGGACTCAGACGAAGAAAAGGAAAGCCATGGCCCCACCATAACAAGACGAACCGTCTCGCCTCAACCCGTGCGTGTCCGATGTTCGGCGTTCCGGCGCCCGGCCGTCGATGACGATCGACGCTCTTCGGGCTGTTCAGGCGGTTGGGGCGGGTCGGTCGGGATTTGGGTAGGCCTTCTCGACGGTGTCGTGCGGTTCACCGTTGTTGCTCTCTGGTGATCGTCCTTTCCGCGGTGTAGCGTCACTGCAAGCTGTCGTGGTTCGCAGTACCTGCCCGCGCCGAGGCGCGGGCGCTTTGCTGTGCAGTGCCGGACCAGGGCGATCACCTCCAGGACCGCGAAGTGCGGTTCTGACGTCTACTGAGAGGTACCAGCATGGCCAGCGGAACCGTCAAGTGGTTCAACGCGGAGAAGGGCTTCGGCTTCATCGCCCAGGACGGCGGCGGACCGGACGTCTTCGCTCACTACTCCAACATCAACGCCTCCGGCTTCCGTGAGCTCCAGGAAGGCCAGGCGGTGACGTTCGACATCACCCAGGGCCAGAAGGGCCCGCAGGCGGAGAACATCACCCCCGCCTAGTTCTGAAGGCCGGTCCTCGGTCTGAGGACCGGCCTGCTTCCGTGTCGCCGCGGTGTCATGTACGCCGCGGCGACACAGGCGCCCCTCCCGCTACGGGCGGAGCACGATCTTGCCGTGGGTGTGCCCTTGTTCCAGCTCACGGAACGCGTCCCGCACCTCTTCCAGCGGGTAGCCGCGGGCGATCGGCACCTCCAGTTCCCCCCGCGCGGCAAGCCTGGCCAGCTCGCCCACCACGACGGCGCACGCCGCCGCTCCTTCGCCGTAGGTCCGCGCCCCGATCCTGGCCGCGGCCTGCCAGTCGCGGATGGTGTTGATCCGCTCGGGCCGCACCCCCAGCTCCACCGCCAGCTCCACATACCCGTCGCCGAACGTGTCGATGAACGCGTCGACGTCTGCGCCGCAGGCCTCCCGGATCCGTTCGGCCACGCCCTCCCCGTACGCGACCGGGACGACACCGCGCTCCTTCAGCCAGGCATGGTTCCGCTCGCTCGCCAGCCCGATCACGGTGGCGCCGCGGTGCCGCGCGAGCTGCACGGCAAGAGACCCGACGCCGCCCGCCGCACCCGACACCACGACCGTGTCCGTCGGCCCGGGATCCACCGCGAACACGCAGGCGTACGCGGTCGTGCCGGCCACGTACAACGACCCGGCCACGTCCCAGGACAGTCCCTGTGGCCGCGAGACCACGTCCACGTCGTCGACCACGACGAACTCCGCATGGCTGGCCCTGCCATGGGTGAAGCCCAGCACCTCGTCGCCCACCGCGAAGCCGCGTACCTGCGCCCCGACCTCCGCCACGACACCGGCCAGATCGCTGCCCTGCCCGGAGGGGAATACGGCCGGCCAGCGTCCGTGCCGCGCGCCCTCGCGGATCATCACCTCGCCCGGCTGGATCCCGGCCGCGCGGACCTCGACCAGTACCTGTCCGGGGCCCGGCACCGGCCGCTCCACCTCCTCCACCCGCAGCACATCGATCCCGCCGTACTCGTGGAACCGCACCGCTCTCATCGCGTGATCACCGCTCTCACTCGCTCGGACAAGCCCGGGACGGCCACCCGCCGAATGCCACGCAGCGACCGCGCCGTCGCACTCAACGGTTCAGCGACGGCGTTGTCTTCCCGGCAGGGTCGCTCTCGGCCCGGGCCGAACGGACCCTGGGCCGGGTCAGTACCCGATGGCCTCGCGCAGAAGCAGCACCGTGCCACGCCCCGGGTGAGGTTCCGCGTTGAGGACGAGCAGGCGGTTGACGGCGCTGGGCACCCCGTACACCTTCTGGGCGCGGGCGTTCTCCAGCGGGAGGGCGTGCTCCTCGACGCGGCGCAGGGCCGTGCTCAGATCGGGCACCACCTTCTGCGCGCCGACGATCCAGACCGCGTGGGCCGCGCCGCCCGCGTTGGCGGGGAGTTGGCTGCCGCTGCCCGACGCGAGAACGAGGGAGCCGGTCTCGGTGACCGCGGCGACGCTGTTGACGACGAAGTCGGGGCCGGCGACCAGCCTGCGGATCTCGTCGGCGCCAGTGGCCCGGTCGATCCTCAGGACGCGCGGCCTGACGGCGTCGTACCGGTCGCCGGTATTGATGTCCTCCTCGATGCCGGACAGCCGCAAAGTCTCGCTGGCTCCGGTCAGCACACTGGCGCCCTCGGGGATCAGGTCCTTGATACGGGCACGCGCTTCCGCGGCGTCGTCGAGGATCTCGGCGGCGAAGCCGTTGGCACGCAGAGCGGCGGCCACCCCCTCCAGTTGTCCGGCCGTCGCCGGGTCGGCGAAGGACGCGGCCGGAGCCGGGACGGCGGTGGCGTGTTCCGGATCGGTCCTGGAGCCCTGCGCCGCGTGGGGCGCCGTGCCCGCCAGCGGGGAGGTGTCGAGGTACCTGACCTCGTACACCCGCTCCGCGAACTTCCAGCCTTCCTCGGTGCGCTGGTAACGGTCGTGGTAGACGGCGTAGTTCAGACCCTCGCGTCCGTCCAGGGTGCGCGCGAGCTCTTGGAGGTAGGCGCGGCCGGTCGCGGTGTCGCCGTCGAGCAGGATCGTGCCGGGGTGTGTGTTCTGTACGAAGAAGTCCCACTGGCTCTGCAGTCGTTCGCCCCCGGCGAGGATCTCCTCGCGGCCGATCTGCTCGACGGGGATGTTGGGCATGCGCAAGGCACCGTCCGGTGTGAACAGCGCCGCCAGGCGGGGCCGGTCGCGCATCATCACCGCGTCGGTGAACTCGCCGCGCAGCGCCTCGATCTCGACGCGGTCCGCGATGGCCTGGAAGTCGTTCATGGGGTGACCTCTCCGTGGTGTTGTCGTCCTCACCGTTACGACAACGCGGCCCCCCGGAATGTGAGGTGACGCGCCGGCCTCACATTCCGGAGGGCTGTCCTGTCGTAACGGGTAGAGGCACCAAGGCGAGTGAGGGAGACGGCCAGACCATGACCACGAGAACCGGGCCCGGCGAAGACCAGAGCGATCCGGGCCTCAGCGCGATCATGAGTGAGCGGCGTCGGCTGATCAACCTGGGCTATCGGCTCCTGGGGTCCCTCGCCGACGCCGAGGACGTCGTGCAGGAGACCTACACCCGCTGGTACGCCATGTCGGCACGGGAGCAGCAGGCCGTGGAATCGCCCGGCGCGTGGCTGGTGACGGTCGCGAGCCGTATCTGTCTGAACGTGCTCGGCTCGGCGCGGGCCAGGCGGGAGACGTACGTGGGCGACTGGATCCCGGAACCGTTGCCCGAGCCAACGGAGTGGATCACCGGGCGCTCCGGCGCCGGCGGGAGCGACCCGGCCGACCGGGTCACCCTCGACGAGTCGGTGACGATGGCCTTCCTGGTCGTGCTCGACGCGATGACCCCGGCCGAGCGCGTCGCGTTCGTCCTGCACGACGTCTTTCGCTACCCCTTCGGCGAGGTCGCCGAGATCGTCGGCCGCTCTCCGGCGGCGTGCCGTCAACTGGCCTCGTCCGCCCGCCGACGCATCCCGAGCGCGCAGAGCCCGGCAGGACCGGGTGCCGGACAGGCCGGCATCGTCAGGCAGTTCAGAACGGCGTGGGAGGCCAAGGACATAGACGCCCTGATCGGCCTGCTCGACCCCGACGCCGTGGCCACCGCCGACGGCGGCGGGCTGGCCGTCACCCACCTGCACCCGATCGTGGGCGGTGAGCGCATCGCACACGCCTACGCCGAGATCGCCCGTGTGTCGGGTGACCGCACCACGTTCCTGGAGTGCACGGTCAACGGCCTGCCCGGCTTGGTGACACGGCAGGACGGCAACCTCTCGACCGTGTTCGCGTTCGAGATCGAGGGCGACCGGATCAGGCACATCTGGGCGGTGCGAAACCCCGAGAAGCTCCGCCCCTGGCGGATCGGCTGAGGGCAACGGCAAGGTGCAGGACAGACTTGGACAGCCGGGGAACCGGTCCGCTCGACTCGGAGCCCGGTGGAAGGGGGCAGTCCGCAATGGACTCGGAGATAGTCGTCGCGGCGTGTGCCGTGGTGATCGCCGTGGCGTCGCTCGCCGTCTCGGTGTACGAGGTACGCGCGACGCGGCAGCACAACCGCTTCTCGGTGCGCCCCATACTCCAGTTGCAACGGACGATGTCCGAGGGACACAAGGCGGGGATCAGGCTCCTCAACTCCGGGCTCGGCCCCGCCGTCATCGTCGGCAGCACCCTGACGGTCGACGGTGAGGTCGTGGGCGTGTGGAACAAGGCCGGCGCGGACAGAGCCCGCGACGGCCTCGCCGTATGGCCCTACGCGGTGACGTTCCTCGAGACGCAGAGCATCGCCACCGACTATGAGGAGTTCCTGCTGAGCGTGGACCCCTACGATCCGCAGGCGCACGCCGAGTTCCTGGACCTGATAACCCGGCGTCTGCACCTGGAGATCCGCTACGAGTCCCTCTACGGCGGGGAGGACTATCGCGCGACTCTGCGCCCCCGTACACAGGGTCCGGGTCGGGTCGGTTGACGCGGACGATCTTCCGCTGGTGGAAGAGTCGTCGGTGCTCCGTGGTGCGGGTGTGCCCCGGAGCAGTGGCGCGGGGTGGGGTGGGTCAGGGGGAGCGTGGAGGTGCGGTGGAGCCGCGGACGATGAGTTCGACGGGTGGGTCGTTCGCCGGCGGCAGCGCGGTGTCGGGTTTCTCGATGGCGTGCAGGAGGAGGCGGCTTCGAAGGGCTGGCGGACGGTGGTGAGGGGCGGGGAGACGTAGGCGAAGACGGGGTTGCCGTCGAAACCGACGACGCTGATGTCCTCGGGCACCCGGCAGCCGGCTTCGCGCAGGGCGTGGATGAGGCCGATGGCCATCTCGTCGCCTCCGGCGAACACGGCGGTCACCGAGCCGTCCGCGGCCAGCTCGCGACCCGCGGCGTACCCGGAGGCCGCCGACCAGTCGCCGTTGAGGACGGGCGGTTCGTGCGCGCCCCGGTCCGCCAGCGCCGCCCGCCATCCCTCGATACGGTCCGTGGTGGCGTACCAGCGGCGCGGTCCGGCGAGGTGGTGGACGGTCGCATGCCCCAGGTCCAGGAGGTGATCGGTGGCCGCGCGGGCCAGTTGATGGGCGCCGACGCCGACGCTCAACGTCCGGACGGCACTGAAGGCGGGTGGGGCTCCCAGGAAGAGGACCGGCACGTCGACGCCGAGCGGGACCTCTCCTTCGACGATGGGTTCGGAGACGACGATGCCGTCCACGCCCTGCTCCAGGAGGGATTTTCAGGGCGGCGGCGATGCTTTGCGGGTTGCCGTCGGGGGTGTTGAGCACGCGCAGGGCGTAGCCGGCGTCCCGTACGGCCTGTTCGATGCCCACGAGCAGGGAGGCCGTGCCGTATCCGGCCGTTCCCAGAGCGACCACACCGATGGATCGGGTCCGGCCGGAGGCCAGGGCCCGGGCGGCGTGGTTCAGCCGGTAGCCGAGTTCCTCGGCGGCCGCCAAGACACGTCGCCGGGACTCCTCGGAGACATACGGCTCATTGTTGAGGACCCGGGAGACCGTCTTGCGGGAGACACCGGCCAGCTTGGCCACGTCCTCACTGCGCGGCGCGGAGAAGCCGGCACCCCGGTCGCGCAATAGCTGCCAGTGAGACGGCCCCGTATGTGTGTGCTCAGCAACAGATGTCCCCGGTGTGTCACAGCCCGCCCCGGCCCCACAACTTCTGCCGCGCAACCCGTGTCGAACTCCGCGTCGGGCCAGACCACCTGACTGACACACCGTCAATCTTCCACGGGGGAAACACACATGAGCACCAGCGCGCGCACCACCCGCCGTACCGCAGGCTCGGCCGCCGTCGCAGCCACCTCGTTCCTCGTACTGGCCGGAGCGGGCATCCTGGCCGCGCCGACCGCGTTCGCCGGCGTACCCGGCGGCACGTCCGCCGCCGACCGCAACAGCGACTTCAACGGCGACGGCTACACCGACCTTGTCACCGGCGTCCCGGACGGCACCGTCGACGGCAAGGAAGGCGCCGGGTACGTCAACGTGCAGTACGGCGCGCCCAACGGCATCGGCACCAACACCACCGTGCCCAAGGGCCGGGTCGAGCTCATCAGCCAGTCGTCCAAGGGCGTGCCCGGAACCTCCGAGACCGGCGACCGCTTCGGGCAGGCGGTCGCCACCGGCGACCTCGACGGCGACGGCTACGACGACCTCGTCATCGGCACGCCCGGCGAGGACGAGGGCACCATCGAGGACGCGGGCCGGGTGACCGTTCTGTACGGCTCTGCGCAGGGCTTCGGTGCCGAGCCCGCGGCGAGCATCACCGCCGCCGAGCCGACCGCCGACGCACGGTTCGGCCTGTCGGTGGCCGCCGCACGGTTCTCGGGCGACATCGACGGCGACCAGCTCACCGTGCTCGACCAGAACGGCCTGCACGTCTTCACCTACCACGCGGGCGTCCTGCGACAGGTCGGCACCCCGCACTCCACCGGGCACACCCTCCAGGGCGCCTACCTGACCACCGGCGACTACGACCGCGACGGCTTCGCCGACCTCGTCGTCTCCGGATACAGCCCCGACGACGACTACGCCAAGGGCTGGTCCGCCCTCTACACCGGCGGCGCCGAGAGCCTGACCTACCGGCGCGACCTGCACGGCGGCCTGGGCACCGCCTCCGGCGACATCAACGGCGACGGCTACGACGACCTCACCGTCGGCCAGCTCAGCGGCGTGGACGAGACCGCGGGCAGCGCGCCCGGCGGCCTGGTGGGCGTCTACTACGGCGGCGAGGGCGGGCCTTCCGGAACCGAGGGCCCCGGTAGCGCCCCGCAGTGGTGGTCGCAGAACTCGCCCGGCGTACCCGGCGCCGGGGAGCTCGACGACTCCTGGGGCAACGAGCTGTCGGTGGCCGATGTCAACGGTGACGGCTTCGCCGACGTGGCGGTCGGCGCGCCCGGCGAGGACGCGGACGGCGAAGCCGCCGCAGGCGCGGTGTCGCTGTTGCGTGGCTCGCGGGCGGGGCTGACGGGCACCGGCGCCCAGTACTTCGACCAGAACACCGCCGGGATCCCCGGTACCGCCGAGGCGGGCGACGGATGGGGCACCCAGGTGCGGCTGGTGGACACGGACGGCGACGGCAGGGCCGAGCTCGTGGCCGCCGCGCCCGAGGAGAACGCCGGTGACGGCGCGGTGTGGATCCTGCCCGCGAGCGGGAACGGGCTGCTCGCCGACGGTTCCAGGTCCTACGGAGCTGCCGCGCTCGGCGGCAACGCTCACGGCGCCCACTTCGGCTCGGTGATCGACGAGTAGGGGTTCGCAGACGTACGCGGGCCGCGCCGCATGCCGAGGAAGCAGGCGGCGCACCGCAGGTGAAGAGCGGCAGGGTCGTCAGCGTCGGCGGGCAGTGACCAGCCAGGCGCGGGAGCCGAACCAGACGCCGTCGCCGGTGTCGTGGGCGTTGAGAGTCGCGCGAAGCCGGTCGAGTGCGCGCTCGGAGGACTGGGCATCCAGATCCGTGAGCCATTCCTTCGCCATCCGGAGCTGGAGCACGCCGGCCAGCGCGCGCTCGGTGTCCGGACCGTAGTACACGGGCTCGCGCACATCGACGACGTCGACCGCCGCGAAGCCGGCCGTGGTCAGGGTGTCGGCCACGACGTGCGGATCGGCCAGCGTGAACGCGTCGTCGGCCCTCGGAACCGGCATCGAGGGCGCAGGCCCGGGAGAGAGCGCCGCCCGGATCGCGGTCTGCCACTCCTGAAGGTCGGCGGCCTGCCAGACCAACTGCACCAAGCGCGCACCCGGACGCAGCGCCTTCCCGATGTTGGCGAACGCGAGAGCCGGGTCGGAGAAGAACATCGTGCCGAACCGGCTCATGGCCAGACTGAACTCCTCCGGCGGGAACGCATGGGTCTGGGCGTCGGCCTGCACGAAACCGGTATTGCGGAGCCCTTCCCTCTCGGCAAGTTCGCGGGCCCGCGCCAGCATCGGGCCCGAAACGTCGATGCCGAGGGCGGCACCCGGTGCCGCAGCTCTGGCCGCGTCCCTGGTGGTCCGGCCGGTGCCGCAGCCGATGTCGAGGACACGATCACCGGGTCGGATGTCGAGGGCCTGCCGCAGCCGCTCGTGGTAGCGGGCCAGCTCCGAGTCGTAGTCGAACAACACGACTGCTGCCTCCTCATGCCGCGGGGCCGTCGCGGAGCACGCCTCGCACGGCGTCGAGCCGTACACCCGGGTCGAACTCCGGCAGCCACCACGTCGCGCCGGCCTTCGCGTACGGCTCGGGATCGACACCGAGCGGAAGACTGACGGCGATGTCGTACGAGGCCATCTCACCATGGCGCAGTGCGGTGAGGGTGGCGGCGACCTCGGCGAGCTGGTCCGGGTGCTCGAGGTTGGCCGGGAAGAACCCGTCGAGCCGGGCGGCCCGGCGGACCGGTTTGAGGTTGCCCGGAAAGCCTGCGGCCCAGACCGGTACGCCGGGCCGCTGGACCGGGCGCGGAAGAAACGCGATGTCCACGACCGTGTAGTGGTCGCCGCGGTGGCGCACCGGCTCGCCGGACCAGGCGGCGGCAAGGATCGCCAGGGACTCGTCGAGCATCCTGCCGCGCAGCCGGTCGTCGAGTTGCTCCCCGGTCCTGGACAGTTCGCCCGCGAACCGGTCGCTGCCGAGGCCGACGCCGAGGGTGAGGCGGCTGTCGCTGAGCCGGTCCAGCGTCGCGGTCTCCCGCGCGACCTTGGCCGGCCGTCGGCGGGCGAGCGGTGACACCATCGGGCCCAACCGCAGCCGTTCGGTGGCGGTCGCGATGGCCGCCAGCGCGATCCAGGGGTCGGCGACCTGTCGGACCGGTGCCCGCCAGCACAGCTGATCCCACACGAAGCAGCCGTCCCACCCGGCTTCCTCCGCTTCGGCGGCGAGGCGTGCGACCACTCGCGGGTCGGCGAGGTCCTCGAAGAGCGGCAGCCAGAGTGCCGAGCGCAGCCGCCTCATGGCCGGTCTCCCCGGGTGTGCCGCACCAGGGCCGACACGAAGTTGTCCCACACGGCCTTCGGCAGGTCGTGTCCGGCCCCCTCCAGGACCAGCAGCTCCGCACCGGGAACCGCGTCACGCAGCGCCCTGCCGTGCGGTAGCGGCAGCACGGGGTCGTGGTCGCCGTGCACCACGAGCGTCGGCGCCGCGATGTCGCCGAAGCCTCCTCGCACCGGCCCGTCGAGCTCGATGACGAAGTGGTTGACCAGGGTCGAGGCGTAGTTCCTGGCGCGCGCCACGTCCTGTGCGACCAGGGCCCGGACCGCGGCCTCGTCGAAGTGCGGTGAGCCACCGGCGTACGCCTTCGCACCGGCGACCACGTATGCGACGACCGCGGCCGCGTCGGAGGTGTCCGGCTCGGCCGGCATGGCCAGATCGCTCGACGGCGGCGGCAGGTCGTCGGCGCCGGTGGAGCTCGAGACGAACGTCAGTGACGCGACCCGGTCGGGATGGTCCACCCCGAGGATGAGTCCGGTCCCGCCGAACATCGACTGGCAGACCACATGGGCGCGCTCGATACCCAGAGCGTCCTGGATGCCGAGCACGTCCCGGGTCAGGTCGGTGAACGAGTACCGCGGGTTTCCCGGCGGGTAGCAGGTCGAGCGGCCGGTGTCCCGATGGTCGTACCGGACGACGAACCGGCCACGGACGGCGATCCGTTCGCACAGCTCGGCGTCCCACCACAGCATCGAGGCGGCCGATCCGGCGACCAGCACGATCGCGGGGTCCGCGCGGTCGCCGAAGGTCTCTACGCACAACTCGGCGCCGTTGATGTCGAGGAGTCGTTCGCCGTGAGATCGAGGTGAGGTCATGTCCAGAACGCTAGGTCTCGGAAAGCATCGTGAAAAGCGATGATTTTCGATCGACTTAATCGCGTAAAGCGATGGCTTTCCTTACGCTGGAACGCGTGATGAACCTGGAACTTCGCCATCTGGCGGCGATGGCCGCCATCATCGAGGAGGGCTCGTTCGGGAGGGCGGCCGCCCGCCTCGGGTACACCCAGTCGACGGTGAGCCAGCAGGTGGCCGCGTTGGAGAAGGCCGTGGGCGGCCCGGTGTTCGACCGGCCGGGCGGTCCCAAGCCGGTGCGGCTGACTCCGTTGGGTTCCGTGGTCCTGGACCAGGGCCGCGAACTGCTGGCGAGGGCGGACGCGTTGGCCGACGCCGTGGACCGGTTCAAGGCGGGAGGCGGCCGGATCGACATCGGCACGTTCCAGAGCGTGTCCAATGTGATCCTGCCGTCGGTCGTACGACGGCTGCGCGACGACTACCCCGCCTGCGACATCAGGTTGTCCGAGGAGGAGCCGGAGCAGCCACAGATCGGCGACCTCGATCTGCTGTTCTACGACGGCCGCATCGACGGCGACGTCGAGCGACTCAAGCTGCTCGACGACCCGTACCTGCTGGTGGCAGGCGTCGGCACCTTCCCCGAGGGCCCGGTCCCGCTGGAGCGGCTCGACGGGGAACCGATGGTGGCCTGGCCACTGACCTGCGACCAGCCCGAGATGGAGCAGGCGATCGCCCGAAGCGGCGCCCGTCCGCGCGTCGTCTTCCGCACCGCGGTCAACGACACCCTGTTGTCCATGGTGCGAGCCGGACTGGGATCGGCCGTGCTGCCCTGGCTCGCCATCCGCGGTGCCGACGTGTCATCCGACGCAAGACTCCGCGTCCATGAGCTGGAGCCGTCGCTGCCGCCGCGGGAGATCTACCTGCATTGGCGGGCCGGACGCACCCATTCACCGCTTGCCGCCCGAGCCGTCGAGATCGCGGTCGAGGTCGCGGCGGAACTCGCGCCGCCGCCGGCCAGTACCTGATGCTGTTGTCCCGTGATCAGGGGAAGTTGGGGCACGGTCCGCATCCTTCGCGGTCTCGATGAGCTGAGCGGTGGTGTCCATCCCAACCGGTCGGCTACGGCGGACAGTTGCTGTCCGCGGTGCGGGCTCGGGTCGCAGCGCCAGTGCAGCGGTACGTCACACGGCGCGCTGCATGCACACCAGCTGATCCCGTTCGTCCCATGACTCGGTGACCGTGAAGCCGAACCGCTCGTACAGGGCGATGGCGCCGGTCCGCCATTTCCACACCGACAGTCGCAGGGTGTCCACGCCGCTCTCCGCGGCATGCGTGAGCGCGGCGTCGAGCAGGCCGGACGCGATGCCCCGGCCCCGGAATGCCGGGTCCGTCCACAGTCTCTTGACCTCAGACCGCCCGTCGGCGGGGGCGGTCACCACCAGACAGCCCACAGGGGTGTCGCCGCTCAGGGCGATCAGCACGTCATCGTTGCCGAACGCTGTCCCCGGGTGGGAGATCTCCGCCCGGTAGCGTTCCGGCAGCCCGTCCACATCGGCAACGGCCTTGCCCTTCTCGGCCTCTGTGCGCAGGTGGTAGGAGGCCAGCAACGCGGCCAGGCCGCCCTCGACGGAAGCGGCCCGGTCGCGGTAGCGGACGACGGCAATCTCGCTTTGATCGGTCATGGCGCCAGCATCACATGTGGGTCGGAGTCATCACTCTGCCGCCACGATGCGCTCGACGATCGGCCCGCGGAAAGCCGTGTGCGTGCGGGATCTCGGCCGTGTCACGATGGCGGCGGGAAGTGAGGTCTCGTGGACGAGTTGGGGCGATTCCGTCGGGCCACGGTCGCGTGGGCGGCCGGTGGGGCGGGGGCGGACGAGGCCGCCGTGGTGGCCAGGGAACTGGCCGGCGGTGTGCGGACGATCGTCCTCGTCGAGGGGAGCAGCGATCAGGTCGCGCTGGAAGCGCTGGCCGCGCGCCACGGCCGCGATCTGGACGCGGAGGGCGTCGCGGTCGTACCGCTGGGAGGTGCGACCAACATCGGGCGCTTCCTTGACGTGTGCGGGCCCACGGGGCTCGGGCTGCCGCTGGCCGGTCTCTGCGACATCGGCGAGGAACGGCACTTCCGGCGTCATCTGGGACGCGTCGGGCTCGGCTCCGGTCTCTCGCGGGCCGGGCTGGAGGCACTCGGGTTCCACGTGTGCGTCGCCGACCTGGAGGACGAGTTGATCCGCGCTCTCGGGGCCGAGGGCGTGCGTCAAGTCATCGAAGCCCAGGGCGAGATGCGCCCCTTCCACACCTTCCAGGGGCAGCCGGCGCAGCGGGAACGGCCCGTGGAGCATCAGCTACGGCGTTTCATGGGGACGCACAGCGGCCGCAAGGCCCTCTACGCGCAGGCACTTGTGGCGCACCTGGACCTCGAAAGGGTCCCCCGGCCGCTGGACCGCCTCCTCGCACACGTCTGATCCGGCCGACCCCGTCCGGTGGTGGCGCTCGCGCCGGTCATTTCCGCTCCAGCGCGGCCAGCCGCAGCTCTAGTTGGTCGACCCGGTGCCGAAGCAGGGTGACCTGGGCTTCCAGGCTGACTTCCCGTTCCGCCCTGCGCTGGATGCGCGGTGACGCGGCGGCGCGCTCGATCACCGCGTCCAACCGGACCAGGCGCTGCGGCCCGTTCGGACCGTCCACCAGCCGGGACTGGATCTCGCCGTTGCGGTACCAGGACCGCAGGGCCGAGCGGGAGACGCCGGTCTCGCTCTCCGCCTTGGCCAGCGTGACCCAGGGCGTCTCGTCCAGTCGCTCGAAGAGCTCCAGCTCGTTCTGCCAGCTCGCGAGCCGGTCCTCCCAGTTCGACGGCGTCTCCATGACACCCTCCCTTCGGCATGGTGACCCTATCAATAGCAGTGTATTGACAGGGTTGAGACCCTATAAGCATGACTTTCGAACGGTTCTCGGTGAAAGCACGCAAGGTCGTCGTCACGGCTCAGGAGGAGGCGAGGCTGCTCAAGCACGGCTACATCGGCACGGAGCACATCCTGTTGGGGCTGCTCGACGTGCCGGACAGCACGGCCGCGAAAGTCCTGGAACAGCTCGGGTACGACAAGGAGACCGCCCGAGCCGACATCGCCGCGGTGGCCGAGCCCGGCACGGAGGAACTGAGCGGCCACATCCCGTTCGCGCCGAGCGCGAAGAAGACCCTGGACCTCGCGCTGCGCGAGGCGCACCAGCTGCGCCACACCTCCATCGGCACCGAACACATCCTGCTCGCCCTGGTCGCCGCGGAAGGTGAGGGCGCCGGCGCGAAGGTGCTCGCGCAGCGGATCAATCCGATCAGCAAGGTCCGTACCGCGGTGCTGGCGTCACTGGAGGGTTCGCAGGACGTCGCGCCCAGCCCGTGGCCGACCGGCACACCGGCTACCGAGGACACCGTGTCCGTCGCCAGCGCACTGGCCGGTGGAGCGCCGGTCGGCAGCCACCACCTGCTCGAGGCGATGCTGCGGGCGGAGAACAGCATGGCGGCCAGGGTGCTGCGCGAACTCGGCGTCGACCCGGCCACGGTCGCCGCGAAGATCGACGAACTCGATCCGGAGACGACCACGGACGCGAACCCCGAGGAGGCCGCCGCGCGCCGGATGGAAATCCGGCTGGCCGACGGTGAGGTGCACCTGATCCTGCGGGACCCTGCAACGGTCACGCTCGCCGAGAAGGTCACCGAGCTGTCCGGCGGCCCGGTCCAGGGCGTGGGTCCCGTCGCGGGCATGTTCGTCCCGCTCTGGCGGTCGACCAACCAACTGCTGCTGGAGATCCAGCGCGTGCTGGAGCCGGAATCCGACGGCGGGGACGGGTCCGCCGCGAGCAACGTGACCAGGGCGGTGCGCACGGTGCTCGCGCCCCGGCTCCGCCGGTGAACCGACTGATGGCCATGACGGCGGCCAGGGGAGTTGGAGCCTCGTGACAAAGGCGCCGGCCGGTGCTGCGATGTTGTGAGCAAGGGCCGATGGGGCCGGTTTCGCGGTCCTACCGTCCCAGCATGAACACGAGTCGCAGCAGAGCAATGACCCTTGGGGCGCCGCGGAGTGTCGCGTTGGCGGTGCTGCTGACCGTCGGGGCGTTCACCGGAGCCGCCCCGGATGCCCGGGGCGAGGAGGCGCGGACCGAGACGGCCGTGGTGTCGACGAGCCCGGTCGGCGGTGTGACCGAGACGCTGGTGCGGGTGAGGGCGCCGCTGCCGGCGTCCTTCGGGGCGCGGCCGGCGGCGTGCGACTGGCTGTCGTACCTGCGCTACCGGGCCGCCGGCGGACCGGCGGACTCGGCCGACGCCGACCGGATCCTCGTCGCCCAGCCGGGGATCCTGGAAGGCGCCGGAGCCTTCGACAGCGTCGCCCGCAACACCGTGTCCCGCGCCGCCGCACAGGGGCAGCACATCGAGTTCTGGGCACTGGACCGGCGCTCCAACTGCCTGGAGGACCGCACCGGAGTGGCCTCCGGCGACCAGCACACGGCCGTCGACTACTACTACCGGGACAAGAGGGTCGACGGCCGCACCTTCGACGGTTACGTCGGCAACGGCGACCTGGGGTGGATGGCGAAACTCGGTATCGAGCGGACCGTCCGCGACCAGTACGACCTCCTCACCGCCGAGCTGCCCGACCAACAGCTGCGCAAACAGAAGGTGTTGTGCGGCGGACACTCGCTGGGCGGTGTGATCACCGGGTACTTCGCGACGGCCGACTTCGACGGCGACCGGGCGACCACGGCGGACGCCGGACACAACCAGTGCGCCGGCTACTTCGCGCTCGACACCACCGTCTCCACCTCGCTCGCCGACCTGAGCGGCAGCATCCCGGACGACACCAACCTGCCGGACGTGGGCCTCGGTTACGGCGTGGTCCAGGCCGGGCTCGACAGCGGAGTGCTGTCCCGCACCCTGTCCGCGCCGGTGCTGCTCAACCCGGAGACGATGACCCTGCTGGCCATCGGCGGGCTGGGCGCGTTGCAGGACCCGGACGGCGAGACCGATCTGCCGCGCTATCTGCCCGACAACACCAACATCGAGCTCACCAACCGTTTCCTGTTCTCCGAGGACACCGCCACCTTCCTCAGCGGATCCCCCGCGGTGAAGGACTTCCGGCTCACCAACGAGGCGATCCTCGGCGCGCTCATGGACGATCACTCCGTACCGCTGGCGTTCCTGCAGAGCAGCGTGGGCTTCTTCGACGGCGGGCCCGTCGTCGACAAGAACTTCCCCGTCGCCAACGGCAGCGAGGAGCAGCCGGCGCTGTTCGGCAGCGAGTACAAGGCCATCCCTGACCAGCCGGGCGGGCCGCTCTACACCTGGCGGAACTACGACCGCGTCGGCGACCCCGACGACCCCGGGTACCGGTCGGCCGACGGGACACCGTTCACCGACGCGGGCAAGGAGGTCACCGACATCCAGGAACTGGCCCGCAGCATGGCCGAGCAGCCACTGGACTTCACCGAGCAGTACTTCCCGACCAAGCTGGTCACCGACATCCAGATGTCCACCTCCCCGCAGATCAAGCGGCTCGTGGTGCATCCGGACGGGCTCACCGCCAACCCGACGCTCACCGTGCTCGCGGGCGACGGCCTGCTGGCGGGCCGCGTCCCGGCGGACCTGGACCCCGTGGTCGCCGACGGCTACCAGCACCTCGACGTACTGACCGCCGCGCCCACCCAGAACAACGGCCGCCCCGAACCCGTCTCCACGAACCTGACGGACTTCGCACGGGACCCCGACCAGGGAACCTAGTCGGTCGGTCGCGCTCAAAGGGTGGATCGTGCAAGGCCGTTGAGCCAGACCGCCGTTGCCGTTCGGCTATCGGCGGTCTGGCTCGCCGACTTCTCCAGTCGCGGTACGCGGGAACGGCCGGTTACGCCGAGCTGAGCGGTACCTCGAGGGCCGCCCCGCATGTCGCGGGCGCCGCCGCCCTCCTGACGCAGCAGCACCAACCGACGACCAGCCGGTCGAAGCGCTCGCAGTGGACGGCAAGCCCGCCCCCGAGGGCATGTTCGAGACCTCCTCGCGCCAGGTCACCGTTCCGGCGGGCGGTACGGCGGGCACCACGGTGACCGCCGACACCCGCGTCGGCGGCCAGACATACGGCTCCTGGGGCGGCTCGCGGCCACTACAGACGGCCGGCGCCTCGGCGTGTCCGGGAGCTGTCTCCCGGGCACGCCGTGCGGAGGTCAGACCTTGGTCGCGGCGAAGGTGGCCGCCGCGTCGGCGTTCGCGGTGTAGCCGAGGTGGGCGCCCACGTCGCCCCCGCCGTTCTCGCAGACCGGGTCACCGGCCGCGCAGAAGTCGATGGTGCGGCTCTGGTACGTGCCGGTGACGCTCTTGCCGATGGCGCGGATCGGGTTGCCGAACAGCAGCACCGCGGCGACCTTGGGTTCGAGCGCGGCGGGAATCGTCGCCACGATCGGGCTGCCGACGACCGCGCCGGCGCTGCTGATGCCGATGGAGTTGTCGACGACGTTCGCGCCCTGCGAATAGCCGACGAGAATGAAACGCTGGTTCGGACAGGAAGCGGCCTGGCTCCTGACATGGTTCACCAGGTCCGTGTTGCCCTGTGCGGCCGAGGTGAGGGAAAGGTCCGCGGGATAGTTCACCTTGTAGCTGGACAGCGATTTGCCGGTGATTTTCTTCTGCAGGGCGGAATACACCGGGTCGCCGACGATGAAGCCGAGTGTGCCGGGCTCAAACGTGCCGCGCGCCGCGACGACGTCGATGTCCGTGCAGGCAGCGGCCGTTGCCGTGGGGGCCGAGACGGTGGCCAGTCCCGCTCCGCCGATCAGCGAGAGCGCGGCGAAACACAAGCGGATACGCATGGGGATCCTTTGAGGGTGGGGCGCGTGGAGCGCCTGTGGAAAGGACGTCCCGAACGTATTCGCGTCGACGGACCGGGTGTGATGGACGGGAATTAAGGAACTCCTCGTCTTTTTGTGCCGAGGTGAGTAAGGGTTTCTTGCTGACATGATCTGGCGAGGTGGTTCGACCCGGGCAATCCCGCGAGTGGCGATGAGTTTGGCGGCCCGACGCAGTCGTACGGTGAAACCCTGCTTCCGAGGAGGACATGTGACGCGCAGCGTGACCTATTCGATGAACGTCTCACTCGACGGCTACATCGTCGGGCCGGACGGCGGCTTCGACTGGTCGGCGCCCGACCCGGACGTCTTCCGCTTCTGGATCGACGAGATCCGGGAGGTCGGCGTTCATCTGATGGGGCGGCGGCTGTACGAGACGATGCTGTACTGGGAGACCGCCGGCCAGGACGGGCCGCTCGACGAGGCCGAGCTCGAGTGGGTCGCGCTCTGGAATCCGCTGCCCAACGTGGTCTTCTCCACCACGCTGTCGGCGGTGCGGGGCCATGCCCGACTGGCCTCCGGCGGCGTCGCGGCGGAGATCGAGCGGTTGCGCGCCGAGCCGGGGGAGGGCGACATCGCCATCGGCGGCGCGACGCTCGCCGCGGAGGCGGCCGCGGCGGGTCTGATCGACGAGTACCGGGCCATGGTCTACCCGGTGCTGGTCGGCGGAGGCATCCCGTTCTTTCCCCGGGACGAGCGCCGGGTGGATCTCGAACTCGTCGAGACCCGCACCTTCAACTCGAAGTTCGTCTACCTCCGCCATCGCGTCACGCGTTAGCCAATTCCTCGCAGAGAACGCGCCGGCCGGCTTCCCTACGGGGTGAAGGTGCCGTCGTCCCGCAATGCCTCCGCGCGCAGGGCGAGGATCAGGTCCAGGCGGGCGCCGGGGTCGTGCAGGGCGTCACCGAAGAGCTTCTCCAACTGGCGCAGGCGGTAACGCACCGTCTGCGGGTGGACGTGGAGGCGGGCGGCGACGTCGGGCACGTTGCTGCCGCTCAGCAGCCACGCCAGGAGCGTCTCGGCGAGCCGTCCGCGCGGCCCCTCCGCGACCGCGTCCAGCGGGGCCAGCACCCGCGACTGGAGCTGGGCGAGCATCGGCTCGTCGGCGTGCAGCAGCAGCGTCGACAGATGGTCGGCGCAGCGCACCACGCCCTGCCGGGGCAGGATGCCGCGCCCCATCAGGCCGAGCGCCCGGGTGGCCCAGTGCAGCGAGCGGGCGGCCTCGTCGAGCGGGACCGTCGGTCCGATCGCGGCGGGCCGGCCGCGCAGCGCGAGCGTGAACGCCCGGCCGCCGAAACGGCCGGAACCGTCCGGGTCGGGCACCAGCATCCGCGGCGGCCGGGAGTCCATGTCCACCAGCGCCCCCGCGGCCGCCAACGGCCGGTCCGCCTCCCGCTGGTCCGGGGCCGACGCGAGCGCGACCACCGCGACCTGTCTCGGCACCGACCACCGGGCGCCGTGCGCCAGATCCTGTATCGCCTCCGGGGCCACCGGCCCCTCGCCCAGCAGCAGACCGAGCAGGCGTCGGCGACGCCGCTCCAGTTCGTCCGTGCTGCGCAGCCGCGCCTCCGCGTATCCGGCGGCGGCCGCCTCGGCGACCTCGTGCACCGTCTGGAAAGCGAGTTCACCCAGCGTGGCGACCACCGAGGAGTCCAGTCCGAGGTCCTCCGCGGTACGGCCCATCAGCCGCCAGGCGTGCAGACCGCCGATCCGTAACGCGGACTGCAACGCGTCCAGGGCGCGGCCCTCCAGGGCCTCGCCGCGCCCGAGTTCGTAGTACGTGGCGGTGATCGCGGCGCCCTGGCCCTGCGGATCCGCGATGTGGTCGACGAACAGGGTCAGCGCCTGTACGACCCCGGATCTCAGGTGCGTGCCGTACGTCCCCGGCCGGGCGTACTCCGGGACCTGTCTGCGCACCTCCTCCTCCACCTCGTCGGCGACGGACTCCAGCTGGTCGCGCAGCAGCTTGGCCAACTCGGGGGGCACCGGGGCGGCGCGCGGGCCGTCCGGTACGCCGGGCGGTGGTGTGGGAGCAGCCACGGCGGACCCTCCTTTCACCCGGAAGCGGCTCACCCGCGGGCTGGTGCCCGTGGGGCGAGGGACAAGTCCTGGGTTGGACGTACGTCCCCTGCGCTCCGTTCCGTGCCCCGACGGCACCGGCCTCACGCCGGCACCCCCAGGGCACCGGCGAGCATCGGCCACGACGCGGCGAACTCCCGCTTCCAGTAGGCCCAGCTGTGCCCCCCTCCCGCGTAGTAGTGAGTCGTCACCGGTACGCGCAGCCGGGCGAGCGTGTCGGTGAAGGCGTGCGCCGACGGCCACAGCGCGCTCTCCAGCGCCTCCGGCAGCCAGTCGCCGCTCCCGCCCACCACCCCGCTGCCACTGGACACGTACAGCGCGGTGCCGCGCAGCCCTGCCGCGCGGGCGCGCGGGTTGAAGTCCCGCCAGGTGAGCAGGTTCAGGATCGGGTTGCCCCACAGGGACAGCGGCGCCAGGTTCTCGCGGGTCACGATGGCGTCCATCAGGCTGGGCACGCCGGGGGCGGTGGTGTCGAGGATGCCGCTGTACGAGGCCGCCGCCGCGAACGTTCCCGGATGCCGCGCGGCGTGGGCCATCGCCCCGTAACCGCCGGTGGAGACCCCGGCGACGACCCGGACCGCGGACGCCCGGTAGTCCCGGGCGAGCAGCGCGGGTACCTCGGTGAGCTGGAAGGTCTCGTAGTTCGGGCCGCTGCGCCAGGCGGTGGGGATGCCGGTGGGCCCCGCGTCCGGCATCGCCACGATCAGCTCCCGCCCCTCCGTGAACGCCACGATGTCCGTCTCCCGGGTCCAGGAGGTGTAGTCGTCGTGGGCACCGTGGAGGAGGTACAGCACGGGGTACGTGCGGCCGGGCTGGGTGGCGAAGGAGGAGGGCAGCACCAGCCGCACCGGGGCGCTGCGGCCCAGGGCGGCGGAGGGCAGGGAGACATCAAAGGTGCGGGGGCCGAGCTGAGTGACGCTGGGAGCGGCGGTGGCCGCCCGGCGGGTGGTCGCCCCTGCGGTGCCGGTTGCCGTGGCCCCGAAGAGGGCGGCCAGGCCGGTGGCGGCGGCCGCTCTGGTGACGGCGCGTCGGGACATTCCGGCGGTGCCGGCGGGTACTGCGGCGGTACCCCGGGACGATGCGGTGGTGCGGTCGGGCATGGCGGCTCTCCTCGGTCGGATTCAGCGGCGGTCCTTCGCGAGCTCCCGCCGCAGATGCGCGGCGATCTCATCGACGTGCGGCGGGTCGAGGAGCGACAGATGGTGGCCCGTGACCCGGACGACGGACAGATCGGGGCACACCTCGTCCCAGCCGAGCGATGCGTCGTCGCGTTCGTACGCCGGGTCGCGCACGGTGTGCGGGGCCGGGTCAGTGGCCCGGTAGAGGACCACGGGCCCGTCGTAACGGCCCGGCCGATGGGCCTCGCCGATCCGCAGGTCCAGATAGGAGGACCGCTGGTGTTCGAGGGCGGCGCGCGGCAGGTCGGCCGCCTCGCGCAGGGCCCGCAGTACGGTGTCGATGCGCTCGCCGTCGTCCTGTGTCGCGGCCAACTCGTCGTACGGCAGACGCAGTTGGACACCGTACGTCTCGGCCACGTGGCGGGCGAAGCCGGTGAAGTGGGCGCGGATGCGGTCGGCGTCTGTGTCTTCCGTCCGGGGCAGCGGTCGTACGGAGTCGATGAGCACGACCAGCTCAACGTCCCGCCCGGCCGCCGTGAGCCGGCGCGCCGCCTCCTGTGCGACGAATCCGCCGAACGACCAACCGCCCAGCAGACAGGGCCCGTCGGGGTACGCGGCGGTCACCGCCTCGGCGTACTGACGCGCCTTCTCGCCGACCGTACGGGCCTCTGCGAGCCGCTCCAGGCCGTACACCGGCCGCTGTCCGCCGAGGCGTTCGACGAGGTTGCGGTAGACGTCGGTCGTGCCACCGGCGGCGTGGACGAGGAAGAGCGGGGGGTGGGAGCCGGTGAGGTGGAGGGGGTGGAGCGGGGGAGGGGGGTCGGCGGTGAGCAGTGACGGGACCGGGGATTGCCCGCTGGTCGGCTTCGTCGGCGGCGCCTGGATGTCCTCGGCCGCCGACGTGTTCCCCGGCAGTGCCTGCTGGATGCGGGTCGCCGTGTCCTCGACGGTGGTGGCGCCCAGCAGGTCGCGCAGGGGCAGTTCGATGGCGAACTCGCGTTCCACGGCCGTGCGGATGCGGACGGCCATCAGGGAGTCCAGCCCCAGTTCGGCGAACGCCGTGGTGGGGGTGATCCGAGTCGGCGGGTGCCCGGTGACGGCGGCGATGTGATGGCAGAGACGGTCCGCGACCGAGGCGCCCTCCGCCACGCGTCCACTGTCCGTCAGGTGCCCGCCCGCCGCGGGCACCACGCGGCCCGCCATGGAGAGCGGGCCCCGTGCCGACCACGCCCTCGGCAGGCCCGTGGCCGAGCCCTCCGTCCGCCCGTCCGTCCACCAGTGCCGCACGTGCCGCCAGCGAGGCATGGGCAGGTCGGTGATCCGGCCGGGCGGCAGCGGCAGGCGCGACCCGGCGGTGTGGAGGGTGCCGAGTTGGGTGAGGAAGTCGGCGGAGGTGTCGGCGCCGCGATGGAGGGTGCCGAGGGCGAGGGCACCCGGCGCGGTGTCGGTGATGGCCCGGGTGAGGACGGGGTGGGGGGACAGCTCGACGAAGGCGGTGTGGCCGTCGGCGGCCGCCGCGGCGACGGCCCGGTCGAGGCGTACGGGCCGCCGCAGGTTCGCGACCCAATGCGCCGCGTCGAAGACACAGTCGCCCCGCGGGTCGTCCAGCACGGTGGAGTAGACGGGGATGCGGGGGCGGCCGCCTCGGATGTCCGCGAGCGCGTCGGCCAACTCAGCCAGCAGCGGCTCCACTTGAGGGGAATGCCCCGCCCCGACCACCCGCATCGCCCGTGCGGCCCGCCCTTCTTGCTCGAGTCGACGCACGAGCCGGGTCACCGCGGCCTCCTCCCCGGTGACGACCTTCTGCCGGGGGGAGGAATGCACGGCGACATGGACGCCGGGAAAGTCCCGTTCCAGAGAGTCCAGTTCACCGTCTTCGAGGTCGACCACCGCCATCGACCCACCGCGCAATCCGCTGAGCAGCCGGGCCCGTACGGCGACGACGCGGGCCGCGTCCGACACCTCCAGCGCGCCCGCGCACACCGCGGCGGCCACCTCGCCCAGGGAGTGCCCGATCACGGCGACCGGCTCGACGCCGTGCGCCCGCCACAGCTCGGCGAGAGCCAACTGGACTCCGAAGAGCACGGGTTGAGCGACCTCCAGCAGGTCGAGGCCGCCGCCGGAAGCCAGATGGTCGCAGAGGGAGAACCCGCACTCGGGGGCCAGTTGCGCGTCCACCTTCTCCACGGCAGCGGCGAAGTCGGGCTCCTCGTCCAAGAGCCGGCGTCCCATGCCGGCCCACTGGCTGCCGTACCCGGAGAAGACCCACACCGGGCCGCGCCCGACGAGGTCCAGGTCGCCCGTCATGACCCGCGCGTGCGGCCGCCCTGCCGCCAACGCACCTAGCCCGTCGGCCAGTTCGGCTCGGTCACCGGCGACGATCGCGGCTCGCGCAGGCCCCCGCCCCGTCCGGCCGGCGAGCGTACGGGCCACGTCGGCGAGGTGCGTGGCGCCTGCCTCGGGCGTGCCGAGCCACTCCGCCAGCCGGCCGGCGGTGTCACGGACGCGCGCGGCGTCGGCGTCGGACAGGAGGTGGAGGCGGGCGGGGGGTTCGTCGGCGGGGGGCGGGAGGAGGGCGCCGGGTCGCCATTCCTCCAGTATGGCGTGGGCGTTGGTGCCGCCGAACCCGAATCCGGAGACCCCGGCGGTGGCGGTACCGCCGTACCGGGGCCAGGGCTCGGCCTCCGTCACGACCCGCAGTCGTACGTCGTCGTCCAGGGCGCTGCCCTCGGCACAGTGCAGCGAGGGCGGGATCAGGTCGTGGTGGAGGGCGAGCACCGTCTTCACCAGTCCGGCGATGCCCGCGGCGGACTCCAGGTGGCCGAGGTTGCCCTTGACCGAGCCCAGGAGCAGCGGCTGGTCGGGGTCGCGGCCCGTGCCGAGTACGGCGCCGAGCGCGCCCGCCTCGATGGGGTCGCCGAGCGGGGTGCCGGTGCCGTGCGCCTCGACGTGGTCGATGCGTGCGGGGGCGAGCCCGGCTCGCACGTAGGCGGTCGTCAAGAGGGCTTGCTGGGCGGCCGGGTTGGGGGCGAGGAGGCCGTTGGAGCGGCCGTCGGAGTTGACGGCGGTGGCGCGGATGACGGCGAGGACGCGGTCGCCGTCCCGCTCGGCGTCGGACAGCCGCTTCAGCAGCACCGCCGCGCAGCCCTCGGCACGGCCGATGCCGTCGGCCGCCGCCGAGAACGGCTTGCAGCGCCCGTCCGGCGCGAGCGCGCCCGCGCGCCGGAAGGCGACGGTGACCGTGGGGGAGAGCAGCAGGTTGACCCCCGCGGCGATCGCCAGGTCGCTCTCGCCCGTGCGCAGGCTGACGCACGCGTGGTGCACGGCGACCAGCGAGGACGAGCACGCGGTGTCGACGGCCATGCTCGGCCCGCGCGTGTCCAGGACGTACGACAGCCGGCCCGCCGCCACGCTCAGTGCCCCGCCCGCGGGGGCCCACGGATCGACGGCCTCCGGGTCGGCACCGGTGAGCTGGCCGTACTCGGGGGCCGAGACCCCGACGAAGACACCGGTAGTGGTGCCGGCGAGGGACGCGGCCGGGACGGCGGCGTGGTCGAGGGTCTCCTGGACGACCTCCAGCAGGATCCGCTGCTGCGGGTCCATCACCGCGGCCTCGCGCGGCGTTACGCGGAAGAAGTCCGCGTCGAACCCGGCGATGTCGTCCAGGTAGCCGCCGTACGGGAGCGCGTCGGCGGGCGGGTAGGGCGTGAAGTCACGCCACCGGTCCTCCGGGACCCGCCGGATCGCGTCGACGCCCTCACGCAGCAACCGCCAGTACTCGTCCGGGCCGTGCACGCCCCCGGGCAGCCGGCAGCCGATCCCGACGACCGCGATCGGCTCGCCGGGCTCGGGTGCGGGAGCCGCGGGCACAGGAGCCGTGCTCTGCGCCGGAGCGATGTCCGCCGCGGCACCGCACACGCGCTCCACCAGCGCCTCTCCCGTGGCCGCCTCCCACAGCAGCGTCGCCGGCAGGTCGAGGCCCGTGGCCCGGGACAACTCCCCGGCCAGCGCGACCGCGTCCCGGGAGGACATCCCGAGGTCCGCGAGCGGTTGGTCCATCGGCACCTCCCCGACCGCGATCCCGCTCCAGGCGGCCACCTTCTCGGCGATCAGCCGACGCAGCGCGGCTTCTTCGCCCTCCCCTTCGGAGACCAGGCGGCGCAGGTGGCCCTCTCGCGCGCTCGCGCCCCTCATCCCGCGACCTCCGCCGCGTAGGCACCCGCCAGATAGCGCTCGCGGGTCAGCGCCCTGGACACCTTTCCGCTGGAGGTACGGGGCACCGTGCCCGGCGGGACGAGAACCACGTCGGAGAGCCGCAGCCCGTGCCGGGCGGAGACGGCCGCGCGTACGGTCCGCACGAGGGCCGGTACGTCGATGTCGGCGAGCGGCACGGCTCGTGCGTGCTCCGCGACGACGATGACCCGTTCCCCGGAGCTGCCCGGTACGCCGAACGCGGCGAGCCGGTCGCGTCGTACGGCCGGATGGGCGTCCTGGGCCGTGGCCTCGACGTCCTGCGGATAGTGGTTGCGTCCGTCGACGACGATGAGGTCCTTCAGTCGCCCGGTGACGATCAACTGCCCGTCCAGGACCGTCCCCAGATCGCCGGTGCGCAGCCACTTGCCCGGCCCGGCCGCGACGTCGGCGAGTTCGGCCCCGAAGACGCGCAGGGTCTGGGGCTCCTGGTTCCGGTATCCGCGCCCCACGTTGGGGCCCTGCACCCAGATCTCGCCGACCTCGCCCTCGGCCAGTGCCTCCCGCGACACCGGGTCGGCGATCCGCACGCGCTGGCCCGCCGGAGCCCCGCAGCCGGTCAGCAGCACGGCCCTCGGATCGTCGGGCCGCGCGGGCAGGGCCTTCCCGGTGGCCAGGGCGTCACGGTCGAGCGCGAATCTGCGCCACGGCTGCCAAGGGCGGGCGGCACTGACGAACACGGTCGCCTCGGCCAGCCCGTACGACGGACAGTGTGTCTCCGGGGGGAGTCCCTGGGCGGCGAACGCGGCGTGGAATCGGTCGGCCGTGCCGGCGCGGACCGGCTCGCTTCCGTTGATCAGGGCGAAGACGCCGTCCAGCCGCAGGTCGGCCTTCTGTGCCTCGGTGACCGTCGACGCGCAGTAGTCGTAGGCGAAGTTGGGCGCCGCGCTCAGCGCGCGTGGGTGCGCGGCCAGCAGCCGCAGCCAGCGCACCGGTTCGTGCAGGAAGGCCACCGGATCCATGAGCACGGACAACAGCCCCCGCACCACCGGCGCCGCGACACTGAGCACGAGTCCCATGTCGTGGTACAGCGGCAGCCAGCCCACACAGGTCACCGGATGCACGTCGGCACCGTAGGCGGCCAGCGCCTGGCGGGCGTTGGCGACGACATTGGCATGGGTGATCTCCACACCCGCCGGGGTGCGGGTCGAGCCGGAGGTGTACTGGAGGTACGCGACCGCCTCGGCGTCGAGGGCGGGGAGCTGCCAGTCACCGGCGGTGGCGTCGGGCACCTGGTCCCCGGCGACGACTTTCACGTCCCGGCCCTCGCACAACTCGCTTACCTCCGCCAGGACCTGACCGGCCGTCACCACGACCGCCGGGCGCGCGTCCGCCAGCACCGCCGACAGCCGGTCGCCCTGCCCGGGCAGCCCCGGTGGATACAGCGGTACGGCGACCAGGCCGGCGGCCAGCGCCCCGAGAAAGGCGGTGATGTAGTCCGTCCCCTGCGGACACAGCACCGCGACCCGCTCCCCGGGCTCCGCCTCTGCGGCGAGCCGGGCGGCCATGGCCCGCATCCGCAGGTCCAGTCGGCGCCAGGTCAGTGTGCGGTGGACGCCGCGCGAATGCGGCGCGGGATGGTCGACGAAGGTGAACGCCCGGCGGTCGGGGGTGGTCTCGGCCCAGTGCCGCACGTACTCCGGCAGACTGCGGAACACGGGCGCGAGCGGGGGGCGGCGGCTGTCCATCGGGCATGGGCTCCTCACGTCGCGGGGACGGCTAGCGGTCAGAGCGGGATGTTGCCGTGGCGGCGCTCCGGCATCGGTGCCCGCTTGCCGCGCAGGGCGCGCAGGGCACGGCAGATGTGGGCGCGGGTGTCGCGGGGGGCGATGACGGCGTCGATGTAGCCGCGCTCGGCGGCGAGATACGGGGTGCCGTACGTGCTCTCGTACGCGGTGACGAGACGGGCGCGCAATGCCTCCGGGTCGGCCGCGGCGGCCAGTTCACGGCGGTGCAGGACGCCCACCGCGCCCTCGGCACCCATGACGGCGATGCGGGCGGTGGGCCAGGCGAGGTTGATGTCGGCGCCCAGGTGCTTGGAGCCCATCACCGCGTACCCGCCGCCGTACGCCTTGCGTACCACCACGGTGACCTTGGGGACGGTCGCCTCGGCGTACGCGTACAGGAGTTTGGCGCCGCGTCGGATGATGCCGGCCTGTTCCTGGCGGACTCCGGAGAGATAGCCCGGGACATCGGCGAAGGTCAGCAGGGGGATGCCGAACGCGTCGCAGAACCGTACGAACCGAGCCGCCTTCTCGGAGGCGTCGATGTCGAGGACCCCGGCGGCGTGCAGCGGCTGGTTGGCGACGACTCCGACGGCACCGCCCTCGACGAGGGCCAGTGCGCAGATGATGTTCGGTGCGAACAGCTCCTGCACTTCCAGGAGTTCGCCGTCGTCGACGACCGCGCGCAGGATGTCGCGCATGTCGTAGGCCTGCCCGCGCCGGTCCGGGACCACCGTGTCGAGACACTGCCCGGCGGGTGCGGCCCCCGGCGCGTACTGCGGGGGCCGCTCCAGGTTGTTGGCGGGCAGGTACGACAGCAGGTCGCGGACGGTGTCGAGGGCGTTCACCTCGTCGGCGGCCAGGAAGTGGGCGTTGCCGTTGACGGTGTTGCTGGTGCGGGCGCCGCCCAGTTCCTCGGCGCTGGTGCGCTCGCCGGTGACCGTCTCGATGACGTCGGGACCGGTGACGAACATGTGCGAGGCACCGTCCACCATCACGGTGAAGTCGGTGATGGCCGGTGAGTACGCGGCGCCGCCGGCGCACGGGCCGAGGACGACCGAGATCTGCGGGATCACCCCGGACGCCTGCACGTTGCGGCGCACCAGCTCGGCGTAGAGGGCGAGCGAGGTGACGCCCTCCTGGATACGGGCGCCACCGCCGTCGTTGAGGCCGATGACCGGACAGCCGGTCTTCAGGGCGAGGTCCATCAGCGCGAGCGTCTTCTGTCCGAAGGCCTCGCCCATGCTGCCGCCGAAGACCGTGGAGTCCTGGGCGAAGACACAGACGGCCCGGTTGTCGATCGTGCCGTACCCGGTGACCACCCCGTCGCCGTACGGGCGCCCGGTGCCGTCACCGGTGGGCCGGGCGCGTACGAACAGACCCGTCTCGGTGAACGAGCCCGCGTCCAGCAGCAGATCGATCCGCTCCCGGGCGCCGTGCTCCCCCCGTCTCCTGGGCCCGTGCGCGGTGACCGCCCGCGTCCGGCGGCTCTCCAGTGCGGTGATGCGATCGACGGTTCGGTCCACGGATCGTTCGGCGATCGGGTCGGGCACCCGGTCGGCCTCCCTCTCCGTCACCGGCCTCGCCCTGGATGTCTCCACCTCAAGTGTCATGGCCACCTCCGAAGTGGCTACCGAATATGGCAGCGCCGCAGGGGCGGACCGGCTCGATCGGCCTTCTGTTTGGGGGAGATGAGTCCCCGGGGGCCGTGGTTAGTCCGTGGGTGACAAGGGCCGGGGCGGGAGGGGGCGTCCCGGGGAACTTCGAGACGGCGGCGTGCGGGTACCGGCAGCGAGATCACCGGGTGCGCTGCCGCCGACCGGATGGGGCTTTGGGCAGGCCTGGCATGGTGTCGGGCCAATGATGTGAAGGGACTGGGCGCTGATGGCCCGCGCACCCGGGGAGGCCGTGATCGATCCCGGTCGGAGATGAGGCTCCGGGTGGATGGTTGGTCAGCGCGCCTGCTCGCGGGTGCGGCGGGCCTCGGCCACGAGTGTGCTGGGCAGTCCCGGCCCCGCGCACGCGTAGTCGATCAGGAGGTCGCGGTAGGAGGTGTTCGTGAGTTTCGGCGCGAGGGCGATCAGGTCCCGCAGGTTGTCGGACGAGCCGGTCAGGCGGGCGCGGTAGGCGGCGTGTGCCGCGCGCAGGGAGACTTCGTCCGGAGCGTGTGCCAGGCCCTGTTCGGCGTGGCCCACGGCCGCGGCGAAGTCGCCCTGTTCGGCACGCAGGTCCGCGAGGTCCAGGTGGAGCGACCAATTGTCGGGCTCCAGGGCCAGGGCACGGGTGAAGGCGGTCGCGGCCTGGTCCAGGTCGCCCATCGCCCGCCAGGTGCCCGCTCGGGTGACCTCGGTCCACATGACCCGGTCGACGGCGTCGGCGCGGTCGCACAGCGCGAACGACAGGTCATGGCGGCCGCAGGCCCGAGGCAGCCGGGCCATGGAGGCCAGCGACTCCGGCACGGGACTGCGCTCGGACACGACGTCGATGGCATGGAACCAGGGCGCGAACCGCTCACGCATCTCGTCGGAGTCCACGACGCGGCCGTAGTCCAGGGTCCGCAGACACGCCTCGGCCAGCGCCTGCGCACTCACCGCGCCGAGAAGGCGGGCATCGCCGAACCACGGGGCAGCGCCCCACGCCACGTCCGGCCGCACCCCGGTGACCGAGCCGAGGGTCATCACCGCGTCGTCCATGTCCCCGTCGAGGAACAGGAAGTAGGCCTGCGCCGGCACCGTGCTCAAGGAGCCGTCCCCTTCGAGACCCTCCTTCAGCTCGGAGCGCCGCTCTCGCCACAACTCGGAGAGCGCCTCATAGGGCTCCGGGGCCGCCGGTGCGGAGGCCATCGCCCCCACCAGATACTCCACGGCGCGCACCGGGCTTCCGCCGCAGTGCGCCATCACACCGGCGAGCGCGACTCCCGCCGTCACTGAACGATTCGACACCGCCAGAGAATATCCATGGCCCGCCGACCGGCCAGGACGGGGACCCCGCACGAGCGGCGGGGCCCACGTCGTCAGCCGGTCAGCAGGTCGAGTTGGTCTGGGTGAGCAGGCCCAGGCGCCACGGCAGGCTGTTGTAGTCGCCGCCGGCGTTGGGGTTCATGCCCTGGTACAGGTACTGGAGCCTGCACGAGGGGATGGTCAGTGTCTGGTCGTAGCCGGCACGGATCATCTCGCCGTGGCTGATGTCCCTGGTCCAGGAGCCGGAGGGGAAGGACACATTGCTCGCCTTGGCGAACGGGTTGCTCTCGGAGGCGGCCAGCGGTGTCCACGATCCGGCGAGGCTGCTCGTCGTCCACGAGCGGAAGTAGCGCCGGCCGTCCGAGCCGATGGCCTCGACCAGGAGCAGGTACTGGTTGGAGCCCTGCACCTTGTAGACGTTGCTCGCTTCCCACAGGGCGTACTTGTTGGAGTCCTGGGCCACGATGACGGTGTTGGTGAACCCGTTCGGGAACTGGCCGACGGTCGTCTGGGAGCGGTAGAGGTGCCCGTTGTCGTCGGAGGAGAACAGATAGCAGTTGGCGCTGTCGCAGATCACCCACATGTCGACCCAGTGGCCGTTGCCGATGTTCTGCCTGATGATGTCCGGCATCGACGAGTAGAAGTTGCGCGGCGCGCTCCACCCGTTGGGGTTGCTGATGTCGGGATTGGTCGAGTACGACGCGTTGCCGGTCTGGTAGACGAGGTACCACAGGCGCTGCGAGGTGTTGTAGAAGACCTGGGGCGCGGCCCGGTACCCGGTGCCGATGGCGGTGCGGTCCAGGTAGTGGTGCGTGGCGGAGCCCGCCTGCGACCAGTCGGAGAAGCTCAGGTATACGAGGTTGTACCCGGCGGAGCTCGCGGTGCTCGCGAACACGTGGTACTTGCCGTTGTAGTAGACGACCGACGGGTCCTTGACCGCCGCGATGTTGTGGGCCGAGTCCGGTTTCGGCCCGATCAGGGCCCCGCTGGAACTCCACGAGAAGCGGGAGGGGAGGGCGGCGGCGGACTTGGCCGACAGGGCGGTCGTGCTCTTCGCGGCGGTCGTGTTCTGTGCGGCGGCCGTGCCGCCCATCGCGGTCAGCGCCGCCTGGTACGCCGCCTTCTTGTTGCCGTTCCGGTCGAACAGCAGCGGGTTCTCGCCACTGCGCCAGGAGTCGCTGTCCCGGATGCCCCAGACGGTGATGCCGTTGCAGCGCGACACGTTCATGCAGGCCCGCACCGAGTTCGCGTACGCGGAGGCCGGTGCCTGGGCGATGTCCAGTTCGGTGATCTGTACGTCCACGCCGAGGGCGGCGAAGTTCGACAGCGTGCTCTGGAAGCTGGAGGGCGGGCCACCGGTGCCGAAGTGCGCCTGGAAGCCGACGCAGTCGATGGGCACCCCGCGCGACTTGAAGTCACGCACCATGCGGTAGACGCCCTGGGTCTTCGCGGCGCTCCAGTTCTCGATGTTGTAGTCGTTGTAGCAGAGCTTGGCCGCCGGGTCGGCCGACCGTGCGGTGCGGAAGGCCTGTTCGATGAAGCCGTCGCCGAGCAGGTTCTGGAACACCGAGGGGCGGTGCTGGCCGCTGCCGCCGTCGGCGAAGGCCTCGTTGACGACGTCCCAGGAGTGGATCCGGCCCTTGTAGTGGTTCGCGACGGTGGTGATGTGGTTGTTCATCACGCTGCGCAGGGTGTTCGCGTCGGTGATGGAGCTGACCCAGCCGGGCAGTTGGGAGTGCCAGACCAGGGTGTGGCCGCGTACGCGCTGGCCGCGGGCCGTCGCGCGGTTGACGATCTGGTCGGCGGGGCCGAAGTTGAACGAGCCGCGAGATCGCTCGGTGGTGTCCCACTTCATCTCGTTCTCGGGTGTGACCTGGTTGAACTCGCGGTCCAGGATCCCGGTGTACGTGCCGTCGCCGAGCTTTCCGGCGGCCACCGCGGTCCCGAAGTACCGCCCGGACTGGGCGGCTTGGGCGCCGAGTGTGGAGGCCCTGACGGCATCGGGTGCGGCGGTTGCCGCCGCTGGCGTCACCAGGGCGGCGACGGCCAGCAGGGATAAGACGGAGGCCCGGCGGTGGCCGAGCCGTTTCAGCGGGTTCATGGTTCTCCTCGTGCGATGGGGGTGGGGGGTGGGCTGTGCGGACCTCCTTTCGTTCAGGGCGTGGCCAGCTCGAACCGCGGGATGCGGACCGCGCCGCCGAGTGCCTGGGTGGCGTGGTGGAAGAGGGCGAATCGGTAGCCCATGAAGAACCGCCAGTCGTTGCCCATGGAGAAGGCGGGGCCCAGGCGGACGAAGTTGGTGCCGTCGGTGCTGTAGGAGAAGGTTCCGGGGCGTGCCGCGCCGGGGCGGATATCCGCGCTCGCGCGCAGCCAGACGCGGCTGCCGGACACGGCCGCGCTCGCTGCTTCCGTGCCGGTGCCGGTGGTGTTCCAGTTGCCGTCCATGGTCAGCCCGTTGACCATCACCACCCGTGTCGCGCTGCCGTCGCGCTTGACGCCGATCCAGGCGGAGGAGTCACGCAGCAGTGCCAGTCCGGCCCGGTCGCCGTCGCGCATCGCGGAGAAGTCGAGCTGGACCGTGGCGGTCGAGGTGGGGCCCTGGATGCGGTGGGTGAGCGTGTTGCGGGCCCAGTACAGGTCGTTGGTGACGGTGGCGGTCCGCAGCGTGAGTCCGTTGTTCACCGACCACTTGGTGTTGTCCGGGTTGTGGTTCCACTCCCACCTCGGCTTGAGGCTCGTGCCGTCGAACGTGTCGACGCCGGTCATCGGGGTGACCTGGCGCGGTGGGGTGGGCACGGCCGGGCTGGGATACGACGTGCCCCACGCCCCGTTCACGAGCTGCACGACGGGCCAGCCGTCCGCGGTCCAGGTGACCGGCGCCAGGGCGGGCACCCGGCCGCCGGGGTAGGCGTCCACGAACGCCATGTAGTACCAGGCACCGCTCTGCGTCTGCACCAGCCCGCCCTGGTGCGGGACGCCACCGCCGGCGATCGGCCCGCGCAGGTCGAGGAGGACCTGTCGCATCGTGTAGGGACCGAAGGGGCCGCCCGACGACTTGAGGATGTACTGCCCGTTCGCGGGGCGGGTCAGGAAGATGTAGTACTGCCCGTTGATCTTGTAGAAGCGGGAACCCTCGAGGGTGCCGACACTCGACGGCGTGGTGAACACCTGTTGTGTGCGGACCTGGTTGCGGCCGTCGGGCGACAGCTGGGCCACGCTGATCGTGGTGTTCCCGTACGCCACGTACAGGGTGTCGTCGGTGTCGACGAGCAGTCCCGCGTCGTAGTAGGGCGTGCTGATGGTCGTCAGCCTGTTCCACGGTCCCTCGGCGGCGGTGGCCGTGTAGATGTACGTCCTGGCGAAGTCGATCTGGCCGAGCCAGTAGAAGGTCCCGTTGCTCGGCCGGTAGGCCAGCGACGACGCCCAGATGCCCCGGACATAGCCACGGGCACCGTTCAGGTCGTACTTGGCGCCGAAGTCGAGCACGGGCACCGAGTGGCCGGCGATCTCCCAGTTCACCAGGTCGTACGACCGCAGGACGGGCGCCCCGGGCGAGTAGTGCATCGTCGAGGCCGAGGCGTAGTAGGTGGCGCCGACGCGGATGATGTCGATGTCCGCGAAGTCCTGCCAGATCACCGGGTTGGTGAACGTGGTGGCGGCAGCGTGGGCGGGGATGGCCGGAAGCAGGGCACCGGTGACCAGGCCGGCGGCGGTGGCCAGCACTCGGCGACGTCCCAGAGGTTGATCAGAGCATGACATATCCATGT
Source organism: Streptomyces sp. NBC_00490 (assembly GCF_036013645.1). NCBI lineage: Bacteria > Bacillati > Actinomycetota > Actinomycetes > Kitasatosporales > Streptomycetaceae > Streptomyces > Streptomyces sp. NBC_00490. The sequence goes on along the minus strand of NZ_CP107869.1, from coordinate 1,222,310 downwards.
GTCGATCTCTCCGTGAGGGAGCGCTGTGGGGGTGGATCGGTCCGCGCGAGGTTCGGTATGACGAACGGCAATCGACTCATCGAGCAACGGGATGATTGCGAGGCTTATAGCTCCCGTCAATACACCTCGCATGATTCGATAGTGGAGCCGAAAGATTTCGAACCCGGTCCTGCTCGAACGCCGATGTACCGGGCTGCACGTCTCCGGTGTCTGCGACCGAGGCGCGTCAGTGAATCGTTTGACCGGCCGATTGGTGTTGACATGCCGGGAACTCCCTCTAGTCTCCCTGGGGTTGACGATCCGAAAACAGGTCGAAATTTCGGACGCCGATAGTGATGTCATAGACATGACACCTGTTCGCTTCGCGCGCCGGTCATCCCTTGTCCGGCGCCCTCGCTGCGCTGAAAAGGAGCCCAGAGTGCTCAGACGATCGGGCAGACGACTTCTCCGCCTCTTCGCGGCCGCCGCGCTCACGGTCACCGCGTCCCTCACGGCCTCGGTCCACTCCACCGCCTCCGCCGCGCCGGGCAGTCCGGCGCTCACTCCGCCGCTGGGCTGGAACAGCTGGAACAGCTTCGGATGCGGGGTGACAGAGGCGCGGGTCCGCGAGGCCGCCGACGCGATGGTGTCCTCGGGCATGCGGGACGCCGGTTACCGGTACGTGGTGGTCGACGACTGCTGGTTCGACCCGCAGCGTGACGCGGCGGGCAACCTGCGGGCCGACCCGGTCAAGTTCCCGAGCGGGATGAAGGCCCTCGGTGACTACATCCACGGCAAGGGCCTGAAGTTCGGCATCTACCAGGTGCCGGGCGAACGCACCTGCGCACAGGCGACAGGCGGCTACCCGGGGTCCACGGGCAGCAGGGGACACGAGGTCCAGGACGCCACCACGTTCGCTTCCTGGGGCGTCGACTACCTCAAGTACGACTGGTGCTCCTCCAGTGGCACCCGTGACGAGCAGGTCGCGCGGTTCACGCTCATGCGCGACGCCCTCCGCGCCACCAGACGGCCCATCGTCTACAGCATCAACCCGAACAGCCTGCACGCCATCACCGGCGCCACGTACAACTGGGGCGAGGTCGCCGACCTGTGGCGGACGACCGAGGACCTGCTCGACATCTGGCAGAACGGCAACACCAACAGCTACCCGATGGGCGTCGGCAACGTCCTGGACGTCACCGCGCCGCTCGCGGCGCAGTCGGGTCCGGGCCACTGGAACGACCCCGACATGCTCGTCGTCGGCCGCCCCGGCCTGTCCCTGACCGAGTCCCGATCCCACTTCGCCCTGTGGGCCCTGCTCTCCGCCCCGCTCATGGCCGGCAACGACATCCGCACCATGTCCGCCGACGTGAGCGCGATCCTGCGCAACCCGCGGCTGCTGGCGGTCAACCAGGACACGCTCGGCGCGGGCGGGCGCCGGGTCCGCGACGACGGCAACACCGAGGTGTTCGCCAAGCCCCTGTCCGACGGCTCGGTGGCGGTGGGCCTGTTCAACCGGGGCGGCGGCACCGCGACGGTCAGCACGACAGCGGCTCAAGTCGGTCTGACAGGCGGGTCGTTCACCCTCACGGATCTGTGGTCGGGCGGCACGTCGAGCACGTCCGGACAGATCTCGGCGAGTGTCCCCGCGCACGGTGTGGCCGTGTTCCGGGTGAGCGGCGGCAGTCCGCTGGCCGCCACCACCTCGCGGTTGCGCGGCAGTGGCTCCGGCCGCTGCGTGGACGTGGACAACGCCTCCACCGCCGCCGGGGCCACCGTACTTCTCTGGGACTGTCACACGGCAGCCAACCAGCTGTGGACCACGTGGGCGGGCGGCGAGATCCGCGTCTTCGGCGACAAGTGCCTCGACGCCTACAACCAGGGCACCGCCAACGGCACCCGGGTCATCACCTGGACCTGCAACGGCCAGAACAACCAGAAGTGGACCATCGGCTCCGACGGGTCGGTCCGCAACGTCCACTCCGGACTCTGCCTCGACACCGACCGGGCCGGCACCGCCAACGGCACCGCACTGGTCCTGTGGACCTGCGACGGCAGGGCGGGCCAGAAGTGGAGCCGGTTGTGAGCGCGGCGATGATCCGACAGCGGGCTCGTGAGGAGGGGGCGTGGGTCACGCGGCGGTGCAGGCGGTGCCGTTCAGGCTGAAGCCGGAGGGCCGGACCGCACCTGCCAGTCACGCTTTGTGTGAATGGGAGCGCTCTCCCAAGCCTGGGTTCGGGCAGGACTGTAGGGCATGACAAGGCTGCCGACAGCGGCACGTCGAACCGATGAGGGAGAAGAAGGTCAGGCAGGCTCGCGAGACACGGCGCGCCGGTTCCGGGAGTCTGCCCGGGCACTTCCGTGGCGAGGCTCAGGTCGACTCGCGGACCACCAACTCCGTACGGAGGATGACGTGACGCCAGGCCACGGCGCCCTCCTCCATCTCCTCCAGGAGCAATCGGATCATGGCCCGCCCGATCTCCTCGATCGGCTGACGTACCGTCGTCAGGCGCGGTTCCGTCCGCTGCGCCAGCGGAAAGTCGTCGAAGCCGATCACGGCGACATCCTCGGGCACCCGGCGTCCGGCCGCGCGCAGGGCCTCCAGCGCTCCCGCCGCCGTGGTGTCCGACGCGGCGAGGACACCGTCGATGTCCGGATGTCGTTCGAGGAGCTCGGTCATGGCGCGGCGTCCACTCTCCGCCGTGAAGTCGCTTTCGGCGACGCGGGTCCGCTCGCCCTTCAAGCCCGCCAGCATCAGGGCCTCTTCGTAGCCGCGCAGCCGGCACTGAGCGGCGTACAGGTCGAGCGGCCCGGTGATGGTCGCTATGACTCTGCGTCCCCGCCGCAGCAGGTGGGAGACGGCGCTGCGGGCTCCGCCGACATTGTCCACGTCGACGTAACTGACGTACTCGTCACCGGAGCGGCGCCCCAGCAGCACGGTCGGCAATCTGGCCTCGGCCAGCATGTCCGGCAGCGGATCACCGGCGTGCACGGACATCAGCAGGACGCCGTCGACCCGGCCGCCGCGCGCGTACTCGAGGAAGCGCTGCCGTTCGGCGTCCGAGCGGACCAGCGTCAGCAGGAGTTGCATTCCGGTGTCGGTCAGCGCGTCCCCGAGGGAGCTGACGATCTCGGAGAAGAAGGGCTCGGCGAACTGCCGCCAGTCCGGCTCGGTCATGACCAGGGCGACGGCGTCGGCCCGGTGTCCGGCCAGGGAACGTGCCGCGAGATTGGGCACGTAGCCCAGTTCGTCGATGGCCTGCTGCACGGCCCGACGTGTCGACTCCTTCACGCCCGCGGCGTTGTTGATGACGCGGGAGACCGTGCCCCGTCCCACCTGCGCGTGGGCAGCCACCTCCTCCAGCGTCGGTGCCCCCGGACGCCGTCTGCCCATGCCACCTCCCCCAAGAGATCACCGATCTTACCGGCCGGAGCGGATCGAGCACACGACTTCACCAGGGGCGGAGTCCGAGAGGGCCCTCCCCGTCCTCAACCGTTGGGAGCGCTCCGATTCTCACGCCTCACGTCTGCGGGCCGAGGGGCCGATAGTGTCGAACTACCGCAAGTGACTAGGGAGTTCTCATGTCGGCCAGCTGGGCCTTGCTGATACCCGTCGCCGCTCTCATGTTGATCGTGCTCGGTGGAATGGCCGTGCTGAGGCTGCAGAAGACCTTGCCCGGGCCGGACGAGCTCAGATCTTCGAGGGCACCGGCATCCGCGACTTCGACCGGGCCTCAGGACGCGGTGCGGGAGAGCCGTGAGGAGTTTGTGCGAAGGCACTGGCAACGCCCCGGCGTGGTCGCCAACGGTGCGACGCTGGTCGATCTCTACGACCGCATCCGCGCCCTTGAGGAACGCGTCGCCAGAGCCGAGCAGCAGGCCGCGTCACCACCACCGCACGACTGAGGCAGGTACCCGTGTCCCGCAGGGCCCTGTTCTCGCAGTCGTCGTCGGCAGGGGTGAGGCGGCCGGGTCGGGGTAACCGCGTCCGTACGAACTCCTTGTCACCGAGGAGTTGTCGCGGACCGAGTGGGGAGGACCGTCATGCCAGGCATGTTGGCCAAGATCAAGCAGTTCAGCAGGAGTCCGCAGGGGCGGCGTGCCGCGGAGCAGGTGCGGCGGGCGTCTGCCGATCCGCGCCGCCGGGCCCAGGCTCAGCGGCTGCTCGGCAGGCTGCGGGGACGGCGCCACTGAAACGGTGGTGCGGGGCCCGGGGCGATCGGGCCGTGGGGCCGCGGTGCCGCATTGTCAGTGGCAGGCGCCAGAATGCGGACCAGCAAGATCAACATTGGACCTGAACGAGGCGAACGGTGTCCGTTCCTCGCCCTGGAAAGGCTGCACCGATGCCCCCGACCCCGACCCCGACCCCGACCCACGCCCCGCACCGCAGCGAGAGCGCCCTTCCCGAACGGACGGCCCGTACGGACTTCACCCGCCTGAGAGCAGCCTCGCTTCTGCGCCCGCCCAGATCCACGACGCCGCCCGACGCCCGCACGGCCGACGTGCTGCGCATCGTGTCCGACTCCCGCACGCCCGTCTTCGTCACCGTCCACGCCGGCGGACGGATCCGGTACGGCTACTGGCGCCCCGTCGACTCCGCCAGTGGCAGGGGCGGTTGCTACGTCGCCCTGCCGACGGACGTGTGCGAGGAACTGCGCTCGGCCGGGCGTATCGCATGGGGGGAACCCGTCACCGATCCGTCGAAGACCACCTGTCGGGTGACGCTGGCCCGCACTCCGGCGAGGGCGGGACGCGAAGAGGGAAGCGCCGCGTGAGTGGCTGAGGCTCACGTGAGTGGCTGGGGCTCAGCCGTCGTCACCGTGATCGCGAGCCCGTCCCGCCGTTGCCTGGTCGCGATCCGGTCCGGTACTCGAGCCCCGTCGACTGCGAGGTGGGAGCGAGGGGCTACGGTGCGCTGGGGCACTGAGCCGCCGTACGACGAGGAGCGTCCACGCCATGGGTACCGCTGTCCATGTCCCGCAGACCCGGGACATGATCGGGGAGGAGCTCTCCGGGGACGAGGCGTTCACCGCCCTGCGTCACTACGGGAGCCTGCGGCTGCTGACGGACTCCGTCGCCCGGTTCCGCTACGCCGACGGCTTCAGCAACGCGCGGGCCCTCGCCTTCCAGGTGGTGCTCGGACTGGTTCCGTGCACCGTGGCACTGGTCGGGCTGGCCACGACGGTCCACACGGAGAGCGTCGGCCGGGTCATCGAGCTCACGCTCGGGCGGATCGTGCCCGGCGCCAGCGCCGAGATCGTCGAGGACGCGCTCGACGGGGCACGGCGTACCGCGCACGGCGACGTCTGGAGCACCCTCGCCCTGTGGCTCGGCACGGGCTTCGCGTTGCTGAACCTCGCCTCGGCCATGGGCCAGATCGAGCGTGGCGCGAACCGAATCTACGGCATCGAGCGGGACCGCCCCTTCCTGCACAAGTACGCGCGGGCGATCGCTCTCGCGTTCGCCGCCGGCCTGCCCCTGATGCTGGGTTTCGTCGTCCTGGTCACCGGCCGGGCGGTGGGCGAAGCGGTCGCGGACACCGTCGGTTGGGACGGCAGCGCGGCGCGCTGGTGGGGTGCGCTCTGCATCCCGGTGGGGCTCGTACTGGCCTGGGTGGCCTCCGCCGTGATCTTCCGCTGGTCGCCCCGTCGGCGCCAACCCGGCTACACCTGGCTGGCGTTCGGGTCCGCCGTGCACCTCCTGCTGTGGGTGTCGGCCACCTGGCTGCTCGCCCTGTACGTCGAAGGAAGCGGTGCCTTCGGAGCGGTGTACGGTCCGCTCACCGCGTTCATCGCCCTGCTGCTGTGGGCCAACCTCACCGCTGTCGCGCTGTTCCTGGGCATCGCGTTCGCCGCCCAGCTGGAAGCGGCCCGGGCCGGCATCGAAGCGGCCGTCCATCCGGACCCGGGACCAGGGCCGTGAGCGCGCTGTCGTCGCCCTAGGGCCTGGTCGGCGGGGCGATGACCAGCTCGGTGTCCGGGTCGTGGTCGAGCCGCGGAGGGCCGCCGACGATCAAGGTGGCTCGGGCCCAGGGCTGTTCACGCACCAGGAAGGGCAGTTCCTCCAGCAGCCAGGCCGCCACATGTTCCCGCTGCCCGGGGGAGTCGCCGTCGCGGACGGCCAACAAGCGCCCCTGTGCGTCGAGGTCACCCTGCATCCACACCGAGGCGTCCAGCCATGGGGCCAGCTCCTCGCGGATGATGCCGGTGCCCTCGACCCAGACGAAGTCCGCACCGGCGGGAACGGTGATCGATCCGGGCCGGTCGTGGGCGACCCAGGCATCAGGGCGGAAGTCCACCGCCTCCCCCCGGTGCAGGGGCCGCAGGACGTTCTCGACGAGTACGGCACCCCAGTCGAAGCAGGCGTGGTTCCAGGCGATGTCGTCGGTGTGCACGACGGCGGAGCCGGGCGCGACCCCGCGCAGCCGCTCGGCCAGGGTCGTCTTGCCGGCGCCGCCCCGGCCGTCGATCGCGATCACCCGCGGACGTCCGCTGACGGCGGGTGACGCGTCCCGCAGCTGCCGGACGGCGTCGAGCAGGGGCACCACCCGCCAGCCGACGGCCTCGGTCTCGCCGGGATGCAGATGCATCGCCACCCCTCTCCGGAGCCGAGGGAGCGCGTCCGTCCGTGTCGGTGTAAGGGTCGTTTCAGCCGTCGAAGTCCAGCAGTGGATCGTCGAGCAGCGCGAGCCGGCCGGTGATCCGCTTACCGACGGGCTCGCGGTGCGCCTCGAAGCCCTGGACCACGGCCATCACGATCTCCAGACCGTGCTGGCCCACCCGTCCGGCGTCGGCGCTCCGGGCCGTCGGGAGGGTCGGGTCGGTGTCCCACACGGTGATCTCCACCGAGCCGCCGGTGATGCGCAACTGCAGCATCACCGGCCCGGGCGCGTATTTGAGCGCGTTGGTGACCAGCTCGCTGACCACCAGCTGCGTCAGGTCCATGGCGCGTGCCGACACCGGTAGGCCGTGTTCGCTCTGGGCCCGTGTCAGGAACTCGGTCGCGCTGGACCTCGCGTCGGCGATACAGCCGACGGCCCCGTCAAGAGCCACAGTCATCTCGGCAGGTGCGTCATCCGGCATCCGGGAACACTCCTCGCGCGGGACAGGTCCCCTGCCGACGATCTCCAATACCCCGTTCATGAGCGCGCGAATACCCCGTAAATCCCGTATCACTCCTGTGTCGCGATCCTATGAATGGCTGATCTGCGCGCATCGCGGGCGGGGGAGCGGGGCAACGTTGGCAAAAACGGAGACGTGGCTCAGCCCCCGAGCGTGCAGAGGATACGAGTGGCAGACAACCAGGAAGCAGTGGGTCAGGGTCGGCTGTCCGTGGTCCGGTCTGACGTCGAGGGCGTCACCGTCCTCAGCCTCTACGGTGAGGTGGACTACCAGAGTGTGACGGCTCTCACCCGCTTCGTACCGCCGGAGGGCGCGGCTGCCGGGCAGCGGGTCGTCGTCGATCTGAGCCGGGTGACGTTCATGGACTCCAGTGGGGTCAATGCCCTGGTCGCCACGTACCAGGCCACGCAGGCCGCGCGGGGATGGCTACGGCTGGTGGGGGTGCGGGGTGCCGTGCTGCGCACGGTGCAGCTCGTGGGGCTCGACACCCTCGTGGCCTGTTATCCGACCGTTCGGGATGCCCTCGCGCCATGATGGGCGTCATCGGAGCCGAACTTTTACGAGTGCCCCAGGACGGCTGTGTCATGCCACTTCCGTACGGCCTTTTTCGCGTGGGCGGCGGGCTCGCGCCAGGCTTTGGTTGTCACCCGACAACTGCGTTAGCCTTCACCGGATTTCTACATCGTGCGGCGTCCGTGAACAGCGGAAACGCGGGCGATGGGCAGGGCCCTTCACGGCCTGGCGCGGTTCCGAGTCCTCGGGGTGAGGGCTCTTGGGGAGCGGAACGAGGGTGCGCATGACCGGCAAGACGATCGAGGCCGCGGAACGGGCCCCGGGCGAGCAGGAGCTACGGCAGCTGCTGGCCGGCCTGACCGCTGTCCGTGACGGTGACTTCGGCACCCGGCTGCCGTCCGACGGCGAGGGCCTGCTCGGTGACATCGCCACGGTCTTCAACGGCATGGTCGATCAGCTGTCCCTCTTCACGTCCGAGGTCACGCGCGTGGCGCGCGAGGTGGGTACCGAGGGCACCCTGGGCGGCCAGGCGGAGGTTCCGGGAGTCTCGGGCACCTGGGCCGACCTGACCGACTCGGTCAACGCCATGGCCGGCAATCTGACCACGCAGGTGCGCGACATCGCCCAGGTGGCGACCGCGGTGGCCAAGGGCGACCTGTCGCAGAAGATCGACGTGCCCGCGCGCGGCGAGATCCTGCAGCTGAAGGAGACCGTCAACACGATGGTCGACCAGTTGTCCGCGTTCGCCGACGAGGTCACCCGGGTCGCCCGTGAGGTCGGCAGCGAGGGGCGCCTCGGTGGTCAGGCCCAGGTCCCCGGTGTCGGCGGTGTCTGGCGCGACCTGACCGATTCCGTGAACTTCATGGCGGGCAACCTGACGTCCCAGGTCCGCAATGTCGCCCAGGTGACGACCGCGGTGGCGCAGGGGGATCTGTCGCAGAAGATCACCGTGGATGCCCGGGGTGAGATTCTTGAGCTGAAGAACACCATCAACACGATGGTCGATCAGCTGTCCGCGTTCGCCGACGAGGTCACCCGGGTCGCCCGCGAGGTCGGCACCGAGGGCCGGCTGGGCGGGCAGGCGGACGTGAAGGGCGTCAAGGGCACCTGGCGCGATCTCACGGACTCCGTGAACTTCATGGCGGGCAACCTGACGTCCCAGGTCCGCAATGTCGCCCAAGTGGCCACCGCGGTGGCGCAGGGGGATCTGTCGCAGAAGATCACCGTGGATGCCCGGGGTGAGATTCTTGAGCTGAAGAACACCATCAACACGATGGTCGACCAGTTGTCCGCGTTCGCCGACGAGGCCACCCGGGTCGCCCGCGAGGTCGGCACCGAGGGCAATCTCGGGGGCCAGGCGATCGTCCGGGGCGTGTCGGGGACCTGGAAGGACCTGACGGACAACGTCAACGTGATGGCGTCCAACCTGACCGGTCAGGTCCGCTCGATCGCCCAGGTGGCCGCCGCCGTCGCGCGCGGAGACCTGTCGCAGAAGATCACCGTCGAGGCCAAGGGCGAGGTCGCCGCCTTGGCCGACGTCATCAACACCATGGTCGACACGCTGTCCGCGTTCGCCGACGAGGTCACCCGGGTCGCCCGCGAGGTCGGCACCGAGGGGCGGCTCGGAGGACAGGCGCACGTGCCGAACGTGGCGGGCACGTGGAAGGACCTGACGGACAACGTCAACTCCATGGCCAACAACCTCACCGGCCAGGTCCGCAACATCGCCCTGGTGACGACGGCGGTGGCCAACGGCGATCTGTCGAAGAAGATCGACGTCGACGCCCGGGGCGAGATCCTGGAGCTGAAGACCACCATCAACACGATGGTCGACCAGCTGTCGTCGTTCGCCGCCGAGGTCACCCGGGTCGCCCGCGAGGTCGGCAGCGAGGGCCGGCTCGGCGGACAGGCCGAGGTGGAGGGCGTCGAGGGCACCTGGAAGCGGCTGACGGAGAACGTCAACGAACTGGCCGGGAACCTCACCCGGCAGGTCCGCGCGATCGCCGAGGTCACCAGCGCCGTCGCCGAGGGCGACCTGACCCGCTCGATCACCGTGGAGGCCTCCGGCGAGGTCGCCGACCTCAAGGACAACATCAACTCCATGGTGGAGTCCCTGCGCGAGACCACCCGGGCCAACCAGGAGCAGGACTGGCTCAAGACCAACCTCGCCCGGATCTCCAGCCTGATGCAGGGCCACCGGGAGCTGCCCGTGGTCGCCGAGCTGATCATGGACGAGCTCGCGCCGCTCGTCACCGCCCAGTACGGCGCCTTCTACCTGGCCGAGGACACCGAGCGCGGGCACGAGCTGCGGCTGGTGGGCTCGTACGGCTACCCCGACGACCCCGAGCGGCCCGTCCGCATCCCCGTGGGGCGCTCGCTGGTCGGGCAGGCCGCCCGCAACCAGCGCGCCATCACCGTGGAGGAGCTGCCGCCGGGCTATGTCACCATCTCCTCCGGCCTCGGACAGACGGAGCCCAGTGCCCTGGTGGTGCTGCCGATCGTGGTCGAGGACCAGGTCCTCGGGGTCATCGAGCTGGCCTCCGTCACCCGCTTCACCCAGATCCACCAGGACTTCCTGACCCAGTTGATGCCGACCATCGCCGTCAACCTCAACACCATCGTGGCCAACGCCCGTACCGACGAGCTGCTGGACGAGTCCCAGCGCCTGACGGGCGAACTCCAGTCCCGCTCGCAGGAGTTGCAGATCCAGCAGGAGGAACTGCAGCGCTCCAACGCCGAGCTGGAGGAGAAGGCCTCGCTGCTGGCCTCGCAGAACCGTGACATCGAGGCCAAGAACCTGGAGATCGAGCAGGCGCGACAGGAACTGGAGACCCGCGCCCAGCAGCTGGCGCTGGCGTCCAAGTACAAGTCGGAGTTCCTGGCCAACATGAGCCACGAGCTGCGCACCCCGCTCAACAGCCTGCTGATCCTGGCCCAGTTGCTCGCCCAGAACCCCTCGCGCAACCTCACCCACAAGCAGGTCGAGTACGCGGGCATCATCCACTCGGCGGGCTCGGACCTGCTGCAGCTGATCAACGACATCCTGGACCTGTCGAAGGTCGAGGCCGGCAAGATGGACGTCGCCCCCGAACGCGTCCCGCTGCGCAAACTGCTGGAGTACGTCGAGGCGACCTTCCGGCCGATGACGACGCAGAAGAGCCTGGACTTCGCCGTGGCCACCGCGCCGGGTACCCCCGCCGACCTGCTCACCGACGACTCCCGGCTGCGTCAGATCCTGCGCAACCTGCTGTCGAACGCGGTGAAGTTCACCGAGCAGGGCGGCGTGGAACTGCGGATCGAACCCGCGGCGGACCGGGAGGTGCCCCCCGGGGTCCATCGCGGTGGCCCGGTCGTGGCCTTCCGGGTGAAGGACACCGGCATCGGGATTCCGCAGCAGCAGCTGGAGACGATCTTCGGGGCGTTCCAGCAGGCGGACGGGACCACCAGCCGCAAGTACGGCGGTACCGGGCTGGGCCTGTCGATCACGAGGGAGATCGCCCATCTGCTCGGCGGAGCCGTCACCGTCGACAGCACCCCCGGCCAGGGCAGCACCTTCACGCTCTATCTGCCCGTCGCCCGCGCCGACTTCGAGGAGGTGCTCGGCGGCGGCCGGGCGCTGGAAGCGCCGCACGACGATGCCGTCTCCGGGACACCGCTAGCGTCCCCCGCGGCGCCCGAGCGGCGCAGGCGCCGCCTGCTCGTGGTCGAGGAGCGGCTGCGCGGTCTGCTCACCCTTGTCGCCGAGCGTGCCGTCGCCGACCTCGCGCCGGATCCGGACGACCCGCGCGCGACGATCGACATCATCACCGCCGTCGGGGCCCAGGAGGCGGCCGGCACGCTGGCCGCCGAACCGTGCCACTGCGTCGTGCTGGAGCTCGGCATGCCGGACGAGGAGGGGGTGCAGCTCCTGGAAGCCATGCAGGGCGATCCCGCGCTGGCCAGCGTGCCCGTGCTCGTCCACACCAGTCACCGGCTGGACCTGACACAGGAACAGATGCTGCGCTCCCGTGCGGGCGGCCGTCCGCTGGACTTCCTGTCCAGCCTGGACGAGCTGCGCGAACACATCACGCTGCACCTGTCCGCCGAGGAACCGGGCGAGGTCCTGGCCCTCGTGCACGCGGAGGAGTCCCCGCGGCCGGCCCAGCCGGTGATGGACGACTCCTTCCGGGGCCGTACCGTCCTCGTGGTCGACGACGACGCGCGCAACCTCTTCGCGCTGAGCGGGGTGCTGGAGCTGCACGGCTTCCAGGTCCTGCACGCCGACAACGGCCGCAAGGGCATCGAGATGCTGCTCGCCCACCCGGAGATCTCACTGGTGCTGATGGACGTGATGATGCCGGAGCTGGACGGGTACGCCGCCACAGCGGAGATCCGCCGGATGCCCCAGTACGCGAACCTGCCCATCATCGCCGTCACCGCCAAGGCCATGCCGGGCGACCAGGAGAAGAGCCTCGCCTCGGGCGCGGACGACTACGTCACCAAGCCCGTCGACGCCAACGACCTCATCGACCGCGTACGACGCCGGCTGCTCGCATGACGGAAGGCCATGCCGCCGCGCCTGCCCGCCGACCACGTGTCGTCCCTGGACGTTCGAACCGAGGAACAGCCCCATCGTGAGCCGACTTCACCAGCCGCCCGATCCGGCAGCCGCCGACGACCCGGCGACCGGCGCTGATCCGTCCCCCGGGCCGGATTCCGCCTCGTTGCCCGGAGCCCGCAGCGGCGCGGACCCGACCGCCCGGCAGACGCCTGTCGGCCGGCTCGCGGCGACCGTGGAGCGGCTGCGGCAGGAGGTGCGCGAGGCACAGGCGGAGGCGGACGGACGCGCCCTGATCGAACTGGCCAAGGGCATCCTCGTCGAGCGTCTGGGGTGCGGTCCCGCACAGGCCGCCCGGCAGCTGGCCGAGCTGACCGGGCAGGCGGGTGTGACACCGCTCGAGTTCGCCGTCGAGGTGATCAACCAGGCCTCGCGGGACCGGCTCTCCGAAGTGACGACCGCCTTTCTCGCGGCCGCGGCGGGCGGGACCGCCGCGCCCGGCACGCCGGACCAGGGCGCGGCCGCCGTCGAACTGCGCTCCGCGGAGAGCGCCGCACTGGCCGCTCCGGACGCGCAGAGCGTCGCCGACTCGCTGCTGGCCCATGCGCTGACCCCGTTGGGCGCGGTGGCCGTGGCCATCTGGGCCTTGGGCTCCGACGGCTCTCTCACCCTTGCGGGCAGCGCCGGTTTCTCCCCCGCGGAAGCGGGACGCTGGCGGTACGTGCCGCCGGGTGTGGCGACCGTGGCGCGCCGGGGCCTTTCGGAACGCACGGGCCAGTGGATCGGCCGGCTGTCCGACACGGGTCTGCCCTCCATCGGCGGGCATCAGCACCCCGACGGCGGCCGGGTCGCGGTGCCGGCCGGCACCGCGGGCCGCATCCACGGTGTCCTGGAGATCGTCTGGCCCGCCCGGCTGGAACCCCAGCCCCCGCAGATCGTCCGGCAGATCGAGGCTCTGGCGGAGCTGTGCTCCCACACCCTGGAGTCGTACGACCCGCCGGACGGCGACGACGGCACCCTGGGGCCCCGGGTCCTGCTCGACGCCGCCGAGCTGATGGACCTGGCCGACGGGCTCCACGACCCCGCCCTGGTCCTCGTCCCGCACATCGATGGCGCGGGGGAACTGGTCGACTTCCGCATCCAGCATGTCAACGCCCGCTTCCTGGACCCCGCGGGCCGGCCGCGGGGCGTGGTGGGCGGGGCCCTCCTGCTGGAGGCGTATCCGATGGCCGCCGGTGAGAACGGGCTGTTCGAGCAGGTCGAACGCGTCCACGCCACGGGGGAGCCTTTCCGCGCCCGCCGTATGCGGCTCACCGAGTTGCTGGACGACGTACCGCTGTCGGCGGTCGCCGACGTCAGCATCAGCCGGCACGGCGGCAGTGTGCTGCTCATCTGGCGGATAGAGGACGAGACGGCACGCCTGGCGAACCTGCTCCAGCACGCCCAGCGGCTGGGCCGCATCGGCGGTTTCGAGGAGAACCGGCTGACCGGTGAGATCACCTGGAACAGCCAGCTCTTCCACCTCTACGGCCAGCCCCTGTCCAGTGGGCCCATCTCGCTGGAGGATCTGCCCGCCCACGCCCACCCGGACGACGCGGTCGCCATCGGCCGGTTCCTGCGCACCCTCCTGCACCACCACCGGCCGGCCTCCACCGCCTTCCGGTTGCTGCGGCCCGACGGCGTGACCCGGCATCTGCGGGTGGCGGCCGAGCCGGTCCTCGACTCCGACAGCCGTCTGCATCTCGTACGGGGCGCCTATCAGGACATCTCCGCCCACCACTGGACGGAGGTGGCGCTGGCGGCCACCCGCGACCAACTCGCCCACACCGAGCAGCGGGCCAGCGAACGCCACCGTCTGACCCTCCAGTTGCAGCACGCCATCATGCCGCCGGCGCAGGCACCGCTCGAGGCACCCGGGCTGCGCGTGGCGGTGCGGTACCGGCCCGCCGAGACGGAGCAGTTGGTCGGCGGTGACTGGTACGACGCCGTCGTGCTGCCCTCCGGGCTGGTGCTGCTGTGCGTGGGGGATGTCGCCGGACACGGCATCGAGGCGGCCACCAGCATGGTCGTCCTGCGCAACGCGCTGCGCGGGCTCGCCGTCACCGGTGCCGGGCCGGGTCAGCTGCTGTCCTGGCTGAACATGGTGGCCCACCATCTGAGCGGGGCCGTCACCGCCACGGCGGTCTGCGGTCTCTACGATCCCGACCGCCGCAACCTGCGCTGGGCCAGGGCGGGCCATCTGCCGCCGGTCCTGGTGCGCGGCAGCGAGGCGACGACGCTGCCTATGGTCAAGGGTCTGCTGCTCGGCGCCGTGCCGGAGGCGACGTATGAGGAACACGAGATGCAACTGGCCGCCGACGACACCCTGTTGATGTACACGGACGGCCTGATCGAACGCCGTGACCGTTCCATGGAGGAGTCACTGGCCCACCTGCTGACGACCGCGCGCACGGTGCAGCCCACCCTTGGACAGCAGTTGGACCGTCTGCTCACCCACAGCAGGTCCGACACGGACGACGACACGTGTGTCGTGGGCATCCGGGTCGCCTAGCGGTACCGGATCAGGGCGTCGAGGATGCCTTCTCGGAGGCGTGGGCGGCTCGCGCCACGACGAGGAGGAACAGTCCGCAGGCCGTCACGAGCAGCCATCCGGGACGGGTGGCATGGGCGAGCCCGGCGGGGCCGACGCCTGCGACCAGCCCCCCTGCGGCGGCGATACCGACCGCTGCGCCGACCTGGCGTGCGGTGGAGGTGATGGCCCCGGCCACGCCGGCGCGGGACGGCGGCAGGCCGCTGACCGCGGTGTTGGTGAGGGGCGCGTTGGCGAAGCCGAATCCGATGCCGATGAGCAGGTGGGCCAGCAGAATCAGCAGGACGCTGGTGTCCTGGCCGACATTGACCATGCACAGGCCACCGGCGGCGGTGAACCCGCCCGCGAGGGCGAGCGGACGTCGTGGGCCGAGGAGCGCCACCAGGTTGCCGGACCACGGCGCGCACAGGGTGGCCCCGAGCGCCATGGGCAGGGTCGCCATGCCGGACGCGAGCGGCGTCCATCCGCGGGCGTGCTGGAGTGAGAACGTGGTGAGCAGAAGAGTGATGTTCAGGGCCGCGAACACCGCCACGGCGCCCACGACCGCCGAGGCGAACGGTGGCCGCCGGAAGAGCCCGAGATCCATCAAAGGCTCGCTCCGGTGCAGCTCGACCCATGTGAACCCGGCCGTGGCCAGCACGATCAGGGCATAGCCGGCCGTCGCCGCGGGTGAGGTCCAACCGATGCGGGGTCCTTCGATGAGGACGCCGACCAAGACGGACAGGGCCACCGCGAGGAGCACCTGGCCGGGCGGATCCAGCCGCCGGGCGCGCTGTCCGTACGACTCCGGTACGAGCACGGCCACCAGGACGAGGGCGGTGACGATGATCGGTGCGTTGATCCAGAACACCGACCGCCAGCCGAACATGGCGATGAGCCATCCGCCGGTCACCGGGCCCGCCGCCATGCTGAGCCCGAAGACCGACGCCCATACGCCGATCGCCCGGGCGCGCTCCCGTGGATCGGGCATCGCGCTCACCACGATCGCCAGTGCCACGGGGCTCAGCATCGAGGCGCCGACGCCCTGGACGGCCCGTGCCGCGACGAGGAAGCCGAGCGACGGGGCGACGGCGCACGCCAGCGACGCACCACCGAAGAGGAGCAGTCCGCTCTGGAACACCCGACGCCGGCCGAAGCGGTCCGCGAGGGCGCCGGAGGAGATGAGGAGGCTGGCCAGGACCACGGTGTAGGCATCCACGACCCATTCCAGACCGCGGGTGCCCACGCCCAGGCCGCGGCCGATCACGGGCAGGCCCACGTTGACGATGGTGGTGTCGAGGCCGACGAGGAACATGCTCAGCGCGCAGACGGCCAGCACCGTCCAACGCCGTCGTGCGCTCAGTACGGGTTGAGCGGCCTGGATTGTCGTGGTCACGGGTCCACCTCTGTTCGGGTCGTTGGACGGCCCATGTTCGGAGCAGGTGACGGCACCCGCCCAGCAGATTTGCGGAGACTGCAAAATGGACCCCATGGACGCCGAACTCGCGGAGATACTCGACGGCATCGGACCACGGCTGCGTGCACTGCGACGCGACCGGGGACTCACGCTCGAGGCTCTCGCGGAAGACACCGGGATCTCGCTGAGCACGCTGTCGCGCCTGGAGTCAGGCATCCGCCGCCCCACGCTCGACCTGCTCATCCCGCTCGCACGAGCGCACCGCGTCGCGCTCGACCAGCTGGTGGCGGCTCCGGCCACCGGTGACCCGCGCGTTCACCTGGAACCCCGTCGCAGGGAGCGCGGAAGCGTCCTCGTGCCGCTGACGCAGTACCCGGGTCGGGTCCAGGTCTTCAAGCAAGTGCTCGCCCACCGTGAACCGAAACTCGTGACCCACGCCGGCTACGAGTGGCTCTACGTGCTCGCCGGTGAACTCCGTCTCATCCTGGGAGAACGCGAGTTCACCGTCCGCCCGGGCGAGGTGGCCGAGTTCGACACCAGCGAACCGCACTGGTTCGGCCCCGCCGAGGCGGACGCGGTGGAGATCCTGCACCTGTTCGGCCCCCACGGCGACCAAGCCGTCATCCGCACGGGCCCGTCAGCCACGTCGTGACCCACCGCACCCCAGTCGGCGGTCCGAGTCCGCGGGCACGCTGCGGCGGACCGACCGCTCCCGATACGCGTAGCCCTCACGCTCGTGGGAAACCAAGAGACCACAGGGATCAGTGAGCCGGTCAGAATGCGGCGCGACTCCGAGCGGGGAAGGCGAGATGACAACCGAGCACAGTCGGGACCGAAGTGCGGCCTCCGAAGCCGTCCGGGAGCGGGTCACACGCTATTCGGGCGATCTGCACGACGTCACGGACGCCCGCCTGGACGCGGAGGAGTTCCTCGACGGCCTCGCGCGGGTGACACCGCCGAGCGCGCCGGAACACTGGGACGACATCCTCCTGGTCGTCACGGAACTGGCCGCGAACGCGGTCCAGTACGCGCCGGGCCCCTTCGAGGTCCGGCTCCGCAGGACCTTCGACGGCGTCCATGTCGTCGTCCACGACACGAGCAGCACACCCCCGGCTCCGCGTCCCTTCCGACGCGACCGGGACGGCGGGGTCGGCTGGTATCTGATCCACACCCTGTGCAGCCAGGTCAGCGTCGTCGCGAAGGACGACGGGAAGGACATACATGTCTTTCTTCCCTGGTGAGGGCGTTATGGCCGGGCCCGCAGCGGGACCAGCGCGCTGATCGACTTGCCGCCCCCGGGGCGCGGGTCGATGGTGATCTCCCGCGCCAGGCGGATGATGAGCGGCCAGCCGTACCCCTGCCCGTGGTCCCCCGAGGGGAGTTCGCCGCGGCCGTAGGCGACGTCGGGGACGGCGTCGCTGTTGTCGTGGACGGTGAGCCGTACGCCGTCCTCGGCGAGGGCGACCTCGAACGCGGCCAGCCCGTCACCGTGGCGGATGGCGTTGGTGACGAGTTCGGACACGACGAGAAGCAGATCGACGACATCCTCCTCGCGTGCCGTGCGGGACGCCGAGTCCCATTGCTGCCGTACGACCGACCGCGCGTAGTCGCGGGCCGCGGCCGCGGTCGTCACGGTGGGCGCAGTCGTTGCCCTGTCGGCCGTATGACCATGCTGTGCGGTCATGTGGTCAAAGCACCCTTTCTACGCCTTTGCTGAACGGCCCTGTCCCGACCAGGTCAGAACCTGTGCTGTGCTCATTTCAGCGGATACCCGGCTCGCCTTGTCGCATTCTGCCCACGCTTTGGCCGAGGAGTACCGAACGGCCTCTTATCGAACGATCCGCCGTGGCTTGAGCCTCAACTCGCCTGCAAGTCTTGCCAATTACTCATCCGGCGGCGCCGGAATGACCTTTAGGGTGGGGCAATGGCCAGCCCCATCCGTCCCTTCCGTCACAGGGGTCCCTCTCGCAGGCCGGTAGGAGAGGGAGCCGCCCCTGGGTGACGCTCGGTCGCCCAACGTCCCGCCGTCGAGACCATCCCGCTGATGGAGGCTGACACCGCATGGACCAGCACAGGACCTTCGTCGAACTCCTGCGAGCGAGGGCGGACGAGCACGGTGACCGGACGGCCCTGATCTTCAGCGCGGACCCGCTCCGCGCCGAGGCCGACGAGACCCTGACGTACGGCGAACTCGACCGGGCCGCCCGACAGGTCGCCGCGCTGCTGCAGGAACGGTTCGCTGTCGGCGACCGCCTGCTGGTGCTGCACCCCTCCGGGCCCGGGTTCGTGTGGTCCCTGCTGGGCTGCGTGTACGCGGGCATGGTCCCGGTGCCCGCACCGCCGCCCGACGGCCCGCAGCGGAAGCGGGCCGACCGGCTCGCCGCGATCGCCCGGGACGCGGGAGCGGTCGGTGCCCTGGCGGAGGGAACGGACCTGGAAGCGCTCGCGTCCTGGGCCAAGGAACAGGAACTCCGCGGCATGACCGTGCTCGCACCCGACCCTGCGGACGAGCTGCCCGCGACGAGCAGGTGGCGGCCACCACCGGCCGACCCGCACGCGCTGGCTTTCCTCCAGTACACCTCGGGGTCCACCGCCGCCCCCAAGGGCGTCATGGTCGACCACGCCAACCTGCTGGCCAACGCCGAGATCCTCGCGGCGATCTCCGGGATGAGCGCCGACCGCCCGGTGGGCGGCTGGCTGCCGCTCTACCACGACTTCGGGCTGATCGGGCTGCTCCTCACGCCCCTCGTCCTGGGCGGTCGCAGCGTGCTGATGCCACCGGTGGCCTTCCTCAAGCGCCCGCACACCTGGCTGACGCTGATCGACCGGCACGGCATCGACTTCTCGCCCGCTCCGAACTTCGCCTACGACCTGTGCGTCCAGCGGATCACCGACGAGGACTTGGCCCGCTTGGACCTCTCGCGCTGGCGGTGCGCGGTCAACGGCGCCGAGCCCGTCCAGGCCGCCACCGTCGAGGCGTTCACCCGGCGGTTCGCCGCCGCCGGGCTGCGACCCGAGGCGATGCTCCCCGGCTACGGCATGGCCGAGACGACCCTGGTCGTCTGCGGCGACCGGCCCGCCCGCCGCGCCGTGATCACCGAGGTGGACGCCGCCGCGTTCGAGCGCGGCGAGCTGCTTCCCCCGGCCACCGGCGGCGCCGTGCACCGCATCGTCAGCAGCGGCCCCGCCGAGTACCTCGACGTCCGGATCATCGACGCCGACGCGGGCCGGGTGCTGCCGGACGGCCGGGTCGGCGAGATCTGGGTGCGCGGTCCGAACGTGGCCCGGGGCTACTGGGGACGGCCTGAGGAGACCCGGCGCGTCTTCGACGCCGTCACGCCCGACGGGGAGCGCGGCTTCCTGCGCACCGGCGACCTGGGAATCCTGCACGAGGGCGAGCTGTACGTCACGGGCCGCAGCAAGGAGCTGATCATCGTCCGCGGCCGCAACCTCTACCCGCAGGACCTGGAGGCGGCGACGCGGCAGGCCCACCCGGCTCTGGAAGGCGGGGTCGGCGCGGCCTTCTCGGTGCCGGTGCCCGAGGAGGAGGTCGTGATCGTCCGCGAGTACCGGGCCCGCCGGGAAGAGCCGGACGAGCTGGCCCGCGCCGCCGCGGGTGTCCGCGACCACCTCACCCGGGAGGTCGGGGTGCCCGCCCACAACGTCGTACTCGTGCCGCCCGGCACGGTGTCGCGGACCACCAGCGGCAAGATCCAGCGCCGGCTGCTGCGCCGGCGGTTCCTCGGCGGCGAGCTGGAGATCCTGCACGCGGACCTGTCGCCGGCCGTCCGTGCCCGGCTCGGTGACCCGGCGGGCGGTGACGCCTCGTGACGGTGATCGACCCGCTGACGGACACCGGCCGGTTCGACCTCGACGGCTTCGACCGCGCGCTCGGTGATCCCACCGACCCGGCATCGCTCCTCTCCTACGCCCGCAACGCCGAGCTGGACGGCGACGAGCGGTTCCCCGCCGACAGCTGCCGGGAACTCGACCGGATGGGGCTGCCGCGCCTGTACGTACCCGCGGAATTCGGCGGCGCGCTGACCCGCTATGACGAACTCGTCGCGGCGCTGCGGGCGGTGGCGCGCCGCGACCTGACCGTCGCGATCGGGCACGGCAAGACGTTCCTCGGAGGCGTCTGCATGTGGCTGGCGGGCCGTCCGGAGCAGGCGCGCGCGCTCGGCGCCGACATCATCGCGGGAGCGCCGGTGTCATGGGGCCTGACCGAGCGCGGCCACGGCAGCGACCTCCTCGCCGGAGAGATGACCGCCACACCGCAGCCCGGCGGCTTCCGCGTGCACGGCGAGAAATGGCTGATCAACAACGCCACCCGTGGCACGCTGCTCTGCCTTCTCGTACGCACCCGGCCGGAGGGCGGGCCGCGCGGCTTCAGCCTGCTGCTGGCCGACAAACGGAGGCTCCCGGCGGACCGCTGGCGGCCGCTGCCCAAGGTGCCCACGCACGGCATCCGAGGCGCCGACATCAGCGGGATCGCCCTGGACGACTGCCCCTTCCCGGACGACGCGCTGATCGGCGAGCAGGGCGCGGGGCTGGAGATCGTGCTCAAGGCGTTGCAGCTCACCCGGACCGCCTGTACGGCCCTGTCGCTCGGCGCCGCCGACCAGGCGGTGCGGCTGGCCGAGGAGTTCGCCGCGGGGCGCGAGCTGTACGGCCGTCGGCTGATCGAGCTGCCGCACGTCCGCCGCGTGCTCGGAGAGGCGTACGCCGCGCTCCACGCCGCCGAGATGGTGAGCGTGCTGGCGGCCCGCAGCGTGCACACCCTGCCGCAGGAGATGACCGTCATCTCCGCGGTGGCCAAGTCGTACGTCCCCACCCGCGTCGACGAGCTGATCACCGCCTGCGGCGAACTGCTGGGCGCCCGCGCTTTCCTCACCGAGGTCCACGAGCACGGCGCGTTCCAGAAGCTGGAACGCGACCATCGCGTCGTCGGCATCTTCGACGGCAGCACTTTCGTCAACCAGCACGTCCTGATCAACCACTTCCCGGTCCTGGCCCGCGGTTACCGCGAGGGCACCGCCGACGAGGAGGGCGTCGCCCGCGCCGCCGACCTGTCGGCCCCGCCGCCCCCGGCCCGGCTCGACCGGCTGAGCCTGCTCGCACGCGGCGGGTGCAGCTTCACGCAGAGCCTGCGCACCGCGAGCGGCGAACTGCGCGCGCAAGCCTCCGCGGGTCAGGCTCCGGCACGCGTCGCCGATCTCGCCGAGGAGCTCACCGACAGCTGCGACCGGCTCCACGACGAGCTGGCGCTGAGCCCGCCCGCCTCCCAGGACGCACCGCCGGAGGCCTTCGCGCTGGCGCGCCGCTACGAGCAGTGCTTCGCGGGTGCGGCCGCCCTGAGAGTGTGGCTGCACAACAGCACGCCCGGCGAGGACCCGCTGTGGCTCGAAGCGGTCCTCACCCACGTGCTGCGGTGGGTACGCCCGCCGGGACGGCCGACCGACGGCGAGGTGTTCGACCGGCTCTTCGACGCTCGTGCGGCCGGTCGTCCCGCCGCTCCTCCGACGTCGGTGGTCACGTCGTGATCGACAAGACCGTCGACGACCTCGAGAGCCGGTTCGGCGACCCCTGGGATCCGGGCAATCCGACCGGC
Source organism: Streptomyces sp. NBC_00490 (assembly GCF_036013645.1). NCBI lineage: Bacteria > Bacillati > Actinomycetota > Actinomycetes > Kitasatosporales > Streptomycetaceae > Streptomyces > Streptomyces sp. NBC_00490. The sequence goes on along the minus strand of NZ_CP107869.1, from coordinate 1,200,563 downwards.
CATGCCGCGGTGCTGGCGGCCGACGAGGCGGGCGAGATGCTCGCCGCGGGCGAACGGCTGCTGGACGACTACCGGTTGAACGCCGAATTCGTCCCGCCCGAACTGGGCGGACGGCTGACCCGGCTCGACCACCTCATCGAGGTGATGCGGGTCGTCTTCCGCCACGACCCCTGCCTGGGCCTCGGATACGGAGCCGCCAGCCTCATCCCCGCGGTCAACGTCTGGGCCGCGGGCGACGAACGGCAGCGCCGCAGGATGGCCGAGGTGCTGCTGTCCGGTGGCCGGGCCGTCTCCGGCTACCACGAGCTGGCGCACGGCAACGATGTCGCACGGGCCGATTTCTCGGCGCTGCCGTGCGACGACGGGCGGCTACGGCTCAACGGGCGCAAGGAAGTGATCGCCAATGCCGGGCGCGCCGAGGCCATGGTGCTCTTCGCGCGCACGTCGGCCGCGCCCGGCAGCCGCAGCCACTCGCAGCTGTTCGTGGAGACGGCGGACCTGCCCGAAGGCGCGCCGGTCCACCTGCCGCGCTTCCGCAGCGCGGGAATGCGCGGGGTCCAGCTCGGCGGACTGGAGTTCCGGGACTGCCCGGTACCGGCGGACGCGACGCTGGGCGCCCCCGGGCTCGGCATGGAGACAGCGCTGCGCTCCTTCCAGATCACCCGCACCGCACTGCCGGCGATGACCGTGGGCATCCTGGAGACCGGCCTCGACGTCGCCGCCCGGTTCACCGACGAGCGCGTCCTGTACGGGCGTTCGCTCGCCGGCATGCCCCACATCGGCGCGATCCTCGCCGACGCCTTCGCCGACCTGCTGATCTGCGACTGCCTGGCCACCCTGACCGCACGCTCGGTGCATCTGCTCCCGGGCGAGACCAGCCTGTACGCGTCGGCCTCCAAGTACTTCGTGACCACCCTCCTCATGGACGCCATGGACGCGCTCTCGCGGGTGCTGGGCGCCCAGTTCTACATCCGCGACGGCGGCTACGGGATCTTCCAGAAGCACCTGCGCGACCTGGCGCCGGCGGGCTTCGGCCACACCGCGCGCGTGGCCTGCCTCAGCACAGTGCTGCCGCAGCTGCCTCGGCTGGCCCGCAAGGGATGGCTGGACGACACCCAGCCGCCTGCCGACGTGTTCCGTCTTGACGCGGACCTGCCGCCCCTGCCCTTCGAGCGGCTGTCGATCAGCTCGGGCGGGCGGGACAGCCTCAGCGCCGCGCTCTCGGCGGCCCTCGACTCCTGCGAACCGGACGGCGAACTGCGCCGACTGCTTCTCGTCATCGCGGCCGAACAGGCCGACGTACGACGGGAATGCGCCGCACTGGTCCCTGCGGATCTCACCGTCGCCGCCCGGCCCGAGGCGCTGCGGCTGGCGGCGCGCTACGCCGCGGTGCTCGCCGCGGTCGCCTGCGTGAACATCTGGCTCCACAACCGGGAGCGGCACGACGCGTTCCTCAGCGATCCCCGCTGGGCCGTCGCGGCGCTGGGCCGGATCGCCGAACGGATGGGCCGCGACCCCGGGCAGCGGCCCCGCGACGTCACCGAACGGCTGTCGGCGGAGGTCCTGTCCCGGCACCGCGACCGCCGCGGGTTCGGCCTGTCGAACCGGCGCCCGCCCGGACAGCGCCTCCGTTGACGACAGGACGCCGCCATCGATGACAAGGAGAATCGGATGAACAGCCCCGAATCGGCCCCGTCAGCCCCGTCGGCTGCGTCGGACACCGATCTGCGGAGTTGGCTGCGCACGCGGGTCGCGCACTACGTACAACTCGACGTCGCCGACATCGACACCAACGCCACGCTGACGACCTACGGTCTCGACTCGGTGTACGCGCTGACCCTCTGCGGCGACATCGAAGACCACCTCGGGCTGGTCCTGGAGCCGACCGTGGCCTGGGACCACCCGACGATCGACGCCCTGACGCGCCACCTGGAGGAAACGCTCGCCCAGGCCTCCCCGGCGGGGGAGAGCGGATGACGTCGCTGGAGGAGGTGGCGGTCCATCTGCCGTCGCGGCGGATACCCATCGAGGAGCTGAGCGACGAACTGGGTCTCAGCGCCTCGGAGATGAAGGTCTACCAGCGCTACCACGGCCTGGCGGAGGTCCGCCGCGAGCCCGGCGGCACGCACACCGAGCTGCTGCTGGCCGCCGCGGGCAAGCTCGACGCACTGCGCGGCAGAGAGGAGCGGGTGCGGTACGTGGTCCAGGCGCGGACCATGCCGATCGTCGTCCCGCATCCGGTCAACCCCGTTCACGAGGTGCGTGACACCCTCGGGCTAGGGCACGCCACGGCGTTCGCGGTGACCCACCACGCCTGCGCCTCGGGGCTGCTGGCGGTGGACCTGGTCGGCAAGCTGCTGGCGAGCGACGGTGATCCGGACGCGCTGGCGTTGGTCCTCACCGGCGAGAAGACCTTCACCCGGGCCGCGCAGATGGTGCCGGGCACGGCCATCAACGGCGAGAGCGCGGCCGCGGTGCTCGTCGGGACCCGCGACGATCGGGACCGGATGGTGAGCTACGCCGCCCGCACCCACGGCCGTTTCTACGACTGCCTGTCGCTCACCCACGAGCTGTCCGTCGAATACCAGCGGATCTACATCGAGGCGTTGGCCGAGGTCATGCTGGCGGCGGTCGGGAAGGCGGGGCTGGCGCTGGACGACCTCACCATGATCTTCCCGCACAACGTCAGCCGGCTGTCGTGGACGCGGCTCGCCAAGCATCTCGGGCTGCCGCTGGAGCGCTTCTTCCTGGACAACGTGCCGGTCACCGGACACTGCTTCTCCGCGGATCCCTTCATCAACTACCGGACCGCCCTCGATCTGGGCCGACTGCGCCCGGGGGACCGCTATCTGCTCGCCACGGTCGGTCTCGGCTCGACCTTCTCGGCGATGCTCTTCGAGCACTGAAAGGGGGGTGGGTGAGATGACCGGGAACTTCACCGGCCGCCTGAAAGCGGCCCTGACCGGGACCCGTGACGCGGAGCTGGTGTTCCTCGGCAACTTCGAGGTCGAGGACCAGTGGGCCCGCGGTGAGATGGGGCTGCCGAGGCTCGGGTTCGGCTCGGGCAGCGTCATCGTCAACCGGATGGACGAGTTCGCGCTGCTGCTCGCCGGCAAGGGCGACCATGTCGTACTGAAGGACGCACCCGACGCCGACTATCTGAGTCACCTGGAGGAACTCGGGTTCGAGCTGCCGGGGATGCTCGTGGTGGAGCGGCAGGACCCGCGCAGCACCGTCACCCAGGACGCGCTGGAGGACCGGCGGGTCCTGCGCGAGCTGGGCGGGCTCGGTGCTCGCGGTGGCGTCGTCTGCGCGCACGGGGTGAGCGAGCTGGAGGAGCGGCTGGCCGAGCGGGCCGGGATCCCGCTGGCCGCCCCGTCGGCGGCGGTCTGCAAGGCGGTCAACAGCAAGATCTACAGCCGGCGGCTGGCCGCCGAACTGGGCATCCGGCAGTCCCGCGGCTGGAGTTGCGCAAGCCTGGCCGAGCTCGACGCGGCTGTCGAGGCCGCCCGCGCGCTGCTCGCCGACGGCCGCCGGGTCGTCCTCAAGGACGCCTTCGGTGTCTCGGGCAAGGGCATCGAGGTGGTCGAGGACGAACGCCGTCTGGACCGGCTGCACCGCATGATCCACAGCCGGGCGCGGAAGGCCGGGCACGACCGGGTCGGCCTGGTGGTGGAGGAGTGGGTGGCCAAGCGCGCCGACCTCAACTACCAGTTCACCGTCGGCCGGGACGGCGGCGTGCACGTCGACTTCGTCAAGGAGGCGCTGACCGAGGGCGGGGTGCACCTGGGCCATCGGATCCCGGCGCGGCTCACCGAGCGCCAGAGGGCCCAACTGACGGAGGTCTCCCACCTGTTAGGTGGACGGCTGGCCGACGACGGCTACTTCGGGGTCGCCGGCGTCGACGCGATGATCGATCCCGACGGCGGCCTCTACCCCCTCGTCGAGATCAACGCGCGCCACAACATGTCCACGTACCAGGCCTCGATCCAGGAAGCCTTCATCGGGACCGAGAGCACGGCGCTGGTGCGCAGATACCCCCTGCGGCTCGGCGCCCGCCTGCCGTTCGGGTCGCTCCGCCGCGCCATGGCGGACCTGCTGTTCGACCCCGCTCGGGGCACCGGGCTGCTGATCAACAACTACGCCACCGTCAACGCGGCCGCGTCGCCCGGAGAACCGGTCCCGGGGGCGCACTTCGACGGGCGTCTCCACGGGGTCGTCGTCGCCGACTCGGCGGACCGGACGGCGGCGCTGGACGACGAGATCGGCCGCAGGCTGGCCGCCGTCGCGGAGAGCACCAGGGGAGAGGGACGAGGATGACACGGGAGTTCCAGGTCCAGGGCGTGCCGGTGTCCGAGCTGGCCCGGCGGTACGACACCCCGCTGTTCGTCTACGACGGGAGCATGCTGCGGGACCGGTTCCACGGGCTGCGCGACCGGCTGCACCCGGCCATGGAGATCTTCTACTCGCTCAAGGCCAACCCGAACATCTCGGTGTGCGCGCTGCTGCACTCGTTCGGCGCCCGCGCCGAGGTCTCGTCACTGGTGGAACTGACGACCGCGCGCCGGGCCGGTGTGCCGCCGGAACAGGTGATCTTCCTCGGCCCGGGCAAGAGCCGGCAGGAGCTGGCCGCCTGCCTGGACAGCGGGATCTACGCCATCGTCTGCGAATCCCTTCCCGAGGTGGCCCTGGTGGACGAGCTGGCCCGGGCCCGGGGCGTGCGGGCGCCGGTCGCGCTGCGCGTCAACCCGCGCTTCACGGTCAGGCGTTCGGGGCTGGCGATGGGCGGCAAGCCGCGCCAGTTCGGCATCGACGAGGAGGAGCTGTTCGCCCAGACCGACTTGGTGAAGCAGTTCCCCGACGTCGATCTGATGGGGGTGCAGGTGTACATGGGCACCCGGATCCTCGACGAGAACGTCGTCATCGAGAACACCACCCGCATCCTCGCACTGGCCGAGCGGCTGTCGGCCGCGTTCCACCTGGACCTGCGGATGGTCGATGTGGGCGGCGGTCTGGGCGTCGCCTACTTCGACGGCGAGAGCGACCTGGACGCCGAAGTGCTGACCGACGGACTCAACCCCGTCATCGAGGACTTCACCGCCCGGCACCCCGGCACCCGGCTGATCATGGAGCTGGGCCGCTATCTCACCGCCGAGGCCGGCACCTACGTGATGAGCGTCCGCTACACCAAGACCTCGATGGGGGAGCGGTTCGCCGTCGCCGACGGCGGCACCCACCACCACATGGCGGCCGTCGGCATCGGCTCGTTCGTCAAGCGCAACTTCCCCATGGCGGTGCTCAACCGGCTCGACGAGCCGCCGACCGAGGAGTGGAACGTCACCGGCCCGCTCTGCACCCCGGGCGACACGATCGGCAGGAAGGTCCCGCTGCCGCCGGTGCGGCCCGGCGACCTGATCGGCGTGCACCGCTCCGGCGCCTACGGACCGACCGCCTCACCCGGACTGTTCCTCAGCCATGGCTACCCGGCCGAGGTGCTGGTCCACGAGGGGCGATGCCATCTGGTCCGGGAACGGGACAGCCCCGACGACCTCCTGGCGCGGCAGCGACTCTACGACCCGACCGCGCACGACGCGGCCGACGTCGCCCTCTGACCTCCCCCACGAACACGAGACACGAGAGGTGAACGATGGAGCACACCACACCGGACGCCGACACCGCCGACCTGTACGGCCGGGCCGTCGCCACGATCGCCGACTCGCTCGCCAAGGCGATGCAGGTCGACGCCGCCACCATCACCGAGAACAGCCGGCTGTTCGACGAACTCGGCCTGGATTCCACGACCGTGCTCGGCCTGCTGATGACGATCGAGGAGGAACTCGACATGGAGTTCGACACCGACGATCTCGAACAGCACCACTTCGAGACCGTGGGCTCGCTGGCCGCCCTCGTCCGGGAGCAGGCCGGCGAGCAGGCCGGGACCTGACGGCCGATGTACCTCACCACGCCTCCCGGCCCGGTCGACGCGCCGGCGCCTGCCCGGCGGGCGCCGCTGCGCCTGTCACGGCTGGTCAGCCGGACCTTCTCCGCCGGCAGGCCCTTCCTGCCCGATCCACTGGAGCCGAGCCTGAGCCGGATGCAGGCCGACCTCGTGCGCCCGTACTCGGTGGAGTTCCGCCCGGAGCTTCTGGAGCGGGGCGAGCGCAACACCTTCATCGAGATGACCCAGGAACTCCTCGCCGACCTGCCCCCGCTCCAGGATCCCCTGGACCTGGTGCTCGTCGCCCACACCGCCCCGGACGCCGACCCACGCCGCTCCACGTCCTGCTATCTGGCCGATGCGCTGCCCGGCGACCCCCTGGCCTTCAACCTCTCGGACCAGGGGACCGCCGCCGGGTTCACGGCCCTGCGTCTGGTCTCGGAGTACGCCGACGCCGACGCGTTCCGGCACGTCCTGGTCGTCCTGCTCGATCAGCGGACCTTCCTTTACGACACCCCGGGGGCGCACGACGTGCCCCGGCAGGACTGCGCGGTGGCGCTGCTCCTCGGTCCCGAGGGCGGCGCGGGCGAACCGGTGACGCGGCAACTCACCGGCGTCGCGCCGCAAGAGGTCCGCGCGACGCTCGACGCGATGCTGAACGGACCGGACGGCGGCGGTGCGAGCCCGCCCGTCACGCTCATCACCGGTCAGGGCCTCGACGCCGAAGACTTCGGCCCGGGATTCGACGTGCGTCCCGCGCCGCCGGGCCGTCCGTGCACCGGCCCCTGGTCGACCCTGGCCGACGTGCTCCCCGAGTACGCGGGAGACGGGCCCCGCCGCATCGTCGTAGCCGAATACGACAGCACGCTGCGGTACCTGTGCGTGAGCACACTGGATCTGGAGGAGGGGACATGACCGGCCGCACGGCCGCTGCCGACGAATGGATCCGGTACCGGCGCACCGCCCGCCACGACGGCCTGGTCGCGGCGCTGTCCCTGCTGTACGAGACCCTCTGCGACGGCGCGCCGCCCCACGGCCCGGGCGGACACGTGGTGGCGCCCGCCGGGTTCGTCGGTGCCGACACCGGGGACGTCATGGCGACCATGACGGTGGAGGACGGCGCCATCGTCGCGTCGCGGAGCCGAACCGCACCACCCAGCGTCTCCCGGACTCCTTGGGCGGCATGGGCGTTGGGCACGACCTGTCTGCGCTTCGGTCTCTCGGAGCGGCTGCTCGACGCGGTGCTCGCCCATCTCGGCGGCCGTACCGTCGGCGACGCGAGGCTGCTCCACCAGCAGATGGTCAAGGGCGGCGTCGCGGAGGCGGTGATCGAGCAGTTGGAGATCGAGACCATGCTGGCCGGCGCCGCGCCGGGCGACCTCGACGACGGCGTCCTGTCCGCCCTGAACGCCCAGATCACCCGGACCGACCGGATGCTGCTGCGGCTGCTCGGTGCCGTGAGCTTCCTGGCGGACGGGCCGGGCCAGGTGGCCCGGGTCTCCGAGCTGATCGCCGACGTCTACTTCGGCCCGGCCCCCGCCGGGGAGCACGGGGGAGCGGCATGATCGAACTGGACGACAGGACCCTGGCGTTCCAGCGCCAGACCCGCGCGTGGGCGCAGGAACTCAAGCCCCTCGCCCTGGAACTCGACCGGGACCCGGACGCGATCCACCGCCATCTGGACGTGGCGATCGTGTCGTACCTGACCAGGATGACGGTGCCGCCCGAGTACAACCCCGACCCGGTGGTCATCGACGGGCACCGCTTCTACGGCACCGGGACCCTGGAGCGGGTCGTCCTCGCCGAGGAGGCGGCGGTCGGTGACGCCGGTCTGCTGCTGGCGTCGCCGGGGCCGGTGATGTCGGGTGTGCTGGTCGACGCCATGGGCGACGAGCAGCAGAAGAAGTGGTTCTACAGCCGGATCATGGAGAAGCCCACCTGGACCTTCTTCGCACTGACCGAACCGGACCGCGGCTCGGACGCGGGGGCGATGAGCACCACCCTCACCCCGGACGGCGACCACCACTTCGTGCTCCGGGGGGCCAAGCGCTACGTCGGCAACGCGGCCCGCGCCGACCTGGGCATCGTCTTCGCCCGCACCCGTCCGGGGCCGCTCGGCGTGACCGCGGTCCTCATCGAGACCTCGGCCGCCGGGTTCACCGCCGAGCCCCTGGAGACCATCGGGCTGCGCGGCCTGCGCCTCACCGCCGTCACCCTGGACGACGTCCGTGTCCCCGCCGACCAGGTGCTCGGCAGACATCTGCGGGCCACCCAGCGGGGCATGTGGAGCGCGGTGCAGGGGCTGAACCGCCTGCGCCCCGGCGTCGCCGCGTTCGGCCTGGGCATCGCGCGGGCCGCCTACGAGTACGTCCTGGACAATCGCCGCACTCTGAACACGGCCGACCGTCACCGGCTCGACCGCCTCGCCCTCCGCCTGACGGAACTCCGGCAGCTCATCTGGCGGTCGGCGATCGCGGTGGACGACAACGAGCCGGCGGCCGGCTACCTGGCGTCCGCGGCGAAGGCACGGGCGTCGCGTCTCGCCGAGGAGGCGACGCTCGAAGCGCTCTCCTGCTTCGGTCCCGGCGCCCGGCTGGACCACCCGCTGCTGGACAAGCTCGCCCGGGACGCCCGCGGTGTCGAGTTCATGGAGGGGACCGGCAACATCCAGAAGCTCAACCTGTTCACCGGCCTGGTCCAGGGAGGTCTCCGCCGTGACTGACGCCGGCCTCCTACCGGCGGGACCGCTCTGACATGGACGCACCCAGGGTGGACGTGTGGACGGTGCCGCTGGACGGGTCACCGGCCACGGTGGCGGAGCTGTCCCGGACGCTGTCGGGGCGGGAGGCCGAGCGCGCCGGCCGCTGTCGTTTCGAGGCCGACCGCAGGCGTTTCGTCGTCGCGCACGGCGCGTTGCGGCGGATTCTGGCCGGCTACCTCGACGTCCCTCCCGAGGAACTGCGCCTGGAGCGGGGACGCCATGGCAAACCACGGCTCGCGGACGGCGCCGATCTGCGGTTCAACCTTTCCCACTGCGGTGGCCTCGCGCTGGTGGCGGTGAGCCGGCATGCCGAGGTCGGGGTCGATGTGGACCGGCTGCGGCCGGGGCTGCCGGTCGAGGCGTTCGCCGAGCGGTTCTTCCCCGCTTCCGACGCCCGTTTCGTGGCGGCGGCCCCGGGCCCCACGGAACGCGGCGAGCGTTTCCTGCGGTTGTGGACCCGCAAGGAGGCTGTGGTCAAGGCCGCCGGCGCGCGCCTCACTCAGGGCCTGGGCCTGCCGGTGCTCACGGATACCGACACCGGGACCGATGCCGGCGTCGTCCGCGATCCGTCCGGACAGATCCGGGGCGTCTGGTCGGTGCGCGATCTGCCGGCGCCGGACGGGTGTCTGGCGGCCCTGGCCGTCACGGGGGCGGCGGCTCCCAGGGTTTCGCTCAGACATGCCCATCGGGACAGCGCGGGGGTGCGACCACTCAAGGGCGGCGTCAATTCGGCCCGGGAGAGGTGAGGTAGGTCTCCCAACGGGCCTCGGGGCACAGGTCGGCGGCGAGTGTGAGCATCCGGCGCGGCTGCGGGCGCAGGCCGACGATCCGCAGTAGTCCGCCGCGGTCGGTGACGGACCGGTCGATCGTCCGGACAAGATGGAGGAGGGCCGAGTCCACGAAGCAGACGTCGCCGAGGTCGAGGGTGAGCCGACGCACGGAGGGCGGCAGTTGGGCCGCGGCGTTCTCGATGGCGGGCCGCACACGGTCGTCGATGTCGTGGTCCACGGTCAGCGTGGCGGCATGACCGCCGGGACTCAGGGAGATACGAGTGCCCATTCTTCGGGCCCCCTTTCCGTGGGGGTTGGTGGCCGGGGCGGCCGCTGGGCTCCCTCCACCGTGACACGTGCCGCCCCGCACGTCGAACGGCCTCTGCGGACGCGGTGCATGACGTGCGCGTTCGGGGGTAATCGCGCATCCGCGGCGCGCATTGCGATCCGCTGGCGAGAAGGTCATCAGCCATGGCCGTTGTACACGCTGTTGTTGGAGGTAAATGTGTCTGTTGCCCAGAACCCCCTGTCCGTCGAGGTCGGACTGCTCCGTGAGGATGTGGCCCTGATCACGGTGCAGGGCTATTTGGACGTCGACACCGCGACCGAGTTCCAGCACCATCTGGCCAACCAGCTGCATCACGGCCGACGGCATTTCCTGCTCGATCTTTCGCAGGTGCCGTTCATGGACTCGTCCGGTATGAACATCATCCTCCGCGTCTATCAGGAGGCCCGGGACCTGCCCGGCAGTGTGCACATCATCTCGCCGACGCCCGCGGTACGGCGGATTCTGGATCTGACCGGTGTCAGCATCACGGTTCCGGTGTCGGGGAGCGTCGAGGAGGCGCTCGCCCTCGTCGACCAGCCACGTTCGTGACAACAGTTGCCGTTTGACAACAGTGAAGCCGAGGCAAGAGAGTGAGCTCGCTCGCGCGGGAGGGGTGGGGGATGGAGTGGCGTCAGGCGCTACGGGCGGCGGACCCGCCGTCCTCGTGGATCTGTGCCGCCGCGGCGGCGCAGAACGCCTCGAGCCCCTTCAGCAGCGCGGATCGCTGGGGGGTCGACATCTGCTCGAGCACGGACTGCAGGGCGCTCTCCCGACGAGCGCGCAGGTCGGTGAGGAAGGCCCGCCCGCGTCGGCTCAGGTACAGCTCCAGCTCCCGCCGGCTCGCGATGGCGGCCCGGCGCTCCACGAACCCCACTGCCTGCAGCCGGTCGCACAGCCGGCTGGTCGACGGAGGCGTGGAGCCCAGCGAGTCCGCGAGCGTGCGCAGGTTGATGCCTTCATTGTGTTCCAGGATGAACAGAACCCGCAGTTGCGAGGCGGAGACCGGCGCCGTCGAGGCCCGGCCCCACAGAACTTCGAGCAGTTCGGCCGCCTCGGAGGTCACGCGCGCGACCTCATGGGGCCGCGGGCGAGGGTGCGAGATCGTCACCCCGCCACCTTGTCAGTCTTGTCCGGCCCTGTCAGCCCGGCCCGGCGCACGTCGCGTGACAGCGGGCAGGGTGCAGAAGGAACGAGCACAGCGGTCGGCACGGTACAGACGCGGCGGCGCCCCCTCGTACGGAATGGCATGACCGACAACGTGAAGAGATTCGTGGCCGCCGAGCGCGCCCTGCGCTCCGCGGCTCCGCACCAGCTGCCGGCGACCGTCCGCGACGTCCTGTGCGGGGAGTACGGCGCCGAAAGCGTGGATCTGCTCCTGGTCGACTACGGGGCGACCGTGCTGCAGCCCGTGTCCGCGACGGCAGGTCCGTCGCGGACGCTGCCTGTGCACGCCAGTGCGGCCGGTCGCTCCTTCGGGGCGCAGGAGCCCGTCGTGGCCCAGGGCGAGGACGGGCGGACGCAGGTGTACCTGCCCGTCACCGTGCGCGGCGACCGGCTGGGTGTGCTCTCGGTCACCCTGGCGCCCGGCGCGCGGCCCGAGGCGGACCTGGCCGAACTGGCCGTGGTGGCCCAGGTCCTGGGGCACGAGGTGGTGGTGGCCGAACGCGACACCGACATCTACCAGCGCGCCCGGCGCAAGGAGCGGCTCACCCTCGCCGCGGAGATGCAGTGGCAGCTGCTCCCGGCCCGGTCCTGTGCGGGACCGCAGTACGCGCTCGGCGCCCAACTGGAGCCCGCCTACGCGATCTTCGGCGACAATTTCGACTGGTCGGTGTCGGCCGACCATCTGCTGCTCTACGTCACCAACGGCATGGGCGAAGGGATCGAGGCGTCCCTGCTGACCAACCTCGGGATCAACGCGCTGCGCAACGCACGGCGGGCGGGCATCCCCATCGCGGATCAGGCGGCCCTCGCCGACCAGGCCATCTACGCCCAGTACCGGGGCGAGGCGTATCTGTCCGTCCTGCTCGTGGATCTCGAACTGGCCACCGGGCGCGTGCGGATCATCGACGCCGGTTCGCCCCGGATGCTGCGTCTGCGGGACGGGGCCGTGACCACCATCGGCCTCGAGGCGCAGCTCCCGCTCGGCATGTTCGAGGAGACCGACTACGTGGCGCAGGATTACCAGATGCAACCGGGCGACCGTCTCCTGTTCGTCAGTGACGGAGTGCACACGGTCCCCGCGCCGGGCGGCGAACCGTACGGCGACCACGCTCTCGCGCGAGCCATCACGGCCACGCGGCTGCTGCCGGCCGCCGACGTACCGGCCGCGGTGCTGCGGGAACTGCAGGGGTATCGCGACCGTCCGGAGCCGGACGACGACGCGTTGGTGGTCTGCCTCGACTGGTTCGGCCGGCAGTCGACGCCCTAGCCGCCGACCCCGGGCACCTGTCACGGTCCAGACTCGTTACAGTTGTCGTTCGGCAACAGTACGCGTCACCTGCGGCCCGATCTCGGCCACCGCGGGCCACATGAGCGCACTACTCGGATGAGGTGAGAGCAGGTGCCGGAGCACGAAGCGGCAGTACGGCAAGGTTCGTCGGCGCAGTTGGTCGGGGACTTCCTGTACCGCCACCGCGAACGGATCGCCCAGCGCTGGGCCGACGAGCCGCTGTTCCGCAGCGTGTTCACCCTCTCGAGGGACGAGGCCGTGGAGGCGGCCCGGACAGTGATCGAGGCGTTGGCCCAGGTAGCCGAATCGGACCGGGTGTACGACACGGACGCCATCGGATTCGAGGTCGTGCGCGAGCAGTTGGCCCGCATGGCCGCCGCGCGATCCCGCGCCGGGATCACCATGGCCCAGGTGTCGGGAGAGGTGGACGCGCTGCGTCCGCCCGTCGCGGAGTTCCTCGTCGAGGAGTTCCCGGACGAGGCCACCGATCAGGTCCGCGAGTGCACGACGGCGCTCACCGTACTGATGGGGACCCTGCGGCTGGTCGTGCTGGACACGGCGCTGTCCGAAGGGCAGGCACTCATCGAGCGCCAGCAGCTCCAGCTGCTCGAGGTGGCCACCCCCGTGATCAAGCTGTGGGACGGCGTCGTGGGCGTACCGCTCATCGGCACGCTCGACAGCGCGCGCAGCCAGGTCGTCATGGAGACGCTGCTGGAGGCCATCGTCGACCAGCACGCCCGCTTCGCGATCCTCGACATCACCGGCGTCCCCACCGTGGACTCGCTCGTGGCCCAGCACCTGATGAAGACGGTCGCGGCGGCCCGGCTGATGGGCGCGGAGTGCGTCGTGTCGGGCATCCGCCCGGCGATCGCCCAGACCATCGTCCATCTCGGCCTGGACCTCGGCACGGTGATCACCCGCGCCAGCCTGGCGGACGCACTGGCCTACGCGCTGCACGAGCTGGGCGTCGGTATCGTCGCGCCGACCTCCGGCGGTGCGGGGTCACGATGAGCGACGGGTTCCATCACGGCGTCGCGGCCCATGTACCGGTGCTGCGGCTGGGCGAGGTTCTCCTGGTCACCCTGCAGGGCGACCTGCACGACAGCATGGCGCAGCAGCTCCAGCAGGACATCGCCGCGACCATCGTGGACAGCCGGGTGACCGGGGTGGTCATCGACATCTCGGGCGTGGAGGTCATCGACTCCTTCCTCGGCCGCGTACTCGCCGAGATCGCGGCCAGCTCCTCGCTGTTGGCGGCCCGGACCGTCCTGGCCGGCATGCGGCCCGCGGTGGCGATCACCCTGGTCGAGCTGGGACTGACGCTGCCCGGACTGCGCACCGCCCTCACCACGGAGGCGGCCCTGGAGCTGCTGGCACGCCGCACTCCCGTCGCCGACCCCGGTGGATCGCCTCGGGAGCATCCTTGATGCCATCCTCCACAGCCGTCGAGGCGAGCCTGCCGATCCGTTCCGACATGGATCTCGCCTGGGTGCGGCAGCATGTGCGGCAGGCCGCCGGCCTTCTGGGCTTCGGTCTGGTCGCGCAGACCAAACTGGTCACCGCCGCCAGTGAACTGGCCCGCAACACGCTGGTGCACGGCGGGGGCGGCCGGATGGAGTCGTCAGAGGTGACGCAGGGCAAGGTACGGGGCCTCCGTCTGGTCTTCGCCGACGAGGGACCCGGCATCGCCGACCTGGAGCGGGCACTCGTCGACGGTTACACCTCGGGCGGCGGCCTGGGCATGGGCCTGGGCGGTGCCCGGCGTCTGGTCCACGAGTTCAGCATCGACACCACGCCGGGCGCGGGCACGACGGTCACGGTGGTCTGCTGGGCCTCCGCACCACCCCGTCCCTACGGAGGCAGCTGATGCCGCGCGTCTGGGACGTACCGGTCCACGATTCCACCCGGGTACGGGATGCCAGGGTCGCCGCCGAGCACGCGGCGACCCTGGCCGGACTCGACGAGGCACAGACCGCGGCCGCCGCCCTGGTGGCGACCGAACTGGCGACGAACCTCCTCAAGCACGCCCGCGGAGGCCGGCTGCTGCTCGACGTGGTGCCCGAGCCGGAACCGGCGGACGGCGACGACTCCACCCGGTTCGTCCAGATCGCGGCGATCGACCACGGTCCCGGCATACCCGACGTCACCACCGCCCTGAGCGACGGCTTCACGACGGCCCGTTCCCTGGGCGCGGGCCTGGGCACCTGCCGACGCGTCGCCGACGCCTTCGCCGTACACAGCACCCCGGGCCGGGGCACGGTGGCGCTGGCCCGCATCGGTCCCGCCGCACAGGGCACCGCACCAGGGCCGGGCGGACTGCGGGCGGGCGGCGTCAACCTGCCCTTCGGCGGAGCCGAACACTCCGGGGACGCCTGGGCCCGGGTCAGGGCCGGCGACCGCGTGACGCTGATGCTGGCCGACGGACTGGGCCACGGATCTCAGGCGGCGCACGCCTCGACGGCGGCCGTGAAGGCGCTGCGCGGATCGGCCCACCTCGACCCGGCAGAACTCCTGCGCCACCTCGACACCGCTCTGCGCGGCACCCGGGGTGCCGCCGTGGCCGTGGCCCAGGTCGACACCGGCACCGGCACGCTCCGTTTCGCCGGCCTCGGGAACGTGGGGGCCTGGCTGTGGGAGGAGGATGCCTGGCACGCCCTGCTGTCCCGCCCCGGCATCGTCGGCGTCCACCGGCCGCGGACGATGCACGAGGACCGCAGACCCTGGGGAGCCGACCGGGTGCTGCTCCTGCACAGCGACGGCCTGCCCAGCCGTCAGAGGCCGCCGTCCGCACCGGATCTGCTCTTCGCCGATCCCGCCGTGATGGCGGCGGTCACCCTGCGCGACAGCGGCAGTGCCGCCCGGCCGGCCCGTGACGACACCACCGTGGCGGTCCTGACTCAGGCATCGGGGGAGGGGCGTTGAAGCACACCTGGCCGATCGACACCGTCACCGACGCGGCCCTGGCGCGCATCGCCACCGCGCGCCTGGCCTCGGCGTACGGACTGTCACCGCTTCAGCGCACCCGTCTCACCTCGGCACTCAGCGCCCACCTGCGCCAGTGCCTGGCCAAGGGCGGCTCCTGGCTGCTCACCCTGTACGTGACCGGGACAGCCGCCGAACAGGCGCACCTGCACGTCACGGTCACCGCAGCGGACCCGGCCGCACATCCCCCGTGGCGTACGAGCGTCCCCTGCGCCAGGACGCCGATCGCGGAGGACGGGTCGGTGCCGGACTCCCCGGAGGTCCTGGCCGAGTCGCTGTTGGACGCCGACGAGGACGCGGGCGTCCTGCTGGACCGACTCGCCGAGCAGGAACAACTGGTGGCCTTCCACCGGGAGGAACTGCATCAGACCAATCAGGGCGTGCTGGCCCTGCACGCGGAACTGGACGCCGCCGGACAGGCACAGAGGGAGGCGTTCGCCGCCGAGCACAGGGCTCGCCGGCAGGCCGAGGACGCCCGTCGGCGCCTCACCTTCCTGGCCGACGCCAGCGCGGCCCTGACCTCCCTCAACCATGACGAGGTCGTCCGCCGGCTCCCGGAGCTGCTCGTACCGGAGTACGCCCGCAGCGTCGACATCTGGCTGTTCGACGGCGACGACGAGCGGCGCCCCGCGACCCCGCATCCCGCCGCCGCCGTGACCGCGGCCCGCACCGGTCGGCCGCAGTACGCGGCACTCGAACCCGGCGGACTGCCCGGCGTCGACGAGCAGCCGCCCTCGGCACTCGACCCCGAACGTCCGCTGCTGTGCGTCCCGTTGCCCACCCGCCGGGCACCGCTGGGAGTGCTGACCCTGGCGCCGCCCGGCGACCGCTGGGACCCCGACGACGCGGTCATGCTCATCGAGTTCGCCCGCCGCGCCAGCATCGCGATCGACAACGCCCGGCGTTTCGAGCGCAACCGCGACATCGCCGAGACGCTCCAGCGGGCCCTGCTCACGGACCTGCCGACCACACCGGCGCTCCGACTCGCCGCCCGCTATCTGCCGGCCACCCACGGGCTGAACATCGGCGGCGACTGGTACGACGCGTTCCGCCAGCCCGACGGCTCACTGGTCGCCGTCATCGGCGACGTCACCGGACACGGACTGCGCGCCGCCGTCATGATGAGCCAACTGCGCACCGCCCTGCGCGCATACGCCGTGGACGGCAGCAGCCCCGGCACCCTGCTGACCCGGCTGCACAATTTCCTGCACCATCTGCAGCCCGACCTGTACGCCACCGCCGTCATAGCCCGCTTCCACCCCGACGAGCCCACCCTGACCTGGGCGGCCGCGGGCCACCCGCCGCCGGTGCTGCGGACCCCCGACGGCCAGGTGCACACGCTGGACGCCAAGCCCGGCGCGATGCTGGGCATCCCGCTGAACCAGCAGATCGAGGACCACACCGTCGACCTGCCGCCCGGCTCGACCCTGGCCCTCTACACCGACGGCCTCGTCGAACGCCGCGCCCAGGGAATCGATCCGGGCATCGCCCGCCTCGCGGACGCGCTCGCGACGTTCGGACCCGCGGAACTGGAAGACCTGGACGGCTCGGCGGACCGCGTCCTGGACCCGCTGCTGAGCGACTCCGAACGCGACGACGACGTGTGCCTCCTGCTGTGCCATGTCGCGCAGCACGTCACCGTCTGACAGTCCTGCCTGAGCGAGGATCTCAGCGCAGTCGGCGTGCGCGCAGTACCAGGTCGTCGGTGTGGTGCGCGCCGGCGCCGCCGTCGGGTGCCACGCGTGGCCGTTGCTCGTCCACCTCGATTTCCCAGTCGTCGTCGAGGAGGTCGGCGACCATCGAGGGCCAGACATAGTCGGCCGGGTCGAAGCCGCCGTCGTCGGCGTGCTGGGTGTCCATCCCCGCGTGGTGGACGAGCAGCAGTACGCCCCCGGGTGCGACGGCCGCGAGCAGTGCCCGCTCGGCGGCGGCGTCAGGGGTGCGCAGCAGCGCCGGGTACTGCGCGGAGACCAGATCGAAGGAGGCCGGCGGGAGCGCTGCCTCGGTGAGTGCGGCGTGGACCCAGCGAATGGCGACGCCGGCGTCCCGGGCGTGCCCGGCCGCCCGCTCCAGGGCCACGCCGGAGACCTCGAGCGCGGTCACGTCCCAGCCGCCGCGGGCGAGCCAGACGGCGTCCGCGCCCTCGCCGCAGCCGACGTCGAGCACGCGCCCGGGGGTGAGGCCGGCGACCTCGGCCACGAGCGCACCGTTGGGCCGGCCGCTCCACAACTGTTGTCGCTCGGTGTAACGGTCGTCCCACTCTGCCCGCACGGCGGGGTCTCCGAGGTATCCGTCGGTGTGTGGTCCTGCTGCGATGTTGTCGGTCACGAGCCCACGGTCTCCGACCGTGCCCGGGGTTGCCACTCTTGTTGCCGGTCCGGCAAAACGAAGTTCAGGATTCCTGCACAGCCCGCCACGGGTGTGCGCCTCGTCCATCCCCAGGTATCCAGGAATTTCCTTCAGTCGGTCAACGGATCGCGGTGAGACAGGAATTGGAGGGGCGAAGGTCACAGAAGCATATCGGGCATTTAGTGCTTCGATCTTCACGGAAGGCTTACAAGTTGGCTAAGTTGGTCACTGTCTGCACGACTCCCTCCGACAGGCAGGCGGTCTTGTGCACTCTCGTACGAAAGGAGTGCCGTTTCCATGGCGCCGGAACGAACCTCGCCCCCCGAAGTGACCCCTTTCTCGGGCCGGGGCGGCTCCCTTCTCCCAGGGGAGGGTGAGGGGCCGAGCCGCGACGAGGTCCAGCGCAAGATCGACAGCTTCTACGACCGGGCGGAGAGCGACACCGGCACCTTCAACGCGACCCGCGCCGCCGCGATCCCGCGCCAGCGGGGGGCGGGGGGCCGTGAGCGGTCCCAGGAGGACATGCAGCCCGCGGTCGGTGCCCTTGCCCGGCAGTGGTTCGACGCCGCCCGCGCCAAGCTGGGTCCGACCGTGCCGGTATCGCAGCCGGGGAGAAGGACGCCCGCCCGTCCCGATCGCGCACCCCAGCAGGCGCGGCCCGCACTCCCGACGGAACGTCCCGCGCAACCCCTCGCCCTCGAAGCGCCCAAGCCGCCCACGCGCGCCGTACGGGAGTTGACCGGCGGATCAGCTCAGGAGCCGACCACAGGATTCCTTCCGGAGCTGCCCGCCCCACCCGTCGAGGCGCCCGCGGCAGTCGAGTCCCGGTGGGACGAGAGTGCCTGGCACACCGGAGCGCAGCCGGTCCTCGGCGGCGACGGGGCGGCGTGGCCGCTGTACCAGCCGGCCCCGGAGCCCGCCGCGGAGCCCGCTCCGGAGCTCACCGCGATCTGGCCCACCGCCCCAGACCCCGCCCCGGAGCCCGCCGCGACATGGCCCATCGCCCCAGACCCCACCCCTGCGGGTCACTACCAGGCGGAGCTTCCTGCGCTCGGCGCGGAGACGTACGGCGCGGAGACGTACGGTGCTGGCCCCGCGACCGACGCGACCGCGACGTACGCCATGCCTCTGTCGGTCGACCCCACCCCTGCCTACACCGTCGGCCGACCGGCCGACGTGATCACCTCGACGTACGGCGCCGGCCTGACGAACGTCTCTGCGTCCGCCTTGGCGGCCCCTGTCCTGGCGGTCCCCATCGAGACGGCCGCCGCACCCGCCTACGCCTACGCCGCACCGCCGGTGGCTGCCGCCCCGACGGCGCCGGTCACCTCCATGGCACCCGAAGCCCCCTCCTGGCTGCCGGTGGACCCGGGCCACAGCACCCAGGCCGAGCGCGTGATCGCCTTCGCCCGGGCGCAGATCGGTCGGCCCTGTGTCTGGGGCGCGGTCGGGCCGGGATCGTACGACGCCCCCGGTCTCACCCAGGCCGCATGGAAGGCGGCAGGCGTCACGCTGCCCCGGACCCTCCAGGCCCAGTGGGGAGTGGGGATGCAGATCTCCCTCGCCGAGGTCCGGGTGGGAGACCTGGTCTTCTTCCACGACGACCTCAGCCACGTGGGCATCTGGAGCGGGGACGGCATGATGATCCACGCCCCGGGCCCGGGAGCGACCATCCGTGAGGAGTCGGTGTTCTTCGCCGGCCAGTCGGCGATCAAGGGTGCGGTCCGCCCGGCCTGACGCTCCGTTCCAGTCGGCTGTGTCGATCGTTCGAGTCGGCCTGAGCGGCCACCGCCCAGGCCGCACGCCGTCCTGCTTTCCGCGCCGCACACCGTCGAACCGTCAGATCGCCGGTGAGCAGGGCGCCCTCACGCCGCGTCAGGTTCCGGATCGCGGAGGTGTCCGCCGACTCGGCGAACCGGGCGCGTTGAGTGGGTGAAGCTTGGGCCTGTGATCGCAGCGCGGGGCATGGATGAGGCTCGCGGCCTTACCCGGCCGAGTCGACGGACACGACGCGCTGGAGGCGAGCCATGAATCAAACAGACGATCAAGCCGACCCCACGACCCATCAGGTCCCGGTCCTCATTGTCGGCGGTTCCCTCGTCGGCCTGTCGACCTCCCTGTTCCTGGGCCGGTTGGGCGTACGGCACACGTTGGTGGAGCGCCACGCCGGCACTTCCATCCACCCTCGTGGGCGGGGCAACAACGTCCGCACCATGGAGCTGTTCCGGACGGCCGGCATCGAGCCGGGGATCCGGGAGGCCGCCGCCACACTGGACGACAACCACGGCATCCTGCAGACGCCCACCCTGGTCGGCGACGCGGGCGAGTGGCTCTTCAAGGAGATCGACGCGGGCGGCGCACTGGCCCGCTTCAGCCCCAGCTCGTGGTGCCTGTGCAGTCAGAACGACCTGGAGCCGGTGCTGTTCGAGCACGCCGAGCGGCTCGGCGGCGATCTGCGGTACGGGACCGAAATGCTGTCGTTCGACAGTGATCCCTCCGGCGTCACCGCGGTGGTCAAGAGCCGGGACACGGGCGAGCACACCACCATCCGTGCGGACTACCTCGTCGCGGCGGACGGTCCCCGCAGCCCCGTCCGCGAGCAACTCGGCATCGCCCAGAGCGGTCCTGGTGACCTGTTCAGCAACGTCAGCATCACCTTCCGGTCCCGCCGCCTCGCCGATGTCGTGGGCGACCGCCGCTTCATCGTCTGCTACCTGACGGACCCCGAAGCCGACGGCGCTCTGCTGCCCGTGGACAACCGCGAGAACTGGGTCTTCCACGCTCCCTGGCACCCGGAACGCGGCGAGACCCTGGAGGAGTTCACCGACGAGCGGTGTGCCGAGCACATCAGACGCGCGGTCGGAGTGGCCGACCTCGACGTACAGGTCACCGGCAAGGCTCCCTGGAACGCCGCCCAGAGGGTCGCCCGCAGCTACCGGTCCGGGCGGGTCTTCCTGGCCGGTGACTCGGCCCACGAGATGTCCCCCACCGGGGCCTTCGGCTCCAACACCGGCATCCAGGACGCGCACAACCTCGCGTGGAAGCTGGCCGCGGTGCTCGGCGGATGGGCGGGGGAGGGGCTGCTGGACACCTACGACGCCGAGCGGCGCCCGGTGGCCGAGGCGACCAGCGCCCGCGCCGCCGCACGGTCGGTCGAGCACAGCCACCCCGGGTTCGCCCCGCCGCCCGGCATGGGCGGTGGCGGCGGGGGAGGCGGCCCGCAGCGCGGCATCCTCAACGTGGTCCTGGGCTACCGCTATCCGCAGGGCGCCGTCGTCGGCACCGACCCCGCGGCTCCGGTCGTACCGGAACGCTTCGACCTGTCCGGTGAACCCGGCAGCAGGGCCCCCCACCTGGCGGTACGTCATCAAGGCGAGCGGATCTCCACGCTGGATCTCTACGAACGCTCGTTCGTGCTGCTCAGCGACGCCGACGACCCGAGTGGCTGGCACGAGGCCGCCGTTCGGCTCGCCGAGGAGATGTCCGTCCCCCTGGCCTCCTACCGGGTGGGCAGCGCTCCCGGTGCCGAGCTGACGCCCGAGGGCGACACGGACTGGTCGGCCGTCCATGGAACGGCGCGCGGCGGCGCCGTACTTGTGCGGCCCGACGGGTTCGTGGCCTGGCGGTCCGCAGGGCCGGACCCGGACGCGCAGTCGGCACTGCGCCACGTCCTGACGACGCTGCTGGTAGCGGTCTGACCTCGTAGGACACGGCCGGCCGACCCCTGGACGGGGTCGGCCGGCCGTGTCGCGCGGTCGTGACGTCGTGCCGCCGGGAACCGTGCGGGTTCACCCGTGTGATCGTCCCGAGTTGTGACGGCAGGTCAGCTGACTGACGGTGGATCACGTCGAGGGCGGGTCACATCAGCTGACGAAGTGCCAGCTGTCCGTCCCTTGACGGAGGGAACGTCAGATGCACTCTGCTCGCATGCTCCTGGCCACCGCGGCGGCTTCGACCGTCCTCGTCCTCGGCGCTCCTGGCGCCTACGCGGCCGGGAACGACTGGGAGGACCACACGGACTCCTCCTACAGCAAGGACCACGACAAGGAGCACGGCAAGGAGCACGGCAAGGACGCCGAGCACGACTCGCCGCGCGGTGGCATGCACACCGGTGGTGGGGCCCTGACCGCGGCGAACGTGGACGGCTCGGACACCGCCAAGGACCCCAAGTTCGACCCGGAGACCTACAAGGACAAGGAGCACGGCAAGGACTCCGGCAGCGGTAAGCAGGAGGACTCCTGGAGCAAGGAGGACGGCGGCGACTCCTGGAGCAAGGAGGACAGCGACTCCTGGAGCGGCAAGGAGGAGAAGCCCAGCGGCGGCATGCACACCGGTGGCGGCGCGTTGGCCTCGCCTGCCGTGACCGCGGGTGGGCTGGCCGTCCTGGCCGTCGTCGGAACCGGTCTGTACTCGGTGCGCCGCAGGAAGACCGCAGGAAGCGTGGCCTGACCCATGCCGGATGCGATAGCCGCTGTGGCCGCCACGCCTGTGCAGCGTGGCGGCCCCGCCGGTTTTCCCCGTGCCCCGTCCCTCGTCCGATGTGCTGCCGTGCCCTGGTGAGGTGGTGTCCGATGGCAGTCCCCCCGTCCCCCGCAGACAACCCTTCCCGTACCAAGGTGATGGTGATCGGCGCCGTGGCCGCCCTGGTGCTGGCCATCAGCCTGTTCGGCGGCAATGACACCGCGTCCGACACCGCGTCGTCCGACGCCCCCCGCCCGTCGCGCCCCGCTCACACCGCCGCGGCGGCTCCGCCGGCCGCACAGCCCGCGGGGAAGCATCTGCCGCGATCGAGGCCCGTACGCCTGCTCATTCCGAAGATCTCCGTCGACGCCCCCTTCACCGAACTCTCCATCGGCCGCACGGGGCAGCTCGAACCGCCCCCGGCCGACGACACCAACCTCGTCGGCTGGCACGCCAAGGGAGCGACCCCCGGAGAGGCGGGCACGTCGATCATCGCCGGGCACGTCGACACGGCGACGTCGGCAGCCGTCTTCGCCGACCTAGGCGAACTGGAGAAGGGCGACGTCTTCCACGTCAGACGAGCCGACGGGCGCACAGCGTCCTTCGTGGTCGACAGCGTGGAGACGTTCGACAAGGAGAACTTCCCCAGCCGGCGCGTGTACGCCGACACGGCCCAGGCACAGGTCCGGCTCATCACCTGCGCCGGTGACT
This sequence comes from Streptomyces sp. NBC_00490, assembly GCF_036013645.1. Classification (NCBI taxonomy): domain Bacteria; kingdom Bacillati; phylum Actinomycetota; class Actinomycetes; order Kitasatosporales; family Streptomycetaceae; genus Streptomyces; species Streptomyces sp. NBC_00490. The sequence goes on along the minus strand of NZ_CP107869.1, from coordinate 1,177,811 downwards.
ACGACCGCACCGTCAGGGACTACACGGACAACCTGGTGGTCTTCGCCCACCTCGCCTGAGCGGACCCCGCCTTCCCCGGCGGCCGGTCACCCGGGCAGTGGCACATGAGTCGCGCGGCTGTGGGAGCGGGATCAGGATCGAGGAGATCGAGGCTCGTCAACGTCTCATCGACAGCGCCGCGATCCGTCCGCTTTGGCCCCCGCGAAGGAGATGTGCGCAGCATGACCACCACGTCCGAACGTGCTCCGGAAACTCTCATGCGGCAGGCGGCGCAACGCGTCTCCCAGTCCGTGTTCGACGGCTCCCCGCTCCGCGTCGTCCTGCTGGTGGACGTCTACGACGGGGCCCAGCAGCAGTTCCTGGAGGCGTACGAGCAGCTGTGCAACCAGGTCGCCTCCGTCCCCGGGCATGTCAGTGACCAGCTGTGCCAGTCCATCGAGAACCCCTCCCAATGGCTCATCACGAGTGAGTGGGAGAGCGCCCCGCCCTTCCTCACCTGGGTGAACAGCGAGGAACACGTGCGGATGGTGGAGCCACTGCACAGCTGTGTCCGCGACACCAGGTCCCTTCGCTTCCACATCGTCCGCGAGACCGGCGGCCCGGCGGCGCAGACCGGGTCCGGCACCCGGCGCCTCCAGGTGGCACCGAGGATCGGCGACGGCCTGATCCGGCACGCGCTCACCTTCACGGTCAAGCCGGGCAGCGAGAAGAAGGTGGCCGAGATCCTGTCCGGGTACACGTCACCGGAGCCGCGGGTCGACGACACCACCCAGCTGTGCCGCACCTCCCTGTTCATGCACGGCAACCGGGTGGTCCGGGCCATCGAGGTGCGGGGCGACCTGCTCGCCGCGCTGCGGCACGTCGCCCGGCAGCCCGAGGTGCGGGCCGTCGAGGAGGCCATCAACCCCTTTCTGGAGCAGGACAGGGACCTCGACGACCCCGAGTCCGCCCGCGTCTTCTTCACCCGGGCGGCGCTGCCCGCCGTACACCATGTGACGGCGGGTCAGGAGAGTCCGGACGCGGTGCGGCACGCGCTGTACTACCCGGCCCGTGAGGGGTGCGGTCTGCGGCTGGCCGAGTTGCTGGCCCGTCAGGACGAGGCGGCGGCGGACGATCCGCACGGACCGGTGCTGCGCAGCACGATCTTCCAGCGCGACGACGTCGTCGTACGGCTGGTCGACGTGCGCGGCGGCCTCGACACCGACCCGAGCCCCGTGCTCGGTCTCACGGATCGCAGCCAGGCGGCCGAGCTGACGGAACTGCTCGACGGCGAAGCCTTCGGAGCGGACGGTCCGGCGCTGAAGGACGGCGCCCCCGCTCGCCTCCTCACCGTCTCCCGCATGGAACTCGTCACCGACCGTCGGGCGTCCGACGCCTGACTCGCCGGTACCCGGGCCGTGACGGCCGCGCCCCCCTGTCGATGCTGCACATGTTCGGAGGAACGTCGTGAACAACCGCCATCCCGGAATCGTGGATGTCAGCGAGGTCGAGCCCAACACTCGGCGCGGTGGCGACCTGCGTGCCCTGCTCACCCCCACCACCGTCGGCTCGACCAGCGGCTTCATGGGCGTGGCCATCATCCAGCCCGGCGACCGCATCGCCGAGCACTACCACCCGTACTCCGAGGAGTTCATCTACGTCCTGTGCGGGCAGCTGGAGGTGGACCTGGACGGTGAGCCCCATCCGCTCCAGCCCGAGCAGGGGCTGCTGATCCCCACCCACATGCGCCACCGCTTCCGCAACGTCGGCAAGGTGGAGGCCCGCATGGTCTTCCACCTCGGCCCGCTCGCCCCGAGCCCGCCGCTCGGCCATGTCGACACCGAGGACGCCGACGGCGTACCGATCGTGGTGGAGGCGGCCCCCGGGGGTGCGGGACGGCCGGCCGAGCGATCTCAGGTCCGTTCATGACGAGGCGCGTGGCGGTCACCGGACTGGGCATCGTCGCTCCGGACGGCATCGGCATACCGGCGTTCTGGGATCTCCTGTCCAACGGGCGTACCGCGACCCGGGGCATCACGTTCTTCGACCCGTCCGGGCTGCGTTCGCGCATCGCCGCCGAGTGCGACTTCGACCCGGCGGCCCACGGGCTGGACGCGGAGCAGATCGCCCGGTGCGACCGGTACATCCAGTTCGCCCTGGTCGCCGGGGAGGAGGCCGTACGGGACTCCGGCCTCGACCTCGCGGCGGAGAACCCGTGGCGCGTCGGGGTCTCCCTGGGCACCGCGGTCGGCGGCACCACCCGGCTGGAGCAGGACTACGTACTGGTCAGCGAGAGCGGCAAGCGCTGGGACGTGGACCACCGCCAGTCCGGCCCCCATCTGCACCGGGCGTTCTCGCCCAGCACCCTCGCCTCGGCGGTGGCGGAGCGGTTCGAGGCACGCGGGCCGGTGCAGACCGTCTCCACCGGCTGCACCTCGGGGCTTGACGCGGTGGGCTACGCCTTCCACGCGATCGAGGAGGGCAGGGCCGACGTGTGCATCACCGGCGCCTCGGACTCGCCGATCTCACCGATCACCATGGCCTGCTTCGACGCGATCAAGGCCACCTCCCCGAACAACGACGACCCCGCCCACGCCTCACGCCCCTTCGACGCCGACCGCAACGGGTTCGTCATGGGCGAGGGCGGCGCGGTACTCGTCCTGGAGGAGCTGGAACACGCACTGGCCCGCGGCGCGCACGTGTACTGCGAGCTCAGCGGCTACGCCACCTTCGGCAACGCCTACCACATGACCGGTCTGACCACCGAGGGCCTGGAGATGGCCCGGGCCATCGAGGACGCCCTCGACCAGGCTCGGCTCGACCCCACGGCGATCGACTACGTCAACGCGCACGGATCGGGCACCCAGCAGAACGACCGGCACGAGACGGCCGCGGTCAAACGCGTCCTGGGCGCGCACGCCTATGACACGCCCATGAGCTCCATCAAGTCCATGGTGGGCCATTCCCTGGGTGCGATCGGCGCGATCGAGGTCGTCGCCTGTGCGCTGGCCCTGACCCACCAGGTCGTCCCGCCCACCGCGAACTACGAGACCCCGGACCCCGAGTGCGACCTGGACTACGTCCCGCGCGTCGCGCGCGAGCGGAGGCTGAACAGCGTGCTCTCCGTGGGCAGCGGGTTCGGCGGCTTCCAGTCCGCGGTGATCATGAACCTGCCGAGGGAGAAGACACGATGAGCGAACCGCATCCTCGGCGCGCGGCCATCACCGGCATCGGACTGGTCGCGCCCAACGGAACCAGCACCGAGACCTTCTGGAAGTCGACCAGGGAGGGCATCAGCGTCCTGGACCGGATCACCCGGGAAGGATGCGGGCACCTGCCGCTGCGGGTGGCCGGTGAGGTCCGGGACTTCGACCCGCCGACCGTGGTCGAGGAGCGCTACCTCGTCCAGACCGACCGGTTCACGCATTTCGCGATGGCCGCGGCCGACCAGGCGCTCGACGACGCCGGCCTCGACCGGGCCGAAACGGACGCCGCGCCGTTCTCCGTGGGCGTGGTCACCGCGGCAGGTTCCGGTGGCGGCGAGTTCGGGCAGCGGGAGCTGCAGCAGCTGTGGGACAAGGGCAGTCGCTTCGTCGGGCCGTATCAGTCCATCGCCTGGTTCTACGCCGCGAGCACCGGTCAGATCTCCATCCGCCGCGGCTTCAAGGGCCCTTGCGGTGTGGTCGCCGCCGACGAGGCCGGCGGCCTCGACGCCCTGGCGCATGCGGCGCGGGCCGTGCGGCGCGGCACCGACGTGATCGTGGCCGGTGCCACCGAGGCGCCGCTGGCCCCCTATTCGATGGTCTGCCAGCTCGGCTACGAGGAGCTGAGCCTCGTCGACGACCCGGAGCGCGCCTACCGTCCGTTCACCGCCTCGGCCTGCGGATTCGTGCCCGCCGAAGGCGGCGCCATGCTCGTCGTGGAAGCCGAGACCTCGGCCCGTCGACGGGGTGCGCCCGTGCGGGCCACCCTGGCGGGCCACGGGGCGACGTTCACCGGCGCCTCCCGCTGGGAGCAGTCCCGGGAAGGGCTGGCCCAGGCCATCCGGGGCGCCCTGGACGAGGCCGGCTGCGCCCCCGAGGAGATCGACGTGGTCTTCGCCGATGCCCTCGGCGTACCGGAGGCGGACCGAGCCGAAGCACTGGCGATCGCGGACGCCCTGGGCGCGCACGGCAGACGGGTCCCCGTCACGGCACCGAAGACCGCCTTCGGCCGGGGTTACTCGGCGGCGCCAGTGCTGGACGTCGCCGCGGCGGTGCTGGCGCTGGAACACGGTCTGATTCCGCCCACCCCGAACGTCTTCGACGCCTGCCACGACCTCGACCTCGTGACCTCCCGCGCCCGCGCCGCCGAACTGGGCACGGCGCTGGTCCTCAGCCGAGGCCTCATGGGGTCGAACTCGGCGCTCGTGCTACGGCTCGGCGCCGGCGACGCCTCCTGACGAGGCATCGCGAGCACCCATCACACAGCACCCGACACGAAACAGGGAGACAAACCGTATGAGTGACCGAATCACCGTGGAAGAGCTCGCCGAACTCATGAAGAAGTCGGCCGGAGTCACCGTCGCCCCGGAGGAACTCCAGCAGCGGTACGACACCGGCTTCGACGCCTTCGGCATCGACTCCCTCGCGCTGCTCGGCATCGTGGGTGAGCTGGAGAACCGGTACGGCACACCCATGCCTCCCGACGCCGAGAAGAGCAAGAACCCCCGGCAGTTCCTCGATCTCGTCAACAGCGCACTTCTGGCGGGTGCCTGACATGGCCGGACACACGCAGAACGAAGTCACCATCGCCGCGCCGCTCGACCTGGTCTGGGACATGACCAACGACGTCGCGAACTGGCCGCAGTTGTTCAGCGAGTACGCCTCCGCCGAGATCCTCTCCCAGGAGGGGAACAGGACCACCTTCCGGCTGACGATGCACCCGGACGACAACGGCAAGGTGTGGAGCTGGGTCTCCGAGCGGGAGCCGGACCGCGACAAGCTCATCGTGCGGGCCCGCCGGGTGGAGACCGGACCCTTCGCCTACATGAACATCGTGTGGGAGTACGAGGAGGTGCGCGCAGGCACCCGCATGGTGTGGACCCAGGACTTCGCGATGAAGCCGGACGCACCGGTCGACGACGACTGGATGACGGACAACATCAACCGCAACTCCAAGGTCCAGATGGCCCTGATCCGGGACCGCATCGAGCAGGCCGCGACGGAACGCCGGCCCGCGCCGATGCTCTCCGACTGACCGGGACGGAGGACAGGACGATGCACCAAACCCTGATCGTCGCCCGCATGGCACCGGAGTCGGCCCTCGACATCGCCAAGGTGTTCGATGAGTCGGACCGGGGGGAACTGCCGCACCTCGTGGGAGTCGCCCGGCGCAGTCTCTTCCAGTTCGACGACGTGTACCTGCACCTCATCGAGTCGGAGCGGGACCCCGGGCCCGCCATCGCGAAGGCGGCCGGCCGCCCCGAGTTCCGGGACATCAGTGAGCGGCTGTCGGCGTACGTCACCGCGTACGACCCGGCGACCTGGCGTTCACCGAAGGACGCGATGGCGCGCTGCTTCTACACCTGGGAGCGGGACGCCGCCTCCTGAACCACCCGCACGAACCGCCGGTCGCCGGGCACGCGAGGATTGCGTGCCCGGCGACCGGCGGTTCGTGCGGGTGCTGCCCAGGGGACGTGGTCACCCGGGGACGGTGCAGTCGAACGCGTGCAGATAGGGATTGACCGGGCTGACGTCGTCGATGACCAGGCCCGCCTCCGTCAGCCTGCCCGCCATGCTGGCGGTGGTGTGCTTGGCGCCGCCCACGTTGAGGAGCAGCAGCAGGTCCATGGCGGTGCTGAACCGCATCGAGGGCGTGTCGTCGACGAGGTTCTCGATGACCACGACCCGCGATCCGGGACCGCCCGCCTCGATGACGTTGCGCAGCGTGCGGGTCGTGCTGTCGTCGTCCCACTCCAGGATGTTCTTGATGACGTAGACATCGGCCTGGACCGGGACGGCCGCACGGCAGTCACCGGGCACGAGACGCATCCGGTCCGCGAGTGCTCCTCCCGGCCGCAGCCGTGGGTCGGCGTTGGCCACCACGCGCGGCAGGTCGAGCAGAGTGCCGTGGAGCGAGGGGTACTTCTCCAGCAGACTCGCCACCACATGCCCCTGGCCACCGCCGATGTCGGCGACCGAGGTGGCCCCCGACAGATCGAGGAACTGCGCGACATCCCGCGCCGACTGCACGCTGGAGGTCGTCATGGCACGGTTGAAGACGTCGGCCGATTCGGGGGCGTCCTCGTTGAGGTAGGGGAAGAACTCCTTGCCGTACAGATCCTCTACGACGTTGCGCCCGGAGCGCACCGCCTCGTCCAGCCGGGGCCACGCGTCCCAGGTCCACGGCTCGGTGCACCACAGCGCGATGTCGCGCAGGCTGTGCGGATCGTCCTCGCGCAGCAGCCGGGACATGTCCGTGTGGGTGAACGTCCCGTCCGGCCGCTCGGCGAAGATGCCGTAGCAGGACAGGGCGCGCAGCAGCCGTCGTAGTGGCTTGGGTTCGGTCTTCACCGCGGCCGCGAGGTCCTCCACGGCCAGCGGGCCGTCACCGAGGGCGTCGGCGACCTTCAGCCGCGCGGCCGCGCGGAGGGCGGCCGCGCACGCCGCCCCGAACACGAGTTCCCTGAGCCGCATGGATGGCGGCGGCGCGGTCTGTCCGTTCTGTGTGGCCGGTGGCGTGGTCTGTGTGGTCGTCATGTGCCGCCTTCCTTCTTCGAGTTCATGAGCGACGCCATGTCCGTCAGCACAGACCCGCGGGCTTGGACGCCCGGCAGGTGTTGCCCTGGAAGGTGTTGCCCTCGCCGGTGTCGGTGTTGACGAGGTCCGCCGGGGCGTTGTCCTTCAGTACGTTGTCGGTGATCCGGTTCCGCTCGCTGGTGGCGCCCACGAAGCTCTTGAACAGGACGATGCCGCCCGACAGCGAGGAGGGGCCGGCGTTGTCCGTGACCCGGTTCCGCGTCACCAGGGTGTCCTCGGCGCCGGTCAGCACGATGCCGGAGCCTTGCAGTGCCTCGAGCCGCGCGGTCTTCGGGCAGGACTTGTTGTTCCGCGCGACGCGGTTGTCCCGCACGGTCAGGGCGCCGGCCTTCGGCTTGTTCTCGTCGCCCACGACGAAGATGCCCGCGCAGTTGCCGATGACCTGGTTGTGCGCGACGGTGAGGTTCCGCAGCCGTCGGACGGTGAGACCGACTCGATTGCCTTCCAGAAGGTTGCCTTCGATCACCGTTCCCTCGGTGTCCGCGGCGCCCTCGTCGGCCTTGATCGTGTTCGCGAGCAACAGGCCGGCGTCGCCGTTGTCGCGGGCGGTGTTCTTGCGGAACACACTGTGGACCGAACGCTCTTGGGCGATGCCCCAGACCCCGTTCTTCTCCGCGGTCACGTTCTGCACGGTGAGGCCGTCGGTTCCCACCGAGAACACTCCGGACTTGGCGAAGCCCGTCACGGTCAGGGAGGCGACGGTGACGCCCTTGATGTCCTTGTCCTTCTTCCCGACCACGCAGATGCCGTTGCCGTTTTCGCCGCAGCTCTCGGCGGCCTTGGTCGTGGCCGGCTTGAGGACGGTGCTGCGGCCCATGCCGCGCAGGGTGAGACCGGGCGTGGTCACCTTGACGCTCTGGCGGTAGGTGCCGGGCGTCAGGAGAACGGTGTCTCCCGGGTCGGCGGCGTCCACCGCCGCCTGGATCGACTCCCCGGGAAAGACCACGTGGGTCATCTGGTGGTCCGCGGCGGCCGGCGAGGCGGCACCGAGCCCCACCCCGGTGATCGCTGTCGCGCACGCCAGGTAGGCGATATGAAGTTTCATCATATTCTGTACGCTATGACCCAATAGTCCGCGAATGGTCCCGATAGCCCATCCGGCGGCGTGTCATGGCGGCGCAGGACCTGCGGATCCCGGGAACGTGCGCCCGACCGCCTCGCCCTTACGGCGGCCGGGTGAACGGAATCAGCGCCTGCGGCCGCCGCGTGCGGACCAGCCGGTGCCGATACCCGCGAGATGCAGGGCCAGAACGGTCAGCCCGAGCAACATCACGTTGGTCGAGCTGAAGGCGTCGTTGGTGGAGATCTCGGCCGCGTTGATCAGGAAGGCGATGAAGAACAGGACTGCGGAAATGATGGCCAGCAAGGTGACCGTCCCTTCGGTCGAGGGCTGATGTGCACTTGCCGTCCGGATGCCCCCAAGTCGCGGGAAAACACGACCGATTGTGCCCTGATTAATCTCACCCGGCCGTGGCGCCGGCGCGGGGTGGCGTCTTCGTGCGCTGGTCTCGTAGCTTGTGCGTTCGTGACTGATGATCCGCAGACGCACCCGAACCAACGTCACCTCGGCCGAGTGTTCAACGAGGTGCCGGAGCTCTACGACCGGGTCCGGCCGGGCTACCCCGACGAGTTGTTCGCGGACCTGGCCGCCGTCACCGGCATGGGCTCGAAGTCGAGGGTGCTCGAGGTGGGCTGCGGTACCGGTCAGGCGACGCGTTCACTGGCGGCCCTCGGATACGCGGTGACCGCCGTCGAGCCCGGCGCCGACATGGCCGCGCTCGCTCGCCGGCGGCTCGCGGCATTCCGTGATGTCGAGGTCGAGACGTCGACGTTCGAGGCGTGGGACGACCGCGGCCGGCGCTTCGACGCCCTCGTGGCCGCGTCGTCGTGGCACTGGGTCGACCCGTCGGTCGGCTGGCGGAGAGCGCACGACGTGCTCCACCCCGGAGGCTGGGCTGCGCTGCTCGGCCACGTCGTCGTCAGCAGGCCGGACGAGCCCGAGGTCTACGCCGAGACCGCCGACCTCCATGAGCGGTTCTGCCCCGGGAACCCCGACTGGGGTCACCCGCCGCTGGAGGACGAGGTGCGTGCCAGCGACGAGGGCTGGGGCCCGGTCGATGATCCCGGGGAATTGTTCGGCCCGACGATCGTGCGCTGGTACCCCACCGTTCAGTGGTTCGACGGCGACGGCTTTGCCGACCACCTCCGCTCGCAATCGCTGTACCGCAAACTCGATTCCGACGTCCGCGAGCCCCTCCTCGACGCCATCGCCGAGCGCATCCGCACGCGACTGGGCGACCGAGCCTCACGCCGCTACCTGAGCTTCCTGCGGGTCGGGCAGCGCGCCGAGTGAGGTCAGGCCTGCCGTGGGGTTGATCCCCCGAGGTAGTGGTGAGCGTTGCGTTCTGCGGCGGCATGCCACCAGCCGGGCGGGGAGGGGCCAGTGACCCTGGCCGTGGGCTGGTCGGGATGCAGTCCGAGCCGCCGGAGCGCATGTGCGTCGACGCGGACGGTGAACCAGCCGTGCCAGTGGCCGTCAGGACCGATGCCGCAGGTGAGGTCCCACTGGACTTCGTCCGCGGTGAACGGCATCCAGTCGATGCCGCGGTTCCGCAGTCAAGCGCGTGCGGCCTGCGCGGGGTGGAGGCGGCCCAGATTCTCGTAGGCCGCGATGGCGACCCAGTCGGTGCTCGGCGAGTCCATGGTGGCCATGATGCAGCGCCGTCGTGCAGGTGTCATCGGCATTGATTGAGCACGGTGATGTGGGCGTGCGGAGCGGTACCCGTGCTCGTGCGCCTGCGCTCGCCCGGCTGTCACGGCGGGAACCGCTGCGGGTGGAAGTCCGTGAGCAGTGCGTCTCTTTCGCCGGTGAGGATTTCCGAGGCGAGGAGTCTGCCGATGACGGGTCCGAGGGTGATGCCGCTGTGGGTGACGGCTTCGTAGTAGCCCGGCACGGACGGTACCGGTCCTACGGAGGGGAACCCGTCGGCGGGGATGGGCCGGTGGGCTGTCCGTACCTGGGCGACGGGGGAGTCGCCGAGTTCGGGGACGACGTGCCGGGCCGATTCGTGGAGCAGGCGGGCGAGTTGGCCGGGCTCTTCGCCGGTGTCGATGAGGGCGTCGATCTCCCGGCTGTGGAGGACCACCGAGGCGTCTCCGTCCGGGCGCATCTCGATGTGTGGTGCGTGCATGGCCCGGTGGATCGGGACGGGAGCACAGCTGACCCGGGCGACGACGCCGGGCTCCGCGCGCATCGGCAGGTGCCGTGCGACGAGCCCGGCGATGTGTGAGGCGCTGGGGCCTGCCGCGTTCACGACGACGTCGACGTCGAGAGAGCTCCCGTCGGACAGGGCAACGGTCCGGACGCTTCCGTCGCCGCCGGTGCCGAGGTCACGGACCGCGACGCCGGAGCGCAGCTCGGCGCCGGATGCCACGGCCTCGTGGACCAGACGGCGGACGAGATGACGGCCGTGCACCCAGCCCTCGTCGGGATAGAACAGCACCCGAGCCCCACCGGGCACCATGACGGCGGGTTCGAGGCGGCGGCGCACGTCGGCCCCCGTGTATTCCTCGACCCGGTAGCCCCAACCGGCCAACAACTCGGCCGTTTTGAGGAACCGCGCCTGCGCCGTGGGTTCGTCCGCCCAGCGCAGGTGGCCGCTGGGATACCACCACGAGTCCGGTCCGATGACCTTCGCCAGATCACGGTGGGCCGACATGCCCGCGACGTTCAGGTCGAAGTAGGACCTGGTCACCGTCTTGTTGCCGGCGTTGACCCACGAGAAGGACCAGTTGGTGACACCCTCGCCCGGTCGGCCCGCGTCGATGAACACCACTTCGGCCCCGCGCCGGGACAGGTTCCAGCCCACGCTGGCTCCCAGGACGCCCACGCCGATGACAGCGACACGTTCAGGCCGCTTCACGAACCCGATCCTCACACCTCACGAACGCCGCCTCCCCAGATCCTGGGCGAACTCGGACCGCCGCCCCGACGCCCGCCGCTGCTCCAAGTCCCCATCGTGGCCTCATCGTTGGCCCCGTGTCTGTCCCGCAGTCCATCTCGTGGTAGCTGCCGCACAAAGAACGTGGCCGTCCACGGCCGTCCGGTCACCGTGCCCGTCGACAACGCGTCGCACACGGGGAACCGAGAGGATCGGCCGATCGTCCTAGTGGGCGTGCCTCGCGCTCTCACCCCTGGAATCGGCCCGCTTGCGGTGCCTGGCATGGACAACGATGTCACCTCTGCGGCTTTTGACCAGAAGCCCGCTCTGTGGGGTGAGTCGGCCGCGACGGACGAGGCGGCGAAGTGGCGACTGTGACCGAAAGACGCTCCCTGCTGCCCCGCGTGGAGACGCCGGGTCGGCGGAAAGCGGAACCGCCTCTACAATCCTGGCGACCACATCGGGGGAAAGTCGGTATGGAAACAATCATCGTGCAGCCGCCCGGGCCGTCGCGCCCGGGTGAAGTCGACGTCGGCGGGCCCGAGTTGCTGCGCATGGGGCCGGGCGACGTGGCCGACTTCGGGCGCGGACTGCCCGGCGGCCGGGAAGTCGCCATCGTCCTGCCCGACCCCGGAATCTCCCGGCGGGCGGGGCGCCTGGAGGCGGCCGAGGACTACTGGCGGCTGTCGAACTTCAGCCGTGACACCGCGTACGCGGTCGAGAACCTGGAGGGTGCCGGCGAGTACATCACCGTCGCCCCTGGTCGGCTGGGGGCGCCGGTGCCCTTCGAGTTCTCCCGAGTCGTCCTGCCCGCGATGAGCGGGACCGTCGACTTCAAGGTGTTCGCCCCGCAGCACGCCTATCTGGACAAGCGATCCTCGCCCGGCGCGGGGGAGTTGACCGTGCATCCCTACGCGCTCGATGTCACGGCGAAGTACTTCCTCGTCCTCGTGGCCCTGTGCGAGCCGCGCCTGCGCGATCCCTCGGACGGCGCGCTGCCGGGCGCGGGGGACATCGCGGAGCGGCTTCGCCCGCTGGAGAGCTGTCGTGGTCTGACCCGTTCAGCGGTGAACTACCACATCGACTATCTGGCCTTCGCCAAACTGCGCCTGGACGTCGGTGAGGAGCCCGGGGCGGACGGCAACGGCCGCACCGGCGCCAAGCGCGCCCGGCTGGCCTCCCTCGCCCTGCGCTTCGGCCTGGTGCGCGAGGAACACCTCGCCCTGTTGCCGTCCCGCAGACGGCCCGTCCCGCAGGAGAGCGGCGCATGAGCTCGTCAGGTGCCGAAGAGGGCGCTCTCGAAACGCCGCGACTGCCGGCGGGTTTCCGTATCGAGGGCTGGGAGTTGGACGCCGTCATCGGGTCGGGCGGCTGGGGGACCGTGTACGAGGCCCGCGCGGTCGCCGACGGCACGATCGTGGCGGTGAAGGTGCTGCCGACCGGCGCCCTGGCACCCGGTCAGCGCGCCGCGCTCGGCGAACTGGTCGCGCGCGAGGTGCGGTTCAGCGAGGAGGCGGACCACCCCCACCTCGTACGGACGCATGCCGTGTGCACCGTGGACGCGCCGGACCTGCCCGCGCTGGACGGTGCCATCGCGCTCGTCATGGACCGCGCCGAGGCCAGTGTGCGTCAGGCGCTGGACGCTGCCGCGACAGGGCGTCCGATCCCGGATGCCGTGCGGGTGCTGCGCGGCGTCGCCGCGGGCCTTTCCCATATGCACGGGGCCGGTTGGGTGCACGGCGACCTCAAGCCCGCCAACGTGCTGCTGGGCGCGGACGGCGCGGTCTGGCTCGCCGACTTCGGTCTGGCCACCGAACTCGAGGGCACCCACGCCTATGTGCCGCCGCTCGGCACCCTCGATCATGTGCCGCCCGAGTGGTGGTCCCAGCGCACGGGGGCGGACGGGACGATGGTGCGGCCGACCGCCGACATCTGGGCCTTCGGCATCCTGGCCCACCAGGTGCTCACCGGTGGCCTCCACCCGTTCCCCGGCGCCACCGCCCGCGCCCGCTCGCTCGCCGCGCAGGCCTACGCCCGGGGCACCGCGCCGCTGCGTCTGGACGCCGGACTCGAGGAGAACTGGCGCCGACTCATCGAGGACTGCCTGGCACCCGACCACGCCGGCCGAGCGCGCCACACCGCCGCGAGCCTGTCCGCCCGCATCGAGCAGCTGGCGACCCCGCGTCGACGGCGCCGCCTGCTGCCGGTCGCCGCCGTGGCGCTGGCCGCCCTGTCGGCCGCCGCCATCGGCGGGGCCGCGCTGCTCGGGGGCGGCGGAGGCGCGGGAAACGACGATGACGATCAGGGGCGCAGTACGGCGACCGTCGTCACCGGCGCCCACAGTCCGGCCGCCGGGGAGATCCCGGAGGACTCCGACGTACCCAAGGCACTGCGACCGATCATCGTGAAGGCCGCCCACCGCTGCACCGACGCGGAGGTCACGCCCGCGTTCCTCGCCGCCATGATCAAGGCGGAGAGCGGTTTCGACGCGGACGCGTCCCGCCCGAAGAGCGAGGAGTTCGGTATCGCCATGTGGACGCCGTCGGTGTTCCGGGCCTGGGCGGTCGACGGTGACGGCGACGGCGACAAGGACTACATGTCGCCCCCGGACGCGATCTCCACGATGTCGCTGTACGTGTGCTGGCTCGACCAGCAGTTCAAGAAGGAGGAGATGCCGGCCAAGGACCTTCCCGCGCTGATGGCGGCCGGCTACCGAACCAGCGACCGCACGGTCATCACCGAGGGCGGCGTCCCCGAACGCGTGCGGCCCCATGTCGACAAGGTGCTCCGCTACCTCGCCGCGTACGGAGGGTGAGGAAGCGGAGCTGTCGCTCAAGGCCGTTCAGCAGTCCTTGACGTCGGGCATCTTGTTGTCGGGCGAGTTGATGTAGATGTTCGAGATCCAGCCGTTGTACTGGGGGAGGTACGCCCACCAGTCATTGCTGTACGGCGGTACGTCGACCTTCTCGCCCCTCGCCTGGCAGCCCACCAACACCTCGACGCCTGCGGGGAGTTGGGTGATGGCAGTGTTGCCCGTGTTCGGGTTGGGCCGGACGTTCACATGGTCGCTCCATGTGCCGTACCACCATCCCGCGGGCCGGGTGGCGCCGGGAACGTTCAGGGAGCGGGTCAGCCGGCCGATGTCCGTGTACGCCTTCCCGTACGACGTGCCGACTTGATGCAGGGTGAACACGGCCACGATGGACCGGTCACCGGCGCCCACGGTGCCGGTGCTGTGCAGTGCGGGCCGGTCCAGGTCCACGTCCACGTCCGCGGCGGCCGGAGCCGGGCTCGACGTACCGGCCGCGGACGCGGACGCGGTGCTCGCCGTGCCGCAGGTGCCCTTCTCGAAGGAGGCTCCCGACCAACCCTGCTTCACCGCCCACGGCTTCGAGAACGCCCCGGCGATACCGAAGTGCTGGTCGAACTTGTCGGAGGCGCAGCGGGTGGACTGACGCAGGTTGTCCATCACGAAGGTGCGCACCGGGGCGGGCGCCGAGTCCAGGAGGTAGCGGTAGATCGTCACCGTGTCGCGCGCGGAGAGGGCGGTGTAGCCCCAGAAGCCCTCCTTCCCGGCGGGCGGCACCGCCGTGTCCTTGAGCTCGAGGTTCTTCACCATGCGGGTGATGATCGCCGTACCGCCGTGGTCCGACCAGTAGTTGTTGGCGGCGCTGTCGTTGCTGCTGCGCAGCATCGGCTCCAGCCATGCCCGGTCGGCGGCGGGCACGGTGTAGTCGGGGCCTCGGTCCCACAGGTAGTCCAGCGCCATCAGCAGCTTGACGATCGAGGCGGACCGGAAGCGGGTGCTCGAGTTGAGCTGCTCGGTGAAGGTGCCGGTCTGCCGGTCGAAGACGGCGACCCCGGCGCTGACACCGGAGGGCACCTCGACGGACGCGGCGGCGGGGCGCACCGGCTGCCCGGCCGGGGCATCCGCGGCGGCGGAGCCTGCCACGCCGCCGATCAGCAGGAGCGCGGCGGCGACAGCGAGAAGAGGGCGCTTCACAGGTTGTGCTCCCTGGGATTGATCGAGTTGGCCGGTGCGAGGGCGAGCGCGTCGGTGCCGTGCAGAATTCGGGGCATGTGATGCCTTTCGACGTGGACACCCTTTTTCAGCGTGATGCGGACACTGTCAAGGCGCATGAAAGCCGTCTCTTCCTGTCTGTGGAGGGTGCCCCGCAGCACGGCCGGGGCCTGGAAGACGACTCGAACCTTAGGAAGGGGAGTGGGGGCGGCGGTCCTGACGGATGTCAGGGTGGCGCTCGCCGCGTGCGGGCTCAGCTCGACAGCAAGTGGACGAGTGTCGCACCTGACGTCGTACGCCGGGCCACCACATGCTGCCCTCGCCGCTCCCGGCTGAGGAGACCGGCCGCCTCCAGCTGACCGCAGTGGTAGGTCACGGTCGCCGGCGTGCAGTTGAGCGCGGAGGCCAGGGAGCCCATGGTGCAGGGGCGGACGAGCTCGCGCAGGATCCCCGCCCGCAGGGAACCCACCACGAGCTTGAGCGGGTCCCTTTGGGTGGTGGCCTCCCGAGCGGTCCACAGCGTGTTCAGGCCGGGCACGGGATAGCCGAACCACACGGCGTCGGAACGGTCGAAGCTGAAGACCGAGGCACCGTTGCCCGACACGATGGGCACCAGCACCACACGGCGGGCACCCCGCTCGAATGTCTCGGGGTGCGGATCGGGCACGTACAGGGTCTGCCCGGAAAAGCGGATCTTGGGCCCGAGCCCGCTCATGACGAGCGGCAGGGCGTTGCTGACGACCGCCACACCCACCCGCTCGGTCTCCCGGGCCAGCAGGGCGCCGGCCCGCGCCCAGACCGGCCCGAAAGCCTCCCACACGGCGCTGAGAATGGCCGCGTACGCGTGGATGAAGGCCTTCGGCCGGTCGACGACCGACTGCCACTGCCGAGGGACCGTCCCCCCGAAGTCCGACTCCAGCTCCCGCAGCAGCAGATGGGGCGAGACCTCCGCCAGACGGTCCAGCTGGACCGAGAGATCGGTCTCCCACAGGGGTGCCGTGGGGGTGAGGCAGTCGGGAACCATCGAGTACTCACGGGTGAACAGCGGCCGCAGCACCGCCTCCGCCCCCTCGGGCACCGCCGAGCGCAGCGCGCGCCGCCACGTGGGGTGCACCCCCTGGGTACGTCCGCCCAGCGCGTCCGCGACGAGCGACATCAAGGTGACGCCGGGCTGCGCCACGACCGAGACCGGCACTGATTCCAGCGGCCCCAGACACAACTCGGAGAACCGGGCCATGAACACCCCCCATTGACGTACCAGCACCCCTTGGGACGCACGGGCCTGAGCAAAGGTTTCGAACAACCCGAGCAAAGACGGGGATCGGGACACGTTTTGAAGCTGCTCGAAATGCTGGGCCGTGCCGCCCGCTTTGAACAGACTGTGTCCGACCACGGGGGACGGTGGGCGGCTGACCAACCGCGCACATCGCTGTGCCCCCGCGCAGACACGCATGAGGAACGGGACTCCGGCGACCCCGCCGTGTGGCAGCAGCGGATCCCGGTGCTGAAGACCCTGACCTCGACGAGGGGGAACCCATGAACTCCGTACGCCGAAAGATCCTCGGTTTCGCGGCCGCCTTCGCGACCGCCGCGACACTGATGGGCACGGCCACTCCGGCGAACGCCGCGACCTACCCGTGCCAGATGTCCGGTTCCACGATCCCCTGCACCAAGGTCACCGGGATCGACCCGGGCTCCTGGCTCCAGGTGCGCACCGGCCCGGGCTACCAGTACGGCCCGATCGCCCAGGCGTACAGCCGCCTCTACAACGGCAACCAGGTCGGCCTCACCTGCTGGACGCTGGGCGACGGGGCGGCGGACAACCCGAACTACCGGTACTGGATGTGGGTCGAGGTCGGCAACAGCTACGGCGGCTTCGTCAACGACTGGTACCTGGAAACCGGCAGCCCGGAGGTCTGGAAGCAGCAGATCCGACAGTGCCCCTGAGCCGGCGGACCGCTCCCGCCTGCTGTGCCCCACTCTTCGAGCCGAGGAACTGACGTGACCCTGAACAACCGCCGGCGGCTGGCCGCGGGCGCCACCCTGATCGCCGCGCTCGCCGCCGGTGTCGTCCCCGCCACCACCGCCCACGCCGCGCCCGCCGTTCCCGGTGCCACCAAGGCGACCACGCCCGCACCCGACATGGAAGGGGTGGTCGCCGCGCTGAACGCCGCCCTGGCCGAGGGCGCGCCGGGAGCGATGGCCCGGTTCACCGGCCCCGACGGTGTCCAGGCCCGGACCGTGGGAGTGCGCGACCGGGAGTCGGGCGCCGCCATGGACATCCGCGCACGCTTCCGTATCGGCAGCGTCAGCAAGACCTTCTCCAGCGTGGTGCTGCTCCAACTCGTCCAGGAGCGGAAGCTGGAGCTCGACGCGCCGGTGAACCGGTACCTTCCCGGACTGCTGCCCGACGACCGCATCACAGTGCGGCACCTCCTGACCCACCGCAGCGGGCTCGCGGACTACACCGACGCGATGTTCGAGCACACCGTGCCCGGCTTCGAGGCCGTACGCAATCGGGTCTTCAGCTACCAGGAACTGGTGGACCTCTCGCTGAGCGAGCCCCGCACCACCGAGCCCGGCGTCGCTTACAAGTACTCCAACACGAACTTCGTGGTAGTAGGCATGCTCATCGAGAAGGTCACCGGGGAGTCGGTCGCCAAGGAGTACCAGCGCCGCATCTTCGGGCCGCTCGGGCTGCGCAACACCTCGTACGTGCACCCCGACGTCCGCATCGCGGGGCTCCACGCGCACGGCTATCTGCACCCCGACGAGGCCGGTGCGCCGCTGGTGGACTCCACCGAGCAGACGGTCTCCTGGGCGCAGTCGGCCGGGGCGGTCATCTCCAGCCCGGCGGACCTGAACACCTTCGTGACCGCGCTGATGCGGGGCAGGCTGCTGTCGCCGCGGATGCTGGAGGCGATGACCACCGTCACGCCGACCGACACCACCAACACCCGCTTCTACGGCCTCGGTCTGCGCCGCTACGACCTGTCCTGCGGCACGCGGATCTACGGCCACACCGGCACCGTGCAGGGGTTCTACACCTACGCCTTCGCGACCGCCGACGGCCGGCGCAGCCTCTCCGCGATGGCCAACACCTCCAACAAGGGATCCGCGAACACCGCGCTCGGCGGCACCCTCGAGGCCGCGTTCTGCGGCAAGAAGCCGGCCGCGAAGTTCGCGCCGTCCCAGTTGCCGGCCGAGTCGGACCTGCCCGAACGCCGCTGAAAGCCGACGTCTCGGCTCTCGATGACGACCGCCCCCGGGGGCAGTGAGAGCGGCGCGGCCGGACACCGTGAGGATGTCCGGCCGCGCCGCTCGGTCCGCGTGCCGTCAGCGCGTCGCGCGGACCGCCTCACGGATCAGGTCGGCGACCTCCTTGGGCCGCGAGACCGCCACGGCGTGCGAAGCGCCCTCCGCCTCGACGATCGTGGCCCCGGCCCGCTTGGCGCCGAAACGCTCGACCTCGGGATTGATCGCCTCGTCCGCGCCGGCGACCAGCGCCCAGGACGGCTTGGTCTGCCACGCGGCCACGGGCGCCGTCTCCTCGAACGCCCCTGCGGCCAGAGGGCGTTGGGTCGCCGCGAGAACCTTGGTGACCTCCGCGGGCACATCGGCGGCGAACACCGCCGGGAAGGCGTCCTCGGCGATGGTGACCTCGACGGCCGGGTCGCCGTCCGGCACCGGGTACGTCCACTGCTTGAGGTTGCTCACGAGCGGGGAGAGCGGGAAGCGCCCCTGCAACTCGCCGAGGCTCTCGCCCTCTTGGAGGACGTAGGCCGCCACGTAGACCAGGCCGACCACGTTCTCCGCGGCACCGGCCACGGTGATGACCGCGCCGCCGTAAGAGTGCCCGACGAGGACGACCGGGCCGTCGATCTGGGAGGCCAGGGAGGCGACGTAGGCGGCGTCCGACGCGAGGCCGCGCAGCGGGTTGGGCGGCGCGATCACGGGGATGCCGTCGCTCTGGAGCTCTTCGACGACCCCGGCCCAGCTGCCGGCGTCCGCGAAGGCGCCGTGCACGAGCAGAACGGTGGGAGTGGTGGACATATGGGGATCTCCTTGTCGGATCAGCCGTGCAGCGCGGTGCGCAGGGTGGTGATGGCCTGGTTGATCGCGGCGTGGGCGGCGTGGGTGTCGCGCAGGGCGTTGAGCATGACGAAGTCGTGGATGATGCCCTGGTAGCGGACGGCGGTGACGGGGACGCCTGCGGTGCGGAGGTGGTTGGCGTAGGCCTCGCCCTCGTCGCGCAGGACGTCGGCCTCGCCGGTGATGATGAGGGCCGGGGGCAGGCCGGTGAGCTGCTCGGTGGTGGCGCGCAGCGGGGAGGCGGTGATCTGGGCGCGGTCGGCTTCGTCGGTGGTGTACTGGTCCCAGAACCACTGCATGGCGTCGCGGCGCAGGAAGTAGCCCTCGGCGAACTGGTGGTAGGAGCCGGTGTCGAAGGCGGCGTCGGTGACCGGGTAGAACAGCACCTGCTGGACCAGCGGGACGTCGCCGCGCTGCTTGGCCATCAGGGTGAGCGCGGCGCTCATGTTGCCGCCCACGGAGTCCCCGGCGACGGCGATGCGGGTGGCGTCCAGGTTGTTGGCGGCGCCTTCCTGCACGATCCACTGGGCCACGGTGTAGTTCTGCTCGATGGCGACCGGGTAGCGGGCCTCGGGCGAGAGGTCGTACTCGGGGAAGACGACCGCGGCATTCGCGCCGGTGGCGAGTTCGCGGACGAGGCGGTCGTGGGTGTGGGCGTTGCCGAAGACCCAGCCGGCGCCGTGGATGTAGAGGATCACGGGGAGGGTGCCCTGGGCGCCTGCGGGGCGGACGATGCGGGTGCGGACGCTGCCGGTGGGCCCGCCGGGCACGGTGATCCATTCCTCGTCGATCGCGGGCTTGGTGATCTCCCCGGACTGCACCTCGTCGACCGCCTTGCGGCCCTCGACCGGGCCCAGGTCGAAGAGGTACGGCGGGTTCGCGGTCGCCTCCGCGAAGGCGGCTGCCGCCGGCTCCAGCACCGGCTGGACCGGTTCCACGGCGTCAGACATGTCGTTCTCCTCAGGTTCTTGACGAGTGCTGCGGGCGCCTCGATCACGGCGCCGGAATCAGGCGTTCGGCGGCGGTCGCGTGCCGGTGCCCCGGTACCAGTGCACCGGTAGCGGTCCAGCACCGCACACCAGGAGAGGCCGGGCGGTCGATCCGCGTCGCCGTCCCCGCGATGCGGCCCTCCGTCGGGCCGGCTGCCGGACGTCCGCCCACGTTCCCGGACCGGCACCGTCGGCGATCCGGGCAGTCCTCCGCGACGCGCCCGATGATCGGATGCTGTCAGCCAGGAGACGGCCGGCGCTTCTGTCATGTGACCGGTCGTGCGACACCGAGCTGGCAAAATGAGACGTGAACGGCGGCGGGTGGGAGCGGTACTTCATGGAATTCGGTGGCTCGGGCGGCCTCGGTGACGTCGAGGCCGGGCAGGAGCACACCCCCTTGCTCCTGGGCCGGGACCGTGAACTGTCACGGATCACGCACCTGATCGACGCGCTCGACGGCGACGGTCCCCGCGTGCTCGTGCTCACCGGAGAGCCCGGAGCCGGAAAGAGCACCCTGATGGACCGGGCCGCCGCGCGGGCCACCGAGCGCGGCCTGCGTGTGCTGCGGGTCCGGGGCTGCGAGGGGGAGCAGGATCTCGGCTTCGCCGGGATGCATCAGCTGCTGAATCCCGTGCTGGGCGGAATCGAGCGGCTTCCCGCCCGTCAGCGCGATGCCCTGTGCCACGCGCTGGCCATGGAGACGGCCGACGCGACGACCGCGTCCGACCCGCTGTCGATCAGGGCCGCGGTGCTGACGCTGCTCCTGGAGACCTCACGGCAGCGCCCCCTCCTGATCGCCGTCGACGACGCCCAGTGGCTGGACGTGAGCTCACTGGACGTACTGGCCTTCGTAGCCCGGCGACTTGACGGGGAACACGCCGCCCTGCTGCTGGCGGCACGCGACGAAGCCGTGCCGGCCCGCTTCGACCGGGACTTCCCGCATCTGACCGCCGGTCCGCTGGACCGGGCCGCCGCCGGGCTGTTGCTGGACGCGCAGCCGACGCCACCGCGCGGCCGGATACGCGCGCGGATCATCGAGCAGGCGGCGGGAAATCCCCTCGCCCTGATCGAGCTCACCCGAGCCTTCGCCAGGGACCCGGGCGGCCGCGACCTCGCCGCCGCCGACTCGCTGCCTCTGACCGCCCGTCTCGAGCGCCTGTTCGCCGCCGACCTCCCCGCACTGCCACCGGCGACCCGACGAGCCCTGCTGCTGGCGGCGGCCGCGGGCACCGCACAAATGACGGACCTCCCGGACGTGGGCGGACCGGAAGTGTGGGAACCCGCCGAGCAGGCGGGGCTGGTGCGTGTCGAGGGGGGCCAGGTACGGCTGCGCCACCCCCTCGTGCGCTCCGCCGTCCTCCAGGCCGTCTCCTTCGCCGAACGCCGCGAAGCCCACCTCACCCTCGCCGCCGCCCTCGCCGACGAACCCGACCGCCGCGCCTGGCACCTCGCCGCGGCCGCCCTCGGCCCGGACGAGGACATCGCCCGCGTGCTGGCCGAGAGCGCGCGACGCTTCCGGCACCGCGGCGGACACGCCGCCGCGGCGACCGCCCTGGAACGCGCCGCGGAACTCACCCCCGACCCGCCGGAACGCGCCCGCCGTCTGCTCGCCGCGGCCGAGTCGGCCATGTACGCGGGGCATCCGCAGTGGGTGGGGGAGATCGCGGGCCGCGTGACCACGCTGACCGACGACCCCCAACTCCTCGCCGAGGCCTCCCTGCGCGCCGGCTGGTCCCTCGCGGTGACGCTGCGGCACGACGACGCCGTGGCCCATCTGCTCCCGGTGGCCGAATCGATGGCCGTCCCGGCACCGGCCCTCGCCCTGAGCGCCCTGGGAACGGCCGCTGCCCCGGCGTACAACTCGGGCGATCCGCGCTACCGGCACGAGATCCAGCGGATCGACGGCCTGATCGCACCGCAGCCGAACGAGAGCGACCGGGTCTGGCCGCGGGCGGCGGCCCATCCGTTCACGGACCGGCCCCAGGCGCTGAAGAACCTCGCCCACGCGGTCGACATCCTGCCGGACGACTCGGACCGCACGCTGTCCGGACTCGTCACGCTCGGCGGCGCGGCCTGGATCCTGGACGAGACCGACGAAGCCGTCCGTCTCCTCGGCCAGGCCATGGACCACCTGCGACAGGCCGCCACCGCAGGCGTCAACTGCACCGTCGCACAGGCTCTGGCGCTCGCCTACTTCGAGAGCGGAGCATGGGACGCGGCCCTGGGAGCCGCCGAGAACGCCTTCTGGACGGCGACGGAGGCGGGCGCCGACAACGTCAGCGTCGGATCACCGCTGCTCCAGGCCACCGTACGAGCCGCCCGTGGCGACCACGACGGTGCGCGCGCCCAGGTGCGGGACGCCGTCCGCGGCCGGGACCTGCGCAAGGCCCGCAGCCTGTACGTACGTCACCGGCACGCGCTCGCGCTGGCAGCCCTGGCGGAGGGCGACCACGAGACGGCGTACGGCCAGCTGCGCCGTACCTTCACCGACGAAGACCGCCCGGCCCCCGTCCACCACCACGCCTCCCTGTATTACCTCGCCGATCTCGCCGCCGCGGCCGTCCGCGCCGGCCGGACGGACGATGCCCGCACTGTGCTCGACGCGGCGGAGCGCGCCCTTGAACGGCCGCGCTCCGCCCGGCTCGCCGCGATCGTGCACCGCGCCCGGGCCCTGCTGAGCGCGCCCGAGGCCGCCGAGCCGCACTTCCGCGCGGCGACCGGCGCCGCCGCCGCGAGCTGGCCCTTCGAACACGCCCTGGCCCACCTCGACTTCGCCGAGTGGCTGCGCCGCCGCCGACGCACCGCCGAGGCACGTCCCCTGCTGGTCACCGCCCTTGAGACCTTCGAACGACTGGGCGCACGCCCCTGGACCGAGCGGGCGACGGTGGAACTCCGCGCCGCGGGCGTGACCGCGACGCCGGCCGCCGCACCCGACGTCGTCGCCGACCTGACGCCCCAAGAGCTGCAGATCGCCCGGCTGGCGGCCGAGGGCCTCACCAACCGCGAGATCGGTGCGCGGCTCTACCTCTCACCGCGCACCATCGGCTTCCACCTGCACAAGATCTTCCCCAAGCTCGGCATCACCGCCCGCGCCCAACTGCGCGACGTCGACGGGGTGTGAGGCAGAGTGCAATGGCCCGCCTGCGCCGGAATCAGGGCAGCCGGAGCCGGCGAGGACGGTCCCAGCCGGACGCGGCGAGGATGACGGCCGCCGCGCCGGTGCCGAGCACGGCGCCCGCGATCACGTCGCCCGGATAGTGCACACCGGTGTGGACACGGGAGTAGCCGACGGCACAGGCGAGCAGACCCAGCGGAAGCGTGGCGGCGGGGAGAGCGGGGCCCACGGCGGCCGCGAAGGCGACGGCCGAGGCGGTGTGGCCGGAGGGGAAGGAGGCGGAGGCGGGCATGGGCACGTGCCGCCCGGGGAAGGGCGAGTCCTCGGCCCGATGGGGCCGGGGCCGGCGTACCAGCTTCTTGCCGAGCAGGTTCGCCCCGGCCGAGGCCACCCCGATGGCCGCGACGCCCAGGGCCGCGGCACGGCGGGGACGGCCGGGGCACAGCGCCAGCAGCCCGGCGACCGCGAACGAGATCTTGGAGTGGTCCGCCGCCGCGGACAGCCGTCGCAGGGCGTGGTCCAGGGTCGGAGTGTCGGTGATCTTCACTGCCTCGTACAGCGCCTGGTCGAGGGCGGCGAGATCACGCAACAGCGCTCGGGGGGCGCCGTCATGGCGCTGCGGGCGGTCAGACATCACTCTGCTCCTGCGTCGTGCGGGTGGATGGGGGAGTTCGGTCGAGGGCGAGGTGGACGATGCGCCGCCAGTCCACGGACGGAGCCGTGTAGGACGCGCCGGGCCGGTGCCGGGGCACCCGGACCCGCAGGACACCGGGGCGGACCGCGCACACGACCGGCGGGGGCAGGGTCAGCGCCTCACCGTCGACGGCCACGGCGATGAGGTCGGTGTCGGCCGTGACGGTCACCTGACGTGCCGTCAGCGAGGTGATGCCGCTGGCCCGTTCGCCCCGCAACGCCAGTTCGGCGGCCTGGGCGGCACCCTCGATCCGGACGGCGAGCACTCCGAGCCGGCCGGCGTCGAGGCGTTCTCTGCGCCCGGCGCCGAGCGGGTCGGCCCGCGCGTAGGGGTTGTTGCTCACCAGCAAGGCCTGCGGAACCGGTAGTCGCTCCCCATCGGCCTGGGCCTCCAGCTGCGCCGCTGCCTCGCCGAGCAGCAGGTCCGGCAGCTGGTCGAGGACGGTGATCGCCTTGGCGTCGCGGTAGTCGGGGCTCTGCACGATCTCGGCGTACGCCCCGAAGGAGACCGTGTTGACGAACGGCAGCCCGGCCACGTCGCCCAGATCCACGCGGAGTTCCACACCGTCGGACAGCGCGTCGAGGCCGGCGGCGGGGTCGGCGCGGTCCAGGCCCAGGTCCATCGCGAAGTGGTTGCGGGTCCCGGCGGCCAGGACCATGAACGGTACGTCGTGTGCGGCGGCCACCTCCGCCACCAGGGCCTGCGTGCCGTCGCCGCCGGCCACCCCGAGCAGATCAGCGCCGTCCGCGACGGCTTGGCGGGCGAGCGCCGCCGGATCGGGGCGGGTGTCGAGGTCGAGCAGAATGACGCGGGCGCCGAGCGCTTCCGCCCGCTCCACCAGTTTGTGCTCGCCGACCTTGCCGCCCCCGGAACGCGGATTCATGATCAGCACCGGTCGGCCGGGCGGCCGGGCTGAACGCGAGCGCATGCCGTGCGGCCTGCGCCGACGGCGCAACGCACTTCTGGCGCAGGCCAGCGCCGCCATCCACGCCCCCAGTGCCGCCACCGCGACGACCCACAGACCAGAGACGGCGTACAGGACGAGCACGCCCACCGGAGCACCCACGGCCAGCAGAGCGCCGCACACACGCGCCAGCCCCCGGTGCGCGAGCGCCCACCACAGGCCAGCGCCGGCCACTCCCAGCCCGCCCAGGCCCAGCAGCAGAATCAGCAGTCGGTCCGCGCCCGCCGCCACGGACGCGACGGCACCCGCCACACACAGCAGGGCGAGTCTGGCCAGAGCGCGCGCCCGTTTGTCGGAGCCGTCAGGCTCCGTGACGTGCGTCGAGCGGGCCGTGTTCATGGCGCTCCAGCGAGTCGGGTGGTCGGAGCCATTCTCTCCTCGCACGGTCCGGATGCTGCGTCGTGTCCGCCATGGCCCACCGGCTCGGCCCTCCGGCCTTCCCTGCCGGGACGGGCCAAGATCGACGTCTCCACGATCCTATGCCGAGGGGATCCGGGATTCCGGCGGCGTGGGCCGCGCTCGCAAGTCGAACCATCGTGGACGGGCGGCGCCTCTCTCACCCCGGGGGCATACCCCCTGTTCCGAGCTGATGCTGCCCCCACCGCGAATCGGCCGCCAGCCCGAGTGACCCCGCAGAGGCGCGTGCATAGCTTCTGACACGAAAGGACCGACAACAGCGACAGAGGGGAACCAGCAGTGATCCCGACAGCCCGCGCACTACGGCCACCGCAAGCGCCTCACGTACCGCGAGGTGCCTCGGGAACGGCGAGAAGGGTCGTCCTGGGACTGGCCGCCACCACTCTCGCCGTGGCCGCGTTACCCGTGACGGGCCTCCCGGCGCAGGCGGCCTCCGACCCTCTCGCCCGCTACCACCACCAGCGCCTCGACTGGAAGAGCTGTGTGCGCGGCCCGGACGACGCGACCGGCAAGGAGCTGGAGCAGGCGGGCGCCAGGTGCGCCGACGTGACCGTGCCGTTGGACTACGGTGCCCCCGACGGCCGTACGATCACCGTCGCGATCTCCCGGATCCGCGCCACCGACACCGCCCGCCGTGTCGGCCCGCTGCTGCTCAACGGCGGTGGCCCCAGCGGGCAGACGCTCGGCGACCCGCCGTGGGTGAGCAAGGCGATGAAGGACGTCGCGGCACGGTACGACGTGGTGGGCGTGGACCCCCGCTTCGTGGGCCGCAGCACCCCGCTGGACTGTGAGTGGCCGACCGGCTCCGCGTTCCGCAGCGCGGGCGTCGACCGCGCCGGGTTCGACCGCGTGGCGGCCTTCTCCCAGGACCTCGCCCAGCTCTGCCGGCGGCACGAGGGCGATGTGCTGCCGTTCGTCACCACCCGCAACACCGCACGCGACATGGACGTCATCCGCGCCGCGCTCGGCGAGCGGCGGATCTCCTATCTCGGGTACTCGTACGGCAGTTACCTCGGCGAGGTGTACGCCACGATGTTCCCCCGCCGCACCGACCGGGTCGTCCTGGACGGTGTCCTGGACCCGGCCCGGTACGGTCCCCGGCTGCTGAAGGGCACCGAGAAGGCCAACCGCCACGCGCTGGAGGGCTGGGCCTCGTGGGCCGCCGCCCGGGACACCACGTACGGTCTGGGTCGTACCCGTGGCGCGGTGCTGGCCGCCGTGGACCGTGTCCAGGCCACCGCGGCCCGCACCCCGCTGCGGCTCGGGGACCACGCGGTGGACGAGCACGTCATGCCTCTTGTCGTCTTCAACGGCCTCTCGCAGGACAACGACGCCGCCTACGGGGACTTCGCCCAGGGGATGCGGGACCTGCTGCGCGCGGCGGACGGGCACCCGGTGACCCCTTCCCCGTGGCTCGCCGAGGTCCTCGGGTTCGAGCTGACCGGCACCGACTCCCACTACGGCAGCGTCCAGTCCGCGATCCTGTGCGGGGACGTCGCGGCCCCGCGGGACCCGGAGGTCTACTGGCGTGACGTCCAGCGGGCCCGCGCGAAGGACCCGCTGCTCGGGCCCGTGACGTACAACCTCAGCCCCTGCACCTTCTGGGACCGGCCCCGCGAACGCCCGACCACCATCCGGGACGACCTCCCGGCCCTCCTCGTCAACGCCACCGGCGACCCGCGCACCACCTACGAGGGCGCCACAGCGGTGCGGCGGATGTGGCACTCCTCGCGCCTGGTCACCCTGCGCGGGGCCGACCAGCACGCGGTGTACGGCGTCTACGGCACCCCGTGCGTCGACGCCACGGTCAACGCCTACCTCGCCACCGGCCGCCTCCCGGCCACGGACGTCACCTGCGACGCGCCCGCCCGGTGAGCGCCGGCCCGCCGACGCGGTGGCCGGGTTCACGGGGAGCCCGGCCACCGCTGATGTGTGCGGCGCGGCTACGGGGCCATCTCGTACGCGCCGGCCAGCGCCTCGACCCGCTGCCAGACGCGCTCCGTGCGGGCCGGGTCGACGACCGGTCGGCGGACCGAGCCCAGGGCCCACTCCTGCTGCTCCTCGGTCGCCGAGTCCTTGCCGTGCAGTTCGACGGCGTGCCCGGAGAAGTCCCGCACGAGGACGGCGAAGAGTTCGTCGAGCACGTCCGCGTCGAGTCCGGTCAGGGCGGCCTGCTCCAGGACGAGCTGGCCGTGCACGACGAGCGCGAAGAGCTGGCCGATGGACAGGACGAGGTCGAGGTCGCGGCTCTGCTCCGCGTCCGGTCCCGCCGTGGCGACGAACTCGCAGAGCGCGTCGGCCTGTTCGCGCAGTCGGGCGACGTTGGGCAGATGCGCGTACGCGTCGAAGGCGGGGCGCCAGTCGTGGAAGCGCACCGAGCCCAGACCGCGGGCCGGACCCTGCCGGAACAGGAAGTCGTCGTCGGCCGCGTCGAGGCGGGTCGGCACGCTCGGGTACTCGGCCGGGTCGAGGAGGTGGCTGCGCAGGAACTTCAGGATCAGCGCCAGGTTGACGTGGACCGTGCCCTCCAGCTTGGGCAGACCGCGGATCTCCACGGCCGCCTGGCCGAAGTAGTTGTCCTTCTCGAAGCCCTTGGCGGCGATCACGTCCCACATCAGGTCGATGACCTTCTCGCCCTCCGTGGTCACCTTCATCTTCGTCATCGGGTTGAAGAGCAGGTAGCGGCGGTCGTCGGGGCCGGCCGAGCGGAAGTAGTCGACGGCGCGGTCGCTGAACAGCTTCATGCCGACGAGCCGGACGTACGCGTCGGTCAGCTCGCGGCGCACGTGCGGGAA
This sequence comes from Streptomyces sp. NBC_00490, assembly GCF_036013645.1. Classification (NCBI taxonomy): domain Bacteria; kingdom Bacillati; phylum Actinomycetota; class Actinomycetes; order Kitasatosporales; family Streptomycetaceae; genus Streptomyces; species Streptomyces sp. NBC_00490. The sequence goes on along the minus strand of NZ_CP107869.1, from coordinate 1,150,004 downwards.
GGCGGTGACGGGGCGGCCGTACAGGACGCGGTGGTGGGCGTGGGTGACGGCCTCGTACATCGCGTGTTCGCAGATGCCGATGGAGGCGGTGCACAGGTTGAACTTGCCGACGTTGACCGTGTTGAGTGCGGCGTCGAAGGCGGCGCGGCCGGTGTGCAGGACGTCCTCGGCCGTGACGGGGTAGTCCTCCAGGCGGAACTCGCTGACGAACTTCGACGAGTCGACGACGTTCTTGACCAGGTGGTAGTTCGGGTGACGGCTGTCGGCGGCGAAGAACACGTAGCCGTCGGGGCCCTCGACGTCGGTGCGGCGGCCGAAGACGGAGACGAGTCCGGCGGCGTTGCCGTTGCCGATGTAGTACTTGGAGCCGGTGGCGCGGAAGCCGCCATCGCTGTCGGGCGTCAGGAGCATGTCGGTGGAGTAGATGTCGGCGCCGTGGGCCTTCTCGGACAGGCCGAACGCGAACACCTCTCCCTGGTCGAGGAGTTCCGCGGCGCGGTCGCGGGCCGCGGTGTTCTCGCTCTGCCAGACCGGGCCGAGGCCGAGGATGGTGACCTGCCAGGCGTACCAGTAGTCCAGGCCGTAGAAGCCGAGGATCTCGTTGAGCGCGGCTATGCGGGCGGTGTCCCACCGCTTGTCCGGGGCGCCTTGCGGTGCGGCGGACGCCGGTGTCAGGAACGTGGCGAACAGGTTCTCCTTCGCGGCGAAGGCGAGGAAGTCCCCGAGCCAGGCGCGGGTCCGGTAGTCCTCGATCAGCTGTCGCTTCCCGCGCTCCTCGAACCAGTCGACGGTGGCACGCAGCAGGCGGCGTGTCTCGGGGTCGAAGTGCGCGGGGTCGTAGGTGCGCGGGTTGAAGAGCAGTTGGTCAGCCATGATGAGGGCCTCTTTCGGCGGGCGGACGGATGGGAATCATGAAGTGGGGCGGCTGGAGGGGAGCGGTAGGACGGCGGGCGCGGCGACGTCAGTGGTCCGGAGCGAACCGGGTCAGCGTGGTCAGCACGTCCTCCAGCCAGTCGATCATCATGCGCTCGTACGCGATGCCGCCGCGCAGTACGACGTGCTGGAGCTCTCGCTCCGCGTCCAGCGGCTCCTGCGCAGCGGCCGCGCTCGCCTCGGGTCCCGTGAAGTCCCGCTCCTCGCCCGCGAGATAGTGCTCCAGCCGGGCTCGGTGCGCCTGCCGGTGCCGCTCCACCTCGTGGATCAGGGCGGCCGGGTCGTCGAAGGCGGCTCCCCGGATCTTCACCGCCAGGTCGTGGCGGACGCTGTCCGGCTCGATCGGATCGTGCAGCCATGAGGACAGCGCGGCCCGGCCGAGGTCGGCGACGGAGTACTCCTTCTTGTCCGGCCGGCCCTGCTGCGGGACGTCCCGGACGTCGACCCAGCCGTCGTTCTCCATGCGCTTGAGGACGCGGTAGATCTGCTGGTGGGTCGCGGTCCAGAAGTAGCCGATGGACCGCTCGAAGCGCCGGGCCAGCTCATAGCCGGACCCCGGTTTCTCCAAGAGCGACACCAAGATCGCGTGTTCGAGCGCCATGACGCCGATCGTGCTATGCAACTCGTTGCATAGCAAGCCTCGCTCCCGCCGATGCGACGCGGCTCACTCTGTGCAGGGACCACGGAATGTCGCGCCGACGGTCGACGGACGAGCCGTTATTGGCCATTCTTTGGGCTGCGGTCGACGCTTTGGAGGCGGTGATGCGTGTGAACGACGAGACCCGCGGCGTCTCCTCGGCCCGCACCGACACGGCAGCCCACCGTGCCCTCGCGCACGGTCGTGAACTGCTGCGGGACGGACCCGTGGCGGATGCCTGCTCGGCGCTGCTGCGTGCCGCCGCGGGGCTGCGCGAAACGGACCCGCCGCTGGCCCGCCGCGCCCTGCTGGCAGCGGCATCGGCGGCCTGGGCGGCCGGTGACCGCGACAGCTACCGACGCGTTTTCACGGTGGGCCCCTGCCACGCCTGCGGGGCCGGCAGCGAGGCCACGCTCTGTGCCGAGGGATGCCCCGAGGCCGCTTGGAGGTCCCATCGCATCGGGATGAGCGCGATGGTGGAAGGGGACTTCCGACGTGCCCGCGCGGTCCTGGAGCCGCGGTTGCGGCAGGTCACGACCCGGGCGGAGACGAACGAGCTCCGCGAGGCCGGCGAGGTGGCCCTCCTGCTGGGCCGGCTCCCCACCGCGCGCCGGCTCCTGGGACTTGCCCTGGCGTCCGCGCGCTCCGCCGGAGCGGAGGCCAGGGTTCCGGGCATCCTGGCGCACCTCGCCTACGCCGAGTTGCGGGAGGGGCGCCACCCCCAGGCCAGTGCCCACGCGGAGGAAGGGGTGGCACTCGCGCGCAGACTCGGTCAGCGCAATGTCGCCGCCGACCTGTCGGCCGTGCGCGCTCTCGTGCTGTCGATCGCGGGTGACCTGCCCACGGTCCGTGCGCGGATCGCGGACGTCCTGGCCGTCGCGCAACCGCATGGGCTGGCCCAGGCCGCGTTTCTCGCGGAGTGGGCCCAGGCGCGGGCGGAACTGGGGGCGGGCAAGGTCGAGCGGGCGGCCGCCCGGCTGGCCCCGCTGGTCCGGCCCGGGGCCCGGCAGGGCCACTTCGGGCTGTGGTTCCTTGCCGTGCCGTGCTTCGTCGAAGCCTGTGTCCTGTCCGACCGGGTCCTTGACGCGACGGAGATGGTCGACCTGTTCGCCGGCTGGGCGGATCTCGGCGCCGACCCGCAGGCTCCGGCGCAGTTGGCGCGGTGCCGCGCTCTCGTCGCGCCCGCGGACCGGAGCGAGGAGCTGTACCGCAGCGCGCTCGCTCACCATGAGCAGGCATCCGGCCCGTACGAACACGCGCGCACCCAGCTGGCCTTCGGCATGTGGCTGCGTCGGCGGCGCCGGCCCACCGAGGCCCGTACGCAGTTGCGTGACGCGCTGATGGGTTTCGAACGCTGCGGTGCGGTGCTGTGGGCCGGGCGGGCCGGCGCGGAGCTGAGGGCGGCGGGCGAGGTGGCCGGGACCGGCGAGGCGGGGGTGCTGTCCTCGCTCACACCGCAGCAGGTACGCATCGCACGGGATGTGGCGCGCGGGGCGACGAACAAGGAGATCGCCGCGGAGCTGTCCATCAGCATCCGGACCGTCGAGTACCACCTGCGCAACGTGTTCGCGCAGCTGGGTGTCCGCTCGCGCACCGGCCTCGCCCATCTGATGGCGAACGTCGGCGAGGACCAGGGCCGGGCGGAGCCGGGACCGGTCTGATGTCCCTGCACCGGTGTGACCGGTGATCTCCACGGTGCGACGCGGTGCCGGTGCGTGCCCTGTGGCATGACTGGTGATTCCACTGATGACTGACTTTTAGTCAGCTCCTACGTTGTTGCCCGCCGGATGACTCGTGTCACGTCCTCGGGTACGACGCCCCTCACACGGCGGACGATGCCTGGCCCGAGGACGCCGGAACCCCCACTCTCGAAGGAGCCGCCATGAGTGACGACCCAGAGACCTCCCGTTCCGCGCACACCCCGCACCGCCACCACCGACGCCGCCGTTCCGGGCGCCTCGCCTCCGGCGTCGCCACGGCCGCCGCGCTCATCGGCCTGCTGACCTCGCAGACCGGTGGAGCCCAGGCGGCCGACAACCCGTACGAGCGGGGCCCCGCGCCCACCACCTCGAGCATCGAGGCCGCCCGCGGCCCCTACGCCGTCTCGGAGACCAGCGTGTCGCGACTCGCTGTCAGTGGCTTCGGCGGCGGCACCATCTACTACCCGACCAGCACCGCCGACGGCACTTTCGGAGCGATCGCGGTGTCACCCGGGTTCACCGCCTACCAGTCCTCCATCGCCTGGCTCGGCCCGCGACTCGCCTCCCAGGGCTTCGTCGTCTTCACGATCGACACCCTGACCACCTCCGACCAACCGGGCAGCCGCGGCACCCAGTTGCTGGCCGCACTGGACTACCTGGTGGACCGCAGCACGGTCCGGGGCCGCATCGACGCCGGGCGCCTGGGAGTGATGGGCCACTCCATGGGCGGCGGCGGCACCCTCGAAGCGGCCAAGTCCCGCCCCTCGCTCCAGGCCGCCATCCCGTTGACCGGCTGGAACCTGGACAAGACCTGGCCGGAGGTCAGGACTCCCACCCTGGTCGTCGGCGCCGACGGGGACACCATCGCGCCGGTGGCGACCCACTCCGAGCCGTTCTACGCGAGCCTGCCCTCCGCCACCGACCGCGCCTACCTCGAGCTGCGGGGCGCGACCCACTTCACCCCGAACACGTCCAACACGACGATCGCGAAGTACAGCATTTCCTGGCTGAAGCGGTTCATCGACAACGACACCCGCTACGAGCAGTTCCTGTGCCCGCTGCCGGCCGTCAGCCTCACGATCGCCGAGTCCCGCGGCAACTGCCCGCACACCTCCTGACACCTGGAACGCCGGGATCACCGCCTGGCCAGGACATCGCCGCCGTACGGTCCTCCCGACCGCGCGGCGGCGCTGTCATGGCCAGGCCCCGGACGCACACCGCTCAGAGGGACAGCACCGCGCGCACCCTGTTCCCACCCCCACCGAGCGGATCCACATCGAGCCGTTCCGCCAGGCACCGCACCATGGCGAGACCTCGTCCGCTCTCGCCCCAGGCCGTCAGTGGTCGCACGCGTGGCCGCCCGGGGCTGCCGTCATAGACCTCGACCGTCACCCGGGTGTCCGAGATCTGCAGACACAGGCGGCAGGCGCCGCCGTGCCGGGTGGCATTGGTGACCAGCTCGGAGACGACGAGCGTCGCGTCGTCGATGTGTGAGGCGTCGAGCCCCGTCACCCCGAGGCCCGGCCGGGCGAGGAAGCGCGCGGTCAGCCTCCGTGCCCGGCCCGCCGATTCTGCCTGGTCGGGCAGCAGGTACTCGACTCGTACGGAACGCCGATGGGTACGCCGACGCGTACGCATGGCGGATCACTTCCCCTCCTTGGACGACCGTCCCCCGTGGCCGCGTCCCGGGCCGCGCATCTCCGGCCCGGCCGGGCCTGTCCTTGCGTGATGCCCAGTGCGGGTGATCGCCAACCGGGAACCGGTGCGTCGGGGATTCCCGGCCCGGAGATGATCAGGTGACAGATGCCGAGGGGATCCCGTCCTCGTCCGCCAGGAGCGCGGTCGCGGTACGGCGCAGCGCGGGATCGGCCGCGGCCGCCATCAGCCGTGCGGCCGCGGCCGCCTCGGTCCCGGGCGGGACGACCAGCAGGTCCCAGTGGCCGACGCCGTAGGAGAAGAGCCGGATGGTGTGCGGGTCGAACCCGGACGTGAGCCAGGCGGCCTTCACCGTGCGGCCGGCGACGGGCAGATCGCACGGCGCCTGAGTCCACGTGTCGCGGTGCGCGGTCAGCCGCGTGACACGTCCCCGCGAGGTGTCGAACGCCTGGATGAGGGCGGGGAGTTCGGCCGACAGGTCGTCGGAACGGGGCCACCAGGCGCCGCTCACCGGGCCGTGCGGAAAGGTCGGCGGGCGCAGGGTGAGGCGAAGGGGGGCGGGCAAGGCCCGGTCGGGCGCGGCGCGTTGACCGGTGGGCGCGTTCATGTCGCGGTCCCTGTCCCCGGGCAGCGACTCGACCACCCGGTGTCGTGGTGCGCCGAGAACGACGCCGACGACGAGCCGGCGTACGGAGAACTCCCGGTCCGCTCACGCTACTCCGCCCCGCCGGGGCTGCGGGGCGGGCCGTCCAGGACCCAGGCCCTGGGTGTGGACGACCCGGTGGACGCCTACGCGCGCAGCAACCGCTGGGTGATCTCCCGGTACTGCCTCAGCGCGAGCCGGAGCTCGGTGGAGTCCGTCTCGGGGTCCCGGTTCTGCCAGTCGGCACGGAGGGCCTCGCGGTGTTCCGAAAGGACCTTGGCGAGCTGGGCGGCGGCCTCGTCGAAGGCGGCCTCGGCCTCCTCGAGCGCCTCGCGCGGGGCATCCGCGAAGGTGTTGACGGCGTGTCCGAGACGCCGGACGATCTCCTCACGCCCGTCCGCCGGGAGCAGGGGCTCAGGGCCCGGGGTACGGCGTCCGGCGCGGCCCGGGGTCTGGTCCGCGGGCTGTTGGGCGCGTGTCTGGTCGTACATCGTCGTGTGTACCGCTTCCGTCGTGTCGGGGCACCACCTGCGCCGTGCTGCCAGTCAACGTCCGGCGAGGGTTCGTGTCAACGCGGTGCGGGTGCGGGCGCGCCTTGGCGGAGGCCGCCGGCAGGTGCGAGCCGGGTTCTTCCGTGCGCAAGGGGAGTACCTTGGGAAGAACGAGGGTGTTTCGTGCCTACCGGACAGGCCGTCTTGAGCACACCACCCACTCATCAGGGGCAGCCCGTGACCCCGGCCGCACCTCCGTCCCAGCGGCCTTCGTAGAGGTCAAGGAGCCCCTTCCATGTCACCCAGCCCCATCACGCCTGTTCCCCCGGCCCCGCCGGACACCGCCCCGCCGCCGCAGGCCTACGACGGGACGTCCGCCTTCCCGTCGGACGGTCCGGCGCCCGCGCGCGACGGCGGGGAGCGACTGTACGTCACGGTGACGGCGCTGATCGTCGTCCTGCCGTTCGTGGCGCTCGGCCTGGCCGGCTGGCTGATGTGGGGGAGTCTCATCCATCCCGCGGACATCGTCCTCGCGCTGGTCCTCTACACGATCACGGGCCTCGGAGTCACGGTCGGCTTCCACCGCGGCCTCACCCACGGCGGCTACCGGGCGAACCGTCCCGTGCGGATCGCACTCGCGGTCGCCGGTTCGATGAGCTTCCAGGGCGACGTCATCGGCTGGGTCGCCACGCACCGCCGCCACCACGCCTTCACCGACCGGCCCGGTGACCCGCACTCCCCGTACCGCTACGGCACGCATCTGCGCGGCCAGTTGCGCGGGCTGCTGCACGCGCACGTCGGCTGGCTGTTCCGCAACGACCGTACGCCGCCGGAGCGTTACGCCCCCGATCTCCTGGCCGACCGCGACATCCGCGCCGTCGACCGCGCCTTCCCGGTGCTGTGCGCGCTCACCCTCGCTCTGCCGTTCGGCGCCGGCTGGCTCATCGGCGGTACCTGGATGCACGCGCTGACGGCCCTGCTGTGGGCGGGATTCATCCGCATCGCGCTCCTCCACCACGTCACCTGGAGCGTCAACTCCCTGTGCCACCTGATCGGTGAGCGCCCGTTCCGCACCCGGCGCCACGACCGCGCCACCAACCTGTGGCCGCTCGCCCTGCTCTCCTTCGGCGAGAGCTGGCACAACCTCCATCACGCCGACCCCACCAGCGCCCGGCACGGCGTCGACCGCGGTCAGATCGACCCGTCGGCCGCCGTCATCCGCCTCTTCGAGCGGCTCGGATGGGTGCACGACGTGCGCTGGCCGAGTCCGGATCGCGTAGCGGCCCGCCGCGTCTGACACCGACCACTCGCCCGCGCAAGGCAGTTGGCAGGAGATCTCATGACCACAGCACTGCAGCCCCCGCTGCCCTCCCTTCCCGTCCTGCGCCTGCGCCTGGCGCCGCGCGGAGGTATGCCCCGGCCCATCGACGGAGCGTGGTGGCCCCGTTCGTACGACCTGCTCGCCGAACTTCCCCAGCTGCTCGCGGGGTTGCCCCGCGCGTGGGGTCACATCACCAGCGCCACGGTCAACGGAACGACATGGTCCGCCGTGCCCGGCCGGATGCTGGTCTTCAACCAGGTCGTACGACTGCGCAGGTCTCTCACGGCGTCCGCCCCGCACACCATCGTCCTGCTCGCCCCCGGCCGGGGCCGCTGGGACCTGCTGGTCGTGCCCCCGGACACACCCGAGGCGGCCGCGGAACCGCTCATGGCGGCCGCGGTCGTCGATCAGGTGTGACTGTTCGGCGGCGCAGACGTGAGGACGGCCGGCTGTTCCCCTTCCCGGGCCGGTCCGTTCGGCCGGTCCGGGGAGTAGGCTGAAGGTACCGAGGACATTTCGCGCACCGGCTCCCACGCCGTGTCGTTTTCGGCGATCGAATATGCCGGGCCGGTTTGTCGCCGGCCCGGGGCAGGGTCCGCGTCATGACTGCGACCGTCTCCTCCTCGCCGACACTCGAAGCCGATCACCGGTCCTCGGTGTCCTCCTCGCCCCCTCTGCGTCTGTCGCTGGCGCCGGCCGGTTCCGCACCGGCTCTGCTGGACGGCGCCTGGTGGCCCCGCTGCCACGACCTCGGGGCGGAGCTCCCCTCCCTGACCGCGGTACTGGACCCGTTGTGGGGCCGGATCACCCGGGTCACGGTGAACCCCACCCACTGGCCGGTCATCCCGCGCAAGGTGCCCGTCGCCGGGCATGTGGTGAAGGTGGGCTGGTTCGCGGACGAGCAGGACCCGAACGAACTGCTGCTGCTCTCGTACCGCATGGGCCGCTGGAATCTGCTGGTGATCCCGCCGCGGACGCCGGCCGTCACGGCCGCCTGGCTGATGGCCGCCGCGAGCGACCCGCTGCGCACATCGAGCGCGAGCCGGTTGATGGAGGAGGCCGCGAGCCTGCGGACGGTGTACGAGGACGACCGGACCGTGCAAGCGGTCTGGGACTCCGAAGGCGGGCACGAGGCCCGCGACCCGGCCGCACGTCCACGGATTCCGGCCGTGACCGCCGGGCTGCCGCATCAGCCGACGGGGCGGTGAGGGTGATGGACGTGTTCGTGACCGTGGCCGTGATCGTGGCGATGACCGTCGTCGGTGTGTTCCTCATCCACCTGCTCAACTCGCAGCACAGCAGCGGCGTTTCCGCATTCCACTACGGCCGCTCCGGGATGCCCGTCCCGGGGCCGTCCTCTAGGGTGCCCCGGAAGGCCCGCGCGCGGATCCGCCCCAGGCGGCGTACCCGCAAGGCGACGGAGTGAGCCCGTCGTCGCGTTGGAGCGTCAGGCTGTTCCGGCCCGTCATCGACCTGATCTGACGGAGCGAACCGACAGCACAGTCCGCAGCCCGTGACCCCGGCCGCGTGACCCTGCCCGAACAGGGACTCCCGACGGAGGGGCCATGCGCTCTGCCCAGTTGAACGTCTTCCGCCATGACCGCGACACGCGTGCCCTGATCACCCTGGCCGGAGAGATCGACTTGGCCACCGCCCCGCTCTTGTGCGCCGCACTGACCACATGCGTTAACGACGGCATCCGCACCGTCGACGTCGATCTCACCGCGGTCACCTTCTGCGACGTCAGCGGGCTCAACGCGTTCCTCGCGCTCTCCCAGCTCGCCACCGACGCCGGAACGACCCTCCAACTGCACTATCCGCCAATGACGTTGGCCCGCATCATCGAGATCGCCGGCGCCTGCTTCCTGCTCCACACGATCACGCAGGACGCTCGGCCGGGACATCCCGGCCGAGCGTCTGTGTGAACTGTTCGGGGTCCGAACGTGCCGGTCAGCCGGTCTCGGTGATCCGCCACCGCTGGTTGGAACCGGAGTTGGCCTGCCACGTGGTGACGGCCGCGCCCTCGTTCGTCGCCTGGCCGCCGACCTCCAGCAGCCGTCCGGTCGCCTGGTTCACCAGCGTCCATGTGCCGTCGCCCGTGGTCGACAGGATCCACTCGGTCGCCGGGTCCCGCTCACCGGTGTCGGCCTCGATCACCGGCACGTTGTTCCGCACGGCGAGCCGCTTGTCCTCGGCCGGGTTGGCGAAGACGTAGCGGGCACGGTTGCTGCCCTTCTTGCCGTACTTCGCCTCCAGCCGCCACTCCTGCGCGACCGTGCCGTTGGCCGAGTTGATCGTCAGGCTCGTGCCGTTCGCACCGACGGTCACCGCCTTGCCGCTCTGCACACCGGTCAGGGTGTAGGACGTGCCCTTGCTGAACAGGCTCGCGTCCTTCGCGACTCCGGAGACGCCCTTGACGGCGAACGAGGTCACGGACTGCGCGGGGACGGTGAACGTCGCCTTGGAGTCGACGACCCGGACCGGGGCCTGCTTCACGAGCTTGCCGGCGGCGTCGGTGACGGTCGGGGTGACGGTCGCGTCACGCTTGATCTTCCCGAACTTCGACAGGTCGATCGTCACCGCGCGCGGCGCGGTCGTGGAGTTGACGTGGACCAGCGAGGCACCCTTGCCGTCCCTCGTCACCGCGGCGGCGCTGGAGGTGTCGTCCACCTTGACCAGGCTGTCGCCGGGCTTGATGAAGTGCGTGAAGTTGCGGGCCGTGTCGAACTTCGTGTTCGTGTAGATCGGGCAGGACTTCAGGGTGTCGGCCGACGTGCAGCTGAACGGCAGCTGGATGGAACCCCAGTTGCCGCCCTTGGCGGACTCGCCGCCCGGCTTCATGTTGTCGTAGTCCTCGACCGGCTGCCAGAACACCCAGGCCTTGGGCTCCAGTTCGCGCAGGTCGTTCACCATCTGCTGCGCCAGGCCCAGCCCGGGGCGCATGTCGGTGAAGCTCTGCCCGTCGCCCCAGTCGCCCTCGACCTCGCTCATCCACAGCGGCTTGTCGGCCGCCTTGGCCAGGTCACGGACCGTGGTGCGCTGACCGGTGCCGTAGGTGTGGACGTTCATCTGGTCGACGAGGTCCTTGGACGCCTGGGAGTAGGAGTTCCAGTTGGTCGCGAACAGGCCGGGGTTGGTCTCGTCCATCGCCGATATCTCGGCCTTGACCTTGGCCTTCTTCAGCGCGGGCGCCAGCGCGGCCAGGACCTTCTCCTGCATCGCGGGCCCGATGTGCGCACCCTCCTGACGGCCGCCCACCGGCTCGCCGTTCGCGTCCAGACGGGTGCCCCAGTAACCGGTGTTCGGCTCGTTGAACGGGTCGACCGTGTCGACCTTGATGCCCTCGGACTTCTCCAGCCGCTTCGTCACCCCGGCGACGTAGGCGGCGAAGTCGTCGACCGAACTCGCCTTGAGCTGCTCGGCGTTGGCGTTGAACCCGCCCGAGACATAGCTGCTCTCGGTCATGAACCACGGTGGGGAGTTCGAGAACGTCTCCCAGTGGGTGATGTCCTTCTTGATGCGATCGACCCACCAGCGCTGTGTGGCGTCGGCCTTGCCGTTCCAGTCGGCGGGGTCGTCGGCGCTCCACCAGTCGGTATCGGTGCGGGTCGTGCCCGCGGGGGCCTTCCACCAGCCCTCGACCGCGCCACCGGCACGCAGGTAGTCCTTCACGTCGGGGGCGTTGCCGCCGCCGATGTTGTAGCGCGCGATGTTCAGCGCCAGACCGTCGTCACCGAAGAGCAGATCGGCGAGCTTCTCGCGGATCTCCTTTGGGTAGTCGCCGGTGGCGTTGGCGAACCAGACGAGGCTGGTGCCCCAGCCCTCGAACTTGTCCTGCTTGTACGACGGATCGGGCTGGACGGTGACCGACGCGGTGACCGTGTCGGCCTGCGCGGGCACGGAGAGCAGTGCCGCTCCGGTCGCCAGCGCGGTCATCGTCGCGGCCCCGAGAAGCCGTCTGCTGCGGGTGAGTCCTGCCATCGTGTGCTCCCAGCTTTCATAGGTGGAAACGCTGCGGTGGTCCCTCCCGCCGGTGGTACGGGAAGGGGTGCCCCCGGGCGGGCCGTGTGCCGCCCGGGGAGACAGAGGTGGGCGAGCGGGTCAGACCGTCGGTCGGCGTACCACGGCGACCTCGCGCGGCCCCAGGACCAGCCCGTCGTCGTCGGCCGTGCCGTACAGGACGTCGCCGGTGAACCCGGGCAGCGGCACCGTGTCGTCGGTCCGGTTCACCAGGAACAGGAACTTCTCCTCGGTGTTGCCGCGGACGGCCAGTTCGACGCGTCCGCGCGCCTCGGCCGGGAGTTCGCTCGTCACGCCGGCCGGGTCGAGGAGACGCGGCAGCAGTGCGGTGAGTCCCGCGACGCCGAGACGCGTGGAGACGTAGGACGCCGAACCGGCGGCCGTCGTCCGCCGGGTCACGGCCGGCCGTCCGGCCTGGTTGCCGGAGTCGTAGCGGGCGAGGACCTCGGTGCGCTCGTCGGCCAGGGTGATGCGGTCGGTCCACAGGGTGCCGGTCGAGCCGTCGTCCAGGGACACCGACTCCTCGGCGAGCAGCGGGCCGAACTCCTCGACACGGATGCCGAGCAGCTCGCGCAGGGCGCCGGGGTAGCCGCCGAGCCAGACGTGGTCGTTCTGGTCGACGACGCCGGAGAAGTAGGTCGTGACCAGGTGGCCGCCCTGCTCGGTGTAGCGGGTCAGCTCCTTGGCGAGCTCCGCCGGGACCACGTGCAGGACGGGTGCGATCAGCACGTCGTAGTGCGCGAAGTCGCTCCTGGTGGTGATCAGGTCGGCGCGCACACCGAGTGCGAGGAGCGCCGAGTACCAGTCCAGGCCTTCCTGGCGGTAGTCGAGCAGCGAGGTGGGGTGGGAGTCCTGCTCGCTCGCCCACCAGGAGTCCCAGTCGAAGACGATCCCGACCTTCGCGCTCTCCCGGGCCGAACCGGCCACCGGGGCCAGGGTCTTGAGGGTGGCGCCGAGCTCGGCCACCGCGCGGAACAGCTCACTGTCGGCCCCGGCGTGCGGGACCATCGCCGAGTGGTACTTCTCGGCGCCGGCCGCCGACTGGCGCCACTGGAAGTAGCACACGGCGTCGGCGCCGTGCGCCACGTGCAGCAGCGAGTCCCGGGTCAGCTCGCCCGGCCGCTTGGCCACGTTCACCGGCTGCCAGTTGACGGCGCTGGTGGAGTGTTCCATCAGGAACCAGGGCCGGCCGCCCGCGATGCCGCTGGTGAGGTTCGCGGAGAAGGACAGTTCGTCGCGCGACTGCGGGCCGGGGAGGACGTAGTGGTCGTTGGAGACGAAGTCGATCTCCTCGGCCCAGTCCGCGTAGTCCATGCCCTTGGTCTCGCCCATCACCATGAAGTTGGTGGTGACCGGGACGTCCGGGGTGATGCCCTTGAGGAGGTCCCGCTCCGCGCGCAGGTAGTCCTTGAGGGCGTCGGAGGAGAAGCGCTTGAAGTCCAGCTGCTGGGTCGGGTTCGGGTGCGAGGCCGCCAGGCGCGGGGGCAGGATCTGCTGCCAGTCGCTGTAGCGCTGTGACCAGAACGCCGTGCCCCAGGCGTGGTTGAGGGCCTCCAGCGTGCCGTAGCGGGCCCGCAGCCAGTCGCGGAAGGAGCGGGCCGCGTCGTCGGAGTAGTCGTAGATGTTGTGGCAGCCCAGCTCGTTGGAGACGTGCCAGGCGACCAGCGCGGGATGGTCGGCGTAGCGGGTCGCCATCTCGCGGACCAGGCGCAGGGCGTGCTCGCGGAAGACGGGGGAGGTGGGCCGCCAGTGCTGGCGGGCGCCCGGCCACAGGGTCTCGCCGGTCGCGGTGACCGGCAGGATCTCCGGGTGGGCCGTGGTCAGCCACGGCGGCGGGGAGGCGGTGGCGGTCGCCAGGTCGACGCCGATGCCGCCGGCGTGCAGCAGGTCCATGACCTCGTCGAGCCAGCCGAAGTCCCAGTCGTCGGGGCCCGGCTGCAGACGTGCCCACGAGAAGATCGCCACCGAGACGACGGTGACACCGGCCTCCTGCATCAGCCGGACGTCCTCCTCCCACACCTCCCGGGGCCACTGCTCGGGGTTGTAGTCGGCGCCGAAGGCGAGACGCGGGGTGGGGTCACCGTCCGCCCCGCGTCCGCGGGAGTGGAGGGTGGAGATCATGGCTGTCCTTCCGAAGGTGATGCGCGGGGCGGCGCGGCGAGGTGCCGCGCCGCCCGGCGTCCGAGCTGTGGTGCGGGCTACTTCTCGATGGTGAAGCCCTGCTCCTCGCCGTACTTGACCGACGCGTCCTGCCAGGCCTTCAGGCCGTCCGCCAGCGTGGCGTTGGAGACGTAGGCCTTGCCGACCGTGTCGTTGAAGATCGAGTTCGCGTATGCCTGGAACGGGAGGTAGGACCAGTCGCTCGCCACGTTCGCGGCGGACTCGGCGAAGATCTTGTTGGCTTCCTGGCCGCCGAAGTAGTCGAACTTCTTGCTCTGGAAGTCGGCCGACTCCAGTTCCGCCTTGGTGGCGGGGAAGGCGCCCTCGGAGACACGGGTGGCGACACCGTCACCGGAGTTGGCGTACTCGGTGAAGGCGTAGGCGAGTTCCTTGTTCTTGGCCAGCGCCGGGACCGTCAGCGAGGAGCCGCCGTTCTCCGCGCTCGCCTTGTCGCCCTTGGTCCAGGCGGGCATCGCCGCGGCACGCCACTGGCCCTTGGCGTTCGGGACGCCGGTGGAGAAGTTGGCGGGCATCCAGGCGCCGGTGGCCAGGGTGGCGATGGTGCCGTCGCCGAGGCCCTTGTACCAGTCGTCGGTCCAGCCGTTGACCGGGGCGAGCAGCTTCTCGTCGATCAGCTTCTGCCAGACCGTCTCGAACTTCTTGGCTCCGGCGTCGTCGAAGTTGATGCCGACCTTGGTGCCGTCGACCTTGTAGGGGCGCGAACCGGCCTGCCACAGCATGGAGGTGGTGAAGCCCGCGTCACCGGCGTCGTTGGCGATGTACGCCTTCGGGTCGGCCTTGTGGAGCTTGCGGGCCGCGTCCAGGTACTCGTCCCAGGTGGTGGGGACGGCGATCTTGTACTTGTCGAAGACCTTCTTGTTGTAGAACAGCGCCATGGGGCCCGAGTCCATCGGCAGGCCGTAGACCTTGTCGCCGTCGCTGACCGCGTTCCACGGACCGGGCGTGTACTTCGAGGCGAGCTTGTCGGCGCCGTAGGGGGCCAGGTCGGTCAGGCCCTTGGTCAGGGAGTACTGGCCGAGCGCGAAGTACTCGACCTGGGCGACGTCCGGGGCGCCCTTGCCGGCCGAGATCGCGTTGGACAGCGCGGTGTAGTGCTTGTCGCCGGAGCGCTCGCTGACCAGGTTGACCTTGACCTTCGGGTACTTCTTCTGGAAGTCGGCGGCCACGGTCTTCAAGGTGGGCTCCCAGGCCCAGACCGTGATGTTGCCGCCCTTGTCCAGGGCCGCCTTGATGTCCGCGGCGGAGACGGCCTTCGTGTCGGAGTCGTCGTCCGAGCCGCCGCATGCGGTGGCGCCCAGGGCGAGGGTGGAGACGAGGGCTATGCCGCGCAGGATGCGGCCGGTTGTTCTGCGCATGGAGGTGCTTCCACTTCTGCGTGGGTGGGACAGGTGAGGGTGGGGGTGGTGCCGGTGGTGCTCAATTGGGGGGCTTGGGGCGGGCGCCGGCCTCGTCACTCCTTGACGCTTCCGGCGGCGAGGCCGGACTGCCAGTACTTCTGGAGGAACAGGAAGGCGGCGATCAGGGGGATGATCGTGAGCAGGGAGCCCGTGATCACCAGGTTGAAGATGACGTCACCGCCGATGGTCTGCGCCTGGTTGCTCCAGGCGCTCAGACCCAGGGTCAGCGGGTACCAGTCCGGGTCCTTGAGCATGATCAGCGGGAGGAAGTAGTTGTTCCAGGTGGCGACAGTGGTGAACAGCAGCACGGTCACGATCCCCGGGGCCAGCAGCGGCAACGCGACCTGGAAGAAGGTCCGCACCTCGCTCGCGCCGTCCATCCGGGCCGCTTCCAGCAGCTCGGTCGGGATCGCCTCGGCGGCGAACACCCACATCAGATAGAGGCCGAACGGCGACACCAGCGACGGGATGATCACCGCCCAGGGGGTGTCGGTGAGCCCCATCTTGCTGAACATCAGGAAGGTCGGCACCGCGAGCGCCGTACCCGGCACCGCCACCGCGCCGATGACGACGGCGAAGATGGCGCGCTTGCCGGGGAAGTCGAACTTCGCCAGCGCGTAGCCGCCCAGCACCGCCAGCAGCGTCGCGCCGCCCGCGCCGAGCACCACGTACAGCAGGGTGTTGAGCAGCCAGCGGCCGAAGATGCCGTCGTGGTAGGTGAAGGTGTCCCGGATGTTGTCCCACAGGGCGAAGTCGTGGGCGAACCACAGACCGTTGGAGTCGCCCAGACCGGCCTGGGTCTTGGTGGAGTTGATGACCAGCCAGATCAGCGGCACCACGGTGTAGAGGACCATCAGGGCCATCAGCACCGTCATGAGCACGCTGCGGCGCCGCTTGTCCGGGGCGGGCTTGCGCGGGGTCCGCAGCCGGGGAGGGCTGCTGGTCTTCGCGGGGGAGGCGGTGGTGACAGGGGTGCTCATCGGGTCACGCTCCCTTGCGCATGCCGCGCAGCTGCACGACGTAGGCGACGACCATCGTGAGCAGACCCATGATGATGGCGACCGTCGCGGAGTAGTTGTGCTGCTGGCCCGCGAAGGACAGCGAGTACGTGTAGAAGTTCGGCGTGTAGTCGGTGGTGATGGCGTTGAGCGCCAGCGGGCGCAGGATGCTCGGCTCGTTGAAGAGCTGGAAACTGCCGATGATCGAGAAGATCGTCGCGATGACGATCGCGCCTCGGATCGCGGGCAGCTTGATCGAGGCGATCACCCGCCACTGACCGGCGCCGTCGATCTCCGCCGCCTCGTACAGGGAGCTCGGGATGACCCGCAGCGCCGAGTAGAAGATCAGCATGTTGTAGCCGACGAACTCCCACGTCACGATGTTGCCGATGGAGGCCAGCACCCAGTCGGGGGAGAGCAGGTCGGGCAGCGTGAGGCCGAACGTCTCGTTGATGTCGCCCACCAGGCCGTACTTGGTGCCGTACATGAAGCCCCACATCAGGGTGGCGACCACGGCGGGCACGGCGTACGGCAGGAAGATCGTGATCCGGAAGAAGCTCTTGCCGTAGAGCCGGCCGCTGTCCAGCGCCAGCGCCACCAGCAGGGCGATGCCCAGCATGATCGGCACCTGGATCGCCAGGAAGAGCCCCACCCGGCCGACGGCCGACCAGAACTGGTCGTCCTTGAGGGCCTGGGTGTAGTTGTCCAGGCCGACGAACTGGTTGCCGCCGATCAGCTGGTTGCGGAAGAGACTCAGGTAGACCGAGTACGCGATGGGCGCGAGGAAGACCAGTGCGAAGACCGCCACGAACGGGCCGATGAACCCCCACCCCGTCCAGGAGCGTCGGTCCCGTTTTGCCGGAGGCGGTGCCGGGCGCGGCGCGGCGGCGGCCGGCGGTTGCAGCGTTGTCATGATCGTTCCTCGCTCGTCCACTCATGGAACCCGCGCCCCGCAGATTTCCCCGTGTGGCGCGGACGAGATGTTTACGCAAACATCAAGCAGCAAAAAAAGAGACCCGAGCTGTTATGTTTACGTAAACATCCGATGGCGGCATGTCTACACGCCTCCGCTGACACAGGTCAAGGGTCTCCCTGGAGGATCGTGATCAAAGCGATGCAAGGAGAGGCAGGGGGTAGAAAATGGACGCGACGCACGACACGCCGACGCAGGCGGCCTCACCTGCGGTGACCGGCCGCCGGCGGGCACCCGGAGCGGTCCGCCCCTCGGTCTCGATGGCCGACGTGGCCCAACTGGCCGGGGTGTCCTCGCAGACCGTCTCGCGCGTGTCCAACGGTTACGCGGGTGTCAACGAGGAGACGCGCCGCCAAGTCCTCGCCGCTATGCGAGAGCTGGGCTACCGTCCCAACAGCGCCGCCCGCGCCCTGAAGCGCGGCGAGTTCCGCACCCTGGGCGTCATCACCTTCACTCTCTCCACGACCGGCAACGTCCGCACCCTGGAGGCGATCGCCACCGCCGCGGCGGCCGAGGGGTACGCGGTGACCCTGCTGCCGGTCGCCGTCCCCACCCAGGACGAGGTGCGCGGCGCCTTCTCCCGGCTCGGGGAACTCGCCGTCGACGCGGTGATCGTCATCATGGAGGTGCACCTCCTGGACGCGGCCACCATCAACATGCCGCCCCGTGTCCAGGTGGTCGTCGCCGACTCCGACGCGGGGGAGCGGTACACGGTCGTCGACACCGACCAGGTCGGCGGCACGCGCATGGCCGTCGAGCATCTGCTCGGGCTCGGCCACGACACGGTCTGGCACCTCGCGGGCCCCGAGGGCTCCTACGCCGCCCAGCGCCGTACCGACGCCTGGCAGGCCACGCTCAGCGACGCGGGCCGGCGGATTCCGCCCCTGGTGCGGGGTGACTGGTCGGCGGAGTCGGGCTACCGGGCGGGCCTGGAGCTGGCCGCGCAGGAGGACTGCACGGCGGTCTTCACGGCCAACGACCAGATGGCCCTGGGTCTGCTGCGTGCCCTGCATGAACGCGGCCGGCGCGTCCCCGAGGACGTCAGCGTCATCGGCTTCGACGACATCGCCGAGGCGTCGTCCTTCCTGCCGCCCCTCACGACGGTCCATCAGGACTTCGCGGAGGTCGGCCGCCTCTGCGTCCAGGCGGTCCTGCGGAAGATGCGCCACGACGACGCGACGCACGGCACGACGCTTGTGCCGACGCGTCTGATAGTGCGGGAGAGCACGGCGCCACCCGCGGTGCGCTGAGCGGCGGCGGGGGAGTGCCGCTCGCTGCCGTTGCGGGTAGTGCGAGCGCTGCGGTCATCGCCGGTGTGCCGTGCCG
Organism: Streptomyces sp. NBC_00490; assembly: GCF_036013645.1. Classification (NCBI taxonomy): domain Bacteria; kingdom Bacillati; phylum Actinomycetota; class Actinomycetes; order Kitasatosporales; family Streptomycetaceae; genus Streptomyces; species Streptomyces sp. NBC_00490. The sequence goes on along the minus strand of NZ_CP107869.1, from coordinate 1,131,728 downwards.
TCGTCCAGGCAGGGGCCACAGGGGAGCGGCAGTCTCCGTACGGCGCCTGGCTCACCGGGCCGTTATGGATCGCCGCGTCCCACGCCGGGGCCGGCGGCACTCCGCCGACGGTTCGGATGCCCGCGGCCACCGGCTCCCAGCGACGGCAACCGCCGACGGAACCTTTCGCCGAGGGCGGTCCGGGTGTCGCGGGCCCGGCGTCGTTCGGCCGGGCCCACGCGGGGTCAGCTCTTCTTCTGACCTTCCCGCAGTGCCTGGTCGGTCATGTCGGTCACCTGCTTGGCCGGGGGAGCCTCGGCGTCGACCTCGGTGCCGAAGTCGGAGTACTCCATCAGCGTGCTGAGCTTCACCTGTTGGGGCGTGGAGCTCGCGTCCGGCTTGGCGGAGGCCGGCGCCTTGACGGTCATGTCGATCTGCTGGCGGCGGATGCGGCCCTGGTCGTCGAGCCAGATCTGCATGGGCAGCGTCGGGCCGATCTGCTCGCGCAGCTGCGAGCCGCCGGGCAGCTGCGACACGTCGACCGAGACCTTGTACCGGTCGGTGTCGGCGCCGTCGATCTTCTCCGTGCCGACCTTGGAGACGTCGTCGTCGGTGATCGCCTTGGCGTAGGCGGCGGACTGGGCCGGATCGCCGATCTGCGCGGGGTCCGTACCCTGCTGTTCGGCTACCTTCTTCAGGTCGATCTTCAGCCAGGGCTTGCCGCCGGACTTCTCCCGGTCAGGGGATTCCTGATAGAGCACCTGGTCGACCACGCGCTGTTCGATGGTCTGGCCCTGGGCGGTGACGGTCATGGTGCTGTCGCCGTCCTCGAGGTCGATGGCCCCGCGGCCGGCGGACGTGATCGACCGGCCCTCCGCAGAGGCCTTCACCTTGACCGTCATCTTCGCCGTCTCGGCCTCGGCGGTCTTGTCGTAGGCGCTGCGCACGGCAGCCGTGCCCTGCTCCTGCGCGCCGGCGCTCGCGCTCGCCGTCGCCGCGGACCTGTCGTCCTTCGCGTCGCTGTCACCACAGGCCGTCAGGACGACGCTCCCCATGATGACGGCCGTTCCCAGCGCGGACGCCTTCACTCCTCTGCTCCGCATGAATGCCCTCTCTCCTCACGTTGGCCGACTTCCTCCGATGTGCTGTCGGCTTGCGACGTGAGTGCCCCTGAGCTGCCCCAATACGCCCAAGGGGAAGGGGTGTTGGCCGGTTCACGGTGCTTGTGGCCCGCCCTCCGGACATTGTTCAACGTGCATGGAGTGCGAGGGTGGGCACCTGATATCCCGGGGCCTTTTCGCAGAAGGAAACGGAACGTGGAGATCCGGGTATGCGCGGCAGCGTGGCGGCGCGCGATCCCTTCGATCCTTACGTCTCACCCAGCAGCATCCGGACCGACTTCCACGCCGTCCCCGCTACCGCCCGTAGCGCCTCGGTCGTCGCGCCGTCCCGGGCCCGGTGCGACATGCCCTGAACGACCACCCCGGTGAACTCGGCGACCGCGCGGGCGTCGGTGTGGGCCGGGAGGGTGCCCGCGTCGATGTCGGCCCTGATGTGGTCCTCCAGCCGGTCGATGTTGGCGTTGCGGAGATCGCGGAGGCGGTCGGCGACTTCCTGCGCGGCGTCGGAGACGCGGGTGGCGGAGCCGATGATCAGACAGCCGCCGGGTCCGTCGGTGAGGGTGTATGTGTCGGCCGCCTCGTACAGCAGGCGCCGGATCAGGGCGGGGGAGTGGCCCTCCTCGTCGAAGGCGCGCTGCATGAAGCTGCCTCTGCCGTTGTTGTAGTACTCGACGGCGGCGAAGAAGAGGCCCTCCTTGCTGCCGAACGCCGCATACAGGCTGGGGGGGTTGATCCCCATCTCCCGGGTGAGGGTGGCGACGGAGGCGCCGTCGTAACCATGCCGCCAGAAGGCGAGCATGGCCTTCTCCAGGGCGTCGTCGAGATCGAACTTACGGCCCTGGCCGCGTACGCCTGCCATCAGGTGCTCCCACGTCGTCGGTGAGCGTGCTCTCTCGCGGGCGCGGGCCGAAGCGCGGCTTCACGCCGGTGTGATCCATTATTCATGTAGCGATCGATAAACGAATGATAGTCTCGCCGAGCCGGTGGGGGAACCGGCACGCCGAACAGGCGTGGTTCCTCGCCGCACCCTTCATGCGCAGCGAGGCGCGGCGACAAAGTGGTCGCCGCCCACGACGCACCATGCCTGCACAGCGTGAGGACTCCACATGCACAACAGTGCGTCTTACACCGACGGCCTGACCCGCCGTCACTCCGCCTCCCCCACCTGGACCGTGGAGGCCGTCAAACAGGTCCGGTACCACGTCGTCGAGGCGTCCGGCCTGTTCGACACCGACAGCACCCTGCTGTTAACGGGTTGCGCGGACGCGGCGCTGCGACCCGGCGACCGGCGTCTCGTCGTGATCGACTCCACCGTCCAGGAACTCCACGGGGAGCGCATCACCCGCTACTTCGACCATCACGGCATCGCGGTCACCCTCCTTCCGGTACGCGCGGACGAGAGTGTCAAGCGGTGGAACCTGGTGACGGACGTGGTCGACGCGATGAACGACTTCGGCATCGACCGCAGACGCGAACCGGTGATCGCCATCGGCGGCGGCGTCCTCCTCGACGTCGTCGGACTCGCCGCCAGCCTGTACCGGCGCGGCACCCCCTACATACGGATACCCACCACCCTGGTGGGCCTGGTCGACGCCGGGGTCGGCGTGAAGACCGGGGTCAACTACGGGCAGGGCAAGAACCGGCTCGGCACCTACGCACCGGCCGTGGCGACCTTCGTGGACCGCTCCTTCCTGAGCACCCTCGACGCACGTCACCTCTCCAACGGGCTGGCGGAGATCCTCAAGGTGGCACTCATCAAGTCGGCGGAACTCTTCGATCTCCTCGAGGACTTCGGGCCGCTGCTGATCGAGGACCGCTTCCAGGGCAGCACCCCCGCCCTGGAGACGGCGGCCCGCCGGGTCGTCTCCGAGGCCATCCACCTGATGCTGGAAGAACTCCAGCCCAATCTGTGGGAACAGTGCCTGGAACGGTGCGTCGACTACGGGCACACCTTCAGCCCCACCATCGAGATGGAGGCGCTGCCGGAGCTGCTGCACGGTGAGGCGGTCGCCGTCGACATGGCGCTCACCACCGTGATGGGGCGGATGCGCGGCGATGTCACCGAGCACCAGTCCGAGCGCGTACTGGCGCTGATGGACCGGCTGCGACTGCCGCTGTGGACCGAGGTGCTGGCCCGGCCGGGAATCCTGGACGGCGCACTCGCCGACACGGTGCGCCACCGCGACGGGCAGCAGCGGCTGCCGCTTCCGGTCGGCATCGGCCACCACCGGTTCGTCAACGACGTCACCCCCGAGGAACTGGACACCGCGCTCAAGGAACTCGACACCGCACGACGGCGAACGGGGCAGAACTTCGCCTCCGAGGCCGGACTCGTCGGGGCCGGTGAGGCAGCGTGAAGTGGGAGAGCCTCTACGTCGAGGGCTTCGGCTCCTATCTGCCCGAGGAACGTGAGTTCGCCGCCGAGATGGTGGCCGCGGGACGGTACAGCCAGGTCGAACACCGCAAGACCGGACAGGTGTCGGCAGCCGTGGCCCGCCCCGAACGCGGCGAGAGCGCCCCCGAGATGGCGGCGGCCGCCGGACACGCCGCCCTCGCGGACGCCGGGACCGACCCCGCCGACATCGATGTCCTGGTCCATGCGGTGGTGCTGCACAACGGCCTGGAGGGCTGGAACTGCGGCGCCTATCTGCAGAGCGAGCTCGGCATAGAGGAATGCATACCGATCGAGATACGCACCGCCTGCGCGGGCGCCGTCGTCGGCATGGAACTCGTCGGACGCTGGTGCGCGGGCTCCGGCAAGGGCATGGTCACCGCCTCCGACGCCTGGCAGCTGCCGCTCTTCGACCGCTGGGCCTCCGACAGCGGACTGGTCTACGGCGACGGCGCGGGCGCCCTGGTCCTCGGCCACGACGGCGGCCCCTTCCGGATCCTGTCCACCTCCGTGGTCAGCGACCCGCTGCTCGAGCGGATGCACCGCGGAAACGATTCGATGGCGATGCCCTACTACGGCTCCGGCGCCCCCATCGACCTGCGCCAGCGGGTCGCCGCATTCGCCGAGACCCGCAGCACCGAGGAGTTTTGGACCCGCAACACCGCCGCCCTGTCACGCTGCGCCGAGACCGCGCTCGCCGACGCCGACACCGCCCACTCCGACATCGCCCACTGGTTGGTGCCGAACTTCGGCCGGATCCTGCTGCGCAAGCAGTGCTTCGGCCCGCTGAAGATCGACGCCGACCAGACGCTGGCCGCACGCGGCTGGGAGATCGGGCACACCGGCGCCGCCGACCCGGTCGTAGGCCTCGACCTGCTGCGCCGCTCCGGTGCCCTCAACCCGGGCGACCGGCTGCTGCTCACCGGCATAGGCGTCGGATTCACCTGGGGCTGCGCCGTCCTGGAGTACACCGGCGCGCCCGCACCCACCAACGACACGAACGAGAAGAAGGGGAGCGTCCGTTGACCGCCACCACCAGCACCGAGACGCCAACGCCCGCACCAGCGACGGGCACCAACGCCGCCGTCCTGTGGATGCTGCTCGCCGTCTTCGGCGTCGGCACCGTCGAGTACCTCGTGGCCGGCGTCCTCCCGGACATCGCGGGCGACGTCAACGTGTCCGACGCCACCGCCGGACTCCTGGTGACCGTCTACGCGGTCACCGTGATGATCGGCGGTCCGCTGCTCACCATCGTCACCACCCGCGTGCCGCGCACCGCCCTGATCATCGGCTCCATGGCGGTCTTCGTCATCGGCACCCTCGGTACGGCACTGGCGAACAGCTTCGCGCTCCTGGTCGTCTTCCGGATCATCACCGCCCTGCCGCACGCCACCTTCTTCGCCCTGTGCCTGGTCCTCGCCACCTCGCTGGTGCCGCCGGAGTTCCAGGGCCGGGTGATCGCCCGGGTCTCCCTCGGCCTGAACCTGGCCACCGTGCTCGGCGTACCGCTCGGCACCCTGATCGGCGGCGAGTTCGGCTGGCGGACCTCCTTCGTGGTGGTCGCCGTCTTCCAGACCCTGGTCACCGTGGGCCTGGTGGCCGTCACCCGGCGCGCCCCCGCCCGCCCGGCCGGATCGATCTCCGCCGAACTCACCGTCTTCACCCGCCCCGCGGTGTGGGCCGCGCTCACCCTGACCGCGCTCAGCCAGGCCGCCCTGTTCGTCGTCTTCACCTACATCGCGCCCTACCTCCGCGACTACACCGGCTTCTCGTCCGGCCACGTCACCCTGCTCCTCTTCGTCTTCGGCATCGGCTCGGTGGTCGGCAACCAGCTCGGCGGACACTTCGCCGACCGCTCCATCGACCGCACCCTGCTCGTAGCGCTCGGCGCGCTCACCGTCGCCCTCGGCCTGCTGGCACTCTTCGGCTCGAGCACCTGGTTCACCGCACCCTGGCTCTTCGTCCTCGGCGCCGCCGGCTTCTCGATCATCCCGCCGCTGGCCTCCAAACTGATCAGCGCGGCGAGTGAGGCCCCCAACCTCGCGGCCACCGTCAACATCGCGGGCTTCCAGCTCGCCAACGCCGCCGGCGCCTGGATCGGCTCGGCCACCCTCTCCCTGGGCGCCTCGCTGGCCACGCTGCCCGCGGTCGGCGCCGGTCTCGCCCTGGCAGCCGTCCTCGCCCTCGTTCTGGGCACCCGCCGCACCTTGGCAGCAGGTGAGGGCCGTTGATGCGGGCCGCCGTCATCGACAAACCGCACACCGCGACGCTGGTGGAGACCGACCGACCGGCCGCCGGACCCGGCGAGGTCCTGGTCAGGATCGCCTACGTCGGCCTGTGCGGCAGTGACCTGGAGCTCCTGCACGGAACCTCCCCCTACCTCGCCGACGGACGCGCCACCTTCCCGCACCGGTTCGGCCACGAATGGGCCGGCACCGTCGAGGAGTTCGGCCCCGGCGTGACCGGACTGCGCCACGGCGAGGTGGTCACCGGCTCCACCATGATCCCCTGCCAGTCCTGCCGCTCCTGCGCCGCCGGCCACCGCAACCTGTGCACCGAGCTGCGTGAAGTCGGCCTGTACGGCTGGACCGGAGCCGCCGCCGAGTACCTGGTCATGCCCCGCCACGCCCTGGTCCCCTTCGGCCCCGGCACGGAGCAACCGCGCCCGGAACACGTCCTGGTCGAACCCCTGGTCACCGTCCTGGAGGCGGTCCACGCGGCCGACCCGCGGCCCGGGGACCAGATCATGGTCATCGGCGCGGGCACCATGGGCAGCCTCGCAGCCGCCGTCCTCGCCCGGTACCCGGTGACCGTCGACATCGCCGAACCCGGCACCGTCGGCCACCTTCCGGCCGGCAGCTACCGCGACCGGGTCACCCGCACCGACGACGCCCCCACCGGCTACGACCTCGTCCTGGAGTGCTCGGGCGCCCCCGGCACCCTCAACGCCGCGCTCGACCGGCTGCGCCCCGGCGGCCTGTGCCTGCTGGTCGGCGTCCCCGCACAGGCCGAGACCGTCGACGCCGCCCGGATCACCCTGGACGGCCTGCGCATCGCCGGAGTCCGGCACGGCGTCGACCACTACGCCCGCGCCGTCGCACTCGTCGACGAACTCGCCGCCGGTCTCGTCGACCAGGTGATACCGCTCGCCGAGGTCGCCCGCGCCTTCGACGTGCTCCAGCACGGCCGGACCCGGCCCAAGGTGGTGCTGAGCGTTGCCTGACCTGCACACCACACTGATCACCGGCGCCAGCAGCGGCATCGGCCGGGCCACCGCCCGGGCACTCGCCGGCCCCGGCCACCGGCTGCTTCTCGGCTACGCCACCGGCGAGGACCGGATCCGCCAGGTCGCCGAGGAACTGCGGCGCACCACCGGCGCCGAGTGCGTTCCCGTCCGGGCCGATCTGCGCGACCCGGAAGCCGCCGTCGACAGCTGCATGGCCGCCGTCGAGCGGGCCGGACGTATCGACTGCCTGGTCAACAACGCCGGCATCAACGACCGCAGCGCCGCCGACGCCCTGGAACTGAAGCGGGCCGACGAGGTGTTCGCGATCAACACGCTCGCTCCCATGACACTCGCCTCCGCGGTGGGCCACCACATGATCCGTGGGGGCGTCCGGGGCAGCATCGTCAATGTCACCTCCGTCCACGAGACCGTCCCCATCACCGGCGGCGCGCTCTACTGCGCCAGCAAGGCCGCCCTGGGCATGATCACCAAGGTTCTCGCCCTGGAGTTCGGCCAGTACGGCATCAGGGTCAACTCCGTCGCCCCCGGTGAGACCGCCACCGCCATGAACGGCGTCCACGACGAGGCCACCTACCGGTCGATCTCCCGCCCCGACATCCCGCTCGGCCGCCCGGCCGGAGCCGAGGAGATCGCCTCGCTCATCGCCTATCTCGCCGGACCCCGCTCCGGCTACCTCACCGGCACCTCGGTCCTCGCCGACGGCGGACTCGCGCTGACCGCGGCGGAGGCCAACGCCCGCCACGCCTTCACCACCGTCGCTCCGAAGGAGAACTCGCCGGCATGAAAGCCATCACCTTCCACCGCACCGGCGACCCCGACGTCCTGGCCTTCGACGAGGTACCCGAACTGCCCGTCGGACCGCAGGACATCCGCGTCACCGTCACCGCGGCCGCCGTGAACCCGGTCGACCTCAAGACCCGCTCCGGCTTCCTCACCCTGAACCTCACCTACCCGTCCGTACCCGGCTGGGACGTCTCCGGCGTCGTCACCGAGACCGGCAGCGAGGTCACCCGGTTCACCGTGGGCGAGCAGGTCATCGGCATGGTCGCCCAGCCGGCCCACCGCTACGGCACCTATGCCGAACAGGTCACCGCCGACGCACGCCTCTTCGCCCACGCCCCGGCCGGCCTTCCGCTGCAGGAGGCCGCCGCCCTCCCGCTCGCCGGACTGACCGCCGTCCAGACCCTGGCCAAGCTCACGCTGCCGGCCGGCGCACCCGTACTCGTCACCGGCGCCGCCGGCGCGGTCGGCCGGATCGCCGTCCAGCTGTTGCTCGCCGCCGGACACCCGGTCGACGCCCTGGCCCGGACCGGCGACATCGCGTCCCTGCGAGACCTCGGCGTCGGCACCGTGCACACCCGGACCGAGGATCTCCCCGACGCCACCCACACGGCTGTCGTCGACACCGCGGGCGTGGCCGCCGCGATCCGCGCGGTCGCCGACGCAGGCCAGTTCGTCTCCATCGACGACAACCCCCAGCCCGCCCCCGAGCGCGGCATCACTCCCGGCAAGAGCTACGTCGACGAGAACGGCGACCAGCTCCAGACCCTGAGCGACCTGGTCGCCGCAGGCCGCCTCACGGTGCCGACCGGCCGCCGCTACCCGCTCGCCGACGCCGCCCGCGCCCACCACGACTTCAGCGCGGGCGGCCTGCGCGGCAAGGTCCTGCTCCTGCCGTGACCCACCCGCACCCGAGGCCGCTCACCGTCCGGAGCCCGGCCAAGGCCACCGGCAGACGCTTACCCCCGGCCCCGACCCCGCTCCCCGAAGGAACCCCCACATGACCACGGCCCAAGACACCCCCCTGACCTCACCCCCCGGCACCCGCCCGCCGGCCCACCGGATCACGGTGGCGGTACCGGACGTCGAGGAGGCCACCGCCTTCCTCGCGGAACTGGCCGGGCCCTCGGCCGTGGACCGGGACGGCGGCGCCGGCGTCGTCTCGTTCTCTCCCGGCATCGAGGTACGCCTCGTACCGACCGCGCCCGACAGCACCCACGACACCCCGCCCCGGCTGGTCGACATCGGCACCAACCACCTCTGCCTGCGCGTCGGCGACATCGAGGCGGCCGTCGCCCACCTGGAACAGCTCCCGGGAGTCGACGTCCTGGGCGACATCATCACCATCCCCGAGGGCCCGATCCGCGGAAACCGCTGGATCTACTTCCGTTCCCCCTGGGGCACCCTCTTCGAACTGCAGCAGTGGCCCGACGTCCCCGGGTACGCCGACACCACCGCCGAACGCCTCCACCACGACCAGCGGCCGGCCGACGACGCGCCCCTGCCCACCCTGCTCGGCCTGGACCACACCGGCTACAGCGTCCAGAGCCTCGACGCCACCATCGACCACCTCGTCACCCACCACCGGGCACGGGTCGTCCTGCGCACCGAGATCGCCGCCGACCGGGCCTTCATGCGCCGCCAGTTCGACCTCGACGTCGAGGGCACCTCGGCCATGGCCATGGTCGTCGTCGACGACGCCCTCAACCTCGAACTCTTCGAGCACGGCATCCCCGACCGGCGACCGCCGCGCTCCGTGGACCGCCTCGGCGGCAACCTGCTCGAACTCCACGCCCAGCCCCAGCCGGCCCCCACGGCGCACCACGCCGCCTTCGGACTCACCCTCCCCGAGCCGGTGACCCCATGAAATTCGGCATCAACCTGCCCAACTTCGGCCCCCAGATGACGCCCGAGGGCATGCTCGCCTGGACCCGCGAGGCCGAACAGCTGGGCTTCGACACCGTCCTGGTCTCCGACCACCTCGCCCTCACCGACGACGCCCACCGGCGCTCGCCCGCCCCGTTCCACGAGAGCCTCGCCACCCTCTCCTGGCTGGCCGGGCAGACCGAGACCATCCGTCTCGGCGCGGGTGTCCTCATCGCCTCCCACCGCCACCCGATCGCGCTCGCCCGGGCCACCGCCACCATCGACGGACTCAGCGGCGGCCGCCTCGTCGTCGGTGTCGGCGTCGGCTGGGCCCCGCGCGCCTTCGACGTCCTCGGTGTGGACTTCCGCAGACGCGGCGCCCTCACCGACCACACCCTGGACGTCCTGGTCGCGGCATGGACCTCCGACACCGTCACCCACCGCGGCCACCGGGTACACACCGCACCGCGGCCCGTACAGGACCCGCACCCGCCGCTGTGGATCGGCGGCAACGGACCACGCGCCCTGGAACGCGTCAACCGCGTCGGCACCGCCTGGCACCCGCTCCACCCCAGCCGGCAGCTGTGCGCCCACGCCGCCGGGGCCCTCGCGGACGGCAAGCAGTTCGCCCCGAGGATCTTCTTCCTGCCCACCACCACCCCCGCCGACCCGGACTCCCGCCCGCTCGGCTATGGCACCCCCGACCAGATCCGCGCCGACATCGCCTTCCTGCGCGACCTCGGCGCCGACCACGTGATCCTCGACACCGACCCCGGCGACCAGCGTCTGCGCAGGCACTGGAAGGAAGACCTGGAACTGATCAGGCTCGCCGCACACACCCTGGAGATCGGATGACCGCCCCGCGCGCCGTGACGGCCCGCGCCCTGCTCTTCGACATGGACGGCACCCTGGTCGACTCCGCCGACTCCATCGACCGTGTCTGGCGGGCGTTCGCCAACCGCCACCGCCTCGACGCCGCCACCGTCCTCGCCGCGCTGCCCGGCCGCACCGCCCCCGACATCGTCGCCGGGCTCCTCCCCGCGGCCAACCTGTCCACCGTCAGCGCCGAAGTCGCCTGGATCCGGGAACGCGAGGAGGCCACCGCCGACACCGTCACCGAGATCCCGGGCGCGCGACGGCTGCTCACCTCCCTGCCCGCGCGCACCTGGGCCGTCGTCACCTCCGCCTCCCGCACCATGACCGAACGCCGCCTCACCGCCGCCGGACTGCCGCTGCCCGCCGTCGCCGTCTGCGCCGACGACGTCCGAGCCGGCAAACCCGACCCCGAGGGCTTCCGTGCCGCCGCCCGCCTCCTCGACGTGGACATCACCGACTGCCTCCTCTTCGAGGACTCCGCCCCCGGACTGCTCGCGGCCCGCCGCTCCGGCGGCACCCCCGTCGCCGTCGCCGCCCCCCTCGCCGAACCTGCCCCGTACCGCGTCGACGACCTCACCGCCGTCACCGCCCGCGTGAGCGACGGCCGTATCCACCTGGAGATCCGGCAGGCGCGGGCACACGCCGAACCGGCAGAGGGGATACGGCTGTGAGCACGCGGACCGTCACCCAGGACCGCGAGGACCAGGTACGTACGCAGGTCGCCGTCGACCTCGGAGGGACCTGGCTGCGGATCCGGACCGGGTCCGGCGAGACCGTACGGCTCCCCGCGCCCAGCATCCTCAACCGGCCCGGCGAGGGCCCGGCGGCACTTCTCGAGCAGCTGATCGAGACCCTGGCCGACATGGTGCCGGCGGACGCGCGGGTGGCGATGTCCTGCGGGGCCGCCATGGACGAGGAGCGGGGCGTGCTGCACGGCTCGGGCCCGCTGTGGGGCGGTGGCCCGGACCGGCCGGTCCCGCTCCGCGCGCTGCTCATGGCCCGCCGCCCGGACGTCAGCTGGCACCTGTTCAACGACGTCACGGCCGGCCTCGCGAGCTTCGTCGAGCGGTTCGCCCGCCCCCACCACCGGCGGGCCGTCTACCTCACGGTGAGCAGCGGCATCGCCCTGCGCACCGCCGACCTCACCGAACACCGCGTCCCGGTCGACGCCCACGGCATGCAGGGCGAGGTCGGCCACCTCCCGGCCGTCTCCAGCGCACCCGCGGCCGTCCGCGCGCTGACCTGCCCCTGCGGCGGCACCGGTCATGTCGCCGCCCTGGCCGCCGGACCCGCCCTGCCGCACGTCGCCGCCGCGCTCGGCATCGAACGTCCCGAGGACATCCGCGACACCCTCACCGCCCGGCTGCGGAGCGGCGACCCCGCCGCCCTCCGGCTGCTCACCACCGTCGTGGAACCCGTCGCCGAAATCGTGCGCATGCTGCGCTGCCTGGATCCCCGTATCGACCTCATCGGCATCGGCGGCGGCTACGCGGAAGGCCTCGGCGAGGCCTACCGCGCCGAACTGGTCCGCCAGGTCAGCGAAGTGCGGAGCTACGCCGACCGGGACACCGACCGGCCGGGAGAGGTTCTGCGGCTGTGCCGCCCCGGCGAGGTGGATCCCCTGGCGGGCGCCGTCGCGCTCTCCCACGGCGCACTGACCGTCACCAAACACTGAGACCAGCCCTGTTGAACCGCCAGCCCCTCCGGAAGGACCCCATGCCGGCCACGGCCACCCACCGCGCGATCGTCCGCCACGGCACCACCTGCCGTATCGAAGAGGTCCCCACCCCGGACCCCGGCGAGGGCGAACTCCTGCTCGCACCCGAGCACGTGAGCCTGTGCGGCACCGACATCCAGATCCTGCGCGGCGACCGCGACGACCCCTCACCCGTCGTCGGCCACGAGGGTGCCGCCCGAGTCGTCGCCGCCGGACGCGGCACCGTCGGCTTCGCCCCCGGCGACCGGGTGCTCGTCAACCCCACCCACCCCGGCGACCCGTCCTTCCTCCTCGGCCACAACGTGCCGGGCCTCTTCCAGCAACGCGTCCTCATCGGCGCCTCAGCCGTCCGCGGCGGCCTCGTCTCCCACCTCCCCGAAGACCTCCCCGCGGCCCGCGCCACCCTCGTCGAACCGTTCGCCGTCGTCCGCTACGCCCTCGCGTGCCTGGCCACCTCGGCCCCCGACACCCTCGTCGTCCACGGCGACGGCCTGACCGGCAACCTCGCCGCCCTGCTCGCGCCCCGCTTCCTCTTCCCCACGGTCCGTGTCGTCGTGGTCCACCGCACCGAGGCCGGCCTCAAATGGACCCAGACCCACGCCCCTCACGCGGTGAGCGTCCTCGACTCCGACCCCCTCGACCGGCACGTCACCGGCACCGCCGCGCTCCTCGTCACCACCCACCGCGGCGGAACCGTCCCCGCCGTCGAAGCCGCCGTCACCGCCCTCGGCGAGCGCCTGGTCGCCATCCACCCCCTCGGCGGCGTCCCGCCCCGCGCCACCACCCCCTTGCTGCCCGGCGTCGACCTCGACGGCGTCCGCCGCGCCAACACCGGCGGCCCCTGGCCCCCGGCCACCACCACCTTCACCCGCCCCGGCCTGCGCGTCACCCTCAGCGGCAACCGCGGCGTCACCAACCCCCAACTCCTCGCCGCCGCCGAAGCCCTGCGCACCGACACCACCGCCGACCCGCTCCTCACCCACGTGCTGACCCTGGAGCCCGGCGTCGACCACCTCAACCGGATCATCGGCGACCGCACCCGCCTCGTCGACGACGAACTCGTCATCCGCCTCGTCATCGACCTGGGGAACGACGCCACGCACCAGGGAGCCGGATGAGAGCGCGGCACTCTCGCGAAAACCCGTTGGCGGACCGCGGCGGCCGCTGCTACCTTCGCGGAGGCCGTGCCAGAGACGAGGAGGTGGTACCCGTGAACGCAGTATCGACATGGGTGCTCCCCTCCGGGGCCGCGGTCGGACGATAGGTCGTCCGGGAGCGCCGTTCCAGCGCATTCCCGAAAGGCACGACCATGCGATTCACTTCCGAGCAGCGCCTCGACGAAGGCGTCCTCGAACGCGAATTCACCCTCGGCGAGATCCCCGGCACCCTGTGGACCCCCGAATCCACCGAACCGGTCCCGCTGATCCTCATGGCCCACAACAACGGGCTGCCCAGGAGCCAGGACCGGCTGGTGGCCCGGGGCCGGCACACCGCGGCGAACGGCTACGCGGTGGCCACCATCGACGCCGCCGAGTGCGGCGACCGGCCCCGTTCTGCCGCAGGCGAGCAGACCCGCGCCGACCTGCGCCGGGCGATGCAGGCCGGCGAGCCGGTCGACGAGATCTTCGAATCCCTCGTCGGCCCGCTGGTCGAGAACGCGGTCCCGGAATGGCGGACGACTCTGGACGCCCTCCTGGCGCTGCCCGAGATCGGCGGCCCGGTCGGGTACTCCGGGTGGATGGCCCTCGGTATCCGGCTGGCGGTGGTCGAGCCGCGCATCACGGTCGCCGGCTTCTTCGCCGGGGGGTTCGTGCCCCGCGCCCAGCGCGAGGAGGCCCGCCAGGTCACCATTCCGCTGCTGCTCCTGCTGCAGTGGGACGACGAAGGCAACCCGCGGCAGCGCGCCCTGGACCTGTTCGAGGCCTTCGGCACCAAGGAGAAGACGCTGCACGCCAACATGGGCGGACACACCGGCACCCCCTGGTTCGAGGGGGAGGACGCGAACCGGTTCTTCGGCCGGCACCTGAAGTGAGGCCGGGCCGCCAGGCAGGCATCGGACGGCAGTCCGTCCCGGCTTGACCGCCGCCGTCGAGGACAGGCCCCGGCCCTCCTCGATGGCGGCACCCGGCCGGCTGGACGACAGCGGTCACGGACGGGCGCTGTCGACGGTGGACGAAGGCTCCCCGACCGGGGGCTGCTCGCCGTCCGCCTCTGAGGAGCGCTCTGCCGAGGCGGCGGGTGCCGGTTCTGCGGCCCGCTGCCTCGGCCACCTCCTGCCGCGCCCACCGGCACCCGTACCGGAGCCCCTGCTCCGGCGGCCTTCGACGCGAGGGTCGTCCGTGACGTCGTAGCGCTTCACGTACGCCCCGAGGAACGCCTGGAGCGTGGCGACCGCGGGGATGGAGATCAGGGCGCCGGCGGCTCCGAGGAGGGCGGTGCCGGCGATGACCGAGCCGAAGGCGATCGCCGGGTGGATGTCGACGCTCCTGGCGGTCAGTTTGGGCTGCAGCACGTAGTTCTCGAACTGCTGGTAGATCACGACGAACACCAGCACCCACAGCGCGTACCAGGGGTCGACCGTGAAGGCTATGAGCATGGGCAGGGCGCCCGCGAGATAGGTGCCGATGGTGGGGATGAACTGCGACACCAGGCCCACCCACACGGCGAGCACCGGCGCGTAGGGAACGCCCAACGACTCCAGCAGGATGTAGTGCGCTATGCCCGAGACGAGCGCCATCAGGGCGCGTGAGTAGATGTAGCCGCCGGTCTTGTCGACGGCGATTTCCCAGGCGCGCAGCACTTCGGCCTGTTTGGCGGGCGGCAGGACGGAGCAGAGCGCGCGGCGCAGGCGGGGGCCGTCGGCGGCGAAGTAGAACGCGAACAGAGTGACCGTCAGCAGTTGGAAGAGGCCGCCGACGACCTGGGCGGAGACGTCCAGGACACCGGTGGCGCCGTTCTGGACGTAGTTGCGCAGCCAGTCGGAGCGGAGCAGGCCCTCCTGGACGTCCACGCGCCTCAACTGGGTGTTGAAGTGGGTGTTGATCCAGCTGATGACGGAGTCGAGGTAGGCCGGGAAATCCTCGACGATCTTGATGACCTGCTCGGCGAGCATGGAGCCGAGCAGCGTGACGAAACCCGCCGTCACGACCACGAGGCCGAGGAAGACCAGGAAGGCCGCCAGTCCTCTGCGGACTCCCCGGGCGGCCATCCGGCTCACCGCGGGCTCGATGGCGAGCGCGAGGAAGAACGCGATGAGGATGTTGAGCAGCAGGCCGAGGAGTTGGTGAAAGGCCCAGTCGGCCAGTTGGAACACGGCGACCAGGGCCAGCGCGAGCACCATGGCGCGCGGCAGCCAGCGCGGCATCCGCGCACCGGGCCAAGGGGCTTGCCCGGGTGGAGGCTGGGGGCTCGGCGCCGTGTCGGATGCGGATGCGTTCGGTGCGTCCTGCGCGGTCTCGTCTGTGCGTGCCACCGGGCAAGTCTCGCCCACGCCCCCGTGCGGCCGGACGCCGCCCCGGCCATGAGGGGAGGATGAGAAATTGTGTGACCCCGCCGCACCTGGGCAGACGCGGCCGTTATGAGCACCCCACATGCGAGCACGGTGGACGAGGCCACGGAGCAGAGCCCGGGTGTGCGAGCGGAGCCTTCGCTCGCCCCCTCATCGGCGCAACCGCGCAGACATGCGGGGCGGGGCTTTTCGTCGGCGCCGCGGGGTGGGCGGGTGGCGGGGCTGGACGGACTGCGGACGGTCGCCGTGGTGCTGGTGATCGTGTATCACGTGGGGCCGGACCTGGTGCCCGGAGGGTCGGTGGGCGTCGACGTCTTCTTCACGCTCAGCGGATTCGTCATCACCCGGCTGCTGGTCGCCGAGTACGCCCGTACCGGTCGCATCGGTCTGGGGGCGTTCTACCGGCGGCGGTGGCGGCGGCTGGGGCCCGCCATGCTGGCGATGTGTGCGGTCACCGCTCTGCTGTCCGTGGCGCTTCCGCTGCCGCTGTTCGACGGTGCGTGGGCGGCGGCGGCGCTGGCCGCGGTATCGGTGGTCAATCTCGTACGGGCGGGGGAGGCCGGGCCGTACTCGGACCTCACCACCTCACTTGCCCACACCTGGTCCCTGGGGGTGGAGGAGCAGTTCTATCTGGCCTGGCCGCTCGTGCTGCTCGTACTGCTGCGACGCGCGGCGGCGCGGACCGTGCTGGTCTGGGTCGCGGTGCTGTGCGTGCTGCCGGTGACCTGGCGGACGATGCTCTGGGACCCGACGGCGGCGCACCGCATCTACAACGGCCCCGACACGCGCGCCGACCAGCTCCTCGTGGGGGCTCTGCTGGCCGTCGTCCTGGCCCGACTGCGGGCGGACGACCCCCGGCTGGCGCTGCTGCGCCGCTGGGCGGGACGGCTGTGCGGGCCCGCGCTCGCACTGCTCGGGCTGATCGCCTGGCAGATCCCGATCACCGGAGCGAGCCGATGGAACCCTGTCTGGTACACGGTCGGGTTCCTGGCCACCGCCGTGGTGTCGGCCACGGTGGTGGCGGCACTCGACCTGTGCCCGCGGTCATGGCCCACCCGTCTGCTGTCGACGTCCGCGCCGGCCTGGGTCGGACGCAACCTCAGCTACGGGATGTACCTGTGGCACTACCCCGTCATCCGGCTGCTCGCCGACCTCGGCGTGCACGGCGACCGGCTGCTTCCCGCCGGCCTCGCGGCGACGGCCGTGGCGGCCCTGGCCTCGTACGCCCTCGTCGAACGGCCCTTGCTGCGACGCGACCCGATCCGTGTGCGTCGATGGGAGCCGATGCCCACTTGAACGCTCTCGCTCGCGATACGGCTTCGTCGTCCGACTCGGTTCCCTGCCGGTGCTCGGCCATGGCGCTCCTGCTCGTACGGGCCGCTGATCTGCGGACCCGGGGCATCGGAGCGGACGATACAGATCCCTTGACCGGACGCTCGGCAGGGGCCGCCGCCCCCATCTCCCGGGAGCGCGGCGACGGTGCGCGGGAACGCCAAGGTGGTCAGGTGTTGCGTGAACCGCCGCAGGCTCGGCGTCGCCGAACCGTGTACGCACCGGCCAGCGCAACGGCCCCGGCGACAAGGCCGACGCCGAGCACCACCTCGAAGTCGGCGGGTCCCGTGCCGCCTCCGACGCCGCCTTGGACGCCGCGGGTGGGCAGAGCGGTGACCGTCGCCGCGGCCGCGGTGCTCCTGTGGGGGAGGATCTCGCAGGCGATGCCGTCGTCCGGTCCCTGGTCCTCGTCCAGGCGGTACGGGTCGCTGGGGTTGCGGTCGAACTCCGCTTGCGCGTCCTCCTGATAGGCGAAGTCAACGCAGTCCAGGTCGGCTCGAGCGTGTGCGAGACCGGTGAGCGGGCCGGTGGCGAGGATGACCGTCGCCGCGAGGACGCAGGTGGTACGTATGCCCATGAACATCTCCTTGAGGGTGGTGGTCGTCACCGTGACCCTAGGAACGCAGCCCGTGTCCGGCGCGCGCTGCTGCGCTGAATGGCGGCGCGAAGCCCGCTCGGCTGCGGCTTCCGGGCCGGGATGGGTGGACCTGCGGTGTTTGTTCGGCGCCCAGGCGTGTACGTGTAGAGAATGACCGAGTCGCAGCAGGAAACAGAGCGCAAGTACGAGGCCCCGTCGGCTGACGACACGACCTGGCTGCCCGATCTCGCCGGTGTGGGCGGGATCGCGTCCGTCGTGGATCAGGGCACCGAGGATTTGGACGCCGTGTACTACGACACCGTCGACCTGCGTCTGGCCGGCGCCTCGGTCACGCTCCGCAGAAGGACGGGCGGGACGGACGCGGGGTGGCATCTCAAGCTGCCGCTGTCGGGAGACAGCCGGGAAGAGGTGCGGGCCCCGCTCTCCGACACCCTTCCGGACGCGCTGCGCGAGCTGGCTCTCTCCCGTACCCGGGGGGCGGAGCTGCGGCCGGTCGTCCGGATCCGTTCCACTCGTGGTGTGCGGCAGCTCGTCGGTGCGCAGGACGCCGTTCTCGCCGAGCTGAGCATCGACGCCGTCCGTGCCGAGGCACTGCTGGCCACCGGCACGCGCGCCGCCTCCTGGACCGAGATGGAGGTCGAGCTCGCCCAGGACGGTGATCCGGCCCTTTTGGACGTCGTGGACAAGACGCTGCGCAAGAGCGGCGTGCATCGTGCCGACTCCCCGTCCAAGCTGGCCCGGGCCCTGCAGGAGACGGCGGTCGGAGCGCCCCGGGTGGCGGACGAACCCGCCGGAGAGACCGTGGCCCGCGGATCCGCCGGCGAGGCGGTCCTCGGTTATGTGGCCGAACGGATCCGCACCCTGGTGACGCTGGACCCCGCCGTACGGCGTGACGCGCCCGACTCCGTGCACAAGATGCGCGTCGCCACTCGACGGCTGCGCAGTGTCCTGCGTTCCTACCGTCCGGTCCTGGACCGGAAGACCACCGATCCGCTCCGCAAGGAGCTCAAGTGGCTGGGCGGTGAGCTGGGCGCGGAACGCGACCAGGAGGTCCTACTGGAACGGCTGAGCACGAAGATCGACGCGGTGCCAGCGGAGTTGGCCTTCGGGCCCGTTTCGGCACGGCTGCAGATCTGGGACGCCGACAGGAGTTCCAAGGCCCGGCGGCGCACTCTCGACGCCCTGAACTCGGACCGCTACCTGGCCCTTCTGGACTCACTGGCAACGCTCACGGAACGGCCCCCGCTCCGCGCCAAGGCCGCCCGGAAACCGAAGAAGGTCATGGCCAAGGCCATCGTGAAGGAGTACGGCCGGCTGTCCGCCCGCATGGAACACGCGCTGGACCTCTCGCCGGGCACGGATCGCGACAGGGCCCTCCACGAGGCCCGCAAGGCGGCCAAACGGACGCGGTACGCCACGGAGCCGGCGCGCGCCGCCCTCGGAAAGCCCGCCAAGCGCCTCGGCAAGCGGGTCAAGGCTGTCCAGAAGGTGCTCGGGGACCACCAGGACAGCGTCGTGGCACGGGACGCCCTGCGGAAGATCGCCCTGGCAGCCCACGCGGCCGGCGAAACCGGCTTCGTCTGGGGTCTGTTGCACGGACAGGAGCAAGCCGTGGCCGACCGGCGCGAACGGGAGCTACCGGCCGTATGGGCCGACGCGTCGCGGAGCGGCCTGCGCAAGGCGCTCGACCATTGAGCGGGGCCGCACGCCGGTAACTCGGCCGGTGGCGGCCGCCGCGGTCGTCAGCAGGCGTCTCATGAGGGTGTGGTGAGCCTTTCGCTTCGCGGGTGGTGCCGGCCGACGGCGCGGGTGCGCAGCCGGCCCGTGACGGGGTCGGTGTCGACTTCGACGCGGATGCCGTACGTGTCGGTCAGCCGCCGCGGTGTCAGGACGTCCTCGGGCAGGTCCTCGGCGATGAACCGCCCCTCGTGAAGGAGCGCGATCCGGTCGCCGACAGCCGCGGCCTGGTCCAGGTCGTGCAGGACGGCACCGACGGCGATCCCGTGCTCGTCGGCTCGTCGAGAAGCAGTACGCCGGTCTCCTGCGCCGGACAGGAGGCGAGCCAGACGCGCTGGAGCTGCCCTCCGGACAGATGCTCGACGCCGCGCCCTTCGAGTTCCGTGACGCCCGTCATGGCGAGCGCGCGGTCCACCGCCGCCCGGCCGTCCGGATCCGCCCTGCCCCGGCAAGGCCGTCGACGTCCGTGTCGACGACGAGCGTCGCGAACCGGGGCCGCTGAAGCCGCGCGAGGGTACGCAGCAACGTCGACTTCCCGCTCCCGTTCGGTCCCACCCGAACGGTCACTTCGCCGGGCCGCAGCGCCAACGCCGCGCCCTGCACGACCTCGACGCCCCCGTCGCCAGGATCGCGGCACAAGCTCAAGGAAAAGGCTTTGAGCGAGCCCGCACCCCGCTGCTACTTTCGCGGTGGACCGTGAAGTCGTCGTATGGAGGTGAGCCCCGTGAACACAGTTACCCATGGGTGCTCCCCCAACCCGTCACGGTCCGGCGGCTGACGTTCGGTGTCGCCAGGAGCGCCTGAGATCGAGGCACTCCTGGAGGGAGACTCCGATGAACACAAAACCTTTCACCTCTGGCCTGGGCGAGAACGCCGTGATGATCACGCGCGTCGCGGACAGGCAATGGCACGCACTCGATGACGACCTGGTGGTCGGTCGCGGGCACGCGGTGCACCGGCCCGACGGACGCTTGTTCGTCAGCATCGACGCCTGGCACGACGCCACCTTCGACCGTCTCGCCGAGGCGATGCTGACGCAACTGCCCTCCCCGCTGCACACGGTCGTCGACGAAGCCGACGTCGACCTGATGGCCGGCTGGCGGCGGGCCGGGTTCACGATCCGGCGCCGCGAGTGGGAGTACGCCGTACCGACCGACCCGCGTGCCACAGGGCTCGGCGAAGTCCTGCCGCCGCCGGGCGTGACGATCGTCCCCGCCGGTCAGGCGGACGAGGACCTGCTGAGGGCGGTGGACCGCGCGATCCGTGACGAGGTCGAGGCAACCGTCGGGTGGCAGTCGATGCCCGCGGAGGTGATCCCGCGCCCCGCAGGCGACACCGTCGTCGACCCGTCGAAATACGCGGTCGCCGCGGCGCCCGGCCGCTACCTGGGCCTGATCCGGGTGGTGACGGTGATCCGGCCGCGCATCGGACTGATCGCGGTCCGGGCCGGCGAGCAGCGCCGCGGCATCGGGCGGGCACTGCTGGCCCACGCGCTGGGGACGCTGCACCGTTCGGGGTTCACTGAGGCCTGGACCGAGGTCCAGGAGTCCAACCACGCGGCCGCGGCGCTGTTCGAGGGCATCGGCGCCCGGCCGATGAGCAGCAACCTGGAGCTGGCGCGATGACGAAGAACAAGAACGTCATCGAAGTCGAGGGCAAGGTCGTCGAGTGCCTGCGCAGCGCCATGTTCACCGTGCAGCTCGAGAACGGTCACCAGGTGCTCGCGCACATCAGCGGGAAGATCCGCAAGAACTACATCAAGATCATGCTGGAGGACCGCGTGCTGGTGGAGCTCCCGCCGTACGACCTGACGCGCGGCCGGATCGTGTTCCGGTACCGGAACTAGCGGCAGCCGGCACCTTCCGCGACAACTGATCCCGAGGCCCCGGTCACCGCGCTTGCGTGACCGGGGCCTTGACGACGGCCCGGGTTCGCGTCCCGTCGCCTCAACTCTCCGGGGCTTGCGACCGCACAGACGTCCGGGCCCTGGCACGGGGACCCCAGGAGGTGTTGGCCACGGTCGCAGGGGAGGTGAGCCCCAGAGCGGCGTTGTCCTTGCCCTCCCGCATGTGGTCCAGCCAACGTTCGTACCAGGCGAGGAAGTCGGAGGCCGAGGAGACGTTCGGGGGCCAGAAGCCGTCCGCGTTGCCGACGAGGACGCGGCCGGTGAGGGGACCGGTCACGCCGATGAGGCACAGGTCGGTGCCGCCCATCTCGACGATGTGGAGGAACAGGTCGCCTCGCAGCGCGTCCGGATGGCTCACGTGATGGAATCCCCGCGCGGTGCCGTCCGGAGGCTGCCGGTCCATGGTGTACAGCCTGCACTCCTCCAGCGGAAGCAGGCCGCCGAAAGGGCCGGCACCGCTGCCCCCGAGCTCGACAAGGAACGCTCGGTAGGCCGACGGCAATGCGATGTGGTGTTCGCCCTCGAAGGCGTCCACCCGCGCGGCCCTGATACGCGGGCCGACGCGAAATCCGTGACACTCCGCGCCCGACGAATAGCTGCGCTGTACCTGGTACGGCACCTTCGCCAGCTTGGAGCGTATGCGCGATATGCGGGAGTCCATCGGAGGATCTCTTCTCTCGTCCGCCGCCACTGTACGGCGGAACCGGAACGACACGAGCGCTTCGCGAGCCGCTGACGGAGGGTGGCCTCGCGAACGGCGGATCCCGCCCCGGCTACGGTTTCCTCGCATGACCCATACCGAGATCGAGATCACGGCGGAGCTGGTCCGGGGCTTGCTGCGCGACCAGCATCCCGACCTGGCCGATCACCCTCTGAAGCTCGGCGCGCGGGGGTGGGACAACCAGCTGTGGCGCCTCGGTGACGAGCTCGCCGTCCGGTTGCCCTGGGCAACGCAGTTCGCGGACGACCTGCTGCGCAAGGAGCACACCTGGCTGCCGGCGCTCGCCCCGCACCTTCCGCTGCCGGTCCCGGTCCCGCAGCGCCTTGGCGAGCCCTCCGAGCGGTTTCCGCGCCCCTGGATCGTCACCACCTGGGTGCCGGGCGAGCCCGCGGACCGTGCCCCGGCCACACGTGCCGTGGAGGCGGCAGACACCTTGGCCGCCTTCCTGACGGCCCTGCACCGACCCGCGCCCAGCGGGGCGCCCGCCGGCCGCGACCGGGGCGGGCCGTTGGCCGACCACGCCGAGGGGTTCGCCAGGATGTTCGGCTCGGCCACCGAGCTGGGGCTGATCCGCGACCCGGACGCCGTCCGCGCGGTCTGGGAAGACGCCGTCGCGGCCCCCGACTGGGCGGGTCCGGACCTGTGGCTCCATGGCGACCTGCATCCGGCCAACGTGCTCACCGCGGACGGCACCATCTGCGGTGTGATCGACTTCGGTGACCTCTTCGCCGGCGATCCGGCCTGCGACCTCGCCGCCCCGTGGATACTCCTGCCGGACGGCGCCGTCGACCGCTTCTACGACACCTACCGCCCGACCCCGGACGCCGCGACCGCGGCTGGGCGGTGCTGCGTGCCCTCGCCTGCATCCACATCGCGGACGCCGGCGTCCACGGCCGCCCCGGCGGCAAGCCCACCTGGGGCCCACCGGCCCACGCCGCACTACGCCGCTTGACCGCGACAGTCCACCGGTGACCCCACCCCGGCTGAGGTGACCTGGGTCCGCAGGGCGGAAACGACTGCGGCCCCCTTCCGGAAAGGAAGGGGGCCGGGTCACTGGTAGCGGGGACAGGATTTGAACCTGCGACCTCTGGGTTATGAGCCCAGCGAGCTACCGAGCTGCTCCACCCCGCGTCGGTACCCACAGCCTACGCCATCCAGGGGGTGGAGATTTACCAGCGCCCCGGCGTCATGGCGAGGGCCCGGTCGGCACCCCAACAGGGCCGCAGCCAGACGGAATTGAGCGACCCGGTGACGCCCTTCGGCCGGAGCCGGAGGCTGTGTGCGGGGCAGCGATGTGGTCCGCCGCAAGAAAATGTGCGCGCCGATGTCGATCCCGGCAGGCTGTGTTCGACGCAGGGGTGAGAGAAGGCCACCAACACGAGAGGTGAAGACCATGCCCAAGGTCCGGGTACACAACGTGACGATCTCGCTCGACGGCTTCGTCGCCGGCACGAACCAGCGGCTCGACGCCCCCTTCGGTGACGGCGTCGGCTGGGGTGACGAGCTGCACAGCTGGTTCATCTCCGCGATGGAGGACACCGCCGCGGGCAAGAGCGGAATCGATGTCGATTACTTCGTCCGCGGCGACCAGAACATCGGCGCCACGATCATGGGGCGGAACATGTTCGGGCCGCAGCGCGGGCCGTGGGAGGACGAGTCCTGGAAGGGCTGGTGGGGCGACAACCCGCCCTACCACCACGACGTTTTCGTGCACACGCACCATCTGCGCCCGAAGCTGGAGATGGCCGGCGGAACCGTCTTCCACTTCACCGACGAGCCGGTGGAGACGGTGCTGCGGCGTGCGTTCCACGCCGCGGACGGCAAGGACGTCCGGATCGGCGGCGGCGCGGCGGTCATCCAGCAGTACCTGCGCGCCAGGCTGATCGACGAACTCCACTTGGCGGTCGCGCCGATCCTCATCGGACGTGGGGAGCGGCTGCTCGAGAATCTGGGGGAGGGGATCGACGGCTACCGGGTCGCCGAGTTGGTCGGCTCCCCGACCGTCACGCACGCGGTCCTGGTCCGCCGCTGACACGCCCGGCACCGGTGGTGGCGTGCCCTATCCGGTCGGCGATGTCCTGTGTCAGCTCGACGTGACCGTCCTCAAGGTTCCACTTTCCCTTGCGGTAGGCCTGGTTACTCACCCAGAACACCATCGTCTCGTCGCGGTGGAACTCCGCGACGGTCGCCAGGGACCAGTCGTTGCCCCCGTCGTGCCAGCCGAACCGGCCTTCGTCGGAGTCGATGACGACCCAGCCGTATCCGTAGGCGCCGTCCACCTCGGGCACCCGCACATGCGGGGCGAACAGCTTCTGTTTCGCGGCGGTGGACAGGACGGTTTCGCCGGTGAGGGCGCGGTGCCAGCGGAACATGTCGCGGGCGGTGGTGAGCATGCCGCCGTTGCCGCGCAGATTCCAGTACGGCCCGTCGGGCGCCCACGGGTGGTCCATCGGCCGTCCCTGGGGGCGTCCGTTCCGGTCGTACTCGACGGCGACCTGCGCGCGCTTCCAGCCGGGCAGCACGTAACCGGTGCGGGTCATCCCGGCGGGTCGGAACAGGTGCTGGGCGAGGAAGTGTTCGTAGCTCTGCCCGGAGACCTTCTCGACGATCGCGGCGAGCAGGCTGTAGCCGAGGTTCGAGTAGTGAAACTCCTCGCCGGGACCCGACTGGAGTGGGGCCTTCATCGCCTGGGCCAGCATCTGCGCGCGGGTCAGCGGGTCGTAGTCGTCGCCGAGCGACTGGGGCAGACCCGCCGTGTGGGTGAGGAGCTGGTGCAGGGTGATGTCCTTCTTGTCGTCGGGCACGCGCCCGAGATGCCTGCCGATCGGGTCCCCGACGTGGAGCTTGCCGTTCATCTCCAGCTTCAGGATCGCCGCCGCGGTGAACTGCTTCGTGATCGACATGACGTCGTACACGGTGTCGCAGGTCGCGGGGGTCTTCGCGGCGTGGTCGGACAGTCCGCGCCCCGCACAGTGCGTGAGCTCGTCCCCGCGGGCCGTGGCCACCGTGATGCCGGGCCCCTCGGGGAGTGCCTCATCGAGGAAGCGTTCGACGGCCGGGTCGATCGGGTCCCGCGCCGTGGCGGCTGCCTCTTTCCCGCCGCCGGCCCCTGTTCCGGCCACGGTGTGGACATCCGAGCACCCGACGAGTGCGAGCACGAGCAACAGCACGAGGGAACCGGGACGAGTCACACATGCCTCCAAGTCAACGACGACGACAGATGTGAGCCGAGGCTGACCGCCGCTCCCGGCCCTCTTCAACACAGGGGCTGTGCGAGCTTGTGCGAGTTCCTGTACGCGCAGGTCAGCGCGGTCCACCTAAGAGGAGGGACACCCCTGTGACGCCACCGCCCGTGCCGGACCCCACCGCCGGAGAGGCCGCGTTCATGGCCGAGTTGCGCCGTCTCAAGGCCTGGTCGGGCCTCAGCTACCGGGAGTTGGAGCGCGCGGCGCACGCGGCAGGCGAGGTGCTCCCGTACTCGACGGCGGCGACCATGCTCCGCCGCGAGCGCCTGCCCCGTGAGGCCGTTCTCGTGGCCTTGCTCATCGCTTGCGGCCTCGGCGCCGAGGAGACCCGGCAATGGGTGGCCGCCCGCCGGGAACTCGCGATGGGCGCACGGCCTGTCCCCGCACCGGCCCCGCAGCCGCCTGTGCGGCGAGGCCGACCGCGCCTGCTGCTCGCGGTTGTCGGCGCCGCAACGGCCGTCGCGTTCCTGGCCGGTGTGAGCGCGACGGCGATCGGCACGCTGAGTGTGCAGGAGGAGCAGACGGTGGAGTACACAGGACAGCCCTGAAGACCACCCGTGATGCCTGCCCCATGCGTGTCGATGCAGCGAGGCGTCGGGTGGCCTTCCGGCCAACTTCAGTCGGCCAACTGCCGTACTGTCCGCGACTGATGGACAGGTGACGGTCTTCCGTGTGCAACCTTCCGCCCGCAGGATCTGCATGTCCAAGGCACCCTCGACGGTAAGGAAGCGCCCGTGAGAACGACGCACCGCACCGCACGAAGGGCGGCGGTCATCGCCGCTCTGGCAACTGTCCTCGCCGCGTCCCCCGTGACTGCGGCGGACCTGCCGACGGTGACCGCCACCAGCGAGACCGCCGCACTCTACGACGACGAGGCCGGCGGCAACTCCGACGCCGACGACCCGGCGATCTGGCGCAACCCCGCACACCCCGGACGCAGCCTCGTCGTGGCCACCGCCAAGGAGGGCGGCCTGCGGGTCTACGACCTGGACGCCCGCCTCGTGCAGTCACTGCCGGCCCCGAAGCCGCCCTCCGAGGACGACGCCCCGGGCCGCTTCAACAACGTCGACCTCGTCTCCGGCCTGCGGACCTCGACAGGCCGAGCCGACGTGGCGGTCGTGAGTGACCGCGGCAACGACCGCCTGCGGATCTACCGCATCGCCCCCTCCCATCCCGGCGGGCCCCTGACCGACATCACCGACCCGGCCGCCGCGCCCGTCTTCTCCACCGACCAGGCCGAGATCAACGACCAGCGCACCGCGTACGGCCTGGCCACCTGGAAGGACACGACCACGGGGCGGTCGTACGCCCTCGCCAGCCAGCGTGAACGCACCCGCCTGGCGCTGCTCGAACTCGTCCCGGCCGCCGACGGCACCGTCGGCTACCGCAAGGTCCGCACCCTCGACCTCCCGTCCTCCTTCCGGCTCCCGAACGGCACCTCCTGGACCCCTTGCCTGGAGCCCGGCGAACTCCCGCAGATCGAGGGCATGGTCGTCGACCCGGCCACCGGCACGCTCTA
The DNA here is from genome assembly GCF_036013645.1 of Streptomyces sp. NBC_00490. NCBI lineage: Bacteria > Bacillati > Actinomycetota > Actinomycetes > Kitasatosporales > Streptomycetaceae > Streptomyces > Streptomyces sp. NBC_00490. The sequence goes on along the minus strand of NZ_CP107869.1, from coordinate 1,105,184 downwards.
CGCGGGCCAGGAGGATGTGGGCATCTGGCGGCTGCGCGCCGACCTCACCGGCAAGCCGGTCCTCGTGGACAAGGTCAAGGAGTACGGCGTGCCGGGGACGTACGACGAAGAGAGCGAGGAATGCACGCCGGGCGCCGACCCCGGATACGGCGGCACCCGCCTCTCGGCCGACGTCGAGGGTCTGACGCACTATCAAGAGGCGGACGGAGACGGCTACTTGCTTGCCTCCAGCCAAGGCGACAACACTTTTGTCCTGTACGACCGCGAGGTGAGCGAAGGCAACGAGTACGAGGGCGGCTTCCGGATCGCTGCGGCCTCACCGACCCTCGACAGCGTGGAGGAGTGCGACGGAGCGGCCGTCCTGAACGCCCCGCTGGGTGACCGCTATCCGCACGGCCTCCTCGTCGTCCAGGACGGTCAGGAGACACCCGAGGTGCCGGACGGCGAGGGCGGCACGCGTACGGCGACCGGCTTCAAGTTCGTCGACCTCGGCGCGGTCGTGGACGCCGCCGACAGATGACGCCTCAGGGCTCCTGGTTCGGCATCGAGAGCGCGTGAAGTCTGCCGAATCGCGGCAGTGAAGCGAGCCGTCAGCCCGTGTGAGGATCTCACCAAGCCGGAGATCAGCGACGGGTGAGAGGGGGACGGCACGCATGGCCTGGTTTCTCGGACTCGGCATCACGGGGGTGCTGCTGCTCGCCCTGTCGCTGGTCTTCGACGGCGTACTGGACAGCGTGCTCGACGGTGCGCTGGACGCCGCGTTCGACGGGTGGTTGTCCTTCCCGGTCGTCGCCGCACTCCTGGCGATGACCGGCTTCGGTGGTGCCCTCGCCCTGGAAGCGATGCACAAGAAGGCCGACGCCTATCAGCGGTACGGCGACGCGGCGATCCTGCAGATGCTCGTCGAGGTGTTGCCGGAGGTCGTCGCCAAGGCGTGCGAACCGCTCAGCGCGGTGCAGAAGATGACGGTCATCTCCATCGACGGCGCCGGCCGTATCCCGCGCGCGGTCGCCGACAACGTCGCCCAGGGTCTCGAACTCCTCAACTCCACCACGGGCGTCGACCTCGCAGAGCTCCTGAAAGGCGTCGCTCAGCGCACCTCGGTGACGGCCGGGGAGCAGCTCAACGGCAAGGCCGAGATTACCCACTGAGTGTCTCCCGAGGACCCGCTCACCGATCGCTCGGTGGGCGGGTTCTCGCCGTTCGCACGGAGGCATGCCCTGTCCGGCAGTCGCGTTCAGGAAACAAGCGCCGATGAAAACTGCCGGAATCAGGCAATGTGCGGGTCCTCTCCGGACGGGCACCATCGGTCGCGGGGAGCGCCACGGAGGGTTCCGGTGCCGGACGCCTGCGGGCGTTCGGCGCCGGAACCCACGATGTATGTCGCCCTGCGCCATGGCCGGTTGGTGAGCCGGGCGGTTTCCTCCGACAGCGCCGAGATGCTCCTGTTGGTCGTCTTCGGGCTGGCCCTGCTCGTCTCCGGGGTCGCCCAGCACTTGCAGGTGTCGGCGGCGGTGGGCGCGTTCCTGGTCGGCATCGCACTGTCCGGAGAGGTCGCCGAGGGTGCCGGCAGCCTTCTCACGCCCCTGCGGGATCTGTTCGCCGCGGTGTTCTTCGTCTTCTTCGGCCTGCACACAGACCCCGCGGACATCCCCCCGGTCCTCGCACCGGCCCTCGCGTTGGCCGCCGTCACCACCTTGACGAAGGTCGCCACCGGCTACTGGGCGGCACGGCGTGCCGGGATATCGGTGAGGGGCCGGTGGCGGGCCGGCGGCACGCTGGTCGCGCGCGGCGAGTTCTCCATCGTCATCGCCGGACTGGCCGTCGGCGTCGAACCCGGGATCGGCCCGCTCGCCACCGCCTACGTCCTTGTCCTGCTCGTCCTCGGGCCGCTTGCCGCACGATGGACCGAACCCCTCGCCCGCCGCCTCACCACCCGTGCCAGAAAGGGCAGTTCGCCCGGCATGACTGCGCCGGCCGAGCTCGGCGAAGTCGTGCGGGCGAACGGCTGAGCGCGGGAAACACGCGGCCGACGACATACCGACCGAACGGGGATGACATGAACAGCCAGAGCACGGCGGAGACGTTCCTCGACGGATTCACCACGATCCTGACGGACGCCACGAGCACCGGACGCCACCTGACCCGCGACGAGATCGAGTCCCGCCGGGCCCTGGGCGCACGGGCGGCCGAGGCAGGACTCGGCTGGCGCACCCTCGTACGCGCGCACCTCGTGGCCGGCCGCGACGGGCGGCCACGAGGGGCCGATCCGGACAGCGTCCTCACCGTCGTCGAGCAGGCGGTGGACGCCTTCGCCGACGGATACGAGCGCGCGCAGCGACTCGTCATCCGCAAAGAAGAGGCCGCCCGCCGGGAGTTCATCGACGACCTGCTGCACGGTCGCGGCGACCCGGGCCAACTCGCCGCGCGTTCCGAACGGTTCGGGCTGCGGCTGTCCCGCGCCCACGCGGTGGCCGTGGTCGAGGGGCCGGAGGAGTACGACGAGACCGACCCCGTTCCCCGGCAGGTGGCCGACGAGCTGTTCGCGCGTTTCGAGAACCGCCGGATCCTGTTCACCACCAAGGACGGCCGGATGGTGTGCATCGCCCCCGCCGACCAGGACGACGTCCTCACGCATTTCGCCAAGCACGCCTACGCCGCAGCCGGCCGGGCCCAGGCCGCCATCGGCCGCCCCAGACCGGGCACGATCGGCATCGGACACAGCTACGAAGAGGCCCTCAACGCGCTCGACGTGGCTCAGCGCATGGGCCTCGACGAGCCGTTGCTGCGCGCCGCCGATCTGCTGGTCTTCCCCGTCCTGGCCAGGGACCGGCAGGCGCTGATGGACCTCGTACGCAACACCGTGGGGCCGCTGGAACAGGCACGCGGTGGAGCGCGGCCCCTGCTCGACACTCTCACCGCCTACTTCGACAGCGGCTGCGTGGCCGCGGCCGCGGCCCGGCGGCTGTCCCTCAGCGTGCGCGCGCTCACCTACCGGCTCGACCGCATCCACACCCTGACCGGCAGCGACCCGACCGACCCCGGCCACCGCTACACCTTGCAGACCGCGGTGATCGGCGCCCGTCTGCTCGACTGGCCCACCAGACCACTCGACCCGGTCGGCACCTCCACGTAGGCCTACGCGAGCGGCCCCCAACCGCCCACCCGACGCCCGGTCACGCCCACTGCGACGACTGCCAGGTCGGGCGCCGACGAGGGGACGGCCGCTGTGGTGCATCGGCGTCAGCGCGTCGATGAGCTTCGCCCCTCACCGGAGGTCAGCCGCACCGACAGGTCGCACGCGTCGGGAATCGGCCCGAGGGGAAGTACGGCTGACGGTCCAGTGGGACAATCTGCGCCCAGGGGTCCGTACGGCCGGAGCGGTCGGCGTCCCGCGGGCGCGGGGGAGGACCGGAAGGGGAAGCGTCAGCATGATCGAGTGGGTGTCCCTCAACGCCGGGGTACGACCCGTCCCCCGACCGGTCGCCACCCCGCTGGTGTGGGCCACGGCCTTTGGCGGTGCCCTGGTTCTGGTGGCGCTGCACAACGTCTTCGTGGGCACGGACCGCCCCGGTGTCGCCCTGGCCGGGCTGTCGTTGCTGGCCGTCGGACTGGGACTGTGCGCCCGCTTCACCGCCGCCCCGGGCACGGCGGTGCTGTGCTGGCTGTTCCTCAACGGCTTCGCGATCCCACCCGTGGGCACCCTCACCTGGGCCGCGCCCCGGGACACCTTCTGGCTCGCCAGTCTGTGCGCGGCAGCTCTCGTCGGCACGGTGCTGGCCCGGATCGTCCATGCCCGGGCCGCCTACCGTCGTGTCACCGTCGGACAAGTGCCCCTCCCGGCAGAGCCCGACGACCCGCGCGCCGGCGACTGACCTCGACGAGTGCTGACGGCCCGTCGATCAGTGCGGACGACGTGGTGATGGCGGGCCGCACGCCCCGGTCGAGGGGTGGATACGAGCGGAATCCAGGAGTGCGGCGGCACCGCGGACGGCGGCGGTGTGCGGGGCGGGTACGGGCTGGACCGGGTGGCGCAGCCGTGTGGAGAGGCCGTGGGTGATGTCGGCGCGCAGTGCGCCTCCGCCTGCCAGAAGCACACCTCGCCGCAGGGCGTCGAGCGTCTGCGCGGTGCGGTCCTGTTCCACCATCAGAGTCACCATTTCCGTGACCGCGTCCGCGATCCGCGTGGCAGGGGTCCGGCTGTCGAGGTCGCTGGTGCCGAGCAGGGTGCGGCGGGCGTCGGTCACGCTGCCGTCGACCAGCAGGACCGCCTCGGTGACGTGGGCGCCGATGTCCACGACGAGCAGAGGCCGGGTCGGATCGGCACCGGCAGCCGTGGCCACGGCCCGGGCGGACGGGACGGTCAGCACGGTGTGCGGCCCCAGCGTTTCCAGCGCGCTGCGGGCTTCGGTACGGAAGGCGACCCCGCCCAGGACGGGTGTGGTCAGGACGATCAGACGACGGCCGAAGCGGGGCAGGCGGTGGCGCAGCAACCGGTCGAGCATCCGAGCCGTTGCCGGGGTGTCGACGATGGTGCCGCGCTGAATGGGGTGGACGTCACCGTCGCCGGGAAACGCCACCGTGGGTACGTCGAGGATGGTGCCGCGCACGGACACCCAGGCGCGGGTGCGGGCGCTGCCGAGGTCGAGGGCGATGCCGGAGCAGGCGCGGTACAACGGCCAGGTCCGGTTCGGGGCGGTCACGCCACGGGGCAGGGCTGTGGGCGTCACAGTCCGGCCTCCCTGACGTGTTGGCAGCGGGCGCAGTAGCGGGCTTGCGGCACGATCGCCAGACGTGCGGGGTCGATGGGCTTGCGGCACAGGTGGCAGGCACCGTAAGTGCCTTGATCCATACGTGTCAGGGCTGCTTCCACGTCGGCGAGGACCATGCGGGCGGCATCGGCGAGCTTGATGTGGACCTCGCGGTGGGAGGCGGTCTGTCGGCCGAGTCCCGCGTCGGAGCCCGGCGCCGTGGCACCGGCGAGCTGCTGGAGCTGGGCCTCGCGGAACAGGCGCTGCTCCAGCAGGTGGTCTCGCAGTGCGATCAGGTCGGCGGGCGGCAGGGTCGTCTCGCGGTCGGCGGTCATCTGTCGGTTCACCACTTCACCCCTTGGGTCGGGTGGGAGAGCGGGCTGGACGGGCGGTGATCAGGCGGCCTCGCGCTGGCAGGGGACGCAGTGCCGCGTGTAGGGCAGGATTTCCAGGCGCTCGACCGGTATGGCCGTGGAGCACCTCTGGCAGATGCCGTAACTGCCGTCCTGGAGGCGGGTGAAGGCGGCCTCGATCTCCTTGAGCACGCGCTTGATGGTGTCCTTCTGCGCCGACAGCAACGGTTCCGTCGCGGCCTGGCCGGTCTCGTCGATGGCCCGCAGCTGTGTCAGCCGGGTGCCGCGCTCGTGCTCGAGGCGCTGGCGTGCCTCGTGTGCGGTCAGACGCTCGAGCCAGGGTTCGGTCCGGCGTGTGTCGAGAGACATGTCAGGTCCTTCCTTCGACGTGAGGGGTGGCGTACGGAACCGGGCCCGCCGACGGGCAGGCCCGGTTCCTGGGTGGCCCGGCGGTCACGGGGTGGGGCCACGCCTTCACCGTGGCCGACGCACCGCCCGAAACCCATCGGGCGCGATACCCATCTGTGTCGGACGGGCCGACGACGGTGCGGTCGGAGCGGGAATCAGAAATGGGTATCGGAGCCCATCGACGAGACGGCCGAGTCTGGGCAAGCTGGCGGCAGGACGGTCCAGAGCAATGCCTGCAACGCGTGCCGGATAGCGGCGACCGATACGAGAGACCGAGCCGTGTCACGGAGAGGAAGGCGTCATCGCGGTGTCGCTGTTCTGGCGGATCTTCGCCTTCAATGCCGTGGTACTGGGGGCCGCGACCGCATTGCTGCTGTGGGCTCCGGTGACCGTTTCCGTTCCGGTCCTGCTGACCGAAGCGGTCATCCTGGTGGCCGGCCTGATGGTCATGCTGATCGCCAACGCGGCCCTGCTGCGGATCGGACTGGCCCCCCTGGACCGGCTCACCAGGCTGATGACCACCGTCGACCTGCTGCGCCCGGGGCAACGGCTGCCGGAACGCGGCCGAGGTGGGATCGCCGAGCTGATCCGTACCTTCAACGCCATGCTGGAGCGGCTGGAACTCGAACGGGCCGCCAGCAGTGCCCGCGCGTTGCTCGCGCAGGAGGCCGAGCGACGTCGCATCGCCCAGGAGCTCCACGACGAGGTCGGCCAGAGCATGACGGCGATCCTGCTGGGGCTGAAGCGGGCCGCGGACGAGGCCGAAGGGCCCTTGCGCGGTGAGTTGCGGCAGGCGCAGGAGATCACCCGGGAGAGCCTGGACGAGGTGCGCCGCCTGGTGCGCCGACTGCGGCCGGGTGTTCTGGAGGACCTGGGACTGGTCAGCGCGCTCACCTCGCTGACCACCGAGTTCGCCACCCACACGGGGCTGCGGGTGGTGCGCCGTTTCGATGCCGGCCTGCCCGTACTGGATCAGGAGACCGAACTGGTGCTGTACCGCGTCGCCCAGGAGGCCCTGACCAACGCGGCCCGCCACGCCGAGGCCGACCGCGTCGAGGTGAGCCTGCGCCACAGCGAGGGAACCGTGGTGCTCGCCGTCACGGACGACGGCCGCGGTACCGGCATGGCGCGCGAGGGCGCGGGATTGCGGGGGATGCGTGAGCGCGCCCTGCTCATCGGGGCCACCCTGGACGTCACCTCCCGGCCGCAGGCCGGTACGCAGGTGCGGCTGACCACGCCCGTTTCGAGGAAGCAGTCATGACCACGACCGACATACCCGCGATCCGTATCCTCCTCGCCGACGACCACGCACTGGTGCGGCGCGGAGTGCGGCTCATCCTCGACCGGGAGCCCGACCTGCAGGTCGCCGTCGAGGCCGGAGACGGCGCCGAGGCCATCGCCCTGGCCCGCACCCACGACGTCGACCTGGCCGTCCTCGACATCGCCATGCCCCGGATGACCGGTCTGCAGGCCACCCGCGAACTGCTCGCGCTCAAGCCGGACCTGCGCGTGCTGATGCTGACCATGCACGACAACGAGCAGTACTTCTTCCAGGCCCTCAAGGCCGGCGCCAGCGGATACGTACTGAAGTCGGTGGCCGACCGCGACCTGGTCGCCGCCTGCCGGGCCGCCCTGCGCGACGAGCCCTTCCTCTACCCGGGCGCGGTCAGCGCCCTCATCCGCACCTACCTCGACCGCGTCCGCCACGGCGACGAACCCCCCGAGCAGATCCTCACCCCCCGGGAAGAGGAGGTGCTCAAGGTCGTCGCCGAGGGCTACTCCTCCAAGGAGATCGCCGAGATGCTCTTCATCAGCATCAAGACCGTCCACCGGCATCGGGCGAACCTGCTGCACAAGCTCGGCATGCGCGACAGACTGGAGCTCACCCGCTACGCCATCCGCGCGGGCCTCGTCGAGCCCTGATCCCGGACGGCCGCTGGACCAGCCACCACCGACACCACGAAAGGGGACGGCGCATGGCACGCGCCTCGCGCACCGTCCCCCGCACGGGCGGACTGGGACCGGCATCGGTCATCATCGCTGTCCTGCTCGTCGTGCTCACCGCCTGGCTCCACCCGCTGTCGTACGGCAGCCCGTACCCGCACGCGCCGAACAGTGCCGGGCCGGTCGCTGGGGCCGTGCAGGCGGGCGGCCCGAAGGTGGATGACGGCCACTCCGCCGTCTGCACCACCCCGGTCCGCAACGCTCGCGACATCCCCGCTGACCCGCCGGCAGCGCCCCTCACCGCCGTCCTGGCCGACCACAGCCGGCCCTGCGACCCGCCGTGGTCCGCCTGTGGCGACACACAAGCGGTACGCCTGCCCTGCCACCCGCACCTGCTGGACCGGCATCAGGACCGGGCACCACCTCCACTCCCAGGCACCTGAATCCCTTCCCTGTTCCGTTGACCGCGGCCGTTTCCCTGGCCGCGGTGTGCCTGCCGGAGGCCCCTGTTGACCCGCGCCCTGCGCATACGAGGGCTGCTCGCCCTCGCCGCTGTCGCCCTGTCGCTGTTCGTCGCTCTCACCGTGCCCGTCCACCTCGGACTCGATCTGCGCGGAGGTACGCAGATCGTCCTGGAAACCCGCCCGCCCGCCGCCGCTGACGCCGACAGCGAGGCCACCGACCGCACCCTGGAGGTGCTGCGCGGGCGTATCGACGCGCTCGGCGTCGCCGAACCCACACTCGCGCGTTCCGGCGACAACCGGATCATCGTCGAACTGCCCGGCGTACAGGACCCGGCCACGGCCGCGGACGTGCTCGGCCGGACCGCTCAGCTCACCTTCCACCAAGTCCTCGGCGCGGCCGCCGACGCCGGCGACAAGGACCAGCCGCAGCCCGAGCGGCACCGCCGGCAGGTGCTGCCCGACGAGTCCGGCCGCCTCCTGCGCCTCGAGGCCGCCGCCATGACCGGCAAGGACGTCGAAGAAGCCGCTGCCCGCTTCGATCAGCAGGGCGGCGCCGGCTGGCAGGTCACCGTCGACTTCCAGGGGTCCGGCGATGACGGATGGGCCCGCCTGACCGGCCAGGCCGCCTGCCACCCCGCGGGGGATCCGTCCCGAAGGGTCGCCATCGTCCTGGACGACAAGATCATTTCTTCGCCGCAGGTGGAACCCTCGGTCGGCTGCGGCTCGGGCATCCGCGGCGGCTCCACCCAGATCACCGGATCCTTCAGCGCCGACGAGGCCAAGGCACTGGCCCTGCTCATCAGCGGCGGAGCTCTGCCCGTACCCGTCGAGACGGTCGAGCAGCGCACCGTCGGCCCCACCCTGGGCGCGCAGGCCATCACCGCCAGCGCCTGGGCCGCCGCCGTCGGCACCGCGCTGACCGCCCTGTTCATCACCGCGGTCTACCGGCTCATGGGAGCCCTGGCCACCGTGGCGCTGGCCTGCTACGGCCTGATCTCCTACGCCGCCCTGGCAGCCCTCGGAGCCACCCTCACCCTTCCGGGCCTCGCGGGGTTCGTCCTGGCCATCGGCATGGCCGTCGATGCCAACGTCCTCGTCTTCGAACGCGCCCGCGAAGAGTACGCCTCCCACAACCGACCCAGCCCGCGCTCCGCGCTGACCGCCGGTTTCCGGGGCGCCTTCAGCGCGATCGCCGACTCCAACATCACCACCCTGATCGCCGCGGGCCTGCTGTTCTTCCTCGCTTCCGGACCCGTACGCGGCTTCGGCGTCACCCTGGGCATCGGCGTCCTCGTCTCCATGTTCAGCGCCCTGGTGATCACTCGCGCCCTCGCCGACCACACCGCCTCCCGGCCCTGGCTCCGACGCCGCCCCCATCTGACGGGCATCGCCCACCCCGGGACCGTCCGTGACCGCCTCACGCGCACCGCCCCCCAGCTGATGCGCCACCCGCGCCGGTGGCTGGCCGCCTCCGCCGCGGCCCTGGTCCTGGCCGGCTCCGGGATCGCCGTGCGGGGACTGGACTTCGGAGTCGAATTCACCGGAGGCCGCCTCATCGAGTACACCACCGCCACCCCCGTCGACCCGGACCGCGCCCGCGACGCACTCGCCGACGCCGGGTTCCCCCGCGCCGTCGTCCAGAGCTCGGGCGACCACCGACTCACCGTCCGCACCGACCAGTTGACGAACGCCCAAGCGGCCACCGTCACCGAGACCATCGGCACCCTGACCGACGCCGACACACTCCGCGACGAGGCCATCGGCCCCAGCCTCGGCAAAGAACTGCGCCAAGGCGCCCTCATCGCTCTCGCCGTCGCCCTCGGCGCCCAACTCCTGTACCTCGCGGCTCGTTTCCGCTGGCTGTTCGGCGCCTCCGCGGTCGCCGCCCTCGCCCACGACGTCGTCATCCTCACCGGCGTCTTCGCCTGGCTCGGAAAACCCGTCGACGGTGTCTTCCTCGCCGCGCTGCTCACCGTGATCGGATACTCGGTCAACGACTCCGTCGTCGTCTTCGACCGCATCAGGGACCTGCGCCGACGTGACCGCAAGGCGCCCTTCGCGGCGGTCGCCGATCGCGCCCTGGTGCAGACCCTGCCGCGCACGATCAACACCGGGATGGGCGCCGCCTTCATCCTGACCGCCCTGGCCGTTCTCGGCGGCGACTCCCTCACCGACTTCGCCCTCGCCCTGCTCATCGGCGTCGCCGTGGGCACCTACTCCTCCATGTTCACGGCCACACCCCTCGCCATCGAACTCCACAAACGCGCCTAGGCCCGCGATGACCGGCCATGGTCCGGAGCTAGGATCACCGTCCTGACACCGACCTGAGGAGGCGGGCGAATTGGCCGCCGTGGTGCTCGTTCACGGCCTGTACCACCGCCCCGAGCACTTCGCCCTGGTCGCAGAACGCCTGCGGAGCTCGGGAACCGACGTCGTCGTTCCCGAGCTCCACCGGGGCTCGTTGCGCGCTGACACAGCAGCGGTCCAGGCGGTCATCGACTCGTTGCACGAGCCTCCGATCGTGCTCGGCCACTCCTACGGCGGATCAGTGATCACCGGAGTGCGCGGAGCGGGACACTTGATCTATCTGGCGGCCTTCGTCCTGGACACCGGTGAGAGTGCGGCCGGTCTGGGCGGGGCGTCCCCGCAGCTCCAGGACGCGATCAACCCTGAGCCCGACGGCTCGACCAGCCTGGACCCCGACCGTGCCGTCGACACCCTCTACGGCGACTGCCCCGAACCTCTCGCCGCCTGGGCGGTCGGTCTGCTGCGTGCGCAAGCCCCCGGCTGCGGGCGCGGAATCCCCGCGCACCAGAGCTGGAAGCACACTGCCTCCACTTACGTCGTCTGCGCGCAGGACCGGGCCATCGACCCGGACCTGCAACGCAAGATGGCCGCTCGCTGCACCGAGGTGCACGAGTGGCAGACGGGCCACTCCCCGTTCGTAGGACGGCCCGACCTCATCGTCGACCTCCTGGGGTCACACACGCGCCGCCGGGCACGACGGTGATCTCGGCGCTACGCCCTCAGGCCTACTCGCCCGGCGGAACGCGGACGAAGCCCTCGGTCCAGCAGTCCTCATCGAGCTCATAGGCGTCGAAGTAGAAGCACTCCGGTTCATCACGGAACCCCGGCAGCAGTCGCGCCTGACGCACACGCTCTTCAACCCGTTCAAGGGTTGAGTAGAAACCGAGCAGCTTGAGGTCGTCGCCGTCCGACTCGTCGCAGAACACGCCGTTTTCATCGACGTGCACTGTCGAGCCGTCGGCGCCGGCTTCGTTCTGGTGGCCCACATGCCACAACGGATACACGATCACGGGTGCGAAGCTATCAACACTCGAATTCGACTAGCGGGCTTCCTGTCCTCCGTGAGTTGTTCCAGGTGGCGCCCCGGGGGGCGTCGGTACCCCCTGGGCCGGCAGAAGTCTTGCGCCTGCCGTGATTCCATCCCGCCCGCATGATCGCCCGCCCGCTGGGCACGATGTCCTTCACCAGCGCGTCGGCGTGGGTGAAGGCAGCCGGTGCGGGCCAGATTCCGCAGCGGACGCGCAGCACACGGAGGTGTCATGAATCGTCAGGCCCGGGTTCGCGTCCGTGTCAGCCGTCGGCCCAGTGCGCCGCGGAACATCGAGATCGACCGCCGGACGCCCTCGGGGCGCATCCTTCCCTACTGAGCACAACCGGTCGCGGCACAGCCGCCGTTGGCCTTCGGGCTTGGCGCTGTGCCGCCGGCTTGTGCTGTAGGCGGGGCCGGGTCCCGCACCCCGCCGGTCAGCCGCGGTCAGTCGCAGGGGCTCGCGTTCAGGGCGAAGGCGGCGGGGGAGGGGTTCGTCCCGCTGAGGGATCCTTGGACACCGAAACTCGCTGTCGCGCCCGGTGCGATCGCTCGGTTCCAGTCGACGTTGCGGGCCACGACGGCGGTCCCGCTCTGGGTGACGGTCGCGTTCCAGGCGCTGGTCACACGCTGGCTGCCCGGGTAGCTCCAGGTCAACTGCCATCCGTCGACGGCGGATTGGCCCGAGTTCTTGACGGTCACGGTCGCCGTGAAGCCGTCGCTCCAGGCGTTCTCCACCTTGTACGTCACCGCGCAGGCCGCGGCAGGCTGCTCACCGCCGGTGGACGTCCGCTCGGCGGCGTAGGCGGCGAGCCAGGCCAGCGGAGCGTTCCAGTTGACGGCCACTTCATTGGTGGAGTACGAGCCGATGTCGTCGACATAGCAAGCGGCGGGCGCGCAACCGGCCAGCTTCTCCTGCGCCACCGGGTCCTGGAGGTCGTCGTTGGGACCACCCGCGAGTGAACCCGCCGGAGGGTTGGGCAGCGAGGCGTCCGACTGGTGCGCCCAGAAGCGGTGGTGCTGGTTGCGGGAGTCCTTCTCGCCGTAGCCGGTGACATAGGACTGGCCGATGGCGTTACGGCCGAGCAGGTAGTCCATCGCCTCCAACGCGCCGGCGCGGTAGCGCCCGTTGCCGGTCAGCTCCCCGGCGACGGCCATGACGATCGCGTTGCCGGCGACCTCGCCGTTGGAGCCCCAGAAATATCCGTCCGCCGGGACGGGCACGGCGTAGCCTTGCGCGGCCATCCTGGACAGATGCCCGTCGGCGGCCGACGTCACCGAGGTGCGGATGCGCGCCAGGTCGGAGGCGGGCAGTCCGTTGGGGACCGTGGCCAGGGTGAGCCGGCCCAGGGCCGCCGTGTCGGCCCAGCCGAAGCCGTACGAAGTGAAGGCGTCGGCGGAGGTGTGCCAGGACGAGGACGTCACGGCGTCCCGGTAGGCGCTCTCGCCGGTCGTCGCGTACAGCTCGGCGGCCGCCCAGTAGAACTCGTCCGTGACCCGGGCGTCGCCGTAGGCCCCGCCGCCGGTGCTGTCGGAATCCGGCGCGTACATCGCGGGGTTGGCCTGGGCCGCCGTCCAGGCCCGGCGGGCGGCCGCCAGACAGCGGTCGGCGTAGGCCGCGTCGTACGGGCGGAAGACCCGGGCGCACTGGGCGGCGCTCGCCGCGAGGTTGAGGGTCGCCGCGGTGGACGGGCGGTGCAGCTCGCGCTGTTGGGCGTCCTGCTCCGGGCGGGTCGGGATGGCGGTCCAGTTGGCGTCGTGGATCTTGTGGAAGGCCATGCCCGCGTACGGCTTGCCCACGGGTACCTGCATCCGCATCAGGAAGTCCAGCTCCCAGCGTGCCTCGTCCAGGACGTCCGGGGTGCCGTTGCCGCGCTCGGGCACGCGCAGCGTCGAGTCGCCCAGGGCGGCGTCCTTGCCCGCACGCTTGGCCCGCTCGAAGGAGTTGACGACCAGCCAGGCGGAAATGCCGCCGTTGACCACGTACTTGCCGTGATCGCCGGCGTCGTACCAGCCGCCTCTGACGTCCTGGGTGTAGTCGCAGACCCCGGACTGGCAGGGGACGGAGGTGTCGCCCTTGTTGGGTGCGACGCCGAGGTGTCCGGCCGGGTGGGCATAGGCGGAGCCCGCCAGAGAGGCGTCGATGGCGATGCCGCTGCGCTGGTGGTAGAAGAACGCCATCGCGTCGGAGCGCAGCCCGTCGTAGAGGTTCGCGCGGATGTCGAACGGGTCGCTGTTGCTGCCGTCCACCGTCAGGACGTAGCCCGAGCCCGTGCCCTGGTACGAGGAGAAGTCGGCCACCTCGACGGACTGGCCGGAGGGCGCGTCGGCGCCGCGCGGAGTCGTGGAACCGGACGAGACCACGGTTCCGGAGGCGTTGCGCAGCTGCCAGGTGAGCGACTGCGTGGACGTCGTCACGACAGTGGCGCGCTTGGGGCCGTCGGGCAGGTAGCCGACCTGGTTGACGCGCACGGCGTTGGTCGCCGCGGCGGCGGTGGGGGCGGTCAGCAGGCTACCCAGGACGAGTGAGCTCGTCAGCAGGGCGACCGCGAGGGGCCTGCTGTGGTGACGTAACGAGGTGAAGACATGCATGAGCGGCTCCTGATGGGGGTGTTTGCGGGGATTGGGAGCGCTCCCATCAGGAGCCTGTCATGCGCACGATGACCCGTCAATTGGTGTGCACGGGGGGAAACATGGGACGTCCCGCCCCGCGCTCGGCGGGGCGGGAGTCGGTCACTGGCCTGGTGTGAGGATGTAGGTGTTGAGGGTGCCGACCGTGCTGAGCGGAGTGGGGGAGCCCAGCTCGTAGCGGTCCACGGCCAGGTAGGTGGGCTTCTTGCGGGCGGCGGGTGTGCAGAAGTTCTGGGCGCGGTTGAGGAGCTTGCCGTTGTCGGTCGTGGCGGTGGCGGCGATGGTGTAGTCGCGGAAGTGGTTCATGACAAACAGGGGATGGAAGGCGGACGAGTCGGTGGTCAGTGGTCTGCCGGTACCCCAGCGGCTGTAGCAGGACCAGTCGGAGGTGCCGATCCCGCCGCCCATGGACCAGTAGTTCTCCACGGTCCATTCACGCTGGTACATCACTCCGAAGGTGTCCCGGGTGGACCAGCCGTTCGCGCTGTCGCTCGCGCGGGTGCGGTCGCTGAAGATCAGCAACTGCTTGCCGCGGGCGGCCAGATCGGCCATGGTGGGCCAGCCCTTGGTGGCCACGCCCTCCTGGTCGGGCCGGTACAGCACGTCGTACAGCCCGTTGACGGAGGCGAGCGAGGACTTCAGTACGTCGGAGGAGGCGTAGTCCTCCAGGAACACGGTGACGACCTGGCCCGGGTTCGCCTTGAGGAAGTCGACCATGCGCTTGAGATCGGTGGCGAGTGGTACGGGGCTGCTGACGCCGTCGCAACTGTTGTGGCACAGCACGGCCTGACCCGAGACGGTGTAGGCGTCCAGCATGAAGCCGCGTACGCCGTCGTTCAGTTGCCGACTGATGCCGTAGCTCTGGTTGGGGAACAGGTTGACCGGGAACGAGGCGAAGTTGCCGTCGGCGCCGTTGGCGAAGGCGTTGTGCGAGGTCAGGAAGGTGACCTGGTCCAGGGTGCGGGTGTCAGCCGACGCCGGCGTGGTGGCGTAGGCGGTCGGGGTCAGGTACCAGCGGGCCAGGTCGCCCGACGATCCGAGCTGTACGGCGGCCGAGTCGGAGGACGACGTGGTGAGGTACTGCGAGGTGCCGGGGACGGAGACGGTGTACGTACTGTCCGCGGCCGTGGTGATCGTCCAGGTGGTGCCGTCCGCACCGCAGGCCGTCGTCACCGCTGAGGTGCCGTTGCGGCCGAGGCAGCTGTCGGACTCGTCGGCGTTGCGCAGCCGGTAGCCGCCGCTGACCGGGACCGGGGTCCATTGCTGGTGGTCCTCGGTCCCCTTGGGATTGTGCGCGACGACGGTACCGCCGCTGTCGGCCGCGTTCAGACCGGTCGCGTAGTTCTGGAGGTAGACCGAGGCGGTGGGGACGGCTGCCGCGGCCTGACCAGGGGACAGCACGGACAGGGTGAGGGCGAGCGCGGCGGTGCCGCACAGGGCGCGCAGGGGGCGCATGTGCACGGTGGTTCCTTTCACTCCGGCACTGCGGGTGTTGTGGCAGAGACATGACATATCCGAAGGGATAGGTGCGGTGCCAGGCCTGACACATGAACTGTTGCGTCCGACCGGGGATGTGACGAGCCGTCAGAGAGCAACCGTGTGGCTCGTCAGCTCTCCTCGTCGGTGAGGAGGAACGTGGGCCGGGTGTGGTCCCAGCCCGGCACCTCCAGCGCGTTCAGCGCTGAGACGATCCGCTTCTCCTCATAGGTGAAGTGCGTCTCGACGAGCGCGGCGAGACTGTCCAACTCGCGCCGGAATTCGGTGGGGTCGGACTCCCGGTCCAGTGCGCCGACGAGCCGCTCGAGCCGTTGCAGGGAGTCGTCCACCAGCCGGTGGTCGCGCCGCAACTCCTCGAGTACGGGGCTCAGTTCGGGGAAGTGCCCGGCGATCTCGGTGAAGGCGAAGTCGTTCTCGCCGTTGTGGTGCCGGTCCAGTGCCGAGCAGAAGGTCAGGCAGTGGGTCCGCAACTCGCGGACTCGGGTGTCGCCGGAGAGATAGGAGTCGACGTCCTGACGCAGCGCTGCGAGCTCCTCGCGGAGCCAGAGGTGTACTTCGATCAACTGGTTGCCGAAGGCTGTCAGGCGCCCGTGTGATGTGGTCAAGGCAGTTCCGTGGCTTCGACGCCTCCATGCCCTCGACGGTCTCTTCGCCGGGCGCACGCGACGTTGATCCAAGGTCCTACCAACGGCGCAAACGATCTGTCAATCGCGGCAACGCGATACGGGCGCCGGCCTGCGGGCTCAGAGGGCGATGCGGTCCATAGTCGCCGGGAACCCGAGCCTCTTCGGCTGCACCGTGCCCGTGTCCGAGGTGAGGCCGAAAACCGTCGCCGTCAGTGCTGATTTGCCTGATCGTCATGGTCAATTCCAGCCGTTGCTTTGGCATTCCCATGACAAAACTGTGCACGCAGTGCCACCCTTCTGCGGAAGTTCACCGTTCCTTGACCGAATCACCACGCGGAGCAACCGCTCAACAACCACCCCCCGCCTCCTTCCACCCGCCTGCCGTGCAGCGCTCCGGACCGGCGTACCCCGCCGCTCCGTCTCGTCCGCGGCCCCCGATCCCGGGCCGGCCGTCGTTTCGAAGGAGAACTCGTTGCCCCTGCGACACCGCGCTCTTGTCCGGCGCAGACGCGCCACCGCCCTCGCCCTCACGGCCGTAGGGTCCCTGCTCGCCCTGTCCGCCCCCGACATCGCCGTCGCGGCCCCGGCGGACCCGGGCCCCACGAAGATCACCGCCACCCCCCGGGCCGGCGCCGCCCAGCCTTCTCTGACACCCGCCCGCCGCACCGCCCTGATGAAGAGCGCCCGGTCCGCGGCGGCCGGCACGGCGCGGCACATCGGCCTCGGCGCCAAGGAGAAGCTCGTCGTCAAGGACGTCATCAAGGACGCCGACGGCACCCTGCACACCCGCTACGAGCGCACCTACGCCGGACTGCCCGTCCTCGGCGGCGACCTGGTCGTCCACGACAGGAGCGGCCGTACGACCGTCACCAAGGCGAACGCGGCCCGCCTCCAGGTGCCTTCGCTCAGCCCGAAGATCTCGGCCGCCGGCGCCGCCGCCAAGGCCCTCGCTGTCTCGAAGAACGCCGACGTCAAGGGTTCCGAGACGGAACAGGCGCCCCGCCTGGTGGTCTGGGCCGGCAGCGGCAAGCCCGTACTGGCCTGGGAAACCGTCGTCGAGGGCGTCCAGGAGGACGGCACCCCCAGCGAACTCCAGATCGTCAGCGACGCCGCCACCGGCAAGCAGCTCCAGGCCGCCGAGCAGGTGCACACCGGCTCCGGCACGGGCCAGTACGCCGGCGAAGTCCCGCTGGGCAGCACTCTGTCCGGGTCGACGTACCAGCTCGTCGACCCCGACCGCGCCGGACAGAAGACGTACGACCTCAACCAGGGCACCTCGGGCACCGGCGCCCTGTTCACGGACGACAACGATGTCTGGGGCGATGGCCAGCCGTCCAACCGCCAGACCGCTGGCGTCGACGTGGCCTTCGGCGCCGCGGCCACCTGGGACTACTTCAAGGACAACCACGGCCGCAACGGCATCCGCAACGACGGTGTCGCCGCCTACAGCCGCGCCCACTACGGCAACAACTACGTCAACGCCTTCTGGCAGGACTCCTGCTTCTGCATGACGTACGGCGACGGCTCGGGCAACACCCACCCGCTGACCGCGCTCGACGTGGCCGCCCACGAGATGAGCCACGGGGTCACCGCCGCCACCGCGGGCCTGGTGTACTCGGGCGAGTCCGGCGGCCTCAACGAAGCGACCTCCGACATCTTCGCCGCCGCCGTCGAGTTCTCCGAGAACCTCCCGGCCGACCCCGCCGACTACCTCGTCGGCGAGAAGATCGACATCAATGGTGACGGCACCCCGCTGCGCTACATGGACAAGCCCTCCAAGGACGGTGACTCCCGCGACAACTGGAGTCCCACCCTGGGCGGCATCGACGTCCACTACTCCTCCGGCCCCGCCAACCACTTCTTCTACCTGCTCTCCGAGGGCAGCGGCGCCAAGACCGTCAACGGCGTGGACTACGACAGCCCGACGTACGACGGCCAACCTGTCACCGGCATCGGCGTCCAGAACGCCGCCGCCATCTGGTACCGCGCACTCACGACGTACATGACCTCGACGACCGACTACGCCGGCGCCCGCACCGCCACCCTGTCGGCCACCGCCGACCTGTTCGGCGCCTACAGCCCCACCTACCTCGCCGTCGCCGACGCCTGGGCCGCGACGAACGTCGGCAACCGCATCGCCCTCGGCGTCAATCTCGCCCCGACCGCCGACCAGATCAGTGGCGTCAACCAGACCGTCAGCCTCCAGCTGGACGCCTACACCACCAACACCGGCGCCTCCCTGACCTACGAGGCCTCCGGCCTGCCCGACGGCCTCAGCATCAGCCCGAGCGGCCTGATCAGCGGCACACCCACCACCCTCGGCACCAACGACGTCACAATCACCGTGACCGACAGCACCGGGGCGACCGCCTCGGACACCTTCACCTGGCAGATCGCCTACGTCTACGCCAACGCCACCCGCGTGGACATCCCCGACAACGGCGCCGCCGTCGAGTCGCCGGTGACCATCACGGGCCGCGACGGCAACGCCTCCGCGACCACCACGGTCTACGTCAACATCGTCCACACCTACCGCGGTGACCTCACCGTCGACCTCGTCGGCCCGAACGGCACCGTCTACTCCCTGCTCAACCGCACGGGCGGATCCGCCGACAACGTCGACCAGACCTTCACGGTCGACGCCTCCGCACAACCGCTCAACGGCACCTGGACCCTGCGCGTGCAGGACCGGGCGTCCATCGACATCGGGTACATCGCGCGCTGGCAGTTGACCCCCTGACCCACACCTGTCCTCGTGATCCGGGCGGCGCGTGGGTTTCTCACATCGCGCCGCTCGGTGCGATGGTGCGCCACTGTCGCAGGCATCCAGCGGACCCGCGTGCTCGGTCAGTCCTGGGGTGGGAACGTTGCTGCCAAGGTCGTGGACGGGTCCGGCAAGCATGGCTCCCATGGCGGTGCACTGTTCACCGACGGACTGTTGGGTGGCGGCTCGCGCGGCCATGACTACGGCGTCGGCCTGGCGCGCACACGGTCGGCGCGTGCGCCCTCTCGGGCGCACGCTGCCGGCGGTCCGGGCTGGTTACTTGGCGGTGTCGGTCTGCGCGTCCGTCGACGCCTGCTCCTCGGCGGGCTGTCCCGCGTCGGAGGCGGTGTAGTAGACCGAACTGCCCTGCTTGACGCGCTGAACCAGGCCCTTGGCCACGAGCCCTTCAAGGGTGGTCCGCACCACGGTGGCCTTGATACCGCGGTCAGGGTGGGTCTGGCCCATCGCGGCGGCGATCTCGGCCGTGGAGCGGGGTTCGCTCTGTGCGGCGAGGTGGTCGCGGATCAAGCTGACCAGCGTGGGCTCCCCGGACTTGGCTTCGGACTTCGCGGCGGTCGACGTGGAGGCCTTGGGAGCTTTGGGAGTCTTGGGAGCCTTGGAAGTGGTGGCCTTCTTCGGCTGGCGGGACCGACGGGTGCCGGCCTTCTTGGCGGGAGCCGGTGCGGGGGAGGTGTCAGCCTCGGCGGTGGGCTCGGGCTCGGGCTCGACGGTGGGCACGGGCTCGGCGGTGGGCACAGTGAGGCCGAGTGCCTGGTGCATGTTCACGAGTACCGAGTGGTCATGCTGCAAGGTGGCCAACTGCTGCTGCAGGGCGGCGATTTCCTGGTGGATGCGCTCTTGCTCTTTGAGGTTGCGCTCAAGGTCGGTGGTTACCTGGGCGGTGTACTGGGACGTTAGTTCCGTGGACGTGGCGGTGTTCTCGGACATGTTGTCGACCTCTCCTTGAACTCCCTGCCCAAGTACCTGCGGCAAGCGAGTTCCTGGGCGGATTGCGTACATGGCTCGCGGACGATGGACCATGTAGGTGCAGAGCTGCTTGGTCTTGAGATACTACGTTCGGACGGAGCCAGTTGTTCCGCACGGTAGCTCACTGGACGGCTCAGGGGTGGGTGGGTAGCTCAGGACCACCCCGGAGCGCTTCAGTTGCCGCGGCACCAACCTGCCGGTGTTCAGCACGAGTTGCTCACCCGGCGAGGTCGCTCTTGTAGAAGACGGTCGCCTGGAACTCGTCAGGGTTGACGGCAATCTTGCTGGAGAACCCGAACGCGAGGCGCGGGCCGCTGGAGGACCGCCAGATCGCCATTCCCTGAGGTTCGCGCCCGGGCAGTGAGCTGCCCGCGGTCGTCAGGAACTTCTCGTTGTACTGCCCGCCGGTCTGGTTCATGTCGAGACGGACCAGATAGGACGGCCTGGCCGGGTCCGAGGGCGTCGCGGGTGCACCACCGTAGGAGAGGTAAGCGTACTGGCCGTACGAGGTCACGCCCTGGAAGAGGTCGGACTCGCTGAGACCCAGTTGGGCATTGGTCGGCAAGGCGCGCTTGGCCTGGGGCTTGGTGTTGTCGTTGATGCCTCGCGCCATGACGTCGGAGAGGTGGAACAGCGCGAGGCGCCACGGACTTGTCGTCCCCATGTACCGCAGAAGCAGCATGTTCGTGTAGGGGTCGATCGACGGTCGCGGGCAGTCCAGGAAATCGGAGAGGCCGATCTTGAATTCCATGATGCCGGCACTGGTGTGGTAGTCGAGCAGCCCGCCGTCCTGGTACTTGATGCGGCAGATCGTGTGGCTGTTGGGGGCTGTGCCGGAGCTCAGGCTCCGGTAGTCGCCGGCGAGCCAGATGTAGGGAGAGCCGGACGTATCCGGCTGGATGCCGATCGAGGAGCCGTGGTCGAACGAGTGCAGAGCCATGGAGCCCAGTACGTTGCCGCTGAAGTCGGTCCTGCTCACCCAGAGGTCGCCGGTGCTGCTTCCGGGCTTGGTCTGCACGAAGTAGATGTGCCCGTGGACATGGTCGAAGGCGAAGGACTGCATCGCCCAGTAGGGCTGGTGGAGGGTCTTTCGTACGACGGGATCGTCGCCGTCCCCTTCGAAGACGAAGTGCTGCGAAGGGTCTACCACCGCGTGCGCCGTCTGTGCCGTCAACAACGAAAAGCCGCCGCTCGCGGCGGCGACTATTCCGGTCCCGGTCCGAAGGAGAGTGCGACGGCTCATGCCGCTCCCTCTACCGCTTTTTCCTGTTTCACTCAATTGCATCACCATATCTACTAGTTCGGCCGTTCTCGCTGGGCGCGATCAACTTAGCAACCGGGCCCTTGGACGTCGACATGCCGAACTGCAGGCGGGATGCACCCACTTCACCCGTCAGAAGCCCTCTCCCGTACGGGCACGGGGATCCGGACGTGGCGGCCCCAGGGCGGGCCGCCACGCTTACTGGCTGCCGTGTGCAGCGTCTGATGGTGTGTCAGACGCGGTCGGCCGCGATCAGCACGTACTGGAAGGAGCCGTCCCGGTACGACTCGATGAACGCCTCCTCGATCCCGGTGACCAGTGAGGACGTGGCCCGCAACTCCCAGTACGGCAACGTGTCGGGGGTCAGGTCGATCACGGTCTGCGGCACGAGGCGGTTGTCGGCCATGGCCCGCAGGTATTCACGGCGGGAGTGGATGTTGCACTCGAAGTGGGCGTTGATCTGGGAGACCCACTTCGACGGCTGGCCGTAGCGGGGATTCCAGCAGCCGGTGATGGTCACGTACCGGCCGCCCACCTTGAGGAAGCGGGAGTGCTCGGCGAACAGGTCGTGCAGGTCGACGTACATGGTCGACTCGTTGTTCCACGAGGCGGTGACACTGCCCTTCTCGAAGGGGGTGTCGAGCATGTTGCACACCCGGGAGCGCACGTGGTCCTGGATACGGAGCTCCTGTGCTCGCCCGTTGCCGAAGTCGGCCTGGGCGGAGGACAGGGTGACGCCCTCGACCTTGCAGCCGAAGCGCTGATGGGCCATGACCATGGATCCGCCACGCCCGCAGCCGGCATCGACGAGAGTGTCCTCGGGCGTGATGGGGCCGAGGTGGCCCAGGAGGAACTCGGCCTGGGCGGACTCGAGCCGGTGCAGCTCGGCGATCAGCTTTTTCTCGTATGCGCTGTGCTCCGGGTCGCCGAGCGCGGAATGGTCGACGGCGCCGATGCCGTAGTGGTGGTGGTAGAGCCCGTCCACGTCACCGAGGCGCAGGTTCACCGGCCGTGCCTCGGTGTTCCAGTACCGGGCGATGTCCCCTTGGTAGGGGGTTGCCGGGGCCGGGATCGTCGCGGAGACGGTGGGGGTGATTTCTGTGGTCACTGAGGTGTCCGTTTCCTTACCAGAAGGCGGGCAGGCTGTATCGGTAGGTGTTGGTGCGGTGCCAGTCGTGGTTGCCGTCCACCCACGCGGCCACTCCCTTGAGGAAGCGCACCACGGGGGGCAGGGGGCAGGCCTCGGCGAGGTCGGCCGCTGCCGCCTCGAAGGCGTGCATGAGTTCGTTGTGGACCTCGACCGCCTTGAGATAGCCGTCGCGCTCCGAGAGCTGTTCGCGTTCGGCGATCACCACCGGCAGGTTCAGATGGCGGCCGGGGGCGGCGAGTTCCTTGGTGTAGGAGTACAGGTCGTTGACGATGGTGGTCGCGTTCCCGGCCAGCGCGATGACCCGCTGCATCTCGGGCCGCGCGTGCAGGTCCGCTGGGAGCTCGTAGCCTCCGATGGTGTCGGTGATGGTGGGGCAGGGGCGGAAGTTGTTGAACTGGCGCATCGCCAGGTACTCCCACACCTCAGGGACGTGATCGGTCTCGGCCCAGGCGGCCTCGGCCAGATAACCCAGATGCAGCCGAGCCATGTCGTGGCGGTAGCGGTCGATCTGGGAGGGCGTGGCCATCCGGACGAAGTAGTCCATCGCGCTGCGATAGGCGCGCCGCGGAGGATCCGAGCCGAGCGACTCCTCCCACGCCGGTGCGTACTCCGGGGTGGTGTGGAGAGGATCGAGCGCGGTGTGCGCCAGGAGAAGGCGTCCGCCGAGGCCGACGGGCGAGCCGCCGTGGTCCTCGCAGTAGCAGTCGTCGACGGCGTTCTCCGCGACCATCAGCCGGGTGGCGATCATCAGGTGATCGACCGTGGGAGCGTCCGGGTGGCAGCCGACCATGTACCGCCCGACGGAGAAGCCGTCGAACTGGCCTTCCCACTCCTCGGGGTAGAGCTGGACTTCGTCCTCGGCCCAGCGCTTGATCCGGGCACTCACCTCCTCGACACGCACCGGATCGGGCTCCGGGACCGGGTGGTGGTACAGCCCGGGCACGGCCTGGCCCTCGGCGGGCGGTGTGGCGGCGGGGAGCATGGGAGCGGGTCCGGTCAGCAGCGGCTGCGGAGTGTGGGCCAGAGACAGCGAGGTCGTGCCCAGGCCGGTCGGCCCGCCCAGGACCCGCTGAAAAGCGGGGTCGCTTACGGGAGCCGCGGCCGCTTCGGCGGAAGCAGCCGGCGGACGTGGAGGAGGGGGCGACGGTGTGCTCGTCGGCTGCGAAGTGCCCGCCAGGGACAGCGAGGTCGTGCCCAGGCCCGTCGGTCCGCCCAGGACCCGCTGAAGGGAGGGCTCGGCGGCGGGGACGGGCGGCGTGGCGGGCACCGTGTCGGTGGCCGGCGGGGGAGGGGACGGTGGAGTGATCGGCGGACGCGGTAGTGCCGCGAGGCCGAAGGCCCCCGCTGCGGTCGGAAGGTCGGGGACCGCCGGCGTGGGGACGTCCGGCACAGCGGTCGTCGCCTTCGACCGCTGCCCGGGGATGGACGGTCCAAGGGGCCCGGAATCGGGCATCTGCTACTCCTTACTGCGATGGCGCGAGCGCACGTACGGCGTGGACGGGGGCGTCAGCCCGTTCCGCGTGGCATGCCTTCAGCCACGTCCGCGGGCGATCTGCACGTTCTCCATCACGCCGAGCGCGTCGGGCAGGAGCACCGCGGCGGAGTAGTACGTGCTGACGAGATAGGAGATGACCGCCTGCTCGTTGATGCCCATGAACCGTGCTGAGAGCCCCGGCTCGACCTCGTCCGGCAGCCCTGTCTGCCACAGGCCGATGACCCCTTGGTTCTTCTCCCCCGTACGCATGGCGAGGATGGAGCTGGTCTGCTCCTTGCTGATCGGGATCTTGTTGCAGGGCAGGATCGGGACCCCGCGCCAGGCCGGCACGGACTGCCCGCCGAGATCGACGTGATCCGGGTAGAGCCCGCAGGCGTTGAAGCCGCGTCCGATCGCGGCGATCGTCCTCGGGTGGGCGAGGAAGAACTTGGTGCCGCGGCGGCGACACAGCAGCTCGTCCATGTCGTCCGGGGTCGGCGGGCCGGAATGCGTGTGGATGCGCTGCTTGAAGTCGGCGTTGTGCAGCAACCCGAACTCACGGTTGTTGATGAGCTCGTGCTCCTGGCGCTCGCGCAACGCCTCGACGGTCAGCCGGAGTTGCTCCTCGGTCTGGTTCATCGGGCCGTTGTAGAGGTCGCAGACCCGGGTGTGGATCCGCAGAATGGTCTGCGCGACGGAGAGTTCGTACTCACGTGGCTTGAGCTCGTAGTCGACGAAGGCGCTCGGCAGATCGGCCTCGCCGACATGGCCGGCCGACATGGCGATCTCGGCCTCACCGTGCTTGTTCTGCCGTCGCCGCGTGGCGGAGCTGAACTCGGTGACGTGGGCGCGGAGAAGGGGCGCGGAGTCCCGCACGGCGGCGAAGTCGCCACGGGAGAGGGTGAGCAGGGTGCCGGACGTCTCGGCGGTGGCCGTGTAGTCGTAGTGGGCGTCGGAGTCCAGGAGGGCGTGCTCACCGAAGTGGTCGCCGTCCGCGAGCACCGCGAGGCGGATCTCTCCGCCGTACTTGCCCTCGGTGCACTGGCTGATGCGTCCGTGGGCGATCAGATGGATCCGGTCCGCCGGGCTGCCGCGCTCGACGATGACCTCGCCGACAGCGAAGTCGCGCTGTGTGCAGCGCTCGGCGAGGGCGGTGAGGGCGTCCAGGTCCTCGAAGCCCCGCAGCAATGCCAGTTCACCGAGTTCGCGGGGGATCACACGGACCGTGGAGCCTTCCTGCACGAACTCGATGCGACCGTCGCCGACGGTATGACGCAGCCGTCGGTTGACCCGGTAGGCGCCGCCGTCGGTCTCGACCCAGGGGAGCATCCGCAGCAACCAGCGGGAGGTGATCTCCTGCATCTGCGGGGCGGACTTCGTGGTGGTGGTGAGGTTGCGTGCGGCGGCGGTACTCAGGGACTGCTGCGGCACGGGCGCGGCGGGTGCGGCCTGGGTTTCCGGGCTGCTGTCCACGGTCATCGGGGTGGGCTGCTCCTTGCGTGGCCGGGCGGTCGGCGCACAGGTGTACGCCGGTGAAGGGACAGGGAGAACTCGGCAGTGGGAAGGGAGGACTTGGGTGTTCCATCCACTTGCAGGACGGTAAAGGCCGGTTGAGCCGCCCCGCCCGAAGATCCCGGAGGCTTCCTTCGAAGCGGTGACAATCAATCGAATCCGGTTTATCGGACCACTGAGCGACATTGCGCCACCCTCATCGAGCGGCGACGCGCCGCGGCCTTCGTGCGCCGACAGGTGCGGCTCATACGACGCTCAGGTGCCCGGACAGAACTCCTCGCCGCGAGTCCGACACCCGACCATGCCGCCGGGGGCGGACCAAGTCCGAATCGGTTCGATCAGAAGGTCACCCGGCGGGACACTTCGACTCGCTTCACCGCCTCCTCCGAGCCGCCCGCCGCCCGGATAGTCTCGACGGCATGACCGACAACTCCCTGCGCTCCGTCACCGTCGAGCGAACCAGCCTCGGCCACTTCACCGCGACGAACGCCCGCGGCGGCACGATCAGCTTCGGTACCGGTTCCGATGCCGAGGGGGATGCCGTTTTCACGCCGGTGGAGCTGTTGCTCGCCGCGCTCGGAGGCTGCACGGCGGTGGACGTCGATGTGGCGACCAGCCGCCACGCGGAGCCGGTCAAGTTCTCCGTCGAGGTGTCGGGGAACAAGGTCGGCGACGAGCTCGGCAACAGGATGACCGACCTGGTCGTCACGTTCTCCGTCGACTTTCCGGACGGCGAGGGCACGGAACGGGCCCGGACCGTGCTTCCCCGGGCGGTCAAGGCCTCCCACGACCGGCTCTGCACGGTGAGCCGCACCGTCGAGATCGGCACGCCCGTCAAGGCGGTGATCGAGGGCGCCTGACCCCTTCGAGGCGGGCGGGTCGCCGTCACACCGACAGCCGGGGCACCACACCGACTCCTCGTGAGGAACGGCTGCTTGGGAAGGTGGCGCTGGGTCTACCCCCGTGGTGGTGCTGGACCGCTGGCAGGCCAAGCGCCCCTTTCATAGCGTCGTGCTCATGACGGATGACACGAACGAAGAACGAACAGGTGCCACCAGGCGGACGGCATTGCGTGGGCTGGGACTGGCGGTGGGGGGCATGGCACTGGCCACCGGGCTCGGTACCTCGCCGGCCGCGGCGAACCCGCGTCGCGGGCTCACCACCTACGTGCTGGTGCACGGTACCCACAGCGCCGGCGCGTTCTGGTTACCGATCGCGCGGGAGCTGACGCTGCGCGGTCACCGCGTCGTCATGGTGGACCAGCCGTGGCATGGCGCGGAGGCTTTCGTGCCGGAGTCGTATCAGCGGCAGGATCTCGAAGCGATGGCGGTCGAGCCTTCTCCGCTGAAGGGGATCGGCCTTGAGGACTACGAGGCGCGGGTCACGGGCATCGTGCGGCGGGCGGCCCGCAACGGCCCGGTGGTGCTGGTCGGGCACAGCCTGGGCGGTGTAACGGTCAGCCGAGTCGGCGATGCCGTCCCGCATCTGCTTCACCGCATTTGCTACATGGCGGCCTTCTGCCCCAGTCGTGCCATGCCCACAGCGGACGCGTGCACGGCGGCACCCGAGAACGCGAACGCCGTCAGTCCGGTCGAGCTGACGGTGGGTGACCCGGACCGGCTCGGCGTACTACGACTGAACTTCCGGACGGGTGACAGCCGTGAGCTGGGCCTCCTGAAGGAGATGATCTGCGCGGACTACCCCGATGCCGATTTCCGCCGGTTACTGGCCGGCATGCAGACCGACGAGCCCGTCACCGCCTATGCGGGCCGAGCGGTCGGCCGGGCCGGCAGCTGGGGACGCATTCCCCGTACCTACCTGCGTTTCGGCAAGGACCGGACGATCGCCACCGCCCTCCAGGACAGAATGATCGCGGAAGCCGACGCGTTCACGCCCGGCAACAGCTTCCGCGTGCACGATTTTCCCGTGGCGTCTCACGTCGGCCCTCTGGATCCCGTCCCGGTCGCGGAGATCCTGGACACGCTCGCGGGGTAGGGGGTTGGGGCACACGAAGAAGTCGCAGGGACGCCTGTGCCGGTGACCCCGGCCGATCGACCGATGGGCCGAGCGTGAGTTCACGTCCGCGGCGGTGTTCCACATGGTCAGGCATTCCAGACGGCGGCGGCCTCGACGTAGTCTGCGAAGTCTCGAGGAGCGCGGCGCAACGCACCCTGGACGCCGTCGCCGAGCGAGGCCAGGCCGCCGGAGCGGACGTGCTCGTACAGGTCGATGGACAGCTGCACCCATTCCTCGCGTCAGGTCTGTACCAGAAACCCGTGCGCGACCTCTTTCGTCGGCATGGGGTGCGTGGCATGCTCACCGCTCGACACAGACTTGAACCTCGTTCACATCCATGAAGCGCATGGAAGGGCGGACGGATATGGGGATTACGACAGCGGGCACCGAAGGCTCTCGGAATGACATGAGCCTGACAAGACGAACCCTGCTGGGTGGTGCCGTCGCGGTGGCGGCAGGAGCTGGGAGTGTGGCGGCCGGTTCCCACGCCGCGGCAGCGACCGGGCCCGGGCCCGGACCCGGAGCCGTACCCGTACCCGGAGCCGGTGCGACGACCGAAGTGCCGCGCCTGTGGGGCGAGTTCACCCGCACACCCCTCACCCACCCCCAGATCCCCTTCGTCGGGCGGGCAGGCTGCCGCGGCGGGGCGAGCCGTCTCCCGCGCCACCGGGTCGTCGCAGACGTCCGTGACTTCGGCGCCGTGGCGGACGCCACGACGGACTGCGCACCCGCGATCAACCGTGCCATCGCCGCCGCCGGTCGGGCCGGCGGAGGCACGGTCACCATCCCGCCGGGCACATACCGCATCGACGACGTGATCCGCATCGGCCACTGCGACGTGGTCCTCCGCGGCGCCGGCAGCGGCCGCACCACGCTCCACGCGACCAAGAGCCTCACCGAACTCGTCGGGGTGTACGGCTCCCGCTACGGCGGCGACAAGTCCTCCTGGTCCTGGGCGGGCGGCCTGATCTGGCTGGCCCCCGAAGCCCGCTGGACCTCCCTCGTCGCCGCGATCCGGGCCCGCGCGTGGCCCTTCGAGGGCTGGACCGGAAACCGCCGCGACGAATGGCGCCCGCTCACCGCCCTGGACCCGGCCCGCCAAGGCTCCTGGACGGTGACGGCCGCGGACACATCGTCGCTGCGCCCCGGCGACCTGGTCCTGCTGCGACTGTCCGACGACACCGACCACACCCTGCTGGAGCACATGTGCGGCGGCGGCCCCGGACCCGAGGGCTACGTCTGGGACGACAAGACGAAACTGACCTCGTACGTCCCCTACGAATGGCCCGTACGCATCACCCGCGTCCGCGGCCGCCGGATCACCCTCGAACGGCCGCTCCCGCTGGACCTGCGCCCGCAGTGGAACCCGCAACTCACCACGCACGTAAAGGCGTTGACCGGCGCGGGAGTGGAAGGTCTGACCCTGGAGGCCGTGCAGACCCCGCAGCAGCCGCATCTGCTCGACACCGGCTACAACGGAGTCGTCCTGCAGTGCGCCTACGACTGCTGGGTGGACGACGTCACGGTCCGCCACGTCGACAACGGCTTCGGACTGGTGGCCGCCTCCGCGTGCACCCTGCGCCGCACGAAGGTCACGGGCCGCGGCTCCCACCACCCCTACTTCTGCCGCGAGGGCTCGCACGACAACCTCGTCGAGGACTTCACCATCGAGGAGCGCACCACCCCGGCCCCGGCCAACACCCAACTGCACGGCATCAACGTCGAGGGACTGTCTTCGTACAACGTCTGGTCACGCGGCGAGATGCGGATGGGCACCTTCGACAGCCACCGCGGCCTTCCCTTCGCCAACGTCCGCACCGACATCACCGTCAACAACACCGGCCGCCACGGCGGGGACGCGAGCGCCGGACCGCTCTTCGGCGCCCGCTTCGCCCACTGGAACATCCGCGTCACCAACCGCCGCGCGGGCCTGGTGCGGATCGACGGCCTGGCCCCCTACTCCGCGACCGTCGGCATCGACGAGGTCGAGGAGTTCGACCAGATCGACGTACCCGACTTCACGGGCGACCTGCACACACGCCTGGAGCTGTACGGCAGCCCGCACGCCGTCCGGCCGCCGAACCTGTACGAGGCCCAACGCGGACTCGCACCCACCCACAGGGACGAGGGCCGACGATGAGCATGCGCTCCCGCCTCTGCCTCCTCGTCATGATCCTCGCCGCCTGCGCCACCGGCCTCTCGGCGCCGGCAACTGCTCCCAGTCCGCCGCGCGTCCCGCACACGGTGGTCCTGGACGGCGCCCGCATGCAGCAGACCAAGCTGCGCCTGGACCGAGGAGACCGACAACTCCGGCGCGCCGTAGCGGCGTTGACGGCCCGCGCCGACCGATGGCTGGACCAGGGCCCCTGGACGGTCGTCGACAAGCCCCGACCCGCGCCCGGCGGCGACGTCCACGACTACCTCAGCCAGGCCCCCTACTGGTGGCCCAGCCAAGCCCCCACCACCGACAACCCCTGGGGCTGCCCGTACGTCCAGCGCGACGGCGAGCGCAACCCCGAGGTCGACTCCGGCACCGACCGCCAGGACGCCGAGAAGACCTTCGACTCCGCCTACGACCTCTCCCTCGCCTGGTACTACACCGGCGACCGGCGCTACGCCGAGAAGGCCGGGCACGTGCTGCGCACCTGGTTCCTGGACCCGGACACCCGGATGAACCCGAACCTGGACCACGCGCAGTTCATCCCCTGCAAATACGACGGCCGGGCCATCGGCATCATCGACTTCTCCCAGTCCTACACCGCCGTCCTCGACGCGATCGCCCTGCTGGAAACCGGCGCACCGGGCTGGAGCCGAACCGACCGCACCGCCATGACGCGATGGAACGCCGACTTCCTCGACTGGCTCGCGCACAGCGACTTCGGCACGCAGGAGGCCGCCGCCACCAACAACCACGGCACCTTCTACGACCTGCTGCTCGCCGGTCTCGCCTACGCGACCGGCGACCAGGGCCTCGCCCGCCGGACCGTGCTGGATGCCCGCGCCCGACGCATCGCACCGCAGATCGCCGCCGACGGCAGCCAGCCCCAGGAACTGGCCCGGACCAGAAGCTGGCACTACTCCACCTTCGACCTCGTGGCCTACACCCGGCTCGCTGACATCGGACGCCACGTCGGGGTCGATCTGTGGGCCTACCGAGGACCCGACGGACAGAGCCTGTTCAAAGCGGTGGACTACCTGCTGCCCGCGGCGACGGCCACGGCCCCCTGGCCACATCCGGAGCTGGACTTCCACCGGTACGCGGCCACCGACGTGGTGCACGCGGCCGCCGACGCCGGAGACAACCGGGCCCGGCGCGCGGTCCACCTGCTCCAGGAACCGCCTGGCGGCGACCTGTGGGCGCTGCGCCCGGCGGCGGAGCAACTGGACTCGATCGCGGGCTGACCGGTCAGGACGCCCGCCGGACCACGGACCGGGCTCAGCTGCCCGGCGTGGTCGCCGGGAGCGGGCGTACTGCCGGTTCGAGCAGCGACAAGGTCCGCTGTTGCGCGTCGAGGGCGACGCGAATACCGACGGGCATCGGCAGGTTCGGGCCGGCATGGCCGAACTCGACGTTGCCCAGAACGGGGATGTCCCGGTCGCCGAGGACGTCGAGGACGATCTCACGCAGGGTCGGTGACGCGTCGGGCGAGTCGAGTCCGTCGATCGCGTGCGGGATGCCCACGACCATGCCGGAGATCCGATCGAGGATTCCGGCGTGGCGCAGCACCTGGAGATAGCTCCACACGTACGCGGCCTGGCCGCCCGCCTCCTCCCAGAACAGCACCGCGCCGTCGAACCGTTCGAGCGGCAGCGCGTAAGGCGTCGCCTGCGCCAGCACGATGCGATTGATCACCCCGCCGATGAGGCGGCCTTCGGCGCGACCGGCACGCCAGCACTCCCATGACGGGGCGGTCGGCAGCGCACCGATCGGGTCCGTACCGGTCAGCAGCGTCGAGTAGAGCT
The DNA here is from genome assembly GCF_036013645.1 of Streptomyces sp. NBC_00490. Classification (NCBI taxonomy): domain Bacteria; kingdom Bacillati; phylum Actinomycetota; class Actinomycetes; order Kitasatosporales; family Streptomycetaceae; genus Streptomyces; species Streptomyces sp. NBC_00490. The sequence goes on along the minus strand of NZ_CP107869.1, from coordinate 1,074,049 downwards.
TCTCCAGTTCCGTGCTGCGTGCTGCGGGCGCGCGCTGCCAGTGCCCGCCGAGTCCCGGGGTGGCCACGTCGGTGTGGAAGCCGACCAGACCCGTGCGCGCGTAGAGCACCAGATGCAGCAGGGAGATGTCGCTGTAGCCCAGGATCGGCTTGGGGTCGGCCGCGATCGCCTCCACGTCGATCAGGTCGAGGTAGCCGAGCACGCTCTGGCCGCCGTCATGCGCGATGATGGCGCGCACCTCGGGATCGCGCAGGAGTCCGTTGAACTCCTCGGCGATCTCCGCAGGCCGAGCCGCGCTCCACCAATGATGCCGCCCCGCTTCGAGCAGCGGCGCCCGACGTACACGGAAACCCATCCGCTCGAGCACGGCCACCGCCTGCTCGAGGTCGGGCTCGTTCACGGCGTGGAGCGGCCCCGACAGCGCTGCGATCACGACGAGATCGCCGGGCCTCAGGGCACGAGGACGAAGCAGTTGAGGCAACGCGGTAAGGCTCACCGAGGAAGTATCGCGACACCCTCAGCACCACGCGACACAATTAGCCGGCCGGCTGCGCGTCCTGGGACCGGACCATCCGGGCACCCTCAACACCCGTGTTCAGCTGGCGTATTGGCGGGAGCAGGCCAGGTTCAGTCCGGTCGGCAGGCGCCACATCGGTATGCCGTCGCCGTCGGTCAACCTTGAGCGTTTCAAGCATTGTTGGCCCCGGCGTGATCGCGTCCAACGCAAGACCGGCGATTCGTTCGTACGCCGCGAGCGTGATCTGTTCCGACTTGGCGGACGAACCAAGTTCGCGATCGCCTCCGTCGGTGGAGTTGCTGATCAGAGGGGCCGTCCGGACTCCTGTCTGCTTCAGGTCGGGGTCGTCTCGTACCGCGGGCGCCCGGTGGTGCGGTAGGTCTGGATCGTCAGCCCGTTCGGGGTGGTCCGCAGGTCGGCCAGTTCGAGTCCGGTGTCCGGGCCGGTGGCGGGGAAGAGCCGCGTGCCCTGGCCGACGACCACGGGGTAGGTGAGCAGCACGATCTCGTCGACCAGCCGGTGGCCGAGCAGCCAGCGGATCAGAGTGCCGCTGCCCCACACCTGCAGCTCACCGCCCGGCTCGGCTTTCAACTCGCGGACGGCGTCCGCGACGTCACCGGACAGGACGGTCGTGCCGGCCCATCGCGGCTCGGTGAGCGTGGTGGAGGCGACGTACTTGGGCCGCGCGTTCAACGCGTCTCCGACGGGGTTGCCCGGATCCATGCCTGCTCCCCAGGAGCCGGCGAAGATCTCGTACGTCCGCCGACCGAGCAGGAACGCGTCGGCGCGCTGAAAGGCCTCGCTGATGAACGTCGAAGTCTCGTCGTCAAGCAGTGGCGGGGCCCATCCGAAGCGCTCGAATCCGTCACTGCCGTCGCGGTCCGGCGCGTCGGCTTCACCCATGATGTCTGCATCGATCCGTCGATGTCCCTGGGTCACTCCGTCGACGGAGACGTTCGTGACGGTCGTCAGTTTCATGTTCGCAGTTCCCTTCGCGCGAGGGTCGTCGCACGGTACGACCGGACCAAGGCGCTGATCTCATCGGTCGCGCATGAGTCTGCCTCGATCGACGTGCCGTCAGCCGCAGGCCACTGCCGCGGATCTCGTCCTCCTTCTTGCCCGAGTTTCTTGCCCGAGCCGGAGACTCCCTGCGCTCGCGCCCGGCCCGGCACCGTCCCGCTGACAGTGACCGAGGCGCTGCGCAATAGATCTCCCGGGGAGCGGGGAGGCGTTCTACGGGCGGACCGCCGAGATCAGTCCGCCGGGTTGCTCCTCGGGACGCGGCGGGCTGCCGAGCGGGCGGCCGTAGGCGGCGGCGCGCTCGCGCAGGGTGTGGGTGTCGGCCTGCCAGCCGTGCCCGGCCAGCCAGACCACCGGGTCGTCGGGCATCTCCGAGACCCACATGGACGCCGCCGATCCCGGCACGGCGTCCGCGCCGAAGCGCTCGATCACGCCGCGCGAGCCCAACGTCAGGCCCATCCGACTGCCTGGCGCCGACCGCGCGCTGATCCGGGCCAGAAGCAGCTCCACCGCGTCCTCGGGCAGATAGATCAGCAGTCCCTCGGCGATCCACACGGTGGGCGCCGCCGGGTCGTGGCCTGCGGCGGCCAGCGCGCCGGGCCAGTCCTCACGCAGATCCACCGGGACGGTGATCCTCTCGCAGCGTGCGACGGCCCGCTCCTGGCGCAGTACCGCGGCCTTGAAGTCCAGTGGCGCGGCGGTGTCGACCTCGAACAGCCGGGTGTTCTCGGGCCAGTCCATCCGGAAGGCCCGGCTGTCCATGCCGGCGCCGAGCAGCACGACCTGCCGGACCCCGGACGCGGAGGCCTGCCGCAACAGGTCGTCGAGGAACCTCGTCCTGATGACGATGGAGAACGACACGGCCAGCCGGCGGCGTCGCGTCGCCTCGTCGTCGGGCAGCGGCGCCGAGGAGGGCCACAGGCCGCCTGCGGTGGCGAAGGCCCGTGCCAGTGGGTCGCGGAACAGCGCGTTCTCCCGCTCGGTCTCCAGCGCCCGGACCCTGGCCACCCCCACGGCCGTGGCCCACACTCCCGACGGCTGCACGCGCTCCTGCTCATCAGTCACCGCGCCAGCCTAGAAGGTCGGTTCCAAGGTTGCCTTCTGGGGCGGGGTTGCCCTGACAAGTGTCAGGAGTTGAGGGGGCCGCTGCCTGTCTATGGTCTGTCCACGTCGCTGTTTGCAGGACTGATCCTCTACTTCCGAGACGAGGGGGAACCCATGAGTCGCTCCATGGACCGCAGGATGTTGTTGAGGTCGGCCGGGTCCGCGGCGGTGGCGGGATCGCTGGGCGCGCTGGGTGTCGCGGCGTTCGCCACACCCGCGCACGCGGCACCCGCGACAATCAACACCGACCAGGTAATGGCCACCACCAATCGCGTGACCCACGCCCCGAACCAGCGCGGCTCCATCGGCATCGAGCTCCGCTCCGGCACGTACAACGGGTACCAGTACGGCTGGGGGCGCCTCGTCGGTTCCGGCTGGGACCCGCGCGGCTGGATCTGGCTGGACATCAGCACGGACGGTGGCAGGACCTGGTCCTTCGCCGACGGCACTTACCTCTCGGACGGCACCGGCTACGCGCACACGTCCGGTTGGCTCACCCAGTCCGATCCGAACTATGTGTTCAGGGCCAGCTACGACAGCAATTTCCGGGCCGTCAACCCGTATGTCCAGAGCGGCATCTGGTAACAGCCGTGCGATCGGCGGCCTGCGTCGCGGGCCGCCTGACTCTATGCCCTTCAGTTCGGAGTCGCATGAGGGTCCGTCAGCTTGCTGGCGGACCCTTGGTCCCGTCGGCGTTCTCGGCCGTCTGCGCATCCGTCGCGCACGGCGAACCTGGATGTGCCGTACGCCTCAGTAGGCTTGTGCGTCGAGCTAAGGAGCGCTGCGCATGAGCTTTCGCCTGAAGGCGATCACCCGTGAGGACCACCTGGCCTTCGTCCGGGCCCGGCCTGCGGTCAGTCACATGCAGGTTCCCTCGTGGGGCGATGTGAAGCCGGACTGGCAGGCGGAGAGCCTGGGATGGTTCGACGAGAGCGACCGTCTCGTCGGCGCTGGACTGGTACTGCTGCGGCCGTTGCCGAAACTGAAGCGCTACCTGGCCTACCTGCCCGAGGGGCCGGTCATCGACTGGGCCGCGCCGGATCTGGAGCGATGGCTCGAGCCGATGCTCGCCCACCTGAAGAAGCGGGGCGCGTTCTCCGTGAAGATGGGGCCGCCCGTGGTGGCCCGCCGCTGGAGTGCCGAGGCGGTCAAGGCGGCGATCGCCGACCCGCGGGCGGGGCGACTGCGGGACGTGGAGGCGACCGTGGACGAGCCGCGCGCCGTCGACCTCGCCGACCGGCTGCGCCGGATGGGCTGGCAGCAGACCGAGCCCGGAGGCGATGACGGCTTCGCCGCGGGCCAACCGCGCTACGTCTTCCAAGTGCCCTTCGCCGGGCGGTCGTTGGAGGAGATCCAGCAGGGCCTGAACCAGCAGTGGCGCCGCAACATCAAGAAGGCGGAGAAGGCCGGCGTCAAGGTCGTCCAAGGCGGATACGAGGACCTGCCCGCCTTCTACGAGCTCTACGTGGAGACCGCCGAGCGGGACCGGTTCATTCCCCGCCCACTGGCCTACTTCCAGCGGATGTGGACCGCGCTCAGAGCCGAGGACCCTGACCGCATGCGCCTCTACCTCGCCCAGCACGAAGGCGAGGTGCTCGCGGCGGCCACGATGCTGACGGTCGGCGAGCACGCCTGGTACTCCTACGGCGCCTCCACCAGCCGCAAGCGCGAGGTCCAGCCGAACAACGCCATCCAGTGGCGGATGATGAGCGACGCCCACGCGCTCGGCGCTGGCGTCTACGACTTCCGCGGCATCACCGACACCCTGGAGGAGAGCAACCACCTGCTGGGACTGCTGCGGTTCAAGGTCGGTACTGGCGGCGAGGCCGTCGAGTACCTCGGCGAGTGGGACTTCCCCATCAGCAAGGTGCTGCACAAGGCCCTCGACCTCTACATGTCCCGCCGCTGACGCTGCGGTTGCCGCGTGCTGATCGTCGACGCGGTGGCGCCGCCGGACGAATTCGGTTGCCGTGGGATGGGGGAGCTCGGTGAGGTAGCTCCATGGACGGTGCCACGGAGCAGGCCCGATGGGCGAGACCAGGACGAGAGGAACTCATCTCATACGGCGTGACGGTGGCCGTGACATCCGTGCCGCTCGCCCACGCCGTACGGGCCGCCCCTCGACGGGGGTCCTCGCCGCCCTGGTCGTGTCCAGTCTCATGGCCGCGTTGGCGACCTCGTACTGGCTGCTCCTGGCTGCGCGGCTACTGACCGTCGTGGCCTGCACGGTGCTGCTCGTCGGGGGCTGTATGCGCCGATTGGCGGTCAGATAGGAAGGTTCCGGCATGAACGGAACCGGCCCATCGGCCGTATTCTTACGCGATCGGGGTGCGTATCCAGCCAAAATCCTCGGTCTTCATGGGTTTGTGCACACGGGTCGCACGCGTACTGCGGCCCCGGGGGAGTGAGGGGCGACCATGGTGGCGGAGAGTCATGCGGTGCGGACGGGCACGGTGCTTCCGGTGGACGCGGCGCGCTGGGCGATGTGGACATTCGTCATCGCCAACGTGGTGATCGTCGAAGCGCTGTTCGTCAGCGCCGGGTCGGGCAAGAACGAGGTGCTCACGGTCGCCAAGTTCTTCGGACTGCACGCGGCCCTGCTGATGCTGCTGCAACTGCTTCTCGTGGCCCGGCTGCCGTGGCTGGACCGCCGTATCGGCATGGACCGGCTCACGGTGTGGCATCGCTGGGTCGGCTTCACCCTGCTGTGGACCGTCCTGACCCACGCGACGCTCGTGGTCCTCGGCTACGCGACACTCGACGACACCTCCATGGCGAAGACGTTCGTCGCGCTCAGCGGGGTGCCGGCCTCACAGCTGGGCATGCTGGCCGCGGCCGTCATCGTCGTGATCGCCGTGGTCTCCACCCGGTCCCTGCGCAGGCGGTTGCGGTACGAGGTCTGGCACGGTCTGCACCTGCTGCTCTACGTGGCCCTGGGCCTGGCGTTCGTCCACCAGTTGCAGGAGACGACCACGTTCACGTCCTCCGCTTTCGCCACGGCCTACTGGTGGATCCTGTGGCTGTTCGCCTTCGGCGCGCTGCTGACCGGGCGCCTCGTCGTGCCGCTGTGGCGCAACGCCTACCACCGGTTCAGCGTGGCGGCCGTGGTGCCGGAGTCGCACGACGTGGTCTCCGTGTACGTCACCGGCCGACACCTCGACAAACTCCCGGCCCGGGCGGGTCAGTTCTGCATCTGGCGGTTCCCCGGCCACAACCACTGGTGGCTCGCGAACCCCTTCTCGCTCTCGGCGGCGCCCGACGGGCGCGGACTGCGCCTCACGGCGAAGGCCGTGGGCAGCGCCAGCGCCGGGCTGCGTAACCTCCCTGTCGGCAGCCGCGTCTATGTCGAAGGACCCTATGGCGCGTTCACCTCGCTGCACCGGAGCCGGCCCGGCGCCCTGCTGATCGCCGGTGGCGTGGGGATCACGCCGGTGCGGGCCATGCTGGAGGAGCAGACGAGCGGTGACGTCGTCGTGCTGTACCGGGTGCGCAGTGAGGCCGAAGCCGTCCTGCTGAACGAGGTGCGCCGTCTGTTGGCCCTGCGGGGCGGACGCCTCCACCTGCTCACCGGCCGGACCGGCGAGGGCGGCGCACCGCCGTTCGGAGCTGGCAGCCTGCACCAGCTGGTTCCCGACATCACCACGCGCGACGTCTACGTGTGCGGGCCGCCGGCCATGACGGCGGCCGTCCTGGCCGGCCTGCGCGACCTGCGCGTCCCCGCACGGCAGGTGCATGCCGAGAGGTTCGGGTTGGCCTGACCGGACGGGGTCACGTCCGCAGACGTAGGGCGTGCAGCTGGGGTGCTCGCCGATGCGGACGTGTTCGTCCCTTGGCGAAACCGTTGCCCGGTTGCGGGCTCGGCCCGCGCAGAATCGTCGGATGGATCACTCCCAGAATCCGCAAGTGTTGAGGGCGCCGCGGGTGCGGCCCGGAGATCGGGTGCGGATCGTCGCTCCGGCCAGTCCGCCGAGTCGGGAAGAAGTCGCCCGGGGTGTCGAACTGCTCACCTCGTGGGGCCTTCGGGTCGAGCTGGGCGAGCACGTCTTCGATCAGTGGGGCTACATGGCCGGCCGCGACGAGGACCGCGTCTTCGACCTGAACGCGGCCTTCCGTGATCCGGGGGTGCGCGCCGTGATTGCCGCTCGGGGCGGCAAAGGCGCCTACCGCATCGTCGACGACCTCGACACGGATGCCCTCCGACGTGACCCCAAGCCTGTCGTCGGCTTCAGCGACATCACCCATCTCCACCTCGCCGTGTGGTCACGATGCCGTCTGGCCGGCCTGCACGGCCCCTTCGCCAAATCCCGCGACACCTACACCGGGCCCGCGTCCGCCGAGTCCCTGCGCCGCGCGCTGATGACCACCGACCCGGTCACTCTCCATCGCGACGCGTCCGAGGCCACCGCGGACGTCGCCGTGGACGGCACGGCCACGGGCATCCTGATGGGCGGCAACCTCAGCGCGATCCGCACAGAGGCGGGAGCCGGCCTGCCCAGCCTGCGGGGGGCGATTCTCTTCCTCGAACACCAGCGAGGAACCGGGCTCGGCGAGGTCGACCGCGCACTGACCCAGCTCACCCGCTCCGGGGCGCTCGACGGGCTGCGCGGCGTCGCCCTGGGCCAGTTCCTCGGCTTCGACCGCGACGCCGACGACCCGACACTCGGCGGATGGGGCATCCGCGACGTACTGCACGACCGACTGGCCGCACTCGGCGTCCCCGTCCTGGGCGGGCTCCCGGCGGGACACGGCAGCCATCCCCCGACCATTCCCCTGGGCACCCCGGCGACCCTCGACACAGCCGGCGGAACCCTCACCGTTCAACCGGCAGTCGTCTAGGGTCCCAGCGTGACGGATGAGAGGGAGCAGGCTGTGCAGGCAGCCATCGACGGGGAGTTGCGGCTTCTCGACCCCGAGGTACGTGCTGCTCCGGACCGTGTCCTGGCGCTTCTGGACCCGGAGTTCACCGAGATCGGCGCTTCTGGGCGCCGATGGGATGTGGAGTCGATCCTCAGCGTCACGAGCGGAGGCTCGGTGTCCGCGGAGTCTCCTGTCGAGGTCAGTGAGATGTCCGGTGCCGTGCTTGCTCCGGGCCTCGTCCACCTCACGTACTTCGCGGAGAACCAGGGCCGCCGGACTTGGCGTAGCTCGTTGTGGCGCCTGACGGACACGGGCTGGCGGATGTACTTCCACCAGGGAACCTTGACCAGCTGAACACGGGTCCGCCCCGCAGTCGTTCTCGCGCGAACGCGCTCTGCCACCGGGACTGGATGGCTGTCACGCGCCGACAGGCCCTCTGTCTCCCGCCTCTTGCTCGGCAGCGGATGCCGTTCCGGCCACTGTCCATGTCGCCATGCCCCACAGGGAGAGTCCAGAAGTGAGGCCCACGACAAGGCGAACGGTTTCGTCGGGGACGTCGGTGAGCCAGACGGTCATGCCGGCCGTGCCGGAAGCGATCAACAAGGCGGCCGGTATGCGCAGTCGAGGCTGCTCGAACACCGCTGCCAGTGGCAGGAAGTGGAGCCCGACCACGATCGCGACCAGTGGGGGGACGAGCACCGGCACGCCGAGGTGACGGCAGACCGCGACGATCACGAGGATCAACAGCCACTGGAGTCCGTTGATCTGGTTGAACCGCCGACGTCGGTCGACGGGGAACGGTCCCCCTGCCGATGAGGGAAGGAAGCGGCGCGCGGCAAGCATCAGCGCCACTGTGACGGCACAGCCGACCGCGATCACAACCAGCCGCGTCAACCCGTCGAACGCGCTCGAGCCCAGCAGCCACCAGCCGAGCCCGAACAACGCGAGGAACCCCACCCCTGATCTGAACATGATCGAGATCCTAGGCCGAAGAGCACCCCTCCGGCCCAAGGATTCTCCTGTGTCAGCCGGCGTCCTGGGTACGGCGGCGGCGCACGATGACGAGCGTGGCCGCACCCGTGATCACTGCCGCGGCGGCCGCGCCCGTGAGCGGCAGCGTCGAGGAGCCGGTCTCTGCCAAGTAGCCGCCGTTCGGCGTCGTCCCGTTGCCGCCGGTCGACGACGACCCGCCGGCCGAGCTGTCGGAGCCAGGGGTGGGACTGTCCGTCGGGCCGGCCGACTCCGCGCCCGTGACGTCCAGCGTGATGTCGGCCTTGTCGTTGTCCTTGTCGGGGTCGAACGGCCGCGGTTCCGTGCTCAGCGCCACCGAGCCCTTGGCGCCGGACACCCGCTTGTCGATCTTCAGCTTGAAGGTGTAGGTCTCCCCGCTGCCCTCATAGAGCGACCGCATGCCGCAGAAATACGTGTCGCCGTCCGCGCGGCAGAACTGGCCGCGCTTGACGACGGAGGTTCCGGCGGGCGGCTTGATGATGACCTGGACGGACTTGTCCCCTTGCCTGGGCTGAACCCAGGCGGGCCCGGCGTTGGTGAACGTCGCCTTCATCGTCACCGTGTCACCGACGCTTCCCTCCAGCGCGGCACCCGTCACCTGGTAGTCGGCCGTGTTGACCGCGGTGACGGGGACAGTGACAACTCCTGTGGTCCCCTCGCTCCCGGCCTGTCCCTCGACCAGTTTCACCGCCGGTGCGGTTCCCGTCACCGGTGTTGTGCCGTTGTCGTCGACCCCGGGTTCGACGTCCGCGACGCGCACGCGCAGATCCTCGTTGAGCGCACGGCCCAGTGTCGTGACACGCAGCAGCTTTTCGGGTGTATAGACGACGCCCGGCTCCACCACCTGGTCGAACCCGCACGCCGCCATCCATCTCTCGGGCATCTCGTCGTAGGGCCGGATGTTCTGTACCCAGCAGTTGGAGGGAACCTCCGCGAAGTCGAGTCCTCGGGTGACGTAGTAGGAGACCCACACCTTCTCCGCCGCCACGGTGCTCTTGTTCGCCACGGTGACCGGCAGGTCGAAGCTGTCTCCCGGCTTCAGCCCGTCGAGCGCCTTGATGCCCCCAACGACCAATTCGGGTGCGGGTTCATCGCCGTAGGCAGCGGGAGCCGCGCCCAGCGCGAGCAGGCCCGCAGCGCCGAGGACGGCGACAGCGGAACGGGAGGCGCGACGGTTGTGCGGCGCTATTGGCATGGATGGATCCTCTGTTGGAGCGCAGGTGGACGGACGGAGTCTGCCAGGAGAACAGTCCTTCGGTCGCTAGACTCCTGCCGATCTCGGAGGGTTGCACGTCCGGCGCATCCTCTGCCTGATGATCACCTCTGTCGCACGCGCACAGGCCCGTGTGGGCCGAGCAGCCTGGCCGGGCCAGGGGAAGTCGGCCGTCACTTGATGGCGGTGTCGCCGAGGGCCTCCAGCATCTGTCGGAGGGACTCGGCGGTCTTGTCGACCAGGTCGCGGTCCACGTCGGCGAGCAGTTGTGCGTAGTTCGCCAGATGGTCGGCGAAGGCGGCCCGGGTGACCTCGTGTCCGTGCGCGGTGAGGCGGATCTTGACGGTGCGCCGGTCGTCGCCTTCGCGCACCCGCTCGACCAGGCCCTTGGCCTCCATCTTGTCGATGCGGTTGGTGATGGCGCCGGAGGTCACCATGGACGCCTTGAGGAAGGCGCCCGCGGTGAGGGCGTACGGAGGTCCGGAGCGCTGCAGTGTGGTGAGCACGTCGAACTCGCCGTGCTCCACCCCGTGTGCGGCGGCCGAGGCCTTGGCGGTCTTGTCGATGACCCGGGCCAGCCGCTGGATCCGCGCGAAGAGCTCCACCGGCCAGAGGTCCTCCACCACATCGGGGCGCTCCTTGGCCCACTGGCCGATGATCGCGTCCACGGCATCACTCATCTCCGCTGTTCCTCCCCAGGAAAACTCTTTCAACGTTAAGAGACTTGACGTTGAAAGAGTCGGGCTGCTTTTATCTCAACGTTGAGATTATCAAGGTTGAACGACAGGAGCACCCCCGATGTCCGAGCTCGCCCTTCGCCCCGCCGCGCAGACCCCGCGCCCCGCCGCTGTCCCGCAGGCGCTGCGGCAAGTCCCTGCCGGATGGCTGGCGTTGCTGGCCACCCCGCTCGCCGCGAGCGCCAACGCCCCGGTGCTGATCCTCCCCGACATGGCCGACTCGCTCGGCATCCACACGGCCTCGGCGACCTGGCTCGTCACGGTGTTCGCCTGGGCCCTGGCCGTCGGCACCCCGGTGATGGCGGGCTTACTGCGCCGCCGCGGGCTGCACAGCGTGCTCCGGCTGAGCGCGGCCCTGATGGTGGCCGGCACCGCGATCGTGGCCGTGGCGCCCTGGCTGCCGCTGGCGATGGCGGGCCGGGCGGCCCAGGCGGTGGGAGGCGCGGGCCTGGTCACCGCGGCGATGAGCCTGGCGGGCTCGGTCCGCCGGATGGGCGTGATCACGGCGGGTTTCGGGGTGCTGGGGGCGGCCGGGCCGCTGCTCGGCTCGGCGATCGCGGGCATCACCTCCTGGCGGGTGTCCCTCGCGGTCGGGGCGGTCGCGCTCCTCGCCCTGCCGGCGATCATGCGCCAGGCCGCACCGAGCCCACCGGGACCGAGCACCCCCTTCGACGGCCGGGGTGCCGCCCTTCTGGTCCTGATGGCGACGGCCCTGGTGCTCGTCCCGCGCTACCCGTTCCCGGCGGTAGCCGCCTCGCTGGTGATGGCCACGCTGCTGGCCCTGCACATCCGGTCCCGCCCCGCGGGCTTCGTCCCGGCAGCCGTGCTGCGCAGCCGGACGTTCGTCCTCTCCGCGCTGCTCGCCTGCACCCTCGCGACCTCGTACTTCACGCTGCTCTTCACCATCCCGCAGCTGCTCGGCGACCGTACCGGCTGGTCGACCTCCACCATCGGCACCGGCCAGATGACCGCCCTCCTCGCGGGCTCGGCGCTCTCCATCGTCCTGGCCGCGGCCTCCGCCCGGATGAGCCGCCCACGGGTGCTGACGATCCTGCTCACGGTCGGAGCGCTGGCCCCGCTCACGGCCGTACTGACCCCGTGGGCACCGCTGCTCCTGGTCGTCGCGACGCTGGCCGTCTTCGCGACGAGCGCGGGCCAGGCGACCCTCGCGGTGTACGCCATCCAGGCCGCGCCGACGGCCCAACGACCCATGGCGATCGGGCTGTTCAACCTCTGCTACCAGCTGGGCGGCGCCTTCGGCCCGGCGATCGCGGCCCTGATCACGCTGGGCGCCTGAAACGCCCGGCACGGACCTCTCACACCCACACGAAGACCACTTCAAGACCCCAGGAGCGTCATCATGACCGAGAAGACACCCGCCATCTCCGCGACCGACACTCCCTCTGCGGTGACGCTGACCCGCCACGCAGACGCCGAGACCTGCTCCGACCCGAGCAGTGTGATGACCCTGCTGGCCGATTCGGACGGCACCGCAGGCGGCTTCACGAGCTACCGCTCCACCTTCGCGAAGGGCGCGGCAGGGGCGCCGGCCCACTTCCACACCAGGGCGACGGAACTGTTCTTCGTGATCAGCGGGTCTCTGCGGGTGCTGGTCGGCGAGGACATCACCGTCCTGAACGCAGGCGACTTCCTCGCGGTGCCGCCCCACACCCCGCACGCCTTCGCAGCCGCCCCGGGCTGTGAAGCTGACGTTCTGTTCGTCTTCACCCCCGGGATGGGCAGGTTCGACTACCTGCGCCTGCTCAGCCGGGTGATGCGCGGCGAGGCCGACCCGAAGGAGATCGCCGAGTCCTCGGAGCGCTTCGACAACCACTACGTCGACAGCCCTGTCTGGCGTGCCGCCCTGGAGGGTTCCGCATGACCGACGCCGTGACCCGGATCAGGGCGGCGGCCCCTCTCCGGGACGGAGCGGACCACTGAACGGGCGCCCGGCGAACCCGACTTGCTCCTGGAGTCGGATCGCCGGGCGCCGTCATGCACTGCAGAGCCGCGGCCCTCGTGTGTCTACGCCGGTCAGTGGTCGGCGAGTTCGCCGCTGAGTCTGCGGTGGATCCGGGCGCTGGGTTCGTTCAGGCCGATGATCTCGACGGACTTGCCGCCGCTGGGCGTACTTGGTCTCGATGGCGTCGAGGGCCGAGACGGAGGAGGAGTCCCAGATATGGGCCGGCCGGGTCGACGCCGGCGATGATCGAGAACGAGATCGCCTCCGGGATCAGCGCCAGGGCGACCACGAGACCGGCCAGCACCTCGGTGCGCAGCACCTTCGGGTCGGTCATCCAGGTCGGGCGCCGGGGACAGTACGGAGGAAGACAAGAGGAGAGGAACCTGTCGTGCTCGGGCACACCCGGCATCACAGCGGGCACGCGGAAGGGCGTGGAGCACCGGGGCGGTCCTCCATGAAGTCCGCGAGCGTGCGGACCGAAGTCGGGCAACAGCCGAACGACCCGCGAGGGCACCGGCGCTGCCTGCGAACCACGGTCTTCGCCGAGGGTTCGTCGGCCCCGACACGGCAGGAAGCGACCCGACGCCCGGCAACCCTACTCTAACGTTAGGGTAGAGATCGGTGCGGCCGCCCGCGGCCGCGGTGAGAGACGAGGAAGGCCCCCGCGTGAGCAGCGAGCACATGCAGATCGGCGAGGTCGCCGCCCGGACCGAGCTGTCGCTGCGCACCATCCGGCACTACGAGGACACCGGCCTCGTCATCCCCTCCGCGCGCTCGCAGGGCGGCTTCCGCCTCTACACCGAGTCCGACGTGGCCCGCCTGATGGTCATCCGCCGTATGAAGCCGCTCGGCTTCACCCTCGACGAGATGCGCGCCCTGCTCGACGCCACCGACCGCCTCGACTCCGCCGAGGAACCGCCGCCCGGGGAGCGCGAGGAACTCCTGGAGCGGATCCACGGCTTCGAGCAGGCCACCCAGCTGCGGGTCGCCGATCTGCGCACCCAGCTGGCCCGCGCCGAGGAATTCGCGGCCACCCTGGCCGCGCGTCTCGTACGACGGACTCCCACTCCCTGACCGCGTAGGCCACCGTCGCAGATCAGCACCCGTGTCGTCACGCGCCGACGGTGGCGGCGCGGGGTCAGGGATACCTGGGGGACATCCCGGATGCCCGGGGCGTGGAGCCGTCGGAAGCATGAGCTGTATGGACTCCCAGTCGATCTCCCGACGTTCCCTGGCCCGTGGTGCTGTGGCCGGTGCCGTGCTGGTCGCGGCCGGAAGCGCGGCTTCCCGGGCGGAGGCGGACTCCGCCGGGCCCGGGGAGCTGGACACCGGCGCCTTACACGCGGCGATCTCCGACCTCTCCCACCCGCCGGCCACGTCCGCCCAACTACGTGCGGCCCACGGCACGGACCACTGGTACGGAACCACGGGCCTGGCCGACCTCACCACCGGACGTGAGGCACGCCCGGACGACAAGTTCCGCGCGGGCAGCGTCACCAAGGTCTTCGTGGCCACGGTGGTGCTCCAGTTGTGGACAGAGGGCCGCGTGGAGCTGGACGCACCGATCGGGCGCTACCTTCCAGGGCTGCTCCCGCCCGACTTCGCTCGCATCACCGTCACCCAACTCCTCAATCACACCAGCGGAATCCCCGACCATCAGGGCATCCCCGACACGAGCACGCCGGAGGCAGTCCTTCGGCACCGGTTCGACCGCTGGACGCCGTACGAGTGGGTGCGGACCGTGACGCATGGCCCGCTGAAGTTCCGTCCGGGCACCAAGCAGGAGTACCGGGGCATCAACTACGTACTCCTCGCCCTCCTCGTCGAGAAGCTGACCGGGCAGCGCTACGGCGAGGTGATCGGCTCCCGTGTCCTGCGACCCCTCGGCCTCACGCGCACGCTCACGCCGGGCGACGACCCCCGGCTGCACGGTCCGCAGGTGTACGGCTATCTGCGGATGACCGACGGCTCCTTGCGCGACGTCACCGTCTACAACCCGTCAAGCACCTGGGGAGAGGGCGAACTGGTCTCTACCGTCGACGACCTCTTCGCTTTCCAACATGCCTTGTTCTCCGGCGACTTGCTGACGCCCCGGGCGCTGGACAAGCTCTGCACCCTGCCCCCGGCCGACGTCGTCATGTGGAAGGACGGCAGCCCCGCCCGCTACAGCATGGGCCTGCAGACGGCCACGGTGAACGGCGTGGCGTTCTGGGGAAAGACCGGCGAGATGTACGGCTACCGCACCCGCATGTTCTCCACCCTCGACCTCCGGCTCCGCTTCGTCCTGTCCTACACCCCGACCCCGTTGACCACGGACGAGGACATGATCGGCCGAGTGGTCACCACACTCACTTCCTGAGCGCTCTTGAGCATGTGGAACCGGCCGCAACGGCTCGCCCTGGCCGGCCCTCAAGTGCCAAGCCTTTCAGCCGCGTTGACCGCGTCGTTCACGTGCCGAAGAAACCCGGCCCCGCTGTGGTGGCGAGGAGAGCTCGCGCCTGTTCGCGGGCATGGCTGATGGGGTCCGCGAGGATGTGCAGGCCGTGGGCGACGAGTGCTCCTTCGTGAAGCAGCATGAGCGTCCGGCCCAGATGGTCGGCCCCGTCCGGACTGATGTCCCCGGCGAGATCGGTGAACAGGGCGAGCATCCACTGCTTCTGCCCGGTGATGATCGCGTACGCCGGGTGGGCCGGATCGCTGATCTCGGCGTGGGCGTTGACCATGCTGCACCCCTTGGGGCTGTTCAGCTCCGACCACGCGCGTGAGGCATCGAAGACGGCCAGGACGCGCGCTGCCGACGCCGGCTGTGCGGCGTCGAGGTACTGGGCGAGCAAGACCCGCCAGCGTTCGTCACGATCCGCGAGGTACTCCACGACGATCTGCTCCTTGGAACCGAACCGGTCGTAGAGGGTCTTCTTCGTCACCCCGGCCTCGGCCGCGATCAGGTCCACCCCGACGGCATGGATGCCGCGCTCGTAGAACAGCCTCGCGGCGGCCTCCAGGACGCGCCGTGCGGCAGGCGTCATCGTGACCCGTCGCGGCCCCTCAGTAGTGCCCATCCCTCAACACTATACCGATCTGTATAGTGGATTGGAGGGTATACCGATCTGTCTAGTGGGAGGGTGAGGAGCGTGAACTTCCTGCTCTCGATCGCCTTCGTGATCTGCTGGAGTTCCGGGTTCATCGGAGCCAAGCTCGGCGCGGGCAGCGCGTCCGCGATCACGATCCTGATGTGGCGGTTCCTGCCCTTGGCCGTCCTCCTGATCGCCGTCGCCACCGTCTCCACAACGTCGTGGCGGGACCTCTCGGTGCGGGACGTGGCCCGGCAGGCAGTGATCGGCACGCTGTCGCAGAGCGGCTATCTGCTCACGGTCTACTACGCGATCCAACTCGGGGTCTCCAGCGGCACCACAGCCCTGATCGACGGGGTGCAACCCCTCGTCGCCGGAGCACTTGCCGGACCGTTGTTGCGCCAATACGTCTCCCGCAAGCAGTGGCTCGGCCTGTGCCTGGGGGTGAGCGGCGTCGCCATCGTCACCCTGGCCGATGCCGCGGCCGGCACCGGTGCGGCTTGGTGGGCCTATCTCATCCCCTTCCTCGGCATGTTCTCGCTGGTGGCGGCCACGTTCCTCGAAAGCCGCTCCCGCACCCAGGTCGCGCCCGCCGTGTCGCTGACCGTCCACTGCGCCACCAGCGCCGTCATCTTCACGGCACTCGCCGCGAGCATCGGAGCCGCGAAGCCGCCCGCTGAACTCTCGTTCTGGGCCGCGATCATCTGGCTCGTGGCCTTGTCGACCTTCGGCGGATACGGGCTGTACTGGCTCATTCTCAGGCGCTCCGGAGTCACCAAGGTCAACACGCTCATGTTCCTCATGGCCCCGGTCACCGCGGTCTGGGGAGCCCTCATGTTCGGTGAGACATTCGGCCCGCAGACCGCCCTCGGCCTGGCCGTCGGCCTCGCAGCGGTCGTCATCGTCCATCGAGGTGACACGCCATCCACCAGGGTGCGCGGGCGGGATACGGACACGGCCGAGGCCGCGACGCCGGCCGAACGCGGCGCCTGATACCTCTGCCTGGTGGGCGACACAGGGCGAGGACGAGGGCGGCCGGGAGGAGAGTCGGGAAGGTCGGGCGGACCGTGTCGAGGAGGCCGAGGCCGGCGTCAAAGTCGAACCAGCGTTCGCGGGCCCCTGCCCGTCTCGCGGGCGATGGCCCTCAGCCATCAACCTCAAGGGCGGCCTTGACGCTGTCGGAAAGTTACTGCTCTTCTTTCGCGAGTGCCCGCTTCAGGCTTCAGGCGGGTTCGTTCTCCCGTGTCTCTGGCAGGAGCGTCGTGACCCCCACCGCCCCCGCAGGCCCCGCCTTCGTCGACGTCCTCGCGGCCGTCGGACTCACGCCGCCCGCCACCGTCGCTGCCCAGGTGCACATATCCAGGAAGCGGGTCCCAGCGGGGGACGCCGTGCGCCCGGATCATCACAAGGCCGTCGCTGTGGCTGTCCTGAAGGGGTTGTTCGAGGAGGGCGACACGCAGGTCGTGGACCGCCACGTGCGGTCGGATCTCATCCAGCACAACCCGTTCGTGCCTGACGGGGCCGAGGCCCTGAAGGAGCTAGGGGGCGCCATCCACGAGCAGTTCCCCGGCGCCGAGTACGGAGTGAAGCGGGTCCTCGCGCAGAACGATCTGGTGCTCGTGCACTCTCACCTCGTGCTGACGCCGGGCACGCGGGGCGCCGCCGTGGCCGACATCCTCCGCTTCCAGGGCGAGCGGATCGCCGAGCACTGGACTGTGGCACAGGAGGTGCCCGAGTCCACGGCCCACGGCAACGACATGTTCTCCACGGTCAGTCGGCCGCAGACGAACGAGCCGGGCCCCGCGTGGCTGACGCTGCACCACGAAAAGCTGGTGGCCAAGGTCTACGACCGGCTGCTGGTGCGGAAGGACCTCGCGGCGGTCGACGAGCTGTACGGGCCCGAGCTCCACCAGCACAACCCGAACTTCCCCGGCGGGCTGGACGGGGTCAAGGCCGGGCTGGGTGGCTACTTCGCCATGTTCCCCCAGTTGGTCATCTCGCCGCCGAAACGGATCATTGCCGAGGGTGACATCGTCGCCGTCCACGGTCACGGCGTGAACCGTCCGGGGGAGCGGGGCGTGGTCATAGTCGATCTGTTCCGGGTGCTGGATGGGAAGGTCGTCGAGCACTGGGATGTGCTTCAGGACGTGCCGGAGGCGTCAGCCAACGACAACACGATGTTCTGACCCGCAGCACGGTGTTCTGCGGCTTGGCGGGCCCGGGGCGCCGGGCCTCGGCCGCACACGCGACCACCCCGCCACGCAGGGAGTTCGGCTCTCGGCCATCACGGGCCGATCCATCGGAACTGCTCGTCCGGTTCTTCCCGGCGTTCCGGTACTCCTGCTGCAACCAACTGCAAAAGCACCTCATGCAGAGCGTTCCCGACCGGATCGTCCGTCCAGAACACCCACTTGACCTGTATGAACGTTTCGGACCTGCCGAAGACCCCCAGTGAACGGCCCACCGTGAAGGCAGCGCCGTCCCAGTCGGTCCAGCCGGCCATGCCCTCGGAAAGACCCACGAAGCGATCCTGCCAGCACACGATCCGACAAGTGAAGGTGCGCGGTCACCGTATCGGCCGCGTTGCTGGGGGCCTCTGACATGTGACAGGACCGTTGGGGTGAGTGGCCCTCTAGGTTGTGGCGCGCACCGTCGAGCTTGGTGGGCGGGCCAGTTGGCGGGTGCGTCAGTCCCTTCTCGTCATTCTCAAGGGGGTACCTGCGATTTTCAGCCTGATCTTGCGAGGAACCCCGGGGCTTCAGCCCGGGGAGGAATCGCATCCCGATGAACATGCCCGCGCGACTGGTCGGCTCGATGGCGCTGCTCGATCTGACCGTGCATGTGTGGGATCTGGCGCGGGCGACGGGCCAGGACTACCCGGGCGCCGACGAGGCGGTCGTGGCGGAACTGTCCGGCGCGGTGGATGAACTGGCGCCGACGGCCAGGAAGATGGGGGTGTTCGGAGAGCCCGTGCCGGAGGCGGAGGGCGCGTCGGCCTCCGAGCGGCTGCTGGCCCGGACCGGCAGGGATCCGTACGGAAAATAGTCCCCGACCGGCCGCCGTTCATCGGCTCAAGAGGCGAGGAAGTCGAGCGCGCGTGCCACGAACTCATCGCGGTACTGGAAGACAGCTCCGTGTCCGGCATCCGGGAAAAGAGGGACGAGCTCGCCCCGGGGGAGGCGTGCCGCCAGGTCGAGTGTGTTCCGGCTGGGCACCATCCGGTCGTCCGCACCGTGTGCCACGAGGACCGGTTGGTGAATCTTCGACAGGTCCGACGGCGCCTGGCGGCCCCAGCGTTTGACGGCCTTCAACTGGGCGCGGATCGACGTCGGTGAGACGGATTTGTCGCGGTTCCGCGTGCGCTCCTTCAGCCGTTCCAGGACGGCTCGTCCAGCCTGCTTGCCGCCTGCGGTCTCGGTGAAGAAGAGGGAGAGTTTGGGGTCCTTGCGGGTCAGGGCGCCCTTGAGTGTGGCCTGGACGGTGAGTGCCGGGACCTTGTCGATGCCGGGGCCCCCGGCGGGCCCCGTGCCGGCGAGGATGACCTTGCGGACGAGGTGCGGTTCCCTTTCCGCGACGACCTGGGCGATGAAGCCGCCCATCGACAGGCCGAACACATCGACCTGGTCGAACCCGAGGGCTCGGATGAACAGCACAGCGTCGTGCGCCATCTCCTCGACGGTGGCCGGCGTGGAGCCGCTCGAACCGCCCACACCGCGGTTGCCGAAGGTGATGACGCGACGCTGCGCGGCGAGTCCGTCAACGACGCGCGGGTCCCAGTCGTCCAGGACCCCGGCCAGGTGGATCAGGAGGACCAGTGGCACACCCTCCTCCGGCCCGAGCTCCCGGTAGACGAAGTCCGCGCCGCGAACGGACACGGAACGCGTCGGCGCGTTCGTGTAGGACGACGTCGAGGGGGACGGGGAATTCCGTGGTGTGGTCATGTCCAGGGGCCTTCCGGAGCGGGTTCGACGGCGCTTCTCGTGGCGGCGGACGCTGTCGTCCGTGCTTGTGGAGGCGTGATTGATGAGCGGGGGAGTGTTCCGTCACGTCATCCTGACGACGACCTTGCCGGCCTTCGCGCGCCCCGCTTCGGCGTACGCGAGTGCTTCGTGGGTCGACTCGAACGGGAACACGGTGTCGACGACGGGCTGGATCCTGCCGGACTCGATGAGGGGGGTCAGCTCGCGCAGTTGGGCGCCGCTGGCCTTCATGAAGAGGAACGAGTACGAAACGTTGCGCTGCCGGGCGCGTCGCCGCGTGCGGTAACTCAGTGCGGACATCGCCAGCCGGATGATCGGGTTCGCCCCCAGTTCCCTGGCGAGGGCGGCGTCGGGAGGGCCCGCGACACTGATGACCTTCCCGCCGGGCTTGAGGACGTCCAGGGACTTCTCGAGCGTCTCGCCGCCGAGCGAGTCCAGGACCAGGTCATAGTCGTGCAGCACCGTCTCGAACGCCTGCTTCTTGTAGTCGACGACGACATCCGCGCCGAGACTCTTCACCAGGTCGACGTTGGCCGTGCTCGTAGTGGTCGCCACGTGTGCGCCCAACTGCTTCGCCAACTGGATGGCGATGGTGCCCAGGCCACCGGAACCCGCGTGGATCAGGACTCTCTGCCCCGGCTGAACGTCCGCCCGCTCGACCAGCGCCTGCCACGAGGTCAGGGCGACCAGCGGGAGGGACGCGGCTTCTTCCATGGTCAGCGTGGCCGGCTTGGGCGCCACGTCGTCCTGGTGCACGGCGATGAGTTCGGCGAAGGTGCCGATCCGGTCCTTGTCGGGGCGTGCGAAGACCTCGTCGCCGACTGCGTACCGGGTGACGCCCGCGCCCACTTCGACCACTACACCGGCAAGGTCGTTGCCGAGGACGAACGGAAGTTGGTACGGCAGGATCGTCTTCATCTCGCCGTCCCGGATCATGCGGTCGAGCGGGTTGATGCTCGCGGCCCGGATCAGGACCAGCACGTCGTCCGCGCCCACCTCCGGATCCGGCACCTCGCCGGCACGCACGCCGGCCTTGTCGCCGTAGCGCTCTACCGTGAAGGCCCTCATTGTCGTCTCCGTATCTCCTCCCCTGCGGGTAGGGGGGTGTCGCCTGTCGCGAGCTTTCGCGTGGTGGGCGGTGATTCGTGACTGCTTGATGCCGGACACCCGTGGGGCGAGGGCGAGAAGCATTGAATTACGTTCATAATGCTAAAGGGTCAGTCCATGGATGGCAACTGGTGGGGTGCGGCCGGATGTGTCAGTCCGTGGTGCCGACGTGCTCTTGTTCGACGCCCAGCAATGTGAGGGCGTTGCGGATGCCCTGTTCGAGGAGGTCATCGGAGAGCTGCCGGTCGGCGAGGGCTCGGGAGAGCTGCAGCGTCCCGGCCATCATGGCGTAGGCGCTGAGCGTTCTGGTGCGGACCGTGAGCGGGTCGCCGGGTGCCATGCGGGCGGCGATGCCGTCGATGACCAGCAGTACGCCGTCGGTGTAAGCCTGTTTGGTCTGGTCCGTGCAGCGCGCGATCTCGTCGAGCAGGGCTGCGGAGGGGCAGCCGTCGCCGGGGCTGTCGCGATGCCGGGCGGACAGGTACCAGCGCACTATCTGTTCGAGCCCGGCGTGACCGGGTGCCGCCTGCGTGACGATGCTCGCGCTCTGCGCCTGTAGCTGGTCGGCGACCGTGGTGGCCACGAGGTCGTCCTTCGATGTGAAGTGCGTGTAGAAGGCGCCGTTGGTCAGCCCCGCGTCCTTCATGAGCGTCGAGACGCCCGACGCGTCGATGCCGTCCTGCTTGAACCGGCGGCCGGCCGTTTCGATGATCCGCTGCCTGGTCGTCCGCTTGTGCTCGTTCCCGTATCGCACGCCACGCTCCTTCGCTCGCCTTTCTGACGCCTCTACCGCATAGTATTATGAACGTAAGTTAAAAATCGGATGACGTGAACGCGTCGGCGTGGAGCGGACTCGTGAGATGTCGCACCAACCCGCCAACAAGAAGAAGGCCACCATGAGTACGTATCTGGCAGACAAGGTCGAGGACCTCACCGTCGAGGGTCCCTCCGCACGGTTCACCTACCGGCGGACGGGTCCGCGGGGCGGTGTCCCTCTGGTCCTGCTGAACCGCTTCCGCGGCACCATCGACTGGTGGGACCCGGAGTTCCTGGACTACCTGGCCGCCGACCATGACGTGATCCTGTTCGACAACGTCGGAGTCGGCTACACCGACGGCGAGCCGCGCGACTCCCTCGACGGATTCGCCGAGGGTGCCATCGAGTTCATCGACGCACTCGGCCTCACGCAGGCCGACCTGCTCGGCTGGTCCCTGGGCGGCATCGTCGCCCAGCGTGTGGCCGTACGGCGCCCCGATCTGGTGCGCAAGCTCGTCGTGGCGGGCAGCGGCCCGGCCGGCTGGGTGCCTGACGCCCCGGCCTTCAGCGAGAAGGTTCTCGGCATCATGGCCAAGCCCGATGCCGACCTGGAGGACATGCTGTACCTGTTCTATCCCGAGACGGACAGGGCCCGTGCCGCTGGGCACGAACACTTCGCTCACGTCTCGACGCGGCTCGCAGGTGGCGGTCCCGCCGTCTCCGAGGCGGCGGCCCTGGGCATGCTCACCGCGGCGGCGACCCTCCTGGCGGCCCCCTTCGACCAGGTGGTCGCGGAACTGGAGGCCATCAAGCAGCCGGTTCTCTATGCCAACGGTCTCGACGACGTGATGATCCCCGCGCACAACTCGTATGTCGCGGTCCAGCACCTCGCGGACGCGACACTCGTGCTCTACACCGGCGCCGGCCACGCGTTCCTGTTCCAGTACGCCAAGGCCTTCACCAAGCAGGTGGCCGACTTCCTCGCCGCCTGAGAGGGCCTGCCGGGGCGGTGAGCCTCGGTGCCGTAGCCGTCGACAGGTGAGGACTTCCGCCGGTCGGATTCCGTGCCCCGGCCGGCCGGGAGATCAGGCCTCTGCCGACCGCGCGGCACGACGATGTCTGATTGCCGCCAGGAAGGTCCTGCTGTGGTGCTCATGCTGGTGTCATGACGATCTCATCCACCACCGAGTCGGCAGCAGTTCTCACCGCCATGTACGCGGCTGAGGCGGAGTACCTGGCGGCGGGAGGCCCTGGCGAGGCTTCGTTCGAGCTGCTCGCCCCCTTCTTCGCGCCGGATGTCGAACTGCATCAAGCGGACGCTCTTCCCTACGGCGGCACTTGGCGCGGGCACGACGGCATGGCGAGGTTCTTCCTCATGATGGGGGAGGTGTGGGAGTCGTTCGACATGGTGCAGCGGGAGTTTCTTGCCCACGGTGAGACTGCCGTCGTGCTCACACAGGTCCGTGCTCGCGCCCGCGCGACCGGCCGTGAACTCACCTTCCCCATTCTGCAAGCGATCACGGTCAAGGGCGGGCGGATCACCGAGGTCCGTCCGTTCTACTGGGATACGCGAGCGATCGCCGACGCCTGCGCCCTGCCGACACCGACAGACTGAGGTCGGCGCCCGGACCTACTGGTCAAGGCCGCTCGTCGCGCCCACCTGTAGGTGTGCCGGCAGAACTGACGGGCGGCTCAGGTCTACACACTCCCAAGCGCGTAGCCACCTTGCGACTTCTTAGAATTACGGTCATACTCTAATTGTTGACGCAATGCTGAGGGACTCGACCTCCCGCTCCCACGGCCTTCGATCGTCGACCCTGCCGACCGCAGTCGCAATCGGCAGACCAGGTAGCCGCGTCGCGCTTTCCTCTTCTGTGCAAGGGGCCGGTGCGCTCGCGGAACCCCACGCCGAAGGGCACGACCGTGAATGACTCACAAGACGTACGAGGCGACATCGTGACCTCGTACAAGAACGCACCGACCCGCACCCTCGCCGCCGGGGGAGTGACCTTCGCCTATCGCGAGCTCGGTCCCCGGTCCGACGTCCCGGTGGTCTTTCTCACCCACCTCGCCGCGGTGCTCGACAACTGGGATCCCCGTGTCGTCGACGGCATCGCCGCCAAGCGCCGGGTCATCACGTTCGACAACAGGGGTGTGGGCGCTTCCTCCGGTTCGACGCCGCGCACCATCGCGGCGATGGCGAAGGATGCCGTCACCTTCATCCGGGCCCTCGGGTTCGAGCAGGTCGATCTCCATGGCTTCTCGATGGGCGGCATGGTCGCCCAGGTGATCGCGCAGACCGATCCCGGTCTCGTCCGCAAGCTGATCCTCACGGGTACAGGTCCCGCCGGAGGTGAGGGCATCAAGAACGTGACCTGGCTGTCCCATCTCGACACCGTGCGAGGGCTGTTCACCCTTCAGGACCCGAAGCAGTTCCTGTTCTTCACCCGCACCACGGGCGGACGCCGGGCCGGAAAGGAGTTCCTGGGCCGGCTCAAGGAGCGCACCCAGGGCCGGGACAAGGCGATCTCCCCCATCTCGTACAGCAATCAGCTGAAGGCCATCCATCGCTGGGGGCTGGAGCGGCCCCAGGATCTCTCCGTCATCCGGCAGCCTGTGCTGGTCGCGAACGGCGAGAGCGACCGGATGGTTCCGTCGCAGAACTCACACGACCTGGCGCGGCGGCTGCCCAACGGCGAGTTGGTGATCTACCCCGACGCCGGGCACGGAGGCATCTTCCAGTTCCACCAGCAGTTCGTGGAGACGGCTCTCGAGTTCCTCGAGCGGCAGTAGGCATGGTGAGTGGTGCTCGCTCGAAGCCGCGGGCGTTGCCTCGAACCGTGACACCCCTGGGGTGATCGGCTCGAGGCGCTTGTCCGGAGTGGCCGACGGTTGCGCTGCCCGCGTGCCCTAGAGGGCATCCCACACCTTGAACCAGCCGATGTTGTCGTTCGCTTGGTTACCCACGTACGGCGTGCCGAACCCGTAGTAATAGACGGCGCTGCGGCCGTCGTTGAGGACTGCCTGCTGGCCGTCGCAGCTGTTGTAGGTGATGAACGACGAGATCGAGCGCGACCATGTGCCGGTGGTCAGGACGTAGCCGGTCGCGTCGCAGGGGCCGTAGTCCCCGTACACGTCGGTGTTGGCCCCGCCGTACTCGGCGTGCTCGTACCAGGTCATGAGCAGGGTCCGGCCGCTGCGGCTGACCGCCGCCGTCCCGGCGTCGGAACAGGTTCGGCTCTTCACCTGGGAGAACTTCTCGCCCGGCTTCACCCGCTCCACCACCACGGAGCAGTGTGTGCCGTCCGACGGCGCCGAGGCTGACGCCTGCGGTGCGAGTGCGACGAGGCCGACGAACGAAGCCGCCACGCTCAGTGTGGCGGCCATACGCGTGTACCGGGACATGATGCTCCTCGCGGCTGGGCTGACGGGGCATTGCGCACCGCAAGCCTAGGAAGGCGAATCGCGTAGAGGTCCCTGACAGATGTCAGGGACCGGGGCCGGCAGACGGTGCCGGCGTGCTGCCGGGAGAGCACCCGCTCAGCGCATCAACGCCAGGGCGTTCCCGATTCCCTGCTCAAGGACCTCGTCGGCGAACTTCCGGTCGGAGAGGGCGCGGGCCAGCTGCAAAGTCCCCACCAACATGGTGTAGAGCCCGATGGCCGTGCCGCGGGCGGACTGCGGGTCCTCGGGTGTCAGGCGGGCGGCGATCTCGTCCACGATGGCCTTCGCGCCGTCGGTGTAGGCCTGCTTGGTCCCGTCCCCGCAGCGGCCGATCTCGTCGAGCAGGGCGGCGGAGGGGCATCCGAGGCCGGGGTGGTCCCGGTGCTCGGGTGACAGGTATTGGTGAACGAGGTCCTCGAGTCCCGGGCGGCCCGGCCGCAGTGTGCTGAACGCTTCGGCCTGTGCGCGGAGTTCGCCTGCGACGACGTTGGCCACCAGGTCGTCCTTGGACTCGAAGTGGGCGTAGAACGCGCCGTTGGTGAGCCCCGCGTCCGACATCAGGGTGGAGATGCCCGAGCCGTCGATGCCGTCCTGCTTGAACCGGTGGCCGGCGGTCTCGATGATCCGTTGCCGGGTCACCTGCTTGTGCTCCTTGGCGTAGCGCGCCACAGGGTTCCTCCATTCGCTCCGCGGGGCCATTGCCTCACATCCCATCCTAATCTATGGCCTGACGTGCGTAATATTATGGTTGACATTCAATTGTGTCGGCCCACCGTCCGGAGATGAGGCGTGCCGTGAGCGACGTTCCCTTCCAGTCCGCCGTGGAGCAGTCACGCGCGCTGGCCGCGGGTGAGATCTCGAGCCGGGAGCTGGTCGAGCTCTATCTCGACCGGATCGCCACCCACAACCCCGTACTGAACGCGGTGGTGACCCTCGATCCCGAGCGTGCCCGTCGCGAGGCAGGGGAGGCGGGTGCCGCGCGGGCGGCGGGGCGGGACCTCGGCCCGCTGCACGGGGTGCCGATCACGGTCAAGGACAGCTTCGAGACGGCCGGGATGCGCACCGTCTGCGGGCGCAGGGACCTCAAGGACTACGTCCCCGACCAGGACGCCGCCTCGGTCATGCACAGCGCCACCACGTCCGGACGGGCGGTCGAAGAGTCGACACCGGCGTCCCTCGCCACCGCGGCCAGGCCGTCAGACGGTGCTCAGGGGGTGCGGTCGGCGCGACGGAGAACGGGGCGCAGGTCCTCGATGACGGAGGGGTCGTCCACCGTGGAGGGGATGGGTTCGTCGTGGCCGTCGGCGATGCCCCGCATCGTCTTGCGCAGGATCTTTCCCGAGCGGGTCTTGGGCAGGGCGGCCACGACCGCGACCTCCTTGAGGGAGGCGACGGCGCCGATGCGCTCGCGTACGAGCTGGACGAGTTCGGCCTGCACCTCGCTCGGCTCGCGTGTGCTGCCGGCTTTGAGCACGACGAAACCGCGCGGCACCTGTCCCTTCAGGGTGTCGGCGACGCCGATGACGGCACATTCGGCGACGTCGGGATGGGCGGCCAGGGCCTCTTCCATGCTGCCGGTGGACAGACGGTGACCGGCGACGTTGATGACGTCGTCGGTGCGTCCCATGACGAAGACATAGCCGTCGTCGTCGATGTGACCGCTGTCGCCGGTGAGGTAGTAGCCGTCGTAGGCGGAGAGATAGGAGGCGACGTAGCGGTCGTCGTCGTTCCAGAGGGTGGGGAGCGCGCCGGGTGGCAGGGGGAGCCTCACGACGATCGCCCCGTCGACGCCCGCGGGCACCGGCTCGCCCGAGGCGTCGAGGATACGGACGTCCCAGCCGGGCAGCGGGCGCGTGGGAGAGCCGGGTTTGAGAGGGGCCGCCTCGATGCCCACGGGGTTGGCGACGATGGGCCAGCCGGTCTCGGTCTGCCACCAGTGGTCGATGACCGGGACGCCGAGGAGCGCGCCCGCCCAGTGGTAGGTCTCCGGGTCGAGACGCTCGCCGGCGAGGAACAGATAACGCAGGCCGGAGAGGTCGTACCCGGTACTGAGAACGCCCTTCGGGTCCTCCCTGCGGATGGCCCGGAAAGCGGTAGGGGCCGTGAACATGGTCTTCACGCCGTACTCGGCGGCGACCCGCCAGAACTGGCCCGCGTCCGGGGTGCCGACCGGCTTGCCCTCGTACAGGACCGTCGTCGCGCCGGCCAGCAGAGGCGCGTAGACGATGTACGAGTGCCCGACGACCCAGCCGACGTCGGAGCCGGTGAACATCGTCTCGCCCGGTCCCACGTCGTAGACGGCCTTCATCGACCAGTGCAGGGCGACCGCGTAGCCGCCGCAGTCACGCACGACTCCCTTGGGCTTCCCGGTGGTTCCTGACGTGTAGAGGATGTAGAGCGGATCGGTCGCGGCCACGGCAACGCAGTCGGTCGGCGGCGCGGCGGCGGCCAGCTCGTTCCAGTCGAGATCGTCGAGCCCCAACTCGGCCGGTTCCTGCGGGCGTTGCAGGATCACGCTCTTCTCCGGCTTGTGGGCGGCGAGTTCGATCGCCCGGTCGAGCAGGGGCTTGTACGCGATGACGCGCTTGCCCTCGATGCCGCAGGAGGCGGAGACGACCACCTTGGGGGCCGCGTCGTCGATGCGCAGGGCGAGTTCGCGCGGCGCGAAGCCGCCGAAGACGACCGAGTGGACCGCGCCGATACGCGCGCAGGCCAGCATCGCGACGACGGCCTCGGGGACCATCGGCATGTAGATCACCACGCGGTCGCCGTGTCCCACGCCGAGCTGCGCGAGCGCTCCGGCGAACGCCGCCACCTCGTCCGTCAGCTGCGCGTAGGTGTACGTGCGACGCGTGCCGGTCACGGGGGAGTCGTAGACGAGGGCGGGTTGTTCGCCGCGGCCGGCTTCCACATGCCGGTCGAGCGCGTTGAAACAGACGTTGAGCCGCCCGTCGGGAAACCAGCGGTAGAACGGCGCGCCCGAGGAGTCCAGGGCGCGGCGCGGAGCGACATCCCAGTCGATGCCCTCCGCCGCCCTCAGCCAGAAGCTCTCCGGGTCTTCGGTGCTGGCGCGGAAGACATCCTCGTACGTTCCCATCGCACACTCCTTTGTGGCTTCGGGGTCTGCTGCCTCGAGGTCGGACGACGGCGGCAGCGTACAGAGCGGTGTGGGACACGACTACCGCGTGTCGCCGAACGGTCCTGCCGGTCAGGTGCCGAGGTGCTCGCGGAGCCACTGCCCCATCACCCCGATCGCCTCGTCCACCTCGGGCACGCGGCCTGCGCCCAGGACGAACGAGTGCTGTCCCTCGGGCACCGCGTGGACCTCGGAGGTGACCTTGAAGTCGGCGAGCCGGCGCCCGAGTTCGGCACCGTCGTCGGCGAGAGTCTCGTACGCGCCGTAGTAGACGATCGTGGGCGGCAGGCCCGTCAGGTCGGCGTTGGCGATGCTGACCTGGGGGTCGGCGAAGTCCTGTGCGGGGTCCTGCAACCAGGCTCCTCGGAAGAGTTCGAGGGTGGCGCGGCTGAGCATCTTGTCGTTGTCCTCGTTCTCGTCGACCGACGCGTTCTGGATGGTGAGGTCGGTCCACGGCGAGACGCTGACGATCGCGCCCGGCGTCGCCTCGCCCCTCGCGAGCAGACGCAGCGGCAGGAGCACCGCGAGGGTGCCGCCGATCGAGTGGCCCGTGCTGCCGATGTTCCGCGGCTCGTAGCCCTGGGAGAGCAGCCACCGGTAGGCGGTCTCCGCGTCGTCGAGCTGCGCGGGGTGGGGGTGCTCGGGCGCCAGACGGAAGTCCACGACGAGGGAGCGGGCGCCGGCGGCCTTCGCGATGTGGCCGGCGGCCTTGCGGTCGGAGTGCATCGACGCGGTGACGGATCCGCCGAAGTGGAAGTGCAGCAGCGCCTTGTCGGGGTCGGCGCCTTCGGGGATGGCCCACAGGGCGGGGACGCCGCCCGCGTCGACCTCGGCGTAGGTGACGCCTTCCGGTTCGGTCGACGCCTTGTGGTTCGAGTCGACGATGTCGCGGATCACGGCCAGGTCGAGGCCGGGCGTCGACGACTTCGCGCTCACGCTCTCGAGGAAGTCCGCGAACTGCTGTGCCTCGGGGCTTGCTCCCATGGTGGTGCTCCTTCACAGGTCGCTGCCACGCCCGCTTTCCGCGTGGAGCCGGGTTGATGTGCTGGTCGTGACGTTACTTGCTGAGTATAAGAAAGTAAACTCAGGGGAGATGGCTGCGACAGGACGTCGGTGCCGGCTCCCTGGCGGGTGGCTTCGAGGTGGGCGAAGACATTGGTCGAGGAGAAGGCCGGGCTCATCCGTCCCGTCCTGAACGCGATCTGGACCATCGGGCGTCACCTTCGCCGCGTCTACGCAGACGGGGGAGACAAGTGGAGCCGCCACCCATGGCGGCAGCGACTCCTTGGCCGCCGACCGGCCCGGGAGGCACTCCGAGCCCTGTGCAAGGATCTTGAGGTCTACGCGCAGATCTACGCCTGACAGCCGAAGAATGAGGAAAACCCCGATGGCCATTACAGCCAGGTTCACGCGGACAGCGAGTTGACGACCGATGACTGAAACCGCTGCCGCCGACATCCTCACCGACGTCCACCGGGGCGTCGGCCGGATCCTGCTGAACCGGCCCAAGGCGCTCAACGCCCTGACGACGGACATGGTCGTCGCCATCGACCGCGTGCTCGCCGGTTGGGAGCACACCCCGCTGTCCGCTGTGGTGTTTGCCAGTACGAGCACGAAGGCGTTCTGTGCCGGCGGAGACATCCGCACGATC
The DNA here is from genome assembly GCF_036013645.1 of Streptomyces sp. NBC_00490. NCBI lineage: Bacteria > Bacillati > Actinomycetota > Actinomycetes > Kitasatosporales > Streptomycetaceae > Streptomyces > Streptomyces sp. NBC_00490. Next base: position 1,044,482 of record NZ_CP107869.1, on the reverse strand, counting down.
CGCGAACACAGCCTCGCCGGCGATGCCGAGGCCAGTGAGCGGTTCTTCGCCTCCGAGTACCGGCTCAACGCCCGCATCGCCGAATATCCCGTGCCCGTCGTGTCGCTCATCGACGGGGTGTGCATGGGCGGCGGCCTCGGCCTGTCCATCCACGGCGCCTTCCGCGTCGTCACCGAGCGCGCGGTGCTGGCGATGCCCGAGACCGCGATCGGGTTCTTCCCGGACGTCGGGGCCAGCTACTTTCTGCCGAGGCTGCCCGGCGCGATCGGGATGTACCTGGGACTGACCGGGCACCGGCTCGACGCGGCCGACGCCCTGTACACGGGGCTGGCCACGCACTTCGTCCCCTCGGACAGGCTCGATGCGGTGGGCGAGGCCCTGGCCGACAACCCCGGTGACCCGGTGGACCTGGTCCTGAACCGCCTCTCCGGCCCGTCCCCGGTGGCGGACAGCAGGCTCGCGGAGGCGCGCGGGGACGTGGACCGGGCGTTCGGCGCGCCCAGCCTCGGCGAGATCGAGAAACGCCTGCGCCACCTCGACACCCCTTGGGCGGCAGCCGCGTCGGCCGCTCTGGAGTCCGCCTCGCCGCAGAGCCTGGAGATCACTCACGCCCTGTTGGCGCGGGGCAGGCAGCAGACGTTGCGCGAGTGCCTCGACACCGAACTGGCCCTCGCGCGCACGACCATCCGGACGCCGGACTTCGTGGAGGGCGTCCGCGCGGCCCTGGTCGACAAGGACCGCACGCCCCGCTGGCAACGTGCGTCGCTCGGCGGCGGGCCGCTGCCGTCCTGAGCAGGTCCGCCGTGTGCAGGACACTGCCGCGCGCTGCGGGGCTGATCGTGCGGGAGGGGTGCGCTTCGACGAGACGTGGGCGCGCCCCCGCCGGTCAGGTTGTCAGGGAAGCGGGAGCGGAAGGCGCTGTCGGTCGGGCGTACGGGGCTCAGGAGTGGTCGGGCACCATCGAGACCACGACCTTGCCGGCCTTGGTGCGGCCCTGCTCGACATGGGCCATCGCCTGGAGCGTCTGGTCGAACGGGAAGGTGCTGTCGATGACCGGGCGGAGCTTTCCGCTGTCGTAGAGGGCGGCGAGTTTGCGCAGCTGGGAGCCGTTGGCCCGCATGAAGACGGGCTCGTAGCGAACGCCCAGCGCCTTTGCCTGCTTGCGCACCTTGCGGCTGAGGATGTTCATGACGGTGTCCACCGATGAGGAGGCCGAACTGGCCAGGTCCGTCGGAGCACACGAGGTCGTGGGTGTCGGCGGGTCTCTCGACAAGTTCAGGACCCTCATGAGCGGCCGAGGAGTGGGCCTCGTGGTCGACCCCGTCGGCGGCGATCGCTTCCCGGGCTCGCTTCGTGCGCTACGGCACGGCGGGGGACGCCTCCTCGTCCTGGGATTCGCGGGCCGGGACATCCCCACGGTCAAGGTGAACCCCGGCTGGACCCGCCCCTCTCGTCCGTCTTCCCCCTGGAGCAGGCGCCGGTCGCGCTGAGGCAGCTGGACGAGCGCGGAGGCCCTCGGCCGGACACTGCTGCGGGGCCGCGCCTGAGACCTCCTCCCGACCGGCCGTCGCCGCGGGCGAAGACGCTCATGGGAGACTGTTGCGGTGACAACCCCACCTGACTCTCGTGACCGACGCCCGCGCCGAACGGCGCGCAAGCGGGTCGTCGACACACGTCGTCGGGACGAACTGCTGCGCCAGGCCGAGGCGATCATCCTGGCCGAAGGCTTCACCTCCGTGACCATGGACGAGCTCGCCCAGCGACTGGGGTGCTCGAAGGCGACGCTGTACAGCCTCGCCTCCACGAAGGAACAACTGGTGCTGGCGGTCACCCGCGCCTTCTTCCGGGACGCGACAGCCGAGATCGAACAGGCGGTCCAGGCAGAGCCCGACCCCAGGCAGCGGATCAGGGTCTACCTCACCGGCGTCGGCACGGCCATGCGCCGGCACTCTCTCGCCTTCTACGACGACATGGTCGGTTACGAGCCGACGGCGCAGATCTATCGCAAGAACTCCGCCGCAGCGGCACGCCGGGTCCACGAACTGATCGAGGAGGGCGTGCGGGCCGGCGTTTTCCGCGCGCTCAACGGGCACTTCGCCGCCCAGGTCGTAGCGGTCACCATCGACGCGGTGCAGTCGGGGATCCTCCTGGAAAGGACCGGCCTGACCGCCGGTGACGCGTTCTCCGAGCTCGGGGACCTCCTGCTGGACGGGCTCAGCGCGGGACAGGGAACATCCGAGCCGGACTCCACAGTCGTCCGCTCACCCCGAGGTCACGTCTCGGCGCCTGGATAAGGCCCGGCGAAAGGCGGCCGGAGGCGATGGCTCACGCCCGGAGACGGGCGCCCGGTCCCAGCCGGGCGGTGACTTCCCGGGGGGTGAGGGCGGCGTGGTCCGCGGAGCATTCGACGACGACGCGGACCGGGGCGTCGCAGTCGGTGTGGCGGATGTCCAGCAGAGGTCCCTCGGGGCCGAGCGCGTATGCCTCGCCCCACTGGGTCAGCGCCATCAGGACGGGCCACAGGTCCCAGCCCTTGCGGGTCAGACGGTACTCGTTGCGGGAGCGGCTGCCGGGCTCCTGGTAGGGGACGGTCTTGAGGATGCCGGTCGAGGTCAGCTTGCGGAGCCGGTCGCTGAGCACGGCCTCGGACAGGCCGATGTGGCGGCGGAAGTCGTCGAAGCGGCGGACACCGTTGACGGCGTCACGCAGGATCAACAGTGTCCATTTCTCCCCGATCACATCGAGCGTGCGCTGGACGGGGCAGTTCTCGGTGCTCGCCTCAAGCCACTCCATGCGGCCATCGTAAAGCTCTGGCTTCGGCATTGACAGTCAGGTGCGCAAAAGTCTAGCTTCATTTGGAGAAGTCAGCTGACGGGTCAAGGGAAGGGCACTGGACCGTGGGGCGAACACGTACATATCAATGGGACGACCCCGCGATCTCGGCGGAGGCCGCCGGGCGCATGGCCGGCATCGACTTCCTGCGCGAGCTGATCGCGGGGCGCCTCCCGGGTCCGCCGGTCAGCCACACCCTCGACTTCACCCTGGACGAGGTGGAGCCCGGCAGGGCGGTGTTCTCACTGACGCCGGGGGAGGAGCACTACAACCCGATAGGCAGCGTCCACGGCGGCATTTTCGCCACCCTGCTCGACTCGGCGGCGGGGTGCGCCGTCCAGACCACCCTCCCGCAGGGCATGGCGTACACCTCACTCGACCTGACAGTGAAGTTCCTGCGGCGGATCACCGTGGACACGGGCCCGGTGCGCGCCATCGGCACGGTCATCAGCCAGGGCCGCCAAACCGCCCTGGCCCAGGCCCAGTTGGTCGACGCGACGGACCGACTGCTGGCCCACGCCACCAGCAGCTGCATGCTCTTCCCGGTACCCGCCCCTCAGTGATGACGCCGCAGGGGGAGCCTCGGTTCGTGGGGTCGTCGGGACAACCAGGAGTGCGTCGATGTTCCGCCCGGCGGCCCGCTCTCCCTTGGTGACGTGGGAGGCGGCCGGGCGCAGATGTCGGTGAGGGCCCGGCACGCTGGACGAGTTGCCGCCCGGGCCGAGGAGGAGCGTGCGTCCTCATCCACGCGGCGCCCGGCGGCGTCGGCCGTCTCGCCGTCCAGATCGCCAGGCCTCGTCGACGTATGTCATCGGGACCGCCAGTGCCGCCAAGGACTTGCCTCGTCGCAACCGGCGCCCAGCACTCGGCTGAGTATCGGAAAGTAAACTTAAATCGGTTAGAATCGCTCCCATGGATGCGTGGACCGAAGTTCTTCAAGGCACCGGCATGGACCCCCGACTCGACCGGGACACGTCCAACTGCTCGATCGCGCGGACTCTTGAGATCGTGGGTGAGAAGTGGACGATCCTGATCCTGCGCGAGGTCTGGTACGGCTCGTCCCGCTTCAGCGACTTCGAACGCGTCCTCGGCTGCCCCCGCAACCTCCTCGCGACACGGCTTCGGATGCTGGTGGAGGAGGGGATCCTGGCGACCGAGACGTACAAGGAGCCCGGTTCGCGGAGTCGGCCGAAGTACGTGATCACTGCGAAGGGCATGGATCTGGTGCCGGCCGTGATGGGACTGCTCCAGTGGGGCGACCGTTACCGCGCCGACCCGGAGGGGCCGGCGGTAGTGGCGCGACACCGTGAGTGCGGCGCACACGTCGATGTCCAGATCCGCTGCGAACTGGGCCACCCGGTGCAGGCGCAGGACATCGAGAGCGTCCCCGGCCCAGCCTTTCGTATGAAGTCGTCCGAGTGAGCTGAGGCTCCCTCCTCCGTCAGCTTTCCGAGTGGGGTCGGCGCCGAGCAGAAGAGCCTGACCGTCAAGGCAAGTTGGCTCACGTGATGTCAGGAAGGCCTATCCGTGGGACAGCCGACAGTGAAGACCGGAGTGACGCAGGTGGACGGCGTCCGTCTGCACTACGTCCGAGCCGGGTCCGGACCGCTGCTTGTGCTGCTTCACGGCTGGCCGCAGACCTCCGAATGCTGGCGGCCGGTACTGGCGGATCTCGCCGCCGACCACACCGTTGTGACGCCGGACCTGCGCGGATACGGCCTGAGCGACAAGCCCACGACGGGTTACGACAAGCGGCGTATGGCCGCTGACATGGCAGGCCTCGTCGAGGCGCTCGGCTTCGAGCGGGCCATGGTGGTGGGCCACGACCGCGGCGCTCGTGCGGGGCACCGCTGGGCGCTGGACCGCCCGGACCAGGTGGAGCGGCTGGCCGTGCTCGACATCGTGCCCACCCGGGAGATGTTCCGCCGCCTGGACGCCTCACTCGCCTCCGGGTACTGGCACTGGCTGTTCCACATGCAGCCCGATCTGCCCGAGCGCCTGGTGGGGCAGGACATCCGTGGGTATCTCGAGTACTTCTTCGAGCGGTGGACCTACAACCGCCACGGCCTGACAGCCGACGCGGTCGACGGCTACGTCCGTGCGTTCTCCCGCCCGGGCGCCCTGCGTGCGAGCCTCGACGACTACCGCGCCGTGGAGGAGGACATCGCGCTCGACGACATCGACGCCGCCGAAGGCCGCCGCCTCAGCATGCCGCTGCTGGCGCTGTGGGGCTCCGTGGGACTCCCTGCCCGCCTGCCGACACTGGAGATCTGGCGTGGCTACGCGGACGACGTCACCGGTGCCGAGATCCCGGAGTGCGGCCACTTCATCCCGGAGGAGCAGCCGGAGGCGATGTTGGCGCACCTGCGGCCCTTCCTGGCTGGCGGGACGAGCTCGTGATCTCCCCCGCGTGACTGGAGCCCGTACCGGGCCGGTAGCTTGCGTTGCTGTTCCATGACGCTCTCTGGGCAGACGTACTCGGTGGTCGGTTGATGGACGTGAGTACCGGCATGCACCGGGCCCGGTGCGGGTTTCTGGGCGATGGGCCCTCAGGGGAGCTGCGGGTAGAGCGCGGAGACGCCTCCGGCCAGCGCGGCCTGGGCCTGGCGGGAGGCCTCGTCCGCGACGATCTCGTAGGCGCCGGCGGCGATCCCGTCGACGGCGATCCGGGCGATGTCGGCCGGGTGGGACTTGGGAGCGTCGACGGCGCGGACCATGTCGGTGTCCATGTAGCCGACGTGCAGGCCGGCCACTCGGATGCCCTGGTCGGCGAGCTGGAGGCGCAGGGCATTGGTGAGCGACCACTCGGCCGACTTGGCGGCGCAGTAGGCGCCGAGCTCCGGGAAGCTGACCCAGGACAGGCCGGACAGGACGTTCAGGATCGCCCCGCCGCCGTTGGCCGCGATCTGGGGTGCGAAGGCGCGGGTCGCCGAGAGGGTGCCGAAGTAGTGGGTGTCCATCTCCAGGCGGATGTCGTCGAGGTCGGCGGCGAAGAGGTCCGCGCCGGTGGAGGATCCCGCGTTGTTGATCAGGAGGGTCACGTCGCCGGTGGCCTGGGCGGCGGCCGCGACGGAGGCGGGGTCGGTGATGTCGAGCGCGATCGACTTGGCGCCGGGCAGGTCGACCTGGTCGGGGTTGCGGGCGCCGGCGTAGACGGTGGCGCCGCGGCTGAGCAGCTCGGCGGCGAGGGCTCCACCGAAGCCCCGGTTGGCTCCGGTGACGAGGGCGGTGCTGGCGGAGAGGTCCATGGGGAGTCCGAGTGCAGTAGGTAATTAAAGTACGAACGTAATTCTAAGCAGGTGGAGTCGGTGAGCGCAAACGTTGCCTACGGCCGATGGTGTCCACGACCAACGCGAAAGGGGCCTGCCGCACGTGCGGCAGGCCCCTTTCGCGGTCCGTCGAAGGTGGACTCAGAGCTTGACGATCATCTTTCCGACGCCCTCGCCCCGCATCATCGCGAGGAACGCGCCCAGGGTGTGGCGGTGCAGGTCAGGAAGCCGCCGCGTGGCCGGACCGCAGCGAGACCTTGTCGATCGTTCCGACCGCGTTCTTGGCGATGGCGTCCACCGCGAAGAACGCGGTCGGACGCTTGTGGCCGGTGAGGCTGCGCGCGCAGAGCGCCTTGAGTGCCGCCGTGTCGATGGTCACTCCGGGGCGCGGCTGGACGTAGGCGACGACGACCTCTCCCCACTTCTGGTCCGGCACACCGATCACGGTGGCCTCCAGCACCGACGGATCGCCCACGAGCGCGTCCTCGATCTCCTTGGGGTAGATGTTCTCCCCGCCACGGATGATCATGTCCTTCGAGCGTCCGACCAGCGTCAGATAACCCTCGGCATCGAGATGGCCCGCATCGCCCGTCCGCAACCAGCCGTCGACAACGACTTCGGCTGTTTCCTCCGGACGGCCGAGATATCCACGCATGACATTGGGGCCCTTCACGAGGACCTCGCCGTCCGCGCCCGTCGGCACCTCGTTGCCGTCGGCGTCGGCGATCCGGATGTCCTGGCCGGGGAACGGCAGGCCCACGGTGCCGGCGCGTCGCGATTTGGAGAGCGCAAGAGCCCACACGCCGGAACCGGGCCGATCCACCTGCTGGGTCTCATGACTGTACGAACCTATGCTGGGGCTCATGAGGCGGACATCCTTTGCGCAGTGGCCCTGCTCGATCGCCCGGACGATGGACCTGCTCGGGGACTGGTGGACACCCCTGGTGCTGCGTGAGGCGTTCTACGGGATCCGGCGGTTCGACGCGTTCCAGGAGTCGCTGGGAATCGCCCGCAACACGCTGACGGACCGGCTGCGTCGGCTGGTGGATGAGGGGTTGCTGGAGAAGCGGCCCTATCAGACGGAGCCGGTTCGCTACGACTACGTGCTCACCGAGAAGGGCCGCGACTTCTACGACGTCCTGCTGGTGATGAACCGGTGGGGGGACCGTTGGCTGGCCGGTGAGGCGGGCCCGCCGGTGACCATGCGCCACGAGGTGTGCGGGCAGGAGACCCATGCCGAGGTGGTGTGTGCCTCCTGTGGCGAGCCGATGACCGCCGAGAACACCCGCCCCCGGATGGGACCCGGCTATCCGCCGCACCTGGCCGACCGGCCGGACGTACGGGAGCGTTTCGCGGACTGACCCGATCTCTGGGTCAGGCCTGTGTGTGCCCTTGACATGTAAGTCTATCTACGCAACTTTACTGGTCAGGTCTGGTCAGGAGAGTTCTCGGATGAGGCAGGGAGGCCACGGGATCGTGGAGTGGACGGGTGCGCGGTATGCGGACAAGCCGACGGTTGAGGTCCACACCTGGATCGCCGCTCCACCGGGGCGGGTGTGGGCGCTGGCGTCCGATGTCCAGCTGATGCCGCGTATGAGTGCGGAGCTGCAGTCCGTCGAATGGCTGGACGGCAGAACCGGCCCTGCTCTGGGAGCCCGGTTCATCGGCCGCAGCAAGCACGAGTCGCTGGGGGAGTGGGCCACCACGTCCCACATCGTCGAGTACGAGCCCCCGAGGGCGATCGCCTGGGCGGTCGAGGATCCGCTCAACCCGACGGCGATCTGGCGGTTCGCGCTGGAGCCGCAGGACGGCGGCACCCTGCTGCGGGAGTGGATGCAGATGGGGCCGGCCCGGTCGGGCCTCTCCTTCGCCATCGACCGTATGCCGGACAAGGAACAGAAGATCGTCTTCGTGCGCATGCGGGAGTTCGAGACCAACATGACCGCCACCCTGGAAGCGATCAAGAAGCTGGCCGAGGGTGCCTCGACCGCGAGTGAGGCGAGTCTGTGATGCGTACCTCCACCACGATCGAAGCCTCCGGTGGCGACTGGCGGGAGATCGTCGACTACGTCACCGAGGCGGAGAAGCTCGGGCTGGACATCTGCTGGGTGGCGGAGGCATGGGGCTCCGAGGCGCCCTCGCCGCTGGGCTACCTCGCCGCGAAGACCGAGCGCCTGCTCCTCGGATCCGGAATCATCCAGCTCGGCACCCGCACACCGATGGCCATCGCACGCGCCGCGATCACCCTGTCGCAGATCTCCCAGGGGCGCTTCCTCCTCGGACTGGGCCCCTCGGGGCCGCAGGTGATCGAAGGACTGCACGGCGTGCCCTTCGACCGGCCGCTGTCACGGATGCGGGAGACCGTCGAGATCGTCCGCCAGGCCGCCTCGGGCGCCAAAGTCTCCTACTCAGGGCGGGAGTTCAGCATTCCGCTGCCGGGCCGGGAGGTGAAACCCATGCGTCTGTCGATGCGCGCCGAGCATGACATTCCGGTCTACCTCGCCACCCTCTCACCGAAGATGCTGCACCTGACCGGTGAGATCGCCGACGGCTGGCTGGGCACCAGTTTCGTGCCCGAGGGCGCCAAGGAGGCGTACTTCGACCACCTGGACCAGGGTCTGGCCGCCGCCGGTCGAGCCCGCACCGACCTCGACATCTGCCAGGGCGCCGAAGTCGCCTTCGCGGACGACGAGGACGCGCTGCGCCAGATGGTGGCCGGACGCAAGAAGGAACTGGCCTTCAGTCTCGGTGGCATGGGCTCCACGACCACGAACTTCTACAACAACGCCTACAGCCGCCAGGGTTGGGCCGAAGTGGCGACCGAGGTCCGCACACGTTGGCAGGCCGGCGACCGGGACGGTGCGGCCGCGCTGGTCACCGACGAGATGGTGCTGGCGACCACTCTGATCGGCACCGAGGACATGGTGCGCGAGCGACTGCGGGTGTGGCGCGACGCCGGTGTCGACACCGTCCGGTTCTATCCCGCCGGCGAGACCCTCGACGTCCGGCTCGCCACCCTGGGCCGGGCCATCGGCCTGGTCCGTGACATCGAGGACGAGGTGGCGCGGTAGCGACTTGGGCGGGCCCGGTCGAGGAGGGCTGTCGCGAGGTGTTGCCCGGAGGCGTCGGCCCAGCTCAGCCATGGGTGCTGACGCCGTCCGCCGCGGCGATGACGCGGTTGCCCTGGCACGGGCCGGCCCGCAGTAGCCGCGCGACGGTGGTGACGGGAACGTCGGTTGCAGGTCGACGTGTTCGGTCGGCGCGGTGAGCAGCAGTTTGATCGGTAGCCGGGGTACCGACTCTCCCGGGACCCCGGGCGCCTGGGCCGTCAGTTCTCGATGCAGGGGATCGTCGAGGGGGCGCCGCAGCAAGGCGTGCGAAGTTCGGCACGGTTCTCTGGCCGGCCCCTTGCTGGCGTGGGGCGCAGTGAACGCGGGGGCGCCGGACGCCGTCCGCAAGCTGGGCGTCCACGGTACGCGGAGTCGACGAGGCGTCGTCCCGCCGTCCATGATTGCCACGCGGGCATAGATCACGGCATCGGGGCGCTGAAGCGAGCGTCCGGGTGACTGCCGCCGAACTGGTGACCATGTGGGCGCCGTTCTGTCGCTCCGGTGGTCTCCTTGCGGCAGGCGGTGGCACAGGCCGCCACTGCTCAGTCGGTGAGCAGGAACAGGTTGTTCGATCGGGAGCACGTCGGCCCCTCGCGGGAGTCGGCCGCCCCAGCGGAAAGGAACCGTCCATGGATGAGCAGGGTGAGCGCTTCGACGTCGTGGTACTCGGCGCGGGCCCCGGCGGATACGTTGCCGCCATCCGGGCCGCCCAACTGGGAAAGCGCGTAGCGGTCGTCGAGGAGAAGTACTGGGGCGGCGTCTGTCTGAACGTGGGCTGCATCCCCACCAAGGCCCTCTTGCGCAACGCCGAACTCGCGCACGTCTTCACCCGTGAGGCGAAGACCTTCGGCATCAAGGTCGACGGGCAGGTCTCCTTCGACTACGGGGAGGCGTTCCGCCGTAGCCGCAAGGTCGCGGACGGCCGGGTCAAGGGCGTCCACTACCTGATGAAGAAGAACAAGATCACGGAAGTCAGCGGCCGGGGCACGTTCCTGGACGCCCACAGCATTCAGGTGACCGACTACGACGGCAACACCCGCACCATCGGCTTCGATCACTGCATCATCGCCGCCGGGGCGACCCCGAAGCTGCTGCCCGGTACCCGCCGTACGTCGCGCGTGGTGACGTTCGAGGAGCAGATCCTCGCCGAGGACCTGCCGCAGTCGATCGTGATCGCGGGCGCCGGTGCCATCGGTATCGAGTTCGCCTATGTCCTGCACAACTACGGTGTGAAGGTGACGATCGTCGAGTTCCTGGACCGGATCGCCCCGCTGGAGGACGTGGAGGTCTCCGCCGAACTCGCCAAGCAGTACCGCAAGTTGGGCATCGACGTCCTCACCTCGACCCGCGTCGAATCGATCGACGAGTCCGGTCCGCAGGTGCGGGTCACGGTCACCGGCAAGGACGGCACCCAGCAGGTGCTGGAGGCCGACAAGGTCCTTCAGGCGATCGGCTTCGCGCCGAACGTCACCGGCTACGGTCTGGAGAACACGGGCGTCACGGTCACCGAGCGCGGCGCGATCGACGTCGACGGACGGTGCCGCACGTCCGTCCCGCACATCTACGCCATCGGTGACGTCACCGCGAAGCTGATGCTCGCGCACGCCGCCGAGGCGATGGGCGTGGTCGCCGCGGAGACCCTCGCGGGCGCGGAGACGATGGAGCTGGACTACGTGATGATCCCGCGGTCCACCTTCTGCCAGCCCCAGATCGCCAGCTTCGGCTACACCGAGGCGCAGGCGAGGGAGAAGGGCTTCGACGTCCAGGTGGCCAAGTTCCCGTTCACCGCGAACGCCAAGGCCCACGGCCTCGGTGACGCGACCGGGTTCGTGAAGCTGATCAGCGACGCCAAGTACGGTGAGCTCCTCGGCGGCCACCTCATCGGCCCCGACGTCACCGAACTCCTGCCCGAGCTGACCCTGGCCCAGCAGTGGGACCTGACGGTCCACGAGGTGGCCCGCAACGTCCATGCCCACCCCACCTTGGGCGAGGCAGTGAAGGAAGCCGTCCACGGCCTCGCCGGCCACATGATCAACATGTAGCGGTGCGGCAGGGCCCCCTGGTACTCGGGTCGGTTTCACGTCCTGGAGCTGCCAAGGGGCCCTGCCGCCCTACGTTCGGGTGCGCGGCGGTTGACTCGGTGATGAACCGGACGCCTCGTGGTCGAAGGGAGGGGCCGGCCGGTAGCGTCGCCCGGCGTCCTGTCGAGTCGGCGTGACTCAGCCGCGGACCCGCGCCGCCCAGCGATGCGCCTCGGCGAGGAAGACGGCTCTGCCGTTCGCGCAAGGGATCAACGCCACCGGGATGGATCAGCTGTCGACCGTCGCCGGGGTCTCGAAACGCACTCTCTACACGCACTTCCCCAGCAAGGACGAGCTCGTCGGGGCATATCTGGAGTCCCTGGTGGAGCCGCTCCTGCCCGCATCCCCCTCATCCACCCAGGCGGCTCTCAGCCCGCGCGAGCAGCTCCTCGCCATCTTCGACCGGAAGCCGGCGGAGACCACCGCTCCGTTCCGGGGATGCCCGTTCCTCAACGCCAGCGTCGAGGTGCCTGACCCTGGGCACTCCGCCCACCAGCTGGCCGTGGCATACAAGAAGGAGTTCACCCACCGCCTCACAGACATCGCACGGCAGGCCGGGGCCGCCGACCCGGACAAGCTCGCGGAGCAACTCGCGCTGCTCTTCGACGGCGCGGCCGCACGCGGCACCGCGCTCAACGACAACCGCACCGGCGCATGCGCACGATCCATCGCGGAGTTGGTGGTCGATGCCGCCCTCGCCGAGGTCGGCCCGCCCTCTTCCTGATGGTGAGTTCGGCGGCACGTGTCCGGCCCTTCAACACCTCGCCGCCATCCTGATCTGGCCCCGAAGGTGACAGGACGCCGGCCCGGACCGGCTTACTGAAGGTCGGCGCAGATCTCAACGCCGCGCGGCAGCGACGCTCACGTCCCCGACGGCCGTGGCTGCTCCGGCGGAACCGAGCTCTCGGCAGCCGCCATCCACTGGTCGAGGTCGGTCTGCGTGAATTCTGTCCAGGGTGGGACTCCGGGGAGCCGGCGGAGGAGGTCGTAGGCCTCGGGGATCTGGGCTCCCCGCAGGACCGGGCAGTGGCAGCCGGCGATGACCTCGGCGTCCAGCTGTTGGAAGCCGGTGACGACGTCCCCGAACTTCTGGGCGTCCAGCAGCGCGACCCAGGGGGAGACCAGGCGTCCGCCGAAGAACTGGCCGTCGCGGAACTCGTCCGGCGACAGCGCGGCCATTTCGGGCACAGGGGTCGGCACGTTCGTGGCGAAGGTGTCGACGGCCCACAGGACCTTGGCCTTCGAATCGAAGAGGGCCCGGGTGGTGGGGTTGTCGTACAGGGGCGGTCGCTTGGCGACCAGGGTGCGATCGCCCGCGTCGATGGTGTCGCCGTCGGTCATGAAGCGGCACCGGTTGATGGGAATCTCCCACTCCTCGGCCATGCGGCCGATGGAGAACCATGTCGTCAGCAGGGTCGCGTTCGGGCATTCCGCCAGGACCGCCAGGAGGTTGCCGGCGTGGTCGCGGTCGTCGTGGGTGAGGAAGATCCACCGTACGTCCAGGGGATCCACGACGGACCAGGCTGCCTCCAGCCACTGCGAGCGCACCGCGGGCGCCCCGGTGTCCACGAGGACCGGTTCGGTTCCCCGGATCACCATCGAGTTCATCGGGAAGTGGCCGACCGGCGGCGCCTCGAGGGCCCACGGGATGACGAACGTCTCCTCGGCGATCTTGTACGGCTGCAGAAGGTCGAAACTCTCGATGGTTGTCATCGCTGCTCTCCCCAGGACGGAGTCGCCCCCTAGGACGGAGTCGCCGCAGCCTCCATGAAACAAGTGCAGCCCCGTGCGGGGCTGTCGTCAAACGCAGAGGTCGTCAACGCCCTCGCACTGATAGATGAGGCCCGTCCCGACGCTGATGACCTACCATTAATCATCCATGGAAGATAATTCTCCGGAAGATGAGTGATGGCTGACCTGAAGCTGCTGTACCGGGAGCTGGTCTCGCTGGAGATCGAGCTGTGGAACGGCATCGAGGGGCGGTTGAAAGCCGAGTACGACCTGCCGCTGACCTCGTTCGAGGTGCTGCACCTGCTGTCGCGTCGGCCCGGTCAGCGGATCCAGGACATCGCTGAGGAGTTCTCCATCACGGTGGGTGGCACGAGCAAGGTGGTCGACCGTCTGGAGTCGGCGGGCTTCTGTGCGCGGCGGGCCAATCCGAACGACCGCCGTTCCTCGATCGTCGAGTTGACGCCTGAAGGACGGAAACTGGTGGACGGGGCGCTGAAGGCCTTCGAGGACGAGCTGGAACTGCGGATCGGGTCGGTGATTCCCACGGAGTCCGTGCGCGAGGTGACGGCGGTCCTCAGCACGCTGCGGTCAGCCGGAAGGGCCCTGGACGCGGAGCGGAAGGCCGCCGGGCAGGCGTCGGCGCCAGGCGCGCGGGCGCCGAAGTAGCCTGGCCGGCCTGCGTTGTGAGCCACGACGGCCGCGCGTGCCCGTGGGCCGACAGACCGCCGGCGGGAGACCGTCTTTCCCCGACCCCGCCCCGTCAGCCCACCGTCAGTCGGCGATGCCGTCGAACGCGATGACTTTGTCGATGCGGCCGTGGACGAGGAGGTTTCCCGGGCCGCCATTGCGGGCCGCGTACTCCTCGGTGCGATCGGCGCCCATGTAGCGGGCGCCGAGCAGGCCGCCCCAGCGCAACGTGTCGTCGGGATCCTCGGAGATATCCGCGCGTCCTTGGAGCAGGACGAAGGCGTACGGTGGCCGGTCCTCGTCGACGCACAGGGCGAACCGTCCGTCGCGGGCGAGGTTGCGGAAGGTGCGCCATTGCTGCTCGGTCACCTTCCGCATGCGGGTGCCTGTCGTGTGCGTACGGATCGATTCACGTGTGCCCGAGGCCGAGTTCGGCCTCGGGCACCGCGGGTTCTAGCCCCAGAAGGCGTCCTCGGCGGCCGGGTCTGCGGAGAAGAGCCACATTTCGGTGATCTTGCCGTTCTCGACGCGGAGGAGGTCGACGCCGTCCATGCTCATCGATGTGTCGCCGCGGCGGCCGGTGAAGTGGATGGTGGCGGTGACCAGGTCGCCGTTGCCCATGAGGGTGTGGACCTTGTCGATGGCGAAGGTGCCCTGGCTGGTCTCCATCATGCTGCCGAGCATCTGGAAGACGGCGGCCTGTCCCTTGTGCTCGCCGGAGAACTGGTTGGCACCGGGCTGGTGCCAGACGATGTCGGCGTCGAGGAGTTCGCCGAGAGCGGCCATGTCTCCGGTCTGGACAGCCTGGAAGTAGGTGCGGGCGACATCGATGTTCGTGCTGGTCATGTCGTTTACTCCTGGGTGCTTGCGCGGGGGTGGCTGACTGGCGAACGCGGCCTCGATCCCGTTTCGTCCACAAGCGCCGTCGGCGGGGATCCTGAGCGGGTCTGCGTCCAGGAAACCATTTACATTCCATGGAAGCAACTTCCGTGGATTATTGTTCCATGGGTGAGGGTTCGGCGGGCGCTGGTTGCGGCAAGGACTTAACCCTCCATGCCTTCGCAATCGCCGCTGCCTGTGGCGACGCGGATGAAGCACGTGATCCGCGAACCGAAGAACCAGCGGGCCAACCGGCAGCGCGAGGCGGCAGAGTCGGTTGGTCCGCTGGCTTCGGCAGGGCGGTCTGCGGTCGTCACCCACCGCAAGGGCCTGGTCGTGGCCCTTCGTCGTCAAGCGGTGGTCGGGGTGTGGTGGCAGACGTCATCCAATGAGGCCGCGGCGAACCGCCGGATGCGCCTCGGTCCTCGTTCAGGCCCGGGTGTAGCCGCCGTCGGCGAAGAGTTCGGCGCCGGTGACGAACGACGAGGCGTCCGAGGCCAGGAAGAGGGCGGCCGCGGCGATTTCCTCGGCGTCGGCCAGCCGCCCCAGGGGCACGACGGCCTCGGCGAACCGGTCGACGTCCGGCCCCGCGGCGCCCAGTAGGCCGGGGGTCCGGGTGGGTCCCGGGCTGAGTACGTTGACCCGGAACCGGCGCTCCCGCGACTGGCGGGCCCAGTTGTGTACGAGGTTGCTGACGGCCGCCTTCGAGGCGCTGTAGACCTCGAGATGCTCGTTGGGCCGCACGCTGTTGCTCGATCCGATGACCAGGATGGAGGCGTTCTCCGCCAGCAGGGGGAGCGCCTTCTGAACGGTGAACAGTGGGCCCTTGATGTTGACGGCGAGCGTCAGGTCGACGTTCGCCTCGGTGTGGGCGCCGAGTGCGGCGTCCGCGACGATTCCCGCGTTGGCCACCAGCACGTCGATGTGGCCGGCCTCCTCGCGGACTCGTGCGTAGAGCGCGTCCAGGTCGGCCAGGACCGAGACGTCGGATCGTACGCCCGTGGCCGCGGGGCCTATCTCCTTGACCGCCGCTTCGAGGCGGTCGTGGTCCCGGCCGGTCACGAAGACCCGTGCGCCCTCGTGGGCGAAGCGGTGGGCGATGGCCAGCCCGATCCCGCTGGTTCCTCCGGTGATCACGGCCACCTTGTTCTGCAACACGCCTGGCATGTCGAACCCCTCGAGTTATGGAATGGATCGTCCATAACGTAGGCAGTAATGGACGATCGAGTCAAGAATGGATAGGCTGAGGCCATGCCCAGACCACGCGCATTCGACGAACCCCAAGTCCTGGAGCGGGCCCGGGAACAGTTCTGGGCGACCGGCTACTCAGGAACCCGGATGGACGACATCGCCCAGGCGACCGGCTTGGGTAAGGGCAGCCTGTACGGCGCGTTCGGCGACAAGGGCAAGCTGTTCCACCGGGTGTTCGACGACTGGTGCACCGCCGTCGTCGAGGTGGCCGAAGGGCGGCTGGCAGGTGGCCCGGACGCGGAGGCCTTGGCCCGACTGTCGGGATACGTGCGCCTCATGGCGGAGAACACCGCCTCCGACACCGAGCGCCGCGGGTGCCTGCTGGCCAAGGGCGTGGCGGAACTGGCCCAGCACGACCCGACCGTCGCCGGGCGGTCGGCCGAGACCATGACGGCGCTGCTGACCCTGCTGCGGACGGAGATCAGCGCCGCGCAGCGCCACGGCGACATCGACAGCGCCGCGGATCCTCAGCAGTTGGCGGCACTGCTGCTGACGGTGGTCCGCGGCATCGAGGCGGTGGGCAAGGCCGGTCTGGACCCGGAGACGCTGCGGAACATCGCAGACACCGCACTGGCGGTCCTGCCCATGCCCGAGGGGCGGAATCGCGTCGTAACCGGGCGGGGTCCAGCCCGCGAGAACTGACTTCGTGCCCGCACGGTCGCCTGACCCGCCGGGCGGTGCCTGGTCGCGTCTAGTCCGTGACGGCAACCATCGCGATCGACACGAGGATCCCCGGCCGGTCGACACCCAGCTTGCTCACGCAGCGCGGCGGCCGTACGTCGGGGAAGAACTCGTCGAAGACCTCGATGACGCCGTCGGCGTCCTCGGGGTGCATGAGCAAGGTGTGAACCATGACGGCGTCGCTCAGCTCGGCGCGGCCGGCGCGCAGGATGGCTTGGCAGTTCAGCAACGACTGGCGGGTCTGCTCCTTGACCGTGGGTCCCGCGAGTTCACCGGTCGCCACGTCGACTCCGACTGTTCCCGCGACGTAGATCGTGTCGCCGACCTTGACCGCCTGGCTGTAGCCGGAGAATTCCGGCGCTTCGGGGGTGGAGATGATCTCTCGGGGCATCGCATGGGCTCCTGCCTGGAAGGTTTCTGTTCACTGAGTACAGATCGACCTTGGACTTCGGTGGCGCCATCGCACCCTCATCCCGCAGGGCGTCCTCAGGCTCCCACCGCAGGACCCACGGTGTTGCCAGAACCACGATGACGGCACGTGTCCGGCGGTGCGCCGTGTCAGGAGCTGTTGCGCGCCTTTTCCAGGGCGGTACGGATCTCCCGGGCATCGGCCGGCTTTCCCGGGTCCCGGGGCCAGGGCAAGCGGGGGTCGGACAGGTAGGTAGGGGAGGACGTAGGCGGGGCTGCCGTCCTGGACGCGTCAACTCTGCGAGGTGGAGCCTGCGTCGACGGTGTCGTAGTCGAGGCGGTCGAGCAGAGCGGTGACGGACTCATTGGCCGCGTCGTCGTCACCGGAGATGGGCAGCGCGCTGTGGTCGAGGGCCCCGGAGGGATGGGGGGAGAGGAGGTGCCCGAAGTGGATGGTGCTGAAGGTCTTGACCGTCCGCGCCCCCGGCACGTACCGCTAGAAAAGCTCTCCTGCCGTCAGGCGCCCGTCTTCAGTTCGGCGATGACGCCGTCCCGCACGCGGTAGTAGTTGTTCGCGTCGATGACGATCCTTCCCGTCAGGGCGTCCGCACCCCGACCGTCGGCGTTGGCGCAGCAGTGACCTCGGCCGAACTCGGCCCACGCAGGCGGCAGTTGGTCCGATGCGCAGTGGGCGGCCGGGCCAGGTGCCGGTGACGGGCCCTGTGTGAACTTGTCGATGACCTGGCCTCACCGACGCGGCCGGTTCCACACCCGGCCCACCATGGATCAAGCGTCAGGCGGGAACTGGATGCGGGCGGGGACGTGCTGGTGCTGGGGTCGCGCAGGTGAGGTCTGCCCTGTCTCCTCATACGGTGGGCGGCCGGCGTGTTCCACGACCCGGACTCAGCCCAGGTCGTGGGTGGGGAGCCGGTCAGCCGAGCGGGTTGGTGGTGTCGCGCAGGGCGGCCAGGGCCGGGGCGTACATGCGGGCCTTGATGGTGCCGAGCGTGTCACCGGCCTTGGCCGCCTGTGCCTGGGCGATCTCGAGGGCGGTGGAGCGCACGGCGTCCTCGCCGACCGCTTGGTCGACGATGCCGACGGCCGCGGCATCGGAGCCGCCGTACCGGCGGGCCGTGAGCATGGCCTCGTGCGCGGTCTGCGGCGTGAGCCGGGACTGGATGAGGGCGGCCATGCCGGGGGTGAAGGGGATCTTGATGTCCGCTTCGGGCAGGCACCAGAAGCCGCGGTCGGCGCGCATCACACGGAAGTCGTGGGCGAGGGAGAGCATCGCGCCGGCGGCGAAGGTGTGCCCCTGCAGCGCGGCCACGGTGATGATCGGCAGCGACAGCATGCGCGCGAACAACTCCTGGACGGAGACGACGTAGTCCTGGTGCTGGTCGCCGTTGGCCAACAGCCAGTCCAGGTCGAGCCCGTTGGAGTAGAACTTGCCGGTGGCGGTGGTGACCAGGGCGCGGGGCCCGTCCGCCTTCTCCACCTCGTCGAGCGCGGCGCCGACGGCAGCGAGCCAGTCGGGGTGGAAACGGTTCTCGCCGTCTCCGAGGTCGAGGACGAAGACGTTGTCGTGGCGGTCGAGCGAGGGCATGGCGACTCCTTCGGGCTGAACTGGTGAACTGAACGTCCTTGCTGAACTGGCGAGTTGAGGTGGCGGGGTGAGGTGGCTTCGGGTTACGGCCGGGGCTCTGCTCCGGCGGCGCCGGGACGGTCGCGCAGGGTGTGCAGGAGCAGGTCGTGGATCTCGGCGGCCGCCCCCTCGATCGGGGCGGTGCTCTGCTCGGCCCGACTCATGATCACCGCGCCTTCGACCGCGGCGATGATGAAGGCGCCCAGTCGGCGGCTGCGTTCCTCGGTCAGGCCGTGCCGGACGAACAGGGCCGCGAGAGCCTCCTGCCAGCGGGCGAAGACGGCGGCGGCCGAGAGGGCGAGCTGGGGTGCGTCGTCGTTGGTCTCGACGGCCACCGCCACGATCGGGCAGCCGGCCCTGAAGTCGCTCTCCATGAGCCGGTCGCGCCACAACGCGAAGAACGCGTCGACGGCCTCGACGGGGTCGTCCACCTGCATGGCGGCGTCGATGAGGCCGGCGATGAAGTCCCCCGCCAGTGCCACCGCCTCGTCGATGAGCTGTGTCCGCCCGCCGGGGAAGTGGTGGTACACCGAGCCTCGGGGGGCTCCGCTGTGGGCGAGTACCCGGTCGATGCTGGTCGCGCTCGCCCCGTGTTCACGCAGCAGAGCGGCGGCACTGAGGATCATCCGGTCACGGCTGTCACTCTTGCGCGGACTCATGTGCCTGTCACCCTCCGAACGACGAGACGGCCCGCCGAGCGAGCTACCTGCCGGTAACTTATGGGGTATGGCATAGAACATGCAAGGGGAAGAGCAATCCTGGCGAGCCTCGTCTCCAGCGGTGGCCAATGAGGACAGAAGCTGGCCTACAAGCCACCTAACGTCAGACGGACCACACGCACTCAGGAGGCAACGGATGACCGCAAGGCCGATCCCGGACGGCTATCACACCGTCACGCCGTGGATCATCTCCCGCGACACGGCTGGGCTCATCGACTACCTGAAGGCGGCGTTCGACGCGGAGGAGATCGCCCGGGTCGTCGGGGACGACGGCCGGATCGGGCACGCGGAGGTACGGATCGGCGACTCGATCGTCATGCCGTTCGACGCACCGCCCCATTGGCCGCCGACACCCGCCTTCCTGCGCCTCTACGTCGAGGACGCCGACGCCGCGCACCGCAGGGCCGTCGCGGCCGGCGGTACATCCGTGACCGAAGTGACCCACCTCTTCTTCGGCGACCGGGTCGGACGGGTACGCGATCCGCTGGGCAATCTCTGGTGGCTCCAGACACGGGTGGAGGACGTCAGCACAGAGGAGATGGAACGCCGCCTGAGCGACCCCAAGTGGGCCGAGGCGATGGCGTACGTGCAGGGGGCCGACTTCTTCCCGGAGGCCTCCAACTCGGATGGTACGCAGACCCCGAGCCCCGGTACCTGAGTCGCGGGGCGTCGATTCGTCGGTCGGTCACGCCCGACCAGTACCTCTCAACGAGATCGTGTGACGAACTCCGCCTGCTTGGGCGCGGGTTGCTCTCCCGAGCCCCGGATGACCAGCCGGGTGGGCACGGAGATGGTGCGAGCGCGGGAGCGGTCACCGTCGAGGCGGGCCAGGGCGGTGGCCGCGGCGCTGCGGCCGAGTTCTTCGGGGTCCTGGGCCACGACGGTCAGGGCCGGTTCGAGTGCCTCCGCGAGTGACAGGTCGTCGAAGGCGACGAGTGCCACGTCCTTGCGCTTGCTGCGGGCGAGTTCCGCGACGATGCCGAGCGCCATGATGTTGTTGCCGGCGAACAGGGCGGTGGGGGGATCGGCCAGGTCGAGGAGTTGGGCGGTCGCGGCCTGGGCGCCCGGCTGGTCGTGGGCGTTGGCGACCAGCGAGCGGTCGTAGGGGATGTCGGCTTCCTGCAGCGCGGCGCGGTATCCGGCGAGGCGTTCGCGGCGCGTGTACAGCTTGACGGGCAGGTCGCCGACGAAGCCGACACGGTGGTGCCCGTGGGCGATGAGATGGGCGATGCCGTCCCGGGCCCCGGCGCGGTTGGAACTGACGATGCTGTCGGCGGGCAGGCCGACTCCGGGGCGGTCGAGGAAGATGATGGGCAGTCCCGCGGTGCGGTGCGACTTGAGGTGGGAGTGGTCGGCGCCGACGGACGGTACGACGATGAGGATGCTGACGCGCCGGGCGAGGAACTTGTCCGTCAGGGCACGTTCGCGTTCGGGGTCGTCCGCGGAGGAGCCCATGAGCAACGTCAGTCCGCGTTCGCCGACGACATCCTCTATGGCACGGGCCACGGCTCCGAAGAAGGGGTTGGCGAGGTCGGGGATGACCAGGCCGACGGTGGTGTCCGGGCCGCCGACGCGGATGTTGCGGGCCATGAGGTTCGGCTGGAAGCCGAGCTTGGCGACGGCGGCGAGTACCTGTTCCCTGGTCTCGGCGGAGGCGGGCCCGTCCTCGTTGAGGACGCGGGAGACGGTCTTGGCGCTGACGCCCACTTCTCGGGCGACGTCTGCCAGGGTCGGGCGGCGGTTCGCTGCCATGGAGGAAACAGTCTCCTGTGCTCGTCGGTCCGGCCGCGGCCTCGGCCGGAACCTGTGAGTGCTTCAGTTGGCCTGGACTCCCGCGGCCTTCGCGGCCTTGGAATCCGCCACGACAGTACCTCCGGCCTCGTCCACGGTGAGCGCGCCGGTCATGATGGCGACGACCTCCGCCATGGAGTAGTCGGAGGGCTTGATCACGGCGGCGCGCCTGCCCAGGCGGTGGACGTGGATCCGGTCGGCGATCTCGAAGACGTGGGGCATGTTGTGGCTGATCAGGACGACCGGCATGCCCTTGTCGCGAACCCGGCGGATGAGGTCGAGGACCTGACCGGACTCCTTGACGCCGAGGGCGGCGGTGGGTTCGTCCATGACGACGACGGAGCGGGCCCAGGCGACGGCGCGGGCGACCGCGACGGCCTGCCGCTGTCCGCCGGAGAGCGTCTCGACCGACTGGGTCAGCGAGCGCAGGCCGATCTTCAGGTCGGCCATGTGCTCGGCGGCCTCCTGACGCATGCGCTTCTTGTCGAGCATGCGGAAGGCGCTGCCGAGGATGCCGGGGCGGCGCAGTTCGCGGCCGAGGAACACATTGGAGGCGATGTCCATGGAGGCCGCCACCGCGAGGTCCTGATACACCGTCTCGATGCCGTGGGCGCGGGCGCTCTGCGGGCCGGAGAACGAGATGGGTTCGCCGTTGAGCCGTATCTCGCCCGCGTCGGGGGTCACCGCGCCGGTGAGGGCCTTGATGAGGCTGGTCTTGCCGGCGCCGTTGTCGCCGATGACGGCGAGGACCTCACCGGGCAGCAGGTCGAAGTCGGCACCGTCGATGGCGGTGACGTGACCGTAGCGCTTGACCAGGCCGCGGGCCTGAAGGACAGGCGTGGGGGAGGAGATGGAGGTCATCGGGCCCTCTTCCGGGAGATCTGGTCGACGGTCACCGCGAGGATCACCAGGACGCCGGTGATCAGGGTCTGGTAGATGGAGGCGACGCCCATCAACTGCAGGCCGTTGCGGAAGACGCCGACGATGAGGACGCCGATGAACGTGCCCAGGACCGAGCCGCGGCCGCCGAAGAGGCTGGTTCCGCCGAGGACCACGGCGGTGATGCTGTCGAGGTTGTCGGTCTGCCCGGCTTGCGGGTCGCCGACGCCGGTGCGGGAGATGAGCAGCAGGGCGGCGATGCCGTAGAGGATGCCGGCCACGGTGTAGACGCCGATGGTCAGCCGGGAGGTGCGGATGCCGTTCAGCCGGGCCGCTTCCGGGCTGTTGCCGAGGGCGTAGACGTGCCTGCCCCAGCCGGTGTTGCTCAGCGCGTAGGCGAGAAGGAGGAACAGGCCGATGGTGACCAGGGAGCCGTAGGTGATGTCGGTGTGGCCGAGCGGGAAGGTCTCACCGAGTGCCGTCAGCGGGCCCGGCAGATTGGTGACCGTCTGCTCCTCGGAGTAGATGTGCGTCAGCGCGAACGCCACATTCAGCATGCCGAGGGTGACGATGAACGGCGGCAGCGGGATCTTCTGCACCAGGGTCCCGTTGAGCAGGCCGAAGCCGCCGCAGACGACCAGGCCCAGCGCGATCGCGACCAGCGGGGGCAGGGAGCCCTCGGCCGCCATCTTGGCGATCACGATGCTGCCGAACGCCATCACCGCACCGCAGGACAGGTCGATACCCGCGGTGAGGATGATCAGGGTCTGGCCGATGGCGAGGGTGCCGACGACCATGACCTGCTGCACGATCAGGGAGAAGTTCCCGCCGGTGAGGAACTGGTCGGTCGAGACGGAGAAGAAGACACAGGCCAGAAGGAGGGCGGCCAGCGGCCCGGTGGTCGGTGCCGTGAGCAGCCGGCGGGCCGTGGTCGGCGCTTTGAGGTCGGCGTACGGCGAGGACGTGTCCGGGGGTGTGGTCGTGGCTGTCATGCGAAGTCCTTGTCGGAAGACAGAAGTCGTTGTCCCCTCCGGCCGCCGGGAGCAGCGGACGAGCGGGCGGCCGCCCCCGGTCAGGGAGGAAGGGGCGGCCGCCCCGCTGAGGGGACGGGCTGAGTCGTACGGTCCTCAGGGGCCGGCTCAGCCCCAGCAGTTCTCCAGGCCGTATGCGGTGTCCTTGGACGTGACCCCGTCCTGTGCCTTGTCGGTGATCAGGGTGACGCCGGTGTCGGTGTAACCGGACGCCTTCTTCCCGTCCTTGGCGTAGGTCGCGACCGCCTTGACGCCCTCGGCGGCCATCTTCAGCGGGTACTGCTGCGAGGTTGCGGCGATCTTGCCGTCCTTGACGGCCTGCGTGCCGGTGCAGCCGCCGTCGACGGAGACGATGAGCACGTCCTTCTCCCGGCCCTTGGCCTTGAGTGCGGTGTACGCGCCCAGCGCGGCCGGCTCGTTGATCGTGTAGACGACGTTGATGTCCGGCTCCTTCTGGAGGCAGTTCTCCATCGCCGTCTGGCCCTTGGACTGGTCGCCGCCGGTGTCCTGGGCGCAGGCGACGTCCTTGTCGGTGGCGCCGAAGCCCTTCAGGAAGCCTTCGTGCCGCTGGACGCCGACGGAGACGCCCGGCGCGAGGTCGAGGGCGGCTATCTTCGCCGTCTTGCCCTTCATGGCGGCCTTGGCGTACTCGCCGATCAGTTCGCCCGCCTTGACGTTGTCGGTGGCGAAAAGGGCGTCGACGGCGCTCTCCGGCTCGGTCGGGGTGTCCAGGGCGATGACCAGAACGCCCTTGGCCTTGGCCTTCTCGATCGCCGGCACGATCGCCTTGGAGTCGCTCGGCGTGATCAGGATGCCCTTGACCCCGGCGGCGACCATGTTCTCGATGGCGGTGACCTGGCCGGCGTTGTCCCCGTCGAACTTGCCCGCCGCGGTGGACAGTTCGACGCCGTTCTCCTTGGCGGCCTTCTCCGCGCCCTCCTTCATCTTCACGAAGAACGGGTTGGTGTCGGTCTTCGTGATCAGTCCGACCTTGACGGTGCCCGAACCGGAGCTCGCGGAGTCCGATCCGGATCCGGATCCACAGGCGGTCAGGGTGAGGGCCGCGACACCCGTGCAAGCGGCGACTCTGAGCAAGGAGGACGGCAGACGAGAGATGCGTGACATGAACAACTCCTGCGGGATTGCGGGCGAGCGGTCGGCATCGGGCATGCCGTCCCGAAGTGTCATCGTTGACTTATGTCATCGTTGACACTGCTTGGCCAGGATGATGGACTCCGCTTCCGGGCAACGTCAATGCCTTGTGCCCGTCACAAATCGGCAACGCCCGCGAGCGTCGCCGCCCGAAGCGGTTCGGCGAACGCCCGCGACGTGCCCGTTTCTGTCCGCGCGTTCCCAGAGTTCCGAGAGTGAGCAGCCCATGAGCCCGCGCCAGATCACCGTCCTGGGCGAGTGCGTCGCCGACGCGTTCACCGAACCCGCAGCCTCCCGGAACGAGCTCGCCCTGCGGGTGCTGCCCGGCGGCGGACCCGCCAACACGGCGGCGGCCCTGGCCCGGCTGGGAACCCCGGCCCGCTTCCTCGCGCGGCTGTCCGGCGACGTGTTCGGCCGCCTGTTCCGGGCCCATCTGGAGGCGTCCGGAGTCGACCTCTCGTGCGCCGTGGACGCCGCCGAGCCCAGCACGCTGGCCGTGGCCGAGCTGGACGCTCAGGGACAGGCCACGTTCTCCTTCCACGCGCAGGCCACCGCGGACTGGCAGTGGACGGGCGCGGAACTGGCCGGGGTGGACCTGACCGACACCGCCTGCGTGCACACCGGATCACTGGCCCTGGTCAAGGAACCCGGGGCGGCGGTGGTGGAGGACTTCCTGGCCGCGGCCGCCTCCCGGGCCACCATCAGCGTCGACCCCAACGTCCGCCCGCTCCTGGTGCGCCCCGAGGTCTACCGCGCCCGGCTGACGCACTGGTGCGGCCTCGCGGACGTGCTGCGGCTGAGCGAGGACGACCTGGATCTACTGCTGCCCGGAACACCGCCCGAGCAGGCGTGCGACACCTGGCATGCGGCGGGGGCGCGGCTCGTCGTGATCACGCGCGGTGCCGACGGCGCCCTGGCCTCACTCGACGGGGAACGGGTCACGGTGCCCGCGGTGACCACACAGGTCGTCGACACGGTCGGTGCCGGGGACTCCTTCACCGCCGGCCTGCTGCACCACCTCGGCGCCCACGGGCTTCTGGGAGGCCGGCTGACGGACCTGCGCCTCGACGATGTCGAGGCGGCCTGCCGTTTCGGCACCCGCGTCGCGGCCCTGACCTGCTCGGTCGCCGGCCCCAACCCGCCGTGGCAGAGCCGGCTGACCCAGATCGCCACGGCCGACCGCGCATGACAGGCGGGCATGGCCCTCAACACGACATCGCGGCAACACCGTTGACGCACCGGCCGGATTGCCTACATCATCGGGCCACTCGATGTCATCGATGACACAAGTCAACGATGACACCCCCTGCCCATGCCATGGACGACGGCGCCGAGAAGGGCGTCACTTTCCGCCGGACCCGCGCCGGGCAGCTTCGTCGCGCGGACGGCCGGCACAGGAGACCTCATGAGCTCTGGACGTGTATCCCGGCATGCCCGCATACGGATGATCGCGGCGGTGGCGACCGTCTGCGCCCTGTCGGCGGCCCCGCTCGCCCCCCAGGCCGTCGCCGCCGACACCCCGCCGTACTCCGAGAAGTACCGCCCCCAGTTCCACTTCACGCCCGAGAAGAACTGGATGAACGACCCCAACGGCCTCGTGTACTACAAGGGCGAATACCACCTCTTCTACCAGTACAACCCGGGCGGCAACTCGTGGGGCGACATGTCCTGGGGGCACGCGGTGAGCGAGGACCTCGTCCACTGGAAGGACCTGCCGCTCGCCCTGTCGCACGACGACAACGAGATGGTGTTCTCCGGCAGCGCGGTCATCGACCGGGACAACACCACCGGCTTCGGCGCGAAGAAGAACCCGGCCATGGTGGCGATCTACACCAGTCACAACAAGGCGACGGGCACCCAGGCGCAGTCCCTCGCCTACAGCACCGACCGCGGCCGCACCTGGACGAAGTACCAGGGCAATCCCGTCATCGACATCGGCTCCAAGGACTTCCGCGATCCCAAGGTCCAGTGGTACGCGCCCACGAAGAGCTGGCTGATGACGGTGTCGATGTCCGCCGAACACAAGGTGCGCTTCTACTCCTCCAAGAACCTCAAGGACTGGACGCTGCAGAGCGAGTTCGGGCCGGCGGGCGCGACGGGCGGCGTGTGGGAGTGCCCGGATCTGTTTCCCCTCGCGGTCGACGGCGACAAGAAGAAGATCAAGTGGGTCCTGGTCGTCAACATCAACCCCGGTGGTATCGCGGGCGGTTCGGCCGCCCAGTACTTCGTCGGCGACTTCGACGGCAAGAAGTTCACCGCCGACGACAAGGGCACCTACACCCCGCCCACCGGCACGGTGACGCAGGACTTCGAGGGCACCGACTTCGGTACGTGGACGACCACGGGCAGCGCGTTCGGCCAGGCGCCGGCAGCCGGGGCGGTGGACGGGCAGGGCACGGTCGACGGCTACGACGGCAAGGGCCTGGCCAACAGCTTCCACTCGGGTGACGCCACCACCGGCACCCTGACCTCGCCCCCCTTCACCGTCGACAGCAAGTACCTGAACTTCAAGGTCGGTGGCGGTCGCCACCCGCACGTGGACGGCACCGTCATGGAGCAGCAGGACCCGCCCGCGGGCAGGGTCCTCGCCGACTTCGAGGGCGGCACCTACGGCGACTGGACGACGACCGGGGACGCCTTCGGCACCGCACCGGCCACCGGCACCCTCGGCGGCCAGCAGGAGGTCTCCGGGTTCCTGGGCGACGGCCTGGCCAACAGCTTCCTGGGCGGCGACGCCACCACCGGCACGCTCACCTCGCCCGAGTTCACCATCGACAAGAACTACGTCAACTTCCTTGTGGGCGGCGGCAACCACCCCGCCGGCTCCGACAACCCGACCGCGATCGAGCTGCTGGTCGACGGCAAGGCGGTCCGCAGCGCCACCGGAGGCGACGGCGAGGCACTCAACTGGGCCTCCTGGGACGTCAAGGACCTCGCCGGCAAGAAGGCACAGATCAAGATCGTCGACGACAACAGCGGCGGCTGGGGCCACCTCAACGTCGACCACATCATGCTCTCCGACACCCAGGCCCAGCCTGTCTCACAGGAGACGTCCGTCAACCTGATCGTCGACGGCAAGGTCGTCCAGAGCGCCACCGGATCCAACAGCGAGACCCTGGACTGGGCCTCCTTCGACATGCGCCCCTACGCCGGCAAACAGGCACGGATCCAGCTCGTCGACATGAACACCGCCGGCTGGGGCCACCTCCTCGCCGACCGGTTCACCACCGCCGACACCGCCGCGAAGTCCGTCGTCCAGCGCGCCGACTGGGCCGACTACGGCAAGGACTACTACGCGGCGGTGTCCTGGGAGGGCGCGCCGGACGGCAAGCGGTACATGATCGGTTGGATGAACAACTGGGACTACGGCGGCGCGGTCCCCACCTCGCCCTGGCGCGGTGCGCAGAGCATCCCCCGGGAGATGACCCTGCGTACGGTCGACGGACGTGTCCGGCTGACCAGCCGGCCCGTCGACAGCGTGACGTCCCTGCGCCACGAGCCCCCGGCGACCGCGGCGGGCGTCACCGTGAAGAACACCGCCGAGACCCTGATCGGCCCCGCGGCCCAGGGCAAGGCTCTCGACATCGAGGCGACCTTCTCCCTCCAGGACGCCGCCCGGTTCGGCCTGAAGGTGCGTACCGGCGCCGGGGGAGAGGAGACCGTCATCGGCTACGACACCACGACACAGGAGCTGTACGTCGACCGCACCCACTCCGGCGCTGTCGACTTCAACAGCACCTTCCCCGGCGTCCAGACCGCGCCTCTGAAGGCCAAGAACGGCAAGGTGAAGCTGCGGATCCTCGTCGACTGGTCGTCCGTCGAGGTCTTCGGCGGCAGCGGCGAGGCCGTCATCACCGACCAGATCTTCCCCGACCCCGCCAGCCAGGGAGTGCAGGTCTTCGCCGAGAACGGCTCGGTGAAGCTGGACCAGGCCGTCGTCTGGCACCTCGACTCCTACCGCGACTGACGCCGACGGATCTCAACCTTCCTTCCCGACCATCCCGACCTTCCCGACCGACTTCGACCCCGGAGGACACCACACCGTGAACAAGACCCTGCTCGCCGAGTTCACCGCCCGCGAGGGAGCACAGGACGAGGTATCCCACCTGCTCCTGGAGTACGCCAAGCAGGTGCGCGAGGAAGAAGGCAACATCGCCTTCGACGTCTACACCAAGGCGGCCGCCCCACGCGCCTTCTGGATCTTCGAGGTGTACCGCGACGAGGACGCCTTCCAAGCGCACTTGAAGGCACCGTACGGCGCTCCGTTCAACGCGGCGCTCGTCCCGCTGATCGAGGAAGACGCCTCGGTGCTGACTTTCCTCGATCCGGTGACCTGACGCGCTGACCGCGCCCTCCCCCTTGGACTCGTGCACGTGAAGGGGAAGGATGGCCGCATGACATTGCCTGCGTTACCCGAGGAGTCCTTCCAGCGCGTGCTCTGTGTCGTCGCGCACCCGGACGACATGGAGTACGGCGTGTCCGCGGCCGTCGCTCGCTGGACCGCGCGCGGCATCGAGGTCGGCTACCTCCTGCTCACCCGCGGTGAGGCCGGCATGCCGAATCCTCCCGAGGAGACGGCACGCCTGCGTGTCGCCGAGCAACAGGCCGCCTGCGCCGTCGTCGGCGTCAAGCACCTGACCGTCCTCGAACATCCGGACGGAGTCCTCGTCTACGGCCTCGACCTGCGCCGGGACATCTGTCGGGAGATCCGCCGGTTCAAGCCCGATGTCGTGCTCGGCACCGGTTACGACATCGAGACGCCCTTCGGCTTCGACCAGGCCGACCACCGCGCGGCCGGGCTCGCGACGCTCGACGCGGTGCGCGACGCGGGCAACCGGTGGGTCTTCCCGGAACAGGTCGACGACGAGGACCTCCCACCGCACTCCGTGCGCTGGCTCATCCTCCCCGGCCTCCCGGGCTCCGGCGCGACCCACGGCGTCGACGTGACGGGCGAGCCGCTGCGCCGCGGCGTCGCCTCGCTCGAGGCGCACGCCGCGTACCTGGCCGCGCTCCCTGACCACCCGGCTCCCGCGGACTTCATCCCGAAGTTCGCCGCGCTGAGCGGCAAGGCCATGGGCGTCGAGCACGCCGTCCTGTTCCGTGCCCACGACCTCCAGGCGCCACCGGAGTTCTTCACCGAAGCCGAACAGGACTGACCCGGGAGTTCTGCGGAGTGAGCAGGACGATCGGGATTTCGCGGCTCGTCTTCTGCGCGTACTCGTCGTACAGCGGGAAGATGCGCGCCATCCGGGGCCAGAGGACCTCACGCTCGGCCGGGGACGCGACCCGGGCGCGCGCGGTGAACCGACGGCCGCCGACCTGCACCCCGACGCTCGGATCCGCCCGGAGGTTCTTGAACCACGCCGGATCGTCGTCGGCGCCGCCTTTGGAGGCGACGACGACGAAGTCCTCGCCCGCGGTGCCGTAGATCAGGCACGTGCGGCGCGGGATGCCGGTCCTGCGTCCGGTGGTGGCGAGCAGGAGCGTGTAGACGCCGTTCGACTCGTGCCCCTCGGTGCCGCCCGAGGCGAGATACGTCCGAGTCTGCTCAGCGACCCAGTCCCACTGCGAGTCGGTGGCGTGGTCGAGGTCATCTGCGACAGCCATGACGACGGTCCCTTCTGATGGCACGCGGCCCGTCGTGGCCGCTCGTGTCCCTGGGACGGAGCCGACGCCGTGTTCTCGACACAGGACCGGCCCCCCTCGACAGCGCATCCGCCACACCGCCTCCGCTGTCCTGCTCCACCAAGAACAGGCAGTACGTCGTCCTGGTGGCCCGCCGCGCGGGGTCCTCGAGGTGCTGGGGCCGGGGTTCGGACCGAACTGGGTCGAGGTCTTACCCGACTTCGTCACGTCATGGGGCATCGACAACCCTGCATACCCGCCACCCGCTCCCGACGAGGACTGAGCCCGCACCTGTTACTTGTCGACCAGCGACATGTGGTGCTCGTTGTAGCGGTCTCCCTGTACGCCGACGTGACGAGCGAGTTCGTTGAGGTCCGCCAGTTCGTCGGCGGACAGCGGGAGTTGGGTGGCGCCGGTGTTCTCCTCGACGCGCGCGAGGCGCCGCGTTCCGGGAATCGGAACGATCGACGGGTGCTGCGCGAGCAGCCAGGCGAGGGCGACCTGCCCCGGTGTGGCGTCCTTGGCCTGGGCGAGCGTCGCGATGTGCTCGACGAGAACCTGATTCGCGGCCCGGTTTTCGGCGGTGAACCGCGGAATGGTGGTGCGGACGTCGTCGGCCGCGAACGGCGTCGACGCGTCCACTGACCCGGTCAGGAACCCCTTGCCGAGCGGGCTGAAGGGGACGAATCCGATCCCGAGTGCGGCGCACGTCGGCAGGGCCTCTGCTTCGGGGTCCCGGGTCCACAGCGAGTACTCGCTCTGCACTGCCGCCACCGGGTGGACCGAGTGAGCACGGCGGATGGTCTCGGCACCGGCTTCCGAGAGCCCGAAGCAGCGGACCTTGCCCTCCTGCACGCGCTCGCCCACCGTGCCGGCGACGTCTTCGATCGGCACCTCCGGATCAACGCGGTGCTGGTAGAACAGGTCGATGCACTCGACCCCGAGCCGTTCGAGGGAGGCCGTGGCGACGGCACGGATCTGCTCGGGCCGACTGTCGAGTCCGACCGAGGCACCGTTCTCGATGCGGAACCCGAACTTCGTGGCGATCACCACTTGTTCACGCACCGGCGCGAGCGCTTCTCCGACGAGTTCCTCGTTGACGTAGGGCCCGTACACCTCCGCGGTGTCGAAAAGCGTGACCCCGCGGTCGACGGCGCCGCGGAGCACGGCGATCATGTCGTTTCGATCACCGGGGTTGGGGCCATAGCTCTGGGACATGCCCATGGCGCCGAGGCCGATGGCGGATACCCGGAGGTCTCGCCCGAGCGTTCGCGTGTGCATTCTTCCTCCTTGATGATGCCAAAACGGGTCGGATCGTTCACCGCGCTGCCCCCGGGAACAGACGCCGGGCGTTGGCCGTGGTCAGGGAACGCCAGGTGGTCCCCTCCACCGGTGACTCGGTGGCGTCGATCGCCGCGATGTGGGCGTCGGCCAGTGGGGGAGGCGTCCAGCAGTAGTCGCTGCCGAACAGCACGCGGTCCGTGTCGACGAGGTTCAGCAGCGCGGGGACCTGGCGTGGGAAGGCGGTGCCCGCCAAGTCGTAGTACAGGCCCCGTAGTTGCTGCACCGCGTCGAGTGAGGGTGCGTTCTCCGAGGGCACGAACAGTTTCATGAACTCGTTGATGCGGTCGGCCAGGACAGGGATCGCGCCGCCGCAGTGGGGAACGATCACGCGCATGTTGGGGTGACGTGTCAGGACGCCCGCCATCACCAGGTCCGTGACGGTGCGGGCGGTGTCGAAGATGTACTCGACCATCGGGCGCGGGCGGCCGAGTGCGGACTGTTCCCAGCACACCGGTGAGGTGGGGTGCAGGAAGACCACGGCCCGGCGGCGGTCGAGTTCGGCGAAGACCGGGTCGAGGCGCTGATCGCCCAGGTACACGCCGTGCGTGTGTGTCAGCAGGGCCACGCCGTCGGCGCCGAGTTCGTCGAAGGCGAAGGCGATCTCCTCCAACGCGCCGTCCACGTCCGGCAGGGGGAGCGACACGAAGTTGCCGAAGCGGCCGGGGTGGTCCCGGGTCAGCTCGGCGGTGTACTCGTTGACGCGCCGGGCCAGGAGCCGGGCCGCCTTGTCGTCGCCGAAGTGCACGCCGGGAGACGACATCGACAGCATCGCGGTCTCGATGCCGTTGCGGTCCATCAGATCCAGGTGGGCTCCCACGGACCACTGCGGCCAGCCGCCCATGCCGTCAGGGTGGGCGTGGCCCGCCGCTGTCGCCCGCTGGACGTAGAAGTCGGGCAGGAGATGGGCGTGTACGTCGATGAGGCCGGAGGACATGGCGGCGGGGTCCCTTCACGTGGGGCTTGGTCGAGGCCGGGTGTCGGAGCCGGCTCACTCCACCTGCTCGCGACCGGCCAGGCGTACCTCTTCGTTGTCCAGGGTTGCCTGGAGCCGGCGCAGCACGGTGTCGTCGATGTCCCGCTCGTCGCGCAGGCGCACGACGGTCGCGCGCTTGTGGGCGATGAGGGCGAGGCGCAGGTCGGTGTAGTGGCGGTTGTGGAGCAGGGCGGGATCGTCGTCGGTGCCCGCGCCCTGGGCTCGTACGGTGGCCAGGTGGGCCTCGTACTCCTGGCGCAGCCACTCCATGACCTTCGGGGTGGTGCCCAGTTCGGCGGCGAGTCGCGGCAGTGCCTCGATGGCTTCCTCGGTTGCCGTGGTCTCGGCGAGGACGTGCTCCTCGTCGACTGAGGTGTCGTGCGGCAGCCGGGCCCAGCGCACGACGCCGGGCAGCAGCAGTCCCTGCACCACGAGGGTCACCACGATGACGCCGGAGGTGACGAAGACGATGAAGTCGCGGTCGGGGAACGGCGCGCCGGAGTCGAGGGTCACCGGTACCGAGAGGGCCACGGCGAGCGACACGGCGCCCCGGAAGCCCGCGAGGCCGCTGACGACGCGGGCACGGTCACTGATTCTGCGCAGCCGCTGTTGGGGACGCCGGTCGATGGCGCGGATCAGGTAGGCGGAGGAGAACAGGAACGCGAACCTGACCGCGACCAGCACCACGCTGACCATGCCGATCGCGATCAGGGCGTCTTGGAGATCCGACCGGTTCAAGTGGCGGAGCGCGTACTGGAGTTCCACTCCGACCAGGACGAACAGTGCGCCGTTGATGATGAAGGTGAGCAGCGGCCAGAAGGCCAGTGCCTGGCGGCGGTGATCGGCGCGGATGAGGCTGGGTGCGACCTGGGCCATGATCAGCCCGCTCACGACGACGGCGAGGACACCGGAGGCGTGGATCAGTTCGGCGAGCAGATACGCCGTGAACGGGGCCAGGATCATGACGAGATTGCCGAGCAGGGGATCGGCCAGGCGGCGCCGCAGGTTCATGTTGACCCAGGCGACCGCCACACCGACCGCTGCCCCGCCGCCGTAGGCCAGCAGGAACAGCGCTCCGACGTGCGGCAGGGTGAGGTGCTCCTCGCCGACGGTGAGCCCGACCGCCAGGCCGAAGATGACCAGTGCCGTGCCGTCGTTGACGAGGCTTTCGGCACGCAGCACGGTGACCTGACGGCGCGGCAGAGAGCGGGCCAGGACACCTACCGCCGTCGCGTCGGTCGGCGCCACTGCGGCGCCCAGGGCCCACGCCGGCCCCCACGGCAGCCCGAGCGCGTGCCCCGCGACCGCCACGGCCCCTGCGGTGAGGATCACCAGGACCGTGCTGAGCAGCACGATGCCGCGCAGATTCGAACGGATCTCCCGCATGGACGTGGTGAGACTTTCCCAGTACAGCAACACCGGCAGGAAGAGCAGCAGCACCACCTCCGGCGGAAGCTGCGTCTGGCGCACGGCTGGGACCAGCCCCACAAGAGCACCCACGACAAGCAGCACGACGGGCGGCGCGACGCCGAGGCGCTGCGCCACGGCCTGTCCGACCAGCACGGCCACGCCCAGGAGTACGACGAGTTCGAGTCCGATCATGGTGCCTACTCCTGTGTCGGGCGGACTGCTGACGGAGGTGGGCGGCCTCCACCGGCAGTGTGAGCGGACCTCATGTCACGGACGCAGCAACGCCTTGACGGCGCGGCGCTCGTCCATGGCCTTATAGCCTTCGGCGGCCTCGTCCAGGGACAGGGTGAGGTCGAAGACCTTGCCCGGATGGATACGGCCGCTGAGGACGCGGTCGATCAGGTCGGGAAGGTAGGCGCGTACGGGGGCGGGACCACCGCGCAGGCCGACGTGGGAGAAGAACAGTTGCAGACCGTCGATCTGCACGTCGTGCGGCATGCCGACGAAGCCGACGTTGCCGCCCGGGCGGGTGGACTGGAGGGCCTGCTGCATCGACTGCTGGGTACCGACGCACTCGAGGACGGAGTCGGCGCCGATGCCGTTCGTCAGTTCCTTGACGCGGGCGACGCCTTCCTCGCCGCGCTCGGTGACGATGTCGGTGGCACCGAACTCCAGGGCGAGCTTCTGCCGGGACTCGTGCCGGCTCATGGCGATGATCCGTTCGGCGCCCAGTTCCTTCGCGGCGATGACGCCGGACAGGCCGACCGCGCCGTCACCGACGACCACGGCCGTCGCACCGGGCTTGACCTCGGCTGCCTTGGCGGCGTACCAGCCGGTGCCCATGACGTCGGACAGGGCCAGCAGGTCCGGGATGAGCTCCTCGGACGGCTGCTCCGGGGTGGCGACCAGGGTTCCGTCGGCGAGGGGCACGCGGACGTACTCGGCCTGGCAGCCGTTGACCCACTGCGCGTGCTGGCAGGAGGTGTGATAGCCGGCCCGGCAGATCGGACAGGTGTTGTCGGAGGCGACGAAGGAGCCGATGACGAACTGGCCCGGCTTGACGCTCGATACGTCGCTGCCGACCTCCTCGACGATGCCGACGTACTCATGGCCGATCGGCTGCGGCCCGGTGACCGGCAGGACACCCCGGTAACTCCACAGATCGGAGCCGCACACACAGGCGGCGACGGTACGGACGACCGCGTCCGTCGGTGCCGTGATCCTCGGTTCCGGGGCGTTCTCCACACGGATGTCACCGGGGGCGTGAATGATGGTTGCTCGCATGGTGCCTTCTCAGTCGGACTGGTCGGTGTTGTCCACGATTTGCTTGAGCCGCGTCATCGCGGTTATGGCGTTGGGTCACCCGGTGCGCCCGCAAAGGAAAAGAATTCCATCCGGGGAATGACTCATCCAGGGGAGTAATCCTTACCCCCCTTCTCAGAAGGTGAGGATCAGTCGGCCACGGGTTCCGCCCGCGGCGAGGAGGCGGTGCGCTTCGGCCGCCTGTTCCGCCGGCAACGTCTTCGCGACACGCAGGGTGAGGCTGCCCGCCTCCACCTGCTGTCGGAGCCGGTCGAGCTTGGCGCGCTCCCTGGCGTAGCGGAACACGACGACCGGCTCGAAGACGACGCCTCGTTCGCCGGGTCCGTCGAACCCTCGCAGCGTCACCACTCGGCCGCCGTCGCGGACCGCCCGAGCGGTGAGAGCGCCGAGCGACGCGGCGTCGACGAGTCCGTCGACACCTTCAGGGATTGCGGCGCGTACCCGGTTCGGATATTCGGCACCGCGGCGGAGTACGACGTCGGCACCCAGTTCCTTGACCAGGG
The DNA here is from genome assembly GCF_036013645.1 of Streptomyces sp. NBC_00490. Classification (NCBI taxonomy): domain Bacteria; kingdom Bacillati; phylum Actinomycetota; class Actinomycetes; order Kitasatosporales; family Streptomycetaceae; genus Streptomyces; species Streptomyces sp. NBC_00490. The sequence goes on along the minus strand of NZ_CP107869.1, from coordinate 1,009,161 downwards.
TCTCGTCCTGCTCCGAGGCGTCGGCCACCACGCGCAGCCCGTCCGCCTTGGCCAGCTGGACGGCGTAACCGCCGACCGCCCCGGCAGCTCCGGTGATCGCGAGAGTCCGACCGGGTTCCAGGCCGAGCGTGTCCAGTGCCAGGCGCGCGGTCAGGCCGTTCATCGGCAGCGACGCCGCCTGCGCGTCGGTCGCACCGTGAGGAGCGCGGACGACCGAGTCCACCGGCACCACGACCTGCTCGGCGTAGGCGCCCTGCGAGCCGTTGGGGAGCACGATCGCCATCACGGGGTCGCCGACGCTCAGGTCCGTGTCCACACCCGGGCCTATCCGGTCCACGACCCCGGCGGCTTCCATGCCGGGAACGAACGGCGGCTGGGCGTCCGGCGATCCCGGGCCGCCGCGCTGCAAGGCGTCTACCGCGTTGACCGTCGCCGCGTGCACCCGGATCCGTACCTCGCCGGGACCGGCTTCGGGGGCGGGCAGCTCCAAGACCCGAAGCACCTCCGGCCCGCCGAATTCCGTGAAACCTACCGCCTTCATCGAATTACCTCATTGCTCGGCATGCGTTCATTGAGGATTTCGATATTCGCCTCTCGCGCAAGCCGGGAAAAGGGGAAGGTTCTTGGCTGGTACAGGCCTATAGGGGGGAGAGATCCTCCCCCCTATACCGCCGACGAGAGTCGCAGCGGGCCCCGGCGTCCGAGCGCCCACACGAGGAGTGCGAAGCCGCTCAGGACCATTCCCGCGATCATCACTGCCGTCCAGCCGCCCGTCGTCCACAGCACCGAAGCGACGGCCGAACCGACCGCGCCGCCGAGGAAGTTGCCCGTGACGAAGGCCGTGTTGAGCCTGCTGCGCGCCTCGTTGGACACGGCGAGCATCCGCGACTGGTTGAGCAGGTTGACGCCCTGGACCGCCACGTCGAGCAGGACGATCACGACCACGAGGAGCGCCACCGAGTGCCCGGCGAACGTTGCCAGGGCGAACGACGCCAGGACCAGGGCCCACGCGATTCCGGTCGCGGGCAACGACAACCCACGGTCGTGCAGTCGGCCGGCCCGTTGCGCGGCGAGGGCACCCGCCACACCGAGGAGCCCGAACAGCCCGATCGCGGTCACGGAATAGCTGAACGGCGGGGCGCTGAGCAGGAACGTCAGCGACGTCCAGAACATGGTGAACGAGGCGAACGCCGTCGCTCCCAGGACCAGGGTCCAGCGCACCGTGCGCTCACGTCGTACGACCGTCCAGACAGAGGCGATGAGAGCGGGGTAGGGAATGTGGGTCTTCGGCGGAAGCGACGGGATCGCGCGGTGCAGCAGCGCCGCGAACAGGACGGCGACGGCCGCCGCCACGACGTAGATGGTGCGCCAGCCGGCGGCACCGGCGATCAGACCGCTGACCGTGCGGGATACGAGGATGCCGGTGAGGATGCCCGACACCACGGTCCCGACCACGGCGCCGCGATTGTCGTCGTCGGCGAGGTCACCGGCGAGGGGCGCGAGCAGCTGTCCGGAGACGGTCGTCACGCCCAGCAGCGTGATGGCGCCCAGCAGCATTCCGAATGACGGCGCCAGCGCGCACAGGAGCAGCGCGATCGCGGAGCACAGCAGTATGACGGGAATGAGCCTTCGCCGGTCGCGTACGTCACCGAGCGGCACGAGGAGGAGGATGCCCGTCGCGTAGCCGATCTGGGTGGCCGTGACGAGCCACCCCGCGGCCGCGGTCGAGGCGTGCAGGTCCTGTGCGATGAAGTCGAGCAGCGGCTGCGCCCAGTAGAGGTTCCCGACGGCCGCACCGCCCGCGATGGCGAACAGGAAGGTCAGCCCGCGGGTCATGAACGTCCCGTGCGTGGCCGGTGGCGTCAGGGCTTCGGGTTCGGTCGCAGTCGGCGGTGGCCCTGACTTGTCCGGCGTGGCCATGGTCCTTCTCCTCCAGGTGGGGCTTGATGCGCGAGACAGCGGGTGAGATCGCTCTTCCGTTCAGCGATGCTCGCTGACTTCTGCGAGCCCGTGCAGGGGAGACTTTCCGACCAGGAAAGCCCAGTGATCGCGTGCGCTCACGCGATGGTGCCGGAGGCCGTCCGCTTCTGTTCGGCAGCCCAGGAGGACAGGAGACGCAGGCCGTCGTGGGACGAGGAGCCGGGTTCGGCGTTCCACACGATGATGTGCTGGTCGGGGTCCGTGCCACAGGTGAGCGTGTTCCAGTCGAGGGTCAGCTCGCCCACCACCGGATGGCGGAGCTTCTTGACGCCCTTGCCCCGCATCGCGACGTCGTGTTCGGTCCACCACTCCCGGAACTGTGCGTCACGGGCGGAGAGTTCCTCGACCAGAGCGGTCAGGCGCTCGTCGCCGGGGTAGCGCGCGCTCTCCATACGTAGCTGGGCGATGGCCAGCCGGGTGACCTCCTCCCAGTCGGCGTACAGCTCGCGCATCCAGGGTTCGGTGAACAGCAGCCGGACGAACACGCGCTCCTGCTCCGGGTAGTCCCCGAAGTCGGTCCACAGGGCGGCGGCGAGCTGGTTCCAGCCAAGGATGTCGGTGCGCCGGCCGATGACGAAGGCCGGGGAGGCGGAGAGGTCGTCCAGCATGCGCTGAAGCTGCGTGTCCACCTGCTGACGGTCACCTGACACGGGCGGGCGCACTCTCTCCTTCGCCGCGAGCTCGAAGAGATAGGTCCGCTGGTCCTCGCTCAGACGGAGCACCTTGGCGATCTCGTCGAGCAGGGGCGCCGATGCCTGGAGTCGGCCCTGCTCGATCCGGGTGTAGTACTCGGTGCTGATCGCGGCGAGAAGAGCCACTTCCTCGCGGCGCAGACCGCTCACACGTCGTCGTTGCCCGCCGCGGAGTCCGACCTCGGAAGGGCTGAGCTCTGCGCGGCGGGCCTTGAGGAACTCACCCAGCTCGTTCAGATGGGGGTTGCGGTTCATGATCTCCAGCCTCGCACAGAAGCCCGGCGTTGTAACGGGGCGAGCGTCTTGCCCTGTGGGACCGGCCGAGGTGCGAGGACCATACCGACGACGACCTGTTCGGGCGGTACGCGGAAGACGACTCGGCGGCCCGGAATGCGTACCGGGCCGCCGAGCCGTCTTCCGTGCGCGGCTGAGGTGTCAGCTCAGTGCCTTGACCAACTCCTGGGCCAGCGGAACCGCCGAGCCCGGGTTCTGGCCGGTGAACAGGGTGCGGTCGACCTCGACGTGCTGGGTGAACGGCTCGGCCTCGCGGTAGTCGGCCCCGAGGTCGCTGACGAGGCGGTCCTGGAGCAGCCACTTCGCGCGGTCCGCGAGGCCGTTCAGCTTCTCCTCGGCGTTGGAGAGGCCGGTCAGGCGGTAGCCGGTGAACGGGGACGTCCCGTCGGGGCCGATGGTGGCCAGCAGTGCGGCCGGGCCGTGGCACACCAGGGACACCAGCTTGCCGGAAGCGAGCCACTCGGTGAGCAGCCTGCCGGAGGCGGCGTTGTCCGGCAGGTCCTCCATCGGGCCCCAGCCGCCGGGGTAGAACACGGCCGCGTAGTCGTCGATGGCCACGTCCTCGATGCGCATCGGGTGGGCCAGCTCGGTGGCCTCGCGCAGTGCGGTCCGCATGCGCTCGGCGCCTTCCTCGCCTCCGTTGAACTCCGCGGTGAGGCTGAGCGCGTCCGCCGTGGGCGGTACACCGCCGGGTGTCGCGGCCGCGATCTCGAATCCTGCCTCCTTGAAGACCTGGTACGGGCCGATTGCTTCCTCGGCCCAGAAGCCGGCCGGCTGTCGGGTGCCGTCGGCCAGGGTCCAGTGGTCGGACGCGGTGATCACGAAGAGGATCTTCGCCATGGTGTGCTCCTGATGGCCTGATGAAGTGGTGGGGGTTTTCAGCCCTTGAGGGCTTCCTGGAGGACGTGGCTGTCGGCGGCCTGCCGCATGCTCACGGCCTTGCCGTCGCGGACGGTCCACAGGTGGATGAACCGGACGTCGGCCTTGTTCCCGGTCTTGGTCTCGGCGTGGTAGTGCCCGAACACGAAGACGTGGCCCTCGTCGTCCGCGTAGAACTCCTCGGGCACCGCGCCGAAGGACTCGTAGTTCGGCATCGTCCTGCCGAAGAAGTCCTGTGCCGCACTGGCCCAACCGTGGTACACGCCGCTGTTCGGGAAGCCGGGGGTGATGTCCCAGACGAGGTCGGGGGCCATGACCTCGCTGGTGACCTCCGGGGACATTCCGGACTCGTACAGTCGGCGGATGAGGGCGAGGCTCGCGGAGTCGGACATGGTGAGCTCCTTGCGTGGGGGATGGGACAGGGGAAACGTGGCTTGCGATCAGGCGGCGAGGGCGGCGCGCCCGGCGCGGAAGACCGCGGCCTGGCGCGCGACGCGCGCACCCAGGTGTTCGGCGGTGGCGATGTCCGACGTGTGGACCGCTTCCGGACCGGCATCCGTGGGGCTCTGGGCGCCGGCGCCCAGGAAGAAGCCGAGCCGGTTGATGTCGTCCTCGCTGCCCGTGGTGGAATCCCAGCCCGGCTGCAGACCCAGGCTGATCCAGTGCATGCCGTGCTGGGCGGCCATGGTGGCGAAGTAGCCCAGGGTGGATGACTTGTCGCCGCTCTTGGCACCGGAGTTGGTGAAGCCCGCGGCGAGCTTGTCCACCCAGGTCTGGGAGTACCAGCGCTTGGTGCTGGCCTGGGCGAACGCGTGGAAGGCCGCGGAGGCGGTACCCATGTACGTGGGGGAACCGAAGATGATCGCGTCGGCGGCGTCCAGCTGTGCCCACTGCTCGTCGGTGATGGTGTCGACGGAGATCGAGACCACCTCGGCGCCGGCTCCCGCAGCCCCCCGCGCCACGGCTTCGGCGACGACGGCTGTGTGGCCGTAGCCCGAATGAAAGGCAACGGCGACTGACGGCGGGGCGGAATGGGACATGGTGTCGTGCTCCTCGAATGCGCGTGTTCTGCTTGTGACCAAGACTTGCACCGGAAGAGCGCGCTGTGAGGGGGAAGAAAATTTCCCCTGTCTAATGGAACGCTGAGGGCTGGTCGCGCCGAACGGCACCGAAGCGATGCCTGCCGGGTGGGCGTGAGCACAGGCCTCGGCGGTGCTACAGGACAGCGAAGAACGTCACCATCTTGGTGATCGCTTGATCTACGTACTCGGGCACGTCGTACATGGCGATATGCGTCGCGCCTTCGACGACGAACAACTCCTTCGGCCCTTGGGAAAGCTCGTAGGCCTGGTCGCTGAACACCTTTGTATCCGCCTTGCTCCCTGCGATCAGGAGCATCGGTTGGGTCAGCAGTTCCGGGATCTGGTCGAACGCCGAGAAGGCGAACATCTTGTCCATGCTGGTCAGCAGGAAGCGGCCCTTCGAATTAGGGTGTTGGCCTCGGGGAGTCCTGTAGTAGTCGTATCCTTCGCGCAGGAGGTCCGGTGTGTTTTCGTTGATCTCCTTCAGCGTTTCCGGAACAAACGGGGCGTAGAGAGGTGCCTCTCCTCTCGCTTCCGCCGTGCGCTGCCCGGCAACCATTTCCAGCGTCCCGATCTGCTCGGCCACCGGGGACATGTGCCCCAGAAAGGCTCGGGAGCCCTCGCCCATGGGGGCCGCGCTGACGGTGGCCACCGCCTTGAAACGACGTTCGGTCTGTGCCGCGCTGATTGCGTAACCGCCCCCGGCGCAAATGCCGAAAACTCCCATCCGTTCGGAATCGACGAACGGAAGAGTGGTCAGAAAATCGGCTGCGCAGCGGGCATCCTCCACCCTGATCGTCGGGTCTTCCAAGAGGCGAGGTTCGCCGCCGCTCTCTCCCTGGTAGGAGGAGTCGTACACCACCGTGACGAATCCCTGTGCAGATAGCCTCCTGGCATAGGCTCCGATGGTCTGTTCCTTTACGCCGCCAGCCGGGTGGATTCCGACGAGAGCCGGATATTTCTCGTCGTCCCTGAAGTCGTCCGGCAGGTGCAGGTGTCCCGCAATTTCTACTTCTTTGTTCCTGAAGGAAACACTTCTGACCATGATTTCTGCCTCTTCCTCGGCCTTGGTCCGCCGTCAGGCGGTCCTTGTGCCATGGTTCGCCGAAGCCGGGATGATGTCTATTCATGGTGAGGGGGAAGAAACTTTCCCCTGGATATCGATCTCGTGGTAAGCGATTCGTCCCCCGAAGGGGACACGCGGGTGCCACGGGCCGTTCGACGCCGAGACAGTAAGGTAACTTATGGTCAGTGAGGGTCGGGCCCGTAGGGCGCGAAGCCCCGGTCGGCGGCACGGGAGGCGACCACGAGTGGGCGGAATGACCCCCTCCGAAACAGAGTTGGTCTCTGACATGAGCGAAGCAGTAGTAGCGAGCGCGTACGGCGGTCCCGAGGTGCTGTCGGTGATCGATGTCGCCGTCCCTGATCCCGGGCCGGGCCAGGTGCGCATCGCGGTCCGTGCCGCGGGCGTCAACCCCTTTGACCAGAAGGTGTACAGCGGCGCCTTCGGGACCGATCCCGCGAAGTTGCCCCTACGGCTCGGAGTCGAGGCGGCGGGCGTGGTGACCGCGGTGGGCGCCGACGCGACCGGCCCCGCCGGTCCGGTCGAGGTCGGCGACGAGGTGATCGTCTATCCCGCGCCCGGCGCGTACGCCACCGAACTCGTCGTCCCGGCCTCCTCGGTGGTACCGAAGCCCACGGTTCTCTCCTGGGAGCAGGCCGGCGGCCTGATGGCCGCCGGCGTCACCGCCGTGCACGTTCTCGAGGCGATCGGTCTGAGCAAGGACGAAACGGTGCTGATCCACGGCGCCGCAGGAGGGGTCGGCCTGATGGCCGTGCAACTGGCGGTGGCACGCGGCGCCACGGTCCTCGGAACGGCCAGCGCGGCCAAGCACGATCTGCTGCGAGACCTGGGAGCGACCCCGGTCGCCTACGGGCCCGGCCTGGCCGACCGGGTACGCGCGGCAGCACCGGAGGGCGTCGACGCGGCGGCCGACCTGGTGGGCACCGACGAGGCGGTGGACGTCTCCGTGGAACTCGTGGCGGACCGTTCCCGCATCGCCACCATCGCGGGGTTCGCGCGTGGGGCCCAGGCCGGCATCAAGCTCCTCGGCGGCTCGCCCGGCGCAGACCCGGGCAGGGCCATCCGTACCGCCGCCCGCCTGCGGCTCACCGAGGCCGCGGAGGCAGGGCGCCTGCGCGTCCTGATCGCAGGCAGCCACCCACTCAGGGAAGCCGCTGCCGCCCATCGCCAGATCATGACCGGTCGCACCAGCGGAAAGATCGTCCTGGTGCCGTAGACAACCGGATCCGTTCCGCCGACCGACGGCCGTGCACGGACGTCGTGGCTTCGGTCGGCAGACCGAGGTGCCTGTGTCCCCTGCCATCGGCAGGGGACACAGCCATGTCTGAACGCACGGCTATCTCGCAGGCCTCTCGCCAAGATCACTTCACTGCCGACAGGCCGGTCCAGCTCGCTGTCTACACTCAGTTGAGACGAGCTGAACCCATCAGAGGAGCCCGGGATGCCGCGGAACCGCCAGCAGATCCCCCGTGAAGAGCGGGCAGGTGATCTGCTCGCCGCGGCGACGGAGCTCTTTCTCTCCAAGGGCTATGCCAAGACCACGATGGCGGACATCAGCGCTGCCGCCGGTGTGGCCCGGGGCAATGTGTACTGGTACTTCGACTCGAAGGACGACATCTTCGCCGCGGTGATGGACCGGATGCTCAGCCGTGAGATCCGTACGCTCAGCGCGGAGCAGGCGGGCGCCGACCCGTTGAGCCGGCTGGTGCGGGGGCTGTCCGACATGCGCTATTCACGGCCGCTGCATCAGGCCATGCACGACCGGCTGCCGCATTCCGAGGCGGTTCGGGCCGCCCACAACACCTTCCTGGGCTGGATCGTGGGACTGGTCGACGAGGTCATCGCCGAGCACGGCCTCGACGGCGACTCCGGCATCGATGCCGCGCTCCTGCGCGACACCGTGGTGGCCGTGTTCGAAGGCGCTAACGTGCCCAATGACCGCAACAGACCGGCCCACGAGATGATCCGCCTCCTGATGGAATCCGTCCTGGCCGGGCATGCGCCGATCAGGAAGGAGTGACCGCCGAGCCCGGCGAGTCAGAGGTGGCGAGTGCCGACTTTCGCCGCGGCCGCCTGCGTCTCCATGACTGAGCCCGCGGCCGGATTCCCGGTCTTTGCCCCGCGCAGCCGGTCAAGCACCGCACCGGGGTGGGCCGGGGGCTGTTCGCCGCGCCAGGCGACGTGTCCGTCGGGGCGGACCAGCACCAGCGGCCGCCCATACAGCTTGGCTGCGGCCGGTTCGGTGAGACGCAGCACGGTCAAGGGCACGCCCTGCTGGTGTGCGGCTTCCAGTAGCGGTGTCGGGTCTGCCGGGCCGGAGACCACGAGGACGAAGCCGCGGCCGTAGTGGTCGAGGATCGAGCTGCCGTCGGGGAGCCAGGCGTGCGGTGCGCGGCAGCCGGGCCAGGTCGACGGCGCGTAGTCGTCCGGTTCGTCGGGCGGTTCCGGGGTGTTATCGGGTACGCAGATCGGGGAGGCGCGGTAGCGGTAGCCGAGCTGGATGCCCGTGCAGCGGAACTCCTTGCCCCGGGAGCGGCGGATCAGCTCACCCATCCGGCTGCGGGCCCGGTCGCCGTCCGCGTCCGCGCGGCCGAGTACGGCATCGGGTACGAGTTGGGCGTCGGACTTCCAGTTGGTGGATGCTTCGGTGACGTTGCGGACGGCGATCGGGCGCCGTTCCTGCTCGTAGCTGTCGAGCAGGGCCGGGTCTGCCCAGCCCTGGTGGACCGCGGCGAGTTTCCAGCCGAGGTCGACCGCGTCGCCGATGCCGGTGTTGGCGCCGAAGCCGCCCTTGGGCCACAGCAGATGCGCCGCATCCCCGGCAAGGAACACCCGGCCCGCGCGGTAGCTGGATGCCACCACGCAGTGCCCGCTCCAGGGCTGGGCGGCGAGGATCTCCACGTCGATCGGCGCGCCGACGGCTTCGTGCACCCAGGCGACCGCATCCCCGGGCTCTGGCTCGTCGTCCAGGTAGACCGAGAGCCGCCATTCGTCCACGCCGTTGACGACGGTGATGTAGGGCCTGCGCGCCGATGACAGGGTGTGGATCTGCACGGCCGGGCCGCCCAGCCGCTTACGGAGCAGGTCCAGCAGCTCGGGCGCACGGAAGTGCACCGCATAGTTGTGGCCCTGCGCGAACATGCCCTCGAAGGTGATGCCCAGCGCCCGCCGGACACTGCTGCGGCCGCCGTCACAGGCCACCAGATAGTCGCCGGACAGTGTTTCCGATGCCCCGCTCTTCACATCGCGCACCACGGCCAGGACACCGTCGCCGTCCTGCTCGAACGACTCCAGCCGCGCGCCGAACCTGATGTCAACCGAGGGCAGAGCGCGCGCCGTCCGTTCGAGCAGCGGCAGGAAGGAGAACTTGGACAAGAACGCGGGGCCCTCCGGCGTCAGCGAGCCGTAGATGCCGGGGGAGCGGTTGGTGACTCCGTAGTCGAACTCGGCCAGGACGTGTCCCGTCACCGACGTGGCGAACACCGTACGGTGCGGAAAGTCCGCAGGCGGCGCCGACTCCGAGCGCGCTTCTTCCGCGCAGCCCCAGCGCCGAAGATGTTCCATGGTGCGCGAGAAGATCGCCTCGCCCGCCGGGAACGGCACGCGGCCGTCGCCCTGATCGAGCACGGTCACCGGCACTCCGCGCCACCCCAGCTCGATCGCGAGCGCAAGACCCACAGGCCCCGCCCCCACCACCAGGACACGCCGGGATCCGCCTCTTGCATTGCGGTCAGACACAGGGGACCTGCCTTCCTGAACACGGATGGGATCGATCGCGACCCAACCTCTTGAACCCGGGTCAGAGTCGCATGCGCAACCCATTCCATGGAAGAGCTTGATTAACAGGCACCTGTCGATAAGAGTGTGCGGTGTTACGCTTGGCCCGAGTTCAAGAGGCAGGAGAACGTCGTGGTGTCTCCGGCTGAACGAAGCGAGGAGAGGCCGACATCGGCCGGCAGACGTCCATGTGTTCCTGGACCGCGTCCTCGACACCGTTCACCGGTTTCGCCACTTGGGCGGGCAGTGGCGGATCACGCACCGCACATCGAGGCCGTTGCACCCCAGCGTCTGACGGGCAAGGAGGCCCCCACGATGACGACGACTTCCCAGAGCACGGCCGCCGACGCGGCCACCGAGACCCAAGCTGTCGCATTGCAGATAGGCGAGGTCGTGCTGAAGACGGGCCGCTACGACGAGATGGCCGCCTTCTACACCCACGTGCTGGGGCACGGCCCGTTCTATGAGCGCACCCCTGACCCCGACGCCCCGCCGCGTCCGGCGGGGATGCCGGAGCGGGCGGTCGATGTCCGGCTGGGCTTCTTCCGTGTCCATGACGCCCCGCACGCCAGTCAGGTCCTGGCCCTGTTCGGCATCGACCGCCTGGCCGGGACCGACGCCTCGGGGCCGGGCCTGCATCACTTCCAGTTCGCCGTCGGCTCGCTGGGCGAACTCATCACCCAGGCCGAGCACATGGCAGCCTTCGGTGCGCGTCCGCACCGGGCGGCCAACCACGGCCAGGCCACCAGCTTCTACTACCGGGATCCGGACGGGAACATCGTCGAGTTCTCCTGCGCGAACTTCGCCACCACCGAAGAAGAGGTGGCCTTCATGTCCGGTCCTGTCTTCGCGGCGAACCCCTCCGGCCTGGAACTGGACCCCGAGCGTTTTGTGGCCCGTTACCGCGCCGGTGACCCCAAGGACGAGCTGCTGCGCCTCGACAATGCGGCGGTGGCGTTGTGACCAGGCTCGCCAGCACCGCCAAGGGAATCGGCAGGCTGGAGGATGAGGGCGAGAGCGTCGCCCTCCTCGACCTCGACGCGCCGGACCTCGGCGCCGCCCTGCAAGCGGGCCTGGACATCACCTCCCTCGCCACGGCCGCGGTCCGTAACCGGATCCCCGTGGCCCAGGCGCAGCTCATCGCCCCCGTGCCGAGGCCCTCCAAGATCTGGGCGGTCGGTTACGCCTACGCCGGCCATCGCACCGAGGTGGGATACGCCGGCAGGGCCGACGATCCGGTCATCTTCCTGAAGGCACCCTCCTCGGTGATCGGCACGGGAGAGCGGATCCGCTTTCCCAAGGCGGCCTCGGAGGAGGTCGACTACGAGGGCGAACTCGCCGTCGTCATCGGCACACGCGCCACCGACGTGCCCGAAGCGGACGCGTACGCGTTCGTCGCCGGCTTCACGATCTGCAACGACGTCAGCGCGCGCGATGTCCAAAAAGGTCGAGTTCCCGGCCGAGCCGCCGATGTCACCGCGGCCAAGAGCTTTGACACCTTCACCCCCATGGGCCCGGCCCTGGTCACGCTGGATGAGTTCGCCGATCCCGATGACCTGCACCTGCGCACCTGGATCAATGGCGAGCTGCGCCAGGACGCGCGGACCTCGCAGCTCATCCACCGGGTTCCAGCGCTGGTCTCCTACCTGTCGCGCCAGACGACCCTCGAACCCGGCGACGTGATAGCCACCGGAACCCCGGTCGGAGTCGGACACAAACGAGGCCTGTTCCTGCGGTCAGGTGACGAGGTCCGGATCGAGATAGAGGGCATCGGCACCCTCACGAACACCTGTGCCTGACAAGCCGATCGGGCCGACAGAGGGCAGCGTCCGCCAAACAGCACCCGGCGGCCATCACGAGCCGGCGGTCTTCCCACAGGAAGCGATGAAAATGAGTAGTGACATCAAGAACGATTTCGGTGGCGGAAACCCGTGGAACTACATCCAGCCGTGGGACGAGGAGCGCTTCGGTCCGGAAGTTCACGACGAGGGTCAGCGGACCAAATGGGAGATGGCCATGGCCATCGCCGGCGGACTTCCCTATATCTGGCAGGAACTGGCTCGGCCGATCTCCGAAATCGTCTACGGCCTGCTCGAACTCCGCCCCGGAGACAAGGTCCTGCTCATCGGTGAGGGCATCGCACCGGCCGGGTGGCTCGAGGACATGCGCGCACTCGTGGGACCGGAGGGCGCCGTGGACGAGGTCGAGATCATCCAGGACGGACGGAAGGCGGTCCTGGGCCGGATCCCCGGACGCAACGGCCAGACCGGCTGCTGGCGTTGGGACTACGCCGACTCGCTGGCCGACGAGTCCTACGACTGCGTCGCCGTGCTCCAGGCCACCCAGCACTCCGACGACTGGAAGGAGACGGCCGGGGACCTGCTGCGTGTGATGAAGCCGGGCCGTCGCATCGTGCTGGCCGAGGCGGTCCTGAAGGGATCGTCGTTCTACGCCCGTATCGACGCCGATGTCCATCTCCGGCAATGGTTCGACAAGCTCTTCCAGCACGTTCCTGCGGAAGACATTCCCTATTACTCCGGCGAAGAGATCCGCGACGCATTCGGAGACACGGTCGACAGCCCGCAGCTGATGGAATGGCGCGGTATCGAGATGTTCTGGGGCCGAAAGAAGTAACAGCACCGGCGCCACCCATCGCGCCGACAACCCGATCCTGCCACGTTCCGGACAGCGGGATCGCCTCACAACCAGAGCCGCATTACGCGACGCCACCCCGAACAAGGAGGTTGCCGTGAAGGTCAACGAGGACCTCATGGTCATGGCATCGGACCAGCCACTGCAGAGCGTCGTCCGCGACGAACACCTGCTGCTGGCGCCGCCGCATCCGTCCAAGGTGCCCATGAAGCTGTGGGACGAGCAGCCGCCACTGACCGTGGTGCACTACCCGCAGGACTACCAGGACGAGGCGTACGCCCCGCCCCGCGGTGTGTACGAGAACGACGAGATCCGCGTCGAGTGGCAGAAGCTCGACGGGCGGCAGCCGTTCTACCACCGCAACTGCGACGTGGACGAGCTCTGTTACCAGATCGCCGGCGAGCGCACCCTGATGACCGAACTCGGCGTGGTCGAGCACCGGCCGGGCGAGTTCTCCCGCATCCCCCGGGGCGTGGCCCACGACAACTACAGCCGCGCCGCAAGCCACTTGTTGTTCTACATCCCCGCACCGGTCGCCGAACTCGTACCGGCTCAGCGTGAGTCCCAGGCGGTGTTCCCGCCGTTTCCCGGCTGGCAGCCCGCCCCGGCCAACGAAGCCGTCAGCTGGAACCTGGGCACCCCCGGCCGCGACATCACCATCTTCGGGGTCGACGAACAGCAGCTGCTCGAACACGTGCACAGTGACGACCGCCGGATCCAGGTACTGCGCCCCGACCGTGCCCAGGACACCACCTGGCTGTACGGCACCGAGCGCGTCCGTATCGGTCTCGTCACCAGCGTGCCCGGCGCCGAACGCCGCTACCGCCGTACCCTCGACGCCGACGAGATCCAGTACCAGGCCAACGGCCACCGCACCCTGATCACCCAGCACGGCGTCGTCGACCTCGAGCCCGGCGATTTCGTGCGCATCCCGCTCGGCATCTCGCACGCCGACGTCGTGACCGAGGCAGGCGATTACGTCAGCCTGCTCTCGCGCAGCGAGGTTCCGCAGGTCGCCAAGACCTCCCGTACCGCCGACCAGTACTCACCCGAACGGCTCGCGGCCCTCGACGCGGAGGCCCACTCATGACCACGATGCTCGCCCTGCGCGCCCACCGCGACGCCGGCACCCTCGTCCTGGAGGACGTCCCCGTCCCCGAGCCCGGCCCGATGGACGTTGTGGTGCGGGTCGCCGCCGCCGGTCTGGCCCCTGGCATCATGCGCCTGCTCAAAATGGGCGCGTTCAAGCATCTGCCCACCACCCTCGGCTTCGAGGGCGCCGGCACGATCGCCGCCGTCGGCAGCGACGCCACCGGCGTCCACGTCGGCGACCGGGTCCGGGTCCACCCCTTTCTGAACTGCCGTACCTGTATCTACTGTCGTACCGACCGCGACATGATGTGCGCGCAGCAGGCATTCATGGGCTACGCCGCCTTCAACGACACCGAGATGCCGCTCTACGCCGACTACCACAACGGCGTCCTCGCGGAGTACGTGCGCCTCCCGTACTGGCTGGTCGACCCGTTGCCGCGGTCGGTCCCCTTCGACGTGGCGGCCAAGGTGCACACCTTGGCCAACGCCGTACGGGCGTTCAAGTGGGCCGAGCTGCCGATGGGATCCACCGTCGTCGTCACCGCCGCGACCGGTGCCATGGGCACTGCGACGGTCAAGCTCGCGAAGCACTTCGGTGTCGCCGAGCTCATCCTCGTCGGCCGCCACAGAGACCGGCTCAAGGCCGTCGCCGACCTGTCCGGTGGCGTCCCGGCCGGCATCGTCGCCCTTGACGAACTGCCCGACGGCTGGGCGGACACCCGCGCACTCGCCGGGCGACTGCGCGAACTGGCACCGGGCGGAGCACACGCGGTCCTCGACTACGTGCCCGACGGGCCGGTCACCGGCCAGGCCATGGCCGGGCTCGCGGCCGGCGGCGCACTCGTGCACATGGGAGGCAACCAGACGCCGCTGCCGCTCTCACCGATGGCCATGATGATGAACATGTGGAGGTTCGTCGGTACCCGTACCTGTACCCGGAACGACGCGCTGGAAGTTCTGCGTCTGTTGGAGACCGGTGCCCTCACCGCCGATGAGCTCATCACGCACCGGTTCCCGCTCAGCGATGCGTTGGGCGCCTTCGACGCCGTCCAACGTCGCGACGAACCCATGTGGATGCCCGTGATCAACCCTTGACCCGGGGCGCGCGTCCTCGGAACAGGATTATGGCTTCCGGTAGCTGACGGGGCGTAGGCCGTGGAGGGCGTTGTCGACGATCTGCTCCGCCAGTCCGTCAGGGAGGTCGGGGTCATTGCGTGCGAACGAGCGGATGAGCAGGGGGCCGACGAACATGTCGATGGCCAGTTCCAGGTCGACGTCGGCGTGGAGTTCGCCGTTGAGCCGGCCCCGTCGGAGGATCTCCAGCCCGAGGTCGCGCCGGGGCGTGATCACGGTGGCATGGTAGGCGGCCCAGATCCTGGGGCTGCTTCTCATCTGGGCGTGCGCGTTGTGCAGGATCGCCGACGAACGGCCCGCCAGAGCGCGTTGGCGCAGTGACTCCAGCAGAACGACCAGGTCGTCCCGCATGGACGTACCGGGCAGTTCGCGCTCGGCGGGCTCGGCGGCACGCATGACGTCGACGAACAGTTGCTCCTTGTCGCTCCAGCGCCGGTAGATGGCCGCCTTGCCGACGCCGGCGGAGCGTGCGATGCGTTCGATGGAGATGTCGGCCAGCGGGACGCCGTCCTCCAGGAGCTTCATCACCCCCTCCAGGATGGCCTGTTCCACGGCCTCGCTGCGGGGGCGGCCGCGGGTGGGTCGGTACGGTGACGGACTGCTTTCCATATCTCTTCCTCGCGTCGACGCGCCGCAGCCGACAGGGCAACCGCTGCTCAGCCAGGGCTAGTTCAAGGAGCGGCTGTCGATGGCGAGGGCGTCGGGGTTCAGTTCCTCGACCAGTCGGTACAGCAGACGGTGAATGGTGTCCTTGTCCTCGGGGGAGAGCGGCGAGGTCGTCTCCTGTTCGATCTGCCGGGCGATCGACGCGGCACGACCGGCCGTCGCGTGTCCCTCGGCGGTCGCGAACAGGCGCATGCTGCGGCGGCTGGTCGGATGCGGTTCACGTCGCAGCAGTCCTCGCTCGACGAGCTGGCTCACCGCGACTCCCATGGACTGGGCCGTGATGCCGGAGCGGCGCGCGATCTCCGCGGCGGACACCCCCGGCGTCCAGAGGACCTGCTGCAGAGCGTTGTGCTGAGCCAGTGTGAGGTCCTCCGCGCGCAGCGCCCGCTCCAGTCGTCCGGCGATGATCTGGGAGAACTGCCAGGTGAGATATCCGGTGGTGGGGAACGTCGCGTCGGTCACGGCCGCAGTCTACGAGAGGGCGGGGTGCTGCCCTCCAGGGCGGGTTCCTGCGGGAGGCGCAAGGTGAACGTTGCTCCGTTGCCCGGCCCGGGGGATTCCGCGGTGAGGTCTCCGCCGTGGGCCCGGGCGATACCGCGGGCGATGGTCAGGCCGATGCCGCTGCCACCGGCGGCAGTGGGGCGGTGGGGATGGTTGAGGCGTTCGAAGCGGTGGAAGATGCGCTCGAGGTCATGTCCGGCGATGCCGATGCCGTCGTCGGTGACGCGGACGATCACCTGGTGCGCGGGAGACGGTTCGGTGTGCACGGACAGCGCCACATGCCCGTGCCGGTCGCCTGCGACGAGTGCGTTGCCGAGCAGGTTCACCAGGACCTGGGTGATGCGGTCCGGGTCGCAGCGGGCGACGACGGGTGTGTCCGCGTCAACGACGAGGGTCACCATCTGGTCGTCGTACTGGGGACGCAGTCGCTCGGCCGTTGCCCGTGCCAGCGTGGCCACGTCGGTGGGCTTGCGGTCGAGGTCGAAGGCGCCCTCCTCCGCACGGGACAGGCTGGAGAGGTCGCCGGCCAGGCGCTGCAGCCGGTCGAGGTCGTCGGCGAGGGAGGCGAACATCGCCTCGTCGGGGGTGAAGATGCCGTCGGCGATGCCCTCGATCTGGCCGCGCAGGATGGTGATGGGGGTGCGCATCTCGTGGGCGACCTCGGAGATCAGTCTTGCTCGGCGGCGCTCGGTGTCGGCGAGGGCCGCCGCCAGCTTGTTGACGTCCTGTACCAACGCTGCCAGGCCCGGCTCGCTGGGCAGTTCGAGGACGTCGTCGTAGTGTCCCTCGGCGAGCCGGGCCGTGGCGACGCGCACCCTGTCGAGCGGGCGCAGCAGAAACCGGGACAGGGCGTAGGACGCCGGGAACGCCGCGGCTACCCCGGACAACAGGCCGACCTGCACGACGAAGTCGCCTTCGATGTCGTCGAAGTCGAGCCACACCTCGATCAGGGCGCTGATCATCGCCATGGCCAGTAGTGCCAGGAGGAGCACCATGACATGGGAGAGCACCAGCCGGTTGCGCAGCGACAGTCGGGCCTGGACGCGACGCAGCCGCGCACGGTACCCGGGGTGGGCCGGGAAGCGGGAGGGAGACATGGGTGGGTGTCCTTCCTGGCCGCTAGGCAGGGCGCCCGATGAACCGGTAGCCGATGGAGCGAACGGTGCCGACGAACCGGGGTGCGTTCGCGTCGTCGCCGAGCGCGCGTCGCAGGGTGCGGATGTGTACGTCGACGACGCGCTCGTCGCCGAAGAAGTCCTCGCCCCACACCTGGGCGAGCAGGCCACGCCGGGTGAAGACCCGCCCGGGGGCCCGGACCATCGCGAACAGCAGATCGAAGTCGAGGGCTGACAACTCCACCGTCCGGTCGGCGTCGACGAGGACGGTTCGTGTCTCGGGATCGACGGTCAGTCCGTCGAAGCGGAGCACGTCGTCCTCTTGGGCCGTCTCGGCGCGGTTGTCGGTGCGTCTGAGAATCGCGCGCACCCGCAGTGCCAGTTCGCGAGGGCTGAACGGCTTGGTGACGTAGTCGTCGCTGCCGGTGGTGAAGCCGATCAGCCGGTCGACTTCCTCGTCGCGGGCGGTCAGCAGGATCACCGGGATCTGGCTGGCCTCCCGGATGCGGCGCAGGACCTGGAATCCGTCCAGTCCCGGAAGCATCACGTCGAGCACGACGAGGTCCGGCCGGTCACGGGTGACGGCCTTGAGGGCGGAGGGTCCGTCCGCGGCTTCGACGACGTGGAAGCCGTCCGATTCCAGGTAACCGCGCACGGTCATGCGGATCTTGGGTTCGTCGTCGACGACCAGAACGCGCTGCGTACTCATCGTGCTCGCTTTCGGTCGCCGAGGGGGAGGGGCAGGGGGCGGGGGAGGGCCGTCAGGGCCGCGGGGCGACCGATGGCCCGGAGGCGGAGGCCTCGAATGTGGCCAGCGTACGGTGCGTGTCGTGCCTGGCGTCGCCCATCCGGCGCCGGGCCGCGGCGAGGGCGCCGGCGCTTCGCGGTGGGCGTGCTGCTCCGGTGGAGTACGAACGTCGCACTCCAACGGCCGCGGGCCCCAGGTGTCAGGGCAGGAGGATGACTTTGCCGACCTGGCGGTGGCTTTCCAGGTAGGTGTGGGCCTGGGCTGCTTCTGCGAGGGGGTAGGACCGGTCGATGATGGGGTGGATGTGTCCGGCGGCCAGTAGTTGAAGGCACAGTTGCTGGTCGCGCCGGGTGGCGCCGCGTACCCCGGCGATCTTCACTTGCTGGCCGATGAGGGTGAGTGCGTCCAGTTCGAGGCGGGAGCTTTGGCTGGGGGGTGTGCCCAGGACGGTGACGGTGGCGCCGAGGCGTGCGCAGGACAGGGAGAGCTGGAAGAAGTCGTTGCCGCCGACGCAGTCCCAGACGGCGTCGGCGCCCAGTCCGTGTGTCAGCTGTCTGACCTGTGCGGGCAGGTGGGGGTCGGTGGAGTGCAGGATGTGGTCGTAGCCGAGCGTCTTGAGTGCGTCGTCGCGGTCTGCTTTGGTGGTGGTGCCGATGACGGTGGCGCCGCTGAGTTTGGCCAGTTGGGCGCAGGCGGTGGCCATGCCGCCGCTGGCGCCGGTGATGAGCACTGTGTCGCCGGGGCCGACGGGTGCCTGGCGTGCGCAGTTGAGGGGGGTGGTGTAGGTCCACATGGTGGCGGCGGCGGTTGCGTAGTCGATGCCGTCGGGGATGGGCAGGACGGTGTCCTGGTGGCGTACGACGTATTGGGCGTATCCGCCGAAGGTCTGGTGTCCGGGGTAGGCGGTGTCGACGCACAGGTTTTCCAGTCCGCGGATGCACAGGGCGCAGTTGCGGCATGGTGGGTGGGGGAGTTGGACGGCTCGGTCGCCGGGGTGCCACTTGGTGACGTTGGTGCCGGTGGCGACGATTTCGCCGGCGGCGTCCCGGCCGAGCTGGAACGGCAGCGGCCACGCGGGTCGTCCCGGCAGGGGCTCGGGCAGGTTGCCGGTGCGGTAGCGGATGTCCCAGCTGTTGACGGCGGTGGCGTGCACGCGCAGCAGGATGTCGTCGGGGCCGACCTGGGGGATGGGTACCTCCAGGTACTGGAGCACCTCGGGTCCGCCATGTTCGAACAGGCGGACCGCCATCATGGTCTGTTCCACTCTCACGTTCCTTCGGATCGTTACGCGGTATCAGCGCGAGCCGGCGCGGCGGATGCGCGCCCGCAGCTTCGGGAACTGGTCGAGGGCGTTGTCCCGCTCCAGGGCGATCCGCTGGCGCCGGCTGTAGATCCCGTCGACGGTCGGCTCGGGGTCGCCTGTCTTGAGGACCGGCAGGCTGCCCTTGAGGAAGGGCATGGTCTCGAGGTTGTCGGCCGCGTAGAGGTGGCGGGTCGCCGGCCAGTCGCTGCCGAACATGATGTGGTCGGCGGGCACGAGGGACGACAGCGGCTCCAACTGCGCGGCGGTGAACGCCTGTGCGTCGTCGAAGAACATCCGCTTGATGTACGTGAGGGGGCCCTCCGGCAGCACCTCGTTGAAGGGCGGGAAGGCCGAGTGCCGGGTCGCGAGCCGGTAGGCCAGGAACGGCAGGGCGCCGCCGCTGTGCGTGAAGTGCCAGCGGATGTTCGGGTAGTCCCGCAGGACACCGTTGTAGATCAGGCTGGTCATCGCACGGGTCGCGTCGAAGGTGTACTCGAAGACGTTGTTCCCGGCCGGGATGTCGGGACCGAAGCAGAGCTTCGGAGCCGGGTTCACCTCCGGACCCGTCGGGTGGACGTAGACGTAGGCACCGCGGTCATTGAGGATCTCGTACAGCGGCGTGAAGGAGGGATCCCCCAGGTAGGTGCCCTTGTAGTTGGTGAGCAGGCAGATGCCGTCGAGGTCCAGTTCGCCGAGCGCGCGGTCCACCTCGGCCACCGAGCCCTCGATGTCGGGCATCGGGGTGACCGCGAAGATCCCGAACCGGTCACCGCGGGTCTGCACGAGGTCACGCGCGAAGTCGTTGACCGCGCGGGCGGTGGCGCGCCGGTCGTCGACCGGGCCGACGGTGACCTGGAGGTCGCCGAACGACAGGACGCTGGCCTGGATCCGGTACTGGTCCATGAAGGCCACGTGCCGATCGACCGACCAGGGCCCGTAGGCCCCGGTGATGGCGCCGAGCAGGCCGTAGCGCTTCAGGTAGTCGTTGTACACGTCGGGGGAGTAGTGCGCGTGGGTGTCGATACGCCAGTTGCCCTTCGGTAGCCCGTGCCCGCCGGGTGCCGCCGCCTCCCCGGAGGCCATGGCGGCCGGCATGGAGGCGGCCGCCGCCCCGACGAGCGCCGCGGCCGAGGTCGCTTCGATCACCCTTCGACGCGAGATGTTCCGTCGCAGGTTCATTTCCGGTGCTCCTCTTCGTTCTGTGGGGGGAGTCAGGTCGTACGCATGGGGTCGTGGCGCCGCGGCCAGGCGGGTGCGGCGCTGATGCGGGGGAACCCCTGCATGTCCGCCAGGTAACAGCCGTCCCATAAAGCACGTAGCACTCGGCCTATGAAGCTTCCATGAAGCGGACCTGCCCGGACCGGCGCCCACTTTCCGGGCCTGGCCCGTCGGATATCCCTCGTGAGGCCGCCGCGGATGTCGCTTTTCCCGGTTCTGGAAGCTGTGGCTGGCTCGGAAGGCGGAATGGGCCGGAAGGTAGCGGCCTGTAAGTCGAGTGCGGCCCCGCCGCGCCACAAGGGAGAGCTTCGTGAACGTCGTGCCCACGGTGAACGATCCGCGAGAACGGCAGGTGGCCACGCTGGTCATGGCCTGTCTCGGGATGTTCGTCGCCTATCTGCCGGTGACCACCGTCTCGGCGAGCCTGCCCGCCATCGCGAGCGCGTTGCACGCGTCCACCTCCCAACTGACCTGGGTCTCCTCCGCGTTCCAGCTCCCGATGGCCGCCTTCATCCTGACCGCCGGGGTCTTCGGTGACGTACACGGCCGCAAGAAGGTGTACCTGGCGGGCCTCGCGCTGGCCGGCGCGGGAGCCGTCATCGCGCTGTCGGCACAGTCGGTCGAGGTCTTGTGGGTCGGTCAGGCGTGTGCCGGGTTGGGCGCGGCCGCGTTGCTGCCGTCGACGCTGGCTTTGATCAGTCATGCCGTGCCCGACCCGCGCAAGCGCGGCACGTTCGTCGGACTCTGGGCGGCGTCCCTGATGGCCGCACTGGCCGTCGGACCGCTGATCGCCGGGGTGATCCTGGACCACACCACCTGGCGATGGATCTTCCTGCCGGCCGTACCGGTCGCGGTCGTCACCCTGGCGGTCGCGGCACCGCTGGTGACCGACTCCCGGGCTCCCGGTCAGCGACGGCTCGACTGGCCCGGTCAGATCACGGCAGCGGTGACGATCACCGCGCTGGTCTACGGCGTCATCGAAGGCGGCGCCGCATCGTTCACCGAGGGCCGGGTGATCGCGGCCCTGACGCTGGCGGCGGTCAGCGCCCTCGCCTTCGTCCTGGCCGAGCGCCGCAGCCCCAGCCCGATGCTGGACCTGTCGCTCTTCCGCAGCGCGGCCTTCAGCGCCACGACCCTGATCGCCATGATCACGTTCCTGGGGCTGATCGGTTTCTTCTTCGTCCTCAGCCTCTACTTCGGCCTCGTGCAGCGCCTCGACACCCTGCACGCGGGCTACCGGCTGCTGGTCGTCAGTTTCGTGTCCCTGGTCGTGGGCACGCTGGCCGGGCGCCTCATGCACCGCATCCCGCCCCGAGCCATGATCACCACCGGCCTGCTGCTCACCGCGGGATCGCTGCTGTCCTTGACCGCGATCGACGCCGGGACCGCCTTCGGTCCGCTGGCCTGGCGGCTGGCCCTGCTCGGTCTCGGTCTCGGCCTGGTGATCACCCCCATGACCGCTACGGCGGTCGCGTCGGTGCCGCATCATCTGGCCGGCATGGCGTCGGCGGGCAACAACGCCTTCCGGCAGGTCGGTGGTGCGCTCGGCCCGGCCGTGCTGGGCACCCTGCTGACGACCCGGAGTGTCGACACCCTGCCCGGCCACCTGCGCGACGCCGGCCTCACCGGGCCCGTGGCCGATCGGATCACCGGCGCGGTGAACGCGGGCGGTCTGGGAGCGGCGGCCCGCGTGAACCTCGGTCAGGACACCGGCCGGGCCATGGGCGCGGTGGGTGAGGCCTTCCTCGACGGCCTCTACCTGTGCCTGATCGTGGCCGCGTGTCTGGCCCTGGTCGCCGCGCTCGTGGGTGCGGTACTGCTGCGGACTCCGCAGCGCACCATGACGCCCGTGGCCGGCTCCGCGGATCAGGCGGCACCCGAGGACGCCACACCGTCCGTCGAGTTCGCGCCGGAGCCGGTGCTGGTCGGTGCCGCTGCCCGGGGGCGGTCGGGACAGTCGGGGCAGCGGTCGGGTGGGGTCGGCTCCGCAACCGGTGGTGACACATTCGTCCCTGACGGGGAGTGGGGTCCCGCCCTGCACGGCCGGATACGCGGGACGGCGGGGGAGGCGGTGGCGGGTGCCACGGTGACGCTGATCTCTCCGGGCGGGCGGCAGTTGGGCCGGGCCGTGGCCCCTTCCGGAGGCCGTTACCGTCTGGACGTGCCGAGTGCGGGATCGTACGTCCTGATCGCGGCGGCGGAGGGCCGTCAACCGCAGGCGTCCACCGTGGTGGTGGGTGAGGAGCCGCTGTCCCACGACATCGTGCTGTCCGCGAACAGCGGGTTGGCCGGCACGGTGGTCATCGCCGGGGACGGGTCGCCGTTGCCGGGCGCGACGGTGGCGGTGACGGACGTGCGGGGCGAGGCGCTGGCCGCTGAAACCACCGATGGATCAGGTGCGTTCGCGTTCGGTGAGCTGCCGGAAGGTGATGTCACGGTGGTGGTGAACGCGGCGGGATTCCGGCCCGCAGCGCTCCCGGTGCGGGTGTTCGGTCCTCGACTCGCCCGTCTGGATGTGGCGTTGTGGCCGGGGGCGGTGCTTCGGGGCACCGTACGGGTCGGCGCGGACCGCAGGCCGCTGACCCAGGCACGGGTCACGCTCGTGGACAAGGCGGGCAATGTGATCGGCACGGCGACCACCGGGCCGGACGGCGGCTATGCCTTCACCGACCTGGACGAGGGCGAGTACTCGGTGATCGCCAGTGGCTATCCGCCGGTCGCCGCGCCGGTGGCCGTGGACGGGCCGGGGCGCGAGTTCGACGTGGAGCTGGCACATCCGGACAGCTGAGCCGGCCGGCCGAGGGTCAGCGGCTCGGCTCGTAGTTGAGCTGCTTGACCTGGCGCAGGATGAGAGCCGACTCCACCGCTTGAATGCCGTCGAGGGCGCCGATCGTCTCGCTCAGGTAGGTGTACAGCTCGGCGACGTTCCGGAAGTGCACGGAGGCCACGATGTTGGCCTGGCCGGTGGTGGCGGACGCGAAGTGCACCTCCGGGTGCGCGGCGAGGCTGCGGCCCACCTCGGCGAGCGCGCGGGGTGCCACGGTGAGCCAGAGCATGGCGCTGACCTCCTGCCCGAGCGGCCCGTGGTCGTACTGCACGTCGAAGTACAGCACGCCGGTGGAGCGCAGGGACTCGAGCCGTCGTTTCACCGCGGACTCCGGCTGGCCGGTGGCGTTCTGGAGGTCGGTGAGGGTGGCCCGGCCGTCGCGGCGCAGCAGCGCGAGCAGCGCCTCGTCGGCCGCGTCCAGAACGACGGGGGCATCGAGCGGTGGCGGAGGCGGCCGGCGCAGGGCGGCTTCCTGGTCGGGGCTGAGCGCGTTGGACTTGTTCAGCCAGCTGAGGGAGCCGCCGTAGAAGGAGTGCAGCAGGCAGTGGGCGGTCACCGTGACGATCTGCCGGGTGCGCTGGAGCCGGTCGAAGAGCAGCTCGTCGCGCTCCTTCGGGCTGCGTGGTTTCATGCCGCAGATGACCTCGGTGCCACCGGAGATGAGGTTCACATAGAGCGTGTCGGGGCGTTTGGCGAGTGCGTCCGCGAGCTGTTCCGCCACGTCCGGGGTGCAGTGCAGCCGTACCAGCCAGCTCTGCCGGCCGAGGCGGTTGTCGTCCGTCATGCCGAGCACCCGCACGTTGACGGTGCTGCGCAGCCGGCGGTACCGCCGGGCGACGGTCTGGTCGGAGACGCCCAGGACGGCGGCGATACGGCTGAACGGGGCGCGTCCGTCGAGCTGCAGGGCTTGCAGTATCTGCAGGTCGAGGGGATCGAGGGTCGGCAGGCTCACTGTCCTACGCCTCCCGGACCACGTCGGCGACCTCGTCGAGCAGTGCCCTCAGCTGTGCGGCCTTCTTCGCGCCCAGCTTCTCGGCGATGCGCTGTTCGATCTCCACGATCACGGCGTCGGCGTCCCGCAGGCAGTCGCGCCCGGCGTCGGTGAGGTGCAGCTCCTGCACATGCCGGTGGCGCGGGTGCGGTCGGCGTTCGAGCTGACCACGCTCTTCCAGACGGGTCACTTGGGAGGCGATTGCCTGCGGGGTGACGTTGAGGCGGCGGGCCAGTTCCGCGCCGGTCAGTCCGGGGTCGCTGTGGACGGAGATCAGCAGGGTGTACTGCGCGGCCGCGAGGCCCAGCGGTCGCAGCCGCTGATCCTTGCGGGCCTGCGCCGCCCACTCCGCCCGCCGTAGCGCCCAGGTCACTCGGGTCAGTGCGTCGGCACCGATGGGCCGATCGTCATCGTGTGTCACGTGGCGAGAATACGGCACCTGTACACACATCAACTGCCTGATGGCAGCCAGCAGCCTGAATGCCCTCTGGGGGAGGTGCGGGTGGGCCTCCCGGGACAGGGAGGCCACGACTTGCGGGGTGCCGGTCAGTCGACGGCAGTGCGGGACTCAGGTCTCGCGAGCCGCCTCGGCCACCTTCTCGAGCAGTGCCCGCAGCTGACCGGCCTCCGAACCGAGGCCGTCGGTGATCTGCCGCTCGATGCCGGAGATCACCGCGTCGGCGGCGTGCAACGCCTCCCGCCCGGCGTCGGTGAGGTGCAGTTCCTGAATGTGCCGGTGGCGCGGATGCTCGCGCCTCTCCAGCTGCCCCCGGTTCTCCAGGCGCGCGACCAATGAGGCGACGGCCTGCGGGGTCACGTTGAGGCGGCGGGCCAGCTCGGCGCCGGTCAGTCCCGGGTCGCTGTGCACCGAGATCAGGAGTGTGTAGTGCGCCGCCGCCATGCCCAGCGGGCGCAGCCGTTGCTCCTTGAGTGTCAGTACCGCCAGCTCCGCGCGGCGCAAGGCCCAGGTCACCCGGTCAAGAGCATCGGCCCCGACGGGCTCCTCGTTGTGTCGTGTCACGCGAGAAGGATACGACACTTCATGAGCGTCAAGCGTTTGAGGTAAACCCAGCGGTTGCGGCCTCCGGTGTGGGCGGCGTCCGCTGCGCGCCTCTTGACCACGCTGTCAATTCACAAGAATCTTACTAGTTATCAAGCGTTTGACATCAGCCATTGGATTGATAATCTGATGCTTGCCAAGGTCTTCGAGCCATCGCTGCCCGAAGACCGTGTCCGCCACCTGCCGTCGCCCTCCGGGCGTGCTCCGGCGCGGGCAGTCCTCAGAAAGTGGGAGAAACCCATGACCAAGACCACTGAAACGATCACGCGTGATGGCGTCATCGGACAGGACGGAAGCGAGGTGGTGACCGTCGACCAGGCCACCGGGGCCGAGTTCGCCCGTTACCCCGTGGCCGGCAAGGAAGAGGCCGCCACGGCCGTCGCTGCCGCCCGCTCGGTCTCCGGGCCCTGGTGGGACCTCGGATTCGCGGGCCGCGCGGAGCGGCTGCGCGCATGGCGGCGGGAGATAGCCGTGAGCGGTGAGGAGGGGGCCGCCCTCATCCACGCCGAGAACGGCAAGCCGCTCGACGAGGCTCGCGTGGAGGTGCTCGGGATTCTGGAGCACGTGCAGTACGCCGTCGAGAACGCCGAGCGGGTGCTGGGACGCCGGGAGCTGCCCGGCAGCCCCACCGTGCCCAACCAGCGTGCGTGGGTCGAATACCAGCCCTACGGCGTCGTCGGTGTCATCGGCCCGTGGAACTTCCCCCTGCTCACACCGGGGGCCATCCTGATCGAGGCGATCGCGGCCGGAAACGCCGCCATCCTCAAGCCCAGCCAGATCACCCCCGGCGTCGGTGAGTGGCTCGTGCGGACCTGGCGGCGCGCGGTCCCCGACTTCCCGGACGTCCTGCAGTGCCTGAACGGGTTCGGGGCCACTGGCGGAGCGCTCATCGACGCCGGGCTGCACAAGCTCGCGTTCACCGGCAGTGTCGCCACGGGCAAGACGGTGGCGGCCCAGTGCGCGCAGACCCTCACCCCCGTGCTGCTGGAACTCGGCGGGAAGGACGGCGTCATCGTGGCCGAGGACGCCGACCTGGACGAGGCCGCCAGTCACGTCGTCTGGGGCGCCATCCAGAACACCGGACACGGCTGCATCAGCCTCGAAGTGGCCTACGTCGTGGAGTCGGTGCACGACGCGTTCGTCGAGAAGATCAGCGACCTTGCCCGACAGGTGCGCGTCGGCAGCGACGAGGCCGCGGAGATCGGGCCGGTTCCGCTGCCCACCCAGATCCCGATCATCAGGGAGCACATCCAGGACGCTCTCGATCGCGGCGCCACCGCCACGGTCGGCGGCCTCCAGGCAGTGGGGGAGCGCTATGTCACCCCGACCATCCTCGTCGGCGTGAGCCCCGACGCCCTGGCGGTGACCGAGGAGACGTTCGGACCCACGCTCGCCGTCGTCAAGGTCACCGACACCGAGGAAGCCATCGCGCACATCAACACCGGCCGCTACGGACTGGGCAGCGCTGTCTTCAGCCGCGACCGCGGCGAGGCCATCGCCCGTCAGCTCCGGGTCGGAATGACCAGCATCAACGACGCCCTGGTGTTCTCCATCAACCCCGCGGTGCCCTTCGGCGGTCGCGGTGACAGCGGTTACGGGCGCAAGCAGGGCGAGGAAGGGCTCCGTGAGTTCGCCTACCCGCACTCCTTCACCGCCAAGACAGGCCCCGCCCAGTTCTCCGCCACCACCTTCGGCCGGCCCGCCGGCGCGATGGCGGGAGCTCTCGCCGGTGTGCGCAACAGGATCCTGGCCGAGAGCGGCGAGAAGACCGACTGACCGCCAGTCGTTAAGCGGGGAATGCGCGCGAGCGGATGGTGCGTCCGGACAGCCACCGCGCCACCACCGAGGGAGAACGGCGATGTCCCACGCCGTCCTTTCCCAGCCGAGCCCTCACTCGCCGCCTCCTCGACCGCGGTCACCCGGCGAAGCCTTATCGCCACGACCTACGTACAACTGGCGCTGGAACTCGGCGTACCCAGTGGACGGATCAACAGGATCATCGACTTCGCGGGCGCGGCGAGGAACGGCACCAAGGCGGAGGGCAGCGCGGCGGCATCGAGCGCCGATGTGCTGCGGGAACTCGCCGCGCTGATCGCCGACACACGAACGGAATGATCGTTTTCAGGCACTGAGGGGCCGTCACCGACCGGCGGCCGCCCCGTCTTGCGAGCGAGCCGTCGACCCAAGCACACCCCTGAACGGAGCACGACCATGGCCACGTCGTCACCACCCGAGATCCGCACCCGGTGGTCGTCCGAGGACGCCGCCGATCAGTTCACCGTCGACAACCCCGCGACCGGCGCGCCGCTGGCCGTTGTGCACGGCGCCGGCGACAAGGAGGTCGACCAGGCCGTGCAGACGGCCTACGACGCGCACTTCGCGTGGAAGGCTCGCACCGCCCGCGAACGCGGCAGCTGGCTACGGAAGATCGCTCAGGCGGTGCGCGAGCACGCCGAAGAGATCGCGACCCTGGAGAGCAGCGACAACGGCAAGCCCCTGACCCAGGCGCGCAACGGAGACGTGAACGCGGCGATCGGGATCTTCGAGTACTTCGCGAGCCTGTGCGACTCCATGCCCGGCCAGGTCAACGACGGCGGAAGCCTGCTGGACATCACGGTGCTCGAACCCTACGGCGTCATCGGCGCGATCGTGCCGTTCAACTGGCCGCCGATTCACACCGCCAGCAAACTGGCCCCGGCGCTGGCCGTCGGCAACGCGGTGGTGATCAAGCCGCCGGAGCAGGCCCCGCTGTCGGCCCTGCGCATGGTGGAGATCATCCAGTCCGTCCTGCCCGACGACGTGGTGCACATCATTCCGGGCACCGGCTCGATCGGATCGCGGCTGGCAGGGCACCCGCTCGTCGGCAAGGTCTCGTTCACCGGGTCGCCCACCACCGGGGTCTCGGTCATCAAGACCGCGGCCGACCGCCTGACGCCGACCCTGATGGAGCTCGGCGGCAAGGACCCGTTCATCATCTTCGAGGACGCGGACCTCGACCAGGCGCTGCCGTGGGCGATCGAGGGCGGCCTCTACAACCAGGGTGAGGCGTGCACCTCGGCGTCCCGGGTCCTGGTGCACGCCGACATCTACGACGAGGTCGCGCGCCGCTACGGCGACGCGGTGAAGCGGCTGCGCGTCGGCAACGGCGCCGATCCGGGCACGCACATCGGCCCGATGGTGTCCGCCGCCCAGCGCAAGCGGGTGCTGGACTACATCGACATAGGTGTCCAGGAGGGTGCCACGATCGCGGCGCAGGCACCGCTCCCCGACGACCCCGAGCTGGCGGGCGGCTTCTACGTCGCGCCGACGCTGTTCACCGGCGTCCGCCCGGACATGCGCATCGCGCGGGAGGAGATCTTCGGCCCGGTCATCTCGATGATCCCGTTCCGCGACGAGGACGAGGCCGTCAAGATCGCCAACGGCACCGAATTCGGCCTGGTCGCGGCGGTGTTCACGCCGGATTCCGAGCGCGCGCTACGGGTCAGCCGCGCCCTGCACACCGGGTTCGTCTTCGTGAACAACTACAACCGGAACTTCACGGGCGCGCCGTTCGGCGGTGTCGGCGCGAGCGGCTTCGGCCGGGAGACCTCGGCGGAAACCCTGCGCGAGTACGGCTACAGCAAGAACATCCGCCTGGTCTCCGGCAGGGGCGAGATACCGCGCTGGGCGCCGTCTTTCGAGGTGACCGGACACGGCCGGTGACCGACCCGGTCTCCCGGGCGGGGGCCGACGGTGTGCGGCACTCGGTGGGATGACGGTGCCGCACGCCGCCGTCGTTCACAGACCCTGACCGATGTCCTGCACGGCCGCCAGCAAGGGACGGGACAACGCTGCCAGGCTCGCGCGGGTGCACCGCACCGACGGAGCGGCGACCGCCACGGCGGCCACGGCGGCTCCCGTGCGGTCGCGCACACACGCGCCGACGGCGTGCACTCCGCGCTCGCTCTCCTGGAGGTTGATCGCGTAGCCGTCCCGTCGCACCGACACCAGCTCGTTCACGAGGCTCTCGAAGTCCTTGGGTGCCTTGGCCCGGTCCCCGGGAAGCCCGTTGGGGAAGAGGGCCCGGAGCCGGTCGGCCGGCAACGCCGCGAGCAGGGCCTTGCCGCCCGAGGTGACGTGGGCGGGCAGGAGGGTGCCGGTGCGGTAGCTGACGCGCAGCGCCTGGGGGCCCTCCACGCCGTCCAGGAAGCGGGCGCCGTTGCCCTCGAGCACCATCAGGTGGGTCGTCTCACGGACGGTGTCCGCCAGCCGTCGCAGGTGGGGGTGGGCGAGCGTGACCAGATCCGGGGGAGGAGCGGCCTGGCTTCCCCTGATCGCCTGCAGGGCGGGTCCCGGCCGGTACACCTTGTGGCGGTCCTGCGCCGCGAATCCCTCGAAGACGAGCATCGCGAGGATCCGGTGAGCGGTCGAGCGCGCGACGCCGAGCCGGTCGGCGACATCCATCACCCGCAGCTCGTCGAGCTCGTGCAGCAGCCGGACGACGCGCAGCGCGTTGCCGGCGCCACTCACCGGATACGACGGAGTGGCCGACCTATCCACTGCATTCTCCATAGCGGAATCCTACTCTTCAAGGATTCCGGTCAGGGGAAACATCGGCGTAGCGTCAGGAAACAGCGCGGACCGATGCGCGCTTCTTCCGGCGGTCGCCGAACAACACGACGTGGAGGTTTCCGTGACCGACACCACCAGCGAACAGACCGAGCGCAAGCTGCTCGACGAGCTGTACGCGGACTTCGAGGACGCGGGCCTGATCCCGCTGTGGACCCAGGTGGACGGCCTCATGCCGATGTCGCCGCAGCCCGCCGCCGTCCCGCACCTGTGGCGGTGGGCGGAGCTGCTGCCCATCGCACAGCGCTCCGGCGAACTCGTACCGGTGGGGCGCGGCGGCGAGCGCCGCGCCATGGCCCTGTCCAACCCCGGCCTGCCGGGCCGCCCTTACGCCACCGCGACCCTGTGGACCGCGATCCAGTACCTGGGGCCGCGCGAGGTCGCCCCCTCCCACCGGCACAGCCAGGGAGCCTTCCGGTTCGTGGTCGAAGGCGAGGGCGTGTGGACCAACGTCGACGGCGACGCGGTGGCGATGCGGCGAGGTGACCTGCTGCTCACGCCGAGCTGGGCCTTCCACGAGCACCAGAACGTCACCGACCGGCCGATGGCCTGGCTCGACGGCCTCGACATCCCCCTCGTCTCCCAACTGGACGCCGGCTTCTTCGAGTTCGGCCCCGACGAGCTCTCCACCCGCGAAACCCCCGACCGCTCACGCGGCGAACGACTGTGGGGCCACCCCGGACTGCGCCCGATCAGCCAGCCCGACCAGCCCAACTCCCCACTGAACGCCTACCGCTGGGAACACACCGACGCCGCCCTGACCGCCCAGCTGGAGCTGGAGGACGAAGGCGTCCCCGGCGTACTGGAGCCCGGCCACGCCGGAATCCGCTTCTCCAACCCCACCACCGGCAAGGACGCCCTGGTCACGATGCGCACCGAGATGCGCCGACTGCGGGCCGGCACCCAGACCGTCCCGGTGCGCACCGTCGGCTCCGCGGTCTGGCAGGTCTTCGACGGCGAGGCGGTGGCCCGCGTCGGCGACAAGGTCTTCGAGATCGCCAAGGGCGACCTGTTCGTCGTCCCGTCCTGGTGCGAGGTCTCGCTGTCCGCCCGCACTCAGATCGACCTGTTCCGCTTCAGCGACGAGCCCGTCTACGAGGCCCTGGGCCTCGCCCGTACCTCCCGAGGAGAACAGAAGTGAAGCTCGCCACCATCCGGGTCAACGGCACCACGCGCGCCGTCCGCGTCGACGACGACAAGGCAGTGGACCTCGGCGAGGGCGACCTGGTGGCCTTCCTGCGCCACGCCGACTGGGCGGCGCGTGCCGCGGGCGCCGACGGCGAGACCTACGAAGGCGCCCTGGCCTACGCCCCGGTGGTCGTCGCACCGGAGAAGGTCGTGTGCGTCGGCCTCAACTACCGCACCCACATTCTGGAGATGGGCCGCGAACTCCCCTCGCACCCCACACTGTTCAACAAGTACGCGCGGGCCCTGGTCGGCGCCTACGACGACGTGACCCTGCCCGCCGCGTCCGCGCAGATGGACTGGGAGGCCGAACTCGGCGTCGTCATCGGCGCCGAGGTCCGGCACGCCGACCCGGAGCAGGCACGCGCCGCGATCGCCGGATACACCGTGCTCAACGACGTCACCGCCCGCGACTGGCAGTACCGCACCACCCAGTGGGACCAGGGCAAGACCTTCGAGGCCACCACACCCATCGGACCGTGGCTGGTGACCGCCGACGACCCCGCGGTGTCCGCCCAAGGACTCAGCCTGACCTGTGAAGTCGACGGTGACACGGTCCAGAAGGCCGACACGGGCGACCTCGTCTTCGACCCGGCCACGCTGGTCGCGTACCTGTCCGAGATCATCACGCTGGTGCCCGGCGACGTGATCGCCACCGGTACACCGGGCGGAGTCGGCCATGCCCGCAAGCCCGCCCGCTATCTGCAGGACGGTTCGCTCCTCGTCACCCGGATCGAGGGGATCGGCGAGACCCGCAACACCTGCCGCCGGGAGACGCGGTGAGCTCACGCCCGGCCCCGATGCTGGAGCAGGCGGCCAAGGGCACGGCGGCCTTCGAGGCCGCCGTGCACCGGCTGACCGACCCGGGCATCACCAGGCCCTCGTCCCTGCCGGGCTGGAGCCGGGCCCACCTCGTCGCCCACGTCGCCCGCAACGCCGACGCACTCGTCAATCTGCTGACCTGGGCGCGTACCGGAGTCGAGACGCCCATGTACACCAGCGGCGACCAGCGTGCCCGCGAGATCGAGCAGGGCGCCCGGCGCCCGGCCACGGAGCTGCGTGCGGACCTGCTCGCGGCCGACAGCCGGCTCGCCGCGGAACTCACCGCCCTGCCGGACGAGTGCTGGGCAGCGACCGTCCGCACCGCGCGAGGCCGTGAGGTGCCCGCCTCCCAAGTGGCCTGGATGCGGGTGCGCGAGGTGTGGGTGCACGCCGTCGACCTGAACATCGACACCAGCTTCGACGACGTCCCGCACGAGGTGTGCGCCGCGCTCCTGGACGACGTGACAGCCGCCTTCCGGGCCCGCCAGGACTGTCCCCCCGTCGAACTGCGGACCCAGGACGCCGATCGCACCTGGCCCCTGGGCGCGCCCGGCAGCGCGGAACCGGTCGTGGTGAGCGGTGACCTGCCCAGCCTGGCCGCCTACGCGACCGGGCGACCTGTGCCCGGCCCCCTGTACCCGACCGGTGGGGCATCCCTGCCGAAACTGCCCGCGTGGCTGTGAGCGCGAAGGAATGACGATGAAAGTTGCCTGCATCGGCGCAGGCCCCGGAGGACTCTTCTTCGCCACGCTGGTGAAGCGGAGCCGGCCCGAGGCCGAGGTCGTGGTCTTCGAACGCAACCGCCCCGACGACACGTTCGGCTTCGGCGTGGTCTTCTCCGACGCCACCCTCGACGCCATCGACGCCGCCGACCCCGTCCTCAGCGAGGCGCTGGACAAGCACGGCAGGCACTGGGACGACATCGAGGTCCGCGTGCACGGCGCCCGCGAGCGCGTCGGCGGCATGGGTATGGCGGCCGTGGTGCGCAAGACGCTGCTGAGCCTGTTGCAGGAGAGGGCCCGCGCCGAGGGCGTCGAGATGCGTTTCCAGCACGAGGTCCGCGATCCCGCCGAGCTGGACGACTTCGACCTGGTGGTGGTGTGCGACGGCGCCAACAGCCGCTTCCGCACCCTGTTCGCCGACGACTTCGCACCCACGGCGGACGTGGCGAGCGCGAAGTTCATCTGGTTCGGTACCAGTTACCTGTTCGACGGGCTCACCTTCGTCCACCAGGTCGGCCCTCACGGTGTCTTCGCCGCCCACGCCTACCCCATCAGCGACTCGCTGAGCACCTTCATCGTCGAAACCGACGCGGACTCCTGGGCCAGGGCCGGACTCGACGCCTTCGATCCGTCGACCCCGCCGGGCCTGAGCGACGAGAAGACCAAGAGCTACCTGGAAGACCTCTTCCGCGACCAGATCGACGGGCACCCACTGGTCGGCAACAACTCCCGCTGGGCCAACTTCGCCACCCGCAGGGCCCGTTCCTGGCGACGGGGCACATGGGTGCTGCTCGGCGACGCCGCGCACACCGCACACTTCTCCGTCGGGTCCGGCACCAAGATGGCCATGGAGGACGCGGTCGCGCTGGCCGAGGCCCTGGGGGAGGCGCCGCACAGCGTGCCGGAGGCGCTGGAGATCTACGAGGAGCGTCGCCGCCCCAAGGTCGAGAAGATCCAGAACTCGGCGCGGCCCAGCCTGTCGTGGTGGGAGCACTTCGGCCGCTACGTCCGCTCCTTCGACGCCCCGACGCAGTTCGCCTTCCACTTCCTCACCCGCAGCATCCCGCGCGGCAAACTCGCCGTGCGCGACGCGGCGTACGTGGACCGCGTCGACGGATGGTGGCGGCAGAGCCACGACGCACCACCCCTGGAGACACCCTTCCATGGCGGACCGTTCCGGCTCCCTTCACGCCGAGTGACAGCCGGCGACGAGGTCCTCACCGGGACCGACGGCACCGGCATCCCGATGGCCCCCTTCAGCGGCCAGACGTCGGGGGCGGGCGTGTGGATCGACGCCCCGGACACCGAGGAGGGGTTGCCGCTCGCCCTCGATCAGGTGCGGGAAACGGCAGAGGCGGGCGCTCCGCTCATCGGCGTACGCGGTGGTACGGCGCTGACCCGCGTGCTGGTCGCCGAGGAGGCCCGGCTCGCGCACGGCCTGCCCTCCGCCGTCATCGGCGCGTACGACGACGACAGCGCGACCACGCTGCTGCTGTCCGGCCGCGCCGACCTCGTCGGAGGCATCAAGTGACCGGCCTGGAACCGCTGTTCGCGCCCCGAGCCATCGCCGTACTCGGCGCGTCGGCCACCCCCGGAAAGCTCGGCGCGGCGATGACCGACTCCCTCGCCTCCTTCCCCGGACCGGTGATGAAGGTCAACACCGGCCGCCCGGACCCAGACCGGGGCTTCTTCCCGAGCATCGCCGAAGCCTCCGCGGCCCACGACGTCACACCGGACCTGGTCATCTCCTGCATTCCGGCCGCCGTGACCGCCGACGCGCTGCGCGAGGCGGCGGCCGCGGGTGCCCGCGCCGCCCTCGTGTGCGCCGGAGGATTCGCCGAAGCCGGCGGCGAGGGCGCGCTGTACCAGCAGGCGTTGGCCGAGGTGGTGCGGGACACCGGCATCCGTGTCCTGGGGCCCAACACCTCGGGCTTCCTCGCCCCCCACCGACGGCTGACGGCCAGTTTCGTGCCGGGCGCGGCCGACCTGGCTCCGGGGCCGGTGGCGGTGGTGGCCGCGAGCGGCGGCGTGAACCACGCGCTGGCCTTCGCCCTGGCCGAGGCCGGCGTGGGCCTGCGCCTCGGGGTCGGGCTGGGCAACAGCCTGGACGTCACGCAGGCCGACGTACTGCGCCACCTCGCGGAGGACGACGACGTACGGGCCGTCGCCCTGCACGTGGAGACCGCCGCGGAAGGCCGTCGCCTCACCGAGGCCGTACGTCGCCTGACCGGTCGTGTCCCCGTCGTGGCCCTGGTCGTCGGCCGCAGCGACATCGGCGACTTCGCCCGCTCCCACACCGGCGCACTGGCCACCTCCTGGCGCGTCACCCGGGCAGCTCTGCGCCAGGCCGGAGCCGTCCTCGTCGATGACGAACGCGACCTCGTCGACGCCGTCACCGCGCTCAGCCGGGTACGCCTCACCGCCCACCCCCGCCCGGGCATCGGCCTGGTCACCGCACAGGCCGGACCCGGTCTGCTGCTCACCGACGACCTGCGCTCCCACGGCATTCAGGTCCCGCCGCTGGTCGAACGGACGGTGAAGGAGCTGCGGGACCTGCTCCCGGCCCTCACCTATCTGAACAACCCCGTCGACACCGGCCGCCCCTCACCCACCCTCACCCAGGTCGTGGAGCGGGTCTCGGAAGATCCCGGCATCGACGTCACCGCCGTGTACGGGCTGCTGGAACCCACGGCCGTCGACCTTCCCGCCGCGCTGGCCGGCGCCCGCACCGCCACCCCGCTCGTCGCCGTCGTCGGCGGGCCCGTGGAGCAGGCTCGGCAGACCCGCCGACAACTCGGCGAAGCCGGAATCCCCTGCGCGGCCACACCGGCCTCCGGATCGACCATGGTGCGCGCGCTCGTCGAGGACGCGGCGGCCCGCTTCCGTCTCGAGGCCAACGTGGTCACCGTCCCCGAAGTACCCACCCTGCCCCCGTCGGGCCCGGTCGACGAGCACACCGCCAAGGGCGTCCTCGCGGAGCTGGGCATCCGTACGCCCGTGCGCCGCGTGTGCGCCGATCCGGCCGCGGCGCACGCGGCTCTCGACGACCTCGGCGGACCGGTCGTCGTGAAGATCCTCGATGCGGAGGTCCTGCACAAGACGGAGGTCGGCGGGGTCCAGGTCGGCATCCGCACACACGAGGAGCTCGAAGACGCCCTCGCCCGCATGCCCGCCAGCCCCGCGCTGCTGGTCGAGCAGATGGCGCCCACGGGCCCCGAACTCATCGTCGGCGTACGCCGCGACCCCGTCTTCGGTCCCGTGCTGGCGCTGGGCGCCGGGGGAACCGCCGCCGAAATCCTCGGCGACGTCTCTCTGCGCCTCGCGCCGCTGTCCGCGCAGGAGGCCCACACGATGCTCGACGAGCTCGCCACCCGCGAGATGTTCCTCGGCGCGCGCGGCGCCACCCCGGTCGACCGCGCACGACTCACCCACGTGCTGCTGGCCCTCGCCTCCCTCGCCGCCGACGCGGCCGTGGCCGAGTGCGAGATCAACCCCCTGCGCGTCCTTCCCGACGGCGACGTCGTCGCGCTCGACGCCGTACTTCTGCTGCGTGACACCCGGGATCAAGGAGGATCCGACGATGCGTGAAGGATTCGTTCCCTGGCCCAAGGAAGCGGCGGACCGCTATCGCGAGGCCGGGTACTGGCGGGCCCGGCCGCTCGGGTCGTACCTGCACGAATGGGCCGCGGCCTACGGCGACACGGTGGCCGTCGTGGACGGCGACACGCGTCTGACGTATCGCCAACTCGTCGACAGGGCCGACGCGTTGGCGTGCCGCCTGCTGGATTCCGGACTGGTCCCCGGTGACGCGATGCTCGTGCAGCTGCCCAACGGCTGGGAGTTCGTCACGCTCACCCTGGCCTGTCTGCGGGCCGGGATCGCCCCCGTGATGGCGCTGCCCGCGCACCGCGGTCACGAACTGCGCTACCTGGCCGCGCATGCCGAGGTCACGTCGATCGCCGTACCTGACCGCATCGGCGACTTCGACCACCAGGCCCTGGGACGCGAGGTCGCCCAAGCCACGCCGAGCGTACGGCTGTTGCTCGTCGCGGGTGGCACGGGCGGCGCCGACGCCACGGATCTGCGCGCCCTGGCCGAACCGGCCGACGACCCGGCCGCCGCGCGCGCCCGGCTCGACCGGATCGCCCCGGACAGCGGCGACATCGCCGTCTTTCTGCTCTCCGGCGGGACGACCGGACTGCCGAAGCTCATCACCCGCACCCACGACGACTACGAGTACAACGCGCGGCGCAGCGCCGAAGTCTGCGGCTTCGACCGGGACTCCGTCTACCTGGTGGCACTGCCCGCCGGGCACAACTTCCCGCTGGCCTGTCCCGGGATCCTGGGCACCCTCATGAACGGCGGCCGTGTCGTTCTGGCCCGCACCCCGGATCCCGACAAGGTGCTGCCCCTGATGGCGGCCGAGGGAGTGACGGCCACCGCCGCCGTGCCGGCCGTCGTCCAGCGGTGGATCGACGCCGTGACCTCCGGCCGCCACCCCGCCCCGCCCGCACTACGGCTCCTTCAGGTCGGCGGCGCCCGTCTGGCCCCGGAGGTCGCCCGCCGTGCCGAACCGGTGCTCGGGGGCACGCTCCAGCAGGTGTTCGGCATGGCGGAAGGCCTGCTGAACTACACGCGCGGGGACGACCCCGACGACGTCAAGATCGAAACCCAGGGACGCCCCATGTGTCCCGACGACGAAATCCTCATCGTCGACGACTCCGACCACCCCGTACCCCCCGGAGGCATGGGCGCCCTCCTCACCCGCGGCCCGTACACCCCGCGCGGCTACTACCGGGCCGATGAGCACAACGCCCGCGCCTTCACCCCTGACGGCTGGTACCGCACGGGCGACATCGTCCGGGTGCACCCTTCGGGCAACCTCGTCGTCGAAGGACGCGACAAGGACATGATCAACCGGGGTGGCGAGAAGATCTCCGCGGAGGAGGTCGAGAACCTCGTCTACCGCCTGCCGGGTGTCGCCCGCGTCGCCGCTGTCGCCAAGCCCGATGCGGACCTGGGGGAGCGGGTGTGCGTGGTCGTCGTCGCCGAACCGGGTGCTGACCTGTCCCTCGCAGGGGTCCGCACCGCCCTCGCCGCGATGCAGGTGGCCCGGTACAAGCTCCCCGAAGACCTGCGGATCGTGGACGAGCTACCGCTGACGAAGGTCGGCAAGATCGACAAGAGGCGATTGCGGGACATCGTCGGAAACGAGGCCGGCTCGGTCGAGGTGGTCTGACGCGAGGAGGCCGGACCGAGGACATCGGCGGCGGCGTCCAACTCCCCGACGGGGTGGGCCGCCGGCCCGAGCCGGCTCGGCGATGCGGTGAAGGCCCCGCTCGAAATCACGGTGGCATGCGTGCAGGCCGCGGTGCGCTGTGCGCAGCGCCGGCAGGTGGTGGCTCGGGCCCTGGTGCTGGAAGTCCCAGGTCCCGGGCCGTCGTTGCCCGTAGTACGGCCGTCCATCACGAGATCGCAGCGGGTCAGGCGCGGTTACGGCGCTGGTCTTCGCTGCGTCGGCGGAGTCGGCCGGTGTGGTGGGTGAGGTCGTCGACACGGGCGGCGAGGCCGGGGTGGCCTGCCAGGTAGGGGTGCGCGTCCGTCAGAGGGGCGACGAGGGCAGCCGGGTCGTTGTCGGCGAGAGCCGCGTTGAGTGCGGCCAGCGGGGTCCGGGCGGCGGCGGGGAGATCGGTGAGCGCCGTGATCTGACCGGCGAGCCGGCGCAGGGTGGCGGCGTTGGCGCGGGCCCAGGCGGTGACGGTGCGGTCGGCGGCGCGGCGGTCGCGGGTGGCTGTCACCCGCTGCTCGCCCGTGGACCCCGGCGTTCCCGGGCGAACGCGCAGGTAGCGGCGTTCGGCAGCCTGGCGGCTGGAGACGCCGAGCGGGTGGGCGAGGTCGGCCCAGCTGGCGCCGGCCTCCCGTGCGGCTTCGATCAGGCCCGGTTCCCACTCGGCGAGTTGCTCGCGTGCCTCGCGCAGCAGCAGGAGCACGGCGAGTGCCCGCTCGGAACCGCTCTGATCGGACTCAGGGGGCGCGCCGTCCTGTCCGGTCTGTGCGGTGTGCAGGGCCTCGTGGATCGTGTCCAGCGCTGTCGCGGCGGCGAGGAACGATGCCGGCGAGAGGCCGTGGGCGCGGGGGGTGGGCTCATCATCCCTGGTCATCGGGCCTCCACAGTCATGTCATCCTTTCGATGACTCAGAACTTGTCATCGTTTGGATGACATGTTACAACGATGGCAGGTGAACGCATTGGCACAGTGCCTGATCCGAACGCTGGAGGTGTTTGACGATGTTGATGCGTACCGACCCTTTCCGTGAGCTCGACCGGCTCACCCAGCAGCTCCTGAACACGAACGGCACCTGGTCGCGGCCGTCGGCGATGCCGATGGACGCCTACCGTGAGGGCGAGGAGTACGTGATCGCCTTCGACCTGCCCGGTGTGGCCTCGGACGCGATCGACATCGACGTCGAGCGGAACATGCTGACTGTCAAGGCCGAGCGCCGTCCCGTCAACAAGGCGGACGACGTCCAGATGGAGCTCTCCGAGCGGCCGCTGGGCGTCTTCTCCCGCCAGGTCGTACTCGCCGACAGCCTGGACACCGAGCACATCAAGGCGGACTACGACGCGGGGGTGCTGACCCTGCGTATCCCGATCGCCGAGCGCGCCAAGCCCCGCAAGATCACCATCGGTGGCGGGTCCACGCGCAAGGAGATCAGCGGCTGAACCCCTTCCGGCCGCACCGGAGGACGGGGACGGCCTCCCCGTGAGCGGCCCCGTCCTCCGTTCGCCGCCCACACACAGGCACGGGAGCAGCAATGGTGATGCGATGGGAGGCGTTCCTCGACCACGTCAAGGAACGCGGCGGATACGAGAGCACCGAGGAAGCCGCGCGGGCCGCCCGCACGGTGTTGGCGATGCTGGGTGCGCACGTGGTGGGCGAGGTGAGAGCGGAACTGGCCGCACGGCTGCCGGAGGAGCTGGCGCTCATCCTGGTCAACCCGCTCCAGGCGCGCGAGCCGCTGTCCCCCGAGCGGTTCGTGAGGGCCACCGCGGCATGGATCGAGGGAGCGACCGAACAGACCGCCGCCTGGGACGTGAGCGCCGTGCTCAGCGTGGCCGCCGATGCGGCGGGCGATGAGCTCACCCGCCGCATACTGCTCCAACTCCCGGCGGGTTATGACCTGTTGTTCGGCCACCCTCAGCGCGTCTAGCACCGGCAGCCGCACTCCTCCGCCCAGGCGACGCCGAGACCGGGGGCGGGGGATTTTGCGCCGCTCACCGGCGAACCATCCTCGACGAGAAAGGCAACCGCGTCAGCGATGATCGACCAGCAACTACCGGGCATCACGGGTGTCACGTTCGAGCAGATGCTGGAACAAGTGCGCTACGAAGGCGCCTATGCCACCCGCGCCCAGGCCGAACAGGCCGTGCGCGCCGTGCTGGACGCCTTCGGACGTCAGCTCACGGGCGATGAACGCGTGGAACTCGCGGCCCGACTGCCGTACGAGGCCGCTGTCACGTTCACCTCCCAGATCCCCGCCACCGAACCCCTCACCGGCTGGGGCTTCGTCAAGGAGCTGGCGTCACGCACCGGCGGCAGTCTGGCCACCACACGCTGGGACACCGGCACCGTCCTGCGCATCGTGGCCCAGCTCGCCGGCGAGGAACTCCTCAACCGCATCCTCGCCCAACTCCCTTCCGGCTACGCCCTGTTGTTCGGCCGTGCGGAGCTGACCGCCTGCGTCCCGTCCCGCACTGCTGTGGGCACGTGACCGGCTGACCGATCGGGCGGCCCGCGTGGAGTGCCCGTCCACGGGCGGGCTACGGCCGTGGCAGTGCTGTCCGGTTTGCGCTGAGCGGCCGCCGTGTTGGTGTGCGGGAACGTCTCGGTCCCTTTCTCTGGCTCAAGTCGGCTGAAATCGCGATTTCGGATGGGCATACTGCTGTTGTGCCTTGAGACGGCACTTGTGCAGAGGCAACGGCAGTGCGGAGGCGGTCCTCATGACGCTTCGAACGTCCATCCGGCAGGACTGTCTGATCGTGGAGATGCCCCCGGAGGTGGACATCGGCAACGCTGAACTGCTCCGGCGGGACCTGCGGTCGTTGTGCCGCACCCACTTCAGCCCCTCCTCGCCGGACGGCGTGGCCGCGGTGGTCGTGGACTGGGCCGCTGCCCCGTTCCTGACCATGGCCGGGGTGGCGGTGCTGGAGGACCTGCGGCAGCAGGCGGGTGAGCAGGGGATCGCGGTGCGGGTGGTGGTGTCGCGCAGATGGCCTCACGCGGTGTTGCGCATCGTGGGTCTGACCGGGGTGCTGGCGGTCCATGACAGCGTTGAGCAGGCTCTGACCGTCGGCGGGCCTTCCACTGAAGGGCGGGGCCGGCCCGAGCTCGGGAAGAGCTCTTGACGCCGGGATGGTGCGGACATGACTAATGGCGAGCGACGGCGAAGCCGTGGGACGCCGTCGAGTCATCTGAGTGACCACCTGGGCCTGATCTCGCAGTTCACCGAGCAGGCCCGGGTCGGTCTGGAGAAGGAGTCCGACACCGCGCGCATCTTCATGGCGATCTATGCGGGTTTCCTTGTGGAGGCCGGGGCCGGGGCCGGGATCCGGTGGCTGCTGGAGCCGTCCCTGATCGAGCAGGCGACCGTCGCCGTCCGTCGTCAGGCTCCCACGGCCACGGGAGCCGAGCGCGACCTGGCCACCCGCCTGCTGGCGACCCTGTGGACGGCAGGAGTGGTGGCCGGCGTCGACACCGAGGACTGGATCCGCGACGCCCCCGAACTCCCCGTGATCTGCCTGCGCATGGCCGCCCAGGTGGTGAACGAGGTGGAGCCCCGGCCGCCAGGCTGACCAGCACGGACGCGGTCGCCGCTGCTGTGCGGCCTTCGTCCTGGCCCGATACCGGAGCGGGCCAGGGGCGGGCTGGGGGCCGGTTTGCCGACATGGCAGACAGGGCGCGGTGGTGGTGGGAGGCTTTCAGTATCCGGCCGCCGCCGCGCCTGCGGCGGCGGCCGAAGTGCGAGGACCGAGCTCCCCTCGCAAAGGTCCTCGTGCGGGATGCTCTCCGGCGTCGGCGCTGCGGGAGTCGCGCCGCACCGGAAGGCAGAGGCTGGAGCCGCGTTGTCGGCGATGCGGCTCCAGCCGGCGCCTCGGCATGAGCTCGTCCCCGGGCCGGGTTGGAGCCCGCCCGGTGCCGGGGGCGGAGAGCGCTCAGGAAGATCGGAACAGGACCTGGCCAGGCACTCTTGTGTGCGTGACCGAGGAAACCGTGACCCGCGAGAAAGAACCCCGCTCGCGGCGCAGGTTCGGAGATGGCGGGCGGATCGTCCCCTGGACCGGCATCAGTTCAGGGTCTGGACCGCGTACAGAGCGCCGAGGCCCGCGGCGAGGGCGCCGAGCAGGAGCCGTAGAACCTGTTCAGGCAGACGAGGTTGGAGACGGGCGCCGAGGTAGCCGCCGATCAGTCCGCCGGTGCCGCAGGCGAGTCCGAGCCACCAGTCGGGGGCGACGTCCGCGGAGCTGACGAAGGAGAGCAGCGCGTAGGCGGTGGCGCCGACGACGGAGGTGGCGAACGTGGCGGCGAGTGCGGCCGGGGCGACGCGGGCGACGGGCAGGCCGCGTCCGACGAGGATCGGTCCGAGGAGGGAGCCGCCGCCGATGCCGTAGATACCGCCGACCACTCCGACCGCCAGGGCGAGGCCGGTGAGTGCGCGTGGGCTCAACTCGCCTGCGGGCGGCGGCCGGTGACGAGCCGGGGTGAGGGCGCGCAGGCACAGCCACAGGCCGAGCGGCAGCAGCAGGGCGGCGATCAGGAGCCGGAAGACGCCCGGGCCGGGGAGGGCGAAGACGCGGATGGCGGCGCCGAGGACGACACCCGGCAGGGTGCCCAGCACCAGACGCCGGGCGAGGTCGCCGCGCAGCGCCCCGTCGCGCCGGTAGCGCCACAGGGCTCCTGGTCCGGCGACGACGTTGTACAGCAGATTGGTCGGGGTGACCGCGGGATTGGGCACGCCGAAGACACTCAGCTGGATGGGGAGGAGGAACACCGCTCCGGACACCCCCA
Organism: Streptomyces sp. NBC_00490; assembly: GCF_036013645.1. NCBI lineage: Bacteria > Bacillati > Actinomycetota > Actinomycetes > Kitasatosporales > Streptomycetaceae > Streptomyces > Streptomyces sp. NBC_00490. The sequence continues at coordinate 966,663 of NZ_CP107869.1, read as the reverse complement.
CCGGGGCGGTCACGGTCGCGATCAGCAGGCCCGCGACCAGCCCTCCCGCCCATGTCCAGTCCACCGCTGCTCCTGTTGATCGATTGCCTGGCCAGTATCAGTGCCCCGGAAGGTACTGAGGGCGGTCCGCAACGAGCTGTTCACGAACAGCATGCGCAGTCGGCTCCACAGCCGCACGCGTCCACGTCGTCGCTCGGCGAGGTGGTCGCGGGTGCGGTTGCCGGGGCGCAGCAGCCTTTGCCCTGCCAGGCGTCGCGGCCCTCCTTGACGGCGAGGGCGGCGATGGCGAGGGCGGCGAAGGGGTCGGCCCAGGACCAGCCGAGAGCGGCGTTGAGGACCAGGCCGGCCAGGAGCACCGCCGAGAGGTAGGTGCACAGCAGCGTCTGTTTGGAGTCGGCGACGGCGGAGGCGGAGCCGAGTTCCCGTCCGGCGCGCCGCTGGGCGGCGGACAGGAACGGCATCACCGCCAGAGAGAGGGCGGCGAGGAGGATGCCCGGCAGGGAGGGCTCGGCCTCGCCCGTACCGGTCAGCGCGCGGACGGCGTCGGTGGTCACGTAGGCGGCGAGCACGAAGAAGGAGACCGCGATGATCCGCAGCGTGGTGTGCTCCCGGGCTTCACGGACCGCGTGGTCGCGGGCGGAGAACTGCCAGGCGACCGCGGCGGCGGAGGAGACCTCGATGACGGAGTCCAGGCCGAAGCCGATCAGTGCGGTGGACGAGGCGATCGTGCCCGCCGTCAGGGCCGCGACGGCCTCGACGACGTTGTAGATGATCGTCGCGCCGACCAGCAGCCGTATCCGCCGGGCGAGTGTCTCGCGGCGGGCCGGGGAGGGTCCGAGGGATGTCGCGGTCATCAGCAGCAGCCGTCCCTGTCCGCGTCGGGGCAGGTCTTGTCCGCCTCCACCGCGACGACCGCGGCGCGCAGGTGGTCCAGGGCGTGGCCGAACCGTTCGTCGGCGAGTTCGTAGCGGGAGCGCCGGCCGTCGGGCACGGTGACCACCAGGCCGCAGTCGCGCAGACAGGCCAGGTGGTTGGAGAGCCGGGTGCGCGAGATGCCGAGCTGGTCGGCGAGGTCGGCCGGATAGGCCGGTGCCTGGCGCAGCGAGAGCAGGATGCGGCAGCGGATGGGATCGGCGAGCGCGCGGCCGAAGCGGGCCAGCACGTCGATGTCGGAGGCAACGGTCAGCACATCACGACAGTACAGCGAATCCTGAATTCAGGAAATCTTGGATGGTCGGTGGCGGACATTCGTCCACTGTGAGGGACGAGAAGGGTCGACAAGCAGCAGTCCCGACGCTCCCGGCTGTGCCGGCCGGGAGCGTCGGGAAGCGTCACGCGATCAGGGCCACCATCATGGCGATCAGCCCGACTGCCACCAGCGCCACCACCACCATGATCAAGGTGAGCGGCATCGCTCCCCATCCCTTGCGCAGCTCGGGCGGCTCCGGATGGGAGATGCCGTGGGTGCCGCCCTCGGCGGGTGGAGTCTCCCCGGGCGACACTCCGCCGCCTGGTTCGAGCCCTGGGGTTCGCCTCGGTTCGGGGTCAGGAGTCGCCATGGCGCATGTCCTCTCGGCTCCAGGCCGGCTACGTCCGGTTGGCCTTGGGCTTGGCCGGCTGATCAGGTGTGCCGTGCGGCGGCGCGTGCAGGGGCGGAGCGGCCGTCTGCGGGGTGACCTTCGACCCGCCTCGGGGCGGGTCCGGTGTCATGGGGCCGCCGTGTCCTCCGTCCGAGGACGCGGTGGTGTCGGCGGGCGGCCGGTCGAGCCTGGCCTCCGGAAGCCGCATCACCATGGCACGGTTGGCGTGTTCGCTCTCATGGCGTCGCTGTCGGGATCGGCAGTTCGTCGTGCTGTCCGGTCACTGTCCTCACCTTCGCAACGAACGAGGAAGATCCGGGTTTCCCGGCCGATCCGTGGCGAAACGGTCCCTCTCGCCGGATCGGTTCGAGGCGGGCGTTACGTATTGGGCCTGGCGGCGCTGATGTCGCCGAGCGCCGATTCCGGGTCGCGTTCGATGGCCAGGTCGGCGAGGGAGACGATGCCCACCGCGTGCTGCTCCTGGTCCACGACCGGTATCCGGCGCACGGCGTGCTCACGCATCATGTCCACGGCGCGGCTCAGGTCGTCGTCGGGCCCCACAGTGACCAGATCGTCGCTGCAGGCGTCCGCCACCGTCGTGTTGTTCGGATCGCCGCCGTCGGCCAGCGCGCGCACCACCAGGTCGCGGTCACTGACCAGACCGCGCAGTCGTTCGCCGTCGGTGACCAGTACGGCACCGATGTTCTCGTCCCGCATCATCCGGGCCACGGCCGTCACCGAGGTCTGCGGTTCCACGGACACCGGTGCGCTCGTCATCACGTCGCTGACATGCTGAGTCATGGGAGCACTCCATCCCTTCGTGGTTCGGGCGGCGCCTTCACCGCCACCGGCCCCGAGTACCCGCGTGAGACCGGTCTCCACGCCGTCACGGGGGAGAGGGGTAGGCCGCCGGACGGCCGCCGTCTCCGCACCTCCACCCGCGCGATCGACCGGCGAGGTTGAGTGAAATGACGGTTGGCGGGTGCGTTTCGTTCCTGGTGTGGCACTTGCTGTGTCATGGAGTGGATGCGTAGGGCGGGCCAGGCGGGCCGCCGCGGTGCGGGGGCCGCCGTAGCAGCGGTGCGGCGGGCATGGACGGGTCCGGGGCGTGAGCGGGATCTGGTGGTGCAGGCGGGCAAGGCGGCGCTGGCCGCGTGGGTGGCCTGGGCGGTCGTGGGCTGGTGGCTCGAGGCGCCGATGGCGTTCGTGGCACCGTGGGTCGCGGTCGTGCTCGTCGAGTCGACGGTCTACCGGTCGGTCGCGCACGGGCTGCAGCAGGTCGCGGCGATCGCGGTGGGTACGGCGCTGGCGACAGCGGTGGCGTTGTTGCTGAACAGCTCGATGGTCACGATGGCCGTCGTCCTTCCGGTAGTGCTGTTGCTGGGGCAGTGGCGGCGTCTGGGCAGTCAGGGGATCTATGCCGCCACCGGTGCGCTCTTCGTGCTGACCGGTGGCCCGGTCAGCATCACGTCGTCGGGCGCCCGTATCGCGGAGGCGCTCTTCGGGGCGTTGGTCGGCGTCGTGGTCAACGCGCTGATTCGGCCCCCGGTGTACCTGCGGGACGCCAGGGCGGCACTTCAGGACGCGGCCTGTGAGGCTCAGGAGATCCTGGAGGCGGTCGCCGACGGGTTGGCCTCCGGTGAGTGGGACGGCCATCAGGCCGGAGAGTGGCACGAGCGTGCGCTCCGTCTGGGCCGCCTGGTCGACCAGGCCCGGTCGGCCATCGGCTGGGGCCGTGAAAGCGTGCGCGTCAACCCGCGTGCGCGCCGAGGAGGGCGGACTTCTTCCCCCGACGACACGGTGTACTCGGACGTGCTCGCGGTGCTCGACTACGTCGCTGTCCATACCGCGGGCGTGACCCGGACGGTGGGGGAGACCGCGGCCGGTGGGAAGGCGGCTCTGCCGGTCACGGAGCTCACTCGCACCTACGCGGATTTCCTACGGCACACGGCCCGCGCCGTCCGGCTCTACAGCCAGGCCCGGTTCGCCCCGAGCGGCCGTGAGGACTCCGCCGCGGAGCAACTGCGTGAGGCGGTCGGGGAACTCCACCGCAGGCTCGGCGAATTCCGCGTGCGGCTGCCGGAAGCCGTGTCCGACGATCCGGACGCGCTGGTGACGTACGGAACGCTGTTGGCCCAGGCGCATCGCCTCGCCGATCAACTTGTCCAGGACTGACGCCCCTAGCCGATGAGGGATTCGCCCCGGTATGCAGGTCTTCATGCCTCGGGCCCGGGTACCCGGCGTCGTGCGGACGCGTGGGGCCGCTGGGCTCCGCGCGCGACGAACGCCAGTGAGGAGAAACGATGAGCACGGTGAAGGAAGCAGTCGACGTCGAGGTGCCGCTCCACACGGCCTACAACCAGTGGACGCAGTTCGAGGAGTTCCCGCGCTTCATGGAGGGCGTCGAGGAGGTGCGGCAGCTCGACGACCGGCACAACCACTGGGTGACGAGTGTCGGCGGGGTGCGGCGTGAGTTCGACACCGAGATCGTCGACCAGTTGCCGGACGACCGGATCACCTGGCGGACCGTCGACGGCGAGACCCGGCAGCGTGGATCGGTCAGGTTCGAGCAGCTGGACGACACGCACACGCGCGTGGAACTCACCATGGACGTCGAGCCCACCGGAGTCGCGGAGAAGGGCGCGGACGCGCTCGGCATGATCGACCGCCGGGTCAAGGGAGACCTGCGCCGCTTCAAGGACTACATCGAGCAGCACGGGGGTGAAACGGGCGCCTGGCGAGGACGCATCCGGCCTGGGAATCCCGGTTCGACCCTCTGACCCGTGGCGCCGAAGTCGGGAAACCGTGCCGAGGGGTGAACACGGGGTCCGTGCCGGGGAGTTGGAGTGGCAGGCATGGCTCCCGGCCACCGCCGGATCCGCCGTGGGGCCTGTCGGCTCGTTCTCGGAGCAACGACCATCATTTGGAGTCGCCATGGAACCGCAGCACCCCGCTCCCGACTCTCCTGCCGCCCCCGTGGCACTGATCACCGGGTCCGACTCCGGGATCGGCCGTGCCACCGCTGTCCGGCTGGCCGAAGCCGGCATGGACATCGGTGTCACCTGGCACAGCGATCGCGAAGGGGCACAGCGGACGGCGGACGAGGTACGCGCGGCAGGGCGCCGGGCCGAGATCGAGCAGTTGGATCTCACCCGGCTGCCCGAGGCCGCCGAGGTCATAGACCGGCTGGCCGAGCGGCTGGGCAGGATCGACGTGCTGGTCAACAACTCCGGGACGGGGACCATGACCCCGTTCCTCGACCTGGATCTCAGCACCGTGCGCCAGGTCGTCGACGTCGATCTGGTGGGGCCCTTCCTGTGCGCTCAGCGCGCCGCCCACCGCATGATCGCTCAGGGCGGCGGCGGCCGGATCATCAACGTCACCAGCGTCCACGAGCACCAGCCCCGGGTCGGCGCGGCGCCGTACTGCGCGGCCAAGGGCGGTCTCGGACTGCTCACGCAGGTCATGGCGCTGGAACTGGCCGAACACGAAATCACCGTGAACGCCGTGGCTCCGGGCGAGATCGCCACTCCCATGACCGGACAGGAGGACACGGACGTCACCGCCGAGCGACGGCCGGGCGTGCCGCTGGGGCGCCCCGGCGATGCCCGGGAGGTCGCGGCCGTGATCGCCTTCCTCGCCGGCCCCGGCGCGTCGTACGTCACGGGCGCCTCCTGGGCGGTGGACGGCGGCATGCTGCGGATGGGACCGCAGGCCGGCAGCCATCTGACCGACGACGCCTGGCGGCGCCCCTGATATACGGGTGTGGGTACCGGAAGAGAGACCTTCCTCGCCAGGGAAGGCTGACGAGGGGGGTTGGGGTTGCGTTTCCACCACAGCCGGCCTACCGAGCCCGGGTACAGACGTCGACGCCACGGCCGTGGCTTCCGCTACTACGACTCCACGGGTCAAGCGCTGCGCGACCGGCAGGAGTTGGAGCGGATTCGGGCGCTGGTCATTCCGCCGGCCTGGCGGGATGTGTGGATCTGCCACCGGGGCCAACGGACATCTGCAGGCCGTCGGTACGGACGCCGCCGGGCGCCGCCAGTACCTCTACCATCCGCGGTTCCGCGCCGCACAGGAGCAGGCCAAGCACGGGCACGTGCTGGATGTCGCAGAGGCCCTGCCCGCCCTACGGGCCGTGGTCGAGGGGCACTTGAACGAGCGGGGACTGACGCGCCGCAGGGTCCTCGCCACCGCCGTACGCCTGCTCGACCTCGGATGCTTCCGCATCGGCAGCGACCGCTACACCGAACTCAACCACAGCTACGGCCTGACGACGCTGCTGCGCGAGCACTCTCGCTGCCGGGCCGGCGCCGTCGTGTTCACCTACACCGGCAAGGCCGGCCAGGAGCTCGTCCAGAGTGTCATCGACCCCGCCACCTGCCGGAGCCTGACGGCGCTGATGCGGCGCCGGGGCGGCGGTGACCGGCTGCTGGCCTACTGGGAGCGGCGTGCCTGGCACGACGTGAGCGGCGACGAGGTCAACGCGTACCTCAAGGACGTGTCCGGTCTGGACATCTCCGCCAAGGACTTCCGTACCTGGCACGCCACCGTCATGGCGGCCGTGGCCCTCGCGGTCTCCCAGCCCGTCGCACGCAGTGAGACCGCGCGCCGCCGTGCCATCGCCCGCGCGGCGCGGGAGGTGGCCGACTTTCTCGGCAACACGCCCGCGGTCTGCCGGGCCTCGTACATCAACCCGCGCGTGATCGAACTCTACGAAGAAGGGGTGACGATCGCCGAAGCGCTGCCATATCTGGGTGAGGAGTGCCCGTACGGCATCCCCGCCACGCACGGGCCCGTCGAGCAAGCCGTGGTGCGCCTGCTCCGTGACGGAACCCGCACCTGAGCGGAGAGGTCACTTCCGGGGCTGGGCCTCGACCACGGCGGCGGGGGCCATACTGCGGGTGACCAGCCCTGGGCGATACGAGCACGCTCGACGTCCGGCTCCTGCCCGGAGTCTCCGTCCCCCGGGCCGTCACCCGGCATACCCCTCACCTCCCCGTCCGCTCCGCGCCACCGTTCCACCCGCTCTTGGCACACTCAAGCGGACACGGTCCGAAGCCGGCACACGCGAGGGGGCGACCTCATGGGCGAGCCGTCGCGTGGCGGAATACGCAGGCTTCGAGAGGGCCGAAGTCAGAGGGCAGGGGCTCAGTCCTCGCCCCGTACGACGTTCGCGTCGGCCCCGTCCCGCAGCTGCGCCGTGTCGCTGTCGATCGTCGCGCGCACGCAGGTGCGTATGGCCTGCCCACGCAGTCGGCGGGCCTGCGCCCAGCCCGTCTCAGGTCGGCTGACAGTGATCGTCTTCCTGACTTCCCCGGTCACAGCGGTTCATCTTCTTTCTGCGTCCGGCCCGTTCACGGTCCGGTTCGTCCTACACCCCGTCACGTCAAGGATTTCCGAGTGTCCGTTCGGCCCCACAGCAAACACCGCCTCCGCCGACGTCGGCTCAGCGCTCCCTCCACCCGCACAACAGCCTGAACCCCGCATACAGCGTCACGGGCCACAGAGCGGCGAAGGCCCAGATCACCGCCGGCTCCGAGGTGTCGATGCCTGCCGCCACGAGTCCGACGGAGATCGCCAGCAGCACCGCGACGGTCCACGGGTGCGGCCGGTAGTGGGTGATACGGGCCAACAGGGGGCGCCGACGCCGGCCCAGCCTGCGCATCCGCCGTTCGAGACGGCGGTCGCGGCGCAGGGCGCGTTCCATCTCGTCGAGTTTGTGTCGCTCGTCATCGTGGAGTGGGCCGGTCGTCACTGTCTCTCCTCGTCCCCTCATCCCCTGGTCGCCGCCGCCGGGGATGTGACCCGGGTGCCCGGGCGACCGCCCGACTAACCGACAGGGGCGCCATGGGCGTAGCGTCCTCATAGGGGCAGTCTCGGGTACGCAGGACCGACCCGGCCGTCCCGGATCCCCGCCACGATGCTGGAGGTGCCTCGTGACCAGCGCGGGCTGTCCGGCCGCCGTCGACAGCGACGATCTGGATGCCGTGTTCGCGGAGACGGTGCGTCGAACCGGCGCGTCGATCGGTGCTCTGTACCTGCTCACCTCGGATGAGCGGCTGTTGCGGCTGGACGTGCTGTGCGGGGCGCCGGCGGAGTTCGCCGAACCGTGGGCGAGGGTACCGACGGCCGCTCCGGCACCGGTGGCCGTCGCGGCGCGTGAGAACCGCCTGGTATGGGTGGGCAGCCAGGAGGAGATGGCCCGTTCTTATCCCCGCACCGCGGCCGTGCTTCCCTACCCGCTGGCACTGGTCGCCGCGCCGGTCACCGGTGCCCGGCGCTGGGGAACACTGCTGCTCATGTGGCCGGCCTCCCGTCCGCCGTACATGACCGGACGCGAGCGGGGCCACATCGCGTCCAGTTGCGTACGTCTGGCGCGGCTGCTGGAGGAAGCCGTCGAGCGGGGAAAGTTCCCGTCCGACGACGACCGGCCTCGCGTCGTCCCCGCCGCTCGCCCACCCGGCAGCCCGGCGATGGCGGCCGCCGACTTCGCGGAGCGCCTGCCCGGCGGAAGCTGCGCGCTGAACCTCGAGGGGCAGTTCACCTACCTCAGTTCCGGCGCCTGTGAGCTGCTGGGCTGCGAAGCCGGCCGGCTGCTGGGCACCCTGCCGTGGCAGTCCCTGCGCTGGCTGGACGACCCCACCTACGAGGACCGCTACCGTGCCGCGGTGATCAGCCGCGAGCCCGTGTCGTTCACCGCGTGCCGCCCACCGGACCAGTGGCTGGAGTTCCACCTCTACCCGGATGCCAGCGGCATCAGCGTCCGCATCGTTCCCAGCGGTGCGCGGCCCCATCCGGCACCGGCGCCGAGTCGGTCCACGCACGAAGTCGCACCGGCCGGCGCGGGCCGGCTCTACCAGCTCACGCACCTGGCCGCCGGACTGACCGAGGTCGTCGGGGTGCAGGACGTCATCAACCTGGTCGCCGATCAGATCATGCCCGCCTTCGGCGCCCAGGGACTGGTCCTGTCCACCGCCGACGCCGGGCGGCTGCGGATCACCGGATACCGCGGTTACGCCCCCCACACCATCGAGCGCCTCGACGGCCTGCCCCTCGACACCGACTTCACCCCGGCCGGACAGGCCCTCAGCAGCGGCATCCCCGCGTTCTTCGCCGACCAGGAGGAGATGCGCCGTATCTACCCCCAGGCCCCCCAGGCCAGCGGGAAGCAGGCATGGGCCTTCCTGCCGCTGATCATCTCCGGCCGGCCCGTCGGCTGCTGCGTCCTGTCCTACGACCACCCCCACACGTTCCGCGCCGAGGAGCGCGCGGTCCTGACGTCGCTCGCCGGACTCATCGCCCAGGCCCTCGACCGCGCCCGCCTCTACGACACCAAACACGAGCTCGCCCACGGCCTCCAGCAGGCACTGCTGCCGCGCACCCTTCCCCAGGTCAACAGTCTGCGCGTCGCCGCCCGCTACCTTCCTGCGACCCGGGGCATGGACATCGGCGGAGACTTCTACGACCTGATCCGGCTCGGCGACACCGCCGCCGCAGCCGTCATCGGCGACGTCCAGGGACACAACGTCGCCGCCGCCGCTCTGATGGGCCAGGTCCGCACCGGCATCTACGCCCACGCGACCCTCGGCACGCCCCCCGACCAGGTCCTCGCCAGAACCAACCGGCTCCTCGCCGACCTCGCCCCCGAGCTCTTCACCAGCTGTCTCTACGCCCACTTCGACTTCACCCGCCGACGCGTGTGCCTGGCCAGCGCCGGCCATCCGCCACCACTCCTGCGGCTGCCCGATCGCGTCACCCGGCCCGCCGTCGTTCCGCCCGGACCCCTCCTCGGAATCGACCCCGACGCCGACTTCCCGCTGACCGAGATCCCACTCAGCCCGGGTCTGATGCTCGCCTTCTACACCGACGGCCTCATCGAGACGCCGGGGGTCGACCTCGACGACTCCATCGCCGGCCTCGCGCACCACCTCGCCGACGCCGAAGACCGGGACCTGGACCTGCTCATCGACGACCTGCTCAGGAAGACCGGCACCGCCGGCCCGCGCACCGACGACATCGCGCTCCTGGTGCTGCACGACCGAACGGACGCCTGACGGTCACCGCCGCGTCGGCAGCCGGTGGCCGTCCCGGTGTCGGCCTCAGCAACAGGCTGCCGTATGCCCACTCATGGCGCCGGAGTCGTCGCCGCGAGGGTGGCGGTCTGCTCGTCCTGGGCGATGCGGCCGCGCAGCATGGTCTGCGAGGCCGCAGCGGGCGGGTGCCGCGGCACACAGCCCGCAGCTCGAACCAGTCGAAGGCCGCGCTGCCGCGGGTGGCGTACATGCCGAACACACGGCCGGTGAAGCCGCCGGCGACCTCGGTGGTCAGATAGCGGCCGTCGAGTTCGGCGAGGATCTCGAAGTCGCCGGCTGCTGTCTCGTACCCGAGACGAAGGCCGTCGGGACCGCCACGGCGGAGGCCGACGGCCGGGTCCCGCCCGTCCGGGCCGGCGCCGCGGGCGGTGACGGAGGGAGGCAGTACGTCGGAGGTCGTGACGTCTATCCGCAGGGTCAACGGGCCGTCCGGTACGGCCCGTTCGGCGACGGCGTGAGCCATGAGCTGCACCGCAGAACCTGGGGAAACTGACCGGTACCCAACTCGCCGACCGTCCGGGCCCTACGGCGGAACCAATGGGCATCCCCACCCGCCGAAGGGCTGGTGGGGATGCGATACGTCGTTATACGGTCCGGAACTTTCGGGCCCGACCCGTACAGGGCCTGCCGGAGGTCAGGCGCCCGGGTGCAGGCCCGGCCAACCGGGTGTCGGGTCGCCCTTGACCTCGCCGAAGTAGAGGGCGAAGGTCTGCTTCAGCCGCTCGACCTGGGCCCGGTCCTCCATGAAGCGAGGGAACCCGTCCACGTTGGCGTTCGGGTACTCCCAGATCGGCTTGAGGCCGGTGGGCGGCGCGATGTCCGTGCGCACGGACCAGCTGTTGGAGGTCTGACGCTCGGTGGACAGCTGCCAGTTGAGGTAGAGCTTGGCCGCCGTGGGGTTGGCGGCCTGCTTCAGGATCGCGATCCGCTGACCCCACGCCATGAACGGGTGCCCGTCGGTCATCATCCAGCGGTTCGGGCTGGTGGCGAGCGGGTTGCCACCCGCGCCGACGCCGATGATCTTCTCCTTGTTGGTGACCGCGGTGCCGGGGGAGAAGGTGCCGCGGGCGAACTGCGGCTGCTGGGCGGCGAAGTCGGCCACCCAGTCCCAGCCGTAGGTCTCCGCGTAGAGGGCGAAGAGGTAGAGCACCGCGTCGTCGTCGTGCGGGTAGGAGGAGGCGATGGCACCCTTCCAACGCGGGTCGACCAGGTCCAGCGGCGTCCGCGGCGCGTCGGCCCCGGCCGCCGCCACGTCGTACAGGTAGCTGAAGGCGATGACCATGCCGGCCACCCATGCACCGTCCGGGTCCCGGAACTTCTTGTACAGCTTGCTGAAGCCGGCGGGCTTGTAGTGCAGCAGCCGGCCCTGGCGCTTCCAGCGGGTGAAGTCCTGGAGCGTCTGCAACTGCACCACGTCGGGGACCAGGGTGTCGGTCGCCAACTGGTTGTCCACGCGGACGTCGTGGTACTTGCTGTAGTCCACGATGAGGTTGAGGTCGATCTGCGGGAACCGCTGGCGGAAGGCGGTCCGGGCGCCGGCGCCGCTGCCGGAGTTGGCGAGGTCGCCGCCCGCGTAGATGATGAGCTTGCCGCCTTCGGCGAGGGCGTCCTGGTACAGCTCGTCGAGGCTCCTGGTCTCCTCGGAGCCGGCGCCGCGTGCGGCTGTGGCCGGGCCGGCCGCGGCGGGGGTCGCGGTGGCGCCGAGCGCGCCGAGTCCGAGCGCGGCGCCCGCTCCGGTGGCAAGGAGGCGCCGACGACTGGGAAGGCTGGTCACTGGGGTAACCCTTTCTGCGTGGGGGCAGGGGTGTTCCCGGAACACGGGCGGCGTACCGCTCCGGCCGGGACAGCGGGAGGGGAAACAGCGAAGCCGCTGTTCTGGCAGGGCACGCTCAACAGGCCCCTTGGCGGCGAGCCGGCCGTGTTCGCGGGTGGGACCGGATGTTGACCAACTTCGTGCCGCCGACCGGGAAATCCAGGTTGGGGACGGTAAATTCGAGCGTGCTCATCAGGGCTCTTCGCTCTTCGGTCGGGAATGGGGCTCGCTGGGGGCGAGCGGTTCACCTGAAGAGTATCTGACGAGTCAGGTGTTCTTGTGTCGGAGGCATGCGATGTGATCCGAGTCGCATGGCCGGCAAGGCAGTTGGCGTGGCTGCCGCGCCCGCAGGAGAGCCGTACATGTGGCTCATGGCGCCTCCGGGGCCGCCGCCGATCGGCCGGGCCATTCGATTCGGCTCTGCCGCCCGTGCCCTGCGTGATCGGTACGGTGATGCTGGGGTGAGAGGAGGGGGTGGCGACGTCGTGGATGAGCAAGCGGAGATCGGGACGGTGAAGGAGGCTGCCGACCACGAGCTCGTCCTGGCGTTCGGGCGGCTTCAGGGGGCGGCGAACCGGCTGGAGTACATCCTTGGCCGGGCGCTCGAGGTGGAGTGTGGCATCAGTCATCTGGTCTTCGAGGTGCTGCTGATCCTGGGGCGGGTGGGCGAGCCGGGACTTTCCATGCGGGCGATCGCGCAAGAGCAGGTCCTGACCACCGGCGGCGCCACCCGGCTGGTGGATCGCATGGAGACGGCTGGACTTGTGACGCGCGCGGAGTCCCCGGGCGACCGGCGCGGCAAGCTGGTGCGGCTGACAGCGCTGGGCGAGGAGACGGCCGTACGCGCTGCGCAGGTGCACTTGGAGAACATCAAGCGGTACTTCGTGGAGCCCTTGCCGGAGGCGGACCGCGCGCGGTTCGCGGAGGATCTGCGGATCCTCAGTCACACGGCCAGGGATGTGCTGCCTCGACTGCCCTGACCTGCGAAGCGGTGGGAGTGCGGGTCTAATGACAGTGGCCTCGTTTGTGTGTCCCAGTTCACACGGTTCGAGGAATGTCTGACGAGTCAGCTACTGTTTGATCAGATGAACTGCTCGCAACCGGCGGGCGGTCCTCCTTACCGAGGTCTTCGATGAAGCTCGTCTACGTCTTCGACGCCTACTGCGGCTGGTCCCACGGTTTCTCCGGGACGCTCCGCGAGACCGTCTCCCGCCACCCCGAACTGCCGGTGGAGGTGGTCTCCGGCGGCCTGTTCACCGGACCGCGCCGGGTCCCGATCCGCCAGTTCGGCTACGTCCAGGGCGCGAACGCCAAGATCGCCGAGCTGACCGGTGCCGAGTTCGGCGAGGGCTACGAGCGGCTGATCGCCGACGGCTCGTTCGTCATGGACTCCGAGGCCGCCGCCCGTGGCGTCGCCGCCCTGCGCCAGGTCGCCCCCGACCGCGCGGCAGAACTGGCCGCCGCCCTCCAGAACGCCTTCTACGTCGACGGCCTGAGCCTGTCCGACCCGGCCACCTACCGCACGGTCGCCCAGGCAGCCGGACTCGACGCGGACGCCGTCGTCGCCGCCTTCGAAGCCCCTGGAACGCGGGCCGCCGCCGAGGCCGACTTCCGCCGCGCGGCCCACCTCGGCGTCACCGGCTTCCCCACCCTCCTGGCCGTCGACGGCGACACCGTCACCCCGCTGGCCCACGGCCACGCCACCGCCGACGAGATCGACGAACGCCTCGCCGCGCACTGAGCTTCCCCCGTCCCCACCCCACCCCGTCCCTCGCGCAAAGGAGCCACCGATGAGCACGCTCGACTTCAAGGTCCTCGACCTGGACTTCCCGGCCGGCAGCAAGAACAAGACCGCCACCCTCGTCACCGGCGAGACCGAGGCGCTGCTCGTCGACGCCGCCTTCACCCGCGCCGACGGCCACCGCCTGGCCGCCGAGATCCTCGACTCCGGCAAGCAGCTCACCACCGTGTTCGTCTCCCACGGCGACCCCGACTTCTACTTCGGCGCCGAAGTCATCGCCGACGCCTTCCCCGAGGCGAAGTTCGTCGCCACCCCCATCGTCATCGAGCACATCCAGCACTCCTACGAGGGCAAGCTCAAGGCCTGGGAGGCCCTCGGCCCGAACCTGCCCACCCGCCTGGTCGACCTGGAGCCGCTGACCGGCGACCTCACCCTGGAGGGCCACCGCTTCGAGCTCAAGGGCGGCACCCCCGAGCTCTCCGACCGGCACTACCTGTGGCAGGCCGAGCACCGCGCCCTGCTCGGCGGCGTCCTGCTCTTCCAGCAGGAGCACGTCTGGGTCGCCGACACCGCCACCCCCGCCTCCCGCACCGCCTGGATCAAGCTCCTCGACGAGATGGCCGCCCTCGACCCGCAGCTGGTCGTCCCGGGCCACCGCCTGCCCGGCACCGCCGCCGACGCGTCCGCGATCACCGCGACCCGCGACTACCTCGTCGCCTTCGAGGAGGAGCTCGGCAAGGCGGCCGACGGTGCCGCGCTGACCGAGGCGCTGATCGCGCGCTACCCGGACAACGGCATGCTGATCGCAGCCCAGCTCGGGGCGAAGGTCGCCAAGGGCGAGATGAAGTGGGGCTGACCATGACCGAGTTCGCCACTTCCACGGCCCCCGCCGACGTCGTACGCCGCCAGTACCTGGCCTCCGCCGCCGGCGACCTGGAAGCACTGCGCGCCACCCTCGCCCCCGACGTGGAGTGGACCGAGATGGCCGGCTTCCCTCTCGCCGGCACCTACCGCACCCCCGACGGCGTCACCGCCAACGTCATGGAGAAGCTCGGCCAGGACTGGGACGGCTGGGCCGCCCACGACGACACCTACGTCGTCGACGGCGAGAACGTCGTCGTTCTGGCCCGCTACACCGCGACCAACAAGGCCACCGGCAAGCCGATCGCCGTCCGCGTCGCCCACCACTTCGTCGTACGCGGCGGACTCATCGTGCGGTTCGAGCAGTTCGTCGACACCGCCCTCGTCCGCGACGCCATGACGGACTGACGGGTTCCGTACCACGGCAAGGCAGGGGATCCGCATGCCCGCTCAGGACAACAAGGCGCTCGTGATCGCCTTCTACGAGCAGGCGTTCAACGACTACCAGCCCGAACAGGCGGCCGAAGCCCACCTCGGCGATAACTACACCCAGCACAACCCCGAGGCCCAGGACGGACCGCAGGCGTTCGTCGGCTATGTCCACTGGCTGCGCGGACAGTTCCCCGACCTGCGCCTGGACGTCAAGCGAGCGATCGCCGAAGGGGACCTGGTGGTCACCTACAGCAACCTGCACCTCAAGCCCGGCGACCGTGGCATGGCCGTCGCGGACTTCTGGCGTGTCGTCGACGGGAAGATCGTCGAGCACTGGGACGTGATCCAGGAAGTGCCGGAGAAGAGCGCCAACGACAACACCATGTTCTGAGCTCCTCGGTGGCATCCGCGCCGGAACCGGGTGCGGATGCCATGGGGTGCGTCGGGCCGTCGTCAGCGGACGGGCACCGGTGAGCCGTTCCCGCAGCGGGCCGCATATCCACGGGGTGCGCGTGGGCCTCGTGTACCAGGACGACAGTCAAATACGTCGACGGGAGCGTCGTGCCGGCTGCCCAGGCTTACGGCGGTGTTCGCGCCCACCTGGCCGAGGAAGCCGCAGAGTGACTCAACAGGCAGGGTGACGGGCACCTTTGCCCAGACGCTCGGCGCCGTCGCCCAGGGGGAGTAGCCGCCCGTCCCGCGCACCGCGTCCGTATCCCCTCCCTTCTTCCTCTCGCTTCATGGCCGACCGCGCCGCCGTCGAGCGCTGGAAGCAGACCTGCGCCCTGTACTTCGGCGAGGAGTCGGAGGTCCGTCATTGGCGCGGATCCGCCTACTGCGTGCCGCCGTCCTGGATGGAGCACGGGTCGGCTCGTGACAGGCGGACCATGGCGCGGTAGAGGGCGGAGGGCCTCGGGGCCTCGGGCAGCGGGGGGATCGGTGCGCAGGGCGTGGCGTAGGAGCGGATCATGTGGCCGACGAGGCGGCGCCAGGTGTCGGGGGCGTCGTCGCCGGTGGCGGTGACGACTCCGGCGTTGGCGATGAGCAGGATGACGACGTCCTGGTGGGTGAAGTCGTCGCGCAGATGCCCGCTGTCCTTGGCGTGGGCGATGAGTTCCAGCAGCAGGTTGTACGCCTCGGTGCGGCGGGCCTCCAGTGCCTTGGCGGCGGGGAAGGCCATGGTCAGGACGTCGGCGAAACCACGGTCGGCGGCCTGCATGGCGCAGATGGCGTGGAGGTAGCCGATGAAGCCGTGCCAGGGGTCGGGGTCGGCGAGTGCCTCGGTGACGGCCTCGGCGTAGGCGTCCATGCGGTCGGCGAAGACCGCGTTGACGAGTTCCTCCCGGGTGGCGAAGCGTCGGCCGAGCGTGGCCTTGCCGACGCCTGCCTCGCGGGCGACAGAGGCCATGGAGACGCCGAGCCCTTCGGAGGCGTAGAGGCGGCGGGCGGCGGCCAGGATGCGGTCGCGGTTGCGTTCGGCGTCGGCGCGCAGTCCCGTACCGGGCTGCAGGCACGGCGTCTGGTCGGAAGGTGGCGAGGTCATACCCCCACTCTATTGAAGTGGAACGGGCGGCCCGTTTCTCGCGTACGGTGGGCTGCAATGGAAGTGGGTCGGCGGACCACTTAAGCTCTGCCCCGTCCCGCGCCGACCGGGCCACGGCCGTCGAACCCGGCGGCATGGTCTTCGCCGGCAGCCCCGACGAGATCGCCGACCGGGTCCTCCACCTGCACGGTCTGCTCGGACACACACGCCAGATCCTCCAGATGGATGTCGGCGGCATGCCCCAGCGCGACTTCCTGCGCGCCATCGAACTCCTCGGCACGAAGGCGCTCCCTCAGATCCGGGGCGAGCTGGCGAAGCCATGAGCCGGAGCCGTCCCCGCGGGCGCGGCCACCTGCCGCGCCGCAGTGTCCGTCGGACTCCGTGGCAGTCAAGTCGTCACCGCTATGCGGTCCGCTCGGCAGCCCATGGCCTCCCAGGGCCAGCGAGTTGGGTGAGCGACGCATCCGGGTCGGATGCCATCAGCCCCGGCGTGGTCTGCACGCCCGACCGGTGAGGCAGGGGGAGGGTGTCACGTCTCGGCCCACGGTCGGGGCGACATCACTCCACCGAATCCATGGACTCCATCGAATCCAGAATGCGGTCGAGTGTCCGGCGCCCCATCCTGCTCATCGTCGGATTGGTCTCGACGTAGTACCAGACCAGACCCATCGCCTGTTCGAACGCCCAGGCCTTGCCGCGCTCCCACTCCAGATCGTCACAGTCCAGTGCCCGCCGGAGCACGTCCCGGGGGCCTGGCTGCAACAGGTGCCAGGCACTGACCAGATCCAGTGCGGGGTCGGCAGGGCCGAAGCCGCCGGTGTCGAGTACGCCGCTGAGCCGGTCTCCCTCGACCAGTACATTGCCGGGAATCAAGTCACCATGGCTCATCACGTCGGCGCCCGCCCGCGGCAACTCCCGGAAGTGGCTCCACAGTTGGCGCAGCCGGGGCACGTCGTCCAGCAGCCCCTTGCTCTCCCCGAAGCACTCCGCCATCCACTCGTCGTGGTGAGTGAGAACGCCGCCACGATTGTCGCCGTTGAATGACCGCCCCCGCGTGTCGACGTTCCGCAGGCCTGTGATGAAGGCCGCGAGGTCCTCGGCGAAAGCGGTCGACCCACTCGGGTCGGCATCAGAGGCGACCGTTCCCGGCAGCCATGTCTGGACCGACCACGGCATGGGGTAACCCGCGCCGGGCTTTCCCAGGGCGACGGGTTCCGGGACGGGGAACCGAGACACCTGTGCCAACTCCGCGCTCGCCTGGGCTTCCTGTTCCAGAACCGCCAGTGCTTCGGCGGCATCGGTCAGACGCAGCGGGAAGCGCGCAGAGAGGTCGTTCCCGATGCGGAAGATGGCGTTGACCGTCCCGGTCGACGGCAGGTGTCGGATGGCCTTGCCGCTCCACTGAGGGAACTGCTCATGGATCAGGGTCGCAACAATGTCGGCGTTCACGTCCACTTGGTCATCGTGCATGGTGATGCGCGCAGGCCTTTCCTCTGGTCCAACGCGAAACGCCGGAAGCAGACCACAACTACTGGGACAACAGCCAGTATTCATACGCCAGGGTGCGGATCAACTGAGATTCTTCCCGAAGCCTCGCAGTCAAGGGGTGGCAGATTCCCGTGTGCCTCGGTGGACCTGCCACTAGGTTTGCGGGGTGACTGACACCGTCTACCTCGCCGCGGTCCGGGAGTCGTACGACACCGTGGCCGCCGACTACGCAACAAGCGTCAAGGCACCCGCCGAGCTGGATCCGCTGTCGCGCGCGATGCTGGCCGCGTTCGCCGAACTCGTACAGGCAACGGGGGGCGGGGCGGTCGCGGACGTGGGGTGCGGTCCCGGCAAGGTGACAGCGCACCTGACGGAACTGGGGCTGTCGGTATTCGGTATCGATGTGTCCCCGAAGATGATCGAACTGGCCCGGGAGGCCTACCCGGACCTGCGGTTCGCCGTGGGATCCATGACCGCGTTGGAGATCGGCGACCACGAACTCGGCGGCATTCTGGCCTACTACTCCACTCACCACACGCCGCCGGAGTTGTTGCCGGTCGTGTTCGCCGAGTTCCACCGCACCCTGGCGCCGGGCGGCCATCTGATGCTCGTGTGCCGGGTGGGGGAGGGCGAGCACCTGCGTCGGACCCTTGCCTACGGCGACCGGGCGGCGCCCTTCGAGTCCTACCGGCTGCCGGCGGATCGCATCTCCGAACTGCTGGAACAGGCTGGGCTCGTTGTCACCGCGCGACTGGTGCAAGCGCTCGACGAAGGGGTGAAGGGACCGATCGCCAGCTTCATGGTCCGCAAACCGGAGTAGCCACGTGACTTGGTAGAGTCCGCCGCATTTGGGTGGCCTGGGGTGTGTGGGGCCTCAGATCTCATGGAGGCCGGGCGATGCGGTTCGTGTGCCGGAACTTTGGACTGTCGGATCTGCGGAGGCGTGGGCTCACCCCGCAGGAGGCTCCCTTGGAGGTGCTTCTCCTGGACATTGAGGCAGAGCTCTCCATCTGGGAGCAAGGGCGGGTGGTGTGGTCCGAGGGGACGTTTCCTGTGGCTGAGTTGGCATATCGGCTGGCGCTCTGGCTGCAGGGCCCCGCAGCCGGCCGTGAGGACTTCGCGTTCGAGTCGATGCAGGCCGAGGAGGGGGTCATCCGCATCGTGAACACCGGTGAAGGCTGGCGGGTCGGCTCTATTTTCACGCCGGACTTCTGGACGTCTCCCGTCACTTGGGATGCCTTGGCGGAGGCGATCGGACAGTTCGACCGATCCGTGCGAGCGGGCGTTGCCTCGATGGGTGTCGAGCCTTCTTTTCTTCTGGAGCCCTGAGGGCCGTGGATCGCGCCGCCGCGGCAGGGCGGCGGGAAGCGGTGGCGCGATCCGGCACCGACAGATTCGGCTCCGACAAAAGGGGGGAGGGGCTGCGGTGCCAGGGGCTGAAGTTCAGCCCCTGTAGACGATCTCGCCCTGGTCGCGCTTGGTGGTGTGCAGCTCCCAGTAGACGGAGGAAACCTCCTCGGGCGTGGCCGCCTTGAGCGTGGGGTCGATCGAGCCGCCGTCGAGCGCCACGTCGATGGCGATGTGCGCGGCCTGGATGCCGGTGCCGTCCAGTTCCTTGTGCAGGTTGACCACCCAGTTGCGCAGCGCCGCCGCGGCGGCGTTGACGTTGCCGACCATCGGCAGCGGGTCGAGGGAGCCGGCGCCGGTGGTGTAGAGCAGGGTGCCCGCGCCGGCCTCGCGCATCGCGGGCAGGACCGCCTTGGTCGCGGCCATGGCCCCGTACAGCTGGACCTCGATCTCGTGCTGGATGTGGGAGGGGTCGCTCTCGGCCGGAGTGGCCAGCACGGTGGATTCGATGGCGAGCGGGGAGTACTCGAGGACGTCGATGCCGCCGAACCTGGCGGCGGCGTCCTTGAGCGCCTGGCTGAGTGCGTCATGGTCGAGGACGTCCGCGGGGAACGCGGCGGCCGTGATGCCCTCGGCGGCGAGGGTGGCGACGAGGCCGTCGAGCTTGGTGCGGTTGCGGGAGATGAGGGCGACGTCGAAGCCCTGGGAGCCGAAGGTGCGGGCGATGGCCATGCCCATCTGAGGGCCTGCTCCAATGATGGCGATGCTGGTCACGGTGATCCTTTCGTAAGGCTGGTCGAAGCCAGCAGATATTTGGATAGACCTATCCGTATCGAGATCCGGATAGGTCATTCCGGTTCTGTGTTGCCACCGTACCACCAGAAATGGATAGGGCAATCCGGTTGCTACGATGACCGGTATGAACCCAGGCGCCCAGCACTCCGACGTCCCCGCTGCTCAGCCGCTGCGCAGCGATGCCGAGCGCAACCGGGAGCGGATCATCGCCGCGGCGCGTGTGGTGTTCGCGCGAGACGGTCTGGGCGCCTCAATGGCCTCGGTGGCCCGTGAGGCGGGCGTGGGGATCGCCACGATGTTCCGCCGCTTCCCCACGAAGGCGGACCTGGTCGACGCCGTCTTCTGCGACCGCATGGACGCCTACGCCGACGCGGTCGCCGCCGGCCTGGACGACCCCGACCCCTGGCACGGCTTCGTCGGCTACATCGAGACCGCCTGCGCGATGCAGGCCGCCGACTCCGGCTTCGCCGACGTGCTGACCACGACCTTCCCCACCGCCAAGGGCCTGGAAAGGCGCCGCGACGAGGCCTACCAGGGCATGGTGGAGCTCATCAGCCGGGCCAAGGCGACGGGCCGGCTGCGCGAGGACTTCGACTCCTCGGACCTGGTGCTGCTGCACATGGCGAACGCCGGCGTGGTCAACGCCACCAGCGGCGCCGCCCCCGACGCATGGCGCCGCGTCGTCGCGCTCTTCGTCCAGTCATTCGAGGCTCCGGCCCGCGGCCCTCTGCCAGCCTCGCCCGAGCATGACGCCCTCTACAAGGCCATGCTCCGCGCCGGTTCGGCGGGCGATGCGGCACCGGAGTCGAGCTCGGGCAAGGACTGACCTGGGGGGCTGGAGCCGTGAGGTGCGGGATCGTCGCCGTCCATGTGCCTGCGGGCATGGACCTGCGCGGTCCCTGAGCCGATCATGGCTGTGGGAGGACACCACAGATGGGTGATTCGGTTCTGTCTCGGGCGGTGCGGATCCTTGAGGTGTTCACACCCGAGGAGCCGGCTCTCACCGTCTCCGAGATCTCCCGTCGCACGGGACTGCACCTGGCGACCGCGTCGCGGTTGGTGGCCGAACTGGTCACGCACGGCTTCCTGGCACGGGACGCCGACCGCCGGGTGCGGGCCGGCATGCGGTTGTGGGAGCTGGGGACGCGGGCGTCGCCCACCCTGTCGTTGCGGGACACGGCTATGCCGTTCCTGGAGGGCGTGCACGACGTGGTGGGCCACCACGTCCAACTCGCCGTGCTGGAGGGCGAGGAGGTGCTGTTCCTCGAACGGCTCTCGGCACCGGGAGCAGTCATTAACTACACCCGGATCGCGGGCAGGCTGCCGCTGCATGTGTCGTCCAGCGGCCTGGTACTGCTGGCGCACGGTCCCGTCGCACTCCAGGAACGCATCCTCACCGGAACCCTGCAGGCGTACACGCCGCACACCATCACCACCCCCACCGCGCTGCGCTCCACCCTGGCGGAGGTCCGGCGCCAGGGTTACGCGTACTGCCCGGGATACGTGCACGAGGACGCCCTCGGCGTCGCCGCCCCGGTCCGTGGACGGCAGGGGGAGGTGGTGGCCGCGTTGTCGGTGATCGTCCCCAACGAGGCCGGGGCGGCCTCCGTCGTACCCGTGGTGCGGACCGCGGCGCGCGGCGTCTCCCGGGCCCTGACGGCTCGCGGCCTGCCCGGCTGAGGAATCCCGCAGCTTCCTCTCTCATTGAATGAGAGTCCCGTCGCGCCTCCCGCTCGCCCCCGCGCATGCTTCCGGCAATCCGATGACGGGAGGCGACAACGTGGTCGTGACTCTGGAGATCTCCGCCAAGGAGACCGTGGCCGAAGGTGTGGTCGCGCTGACCCTTGCCCATCCGGCGGGCGCGCGGCTGCCGGACTGGACTCCCGGCTCCCACATCGAAGTCGTGCTGCCCGGCGGGACGATGCGGCACTACTCGCTGTGCGGGAACCGGTGGGACGCCTACACCTATCGGATCGCCGTCCTGCGCGAGCCGAAAGGACGCGGCGGATCGGCGTTCGTCCACGACACCCTGCGCCCGGGCGACCGGATCGGTGTCGGCGGACCGCGCAACCACTTCCCGCTGGCACCCTCGGAGAGGTACCTGTTCATCGCGGGCGGCGTCGGCATCACTCCGCTGCTGTCGATGGTCCAGCAGGCCGAACTGCTGGGCGCGGAATGGCAGTTGCTCTACGGCGGACGAACCCGGGCCTCCATGGCCTTCCACGAAGAGCTGACGGCCGCCCACGGCGAGCGGGTGCACATCGCCCCTCAGGACGAGGTGGGACTGCTCGACCTCGCGTCCTGGCTCGGCACCCCGCCTCCGGACACCAAGGTCTACTGCTGCGGTCCCGCTCCGCTGCTCGCCGCGGTGGAGGCCGCCTGCGCCCACTGGCCGCCGTACACCCTGCGCACCGAGCGCTTCACCGCCGCCGAACAGCGCGCGCCGGTGCGGGATCTGCCCTTCGACGTGGAGCTGCGGCGAACGGGGCGCACTGTCACCGTCACTCCGGACGTCTCGGTGCTGGACGCGGTGCGCGGGGCGGGAGCGAACGTGCTGTCCTCTTGCGAACAGGGCACCTGCGGCACCTGTCTCACGCCCGTCCTGGACGGCAGGCCCGACCACCGTGACTCGATCCTCGCCGAGTACGAACGGGCGGCCAACACCTGCATGTTCCCGTGTGTGTCCCGTTCCTGCGACGACCGCCTGGTCCTCGATCTGTGACCTGCTCCCCGTAGCCTCGAAGCAAGGACCCGCCATGCCCGAAACCGCCGTGCTGCCCGTCTGTGACGCCGACGTCTTCTCACCCGACGTCCTCCGGGCGCCCGAAGAGCTCCATCACGTCCTGCGGTCCGCCGGACCCGTCGTCTACCTCTCCCGCTACGACGTGCACGCCCTGGCGCGCTATCAGGAAGTGCATGCCGCCCTGGTGGACTGGCAGCACTTCGAGTCGGGAGCGGGGGTCGGCCTGGCCAACTTTCGGCACGAGAAACCATGGCGGCCGCCGAGCCTGCTGCTGGAGTCCGACCCGCCTCGGCACGACGCACCTCGACGCGTGCTGCGGGAGATCCTGGCGCCACCCGCGCTGCGTCAGCTGCGCGAGGCCTGGCAGCAGGCGGCCGAGGAACTGGTCGAGCACGTTCTTGCCGACGCGACGGAGTTCGACGCGTTCACCGAACTGGCGCGCGCGTTCCCGCTCACGGTGTTCCCCGACGCCGTGGGCCTTGGCCCGGACGGCCGGGAGAACCTCCTGCCGTACGGCAACATGGCCTTCAACTCCTTCGGGCCCGTCAACGATTTGGTGAAGGCCGACGCCCACCGAGTGGCCGAGCTGTCGGCATGGGTGAGGGCCCAGTGCGCCCGCGAGGCCCTGGCCGAGGGCGGGTTCGGGGCAAGGGTCTGGGCCGCCGCCGATCGCGGGGACCTGACTCCCGCGCAGGCGCCCCTGGTGGTGCGCTCCCTGCTCACCGCCGGTGTCGACACCACGGTGCACGGGCTGGCGGCCTGCCTGTACGCCTTCGCCACCCACCCCGAACAGTGGCAACGACTGCGCGAGCGGCCGGAGTTGGCACGGGTCGCCTTCGACGAGGCGGTGCGCTGGCAGTCGCCGGTGCAGACGTTCTTCCGTACCGCCACCACCGACGTCACCATCGCAGGCACCGTCGTCTTGCAGGGCACGAAGATCTTGATGTTCCTCGGCGCGGCCAACCGCGACCCCGAGCGCTGGGACGATCCCGACCGCTTCGACCTCACGCGCGACCCCTCCGGGCATGTCGGCTTCGGCATGGGCATCCACCAGTGCGTCGGCCAGCACGTCGCCCGTCTGGAGGCCGAGGCCCTGCTGACCGCCCTCGCACGTCGAGTCGAGCACATCGAACTCACCGCGAACCCGCGCCGACACCTCAACAACACCCTGCGCTCCTGGGCGTCCCTACCAGTCCGCGTCCATCCGGGGCGCTGAGTCGCGGATCCCGGCCCCTCGGGTGGCAGGAACCGTCCGGTCGGGTCGGGTCGGGTGGCAGTACGGCGTTCGCCGTGAGGGTGCGTACGACCACCACCCGGCCGCCTCGATCAGAGCGCTGACGTCCATGCCACTCAGCCCGCCTGCCGCAGCCGGCCGGCTTCCGGGGTGTCCGCCCGCTGCGGCGCCCGGGTACGGGCCCGGAACGACAGGACCCGTCCCGGCACATCCCCGGCGGACAAGGCGTTGTCGCGCCCGCGTGCTTGCTGCTGCTTCTCGTGGAGGAGGTGCCCTGCGGCGAACCACGCCAGAACGGGTACGACCACGGGCGGCAGCGCTGCGAGCCAGAGGCTGCCCCCGGTCGACGCTCCCGCCGCGGCCGCGGTCAGCGCGGTCAGGAGTACGGTCACCCGCGGCCAGGTCTTCGTGGTGGTGGTGACCACCGCGAGCGCCATCAGCACGTACCAGCCCGCGGTCGCGCCGGGCAGCGCCAGGTAGTCACCGAACAGGGACGACTCGCGCACCGGCCATCCCCGCCCCACGGCGAGTGCGCCGAGCCCGGCCGTGCCGGACAACATCAACGCGATGGCCAGGCGCAGATAGGCCTGCTGATTGCGCTGGGCCAGCCAGAGCAGACTCAGCACCGCCAAGGGCAGTGGGGCGAAGGCGAGGGCCCAGGTCAGCGTGTGTGTCACATCGCCGAGGAACTCCGCTCCTCCATCAACCGCGGCGGTCCCGTAGGGGCGTAGCCCCTCGGCGGCGGATGACGTCCAGTCGGCCCTGACGAAGGGTTCCCCCTCGCGGACGGACACAGCGAGGAGGCCGGAATAGACGAGGACCGTCCCCGCCAAACCCGCCATCGCGCGTCGCAGGCTCCGCCGTACGTGCGCCTGCTTCGACGGGGTCTGGCTGCTATCAGGAGCGTGCCGGGAGCCGCGGCTGCGAAGACCGCAGGCGGCGGCACAACTCACCGGGTGGCCCCGGCATCGTGCGCGATGCTCCGCAGGCGCCGCGTCCTGGCCGCCTCCCACAGCGGCACCACGCGTTCGGTTTTCTTCCCCGGCGCACTCGACTGCGGGGATATGCCGTCCCGAAGCGCTACCTGAGCCACGGCAGCCTCCTGAATCAGTCAGGGGCGCGTCATCCGGGGGCGCGCCGGGTGTTGCTGCTCATTGATCGAATAAGTGGGAACCTCGATCCATTTATTTCTCATGTCGAGCGTGACGTGCGTCACTCTGCGGACAGTGGGGTTGGACATGGAATCGTGGGAGGGGTCGTCTTGCGAGGACTGTGTACTCGTCCTCCCGGCGTCAGCGTGGCGCGATTGCCGCCTCCGCCGCCGACTTGATCCGGGTGCCGAACGCGTCCGCGTCCTTCCTGGCGGCGATGAGGGCCACGCCGACGAGGAGTTTGCCGAGCCCGTGGCCGTCCAGGACGTTGAAGATGCGTACCCGGGTCCTGTCGTCCGGCAAGCCCTCCAGGTCGTAGCCGCCTTCGCGGACCGTCACGCTGTTCTTGGACACCTCGCTCCAGCGGATCCGTACCGGGACTTCGAGTTCGGTGATGCGGAACTCCCTGGCGCTCTTCATGCCGGCGTCCTTGACCGTGCTCTTGAAGACCGTTCCTACGGTGGTGGGGGTTTCGGGGATCCGTTCGATCTTGAGTACCCGGGGGCTGAACTGGGGGTCGTTGCGTCCGTCGGCGAGATAGGCGAACACATCCTCGACGGGCCGGTCGACCTCAACCACCGCTTGGAACTGTCCTGACATGGGGCACTCCTGACCGGTCGAGCCGTGAGGACCGCGCTGCCTTCGTACCGACGGAGGCACCGCGACCTTATGGGACCTTCGGGCTCCGCGCGAGACGAACTGGTGCATCAGGCGACGGCCGTCCGTTCCGGTTCGTCGGCGCCGCGGTTACGGCGATCACCGGGAGAGAATGATGTGTGAGGGGAATGTGAAGGCAAGGGGGTACGGGTGGGGGCGGACGGGGTGGTCGGGGGCAGCGGATACAGGGCTCCGTTGCTGGGCAGGTCCGTCGAACTGGCCCTGTGCGACGCACTGTTGGACCGTGCGGCAGGCGACGCGCGCGGTACGGCGAGGAGCGCGGTGCGGGGTGCGGAGTTCCGTGACGGTGGCCGTTCCCAGCTCGTCGACATCACCGGTGAGGCCGGCATCGGCAAGAGCCGGCTGCTGGGCGAGGTGTGCGCGGGGGCGCGTCGACGCGGAATGCTGGTGCTGCGCGGCAGAGCCACGGAGTACGAGCGTCAGGTGCCGTTCCAGGTGTTCACCGACGCGCTCGCCCACCTCGACCCGCACGTCCTGGACGGCTTCCCGGAGGCCGATGCGGTGGCGACCCTCCTTCAGCGGGGCGGCGCACTCGACCGTTTCGGACTGCACCGGTCCACGGCCGTCCTGCTCGCCCGGCTCGCCGCCCCCTCCGGCCTGTTGCTGGCCCTCGACGACCTGCACTGGGCGGATTCCGCGTCGCTGGAGCTGCTGGACCACCTCGTACGCCATCCCGTGCACGCCCCCGTCGTCCTGGCGGTGACACGCCGTGACCGTCAGAGTCCCGAGTCCCTCGCCGCCCAGCTCACCCGAGGAGTCGAC
Organism: Streptomyces sp. NBC_00490; assembly: GCF_036013645.1. Lineage (NCBI taxonomy): Bacteria > Bacillati > Actinomycetota > Actinomycetes > Kitasatosporales > Streptomycetaceae > Streptomyces > Streptomyces sp. NBC_00490. The sequence continues at coordinate 940,396 of NZ_CP107869.1, read as the reverse complement.
ACCGGCTCCGTCGTCAGACTCGGGCTGAGACCGCTGAGCGTTCGCGACTGCGCCGAACTGGCGGGCCCCGGCCTGCCGTTGACCGAGACCGCCGCGCTGCACGCCGCGAGCGAGGGCAACCCGTTCTACTTCCTGACCCTCCTTCAGGCCCACCGTGGGGGTGCGACGACAGAGTCCTCGGCGCCGCCGGGGCTCGGCGCCCTGCTGCTGGACGAACTCGGCGTGCTCGCCCCCTCCCGGCGCGGCATGGTCGAGGCCGTGGCCGTACTGGGTGAGCACGCCACCCCAGCGATGGTGAGCCGGGTGACCGGCCGCTCCGGCCCCGCGTTCACCGACGACGTCCACGCTCTCACCCGCCGCGACCTGCTGCGCGCCACCCCGCAAGGCCTGCTGACCCTGCGGCATCCGGTCGTGCGAACCCTTGTCCACGAAGGCACGCCCTTTTTGAGACGCGTCGAGATTCACCGGCTCGCCGCACAGGAGCTGGCCCGCGTCGGTGCCTCGGCGGCCGAGCGAGCCCACCATGTGGAACGGTCGCTGACCTCCTGGGACCCGGCGGCGGTGGCCGTGCTCGACGAGGCCGCCGCACGAACCGCCCGGACGGCCCCGAGGAGCTGCGCCCACTGGCTCGAAGTGGCGTTGCGCCACCTTCCGGACACTCCCGAACACGCGGCCCGCCGAGGCGAGTTGGCCCTGCGACGGGCCCGCGCACTGGCCGCGTGCGGTGGCCTGCGCGAGAGCCGCGACCTGCTCCAAGAGCTGATCGTCACCCCGCACCGGTCACCCGTCGGCCCGACCGCCGGCCGCGACCAGGACAAGAACCAGGACCAGGACAAGAACCAGGACCAGGACCAGGACCAGGACCTAAGAGTGCGCGCGGTCGTACTGTGCGCGCTGGTGGAGCGTCATCTGGGGCGCTCCACCGAGGCCGTCGCGTTGTTACGCCGCGAGCTGGCCCGCGGTCCCGCGCCGGCTCACGTCGTCCGGCTCGGCCTGGAGCTCGGCTCGGCCGCGCCCCAGGACAGCGATACCTCGTACGCCGAGGTGCGCACCGAGGTCGAGGCGGCCCTCACGGCGGCCCGGTCCACGGGGGACGAGGTCGGGGAGGCGGGTGTCCTCGCCGTCGCCGCTCTGGGAGAGGCGTACGAGGGCAACATGGCCGCGGCACACCGGTTCGCCCGGCAGGCCGCCGCCCTGGTCGACTCCCTGCCCGACAACGACCTCACGGCGCTGTGCGAACCCCTGGCCCGACTCGGCTGGGCGGAGGCCTTCCTGGAGCACTACCCCGACGCGGAGCGGCATGCCGAGCGCGGCCTCGACATCGCCCGCCGCAGCGGACAGCTCTACGTCGTGCCCCATCTGCTGCTGTGCCTGTCGCATGTCCGCCTGCAGACCTGCCGGATCTCCTCGGCTCTGGAACTCGCCGACCAGGCCGAGGACATCGCCCGGGGGATCGGCAGCGACCAGTTGCTCGCCTTCGTTCTGGCGAGCAGGGCCGCGGCGCTCGTCGCCGGCTGCCCGCCGGGGGATCCGCGCCCCCTCGCCGTCGCCGACGAGGCTGTGGCCGCGGCCGGTACCGGGGTCAACTGGTGGGCTTCCACGGCCTGGTGCATCTTCGGGTGGGCCGCGCTGATGGCCGGCGATCCGATCCGCGCCCGGGAAGCGATATTCCGGGCGGGCGGCCCCGAACTGCAACGGATCCAGCCCTCGATGCGACCGCTCTACCTGGAGATCCTGGTCACGTCCGCACTGGTGACGGGGAAGTTCGAGGAGGCCCGTGGCTGGGCCGAGCGAGCCCGCAAGGAGGCGGAACAACTGGGGCTGCCGATGCAGCGGGCCTCCGCGCTGCGCAGCGCCGCTCATCTGCCGCTCGCGCAGGCGGACACGGCAGCGGCGGCGGACCTGTTCGCTGAGGCCGCGGCGGAAAGCGCCCGCTGTGGCGCGCTCTTCTGGGAGGCCCACTCCCTGCTGCTCGGCGCCCCGCTGGAAGCGGCTGCGGGCCGCGGCCGGGACGGCACGCACGCCTGGCGCAGGGGGCGCCGGCTCGCCGAGTCGGGCGGCAGCGGAATGCTGCTCGGCCTCGCCGACGTCACCCGTCCCCCTGGCGGCGGCTCCGAGACTGTGTACGGCTCATCGGGTCGCGCCCAACTCACCGAACGGCTGGCCACCCTGACCGTCCGGGAGCTGGAGATAGCCGAACTGGTCGCGCAGGGGCTCACCAGCCAGGCCATCGCGGACCGTCTCTACGTCAGCCGGCGCACCGTCGAGACCCATGTCTCCCGAGCCTTCCGCAAGACCGGGGTCTCCTCGCGTACCGCCCTGGCCACGCTGATGGCCCGCCGCCGCACGGGAAGCCGTTTCGGGGACGCCCGCGCGGAGGGGGAGTGAGCCCGGCCCGGGTGCCCCCTCGGCGGTGATCCGTGAGGCTGTCCGGGCCGGTCACCGTGGTCTTGGCCGGGACGCGGCCTACTTGACGTCGACGAAGTCGCCGGTCGCCTTCGCGGTGCCGGTCGTTGTGGTGCCGGCGAAGGCGAAGCGGTAGTAGCCGTCGGTGCCCGCCTTGGTCGTGGTGCTGAGGGTGCCGGTGCTGCTGGTCTTGACCGTCTTGAGGGTGGTGTAGGTGCTGCTGCCCTTCTTGCGGAACTGCAACTGCACCGGCTGGGCCGCGTATCCCGCGTACTTGCCCGTGGTCCAGTTCGCGCGGCTCAGCTTGCCGGTGACCGTGATGGTCTTGCCCTTCTTCACCGGCTCCGGGGAGGCGTTGGCGGTCAGCTTGGCCGCGCGCTTGATCTTGGTTCTGGTGACGTCGTCGTCGTAACTGGCGTTCGCGTAGAGGTCGTAGGCGCCCAGGAAGACCTTCCAGGTTCCCGCGGTGCCGTTGCCGTCCTTGAAGGCGACCGCGGGGTCGATGGTGAAGACCGTCTTGCAGCTGTAGCTGTATCCGCCGTCGACCGGTGTCTCCGTGCAGGTGGGGTAGTCGTCCGACTCCAGGGCGCCGGTGATGGTGTCCGTGCTCGAACTGTCGGTGCCCTGCCACAGGAACGCCTGGGTGATGGCCACACCTTCCACGTCGAAGGCGGTGAACGTGACGGGAACGGCCTTCTTGCCGCTGACGCCGAGAACGATGTCCTTGCCCGCGTTGACGACCCCGTCCGAGAAGGTGGTGCCGCCCAGCGCGTCCTGCGGCTCGACGCTCGGCGAGGCGAACGCGAGGAGGTCCGTCGCCGCACCGGGATGCTCCGCTGCCTGGGCGGCACTCGGAAGAACGAGCGCCGAAAGTACGACGGCGCCGGAAAGGACGGTGGCAGCAGCGCGTATGCGCATGTGATTCCCCAAGGTGATGTCGGATGGCCCTGTCGAACTGTCTTTGTGGCAAGGCCTGTTGATGTGGTGGTCCTGTTGATGTGGTGGTGAAGAGGTCGGTGCACGCTCGGATCCCGCCCGGGAGACTCAGGGCCTGGGAGAGCGCAGGACGTCGTCGATGTCGAAGCTGGTCTCGGGCGTGGGGTAGAGATCCGTCGGGTAGAGCTCCGTCGGGTAGAGGTCTGTCGGTTGGGAGCCCGGTGTGGGTACATCGGCCGGGTCGGCGGTGGGCTTGCCGTCCGGGCTGCACACCCGCGGTGCCGAGGGCTGGGACAGCTCGTAGTCGGCGACCCGCTTCGACCGGAAGTCCACCGGGGCGCTGTCCCAGCGGCTCTCGTCGCCGCCGACCTCGATCTCCTCCGGAAGTTCCTTGCTCGTCAGCGGCTTGCCCACGGTGATCGAGAGGAGGGCGCCTTCGCAGGGGCTGCGGTCACTCGCGTAGAGGGACTTGGGCAGGGCGATCTTCCGCTCGCTGCTCGCGTCCGTTCGGAGTTCGACGCGCTTCACCCGGCGGATGTCGAAGTAGTAGACGGGTCGCGTCCCGTCCGAGAGACGTTCGCCGCGGTCGCCGTCCGCGACGCCGTACACCAGCTTCCAGAACTCGACCTGCACGGTGATCTCACGGCAGAGCGGGCCGTTGTATCCCGGCTGGCTGACTACCTGCACCGTGTTGTCGTCGTCGTAGTTCTCCTTGGGAGTGTTGACGACGAGCCCAACCCAGTCGCTGGATTCCTCGGCCGTCCACCCCTTGTTGTCGTGGCAGCCGGACGCCCCGGTCGGATACGGGGGAGTGAGGGACGGGGTCGGCGAAGGGCTCGGCGACTCCGACACCACCGTCGCGCTCTCGGACGGGTCCCCGGAAAGAGAAGTGCCCTGGCTGCCGGAACAACCCCCGGTGAACAGGACGGCCACGGCGAGGCCCGCGACGACGGGCACCACGGAGGCTTTCCGCTCGATCCTCGGCATCGGCGCCTTCACGCTCGGTGTCGTCATAAACGCAAGGAAACGGCACAGATGTCAGGGACACATCGGTAGGAGTACGTAATCCGTTACGTATGTGCCACCGCTGCCTGTCCGCCGCGTGCTCAGGGCGCCGTCACGAGGATGGGCCGGCGGCTATGGCCTCTGTCGACTCAGCCAGAGACCGCCGATCCATGGATAAACCTTCCTCTCCCGCCCCTGCACGGACGCTTCTACGGTCGAGGCCGCGGACGCTCAACGGCCCGCCGTACCGAAGGAGCAAGACCCCATGAAGATGACCGGCAACACGATCCTGATCACTGGCGGAACCTCGGGCATCGGCCTCGGGCTGGCCCTGCATCTGCACGAGGCCGGCAACAAGGTGATCGTCGCCGGCCGGCGCAAGGAACTCCTCGACGAGATCACGGCCGAGCACCCGGGCATCGACGCCCTCGTCCTCGATGTCGCCGACCCCGACTCGATCGCCCGCGCCCGTGAGACCGTGGCGGCCAGCCACCCGGGGCTGAACGTCCTGGTGAACAACGCCGGCATCATGCTGCGGGAGGACCTCCTCGACCCGGTCGGGCTCACGGTCGCCGAGGACCACGTGACCGTCAACCTGCTCGGCACGATCCGGATGACGTACGCCTTCCTGCCGCTGCTGGTGGGCAAGGACGACGCGGTCCTCATGAACGTCACCTCCGCGCTGGCGTTCGTCCCGTACCAGAGCACCCCGACCTACAGCGCGACCAAGGCCGCGCTGCACTCCCTCTCCGAGAGCCTGCGCATCCAGCTCGCCGGTGCCGACGCCGGCGTCCAGGTGATCGAAGTGGTCCCGCCGGGCGTGCGCACAACCCTGCTGGGACAGCAGGACAGCGACCAGTCCATGCCGTTGGACGACTTCCTCACCGAGACCCTCGACCTGCTGCGCGAGAAGCCCGACGCGAAGGAGCTGGTCGTCGAGCGCGCCGGGTTCATCCGCGACGCGGTGGCCAACGGCTCCTACGACGACGTCCTCGCCATGATCAGCGGCAGCTGACCGACCTGTGGTGACCCCGCCTCGGCGTGATCCTCACCGAAGGGAAGCGTCATCGGCTGCGCCTCGGTCGTCGCACAGGTAGCGGCCGACTCCGTCCCGGGTGGCGAGAGGCGCGAGTGCCCGGCCGACACGGCGAACACCGTCGTGCGGGCCGGTTCAGGCGACGAGGCCCGTTTGACGTCCTCGACGGGCCTCCCGCCGCATGCCCTCTCCCAGAGGCCGGTGACCCTCGGGTCGGCTGGCTGCGAGCGCCTCCCGCCCTCCGTGAGCAGCTGCACGTGGGCGGGAGATGAGTGCTCATCCATGGATCGGCGGTCTCTGGATAGCCGGGACGGATGAGGCGAGGATGGCGGCATGGACAAGAAGGAACTGGCGGCGTTCCTGCGTCACCGGCGTGAGACGCTGCGGCCCCGCGATGTCGGGCTGGTCGAGGGGCCGCGCAGGCGTACGCAGGGGCTGCGGCGCGAGGAGGTCGCGCAGCTCGCCGGTATGTCCACCGACTACTACGCCCGGCTGGAACAGCAGCGTGCTCCGCAGCCCTCCGTCCAGATCACCGCGGCCCTCGCCCGGGCACTGCGGCTGTCCCTGGACGAGCGCGACCATCTCTTCGTCCTCATCGGCCACAACGCCCCGGCCCGCTTCCACCGCTCCGACCACGTCAGCCCGACGCTGCTGCGGGTCCTGGACCGCCTGGACGACTCCCCGGCCATGGTGCAGACCGACCTGCTCGACACCCTCGCGATGAACCCCTTGGCCGTCGCGCTGCTCGGCGACCAGACCCGCCACACCGGTCTGGCCAGCAGCGCCTACTACCGCTGGTTCATGGACCCGGCCGACCGTCTGATGGTTCCCGAGGAGAACCGCGAACGCCACGGCCGCGCCCAGGCGGCCCGCCTGAGGGCCGCGCTGACATCCGGCAGCGACACTCCCCGGGCCGCCCGGATCCTCGCCGAACTCCAGGAACACAGCCCCGAGTTCGTCCGCATGTGGGAACTTCAAGAGGTCGCGCAACGCTACGACGACTGCAAGACCGTCCTCCATCCGGAACTCGGCCGTATTGATGTCGATGCCCAGCTCCTGTTCACCGAGAACCGCGCTCAGGCCCTGGTGGTGCTGACCACTCGCCCCGGCACGGAGAGCCACAGCAAACTCGAGCTGCTCTCCGTCATCGGACACCAGCAGCTCACCCCCTGACGTCCCGGGCCGGGGGACGGGTTCGCGCGTACGCGGCCCAGCCGCCTCGTCCAAGTGATCAGCCGCCGGTTTGACCGGATGCCGCCTCCGTTTTACTCTTGAGTCCATACGGAGGCAGCATCCGCTTTGCTGTCGCCATCAGATCACGAGACGCAGGAGGGCGTATGAGCGCCGACGAACAGCGAGGACGCAAGCCCCGCGCGGACGTCCAGCGCAACCGTGCGGCCCTCCTGGAGACCGCGCAGCGCCACTTCCTCCAGCACGGGGTCGGCACCTCCCTCGAAGCGGTGGCCAAGGAGGCGGGCGTCGGGCCCGGCACCCTGTACCGGCACTTCCCCACCCGGGAAGCGCTGCTGGCGGCCGTACTGCAGACGCGCTCCGAGGAACTGGTCGCCCGCCAGGCCGACATCGACCAGCTCGGCGACCCGGCCGAGGCGCTGGAGCAGTGGCTGCGGGCGATGGAGGAGTACTTCAGCGCCTTCAGCGGGCTGCCGGACCCGCTCATGGCAGCGGCCCGGGCGCAGGAGCCGGACAACCCGCTCACGATTCCCTGCCACATCCTCATCTCCGCCACCGACCAGTACGTGCGGACCGCGCAGCTCGCGGGGCGCGTGCGCGCGTCGGTGCGCGGAGAGGACCTGTTCCTCGCCGCCTGTTCCGTCGCCTGGATCAAGGGCACCGGCACCGAGGAGGAGTCACTCGACCGGCTCCGCACCCTCATTGCGAGCGGCTACCGCGAGCAAGGCGCACAGGCGTAAAGCGCCGGGCACTCCGCCGCCCTGACCCCTGCCGCGCCAGGCGGCATCACCACACGGCCATCACCTCGCGCTGCCCTCGGGGCGGCATAACCTCTCAAGGACAAATCATGAAAATCACTGTTATAGGCGCCGGTGCCATCGGCGGGAACCTCGCCGCCAAGCTCAGCACGGCCGGTCACGACGTGCAGGTGGCCGACGCCCGCGGCCCCGCGGTCGTCAGGGCGGAGGTGCTGGAGTCCGGGGCCCGTGCCGTGGACCTTGCCGAGGCCGTTCAGGGCCGGGACGTCATCATCCTGTCGATCCCGTTCGGGGTGGCGGGCCAGTTGGCAGACGTGTTCGCGTCGGTGCCCGACGAGACGGTGGTCATCGACACCGCGAACTACTACCCCGGCATGCTCAGCGAACCGATCGAGGTGGTGGACAACGGCCAGGTGGAGAGCCTGTACACCGCCGAGCTGCTCGGCCGCCCCGTCACCAAGGCGTGGAACGCCGCGCTGGCCGAGACCCAGCGGACCAAGGGCGTCCCGGCCGGAACACCCGGACGCCTCGCCATCCCCGTCTCCGGCGACAGCGAGCAGGCGCGGAAGGTGGCCATGAGTCTGGTGGACGACACCGGCTTCGACCCCTACGACGCCGGCCCCCTGGCCGACTCCTGGCGCCAGCAGCCCAACAGCCCCGCCTACTGCACCGAGTTGACCGTCGACGAACTCCCGGCAGCCCTGGCCGCGGCCGACCGCGCCAAAGACGCGGCCATCCGCGACAGCCTCCCCGAACGCATCGCCGCCCTCGGCGCCAACCCCACCGTCGACGACGTCGTCGAGATGAACCGAGCCGCCCACCGCTGAACCAACCCCAGCGCCGCCCTCGCGCACGCAACGAACGAGAGCGGCCTCACAAAGCGAACACCAAGAGCGCACAGTCCCCGCGCTGCAGCCCGCAGACCGCAGTCTCGGCACGCCGCTGCCCGCGAGCACCCGCATGCCCGCCGGCGCCCCCAGAACGCGCCGCAGCCGGCCCCGCACGGCCTGCCCCTCGCATGGCCCGCCGTACGGCACCCCGCCGTGGCCGCCGTGGCGGTGACTGCGCGCCCATGGAGAGGAACCGCCGTGCCCGGCACCACATCACCCTTCACCGACATCGCGCGCTCCCGACGCTCCCCCCGAAGGTTCCTGCCCACCGCCCTGTCCTCTTCGGACATCCGCGGCGTGCTGGAAGACGCACAGACCGCGCCCTCGAACAGCAACACCCAGCCATGGACGGTGCACGTTGTCTCGGGTGCGGCGCGCGACGCCCTGGCCAAGGACCTGCTCCGGGCCGAGGAGGAGGGACGGACCTCGTCGGATTTCACCGACGGCTACGGCGAGGAGGGTGTCTACGTCGAGCGGTCGCGGGCCCTGGGCGCGAGTGTCTACCGGGCCAGGGGCGTCGAGCGCTCGGACCAGGGCGGCAGGAGGGCGGCGGTCCGCGAGAACCTGGAGTTCTACGGTGCTCCCCATGCCGCCTTCCTGTTCATGCCGGCCCTGGGCGACGGGGTACGGACGGCCGGCGACATCGGGATGTACGCGCAGAACTTCCTGCTCTCGCTGGCGGCCCGGGGGCTGGCCGGCATCCCGCAGACCATCCTCGGCGTCTACGCCGACACCGTCCGCGAGTTCCTGGATGTCCCCGCGGAGCTCAAGCTGCTGTTCGGCATCTCCTTCGGCATGGCTGACCCGGCGGCGCCGGTGAACACCCTTCGCACAGAGCGGGTTCCACTGCAGCGGAGCGTGGTCCTGCATGACACCCCGGGAGTCCTCGACAGGCCGTAGGTCCTGCGCCCGCACCGTATTTGGTAATTCGGAGGAGAAGTAACCGTGACGAGCCGACAGATGGTCCTGGGCATGCAGTTCAGCGGCGGATACGGCGCCGCACCCGGGGCCTGGCGGCTACCGGGTGCGAACCTGAACAGCTATACGGACATGGACCAGTTCGTGCGTTACGGGCAGGCCGCCGAGCGCGGCAAGATCCAGCTGCTGTTCATCGCCGACACCCCGGTCCTGGACGTCGACCTCGACCACCATGCCCCGCACCACATGATCGACCCGCTGCTGATCCTGACCGTCCTCGCACGCGAGACCGAGCGGATCGGCCTGGTCACCACCGCCTCCACCACGTTCACCGAGCCCTACAATCTCGCCCGCCAGTTCAAGGCCCTGGACGTGATCAGCCACGGCCGGGCCGGCTGGAACGCCGTGACCACCTCCGCCCCGGCCGCCGCGGCGAACTTCGGCGCGACGATCCCGCCGCGCGCGGAGAAGTACGAGCGTGCCCACGAGGTCATCCAGATCGTGCAGGGGCTGTGGGGCAGCTGGGATCAGGACGCCTGGCTGCTCGACGTCGACGGCAAGCGCTTCGCCGACATGGACAAGTTCCGGCCGGTCAACTTGCAGGGCAAGCACGTCGCCTCCCGCGGCCCACTGCCCATTCCCCCGTCCGAGCAGGGCCAGCCGGTCATCTTCCAGGCAGGCGGCGGCAGTTACGGCCTGGAACTCGCGGGCCGTTACGCCAGCGGCGTCTACGCCAACCCGTACACCGTCGAGGACGCCCGGGCCCAGCGCCAGGCCCTGCGGGACGCGGCCGAGCGCGCCGGACGCGACCCGGACGAGGTGAAGATGCTCGCCGGGTTCATGCCGACCATCGCCCCCTCCCGCCAGGCCGCCCTTCAACGGCGCCGCTTCCTGGACGAGGTCGTCGACCTGAACCAACGCGTCGCCTACCTCGGCGCCATGATCGGCCTCCCGCTCGGCCCCGCCCAGCTCGACGAGCCCCTGACCGCCGACCAACTCGCCGACGCCGTACCCAGCCCGCAGGACCCACGCTCCGCCCGTGCCCTCGAAGTGGTCCGGCAAGGCTGGAAGCTGCGTGACGTGCTCGCCCACGGAGTCATCGATTACCACCCGGTGGTCGCCGGTACCGCCGCCGACACGGCCGATCACATGCAGCAGTGGTTCGAGGCAGGGGCCTGCGACGGCTTCTCGATCGCCATCGACAGCTACCACGACGGCTTCGACACCTTCGTCGACCAGGTCGTCCCCATCCTTCAGGAACGCGGCCTGTTCCACGACGACTACGAAGGCACCACCCTGCGCGAGAACCTCGGCGCCCACGACCAGTACGGCCTGGACCCGCGCCTCACGAACCCGGCCCGGTCATGACTCCACAAGAGGGCGACCCCATGGGGTGCCTGACTAGTAACTGTCGTAACTGGGCTTGCCGTTCGGCCGGTAGACGCCGACGACGGTGCCGCCCTTCGTCGTCGAGACGCTGACCGGCTCCAGCGCCGTGGGGATCGCTCCGTCGGCGAACAGCCGCTTGCCGGTGCCGATGATCACCGGATGGATGGTCAGCCGGAACTCGTCGACCAGGCCGTGCCGCATGAGGGTCTGGGCGAGGTCGCCGCTGCCGACGACGTTGATGTCGCCGCCGTCGGACGCCTTGAGATCGCGTACGGCGTCGGCGATGTCGCCCTCCAGCAGCGTGGAGTTCTGCCACTCGAGGGACGTCAGGGTCCGGGAGGCCACGTACTTGTGCATGCTGTTCATCCGCTCGGTGAACGGGTTGGCGGGGTCGGCGGTCGGCCAGTACGACGCGAAGATCTCGTACGTCTTGCGGCCGAGCAGCATCGCGTCGGCGGGCTCGTACCAACCGGCGATGGCCGCGCCGACCTCCTCGTCGTCCACCGGCTTCTGCCAGCCGCCGTGCTCGAAGCCGCTCTCAGCGTCCTCGTCCGGACCGCCCGGCGCCTGCATGACGCCGTCCAGGGTCAGGAACGTGCAAACAATGATCTCGCGCATGGTGCGCTCCCTTCGTCGACAGGTAGACCGCACAGCCGCCGAAAACTCATCGGCCGAACCCTCGCGGGGCAGCACAAGGGCGCTGTCTCATCGCCTCAGGATGATGACGTGGCCGTCCGGGCCCGTGAGGGTGAGCGTGCGGGCGGTTACGCGGGCCTCGTAGGTCCCTGCGGGGGGTACGACGTCGACGTGGTCGGGCGGGTAGCAGTCGATTGCCGTCGTCGCGTACTCGCTGTCGAAGGTGACCGCGGACCGGTCGGCATGCACGACTGCCTCGCCCTTGAGGCTGTTGCATCCGTCGTGGCCGGTGAGGGTGCGTTTGTGGTCGCAAGGGCTGTGGAGGCGAGGAGCAAGGTCCGCTTCATGACCTTGTGACGCGGCGCCAAGGAGAAGGGTTCCGGTATTGCTTTGACTGCGCTGCGCAGCGTCGTCATGGCTTTTCCCCGGTTCCGTCGGTCGCCGGGGTCACGCCTCCCGCTTCGCGTCGATCTCGGCGATCAAAGCCTCGATGCGCGTCTTGATCTCGTCCCGGATCGGGCGGACAGCCTCGACGCCCTTGCCCGCCGGGTCCTCCAGGGCCCAGTCGAGGTACGTCTTGCCGGGGAAGACCGGGCAGGCGTCGCCGCAGCCCATGGTGATGACGTAGTCGGACGCCTGGACGGCCTCCGTGGTCAGGATCTTCGGCTCGGCCGCGGAGATGTCGACGCCGACCTCCTTCATGGCCTCGACCGCGGACGGGTTGACCTGTTCGCCGGGGACGGAGCCGGCGGAGCGGACCTCGATCCGGTCGCCCGCGAGGTGGGTCAGGAAACCGGCGGCCATCTGGGAGCGCCCGGCGTTGTGGACGCAGACGAAGAGCACGGAGGCGAGCGGGCTGGAGGACATGGGTGCTTCCTTAGGGCGAGGAGTGCGAGGTGTACGGGGTCCAGGCGCTCAGCGGCGAGTCGAGCAGTTCGGTGATGCGGGGTGGATCTCGTCGCGGATGCGGCGCACGTCGGCGATCGGGGCGCCCTCGGGGTCGGTGACCGGTCAGTCCAGGTTGGACTCCCCGGATGTGGGGATGCGGATCCCAGGGTTCAGCCCGGGCTGGTATCAGCTCGGACTGATGTGAAAATATCAGCCCATGATGACGTCGGTCGACACTGATCTGATGCGGGTTCTCGCGGACCCGCTCCGCCTCCAGATCATCACCCTGCTCGCGAGGGAGACGCTCTGCAGCACGCACCTGATCGAGGAGACGGGGGCCAAGCAGACCAACCTCTCCAATCATCTGAAGGTGCTGCGCGAGGCCGGGGTCGTGGAGACCGAGCCCTGCGGCCGGTTCACCTACTACCGGCTCAAGTCCGACGTCATCGCCACCCTCGCGGGGCAGTTCGCCGACCTGGCGGAGACCGCGCGCGCCACCGCCGAGAACAACGTCAAGCGGTCCTGCCCCTGATCACCGTCGCTACGGCGACTGCAATGAAGGAGTCCTGTTGACCGCCACCGAGGCCGTCGAGCACGACAGAACCGGGGAGCCGCAGCCCGCGCCGGGCGCCACGCCACCCCGTACCCCGCTGGCCTCCCGAGCCGCGGCCGAACTGCTCGGTACCGCACTCCTCGTCGCCATCGTGATCGGCTCCGGTATCCAGGCGACCGAACTCACGCAAGACGTCGGCATCCAGTTGCTGGCGAACTCGATCGCCACCGTCTTCGGCCTCGGCATTCTGATCCTGCTGCTCGGCCCGGTGTCGGGTGCGCACTTCAACCCCGTCGTCACGCTGGCCGAGTGGTGGACCGCACGACGCGGCGGCGACGGTGTCACGGCCCGCGAGGTCGCCGTGTACGTCCCCGCGCAGATCGTCGGCGCGATCGCGGGCGCCGTCCTGGCGGACGCGATGTTCGGCAAGCCCTTGGTGGAGTGGTCCACGCACGACCGCTCAGCCGGTCATCTGCTGCTGGGCGAGGTGGTGGCCACCGCCGGGCTCATCCTGCTGATCTTCGGCCTCGCCCGCACGAACCAGCTCCGGTTCGCACCCGTGGCCGTGGCCTCGTACATCGGTGCCGCCTACTGGTTCACGTCCTCCACGTCCTTCGCCAACCCGGCGGTGACAATCGGCCGGACCTTCAGCGACACCTTCGCGGGCATCGCGCCGGGCTCGCTGCTGGGCTTCATCGGCGCCCAACTCGTGGGCGGGATCGTCGGTCTGGCACTGGTGGCGCTCATCTTCGTACGCGGCCGGTCCGCGGAATCCCCGGCGTAAGACTTCCGTCACCTTTCGCGGACCGTAAGAGGGTCGTCCGTTGCGTTGAATGGGCGGTGACAAAAGCTTGCGGGAGGCGAGGCGGTAATGGGGCGGACGCAAAAGGCGCTGCGGGGGCGGCTGTTCATCAGCGGCCTGGTGGTGGCCGTCGCCGCGGTGGGGTTCGGGCTGTACTGGTTCCAGCCCTGGAAGCTGTGGCAGGACGAGACGGTGGACGAGGCGCTGCCCGGTGCCGTGGCCGGCTCCGCGCCTCCCGCGGTCGCGCCCTCCGCCGGCGCCTCCGCGGCTGCGGGGCCGCGGACACTGGCGAGTGGCGAACTGCTCAGCCATGAGCACTCCACCTCGGGCACGGTGAAGCTGGTACGGCTCGCCGACGGCACCCACGTCGTCCGGCTGGAGCAGCTCGACACGAGCAACGGCCCGGACCTGCGGGTGTGGTTGACCGATGCGCCGGTGAAGGAGGGGCCGGACGGCTGGCGGGTGTTCGACGACGGGGAGTACGTCAGTCTCGGCAAGCTCAAGGGGAACAAGGGCAGTCAGAACTACACCGTTCCCGAGGACGTGGACCTGTCCCGCTACAGCAGCGTCAGCATCTGGTGCGACCGCTTCGACGTCTCCTTCGGCGCGGCGGAACTGGCCCGCGCCTGAAGGAGGTTGACGGTCGCCCGGGGGCCGGTGGCGGTGGCTCAGCTGCTCGTGAGGTGAAGCAGGATGAGCTGTTCGGGGTGGAGGGTGGGGATCTGGACGCCGACCCGTTCCAGGAGCCTGCCGGGCAGGGTGATGCCGTCCTTGGTGCACCAGGCGGGGGTTCCGCGTTCCATGCCGGGGGCTTGATCGGCCGGGGGCAGCGGGCGCAGCCGGTAGGTGGTGTCGGGGTCGAGGCCGGGCAGTCGTAGCGTTCCGGGGTGGGCGGTGACCGGGGTGGCCATGGCGGTGAGGGCGAAGACGGCTTCGGTACGGTCGTGGGAGACGACGCCGTGGGCCCACAGGGCCGGATCGGGATGGTCGACGCGGACCGCACGCCCGGTGTGCAGCAGGCCGCGGAGCTGCTTGTAGAGGGTGATCCAGCGGGCGAGTTCGGTGCGTTCACTCTCGCTCGCGCGGGTCAGGTCCCATTCGATGCCGAGGTGTCCGAAGAGCGCGGTGCCGGCCCGGAAGGCGAGGTCGTGGGTGCGGCCGGTGGTGTGGGAGCGGGCGGCGCCGATGTGGGAGCCGACGAGTTCGGGTGGCAGGAGCAGACCGGTCCAGCGGTTGATGGACTGGCGTTCCAGGGCGTCGTTGCAGTCGCTGGCCCAGACGCGGTCGGCGCGTTCGAGGATGGCGAGGTCGACCCGTCCGCCGCCGCTGGAACAGGATTCGATCTCCAGGCCCGGGTGGCGTGCGCGCAGTTCGTCGAGCAGGGCGTAGACGGCGAGGGTCTGGGCGTGGACTGCGGGTTCGCCGCCCGGTGAGTGGCCGGCGTCGACCAGTTCGCGGTTGTGGTCCCACTTGAGGTAGGCGATGTCGTACTCGGTGAGCAGGTCGTCGAGCCGCTCCAGGATGTACGCGTAGGCCTCGGGGTGGGTGAGGTCCAGGACCTGCTGGGAGCGGCGGTCGGCGGGGGTGCGGCCACCGGTGGCCAGGATCCATGCGGGGTGGGCGCGGGCCAGGTCGGAGTCGGGGTTGACCATTTCCGGTTCGACCCACAGGCCGAACTCCATGCCGAGCGCGCGGACATGGTCGATCAGCGGGCGCAGGCCGTGGGGCCAGACGGTTTCGTCGACGTACCAGTCGCCGAGTCCCGCCCGGTCGTCGCGGCGGTGGCGGAACCAGCCGTCGTCCAGGACGAAACGTTCCACGCCGGCCTCCGCGCCGAGGTCGGCGAGGTGGGTGAGCTTGTCGAGGTCGTGGTCGAAGTAGACGGCTTCCCAGGTGTTGAGCACCACCGGGCGGGGGCGGTGCGGGTGACCGGGACGCGCGCGCAGGTGGTGGTGGAAGCGGGCGGACAGTCCGTCCAGGCCCTGGTCGCTGTGGGAGCCGTAGAGCCACGGGCCGGTGTACTGCTCGCCGGGGCCGAGGACCTTCTCGCCCGGAAGCAGCAGTTCACCCGCGGCGACGACCGGGCGGCCGGTGGGCAGCCGCTCGGCCAGGATGCGGTGGTTGCCGCTCCAGGCGATGTGCAGGCCCCACACCTCGCCGTGGCCGAAGCCGAAGCCCGGTGTGCCGGCGGTGAGGACCAGTGCGGCGTCGGGTCCGGTACGCCCGCTGCGGGTCTCGCGCAGCCAGGTGCCGGCGTTGAACGGATGGCGTTGCGGGGCGCGTTCACGGCACCAGCGGCCGGTGAGGTCGAGCAGTTCGGTAGCGGCGTCGGGTACCGGCAGCGCGAGCATCAATCCGTCGAGCGTGTACGGCCGTAGCGAGTCGTTGTTGCGTACGGCGGCCCGCATGCGCACAAGCCCGGAGGGGGTGAGCGCGGCTTCCAGGACGAGACCGAGGCGGGCGGTGGTGTCGCTGGCCCGGATCAGGACCGAGAGGTTGTCGGTTTCCACCGAGTCGAGGGTGAACAGGGGTGACCAGTCGGCGCCTTGGCGGTGCCCGGACAATCCCGGCTGTCCTGGCCAGCCCGTGCCGTGCTCGGGCAGCAACGAGACCCTCGGCACGGCGTCGTCGAATCCCGGCATGTTCGGCATGGTGACGGCGTCGGCCAGCTGTGCCAGCTCCTGACGCGAGAGGTCGCCGAGATCGGCACCCCAGTGGAGCACGGTGGGCAGGCCGTCGCCCCGCAGGTCGAGCACAAGGCTCACGCCCGCTGCCCGGAGATGGATGAACTCTTCGGCCGCGGCATCGGTGGGGTTCGGCATCGTATGGGTCGTCCTCAGCGTGTCAGGGGCGAGATCGGGAGGGGGCTGCGGCAGTTCGCGGGCCCCCTGTGCTGCTCGTCGGTTGCTCCGCTCTCACGACCGGACTCAGCGACGCGACCGTGTCCGCTCGGGTACGTCCGTCAGCGCGTGGGCCGGGGCAGTGCGCTGAGCCACGATGCGGCTGCTGCCGGAAGTGCCGTGGACGGCGAGGGCGATGAGCGGGAGCAGGGTGAGGGCGGCGACGACCGTGCCGACCAGGGGCGGGCCGGTCAGTCCGAGGGAGGAGTCCAGGGCCGCACCCGCGACGAAGGAACCGCCGGCCACGCCGACGTTGAAGGCGGAGGTGGTCAGTGCGGAGGTGAGGGTGGGGGCGTCGCCGGCGAAGCGCATGGCGAGTGAGGTGACCACGGGGTTCACCGTGAAGCCGGTCAGGCCCATCAGGAAGACGAGGACGGTGGCCGTGACCGCGTTGGTGGACAGGGGAATCATCAGGAACAGGACCAGGGCGGTGGCCGCGGCGGCGGTGATGGTGGTCGCCATCGGACGGCGCTCACCGAGACGGCCGCCGGTGGTGGTGCCGCCCAGGGCGCCGAGGCCGAAGGCGATGAGGACGAACGGGACGGCGCCCGCCGGGATCCCGGCGCGGTCGGTCAGCAGCGGGGTGACATAGCTGTAGGTCGCCAGGACACCGCCCATGATCAGCATGGCGGCGGTCAGCGCCAGCCAGAGCCGGCCCTGGCGCAGGGCACTGAACTCGGCGCGCAGGGAGACGGTCGCGCGCTGCTCCTGGGCGGGGATGAAACGCCCGATGAAGACGGCCGCGAGCGCGGACAGGGCGGCCAGGGCCCAGAAGGGGCCGCGCCAGCCGGCGAACTGTCCGGCGAAGGAGCCGATGGGAACGCCGACGACGTTGGCCAGGGTCAGCCCACCGATCATGACGCCGGTGGCGCGGGTGGCCCTCTCAGGGCCCGCGGCGGCGGTGGCGACGACGAAACCGACGGACCAGAACGCTCCGGTGGCCAGCGCGGTGACGACGCGGGCGGCGAGGACGACGGTGAAGGAGGTGCTGAGCGCCGCCACCACGTGACCGAGGCTGAAGACGGCCAGGGCCAGGATCAGCGTCCGGCGCTGGGGCAGGCGCAGGGTGGCCAGGGCCATGGTCGGCGCACCGATGATCATGCCGATGGCGAAGGCGGTGATCAGCAGCCCGGCCTGGGAGGTGCTGACACCGAGGCCGGTGGACAGTTCGGGCAGCAGTCCGGCGATGACGAACTCGGTGGTGCCCATCAGGAACGTACCTGCGGCCAGCACCCAGACGACGAAGGGGAGCTTGCCGGGGGTGATTCCGGATGTGGAAGGCATACGAAAGGTCTCTCCTTGAGCGGAATGACGGGATGGCGGAGTCGGAACGCGGTCAGGACGCGGCTTCGATGGTGATGCGGTCCGCCGTGCCCAGCCGGTCGGCGTCGACGTCGACGTGGCCGAGGACGAGCAGGTCGGCGGAGGCCGAGTCGCCGTCGCGGTAGAAGAGCGCCAGGTTGCCCCAAGGGGCGTAGTAGGCCAGGTCACCGGCCCGGGGCACGGCTGGGTCCGGGGCGCCGGAGGTGGTCAGCCTGCGCGGCAGGTACGCGATCCGCTCCGTCTGGTGGAAGTCCTCCAGATCGAGGGTGAGCGGGAGCAGGTCGGCGAAGTCGTGCGCGGCAGGGCTGTCGTTCAGGGTGGCGTCGACGGGCCGGCCGTCGATGGTGACGCGGATGGCCATGGCGGTGTTCCTGTCGGCTGAGGCACTGGGTGCGACGGATGTCGATGTCTCCGGCCGCTCCGACGATGCCGGGGAGGCGGACGCGGAGACCGGCCCGCCTGCTGATGAGTCGCTGGTACAGGCGGTCACGACCAGCAGGAGTGCGGCTGCCGGAGCGGCGCGGACCAGGGCGCGGCGGGCGGCGCGGTTCATGGGGGTGCTCCGGGGACTCAGTCGGGCAGGGGCTCGGCGTAGTGGCGGAAGGCATCACGCTCGCGGTGCATGTCGTAGAGGCGCTGGGCCAGGGCGTCGGGGCTGCTGTGTTCGGCGTCGGGCCGGATGGCGCCGGGGATGATCAGCTGGGCGGCGTGGATGTTCTGCGGGGCGAGCGTGTCGTGGAGCATGCGGGCGTAGGCGCTCTCGGCGGCGAAGGCGACCGAGGTGCCGGCGACGTTCGGGTTGGGGCGTACGGCGCTGGAGCCGTTGACGAACAGCAGGGTGCCGCGCCCGAGTTCGCGCATGCCGGGCAGGACGGCGTTCACCGCGGTGACGGCGCCCTTGACGGAGAAGGCCAGGGGCGCGTCGAGGTCGTCGGCGCTCGTGTCGAGGACCGGCTTCATGAAGTCGGCGCGCGGGACGGGGCTGTACTGGAGGATCTCGATGGACCCCAGGGCTGTCGCGGCCGCGTACAGGGCCGCGGTCAGGGACTCGAGGTCGAGGACGTCGGCGGCGAAACCGCGGGCCTCGATACCGTCGTCGGCCAGTTCGGCCGTCAGGCTGTCCAGGCGCTGGGTGTCGCGGGCGAGGAGAGCGACGGAGTGGCCGGCGGCTCCGAAGCGGCGGGCGGTGGCGAGCCCGAGGCCGGGCCCGGCACCGATGAGGGCGAAGGTGGTCACGGTGTGTCCTTGGTGGGGGAGGGGCCGGGCTTGGGGAGCCTGCCCCCGAGAGCGGGACGGTTTACGGGTCAGGGCTTCAGCAGCGCCTTGATGGCGCGGCGTTCGTCCATGGCCTTGTAGCCTTCGGCGACCTGGTCCAGGGGCAGGGTGAGGTCGAAGACCTTGCCGGGGTTGATACGGCCGGACAGGACCCGCTCGATCAGGTCGGGCAGGTAGCGGCGCACCGGGGCGGGGCCCCCGCGCAGGCCGACCTGGGAGAAGAACAGCTCCTGGCCGTCGACCTGCACGTCGTGCGGGACGCCGACGAAGCCGACGTTGCCGCCGGGTCGGGCGGTGTGCAGGGCCTGGCGCATGGACTCGGGGGTGCCGACGCATTCCAGGACGCTGTCGGCGCCGATGCCGCCGGTGAGGTCCTTGACGCGGGCGATGCCTTCGTCGCCGCGTTCGGTGACGATGTCGGTGGCGCCGAACTCGAGGGCGAGCCGCTGGCGGGACGTATGGCGGCTCATCGCGATGATCCGTTCCGCGCCGAGCTCCTTGGCGGCGATGACGCCGCACAGGCCGACCGCGCCGTCGCCGACGACCACGGCGGTGGAGCCGGGCCTGACCTCGGCGGCGAGGGCGGCGTACCAGCCGGTGCCCATCACGTCGGAGACGGCCAGCAGGCTGGGCACCAGCTCGGCGGAGGGGTGCTCGTCGGTGGCGACCAGAGTGCCGTGGGCGTTGGGGATGCGGATGTAGTCGGCCTGGCAGGTGCTCATGAACTCGCGGTGCAGACAGTTGGACTGCCAGCCGTTACGGCAGTTGGCGCAGGTGTTGTCCGAGGTGGCGAACGACCCGACCACGAACTGGCCCGGCTTGACGTGGGTGACCTCGCTGCCGACCTCCTCGACGATGCCGACGTACTCGTGCCCCATCGGATGGGGCTCGTCCACCGGTTCAGCGCCGCGGTAGGGCCACAGGTCCGAGCCGCACACGCAGGTGGCGACCGTGCGGATCACGGCGTCGGTCGGCCGGCTGATCCGCGGGTCGTCCAGGGTCTCGAAGCGCACGTCGCCGGGGGCGTGAATGACTGCTCCGCGCATGATGGGGGCTTCCTTCTGTACGAGGGTGGTGAGCCGCAGCCAAAGGCAGGAATGACTGCTCGGAATCGAGCCTCACACGCGGGGGCGGGCGGGAAAAGCGGAGGAATCTATCGGGGGAGAGAAACATCCAGGGAGGAAATTCTCCCCCCTTCCCCGGGTGCGATCGATGTAATGCTGGGAAGCATGACCAGCAATGCCGCCCTGAACGAACTGGGAGAGTTCCTCAAACAGCGCCGTTCGAAGCTGAGCCCGCGCACGGTCGGACTGCCGTCGACCACCCGGCCGCGCCGCGTCGAGGGACTGCGCCGTGAGGAGGTTGCTCAGCTCGCCTCCATCAGCACGGACTACTACACGCGGCTCGAGCAGGGCCGTATGCAGGCGTCGGCTCCTGTGCTGGACACCATCGCCCGCGTCCTCCACCTGGACGACGACGAGCGCGGCCATCTCTTCCAGCTCGCGGGCCGAACCACAGCCCGTATCCGGCGCCGCGGCGTGCAGAAGGTCCCGCCGCAACTGCAGCGGGTGCTGGAGGACCTCACGTCCGTTCCGGCCATGGTCCTGGGGCGCCGCGGCGACATCCTGGCGTGGAACACCCTGGCGGCAGCCCTGGTCACCGACTTCTCCCGTATCCCCGAGAAGCACCGCAACTACCCGCGACTCCTCTTCACCGAACCGTTGATGCGCGGCCTGTACGCCCGCTGGGAGACCGCTGCGCAGGTGACGGTGGCGCAGCTGCGGAGGGAAGCGGCGCGGTATCCCGAGGATCCCCGCATGATCGCGCTGGTCGGTGAACTGTCCATGTATGACCGGCAGTTCGCCCAGTGGTGGGGCGACCACCGGATCGCGGCCCGCACCGAGGGCACCAAGACCCTGATCCATCCGGTCGTCGGAGAGGTCACCCTCGACTGCGACACCCTCACCACCACCGACCCCGACCAGTACATGACGGTCTGGACCGCCGCCCCGGGAACCTCCGCGCACGACAGTCTGCGCATCCTCGCCTCCTGGGCCGCCGACCACCACCTGCCGGCCTCATCAGGATGGAAAGCATGACCAGCAACGTTCCGCTCAATGAGCTCGGCGAATTCCTCAAGAAGCGCCGCTCCGAACTGAGCCCGCGCACGGTCGGGCTGCCGGAGACGGGCGGGCCCCGCCGGGTGGCCGGACTGCGCCGTGAGGAGGTCGCTCAGCTCGCCTCCATCAGCACGGACTACTACACGCGGCTCGAGCAGGGCCGTATGCAGGCGTCGGCCCCTGTGCTGGACACCATCGCCCGCGTCCTCCACCTGGACGACGACGAGCGCGGCTACCTCTTCCAGCTCGCGGGCAAGACCACCACCCGCACCCGCCGCCACGGCAGACAGAAGGTCCAGCCGCAGCTGCAACGGGTACTCGACGACCTCACCGCCACCCCCGCCATCGTGCAGGGCCGGCGCGGCGACATTCTGGCGTGGAACGCGCTGGCGGCAGCCCTGGTCACCGACTTCTCCCGTATCCCCGAGAAGCACCGCAACTACCCGCGGCTCATCTTCACCGATCCGGCGCTGCGCGGCCTGTACGCCGACTGGGAGAGCTCGGCGCGGATCGCCGTGGCACAGCTGCGGATGGAAGCCGCGCAGTATCCCGAGGACCCCCGCCTCATCGAGCTGGTCGGTGAACTGTCCACCCGCGACCAGCAGTTCGCCAGGTGGTGGGGTGACCACCGGGTCGCGTCCCGCACCGTGGGCACCAAGACCCTCAACCACCCGGTGGTCGGCGAACTCGTCCTGGACTGGGACACCCTCACCGCCAACACCGACCCCGACCAGCACCTGACCGTCTGGACCGCCGCCCCGGGTTCTGCCACCCACGAGCGGCTGGGCATCCTCGCCTCCTGGGCCGCCGACCAGAACATGGAGCCCTCCTCACCCCTCCGCTGACCGGTGGCCCGGGACGGCAGTTGGCGCCTTGCAGAGGCGCGTCAGCTGCCGCTGTCCCTGCAGGGCCCGGACTCTCGACCGGATCGGCACCCACCGTCGGAACCTCCGGCGCTGCGTGCGGCGGATGCGGCGCGAGCAGGGCGAGGACGCGCGTCGTCCTGAAGCCCGTCCCCGACCGACTGGTCCGCGGCCGCTCGCGGCGGGGGCGTCTCGGACCGGGTGGCGCGCATCAGCGCGAGGGCGGTCAGCGGTACGAGGGTGAGGACGGCGGCCACTGTGCCGACCAGCGGAGGCCCGGCCTGCCGCAGCGGTGAGGTCAGGGCGATGCCGGCCGTCCAGGAGCCGATGGCGATGCCCACGTTGGGTGCCGAGCCGCTGAGCCCGGAGACGAGATTGGGGGCGGACCCGGAGAAGCGCAGGGCCAGCGCGCCGAGCACCGGGGTGGGAGCGAAGCCGGTCATCCCCAGGAGGATGACCAGGACGACGGCCGCCACGGGGTTGGGGGAGAGCAGGGTCAACAGCAACAGCACCAACGTCGTCAGGGCGGCGGAGACGATGAGCGTGGCAAGTGGGCGACGGTCGCCCAGGCGCCCGCCGACCGTGGTGCCCAGCAGGGCGCCCAGGCCGTAGCCGGTCAGGACCATGGGCACGGCTCCGGCGGGGATACCGGCCCGCTCGGTGAGCAGGGGCGAGATGTAGGTGTACGTCGCCAGGACACCGCCCATCAGCAGCGTCATGGAGCTCAGCGTCAGCCAGACCCGGACATCCCGCAACGCGGCGAACTCGGCCCGCACGGACGGCGCTTCACGTCGCTCGTCGGCAGGGATGTACCGGCCGATGACCGCCGCCGCGCCGGCCGACAGCGCGGCCAGCACCCAGAACGGCCCGCGCCAGCCCGACAGTTGCCCCAGCCACGCGCCCAGCGGTACGCCGGCCACGGTGGCCACCGTCAGGCCTCCCAGCAGCATGCCCAGGGCCCGTGACGTCGCCGTCGGCCCCGCCGCGTTCGTGGCCACGACCGCACCGACGCACCAGAACGTCC
Organism: Streptomyces sp. NBC_00490; assembly: GCF_036013645.1. Classification (NCBI taxonomy): domain Bacteria; kingdom Bacillati; phylum Actinomycetota; class Actinomycetes; order Kitasatosporales; family Streptomycetaceae; genus Streptomyces; species Streptomyces sp. NBC_00490. Next base: position 917,483 of record NZ_CP107869.1, on the reverse strand, counting down.
CTGTGGCCAACGCGGTCACCACGCGGGCCGCCAGCACAAGAGCGAAGGACGAGCTGAGCGCGGCGACCAGGTGGCCGAGGGCGAAGACCACGAGCGCGAGGATCAGAGTGGAGCGCCGGGGCAGGCGCAGCGTCGCGACAGCCATCACCGGTGCGCCGACGATCATGCCCACCGCGAACGCCGTAATCAGCAGACCCGCCTGGGGAAGGGAGACATTCAGATCGTCGGCGATCTCGGGCAGCAAGCCCGCGATGACGAATTCGGTGGTGCCCATGAGAAATGTTCCGGCAGACAGCACCAAGACGACGAAGGGCAGTTTGCGGGGTCGGTTGCCGGTCGTGGATGACATTCGATGGCATTCTCTTTCAGGGCGACGTGCGACCGCTGCGAAGTGCGGACGCAGTAGAGAATCGCACCGCACGGGCATTCTGTAAGGGGGAGGAATTTCTCCCTGCTTCGCGGCGGAGCGGCAAGTGATCTCGCTCCGGAAGCGATTCCCGTTTCCGGGTCTTCACCCATCCCGGCTTCGATGCCGGGGATACTGTGCGCGTGGAGTACGTGTCCAGAGTGCCGCGACCGCCGCTGGACGGGCTGATCGACGACCTGTACTACCTGGAGGGTGCACCGCCGTGCGCCCGGCTGACGCTGCCGCCGATGCCGGCGGCCCTGCTCATCGTCAACCTCGGGGCGCCGTTCCGTATCCGCGCCGCCACCGACATCGAGACCGCCGAGTACGCCGACGGCTGCGTGGTCACCACGCCCACCCGCGCATTGGACGATGCCCGCGGCCGAGCTGTGTGACGATCGGCGACCTGAGAGTGGCGGCCGGTGTCAGCAGCACTCATCTGGCACAGCTATCGCGTGCGCCGTTGACCGATCTGAGCGGTTGCGCGAGGAAGGCCACTACGAACTTGCCGTTGCCGTTGCCGTTGCCGTTGCCGTTGCCGTTGTTGCCGCGACCTGTCGGCATTCAAGGAATGTGGCGACGTGCAGCGGGGGCAGGTTCCCTAGCCGCCGATCGCGGACATCGGGCGGTCCGGCTGGACGAAGGTCGGGTCGTCCAGGCCCGCGCCCGCCTTCTTGCCCCACATCGCGACCTTCCAGATGCGGGCTATCTCCTGGTCCGGGGCGCCGGAGCGCAGGGCCGCGCGCAGGTCGGTCTCCTCGGTGGCGAACAGGCAGGTGCGGACCTGGCCGTCGGCGGTGAGGCGGGTGCGGTCGCAGGCGGAGCAGAACGGGCGGGTGACCGAGGCGATGACCCCCACGACGTGCGGGCCGCCGTCCACCAGCCAGCGTTCGGCCGGGGCCGAGCCGCGCTTTTCGGAGCCTTCCTCGGTCAGGTCGAAGCGGGTGCGCAGGGAGGTGAGGATGTCGCCCGCGGTGATCATGCCGTCGCGCTTCCAGCCGTGCTGGGCGTCCAGCGGCATCTGCTCGATGAAGCGCAGTTCGTAGTCGTGCTCGACGGCCCAGGCCAGCAGGTCGGGGGCCTCGTCGTCGTTGAGGCCCGGCATCAGGACCGAGTTGACCTTGACCGGGGTCAGGCCCGCCTCGCGGGCCGCGTACAGGCCCTCGATGACGTCCTTGTGGCGGTCGCGGCGGGTGAGGGTCTTGAAGACGTCCGGGCGCAGGGTGTCCAGGGAGACGTTGACCCGGTCCAGGCCCGCCGCCTTCAGGGCGCTCGCGGTGCGTTTGAGGCCGATGCCGTTGGTCGTCAGCGACATCTGGGGGCGGGGCTCCAGGGCCGCGACGCGCTCCACGATGCCCACCAGGCCGGGGCGCAGCAGCGGCTCGCCGCCGGTGAAGCGGACTTCTTGGATGCCCAGCGAGGTGACCGCGATGTCGATCAGGCGGACGATCTCGTCGTCGGTGAGCAGATCGGGCTTGGCCAGCCACTGCAGGCCCTCCTCGGGCATGCAGTACGTACAGCGCAGATTGCACCGGTCGGTCAGCGAGACTCTCAGGTCGGTGGCCTGCCGGCCGTAAGTGTCGGTCAGCACGTTCCTGAGACCATTCCTCCTCCGTACCGCGCCGGCTCCGGCACCGCCCCGGAGCCGCGATGGATCGGGCCGCTGACCCGGGCCAGGGGCAAGCCACTCGCTTGGTCGGCGTGAGCGATGATTTCCGCGGTGATCGAGATCGCCGTCTCCTCGGCCGTGCGGGCGCCGAGGTCGAGGCCGATCGGGGACCTTAGCCGGGCCAACTGCTCAGGTGTGACGTCGACTTCGCGCAGCCGGAGAAGGCGTTCTTCGTGGGTGCGCCGGGAGCCCATCGCGCCGACGTAGCCGACGGGCAGGTCGAGTGCCAGCTTCAGCAGGGGGATGTCGAACTTTGCGTCGTGGGTGAGGACACAGATCGCGGTACGGGCGTCCACGGCCGTCTGTGCCAGGTAGCGGTGGGGCCAGTCGACGACCACTTCGTCGGCGTGCGGGAAGCGTGCTGTGGTGGCGAAGACGGGGCGGGCGTCGCACACGGTGACGTGATAGCCCAGGAATCGGCCGGCCTGGGCGAGGGCGGCGGCGAAGTCGACGGCGCCGAAGACCAGCATGCGGGGGCGGGTGGCAGCAGCATGGACGAGGACGGAGAGCTTCTCGGGGCAGGTGTCGGCGTCGCCGCCGAGGACGAGGAACGCGGTGCGCCCGGTGCGTAGTTGGGCGGTGGCACGGTCCGCCACGGCCCGGCCGGTCGGCCCGTCGCCGAGGGCGCTGTCGGCGATCCAACTGTCGCCGAGGACGCCTACAGTGGCGCCGAGCATCCTCTCGGGCCCGTCCACGACCTGGGCGACCGCGGCGGGTCGGCCCTCGACCGCCTCGGCGAGCGCCGCGCCGAGATGCGGCTGTGCGGCCGGATCGACACGCTGCACGAACACATCGAGATCCCCACCGCAGGTCAGGCCCACGGCGAAGGCGTCGTCGTCGGAGTAGCCGAACCGGACACGCTGTGGCGCGCCTTGCTCCTGGAGCACCTCTTGGCACAGTTCGTACACCGCGCCCTCCACGCAGCCGCCGGAGATGCTGCCGACCGCGTTGCCGTCCTCGTCCACCGCGACCGAGGTACCGATGGGCAGGGGTGCGCTGCCGGTGATGTCGACGACGGTGGCCAGGGCGAAGGGGCGTTCCTCGCGGCACCAACGGTGCAGTATGTCCGCGATGTTGAGCATGGAGGTCTCCAGAGCAGACGGTCGCTGTCGCAGAAGGTGAGCGGGCCGCCGCCGCGTCGACGGGGAGTATGCGCGGCGGCGGCCTGGGAGGTCCGGCAGCCGTACGGGGGGTTCGGCTGCCGGACCCGTTCAGGGAGGCGGTGGTGTCAGAGCAACGCCTCGGCGGTAATGGGCAGTTGGCGGATCCGTCGGCCGGTGGCGTTGTAGACCGCGTTGCCGATCGCCGCGGCCACGCCCACCTGGACGACCTCGCCGAGTCCCTTGACGCCCAGCAGGTTCCCGGCGTTGTCCTCGCCGTCGAGGTAGATCGCCCTGATGTCGGGGATGTCGGCGTTCACGGGGACGAGGTAGTCGGCGAGGTTGGCGTTGACGATCCGTCCGTCGCGGTGGTCGGTGACCGTGTGCTCCAGCAGCGCGGTACCGATGCCGCCCACGATTCCGCCGAGCGCCTGGCTGTCGGCGAGCTTGGGGCTGATGATGCGGCCCGCGTCGTAGACGCCGAGCATCCGCCGTACTCGCACCAGTCCAAGGGTGGCGTCCACGGCGACCTCGGCGAAGGTGGCGTTGTAGGCGAAATAGGCGGACCGGTCGCTGCCCGCTCCGGTGTAGGAGCCTTCCGCTTCCAGGTGGGAGCGGTCGTTGCGGGCCAGCAGGCTCTTGTACGTCTCCCCGCGGGCGGGGTTGTCGCGCACGTGCAGTCGGCCGTTGCGTACGACCACGTCGTCCGCGTTCACGCCGTACAGCGGGGACTCGCGGTCCTCGACAGCCAGCTTGATCGCCTGCTGCCGTACCTTGTTGCAGGCCTCGACGACGGCCGAGCCGACGCTGGCCATGGTCGCGGAGCCGCCGTGCGGCGAGGTCGGCGGATAGAGGGAATCGCCGAGCCGGAAGGTCACCGTGCGCATGGTCAGCCCGAGCGCGTCCGCGGCGACCTGGGTCTGCGCGGTGTAGGTGCCCGGCCCCATGTCGCTGGTGGCGGCCTCGGCCACCGCGGTGCCGTCGGCGTCCAGCCGGGCCCGGGCCTGCGCGGGGAACCGTCCCGGGTCGTACACGCCGGTGGCCATGCCCAGGCCGATCAGCCAGTCACCGTCCCGCGTCGAGCGTGGCTTCGGGTTACGGCGGTCCCAGCCGAACTCGCGGGCGCCCACGGTGTAGCACTCGCTGAGCCGCCGGGTGGAGAAGGGCTCGTCGGTCGACTCGTCCTCGCTCGGCTCGTTGCGCCGGCGCAGCTCGATCGGGTCGATGTCGAGGCGGTGGGCGAGCTCGTCCATCGCCGACTCGATCACGAAGGACGCCGAGGCGAAACCGGGTCCGCGCATCCAGATCGGTGTGTTCACGTCCAGCGGCACCTGCCGGTACGCCTGACGGACGTTCGGCATGCTGTAGAGCATCTGCCCGGCCAGCATGACCGCCTCGTTGAACGTCTCGTACGAGGAGGTCTCGGCGTCGATGTCGTGGATCGCGGCGTTCAGGCGACCGCGCCGGTCGCTGCCCAGCCGCAGCCGGTACTCGTACGACGGCCTGAAACCGGTGCCGAAGTACATCTGCTTGCGGCTGAGCACCAGCTTCACCGGCCGACGCGTCACCCGCGCGGCCAACGCCGCGACGATCGTGTGCGGCCAGCAGCGCAGTCCGCTGCCGAACCCGCCGCCGACGAACGGGTTGATGACCCGGACCGCGTCCGCGGGCAGGTCGAAGACCGCCGCGATCTCATCGTGCGTGCCCATGATCCACTGGGTCTTGTCCCAGACCGTGAGCTTGTCGCCGTCCCAGCGAGCGACCGTGGCGTGCGGCTCCATCGGGTTGTGGTGGTTGCGGGCCAGCTCGTACGTCAGGTCCAGTCGTACGGCCGAGGAGCGCAGCCCCGCCTCCGCGTCCCCGCGCGCATAACGAGTGGGCTCGCCCGGTGTGGCCTTGGTGAGGTCGGTGGAGGGCTGTTCGGCGTCGTAGCGGACCTTCACGAGGCTCGCCCCGTGCTGCGCGGCCTCCAATGTGCTCGCCACCACCACGGCGACGGGCTGGCCGTGGAAGAGCACCCGGTCGTCCTGGAAGACCCGAAGTCTGCGCCCGGCCGGGTTGTTGGACCCGGCGTTGTCGCGGTAGGGGAGCTTCGGGGCGCTGCCGTGGTGGATGACTCGCAGCACACCGGCGTGTTTCTCGGCGGCGCGGGTGTCGATGGATCTGATCCGGCCGCGGCCGATGCTCGCGTCGACGATGACAGCGTGCACGACACCCTTGAGGTCGTGCTCGGCGGCGTACTCCGCCTTGCCGGTGACCTTCAGCACGCCGTCCACCCGAGACAGGGGTGCACCGACGGCTGCCTGCGGCTGAGGGCTCATTCCATTTCTCCTACGGTGCGCAGCTGGCGTTCGACGGTCCGTTGCAGGAGCTCGACCTTGAACCGGTTGTGCTGGAGGGGGCGGGCACCGTCGGCCGCGTGGCGTGCGGCCTCGGCCCACAGACGGTCCGACGGGCGCTCGCCGATCAGGGCCCGCTCGACGGCCGGAAGCTTCCACGGGACGGTCGCCACACCGCCGGCGGCGACCTTCGCCTCGCGGATCACCCCGCCCCGGATGTGCAGCGCGACGGCCGCCGAGGCGAGCCCGAACGAGTAGGACTGCCGGTCGCGGAGCTTCAGATAGGCCGACTTCAGCGGACGCGGATACGCCGGTATCTCCACGGCCGTAATCAACTCGCCCTGCTTGAGGGCCTGTTCGCGGTGCGGGGTGTCGCCGGGGCGGAGCAGGAAGTCGGCGAAGGGAAGGCTGCGCTCCTTGCCGTCCGGGGCCCGCAGGTCGACGGTTGCCTCGAGAGCGGTGAGGGCGACGGCGAAGTCGGAGGCGTGGGTGGCGACGCAGTGGTCGGAGCCGCCGAGGATCGCGTGGCCGCGGTTGTAGCCGCCCAGGGCGGCGCAGCCGGAGCCGGGCTCGCGCTTGTTGCAGTCGGCGGTGATGTCGCGGAAGTAGGTGCAGCGGGTGCGCTGCATGATGTTGCCACCGATGGTGGCCATGTTCCGCAGCTGTGCCGAGGCGCCCCGCAGTGCCTGGGCGGCCACCGGGAACAGGGAGTTGAGCTTCGGGTCGGCGGTGGCGGTGGCCATCGGGACCAGGGCGCCGATGCGGATGCCGCCGCCCGCGGTGGCGGTGATCTCGCGCAGGGGCAGGGCGCTGATGTCGACGAGTGTGTCGGGGGTTTCGACGGTCTCGCGCATCAGGTCGACCAGCGTGGTGCCGCCGGCGATGTAGCGGCCGCCGCGTCTGCCGGCGGCCAGGGCTTCCGGGACGCTGCTGACGCGGGTGTAGGAGAAGGGGTGCATGGTGGCTGGTCCTTACTTGCGGGCGGCGGTCTGCTCGACCGCGCGCACGATTTTGACGTAGCAGCCGCAGCGGCAGATGTTGCCGCTCATGTACTCCCGGATCTCCTCCGGTGAGCCGGTGTGACCTTCCTGGATGCAGCCGACGCCGGACATGATCTGGCCGGGCGTGCAGTAGCCGCACTGGAAGGCGTCCTCGTCGACGAACGCCTGCTGCAGCGGGTGGAGTCGGTCGCCCTTGGCCAGTCCCTCGATGGTGGTGACCTCGGCGCCTTCCAGCCGCACGGCCAGCGTCAGACAGGAGTTGACCCGCCGGCCGTCGACCAGCACGGTGCAGGCCCCGCAGGCACCGGCGTTGCAGCCCTTCTTGGAGCCGGTCAGGTCGAGGTGCTCGCGCAACAGGTCCAGCAGCGAGGTGCGGTTGTCGACCGTCACGGTGCGGCGGGTGCCGTTCACCGTCAGGGACACACGGCTGGAAGGGGCCGTACCCGCGGCGGTCGCTTCCTCGGCACCGGCCAGGAACGCTCCTCCGGCCACCACGACACCGCCCACCGCGACACCGGTGGCGATGACGGTGCGCCGACTGGGCCCCGAGGTGGACTCACCGGCTCCGGTGGGCGGAGAAACAGCAGAATCAGGGAGTTCAGAGGACATGCGTTCGCCTTTGCGTCACGGACGGATCAGTCGTGTACACCAGCGGGGGACCAGGCACGAGATCGACGCCACCGCGGGAAACTGGGTGACCGCTCGCCTCGACAGGGCGGCTGATCACGCCGGAAGTCTCGCACCACAGGCGTCACCCGTGGCAGGGAGATTTTTGTCCCCCCTTGCTTTCCCTTGGCCTTTCCTTGGCCTGGCTCGCCCGCGAACAGGCGCCAGGTGAACGAGGTGAGATCGACCAGCGACAGTTCGACCACCTGTCGTGCCCTCCGCGGTCACAGTGTCCGGGCCTGCGGTGTGAGGGCGGCGCAACTGAAGTTCCCACGCGGTCTAACAGGTCGGAAACCGGCCGGTATCGCAGCCGGACTAGCTTCGTGACTATGAGATTGTGGACGCCAGTACGGCCGCTGCTCGGCAGACTCGGCGCAATCGCCAAGGGCGCCTTCGGCAGGGGCGGTTCAGGGCCACGCCACCGTGACGGAACCGCTCTGGAGCGCCGTCCGATCCCGGGCTGGCGCAGCATCAAAGGCCGTGTGGCTGTGGTCATCACGGTCCCCGTCTGCCTGCTGCTGGTGGTGGCTGGTCTCGCTGTGAGCGGCCGTGCCGAGGCCGTCGGCGACGCACGGACGACCCGTACCGAGGTCGGCCTCAGCCTGCGCATCCAGGCCCTGGTGCACCAGCTGCAACGCGAACGCGGCCTGACCAACGGGCTGTTGGGTGGCGAGGAGGACTTCCGCCCCTCACTCACCGCTACCCGCAAGCGCGTTGACACGGCGCTGCGCGCGATGCGCCCCGAAAGGGCGGTCGACGATGTCCTCCAGCGTCACCTGCGACGGCTGGCCGACATCCGTGCCTCCGCCGACGCAGGCACCGCCGACCCGAACGCGGTTCTCACCTTCTACACGCGCGCCGTCGATGCCCTGAACGCCGTCGATCCGGTGGCGGAGACCGCGACGGGCGCCGACCGTCAACTGCGCGACGGCCTTGCGGCGTTGCGAGAGCTGGCCGCGGTCAAGGAGTCCGTCGCTCTCGAACGCGGGCTCCTCAACGGCGTGTTCGCCCAAGGCGCCTTCCGCGGCCAGGCGTACCTCGACTTCAGCGAGGTGCGCGCCACACGCGTCGCCGCCCAAGCCCGTTTCCGGCAGGTCGCCACCGCACCCCAGCGCGCGGCCCTGAAGAACGCCTTCGCGACCCAGGACGCCCGACGCGCCGCTGCCTACGAGAAGCAGGCGGCGGGCGCCGCCGACGGCTCCGCGCTGCACGTCGACGCCGGCACCTGGTGGGACGCGATGACGGTACTCGTCGATGACCTGTACACCGTCCAGCAGTCGGTCGGTGGCGACGTACGGGATCGGGCCGACCGGCTCAGCCACGACGCCGAGCTGGCCCTCGCCGCCTACCTCGCCGCGGGAACGCTCATGGCCGCCCTCGTCGTAGGACTCGCCGCTTTCGCCTCGCGTTCCCTCACCCGCCCGCTCGGCGCGCTCGCCGAGGCAGCCCACGACGTGGCTCGCCGCCGGCTGCCCGAGGCCGTCGCCCGGATCCAGCAATCCCCGAACGACCAGGGGGAGTTCCTCCAGCGGTCGGACGTGCCGACCGGCTCCGATGCTCGGCAACTGGGCGGGACCGCGGAGATCGCCGAGGTCGCCGCGTCCCTGCACCAGGTGGAGGACACCGCCCTCCACCTGGCCGCCCAGCAGGCCGGCCTGCGCCGCAACACCACCGAATCACTGGCCAATCTGGGCCGCCGCAACCAGAACCTCGTGCGCCGCCAACTGGGCCTCATCACCCGCCTGGAACGCAAGGAACTCGACCCGGACGCCCTCGCCGAGCTCTTCGAACTCGACCACCTCGCCACCCGTATGCGGCGCAACGCCGAAAGCCTGCTGGTCCTGGCCGGACAGAACCCGCCGCGGCCCACCGCAGCGCCCGCCGACGGCCTGGAAGTCGTCCAGTCCGCCGTCGCCGAGGTGGAGCAGTACCGGCGGGTCCTGATCGCGACCGTGGAGCCGGTACGGGTACGCGGACACGCCGTCGCCGATGTCGCCCACCTCCTCGCCGAACTCATCGAGAACGGGCTCACCTTCTCGCCACCGACCGAACCGGTCGAGGTGCACGGCTGGTACGACCCCGAGGACGACACATACAGCTTCGCCGTCGTCGACCACGGCGTCGGCATGTCCGAGGCCGACAAGGAACGCGCCAACGCCCGCCTCCGCGATCCCGGGCAGGAGGCCTTCCTGGCCGCGCCCACGCGGTTCCTCGGCCACCTCGTCGTCGGCAGGCTCGCCCACCGTCTCGGTGAAGGCGCCCAGGTCCACCTCTTCGACACTCCGGGCGGCGGCTTGTCCGCACTTCTTGCCCTCCCCGGTCGTCTGCTCGCCCCCGTGGAAAACCCCTCCGTCTCACCCCCGCCCGCCCGGCCCGCTGTCTCCTCCCTGCTCAACGGCTTCAGAGCAGGTGTCGCCCGTGCCGAGGCCCGAACCACCCAAGGAGCGTCATCGTGACCACCGCCGTCCAGAGTTTCGGCTGGCTCATCTCGGAGTTCGCACGCACCACCGACGGTGTCACCGACGCCGTCGCCGTCTCCTCGGACGGCCTGCTGATGGCCGCCTCGGACACACTCGGCCGAGACCGCGCCGACCATCTCGCGGCCATCGTCTCCGGCATCACCAGCCTCGCCCAGAACGCGGCGACGGCACACGGATTCCGCGGCATGAAGCTCGTCATGATCGAAATGTTCGGCGGATTCCTCATGGTCGGCCGCATCCGCGACGGCAGCTGCCTCGGCGTCCTCGCCGCCGAGGGATGCGACGTCGGCCTGGTCGGCTACGAAATGGCCGTCCTCGCCGACCGCGCCGGCGAACTGCTCACCCCGCAGTTGGTACGCGAACTCCACACCACGCCCGCCTGAGCCACGGCGTGGTCGCCGACGACCTGGCGGGACGGCTGCTCCGGCTGACGCGCGAGACCATGCGCTGCAGGATGGTTCCCGCGGCGGATCGGCCAGAGCGGGAACCCGACGGGCTCCGCGGCTGCCAGTCGGAGTCGAGCATGCTGAGCGCCCGGACGCGGAAGTCCGCGACGGTGGCGACATCGAGGTCGCCCACGATCGGGATCACCCGGTCCGGTGCGCGTGAGACCGTACGGTTTGCTGCCTCCTTCCGCCGTGTCATGGTCTTCCCTCCCGTCATCCGCGGGGCCTGCCGGCTCCGCTCCGGCCGACGTGCCCGGCGACTTTCACCTGGGCCGGGCGCAGCAGGCGGTCCCCGGCCCGGGGCGCAGGATGTCCGTACAGAGGTCAGCTCGCCTTCGGCTCGTCGTGGCCTGGCGCTGCGTGTCGTCGAAGTACGCCGGGACGGTGATCACCGCGTCGGTGACGTCCTCACCCAGGTACGCCTCAGCGTCCCGCTTCAGCTTCTGCAGCACTCGCGCGGAGAGCTCCTGCGCGGTGTACCGCTTGCCGTCGACGCTCCCGCTGTCCGGGAACCGCCAGTCGTGGTCGCCCATATGCCGCTTCACCGAGCGTGCGGTGCGCTCCACGGTCGTCACGGCCTGCCTCTTCGCGACCTCGCCCACGAGGACCTCGCCGTTCTTGGCGAAGGCCACCACCGACGGGGTGGTCCTGGCTCCCTCGGTGTTGGTGACGACGGTGGGTACACCGCCTTCGAGGACCGCGACCACCGAGTTCGTGGTGCCGAGGCCGAGGCCGAGGCCGATGCCGACCGAGCGCGCCATCTGCGTTCTCCTTCCTCACGTTGTCGCCCGGGTTTCCTGGTCGGCGGATGCCCTCACGGTCCGCGCTCCCACCGGACCGGTCCCGCCCGCAGCGGCGGCTCGTACGGGGAGGTGGACCGCCCACCACCAGAACCACCGCGACGCGGCGCGCTCGCGGTCGTAGGCGGCGCGCAGTCCGGGGTCGCGGAGGGTGTCGTAAGCGGCCCGCAACCGCCCGAACCGCTCCGCGGTGACGGCATCCACCCGGATGTCCGGGCGCAGCTCACGCACTCGGGCACGGAACGCGGAGGTGATCACCTCGGTCGTCGCCGAGGGCTTCACGCCCAGTACGTCGTACAGGTTCCGCGACCCCAAGGCAGCCACCTCCCTACCTGCCGCGAGCTGCTGTCTCCGCTCATACTTGCCTATCGCCAGGGATAAAACTTGAGTGCCCTCTTGTCAAGTATGAGCGGGCGGGGTATACGCATTACCGAACGCACTCCGGGCGCCCGGAGCCCGGGCGGACCCGACCGACCAGGCGAAAGGAGTTGGACCATGGTGCTCATCCGCACGGATCCCTTCCGGGAACTCGACCGGCTCGCCCAGCAGCTGACCCAGCAGGCGTTCGGCACCGTCGCCAGGCCGGCTGCCATGCCGATCGACGCATACCAGAGTGAGGGCAGCTTCGTCGTCCACTTCGACCTGCCCGGCGTCGACCCGGACACCGTCGACCTGAACGTGGAGCGCAACGTCCTGACCGTACGGGCGGAGCGGCCCGCACCCGACGCCAAGGACGCCGATCTGCTGGTCGCCGAACGCCCCTACGGCGTCTTCAGCCGTCAGCTCTTCCTGGGCGACGCACTCGACGTCGAAAAGATCGACGCCCACTACGACGCGGGCGTACTCACCCTGCGCATCCCCGTGGCCGAACAGGCCAAGCCACGCCGTATCGAAATCACCCGAGGCGACAAGGAGGCCCGCCAGATCACGAGGTGACCGAGACACACCGGAAAGCGAGGCAGAGCAAGCAGCGAATGAGAAGCAGGCCCGGCACGCCTCGTGCACGGCGTGCCGGGCCGAATGGAGGTACCTGTGACCGCCCTGATGTGGTTGCTCATTCCCCTGGTCACGTGTGTCCTGGCCGGCATCTGGGCCTGGTGCGGAGGCCGCCCCGCAGACCGTGACCTGTGGACCGACGTGGACCGCTACGACCGGCTCCGCGCCGCCCACGCCAGGATGCGGACCGCCGCCCCCGAACACGGAGCCTGAATCACCGAACCTCCGGCGCGGCACGGGGGCACCTGTCCGGTCAGTCTCGCTTGCGCGCGAACGGTCCGCCGGTGGCGCGGTCGTCGATGACCTGCCTGGCGAGGTTGAGCAACTTCAGCTGATGGGTGCGGGCGTGATGGCGCAGCAGATCGAAAGCGTCGTCCACGGTGCAGTCGAAGCGTTCGGCAAGGAGGCCTTTGGCCTGTTCGATCAGGACGCGGCTGTCGAGGGCCGCCTGCAACTGCCGTTCGCGTGTCTGCGCCCGGAGCAGGGTGTTGCGGTGGGCCAGGCTGATAGCGGCGGCGGAGGCCAGCAGTCGGCCCCACGCGACATCCTCCTCACACAGGGCTTCGCGCTGGTGGTAGAGGCTGAGCGACCCCGTGACGCCGACCTCGTGCCGGATGGGCAGAGCGGTGACCGCGGTGAAGCCCGCCTGGAGGACCCGCTGTGAGTAGCGCGGCCACCGGCACCGGCTGTGCGGGTGGGTCATCGACACGTTGACCAAGGCCTTGTTGGTGCGCGCGCTGTCCAGGCAGGGCCCTTCGAGGAACTCGCTCTGGGCGCGTTCGAGCTGGTCCGCGCTGTCGTGAGTCGCGGCGGTGAGCGCGGGCCGGCCGTCGGTGTCGAGGAGGTTGCAGCCCGCCGCCTCCACACCGGACAGACCTGTGACGGTGCGGGCGAGGCGGGACAGGAGGCGTTCGTCGTCGTCTCCGCGCAGCGGGGCGTCGACCAGGGCGAGCAGCGCGGGAGCTGCCGAGTGCTCATGCCCGGTAGGAGACATGTCCGTATCCCATGTGTGTGTGGGCCTCCCGGAGGGGAGGCGGGTCTGGTGGCCGCTAAAGGGCTCGACCGGTGAATCGTCGGCGGGACGGCGCCGTAGCGTGCTGCCGCTGAGCTATCGAGCGTCGCCGGCAGGCGGCGGGCTCACGACTGTTGTGCTCCGTTGGAGGTCGCGGCGGACGAGTCGGCGCACGCCACGGACCTCGCCGGTCTTCTTCGGCCTGAAGCGTCGGCATCCTCCCACGGCTGATGAGGGCGGCCATCCGGACGGCGAAGCGACCTCGTTCGCACCGCAGGTTGCCGAGCACCCTGTACCGGCAGCACCACAATCCCCGTCTCGGGCCGTGCACTTGCCATGATGAGCTCCTTCCCCGAGTTCGCTCTTCTACCTGATCTGCGCGGACACCTGTCAACCACCAACACCGTTCGGTCAGTGCGTGCGACGCGTGAGCCAGGCCCCGGTCGATGCCGCAGGGTGTCGCGAGCACACGAGCGGCCACCCGACCGAGTGATGCAGGTCAACGCGACGCAAACGAAGCCGAGTTGACACCGGCCGAACGCTACAAAGCCGTACAGCCGGGCGTCATGGGGACACCGCGTTCTCACTGAGCCGCCCAGGACCCGGTGACGTACGGCGCCGCCCCCTGCCGGACCCGCATGGATGTGCTACGGCGGCGACCTCGCGGAAGCCGGCATGGCCCTGCTGACGGGGGTGAGCTGGTACGTCGCCGCCGGACGGGCCCGGGCGCGTGGCCGACGCCGGGTTTTCGGGACAGATCGGTTGACGGGCGGCCCGGTGGGGGCACTCGGAGGTCATCACCGGACTTCGGCAGCCGGAGGAGAACCTTGAACACGACGGCACGGGCCTCCCAGGACGGTCCGACACGGCACAAGCGGCTGGCGATCTACCTCAACGACCACCTGGCCGGGGCGACGGCGGGCGTCGAGCTTGCCGCCCGGGCGGCTCAGGAGCACCGGGGGTCGCCCTTCGGTGAGGCGCTGGAGAACCTGCGGAAGGAGATCTCGCAGGACCGGCAGGCCCTGGTACGCCTCCTCGGTGACCTCGACGTCCCGGTCCGGCGTTACAAGGTCCACGGAGCGTGGCTCGGTGAGAAGGCGGGACGGGCCAAGCCCAATGGGCGGCTGGTGCGCCGTTCAGGGCTCGCGCTGCTGGTCGAGCTGGAAGCCCTGCGGCTGGGGGCGCTCGGCAAGGAGGCCCTGTGGCGCGGCCTGCTCGCTGCGGCGGCACAGGACGCGCGCCTGGACGCCGACCGCCTGGAGGAATTGCTGCGCAGGGCGGAGCGGCAGATCAACACGCTGGACTCCCTGCACTCCAGGGCCGCCACCGCCCTGCTGTTCCCCACGCAGCCCAAGGAACCGCCGTCTACGGCTGCGGCCGACACCGGCTCATCGACCTGACCCACGGCGGAGACGCCCCTCCTCGGTCTGACCGATTCCTTTCCGCGGCCTTCACGTTCTGGTTACAGGGGGAATGGGCGCGGGTACTCGCGCGGCTCCGCTGCGGCCCCAGCCGAGGAGACCTCATGGGCTTCAACCCTCTGGAACACCAAGGCATCCCTCTGGACCGCCAGTTGCGCAACTGGCGGGAGCTCGACGTCGAGCCCGTCGACCCCGACCACGGGGACCCGTACACCAAGTGCCGGATCATCACGATGAACGGCATCGAGGTCGAGGCGATCCTCTTCAGTCATCAGTTCGCCCGCCACTGTCCCGACCCAGACGTCAAACGGCAGCTGGCGGAGGTCCGTTACATCGAGCACCAGCAACAGAAGGCCGTCAACTGGCTGCTGCCCGGCCTCTCCTCCGTGCTGGAGACCACGATCGCCTACGAGCAGGTCGCGGTCGACCTCACCGGCTGGATCGCCCGTCATGAACCGGACCCGTATCTGAAGCAGGCGTACGAGTTCGGCGTCCTGGAGGACTTCGACCACCTGTACCGGTACGCCAACCTCTACGAGATGATCGAGCACCGCAAGGCGGAGTCGATCGTCGAGGGGCTCACCGAGGTGATGCCGGGACGACCGACCAAGTTCCACCACCGCCATCCGGCCGACAACGTGCGTGAACCCTACGACCGCACGACCGTCAGCCCGCTGTCCCGGCTGCACGCGTTGACGATCATGTCGGCGGAGCAGCAGACCATGAACTTCTACATGAACGTCGGCCCCCAGTACATGGAGCCCATCGCCCGCCAGCTCTACCAGGAGATCGGGCTCATCGAGGAGGAGCACGTCACGCACTACGAGTCCCTCGTCGACCCGGGTGAGAGCTGGTGGGAGCAGCTCGTCAACCACGAATACAACGAGTGCTACCTGTACCACTCCTTCATGGAGCAGGAGCCCGATCCCAAGGTCAAGGCGATCTGGGAGCTGCATCTGAACATGGAGCTCACTCATCTGCAGATCGCCTGCGACCTGATGCGCCGCCACGACGGCCGCGAACCGCAGGAGATCCTCGCCCCGGAGCTGCCCAACGTCCTGACCTTCGAGGAGAACAAGCAGTTCGTACGAGGTCTGCTGGACACCCAGATGGACCTGACCACCCTGGGCACCGGCTATGTCCGCGAGGCACACGAGCGCTTCGAGAGCATGCAGGAGCAGATCCACGGCGGCGGGGAACCGCCCAGCGAACGGGTGATGGCGCAGCACCGGGAGATGTTCGGCCGCGAGTACCGCATCGAGTCCGAGGGCGAGCACCCCGACGTCGCCTCACGCGAGAGGAGCTGACATGGCCGGGATCGCGGCAAGCGACGCCGACGTGGTCGCCCTCCTGATGCGTCAGCACGGCGACATCCGCAACCTCTTCGACAAGGTCGAGCGCACCACCGGAGACGAACGCAGGACCGCCTTCCGTCACCTGGTCCAGCTCCTCGCCGTGCACGAGACGGCCGAGGAAGAGGTGATCCACCCCTTCACCCGCAGCGCCGTGCCCGACGGCGCACGGATCGTCGAGGCACGGCTGGCCGAGGAACGGGAGGCCAAGGAGCTGCTGTCGCGGCTGGACACCATGGACACCGACGACCCGAAGTTCCTGACCGAGCTCCAGACCCTGCGCACGGACGTGATGCGGCACGCCCGCGCCGAGGAACGCTACGAGTTCAACCACATCCGCCGCCACGCGGACACGGCTCTCCTGACCTCCATGGCCACCGCCCTGAAAGCAGCCGAGGCCATGGCTCCCACCCACCCTCACCCCGGCACGGAGTCCGCGGCCAAGAACCTCACCCTCGGCCCGATCACGGCCCTGGTCGACCGCACCCGGGACGCCGTACGCAAGGCCATGGGCAAGGACGGCTGACGGCCGCCGGCAGACGCGGGCCGCGCGCACGGTGACACCGAGCAGCCGCGCGGCCTCGTCGCCTGTCACGCACTGCCGCCGGGTCGTGGAGGACGAGTCGCAGTCGTCATCATCCGGTCGGCGTGTTCAGGATGAGGGCTGGTTCCATGGTGCGGTCGACCAGGGCGAGGGCGAGGGCGGTGTCGGCGAGGCTGGTCCGGTGACGGGCGGCGTGGTCGGCGAGGAGGCGTCCGGCCTGGGGGATGTCACGTCGTGGTAGGCGGCGATCATGCCTTTGGCGATCTCCAGGGTGGCTTTGGCGGCGATGGCGCTCTGCACTCGGGTGGTGACGTCGTCGTGACGGGGTTCGGTGGCCCAGTGCATCAGCGACAGGACGGCCGCGTCCGTCAGCGCCTGTCCGAGGTCCAGTTCGCCCAGCGGGCCCGCGGCATCCGTCAACGGCACGGAGAAGACGGCTTCGACGCCGATCCTGGCCGCCTTCACCGTGAACAGCGGCCACCGGCTGGCGTTCGGGCCGCGCGTCAGGTCCGGAGCGAGCACCGGGGCCCGCAATCGCAGAGCCTCCGTCCACGGACCTTCGCCGAGCGTGAACTGGGTCTCCGCCAGCTCCGAGGCGACGTCGCCGCTGGCGAAGAGCACGATGCTGGTGCCCGTGCCAGGGTCGGCGAGCGAGGCGGACAGGCCGGAGACCTCCGGCAGGAGCGTCACGCAGGCCCGGTACAGCGCGTCGGGTATCGCGGCGGCGGGGAGTCCCGCGACCGCACTGGTCAGCTCGCGGGCGATGCGGGAACGCTCGCGCTGCGCAGTGCGTTCAGCGTCCTGATCGCTTGGCTCCCCGTCCCCGGGCACCCTCGTCCCTTCTGCCGGCGAGCGCGTTCGCCGTCCGGATCGTGGTGTCCGGCCTTGGCCATCCGGGCGATCATCGACCGGCGGCCCGCTCACCCTGACGCAGTTCCCGGCCTCCCAGCTGGGTATTCGGATTTACGTGGCTCCGCAACCAGAGCAGGTCGGACCGCTACGCGTATTCAAAAGCACGTTTTCTGTTTCGTGTATCTGTTGACGTGGAAAGCGAGAGACGGGGATGCTGAAAGAAGCACGGAAGGACGGATGCTCGGAGCGGCCATGTCCGATCAGGTAACTGCCCTGCCAGGCGTCCGGCGGGAGTTCTGCATCGACTGCGGCGCGGGACGGCGCCCCGTCTCGCACGTTCCCCCGTTGTCGTTGACCATCCACGCAGACGCGGACGGCCATCACACTGTGGTGACGGTGTCCGGCGAGATCGACTTCGGCAACAGCCCCGCACTGGGACAGATCCTGCAAGAGGCGCTGGACCATTCCGCGGACGGCGTGGAAGTCGACTCGCCGGGATCGGGTTCTGCGACTGCTCCGGACTCGACGTTCTGCTGCACGTGCGCCGACGTGCCTGCGAGGCCGCCAAGACGCTCACCGTCAAAGTCTCCAGCCCGGCCGTACAACGCCTGCTCGAGCTGACCGGCACCGTCGACGAGCTCACCGCAACGGCCACGGGAGGCGACAGGGGACCCTCTGGGCCGCAGCCTGACGCGGACCCGGCCAACGACGGCATCAGGGCGGAGATCGAACAACTGCGACGCGCCATGCAAACCCGTCCGGCCATCGACATCGCCCGTGGCATCCTCATGGCCGCCTACACCATCAGCGCGGAGCAGGCGTGGCAGGTCCTGGTGACCACCTCGCAGACCAGCAACACCAAACTCCGCCTGCTCGCGGAAACACTCATGAACACCGTGCACGGCGACCACCTGCCCGAGCCGCTCGCCAGTCACTTGGCAAAAGCCGTGCAGGAACACGGCGGCCGGCCTCTCTGACGAAGGCGTTGGGCCCTCATCCCGTCGGGCTTTTGACGCTGGACCCATCCGGCGCGAACGAGTGGTGGAAGGTGAACGCGTGCGGCGCGGAGCCGTGGTCGTGGAGGTGTTCCAGCCTGGAAACCCCGTCCTGCCAGGTGGGTGTCACGCCGTCAGGAACCCACCAGAACACGTAGTTCGGGCGCCCTGTCCTCTCGAACCAGTCGTAACGCCTGTTCAGTGCACCGCGGTGCAGACCGGTGTAGACGGCGTCGAAGGCGGGGCGCAGATCGGTCCAGAGTGAGAGCGTCGTGGCCAAGGCGGTGGTTTCCACCGTACGGCCCTTGCCGTACCAGGCCGGTGCGGCGAACTCTCCCCAGGCGCCCCAGTCCGTCCCGAAGAGCGCGCCCCGGTCACCGTTTTCTGCCGCTTCAGCACGCGCGAGATATCCAGGATGCCGACTGAACTCCCGGTAGACGGCCTCACCAATGTCGTAGAACTCGCGCGTGAGAGGCGCGGGATCGACGAGAGGTGACTTCAGGACGCCGAATGTGTACAGAGCAAGTTGGGGCATGCGTCTCTCCCTGGTTGGCCGACGACCAGGTGAAGGTAGCTGCCGCTGCGAGACATGTCGAAGTTGCGTTTTCCCTGCCCAAGTGGCCTCCAAGGAGGGCCTGTCCGGGCTCAATGGCCGTCGGCGCAGGCCACCTTCGTGCTCACGGTCGCTCGGCGCGGACGACCACCAGCTCCTCGTCACTGTCGTGCGCGTCGACCAGCCCCTGCCGTATGAGCCAGGGTCGGCGGGAACGGAGGACGGGCCCGTACGGCACCACGGCGCGGTCGGCGACCGAGGCACGCAGTCCGCGCTCTGCCAGCAGCCGCAGCGTGGTCTCCGTCCCACACAGGCCGGAGTGCACGATCAGCAGGACCCCTCCCGGACGCAGCACGGTGGGAGCCGCCTCGCAGATGCGGTCCACGAAGATCCGGCCGTCCCCGCCCGCCTCCCAGGCCCGAGCCGGACCCCGGCGCGGCAGCCGGGCGGCGGGGGAGGGGACGTAGGGCGGATTGCTGACCACCAGGTCGTACGACTGCCCCGTCACCGCCGTCGTGAGGTCGCCGCGCCGGACGCGGACCCGCTGCCGGGCCAGCAGCGCGTTGACGCGCGCGGTGAGCACGGCCAGCCGTGAGATGTCGACGGCGGTCACCCGGGCACCCAGCCGCGCCGCCTGCACAGCGACCGCGCCGCTGCCGGTGCCGAGGTCCAGGACGTCGGTCGCGGAGCCGACGTCCTCCTGGCCCATGGCTCGCACCAGAAGCCCTGTGTCCCACTGGGGGGCGTACACGCC
This sequence comes from Streptomyces sp. NBC_00490, assembly GCF_036013645.1. Lineage (NCBI taxonomy): Bacteria > Bacillati > Actinomycetota > Actinomycetes > Kitasatosporales > Streptomycetaceae > Streptomyces > Streptomyces sp. NBC_00490. The sequence goes on along the minus strand of NZ_CP107869.1, from coordinate 898,097 downwards.
CGGAGGTGTCAGCAACGACACCGGCGGAGCCGGCACCAAAGTTTCCGCCACCATCGGGCATCTCCATTCGTCGGGTCTCGCCTCTGGCGTCACTCTGGGTGCCCAGGAGGCGCTGATCCAATCCTGGTGGGGACCTGGCTCTCCTGCAGTGGTCCACGGAGCGGAACAGTGGGTGCCGGTACCCAGGAACTGGCCGCGGACCAGCACGAATGAACGGCTGGGCGAGCCGGGCTGCCGTGGCGTTTCCCTTGCGCGCGGACGTTCCGAACTCCCGCTCTCACCAGGGTGAGTGCTTCGGCCGGGGGTACCCGGCCCTCCGACCAAGGAGTGACTTACGGGGGTACGAACACGGCCGACAGTGAGGCCGACATGAGCGAGCAAACCCCTTCCCAGGCGGAAGGCGAACAGCCACAGGACACAGCGGACGACGCACCCCAGTCGCCCGACCGCCGGGACGTACCCCGCACGACCCCGTCTCAGGCAGAGGGCGAGGATCCCGAGGACGACGAGGACCCGCCCGCGCGGACGAACAACCAGGAGGGCGAATCGTCCGGGCCGTGACCGGTCGAGGCCGAGCGGAAGATGTGCGCGCAACGCGCCTCGCGACCCTCCGCGTCGTAGCTTGCGTGGTCAGCGTCCTGGCGCCGTCTCGGTCAGACGGGCGTGGCAGTGGCTGGCGCGCGTGGAGCGTAACGAGAGGGTCGCTGGGTAGCCCGGGCGGGTTCATCCTCAACAGCGTGACCGTTGCTGACTGTGCTCTGATGCTGGGCGTTCAGGGCCGCGGCTGGTGGCTGGTCCTCATGCCGCCATGGTCAGTGCGGTGGCCGTGGCGATTGCCGTGTCGGCGCTGGCGTGGATGACCAGTCGAATGTGTTCTTCCATTTCGACGCTGGCCGCGAGGAGGCGTCGAGCGGGGGCGCTACGAGTGGCCACGGACATCACCAGGCCGAGGCGGCTGCACAACCGGTGGGCGCGCAGTACCACGCTGAGCGCGGCTTGGGTTGGCGCGGGCTGGTCAAGGACGATCACGACCGAAGCGGGCTTGTATGCGTGGACGAGGTCGCTGATCTCGGTGAGCAGGGCCGCCCTCATATCGATGCCGGGATCGTCGTGCATCGTGATGACGAGAACACGTCGGTCAAACATGTGAGATATCATCACGGTTTGGTCCTTTCCCTGTCAGAGCACTCCATATCTGAATTCCCTGGTACGGGGATTTCAATACAGGTGGTGGCGTCGCAGGCTGTGGGCCGGATTCGTAGCTGCGCTCACGCGGTATTGACGGTGCGTCAGGCAAGCTCGACGCCGCGCGGCCCAGGGGTGTGTCGCTCCCGATCTGGGCCAGACCGTCCGGCGGCATGTGCGGGCCTGCGGTGTCCAGGTCGGGCCTGGCCCCCGTTGCCGTGGCGATGACCGCGTCCCCGGGCTGGAAGTGGGGCAGTGTTCGATCGAAGTCCTCGGCGGTCAACTACTCCAGTTCCAGCTTGCTGCCACCGTCCGATCGACGGCCCCACGGCAGGACGCGGGGGCGCCGTGCTTGCGGGCCTCGCGTTCCCAGCCAGGCGGCAGCCGATCAAGTCGACTTCCCGGGCGGAGCAGGGTCCCGTGGATCGCCAGGTCGGACTCCGTCACGGCGAGGCAGGCGTGACGACGCTCCTCGACGTGTGGGCCCGGGTGCCGGCCGCCAGCGTCCTACGGTGTGTCCGGTGCCGTGCGGGCGAGGTAGACGGTGTTGGTCGAGGTGCCGCCCTGCAGGGGGTTGTCGAAGTCGACGACATGGGCCGCTGCGTGTGCGAAGACCTTCGTGAGGGTGGAGGTGAACTCCTCGTCCGGCGGGTCGTTCGACCACAGGGCGAACACCCCGCCGGGGCGCAGGTGAGCTGCGAGAGCGCGGAGCCCGGCCGGCTGGTAGAGAGCGGCATGGCGGGGGTGGAGGACATGGCGTGGTGAGTGGTCGACGTCCAGCAGGATGGCGTGGAAGCGACGGCCCGGCTCCTGCGCGTCCAGGCCGCCGGGGTCGGCGGCCAACGCGAAGAAGTCGCCGTGCACCAAGCGGCAACGGGCGTCCGACGTCAGCCGGGCCCCCAGGGGTACCAAGTGCCGCTGATGCCAGTCGATGACTTCGGCGAGCGCGTCGATCACGGTCAGCGAGCGCACCCGGGGATCGTCCAGAGCCGCCTGGGCGGTGTAGCCGAGCCCGAGTCCGCCGACCGCGACGTCCAGCTCGGCGTCCGGCAGCTCGGCCAGGGCGAGTTCCGTGAGCGCGACCTCGCCGACGGTGAAGAGACTGGACATCAGGAACTCATCGCCGAGCTTCACCTCGTACACGTCGTCCCCCGAGACCGGGTGGCGGCGCCTGCGCAGACTGATCTCGCCGATCGGCGTCGGTCGCCAATCGATCTCCTCGAAGCGCAGGCTCATCCGCTACCTTTCTGACGTTCGTGAATGCTCGGCTGCCGTCGCCGGTGTGGCGACGCATACTCCGCCCGGGCGTGAGAGCCCGGAGCCGAGACGGCGGCCCGGTCAGGCGTCGATGATCACGGGAATGATCAGCGGCCTGCGGCGGTGGGCACGGAACGCCCAGTTGGCCACGGCACGGGCGATGAGCTGTTCGAGCTGGTGGGCGTCGCCGACGCCTTCCTGGGCGGCGGTGGCCAGCGTCTTTTCGATGACGGGGATGACCGGCTCGAAGGTGGTGTCGTCGTGGACGAACCCGCGCGCCAGGAAGTCAGGGGCCTCGGCCAGGGCGCCGGTGTCGGCGTCGACGATGGCCACGACCGTGATGACACCCTCCTCGGCGAGGGTGACCCGGTCCTTGAGGGACGCTTCGGTGGCGCCGCCGACTTCCATGCCGTCCACGTAGACGTTGCCCGCGGGCACCTTGCCGGTGATGGAGGCGCGGCCGTTGACGAGGTCGACGACGACACCGTCCTCGGCGATGACGACCCGGTCGGGGTCGACGCCGGTGCGGATGGCGAGGTCGGCGTTGGCCCGCAGGTGACGGAACTCGCCGTGCACGGGCATGACGTTGCGGGGACGGACGATGTTGTAGCAGTAGACGAGCTCGCCGGCGCTGGCGTGGCCGGAGACGTGCACCTTCGCGTTGCCCTTGTGGACGACGTTGGCGCCCCACCGGGTCAGACCGTTGATCACCCGGTAGATGGCGTTCTCGTTACCGGGGATCAGGGAACTGGCGAGCAGGACGGTGTCGCCCTTGCCGATACGGATCTGGTGGTCGCGGTTGGCCATCCGGGACAGGGCCGCCATCGGCTCACCCTGGGATCCGGTGCAGACCAGGGTGATCTTGTGGTCAGGGAGCTTCTCCAGCTCCTTGGGAGTCACGATCAGGTTGGACGGGACCTTGAGATAGCCCAGATCGCGGGCGATGCCCATGTTGCGGACCATCGAGCGGCCCACGAAGGCCACCTTCCGGCCGTGCTGGTGGGCGGCGTCCAGGACCTGCTGGATGCGGTGCACATGGCTGGCGAAGCTGGAGACGATGACCCGCCGCGGGGCGGTCCGCATCACCTGCTCGATCGCGGGGTTCAGCTCGCGCTCGGAGGTGGTGAAGCCGGGAACCTCGGCGTTGGTGGAGTCGGTGAGGAACAGGTCCACACCCTCCTCGCCGAGCCGGGCGAACGCGCGCAGGTCGGTGATCCGGTCGTCGAGAGGGAACTGGTCCATCTTGAAGTCACCGGTGTGCAGCACCAGCCCGGCGGCGGTACGAAGGGCCACCGCCAGCCCGTCCGGGATGGAGTGGTTGACGGCCACGAACTCGCATTCGAAGGGGCCGAAGCTGCGCCGGTCGCCCTCCCGCACGCGCACGGTGCGCGGGGTGATCCTGTGCTCCTTGAGCTTGGCCTCGATGAAGGCGAGGGTGAGCTTCGAGCCGACGACGGGGATGTCCGCCCGCTCCCGCAGCAGATAGGGCACACCGCCGATGTGGTCCTCGTGGCCATGCGTGAGCACGACGGCCACGATGTCGTCGAGGCGGTCCCGGATGGAGGTGAAGTCCGGGAGGATCACATCCACGCCGGGCTGGTTCTCCTCCGGGAACAGCACACCGCAGTCCACGATCAACAGCTTGCCGGCATGCTCGAAGACGGTCATGTTCCGGCCGATTTCGCCCAGGCCTCCCAGGGCGGTCACTCTCAGTCCGCCGTTGGGCAGGGGAGGGGCGGCTTTGAGTTCTGGGTGTGGATGGCTCATACCCTCACGTTACCGGGGAGCCGGCCGGGATGATCCACTGCCTGCCCGGTCCGCGATGCCCGTCCCCGTCCCGGTGGTCGGCGTGACCGTGCGGACGCTTGTGACGGGCAGCTTGCTGAAGGGATCGGCGTCGTGGTCGGTTATCGTGCGGGCATGTGCTGCTGCGCCACTATGACTACCCGTACCGCCGCTCTGCGGCGGTGTCCGAGGCTGCCGTAACCACGGCCCCTTGCTGATGTACCGCCGGATCAGTGTTCTGCCGGCAGCCACCCACTGGTCTCTGTGCTGCCGGGCCATCCTGCCTGATCAGGGGAGACATGTCTCAGTCGCAGCGCTTCGACGCACAGCACGAAAACCCACACCCGTACCCATGCCCGCATACAGCCGGGCTCGTCGTCACACAGGACCCGGCTGTCGCCATCCTGTTCCTGATGGTCGGGCTCCCCGGAGCCGGGAAGACCACCCGGGCCAATGAGCTCGCCGTGACGCACCGGGCGCTGCGGCTGACCCCGGATCACTGGATGGTGCCGCTTTTCGACGACTCGATGGCCGACGGCAAGCGCTTCGTGCTCGAAGGGCGGCTCATCTCGGTCGCCCTGCAGGCGCTGCGGCTGGGGACCAACGTCGTGCTCGACTACGGGCTCTGGGGCCGCGACGAACGCTCGGCACTGCGCTGGCTGGCACGGTCGGCCGGGGCAGCATGCCAGGTGGTCTATCTGCCCGTGGACAAGGAAGTCCAGCTCGCCCGCATCGCGCACCGCCAGACAACGGCACCGCATCAGACGTTCCCGATGACTGAGGCCGACGTAGACCGATGGCGGGAGCAGTTCCAGGTGCCCGACGCCGCTGAACTCGCCGGCGGCGAGATCCCGCCCCCGCCGGCCGGCTGGCCGGGCTGGCCGGAGTGGGCGCTGGACCACTGGCCCTCGTGCACCGACAGCTGACCCGGCTGTCCCGTCCGGGAGCAGCGTCCTGACGGCGTTCGTGCCGCCCTTGCGGTGCCGCAAGGGCCGCCGCCGTGGTGAGAATGCGCTCAGGCGGCGTAGGAGGCGAGCAGTTCGTTGTACTGCTTGGCGGAGGTGGCCAGGTCCTCGTCGGAGAGGCCGAAGGCGGTGCCGTGCACCTTGACCATCGGCTGCTGGATGTCGAACTGGCACAGTCGCAGGGTGGCGTGCCAGTTGCTGAGGAGGGTCTCGATCGTGGCCTGGTTCGAGCCTTCGGGGGTGTAGTGGTCGGCGGGGACACCGGTGGTGACCGCGACGACGGCCTTCTTGCCGGCCAGCTGCGAGGGGGAGCCGTCGATGGTGAAGGCCCAGCCGAAGGTGAAGACCTTGTCCTGCCACTGCTTGAACAGGGGCGTGGTGTTGTACCAGAACACCGGGTGCTGGAAGACGATCACATCGTGCTCGGCGAGCAGCGCCTGCTCTGCCGCGACGTCGATCTGGAAGTCGGGGTAGGCGGCGTAGAGGTCGTGCACGGTGACATGGGCCAGATCGCGGACGGCGTCCACGAGCGCGGCGTTGGCCTTCGACTGGGACAGGTCGGGGTGGCCTACGACAAGGAGAACCTTGGACATGGGAGAAACCGCTTCAGTAGTCAGTGAATTGAGAATGGGTGCAGGTGGGGTGGGATCTTCGCTGCGGCTCAGCGGTCGATGCTGGCCATGTTCGCCTCGTCGTGGCGTTCGCCCGCGGCAGGCGTGAGGTTGTTCAGGCGGTCGAGCTGCGCGGCGCTGAGTTGGACGGCGTCGGCGGCGGTGTTCTCTTCGACGCGGGTGACACGGCGGGTCCCGGGGATGGGGGCGATGTCGTTGCCGCGGGTCAGCAGCCATGCCAGCGCTGTCTGCGCGGGGGTGGCTCCGATCTCGGCGCCGATGGCCTGCACTTCGTCGACGATCGCCAGGTTGCGCTGGAAGTTCTCGCCGGTGAAGCGCGGGTTGGTCTTGCGCCAGTCGTCGTCCGTGAAGTCGTCGACGCTACGGATCTGCCCGGTCAGCAGACCATGCCCGAGCGGCGAGTAGGGGACGAAGCCGATGCCCAACTCGCGCAGCAGCGGCAGGATCTCGGCCTCCACGTCACGCGTCCACAGCGAGTACTCGGTCTGCAGCGCGGCCACCGGATGCACGGCGTGCGCCCGGCGGATGGTGTCGGGGCCGGCCTCGGAGAGGCCGATGTGGCGCACCTTGCCCTCGGCGACCAGCTCGGCCAGCGCGCCGACGGTCTCCTCGATGGGCGTGTCGGGGTCGACGCGGTGCTGGTAGTAGAGGTCGATGTGGTCGATGCCGAGCCGCAGGAGCGAGCCTTCGACCGCGGTCTTCACATTGGCGGGGCTGCTGTCGATCACGCCGGGGCCGTCACCGGCGTGGGAGACGAGGCCGAACTTCGTCGCCACCACGACGTCGTCGCGGCGGCCCTTGATGGCCTTGCCGACGATTTCCTCGCTGTGGAAGGGTCCGTAGATCTCGGCGGTGTCGATGTGGGTGACCCCGAGGTCCAGGGCCCGGTGGATGGTGCGGATCGACTCGGCGTCGTCGAGTCCTCCGCCGGTGGTGTAGGTGCCGGCCATGGTCATGGCTCCCAGGCCGATGCGCGAGACATCGAGCCCGCCCAGTGATACGTGCTTCATGAGGTACTCCTTGTCGTAGTGGCCGTTGAGCCTGTTCGGTGGGCGATAGCTGTGGGTGTTCGTGTGGCGAGGGAGGGGCGGCGGGGATCTGTACTGGTCACGTATGCACTGCGCCTTGCTCGGCTCGTATTCGCCGTTGAGGGGCGTGCACCTCTCTCCTCGCTGTCGAGGAGTGCGCTCGACCGGTCCTCTGCCTCGGTCTGTGCGTGGGGGTGTGCTGTTCAGGCGTGGGTGTCGGCGTAGGCGAGGTTGTCGCCCAGTTCGCGGGAGGCGTCGGCCTGGGCGAGGAGTTCCTTCGCCTTGGCTTCGGCGGCCTCGATGGCGTCCGCGCCGGCGATGAAGCGCTGGAGGGGCTTGTCCTGGCCGGCGATGGTGAGCAGGGCGCGGGCGAGCTTGGCGGGGTCGCCGGGCTGCTTGCCGTTCATGCTCTTCATGCCCTCGATTCTGGGGGTGGTGCGCGGGGCGTAGTCCTCGATGGACAGCTCGGGCCAGGTGGTGGAGCCGTCCACGAGGAGTTCGGTGCGGAAGTAGCCGGGCTCCACGACGGTGGTGTGGATGTTGTACGGCTCGACGTCGTAGCGCAGCGACTCCATCCAGCCCTCGGCCGCGAACTTGGAGGCGGCGTAGGCGGAGGTGAACTCCATGCCGACCCGGCCGGCGGTCGAGGTGATGGTGATGATGTGGCCGGCGCGCTGCCGGCGCAGGATCGGCAGAACGGCGCGGGTGACGTTCATCGGGCCGAAGAGGTTCGTCTCGAACTGCCGGCGCATCTGCGCGGGCGAGATCTCCTCGAAGTAGCCGGTGAAGAGGTTACCGGCGTTGTTGACCAGGACGTCGATGCGCCCGAACCGGTCGACGGCGGCCTGCGCGGCGGACTCGGCGTCCTGGAGGCTGGTGACGTCGAGCTTGGTGACCAGCAGGTTGTCCTGCGGCCCGCCCAGGGTCTTCTCGATCTCGTCGGGGCGGCGGCCGGTGGCGACGACCTGGTGGCCGGCGGCGAGGGCCTCGCGGGCGATGTCGGTGCCCAGGCCGCGTCCGGCACCGGTGACGAGAATGACCTTGCTCATGAGGACTTTCCTTTCAGGCGCCGTGATCCGGCACCTGGTGTGTGCGGGGGTTCGCATCGCCGTGGGCGGTGCACCACCTACAAAACCCGCTGTCACGCGAGGGTGGGAGTCCCTGATGAGGGGGTCACTGACAGGGACCCCCAGCCCGGCGCCAGCGCTCGTAGAGTGAAGCGCATGGCAGGCAGAAACGACCCGCAAGGCAATAACCGCGACATCCGTGATGATTTCCGTGCGGGGATCCGGGAATTCCTCGTCACACGACGGGCCAGGGTCACCCCCGAGCAGGCCGGACTGCCCCTGTACGGCGGAGAGCGCCGACGGGTCACCGGGCTGCGCCGCGAGGAGGTCGCCCTCCTGGCGGGCATCTCCAGCGAGTACTACACCCGGCTGGAGCGCGGCAACGCCACCGGCGTCTCCGAGAGCGTCATCGAAGGCATCGCCCAGGCACTTCAGCTCGACGAGGCCGAACGCATCCACCTGCTCGACCTCCTGAGGGGCGCCGGCACGACCCGCCCCCCACGCCGCCGCCCGGCCCAGCAGCGAGTCCGGCCCGCGGTGCAGCGCGTCCTCGACTCGATGGCAGGCACACCCGCGTTCATCCTCAGCGGACGCGGGGACATCCTGGCCGCCAACCACCTCGGGCGCGCCCTGTTCTCCCTCGTCTACGCCGATCCCGTACGGCCGCCGAACAACGCCCGGTTCGTCTTTCTCAGCCCGCACGCGAGAGAGTTCTTCCGCCACTGGGACGAAGTCGCCAACGACACGGTCGCCATGCTGCGCGCCGAAGCCGGCCGCGACCTCTACGACCGACGGCTGACGGACCTGATCGGGGAACTGTCCACCCGCAGCGAGGAGTTCCGGCGCCGCTGGGCGGCCCACAACGTCCGGATGCACACCACCGGCGTCAAGCTCCTCCATCACCCGGTCGTCGGCGACCTCGACCTGCCCTTCGAGACCTTCCCGCTCCCCGACGGCCCCAGCCAGTTCCTCCTCACCTACACCGCCGAGCCCGCATCCCCGTCCCAGGACGCCCTGAACCTGCTGGCCAGCTGGGCCGCGGCCAACGACGACATCGACCGGACCACCCTGGACGACTCCCAGCCCGCAGACTCCGGCGAGAACCCTGGCTGACCGACGAGCCAGGCGAGCCGAGCTGAGCTGAGGTCGCAGAGCCAAGACAGGACGCGCTCCCACACGCCGGCGGGGGCGTGGTCTCGCTGGTCAGTGGACGAGGTCGCTGGGGTCGGTGTTGGCGCCGCAGAGTACGACGGCGACCTTCTCGCCGGGGGCGGGCCGGTAGGGGGCCTCGGTGGCCGTGAGGGCGGCGAGGGCTGTGGCGGCGGCGTGTTCGACGGCGAGTCGGCGGTCGTCCCACAGCGCCTGGCGGGCCCGGATGATCTCGCTGTCCGGTACGAGGACGGAGCGCACGTTGTCCTGCTGGGCCGCGTGGAGTGCCATCGCGGAGGTGCGGCGGGCGCCCAGGGAGTCGGCGGCGACGGAGTCCACGCGGACGTCGACCGGGCGCCCGGACTCCAGGGCGGCGTTCAGGGCCCGGCAGTTCTCCGGCTCGACGGCCACGACGCGGATCCCGTGGTGTCGGGCGGCGGTGGACACACCGGCGAACAGCCCACCACCGCCGACGGCGACCACGACCGTGTCCAGGCCGGGCAGCCGGGCGTGGATCTCCTCCAGGAGGGTGCCCGCGCCCGCCGCGATGAGCGGGTGGTCGTAGGCGTGGGAGGTGAGTGCGCCGGTGGTGCCGGCGAACTCCTGGCAGGCGGCGAGGGCCTCGGCGTACTCCGTGCCGACGAGGCGGACGACGGCGCCGTACGCGCGCAGCTTGGCCACCTTCACCGCGGGTGCGGTGGTGGGTACGAAGACGGTCGCGGTGACGCCCTGTTGTCGCGCGGCCCACGCGCACGCGAGCCCCGCGTTGCCACCGGAGGCGATGGCGACCCCCGTGTCCGGGAGGGTGCCGGCGTCGCGGTGGGCCTGGAGGAAGTTCTGCGCGCCGCGGGCCTTGAAGGAGCCGGTGTGCTGCATGAACTCCTGCGCCAGCCACAGCTCGCACGGTCCCGGCGCGCTGCCGGCGTCGGCCGGAGCAAGGCTGACGGGGCGGACCCGGCCGCTGATCCGTTCGGCGGCCGCTTTGACGTCACCGTAGGTGAGCTGGTCCATGGTGCTGCTCCTGTCGAGGGGGCGACCCCCCTCTTCGGCCGGGCTTTTCGATACGTCGTATCGTACAGTGACTCATATGCCGCGTCACTCACCCTCCCTGGACCGTGCGACCCCGGACCGCATCGCCGAGACCGCCCTTCTCCTCGTTGACGAGGGTGGCCCCGAGGCGCTGACCTTCCGGGCCCTGGCCGTGCGACTGGACATCTCCCTCGCTTCCCTCCAACGGCGCTGCACCGACATGGCCGGCCTCCTCGACCTGTGCACCGACCACCTGGCCGCCCGCCTCCCCGTGATCGAGCCGGGAACCGACTGGGCCACGGCGACCGAAGCGCGCTTCCTCGCGCTGTACCGGCTGCTCGCTGCCCACCCCGGGCTGCTCGCGCTGCGCGGGACGCGACCCTGGCTGGGATCGAACCTGCTGGCCCGCCTGGTGGAGCCGCAGCTGGCCGACAGCCTCGCGGCAGGGATGAGCCCGCAGGAGGCGATCACCGCGTACCGGCGGTTGTACCTGCTCACACTCGGCAGCGCGAGCTTCGTCGACCACCGCGACCCCAAGGCCACCCGGGCCGCGACGCGCACCGCGCTGGCCGCGCTCGACCCGGAGGAGTTTCCGGCGCTGACCGGTCACCTGGCCGCGATCGTGCCCGCCGTGACCGACGACGAGGTCTACTACGGCGCCCTGCGCCAACTCATCGACGCCGCCACCGTCACCTCTCCCTCCGCCGACGCACAGCATGGACCCTGACCACGCGCTCTCGGCTTCCATGAGGCAGTCAAACCGTGGCCTGGCACCCGACATCTGTCGACGCCTTCCCGGCAGGCTTCACAACACGTCGGACGCACTTTGCCGGGCGGGCTGCTGCTTGGTTGCCCGGTCAGCTGGGCCGTCGGCCGGGGCGGCGGCGCGCAGGGCCGCTTCGACCCGGCGGTTGCTGGTCATGGATGCCGTGACGGCCGTCATCGTCAGGAGGAGGCCGGCGGCGGCGTAGAGCGGGGTGCGGATGTCGTAGGTGGTGGCAAGCCAGCCGCCGAGGAAGGCCCCGATGGGGGCGGCGCACATGGCCAGCATGCGGGAGGTGGAGGCGACCCGGCCCATGAGGTGGGCGGGGACGATCGCCTGCCGGAGGGAGGGTGCGAGGACCATGGTGGCTCCCATGCCGACCCCGCAGACGGCGAGCGCGAGCCCGGCCACGTACGGGTTCGGGGCGGCGGCCAGGCCCAGGATGGCCAGCCCTTCGACGGCGGCCGTGCAGGTCAGCGCGGTGCCGGTGCCGAGTCGTCGGCCGAGGTAGGAGGCGATGCCTGCGCCGAGAAGACCGCCGGTGGCCTCCGCCGTGAGGAGCAGGCCGAAGCCGTAGGTGTCGATGCCGAGGCGGTCGTGCGCGAAGAGGGCGAGGACGGTCTCCACGGCGAGGAAGGCGACGTTCCCGACCGCCGGGCGGAGCGCGAGTCCGAGCAGCACCCGGTCCCGGAAGACGTACGAGGCGCCGGCCCGCGCTTGCCGAAGCAGCGACTCGCGGACTTCCGGCACGGGCCGGGGCATGGCGGGCAGCGTACGGACGAGCAGCGCGGAGAACAGGAAGGACACCGCGTCGGCGAGCAGTGGAACCGCCCGGCCGAGCGCGAGCAGCGCACTGCCGGCAGGCGGTCCCGCGAAACCGGACATGGCGGTCTGGGCTCCGCGCAGGCGGGAGTTGGCGCGCTCCAGGAGTGCGGGGTCGCGGCGGAGCAGATCCGGCAGGTAGGCCGTGGCGGCCGTATCGAAGAAGAGCCCGCCGAGGCCGAGCAGGAAGGCGACGGCCGCGAGCAGCGCAATGCTCAGCGCGTCGAGCGCGGCTGCCGCCGCCGGTATCGCGAGCAGCGCCGCACGCGACGCGTCCGCGACCCACATCGTGCGTCGGCGGTCCCAGCGGTCCACCAGGGCACCGCCGAGCACCCCGAAGAGCAGCCACGGCAGCGTGCCGGCGGCCGTGACGACGGCGAGTGCCATCGGATCCCGCGTCAGCGTCAACGCGATCAGCGGCAGTGCGGCGTGCGACACCCCGTCACCGAGCGAGGAGATGGTCTGCGCGGTCCACAGCCGTCCGAACCCGGTCGGCAACTTCCGAGCGGTTGAGGTCACTTGGCACCCCCCTCGGCCTGCTCGCGCGGTGCCGGACGGAACAGTGCGAAGACGAGTGACGCGTCCGGCAGCGACGGATCGGACAGCGCCTGGAACTCATCCGCCAGTTCCTCCAGCCGCGCCCCCAACTGCGCGAACTGCTCCTCGGTGAGCCGCAGATGAGCCATCCGTACGTGCCGCTCGCCGTCCACCGGCGACGCCTCCAGGTCCGCCACCGCATGGCGCATCAGCACATCCGGCCCTCCCTCGCCCGGATCCGGCAGCTCGATCGACCGCGCGGCCATCGCGTAGTACCGCTCGGTGACACCGCGTACCTTCCGCGTCCGTACCACCTTCACCAGGCCGGCCCGTTCCAGCAGCCGTATGTGATAGCTGGAGCTCCCCTTCGCGAGACCCACTCGCTCGGCGATCTGCGTGATCGTCGCGGGCTCGAAGCGGAGCGCCGCCATGATCCGGTGGCGGGTCAGATTGGAGACCGCGCGCAATTGTTCGTCAGTGGTGACGTGAAACGTCTCGGGGAGGTCATCGGCAGGCATGCGAGCAATGGTCAACGTTTCTTGACCATTGCGCAAGGGGATTCCACGGGTTTTCCAGAGACTGCTGTCCGAGCCCGGGCGACCTTCCGTCGAAGCGGCCCAACTCCGCTGCCGACCAAGGCCCATGACGACCAGTCGGAAGTCGGCGCAAGGCAGGGCGGCTTGTGTGAACCCGGTTTGAGGTGAATCCGCTCGGCAAGCGGCTCCCCGGCACCTCGCCGCCCCAAGTGTTCGCTCGGGGCGGGAAGTTGGGGAGCCGCTCAGTGTGCGAACCCGACGGGGCAGCCGCCCTGCGGCTTGCTAGGGGCGGACGTACGGCACAGTCATGATCTCCATGTTGTGGCCGCTCGGGTCGTCGAAATAGGCACCGCGTCCGCCGAAGAGGCGGTTGATCTGGCCGGGTTCGGTGTGGCGGGGGTCGGCGTAGTAGGTGACCCCCACCGCCTCCAGGCGGGCGATCACGGCGTCGAAGTGCTCGTCAGGCACGAGGAACGCGTAGTGCTGCGGCTGGATCGGCTCGTCGCGCTTCTCGTAGTAGTCGAGTGTCACGCCGTTGCCCAAGTCGACGGGCAGGAACGGCCCGAAGGGCGCGCCGACCTTCAAACCCAGGATCGCGGCGATGAACTCTGCTGACAGGCGCCGGTCCGTGGCGAAGACGGCGGTGTGGTTCAGTTGGACGGCGTTGGCCGACAGCTCAGCTTCGCGCTGGCGCTGCTCATCATGTGGCATGTGTGGACGGGTCTCCGGGTCTCGGTTCCACTGTTGAGCGCCGCGTGTGGGGCGCTGGAAGGAAAGACAAGGAGACGTCGGCGGGGCTCTTGCCCGCCTCGCACTCACGCCGAGGCCGGGGGCCTCACTCGTGTATGGCCCATGGCCGACCCGGCAGTCACATGATCGACCCTAACGCCCCGCCACATACCGTGGCAACGCTCGCCGCCACTGCCAGGGCCGGAGGGCTGCCAGTCGAGAAGTCCCAGCACCCGCACGTGTGAGCCCTGTCCATCACACGTTGAGGCAGCGGAAAATCATCGCGGTGACGGTGCGCCGGCGCTGCAGTGGCGGCCGAGCCCGAGGCTGCTTCTCTCGCCGAACGGGGAGGCCGTCAGTGCTTCCGAAGCTGCGCCGGGCCCCCGTGCCGCCAGTCGGGCCACGGGTTCTCCCACGTGGCGCCCTCTTCGGGCGGCTGCCTCACCGGAAGCCCCGCAGCCAGGAACGCCCGATGGCCGTCGGCGAACTCGAAGCCGTAATCCGCCTCGATACGACGGAACTCGGCGTCGGTCAATCCGGGCTCGATTTCACAGCGGTTGGCGGCGGCGAGCAGGTTCGCGGCATCCCGTCTCAGCGGCATCTCAGCTCGCCGAGCAGCTCATTCGGAAGTGGGCGGACACGGTGTGACGGGAGAAGGCGGATGTGAGCGGGCCATCAACTGCTGCACGCAGTGCGATGGCCCACCCGTTCACCTGTGCACGCGGCGGGGACGGCCCCGGAGGCGCGCGTCAGTGCCCTTCCGGTGCGGGATGCCGGAAGCGAGCTCGGTCAGGTGAGCCAGCTGTTCGTGGCGCACCCGGTGCTCTGCACCCACCGGTGGGAGGAGATGTGGTTGGGGACGCTGCCGCTGGTGTACCTGTTGTCGGTCACGTCGTCTGCATACAGCTCGTACGGTGAGAGGCAGACATATCCGTGCTCGGCGGCGTAGTTGAGCCCCAGGTAGAAGGCGACGACGTCGTTGCCGCCGATCGTGCCGTTGTTCGCGACGGACTTGGGCTGGCTCCAGTCGTCGCCCTGGAAGGGCCCCGAGCCGTCGCTCCAGTCGGGGTCGTTGCCGGGGGTGACGCCCAGGAGCGTGCCCGTGCAGTCGAACCCGTTCCAGGCGCGGACGTTGCCGTCGCGGCCGTGGCTGCCCCACTCCGCATCGCAGTACTGGCCCTGCTGCGCCGCATGGGCGGATGTGGGGACGGCGAGACCGAGGGCCATGAGGCCCGTGGCCGCGATGGCCGTGGTCAGCTTGCGCATGTGTACTCCTGTTGTCTGTGTCGTGGGAGGTGTGCTGATCCACGGTGGTGACCATGGACGTGGGTGTCGCGATCGTGCGCTGTCGTCACGGGAGGACCTGAACGGAGCTCTCACGTGCGCGGTTCGACGACCTTCTTGGCGCGGGCGAGCGCCTGGAGCTGGAGGCGCGCGTAGGTGTCGAGGTCGTTGCCGTACCGGTCGCGAAGCTTGTTGACGTAATGGGTCTCGCGTTCGTTCCCGATGGACCGGAGCGAGGTGTTCTTCGCACACGCCGCATCGGCGACGGCGAGCTTGCGTTCTGTCTCGAATGCCTTGCCGGGGCCCGCCTTCAGGCCCAGCTCGACGGCTGCCTGACGGGCCTCTTGCGGAGTGCGGTACGAGTGGCCGGAACGTGCCATGCACTGGGACCAGGAAGCCAGCGCCGAAGCGAAGCGCTTGTCGGCCATCACCTGGGGGACGTAGAGGGGTTGCAGACCCATCGCCGTCTTCTCCGCGCGGAACCAGGCCACCCGGTCCCCGTAGAGGTGTTTCTCCGCCTCTGCCACGCAACCGCCCACTCGCTTGCGGACTGTCCCGCCGGTGGGCACCTCGGCCGTGATGACGGGGGCGTCGATGCCTTCGTCCAGGGCCCTGTCGTATGCCGCACGCCGCTCATCGGAGAGGCCGGCGCGGTAGGCGACGTTCCTGTTGGTCAGCCGGGCGCGTTCGTGCTTGGCGTCAATGCGGCTGCCGTAGCCGTGTTTGTCCGCCCAGGCGACGTCGTCCGTGACCCAGCCGAGCGTGCGGCTTTCCTCCAGGCTCAGCCGCTCCGCCTCCCAGAAGTCGAAGCCCTTGCGCGTCATGCAGCGTTTGATCAACCGCTGTTGGGCATCAGCGATACGCAGTTGCTCGGCGTCGGTCAGCTCGCGCGGTCGCGTGCTTGCGGCCGAGGTTCCCCGATCCGTCCCGGAGGGCTTCTCGTCCTGCTTCTGCGGGCCGCATCCCGCCGTGACAACACCCAGAGCCGCCGTCACGACGAGCGCGGCAGCGCCCATGCGCTTCATCAAAATCCACTTCCCCCGATGCGGGCGCGTCGTCCCGGCCCGCGGTTGACCTGCGGACCGAGAGCAACGTACGCGCCAGTGCGCCGCCTGCCGTCCTGACATCTGTCAGGACCACAAGGGCGCGACGCCGGGGCAGCGCGAGGTGATGTCAGCGAGCTCCGTGGAGGAGGAGGCCGGTACGTCCCGGGGGCGACCGGAATCAGTGGGCCGGCTGCCGGGCTTCTCGCTCTATGGCGGAGGCCGGTTCATCGTTCCCGGAGAGCCGGCCGGAGCACTCCAGACGGCCCGCGAATTCCCGCTCCCGGGCCCGCAGTACGAGAAGGTCGAGGCGGATGCCCGGGCAGTGGGCCCCGGCCGGGCCCGGACCTACGAGGACTCCGGCAGTACCGACGCCTCACTGTTGCGAGTGGCACTGCGGACGACGGAGGGTGTGCGGACCACTCGGATCACCGCTCCGGAGGCGGGCGGGACGGGCTCGCGCCCGACAGCGCTGCGGTGCTGGCCACCAGCGGAGTGAGCGCGGGATCGGCCGCGGCCACGCCGTGGCCCCTGCACCCGCTCTCCGAAGGCACGTGGACCCGTGAGGAAAGTGCACCGTCCTGACCGGTCAGGCGCTGACACAGGCTCAGCGTCTCGCCCGAGACACACGCAAGGACTGCCGCTGGACCAGCGGGGGCAGCCTCTACGCGGTGTCCTTCCGGCCCCTGCTGCCCGACGAGCACACCTGCCGGGACCTCAACGTCCGCTGACCCCCCGACCGGCGACAGCAAGAGGGCGGGGCCGTACCCGATACGGATCCCGGTAAGACCCCCTCGGCGTCGCCGGGACTGTCAGACCCCTGATGTTGGATGAAGGCATGACCATTCACCGTGTTGCCCGGCGGCTGCCCGAGATTTCCGAGCTGCGCGATCACTGCCGTTCGATGGCGATGCTGGAAGCGATACTCAGCCCGGAATGGGCCGACCGGTACTACTCCTTCGACGCGCACTGGTCCGCCGGAGAGGAGATGGCCTCGATGCGCAACGGATCGGGCGACGAGTTCTCCATCGTCTTCTCGGACGCCGGCGCCTACATCCGCGGGTTCGCGCACGAGTCGCCCATGAGCCCCTACGCCAATGACGGGCCGTGGCCAGGTGTCCTGGACGACGTCCCGGACGTCTTCCGTTCCTGCGTCGAAGAGCCCGCGTTCGCGGACGAGGACGGAATGCCTGCCGTGACCGCCTGCGCGTGGCGAGAGCGGGGCGATGGCGATTGGAAGGCGGGCACGATCGAGTTCCCTGACGACGGTGCCGGCGATCCGGATGGCTCCGAGAACCTGTTCGGACTCCTCGTCGACCGGGCTCCGGAAGCATTCCAGCGCTTCGCCGAGGACTACTACGAAATCCCGGTTCCCCTCGCGGCCATTCAGCACGTGTTCGCACAGCGTCCTCTGACGAGCGAGGTGGTTGCGGCCTTGAATCCGGAGGTGGCGTTGGACGCCCTGGCAAAGGACACGGCCGAGATCGGCTACCCGACAGGCGACCGCGCCGACACCTGATACCGGAAGAGCAACTGCCTACGGCTGCGTGGGACGCGGGGCATCCTCGTTGTCCCCGCGCAGAGAACGGATCATGCTCTGCAGGATCCGGAAGGCCTCTGACTGTTCGGTCTCGGTCAGGCCGCCCTGCATTCTGGCCTCGACGGACCGGACGGCCGCGCTCGCCTTTTCGAGGCTTCGGCGGCCGCGAGGCGTGAGCCGCGTGGGAAGCACCTTCCCGACGGCCGCCTCCGCGGGTCTGGTCACGTAGCCGTCTCGTTCCAGGGACTGGAGCAGCACGTTCATCGTCTGCCGTGTCACGAACGCGCCCCGCGCGAGCTCGGAGTTCGACAAGCCCGGTCGTTGTGCCAGCAGCTCGAGGCAGGAGTAGTGCGTCACGCTCATCCCGAGCGGCCGCAGCACTTCCTCCATGGCCGCGCGGAGGGCGCTCGAGGCTTCTTTGAGCAGGTAGCCCAGGGACGTCTCCAGGTCGACGCCGACACCTTCTTGACTCATGTCAGTATTCTGACATACGTTCCGGCGTGTCAGAAAACTGACACAAAAGAAGGAGTTCCACCATGCCCGCCACCGGCCCCGACTTCATCTCGCTCCAAGTGCGCGACCTCGACGCGTCACAAGCGTTCTACGAGCAGTACCTGGGCCTCGTCCGCTCGCCGGCCGGGCCTCCGCACGCCGTCGTCTTCGAGACGAAGCCGATCGCGTTCGCCCTGCGCGACGTCATTCCCGGCACCGACCTCGCATCCGTCGCGCAGCCCGGCATCGGTGCCGCGATCTGGCTCCACGCCACCGACGTCCAGGCCATCCACGACGCGCTCGTCGCCGACGGCCACACCATCGCCTCCGCACCGATCGACGGCCCCTTCGGCCGGACCTTCACCTTCGCCGACCCCGACGGCTACCAGGTCACCCTCCACGACCGCGCCTGATCGACCAGGCGCGGCAGGGTGATCATCAGAGGCTGCGTCCTGATCGTTCCGTGTTGCTGGTCACGCGGTCTTGGTCCCCGCGGGCGAGGGCAGCGCAGGGCCCTCGTGCGGCGTTGGGACCGCCGCCTGGTCCGGAGTGGAGTTCTGCTGGTCGCTCTCACCGAGGAAGCCGCCCGACTGGTGTTGCCAGAGCCTGGCGTAGGCACCCTGTGCCGTGAGCAGCTCTTCGTGGGAGCCCTGTTCGATCACCCTCCCGTGGTCCAGGACGACGAGACGGTCCATGCCCGCCACGGTGCTCAGCCGGTGGGCGACCACGAGCGCCGTGCGCCCCTTCATCAGCCGCCACAACGCGTCCTGCACGAGGATCTCGCTCTCCGAGTCCAGGGCGCTGGTCGCTTCGTCGAGCAGGAGGACCGGCGCGTCCCGCAGGATGGCGCGGGCCAGGGCGACGCGCTGGCGCTGGCCGCCGGAGAGCTTCACGCCTCGCTCGCCCACCAGTGTCCGGAAGCCTTCGGGGAGCTGTTCGGCGAATTCCGTGACGTGCGCCGCCTCGGCCGCCGCGAGGATCTCCTCGTCCGACGCGCCGGGCCGGGCGAAGGCGATGTTGTCCCGCAACGTGCGGTGGAACATGGCGGGTTCCTGCGGGACGTAGGCGATCAGTGACCGCAGATCACTCTGCCGCAGGCGGCTGATGTCCTGGCCGCCGATCAGGATGCGTCCGCCGTTGACGTCTGACATCCGCAGCAGGAGGCGCGTCAGGGTGGTCTTGCCGCCGCCGGACCGGCCGACCAGCCCGATCCGTGCACCCGCCGCCACGTCCAGGTCGAGCCCCTCGAAGATCGGTGCCGCGCCCGCGTGGGCGAACGTGACCTTGTCGAAGCGGACACCGGAGTCACGCGGCGCGAGCGGCTCCGGCGACGGAGGGTCGAGCACGGTGGGCGGGTCCAGCAGCAGCTCCGTGAACTGCGCCGCCTCGGTCATCGAGCTTTCCAGGCGCCGGTAGATCTGGTTGAACTCGAACATGATCTCGGTCGCCTGGGAGTAGTAGGTGAAGGCGACAACAACCCCCTCCACCCCCAGCCCCGGACCGCCGAAGGCGATCGCCACCACCAGCCCCAGCACATTGGTGGCCACGGACAGCGGCGCGATCACGGTGTCGACGCGCAGGTTGCCGTAGTCCCACGACCGCAGCGTCAGCCGACGGGACTCCGCGACCCGGCTGCGGTGCTCGGCGCCTTCGCGCCGTTCGGCCGCGAACGCCCGGATGGTCTCCATGTTCATGAGGCTGTCGGCGACATGGCCGGAGACACGGGCGATCGCCGCCTCCCGTTCGTTCACCAGCCGTTGCCGACGCCGGATCAGCGGGGTCGCGGCCACCAGGGTCAGAGCCATCATCACCAGCAGGCCGGCGACCAGCATCGGCGAGTAGGTCCACAGCACCGCGGCACCGAACAGCAACGGCACCAGACTGCCGACGATCCGGTACGTCATCGTGTCGATGAAGTCCTCGAATCGCTTGCCGTAACTCAGGACCCGCTTGGTGAGGGAGCCGGCGAAGTTGTCGTGGAAGAACGCCGCGTCCTTGGCCAGGAGTTCGTCCATGCCGTCGACGTACAGGTGCTCCATGCCGAGCGCCGCCACCCGGTTCAGACAGTGCTGCCCGACCCGCCACACGGCCTCGGAGGCCAGCAGCGTCACCCCGAACCCCAGCACGTACGGCGACGCGGAGTCGAGGGTGAGGCCACCGTCCGTGGCGGCCTGTCCCGCCAGCTTGGCGATCAGCAAGGGGGCGACGTAGCGGATGCCGATGTTGCCCAGGGCCGGCAGCAGCAGCGCGGGCAGCGCCAGCCACCGTAGGCGCAGGAGTTCACGGTTGTAGTGGCGCAGCGCCAGCAGGACCGCACTCCTGCCCGGCGCGGAGCCGTACGTGTCAGAGGTGCCCATCACACTCCCGGGGGTGAGGAAGCGGGCAGTGTCCCGTCGAACAAGGTTCTCAGTCCATGCATTTACGGCGGAGCGGTGATAATCGGACACTTCGGTGCCGGTTTCGGTGGCACCAGTCCGCTCTGCCGTACGGGTTCCGATCCAGGGCAACGATCGGGGCGGTTCGGTAGTCGTAGAAGGCGACATGCACCAGCCCGCTGTGCCCGCCGCCAACTGCCCTCGTCCTGCGAACGGTTGGGTGCGTGGCGCGTCGCCCGTGGAGGAATCATGAGCCGTTACGTCCCACCGATGGGCGACAGACAAGTCGACGCGCGCGAGGCCTCCCCGGCCGCCCGAGCCACGCGCGCCTCGTGGCGCAAGCCCGTCAGGAGCGCGGCACGGCGAGGAGCCGTGATGGGAGCCGTCGCCGTAGTGGTGGTGGGGGCGGGAGCTTCGGCTGATGCCACGTCCGCTACCTCGCGCAGTGAGCCGGCGGTCAGCGGCGCCGTCATCAACTCGGGGCATGACGTCATCGTGGGGATCACACGCGACGTGGTCTTCCCGGTCACGGTCACCGGATCGGACGACTCCGGGCTCTCCTTTGTCGACGTGGACCTGAAAGGACCTCACGGCGGCTTCTACACCACCGACGCGTTCTGCGAGACCGCGACGGACTGCACGGCGGTGTTCACCGTCAACGCCCACCTGTCTCCCGGCAGCGACGACCCGGTGGACCTGGCCAACGCCAACGCGGGAACCTGGTCGGTGGACGCCTTGGTCGACGCCAACGACGGCGATTCCGTCTATTCCCCCGGCGTAGCGTCGTTCGCCCTCAAGCGTGCTGCGCAGCTGACAGTCAACGCGGCACCGGAACCGGTCGCAAAGGGCGCGCAGATCACCGTCACCGGCAAGCTCGTGCGGGCCAACTGGGACACCTACCGGTATGCGGGATACGCGGGCCGGGCGGTGAAACTGCAGTTCCGCCCCAAGGGCAGCAGCACCTACGCCACGGTGGCCACGGTGAACACCAGCAGTACGGGCACCCTGCGCACCACCGTCAAAGCGGTCAAGGACGGCTACTGGCGATGGAACTTCACCGGCTCGGCCACCACCGGGCCCGCCAAGGCAGCCGGCGACTTCGTCGACGTACGGCCCTGAACGGGCGAGCGGCAGCGACGGTGCGGGCGGGTGGAAATCGAGGTGCCCGAACCGGGCGCGCATCCTTACTCTCGGCCCATGCCCCACGAACCGTCGCTGCTGAACGTCATTGATGTCGAGGCCACCTGCTGGGACGGGCAGCCACCGCCCGGCTCTGTGAACGAGATCATCGAGATCGGTCTCACCGTCGTGGATGTGTCGGCACGGCGCCGCGTGTCCCGGCACCGCGTCCTGGTCCGCCCTGTCCGGTCGGCGGTGAGCGACTTCTGCACCGAACTGACCGGACTGACGCAAGCTGAGGTGGAACGGGGCGTCACCTTCGCCGAGGCATGCCGGATCCTCGTCGAGGAGTACGAGGCCGGGAAGCGCCCCTGGGCGAGCTGGGGCGAGTACGACCGTCGGCAATTCGCTCGGCAGAGTCGGGCCGACGGGGTGGCCTACCCGTTCGGCTATCCGACGGAACGCACCCACACCAACGCCAAGGCGGTATTTGCCGCGGCGTACGGGCTGCGCAAGAAGCCGGGTATGGATCACGCTCTACAGATCGCCGGACTGCCGCTCGAGGGGCGCCATCACCGAGGCGAGGACGACGCATGGAACATCGCGGCGCTCGTCCTCGATCTGTTGGACCGCGGGGCCTGGCCAGTGACTTGCGGGGCATCTCCTCGTGTCAGTCCCCTCAAGTAGTCTTCCGGCCACCACTCACCTACTGGGAAGACACAGAGACTTGACTGACCTGTCTGCTTTTCCGTTGCCTTTTCACGCTTCCCGGTCCATAGCCTTCGCGACACCCCGCACACTGCGAGAACGTCAGATGATGGAGTGCAGCTCGCAGATTCGGGCGAAGCCGCGCTGGGTCGACAAGATGAACGACCCCGACATCGCCGCCAGATGGACGCGAGAGGCGATGGCCCAGGGGCTCACCGAAGCACAGGTGCAGTACGTGCTGGCTGAACTTCGGCATTACGCCGCGCTGCGAGACGTGCGATCCGGCATCGAGGTGTCCGCCGTCGATGGAGTGTGGCAGTCGGACACGCTTGTCGACGACAAGCTCAGATCGCGGCTGCGCGAGGCGGTGCAGCCTCTGGAGCAGGTCCCCGAGGCAGAACAGGACTGGCATCCCGGATCCGACGGCCTCGTACTGGATCTGGTTCACCCCTCACTGTTCTGCCTGGTGAGAGGGGTCAGCGAGGCGCCCGAGCGGGCTTGGCGCAATCCGACGGACCGATACTCGAAGTACGAGTTCTCGGAGAAGTTCCAGTGGCTGCCCACGGACGTGGACGTCAGTGACGACGGCTCAGTCGCTTTCCGTTCGTACGTCAACAACGTGCATCCCGAGGCGCATCGCGAACTCGTCTCCGTGCTACCCGACTTGTTCGCTCGCTTCCGCCCGCTCTGGGAGAACGTTCTGACCGACCTGCGGCATCCGCGACCGGTGCGGATCGAGGCCGATCCGTACGGTTGGTACGACTCGGAGCCCGAATACCCGGACAAGTCCCGCTACAGCGATGACGAGGCGTACGCCGAAGCCCTCCAGGCGTGGGAAGCAGCCCACGATTCCTGGTGGGAAGACCGCCGGCCGGTCATCCCGGATGCCTCTGTGTTCACCCCGCCCGCGATGCCCGACGCGTCCGCCCGAGTCGACCTGCGTGGCCGCTCTCTCCAGGTCATCGTCAAGATTGCCGCTATTCATCTGACCCCGGACAAACCTGAGTACCCCGGCGGATCCTGGCATGTCGAGGGGATGATGAACGAGCGGATCGTCTCGACCGGCATCTACTACTGGGACAGCGAGAACATCACCGAAAGCCACCTGAGTTTCCGGGCGGCACTCGACGACCCGAGCTACGAGCAGAACGACGACAACGGTCTGCGCGAGGTCTACGGCCTCGAGGACGAAGACGCACTGAACCAGGTTCTGGGATCGGCATCGACCCCGGCGGGACGCTGCCTTGCCTTCCCGAACGTCCTGCAACACCGCGTCGGTTCATTCCGCCTCACGGACCCAACCCGCCCGGGCTATCGCAAGATTCTCGCGTTCTTCCTGGTCGATCCGTCAGAAAAGATCGTCTCGACATCCGATGTGCCACCGCAGCAACCCTGGTCCGACTCCTCGACCATGACGCTTGAACAGGCCAATGAGTACCGCGACCAGCTCATGCAAGAACGCAAGTTCTTCGTCGACGAGCACAACGAACAGCTCTACGAACGAGAATTCTCGCTCTGCGAGCACTGAGCCTCTTCGAAAGCCTGTCGGGCACGGCCGTGTTCGGGCAGCCCGGGATGCGTGACCGTACCCGTCTGCTCACGATGCGAAGCCGAGGTTGTGCACAGGGGCGACGGCCCGGACCGTGTGGTGGAGGCCGTCGCCCAGCGTGCGAGTCCGCCGCGGTCGGTCCGGCCACCCGTGCGGGGGAGTAGTTGGATGCCCTGGGATCGAAGTGCCTTCCGGGGGTATTGGCATCACGTTCGTGTTCATGCTTCGTTGCGAAGGTGGGTGCCAAGGCCATGGCCGACGATGCTCTGTTGTTCGTTCTCCCCGAGCGCCATCCGCGTCTGGGCGCGGCTCTGGCCGCTGTCGGCGACCTGGAGTGCACCGAGACCCCTGCGGTGCGGGGGTGGCTTGATGCGCACGGGGTTCCCGCGACCTCCGAGTGCGTCAGGATCGTCCCGGCCGGAGCCGAGGTGCTCATCCCGGAGGAGGCGGAGCGGCTGCCGGTGCCCCTGACGCAGGAGGAGACGATGCGGGTGGAGCACGCCTGCGCGCCGCAATCCGTGACGGACATGGAGTCCGAACTGCTCAACTTCCGCGACACCACCCAGGACTGGCAGTCCCTGGTCCACCGGGCGCTCACGTCCGGGATCCCCGCGGCGCGTATCGCCCAACTCACCGGTCTGGACCCGCGGGACATCGGCCAGGCTGTGCAGGGCTGAGCTGTAGGGCTCTGGGGCCAGTTTCCTTTGGGTGCAGCTCGCGCTGTGTGTCCTCGATCAGCTGGATCCACTGCCGCTGACTGGCGACGACAGTCGTAGCGTCACCAGTGCCCGCACCCGGGGCCATGAAGAGGCGGGCGAACTGTTCGGTCTTCGCGTGTCGACGTCACGTCAGGGTGATGTCGGCGCCGGCCGATTGTTTGTGGGCGGCGGTGACGACCAGTCCCGCGGCGACCGCGTCTTGGACCGCCACCCCCACTGACTTGTACAAGGTGATCTGGTCGGACGAGGTGCGGCCCGGTTTGACACCGGAGACGAGCTCGCCCAGCTCGGCGTGGATGTGCTCGGCTTTGATGACGCCGTCTCGGATGGGCGCCAGCAGATCGTTGCTGCCCGCGGGGAAGGGAGCCAGCGCGGCCTGCCGCGATTCGACGCACACCAGCGCATCGGCGATGGTGGCGTCGTCGATCTCACGGCCGGCCGGGTTGTAGCCGACCGAGGTGATGTGGACCCCGCGCGTCAGCCAGGGACGGCGGATCACCGGTTCGAGGGCATGGGTGGTCGCTGCGACGATGTGGGCTCCATTGAGTGCCTCGACGGGGGTCATCGCCCGTACGTCGGCGTCCAGTTCGGAGGAGAGCTCCGCGGCGAGCGCGGTCGCTTTCGCCGGGTCGCGGCCGGCGACGCGGACTTCGCGGATGGGGCGGACGCGGCACATCGCGCGGGCGTGGGAACGGGCCTGTACTCCGGTACCCAGGACGGCCAGGACCGTTGCGTCCTCACGCGCCAGCAGCCGCGCCGACAGTGCCGAGCAGGCGCCGGTCCGCGCCGCGGTGATGGCCGTACCGTCCAGCAACGCGGTCGGCTCGCCGGTGGACGGATCGAACACGACGATGACCGCTTGATGGGTAGGCAGCGGCGTCGCGGCGTTGCGCGGGAAGAGGGAGACCAGCTTGGTCATGAGAACACCGGCCGACGGCACGTATCCCGGCATCGCCGCAAGGAAGCCCTCTTGTTCGGGCACAAGCGCTGCGATCCGGTCCGGTGCCGAGGCGCGGCCCGCGCTGAGGTCCGCCATGGCCGGGGCCAAGGCGTCGATCAGCGCGCCCATGTCGATGAGGGCCTCGACCTGCGAACGTCCGAGCACAAGCATCCGGTGAACCCTCCCAAGAGCCCTCGCACCAGGCCACGAACGGTCGGCCACAGCCTTGTCCCAAGACCCACCCGACCCCGCCACAACACGCCACCTCCTTGAGTATGTCCATCCCGATACGCTTCGCCACGTCCGCCTGGCGGAATGCTGCGGCACGATCAGCGTCCGGCCGACACTTCCGGCGGTATGCGGCGCGGTACGGCTCAGTCCCGTCAGCGGTAGAGGTCGCGCAGCAGGGAGATCTCGGCGCCGTGATGGATCAGCTCCTGTTGACGTGCAGGACGATGCCCTCCATGGGAAACCGCTCGGGACCGACCGTGGGCGGATTCTCCAGGTCGGCGTCCGAGAGCTCGCGGACCCCCGTGTAGGCGAATGTCTGGGAGTCGATGCCCTGGCCACCGAAGTGCCATCCGACCCGATAGCCCAGGCAGGACCGGGTCAGAGGACGCGGAGTCCATCGTCCATTGCCCCGAACGTGCCGACATCGGCACGGCCGACATGCCACGTGGGCGGATGCTCCAGCAGCCATGCACCGGCTCCCAGAAGTACTCCTCATCGGCAAGACCGTGCAGCCGCGGCCGCACGTTCTTGTGCCAGTGCCGGTCAAGCTGGTCCGCTCGCGCACGCGGCTTCGCAGGGGTCTCATGTCCCAGCCGCGCCGGACGGCAGGGGAGCGGAGAATCCACACCAGTCCCTGACGGCCACGCGGCTGGCGCAGCACACCAGGCGTCTCAGTCGTTCGGCGTGCAGGGTTGTTTCATGGCTACCGATCACCCCGTCGTCGTCTACCCGCCCACCGCGGACGGAGGCCGACGCGTGCGGATCGATGACCACTTCGTTGGCATCGCCTACAGCGTCCTCGACATCGCCGCCTTCGTGCAGGAGGCCGGGCTGCAGGACTGGGACGAGATGGACGTCGTCAGGTCCTCGCTGATCGAGTGGCGCAGCGGCGGGCCCGACGCCTGGACGCCCATCTGATGGCTACGTGGCTGACCGATGCCGGAAGGGCAAGCGGGGGAGTGGTTCCGGCTGCGGGCCGGGGCGCGCTTTGAACACGGGGAGGAGGACCAGAACGTCGGCCTAGGGATCACCCGGACGACCTCGGCTCTGTGACGCTCAAGTGGCGCGGCTTGAAAGCGAATTGGCGAGCTGCCCGGCTGGGCAGTCGCTGCGCCAGTGACGGAGAGTTCTTCTCATCGGCGTCAACCGCCCTACCCGATGCGCCTGTTGGTGGACCAGGCTATGGGCAGGGGGCCGGTCGGGGGTGCTGAAGGATGGCATGCGCGATCCGCTGGTAGGCGGTGTCATGGCCGTGAGGTCCGGACCGGGCTCGGATATTCGGTGTCCTGCCCGCCCCGCGAGGACACAAGATGGTGCGCATGACTTTGGCCACCCCCACACTGCACACGCCTCGCCTGCGACTGCGCCCCTTCACCGAGGCCGACGCGGAATCCCTGTTCGCGCTGCACAGCAGCGCCTACGTGATGCGGTACTGGGACTCCCCGCCGTGGATCGACCGGGCTCGCGCCGAGCGTTTCATCGCGACGTGCCGGACGATGGCGGACGAGGGTGCCGGGGTGCGGCTGGCCATCGACCGTGCTTCTGACGGGGCCTTCGTCGGCTGGTGCGTTCTGGCCGAATGGAAGCCGGAGTACCGCAGCGCGTCGTTGGGCTACTGCCTCGCCGAGGCGATGTGGGGCCACGGCTACGCGACGGAGGCGGCACATGCCCTGGTGCGGTGGGCGTTCGACACACTGGATCTGAATCGGATCCAGTCCGAGACCGACACGCGCAACGTGGCATCTGCCCGGGTCCTGGAGAAGATCGGGTTCGTGCGGGAAGGGACCTTGCGGGAAGACTGCGTCGTGAACGGCGAGGTGTCCGACTCGTGGGTGTTCGGATTGCTCAGGCGAGAGTGGCGGCCGTCGGCTGTGCCGATTCCAGCCCGCGAAGCGTAGCGTTTGAGCCCGCTTCTGATAGGGGCCGCAGCAGAGCCATGGCGGTGTTGTCGTGGGCGGACGCGGTCGGCGCTGCGGTGGCGTCCGGTCCCGTCGCGGTGTCCAAGACGCCAACCGGCGCGGACCGGGTCCCCGGTCGCTGGCTATCCGGCGAGACGCTGAGGTGCGGCTGCCTCTGCATGCCCCGCATCTCGAGACGGTTCTGACGGGTGGCCGCCCAACTTCCCTTTCAGGGTGCGGTAATGACGTAAAAAATTGGCCTGGCAGGTACATGACCTACAAGGCGTGCGGGGCATACCATCGCAAGGCCCCGGAGGGGCGGTCGACGACACGTCCTGCCCCACCGGACCATCGTGCCGCTCCTTCGCGTACCCGGCCCCGCCGGGGCCGGAATCCCCCCACGGACAAGGAGCAGAAATGCCCCTCGGCACATGGCTCAAGGCAGGCACTTCCGCCGCGGCGCTCACCCTCGCCATGGCGAGCGCCGCGACTGCGGCCCCTGTGGCTGAACACCCCACCGCACAGGCGGCCGTGGTGACCCTTCGCTACGACGACAGCCGCGCCGCCGGCTGGGAGGCCGCGATCGCGGCCGGAGTCGCCTCGTGGAACGCGAACGTGAGCAACGTCAAACTGGTGGAAGCGGCATCCGGCACCGGTGCCGAGATCGTGATCGTCGCTACCACGGGCTGGCCGCAAGCCACCCTCGGCCCCGTCCGCCCGGGCCGTCAGGTCCGCGTCGAACTCGGAAGTCAGGCCGTGAGCCAGGGCTACGACAAGACGCGGATCGCCGCCCACGAGCTGGGCCACAGCCTCGGCCTGCCGGACACCAAACCCGGCCCCTGCTCACAACTGATGTCGGGGTCGAGCGCCGGTACGGCATGCACCAACGCCGTACCCAACGCGACCGAGCGGTCCCGTGTGCAGTCCGCTTACGCAAGCGGCGTCGCCGCGCTCGTGCCCACCGATGGCCGGATCCTCATCGACGCACCCTGAGCACACGGCCTCGATGGACGGCTTCCCGGGGACCTCGGTGACATCCCCGGGACGTCGTCCCGCCACGTCCGAGTCATCCGAGTCGTCAGTTTCCCCTTTCGTCCCACCGCGACCCTGACAACTGTCAGGGTCCGCTCCGCCCCTGGGCTCCCTACAGTCCTGAGCGTCAGCCACACCACTCAGGGGGAACTCGCATGACCACTCACCTCTTCGCCAGGACCGCGCTCGTCGGCGCCGGGGCCCTCGCTCTGCTCAGCCCGCTCACCGCGGGGACCGCTGCCGCGTCCACCGCAGCCGAGCAGGGGGCCGCCCGTGTCATGGCCGCGCCGTACGCGGTCGTGCCGTACGAGACCGTCAACGTCCGCACGGGGCCGTCCACTGCCTTCCCCGCGGTGGGGACGGTGGCGGCGGGTGAGACGCGCGGCGCCTACTGCTGGGAGCTGGGTGGATGGGTCAGCGACTACGGCTTCACCAACAGGGTCTGGGTGAAGCTCGCCGAGGGGTACGTCAGCGCTGTCTACCTCAAGGGCGACGAGTACGGCGACCTGCCCGCCTCGGCGAGCTGCTGATTGATGCGACCTTGATGGACGTCTACGTCTGAGGCGGTCCGTCCTGCGCCGGTCAGTGGCCGGTCGGGTGTGGCCAGGGTCCTGGAAGGGAACCTGTCCAGCCTGATCGTGGCGCGGCGGAAGGAACCTTGTGGCAGCGGTGTCTGACTCGGCGGCGAACGGACCGCACGCGGGCGGGGCCGAGGACGGCTACGTTCCGGATCCCAACCGGTGGCATGCGCTGTGGGTCACCCTCGTCGCGGGGTTCATGAGCCTGCTCGACGTGACGATCGTGGCGGTGGCTCTGCCGACCGTCCAGCGTGAGCTGGGCGCCACCCCCGCCCAGGTGCAGTGGGTGGTCTCCGGGTACGCGCTCTCCTTCGCCCTGGCCCTGGTCACCGCCGGGCGGCTCGGCGACGCGCTCGACCGGCGGCGGATCTTCCTGCTGGCGCTGAGCGGGTTCACCCTTTTCAGCGCCGCGTGCGGTGCGGCCCCGAACATCGCCTTGCTGGTGGCGGCCCGGCTCGCCCAGGGGCTGGCCGCCGGCTTCATGGCCCCGCAGAACTCCGCCCTCATCCAGCAGATGTTCCGCGGCGCCGAACGCGGCCGCGCCTTCGGTTTCTTCGGCGCCACTGTGGGCATCTCCTCCGCCGCCGGACCTCTCACCGGCGGTGCCATCCTCGCGCTCGCCGACGGCTCCGAGGGCTGGCGGTGGATCTTCTTTGTCAACGTGCCGATCGGTGTGCTCGCTGTCCTGCTCGGTCTGCGCCTGCTGCCACGCGTCGAGCGCTCCGGCCGCGGGTCGGTGGACGTTCCCGGTATCGCGCTGCTCGGCCTGGGCGTGCTGGCGGTCATGTACCCGCTGGTGCAGGCGGACTCCGGCGGCATCGGACGGCTGTGGTGGCTCTTCCCGGTGGGTGCGGTGCTGCTCGCGCTCTTCACCCGGCGTCAGTTCCGCCTGGTCGCTCGTGACTCCCAGCCCTTGCTGGATCCGCGGCTGTTCACCACGGTGCGGGGCTACGCGGTCGGTGCGGGTGTCGGCACGCTGTACTTCATCGGGTTCAGTGGGGTGTGGCTCGTTTTCGCGCTCTTCTACCAGGGCGGGCTCGACTTCACGCCGTTGAAGTCCGGCCTTGCCGTCACCCCCTTCGCCCTCGGATCCGCCGCTGCCGCGGTGGTGGCGGGCCGACTCGTGGACCGTTTCGGTCGCCTGCTGACGGTGTGCGGGCTGAGCGCCGTCATCCTCGGTATGGGTGGCGCCGCGCTGCTGCTGTGGCTTGTGGCGGGCGA
This sequence comes from Streptomyces sp. NBC_00490, assembly GCF_036013645.1. Lineage (NCBI taxonomy): Bacteria > Bacillati > Actinomycetota > Actinomycetes > Kitasatosporales > Streptomycetaceae > Streptomyces > Streptomyces sp. NBC_00490. The sequence continues at coordinate 867,884 of NZ_CP107869.1, read as the reverse complement.
CGTGGCGCCCTGGGTGGCCGCACCGGCTCTGTTCGTCGCGGGCATCGGCGGAGGCTTCGTGGTCTCCCCGAACATCACCATGACCCTGCGGGACGTGCCCGTGCGCATGGCAGGGGCTGCGGGCGGCGCCTTGCAGACCGGCCAGCGTCTCGGGGCGGCTGTGGGTACCGCGGCTCTGCCCGGCATCTACTACCTCGTCCTGGGCGGCACCGATCACTACCGCACGGCATTGGTCACCGCGCTCGGCGTGGCCCTTGTCGGCATGGCCGCCTCGCTGGCGCTGGCCACCGCCGACTGGCTGCGCGACCGTGGGGGCGACAATTCGCCCCGCCGCTGCCCGGACGAGGTCGCCAACAGTCCTGTCCACTCCAGGCAGGGCTGAACGGGCAGCCCCGGTGTTTCCGATGGCGGCACGGCATCGGGGGTTCTGACAGGTGCCCGGACACGTTTGGGATGTACCACCAAGTGCTGGGGGAGTGGTCCGACAGGATCTCGCTCCACTCGGTGATCGTCCGCCGGCGGGCCGGCCGCCCGGTCCGAAGCCGCCGCGTCGAGGGGCTTGACCTCGGTGACGGGCATCGTTAACTTTCGTCAGGTCCGCCACATGGACATCGTTCAGCATGTCGAACAACATGGGTGCCACGGTGAGCCGCTGAACGGGCATCGGGGCGACGACCAGTAGTGCTGTCCGTCAAAGCTTTCCGTCAAACGGCACGTGTGCAGTCATCTACGCCTATGGGAGCGCTCCCATATCGCCCGTACCTACGGAGGAGACATGGCACAGAGTCGGAAAGAGCCCGAGAGCGGGGACCGGAAATCGCCGAGCCGGAGGACTGTTCTCGGCGCGATCGGAGCCCTGCCCGTCCTCCCCGCCACGGCATCGGTCGCGCGGGCCTCCGATGCCGGGACCGCGCTGGTCGCTGCCACGGCGGTCATCGATCCGTCGGCGACCCGGCAGACCATCCGCGGCTTCGGCGGCATGACCCACTCGGCCTGGATCGGCGACCTCACAGCGGCTCAGCGGGACACGGCATTCGGGACCGGCGACGGACAGCTGGGGTTCAGTGTGCTGAGGATCCCCGTGCCCGAGGACCGGGCGGCGTGGAGCCGCGATCTGGCGACAGCGCAGCGTGCGGTCGAACGAGGGGCCGCCGTCTTCGCCTCACCGTGGAATCCGCCCGCCTCCATGGTCGAGACCTTCGTCCGCGGCAGCCAGACCGACGCCCGGCGTCTGCGGTACGACATGTACGGCGCCTACGCCCAGCACCTGAACGACTTCACCACCTATCTCCGGAACAACGGAGTGAATCTGTACGGCATATCGGTGCAGAACGAGCCCGATTACGCGCACGACTGGACGTGGTGGACCCCCGCCGAAATCGTCCGGTTCCTGCGCGAGAACGCCGGCTCCATCAGCACCAGGGTCATCGCGCCGGAATCCTTCCAGTACCTGAAGAACATGTCGGACCCGATCCTCAACGACCCGGCTGCGCTCGCCAACGTGGACGTCATAGGGGCCCACCTCTACGGCACGCCGTTCGCGAACTTCCCGTACCCCCTCTTCAAGCAGAAGGGCGCGGGCAAGGAACTCTGGATGACCGAGGTCTACTACCCCAACAGCTCGGATTCGGCAGACCTCTGGCCCCAGGCGCTCGACGTCGGGGAGCACATGCACCGGGCCATGGTGGACGCCGAGTTCCAGGCCTACGTCTGGTGGTACATTCGGCGCGGCTACGGCCCCATGCGCGAGGACGGCAGGATCAGCAAGCGCGGTGCCTGCATGGCGCACTTCGCCAGGTTCGTCCGACCCGGGTATGTGCGGGTCTCGGCGACGGCGAATCCGGCGACGAACGTCTACGTCTCCGCGTACCGTGGCGGCGGCTCCACGGTCGTCGTCGCCATCAACAAGGCATCCGCCGCGGTGAGCCAGCAGTTCACCCTGGCGAACACCACCGGTTCCAGTGTCGCTTCGTGGCTGACCGACGCGAGCAGAAACGTGGCGTCTCAGGGCACGAGCAGCGTGTCGAACGGCTCCTTCACCGTGTCGCTGCCTGCACGAAGCGTGATGACGCTCGTGATCCGCTGAACGGACCGGGACTCACTCCCGCGGGCAGAACCCGGCGGTCCGGTGCCCAGCGAGGACGACGACTAGCCGCTCATCTGTGGAGCATCTGTGCCAGATGGGCGCCTGAGCGTGCTTAGTCATCGCCGCTCTGGGCACTTGGAGATCGTCATCACAGCCGCCGCGTCCGCCCCTCGAGGGCACGTTTGCAGACACGTGCGGAGCTCGGGTCAGACCGCTAGGAGTGACGTGAACGTACACATCGGAGTGGAGGAGGAGTTCCATCTCCTGGAGGTGGAGAGCGGGCTGCTCGTGCCGCGCGCCGAGCAGGTGCTGCGACGGCTTCCCAGGCCAGGCTTCACCGCGGAACTGCACCAGTCGACCGTGGAGTCGAACAGCGGGGTGCACGCCTCGCTGGACAACCTGTACGCCGACCTCTCCCGCATCAGACGCCGGCTCGACGCGGCCGCCTCCTCGCTGGGACTGGCCGTGGTGGCCGCGGGGACGGCGCCGCTGGCACCCGCCGCCTCCGGGGCCCCCACCGCCGACGCGCGCTATCGCCGTATGGTCGAGGAGTACCGCCGGGTGGCCGACGAGCAGCTCATCTGCGGCGCGCAGGTCCACGTGGACGTACCCGACCGCGACACCGCGGTGCGCGTCATGTGTGCGATCTCGCCGTGGCTGCCGGTGCTGCTGGCGCTGTCCGCGAGTTCGCCCTTCTGGCAGGGGGTCGACACCGGCTATGCCAGCTGGCGCACGCTCGTGTGGCAGCGCTGGCCGAGTGCGGGTCCGGTGGGTTGCTACGCCGACGCGGCCGAGTACGAAGCCGCCGTCGACGAGCTCGTCCAGGCCGGGATCATCAGCGATCCGGGGATGATCTACTACGACGTACGGCCCTCCGCCCATCTGCCCACGCTGGAACTGCGCATCTGCGACGCCTGTCCGCGTGTGGAGACCGTTGTCCTCGTCGCCGGGCTGTTCCGTGCCCTGGTGACCGACGCCCGCGACCGTCTGGCGGCCGGCCCGGTGGCGTGCGACGGCCACCACGAGTGGTTGCGCGGCGCCTCCTGGCGAGCCGCGCGATCCGGGCTGGAGGGGACATTGGTGGACCCCGAGACCCGTCGGGAGGCATCCGCCGCACGAGTCGTGCGCAAGCTTCTCGATCGTCTGCGTCCCGCGCTCGAAGCCCACGACGACTGGCAGACCGTCTACGCCCTGACCAGGAGGGTCCTGGCCGAAGGCAGCGCCGCTCGGCGTATCCGTCGCGTGGCCCAGGAAGAGGACCTGCTGGCCTGTGTCGATGTGCTGATCGCCGAAACCCGCGGCGAACGCAGGGACCGTCGGCCATCATCCCCCGGCCGCAGGAAGACCCTGCCCTCCGCCACGGGCCCCGCGGTCGCCTCCACCGCCTCCGGGGCGCCGAAGGCCGTCGCCCGCTGATCCGCGCCGCCGCGCGCAGTCTTTCCCGACGTCACAGAAGAGGTTTCCCATGTCCAGCCATCCCTTCCGGGCTGCGGTCCGCAGCCACGGCCCGGAGGTCCCCCACCGGAGCGTGACCGACGAAGTTCGCAAGGGAGGTGACGTCGCATGTGCGGGTTGAGCGGTGAGATCCGCTTCGACGGCCGGCGACCCGACCTCGCGGCCGTCGAGCGCATGAGCGACAGCCTTGCCGCCCGTGGACCCGACGGGCACGGGACCTGGACTCGGGGCGCGGTGGCGCTGGGACACCGCCGCCTCAAGATCATCGATCTGTCGGATCTCGGGGCGCAGCCGATGACCGACACCGACGGCGAGCTCACCGGCGTCTTCAACGGCTGTGTCTACAACTACCGGGAGCTGCGTGAAGAGCTCCAGCGCCTCGGCCACCGCTTCGCCTCCACATCCGACACCGAGGTGGTTCTCAAGGCGTACCGGCAGTGGGGCACCGCGTGCGTCGAGCGCTTCTACGGCATGTTCGCCTTCGCCCTCGTCGAGCACCGCACCGGCCGCGTCGTACTGGCCCGCGACCGCCTCGGCATCAAACCGCTGTATCTGGCAGAAGCGCCGGGCCGGCTGCGGTTCGCCTCGTCGCTGCCCGCCCTTCTCGCCGCCGGCGACGTCGACACCACCCTCGATCCGGTGGCCGTCCACCAGTACCTGACCTGGCACGCCACGGTCGCGGCCCCGCGCACCGTCCTCAACGGCGTGCGCAAGCTGCCGCCGGCCACCGTGCGGGTCGTCGAACCGGACGGCTCCCACCGCGACCACCGCTACTGGCAGCCCTCGTACACGCGCCGGGACGAGTACGCGGACATGGGTCCCGACGAGTGGCGGGACGCGGTGCTGGAGGCCCTGCGCACGGCCGTGCGCCGCCGGATGGTCTCCGACGTGCCCGTCGGCGTCCTGCTCTCCGGCGGCCTGGACTCCAGCCTGATCGTGGCGTTGCTGGCCGAGGAGGGGCAGCGGGACCTGATGACGTTCAGCGTCGGGTTCGAGGCCGAGGGCGGGGAGGAGGGCGACGAGTTCCGCTACTCGGACCTGGTGGCCCGCGAGTTCCGTACCGACCACCGCCGGATGATGGTTCCCTCCCGGCGGGTGTCGACCGCCCTGGACGACACCGTCGCCGCGATGAGCGAACCGATGATCAGCCACGACGTGGTCGCGTTCCACCTGCTGTCCGAGCAGGTCTCGCGCGAGGTGAAGGTCGTGCAGAGCGGGCAGGGCGCGGACGAGGTGTTCGCCGGATACCACTGGTATCCGGAGCTTGCCGCGGTGGCGCGCGAGGAGGAACCCGACCGGTACGCCGAGGTCTACTTCGACCGCCCGCATGCCGACCTCGCACACGTGCTGGAGCCCGACATGCTGCCCGCCGACGATGTCTCGGGCCGTTTCGTCAGGGAACACATGGCGCTCCCCGGGGCACAGACCGCCCTGGACGCCGCGCTGCGGCTGGACACCCATGTCATGCTCGTCGACGACCCTGTGAAGCGGGTCGACAACATGACCATGGCCTGGGGCCTGGAAGCCCGGGTGCCCTTCCTCGACCATGAACTGGTGGAACTGGCCGCGGCCTGCCCGCCGGAGCTCAAACTCGCCGACGACGGCAAGGGCGTACTGAAGGAGGCGGGCCGCAAGCTGCTGCCGAGGGAAATCGTCGACCGTCCCAAGGGGTACTTTCCCGTCCCCGCCATCAGGCAGATGGCGGGCCCCGTCCTGGACCGGGTGCGCGAGGCCCTCGAAGCGCCCGAGGCCAAGAAGCGCGGGCTCTTCCAGGAGTCGTACGTGACCGAACTCCTCGCGGCACCCGACGAACACCGGACCAAGCGTGGGGCCAACGCCCTGTGGCAGGTGGCTCTGCTGGAGATATGGCTGCAGACACACGGAATCCAGTGAGCGGCCGGCCGCTCACGTCGACCGTGCGGACAGCGCCACCGGGCTACCGTGCCGCGCCGGCCCCGGTGCCGCTGCCCGACGCCACAGGCCCGCGCGACGCCGTCATCCGGCTGCACGCGCACGGGTGCTGGTATCCCTCCGCCGACCCCGACGGCGCCCAAGCGGCGTTCATCTGCGACCGGGGCGGCAGTCCGCAACTGTGGGCCGGCCCCGTCGACGGCGAGGAGGTCCGACTGCTCGACGCCACCCCGGACCCGGTCACGGAGGTGTCCTGGTCACCGGACGGCCGATGGATCGCCTACACCACCGCACCCGGCGGCGGCGAACACACACGGGTGCTGTGCGTGCGGCCCGACGGCACCGGCCGGCGCATCCTGGCCGGCGCCGACCCGGCCACCTCCGCCTATCTCGGCTGCTGGGCGCACGACGGAACGGCCGTCGCGATCACCCTCGCGACATCGGCCGCCCGCGGCCACGGCACACGGCGTCCCGGCCCGCCCGACCTGGCCGGGAGGGACAACGGCGGGCCCGGAACCGCTGGGCCGGGCACGGGGGCCACCGCCCTTGCGCCTCTCATCACCCGTGCGGGTGGCGGGCTGTCGTCCTACCTGGTCGACCCGGACGGCCTCATGTCCCCCGTGCTGCTGGCCACGGAGACCAACGCCGCAACGCTGCGGGTGTGCGATCTCAGCCCCGACGGCTCTCTGGCGCTGCTGCGCCGCGGACCGCGCGGGCGCCGGGAGGCGGTTCTGCGGCGTCTGGACGACGCGACGACAATCTCCACCCTGCCGGTCGCCGACGGTGATCCATGGATCGGCCGGTTCTCCCCGGACGGGCGCACGCTGTGGCTGCGCAGCGACGCCGACCGTGAGTACGCGGCACTGTTCGCCCTCGTCCTCGACGCCGACGGCGTACCGTGCGGCCGCACGGTGGTGGCGGAGCGCGAGGGCAGCGGGCTGGAACTGCTGTCGCTGGGCCACGACGGCCGCACCGCCGTGCTGACGTGGAACGTCCAGGGGGCGAGCGAACTCGAACTCGTCGAGACCTTCCCCGCGCGACCCGTCCCGGACACCACCGGCCCGGCACGGCCCGTGCCCCTCCCGCACGAGGTCATCACACGGATCGTCCCCGCCGGAGCGGGACGGCTGCTGCTGGCCCTGTCCGGCTCGCGCCGCCGCCCAGGCGTGTGGTGGGCCCACGAGGGCGTGTCGCTGCTGCGCACCCCGTGGTCCGCCCGCGACGAGGACACCGTCCCGCCGGGCCGCCCACCCGTGCGTCCCGTCCCCCTGCGGCCGGTGGCGCGCGACGGCCTGCTGCTCAGCGGCTGGTACCACCGGGCGCCGGGACGCGCCCCGAACGAACCGGCCCCCTGCGTCCTGTATCTGCACGGTGGCCCGGAGGAGCAGGAACGCCCGGTGTTCAACCCGCTCTACCACGAGCTGATCGGCCGCGGTCTGGACGTCTTCGCGCCCGATGTCCGCGGTTCCGGCGGGCACGGCAGGTCGTTCGTCGACGCCGACCTCGGGGCGGGTCGCTTCGCCGCGCTGGACGACGTCGCGGACTGCGCTGCCCACCTCGTCGGGGCCGGTCTGGCGGACCCGACCAGGCTGGCCGTGATGGGGCACTCGTACGGCGGCTATCTGACCTTCGCCTCGCTCGTGTGGCACCCGGATCTGTTCCGCACCGGCGTCGCCGTCTGCGGCATGTCCGACCTTCTGACCTTCTTCGCCGGCACCGAGCCATGGATCGCCGAGTCCGCCGCCCACAAGTACGGCGACCCCGAAAGCGACCAGGCGTTGCTGCGTGCCCTGTCGCCGATGAACCGCATCGACGCACTGCGCGTCCCCGTGCTCGCCGTCCACGGCGAACACGACACCAACGTCCCTACGGCGGAGTCCGAACAGTTCGTCCGGGCCGCGCGCGAACGCGGTGTCCCCGCCGAACTCCTCCTCCTGCGCGACGAGGGCCACGAGTTCCGGCGGGCGGACAACCGGCGACTGTTCCGCCGGGCAGCGGCCGACTGGATGGAACGGCACCTCGGCGGGCTGTGAAACACCGGCGTGCGCAGCGCCGCCCGTGCGGCGACGGGCGGTCCCGGTGAGCTCTCGAGGGTTCGCGGCCACGTACGAGGTCAACACGGTGTGTGGACCGACAGGGCCGTACGGCCTCGACGCCTCGAAGCGAGGCGGCGGCTTGGGAGGAGCCATGGATCACTCGCGGGTTCCCGTACTGGAGGCGCTGCAGGAATTCCGGCGCCGTGAGGACGTCGTGTTCGGGCCGCCGGGCCACAAGCAGGGTCGCGGCGCCGACCCGCGCGTGGCCGGGATCGTCGGCCTCGACGTCTTCCGCTCGGACGTCCTGGCCCTCAACGGCCTCGACGACCGCCGCCAGTCGCAGGGCGTGCTGAGCCAGGCCCAGGAGCTGATGGCGGACGCGGTCGGCGCCGAGCAGGCGTTCTTCTCCACCTGCGGCAGCTCGCTGTCGGTCAAGACCGCCATGCTCGCCGTGGCCGGTCCCGGCGAGAAGCTTCTGGTGTCCCGCAACGCGCACAAGTCCGTGATCTCCGCCGTCATCGTCAACGGGGTCGAACCGATCTGGGTCCACCCCAAATTCGACCGGGAAAGGCACATCGCCCACCCCCCGGAGCCCGACGACGTACGCCTCGCTCTCGAGGAGCATCCCGACGCCAAAGGCATGCTGCTGATCACGCCCACCGACTGGGGCAGCTGTGCCGACATCCGGGGCGTGGCCCGGGTGTGCCACGAGTTCGACGTTCCCCTCATCGTCGACGAGGCATGGGGCGCCCATCTGCCCTTCCACCCCGAGCTGCCCGCCTGGGGCATGGACGCGGAAGCCGATCTCGTGGTGACCAGCGTGCACAAGATGGGCGGCGCGATCGAACAGAGCTCCGTCTTCCACCTCCAGTACGACCGCGTGTCACCGGAGGCGCTCAAGCAGCGGGAGGACCTGCTCGGTACCACCAGCGCGTCGACCCTGGTGTACGCCACCCTCGACGGCTGGCGGCGCCAGATGGTCGAGCACGGTCACGAACTCCTGGACGTCGCCCTGCGCCGCGTCGAACGTATCCGCACGGCCGTCGGCGATCTGCCGGGCCTCCGGCCCATGGGCGGGGAGATCATCGAGGAGGGTCTGGCCGCCGACTTCGACCCCCTCAAGATCGTGATCGACGTGCGGGAACTCGGCATCAGCGGCATGGAGGCCGCCGAGTGGCTGCGCGCCGAACGGCACGTGGACGTCGGCGGCTCCGACACCTGCCGCATCAGCGCGTCCATCACGCACGCCGATGACGACGGGACCGAGAGGGTGCTGCTGGACGCCCTGGGTGCCCTGGTCGAGGGCGCCGACTCCATCGAGCGCCGCCCCCCGGTCCGGCTGCCTGAGCCCTCGGCACTGGAGCTGGAGCAGGCCATGCTGCCGCGCGAGGCGTTCTTCGCCGAGGTCGAGCACGTGCCCGCGGAACGCGCCGCCGGCCGCGTCTGCGCGGAGATGATCAGCCCGTACCCTCCGGGCGTGCCGGCCATCGCGCCCGGCGAGGTCATCACCGACGAGGTCCTCGACTACCTGCGCAGCGGCGTCGAACACGGCGTCCTGATCCCGGACGCCGCCGACCCCTCGGTGCAGACGCTGCGCGTGGTGGCCCGGCACTGATCCCGGGCACCGCACGTCCCGGGGCGACACCCGCAGCCGGCGCTTCCTCGACGAACAGGGGGTGCACGCGCGGTCGGCACATCGCCGAGGGTGACCCGGTCGTTCCGGGTACCCGGTCGGCTGCGGAGCCGGACCCGACCCGTCCGGCGCGAGCGGAGATGAGAGGTGCGGCATGGGACTGCGGGATCACGTGGTGGTGGTGACCGGAGCGTCCAGCGGGATCGGGCGGATCACAGCCGAGGCTTTCGCCCGCAAGGGATGCGCCGTGGTGCTGGCGGCGCGTCGGGAGGAGGCGCTGGAGGCGGCGGCCAAGGAGTGCGCCCGGCATCGCGGGGGCGGACGCTGGTCGTGCCGACCGACACGACGGACGCCGGCGCGGTCGAGGAGCTTGCGCGGCGTGCCGTGGCGGAGTTCGGCCGGATCGACGTCTGGGTCAACAACGCGGCCGTCAACGCCTTCGGCCGCTTCGAGGACGTGCCGTTGGAGGACTTCCGCAAGGTGCCGGACGTGAACGTGATGGGCTATGTGTACGGGGCCCGGGCCGCCCTGCGGGTGATGAGGGAGCAGGGGACGGGCACGCTGATCAACATCTCGTCCATCGCGGGCGCCGTCGCCCAGCCGTACAGCCACCCCTACAGCATGTCCAAGCACGCCGTCCAAGGGCTCGGATCGAGTCTCCGGCAGCAACTGCGGGTGGAGGGGGTCAAGGGGGTGCACGTGTGCACCGTGATGCCCGCGACCATCGACACCCCGCACTTCGAGCAGTCGGCCAACTTCACCGGGCGCAAGGTGGTCGCCATGCCCCCGGTCTACAGCCCCGAGCGGGTTGCCCACGCCATCGTGGACCTGGTCCGCCACCCACGTCGTGAAGTGGTGGTCGGTCCCGCCGGCCGCGCCCTGGTGCGCCGCTCCCGCAGGACGCCGGCGCTCGCGGAGCGGGTGATGGCACGGCAGGCCGACAGGACGCATCTGTCCCAGAACGAGGAGGCTCCGGCCACCCACGGAGTGCTGCACGTACCGGCGCCAGGGGAGGGGGCGGTACACGGAGGCTGGGGCGGGCGCCGACGCACTGCGATGCGCCGCACGGCCGTCGCCGCCGCCCTGACGGGAGCGGCCGTGACCGCCGGGCGGCGAATGGTGCGTGCCACGTCGAGTACCTGACCGACTAACGCGCCGACGCCGTGTGCGGGCCTTGGGCTCGCACACGGCGTCGGCGCGTCGATGTCCTTCCTGCCAGGGGCCGTCAGAGGGCGCGTGTCCGCGTCTGTCCCCGCGACGCCGCCTTGCCGGTGCCGCTGGCCGTTACCGGCTCACGGACCGCCTCGATGACGAATCCACTGCGCACGCGAGCCGGCAGACGGTTCAGCGGGATCCTCAGATCCTGTTCCGGCACGTCGTACCGCAGCCGGGCCAGCCGTGGTCCGAGGGCGGCCAGCAGCGCGATCGTGATGTCCTCGCCCGGGCAGCGGTGACCGGTGACGCGGTCGCCCCCGCCCTGGGGAATCAGCCCGTCGCGCTCGGGCGGCCGCCCCAGGAAGCGCGCCGGGGCGAAGGCGTAGGGATCGTCCCAGAGGGCGGGATCGTGGAGCTGCCCGAACACGTCGAGAAGGACCAGAGTGCCGGACGGGATCAGCTCTCCTTGCCACTCCAGGTCGGTGACCGCACGGGCGCCGAGGAACGGGACGAAGGGGTAGAAGCGGCGCAGCTCGTGGGCGAACGCGACGGCGTATGCGGCCTCGTCTTCCGACAGCCGTTCCCGGACGGCGGGATCGCGGTGCAGTGCGTGAGTGGCGTAGGAGACGAACCAGCACACCGCGACGGTGGGACGGATGACGTTGAGCAGCTCGACCGCGGCGGTGTGCGGGTCGAGGAGCTGGCCGTCGGCATCCCGGTGTCGGCTCACCGCTTCCAGCACCGACCCGGCCGGCGCCGAGGCCGTGCCCTCCCGTACGTCGGTCACGAGGAGTTCCAGCCACGCCTCACAACGTGCCCGGGCGCGGCGCGCCCGCCAGTGACGTGGCCCCGGGGTGGCAAAGCCGTCGACCATGGCGACCAGGTCCCGGGCCGTCTGCCCGGCGTCGTCGAGGAGGGGGATTCCGGTCCACCGGCAGACGCCCTCGGTGAGGATGCGGCTCGCTTCGTCGAACAGGACGACCGACGGCCGGCCGGGCCACGACGCCACGGCCTCGTCCCACGCCGCGGTGACACATTCCACCAGGCCACCGACCGCCTCAGGGCCGGTGAGCAACGAGAGGAACATCTCCTTGCGGACGCGGTGCGTCTGCCCGTCCAGGGTGTGGACGGCTCCATGGCCGAACAACGTGCTGAGCACCGGGCCGGGAAGGGCCGTCTGACGCTCCACGTGCCGCTCGTCGTAGAAGAAGCGGACTGCATCCGGCCCGTGCAGGGCGACGGCCTGCTGCCCCATCAGCCGGGCACGCACCACGGGAGCGGTGGTGCGGGCCCGACGGTCGGGCAGCCAGGTGTACCCCTTGGCGAGGAGGGCGAGTGAGCTGTCGGTGAGAGGGGGGCGAGAGCTCCGATTCATGGGTCTCTGGGTGCCCGTCGCCCGCGACTGAAAACGCGGAAGGAGGGTCCCGGGGTCCCCTCGGCCAAGAGCTCGGAAACGCCTGGCCGAGGGGCCCTGGGCTTCGCTCAGCGGCGGACGTCGTACCGGTCGAGGTTCATCACCTTGTCCCACGCGGCAGCGAAGTCCCGTACGAACTTCGCGTCGGCGTCACGGGAGGCGTAGACCTCGCTGAGGGCGCGGAGCTGGGCGTGCGAGCCGAAGACGAGGTCGACGGCGGTCGCGGTCCACTTCACCTCGCCCGTGTTCCGGTCCCGGCCTTCGTACACGTTCTCGTCCGTGGCCGACGTGGACCATTGCGTGCGCATGTCGAGGAGGTTGAGGAAGAAATCGTTGGTCAGGGACCCGGACCGGTCGGTGAGAACGCCGTGTGCGGAGCCCTTGTAGGTGGTGCCGAGGGCTCGCATGCCGCCGATCAGGACGGTCATTTCGGGGGCGGTGAGGTTCAGCATGTTCGCGCGGTCGAGCAGGAGGGTCTCGGGGGAGAGCTTCTCACCCGCCCTGAGGTAGTTGCGGAACCCGTCCGCCTTGGGCTCGAGCACGGCGAACGACTCCACGTCGGTCTGTTCCTGTGTGGCGTCCGTGCGCCCCGGCGTGAAGGGGACGGTCAGGTCGTGCCCGGCGTCGGACGCGGCCTTCTCGATGGCCGCGCAGCCGCCCAGGACGATCAGGTCGGCGAGGGACACCCGCTTCCGGCCGGTCTGTGAGCCGTTGTAGTCCTGCTGGATCTGCTCGAGTGCGCGCAGCGTCTCGGTCACCTCGGGGACGTCGTTGACCTCCCAGCCCTTCTGCGGCGCCAGCCGGATCCGTGCCCCGTTGGCACCGCCGCGCTTGTCGGTGCCGCGGAAGCTTGCGGCCGAGGCCCAGGCGGTGGTGACGAGCTGGGAGACGGACAGGCCGGAGGCGAGGAGGCTTCCCTTGAGAGCGGCGATGTCCGAGTCGGTGATCAGGTCGTGGTCGACCGCGGGGACCGGGTCCTGCCACAGCTGCGGCTCGGGAATCCACGGGCCGAGGTAGCGCGAGCGGGGGCCCATGTCGCGGTGCAGGAGCTTGAACCACGCCTTGGCGAAGGCCAGCGCGAACTGGTCCGGGTTCTCGTGGAAGCGCTGGGCAATCGGCCCGTAGACCGGGTCCAGCTTCAGCGCGAGATCCGTCGTCAGCATGATGGGGGCGTGCCGCCTGGACGGATCGTGAGCATCGGGCACCTTGTCCCGGGCGGAGGGGTCGGTGGGAGTCCACTGGTGGGCACCGGCCGGGCTCGACGTGAGTTCCCAGTCGTAGCCGAACAGGTTGTCCAGGAACCCGTTGTCCCACTTCGTCGGCTCGAACGTCCATGCCCCTTCGAGCCCGCTGGTGAGCGCGTCGCCGCCGACTCCACTGGCGCAGGTGTTGTGCCAGCCCAGGCCCTGCTGCTCGATGGGGGCGGCTTCCGGCTCGGGCCCGATGTAGCTGGGGTCGACCGCCCCGTGGCACTTGCCGAACGTGTGGCCGCCGGCGATGAGCGCCACCGTCTCCTCGTCGTTCATCGCCATCCGACCGAACGTCTCACGGATGTCTCTGGCGGCGGCCAGCGGATCCGGAGTCCCGTTGGGGCCCTCCGGGTTGACGTAGATCAGCCCCATCTGTACGGCGCCGAACGGACCGGCGAGTTCCCGATCCCCGCTGTAGCGCTCGTCTCCGAGCCAGGTGTCCTCGGGCCCCCAGAAGATCTCCTCGGGTTCCCACTGGTCCTCGCGCCCGAAACCGAACCCGAACGTCTTGAACCCCATGGACTCCATGGCGCAGTTCCCGGCGAAGACCAGGAGGTCCGCCCAGGAGATCTGCTGCCCGTACTTCTGCTTGACCGGCCACAGCAGCCGGCGCGCCTTGTCCAGGCTCGCGTTGTCCGGCCAGCTGTTCAGCGGAGCGAACCGCTGCGCGCCGGAACCGCCACCGCCCCGGCCGTCCGCCGTCCGGTACGTCCCCGCGGAATGCCAGCTCATACGGATGAAGAGCGGACCGTAGTGGCCGTAGTCGGCCGGCCACCAGGCCTGCGATGTGGTCATCACCTCGAAGACGTCGCGCTTGAGCGCTTCCACGTCGAGGGCCGCGAACTCTTCGGCGTAGTCGAAGCCCTCGTCCATCGGATTCGAGCGCGATGAATGCTGATGGAGAACCTGGAGGTCCAACTGATTGGGCCACCAGTCCCGGTTCGTCCGCGGCCGGCTCGCCGCGGGGGTGGGGGAGGGGATTGCCGGATTCTCGCTCTCACTGCCGGGCATGCGCGCACCCTGCTTCCTGCTCGGATCTGTCCCTTTTGCCGGTTGTTGCTCCTGACGTTGTTCGCTTTGCGGGAGCCGGGCAATCCGACACGCACACGGAGGGCGCCATGGCGCCCGCAGGAGGGAAACCTCGCTGCTCCTTGCGGGACGTCGGATGCACGGTCGTACGACGGACAACTCCCGTGATCCAAGTGGTGTGACACGTGTTTTGGTGCCGCCCGTCGGGCACCCGGCGTCGGAACGGGGACACGTAAGGAGGAACGTATGCAGCTGTCATTCCTGGAACCGCTCTTCGACCGCCCCGGCCCGTGGGCGACCGTGTACTTCGACCCCGCTCAGAACGACGAGTCGGGTGCCAAGCGGCGTGAGCTGTCCGCACGGGAAGTGAGCCGGACCCTCGAGGAGGAGGGCGCTGACGCGGCCACCACCCAGGCCGTGCGCGACGCCCTGATGAACGTCAGCCCCGCAGAAGACCCGGCGGGCCGAGTGATCTTCGCCGCCGGAGGGGAAGTGGTGCTCAGTCATCGCCTCTCCCGGCGGCCGCAGGGCCAGATCGCCTGCTGGGCCCCGCTGCCCCGCCTGACACCGCTGCTGGAGCTGTCCGGCCAGGACCCCGTCTGTCTCGTGGCGTACGTCGACCGGACCGGCGCGGACTTCGAACTGCGCGGGGCCGCCGGGCGGCAGGACGCCGGGCAGGTGAAGGGGCGGCAGTGGCCGGTTCACCGCACGACCACGGCGGACTGGTCCGAGCGGCACTTCCAGCTCAAGGTCGAGAACACCTGGGAGCACAACGCCGGCGAGATCGCCGAAGCGCTGAGCTCGGCGTACGAACAGTCCGGCGCCGACCTGGTCGTCCTGGTCGGCGACCCCCGCGCACGGCCGGCCGTGCACGAAAGGCTGCCCGAGGCCGTCCGACACATCACGGTGCAGACCGAGCACGGCGGCCGCGCCGAAGGCTCCTCCTCCGCCGTACTGGAAGAGGCCATCGAGCAGGCCCGACGGCAGTACACCCGACACCGCGTCGAGGAGGCGCTCGACCGCTTCCGCGCCGGACGGGTGGGCACCGACAGGCCGACGGACGCGGTGGAGGGAGTCGCGGCCCTCGCGGAAGCCGCCCGGGAGCACCGCATCGACACGCTGCTCATCCGGCCCGACGGGGCGGACCTGGCCCGCGAGACATGGGTGGGCGGCGAGCCCGACCAGGTGGCGGCGCGCCGGAGCGACGCGCGGACCCTGGCGCAGGCTGATCCGGTCCCCGTACGGGCCGACGACGCGCTGTTGCGGGCGGCGGCTGTCACCGCCGCCGACGTACTGATCGTGCCTCCTTCCGACGGGGACGGCGCGGAGGACCTTCCGGCCGGCGGTCTGGGCGCACTCCTGCGCTGGACGTACGAGCCGACCGCCGTCTGACGACGGCGGTCCGTCCTCCGGTGCGGCCCGGCCACCTGAGCAACCGGGGCGCGGGTCGTACCGGTGCGGGCGCCTGCCCGGCACGGGGGCCCGTGTCGTGTGCTTCGACACGAACAAGCGGCAAGACTCAGGCGTTTCCCCTTGCACGGCGGGAACAGCCGAGCCGGTCGGCACTGTTGCACCTGGCGAGGGACCGGCATCGCGCGGGCGGGGATCAGAGAAGAGCTGGTCCGCTCCGGCGCGGTCCGGCCCCCGGTCCGTGGTAAGCCCGGTCACTCGATCTCCGCGTGCCCTCATGTACGCCTGCCGCGGACTCGGACCCAGGCTTTCCACACAGGAGGACCGTTTTATGAACGACCGGCCGTTGACGCTCATGGCGGTACACGCACACCCCGACGATGAGGCAACCGGGACGGGCGGTGTTCTCGCGCGGTACGCGGCGGAGGGCATCCGCACGGTCCTCGTGACGTGTACCGACGGCGGATGCGGTGACGGCCCAGGGGGTGTCAAGCCCGGCGACCCCGGGCATGATCCGGCGGCCATCGCCCTGATGCGGCGTCAGGAACTCGAGGCAAGCCGCGACATCCTGAAGATCAGTCATCTGGAGATGCTGGACTACGCCGACTCCGGAATGATGGGCTGGCCGACCAACGACGCCCCTGAATCCTTCTGGCAGACACCCGTCGAGGAGGGCGCCGCCCGGCTCGCGGAACTCTTTCGACGCTACCGACCCGATGTGGTCGTCACTTATGACGAGAACGGCTTCTACGGCCACCCCGACCACATCCAGGCCAACCGCATCACGATGGCGGCACTGGAGATGACCGGGCTGGCATCGAAGGTGTACTGGACAACAATGCCCCGCTCGACGATGCAGCGGTTCGGGGAGGCCATGCGTGAGTTCGGTGCGGACGTACCCGAGCCGGATTCCGCCGAGGCCGAAGCCATCGCTGAGATCGGACTCCCCGACGAGGAGGTCACCACCTGGGTGGACACCACCGCGTTCGGCGGCCAGAAGTTCGACGCCCTGGCCGCGCACGCCAGCCAGGGCGAGAACATCTTCTTCCTCAAGATGGGCCAGGAGAAGTTCACCGAGTTGATGGGCGTTGAGACCTTCGTACGCGTCCAGGACACCACCGGCGCGGCCCTGCCCGAGAACGACCTCTTCGCCGGCCTGCGCTGACCCGCCCGCCCTGCGGCCGTCGAAAGATCACGGCCCGTGCTGCTCGGCTGCGCGTGCTTGCACGTCCGCAGGCGAGCAGCACCGTGGGATGGCCGAGTGCAGAAGGCCCCTCGCCCACGGCCTCGCTTCCAGGGCGACGACTCGGGCGGTCATCGGGCGGCCCTCCGATAGCGGGTGAGTACGGCGGCACCGGCCTGCTCGGCGGCCCGGCACTCCCACTCGGTGTGGGGGCCATCGGCCGGGAACAGCCGTCGGCCGGTGCCGAGGACAACGGGGAAGGTCAGCAGCCGGTACTCGTCGACCAGGTCCGCGGCCATCAGCCGGTCCACGACGCTCAGGCTGCCGGCGACGACCACGTCCCGCCGCTCGCGTTTGACGGCGTCGACCAGACCGCCCTCAAGCAGCCGGGAGTTCGCCCACACCGACGTGTCGGTATGGAGCAGGGTGCGGGAGGCAACCAGCTTCGGGACGGCGTTCATCCGCGCGGCGAACGGGTCGTCCCGGGTCGGCCAGAGCCGCGAGAACAGCTGCCAGGTGGCACGTCCGAGCAGCAGTACTCCCTCGTCCAGCGTGCGGCCGAGCCGGAACTTGTCCCCGGCGACCGCCTCCGGGCCATGCCTGAATGCCCAGCCGCCCTGTGGCGTGCCGGCGGACCCGTCCGGGTCGGACACGATCCCGTCCAGGGTGACGAACTCGATGACGATGACGCTCACGATGAGTTTCCCTTCGGTTCGGTGCTCACCGGTATGTACCGGCCGCACCGCCCCGACTCATCGCTCCCGGCGGAAACCGTCTGCGGGAATCTCGCGTGGCAGCTCGAAGGCGTCGAAGACCCGTGGGTCTGCGAACACCACGTTGTGCGCCACCCGGCCGTCGGTGACGGTGAAGACCTGCAGAGTGTGCAGGCGGTACCCGCCGCCGGAATCCTGTACGTACGCGGCGAGCGCGGGCTGCCCGTTGGCGGTGAGCTCCCGCATCCCCCAGCCCGTACCACGCATCCGGAACACCCGCCGCAGGAACCGGCCGTAGTCCTGGCTGCCCCGGTACCACAGCGGCACGGGAGGCATCTCCAGCACGGCGTCGTCGACCAGCAGCCGCACCAGCGCGGGTACATCCGCCGCCTCGAACGCCCGCATGTACCGCTGGATGACCGCCCGCACCTCTGGATCGTCCGGCTCGGTGACCGCACCCGCGTCGCCCACGCCGGTGAGGGCGGCACGGGCGCGCTGCAACGCGCTGTTGACCGCAGCGACCGTGGTCCCCAACTGCTCGGCGACCTCGGTGGCGGTGAAGGCCAGCACCTCGCGCAGCACCAGCACCGCCCGCTGCCGCGGCGGCAGGACCTGCACCGCCGCCACCCACGCGAGCCGCAGATCGGCCCTGACCTCGACATCGAACCGCGCATCGGGGAACGGCTGAAGCCAAGGCACGTCGAGCGCCGGCGTCAAGGGCGCCTCGGGATCGTCACTCGGCACCCCCAGCCCGGACGGCAGCGGACGCCGCCCGCGCCCCTCCAGCGCGGTCAGGCACACATTGGTCGCGATCCGGTACAGCCAGGTCCGCACCGACGCGCGCGCCGGATCGTAGCGGTCACGGGCCTTCCAGGCACGCAGCAGCGTCTCCTGGACCAGATCCTCGGCCTCGTGCACCGACCCCAGCATCCGGTAGCAGAACGCCACCAACTCACCCCGGTACCGCTCGAAGTCCACAGCCTCATCATGCTGCACCGGACTCGCGCCCCGGAGATGGGGCCTCGGCGCGATCCCGCCAGGGCTTCGGACAGCTGCCACGCGGGTCCTGGTTCGTTGCGGGCGTCCGTGCGCCGTGCTTGGCTCGCTCGATGAACCTTCTGTTGACGGCGAGTGGACTGCGCAACGAGACGCTTCGGGATGCGCTGCGGGACATGCTGGGAAAGCCGTTCGGGTCGGCGAACGTTGTGTTCGTTCCCACGGCGTCCGTTGCCGAACCGGGGGACCACGGCTGGGTCCTCACGGACATGAGCCGGCTGCATGGCCTCGGCTGGCGTGAGTTCGACGTCCTGGAGCTGAACGGCCTGCCGCGGCAGTTGGTGCTCGACCGGCTCCTCCACGCCGACGTCATCTACGTCGAGGGCGGCAATCACTACCACCTCGCACGCAGCATCACGGGCAACGGCCTGGCCGACGGTCTCCTGGAGGCCCTGGAGAGCCGGGTCTACGTGGGGATGAGCGCAGGATCGATGATCTTCAGCCGCAATCTCACCGGGCACTCCGCCGACGTGATCGGGGACAGCGCGGACCTCCACGTACTCGGTGCGACAACCGTGGAGCCGCCGTTCGGCCTCTTCGACTGGTATCTCAAGCCCCACCTGTACTCGCCGGATTTCCCCGAGCGGGACGACGCCTGGGCGGACCGCATCGTTGCGGGGGCGGACTTCCCGATCTATTTCCTCGACGACGACACGGCCGTTCGCGTCAGGGACGGCAAGGTGGATGTCGTCTCTGAAGGGCGGTGGCGGTTCCATCCGTGACTGAACGCGGGGTGGGAGCGCCGAACAGGAACGTGCGGCGCTCAGACGCGCTGATGAGGAGCTGCCGTGGTGACCGTCTGCGTCAGGCGGCTTGCGCGAGGTGATGCGGGCTGACGTCGCGCGGTTCGGCAGGCCGGGGGCGTTGGGAGCCTCAGGTCGTGGAGTCGCCCGTGGTCGCCGCGAGTCGCGGCGGAAGGTGAGATGACCACAGGCGGTCGTAGAGGGCCGCGAAGGTGGTGGCCGTGAGGGGGAAGGTCAGGGCCGCGGCTGTGAGGATGCCGATGATGACGGGCGCGAGGATGCCGGCGTAGTACGCGGCGAAAAAGTTGCCCGTTGCCTCTTCGAGGAGGTCGCGCAGGAACGGGCGGACCGGCAGGGCCAGTTGTGTGGCGAGCCGGATGACCGTGGCGGTCAGTGCGGCCAGTGGCAGGGCGACCGCGAGGACGCGGACCGCGCCCGCACGCGTGCGTGTCGTCAGCGTCCATGAATGACGCAGAGCCACGTGCGGGCTCAGGCCGGAGGCCGCGGCTGCGGGGGCGAGGGCAAGCGCGAGGCGGACCAGCACGGCGAGGCACACGGCGACCGCCGGGGACGCCGAGACGAGTGTGTAGGGCCATGATCCGCGGGCCAGCGGCAGGGGAGTGTCGAGCAGATTGCTGGTCAGACGGCGCGTCAGCTCGAAGGACAGTAGCGGCGGGGTCCACACGATCAGGCCGCGCAGTACGTATGTGGCGAGGATCGGTGGCAGTCGTGCGCCCACCGCCGTAGGTGAACGGTCAGACTCCGGGGACCTTGGAGCCTGTGCTGTGACCGTTCGGGAGCACACAGTCTGCAGGGCCGCGCTGCCCACTCCGAGCAGCAGGAGGTAGAGAGGGAGAGAGGCCAGGGCGACGAGTCCCAGATCGGAGTGGTCGTGCGAGTAGGGGTCCTCGAGCTGGTGGTAGCGGATGCGTTCGCTTTGCATGTGGGTGAACAGAGGCCAGGACAGAGCGAAGACCGTGAATGTCGTCAGCAGCCCGGCGAGCGCGGTCAGGGTGACGACGCGTACCGTCGCGGCCGTGAGAGCGCGCCGGTGGTGAAGCAGCACGGCGAACGTGGCGGCCGCGACGCCGCGTTGTGTCCCCCCGAGCGACGAAGGAACGGTGCTGTTGTGCTGTGGGGGCATGAAGCAGCCTTCTGCGCGGGCGGATGCGTTCCCACAAGGACGCTGAGCGGGCCGGGTACGGTTCTGCGCCCTTCTGCGGCGAGCTGGGTGACAACTTCCTCCTGACGGCGGGCTGCCGTTGGGCCTGCGCCCGGACGGAGCTATCGGCGCTGGGGCCTCCAGGCCCTGTCGCCCTACAGATCCTGGCCGCACACCCTCCTGAACCCCACCTCCGGCACATACGTCCGCCACTGCTCCCGCGAGAGGTTCGCCCCCTTGCCCGCCCGGGCGCACACCTGGGTGGCCGCCCGTTCGGGGTCGACCGCGTACCGCTGGAGCGGGACATGGGCGCTGGCCGCGTACAGGGTGGCGCTGTCGGCGCTGAAGGCGAGCGAGTCGATCATCTCGCCCGGGGTGGTCAGCGGGCCGCCCAGGGGCTGTTGGGTGGTGATGTCCCAGAGCTGGAGTGTGCCCGTGGTGCCACCGACGGCCAGGGTCGCACCGTCCGGGCTGACCGCCAGCGCGCTCACCGCCTCCGGTACTTCGCCCAGGGGAGCGCGGAAGACGTTGCGCAGAACGCCCGTACGGTCGTTCAACTCCCCGTCCCACAGGGCGACCCGCCCGGTCAGGTCGCCCGCCGCGAGGCGTGAACCGTCGGCTGCGAAGGCGAGGGCGCTGATCTGTTCGCCCTGGACGAGCCCTTTGCCGGTGACCTTCCCGGCGTGGAGATCCGCGGTGCGGTTGTCGCCGACGAGGAGGCTGCCGTCGGGGTGGACGGCCAGGTGGGTGCTGGTCAGGCCGATGAGGTCGGTCGCGCGGCGGCCGGTTTCGGTGTTCCACGCCTCGTCGACCGGTGTGCCGGGGACGGGCAGACGGGCCGCGTAAAGGGTGCCGCCGCCCGGTCCCAACGCCAGGGCGGCCACCGGGGCGGCGGACTCGGGCGTCGCGAGTTCCAGGGCGACCCGGAGCCGGTCACGGGTCAGGTCCCAGACCGTGAAGCGCTGGGAGGACGCCTGCCGGCTGGGCGTCGAGAGCCCGTACGAGAGTGCCTTGCCGTCGGGGCTGAACGCGATGAGGGCCACCGTGTGTGCCGGGTCGGACGGGGCGGTCGGCATGGGCGGGGGAGGGGCGGGGAGCGTGCGCAGGAGGTGGCCGTCGGAGATGGCCCGGAGTTCGAAACGGTAGCGGGTGCCGACGAGTCGGGCGGTCGCGTAGGTACGGCCGTCCGGGCTGATGCGTACGGCCGACATCGGGTGGGCGCGCCAGGTCGGCGTGACCGCCATGCCCAGTTCCAGGCAGTGGACGGCGCCGCCTTCGAGGTAACGCAGGGCGGTCCGGCGGGTGGGGTCCCAGGAGAGGCCGTACAGGCTCTGGTTGTTGACGAGGTGGCGGAACACGGGGGCCGCCGGGTCGGACAGGCGCCACACCCGGATCTCCGCCCCGGCGTCGGTCGCCAGGAAGGTGCCGTCCGGGGTGAACGCGGCCTGTTGCGCGCCCGGTTCGTCGAGGCGGGCGACTTCGCGGGCGGACGCCGTGTCCCATACCGTCACACCGGACGCCGAGAGCGCGGCGAGCCGGGCGCCGTCGGCGCCGAACACGAGGGACGTCGCCTGCGCCTCGGCGCACAGGCCGCGCGCCCGCTCCCAGGGGCCGGGGCGGATGCGGTGGCCGGAGATGTCCCAGACCTGCGGCGACCCGCCCGCCGGGCAGACGGCGACCAGGCGCCCGTCCGCGCTCACGGCCGGAGTGACCGGGCCGCTCGCTACCCGGCCCCCGAACAGCACGCCACCGCCGGTGACGGACCGCAGGCTCACCCGGTCGTCGCCGGTGCCGCTCACGATGTAACCACCCTCCGCGATGTCGATGACGGAGGTGGCGGGGAGGGGGCGCGGGTCGCCGGTCCAGCGGCCGGTGGCCGTGTCCCACAGGCGGATGCCGTCAGCGCCGGCGACCGCGAGGACCCGGGCGTCGGGACCGGCCGCGAGCACCTCACCGACGGGGAGTCGGCCGGAGGCGGTGCGGCGGCTCGTGACCACGTCCCAGGTCCGCCAGGTACGGCCCTCGACGCTGAGCAGCGTGCGGCCGGAGTCGGCGAGGAAACGCTTCGGGTTGTCGCCCGGCGCCGGGTCGGTGAAGACGGCGTGTTCCACCTGGGCGAGGGAACCGAGCAGCGCCCGGCGGGCCTCCGGCAGCGGCGAGACGCGCCAGGCGGCGACGCCCAGCAGCATCGCGGTGCGCGGATCGGTCGTCCGTGTTGCGTCGGCGAGGTCGGCGATCCGGCGCGCGGCGGTGTCGGTGTGATGCCGTGTGTTGTCGACGCCCAGGTGCCAGGCGGCCAGCCCGCCCATCAGGGCCACCGCCAGCAGGGCGGACAGCGCGCCGACGAGCCCGCGGGTACGCCGGGCGGTACGGGCGGCAGTCCGGGCGTGCGCCGCGCGGGCCGCGAGTGCCGCGCCGAGGAACTCCCGCTCGGGCGGGGTGAGACGGCCCCGTTCCCCGGTCGGTTCACCGGCGAACACGGCCTCGGCGCGAGCTAGCCTGCTGCCCCGGATCAGCGCACCGGGGTCGCGGTCGTGCTCCAGCCAGAGCCGGGTCTCGTCGGCCAGCCGCCGGTGGTGGCACAGCCACTCCCGGTCCTCCTCGATCCAGTCGCGCAGCCTCGGCCAGCAGGTGATCAGCGCCTCGTGGGCGAGCTGGACGCCGTCCTCGTCGGCGGTGAGGAGGCGGGCCCGGGCCAGGCGTTCCACCACCACGGGCACATGGCCGTCGGCAGACTCGGCCAGTTCCGCCCGGGTGAGCGGGCGCCGGGTGTCGGCGCCGCCCTGCCCCGGTTCGACCATCCGCAGCAACAACTGTCGGGCGCTGCGCGCCTGTTCGGGCGTCAGCTGCCCGTACACCTCCTCCGCGCTCGCCGCGATCGCCCCGCGCACCCCGCCTGCCGCCTCGTACGCGGCCAGCGTCAGCAACCTGCCCCGGCGCCGCCGCCAGGTCTCCAGCAGGACATGCGACAGCATCGGCAGCGCGCCCGGTCGGCCGACGACCTCCTCGACGATCCGCGCGGTGAGTTCCCGCTCGACCAGGAGCCCGGCGGCCGCCGCCGGCCGGGTCACCGCCTCCCGCAGCTCGTCCGCCGTCATCGCCCCGACCAGCAGCCCGGCATCGGCGAGCGCGTCAGCGAGTTCCGGCTGTTCGGCGCAGCGGGCGTAGAAGTCGGCCCGCACGGACACGAGTACACGCAACCGGCTGTCCGGGTTCCGGGCGGCCAGCAGGAGGTCGACGAACCGGGTCCGCTCGGCGCGATCGTGGCAGAGGGTGAAGACCTCCTCGAACTGGTCGACGATCACCCAGCTCTCCGGCGCTCCTTCCTTCGGGACCAGCAGGTGCCCGTACGTCTCGGCGGGCCGCTCCCCGGGTGTGAACACCCGCACCTCGACCGACGCGCCAGAGGAGTCCGGGGCGTCCGGCGGGCCGGGGGGATCAGGGGAGTCGGCCTCGACAGGGGCACCTTGGTCGGAGTTCCGTTCGCGGTCGCGGCTCTCCTGCTGGAGGCGGGGTATCAGCCCGGCCCGCAGCAGCGACGACTTCCCGCTCCCCGACGCCCCGAACACCACCGCGAACCTGTGCTCCCGCACCAGTCGCAGAAGCTCGCCGACCAGTCCGTCCCGCCCGAAGAACAACTCCCGGTCGTCCGTGCCGAAGGGCGCCAGCCCTCGGTAGGGCGCTGCGGCCGCCCCGTCCTCGCCGCGGGCGGTGGACGCGGTCTCCGTCTCGGCGTCCTTCCAGCGCGGTTCCCACTCACCCGGGTCGCCCCCGCACGCCCGCACATACCCCTGGACCACCGCGAGTGACGGCAGTCGTTCTCCGCGCGCCGCCTCGGACAGCGTCGCCGCGGAGAACCCGGCCGCCTCGGCCATCCGCCGGTACGAGGGCCCGCCCGCGGTCCGCCGCAGTTCCCGAAGCTCATGGGCGAACCGCTGCACCGGACCGGCCTGCGGGTCCACCGGTCTCTCGGGACGCCCCATGAGCTCCACCCTCCCCATCCCCGTACAGCACAGGAGTCACCTCACGGTCACATCACAGGGGTAAACGGGGCGTGCGCCATAGCTGTTCACATCGAAAACAACCGAAAACAGTCGGAGCGGCACACGCGAACTCCGGACGACGGAATTGAACGGCCTGATGAAAGGGGTGCCAGTCAACTTTCCGGCTGCCAGTGTCGGTCCCGCCACGCCGGACGACGGCACGACCGAGCCGTGTTCCCGGCACGACCCAGTGGAGAGCACCCGCAATGTTCAAGGCATCCACGCACCACCGCACAACGTCCCGTCTCGGCCGGGCGGCACTCGTCGCGCTCAGCGCCGGCGCGCTGACCGTCGGCGTCTCGACAAGCGCGTCCGCCGCCATCCTGACCCCGCTGCCGTGGAACGCGAGCACCTACCAGAACAAGTACATGCCGCTCTTCGACTACGACTCGGACAGCTGCTTCCCCGCGGCGGCCGTCGACGCGAGCGGAAAGCTCAACGGCGGTCTGGACAACACCGGGGCGATCACCGGCGGCTGCCGGACCAATCACCTCGGCAAGGCCAACACGTACTCGCAGAGCTGGTGCAAGGACGGCTGGTGCGCGTATGTCTACGCGCTCTACTTCGAGAAGGACCAGACGCTGGCCGGCGCCGACGCCTTCGGTCACCGTCACGACTGGGAGTCCGTCGTGGTCTTCCAGAAGCAGGGCGAGGAGAGCCCCCGCTTCCTGTCCGCCTCCCGGCACGGCGGCTACAGCACCCACCCGATCAACGAGGTGCCGATGGGCAGGCTGAACGGCGAGTCGAGCTACAACCGGGTCGAGATCGTCTACCACAAGGACGGCGCGAGCACGCACGCGTTCCGCTTCGCCGCGTGGGGCGAGGCCCCGGAGGCGTGGGGCGACGGGGGCTGGGACCGCCCGGCCCTGGTCACCATGGAGAACATGGACAAGACACCGCGCGACCAGCTGTGGAACTCCACATGGGGCAAGGCCAACTTCCCGCTCACCGGCAACCTCCAGAGCAACATCAACAAGGCCCGCAACGCCGACAGCCGGGCCGCGGCCGCCATCCCCGCCTTCTGACGCACGGGCACACACGGCCTCTCCGCAGGCCGTCCTGAGCAGCCGCCGGTGGGACCAGCTCCCCGCCCCGTCCCACCGGCGGCACCGACTGGCCCGCCACCGGGGAGCCCAGAGTCTCCGTTGACAGTCAGGGATGGTGCGCGCGGGGTGGAACCGAAACCGAACCGGACCAGTAACGGGAGAAACCGTTCGGGCCTGCGCAACGACCAGGACATGATCGTACGACTGATCGCGGGCACCACCTGCGGCTCCGACCTGCATCTCATCGGCGGCTACAACCTCTTCATGCGCTCCGGGGACGTGATCGGTCACGAGTTCCTCGGCGAGGTCGTCGAGGTGGGGCCCGGGGTCCGACGTCACGAGGTCGGCGACCGGGTCGTCGTCTCCTCGTTCGTCGGCTGCGGGCGCTGCTGGTACTGCACACACGACCTGTGGTCGCTGTGCGACAACACCAACACCAACCCCGGCATCGGACAGGCCCTCTTCGGGGACGACACCGCCGGGATCTTCGGTTACTCCCACGTCCCGGAGGGCGTCGACGACACCAGTGCCCTGTTCGTGTCCGACTCGGTGCCGACCGGCTGGATGGGTGCCGACCTGGGCGGGGTCAAGCCGGGGGACGTGGTGGCCGTCTGGGGGTGCGGCGCTGTCGGGCAGATGGCGGCCCGTGCCGCGATCCTGCTGGGCGCGGAACGGGTCATCTCCATCGACCGCGTCCCCGAACGCCGGCGTGGCCCGGACGTGTGCATCGAGGCCGTCGGCATGGAGGCGCACAGCGACAGCCCGGTCCACCTGTACGACCAGGTGAAGCAGCAGCTGCGGCTCCAGACGGACCGGCCCACCGCCGTACGGCAGGCCATCCACGCCTGCCGCAAGGGCGGCACGGTCTTCGTCCTGGGCGTGTTCGGCGGCGCTGTCGACAAGTTCCCGCTCGGCGCGGTGATCAACAAGGGTCTGACGCTCCGGGGTGCCCAACAGCACGGCCAGCGCTACATCCCCATGCTGCTGGACCGCCTGGCCGCCGGGGACCTGAGCACCGCGTACCTGGCCACGCACAGCGTGTCCCTGGACGAGGCGCCGCTCGCCTACGACATGTTCAAGCAGAAGACGGACGGCTGCGTCCGCGCGGTCATCCGCCCGAACGTCCGAACCGCCGAACCGCCGCCCACCACCGTGTTTGGTCCGTCGGCTGGGGGAGACCCGGCTGCGCATGACCACAGCGACCGAGAGCCGCCTCGGGCGACGTGTGCGGGCGATCGTGCGAGGCACGGGCCGGGACTACGCGGGCGCGCAGGACCGGCCCCTCGGCGGATATCTCACGACCATGGCCGGGTTCGGCGCCTACACGGCGGCCTGGGCGGCGGCGGTACGGCTGCGCGGACGCCCGGTGCCGGACCGGCCCGAGCCGTGGGACGTGGTGCTCACGTCCGTGGCCACGTTCCGGCTCAGCCGGTTGCTGAGCAAGGCGTCGGTGACCAGTCCGCTGCGGGCCCCCTTCACCCGGTACGTCGGTCCGCAGGGCCCGGCCGAACTGCATGAGGAGGCCCGGTCCGAGAACGGCAAGGACGTCGTGGGCGAGCTGGTGACCTGCCCGTTCTGCGTGAGCGTCTGGGTCGCCTCGACGCTGACCGCTGACCGCTGGCCAGCTGCTGTGGCCCCGCGCGACGCGCACCGCCATGGGGGCGCTGGCCGCGCTGGCCGGGTCGGACGCGTTGCAGCTGGCACACAACGCGCTGGTGGACAAAACCACCGGCGAGTGAATCCTGGTGGGTCGGAAGAGCCGGTGCCTGGTCTTGGCGCGCACTCCCTCACGGGGCTCGTCCTCCATGTGTCATGCGCCGGGTACTCGGTACTCCGTACCCACAGATGATCAGAAACGTTCCGGAGGCGATCATGAGTGATGCGGACATGGCGGACGACGTCTACCAGCCCACGGGCAGCAACGAGGATCAGGAGGACGCGAACCCGCTGGACCTCCAGGACGCGGTGGACGAGCGCACTTACGACGATCAGTTGGACGAGGGCTATTCGCCGCCGGAGAAGCCTTTGGGCGTGACCAAAACGGGCACGACAGCGGCCGAGCAGCACGAGGGCGAGTCCTTGGATGACCGCCTGGGCCAGGAGGTCCCCGACGTGGAGGCGACGCCGGGGGACGAGATCGGTGACCTGCCCGACGGGGAGGGTGAACCCCTCGACCCGGAGGCCGGCATTGAGCGCGCCGGCCGCCTGGTGGCACCGGACGAAGGCGTGCGGGAGGACACCACCAAGGAGCTCGTCGCCGAGGATGAGGGCATCGACGGGGGAGCGGCAGGCGTGGAGGAGGCCGCGATGCACGTCGTACCGGAGGACCGGCTGCCGTAGGCGGGTCGCGCGGGCCGTACCGATCTGCTCCGCGATGTCCGCGACGGCGCCGAGCACCCCGTCGCAGCCCGGCAAGCGGCCGGGCCCGGACGACATCGACGTTCCCGCCACCGTGCCCTGACGGACCACCCCCTTCGGCCGTCATCTCCGCGTCGGGAATGCCGGCGGGGGAGGGTGTGTTGAAGGCGGCGTGGGTGTGAAGGGGACAGTGTCCCCGGGCCTCATCTAGTGCCTGCGGGGACGATCGTCCGGCTGAAGCCCCGCAGAGCGTTTCGCCGCGTAGGCGACCGCCCTTCACCCCACGTTTTTCTTCGCCGTGAGAGCGGTGACCGTCGGGAATGAGATACATGCCGACGTTGTTGAAGTAGTCGTCTGACATGTCCGAGTCAATGAGCTCGGGCGGTGGCGGAAGGAGCACCTCATGGCACGCAGCACCACACGCGCCGTCGTCAAGCTGAAGTCGACGGCCGGTACCGGAGTCACCTACGTGACCCGCAAGAACCGTCTGAACGATCCCGACCGAATGGTCCTGCGCAAGTACGACCCGCAGGTCGGCGCGCACGTCCTCTTCCGAGAAGAACGCTGACACCCGCTTTTTCGCGGCTCCCCGTCGGCAGCACCAGAAAGGCCACCCCATGAGGCACGGCATCCACCCCGAATCCCGCCCGGTCGTCTTCCGTGACCGCGCGGCAGGCTTCCACCTGCTGACCCGCTCCACCATTCACGCGGAGCGCACGGTCCAGTGGGAGGACGGCGGCACGTACCCGGTCGTCGACGTCGAGATCTCGTCGGCGAGCCACCCGTTCTACACCGGCACCTCACGGGTCGTGGACACCGCGGGCCGCGTGGAGCGCTTCCAAAGGCGCTACGGCGCCACCACTCCCGTCCGCGCCTGACAGCGGACCTCGTTCGATCCCCGGGAGGAGACGGCTATGAAGGTGCGGAAGTCCCTGCGCTCGTTGAAGGCCAAGTCCGGCGCCCAGGTGGTGCGCCGACGGGGCGTCACCTTCGTGCTCAACAAGAAGGACCCGCGCTTCAAGGCCCGCCAGGGCTGACATTCTGAGCCGCAACACCGGTCCGGCCCGGCACCGCAACCGCGGTGCCGGGCCGGACCGATGCCGTGCCCAGCGGGCCGACGGCAGGAAGCACCCTCGTGTCGCCCGGGGAGTGCCCCCGTCCGCTACCCCTGCGTGGGCCAGATGAGGCCCTGATCGGTCCAGACGACACCCTTGTTGCGGCAGAGACAGAAGGGGTGGCCGATGGGATCGGTGTAGACGCGGAAGCCGTAGCCGTCGGGGTCGGTGTGGTCCTGCTTCAGGGTCGCGCCGAGGGCCAGGACGCGGCGCTGTTCGGCCTCGATGTCGTCGACTTCGAAGTCGAGGTGGAACTGCTTGGGATGCGCGCTGTCGGGCCACTGCGGAGCGCGGTAGTCATCCACCTGGACAAAGGCCAGTTCGAGCTCGCCGAACCGGATACCGGCCCAGTTCTCGTTGCTGTCCTGCTTGACCGGCAGTCCCACTACCTCGGAGTAGAAGGCTGCCAGTTTCATCGTGTCCGGGCAGTCGATGATGAAGTCGGTTAGTCGCAGCATCCCGTGATCTTTTCACAGGATCAAAAGAGCCGGACTTCGAGACAGGTCCTGGCTCATGCCGCGTTCGGCGGCTTCCCGTGCCATTGGCAGGACAGGACGGTGGCGTCGTCGTCCAGGCGACCGTCATGGTGGTCGAGGACGGCATGGATGAGGCGGCGCAGGGTTTCCGCGACGGGCAAGCCGTCGGCGTGGTGGCGGATGATGAAGTCGGTGAAACGCTCCACGCCGAACAGCTCGCCGTTCCTGTCGCGGGCTTCGGTGATCCCGTCGGTGAACAGCAGCAGCCGGTCCCCGGGCTCCAGTTGGTCGACGCACACGTCGGTGCGCAGGCCGAACCCGGCGCACATGGGCCCGGCCGGTGCACAGCGCAGAGTGGTCACCCAGCGCCGGCCGCGGATGATCACCGGCAGCAGATGCCCGCGGTTGACCCAGCTGAGCTGTCCGGTGGTCAGATCGAGGTCGGCGAGGATGCCGGTGGCGTAGCGGCTGTGGCCGAACTGCCGCACCAGGTTGTCCTCGATGGCATGACTGGCGGCGGCGAGCGGACTGCCCGAGCGGCGGTGGCTGCGGCAGGTGGCCATGGCCAGCGACGCGGTCAGGCCGGCCGCGGTGTCGTGGCCCATGGCGTCGAAGACCGCGAGGTGCGCGACGTCGCCGGCGATGGCGTAGTCGAAGGCATCGCCGGCCACCTGATAGGCGGGCTCCATCACCGCGCTGACCGTGAGGCGGTCGTTGGCGAAGGTGCGCGGCGGCATCAGCGCCCACTGCATCTCCGCCGGCACGCTCATGCGCCGCGTGCGGGTGAGGCGGGCGTGGGCGTCGCTGTTGCTGCGCTTGGAGATCAGCAGCAACCCGGCCATCGAGGCCAGCGCCCGCACGACGTCCACGTCGGGGAGGGCGGTGGTGCCGGGGGCCGGGTCGACGCGCAGCACACCCAGGCGTTCGGCGCCGTCGAGCACAGGGGCCCAGCAGACGCCGCCCATGGGTGCGGTGGTGATCAGTAGCGTCTGGTAGGCGCGGCCGGGCAGCGTGCCCTCGATGCGCGCCTCCTGTCCGCCGCGCCCGGCATCCACTCCGACGCCGGTGATCTCCCGCAGCACGTCCTCCTGGAGGTCCGCCACGAACAACCGCGCTCCGCCGGCGCCCGCGCCCCGAGCGGCGGCCTCGAGGAGACCGGGGAGTTGTTCGAACGCGGCTGTGTGGCTGTCCTCCAGCAGTCGGCTCAGCGCCCGACCGAGCGCTTCGGCGCTCACGGCCGCGGCCCCGCGCCATGGCGCCGGCCGGTTGTGTACCGGCCCAGCGCGTACGTCACCCGCGGCGTACGCCGCGTCGGGTGCACGTCATGGATCGAAACGACCACGGCCCGGCCTCCCCTCTTGGTGGACAGCCCGACGGATCAGCCGGTCACCGGGTCACCACGTGCCGTTCGTCCGGTACGCAGTGCGTCATGGTCAGACCGGAGACGTCGCGGGGCGGGTTGTTCCCCAGGTGTTCCAGGCGCTTGCGGTCCTCGTCCGTCAGCGTCTGGTCCGCCAGTGGCTCCAGATGCGCTACGTCGGAGGGGGCGATGCCCAGCCCCTCGCCGACCCGTAGCCCGAGGTCGTTCTCCACCAGCAGGAAGTGCCAGACCATGCGCTCCTGGACCGTCCGGTCGCACTGGGAGATCAGGTTGACGAAATTGTGCACGAGGTCGTCCCGTTCCCACTCCTCCATCAGCAGGTAGCGCTGACCGGCCTGGAGGTAGTCGTTGGTGCGCGGGATCCGCTTGCGGGTCAACCGGCCCCGGATCTCGGGCCCTTGCTCGTCATGGGTCGGGTACTGGGCCTCCCGCAGTCCACCCGTGATCGACGGCTCGTAGTTGACCTCCGGGTTCTCGTTCGCCGCCCGGTTGTCGTACGCCATGAAGCCGTCGCGCTGGTTGGTGCGCACCTCCGCGTTCTTGGCCTGGTTGACCGGCAGCTGGAGGTAGTTCGGGCCGACGCGGTAACGCTGGGTGTCGCTGTACGAGAAGGTCCGCCCGATCAGCATCTTGTCGTCGGAGAAGTCGAGGCCGTCGACCAGGACACCGGTACCGAAGGCGATCTGCTCGTTCTCGGCGAAGTAGTTGTCGACCGTGCGGTCGAGGACCAGGCGGCCCACCGGCCTGGGCGGGAACTCCTGCTCAGGCCACGTCTTGGTGTCGTCGAGCGGATCGAAGTCCAGCTCCGGGTGCTCGCCGTCCTCCATCATCTGCACGAGCAGCTCCCACTCCGGGTACTCGCCCCGGCGGATCGCCTCGTACAAGTCCTTGGTGGCGTGGCCCAGTTCATCGGCCTGTACGTTCGCCGCGTCTTCCTCGGTCATGCTGCGTACGCCCTGCTTGGGCATCCAGTGGTACTTGACGAGGACGGTGCGGCCCTCGGCGTCGACCCACTTGTAGGTGTTCACGCCGAAGCCCTGCATGTGCCGGTAGTCCGCGGGGATGCCCCGCGGACTGAAGAGGTTGACCAGCATGTGCATGCTCTCGGGAGTCTGCGACATGAAGTCGAAGATGCGGGCCGGCTTCTGTTCGTGGGAGACGGGGTCCGGCTTGAGCGCGTGGATGACGTCGGGGAACTTCACGGCGTCACGGATGAAGAAGACTCCCAGGTTGTTGCCGACCAGGTCCCAGTTCCCGTCCTCCGTATAGAACTTCACGGCGAAGCCGCGCGGGTCGCGGGCCGACTCGGAGGAGTCGCGGCCGCCGATCACCGTGGAGAACCGCACCGCCACGTCGGTGCGCTTGCCGCGCTCCTGGAACAGCTTCGCCCGGGTGAACCGGCTGATCGGCTCGTCGCCCCAGGCCCCGTACGACTCGAAGAAGCCGAAGGCGGTCACACCGCGCGCGTGCACGACACGCTCCGGTATCCGCTCGCGGTCGAAGTGGCTGATCTTCTCCAGGAAGTGGTAGTTCTCCAGGGTGGCCGGGCCGCGCGCGCCGACCGTGCGCTGGTTCTGGTTGTCGTAGACGGGGTGCCCCTGCCGGTCGGTGAGAACCGGGCGGGGGTCGTCCGAGGGGGATCCCATGCTCGAGACGTCGGTCACGGCGTTCGGCTCCTTGCAGCGTTTCGGCGTGCCATGACGACAGTCCCGGCACGCGTGCGGGCAGGACGGCGGAACCCAAGTACCCACGTGCCGCGCTCTCACCCAGGAGGGCCGACGACAGGCGCACGCAATCCCGGGGGCGACACTCTTTCGGCCCGGGCGCCGGCGGCAGCCGTCCGTCGGGTGCGATGTGGACGGCTGCCTCCGGGGCGCCCTCGCCGCCGGGCAGGCCGAGGCTGCGGCCTGCCGACGGCGTTTTCCAGCAGTTCTACGACGGCCCGCGATTGCCCTGACTACTTGCCGAGGACGGATCCGAAGTAGGCGTTGTCCTGTGATGCGCCGAGTGCGGCGGCACCGAAGGACCAGGAACCGTTGGTCGTCACGCCCGACGCCGTGCCGTCGAGCACCCAGGCGAAGCCTGCGGAGTCGTTCTCGTAGGGAGCCGTGGCGACGAGTTCGGCGTGGCCATCGCGGTCGGAGTCGATCAGCCGCGCCTGCGCACCGAAGCGGTCGCCCGCCTCGGACGCACCCGGCACGCCGGCGGTGTTCTGGTTGAAGTTCTGCGAGCCGGCCGTCCCCAGTCCCCGTGCCGAACCGCGCAGCAGCCACACCGCGCCCACGTCCGCCAGGTCGCCGATGCTCTCGCCCGGGGAGCCGATCGCCAGGTCGAGGTATCCGTCGCCGTTGACGTCGCCGAGGCTGAGGTCGGCACCGAACTGATCGCCGACTTCGGAGCTGCCGCCGAGGCCGCCCCTGCCCTGTTCGAAGATCTGATCCGGCGTCTGCGGGTGGGAGCCGAACAGGCCGTCCGGGCTGCCGTAGCGCACGGAGACGCTGCCCGGGGACAGGTCCCACTCGCCGTGCTCCAGGATGCGGGGGTCGCCCAGCACGAGGTCGGGGTATCCGTCCTTGTTGATGTCACCGGAGACGCCCACCGAGCCTCCGGCGAAGGAGCGGTCCAGTTCCAGTCCGTCCGCGGAACCGCGCAACAGGACCGAGTGGCTCTGCACGAACTCCAGCCTCGGCGCGGTGCCGGTGACCACGAGATCGGCATAGCCGTCCTTGTCGTAGTCGGCGCCGGTCAGACCGCTGGGCCGGAAGCCGTCCTGCGTGGGCACACCGTAGAGCTGCTCGGGGTTCTCCGGCGTGCGGGAGGCGCTGAAGTCGTGCACGTAGACGGAGTCCTCCGCGTTGACGTGGGCGAGTTCCGGGCGTCCGTCGCCGTCGACGTCGGCGGCCGTGAGCCCGCTGCCGTAGGCCTCCCGCGGGCTGGGCGCGCCCAGGGTGTCGCTCTGCAGCCACGAACTCGTGCCGGTCAGCCCGCGGGCCGAGCCCCAAAGGACCGTGACGCTGCCCGCGTCGACGGCGTCACCGATGTCCTCGCCGGGCACTCCCACGGCAAGATCGGCATATCCGTCGCCGTCGAGGTCCGCGGACGTGACGGCCGCGCCGAAGGCGTCATGGGCCTCCGGGCTGCCAGGCACCCCGGCCGAACTCTGTGTCAGGACCACCTTCTTGGCGGTGTCGACGCCCTGGGACGAGCCGTAGAGCACGGAGACGAACCCGGCCCCGGGCTTGCCACCCACCGTCGCGGCGGGTGCCGCGGTCACCAGGTCCGCATAACCGTCGCCGTTGAAGTCGTCGTGGGCCACCGTGCCGGCGCGCTGGGCGCCCTGTGCCGCCCAGGCGGGCCCGCCGACGATCGCGGTGCCGGTGACGCCGAGCAGGGCTACCGCCAGGAAAGCGGCGCGTGTGGAGCGCATGAGAGTCCCCCTTGTGTGGCGCTGCGTCGTTGCCGCAGCCTCATCAGCCAGGCAGCACGCCGTGCCGGTCACGCACGGCTTACCGCCTTTGCCGCAGATGAGACCGGCGACCTTCAACAGAAGTTGTACGCCCAGCAGTTGCGGCCGAGTCCTGTGGCACGGCTGTGACAGTGGCCATGGATTGATGACACACCCTGACGCCACTCACGACAGCCTGTCGGGGCATGGGCCGGGGCTGGGCCGGACACGTCCGCGCAGGCAGCGGAGGCGTCCGCCTGCGCGTCGCGGTCCGGCGGCCCCGGCCCTGCCTCACATCCCGATCCGCGCCGCGATGATCGGCGCCAGCCGGTCCGCGATGACGCGGTGCCCCTGGTCGTTGGGGTGGACCGAGTCCGTCAGGTCGCCCGACCCCAGCCAGCCGGTGGTGTCGACGAAGGAGACCCGGGAGTCGCCGCCGGCCACGACCGCCTGGACCGCCGCCTGTGTCTGCGGGACGTATCGGCCGCGGAAGGTCTCCAACGCGAAGATCCACGCCTGCGGGTACGCCGCGCGGACCTTGCGCAGCAGGCTGGTGTACGCCGTCTGGAACTGCGCGGAACTGACCGCGTGGCCCACGTCGTTGGTGCCGAGGTTGATGACGACCGCGTTCGCCTGGTAGCGGGAGAAGTCCCAGTCAGGGGTGTCCGCGTTCGGGTTGAGCTTGGTGAACTGCCGCTCCAGGCCGACGCATCCGTCCGCCGCGGCGACCAGACAGGCGCCGCCCTGGGCGATCTGGGTGTGCTCGGTGCCGAGTCGTTCTCCGATCAGCCAGCCGTACGCGGTGCGGGCGTTCTGCGACGACGTCGTCCCCACCGTGATCGAGTCGCCGACGAACTCGACCAGCTTGCCCGGCGCCGGCGGTGCGAACGTCGTGGCCCCACTGTCGAGGACCAGTCCCTGAAAGACGGCGTCGCCCCGGTAGGAACCGGCGACCACCTGGTAGTTGACCTGAAGCGCGTGATTGCCGGCGGACAGCGGGGAGGGCGTCAGGTTCACCGTCCCCTTGACATCGTCGTAGAACTTCACCGGGCCGTTGTCGATCCGCGCCCAGAAGTCGATCGTCCCGCGCTGCTTGAGCTGGACGGTCCGGCCGGTGAAGCCGACCCTGTAGTAGGCGCCCGCCCAGTACGGGGTGTAGGCGGTGGCGGTCCTGGTGTCCCAGCGCCCCACGAACTTGATGTTCGGGTCGCCGGGCTGGCCGGGAGCGGCCGCCAGAGTGGCCGCGGGGTCGCCGAGCCGGGCGGCGATGACGGGGGCGAGACGGTTCGCGAACTTGGTGTGGCCCGCCTCGTTGGGATGCCCGTTGCCGTCCTCGTAGTCGGTGCCGTCGGTCAGCCAGCCCGTGGTGTCGACGTAGTGCACCCCACTGTCACCGGCGTTGGTGCGGGCGGTGACCGCGGCCCTGGTCTCGTTGACGTAGCGCTTCTTGAGCGTCTGCACGGCGAACAGACGCGCGCTCGGGTAGGTGGCACGCAGGTCGGTGAGGAACTTGGTGTACGCCGACTGGAAGGCGGCGCCGGTCACGCCGTGGCCGATGTCGTTGGTGCCCAGGTTGATGACGACGGCGTCCGCCCGGTAGCGGGAGAAGTCCCAGTTCTGGCTGCCCGTGCTCGCCGTCCTGAAGAACTGCGTGCCAAGGCCCGTGCATCCGGACTGGGCGACGAGGCAGTAGCCGGACCGGGCGATCTGGGTGTGGCGCGCCCCCAGTTGCTCGCCGGTCTTCCAGGCGTACGAGTCCAGTGCGAGCCGGTCCGTGAGCGCGCCGGCGGTGATGGAGTCGCCGACGAACTCGACGAGCCGGGACGGGATGTTCGGCGCCACCGTGCGCGCACCGGGGTCCAGCACCAGGCCCTGGAAGACGGTGTCGCCGGAGCGGTACGAAATGCGCAGGGTGTGGGTGCCGGCGGACAACGGCTGGGGAGTGAGGTTCACCGTGCCGCGCACGCCGGGATGGAAGACGTCGGGGCCGCCGTCGATGCTGGCGTACAGGTTGACCGCGTCTCTCGCCTTGACCTTCACCGTGGTGCCGGTGAAGGCCGTCTGCAGATAGGCACCGGTCCAGGAGGGCACCGCCGCCGTGCCGGCGCTGGTGTCCCAGCGCCCGACGTAGTCGATGTTCGGGTCGGAGACCGAGCCGTCACCCGGCGCGGCCTGGGCGGGGGAGCTCCCCGTCCAGGACAGCAGACAGGCGACGAGAACGGCCGTGATGAGCGTGGGGAGGGTGCGGGTGAGACGGCGTAAGCGGGTGGTGTGGGGGTTGGTCTGCACGGGGTTCCCTTTCGCCATGGGGTGGGAGCGCTCCCAGAGACAGCCTTTCGAGAGAAGCAATGAAACGGTTCAACGTCAAGGGTTCGCGTGCGGTGGGCAACTTACCGACAGGTAGAGGAAGTTGACCGACGCGGTCAGCCAGGTCAACGGTTCCAGCTCTACCTGGCCCGCCCCAACGAACCACCGGTAGATGCCAAGCCGAGACTCTCTCTTCACAGAGCCTCACTTGCCGCGCCGTGTCGCAAAATTGTTCGCTTTGGCGCGCATGGACGCACCACGGACGGGCATCGGTCGCACGTGTCCCACTCCTTTTCGCATGCCTCTCCAGGCACCCGATCGACGAGGACGACGATCTGATGAGAAGACCCGGCTTACGAGCCGTAGTCGGTGTACTGACCCTGCTGTTGCTGCCGCTGTTCGGCCCGAGCAGCACTGCCGCAGCCAAGCCTGCGACCGACCCGGTTTCCACCGCACTTCCGATCGCCTACCACGCGGACATGGCCGTGGACGCCGTGCACCGCAGGCTCTACATCGCCGACATCGTCACAGGTTCCGTACTGGTGACGGACTTCGACGGCAGGCTCCTCAGGACCCTGAAGAACAAACCGGGTGCGGCGGACCTGGTGCTTTCCTCCGACT
Organism: Streptomyces sp. NBC_00490; assembly: GCF_036013645.1. NCBI lineage: Bacteria > Bacillati > Actinomycetota > Actinomycetes > Kitasatosporales > Streptomycetaceae > Streptomyces > Streptomyces sp. NBC_00490. Next base: position 830,856 of record NZ_CP107869.1, on the reverse strand, counting down.
CGCGCACCCTGTACGTGGCGCTCAGCGACGGCGACGCGATCGCCGCCGTCGACACCGGCACGTATCGGGAGAAGGCCCGCTACGCCACCGGCGACGGAACCGCGCCGCTGCGACTGGCTCTCGCGGGCGACACCCTGTGGTTCAGCTACGGATCGGACTGGGACAGCAACATCGGCTCCCTCGACCTGAGCGGCGCCCGTCCGACCGTGCGGCTCGGGCTGGTGCCCTGGGGCACCTGGGCGGGTCCGCCGATGCTGCTGTCCTCGCCGTCCGCGCCCGGTGTGGTCATCGCCGGCGAGCAGTACTCGTCGTCGGCGAACGTGACGGTGTACGACGTCAGCTCGGGCGATCCGGTCGTGCGCACGAGTCAGGACAACCCCGGTGGTGTCGGCAGCGTCGTCGATCTCGCACTGTCTCCCGATGCCGCCACCCTCTTCATCGTCGGGGGCTACCCGTACCACCACCTGGCGTTCCGGCTGGACGACCTCTCCGTGGTGCACACGTATCCCACGACCAACTACCCGAACGCGGCCGCGGTGTCCGTCACCGGTGAGGTCGCGGCGGGCATCGACAACTCGTACGGCCAGGACGTCTACCTCTTCCGGACCGGCGCCGACACACCGTCCCGAGTCATCGACCTGGAACCGGGAACCGGCCGGTGGCTACGGGCGCACGGCCTGATCTGGTCCCCGGACGGCACCCGGCTGTTCGCCCTGACCGGCGAGTACGGCGCGAACCTGACCCTGCACGTGATCCCCGCGTAGAAGCCGCGCACCCGTGCACCCGACGCTTCCGGCCTGACACAGCGACGAGCACGAAGGACCGCTGCTGCGGAGTCCCAGTGGCGGTCCTGTCTCACCCGGCGCCGGATACGAGGCTCAACCGGCCGGAGCCGGGCGCAGGAAGTCGGCGAGTGCGTAGGCCAGGGCGTCGGGTGCCTGTTCCGCGACATGGTGCCCGGAGTCGATGCCGTACCCACGCACGTCGGTGGCCCACCGCTGCCAGATCGCGAGCGGGTCGCCGTAGAGGTCTTCCAGGTCGTCCTTGAGGGACCAGAGGACCAGCGCCGGGCAGGTGACACGCGTGCCGGCTGCCCGGTCGGCCTCCTCGTGCCCGCGGTCCACCGTGAGGCCGGCCCGGTAATCCTCGAGCATGGCCCGCACCACGTCGGGATCGCGCGTGGCCTGCCGCCACTCGTCGTAGTTCTCCTGCCCCATGACCTCGGGTTCGCCGTGGTACCAGCTGTCGGGGTCGGCGGTGATCACCCGCTCGGGAATGCCCGGCTGCGCGAAGAAGAACCAGTGCCACCACTGCGTGGCGAACTCGACCGTGATCCGCGACAGATGCTCCGTCAACGGCAGGCAGTCCAGAAACGCCACCCGGGACACGGCGTCAGGGTGGTCGAGCACCAGGCGCAGAGCCACGCTGCCCCCACGGTCGTGCCCCGCGAGCGCGAACCGGCGGTGCCCGAGGTGACGCATGACGGCCACCACGTCATCGGCGACCGCACGCTTGGAGTAGCCCTCGTGATCCGCGGTGAACCCGGGGCCTCTGGAACGCCCGTACCCGCGCAGGTCCGGGCAGACCACCGTGTGTCCCGCTGCCACCAGTTGCGGAGCGACCCGATGCCATGTGGCCGACGTGCGGGGATGACCGTGCAGGAGTACCACCGGCGGACCTTCGCCGCCGAAGCGAACGAAGATGGACGCCTCCCCGACGTCGACCTGCGTCTCCTCGAATCCCTCGAACACCCCAGTTTCCTCCTTCGGCCCCGGCATACGCGCCACCGGCTCCTGCCGGGCGGCACGACATCGGCTTTCCCGGTGCCCCGGACAGCAACTGGTAAGCGTGTGGCGGCAGGAGGAGAGGCCAGGCCCGGCTCAGCTCATCGGGTCTGTCCTTCGTGGATACCCCGGCCTTCAGGCCGGGGAGGAATCGAAGCTCCTGCGGAGCAGGGTAGGGGAAGCCGGTTCGCCACCCAGGCGGACCGGCGTGCGCCGTCTACCGGCCGACTCCCTTTGCCCACACGGAAATTGATACGCTGTGAGGTATGGCGGAGCAGGTCAAGCGGGCGTTCAAGTACCGCTTCTACCCCACGAATGAGCAGGCGGCTGAGCTGTCGCGCACGTTCGGCTGTGTCCGCCTCGTCTACAACAAGGCGCTGGAGGAGCGGACCCGGGCCTGGTACGGCGAGCAGCGCCGCATCTCCTATGTGCAGTCCTCGGCCGCGTTGACGCAGTGGAAGAAGACCGAGGAACTCGCTTTTCTGGCGGAGGTGTCCTCGGTTCCGTTGCAGCAGGCGCTGCGCCATTTGCAGACGGCGTTCGGGAACTTCTTCGCCCAGCGTGCGAAGTACCCGCGTTACAAGTCCCGCAAGAAGTCCCGCGCGTCGGCTGAGTACACCCGCAGTGCCTTCACCTGGCGGAACGGGCAGCTGACCTTGGCGAAGATGACGCAGCCCTTGGACATCCGCTGGTCGCGCCCGCTGCCCGAGGGGACGGAGCCGAGCACGGTGACGGTGTCCCGAGACGCGGCGGGTCGCTGGTTCGTGTCCCTGCTGTGCCAGGACACCATCGCCCCGGCCCCCGTCACCACGGCGGCCGTCGGCCTGGACGCCGGGATCACCTCCCTGGTGACCCTGTCCACCGGCGAGAAGATCACCAATCCCCGGCACGAACGGCGTGACCGCGCCAGACTGGCGCGCGCGCAGCGGGAGTTGTCGCGCAAGGCGAAGGGCTCGGCGAACCGGGAGAAGGCCCGCCGCAAGGTGGCCCGTGTGCATGCGCGGATCGCCGACCGGCGCCGCGACGTGCTGCACAAGCTGTCGACTCGAGTCGTCCGCGAGAATCAAACGGTCGTGATCGAAGATTTGAGCGTCCGCAACCTGCTGAAGAATGGCACGCTCGCACGCGCCATCAGTGATGCGGCCTGGACGGACCTGCGCTCCATGCTGGAGTACAAGTGCGCCTGGTACGGGCGCGAGCTCGTGGTGGTCGACCGATGGTTCCCCAGCAGCAAGCTGTGCGGGAACTGCGGGACGGTCGCGGCGAAGATGCCGCTGAACGTCCGCGAATGGACGTGCGTGTGCGGCGTCGTGCATGACCGCGACATCAACGCGGCACGTAACATCCTGGCCGCCGGGCTGGCGGCGTCTGCCTGTGGAGACGGTGTAAGACCTCAACGGGAGTCCTCCCGGACGGGGCGGTCGTCGGTGAAGCAGGAACCCCAGCGGGCGACCGCTGGAATCCCCCGCCTTTAGGCGGGGGAGGAAGTCAAGTGGCAGCCCGTGCGATCCGGCAGACGACCCTCATGGCCGTCGCCTCGTCTCGCGCGGGCGGTGATGGAGTCCCGGGCGGCGAATTTCCGCGGCCTGTCACGGTCGCCGAGCCCGACTGACTCGACCGTCCTCAACTGCCGGTCACGGTCCTCAACGACCGATCCGGGCTCGTGTCCCTAGCTGCCGCCAGGCCTGTCTCCGCAGCAAGTGCGGGACTTGGCGCGTCAGCCAGGCGCTGAGCAGGCCGAGGGCCGCGCCGGCGACGACGTCGCTGGAGTAGTGGGCGCCGGACTGCACCCACTCGACGCTCACCAGCAGCGTCGGGACCGCCAGCGTGATGCCCGCGGCGGCGGCCATGTCGGCGTGACGGCGGCGGTGAAGGCGAAGGCCGCCGCGGTGTGCCCGGAGGGGAACGACGACGAGTGAGGCCGGTCGTCGAACTCGTCGTGAAGGAACCAGTCCCGAGGCGGTCTCTGCCGGTCCGCGAGCTGCTCGCCCACGCCGTTGGAGACGAACGGCGCCACCACGAGCGCCGTGATGTCTGAAGCCGTCGCTCTACGGCCCCCCGGCCACCGAACGCGGCCATCACCACGGCGGCACCGCACCACAACTTCGCGCTCTCCGCGGACTCCTCCACCACCGACAACGCTTCGCCGACACCGGCCGGCACCCTCGTACCCGCCTGCTGCGTCACAGCTCGATCGACTTCACCCGGCCCCGCCAGCCATCTCATGAACTGCGGATATTCCGAGGACCGCACCCGACACCCGTGATCAGCTTCCTGCCTGCCGTACGGTCTTCGCGTCTCGCCCGGACAGGGCACCGGCGCTCGAGCGCGCCGCATCCGGCTGACCGACGCGAGCGGGAGCGGCGCCGGTGAACGCCGGCCACGGCCCGTCAGCCCGACTGGAACCCATCGGCCCTGACGTGAGGCATGACCCTGCTCGTCACGCGGTAGCGCCGGTTGGGGACGTCGCAGGACCTGGTGACGTGCACCACCAGCGGCCCTGCCCATTCGTACCCCTTCTTCTCGCCGTGCCCCGCCAGCCGGTCGGTGAGGACCTGCCCCACGCTGACGCCCTTGTGGCTGAGCTCGTCATGGACGTGCTCGGCGAGCTCCACGTCGTAGGCGTTTGGCACTACCACCCGGCTCCGACTGCACACCACGGCCTGGCTGTCGCACTCACGCCGTAGCGCGTCCACCACCTCGACCGGTTCCTTCGGGAAGATCTGCGCCAGCAGCGCTTCCTCCACCCGCTCCAGAGTCCGTTCCCATCCCGTCAACGCGCCCATCCGACTCGTCTTCCCCTTCCGCTTCCAGCCGACCATCAACCATCCCGACCCGGGCACGACCGAGTCTTGTGCTCGGCCGTGGTGTCCGCGTCCCCGTCGCGGGTGTCCGCGACACGGCGCATGACTCCTCTCGATCGGTCGCGGCAGCCCGAAGCATGCGCCGTCCGGCCCGCCGAACGGCCGCCCTCGAGTCCGGCAGGCAATGGACCGTTCTGGGTTCGGCGCAAAAGTCTGTCGTGTTTCGGAAGCGTCACGGGGCTTGTCACAAGAGCGGGCGTCGTGCGAGTGTCCGGGCAATGGTTACGTAACCATGGCCGGTTTACAGGGGTCCAAGTGGCTGTATCCGGACCCTGGTTCATCACTGCCTCGGCTCAGGTGACGAACCCGCACTCCGCCCTCCGCGATTCCCGTCACTGGAGACGACATGACCGAGACCTCGACGAGGTCGAGAAGACTGGCCGCTGTGCTCATGGCCGGCTTCGGCGCGACACTCATGTTCCTGACCGCCCCCGCACCCGCCCTCGCGCAGTCGGCCGCCGAGGCGTCGGCCACCTCGTACGCGTCGGCGAAGCCCGTGACAAAGGGCGGTACCAGTGACTTCCGCGGGGTGAACTGGGCAGACCCGCGGGACAACTACGCCAGTGACGCGGTGGTGCCCAGCGGGCTGAAGGTGACCGACGACTACCGCACCGTGTACCGCACCACGGGCCACATGGTGCGCGGCTTCAAGAAGAACCTGGGCGCCAACACGCTGCGACTGCCGATCAACCCGGCGACCGTGGGCACCAACTGGTGGAAGTCGTACCGGGCGACGATCGACGCGGCCACGGCCTACGGCGACAAGGTCATCGTCAGCTACTGGGAGGCCGACAGCAGCAAGGACGGGCTGGTCGACGACACGGCCGCCTGGAAGAAGATGTGGAACACCGTGGTGCGGGAGTACAAGCACAACCCGCGGGTCTACTTCGAGCCCATGAACGAGCCGCACGGCTACACCCTGGATCAGTGGGTGTCCGTCACCGGCGGCTGGCTCGCCCAGCACAAGGACGTCCCGCGCGGCCGTGTCGTGATCAGCGGCACCGGCTACAACGACAACGTCACCGGTGTCGGCGCGGCCCGCGAACTGCGGGGAACGCTGCTGTCGCTGCACTTCTACGGCTTCTGGGCCAGCCACACCGAGCAGGCGGACTGGACCGCCGACCTCGAGGCCCGCATCGGCAAGTACGCCGGCCGGACCATCATCGACGAGGCCGGCTCCCCGATGACCACCGGTCTGAACTACGGCGCCTGGAACGGCAACATCTACACGTCGTATCTCGCGGCCGTCACCAACACCGCCCGCAGCAAGGGCATGGGCCTGGTGTACTGGCCGGGGCTGAGGTTCGGCGACGCCTACTCGATCGAGTCGCTGGACGCCGAGGGCAACCTGGTGGACAACAACGCCAGCGGAGTCGCGCTCCTGCGCTGGGGCTACGGCTTCGGCAAGACCCCGCCCGTCAACGACCTGCCGCCCGCGCCTCCCGGCGAGGTCCTGCGCGGAGTGGGCTCCGACCGCTGCGTGGACGTGCCCGGCTTCAGTACGACCAACGGCACCCAGCTCGACCTCTGGGACTGCAACGACGGCGGCAACCAGTCCTGGAACTGGAACCCGGACAAGCAACTCACCGTCTACGGCAACAAGTGCATGACGGTGGGAGGCACCGGCGCCACGGCGGGCGACCCCGTGACCATCTCCGACTGCACCGGCGCGGCGGCACAGCAGTGGAACGTGAACGCGGACCTCACGGTCACCAGCGTCGCCAACCCGGAGCTCTGCCTGGACGCGGCCGGCGGCGGCACCGGCAACGGCACGGCGGTCGACGTCTGGTACTGCAACGGAAGCAGCAACCAGCAGTGGGCCAGGAGCTGACGTCCGCGACTGTTCCGGTCGTCTGCTGAACCAGTGATCCACACCGCACGGGCCCGGCGAGCACCCTCGCCGGGCCCGTGCGCGTCAGTGCGCCGGCAGGGGCGACGGGTGCGGGCGTCCGGCGTGACCTACCGGCGCGTGGTGAGCTTTGCTTCGAGGAGGTTGAGGGTGCGAGTGAGGATGCGGGACACGTGCATCTGGGAGATCCCGAGTTCCTCACCGATCGCGCGCTGCGTCATGTCGCCGACGTAGCGCAGAGCAAGGATCTTGCGCTCCCGCTCCGGGAGAGCGGCGATGAGCGGCCTGAGAGCGTGCAGGTCCTCGACCTTCTCCAGGTCCGGGTCCGCGTAGCCGATGTGGTCGGCAAGGGTGTCCTCGGAATTCTCGGCATCGCTGGGAAAGTCGAGAGAGGACGAGGTGTAGCCGTTCCCGGCGACCAGACCCTCGATGATCTCGTCCTCTTCGAGGTCCAGCTCTCCGGCGAGCTCCGCCACGGTCGGCGGGCGGCCGTGGGTCTGCTCGAGCCGGGCGGTGGCCTGGTTCAGGTCGAGGTGAAGTTCCTGAAGGCGGCGCGGGACGCGCACGGACCAGCTCGTGTCACGGAAGAACCGCTTGATCTCGCCGATGATCGTCGGCAGCGCGAAGGTGGGGAACTCCACCCCGTACTGCAGGTCGAAGCGGTTGATCGCCTTGATCAGACCGATGGTGCCGACCTGAACGACGTCCTCGTACGACTCCCCGCGCACCCCCATGCGGCCGACCGCATAACGGACCAGGGCGAGGTTGAGTTCGACCAGGGAATTGCGCACGTAGGAGTACTCCGGCGAGCCCTCCTCCAGGGCGTCGAGCCGCGCGAACAAAGTCTTGGACAGCGCCCTGGCGTCGACAGCCCCGACCTGCTTCGGATCGGGCAGCGACGGCAGACCCTCAAGACCCGACACGCCCTCACCAGCGGCACCCGAACCGGTGGTATGTCGGTCCGCGTGCGGGGATTCGTAGGCGGGATTGCTGTGAGTAGCGGTCACCGTCGAAGTCGCCGTCGCCATCATCGCTCCCGAAAAAAGAAGAGCGCCCCCAAATGGAGCGCGTCGTGAATGGCGCATACCCCCCGACGGTCGCGACATGCCTGTGACATAACTCTCCGTATGCGAAACAGGCCGCCATGCCGCACCTGACATCACGGCCGGAATGCCCGCACTCCGCACGGGTCAAAGGCCGCTCGGCCCCGCCTCACAGCCACCCGTACCGGTGAGAGCAGCCATGGCTCGCGGAGTTCAGGGCAGGGGAAACGAATGGCCGAACTATCACAGCTGTTGCAACAGACCATGCGACGCAGGCACCTGAACGCACAGGACCTCGCCGACCGCACCGGCATCCGCACCCCACGGATCCGCGTCTTCGCCCAAGACGGCGCCACCGGCCCCGTGCGCCCCACCCCGGAAGAGCTGGCGGAACTCGCCGAGGCTTTGGCGCTGCCCCTGCCCGATGTCCAGGAAGCCGCGCGTACCACCGCACCGGCGCACGCCTGACGGCTACCGCGGGGCTCCCAGCACGCCACAAGGGCCGAGACGCGGGAATACCGTGGGCGGATTCGAGCCCTGATCACCTCACTACACGGGTCTGCCTGCGCACCGGACCAGGCCCCGGAACGGCATGCGCCGCTGAGGCTGTCTCCCGGCCAGGTGTGCCGGTCGGGCAGGCGGAGCCTGGTGTTTCTGCCGCTGCGACCCGACTACCCGCGCGGTGTGCCCAGCGGCCGCGTGTGCGCGAAGCGTGGAGGCTTCGTGTGCCCGGAAGGCTAGAGTGAGCACGCCTCCTTCACGGCGACGTGCGGGGGCTCGGGCGGGGCCGCGGGGTGGGGAGAAAATCCTGTGAACGATCAGGGCCGGGACGGCGGGAAGATGCTGGCCGGTCTGCTGGCCTCGAGCCAGCTGATACCGCTGGAGTGGCTGCCGGCCAAGACGGCCGAGCATGCGGCGCACGCGGGTTTCACGCAGGTACTGATCTACCTGGCGGACCTACAGCGCGAGATGCTGCACCTGCTGACCGGCCAGGGACTGGACGCCGCGGGTGACGGGGGCGCCGAGGAAGCCTCGATCAAGATCGAGGGGACGCTGCCGGGCCGGGCCTACCAGTACGGGCAGGTGCTGCAAAACGGCAGCTCGGCCCCCGAGGCACAACAGTGGTGGGTGCCGTTGCTCAACGGCACCGAGCGGCTCGGCGTACTGCGCCTCACCACGCAGGCGGATGACGCGCGCACACGGGAGAACATGGAACTGCTGGCCTCCCTGCTCGCGCTGATCGTCGTGAGCAAACGACAGAGCAGCGACTCCTACGCCCGGCTGATGCGCACCGAACCGCTGAACATCGCGGCCGAGATGCAGTGGCATCTGATGCCGCCTCCCACGTACGCCGACAGCCGCGTGGCGATCTCCGCGGCGATGGAACCGGCGTACCACGTCAGCGGCGACGCCTACGACTACGCCACCGCCGGCTCGGCGGTGCACGTATCGATCTTCGACGCGATGGGCCACGACACCGCCGCCGGCCTGACCGCGGCGTTGGCCATGGGGACCTGCCGCAACACACGCCGCCAGGGCGGGAGCCTTCTCGACATCGGCGAAGCGGTCGAGCGGGCACTGATCAAGCAGTACGACCGGACGCGCTACGTCACCGGCATCCTGGCCGATCTCGACACCGACACCGGCGTGCTGACCTGGGTCAACCGCGGCCACCCCGCGCCGGTACTCATCCGTGCGGGCCGCTCCAGCAGCCAGCTGGCCTGCAAACCCGCACACCCGATGGGCACGGCGCTGGGGCTGGAGACCACCGTGTGCCGTGAGCAGCTGGAACCGGGCGACCGCATCGTCTTCTACACCGACGGCATCACCGAAGCCCGCGGCCGCGGCGACAACGAACTCGGAGTGGAACGCTTCACCGACCTTCTGGTCCGTCAGCATGCCGACGGACTGCCCGTCCCCGAAACCCTGCGTCGTCTCATCCAAACGCTCCTCGACCACCACGACGGGCGGCTCCAGGACGATGCCACGATCCTGATCTGCCGATGGCTCGGCCCCGTCGCGGCTCCCACGGCAGATGAGACGGATCGCGCCTGAACTCGTCGTCGCGGTCCGTGTACTGACGGGGGCCTCAGTCGGCGGCCTTGGCCGGTCGCTTGGTCAGGCGGTGCCACCAGTGACGGCGCCGGGGGTGCACGGCGCGGCCGAGCCGACGGCCGATGAGCAGGTAGCCCAGCAGAGCGCCTGCCGTGTTGAGCAGGACGTCGTCGATGTCGAAGGCCCGCCCTGTGATCAGGGCGCCCTGGACGAGTTCGACCAGAAGCATCAACAGCGCCGTGCACGCTGCCACGCGCAGCAGCCCGCGGGCTTTGGGAACCAGCACCGGCAGCAGTACGCCGAACGGGATGCCCAGCACGATGTTGCCGCCGAGCTGCTTGACCGTGTCACGGAAGGCGGGCTGCGCGAGGTAGTTGCGGATGGAGTCCCCGGGGCGCAGATTGCTGTGCGTCAACGACGCGGAGGCGGCCGAGGGTTCCAGCGTCAGTCGGGCCAGCACCACCGCGAAGGCCACTGCTGCCGCGAACGCCAGCAGCATGGCCACCGCCCGGCCCCACCACGAGATGACGGATCTGCCCGGGCCCGCCCGGCCCGCTGCTGACTTCTCGGCCTTGTCGTGCAGAACTCCGCGTGCCATTACGGCCCCCGTTCGGGTTGGTTGCACCTTCCGTTACCCCAACTCCGCCAGAACACCGCCTGCATGACTGTTCCGACGCTCAATGGTTCGCCGGCACGCACCGACACCTACGGGGGCGTCGCCTGGGTACTGGGGGAGTAGGGGGCTCATGGGCGGCGCGCTGCGGCGTCGGCTCGCGGGAGCAACTCGCTGTCGGAGGGCGCGGGCTGGAGCCGCGTCGTCGGCGATGCCGCTCCAGCCGGCCTCCGTGTCAGTGGGACAGCGGCAGCAGCGCGGACACCGTCTTCCCACCGGGCCGGGTGCTGACCTCCACGTCTTCGGACAGCTCCCGCACCATCTGCCAGCCGAACCCGCCCGGTTCGCCTGCGCTGCTCCGCTGCAGCGAGGGGGCGGTGGCGCTGGCGTCTTCCACTGTCACCGTCACGGCTCCCGGACCGGCCACCAGGCGGAACCGGGTCACTCCACCGGCGTGCCGCACCGCGTTGGTGACCAGCTCCGACACCACCAGCAGCACAGCGTCCGCGTCATCTCCGGCAGGTGCGGCCACCGCGGACAAGAACCCGCGCGTGACATCCCTCGCCCGCTTCGCGGTCTGCGGACTCGCCCCGTGCAGGGCCTTATGGTCTTCCTCGTCTTCCTCGGATGAGCGCACGATCACAATCCTCCGTGGGATGGATACTCAGACCCCTTTTCGCCTGCCCGGAGAAACTCCAGCCATCCCTTTTCGCTCGACGCCACCGTGAGCGCGGGGCCGGGCACCGTGGCGGTGGCCGTCAGGTGGGAGGGCGCCGACACGACATCGGTACGGCCGCGGATCAGCACCCGTACGGACGAGCGTGTCCAGTGACCCGGAGGGCAGGCGCGGAAGATGAGATCCCTCGCCGCCCTGGAGCACACCATGGAGCGATGGAGCAATGCTCTCTGGACGTTGCTCATCCCGCTCGCCCACAAACAGCACGATCACGCGGACGTGGTGAGGACGCTGTACCGGGAGTGTGATGACCGTGCACTGATTCTGGACCGGCGACGTGTCCTGGTGCCCAATGCGTTCGTCATCGAGCTGCCACCGCAGTCACACCAGCAACTGGCCGGCACCAGCCGACAACTGGGCGCACATTTGTCGAGCCACGTGCGTCGGCATGCCGCGGAACAGGGCTACATCTTCGCCGGACCGGTGGCCGTCCAACTGATCCCGGGGCAGGAAGACACGGTCGGCCGCTTCCGTGTCCGCAGCCGGATCGCCCCCGAGGGGGCCGGGCCCCTCGGCAGGTGAGCGTCCTGCTGTCGCACCCCCGCCCGCCAACCCGCCGGCTATCAGCGCGTGCTACTCACCCCTGGGTGGGGGTAGGTGGCTGAACGGTGCTGGAAGGAGAGGATCTTCGGGTTCTGGACGACGCCGTCGCGGATCTCGATGGCCTTTTTGACGGTGGTGTCGGTGTCCCATGCCGCGGGCCCACTCATGACCTTGGGCAGGTAGGGAAGGAGCGCTTCGCTGATTTCCCAGGTGGCGGAGTTCCACAGGTGGGAGGGGCTGTGGTCCACCGCGTAGTAGTGGCAGCCGGATCCCACCGAGAGCATGGGCTCGCCGAAGGTGGTCGGGCGGGCCCAGTCGAAGCCCATGCCCTGGTCGCAGGCAACGTCGACGAAGAACGTTCCCGGCCGGAAGAGGGCGAGTTCCTCGTCGGTGACGAACATGAGCGGCGCGTCAGTGTCCTGCAGGACGCAGTTGACGATGATGTCGAACCCGGCCAGATACTCCGCGAGCGGCTGGGAACCGGCAGCGGTGACGGCCTGCAGGCGCGAAGGATCGTGCTCCTGCTCCTCGAAGTGGCCCATCACCACCGAGGGCATCGGTGACGCCACCGCTGCCGCGGCGCGTTGGGTCAGCACGGTGACGTCGGAGACTCCCATGGCGCCCAGGCCCGTGACCGCTCCGCGTGCCGTGGCGCCGAAGCTGATGACCACCGCCCGCAGGCGGCGCCCGTAGCTACCGGTCAGTCCGCCGAGTTGCAGGGCGTGCAGCACTGAGCAGTAGCCGGCGAGCTCGTTGTTCTTGTGGAACACATGGACGCTGAAGGCGCCCGTGGAGGTCCAGTGGTTCATGGCTTCCCAGGCGATCAGGGTCAGCCGTTTGTCGATGCCGATCTGGGTCATCTTCTCGTCCTGCACGCAGTGCGGCCACCCCCACAGCACCTGGCCCTCGCGCAGCTCGGCGATGTCGTCGTGCGTCGGTTTGGGCAGCAGGACGATGTCGCTCTCGGCGATGAGCTCCTCGCGGGAGCGCAGTCCCGCCACGAGTGGTCGCAGGGCGTCGTCGGCGACGCCGAACCGTTCGCCGTAGCCCTGTTCGAGGAAGATCCGCTCGCGTATGGCCGGGGCGATCCGGTCGAGGTGGTGGGGGTGCAGCGGCAGACGGAACTCGTTCTCCTTGCGGGAGGAGGCGAGTACTCCGAGGCTCATAAGGCTCATGTGGGGCGGCTCATTTCCGTCCGGACGCGATGTGCTCCGGCCTTGCCGTTCCCCGAGGGCGACGCCGAAATGGATGACGGCGTGCGAGGTGCGCTCGGTAATGCCACCGTACTCCGGTATCGGCCGCTCAGCGGCCGCCGCTCGTTTGAGCTCGAAGGACCCACAGGTCAGGCCCGGTGGAGGTCTGAAAGGGCAGCCGTGGGCTGGGGTGTTGTGGCTTGGCCCGCCCTTGTGATTCGGGTCCCTGTTGTCAGCTGGCGGAGAAGTAGTGGCCGTTGTCCAAATCGGCGAGCAGGCTCGGCTGGGCTGGTTCCCAGCCGAGGGTCTGGCGGGTGATGAGGTTGGAGGCCGGGTAGTTCTGCGTGACGATGTTCGCGAGGAACCCGAAGTATCCCGGCACCATCAGTACGTCCGCGGGAACACTGACGGCGGGCAGGCCCAGACGGCTGGCGATGGCCTCGGCGATCTCGCGGAGCGGGACGGCCCCGTCCGCAACCGCGTGCCAGCATTTGCCGGCCGGCCCCTTCTCCAGGGCCAAGCGGAACAAGGACGCGACATCGCGGACGTGCACGGCGTTCCACAGGTTCGCGCCGTCTCCGGGGTAGCCGACGAAACCCTTCTCCTTCGCGAGCGCGATCAGCTGTACGAGGAAGCCTGCACGATCGGTCGTGCTGTGCGCGATATTGGCGATCCGTACGACCGAAGACCGTACTCCCTGCTCAGCGAGGCCGACCACGGTGGTTTCCACGACATTGCGAACCCGCAGGGTGCCCTTGTACTCATCCCCGCCGGGAAGGGCCGGGTCCTCCTCGGTGACCGGCCGGCCCAGGTTCCCTGGCGAGCCTATGCTTCCCGCCGCGACCAGCGGCTTCCCGGTTCCCGCCAGTGCCTCGCCGTACGCGAGCATGATCGGGAGCTCGGCGGCGGCCACGGCGTCGATCCCGCCGGAGGGAAGCAGGTCTTGCCTGTGCGCGACGTGGATGACGCCGTCGGAGTCCGCGGCCGCCTCCTTGAGTCCGTCGAGATCCTCGAGGTCGCCGCGCCACACCTTCGCGCCGAGCGCTGACACCGCTGCCGCGGCCGTGTCTGAGCGAGCCAGGCCGGTGACCTCATGTCCGGCGGCGATGAGCTCGGGGATGATGTACGAACCGGCATGGCCGGTCCCACCAGTGACGAAAACGCGCATGCTGCTGCTCCTTGTGAGAGTAGGTGGAGGGGTGGGCGCCTTGTGGCGCGAGGATGACGTTCTTCGGCGTCCGCACCTTTGCCAGCGGCCCGGCGTCCATCGGGCGTAAGCCCAGGCTCTCGATGGACGCCGGGCCGCGTGTGTTGGCCTGGGCCTCGTCGCCCGCCGACGTTGACATCCGACATCAGCGGGTCGGTGATTCGGCAGCCCTGGTGAGGCGCACGGTGCTCTGTTCGTCGCCTGCTCGGCTCCGGGAGGGCTCAGCCGGTAAATTCGCTGACGCCGAGGGCGAAGTCCCCGTGGCCGACCCCGTTGCCGGCGAGGCTCACCGTGACCAGGCCCATTCCTTCGAGCCAGTGCGCCATCTTCAGTCCGCCGACGTCCAGCGGGCGCAGCCCGAGGCTCTCGATGAATGCCGCCACGCCCGCCTTGGCCTGCGCATTGTCGCCGGCGATGAAGACGTTGGGCCGGCCCTTCTCCAGGACATTGCGGAAAATGGTGTTGAACGCCTTCACCACGCTGGCGCCGGTCGGGGCCACCTTGGCGACTTCCTGCGCGACCGACGTCTCCTCGCTGTGAGCCAGGCCGTCGAACGTGGCGTTGAAGGGGTTGCTGATGTCGACGATGACCTTTCCCGCGAGGGCGTCTCCGTACTCGGTGACGACCGGAACGACGCCGTCGTACAACAGGGCCGTGATGACGATGTCCCCGGCCGGGACGGCGCCCCACTTGCCCGACGTCGCGCCGCCGCCCAGAACCTTGGCCAGGGCATCGGCCTTGGACTGATCGCGTCCCATGACCTCAACGGTGTTGCCGCCCGCTACCGCGAGCGTGCCGATGGTACGGGCCATGTTCCCCGTACCGATGAGGGTGATGCTGCTCATGAGGTGGGCTCTCTTCCAGTTCTCGAGGTGTCGCTCTGTCTCGTTCGTGCCGGGTCAGGCGCAGGTGTCGGCCGCGATGCCTCTTGGTCAACTGCCGCACCTTTCCCGGTACTTCCAGCTGATGTGTGCGTCAGAGGGCGGTGGTGCCGCCGTCGGCGACCAGTTCAAGGCCGTTGACGTAGCTGGAGTCGTCGGAGGCGAGGAACAGGGCGATGGTGGCGATTTCCTCGGGGCGGCCCATCTTTCCGCGGGGGATGAGGGACTCGAATGAGGCCTTGGTCGCCTCGTCGAACAGTTCCTCCTGCTTGGCGGTGGAGACCTGGCCGGGGGTCAGGACGTTGACCCGGATCTTGCGCTCGCGCAGTTCGTTGAGCCAGACGCGGGCCCAGGCCTGCTGGACGGCTTTGCTTCCCGCGTAGAGGCTCCAGCCGGGGAAGGCGCCGAGGGAGGCGTTGGATCCGGTCATGAAGATCGAGCCGTTGTCGTTGATCAGCGGCAGTGCCTTCTGCACGGTGAACAGGGTGCCGCGCGCGTTGAGCGAGAAGGCGCGGTGGAACTGCTCCTCGGTGATCTCACCGAGCGCGGCGGGTTCGCCCATCCCGGCGCTGGCCCACAGCACGTCGATAGAGCCCTTTTCCCGCTTCACGGTGTCGAACAAGCGGTCCAGGTCGTCCAGTTCGGCCGCGTCACCCTGGACGGCGGTGACGTTACGACCGATCAGCCTGACGGCGTCGTCCAGTGCTTCCTGCCGCCGGGCCTGGATGAAGACATGCGCTCCTTCCTGGACGAACAGTTTGGCGCCGGCCAACGCCATGCCGGTGGATCCGCCGGTGATCACCGCTACCTTGCCATCGAGCTTTCCCACGGTCGCTCCATTGAATTGATGGGTATCCGAAATAATGTGCTCATTTTGGCCCTGGGCCTGTGCTGAATTCGCCTCGGCCTCAGGTCCCTATTCAGGTTGCCATTAGCCTGAGCGGGTGTCCAAGACCTCTTTTAGTCGTGGTGATACCCTGAAGGCATCACCGGAATGGGAGACGCCATGGATCTGGATCTGCGCAAATTGCGTTACTTCGCCGCCGTGGCCGATCAGTTGCACTTCGGCCGTGCCGCCGATGAGCTGCATATCGCGCAGCCGGTGCTCAGCCGGCAGATCCGCGCGCTCGAGCAGGATCTCGGCGCCCCGCTGTTCACCAGGGATCGCCACGGCGTAGCGCTGACCGACGCGGGCCGACAACTGCTGGTCGACGCCGGTCCGCTGCTCGCCTCGGCGCACGCGGTCCGCCGCCGGGTGTCCCTGGCGGCCCGCGGCAGCCGGCGGCTGATGGTCGGTTTCCGGGCCGGTATCCCGGTCATCCCGGCGGCGCGGGCGTTCGAGGCCCGGCATCCGGACGTGGTCGTGGACGTGCAGCGCATCGAAGGCGACGACCAGGCCTCGATGCTGCTCGACGGCCGCATCGACGTCGCCTATGTGCGGCTGCCCATCGACGAGACCGGCCTGCGCGTCACCCCGCTGTACCCCGAGCCGCGAGTGGCAGTACTGCCCGCCGGCCACCGGCTGGCCGGGAAAGAGGAGGTCACCGAGGCCGACCTGGCCGGCGAACCGCTGGTCTGGGATGCCGACCCGAGTACGCAGCCCACCAACCGCCCGCACCCTAACGCCGGGTATCTGGTGCGTGGGGTGGACGAGACGCTCGAGCATGTCGCGGCCGGCCGGGGCATCTCGTTCCTGGCCCGTTCGGCGTCCGTGTTCTATTCGCACCCGGACGTCATCTACGTGCCCATCCCGGATCTGGCACCCGACCAGGTGTGCCTGGCGGTGGCGGCATCGCGCACCTCGCCAGTAGTCGATGACTTCTTCGCCGCGGCTCAGGCGACGGCCGAGATCACGGCAGAATGCGGGAACTACGAAATGTGGCAGCTTGGAAGCGATGCTGTTTCAAAACGCGGTTAAGCGGTCCGGCTGACAACGGCAGGATGAATTGGGTATGCGGTCACAGCGGCTTATGAATTGTTTTTTCGATCAATTCCGCGAGACGTTTCCGCTTCTCTTCTCCATCTCGATCTCACCAAGCATGCGAAGAATCCGCGCGGACGCCGGCCCTGTCATGGGCAGGGTCGGAGTCGGGTGGTCCCGGCGACCTTGGTCTTGCGGATCTTCGCGGAACACGGATGCCGACCATGACGGTCTCGCAGTCTGGAGCGTCGCCTGCCTGGCCCGTCTCACGTCTGACAAATACCCATGCGCGTAACGTAGTTCGCAGCGCAGTTCTTGACCGTCCCACGCTTGGCCGACCTGGCGGTAGCGTGATCGACATGACGGCTGAGGGCGAGACTGCAGAGGGCGAAGCGCTGGTCGGGGGCATGGCGAACGCGGGCGCGGTCTTCCGCCGCGGTGCTGTGGTGGAACGCCCGGCGCCGCGCACTGCACGTGCCCTCCATGCCCATCTCCTCGCGCTCGAGGAACAGGGGTTCGACGCGGCTCCGAGGCCGATCCAACTGACCGCCGACGGCCGCGAGCAGCTGACCTTCATCCCCGGTGACGTCGCCCTGCCGCCGTTTCCGCGCTGGGCGATGAGCGAGACCGCGCTGCACTCGGTGGGGAGCCTGCTGCGGCGTCTGCACGAGGCCGGCGCGGCCATCGTGGTCGACGCGGGCGTGGAGTGGCCCCGGTCCCTGGCTGACCCGGCGGGAGGGACGATGCTGTGCCACAACGACGTGTGCCCGGAAAACGTCGTCTTCCGCGACGGACGCGCCGTAGCCCTGATCGACTTCGACCTGGCGGCCCCCGGCCGAGCGGTGTGGGACGTTGCCATGACCGCCCGCTACTGGGTGCCCATGCTCGATCCCACGTCCGCGGCAGTTCTCTATCCAGCGGGACTGGATATCCCGGCACGATTGCGGATCCTCGCCGACGGCTACGGCCTCTCTTTGCAGGAACGTACTGAACTGCCCGGCGTGATCGAACAGGCCACCGCGTCCTGCCGGGCCTTCGTCGCCGACCGAGTGGCCGACGATGACCCCCTCTATACCCGGGCGCTGGTCGAGCACGGTGGTTGGCGGCGTTGGGAGCGCATCCAGGAGTGGCTGGTGGCGCACCGCGAGATGTTCACGGCTGCCCTGCTGGGGTGAGTGGCTCGGGGCTGAAGAGATCAGCTGACCGTCCTAGCTGGACGTAACGGGGGATAGGCATGAGGCCTACAGAGCCCTGGGGGTGCGGCGGGCTCGGACAGCTGGCCATCGACATCTGGCCTGTCGCACGTCGGTGCGCCGGGCGAGGTGGGTGCGATTGACGAGCTGCGCCTGTCCTCTGGTTTCTCCGCGCTGGCCGCCGCACACCGGCCGATGATTCCGGACGGCTACATCCGGTTCGCTCGGCGGGATGGCCCGAACCGGGCCCGGCACGGTGTCGGGTGATGCTGCGTGCAGTGGGTCAGGAGATGCTCCAGGCGCGCAGTTGACGGCCGATGAGGCCCACTCCGGCGGCGCCTGTGGCTGCATCCCGCACCAGGGCTACCGCTTCCTTGGGCGCGTACTCGAGTCGGCATCCGTTGAGCGCCAGGTACGCCTCGGCTGCGTGCCAGGCGAAGGCCTCGTTGGAGTGCTCCAAACAGGGCAGCCGTACCAGCGTCTGTAAGAGTGCCGCGGCTCTGAGGTGCAGGGAGCCGTACACGTCGTGTTCCAGGGCGCGTGCGTTGACCCGGGCGACGGCCGCATACAGCGGGCCGTAGTCATCCACCTGGGGGTCGCCCGGCAGAAGCTCGGCGGCATGGAGAAGGAAGGCCACATCGAGCGGGTGGAGGGGTTCGTTCTGGGTCACGCGGCGTGGCCCCGGCCCGGCTGCCGTCCGTCGAGCTCACGGCGCGCCTGGAGCTCGGCTGCGCGCTGCTGTGCACTGGGGTCGACCGTGCTGCTCTCCTCGGCGAACGCGGCTGCGCTGTGAGCCATCGAGGCACGGAAGGCGTCGAGGAAGGCGTTTTCCACGGCGGTGGCACGGTCGTAGGCGGCGGACAGGATGTACTCCTGCAGACTGACGCCCGCTTGCTTTGCGGCGGCTTCGATTGCGGCATGCTGAGCCGGGTCGGGGAACCGCAGGCTCATGGCTTTCGGATGCGTCATGGTATCAACGGTACCGCCGATACCGTCGGCCGGTCCAGAGGTCCTGAACCGGGAGACAGGGCGTCGGCCGATGACGCCGGGTGGTCGAACGGGCTCCCGGCGGCGCGCGTACGGCCGGCACACCAGTCGACGTGCCGCCAGTCCGGCCAACTCGCCGTGTCCAGCCCAGGAGTTTTTCCCGAGGGCGGACCGAGCACGGCGGTTCCCCGTGGGCTGCTCCGCGTCCGGGTCTCCTACGTTCCCTCCGAGCCTCCGGTCGTCGACACCAACGGCGGCCCCGGTGACCACTTCCTCTATCGGATCGACGTATGGCCCACCGACCAGGCGCGCCGGCTCGCCATCCTCAAGCAGGGGCCGAATCCCTGGGCGGGACAGGTCCTCGCTGCTCTCCCTACGGTCGTGACGAGGCCCATCTCGTCACCCAATTGATCTGGAAGATTAAGGTGAGCAGACGGATTGCAGCGGACTCACCGAGGGGCTCACGTGGATGTCCTTGAGCGCGAGCTGACCGATCCGTGGGAGGGCGTATTGGCCGCTCCAGTCGGCGGCAGTGATGTTGGTGTCCTGGTGTTGGCGGGTTCGAGCGGGCGGATCGAGCGGGAGAGGGCACGCATCCTTGCCCGGCAGGGCATGACGGCGGTGTCGATCCGCTGGTTCGGCGGTCCGGGGCAGTCGCCGGGGATCTGCGAGATCCCCCTGGAGACGTTCACCGCGGCTGTCGACTTCCTGCGGCTGAACGGCGCGGAACGCATCGGCATTCTGGGCACTTCCAAGGGGGCCGAGGCCGCTCTGCTGACGGCAGTGCACGACGTGCGCGTGGACCTCGTCATCGCGGTGTCGCCCACGTCTCGGGTCTGGTGCAACGTAGGACCAGGGCGTGATGGTCTGCACCGTCCTTACCGATCGTCCTGGACGTGGCGAGGGCAGGGGTTGCCTTTCGTACCGCTGGACGATTCCTGGACTCCCGCACAGGCGGAGGGTGGGCCGGTCGCCATCCGCGGGTGGTACGAGCTCAGCGAGAGGACGTTTGCTGAGCTGCTGCCTTCTGCGGAAATTCCCGTGGAGACGGCGCGGGGTGATCTGCTGTTGGTCGCCGGTGGTGATGATGCGATGTGGCCGTCTCTTGCCTTCGCTGAGCAACTGGCACAACGTCGGCGTTCAGCCGGGGCCTCAGTGCGTCTGATCGCTCGTCACGATGCCGGTCACCGCCCACGTTTTCCCGGCGAGAGCCCGGCGTCGGCATCCGCGCGCTATGAGTATGGAGGCACTCCCGAAGCCGACGCGCTGTTGGGGGCGGCTGCCTGGCCGCATGTCCTCGACGCGCTCCGCACGCCAGACGGGGCTTCAGCGTAGGCCCAGAGCGTGCGGTTCGTGATGGCCTGTCAGTTCAGCAGATCCACTACGCGCAGACACGCTTGTAGGTGCTCGCGCCCGGCCGGGCGCGGAAGCGGACCTCATGTCCGGCGTCGTCGGTGAAGACGGCTTCCGTCTCGGACTTCAACGTCATCGTGCCAGGCTGGGTAGGGTTGTCCCATCCCTCGGGCGGGTTTCCTGAACCGTCGGAGAGCGGGACTTCTGCTTCGAAAAATGTCGAGCCAATACGGGCTTCGTCGATTCCGCAATGCGTATAGAGGTCGAAGGGGATCTCCCGGCCGGGCGATGCCGACCGGGCAGCCGTTTTGTCTTCACCTGTAGTCGCACAGCCTGTGAGCACCCCGGCAACTACTGCTACGGCGACGATGACTTGCTTCATCTCAATCCTCTCAGCCATGGCCTTTGACTCACAGGCCAGTTCGGTGGTTCCGCGGTTCAACCGTTCTCGCGTTCGGCTGGGAGCGAGGACGTGAGTCTGAGTGACGCTGGTGATCGTTCCATAACCAGTCCGTGGTGACGTGGGCCCCGCAGCCGACACGGGTCGGACAGGCGGCGCAGTAGGTCCGGCAAGCCATCGGGGTGGGCCAGTTCGGAACCGACGGAGGTGGCCGGGCCGCCAGGGTTGCGAATGAGGGTGGGGCGGCCGCCATCTTGCGTCGGCGATGGCGGAGGCCGCCTGCGCGAGGCCTCGCGCAGGATCGTCCTCATGGCTGTCGGGGCGGGCGGGAGTTCGCCCGGTGGGCGGCAGTGGGCAGCATGCGCTGGCGTCCCGCCGCGTGGTGTAGCCATACCGGCCGTGTGGCTCCGCTCAGGGGCGAGGTGGGGATAGCCGGCTGGCTCACCCGGCCGCAGCGCGTGCTGCGCGCGGGCGTAAGCACGCCCATCCGGCGCGAAGCGACTGCATCGGTCAACTGACCTGCGAAGTCAAGAATCCCGCGCCGCTACACCAGGCGGCTGACATCACCCAGCACGCGGTCGGGGGGCGACGTCGAGGCGTTCGGGGGGACGGGCCTGGGGATGGGTAGTTTGCGTGCAGTCATGAGAACGGGGAAGGACCGTTTGACCTCCCCAGGTCACGGTCCTTCCCCGTCCAGCGCCGTCCGTCTACCCCGTCGAGCCGGGCCTATGCTCAAGCACTGTCTTCGCGCCGTCGCGGAGAAGGTGATGCCGCAGACTTGCATGAGGCAACGGTCGGCTCGTTCGGTGCCAGGCAGGCTGCCAGTGTGGGTGTGCGGGACGTTGTTTCGTCGTGGCGCGGAGGCCTCGCCGCTGCGGCGGAGTCGGCCGTATGGTGCGGAGATGGGTGACTGGCCGGCAAGTATCGAAGTCCCTGACGTGGTCGGGATGACGGGGCGGGAAGCCCACGCTCTCTGCCGTGATCTGGGGCTTTTTCTGGGCTACTACAACATGGACCAACAATTGCCGCTGAGCATGGTCATTGCCTACCAAGAACCCCCGCCCGGGACCATGGCAGCACCTGCCGCGGCAGTCAGGATCTGGACCACGCTGGATCCGCTGCCCGACGATCAGCGGCCGCAGTAGCCGGGGATCGGACGGCAAGAGCCAAGCTGCTGGCGCGGAAGGTCAGCCAGCATCCGGGCAGACGCACGATGTCTGGGGAGGGATCTCGGACCGCGCCATTCCCGATGAGCCCGCGGACTGGCCCGACAGCACCGCGCCACCGCTGCGGTCGTCGCCCGCTACACCGCGGAGACCGCTGAGTGCAACGCGCCCTGACGGATGCCGACACCGCCAAGCCCGCCATGTACCGTCCTCGCGGTCAGTGGCCCATCGCGGTCGGATCCGCGAGGACGGCGGCCCCTCCGGTCATGAACGATCTGACAGCCCCGAGGCGAGCTGAATCTCAAGGAGCGGTTCGAGCTGGGCGGCCCACTCCGGGTGCATGGCGGCCTTCTTCTCGTGCAGCGCGATGATCTCGTCGGCCAGCTCCGGGGCCATGTCGTCGGAAAGGTCGGGGCCGATGGAGATCTTGGCCAGGTGCGGGAGGATCTCGGGGTCTCCCGCCAGGTGAACCGGGTCGTGCATGTACCGCTCCAGAGCTTCCAGGTCCTCAATGCCCACGCAGTAGGCGTGGGTAAGGCCCTCGGCGGGATCGCCCAGGCTCTGCCCGACTGTTGCGAACGAGACCGACTCGACGGACGCCGTTCGCCGCATCAGCGCGAGCACCTGGGCCTTCTGCTCCTCGGTCGTCTCGTCCTTGAAGGCGAAGCGCAGCGTGTGAACGATCATGGTTCCCCACCCTTGATTGAACTCGTCAGTTCAGTAAATCGTCCTTATCGGTAGTGCACTTAGAATGAACCCATGAGTTCAACAGCGTCAAGCGCGGGCAATGGCGTCTCGCGCGGGCGGGTCGACAAGCGACAGGCGATCCTGGACGGCGCGTTCGCCGTCTTCGCGCGGCGCGGATACGCACAGGCATGCGTCCAGGAGATCGCGGAGGAGGCGCGCGTCGCCAAACCGACCGTCTACAGCCACCTGAACGACAAGGAGACCCTCTTCCGTCACACCATCGAGGCAGCGGCCGACACTGTGATGGCGGAGAACCTCGCGCTCGTCGAGCGGTTGCGCGAGCGGGCCCCGGACGATGACCTGCGTGTCGCGCTTGCGGACCTGGCTCAGCGACTGCTGCGGGTCTGCTGCGGCGAACGCGCTCGTGCGCTGCGCTGGTTGACCTACGCTCAGATGGCGCGGTTCCCCGACCTGATCGAGACGGTGCAGGAGCGCACCGCGCACCGTCCCCGCGCGGCGCTCGCCGACCGGCTGGCCCGCCTGGCGCTCGCCGGCCGCCTGCGTCCATGCGATCCGGAGCAGGCCGCCGAACACTTCTTCGCCCTGCTCACCGGCCCCTTGGAGTCCCGCTCCCGGCTGGGCACCCGTCGGGTCCCGGCCGCCGAGCTCCGCGTCATCGCGGATGCGGCCGTGGACGTCTTCCTGCGCGCGTACGGGAGCGACTGAGAGCGGTCAGTCGGTGAGGTTGCTCCAGTTCGGGTGCGAGGTGGGCAGGGCGGGGCTGCCATGCCGAAGGTCCAGCGCGTGAAGTTGAAGCTTGATCAGGAGCGTGAGAGGGGCGTGAGTGCGCGAAGTGTGGCCGCGCCCCAGGTTGTTGATCTGCCCGAATGCAACAGCGTCGCCGTGCGAGGTGCGGTCCACCGTTTCGAGGACGGCTCGGCGGCTGACGCTGCACAGGACCACCGTCACTCCGTTGCGGTGGTCCGCCCCGCCAGCCTGGTCCGCAGCCGGGTCAGGCGGTCGATCTCGGCGTCAAGGGTCGCCAGTCTGCGGTGCACGACGACGGCGCCGGGGCCGTCCGAGCTGTCGGCGCAGCGCTGCCGCGGGTCGTCGACGAGCAGGTGGATGCGGTCGGAAAGGCTGCCCAGATCCTCCACCGTGAGTCCGAGAGCCAGGAGCTCCCGGATCACTTTGACCCGTGCCACGTCGGCCGGACCGTACTCACGCTGTCCGGCCGGCGTTCGAGGTCGTGGTGGCAGCAGGCCGCGTTCCTCGTAGAACCGCAGTGCGCGTGGTGTCGTCCCTGCCGCTGCCGCCGCGTCCCCGATCCGCATCCCGCTGCTCGCCTCCGCTCGTACCGCGCCGCCGACTGGCCGAGGGACGTCGGCGTTCGCGTCACCGCTGTCTCACCGCTGCGGGAGTTCCACGACGACGGTGCCGGTGTGCCGCCCCTCGATCAGTTCCTGCAACGCTCCTGGCGCGCGATCGATGCCCGGGATCCGTACATGCGGGAAGACCATCTCGCCGGAGCGCAGCCAGTCACCGAAGCGTTTGTTCCATTCGTCTGTCGATTGGCTGAGGTCCGCGCTGCTGAATCCTCGGAGAGTGATGCCCTGCGTGATGATCCGGAAGGTGTCGATCTCCGCCGGCGCACTGGCGCCGTCGCTGTCCGGTTCCGGTGACAGTTGCCCGGAGAGTGCGCCGATCAGCGCGAACCGTGCGCCACGGCGTGCGGCGCGGACAGCAGAGGTCAGCTGCTCGCCGCCGACCGTGTCCAGCAGTACGTCGATGCCGTCCGGCGCCGCAGCGGCCAGCTGCTCGGCGAACGGCGTCGCGCCCGGCACCACCACCGCGTCGTAGCCGAGTTCGGTGCGCAGCCGGTCGGCCTTGTGCGCCGAGCGGGTGGTGCCGATGACCCGACCGGCGCCGAGCAGCCGGGCCACCTGTCCCGCCAGGCTGCCCACGGCGCCGGCGGCTCCGGTGACGAGGACCGTGTCATGGGGGCGTACGTCGGCCAGTCGGGTGAGTCCTGCGTACGCGGCGACACCGGAGGACAGGTATGCGACGGGGTCGGGCAGCGCGTCGTCCAGCGGTGCGCAGTCGGTCGCCGCCAGCAGGGCGTGCTCGCGCCAGCCGAGCAGGTGGGTCACCTTGTCGCCGGGGCGCAACCCGCTGCCGGGGCCGGCCGCGACGACTTCGCCGACGGCGGGGCCGAACAGTGCGTCCCCGACGCGGACGGAGGGCAGGGGTACGTCCTTGGCTTCGCCTCCGATGAGTGTGCGCAGCCCCGGGAAGACGAGGAAGTACTGGTTGCGGACCACGACTTGGGCCGGCCCGGGCGGGGGCAGCGGCGTCTCGACTACGGACAGGTGATCGGCCCCGGGCAGCTGCTCGGGTGCGGTGACCAGACGGATCTCTCGGGTCGTGGAGGGCGGTGCGGCGGTCATCTCGGTCACTCCAGGCGTCAGTTGACAGGACTTCAGGAACCGATAGGGGGCGCGTCGGTGACTGCCCGGCCGTAGCGGTCGGCGCACGCTATTCCTTGACGTGTGCGTCAGAGGCAAGTCGGTCCGTCCGGATGGTCCTGCTGCGAGGCCGCGTTGGAAGGCCGCTACGAAGCTGTCGTCCATGAGGTGAAATGCCGGTCGCGAGTGAGGTCGTTGCTCCCATCGTCAGACCTTCGGATACGACTCTCCCTCGCCGGCCCCGGCCGCTCCCGCCTCGGACTCGCCCTCGGCACGCGGCAGTTGACCGAGAGCGGATACGGCATCCCGTACGAACGTCCCATCGCCCCGGCTCCGAGAGTCCGCGCGCTTTCCTGGAGGACGCGCCCGGTCGCTCGTTCACGCGGGGCTGCGTTCCGCGTGCCCCGCGATGTCGAGCACGGTCTTCCCGCTGGTGGCGCCGGCCTCGAAGAGCCGGTGGGTCTCGGCGACCTCGGTCCACGGGATGACGGTCGGAGGGGCGTAGGGAAGT
This sequence comes from Streptomyces sp. NBC_00490, assembly GCF_036013645.1. NCBI lineage: Bacteria > Bacillati > Actinomycetota > Actinomycetes > Kitasatosporales > Streptomycetaceae > Streptomyces > Streptomyces sp. NBC_00490. The sequence continues at coordinate 805,405 of NZ_CP107869.1, read as the reverse complement.
GCTCCGGAGGCGAGCAGGGACAGTGCCCTGGACAGGTGCTCGCCGATCGTGGCCGGGGAGCGGCGGGCCACGTCGCCGATGTTGTACCCGGCGATGCTTCGGTTGTTCTTCCACAGGTCCCACGCGTCCGCCGTCCAGTCCTGGTGGAGCCCCAGGTCCCCGTAGACGACGACCCGGCCGAAGGGGGCCAGTACGTCCAGGCTCGCCCGCCGCACCGGCCCGCCGACCGGGTCCAGCACCAGGTCCACTCCGTGGCCCGCGGTGGTCTCCCGGACCGCGTCCGCGGAGCCTTCCCGGGGAAACAGGGCGTCGTAGCCCAGAGCGGTGGCCAGTTCCGTCTTCCCGGGGGAGCCGACGGTACCGAAGACGTGTGCCGCACCTAGCGCACGCGCGATCCGTGCCGCGGCCGATCCGACCCCGCCGGCCGCGGCATGGATCAGTACGCTCTCACCCTCGCGCAGCCGTCCCGCGTCCGTCAGCACGCCGTAGGCCGTCGGATAGACGCACGGGACTCCCGCCGCATGTGCCAGGGGTAGCCCACTCGCCGGCCGGACGAACTCCGCGTCGGCCACGGCGAACTCGGCGTACCCGCCGAAAGCGGGAAGGTAGGCGGCGACCTCCTCGCCGACAGCCGGCCCTGTTGCCCCGGTGCCGAGCGCGGCGACCGTGCCGGAGACCTCCAGCCCGGGCACGTCGTAGCCGCCTGGGCCGTCGGGCTCACCGAACTCGCCGCGCCGGTGCTGCACTTCGGCGAAGTTCACGCCCGCGTACGCGACCTCGATCAGTACCTGACCGGGGCCCGGTGCCGGTGTCGGTACCTGGATCTCCTCCAGGACCTCCGGGCCGCCGTTCGACTTGAATCCGTAGGCACGCATCTGGCGCCCCCTTTCAACCATGGTGCCGAACAGGAAGCGGAGTACCCCAGGCGTCCGCGAAGAACGTCTCCGACAGGGGGCGCCGCTCGCGGGCGGCGGTCTCGCGGGCGCGCAGATCCGGTGGGAGGAGATCGGCCGGGGCCAGGGCGCCGATCGCGGTGACGGAAAGCGGCCGGTAGCCGTCCGGGACGCCCAGCGACGTGCGCAGCCGCTCGGGGTCGAAGCCGCCCATCTGATGGGTGCGCAGCCCCAGGGCGTGTGCCTGTACGGACAGTTGGGCCACCGCGAGCCCGGTGTCGTATGCGGCGCTCTGATGCGGTGTGCCGTCCGCGAGGCGCTCGGCGGCCACCGCCGCGACGAGCAGGGAACTGGTCCCCGCCCACAGCCGGTTGGTGGTCCCCAGAGTGCTGAAGATGTGCTGGTACGTCGGGTCGCCGCGGCGTCCGACGAGGAAGCGCCACGGCTGCGCGTTGCGCGCGGAGGGAGCCCAGCGGGCCGCCTCCAGCAGTGATACGAGCTCTTCGTCGCTGATCGTGTGCGTGGCGTCGAACGAGCGCGGGCTCCAGCGCTCGGCGAGCAGCGGGTGGACGGCCACGGCCGTGTTCGCGGGTTGGGGGGACATGAGTGGTGCCTTTCCAGGACGGATCCTCGAAGGATCAGAGAACGAGTTCGTCCACGAGTGCGGCGACTTGCTGCACCTCGATGAGGAAGCCGTCGTGGCCGTAGGGGGATTCGATGACGCGGAGGTGATCTGAGGTGGCGATACCCGCAGCCAACTCGGCCTGCTGGGAGGGCGGGTAGAGGCGGTCGGAGTCGACTCCGGCGACGAGGGTCCTTGCGGTCACCCGGTTCAGAGCGGCGCGTACACCACCGCGACCGCGGCCGATGTCATGACTGTTCATGGCCTCGGACAGCACGACATAGCTGCCCGCGTCGAAGCGGTGCACCAGCTTGGCGGCGTGATGGTCGAGGTAGGACTCGACCTGGTATCGCCCGCCCGACCACGGGTCCTCCGCGCCCTGCGGTGAGCGGCCGAAGCGGGTCTGGAGTTCCGGCTCGCTGCGGTAGGTGATGTGGGCGAGCCGCCGGGCCAGGCCGAGTCCGGTGTGCGGGCCCTGACCGGTGTCGTGGAAGTGGCCCGCGTGCCAGTGCGGGTCGGAACGGATGGAGTGCAGCTGGATGTTGGCCCAGGCGATCTGCTCCGCGCTCGCCGCCGATGTGGTGGCGAGCAGCAGGAGGGCGTCGGTGCGCTGCGGATAGGCGACGGCCCACTCCAGCGCGCGCATGCCGCCCATCGAGCCGCCGACCACCAACGCCCAGCGGTCGATGCCCAGCGCGTCAGCCAAGTCCGCCTCGGCCAGCACCTGGTCACGCTGCGTCAGGTACGGGAAGGCGCCGCCCCAGCGACGGCCGTCGGGGCGCACGGACGAGGGCCCGGTGCTGCCCTGGCAGCCGCCGAGCACGTTGGGTGCCACGACGAACCAGCGGTCGGTGTCCAGGGCCAGACCGGGACCGATCAGCCCGTTCCACCAGCCGGGCGTGGGGTGGCCGGGGCCGGCGGGGCCGACCACATGGCTGTCTCCGGTGAGGGCGTGCAGCACGAGTACCGCGTTGGAGCGGTCCACCGCCAGCTGCCCCCACGTCTCGAACGCCAGCCGCACGCCGGGCAGTTCACCGCCCGCCTCCAGCGGAAGCGGCTTTTCCCGGACGTGCCACTGGCGGCGTCCGGGCGGGTCCCCCTCCCGCCAGGCCCCGGAGGCCGGCGGGAGGGGGACCTGAGAGGGCGTCAGTACGGTGTTCAGGATGCGGCCTTGGCCGCGCGGAAGCCTGCCTCCAGGTCGGCCTTGAGGTCGGCGAGGTTCTCGATGCCGACCGACAGGCGCACCAGGCCGGGGGAGGTGCCGGTGGCCGCCAACTGGGCCTGGTCCAGCTGGCTGTGGGTGGTGGACGCCGGGTGGATGATCAGGCTGCGTACGTCACCGATGTTGGCGAGATGGCTGAACAGCTCGACGGCGTCCACGAACCGTTTGCCTGCCTCGACCCCGTCCCGCAGTTCGAAGGCGAGGATCGCGCCGGAGCCGCGCGGCAGATAGCGCTGCCCGGCCTCGTACCAGCGGTTGGACGGCAGTCCCGGGTAGTGGACGGCGGCGACCTCGTCGCGCTGCTCCAGCCATTCGGCCAGTGCCTGCGCGTTCGCCGAGTGCCGTTCGATGCGCAGGCTGAGCGTCTCCACGCCCTGCAGGAGCAGAAACGCGGAGTGCGGGGAGAGTGCGGGACCGAGGTCGCGCAACAACTGCACCCGCAGCTTGACGGCGAACGCGCCCGGCCCGAGCGCCGGCCAGTACCGCAAGCCGTGGTAGCTCGGGTCGGGCTCGCTGAAGTCGGGGAACACGTCGGCGTGCGCGCCGAAGTCGAAGGTGCCGCCGTCGACGACGACGCCCGCGATGGTGGTGCCGTGCCCACCGAGGAACTTGGTCGCCGAGTGGACGACGATGTCGGCGCCGTGCTCGATGGGCCGCAGCAGATAGGGCGTGGGCACGGTGTTGTCGACGATCAGCGGCAGACCCGCCCCGTGCGCGACGTCCGCAACCGCCCGCACGTCGAGCACGTTGCCGCGCGGATTGCCGAGCGTCTCGGCGAACAGGGCCTTCGTGTTCGAGCGGATCGCCGCTGCCCAGGCCTCGGTGTCGTCCGGGTCGTCGACGAAGGACACCTCGATCCCGAACTTGGGCAGGGTGTGGCGGAACAAATTGTAGGTACCGCCGTACAGGGACGTGCTGGAGACGACGTGGTCACCGGCGCTCGCCAGCGTCAGGATGGCGAGGGTTTCGGCGGCCTGCCCGGAGGCCAGTGCCACCGCGGCGACGCCACCCTCCAGCGCGGCGATCCGCTGCTCGAAGACATCCTGGGTGGGGTTGTGGATGCGGGTGTAGATGTTGCCGGGCTCGGCGAGCGAGAACAGGTCGGCGGCGTGCTGGGTGTCGCGGAAGACGAACGAGGTGGTCTGGTAGATCGGGGTCGCCCGCGCTCCGGTCGTCGGGTCCGGCGCGGCACCGGCGTGGATCTGCTTGGTCTCGAACGACCAGGCCGACGTGTCGGGCCAGGCGGCTTCTTCCTCGGGGGTGTGGCCTGCGGTGACGGAGTCGATCGGCTGACTCATGGTGCTGCTCCCTTGTGCGGAGGGCGGAGATCCCCGCGCTGCGGGGACGGGGAAGCGCGAAGGAACCGCGTGGCCGACAGCCGCGCCCGGACGAGGGCAGCGGTCAGTGCAGCGCGGTAGCAAAGGCGCGGGAGGAAAAGCCGGGTAGAAGCCGGAGCGAGGTGTCAGCCCACGGACGGACAACGCGTGGTGGTGACACGCACGTAGTCAACGTGGCGGCGGGTCACGAGCACGGTCATGGGGTCAGGAAACCACACGTGGCCGACAGGCACCAGCACAATCCGGTTGTCCGACGGCGGTACGAACCTTCTTCGCTCTGCCGCAGGACCGGCGGCCGGAGGTCGAGAACCTCAACTCACCCCATTCCAGGGGCCGGGCGCCGACCGGGACCGAGTACACGGCGGACAACGCCGACTGACGTGTGCTCTGCCGGTCCGACACCCGCGGCCGGGCCGTCGCGGCCCGCGGTTTGCAACTCCCATGACTGATCGGTGAGTTCATGGCGAGGTGTCACCCCGCCGTGAGCACTTGGCGGACGGCACGCCGGAAGAACCGCATCGCTTCGAGCCCGGAGTCAACAGCACCGGCCCCGAAGCGCTTGTCATAGCGGTGCGGCGGTCGGGAGACCGCTCAGGGCTCGGAACCGCTGGGCATGAGGCGTCGCCGACTATCGAGGGCCTCCGGGCCCGTCAGATGCCGACCACCGTGCTGTTCGTCAAGGTGCCCGAGGGCATGAGCGTGAAGAGCCGGCTCAACTCGACGTCAGCCCGATTGACTCGGTCAGATGACGTTGACGGCGTCGAGGAAGCGGGCGGCGAGTTCGGTGTCGCCGGTGATCGTCACGTCGTTGTCGTCCCAGGGCGAGCGCTGTGTGCCCCAGTCGGGGAAGGTCAGCGCGGGGGCGGTGATGTGCGCGGCGAGCTTGCCGTCCGAGGGAGGCAGGGCGCCCGCCTCGTCGAACCACCAGGTCCCGCCGCCGGGGCCGGTGAGGGTCAGTGCGACGCGGGCGTCGAGCCCGGCGACCGGTGCCTGCGCGACCTGGTTGCTCAGTACGGCGATCATCCACGTCACCACCGCGCGCATCCTGTCCTCGTCGGTGGACGGCACGGGCCGGCCGAGTGCTGGGGCCATGTCGTGGCGCAGGTGCGTGTGGTGGTCGAAGACGAGTGCGCCGCCGATCATCAGACCCAGGGGGTGGCGTCCGAGTTCGGCCATCTGTGCCCGTACCCGGGCGGCGGGTGTGCGTCTGACGACGTTGAGAAGTGTGGTGGCTCGCCGGCTGGCGCGCTGGTACTCGGCCATCACCTTGGCACGGCTCCAGGCGCGTCGGCGGTCGACGGGGTCCTCGTTCGCCTGTTCCAGGCTGGCGGCGAAGCTCGTGCGCAGCCCGGCGGGCGTGTAGAAGCTGCGAGCCGTCGCACCGATGTGGGCGACGACGTCGGCGATGCGCCATCCGGCCGCGGCGCTGGGTGCGGCCCATTCGTCGTCGGTGAGGCTGCTGGTGAAGTTCAGCATCTCGGCGCGTTCGGCGCGCAGGGCGCCGGCCATGTTCGGCAGGTCGGCGGCAGGCAGGCGCTTGCTCATGTCGTCGTTTTCTCTGGTGGTGCGGCGGGGCGACGGATGGCTTGTACTGCGGTGTCGTAGAGGTCGAAGGTGTCGGCCTGTCCGCCCAGGCGCATCCACTCTTCCGTCGCTGCCTGGAGGCAGGTGATCGCCGCGGCTGCGAGGGCGCGGGCCTGCAGGGTGCGGTGGTCGGAGTCGGGCAGCCGCGGCTCGATCAGCGGGGCGAACAGGTCCTGCCAGCGGGCCTGCTTCTCGGCGTGGCCGGCGCGCAGGGATTCGTTGCCGAACAGCAGCGTGATCATCTCGAGGCGGCGCTCGGCCGTGACGTCGATCTCCTCAAGCACCTGGAACGCCGCACGCAGCGATGTCCACGGGTCTTCGTCGGCGGGGCGCTCGGCGAGCCGCGCGGCTATCAATTCCCCTTGCTCGGAAAGGCCGTTGAGCGCGAGGTCCTCCTTGCTGCGGAAGTAGTTGAACAGGGTCCGCTTGGAGACACCTGCTGCGGCGGCGATCTCCTCAAGGGTTGTGTCGTCGTATCCCTTGGCGGCGAACAGTTCGAGGGCGGTCTTGGCGAGGAGTGCGCGGACCACCGAGCGGGTCTGTTCCCGAAGGGGCGTCGGTTTCTGGACCATGCACCGATGGTACATCTATTCTCCTCATGCAGTTGTTTGCACTCAGTGCAAAATCATGCGTACAGTGAAGGTATGAGCCAAATCGACTATCGCCGCCAGACCGTCATCGTCACCGGAGCCAGCTCCGGCCTCGGTGCGGAATTCGCCCGCCAGCTGGCCCGACGCGGCGCGGATCTCGTACTCGTCGCCCGCCGAGCGGACCGGCTCAAGGACCTGGCCGACGAACTCACCCGCGCTCACGGCGTCACGGTGCACGTCGTCGCCCGCGACCTCGGCCGGCCCGACGCCGGCCGCACGCTGCGCGCCGAACTCGAGTCCCGCGGCACCCACGCCACCGGACTCGTCAACAACGCCGGCTTCGGCTCCCACAACGCCCTCACCGACGAGGACCCGGACCGCCTGCAGAGCATGATCACGTTGAACGTCAGCGCGCTGGTCGACCTCAGCCGCGCCTACATCGACCCGCTGAACTCCGCCGACACCGGCATCCTGATCAACGTCGCGAGCCTGCTGGGCTTCCAGCCCACCCCGTACCTGAGCGTCTACGGCGCCACCAAGGCGTTCGTCCTCAGTTTCACCGAATCGCTGTGGGAAGAAAACCGTGGCACCGGCCTGCGCGTCCTGGCCGTATGCCCCGGCGCCACGAAGACCGAGTTCTACGATGCCGCCGGCAGCGAGACGGCCGACTACGGCGCGAAGCGAGTCACCCCCGAACACGTCGTCAAGACGGCCCTCGACACGCTCGACCGCCGCTCCGCGCCCCCGTCGGTGATCACCAACGGCCGCCCGCTCGCCCTCGCCGGCAAGATCCTGCCGCGCCGCCTGATCGTCCGGCTCATGGGCCGCATGGCCCGCCGCTGACCGGCGCCGCTCCTCCGCCCCATGCGGCAGTCGCCCTGCCGACGGTCCCCGCAGGCCCTCTACGCTTCTCACGTGCGCTATCTGACGGAGTCCTTCGCCCTTGGGGCCCTGAGACGGGGCCGACCAGTCGAGCAGTTCCTCGGCCCTGCCGGCTCATCCGAGCGTCCCGGCATCCGATACGTCGAGGTCAGGCCGACCAAGACCCGCTACGAGGTCTACCTGCACACCCTGGAAGACGTGGGCCACGAGACCTTCGTGGACGTGGTCGAGTTCCCCCCTCTTCGCACCGACGATGCGGAGGAGGACTTCGGCCGCCTTGTCGCGACTCGCGATGACCCGCTTGCCGCCCTGGCAGCCGCCGAAGACATCACCGGAGCGGCACGCGGAAGATGGGTCAACGTCGGCCTGGTCCAGGACGAGTACCACGACTATGTGGTCGCTGGGCGGTCGGCCAACAGCTAGAAGCGGTTCTGGCTGGAGATCACCCAGGACATCCTCGACCCGCTGGCCTGGATGCTGATGGTCGTGGCCCTGCACTGGCCCTGGACCCGCCTGATCACCGACGCCCCGACCCCGGCAGCGCTCGGCCAGGCCCCGGCGCGGCGGTACTTCGGCGCACGATCAGGCGTGGGGTCATGCTGGTCTGTACGGCGTGCTCGCGGCGGCCTTCGACGCGTTCGATGAGCAGTCGCGCCGCGCTGGATCCCATGTCGTGGCCCGCCTGGTCGACGCTGGTGAGCTGGACGGTGGCGAGGTCGGCGAGGGCGGTGTTGTTGTAGCCGACCAGGGACAGGTCCTCGGGGATGCGCAGCCCCACTTCATGGGCGGCTCGCCACACGCCCAGGGCGGCGACGTCGGCGCCGGTCATGATGGCGGTGGGCGGGTTCTCCCCGGTGAGCAGGCTCAGGCCGGCCTTGTAGCCGCCCTCGTCCGAGTACGCGGCGCGGCAGATCCGCACGTGGTCGGCGAGCCGGTGCCGGTTCATCGCCTCGACGTAGCCATTGGTCAGCACGATCTCGGGAGTGCGCGCCCATTTGCTGCTGCGTGTGCCGGGAGACGAGACGAGCGCGATGTTGCGATGGCCTTGCGAGACGAGGTGGTCGACCACCAGGGCGGCACCCGCCGCGTCGGCGTCGACCACGGAATCGTGCAGGTCGGAGACGTCGTGGTGGCCGAGGATGACGAGGGGTGTGGACTGCGCCGTCGTCAGAGTTTCGGTCCGCTGCGTACTGGGGGCGATCAGGATCAGGCCGTCGACCTGACGGTCGATCATGGACTGGACGGTCTTGCGCTGGGCGTCGGCGCTGAAGCCCGCAGCGCCGATCATGACGGTGTACTCGCTGTCCTGGAGTGCGTCGTGGACGCCGTCGAGGATGTCGGCGAAGAACGCGTTGCGGATGTTGTCCAGGAGCACGCCGATCGTGTACGTGCGTCCGCGCATGCCGCGTGCCGCGGTGTGGGGCCGGTAGTCCAGTTCCGCGATGGCGGCGCGGACCTTCTCCTGCATGGCCGCACTGACCCCGTAGGCGTTGCGGAGCACCTTGGAGACCGCGGCGGTGGACACGCCCGCGTGCTGCGCGACATCCGTGATGGTGACGCGCTTCTTGGGTTGCGGGTCCTGCCCCATGCTCTGCGCTCCTTGTAGGTCTGGACTGCCATGATCTAGATAACGTTCTACATGATCGGGCGACAGTCGGAAAGGTGTAGGGCTGTTTTCTCTGGCGTTACGGGCCGATGTCTTGACGCTCTGGTCGTCTCCATGCATCGTAGTGCGCACTTCGTCGGTGGAGAACGTTCTACATACCTGCCTCGTTCTCTCCACTCTTCCTCGTCGGCGCGCTGCGCCCTTCGAACCTCCTCCGATTCCACGATGACAGGGAGCTCGCCGTGAACACCGTCTCGTCCGCTGCCAGAAGGGCCCGGCTCACCGGGCTGACCGCGAGCGCCGCCGCCGTGGCGCTCCTCGCCACCGCCTGTGGCGGTACGGGCGGCGGCTCGGCCTCGGCGCCGAAGAACTTCAGCTATCTGAGCGTCACGGAGAACACGACGGTGCGGGCGGCGCTGACCACCCTGTCGAAGGGAGCCTGCGCCGACCAGAACAAGGCCCTGCCGCTGAAGGTCGAGACCGTGGCACAGGCGAACAACGACCAGAAGCTCCAACTCCTGGCCGGCCAGGGCGCGCTGCCGGTGCAGTTCACGATGGGCAGCCCGGCGCTCACCCAACAGCTGGCCAAGGCGGGCAAGGTCGCCGATCTCGAGGCCAAGCTCAAAAGCCTGGGCGTCTACGACCAGTTGGAGCCGGCTGCCGTCTCCACGATCAAGGCCCTGTACGGCGGCAAGCTGGAGGTGCTGCCGTACGAGTACAACATCGAGGGGGTCTTCTACAACAAGAAGATCTTCCAGGAGAACGGTCTGAAGGTGCCGGGAACCTGGAACGAACTGGTCGCGTCGGCCGCCCGGTTGGATGCGAAGGGGATCCAGCCGTTCTCCGCCTCCGGTCAGCAGGGCTGGCCGCTGACCCGACTGATCGGCAACTACCTCTACCGCGACATCGGACCCGACGCGCTGCAGAAGGTGGCCGACGGCAAGGCGAAGCTGACCGACCCCGAGTACGTCAAGGCCGCACAGGAGGTCGCCGACCTGGGCAAGAAGGGCTACTTCGGCAAGGGCGTCGGCTCCATCGACTACGACACCTCGATGAACCAGTTCCTGACAGGCAAGGCCGCCATGCTCTACATGGGCAGTTGGGCCCTGGCGAACATCGCCGACCCCGAGCAGGACAAGATCGGCGCGGCCAACGTCGGCTTCATGCCGTTTCCGGCCGTCTCCGGCGGCAAGGGCTCGATCGACCAGTACCCGTCCAACGTCGGCATCGGCATCACCCTCGGCGCCGGCAGCTTCGACGGGAAGACCGGTGACTGGGTCTCCTGCATCGCCAAGAACTACGGCAGCACGGCACTGAAGGACCAGGGCACCATCTCCGGCTTCAAGGTCAACACTCCGGTCCAGGACGCCAACAAGGTCACCAGTCAGGTCCGTACGACCATCACCTCCGCGAAGCAGAACGTGCTGTGGTTCGAAGCGCTGTTCACCACCAAGGCCCAGACGGTGAGCACGACCAACGCCGCGAGTCTGGTCAGCGGCAACATGAGCGCCACACAGTTCATGCAGACCGTGCAGGACGCGCTGGCCTCCCAGTGACCGGCCGTGGGCGGCGCGCAGCGGGCCCGATTCCGTGCCCGCTGTGCGCGGCCCAGCCGCCGACCAGCCAGCTCCCCGACCGAAGCGAAGTGGACACCATCCATGCACCGCGTACTTGGTGACCGCCGGGCCATCGCGATCCTGCTCGGCCCCGCACTCCTCGTCTATTCACTGATCATGCTCGTGCCCATGGTGTGGTCACTGGGCTACTCCTTCACCAAGGGCAACACCATCGACGGCTTCACCGGCAATGGTCTCGCCAACTTCTCACGACTGTTCTCGGATCCGGCGGTCCACGACGCCCTCTGGTTCACGCTCAAGTACGCCGTCGCCGTGACCGTCGGCCAGGTCGTCGCGGGCTACCTACTGGCCCTGCTGTACGTCTTCTTCCTGAAGCGGGCCTCCGCACTCGTGCGCACGCTGGTGTTCTTCCCCGTGGTGCTGCCCACGGTCGCCGTCGGCCTGCTCTTCCAGAGGTTCTTCCAGGTCGCCCCGCAGACCGGCCCGGTCAACTCCCTGCTGAACGCGGTCGGACTGGACTCGATCGACTTCTTCGGCGGTGCCGGCCACGCCTTCTGGGTCCTGATCATCATGGACATCTGGCGCTCCATGGGCTTCTACGCCGTCCTGCTCTTCGCTGGCCTGGTCGACATCCCCGACGAGGTCCTGGAATCGGCGCGCCTCGACGGGGCGTCCGGGCTGCGGCTGATCCGGCACATCGTGCTGCCGCTGTCGCTGCCCGTGCTGATGTCGTCGCTGATCTTCAGCGTCAACGGCACCCTGAAGGTCTTCGACTCCATCGTCGCCCTGACCAACGGCGGGCCCGGCAACGGCACGACCCCACTGACCCTGTACATGTTCCAGACGTCATTCACGTACGGCGACTACGGCTACGGCAGCACCATCGCACTGTTGCTGACCGTGGTGTGTCTGCTGGTGACCCTGGTCGTCTTCCGCGTCTCGCGGCGCGACCTCACGGAGAGCTGAGCCATGGCCATCGGTACACCGGTGAAGACCTCTGCGCGTCACCACCACCGCAAAGGCCCGGTCGGGGCAGCGCACCCCCGCCGGCGCGCCCGGGGCAGCCGAGCATGGGTGAAGATCGTTGTCGGTCTGCTGCTGGTCGTCGAGGTCTACCCACTGATCTGGATGTTCCTGACCTCGCTCAAGTCCAACAGCGACTATCTGAACAACTCCACCTGGAGCCTGCCGAGCCACTGGGAGTGGGGCAACTACGTCGACGCATGGACCACCGGCCACATCGGACTGTACGTCCGCAACAGCCTGCTGGCCGTGGTGCCCTCGCTGGCGCTGATCCTGCTGCTGGGCACGGCGGCCGGATTCGCCCTGCAGATCATGGTGTGGAAGGGCCGCAGCCTGACGCTGCTGGTCTTCCTCGCGGGCATGATGGTGCCCTCGCAGATGATCCTGCTGCCGCTGTTCACCGTCTACTTCCAGACCGGCCTGTCCGGCACCCTGTGGCCGCTCATCCTGACGTACACCGGAACCGGTCTTCCGCTGACGGTGTTCATGATGGCCACGTACTACAAGAGCCTGCCGCGCGAGCTGTTCGAGGCGGCGACGATCGACGGCGCCGGCATTCTGCGCTCTTTCTGGACCATCAGCCTGCCCATGGTCCGCAACGCCCTGCTGACTGTCGGCCTGGTGCAGTTCTTCTTCATCTGGAACGACCTGCTCATCGCGCTGACCTTCACCAACAGCCAGGACCTGCGGACCGTCCAGGTCGGACTGCTCAACTTCACCGGTGACTTCGGCGCCACCCAGTACGGCCCGCTGTTCGCCGCGATCTGCATCAACGTCTTCGGCACCCTGGTGATCTACCTCTTCCTCAACCAGAAGGTGATGAAGGGACTCACCTCAGGCGCCGTCAAGGGCTGACAACCCACCCCACACCGGTTGTCCCACGCCCACCTCACGGAAGGTTCCCCTCGCTGTGTCGCCTCAGCCTGCCCCCGTCACGTTCGACCACCTGCGGGACGGCCTCGGAATCGGTCAGCGCGCACCCGGGCTGTCCTGGCAACTGCCCCCCGGCAGCGCGCTCCAGACCGCGTACGAACTCCAACTCGACCGCGCCGGCACCGTCCACCGCACCGGCCGCATCGACAGCGGCGACCAGACCCTGGTGCCCTGGCCCGGCCGCCCGCTGGCCTCACGCGAACGCGTCACCGTCCGTGTCCGCACCTGGGGTGCTGGAGACGAACCCAGCGCCTGGTCCCCGCCCTCGACCGTCGAAGCGGGCCTGCTGGACGCAGCCGACTGGCAGGCCGAGCCGGTCGGCGGCGCCTGGCACGAGGACCCCGACAGCGACCGCCGCCCTTCCCGGGTGCGCCGCGACTTCGCCCTGACCAAGCCGGTGGCCCACGCCCGCCTGTACATCACCGCGCACGGGCTGTACGAGGCCGAGATCAACGGCGTCCGCGTGGGCGCCGACACCCTCTCACCGGGGTGGACCGTCTACGGCGAGCGGCTGCGCTACCACACCTACGACGTCACCGCCCATCTCACCGAGGGCGCAAACACCATCGGTGCCTGGCTCGGCGACGGCTGGTACCGCGGCCGGATCGGCTTCGACGGCGGCACCCGCAACATCTACGGGACCGACCAGTCCCTGATCGCCCAACTCGAAGTCACCCACACCGACCACACCACCACGACCGTCGCCACCGACGCCTCCTGGCAGGCCGCCACCGGCCCGATCCTGTTCAGCGGCCTGTACGAAGGGGAGACGTTCGACGCCCGCCTGCACGATCCCGCCTGGTCCACCCCGCAGCACGAAGACGCGGGCTGGACGCCGGTGGCCGTGCGCGAGCGCGACCCGCACACCCTCATCGCCCCCAAGTCGTCGCCGGTGCGCTGCACACAGGAGATAACCCCGCTCTCCATCACCCCCACCGGAGCGGGCCGCCACCTCCTCGACTTCGGACAGAACCTCGTCGGCCGCCTGGCCGTCACCGCCGACGGCCCGGCAGGCACCACGATCACCCTGCGCCACGCCGAAGTCCTCCAGAACGGCGAACTAGCCACCCGCCCCCTGCGCGGCGCCACCTCCACGGACGTCCTCATCCTCGCCGGGAACGGCCCCATCACCTGGGAGCCGCGCTTCACCCTGCACGGCTTCCGCTACGCCGAGATCAGCGGCTGGCACGGCGAGTTGACGCCCGCACACGTCACCGCCCGCGTCCACCACACCGACATGCGGCGCACCGGCTGGTTCCAGTGCAGCGACGACATGATCAACCGGCTGCACGAGAACGTCGTATGGAGCATGCGTGGCAACTTCGTGGACCTGCCCACCGACTGCCCCCAGCGTGACGAGCGCCTCGGCTGGACCGGCGACATCCAGGTCTTCGCCCCCACCGCCGCCTTCCTCTACGACTGCGTCGGCATGCTCGACTCCTGGCTCGACGACGTCGCCGCGGAGCAACTGCCCGACGGCACCGTCCCCTGGTACGTTCCGGTCATCCCCGGCGGCCCGCAGTGGACCCCGATCCAGCCCGGAGCGGCCTGGGGCGACGTGGCCACGCTCACCCCCTGGGTCCTGTACCAGCGCTTCGGCGACCTGGAACTGCTGCGCAGGCACTTCCCGATGGGCCGCGCCTGGGTGGACCTGCTCGAACGACTGGCCGGCGACGACCGGATCTGGGACACGGGCGACCAACTGGGGGACTGGCTCGACCCGATCGCCCCGCCGGACGACCCCGCCGCCTCACGCACCGACCGCTACCTGGTCGCCACCGCCTACTTCGCCCACTCCGCCCGCCATCTGTCCCACTCCGCAAAGGAGTTGGGCTACGAGGACACCGCTGCCACCTACGGCCGACTCGCCGACGAGGTCGCCGCCGCCTTCCGCGCCCGGTACGTCGAGCCCAACGGCCGTATGACCAGCGACAGTCCCACCGCTTACTGCGTGGCCCTGATGTTCAACCTCCTCGACGGCGACGCACAGCGCGCCTTCGCCGGCGACCGGCTGGCCGAACTCGTCCTGGAGGACGACGCGCGTATCGCCACCGGCTTCGTGGGCACCCCGCTGATCTGCGACGCCCTGACCGAGTCAGGTCACCTGGACGTCGCCTACCGGCTTCTGACGCAGACTCAATGCCCCTCCTGGCTCTACACCGTGTCCATGGGCGCCACCACCATCTGGGAACGGTGGGACAGCCTGCGCCCGGACGGCACCCTCAACTCCGGCGGCATGACCTCGTTCAACCACTACGCACTGGGCGCCGTCGCCGACTGGCTGCACCGCACCGTCGCCGGCCTCGAGCCGACCCGGCCCGGCTACCGCACGATCGCCTTCCGGCCCCGCCCCGGCGCCGGAATCACCTGGGCCAAGGCCCGCCACGAAACCCCCTACGGCACGGCAGCCATCGCCTGGGAGCAGACCGCGGCCGGCATCAGCGCCAAGGTCACCGTCCCCGACGGCTGCGAAGGAGTCGTCGAACTCCCCGGCTGCGCCCCGGTCACCGTGGGCGCGGGCGAGCACCGCATCGACAGCGGCGCCCCGACCGAGCAAGCCGCCTGAGTCCACTCACCCCAGTCCTTCTCCCGCCGAACCCTGCCCCACCGCACCCACGGCCGGCGGGAGAAGCACCGCCCGGGTGACATCGGCGCCGACCGCCCCCACCTCCGCGACCCGGCCAATCGCACCGGACGACCAGCGAGCCGCCCACCGCACCACCTCGTGATGCAGCACTCCTACCGCCACCAGACACAAGGAGAGCGTGACGTGACCCGTCCCCAGCGAATGACCCGGCGCGAAGCCGTCGCCGTATCCGTAGCCGCCCTGGGAGGAGCCGCGGCGCTGACCGCCGGCCTTCCCGCCCCGGCTGCAGCCGCGCCCCGCACCGCCCCGGCCGCCGCGGGCGATCAGCCCTGGCGCGACAAGCGGAAGTCCCCCTCACGCCGCGCCGACTCCCTCCTCGGTGCGATGACCTTCGAAGAGCAGGCCGTCCTGGTCACCGCCATCACGCCGGCCGATTTCGAGCCGCTGCACCACCTCGGCATCCCGGCGATGACCTACGTGGACGCCTCCGACGGCCTGCGCGGTGACACCGGAGTCACCGCCTTCCCCGCACCCAACGCGCTCGCAGCCACCTTCGACACCGACCTGGCCGAGCGATACGGCCACGCCATCGGAGCCGAGGCCCGCGCCAAGGGATGGAACGTCCTGCTCGGTCCGACCGTAGACATCGAGCGCACCCCGCGAGCCGGCCGCGCGGCCGAGTCCTATGGCGAAGACCCCCTGGTCAGCGGACTGATCGGCGGTGCCGTCACCCGGGGCTTCCAGCAGAACGACGTCATCGCCCAGATCAAGCACTTCACCTGCTACAACCAGGAAGAGAGCCGCAACTCCCTCGACGTGAAGGTGTCCGAGCGGGCCCTGCGCGAGGTGTACTACCCGGCCTTCGAGCACACGATCCGCGACGGCGGCGCCCTGTCCGTCATGGGCTCCTACCCACGGGTCAACGGCGTGTTCGCCTGCCAGAACCCCCACCTCATCAGCGCCCTCAAAGACGAACTGGGTCTCAAGGGCTACCTGGGAACGGACTACCGGCCCGGCGCCGACGACATCGAAGCGATCAAGAACGGAGTCGACTGCGCCGCGCTGATCCCCGACACCCCCAAGGCCGCCTTCACCGACGGCCGCATCCCCAAGGACCGCACCCGCGACGCATGCCGTCGCATCCTCTACGCCCTGTTCGCCTCCGGCACCTACGACAACCCGGTGCCCACGACCCCTGCCGCGGTCGTCACCAGTGACGCACACCAGATCCTGGCCCGGATCACCGGCGAGCAGGCCACCGTCCTGCTGAAGAACAACGACAACCTGCTCCCGCTGCCGAAGGGCCAGACCATCGCCGTCATCGGTCCGGCAGGCAAGGACGCCACCACCGGCGTGGAAGGCTCCTCCTACGTCGACCCGGGCGACTTCACCACCGCCGCCGACGCCATCAAGGCCAAGACCGGAGCCTCCCGGGTCCTGTGTTCCCAGGGCACCCTCGGCGATGTGGCCCTCCCCGTCATCCCCGGCCAGGTGCTCACCACTCCTGACGGAGAACCCGGTCTGAAGGCAGAGTTCTTCGCCGGCGAGGACCTGTCCGGCGAGCTACTGGCCACGACGACCACAGCGGGCGTCGACTTCCGCGGGAGCGACCCGGTCGCAGACCTGCCCGTCACGTGGTCGGCGCGCTGGACCGGACGCCTGGCCGTCCCCCACACCGGCTGGATCCGGTTCAACACCCTGCTGTCCGGCGCCGCCAAGCTCGTCATCGACGGCACGACCGTCTTCAACGGCTCCCGCTTCCTGTGGGACTTCTTCTTCGGCCCCAAGGAATTCACCCTGGGTGGCGTCGTCCACCTGACCGGGGGCACGAGCGTCGACATCGCCGTCGAGTACTCGACCAAGGGCGCCGGTTTCAACGGCCCCGGCATGAAGCTGTGCTGGCAGCCCGAATCCCTCATCCCGGATGCCGTCGCCACGGCGAAGAAGGCGGACGTCGCCGTGGTCTTCGTCAACAACTACACCGGCGAAGGCATCGACCGCGACGACCTGGCCCTGCCCGGCGACCAGAACCAGCTCATCGACGCCGTGGCCGCCGCGAACCCGAACACCGTCGTCGTCCTGAACACGTCCGGGCCGATGCTCATGCCGTGGCTGGGGAAGGTCAAAAGCGTGCTGCAGGCCTGGTACCTGGGAGCCGCCACCGGCACCAGCATCGCGGGGGTCCTCTACGGCGACGCAGAACCCGGCGGACGCCTGCCCGTCACCTTCCCCGCCGACGAGACCCAGGGACCCTCCACCCACACAGGAGGCGGAGCCGGCAGTGCCAACGGCAGCATCACCTACGACGAAGGCATCTACGTCGGCTACAAGTGGTACGACAGGCACCACGCCAAGCCGCTCTTCCCCTTCGGCCACGGACTGTCGTACACCACCTTCAGCCACCGCGGCGCGCGCGTGACCAGCCGGGGCCGCGGCGACACCGCCGGCGAGGTCAGCGTGGAAGTCCGCAACACCGGCAGCCGCACCGGCTCCGACGTCGTTCAGGTCTACGTCGGGCCCCTGCCCACCAGCGTGGACACCCCCGCCAAGACGCTCGCCGGATTCGCCCGGGTCAGCCTCGCGCCGGGCGAGCGCACCACCGCGACGATCGAGATCAGCCGTCGCACCCTGTCCTACTGGGACGAACCCAAGAACCGCTGGGTCACCCCCACCGGCAAGGTCGCGGTCTACGTCGGCTCCTCGGCGGCCGACGTCGAATACGCCGGCGCGATCACCCTCACGTAGACCTGCAGCACACCCCTCATGGCCACAGCGCGAGAACACAGCGGCTGGGAGCCTGTCAGCCAGACACTGACTCACCCCTCCGGCGCGTTCCACAGCTCGTCGAGTTCCGCTCAGTGCGGGGCCGGACCCTGAGGAGCCATGGGGCAAGGCAGGGTGAGCCGACGAGGTTCCTCTCGCTTCCCCTGCAAGGCGAAAGCCGCCCCTGTGGGCCCTCCGGCGGTACCTGAAGCGATTCCAGGTACCGCCATCGCTGTCGACCCGTCCCGACGGTGGGACCGGCAACGGGAAGTGCCCGCCTGTCACTGCCCTTCGCAGACGCCCTCGACAGCGACCTTCTGGTAGAGGTGCGGGTAGGCGACGGTGCCGGAAGGGTAGCCCGCCAAGTGCGAGGCGAACTCCGGTGTACCGAGGGCGGAACGGAGGTGCTCGGTGGAGCGCCAGACGGCGACGTTGGTGAACAGCCGACTGCCGCCGATGCCCCGGTAGAGCTGCACCGAGAGCAGGTGCCCCGACTTCTTCATGTACTCCGCGTCGGCGGTCCAGGCAGTCACCACCTCGTCCTCCTTGCCTTGTGGGGCGACGAAGGTGTTGATGATGGTGACCGGACCGGCCTTCTCCTTCTGCTGGTCCTTGAAGTGGGTGGACTCGTCGAGGTGGCCGAACTCGAGCATGACTTCTCCAGGGAATCGAGGGGAAGTGGGTCTGTGAACCCACAGAGATTCAAGTGGTCCGGGGCCTGGATACGGCCCCTGGGTGTTGGTGAGTTGTGATCAACGGGCGTTCCGGGTGATGGGCTGGGCCGGTGTCCGCCGCGTGGCTTGCCTCGTGGCGTGAGTTCAGGCGTCGTGCTTGCCGAGGAAGTCGGTGATGAGCTGCAGCCATTCGTCGGTGCGCTCCAGCATCGGCAGGTGACCGGTGGCGATCTCCGCGAGCTCTGCGCCGGGGATGGTCTGGGCGAGCTGGCGGTGCAGGGCGGGGGACGTCATCCGGTCGTCGGTGGTCGAGATGACCAGGGTGGGGACGGTGATGCCGGGGAGATCGTCGCGGACGTCGACGTGGCTGACGAGGTGGGTCTGTTCGGCACTGCCGTCGGCGATGGAGGCGGCGGTGTAGCCGAGGGTCTGCTGCAGTTGCCCGGTCGGCATCGACTCCAGTGCCTGGGTGCCGAGGGCCGTCATGAGGAGGAACTCGGCGAGCAGTTCACGGTCGCCGGAGGCGGCGATCTTGCTCTGGATCGAGGCGGCGAGGGCGAGCCGGTTGTCGCGGTGCGGGAAGGCCGCGGTCAGGACGAGTGCGGTGACGCGTCCGGGGTGGCGGGTGGCGGCGCGGATGGCGACCGGGCCGCCGAGGGAGTAGCCGGAGACGGCGAAGCGGTCGAGGCCTTCCGCGTCAGCGGCGGCGACGAGCTGGTCGGCGAGGTCGTCGACGGTCAGCGGGGTGGTGGCGCGGGGGGTGTCGCCGCTACCGGGGTAGTCGATGCCGACGATCGTGCGGCGGGCGGCGAGGGCTTCCAGGATGGGGCCGTAGGAGCCGGCCAGGCTGCTGCCGGCGCCGTGGGCGAGGAGCAGGCCGGGGCCGGAACCGAGGCGGGTGCGGGAGAACGTGGGCTCGAGCAGGTTGCGAGGCGACATGGCCGTCTGCCTTTCGGATAAGCACCGTCACGCAAGAATCATCCAGTGCGTGTGATTACGTCTTCAGTTTTATCACACGCGGTGCATGATTGTGGCTTGTGACGTCAATCACACTCGCCGTATGATGTGCCGGTAGGGTGGCGGCATGACGCAGCCCCTCCACCGCCGCCAGCCCACCCAGAGCAACCCGCGCGTGCAGCGCACCCGCAACCGCGTCCTGGCCGTCGCGCGAGAACTGCTGCCCCAGGTCGGACCGGCCGGACTGACCTACGCCCTGCTGGCCGAGCAGGCGGACGTCACCCGCCAGACCCTCTACCGGCACTGGCCCACCCGCGCCGCACTGCTCTTCGACCTCATCCTTGAGGGCCCCGACCTCGGCACCTACCCCGAGCCGGGCAGCGACGTGGGCGCCGTGGCCACGGCCTGGCTGAAAAGCCTGCGCGCCGGCGTCAGCGTGCCCGCCGTACGCACCGCGGCCCTGGCCGTCACCGCCCAGGCCGACCACGATCCCGACAGCGCCCGGGCACTGGTCCGCATCGGCGAAGACCGCTACGCCGGCTTCAACAAGCTGCTGGAGCCTTCGGGCATCCAGATCAGCGACGACGAGTTCACCCTGCTGTACGGACCCGTCCTCGCCCGCCTCTTCCTCGACCGCGGCCAGGTCACCGACGCCTTCATCGACGCCGTCGTCGCCCAATGGCTCACCACGCTGCAGCCGGCTGACGCACCGGAGGGCCCCCAGGAGTAGTCACCGCAAGCCCCTTGCCAGAGGCCAACCGGAGCAACCGCGCTCTGGCTCCGACACCCGATTCGCGTCAACTCGCCATGTTCCACGGCCAGTTGGTCCTCGTCGCCCCGTTGGCCCCCCGTTGGCGAGCGCCACCGCACACCCGGCATGGCTGTCGGCTGGCCGCCCGCGTCCCGTGTGAAGCCCCGTCAGGTCCTCACGGACGTACTCACCGGCCCTTCATGGGCGCCTCTTTCCACACCCTCAGCGGCCGTTACTCCCTGGCATTCGTGTTCGGGGGAGTGGCTGCTCTGGCGGTGGCGCCCACCCTCTGGGCGGATACGGCGGCGTGGACCAGGCTCACCTCGACGACGATCCGCGCACCTCGACGGCTGGCCGCCCGACGAACGCGCCGGCGCCGGAAGAGGGGGAGGGTGACCAGTACAACCGGAGCGCCGGTGGCCAGTGGGAAGCGGCGGCAGGACCTGCCTCTTCGGACGGGGTGGCAGAGCGGGTTTCAGCGGGCGATCGAGATGGCGAAGGGCGCGAAGCCGCTGGATCGGATCACGTGCCGTACGAAGAGGATCGACGCCTCGGCGGCCCGCGCGGTCTCGATCCCGCCGAGGTCCGTGATCCACTCCTGCTGCCAGTTGAGGTCGGCGAGAAGCCCGCGTACGGCCTGCTTGGCCTCCGGATCCTCGCCGGAGAGGAAGACGGTCGGTGTCTGGGTGAGTGCGTCGGGCGCGGTCATCACCGTGTAGAGCATCGTGTTGAGCGTCTTGATGACGCGCGTGCCGGGGAGGGCTTCTTGTAGTTTCTCCGCGAGGCTCGAGCCGGGGTAGAGCAGGTCGGCCGGGAGTCCGTCCGGTCCGTCGACGGTGGCGTTGGAGACGTCTACGAGAATCTTGTCCCGCAGTTCCTCCCGCAGAGCGCTGAGCCGCTCCAGCGAGCCGGCGCCCGGGGTGGCGTTGATGACGATCTGCGCTGTCCGGGCGGCGTCGGCAGCGGAGCCTGGTGAACGGTCCGCCACGGTCACCTCGTGCCCGGCCCGGGTGAGGGCCAGGGCCAGGCTGCCGCCGACGCGGCCGTTTCCGAGAACGGCGATCATGGTCATGGTGATGTGGTCCTTTCGGCGCTTGCGGTTCTGACAGATGTCAGCGGGAGAGCGTGGTGACGGCTTGGGCGTGCACGCCGGGCGCGGCGGCCACGAAGCTCTCGCTCTCGGGGGTCCAGGGGCGGCCCTCGGCATCGGATATCCGCCCGCCGGCCTCGGCGACGAGCAGCGCCCCGGGCAGCAGGTCCGCGCGGGCCCCGGCGAACTGCCAGAAGGCGTCGATCCGGCCGGCGGCCACGTTCAGGAGGTGCAGGGTGGCCGGCACGGATGTCCGCACCACGAGCGCATCGAAGAGCATCGCCGTGATCGAGGAGCCGATGCGTCGCACGACCGTGTCGTCCTCGTCGGGCCTGGCCTGGCTCGTGGCCACGAGGCTCAGGCCGAGGTCCGTGGTCTGGGACACGTGCAGCGGGCGGCCGTCGAGATGGGCGCCGGCACCGGCGAGTGCGGTGTAGGTCTCACCGGTCAGCGGCAGGTGAACTGCGGTGAGCACCGGCTGGTTGTCGCGTACGAGAGTGGCGGTCACCGCCCACTCCGGCAGGGCGTGCAGGTGGTTGACGTTTCCTTCGGCCGGATCCAGGACCCACCATTCGCCGGGAGGCAGGGCCCCGCCCGCGAGCTCGTCCTCCACCAGGCGGGCGTCCGGGCGCAGGAGGGCGAGGCGGGGGCGCAGGATGTCGAGGGCCGCGTCGTCGTTGGCGGCGAGCGCGCGCATCAGCTCTTCGCGGGTCTGGTAGCGGGTCACGTCGCCGAACCGATCCCGCAGCGCCGAACCCGCCGCGCGCACGGCGATCACGGTCTGCGCGAGCAGGTCGGGGTCGGACGAGGAGTCGGCTGTTGCAGCAATCCCGGTGGTCTGAATCGAATCGGGCATGGCGGTGCTCCCAACTAAGCAAGGGGTGATGAGGTCGACCGGGGAGAACCGTGGTTCCTTCCCGCCCGCATCTCGAAGGTAGGAGGGCCCATCATTAACTGCAAGTGCATGTAAATCACGGCTAGCATGATTCTCATGCAACTGGATTTGAACCTGCTCGCCGCCCTCGACGCACTCCTGGAAGAAGGCAGCGTGGCCGGCGCTGCTGAGCGCCTACATGTCACCGCCCCCGCGATGAGCCGAAGCCTCGGCCGGATCCGGCGCACGACGGGGGATCAGATCCTGGTGCGTACCGGGCGAACCATGACCCCGACGCCGTACGCGATCGCCGTCCGGGAACAGGTCCACGAGCTGCTGCAACAGGTCCAGGGCGTGCTGGCACCGAGCCGCGAACTCGACCTCACGACGCTCGAGCGCACCTTCACACTCCGCTGGCACGACTCACTCGTCGCCCTCAGCGGACCCACGCTTCTCGCGGCCGTACGCAAGCGAGCCCCGGGCGTGCGCCTGCGCTTCATCGCGGAATCGCACAACGACACCCCCGAACTGCGCCGCGGCGAAGTCGACCTGGAGGCGAACGCCAACCGCCCGACCGCACCCGACATCTGCGCCGAGCCGGTGGCTGAGACCCAGCACGTCATCGTCGTGCGGCAGGGGCACCCGCTCACCCGCGTCAAGGCCGTCACCGCCGCGCGGTACGCCGCGGCCGAGCACATCACCGTCTCGCGGCGCGGAAGGCTCGGCAACACCCTTGACGACGCTCTCGCACGGCTCGGCCTCACCCGACGGGTAGTGGCGACCGCACCCACCGAAGGGGCCGCGCTCGAGTTCGTGCGGGGCTCCGACCTCCTCGTCACGGCCCCCGAATCGACGACGCGTTCAGCGGCCACGATTCTCGGTCTGACCCTGCTCCCACTGCCGTTCGAACTACCGCCGGCCACGGTGTACCTGTCATGGCATCAGCGCTATGACACCGACCCCGCACACGTCTGGCTACGCGACCTGGCCCGCACCGCGTTGGCGCCCCGACCTGACCCACACCTGAAAACATCTCAGGCCGGCGACGCGCTGTGAATTCCGGGGGATGATCCGCTCATGCGTATACGTCGAGAGATCCGCTGGGTCTTGTGGGGGCTCTGGCTCGGGTGCCTGGTGTTCGCCATCTGGTTCTTCACCGAGGCGATCTCATTGTTCCTGCAGGCCGAGTCCTGGTGACGCGCGCGGGGCGTCGTGGTCGGCGGGTTGCGACGCGCTTGAGGCAGAGCTGTTGGCCGGAGTAGAGGATGTCGGGGCGGCGCGCAGAGACGGTCGATAACCCGACCCGAAAGCGGGACGTTACTCGAAGTGTGGAGAGCGGCCGGGTCACGTGCTGCCCGTTCCGACGGATGTCAGCAGGGCGAGTGGCCCTCGACGTTAAGCGCCAAGCTCATGCCGAAGCTATACGGCGGGGTTCGTAGGCAGGACTCGGGCGAGCCACTCGGTGCGGGTCCGGCGGGCCGTGGCCGAGATCTCTGCTTGCGGGTACAGCGCGTCGAATCCGTGGAAGCCGCCTGCCCAGACGTGGAGTTCGGCCTGGCCGCCCGCCGCCCAGATGCGGGTGGCGTAGTCGGTGTCCTCGTCGCGGAAGACTTCGGCGGACCCGGTGTCGATGTAGGTGGTCGGCAGGCTCGCGAGGTCGTCGGTCAGGGCGGGGGAGACGTATGCGGGTACCTCGTCGTCGGTGAGGTCGCCCAGGAGGCAGCGCCACCCGAATCCGTTCATCTCGCGGGTCCAGACGCCGGGCCCGTTCGCGAACTGGAGGCTGGAGGTGGTGGTGTTGCGGTGGTCGAGCATGGGGCCGATCAGGACCTGGGCGGCGATCGTCGGGGTGCCAAGGTCGCGGGCGAGCAGGGTGACGCCGGCGGCGAGGCCGCCGCCCGCGCTGGCACCCGCGACGACGATCCGGGCGGGGTCGATGCCCAGTTCGGCGGCGTGGTCGGCGATCCAGAGGAGTCCCTGGTAGCAGTCCTCGACCGGGATCATGCCGGAGGCCTCGGGCGCGAGCCGGTAATCGACGGAGACCACGACGGCGCCGAACTCGTCGAGCCACTCCAGCGGGATGTCGATCTGTGAGAAGCGGTCGCCCATGACCATCCCGCCACCGTGCATCCAGTAGACGCAGGGCGCGGCGGTGCGATCGGCGTTCGCGGGACTGAAGACGGACAAGGGGATCGTGGTGCCGTCCGGACTCGCGGCGGTGACCTCGCGCCGGTCGATCGCGCGACCTTCGAGGAGGGGCTCGACGGGCATCGAGGAGAGGGGGCGTACCTGGGCCAGTACTTCCGGGGTGAGGTGGGACATCAGTGGCATGTCGGCCAAGAGTTCGTGCAGTTGGGGGTCGAGGGCGGGTCGTGCTGTGGTCATCGGGTCTGTCCTTCGTGGATACCCCGGCTTTCAGGCCGGGGAGGAATCGAAGCTCCTGCGGAGCAGGGTAGGGGAAGCCGGTTCGCCGCCCAGGTGGACCGGCGTGCGCGGTCTGCCGGCCGACTCC
Organism: Streptomyces sp. NBC_00490; assembly: GCF_036013645.1. NCBI lineage: Bacteria > Bacillati > Actinomycetota > Actinomycetes > Kitasatosporales > Streptomycetaceae > Streptomyces > Streptomyces sp. NBC_00490. The sequence goes on along the minus strand of NZ_CP107869.1, from coordinate 780,928 downwards.
CTTTGCCCACACGGAAGTTGATACGGTGTGAGGTATGGCGGAGCAGGTCAAGCGGGCGTTCAAGTACCGCTTCTATCCCACCGGCGTGCAGGCGGCTGAGTTGTCGCGCACGTTCGGCTGTGTCCGCCTCGTCTACAACAAGGCGCTGGAGGAGCGCACGCGGGCCTGGTACGGCGAGCAGCGCCGCATCTCCTACGTGCAGTCGTCGGCCGCGTTGACGCAGTGGAAGAAGACCGAGGAACTTGCTTTTCTGGCGGAGGTGTCCTCGGTTCCGTTGCAGCAGGCGCTGCGCCATCTGCAGACGGCGTTCGGGAACTTCTTCGCCCAGCGTGCGAAGTACCCGCGCTACAAGTCCCGCAAGAAGTCCCGCGCGTCGGCCGAGTACACCCGCAGCGCCTTCACCTGGCGCGACGGACAGCTGACCTTGGCCAAGATGGCCGGCCCTCTGGACATCCGCTGGTCGCGCCCCCTGCCCGAGGGTGCGCAGCCGAGCACGGTGACGGTGTCCCGTGACGCGGCGGGGCGCTGGTTCGTGTCCCTGCTGTGCCAGGACACCATCGCCCCGGCCCCGGCCACCACGAACGCGGTGGGCCTGGACGCCGGGATCACCTCCCTGGTGACACTCTCCACCGGGGAAAAGGTCGCCAACCCCAGGCATGAGAGGCGTGACCGTGCCCGCCTGGCGAAGGCGCAGCGGGAGTTGTCGCGCAAGGCGAAGGGCTCGGCGAACCGGGAGAAGGCCCGCCGCAAGGTGGCCCGTGTGCATGCGCGGATCGCCGACCGGCGCCGTGACGTTCTGCACAAGCTGTCGGCTCGTCTCGTCCGTGAGAATCAAACGGTCGTGATCGAGGACCTGAGCGTGCGCAACCTGCTGAAGAACGGCACGCTCGCACGCGCCATCAGTGATGCGGCCTGGACGCAACTGCGCTCCCTGCTGGAGTACAAGTGCGCCTGGTACGGGCGCGAGCTGGTCGTGATCGACCGCTTCTTTCCCAGCAGCAAGCTGTGCGGGAACTGCGGCACGGTCCGCGGGAAACTGCCGCTGAACGTCCGCGAATGGACGTGCGCCTGCGGCGCGGTGCATGACCGCGACATCAACGCGGCACGCAACATCCTGGCCGCCGGGCTGGCGGCGTCTGCCTGTGGAGACGGTGTAAGACCTCAACGGGAGTCCTCCCGGACGGGGCAGTCGTCGCTGAAGCAGGAACCCCAGCGGGCGACCGCTGGAATCCCCCGCCTTTAGGCGGGGGAGGAAGTCAACGGCTGTCCTCGCCATCGGGGGGAGTCACCACGTCGGCGAGCACCACAAGATCACCGCTGTCGGTCGTCTCGGTGACGGTGTGGCCGAGCTGGATCAGCAATCCTGATACTGCGGCCCGCACGATCGCTTTCAGGCTGTCGTCGCCCGCAGCACGGCCGGCCCGTTCGCGAGTCAGCGAGGTGAATGTGTCCGAGGCCGCCCAGCTGACCAGAGCGCCCGTGGGTACTTCGACCACACGGAGCCCCGGATCACCGGTGTTCGCGTCGCCCGGTACATGAAACCCGGCCTGCCTCAGGGCAGAACTCACCTGCAAGACCAACTCGGCAGGCGCGCACGACATCAGAGCCGCCTGCCCACCCCAACGCGGATCATGCGACCGGATTCCGTGTGACACGGACGGTCACCAGAGCGAGAAGTGACACCGCCACCGGTCGGGGCAACTCGCGCCCGGTCGTCACGAGACCTTCACACGGGGAGGCTGCTGGGCCGGGGGGCGAGGGGAAACCCGGCCTCGTGCCGCCGACCGGAGGGATGTCTCGCTGTGTTCGCCGTCGCTGTGTTGCTGCTGCCGGTGCTGGGCCTGCTGCTGTATGGGATGGACCGTATCGAGGACCAGATGTCGGGCAAAAGGCCGGTGCCACGGCATGCCCGGCGCCGACATCTGCGCCTGGTCCACAGCGGCACGAGCCAGCCGCGTCGTCGGGCTGATCGCTCTTCGCGACACGTCGACGCGGCGTGATGAGGTCGGCATGACCACAGGTCACCGGGCTACCCGCCGCAGGCGGGGTTCGGAAGCCAGCCCCGCCGGAGCTCTCCGGGCGCAGCTCGGAGAGCTCAGCACATTCCGGCCAAGATGCTGTGACGCCCCCGCGGCAGGGGGATGCGCCAAGGGACGCGGGCAGGCGAAATGCGTCTCTGCTCCGATGACATCTACGGTGATATGCATGGCCTCCTCCGCGTTCCGCAGCCGCGAACCCGACGTTGGTCCTCGTGTCGACGACTTGGTGCAGGAGGTCGCACAGCTGCGGGCGGAGAATGAGCAGCTGCATCGGGCGGTTGCCTCCCATGCGGTGGTGGATCAGGCCATCGGGGTCCTCGTGATGATGGCAAGGATCAGCCCGGAGGACGGATTCACCGTGCTGCGGGAGGTCTCACAGCACACCAACACCAAGCTCTCCTCGATCGCCGAGCAGGTCGTCAAGCACGCGCAGGGCGCCGGCTTGCCCGAGACGGTCCTGTCCGAGCTCCAGGCTGCGCTCGTCCGCAGGCAGTGACCGAATCAGGCTGGTTCCGCACGGGGGCGGAGCGGTTCGTGAGGGCCTCCAAGCCCTGGGCAACCGCGGGGCAGCAGGACCGGACGGCCTGACGATCACCCCCGCCCCCATCGACGGCATCACCATCCTCATCGCCGTCCGCAACGCGGGTCCGCGACATCCACGGCCGGCTGCGCCCGGCCGGCCCGACCGAGCCCGTGCTGCGCACCAGGCAGCTCGTCGGCCTTGACGAGATCATCGGCGGCCTCCCCGCCCTCCGCCATGCTCTTGACGCCTGATGCCGCGCCGGCGGGAGGTGATGGCGTAGGCGGGGCCCTGGGGGTTACCCGGCGCGTATGTCGAAGCTGCATCTTCCAGGACGGAAAGCGCACCAGGGCAGTAACGCGGGCCAGGCACACGAGCTGCCGACGCCCGAGGAGGCCGGGCCCGGGCCCGAGGTGGAGCGCCGGGCACCGGACGCGCCGACGGAGCTGCCCAAGCGGGCCTGGGGCGCCGTGTTCAGGGGCGCGCTGCGGGAGTTCAAGGACGATGAGCTGACTGACCGCGCGGCAGCCCTGACGTATTACGGGGTGCTGTCGCTGTTCCCGGCGCTGCTGGTGCTGGTGTCGCTGCTGGGCATCACCGGTAAGTCGGCCACCGACTCGGTGCTGGCCAACATCAAGAAGTTCGCCCCCGGCTCGGCCAGGGACATCATCACCCGGGCTGTGGAGCAGTTGCAGAGCAACGCAGGCGTCGGCTCCGTCATGGCGCTTGTCGGTATCGCGCTGGCGGTGTGGTCGGCCTCCGGGTATGTGGCCGCGTTCATCCGCGCGGCGAACGCCGTCTATGACATGCCTGAGGGCCGCCCGGTGTGGAAGATCCTTCCCGTGCGCATCGGCGTGACGGTCGTGCTGATGGTGCTGTCCGTGGTCAGTGCGCTGATCGTGGTGTTCACCGGCGCTCTGGCCCGGCAGGCCGGTACCGCGCTCGGGATCGGGGACACGGCGCTGACGGTGTGGTCGATCGCCAAGTGGCCTGTCCTGGTGGTCCTGGTCACTGTCATGATCGCGATCCTGTACTGGGCGTGCCCGAACGCCAAGGTGAAGGGCTTCAGGTGGATCACGCCCGGCAGTTTCCTGGCCCTGGTGATCTGGATGATCGCCTCGGCCGCCTTCGCGTTCTACGTCGCCAACTTCGCCTCGTACAACAAGACCTACGGCACCATGGCCGGCGTCATCGTTTTCCTGGTCTGGCTGTGGATCAGCAACCTGGCCATCCTGCTGGGGCTGGAGTTCGACGCGGAGACTGTGCGCCAGCGGGCCATCGCGGGTGGCCATCCGGCCGAGAGTGAGCCGTACACCCAACCCCGCGACACCCGGAAGTGGGACGAGGAAGACCAGCGTCGGCTGGGCGAGGCCTGACCGGTCATGCGACGATCTTGGGCATAGGTCGATGACCTGCGGGATACCTGCTCTTCATGAGGCTTCTGGCAGACTTGCGCGACGCTGACCGGTCACTGACCAAGCGGGCGGCCTCGGGTATCCCCCCGAGCGTCGGCAAGGTGCTGTCGGCGGTGGAGGAGACGGCCGAGAGCACGAAGTTGTGGTGCGGCGCCGCCGCCGCGATGGCGTGGCTGGGCGGGTGGCGCGGGCGTAGGGCGGCGGCGGGCGGCCTTGCCGCCCTTGCCGTGGCGCAGGTGATCTCGAACGGCGTGTGCAAGCAGGTGGCCGGCCGGCCCCGGCCGCCGAAGGAGTGGTTCCCCCACGACGAGGTCGACGACCGCCCCGACTCCTCGTCCTTCCCCTCCGGGCACACCGCCGCCGCGGTGGCGTTCACCGCCGCCGTCGCACCCACCTGGCCGGCCGCCGGCGCGCTATGCGCGGTGCCGGCCGGGATGGTGGCGCTCGAGCGGGTGCAAAGCGGTGCCCACTATCCCAGCGATGTTGCTACCGGCGCTGCCATCGGTCTGGCCGCCGCATGGCTTACCCGGCGCGCTCCGCGCCTGGTCCTGCGCCACTGGTTCCCAAGCTGAGGGGAGCGCGAGGAGTCCAGCGTGCCGGGGTACATCGACGCATGTGGTCGGGGCGCACTCAAGGCCCTGGCTTGTGCTGCCGGGGCCCGTCCTCCGCTTCCCCGTTCGGTCGGATCGGCCCGCCTCGTGGCGCGTTCCCCGCGGTGAGGTGTTCGAGTACCTCGACCAGTTCCTGGCAGGCCTGTTCCACAGAGCGCCGGGTGTTGTGCTGCTCGGTGATCACGGCGGAGAGCAGCAGGGCGGTCAGGGCCATGGCGCCGTTGAACGCCTGCAGTTTGATCATGACCTCGATGTGGTTCAGGCCGTGGAAGGGGCCGGCCCCCTCGGTGGCGGCGATGGTGGCCACGACGGACGTGAAGAGCGCGCAGAGCATGCTGCCGGCCAGCTGGAAGCGCAGGGCCGTCCAGATCAGGAGGGGGTAGACGAGGAACAGCACGCTGAGGCTGCTGTGGGTGACCAGCACTACGGTGCCGCAGATGATGAGGGTGAGTCCTGTGGCCTCCTGCCAACGGGTCAGGCGTGGGGGCCAGCGTGCCGCGTGGAGCACCAGCAGGAGGGGAGTGACGATCAGGACCCCCATCGCGTCGCCCACCCACCATGCCAGCCACACGGCCCAGAAGTCGTGGCCGTGGAGCCGGTCCGTGATCACGAGCATGCCGACGCCCACCGTGGCACTGATCAGCATGCCGGTCAGGGCTCCGAGGAACACCAGGGCCAGGCCGTCTCGCAGCCGGCTCAGATCGGTACGGAAGCCCACCGCCCGCAGCATGAGGTACGCACAGATGGGCGCGACCGTGTTGCCCACCAGATTGCCGAGCACTTCGGGCCGCAGCGAGGTGAGGTGCATGATGACGAGCAAGGAACCGAGTGCGATACCGGGCCAGGCCCGCAGCCCGAGGATGAGCAGAGCGGCCACAGCGATGCCGGTCGGCGGCCAGATGGGGGTGAACACCGCCCCCTCGACGGTCAGATTCCGCAGGAGTCCGAGTCGTCCCGCAGCGTAGTAGCCGGCGGCCACGGCCAGTGTCTGGAGGGCGTAGACGCCGGTCCGGCGCTGATTCTCGGTACCCGCCACACAAGCCATGAGACACCGAGGCAGCCGTTCCGGCGAGGCGAAAGCGGCGGTGTGCCGCCCTACGGCTGAGGGTCGGCTCCCTCGTAGCCGAGGACCAGTACGGCGGCGTCGTCCTCGTGTCCCACCTGGTCCGCGCCCCGGATCACGGCGGCGGCGAGCGAGCTGGCGTCCATGCCCGCCACGGCGGCGATCCCGGCGAGTCGTACGACCTGGTCCAGGCCTTGGTCCATCTCCATGGACGGCCCCTCCACCACGCCGTCCGTGAGCAGGACGAACACGCCGCCCGTGGTGAGCCGGTAACGGGTCACGGGGTAGGTCATGCCGGCCTGGACACCCAGTGGCGGACCGCCTTCGTCGCTGCCCACGCCGGACTTTCCGTCCGCCGTTGCCCAGACGGAGGGAATGTGCCCGGCCCGGGCGCTCTCCAGCACGCTGGTGGAAGGGTCGAGGCGCAGGAAGGTGCAGGTGGCGAAGAGATCGGAGCCGAGTGACAGCAGGAGGTCGTTCGTCAGCGCGAGGAGCTCACCGGGCTCACTTGTCACGGAGGCGAGCGCGCGCAGGCCGACCCGTACCTGCCCCATGAAGGCGGCGGCCTCGATGTTGTGGCCCTGGACGTCACCGATGGACAGTCCTATGCGGCCGTCCGGCAGGTGAAAGGCGTCGTACCAGTCTCCGCCCACGTTGAGGCCGTGGTAGGCCGGTACGTAGCGCACCGCCAGGTGGTAGCCGGGCGCTGTCGGCATCTGGGCGGGCAGCATGCCGCGCTGCAGCGCGATGGCCAGCTCGACCTGGGAACGCTGCAGCTCGGCGTGCTCACGCGCCCGGGACGTCAGCGAGCTGAGTCTGGCCAGCAGTTCGTCGCCGTCGTACGCGGGGCCCTTGCGGGACATGGGCCGCTCCGAAATATCTTCAACCGTTTTCCGAGTTTTAGCCCGAAATGATTCATATCGGATGATAGCGGCGCTTTGGTGCTGCCCGGAACACCAACCGTGGTGAGACCGCCTCGCAGACCGCCACCTCGGGTCCCGCCATGCCGGGGTGATCAACGATCTCGTGTGCGCGAAGGCCTGCTGTCGGCGGTCAGTAGCCCAGACTCGTCGTGTAGGCGCACTCCGTGTAGATGTAGCCCGGCTCCAGCTTGGCGGTGTCCGAGGCCGGGGTGTTGGCGGTCCCTCCCTGGGACTTGTGGACGAAGTAGGTGGTGCCGGCGGGCAGCTGGATGGTTTTCTGCGGGTACTTCTTGCCGCTGTCGCTGCACGGTTTCGAGTCGAGCCCGAGAGAGCTGCTCAGCGCGGAATAGGTGGAGCAGCTACCGCAGGCCTTGAGGGTGAAGCTCCCGGTCACCGGGCCGGTGAACATGACGGTGATCTTGTCGGGGCTGTCGTTCTTGACTGTGACGCTGATGCTGCCGCCCGAGCGGGTGGTCGGCAGACGCTTGCCGGCCGCCGGAACCGTCTGGGCGACCTCCGCGGCGATGGCCACCTTCCGGGCGAGACTCCGCTTCGGGCTGTCGGGGTTGTCCTTGATGAACGTGTCCATGGTGGTGACGGCGTCGCTGAAACTGCCGTCCTTGTACTGGTCCACACCGCAGTTGTACGTCCCTGACGCCGCGTTCCGATCCGCTCGGTCGGCGGCCTGGTCGAGAGCCTCGGTGAGTCCGGCCCCCTCGCCCGACACGCCGCGAATCTGCGTGGACAGGGTGCCCAGGCGCTCAACGGCCGCGCAGGGATCGCTGCCGCCCACCGCCGTGACCGCCTCGCCCACCTTCGTGTCGATCGCGGGTCCCACCTTTTGCGCCTGTTCGGACTTCGGGAACGTCGTCAGCAGTTCGCCCCACTGTGCGGTCCAGGCCGCGCTGTCGCCGCTCATGGACTCCGTCCCGCACTCGTAGAGCGAGGTCGCCAGCCGGTCGTCGGGCCAGGTGGACAGGGATCCGAGTGCCTTCTTGTCCATCGTGTGCGGCACGGTACGCAGGTACTTCAACGGCGCCACAGCCCCGCAGTAGTTCTTCTTCGCGTACGCGGCGCCGACGGTGGTGTAGTAGGTCCTGAGGCGGTTCGGCACCTCGGCGGCGGCTCGTGACGTCGGATGGTCCGCGGCCAGACCGTGGTAGATGGCCAGTGCCCTGCGGTAGTCGGGTTGCGCCACGTCGAAGGTCTGCGTGCCGGTCGACTTCACCAGCTCGTCCGCTGCTGCCAGCCGGTCCAGGAGCATCTGCTCAGTGGCCTCGTCACGTGCCTGGTCATACAGGAGGTATCCGCCGGCGGGTACGGCCAGCAACACGACGCTGAGCGCCGCCGCGACCAGCGCGCTCGGCAGCCATGCCAGGCGCGTGCGCAGACCCAGCCGCGCACCGTGCGCGGCTGCCGCCACCAACAGGATCAGATACAGGACCAGCAGGGCGCCCGGCACCCCGTCCGGATCTGCCGGCAAGGCCACGGCAAGCAGGATCCCCGTGGCCACCAGGCACGCGATCGTCAACCTCCAACGGCGGACGACGGCATAGCCCAGCCCCAGGCCACTGAGGTTCAAGAATCCCACGGCGAAAGCCCGCCAGGGGTCCGCCGGAGCGGGTGGTGGTGCGCTCGGCATGGGCGGAACGGCGAAGTTGGGATGTGCGTTCTGGTCCCAGGACATGACAGTTCCCCCAGTCAATCACGCCTGAATTTCCCCGAGTTGACAGTGTACGGCCAGTTAGGGGTGGGCGACAGAGGGTGAATTGAAAGGGTGCGGTTCGGCTGGACGGTTCCCCGTTCGACGCCGGGTGTGACCGGTGGCCTGCGGAGGCACTTCGTCACTCGCGAGGCTGAATTGCACGTCAGGTGTGGGCGGATGGCGCATGCGGGCGGGCGACGTAGGAGAGACAAGGGGGGCGAGGTTGTTGCTGACAGCAAGGAGAGCGCATGTGAGCACCGTCGCGTTCATCGCCGATTTCGCCTCGGAACGTCAGTGGGTCGCGGGACGGTCCTGGGCCTATCCCGACGGCGGGCCCACCAACCGGGGCGACAACAAACTCGATCACCTCACCGAGGACCCCGCCTACTCCCGGCTGGGGACCTTCCGGGCCCGGCGCAGGGCGGACGGCCTGTGGAGCACCGGGCTGCTGACGACGGAGGGGAGCGCCGAGGGGTTCATGGTGCGCACCGGGGACCGTCTGGAGGCCACTGTACGACTGCCCACCCGGCTCGGTGCCTGGCCCGCGATCTGGACCTGGCGGGACGGCGGCAACGAGGTCGACGTCTTCGAGTACCACCCCGACAATCCCGACCTCCTGGAGCTGACCAACCATGTACGGCAGGGCCAGAGTTACGTCAGGGATGACGCGGTGCGCCCGGGGGCGGTCCTCGAACTGGGCGTGACGTTCGGCAGGCACAGTGTGGTGTGGACCCTGAACGGTGAGGAGGCCTTCGCCGACGGGCGGGGTGTGGGGCCCAGTTGGCGGGCCTACCTCATCGTCAACCTGTCCGTGTGCGCCGGCCGTTACCACCCGGCTCCCGAACCCGACGTCACCGAGATGTCGTACGAGGTCCGCAGTCTCGTGGTCACCCGGCCCTCCGAGGGCTGTCCGAGGGACGGCACGGCCGGGGAAGACCGGCCCGAGCGCGGACCGGCGGAGGAAGCCGCGCCCGCTGAACCCAGTTGACGACGGTGCAGGAAGCTCGCTGCGGGCACCGGCTGACATCCCGCTGCTACGGTCGGGCGCTATGAGCTGGCTCCCCGATGACTTCGCCCACCCGGTCCTGGTACCGCTGCCCGGCAGTGGTCATCACCTGCGGCCGATCCGGGAGGCGGACACCCCGCTCGACTATCCGGCGGTGATGGGTTCGCGCGAGCGGCTGTGGACCATCTTCGGCCCAGCCTGGGGCTGGCCCGCGGCCAGCATGACCTACGAGGCCGACCAAGCCGACCTGTTGCGGCACGAGAAGGAGATCGCCGCACACCAGTCGTTCAACTACGCGCTGTTCGACGCGGCGGAGACAGCTCTGCTCGGCTGCGTCTACATCGACCCACCGGAGCGGGCCGGCGCGGACGGCGAGATCTCCTGGTGGGTGGTGGACGAGCTCGTGGGCAGCAAGGTCGAGCAGGCCCTCGACGAACTGGTGCCGCAGTGGATCGCCGCCGACTGGCCGTTCGAGCAGCCGCGGTTCCTCGGTCGCGAGATCTCCTGGTCGGACTGGCTCGCCCTGCCGGAGCACCCTGACGCGTAAGTAGCTTTTGTCGTGATGCTCCAAGGACTTGGTGCCATAGCGGCCGTTTCGATGGGGTGGTGGTGCGGCCGCTGCTGCCGGTGACTGCGCCCGGTTCTGCCGTATGACCGAAGAACTCGTCCGAACCGTCCAGCGATGCGATGCGCGCTGTCGTCGGTGTTGTTGTTCACGAGGTGAGTGCTTCCTCGGCGTCGAAGCCGTAGATCCAGCCGTTGCGCACCAACGGGTCGGATGCGGCCAGTGCGGCGTCGCGGGCCTTCTGCTCGGGCCCGTCGGGCAGGTGGTTGCTGTCCCTGCGGGCGTGACTGAGCTCCTGCAGACGTGTGGTGCGTTCGATCCGCGCAGCCTCGTACTGCTTCAGCCCTTGCTCAGGATCGTTCGCATGCGCCGCCAGGCAGCGGGCCAGCACGGCGGCGTCCTCGATGGACTGGGCCGCGCCCTGGGCGAAGAAGGGGAACATGGGATGCGCGGCGTCACCGAGCAAGGTGACCCGGTCCCGGCTCCAACGCGGAAGCGGCGCCCGGTCCAGCAGCGCCCAGCGCCCGGGTACACCGCCGGCGGTGATCAGGTCCGTCACCCGCGGGTCCCAGTCGCTGAACTCGGCATGGAACTCCTCGATCGTGCCCGTGCTGCTCCAGGACTCGTCGGTGTAGTCCCCGGCCGGGGCGAAAGCGACGACGTTGACGGCCTGCCCACCGGCGACCGGATAGTGCACAAAGTGCCGGCCGGGCCCGAGCCAGAGGGTCTGGGCGCGACGTAGGGCGAAGTCGGGCACGGCTTGGGCGGGCACGATCGTGCGGAAGGCGCAGATACCGGAATAGGCCGGCGGTAAGGGCTCGGTCACCGCGCCGCGGACGACGGAGTGGACGCCGTCGGCGCCGATGACGATGTCCGCCTCGACCTTGCTGCCGTCGGCGAAGCGCAGCAGTACGACGTCCTTGCGGACGTCGACCGACGTGCACCGTGCGCCCAGGCGAACCCATTCACTGGGCACAGCCGCCTTGAGCGAGTCCAGCAGGTCGGCCCGGTGCACGACATAGGTGCGCTCGCCGTAGAGCCGTTCACAGACGCCGCTCAGTTTCTCGACCGAGAGCACGCTGCCGTCCGTCCAGCGGCGGAACTCCCACCCCCAGTCCAGTGGCACGGCCCGGCGGAGGAACTGGGCCATGACGCCGATACGCCGCAGCAGCCGTACGGCATTGGGAGCCATCACGAGCCCGGCGCCCACCTCGGTGAGTGCCGAGGCCTGCTCGTGGACGGTGGCTGTGAACCCCGCGCGACGCAGGAAGGCACCGGCGGCGAGACCACCGATGCCACCTCCGACGATGGCAATACGCGGACCCGGCACGGTGGCAGGCATGGATGGCTCCTCTGGCTCGTCGATGCCGATGAACTGGCCACCCCAGATCCTGACGGGCGTCCCGCGCCGCCGGAACGGCTGTGTTCATTGAACGGACGCCGGTTTCAAGGTCGCCGTCGAGCGGAGGCGGTGCCGACGTCTCGGCCGATGTGTGCGGGCGTGTGCAGCCTCCAGTTGTGTCCGACGCGGCGGGTCGGGCCGGTGAGGTGGCGGGTGCGGGTGAGCTGGATGTCAGTGCTGGAGGCGCCGAGCATGAGGGTGATCTCGTCGGGTTCGACGATGCGGTGCAGGTCGGGTCCGGTGTAGGCGAGGCGGTCGGTGTGCAGGCGGAAGGTGACCCTGCGCTGCTCGCCGGGGGCGAGGAGGACCGGGTGAACCCGATCAACTGGGTGACCGGCCGGGGGAGTTGGTCGACCGGGTCCGCGGTGTAGAGCTGGACGACTTCGGAGCCGGGCCGGTCGCCGGTGTTGCGGACCAGGCAGCTGATCTCGACCTCGCCGTCGGTGGGGATGTCCTCGGCGCTCAGTTCGAGCCCGTCGTAGGCGAACGTCGTGTAGGACGGTCCGTGTCCGAAGGGGTAGGCCGGGGTGGGGTCGAGGTTGCTCACGCACTGGGTGTTGCCGCTGAGCGGGGCGCGCGGACGGCGCCGGCCACCGGCGGATGCTCTGGAGCCTGGCCGCACCCCTGTCGCGGCCCGCTCTGATCACGGTCACGATCTACGACGCCCTGAACGTCTGGAACGGCTTCCTCTTCCCGCTGCTCCTCACCTGGTCCTCTCCACGCTGCGATCCTCACCCTCTACATCCTCGGCCGCCACCAGCTCATCAGCGGGCTCACCGCCGGCTTCGGCAAGCGAGCGACCGCCTGACGGGAGAGCGGTCGAAACCGGGGTCTCACCCGGCCCGTCCTGCGCGGCGAGGGCGATGCCGGCGTGCAGTCCGGAACCGCCCTTGAGCCGGGTCCCGCTGATGGCCGGTTTGCGGGTCGCCAGGGGAGGGCTCGCTGGTACACGGAGGACGACTCAGCGAAGTTGTCGCAGGCGCACGGACGTTGCCGCCGTCGAGCGTCCTGATGTGCCCAATGTGGGGTCCCGGTGATGTGCGGCTGCGGATGCGCCGACCGACGGGACATCCGCAGCCACGATGACGAGAAGACGGCCCCTGCATAGAGGTGCGCAGGGGTGAAGATGGCGCGCCTTCTCGTCGCGGAGTCAGAGCGCGGCCAGCGCGGCGCGGGCGACCTCGTCGTCCTGGGCCGGGGTGCCTCCGCCGACGGCGAGGGCGCCGATGAACTGACTGCTCTCGAAGATCGGTCGACCACCGGCCAGCAGGCTGGCGCCACTGGCGACGTGGGAGGCGATCTGGCCCGGGTCCTTGATGTTGGAGGCCAGGTCGGCGGTGGCGGCCCGGTAGGTGCGTGCGGTGTGTGCCTTCTGCGGGACCAACGCGGCCGCCGCCGAGCTGTTGTTGTCCATGCGGAGGGATGCCTTGGCTTCGCCGGCGGAGTCAACGACCAGCACATACATGGGGGGAAGCGTCGGGTGGGCGCGCACGTAGCGGACGGCGGCCTCGGCGAGTCGCTGGGCCTGGGCCAGGCTGATCGTCCGCGTGGCGGTCGATCCCATGCTGTCGGTGGCAGCTGAGGCGCTGCCGGCAGCCATCTGGCTGACCGCCAGTCCGCCCGCGACCGCCCCCGCTATACCAAGCATTCCGCGCCTCGTGGCGAGGGTGTTGCCGGACTCTTCTGACATGGCTTTGCTCCTGCGTCTGTGTATGGAACGTTGCTACGCATCTCGGAGTCGCTCGTCGGGCGTTCTGCCCGCGTCGACGGGCAGGACATGGCCGGTGACCATGGATGCCTGGTGCGGACGGCGGACGATGGCGTAATCGCCGTGCCCTGCCGATCACTTCATGCATGAAGTTATATCCGGCATCACTTCACGGCGCAACTGATTGTTCGTGCGATTCGCTTCATGCGTGAAGTCATGTCTCGTGCCTGAACCGAGACGTCACGGCCTTGAGGCTCAGTGGAGTTCGGCGCTGCCTTGCAGGATGCGCCGCGAAATCTGGGCCATCTGACGCACCTGCGTGGGGGAGAGGCTGTCGAAGACGAGGCGGCGGACCGCGCTGACATGACCGGGGGCGCTGGCCTCGAGCTTCGCCAACCCCGCGTCGGTCAGGCCGGCCAGTGTGTAACGGCCGTCGGTGGGATCAGGGCGGCGGGTGAGCCAGCCGCGCCGCTCCATGCGGGTCGCGACCTGGGACAGACGCGGCAGCTGACTCGCGGTGAAGCCGGCCAACTCGCTCATGCGAAGGGTGTGCTCGGGGGCCCGGGACAGGCCCACGAGGACCTGGTACTCGAAGTGTGTGAGCTCGGCGTCCTGCTGGAGCTGTCGGTCCATTGCCGCGGGCAGCTTGGTCACCACGGCGACCAGGGCCATCCAGGCCTGGAGCTCCTCCTCGTTGAGCCACCGGATCGGTTCCGCAGCCTCGCTGTCCTTTGCCGGCTCGGTTTGACCCCCGGGGCTGGGTTCGCCGGAGGGTGCGCTGCGGGTCCGCTTCACGGCGCGGTTCTTGGCCATGAAGCAGAGTCTATGCGCGGCGCAGGACAGGTGACCTTCCTCGGGGAGGGGCTGACCAGGCAGCCAAAGCAAAGACGAGCAAGACCTGCACCGCGCCGGCGATGATCAAGGGTGAGCATTCCCTCCGGTGATGCCGCGACGGGGCTCGTGCCGGGGGTGCCGCCGAGGACCGCCGTCGAGGGTCCTGGATTGCGGCCACATCGAGACCAGCACTTCTTCCGCACCGTTTCGGCCTGACCATCGCTGTAGGCGGCGTGCTTCTCACGCAGTCCCTGGTCGTGGTCGGCGGAGGCTCCGCCGCAGCGCCATTTCGCACAGTCTCTCGGCAAGATCGCTTCATTGACATCGGGCTGGTCCAGCTCGCTGTCTACACTCAGTTGAGACGAGCTGAACACATCAGAGGAGCCCGGGATGCCGCGAAACCGCCAGCAGATCCCCCGTGAAGAGCGGGCGGGTGATCTGCTCGCCGCGGCCACAGAGTTGTTCCTCGCCAAGGGCTATGCCAAGACCACGATGGCGGACATCAGTGCTGCCGCCGGTGTGGCCCGGGGCAATGTGTACTGGTACTTCGACTCGAAGGACGACATCTTCGCCGCGGTGATGGACCGGATGCTCAGCCGCGAGATCCGTACCCTCAGTGCGGAGCAGGCGGGTGCCGACCCGTTGAGCCGGCTGGTGCGGGGGCTGTCCGACATGCGCTATTCGCGGCCGCTGCATCAGGCCATGCACGACCGGCTGCCGCATTCCGAGGCGGTTCGAGCCGCCCACAACACCTTCCTGGGCTGGATCGTCGGACTGGTCGACGAGGTCATCGTCGAGCACGGCCTCGACGGCGACCCCGACATCGATGCCGCGCTCCTGCGCGATACCGTGGTCACCGTGTTCGAAGGCGCGCATGTGCCCAACGACAGGAACAGACCGGCGCACGAGATGCTCCGCTTCCTGATGGAGTCCGTTCTGGCCGGGCGTTCACCGGTCACGAAGGCGTGACCGCCGAGCGTTGATCGCGGCCGGCCGGAGTTGCGACGGCCCGAGTCGGCGAGTGGTCAGAGTTGGCGAGTGGCGACTCCCGCCGACACCGCCCGCGTCCATGACCGAACCCGTGGCTTGGATTCCGGGCGTGGGTCTCCCCGCGCAGTCGGTCGAGTGCGGCGGCGGGGTCGGGTCGGCCGCCAGAGGGAACGGCTCAAGACCGTTGCTGGGCTCTCCGGTGGTATCCCGGCCGCCATCGTCGCCCTTGACGAACTCCTCTACGGCTGGGCGACGAGCAACGCTCTCGGCGGCCGGCTGTGCGAGCTGGCACCGCGGGGAACGCAGGCGGTCCTCGACTACGTGCCCGACGGGCCGGTCACCGGTCAGGCCATGGCCCTTCTGCGAAGCCATCAAAGGAACCAGCGAGAGGAAACCCGAAAGTGTCCGAACCAGAAGCCGTACGCAATGAAGAGCGGCCCTTGCTCGCGGTGATCGGGGCGGCCGGGCTCTGCGGTAGGTACCTGTTGGAGGCGGCCCAGCGGTCTCCGTTCAGGGTCCGCGCAGTGGTGCACGGTCCGGGGGGTCGTGAACGGGTGGCCGCTCTGGGCGTCGACGAAATCGTCGAGGCGGATCTCGCGGAGCCCGACGCCGTCCGCCAGGCGGTGAAGAACGCCGACTTCGTGTTCATGATTCCTCCGGCGTTCCATCCGGAGGAGGACGTCTTCGCGATCAGGGCGCTCGAGGCGGCCGAGCACGCGGGCGCGCGGCGGTTCGTGTACCTGTCCGTCCTCCACCCGCACACCCCCGGCCTGCGTCACCACATGCGCAAGGCGAACGCCGAAGCCACCGTGCGGGGTTCGGACCTGGACTGGACGATCCTCCAGCCGTCGATGTTCGCCCAGATCGTCCTGTCGACGTGGGGAAGGGCTCCCGCGGGGTCGGTGAACGTGCCGTTCGACGTCCACAACAAGTTCTCGTTCATCGATCTGCGCGAGCTCGCGGAAGTCGGCGTGAAGGTTCTGTCCGAGCAGGGCCATGGCTCGGCGACGTACGAACTGGCGGGCCCCACCACCACACCGGCCGAGGCCCTGCGCATCGCGGGACGTGTACGAGGTGTGGAGCTCGAGGCGAGGACGGTCGACTGGGAGGAAGCGCCGCTCCCGCCCCCGGTGGCCGACGATCCGTCCCGGGGCCCCGACATGCGGGCCATGTGGCAGGACTACGACCGGCACGGCCTGCGCGGCAACAGCAACGTCCTGCGGATGCTGCTCGGCCGTGAACCCGCGTCTTTTGAGGAAGCGGCCGCCGCGTTCGCTGCTCGAGGTTAGGCCTCTTGCGACATACGTCGGCCGCAGCACCGAGTGGGCGCTGGTTGCGGCCTGTGCTGTGAGCGCAGCCTTCACCGCTCCCGGCACACGAGTGCCTCAACTGGCCTACGGTGGGCCGGGGAACGGCGCTCGTCCGGGAGCCGGGTCAGGCGGCGGGTGCACGGCGTGACCCTTGGGCATCACGCCAGAAGAGCACCGCGGCGGCAACGAGGATCCACGTCACCAGGACGACGACGCCGGCGGTGAGACCGTCGTTGTTGAAGTGGGACAGGCCCTGGACGGCTCGTACACCGACGCCCACCGGGAGGATCTCCGAGAACGGGTGCAGCCAGTCCGGCAGGTAGGCGGTGGGCAGCGTGCCACCACTCGTGCTGTTGCCGAAGGTGAACAGGACCACGGCGGCCAACGACATCCCGGCCCGCCCGAAGACGCGGATGAACGCCATGCTCGCGCTGCCTACCGCCGCCGCCATCAGAGCAATGACCCCCGCGATGCCCAGGAACGGTCCCGGCAGTGCGGAGAAGCCAACGCTTCCGGCTATCAGCGCCACCAGGACACCGGCGAGGACGCTGAAGGAGGCCAGGCTGGCCAACCTCCACCGGTACTCCAGTCGGGGAGCCATCTGGTAGGTCATCGTGCCGAACAGGAACCCGGCCAGCACGACGCCGAACCCGGCGTAGAACACCGACATACCGCGGGTGTCGCCCGCTGACGCCGGTACGACGTCCTTCGCGGTCATCCGTTCGCCGCCGGCCTTGGCGACTCCGGAGAAGGCGCCGGTGACCGTCGAGGTCACCGAAGGGCCATTGGCTCCGGCATACAGCAGCTCGGCGGACTTTTCGGGGCCGACGACATAGGCGGCGTACACCTTTCGGGCCTGCAGTGCGTGGCGGGCTGCGTTCTCGTCGGCGTAGCGCTTCACCTCGAATCCGCCGGGGAGCCCGAGCTCCAGTCCGCCGGTGATCTGTTCGAGCCGCTGGGTCGTCCCGACGACGCCGACCGGAAGGTCGTGCGGGCGCGGGGCGTGAAAGGCGGCCAGAAACACGCTGACAAAGATCGAGCCGATGACCAGCACGATCGCGACCGGCAGCAGAACTCCCCTCGCTCCGGTGGCACCCTGCTGCGCCGGAGCGGTGTCCATCGCGTGGTGATGGGGCGCGTGACGTGGCTCGACGGAAGTGGTGGGTGGTGTGGACATGGTGGCGTGCTCCATCCCTGCATGTAAGGTACCTTATAGTTCTACCACAAAAATATCAGGCGCCTTACTATCGGAGCCGCTCATGAGCCGCACTCCCGCAGATCCGTCCACGCGCGTGGGCTACGTGGCATGGCAGACGGTGCATGTGATGGGAACGCGACTTGAGAGAGCGCTGCGTTCGCTCAACCTCACGACCGCGCAGCACAACGCGCTGCAGCACGCCGTTTGGGTGCCGGGCATCTCCGCAGCGGAGATCGCCCGTCGGACCGGCTTCACTCCCCAGTCCATGGGGGCCGCTGTCAACACGCTGGTCGACCGCGGCCTTCTCATCCGCCGCGAACACCCTTCGAACCGCAGAACCGTCCAGCTGACCGTCACCGCGAGCGGTGCAAAGCTCGCCGAGCGGGCGCGGGTTGTGGTGGAGCGTCTTGATATGGAAGCGCTGGCGGTCCTCGCGCCTGGGGAGCGGGAAGTCATACGTTCCCTGCTGCTCCGGATGCTCGCCGAGCTCAATCCTGACGCTGTACCGACGTCGGACCTGCGTGCAACGAGCTGAGCACCTCGGTCAGCCCGCCAGCACCGCGTAGTCGTACGAGATGCTGTTTCCGTCGGCCTTGGTCACGGACACCATGATCTGCTGTCGCTTCCCGTTCCCGGACGTCACCGCGCACTGGACCGAGTCGCGCTGTCGCACCCTGAGGCCTCCGGCACAGCTCACGGATTTCGGCTTCTCCTGGACGAGCGGCAGGGAGTAGTTCTCGCGGACCTGCTTCTCGACCTCCGCACGGCTCACGCTCCCGGTGGAGCCGACGGTGCTGGTCGATTCCGTGCTCAGCAGCCGCGGTACGGCCACGAACGCGAGCCCGCCCACGGCCACGGCGGTGGCGGTCGCCAGGGACACAGCGACGTATTTCATGTTCTCTCCTGCGATGCGCTTGCTGCGGTGAGGCTGTCACCAGGAGAGTGGCCCGCCGGACGGTGGCCGCGCCTCGGCCAGGCGGCCGACAGCGGGCGGCCGGGGTCGGCCCGTAGGCCGACCTCCGCGTCAGACGGGCGGCGTCTTGCGGTCGTGAACGAGACCCGTTTCCCAGGCCCAGGCGGCGATCTCGACGCGGTTGCGCACGCCGAGCTTGTCCTTGATGTTGGCCAGGTGCGTCTTGACCGTGCCCAGGGACACGTACAGCTCGCCGCACACCTCCTGGTTGGTGCGGCCCACCGCCACCAGGCGTACGACCTCGAGCTCCCGCTCGGACAGCGGATGTGGCACCGCTGCCGGTGGCTGCAGTCCGGCGAGGTGCTTGAGCAGCCGCACGGTGACGGCGGGGGAGACCAGGGCGTCCCCGCGGGCGGCGGAGCGCACGGCCTCGATCAGCAGGGTGGAGCCGGCGTCCTTGAGCAGGAAGCCGCAGGCGCCGTTGCGCAGGGCCGTGTAGGCGTAGTCGTCCTGGTCGAAGGTGGTCACCACGACCACGCGCATAGGGTCGGTGACGCCCGGTCCGGCCAGGGCCCGGGTGACCTCCAGACCGTCCAGCCTGGGCATGCGGATGTCGACGAGACACACGTCGGGACGCATCCTGCGGGCGAGTTCGACGCACTGGGCGCCGTCGGCCGCCTCGCCGATCACCTCGAGGTCGGGCTGGGTGCCCAGGATCAGCCGGAAGCCGGTGCGGACCATCTCCTGGTCGTCGGCGATCAGTACCCGCGTCCGTGGGCCGTTGTGATCACTGCCGTCGCTCATGCCGGTGATCCTTCCACAGCCTCCAGGACAGGGAAGGCGGCACTCACGCACCAGCCGCCGTCCGCAGTCCGGCCGCTGGTCAGCGACCCCTCCACGGCCTCCACGCGTTCCCGCAGACCCACCAGGCCGAAGCCGCTCCGCCCGCCGATCGGCCCACTGGAGCGCGTCTGCGGCGCGGTGTTGCGCGCCTCCACCCGGAGGTGACCTTGGGGGTCGAGTGAGAGTCGGACGACGACGTCCGCGCCATGGGCGTGGCGGCGTACGTTCGTCAGGGCCTCCTGCACCACACGGTGGACCGACGTCTCCACCTCCGGGGCCAGCCGGATCCCACGGAGCTCGGGCGCGATCTCCAACGCCGCGGCCGTTCCGTTCTCGGCGAACGCGGAGACCAGGTGTTTCAGCTCGGTCGGCAGCTCACCCGGGCGTGCGGCCTGGTGGTCGTCCTCGCGCAGCACCCGCACGAGCCGGCGCATGGAGTCCAGGGTTTCCCCGCCGGCCCGGGAGATTCCCTCCAGCAGGGGTTTGATCTGCTCCGGCGAGGTCTCTTGGATCATCAGCGCGGCGTTGGCGTGCACGATGATGCCGGTGACGTGGTGGGCGACGAAGTCGTGCAGGTCCCGGGCGAGTTCCAGGCGCTCGTTGTGGCGTACGGAGGCCACGGCCCGGGCGCGGCGGGAGTCCAGGAGGCGCAGATAGCCACCGAGGCCGGCAGCGCCGGCGACGACGAACGTCAGGACGAAGGAGTACTGGAGAAAGGGGTCTTCCGTGCCTCCGCGCAGCGGCATGGTGATCACCGCGACGGCCAGCGCCGCCGAGAGTGTCAGGGCCGTGGCCGGGCGTTCCACCCTCCGCGCGGTCCGGGCGAGCAGCACGAGCAGGGCGACCGTTTCCAGCAGGCCCCACGTACCACTGGTGAGCGGCGCATACGCGCAAAGGCCCACGGTCAGGGCCAAGGAGCCCAGCGCGGCGGCACCGGCCCGTCGTTCGGGACCCGGCCGGCAGTCGGGAAGGAGCAGCGCGGCGGCGGCGAGTGGGCCGGAGACCAAGGGCAACCAGCTGGACCAGCGGCCCTGCGGGTCGTAGTAGGTCACCAGGTCGAACAGCCATACCAGGGCCAGGGCCGCGCAGAGGGAGGCCGTGATGGCGCGCCGGAGGGCCGGGGAGAGCGGACTATCGGGTTCCACGCGACAAAGGGTACGGATGTGTGGCGGAGCAGCGGGTCGGCCCGCAGGCCGATGCGGGCCACCCAGGACCGGCCCGGCGGCCGAGGAGGGACGCGACGGTACGACGGGATCGTCGACGGCATGCAGATACTCACCGTTCTCGACGTGGCCCTGGCGACACTCGCCGGGCTGTGCCTCGTCCTGTGCGCCCTCGTCACCATCGAGGTCGCCCGCTGAATTCGTACCGCACGACCACCGGCTCTCCCGTCCTGGTGAGCGCCTGTCTGAGGAAGCCCTCCGGTCCGACCCGGGCCCTGGCCACGGTCGACGGTGCCGTGTTTCGGTGAGGCGCTCACTGCCGGCGGCGACACCGACTGGTCCGGGTCGCTATGAGCGGCGCGGCGAGAACGGCCTCCAGGTCACCGTCACTGTGCCCGAGGGCTCCGACCCGCTGGATCGCGACGATGTCCCTCGTGCTCGGTCAGTTCCCGGCCACCGGAACCGAGCGCGTCCGTCAACCGGGATCGCTTCCGCGGGCATCACCGCGGCCCCCTCCGTCCTGGACCGCCACCGCGCCCAGGGCCTGCTCCGCCGCGCTGCGGAATTTTCACTATCGCTCCGCACGGGTCCGCCTCGGGAACGGGTCTCGGGACTCCCTCGGAACCGTCGCCGCGGCTGGGCCCCAGGCGGAAAGATCGGCCCTGGGGCCGAAGCCGATCGGCCTTGTGGCCGAAGCGACCAGCCGCCACTCGGCAGCATCGTGAGCCTCATGAATCTCACGACTCCGGTGCTCGGCGACACGGCACCAGCTCCGGCTGCGGCGCCCCGACAGGAAGCCGCACGGCGGATCACCGCCCTCGACGCCCTACGCGGCTTCGCGCTCTGCGGCATCCTCCTGGTGAACATCAACCAGATCACGCCCATGAACCCGACGGACAGCGCCTACCACTGGTACCCCATCGCAAAGTTCCTCGACCTGTTCGTCCAGGAACGCTTCTTCCCGATCTTCTGCTTCCTCTTCGGGCTCAGCTTCGCGATCTTCCTGGACAGCGCCTCCCAGCGGTCGGACCGCCCCCGCCTGCTCCTGGCGCGCCGCCTGGTCGCCCTGGGCCTGCTCGGCGCCGCCCACCAACTCCTCCAGCCCGGTGAGGCGCTGGCTCCGTACGCGATCGTCGGACTCGTCATCCTGCTGCCGGCCACCTGGCTGCCGACGTGGCTGGTGCTGACCGGCGGCCTGCTGGGCACCGTCGCTTCGGTCACCGTGGCCAGCGGCGGAATCCTCAGCATCCCGGGCCTGTTCCTGCTCGGCCTGGCGGTCGCCCGCCTCGGCATTGCCCACACCCTGGACCGCCGCACCGGCCAACTGGCCGCCGTTCTCGCCCTGGCGGCCCCGGCAGCCGCCGCCGCGGTGTGGTGCCAGTACACTTATCCGACGCTCGGGCCGTTCGCCACCCGCATCGCCGCCGAAGCCGGACTGCTCGGCGCCCTCGCCTACGCCACCGCCCTGCTGCTCCTGCTACGCACACGGCTCGGCCGCCCGTTGTCGGCGGTCCTGGAACCGCTCGGCCGGATGGCACTGACCAACTACTTCACCGCCACACTCGCCGTCACCGCGGCCACCCCGCTGCTCGGCCTCAAGGATTCCGCGCGCTGGGGCACCGCCATGCTGCTGGCAGCGGGGATCCTCGCGGTACAGGCCGTCCTCAGCCACTGGTGGCTGCGCCGGTACCGCTACGGGCCCTTGGAGTGGTGCCTGCGCTGCGTCACCTGGTGGAGCATCGTGCCCATCGCCCGCTCTCAAGGGGCAGTCGCCTGAAACGGGTCGGACGCGCATGACGGGAAGCCGGGTGCGACGACGCGGGGCGGCAGGGGCAGGCAGATTGTCGGGGGCACTCCCAAGACGTTGTCGCCGCTCGGCGAGTTGGCCACCGCGCCGAGCAGCCCCATGGCCCCCACCGTCGAGGCCCTGGTTCATCGCGCCACGTGCCGGTTTCCTCGTCCCCCGAAGGGTTAAGAGCTGTGGATGGGGATGCCCGGCTTCCAGCCGAGGCTCCTGGACAGTCCCAGTCCGCTCGCGACCAGCGTGGGAACGGCCGCCTGCAGTTTGATCGAGCCCGCGGCCACCACGACGGAGAGGGCCGCGACGACGTTGCCGCGGCCGTCGACGATGCGCGTCGCGACCGACTCGGCCGCTTCGCTCAGCTCTTCCTTGACGACGACCGTTCCGGTCGAGCGACAGGACGCCAGTTCGCGCCGGAGTTCGGCCGGATCCACAATCGTTCTGGGAGTGAAGCGTTGCAGCCTGCCCGCCAGCACCTCATCGATGAAGGCCGCACTGCTGTGGCTCAGCAGCACCTTGCCAACTCCCGAGCAGTGCAGGGGCAACTGGCCGCCGATCTGTGACGTCAGGCCGACGGCGTTGACGGCCGACAACCGCTCGATGATCACGGCCTGGTTGCCCTGGAGGACAGCCAGCTGCACATGCTGGCGAAGAGCGGTGTACAGGTCCTCCACGAACGGCTGCGCGGCACTGCGCAGCGTCTCGGCGCGTGGTGCGAGGGTCCCGAGGCGCCACAGCGGCAGGCCGATCGCGAAGCGGTTGTCTCTGGTGCGTTCCAGCGCGCCTGCCGCCACAAGTTCGAGGGTCAGGCGCCTGGCGGTGGCGTGCGGCATGCCGGTACGTCGGACCAGGTCGGCGAGTGTCAGCTCGGTGTGGCTGGGGTCGAAGGAGAACAGCAGATCCCACAGTCGAGAGCTGACGGTGCGTCCTGGCTCGCGCGCGTGAGGCATGGGCCTTTCCTCCATCAACCGCTGGCGCGGATTCGGTTCCACTGCCGGCCGGAGCAGACGACGAGTTCAGCTCGTCGAAGTCGCGGATGGTGCTCGAACGCCGGGACGCTGCCGCCCTTTCACTCCGGCGGGCTGCCGCTCGAACCGTTTGATCAGGGAGTCGAACAGTCGCGTGTGGGTCTCCTGGCAGACCGGCCTCACCGCCTTCTACCCGAACGGCCCCTGGTCTGGACAGGGGCGCCGAGCCATTGGAGAAGGTCAGTGTAAAGGTGCTTGATGCAATGAGGCTTGCTTGTTGTGAATCAAGAGGTTAATGCTGGGCAGGTGCACCGAACCCTGGCCTTGTTTACCGACGGCTCCTCGGCAGGCGGTGACGGTCCTGAAAGACGGGTGTGCCGCGCTCGACGCACCTATGGGAGCCGAATGAGCCCTGCTGTCCGGCGGCACCACCCATCCCCTGCCTGCCATCCCGCCGGTGGGAACGGCAGTCCGTCCGAGCCTTCGCGGTACGGCTTGGCCATCGATACGCCCGTGACCACCACCCGTACCCCCACCAAGGGAGAGTGGACATGTCCACCGAACGTTCCCCCCAAGCGGTGACTCCCTCCGGCGAGCCCCCCACACCACCACCCACCCGGCGTACCTTCATCGCCACGACGACCGTTGTCGGAGGAGCCGCTGTGGCAGGCGGCCTGATCGCGTCGCCGTCCGCGCTCGCCGCCGAGGGCCCGGCAGGCAGCCGCCTGTCCCTGACGGTCAACGGGGTCCGGCACACGGTCACGGTCGACAACCGCACCTCGCTGCTGGACCTGTTGCGCGAGCATCTCGACCTGAGCGGTTCGAAGAAGGGCTGCAACGCCGGTGCCTGCGGCGCCTGTACGGTCCTGGTCGACGGACGCCGGGTCAATTCCTGCCTGACGCTCGCCGTGCGACTGGAGGGCGCCGAGGTCACCACGATCGAGGGCCTGGCACAGGGCGACCGGCTCCACCCGCTGCAGCAGGCGTTCATCGACCAGGACGCCTTCCAGTGCGGCTTCTGCACGTCGGGGCAGATCGTGTCCGGCGTCGGATGCATCCAGGAGGGTCACACCAGTTCGCCGGAGGAGATCCGGGAGTGGATGAGCGGCAACCTCTGCCGCTGCGGCTGCTACGTGAAGATCGAGCGGGCGGTCGAGCAGGCCGCCGGCCGGAAGTGAGGACCGCGCTCCATGTATCCCTTCACCTACACCAAAGCCGCGGACATGCGTGAGGCCCTCAACGCGGGTCGGCGCGGCGGGCGTTACATCGCCGGCGGCACCACACTCGTCGACCTGATGCGCGAGACCGTCGAACGCCCCGGCTCGCTGGTCGACATCAGCACCCTGCCGCTGCGCGAGGTCACCGTCACCGGGCGCGGGGGCCTGCGCATCGGCGCCCTGGTCAGCATGGCCGAGGCCGCCGCCCACCCCAAGGTGCGTGTCCTGTATCCCGTCATCTCCGAGGCGCTGGAGCTGAGCGCGTCGGCCCAGTTGCGGAACATGGCGACGATCGGCGGCAACATCATGCAGCGCACCCGGTGCACGTACTTCCGGGACGTGACCGCCGCCTGCAACAAGCGCGAGCCCGGCTCCGGATGCGCCGCCCTGCACGGATACAACCGCAGCCACCCGATCCTCGGCACCTCCGACCACTGCGTGGCCACCCATCCCTCCGACGCCGCCGTGGCCTTCGCGGCGCTGGAGGCGACGGTGCACCTGCTGGGCCCGGACGGGGAACGCCGTGTCCCCTTCGCCGACTTCCTGCTCCGGCCGGGCAGCACGCCGAACCGCGAACAGGCCCTGCGCAAAGGCGAGTTGATCACCGCTGTGGAGATCCCGGCCCATGCGCGTCCGCTGAAGTCCGGCTACCTGAAAGTGCGCGACCGTCAGTCCTACGAGTTCGCGCTCACCTCGGCCGCGGTCGCGCTGCACATCCGCGGCGGCGTCATCCGCGAGGCGAAAGTGGCCGCCGGCGGTGTGGGCACCGTGCCGTGGAAACTGCCCGCCGTCGAAAGCCACCTCGTCGGTGAACGCCCCTCCGACCGGCTGTGGGCCGAGGCCGCCGAGCACGCGGCCGACGGGGCCCACCCCCTCGCCCACAACCGCTTCAAGCCCGAACTGCTCAAACGCACCGTCGAGCGCCAGCTGCGCATCGTAGGAGGCATCCAATGAGTCAGCCGCAGGCAGCAGTCGGTGCGGGGCTGCCCCGGGTCGACGCACGGCTGAGGGTGACCGGGGGTGCGAAGTACGCCGCCGACAACAGCCCCGACGGAGTCGTGCACGCGGTCATCGTGGAAAGCAGCATCGGCCGCGGCCGGATCACGGGCGTCGACACCCGCGCCGCCGAAGCCCAGCCCGGCGTCCTGAAGGTGATCAGCCACCTCAACGCGCCCAAGCTGCCGCCCGTCGAAGGGCGGTTCCCGCCGGGCAAGCCGCTGCGCGCCTTCCAGGACGACCGGGTCCAGTTCTTCGGACAGCCGGTCGCGGTCGCGGTGGCGACCACACTGGAGAGCGCGCAGCACGCCGCGAGCCTGGTGAAGGTCTCCTACGCCACCGAGACCTCCTCGACCGATCTGAGCGAAGCCGAGGCCGCCGGCGAAACCCAGACCTATGCACGCGGCGACGCCGACGGGGCCCTGGACTCCGCCGCTGTCCGGCTGGAGGGCACGTACCGGACGGCCCGCAACCACCACAACCCGATGGAACCGGCCGGCATCGTCGCCCGCTGGGACGGCGACCGGCTGACCGTCTGGGAGAAGACCCAGTACGTGCAGGGCACCGTGTTCACCCTGTCCGGCGAGTTCGGCATCCCGCCGACCAACATCCGCGTCATCTCGCCGTTCGTCGGCGGCGCCTTCGGCAACGCCGCCCGCACCTGGGTGCACTCCGTCATCGCGGCCATGGCCGCGCGCGAGGTGAAACGCCCGGTGAAGCTCGTCCTCACCCGCCGGCAGATGTACTTCGCCGTGGGATTCCGGCCCGCGTACGAGTACGAACTGCGCGTGGGCGCCGACCGACAGGGCCGCCTGACCGCGTCGACGCACGACGTCCGCGCCGAGTCCTCCCGCTACGAGACCTACAGCGAAAGCGTTCTCGTCCCCGGCCAGATGCTTTACAGCACGCCCAACGTCCGCCAGGCCTATGACCACGTCCCGCTGGACGTGAGCACGCCGTGGTTCATGCGCGGCCCCGGCTATGCCAGCGGCGCCTACCCCGTCGAGTCGGCCATGGACGAACTCGCCCACGAACTGGGCGTGGACCCGATCGAGCTGCGGTTGCGCAACGAACCGTCCGACGACGAGTCCAGCAATCTGCCGTTCTCCACCCGCCGCCTGCGCGACTGCTACCGCGTGGGGGCTCGCGAGTTCGGCTGGCACCGGCGCAACCCCGAGCCCCGCTCGACGCGGGAGGGCGACTGGCTCATCGGGATGGGCATGGCCGCCGGTGTCTACGACACCGCGCGCAGCCGGGCCCAGGCCTCGGTCCGCCTCGACGCCGACGGCACCGCCCTGGTGCAGTCCTCCACCAGCGACATGGGTCCCGGCACGGCCACGTCCATGAGCCAGGTCGCCGCCGACGCCCTCGGCCTGACCATGCGCCAGGTGACCTTCCGGCTGGGGGACTCCCTCATGCCCCCGGCCCCCGTCCACGCAGGCTCGATGACCATGGCCAGTGTCGGATCCGCCGTTCAGGACGGTTGCGACAAGCTGCGCACGCAGGCGATCACGCTCGCGGTCAAGGACGAGGGATCACCGCTGTACGGGGCCGATGCCGCCGACATCGTCGTACGAGGCGGTCGGCTGTATGTGAAGGACGAGCCCGCTCGCGGGGAGACCTACCAGCGGCTCCTGGCCCGCAACGACCGGACGCACCTCGAAGTGCTCGGCTCGTACGCGGGGGCGCCGGAACCGGAGAAGTTCTCTCTCTACGCCTACTCCGCGATCTTCGCCGAGGTGGCCGTCGACGCCCGCCTCGGCCTGGTACGGGTGCGGCGCATGGTGGGCGTGTACGACGCCGCCCGGATCATCAACCCGAGGCTCGCCGACAGCCAGGCCATCGGTGCCATGACCGGCGGGATCGGTCAGGCCCTCCTCGAGCACACGGTCACCGACCACCGCGACGGCCGGATCGTCAACGCGAACTTCGCCGACTACCTCGTGCCGAGCCACGCCGACATCCACGACCTCAAGGCGATCTTCATCGACGGGGAGGACCGCGAAGCCGACCCCATCGGCGTCAAGGGACTCGGCGAGATCGTCATCGTCGGAGTGGCGCCCGCCATCGCCAACGCGGTGTTCAACGCCACCGGCCGCCGCATCCGCGAACTGCCCATCACCGCCGAAGCCCTGCTCTGAGCACCCGGGTGACCGGTCCGCCACCGGCCACCGGGGCACTTCCGGCGGTACAACGGCGTACTACGCCACACCGCCCGCACCAGCGGCCGCCGCCGCGTCCTCCTCCCCTAGGGCGCGGCGGCGGTTCCCCGAAGCCCGTCACCTCACGGAAAGCCCGCCATGCTGAACATCGCGGACACATTGCGCACGTGGTGCCGCGAGGCCCGCCCCTTCGCCCTCGCCACCGCTGTCGACGTCAGTGGGAGTGCGCCCCTGCCCGTCGGCACCGCCCTCGCCGTCGACACGGACGGCACCGCCGTTGGCAGCATCTCCGCCGGCTGTGTCGAAGCGGCGGTCTACGAACTGTGCCAACACGTCCTCGCACACGGCGGGCCGGCGGCTCGCGCCCGCTTCGGTTACTCCGACGACGATGCTTTCGCCGTGGGACTGACCTGCGGCGGCGAGATCGAGGTCCTGGTACAGCGTGTGGACCCCGCCGCCGAGCCCCAGCTCGGCGCCGCCCTCGACGCCGTGCTGGCGGGGCACCCCACGGCCGTGGCCCAGGTCGTCGACGGCCCCGACGAGTTCGTCGGCAGGACGCTCCACGTTCCCGACGCGGGTCCCCACGACGGCACTCTCGGCGAAGCCAGCCAGGACCGGGCGGTCGTGGCGCATGCCCGCGCGCTCCTGCGGGCGGGCCGCACAGCCCGCATCGAGGTCGGTGGTGACGCCGACACCTGCCCCGAACGGCTGGGCGTGCTCGTCCACACCCACGCATCCCGCCCCCGCATGCTGATCTTCGGTGCCGTCGACTTCGCCTCCGCCCTCAGCCGGGCCGGCCACTTCCTCGGCTTCTCGGTCACCGTCTGCGACGCCCGCCCCGTCTTCACCACCCCCGCCCGATTCCCGTACGCCGACGAAGTCGTCGTCGACTGGCCCCACCGCTACCTGGCCGCCACCGGGACCGACGCCCGCACCGCCGTCTGCGTGCTCACCCACGACGCCAAGTTCGACATTCCTCTCCTGCGTCTGGCACTGACCCTCCCTCTCGGCTACGTCGGCGCCATGGGCTCGCGACGGACACACGAGCACCGCATCGACCTGCTCCGGGAAGCCGGCGTCTCGCAGGACCAGTTGGCCCGTCTGCACTCACCGATCGGCCTGGACATCGGCGCCCGTACTCCCGAGGAGACAGCGGTCTCCATCACGGCGGAGATCATCGCCCACACCAACCGCGGCACGGGCCGGCCTCTGTCGCACGGCACCGGCCCCATCCACCGTCCCGCACAGCCCCTGCCCGGCCTGGCGCCGGCGGTCTGACCCTGGAGGCGGTTGGCTGCACGGTCGGGCAACTTGCCGGTACGCCTCAGCCGGTCATGCGCTGGGGTGGGCGTAGCCGGTCTGGTAGGCGACCACGACCAGTTGGGCGCGGGCGCGGACGTCGAGCTTGGCCATGATGCGGTTCACATGGGTCTTGGCGGTCGAGGGCGAGATGTGGAGCTGTTCGGCGATGGCGTCGTTGGAGAGGCCGCCGGCCACGAGGGCGAGCACTTGGCGCTCGCGTACGGTCAGGCTCGTCAGCTCCGGGGCCGGAGTGCTCGTCATGTCGGGCGTGGTGAGGTAGTGGGCGATGAGTGCCTTGGTCGCCCTGGGTGACAGCAGCGCTTCACCGCGGGCGACCAGCCGGACGGCGTCGAGGAGGTAGGAGAGGTCCACACTTTTTCCCAGGAACCCGCTGGCCCCGGCACGCAGCGCCTGGAAGACGTGCTCGTCGGCCTCGAAGGTCGTCAGGATCAGTACCCGTACGCCCGCGAGGTCCTCGTCCGCCGAGATGGCGCGGGTGGCGGCGAGACCGTCCATGTCGGGCATCCGGATGTCCATCAGCACGACGTCGGCACACGTGCTGCGGGCCAGCCTGACCGCCTCCTCACCCGTCGCAGCCTCTCCGACCACCTCCATGTCCGGCTCCGACTCGATGAGCATGCGGAAGCTGGTGCGGACGAGGGCCTGGTCGTCGGCGAGCAGAACGCGGATGGTCATCCCAGTCTTCCCTCAGCGGCGGTAGCGCGCAGGGCGGTGCCGGACCGATCTGATGCGCGGGTGTCGGTCGGTGGTCCGGCTACGGGCAGCGGTAGACGCACGGCGAGGAGGAAACGACCGTCGGCGTCCGCTGCCGCACGAAGGCTGCCGCCGACCGCGTGGGCGCGCTCGCGCATGCCCGTCAGTCCGTGGCCGGTGCCGGTAGCGGCCGACACCGGGGGCGAGCCGAGGTGCGGCAGGTTGGTGATGTGGATGCACAGTTCGTCGGGCCCGTAGTCGACGAGCAGGTCCGCCTCAGCGGTCGCGCCGTGTTTGTGGGCGTTGGTCAGCCCTTCCTGGATGACGCGGTAGGCGGCCAGGTCGATGGCGGTCGGCAGGGGGCGCGGGTGGCCGGTCTGCCGATGGCGGACGCTCAGCCCGGCCGCGGCCAGCGATTCGAGAAGCGCTCCGAGGCGGGACAGGCCGGGCACGGGGTCGGTCGGCGGGGCCTCGTCCGTCTCGTCGCCGGACTGTCGCAGTACGTGCAGCAGCGGGCCCAGTTCGTCCAGGACCGTGCGGCCGGCGTCACGGATGTGGCCGAGCGCCACCTCGGCCTGATCCGGCCGGCCTCGCAGGAAACGATCGGCCAGCCCGGCCTGAATGGTGATCAGGGCGATGTGGTGGGCGATCACGTCGTGGAGCTCCCGCGCGATGCGCAGCCGCTCCTCGGCGACCCGGCGGCGGGCCTCTTCTTCCTTGGTCGCCTCCGCCCGTAGAGCTCGCTCCTCCATCGCGGCGGCGTAGGCGTGCCAGGTGCGTACGGTGGCCCCGACGGCGGCGAACATCCCGGTCCAGGCGAACACGGCGCCGGCCTCCGGGCCGGTGGCCGAATCCGTCGAGTAGGTGATGACGGCGTACAGGGAGAGGGCTGTGCCCGTGACGGCGATCAGGGCGATCCGCCGGCGGACCGTTCGGGCCACGGTGTAGACCGCGATCAACGCGGCGATCTTCAGCACCCGTGACGGATACGACTCCAGGACGGTGAAGGCCACCTCCCCGAGCACGGTCAGCGCCAGGACGGGCAGCGGTGCCCGGCGGCGGGCGAGCAGAAGCAGGAACGCGGCCGCCGCGGCGACGGCGTCGGCACCCGAGGGGCGTACGCCGTCGGGCCACCGTCCGAACAGCAGGGGCAGCAGGCCGAGACCGCCCACGAGGGTGGCGAGGGCGGCGTCGATCAACCGTGGGTGCGCGCCGGTGACCCGTCGCAGCGACGCAGGTCCGATCACGGCTTCACCGTTCCTTAGTACAGGTCCTCGGTTTCGCACAGATGTGGCCACCCGCCTCAGGCCTGACAGCGTACGAGCGGGTTGGAGGGATGTCCGAGGCGATGGGGCTCACGCGTCGCGCCGCTTGAGCAGGACGGCCGCACCGGCCAGGAGCACAACAATGTAACCGGCGTACACCACGAGCCCGGATCCGGGTGACAGCGAGTCACCGGCCGTTTGCACCGCCATGACCGCGTCCGCCGCGTTCGACGGAAGGTACGGGCCGATGGCGTCGTTCCAACTGCTCGGCAGAAGCTGGATCAGCCCCGGCACCACGAACAGCGCGCCCACCACGAGGGTGATCGCCCCGGCGGTGTTGCGCAGCAGGACGCCGACCGCCAAGCCGATCAGCCCGGCACCGGTCAGATAGACGGCAGCGCCGGCAAGCGCCCGGAACACCCCTGGATCGGACAGCGCGGCGGTGTCCAGACCGCGAGAGGACAGGATCGACTGACCGGCCAGGAAGGCTCCCAGGGCAGCGAGGAACATGAGCACGAAGCTCACCAAGGCGAAGACGGCCACCTTGCCCCACAGCACAGGCAGGCGTGAGGGGACCGCGGCCAACGTGGCACGGATGGACCCGGTGGCGTACTCGCCGGCACTCATCAGCACCCCGAGCACCGCGACGGCCAGCGAGGCGAGCAACACCCCGCCCAGGCTGATCGAGGTGGGGTCACCGAAATCATTCTGATCGGGACCGTCTCCTGAGCCGACCACACTGCTGAACAGCAGCCCGAGGCCGACGACCAGGGTCACGGTGATCGCCAGCGTGTAGAGCGTCGAGCGTAGCGAGCGCAGTTTGATCCATTCCATGTGGACGACCCGCGGAAAGGTCACCCGCTGGTCATTCGCATGCCGCCCGGCGGGCCCGGCCGTCTTCTGCGCGTCCTGAGTGTCGAGGGCAGTGGTGCTCATCGGCTCGTCCTTCCGGCGGTGGCGAACTCTGCGGTGGTGGCGTGGTATTCAACGGAGTCGCGGGTCAGCTCCATGAACGCCTCCTCCAGCGACGCCTCCTGGACGAACAGCTCGTGCAGCACCAGCCCGGCGGCCGCGGCGCGTTCGCCGATCTCTGCGGCCTCCAGCCCTTGGACCTCCAGCACGCCGGGCCGGCTGCTGGTGACCACGACGCCGTCACCCACCAGCAGCTCACGCAGGGGCGCGGCCTGCGGTGACTGCACCCGTACGCTCCGGCTGGACGACTGGGCGACGAAGTCGGCCAGCGGGCCCGCGGACAGCAGCCGGCCCTTCCCGATCACAATGAGGTCCTCGGCGATCAACGCCATCTCGGTCATCAAGTGAGAGGAGACGAAGACGGTCCGCCCCAGATCCGCGAGACCCTTCAAAAGGTTGCGGATCCACAACACCCCTTCGGGATCGAGGCCGTTGACCGGCTCGTCCAGCATGACGATCTGCGGATCGCCGAGCAGTGCCGAGGCGATGCCCAGCCGCTGCCCCATGCCCAGCGAGAACCCGCCCGCCCGCTTGCGGGCCACCTCCGTCAGGCCCACCATGTCGATCACCTCCAGCACCCGCCGCTTGCCGATGCCGTTGCTCGCCGCCAGCGCGAGCAGGTGGTTGTACGCCGAGCGTCCGGGGTGGATCGCCTTCGCCTCCAGCAGCGCCCCGATCTCCTGCAGCGGAGCCCTGTGCTGCTCGTAGGGGCGGCCGTTGACGCGGACCGTTCCGGACGACGGCCGGTCCAGACCCATGACCATCCGCATCGTCGTCGACTTGCCCGCCCCATTGGGCCCGAGAAAGCCCGTCACCACTCCAGGACGCACGGTGAAGCTCAGCGCGTCGACCGCGAGCTTGTCCCCGTACCTCTTACTGAGGCCGTTCACCTCGATCACAATCAACCTCCAGGTTGTTCAGGCCTCAAGGTTCTTGCAGGAGGCAGCCTTTTGCGTCGCCCTCCGGCGGTCACTGCCCGTACCACGCCCGCGGTACGCCACCGCCTCCGGCCGCGACCGTGGGGGGACGCTCGTCGTCGCCCGACGTGATCGAACAAGACTGCCCATCGGCTCGGAGTGAGGGAGGCATGCGGCGTCTTCTGTCGGCTTGATGGTCCAGGGCTGCGTGGTGGCGTCGGTGCTAGCTGGACCGGAGGCCGAGGCGGAGTTGGAAGCGGCGTCCTCACCCGCGCCGAGCTCGACGGTGCCGGCCCGGTGGGACGGGTTGCCGGTGACGGTTCTGGCACCGGGCTCTTGGCGGCTCCGCACGATCCAGCTCTGTCGACCGAACCGGTGCTCGTCCGTGGGGGACGAGGGTCGGCAGGCTTACCCGCTCATGCCTCGCGGACCACGTCGGCCACCTCGTCGAGCAACGTCCTCAGCTGTGCGGTCTTCCGAGGCCCCAGCTTCGCGGCGATCAGCTGTTCGATCCCCATGATCACGGCGTCGGCGTCGCGCAGGGAGTCGAGGCCGGCGTCGGTGAGGTGCAGCTCCTGCACATGGCGGTGGCGCGGGTGCGGTCGGCGTTCCAGGTGACCGCGCTCCTCCAGGCGGGCCACCTGAGAGGCCACGGCTTGCGGGGTGACGTTCAGACGGCGGGCCAGTTCCGCGCCGGTCAGGCCGGGGTCGCTGTGGATGTTCATCAGCAGGGTGTACTGCGCGGCCGCGATACCCAGCGGTCGCAGCCGCTGATCCTTGCGGGCCTGCACCGCCCACTCCGCCCTGCGAAGCGCCCACGTCACTCGCTCCAGTGCGTCGGCACCGATGGGCTGCTCGTCATCGTGTCTCACGCGGCGAGAATACGGCACCCGCTCAGACGTCAACGGCCTGATATGCATAAGTCAGCTGCATATGAGCCGGGCTCGCCTGGTCCGACGGCAGCCACGCGGAGAGGGCCGCGGCGAGGTCAGCGCCGGCGAACCGTCTCGGACACCGGGTCGAGCAACGCCCGCAGCGATGCTCGCGTGGCGGCCTGGGGGGTCACGCGGAGGCGGCGGGCCAGCTCGGCGCCGGTGAGCCCCGGGTCGCGTGCACCGAAGTCAGGAGTGTGTAGTGCGGGGCCGCCAGCCCCAGCGGGCGCAGCTGCTGCTCGTTGAGTCTCTGCACCGCCAGTTCCGCGCGGCGCAACGCCCAGGGTTGTGTCGAGTCACAGAGGAAGGGTACGACGCTTTATTACTATCAAACGTTTGGCATCGACTCGGCGTTTGAGCAATAATCAGCCTCATGACTCGAACCATTGCTTTGATCACTGGCGCCTCCTCCGGTATCGGCGCCGCCTACGCCCGTCTCCTGGCGGGCGACCATGACCTCGTCCTGGTGGCGCGACGTGCCGACCGGCTCGCCGACCTCGCCGAGGAACTCCGTGCCCGTGGAGCAGCCGTCGAGGTGCTGCCCGCCGACCTCGGTACCCACGACGGCATCGCCACTGTCACCGACCGCCTGGCCGCCGGGGACGTGCGCACGCTCATCAGCAACGCCGGTGCCGGCGGCTACGCCCCCCTCACGGAGGTCGCGGCGAACGACATCGAGCCCCTGCTCACCCTCAATGCCGTGGCCCCCGTCCGGCTGGTCCACGCCGCACTTCCCGGAATGCTCGCGGCAGGCGAAGGCGCGATCGTCACCGTCGCTTCGCTTCTCGCCTTCAGCGCGGGCTTCACGGACTCGCGAGCGCCCCGGCGCACCCTGTACGTCGCCGCGAAGGCCGCCACCCTGGGCTTCACCCGCACCCTCGCCGGCGAACTCGCCGACACCCCGCTCCGGGTTCAGGTCGTGTGCCCCGGCGTTGTGGCAACGGAGTGGAACAGTGGCGCCGGCCACAGCATCCCCTGGGCGATGACTCCCGAGGACGTGGCGTCGGCCAGCCTGACCGGGCTGCGCCTGGGCGAGACCGTCTGTGCTCCTGGTCTGGAGGGTCAGGACTCCGCCCTGGACGCCCTGCTCACCGCGGAGGCGGCGTTTGTCGCGGGCGGCAACCAGCCGACACTCGCGGCTCGCTACACGGAACCGCGAGCTTAGAAGCCCTAACAGAAGCTGTTGATCATGTGACTGTCGGTCTGGTTGCTCGTTGGTGTTGTCGTGGGAAAGAGGGAGTCGCGTCCGTGGATCGTCTCGGACGAACTGTGGTCGCTGGTCGAGCCGTTGCTGCCCCAGCCGGGTCCGAAGCTGGTGGAGGGCCGGCCGCGGATCCCGGACCGGCAGGCGTTGTGCGGCATCCTGTTCGTGCTGCACACCGGCATTCAGTGGGAGTACCTGCCCCAGGAGCTGGGCTTCGGCTCCGGCATGACGTGCTGGCGGCGCCTCGCCGCATGGAACGAGGCCGGTGTGTGGGACAAGTTGCACCTGGTGCTGCTGAAGAAGCTGCGGGCCGCGAAGAAACTGGACTGGTCGCGGGCGGTGATCGACTCCTCGCACGTGCGGGCCGCTCGGCGCGGCCCAAAAGCGGGCCCAGCCCGGTCGACCGCGCACGGCCGGGCAGCAAGCACCACGTCCTCACCGACGGCCAGGGCATCCCGCTCGCAGTGTCACTGACCGGCGGAAACCGCAACGACGTCACGCAGTTGCTGCCCCTGCTGGACAAGGTTCCGGCCGTGTCCGGCGTCGTCGGCCGGCCCAGACACCGCCCCGACGCGCTCCTGGCCGACCGCGGCTACGACCACGACAAGTACCGCCGCCTGCTCTGGGCCCGCGGCATCCGCCCGGTCATCGCCGAACGAGGCCAACCACACGGCTCCGGCCTGGGCATCTTCCGCTATGTCGTCGAGAGAACGATCGCCTGGCTGCACGGCTTCCGCCGCCTACGGATCCGCTGGGAACGACGCGACGACATCCACGAAGCCTTCCTCGGTCTCGCCACCTGCCTCATCACCCACCGGCACGTACAGCGCCTTTGTTAGGACCTCTTAGGGCAGTTGGGACTGGCGGGCAGGCCAGTGTTTCCGGTCGGCTGCCCGCCTGCTCGGACCGGCGGTCTGCGACCCAGTCAGGGCAGGAGGATGACTTTGCCGACTTGGCGGTGGCTTTCCAGGTAGGTGTGGGCCTGGGCTGCTTCTGCGAGGGGGTAGGACCGGTCGATGATGGGGTGGATGTGTCCGGCGGCCAGTAGTTGAAGGCACAGTTGCTGGTCGCGCCGGGTGGCGCCGCGTACCCCGGCGATCTTCACTTGCTGGCCGATGAGGGTGAGTGCGTCCAGTTCGAGGCGGGAGCTTTGGCTGGGGGGTGTGCCCAGGACGGTGACGGTGGCGCCGAGGCGTGCGCAGGACAGGGAGAGGTGGAAGAAGTCGTTGCCGCCGACGCAGTCCCAGACGGCGTCGGCGCCCAGTCCGTGTGTCAGCTGTCTGACCTGTGCGGGCAGGTGGGGGTCGGTGGAGTGCAGGATGTGGTCGTAGCCGAGTGTCTTGAGTGCGTCGTCGCGGTCTGCCTTGGTGGTGGTGCCGATGACGGTGGCGCCGCTGAGTTTGGCCAGTTGGGCGCAGGCGGTGGCCATGCCGCCGCTGGCGCCGGTGATGAGCACTGTGTCGCCGGGGCCGACGGGTGCCTGGCGTGCGCAGTTGAGGGGGGTGGTGTAGGTCCACATGGTGGCGGCGGCGGTTGCGTAGTCGATGCCGTCGGGGATGGGCAGGACGGTGTCCTGGTGGCGTACGACGTATTGGGCGTATCCGCCGAAGATCTGGTGTCCGGGGTAGGTGGTGTCGACGCACAGGTTTTCCAGTCCGCGGATGCACAGGGCGCAGTTGCGGCATGGTGGGTGGGGGAGTTGGACGGCTCGGTCGCCGGGGTGCCACTTGGTGACGTTGGTGCCGGTGGCGACGATTTCGCCGGCGGCGTCCCGGCCGAGCTGGAACGGCAGCGGCCACGCGGGCCGTCCCGGCGTACCTCCAGGTACTGGAGTACCTCGGGTTCGCCGTGTTCGAACAGGTGGACCGCCATCATGGTCTGTTGCACTCTCACGTTCCTTCAGATCGTTACGCGGCTCATCGCCCTGGTTGGAGCCGCGTGCGCGCGGACCTAGGCCAGGCGGCTCACCAGCGGTGGATCAGGAAACCGTCCGACGATCCGAGGCGTAGCCCGGTCGCGAGGCCTGGTTCCGGCTGAGAATTCCCTTCTCTCTTGACTTGTAGTCATGAGATTGAGATCGGATACATCTGGCTTCTTCCACTTCTGTTGACTGGAAAGCACTCTAGAACTAGCTTGGCTCTGGTTCAAGAGAGCGGAAATGGGCTGCCTCACAGCAGATGCCTGAACTCGAGAGGGCCGGTCCGCGGAACGAATTGGCCCATCCGCAGGGAGGGAGCCGCCTCGGGGCCAGCGCTCCGAATGCGCCGCCGAGCTCAGGAGTTGGCCAGTCTTGACTTCCTCTCCCGCCTAAAGGTGGGGGATTCCGGCGGTCGCCCGCTGGGGTTCCTGTTTCACCGACGACTGCCCTGTCCGGGAGGACTCCCGTTGAGGTCTTACACCGTCTCCGCAGGCAGATGCCGCCAGCCCGGCGGCCAGGATGTTGCGTGCCGCGTTGATGTCGCGGTCATGCACGACGCCGCAGGCGCACGTCCATTCGCGGACGTTCAGCGGCATCTTCGCCGCGACCGTGCCGCAGTTCCCGCACGTCTTGCTGCTGGGAAAGAAGCGGTCGATCACGACGAGCTCGCGCCCGTACCAGGCGCACTTGTACTCCAGCAGGGAGCGCAGTTGCGTCCAGGCCGCATCACTGATGGCGCGTGCGAGCGTGCCGTTCTTCAGCAGGTTGCGGACGCTCAGGTGTTCGATCACGACCGTTTGGTTCTCGCGGACGAGTCGAGTCGACAGCTTGTGCAGGAAGTCTTGGCGCCGGTCGGCGATCCGCGCATGCACGCGGGCGACTTTGCGGCGGGCCTTCTCCCGGTTCGCCGAGCCCTTCGCCTTGCGCGACAACTCCCGCTGCGCACGGGCCAGCCGTGCCCGATCCCGCCTCTCATGTCTCGGGTTGGCGACCTTTTCCCCGGTGGACAGGGTCACCAGGGAGGTGATCCCGGCGTCCAGGCCGACGGCCGCCGTGGTGACGGGGGCCGGGGCGATGGTGTCCTCGCACAGCAGGGACACGAACCAGCGACCCGCCGCGTCACGGGACACCGTCACCGTCGTGGGCTCGGCACCTTCCGGCAGCGGACGCGACCAGCGGATGTCCAGAGGGCCGGCCATCTTCGCCAGCGTCAGGCGCCCGGCGCGCCAGGTGAAGGCGCTGCGGGTGTACTCGGCCGACGCGCGGGACTTCTTGCGGCTCTTGTAGCGCGGGTACTTCGCACGCTGGGCGAAGAAGTTCCCGAACGCCGTCTGCAAATGGCGCAGCGCCTGCTGCAACGGAACCGAGGACACCTCCGCCAAGAAGGCCAGTTCCTCGGTCTTCTTCCACTGCGTCAACGCGGCGGAGGACTGCACATAGGAGATGCGGCGCTGCTCGCCGTACCAGGCCCGGGTGCGCTCCTCCAAGGCCTTGTTGTAGACGAGGCGGACACAGCCGAACGTGCGCGACAACTCAGCCGCCTGCACGCCGGTGGGGTAGAAGCGGTACTTGAACGCCCGCTTGACCTGCCGCGTCACGTCTCACACTTTATCAACTTCCGTATGGGCAGCGGGTGTCAGCCGGTGGACGGCGCACACCCATCCGCCCTGGCGGCGAACCGGCTTCCCCTGCCCTGCTCCGCAGGAGCTTCGTTTCCTCCCCAGCCTGAAGGCAGGGGTATCGACGAAGGACAGACCCGATGAGCAGTCCAGCAACCACGCCGCCCGACACCCAGGACGACTTCGGCGTTGTGCGCGAGGTGGAGAGCAGGGTCGACCAGACGCCGGCCGCCGCGCCCGGCGACCCCGCCGCACGCGAGCGTCGTCGGCGCCAACTCGTCGCTGGGGCGTACCCACTGGTGTGCTCCGGCGGCGCCAAGGTCACCATCCCTTTGGTCGCCGTCCTTGACGGCCATCCGCACACCCTGGCCTTCCTGGCCACCGTCAACCGCGTGCCCATCTCCTCCCTCGGTGTGACCCGGTTCGGGCAGTCCGGAGGACTCGAGGACGTCTACCGCCATCACGGTCTCGATGCGGACAGCATCGTTCGGGCCGCACTTGACCTGACCGCCTGACAAGCAGCGGAGAACGGGCCGAGCCCGCCGCCCCGGCATCGCCCCCTCACGAGACCGGTCAGTGAGCGGATCGGCGCGCAACAGCGCTGGCAGGCCCCCGGCAATCACCCGCGCAACCACCGAAAGAGAGCGGCCATGTCCGACGACCGTCCCTTCCAAGCCGTGCCCCCGCCCGCCGAGCCTGCCGTCGCGGCCACCCGCCGAAGATTCATCGCCGCGACCGCCGGAGCCGCCGTGGCCGGAGGTCTGGTCGCGGGCTCGCCGGCGATGGCAGCCGAGGCCGTGCCCGGCAACCGTGTCTCTACGACGGCCAGCGGATCGAAGAACCATCGGAACGCCAAGAGGGAGAAGAAGATGCGCATTGTGGCCGTGGAAGAGGCCTTCTCCATTCCCGGAGCCATCCGGCAGGAGGCAGCGATCCGTCAGCACTTGGCGGCGCCGGAGGCGATCAAGCAGGAGTGGTTCCGGCGCCTGGAGGATCTGACCGAGCTGCGGCTGGCGGACATGGACGCCAACGGCGTCGACATGCAGGTCCTCTCGTATGCCTCACCGGGCCTGGAGGTCATCGAGGACCCGGCGGAGGCGGTCGCTGTCGCGCGGCGGGTCAATGACCATCTGGCCAAGGTGGTCGCCGGTCATCCGAAGCGGTTCGCGGGTTTCGCGGTCCTTCCGCTGCAGGACCCGAAGGCCGCGGTCGGGGAACTGCGCCGGGCGGTGAAGGAGCTGGGCCTCAAGGGCGTGCTCTACAACGACCATGTGCGGGGGCACTACCTGGACGAGCCGCAGTTCAGGCCGGTATGGGCCGAGCTGGAGCGCCTCGGCGTGACGCTGTATCTGCACCCCGCCGTCATACCCGCCGACAACTGGCGTGTCTTCGACGGGTATCCCGTGCTGGTGGGGCCGTCGTGGGGCTGGACCGCGACGGTGGGCGCCCATGCGCTCCGGCTGATCTACGGCGGCGTGTTCGACCAGTTCCCGGGCGCCTCGGTGACGTTGGGGCACATGGGGGAGCTGCTGCCGTTCCAGATGGCCCGCCTCGACAGCCGCTACCCCCAGGTGCCGGTGGAGCAGCGGGTGCGGCACCTGCCCTCGTACTACCTGCGCAACAACGTGTACGTCACCACCAGCGGCGTCATGTCGCACGCCGCACTGCTGGGAGCCGTCCACGCCGTCGGAGCCGACCGGGTGCTGTTCTCCATCGACTACCCCTTCGAGTCCAGCGCCGAGGCAGTCGGGTTCCTGCGCTCCGCACCGTACGCACCGGCCGACCTCGCACGCATCGCCCACGGCAACGCCGACCGCCTACTGGGGCTGTGAACGACCGGCAGCCCGCAAAGTCCCGCCTTCTCTGCACAGTCATGATCCCGAAAGCAGTGCGTTCGTGGAGTGCGGCGAGGTCGACGTACTGAGCGTGGTCGACCTCGCCGGGGTCGTCGAGCGAGTCGGCGTGGGCGTCACTGGATTCGCCGTCGCAGCCTGAACTCGAGTGGGCCGCCCTCGCGTCACCTTCGCCAGAACAGATGATGCGTCACACCGCTCGGGCTGGGCACGACCTCCAGGTGGAACCGGTCGAGCAGTTCATCGGGGGAGTCCCACAGGCGTAGTCCGGACCCGAGTTTTACCGGAGAGACCGCCACGTGCATGGTGTCGACGAGGTCGGCATCAAGGAACTGCCGGATGGTGGTGACCCCGCCGCCGAGGCGGACGTCCTTGCCCTGAGCCGCTTCCCGCGCCCGTGCGAGGACCGTTGCCGGGTCGCCGTCGACGAAGTGGAACGTGGTGTCGGAGAGCGTGAACGACGGACGCTTGTGGTGGGTCATGACGAACACCGGGGTACGGAACGGGGGCTCCTCCCCCCACCAGCCGCGC
The DNA here is from genome assembly GCF_036013645.1 of Streptomyces sp. NBC_00490. Lineage (NCBI taxonomy): Bacteria > Bacillati > Actinomycetota > Actinomycetes > Kitasatosporales > Streptomycetaceae > Streptomyces > Streptomyces sp. NBC_00490. The sequence goes on along the minus strand of NZ_CP107869.1, from coordinate 740,349 downwards.
CACTCATGGTCATTCCAAGGACCGCGCTCGGGCCCGAACTTGTTGCGGCCCATGATCTCGGCACCGATGTCGCGTGCGAAGTCTCGTGTGAAGTAGTCGTCGAGGCCCCGGCTCCCCCCGGCATCCGTGCGCATGGGCCAGCTTGCCGTGGCTCCGGCCCAGGCGAACAGCCTCTCGGGATGGTCGAGGCCGAACGGCCGCTCGAGACTCTGGTGCTCACCGGCACCGATTCCGTCACTCGAGACGTTGAAGTTCATGACTCTCAGCAGTTGATCCACTGTTTCCTCTTCAGGTCCTGTCGCATCATCGTGTGGCGAGGCGCCGCACATCATGACGTCGAACGGGACGTGGCCGGATCGACAGCAGTCGGCAACTTTTTCAGGCCCGTCAGGAAGCGGCCTGGTTGGCGGTCTCAAGTGCCCGACGCGGGCCAGGCCCGGCGCCAGGCCGTTTGCCCGGATCAGGCCCGCAGATCTTCCGTCACGGGCAGGCACTCGGCGAGCAGGTCGACGACGTCGCGCCAGGCTCGCTGCGCGTGCTGCGGGTGGTAGCCGACGCCGGGGAGCGTGGGGTGGTCGACCGACGGGTGGTGGAAGGCGTGCAGGGCGCCGCCGTAGACCGTGAGGCGCCAGTCGACGCCCGCGGCCTGCATCTCGGCGGTGAACGCGTTCCGTTGCGCGGGCGGCATGATCGGGTCCTCCGACCCGACCCCGGCCCACACCGGGCAGCGAATGCGCGCTGCCTCGCCCGGTCGGCCCGTGGTCAGTCCGTTGACCGTGCCGATCGCGCGCAGGTCGACGCCGTCGCGCCCGAGTTCCAGCCCGATGATGCCTCCGGTGCCGTAGCCGACGGCGGCGATCCGGTCGCGGTCGGTCCGCGGTTCGGCGCGCAGCACGTCGAGCGCCGCATGGCCGATGCCCCGCATCCGGTCGGGATCAGCGAGCAACGGCAGGCAACGGGCCAGCATCTCCTCGGGATCGCTCACATAGCGCCCGCCATGGATGTCGAAGGCCAGCGCTATGTATCCCAGTTCGGCGAGAGCATCGGCCCGGCGACGCTCGACGTCGCTGAGCCCCGTGCCCTCTGGCCCGAGCAGCACCGCGGGCCGGCGGTCGACACCGGCCGGGAGCGCGAGGTGCCCGATCATCGTCAGACCGTCGGCCGGATACTCGACCGTACGCGTCGTAATCGTCGTCATGAGACGGGACTGTAGCGATCGTCGAGCCCGGTCCGGCCGGTGTTCTGCCGCTGGCAGAGCAGCGCGTGTCCCCGCCAATCCGGCGAACCATCGCGGTCAGAGCACCAGGCGGTCCAGGTGACCTTGACGGAGGTCCGGAGCTGCCGTGCCTGGCTGTTCGATCGCCGTCGGCGGACCCGGCGCGTCCGGGCCCGCCATCACGTCACGCGGCTTTCTGGGCCTACCCGCCCTCTCCGCGGACGGTGTCGACGCGGAAGTCGTAGGACCCCGAGCCGATCTCGAAGACGGCGGCCCCCTTCTCCATGCGCAGGAAGCGGACTGACTTGGTGGCGTCGGCCGGCCGGCCGCCCTCGGTGACCGCTGCGGGGCTGTTCGCCGGCACATGGACCTCCGCGACGGTGTTGACCGGGACGATCACCTTGAGGTTGATGGCGCCGTCGTGGGTGCTCCACTTCGATGACAGGCGGCCGTAGACGGTGGTGAGGCTTCCAGTCCCGTGCGTCAGGTTGTCGCCGGGTACCGGTGCGATCCGGGAGCGCTTGTAGCCGGGCTCGAGCGCGGAGATGCCACCGATGTTCTGGAACATCCAGTCACCCACGGCACCGTAGGCATAGTGGTTGAAGGAGTTCATGTCGACCGGGCCGAAGTCGCCGTTGGGCATGATCGAGTTCCAGCGCTCCCACACGGTGGTGGCACCGTTGGCGACCTCGTACCCCCAGGACGGGTAGTCCTTGTGCAGCAGCATCTTGTAGGCCAGGTCGTCGCGGCCGATCCTGCTCAGTGCGGGCAGCAGCAGCGGCGTGCCGATGAAGCCGGTCCGCAGGTGGTAGTCGGTGAGCGCCAGTTTGGCCACGAACTTCTCCCCGACCTTGTCGACCAGTGCCGGATCCGAGACCAGGTTCATGGCGAGGGCCATCGCGTACCCGGTTTGAGAGTTGCCCTTGACGGTGCCGTCGGCTGCGACATAGGCCTTGGTGAAGGCGTCCCGGATGTCGGCGGAGAGCTTGCCGTAGTCGGACGCCGCCGCGTCATCGCCCAGGGCCTTGGCCGTCTCCGCCATCATGCGGGCGTTCTCGGCGTAGTAGGCCGTGCCCATGATGCCCTGCTCGGTCGGGTCGTCCAGGTTCAGCCAGTCGTCGGTGAAGAAGGTGGTGCGGCCGGGCTCGAGCAGGTCCGGTCCGGCGCTGTTGCGCACGAACTGGAAGAACTTCTGCATGGCGGGGTAGTTCTCGCGCAGGATGCGGGTGTCGTCATAGGAACGCCACACCTGGTACGGCACCGTGATCATCACGTCGGACCATCCGACACCGCTGTCGGCGAACTGGCCCTGAGGGGTCGGTACGACCGCCGGCAAGTCGCCGTTGGCGTACTGGGAGTTGCGTACGTCCGCCATCCAGTGGGACAGGAACGCGCGGGTGTCGACCAGGTAGTTGGCCGTCGGCGCGAACAGGCTGATGTCGCCTGTCCATCCCAGACGTTCGTCGCGGGCCGGGGTGTCGGTGGGGATGGAGAGGAAGTTGCCGCGCTGGCTCCAGGAGATGTTGCTCACCAGTTGGTTGAGCATGCCGTCCGAGGTCTTCAGCGTGCCGGTGGCGGGGAGGTCGGACCCCCAGACGACGCCCTTGACGTCCAGGAGAGCGGGGGGTTCGTTCACCCCGGTGATCTCGATGTAGCGGAACCCGTGCTGGGTGAAGGTGGGTTCGTAGGTGACTGTTCCGGTCTGGGCGAAGGTGTAGCGGTCGGTGACCTTGGCGCTGCGGAAGTTGTCGGTGTAGAGGGTGCCGTTCTTGTTGAGCACTTCCGCGTAGCGGATCTTGACTGTCTGGCCGGCTGAGCCGGTCAGCTTGAGTCGGGACACGCCGACCATGTTCTGACCGAGGTCGTATACATAGGTCCCGGCGGTGGGCTCGGTCATCTTCCGGGCCTGGAGTACCTGGGTCCGGCGCACCGGCTCGTCGCTCTGCGGCACGAGGAGGGCGGTCTGCGAGTCCAGGCTCGCGGCGGGCTCCCACTTCGCGTCGTCGAATCCTGGCCGGCTCCAGCCAGCCGGCTCCAGACGAGCGTCGTACGTCTCGCCGTCCTGCAAGTCGGCCTTCACGTAGGGGCCGTCCGACGCTTTCCATGAATCGTCCGTGGCGATCCACTGGACGGAGCCGTCGGTGTAGGTGATGCGCATCTTCGCCACGAGAGCGGGGGTGTCCCCGTACTGGTGGCTCCAGCCGATCCCGATCTTGCCGCCCCACCAGCCGTCCGCCAGGGAAGCGCCGATCACGTTGGCGCCGCTGTCGAGTAGCTCCGTGACGTCGTAGGTCTGGGACTGGATGCGCTTGTGGTAGTTGGTCCAGCCTGGGGCGAGTACCTGGTCGCCGACCGTCTTGCCGTTGAGCTCCAGCTCGTAGAGGCCGAGTGCGGACGCGTAGACGCGCGCGGAGGCGATCTTCTTGCCGGACCTGGTCGTGAAGCCCTTGCGCAGCAGCGGCTGCGGCCGGGACGCGGGGGCGTAGAGGGCGTCCGTGGTACCGGACACGGTGAGGGCCGAGTCGACGATCTCACCGCCGGTGAACGGGTTCCGGCCGGACGTGAAGTCGGTGTCCAACAGCGTGTCGCCGTCGGCGCCGGTGACAACGGCGTCGTAGACGGTTCCGCGTTCGCCGCAGCAGGCGTGGGTGCGGAAACCTATGTAGCCCTTCGCGAACGTGGCGTCGGTGAAGGTGCTGACCAGCTTGCCGTCGAGGGTCGTCTTGATGGTGGTCCCCGCCACGTCGTAGCGGACGGTGTGGCGGTCGGCGAGGAGACTCGCGTCGGTGAAGCCGTAGGGCGCGAGCTCCACCTCCTGGACCAGGGTGTAGTTGCCGTTGACCTGCTTGTGCAGTCTCAACATCGGTGTCGGGCCCGTGACGTTGAACTGCCACATGTATCCGTTGCTCACATCCGAGGCACGCAGGAACATGCCGAAAGCCGCGCTGTCCAGCTTGAACTCGACCGTGGCGGTGTAGTCCGTCCAGTTGTCCAGTTCGCTCGGAGTCGCGGGGCGAGTGATCCACTGGGCGCCGTCCCAGTCGGCGGAGTCCAGCAGGCCGGTCTCGAAGTACGCGGTCGCGCTCCATGGACTCGCGGTTCCCTTGTCGTCCCAGGCCCGCACACGCCAGTAGTAACGGGTGCCCGCGTCCAGGGCAGGCCCGCCGTACCGCACGCCGACCTGGCGGTCGGACGCCACCCGGCGGGACGACCACACATCGGCCGCGCCCGGTCTGCGCCCGACCTGGATCTCGTAGGCCGTCTGCGATGTGCCCCGCCGGGCCGATGCCAACTGCCAGCCGAGGACGGGGTCCTCACCACCGATGCCCAGCGGGTTCACCCGGCCGTTGGCAGTCAGAGCCTTCACGGAGAACGGCTCGTCCGATGGGGGAGCCGACGCGGCGGGGGATACGGACGTGGGCAGGATCGACGCGGCCGCGACCACGGCACACATGACAAGACCTTTCAGGAGCATGAGCAGTAGTGGGCGTTTGCGGAGCATGACATCTCCTTGCTGAATCGTTTCATGGATGTTCGCGGCTGATGGCGCCGTGAAGCAAGGTGTGTTGCGGGGTTAATTCGCCGCATCGCTCACCAGGGTCTTGAGTTCGGCAGAGGTGCCAGTGACCGCTTGGTCTGCTTCGTGCGACTGACGAGCCCGAAAGAGGTGCGTTGTGATGCCCCGGTCGACGGCGCTACGGATCAGGGCGATCATGTCCTGCCGATTGCCGATTGCCGATTGCCGGGGTTGGGGCCCGCCGCAACTCGGGGAGATATGCAGGCAGCCCAGCCCGATGGCCGAGGCCTCAAGGACCTGGCCGAGGTACGAGTGCGCGCTGTGGTGCCTCCTCGCGGCGATCGAGGATCTGTCACCGAGGCCGTTGTTCAGCGGCTGGTCGAGCGGTCGACGGCAGCGGAGGGTGCCTCAGTGGCGGCCCAGGCCGCCAGCAGCTGCAGCGCGTCGTAGGCCGGGGTGTGCGGGCCGGCGCTGTACGCGGTCAGGGTCAGGCCGGGCTGTGCGGGCAGTTCCATGGCGTCGAAGTCCAGGGTGATCTCGCCGACGGCCGGGTGACGGAACGACTTGCTGCCGGTGTGGTGCAGGCGCACGTTGTGCTTGGCCCACGCGGTGCGGAACTCCTCGCTGCGGGTGACGAGTTCACCGATCAGTCCGGTCAGATCGCTGTCACCTGGAGCCCGTCCGGCCTCGGTGCGCAGCAGCGAGACGGTTGTGTTCACGGACTGCTCCCAGTCCGGAAAGAAGTCACGGCCGTGCGGATCCAGGAACTGGAAGCGCGCGACGTTGACCGGGCGCGGGGCGTCATCGGTGAACAGCGGTGCGTACAGGGCGCGGCCGAGGTGGTTGATCGCGAGGATGTCGAGGCGGCCGTTGCGGATGAAGGCCGGGGAGTCGGTCATGGAGTCCAGGACGCGCAGGACGCTGTCCGGGAGTGGACCTCGAGTGCGTTTGGTACGGCGGAAGGGACGTCTGGCGACGGCGCGGGCCAGGTCGTAGAGGTGAGCGCGTTCGGCCTCGTCGAGCTGCAGGGCGTTCGCGACGGCGTCGAGGACCTCCTCGGAGGCACCGGCGAGGTGGCCGCGTTCGAGGCGAACGTAGTAGTCGACGCTGACGCCGGCGAGCATTGCGACTTCCTCGCGGCGTAGACCGGGCACACGCCGATTGCCGCCGTAGGCGGGAAGTCCGGCCTGCTGCGGGGTGATCTTGGCGCGGCGAGAGGCCAGGAATTCGCGGATGTCGCTCTCGGTACTCACGTGTTCCAGGCTAGGCGGGCGGGTGCGGACGAGGGGGGTTCTGTCAGTACCTGGAACAGCCGTACCTTCCACACGCGCGTGACCTGCGGTTACCTCGGTAGTGGCCGCTGCGGCGGCTGCCGGCGGGCCCGGACGAGAGGTTTCGGGCTGTGCTGCCGGGTCGGGCACCTGACCACAGGCTTGCAGGGCCCGCTTCCACAACGTTTGTGAGCGAAGGAGTCGTCTTATGGCGAAGCAGTCCGCACCCCAGGAACTGGCCGGAATCGCGCCCAAGCTCGTCGAGGTCACCAATGAGGTCCTCTTCGGCGACGTCTGGGAGCGGCCCGGGCTCTCCCCGCGGGATCGCAGCCTCGTCACCGTGAGCGTGCTGGCCGCGCTGTACCGCGGCGAGCAGCTCGGCTACCACCTTCGTGTGGCGCTGGAGAACGGGCTGAGTGTGGAGGAGCTGTCCGAGGCAATCACGCACCTCGCCTTCTACGCCGGCTGGCCGAACGCCATGACCGCGATCACCCTGCTCAAGGAGATCGCAGACGAGCAGACCGCAGCCTGACCGCGAGTCCGCGAAGAGGAGCACCGCTCATGGAATTGTTGAACAAGCAGCCGACGATGAAGCTGCCCGCCCAGTGGTTCACCGGCGATGCCTGGGCGGATGTGATCTACCGGGGTGAAGAACCCTCCCGCGCCCGCGCCAACGCCGTGCGATTCGCGCCCGGTGCCCGGACCGCCTGGCACAGCCATGGCCTGGGCCAGACCCTCTATATCGTCGAGGGCATCGCCCTGATCCAGTCCCGCGGTGGCGAGATCCTCGAAGCCCGTCCGGGCGACGTGATCTGGACGCCGCCGGGCGAGGAGCACTGGCACGGCGCCGCCCCGGACCACTTCATGACGCACATTGCGCTGTGGGAGACCGACGAGGTCGACTGGCTCGAACACGTCGGCGATGACGAGTACGGCGGCCCGCGTACCAGCCCCCGCCGCTGACCCGAACCCCGGCAACCCGTGAGGAGCATCATCATGCGCGGAGCCGTTCTCCACGCTCCCGGGGACGTGCGCTTCGAGGAGCGTGTCCACCCGACGATCATCAACCCGACCGACGCGGTCATTCGTACCGCCGCGACCTGTGTGTGCGGCTCGGACCTGTGGGACTACCGCGGCATCAACCCGGTCGAGCAGCCAACCCCGTTCGGTCACGAGTACGTCGGCATCGTCGAGGAAGTCGGCAGCGAGGTGACTGCCGTCAAGCCGGGGCAGTTCGTCATCGGCTCGTTCTTCGCCTCCGACAACACCTGCGCGAACTGTCGCAACGGCTACCAAACCAACTGCCTGCACCGCGAGTTCGTCGGTGCCGAGGGCTGCCAGGCCGAGAAGATCCGCATCCCCCTCGCGGACGGCACTCTCGTCGCCACGCCCGACCAGCCCGCCGAGCAGTACATTCCCAGCCTGCTGGCCTGCTCCGACGTGATGGGCACCGGCTGGTACGCGGCCGTCGCCGCCGAGGTGCGGCCCGGCGATACGGTCGCGGTGGTCGGCGACGGCGCGGTCGGCCTGTGCGCGGTCATCGCCGCCAAGGAACTGGGCGCCGAGCGGATCATCGCCATGTCCCGGCACGAGGCCCGACAGAAGCTGGCCCGCGAGTTCGGGGCCACCGACATCGTCGCCGAGCGCGGGGAAGAGGGCATCGCCCGCATCAAGGAGATGACCGGCGGGATCGGCGCCGACCGGGTCCTGGAATGCGTAGGCACGCCGGAGTCCATGCAGCAGGCGTTGCGCTCGACACGGCCCGGCGGCAACGTCGGCTTTGTCGGCGTCCCCCATGACGTGGCGGTCGACGGCCAGGAGCTGTTCTACTCCCACGTCGGCCTGCGCGGCGGCCCCGCCCCCGTCCGTGCGTTCCTGCCTGACCTGATCGACCGCGTACTCTCCGGCCGCATCAACCCGGGCAAGGTTTTCGACCTCACCCTGCCGCTCGAACAGGTCGCCGACGCCTACCAGGCCATGGACGAACGACGCGCCATCAAGGCGCTCCTCGTGCCCTGAGCCAGGGGCGCGCGGCAGGCGGTGCGAGTTGTTGGGTGCCTCCTTGACCATGTTCGGCGAAACGATGCCCGGCGATCAGCGCACCAGCGGTGGCATGGAGCACAACTACGGGTGATCTTCGGCTATATCGCCGGTCGCACTGCCGCGTGGTGGGCGTGGTTGACGTCCGCGCAGCTTGCGGGACGGGCCCGGCTGCACCACAGCACGCGGTCTTTCGCCGTCGTGATGACCACCCTGGATGTGACGGCGTTCTGCTCGTTGCCAGAGACGAACCTGTCCCGGTCCGCGTCCGGGAGGCAAGAGCGCAGGAAGCCCCGTCGGGGCAGGGTGACCAGATGGGTCTCCTGCCCCGGCGGAGTTCGGTCGGCCGAGCGGCGGGTTACCGGCGCCCGGCAGAGGCCGGTGCCGTGTGCGGCGCTGGCCGGATCAGCCGAAGTTCACGTCGCTGCACCACATGTAGGCCTGGTCCAGGTGCGAGGCCTGCCAGATCACGAACAGGATGTGGTGCCCGGTGTAGCCGGACGTCTGGACGGGGAACGTGATGTCCTTCGCCGGGGCGAAGCGGCCGGTCTGCGTGATGAAGTCGAGGTTGCTCCAACCCAGGGTCTGGGTCTGGGGGTTGAAGCCCTGCTTGCTCACGTAGACCTTGAGGTAGTCCGCCCCGTGGGACGCCTGGTCGTACAGGTGGACCGAGAAGTTGTTGCTGACGGTGGTGGTCTTCCACGGTCCGGGCTTGTCCAGGCTGGCGTTCCTGGAGAGGTTGTTGCTGCAGAGCGTCCCGTCGGGGGTCCGCGCCTCGAACTGGCCACCGAGGCCGTCGCGAAGCGCGCTCATCCAGTTCCACATGGTGTCGGCGTTGGCCTGGAAGGCCTGCCAGCACATGGGGTCTTCGGTCTGCATGGCCGGGTTCGTGTGGTTGCTGCCCCACGTCTTCCAGCACTGGTACGCGCGGGAGGCGGGGTCGACGATGGTGCCGTGGGCCTGGGCGGGGGTCGACCAGGTGAGTGCGCCGACGACCAGGGCGAACAGCATGACGAGCGCCTGGAGAGGCCGGCGGAGGGGTGATCGCGAACGCCCGGGTAACGGACTCTGTGTGCGCATGTGGGGGGGACTCCTTCCAGTTGCAAGGCTGTTATGGGAGCGCTCCCAACGCTAGGACTTCTGAGGGAGATGTCAATGAAGCAAACCGAGTTGATTCCCGGGGCGGGCGGCGAGCAGGGAATCTGTCGTGAGTCGGGAGTCAGAACCGTTCCCGGGACCGGAAAACGAGGATCTGGCCCGCTGGTGTGCGGGGCTGTCGATGCATGCCGGCGGGGGTGCTCCGGGAGGTTGTCGAACGGTCGAGGTGGGTGACGGTCGCTCGTCCCGAGACGTCTGGCCCATGTGGCCTTCGAGCTGTTCCGCCGCGAGGGCTTCGACTACGTCACCGTCATTGACTTGGCCGCGGCTGCGGGGGTGTCCCGCAGTGCCTTCCTGCGCTGCTTCGGGAGCAGGGCTCCTCCGGGTCCGCGCTGCCGATGTGCGCCGGAGGACGTGGAGGTTCAGATTGGATGTATCGGACTCGTCGCGCGGAAACGTCGACGGGCAGCCCACGACAGGGAGGAACCTGTCATGACAACCAATGTGAGAGAAGCCGGCCCGGCCAGGGCAACGCACGGCAGCGGCTGGCTCGTGTTCGCCTCCGTGATGATGATCTTCAGCGGCATCATGACGCTGCTCGCCGGTATCTCGGCCATCGCCGAGGACGACGTGTTCTTCAGCACCCGCAACTACGTCTACGAGCTCGATCTCACCGGATGGGGCTGGATCCACCTCATACTGGGCATCGTGATCGCCTGCGCCGGCTTCGCCCTGCTCAAGGGCGCCACGTGGGCCAGGGTCGTCGGCGTGGTGCTGGCGGGTCTCAGCATGATCGCGAACTTCATGTGGCTGCCCTACAACCCGTGGTGGGCGCTGCTCTTCATCGCCCTCGACGCCTTCGTCATCTGGGCGCTGTGCGTAGCCCCTGGTCCGATGCCGGACTGAGGTCCGGGACCTCGACGGCCGTGGCGAGCGAGACAGTGGCAGGGCCGCCGCCGGACGTGCTGCTCATCGTCGGCGTCGCCGGGTCGGGCAAGACGACGGTGGCGCGGCTCGTGGCGCAGCGGCTGGGCCGGCCGTATCGGGACGCGGACGAGTTCCACTCCGAGGCCAACCGCGCCAAAATGGCCGCCGGCCACGCCCTCACGGACAGCGACCGAGAGCCCTGGCTCGAAGCCATCGGTGCCTGGATGGACCGTGAGATCGTCGCCGGCCGGTCGGCTGTGGTGACCTGTTCCGCGCTCAAGCGTGTCTACCGGGACCGCCTTTTGGCGGGGCGCCCTGGCGTGCGTCTGGTGTACCTGCACGGGTCGCACGATCTGATCCGCTCACGGCTGGCCGCCCGGCACGGCCACTTCTTCCCGGCAGGTCTGCTGGACAGTCAGTTCGCCGAACTACAGGAGCCGGTGGCCGATGAACATCCGTTGGTGGTCGAGATCGACCAGTCCCCGGAGGCCGTGGCCGCGTCGGTGCTTTCGCTGATGCGCGGAGAAGACGCTGTGGACGACCTGCCGCCAGGGCCGCTCATCGAGCGCTCCGCACGACGTGAGGAGCGGCTTGTCTCCGCCGGTCCGACGGGCGACCAGTGGCAGTTGCGCCATGGTGGGCAACGGGCTTCCATCGTCCAACTGGGCGGCGCGTTGCGCGAGTACGTCGTGAACGACCGGCCCCTGCTCGACGGGTTCACCAGCGACTCGGCCATCACAGGAGGGCGAGGACAGCTCCTTGTCCCCTGGCCGAACCGTGTGGCCGACGGACGCTACCGCTTCGACGGCCACGACCTGCAACTCCCGTTGACGGAACCGGAGGAGCACAACGCCATCCACGGTCTGCTGCGGTGGACCTTGTGGAAGCTGCTTGCCCACAGTGAGGACTCGCTCAGGATCGGCACCACACTGTGCCCGCAGCCGGGTTATCCCTTCCTCCTCGAGGTCCGTGCGGAGTACCGGCTCGGTCCCGAAGGCTTGGAAGTCTCCGTCTTCGCCACCAACTCCGGTACGGTCCGCGCTCCTTGCGCAGTGGGACAGCATCCGTATCTGACGGTCGGCACCGACCTCGTCGACACCGCCCTGCTGACCGTTCCGGCCGGGTACCGGCTGCTCACCGACGAGCGGGGTCTGCCTGTCGGTCAGGAGCCGGTGGAGGGAACCGTGTACGACTTCCGCGCTGCCCGCCCCATTGGCGACCTGCGGCTGGACACCGCCTTCACCGGCCTCGACCGCGACGCGCGCGGCCGGACGGTCGTCAGGCTGGCCCATCCTTCCGGACTGCGAGGCGTCGATCTGTGGCTCGGCGACGGCACCCGCTACGTCCAGGTGTACACGGGTGACACGCTGGCCGAGCCCGAACGCAGACGCCGGGGCGTGGCCGTGGAGCCCATGTCCTGTCCGGCGGACGCGCTCCGCAGCGGCACCGATCTGACGGTTCTCGAGCCGGGTGACACCCATGTCCTGCGATGGGGGCTCACTCCGTGGGATTCCCCGTGACGTGGGCCGGTCCTGGTCCGGCCGGCACGCGCATGGGCGAGCGCGAGTTCGCGGGTGTTCCACATGCGGCTGCGGGACGCGGCGTAACGGAGGGCGAGACGAACCCGCGGGGTGCACTGGCCCATCCGACACCTGAGCGGGTCGTGGCGGTCGGCCATTAGGGCATGCATGAACACCGGCTGTTGTCCCGCAGCATCTACCTGCACAAGGGCATGCCGATCGGCGCGACGGCGCATCAGGCGGGCACCGTCCGTTTCTGAACCGACCCGGCTTCCTCCGCGCTGGACGTCAACTGCAAGGCCCACGACCTGGACAATCTCTACGTCGTCGACACGAGCTTCTTCCCGAGCGTCGGCGCGGTCAACCCGTCCCTGACGGCCATCGCCAACGCGCTGCGGGTCGGCGACCGTCTCCTCGCGCGGCTCGGCTGACCGGTCGGGCCGCTCGTCCGATGGGACGAAGATGCTCGGCCCAACGGCCCAACGGTCGCTCCGTGGCCATGCCGTCCGCCGCGACCGGTGATTGCGTGACCTGCGTGCCGGGTCGGCCGCAGGCGGCGGGCCCGGCCGTGCTGCGAGGAGGCAGAACATCGTGGATTCGACCGAAGCACCACAGGGCGTCATTCCGGCGCACCTTCTGAGGGGTCAGAAGGCACTGGTCACGGGAGCGAACTCGGGCATCGGCATGGCCACCGCGCTGGGGCTCGCCCGGGCCGGCGCGGACGTGGTCGTGAACTACGTGGCGGATCGTGACGCCGCCGAGAAGGTCGTCGAGGAGATCACCTCCTTCGGCGTGCGCGCGGCCGCCTACGAGGCGGACGTGTCCAAGGAGGACCAGGTCGTCGCCATGGTGGATCGGATGGTCCAGGAGTTCGGGACGATCGACATCATGGTCGCCAACGCCGGTCTGCAGCGCGACGCCCGGCTCACCGAGATGACGCTGGCGCAGTGGCAGAAGGTGATCGATGTCAACCTCACGGGGCAGTTCCTGTGCGCCAGGGAGGCGGCCAAGGAGTTCCGGCGCCGCGGTGTCGTTCCCGAGGTGTCCCGCGCGGCCGGGAAGATCATCTGCATGAGCTCGGTGCACCAGCTCATCCCGTGGTCCGGCCACGTCAACTACGCGTCCTCCAAGGGGGGCGTGCAGATGATGATGCAGACCCTGGCCCAGGAGCTCGCCCCGGAGAAGATCAGGGTGAACGCGGTCGCCCCCGGTGCGATCAAGACGCCGATCAACCGCAGCGCCTGGGAGACGCCCGAGGCCCGGGAAGACCTGCTGCGGCTGATTCCCTACGACCGGATCGGCGACCCCGACGACATCGCCCACGCCGTCGTCGCCCTCTCGTCCGACCTCATGGACTACGTCGTGGGGACGACCCTGTACGTGGACGGCGGCATGACTCTCTTCCCCGGGTTCGCCACCGGTGGCTGACCTTCCCCTGGAACGCCACGAACAGTAAGGGCGTCGATGTACACCTACGTCTCGCTGGTGGCGGACGCCCCAGCGCAACTGCTGCCCGCCCGGGAGCTCATGGCCTTCACCCTGGCCTCCCACATCATCCTGGTGCCCCTGGGCGTGGCGCTCCCTCTCATCACCCTGGTCATGCACTACCGAGGGCTGCGCCGCAACGATGCCACCGCGCTGCTCCTGGCCCGGCGCTGGTCGGCCGTCATGGCGGTGCAGTTCGCGGTCGGCGTCGTCACCGGCACGGTGCTTTCCTTCGAGTTCGGTCTGCTCTGGCCGGGACTGATGGGGCGGTGGGGCGACGTCTTCGGGATCGGGTTCGGTGTCGAGGCCTGGGCGTTCTTCCTCGAGGCGGTACTCATCGCGATCTATCTCTACGGGTGGCGCCGGCTGAAGCCGCGTACCCATTTCCTGCTCGGGCTGCCGCTCCCGGCCACCGCCCTGCTGGGCGCGTTCGGTATTCTGGCAGCCAACTCCTGGATGAACACACCGCAGGGGTTCTCCCTGGACGCCTCGGGCCGACCGGTCGATGTCGACGTGTGGAAGGCGATCTTCACGCCCATGTTCGGGCCGCAGTACTGGCACTTCGTCCTAGCCATGCTGATGACGGCGGGTTACATGGTGGCCGGTGTCTATGCCGTGGGCTGGCTGCGGGGCCGCCGGGACCGGTATCACCGGCTCGGGTTCACCATTCCCTTCACGATCGCATCCATCGCCGCGCCCGTGCAGATGGTCCTGGGCGACTCCATCGCGCGCTCGGTCTTCCACAAACAGCCGGTGAAGTTCGCGGCCATGGAGATCGTCTGGAAGACCGACACCCGCGTACCGGAGTACCTCTACGGTCGCCTGCACCCGGACGGCTCGATCTCCGGCGGTATCAAGATTCCCTTGCTCGACTCCGTGCTGGCCGGGTTCCGCCCGGACACCAAGGTGGTCGGGCTGACCTCCGTCCCGGCCAGTGAACGGCCGACCGCCACTCAGGCGACCATCGCGCACTGGGCCTTCGACACGATGGTCTTCATCGGCACCGCGTTGCTGCTGCTCGCGCTGTGCTACGGATGGATCTGGCTGCGCCACCGCCGGCCTCCCGAATCCACGTGGTTCTATCGCGGCGCGGCCTGCGCCGGAGTCGCGTCCGTCGTGGCGGTGGAGTGCGGGTGGGTCGCCACCGAGGTCGGCCGCCAGCCCTGGATCGTCTACCAGAACATGCGGGTCGCCGAGGCGGTCACGGCGACCCGCTCCAGCACCCTGTGGATCATGTTCGGCCTGGTGATCGTGGTGTATGTGTTCGTCTTCGGCTCGCTGCTGACGGTCCTGCTCAAGATGCGGGCGCGCTGGCGGCTCGCCGACGAGCAACAGGCGGCGCACGCACCGGAGGCCGATACCCCCTACGGGCCGAGAACAGCTCCTCAGGGCGACGACATCCTCACCTCCGGCACCGGAGGCAGGCCCCGGGACGGCCGCCCGTGACCGCCGACGTCATCGCCGTGACGCTGCTCCTCGCCGTCGCCGCGTACGCGTGTGCGGGCGGCACCGACTACGGCGCAGGATTCTGGGATCTCACCGCGGGCGGGGCGGAGCGCGGCAAGCGCCCCCGGCAGCTGATCGACCACGCGATGGCTCCCGTGTGGGAGGTGAACAACGTCTGGCTGATCTTCGTCTTCGTCATCATGTGGACCGGCTTCCCGGTCCTTTTCCAGACCGTGTTCTCCGCGATGTGGCTGCCGTTGGCGCTGGCCGCGATGGGCATGGTCCTGCGGGGCGCCGGCTTCGCCTTCCGCAAGCCCGCCCGCCGGCTCGTGGGGCGGCGTCTGTACGGTGCCGTGTTCGCCGTGGCCTCGCTCGTGACGCCGTTCTTCCTCGGCTCGGCTGTCGGCGGGGTCGCGTCGGGCCGGGTCTCGCCCGGCACGGAGGCCTCCGCCGACGCCTGGTTCAACCCCACCTCGCTGATGTTCGGTCTGACCGCTGTCGCGGGCACCGCGTTCCTTGGCGCGGTCTTCCTCACGGGAGACGCCCGGCGCCTCGACGCCGATCTGGTCGGCTACTTCCGGCGGCGCGCGCTGGCCAGCCTCGCGGTCGTGTCCGTGCTGGCTGTGCTCGCGTTGTCCGTCACCCGGGACGACAGTGCGCACGTGTGGCACGGACTGACCCATGGCGTGGGTCTGGGCTTCGTCATCGCCGCGGGGGTGGCCGTCCTCGCGACGATCTGGCTGCTTCTGCGGACGCCGGGCGTCTGGGTCCGGGTCGCGGCCGTCGCGGTCGTCGCGGGTGCGGTGCTCGCCTGGGGCATGGCCCAGCGGCCCTACCTCCTTCCGACGTCGTTGACCGTGTCCGACGGGGCGGGCGCCCCCGCCACACTCACGTGGCTGCTTGTGGTCACGGTGATCGCCGTGGTCGTGGTCTTCCCGGCCGTCGCTCTCCTGTACTGGCTGGACACCCACGGCGAACTGGAGGAACTCACGGACGCCGAACTGCGACGAAGCGGTACGGGCGAGAACGGCCCCTCCGGAACCGCCTGACGGCCCACCGCCGTATCCCCATCGCGCCCGCGCCCCGACCGAGGGAGCTGTTGTGACGGACGACGAGATCCTTCTCGGGATCGCTCTGACGTTCGCGCTCGCCGCCGGATCCCAGATCCTGGCGAGCAAGCTGCGCGTCCCCGCACTGATCATCCTGCTGCCGGCGGGTTTCGCGGCCGGGGCGCTGACGGACGTCATCCATCCGGACAAGCTGATCGGCCCGGACTTCTCCGCCCTGGTCTCGATGGCCGTCGCGGTGATCCTCTACGACGCGGGCCTCGGGCTCAATCTGAGCAAACTCACGGGTCGCACGCGATGGATCGTGGGCAGGCTGCTGCTGTTCGGCGTGCTGCTCACGTTCTTCGTCACGGCAGCGGTGGCGCCCGCGATGTTCGACATGCCCCTGCGGGTCGCCGCGATGCTCGGTGTGATCCTCGTGGTCTCCGGCCCGACCGTCGTCGGTCCACTGCTCGACTTCGTCCGTCCGAACGACAAGGTGCGCCGCATCCTGATCTGGGAAGGGACGCTGACGGATCCGATCGGCGGCATCCTGGGCGCGCTGGTGTTCCATGCCGTGGCCACGACGCACCGGGTCGACATCGGCCGGGGCTACCAACTGGGTCAGTTCGCGCTCAGCCTCGTTGTGGGTTTGGTCGGGGGAGCGGTGGCGACGGCCGTGCTGTGGCTGACGCTGCGCACCCTGCGGCTGGGCGAGACTTTGGGAACGCTGGCGCAACTGGCCACGGTGATCACCGTGTCGGCGATGTGCGACATCGTCCGGGACGACACCGGGCTCATCGCCGCCATCGTGGCGGGTCTCGCCGTGACCAACATCCGCGGCTTCGACATTCCGGCCCGACGGCCCTTCTTCGAGACACTGGCCCAACTGATCATCGGCTTGCTGTTCGTCTCCATCTCCTCCAGCGTCGCTCCCTCCTCCGTGAGGCCCGTGCTGCTGCCGGCTCTGGGGCTCATCGCTCTGCTCGTCCTGGTCGTGCGCCCCGTGATCGCCTTCGCGTCGACCACCCGGTCCGGCCTGACCATGGGGGAGCGGGCCTTCATCGGATGGATGGCACCGCGAGGCATCGTGGCCGCGGCGACGGCCTCGGCATTCGCGGCGGGCCTCGTCGAGCAGGGGGAGCCCGGAGCCTCCCGCATCCTTCCCGTCACCTTCCTGGTGATCGTGGGCACCGTCGTGCTGTACGCGCTCACCGCGGCGCCGGTGGCGCGACGGCTCGGCATCGTCGAACCCGGGGGACACCGGATCCTGCTGGTGGGCGGGGAGCCATGGGTGGTGGACCTGGGAAGAACGTTGCAGAGCGCCGGCCTGGACGTACTCATGTGGGCGGGGGCCGACGCCGAACGAGAACGCATCGACGCCGCGGGAATCGAGCTGGCCACCGGTGATCTGCTGGCCACGGCCACCAATCCCGGCGCCAGGCTGGAGGGTGTGACGGCCGTCTTCCTGGCCACCGACGACGACGACTTCAACGCGCTCGCCGCCGTGGTGATGCAGGACAGCGTCGAAGGCCCCGTGTACCGGGTCGGACCGCCGCACGGCGGTCATGGCGTCGTCGCCCCTTACACCGGCGGCGACATCCTGTTCGGCACCGCGCTCGTTCGTCACATCCTGGCGGCACGCTACGAGCGGGGAGCCCGCTTCGTGATCCGGTCCGGCTCGGCCCCCCTCCCGGAGGGCCACGACACCCTGTTCGTCGTCCGCGCCGACCGGCGGCTGGAGCCGGTCACCGACAAGCAGCAGGTCATCCCGGGGGAGGGCGACCAGGTGGTACTGCTCGGCTCCGCCCCCTCCGAAGGGTGAGCGTCGAAGGGCAGCGGAGCCGGCGTTTCGGCGGTTTCCCTACGCCGTCACGCGCTTGCTGTTGAGGGTCGCGTCGAGGGTGATGGCCGCGTCGATCAGCGCCAGGTGGGTGAAGGCCTGCGGGAAATTGCCCAGTTGACGGCCCGTCAGGGCGATCTCCTCGGAGTACAGGCCCAGATGGTTGGCGTAGGTGAGCATCTTCTCCAGCACCAGCCTGGCCTGATCCGTGCGACCGGTCCGCGCCAGGGCATCGACGTACATGAACGTGCACAGGGAGAAGGTTCCCTCCGAGCCGCGCAGCCCGTCCGGTGACGCTTCGGGGTTGTAGCGATAGACCAGGCTGTCGCTGACCAGTTCACGGTCCATCGCGTCCATGGTGGACTTCCACATCGGGTCATCGGGCGTGATGAAACCCACCGTGGGCATGCGCAGCAGCGACGAGTCGAGCACGTCGTCGCCGTAGTGCTGCACGAAGGACTGTTTCTGCTGGTCCCATCCTTGGTCGAGGACCTGCGCGTAGAGGTTGTCGCGCTCGGCCATCCAGCGGCCGCGGGCCGCCGGGCGCCCGTCGTCGTAGGAGATCCGCAGGGCGCGGTCGAAGGCCACCCAGGACATCACTCGGCCGTAGGTGAAGTCCTTGCGGCCGCCGCGGGTCTCCCACAGGCCTTCTCCGGGTTGGTCCCAGTGGTCGACCAGCCAGTCGAGCAGTGTGTGCAGCGCCGTCCATCCCTTGGTGTCCAGATGGATGCCGTGCTGGTGTGCGAAGTAGATGCTGTCCAGCGCCTCGCCGTAGATGTCCAGTTGCAGCTGGTTCGCGGCTCCGTTGCCGATGCGGACGGGGGCGGAGCCGCGGTAGCCCTCCCAGTGCTTGAGCTCCTCCTCCACCAGGTCGGTCGAGCCGTCGACGCGGTACATGATGTTCAGCGGCCCGGTGCCGTTGCCCTGGCCGGCCTCTTCCTTCACCCGGTTGTGGAGCCAGCTGATGAACGCCGTCGCCTCTTCTTTGAAGCCCAGGCCCAGCAAGGCGTACACGGAGAAGGACGCGTCGCGGATCCAGGTGAAGCGGTAGTCCCAGTTGCGCTCGCCGCCCAGCTGCTCCGGCAACGCCGTCGTGGGGGCGGCGACCAGCGCGCCGCTCGGCGCGTAGGTCATGAGCTTGAGGGTGATGGCTGAGCGTTCGACCGCCTCGCGCCACCGGCCGGTGTAGGTGGACTGGCTGAGCCATGAGCGCCAGAAGCGGACCGTCTCGTTGAACAGTTCTTCGAACTCCGCGAGCCGCACCTCGTGGGGCGGCCCTGCGGGCGACGACTCGATGACCAGACCGCGTTGTTGTCCCGCCTGCAGGGTCAGGGTGAAGCGGAGGTCCTTGTCGCCCGACAGAGCGTTCAGGAGTCGCTCGTCGTGCGGCTCCCGGACAGGGTGCACGGCAAGATCCATGTCCTCCGAGCTGAACAGGGCCCCGTGCTCGGTGATGTGCAGTTCGTGCGGCTTGCGGCCGTAGTCGAAGCGGGGGGCGATCTCACCCTCGAACGTCATGCTGCCGCGTACACAGCGCAGCATGCGGACCAGCCGGTGCCGCGGCGTTGCCGTCGTCCCGGTCACCGGCATGAAGTCGACGACCTCGCCGGCTCCGGCCTCCGTCATGAAGCGTGTCACCAGGACGGCGGTGTCGGGGTGGTACAGCTGCTTGGTCTCGTAGTCGCTCGCGGCGGGTCGGACGGTGAAGTGGCCGCCTTTGCGCCGGTCGAGCAGAGCGCCGAAGACGCTGGGTGAGTCGAAGCGTGGACAGCAGAACCAGTCGATCGTGGCGTCGGTGGTGACCAGGGCCGCGGTCTGCAGATCACCGATCAGCCCATGGTTCTCGATCAGGGGATAGTCGTCCATCGTGAGCCCCTTTCGGCCCGGGCCGACAAGGATCCGGATCCGCCTGAGCGGCCTCGCAGGGCTCCGCACGCGGCGGCGAGAGAGTCACCGGATACGCGGCGCGCGAGGGAAATCCGGTGCCATCCGTCAGCTTAGGCCTCCGATGTGGCGCCGTCCTGCCGAGCGAAGTGACGCCGAGGGGCGCCTTCGCCCTGCCGCTGCACTCCCGCGAGAACGGCCCTACCGTGAGAGGCAGCGGTCCCGCAGACGCAGCCAGGTGCTCCGCGCGCCCATCTGTATTGGGCTCCTCCGGCAAAGGGGCGTGAAGTGAAGATCGTGGCGTCCTGGGCGGCCAGATTCAGGGTGCGGCAATACATCAAGTCAAGCCTGTGGATCGTGCCGCTGCTCGGTCTCGTCCTGGGCGGCATCCTCGCCGAATGGGCCGTCGCGGCCGACGGAACCGGATGGCCGCCCAGCGGCTGGCACTACTCCACGAGCACGGCGAGCGGCGTACTCACCGCCATCGTCGGGGCGATGGTGGCGTTGCTGGGCTTCGTCGTCACCATCGGCGTCCTCGTCGTCCAGCAGGCCACCGGCACGCTCTCTCCTCGCTATATGCGCCTGTGGTACCGCGACCGTCTGCAGAAGGCGGTGCTGGCGACCTTCACCGGGACCTTCGCGTTCGCCTTCTCCTTGCTGCGCAGCATCGAGGACGACTCCGTGCCCGACCTCGGTGTCACCCTGGCCGGCGGAGCGGTGGCCATCAGCCTGGTGCTCCTGCTCGTCTACCTGAACCGGTTCACGCACAGTCTCAGACCGGTGGCCATCGCCGACCTGGTCGCCCGCATGGGACGAGCCGTTTTCCGCCGTGGCGCCGTGGAGATCCGCGGCGCGGCGCCGAACGCGGACGAGCAGGTGCCGCCCGGGACTCCGGTCATGCGGATCTGTTCCGAACGCGGTGGTGCCATCCAGTCCTTCAACGTGACCGGGCTGGTCGCCGAGGCCGCGCGTCACGACTGCGTCTTCGTCGTCACCCGGCTGATCGGAGACTTCGCGCCGCCTGGTGCGGTCCTCGTGGAGGTCCACGGCGGCACGTCGCGACCCGACCCGGAACGAGTGACCGGCCTTGTCGCCCTCGGGGCCGAGCGGACCATCGAGCAGGACCCCGCCTTCGCCCTCAGAGTCCTCGTCGACATCGCCATCAGAGCCCTTTCCCCCGCGGTGAACGACCCCACGACCGCGGTGCAGGTGCTCAACTACATCGAGTCGTTCCTGCACATGGCGCGCAAAGCGCCCCTGCCCGGCCGCTATGTCCTGGCCGATCGCCAGGGGCACCCCCGGCTCGTACTGCTCGGGCGGGACTGGGAAAGCTACCTTCAGCTGGCCCTGTGCGAGATCCGCGACTACGGAGCGTCGTCCGTGCAGATCTGCCGCCGGCTCCGCGCCTTGCTCGACGGCCTCCTCGAAACCCTCCCGCCGGAACGGCACCCCTCCGTGCGAGCCGAATTGAGTCTGCTCCAGGAGTCGGTCGAGCGGGAGTTCCCCGACGCGGCCCGGCGCGCCGTCGCCGAGCAGGCCGACCGACAGGGCATCGGCGGGCGCTACCCCTCGCAGAAGTAGGGGATCCGAAAGCAGTCTCCTCGGGATCGACGGGCCCCGGGCCTCGTAGGTGCGCAGCCGAGCGAGCCCGACCTCCAGGACGACCTCAGCCAGTCCTCTGTCCTCGCGGCAGAAGTACGGGCCGACGCCGAGTCCTGGACGGTCCTCCCGTTAACCGGACGCATCGCGGTGCTAAAGCGGCCGCTGTGGCATGCCGCTTGCAGATCCGCGAGACGGTCGCCGCGGGCGTACGGGTGAAGGGCTACGGCGGGCTCCCCATGTACTGCGAGAACCGGACCGGCGAGCCCTCGGCACCGGCGTGATCGGGGAGGCTGCCATCCGCGGGCGGGGCTGCTGCGACAAGACCGACGCGACGACCGATGCTCCGCACCGGCGGCGTAGCCATCGTGACGCCGACGGGCGGTTCCACGGCCGAGGGCGTCGAACCCGTGGGCTCGCGGCGGCTGCAACGTGTATCCGCGTAAGGCCGGAGAGGTCCGGCACCCTCGTAAGGCCGCGCCACTGCTCGGGCGAAACGGATCAGAGCGTGACGTTCATCCGACCGGCCCTATCCGGCCGCGTGAATCCCGGCCCCGTTCTTCGGCACAGCGAGGAGGGCGGCCCTGTCAGGGCGCGCCGCAAGCGTGCGGCGTGCGACGCGGCTCCGGTCGCGGGACCTGCCGGGAGCGCCTTTGCTGGACTGGCGGCGGTTACTCCGTCGCTCTCGGTCACCCTCGAAGTTTCCTTGCAGGAGATCCGTATGGAAGCTCAGCCCAGCCGGCCGGATCCGTCACCCGGCGCGCCCTCTCCGCAAGCGCAGAGGGACGAGTTGGCGGACCTGCAGCGCCGGATCGCGGAGCTGGAGGGCGGCGGGAGACCGCGCCGGCATCGCTGGCGGTCGTTTCTGTCCGCCGTGCTGGTGGTCCTGGCCGCGCTGCTGTCCATGCTGTCGGTCGTCGCGGTGTGGGCCAACAGCATGGTCGAGGACACCGACCGCTATGTCGACACCGTCGCGCCGCTCGCCGCGGACCCGGCCGTGCAGAAGGCGGTGACCAATCGGGCCACGACGGTCATCCTCGAGCAGATCGACGTGAAGGCCCTGGTGGCGGAGCTCTCCACAGCGGTCCGGGAGGAAGGGACCCGTCCCGCCGCCGCGAAACTGATCGGCGAGCTGGACGGTCCCATCGAGAACGGTCTCAAGGCGTTGGTGAGCACCACGGTCCAGCGGCTCGTGTCGAGTTCCGCCTTCGAAACGCTGTGGACGAACGCCAACCGTGCCGCACACCGGTCCTTGGACAAGGCGCTCACGGGCAAAGGCGGCGGCGCCGTCACCCTGAAGGACGATCAGGTGGCCATCGACGTCGGCCCCATCGTGGAGCGGGCCAAGGACGAGCTGGTGAAATCCGGCTTCTCCCGCGCCGGGAGCATCCCGCAGGTGCACAGCGAATTCGTCGTCTTCTCCTCGCAGGAGCTCGCCAAGGTCAAGACGTTCACCCGGATTCTGCAGATCGTCGGCTCGTGGCTTCCGGTGATCACCGTGCTGATCGCCGCCGCCGGGGTTCTCCTGGCGGCCCACCGGCGGCGTGTCCTGGTTGCGGAGGCGCTTGCCGTGGCCTTCGGCATGCTGGTTCTCGGAGTGAGCCTGGCCGTCTTCCGCGGCATCTACCTCGACCGCCTGCCGGCCGAGATGTCGCAGGACGCGGCGGCCGCTGTCTTCGACGCGCTCGTCAGGTTCCTGCGGGCCACCGTCCGTGCGGTGGCCGCCGTCGCCCTGGTGACAGCCTGCGGTGCCTTCCTGACCGGGCCGTCGCGCGCGGCGGTCACGATCCGCCAGGCGTGCGCCGGCGGCATCGCGTCCATGCGCGGAGTCGCCGGCTCGGCGGGCCTGCGGCTCGGCGCGACGGGCCGCTTCGTACACCGCCACAAGCGCTTGATCGGCGGGCTGATCCTCCTGATCGCGCTGCTCGTCCTCGTCGCCTGGTCGTATCCGAGCACGGTGGTCGTGCTGTGGATCGTGGTGGCGGTCCTGGCGGCTTTCGCCGTGCGCGAGTTCCTCGACGAGGCCGACGACGCGGCGAACGGGACCAGGCGGAATGGCGGCGAGAAGGAACCGCAGCCTTCATGAGCACGCCCCAGGACAGCGACCGGGACCGCCCGCTGCGCCCGCACCGCGCGCGCCTGCTCCTGCCGCTCCTGCGCTCCATGGCCGCGGTGGCAGCCGCCACCCTGGCGTACTACCTGCTCCCCTTGGACCGTGACCTGGACCAGCACACCGCCACGGTGCTCGGCATGGGCCTGCTGGGCATCGGCGCGCTCCTTGCCTTGCAAGCGGTGAGCATCATCGGTTCGTCGCATCCTCGGCTGCGCGCCATCGAGGCGCTGACCACCGCCGTTCCCCTCTTTCTGCTGCTGTTCTCGGCCACCTACTTCCTGTACGCCCAAGAGCAAGGAGCGCACTCCTTCTCCGAACCGCTCAGCAGGAACGACGCCCTGTACTTCACGGTGACGGTCTTCGCGACCGTCGGCTTCGGCGACATCGTGCCCGTCTCCCAAACCGCCCGAGTCCTGACCACGTGCCAGATGGTGGCCGACCTCATCCTCGTAGGCATGATCGCGAAGGTCATGGTCGGGGCGGTCCGGCTCGGCCTGGAGCGACGACAGTCCTCGCCCACGCCGGAGGAGCGTTCACCATGACTCCCGACCCCGGTTCCGAATCCCCTGAATCCCCCGAACCGCCGGAAGCCGACCGATTGCGCGAGCTGCTGCGTACGCCCGCATACCGCAGGCTTCTGATCTTCAGCGCGCTGATCGGCATTCCGATTTCCCTGGCGGCCTTCGGGTTCCTCGTCGGCCTGCATGAGCTGGAGCACGCGATCTGGGCGGACCTGCCGAAGGCCTGGGGCTGGGACACCCCGCCGGCCTGGTGGCCGCTGCCGCTGCTCGCCGTTGCCGGGCTCGTCGTGGGGCTGGTGGTGACCCACCTGCCCGGCGCGGGCGGTCACATCCCCGCGTACGGCCTGCAGGCAGGGGGAGCCTCGGCGGCGGCGCTGCCAGGAGTGATCATCGCCGCGGCCGCGAGCTTGCCGCTCGGTGCCGCCCTCGGCCCGGAGGCGCCCCTGATCGCCTTGGGTGCCGGTCTGGCCATGCTGTTCCGGCAGCTCGTCCGCGCCCCCGCCACCCCGCAGAGCACCGCGCTGCTGTACGCGGCAGGCGCGGCGGCAGCCATCGCTGCCATCTTCGGCAATCCGCTCATCGCCGCGGTCCTTCTGATCGAAGTGGCGGGCGTGGGCGGTCCACAACTGTTCGTCGTCATGCTCCCCGCGCTGCTGTCGAGCGGCGTCGGAGCCGTGGTGTTCACGGACTTCGGACGCTGGACGGGCCTTGAGACCGGCAGCCTCTCCGTCCATTTCCCCACGTCGCCCCCGCGTCTGGACACCGGTGACGTGGTGTGGTCGATCGTGCTGGGGGCAGGCGTCGGTGCGCTGCTGCACCTGGTGATCATCGGTGGTCGGCTGACCGTCGTCTTCGTGGCGGGCTCCCCGTTGGTCAGGACGGTGACCTGCGCGGTCGCCGCAGGGGGCTGCGCCGCCCTCTACGCGGTCATCACCGGCCGCACCCCGGTCGAGGTCGCCTCGTCCGGACAGGCCACGCTGGCCGGACTCGCGGCTGACCCCCATGCCTGGGGCGTCGGCGCACTTCTGGCCGTCCTGCTGTTCAAATCCGCCGCGTACGCCCTGTGCCTGGGGAGCCTCCGCGGTGGCCTGGTCTTTCCCGCGCTCTTTTTGGGCGCGGCGGCAGGAGCGCTGCTCGCGCCGCTGCCGGGCCTCGGGGTGATCCCCGGTGTGACTGTCGGCATGGCCGCGGCGTCGGCAGCCGCCCTGCGCCTTCCGGTCAGCAGCGCGGCCCTGGTGGTGCTGGCGCTCGGCAACTCCGAGACGATCCCCGTGGTGATCCTGGCGTCCGTGACGTCCTTCGTCACCGTCGAGCTGCTCCCGAAGGGACCGTCGACCGCTGCGCACCACGTAGGTGAGAAGGCCGCCGCGCACCGCCCACAGGAGAAGGCTGCGGGCGGCGCTTGACTTGCTCCTCGGGCTGAAGCCCGAGGATTCTGGCCTTCTCGTCCGTTGTTGTGCCGCTAGGCGGCACGGGGTTCGGGGGAGAATCCGTGGCTTCCTGCTTCACTGCGCGGTGCCAGGACGGGTCCTGGTCTTACCTGCGCTCCACAGGCTTCGACCGCCAGTCCGGCGGCCGTCTTCACGTTCTTCGCGGCATTGTGGTCCCGGTCGTGGACCGCTCCGCAGGCGGCACAGGTCCACTTCCTGATGTGCAGGGGCTTGGGCCCGTCCTTGACCCCGCACTGCGAGCAGAGCTGACTGGTCGGCTCGAACCGGCCGATCTTCACCAGAGTGCGCCCGTACCGGGCGGCCTTGTATTCGAGCATCGCCACGAACTGTGCCCAGCCCGCGTCCTGCACGCTCTTGGCCAGCCTGGTGCGCGCCAGTGCCCTGACCGCTAGGTCCTCCACGCCGATCGCTTGGTTGTCGCGGATCAGCCTGGTGGAGAGCTGGTGGTGGAATTCGCGGCGGGCGTCGGCCACCTTCACGTGGGCGCGGGCGACCTTCAGGCGGGCCTTTTCCCGGTTTGTGGATCCCTTCTGTTTACGGGACAGCTCCCGCTGGGCCTTCTTGAGTTTCTTCTCCGCACGGCGCAGGAACCGAGGACTGTCGATCTTCGTCCCGTCAGAGAGGACGGCGAAGTGCGTCAGGCCCAGGTCGATACCGACACTCTGGCCGGTGTCGGGCATCCGGGCGGCGTCAGCACCGGGGTCGGTGTCGACGACGAAGGAGGCGAAGTACCGTCCGGCCGCGTCCTTGATGACGGTGACCGAGGAAGGCTGCGCGGGCAGGGAGCGGGACCATTTCACCTTCACCGCGCCGACTTTGGGCAGGTGCAGCTTCCCGGAGTCGCTGATGGACCAGCGGGCATTGGTCGTGAAGCGGATCGACTGACGGCTGTCCTTGCGGGACTTGAACCGGGGCGCACCGATCTGCGCACCCTTGCGCTCGCCCCTGAGGGAGGCGAAGAAGTTCTTGTAGGCGGTCTCGGCATCGCGCAGGGACTGCTGGAGCACGACGGAGGAGACCTCGCCCAGCCAGCACCGCTCGGCGGTCTGCTTCGCCTCGGTGATCAGCTGTTTTGACAAGCGCCCGGCGGTGGGGAAGGCCAGCCCGGCCGCGCGGGCCTCCTCACGGGCGCGCAGCGCGTCGTTGAACACCACGCGGGCGCACCCGAACGCCCTGGCCAGAGCGGCGGCCTGGACAGTGTCCGGGTACAGGCGGAAGCCGTACCGAAGCTGCATGCCGGCCACGCTACATATGTGCGTGATGGGTGAGGTGCAGAACATCAGAACTGGCCTGCACTGTCCTTTGTGAAGCCTGTCCACTTGGTCTTCGTGCCCGAGTTGCTGATCCCTACGTTGTTCTGCGGGACGTGGTGAACCCTTCGTATGGTTCATCCACCCAGGGGCGCCGGGCGTGGCTCTTACTGATCTGCCGTGCGTGGCTAGAAGAGATTAGCCGCTCGGCGTCCCACGACGACTCGGCTGCCGATTAGGAATTGCGAATGAATCCCGGTAGCGGGAGGACCCTCGATTGGACGCGAAGGAGTGTCGTCCGGTTCAGAGGGCGAGGATGCGGCTCTTCTGGGCCGCGAACTCAGCCTCGGAGAGCACCCCTTGCTCCTTGAGCTGGGCGAGTTCCTTCAACTGAGAGATCTTCGTGTCCATCGACGCCGCGGCCGCAGGCTCGGGTGCGGGTGCGGGTGCCGGAGCGCTGGAGGCCGGCGCCGCGGCAGGCTGCCCGGAGTCCTGCTGCGCCCATCGGCCGGCCTGGCGTCGTGACACCCGGTTGGAGACGGCGGTGGCGGTACCGGAGATGACGGCGGTGCGGGCGACCCCGCGGAGCAGACCAGGCATGACAGGTGTCCTTGTCGTCGGGCGGGCGTGAGCCGCTAGGAGGCGGACCGGGACTCGGTGGCTTCCAGAGTCGCCAGGAGGTCCTCGACCGGGATCCTGCCGTTGGCCACCATCCTGGCTCCGCCGCGCCGCAGGGCCGCTGCCAGCGGCGCCGCCCACACGTTCTCGTACACGATGACGCCCGCGGAGTTGCCGGGTTCGAGGACGGCGGCGGCCTCCTGGAGGTCGTCCTCGCCGAGCAGCCCCGAGGAGGCGCCCTCGAACACGGCCAGGTCGAGTTCCCCGTCCCCGTCCATGTCGGTGAGCTGGATCGCTCTGACCGAGCCGTCCTCGTCCTTGCGGACGAAGGACAGGTCGAGGACACGGATGATGTGCCGATCGACGAGGTCGAGCAGCAGCGGCAGGCCTTCGCCGGTCATGCGATTACCAGGGAATTCCAGGATCAGGTAATCGACAGGTCCCACCTCGGACAATGCGTCGACGCTCATACCGAACTCCTCGCCTGGCGGCCTGCGGCCTCCGTCGGCGCGACAGTCGTGCCCCGCCGATCGTGCTCACTTCCGCCTTCAATTCCAACACCACGGGACCTCGCACGCACCTTCGGGCGGCCGGGGACCAGCGAACCGGTCACCGCGGTGCACCTGCACGTGCTCTCGGGAGCAACACGCATCACGAAGCCCGACGCGCACACGGTGCGTGATGCCCCCCGTAGAAGATCCCGCCCGCGACCAGGAGCGCAGCGGCGAAGACAAGGGCCATCGCCCGACCGACCCCAGTGACGCCAGAGCCACCCTTGCCGGAGTGGCGGAAGAACCCACGCGTGCGGGCGAGCCGGGTGGCCTGTAGCGGGTCAGGCTGTCGGCAGTTCCTCCGCGGGGAGTCGGCCGGCCCGTACCGCATCGAGCAGAGCCTGGTGGTCCCGTTCGTTCTGGTCGGCGTATGACTCCGCGAAGGAGGTGAGTGCGCGGTCGAAGGAGTCGCCGTTGCCCAGGTAGGCGGCGATCGCGATGCGGTCGCCGGACCGCGCGTGCGCACGCGCCAGCGTGGCCCCGCACAGTTCGCCGAACGCCTGCATGTCCTTCGGCCGCATCCTCTCCGGCATGGCGATGCCCTTCCAGTCGCGCAGCTGGCGGACGTAGAAGTCGCGTCGTTTGCCGTCGATCCCGTCCACCCGTTCCCAGCCGAGGAAGATGTCGCTGGTGGCCTGCATCAGCCGCTGGCCCGAGACCACCCGCTCACCCTGGTTGCGGTATTGGCTCGTGCCGACGTGTGCGGCGAGCACGGAGGTGTCGGCCTCCTTGGCCTGGAGGAAGAGCGGGTCCTGGTCGTCCCGGCCGAGGAGCAGGAAGATCCAGCATCGGGTGCCGACGCTGCCGACGCCGACCACCTTGCGGGCGACGTCGGCCAGCCGGTAGTCCTCCAGGAGTGTGCGCCGGTTGGACGCGAGCGTGCGACCGTACCGCTCGATCAGACCGCGGAACTGGCGTTCCAGCGCGCTGCGTTCCACGTCTGGCAGCAGGTCGCCGGCCGGGACGAGCAGTGGGGGGTCCGCCGCGATCCTGGGCCGGCCGTCGACCGTCTCGGTGAGTTTGTCGAATGCCTGGAGGCTGTCGCGGGTGCGGGCCTTCGCGATGGCGTGGGCCAGGTTCTTGCGCCCGCGCTTCGTTGCTTGGAGCCGGCCTGAGGCCAGTGATTCGAGGAGGTCCGCGTCGATCTTCGTGTACCAGACGTCGAGGTTGCCCCTTTCCGCGAAGCGGATCATGGCCTTGCGGTACGAGCGGACTGTGGCGCGCACGATGCGGGCGCGTTCGTCGTCGTCGAAGCCGTTCTCCCGGCCCGCGATGACGAAGCTCGCCGACAGGCGCTTGACGTCCCACTCCCAGGGGCCCGGCAGCGTCTCGTCGAAGTCGTTGATGTCGAACACCAACTGGCGTTCCGGTGAGGCGAGCAGACGGAAGTTCAGCAGGTGTGCGTCCCCGCACAGCTGGGCCGTGAGTCCCGAGACCGGGCTGTCGGCCAGGTCGGAGGCCATGATGGCGGCGGCGCCCCGGTAGAAGCGGAACGGGGACTCCATCATCCGGGCGTAGCGGATCGGGACGAGCTCGGGCACCCGTGCCTCGGACTGCGCCTGAAGAATGGACAGTGGGTCCGGCCGGTCGGGAGACGGCGTGTACACGGCGTGGCCCGACCGTGGCGAGCGGCGCCGTGCCTCCTTGCCGAGAGCCGCGCGGTTCTCGGGCGTGGCGTGGGGTGCGGCACGCATGGCGGTGGTCGCGTTCTGGGACATCGGAGACGCTCCTGCCTGGTTTGCCTGCTCCTGCCGCCATGGGCGCGCCCGGCACACGGCAGGTCGTACCCGGCGGGCAGTTCCTTGGTGCTCTGTCCGATGCCGGCTGTGCGGACCATCGATGCCGGGTGGGCGGCTGCTCTCAGCCCTGGGCTGCGATCTCGGCATCGGCGACGGCGATGGCCATGCCGAGCGCCGTGGCGATGTTGCCCGCGGCCGTCATGACGCGGGCGGTGCCCACGATGGGTGCGATGGCGACCAGGACGTCCTGCAGTTGTTCGACGGTCAGGCCGGTTCTGATGGCCGGGTCGATATGGGCCGCGTAGGAGATGGGCGGGGCGTCCGAGGCGGCGAGTGCCGCGATGCGCGTGAGGATGAGCGCGTCCGGGGCCAGTCCGCACCGCTCGACCGAGTCGACCGTCATGGCGGCGAGGGTGTCCAGGACAGGAGTGTCCGATGCAGTGGACATCGCGTATGCCCTCCTGGTGAGTGTCGAGCCCGAAGGGGCGTGAGGCGGAAGAACCGCATTCCGCAGACGGGGCCCCTCAACCGTAGATCCCCTTCCGGCCTCGCGCATCGTGTGCCGTCGCCGCGCGCACCCCCGATGTGCGCGTGGCACCCGAGGGGACGAGATTGGAGGTAGCCCGCCGCTCGGATGTGAACGGCGGTTGTGCGGAGCTGCCCGGTATCCAGGCAGTCTGCGGATCGGAGACACCATATGAAGGACCTCAAGTTCGAGCGGAAGCGCTCCCTGTCACGCCTTGAGGCGGCTGACCAACTCGCCGCACTGGCCGACGCGCTGCGGAAGGGCGGGGAGGCCGAAGTGGAACTCAGTCCCGGAACGCTGAGCCTGCGGATCCCCGACGACCTGCGCAGCGAGATAGAAGTCGAGATCGGTGATGGGGAGATCGAGCTGGAGATCGAGTTCAAGTGGCCGACCGCACCGCCCGTCGCAGCGCCATCGCGAACGGCCGCAGGCGCGGAGAAGCCCACCACACGCACGCGCAAGAGGGCGCCCGCAAAGCCGAAGCGCAGCACTGCGAGCAGCAACAGCGGTACAGGCACGAAGCGGTCCGTGACGAAGAAGTCGTGAGTCTGCCGGCCATCGGGCGTGGGCACCGTGGTGGCGCTTCTCCCGCAACCCAACCGCACTGGAACAGCTACGCCGTACCTCACGACGTCGACACCCCCTTCCGCGCCGAGTCGGTGGCGTTGCTGCGCGCTCACCGTGCGGGCTTGACCGACGCGGACGCCGACGAGATCGCCGCGACCCCGGTCGACGACTTGACCTTCTACGGACCGACGGAACGGCGCCGCCGTGCCGGCCGAGGCCGACGCCTTCCTCACGGGCCTGGCGACCGAGCAGCCCCTCCGACCGGGCGACGGCCTGCTGCCCCACTGTGGTGGACCTCCTGAGGACGACGAGCCCGGCCGGCGACGCCGTCTACGAACGACGCGGTCGCCGTCACCAGCAACCTCCACCCCTCCACATCGGTCTGCCGGGGCGTTTCACGGTGGTTGTGGCCGGAATTCGTCACCGGTGGGTCACAGGTCGGAGTGTCGGAGAACTGCCGGCTTCACAGTTTTGTCTGGTTCGACGAGGGCGGCGAGGAGCCGTGCTCCGGACAACTGGGACTCGGGGGACAACATGCGGTACGTGAACGGAATGCGCGGTGCGGTGGTGGCGGTCGTCGTGACTTCGGCGGCGCTGGCGATGGCGGGGTGTCAGCCCGATGGGGGCGGCGCGGACGCCGCAGACGGCGGCATCACCCCGTCTGGTGCCGCCAGCTCAGCGGCTTCCTCCACGCCGGGCGCCTCGAAGCCCGGCAGCTCCGCCTCCGGTTCCTCCTCGCCCGCGGCCTCCGCACCCGCGTCGTCCGCACCCGCTCCGGGCGGTTCGGCGGCGACCTGTTCCGCGGGCAGTCTGAAGGCGACCGCCCGTCAGGCAGCCGTGCGGCCGGCCGGTACGGGGACCGGGGCGGCCGTCGTCGAGTTCACCAACATGTCCGGACGGACGTGCGTCCTCACGGGGCACCCCGCGGTGGCAGGCGCCGGGAACGGCTCTCCCGAGATGAACGTGCCGCTCACCGTCAAGCCGACCGGTGCCGCGGCGCCGGTGAAGGTTGCCCCCGGCGGCAAGGCGTGGGTGAAGCTGACGTTCGTTCAGGTGCAGGGAGAGGCCGACGGGTACTGCGTGTCCGGTTCGGCGCCCGTGGTGTATCCCACGATGGTCGTCCGGCTGCCGGGGTCCGGGGCGTACCAGGTGGCCCTGGACGACGGGCAGTTCGCCGAGTGCGACGACACGGTGACCGTCACCGCCGTATCGGCGGTCAGGCCTTCCTGACCGAATCCAGCCGCAGCACCAGCGCACGCAGCAGGACGAAGAGCCCGCCTGGTCGGGTCGAGAGTGCGGGCCGGTTCGCACAGGACGCCGGCTCGCTCACCTTCCGGCTGGCCGGGTAGGTCGGCCGGGAGCTCCGTCCTGAAGGTGACGTCCTTCTGCGCCCGGTAACGGGTGGTCAGGCAGCTGGAGCAAGCCCACATCACGCCCGTTCACCGGCGCTACGAGGTTCAGGGCGCCGGTACGGCACCGATCTGCTGCATCACCCCGAGGAGATCGGGCTGGCCCCGCTCGCCGACGATCCGGCCGTCGGCCAGGTAGTAGAAGTTCATGGCCTGCACCGAGATCTTGTTGCCGCTTGCCGGGATCCCGAAGAACTCACCGTCGTGGGTTCCCCGCATGGTGAACCGCGCGGCCACGGTGTCGCCTTCGGTGACCGTCTCCTCCAGCGTCCACTGCACATCCGGGAAGCCGCCGCGCATCATCCCGAGGACTTCCATGTACCCACCGGGCCCCCGCAGTGGTTCCGGGTGGCTCGGCGCGTGGAACACCGCGTCCGGGGAAATGACCTCGCGGGCGAGATCCTCGTTGCCCGTGTTGATGAACTCGACGAAACGGTTCATCACTGACTTGGTGGACTGCGATGGCATCGTGCTGTGCCTCTCCGGAGACGTTTGGGCGGGCATCCACGAGCGTAACATCGAATCGATGTATACATCGATTCGATGTCTGCATGCGATGATGGACTCATGCTGGAACTCGCGATACTCGGCTTCCTCGCCGAGGGACCCCTGCCTGGACACGAGCTGCGCCGCCGCGTCTCACAGCTGACCGGCTATACGCGGCCGGTCAGTGACGGCAGCCTGTATCCGGCGATCAATCGCCTGACCAGAGCGGGCTTCATCGAGCGGCGCGCCGACCCGGCCGCCGGGGCGGCCCGATACGTGCTCAGCCTGACCGCGGCCGGACGGGCCGACATGCTTCAGCGCCTGCGCAAGCCCGCCGACCACGAGATCACCGACTTCACCCGGTTCTACGTCGTCCTGGCCTTCCTCTCCCGCCTGCCCGACGTGGCCGAACAGCACGCGGTGCTGCGCAGACGGCTGGAGTTCCTGGAAGAACCGGCGAGCTTCTTCTACGACAACCAGCGGCCCCTGCGTGCCGAGGAGATCGCCGACCCCTACCGGCGGGGCATGCTGCTCACCGCCCGCGCCACCAGCCGCGCCGAACGGACCTGGCTGCGCGAGGCCCTCGGCGAGGAACCGCCCGCATTCGACACCGCACGCACCGACCGCGATCCGCATGACCCCGCCGCTCCCGCGAGCTGACTGCCCACGGAGGTACCCCCATGTTTGCTTCCTGGTACGACGCCCAGGGACCCGCCACCGATGTCCTGCACGTCGGCGAACTCCCTGATCCCGTCCCCGGCCCCGGCGAGGTCCGCGTCCGCGTCACCGTCTCGGGCGTCAACCCCGGCGACACCAAGAAGCGGCGCGGCTGGCTCGGCTCGTCCATGCCCTATCCACGGGTCATCCCGCACAGCGACGCCGCCGGAGTGATCGACGCCGTGGGCTCCCAAGTCGACGCCCACCGCGTCGGACAGCGGGTCTGGGTATACGGCGCCCAGTCCTACCGCCCCTTCGGCACCGCCGCCCAGTACACCGCCGTACCCGACCACCAAGCCGTACCTCTGCCAGATCATCTCAGTGACGAGCTGGGGGCGAGCCTAGGCATCCCCGGCATCACCGCCCACCGCACCGTCTTCGCCGACGGCCCGGTCGACGGCCGACTGGTCCTGGTCCACGGAGTCCTTGGCGGCGTCGGTTCCCTGGCCGCCCAGCTCGCCCACTGGGCCGGCGCGACGGTGATCGCGACCGTCCGCCGCACCGCGGACCTCGACCGCGTCGACCCGGCCGTCGTCTCCCACGCCGTCGCCCTGGATATCGGCGACCCCGCCGCGGCCATCCGCGCGCACGCGCCGCGGGGCGTTGACCGGATCATCGAGGTCGCGCTCTCGGACAACGCCGATCTCGACAACGCCGTCGCCGCCAACAACGCCGTCATCGCCGCCTACGCCACCCGCGCGGACCGCACCGAGATCCCCTTCTGGCCGCTGCTGTTCAACAACGTCACCCTGCGGCTGCTCGGCAGCGACGACTTCCCCGCCGAGGCCAAGGGCCAGGCTGCCCGCGACCTCACCTCCGCAGCCGCCGTCGGCGCCCTCACCGTCGCCGTCGGCACCCGCTATCCGCTGGACGACATCGCCAAGGCCCACGAAGACGTCGACGCCGGCGGTGGCCACGGCCGCGTCCTGGTCACCATCCCCCAATAGCGCAGACACGGAACCGTGACCTGCTCAACTGCCAGCCCCGTGGGGCGGCCCGTCGCGCTGCCAAGCAGCGGTCCGCAGCTGCCGCAATCCCACGATCGAGTACGCGCACCGTTTCGTCGGCGCGTACGAGTGTGCCTGGTGGATGCCGGCCGAAGACCCCCGCCCTGATCCCCAGCCGGCCCGGCTGGCCGTGCACGCGGGGCTCGGGTCGTGCGCGGGCTCACTCGGGCCAGGCGGAGTTCTCGATGACCTCGACGAAGTCGATGCGGCGGAAGCCGGGGACGAAGTGCTCCAGGACGTCCGCGTTCACCGTGCCGAACGTGCTCTTCGGACGGTGCTGGAACCCCTCAGTGAACGCGCGCAGGATCTGCCGCTTGAAGTCCGGGCGGGGATGGGCCGCGGTGACCTCGTCGATCTGGGCCTTGGTGAGGTGAGCCAGGTTCAGGCCGAGCACATCGGTCTCCACACCCGCCGTAGTGGCCGCGATCTCGGGGGCCAGCCTGTAGGGCACCTCAGGTGTCGTGTGCAGAGCGACGGCCGTCCAGACCTTCTCCGCGTCGGTTTCGGACAGGCCATGGGTCAGCAGGAAGGCACGGGCCTGGTCGGCACCGTCCATCTCGAAGCGCTGGTCGTCGCTGCGGTACGGAGCGACCAGGCCGGTGTCGTGGAACAGCGCCGCCACGTACAGCAGTTCCGGGTCGGGACGGAGTCCCCGTGCCGCGGCCTGCAGACTGCCGAACAGGTACACCCGCCGAGAGTGGTGGAAGATCAGCGGTGGCGTGGTGGTGCGGATCAAGTCCGTGGCGTCCCGGACCAGCTTGGTGTCGGGGATCTCGACGCCGGCGATCTTCTCACTCATAGCTGTCTCCTCGGCAGTGGTGTTGGTCCATCCACCATCCGTCCGCCGTGGGCCTCGGGTCCGCTATTGGATGGTCGACAACCCCTCGGAAACGGCCATGCCTGCGGTGCGTGTCATTGAGTGGGACGCGACGTGCGGGACCCGGCGCCCGTCGTGGTGAAGCGGCGCTGGTACTTGGTCGGTGAAAGACCCAGCTGGCGGGCGAACGCGCGGCGCAGGCTCTCGTAGCTGGGAAATCCCGACCGCGCGGCTGCCTCTGTCGCGTTGTGTCCGGAGTCCAGCAACGCCTTCGCCATGTCGAAGCGGATCAGCTCCACGTACTTCATCGGTGTGGTGTCCAGCTCCGCACGGAACATGCGGGTCAGATGCCGGGGGCTGACCCGGACTCGCGCGGCGAGGGCCTCCAGGCTGTGATCGCCCGTGGGGTCGGCCTGGACGGCGTCCTGCACCTGCCGCAGCACCGGCGTCTGCGGGGCCGGCCCCTGAAGCGAGGCGGAGAACTGGGACTGCCCGCCCGAACGCTGCATGTACACCACCAGTGAGCGGGCGACGCTGCGGGTCAGGTCCGGTCCGTGCTCCTGCTCCACCAGGGCGAGGGCCAGATCGATGCCCGCCGTGACACCGGCCGAGGTGTAGAGGGTGCCGTCCTTGACGAAGAGTGCGTCGGGCTCGACGCGCGCGGTCGGAAAGCGCCGGCCCAGTAGCTCGGTGTGCTGCCAGTGCGTCGTTGCCCGTTTGCCGTCGAGCAGACCCGCCGCGCCCAGGATGAACGCCCCGGTGCAGATCGATGCGACCCGGCCGGCACTGGAGGCCAGTTTCCGTGCGGCGGCGACGAGGTCCGGGTCCACCAGGGCCTGGGGCACCTCGTCGCCGCCCACCACCAACAGAGTGTCGAAGGCAGGGGCGTCGGCCGCGTCGGTGTCGGCGGGCACTCGAATGCCGATGGATGAAGTGACCGAGGCTCCGCCGACCGACACGATGCTCAACCGGTAGTGCGCCCCGTACCGGTTGGCTTCGCGGAAGACTTCGGCGGGCCCGGACAGATCCAGCATCTTCATGTCGTCGAACACGAGTACACCGATGCTGTGCTCGCTCGGCTTCATGGTCCTCACCCTCGGGGATCCCGGCTCCCCACAGGAGCCTGTACTTCCCCATTGTGCTCGTCGCGGGGAGCGGCCGTTTCGCAGGGTTTTCGTCTCCGCCGGGCTCCGGACGGGGGTCACGATCCGTCACCCTGCGTGCTGTCCTGATTCGCGTGGTTCATGGCCGGACCGAGGCGGCGCGGAAGGTCGCCGGGGGACAGGCTGGGGGAAAGACGCACCGGTACCGGTGGCAAGGCGTACCTGTACTGGTGCCATACGGTCGACCGGAGGAACAGGACAGTGAATGACGAAGTAGCTGGTATTGAGATTCCCGAGACCGCGGCGGCCGGCGAAGCCACTCGCCGGGTTCGGGAAATGACAAGCCCCCTGGTCTTCCACCATTCCCGGCGGGTCTTTCTCTTCGGGGCTCTTCACGCCCGTGAACTCCAACTGCGGCCCGATCTCGAACTGCTCTACCTCGCCGCGATGTTCCACGACACCGGTCTCCGGACGCCGTTCTCCGACGCGGTGCAGCGCTTCGAGCTCGACGGGGCGGACCACGCGCGCAAGTTCCTGCTCGACCACGGATTCTCACCGGAGGCCGCCGACGTGGTCTGGGAAGCGGTGGCCCTGCACACGACGCCGGGCATTCCCGGCCGGATGGGCCCCGAGATCGCTGCCACGCATCTCGGCGTCCTGACCGATGCGATCGGCTGGGGCCTGGAGAGACTGGACGGCGACCAGGTGGAGGAAATCACCGCCGTCCATCCGCGCGGGGACTTCAAAAAGGGGTTTCTGCAGGAGTTCGTCGACGCACTCAAGAACCGCCCGGAAACGACTTACGGCACGGTGAATTCCGACGTACTCGAACACTTCATTCCTGACTTCCACCGCACCACCATGGTCGATCGGATCACCGGATCGGCCTGGCCGAAGTAATCGAGACGACGGCAGCCTCCCTGCCGGTCCCCCACGACGGCCGGTGCCGCGGATGAGCCCACTACTGGCCCGACGCCCCTCATGATCACCGTAAGGAACCGCCATGCAAGCCATCACCGTCCGCGACCGTGCCGCCGGATCCGCCGGACTGTCCCTGACGGACATCCCCTACCCGCACGCCGCCGAGAACGACGTCATCGTGCGGGTGCACGCCGCAGGCTTCACCCCTGGTGAACTCGACTGGCCGGCGACGTGGTCCGACCGCGCCGGCCGCGACCGCACCCCGAGTGTCCCCGGGCACGAGCTGTCCGGCGTCGTCGTAGAACTGGGATACGGAACGACCGGACTCACCGTGGGCCAGCGGGTGTTCGGACTGTGCGACTGGGCCCGCGACGGTTCACTGGCCGAGTACGTCGCAGTGGAGGCACGCAACCTCGCCCCGCTTCCGGCGGACGTGGACCACACCGCGGCGGCCGCACTGGCCATCTCCGGGCTGACCGCGTGGCAGGGCCTGTTCGACCACGGCCGCCTCATGACGGGCCAGACCGTCCTGATTCA
The DNA here is from genome assembly GCF_036013645.1 of Streptomyces sp. NBC_00490. Taxonomy (NCBI): domain Bacteria; kingdom Bacillati; phylum Actinomycetota; class Actinomycetes; order Kitasatosporales; family Streptomycetaceae; genus Streptomyces; species Streptomyces sp. NBC_00490. The sequence continues at coordinate 703,124 of NZ_CP107869.1, read as the reverse complement.
CGGCGCGACAGGCGGTGTCGGGTCGATCGCCGTGCAACTCGCGCGCGAGGCCGGAGCCCGAGTCATCGGCAGCGGCAGGGCGGCCTCCCGAGAGGCTGCCCTCGGTCTCGGCGTGGATGAGTTCCTGGACCTGCAGAGCGACGCCGTGGAGGATGTCGGTGAAGTCGACCTCGTCCTCGACGTGCTCGGTGGCGAGATCCTCGACCGCTCGACCGCCCTGGTACGCGCCGGCGGCACCCTCGTCACCATCGCCGAGCCTCCCAGGGTTCAGCCCGAGAAGGGACAGGCCCTCTTCTTCGTGGTCGAACCAGTTCGCGTCCGGCTCGCGGACCTGGCCCAGCGCCTGCGGGAGAGGCGGCTCAAGCCGATCGTCGGAGACGTACGACCGCTCTGCGAGGCACCCGCCGCCTTCGCACCCGGGCGACGCAACCCCGGCAAGACGATCATCCGGGTCACGGAGGGCTGACGGGGCAGGACGAACGGTCCATCGAGGTCCGGGTCCTCACCCCCAGACCGGGGTGGGAAGGCTACGTGGAGTCGACGGACGGGATCTGGCCCTCATCTTCACAGCGACCACGGCGCCGCCGGCCCCTCCTCGAAGGGTTGTTGAAGGTCGCGGTGTGTCCGGTGACGCGGAACGAAGGTGCTCGGAGCTGTCAAGCCTGACGATCGTCAAGGTCCCAAGTTGCCGTTCGGCTCGGGTTTCCCCCTGTTCCCGCTTTTAGGTTCGGGCCTCATGGAACGAGAACCGCGAAGGAAAGTCCGAGCCGGTCGGCCGCTCGGTGCGTTGGCCGTCCTGGGCGTGGGAGCGGGAGTTGTCACTTGGCTGTCTCCCGGTGGGCTGGGCGAAGTTGGTGCTGTCGAGGTCACGGGCGGGGTTTCGGCATCCGCGTACTGGTCGGTGGCCGGGGCGGTGGCGGGTGCACCGTCGTGGCTGGGCCCGCTCCTGGAAGTGGCCACCGAGGGCACGTTGGTGATCCTCGGAATGCTGCTGGTCTGGATGTGGTGGACGGCGATGCGCCGCAAAGACACACGGGAGTTCGCCGGATCCGTGCTGACCGGTCTCGGCACTGTCGCGGCCTATGCGGTGAGCGAAGCGGTGAAGCTCGTTGTGGACGAGGAACGTCCTTGCCGTGTGCTACGCGCAGGCGCCGAATCTGTCGCGGAATGCCCCGGAGCGGGGGACTGGTCGTTCCCGAGCAACCACGCCACCCTGGCCGCCGGGTTGGCCGTTGGTCTCGCCGTGCTGCGGCCCCGCCTCGCCGCGATCACGCTGCCGCTGGCCGGGGCCGCCGCTCTGCTGCGTGTGCTGGTGGGGGTCCATTACCCGCACGATGTGCTCGCCGGCGCGACGCTCGGCGGTGCTGTCGTGGCGGCGGTGCTGCTCGCGTTCATGCCCCTTGTCCAGGGGGTGGCATCACGGCTGGGAAGGCTGAGGCGGAACGATCCCTGCCTCGTGGGCCACCACCGCGGCAGCGGCCCGATTGTCGACGCCCAGCCTCGCCAGGATGGAACTCACGTGGGCTTTGACCGTTCCCTCCACCACATGGAGCCGCCGGGCGATCTGCCCGTTGGACAGGCCCCTTCCGAGAAAGGCCAACACCTCTCTTTCCCGGGCGGTGAGGGCGTTGACCTGGTCGCGGGCGGCGGAGCGCCGACCGGCCAGGGCGCCCGCGCCCGTCGCGGCGAGGTGTGCGATGACCCGGGCCGCGACCTTCGGTGACAGGTAGGCGGCGCCTTCGGCCACCGCACGCACTCCGGTGATCAGTTCCTCTGGCTCGCCAGACTTGATCAGGAAGCCTGCTGCACCACCGCCGAGCGCCTTGAGGATGTAGTCGTCCTCTCCGAAGGTCGTCAGCATGATGACGCTCGTGGCCGGCACTGTGTTGCTGATTTCCGCGGCGGCGTCGATGCCGTTGATTCCTGGCATGCGGATATCGAGTATCGCCACCGCGGGACGGTGGCGCTGGACCAGTTCCACGGCGTCGTGCCCGTCGACGGCCTCGGCGACGACTTCGATGTCCGGATCCGTGGCAAGAACGGCGCGTACCCCTGCGCGGATCATCGGCTCGTCGTCGGCGATCAGTACCCGGATCATCAAACGCTCACGGGGTGATCGTGTCGAGGGACACCAGGGTGTCCTTCCGGAAGCAGAGCTGGTAGGCGTCGCCGGACCGGTCGTCGAACCTGTTGGCCGTCATCGCGTAGTACTCGCACGTTGTGCCGTCTCCCGTCGGCTCGGCAGTCAGCGGTCGGTAGTTCGTCTGCCGGTCCGGCAGGAGACGGTCCACCTGGGAACGATCTTGCCCTACGTGCAGGCGGGCATAGTCGCGCGGGTCCAGGACCGACCGTGACGCAGACATCATCTCCCAGCCCATGAGAGCTCCGCTCAGCACAGCTCCCGTCACGAGGGGCACCATGACCGCGGCGACCAGAGCCCGGCCGACCCGGCGCCGAGCGCGGCGAAGTTCTTGCGGCAACTCGTCACCGCGCGAGGCTGACGACGCGAGCGGCGCTGGCGGCGGCGAGGGTGTGTGCGGGATACGCGCGACGACCGCGTAGCCTCCGTCGCGCGGGCCGTGGTCGAACGAACCGCCGGTCAACCGCACACGTTCTTCGAGACCGATCAGGCCACGCCCTCCGCTCCGAGGCCGGGACCGCTGGTTGGCCGCAGACGAGGGCGGGCCGTTCTCCACGACAACCCGTGTTTCTGATGCCGTATGCGTCACGTGCACCGTCACGGTCGCGCCGGACGCGTGCTTGGCAACGTTGGTCAGAGCTTCCTGCACGACCCGGTGAGCCGCCCGTTTCACCACGGGCGGCGCCTCGTCCGCGTCACCCTCGATGCGCAACTCCACCGTGAGTCCGGCCGCAGAAGCCTCAGAAGTCAAGCTCGTGAGGCTGGAGTTGTTGGGTTCGATGGGCGTTGCGTCGGTCTCCTCACGCAGGACACCGATCACCTCGCCGAGACGCTCCACCGCGGCCGCGGCTCTGGCTCGGATGTCTCCTGCGGCCCTCTGGTGGTGCTCTTCAAGGTCCGGCGCGAGTTTGAGTGCCCCGGCCGACAGAGCGATGAGGCTGAGGTCATGGCCGAGTACGTCATGCATGTCCTGAGCGATACGTGCCCGCTCGCGCAACCGGGCTTGGTCAGCGATCAGTTGCTGCTCGCGTTGCAGCTGATCAGCAAGCTCCCAACCGGCCCGGACAAGCTGCCGATACTGGCACCAGAACCGGCCCGCGAACCAGGGCAGCATCGTGGCGGCGACCACCACTGTCACAAAGCGGCCGGCAAGGGGGAGCCAAGCAGGAACGACGGACAAGGCCACCACGCCGGCCGCGAGTATCGCGACCAGGGCGAGCGCTGTCGGTGCCGTACGTCCAGGACGTCGGCCTGCCAGGAACGCGGCGACGGCAGTCGGGACGGCCCACCACGGGTTCATCACGCTCAGACCAGCAACCACCACGGTGGCCGCCGCGAGAATGGTCCCAGGATCAAGTGCCCGCCGTAGAACAGTGGTTCCGGTCGCAGTCCCACCGTTGATCATTGTGCTGTCCACAGAGGCGACGGTACGGACATCGGGCGCCCTCCGACCACTGCCGAAAGTCCCGTCTACGTCGGTGACCGGCTGGCACTGAGCGCCGAAACATCCCGCTTCGTACAGGACGTACCGGCCCAACGATCGACGCGGACGGCGAGGAGTAGGACCAGAACCGGAGCACGGTCCCGCGCAGACACCCGCCAGGTCCGCGCTGTCCCGGGCGACGTCCACGGCGACTTCGGCGACGCCCTCGGGCGCGACCAGTTGCACCGACAGCTGCTCCCGCGAGCCCCAAGTACGCCCCCCACGGCGTGCAGTTGGTCGGTGAGGGCTTGCCGGACGGTTGCGTGCAGCGTCGTGGTGCGACCGGTGCAGCGCAAGCGGCCGCCCTCGTCGCAGCGGCCCGACATCACCGCGTGTCCGACTCCCGGGAAGGGAACGCCTCGTACAGGGCTTCGGCATGCACCGCGTCCCACTGGCTTATCACCAGGCGCTCAACCCCGCCGTCACGCCGACGCAGTTCGATCTCCTGCCCCTTGTCGAAATCCACCCGCACCTGCGGATTGACGCACGCTGCTTCGGCCTCGCCACGCATCATCTCGAACCAGATGCCGCGTATGCCGTACCGGAGGTCATTGCCTCGGTGACGCAGCACTCGCACCCGGCGGTCGGTCAGCAGGAGTGACGCCTGTCGCGGCGCCAGGCCCCACAGCATGCGCCCGTATGTCACGGCACAGCCGGCCGTCATCCGCTCGCCCTCGGGAACCCACTGCGCCAGACGTTCGCGATCCACCGACCATTTGGCCGCTTCCATCCGCCACTTCCTCTCTCATCGTTCGAACGGCAGCGTCACTTGCCTGTACCCGGATGCCGTAGATGAACCGTCCGACGCCTCTCCGTCGCCGTACGGCCGCGGTGCCGGCGGCCGCGCCTGTGCCGCCAGGGGCGACAGCTTTGGGTGCTGGAGGGTGTCCGGTGAGCCGCCGACTGGAGCACTTCACGCGGCGCGAGGAGCAGGTGCTGTCTCAGGTCCGGCGCTCGATCCTGGAGGGCGGAGAAGTCTTGTTGGTGGGTGAGTTGGGGGCGGCCTGGGGCTGGGCAGCCCGGCATCGGTGGTCTGTCACCTGCAGAACCTGGAGCGCAGCGGCGCCTTGCCCGGCCTCATGTCCGTGCGGACAGGCGTGCGCCGGGTCGGCCGGCGCCAGCGTCCGGCGCTGTCCCGCGCCACATCCACGGCGACTTCAGCGACGACCTCGGGCACGACCAGGTGCACCGGCGACTGCTCCCGCGAGCCCCACCCCACACGGAAAGTGCGCCCCGTCCACGGGTGATGCCGCGGTCGGCCAGGGCGGTGTCGAGGACGGACATCAGCGCGGGAGCGGATCCGCGGGCTGGGTCCTTGACTGGGTCCTTCACGGGGAGTCCTGGTGCGATACGCCGGCCCGGCGCATGTGGCCGGGCCGGGAAGCGGGCTGCTGCGGTGATCTTGTGGCACGCCGCAGCGGCCGGGCGTTCGGAGTCAGGCCAGTTCCACACGGTCGATCAAGCCGGCCTTGGTGAAGGCGTCCACGAGCTGCTCGCGGCCCTCGGTGAAGTGGGCCCAGCTGTCGAAGTGGACCGGCACGATGCGGCGGGCGCCCAGGATGCGGGCGGCCTCGGCGGCCTGAGCGCTGTCGAGGGTGAGCAGCGCGCGGTCCAGGACGGGGGTGCGGACCGCGCCGGCGAACAGCACGGCGGTGTCCACCGGACCGAAACGGTCGGCGATCTCGCGGACCAGGGAGAGCTGGGCGTTGTCACCGCTGACGTAGACGGTGGGCAGACCGTCACCGCTCAGGACGAATCCGACTACCTCACCGACGACCGGTTCGAGGTCTTCGCGTGCTCCGGGGCCGTGCAGGGCCGGGACGCCCGTGACGGTGATCGTGCCGCCGCCGGGCCGGTCGAGTTCGATGGCCTCCCAGTCCTTCAGGGGGCGTGCGGTGCCGCCCAGCCTGCCCGCGCCGCTGGGCGTGGTCAGGGTCAGAGGGACATCGGCGAGCAGTGTGCGGCCCGAGACGTCGAGGTTGTCGTCGTGCTCGTCGTGCGACAGCAGCACCACGTCGATGCGGCCCAGTTCGGCGGGTGTGGTGGATGCGGGTGCGGTCTTGGCCAGCCCCGACGCGTAGCTGCCGGGGGCGTCGAAGGTCGGGTCGGTCAAGAACCGCAGCCCGCCGTACTCGATGAGTGCGGTCGGACCGCCGAAGACGCGGATGGGGACCTGTTCGCTGGGCGTGCCGGGTGCTGCCATGACGAAATCACCTCACGGATAGATTAGCTCTCATCCGTGACCATAGATGTTTGTCACGGATGAAGGCAAGCTGTAGCGTGAGGTGTGTGAGTGAGACCGATATCGCCGCCACCGCCGAAACCGCAGACCCCGGGCTGCCGCAGGCACCAGGCGCCGAGCTCTACCCCGCGCTCGATCTCGCCAACAGCGCCATCGCCCTGCCGGGCGGCCAGTTCCTCGATGCGTTGGGCACCCCCTCCGGCGCCAACCAGTGGCTGGTCAACCACCACCTGGCCCCCGCGGACGCCGGTATCCAGGAGATCTGCGCGGCACGCCTGCGTTCCCTGCGCGAACAGGTACGAGCCTTGCTCGCCGCCCAAGTCGGCGGCAACCCTGCCCCCACCACCGCACTGGCTGCCGTCAACGACGCCCTCACACGGGTCCCCACCGCCTCCCCGCTCGGCTGGGACCCGGTCCGCGGCATGCACCGCACCGCCCCACACCCCATCGACCAGATCGTCGACCAGGCCCTGGGCATCCTCGCCGCCGACGCCGCCGACCTGCTCACCGGACCCGACGCCGAACGGCTGACGGCCTGTCCCTCCACCCCCTGCAACCGCTACCTGCTCCGCGCAGGACGCCGCCACTGGTGCTCGGTCCGCTGCGGCGACCGCGCCCGCGCCGCCCGCGCCTACGCCCGCCGCACGCAGACCACTGCCGACTGAGATCGGCCCCCGCCCCGCCGCCGGTTCACCGGACCCACGCCGGAGCGCGGCGTCGCACACCCTCAAACGTCTGGCGCGGACGGCACACCTCGCCCTCCCTACCGACTACCCCCCACAATCGACGAAGGACCAGTACCTCTCATGCCCGCCACGTTCACCCAGCTGACCACCGGCTACGGCAGGCTCGACGTACCCATGCCGACCGCGACGGCCGCGCGAAGCCATGGCACGTCGCCTCAACCGTCGCCCTCCTGCGCGACGTCGACATGATCGTCGTCGCCGGGCGTGAGACCGGTTGCGTTTGCACGAGTGGTTCCCGGGAGCGGTGCGGGAACGCCTGCCCGAGCAGCCGACCCGCCGCAGGAAGGCACTCCCCGATGCGAAATACTCACGCGATGAGATCACGCACTTCCCCGGTCAGCCAGCCGGTCACGATTCGGAGGGCCGTCGCGCGGGATGCCAAACGGCTCACGCGGCTGGTGCGTGGCTCAAGCGCCTACGCGGGTAAGTACGCTGCCGCAGTGGCGGGCTACCGGGTCGGTCCTGATTACATCGAGGCCCACCGCGCCTTTGTGGCAGTCGGCGCCGACGACCCTGGAGGTCGGGTTCTCGGGTTCTACTCGCTCGTGCTCGATCCGCCGGAGCTCGATCTGCTGTTCGTCGCCGACGAGGTGCAAGGACGGGGTATTGGGCGGCAGCTCGTGGCACACATGCAGTCCGAGGCGCGGGCTGCCGGGATCGACCGCCTCAAGGTCGTCTCGCATGTTTCCGCCGCGGACTTCTACCACCGTGTGGGTGCGGTGCGGACCGGGACCGTGTTGGCGAACCCGCCCGCCGTGCCGTGGGACCGCCCCGAATTCGAGTTTCACATCCCTGCGGAATGACGCGCCGTGCCGGTTGGCGTGGCACCGGCTTGGCCCGCTTGGTGGCCGGCATGCAGGAGTCGCTGGACGCCGCGCGATTCGTGCGTGCCGTCGCTGCTGTTGCCCAGCCTCTACACAAGGCTGTGTTCGGGCAGGCCGGAGCGGGTGCGAGGGGTTGTCTGTTCGTGAGGCGAGGGTGAGGTTGCGGAGGTGGACGGCGTTGTGCTCCTCCTCGTCTGGGCGAGTGTGGCGGCGTAGGCGAGGGCACCTGCCGTGATGGGCAGGAGCGGCAGCGGGGTCCGTCGGTCGGGGCCGATGCCGTGGGTCACCGGCGCGGCGAGTTACCAGGAGACACGTGCTCCTGGGGTGACGGGGCCAGGGCCGTGGGCAGCAGCAGGGACCGGCCCGCCGTCGAGCGGAGCAGGGCACGGGGGTCGTTGAGGACCGACAGTGGCGCGAGCTAGCCGCCGAAGCGCAGGAATTCCGCCAGCTCACCTGCTCACCTACGCCGGCCACGTCGGCCTGTTCGCCGAAGAGGTCGGCCCCCCTCGGGCGAAGAACTCGGAACTGCCCGCATGCCGTCACCCACTTGGCCCGGCTCGGCGCCACCTGGCCTGGACGAGGCGCTCGACCGCGCCGAAGGCCGGACCGGCTGACTGCACGAAGCCTCGGCGGGCAGTCGGCGCAGGTGCCGCGTCACGGTCACTGCGGCGCCGTCGGCGGTGTCGTAGTCCCGGCGCCGGTGGCAGGGGCCCGGCCGGCGCGCGGCAGCAGCGCCGCCGCAGCCAGTCCGCCCAGGCCCACGACCGCCAGCGCCGCCATGGCCGCCGCGTACGCGCCCTTGCTGAGGCCCGAGACCAGGATCGTGCCCGCGACGGCCGTGCCGAGCGAGGAGCCGAGGTTGGAGATGCTGCGCGACAGGCCGGAGATCTCGCCCTGCTGCGTCTCGGGGAAGCACGACTGGACCAGGTTCACCGACGGGGTGAGCATCATCCCCAGACCCAGCCCGATCAGCAGCAGGCCGGGGGCGAACGCCCAGGCGCCGGGCTTCCAGGCGACCAGGGCCAGCAGCATGGCGATGCCGGCGATCGTCACGACGAAGCCCGCCATGATGAGGGCGCGCTGCGCACGGCGCCGGGCCAAGTTCTCGGCTGCCAGTGAGGAAGCGAGGATGCCGAGGGTCGCGGCGGTGAAGATGACGCCGGTCTCGATCGCGTCGTAGCCGCGGACGACCTGTAGGTAGGCGGCAACGGTGAACGAGACGCCCATCAGCATCAGCCACTGCGTGTTCTGGGTGACCAGGCCGAGGTTGGAGATGCGATTGCGGAACAGGTCCGTCGACAGCAGCGCCTCCCGGCCGGCGCGCTCGCGACCACGTACCCAGGCGAAGAACCCGGCCAGCACCAACGCACCGGCCAGCAGCAGTCCCAGCGCCAGCCAGCCGTTGTTGTCGACGGCCAGGATGCCCGTCACCAGCAGCACCAGGCCCGCCGCCGACAGCACCGCCCCGACCGTGTCGAAGGGCCGGGCGGGGTCGGGCGGCAGCGGATCGGCGATTCCTCGGCTGAGCACGATGATCACCACGACCACCAGTGCCTGGAACACGAACGCGGCCCGCCAGCTGATCGCGCTCGTGATCAGCCCGCCGATCAGCGGACCGGCGGCCGCCCCGATCCCGCCCATCGCCATGATCGCGCCGAACGCACGCGCCCGGGACGCCACGTCGGTGAACAGCAGCGTGGTCAGGATGTAGACCGGCGGGATCAACAGCGCCGTACCCACACCCTCCAGAATCGAGTTCCCGAGGATCAACACGCCCAGCCCCGGCGCGGCCGCACTGAGCACCGCCCCCACCCCGTAGACCACGAGTCCCGCCAGCAGGCAGCGCTTGCGCCCCCACTTGTCGGTCAGCTTCCCGCCCGGGATCATCAGCGCGGCCATCACCAGCAGGAAGATCGTGATCGCGGTCTGGACACCCTGCACGGTGGTGTCCAGGTCCTCGCTGATGTCGTTGATCATCACGTTCATGTTGGAGCCGGCGAAGCTGCAGATGAACTGCGCCAACGCCAGCGGAGCGAGCACTCTCCGTGTCCCCACCGGGCGTCCCCCGGCTCCCGTCGCTGCCGTGCCCGCCATGCCGCCACCTGCCCGTTTGCCACTTTTGATGTCCTGAGACCGGGTCCTCGTCACCGCGAGCAGCACGTGCTAACGGAACGCAACCGCCGCCAAGACCGTCGCATGGGCAATCGCCGCGGCGTCGAAGGCGCGCAGCAGGAGCCATCTTCAAGTGACTCCACAGGAACCTCGACACCGCCATTCCGGGCGGCCGGATCGTCATCCCGGCGGCGCTTTCTGTTGAGCGGCTTCGCCGAGGAGAAGAACGCCAGTCGGTCGACCGCAACCTCCGCGCTCGGGATCGTGCCCCGCTCTCTCATCGGCCTGCTCGGTATGTCGATTGGCGGGCTGTAGGGCCTGGACGCGCTGGTGTCCGCGTGCGCGGCCGACGGACGGTGGTCCTTCCTGCTGACCGTGGCGGTGTTCTGGACGTCTGAGCCGCTCGGACGGCCGGGTGGCGTCCCACGTCATGTGGACATCTGTGACGGTCTGTGACGAATGTCAGAATCACTCAGAGCAGTTCTTCCGATCCACTGAACCGACTGGTACGGGCGACGGACCGTCCCGGCTGAGCGGGACCAGTCCCGGACCGGCATCGATACCATCCTCACCAGCGGGACTGGCCGTAGGGGGAGAGGAAAGTCGTGGTGCGGGAGTGCTGGTTTTGTGGGAAAGCCACTCCGGCGTCGTGGCACGACCGTGTCGAGGGGCTGCACCGCGACGCCGACACGACCATGACCCGGTGGATCATTGTCCTGCGCACCAAGTGGCGCCAGGAAGTCGTACACGTGCCACGCTGCGCCCGCTGCCACACCGGACACCAGATCGAGCAGACCGCGGCGGTGCTCTCCATCGCCGCGCTGATCGCCTACGCGGCCAGCGGCCAACTGGACCGACTCCTCGGCATTCTGCCGGCTTCGACCGGAGAGCGGACGGTCGCAGGGATCTGGGCAGCCCTGGCTTGCCTGCCGGGATTCACCTGGCTCGCCATCAGGCATGGTGGGCTGCCATGGCGGCGCCTGGCACCCCACCGCCTGGGCTACGCCCGACACCACCCGGAGTTCGTGCGACTCCTGGACGAGGGCTGGAAACCCAGGCCGGGCCCCCTTCCCTTCGGGGGAAACCCGCCGAACCCTCAATACCCTCCGCAGCCGGGCAGGTTCCGGCGGCTCATCGGACGCGTCATCGTCCTGGTCGGAACAGCCTGCGTCATTGCCATCCCCATCGCCTATTTCCAGGGATACGAGGAACTGGCCGGAGGTCTCATCGCGTCGGCGGCAGGGCTGATCGCTCTGGCCTCGAAGGTCAACCCCGAGAACTGAAGGGACCGGTCAGTGGATCCGGGTGATGCGAGTGTCAACAGGGCAGGAATCGGCCATGTTGGTTGGAGTCTGGTGATGTGATCCGCGGCTGGCTGTCCGGCAGGGGCGAAGGACCCCGGCCCTCAGGGACATGCGCACGGTGCTCGATGACGACCACGCGTGATCGACCGGGCCGACGCAATGGCACGAGCCTGGACCACGTGCCTCTACGCAATGGTCGAGGACAAGCTGATCGTAGAGCCGGGCGCAGACCAGGGCCGCATCGGCGACGAGTGGTACTCAGTCGCGGACCTGGGCGCCGAGCTGCTGTCTGACTATGCGCCGCCAGCTGGGGTCAATGGGCCTGCCGTACAGGACAATGGGGTGAATCGTTGACTTCCTCCCCCGCCTAAAGGCGGGGGATTCCGGCGGTCGCCCGCTGGGGTTCCTGTTTCACCGACGACTGCCCCGTCCGGGAGGACTCCGGTTGAGGTCTTACACCGTCTCCACAGGCAGATGCCGCCAGCCCGGCGGCCAGGATGTTGCGTGCCGCGTTGATGTCGCGGTCATGCACGACGCCGCAGGCGCACGTCCATTCGCGGACGTTCAGCGGCATCTTCGCCGCGACCGTGCCGCAGTTCCCGCACAGCTTGCTGCTGGGGAACCATCGGTCGACCACCACGAGCTCGCGCCCGTACCAGGCGCACTTGTACTCCAGCAGGGAGCGCAGTTGCGTCCAGGCCGCATCACTGATGGCGCGTGCGAGCGTGCCGTTCTTCAGCAGGTTGCGCACGCTCAGGTGTTCGATCACGACCGTTTGGTTCTCGCGGACGAGTCGAGTCGACAGCTTGTGCAGGAAGTCTTGGCGCCGGTCGGCGATCCGCGCATGCACGCGGGCGACTTTGCGGCGGGCCTTCTCGCGGTTCGCCGAGCCCTTCGCCTTGCGCGACAACTCCCGCTGCGCACGGGCCAGCCGTGTTCGATCCCGCTGCTCATGCCTCGGGTTGGCGACCCTTTCCCCGGTGGACAGGGTCACCAGGGAGGTGATCCCGGCGTCCAGGCCGACGGCCGCCGTGGCGGCGGCGGCCGGGGCGATGGTGTCCTCGCACAGCAGGGACACGAACCAGCGACCCGCCGCGTCACGGGACACCGTCACCGTCGTGGGCTCGGCACCTTCCGGCAGCGGACGCGACCAGCGGATGTCCAAAGGGCCGGCCATCTTCGCCAGCGTCAGGCGCCCGTCGCGCCAGGTGAAGGCGCTGCGGGTGTACTCGGCCGACGCGCGGGACTTCTTGCGGCTCTTGTAGCGCGGGTACTGTGCACGCTGGGCGAAGAAGTTCCCGAACGCCGTCTGCAGATGGCGCAGCGCCTGCTGCAGCGGAACCGAGGAAACCTCCGCCAGGAAGGCCAGTTCCTCGGTCTTCTTCCACTGCGTCAGCGCGGCGGAGGACTGCACATAGGAGATGCGGCGCTGCTCGCCGTACCAGGCCCGCGTGCGCTCCTCCAAGGCCTTGTTGTAGACGAGGCGGACACAGCCGAACGTGCGCGACAACTCAGCCGCCTGCACGCCGGTGGGGTAGAAGCGGTACTTGAACGCCCGCTTGACCTGCCGCGTCACGTCTCACACTCTATCAACTTCCGTGTGGGCAGCGGGTGTCAGCCGGTGGACGGCGCACACCGGTCCGCCCTGGCGGCCAACCGGCTTCCCCTGCCCTGCTCCGCAGGAGCTTCATTTCCTCCCCGGCCTGACGGCCGGGGTATCCACGAAGGACAGACCCGATGACGGGGGAGCCGTGGCGCGAGAGGGACGACCGAGCGACACGAACATTGCCGTGGGTCGCGGACCGGTCCGCAGACCTCTGCTCCACTGCAGGCCGAGATGATGGGGGAGTAGGGGCAGGACATGGGGGTAGGCGATGCGTCGTCGGCCGCTTAGGTCGGTCGCGGCGGCGGGAACGAATTGGGAGGGGAACAGCATGGCGCCCATGAGCATGGCGGCAACACAGACCCGGACGGCCGAGCTGCCCGAGGTCGCCGACCCGTCCCGGGTGGCACCCAAGGACGCCCGTGAACTGTCCAAGCTGTTCTTCCAGCAGCTGGCCGTGCTGGAGGAAGGCACCCCGGAGTACCAGTACGCGCGGAACACGCTGATCGAGATGAACATGTCCCTGGTCCGCTTCGCGGCCGGCCGGTTCCGCAGCCGTGGGCCGGAGGAGATGGAGGACATCGTCCAGGTCGGCATGATCGGGCTGATCAAGGCGATCGACCGCTTCGAGCTGTCCCGGGAGGTGGAGTTCACCTCGTTCGCCATTCCCTACATCGTCGGTGAGATCAAGCGGTTCTTCCGTGACACCACCTGGGCCGTGCACGTCCCTCGCCGGCTGCAGGAAGCCCGCGTCCAGCTGGCCCGTGCCACCGAGGAGCTGCGCAGCCGACTGGGCCGCACCCCGACGGTCAAGGAGCTGTCGGAGCTGATGAGCCTGCCCGAGGACGAGGTCCGCGAGGCCCGCCTGGCCGCCAACGGCTACAACTCCTCCTCCCTGGACGCCACGATCAGCAACAGCGCGGACGGCGAAGCCGCCCTGCAGGACTTCATCGGCACCCAGGACACAGACCTGGAGCTGGTGGAGGACTTCCACGCCCTCGCCCCGCTGATCGCGGAACTCGACGAGCGCGACCGACAGATCATCCACATGCGGTTCGTCGAAGAATGCACCCAGGCACAGATCGGCGAACGCCTGGGCGTCTCCCAGATGCACGTCTCCCGGCTCCTGTCGCGCACCCTTGCCCGACTGCGCGAAGGCATGCTCACCACCAGCTGACACCTGTCGCCCGCGAGGTAGGGCGGGACGGGCGGATGGGCGGCGTGGCCGGGGCTCGGGGCGCAGTTGCGGTGCTGCGCCCCTGGCGTGCCGCGCGAGGTCTCCAGTGACGCGAACAGAACCCGCCGACCCGCGTTGCCGAAGCACTGCTTTTAGGCAGCCGCAGCGACGCCGATACCGACGGCGATGAACAGCCAGCCGGTCGTCAGCTCCCAGCGGTGGCGGACCTTCGGGCGGGCGAGGAACGCCCGTAGCCGCGCGGCTACGGCGACCAGGGCGAACCAGTAAGCGACACCGATGACGATGTCCAGGGTGCCGAGGAAGAAGATCTGTCGCGATGCCGAACCGCCCCCGTCGACGAACTGCGGCAGGATGCTGAGGAAGAACAGCGCCGCCTTGGGGTTCAACACATTCGTGAGGAAGCCCTGGGTGAAGCCGGAGCGCCACCGGCCGTGGGCCCGGCCGTCCTCCGCCGGAGTTCGCGGGTCGGCGCCGTGCTCCAGGCCGCCGACCGTCTCGCGTCCGGCGGCCCGCTTGCGAGCGGCCCGTCGCGCGGCCAGCACGGCCCGGACGCCTAGGTAGACGAGGTAGGCCGCGCCCAGCAGCTTGATGGTGTTGTAGACCGCCGGTGAGCGGGCGGCGATCAGCGACAGTCCGACCGCGGCGGCGAGCATGTGCACACACAGTCCGGTCTGGGCGCCCAGCGCCGCGGCGCGGCCCTTGGCGGGATGCTCGGTGGCCGATCTCACCACTACGAGGAAGTCCGGTCCGGGGACCACATACGCCACCAGCACTACGCCGAGGAAGCCGACGAGGTCGACCGACATCCGTTCTCCCTTTCGTTGGCCCTGCGGCCGGTTCTTCACCGGCGCTGCGGCCGGTCCGCAGTGCGAGGGGCGTTCATCCAAGAGGTGGGGTTCCCCGCTCAGGCCGCGAGAGTCCGCCTGCCGACGGTCGAGGCGACGGAGTCGTCCAGCCCTCCAAGGCCCAGGCCCAGTTCCAGCTGCTCGTCCGTCACGGTCAGCGGCGGCAGGACCTTGGCCGCCTCGTCGTGGGGCCCAGCTGTCTCCAGCAGCAGACCGCCCCGGCACGCGGCGTCACACACCGCGCGGACCGCGAACGACGGCTTGTCACCACGGAAGGTGCCGTCGTGCTCGCCGGGCTTCCACACGTCGTACTCGGGACGCATCAGCGTGAGGGCTATCGACATCCTGTGCCCGCTAATGGGCTTGGGCAGGCAGACGATGTCGGCGGCGATTCCGGTCGGTTCGAAGGGGAAGAACGGTCCGGTGCGGCCGCAGCCCATCTGGATGTCGTCCACCACCAGCAGCGTGCCGTGGCCCCGAGCCCAGGAGGCTGGTGCTCTCAGCCAGGCCGCATGGGCCGGGTGGGCCCGACCTCACCCCGCATGGTCTCCCTCACTGCGGCCGCGGGCGGCCCGTCCTAGGGGACGGCGTCCAGCGACCGGACGAGCCGGGCAACCCGCCCGCCCGCCCGCCCGCCCGCTTGTCGTCGTCCTCCAGATCGTCGAAGGGCACCGGCACGGTGTACGACAGCGCTACGCCCGCCCCGGCGCGCTGGCCTGACCGGTGTGGTGGTGAGCGTCAGCCCCTGAGCTGTGGCTTTCGAGGCTCGGTCAGCCAACCGTCCACTTCTGGTTGGCGGCGCCTGAGCAGGTCCAGATCTGTAGCCGGGTGCCGTTGGCGCTGTTGTTGCCGGTCACGTCCAGGCATTTGTTGGCCTGTGGATTGACGATGTCGTTCGCCGAGCTGACGGCCCACCGCTGGGCGCCGGAGCCGTTGCAGTCGTAGAGCTGGGTCATGGTGCCGTCGGCGGTGCCGCCACCGGTCACGTCCAGGCACTTGCCGAGCGCGCGGATCGTGCCGTCGGAGCCCACGGTCCACTGCTGCGCGGCGGAACCGTTGCAGTCGTAGAGCTGTACGGCGGTGCCGTTGGCGGTGTTCGCCCCGGCGACGTCCACGCACTTGCCGGCAAGGCCGCGGATCGGCACGCCGGTGGCTGTCGTGCTCGTGGTCACGGACACCGAGTCCACCACCAGCTGGGCCGGGAAGGCGGTGGAGCTGTTGGGGTCGCCGGGCCAGTAGCCGCCGACCGCGAGGTTGAGGATCAGGAAGAACGGCTTGTTGAACGCCCAGGTGTTCCCGCCCACGTCGGCGGGCGTGCGCGTCTGGTAGACGACGCCGTCGACCGACCACTTGATCGAATTGGGTGCCCAGTCGACGGCGAAGGTGTGGAAGGCGTCGGCGAAGGCCTGACCGTTCGGCAGGGTGTAGCCGGAGCCTATGCCGGCTGAACCGGAGTAGCCGGGTCCGTGGATGGTGCCGTGGACCGTGGAGGGCTCGTAGCCGACGTTCTCCATGACGTCGATCTCGCCCGAGTTGGGCCAGCCGACCGACCCGATGTCGGTGCCGAGCATCCAGAACGCGGGCCACATGCCCTGTCCGCGCGGGATCTTCATCCGGGCCTCGACGTGCCCGTACTGCGCGCTGAACTTCCCGGAGGTGTTCATTCGGGCCGAGGTGTACTGACACGTCCCGTACCAGCACTGGTAGTTGGCCGGGTTCTCCTTCTTGGCTGTGATCACCAGGTGGCCCTGGCCGTCGAGGGCCGCGTTGTTGGTGCCGGACGTGTAGTACTGGCGCTCGTGGTTGTTGACGTTGTCGCCGGTCTCCAGTGACCACTTGGAGGAGTTGACGGCGCTGCCGGCGGCGCCGTCGAAGGTGTCGGAGAACACCACTGCGGCGGCGGAGGCATCCGAGGGCGAGGCGGAGAGGTCCGATGGATCCGCATGGGCCGCGCCGGTCGCGGTGGACGCGACCAACACGGCGGACAAGGCGGCGAACAGGCATCTGCGGAGCAGGCGTGGGGAGGCCACGTGTCTGTCCTTCCAAGCGGCGATCGAGCACACAGGTGAGCCGATCGGGGTGGGGGTGAAGGGTTCGCCTGTTGATTTAAGGAGTGAAATAAGGGGGAGTCAATACTCAGGTACGGACCAATTGATACCCGTCAAGAACCCCGGATGGCCGGATTCCGTTCCTCCGCACGGCGGAGGGAAGAGAGCTTGCAGATCACTAACAGGTTGTCTTGATCTACATCGCCGTCGGCGGCCAAAGCGTGGGGCGTAGCGCTTAGTTGCTGCCGGGACATGCCGACCGGGACCGGGTCAGAAGCTGTTCTCACATGTCCCTCGGGCACCCGATCCGGCGACGGACGGCACCGCCCCGCAGCATCAGAGCGAGCCGCGGGGCATCGGACCGCCCGGGCCCGAGACCAGCGCACTGCGCGAAGTCCTCGGCATGGCCACCGACGACCCGGTGAACGTCGCGAGCAGCCGCCTCGGACGCCTCACCGCCAAGGCTTCCTCACCCAACCGGGACGGGGCCGCTAGCAGAAGCGGACTTGACGCCCTCTCAGACTCAGGGAGTGGGCCGTTACGGCTCATCGCTGCGGGTCGGGTCTTGTTTCGGCCGGTCGACTGCGATTGCAGTGCCAGTCCAGTATCAGGACGGTGGCGTCGTCCTCGAGGCTGCCGTGGCAGGCGTCGATCACCGCGGCGGTCAGGCTCCGGACGGCTTCTCGCGGGTGCAGCGCGCGGGTGTCGTGAACGACCGCGGCCAGGTCGACGGCCGCGGCACCGCGTTCCTGCATGCCGTCGGTGAGCAGGACCAGGCGGTCCCCGGGAAGCAACTGCAGTTCCTGTAGGTGGTAGGGGGTGGGTGCCGACACACCGAACGGCAGGTTGACGGCGAGTTCCACCTCTTCGACGGTGTTGTCACGCATCAGCAGCGGCCGGGGGTGGCCGGCGTTGACCAGTTCGCACAGGCCCGTTTCGAGGTCGACGCACAGCAGCTGCCCGGTGGCCAGGCCGCGGCTGTGGCTCAGCAGGGCCTGGTGGGCGTGGTCGGCCTGCTTGAGGGCGTCGCAGCCGCTGCGGCGTGCCCGTCGCAGCGCACCGACCAGCAGGGTGGCAAGCAGCGCGGAGTTCGTGTCGTGCCCCATCGCGTCCGTGATCGACAGGTGCAGGGTGTCGCTGTCGAGGGTGTAGTCGTAGGTGTCGCCGCCGATGTCGTCGGCCGGGACCAGCCCGGCGGCCAGAGTGAACTGGGCCGCCTCGCAGCAGGGGGCCGAGGGAAGCAGCTGATGCTGGATCTCCGCGGCCAGGCTGGTCTCGGTGGTGCGCCGGACCAGGTGGTACAGGTCGGTGAAGCGCCGGTCCGTGACGATGATGTAGGCCAGTGCGTGTGCCGCGTCGCGGACCTGTCGCAGCACCGTGTCGTCCGCGGACTGCAGAGTCAGCTCCAGGACGCCGATGCAGTCGCCGCGGTTGGTGACCGGCGTGATGACGCGCTGTCCGCCCTGGCCGTCCGGATCCACATGCTGGCGCTGGCTCTGCAGCACGCTGTCGTAGACGCTGCCTTGCAGGTCGATCGGCTCGCCAGGGTCGGCGGGCACATCGCCGGCCGCCGCGAGGCGGACCAGCCGCTGGCCGATGAGGTCGACAAACAGGAAGGACACGCTCTCGGCACCGAACCGCTTCTGCAGGTCGTGTGCCACGACGTCGACGGACTCACCGGGCGGGGCCGCTTCCGCAGCGGCCAGCAGCTCGCCCAGTTCCAGGTCTCCACCCTTCACAGCAACCTCCTGTCGGTTGCCGCACCTTCTTCCCCGAGTCTGCGCAACCTCACCTGGTCGGCCCATTTTGCCTGGTCAGGATGGCGGGCCGGATCGGTATGAACAGGTTCGGGGGCCGTCGGGCGGCGGGAACGAGCGCTGGAACTCATCCCGCGAGGCAGGTGAGGCTCCGGCAGGCCAGGTGTTCACCTTGGACGGTCGGCACATCGTCGACAGGGACAGCTTCCACAGGGCCTCGCCGACTGACCCGGTGGCACGGGTGAAGATCACGATCCGTGCATCAGCGCACGTCATGGCTGCCGTGTCCGGATGCGGTGGCCGGCACTTGACCTGCCGGTCAGCCGGTCCGGCAGCACGCTCTGCGTGCGGTGCTGCGTCTTCTTCCCTATGGGCCCCTGGCCGCCGACGGCAGTCTGCTGCAAAACACGGCTTGGAGGCTCACAGTGACAGCAGGACCGGCCCCCGAGAGGGCCTTGGACGGCGTCGAAACCCGCACCGCATCCTTTGCCCAGCGCCGACTGTGGTTCATGGACCAGCTCGCCGGCTCCTCCAGCGGGTCGATGCTCCCGCTGGTCCTGAGGCTGAGCGGTTCCCTGGACGTGGACCGGCTGCACCGGTCGCTGTCGGCGATCGTGGACCGGCATGAGGTGCTGCGCTCGAGGTTCACCGCCGTCGACGGTGAACCCGTTCAGGTGGTCCACGCCTCGGCCGGCATCGTCCTGGAACGCGCCGAGGTGAGTGGTCCGGACGAGCTGTACCGCCGGTACCTCGGGCGGCCCGTCGACCTGGCCGCGCAGCACCCGGTCCGGGCCGTCCTCGCACGCGTCGCGGCGGACGAACACCTGCTGTTGGTCGAGGTGCACCACATCGCCGTGGACGGCTGGTCCTGGGGCGTGCTGCTGGAGGAACTCGCCGCCGGGTACCGCGGTGAGGCCGTCGCCGCGCCCGCCGTCTCCTACAGCGACCTGGCGCGCGCCCAGGTGGAGCGTCTGCGTGGCCCGCGGCTGGAGCGCCTGCTCGCGCACTGGCGGGAGCGTCTGTCCGGACTCGCTCCGCTGGACCTGCCGACGGACCGGCCCCGGCCTCGTACCTGGGACGGCGCGGGTGACGTCGTCCGCTTCGATCTGCCCGCCGACGTGGTCGCCGCTGTCGACTCCTACGCCCGTTCCCGCCGTGCCACCCGGTACATGTTCCTGCTCACCGCCTACCAGGTGCTTCTCGGGCACTGGGCGGGTCGCGAGGACGTCGCGGTGTGCAGCACCCTGGCCGAGCGGTCCCGGCCCGGTGCCGCAGGACTCATCGGTCCGCTGGTCAACACCGTCGTACTGCGGTCCGACCTCGGTGGCGCGCCGGGGTTCGCCGGCCTGCTGGACCGGGTGCGCAGCCGTGTCCCGGTCGATCTCGCGCACGCCGAGGCACCGTTCGACCTCGTCGTCGGCGCCCTCGGCGGCTCCCGCGACCTGTCCCGGCACCCGCTCGCGCAGGCGTCGTTCACCCTTCTCAACGCGCCGATCCAGCCGGTGCGGATGCCCGACCTGGATGTCTCTCTGGTCGAACCGCCGCTGTCCGAGACCCCGTTGGACGTCTTCCTCGACCTCACCCTGCGTGCGGACGGCAGCATCGCCGCACTCCTGCAGTACGCCACCGCCCTGTTCGACGCCGCCACCATGCGCGTCTTCGCCCAGGCGTACGTGGCCCTGATCCGGGCTGTGCTGGCCGCCCCCGACACGCCGGTACGGGAGCTGGTCCGCGCCCTTCCCGCGCGTCCGGGTGCGCTCGCCCGGCCTCGCCCCGACTGGCACGGTGCCCCCGACCGTCCCGCCGGTCCGGCGCCCGGCCTCGCCTTCTCCGGCGATCCCGCGGCGGTCGCGCTGCGGTGCGGTGGAGAGAGCGCCACGTATAAGGAACTCGAGGCGATGACCGGCGGGCTGGCGGCCGCGCTGCGTACCGCGGGTGTCGAGCCGGGTGACGCGGTGGGGGTGTTGCTGCGCCGGGGCCTGTGGTCGGTCGCGGCCATCGAGGGCATCTGGCGGGCGGGCGGCGTCTATGTGCCCCTCGATCCCGAACTCCCCGCCGAGCGTTTGCGGTACATGGCGCAGGAGGCACACCTGGCCTGCGTGATCACCGACCCGGCGACCGCGGCCGACGCCGCCGAGCTCGCCCGGGTCCGCCTCGACACCAGCACCGTCGTCCCGCGCCCGGACGGACCCCGCCACCGGCCGCACCCGAGGGAGCTGGCCCATGTCATCTTCACCTCCGGTTCCACCGGACACCCCAAGGCGGTCGGCGTCGAGCACGCCGCCCTCGCCTCCCACGTGGCCGCCGTCCGCGCCCGCCTCGGCATCACCGCCGCCGACCGCGTCCTGGCCTTCGCCTCGTTCTCCTTCGACGCCTCCCTCGACCAGGTCCTGCCCGCCCTGACCACGGGCGCCCGAGTCGTCATGCGGCCCGACGAGCCGTGGCTGCCCACCCAGGTTCCCGAGATCGTCCAGCGGCACGCCCTGACCGTCGTCAACGTGCCCCCCACCTACTGGGCCGAACTGACACTCTCCCTCGACCGTCGCCTTGCCGCCGCCCTCGGCACCCTGCGCCTGCTGGTCCTGGGCGGTGAGGCCGTCCCGCCCGACACCCTCGCCGCGTGGCGCGCCGCCGTCCCCGGTGTCCGCGTCTGCAACGCCTACGGCCCCACCGAGACCACGGTCACCGCCACCACCTACGACGCCGACGACCCGCCCGCCCACACCGTGCCCATCGGCCGGCCGCTGGGGGAGCGCCGCGTGTACGTCGTCGACGGCGATGACGAGCCCGTCCCGGTCGGCGTCGGAGGTGAACTCCTCATCGGCGGGACAGAGGTGGCGCGCGGCTACCTCGGGCTGCCGGCGCTCACCGCCGACCGCTTCGTGCCCGACCCGTTCGGGCCGCCCGGCGGACGCCTCTACCGCACCGGCGACATCGTGCGCTGGACACCCGGCGGGGATCTGGAGTTCCTCGGCCGCCGTGACGACCAGGTCAAGATCCGCGGCTTCCGCATCGAGCTCGGGGAGGTGGAGACGGTGCTGCGGGCCTGCCCGCTGGTCACGCAGGCCGCCGCCCGTCCCGACCGCGCCACCGGCCGCAGTCTCATCGGCTACGTGGTGCCTGCCGCGGACGCCGAGGCCGTTCCCGACCGGGCCGAGCTGCGTGCCTGGTGCGCGCGCCACCTGCCGCAGCACGCCGTCCCCTCGGATTTCGTCGTCCTGGACGCCCTGCCGGTCGGCGTGTCCGGCAAGCTCGACCGGTCCGCGCTGCCCGACCCCGAGCACACCCGTACCGCGGTCGGCCCCGCTTACGCCGCACCGCGTGACGACACGGAGCGGATCGTCGCGGAGGTGTGGGCCGACGTCCTGGGCCTGGACCGGGTCGGGCTGGACGACAGCTTCTTCGACCTCGGCGGTCACTCCCTGCTCGCCACCATGGCCGTCTCCCGGATCGCCCAGCGCCTGGGGCGCGAGGTCGAGCTGCGCACCGTCTTCGAGCACCCCACTGTTCGCGGCTTCGCCCCCGCGGTGGCCGACGCCCGCGTCTCGGGAGCCACCGACGTGGTGCCCGTCGACCGTGACCGGCCCCTGCCGCTGTCCTTCGCCCAGGAGCGGCTGTGGTTCCTGGACCGCACCTCCGACACGGGCGAGTCCTACCTGCTCTGGTACTGCTGGCGGGTCCGCGGCGGTCTGGACCGCGCCGCCTGGCAGCAGGCCCTGGACGACCTGGTCGCCCGCCACGAGGTGCTGCGCACCGCCCTCATCGAGAGCGAGGGGCGCCCGGTGCAGGAGGTGTGCGCGCCGGTCGGGGTGCCGCTGCACTGGGAGCGGGTGCCCGAGGCCGCCGACAGGCAGGACCGCGTGGAGGAGCTCCTCCCACGCGCCGCGGCCTTCGCCACCCGTCGCTTCGACCTCGCCCGGCCGCCCCTGCTGCGCTCGGGCGTGTGGGAACTGGCCGACGACGACCACGTCGTTCTGATCAGCCTGCACCACGCGGTGACCGACGGCTGGTCCAAGGGCGTCCTGCTGGACGAACTCGCCCAGCACTACCACGCCCGCCTGAGGGGTGAGCGCGCCGCACTGCCGCCGCTGCCCGTGCAGTACGGCGACTTCGCCGTCTGGCAGCGCGACCGGGCCGACAGCGGCGCCATGGAGGCCCAACTGACCTACTGGCAGGACGTCCTCGACGGCGCACCGGTGCTGGACCTGCCCACCGACCGGCCCCGCCCCGCCGCGTTCACCGGCCGGGGCGGCGCCGTCGAGATCGCACTGCCCCATGACCTCGTCGACCGTGTCGACACCCTGGCCCGGGCACACGGGGCCAGCCGCTTCATGGTGCTGCTCGCCGCCGCGCAGGCGGTGCTGGCCCGCTGGACCGGCCAGAGCGACATCACGGTCGGCACGCCCGTCGCGGGGCGCGGCCGGCTCGAACTGGAGCCCCTGGTCGGCTTCTTCGTCAACACGGTCGTCCTGCGCACGGACCTGTCCGGGCGGCCGACGCTCGCCACCCTCGTGGACCGGGTCCGCGACGTGGTCCTGGGCGCCTTCGACCACCAGGAAGTCCCCTTCGAGAAGGTCGTGGAACGACTGCGACCCGAACGCGACCTGTCCCGCAATCCGCTCTTCCAGGTCATGGTCGACGTCCAGGACGCCTCGGCCGGCGGTGGTGCGCTGCCGGGCCTGGAAGCCACCGACCTTGCCCTGCCGTGGAGTTCGGCCAAGTTCGACCTGACCGCGACCTTCGTGATCCGGGACAACGGTTTCGCCCTCAACGTCGAGTACGCGGCCGACCTCTTCGACCCGGCCACCGCCACCCGCTTCGCCGACCACGTCGGCCGCCTCCTGCACACCCTCGTGGACCGCCCGGACGTACGCGTCGACGAAGCGCCCCTGCTGTCGCCGGACGAACGCCGCGGCCTGCTCGCCGCCGCCGGTGGCAGCACCGCCCCGCCGCCGGCCTTCGCGGTGGCGGGGCGGCCGGAGGCGACGGCCGTCGTCGGCGAGGACACCGCCCTCACCTACGCCGAGCTCGACGCCCGCACCGCGGGCATCGCCGCCGCGCTCGTGGCCGCGGGGGCGGCCCCCTCGGACGCGGTCGGCGTGTGCATGGGGCGGGGTGTGGCAGCGGTCGCGGCCATGCTCGCCGTCTGGCGGGCGGGCGGCGTCTACGTCCCGCTCGACCCGCACCTGCCGGCACAACGCCTGCGGCACATGCTCCAGGAGGCGGGCGTGCGGCACGTGGTGTGCGACGCGCGCACCCGGGACACCGTCGACACCCTCGGCGTGCGGTCCGTCAGCGCCGACGACGCACCGCCGCAGGCCGCCGGCCCGCGTCACACTCCCCGTCCCGACGACCTCGCCTACGTCATCTTCACCTCGGGCTCCACTGGCCGGCCCAAGGCCGTCGGGGTGGAACACCAGGCCCTCGACGCCCATGTCGCCGCCGCCCGCGAGCTGTTCGCGCTGACCTGCCGGGACCGGGTGCTCACCTTCGCCTCGACCTCCTTCGACGCCTCCCTGGAACAGATCCTGCCCGCGCTCAGCGTCGGAGCGAGCGTGCTCGTGCGGCCCGACGAGATCTGGGCCCCGGAGGAACTGGCCGACCGGGTCGCCGCGGCCGGGATCACCGTCATGGAAGTGACCCCGTCCTACTGGGCGGAGTTCGTGGCCCGCCTGGACGCGCTGGCCCCTCGCCTGGGAACTCTGCGGATGCTGGTGACCGGGGGAGAGGCGCTGCCCGCCGACCCGCTGGAGCGGTGGTTCGCGCACCTGCCCGGCGTTGCGGTCGTCAACACCTACGGGCCCACCGAAGCGGTCGTCTCGGCCACCGCGCACACCCTGCGGGCTCGCCCGGAGGGCAGGGTGCCCATCGGCCGGGCGCTGGGCAGCCGCCGCACCTACGTCGTCGACTCACGCGGTGAGTTGGCCCCGCACGGCGTCCCGGGCGAACTCCTCGTCGGAGGGCCGGAGTTGGCCCGCGGCTATCTCGGTCGGCCCGCCCTGACGGCAGAGCGGTTCGTGCCCGACCCGCACGGCGCACCCGGCGCCCGCCTCTACCGCACCGGCGACGTCGTGCGCCGACTGCCCAGCGGAGAGCTGGAGTTCCTCGGCCGCAACGACGACCAGGTCAAGATCCGCGGATTCCGTGTCGAGCCCGGCGAGGCCGAGGCGGTCCTGCGCGCTCACCCCGGGGTTCGCGGCGCCGCCGTCCTCGTCCGCACCCTGCACGGCGAGCCCGCACTGGTCGGCTACGTCGCCGGCGACGGCCTCTCCGAGGAGTCCCTGGCCACCCACTGCCGGGCCCACCTGCCCCACTACCTCATCCCGTCGGCGTACGTCCTGCTCGACGCCTTGCCGCTGACCGTCCAGGGCAAGCTGGACGCGGCGGCACTGCCCGAGCCCGAGGTCCGCGAGACGCACACCCTGGTGCCGCCGCGAACCCCGGCCGAGACGGTCGTCGCCCAGATCTGGTGCGAGGTCCTCGACCTGCCCCGGGTCGGCGTCCACGACGACTTCTTCGCGCTGGGCGGCCACTCCCTGCGCGCGGTATCGGTCGCCTCCCGGCTGCGCACCGCCTTCGACTGCCCCTTCCAGGTCAGGGACCTGTTCGAACACCCCACCGTCGAGCGGCTCGCTGCCGAGGTGGAACGCCGCCTGCTGGAGCTGATCTCCCAGATGAGCGACGACGAGATCGACCTGTCCCTGACCGCCGACCTCTGACCTCCGGCCGTCCGCCGGCCGTCCCCGGTACGCGGGTCCCCGGCAGGGGGCCCGCCCGGTGGACGCCACCCGCCGCCTGGGTCCGCAGCCCCCTTTTCGGCGGCCCACGCCCTCAGCCCTGCCACAGACCTTGAGATTCGGAGTGCCCTCATGACCACGTCCGACGTGCGCCCCGGCCCCCTGCCCGCGGGAGGCGGCCTCTCCCCGGCCGCCCGGCGACTGCTGGAACAGCGGCTGCGCGGCCGGTCGACCGTCCGCGACGACGGCCCCGTCCGCGTCCGGCCCCGCCCGGAGCGAACTCCGCTGTCCGCCGCCCAGCAGCGCCTGTACTTCCTGGACCGGCTCGACCCCCAAGCCGCGACCTACCTGCTGCCCGCCGCCTGGCGGCTCCGCGGCCGACTGGACGTGCCGGCCCTGCGCGCCGCCCTCGCCGACCTCGTCGTACGCCACGAACAGCTGCGGGTCGTCTTCCGCGAGCACGAGGGCGTCCCCTACCAGCGCGTCCTGCCGGCCGACGACGCCGTGCTCGACGTCATCGACGCCGCCCCGGCGGGCGAAGACGCGGCCCACCACCTGGACGCCGCCGTCCACGCCGCCGCCCTGCGCCCCTTCGACCTCGCCCGCGAACCCGCCTTCCGGGCGGCGCTGGTGCGCGCCGGCGACGACGACCACGTCCTGGTCCTGGCCATGCATCACATCGTCTCCGACGGTTGGTCCCTCGACATCCTCATGCGCGACCTGGCCGAGCTGTACCGGGCCAGGCGCGAGGGTCGCCGCGCCGAACTGCCCGAACTTCCCCTGGATTACGCCGACTACGCGATCTGGCAGCGCGCCGCCGACCAGGGCCCCGCCCTCGACCACTGGACCTCCCGGCTCGCCGGGCTCACCCCGCTGGACCTGCCCACCGACCACCTTCGCCCCGACGCCCCCTCCAGCCACGGCGCCGTCCACGCCGTCACCCTCCCGGCCCCCCTGACCGACGCCCTCGCCACCCTGGGCCGCACGTTCGGGACGACGCCGTACATGACCGTGCTCGCCGCCTTCCAGGCAGCGCTCGCCTTCCACAGCGGGCAGCACGACATCGCCGTCGGCACCGTCGTCGCCAACCGGGAGCGGGCCGAGACCGAACAGCTCGTCGGGTTCTTCGTCAACACGCTCGTGCTGCGCGGTGACCTCTCGGACGACCCGACCCCGGCCGCACTGCTGCAGCGCACCCGCGACCGGGTCCTGGAGGCGTTCTCGCACCAGTCGCTGCCCTTCGAGAAGGTCGTCGAAGTCCTCAGCCCCGAGCGCGACCTGGCCCGCAACCCGCTCGTACAGGTGCTGTACACGCACACCGAGACCGGCGCGGGCACCCTCACCCTCGGTGAGGCCGACGGCACGCCCTACCGGATCGGGCTCACCACCGCCAAGTTCGACCTCACCCTCGACCTGCGCGACGGCGGCGGCCGCACCGAACTCGCCTTCGTCTACCGGCCCGATCTCTTCGCCGAGGAGTCCGTCGCCGCACTCGCCCGGCACACCGTCGCGTTCCTGGAGGCTTTCCGCGCCGATCCCGACGCGCCGCTGAGCACCGTCGACCCGCTCAGCACGGCCGAACGCGGTCGGCTGCTCGGACCGGACGGCCCCGCCCGCACCACCGAGACCCCCGCCCCCCTGCCGCGCACCGCCGCCGACCGGCTCGCCGGCCACATCGCCCGCACCCCGCAGGCCGTCGCCGTCACCGGCTCGGGACGGAGCCTGACGTACGCCCAACTCGACTCGGAAGCGACGGCGTTGGCCCGCCGCCTGCGTGCCGAGGGCGTCATGAACGGCTCCCTGGTCGGCGTCTGCCTCGACCGCACCCCCGACCTGGCCGTCGCCCTCCTGGCCGTCTGGCGAGCCGGAGCCGCCTACCTGCCCCTGGATCCGACCCACCCCACGGCGCGACGCGAGTTCACCGTCACCGACTCCGGCATCGAACTGATCGTCACGGACTCCGCCACCCACGGCGCCGTAGTGGGACTGCCGGCCCGGCTCCTGGAACTGGACGCGGCCGAGGACGGTGTCCCGGTCCAGGACGCCCCGCCGTCACAGGACGTCGTCCCGGCCCATGAGGACCTCGCCTACGTCATCTACACCTCGGGCTCCACCGGCCGCCCCAAGGGCGTCGAAATCACCCACGGCAACCTGGCCTGGCTGCTCGGCGCCGCCGACCGCCACTTCGACTTCGGTCCCGCCGACGTGTGGACCCTGATGCACTCGCCCGCCTTCGACTTCTCCGTCTGGGAACTGTGGGCACCGCTGGCCACCGGAGGGCGCGTCACGGTCCTCACCGCCGACGAGGTACGCGATCCGGCTGCCGTGCACCGGATCCTGCGCGAGGAGGGCGTCACCGTCCTGAACCAGACCCCGGCCGCCTTCAAGGGCCTGCGCGCCCACCTCCAGGAGGCCGGGACCGACTTCTCGACCCTCTCCCTGCGCACCGTCGTCTTCGGCGGTGACGCCTTCGACGTGCGCGACTACGGCGACTGGTTCACCGCTGCGGGGCCCCGTCCGACGCTGGTGAACATGTACGGGATCACCGAGACCACCGTCCACGTCACGATCCGCACCATCACCGAGGACGACGTCCACGGCAGTGTCCGCTCACCCGTCGGACGCCCGCTCACCGGAGCCCACGGCTACGTCCTGGACGCCTGGAGGCGCCTCGTCCCGCACGGCACCGTCGGCGAACTGTACGTCGCCGGCGGCGGAGTGGCCCGTGGCTATCGCAACCGGCCCGAGCTGAGCGCGGAACGCTTCCTCGAGGACCCCTTCGCCGCCCCCGGCAGCCGCATGTACCGTACCGGTGACCTCGTCCGCGTCCTGCCCGACGGACAGCTCGCCTACGTCGGCCGCGCCGACCACCAGGTCAAGATCCGCGGCTACCGGATCGAGCCGGGCGAGATCGAGACCGCCCTGCGCGCCCTGCCCGGCGTCGCCGACACCGCGGTCGTGGCCCGCCGCGACGACGGTGCCGCCCGCCTCGTCGCCCACGTCGTCACCCCCGAGGGCCGCCCCCTGGACGCCCCCGCCCTGCGCGAACGGCTGCGGCTGACGCTGCCCGAGTACATGGTCCCCGCCCTGTTCGTACGCCACGAGCGACTGCCCCTGACCGCCAACGGCAAGGTGGACCGTGCCGCTCTGACCGCCGTGCGCCCTTCCTCGGCAGGAGGGTCCGCCTACGTCGCCCCGCAGGGAGTGACCGAGCGCGCCCTCGCGGAGGTGTTCGGTGAGGTCCTGAGCGTCGAGCGCGTCAGTCGCACCGACAACTTCTTCGACCTCGGCGGCGACTCCATCCTCGCCCTGCGCCTGGTCGGCGTCGGCCGGCTCGCCGGACTCGGCTTCACCGTCGCCGACGTCTTCCGTGCCCGCACGCTGGCCGATCTCGCGGAACTGGTCACCGACGCCGCCGACACCCCCGAGCCGGTCGCCCCCTTCTCACTGATCGACCCCGCCGACGCGGACCGGCTGCCCGAGGGCCTCGCCGACGCCTACCCGCTCACCATGCTCCAGGCCGGCATGCTGCACGAGATGCTCGCCGATCCCCGGCGCGGCGCCTACCACAACGTCACCGACCTGAAGATCACCGTGCCCGAGGGCTTCGACGCCGCCGCCTTCCAGGCCGCCGTCGACGCCGTCGTCGCCGCGCACCCGATCCTGCGCACCTCCGTCGACCTCGTCACCTACCGCGAACCCCTCCAACTCGTCCACCGGGCCGCCCACCTGCCCGTCGGCTACACCGACCTGCGCCATCTGCCCCGTGAGGAGCAGCGGGAGAGGCTGCGCCGGTTCGTCGACGCCGAGTTCGACCGCCGCTTCGACCTGGCCACCGCTCCCCTCGTCCGGATCCACCTGCACCACATCACCGACCACGACCTGCGCCTGGTCCTCACCGACTGCCACGTCGTCCTCGACGGCTGGAGCCTGACCTCCCTCGTCGCCGATCTGCTGGCACTGCACCGCGAAGCGGTCACCCAGCGCACCGCACCGCGCCCGCCGAGCGTCCCGGCCTTCGCCGAATACGTCGCCCTGGAGCGGGCCGCACTCGACAGCGAGGAGTCCCTGGCCTACTGGCGCGACCGGCTCGCCGCACTGCGCCCGGTCACCCTGCGCCGCCGCACCGACGGGGCCGGCGTGGACGGGCCGCCGGTGCACGAGGTGCGGCGCTCCTACGCCCACCTCGCCGAACGCATCGGCCGCCTCGCCAAGGAGGCGGGCGTACCCCGCCGCACCGTGCTCCTGGCCGCCTTCCACCACACCATGAGCCTGTTCGCCGACCGGGACACCGGCGTCCAGGGACACAGCATCGGCCTGGTCACCAACGGACGCCCCGAGGTGCCCGGCGCCGACCGGATGCGCGGACTGTTCCTCAACACCGTGCCGTTCGGTGTGGAGCGGCCGCGCGGCGACTGGCTGGCCTATCTGCGGGACGTGTTCGGCGCCGAGCAGGAGATGCTCCCGCACCGCCGGGTGCCCCTGGTGCGCATCGCCCAGCTGCGTCCCACCGAACCCAATCTGACCGACACCGTCTTCAACTACGTCAACTTCCACCGCCTGGCGCACGACTCCTGGGACGACTCCCTGGAGATCGCCCGCACCATGTTCCCGCTGCTGGTGAACGCGAGCGTCAACGCCTTCACCCTGGACGCCGACCCGGAGTACGTCGCTCCCGCCACCGCCGAACAGGTCGCCGACGTGTTCGTGGCCCAGCTGGAGGCGATGACCGCCGACCCGCACGCCCGAGTGAGGCGGCCCGCAGCGGGCGGCGCCGCCCGCGCGACCGTCCTGGGGTGGGCCGCGGGCCCGGACGTGCCCTCCTCCCCACTGCTGTTCCACGAGCACGTCGCCGAGCAGGCCGCCCGCACCCCGCACGCGGTCGCCGTCGAACACCGCGGGCAGCCGCTGACCTACGCCGAGCTGCACGAGCAGGCCGAGCAGGTGGGCCGCCGGCTGAGGCTGCTCGGCGTCGGCCCGGAGACCGTGGTCGGCATCTGCGTCGACCGGGGCCCCGACTGGGTGCGCGCCGCCCTCGGCGTGCTGCGCTCCGGCGGTGCCTTCGTTCCGCTGGACCCCCAACACCCCACCGAGCGGCTGGCGTTCATGGCCCAGGACAGCCGCATGCGGGTGCTGCTGACCCAGCGGGCACTGGACGGCGCCGTACCCTTCGACGGCCCCACGATCCACCTGGACGTGCCCGCCGAGCCGGTCGGACCGGTACCCGGCCGCGAACCCGACGCCGACACCCTCGCCTACCTCATCTACACCTCCGGCTCCACCGGCGTCCCCAAGGGCGTCGCCATCGCGCACCGCGGCCTGTCCAACATGCTCGAAGGGCAGCGCGACCTGGTCGACCCCGCCCCCGAGGAGCGGATCCTGCAGTTCGCCTCCTTCGGCTTCGACGCCTCCATCCTGGAACTGACCTGGTCCCTGGCCAACGGCGGCTGCCTGGTCACCGCGCCCAAGGAGGACCTGCGTCCCGGCCCCGACCTGGCCCGCACCCTGCGCGCGGCCCGGATCACCGGCGGCATGCTGCCGCCCAGCGCCCTGGCCGTCCTCGGCGAGGACACCTTCCCCGACCTGCGCGTCCTGCAGGTGGCGGGTGAGGCCTGCCCCGCCGAACTCGCCGACCGCTTCTCGCCCGGCCGGCGCTTCCAGAACGTCTACGGTCTCACCGAGACCACCGTGTGGTCCGTCGCCGCCGACCTCGCCCCCGGCCAGGGCCGGCCGCCGATCGGCACCCCGATCCGCAACACCCGCATCCATGTCCTCGACGACGACCTCCAGCCCGTCCCGGTCGGTGTCCCCGGCGAGATCCACCTCGGCGGACAGGCCGTCGGCCGCGGCTACCTCGGCCGGCCCGCCCTGACCGCCGCCACCTACGTCCCCGACCCCTACGGCGAGCCCGGCGAACGGCTGTGCCGCACCGGCGACCTCGGCGCCTACCGGCCCGACGGAACCGTGGAGTGGCTCGGTCGCCGCGACGCCCAGGTGAAGCTGCGCGGCTTCCGCATCGAACTCGGCGAGATCGAGCACGCGCTCAGGCAACTGCCCGGCATCCGCCAGGCCGTCGTCCTGCACCGCACCGACCTGCCCGGCGGTGAACCCGCCCTGGTCGCCTACCTCGTCACCACCGTGGCCGACGGGTACACCCCCGAGGACCTGCGCGGCGCACTGCGGACCAGTCTGCCCGCGTACATGCTGCCGTCGCGGTTCGTCGTCCTGGACGAGATGCCCGTCAACCGCAGCGGAAAGATCGACAAGCGGGCGCTGCCCCTGCCACCGACCGAACTCGACCAGGACGAGACCGAGTACGTCGCGCCCGCCACCGCGGCGGAACGGATCCTCGCCGAGATCTGGCGCGAGGTGCTGGGCCTGTCCCGCATCGGTGTCCACGACGACTTCTTCCGGATCGGCGGCAGCTCCCTGTCCACCGTCCGCGTGTCGTTGATGGCCGCCGGGCGCGGACTGCCGGTGACGGTGGGCGATCTGATCGAACACCCCACCCTCGCCCGCCTCGCCGCCCACGCCACCCGCGCGGTCGGCGCCGAAGTGCCCCGGACCGTCACCTCTGAGGTGCGGCTGCGCGAGGGCGAGGGCGAACCCCTGTGGTGTGTGCACCCCACCGGGGGCAGCGCCGCCTGGTTCGTACCGCTGGCCCGCGCCCTGCCGCCCGGCCGGCCCGTCCACGCCTTCCAGGCCCGCGGCCTGCTCGGCGGCGTCGACCCCAGCACCGTGACCGGCATCGCCGCCAACTACGCCGCCGAGATCACCGACCGCGGCATGCCGGGCCCGCACGCCCTGCTCGGCTGGTCCATGGGAGCCAACATCGCCCTGGAGATGGCCACCCAGCTCCACCAGAGCGGACACCCGGTCGCCCCGCTCGTCCTCATCGAGCCCTACCTGCCCAACCCCGCCGCCCGCGCCCGCCTCGAAGGCGTCACCCGGGACCTGCGCGAAGCCCTGCGCCTGCGGGACCGGCTGCGCGAACTGCCCGCCTCCGCGCAGCGGGACCGGGCCACCGCCGAACTCACCGCGACCCTCCTGGGCGCCGGCATGAGCCCGGCCGAGGCGGCCCTCGTCGAGGGCGCCCCCATCGAGGTCTGGCACTCTCTGCTCGCCGCGCTGGCCGGCTACGAGGTACGGCCCTATCCCGGCCACATCCACCTGGTGGTCGGCAGCGAGGCCGCCGGCCTGCCCCGCGGCGTCGCGATGCCCGGCCTCGACGTCGACTACGACACCTACGTCGCCCGCTGGCGCGAGACCGCACGGGGCGGGCTGACGCTGCACATCAGCGACGGCGACCACATGTCGATGATGGCCGAGCCCCAGGTCACCGGAATCGCCGGCCTGCTCGCCGCCCTGGAGACGGGAGAGTCCCGATGACCACGCACGCCCCCGCCCGCACCGAGCGCTACCTGCTCGCCCCCGACCTGGTCGCCGACCCCTACGCTCACCTCGACGCCCTGCGCGAGAGCGCGCCGGTCCAGTGGAGCCCGCTGCACCATGCCTGGCTCGTCACCGGCTACGACGAGGTCATGCGCTGCCTGCGGGACCGGGCCGTCTCCGCCGACCGGGTCCGGCCGCTGATGGACGCCGTCCCGCAAGGGGCCCGTGAGGACGCCGAGCGCGCCTTCGGGATCCTGTCGCGCTGGATGGTCTTCAACGACCCGCCCCAGCACCGACGGCTGCGGCAGGTCTTCCAGGAGGCGTTCGCCGCCCGCGCCGTCGCCCGCTACAGCGCCTTCACCCAGAAGGTGACCCGTGCCGTGCTGGCCCGCAAGGCCGTCCCCGGCCGCAGCGGCGACCTCATGGCCGACCTCGCCAAGCCGCTGCCGGCCCTGGTCTTCGCCCGCTGGCTCGGCATCCCGCCCACCGACGGGCCCTCCTTCTGGTACTGGAACACCCGCGTCGCCGACCTCGTGCTCGGCACCGCCCAGGAGGAGAGCGAGTACCGCGCCTCCCTGCAGGCCCTGGTCAGCCTGGAGGACTACCTCGGTGCCCTCGTCGCCCGGCGGCGCGCGGAGCCCGGCGACGACCTGATCAGCCAGGTGCTCGGCGAGGGCCGGGTGGGCGACTCGGTGAGCGAGGAGGAGTTCGTCGGGATGCTCACCCAGATGGCGTTCGCCGGCGGGGAGACCACCAGCAACCTCATCGCCAACACGGTCCTGGCCCTGCACACCCGCCCTGACCAGCTGGCCGCCGTGCGCGCCGAACCGGAGCTGGCCCAGGGCGCGGTGGAGGAGACGCTGCGCCTGGACGGCCCGTCGAAGATGTCGATCCGCACCGCCGCCCAGGACCTCGAACTCGGCGGTCACACGGTCCGCGCCGGCGACCGGATCTTCCTCGTGACCGCCGCCGCCAACCGGGACCCCGCCCGCTTCCCCGACCCGGGCCGCTTCGACGTCACCCGCAGCGGCACGACCCACCTGGGGTTCGGCTTCGGCGCCCACTTCTGCATCGGCGCCGCGCTGGCCCGCCTGGTCGCCGTCTGCGCGGTGCGCACGCTGGTGTGCGAGCGGCCCGGCCTGGCCCTGGCCGACCCGGAGCGGCTCACCTGGCAGCCGTCCCTGCTCAACCGCAGCCTCACCGCCCTGCCCGTCCACTACTGACCGGACCGCACGCGTCCCCTCGAAGAGAGGCACCCCCATGGCCACCACCCTCGCCGCGGACCGCCCGCGGCTGTGGGCGCCCGCCCGGCACCGTTCCTTCCGCCTGCTGTGGACGGGGCAGGCGCTCTCCCTGCTCGGTGACGGATTCAGCGTCGTCGCCTTCTCCTGGATCACCCTGAGCCTGACCGGGTCCACCCTCACCCTCGGCTACGTCCTGGCGTTCCAGGCCGTGCCCCGCGCCCTGCTCACCCTGGTGGGCGGCACCCTCGGCGACACCTGGTCCACCCGCACCCTGATGGTGGCCTCCAGCTGGACCCGCGCCGTGCTGATGGCCACGGTCGGCGCCGCCGGACTCACCGGGCACCTGACCGTGTGGATGCTGTGCGCGGCGGCTGCCGCCTTCGGCGCCGTCGACGCGTTCTTCCAGCCGGCCCGTGTCTCCATCCTGCCGTCGGTGGTCGACAAGGACCTGCTCGCCCCGGCCAACGCACTGCTGGGCGCCGGCGCGCGTACGGCGGCTGTGCTGGGCCCCGCCGTCGGCGGTGTCGTCATCGCCCTGACGCAGGCGCCGGTCGCCTTCCTCGTCGACGCGGTCTGCTTCGCCCTGTGCGGCCTGTGCGTGGCCCGCATCCACACCCGCCCCCGGCCCGACACCCCCCGCACCGGACCGGCCACGACGGGCCCGTCCCTCGGTGCGCGCATCCGGGAAGGCATCACCTTCACCTGGCGCGACCCGCGCCTGCGCACCATCGTCGCCCTCGACACAGCTGTGAACTTCTGTTACGCGGGCCCCTTCACGGTCGGTTTCGCCACCCTCGCCGACCAGGTGCTGCGCGGAGGCTCGGCCACACTCGGCGTCCTCAACGGCGCCCTGGCCGGGGGAGCGGTCCTCGGCACCCTCGCCGGCGGCGCCGTGGGCGGACGGCCCCGCGTCGGCCTGCTGGTGGCCGCCCTCGCAGGATGGCTGGCCGCGGGGATGGCCGTCCTCGGCCTGGCGCAGAGCACCCCGGTCGTGGTCGCGACCGTCGTGGCCATGGGTTTCGCCATCGGCTACCAGGGAGTGTTCGGCCTGAGCTGGATCCAGCGGAACATCCCGCAGGACGTCCTGACCCGCGTCGTCTCCGTCGACATGGTCCTCGGCTACGCCGCCGCGCCGCTGTCGCTGATCCTGTGCGGTCTTCTGGCCGGGACGGGGCACCTGGCCCTGTTCGGTGTCGTAGCCGTGGTCCTCGCCTGCACGGGACTGGCGGTGCTCGGTTCCCGCGCGGTGCGGGAGATGCGCTGACCCGGTCGAGAGGTTCAGCCCGAGCGCAGAGCGGCCGATCGCGCGCACAGGTCCGCGCGGTTGGCCGCTCCCGTCTTGGTGATGAGACTCGCGATGTGCTTCTCCGCGGTGCGGGGCGAGATGAACAGCCGGTCGGCTATCCCTTTGTTGCTCAGTCGCTCCGCGAGAAGCCGGAACACGTCGAACTCCCGGACGGTCACCCCCTGGGTGCGCAGGTCCTCCGGAATGCCGCTGGTGCCGCTGCGGTGCTGGTGCACCGGGGCGCCCAGGCGGCGCAGTCCCGCCCGGCAGGCGCCGGTGACGGCGGGGATGTCGCGCTCGTGGAAGTAGTGCTCGGCGCGCCGCAGCCAGCCCACCGGATCTCCCCAGCCGTCCTGGTGCGCGGCGTCCGCGATCAGCCGCAGCCCCAGTTGCTGGGCCAGCGGATACGGTTCGGCCACCGCCAGTGCCACCTCCACGGCGGCCGCCGCGTCCGTGTGGGCCCCCTGCCGTCCCAGCAGCACGGCCTCGGCCAGGTGGACGAACTGCCGGTTCCACCGCATGCGGGCCATGGCGGTCGCCGTGATCTCCGCGTGCCGGGTTCGGTCGGCGTCCCCGGCCAGCACGTCCAGCAGGAGCAGCACACCGTGGGTGCCGCTGAGGTGGTACGTGGACGGGTTGTCCGCCTCGAGGGCCTGCACTGCCGCCAACTCCGCGCGGGCCAGGTCCCGGTTCTCCTCCAGCAGCGCGCAGAAGGCCCGCGCCAGGCCCAGGCTGAGCGGCTCCTCCTGCGAACCGGCGCCGTCCCACTCGGTGAACGCCGCGAGTGCCGCTTCCATCGCGGGCCGGTCCCCGCGATGGGCTTCCAACGTGGCCTGCGCCATCAGCACGTAGCGCACGGCGGGGGCCAGGCGCAGCCGGCGGACGACGGCCAGGCACTCCGCGGCGGCCGAGCGCGCGGCGGTGTCCTCGCCGCGCAGGACGGCGTCGAGGACGAGGATGCCGTCGACGGTGTGCACGATGTTCACCGAGCCCAGGCGCAGCGCCTCCTCACGGGCCGTCAGCAGTCCCGCGGTGTCGCCCTCGGCGAGCCAGGCGTTGCCGCCCATGCGGGTGGCCGCGTACATGCGCTGCAACGGCAGCCGGTGGCGTTCGGCGGCGGACATGGCCTGGCCGAGCA
Organism: Streptomyces sp. NBC_00490; assembly: GCF_036013645.1. Taxonomy (NCBI): domain Bacteria; kingdom Bacillati; phylum Actinomycetota; class Actinomycetes; order Kitasatosporales; family Streptomycetaceae; genus Streptomyces; species Streptomyces sp. NBC_00490. The sequence goes on along the minus strand of NZ_CP107869.1, from coordinate 667,026 downwards.
TGGCCGCCGACTCCTGCGGGTCCCGTTCGCGTGCCACGGTGGCGAGCAGTTCCCAGGCCTGGCAGGCGACGACGGGCAGCCCGTGACGCTCGGCGGTGTCGGCGGCGGAGCGGGCCAGTTTCTGGGCGTGCTGGGTGCGGTCGGGGCCGGGTGTGTCCAGGGCGAGGTAGGCCGCGGTGACGTCCACGGCCGCCGCGGTGGCTTCGTCGGGGGCGGCGGCCAGCACTTCGCGGGCGCGGGCGATCTGCCGGTTGCCGTCGCTCCACCGGCCCGCTGTGTGGGCCACCTTGGCCAGCCGTGCGTGCAGCGTCGCCAGGCGTTGGGCGCTCAAGCCGGCGCTGCCCAGCGCGTGCAGGTCGTCGACCAGGTCGAAGGCGCGCGCGAAGTCGCCGGCTTCGGCGAGGGCGGGGAGCAGGTTCTCCAGGGCCGCCGCCCGTGCCTGCGGATCGCCCGCGTCGGCGAGCAGGGACTCGGCTCGGCTGAGCAGCGTCACGGCGGAGTTCAGAGCGCCTGCCGTCAGGGCGCGTCCGCCCGCGTCGGCGTAGAGGAGCCCGGCCTCGACCCGGTCGCCGGCCTCGCAGCGCAGGCTGGCGGCCAGGGCGCACCAGTCGCCTTCCAGGGCCGGGTGGAGTTCCTCCACCGCCTGTGCGCCCTGCCGTGCCAGCTCCGCGCGCTGGCCCGGTGTCATCTGGGTGAACAGGGCTTCGAGGGTGGGGGAGTGGCGGAAGGAGTACCAGTCGGGGGCGGGCTCGTCGGGTACGAGCAGCCGGGCGGCGACGCCGGCGTGGAGATGGCCGAGCAGGGTCCGGTCGTCGACGCCGGTCATGTGCTGCAGGACGGAGAGCGGGAAGCGGCGGCCCAGCACCGCCGCGGCGGACAGCAGGTTCAGGCCCTGGGTGCCGAGCCGGTCGATGCGGCGCAGGATGCCGCGGGCCAGCGTTGAGGAAACGTCACGGCGCAGGTCGCCGACGGCGCGCCAGCCGCCGGGGCCCTGTACCAGGGTGCCCGAGCCGATCATCGACTGCAGCAGTTCCTCGACGAGGTAGGGGCTGCCCGCGCTGTCCTCCCAGAGCCTGCTGAGCACTGCGGCGGGGACGTCGTCCGGGCTGTCCGCGCCGAGCTGCGCGGCGATCACCTCGTGCACCTGTGGCTGGGACAGCGGGGCCAGTTCGACCACGGTGGCGGCGCCGCGGCGGCGTGCGGACTGGGCGAGGTCCAGTGCGTCGCTGATGTCGGTGCGCACGGTGGCCACCAGCAGGACGGGCGTGTACGCCAGGTTGTCGACCAGGTACTCCAGCACGCCGAGTGTCTCGGGGTCGGCGTCGTGGAGATCCTCCAGCAGCAGTAACTGGCCCTGTCCGCGTCCGGCGGCGATGAGCAGGCGCAGTACGGCCTCGCCGAGGATGACCATGGAGCTGCTGTCGCGTTCGCCGGTGTCCCAGTCGGGGATCAGCCGGCCCAGGACCGGGCGGTAGGGGCCGAGCGCGAGGTCGTCCATGGGGTCACCGCCCCGGAACAGCGACATCAGCGCCTCGGTGAGGGGCCGGAACGGTACGGCGGGGCCTGTGGTGCTGCTGCGGCCGCGCAGCACGCGCATCCCGGAGCCCAGCGCCCCGCCCACGGCCTCCGCCGCGAGGCGGGACTTGCCGACTCCGGCCTCGCCGACCAGGAAGACGACGCTGCCCATGCCCTGCCTTGCCTCGGCCATGGCGCGCTCGAGCTGGGTGAGTTGGGGGTCCCGCCCGACCAGGGAAGGCGTATGGGAACGCATGAACGCTGATGATAAGCGGCGGAGTGAGCCGGGGGCAGAGCGCACCGTGATCGAGGTCATCTCCCGGGGCGAGGGAGCGGAGTCCTGCACCGCCGGTCGGAGGCGTTGAGGGAACGCGGCGGCGCGGGCCCGCTGCGGCGGGCCCGCGCCATCACGTGGAACGGCTGGGGAGCGTCGGTCAGTTGGGGGCGGAGACCGAGGTGTCCAGGGTGCTCAGCGTGATGACGATGCCGCTGGTGAGGACCATGCCGGCCAGCACGCGGGCGCGGGCGCAGGCGCGGTTGCGGCCGGAGAGGGTGATGCCGCCCGCGGCGTCCTGCTCGGTGTGCGCGCTCGCGGCGGAGTCGGTGGCGGTGAACTCGGCGGAGTCGGCGGCGATGAGGTGCTTGTCCATGACGGTGGTCCCTTCTGGTGTGGGTCAGTGGTCGGGGTGGTGCAGGAGCAGGACCGACGGGACGGTCCTCGGATGGGCCAGGCGGAGCAGTCCGTAGCCGATGCCGGCCAGGCCGGTCATCAGTCCGGGCGAGGGAACGTGGTCGGGGGTGGCGCAGTGGTGGCTCTGGGCCTCGACGAGGGCGAGGACGTGACCGCTGTGCCGTGCCAGGGCCGACTGGGCCGTGGTGTCGCCCTGTTGGGCCAGGACGGCCAGGGCCTCCAGCCTGCCGAGGGCGCCCTGGGCGAGGCTGAGGTCGGGGCCGGTGGAGGCGTCCGCGAGGCGGGCGGTGGCTTCCGGCAGGCCGGCGGCGGCCCTTCCGGCCAGCCCGTGCGACCAGGACAGATCCGCTTCTGCGCCGGTGGGCGGCGTGGAGTCGAGCAGGGCGCGGGCAGCCTCGGTGACAGGGGTGGCGCGCTCGGGCCGGTGTGCGGCGTAGCGCTGGAGCGCCCACGCGATGCCGGTGGCGCCGTCGGCGAGACCAGCGGTGGCAGGGATGTGGCCGGCTGCTTGAGCAGCCAGCAGCAGGTCGGCGACCTGGTCCGCCAGGTGCAGGGCTGCCGGATCGCCGGTGGCCTCGTACGCGGCGACCGCGGCGGCCAGTGCCCCGGCTCGGCCCTGGGCCAGCCCGGCGTCGGAACATGCCGTCGCGGCGTGGCCCAGTGCGGTCAGCGCGTCCGGCAGGCATGCCCGCAGGTCCTCGTCGAGGATCCGTGCCATGCGGACCAGGGCGTACACGATCCCGCCGAGTCCGTCGTAGGCGCCCGGGCCGGCCGCCGCGCTCAGTTCGGGGTCCTCGGCGAGTGCCTTGAGGAGGGCGGGGAGCGGGCGTACCGCCTCCCGGGCCGCCGTGCCGTAGCGCCCGGATCCGGTGAGTGCTTCGGTGTGGGCCAGAAACAGCGCGACTCCGCAGTAGCCCTGGGCCAGGCCCGCCCCCATGGGCAGTACGGCCCAGTGAGCTCCCGACACCCGTTCCAGGCCGATCCAGTTGGTGCGGGATCCGCCCCGGAGCGCGCGGGCGGCGATCTCGTCGGCGATCCCGCAGGCGGCGGCCAGCAGGCGGGACGGTTCCGGTGCCACCGGCGGTACAGGGGCCGGGGCCAGTTCCGACCGCGGCCGGTCCAGCGGTGAACTCGCGCCGCGTACCGCGAGGGTGGCCGAGATGATCCATTCCTGGTCGTGGCAGTCGACCTCGTCCATGCGGCCGATCTTCTCGCGCACCGCGGTCGCGGCGGCCATCGGCAGGACGCCGGGCAGTGAGGTGCCGTCGTCGGCGTGGACCGCGGTGTCGGTGGGCCGGTGGGTGAAGAAGGGGATGTCGCCGCGCCACAGGGCCGCGGTCTCGTGCTCGGTGAGGCGCTCGCGCGCCGTGTCGTGCGCGGACTCCGTCCACAGCACCGCGAACACCCCTTCCCGGGCCAGCGCGTTGCCCAGCAGCGCGGGGTGGGTGGACTCCTCCAGGAGGGTGGCGTACAGCCGGGTCGCGCGGGCGATCAGCCGGGCCGGACGCTCGGTCCAGCGTGCCAACGGGCCGTCGGCGTCGAGCAGTTCGCGGCGGTGCGCGGCGATCGCCGTGTAGGCGGTGCGGAATCCTCCCAGCAGGGCAGCCGTGTGGTCGGCGCCGGAGAGGGAAGTGCCGTGGGGCAGCGGGTGGTTCTGGGCGGCGGGGCTGGGCAGCGGGCCGCGTACGGCCCGCATCGTGTCCTGTCCGCTGTCCTCCCAGCGCAGCCCCTCGCTGGGGAAGGTGCCGTCGGTGTCGCGGCCGAGCGCGGAGATGTCCAGGGCGCCGTGTTCACCGATGAGGAGGTGGGGGAGCAGGCAGGTGCGGTGGACGGAGGCGGCCAGGGCGTCCGCGGCCGGGTCGGCGCCCGCCGTGAGGGGCTGTCCGAGACCGGTGTGGAGCAGCGTCTCGGCGTCGACCAGGACCGGCTGGTCGCCGTGGGCGATGACGTTCTCGTAGTGCATGTCGGCACCGTCCACCGCGTACAGCAGGGCCAGCAGGGCGCCTTGGCGGCGGTAGAACGCGTCGGTCTGGGTGACCGAGGTGCACCAGCGGTGCTCGATGAACTCCAGCCAGCCGTGGGTGTCGCGGCGCAGCGTGCGCGGTGTGCGCAGCCCCAGTCCGGGCACCTTGGCGTTGAGCCAGGCGACCAGGTGGTCCAGGAGGGCGTGCTGGTCGAGCGGGCGGGGCTTGTGCACGAGCCGGCTGCCGTCGTCGAAGTGCAGGATCGCCACGGACCGGTTGCCCTGGTGGGCGTCGCCGCGGCCGAGGTCGACGCGGACGAGCCTGCCCGGCGCACGGCCGTCGAGGAGGGTGGCGGTCAGGGCGGGGCGGTCGGCCTGGAAGCGGGTGACCAGCTCGGCGGCGGCCTGCGTTGCGTCCAGGGCGGTCCGGGTCAGCATCCGGGCCAGCACGGGGTAGGTGGTGAACAGGTCCGACAGCCCCCGCCGGGTGCCGGTGGCCGCGGTGAAGGAGGCGAACCGCTCGCGCGGACCGGCCCCCGCCAGGCGCCGGGAGCGCCGGGCGGTGTGCAGTTCGTGGACCAGGGTGCGGGCGGCCTGCCGGACCAGCTGTCGGGTCAGGCGCCGGGTGAAGCCGTCCCGCCACACGGTGGCTTCGGCGTCCGGGACGCCGGCCGTCAGGTCCGCGAGGCGGGCGGCGGCCGTGGCGACCAGCGGCTTGACGACCGGTGCGAACACGTCGGGGCCCTCGCCGCCGACCTCGACCTCGACAAGGCCCTCGGGCGCGCCGGCCAGAACCTCTTCCGCGTAGGACGCCCAGTCGGGCTTGGCGGTCCGCTCCGCAAGGCACTCGGCGGACTCGGCGGCCAGGGCTGCCGCGGTGTCGCCGTCCACGCCCAGGCGGGCCAGCCGCAGGGCGAAGCCCTCCGCGTCCCCGACGGCCCAGGGCATCGGCCCCAAGGCGCCGGTCGCGGCGGCCGCCCCGGGGTGCCCGGGGGCGTGGAGCCGCTCCGTGAGGGTCAGGGCCGGGGCCCACCAGGTGGCGGGCAGTCCGGCGCTCCGGGGAGTTGGGAGGCTGGCGGTGTCGGTCACGAGAAGAAGGTCGCAGACCCTCTGCGGCCCCCACATGGGTAACCGTCCCCCATATTTTCCCCGGCCTGCCACCCGCCGGTGGGGGTATGGGGGATGGGCCGAGGAAACCGCAGGTGGCAGACGTGGTCCTTCGTGCGTGCGCAGGGGGCGGCGGTGGGGAGCGGGGCCGCCCGGACCGGGGTGGGGCGGTGCCTGGGTGTGCGTGCTCCCCATGGCTCCCCATGCCGGGGTCCGTCCGGCCTGCGCCCCGTCTCGCCGGGCCGGCTGAGCGGCCGGGTCTCAGCCGCCTGTGCGGTGGCACCGGGGTGTGGGGCGTGGCCGGTGCGCAAATGTGGGGTCCGGCTACCGATGCCCCGGCGGGCGTGCGGACGGCACGGTGTTCTCACGTCCCCATGCCAGACCGCCCGCGGAGCCTCAGGCCCGGCGCACGATCTTCCAAGGAGCAGCAGATGGGAGCACCCGTAGGTGTCAGTGTGGTCGCACTCGACCCGGTGCTGGAGGCAGGCATCTGCGCGACCCTGCTCGTCCGATCCGAACTGACCGTCTGCGAGCCCGCCGACGCGCGGGTCGCCGTCCTCACCGTGGACCGGCTCGGTCCGGCCGAACTCGACATGGTGCGCGCCACCCGCACCCAGCCCCACCGCCCCGCCGTCGTCCTGGTGGCGGGCACCCTCGCCTCCGGGGACGTCCTGCACGCCCTGGCCGCCGGTGCCCGGGGCCTGCTGCTGCGCCGTGAGGCCGACGCCTCCCGACTGGCCCACGCGGTGCTGGCGGCCGCGCGCGACGACTGCACCCTGCCACCGGGCCTGCTGGAGGAGCTCCTGGACCAGCCGGACGCGTCCGTGCGCGGCTCCGGCGGCTGGAGCGCGGGCATGCTGTCCGAACGGGAGCGTTCGGTGCTGCGCCTGGTGGCCGACGGGCACGAGACGGCGGAGATCGCCCAGCGGCTCGCCTACTCGCCTCGCACCGTGACCACCGTCGTGCACGACATCACCCAGCGCTTCAGGTTGCGCAACCGCGCCCACGCGGTCGCCTACGCACTGCGGGCGGGCCTGCTGTGACCGCCACCCTGACAGCGCCGCCCGTCGCCCCTGCCGTCGCGGTGCGGGTCGTGCCCGCCCCGGGCGCGGAACGCATCCGTGCGCTCGCTGAACGAGCCGGACTCGAGCCCGGCGCGGACCAGTGCGCGTCCGCCGGGACGGTCACCGTGATCGTCGCCGCCGATACGGAACGGGCACTGCGCGTGCCGCGCACGCCCGGGCCGGTGCTGTTCGTCTGCGACACCGTCAGCTCGGAGGGCCGGCGGCGGGTCCTGCGCGCCGGAGCGGTCGTCATCGGTGCCGCCGAACTGACCGAGGACAGCCTCCTCAGGGCCGTCCACCGGGCCGCGCACCCTCATCCGAGCATCCCCTACCCGGAGTTGTCCGGCGTGCTGAGCACCGGCATCCGCCCGCTCGGACCGCCCGCCCCCGGCACGCCGGCCCTGACCGCACGGCAGACCTCGGTCCTGCGCCTGATGGCCGAGGGACACGGCAACGCCGACATCGCCCTGCTGCTGAGCTGCTCCGAACACACCGTGAAAAACGTCATCTACGAGCTCATGACCCGGCTGCAGGCCCGCAACCGCGCCCACGCGGTCGCCCACGCCGTGCGCCACGGCCTGGTCTGAGTCCTGGACCGACCCGTCCACGACGCGGGGCACGGGAATGCGCGCTCCTGGTGCCCTACGGGCACCGAGGGCCGGCCCGTCGCCCCGCGCGGTCGTGTGCGGGAAGCCCGGAGACAGGACCGGGCAGTCAGGCGGTCGGCAGCAGGCGCGGCTCGATGCGCTCCTCCACGGCCCGCCCGTTCTCCCGCCGCACCAGGTACGCCGCCTTGCGCGGCAACTCCGCCACCGCCTCGACGAGTTCGGTTCCGCGGTAGACCAGGCCCACCCCGTCGTCGGTGCAGTGGGCCTCGGTGAAGGTGCCGTCGGTGACCAGGCGGTGGATCAGCGGGCGGCGGCCCTCGTCGGAGTCGTAGTGCACTCCGTTGCCGTAGGGGAGCAGGGCGAGTCCGTCGGTGACCGCTCGCAGCTCGGGTCCGAAGGAGTCGGTGGTGCCGCCCTCGTACCAGCAGATGGAGCCCGCGCTCACGCCGGCGAGGACCACTCCGGCCTGCCAGGCGCGCCGCAGGACGGTGTCCAGGGCGTGCACCCGCCATACGGCGAGCAGGTTGGCCACCGATCCGCCGCCCACCCACACCACGTCGTGGTCGAGCACGGTGGCCTCGATGTCCTCGACGTTGGGCATGGGGAACAACTGCAGCGGGGTGAGGTCGTAGCCCGCCACCCGGGCCGCTTCGGAGACTCGTGCGGCGACGTGCTCGGCGTCTCCCGCCGCGGTGCCGACGTGGAGGATGCGCGGGCGTCTGCCGTGCACGCCGGAGAGGTCGACCGCGTGGTGGACCAGGGAGTCGAAGAGCACCCGCGTGCGTCTGCCGGGGCGAAAACCGCCTGAGGTGGCGACGATGGTGGGTTCGGGTGCTGTCATCCGCATGATCGTATACCGATCGCCGTGGTGGAAAGCGTGAGCGATTCGTGAAGGCGGTGCGCAGGTCGGACCGCCTGGTGCATGCCAACAGCGGGGCGGGGACCGGTGGTTGAACCGGCCTCCGCCCCGCTGCCGGGTGCGGGTCAGCAGGTGTGCAGGCCCACGGCGGCCGCATACCCGGACGGGACCAGAACGTCGCGCACCGCCCAACCCGGTGCCGGGTCGGTGGGCGTCGGGCCGGTACCCAGGTAGTCGAGCGCGGGATTGCGGACCAGACCCGTGCCCAGCCCTTTGAGGTAGGCCTCCTTGCGTACCCAGGCGCGGGTGAACGCCGCCGGCCGGCTGTAGGCGGGCAGGCGTGCCAGCTCGTCCGCCTCCGCGCAGTGCAGTGCCGCCTGCGCGCTGAGCATGACCTTCACGGTGGCCAGCTCCTCCACGTCGACGCCGACCGGCGCAGGCGCGAGCGCCACCAGCACCAGCCCCCCGCTGTGCGACAGCGAGAAGTGCACCCCTGATGCGGGCAGCACCGGGCGCCCGTGCGGCCCGCCGCAGCCCGTGCAGGGCTCGCGGGTCAGCGCCAGCGCGTCGGCGCGTACCCCGAGCACGACGCTCAGCACCCCCCGCAGCGCTGCGTGGGCGACCACGTAGGCGTCGCGGTCCCGGTCGTGCCGGAAGGCGCGGGCGCGGGCCCGTTCCTCCGCGTCGAGGACCTCGCGGGCGTGCCGGAGGGTCTGCGCGTCCTGCTCCGCGACCCGGGCCAGGTACAGCTCCAGCGGGGCACGCAGGCCACGGGGGCCTTGCCCGGCCGGCCCGTCCCGCAGCCCCGACAGGTCCAGCACGGCCGGACACAACCGCTGCGGCAGTACCACAGGTGCGGCGGGAGCGGTCAGCACGCAGGACGTGTCGGCTGCCGGCGGATCGTGGGCCGAGGGACCCGGGAGCCTGCCCGGGAGCCCCTCAGGCATCTGCCCCGGCCAGCCGCCGGCGCAGGCTCAGCGGACGCATGTCCGTCCAGATCACGTCGATGTGGTCCAGGCACGCCTGCCGGCTGCCGCGCAGCCCCTCCGGGTGCCAGCCCGCGGGCAGTTCGCGGTCCGCCCGCCAGATCGAGTACTGCTCCTCGTCGTTGCGCACCACGAGGTACTCCTCGTCGATGTCCGGGCGGACCTCCTCGGCGTCCGCGCCGTTGGCGAAGTCGGGTTGCGTCACGGTGAACCTCCCGCGGGTGATGGGGCCGGCCGCAGGTCACGGCCGACGCCGACAGCGTGCCCGCACCCCGAAGGCCGGGGTCAGGGACGAACGCGCCGACCCCGCGGCACGTGTTGCTGCCGGAACTTCTCTGTCGGCCCGACCCCGCCGCGCGGGACGGTGCTCTGCGGCCGGAGAACCCGGCAGACCCGGGGCGGACCACCGTCCGCCCCGGGGCCGGTCGCCTCCCCGCACCCCCCTTTCCGGAAGGAGCACGCGATGTCGGACGAGCACGCACCTGTCCTGCTGCCGGGCGGAGGCTGGCGGCTGTGGGAACAGTTCGCGCTGCGCGGCCCGGGCTTCCCCGCCGACGGCGTGCTGCGCCTGGCCCCACCCGGACTGGCCGAGGCCGCCGACAAGTTCGGCCCCGGCACGGCGCTGTCGGGCCCCGAGTGGGACGGCTTCAGCGAGGAGCTGGCCGCCGCGGCCGTGCACACCGCCCGCCACCTGCAGGAGGTGGCCGCCCGGCCCCGCTTCCAGGCGGCCCTGGCCTGGCAGAACCCCGCCGTACTGCGCACCGGCATCGCCCCGTTCCTGCGGTGGAAGCCGGGCATCGATGCGCGCAGCAGCATGCCCCGCCAGCGTGAGGAGCTCGTCGCGCACTACTGGCAGCGGTTCTGCGTGAAGAACGACACCATCGGCTTCTTCGGTCCCGTCGGCTGGGGCCGCTGGGACCTCGCCGCGGCGGACGCCGTCTCCACTCGCGCCGGGAACGCCTTCCTGGCCGCGGGAGAGGTGTACTTCTCCGGCTGGGCGATCGACGCCCTGGCGAAGGTGCTGGCCGAGGACGCCGCGCTGATGCGCTGGATCCCGCCGCGCCGCGTCTCCATCGTCCGTGTCGTCGGCACCACCGTCCGGGTGCCCGGGCGGCCCGCGCAGCCGGTGGGGGAGCGTGAGGCGGCCGTACTGGAACTGTGCGACGGGACCCGGCCGGTGGCCGAGATCGCCACCGCACTCGATCTGCCCGAGGACGACACCGCCGCCGTCGTGCGGGAGTTGGCGCGCAGGCGCTGGGTGCACTGGCGTCTGGAGGTACCCGCGGCCACCCACCCCGACCGCGCGCTGCGCGCCATCGTGGAGCGGGTCCCCGACGCGGCGGCACGCGGTCGTGCGCTGGCCAAACTCGCCGTCCTGGAGGGCGGGCGGGACGCCGTGCGCGACGCCGGCGACGACGCGGACGCGCTCACCGCGGCGATCGGCGCCCTGGAAGCCGACTTCGCCGCCCTCACCGACACCGAGGCCCAGCGCGCCAAGGGCGCCCGGACCGCGCCCTGCCGCGGCCTGGTCTACTCCGACACGCGCCGCGCGGCCACCGCCACCGCAGGACCGGGCCTGCTCGCCCACCTGGAACCCCTCCAGCTGTGCCTGACCGCCGCGCGCTGGATGACCAACCGCTTCGCCGACGGCATCCGCGCCCGCCTGCGCACCGTGTACGACCGGCTCGCCGCCGACGGCCCCGTCGACCTCGCCACCCTGTGGCTGCACACCCTGCCCTCACCGCACCCCGAGGCCGGCGACCTCATCGACGCCGTCCAGGGCGAACTGCGCGCCAAGTGGGCCCGCCTGCTCGACATCCCGCCCGGCGCGCGCCGCGTCCGGCTGACCACCGCCGACCTCGCAGCCCGGGTCCGTGAGGAGTTCGACGAGCCCGGTGACGGCTGGTCCCTGGCCCGCTACATCAGCCCCGACCTGCTCGTCGTCGCCGAGGACGAGGCGGCGCTGGCACGCGGCGACGTGGCACTGGTCCTGGGCGAGATGCACTGCGCCCTGAACACCATGGGCGCCTCCCTCTTCGTGCACCAGCACCCCGACCGCGACGAGCTGATCGCCGAGACCGGCCGCGACTTCCCCGCCACGCGTCTGCTGCCCATGCTCGCCAAGGAGCTGCCCCTTAAGTGGTCCACCCGCAGCCGCCCCTCGCTCGACCGGGACCAGGACCACTACGTGGCGCTGGTCGACCAGACCGGAGACCCCCACCGTCCGCGCACCGCGCTGAGCGCCGACGTCCTGGTGCAGGACACCGACGGCCGGCTCACCGCGGTGCTGCCCGACGGCACCCGCTACGACCTCCTCGACGCCTACGCCAACACCCTCACCCAGCGCGTGATGGACCGCTTCACCCTGCGCCCCGAAGGCGACCACACCCCGCGCATCAGCGTCGACCGCATGATCCTGGCCCGCGAGACCTGGCAACTGCCGGTCGCAGAGGTCGACTTCGCCGACGAGAAGTCGGAGGCCGCCCGCTTCGTCCGGGCCCGCCACTGGCAGGGCCGCCACGACCTGCCGCGTTTCGTGTTCGTCGTCTCCCCGGCCGAACCCCGCCCGTTCTACGTCGACTTCGACAGCCCCCTCTACATCACCATCCTCGCCAAGGCCGCCCGTAGGCTCGCCCGCAAGGACCCCGGCGCCCGCCTGAAGGTCAGCGAGATGCTGCCCACCCCCGAACAGGCCTGGCTCACCGACGCGGACGGACAGCGCTACACCTCCGAACTGCGCTTCGTCGCCGTCGACCAGACCGTCAACGGCGAGGGGGGCCGGTGATGCGCACGTTCGCCGACGACATCGCCGAACACGCCGCCCGGCACCCGCGACGGATCGCCCTTCAGACCCCCGACGGCCCGGTGACCTACCGGCAACTCGACGACCGGACAGCAGAGGTGACCCGTCTGCTGCGGGCGCACGGCCTGCGGCCGGAGACCGTCTGCGCCGTCGCCGTCGAGCACGGCCTGGACGCGGTCGCCGCCATGACGGCCGTCCTGCGCTGCGGCGCGGCCTTCCTCACCCTGGACGTGAGCCAGCCCCGCGACCGGCTGGCATCCTTCGTCCGCAGCGCGGGCGCCCGACTGCTGCTGACCACCACGGCGCACGCCGCCGACCTCGATCTCGGCGTCCCCGTCGTCCGCCTGGACGCACCGGACCGCGCCACCCCGGCCGACGACCCACCGCTCACGCCCGCCGACCCACGGGCCCTGGCCTACGTCAGCCACACCTCCGGCAGCACCGGCGAGCCGAGCCCCGTCCTCGTCGAGCACCACGCCCTCGACAGCTATCTGCGCGACACCGCCCGCGCCTTCGGCCTCGGCCCCGACACCGTCGTCCTGCAGACCGCTCCGCTCGGCTACGACGCCTCGATCCGCGACACCTTCGCACCCCTGCTGGCCGGCGCCCGCCTCGTCCTCGTGGAGCGCGCCCGACTGCTGCGCCCGGCCGAATTCGCCCGCACCGTGCGCGAACACCGTGTCACCGCCCTGCTCAGCGTCACCCCGTCCTTCCTCACCCACCTCGCCGGACAGCGCGACCTTTCCGACCCGCTGGCCGGCGTCACCCTCGTCGCCTCCAGCGGCGAGTCCCTGCGCCCCTTCCTCACCGCGGGCGGCCGGCACCTCGTCCCCGGCCGCCTCGTCAACCAGTACGGGCCGACCGAGTGCACCATGACGACCACCCGCCACATGGTCGCGGCCGACCCGGACCCGGCCGACGACGTCGTCGGCCTGCCCAGGAGCGGCGCCACCATCCGCGTCCTCGGCCCCGACCTCGCACCCGTCCCCGACGGCGCCGTGGGCGAGGTGTACATCGGGGGCACGGGCCTCGCCCGCGGCTACGGAGGACTCCCGGCGCGCACCGCCGCCTCGTTCGTCCCCGACCCCTACGGACCGCCCGGCTCCCGCATGTACCGCACCGGTGACCTGGGCCGCTGGAGCCCCCAAGGGCTGCGCTACGAAGGCCGAAGTGACCGGCAGATCAAGATCCGCGGCTACCGCGTCGACCCCGCCGAGATCGAGGGCGCCCTGCTCACCCACCCCGCCGTGAGCGGGGCCGTCATCACCCCGCACACCGACGACCGCGGCCGCGTCTACCTGGCCGCGCACGTCACCGGAGACCACACGACGCCGGACGCCGCCCTGCGCGCCCATCTGGCCCGCACTCTGCCGCCCCACCTGATGCCGCGCCTCTTCCACCGCCACACCGCCCTGCCCACCACCCGCGGCGGCAAGGCCGACCGCAGCCGCCTGGTCGCCGGGAGCACCGCATGAGCACGCCGACCACCACCGGCCGCCCGACCGTGCTCGGCACCAGGCCCACGACCACGCACTCCGTGGCCCATCTCCCTGATCCCGCCGACCTCGCCATCGCCGCCGCGCGCATCGCCCCGCACATCGTGCGCACCCCCCTGCTGCCCGGCCCGAGGACCGCCGCCCGCGGCCCGCACCTGCTGCTGAAGGCCGAACACCGCCAGATCGGCGGCTCGTTCAAGACCCGCGGCGCCGCCAACGCCGTTCTCGCCCTGGCCGCCGACCGCGTCGTCACAGGCTCCTCCGGCAACCACGGCATCGCCCTCGCCCGTATCGCCCGCACCCTCGGCCTCGAGCTGACCGTCGTCCTCGCCTCCGGTGCCGCCCCCGCCAAAGCCGCCGCCATCCGCGCCCTGGGCGCCCACACCGTCCAGGTGAGCGGGGGAGTCGCCGCGCGCGAGGAACGCGCCCGGGCTCTCGCCGACACGACCGGCGCCGTCCTCGTCCCCTCGTCCGACCACCCCCTGGTGATCGCCGGCCAGGGCACCGTCGGCACCGAACTCCTCACCGACGCCCCCGACACCGAGACGGTCTACGTCCCGGTCGGCGGCGGCGGCCTCCTGGCGGGCGTCTGTCTCGCCGCCACCGGACGCCCCATCCGGGTCGTCGGCGTGGAACCCGCCCTCACCCCGCGCTACGCCCGCTCCCTGGCCGCAGGACACCCCGTACAGCTGCCGCCGAGCAACACCGTCGCCGACGGCCTGCGCGGCCAGCGGCCCGGACGCCTCACGTACCCGATCATCCGTGACCGGGTCGATGACCTCATCGCCGTCGGCGAGGCCGAGATCCTCGCCGCGGCAGCCCTGTTGCGCCACCACGGCGTCGACGCCGAACCCAGCGGTGCCGTCGCCCTGGCCGGAGCCCTGCGCGCCGGCCGCCGCGAAGCCGCCGTGGCCGTCGTCTCCGGCGGCAACACCGCCGCCCGCCTGCACACCTGCATCACACCGATCACCTTCCAAAAGGACACGCCATGACCGAGAAGACCGCCACCGCCGTCAGCACCCTCGACCTGCTCGTCGACATCTTCCGCGACGTCCTGGACTACGCCGACCTCACCGCGGACACCGACTTCTACGAGGCGGGCGGCGACTCCCTGACCGCCTTCCAGATCACCGGCCGCCTCCAGGAGATCCTCGGCTCCGACGACGTCCCGGTCTCCCTGGTCTTCGCCTACCCGACCCCGCGCGACCTCGCCGAGGTCGTCGACGCCGACTTCGGCCGCCCCTGACCCCGGGCACCGTGGCGCCGACCGGGCCCCCGATGCTCCGCGCACCTCGGTCCGTGCGCGGGCCGGGGGCCACCGGTCGGCCGCCGCACCACCCCACTCCCACCTCACCTCGTCCCGTACGCGCGTCAAGGAGTCCGCCATGACCGAAGACCTCGTTCCGTTCCTCGGCCGCTGGCGCCTGTGGAACCAGTTCGCGCTGCGCGGACCGGGCTTCCCGGCCGACGGCGTGCTACGCCTGGCTCCCCCCGGACTCGCCGAGGCCGCGGACAAGTTCGGCCCCGACACCCCGCTGTCCGGCCCCGACTGGGAAGCCTTCGCCGACGAGCTGGGCGCGGCGGCCGTGCAGACCGCGCACGTTCTTCAGGACATCGCCCGCACCCCGGCGTTCCGGCAGGCGGTGGCCTGGCAGAACCGGCCCGTGCTCACCTCCGGCATCGCCCCGTTCCTGCGCTGGAAGCCGGGCATCGATGCGCGCAGCAGCATGCCCCGCCAGCGTGAGGAACTCGTCGCGCACTACTGGCAGCGGTTCTGCGTGAAGAACGACACCATCGGCTTCTTCGGCCCCGTCGGCTGGGGCCGCTGGGACACGGCGGCGTCCGGGGTGCAGGTCGACCCGGGAACCGGCCTGATCGCCGATTCCACGGTGTACTGGGCCAGTTGGGGCATTGACGCGCTTGCCAAGATCCTGGACGCGGATGCGGGACTGCGCGACTGGATCGCCCCGCGGCGGGTGCCGTTCGTCGTGCTGAACGGTGACGAGGTGCGGGTGCCCGGCCGGCGCCCGACGACGGTGTCCGCCGCGGCCGCGGCGGTTCTCGCCCACTGTGACGGGGTACGGCGGGCCCGCGACATCGCCAGCGACCTGCCCGGCACCGACGTCGCCGCGACGCTGCACGACCTGGTGGCCCGCCGCTGGGTGACCTGGCGGCTGGAGGTCCCGGCCGGAACCCACCCCGAGCGGGCCCTGCGCACCTGGCTGCTGACCATCGGCGAGCCGAGCCTGAGGCAACGTGGCCTCGCTGCCCTCGACCTCCTGGAGAAAGGCAGGGAGAAAGTAGCCGCCGCCACCGACGAGGACGAACTCCTGACGGCTTTGCAGGAGCTGGAGCGCGACTTCACCGACCTCACGGACACGGCCGCCGTGCGGGAGAAGTCGGCCTCCACCGCCCCCTGCCGCTCTCTCGTGTACAGCGACACGCGGCGCTCCGCCACCACCCGCCTCGGCCCGGCTGTCGTGGAGGCGCTGTCCCCACTGCGCATCCTGATGGACAGCGCCGGCTGGCTGACCTCACAACTGGCCGCCACCGTGGAAGCCGAGATCCGCGCGGTCCATCACCGACTCGCAGCCTCCGGCCCGGTCGACCTGGCCTCCTTCTGGTTCGCGTGCCTGCCGGTGCTGCACGGCAGTGCCCGCACGGCAGCCGGGGAGCTGCAGCGGGAGTTCGCCGCACGCTGGCAGCGCATCCTCGCAGTCCCCGAGGGGGCCCGCCGGGTCGGCCGGCGCGCCGCCGACATCGAGAGGGCCGCGCGGCGGGAGTTCGACGGTGGGGGAGGCTGGACCACGGCCCGTTACCTCAGCCCGGACATCATGATCGCCGCCGACGGTCCTGAGGCTGCCGCACGCGGCGACCTCACCCTCGTCCTCGGTGAACTCCACCTCGCGGCCAACACCTTGGGTGCCTCGCTCTTCACCCACCAGCACCCGGACATCGAGGAACTGATCGCCCTCACCGACCAGGACCACCCCGGCCCGCGCCTGATGCCCCTGATCCCCAAGGAGCACCGCGCCCGCCTCTCGGCCCGCGTCCGGCACACGCTGGTGCGACCCCAGGACTACCAGGTCGCCCTCTCCGACTTCACCGCCGACCCCGCCCGCCCCCGGGCCGTCCGCAGCGCCGACGCCCTTGTCGAGGAGCGCGACGGCGAGCTCGTCGTC
Organism: Streptomyces sp. NBC_00490; assembly: GCF_036013645.1. Classification (NCBI taxonomy): domain Bacteria; kingdom Bacillati; phylum Actinomycetota; class Actinomycetes; order Kitasatosporales; family Streptomycetaceae; genus Streptomyces; species Streptomyces sp. NBC_00490. Next base: position 650,752 of record NZ_CP107869.1, on the reverse strand, counting down.
CGCCTGCCCGACGGTGCGCTCTTCCCCGCGATCGATGTCTTCTCACACGTCCTGACCACGCTGTCGATGGACCTCTTCCAGCTGCTGCCGGCGGCTGCCCACACCCCCCGCGTCACCCTCGACCGCATGGTGGTCGCCCGCGAGACCTGGCAGCTGCCCGCCGCGGAGGCCGCTTTCGCCGACGACAAGGACGAAGCCCGGCGTTTCGTGCGGGCGCGCCAGTGGCGCACCCGACTCGGGCTGCCCCGCTACGTCTTCGTCGTCTCTCCGACGGAGTCCCGGCCCTTCTACGTCGACTTCGACAGTCCGGTGTACGTCACGATCCTCGCCAAGGCCCTGCGCCGCCTTGCCCGCAAGGACCCGAACGGCACGGCCACGTTCACGGAGATGCTTCCGACCCCGGAACAGACCTGGCTCACTGATGACGAAAGGCGGCGCTACACGGCGGAGTTGAGGTTCGTCGCCTTCGACACGCAGGGGAAGTGAGGGAGGCCGGGAGGCCGATCCGTCCTTGTCGCGTCGGAGAGGGTGTCAGGTCGTCCAGAGCACTGCGCCGTTCTGCACGATGGCCACCTTGGCGTCGGCCCGGAGGACGAGTTGGGCTCCTTCGTGGCCCCAGGTCTGTGAAGCCCAGATGGGGCGGTCGTCGCCGTTGTGGATGACGAGGTTGCCGTCCTGCTGGAAGATCGCCCGGTGGTTCGTACCGAAGGTCATGGATGCCCAGATCGGCTTGCGCTGCTCGTTGTAGACGACGAGGTTGCCGTCGGTCTGCATGACCATCCGGATGCGGTTGGTGGTCCAGGCCTGGTTGACCTCCAGGACGCTGGTCGCGGAGACGGTCTCGGTGCTCCAGTTCGGCTTCGGGCTCGCCTTGGGCTTGGGCTTGGCCTTGGGCTTCGTTTCCGGTGTGCTGCTCGGGCTGGTCTTCGGCTCGGGAGCGGCGGACTGGGGAGCGGCGACCTTCGCGGGCGCGCTCTTCGTCGGCTTCGCCTTTTTCGGGGACGGGCTGGGCTTCTCGGCCACGTAGTCGTCGAGGGCGGCTGGGGCGGAGGTCGGGTTCAGGACGGTGTCGGAGCCTCCTGCGGCCAACCCCTGTGCGGAGTCGGGGGGTCCGTCGTCCTTCGCGCTGCCGGTCAGCAGCAGGGGTATGGCGATCAGAGCGGCGCCGGCTATCGCTGCCCCGGCCAGGATCGGCTTGCGGGGACGTCCGCCGCCGACGCCGGTGTGGGTCTTGGCGCCCGGCGGCGTGGTTCCGACGGCTGCCGCTACGGCGGCGCGCTCCTCGGGTGCCTCAGTGGTTCCGGTTGCCTCGGGCGAGGGCGGGATGGCAGTGGTTTCCTCGGCGTCGGCGGTTTCGCTCGTACCCGGGGCTGTGGCCTTTTCGGGTCCGGCCGCGGTGGCGTTGCTCTCCTCGGCTCCGGCAGCGGTGGGCGCCCCGGTCTCGTTGGCACCGGACTCCGCCTTAGGGGGTCCGGATTCTGCGCCTGCGCCGCCGGATTCCGTGTCCGCGGTGCCGTGTTCCTTCTCGTTCTTGCCGGATTTCGCCCCGGCTTCGTCTGACTCCGCGGCGGTGTTTGCGGACTCCGCCTGTGGAGCCGGGGACTGGCGCGGCGTCGGTCCGTCCGGTGTGGAGGGGGTGGGCGGTAATCCGGTCTCCCCTGCGCGGGCGGCGGCCGCCTCCGAGTTCGCGTCGGGGGTGGGGTGCTGGGGGGACATGCGGTACTCCTCCTCGGTGGCGGAGCTGTCGGTCGTGGCCGGGGGCCCGTGCAGTGGTCGTTTGGATGAACACCGGGAAGTCCGGCGGGCGTTGGTCGAGTGCCGACCCGAGGTGGACCGGAGTTCGGTCCGGTCGCGGTCGTCAAGGTGCACCGGCCCGGCGCTGTGGTGGCCGCAGGCCGATCCGGCGCCGTGCCGAGCAACAAGGTCTTCCCGTACGGCTCAACTTAGCTCCTGCCGTGGACGGTTGGCCGACCGCCTCCCTCAACTCTGCCGTCGCTTTGTCCACTCAGGCCTCGCTGCTCCCGGAAAGTCCCCGATCCGGGCAACGAACGGGCACGCCGACGCGGCGATTCGGACTCCGTCCGCTCCGCAACGGGCGGGGCTGGTGTGGCATCCTGGGCTCCCGATCTGATCATCGTCGGTGTGTGCGCGAGCCACCGGCGCCCAAGTGTTGGTACTGACCGAAGAGTTCAGGTGGAGATGCGGCCCGGACAACGGCAAGAGGGCGGGGATGACGTCCCGTCCGCGGTGCCCGACAGCTCCGGCCCGGCCGCCGCGGAGGCATCCGGCGCCGACGACGCCAAGGTCACAGAGACTCCCGAGATACCCGGGGCCGTACGGGACGCCGCCCGCCGGGCGCCCGGCCACTGGATCGGGATGGTGGACCCGGAGTGGCAGCAGGACGGTATGCCGCCGGAGTGGGCGGTGGTGGGGGAGTGGCAGTCCGACGAGAGCGGGGACGTCGGGGACTACCGTCCCAACCCCGCCTACCGGCCCTCGGCCCGGGTGCTGGGCTGGCCGGAGCCCACCGACCCGGTGGACGCGGCGGCGCAGCGGGCTGCCACCGGCTACGGCTCGGTGGCCGAGGCGTTCGCGGCGCTCGCGGAAGCAGAGATCACGGTGGTGCGGGGACCGGACGGCGGGCCGCTCAGGGCCGCCGGACTGGACGGGGCGCCGGTGATCCTGTCGTTCACCTCACCGGCGCACGAGTTCATGTCCGCGGCACTTCGCCATGACACGGTCCCGGCACAGGAGCTGGCACGGTCACTGCGCGGGTCCGGCGCCCTGCTGATGGTCAACGCCGGTGCCGCCGCCCCCCTGCTCGTCCCGGCGGACAGGCTCCTGGACGCCTTGCCCGAGCCGGAAGTCGAGCGGGTGCCCGCGGCCCCCTCCGAGGTCCGGACCCACAGTTCTGCTGAACCTTGGCCCCACACCACAGGGAGGACCCCGTGACGCGTCCGGCCCAGCATCCCCCGACCTCCCCGCGGGCGGAGTCCGGTTCCGCCGGCGAGGACACGGCCGCCGCCCTCACCCAGCCTCAGCCCGAGGCCGAGCCCGAGACCGCCCAGGCGAAGTCCGGGGCCGAGGGGACGGCCGCCGGGGGTGAAACTGCAGCCGAGGGCGGTGCCACCGAGCCCGAAGCCGCCGCGGAAGGCCGGGCCGCCGAGCCCGAGGCCGAAACAGGTCCCGCCGACGGCATGGCCGCCGGCCGTCTGTCCGAGTCGGAAGCGGAGCCTCACGGCGACGCCGACTCGGAGAGTGACCCCGGTGCGGCCGCGGCGGTCAAGAGCCGACTGCCCGCTCTCGTGCGGACCATGACCGCGACCGCCATCGACCGGCCGCGGCAGCAGACCGCGCCCGTGGGGCGTCCGGGCAAGGCGGTGCTGGCCGGGGCCGCGGTCGCCGGGGCACTGCTCGTGTCGGTGCCGTTCCTCGTGCTCACCGGGGGCGACGACAAGGACCCCAAAGCGGCACCGGCGGGAGGAACCGTGCTCGGCGGTGGTGCGCAGGAGGCGCCGGGTGATTTCGTGGTCACCGAACCCGACACCAAAGCCTCCGACGGCGGCGAGAAGAGGTCCGCCAAGCCCGACAAGCCGGTGAAGCAAGCCCCGGAGGGCGGCGCGGCGCAGGGCTCGGGCAGAGAGACGCCGAAGCAGGACGGTGGCGGGAAGGACCGGCCCGAGGGGGACGCGGGCCGGCAGGATCAGCCCGCGAAGTCGGGCGGCGGGAACACCTCCGGGGGCGGCGCCGACCAGCCCGCCAACACCGGTTCGGGCGTGACGTTCAGTGCCCCGGTCTCTCTGCGCAGCCACCTCTCCGGCCGCTGCCTCGACGTACCGAACGCCGACTTCGGCGACGGCAAGAAGCTGTTCGTGTGGGACTGCAACAACGGCGTGGCGCAGAAGTGGCAGTTCGCCTCCGACGGCACCATGCGCATCCGGGGCCTGTGCCTGGACGTGGCCAACGCCGACTACAGCGACGGCACCGCCATCCAGATCGCCCGGTGCAGTGGGAACGCCGCCCAGAAGTTCGTCCTGAACGAGCGTCACGACCTGGTCAACACCGTCGTCGGCAAGTGCGTCGACATCAAGGACAACAACACGGGCAACGGCGCCTGGTTGCAACTGTGGACCTGTGCCGGTACCGACAACCAGAAGTGGAGCGTCTGACCGCGTGTCAGACGTCTTCTGGCCGAGAGCGTCGCTCCTGGCGCCGGACCGCCCCGGCAGCGGGGCATGATGGCACCGTCGGCTCGCCGACACGCGTCCTCGCAGGTCGGGGCGCCCGCTGAAGATGCTGCCCTAGCAAGGAGGTTGGTGCGTGTCGCGCCAGGTACTGACGGTCGGTCCCGGGGACCGGGACCGTTACCGGACGATCGGTGAGGCACTCGCGGCTGCCCGGACCGGGGCGCTGATCAGCGTCCGGCCCGGGACGTACGCGGAGAACCTGGTGATCCACACCCGGGTCACCCTCACCGCCGCCGAGGGCCGGGGAACCGTCGAGATCAGGCCACGCTCGGGCAGCGTCCTCGCGCTGCGCGCCGACGCCGTGATGCTCTCCGAGCTGTCCCTGCGCGGCGGTGACGCCGAACTGCCCGCCGTGGACGTGCGGCGCGGGCAGGCCGCGCTGGACGGCTGCGAGATCGTCGGCGTCGCCTGGACCGCGGTACTGGCCGGGGGCACCGGCTCCCTCGCGCTGCGGGACTGCCGGGTGAGCAACCCCCAGGGCGCCGGGATCGTCGTCACCTCGACCACGCCCACGACCGTGGAATCCTGCACGCTGGAGCACCTGGGCACCAGCGGCCTGGTCCTCGCCGAACAGGGCGAAGCCCGGCTCCGTGGCTGCACGGTGCGCGCCGCCCGCGGCAACGGCCTGCTCGCCAGCGGCGAGGCCACCGGCAGCGTCGAGGACTGCGACATCTCCTCCACGGACAAGCCCTCCATCGCCCTGGAGCAGAACTGCTCCCTGACGGTGGTGCGCACCGTGGTGCACGACACCAGCACCGGAGTGCACCTGAGCAGCACGGGCCGTACGACGCTGGAGGACGTCCGCGTCACCGGAGCCTCCGGGAACGGCATCGCGCTGGCCGCAGGCACCGATCCGGTGCTGCGCCGCTGCCGCGTCTCGCGTACCCGAGGACATGGCGTGCTGGTCACCGACCGGGCGCGTGGCACCTTCGAGGACTGCTGGGTGGACGGCGCGCAGGGCGCGGCGCTGCGGGTTGCGGGGGCCGCCTCTCCGGCACTGACCGGTCTGACGGTCCGTGACTGCCAGCAGGCGGGGCTGCTCCTGGAGGAGGACTCGGCACCGGAGCTGGACCGCCTGGAGGTGATCGGCGGCTCGCCCGCGGTCTCGGTGCGCGGTGGTGCCAACCCGCTGCTGCGCCGGGCCCGACTGGTGGAGCCTTCCGGTGACGGCATCACGGCGGGCAAGGACGCCCGCGGCCGTGCCGAGGACTGCGAGATCGTCCGGCCGAAGGGCGCGGGCGTGCGGGTGGCCTCCGGCAGCACCCTGTATCTGGCCGGCGGAGGGGTCTCGGACAGCGCCACCAGCGGTCTGGTCGTGGAGGACGGCGGCAGTGTCACCGTCCGCGACTTCCGCGTCGAGATATCCGGCGAGGAAGGTGTCGTGGTCGCGTCCGGCGGGGAGCTGACCGCCAACCGCACCACGGTCCACGCCGCTCAGGGGCATGGCTTCCTGCTTCGCGAGGGTGCGCTCGCCTCGCTCAGCGGCTGTGAGGTCTCCGGCGGCGCCCAGGACGGCTTCCGGGTGGAGTCCACCGCCCCGGTCGCGCTCGTGAACTGCCTGGCCCGGGAGAACGAGGGCGGCGGCCTGGTGCAGACAACGCCCGGCGATCGGCTCGCCGTGGACGGCCTCAGGAGCACCGGCAACGGCAAGCGTGACGCCTGGGGCAGCGGAAGCGCCGAGAACACCGACCCGGCAGGATCCGGCGCCGCGGATGCGCCCCCGCCGGACCGCGTGGACGGCCCGCTCGGCGCCCTCAACGCGCTGATCGGTCTGGAGAACGTCAAGCAGCAGGTCGGCACCCTGGTCAACCTGACCCAGCTCGCCCAGCGCCGCGAGCAACTCGGTATGTCCGCACCGCCGATGAGCAGACACCTGATCTTCGCGGGCCCTCCGGGCACCGGTAAGACCACCGTCGCCCGCCTCTACGGGGCGATCCTGGCCGAACTGGGTTCCCTGCGCAGCGGGCACCTCGTGGAGGTCTCCCGCGCCGACCTGGTCGCGCAGGTCGTCGGCGGCACCGCGATCAAGACCACCGAGATCTTCCAACGGGCTCTCGGGGGCGTGCTGTTCATCGACGAGGCGTACACGCTCACCGCGGACAGCGGCAACGGCGGAGCCGACTTCGGCCGCGAGGCGGTGGACACCCTGCTGAAGCTGATGGAGGACCACCGCGATGACGTGGTCGTGGTCGCGGCCGGCTACTCCCGGGAGATGGAGTCCTTCCTGGGCTCGAACCCGGGCCTCGCCTCCCGTTTCTCCCGGACCGTCGAGTTCGAGAACTACTCCGTGCCCGAACTGGTGGCCATCATGGGGAACATGTGCGCCCAGCACCAGTACGAACTGGGCGAGGGCACCGAGGCCGCGCTGGCCGCGCACTTCGAGGCGATGCCCAGGGACGCCGGATTCGGCAACGGCCGTGCCGCACGCGGGGTGTTCGAGGAGATGGTGGACCGACAGGCCGTGCGGCTCGCCGCCCAGGCGCAGGTCGGTGAGCACGACCTGCGGCTGCTGCTGCCGGAGGACGTGTCGGCCACCGGCGCCGCGACGGCCGCCGGGTCCGGTGCACCTCAGGACGACCCGCTGACCCGCCTCGGCGACATGATCGGCCTGGCCGAGGTGAAGCGCGATGTCGCGGACCTGGTCAACCTCATCACCACCGCCCGTCACCGCGCCGCCGCGGGGCTGCCGGTGCCCTCGCTCAGCCACCACCTGGTCTTCACCGGCCCGCCCGGCACCGGCAAGACCACTGTCGCCCGTCTGTACGGCGAGATCCTGACCCAGCTCGGCATCCTGAAACGGGGCCAGCTGGTGGAGGCGGCCCGTGCCGACCTGGTGGGCCGCTACATCGGCCACACCGCCCAGCTCACCCGTGAGGTCTTCGAACGGGCCCGCGGCGGTGTGCTGTTCATCGACGAGGCGTACACCCTCACCCCGCAAGGCGGCGGCGCCGACTTCGGACAGGAGGCCGTGGACACCCTGCTCAAGCTGATGGAGGACCACCGCGACGAAGTGGTCGTCATCGTCGCGGGCTACACCGGCGAGATGGAGCGCTTCCTCGCCTCCAACCCCGGGCTGTCCTCCCGCTTCCCGCGCCGGATCGCCTTCGCCGACTACTCCTCCGAGGAACTGGTCACCATCGTGCGCGCACAGGCCGCGAGCATGGGCTACGAGTGCGGCCCCGGCACCGGCCCGGTGCTCAGGGCCTACTTCGAGGCGCTGCCCCGGGATCGCTCGTTCGGCAACGCCCGGCTTGCCCGGCAGGTGCTCGAATCGATGGTCACCCGCCAGGCGGGGCGGCTCAGTTCGCTGGCCGCGCCCACCCTGGACGACTTGCGCATCCTTGTTCCCGAGGACGTGGCCGCGGCGCCGAAGGCGGCCGGACTGTGAAGCCTCCTTCCCGCGGGGCAGCCCGTCTGCTGTCCGGCGCCGGCCTCGCCGCCGCCCTGCTGCTGCCTACGGCCGTTCCGGCTCATACGGCCCCCCTCTCGCGGACGCCGACGGCTGACGGGAAGAAGGGTCAGGCGCTTCCGGCGATGCCTTCCGTGCTCGATGCGGCCGCGGAGTGCACCCCAGCCTCGCGGGAGAAGGCGAAGAAGCAGGACTGGTCACGTCAGCGCCTCGACCTGGACCGGCTGCACGGGCACGGCATCGGCGCGGGCGTGACCGTCGCCCTGATCGACACCGGTGTCACCCCCGACGCCGACGGCCTGGAGGGCCGGGTCACCGCCGACGGCCCGGCCGCGGAGGACTGCGTCGGGCACGGTACCTTCCTGGCCGGGCTGATCGCCGGGACCGCCGAGGGGGCCGCGCGTCTGGCCGGCGTCGCCCCGGGCGCGCGGATCCTGGCGCTGCGCGGCACGGACACACGCGGTGAGGCGAACCCGGCGCTCGTCGCGGCGGCGGTGCGCGAGGCCACCCGAGCCGGGGTCGACGTCATCGCGGTCACGGTGGCCCTTCCGCGCCGGGACACGGAACTGTCCCGAGCGGTCGCCGACGCCCGCCGCGCGGGTGCGGTCGTCGTGGCCGCGGCCACTCCCGACCCGCCGACGCGGGGGGACACCGACGAGATCCCGCCCCGCGTGTACTGGCCGGCCGGGGAACCCGGAGTCCTCTCGGTCGCCGACATGCTCCCCGGTGGCCTCCGTCCGGACCGGGCCCTGCCCACCACGGGCATTGACCTTGCCGCTCCCGGGGCCGGCGTCGTCTCCGGAGGACCGCGCGGAGACGGCCATTACCTCGGTGCCGGCGCCTCGGTCGCCGCCGCCTATGTGGCCGGTGCCGCCGCGGTGGTCCGCGCAGCGCACCCGGACACCTCGGCCGACGCCGTCACCCGCCGCCTGACCGCCACCGCCTATCCGGCCGACATCCCCCAGCTGGATGCGTACGCCGCCGTGACCACGGTCCTCGGTGACCCGCGTGCGTCGACCGGCGCCGGGCGCGCCGCGGACCGCGTCACCGTCCGTGACACCTCCGACGCCGACGCCGCCACAGACCGAGCCACCCTCCTCGTCATCCTCGGATCGGCTGCCGTACTCGCGGTCCTATGGGCCGTGTTCGCCCTTCCCCGAGCCCGTGCGAGGCGCTGGCGTCCGGCAAAGGCCGGTGGAACGGGAGAGGACTGAGCCGTACCCGGGAGCGGCGGAGCCGGCGGGCGGCGTCGTGCTTGTGGCGGTGGTCGGCCTCGCCGAGCGAACCACCGCTCTGCCCACGGTCCGGTGACCGGGCACCCCGACCGCCCGGCGGCTGCGGGCGCGGCCCAGAGGCCTGGTGCCGCACAGCCGGCGGCGGAGGTCACCTCACGTGGCCTGGTCCCGCATGGTCGATGGAGGGGGCCGCCCGGTGTGACCCGCGTGCCGGAATGCCGACGCGGGGGCCGCCGCACGTCGCCCTTGTGCGGGAAAGGCGACGGCGGCGACCACCCCACCTCGCCGCCGCCGCGTAGCTCACCCCATAGCGCTCTCAGCCCTCCTGCACACGCTCGCCCTCGACCAGTGCCGTCTGTATCAACCGGGCCTTGCGGCGGGCGATGTGCAGGGCTCGGCCGGGCGGGAGGTTGACGGGCTTGGCGTTGCCGAAGAGGCGGCCTTCGGTGGGCGGGCAGGAGAGCAGGATCGCGGGGTTGTTCGCCTCGTCCAAGCGGCGGATCAGGGCGTCGCTCAGACCCCGGCCAGCGCCCATGGCGCTCCGGGCGACGATCACGTGCAGGCCCATCTCGAAGCCGAGGGTCAGATGCTCGAAGAGCGGTTCGAAGGGGCTCTGGAAGGAGTTGCCGGCGACCATGTCGTAGTCGTCGACCAGGATGAACAGACGCGGGCCGGTCCACCAGTCGCACTTGCGCATCCGGGCGGGGGCGATGTCCGCGCCGGGGACACGGGTCTTCATCGCGCGGGCGGCGCCGTCGATCGTCTCCTTGAGGTTGTCCAGGGAGATGACGTGCCCGATGCGGTACTCCTCGGGGATGCCGTCCACCAGCGTGCGACGGTAGTCCACCGCGATGATCTTGGCTTCGTTCGGGGCGTAACGGGCGGTGATGCCCGCGGTGACGCGGCGCAGCAGGTTGGTCTTGCCGCTCTCCGTGTCGCCGACGACGATCAGGTGCGGGGTGCGGCTGAAGTCGTGCCACACCGGCTCCAGGGCGTCCTGGTCGATGCCGAGCGGAAGTCGCATGCCGCCGCCCTCGGTCGGCTCGGGCGCGGGGAGTTCGGTGAGCGGCAGCCGGTGCGGCAGCATGCGGACCTGCGGGGCGGCCGGGCCGGACCAGTGCTTGGCCACCTCAGCGACCAGGTGGGCGACGCCCTCGCCGAGGTCCTCGAGGGAGCCGCTGCCGTCCAGGCGGGGCAGGCCGGCGAGGAAGTGCATCTTGCTGTCGGCGGTGATGCCCCGGCCGCCGCTGCGCGGCACCGATCGGGCCTTGCGGGTGTCGATCTCCGAGTCCATCGGATCACCCATCCGCAGTTCCAGGCGGGTCGCGGCCTGATCGCGGACCTGCGCGGACAGCTCCACCCAGCGGGTGGTGGTGATGAGCAGGTGGATGCCGTAGTTCAGGCCGCGGGCGGCGAGTTCGTTGAACTTCGGGACCAGGTCGTCGTAGTCCTGACGGACCGTGGACCAGCCGTCGACCACCATGAACACGTCGCCGAAGGGCTCGTCGGGGAACTCCCCGGCGGCGCGGCGACGGCGGTAGGACTGCATGGAGTCGATGGTGTGGTCGACGAAGAACTGCTCCCGGCGGGCGAGCAGTGTCATCACCTCGGCGACGGCCCGGTGCACCCGCTCCGGGTTGAGCCGCGCCGCGACACCGCCGACGTGGGGGAGTGCGGCGAACTGGGAGAGGCCGCCGCCACCGAAGTCGAGGCAGTAGAACTGGATCTCGGCCGGGGTGTGGGTGAGGGCGAGCGCGGCGATCAGGGTGCGGGCGAGGGTGGACTTGCCGCTCTGTGAGCCGCCCGCGATGGCCACGTGGCCGCCGGCTCCGGACAGGTCCACGACCAGCGGGTCGCGGCGTTGGTCGAAGGGCTTGTCGACCAGGCCGACCGGGACACGCAGCCTGCCCGTGCCGGACCAGCCGGTGGTGGTGAGGCCGCGCTCGGGGTCGGGGGCGAGATGGGGCAGCAGGGCGTCCAGAGGGGACGGCTCGTCCAGCGGCGGCAGCCACACCTGGTGGGCGGCGGGGCCTGAGTCGCGCAGTCGGTCCAGGGCCACGTCGAGCAGGGTCTCCTCGTCGCCGGTCTCCTCGTTCTCCGGCTCCGGGCCGGGCGTGGGGTCGAGGGTGCGCGGCACCACCCAGCCGCTGGTCCACGGCACGACCTGGCTGGCCACCCGGGCCTGGACCACCGCGCCGGTGCGGCGCCGGTAGGTGCCGGAGGAGTAGGCGGCACGGAAGCGGGTCAGGGCCTCCACACCGGACTTGAGATAGCCGCTGCCGGGCTGGGCCGGGAGCTCGTAGGCGTCCGGCACGCCGAGCACCCCCCGGCTCTCCATGGCGGAGAAGGTGCGCAGGCCGACCCGGTACGACAGGTGGCTCTCCAACTGGTGCATACGGCCCTCGTCCAGGCGCTGCGAGGCCAGCAGCAGATGCACGCCGAGCGAGCGGCCGAGGCGGCCGATCATCACGAACAGGTCCATGAACTCACGGTGTGCGGAGAGGAGTTCGCTGAACTCGTCGACCACCACGAACAGGCTGGGCAGCGGCGTGAGATCGGCCCCGCCGGCGCGGGCCCGCTCGTACTCCAGGGCCGAGGTGTAGTTGCCGGCCGCGCGCAACAGCTCCTGGCGGCGGATGAGTTCGCCGTGCAGGGCGTCCTGCATGCGTTCCACCAGGGCGACTTCGTCGGCGAGGTTGGTGATGACGGCGGAGGTGTGCGGCAGTTCCTCCAGGCCGAGGAAGGTGGCGCCGCCCTTGAAGTCGACCAGGACGAAGTTCAGGGTCTCCGAGGAGTTGGTCAGGGCGAGGCCCAGGACGAGGGTGCGCAGGAGCTCGCTCTTGCCGGAGCCGGTGGCGCCGATGAGCATGCCGTGCGGGCCCATGCCGCCCTGCGCGGACTCCTTGATGTCCAGTTCCACCGGACGGCCGTCGACGCCGACCGCGATCGGCACCCGCAACCGGGCGGAGCCGGTGTGGCGCGCGAAGAGAGCCTTGGTGTCGTGCCGGTGCAGATCGGGGATGCCGAGCAGAGTGGTCAGCTCCACGTCGCTGTCCAGCGGCTGGGCGATGTCGCTGCTCAGGCTGATCCGGCGGGAGGCGAGCAGCCGCGCCAGCGACTCCGCACCGAGCGGGCCGAGCTGGTCCGGCCGGCCGAGCGGCACCGCGCGCTCCTTGCGGCTGCGGTCGGTGCGCACCAGGTTCACCTGGTCCGGCCCGACGGTCAGCCGCAGCGTGTTGCGGCCGGGCCGCCAGCGCAGTGCGCCGGAGACGTCCAGCACCACGGCGTTGCGATAGCCGTGACCCTCCCACCGGTGCCCCTCGGGCACGGTGATGCCGTCCAGGACGACGACGGTGTACGGCTCGTCACGGCCCGGACGGGCATCCGGGTCGAAGCCGGGGCGCTCGGCGAACTCGGCGCCGAGCAGGTCGTCCAGCTCGGTGAGGTCGGCGGTGATCCGGCGGACCTGCCCGGCGCCGTCCTCCTCGTACGGATGCAGCGCGTGCGGCAGCCACTTGACCCACTCCCAGTCGGCCCGGCGCTCGTCGCTGACGCAGAGGGCGATCCACAGCTCCTCCGGCGCGTGGAACACCGCGAGCTGGCCGAGAGCGGCACGCAGCAGAGCGCGTACGGCTTCTCCGTCGGCGCCCTCGGGGGTCCCGGACGACGCGGGGAGCTCCCCTGCCAGGGTCTCCTCGGGGCGCAGCAGAACCCGCGCCGATGACCGCAGATACAGGCCCAGGGGCTGCTCGGGAATGGTGGAGTAGGCGCGGATGAAGCGGCGCAGGGCGTGCGCGCAGAGCGGTTCGAGGTCCTCCACCGGGCGGGTGGACACCGGGTTGAGGGTGAGGGCGAGCTGCTGTTCGCCGACTGCGAGCCGGACCTCGCCGAAGTCCTCGTCCGCCGGGCGCCGTTCCCACAGCCGTGAGGTGCGGGCCAGCGATCGCAGGGACGACGGCTCCGGGTGACGCCAGGCGAGCGCCCGCTGCTGCTCCACGATGGTGGCACGCACCCGCTTGCGGGTCTGCGCCAGGTAGCGGAGGTAGTCGCGGCGTTCGCCCTTCAGGCGCTGCTTGCGCTCACTGGAGCGCCGCATGAGCTGGCCCAGCAGCATCGCCCCGGCGGACAGCGCCATGACACCCATCGCCAGGTAGATGAAGACGCCGTTGCCACCGCCCGGGCGCAGGAACATCAGCATCATCGACACCGACATGAGCGCCATCGGCAGATAGGTCCATATCGCCGAGGTGTCGGGCACCGTCTCGGCGAGGACCGGCGGCTCCTGGAGGGTCAATTGTCCTTCGGGCATCTCTGGACCGCGCCTGCGGGCCGGCCGGCGAAACAGCACCACACTCAAGGAACAGAACCTCCGGTTCGCTGACTTTCCGGCCCACGCCGAATACCGGGAGACCCGGTAGCCGGAAAGACCGCACCGCTGTCATTTTCCCGGGACCCGGGCACGCGGTGAACGCCGGATGAATGGGGGGAAGCGGAAAGCGGGAAACGGCCAACTCTCCCACCATTCAACTGCATACCGGACAAGGAGTCCGGTCCCCAGCACGTTCCGGCGAGCGTAGGCAGTAGTCTGCATTCACGTGACGCGACCTGTCCACGCGGGAGAGGTGGTTGCCGGGTTCGCGGTCGTAATTCCCTTGTCCGACCCCCCTGTTCCGGCCCGTGCGGACCTTCCGTACTCTTCGCACTACGCCGCTCGCGGGGAAGTCCTCCTGTCAAAACCCCCACGGAAGACGAGAGTTCAGCTGATGACCGACAGCGCGGTGGCCGAACTGTGCCGCCTGACCGTACGTGCGCCGAGCGTCTCCGTCGATCTGGCCGTGCCCGCCGACGTGCCGGTCGCCGATCTGCTGCCCACGCTGCTGCGCTATGTCGGCGAGGAGGCCGAGGAGGCCGGGCTCGACCATGCCGGCTGGGTGCTGCAGCGGCTGGGTGACGCCCCGCTCGACGAGGAGGCGACCCTCGCGCGGGCCGGGCTCGCCGACGGGGACGTGCTCTATCTGCGCCCGCACACCGAGGCGCTGCCCGAGGCCCGGCTCGACGACCTGGTGGACGGGATAGCCGACACCGCCGGCCGCAGACTGCACACCTGGCACCCCGAGGCGGCCCGCGGGCTGCTGGTGGGCGCCACGGTGGCGACCGTGACGGCGGCCCTGGTGCTGGTGTTCTGGCCGGGAGCGGCCGGCTCCGGCTCCGTCAGGGCGGCCTGCGCCGCGGTGGCGGGGCTCCTGCTGCTCGCGGGCGCGGGCACCGCCAGCCGCGCGGTCGGCGACCGGCTCTCCGCGGCCGCGCTCGGCCTGCTGGTCGCCCCCTGCCTGGCGCTGGCCGGCTGGGTGCTGCCCGGCGGTGACCTGACCGGCCCGGATGCGGCGCGGGTTGCGGGCGCGCGGCTGCTCGCCGCGGGCGCGGCCGGTGCCGGCGGCGCGGTTCTCGCGCTGGCCGCCACCGCGGTCGGCGCCCCGGCCCTGCTGGGTACCGCGGTCGTGTCGGTGGCCATCGCGATCTCCGGGGCCCTCATCGGCTACACGGACCTGGCGGTGCCCGCCGCGGTCGCGTTGGTGGCGACGGTGTTCGTGCTCGCGGCCGGGACGGTGGCGCCGTTCGCCTTCAAGCTGGCCGGGATGCGGATGCCCGCCCTGCCCTCCTCCGCCAGCCAGCTCCAGGAAGGCATCGAGCCCTACGCGGGCAGCGACGTCGCCGAGCGCACCGAACTGGCCGGGCGCTGGGTCACCGCGCTCTTCGCGGTCACCGGGATCATCGCCGCGGGAGCCCTGGTGGTCCTCGCCGAACACCCCTCCCTGCCCGAGGTGTTGACCGCGCTCGCGCTGAGCCTGCTGCTGCTTCTGCACTCCCGCGGGCTGGTGCACATCGGCCAGCGGCTGACCCTCGCGGTGCCCGGGATCTGGGGTCTGCTGCTGCTCGCCCGCAGCTGGGCGCAGGACAGCGACGGCGATGGGCGACTGGTGGTCTTCGCGGTACTGCTCGGCGCGGCCGCCGCGCTGGTCATCGCCGCCTGGACGGTGCCCGGCCGCCGCATGCTGCCGTACTGGGGCCGGGCGGCGGAGGTGGCGCACACCGGCATCGCGGTGGCGTTGCTGCCGCTCAGCCTGTGGGTGGCGGGACTCTTCGGATGGCTGCGCGGCCTGTTCGGCTGAGTCCAACCGCACTCCGGCACGAGAACGACGAGGAGAGGCCGTGCAGTCCAAACGCGACCAGGTACATGCCCACACCTTCATGATGGGCAGGCTCAGTTCGGGCCTGCTGATGGCCGACCCGGACGCCCCGGAGAGCCCGCTCGGCCGCACCACACGCGGCGTGGTCTTCGGCGTACTGGTCACCGTCCTGGTCGGCGCGGGCGCCACCGTCTACGGCCTGCTGCGCCCCGGCGGGAACGACGCCTGGCGCGACGGCGCGCACCTGGTGGTCAACCGCGACACCGGTGCCCGCTACCTGTGGACCGATACCGACGGCGTGCTGCACCCGGTGCGCAACTACGCCTCGGCGCGGCTGATCGGCGGCTCCGACCTGGAGACCGTGGACGTGGCCACCGCATCGCTGCGGGACGTCCCGGTGGGCGCCCCGGCAGGCATCCCCGGCGCCCCCGACGCCGTGCCCGCGCCCGGCCAACTCGACTCCGGCGCCTGGCACATGTGCGTCACCGGCCCGGACGGCGCGTTGCCGGACACCTCCGGTGCCGTGGCGAGCGGGGTGGACAAGCCGGGCGCGACCACCGTGGTGGCCGGAGCGCCGCTGGATTCCAGCGGCGTCGGCGGCGACCGCGGGGTGCTGGTGAGCGGGCCGGACGACACCGAGTACCTGGTGTGGCGGGGCAGCCGGCTTCCCCTGGACCGCGCGTCGGACGCGCGCAACGCCCTCGGTTACGGCTCCGAGCGGCCGATGCCGGTCTCGGCGGCCTTCCTCGACGCGCTGGCCCCCGGCCCCGTGCTGAAGCCGCCGGCGGTGCCGGGACGCGGTGCGGAGGGCCCCGAACTCGGCGGGGAGGCCAGCCGGATCGGCCAGCTGTTCAAGGTCAGCGTCCCCGGGGGCGCCAGCACCTACCACCTGCTGCGCAAGGACGGTCTGGTGCCGCTGACCCGGCTCGGCGCCGCCCTGGTGCTGGGCGACCCGGCCACCCAGAAGGACGCCTACCGGGGGCGCTCGCCCGAGGTGCGCACGGTCGGCGCCGACGCGTTGCGCGAGCACCGAGCCAAGGGCCAGGACACCAGTGCCTCCACGGAGCTGCCGGACGCGCCCCCCGTCCCGCAGTCCGTGCCCCGCGGTACCGCGCTGTGCGCACAGGTCGACGGCGGCGACGGCGGCGTCCGGATCAGGTCGGTGCTGGTGCCGCTGACTCAGCTCGCCCCGGTCGCGGTCTCGGAAGGCGCCGCCCAGCCGCTGAAGCCGGCCTGCGTCCCGACCGACGCCACGGTGGTCCGGCCCGGTCGCGGTGCCCTGGTCCGTGCCCTGAACGCCAGCGGCGCCGCGCACGCGGGGACGAGCTACCTGGTGGCGGACAACGGCGTCAAGTACCGCGTCTCCACCAAGGATTCGCTGGCCGCGCTCGGCTACGAGAGCGCGGACATCGCCTCCGTCCCGGCGCCTCTGCTCGCGGCTCTGCCGACCGGCGCCGACCTCGACCCGGCCGCCGCCTCGGGCGTTGCCGAGCCCAAGGTGACGGCTCCGCAGTGCGCCCCGGACGCGGAACGGAAGGCGGATGAGGCGAGCGCCATTGAGGACAAGGCGGACACCGTACGCTGATCACGGCAAGGAGTGCATTCGGCGCCGATGAAAAGGAAAAGGGCGCAGGCGACAGAAGTTTTGAGCCAAAGTGGTTGCCGGTGAAGTGAAGTCCGCGGAGCCGTCGGGAACGGAACACGGCGGGAACCTCAAACAAAGCTCAGATATTTGGGCCGAGCCACCCGCGAAATCCGGAGGAAGCGCTGGCAAAGCCGGATACGGCTCTCCGCGAAGCCCGTTCGGCTTGTCCGCGTGCCCGCTTTTTGCCCGCCTCGCGTTGCCCGGCGGACGGCGCGCGCTGTGGGTGCCCTGCGGGTGGGAGAGGCTTGTTCATATCGCTGAAACCTCCGCACAACTCCCTTGCCACGTAAGAATTCCCAGGCGAGCTGACCCAAGCTCAAATCTTCCCTGTGCGCGTTGCGCGGAACGACGGCTTCTCTTTAGCCTCAGCGAGCAACTGTGCGACGAGACGGGGCTGAACGAAGGGAGCGCGACATGGCGGACAGCGCCGCGAGGAAAGCGGACTATGCCAAGGGCCTGGGGGGTGTCTCCTCACTGGAGTCGGCCCGGAGCCAGGTCGAGAAGATCCAGAACAACGTCGGTGAGATCGCCGCGCGTTCGGGCGTCGGCGGCGACGAGGGCCAGGCCCTGCTGAAGCTCTTCCGCAGCTGGAACGCCGAGGCGCAGAAGGTCGTCATCCAGATCAGCACGATGGTCGACGCGCTCCAGGAGAACGTGACCTCCGCCAACCGTTTGGCGCAGGAGAACCAGGACCTGACCGAGGTCCTCAACAGCAAGACCAGTCAGGGCGTCTTCGAAGCGCTGAGCTGACCCGACCGGTAGCACCGGCCCCGTCACGGCGAGGCCGGAACCCTTGAGCTTCCCGGGCCGGCGCCCGGCCCTACGAGAGGAGACGCCATGGCCGACGGCATCATCGACGTGCAGTACCCCGTGGTCCGCAACGCCATCGAGGAACTGATGGACCAGACCCAGCAGATCATCATCACCCTCAACAACCTGGAGGACGAGCTGAAGCCGCTCGTCAACTCCTGGGAGGGTTCCGACCAGGAGACCTACCGTCAGGTCCAGGCGGAGTGGGATCAGGCCACCAAGAACATGGCCAAACTCCTTGGCGACAACGGCGAGCTGATCCAGATGATCCACGACAACCACTCCCGCGACGAGCGCAAGAGCGCCGACAACTGGGGCAACGTGCGGGCCCGTTAGGGCATCGCCGGAGTTTTTCTTTCGTCGAGGGTTCGATGACGCGGCCGGGCCGTGTGCCCCGGACGCAGCGTGGAGCGGGGCGGGAATCCGCGGACCGGCCCGTTGCGTCCATGTCGCACTCGAGGACGCCGGCCCGGCCGCCGTCCGCCCACCACCCGGCGTCCGCCGTGCCCTCGTGCCCCCGTCCGGCACCAAGCGTCAGGAGTGCGTCCCATGGCCGGTGAGAAGGCCGACGTCAAGCATTTCGACCTCAAGCAGATGGAGAACTTCCGGGACAACGAGGTACAGCCGGTCCACACCGCCGCGAAGAAGTACCGGGAGGAGGGCGACGGATCCCACATCCGCCCGCTCGGCCACCTCATCGACGGACACACCACACCGGACAACCTCGCCCAGGACAAGCAACTCCTGCGCATCGGCAGGATGGTGACCGAGCCGCTGGTGTCGGGACCGAAGCTGATCGAGGACATCCGCACCGCGGCCGAGGCCATCGACAAGCTGCTCGGCGACCAGGTGGACCTCTTCAAGGAGTTGAAGGAGGCCCTCACCGAGACGATCGAAGAGGCCAACAAGACCAAGGACAAGAACCTCGACGCGATCGACGCCCAGACGCTCCTCCAGACCTTTGACGAGGTCGACACCCTCACCGCCGGCGGCTCCGGCGATCCGGACGACTCCTGACCGACCGAACAGAAAGGGCGCCCGGTGGCCGATCGGTACGACGCCAGCTCCGTCGCCAATCTCGACAAGTTCGACAACGCCGGCGATCCGTCGAGTGACACCTGGGCCACCCTGGTCACCCACATCACCGGCTATCCGGTGCCCGACCGCAACACCGTCTTCGACACCCTGCGCTCCGAACACGGCGGCAAGCTGTTCCGGATGGACATCAAGGAGCGCAGCCTCAGCGTGCTCGTCAAGGACTCCGGGTTCCTGACGAACAAGGGCGAGGACTACGACATCTGGTTCTTCGACAGCGGCAAGAAGCGCTCCATCATGCAGGCCCGGATCGTCTTCGAGGGCCGGGTCAAGGCCGGAGAGGAGATCATCTTCGCCGGTCCGGGCTCGGACAACGTCCATGACGCGCAGGTCCGTGAGGGCAACGAGTTCACGGACTACAACAAGGACAAGATGAGCACCATCCCGCTCGCCCGGTACATGAACGGGCCGCGGGCAGCACTCCTCGCCCTCCTGGGCGGCAGCACCACGGACGCCCGGTTCAGCAACCTCGGCGTGCCCGGCGCGGATGTGGTGGACCTGAACTCCTTCAACACCACCGGGGAGTCCTTCGACTTCGCCGCCAAGTTCTTCAAGGACCACGCGGTGGTGCTGAAGGACTGGGAGGACCGCTTCAGCCGCGACGACGCGAGCTGGAAGGGCGAGGCCGCGGAGGTCTTCCGCAGCCTGCTGAAGAAGATCCGCGAGAACTACGACAGTTACGTCGAGACCTTCAACTCCAGCCCGGGCGCGGGCGACGGGACCGGCACCGGCGCCACCGTGTACTCCCGCGCCCTGTCGCTGGGCCGCAAGTACCTCGAGGACGCCGCGAACAAGCTGCTGGAGGCGTGGCTCGCCTGGGCCAAGTCCCCGTACTACGACCCGCATCAGGTGCTGCGCTACGTCCTGGACGACCTCGCCCAGTGGGTGGACGCGAACAACGTCGCCAAGACCGACATCAAGTCGTACACCTCCCGCTACACCACGACCGTCAGCCACAGCCCGCAGGCCGGCTTCACCCAGGTGCACCCGGAGTACGGCGACCTCACCGACATCGCGAACTGGGCGAAGGTCGGCGACAAGGCGGTCAAGATCTGGAGTCAGGGCGTCGACGAGTACCTCGGCAAGCCCGCAGCCGAGGTGCAGTCGAACCTGAACAACCACTTCCTCGACCTGGGCGACGACTTCTCCGACAACGTGCCCAAGCCGAAGTCGACCAGCACCGCCTCGGAGGAGTACGAGGAGAAGAAGGCCGAGGAGGAGCAGGAGGAGATCAACCGGCAGAACGAGGAGAACCGCAGGTACCAGGACGAGCTGCGCGCGGAGCAGGAGCGGCAGCGCGAGGAGGACAAGAAGTACCAGGACGAGCTGCGTGCGGAGCAGAACCGGCAGCGGGAAGAGGACAAGAAGTACCAGGACGAGCTGCGCGCGGAGCAGAACCGGCAGCGCGAGGAGGACAAGCGCCTCCAGGACGAACTGCGCAACGAGCAGAACCAGCAGCGCGACGAGGACAAGAAGTACCAGGACGAGCTGCGCGAGGAGCAGCGGCGGGAGCAGGAAGAGGCCAAGCGGCAGGCCGAGGAGCAGGCCAAGGCCATGGAGGAGAGCCTCGGAGGCATCAACAACCCCAACGGCGTCACCCAGCAGAACCTCGACGGCCTGGACGACCTGCTGAACCAGAACAACCCGGTCACCGAGAGCCTGGGCGATCTCGGCGACGTGAACAGTCAGGGCGGCGACCAGCAGGCCTTCACCTCCACCCCGCCCCCGGGCATCACGAATCTCGGCAACCTCGGCTCGGTGAACACAGGCCCGGGCGGCACCAACAACGCCGCCAACGACGCGGTCACCCAGAACCTGGGGAACCTGGGCGGCCTGAACACGGGCGGTGGCTCGGTCAAGACCCCGACCGGTGGCAACACCCAGCTCGACGGCGGCAAACTCACCACCGACTTCCCGGACGGCAGCAGCACCAGCTTCGACCCGGACAGCGGGGTGCTCACCACCACCCACCCGGACGGCAGCGTCACCACGCAGAACCTGGATGACGGCACCAGGGTGACCAACCCGGACGGCTCGGTCACCTCCCTCGGCGACGACGGCAAGCTGACCACCACCTTCCCCGACGGCAGCGTCCAGACCGTCGACCCCACGACGGGTCAGGTCAGCACCACCGACCCCGACGGCACCACGACCACCCAGGATCTCGGCAACCTGGGCGGCCTCAACGGCCAGAGCAACAACGCGAATCTGGGCGACCTCGGCGACATCAACTCCAACCTGCCCACCCAGTCGGAGGGCGACCTCGACGACCTGGGGAACCTCAACACCGACCAAAACGGCCTCGAGACCCCGACCGGCGGCAGCACCCAGCTCAGCGACGGCGACATCGCCACCGACTTCCCGGACGGCAGCCGGATCAGCTTCGACCCGGACAGCGGTCTGCTCACCAGCACGAACGCGGACGGCACCACCACGACCACCGACCTCACCCACGGTGCGACGGTGACCAACCCGGACGGCTCGAAGACCAGCCTCGACAACGGCATGCTGACCACGGAGTTCCCCGACGGCAGCAAGCAGGTCATCGACCCCGACACGGGCATCGCCACCGTCACTGACCCGCAGGGCAACACCGAACGCGTCGACCTGCACGATCTCAACTCGCAGGGGAGCGGGGACGCTTCGGACATCCTCGACGGCCTCGGCGATCTGGAGAGCATCGGCGGCCTCAACGACACCGGCGGCGGTACCTCCACCCAGGACCTGTCGCTCTCCGACCTCGGCCTCAGCGGCGGCGCGGGCGACGGGACATCAGGCGGCGGGGTCGGGGAGAGCTACCTCACCGCTGACAGCAACGGCGGAACCGGAGCAGACCCCCTCTCGGACGGCGCCGCCGAAAGCGCGGGCAGCCCGCTCGCCCCCGCCGCGACGGCCGGAACCCCCGGCGCCCCCGGCATGCCCGGCAGCCCCGGCATGCCGATGGGCGGCATGGGCGCCGGCGGCATGGGGGCCGGCGGAGACAAGGGCAACGGCGAGCGAGTGCGCGCCGTACTGGTCGACGCGGCGGAGGAGAGCGAGCGCCGCAACCGCCGACGGCGCAGCCCGTGGAACCGCCAGGAGGACGACGACACCTTCCTCGCCCCGGCCTCCCGGGTGGCGACCACCGGCGGTGACTCCCCCGAGGAGGAGACGGAGACGGGCCGGAACAGGGCCACCAGCTCCGACTACCTGGAGGAGGACGCCGACGTGTGGGGCACGGAAGAGGGCGGCACACCGGCCGTGATCGGACGGTGAGCACCGTACGGCCGCGGCCGCCCACCCTCGCGCGGAGACGCATCACACTCGGTCCCGGCTTCCGCGGCGGGGACCTCACCGGGCAAGATCAGCAGGGCAGTTGACGGACGGCAAGCACGGACGGGCGCACGGACCACACGTCCGGACGCACGCAGCGACCGACGGGGAAGGCAGGAGTGGGCGTGACGGAACCGCTGGAGAAACGCCTCGAGAAGGCGATGGCCGAACTCCAGGCTGCCCAGGAGGCGGTCGCGCGCACCGAACGCGAGCTGCGGCAGGCGTCGTTCGCGGTGCTCTCCTCCGATCGCGCGGTCCGCGCCACCGTGGGACCGCAGGGCGAGTTGTCCGGGATCGAGTTCCTGGAGAACAAGTACCGCGACATGTCCCCCCAGGAGCTGGCCGCCAGTGTCCTGGAAGCGGCCAATGCGGCACGCCTGAAGATGAACCGGCATGTGATGAAGGCGATGGCGCCCTTCACGGAACCCAGCAGCAACGTGCCGGAGCTCAAGGGCTTCGAGCTGGACTGGGAGCGGATCTTCGGCCCCGAGGTGCTGCGCGACGACGCCGAGGACACGGCACGCGACAGCCGGGCCACGCCCGCCTGGCGGGACGCGCTCGGCGAGGACGGGGAGGACTGATGGGACAGCGGTACTACGTCGACCCCCACCGTATCGAGGCCCTGGCCAGGCAGTTGGAGGAGATCGGCACCCTGGCCGGAAGCATCACCGAGGAGTTCCTCGACGACCTGGCTCCCACGGTCACCTGGCCCGGTACGGAGGGCGAGTTCGCCGAGAAGGCCAAGCCGCAGGAGCAGAAGGAGCGCCAGACCACCAAGGAGACGATGATGTCGATCCGCGACGCGGTCGTGGGCATCACCGACGCCACGGTCAGCCAGGTGCGCATGATGAAGGACACCCGCGACCGCAACATCGAGGACGTCGAGCGGGTCAACAGCCGTATCGAGACCGATGGGTTGAACGGCGACGGTCCGGGTGGGCATGGCCGTCGCTGACCTCCGCACCGCCGGCCGCTCCCGCACCACATCAGGAGCGGCCGCTCCCGCACGCCCGCGCGGCCCCCAGGACGGCCCCCGATGAGCATCAAGGCATCGCCCGAGGTCAATGCGATGATCTTCATCCTCACCGGGGAAAAGCTCATCGACGCCGATGAGGACCTCGCCTACGAGAGCCGTCGGCCCTACTCCGGCCTGGGCCGCAAGGTGGACCGGCTGTCCTCGCTGATCGACAAGTCGGTGCATGACATCGCCGAGGTCATGCCGGACGACCTGTCCAAGTCGTACGCCAAGGCGATGGGCATGCTCATCGACGACGGCGGAAAGAACTCCCTGCGCGAGTTCGCCGAACAGCTCGACAAGATCGCCGAGGGCCGGCGCAAGACGTCCATGGACATCATGGAGTCCAAGTGGCAGGTCATCGCCGAGGTCATCCGGCTGCTCATCGAGATCGCCATCTACCTGGCGATGTCCTTCTTCACCGGCGGTGCCTCGGCCAGCCAGATCATGATGGCCAAGCTGCGCAGCCGGTTCCTCATCCTCACCATGCTCACCCACCTGCTCCAGCGGCTGCA
Organism: Streptomyces sp. NBC_00490; assembly: GCF_036013645.1. Taxonomy (NCBI): domain Bacteria; kingdom Bacillati; phylum Actinomycetota; class Actinomycetes; order Kitasatosporales; family Streptomycetaceae; genus Streptomyces; species Streptomyces sp. NBC_00490. The sequence goes on along the minus strand of NZ_CP107869.1, from coordinate 627,281 downwards.
CCTGGCGCCCTCGCTGACCGAGGCCTTCGCCGAGGCCTTCACCACCTTCGCGGTGCGGCTGGCGATGATGAACTTCGCCCCGGACGGCCGCCGTCCCGACGGCTTTGACTGGAACGACATCCTGAAGTCCGCCGCTTTCGGCGCCGCCGCGGGCTTCCTCACCAGCGTCTTCGACGACATCGCGAAGAAGATCGTCAGGAGCTACGACACCAACTTTCTCAAGAACGGGCCCGACCTCGACTTCAAGCCCGATCCCCACCTGAAGAACACCCCGAACCCCGAGTTCAAGAACAACGGCCCCGGCCCCAGGCCGGAGCCCGACCCCGGCCCCACTCCGAAGGACCGGCCGGACCCCGGCCACAACGCGAACGGCCCGGGCGTCACGAACAACCCGCCGCTCACCTTCCGGGACAACCCGCTCTCCTTCCGGAACAACCCGAACCTGTGGCGCAACAACCAGATCCTGCGCAACAACGCCGACCGGCCGGGCGCGCTGGCCGGGCACTACGGGCTCAAGGGGACGTCCGACTTCCTCGCCGCCGGCGCCGGCGAGGCACTCGCGGAGATCCTGATCAAGGGCGCCTTCGACGGTGACTGGTCCACCAGCTGGTCCACCTTCGTCGGCGCGGGGATCAGCAGCCAGGTCGAGGCCACGCTCACCGACACCGCCCTGAACAGTGGCGCCGAACTGCGGCACGTCATCGACACGTTGCGCAATCAGCCGCCCACCGTCTCCGCCGGCATCGGTGACACGGGCGACAGCGGTGACTCCGGCACGCGGGACAGCGCCGACTCCTCTCGCAGTCGGGGCGGCGACGGCCCGGACCGCGTCGGCGGTCCCTCGAACACCCACCTCACGGGCGGCGCCGACTCCACACGTACGTCCCCGCCGTCCGCTGGAGCGGACAGCCCGCCGTCGTACACCCTCCAGAACCCTCCGCAGAACTCCCCGGGCCCGCTGCCGGCGACGGCCGCCGAGAACACCCTGTGGCAGCAGGTCCACAACGGCTCCGCCGACGTCCGCGAGCAGGCGCTGCACGACATCGCCGCCCTGCGCGGCGCCCAGCCGCCCGGAGACGCGGAGATCGACGTCCGCGACAACCTGCACGGCAGCCTCTCGCAGGTGCCCGAGGTGCGGGTGGTGCCCGCCGGGGACGGTCCGGCGGTTCAGGGCGACGCCGACGAGGTCCGTCGCGTCTTGGACGGCTTCGGCACGCCGATCACAGTGGAGGCCCCCCGCACCGCCACGCCGGCCGCCTTCGACAACGGCCCCACGGCCGGCTCCGCGCCCTCCGCCGCCGACTCCGCGGGGGACCCCGGTGAGGACGGCCGGACCGAGCACATCGCCCGGGAGGGCGCCGCACCGGGGACGTCTGCGCCGAACCCGGTCGGGGACGCCTCGCAGAGCCACCACCAGAACTCTTCCGAGTCACCGGTCACGGGCTCCCCGGACAATGACGTCCGGAGTTCTCCGGACGAGACAGCCGGGCAGAGTGACCGCCCCTCCGCGGTTCCCGGGCAAGGGATCGGCGGCCCCACCGCCTCCAACGCCCCCACCCCCTCAGCCGCGCCCGGCACGGGCACCGGCACCCGCCCGGGTGGCGCTCCCGCCGCCGGAGGCACTTCGACCCCCTCCACCAGTGGGCCCCAGGGCACCCGGACCCCGGACGGCACAGCCCCGGCGGACGGGACGCCGACCTCGGCCGGCGACGCTTCGCAGACCTTGTCCGGCGACGGCTCTTCGGCGAGCACTGATCCGCCCACGACCACCAACCCGCCCTACGCCAACGGCTCCACGGGTTCCGACGAGAGCGTGCCTGCCCCGGCCGCCGAGATCACCACGGCCCCGCCGAAGGTGATCACCAACGGCTCGTACGCCGCCACCGACGACCAACCTGAGGGCAGCGGCGCGCGCGACATCAGCGGCCCGACCGGTCCGAGCGACGTGACGGCAGGGCCCGCCCTCTCCGGGAGCCCCACAGCCGCCCCCGTACCGCCGCTGACCATCGTGGTCTCGGACGTGCCGCCGCCGGGCGAGGGAACACGGGACGCGGCCGGACTGCTGGACGCGGCCGGGACCGATGGCGCCGTGGTGCTCGGGCCGCCCGTCGCTCCGGACGGGGCGGGACGGCCCGTACGCGCCGCGGTCGAGCTGACCCGCGAGGGGCCGGGCGCCCCGGTCCGCGTCCGTCCGCTCACCGGCGCGCCGCCCGTCACGACATCGGACGGCACCGCGGACGCCACCGGCAACACGGATACCGCGGACACGGCGTTCCCCGACGCGGACGTGCTGCTGCCGCTCGCCGCTGCCCTGGGCACGGGTCCGGCCCCGCAGGTGCGTCCCGCCACCGAGAGCGCCGTGAACAACGAGAGCTCCCCGGTCGTCTCCGCTGCGACTCGGCCCCTCACCACGTCCTCGGAGGTGGACCCGGGTGCGACGCCTCCGGCGCACGGCAGCGAAGTCAGCCCGGACCCCACGGCCACTGCCGAACGCGGAAGCTTCCCCCGCCAGGAGGCCGAGACGGCCGTCGACGTGCATCTGGAGTCCGGCCGCGGCGAGACCACCGGGACCGGGGGGGAGATCTCCGGCCCCGGGGGAGGGCCCGGTCCCGGGAACGGCGGCACGCCTCCGCCTGGGCCTGCCCGGCAGGACGGCGCCGCGACAGGCTTGGTGCCACCACCGTCGACCGGGCGCATCGTCGTGCGGCCCGCGGATGGCGAGGGCGGGCGGGTCGCGCCCGGGAACGCCCGGCGGGCCACGCTGCACGACTACCTGCCCAGGAGCCAGTGGTGGCGGATGTACATCGATCCCAAGAACCACGAGGCCGCGCAGGCCGCCTTCCCGGATGCTCCGGGCTCCTACTACGACCACGACCGTTCACCCGGTTTCGAGCAAGGCATGGTCGCGGCCTACACGCAGTTCCTGGCTGATCCGGAGACGGTCGGGACGCCGATGGACTCGTCGGCGTACCGGACGATGCACGGTCTGGCGACGAGCGGTCTCGGACGCTCTCTCGACTGGTCCGGTGGCCGCCCGACACACTTCCCGCTGCGCGGCGACGCGCTGGCCCCCGACATCTTCGATGAGCGGGTCGGGGGGCGAGCCCTGGTCTACGACATGACCACGCACGACTGGAAGGGTGGCCTGCCCCGGCCGCAGCCGGCCACCATCCTCACGCGCTTCCTGCACAGCAATCCGGCGCTGGCGACCAACTACAGAAAGAACGAGGCTCCCGGCCTCGTCGACTCTGTCTTTCAGGAGCACTACGCGAGGGTGGCCGCCCCCGACGCCGACGACACCGCGAAGCTCGCCTCGATCGCCCGTACGATCCGTGCCCTCCACGTGATCCACCCCTTCGAGGACGGCAACCTCCGCTCCAACGTCCAGATCCTGCTGCCCAAGCTGCTGCTGGAACAGGGCTACCGGCCGATCGTGCCCAACGACATGTACGGCCTGTTCCAGGGCGGTCGTTCGGTGGAGGAGATGGTCGGGTCCCTGATCGCCAACGGTGCCCTGGACACCGGTCCGCAGGATCTGCACGTGGAGTCGGGACGGGGAGACACCGACACCGGCGGCGCCAACCGCCGCGCACGCCCCGCGGGCGAGCCGGTCGTCACGACGCTGGACGGCCACCAGGTGCCCGTCGGGCAGTTGCGGCGCTGGGTGCCGGAGGCGGCCGTGAAGCCCCTACCGGGGCGCGCCGTACAGTCGCTGACCATCTCGCAGAGCCCGGCCGAGGACGGTACGGCGCACAGCGCGGGCCGTCGCGCGCTGCTCGGCCAGGACACCTTCCGCGGGGTGCGCACCACCTCCGCTCACCAGGACCCGAGCACCGGCACGGCCCAGCCCACCCCCCGTACGGTCTTCACCGGCCCGCCGACCGCGCTCCCCGGTTCCGGTACCGAGCGGGGCGCCGACTACTTCGTGAGCCACGGCACCCCCCGCACCGTCACGCTCGGCACCGACGACGCGGCCCGCCCCGCCGTGAAGGTCAGTGGCGTGCAGCTCGGCGAGGTCCTCAAGTCCTGGGCCCAGGACGGCGATCAGGAGCGGCCGCTGGTGCTGTTCTCCTGCGAGACCGGGCAGCAGCCGCAGGTGGCGGGGCTGCCGGTGGCCCAGCACGTGGCGAACCGGACCGGACGGCCGGTGTACGCCCCGACCACCGAGGTCGGGACAGCCCGGGATCATGACGGCGAGGTTCGCGCGGTACTCACCGAGGGCAGCGACGGGCCGGGACGCTGGCGTCTTTTCACCCCGGAGCCCGGTGGCGCCGAGCTGGACCGCCTGGCACGCGAGGCCGGTCTGCACACCGGTCCGGGACCGGCCGACGCCTTCGCCCGGACCCGTACCCTCCAGCAGATCCGCACCCTGCGCGACGCCCTCGGCGCGAACGCCGAACAGCAGCCGGAGAACCAGGAGTTGCTCGCCGGGTTGACGTATGTGGACGGTCTGCGCTGGCTCAGCCCGGACACCGCGGCCCGCTACGGCGACGGCCGGATGACGCCGGACCTGCTGCGCCGGATGGTCACCGACCGGCCCGGCGTCGCCGTCGACCCGGCGAGCGGGCCGACGACGGAGCAGTACGCCGAATTCCTGCGCGCCGCAGCCGAGTTGCGCTCCGCCGCCGGACCCGACACCACACTCGACGCCCTGCTGCCCCCGCCGCCGCCCGCGCTCGCGCCGAGCACCCTCATCTCGCCGGAGGACGTGCGCGGGCTCACCTACGCGCCCTCGGCGCAGATCACCTGGTCGCTCTCCAGCACCTCGCTGCCCCTGTCCGAGCTGGGCCTGAACGCCGAGGACACCATCGAACTCGCCCGCCGCAGGCCCGACCTGGCACCCACGCCGAGCCGCCCGGAGAGCTTCGCCGAAGACCTGACCCTGTTCAGCGACGGCGGCACGACAGCCGGCTCGACGGACGCCGTTCGGGCGGACGGCCGGAACTTCAGACGGCTGGACACCCCGGGCGACGGGAACTGCCTGTTCCGGGCGCTGCTCGACAGCGCGCGTAGCCAGGACGTACCGCCGGCCTGGGCGGCGCGGAACGTCGCCGGGCTGCGCGGACTTCTGCGTGAGCGGATCACCGGGTCCGAACTGGCCGCCGCGGCGGCGGAGGCCACCCCGGACCCGGTGCTCGCCGTGGTGGACGACCTGCGGATGACCGCGCTCGCCGGAGTACGCGACCCCGACGCGCAGAGCAGGATCACCCAGCGCTGGAACGGCATCGCGCAGGCGGTCGTCGACGACGGCGACCCCCGCCGGTGGCGGCGCATCCTGAGGGACAGCGGCTATCCGCAGCTCGCCGACATCGCGCCCACCCCGGACCACGCACGACGGCTCGGTACCGAGGGGCTCATCGCCGCGGCCGCAGAACACGCCGGACTGTGGGCCTCTCCGTTCGCCGACGTGCTCCCGCAGGCGCTCGCGCACACCCTCGACCTCGATCTGCGCCTCATCCAGTCCGACCCGCACGCACCGGGCAGCACCCTCGTCACCATCCTCCACCCGGGCGGGGGCGGCACCCTGCACCTGGCCTACAACGGCGCTGACCACTACGACGCCCTGATCCCGGCCACCGCCCCGCTCACCCCCTCACCGGACCCCGCCACGACCCCCGCCGACCGTGCCACCGACGAACCGGAGGGCTCCGACCCCTTCGGCGAGTGGCTGCGCGGCATGGGCGGGATCACCGACCTCGACCGCCCGGACGCCGAGACCCCCGACCGGGGCGAGCCGGTGCCGCTGGAGACGCAGCTCGAACGGCATCGCCCGGCCCGCCTGCTGACCGGGCCGGATGCCCGGCCGCCGGGCCCGGCACCGCGCACCGTCACCTTCGAGGACGGCAGCCGGCTGCCCACCGTCCTCATCGACCCGGGCGCCGAGCCGGATCCGGACGACGGCAGCCCCGAGTCCCGCACGGACGCCACCGGTCCAAGCCGGCCGACCGGCCTCTTCGCCGGTCCCGGCGTACTCACCCTGCGCTCGCCCGAGCAGGTGGCCCAGGAGATCCTCTCGCAGCTGCCGAAGAAGTTGCGCGACCAGTTCGACGAGGCGGAACTGCTGCGCCTGCTGACCGAACAACCCGGCGCCTTCACCGCCCCGCGCGGCGCACGTTTCGTGGGCCGGGAAGCGTCCGGCGTCGGCCACGAGATGACCGTCGAGGCCATCCCGTACCACCGCTGGGAACGCTTCTCCGACGTGAACGGCGGCACGACACGGCTGGACACCATGCGGCGCGGCCAGGCCGGTACGGGCGGCGGGCGCAGCGTCGGCCACGGACGCCGGATCGCCGCCGCGCTGAGCATGGGCCCGCCGCTCAACTGGCTGCTGAAGATCGGCGTTTCGCTGGGCTGGACCCGCCGAACCGACTACTCCTTGGGCACCCAGGCCTACCACCAGAGCGAGCACCGCGCCCACGAGGGCTCGCACCTGCACCTGGACGACGTCCACTACCGGGTGCGAGTGGAGCGCGTCACCGAGGCGCCGAGGACCAGGGGCGCGGACACCTCGCCCGCGACGGTCCCGCGCTGGCAGCGCAGCCAGGTGCACACCGCCCGGTTCGCCCTGCGGGACGGACTGAGCTGGCGGCTGCCGGACGACCTCACCGTGCCGTTCAACGGACCCCGGCGGGCGCCGCGGACGCTCACCTTCCCCGGCGGGACCGAGGCGCGGATGACCGACACCACCGGACTGCACCTGGTGGACCCGCCGGAGGACATCGCGCTCGCCATCTCCGGCGCCCGTCCCGGCAGTTCGGCGCACCGCACCCTGATCTCGTACGTCCGTCCGGGGCGGCTGCTCGCCCTGTTCGGCCGGTTCTCCGGACCGGTCAGCGGACCTGAGCTCACGCGGGGGAGCGGTCAGCACCCGCTGGGGCACCTCGTCGTCGAGCGGTCGATCCCGCACCGGGCCACCCTGGTCGCCGAGTCGGTCAAGGCGGAGCTGCGCGACCTGACCCAGACGACGTACCAGAACGAGCGCGGCCATGTCCGCGACACGCGCTTCGGTGTCCAGGTCACCGCCGGCCCCAACCACACCCTCGTCGGCCCGGAGACCGACGTACGTCTCCAGGGCGGGCCGCTCGTCCGCGCGGACCTCAGCTCCGGGCGCGGCCATTACCTCGGCACCGACGCTGCCCGCAAGACCACCGGCCGCGTCCGCAACCACCCCGTCGCGCTCTACCGGGTGGAGCGCACCCTGATGGTGCGCAAGGCCGGCGAGCCTGCGTCCGCGGCGCGTCCGGTGCGGGTGGTCAGCCTGGACTGGATCTCCACCCAGGACGCGCGTCGACTCGCGGGCTGGGACAGCCGTACGCCCGGACAGACGGGCCCGAACCCGGACGCCGAGCCGCCGGTGCCCTGGTACCTCTCGCGGGAGGACCCGGTCCATCTCAGTGGCCAGGTCCGCGCCGAGGGGTTCCGTCCGGGCCGCCCGCACAACGCCGTGGCGAACCCGGTACCGGCCCAGACGCAGAACCAGGGCGGTCAACCCGCCCCCCAGGACCCCCTGCGTACCTTCGCGGACGCCGTCCTCGACACGCTGCACCTCTCGTACCCGTCCCTGTTCGTACCGCCGCTGGTGCTGCGGCATCCGCGGCTGGCCCGGTTCTGGTACGGCGACGGGCGGATGCGGACCGCGCTGCACAACGACCGTCAGGTCCGCGAGGCGCTCAACCGGCCCAGCCTGGCGCAGAGTCTGGACGACCTGAGCACCACCGGCGTGCCGGTCACCCTCACCGAGGACGGAAAGGTGCGCCGCGGACACCACACGCTCATCCTGCGGGCACGGCTCACCGACCGGCGGTTCGAGACCACCATGAGCGAACGCTCGCTGCGCAACGCGGTGATCGGCACCGAGGTCTCCGGCCAGGGGCAGCAGGCGTCCACCACGCTGTCCGGCGGTGTCGAGCTGGGCATCTCCCCACGTGACCACGACAAGGTGCCGGAGGTCGGGCTGCCGCGCCAGGCCGGCAACGTGTCCCTGGGGGCCCGCTACGCCAAGACCGACCAGAAGGCGACCCGCAGCACGGCCGCGGTCACCCACGACCACCTCATGTTCCAGAACGGGGCCGACCTCTACAGCTACCAGGTGGAGCTGGGAGCCTCCTTCGAGGGCCACCGCCGTCCGCGCGGCTGGGCGCGGCTGGCCTCGCTCGGCCTCCTCGGCGCCGGTGTCTTCGTCAGCAAGGTCGAGGAGCGCCCGCTGTTCAGCCGCGGCAGCGAGACCGTGGGGCGGGTGGAGCTGGCCGTGCCCGCGGCGCACGGCTCCGACCGCCACGCCCCCGCCGACCCGCCGCCCACCGGACCGGCACCGATGCCCGCACCTGTTCGGCTCTCCGCCCTCGAGGCCGACCAACTCCTGGACGGCACCCGCCCGTTGCCGAGGACGGACTCGGCCGGCCAACGGCTGGTCCGCAGGCTGCTGCGCGCCCCGCACGTGGTGCTCAGCACGGAGGGCGGCGCACAGCGGCAGCAGCTGATGCAGGACACCGCCGACCGCGCCTCGGGCACCTCGTGGCACGTCAGCGCGCCCGGCGCCCCGGCGCGCGGTGCGCTGCGCCGGGCGATGGCGAACCTCCACGTCGCCGGCCAACTCGGGCAGTACCTGGGCCCGTTCGGCTCACGCGTCACCGGACTGGGCGGCGCCGGACCCCTCCAGACCCACTACCTGAAGGCCGCGATCCACGGCGAGCTGGACAACCTGCGGGTCAGGAGCGATCCGAAGCCGGCCAGCCTCGAAGCGACCATCGGCAACGAGCACCGTGTCGCCGGCAGCGCGAGCTCCGTCTCGCGCGCCACCCTCGGCGTCCAGGGCGCCGATATGCCGCTCCAGCAGGCCCCCGGTCAGCCGGCAGTGGTCGGCTCCTACTCGACCGCCCTCCAGTACGCCTGGGGCAGGGGCCGCAGTGTCGCGCAGACCCTCACCCGGGGACGCAACACCACCCTCACCTACGCCGGCCGTATGTACCTGGTGGTCGCCGACGCCGCCGAGACCGTCGCCGTACGGGACCGCTGGACGGCCGCCATGGGCATGGTGGGCACGCGCGCCGGGACCAGGATCAGTTCCGCGGCCGGAGGACTGTCCCAGCGTCTCGGCCGCGCACTCGCCCCGCGCCGGGCCGCCGCCACGCTCCAGCGCGTGCGCGACGCGGTGATGTTCCACCTGCCCATGCAGGACGTCATCGAGGCCGGGCTCGCCCCCGACGGCCTCGGCACCACCACCCCGCGCAATCTGGGTCGCGGCTACCGGGTGCCGCCCTTCCTGCGCGGCCGCCGTTTCCCCAGCCACCCCAGCGGCCAGCTCGACGCGAGCCACGCCGCCCACCACCTCATGGGGCGGCTGACGAAGATCGGCGTGTCCTCGCACGACCGGGAACAGGTCCTCCAGCGGCTCTCGCCGGACTTCCTGCGCGCCCATCTGCACGAGTTGACGACCGACGGGATGACCCTGCCGGTCCGCTACCGCACCTGGACCAGCCCGAGCCATCTGCCGGTCGGCGGCAGCCCCGGCCAGGTCCGGTTCAAGCTGACCCCGGTCACCACCACCGTGGAACGGCTGCGCACCGGTTTCGAGCTGGAGGACTACCGGACCACCGCCCGCGACGACTCCGGCAGTTCCTCTCAGGACCGCGGCGCCGACGTGACGCTGAGCGCCGGCCAGCGTGCGGCGGAGAGCGGCGTCCTGCTCGCCAACCCCTCGCTCCAGGGCACCGCCGCCAAGCAGCGCGGCAGCACCCGCACCGAGACCACCGGCACCACCTCGATGCCGAACATCGCCACCACCCAGGCACACGCCGAGATCGTCACCAGCTACGTCCTGACCGTCACGATGACGGACGCGACCGGCGAGCTGTTGTCACCGCGCGCCGTCGCATCGGTCGGCACCCTCAACGAGATCGTCCCGGCCGGCCTGCTCACCCCCGTCGGCGACGGCACCGACGGCGCGCTCACCGAGGAGGACGTGCCCGAACCGGAACGTGCCGTACGGATGCTGACGGCTGATCAGGCCCGCCCGCAGGGCATCGCCTCCTGGCGCAGCGGCGCCGACGGCAGCGGCACCGCCGACCCGGACGTGCTGCCCTTCGACGACCGCATCGGCTCCGGCGTCCTCGCCGTGGACATCCGCGGCGCGGCCAACGTGCAGGACGCCCTGACCCTCGCCACCGCACGCGCCGACGGCCTCGGCGACAGCGACCTCGGCCGCCGCCACACCGGCAACGGCCTCGCCGAACGCGTGCGCATGGCACGCCTCACCCCGCTCACCGGCCTCGGCACCGCCCCCGCGCAGGCCCAGCAGGAGGCCACCGCACAAGTCGGACTGACCGCCGGTTTCCGTGAAGCGCTCGGCCCGGACGGCTCACCGCTGCCCGCCCAGGCCTCCGCCCGCCTCTTCGGCCAGTCCCACACCGCCGACTCCCGCCTCTACGCGAGGATGCACCGCAGCGGCACCCGGCTCCTCGCCGTCGAGAGCAAGCCGCGCATGGAGGCCATGCAGCGCTCCAAGACCTCCGACGCGCTGGAAGCCGGCATCACCGACAACGTCGAGGGCGCGATCGGCACCTCGCCCCTGGCGGGCAACAGCAACGCGGGCGTTACCAATCCGGGCGCCACGGTCCCGATCGGCGGCGCCAACGACGGCACCGCCCTCAAGGGCACCGCGGACACCACGCTCGGCACCCACCTCAAGGTCGTCACCGACCGCAGCATGCTCTTCGCGATTCCGGTGAGTTGGCTGTCCGTGGCCCAAGTGGACCACCACTTCACCGACAGCCGCCCCCTGCACGCGCTCGGCAAGGCCGAGCGCGGCCCGCGCGCCGCCGAGGCCGAGACCACCGCCCTGGTCTGGCTGCGCGAGGACATCGCCCGCGACTACGGCCTCCTGGACGACACCACGTTTCCCGACGAGGTAGGCGCCGCCTGGGACGCCATGGCCAAGGCGGCAGGTGATCTCGCCGCGGCCGAGAAGAACTACTACGACGCCCGGGCGCGGGCCCGTGAGACCTGGCTGGACCTGACCCCGCTGGGACAGGCCGCACTCGGCGACGACCACCCAGACCGGCCGACCGTCCTGCCCCGGGCGATGGCCCAGTCCCCGGCCGTCGCCGCCTGGCAGGCCGCCCGAGAAGAGGTCCGCCGCTGGGAGGCACACACCGACACCGCCGCCGCGGACCACCACCGGCTGCACCTCGCGGCCTCCCGCCTGACCGCCCACCACCAGGGCCGGGCGACGGTCCCGGTGCCGGACCGGGCGCAGGAGTACATCGCGCCGGCCTGGCGCTCCGAGGCACCCGAGCCGTACCGGATCACCGCCGGTACCGACTCCGCGCCGCGCACCCTCACCTCGCCGGACGGCACCACGGTGCGCGACGTGCATGACATGCCGCACGACGGCGCCTCGTTCTTCCACGCGCTCATCGCCGTCGCCCAGGACCGCGGCCGGCTGCCCCACCTCCTCGGCACCGATCTCGCGGCCCGGTTCACGGCCGCCCCCGGCGACCCGGCCGTCACCGAGCGGGCGGTGCGCGCCGCCCGCAACCGCCTCGCCTGGGAACTGGGTGAGACCCACAACGCGGACCTGCTCGACACCCTCGCCCTCGACGCCGCGGACACCTTCACGCAGGACGAACTCGACTTCGCGCAAGTGCGGTTGTCCCCGGCCCAGCAGGCCGAGTTCGACGCATTCGGCCGGCTCCCGCAGACACTCTGGCCGACCCCCGAGCAGCGGGTGGCGCTGGCCACGGCGGCCATGCTCCGCCCGTTCACCAGCGAGCCCCAGCAGGACGGCACCGGGCGCCCGGACGGCGAGCCGGCACCGCCCGAGCGCCGCGCCGGTGACCACGGCGGCGCCGACCTGCTGCCCGCCCTCGCCGCCCGGCTCCTCGGCACCCCGCTCACCGTCGTGACCGGCGAGGGCCGCGAACAGCGCTTCCTCCCGCACGGAACGGACCCCGCCACCGTCAACCCGGCCCGCGATCCCGTCCTGTTCGCCGCCGACGGCTACTTCCACGCGGCCCTTCCGCCCGGCACCCCGCCCCCCGTGGCCACCGCGCTGCCGACGCCGGCGAACACGTCCGGCACCGGCACGAACGCCGACGCAACCTCGGACACCGACCGCACGCGCAGCATCCCCGCGCCGCACCGCAGCCACGCCACCCCGCCCTGGCACCCGCCCGCCGAGGGCACCGGCCCGCGCTACCGACTCGCGCGTGACGGCGTCCTCACCGCACCAAACGGCGCCACCTACACCCAGGGCACCCCGAGCGGCCGCGGCAACGGCTTCTTCGCCGCGCTCTCCACCTCCCTGCACCAAGCGGCCCGACAGCCCGGCCTGGACCGCCACGAGGCCGCACGACTGCGCCTGCGCGCCGACACACCGCCCGCCCAGCTGATGCGTCTCAACGGGCTGCCCGGCGCCAGGGCCGAGCGCGACTCGCTCTTCACACCGCCACCCCTGACCATCCGCCCAGGCGCGCCCGCACCGAGCCAGGACGCCCGCGACGGCCACCTGCGCCGCCACCTCGCCGAAGCCCCCTGGGGCCCCGGGGCCGACCGGACGGTGGCCGAGTGGGCCGCCGCCGCGACGGGCACCACGATCACCCTCATCGAGGAGAACGGCACCGCCCACACCTACCCCGGACCCTCCGGCGAAGCCGGCCCGCACCTTCGACTCCGGCGCCGCGGCGGCGACTTCGTCCCCCTGATCCAGCACACCCCGGCACCCCAGCCGGCCGCGCCGCCGCCGCACCAGGACCCGGCCGCCATCCCACTGCCCCCGTCGCCCACATCACCGACCGGCAGCACCATCCGGGCTGCCGGCGCCGCGGGCGACCTCGGTCCGGCGGCTCGATAGCGCCGCGACGGCGTCAGCGCGTCCCACGCGGCCGTCTGCCCGGCGATCCGGTCAGTCGGAACTCCTCAGACGTGGGGGCCCGACCTGGTGAAAGGCCGGTGTCGTACACGAGCCCGCCGGGCAGCGGGACGCGGTCAGCCGCGTAGTCGCAGGCGACAAACCTCGCGACGTCGGCGATCCTCCCCGGGATACTGGTCGCCCATGGATGAGGTCAAAGTCGTCGTCGCCCACTCCGAGCGCGCGACTCTGCGCATCGGCGACGTGTTCTTGAAAGTGGACGCCGATCAGGCGCGGATCGACGTCGAGGTCGAGGCGATGTCCCTCGCGCCGGTCCCGACCCCGAAGGTCCTGTGGCGCAAGCCGCACGTGCTCGCGATCGCCGCACTCCCGGGGACGACGCTTGGGCGCCTCGGCGAGCCGTCGACCAGGTCGCCGACAGCGTGGGCCGCGGCGGGCACCGCCATCCGCAAGCTGCACGACGCGCCCCTGCCGCCCCGGCCCGGCAGGGCCGGCCGGAGCATCGTCCCACTGACGGCGGAACTCGACGCCGAGTGCGAGGTGCTCGTGACCAACGGCCTCCTGCCCGCCGACGTGGTCACCCGCAACCGCCAGGTCGCCGAGGCCGCGCTCCGGCCGTGGACTGCGGCGTTCACACACGGCGACCTGCAGATCGCGCACGTCTTCCTCGACGGCGACGAGGTCACGGGCATCATCGACTGGTCCGAGGCGGGCCAGGGTGATGCCCTGTACGACCTCGCCACCTTCACGCTCGGACACGAGGAGCACCTCGACGACGTCGTCGCCGGCTACTGCACCGACATCGACCTCGACGTGATCCACGCATGGTGGTCGCTGCGAAGCCTGCTGGCGGTTCGCTGGCTGATCGAGCACGGCTTCGACCCGTTCGCGCCGGGCTGTGAGGTCGACGTCCTGCGATCCCGGATGTAGGGCACGGGGTGAAACGACACGTCGTCGACTTTCAGCCACACGCCTACAACGTCCCGGTACGGAAAGGTACTTCCGTACCGGACGACCCGTCTGACATCTTGCATCCACCACTCGTTTCGTACGGCCCGGCCAGTGCCCTCAGCACGGCCGGGCCGTTTCCGGAGGATGCCTTGATACCCCACATATCCAGCCGCTCCAGACGCACGCTGGTGCTGGCTGCCACGCTCGGTGCCGCCTTCGCGTTCGGCGCCCCGGGCGCCCTCGCAGGCACGCTCCCCGTCGCACCCTCCACCCTGCCGACCGCCAAGGCTCACGCTCCGGTGGCCGCGGCCGCTTCCCAGAACGCGGCCTGGGTGGCCGGCACGCGTGCCTACCTCGTGATCACCGCCCCCGGCGACAGTTCGGCGGTCCGCTCCGCGATCGAGGCCAACGGCGGCACCGTCTTCTCGAACTTCGACGCCATCGGCGTGATCGTCGCCCACTCGGCGTCCAGCGGATTCGCCGCCACCATGCGCGGCGTCGCCGGCGTGCAGCAGGTCGGCGCCACGCGCACCTCGGACGTCCCGGCCGACGCCTACAACCCGGCGCTCCCAGCCAATCCGGCTCAGGCCTCGACACCGGCCGGAGAACCGGTCCGGGCCGACATGAGCCAGATCAAGGCCGACCAGGCCTGGGCCGTGAACCCGGGCTCCGCCTCGGTCAAGGTCGGCATCCTGGACACCGGTGTGGACGACCAGCACCAGGACCTGGCGCCCAACTTCAACGCGGCCGACTCGGTCTCCTGCGCCTACGGCAAGCCGGACACCCGTGCCGGCGCCTGGCGGGACGTCGACACGCACGGCACCCACGTAGCGGGCACCATCGCCGCGGCCAAGAACGGCAAGGGCGTCGTCGGCGTGGCCCCCGGGGTGACGATCTCCGCGGTCCGCGTCGCCGAGCCGGGCAACTCCTTCTTCTTCGCCGAGAACACCATCTGCGGCTTCGTCTGGGCCGGTGACCACGGCTTCAAGGTCACCAACAACAGCTATTACACGGACCCGTGGCAGTTCAACTGCCCGGACAACATCGACCAGGCCGCCATCATCGAGGGCGTCAAGCGCGCCCAGGAGTACGCCGAGAACAAGGGCTCCCTCCAGATCGCCGCCGCGGGCAACGAGAACTACGACCTCGCCCACAAGACGACCGACTCCGCGAGCCCGAACGACTCGACGCCGGTCACCCGCACCATCACCAACGCCTGCCTCGACATCCCGACCGAACTGCCGGGCGTGGTCACCGTCGCGGCCAACGGCACGGGCGTCACCAAGGCCTCGTTCTCCAACTACGGGCAAGGCGTCATCGACATCGCGGCGCCGGGCAGCAGCGTGTACTCCACCGTCCCCGGCGGCGGCTACGGCAGCAAGAGCGGCACCTCGATGGCCACCCCGCACGTGGTCGGCGTGGCGGCACTCATCGCCAGCGCCAACCCGGGCATCACCCCCGCGCAGATCCGCGCCAAGCTCGCCGCCCAGGCGAACGACGTCGCCTGCCCCTCGGACAGCCGCTGCACGGGCACCACGGCCAATAACTCGTTCTTCGGCGAGGGACAGACCGACGCCCTCAAGGCCGTCGGGACCACCCCGCCGCCCGGCAAGTACTTCGAGAACCTCGCGGACTTCGCCATCAACGACAACGCGACCGTGGAGAGCCCGATCGCCGTCACCGGCGTGACCGGCAACGCCCCGGCCACCCTCAAGATGGGTGTGGACATCAAGCACACCTACATCGGCGACCTGAAGGTCGACCTGGTGGCGCCGGACGGCACCGTCTACGCGCTGCACAACCGCACCGGCGGCAGCGCCGACAACATCGCCCAGACCTACACCGTGAACGCCTCCTCGGAGGTCGCGAACGGCACCTGGAAGCTGCGCGTCAACGACAACGCCGCCTCCGACACAGGCAAGATCGACGCCTGGAACCTGACCTTCTAGCGCAGGGCCCGGCAACGCCCAAGCCCTCCGTCCGCGGCCGCGGACGGAGGGCTGCGGTCTGTTCGGCCAGGGCTGCGAACCGGTGGGCGACAGAGGGCATTTGGGCTTCGGCAGCGGTGTACGCCGCGGTCGGAGCCCATATGGCGAGGGCACGGGGCCGGCGATCTGTGGCTGCTCCGTGTGGGCGCGAGCGACGGGAAGCCCCGACCGCAGGCAGGCGGCGGGGCCCGAGGATGTCGGCTATATGCGCCCCGGAACAGTGCGTCAGAGCATGGCGAGCCGCTCCACCAGCAGCTCCGTCCTGCGCTCGGTGTCCTGCGGCGGCAGCCGTCCCGCACGGGTCAGGGTGGCCAGTCCGTGCAGGGACGCCCAGAACGTCTCGGTGAACAGCTCAGGGCGCACACCGTCCCCGGCGACCTCGCTGAGGCACTCCAGCAGCGCGGCGAAGGCGTCCTTCAGCGGTTCGGGGGTGTCCTCCTGCGCGTACGGCAGGCCGCCGTCGAGCTGGAACAGGGCGTCGTAGACCGCCGGATGGCGTTCGGCGAAGGCGAGGTAGGCGCGGGCCAGCGCGGTGACCCGGGCGCGGGGCCCGTCGGCGGCAGCGGTCGCGGCCCGCATCGCCGCGGCCATCTCGGTAGCGCCCTGCAGAGCGACGGCACCGATGATCTCGCGCTTGCCGCGGAAGTGGCTGTAAAGGACGGGCTGGCTGTATTCGATGCGTTCGGCGAGCCGGCGGGTGGTGACCGCGTCCCAGCCCTGTTGCTCGGCGAGTTCGCGGGCGGTGGCCACGATGAGGCGCTCGCGCTCCGCCCGTTCGCGCTGCTTGCGTTCTTGTACCGACATGATTTGATCCTAGCACCGCTAGATATTCGAGCGACTGCAGTGATAGCGTTGCTTCATTACCTAGCGATGCTAGATCCCAGGAGGGGTCATCATGCTCAATGCGCTCGAGGTCGTCACCATCGTGGTCGTCGGCGTGATGGTAGGGGTGGAGTTCGCCGTCCCCTTCTTCATCAACCCGATCCTCAACGCACTCCCAGGCGACAACGGCCTACGAGGCCGCGTCCACGGCGCCCGAGTGGGCGGGGCCGTGATGCCGTTCTGGTATATCGGCTCTCTCGTCCTCGTCGGGGTCTGGGCCGTCGCCGGATGGGACGACGAGGGCACCGGCCTCGTCGTGACCGCCGCCGCGCTGCTGATCGCCAGCGTGCTGATGTCGATTATGGTGCTCGTCCCGATCAACAACCGAGTCAAGACGTGGACCGAGGGCAGCCGGCCGGCCGACTACAAGGAGCAGATGAAGCGCTGGGACCGCTGGCACTACGTCCGCATCGCTGTCATCGTCGCCGCCTTCGCCTGCCTGGCGGCCGCCCTCACCTGAGCCCGCGGGCGGGCTCGGCGCCGAAGGGACAGTCCCACTCCTCGTGCGGCAGCGGATCACCGAAATCCCGACGTCCGGGCATGCAGCTGCCGCTGAGAGTCCATACCTGAGATCCCGACAAGCTAGGCCACTCAATCACCGGAGTGGTCTTCACCGGGGTGGTGATGGCGTAAGGTGGCGATCACCGGCGCGGGGTGGAGCAGCTCGGTAGCTCGCTGGGCTCATAACCCAGAGGTCGCAGGTTCAAATCCTGTCCCCGCTACTGCGATGCAGGGCCCGGATCCACACGGATCCGGGCCCTGTCGCATCTGTCCTGCCGCTCGTTCGTTGAAGGTGGCATGACGGACGGCATGGGATCAGACCGGACAGCGGTGGCCTACGCCCGGCTGACGGGCGCCTACTGGCTTGAGCCTCAAGACGACGGGAACGCCGGCGGTGCGGAAGCAGGCCTGGCGGGATGTACCGATCACGTGGTCGCGGCTGACGTCGAACGGCCGCAGTGGATGAGCCGGGTACGGGTGGTGATGCTGCCGGTGGCGGTGGTCGTGGTGGCCTGCGCGCTGGCCGTGGCAGCGCTGTGAGTACGCGTCAGGTGTGACGGGCGCGGTGAACGAAACTCAGCCAGGCAGCACCGCTCAGGGCGCGGGGCCCCGGGCGGCTGGGACAGTGGGGAGTGGCGGCCGCCGCGCTCGGTCGGCGATAGCCGGCGGCCGCAGGCACGAGGATCCGCGTCTCCCCCTCCGGGACACGCCCTCGCGCGGGATCGTCCCTGTGGCCGTGGGGCGAGCGGGAGCGCGCACCAACTCCGCAGCGACGCAAGGACGATGGCCGGGGCCGCAAGCGGCACCCCCCTGCGGGGCAGCGGACTCCGGCCACCCGAACGGGCAGTCGCAGCGGGACGCTTGTGTGTTCTCAGGTTGTGCGTGGCCAGGCGGCTTGTGCGTCGGGGACGGTGCCGTAGATCCGCAGGATCTGGTCGGTCCCAGTGAACTCCAGGAGCCCCGCAGGATCGCGGGCACGCTGGCCGGGAACAGCACGATGCAGCGTGAGGGGTGCTGAAGGACCTCCTCGAACCGCCCGCGCAGCAGCGCCTGCTGGGATCCGTCCTCCGTCCGATCAATTGGGTCGACACTCCTTCCA
Source organism: Streptomyces sp. NBC_00490 (assembly GCF_036013645.1). Lineage (NCBI taxonomy): Bacteria > Bacillati > Actinomycetota > Actinomycetes > Kitasatosporales > Streptomycetaceae > Streptomyces > Streptomyces sp. NBC_00490. The sequence continues at coordinate 608,992 of NZ_CP107869.1, read as the reverse complement.
AGCTGCGGGAAACTCCTGGCGATGACTCAACGAACCGACACGCCTCCTGCGTGGGACGAGCGCACGCAACTGGTCACCTTCCTGGATTACGCCCGCGACACCGCGCGCGCCAAGTGCGCGGGAGTGTCCGCCGAAGACGCCTGCAAGGCCCCGCTCCCGGGTTCGCCGCTGATGACGTTGTGCGGGTTGATCAGCCATCTGCGGTGGGTCGAGTACTACTGGTTCCACGTGATGTTTTTGGGCGAGGAGCTCGCGGGGCCGCTCGCCGAGGCGACCGACGATGATCCCGACCCGGAGATGCGGACAGCGGTCGATATACCGTTGCCCCAGCTTCTCGCCGAGTACGAGGAGCAGAGCGCCCGCTGCCGTCGCCTGGTGGCCGAACACGACCTGGACTCGACGGCCAAGCGTCCCATCAGCGACGGCCGCCACGTCGACCTCCGGTGGGTGATCCTCCACCTCATCGAGGAGACGTCCCGTCATAACGGCCACCTCGACGTCGTACGTGAGCTCGTCGACGGGCGGACCGGCGCCTGACACCGGGGGAGGGAGGGACCTGATGGAACCCGCGGTGCCCGATCACGTGCCCCTGCCCGCGTCTTTTCCCATCGTTCCGGCGACCAATCCCGATGGCGGCTGGGGTAAGCGGCGCACTCCGTTGCCCGCGCCACCGCTCGATCTCGGCCGCGCGCGGTCCGACAGCGAGATCGGCTACGTCGCACTGCGCACCCTCGTGTTGTCCACGCTGACGCCGGAAGAGCGTCGAGCCCTGCGTGAAGGGCTTGCCCCCGACGAACGGGCCCGCCTCACCGCGCAGTCGGCGGGTCTGGAAGGAGAGCGTCTCCTGATGGTCCGCGCGGGGCTGCGGCTGCTCCTGGGACAGTTGCTGGACGCCGACCCGGGGACCGTCGTTCTCGATGACGGCCCCTGCCCGCACTGCGGTCGGGTCCATGGCCGCAGTGCGTGCTCCCTGGCCGACCGTCAGCTGCACTTCGCCACGGTCGGGCGAGAAGATCTCGTCGTGTATGCGGTCAGTCGCTTCCCCGTCGGGCTCGGGCTCGCCGTGACCGACAGACCGGAACGCGAGGCATGGCTGCGGGGCCGCAAGCCGGCCCGGCTCGCCGCGTCCCGGGAGGGGGTGGCTCGGGGACGGTGTTCGCGCCCGCGGGACGCCACGGTGGAACACATCGTGCGCTACGTCCATACGGAGCCGGAGCACTGCTGCTGCGTATCGGTGGTCTACGAGGTGCCCTTTTACGAGGACGCCCCCATTTCCCTGGACCCGGCGACCGACTAAAGACAACCCCATCGACACCGCTCGGCCCGGGCGGCTGCTGGCCGCACCGCCGCAGCTGAAGCTCGCCGAGGGACGGCTGGTGCCGACTGTGGATGTGGCCAACTGGCTGCGTCCCGATGCCCCGACCAAGATCAAGCTCAGTCGGATGTCGTTGATTCCCTTTGGTTGCTCGCCAAGGCGGGTCTTGGTACGGAGGTGTCAGCCCGCCGGTGACCGACTGTCAATGCCGTATCTCACGCTTGTTCCTTTCGAGGGCCGACGCCGCAACTGCCCGGCGACACAGCAGGGGAGCAGCACGGCGACGGCGACGAGCGTGGGGTTGACGAAGGCGGGCACCAAGTCGTGCTGAGCGTTGCACTTGTTGTGCAGAGGGAACCAGCGTGATGGCTCACGCCAGTGTTCAGCCCGGTATTTCTTGTCGTACGGCACGCCACGAGCCGCGCACGCCTCCCCGACGTCGAGGCCACCGGACAGGGCTCCGACGAACCAGGTGACGCAGCCGATACCGATGAGCACGACTGCGGGGAAAGCCCACCATGCGGGGCGCTTCCAGCGGCGAGTCGGCAAGCCCCGCGCGGTCTTCCAGACGCTCAGCACGAACACGCCCAGAAGAATCACCAGGAGGGCGCTGATCGCCAGCGTCGGGACGGCGTTCACTTACGACGTGGTCCTTTCGTTGAGCTGCGGGCGATCCTGCGCTGACACACCGGGCTCAGGCGTCGGCGAGGCGCCCGCGCAGCATGGAGTCCATCACCGTCATGTACCGCTGTGTCCGCGTGCGGCCGAGCACGAAGGGGTTCGGACCGTCGGGCCGGCTGCGGAGTTGCTCGGCACGCTGGAGGCCGTAGTCGTTGGGGTGGTTGGACAACTCCACGTCCGCGTTCGTACGCCGCGTCTGTGCCCGGAAGGAGTGGATGGACCTCAGATAGGTGCGCAGTGCGGTGGGTGTGGTGGGCGGGTTGGTGCCGCCCCACAGCATGGCGGTGTGACGCTCGCTGCCTGTTCTCACCGGGATGATCGGTGAGACGGTGCCCGGTGTGTGGCCGGGAGTGTGGTGCAGTTGGATTGTTGTGCCGCCGAGCGTGAGCCGTTGCCCGTCTGCGATCTCGAGGTCCCGGGCGGGGGCGTCGGTGGGTCGGGTGCCGGCGACGAGGTCCCAGTCGGCTGCAGACATCAGCACTCGTGCTCCGTAATGGTCAGCGAGATACCGTGCTCCGCCGAAATGGTCGTCGTGGCCGTGGGTGACGACGACGTATCTGATCTTCTCCGGCTCGGCCCCCAGTTCTCGGAGCCCGGGCAGGAGCACGTTCTCGGCATCCGCGGCGGAGGTGAGGGCATCGATGAGCACGATCCCGTCGTCGGTGAGCACGGCCATCGCGGAGACCCATCCCGTGCTCAGCATGGCGAGGTTGTCGAAGAGCTTGATCGGAGCCGGCGCGGGCGGGCGGGGGAATTCGTGGCCGGGGGTCAGCGCCGTTACGAGGGCGTTTAGGACCGGGTCGGTCCCGGCCAGCCTGCGGGCCCGGGCGTAGTGAACCCGCCCGTCGTCCGTTTCGGCGGCCACGGCCGAGGAGGTGGGACCCACCGAGCCGACACCGGCCACAAGCCCGAGAGCCGCGAGTTGGCCCAAATGACGCCTCGTCAGAGGAGTGCTCGTGCCGCGGTGGCGGGGTAAGGAAGTCATCGTGCCTCTCCTGATGAGTGTTCTGGAAGGTGACCGAATCGGGCCCGCGGCAGCATGTCCCCCACGGCCGGACCGCGTCGTCCCGGTGCCTTGGGATGACGAGCCGTGTCGGAGGGGACACCTGCGCCCGTGAGCTCTAGGCGCTCTTGGGTCGCATGGTGGCGTCGTACAGCGTGTGGTAGTCCGGGATGACGACCCGCGTCGCCGGGGCCACTTTTTCGACCTGCGCGACGAACGTGTCCAGATCCATCGCCGGGTCTCGTTCGGGAGAACCGCTCAGGGGTGTTTCGAAGTTGTCCCAGTGGACGGGCACGGTCACGCGAGGGTGGTCCAGCGCGCGCAGCAGCCGGGGTACGTAGCGGTGTGTGGCGGTGCTGGAGGGTACGGCGATCATTGCGAGGTCGGGGCGCAGGCCCTGTACCGCACGCTCGGAGAAGTCGCTGGCCCCCATGAGGAAGGCGGACGGGCCGCTGTCCCCGGCCGTCACCTGGAAGGCGAGGGTGTCGCCCTCCGGCAGGTCTGAGATGGTGCTCGGGACCGTCGGGGGCGGGGAGCTCAGTGTGCCCGGGGCGAAGTAGGCGCACTTGTTGTTGCGGCTGTGCAGGCTCGGTACGACTTCGACGATGATCCCGTCGAAGTCCAGCACTTCGCCGCCCTTCACGACGGAGATCTGCGCCGCGTCGACGCCCAGCGCGACCAGCAGGTGGTACGTGGTCTCGGTGCCGACGACGCGCGCCCCGGTGGTCCTGGCGATGTGGGGGACGTCGGCGAGGTGGTCCCAGTGGGAGTGGCTGACCAGGACGAGGTCGGGGTGGCCGATGTGCGCGTCCACGACCTCCGGCCGGGTCTGCAGTGCGGTCCGGGGGTTGAAGGCACCCTCGTACAGGCCGGTGGTGAAGCGAGTGAGGTACGGATCGAAGAGTACGGTCCGGTCGCCGACGTCGATGCGCCAGCCGGCGGTGCCGAGCCAGCGGAACGTGGCCGCGCCTGCGTCTTGGCCACTGCGCGGGCCGCGGTTCCCGGCCGAGGCGGTGGCGGCCGTGGCCGGGATCAGCGGGGAGGCGGCGCCGAGTGCGGCACCGCGCAGCACGGAACGGCGGTTGAGTGTGCGGCCGGAGGGCATGTCTGAGCTGTTCGTGACAGGTGTGTCCTGGGTCATGTCGTCAGAAGATCAGGGCGTGAACGGCCGTGTCCAAGACCGGAGTCAGGCCCTGGTGATACGCGAACGCATATGGCACCTGGTCACCGGCCGTCGCCGTTGCCGCGGAGGAAGTCGACCGCGATGCCGGCTGCCCTGCCTATGGCGGCGTCCACCGTCGCGCGGGAGGCGTTCAGGTCCTGGGTGCGGGCGAAGACGGCGATCGCGTAGCACTCGCCGTCGGGGTAGCGGGCCACGCCCGCCTCCATGTGCAGCCCTGGCAGGGTTCCGGTCTTGGCCGCGACGGTGACGTCGTCGGGGAAGCCCGACACAAGGCGGTGGCGGAAGACCTGACGGCTCATCAGGTCACGTACGAACGCGCAGGCTTCCGGCGGCCCGGCGGCGTCGCTCCAGATGAGGTGGAGCAGCCGGGTGATCTCGCGAGGTGTGCTCGCCGTCGTGTGGCGGGGGTCCAGCACGGCGAGTCGCTTCTTGCGGTCGTCCGGCAGGGCCGGGTAGCGCACGGCGAACTCTCGCTCGTCCCGCGCCCCCACCTCCGCGAGCATCGACTCCAGCAGGTCTCGCGGTCCGCCCACGATCCGGGTCCGGTCCAGGCCGAGTTCTTCCGCGAGCAGCCGTACCGTGTCCAGGCCGACGCGGGCCAGCAACAGGTCGGCCGCCGAGTTGTCGCTGACCGACATCGCGAAGTGGGCCAGATCGCGCAGCGACAGCTCGACGTCGTCCAGACAGCCGGCGGTCCCCCAGCCACCGAGCCGGTCTGCCGCGGTCACCCGCACCCGCTCCCGCGGGTCGAGTTGGCCGGCGACGACCTGCCGGGCGAACTCCAGCACCATCAGCACCTTGAAGATCGAGGCGATCACGACGGGATCGTCGGCGCCGACGGCCACTTCACGGGCGCCCTGCTCCGCTCCGGCGTCCGCGGCGACCGTCGTGCGTGACCGAACGGGAATCGCATGCAGCTGCCCCTCGGCCCCAGCCCCCGCGAAGACCTGTCGGATGCGTTCCTCTGTCACTGCTTCCCCCTTGCTACCGGCACGCACTGATCCTCGGATCGCGGTCGGGCCCCACCAGCCGATCCATTCCCCACGCAGCGGCCCTCACGTACGATCTTGATCGTGGACCTCTTACGCCACCTGCGCCTCTTCGTCACCGTAGCCGACGAGCTGCACTTCAGCCGGGCCGCCGAGCGGCTGGGCATGGCGCAGCCGCCGCTCAGCCAGGCGATCCGCAGGCTGGAAAAGGAGCTCGGAACAGAGCTGTTCGACCGCTCGCAGCGCGGCGTCCGTCTGAGCGCCGCCGGGGCGGCACTGCTGGAGGAGGCCCACGAACTCCTCGCCCGGGAAGAGAGGCTGCGCACCCTGGCCCGCCGCGCCGCCGACGGCAGCCTCGGCACGCTCCGCGCGGGCGTCCCGCCCGACACCACGGCCGCCGTGCTCTCCGCGCTGCTCTCTGCCTGCGCGGAACACGCTCCGGAGCTCTCCGTCGACCTGCAGGAGGTCACCACCGAGGAACAACTGCGCCTGCTGTCCTGCGGCGGGCTGGACGTCGGGCTCGTGCACCACCCCGTCGACGCCACCGAACTGCACCTCGGCCCCGCAGCCTCGCTGGACCTGGGGATCGTCCTGCCGCGCACGTCGCCGCTGGCCCGGCTACCGGAGGTGAAGCTCGGCGACCTCTCCGGCCACGACCTGGTGCTCTTCCCCCGGGCGCACGCACCCGGCTGGTACGACCGGATCCTCGACGTGTGCCGCTCCGAGGGCTTCGTCCCCGGCCGCCTGCGGCACGCGTCCAACCCCGAGTTCCTGCTCGCCCTCGTGACGGCGGGACACGGAGTCGCCTTCGACCAGGGGCCGGTAGCTCGCAAGGAGGCCCGCGTCGCCTGGCGGCCGCTGGCCGACCGCCCTCTCGCCCTGCGCATCAGCGGCGCCTGGCCCACCGGCCGGGGAGCCCACCCGGCCGCCCGCCGTTTCGCGGAACTCGCGCACCGCGTCCTGGCCCGCGACCACACCGCGCATACGCGACGTGACGCCATCACCTATCAAGAGGACGAGCTCCCGCGCCCGTGGTCGGTGGTCTACGGCTGAGCCCATTCGTTTGGAGCCGGTCTCCTGCCGTGCGTCGCGAAGGGCAGCCCGTGGAGGGCTTCCGCGAGGTCCTGCCCAGCCGTTCATCGACGCCCTGGGCGAGTTGGTCAAGGCGTGGGCAGACACGACCGGGTTCGTGGTCCTGCTGGATTACCGGGACTGGCTGCGGGCGAGAAATCCCTCAGGTTGATCGAGAGGAGAGATAGGGGGTACACGGCTGCGCATGGCACCGAAGAACGATGACTCCAAGTTCCTGCGGGCGGTGCGGCAGATGCGCCGCATCCGAGCCTTCTACGCGCTGGGCGCTCTTCTCTGGGCGGCGACGGCAGCCTTGGGAGGGTGGCAGAACCCCGGCGGTCGGCAGATGTGGGTGCCCGTGCTCATGCTGGTCGTCTTCGCCGGTCTGCTGTCCGCGACGACCCTGTGGCTGCGGCAGCACCGGTCCGAGAAGTCCGACCGGCCCGCCCACCACGCCGCTCCACGGAGGCCGGCCGTCCGTCGCCACGCGAGCACCTGACACGCGGAACGTGCTGGGCCGGGGCCTGAAGACCCGCGGCGGCGCCCGGCCGGACACGAAGCCGTCGGCGTCGAGGCCGGCGCGGTCGCCGACGCATGGCGCAGACGGCTCTCGCCGGAGCGGGCCTTTTGAGGTCGTCTCCTGAGAACTCCTCGCAAGGACGTCCTCCGAGCGAGCGGCTCCCGAAGCGTCCTCCCGCGCCCCCACCCCAACACGCGCATCGTGCGGCGCGGGAGTTGTGAAGGCGCCGACAGCCGCGGGGTCGGCGCCCGTTGAGGGACCGTCCGGGGGGTAGTCGCTTGCCATGACTGTCTACGGATTACACGCCTCGCACGAGCAGATTCCGCCCGCGGATCTGCTCGACGCCGTGGTACGCGCGGAGCAGGCGGGCTTCACCGCCGCCATGTGCTCGGACCACTTCTCGCCGTGGAGCGTGCGTCAGGGGGAGTCCGGCTTCGCCTGGTCATGGCTCGGAGCCGCTCTCCAGGCCACCGAGCGGGTGCCGTTCGGTGTGGTGAACGCGCCCGGTCAGCGCTACCATCCCGCCGTCGTCGCCCAGGCGATCGCCACGCTCGCGTCCATGAACCCGGGCCGGTTCTGGACAGCGCTCGGCACCGGAGAGGCCTCCAACGAACACATCACCGGCGCGGGCTGGCCCCGCAAGGACATCCGTTCCGCGCGCCTGCGGGAGTGCGTCGACGTCATCCGGGCGCTGCTGCGGGGCGAGGAGGTCAGCCACGACGGGCTGGTGACCGTGGACCGAGCCCGGCTGTGGACGCTGCCGCCCGAGGAACCGCCGCTGATAGGAGCCGCGTGCAGCACTGCCACCGCGGCCTGGTGCGCCGAGTGGGCGGACGGACTGATCACGGTCAACGCCCCGCGCGAACGCCTGCGAGAGATCATCGGCGCGTACCGTGACGCGGGCGGCCGTGGACCCCTCCACCTCCAGGTGCACCTGAGCTGGGCGCCCGACGAGGCGGAGGCGCTCGCCCTCGCACACGAGCAGTGGCGGACCAACGTGCACGCCCCGCCGGCCAGTTGGGACCTCGACTCCGTGGAACTGTTCGACGTCGTCAGCGAGCACGTCACCCCCGAGCAGGTGGCGCGCACGGTCGACGTCTCCTGCGACCTCGGCCGGCACGCCGCCCGGCTCCAGGAGTACGCCGACCTGGGGTTCGACGCGGTGATGCTGCATCATGTGGGCCGCGAACAGGCCGCGTTCATCGACGCGTTCGGCGCCGAGGTACTGCCGCGACTCGACGTGACCCGCCCGGTTCCCGCCTCGGCGAAGGAGTACCGATGCGTCTGACACGCACGTCCGACCTGTGGTGGAAGAACGCGGTGGTGTACTGCCTGGACGTCGAGACGTACCAGGACGGCAACGGCGACGGCATCGGGGACTTCGCGGGGCTCACGCAGCGCATCGACCACCTGGTGCGCCTCGGTGTGACCTGCGTGTGGCTGATGCCCTTCTATCCGACGCGGGAGCGCGACGACGGCTACGACATCACGGACTTCTATGGCGTGGACCCGCGCCTGGGCACCCTCGGCGACTTCGCCGAGTTCGTCCGCACCGCGCGCGACCGCGGTATCCGCGTGATCGCCGATCTCGTCGTCAACCACACCTCCGAGGAGCACCCCTGGTTCCAGGACGCCCGCTCCGGCCGGGACTCCGCCCACCGCGACTGGTACGTCTGGAAGGACGAGCCCCCCGAGGACGGCCCGCAGGGGGTGGTCTTCCCCGATGCGGAGGACAGTCTGTGGGAGTACGACGAGGGCAGCGGCCAGTACTACCTGCACCGCTTCTACAAGCAGCAGCCCGACCTCAACGTCGCCCACCCCGAGGTCCGTGACGAGATAGCCCGCATCATGGGCTTCTGGACCCAGCTCGGCCTGTCCGGTTTCCGGGTCGACGCCGTGCCCTTCCTGTTGGAGACCGACGGGCAGAGCGACGCGGGGGACCTGCCCGACCCGCACGAGTACCTCGCCGACCTGCGTGCCTTCCTCGGCCGCCGCAACGGCGAGTCGGTCCTGCTCGGCGAGGTCAACCTGCCCTACGACGGCACCACCCGCTTCTTCGGCGACCCTTCCTCGGACCGCGGCGACGAACTCACCATGTGCTTCGACTTCGTCGCGATGCAGCAGATGTACCTGTCGATGGCACGCCACGACGCCAGGCCGCTGGCCGCCGCATTGCGCGACCGTCCCGCGGCGCCGCGCGACGCCCACTGGGCCATGTTCGTGCGCAACCACGATGAACTCACCCTCGACAAACTCAGTGAGGCCGAACGGGCCGAGGTGTTCGCGTCGTTCGGCCCGGAGAAGGACATGCAGCTGTACGACCGGGGGCTGCGGCGCAGGCTTCCGCCCATGGTCGACGGCGACCGACGCCGCGTCGAACTGGCCTACAGCCTGCTGTTCACCCTGCCGGGCACCCCTGTGCTCTTCTACGGCGAGGAACTCGGCATGGGCGAGAACCTGGCCGCGGAGGGACGCCAGGCCGTACGCACCCCGATGCAGTGGACCCCGGAGAAGGGCGCCGGGTTCTCCACCGCCGAGCCGGACGCCTTCCCCAACCCGCTGGTGGACGGAGCGTTCGGCCCCCAGAAGGTCAACGTGTACGAGCAGAGCCGCGATCCTGCTTCCCTGCTGAGCCGCATGCGGCTGTTCATCGAACGCTACCGGGAGGCCCCCGAACTGGCCTGGGGTGACTACCGCTTGCTCACGACGGGGGAGGACGCCGTGCTGGCGCACGTCTGCCGCGCCGGCGACGGCACCGTGCTGGCCGTACACAACTTCGCGGACCGGCCGCACACCGTACGGCTGGAACTGGCCGAAGCCGGACCCGGCGGACGGTTGACGGACCTGCTCGACGAGGGACACACCGGTCTCAAGGCAGGCGAGGACGGCATGTTCCACGTCGACCTGCCCCCGTACGGCTACCGGTGGCTCCGCGTCGGCACCCCGGCGGACGACCCCGAAAGCATCGCGTCCGCCTGACAGGCCCAGGGTCGGGGTCGCAGCGGGCTCTGCGGAAGACGCGCCATGGTTGCCGCGCCTGCGCCAGTTTTCCGCACGGCCATGCTGCTGTGGGCCAACGGCGGCTACACCGGACCGGCTTGGCGCCTGGGCGCAGGGGAAGCCCCAGTTCACCTCGGAGATCGGTAGAGGCCGCGTCCAGTCGCGTCGGAGGCGTACGTGTCACCGGCGACAGCGGCGGATCACAGGCGTCATCCCGGCAACCGGACCGAGGGCCCCCTGGTGTTGGGCGCGCCCCTGGTCAAGGGCGGGTGCCGCCCTCCTCGGTGACGGGTTCCGGTCAGGCGGTGTCACGATCCTGTAGCCCGGCCGCTGGCCCCTGTCAGCATGCTGACACCGGTGTCTCCTCTGGTGCGGCTTTCGCGCTGGCATCGTCGAAATGGCCGGAAGCGATCCGGTGAGGAGTTCCGACCCTGGGGGAGATCGTGACCGGGACACTGCCCTGTAGGAAGTCATCCGTGCCCGCGCGGGTCGTCACCGCGCTGGGGTTCGCTCTCGTCGTGGTATCGGCCTCGAGCGGTGCCGCGGCGGCGTCCGGCGTCGAGGGGCCCGCGGCGCCGGCGCCGGACGAGGAAGTCGCTGCGGCCGTCGTCCCGGTCTGCAAACTGGTCAACGGCTGGGACTAGGCGGACGCGATGCGGTTTCGCATTCTCGGGCCGCTGAGCCTCACCGACGGCTCAGACACCGCAGTACTCCAGCCTTCCAAACCCACCATCCTGCTGGCCGTGCTTCTGCTGCACGCCAACACGGTCGTCTCCGCCGAATACCTGCAACGGGCCATCTGGGGCGAGGAACAGCCCGTCACAGCCCGGGCCGCGCTCCAGACCTGCGTCCTGCGGCTGCGGCAGCTCTTCACCCGGCACGGGGTGATCGAGACGTCCGTCGAAGCGGTGCCCGGCGGCTACCGGATCACCGCCGGACCGCGGGCCCTGGACCTGATCGGATTTCGGGAAGGGTTGGCCCGGGCGGAGTCGTCCCGCACCCCGGAGACCGAACTCCGTCTCCTCAAGGACGCGCTGTCGCTGTGGGAGGGGCCGCTGCTGGCCAACGTCCGCTCCGACGTGCTCCACCGCGACGAGGTGCCCCGGCTCGAGGAGGAACGGCTGAGGACCTTGGAACGCGTCTGCCACCTGCAGTTGCGTCTTGGTCACTGTGGCGAGGCGCTCGTCGAACTGTGGGGATTGACCCGCAAGCACCCCGGCCACGAGCGGTTCCGCGAGCAACTGATCGAGGCCCTCTATCGCAGCGGCCGGCAGGCCGAGGCGCTGGCGGAGTACCGGCGGGTCAAGGAGTACCTCCACGATGAGCTGGGCGTGGACCCGTCCCCGGCGCTGCAGAGACTTGAACTGGCCGTCCTGCGCGGCGAGGACCTGGGGAGCGCGGCCGAGGCACGGCCGAGGTCGTGGGCGCCCGCACCGGAACAGGGGGCGGGCGCCGCGCAACCGGGACCGTCGCTGGTGGTCCCCGTGCCGGGGGTGCCGTCCTTCACCGGGCGGACGGCCGAGGTCACCGCCATGGTGGCCCGCCTCACCGCGGCCGGGAACAGCGACGGCGAACCCGTGACCGTGCTGGTGTCCGGAGCGCCGGGCATCGGTAAGTCGGCCCTCGCCCACCACGTCGCCCACCTGGTGCGGGACAGCTTCCCCGCCGGTCGGCTGCTGGTGCGGATGGTCCACCCGGACGGGGTGCCGCGCAGTTCGTCCGCGGTGGCGGAGGATGTGGCCGCGGCCCTGCGCGACCGTCGGCCCGGTGATGCGGCGCTCCTCGTCCTCGATGACGTGGTGGACGCCGACCAGGTGAGACCCGTGCTGTCGGCCCGTCTTGGCGGTGCCGCCATCGTCACCAGCCGGATGGGGCTCGCGAGTCTGATCGCCACCCACGGCGGCTGGGTGCACCGGCTCTCCACCTTCGACGACGAGGACGCCCACGGGTTGCTGCGCGCCGTACTCGGTGCCGAGCGTGTGGAGGCCGAGCCCGAGGCGGCCCGGCGACTCGCGGCGGCCTGTGGTCACTATCCGCTCGCCCTGCGCATCATGGCCGCCCGGCTGCTGACCCGCCCCGGGCTGCGGCTCGCCGACGGGGTCGACTGGCTGGCCGAGGACCCGCTCGCCCGGCTGTCGTTGGCCGACTCACCCCGGATGTCCGTCGCACACGTACTCCGCCAAGCGTTCGCCCGGATCGATCCCAGGCTGGCCGAGGCCTTCGTACGGATCGGGCGGCTGCCCCTGAACGCGCTGCGGGCACAGGACTGCGCACCGGTGCTCCAGATGGCGGCCCCCGAAGCCGAGAGCGTCCTGGAACGGCTCGCGGACGCCGGATTTCTGGAGGAAGGGCCGCCCGGCCCCTACCGGGTGCACGACCTGCTCCGCGTGTACGCACGCGGCCACGCCCCGAACGAACTCGACCGGACAGAGCTCCGGACGGCAGACCGGACAGAGAAGGTGTGATCCCTAATGGCTGAAGCCATCGCCGAAGCAATGACCGACACGTTCGACTCGCTCGCCGGCACCCGGCCCCGCATCCGCCGGGACGTGCTGTTCACCGAGACCCCGGGCGGGGTTCTCTTCCACAACGCCGACGGCGGCTTCCATCTCACAGGCCGTACCGCCTACCGCTTCGCTTCCCTTCTGGTCCCGCACCTGGCCGGGCACCACCGACTGGCCGACGTCTGCCAGGGCTTCGGCCCGGCCCAGCGGGCCATGGCGGCCGAACTGGTCAAGACGCTGTACGAGCGGGGGTTCGCCCGCGACATACCGGAGGCCGAGGACGGCGACTTCGCCGGGCTCGGCGCGGACGTGACGCGGCGGTTCGGCGCGCAGATCGCGTACGTCGACCACTACGTCGACGGCGCCGTCGAGCGGTTCTCGCGGTTCAGGAACACCTCGGTCGCGGTGCTCGGCGACGACGCGGTCGCGCGCTGGTGCGCGTTGAGCCTGGTCCGCAACGGCTGTGCGCGCATCGGCGTCACGACCGTCTTCGCCGATGTCGAGTCCGAGGCGCACGAGGCGAGCGCGGACGGCTGCACGGTGCGGCTCGACCGGATCGGTGCGGAGGCGGGTGGTGAGGACCGCACCGGCTGGGACCGCCTCGGCGAGTACGACGTGGTGGTCGTCACCGGTGTGGACGCAGCCGCCCGCGCCCAGCGGCTGCTCGCCGACGAGGTGCCCGAGGGGAAAACGCTGATCCCCGCCTGGACCTTCGGCGAGCGGGCCGTCACCGGTCCGCTGTCCACCGCCGCTTCCACCGGCTGCCTGTGCTGCGCGGTGCTGCGGCTCGGCGGCAACGTCGACTCCGGTGCGGCCGCCGACCTGTGGAGCGGGATCGCGGCCGGTACCGTCACCCCGGCGCCGGACGCCGGCGGTCCGCTGCTGGGCCCGGTCGCCGCGATGTCGGGCAACCTCCTGGGCTACGAGGTCTTCCGGATCGTCACGGGCGCGCTGCCCGCGGAGACGGACCGTCAGGTCCTCGTCCAGGATCTCGAGTCGCTGGACGTCATGGCCGAGCCGGTCCTGCCCCACCCGCGCTGCGGCCGCTGTGCCCTTCTCGCCGAGGAACGGGCCGCGGAGCTGCCCGAAGGGCTCTCGCTGCCGGTCACCCCGACGGTGGACACGGCCCGTGAGGCGCAGTCGCTGGTCGACGAGCTGAACCGGGTCAGCACAGCGCTGGTCCGCCCGTACACCGGGGTCTTCAGCCGGTACGACGACGAGGGCCTGACCCAGACCCCGTTGAAGATCAGCCGGGTCGAGGTGGCACTGGGCCACGGCGTGAGCCGCAGGATCGCCGCTTTCGACGTGCACCATCTCGCGGGTGCGCGCACCCGGGCGCTGTACGCGGCGGCCGAGGCGTACGTGGAGCACGTGGTGCCCCTGGTGGCCACGCAGGACCGCGCCGGTGCGGTCGCGGCTGTCGGCCCCGACGCCCTGACGACGGGCGCGGGCACCGGCTGGACCGGGGAGGACGTCACCGCCTGGATCACGGCGACCTCGCTGCTCACCAAGGAGCCGGTCGCGGTGCCCGCGGCCGCCGTGCGCCCCTTCGGCGCGTACAACCGGCAGCGGCTGCACCAGGCGACGGCCGCGGGCACAGGTGCCGGCGGCACGGCGGAGGAGGCGGCGGGACGCGGACTGCTGTCGGCGCTGGCCCATGACGCGCTGCTGCGCGCCGTCCGCGGCGCCGCCCGGACCGGCACCGTGACCGCGGACGCCGACCCGGAGCTGGTCTTCCTGCTCAAGTCGGCGGCCAACCTGGACATCGAGGCGGAGCTCGTCGATCTGGGCGAGGGCGCGCATTCCTCGGCCCAGGTCGTCCTGGCCCGTGAGAGCGGCGGGCGCTGGGCGGTCGGCGCGGGCCTGTCTCGCCGGGCGGCGGCCTGTGCGGCGCTGCGCGACCTGTTGGGGCAGATCCAGCTCGCCGCGGAGGACGCCACGCAGGCGGTCGACACCGGCGACCCGCTGCTGCGGGACCTCGCTGCCGGCACGATCGCGGTGACCGGCGGTTCCGTTGCCGCGGACGGCACCGCCACCACCTTCGACGCGGTGCTCGAGCGGCTGCGCGGCGCGGGGCGGGACGTGCTCCACGTGCCCACCACCCCGGCCGACCTCCCCGAGGGCGGCATCAGCACGGCCCGGATCCTGCTCACCACCGCGGCCACGGGCGGCAGCGATGCCCGCTGAGACCACCGATCCGCTGGAGCGCTCCTGCGGGGACCTGGCTGAACGGCTCCGCCGTGGTCTTGCCGCCCACGGCACGGGGGCACCGCTCGACGTGGCGCCCCTGGGTGTCCACGACGCTTTCGCCGACGCGGCGCCGGACACCGTGCCCGGCTCCGTACCCGTGCGGTTCTACGGTCGGCACGCCGTCGTCGGGCCCTTCCCGGACCCGGGCGGGTGTACAGCCGGATCCGGCGAGGTGGACGAAACACCCGCCCGGCCGTGCGCCCGCTGTCTGGCACGGCGCTGGCAGGCTGTGCGGTCCATCGCGCTGCGGGAGGCACTCGAACTCGGCTCCGGTACCCGGGCCTCCGGCGAGTCGCCGTACGTCACCCCGTTCACCGCGTCCGCGCTGGCCGGGCTGATCGCCGCCCGGCTGGAGGGCACCGGACCGCGCACCGGAACGTTCCCCGCCATCCACCTCGTGGACCTGGCGACCTTGATGGTGCGTCACTACCCGCTGGTGCCCGACCCGGAGTGCCCACGCTGCGGCCGCAGTGAGCAGGACACCGCCGAGGCCGTGGTCCTCACCCTGCGCCCCGCCCCCAAGCACAAACCGGGCACCTTCCGGATACGGGACATCAGCGCGTACGAGCTGCCCGTCGAGCCCTACGCCAACCCCGTGTGCGGATCCCTTGGCCCGTCCGTCATCCACGACGTGTCGTCGCTGTCCACCTCCGCCACCATCGGCTGCTTCTCGATGCGGTCGGGCGAGTACCTGCGCGAGACGTTCTGGGGCGGACACGCCGACACCTTCGCGCAGAGCGAGCGGATCGGCGTACTGGAGGGCCTGGAGCGCTACGCGGGCATGCGTGCCCGGGCCAGGGCCGCCGGCGTGCGGGACTCCCTGACCGGACTGCGGGCGCGCGGCGAACACGCCCTCGACGCCCGGGAGTGCGGGCTGTACTCGCCCGAGTTCCACCGCGCCAACCCGCGTGTCGCCCCCTTCACACCCGACCGCGAGATCCCCTGGGTGTGGGGGTACTCCCTGCGCGACAGCCGGCCGATCCTGGTCCCCGAGGTGCTGACGTACTACCACGCGCCCGGCCTGGAGAACCGCTTCGTCCAGGAGAGTTCCAACGGCTGTGCCTCCGGCGGCTGTCTGGAGGAAGCCGTCTACTGGGGCCTGATGGAGGTCGTCGAACGCGATGCCTTCCTGCTCACCTGGTACGGGCAGGCGGCGCTCCCCGAGATCGACCCGCGCACCAGTACCCGGCCCGCCACCCGGCAGATGGTCGACCGGCTGGAGATGTACGGCTACGAGGCCCGCTTCTTCGACACCCGGATCTCCTTCCCGATCCCCGTCGTCACGGGCGTCGCCGTACGCCCCGACGGGGGCCTGGGCCGCATGTGTTTCGGCGCGGGCGCGGGACTCGACCCGGAGTCCGCGCTGGCCGGGGCGCTCTGCGAGATCGGCACCGACGCCGTCAACCTCCAGGGCCGCACCGAACGCGACGAGGCACGGCTGCGCGCCATGGCCACCGACTTCGCCAAGGTCGAGGCGCTGCACGACCATCCGCTCGCGTACGGCATACCGGAGATGGGGGAGCACGCCCACTTCCTGATCGGCGCACCGGGCGCACCCCGCCGGCCCCAACGCTCCATGAGCGAGCTGTACGCGAACGGCTCCGTGCTGCCCGTCTCCGACGACCTCCGCGACGACCTGACGCGCTGCGTCGAGGCGGTCACCGGCGCCGGGTTCGACGTCGTCGTGGTCGACCAGACCATGCCGGAACAGCGGGACCTGGGGCTGACGACGGTCGGTGTCATCGTGCCCGGTCTGCTGCCGATCGACTTCGGCTGGACGCGCCAGCGCGCGCTCGGAATGCCGCGGCTGCGCACCGCACTGCGGGAGGCCGGCCTGCGCGAGCGCGATCTGGTGCCGGCCGACTTCAACCCGGCGCCCCATCCCTTTCCGTGACCCGGACGCCCGTCCCTCGTGGTGAGGGGCCGGGCGTGCGACCGAGCTCAGACCTCGAACGTGACCAAGGAGTTCTCCATGGGGTACGCCCATGACTACGCCGCTGCCATCCTGCAGCGCGGCCGGGTCCCGATGCCACCGGCCGACTTCGTACCGAACTGGGCCGACAGCCCGCGCAAGACCAAGTTCTACCCCGGCACGGACATCGTGCCGCTGCCCGACGGCGGTTGTGAGGCCGAGGCGACCCTGGAGCGTGGACTGTCCGAAGCCCCGTACGGTGAGGTGCCGTTCGACCTCGACTCGCTCTCCGGCATGCTGCGCGACTCCTACGGGCTCGTGGGCCGTCGCCTCGGTGTGCAAGCCAACACCGACCTGAGCGCACTGCCGTCCTACCCGCTCGCCAACTGGTCGCGCGGCACGGCCTCCGGAGGCGGCCTGTACCCCGTCAGCGTCTACTGGGTCTCCGGGCCGGGCGGGCCGCTGCCGCCCGGAGTGCACCACTACTCGACCCGGCACCACGCCATGCGGCGGCTGCTCACCGGCGACGTCTCCGGCGAGGTGCGCGCGGCCCTGGGCGAGGACGCTCCCGGCGCGGACACCGACCAGTACCTGGTGCTCGGCATCAAGTACTGGCAGAACGCCTTCAAGTACAACAGCTTCTCCTTCCACGCCGTGAGCATGGACGTCGGCACCGTCGTGGGGACCTGGCGTATGTGGGCGCGAGCGCGGGGTCTGGGCATCGAACCGGCGCTGTGGTTCGACGAGGAGCGGCTCGCCCACCTGCTCGGGGTGCGCACCGAGGAGGAGGGCATCTTCGCGGTCGTCCCGCTGAACTGGCAGGGGGCACAGGCGAGTTCACGCAACACATCGCCCGTTCCTGCCGCCGTGCGGCACCAGGACGTCGAGCGTTCCCGGACGGTCCTCACCTTCGACGCCCTGCGCAAGATGCAGGCCGCCACCGCCCGGCACGCGAGCCGTCGGCCCGCTCCCGGCGCGCTCGCCCCGGCCGCCGCCTTGCCCGCGGACCCGGCCCGGCCGCACGTCGCGCTGCCCGACGCCCGGCCGCTGGACACCGACGTACGCAGCGCGCTGCGCCGGCGTCGCAGCAGCTTCGGCCGTTTCGACGCACAGCGCCCGGTCACCGGCGATCAGCTCGCCGCCTGCCTGGCCGCCGCGACGTGCGGGGGGCGGCTCGGTGGCGACACGGGAGATGCCCGGCTGGCGAAGCTGTACGCCTTCGTCAACCACGTCGAGGGGCTCGCCCCCGGCGCCTACGAGTACGACCCCGACAGCCGTGGTCTGCGCATGGTCAGGGAGGGCAGGCCGGGGACGTTCCTGCAGAAGAACTACTTCCTGTCCAACTACAACCTGGAACAGGCCGGCGTCGTCCTCGTGCCCACGGTCCGTACCACCGCCGTCCTGGACACCGTGGGCGACCGCGGCTACCGGCTGGTCAACGCCACCGTCGGCGCCGTGTCCCAGGCCGTCTACACGGCGGCCTCCGCTCTTGAGCTCGGCTGCGGTGTCGCGCTGGGTTTCGACAACATCTCGTACATCGAGGAACTCGGCCTGGAGCACACGGGCGAGGCGCCGCTGCTGATCATGATGATCGGTAACGAGCGGCCCGCTCCGGCCGACTTCCGGTACGAGATCGCCTAGCCGATGCGTACCGGGACGAGTACCGGAAGGGGGGAATCCTCGATGCCGTTCCTGATCCGGGTCGCCGGACTGCCCATCGAGACCGTGCACGGACTGCGCTGCCCCGACAGCCGCCGCTGGGCCGACGAAGTGCTGGCCATGACCGAGGAGTTGCGTGCCGTCGGCGAGCGCGTGGGCGATCTGCTGCATGCCCTCGTCGGCGCGAACGAGGACGATGCGGTGCGGCGCAGGCTGCTGAAGCTGCGCCGAGAGGTGTTCAACAACCGGCTGCCGCTGGACGGTGACAGCGCTCTTGCTCTGGTCCGCGCCCTTGACCAGTCGGCCGGTGAACACCTCGCCGGCTGGCTGGCCGGCCGGCACCGGCTGGCGGGCCTTAAGGCCGCAGGCGCCGCACTGCTCGCCGCCGAGACCGGGCGCAGCCGCGCCGAACTGCGCCGCCTGGTGGGGGAGGAGCGGCTGCGCGGCGGTCTGCTGCTGGCCTCGCCCTCGCTGGACGCCCAGCTCGATGCCTTCGCGTCGACGGCACCGGAGCGTCCCGGCAAGAAGCAGCGCAAGATCGAGCGCTCCCTGCTGGCGTACCTGTACCGGACGGTGTGCAAGACCAGCCCGTTCAGCACCTTCACCGGCGTCGCCCTGGGCGAGTTCGGCCACGGCGGCCTGGAGGTAGGCATCGACGACGAGTGGACCAGCCACCCCAGGCTCAGCGTGGTCGCCGTGGCCCGACTCGCCGAGGCCGTGGTCGCCGACCCCGCCCGCCGCGCCGACCTGCCGGTGACGCCGGCCTCCGGCTGGGGGCGCGACGACGACCGGGTGCGCTATGTGCGGCGCTGGGTGACCGCGGGCGACGACGACACCGCCGTCACCTTCGACGCCGTCAAGGACCGGCTGTTCTTCCTGCGCCGCAGCGGCACCCTGGAGCGGCTGCTCGGCCTCTTCGAGGAGCACGGAACCCTGCGCTACGGCGAGTTGTCCGCCTGGCTCGCCGCCGACCGGGGCGCCCCGGCGGACGAAGTGGAGCAGTACCTGGACGCGCTCTTGGATCTGGGAATGGTCCAGGTGCCGTGCCTGCGCACGGAGGTGCACGACACCGATCCGCTGCGGGCTTTCCAGGAGTCACTGCGGGCCATCGGCCGCCCCTGGGCCGGGCAGTTGGCGGACCGCCTCGAGGAACCGATCGCCTGCGTCGACAGCTTCGCCGCGGCCGACCCCGCCGAACGCGGGGAGCTGATGCGCCGGCTGCGCGAGGGGCTGCGGAGCATCCAGGAGGAGCTGGGCGCCGCACGCGCCAGGGTCCCGCAGACCGTGCTGTACGAGGACGCCGCCGCGGGCCGGGACGTCACGCTCGGCCTTGACGCCTGGACGGATCTGGCCGCCGAACCGCTGAGCGCGGTGGAGGGGATCCTGCCCGCCTTCGACCTGACCCTGCCGCAGCGGATCACGTTCCAGGGCTTCTTCCTCGCCCGCTACGGCCCGGGCGGGCGCTGTGACGACCTGCTCAAGCTCGTGCACGACTTCCACGAGGACTTCTTCGATCAGTACATGTCCTTCACCGCCGGGCGCACCTCCTTCGACGCGCAGGGGCGGTACGTGCCCGAGGAGAACTGGCTGGGCCTGGCCCGGCTGAAGGCCCTCGACACCGCGCGCCAGTCCTTCGTGGACCGGATGCGGGCCTTGTGGGACGGGGCGGCGGGGGAGGCAGGGACGGAGGGTAGGGCCGGTGTCGACGAGCTCGTCCTCGACGACGCCTTCCTTGGCGACGTGGCAGGCGAACTGGCCGACGTGGCACCGAAGTTCGCGCCCATGAGCCACCACCTCCAGCTCGCCCACGGCGCCGGCGAACCGCTGGTCGTCCTCAACCGCTCCTACGGCGGCCTGTCGTTCCCCTTCAGCCGGTTCACGCACTGCTTCGCAGGGCTCGACGACCGGCTGCGCCAGAACGCGGACGCCTTGTGCCCGCCGGGCGCGGTGTTCGCCGAGGTCACGGGGGGCCCGGTCACCAGCAACCTGAATCTGCACGGCCGGCTGACCGAGTACGAGATCGTCTGCCCCGGCGAGACGGGCACGCTGCCCGAGGAGTTCTGCCTGCGTCTGGACGACCTCCGCATCGAACACGACGAGGCCGAGGACCGGCTGGTGCTGCGCTCGCTGCGGCTCGGCCGTGAGGTGATCCCCGTCTATCTCGGCTACCTGGTGCCCCTCGCCCTGCCGGAGCTGCCGCGCACCCTCCTGTTGCTCTCCCCGACCTCGATGGCTCCGCTCAACGTCTGGGGCGGCGTCCCGGAGAGCGAGCCCATTGGCGGAGTGACCCGGCGTCCGCGCGTGCGGCACGGCAGCGTCGTACTGAGCCGGCGCAGCTGGAGCGCGCCCGCCTCCGTACTGCCGCTGCACGCACCGGGCGTGCCGGACGAGGAGTGGTTCCTCGGCTGGCACCGCTTCCGCCGCGCGCACCGGCTGCCCGACCGGGTCTTCGTGACCGTCTCCGACAGCGGCGCGCGCGGCGCCACCGGTGCCAAGCCGCAGTACCTCGACCTCGACAGCCCGCTGTCGCTCACCGCGTTCGAGGCGCTGCTCAAGAGCCCGGAAGCTCGCGTGGTGTTCAGGGAAATGCTCCCCGACGAAAACGGCCTGCACGCCGTCTCCCACCGCGGCCGCCATGTCGCCGAACTGGCGGTGGAGACCGCCGCCTTCACCGGCACCTCCACCGCATCCACCGACAGCACCACCGCCGTCTCCAGCCGACAGGGGACCACACCATGACCAGCACCATCACCTCGGGAACCGGCGCGTGGCAGGCCACGCACGTCTTCTACGCCGCCAACCCGCGCCCCCTGCTCATCGAGTGCGTCCGCCCTCTGGTGGACGAACTGGAGGCAGAGGGACTGATCGCGAGCTACTTCTTCATCAACTACTGGCTGGAAGGCCCGCACGTCCGCCTCCGCCTCAAGCCCGCCACACCCCAGGCGGAACCGGAGGTACGCCGCCGCACCGAGCAGGCGATCGACGCCTTCCTCGCCGCTCGCCCCGCGCTGTACGAGGTCGACTCAGGTTTCCTCAACGACTTCTACAACACGCTCTTCGAGATCGAGTTCCCGGGCACCGAGCGCGGCCACTACATGGACGACCAGGGGCGCATGAAGCTGCGCCCCAACAACTCCCGCAGCGCCGAGGCGTACGAGCCGGAATACGGCAAGTACGGCGGCCCGGCCGGCATCGAGCTGGCCGAGTGGCACTTCCGGCACTCCAGCGACCTGGTCATCGATGCCTTGCGAACGAAGAACCTCCATCTGCGAACGGTCCTGCTCGGTACCGCGGCCCAGCTGATGATGGTGATGTCCGGCTCCTTCCTGCCGGGCGACCAGGAGCTGACCGACTACCTCGACAGCTACTACGAGTTCTGGCACAAAGCCTTCCCGGGCACCGGCTTCATCGGCACTACCGAGTACGACAGCAACTACGCGGCGATGGCACCCGACCTGGCCGCCCGCTTCGCCGGGATCCGCGCGGCCGTCGGCCGGGGCGAGCCCGGCGCCCTGCCCGCCTTCCTGGCCGGCTGGGCCGAACACTGCGCCGAACTGCGGGACCGGGCCCGTGTGCTGGCGGCCGACGGTGACCTCGTGTTCCGGTCCTGGGACGGCGAACGGGACGAGACCGTCACCGATCCGGCGGTGGCCCTGCCGCTCCTGCTGTCCCCGTACATGCACATGACGAACAACCGGCTGCACGTCACCATCCGGGACGAGGCCTACCTCTCCCACGTGTTGGGCCGCTGCCTGCGCGAGAGGTCCACGGAGGCGGCATCATGACCACCCGGCTCCCCCCGGACGCATCGGTCGCTTCCGCGGAGCGCTACCGCCCCGAGCTGCGACCGGAGGTGCGGGTCAGCGACGAGCTGCTGCTGGGCAACGGGACCGTGCATCTGATCAAGAACACGGAGAGCGGACAGTCCTTCAAGGTCGGGACCAAGGAGCACTTCCTGATCTCACGGATGGACGGCTCACGGAGCCTGGACGAGATCGGCGCCGAGTACGCGGCGCGCTACGGGCGGCGACTGTCCGACGCCAACTGGCAACAGCTGCTGGGAATGCTGGGCACCCGCGGGCTGCTGGCCGGAGCACCCCCCGCGGCCCAGGCGCCGCAGACCGACACAGCACCAAAGGCCCAACGGACGCTGCTGCGCGGCACGTTGCCACTCGTCGCCGACGCGGACGCGACCGCGGGCCGACTGCACCACGCGACCGGGTTCCTGCTGAACCGCTGGTGGATGGTGCCGCTGCTCACCCTGGTCGTCATCATGGAAACCACCTTGATACTGCGAGCGGGCGAACTGGCCCTGGCCACCCGCCAGACCTTCACCAACCCCGTCCTGCTCACCGCGACAGGCGCCCTGCTGTGGCTGAGCACCGCCCTGCACGAGCTGGCCCACGGCGTGGTGGCCAAGCACTACCAAGGCCGCGTCGGCGAGATAGGCCTGCGCTGGCGACTGCCCTCGGTGATCATGTACTGCACCGTCGACAACTACCTCTACCTGCCCACCCGTTGGGCGCGCGTCGCGACAGCCCTGGCCGGTGCCGTGATGAACCTGCTGTTCCTGCTGCCGTTCTGTGCGCTCTGGCTGCTGGCACCTGTGGACGACGCCACCCAAGACGCCCTGGCGGGACTGCTGTTCCTCGGCAGCATCCAGGCCTTCGCCATGCTGGTTCCCCTTCCACCGCTCGACGGATACAAGATCGTCGGCCAGGCGCTGGGCGCGACCGAGCTGGCCGCGTCCAGCGGCGCATATCTGCGCCTGGCCGCACGCCGCGACGCCCTCGCCGCCGGCTACCCGCGCCGCGCCCGGATCGCCTACACCGCCTACCCGCTCCTCTGCCTGCTCGTCCTCGGCGCGCTCGTCGCGGGCGCGGTGTCCCTCACCTACTTCCTGCTCGCGACCCCATGAACACCGCGAGCACAGCACCCCGACCGACGCGCGTACCAACCCCAGGGAGAGTTCCATGACCGTCGCCTCCGCCCGGTCCGCCGCGGACGGACCGGCCGTCGTCCTCGACGGAGTCCACAAGCACTACGGAAGCATCCACGCCGTCGACGGCATCTCGCTGACGGTGGCACGCGGCGAGTTCTTCGGACTGCTCGGTCCGAACGGCGCGGGCAAGACCACTGTGGTCGAGATCATGGAGGGCCAACGGCAGGCGGACTCCGGCACGGTGTCGGTCCTCGGCGAGCAGCCCTGGCCGCGCAACGTCGCCCTGCTGCCCCGGTTGGGCGTGCAGACGCAGTCCTCGGCGTTCTTCGTGCGGCTGACCGCGCGGGAGCACCTGCAGACCATGGCCGCGCTCTACCGGACCGACCGACAGGCGGCCGAACGCGCCCTGGCGAGCGTCGCGCTGACCGAACAGGGCGACCACCGGGTGGACGACCTGTCCGGCGGCCAGCGCCAGCGGCTCGCCATCGCCTCCGCGCTGGTCCACGGCCCGGAGCTGATCTTCCTCGACGAGCCCACCGCCGCCCTCGACCCGCAGGCGCGCCGCGCCCTGTGGGAGGTGCTGCGCGACCTCAAGCGCGCGGGCCGCACCATCGTCTACACCACCCACCACCTGGACGAGGCCGAGGCACTCTGCGACCGCGTCGCCATCATGATCCACGGCCGGATCGCCGCCCTGGACACCCCCAGGCGACTGGTGGCGGCAGGCAGTCCCACGACACGGCTGCTGGTTCCCGCCGAGCGGCTGACCCTGCAGGCCGCGCAAGCGATTCCCGGAGTGGACCGGGTCGTCCAGGAGGCCGACGACATCGTGCTGGAGACCCTGCAGTCCGGCCCCGTGCTGGCCGCCATCGACGAACTCGTCGGTCTCCAGGGCGTACAGACCCGCACGACAAGCCTCGAGGACGTCTACCTCGAACTCACCGGCACCCCCCAGTCGTAGACCCGGCACCCAACAGCCACCACCGGATACGGAGACACGCCATGAGCGCATACGCGGCGCTGAGCCAGGCCGGGTACCGGGCCTACACCCGGGACAAGACCACCCTCTTCTTCACCTTCGCCTTCCCGCTGCTCTTCCTGATCGTCTTCGGGTTGATCTTCCAGGGCCAGGAGGTCGAGGAGAGCGGGAAGCCCTACATCAACTACATCGCCCCCGGCGTGCTCTCCTGGGGCGTCGCCAACGCCGCGGTCTTCGGCGTCGGCTTCACCCTCATGCAGTGGCGCCGCGACGACATCCTGCGGCTGGTGCGAATGACGCCGACCCGGGCCTCGAGCGTGCTCGGCTCCCGCTATGTACTGGCCCTCGCCATCGGAGTGGTCCAGGCGGTGCTGTTCGTCGCCGTCGCCATGCTGCCGTCCTTCGGGCTGAGCCTGTCGCCCCGCTGGCCGCTGGCGCTGCCCGTGCTCGTGCTCGGCATCACCGCGTTCCTCGCCATCGGCGTGGTCGTCGGCTCGTACGCCAGGACTCCGGAGGCCGTCGCAGCGGTCGCGAACTGCCTGATGCTCCCCATGGCGTTCCTGTCCGGATCGTTCTTCCCGCTCGACGCCATGCCGCAGTGGATGCAGACCCTGTCCCGGGTGCTGCCGTTGCGCTATTTCAACGACGGCGTCTCCGCCGCCCTCACCGGGACCGACGGGACGGGCGACATCGCCGTCGCCTGCGCGGTGCTCGCCGCGTTCGCGCTCGTCCTGTGCGCCGTCGCGCTGAAGACCTTCCGCTGGAGCGATCAGTCATGACACCGACGACCATGACCACCGGGGCCGTCCCGGCCCTGGCAGCCTTGGCGAAGTTGGCCGCGAACACCCCACTGGAGGGCGGGCGCGCCGTGCTCCAGCGGGCGCTGAGCGCGCGCCACAGGGCGCAGTACCGTGCGGCGGGCGGGGAGCAGGCTCTGCCCGCTCCACTGGTCGTGCCGCTCGGCGCCGCCGACACCCTGGGCTTCGGTCATCGCGACCCCTACGCCGCGATCCGGCCGACGGCCACCGTCCACCTCACCTCACGCGCCGCGCTGATCGGCCCGTGGGGAGGCGGACCGGGCACCACGGCCTGCGGCCAGTGCCTCGCCATGCGCTGGCAACGACTGCGCAGCCGCTCCGAACGCGAGGCCCTGGAACTGGGCCACGAGCCGAAGGGGGCGGTGCAGTGGCCGGTCCTCACGGACTACGCCGTCGACGCGGTCTGGGCGGCCTGGCGGGCGGTGCTTGGCGGGGCGGGGCGCGGAGTTGCTGCTCCGGCCGGGCCGGTGGCCGTCGCGGGGAACGGGACTACTAGTACCGCAACTGCCGTGTCGGCGGCTGCTCCCGTGGGTGCGCTCGCGCCGACCGCCGTACCTCACAGTGCGGTTGCCGCGGCCCAACGTCCCGTCGCCGACCGTGTCCTGCCGCAGGTCACCCGGGTTGATCTCGTCACTCTCGCGACCGCCGGCTTTCCGATACTGCCGGAGCCCCTGTGTCCCTCCTGCGTGGCGACGCGTCCCGACACCGCCGAGTCGGCGCGGATGCGACTGGGGTCCGCGCCCAAGCCGGACCCGGTCGGATATCGGCTGCGGGCTCTGGACTCCTATCCGTTGCCGACCACCGCTTTGGCCAATCCGGTCTGCGGTGCCCTGGGCTCGGACACCTGGATCAACCCGGCCTCGACCACCACCGCTCCGGTCGCCGGGACGCACTTCGTGCGCGGATACGCCGGACTCAACGACGTCACCTGGAGCGGCCAGGCCAACAGCTACCGCACCAGCCGCACCCTCGCCTACCTCGAGGGCCTTGAGCGGTATGCCGGTACGCACCGGCGCCGGGGCACGGAGCCGGTCGTCGACTCGTATCACCACCTCGCGGACCGCGCGCTGAACCCGGCGGAGTGCGGCTTCTACGCCCCCGAGACCTACGCGAGGGACCACCTCGTCAGCCCCTTCGACCCGGACCGGCCGATCCCCTGGGTGTGGGGGCACTCGTTGCGCGACGACCGTCCGATCCTCGTTCCGTCCCGGCTGGCGCACTACAGCGCCGGCGTGGACGCAGACAACTTCGTCTTCGAGTGCTCCAACGGCTGTGCCACCGGCGGCAGTCTGGAGGAGGCGATCTTCTTCGGACTGCTGGAACTCGTCGAGCGGGACGCGTTCCTGCTCGCCTGGTACGGCCGGGCCCGCCTCACCGAGATCGACCTCGGCTCCTGTCGGGGCACGGTCCGCTCCATGCTCGACCGGGCCGCTCTGCATGGCTACGACGTGCACGCCTTCGACACCCGGATGGATCTCGCCGTCCCGGTCGTCACCGCCCTCGCCGTCCGCCGTGACGGCGGTTACGGCACGCTCTCCTTCAGCGCGGCGGCGGGCTTCGATCCGGAGGGAACCGTCGATTCCGCGCTCTCCGAGGTGCTGACGTACATTCCCCACCTGCCCTACCAGGTCGCCGAGCGACACGGCGAACTGAAGTCCATGGCACGGGACTTCACCAAGGTGCTGCACCTCAAGGACCACGCCCAGCTGTATGGCCTGCCGCAGATGGCCGAGCACGCCCGCGAGTACCTGGAGCCCGAGGCCGTACTGCCGCTCGGCGAGGTGTACGGCGACTGGGAGCGGGTGCGGCCGCGCACCGGCGATCTGTTCGACGACTTGGCGCTGTTGCGGGACGAGCTGGTCCGCACCGGACACGACGTCATCGCCGTCGACCAGACCACCCCCGAGCAGCACCGGATGGGGCTGCACACGGTCAGCACGATCGTTCCGGGCCTGCTCCCGCTCGACTTCGGCTGGACCAGGCAGAGGGCTCTGCTGATGCCCCGGCTGAGGACTGCCCTGAGGGCGGCGGGCCGGCGTACGGACGATCTGCCGGAGTCGGACATCAAGGTCGTACCTCATCCGTTTCCCTGACGTCCGTTGCCCCGGCCCGCGTTCACCTGGGCCTGGCGACGCCGGGGTTCCCGCACCGCCGTCGTGCGAGCGGCCCACCGTGGCGCGGGTCCGGCGTGCGGTCGGTGCCGCGACGCCCGGCAGCCCCCTCCAGGGCGGGTTCCCGTCGAGGAAGGGGCTGCCGATCGGAGACAGGCGCCGGATCAGGCGCTGCAGGAGGTGGTGCTGGTGGTGCTGGAGCAGGTCGACGTGGAGGAGGAGGACGTCGAACCGGCGAGGACGACCTCGACCGCGTCCGAGTAGTCCGAGATCTCGAAGGTCTCCGACTCCAGCTCCAGGATCTCGTCGGCGAGGGTGGCGAGCTCCGTCTTGTGGGCCATGGGGTTCTCCTTTGTCCGGCGGGCCCCGCCGGCTGTTGCGGCGGTGTTCCCCTTCGATGACCCCATTCCAACGGCAGCCGCTGTCAGATCGGCCCGGCTCCCGCTCTCAGGTCGCTGACACCCCCTGACAGCGATCCGACAGAGATCTGGAGCACCCGGACCGCACGCTCGCGAGCAACGGACCCGTGAGGGAAGGAGGAGGTGAGGACAGTGACCGGAACATCGGCAGTCCCGCGGGACGTGCTGAGGTCCGCCATCGAGCTCTACCTCGATCTGCACGCCCACCCGGAGCTCTCGGGCGCCGAGAGCCGTACGGCCGCGCGCTTCGCCGCGAAGTTGGAGCAATACGGCTGCGTGGTCAGCCGCGACGTCGGCGGCCACGGTGTCGTGGGCGTACTGCGCAACGGCCCCGGTCCCACGGTGATGCTGCGCACCGAACTCGACGCGCTGCCCATCGCGGAGCGTACCGGCCTGCCGTACGAGAGCACTGTGCCGGGCGTCATGCACGCCTGCGGCCACGACCTGCACATGGCCGCGGTCGCGGGGGCGCTGACGCAGCTCTCCCGCGCCCGTGACACCTGGAGCGGCACCCTCCTGGTCATCGGCCAGCCCGCCGAGGAAACGCTCGGCGGAGCCCGCGCGATGCTGGCGGACGGCCTGTTCGAGCGCTTCGGCACACCCCAGGTGGTCCTGGCACAGCACACCGCCCCACTGCCCGCGGGCACGGTCGCCCACGGCCGGGGGCCGCTGATGGCCGGCAGTACCGCGATGGACGTCGTCATCCACGGGCGCGGCGGTCACGCCGGTACCCCACACCTGACGGTCGACCCGGTGCCGACCGCCGCTTCCACCGTGCTGCGCCTGCAGACCATCGTTTCCCGGGAGACCGCGCCGGCGGAACAGGTCGTGCTGACGGTCGGCTCGCTCCACGCGGGATCGCGCGGCAACGTGATCCCGGACGACGCCGAACTGAGCCTGTGTGTCAGGGCCTTCTCCGAGGCCGCGCTGGACCGGGTGACGGATGCCGTCGAACGGATCGTACGAGCCGAGTGCGCGGCCTCCGGCTGCCCGAAGGACCCCGAGATCACCGTCACCGCCCGCTCGCCCGTACTGATACCCGACGAGGCCACCACGGCGGCCGTACGCCGGGTGCACGAGGATCTGCTCGGCACGCATCGCGTGGCCCACTGGCCGGCCACGACCGCCACCGAGGACTTCCCGCACTTCGCCGCCGAGACCGACGACGTGCGCACGGCGTACTGGATGCTCGGCGTGACCGGCCTCAAGCAGTGGCGGGCGGCCCTGGCCGGAGGCCCGCCGGTGGAGTCGAACCACTCGCCGGGATTCGCCCCCGACATCCGTACCGCCCTGCCGACCGGCATTGCGGCGATGGCCGCCGCCGCCCTGCATGTCCTGAACCCGTCGCGCACCGAACCGTCCGGCGGAGAGCGGACATGCTGACACCTGATCCCGCCGTGGACACGGTGGAGATCGTCACCGTCCGCCGCGACAGAACGGCTCCCTCCGGCGAGACCACGGTGGTGCGCCTGCTGGGGCTGCTCCCGGCGACCTGGTCCTGCACCTGCGAGGCCAGCCCCGACCGGGTCCGGCTGCGGATCGAGCTGGCCGACGGCACCGACCGGAGCACGGTGCACCACGCCCTGCGGACGGTACTCGCGGACACAGCCCTGTACGGCTGGTACCAGGAAAACTGAGCGGACCCGACGGGGACCCCGGTCGGATCAAAAAATTCGGAGGAGCCTGGTCAGATCCAGCCACGCTCGCGCGCCAGCAGCGCGGCCTGCGCCCTACTGGCGGCACCGAGCATCTCCATGAGATCGGCGACGTAGCGCCGGTAGGTGCGGACCGAGACCCCCAACTCGCGTGCGCCTTCCTCGTCCTTGCCGACCGAGCACATCAGGGCGAGCACCCGCTGCTCGGTCCCGGACAGGCCGGAAGCCACGTTCTCGCCGTCGGTCAGGTCCACCTTCGCCAGATCCTCGGCCTCGTCCCAGATCTTCTCGAAGAGGGCGATGATGTTGGCTACGATCCCGTTGTTGTTCGCCAACAGCGCGCCGCGCGAGGTGTCCTGGGGATCCAACGGCACCAGCGCCGCCGCGCGGTCGTAGACGAGGATGCGCTCCGTGGTGTCCTCGACAACCCGGACCATGGCGCCGTGGGAGAGCAGCTCCCGAAGGTAACCGGCGGTCGGACCATCCTCCAGGACCTCGCGCACCACGACACTGCGGATCCGTACGCCGCGGCGCAGACAGCGCAGGTCCAGTGGCCTTGACCGTTCGATGTTCTCCGGTGACATGCTGGTGTACGGCTCCACGGAAAGGATCTCGTCGCGGGCGAAGAACGCCAGGTCGTCGATGCGGTCACGGATCTCGGCGAGGCCTTCCAACTGCTCGATGCCCTGCGGTGAGGGACTGCGCGCACCGAGCTCCGCACGCAGTCCGTCCACCACGTGCCGTGACCGAGTGACGCGCTGAAGCTCCTGGTGGAGCTCGTGCAGTCGTACGTCCACCAGCCGGGCCAGCGCCACTTCGGGATCCGTCGGAGAGATCAGCTCGTCCGTGCCGGTGGACTGCAGCAGGCCCAGTTCACAGAGTCGGCCCAGACAGCGCCGTGCGGTGTCC
The DNA here is from genome assembly GCF_036013645.1 of Streptomyces sp. NBC_00490. NCBI lineage: Bacteria > Bacillati > Actinomycetota > Actinomycetes > Kitasatosporales > Streptomycetaceae > Streptomyces > Streptomyces sp. NBC_00490. Next base: position 579,072 of record NZ_CP107869.1, on the reverse strand, counting down.
GGATCTATGTGCAGACGGAGATGGATGCCATCCACAGGTGTATCCGGATTTCTCAGAAAATGACGGTAGATATCCTCTTCGGTCGCGGACACGCCGAACACCGACATCTCGTTCTCCATCACGTGGTCCCCCATCGCGTGGTACCCCGTCCGCGGGCCTGCTGGAGGTCACCCAGCCATCGGTCCACGGCTGCCGACGCGTTGGTTCTCAGCCTAAACAGAAGCCATACGGTTCGGACATCTCTCTGTTCGAATTCTTGGACAGAAGTATCGACATCCTCGACTGCCTGCGACTGAAGGCGCGCTCGGCGCCGCTCACGTGTTCACCACCGCACGACACACCGTCATGGACAAGCCACGCCGGCAAGACGCTGTTCTCCGTCCACGCGGTTGCGACGCGAGTGGCGAAGTGCGAGTGGGGAAGGAAGCCATCAACGACGAGTAACACCCGCCACTCCAACATCGCTTGTCGCATCGCGCCCGCTTCCCGCGCTCGGCCGGTTGACGCGTAGCTCAACGCTCGCGCCGCGCTGCAGCATTCAGGCCTGACCATGGACCCTCCGGTTCCCGGACAGTCCGGGCCTGGGAGGCCGCCGACGAGATGTGAAGGAAATTCAAGTCTGGTGCACAGGAGGGCAGTTGAACGATAGTTCGGCCGCGTACTTCCGCAATGCGGCGGCCCGGTGAACGTTGAGGTTGTCGCAGATCAGGACGATGGGGGCGCCGAGCTGAGTGTGGGCGCGGACGACGAGGTCGCGGTAGTCACGCCAGGAGAAGCTGTCGCGTCCTGTGACGTTGTGCTTGCGGTGGCGGCGCGGCCGGTAGATCAGCCGGGACGCCTCGCCCGGCCGGTAGCGCAGGGCGGTGATCGACCAGCGGCGGGCCAGGACCGGCCCCGCACCGCATCACCGGCGTGTGTCCACGCCCGGCCCCAGGTGTGGGCCCGTGGCGGCGTCATCGAGAACCCGGCCCCGTCCTCGAAGACGACGAACGCCCCGAGCGCCGCCGCGGTCATTCCCCCTGCGGCCACACATCCTTCTTCCGCAGCTCGACCGCATGCTCGTCGCGTTCCAGCGCGCGGTGCGCACCACCGACGCAGAGGGGCACCGCCGCTGCCGCGTCTGTGGGTCTGGCGCTGGCATCCGGCGCACAGGCCGAGGCGGTCGCCGGAGCAGACCAAGGCCCCTGGAGAGATGCTGACCAGGTCGAACGCGCAGTCGTGCAGTGCGTCGGCTGGTACAACACCGAGCGCCTGCACCCTGCACTCGACTACCTCCCACCCGAAGAGTTCGAAGCGGGCTACTACCGTTCCCGTTCTCTGGCCAATCCGAACGTCGCCTGAAACAAACAAGATTGGCCGCTACGAAACTCGGGGCAGTTCACATCGTGCTGACCAGCGCCCCGAGGCACCAGCTGGTCATTGCGGACGGTGGCCTCAGTGCAGCAGTTCGGTCATGGATGATCGCCCGTCCCGACAGCGTTCCAGTCGGCAGAGCCAGTCACCAGCGCATCGGCATGCGCGATATCCGGGGACTCGATTAGCACAGAAGCCGTCCGCTGGGGATATCCGAATTGAGCCGTGTATCGGTTTCCGAGCGCCGTCGTAGGGCAGTTCCCGGGCGGCGCTCTCCTCGGTGTCTGTCGGCACCTGCCGCTGAATCGCGAGCCGCAGGAGGTCTGCTGGTGCAAGTGGGTCAGCGGAAGCACTGCGGTCCATGTTGGTGACGTGCATAAAGACGGCTTGCTTTGTGCGCTGTTCAGGTCCGCTTAATGCCAGGTGGTGATGCGACAATCAGCCGTATCGCAGATTGGGGGACGTATGGCGACGCCGAGCAGGGGGAGTCCCGCGATACAGCGACTGCGGCTTCGGACGCGGTTGCGGCAATTGCGGACGGCCGCCCATCTGACGCAGCGGCAGGTTGCGGAGCGCATGGAGTGGTCCCCGAGCAAGCTGCTGCGTATAGAAGCGGGCGAGGTCGGAATTTCCGTCAATGACCTGCGCCCTCTGCTGGCTCTTTTCGGGGTGGGAGACGATGCCACTGTGGAGGAGCTGCTGAACCTGGCTCGGGGGAGCCGGAAGATGCCCTTCACCGAGTATCGGGACATCTACGACAAGGACTTCCTTGGCTTTCTCGCGATGGAGTCTGCGGCTTTCGTGACCCGCAGCTTCCAGCCCCTGGTGATGCCCGGGCTGCTCCAGACGGAGGAGTACGCGATGGCGATCATCCGCGCCTACACCCCGGCGCGCTTCTCCGAACCACAGCGGCAGCGCATGCTTGAGGCGCGCATGCTGCGTCAGGAAGCGCTCGAACGGGACGAGGCGGAGGCGTACTTCATCCTGGACGAGTCGGTGATCCGCCGGCAGGTGGGCGGTCCGGGGGTCATGAAGGGACAGCTGCGCAGACTCGCTGAACTGGCGGCCCATCCTCGCCGCGACATCATGATCTTTCCGTTCAGCCGTGGTGCACATTCCGCGTCACAGGGTCCCTTCACCCTCTTCGAGTTCGAGGAAGAGGAGATGCCGCCGTTCGTATATCTGGAGAACCTTCGGGGCACGGCCACCGTGAGCACCGAGACGGAAAACTTCGTTGCCTACCTGGAGCTGTTCTGGGGCCTCGAGGAGAGGGCGATCAAGGGCGAGCAAATCCCTCGGGTCCTGCTGCAGATAGCCGAACACCTGGAGACGCAGCCTCACGACTTCCACATCGATCCGCCGAACGGGGACTGAGCGGCGGCGCTGCCGATTCAGAGATGCGATCAACTCGCCCTTGCCTTCACTGTGCATGGCTGCCGCCGGGGGCGCATAGAGGCACGGTGGGGCGCACGGAGTCACTTGCCGCAGACATGGCTGTGGCTCCGCACAGGCGAAGCCACAGCGGGGCGAGCCCGCTGCAACGGGATGCGCCCCATGCTGATCGCCCGGGCCACCGGACACCAGCGTATGGAGAACGGTTGCGCATCCAGGCCGAGTTCGCAATCGCTGCTGGTAAAGCGGCGCAGAACTGCCCGGATCCAATCGCTCTTACCAAGGTGTGCTCACCAGGGCGTCCGGATAAACCATCAATCTGCTAGGTAGCGTCTGGCCGGATCGCAATCCGTGTGGCGTCGATCTGATGTGTGGAGATCTCAACCACCGGGCGCAACAGGGGACTTCGATGGTGAGGGGCCAATGAGTGATCACGTTAGGCCGAGGGAATCGCCATCTCAGGAGGGGCCGTTCGTCTGCAAGCGAACGGCGCCAAGCACCGTTTCAAGCCCCGGGCCATCTGGAGTACACCATGTCGGAAGACGTCGAACGCGCTGCGGCGGAAGAACCGAAGGGGAGCATCCCCGTTCTGCCGCGCGCTAATGCCGTGGCCGCCGTGATCGTGGCGGTTGCCTCACTGGCTGCGGCCATCTTCACGCTGATTCTGGTTCCCGACGACGCCGGCAGGGCGGCCGCCGGAGCCATCGCCACCGCAGGGCTCGCCCTGGCCGGTCGACTGGGGACACCCGGTCGCTGAACGCAGTGCGCCGCGCCCGTACCGGTTGGTCCAGCAGGTAGGGCGCGGCGTTTTGCGGAGGCGTCTCAGACGGATGTCATCCGCTCGTGGGGGTGCGGTCCGTGGTGTCGGTTGAGGCAGTGAAGCGGCTCCATGCGGCTGCGCCGAAGGCAAGGCGACCCGCGGCGTTGTCTTTGGAGTCGCGCACCATGACGCCGAGCGGAGTACGCGCGACCTCCACGCACTGATTGCCTGCGGCGTCGCTGAACGACGACCTCCGCCACGACCACGAGCCGTTCATTACGCGCCCATCCCTTGGAACCCGCGGCGAGGCGGGCATTCGCTTACGTATATTGAGGGCGAAATGTCACCCTTTGCGGCGTAGTTTATACATGGCAGCCAGGCCGCGCTGACACGCGGCCACGGCAGCCGAGGCGCCTGTAGCTCAGGTGGCTGGAACACGCCTCACAGGCGCGCCACTGTAGCGGGAGGTGCAGGGCCTGCGGGGGCCCTTGATGGAAACGTCGGCGATTAGCTGGCTGTGTGCCGATCGTGGCCCCATGGGGCTGTCGGGGCTTGGCCCAACGGTGATGGCGGTGGGTCACCCGTCGTCGGCTATCTGGTTCACCGCGTCGAGCTGCGAATCCACCAGTTCGGCACGACGCTGACGTTCCACACCCCGTGACGGGCAGGACAGCACGATGCCCTTCGCCTCGCCCAAAGCGGTGGGACCCGCGCGCAGCAGCTCGCGCGCAATGAGGATCGCGTCCATCACGCTCACCCCACGGTCACTCAGCAGCCAGCTTCTCATCCCTCGGTTTGGTGGGACTAAATATTCCCTGTTCGAGACCCGCCCCGAGAAATGGGGTCAAATCGGCACCTCGAACAAGACCTTTGGAGAGCGGGGACAGGTGTTCGGTGATGAGGTCCTCGCGACCGCGATCCTCGACCGGCTCGCTCTTCGCCATGGACGGAGGTGCCGCCTCCGCCGGAAGCCTCGGCCGCAGGCGCCGGGTCGGTGCGGTCAGCCCCCGTCCCGCAACAGCAGTTTGACCTGGCGCCTGTCCAGGTTGATCTCGGTGACTTCGACCAGCAGCACGTCACCGATGGCCAGAGGCTGGTGGTCGGCCTCCCGTTCAGGCAGTTCCGAGGCCGACAGCAGCCCTTCGACGTGTTCGTGGACGCGAACGAAGACTCCGATCGAAGCCACCTTGGTCACCCGGCCCGGAACCACGTGTCCAAGATGCGTGCGGGCGAACTCACGGAGCGGATCGTCCTGCAGAGACTTCAAGGACACGGTGAGCCAGTCCCGATCGGCGTCCACGTCCAGGACAGTGACGGTCACGTCCTGTCCCACTCGCAGCACCTGGTCCATTGTTACCTCGCGACGTTGCCAGGTCACCTCAGGAGCCCGCAGCAGCCCGTCGATCCCGCCAAGATCAATGAGGGCATCGACCTCACCGACCGATGAGACGGTTCCTCTGCGGACTTGTCCCTTCTCAAGCGTTCTCAAAAAGGCCTGGCGAGCCTGACTCGCACGAACGCCCTCCACACCACCACCCCTTCCACGCGGACCAGATTCGCATGTCCACTCAACACCTGCCTGCCTGCGCACGTGGGCCCGTACTTCACTCTGCACTGAGCTAGGACGCCGACGCCCGGCAACCGGGCCGCCGCCGGCCTCGGGCAGGTCACCGCGCCGTGACGCGCAAGCACAAGATGCTTCAGTACCGGACGGAGATCATCGACGGCTGCCTGGCGGGCACGGGTCTGACCCTGTCGGCGCGATCGTCAGAGGAAGCCGGTGGAGCGATTCCGCCAGGTGGGCCGCTGAACATGCGAGAGCAGTCGGCTCGGCCCGTCGTAGTCGCTCTCCAACAGTTCCTCGGCAACCACTGCATAGCCGAACTCGACCAATGCCCGGTTGACTTTGGCAAGGTCAGCGCCGTCCAGCTCGCCCTCGGCCTGAGCCTCCTCCGTTCCGAGGAAGGCTCCCGGATTGTCCGCGCAGACGAGGGCTAGCGAGCCGAGCTTGCTTACGCAGACGCCGATCCGTGTGCCGCATGCGGTCGCGTCAGACTCTAATACTGCAACGGTGCTTGCTCTGATTGCTGGGCAGTTTCAGGGACTGTGTCCGCGTCGTTTGTAGTGACTGACGCGGGCCTGTCGTTGTCGCCTCCGGCGCCAGGTTGACCAGTGCAGGATGTGGTCGACCGGGGTCGGACGGCGGTTGGTGAGGCGGGTGATCAGTCGTCGGATCTCGGCGAGGCTGAGGTGGATGAGCTGGGAGGATCCGTTTCTGCTTTCTCCGTGTCCAGCTCCCGGGCCCGCAGGACGGTGAGGCAGGCGTGGGCGGCCATGGCCAGGGTCATGTGGCGGTGCCAGCCGGGGTAGCGGCGGACCTGGTAGTCGTCCAGGCCGCATTCCTGCTTCGCGGTCTGGAAGCATTCCTCGACCGCCCAGCGGCTGCCCGCGATACGGATCAACTCGTCCAGCGTGGTGTCGGCGGGGCAGTAGGCGATGTAGTAGGAGATCTTCTCGGGGTGGCTGACGCTGCGGCGGGCGAGGACCCAGTGCCGGCGGTCCTCGAGGTGCCAGGGCCTCACTTCGACGCGGGCCCAGTCGTAGATCCGGCGGCCGTGGGCTCCCGTGCCGCAGGAGCGGCGTTTCCACTTCTGCCGGGGCAGGCCGGGGAACAGGTCGTGGACGGGGTGGTCGATGGACCAGCGGGTGACGACGGTGTCGTGCCGGGTGGTGGCCATGACGTGGAAGACGTCCGCCTGTTCCAGTTCGAACCGCCAGCCCTTGCTGAAGCCGTAGGCGGCGTCGGCTGTCACCCATCCGAACGGGATCCGGTCGGCGAGGGCTCGGCGGACCATCGCCCTGGCCATGGCCACCTTCGTCTCGAAGGCGAGCGTGTCGTCGATGCCTGCCCGCCGGCACCGTTCCCGGTCGTCCGTCCAGGAGGTGGGCAGATACAACCGCCGGTCGATGAGGGTGCGTCCGCGATCTGTGGCGTAGGCGAGGAACACCCCGATCTGGCTGTTCTCGGTGCGGCCTGCGGTGCCGGAGTACTGCCTTTGCACCCCGGCCGAGCGGACGCCCTTCTTCAAGAAGCCGGTGTCATCGACGATCAGGACAGCCTCGCGGTCTCCGAGGTGTTCGACGACGTAGTCGCGCACGTCGTCCAGGACCTCGTCGGCATCCCACTCGATCCGGTTCAGCAGCCGGTGGATGCGATCGGGACCCGCGTGCCCGGCTTCCTCCGCCAGCGTCCATCCGTTCTTCCGCTCCAGCGGCGCGACCAGCCCGCGCATGTACGCCAGCGCCGACTGACGCGGCTCCTCCCGGTTGAACCGGTGCACGAACCGCCCATGCAGAGCGTCCAGTTCACCCGCCCACAACCTGACACCAGCAAGGTCCCCACCCATAACCACACCAACGAGCCAACTGGCCAGCAGTCACGGCAAGCACCGTTGCAGTACTAAGCTGCTACGGCCGTCTAACCAGGGGACGCCTTGCTCGCTAGCATCGCCCCTCATGATCGCAGTGGTCGCCACCATTGGGCTGGCGTTCGTGGGCTATGTTGTCACCTACCTCAACGGCCTGCGCCTGTCGCAGCGGCAAGAACACCTGGCCCGCGTGAATCGCCAGCTCAGCGACTTCTACGGGCCCCTTTTCGCCCTTACGGAAGCCAACAGCCGCACCTTCGGTGCGTTCTTGGAACGTCACGCTCGCCCTGGCGGAACGTCACCGTTCGTTCATGAGACCCCGCCCACTCCAGAAGAGCTCACCGAGTGGCGGCTGTGGGTGACTACCGTCTTTCTGCCGAACATCCAGGCCATGCGCGACCTGGTCATCAAACACGCGGACCTGTTGCGCGAACCAGAGATGCCACAGCTCCTGCTCCAGCTATGCGCGCATGTCTCGGGCTACGAGATCACGGCTGCCCGGTGGGAGCAGGGAAACCACGACCAGCACCTCTCGGTGGTGTCGTTCCCCAGCGAGGAGCTGGCCGCCTACGCACGTCAGGGATTCTCCCTGCTGAAGAAGGAACAGGCCCGCCTGCTCGGGCAACGGCAGGACAGCTGACCAATTGCAACGACGTCTCATCAGCACCGCTGGAAAACTCGTCGAAATAGTTTCCCTGGCACGGCAGAGGAGGGTCCCTTCCTGCTCGCTGACGGGTGCTTGGGCTCGTGCCGGGCGGGGGTGTGAGTGGGGTTTCCTGTCTTCCTGCCGTGAGGGCTGCAGGAGCCCATTGCACCCCTCGCCCTACGCGGTCTGACCTGGCACGGAATCCTCGCCGTTCCTATCCGATCCCGGTCGAAGGGGGCCGGATGGACCGGACCGTACGCACCGTCGAGGACGTTCTGTCTCTCCTGGACGGACTCTTCACCTCCCCATCCGAGGCCGGCTGTTCGGCGACCGGCGACGGCAAGGACTTCTGGGACCGCTTCTACGCCGACCGGTCAAGGGCCGTCCCGTTCTTCGCGGCGAAGCCGGACGAGAACCTGGCCGCCTACCTCGACCAGGGCCTGATTGCTCCCGGCCGGGTTCTGGACCTGGGGTGCGGGCCGGGCCGCAATGCTCTGTTCCTCGCCGCGCGCGGCTTTGCGGTGGACGCTGTCGACCTCTCTCCCATGGCCGTTGCCTGGGGCGAGGAGCGGGCCCACGCGGCTGAAGTCGAGGTCCGCTTCATCGGGTCTGTCCTTCGTGGATACCCCGGCCGTCAGGTCGGGGAGGAATCGAAGCTCCTGCGGAGCAGGGCAGGGGAAGCCGGTTCGCCGCCCAGGCGGACCGGCGTGCGCCGTCTACCGGCCGACTCTCTTTGCCCACACGGAAATTGATACGCTGTGAGGTATGGCGGAGCAGGTCAAGCGGGCGTTCAAGGACCGCTTTTACCCCACCGGCGTGCAGGCGGCTGAGTTGTCGCGCACGTTCGGCTGTGTCCGCCTCGTCTACAACAAGGCCTTGGAGGAGCGCACCCGGGCCTGGTACGGCGAGCAGCGCCGCATCTCCTACGTGCAGTCCTCGGCCGCGTTGACGCAGTGGAAGAAGACCGAGGAACTCGCTTTTCTGGCGGAGGTGTCCTCGGTTCCGTTGCAGCAGGCGCTGCGCCATCTGCAGACGGCGTTCGGGAACTTCTTCGCCCAGCGTGCGAAGTACCCGCGCTACAAGTCCCGTAAGAAGTCGCGGGCGTCGGCGGAGTACACGCGTAGCGCCTTCACCTGGCGCGACGGACAGCTGACGTTGGCGAAGATGGCCGGCCCTCTGGACATCCGCTGGTCGCGTCCGCTGCCGGAAGGTGCCGAGCCCACGACGGTGACGGTGTCCCGTGACGCGGCGGGCCGCTGGTTCGTGTCCCTGCTGTGCGAGGACCGCATCGCCCCGGCCCCGGCCACCACGAACGCGGTGGGCCTGGACGCCGGGATCACCTCTCTGGTGACCCTGTCCACCGGGGAAAAGGTCGCCAACCCGAGGCATGAGCAGCGGGATCGAACACGGCTGGCCCGTGCGCAGCGGGAGCTGTCGCGCAAGGCGAAGGGCTCGGCGAACCGGGAGAAGGCCCGCCGCAAGGTCGCCCGTGTGCATGCGCGGATCGCCGACCGGCGCCGCGACGTCCTGCACAAGCTGTCGGCTCGACTCGTCCGCGAGAATCAAACGGTCGTGATCGAGGACCTGAGCGTCCGCAACCTGCTGAAGAACGGCACGCTCGCACGCGCCATCAGCGATGCGGCCTGGACGCAACTGCGCTCCATGCTGGAGTACAAGTGCGCCTGGTACGGGCGCGAGCTCGTCGTGATCGACCGATGGTTCCCCAGCAGCAAGCTGTGCGGGAACTGCGGGACAGTCCGCGGGAAACTGCCGCTGAACGTCCGCACATGGACGTGCACTTGCGGTGCGGTGCATGACCGCGATGTGAATGCGGCCCGCAACATCCTGGCCGCCGGGCTGGCGGCGTCTGCCTGTGGAGACGGTGTAAGACCTCAACGGGAGTCCTCCCGGACGGGGCGGTCGTCGGTGAAGCAGGAATCCCAGCGGGCGACCGCTGGAATCCCCCGCCTTTAGGCGGGGGAGGAAGTCAAGTGCGGTGACGCTTTCGCCCTCCCCGCTGACGAGTTGAGCGGTCCGTACGACCTGGTCGTCGACTCAGGATGCTTCCACCACCTACCGCCTCATCGCAGGATCAGCTATCTGAGCCTCCTCGACCGCGTCCTCGCTCCTGGTGGACACCTCGCCCTTACCTGCTTCGCCGCCGGCGAGGCGGGCATGGGGTCGGAACTCACCGACGCGGACCTCTACCGTGAGCGCGAGCTGGGAGGCGGCCTCGCCTACACGCCCGAATCACTGCGCTGGATCTTCTCTGACCTGGCAGAGGTCGAACTGCGCCGTATGCGCGAACAACCCTCTGAGTCAGCACTGTTCGGCGTCAGGTTCCTGTGGACCGTGTTGTTCCGCCGGGGTGCGGCTGCGGCAGGCGACGTTGGCCCTGCCCAGGAGGGCGCGTAGGCGCCGGGCCGTGACGTGGTGGTTTCCCAGATGGAGTGCTGTGGCGGTCGAGCTGAGGTTCTGCGGCATCGAGTATGAGTTCACCTGGAGGGGGCGAGCGGGGGTCGCATGCCGAGCCACTGCTCGGCGTCCCAGGCACGGAAGCGCTCTACCTCGGTGAACCCCAGCTTTGCCGCGAGGCGCATCGAGCCGATGTTGGCGGTCTGGGTGTGGAGCACGACCGGCTCGCCGGGAAGGACGCCGTCGAACCAGTCCAGTGCTGCCGCGCACGCTTCGGCGGCGTAGCCGAATCCCCAGGCGCGCGGCAGGAACAGGTAGCCGAGATCGACCTTCCCCACGGCAGCCGGGCGGCTGTGCTCCGGTGCTCTCCGGAGCAGGATGTGGCCGATCATCGCACCGTCGAGGTCGACGACGAAGCTCCCGGGCCACCGCTCCGGCACCCTGGGCAGCTCGCGCTCGAGCTCTGCGCGGGGGCGGGGACCGCCGAGGTAGGTGTGCACCACTGGCGACGCCAGCAGCTCGATGAACGACGCACGGTCTCGGGGCTTGGGCTCACGGAGCACGAGCCTTGCGGCCCTGATCGGGGCAGGCGGCCGGGCGACAGGTCCAAGGTCAGTCATGTCGCCAGCCAATCAACCGGCCCTGCAGCGATCAAGGTGCGCCGGACGATCAAGGCACTCCGGCGTAGGGCTCAAGGTATGGAAGACGAAACGGGAAGTCGGGGCCGAGCGCAATGGTGCCCTGCGGTACGCCTGCGGAGGCTGTCCTGATCGCCAGGGAGGGCGAGGACGAAGTGCGGAGCGCAATGGCAGGCTGGGCAAGGCCCGAGTTGGTTTCGCGTTGGTCCTGCTCGACCGGGACCGGCATGGCGCGAGACGTCACGGGCGCAGGGGGCTGAAGGTGTTCAGACGGCGAATGGACGCTCTGGCTTGTCCACGTCCGGGGCACCTGTACTGCTACTGCGGATCATTTCCACCACCTGTGGCGCCTGTCGGGTGTAGGCCCACAGCCGTACCGGCCCCGCGGACGATTCGCACTCGATCACCAGCGCGCTGGACGGGAGCCACAACATTTCACGCAGGGTTGTTTCGCGTGCGCGGACGTAGCGCAGGTCTGTGGGGAGTTCGCGCAGCCGCGTCCGCGACCAGCGGGGCTCCCATCGGAACTCGCGTCCGGTCTGTACCCGGCCCAGGCTGTATCGGCGGCGTCCCTCGGCGGGCAGATTGGCCCCGACGGGGAAGGAGACGGTGATCCCTGCGGCGGCCCGGGCAGCGGTCCGCCGCACGCGCCATGCCACGAATATTGATCCGATCACCATGCCCAAGCAGGTGGAGAAGGCTGTGCTCATGCGCGAAGTAAAACAGGTGGCCGGCGAGAACGGCAGCTTGCGCTGCCTCGAGTTTCCTCGTTCTTCACTACGCGTCAGCGTGAGGTGGGAAAGGCTCACTACCGCGCGGGCCGAGGTGGCCTGGTCGGTGGAGTCCCTGACGGGACTGGCGCAGGGTGAGTTGATCGCTGCCTGGTTCGGCTCCGGGCCCGCTGGTGGACAGCGCTGTGTGACGGTGCAGAGGGCGACCGGCTGCCGGTTCCGGTGACCGGCAGCCGGGGCTCGCCACGGGTTCCCCTGGGGTACCTGCGGGCGGCCGGGGCCTCGGACGGGACTTGGGCGCTACCCGGCACACACGGGACCACGGCATGGTCTGTCCTCTCCCAGCCTCAGCGGTCAGGTGTGGGAGAGGGCGAAGGAGACGAGGAAGCCGCTCACGGTGATCAGTCCGATGGCAAGGTGGGCGTCTTCGAACGCTTCGGGGATCATGGTGTCGGCGATCATTGCGAGGATCGCCCCGGCCGCGACCGCGGTCACCGCGGCGATCACGGCGGGGGAGAAGGAACCGATGACGGTGTAACCGAGGACGGACGACACCGTGCTGGCTGCGGCGATGGCGGTCCAGACACCGAAGACGTACCCCTTGGTGCGGCCGGCCTTCTTCATGCCGGCCGAACTGGACAGCCCCTCGGGAACGTTGCTGATGAACACCGCGGCCACCGTCACCAGACTCACCGCTCCGCCATCCAGCAGGCTGACGCCGATGACCGCGGACTCCGGCACTCCATCGAGCAGGGCGCCGAGCGCGAGCGCCGCCCCGGACCCGCCCTGCTCGGCCTCCGAAGGCTGCGCCTGCGCGTTGCCGGAGCGCTTGCGGTGGCGCGCACCCTGGCGTGCCAGCCACACGTTGCCCCCGGTGTAGGCGAGCGCGCCGATGAGGGCGCCGATGGCCGCGGGGGCAAGCCCCGCCTGCTCGTACGCCTCCCCGACCAGCTCGAAGGGCACCGCCGAGATCAGCACACCGGCACCGAAGGCCATCACCGTCGCGATCACCTTCTGCGGTACCCGCAGCCCATACCCCAGCGCAGCACCGAGCAGCAGCGCCGAGCCCGCCGCCAACCCCCACAGTCCAGCCTGTACGACTTCAGCCATGCCGACCCGTCTACCCGTAATGGATGTGGATCAACGGGCAACCTGCGCGGCCGTGCAGACAGGAAGGAGCCGTCCACCCGCGGAGAAGGGAAAGCGAGGCTTGGCGGAGCGCCTGCCAGTCCTGCCGACCCACGTGCCAGGCAGTCGTCGGCACTGATCCTGAGCCACCCGCGGGCAAGGAGACTCGCCAATCCGCGATCTGGCCCACTTCCTAGAAGATGCGGTGAACTGGCGCCACGAGTACCGAATACGTGGCCCGGGTAGCGGTTGTCGGCACACCGCGCACACCGCGCACACCGCCGTGGACTGCGCGGCCTTGACGCGTCGTATGCACCAACTCGGCGCGTGGCGTCGACGCCTCGTCTTTCGGCATCGGGACGGGCGGCGGTCACTTGCGGCGGCCGGGTTCGGCTGTCGGCGCAGCGATGCGGGTGATCGGCGAGGTGCGCCGATACGGGTGCTGCGTCGGTTGCCGTCTCGTAGGGCGTCGCGATGCCCTTGCCGTCTCAAGCGTCACGGATGTGATGGGAGGATCAGCGGGTGATCCGCCACGTCAAGCGTCCGTCATCCGTGGTCGGCAGGCGTCGTTCCAATGGCGTGCTGGTCTCCAGCGCGGTGGCAACGGAGTCGAGCAGGCTGCTCAGAGATTCCCACATGTGGTGCGGGAGGTAGGTCGTGGTGCCGAGCTCATCGTGCCGTGCGATTCTGCGAGTTGCGTCGCGGGGTTTGGTGTCGAGTACCCAATGGCTACCGCCGGCGTTACTGGCGAAGGGGAGATCGTTGGGATGCCAGAGGGCGTATCCGTCACGGACAATGAAGTGGGCGGCCCGGCCTTCGCGTTGTGTCTCTTCTTCGAGACGGGTTGCGAACTGGCGTGTTGACACGATCTCTCGCGTACTCATGAGCTGGAAAGCTCCCAGGACGTCGAAGTGCCCGCTGCCGTCGTGACGGAGGAGGGATTCGGCCAGTTCAGCGGGAAAACGCTGCCCCAGAAGGACTTGCGCTGCGTCGATCGCTCCTTGATCCGCAGGAGGAGGCAGCGAGGCAAAGGTTCGCGGTGCGTGTGGGGCGAGCCACCCCTCGATGCGGTCCCATGAGCTGTTGATGGGCGTCGGTGTCATGGGTTCCCATGATGGCACCAGCACTTGGTGGGTGCCGATGCCATCGAGAGTTTCAGCGTGGACCAGGCGCCCGGTCGTCGGCTCGGTTCCACGGTGTTCCCCGTGAGACCGCGCGGCGCACCGTCATACGGCAATGCGGCTGGCATGGCCGAGGAGTTTCCCTGGTCGGCTGCTCAACTCGGTTGACCGCAGGAGCCGCAGTTGCTCTACTGCGAAGCCGGACGGGGGAGGACGTGTGGCAGAACTGCCCGAGAGTGTAGATCGCGACATTCTGGAGGGGCGCTCCATCCTCGCAGTGAAGGCGATTCGTGATGCACGAGGATGCCAGCTCCACGAAGCGGTTGATCTTTACCATGAGCGCTACCGAGAGCTTCATCCTGAGCCGGACTCAGCCCAGGAAGCTGGCCGGCCTCGCGTGCTGCGGTTCGAGCGCGATGGCTCTTTGGTTGTGTTCGAGGGACCGTAAGAGGGTCAGTAGCCGAAGTAGTGCGGGGCCGGGTTTTTGACCTGCGGCCATGTCATCGATCGACGCTGCGAACTGCGGCTTAGCTGTCGTTGGGGTTGTCAGCACTGGTCGTCGTTGAGTGCCTCCGCCGAGCGGGCCGGGGGGCCGTATCCGCGTGGCGGCCGTACACCCTGAGTTGGCCGACGGCACCCACAGCCGCGTGGAACCCGGCGCCCACCCGCCGCGACAGCGTGGCCGTCACACCGGAACATGCTCCGCCGAACGCAGAGAGGCCGCCAGCAAGAGCTGACGGCCCATCGCGAAAGCTCAAGGCTAGACGGGCGAGTTGACGAAGCGTTCGAACGCGCCCCAGTCAGTGAACCGGCGTCTCCGATCGCGCCGGTGTAGTTGTAGTGCTCATTCAACCAGCGCTGCTTCGCCTTCACTGGGTTGGAACCAGGAGCGCCTGTGCACGCATGGACAGAGGGTGGCGCCGACGAGTCCCGCGTCGGCGATACCCGCATGGTGCGCGGAGCGTCCGCGACTGTGATGATCACGGATGGACGGCTGAAGCGACGCCGTGGCGGAAAAGACTGTGTCCTCGACGAGGTTCAGCGAGGCAGTCCGGCTGGCCCGGACGTTGCGTCCCTTCTTCGACGCGCCGGACAGGGATCAGGCCGTCGAGGACGTCGACGACGAACTGGGACGCAGGGTATGGCGTCGAACTCGTCTCAGGAGTCGTCGCGCAGCACCGGGTGCGTGACGGGTGGTCAGTGACGGCTGGGCGCGCTGGTCAGGCAATGCCGTCGATGATGCGGAAGTCGCGCTGGACGCCGTCTGGGAGGGCCACCAGCGCCTTCTGGTATGCCTCGCTCTCGTATGCCGCGACGGCCTGTTCAAAGCTGTCGAACTCGATCAGAACGACGCGTTGTGTGATGCCGGCCTCGTGGGCGACGACTCGACCGCCCCGGGACGGGATCCGGGACAGGAGGCGCCCGCCCCCGGACTGGACGGCCGGACCGGCCAGCTTGTCGTAGGCAGTCAGCCTGTCAGGGTCAGAAATGGCGGGGTAGACACTGACCCAGTACCCCTTAGCCATGGAAACCTCCAGTGGTGGGCCGGACACATGCGACGTCGAATAGACACGCAGATCGATTGCTCCCGGCGACGGGTACCGCGGTCGGTTGCATCGCCATATGCGCAGGTTAGAGCTTGATATGCAGGCGAGGGAAAGACCGGTACGGGATAGGCTCAGAACGGATCGTTATCAATCGGCAGGGAGGGCACGTGGCGCCGGACACGGTGAGCCTGCGGTACTTCCTGGTGCTGGCCCAGGAGTTGAACTTCACCCGCGCGGCCGCACGGATCGGTATCGCACAGCCGGCACTCAGCGCCCGGATGCGCCGGTTGGAGGCGGAACTCGGTACGGCCCTGCTGGTCCGCAGCACGCGCAGCGTCGTCTTGACGACGGCCGGTGCGGCGTTGGCGGAGTCCGCGCCGCCCGCGCTGGCGGCGCTGGACCGGACGTGGGACACCGCCCGGAGCGCGGCGGCCGGTGAACTGGGCACGCTGCGCATCGGATACAGCCTCAGCGCCGGGGCCGAGACGGTACCGGCCCTGGTGGACAGGCTGCTTCGCGGCACCAGCGGACTCGAGGTCGGCGCGGTCCCGATGGCGACACCGGAGATCACCCCGGCGGTCGCCGAGGGCCGTATCGACGCCGGGATCACCCGCGGTGAACAGCCGGGCCGTGACGTGCGCCGGTTCCTGCTGCGGCGTGCGCGTGTCGGGGTCCAGCTGGCGCAGCACCATCCGCTGGCCGAACTCGCGGAGATCGAGATCGCCGACGCGGCCGCGTATCCGCTGCGCCTGCCGGACCGTGCGGCCAACCCCGTGATCCACGATCAGCTGTCCGCACTGTTCCGAGACACCCGGCCACACCCTCGATTCCACACACCCGCAGTCGCTTTCGACATGTCTCAGCGCGACCTGCGCGACGGGATCACCCTCGCCCCGGCCGGAGAAGCCGCGGCCACGGCACAACCGGCCGGTCTCACCTGGCGACCGCTGAAAGGCGCGCCCAGCCTGACGATCCACCTGGTCCTGCCACGCGAGCTCTCGCCGCTGCACCGCCGCGTCCGTGCCGTCGCCAAAACCCTGGCGCAGGAACTGCACTGGCTGCCGCGCTGACGCGCACGAGGTCACGCGAGACGGACGCCTGCGGTGGCGCGGTTCGAAGACCCTGCGCCCGGCGGACTTCGCGGTGATGACGACAATGGTGGTCTTGCTGCATGTCCGACACGACCTCGCCACGTCGGTGGATCAGCCTCCGATGAAGGCCCGAGGGGCGCGCCCCTCACGCCGCAACGCGCTGATCAGCTTGCCGAACTGACGCGGACTCACCCACGTGAACAGGGCTGTCGGGACGGCTCCGACGCCGTGCTCACACCAGGCATAGCAAGATCATCTCAGTCGGGGGTCAGCTCTTGCGAGGCCGCTCTCCGGCTTCCCCGCCCGCCGGAGCCCCAGAACGTCGTACAGGTCTCGAGTTCAGCCAGCAGTGTCCTGGGGTCTGTCGACCACACGCTTGGTGCCGATCAATACCCGGTAGCGCTGCCGCTTCATGAACTCTGTCATCTCCCAGACCACCGGCCGCCCTACCTCGGCACACAGATGCAGCACGTGTCCCTCGTTCACCCACACGCCCACGTGGGCGCCGTACGCATCGTCCGTGGCGTTGAACAGCACCAGGTCAAGCGGCTGGGCAGCCGATACATGGACGGTGGCCTGAGTGTCGGCCCATAGTTCACTCGAACGCAGATCAGGCGGATTCAGGCCGAAGTGCCGAAGCACCTCGTAGGCGAACAGCTGGCAGTTGGCACCCTCTTCCAGACGGGGCAGGTCAGCCACCTGCGACGACCCCGGAAACCGGGAGCTCACGTACGGAACGGTCCAGTAGGCGGCGGGTAGTTGGTGCAGCACTGGGTCCATGACTCCATCCTCCCTGAGGTCGTACCGGGACAGGGGCGCCCACACTGTCTCTCGGGGCGTGATGGGTTGTAGCACTCTGGCATGGAGCATCGCCCGTACGTCATTCACCGTCTGCCGTTCCAGGTCGAGGTCATCCAGACCGACAACGGCGCCGAATTCCAGTCCGCCTTCCCCTGGCACGTCCTCGGCAAGGGGATCGCCCACACTTACATCGAGTTTTGCGTCCCGCGCCTGAACGGAAAGGTCGAATGCTCCCACCGCATTGACGCCGAGGAGTTCGCTGCACGCCGAGCCGCCGTTGTCGTGCGGCCCGTGCTCCTGCCCCTCGCCGACCTCACCGACGCGGGGAATCGCCTCGAACTCGCCCTTCAGGTCACCGCCGTATTCCCGCGCCGACTCGACGAGTTCGGCCGTCTGCCGCAGCGCCGATTCATACGGAAGGCCGGAGGTGTCGAACAGCACCGAATCCCAGCCCGCCCGCAGACAGGCCGTCGCGAACTCCCGGTCTGCGCAGTGGTCAAGATGGAGCACGGACGGGCACGACCGGGCGCCAGATGCCAGCTCGTGGCCCTGGCTTCTGCTGCGGTTCGCAGGCCGGCGGTGTCGGCATCCTGGAGAGCAGCGACAGCCGGGTCTGGACGTCGTCCAGCATTCGGAGTAGCGATTCCCCTCGATCGTGCGACCGGTATGACGGGGAGGACGCGGCCCCTGAGGGACGGGGTGTGTGGCCTCTCTCCCCGTGGTTGATCAGCCGTAGAGCAGGGCAGCGGAGGGGGCCGTGGCCGTGTGCTCCTGGCAGGCGGTGGCGTAGGCGATGTTGAGGACGGTGCGTCGGAGGCCGGGGCGTCGCAGTGGAGTGACGCGGTGGGCGGTGGTGTCGGCTCGCAGCAGGTAGGCGTCGCCGGGTGCGTGGTGGGCCCGGCGGGCGGCGGAGGTGACCAGCTGGTCCAGGCCGCTCGCGTGGGGCACGTACTCCAACAGTCCTCCGTCGTCGGGGGAGGCGGGTGCCTCGGTGAACAGGACCAGGGCGAGCTGGTAGTCGTCCACGTGCGCCCCGTGGGTGTCGCTCTCCTGGTGCAGGACGTTGACGACGAACCGTTCGACGGGATCGGGAGCCAGTGAGATCTCTAGCCGGGAGATGTGTCGTAGTAGGCCCAGAAGTGCGGTGTCCGTGGCGAGTTGAGGGATGAGCTCGGACTCGGCGGCGATGACGTGGCCGCCGAGCGTGGTCATGCGGCGCGGGGATCCGTCCATGCAGGCCATCGCGAAGTCCCGGCGTTTGCCGAGCCCTTCGAGTCGGCGCAGTTCCGCCTTGAGTTCCGCGAGGTCCTGTCCGGTAAGCAACCCCGGCAGCCTCAGGTAGCCGTCCCGGGCGAACCGCCCAGGTAACTCCTCGCTGTAGACGGGCCAGACAGGCATCGGCGGCATCCCTTCCCTCCCGGCGGTGGCCGCGTTGACGGTAGCCGCCGGGGCCGCGGGGAGGAAGCCTGGTTCAGCATGATCTAGCGAGGAACCCCGGGCGTTCACGCCCGGGAGGAATCGCTTCTCTCGGCTGCTCTGGCCCGCGCGGGCGCACGGGTCTGCACTGTTGACCTCAGTCAGGACGCTTCTGGTTCGCGATGTACTCCTTCACCAGGGCGAGCGGTGCGCCGCCGCATGATGCGGCGAAGTAGGACGGAGACCAGAAGTGCTCGCCCCACAGGTACCGGCGGATGTGGCCGGGGAACTCCTGGCGCAAGCGGCGGGCGGAGACGCCCTTGAGGCTGCCGACGAGTCGGGAGATGGCGACCTTCGGTGGGTAATGCACCAGCAGGTGTACGTGATCGCGCTCGCCGTTGAACTCGCGCAGGTCCGCGCCGAAGTCCGCGCACACATCCCGCATGACCTCTTCGCAGCGCTTGAGGATGTCGTCGGTGTACGGTCCGCGCCGGTACTTGGGTGTGAAGACCAAGTGCGCATGAAGGGTGTAGACGACGCTACGGCCCCTGCGGATATCGGGGTTTGGTTCCCATCGAGGTGACATAGATCATTGTTATATTCGTCCCCGTGAAGATCGTCGTGCAGGTGAAACTCGTGCCGGATGCCATCCAGGCGTCGGTACTTGAGTCGACCCTGCGCACGGTCAACGACGCCGCGAACTGGGTGTCGGAGGTGGCGTTCGAGCACGGTGTTCCGCGTGAGTACGAGTTGCGCAGGCACACCTACGCCGAACTCAAGGCCCGGGGCTTGGGGGCGCAGGCCGCGCAGCACACCATCAAGAAGGTGCGCGACGCCTACACCACACTCAAGGCCAACGTTCGGGCCGGGAATCTCGGGAAAGAAGGCTCCAAGCGCCGCCGGAAGGCGGAGTCCAGGCCGATCGCCTTCCGGCCCGAGGCCGCCCAGGCGTACGACGACCGGTGCCTTTCCTGGCAGTACGACCAGCAGACCGTGTCCATCTGGACCACTTCCGGACGGCTCAAGAGCGTCCGCTTTGTCTGCTCCGCCGACGCGCTCAAGACGCTCCGGGCGCACCGGCAGGGAGAGTCCGACCTCATCGAGCGTGACGGTGTCTTCTACCTGATCGCCACCTGCGAGGTACCCGAGGCCGAGCAGTACGGGCCGGACGGCTTCATCGGCGTGGACCTCGGCATCGCCAACATCGCCACCACGTCCACCGGTTACCTCGCCGCCGGGCGGGGGCTGGGCAGGTACCGCAAGCGACAGCTTGTCCTGCGTGCCAAGCTCCAGAAGAAGCGCACCAAGAGCGCCAAGCGGCGACTCAAGGCCCGTGCCCGCAAAGAGGCGCGGCACGTCGCCAACCAGAACCACATCATCTCCAAGACGATCGTGACCGAGGCTGAACGCACCGGGCGTGGCCTGTCCCTCGAAGAACTCAAGGGCATCCGCTCCCGGGTACGGCTCCGCAAGCCCCAACGGGTCGCGCTCCACTCCTGGGCGTTCGCCCAGCTCGCAGACTTCATCGTCTACAAGGCCAAGCGGGCAGGCGTGCCCCTGGTCTTCGTCGATCCCGCGTACACGTCGCAGACATGCGCCGCGTGCGGCCACGTCGACAAACGCAACCGTGTCGACCAGCAACTTTTCATCTGCCGGGGGTGCGGGGTCGTTGCCCACGCCGACCGGAATGCTTCCCACAACATCGCCACCCGTGGCGAGAGCGTGTGGAACGCGGGGCGTGAGTCACGCGTCCCTGCCACCCCATAGGGGTGTCTGGACGGAGGAGCCAACCCAGCAGCCAGCCGGGCACTACCTCCAAGCCCGGTCCTTCAGGGCCGGGTCAAGTTGACGCAATCTCTCCTGTGCGGGACCCGTATGCCTGCATGCCGACGGCGGGGACGGAGACGGCGGCCCCGGATCCGACGACGACGGCGCATGTCATGGAGCCGGGACCGTGCGTGGAGCTGCATGGCGCGCCGCCGTTGCTCGGCCGTTGTTGGTCACAGGCGGGGGCCGAGGAACAGTCCGCCGCTGGCGTCGATGGTCTGACCGGTGACCCAGCGGGCGGCATCGGAGGCGAGGAAGGCGACCACGTCGGCTACGTCATCGCGCCCGCCCAGCCGGTTGAGCGCCGTCATGGCGGATATCTGTTCGGCCAGGCCCGGCACGTCGAAGACGGCTCCGTTGGCCGCCGTGCGGGTGGCCCCCGGAGCGACCGCGTTCACCGTGATCCCCCGCGGGCCCAGTTGGACGGCGAGGGTCTTGCTCATCGTCTCGATCGCCCCCTTGGTCATGGCGAACGATGTCTGGGATGAGTTGGCCATTCGGGTCGCCACCGACGAGATCGAGATGATCCTGGCGCCCTCGCGCAGCAGCGGTAGCGCACGCTCGATGATGAAGTACGGCGCTGCCACGTTCACCGCGAACAAGTGGTCGAACTCTGCCCGGGTCGTCACGCCGAGCGGGCCGGCCGGCGCGGCTGCCGCGTTGTTGACGAGGATGTCGAGCGGCCGGCCGGCCAGGCCGGCCTCCACACCGGCGAAAAGTGTCTCCACGTCACCGTCCACGCCCAGTTCGGCTCGGACTGCGAAGCCGGTCCCGCCGGCGCGCTGTATCGCGTCGACCGTCGCCGCCGCCCCGCTCTCATCCGTGCCGAAGTGCACGATGGCTGTGGCCCCTTCGGCAGCGAGCCGAGCCGCGATTGCCTGCCCGATGCCGCGCGATGCGCCGGTCACCAGAGCTGTTCTGCCTATCAGGTCGCCCATGCCGTCACCCCCCATGTGTTAGTCACTAACATGATGGTAGTGTCTAGCACATGAGTGAGCGGCATCCAACCCTGCGGGAACGACGACGATCCGAGACGCGGCGCCTGGTTCAAGCGCACGCGGTGCGGCTGTTCACTGACCACGGCTACGACGCGGTGACGGTGGCAGACGTCGCCGAGGCCGCCGGCGTCTCGGCCATGACCGTGTACCGGCACTTCCCGACCAAGGAAGACCTCGTCCTCATCGACCAGCCCGCCCAGCTCATCGCCGAGCACGTCGCCGCGTCCTCTGCGACGCAACCCCTGGTGCAGCGCGTCGGCAGCGCCCTCATCGACGCGGCCGTGGCCTTGACCGACGGCAACGGGGACGAACAGGCGGCGAACGAACGGTTCTTGCTGGACTGCCTCCGGCTCATGGTCTCCACGCCTGCGCTGCGGGCCCGGCACCTGGACAGCCAGTACGCGCTGCAACAGGCCATCGTCAACGCCCTCGAGGCCGACGTCAGCGATCCCGACGCCGCATTCCGCGCCCAGGCGGCGACCAGTGCCTGCCTCGCCGCGATGCACACCGCACTGACGCGTTGGGCCGAGAACGACGGACACCTCGACCTTCCCGACCTGATCGCACGGGCGCTCGCCGCGTCCTTCGGCGAGGACGCCGTCCCCACCCGCCGGAAGGACTGAGGCGGCTCCTGCCCGCGGTGGGAACTGCTCCCACCAGCTGACAACAATCCGACGAGACCAGTAGCGGTCTCACCCGCGACGGATTGTCGCTGCTGTGCCTTGAGGCCAAGGGTTAGGGTCGTGGCTGACCATGGTCACGGGAGGGGATTTCGAGGATGAGCGGGATAGTCGCGGCCGTCAGCAGCAATGGTGCGTACTCGTTCACCAAGCCGAACCGGGACAGCATCATGCTGCTCGCCGGGCTCGGCGTGGAGGGTGATGTGCATGCCGGCGTGACGGTCAAGCACCGCTCTCGGGTTGCGCAGGACCCCACCCAGCCGAACCTGCGCCAAGTCCACCTCATTCATGAAGAGCTCTTCGCCGAGGTCAGTGCAGAGGGATTCACGGTGATGCCCGGTGACCTCGGCGAGAACATCACCACCCGCGACATCGATCTGCTGGGTCTGCCGGTCGGCACGCTGTTGCGCATCGGCGCCCATGCGGTGCTGGAGGTGACCGGCCTGCGCAACCCCTGCCTGCAGATCGACAACTTCCAGGACGGGCTGCTGAAGCAGGTTGTCGGCCGCGATGAGGCCGGGAACATCGTACGCAAGGCCGGAATCATGAGCATCGTGCAGCAGGGCGGCACGGTGCGCCCGGGCGACACGGTCAAGGCGGAGCTTCCCAGCGGGCCGCACCGGCCCCTGGAGCGGGTCTGACGTCTCCTTGGGCTCGTCAACGCGCCGGATGTCGGCGCACTGATGGAGGGCAGCGCCTGCTCCTGCGCGGCGGGCGACGACAACCCGAACTGACCTGCTCGGTACACCCGCGCCCAGGCTCTGGTGCATCGCATCGGGGCCCGGGCCTGCAAGCGCGAGATGAGTACGCTGAAGCGATGCGATTGCGCTGGGACTGGCTACGTCCGGTGGTGCAGGCGCCCTACGTGCCGACGATCGGGCCGGTCCACCCGTCCGTGCTGACCGAAAACCTGTTCACGAACACTCTGATCGCGACCTGCATCGACCGGTGGTTCTTGCGCTACGACAAGGGCATCCGCTGGTTCGACAGCAAGGACGAGACCGTCCTCATGGCAGGCATAGGCTGACGGACGGCGAACTGCCGGAAATCCGGGCGACGGCCACCGATCCAGCTGACACGCTGGCGCACATGACCACGCCACTCACCCCGAGACAACGACTCGCCGCGCTCCACAGCTATGCGGCCGTGAACGGTGAGGACTTCACCGGCCAGAACCTGGCTTCCGCTCGCATGTTGCGGCTGCGGTTCACCCGCTGCTCGTTCATCGGGGCCGATCTACGCCACGCCACCCTGGACGGGTGTTGGTTCAAGTTCTGTGACTTCAGCGACGCAGACCTGCGCGGGGCTTCACTGCGCGAGGCCAGCCTGGCCGGATGCGATCTGCGAGGTGCTGACCTGCGCGATACCGATCTGACCGGCGCCAGGTTCGCAAGCGTGAACACGGGTGTGCCCCAGCTCGGGTTGACCTACGTCACCGGTGCCCGATTCGAAGGAGCGTCCTTGCGCAACGTTCAAGCGGACGGTGTCATCGGGTGGCCACCGGGGCACGGCGCGAACGAGTAGGGCCTGCCTGGCGGTGAGATCACCCTCTACAGCCGGAGTATCAGTCCTTGTAGACCAGTTCGTTGGTGATCCGCCGGTCCGACACAGAGATGCCCGCCGAGGCCCGCCGTATCAGCAGAGCGGGTACATCCCAGTCCTGATCAGTCAATTCATGACCACGCGTCAGTTCATCATTCCGACGGGCTCTAGTGTGATTCCGGCGTCGCAGCCGTCCTGCAATCGGCGGCGTTGAAGCGCCTGGAGGCCATTCGACCTCCAGGCCACTCACCGGTCACCCGGGCAGACTTGCCTCAACTCGGGCGATGCGGAGCCATACGGAAGAGCCGTCTATGGCGACGCAACCTCGCAAGTCCGCGCCCGACCTCCACCGTGCGGTGAACAGTTCTGGCGGCGCGGCCGGACCCTGCCGCACGGTCAACTTCTCAAGGCGCCCAGGGCTTGAGCATGTCCTTCACCGTGTCGGTCAGGGCGATTTGCAGGAGCGGGCCGTAGGTGATCCGGCCTACGCCGAGGCGACGGAAACGCTCGAGGTCGTGCTTGACGGGATGAGCCGTGGAGTTGACGGGGATGTTCACTGCCCCGATCACCGCGGTGAGCAGTTCATCGTTGTCCTGGATTCCTACCGGGTAGACGCTGTCCGCTCCGGCCTCCTCCAAAGCACGCAGTCGCTCGATCGCCTTCTGGAGGACGCCGGAAGCGTCCTGCGCGTGCAGGAAGAGGTCGGTGCGCCCGTTCACCCAGACCGCGACACCTGACTCGTCCGCCGCCGAACGCAGACCCGCGACGTAATTCGCGTGCTCCTCGGTGCTGCGCACCCGGCCGCCGTCCGAGTGGACGGTGTCCTCGATGTTGAGGCCGACCCCGCCGACCTCGATGAGCCCGGCGACGAGATCAGCGGGCTTTTGCCCGTATCCGGACTCCAGGTCCACAGACACGGGGACGTCGACCGCCGCGATGATCGGCTTGACGGCGGCGAGTACTTCGTCGAAGGTCTGCCCCTCGTGGTCCGCTGCCCCTCGGGAGTCTGCGAGGGGATGGCTGCCGACCGTCAGTGCGGGGAATCCGGCGGCCACTGCTGCACGCGCGGACCAGGCGTCCCACACGGTCGGCAGTACGAGCGGCTTGCTTTGGGCGTGCAGCTGCTTGAGGCGTTGAGCTCGCTCTACGGTGGTATCGAAGTCCATGTCGGGAACACTACCCGGACCACCGGGCGAAGTGGCCCGGCGTCGGGCATGCGCCAGGCGGCCGTGATGGAGGGCGGGGCCGATCAGCCTCTGCCGCCGGCGCCAACGTCGTGGCCATCCCCAACTGGCCCCTCGAACCGCCGCCGTGGGAAGAATCGACGTGTTGTCAGCTGAACGGCAAGGCCCTTGTCACCCCCGCCATAGGCGAACGGCGTGCCGTGCTTCACCGGGATAAATGAGGACGGGTTTTAGCTTGAGGCAGAGCATGATCTACCGGGTGACCAGGGGAGCGGATACGGGCGTGAGCGTCGTTGGTGGCGATGTGTGGCACGAGCGGCTGGGGTGGGCGTACGGGCTGATAGCAAGCGATCCGGCTGATCGTGCTGCGGCGCTGGTCCGTCTGGCTGATGTTGAGAGGGCCACTCAGGACGCCTGGGATCGGCTCGACAGGACGTGGCGGCGGAGGTATTCGCTGGGTCGCAGGGCGGCGGACAGGAACTACCGGGAGATCCTGAGGTATTCGCTGCCCGGCGGGTTGTGGGACCGGCCGGCCGGTTCAGACATCGTCGCGTGGCCGGGTCTTCCCTACGTACTGCTCTTCCTAGAGTGGGAGGCGAGATATCCGCAGGAGTGGACACGGCATGCCAAGACATGGGGCGCGAAGCAGCGCCTCATCCGAGACGTGGCTGTTGCTCACCTTGACTTCCTCCCCCGCCTAAAGGCGGGGGATTCCAGCGGTCGCCCGCTGGGGTTCCTGCTTCACCGACGACTGCCCCGTCTGGGAGGACTCCCGTTGAGGTCCTACACCGTCTCCACAGGCAGATGCCGCCAGCCCGGCGGCCAGGATGTTGCGTGCCGCGTTGATGTCGCGGTCATGCACGACGCCGCAGACACACGTCCATTCGCGGACGTTCAGCGGCATCTTCGCCGCGACCGTGCCGCAGTTCCCGCACAGCTTGCTGCTGGGAAAGAAGCGGTCGATCACCACGAGCTCGCGCCCGTACCAGGCGCACTTGTACTCCAGCATGGAACGCAGGTCCGTCCAGGCCGCATCACTGATGGCGCGTGCGAGCGTGCCGTTCTTCAGCAGGTTGCGCACGCTCAGGTCCTCGATCACGACCGTTTGATTCTCGCGGACGAGTCGAGCCGACAGCTTGTGCAGAACATCGCGGCGCCGGTCGGCGATCCGCACATGCACACGGGCCACCTTACGGCGGGCCTTCTCCCGGTTCGCCGAGCCCTTCGCCTTGCGCGACAACTCCCGCTGCGCACGGGCCAGCCGTGCCCGATCCCGCCTCTCATGTCTCGGGTTGGCGACCTTTTCCCCGGTGGACAGGGTCACCAGGGAGGTGATCCCGGCGTCCAGGCCGACGGCCGCCGTGGTGACGGGGGCCGGGGCGATGGTGTCCTGGCACAGCAGGGACACGAACCAGCGCCCCGCCGCGTCACGGGACACCGTCACCGTGCTCGGCTGCGCACCCTCGGGCAGGGGGCGCGACCAACGGATGTCCAGAGGGCCGGCCATCTTGGCCAACGTCAGCTGTCCGTCGCGCCAGGTGAAGGCACTACGCGTGTACTCGGCCGACGCGCGGGACTTCTTGCGGGACTTGTAGCGCGGGTACTTCGCACGCTTGGCGAAGAAGTTCCCGAACGCCGTCTGCAGATGGCGCAGCGCCTGCTGCAGCGGAACCGAGGACACCTCGGCCAGAAAAGCGAGTTCCTCGGTCGTCTTCCACTGCGTCAGCGCGGCGGAGGACTGCACGTAGGAGATGCGGCGCTGCTCGCCGTGCCAGGCCCGCGTGCGCTCCTCCAAGGCCTTGTTGTAGACGAGGCGGACACAGCCGAACGTGCGCGACAACTCAGCCGCCTGCACGTTCGTGGGGTAAAAGCGGTACTTGAACGCCCGCTTGACCTGCCGCGTCACGTCTCACACTTTATCAACTTCCGTGTGGGCAGCGGGTGTCAGCCGGTGGACGGCGCACACCCATCCGCCCTGGCGGCGAACCGGCTTCCCCTGCCCTGCTCCGCAGGAGCTTCGATTCCTCCCCGGCCTGAAGGCCGGGGTATCCACGAAGGACAGACCCGATGATGAGGCGGTCAGAACCAAGCTGGTGGACCTGATCGAGATCGTTGTCCAGCGGCCTTACCGCTGCAAGGACCGCGAGTACGTGCGGGTGGCCCGGGCTGTGGACAGTGACGACCTGCGCGGCAGGCTGGAAACGGCCGTCCGTTCGGGGCACCCCATGGGCGCGGCGCCATGCCGGGTACGTTCTCTGGCTCCTGGACCACCCCGAGGTGCCGAACACGCGTCACGTCTGGCGGACTTGGCCGGCGGCGGCATCCAGCGAGTGAGCACCGGCCGCCCGAGGGCATCGGGCCACATAACGGGGAGGGACACGTAGAGCTCGTAACACGACGATGGTGAAGGGCTGTTGAGTCGTCTCCAGCAGATCAGTCCGAAGGCCAGGGAGACTATGGCAGTTGTGGAGGTCGAGCATCTGTCGGCGGACTGCGAGGCGCTTGAACTGGCGCGCGACGGCCTGCCTCGACGACATTTCGCAGCCTGTCGAAACCAACGAGGTCCGGCGCCCCTCGGCTGTTACCGTCGCGCCATGTCCAAGATCGAGATAGACGTCGTGACCGCCGAGTTCTTCGGTGCCTTTGACAACCGAGGCGGCAAGGCTGCCAACGTGGCCCGGATCCGCCAGCTGATTCTTCCGGGGGGAGTGATCGTCAAAACCGGCCCGGAGTTCACGGTCTACACCGTGGACGAGTTCATCGAGCCTCGCCAGCGGCTGCTGACCGACGGTCGACTGGTCGAGTTCTCCGAGTGGGAGACCTCTGAACGGACAGAGATCGCGGGCGATATCGCGTCGCGGTTCGGCGAGTACCGCAAGTCCGGAATCTTGGATGGTGAGCCGTTCGAGGGAGCCGGGACCAAGACCATCCAGTTCGTCCGAACCTCCGAGGGCTGGCGGATCGCAGCGTTTGCCTGGTACGACCAGCCCTGACCGCAGGGCGGTCCGGCTGCGGCTTATCAGCTTGGGTCGATGTGGTGCATCGCACCGGGCGCAATCATCCTCGTTCGGCACGGCATATCGAGCACCTTGGCAGTCAGGTCGCTCCGCCCCCGGAAACGTGGACACAGGGCGCTTTGAGCTCGCAACACGATCATGATCGGTGCTTGTTCAGCCGTAGGAGAGGCCATCCTCCGGTCCGGTCTGCGGCGTACGTTCAGGCGTTCGTGGTGCAGCCGTCGACTCCAGCGCGAACGCGGAATCGTCTACTCCCTTGAGCCTGGGGAATGCGGTGCGCATGACACTGGCGCGCTCACTGCCCGACAATGCCACCGAGTGGTGGATCTTCCTGGGAACGTTCGTCCTCTACGTGCTCGGACGCTGGTTCTTCGCCTGGCAGCGAGCCCGGCGTGAGGGCGACAGCCACCCCATGCGTACCGCGTTCGCCGAAGAAGACGATCCCGCCGCAAGCTACGCGGCCGTGGTCGGCGGCTTCCCCTCCTACCGGCAGTTCTTCGGCTTTGTCGGAAGCGCCGTCGCAGTGGTTCTCGTCGTTGCCCTGACCGAAGGCTGGCTGCGCCACGTCCTGCTATGGATCATTGTTCCGCTGCTGGTCATAGCGCTCTCGTACCTTGACTTCCGCCAGGCCCTGAAAGCGCGCTCAGAGGCCTGACAGAGCGGTTGAAGCGGCGAACTCCGCCACGTGCTCGTTCGACACCGGCTCCCTGTTCCTCACCAGCTCCATATTCCTTTGACTTAGTCAAAGGAATCGATGGTTGTCGATCCGGTCCCCCCGGACGGCCCGCCGCCCTATGCTGATGGTTCGTCAACAACACTGTTGGTCTGAGGTTTCGCACGCATCGGGGGACGCGGTGTGAGTACCACACCACCACCACACGCCAGCGAGGCGACCAGGCTGCTCTGCGCGGGCACCTACTTGGATCCGCGGTACCGCGACCAGGTCATCGAGCAACTGCACCTCAATGAACAGCGGATCGTGGCGCCTTCGCTGGGTCTGGACGCGGCTCGCGTCCTCGCCCACGCCCTGCGCGCCCGCCGCCAGGAGCTGCTGTGGGCCGGGCTGATTCTGGGCCTGTGGGTGGTCGGGCTGCCGCTGATCGGCGCACTGCTGTTCATGTTCGTCGTGCCCAGCCTGATGCTCGCCCTCGCCTCCCGGATCCGGGGCCGTGCCGCGCAGCCGCCGCTGTACCGCTGGCTGCCCGCTCTCTGGCTCCGCTGGTCGGGCCGGTTGACTTTCGCGTTCTTCCTGCTCGTCACCCTCGTCGCCGCGTTCGGGGCCGGGAAGGAGAACGATCCGTACGACTCGTCGAGCAGCGACGTGGACGGCTGGGTCGATGTGCTGCTGCGCGTCCTGGCCGAGGCGGCCGGAGGGATCGAGGTCTGGCGGGCCTGGCTCGTGTTCGTCCTCTTCGCGCTGATCGCCCTGTGCATCGCCGTGCAGCGCGGCCGGTTCGCCCGCGCGCTGGACGCCGAGCTGTCCCCGCGGCGCTTCCCGGACACCGCCGGCGACCCCGCCGAGCAGGACGAGTCGCCGCGGTTCCAGCGCCTCAAGGAGCGCATCCGGATCGAGCAGCACGCCCCGCTGGTCATGTACCACGAGCAGCGCCCCTTCTGTGGGGCCGGGCTCGCCTTCGACACCTGGGTGATCGCCGTCGAGCTGAAGCCCGACAAGAAGAAGGAGCAACTGCCCCTGAACAACCGGGCGATCCTGGAGAAGATCCGGCCGTTGCTCGAACAGCTGCGGCTGCCCTCGGAGTTCGCGGGGTATCCGGTCCGGGACCGGCTGCTTCGGCTGGAGATCGACGAGTGCGTGTTCCTGCCCGTCGAGGGGCTGCGCCGGCGCGAGGAGGCGCCGTACCACCCGCAGGTCTTCGAGGAACACCGGGCCCGCGCGGTCGAGGAGGGCGGCGAGCGCCGCCGGCACTTCCTGCGTGTGCGCGTCGGCGGCTGGGAGGAGGAGCTGGTCGTCACGGTGTTCGTGCGGGTGCATACCCAGGGCCAGATGTTGATGCTGGAGATCGCCCCGCATGTACTGCTGCCGGTCCGCGAGGACTTCAAGGACGCCGACCGCGCGGCACACAACCACCGGCACAACAACGTGCTCGGCAAGGCCGTCTGGGCCCTGGTGCGGGTGCCCGGGTCCGCGGTGCGCTCGCTCGTCGTCCTGGGCCGCTGGCTCGGCTCCGTGTGGCGGCTGCTGACCGGCGGGTACGCGGGCGCGCTGCCCGACGGTCCGGCGCTGTCGGTGCGGGAACTGGGCTCGGCGGAGGACTCGTCGCTCTTCCAGGGGATGGACCGCACCCGCTACCTCCGGAGCATCCAGGACCGGGTGGCGAACGGAGTGACGACCGCGCTGGCCGAATGCGGTTACGAGACCGGCGAGTTCGTCCAGAAGGTCGTGCACAACTACGGCATCTACAACGAGGGCGATGTACACAACAGCAGTCTCGCGGCGGGCGACGGGGCCACCGCGATCTTCAACTCATGAGCGGCGGCACGGGAGTCGTGCCACGGGGCCGCGTCACGGAAGGGGGCCGGTAGCGATGGCCAGGGACGAACCGGGCATTCACATCAGCGGCGGGGTGCACGGCAGCGCGTTCGCCGTCGGCAACCACGCGCGCGCCGAGATGAACCAGGGCGCGGCCGTCCCCCGGGACCAGGCCGCGGAGGAGCTCCTGATCGCCGTACGAGAACTCCGCGCGGATCTCACGAGGTTGCGGGCGTCCGACGCCACGGCCGTCCTCGACACGGCCCTCGCGGAGACGGAGGAGGAGATCGTCACGACCGGCCGGGCGGCGCCGACGCGGCGTGAGCGGCTGCGTCAACTCCTCGACGACTCGCAGGCGTTGGTGGGTCTGGTCGCGTCGGCCGGGGCGGTGGCCGGGTTGCTGGGGATGTAGGCCGGCCTGCTGCCGGCCCGGAGCGAAGGGGGATGGGATGGGCGGGGGAGCGCGGTACTGGAACGACGAGACCCAGCGCTGGGAGGAGGACGACGGCGGGGGCGGGTCGGCGGCGCCGACGACACCGCCGCCGAGCCGGCCGGGGTATGCACCGCCCTCGCCGAGCGGGCCGTGGCAGGCATCGTCCCCGTCCCCGTCAGCGTCCCCGCCTCCTCCTTCGGCCGACTGGCCCGGAACCGGTGAGGGGAGCACTTGGCACGGGCCAAGAGCCCACGACGGATCCGACGGCATCTGGTCGCCGGACGAGCCGATCGTCGGGCAGCCCGCCTTCGTCCCGGGACCGGCCCCGGCGGCCGGCGGCGGCAACCGCCGGCTCGTGTGGTCCGTCGTCGGTGGAGCCGTCGTTGTCGTGGTCGCCGTGGCGCTGGTGCTGGTGCTGACGACCGTTGTCGGGGGCGGTGACAAGCCGTCGACCGCGGCGAGTTCGTCGCCGGTGGCCACCGTCTCGCAGCAGAGCGATCCGTACACGGCGTCGGAGTCGGCATCGGCGTCGGCGTCGGAGGAGCCGACCGTGGGGGCGTCCGCCTCGGTGCCCGAGCTGGGCGCCGGGTACGAGCTGTACGACGACCAGGAGGGTTTCCGCGTCGGGCTCCCCGTCGGGTGGTCGCGCGAGACCGCGCCGTCGCAGTTCGGCATCGCGGTCGTCACCTACGACAGCCCCGACCGCGAGCACCGGATCGAGGTGTACCAGGTGAAGGAGGCCACCCCGCAGGCGTCCTTCGACGAGTTCCTGTCCGACCGGGTCGCGAAGGCACCCGGCTTCCGGGAACCCGAACTCCAGCCCCTGGCCGACGGCCGGTTCACCGGACTGCGGCTGGAGTACCTCGCGAACTCCGTCGAGAACGCCCCCGACGTGGGCATCTGGCACGTCTACGACGCGCGCTTCGTCGTGGACGGCGGCGACAGGTTCGCGATAGCCGTCTACGGCCCGGAGGCGAACGGCGGCACGGACGAACTGGAACTGCTGGACACCGCGCTGGAGGGCTTCTGCCCACCACACGTCTGCGAGCCCGTCTCCCTGGACTAGGCGCACGGGCAGGGCGTGCATGGCTGCGGGGGCAAGGTGGCTTGGTTTGTTGAGTTGTGCCGAGCTCTTGTCGCGTGCTGGGACGTGGGCCACGCCGCTGCCTCTCGTGCGTGTCCGGTCTCGGTGGCGAGGCTTCGCGCGTGGAAGGAGGTGGCTTCCACGCGCTCGAGAACGTGGCGGACCCGGGCGCGCTCGGCGCGGCGGGGATTGAGCGGATGCATCAGGGGACGGCAGGCCGTGCGAAAGGCCTCCAGCGCTTGGTCAAGATCACGTGCATCGAGTGCGGGCTTCGGGACGCCGGCCTGCGGCGCGCAGCGCACGAGGTGGTCGAGAAGCGAAAGGAGCTCCCGCAGACGCATGTCGGCCACCGTGCGGACAGCCATGGGGACGACCAGCGCGGCTGCCAGAATCCCGCATCCGGCCCCCAGAACGGTCTCCTGGACGCGAAGTACGAGCAGCTGCGGGGAGAGCGTGTGCAGGGCTGCGAGCACCATGCTGAGCGAGCCGGTGATGAAGAAGGTCACCGCCCAGTAGCTGGTGGAGGCGGTGTAGAACATCCCGAAGACGCAGGCGAGGAGAAAGGCCAGGGCCAAGGCGGTGCGCCCGTCGGCCAGGACGGCGAGGCCGTATCCGAACGGCACCCCGGCGACGGTGCCGATCAGCCGCCGACCGCTCTGCAGCAGGACGTCCCCGGTGTGCTCGGCATTGATGAAGACGACCCATGCCGTGGCCACGGCCCAGTACCACAGGTGCGGGGAGAGAAGATGTCCGCCGAGTACGGCGAGCGCGGCCGCGGCGGTCACCTGGAACGCCTGCCGCGTCGTATGCCGCCACGCGCCTGAAGGCTGTGCTGCTCCGGGATGCAGCGCCACACGGTCGCGCTCTGTCAGGTCGGCCACGTCCGCCGTCTCTGCCTCCCTCATCCTACGGACGCGGGACCCGGTCGAATCCTCCGCTGCGCGGATCGCGAGTACACCGAGGCGTTGCGCGGTCGCGTCCGCACGTGCCGTCCGCTCCAGCTCCGCCGCCGTGTCGCGGAGCAGCCCGGCGGGAGCCTCGTACAGGAATTGCTGAAGCAGAAGCGCGGAGGTGTGCAGCCGGGCGAGACGTCGTTCGACTCTGCGGACACCGGCTTTGCCGTCTGCGAGGAGATCTGACGTGGCCTGCTGTGCTTCACGAAGCCGTGTGTTGAACGCCGTCCTCAGGCGCCTCAGGATTCCGTAGGACGTCGTGGGCACCAGGCAGAGGCGAGTGACTGCGGCTGCCGTGAAGGCGACAGCCAACGCCCCAGTGAGTTGCGGGAGTTGGTGGGGCTGAATCCTGGCGAACTGGGACAGGAAGAAGGCCATGAAGGCGAAGATCCCGAGGTCCAGGCCCCGTCGTCCGAAGCGGCGCGCATAGACCGCGGTGAAGATCAGCAGGAGGAAGGCCAGGTGGGACGCGACGGGGAAAGGCGCCAGCAGGCCCCCGGCTGTCAAGGCGGCCAGGGTCACGGGGGCCCCGGCGAGCAGAGTGAGGAACTGGTTGCGGGGGTGCAGGTCGCTGCTCGCCAGCGAGGTGACCACCGCTGTGAAGCCGCCGGCCAGAAGTACGACCGGGGGCTGACCCCGTACCGCCAGCGCGGCCAGGGTGAGAGTGAGGCCGAGGACGGCACGCAGCCCGGCGGTCAGACGCAGCAGCCCCGGGTCGGCTGCGGCAACGCGGTCCCGTAGCGACGCTGTTTTCGCAGTCACCGTGGATTTCCGTTCCTTCGTCGTGGTCGGCCGTCCCCGCCCCGCCACGACGAGCGAGGCCGTGTTCAGCCCGGCCCACTGGCCAGGGCCTGCGTTTCCGCAAGGCCTTGGGGACAAGCGGAGGCATCGGTTCACCAGGGCGAAGGGGTCACCTTGCGGGTTACTGCTGCCTCGCCTTGCGGCCAGTCTGGTCCGTCGGGATGGCGCGCGGTATGCGTCAGGTGACTGCTTCCACGGCCAGGGGCGCCCCTATTCCTGGTGGCCGGCCGTCGCGAAGGTGCCCTCGATGAGGTCGCGCAGCTGGGATCGGGCGGTGATGCCCAGCTTGGGGAAGCTGCGGTAGAGGTGCGAGCTGACCGTGCGGGGGGAGAGGAAGAGCTTTTCGCCGATCTCTCGGTTGGTCAGCCCGCGGGCGGCGAGCCGGATGATCTGCTGCTGTTGCGGGGAAAGTTCGGCGAGCGCGTCGGGGGCCGCCTCGGTGACATCGAGGCCGGCGGCGCGCGACTCGGCTCGGGCGCGTTCGATCCACGGGCGTGCGCCCAGGCGCCGGAAGGTCTCCAGGGCCTCGGTGAGCGGCCCACGCGCCTCTGCGATGCGCCGGCGGCGCCGCAGCCACTCGGCGAGGTCGAGCAGGGTCTGTGCGCGTTCGAAGGGCCAGTACTCCAGTGCCGGATCCGCCAAAGCCGCCCGGAAGTGCGGTTCGGCGTCGTCGGGATCCGCCAGCAGGCCACGGGCTCGGCTGATCAGCGCACGCAGACGAGGTGAAGCGTTGTCCGCCAGCGCGGATGCCGAGCGCTCGACGATCAGTGCAGCCTCCTCGTGGCGGCCGCAGCGCACAGCGGCGGCGGCCAGATCCGCGAGGGCCGGGTGGGAGGCGTGGTAGTGCACGGGCGCGCCGTCTGCCGTGAAGATCATGCGGAGTTGGTCGTAGGCGGTCTCGTAGGCGCCTTCTGCGGCTGCCGCGGCAGCGAGCGCACGACGGGCGTAGACGCAGACCGAGCGGCTTTCCAGCGGATCGATCAGAGTGAGCGCGTCCTCGGCCCGGGTTCGGGCCGAGGACGCATCGCCCTGGAAGGCCAGCACGGTGGCGTCCACGGTGGCCGCACAGGCCACGGCGTGGTCGAGGCGGGCCGCCCGGCCGACTGCGGTGGTGCGGGCGCAGGCCTCACGGGCCTGTTCCCACCGTCCTCGCTCCAGGTAGGCCCAGGCGACCGCGCCGCCCAGACCCTCGGGCAGTGCTCCCTGTAGTTCCCAGCGGTCGAAGGCCTCGTCGAAGGCGCGGACGGCCTGGGGGGTCTCGTCCAGGAGCCACGCCATGATCCCGACGGTGGTGAGCCGCTCCGGGCGCTCTTTCGCCTCGGCGGCCAACTGCGGTAGCAAGGAGATGAGTTGGGCCCGGTCGTCGAAGGGGTTGGACACGGCCCTCACCCAGGTGCGCAAACCTGCGCGTGAGGCGTTCTCGGGAAGGCGCCGCAGGAGGTCCTGGATGCGATGGTGCTGGGTGTCCTCTCCGGAGTAGAAGCGGACCACGGCGGCGCCGGCCACGAGGTCCAGCCCGGCGGCGGGCTGGGAGGCCGCCAACTGCTCGGCCGCGTCGGCCAGTCGGGAGAAGACCACGGTGTGGCGCACGGTCAGGACCGCCAGCCGTGCGGCCTGAACAGCGGCTGAGGCCAGCAGGGTGGCGTCATCAGTGCGCGCGCGTGCCGCGGCGACCAGTTCCTCCACCCAGGCGATGTCTCCGGTGAACACGGCCGCCGCGGCGGCTTCGACCAGCAGCCGGGCACTGTCCTGGCGCTGCGGTGCGAGTTCCGCGGCGCGTTGCAGGGCCTGGGCCGCTGCCGCGTGGCCGCCGCGGCGGCGGGCCCGGCCGGCGGTCCGTTCCAGTTCCGCCGACACGGCCGCGTCCGGTTGCGGGCAGGCGGCGGCAAGATGCCAGGCACGCCGGTCCGGTTCGTCCCGGAGCATCTCGGCGAGCGCGAGGTGAGCCTCGAGCTGGGCGCCCGAGGACGCGGCGTGATACACGGCGGACCGGGCCAGTGGATGGCGGAACCGGATGTCCGGGCCGGTTCGCCGGACCAGCCCGGCCTGCTCTGCCGGCAGCCAGGCCGCGTCCTCGGCGCGCGGCAGCCTGGCCGAGACGGCGATCGCGGAGTCGGCGCTGTCCATGGCGGCCAGGAGCAGCAGAGCCCGCAGGGTGGGGGCGGGGAGAATGTTCAGGCGGGCGGCGAAGATCCGCTCCAGGTGGTCGGTGAGCGGAAGCGGACCTGCAGTCGGCAGCGGCGCAGCTGTGTCCTGTGCTGAGGCTGTCCTGGTCAGTTCCACCAGCGCCAGCGGGTTGCCGCCTGCCTGGTCGAGGATCCGCGACCTGGTGTGCCCGGTGGGGCTCTTCGGCTGCAGGTCCAGCAGCTGATGGGCCGCAGCGTTGTCGAGCGGTTCGAGGGTGAGCATCGGCAGATGACGGTCGAATCCCGGAAGGTGATCGCCGCCACGGGCGCCGATCAGCATGGTGACCGGTTCACCTTCCAGCCGTCTGGCAACGAAGGACAGTACATCCAGGGAAGCCCGATCGAACCACTGCGCATCGTCCAGCACCACGAGCACGCGATGGTGGTCGCCCAGGCCTGACAACAGGCTCAGGACGGCGACCCCGACCAGCATGAGATCGGATCCCGGCGTGGCCGACCCCTCGCCGAAGGCGTCCTGCAGCGCCGCGCGCTGCCTGCCTGGCAGGGCGTCCACTGCGGCCGGCACCGGCCGCAGCAACTGATGCAGTGCGGAGAACGCCAGGCTCGACTCCGACTCGCTCCCCTCGGCCCGCAGTACACGAGCGCCGCCGGCTTCAGCCCGGTGCACCGCGTGCTCCAGCAGTGCGCTCTTCCCCGTGCCCATGTCACCGACCAGCATCAGCACCGGGGCGGCCGACACCGAGTCCACCGCACGAAAGAGGCGTGCCACTTCCGCGTCCCGGCCGACGATCATTTCCCGTGGCTCCGGTTCCGATCCCATGACCGCACCGCGGTCGCCTGTGTGCTCGTCCACGGAGTCTCCCGGAATTGCGGCTTTCGATCGCAGTCGCCTTGCCCTGGCCCGTCCAGGCTACAAGCGGCCGGGCCCCGTGCCCGGGCCATGCGCGCAGGTGCAGTCACGTTACGGATACCGCGCGCGCCGAGGCCGCTCGTACGGTTCCAGGAAAACCTCTGCATTCCCAAGGAAGCCTCATGGAACAGATCACGCTCGGCAACGTCACCATCACACGGGTATGGGAATATTTCGGTTCCGTCGAAATGACGCCCGACACCTTCTTCCCCGAAAGCCCGAAGGAAGTGTGGAACGACGGTGCATCCTGGCTGACCCCGCATTTCCTCGATTCCGAGACCAATATCGTCAATTCCGCGATCCAGACCTGGCTGCTGCGCAGCGCAGGCAAGACCATCCTCGTCGACACCGGCGTGGGCAACCACAAGGACCGCCCCTACGCGCCGGTCTGGAACCGCCTCGAAACAGGCTTCCTGGCCAATCTCGCGCGCGCCGGCGTCGCGCCCGAGGACGTGGACATGGTGATCAACACACATCTCCACATCGATCACGTCGGCTGGAATACATACCTGAACGGTCGAGAGTGGGTACCCACTTTTCCCAACGCCACCTATCTGATGCCGAAGGACGACTTCGACTTCTGGAATCCCGAGAACGGCCACAAGCCACTGCTCGGGCGCGGAAACCAGAACGTCTTCGAGGACAGCGTGGCCCCTGTGCACCAGGCCGGCCAGACGCTGCTGTGGGAAAACAGCCACCAGATCGACGCCGACCTCCGCCTCGACGCGGCTCCCGGACACACCCCCGGCTCCTCCGTCCTGACCCTCACCTCCGGGACGGACCGCGCGGTGTTCGTCGGCGACATGCTGCACAGCCCCGTGCAGATCCTCGAGCCCGACTCCAACAGCTGCTTCTGCGAGGACCCCGCCGCCGCCCGCGCCACCCGCCGCAAGGTGCTGGGCTGGGCGGCCGACAACAACGCACTCGTGATCCCCGCGCACCTGGGCGGCCACGGCGCCGCCGAAGTGGCACGCGAGGGAGACAAGTTCGCCATCAAGGGCTGGGCCCCCTTCGCCCCGTACACCGAGCAGGCCTGAAGTCCTGCAGAAAGACATGAGACATGAGCCACCACACCGACCCCGTCGTGACCACGGCGCAGGGAGCCGTCCGCGGCCTGCGTCAAGGCGACACCACCGCTTTCCTGAACATCCCCTACGCCGCCCCGCCTCGAGGCGCCGGCCGGTTCGAGCCGCCGCAGCCGCACGAGCCGTGGGACGGCGTACGGGACGCCACCGTGCCGG
Organism: Streptomyces sp. NBC_00490; assembly: GCF_036013645.1. NCBI lineage: Bacteria > Bacillati > Actinomycetota > Actinomycetes > Kitasatosporales > Streptomycetaceae > Streptomyces > Streptomyces sp. NBC_00490. The sequence continues at coordinate 541,297 of NZ_CP107869.1, read as the reverse complement.
GGCCTAACGCGCCGCAGTCCGAGCGCAAGCTCGGCAGCGTCGACATGTCCCCCTACTTCGGCACCGGTTGGAGCCGCGGCGAGGACTACCTGACTGTCAACGTCTGGGCGCCCGCCGCCTCTGGCGGCGACCTGCCCGTCATGGTGTTCGTCCACGGCGGCGGATTCGTCGCCGGTTCGACGCGGTCCGCGCTGTACGACGGCTCCGCCTTCGCCCGCGACGGCGTCGTCCTCGTCACCCTCAACTACCGGCTCGGCATCGCCGGGTTCCTCGACATCCCCGGCGCGCCCGCCAACCGCGGCCTGCTCGACGTCGTCGCCGCACTGGGCTGGGTGCGGGAGAACATCGCCGCCTTCGGCGGTGACCCGCACAACGTCACCCTCTTCGGTCAGTCGGCCGGGGCAACCATCGTCGGCGGCGTCCTCGCCACCCCCCAAGCCGCCGGCCTCTTCCGCCGGGCGATCGTCCAAAGCGGCAGCGGCCTGGGGGCGTTCACCACCGAGCAGGCCGCCCGCGTCACCCAGGCAGCGGCCCAGACCCTGGGCATCGAGCCCCGCGCCGACGCCTTCGCGGACATCTCCGACGACCGCCTGGTCGAGGCCGCCTCCGGGCTCGCGGGCATCGACCTGCAGACCGACACGCACCACGATCCGCTGATCGGACTCAGCCCCTTCAGCCTGGTCCTCGACACGCAGCCCGCCCAATCCGTCGCCGCCGGCCTCGGCGCCGACGTCGACCTGCTCATCGGGACCAACACCGAGGAGGGAAACCTCTACCTGGTCCCCGTGGACAAGTACGCCACCTCGAGCGCCGGGGACGTCGACGACGCGGCGGCGCGCGCGCACCCGAAGCCGGTCCAACTCGTCGAGACGTACCGCAAGGCACGCCCCGATGCGTCCTTCGGCGAGCTGCGCTCCGCCATCATGGGCGACGCACTGTTCGGCGGGGGCAGTTGGGCCCTGAGCGACGCACATGCCGCCCACCGTGAGTCCGCCACCTACGCCTACGAGTTCGCCTGGCGCTCCCACGCTCTGGACGGAGAGCTCGGCGCCACCCATGCGGTCGAGCTGCCCTTCGTCTTCGATGTCGCCCACCTTCCGCAGCTGCACGGCCCGTCCGCCCTGCTCGGCCCCGACAAGCCCCCCGCGGATCTCGCCGCCCGTATGCACGCCACGTGGGTCCGGTTCGCCAGGACCGGCAACCCCGGCTGGGACGCGTACGACGACGAGCGCCGGGCCACGATGCGCATCGACGCCGAGTGGACCCAGGTCGACGACCCCCGCAGCCAGGAACGACAGGCCTGGCGCTGACCCTCCGGCCACCCTTCCCAAGGACACACCATGACCAGAACCGTCATCACCACCGAGAACGCACCCGCCCTGGCAGCCCCGCTGTCCCAAGGCATCCGCAAGGGCCCCGTCCTGCAGGTCTCCGGGCAGCTCCCGCTCGATCCGGACACGGGCGAGATCGTGGGCACCACGGTCGCCGAGCAGACCGAGCAGACCCTGCGCAACGTCACCGCCGTACTCAAGGCAGGCGGTGCGCGCCTGGAGGACGTCGTGATGCTGCGCGTGTACCTCACTGATCCCGCCCACCTGGCCGAGATGAACGGAGCGTACGCGGCAGCCGTCGGCGAGCCCTTCCCCGCCCGCACCACCGTCTACATGCAGCTTCCGCCGGGACTGCTCGTGGAGGTCGACGCCCTGGCAGTGCTGGACGGCTGACGACGATGGCCGGTCGCCTGACGAGGGCGTGCACCAGCCTGAGGGTTCCACCGGCACACCTGCTGGACGCCCTGTGCGCACTCGCCGGACGACCCGCGTCCTCCCGCGGACCTCATCCCGTACGTCGCGTCCACCGGCAAGTGCTCCATACAGCGGGGGCCTTGCCGCTGGGCGCGCTGCAGCCAGGCGATCTGAGCGCGGCCACGGACGTGCACGCGGGCCTCTTGAACGTCCAAGTCCCGCCCCAGGCGGATGCGGCCGCACTCTGCATCCGCCGCACGGTCGACGACCTCGGATCATCCGACCTGTGGGAGCTGGCCCGCGGCACCGCCCTGACCCGGGACGATCTCACCTGGGGCGCTGCCGCCACCCTGGCGCAGGGACGCCTCGGGAACAGAGACCTTCTGGACGAACTCGCCGCGCACACTCTCGCGCAGGAGATCGCCGAACGGCCCTCGTACCACTGGGGCCGACACCACACCGATGCGGTACGCGCCGCGCTGTACCGGAGCCTGGCCGACCTCGCGGATGCCCTTCTGGAAGTGTCGGAGTCGACCCCGACACCCCTGAACTGGACCGCCGACGACACCAGCGAGAGGCACGCCACCGCGGTGATCGACGGGATGGCATACGGCCTGTTGATCCAGACGGTGCAGAACGCGTCCTCGGCCGCCGAGCCCGTCTGGTGCCACCCCGCGCTCCCTGCTGCACGCACCGTCTGGCAGTGGCGGATCGCGAGCGGGCCGACCGACGTTGCCTCCCACGGCTGTGGGCCCTTCCCCTCCGTGCTCGCGGCACGGCACGCCGCCGAGTGCGCGATCACGGCACTTGCCGCCGGGAGATGTGGCCTGTGACCACCAGCCGGCACGTGGACTTGCATACCGGCCATCAGCGCTTGCCGGCGGCTCTCGGGGGAGATGCTGTCCTCGGTGTCCGTGTGGTGCGCGAGGAACGCGGTGATCAGGTGAGCTCGCCAAGTTGAGCTCTTCCATAACTTGGACCGCGGCAACCTTTTCGGGAGTGGCGGCAACCAGTACTGCAACGGTGCCTGTTCCAAGCCCGCGCCCGCACCTCTGCCTGGCTCTCAGTCAAAGGCCCGTGCAGGCAAGGAACTTGAAGCCGCCTGGTTTGAGCCTGCGACCGTTTCTGGTTGCGGATTCTGCGAGAAGTATTGACGTCATTGATGGGATGTCTAGCATTCTCTCGATCGACACATCGACCACTGTTCGGTATTGCGAACAGTCGGAGTTCCGCCACACCGGCATCCGGGCAGCCTTCGAGAGGTCGGCCCGGAGTCGCTTGCTCAGGGATGACGAGGTCCTTATGCGCACACGTAGTTCCCGCCGCAGACGTCCGTCGGTGGTGCTCGCCGCCGTGGCTGCGGCTCTGGCCGCGCTGGCGGCGCTGCTTGTCGCCGGGCCGGCTCAGGCGGCCACCACCAGCGACGTGCGCGGTGTTGATTCCGGCAAGTGTCTGGACGTGGAGGGCTTCAGCCAGGCCGACGGTGCGAACGTGCAGATCTGGGACTGCCACGGCGGCATCAACCAGCAGTGGACCTTGACGGACAGCGCCCAGCTGACCGTGTACGGCAACAAGTGCCTGGATGCCCGGGGCGGCGCCACCACCTCCGGGACCCCGGTACAGATCTGGACGTGCAACGGCAGTGACAACCAGCAGTGGCGGGTGAACCCCGACGGCACCATCACCGGCGTGCGCTCCGGGCTGTGCCTGGAGGCCGCGGGCTGGGGCAAGGCCAACGGAACAGGGGTGCAGCTCTGGTCGTGCCACGGCGGCGCCAACCAGAAATGGACCGGCCTGTCCGGAGCGAGCAACGCGTGTGCTCTTCCGTCCACCTACCGGTGGACTTCGACGGGCCCGCTGGCGGAGCCGAAGGCGGGGTGGGCCTCGCTCAAGGACTTCACCACCGTGAAGTACAACGGCAAGCACGTCGTCTATGCCACGACGCACAACACCCTCGCCGGTAACGACGGGCGCTGGGGGCTGGCGACCTTCAGCCCCTTCACGAACTGGTCCGACATGGCCACCGCCACCCAGAACACGATCCCCTTCGACGGCATCGCGCCGACGCTGTTCTACTTCGCCCCGAAGAACATCTGGGTGCTTGCCTACAACGGGGCTTGGCCGTACAGCTTCGGCTACCGCACCTCGAGCGACCCCACCAACCCTAACGGCTGGTCCGCGCAGCAGGAGCTGTTCACGGGCACCCTCCCGAAGGGCGGCCCTCTTGACGTGACCCTTATCGGCGACGACGCGAACATGTACATGTTCTTCGCCAACGACGAGGGTGACATCTACCGGTCCAGCATGCCCATCGGCAACTTCCCGGGCGCGTTCGGTTCGGCCACGAAGATCATGAGCGACACTGCGCTCAACCTGTTCGAGGCGCCGGAGGTCTACAAGGTCCAGGGTCAGAACCAGTACCTCATGATCGTCGAGGCCCAGAACTACACAGGATACGGACGCTACTTCCGCGCGTTCACGGCCACCAGCCTCGACGGCACGTGGACACCGCAGGCCGGGGCCGACACCGTGACCAGCCCCTTCGCCGGCAAGGCCAACAGCGGCGCGACCTGGACCAACGACATCAGCCACGGCGATCTGGTTCGCACCAACCCCGACCAGACCAAGACCATCGACCCCTGCAATCTGCAGTTCCTCTACCAGGGGCGCGACCCCAGCACCGACGGCGGGGACTACGGCCTCCTGCCCTACCGGCCGGGCGTGCTGACACTGCAGCGCTAGCCGGTGGCATGACACAGGTCCGGCTCCGGTGTTCCTGACGTTCGCGGGCAACGACGCACGCCGAACCGGGCCCGGAGCCCGACTGAACCATGCCTCGACACACCGTCAGGCCCTACCCACCCGACAACGTGACAACGCCCACGGTTCCTCACCACGCCGTTCCACCAGTACGTCATCCGCCGATGCCAACGGGACGACACAGCAGCCGAGTTGCCGACACGGACGGCAAACAGCCCCCGCCAGATTCAGCACTCACTCGCAGAACAGGACGTACTGCATGAGAAGGCCTTGGATCCTGCCCCTCATCACGCTGGTCATGGCCGCGCTCGGGATGACGGCAGCAGGTGTGGCACCTGCCTCCGCCGCCTCGAACACGCCCTTGCGGGTCATGCCGCTCGGCGACTCCATAACCTGGGGCGTGGGAAGCAGCACGGGCAACGGCTATCGGGGTCCGTTGTGGGACATGCTCGCGGCGGAAGGCCATCCGCTGGACTTCGTCGGCACGTTGCGGGGCGGTTCGATGTCCGACCCCGACAACCAAGGTCACCAGGGATACAGGATCCACCAGATCGCCGAACTCGCCGACGCCTCGCTGACCCGCTACCGGCCCAACGTCGTGACGCTGATGATCGGCACCAACGACCTGGCCGGCAGCTATCAGGTCTCCACCGCCGCCGACCGGCTGAAGTCGCTGGTCAACCAGATCACCGCCGACGTCCCCGACGCCACCGTCCTCGTGGCCTCCCTGGTCGTGTCCACCAGCGGCTCGGAGGAGCAGTACCGCACCGCGTACAACCAGGCCATCCCCCAGATCGTGAGCGAGGCACAGGCCGCGGGCAAGCACGTCGCATACGTGGACATGAGCAGCCTGACCACGGCCGACCTGGCCGACGCCCTGCATCCCAACGACTCGGGCTACCAGAAGATGGCAGACGCCTTCCACAGAGGCATCCAGTCCGCCGACAGCGCCGGGTGGCTGAGGAACCCCGCCCCCGCTCCCGCGCGCGTGCAGTCCGACTTGGGCGGCAAGTGCCTGGATGTCAGCGGCTTCGGCACCGCCGACGGGACCGCCGTCCAGATCTGGAGCTGCGGCGACAGCATCAACCAGTACTGGTCCGCCTACACCGACGGCACCCTGCGCTCTATGGGCAAATGCCTCGACGCCGCCGGCTTCGGCACGGCCAACGGCACCAAGGTGCAGCTCTGGGCCTGCCACGGCGGCACCAACCAGATCTGGCAGCCCTACAACGGCGGCTACCGCAACCCCGCCTCCGGCCGCTGCCTCGACATTCCGGGCTACTCCACGACCGACGGCACACAACTCCACCTGTGGGACTGCCACGGCGGCTCCAACCAGAAATGGACCACTCTCACCGCCGGATGACCCCCGCTCTTGGGACCGGAGCCCCTCCCCGTCCCAGTCCTGGGATTCGAGGGCCCCTCCTGCACCGGCCGGCATCACCACGGCCCCCTGCCCTCCGCCGCCCACGCGTTCCCGACTGAGCAGCGCCCGGCCTCAAAGGCCGATACAGCGGGCTCACTCTCTACCAGGTCCTCGACGCCATCCGAGATTGACGTCCGACATTTCGAACTTCGGTCTCTCGGTCCCCTTACCCGTGAGGAAGCTGATCTCTCATGTCCTGGCTCCAACACCCCCACAGCCGCCGGAGAGTCATGGCTGTCACCGCCGGTCTGGTCGCGGGCGCCGCGCTGCCGGCGATGCGCGCGGCGGCGGCCACGACGGCCCAGCAGGAGCGGTTCACCAACCCGGTGATCTGGCAGGACTTCGCCGATCTCGAGGTCATCCGCGTCGGCGATACGTACTACTACACCGGGTCGACCATGCACTTCTCGCCGGGCGCGCCCGTCCTGCGCTCCTACGACCTGGTCAACTGGGAGTTCATCGGCCACTCGGTGCCGGTCCTCGACTTCGGCGACGCGTACGACCTCAAGGGCGGACAGGCGTACGTCCAGGGCATCTATGCGTCCTCGATGCGCTACCGCCCCAGCGACAAGACCTTCTACTGGGTGGGCCAGATCGGCTGGCAGCGGTCGTACGTATACAAGGCCACCAACGCGGCGGGCCCCTGGACCCGGCACGCCGAGATCGGCAGCATTTACTACGACGCGGGGCTGCTCTTCGACGACGACGGCACCCCGTATGTGGCGTACGGCGCCAACGAGATCCATGTCGCGCAGCTCTCCCCGGACATGCGCACCGAGGTCAGGTCCGAGCACGTGCTCACCAAGCCCGACGCGTTACACCTGATGGAGGGCTCCCGCTTCTACAAGATCAACGGGAACTACTACATCTTCGTCACCCGCCCGCCCAACGGCCAGTACATCTGGAAGTCCACCTCAGGCCCCTTCGGCCCGTACGAGATGCGGGAGGTGCTGCTGGACCTGCCCGGCCCGATCCCCGGCGGCGGCATACCGCACCAGGGCTCGCTGGTCGACACCCCGAACGGCGACTGGTACTACATGGGCTTCATCGACGCCTATCCCGGCGGCCGCGTCCCCGCCCTGGCCCCGGTCACCTGGAACGCCGCCGGCTGGCCCGAGCTCCAGACCGTCGACGGCGCGTGGGGCGAGACCTACCCCTACCCGGTCACCCCGCACCCGCTCCCGCCGATGACCGGCGCCGACACCTTCGAGGGGACGGCGCTGGCGCCGCACTGGGAGTGGAACCACAACCCCGACACCACGGCGTTCACCGTCGACAACGGGCTCACCCTCAGGACCGCCACCGTCACCGACGACCTCTACAGCGCCCGCAACACCCTCACCCGCCGCATCCAGGGCCCCGCCTCCACCGCGACCGTGGTACTCGACTACTCCGGCATGGCGGACGGCGACCGGGCCGGGCTGGCGATGCTGCGCGACTCCTCCGCCTGGATCGGCGTCACGCGGCAGAACGGCGTCAGCAGGCTGGTGATGTTCGACGGCCTGGCCATGGACGCCAGCTGGAACACCAGCAGCACCGGCACCGAGCAGGCCCGCGCCGACCTCCCCGCGTCCGGCAGCCGCGTCTGGCTGCGTGCCGCCGCCGACATCAGCCCGGGGCCCGGCCGCCAGGCGACGTTCTCCTACAGCACCGACGGCACCACCTTCACCCGGCTCGGCCCGGCCTTCACCATGAACGACAGACCTCACTTCTTCATGGGCTACCGCTTCGCCGTCTTCAACCACGCCACCAGGGCCCTCGGCGGCAAAGTGCGGGTGGAACGCTTCGACGTGCGCGCGTGCGGGCCGGCGGCGCAACCGGGCACTGTGGACACGAACGCCTGGTACGTCATAGTCAACCGCAACAGCGGCAAGGCACTGGACGTGGCGGGCGTGAGCTCCGAGGACGGCGCCGCGGTCAATCAATGGGCTCGGATCGACGGGACCAACCAGCAGTTCCAGTTCGTGGACTCCGGTGGCGGCTTCTACCGGTTGAAGGCGAGGCACTCCGGCAAGGTGCTGGACGTCTCCAGCTGGTCGACGGCCGACAACGCGGCCATCCACCAGTGGAGCGACCACGATGGCTTGAATCAGCAGTTCCGGTTGGCGGACTCACCGGACGGATACTTCCGGTTGATCAACCGCAACAGCGGGAAGGCCGTCGAGGTACCGGGCTTCTCCTCCGCAGACGGGACCGGCATCGTCCAGTACTCGGACTGGGGCGGCGTGAACCAGCAGTGGAAGCTTGTCCGCGTCGGCTTCACGGGCTTGAGCTCCTGCTGACACCGGTATCCGGTCTCTGCGCGCGCCCGGGGTTGCACAGCCGACAGCGAGGTCCGATGTTGGCTGTGACCTGGAGATTCGTGGTTGAAGTTCGCCGACGCCGACGCCGACGCCGACGCCGACGCCGACGCCGACGCCGACGCCGACGCCGACGCCGACGCCGACGGCCCGGCGCGCACGCCACGGGTGGGTGGCGTTGCTGCCGGGCCGTCAGTCACTCACGCGTTCTCACCTCCCGTGCAGACCCCTGCGGCGACGTCCGCGAAGTACCAGCACGCCGCCGGCGGCAATGACCAGCAGGCCACCGAGGGCGCTGTACGTGACAACAGCGTTGCTCGCCCCGGTGGAAGCCAGGTCGCCGGATGTGCTGCTCGGGGTCGCCTGGCTGACGAGTGCGCCGATCCCCCCCTGCGCACGGGTGCCGGTCGTGCCGGGGGCGGAGGCAACCGGCGTGACGGCGGTCGGTGTGGGGGCGGGCGTCGGGTTGTCAGCGCTGGTGGTCCCCGACGCGGGCTTCAGCTGAAGAGTCGTGATCGAGTACGGCGGCAGCTTCTGTGCGCCTGCCGTGCCCCGCTTCGCCGTCGTCAGGGCGGTGTCTCCCTTGGCATACGAAACGGTGGTGACCGTCCCTGCGGCCGGGGTGAATCCGGCGTACGAGAGCGACACCTGCGCCGCGTTCTTCGGGCTCTTGTTGATCAGCATGACGTTCAGACCGCCCTTGCTGCTCCGCACCGCGTGCACGGCGACCGACGAGTTGCGCGAGGACGACTTGACCATGGTGTCGCCAGGCTTCGCCAGTGCGGTCAGTGAGCGGATGCCCCAGTAGGTGGGGAAGGGCGTGTCGCGCGGCGGTTGGCACTTCCCCCCGGCGCAGGTTCCGGCGGAGAGAATGCCCCCGTCCTGGTAGTCGGTCTGGCCGTTGACGGTGGTGGGTGCCTGGTCCGTGCCGTTGTGCAGGTTCCACCAGTCCACGTGGGTGGCGCCTTGCTCGAACCAGGTCATGTAGGTGTCCGGCGCGAACAGGGCTGCGGCCTGGCTGGTCAGGGCGGGTGAGAATGTGGCGTCGGTCTCGGTGACCGCGATCTCCACCGAAGCAGCGCGCGAGCCCGCGTACTTGGCGATCAGCGAGCGCAGCGAGGACCTTACACCGGTGATCCGGGAGGGGGTCTTCAGCAGGTCGGCCGTGGTTTTGCCGCCCGGATACCAGTGGACGATGACGAAGTCGATCGAGCGTCCCGCGATGGAGAGAACCGTGTTGTTCCAGTCGGCGGTGTCACCGGGAGCCTTCTCCGCATCCGGCCAGTAGCCCGGGGTGGTGAGCACCGCTCCGATCTTCACCTTCGGGTCCACGGCCTTCATCGCCTTCGCGTAGGCGACCAGGTTCTTCCCGTACTCCTTCGGGCTCTTGTCGGCGTGCGTGTCGGTTTCCCAGCCCTTGCCGTTGCCGTAGTGCCCGTTGCCGTAGACCTCGTTGCCGATCTCCCAGTACTTCACGCCGTAACCCTTTTCGACGTTGGCGTACTTGACCCAGTCGGCGGCCTCCTGGGGGGTGCCGGAACCGTAGTTCGCGGTCAGGATCGGCTGGGCGCCGACCTTCTTCGCGGTGGCCATGAAGCTGTCGAAGTCGGTGTTGGGTACGATCCAGCCGCCGTTGCCCATGGTGTGGGTCTTCCAGTGGAAGTCGTCCGCGCCGGAGCCGCCGGGATAGCGAAGCTGCCGAACTCCCGCGCCCTTCATCAGCGATGTCACCTTGGCGTCCCCCATGCGGTCGTCGCCGACGCCCACGTTGAGGCCGGCACCACTGCTGGGCACCGTGCCCAAGGAGGTACCGGCATCCACGCTGATGCCGACGGTCGCCGCGGCGCCCGCGCTGGGCGCCAGGGCGCCGACACCGGCCGAGGTGGCGAGCACCGCCACCGCTCCCGCGACAAAGCGGAGGCGCATCCGGCTGCGGCGGGGCGTGCGCCCCCGAGGCATCGGCTGCTCGGCGGATCTCGGGTCTTCTGATGACACGTAATGCTCCGATCGGGTGGTGACACAGAGGGCGTAGCACCGCTGACCACGGCTCGCCCTCGTCGGTACACGCCTAAGTGGCCACCCAGAGCGGAAAGGTTGCCGATTCAATTAGCCTTTTTTGCCGAGACGCGGTCACACGGTCTCACCGGACCCGGTGATCCCGTGCCCCGGTGACACGCCCGGGCACCCTTTCCACCTCGACGGCGCGAACCATCACAGGCTTCCGGCCGCACACCGCCCCGCGGTGGCCGAGCGGCTGAAGCCGCACAGGAAGAATCCTCCGGCGGCCGGAGGTTCTCACCGAGACGGAGCGCCTCCGACTCAAGGCCGTTCTGGTCCACTGCCCGGAACTGAACGCACTCGCCGGCCACGTCCGCTCCTTCGGCCAATTGCTCACCGAGGGTCAGGGCGAACGGCTGCCGCAGTGGCTCGATGCCGTCCGGCGAGACGACCTCCCCGGCCTCCATACGCTTGCCGCGGGCATCGATCGTGACCGCGATGCAGTCATTGCCCGTCTCACCCTGCCCTGGAACTCCTGGGTCGTCGAAGGACACGTCAACCGGAGCAAGATGCTCAAACGCCAGATGTTCGGCCGGGCCGGTTTTCCTCGCCCGCCCCTGGCGATCGCCGTACGAGGCAACCTCGACGGCCGGGTCATCGGTGTCGAGCCGGGCCGGAGTTCGCCGAGTAAGTGTCCATCCAGGCCGCAACTCAGCTGGCGGACCCCCCTTCGAGGACGGTCTGCCGATGCGTCAGCTCGTCTTGTGCCCCCACTGCGGACCGACCAGGTCCCACTCGCTGCCCCACTCGCCGATGCGCCGCCGGTCGAGGCACCACCGTGTCACGCCCCAGGCGCCGACCACCAGGCCGGTTACGGCGAGAGCGGCCCCGGTACCCAGGAGGCCCGCTTCGACGGCGGCGGTTTCCCGGCTCGGAGGCGCGGTGACCAGGGAGCCCTGAGCATTGGTCCAGATCGTGACGCGGGCCCCGGCGTTCTTCCCGCTGCCCACCAGCGTCGTGCCGGTGTGGACGGAACCGTCGTAACCGGTCCAGCGAACCTCCGCCCTGGTGCGGTAGCTGTTCGATGCGGCCGCAGGGGTGTTCGTGAGGAGGACAGCGTCTACGGCGGTCCGCTCGGCCCGCTGCCGCGCGAAGACGCGGTCGGCCGCCAGCGCAGCCACCGCACCCGCCAGCGTGCCGCCCACCGCGACCAGTGCGCAGACTGCCAGGACGAGCCATGCCTCGAGTACATCGATGCGTCGGCGCAACGGGTTGCTCCGCCACCTCCAGAACCACCTCTTCGTACGCCTTCCGGTACGCATCGGTCTGCCTCCCTCGTCGTGGTCACTGCGAGGAAGATGACAGGCGGGAGCACACCTCGCCATGGGCCGATCAGGGTGTCTCGTGGGGCCGATCGGGGGCAAGTCCATTAAGGGAGGGGCCGTTCAACCCCCGTGGAGCCGGGGGCGTAGGAGCATGACGACGCACCGCACGGGTCGCGTTGGCCGACCGTGGCCTGTCCGGCCACCCACACAGGACCATCGGCCCCTGACTCGGCCCGCCCCCCGCTCCCACCCTTGAAGGACATCGGCACTTGCCCGAAGTCCGTACGGGAGGAGGGCACCATGCGCACCGCGCCCCTCGACGCCGCGACCCTGGAAGCCTGCATTTCGGCAGCCGTGGCCGCGCCCTCGTTCTTCAACACCCAGCCGTGGCGCTACCGACTGGACCCCGAGGCCGTCGCCTTCGAGGTGCGCGCCGCACCGGAGCGGAGCCTGCGCCACGCGGATCCGTTTGCCCGCGCCCTGCACCTGTCGGTAGGCGCGTCCGTCTTCAATCTCCGTGTCGCGGTGTCCCACTTCGGCTGGTCACCGGTCGTGCGACTGCTGCCGCGCCCCGAGGACACGAACCTGCTGGCCATCGTCCGGCTCACGGGATCCCGCAGCTCACATCCACCGGGGCACCGTGGGGACCTCTATCCGATGATCTGGCGCAGGCACAGCAGCCGCTTCCCCTTCTCCGGACGGCCGCTGCCGCAGAACGCGCGCGTCGAACTCGCCGAGTCGGCCCACATGGAGGGAGCTTCCCTCGCCTTTCCCACGGCGGAGGAGACAGCCCGCACGCTCCGCGTGGCCACGGAAGCCGAGCAGCGCAACCGTGTCGACGCCGACCGCGGTACGGAAAGCCGTCGCTGGGTGCACAAGGACCTGGACGCTCACGCTGACATCGGTCTCCCGCAGGATGTCCTCGGTCCGCAGGACGCGCGTGAACGGCTGCCCATGCGGGACTTCACCGCGCAACGGCATCCCGAGCGGTTGCCCGCCCAGGACTTCGAGACCAACCCCGCTATCGGTCTGTTGACCACTGCGCACGACCGCCGTGCCGACTGGCTGCGCGCCGGTCAGGCGCTGGAACACGTCCTGCTGGTGGCCACGGCACACGGCCTGCGCACCTCTCTGGTGCACCAGCCGATGGAGTGGCCCGACCTGCGGCAGGCCCTGAGCCCCGATGCCGATGGCACCGGGTACGCACAGATGCTGATCCGCCTCGGCTACGGCCCGGAGGGCGCGGCCACGCCGCGGCGCGCTCCGCACGCGGTGCTCGACATGACGGAGCCCGACGAATGACCCGTTCCCTCGGACGGTGACGGAAACATGGCGGCGGTGACGTGCTCGACGGGGAGACCGACCAGATCCGGGGGCAGGTCGGAATGGATCTCGAAGACGTTGGTCAGGAACGTGCTCCGGAGGATCCGCGCGAAGCGGTGGCTGTCGGAGACCAGCCGGAGACGGCCGTGCCGCGTCAGTACCCGGTTCCGTACCCGGCACAGCACACGCAGCCCGGTGCAGTCGATGAAGGACACCGGACGCAGGTCCAGCAGCAGATCGGGCACGGGCCGGCGGTGAGGGTGTCGAGGCGGACCGAGAGCGGCGGTGCCGCGAGGATGTCGATCTCGCCCTGCAGTTCCACCACGGTCGTACCGCTGATGGCGCGCTCCGGGGGACGGGGCGTGTGCCTGCTCTGGTTCTCGGCCATGGATACAGCGAAGCCGGACGTCGGGCCGCGCGGTAGGGCCGGTTGGCCCGTCAGTACGGGGTCGTCGGGTGCCGTGGCGGGCTCCACCAGGGCCGAAGGGTCCCGTCGGGGCGGCAGATGGGGACAGATGGCCCAAGCGGAGCCCGACTGAGTGGGTCACGCTGGAGCCGAGGGGCTAGAACGACACCGCACCCCCGTCGCGGCTGGGCCGTCCGCAGGGCGGCACGCCGCGCAACCGCCAGAGCACAGGGAGGAACGGCCATGAAGGGTTTCGTCTTCCACGGCCCGGGACAGTCCGCCTGGGAGGAGGTCCCCGACCCCGGAAACAAGGACCCCACAGACGCGATCGTGCGCGTGGACGCGGTCACCATCTGCGGTACGGACCTGCACATCCTCAAGGGCGATGTGCCCGAGGTGCGTCCCGGCACGGTGCTGGGGCATGAAGCGGTCGGTGAGGTCGTCGAGACCGGCAGTGACGTGCGCACCGTGCGTCCGGGCGACCGGGTGCTGGTCTCCTGCATCACTGCCTGCGGCCGCTGCCGGTTCTGCCGGGAGGCCACCTACGGCCAGTGCCAGGGCGGCGGAGGCTGGATCCTCGGCCACCTGATCGACGGCACGCAGGCCGAGTACGTGCGGGTGCCGTACGCCGACCTCTCCGTGCACCCGCTGCCCGCCGCGGTCGGCAGCGAGGACGCCGTGCTGCTGGCGGACATCTTCCCGACCGCCTACGAGGTGGGTGTCCTCAACGGGCGCGTCCGGCCCGGCGACACGGTCGCCATCGTCGGGGCGGGTCCCGTCGGACTCGCCGCGATCGCCACGGCCCGGCTGTACTCACCCGAGCGCATCGTCGCGGTGGATCTGGCCGACTCCCGGCTCGACGCTGCCCGGCGCCTCGGCGCCGACGCCGTGGCCCGTGCCGGAGAAGCCCCCGAGCAACTGATCGCCGATCTCACCGACGGGCTCGGCGCCGACGTGGTCATCGAGGCCGTCGGTGTGCCGGAGACCTTCGAGATGTGCACCCGCATGGTGCGCCCCGGCGGCCACGTCGCCAACGTCGGCGTCCACGGCAAACCGGCGACCCTGCACCTCGAAGACCTGTGGATCAAGAACGTGACGATCACCACCGGACTGGTCGACACCTCCTCCACACCGACCCTGCTGCGCATGCTGGCCGCCGGCCGGCTGCCCACCTCGTCGCTGGTCACCCACACCTTCCCGCTGGAACACATGGCGGAGGCCTACGACGTCTTCGCCCGCGCCGCGGACACCGGCGCCCTGAAGGTGGTGCTCGGCGGGCAGCGGCACGACGCCCTGGCCGTCCCGGCGGCCTGACAGCGAGGAGGCGAGGGACCGTGGACGAGCACCCATCAGTGCCCACGGCGCACCCGCCGACGGGACCCGCGCGCACTGATTTCGGGCGCCGCCTCGTACAGCGCCGTACGGAACTCGGCCTGACCCTGCGGGAGACGGCCGACCGGGCGGGTATGTCCGTCAACTACCTGAAGTACGTGGAGAAATCTCCCGCCGCCGCCCCGGGCCGGAACGTTCTGCTCCAGCTCGCCGGCGCTCTGGAGACTACTGTCACGGCGCTCACCGGCGGCGACACGATCAGCCCGCCCGGCCGTGGGCGGGCTGCCGGCAATCCCGAGCTGACCGAGCTCGACACCGAGCAGTGCTGGAGCCGGCTGGGCACGCACGGTGTGGGCCGGGTGGCGTCGGCCACCGCGGAGGGGCCGATGATCCTGCCCGTCAACTACACCGTCGTCGACGGAGCGATCACGTTCCGGACCGCCGCCGACTCCGCACCCGCACACGTCGTGGGCGAGCAGGTCGCCTTCGAGGTCGACCACATCGACGAGACGTTCGGCCGCGGCTGGAGCGTCCTGGTGCGCGGTCGCGCCCGGGGCGTGACCCGTCCGGAGACCCTGCGCCGCCTCGCGAACCAGGCGCACAGCGAGCCCTGGGCGGGTGGCCGCCGCGATGTGTGGGTGTGGGTCGACGTCGTCGGTATCTCGGGCCGCGCGATCACGTAGCACCGCGGACCGAACGGCCGCACGGAGGCCCGGTCGGGCCATGGCGGTACGCGCTTCCGGGGCTGCTCTCCGGGAGGGCAGGGCCCGATGGCCCCTCTGTGGGGGCAGCTGCCCCGTCGAGGATGGGACGCGTATAGGTGCACTTGGTGAAAGGCGGTGGCCATGTACCCCAACGACGGGTTCCGCGAACTCGACCGGCACGAGTGCCTGAGCCTGTTGGCGAGGCCGCGGATCGGCCGCATCGTGCACACCCGCGAGGCCCTGCCCGCTGTCCTTCCGGTCAACTTCGGCCTCGACGACGGCGCTGTGGTGCTGCGGACGTCGGCGGCATCAGAGCTGGTCCGCGCGATCGACGGCGTGGTCGTCGCCTTCGAGGCGGACGAGGTCGACGCCGACGCGCAGTCCGGCTGGAGCGTGGTCGTCACCGGCCGGGCCACCGTGGTGACCGATCCGGCGGAGCACGAACGGCTGCGCCGGGTGGGGCCGCGCTCCTGGGCGCCCTCGCCCAGGGAGGTCTTCGTACGCATCGAACCCGAACTGGTCACCGGGCGCGAACTGGTTGGCGGACGCACGCTGTACGGCGCGGATCTGCCGGCCTGATCGGCGACGGCGGCATCACATATGAACAGCACTTTTCGAAGATCAGAGCGGAGCAGCGACATGACACCCAGCACGTGGTCGTCGGAGTGGACGGCTCACTGATCGCCGTGCGCGCGCTGGACCGCGCTGCGGACGAGGCCCTGTCCCGCGGGGCCACGCTGCGCATCGTCTTCGCCGTGCCCGACCGTGACGAGGCCGGACCGGTCCTGGCCGCGGCCGCCGCCCGGATCCGTGCCCGCCATCCGGGGCTGCCGGTCGTGACCGCGGTGTCGGAGGCCGGTGCGGTGGAGGCGCTGGTGCGGGAGAGCGAGGGCGCGATACTCACCGTGGTCGGCAACCGCGGGCTCGGCGGGTTCACCGGGCTGCTCCTGGGCTCGGTGAGCCTGCACCTCGCGGCGCACACCCGCAGCCCGCTGCTGGTCGTCCGCGGCGATCACCCGTGTGACGGCGGCCGGGACGTGCTGCTGGGGTTGTCGGGCGACGCCGACGAGGTCGCCGCGGCCCACGCCTTCCAGGAGGCCGAGCGGCGCGGTGCCCGACTGCGCGTCCTGCACACCTGGATCCACCGGCGCGTCACACCCGAACTGCCCTCGCTGGTGCCCGCGACCAGCCTCGGCCGGCGCGAACTGGCCCAGGTCGACACCGCAGAGAGGGCCATACCGCGCTTCAGCATGGCTCTGCTGCACGAGCGGTACCCGGAGGTCGAGGTCGAGGCCCGCACGGTCCGCAGCGGCGCGGCGTACGCGCTGCCGGAGGCCACCCGTGAGGCCGGCCCCGTCGTGATCGGTGTCCACGACCACGCCGGCCGGTCGCGCCCGAGCCTGGGCCCGGTTCCCCACGCCCTGTTGCACCGTTCCCACTGCCCGGTCCTGCTGGTGCCGAACGGCTGACCGTCCGACCGGGACCCAGGGGATGGCCCGGTCGGCCCTGTCGGGTACCCGGCGGGCGGGCGCAGGGTGAACAGACGCATCCCGGCATGCGCCCTCGACCCCGAATCCCGCCCCGGAAAGGACCCGACATGTCTGTCGACACACCGCAGGCGTCCACCGCCGAGCTCACGGACGAGGAACTCAAGGCGCTGGACGCCCACTGGCGTGCCGCGAACTACCTGGCGGTCGGCCAGATCTACCTGATGGCGAATCCGCTGCTGACCGAGCCGCTGCGCCCGGAGCACATCAAGCCGCGGCTACTGGGCCACTGGGGCACCTCACCCGGTCTGAATCTCGTGCACACCCACCTCAACCGAGTCGTCAAGGCCCGTGGCCAGGATGCCTTGTGCATCTGGGGCCCGGGCCACGGGGGCCCCGCCGTGCTCGCCAACTCCTGGCTGGAGGGCTCGTACAGCGAGACCTACCCGGACGTCTCGCGGGACGCGCAGGGCATGGCCCGTCTGTTCAAGCAGTTCTCGTTCCCCGGTGGTGTGCCGAGCCATGTCGCCCCGGAGACGCCGGGCTCGATCCACGAGGGCGGTGAGCTCGGCTACTCGCTGTCCCACGCCTATGGCGCCGCGCTCGACAACCCGGACCTGCTCGTCGCCTGTGTGATCGGCGACGGCGAGGCGGAGACCGGTCCGCTGGCCGCTTCCTGGCACTCGAACAAGTTCCTCGATCCGGTGCACGACGGTGCCGTCCTGCCGATCCTCCACCTGAACGGATACAAGATCGCCAATCCGGCGGTGCTGGCCCGGCTCCCCGAGTCCGAACTCGACGCGCTGCTGCGGGGATACGGCCATTCCCCGATCCATGTCACCGGCGACGACCCGATGACCGTGCACCGGGCGATGGCCGCCGCGATGGACGATGCCCTGGAACGGATCGCGGCCATCCAGAGCTCCGCCCGTGAGGGCGGCGTCAGCGAACGCCCTCACTGGCCGGTGATCGTGTTGCGCACGCCGAAGGGCTGGACCGGCCCGGCCGAGGTCGACGGCCTGCCCGTGGAGGGCACCTGGCGCTCCCACCAGGTCCCGCTGTCCGCGGTCCGCGACAACCCGGAGCACCTGCGCCAGCTGGAGCAGTGGCTGCACTCGTACAAACCGGAGGAACTCTTCGACGAGCACGGCCGCCCCCGCGAGCAGGTGCTGGCCTGCATCCCCGAAGGAGCCCGACGCCTGGGCGCCACCCCGCACGCCAACGGCGGGCTGCTGCTGCGTGAGCTGCCGCTGCCGCCGCTGGAGCGGTTCGCCGTCCCCGTCGACAAGCCCGGCGCGACCCTGCATGAACCGACCCGCGTCCTCGGCGATCTGCTGGAACACGTCATGCGCCACACCAGCCACCGGCGGGACTTCCGGATCGTCGGCCCCGACGAGACCGCCTCCAATCGCCTCCAGGCCGTTTTCGACGCCAGCGGCAAGGCCTGGCAGGCCCAACTGCTCCCGGTCGACGAGCACCTGGAACGCCACGGCCGGGTGATGGAGATCCTCTCCGAACACACCTGCCAGGGCTGGCTGGAGGGCTACCTCCTCACGGGCCGGCACGGACTGTTCTCCTGCTACGAGGCGTTCGTCCACATCGTCGACTCGATGGTCAACCAGCACATCAAGTGGCTGCGCGTGACACGCAAGCTGCCCTGGCGCGCCCCTATCGCCTCCCTCAACTACCTGCTGACCTCGCACGTCTGGCGCCAGGACCACAACGGCTTCTCCCATCAGGACCCTGGCTTCGTCGACCACATCCTCAACAAGAGTCCCGAAGTGGTGCGCGTCTACTTCCCGCCGGACGCCAACACTCTGCTGTCGGTGGCGGATCACGCGCTGCGCAGCCGCGACTACGTCAACGTGATCGTCGCCGGCAAACAGCCCAGCTACGACTGGCTGTCGATGGAACAGGCCAAGGTCCACTGCGCCCGCGGCGCCGGGATCTGGGACTGGGCCGGCACCGAGGACGGCACCCGGGATCCGGATGTCGTACTGGCCTGTGCGGGTGACGTTCCGACCCAGGAGGTACTGGCGGCCGCCCAGTTGCTCCGCCTCCACCTGCCGCAGCTGGCGGTACGCGTCGTCAACGTGGTCGACATCGCCCGGCTCTTCCCGAGCGAGGAACACCCGCACGGGATGAGCGACTTCGAGTACGACGGCCTGTTCACGCCTGACAAGCCGGTGATCTTCGCCTACCACGGCTACCCGTGGCTGATCCACCGCCTGGCCTACCGCCGCACCGGCCACAAGAACCTGCACGTGCGCGGCTACAAGGAGATCGGCACCACGACCACCCCGTTCGACATGGTCGTCCGCAACGACCTCGACCGCTATCGCCTGGTCATGGACGTCATCGACCGCGTTCCCGGACTCGCCGTGCGCGCCGCTGCCGTACGCCAGTCGATGGAGGATGCCCGGCTGCGCCACCACGCCTGGATCCGCGAGCACGGTACGGATCTGCCAGAGGTGGCGGACTGGACCTGGAACGGCTGAACGGGCCGTCAAGCAGGGCCGGTCGGCCCCACGGTCAGGGGCTCGCAGCCCCTCCGGTCCGGGGCGTGGAAGCGGGACATTGATGACGCGACGACAGACATCGTGAACCCGCGCGTGATCCTCTGGAAGGGATGAGCACCATGGCAGTTCAAGACCACTCGCACCGGCACCTGGGATTCCACCTCCCGTCCCGGCACAGGACCGGGACCGCTGCGGCGACGGCCGACACCACGACCGCCGCGACGACCGCCACCCGTGCGTACGTCTTCGCCGGGCTGCGGCTGCTGACCGGGTTCGTCTTCCTGTGGGCCTTCCTGGACAAGACGTTCGGGTTCGGTTACGCGACCGGTTCCGGCAAGGGCTGGATCGACGGCGGATCGCCGACCAAGGGCTTCCTCAGCGGGGTCGCGGCCGGTCCGATGGAGTCGACGTTCCACGACTGGGCCGGGGCAGCCTGGGCGGACTGGCTGTTCATGCTCGGCCTCCTCGGTGTCGGTGTGGCGCTGATGCTGGGCATCGGCCTGCGGCTGGCCGCCGTGGCGGGCACGCTCATGATGGCGCTGATGTGGATCGCCGAGTGGCCGCCGGCCAAGCACCTGTCCGACGGGTCGCTGAGCATGTCGACCAACCCGTTCGCCGACTACCACCTCGTCTACGCCGTCGTCCTGATCGCCCTCGCGGCCGCGGGCGCCGGCGCCACCTGGGGACTGGGCAAGGCCTGGGCGCGGCTGCCCGTAGTGAGCCGCAACCGCTGGCTGATCTGACCGGTACACCCTCCGGGTGCGGGGCACCACCGCGGTGACGCGGTGGTGCCCCGCTTTCGCGTGCGACGGCGTCAGCGCCGAAGGGCCTTGGCCTTCGGGCCGTTCCCGGGAACGGGTCGGGTCGCGGTCGGAGCCCGGTCCCGGCAACCCGATCCGGGTCCAACTGTGTGCCGACCCGGCTCGCCGGGTGGGCCGAACGTCCCTGAACCGGCCCCCGTGCGGCCCATGCCGCACCCCGTGACCGGCCAGCAGGCTGGGAGCGTAACCGGACACGGATCGATCGGGAGGGCGACGGACATGAGTGTGCGCGTGGGGATCAACGGATTCGGCCGCATCGGACGCAATTACCTGCGGCTCGTGCTGGAGCGCGCAGAGGCCTCCGCCGGGACACCGGTGGAGGTCGTGGCGGTCAACGACATCACCTCGCCGGCGGCGCTGGCGCATCTGCTGACCTACGACTCGACGTACGGCCGCATCGGCCGCACCGTCGAGCACGACGAGAGCTCCCTCACGGTGGACGGTCACCGCATCGCGGTGACCGCCGAGCGCGACCCGGCCGCGCTGGCCTGGGGCGAGCTCGGTGTGGACGTCGTCATCGAGTCCACCGGCCTGTTCCGGACCCGGGAGCAGGCAGGGGCGCACCTGAAGGCGGGAGCGCGCAAGGTGCTGCTGTCCGTGCCGGGCAAGGACGTCGATGCCACGGTCGTGATGGGTGTCAACGAGGAGACGTACGACCCGCAGAGCCACCACGTGGTCTCCAACGCCTCCTGCACGACCAACTGTGTGGCGCCGATGGTGAAGGTTCTCGACGAGGCCTTCGGTATCGACAAGGGTCTGATGACCACCATCCACGGCTACACCAACGACCAGGTGGTCCTGGACGGGCCGCACAAGGACCCGCGCCGCGGCCGCACCGCCGCCGTCAACATCATCCCCACCAGCACCGGCGCGGCCCGTGCCGTCGGTCTGGTCCTGCCGGAGCTGGCCGGCACGCTGGACGGCATCGCGGTCCGTGTGCCCGTCGAGGACGGCTCGCTGACCGACCTCACCCTGGTACTGAATCGGGCCGTGACCGCGGACGAGGTCAACGCCGCGTTCCGCGAGGCCGCCGACGGTCCGCTGAAGGGCATCCTGCGCGTCTCCGACGCCCCGATCGTCTCCCGCGACATCATCGGCGACCCCGCCTCCTGCGTCCTGGACGCCCCGCTGACCCAGGTGCACGGCAACCTGGTCAAGGTCTTCGGCTGGTACGACAACGAGTGGGGCTACACCAACCGCCTGCTCGACCTCACCGAGTACGTCGCCGCCCGGCTGACGCAGCTCTGACGGGCGACGGCGATCCTCGACTGCGGCAGCCGGGCAAGGCCCATGACGCAGCGGTCCGAACTGCTCCGCGGAGCAATGAAGTTGAGCAGCCCGGGAGGCGGTCGCGCCGCTCTGCCGAGGCGGGTGCCGGCCTGGCGGGAGGGGCCGAACGGCCACTCGGCTCACACGGCACGTTCACCACGTCCGGCGCACTCCCAGGGCCCGGCCTTGCGCGTCTTGACGCGCGGGCCGGGCCAGGGCGATCCGACAGGAGGCAGGCACATGGGAGGCGCCATGGACGGGCCCGCCCCGCATGAACGGTTGTGACACGAAGCCGCGCCGCCCCCAAGCGTGCCCGAGCCCGTCATACGGCCCGATGCCTTGATGATCCGGGACGCGACGCTGCTGCACCAGGTGAATGTCTTCGAGGGGCTTCGACCCGGCGGGACGACTTTGACCAACTTCCCATGCGGGCCGACGACTTGGGGCTGCAGACGTTCACCGGGCCGGTTCTCACGGTCGCCCGCCACCGCACTCGCCCTGTGCCACGTCGGCCGGCCGGTGCCCACTGCTGTCCTGCTCGTCGGTTTCCTCGGGCGGCATCTCTGCGCGCCGAGGGCCGCACGGACATCCGCGGAGAGCCGTACAGAACCGTACGGGAGTCGGGCGCCAGCACCAGCCAAATCGTGCCGGCGATGAAGGCTCCCGGCAGCACCACATCCAGTGACCGCGTCCCCAGCAACACCACGGGCCCCCGGGCACGACGCGCTGGAGCCTGCCCGCGGTGATCAGCCGTGGCGCTGCTGTTGGGCGTGACGATGGTGCTGCCGATCGGCGGCGCCGACACGCCGGTGGCCGCCTTGCTGAACACCTTCACGGGCTTGGCGGCCGCGATGGCAGGCCTCGTGCTCGAGGAGACCGCGGATCGGCCGCTCGTCGATCCGGCAGAACGCCATGACCGGCGCCCCGGTCCGCTCCGAGCCGCAACTCGGAAACGCCTGCGCGTGGCGGCCCTCCAGAAAGGCTGCCACCGACAACAGTTCGGCGGCCGTGACGGCGCGCTGGCCGCCGCGGCCGTGGATGCGTACCTGGAACCACGGCACCCTCCTCCCGAACGAGTCTTTGTCCCGTGGTACCGCGTGGATCACTCGTGCGGGATGATGGCGACCGGGCAGTGGACGTGGTGCATCACCGCGTGGGCGATCGGTCCGGTGTGCATGCCGATCCTCGCCGGGCGGAGCTTGCGGCCGACGACCAGCAGTCCGGCGTCCTGCGTGGCCTCCAACAGCTGCTGAGCCGGACGCCCCTCCTCGACCACTTCTCGGACCTCGACCGCGGGGTATTTCTCCCGCCACGGCCCGAGCAGCGCGCCGAGCGTGCGCTCGGCGGCCCGGCGTACGTCCCTGCGCGCCTTGGCCTCCAGCGCCGTGGGCACGTAGGGCAGGCGCCAGGCGTAGACCACCGTCAGCGGAGCCGAGCGCAGGCGTGCGCTCTCGAAGGCGAAGGCCAGCAACTCCTCGCACGGAGACGCCGGGTCCACCCCGATCACGACCCCGCGGTACGGCGTGCGCGCCGAGGCGTGGCCCTCGGCGTCGGGCACGTGCTCGTCCTCGAGTGTCTGGTGCGCCCGTACGAGCACGACGGGGCGTGTCGCATGGGCCACCGTCGACAGGGCGACCGAGCCGGCCATGAACCCGCCGAATCCGCTGAACGCACGGCTGCCCAGGACCAGCAGCTCGGACTCGTCCCCCGCTGCGACCAGGGCGTCGGCCGCGGGCCGGGAAATCTGGTCCGCGCTCAGATAGACCTGCGGATAGCTTTCGTTGAGCCGGTCCATGGCGCCGCGCAGGATCCGTCGCGCCCAGTAGCGCGGCGCCTCCAGTTCGGGCAGCTCCGACTCGTCGGGCGACGTACCGCCCACCCACGCGTGCACCAGACGCAGCGGCAGGCCGCGCCTCAACGCCTCTCGCGCCGCCCAGTCTGCGGCGGCGAGACTCTCACGCGAACCGTCCAGCCCTACGACAACGGGGCGCAGCACGGCCGTCACCTCCCCGGATCGGTGCCCGCACGCTTCTGTACGGGTCCCTTCGGTACCAGAATCCTCTCGGGGTACCGTCACCGGCAGAGGCCGAAGCGGCCTCGGGCCGGGGCCGAACGACCCTCTTCTGCGTGGGTGCGCGACAAGACGACGCGGTCCGTCGGATCAGCGTGAACCAGGTCGTCTTGGCGTCGTCGGCGGGACGTACGCCTCCGCTGTCGGCCAGGTTGCCGGTGTCAGGGACGATGGACAGACAGCAGCAGGTGACGAGTTGGTCGGGGACGTCCGGATCGGTGACACAGCCCGCCCAGGGCTGCATCAGCCGACGGGGCCGCATACCGGTCTTGGTCGGCGCGTGCGCGGCCGAGCACAACCGGCCCATGACGGCGGTGGCTTCCAGACCCCGCTCATCACGCCGCCGATCAGCACCCCGATCGGTCCGGTGCCAGGGGGATGAGGGCGGACCAGTCGCCTCCCGCTCCGCGCGCTTGCGGTCGCTGATGTCCATCCCGTCCAGTTCGAGTCCCGCTCCCATGCGCCGCACCTTGCCGTTGGCGGCGTCGCCGTTGACGAGCTTGATGGCCTCGGTGTCGTCGACGACGACGAACACGGCGACCGGTGCCGTTTCCAACAGCCTCGGTACCGCTCCTCGGCTGCTCCCGACCCGCACGGCCCTGGACCGAGCGTCGGCGCAGCAGCAGAAGCGGACCGATCGGAACCCCGATCAGGGCCACTCGGCCCATGTCGCAGGCCTGTCCGTGTCCGACTCTGAAGGTGTCGCGGGATCCGAGCCCCGGGAGGACGCCATGCACGACACCGCGCATCTCGTGAGCGATGTGATGACCCGCACCGTCGTCGCCCTCGGCCGGGGAGCGACGTTCAAGGACGTCGTCAGGACCATGCACCAGTGGAAGGTCAGTGCCCTTCCCGTGTTGGAGAGCGGCAACCGCGTCGTCGGAGTCGTCTCCGAGGCCGACCTGCTGGCCAAGGAGGAGTTCCGGGGCGACGTGCCGGACCTGTACACCCGGTTGTGGCGCCTGGCCGAACTGGCCAAGGCCGGCGCGGTGACCGCCGAGGAGCTGATGACCGGCCCGGCGATCACCGTGGCGCCGGACGCGTCGCTCGCGCGGGCCGCGCGGATCATGGCGCGGAACAGGGTGAAGCGACTGCCCGTGGTGGACGGGGACGGAGTGCTGAAGGGCATCGTCAGCAGGTCCGATCTGCTCAAGGTCTTCCTGCGGAACGACAAGGACATCGCCGAGGAAGTCCGGCGCGAGGTCGTCGACCTGCTGTTCCCCGCACCCCCCGAACCGGTCCGGGTGGAGGTGCACGACGGCGTGGTGAAGCTGACCGGACGGATCAGGGACACCGCGCTCGTGCCCGTAGCCGCCCGGCTGGCGCACGCAATCGAGGGCGTGGTGGACGTGGACTGCGCGCTGACCGGCCGGCCCCGCCATCCTGACCTCGACCCGGACCTGCCGGACGAGGAGACCGCCGTGAGGCCTTCCGGAGCCGCTGACAGCGACGGAGCCCGGGCAGCAGAGGCGGGAAGGGCCCTACCCGCTTCTCGCGGATCCTGATTGCGCGGTGCACGGCCGCCGGCCGCTTCTCCGCGTCGTTCCGGGTCCCTTCCCGACACCTCCAGCACACCACACCGGCGGCGAGCCCGCCAGGGCCGAACGGCCCCGGAAACCTGCTGCGGAAGGCGAGGAGGAGACGTCATGACCGTCAACCGACCGGACCTCGCGCCGCTCCGGCCCGCGCTGCTCACCTTCCTGGGCGGGGCGGGCAGCGTCACCGGGAGCAAGTTCCTCGTCGAGACCGACCACGCCCGAGTCCTCGTCGACTGCGGGCTCTTCCAGGGTCTGGCGGACCTGCGCAGGCGTAACTGGCGGAAGCTGCCCTGCGACGGTGATGACATCGAGGCGGTCGTCGTCACCCACGCCCACCTGGACCACTGCGGATACCTGCCCCGGCTGGTGCGGCACGGCTTCCGGGGACGGATAGTGACCACCGAGTTCAGCGCCCGGCTCATGGAGATCGTGCTCAGGGACAGCGCCAAGCTGCAGATGGAGGCCGCCCAGCACGCCGATGAGCACGGCTGGTCCAAACACCGCCCGGCCCAGCCCCTCTACGATGACTCGGACGTTGACCGCACCCTGAAACTCCTCGACCCCGTACCGACCGGCGCGACGGTCGACATCGCCACCGGCACCACGGTCACGCTGCACTCCGCCGGACACATCCTCGGATCGGCCTGGGCCCGGCTCACCCTGGAGGACGGCCACACCCTCGCCGTCAGCGGCGACCTCGGGCGCCCCGGCCATCCGCTACTGCGCCCACCGGAGCCGTTCTCCGGGGCGGACGTGCTGCTCATGGAGTCGACCTACGGCAACCGGCACCACGAGGAGGACGCGGCACGCGCCCACTTCGCGAGCGTGCTCACCCGCACCCTGGCCCGCGGCGGCACCGTCGTCATCCCGGCGTTCGCCCTCGACCGTACCGAGGTCGTCCTGCACGAACTCGCCGAGCTGCGCCGCAAGGGCGGCCTGTCGGCCGCCGTACCGGTGTACGTCGACAGTCCCATGGCGCTGGCTGCTCTCGACGTCTACCGCGACGCCGTTCTTTCCCGGGCCCCCGAACTGCGTCCCGAGGTCGCGGCCGCCGGCCTGGGCGCGCTGAGCCCCGAGCCATTCCTGGCGGCCCGCTCCATCCAGGAGTCCGTCGACATCAGCCGGGCCGGCGGGCCGGCCGTCATCGTGTCGGCGTCCGGCATGGCCACCGGTGGTCGTGTCCTGCACCATCTGCGGCGACTGCTGCCCGACCCGCGCAACGCCGTGGTCGTGGTGGGCTTCGCGGCACAGGGCACCAGGGCCCGCGACCTCGTCGACGGCGCCAAGGCGCTGAAGATGTTCGGCGAGTACGTCCCGGTGCGCGCCCAGGTGGCCGACGTACCGCACTTCTCGGCCCATGCCGACGCCGGCCAGATCATCGACTGGCTGCGGCACGCTCCGGCACCCCACACCACCTACCTCGTGCACGGCGAGCCCGATGCGGCAGCCGCGCTGCGCGACCGCATCGACCACACGCTGGGCTGGAGCGCCGTCGTCCCACGTTCCGGGGAACACGTTCTCGTGCGGTGACCCCGGTCCCGCGCAAGGGCCGTATGCGGCCCGTGTTCGGGCCGGTCGGCTCAAGCGCCCCTCCTCGTAACGGAGTTGGCTGGTGGTGAGGGGAAGGACCCCGACCCGAGGGGGCGAGGACGGTGGGCACGAGCCTGACACCGGAGTTCTGGGAGCGATTCGCGATTCTTCTCGTCGCGGCCATGGGCGTGACCATCGTCCTCACCGCGGCGCTCGACGCGCTCGCCGTGCGGTTGCTGAGCCGGCGCGCGGGCCGGACACCGTCACCCACGCGGCCTCGTCCGACGACCACGGACCACCGCACGATCGTCCACAGCTGAGGGCCATACGTCCCGGACAAGGGCCGAACCGCCCCTGCACGAGTGCCGCATGGCGTGCCACGGTGAGGGTGACCCCTCCCTGCTGCTCGATGCGCAGCAATCCGACGAAAGGCGGTGGGGACAATGGAACTGCCCCTGGTCGTGGGCGTCGACGGATCGGAACCGAGCCTCGCGGCGGTCGACTGGGCGGTGGACGAAGCCGCGCGGCTCGGCCTGCCGCTGCGGCTGGTCAGCGCCTCGAAGTGGGAACGGTACGAGGGCCCCGCACTCCCGGGCGACCTGGAGCGATCCTCCGGGCGGGTACTCATGGAGAACATCCTCGGAGCCGCGATGGAACGCGCCCGGCGCCGCAACCCGGAAGTGCAGGCGACCGGCGAGGTACTCGGCGACGAGGCGGTGGACGCGCTGCTGCGCGAAGGCCACAACGCCTCGCTCCTGGTGACGGGATCCCGCGGCCGTGGCGAGGTGACGGGCCTGTTGCTGGGTTCGGTGAGCCTGGCCGTGGCGGCACGGGCGCACTGCCCCGTGGTCGTGGTCCGGGGCGACAAGGCGGGCCTCACCGGCTCGCACGAACGGATCCTGTTGGGCGTGGGCGACCACGCCACGGGCGACGAGGCGGTGCGGTTCGCCTTTCGTGAGGCCGAGGCCCGCGCGTGCGCCCTGGACGTCGTACGCGCATGGCGCTGCCCCGCCCACGAGACCGCCGATCATCCCCTGCTCGCCGGAGAGCCGGCGCACCAGCACGAGGAGGAGGCCTCCGCCGTCCTCGATGCCCTGCTCGCTCATGCCGTGGACGAACACCCCGACGTCCTGGTCCGCCGTGCCACCGCTGAAGGACCGGCCCGCAAGGTGCTCCTGCAGCGCTCCGCCGCGGCGGACCTCGTGATCATCGGGGCCAGGCGCCGGCAC
Organism: Streptomyces sp. NBC_00490; assembly: GCF_036013645.1. NCBI lineage: Bacteria > Bacillati > Actinomycetota > Actinomycetes > Kitasatosporales > Streptomycetaceae > Streptomyces > Streptomyces sp. NBC_00490. The sequence continues at coordinate 513,514 of NZ_CP107869.1, read as the reverse complement.
GGCCACTACGGCCTCCAACTGGGTCCGGTGGGACATACGTTGCTGCACCACGCGGAGTGCCCGGTCGCGGTCGCACCCGCACGCGGCTGAGGAGGTGCGGTGCGCCCGGAGCAGTCCCCGACGCCGGGCCCATCGGCGGATCGGGGGGACCAATGGGGCCTCCTGCCGCGGCCACCGGGGACGCGAGAGTGGGGGCACTTCACCAAGGAGGCTCCCATGTCCCGTAACGTCACTGTCGGCCTCGACGGTTCACCCGAGAGCATCGCGGCCGCCGACTGGGCCGCCCACGAGGCCTCGCTCATGGCGGTTCCCCTGCGTCTCGTGCACGCCGGGGACCAACCACCGCACTCCTACGTGCCGTTCGCCGAAGAGGCTGTGCCGACGCCCGGTGCGGACCGGGGCGCGCACCTGCTCCGCGAGGTCCAGGTGTCCCTCGCCCGACGTCACCCTGGTCTGCGCGTCACGTCGGAACGGCTCGCCGGACGCCCGGCGGTGGCCCTGGTGACGGCAGCGCGGGAGGCAGATCTGCTGGTGCTCGGCTCACGCGGGCTGGGCCGGACCGCCGGATACCTGCTCGGTTCCGTGGCCTCCGCGGTGCTGGCGCGGGCCACGCGGCCGGTGGTTCTCGTACGCGCGGGAACCGGCGCGGCTGACGAGCGCCGGCCCGATACCCGAGGTACCGCGTCCGGCGGCGGTGCCGGTCGGGACGTCGTCCTCGGGCTCGAACTGCACGACCTGCCCGCCGACGCCCTTCTCGAGTTCGCTTTCGAGTCCGCCGCACGCCGTTCAGCCGCCCTGCGGATCGCGCACGGCTGGAAGCCGGAGCCGCACGCGGCGGCGCATAGAGACCGTGCGGCGCGGACGGAGGAGACGGTGACCGAGGCGCTGCGCCCGTGGCAGGAGAAGTTCCCCGGTGTCAAGGTGACGGAAGGGACTGTGATCGGCTCGGCCGGCCCGCACCTCGTCGACTCCTCCCACGAGGCCTCACTGGTCGTCGTGGGCCGCAAAAACCGTCCTGCCCTGGTCGGGCCGCACATCGGCCCGGTGACTCACCAGGTGCTCCAGGGCTCGGCCGCACCGGTCGCAGTCGTGCCCCTCGACTGATGACGCAGCCGTGCGCCCACCGCTCGTCGTGCCCTTTTGCGCGCCGGAGCGGTAGCGTGGCAGATGCCTGCGATGGTCCGGCGGGTGAGCGTCTGGGGGACGTGGAGGAGCGCTGGTGGGCACCACCGAGCAGTCCCACGAGATCCGGGTGAAGTTGCCGCAGCTGAGGCTCGACGAGCTGCTGGAGGAGCTGCAGGCACGCCTCGACGCGGCCCGCGGTACCCGCGACCGGGTGCACAGCCTTCTGGAGGCGGTGCTCTCGGTAGGCAGGGAGCTCGACCTGGAACAGGCGCTGCGCAGCATCGTGGAGGCAGCCGCGGTACTCGTCGACGCCGAGTACGCGGCCCTGGGCGTCATCGGCCCCGATGGCGAGCGGCTGTCGGAGTTCCTCACCGTCGGCATGAGTGAGGAACAAATCGCGAAGATCGGCCACTATCCGGAGGGCCACGGCATCCTGGGCGAGTTGATCAGCCGTCCCGAGCCGCTGCGCCTGGCGAAGATCTCCCAGCACCGTGCCTCGTACGGTTTCCCTGCCAACCACCCACCGATGAACAGCTTCGTCGGCGTCCCGATCCGGGTGCGCGACCAGGTCTTCGGCAATCTGTACCTCACCGAGAAAGGGGGCGGGATCCAGTTCGACGAGGAGGACGAGGCGGTCCTGTCGACCCTGGCCGTGGCGGCGGGCGTGGCGATCGACAACGCGCGGCTGTACGAGGAGTCCCGGCTGCGCGAGCGCTGGCTCCAGGCGAACGCGGAGATCACCTACAGCCTGATGTCAGGAGGCGGCCAGACCGAAGTCCTCCGTCTGATCGCCGACCGGGCCCGGGAGATCACGGGCGCGGCCCTGGCCATGGTGGCGATGCCGATGGAAGGCACCGACTCGCTGTCCGTGGAACTCGCCGTCGGTGCGGACGCGGAGCGGCACCGCGGTGTGGTGCTGCCGGTGCAAGGCAGTCTGATCGGCGAGGCCTTCGCCACCGCCGCTCCGGTCACCAGCGCAGACGCCTCCCACGATGAGCGGGTCTCCGCGAGTTCTCAGCGCTTCGCCGGGCTGGGCCCCGGTGCCGCCGTGCCGATCGGGACGGGCGACGGCGTCCGCGGTGTCGTTCTGCTGGTGCGGGAGCTGGGGCACACGGTGTTCACGGCGAAGGAGATCGAACCCTTGCGGGGCTTCGCAGCTCAGGCGGCCGTCGCGATGGAGCTGGCGGAGCGGCGCCAGGACGCCGAGCAGCTCGCCATTCTCACGGACCATGACCGGATCGCCCGTGACCTGCATGATCTGGCCATCCAGCGGTTGTTCGCGACCGGCATGACGCTGCAGAGCGTGGGACGCCTCATCGAGCATCGTGAGGCCGCCGAGCGGGTGATGCGCGCGGTGGACGACCTGGACGAAACGATCAAGATCATCAGGTCGACCATCTTCGGCCTGCGCTCGCGCCAGGGAGGTGGCGCATCCGGGCTGCGGGCCCGCGTCATGCGGGCGACCGGAGAGGCGGCCTCGGTGCTGGGCTTCGCTCCCAGCGTCCGTATGGCGGGGCTGGTCGACACCGACGTCCCGCGGCAGATCGCCGACCATGTGGTGGCCGTCCTCTCCGAAGCGCTGACCAACGTCGCCCGGCACGCCCGGGCCTCTCGAGCGGACGTCGTCCTGGAGGCGGAGGGGCATGAGGTCCGGCTGACGATCTCCGACGACGGCGTGGGCGTCCCGGCCGACGGCCGCCGCAGTGGCCTGCGGAACATGGCAGAGCGGGCCGAGCAAAAAGGCGGGGAACTGGATCTGAACTGTCCTGCGGAGGGCGGCACCACGCTGGTCTGGCGGACGCCGACGGGGAGCGGCGAGCGCCTGCCCTGACAGTTCCTGCACCCCCTGAGCGTGGCCGGTCGGCGCATGTCCACGCACCGGTGTGTTCACTGGAAGGCCGCGTGGACCTCACTCTCTGTCGCCGCGTGGGAGACCACGAGCAGTTCGTCGCCCTCTTGCAGCCGGCGGTCCGGAACCGGGGCCAGGGGTTCGCCGCCGCGCACGACGCTGACCACCACGATGCCCGGCGGGACACCGAGTTCCGCGAGGGTCCGGCCTGCCGCGCGGGACTGCGCGGTGATGCTCGTCTCGATCACGTTGACGCCCGCCTTGCTCAGGCGGAGCAGAGCCACGGTGTCGGTGGCGCTGGTCGCCTCCTCGATCAGGGAGATGAGGGGCGCGGCGGCCGGTACGGCGGTGTCCACACCCCAGTGGTGCGTGAACAGCCAGGCGTTCTCCTCGTCGTTGACCCGTGCGATGACCCGGGCGACCTTGAACTGCCGTTTGGCGAGCAGACTGATGACCAGGTTGTCCTCGTCCTCGCCGGTGGTGGCGACGACGAGATCGGCGGTGTGGGCGCCCGCGTTCTCCAGGACACTCGGTTCGCAGGCATCACCGATGCGAAGATCGGCGGCGACAGCGCCCCGGAGTCCGGCGACGCGGGCGTCGTCCTGGTCCACGAGCGTGACCTGGTTGCGGGCGGCGCTCAGGACCTGTGCGATCTGGGTGCCGAGCCGGCCGGCTCCGGCGACGATGACCTTCATGTCCCGAGCTCCTTGTCCAGGAATCCGCGCAGGCGGCCCAGTGCGTCGGCCGCGACGGCGAAGGTGACGAGGTCGTCCGACTCGGCCGGGGTGTGGGGCGAGGGCAGGAACGACCGGCCGCCGCGCGTCACCTCGACGACCCGGATCTCGCCGTCCACCTCCAAGTCGCCCAGGCGTCTGCCGGCGAGATACAGGGGCAGCCGGGAGCGCAGGAGCAGGGTTTCGCCGTTGCCGAAGTCGAGGTCCGGGGTGAGGTGACGGTGCAACAGCATCTGGTGCAACTGGTGTACGGTCCAGCGCACGCTGGCAATCGTCTGGATGCCCAGCTCGCGGTAGATGTCGGCGCGTCGCGGGTCGTAAATGCGGGCCAGCACGATCGGCACCCGATAGGTCTCCTTCGCGGTGCGGGCGCTGACGATGTTGGTGTTGTCGCCCGAGGTGACGGCGACGAACGCGTCGGCCAGTTCGATTCCGGCGGCCTCGAGCAGCGTGCGGCTGAAGCCGTTGCCGTGCAGGACCTGCCCCGAGAAGCCGGCCGGCAGCAGCCGCCGGGTCCTGGGGTCGCGGTCGATGACACGCACGTCGTGTCCTTCGCTGACCAGTTGTACGGCGAGCGCGGAACCCACTCGGCCGCAGCCCACCACGATGACCCTCATCCTGCCACCTCCTTCTCTTTGTCGACGGGGGCCGGCGCACGGCGCACCCACCACTTGCGGGCCTCCTCCGCGGCCAGCAGCAGCACGCCGAAGCCGACCACGACCGCCCAGTCGGCGGGCGCGAGGGGAGCCGTGTGGAACACCTCCTGGAGCCAAGGTGTGTAACTGATGGCGGCCATCAGACCGATACCGAAGCAACCGGCCGCGAGCAGCCGGGGGTTGGAGAACAGTCCGACGGTGAACACGCTCTGCCGGTCGGTCCGCACGGCGAGCGCGTTGAAGAACTGGCCCACCACGATTGCGGCCTGGGTGAGGGTGATCGCCTTGCGGTAGGCGGGGTCGTCGGCGGTGAAGTCGTCGTACGGGATCCCCGCGGAGTGCACCTGCCAGAAGAACACGGTGCACACGCCGACGGACATCACCGTGCCCAGGAAGAGGAACCGGCGGACCAGCTCGGCGGAGAACAGCCGCTCGCGGCGTGAGCGCGGCGGGCGGTCCATGGTGTCCGGCTCGGGCGGTTCGGCCCCGAGCGCCAGCGCCGGCAGCACGTCGGAGCCGAGGTCGATGGCGAGGATCTGCACGGCGGTCAGCGGCACCAGGGGGAAGCCGACGAAGGCCGCCGCGATGATCGGGGCGAGCTCGGCGATGTTGTGGCTGAAGAGGTAGGTGAGGAACTTGCGAATGTTGCGGTAGACGGACCGGCCGAGCTCCACCGCCGCGGTGATGGAGGCGAACGAGTCGTCGAGGAGCACCATCCCGGACGCCTCGCGGGCGACGTCCGTACCGCTGGCCCCCATGGACACACCGATGTCGGCGTGTTTGAGCGCGGGCGCGTCGTTGGCCCCGTCCCCGGTGACCGCGACGACCTCGCCGCGAGCCTGCAGGGCGGCGACGACGCGCATCTTGTGCTCGGGACTGACCCGGCACAGCAGCACCTGCCCCGGGGCCGCGAGCAGCGCGTCGAGGGCGGGCGGGTCCATCGCGTCCAGCCCGGCTCCTGTCACCACGGTGGGGGAGGGGCCGGTCACAATACCGACTCGGCGGGCGATCGCCTCCGCCGTCAAAGGGTGGTCCCCGGTCAGCATCACGATCCGGATGCCGGCCCGCCGGCAGGCGCTCACGGCCTCGGAGACCTCCGGCCTCGGCGGGTCGAGCATGCCGACCAGCCCCAGGAACGTCAGGCCGGACTCGGCCTGCGCCGCGTCCGCGGGCGCGGTCGTCACGGGGCGTACGGCGATGCCGAGAACGCGCAGTCCTCGCCTGGCCATGGAGTCATTGGCGTCCGCCACCGCCCGCCGCAGCTCATCGGTGAGTGGCAGCTCGGCCCCGTCAGAGCGGACGTGTGCGCACCGGACGAGCAGCTCCTGCGGCGCGCCCTTGACGCACACGACGTCACCCCCGGGCATCCGGTGGACGGTGCTCATCAGCTTCCGTACGGGGTCGAAGGGGAATTCCCCGATCCGCGGGGCGGCCTCCTTCTCGACGGACGTGTCCAGGCCTGCCTTGGCCGCCGCGACCAGGAGCGCCCCCTCGGTGGTGTCCCCCAGCACCCGCCAGCCGTCGGCCCCGGAAGGCGGCACCAGCCGGGCGTCCGTGCACAGCAACGCCGCCCGCAGCAGCTCGCGGACGGCATCGCGCCCGGCCACCTCGCCGACCGGGGCGTATCCCACGCCGGAGACCTCGTGCCACGTGCCGTCGCCCCAGATCCGGGTGACGGTCATCTCGGCCTGGGTGAGGGTGCCGGTCTTGTCCGTGCAGATGACGGTGGTGGAGCCGAGGGCCTCCACGGCCAGCAGTCGTTTCACGAGTGCCCGGCGGCGGGCCATGCGCCGCACGCCGATGGCCAGCGACACCGACAGAGTCGCCGGCAGCCCTTCGGGAACCATCGCGACCATGATGCCGAGCGCGAAGACGAACGCCGACACCAGCGGCTGCCCCGTCTCCAGGCGCAGCACGAACATGCCCGCCCCGATCGCCACGGCCAGCCCCGAGACGCGCCGCGCCATGACGGCCACCTCGCGCTGCAGCGGCGTCTTCTGCAGCGGGGCCGCGTCGGTAAGGCGGAAGATCCTGCCGAACTCCGTGGCCGCTCCGGTGGCGTACACGACGGCCCTGCCGGAGCCGGACACCACCGTGGTGCCCATGAAGACGCAGTTGCGGGAGTCCAGCGCGGTGGCCGCGCCGGTCGGCTCCGAGACGCGGCCGACGGCCGAACTCTCCCCGGTCAGCGGCGCGTTGTTCACCGCCAGAGCATGGGCCTCGACGACCCGGCAGTCCGCGGGCACCGCGTCCCCGGCCTCCAGGACGACGATGTCGCCGGGGACCAGCGCGCCCGACGGCAGCTCCAGTCGCTCCCCGTCCCGCAGTACCCGGCAGGTGTGCGGCACCATGGCCTGCAGCGTCTGCGCGGTCCGCTCGGCGGAGTACTCCTGGACGAAGCCGATCACCGCGTTCAGGATCACGACGCCCAGGATCGCGAAGGCCAGCTGCAGGTTTCCCGCGTCGTGCGGATCCTGAAGGGTGTAGGCGAGGAACGTCAGCGCCGACGCGGCGATCAGGACGATCGCGAACAGATCGGTGAACTGGGCCATGAAGCGCCGCCCCAGCCCCTTGCGGCGGGGGCGCGGCAGTTCGTTGGGGCCGTCCCGCCCGCGCCGGACGTCCGCTTCCCGGGAGGACAGCCCGCGTGAGGAGGTGTCGAACGCGCCGAGCGCCTCGTCCGGGCGCAAACGCTGTACCGGTGCGGCCGATGCCGCCGGTCGCGCGTGGCCGGGCGTAGCACTCGCGGTGAGGTGATGTGGCACCGGACCCCCAGACTGTCCGTCGGCTCTCCGCCCGGGGGCGGGCAGAAGAGGGGACGGGTCGCGGGACACGACGGAACGTGCGGGGTGGGCTCCCTTCGTCGGCATGTTTCGGGTCAGGTGGTGGAGGTCGCCGTGCGGTCCTTCGACCTTCCGGTCTCTCAGCCCGGCCGCTGCCGGAGCCTTCTCGCAGGGGCGGTAACTCCCTTGTCGCAGGCGGCTGTTGCGGACGGGCTCCCTTGCTCGCCCGCAGGCTCATTTCAGCCTACGCCGGTGCTCCGGGAGCGGCAGGGCCGAGCGGGGCGGTACGACGGGGCCGTTCGGCCCCATTGTGTGACGCGGGCGGGTCACCGTTCGCCGGGGCCCGCCGGTTGGACGATGTCGTCGGCGGCGACATCGTCAAGACGGATGGCGAGGTCCTCCAGTGCACGGCTGGCGGCGAGTTCGTCGCCGATCTCCGGAATGGAGCGGTCGATCGGGTTGCGGCGGGCCACACCACGGCCGGTGACCGTCGACGTGTCCCGGGTGTTCAGGACAGCACGTGCACGAGTGCCGTCGCCTTCCTCTGTGATGTAGATCTGCACGGTCCCCTGTTTGGCTTCCATCGTGATCACTCCCGAGCGGAGAGTACGAGGGGCGGGGCGCCCGTGGGGCTTCAGGTCCCGTGTTGGGCATGACGGACATGTGCGTCGGGGCCGGGGAACACGAGTGTCACGTCGTCCGTGTCCGACCAGCGCACGTCGTAGGGCGGCGTCCCGTCTTCGTGGTGCAGTCCGACGATCTCGCCGTCGCGCTTGGTGGCGCCGGTGGTCGGGCTTTCGACAATGAGTTGGTCGCCGAGTCGCGCTCGCATGATCGCCACCCTCCCTTCTTCGATGGGCTGACGTAACCAGCGTGACACGCACAGACCTCCGCAGCATGGGCTTGTAAAGCCCGATTACGGGGCCGAACAGCCCGGTTCGCCGGACCGAGGGGCCCTGAACGGGTGCTGGGCGGTTCGCTCGCGGTGCGCCACCGTACGGTCGCGGACCTGATGACCCGAGACGTGCTCCGGGCGCGGCGCGACACGCGTTCGTGCTGCGCAAGTGTTCCGAGTAGGGCGTCGTCGGACCCTTCGGATCACCGAGCGGCTGGGCCGAAGCGTGGACGGTGTGGCCTCGGTCTCCCCACACATCGCGCACCGGACCGATGACTTGCCGAGTTCCCCGACGGGAACAGCGTGAGGTATCCACCTGCTCCTGGGCGAGGTCGTGCATTCACCGTGGGGGGCGGTGGCGAAGGTCAGGCCCGATAGGCCACGTTCGCCATCATCCCGGCCTCACCGTGATACGCGTTGTGGCAGTGCAGCATCCACTGGCCCGGGTTGTCCGCGTCGAAGAAGACGGACAAGTTCTGTCGGGGCAGCACGATCGCGGTGTCCTTGCGCGGGCCCGAGGCGCCGAGCTGGTACGTGTGGCCGTGCAGGTGCATCGGGTGCCACATGGTGGTGCGGTTGAGGAAGTCGAGCCGTACCCGCTGGCCTTGCTCGATGAGGATCGGGTTCGCGGCGGGGTCGCTCATCTCGAACGGCTCGCCGTTGATGGCCCAGTTGTAGTGCATCATGCCGCCGGTCAGCTCGATCCGGTGCGTGACGTCGGTCCTGGCCGCCTCCAGGCGTACGTCGTCGTCTGCGCGCAGCCGGGGCGCCGTCATGATCACGCCGTCGAGTTCCTTTGGGCGGACGGTCGCGGACGGCTTGCTCCCCGAGCCCGTACGCACCAGGGCCAGACCGTTCGCGTTCTTGCCCTCGGCCACGGCGACCAGCGGGAACACACCGTCGCCAAGGGTGACGAGAACGTCGTAACGCTCGCCCATGCCGATCAGGAGGGCGTCCACCTCCTGATGCCGGACCGGGAATCCGTCGGTGTGGGTGATCGTCAGCTTGTGCCCGCCGAGGGCGAGCCGGTAGGCCGTGTCCGAGCCCGCGTTGATGATCCGCAGCCGCACCTTCTTCCCGGGCTTGGAGGAGTAGACGGCGGGGTCGGTCGCCACCCGGCCGTTGACGAGGTGGTACGGGTACCGCACGTCTCCGGCGTCGCCGCCGAGCAGGGCGCTCTGGGCGCCCATGATCATGAACTTCGACGACATACCGTCGGCCGTGGCGGAGGGGGACGCGGGGCCGCCGTCCCTGTCCGTCCCGTGCATGCCCCCCATGTCGTGTCCCTCCATGCCGCCCATGCCGTGTCTGAGTTCGGCGAAGACCTCGTCGGGGGTGCCGGTGACGCCGTCGACCCAATCGTCTAGGAGTACGGTCCACTCATCGTCGTGGCCGAGGGTCTCCTTGGGGTCCTCGACGATCAGAGGCGCGTACAAACCACGATCGAGCTGGACGCCGACGTGCGGGTGGAAGAAGTACGTGCCCGGGGCGTCCGCGACGAAGCGGTACGTGAACGTCGAGCCGGCCCGGACGGCGCTCTGGGTGGCAGGCGGGGCGCCGTCCATGTCGTTGCGCAGGGCGATGCCGTGCCAGTGGATTGAGGTGGCGGTCCTGTCCGGGAGCTGGTTGGACAGCTCGGCGACCAGGGTGTCGCCCACGGAGAGCCGGACCTCCCGGCCCGGGGTGCGTCCGTCGAAGGCCCACGTCTTGGGCCTGACGCCGCCGCCCAGGTCGATGGTGGCAGGTGCCGCGGTCAGCGCGATCTCCTGGCTGCGTCCGGTGCCCTCGCGCTTCTTCTCGGCGGCGGCGACCGCCGAGCCGGAGGGGTCGATCAGGGCGTGGCCGCTGTCAGATCCGCTGGTGCAGGCCGCGAGCGCGCCGACGCCGGCGGCTCCCAGCCCGGCCAGCAGGACGGAGCGACGGTCGATGCTGTTCATGGTGTGGTGTCCTCTGGCTGAGACTGCCGGTGTGGTCGCGGAGGGACGGCACGTCGCGCGCCGCCCGGCGCGGCCTAAAGGCGCAGCCGGGAGAGGACGGAGAGGTCGGGCGGGGCGCGGCCGACTGCCGACGCGTCGAAGGCATGCCGCGCCGCGCCCTGTCGCGGGGTGAGCAGCGGGTGCGACGCGACCTGGTGGGGTACGGCGCCGACGAGTGCTGCGATGCAGTGCGGCATGCCCGGGATGGAACAGGCGTCTGGTCCGACCTCGTGCGTCGGTGCGGTCGAGGCGGACGGTGCGTGGGCCGCGTCCGGAATGGCGGAGGCGTCCGTCGCGGTCGTCTCGTGGTGGACGAGAACGGCCGGCGCGACGCACAGGGTGCGAAGCACCCCGTACTCCAGGCGGACAGCCATGCCGCCGTTACGGGCCGACCGAAGTGTCAATGGCTGCACCTGCTGCACCTGCTGCAGCCATTGCCGGAAGAGCGTCGTACTCCCCGGGGGTACCCGCGGGGCCGGGGACGGGGGCGGTCCGGTGCGGGAGCGGGGAGTACCGAGAACGGCCCGCGGCCACCGACTCCCGGCGGCGTCAGGTGGCCGGTGCGGTGCCACAGGAACGCGCGCAGCAGTCGCCCGCCGTCCAGCGGGGCGGCGGGAACGGAGTGGAAGACGGCCAGCACGATGTTGATGGCGGCCAGCCAGGCCACGGCCTCCACGACGAGGCCGGAGACACGCAGCGAGTCCAGCCACAGGGCCAGGCCGGTGCACACCCCGCCCGCGACAGCGCAGGCCAGTGGACCCACCGTTGTGATGCGCAACTCCGCGCCGGGCGTGGCTGCCTCGCTGCGCAGCCTCGCGACACCGCCCAGCATCCACAGTGTGATGCCATCGACGTCGACTCCGTCGCGGCGCGCTACGACAGCATGGGCGAGTTCGTGCGCCGGCAGTGAGGCCAGCAGCACCACGGCCGTCAGCAGGCCGACGCTCCCGTAGGCCCACGGAGTGGCCGGGATGGGCGTCGGGAAAGCGACCGACACCGGCCAAGCGCCCCAGACGCAGCGTCTCCTTCATGGGCCGTCCCGCCTCACGGTCGTACGGTTCCCTCGGCGTCCTCTTGCCGGCTCACGGAGCGCGTGGCTCCCAGAGACCGGGGTGTGCTCACGGCTCCAGCTCGATGTCGATCTCGGGTGCGCTGTGCAATGTGTTGTGGATCGTGCAGTGCGAGGCGACGGCGAGCAGGGCCGCGTGGCGCTGTGCGGACAGTGCGGGCGGCGGCACGATCACCAGACGCACGGTGTCCACCCGGGCAGGGCGGTCCGAGGCCATGGTGAACTCCGTCCGGACGCGCAGTCCGCGGCGCGGCAGTCCGTGGCGGAGGAGGTATCGCCCGGCATAGAAGGCGACGCAGGTGGCCAGGGAGGCGGCGAACAGTTCGGTGGGTGTGGGTGCGGTGTCCGTCCCGCCCGCCTCCAGGGGCTGGTCGACCAGGATCCGATGGCCCCGGATGTCCACCTCGTACGCATCACCGTTGACGTGGGTGACCTCCAGCCGGTGCGGGTCCGCCTCCGGCGGCTGTTGCACGGTGACCGTCTCTGCTGCTGTGTCCGTCATGGTCGGCTCCCTCGGCGATGTCTCCTGTTCTCGTCTCAGTGGAGCGCGGACGGCGCGGCGGACGCAGGGGCCGAGGGGGAGTCGACGAGGGCCGTTCGGCCCTCCCACCGCACGGGAGGTGGTCCGCGACCGCAACTCGTCCAGGATCCGTGCCACAGAGTCCGTCAGCCTTCCGGCCTGGTCCGCCGGCAGCGAGCCGCGGAGCGCGACCGTGCCGTTGTGGACGTGCACACCACCAGAACGCCGAGGGGCACCCTGAGCGCATCGGCCACCTCCCAGCCACGGGCAGACCGCCCCGCCTCCTCACGGTTCGAAACGCATCGGGCACCCCCTCAGCCGTCGGCCAGCTCCGCGGCGATCCCGTCGGTCCAGCCGTCGATGGCGCCCCAGTCGCGGTAGTCGCCGAACCGGCAACCCATCAGACGGAACAGCACACGTCCGGTGAAGGGCAGCTGGGCGGGAGAGACGACACCGGAGAAGAGTCGGTGGTCGCGGTGGGGCACCTCACCGGGCAGACTCTTCACGATCACCGGGACCTCCTTGGCCGCGAGGCGTTTCCACGGCCCGCGCAGCGCCCCCGGCATCCCGACACTGAAGATCCACACCGGCCGGGTACTCAGCACGTCGGGGTTGTCGCGGAGGAATGCCTTCGCCTGTTCGAGCCAGGTCTGCCCGTGCACGGCACTGCCGAGGACGAACGCCCGGTACGCGTCGGCGTCCTCCACCGTCTCCAGCGCCCTCGCCTCGGCCTTGAGCCCCGCCGCGCTCAGCCGATCCGCCATGTGGGCCGCGATCTCGCGGGTCGACCCGTGCGCGCTGGCGTATCCGACCAGGATGTCCATGTCGTCACCTCGGTGTTCCTCGGTCGCTCTCGGCTATGCGGCTCCGCTGCGGACGTGTTCCGGCGTGGCGACGGCCCTGAGCGGTGGCGTGGCCTTCTCGGCCGCAGGCACGGTCACCACGGGCACCGCCGCGTGCCGCAGACAGTCGCGGCCCACCGTGCCGATGGCAGGTGGATCCCACTGCCCGTGGGCCTTGCGCCCCAGGGCCAGCAGCAGGGCGCCGCGGGCGTGCTGGAGGAACACCTTGGCGGGCGGCCCTTCCACCACGACGGCGCGTACGGCAGACCCGCTGCGAGGTCCGAAGGTCTGCCGCACCGCGGAGGCCAGGAGTGCGGCGGCACGCTCGCGCTGCTCCTCGGCGGTCGGCCGGGCCGCTGCCGGAGCGTAGGGTGCGAATCCGGCCGCGGCCGGTTCCCAGGCGTGCACGGCGACGACCGGTGTGTTCAGGGCACGCGCCTGCTTCTCCGCCCAGCGCAGCGCCGCCAGGGATGCTTCGGATCCGTCGACGCCCACCACGATTGCGTTGCCGTCGGTACGTTCGGTCATGGCTGCCTCCCCGCAGGACCTCTCCTGCTCCCACAGTGGCCCGTACCGGCCGGCTCGGGCGTGGGCCGAGCGGCACCGAGCGGGTGCCGAACGGCCCCCGGTGGTGGGCCGGGAGGGGACCGGTTCCGGTCAGCGCAGACGGCGCAGATACGGGTCGTGCGCATCTCGCGGCACGAGCCGTACTCGGACGTCCAGCGCACGAACACCGTGCGGTCCGGACAGCAGCGGGTTGAGGTCGGCCTCCGCCAGCTGCGGCAGGTCGCACGCCATCCGGGACAGCCGGTGCAGCACCTGTTCCAGCGCCTCGACGTCGGCCGCCGGACTGCCCGCGAAGCCGAACAGCATCGGGGCGCACCGCGGGGCCGTGATCAGTTCGTGCACGTCGCGGTCGGTGAGCGGGGCGAGCCGTCCCGCGTGGTCGGCGAGCAGTTCGGTCGCGCTGCCGCCGAGTCCGAAGACCACGAGCGGTCCGAAGACCTCGTCCTGGACGACGCCGGCGAGCAGTTCGGTGCCGCGCTCGGCCAACGGCTGGAGGAGTACGCCGGTCAGCCGGTCCCCGAAGCGAGTGACCAGGTCCCGATGGGCGGCCCTGACCTGGGCGGGGTTCTGCAGGTCGAGGTGGACGGCGTGCTGCTCGCTCTTGTGCACGAGCCCCGGCCAGTGGGCCTTCATGACGACACGTCCGTCGGCGCCCGCCAGCCGCTCGGCGGTGGCGACCGCCTCGTCCTCGTCCCGCGCCCAGGCCCAGGGGATCTGTGGGATCCCGTAGCACCCGAGGAGCGCGGCGGCCGTCCTCGGATCCAGCCAGCCGCCTTCCGGGTTGTCGTCCAGGAACGACGCGACGAGCTCACTGGCACGCGGGGTCTCCACCTGTGTCAAGTCCGGCACGGTGCCTCGGGGCTGGGCGAGCCAGTGGGCCCGGGCGGCGGCATGGACGAGGGCTCGGGCGGCGTCCTGGGCGTCCGCGTAGGCGGGCACCGTACCGTCGTTGCGGGCAGCGAGTAGCTCGACCCCGGTCGCCTGGGCGGGCAGGACCGCGACGACCGGGCGGGGGAGCGGGCCCGGATCGTGGGTGAGGGCCCGGACGAGATCGTCGCCGGTGGCCGCGGCGACCGCCGTGGGCACGAGGGTCACCAGCACGGCGTCGACGGCTCCGTGCCCGGCCAGCAGGTTCACACAGGCGCGCAGTTGTTCCTCGTCGACCGTGGCTGTGGCATCCACGGGGTTGGTGGCGGTCGCTCCCTCGGGCAGCACCGCGAGGAGTTCGGCGATCAGGTCGGCACCGAGCTGTGGCACGTTCAGCCCGGCGTCCACGCAGGCGTCCGCGGTCAGGACACCCGTGCCGCCCGCGTTGGAGACGACGGCGACCCTGGTGCCCGTCGGCACCGGCTGGGAGTGCAACAGCGCCGCGGCGTCGAGGAGTTCGCCGATCGTGCGGGTGGCGGTGACCCCGGCCTGGGTGAACAGGGCCTGCCGGGTCATGATCCGGGTGGCGGCCGCCGCGGTGTGCGAGGCGGCGGCGCGCCGCCCCGGTTCCGACCGCCCGGCGTCGACGGTGAGCACGGGCATGGTGCGGGCCACGCGGCGTGCGGTGCGGGAGAAGGCACGCGGATTGCCGAAGGACTCCAGGTGCAGCAGCGCCAGATCGGTGCGTCCGTCGCTCTCCCACCACTGGAGCATGTCGTTGCCGCTCACGTCGTACTTGTCGCCCAGAGATACGAAGCTGGAGACGCCGATGCCCAGCCGGCTCAGCCCGTCAAGCAGGGCGATGCCGACTCCGCCGGACTGCACGGCGACCCCGGCCGCCCCGGGGCCCGGGTGGTGCGCGGCGAAGGTGGCGTCCAGCCGGATGCCGTCCTCGGTGTTCGCCAGACCCAGGCAGTTGGGGCCGGCCAGCCGCATGTCGTGGCGGCGGCAGGCGGCGAGCAGCGCGCCCGCCTGCTGGGGGCCGAGACCGGCGGAGACGACCAACAGGGCGCGCACGCCCGCCGCGCCGCACTCCTCGGCCACATCCGGGACGGCCGGCGCGGGCACGGCGACGATCGCCAGATCGGGCACCTCCGGCAGCTCGGCCAGGGACGGGTACGCGTGCGCCCACGACAGTGACGTGACCTCGGGATGCACGGCGAACACGCGCCCCGTGAAGGAGCCGGTGGCGATGTTCCGCAGGATCGCGCGGCCGATGGAGCCGGGCCTGCGGCCCGCGCCGATCACCACTACGCTGCGGGGCCGCAGCAGAGGGCGCAGGCTGACGACGTCGGCGAGGCTGCCGCGGGTGTCCACGGCACGCAAGTAGTCCTCGTCCTCGGCGAGTTCGACGGTGCAGTGCACTTGGGGGCCCTTGAGGCGGCGCTCGACGCGCAGCCCGAGGTCCCGGAAGACCTTCAGGACCTCGTGGTTGTCGGAGAGCGCCTCCGCGGTGAACGCTGTGATGCCCGCCGACCGGGCGGCGTCCGCGAGGTGCTCGAGCAGCAGTGTGGCGATGCCGTGGTGGTGCCAGTCGTCGGCGACGGCGAGCGAGAGATCAGCCGTGGTACCGGGCGGTGTGACCTCGTACTCCGTCAGTCCCACCAGGCGGCCCGCGTGTTCGGCGGCCAGGGCGAGGTAGCCTGCCCGGCCGGACTTCGCCACACGGTCCGCGGCCTGCCGGGCGGAGGTCCGGCTGATGGCGGAGAACCGCTGCCGCAGGTTCTCCGCCGACATCTGCTCGTACAGCCGCTGCACCTCGTCGTGGTCGCCGGGACCTGCCCGCCGGATACGGACGGTGGTGCCGTCCGTGAGCAGCGCGTGCACCGGTGTTTGCTGTACTTCGGTCATGACACACCTCCGGGCCTCACTTCCAGCGTCCGGTCGCCGCACCGGGCGGCCCAGGGGCTGAGTGGGCCGGTTGGTGGGCCAAGTGGCCCTATCGCACGTCCCGTTGGCGGAAACCCACCAGACCGGCCGTGATGAGGACGGCGGTGATGGCCAGGAGGAGGACCGGCGCGGTGAGGGCCGGGTCGGCCGCGGGCAGGTGCGGGACGTGCTCGAAGGGGGAGACGTCCCTGACCCAGCAGGGCAGGTCGAGAGCCTGGGCCAACAGGCCGATGACGAAGCAGGCCGCGAGGGCGGCCCAGGCAGCCGTGATGGCGCGCGGTGCGAGGCCGAACAGGGCGATGACCAGTCCCGCGAGCAGCCAGAGCGCGGGCGTGTAGGCGAGTGCGGCGCCCAGCAGGCGGGGCACCTGGTCCAGCTCGCCGCTGGTGAGGCCGTAGGCGAGTCCCGTGCCCAGGCCCGCGGCCGTGAGGACGACGACGCTGCCGGCCAGTGCCACCGTCAGGTGACTGGCCACCCAGCGGTCGCGGGAGACGGGGGTGGCGAGCACCGGCTCGGCCCGCAGCCCGCTCTCCTCGCCGTGCAGCCGGAGGGCCGACTGGACGGCGTACCCGGCGCCGAGCAGTGCGACGACGAGCAGCGACTGGGACAGATAGGCCTCGGTGAGGTCGGCCCCGCCGTAGCCGGTGATCAGGTCCTCCATGGCCTCGTTGTCGGCGACGAAGTCCTCCACGTCGACGGCGACCCAGCCATAGGCGACGCCCGCGAGAAACACACCGCAGCTCCAGGCGATGAGGCTGCCACGCTGCAGCCGCAGCGCCAGGCCCAGCGGCCGGCCGAGCGCGGGTGCCGCCCGCGGTCGGCCGGGCCGGGGCGGTACTAGGCCCGCGCCGAGGTCGCGCCGGTCGGACAGGGCGTGGGTCGCGGCGACGGCCGCGACGGTACCCGCGACGACGAGGAGGAGGGGCCAGAGGCGTTCGCCCGCGAAGGGGCGGGTCTTCTGGACCCAGCCGATGGGGGAGAACCACGACACGGTGCCGTCACCGATGTCCCCGACCGCTCGCAGCACGAAGGCCGCTCCCAGGACGGCGCCGGCGCTGCCGTGCACGACCCGGGTGTTCTCCGAGACCTGGGCGATCAGGCTGGTGATCGCGGCGAAGACGAGGCCGAGCGCACAGAAGGACAGGCCGAAGACGACAGACCCCGTGACGGGCAGGTCCAGGCCGATGAGGCCGAGTGTCACCAGGGCCCCGACCACCGCGTTCATGCCGGCCACGACCAGCAGGGTGGCGGTGGCGTTCGCGTGCCGGCCGACGGGCAGGGAGCGGATCAGTTCCCCGCGGCCTGCTTCCTCCTCGGCACGGGTCTGCCGTCCCGTCATGAACGTGCTCATCAGAGCGACCATGACCAGTCCGAGAGTGCCCACCTGGAAGGCCACTTCGCCGCCCAGCGTGTCGAGACCCTGGGCGGGTCCGTTGAAGGCGATGGCCGCGGCATTGTCCTCACTTGCTTCGGCCGCCACGTCCAAGTCGTGCTGGGTGGGGTAGAGGCCTTTGACGCTGGTCGCCGTCAGCAGCACCAGCAGGGGCACGGCGATGGTCCAGATCAGGATGCGGAGGCGTTCGCGGCGCAGGATAAGCCGGGTGAGGACGGCGGTGCCGGTGAGCTCGTTCGACGAGGTCATCGCGGGTCCCGGTGGCCGTGGGCGGCCGCTTCGTCGCCGTAGTGGCGCAGGAACAGCTCCTCCAGCGAGGGCGGCTGACTGGTGAGGGTGCGGATGCCGAAGCCGGTGAGGTGGCGTACGGCATCGTCCAGGCGGTCGGTGTCCACGTCGAAGCGGACCCGATGGTCCTCGGCGCGCAGGCCGTGCACGCCGGGCAGCGCGCCGAGACCGGTGGGCGTGCGCACCGTCGCGGCGTCGATCGACGTGCGGGTCAGGTGCCGCAGGTCGGCCAGCGTGCCGCTCTCGACGGTGCGGCCCGACCGGATGAGGCTCACCCGGTCGCACAGGGCCTCCACCTCGGCCAGGATGTGACTGGACAGCAGGACCGTGCGGCCCTCGGCCGTCACCTCGCGGATGCAGTCCTGGAAGACGCTCTCCATGAGCGGGTCGAGGCCGGAGGTCGGTTCGTCCAGGAGCAGCAGTTCGGCGCGGGAGGCCAGCGCGGCGACCAGGCCGACCTTCTGCCGGTTGCCCTTGGAGTAGGTGCGGGCCTTCTTGGCCGGATCGAGCTCGAACCGCTCCAGCAGCTCGTCGCGCCGGCCGCGGTCGAGGTCGCCGCGCATCCGCCCGAAGACGTCGATGATCTCGCCGCCCGTCAGCTTCGGCCACAGGCTCACATCGCCCGGTACATACGCCAGCCGCCGGTGCAGCCGGACCGCGTCGCGCCACGGGTCGCCGCCGAGCAGCCGGACCTCGCCTGCGTCCGCCCGCAGCAGGCCGAGCAGGATCCGGAGGGTGGTGGTCTTGCCCGAGCCGTTGGGCCCGAGGAACCCGTGCACTTCCCCGGTCGTCACCGTCAGGTCCAGCCCCTCCAGAGCGCGGATCTGTCCGAACGTCTTCACCAGCCCGGAGACGGAGACGGCCGCGGAGTCCCCGCGGCCGGGCGTCGAGCGGTGCTGCGGAACAGAGACGGCGGACATGAGTGCCTCCCGGTCCAGTTGTCTTTCGTCGTCCTTCTTCCGACGTTCGCGCACCACGGGACGTCATCGGCAGGGGCCGAAGGTCCCGGGCGGCCGTACGGTCGGGCCCGTGCGTGACAAGGCGCCCGGACCGCACGGGCCGTAACACGTGGGATGTCAGGTGGGATCGGCGGGCGGACGAGTGATGCGGAAGACCGGGAACCGGTGCGCGATTCCCGCGAACTCCTCCAGCCGGGCGTGCCGGTCCACCGGCACATGCGCCCTGGCGCCCGGCGCCCGCCCAAGGTAGGCCCGCAGCACGGGTGCGCGGTCGGCGGGGTCCACCTCAACGAGCCGGACCTGCGTACGGCCCCGGTGCCGCAGCACCGCCCGGCCATCGGCCGCGCGGACGTTGCGCACCCAGTTCGCCCGCTCGCCGAGCATCGCCACGAGATAGCGCTCGCCCGCGTGCTCCGCGACGACGACCGGGAAGGAGACGCGTCGGCCGGTACGCCGCCCGCGCACGTCCAGCGTCATGCAGTACCCCGGAGCCAGCCCGGCGGCGTACTGGACCGCAGCGATCCGGTTCAGCAGGCGCGCCACCCGGTTGGGGCGGCCGCCCCCGTACATCCACCGGTCGAGCCGGCGCAGTCCGCTCACCCCGGACATCAGGCCACCTCCACCCGCCTGAGCAGCCGGCCGGCCGGGGTGAGCGCCACGCGCATGACCTTGTGGCCGGTGTCGGCGGTCAGGCCGAACAGCAGAGGACAGCCTCCCTCGATGACGGTGATCCCGTGCTCGCGGCCGAACGCCGCGGCCTTCTCGGACACACTGCCGCTGCCGAACAGGCGGTGCATCCACACCTGCCGGATGCCGAGGGCGACACACTCGCGCACGGTGTCCTCGGCGGCCTCCGGACGGGTGCCGATCACCACGGCCTCGACGCCGCCTGGAATGGACTTCAGGTCCGGGTGGCAACGGTCGCCCTCGACCTCGTCGGCGGCATGTGTCTGCGGTTCGCGGGACACTCCGGTCACGGCGATGCGCTTCTTGGTCAGGAACTCCGCCGCGGCCTGTTTGATCGTGATCACGGTTTCCTCCCTCACTTGCTCACGGCTGGCCCTGCGGAGCGTCCTCCGGTTCGGTGCCGCCCATGTCGAGGCGGAAGGGGGGATAGGTGTCCGTCATGAGGGCGGCGTAGGCGGCGACCCGCAGTACCCAGCGGTTGAGGCCGAGGATCAGGTCGAACAGGCCCTTGGGGTATTTCTCGGTGAAGGCCAGGGTGATGGCGGCGATCAGGGCGAGTACGGCGACGAGTCCGCCGTCCCACCATCCGAGGTGCCAGCCGCCGAGGAAGAAGGCGACGATGACGTAGTGGGGTATGGCCAGGAGCCACCATTTCACCAGGACCAGGCCGCGGGAGAGATGCTCGGGGTAGGCGATGTCCAGCCGGGCCGGGTAGTGGGGTTCTTCGCCGAGGCTGAAGGGCGGGTAGCGGTCGGTGCCCAGGGCGCCGTAGGAGTAGTAGGCGACCCGCCAGCTCCAGCGCAGTACTCCGAGGTTGAAGTCGAACAGGGGGCGTGGGTAGTGCTCGGTGAACAGGATGGCGAAGAACGCGATCATGCTCACGACCGTGAAGGCGATCCAGAGGAAGAACAGCACGACGTAGTGGGGGATGACGAGGATCCATTTCACCAGCCAGAGCCAGCGGGACAGCGGTGCGTCGAGGACCGCGTTGACGCGGACCGGACGGTCCGGTAGTCCGGCAAGGGTTGTCATGGCGATCAACTCCTTCGGGCCGCGACGCCCCGCGGGGCAGGACGCCGTACGCGGGGGCGGGGCCCAGGACCAGCGTGACCGCCGGCCCGTCGGCACCACGAGGGCCGACCGGGGACGTTCGGGAGGCCAAGGGTCCTTGGCTTCAGTCCGCCGGTGCGGCGTCCTGAAGCGGGGCGTGCAGGGGAACCGGGACGGCGTCCTGGGACTGCGGCGCCGCCGTGTCCTCCTGAGGGAGCCGACCGGCCGCGCGGGGCACGTCCGTGGGGTCGGACAGGCGCAGGCCCGTCGCCGCGGAGAAGCAGTGCACCGCGTCAGCGCGCACCGCCACGCGCAGTTCGGCGCCCTTGCCGTGCGCGGGCCCGCCCGGAAGCCGGACCACGACCGGGACGAGCTCCTGGCCGAGTTTCGCGGTGGCGTGGAGGTAGGCGACGGAGCCGGTGTCCTCGACGGCGTCCACCACGAGGATGGTCTTCTGGGTCGTGCCGGTCAGTGAACCGCCCTTTGTCGACACCGAATGGGCCCGGCAGATCGCCGCGCCTCTGTGGTACATCCGCGCCTACCTGCTGTTCGTGATCGTCTCGCCGTTGCTGCTGCGCGCGTTCCGCAAGGCGCCCTGGACGTCGGTGGCGGGGTTCCTGGCACTGGCGGTCGTGGTGCAGAGCGCGCTGCTGCCGCTGCCTGCGCGTATCGACGAACCGTTCACCGACCTGGTCACGTTCGGGGCCTGCTGGCTGCTCGGATTCGCCCACCACGACGGGGTGGTCCGTCGGTTGCCGACCGGCCGGGTGATGGCGGTGGCGGCCACGGTCATGGGCGCGGGCGGCTGGTTCGCCGTGTCCCACCCGACCGAGGAGGGGTACGACCTCGGCTCCATCCCGCTGGCCCAGGCACTGTGGTCCTTCGGCTTCGTCCTGCTGCTGCGCTTCGGACCACGCGGCGACACCTGGGTGAGGCGCCTGCGGCCGGTACACGCTGCCGTGGTGTTGCTCAACGCCCGCGCCGTGACGGTGTATCTCTGGCACGAGGTGGCCCTGGTGGCTGGATGGTCGGAGGACCGGGCGGCGAAGCGCCCCGCGCGCCTGTGGCCGAGGCCTTGACCTCGGCATGAGCCGACCGGATCTTCGTACGGTCAGGTGCCGCTCCGGATACCGGAGATGAGCAGGGTCGCCAGATCGGACTGGATCATCAGACGGGTGCGGTGGGTCCGGCTCGCCGTGTCCTGCCAGGTGAGCGTGGCACGGGTCCAGCAGTGCCCCATGCCGCTGTCGTTGTAGACGACCTCCCAGGCGATGGGCACGCCCTTGTCGCGCAGAACGCCGTCCATGGAGTGTTCGGCCTCCCAGCGGGCCAGGTCGCGCCGTAGTCCGGGGGTGAGGTAGTGGGTGCGCAGGGAGTCGGAGAGCCGGGAGCGGCCGGAGTCGTACAGGATGTCGATGTAGGCGCCGTAGAAGTCGGCGACCCGGTCGACGGCGGACGTCGGGCGGCCCGCGCGGGCGGGTGCGGCGCCCGTTGCCACGGTCGCGACGGTGGACTCGGTGTCCGTACGGGCACCGGTCGTGGTTGTCGGCAGTGCCGCTCCGATGACCAGCAGCGCGCCGCTCAGTGCGATACGGCGAAGCGTGCGTGACGTTGCCATGTCGACACTCCTCTGATGGGTGGGGGCACCGAACGGTGCCCCGCAACTCCATTACATCTCGGCTGAGTTGCCGACGTCCTGGGCCAACCGGCCCGTCCTGTCGGCCGGTCGGCACACCGGACAGGCCGTATGTCCGCGGGAGTCACGCCGACGGCCGGCCGCACGACTCAGTCGTGCGGGACCACGGCGACGGGGCACGGTACGTGATGCAGAACCCCGTGGGCGACGGGACCCAGCTTCCATGCGAGGCGGGAGGGGTGGTGCCTGCGTCCTACGACGGTGAGCCGGCTGTGCGCGGAGGCGGACAACAAGACCTGCGCGGCGGAGCCCCTGGCGACGTGGCCCACCACGGGGACGTCGGGGAACTTCTCGCGCCACGGCGCCAGCGCGGCTGCGAGCCGCGCACGCTCGTCCGTCTCGTAGCCGCCGTCGGCCTCCTCGCCGGACAGCGCGCGCGGATGCGTCAGCAGGGACGACAGCGGCAGGGCTCGCACGGCCCGTAGGCGCGAGTGCTCCGCCCGGGCAGTGGTGAAGGCGAACTCCAGCAGTGGGTCGGCGGCCGGCCCTGCCGCGCGGACGCCCACCACGACCTCGTCCCGGTCCGGTGCGGCGGGACGGTCCCAGCCCGCCTCGACGGCAGGATCGTCCGCTCGGACCGTCACGGTGGGACACCGCGCGAGGCCCAGGACGTGCAGGCTGATCGAGCCCAGCAGGAATCCGGCGACCGCGCCGTGGCCGCTGGAGCCCAGTACCAGCAGGTCCGCACCCGCGCCGAGGTCCAGCAGCGCCTGGGCGGCGGGTGTCGAGACCAGTTCCGTGTTCACGGTCAGATCGCCGTGGCGGTGGCGCAACTCGGCCTCGGCCCGCTGCAGCACGCGTCCCCCGTACTGCTGCTTGCTCAACGCCTCCTGGGGGACGGTCACATCGAGCGGCTGGGACGTCCAGGAGTGGAGCAGCAGGACGGGCAGGTGCCGCCGTGCCGCCTCGTGGGCCGCCCACCACGCGGCCGCCATGCTCGCCGGTGAGCCGTCGATTCCGACGACGACAGGTCCGGTCATCGCGCACCTCCGGTTCCGGCACGGGGACCGATCCCCGTGCCGCGCGCATCGATCCCCACCTTCAGAGTGAGCGCGGCACGGACCGTGGGGGAGGGCCGGACGGTGCGCCCCTGGGGGCCGTACGGCCCAGTGCGGACGACGGCGCGCAGGCCGGAGGGTGGAGACGTGGACGCGAGGCGGGGCCGGCCGGCCGATGAGGCCGGGCCCGGCCCTGCCACGCGTGCCGTCATCGGCCCGTCCCCTTGCGGACGGGGCCGCCCGGAGAGGGGAGCACCACATGACCGGCCCGGTCGTTGTGGGAGTGGACGGATCGGCGTCGAGTCTGGCCGCCGTGGAGATCGCGGCCCGCGAGGCGGACCGGCGTGGTGTGGAACTGCGGTTGGCGCACGCCTTGGGTCCCGAGCCCGGAGAGGTGGCGCCGGGTGTGCCGCCCTGGGACCCCGGTGGTGTCGAGCAGCGCGACCGGGTGAACGGGGCACTCGGCGACGCGGAATGGCGTGCTCGTCGCGTCGCCCCGCGGGTGGCGATCACCCGTGGCGTCCTCGTCGGCGCACCCGAGACGGTACTGGGACTCGAAGTGCGCTCCGCGTCCCTCGCCGTGCTGGGCAGTCGTCACCGCAGCGGGCTGAATGGTCTGCTGCACCGCTCGGTCGCCGGGCGGCTCAGCGCCGACGGCGGTTGTCCGGTGCTGGTGGTGTGCGGCAGGCCGTCCCGGACCGGCCCGGTCGTGTTGGCCTACGACGCCTCACCGGCGTTTCGGAAAGCGGCCGAGTTCGCCTTCGCTGCTGCCGCCGAGCGCGGCACGGACCTGGTGGTCCTGAGCCGGCGCGGCACTCGGGCCGCGCGGGCATTGTCCGACCTGCGCGAGAAGTACCCCGACGTCGTCGTACGCCCCCACCCGGTGCGGGGACGGGCCGGCCGCCGCCTCGCCGAGGTGAGCGTCGGCGCGCAGCTGATCGTGGTCGGAGTCCGGCGGCGCGGACACGGCGCGGTCCGAGTACCGCGCCGCTGCGCCGGCCGGAAGGTCCTGCGGTACGCGCACTGTCCCGTTGTCGTGGTGCCCGGAGAGAAGGCGTGATCATGGACGTGACTGCCCCGCCGGGTGCTCCGGCCGGAGCACCCGACGCATACTGTCTGACCTCCACCGAGGTGGCGGCCCGCCTCGGCGTGGATCCGGAGATCGGCCTGAGCGAACGGGTGGCGGCCGAGCGGGTGGCGGCCCACGGACCCAACCGGCTGGCCGAACCCGCCCGGCGGCCGGAGTGGCTGAAGTTCCTGGACCAGTTCCGCAACTGGCTGATCGGGATTCTGCTGATCGCGGCCGTCGTCGCCGGAGCCATCGGCGACATCAAGGACGCCGTGGTGATCACCGTCGTCCTGCAGATCAACGCCGTCCTCGGCTATCTCCAGGAGCGACGCGCCGAACGCAGCCTCGAAGCGCTGCGCCGGATGCTGGTGCCCACCACCCGGGTCCGCCGCGACGGTGCGGAACGGGTGGTGGAGGCCCACACGCTCGTCCCCGGAGACGTGGTCCTGCTGGAAGCCGGTGACCGGGTACCGGCCGACGGACGGCTGGTCGTCGCGGAGTCGGTGGAGGTCGCCGAAGCGGCCCTGACCGGCGAGTCACAGCCTGTCGCCAAAACCACCGCGGCGCCGGCCGGTACGGCGTCCCTGCCGCTCGCCGAGCGCACCGGCATGCTGTTCATGAACACCGCCGTGACCCGGGGCCGCGCCGAGATCATCGTCACGGCCACCGGCATGCGGACCGAACTGGGCGCGATCGCCGAGGAACTGCGCACCGGCACCGACCCGCCCAGCCCCCTCCAGGTGCAGTTGGACAGCCTCGGCCGCAGGCTCGCCCTGCTGAGCGGTGTCGCGGTCGTCGCGTACGCGCTCGTCGCCCTCGTACGCGGCGAGGCCCTCGCGGACATCGCCCTGCGAGCGGTGGCGCTCGCCGTCGCGGCGATCCCCGAAGGACTGCCCGCTGTCCTGGCGCTGACCCTCGCGCTCGGCGTGCACCGGATGGCCCGCCACGGTGCGATCGTCAAGCGCCTGGCCTCCGTGGAGTCACTCGGCTCCGCCACCGTCGTGTGCAGCGACAAGACCGGCACCCTGACCCTCAACGAGATGACCGTCCGGGCTCTGTGGACCGGCGGCAGGCTCTACGACGTCACAGGTCAGGGCTACGACACGAAGGGCGTCGTACGCGGCGCCGAGGGACACCCCGATCGTCTCCTCGACGCGGTGATGCCGTTCGCCGTGTGCAACGACGCGCATGTGACCGACGACGGCTTCGTGGGCGATCCGATGGAGGCCGCACTGGTCGTGCTCGCCGCGAAGTCCGGCATGGACGCCGACGGACTGCGCGCGGAACTGCCGCGCACCGGCGAACTGCCCTTCGACGCCGCCACCAAGTACATGGCCACCTTCCACACCGAACCCGGCGGCCGCACCCGCGTCCACGTCAAGGGCGCGGTGGACGTGCTGCTGGGCCTGTGCACCGAAGTGGTGACCGAGGACGGCGTGCGCGACCTCGACGACCGGCACCGCAAAGAGATCCTCGACGTCACCTCGAGCCTCGGCGGCTCGGGGCTCCGGGTCCTGGGCGCGGCCACCGCCCTGGTGGACGGCCCGCCCGAGCCGACCGCACTCCCCGGACTGACCCTCGTATCCGTCGCCGGGATAGCCGACCCGCCGCGCCCGCAGGCCCGCGACGCGATGGCGCTGTGCCGCTCCGCCGGGGTCGCCGTCAAGATGATCACCGGAGACCACGCCGCCACCGCGGCCGCCATCGCCCGGGAACTGGACATCACCGGCGAGGTGGTCACCGGCGCCGAACTGGACCGGATGTCCCAGGCAGAGCTCGCCGAACGCATCGACGGCATCGGGGTGTTCGCCCGGGTCGCCCCCGAACACAAGGTCACGATCGTGCGGGCGCTGTCCGACAGGGGCCACATCGTCGCCATGACCGGCGACGGGGTCAACGACGCGCCGGCGCTGCGGGCCGCGCACATCGGGGTGGCGATGGGCCGCACGGGCACGGACGTCGCCAAGGAGGCCGCCGACCTGGTCCTCACCGACGACGACTTCTCGACGATCGTTCGGGCCGTGCGCGAAGGCCGGGCGATCTATGACAACATCGTCAAGTTCGTCCGTTTCCAGCTGGCCACCAACGTCGGCGCGATCCTCACCCTGCTGGGTGCCTCCCTGGCCGGCCTGCCGGCCCCGCTGACGGCGGCCCAACTCCTGTGGATCAACATCATCATGGACGGCCCGCCCGCCATGGCCCTGGCCGTCGACCCCGCCCGCGACGACGTGATGCGACACCCACCACGTGACCCGGGAGAGCGCATCCTGGACGCCCGCCGCCTGCTGGCCATCGGCCGGGCCGGAGCGGTCATGGCCGTCGGCACCGTGGTCCTGCTGCAGCTGGCCCGCCCGCGCTTCGGCGCCGACACCGCCGCGACCATGGCATTCACCACGTTCGTGCTGTTCCAGCTGTTCAACTCGCTCAACGCCCGTGCCGAGGACGCCCCGTTGCTGGGCCGCTACCAGCTCCGCAACCGCACCCTGTGGCTGTGCCTGGCCGGAGTCCTCGCGATCCAGGTCATCGCGATCCATCTGCCCTGGGCTCGCACGGTCTTCGGCACGGAACCCCTCGACGCCGCCCAGTGGACGCTGTGCCTGGGTACGGCATCCACCGTGCTGCTCGTCGAACTGCTGGTGCGTGCCGCGCGAGGACACACCGCTCGACGAGCAGCGTGACAGCGACAAGGCGCCGACCGGCCCCTCACGGTGCCTCACCGTGCGGCATGGTCCTCGGCTCCGTGCTGTTGCAGGTGCGAGACGAGCACCGCGGCCTGCATTCGGCGCTGCACGCCCAACTCGGCCGGCCTGCGCGAGAGATGGTTCTCGATGGTCTTCTCCGACAGGCACAGCCGACCGCCGATCTGGCGGTGGGTTCGGCCGTCACCGATCAGCGCGAGGAACTCCCGCTCGCGTGGAGCAGCCCCCGCCGGCTCGGGCGCCCTCTGTGGCCCCGGCCGGCTCAGTGCGCAGGGAGCGCGTCAGCCGCTACGACCGCAAGCGGGCTGAGGGGAAGAAGCACATCCAGGCCGTGCTCGCCCTGGCCCGCCGACGCACCAACGTCATCTGGGCACTTATCCGTGACCGCCGGTGCTACCAGGTCACGCCTCCGGACATCGCGGCTGCCTGATTGTCGGGACACGCATATTCATGGTCGGCCCGCCTCCCGCGCCGCTATCCTCCGCGGGGATGCCACTTCACCAGTACGCCTACTTCGCGCTGTTCAGCCAGCACATCTCGGCTGACGACATGACCTCGCAACTAGGGATCACTCCCGACGAGGTAACCGTTCGGGGCTGCCGGTTCACCGAACCGGCAGTCGTCCCGGTCGACCACTCGTGGATGGTCGAATGCCGAGATCCGGGCCTGCGCGTTGACGAGCAGATCACCCGCGTTCTCGACAGGCTGCAGCCCTACACGGACCGCATCTCTGACCTCACCAGGCGCCTGGCTGGCACTGGCGGCGGAGCAGTGCTTCACGTCGTGCGCTACTTCAACGACACCGACCAAACCCAGTCGGGCGCTGCTGACGCCCCCAACCTCCTCGGTTGGCACCTGGACCGCAAGGTCCTGGACTTCCTCAGTGCCACTGGCGCGGAGCTCGACGTCGACGAGTACGACATGGCCGAAGACGACGACGCCAGGTGAGTACGTGCCCTCGCACTCACCTGGACCGATGAGTCGCAGTCCGACGGCTTGACAACAGCATTAGGAAGCCATCCCGGACTGGAGATCGTCGAGGAGCAGCGACGCGGTGGCCCCGCCGAGATCCTGCTGGAGGAGGCGGCGGACGCCGAACTGCTCGCCCTCGGCTCCCGCGGCCTGAGCGGGGTCGGCGGGTTCCTGGTCGGTTCCGTCGGCCTGGCCGTCGTCGCCCACGCCGAACGGCCTGTGGTCCTGGTCCGCGCCGACGAGCACCGGACAGAGGACGCCGGCATGCCATGGGACGCCGCTCGGCACCGGCCCGTCGTCCTCGGGCTCGACGTCGCCGGCCCCGACGACTCGCTCATCGAGTTCGCCTTCGACGCGGCCGTGCGCAGGTCCACCGCCCTGCGGGTGGTGTACGGCTGGAACCTGCCGCCGTACTACACCTACGGCCTGTCCGCCGACCTGGACCTGCGTGACGAGATCACCCGCGGGCAGGCGACCGCCCTGGCTGCGGCGCTGGCTCCCTGGCTGGAGAAGTACGCGGCCGTCGAGGTGATGGGGGAGCCCCGCTGCGGCAATGCCGCCGACCATCTTGTCGATGCCTCCCGTGAGGCCTCGCTGGTGGTCCTCGGCCGCCGGATCCGCCGCAGTCCGCTCGGCACGCACATCGGCCCGGTCACGCATGCCGTGCTGCACCACGCGAGCGCGCCGGTCGCCGTCGTCGCCCATGGCTGACATCGACGGCGCCGACCTCGCCATACTTCTTGGCCGTCCTTCTCACCGGGCGATCACCGCATCAGCTGACCATCGACGGGAGACATCCACGGGTCCGGCATGCCCGGCATGGAAGCCCCCGGCGCGGATGCCGCGCCGGGGTTCTCGCGTGTCGCGGGCCGGTGTCAGCGGTTCACGGTCAGCGGCACGGTGTCGACGGTCACGGGTCGGCCGTCCTCGGGCGAGACGAAGTACGCCGTGAGGAGGCCCGGCCCGCTGCGGGTGGCCTTGTAGGGGAAGGTGACGTCGAAGGTTCCGCGCGTGCCGGTGCCCGACGTCGCCCGCACCTGGACGTCCGCGGCGGTGCGCCCGGCGGTGTCGGTGACCTTCAGCTGGAACTCCGCCTCGAAGGTGTCGGCACTTCCCCACACCCTCAGCGGAGTGCGGACGGTGTCGTCGATCATCGGGGACTCGACGAGGACGGCGGGGCACAGGTCCTCGAAGTCGGCCCGGCCGACGGGCCCGTCCAGCACGACCCCCTCGCCGCCCAGTTGCTTCACCGGCTCGCCCTCGATCTCGAAGGAGACCTTGTCCACCGTCGGGAAGCGGGTCAGGGTGAACACGACCTGCGCCAGGCGGGCCCGCATCGACAGGGTGCCCCCTCCGTCGTCGTAGCGTCCGGACAGGTCGACCGTCGCGATCCGGTTCCGGATGACGACGGAGCGCAGCTCGGTACCGGACGGGATGGTGGTGGTACGGCCGTGGTGGATCTCGGCGGGTTCGGGACCGGCCAACAGGGCGCGCATCGCCGAGGCGGCGGTCGAGGGCGCCGACACGGTACGCGGGGCGGCCGAGACCTTCTCGCGGTGCAGGAAGTACACAGCCGTACGGACCGTCTTCGCGGGAGCTTCCGATGTGCTGCCGGACGTTCCGGCGGTGGGCGGTGTGACGCTGGACATGGCATCCTCCTCCGACACTGCCAGTGAACCGCTCGCCGAGGCTGTCCCCCAGTGCCTGGACGGCACCGGCCTGAGGGCCGAACGGCCCTTGCGGCAAGGGTTGTTCGGGCCCGGCGGCCCGCACTTGGCCGACGCCCCCCGGTATGGTGACGCGGCGGTTCAGTACGGCAGGGGCCGCCCGGACGGCGTGCGCAGGTCGGGAGGCTCCGGCCGTCGTGGAGAGTCGGGGTGCCTGGTCTGGTATGTCCGCTTCATGATCGTCACCTCCGGAGCCCTCCCTGGCGGGGTGCCGTCGGTATCGGCACCGCATCTGTTCGCAGCCTTGTCCGTGCGGCCACGCCGCACCATGGGGCGACCGGCCCCGGCGCATGGGCCGAGCGGCCCTGTGGACGTCCCTCGTCCCGGGACCGTCACGGCGCCCTGTCCGGGCCGGTCGGCTCACGCCGCGCGCCCCGGATCGGAGTTCCATGTCAGTGACGACAACGAAGCACGTCGGAGGGGAGTGAGGACCGTGGGCACGAGTCTGACACTGGTGTTCTGGGAGCGGTTCGCTGCGTTGCTGGTGGCGGCCATGGGCGTGACGTTCGCCCTCACGGCCGCGATGGACGCACTCGCCCTGCGGGTGGCACGCCGTTGCGCCCGCAGGGACGTCGAGCAGGCACCACCCAGCACGGCAACCCCGGTTCCACGCACTGCCGTCCGCCTCTGATCGGCAGCGCCCAGGGAGCCACCCGCACGACATCGTCGGTCTGTGGCTCGAAGTCCTCGCGGGCCGTTGAGGCGAGCACCTCGGCGGCCCGCACTCGCTGCCGCTCGGCCGGCTGCCGTTGCCGGGGCGGACACGACGGCTTCCCTGGACGGACTGCGCCCCGGGTCGGCTCAGTACAGCGAGGCGGGCCAATTCGTCAGTACGGCCGCGATGACGCCGAGCGAGAGCCAGGGGTGAACCACAGGGCCTTGAGGACCAGCCCGACCGAGGCCGCGAGGATCGCCGCGGTGGCCCAGCCCTCGGCCTGTGTCGCGGCTGTCGCGCCCGCGATGGCGTACAGCGTGGTGAGCGAGGCGAGTCAGGTCGCGGCCGTGAAATGGATCCGAGGGCCCTGCACGCCGGCTGCGGTCAGCATCCAGGAGTACCTCGGGTCGAATCGCTCGTCGGCGTTCCTGCGGGGCAGCCGGACCCGCAGATGAGCGAGTCCGTGCAGGAAGAGGAGGACCGAGACGAGTGCGGTGGTCATGGCGGGGGGCGGAGGCCGCGGTCGGCGCGCGGGGCACCGCCGCACCGGCCGTGGTCGGTGAGGCGGCTGCGGATCGTGGCACGCGGTCGGACGGCGGGGCGGATCCGAACGGACGGATGGAGTGCTGCCGTGCCCTTGGGAGCCGATGCTTACCGGGCCGGGTGGGGTCACATCCGGTGCCGGTGGTCCTCGCGCGGGGTGTCGCCCATGTAGTGCCGTTCCTCGATGACCGTCCCGCGTTCGCCGGGACGCCGGACCATGCCGACCGTGGACATGAACGTGATGAGACCGAGCACGCCGACGAGCATGAGCACGAAGCCGACGACGAACGAGCTGTAGCCGAACACCAGGCATGCGCCCACGACGGCGGCGCCGATCAGGATGAGAGGAACCATGACTGCCCTCCCCGGGAGTCTGCTCACCATTCCGGAACCAGTCGAGAGACGGCCCGGCCGTACACGGAGGGCCGAGCGGCCGGATGGGAACCGTCCCCTCGGGGCCTCAACTTCAGCGTCCGGCGGATCGGGCCGGCGGCCCAGGGGCCGAACGTCCCGAGCCGGTGCCCGACGGCCTCTGCGGTCCGGGGCCAGGTGATGGGACCGTGGAGACAGAGCCGGGTGCCGCACGGTATGCGGTCCGACGAAAGGCGGTGGGGACGATGGACCTTCCCCTGGTCGTGGGAGTCGACGGTTCGGACGCGAGTCTCCTGGCGGTCGACTGGGCGGCGGACGAGGCGGCCCGCTGCGGACTGCCTCTGCTGCTGGTGTACGCCTCCTTGTGGGAGCGCTACGAGGGCGCCGTACGGCCCGACACCGGTGAACGTCCGTCCGAGCAGGTCATGGCGGAGACCATCCTCGCCACCGCCGCAGAACGTGCCCAGCGGCGCGACCCCGAGGCCAAGGTCTCCACACAGGTGGTGCCGGAGGAAGCGGTCGACGCACTCCTGCACGAGAGTCACCGCGCCTTCGCCCTGGTGACGGGATCCCACGGGCGCGGAGGGCTGACGGGTCTGCTCCTCGGCTCGGTCTCGCTGGCCGTGGCCGGACGCGCGCACTGCCCGGTGATCGTGGTCCGGGGCGGCGCTGCGGGCGACCGCGAACGGATCCTGCTCGGTGTGGGCGACCACGCCGCCGGCGGCGAGGCGGTGCGGTTCGCGTTCCGCGAGGCCGAGGCGCGCGGGTGCATGCTGGACGCCGTGCGAGCCTGGCGGCGTCCCGCGCACATGGCCGCGGACCATCTTCTGATCGCCGGTGAACCGGCGCATCAGCACGAGCGGCAGGCGTCGGAACTGCTCGACGCCGCACTGCGTGAAGCGGTTGCGGAGCACCCCTCGGTCCGGGTGCGCCGCACCACCGTAGAAGGGCGGGCCCGCGAGGCACTGCTGACCAGGTCGGGCGCCGCTGACCTGGTGGTCGTCGGAGCCCGGCGCCGACACGGCCACCATGGCCTCCAGTTCGGCCCGGTGACGCACGCACTGCTGCACCATGCCGACTGCCCGGTCGCCGTCGTACCGGAGGAGGGGTGACCATGGGCCGGTCCCTCGCCCCCGGGACGCTCGCTGCGGGCCTGCGGGACGTGCGTGCCGTCGTCTTCGACACCGACGGAGTGATCACCGACTCGGCGCGGGTGCACGCCGCCGCATGGAGGACGGCGTTCGACGCCCATCTGCGCGCCCACCCGCCCGAGCACCCGGACCAGCGCCGCCCGTTCGACGTACGGGACGACTATCTGCGCCATGTGGACGGCAAGTCCCGTCTCGACGGCGCCGCCGCCTTCCTCGCCGCCCGTGGCATCGACCCGTCGCCCGATACGGTGCGGGCCGTCGCCGCGGAGAAGGAACGCCTCTTCACCGAGCAACTCCGCGAGCACGGCGTCGATGCCTATCCGGGGACGGTACGGCTGGTGCGGGCCCTGCGTCGGGCGGGCGTGCCCTGCGCGGCGGCCTCCGCCTCCCGGCACGCCGGTGAACTGCTGGGCCGGGCCGGAGTACTCGACCTGTTCGACCTCCTCGTGGACGGTGGTGAGGCGGCACGGCTCGGCCTGGCCGGCAAGCCGGAACCCGATCTGTTCCTGGAGGCGGTTCGGCGGCTCGGTGTTCCCGCCCGCCGGGCCGCTGTCGTCGAGGACGCGCTCGCGGGCGTCGAGGCCGGCAGGCGCGGCGGCTTCGCCCTGGTGATCGGCGTGGACCGAGCCGCCGCCGAGGACACCGGCGCGAGACTGCTGCGGCACGGCGCCCACGTCGTCGTGAGGGATCTCGGAGAGCTGGTCACGGAAGGAGAGCCGACGTGACGGGATGGAGTTGGGAGTACGAGGGCTACACGCCCGCCGACGAACGCCTGCGCGAGTCGCTGTGCACCCTCGGAAACGGCTACTTCGCTACACGTGGCGCGCTGCCGGAGTGCGCTGCCGACGAAGTGCACTATCCCGGCACCTACGTGGCCGGCTGCTACAACCGGCTCACCTCCGAGGTGGCCGGACGGCAGGTGGAGAACGAGGACATGGTCAACGTCCCCAACTGGCTGCCCCTGCGCTACCGCCTGCCGGGCGGGCCATGGCTCACTCCCGACACCGCGACCGTGCTCGACCACCGGCAGATGCTGCACCTGTCCGCGGGGCTGCTGGAGCGCCGCACACGCTACGACCTCGGCGAGGGTCGTGAATTGACGGTACGTCAGCAGCGGTTCGTGCACATGGCGGATCCCCATCTCGCCGCCCTGCGCACCGAGTTCACGGCCGAGGGATTCTCCGGCCCGCTGGAGGTCGAGGCCGCCCTCGACGGCGGCGTCACCAACGCCGGCGTCCCGCGCTACCGGGACCTGGACGGCCACCACCTGACCCACGTCCACACCGGCACCGCCACCCCGGACACGGTGTGGCTGCGCTGCCGTACCCGCACCTCCGACGTCCGCATCGGCATGGCGGCCCGGCTCACCGTCGACGCCCCCCTCGCCGTGCGCCACGAAGTCCCGCGAGCCGTCCAGCAGGCGCTCCTGGACCTCGCTCCAGGCCGCACCGTCACCGTCGACAAGACCGTCGCCCTGCACACCTCCCACGACCCGGCGATCAGCGACCCGCTGTACGCCGCCGTCGACAGGGTCGGCCAGGCCCCGGGCTTCGACGACCTGCTCGAGCGGCACCTCACCGCCTGGGACCAGCTCTGGCGCCGTGCCGACCTCGACGTCCCCGGGGAGGCGGGCCGCATCCTGCGCCTGCACCTCTTCCACGTCCTGCAGACCCTCTCCCCGCACACCGCGGACCTTGACGTGGGCGTACCCGCCCGGGGCCTGCACGGCGAGGCCTACCGCGGTCACGTCTTCTGGGACGAACTGTTCGTCCTGCCCTACCTCGACCTGCATTTCCCCGAGGTGTCCCGCGCCCTGCTGCGCTACCGCCACCGGCGCCTCGAACAGGCCTGCACAGCCGCCCGCTCGGTGGGCCGCAAGGGCGCGATGTACCCCTGGCAGAGCGGCAGCGACGGCCGTGAGGAGACCCAGCAGCTGCACCTCAACCCGCGCTCGGGACGCTGGCTGCCCGACCACTCCCACCTCCAGCACCACGTCGGCTCGGCGATCGCCTACAACGTGTGGCAGTACTGCGAGGCCAGCGGGGACACGGAGTTCCTGCACACCAAGGGCGCCGAGATGCTGTTGCAGATCGCCCGTTTCTGGGCGGACTCGGCCGTCTACGACGACAGCCTGGGCCGCCACCGCATCAAGGGAGTGGTCGGCCCCGACGAGTACCACGAGGCCTACCCCGACGCGCAACAGCCGGGCCTGGACGACAACGCGTACACCAATGTCACCGCTGCCTGGGTGCTGGCCCGCACCCTGGAGCTGCTGCGTACGCTGCCGGAGCCCCGCTACCGCGAGCTGGTCGAGCGCACCGGCCTGGACGGCGGCGAACTCGAACTGTGGGAGGACGTCTCCCGCACCCTCCACGTGCCGTTCCATGACGACGTCATCAGCCAGTTCGAGGGCTACGGCGAACTCGCCGAGCTCGACTGGGAGGCCTACCGCGCCCGGTACGGCGACATCCGGCGGCTCGACCGGATCCTGGAGGCGGAGGACGACAGCGTCAACCGCTACCAGGCGTCCAAGCAGGCCGATGTCCTGATGCTCGGCTACCTGTTCTCGCCGGCCGAACTCCGCACGGTGTTCGGCCGGTTGGGGTACCAGCTCGACGAGGACACCTGGCGGCGCACCGTCGACTACTACCTGCGCCGCACCAGCCACGGCTCCACCCTCAGCGGCCTCGTCCACGGCTGGGTGCTGGCCCGGGACCGGCGGGCGGAGGCCTGGAAGTTCTGCCAGGAGGCCCTGCAGGGCGACATCGCAGACGTGCAGGGCGGCACCACCGGCGAGGGCATCCACCTCGGCGCCATGGCCGGCACCCTGGACCTGGTCCAGCGCGGACTGACCGGGCTGGAGACCCGCGGCGGCGCCCTGTGGCTCGACCCGGTGCCATTGCCGGAGCTCTCGTCGTACGGGTTCGCCCTGCGGTACCAGGGCCACTGGGGTGTACGGCTGCACCTGGAGCGCGAGCGGCTGGAGATCGCCGTACCGTCCTC
The DNA here is from genome assembly GCF_036013645.1 of Streptomyces sp. NBC_00490. Taxonomy (NCBI): domain Bacteria; kingdom Bacillati; phylum Actinomycetota; class Actinomycetes; order Kitasatosporales; family Streptomycetaceae; genus Streptomyces; species Streptomyces sp. NBC_00490. The sequence goes on along the minus strand of NZ_CP107869.1, from coordinate 478,419 downwards.
CGACGCCTCACCGATCGACATCCGGCTGCCCGACCGGACGCTGAGTCTGCAGCCGGGGGAGACGGTACGGCTGTGGCTCCCGGACTGACCGCACAACCGGGGCCGAACGGCCCCGGAGGGGGGACCTGGCGGCCTCTTCTCGCCGGTCGTGCGAGGCCGGAAGCTGGTCCTGAAAGAAGTCCGAAGGCCGCCCTCGCCGCGCGAAGGAGCCCGAGATGTACTGGAACCGTCATGACATGAATGGCTGGGACTGGTTCGCGATGTCAGCAGGCACGACCCTGCTCTGGGCACTCCTGATCACCGTCGCCGTGCTGCTCTTCCGCACCCTGAACCGCACCCCTGAGCCCCCGCACCGCGAGCCCTCGCACCGCGAGTCCGCCGAGCGGTTGCTCTCCGAGCGGTTCGCCCGTGGAGAGATCGACGAGGAGGAGTACGGGCACCGCATGTCCGTGCTGCGCGCAAACGGAGTCGGCCTGACCAAAGCCTGACCGTGACCGGACGGCCGGCTCATCCCGCAAGGGGAGGTGCGCGCCATGCCGACGCGACCCGACGACAGGACGTACGCCACGGCCCTGGTGACCGCCGCCACGGCCGCGCCCTCACTGCACAACGCCCAACCGTGGCGGTTCCGCTACCTCCGAGCCGACCACGCCCTCGAGCTACGGGCCGACCTCGGCCGGGCGATGCCGCGCACCGACCCCGACCATCGCGCCCTGCACCTGGGCTGTGGTGCGGCCCTGTTCAACCTCCGCGTCGCCGCGGCCCACGCCGGAGAGCGGGCCGAGACGAGCCTGCTCCCCGACCCGGCGGACCCGCTGCTGCTCGCCACCGTGCGACTCGCCGGCACCGACCGGCCCGACCGCGACCTGGCGCTGCTCTTCCCGGCCGTCGCACGCCGGCACACCAGCCGGCACCCCTTCCAGGACGAGACGATTCCGGCCGACATCAGGGACGCGCTGTGCGACGCGGCCGAAGGGGAGGGTGCGCGGCTGCTGTTCCCCGAGCCCTGGCATGTGGAGTCCCTGCTGGACCACGTCCGTGACGTCGAAGGCCGCGACACCCTCGACCCCGAGCGGTTCGAGGACATACGACAGTGGACGCGCACGGGCGCGGAGGCCGCGGTCGACGGGATCCCGCAGGGCGCCTTCGGACCGCGCAGGCGCGCGGGCCGGGCCCCGGTCCGGGACTTCGCCGGCCGGCGGACCGTGCCGGGCCGCCCGGCGGCCGACTTCGAGAGCGCACCGCAACTGGCTCTGCTGGGCACGACCCACGACCGCCCCGAGGACTGGATGCGCGCCGGACAGGCCCTGGAACGCGTCCTCCTGCTGGCCACCCATCACGGCCTGGCCACGTCCCTCACCTCGCACTCCCTGGAACGGCACGACCTGCGCGAGCTTGCCCGGGACCCCGGGTCGGCCATGGGGTTCGTGCAGATGGTGCTGCGCCTCGGATACGGTCCTTCGGGGTCCGAGACCCCGCGTCGCGCGGTGTCTCAGGTCCTCGAGATCGTCTGAGCGCGCCCACGATCACGCCGCGGAAGCGGCCGTCAGCCGCCGCCGCAGGAGCACGGTCGCCAGGGCGAGCAGCACCGTGGCGAAGCCCGCCAGCACGGCCAGCTCGCGCAGGATCGACGTCAGATCCCCGTTCCTGGACAGCAGGGTCGTCCACGCGTCGACGGCCCACGCCTGCGGTACCGCGTGGCCCGCACTGCGCAGCCAGTCGGGCACCAGCGCCAGCGGCCACATGCAGCCGCCCAGCATGCCGAGGCCGATCCCGAGCGCCGGGCCGACGGCGTGCACCTGCTCCGGCGTACGGAACACGGCACCGGCCAGGACACCCGCCCCGGTACCGACCAGCGCCCACACGGCGACCAAGACTCCGGCGGCGAGCGGGTCGCCCCAGGCGACGTCGAAGGCCAGCGCCCCGATGGCGACGATCAGCAGGGACTGCAGCAGGGCCAGCAGGAGATATGCGACCGTCTCGCCGAGCACCAGGGTGCGGGCGGAGACCGGCGCCGCGAGGGCGCGGGCGTACACCCCGGTCCGGCGGGTCTGCACGATGGCCGCGCCACCCGCGAGGGCGTTGATGAACACGAACAGCACCAGCATGGTCGGCGTGCTGTAGCCGTAGCCCAGCGGCAGATAGTCACTCTGCCCGTTCACGGTCTCGGTGCGCACCGCGATCGGTGAAGCCGCCCGTTCGGCGCCGCGGGCCAGCGCCAGGGTGTCGTCGAAGTCACCGGCGGTCTCCTCGGCGGCGAAGCGTGCCGCCTGCAACCGCGCCGCGTGCTCGGCGACGACGGCCGACACCGACGACACGGCGGCGTGCCCCGCGCTGCCCGACGGCTCCACCAGCACCGGCACCATGACCGCACGCCCCTCCCGCACGGCCGTGTCGAGCCCGTCGGGCACCACGACCACGGCGTCCAGCTCGGCCCGGCGCAACGCCGAACGGGCGTCCGCCGCGGTCTCGTAGGTGCGCGTCCGCAGGCCCGGCGCCTCCTCGATGCCGGTGACCAGCTCCTCGGCCACGGGGCCCGACACGGCGGCCGGGACGAGGCCGACGCGGAACTGGTCGAAGCCGCTGACCGTGACCCCGATGACGACGATGATGGCGACCGGCAGCAGCACCATGAAGAACAGTGCCGTACGGTCCCGGAACGCCCGCGCGACGGTCGCCCGGGTCACTGCGAGTGCGGTCATGTCGGCCTCCTCAGCCGAAGGAGCAGAGCCGTCACCGCCGCCACGGTCGCCGAGAACGCGGCGATGCCCAGCAGCGGGGCACCGACCGCGGCCCAGCCGCGCACCCCGGTGCCCAGGTCGGTGAATCCACGCAGAGCCCACCCGTTGGGGGTGAAGAGCGTGAGCCGGCGCATCAGGGACGTGCCGGAGGCGAACACGAAGTTGCCGCCCAGCAGGACGAGCGCGAACACCACGATCGACGCCAGGCCCTCGGCCTGCCGTTCGGTACGGGCGATCGCGATGACGAACGCCGTCAGGCACACCACGGAGACCGCCATGCCCACGCTGAGGGCGGCGACCCCCACCGGATCCGCCCAGCGCGCGCCGAACGCCAGCCACGACACGAGCGCGACCGTCACCAGGCCGGCCAGGCTGTAGACGAAGGTGGACAGCGACTTCCCCAGCAGCAGCGCGCCCCGCCCGACCGGGGCCGCGGCGATCCGGTCGAGGGTGCCTTGCTGCTGTTCGATGAAGTAGCCGCGCGCGCCGAAGCCGACGCAGAAGAGCACGAAGAACATCCCCATGCTCGGCCCGAAGTAGCTGATGACCTTCAGCGGGTCGTCCGCGAGCCCCTGCGCCCGCACTTGCTCCGGCAGCCTCAACAGGGCCGCCCTCGCAGCGAGTTCGGGGACGTCCTGGTGCGGAACGCCCGCCGCGACGGCCGTGGCCACGGACAGCCGGTCGGCGTTGACCTGCGCGACGTACGACTCGGTGACCGCCCGCGCCAGCTGCGCCTGCAGGCCGAAGTCCACGCTGTCCAGGACGGTGACCGGCTGTGCGGTCCCGCCGCTCAGCGCCTCGGTGAACCCCTTGGGGACGACGATCGCCGCGTGCGCCCGGCCGGCGTCCACCGCCCGGCGCGCCGCGGCCTCGTCGCCGTAGGAGTGAACCCGTACGGTGGCGGAGAGTTCGGGGCTCTTCAGCACCTCGGTCAGCCCGGTGGCCGCCGCGCCGCGGTCCAGGTCGACGACGCCGATCTCGGCGCGGAACTCGGTGTTGTCGCTGAACGCCATGGCCATCAGCCCGGAGATCAGCACAGGCGCCAAGAACACGATCACCCAGGCCGAGCGGTCGCGCAGACGCTGCCGCAGATCCTTCGCGGCGATGGCGAGAAGGACACGCACGACCGCTCACTCCCTCAGCGCAGTGCCGGTGAGATGGAGGAAGACCGCCTCCAGGTTCGGTTCGTCGATCTCCACACTGCGGATGTCGACATCCAGTTCGTGGGCGAGGTCGAGCAGCTGCGGCAACAGGCTGCGCGCGTCCTTGACCACCACTTCGACCATGTCTCCGTGGTCCCCGGTGCGCGCGGCGCCCTCGACCCGGCTGAGACCGCGGCACGCCTGCGCGTACGCCGCCAGATCGCCGACGGCGGTCAGCCGGACCCGGTCCCGCTCCGCCACCAGGGCCACCAGCTCACGCGGGCTGCCCTCGGCGACGAGGCGGCCGTGGTCGATGATGCCGACCCGGTCGCAGAGCCGCTCGGCCTCCTCCATGTAGTGCGTGGTGTAAAGGACGGCCATGCCCTCCTCGCCGAACCGGGTGACGCTCTCCAGAATCGCGTGCCGGCTCTGCGGATCGACGCCCACCGTCGGCTCGTCCAGCACCAGCAGCGTCGGCGCGTGCACCAGCCCGGCCCCGATGTTGAGGCGGCGGCGCATCCCGCCCGAGAGGGAGTCGACTCGATCGCCGGCCCGGCCGGTGAGGTCGATGAGCTCAAGGACCTCGTCGACCCGGTGCTCCAGACGGCGGCGCGGCAGCCGGTACAGGCGTCCGAAGAAGCGCAGGTTCTCGCGGACACTGAGATCCGGATAGAGGGCCACGTCCTGCGGGACGAAGCCGATGAGCCGCTTGGCAGCCCCGGCGGCCGTCGACACTCGGCGGCCCGCCACGAACACGGTCCCGGCGTCGGGCCGCAGAAGTCCGCACACCAGCCGGATCGTCGTGGTCTTCCCCGCGCCGTTCGGTCCGAGCAGGCCGTACGTCTCACCGGGAGCGATGGCCAGGCTCACGTCGTCGACGGCGGTGCGCTCGCCGAACCGCCGGACCAGGCGCGCGCAGGCGAGCACGGGCGGTGCGGTGTTCGCGTGTCCCGGGGGATCGTTCATCGTCGTCTCCTCGATGGGTATGGCCCGGCAGGGGCGCGCTCAGGGGGCGAGGGAGAAGTAGTTCTCCTCCTCCTGGACGAAGTGCAGTCGCAGCACGGTGTGCAGCCCGTAGAGGCAGGCACGCAGATCGTCGAGCTGTTCCGGTGCCGGGCCGCCGTCGGCCTCGGCGAGCGCGAGATGGACGGCGATCCGGCGGGCGAGCCGGTCGATCTCGGCATGGGCGCGGCTCATGGTGGCGGTCGCCTCGGGGCCGCCGAGCGCGGTGGCGAGGGCGGGATACAGCTGGTGTTCCTCGGCGTGCTCATGCGGCAGCAGCCGTTCCGTGAGCAGCAGGTGCACCCCGCGCACGGCCGCCAGGGCCTCGGGGCCGGTGCTGTCGCACAGGCGGTCGGCAGCGGCGCGCACGGACCGCAGGACGTCCTGCAGATCGTCGTGCTCGGCCGCGAAGCGGTGGATGAGGGCCTGAGTGTCTGGCCGCAGTACCGGACGGGCCGCCCGGTCGTCGCGCAAGGCGCGCAGCGCGTTGAGGATGACCGCGACGTCGATGCCTTCCTGGAGCAGGGCGCCGGCGGCCGGCGGGAGCAGACCCGCGGCGGCCGCCGCCATCGCGGCGAGCGACATCAGCATGCCGCCGAGCGCGCTCTGCACGGCGATACGCCGCGACCGTACGGCGATGGCGACCGCGTCAGCCAGGCGGTCCACCCGGTCGGTGGTCAGTACGATGTCGGCCGCCTCGGAGGACGCGGTCGAGCCGCGCGCGCCCATCGCCACGCCGATGTCCGCGGCGGCCAGAGCGGGGGCGTCGTTCACCCCGTCGCCCACCATGACGGTGACCGCGTGCTCGCGTTCGGCGCGCACCGCGGCCACCTTGTCGCAGGGGGAGAGCCCAGCGCGCACCTCGTCCAGACCGAGGACGGCGCCGACCTCGCGGGCCGGTTCGGCGCGGTCGCCGGTGAGCATCACCAGCCGGCGGATGCCCGCCGCGCGCAGGCGGCGCAGGGCACGCGGCGCGTCCGGACGCAGCGGATCCCGCAGCAGCACGGCGCCGGCCAGTACCTCGTCGACAGTGACCCAGGCGACCGCCGCCCCGTCCAGCAGAGCCTGGTTGTCCACCGAGCGCGCCCAGGGCGGCCGCTGCGCGCCGTCGTCGAGCCGTCCGATGGTGATCCGGCGTCCGTCGATGGTCCCGGTGACGCCCCGGCCGGGTTCCTCGGACACCTCCGCGGCCACGGACAGGCGGGCCCGGCGCTCCCGGGCCGCGTCGACGACGGCCTGCGCGAGCACGTGCGGCGAGTACTGGTCCAGCGAGGCGGCGAGCCGCAGCACCTCCGCCGGGGTCCCGTCCGGCGCGGCGATGACGTCGACGACGCGCGGGTGACCTCGGGTGAGGGTGCCCGTCTTGTCGAGCAGCAGGGTGCGGGCCCGCCCGAGGTTCTCCAGGGCGGCGCCGTCGCGGATCACCACGCCCAGCCGGGAGGCCCGCGACAGCCCTGAGACCACGGCCACCGGAGCCGCCAGCAGCAGCGGACACGGAGTGGCGACCACCAGGACCGCCACCGCGCGCACGGCGGAGCCGGTCACCAGCCAGGCCAGCCCGGCGACGGCCACGGCGAGCGGCAGGAACCAGGCCGCGTACCGGTCGGCCAACCGCACCAGCGGCGCCGACTCCGCGCCGGCCTGCTGGGCCAGCCGTACGATTCCGGCATACGTGCTGTCCTGCTCGGTGGCCGAGGCATGGAGCTCGAAGGCGTTGCCCGCGTTGACCGCTCCGCTGCGCACGCTCTTGCCCGGCGCGCGCCGCACGCTGAGGGGCTCCCCGGTGAGGACCGACTCGTCGAGCACGGCCGGGGCACCGGACACCGTGCCGTCGACCGGGACGACCTCACCGGGCCCGACGACGAGCAGGTCGCCGACCCGGACCTCGGCGAGCGGCACTGTGGTCACGTCGGTGCCGGTGCGGCGCCGGGCGGTGCGGGGCGCGTGTTCGAGCAGTGCGCGCAGGTCGCGGGAGGCCCGCCGCCGCGCGGCCGCCTCGAGGGCGCGGCCGGTGGCGAGCATCAGGGCGATCAGGGCCCCGGCCAGATACTCGCGCACGGCCAGGGTGCCGCCGAGCGCCAGGACAGCGATCAGGTCGACGCCCGCCTGCCCGCGCCGCAGGGCGGCCAGCACCCAGCCCACAGCGGGCACGACGGCCGCGACGGTGCCCAGCGCCCAGCACAGGTCCGAGAGACCGGGGGCGCCCGCCAGCCAGGAGACGCCTCCTGCCACCAGGGCGACGGCCGTGACGGTCAGGAGTGCCGACTCGGGCCACGGCACGGCTGAACGTGCCGTGCTGACCCGCTGAGGTGGACCGGACGGAAGACTGCGGTGCATGACGGTCCTCCCCCCGGCCACTGCTGGCTGCTCAGTCGTGCGGAACGACGGCGACGGGGCATGGCAGGTGGTGCAGCACCGCGTGGGCGACGGGACCGAGCTTCCACGTGAGGTGGGACGGGTGGCGCCGACGGCCCACGACGGTGAGGCCGCTGTGCGCGGACGCGGACAGCAGCACCTGTGCGGCGGGGCCCGTGGTGACGTACTCGACCACGGGGATGTCGGGGAACTTCTCGCGCCACGGCAGCAGCGCGTCGGTCAGCCGTGTCCGCTCCGCGGTCGCGAAGTCCTCGTCGACCTCGGTGAACAGCGCGGACAGGGGCAGTGCCCGGACCACGCGCACCCGGGCACCACGCGGCCCGGCCGCGCCGAAGGCGAACTCCAGCAGCGGTTCGGCGGTCGGTCCCGTTGTCTCCAGACCGACCACGACCTCGTGGCGGTCTGCTGCGGCAGGGTGCTCCTCGCCCGCTGCGACGGCGGGATCACCCGCGCGGACGGCGACGGCCGGACACGGGGCCAGGCCCAGGACGTGAAGACTGATCGTGCCGAGCAGGAAGCTCGCCACGGAGCCCTGGCCACGCGAACCGAGGGCCAGCATGGACGCGTCCCCGGCGCGCTCCAGAAGGGTCTGCGCGGCCGGTTCCGAGACCAGTTCCGTGGTGAGCTGCAGTCCGGGGTGGCGGCGGCGCAGTTCGGTCGCGGTTCCCCGGAGGAGGTCTCGGCCGTAGCGCCGTTTGGCGTGTGCCTCCTGCGGTATGGGCAGGTCCAGCGGCTGGGTGGTCCAGGAGTGGACCAGCAGCACGGGCAGGCGCCGGTCCGTGGCCTCTCGGGCTGCCCACCACGCGGCCGCCATGCTCGCGGGCGAACCGTCGAGCCCGACGACTACACGTCCGGTCATGACACACCTCCGGAGTCGGGGCGGCAAACCGCGAGGGCACTGCCGCGCACCTGCTCCCCCTTCTGCTTCCAGAATTCACCCGCAGCACGGTCGGCACGAGGGCCTGATGGGGCGCGCACAGGGCCGTACGGCCCTGTGCGGGGAGAGCTTCGGTGAGGGTTGCCGGATCGCGGGGCGGCACATGTCCTTGGCTCAAGCCGTGGGATGCCCTGGGCCGTCCAGCTCGAACTCGATGTCCACGACCCCCTCGACCGCCCGGGTCAGCCGCGCCGCCACCGGTACCAGGGACGTGTCGCGGACCCGGCCGCCCAGCTTGACGACTCCCTCCCGCACCTCTACCCGGACCGCCGACTCCGGGGCCGGGAAGAGAGGGGCGACGACTTCGCGCCGGACCTCCCCGGCGATGTCCTCGTCGTCCCGCAGGAACACCTTGAGCAGGTCCGCGCGACTGACGACACCCTCCAGTCGGCCCGACTCGCCGACGACGGGCAGGCGCTTGACCCTGGCCCGCGCCATGGTCCGGGCGGCCTGGGCGAGGGTCTCGCCGGGCCGGACGGTGAGTGCCGGGGAGGTCATCAGCTCGCCCGCGGTCAGCGAACCGGCCTTCGCCAGGTCGGGCAGGCGGCGCAGTTGCGTGTACCGGTCCGGGTCACTGTCGCGGAACTCCTCCTTGGGCAGCAGATCGGCCTCGGAGACGATGCCGAGGACCCGGTGGCCCCCGTCCACCACGGGCAGGGCGCTGACCTTACGGTCCTGCATGATGCGCACGATGTCCTTGAAGGCCGCGTCACGGCCGACGGTGGCCACGTCGCGGGTCATCACGTCACTCACGATGTGCGGGGAACCGGGCACTTGGAACTCCTGGGGCGATGGGGGCGGCACGATGCGGGGCGGTCAGCCCCGGACTCCGCTGCCGTAGGGGGCGTACAGATCCAGCAGGCGGACACGGGCCGTCTGCAGCCGGTGGGCGACGATCCTGCCCACCCACACGGCGACGTTCCGGCCGAACTCGGGGTCGTCCTGGCACATCGCGCGGACGACCGTGGCGTCGAACTCGTAGGCCCGCACCGGCGAGGACGCTTCGGCGCCCAGGTGCCAGAGGTGCGGGGTGAACAGCCAGGACCAGCCGAGGAGTTCGTTGTGCCGGAGGGTCTCGATGACGGCGGCCCGGCGGCCGGGCACGCGTATGTCCAGATCGACCGTCCCGGTACGGATGATCCAGAACCGGTCGGCGCGTGCGCCCTCCTCGAAGAGCCGGGCACCCTGCGGGAAGGACACCTCGCGGGCGATCCCCATGAGCCGTTCCCGGTGTCCGGCGGGGAGTGCCCGCTGCATGCTCGTCGTTGCGGGAGCGTTCATGGCGTGCCTCCAGTGCGGCGTACGGAGCTACCACCTCCATCGTGGCGGCGCGGCACCGCAGGGACCATGGGCCACCCGGCCCCGAGGCCGGGCCGATCGGCGGCCCGGCCCAGCCCCTCGGCGGCCTGCGTTCCCTGTCGGCGGGCCATTCGATGGCAGGAGGCCCGCTCGGCGGAAGGGGACCTCGCCGCCGCCCGGCCGGCCGAGGTCCTCGTAGCGGACCTCCTGCTCCTCCTCACCGAGGTCCCGGACCTCTACGCCGGCTACGGCATCCCCGATCGGGAGGCGGTCCTCGACCTCACGCCCACCGAGCCGCCCGGCTGCCCGACAACTCGATGGGTCCCCAGGGCCGAGACCGCCGCCCGGTTCGTCGAGAACACCGGCGGACTCGCCGTGATCGGGGCGCTCGACGCCGTGTACGAGATCGTCCACGGCCGCTCCGGGACCCTCGTACGGGCCGAGCTCCCCGTCGTCCGAGGCGCATGACCGCTCGCGGCACCACCTGTGCGACGGGGCCACGGCCATCGGCGGCGTCGGCGCGATCAGCTTCCGGACCATCCGGCTCTCTCGCGTCGTGCGGCGGTGGGGCCGGTCGGCCCCGCCCGGGGACCTGCGGCCCCTGTGGAACCGGCGCTCGTCGCCCGCACTGTGGGAACCGGATACCGATTCAGGAGGTGGACAGCATGCCCCGCAACGTCATCGTGGGCCTCGACGGCTCTCCCGAGAGCCGTGCCGCCGCGGAGTGGGCGGCCCGGGAGGCGCACCTGCGCGGCCTGCCGCTGAAGGTCGTCCACGTGTGGGAGCCCGTGCCGGAGCCCATGGCCCAGGCCCCGCTCCTCGGTGCCGAGACACAGCAGCACTGGAGCGAGCGGATTCCCCGGGAGGCGGCCGAGGGCATCGCCCTGCGCCACCCCGGAGTCGAGGTGGACAGGGTGGAGTTGAGCGGCCGGCCCGCCGACGTTCTGGTGGAGGCGGCGAAGGACGCCGACTTGCTGGTCCTCGGCTCCCGCGGGCTGAGCGGGATCGGCGGATTCTTCGTCGGCTCCGTCGGGCTGGCCGTCGTCGCGCACACCGAGACTCCCGTGGTCCTGGTCCGCGCCGGAGAGCAGGCCGCGGACGAGCACGAGTTGGACCCGGTGGGCATCCCGTCGGCCGCCGCACCCTACCGCCCCGTCGTGCTGGGCCTGGACCCCGCCGCCCCCGACGACTCGGTGATCGAGTTCGCCTTCGAGGCGGCCGCCCGGCGGTCCGCCGTCCTGCGGGTCGTCCACGGCTGGAACCTGCCGGCCTACTACGCCTACGCCCTCCCGGCCGACCCGCACCTGCACGACGAGATCTCCCGGGCGCAGTGCGCGGCCCTCGCCGAGATCCTGTGGCCCTGGCGCCAGAAGTACTCGGACGTCCAGGTCACCGAGGAGTCCCGGTGCGACAGCGCCGCCCGCTACCTGGTCGAGGTCGCGGACGGGGCCTCGCTGGTCGTCGTGGGTCGTAAGGTCCGCCGCAACCCGTTCGGCGCCCACATCGGGCCGGTGGCGCACGGCGTCCTGCACCATGCCGCGGCGCCGGTCGTCGTCGTCGCGCACGACTGACGCACCACCCAAGACCTGTCATCCGGAGGGGAGAAGGACCATGAGGACGATGGAACAACGGCCACTGGTCGTCGGCGTCGACGGCTCCGAGCCGAGCCTGCGCGCCGTGGACTGGGCGGCCGACGAGGCCGTGGTGCGCGGGGTGCCGCTGCGGCTGGTGTACGCCTGTCTGTGGGAGCGCTACGAGGGCGCCGCCCTCGCCCACGAACTCGGCACGCCCGAGGTGCGCGCACTGCCCCAGGATCTGGTCGGCGCCGCCGCGGACCGGGCACGAGCCCGGCACCCCGGCCTGAAGGTGACCGCCGACGTGGTGTTCGAGGAGCCCGAGTACACCCTGGTGCGCGAGGCCCGACAGGCGTCCGCGCTGGTGGTGGGCTCCCGGGGCCGCAGCGGTCTCGCCGAAATGCTGCTGGGCTCGGTCAGCCTTTCCGTGGCTGCTCACGCAGACTGCCCGGTGATCGTGCTCCGCGGCAACCACGACAAGCGGGCGACGCCCCCCGGCGGCGGACGGGTCGTCGTGGGCGTCGGCGAGGACGCCAAGGACTCGGCGGCGGTGCGCTTCGCCTTCGAGGAGGCCCGACGACGGGGTGCCGTACTGGAAGCCGTACGGGCCTGGCGGTGCCCCGCGCACGAGACCACCGACCATCCGCTGCTGGCCGACGCCCCCGCACGGCTGCACCGGGAGCAGGCCGAGGAGGCGCTCACGCAGGCCCTGCACAATGCCCCGCCGGACGTGAAGGTCGAGCGCCGCACCGTCGAGGGCCACCCCCGCCGGGTGCTGGTCGAGGCCGCACAGGGTGCCGACCTCCTGGTCGTGGGTGCCAAGCGCCGCAACGGGCACCTGGGGCTCCAGCTGGGTCGCGTCACACACGCGGCACTGCACCACGCCAGCTGTCCGGTGGCCGTCGTTCCGCAGCGGGCGTGAGACGCGGGCTCGCCCGGCAGGGCCGACCGGCCCACCCGTCCCGCCCGGACAGCCCATGGGGCCACGGCCCGCTCCGCTGGACGCTCTAAGTGCAGAGACAACCTGGAGGAGAACCGCGATGACGGACGACACACTCAGCCGGCCCACGGTCCACGCCCTGCTCGCGGACGGCACCACCGTGTGCATCCGTCCGGTGCGGCGGGCGGACCACGACCAGGTGCAGGGGCTGTACGAGGAGATGTCCCCGGAGCACCTGCGGCTGCGGTTCTTCTCCGCGAGCCCCAGGTCGGCCGCCTCGGCCGCCGACCGGGCCTGTGCCCCGCGACACCCTGGATACCTGGCCCTACTGGCCGAGACGGAGGGCCGGCTGGTCGGCCTCGCCGAATACGACACCGAGGGCGTCGGGGACACCGCCGAGATCTCCATCGCCGTCGCTGACGGACTGCACCACCGAGGCGTCGGCACCCTTCTCGTCGAGCACCTCGTATCCGCCGCCCGCGCTGAGGGTGTCACCGCGTTCGTCGCCGATGCCCTGAGCGAGAACCACGAGGTGCTGCGACTCTTTTCCGACCTCGGCCTGCGTACGGCCCGTGAGTTCGAAGGGCCGGAGGTGCGCTGCACCATCGACCTTGACACGAGCGACACCTACCTGACGGCCGTCGAGGAACGCGGCCGCGGCGCCGATGTCGCCAGCATGGAGCCGCTGCTGCGGCCGAAGTCGGTCGCCGTCGTCGGCGCGGGACGCAAGCCCGGCTCGGTGGGCAGGGCGATCCTGCACCAGCTGCACGCGGGCGGTTACACCGGACGCCTGTTCGCAGTGAACCCCGCCGCGCACGCGATCCTCGGCGTGCCGTCCCACCCCTCGGTCAGTGCCCTGCCGGTCACCCCCGACCTCGCCGTCCTCGCCGTCCCGGCCGCCGCGGTCCCCGGGACCGCCGAGGAATGCGGCAAGGCGGGCGTCCGTGCCCTTCTCGTCGTCACCGCGGGACTCGACGCCGACCAGGCACGGGACCTGCTCGCCGCCTGCCGCGCCCACGGCATGCGCCTGGTCGGACCCAACTGCCTCGGAATCTCCAACACCGACCCGCAGTACGGCCTCGACGCCACCTTCGCCGCCGCCCACCCCCGCCCCGGCACCGCAGGTGTCGCCGTGCAGTCCGGTGGGGTCGGCATCGCCCTGCTGGACGGGATGTCCCGCCTGGGCATCGGCATCTCCTCCTTTGTCTCCCTCGGCGACAAGTACGACGTGAGCGGCAACGACATGCTCCAGTGGTGGGAGAGCGACGGCCGCACCGACCTCGCCCTGCTGCACCTGGAGTCCTTCGGCAGCCCGCGGGCCTTCTCCCGCACCGCCCGCCGGGTGACCCGCCGGATGCCGGTGCTCACCGTCGACGCCGGGCGCACCGAAGCCGGCCGGCGTGCCGCCGCCTCGCACACCGCGGCCGCCGCAACCCGCACCATGACCCGCGGCGCGCTGTTCACCCAGGCGGGCATCACCGCCGCCCGCTCGATCGGCGAGCTTTTGGAGACGGCCGCCCTGATGCACTCCCAGCCCCTGCCCGCCGGCCCCCGCGTCGCGATCGTCACCAACGCGGGCGGAGCCGGAGTCCTCGCCGCCGACGCCTGCGCCGAGGCCGGACTCCAGCTCCCGGCACCCACGCCGGAACTGATCGACGACCTGCTCGCCGTGCTTCCGGACGGAGCCGCCGTCGGCAACCCCGTCGACGCCACCGCCGCCGTCACCGAGGAGCAACTCACCGACTGCCTGGACCGGATCATGCGGTACGGCGGTGTCGATGCCGTCCTCGTGGCGCTCGTCCCGACCGCGGTCACCGCGGCCACCGGCGACGACCTCGTCCGCGCCCTTACCCGCGCTCCCGGCCGGCGCGTCAAGCCGGTCGCTGCGGTACGGCTCGAACAGGGTCTGCCCGTCGAGCTGTTGCCCGCAGCGAAGGGCGCCACCGTCCCGTCGTACGCCGAACCTCAGGCAGCCGCACGGGCGTTGGCCCACGCGGCCCGCCGGGCGGCCTGGCTCGCCCGGCCCGCCGGGACGGTGCCCGACCTCGACGGCGTCGAGGCGGACCGCGCCCACGCCGTCGTCGAGGCGTACCTCGACACGCACCCGGACGGCGGCTGGCTCACCCCGCGCGAGTGCGCCGAGCTCCTCGGCTGCTACGGCATCCCCCAGGTGGCGTGGGCCTGGGCCGACACCGAGGACGGTGCCGTGCTGGCCGCCGAGCGGCTGCGCGGAGCCGACGGACGGGTGGTCATGAAGGGCCACTGGACAGGGCTGCTGCACAAGAGCGCCGAGCACGCCGTCCACCTCGACCTGCGGGGCGAGGCCCAAGTGCGGGCCGCCTTCCGGGACCTGGAGACCCGGTTCGCCGGACTGCTGGAGGGCGTGGTGATCCAGCCGCTCGCCGCCCGCGGCACCGAGCTGTTCGCCGGCGTCGTCCAGGACCAGGTCTTCGGCCCGCTCGTCCTGTTCGGACTCGGTGGCACCGCCACCGAGGTCCTCGCCGACCACGCCGCCCGCCTCGCGCCGCTCACCGACCACGACGTACACGACCTGATCACGGCTCCGCGCTGTGCCCCGCTCCTGTTCGGGGCACACGGCACCGCGCCCGTCGACCTGGAAGGGCTCGAACAGCTCCTGCTGCGGCTCTCCCGCATGGCGAGCGACCTGCCACAGCTGGCGGAGGCCGACTTCAACCCCGTTCTCGCGACACCGGGCGGAGTCACCGTGCTCGATGCGCGCGTACGCCTGCTGCCCCGCAGGCCCCAGGATCCGTATCTGCGCCGACTCCGCTGAGGAGGGACAACCATGAAGCACAACAAGGTCGGCTCCGTGATGACCACGGAGGTCGTCCGTGCCACCTACGGCACCACGTTCAAGGAGGTGGCCCGGCTGCTGGGCGATCACCGCATCAGCGGGCTGCCCGTGGTCGACGAGGACGAGAAGGTCATCGGCGTCCTCTCCGAGACCGACCTGCTGCTCCGGCAGGCCCAGACGCCGGACCCGTACGAGCCGAAGAAGCGCTTCCGTCTCGCCACGCTGACCCGTGCGGGCCGGCGGCGTGCCGCCAAGGCCAGGGCCCGCACGGCAGGACAGCTGATGTCCCAGCCGCCGATCACGGTGCCCGCCGACGCCACCATCGTCGAGGCCGCCCGCACCATGGCCCGGCACCACATCGAACGGCTGCCCGTCCTGGACGAGGAGCAGCGGCTGGTCGGCATCGTGACCCGTCGAGACCTGCTCCAGGTGTTCCTGCGGCCCGACGCGGAGATCCGCGCCGAGGTGATCGACGAGGTATTGGTCCGCGCCCTGTGGCTGCCGCCGCGCGGCATCGACGTCGCCGTGACGGAGGGCGTGGTGGTCCTCTCCGGTCAGATGGAACGCAAGAGCGAGACGGAGATCGCGGTCTCCATGACCCGGCAGATGGACGGTGTCGTCGCCGTCGTCGACAAGCTCACCCACCGACTCGACGACTCGAACCTCAGGCCCGACGACAACGCCCTGCACGGTGTCGCCGACGACTGGCTGCGCAGGATCTGACAGAAGAGGAGGCGGATCGCCATGACCGGCAAGGTCTTGGTCGCCTATGGGACGACGAACGGATCGACCGCGCGGATCGCCGAGGCCGTGGCCGCGGTGCTGCGCAAGGAGGGTTTCACCGCCGAGGCACTGCCCGCCGGGGCCGTCGCCCGCGTGACGCCGTACGACGCTGTAGTGCTCGGCGGCGGACTGTACGCCGGACGCTGGCACAAGGACGCCCGCCGTTTCGTCCGGCGGCACGGCGGCGAACTCGCCGGGCTCCCGCTGTGGCTGTTCAGCAGCGGCCCGCTCGACGCCTCGGCCTCGGAACGGGACATCCCGCCGGTGCCCGGTGTGCAGAAGGCCATCACCCGGCTCGACGCGCGGGGACACATCACCTTCGGTGGCTGCCTGGAGGAGGGCGCGAAGGGCTGGGTCGCCCGGATGATCGTGCGCAACGGAAAGGGGGGTGACTTCCGGGACTTCGACCGGATCGAGCAGTGGGCGCGACAGATCGCCGACGAACTCGTGGCCGACGAGAAGCACTGACCCCGCAGGCCGGGGGAGTCCTGCGGGCCGGGAACTCACGAAGGGCGGATGCATGTCCCTGACCTACGACAGCGCCGGCCGCGCGGCTCTCCACCTGGCCCGCGCCGCCTCCTTGGCGCCCTCGCCGCACAACAGCCAGCCGTGGTCCTTCGTCGAGGAGGGCCACGACCATGGCTTCGAGGTGCACCTGGACGACGCGCGGCGGATGATGCTGACCGATCCGGGTGGCCGGGAGGCGGTCATCGCCTGCGGGGCGGCGCTGTTCAACGCGCGGCTCGCCGTGCGGCTGCTGGGCTTCCGGCCGGTCGTCGACCTGCTGCCCGAGCCCGGGAACACCGCCTACCTGGCCCATGTGGGCTATGCGTCGCACGCCCAGGCCGAGCCCGACGAGGCGCTGCTGGCCCGGGCGTTGCCCCGCCGGCACACTCACCGCGGTCCCTTCGGGCCGGTCCCGGTGCCCGGCACGCTCCTCGACGATCTGCGCGACGACGCCCAGGCCGAGGGTGCCATCCTCCGGGTCGTCGACGAGCCGGAGGGACTCCGGAGGTTGGCGCACCTGGTGCGCACGGCGGAGGACGCCCATCGTGCGGATTCCGGCCACGTCGCCGAGCTGGCGCGTTGTGTCGGACCGCACGGAGTACCCCGCGAACTCTGCCGTCATCACCCCGACGGCACGTTGCTGGCCGGCCGCGACTACCTCGGCCTTTCCTGGTATTACGTCCGCCGACCGCAGCGCTGGTCCCCGCGGACGGGCACGATGGCCGTGCTGTCCAGCCGGTACGACAGCCGTCAGGACTGGCTGCGCTCGGGGCAGGCGCTCCAGCGCGTCCTGCTGCGTGCGGCGAGCCGTGACGTCATGGCGGCCTTCCACACGCAACCCCTCGAACTGCCCGCGCTAAGGGCAAAGATGCGGACGGACCTCATGGGTGGCCTGTACCCGCAGGTGGTTCTGCGCCTGGGTCGCGCCGCCCGGATGGCGAGCACACCCCGGCGCGCGCCCATCGAACTGCTGGACCGGTGGTGACCATGACCGGAACCCGACGCCTGGGGTGGCGCCTCAGGCCCAGTCCGCTCCGCCGCCGCAGCTACCTCGTCGAGGCCTGGCTGCTGCTCGCGACCTGGACGCTCGCCGTGGCGGCGGCCGCGGTCGTGGGCGTGGTGACCGCTCCAGCGGCCGAGCGGGACATCAACGGCCTGCGGGCCCAGCGCCACTCCGTGCCGGCCGTACTCACCGAGAACGCGGAGCAGTCCGTGACCGAGGGCGGCGACGGGGACCGGGCCTGGGCCACCGTGCGTTGGACCGGCCGGGACGGCAAGGCCCACACAGACGTGGCCCGGGTAGATCCCGGAAGCAGGGCCGGGAGCCCGGCCGAGGTGTGGCTGGACACCGAGGACCATCTGGTGCCGGAGCCCTCGACCGCGGAGCAGGCCGAGCTGCATGGTGCTGTGCTGGGCACGGTGGCCGCCGTGCTCGCGGGCGCTGCGGTGGTGCTCGTCGGCTGGGGTGGCCGCGCATGGCTGGAGCGGCGCCGACTCGCGGAGTGGGACAAGGAATGGGCCGGATTCGGCCCACAGCCGGGACGCAAGACCGGCTGACCAGGGTGAGACGACGCCGGCCCGGCACGCCAGGGCCCGACCGGCTCAGGGGTCGGGCCGAACGGCACTCGGCACCCCCGGCCGGCAGGAGGAGGCTGGAAATGAAGACAAGGACACGCCGTCGAAGGAGGCAGACATGGCGGGCATGATCGAGCGGCTGCCGGGCTGGCCGACGCTGCCCGACCTGTTCGGCTGGGTCGAGGCGGGCTTCCCCGGGACGCACGGCATCCCCGGGCTGCACGGCATACGGGTCGAGGAGCACCTGACGGACGGAACGTACGTGCTGCGGGCCGAACTCCCGGGCATCGACCCCGCGAAGGATGTCGAGATCACGGTCGACGAGGGCGTGCTGACCCTGCGCGCCGAGCGTGGTGAGGAGACCAAGGAGAAGTACCGCACGGAGTTCCGCTACGGCACCTTCGCCCGCTCCGTCCGGCTGCCGGCCGGCGCAAAGGGGGACGAGGCGAGCGCCGACTACAAGGACGGCGTCCTGACCATCACCGTCCCGCTGCCCGAGACGAAGACAGGAACCACGACCATCAAGGTGCGTCACGGCTGAGCAGGAGTGTGCCGTGACCAGTCCGCCGTCCGGAGAGGGCACTCCGGGCGGCGGACGCATGCGTGGTGGACGTCAGCAGATCCGGGGCAGTTGCTCCCCGAGCGGCATGTCCACGATGCGCCGAGCCCCCACCAGCGTGCGCAGCGTGACCCGACCCCGAGGCCCGTTGGGCAGTACCTCACCGATCCGCACCGCTTGCGCCCCTTCCTCGGCCGAACGCATCGCGGCCAGTGCCTCCTCGGCCGCATCGCCGGCGACGAACGCGACCAGACAGCCCTCGTTGGCGACGACCAGCGGATCCAGGCCGAGCAGATCACAGGCCGAGGCGACCGCCTCGGGCACGGGCACCGCGCTCTCCTCGATCTCGACGGCGACCGACGAGTCCCGCGCGATCTCGTTGAGGGCGGCCGCGAGACCGCCCCGGGTCGGGTCGCGCAGAACGTGGACGTCGGCGCCGATGGGCGCCAGGGCACGCACCAGCCGGTGCAGGGGGCGGGTGTCGGAGGCGATGTCGCTCTCGAAGCCGAGGCCTTCACGCGTGCTGAGCACGCTCGTGCCGTGCAGCCCGACCGGCCCGGACAGCAGCACCGCGTCACCGGAGCGGGCCAGGGCGGCGGACGGCTGCAGCGAGCCGTGCCGCCGTCCGATGCCGGTGGTGTTGACGAAGAGCCTGTCGGCCGCGCCCCGGCCCACGACCTTGGTGTCCCCGGTGACCACGGGCACCCCCGCGGACTGCGCGGCCTTCCCCAACGAGCCAAGGATCGTGCGGAGTTCGGCCAGCGGCAGCCCTTCCTCCACGATGAGGGAGACGGACAGGGCCAGCGGCCACGCACCGCGCATGGCGAGGTCGTTGACCGTGCCGTGAACGGCGAGGGACCCGATGTCCCCGCCGGGGAAGAACAGCGGGCTGACGACGAAGCTGTCGGTGCTCATCACCAGTTCCCGGTGGCCCGGCAGGAGCGCCGCGTCCTCCATCGGGCCCGGGGCGCCGCCGAGGGCGGGCAGGACCAGGTCGTCGAGCAGCTCGGCGGTGAGCCGGCCGCCGGCGCCATGGCCAAGGAGCACGACCTCGTCCTCGTGGTTCGGGGTGGGGCACTCGACGGTCATGTCGGGCTCCTTGTGGAAGCGGGGGTGCGCCCGGCCTGGTGGAAGGCGGCACAGGTGCCTTCCGATGACACCATGGGCGCTCCGAGGGGATGGCGGGGTGTGCAACGCGTGCCGTACGCGGCGCAGTCGGTAGGCAGCTTCGCCCCGGTCAGGATGGCGCCGGCGATGCACTCGGCGTCCTCGACCGGACACAGTCCGCCGACGTCGAAGCGCCGGGTCGCGTCGAACTCCCGGTACTTCTCAGCCAGTTCGAGCCCACTGTCGGGCAGCGCCCCGATCCCGCGCCAGGCACGGTCGGTGACCCGGAACACCTCGCGGACCGTGTTCTGCGCGGCGGTGTTCCCGGACCGGCGTACGGCCCGCACATACTGGTTCTCCACCTCGAACCGGCCCGATTCCAGCTGCCGTACGGCCATCAGGATGCCCTCCAGCAGATCCAGCGGCTCGAACCCGGTCACCACGATCGGCACCCGGTACCGGGCGGCGATCGGTTCGTACTCCCGCCAGCCCATCACCGCGCACACGTGCCCGGCCGCCAGGAACGCCTGCACCGCGCAGTCCGGGTCTTCGAGGAGCGCGGTCATCGCGGGCGGCACCAGAACATGGCTGACCAGCATGGAGAAGTTCGTCAGCCCGAGGCGGGCGGCGTACAGGACCGCGGTGGCGTTGGCGGGTGCGGTGGTCTCGAAGCCGACCGCGAGGAAGACGACCTCCCGGTCGGGGTGCCGGGCGGCCAGCCGTACGGCGTCCATCGGGGCGTAGACCACCCGTACGTCCGCGCCCCGTGCACGCAGCGAGAGCATCGGTGTCGGTGCCGGGCACGCGCAGCATGTCGCCGAAGCTTGTCAGGATCACACCCGGCCGGGCGGCGACGGCCATGGCCCGGTCCAGGGTCTCCAGCGGGGTCACACAGACCGGGCAGCCCGGTCCGTGGATCATCCGCATCCCGGCGGGCAGCAGCTCGTCGATGCCCTGGCGGACCAGGGTGTGGGTCTGGCCTCCGCACACCTCCATGATCCGCCAGGGCTGAGTGGCGGCCTCCCGCAGCTCCTCCAGCAGACGCCGGGCGAGCGTGGGGTCGCGGTACTCGTCGAGGTACTTCACCGGTGCGTCAGCTCCACCCGCACGTCGACCACCCCTTCCACGGCCCGCATGGCGCGGGCGAGCACGGGCTCGAGGCCGCGTTCGGGCAGCGAACCGCCCAGCGTGACCACGCCCTCGCTCACCTCGACCGTCAGCGGGGTGGTGACCGGCAGCCGGTTCAGGACGCTGTGCCGGATCTCCCCGGCGATCTCCGCGTCGGATCGCAGGAACACCTTCAGCAGATCGCTGCGGCTGACCACGCCCTGCAGGATCCCGATCCGGTCGACGACGGGCAGCCGCTTGACGTGGCGGTGGGCCATGATCCGGGCGGCCTCGGCGACCGTGGCGTCGGCATGCACGGTCACGGCCGGGGCGCTCATCAGCTCGCCCGCGGTCACCGCACCCGCCTTGGCGCGCTCGGCGAACTCGACGGCGTCGCTGTCGCGCACCTCC
This sequence comes from Streptomyces sp. NBC_00490, assembly GCF_036013645.1. NCBI lineage: Bacteria > Bacillati > Actinomycetota > Actinomycetes > Kitasatosporales > Streptomycetaceae > Streptomyces > Streptomyces sp. NBC_00490. The sequence continues at coordinate 457,544 of NZ_CP107869.1, read as the reverse complement.
TCCTTGGGCAGCAGGTCGGCCTCGGAGACCACCCCGACGACCCGGCCCTCACCGGCCAGCACCGGCACGGCGCTGACCTTCCACTGGTCGAGCAGCTCGACGATCTCCTTGAACGGTGCCTCGCTGCCGACGGCGACGACGGTGTGCGTCATCACATCGCTCACGGTGTACGGGGATTCAGACATCACAGCCTCCTGATGCGGCTCCTGACGTACGGACGACGGTCAGGTCGAGGAAATGGGTGGAGCAGGAGATGCACGGGTCGTGGTTGCGGATCGCCCGTTCGCACAGCGCCGTCAACTCGTCGTCGTCCGGGTCGTTCTCCCGGATGGCCCGCTGGGCCAGGCGTCGCAGGTCGTCCTCGATCGCGCCCTGGTTCTGCGCGGTGGGCGGCACCAGCAGCGCGTCGGTGACGAGGCCGCCGGCGTCGAGCTCGTAGCGGTGGTACAGCACTCCGCGGGGCGCCTCGGTGGCGCCGTGCCCGACACCCGCGACCGGCGGCACCTCTGTATAGGGGCGGGCCGGAGGTGCGTACGCCTCGATGATCCGCAGCGCCTCGCCGACGGCGTACACGGTCTCCACCGCCCGCACCAGGATCGACCGGAACGGATTGCGGCACACAGCCCCCGCCCGCGGATCGCCCAGGCCCGCCGCCACGGCCGCCTGCAGCGCCACGGGCGACAGCCGCGCCCCGCTGATCGCGAACCGCGCGAGCGAGCCGGTGAGATGCAGCCGACCGTCCAGCCGGGAGTGCAGCGCGGTGGAGTGCGGCACATGAGTCTCGGCCACATGCGCGGTGAAGTCCCGCACCGGGAAAGAGGTCACGGTCCCGTCGGTGCGCAGCACGGTCGGCGTCCCGCGTTCGATGGCGTACGTGTCCGGCTCGGCCAGCGCCAGCAGATCGGCCTCGACGCACGCGTCCGGGAACTCGAAGTCCGCGACCCAGCGCACCGTGTCCCACGCGTCGTCGAGCGCCTGCTTCAACTCCTCATGCAGAGGCCGGAGTTCGTCGCGGGTGGGTGCCCGGTGGAAGCCTCCCAGACGGACGTTCACGGGGTGCACGGCGCGCCCGCCGAGCAGCTCCATCAGCGAGTTGCCCGCCTTCTTCAGCCTCAGTCCCCGTTCCACCTCCGCCCGGTGCGTGCGGGCCAATTCGATCGCGCTCGCCCGGCCCAGGAAGTCCGGCGCGTGCAGCAGATAGATGTGCAGGGCCTGGCTCTCGATCCACTCGCCGCAGTACAGCAGCCGGCGCAGCTCACGGATCACCGGATCGACGCTCACTCCGCACGCGTCCTCGATCGCCGCGCAGGCGCTCATCTGGTAGGCCACCGGGCAGATCCCGCACACCCGGGCCGTGATGTCGGGCGGCTCGGTGTACGAACGCCCACGCAGGAAGGCCTCGAAGAAACGCGGCGGCTCGTAGATCTCCAGCCGCGCCTCGGTGACCGTGCCGTCGTGGACGCGCAGGCGCAGCGCGCCCTCACCCTCGACCCGGGACAGCGAGCCGACGTGCAGCACACGGGATCCGCGGTGCGTCACTTCTCCCACTCCTCTTCGAAGGCCTGTGCGTTGAAGGTGTGCAGGAACCGCACCGTGGCGTCCTCGTCGAGTCCGTCGCGGCGCAGCAGCGGGATCAGCGCGGGCAGGTTCACCGAACCGGACGGGCCGAAGCAGCCGAAGCATCCACGCTGGTAGGCCGGGCACAGCGCTCCGCATCCGGCGTGCGTGACCGGGCCCAGGCAGGGCGTGCCGTGGGCGACGGTGACGCAGACCGTGCCGCGCCGCTTGCACTCGAAGCACACGCTGTGGTTCGGCACGTCCGGTTTGCGGCCGGCCAGGAACGCGGTGATCACCTCGATGAGCTGCCGGCGGTCGATCGGGCAGCCGCGCAGTTCGAAGTCGACGTCCACATGAGCCGATACGGGAGTGGAGGTGGCGAGCGTCGAGATGTACTCGGGGTGTGCGTAGACCACGCGCCGGTACTCGTCGACGTCCGCGAAGTTCCTCAGGGCCTGTATACCGCCCGCGGTCGCGCACGCCCCGATCGTCACCAAGTGGCGGGAGGCGGCACGGATCGCGCGGACCCGTTCGGCGTCCTCGGCCGTGGTGACCGAGCCCTCGACCAGGGACAGGTCGTACGGGCCGGACGCCACCGCGCTGGATGCCTCCAGGAAGTGCGAGATGTCCACCTCGGCCGCCAGGGCCAGGAGTTCGTCCTCACAGTCCAGCAGGGTGAGCTGGCAGCCGTCACAGGAGGCCAGCTTGAACACGGCGAGCGTGGGTCCCATCACAACTCCCTCACGGACAGCAGGGGTTCGGCCCGGTCCCAGTGCACGACCGGACCGGCCTGGCACAGGAGCACCGGCCCGAGCTGGCAGTGCCCGCAGTGCCCGGTCGCACAGCGCATGTTGCGCTCCAGCGAGACGCGGATCCGCTCGCGGGGCACGCCGCGGAAGGCCAGGTCGCGTGCCGTGGCGCGGATCATCGGCTCGGGTCCGCAGACGAACGCCCAGGTGTCGGCCGGGGTGAACGCGGCCCGGTCCAGCAGGGAGGTGACCAGCCCGACGTCCCCGCGCCACCCGTCGTCGGGCCGGTCGACGGTCACACCGGTGAAGGCGGTGGTCCAGCTGTCGATGTCTTTGCGGGCGATGAGGTCGGCCGGGGTGCGGGCACCGACGAGCACATTGACGCGGCCGTAGGCCGCGGGTTCGGCCAGTGCGCCCAGGATCAGCGGCCGCAGCGGGGCGAGTCCGATGCCGCCCGCGACCACCACCACGTCCCGCCCGCGCGCCCGCTCCAGCTCCCAGCCGGTGCCGAACGGCCCGCGCACGCCGACCGTCTGGCCGGCCTGCAGTTCGCACAGCCCCGCCGAGACGGCGCCGACCGCGCGGATCGTGTGCGCGAGCCCGCCGGTGGCCTGCACGGAGCTGACCGAGACGGGGATCTCGCCGCGCCCGAAGCAGTGCACCATTGCGAACTGCCCGGGTGCGAAGTCCTCGAGCGGCGCACCGGCCGCTTCGAGGCGCAGTGTCACCGTGTCCGCGGTCTCCGGCCGGCGGGCGACCACGCGGTAGGGCACCGGTACGTCCGTCATCGCGCACCGCCCTCGCTGCCGTAGGGGCCATACAGGTCCAGCAGCCGGGTCCGCGCCGCCTGCAGCCGGTGGGAGAGCACCCGGCCGACCCAGTGCTCGACCGCGCGGCCGAACTCGGCGTCGTCGAGACAGGCCAGCCGCACGGCCACCGCGTCGAACTCGTAGGCGCGCAGCGGGGTCACGGTCTCGGCGCCCAGCTGCCAGACGTACGGCTCGTACAGCCAGGACCAGCCGACGAGGTCACCGGTGCCGAGCGTCTCCACGACCGGGGCGCGTCGGCCGGGCACATGCAGGTCGAGGGCTGCGGTGCCGTCCCGCACGATCCAGAAGCGGTTCGCGTGGCCGCCCTCCTCGAACAGCCGGCTGCCCTGCGGGAACCGGACCTCGCGGGCCATGTGCAGCAGCCGCTCGCGGTGGTCGGAGGGCAGGGCGTGGTTCATGCGCAGGGCCATCGAGGGAGCCATCAGTCCGTCTCCGTTCCGCGTGCGGTGTGTTCGGCGTCCAGCGCGGCGACTTCCTCGGTGATGTCGATGCCGGCCGGGCACCAGGCGATGCAGCGCCCGCAGCCGACGCATCCGGACGTGTCGAACTGGTCGTGCCAGGTGGAGAGTTTGTGGGTGAGCCACTGCCGGTAGCGGCCGCGGGCGGAGGAGCGGACCGGTCCGCCGTGCAGATACGAGAAGTCCAGGTCGAAGCAGGAGTCCCAGTGCTGCCACCGCTCGGTGTGGTCACCGGTGAGATCGGTGACCTCCTCCGTGGTGGTGCAGAAGCAGGTCGGGCAGACCATCGTGCAGTTGCCGCAGGTCAGACAGCGGGAGGCGACATCGTCCCAGCGTTCGGCGTCGAGGCTCGCGCCCATCAGGTCCCGCAGGTCGACCGGGGGCAGTGAGCGCCCCATACGGTCCCGGGCCGCGTCGACGGCGGCACGGGCGGCCGACTCGCTGTCGGGGCCGGCGGTGTGGTGAGGCACCTGGTCCAGCAGCTCGGCGCCCTCCTCGCTGCCGACCCGCACGAGGAAGTGCCCGTCCACCTCGGTGAGCGCCAGGTCGTACCCGGCGTCGGCGGCGGGACCTCCGCCGGTGGAGACGCAGAAGCAGGTGGCGCCGGGCTCGGTGCACTCGGCGGCGATCAGAAGCGCCTTGCCGCGGCGGCTGCCGTACCCGGTGTCCGCGTACCGCCCGCCGGTCAGGACCCGGTCCTGGATCGCGATGGCCCGCAGATCGCAGGGCCGCACGCCGAGGAAGGCGTACGCGGGCGGCTGGGACTCGTCGGCGGTGAACGACACGTCGCCCTCCGGCGTCCGGTCGGCGCTCCACAGGCGCTCCCGCGACGGGTGCAGGAAGGACTTCCAGGACTGCGGACCGGCACTGTGGGCGAAGGCGGCCCCGTCGTCACGGCGGACCAGCCGATATCGCCCGGCATCGAGTTCAACGCCCCAGCCGAAGGGAAGGTCGTCCGCCGAGGCCAGCTCGGCGAGCACGATCGCCCCGTCCCGGACGGTGGGCCCGATCACCGTCCGGCCCCGCGCCACCAGGGCCGCGACCAGCGCGTCCAGTCCGTCCCGGTCGAGCACGGCCGAGGCTGTGGTGGCGGTCATGACGGTCCTCCTTGTCCAGGGCGGCTCCGTGCTTCTCCACAGCCAGGTTCATCCAGGGCCCGACACGACGGGCAGGGGCCGACCGGCCCTGATGGAGCGCCGAGGGGTCCTTGGGAGGCGGCCGCCGGCTGAGGACGCCCAGCGCTACAACGGCGCTCCCAGCTCTCCCTCGACCAGATCCGCCATGGACCGCAGCACCTCGAGAGTCCGCTGAGCCTCTGCCTCGTCGACCTGGCTGATGGCGAACCCGACGTGCACGATGACGTACGACCCGGCCTTCGCCGCAGGCGTACAGCTCAGGCACACCTCGCGCCGCACGCCCCCGAAGTCGGCTGTGGCCATCCGCAGCCCGGCATCGTCATGGATCTCCACGATCCGCCCCGGAATTCCCAGACACATCCGCCCTCACCTCTCTCTGTCCAGCCGCGCCGCCGCGACGGCCGCCTGTCCGTAGCTGATGCCACCGTCCCCGACCGGGACCTGACCGCCGACCAGCACCCGCAGCCCTTGTGCGTGCAGCCGCCGCTTCACCTCGGTCAGCAGTCTCCGGTTGACGAAGCAGCCGCCGCCCAGGCACACCGTGCGTGGCGCGCCCTCGGCCACGGCGCGTGCGACGAGGTCCGCGGTGACGTTGGCGAGCGTGAGATGGAAGGCCGCCGCCAACCGGGCCACCGGTTCTCCGTCGTGTTGCCGTTCCAGCAGGTCGGTCAGGGTCGGCGTGGAGTCGTACGCCCACAGGCCCTGGGCCCGGACGACTCGGTGGGCGAGGGGCACAGCGTGCTCGTCGCCGGCCGCCGCTTCGAGAAGGACGGCCGCCTCACCCTCGTAGCCCACCCGGTCGCACAGGCCGAGGAGCGCTGCCACCGTGTCGAAGAGCCGTCCGGCGCTGGAGGTGCGCGGGCAGTTGACGTCCCGGGCGATCATGGCGCGCACCGCGTTGAGTTCGGTGGGGTCGAGCCGGTCGGTGAAGGACCGGGTGAGCCAGGGGTAGGGGCGCGGGGAGCCCAGTGTCTCGCCGCCGAGGAGGTGGCCGAGGGCGGTGCGGGACGGATGGCGTACCGCCGCGTCGCCGCCGGGCAGGGGCACGGTCGCGAACCTGCCCACGCGACGGTAGCCGCTCAGATCGGCGACAAGGATCTCGCCGCCCCACAGTGTTCCATCGTCGCCCAGCCCCAGCCCGTCGTAGGCGACGCCGAGGAACGGGCCGCGCACACCGTGCTCGGCCGCGCAGGCGGCCACGTGCGCGTGGTGGTGCTGTACCGGGATCCGGCGCAGCGTCTGCGCCTTGGCCCACTGGGTGGAGAGGTAGCCGGGATGCAGGTCGTGGGCGAGCGCCACCGGTTCGATGCCGGTGAGGTGCCTGAGGTGGTCGTACGAGGCCAGGAAGGCGTCGTACGTCGCAAGGTCGGACAGATCTCCCGTGTGCGGTCCGATGTGGGCCCGGCCGTCGGCGGCCAGCGTGACCGTGTGTTTGAGCTGGGCGCCGGCCCCCGCGACCGGTTTCCGCACGGTCAGTGGCAGCGGGGCCGGGGCCAGCCCGCGGGCCCGGCGGACGGTGATCCGGGTGCGTCCGGTGATCTGGACGACGGAGTCGTCGTACCGGGAGCGGATCGGCCGGTCGTGGGTGAGGAACCCGTCGACGACCGGGGCGAGGGTGCGAGCCGCCTCGGCGTCGTCCACGGCGATGGGCTCGTCGCTCAGGTTGCCGCTGGTGATCACCAGGGGCCGGGCCAGTTCGTCGAGCAGGAGGTGGTGCAGGCCGGTGGTCGGCAGGAACAGACCTATCCGGGCCAGGCCGGGATGTACCTCGGGTGCGAGCGGAGCCACGGTGCCTTGGCGGCGGTGCCGGGCGAGCAGCACCACGGGCCGCTCTGGTGAGGTCAGGGCCTGGCGTTCCGTGGCGCCGATCCGCGCCAGGCGGGCCGCCGCGTCGAGGTCTGGGACCATGACGGCGAACGGTTTCGTCGGACGGTGCTTGCGCTGCCGTAACTGTGCCACAGCCGCGGAATCGCCCGCGTCGCACACCAGTTGATAGCCGCCCAGTCCCTTCACCGCGACGATCCCGCCCCCGTCGACGGTCTTCACCGCGGCCCGCAGTGCCTCCTCGCCGCGCAGCTTCTCCCAGGCCAGCCGCGGTCCACAGGCGGGGCAGGCGACGGGTTCGGCGTGGAAGCGCCGGTCTGCGGGGTCGGCGTACTCGGCGGCGCACCGGGCACACAGCGGGAAGCGGCGCATGGTGGTGCGGATCCGGTCGTACGGCAGGTCCTCGATGATCGTGGCACGCGGGCCGCAGTCGGTGCAGTTGATGAACGGGTAGCGGTGGCGGCGGTCGCGCGGGTCGCGCAGTTCGTCCAGACAGGTGGCACAGATCGCGGCGTCGGGCGGGATTTCGCGCGGTGCCGTGCCTGTGCGTCCGGGGGAGCTGCGGCGTACCTCGAAGCCCCGGTCGTACGCAGAGCGCTGTTCGGTGCCGGTCAGTCGGACGCGGCGCACCCGGGCGAGGGGCGGTGAGTCGGTGCGCAGGCGGGTGGCGAACTCCTCGATCGCACGGGGCGGTCCGGCGACCTCGCCCTCGACATGGCCGTTGATGTTGGCGACCCAGCCGTGCAGGCCGAGCGCCGATGCCGTGCGGTGGACGAACGGCCGGAAGCCGACGCCCTGGACGATGCCCTCCACGTGGAAGCGGCGCGCGGTCATGCCGGCCTCCCGGAGATCTCGGCCTCGACGGCTGCCACCAGGGGTTCCACGGCGTCCGCGACGGCGGGGGAGAGGCCGGTGCCGAGCGTGCTCTCGGCGCCCTCCACGGCGTAGATCACCAGACGGTCCGGCAACCGGCCCAGCACTCGGGCGAGTTCGACGGCCTCGCCGAGACCCAACCCGTGCGAACTGGTGGTCTGCGGTTGTGGGAGGAGCCCGGCGTCGAGTTCGAGGCGGTGCACGCGACCGGGAGTGCCCGGGTGCGCGTGGGCGGCGTCCACCACCACAGCGAGCCGGGCGCCCTCCCACAGGCCGATCAGCCGTCCGGGGTCGCCGTCGCAGGTGGCGAGGCGGGTGCCGGCGGCCGGCGGCCGCTCGCGCAGCCGGGCCAGCACCGCCCAGCCCACACCGTCGTCGCGCCGGAACTCGTTCCCGACGCCGATGACGGCGACATGACCGCGACCCTTCATGACACCCACGGTGGGTCGTGCTCGCCCGCCCCCACAGGGGCCGAAGGACCCCATCCGCAGGGCCGACCGGGGCTACACCGGCACGACGGCGACCGGGCACTGGGCATGCCGCAGCAGTTCGAGAGCCGTAGTGCCCCGCCCGGCCACCACCAGCTCCGCGTTTCCGGAGGTGTGTGCCAGGGCCTCGGCCGGGGGCAGCAGCCGTACGTCCTCCAGGATGTCGATGTCCGGGTACTTGCCGCGCCACGGCCGCAGCACGTCGGACAGCGCCTGCACCTCCTCGTCCTCCCAGGTGGCGCGGTCCTCCTCCAGGACCGGGAAAGGCGACCGCGCCGCCTGCGCGGGCAATGTCCAGCAGTACACCGCGTGCAGCCGTGCGCCGCGTGTCCGGGCCGCCTCGAACGCGAAGCCGAGCGGGCCGTCCGCCGGGTCACGGGCGTCGATCCCCAGAACCACGCCGTCGGCGCGGCTCGGCCGCCACCGGCCGGCGGAGGAACCGGGGACCAGCACAACCGGCCGGGCACACTCCGAGGCCAGGGCCGAGGCGGTGGAACCCACCGCGACACCGGCATGGCCTCCCTCGCCGCGCAGGCCGAGCACGAGCAGTTCGGCGTCTCCGGCCTGCGCCCGCAGGCCGGAGACGAGAGCGCCGTCAAGGGTCATGCCCCGAGCTGACAACACCCGGTGACGTTCGGCGAGTTCGGCGACCGCGCGGTCCGCGACGGTCTCCGGCCGGTACGGCCACTGCTGTGCCGGGTCCGGACCGCGCGACGGCGACACATGGACCACCCGCAGGGGCAACCCGCGCAGCAGTGCCTCGCGTGCGGCCCAGTCAGCCGCGGCACGGCTGCGGGCCGAGCGGTCGACTCCGGCAATGATCATTCGTTCCATGGTGCGCCGCCTTCCCTACGCGGAACACCCACACTGGCCGCGATCCCGTGCGGTGTGCAGGAGGCCGAACGGCCCCGGCGGGAGACCTGGCGGCCCATACCCGCGGACGGTGCCCGGCGGGACGCTGGCATCAAGAGCAGACCCAACACGGGAGGTGCGCATCATGCTTCGCCCCGTCATCGCCGGAGTCGACGGCTCGGACGAGAGCCTCGCCGCCGCTGAGTGGGCCGCCCGCGAGGCGGTCCGCCGTGAGCGGCCCCTGCGTCTGGTGCACGCCTGGAGCTGGCATCCGCGCCAGGACGGCGAGCCCGCCACCGCGGCCCAGCGGCATCTGGCACGGCACGCTCTGCGCCGGGCCGAGGACCGTATCCGCCGCACCTGCCCAAACGTCGTCCTGGACGACGAACAGGTCGAGGGCCCCGCGACCGCGGCCCTGTTGCGCATGTCCGAGCAGGCCGACGTGCTGGTCCTGGGCTCGCGCGGCCTCAGTGGCTTCACCGGATTCCTGGTCGGATCGGTCGCTCAGGGCGTGGTGGCGCGCTCCGAGCGTCCCGTCGTCCTGGTTCGGGCGGGGGAGGAGGCCGCCGACGAACACCTGCCGTCCGGGGACGGCAGCGACTCCACCCGCACCGGCTACCGGGACGTGGTGCTCGCCCTTGACCTGGGTGACCCCTGCGACGAGGTCATCGAGTTCGCCTTCGAGGCGGCGCGGACCCGTGGCGCCCGCCTCAGGGCCGTCCACGCGTGGCAGTCACCGTCCCCCCTCACGCTGGGGCCCGGCGAGATCGCACTCGTTGAGGAACCTCACCGCGCTGAGGAGTGGCTGGGCTTCATGACCGCAGTGCTGCAGGTCTGGCGTGACAAGTACCCCGGCGTCGAGGTCGCCGAGACCGTCACCGAGGGCCGCCCGCAGTCCGTGCTGGTCCGCGCGGCCTCCGGGGCGAGCCTCCTCGTCGTGGGCCGCCGTATGACCGACCGGCCCGCCGGACGGCGCACCGGGCCCGTCACCCACGCAGCCATCCATCATGCCGGATGCCCCGTGGCGGTTGTTGCCCACGCTTGACTTCCTCTCCCGCCTGAAGGCGGGGGATTTCAGTGGCCGCCCGCTGGGGTTCCTGCTTCACCGACGACTGCCCTGTCCGGGAGGATTCCCGTTGAGGTCTTACACCGTCTCCACAGGCAGATGCCGCCAGCCCGGCGGCCAGGATGTTGCGTGCCGCGTTCACGTCGCGGTCATGTACCGCGCCGCAGGCGCATGTCCATTCGCGGACTTTCAGCGGCGTCTTCGCCGCGACCGTCCCGCAGGCCCCGCACAGCTTGCTGCTGGGGAAGAAGCGGTCGATCACGACCAGTTCAGGTCCTCGATCACGACCGGCGTGTATCCCGGGACCTTTGGGACTGATTCATGGCCGCCCGGTCCGAACGACCCCGTCTGGCGGCGAGATGAGGGCCAACTGGCCCAAGCGGTGTCCATTGTGTCCGGACAAGATGGACCTGCCGGGCAATACCGGCGGGCGCCGAGGCCTGGCTCCAACGGAGGAGAGCTGGGCAGATGAGGATGGTCATGAATTGCTCCCCTCCCCTTCTCCGGACGGTCTGCCCCCCGGAGGAGGTCCCGGAGCTGGCGCCAAGGGCGCCGCCGTCTGAGGCGACTCCGTCGCCATGTGAGGGATCGATCTGGACGTCCGCAAGGGCGACGTGGCCGAGGTGCTCCTCCCCTGTCTGGGGGAGGTATACGACGCCTTCATCCAGGTCGCCGTGACCGGCGCGCCCGAGGCCGTACGGGGTGGGCAGCAGTACGAGGTCGTCCCTGTTCAGGCGGCCTGACGAGAGGAGGTGAGGGTCATGGTCGAACAGACACCCTCGAACGTGGTGAAAGCGGCGGAGGGCATCCCGCGCGGTGACCTGGGGCGCCGCGTCGCTGGGCGGCGCGTGCAACTCGGGCTCACTCGTGGGGACACGGCGGCTCGGGCGGGTATGGCGCCCGACTACCTTCGGCACCTGGAGGAGCACCCGGACGCCGCGCCGGACGCAGGCGCACTCCGCAGGTTGGCCGGCGCCCTGGAGACCACGGTGTTGGAGCTCACCGGCGGGAACGTCGATCTGCCGCCCGGTGGTGGGCAGGCCGCTCGCCAGCCCAGGTTCGCCGAACTGAGCACAGCAGAGTGCTGGGAGCTGCTCTCGACGCACGGGGTAGGACGACTCGGGGTGCCGGCTCGCTCGGGACCGGTTATCGTCCCCGTCAACTACAGCGTCATCGACGCCGCGATCGTCTTCAGAACCACTGCCGGCGCGACACCGGCCCAGGCCTCCGAGTCCATGGCCGCCTTCGAAGTCGACCGCATCGACGACGCCTTCAGCCAGGGCTGGAGCGTCCTGGTTCGTGGCCACGCCCAAGTCGTGATCGACCCCGAGGCAGTACGCAGCCTGGAGAAGCGGGCGTACAGCACGCCCTGGACGGGAGGCCGGCGCGATCTGTGGGTGCGCATCGCCCCTGTCGAGATCACCGGGCGCCGGATCACGGCGTGACGGGGGCCGTTCTCCGGTATGGCCGGAACTGATGGCCACTCACCCTCATCCCTCGCCCGGCGGAGGATGGGAGGCACACCCGCGATACCGCTGCCTCAGGCGAAAGACGGACTGGCTGATGTACCCGAACGACGGTTTCCGTGAACTCGAGCGGCAGGAGTGCCTGCGCCGGATGGCGAAGGCGCCCGTCGGTCGTATCGTCCACACACGTCATGCGCTGCCCGCGGTGCTGCCGGTCAACTTCGGTCTGGACAGCGATGGAGCAGTGCTGCTGTGCACCTCGGCGGCTTCAGAACTCGTGCACGCGATCGACGGCACGGTGGTTGCCTTCGAGGTCGACGAGGTAGATGCGTCGACGCACTCCGGCTGGAGCGTAGTCGTCACGGGGGAGGCGACGGTGGTGACCGACCCCGCCGAACACGCGCGGCTGACCCGGACCGGCCCGCGCTCGTGGGCGCCTTGGCCGGATGTGGTCTTCGTCCGTGTCGAACCCGAGCTGGTCACCGGGCGTGAGCTCGTTGCGGGCCACACCGTGCGCGGTGTGGATCTGCCCACCTGAGCGTCAGGCGCCGGCGCAGGTGTCACTCTTCGCGCGGATTGGGGCCGGACTTGGCCGCGGGCCAGCCCCATCATCCCTGGTCATGCGTCTCACTCCTCCTGGGGTTCCGTGTCGTAAGTGGGCTGGCGCTGCGGTGGTGGCATGCCGCCTTCAGGAGCGGCGGCCGGGCTTGGTGGGCCGTTCGCAGGGATGGCGTGGCGGAGGTCCTCGGCGAGCGAGCGGGCGGTCGAGGCGGAGTCGGGTGTACGCGGTGGCGACCAGTTGGGTCCGGCCGTTCGAGGCTTGAGGGTACGAGGACCTTCGGCCGGATCGGCCCGAGGACCACAGCTGCGGGTCATCGCCAGCGGGCAGGACGTCGGCCTGGAGGCGGATCATCGGCGCTCCGGCGGCGCGCCTTGAGACGCAGGAGTGGGAGTGCATTCCGAAGGAGGATCACTCACGTCTCGGACCGTCACCGTCAGCGTGGCCGGCTCGCCCGAGAGCCTTGCCGCGGCCGACAGAGCTGCCCGCGAGGCCCTGCTCCACGCGCGGCCGGTCTACGTGTCGTCCACGTCGGCGAACAGCCGCTGCACGCGTACGGGCCGTTCGGAGGGGAGGCCGTCGCCGCCCGGGATGCCGACCGGACCGCGCGTCTGCTGCGAGAGGTGCGAACATCTCTCGCGCACCGTGCCGGCCTGCAGATCATCGCTCCTGCTCGGCTCAGTGGTGCGGCGGTACGGGCCCGGGCCGAGAGGCCGATCGTCCTTGTGCGCGGATGCCGATGCCGCGGAAGAGCACCCGCCGGACGTTCGCGAAGTACCTTTTGCTGCGCACCAGTCCCGCGATGGCCCCAGCCGGGTAGACACGGCAGAGGTTGCCGGACACGCTGCGCCCTTGGTGCGAGAATGCCCGCACCCGCTGGACGCCTCCCGTAATGCCTCGCTGGTCGTCTTCGGTCGCTGGCGCCCTAGCGCGAAACGGCACAGGTGCGTCCGCCCCGGCCCAGAGGCCACCCGGCCCTGGAACAGGGCCGGGTGGGTCACCTCCTCACCTGCTGTCGCTGGCCTCCGTCCCCGTCAGCGCTGCCCGGCCGGCCTCCAGGCGGGCGATCGGAATGCGGAACGGTGAGCAGGAGACGTAGTCCAGTCCGGCGGAGTGGAAGAAGTGGACGGACTCGGGGTCGCCGCCATGTTCGCCGCAGACGCCGATCTTCAGGCCGGGCCGTGCGGCACGGCCTTCGCTGACGGCGATCTCGACCAGTCGGCCCACGCCGTCGCGGTCGATGGTCTCGAACGGCGAGGTGGCGAAGATGCCCTTGTCGAGGTAGGCGGAGAAGAACGCCGCCTCGACGTCGTCTCGGGAGAAGCCCCACGTGGTCTGGGTGAGGTCGTTGGTGCCGAAGGAGAAGAACTCGGCTTCTTTGGCGATCCGGCCCGCGGTGAGCGCGGCCCGTGGCAGCTCGATCATGGTGCCGACGGGGCACTGTACGGAGATGCCGGACTCCCGGGAGACCTCGGCCAGCACCCGTTCCACCACTTCACGCTCGATCCGCAGCTCCTCGACGGCACCGACCAGCGGAACCATGATCTCCGCCTCGGGGGAGCCCCCGGCCCGCTTGCGTTCCACGACCGCCTCGGCGATCGCGCGCACCTGCATGGCGACCAGGCCAGGTATCACCAGGCCGAGCCGGACACCGCGCAGGCCCAGCATCGGGTTTTCTTCGTGCATGCGGTTCACCGCGTCCAGCAAGGCTGTGTCGTGCGGGTCGGGCAGGTCGCCGTGGGCCTCGGTGGTGGCGATGCGGACGGCGAGGTCGGTGTGGTCGGGCAGGAACTCGTGCAAGGGCGGGTCCAGAAGGCGGATGGTGACCGGAAGGCCGTCCATCGCCTCCAGGATGCCGACGAAGTCCTGCCGTTGCAGAGGCAGCAGCGCGTCCAGCGCACGGTCACGGGCGACGTCGGTGTCGGCCAGGATCATCTCCTCGACCAGCTTGCGGCGCGCGCCGAGGAACATGTGCTCGGTGCGGCACAGTCCGATGCCCTGGGCGCCGAACCGGCGGGCCCTTGCGGCGTCCTCGGGAGTGTCGGCGTTGGCCCGTACTTCCAGCCGCCGTGCGCCGTCGGCCTGTTCCAGGGCGCGGGCCACAGGAGCGACGGCCTGTTCCGACCGTTCGTCGCGCAGACCGGTCTCCAGGTACCGCATGACGACGGAGTCGACGAGCGGGGCCGCGCCCGGGTACACGGCACCGGCCGAGCCGTCCACCGAGATGACCGCGCCTTCCTCCACCACGGTGCCCCCGCGGGTGGTGAAGCGGCGGGCATGGGTGTCGACGGTGAGTTCCTCGGCGCCGCAGACGCAGACCTTGCCCATGCCACGGGCCACGACGGCGGCATGACTGGTCTTGCCACCCCGGCTGGTCAGCACCGCCTGGGCGGCGACCATACCGGGCAGATCGTCGGGGGTGGTCTCCTGGCGTACGAGGACGACCTTCTCACCGGCCGCGGCACGCCGTACGGCTTCCGCGGAGTCGAAGACCGCGGCACCGACCGCGGCACCTGGTGAGGCCGGCAGGCCGTGGGCGAGCGCGTCGCCGGTCGCGGAGGTGTCGAAGCGCGGGAACATCAGCCGGGCCAGTTCCTCCCCGCTCACCCGCCTGAGGGCTTCGTCCGCGCTGATGAGCCCCTCGTCGATCAGCTCGGCCGCGATGGCGAACGCGGCCTCGGCGGTGCGCTTGCCGACCCTGGTCTGCAGCATCCACAGCGTGCCGCGCTCGATGGTGAACTCGATGTCGCACAGGTCCCGGTAGTGCCGCTCCAGCGTCAGCATGTGCTCGCGCAGTTGCCCGTACGACTTCGGGTCCAGCCCCTCCAACTCGGTCAGAGGCACGGTGTTGCGGATGCCGGCGACGACGTCCTCGCCCTGCGCGTTCGCCAGGTAGTCGCCGTACAAGCCGGTGCGGCCCGTTGCGGGGTCGCGGGTGAAGGCGACGCCGCTGCCCGAGTCGGCGCCGAGGTTGCCGAACACCATGCGCTGCACGGTGACCGCGGTGCCCAGATCATCGGCTATGTGCTCGCGCCGCCGGTAGAGGCGGGCCCGTTCACCGTTCCAGGACTGGAAGACGGCGAGGATGGCCCGGCGCAGCTGCTCGGCGGGGGACTGGGGGAAGTCCTGGCCGGTCTCGTCGTGGATCAGGTTCTTGTACACGTCCACGAGTTCGGCGAGATCGCTCGTCTCCAGGTGTATGTCGTCGGAGACGCCTCGGATCTCCTTCAGCATCTCCATGGCCCTCTCGAAGAGCCCGGCGTCGACACCCATGACCGTGCTGCCGAACATCTGCACGAGGCGGCGGTAGGAGTCCCAGGCGAATCGTTCGCTTCCGGAGGCCTTGGCCAGACCGAGGACGGATTCGTCGGTCAGGCCGATGTCCAGGACCGTTTCCATCATTCCCGGCATGGAAAAGCGTGCTCCGGAGCGGACGGACACCAGCAGCGGGTCGTCCGGCTGCCCCAGCAACCGTCCGGCGCCGGCCTCCAGGGCCGACAGGTGCCGGGAGACGGCCTCCGACATGCCGTCCGGTTCGGCGCCGGTGACCAGGAAAGCCCGGCAGGCCTCCGTGGTGACGATGAAACCGGGCGGCACCGGCAGGCCCAGCCGGGTCATCTCGGCCAGGTTCGCGCCCTTACCGCCGAGCAGGTCGGCCATGGCACGGCCGCCCTCGTGGAAGTCGTACACGTAACGGACCATGACGCTGTGCTCCTCAGCTTCGTTCCGCGGCTCCGTGGACTTGGTTCGGTTCCAGCCTCGAAGGAATGCCGGCCGGATGGCAGGTCCTGGACGTCCCGTCGGATGGGCCGATCGGCCCCAGCTGTGGCTCGGCGCGGAAAGCCCTCGGATTTAAGGGTCAGGGGCGGCCGTGGGTGTGGCAGCCGCACCGCAAGGGGTAGGTGCAGGTCGAGAAGGGTGTGGGAATCAGGGCCGATCGGCCCTGGTCTTTCGGTCCGGATGCGACAAAGATCTCGATTCGGAGGCGATGTTGCCCCTCGACGGGCAGCGGCGCAGAACGTATGACTCGAGGAGCTATTGATGACGGTCAGCGAGCAGACCGCCCCGGACGGCCCGATCCAGGTCTTCCTGCTGGATGACCACGAGGTGGTACGCCGCGGCGTTCGCGACCTCCTGAACGACGAGCCGGACATCACCGTGGTCGGCGAGGCCGGCAACGTCGAGCAAGCCCTGGTGCGTGTTCCCGCCCTGCGCCCGCAGGTGGCCGTGCTGGACGTCCGGCTGCCCGACGGTGACGGTGTGACCGTATGCCGTGAGCTGCGCTCGCGGATGCCGGAGCTGGCCTGCCTGATGCTGACCTCGTTCGACGACGAGGAGGCACTCCTCGACTCGATCATGGCGGGGGCATCCGGCTATGTGCTGAAGCAGATTCGGGGCTCGGACCTGGTGTCGGCCGTGCGCACGGTTGCCCGAGGGCAGTCACTTCTCGACCCCAGCGCCACCACCAAGCTGATGGCCCGGCTCCGCCAGGGCGAGCAGGTGAAGGAGGAACCGGACGCCCTGCCAGGTCTGACCGACCGGGAGCGGGAGATCCTGGCCCTGATCGGTGAGGGACTCACCAACCGCCAGATCGGCCAGCGCCTCTACCTCGCGGAGAAGACGGTGAAGAACCACATCTCCCGCCTGCTGGCGAAACTCGGTGTGGAGCGACGCATCCAGGCCGCCGTCATCGCCACGCAGGCCCAGGACAGGCTAAATCAGGAGGGCCACGGCCGCTGAGTGCTCCGATGGAAGCCCGGCGTGCCCACTGTGGGCCCGTTGTTGCGGGTCGCGCTCACGCGCCGCAGCCGCATGCCAGGCGCAGCCTCGCGTCTCTTCGGGGTGCCGCCGAACCGTACCCGGCGTCGCCGGGACCCCGCTGGGCCACAGCCCCCTCGGCTCGCCCCCGGCGGGGCATGACCACGGCTGTTTCCCGAGTCGTCCGGTCCCTATCCCACCCTGCCCTGACCAGCCGATGACCCGATATTGTGGCGACTGACCAGCATGGTCGACCGCGGGCATGCACGGGGGCTGGAGGATCGCAGGTGGGAAGCTCCAACGAGTCCCGAGAGGCCCGCGTACGGCTGCCGCAGCTGAGGCTGGATGAGCTGCTGGAGGAGCTGCAGGCCCGTTTGGACGCGGCGCGTGGTACGCGGGACCGGGTGCACAGCCTGTTGGAGGCGGTGCTCTCGGTCGGGCGGGAGCTGGACCTGGAACAGGCGCTGCGCAGCATCGTGGAGGCCGCGGCGGTACTGGTCGAGGCCGAGTACGCCGCTCTGGGAGTGATCGGGCCGGGCGGCGACTTGCTGTCGGAGTTCCTCACGGTCGGGATCGATGAGGACCAGATCGCCCGGATCGGCCGCTACCCCGAGGGGCACGGCATCCTCGGGGAGCTGATCCGCCGCCCCGAGCCCCTGCGGCTCGCGAAAATCTCCGATCACCCCGCTTCGTACGGCTTCCCGGCCCACCATCCGCCGATGAACTCCTTCCTTGGCGTCCCGATCCGGGTGCGCGATCAGGTCTTCGGCAACCTGTACCTGACCGAGAAGCGCGGTGGGGCCCAGTTCGACGAGGACGACGAGTCGGTACTGGCGACTCTCGCCGTAGCGGCCGGTGTGGCGATCGACAATGCCCGGCTGTACGAGGAGTCCCGGCTGCGTGAGCGCTGGCTGCAGGCGAACGCCGAGATCACCCACAGCCTGATGTCCGGCAGCGAGCGCGGAGAGGTCCTCGCGTTGATCGCCGAGCGGGCCAGAGAGAACACCGGGGCGGCACTCGCCGTGGTCGCGGTGCCCATGGAGGGCACCGACTCGCTGACCGTGGAGCTGGCCATCGGGCAGGAGGCGGAGATCCATCGCGGACTGGTGCTGCCCGTCGGCGACAGCCTGATCGGCCGGGCCTTCTCCGCGGTCTCCTCCGTCACCAGCGCGGATGTCTCGCGGGATGAAAAGGACTCGGCCGGGCCGCCGCGGTTCACCGGGCTCGGGCCGGCCGTGGCCGTCCCCATCGGGACCGGCGACGGGGTGCGGGGCGTGGTCCTGCTGGTTCGTGAGGCGGGGCAGACGGTGTTCTCCGAGGAGGAGACCGAGCCGCTGCAGGGCTTCGCCGCCCAGGCCGCGGTGGCGATGGAGCTGGCGGAACGCCGCAGCGACGCCGAGCGGATCGCGGTGCTGCAGGACCGCGACCGTATCGCCCGGGACCTGCACGACCTCGCGATCCAGCGGTTGTTCGCCACCGGCATGACCCTGCAGAGTGCGGGCCGCTTCATCGAGCACCCGCAGGCCGCGGAGCGGGTCCTGCGGGCCGTGGACGACCTGGACGAGACAATCAAGATCATCAGGTCGACGATCTTCGGTCTCCGCGAACGGGACGACGGCACCGAGCCCGGCCTGCGGGCACGGGTCGTGCGTCTGGCAGGCGAGACCGCGCCGGTGCTGGGCTTCCCGCCCAGCCTCCGGATGGAAGGCCTGCTGGACACCCACGTGCCCAAGGAGATCGCCGAGCATGTGGTGGCGGTCCTTTCCGAGGCGCTGACCAACATCGCGCGACACGCTCGCGCCGACCGTGCCGAAGTGGTCCTGGAGACCGACGGCCGCGAGGTACGGCTGACGGTGACCGACAACGGCGTGGGCATACCGCCGGACGGTCGCCGCAGTGGACTGAGCAACATGGCTGAGCGGGCACAACAGCTGGGCGGGGAAATGAAGCTGGGCGCGCCGGCCGGTGGGGGCACCATGCTGGTGTGGCGGGTACCCGTGCTGGAGGGGTAAAGGGTCCGTGGTCCTGGTGGTCGTAGGAGCGCTCCTGCGTCCGGTTGCTCGTGCGGAACGATGTCGACCGTGCAACGAACGTGGTGCACGACCGCGTGCCCGACCGGCGCGGTGTGGGGGCTGAGCTTGGTTGGGCGGTTCCTCCGGCCGAGAACCAGCAGGCCGGCCCCGACCGCCGCGTCGAACAGGAACTGCGCGGGATGACCGCTTCCCACGAGCTCCTGGACCTGTGTCACCGGATACTTCTCCCGAGAGGGCAGCAGCACGGAGGCCAGCGTCTTCTTGGCCTCCGCCTGCGCCGCGGCCTCCGCGATGGCATCCGCGACGCCTGGGGACGCGCCGGTAGGCAGGCGGCAGCTGAGATGCGTGCGCAGCTAGCAACGACGCGGAACGCAGCACCGCGCTCGAGGGGCGAACGCCAGTACGCCCTCGCACGGACGGCTCGTATCCGCGTCCACCACCGCAGCTCGGTATGGTGCGCGAACCGAGGGCCGGCCGTCGGCGTCCGGCACGCCCTCCCCCTCGGTGGCCTGGCCGGCCCGCACCAGCACGACGGATCTTGGCACGTGGGCCACCGTCGCCAAGGCCATGAAGCGGCCGAAGCCACTGAACGCACGGCTGCCCAGAAGCAGGAGCTCGGCCACCGTGCCGGTCGAGACCAGGGCGTCGGGCGCGGGGAGCGCCCGTTGGGCTGGCCCATTGCGCCCCGCAGAATCCGCCGAGCCCAGAAGCGCGATGCTTCGGCGACAACCCCTGCCACGCGTGTACGAGGCGCAGCGGCAGCCCTCGCCACCCCCCCCGGCTTGCCTGTGCCGACCGGGTAGGACAGGCGCGGGACGCATGCGACGAGAGCCGGTCGGAGCCCAGGACAGGGCCACTCGGCCCATGCGGCCGGCGCGTTCGCGGCCGAGGCTGGAAATGTCCCGTGACATCCCGAGGAGTGGGCGATGCACAACATCGGCGCGTCCACGACGGCCCAGCCGTATTCGGAACACCGCTTCCGTGCCCGCCGCCGTGCGCCTGATCCGTGCCGTCGAGGTTGCCTGATCGGCCGCTGTGCCGGGTCGAGGGAAGGTGGGAAGTTGCTTTCGGCAGGTGTCAGATATCGACTGCGGTACTCGCATGGGGGTGTCCATCGATGGCACAGACGCGGCGTAAGAAGGCGAAGCGAGTGTGGTTTTGGCGGTGGCGGAGCAATCCACTTCGGCGCCGCAGCGACTCCGCGGAGGCGTGGATCGTACTCGCCACCTGGACTCTGGCCCTGCTGGGCAGCCTGACCGTCGGCCAGATGGCGATGCAGGCCGTGCAGGACAGCATCGCCTCACGGCGCGCCCAGGCGCACGCAGTGTCGGCCGCCCTGACCGAGAACGCGGCGAAGACCGCGACCGCGACGGAGTTCGGAACCAGCGGTGACGCGGTGTGGGCGAAGGTGCGATGGACGTCCGCCGACGGGTCTACGCACACGGGCACGGCGCGGGCCGAGCCCGGCAGCAAGGCGGGCACACCGGCCACCGTTTGGACCGACAGCACCGGCAAGCAGGTCACCGAGCCCTCCACAGCGGCCGAGGCGATGCTGGAATCGACGTTCGTGGGTGTGTTGTTCGGGGCGAGCACCGGTGCCGGAGCACTGCTGTGCGGATGGCTGGTCCGGGGGCGTCTGGAGCGGCGGCGCATCGCGGAGTGGGACGCGGAGTGGAAGCAGGTCGGTCCCCAGTGGCGGAAGAGGATGCTCGGCTGAGCGGGACGACCGGGTCCCGATCGCCGACCGGTTGCGACACACGCGCCGGTTCCCATGCGTGGAAGGCGACGACTCCGTGTGCAGGACGCGGGCCCGCTCGGTGACCCAGCGCTCCCGTCATCAGCGCCTTGGCCGACTCCTGGCCGACCGAGAGCACGCAGGAGCCGAGCAGGGGCGTACCAGGCGAGCGCGGGCAGGATCGCCCACAGCCCGGCGACCGGTGGGAGGCCGGCCACCCCTGCGTATGCCATCGCCTGCGGCACCAGTTACGCGGCCGCCCTCACCCCCCGGCCGGCATGTGGAACAACGCCTGTGGGCACTACCCTGCCGGCCGACGCGCCCGGCAGCGACAGCCGACACAGCGAGATGTCTCGGCCGATGGGGCCCATCGGCCCCGGACCGGGGACCTGTGGTCTCTGCACCGTGCGTCTGGTCATCACCACTCTGGAATCAGAACCCCGACCAGGAGGTGGACAACATGTCCCGCAACGTCACCGTGGGCCTCGACGGCTCGTCCGAGAGCCGCGCAGCCGCCGAGTGGGCGGCCCGCGAGGCGAAGCTGCGCGGCCTGCCGCTGCGACTGGTGCACGTCTGGGCACCCGTCCCCGAGCCCATGGCCCAGGCCCCGCTCCTGGGCGCGGAGACGCAACAGCACTGGAGCGAACGGATTCCGCGTGAGACGGCCGATGGGCTTCGCCTGCGCCATTCCGGCGCGCACATCGAGGTGGAGCAGATTTCCGGCAGGCCGATGGACGCGCTGCCGGAGGTGTCGAAGGACGCCGAGCTGCTGGTCCTCGGCTCGCGCGGGCTGAGCGGCCTCGGGGGATTCCTTGTGGGGTCCGTGGGCATGGCGGTGATCGCCCACACGGAGACCCCCGTTGTCCTGGTGCGGGCCGGGGAACAGGCTTCCGACGAGCACGAGCCGGGCCCGGCGGGCACCCCGTCCGCCGCCACCCCCTACCGGCCGGTGGTGCTCGGCCTCGACGCCGCCCACTCCGACGACACCGTGATCACCTTCGCCTTCGAGGAGGCCTCCCGCCGCGGCACCGCGCTGAAGGTCGTGCACGGCTGGAACCTTCCTCCCTACTTCGCCTACGGACTGCCCGCCGACCCCGAGCTCAACGCCGAACGGGGCCGGCAGGAGGCCGCCGCGCTGGCCGCGGTACTTCGCCCGTGGCGGCAGAAGTACCCGGACGTCGAGGTCGTCGAGGCGTCGCACTCCGGCAGTCCCGCCAACCAGGTCATCGACGCCTCCCGCGAGGCATCGCTGGTCGTCGTCGGTCGCCGTATCCGTCGCAGCCCCCTCGGGGCCCATATCGGTTCCGTCACACACGCGGTGCTGCACCACGCCACCGCTCCTGTCGCCGTCGTCGCGCACGGCTGAAGGCACCTGCTGCCTGCTGAAGGAGTGGAGATCTTGACTTCCTCTCCCGCCTGAAGGCGGGGGATCCCAGTGGTCGCCCGCTGGGGTTCCTGCTTCAGCGACGACTGCCCCGTCCGGGAGGACTCCCGTTGAGGTCCTACACCGTCTCCACAGGCAGATGCCACCAGCCCGGCGGCCAGGATGTTGCGGGCCGCGTTCACATCGCGGTCATGCACCGCACCGCAAGTGCACGTCCATTCGCGGACGTTCAGCGGCAGTTTCCCGCGGAGCGTCCCGCAGTTCCCGCACAGCTTGCTGCTGGGGAACCATCGGTCGATCACGACGAGTTCACGCCCGTATCAGGCGCACTTGTACTCCAGCATGGAGCGCAGTTGTGTCCACGACGCATCGCTGATGGCGCGTGCGAGCGTGCCGTTCTTCAGCAGGTTGCGGACGCTCAGGTCCTCGATCACGACCGTTTGGATCTCGCGGACGAGTCGAGTCGACAGCTTGTGCAGCACGTCGCGGCGCCGGTCGGCGACCCGGGCATGCACGCGGGCGACGTTACGGCGGGCCTTCTCCCGGTTCGCCGAGCCCCTCGTCTTCCGCGACAGCTCACGCTGCGCCTTGGCGAGATGGGCGCGGTCACGGCGCACGTGTCGGGGGTTGGCGATCTTCTCGCCGGTGGACAGGGTCACCAGGGAGGTGGTCGCGGCGGCATCGCAGAGATGCTGCTCGGCTCCGTCAGCTTTGCGGTCGCGGCGAGCGACGCGTCCGGTCCACGGTCGTGTTGTCGTGGGTGTCGGTGAGGAGACGAAGGAGTCGGCGGTCGTGCGGTTCGCCGCCGAGGAGGCGCGGCGCCGCGGTGTGCCGCAGGAGGCCGTACGGGCCTGGAGGTGCCCCGCGCACGAGACCACCGACCACCTACTGCTGGCCGGAGAGCCCGCTCGCCTGCACGAGGAGAAGGCGGTTGAGGAGTTGGAGGCTGCATTGCAGGATGTTCCGGCGGACCTCGATGTCCACCGGCGCACCGTCGAGGGCCACGCCCGCCGGCTGCCGGTCGACGCCTCGCACGAGGCCGACCTGCTGATCGTCGGTGCCCGGCGTCGGGAGGGGCACTTCGGGCTCCAGCTCGGGAGGGTTGCCCACGCGGCACTGCACCACTCCGCCTGTGCGGTCGCCGTCGTACCGCACCGGGAGCACGAGGCCTGACCGGAGGTTCCGTGGCTCGCCGTGTGGTCGGGGACGTAGGCCTGGAGATCGCGCGGCGGGCGCTTGTAGCCGGGCGATGACGGCTGGGTGCCAGATTGAGCACCGTCGGAGGAACCTCGCAAGCGGCTGTCGGGGTGCGGCCCAGGACTGGTCGAACGGCACAATGTCCGTGGCGATCGGCAGACGCAAGTGCACCGTCGTTTCGGGGGGTTCGGCCTCGGGTGCGCTGCAGACGGAGAGGCGCGGCCCGTCGTCACTGATGTGGTAGTGCACAGCGGTAGCTCGGCGGGGGCGGCGGCGCTCCGAGGGGCCAGCATGTCGGCGCGTTCGCCAGCGGCTTCGGAGTCGTTGGTGTGGTGGGACGCCGTGGTGAAGTATCGAACGGCGGCCTCGCGAAGGGTGTTGGGGGGTGTGGCGGACGGGCCGGTTGTGAACAGGCCCTGGGTCGCGGCGCCGAGGGTCTGCTGGTTTCCCCGGCAGCTCACCTTTTCCCTGTGGCGGGACACCATCAGCCCGACGCGCGTCTTCGGGCGCCACTCGGGAGGGTCACGACGACGAGGCATCCTCGCTGTGACTCGCCGGGACAGGGGGCGGCTCCGGGGGCCGGCTGGGCCCAGGGACGTCGAACTGCACGTCAACGACCCCCTCCACGGCGCGGATCAGACGCGCGGCCACGGGGATCAGGGACGTGTCCCGGACACGGCCGCTGAGTGTCACCACCCCGTCCCGCACCGCCACACGTGCGGATGACGTCGGCGTGGGGAGCAGGTACGACACCACCTCCCGGCGGACTTCCTCCTCGATGTCCTCGTCCTCGCGGAGGAACACCTTCAGCAGATCGGCGCGGCTGACGATGCCCTGCAGGATGCCCACGTCGTCGACGACGGGCAGCCGCTTGACTTTCGCCTGGGCCATGGTCCGAGCAGCCTGGGCGAGCGTCGCGTTCGCGCGGGCGGTGAGGGCGGGGGAGGTCATGAGCTCACCGGCGGTCATCGCGCCGGCCTTCGCCAGGTCGGGCAGGCGCCGCAGTTGTGTGTACCGGTCGGAATCGCTGTCGCGGAGCTCCTCCTTGGGCAGCAAGTCGGCTTCGGACACGATCCCGACGACCCGGCCCTCGCCCGCCAGGACGGGAAGAGCGCTGACCTTCCAGTCCTGCATTACGCGCACGATCTCCTTGAAGGAGGCGTCGGGTCCGATGGCGGCGACGGTGTGGGTCATCACGTCGCTGACGATGTGCGGGGTGGCGTGCATGGTGTCTCCTTCGGCGCTGTCACTTCGACTCGTCGGCGTGGTCACAGGAGGCTGCCGCTGCCGTACGGGGCGTACAGGTCCAGCAGTCGAGTGCGGGTCGTCTGCAAGCGGTGGGCGAGGACGCCGCCCACCCAATGCGTGACGCTCGCGCCGAGTGCGGGGTCGTCCCGGCATATCGAGCGGATCGTGGCGGCGTCGAATTCGTAGGCGCGGACCGGGATCGTGGCCGCGGTACCCAGGTGCCAGGCGTGCGGGGCGAACAGCCAGGACCAGCCGATGAGTTCGTCGTGCCCGAGCGTCTCGATGACGGCCGCAGGGCGGCCGGGGACGCGCAAGTCGAGGTCGACGCTGCCGGTACGGATGACCCAGAACCGGTCGGCGGGGCCTCCCTCCTCGAAGAGGCGGGTGCCCTGCGGGAACGACACCTCACGGGCGAAGCGCATCAGACGTCGGCGGTGCTCGGCCGGCAGCGGCTGCAGCATGTCGGCCGCGGCGGGAGCGTTCACGGCGTGCCTCCAGTCAGGGCGTACGAACCTGCTACGTCCAGCGTGCTGGCGTGACCCGCGCCGGGCGATGGGCCACCCGGTCCCATGTCCGGGCCGGCCGGCAGCGCGTCCGGGGGCCTTCGGCACCCTGTGCCGGAGCGATCCTCGATGTTCGATGACGTCGGGAGACTCCTCCGTGGGCGGGGCGCACCGTGGCCGCGTCACTCACCCTCGGAGTGCGGATCTCTCGACGTCCGAGGATCCTGGAGGACCAAAGCCATGCGTATCGTCATCGCCCTCGGGGGCAATGCCCTGCTGCACCGGGGCGAACGCCCTGACGCGGACGTGCAGGAGACGAACATCGACAGGGTGACCACCGCGATCGCCGGTCTCGCCCTCGAACACGAGATTGTCATCACCCACGGCAACGGACCCCAGATCGGCCTGCTCGCTATGGAGAGTGCCGCAGATCCGGCGCTCAGTGCTCCGTACCCGCTGGACCTTCTCGGCGCCCAGACACAGGGGATGATCGGCTCGCTGCTGGTCCGCGCGATATACGACGCCTTGCCGGGGCGTCCGATCGCCGCGCTGGTCACGCACACTCGTGTACGGGCCGACGATCCGGCCTTCGGCACACCCACGAAGTTCGTCGGCCAGGTGTACCCCCGCAAGATCGCCGAGTCCCTCGCTCGCACACATGGTTGGCACATCGCCGAGGACGGCACGGGATGGCGCCGCGTGGTCCCCTCACCATCGCCCGAACGGATCCTGGAGACCGAGACCATCCACGGACTACTGGGCAGCGGTGTCCTGGTCATCTGCGCCGGCGGTGGAGGTGTACCGGTCACCGCCGACCAGGACACCGGTGCACTGACCGGCGTCGAGGCGGTCGTCGACAAGGACCTCACGGCGGCTCTGCTCGCCGAGGACCTCAAGGCCGACTTTCTGCTCATCCTCACCGATGTCCCGTGCGTCTACGCCGGCTACGGCACCCACGACCCGCAGCCCGTCCTCGACGCGACCCCCGACGAGCTGCGCCGCGGAGACTACGCAGTCGGGTCCATGGGTCCCAAGGCGGAGGCAGCCGCCAGGTTCGTCGAGCGCACCGGAGCGCTCGCGGCCATCGGCGCCCTGGACGCGGCGTACGAGATCGTTCACGGGAGATCGGGCACTCTTGTACGCCCTGACCTGGCCGTCGGCTGAGCGATGCCGGCGCACCGCCGCGGGAGCCGCTCACACCCGTGAGGTGTGCCCGTCCGGCCCGCCGACGGGACCATCGGCCTCTCACCGGGGTGAAGGCCAAGCACCCACGCTCGTAGGAATGCACTGCACTACCTGTCCCACGCCGACGTGTGAGGAGGGCATCGTGCACAACACAACCCTGGATGCCGTGAATCCGGAGACCTGCGTGTGGGCCGCTGTCGCCGCGCCCTCGATCCACAACACCCAGCCATGGTCCTTCCGCCTGGATCCCCTGTCGGCCACGTTCCAGGTGCGCGCCGCCCCGGAACGCGGCCTGCGCCACGCGGACCCGGCAGGTCGCGCTCTGCACCTCTCGGTGGGAGCGGCCCTCCTGAATCTCCGGGTCGCGATCGCGCACGCCGGATGGTCGCCGGTGAGGCGTCTGTTGCCCTCCCCGGAGGATCCAGGTCTGCTCGCAATCGTCCGCTTGGCAGGGGCCGTTGCCCGGCGCCCCACGGAGCACCGGGCCGATCTGTATGAAGCGATCTGGCGCAGGCGCAGCAGCCGCCTCCCGTTCTCAGGGCGGCCGTTGTCACCGTGTCTACGGAACGAACTCGGTGAAGCGGCCCGCGCGGAGGGCGCTCGGCTCTGGTTCCCCGGCCCCGTCGAGACGGGGCGGCTGCTCCGCCTGACCGCTGAGGCCGAGCGCCGCAACCGCGTCGATGCCGACCGCGCCGACGAGAGCAACCGCTGGGTGCACCAAGACCTGCAACCAAGGCCCGACGTGGGCCTGCCGCGGGCGGTACTCGGCCTCCAGGACGCTCGCGAACACCTTCCCTTGCGGGACTTCACCGCGCAACGGCACTCCGAGCGGCTGCTCGCCCGACCGTTTGAGGCGGCACCCGTCATCGCTGTGCTCATCACCGAGCACGACCGCCGCGCCGACTGGCTGCGGGCTGGGCAGGCTCTCCAGCACGTGTGGCTCCTCGCCACAGCGCATTGTGTGTGCGCCTCGCTGCTGCACCAGGGGCTGGAGTGGCCGGACCTGCGGAGTTCACTGAGCCCGACGCCCGGTCGGACCGGACATGTTCAGATGCTCATCCGTCTCGGATACGGGCCCGAAGGCGTCGAGAGTCCGCGACGCGTCCCGAGCATGGTGCTCGATGGCGTGCCGGCTGAGCGCTGAGCAGACCGGGCGCGTTCTGTTGGACCGGGTGGATCTCACCGGATGAGTGGCCGCCCGGCTTCTTGGCCGGGCCCAGGGCCGTACGGCCCGCTGGTTCGGGACGTACGGCGTGTCGGCAGGTTCTGTCGGCCTCTCCTTGCGGCGTCCGCGGGCGGTGAGCATCGCTTGTGGAGGCGCCCCTGGTACCCACGTGCCGTCAGCTGCGCATTCGCTGCCGACGGCACTTCACGGGAGTGACCGGCGCACGGAACAGTAGGGAGTCAGAGCCATGCCTGACCGTCATGTGGTCGTTGGAGTGGACGGTTCACTGATCGCCGTACGGGCGCTGGACTGGGCCGTGGAGGAAGCGGTGCGTCGCGGCGCCGCGTTGCGCATCGTGTACGCCGTGGCCGACCGCGACGAGGCGGGGCCCGTTCTGGCGTCGGCCGCCTCGCGGGTCCACGAGCGCCACCCCGGTCTGCCGGTGGAGACGAGGGCAGTGGAGGGCGGGGCCGTGCGGGCGCTGTCGGGAGAGAGCGGGCACGCGGTCCTCACGGTCGTGGGCACCCGGGGGTTCGGCGGGGTGAGCGGCCTGCTGGCCGGTTCGGTGAGCTGGCGCCTGGCCGCGGAGGCGCACGGGCCACTGCTGGTCGTCCGCGGGGATCACCCCTGCGACGACGGGCGCGAGGTGCTGCTCGGTCTGGAGAGCGACGCCGACGAGGCCGCAGCCGTCTATGCCTTCCAGGAGGCGGCACGGCGCGGGGTCCAGCTGCACGTCCTGCATTCCCCGACGCACCGGCGCACCACGCCCGAACTGCCTTCACCGGTGAGCGCGACGAGTTCGGGCCAGGAGCGCCAGGCCCGGGACGACCTGGCGGAAGAAGCCGTTCCGCGGTTCGGCATCGCCCGCCTGCGCGAAGAGTATCCCGAGGTCGGCGTCGACAGCCGGACGGTAAGCGCCAGCCCGTCCCACGCCCTGCTGACGCGTACGCGCCAGGCCGGCGTCGTTGTCATCGGCGCGCGTCGGCGAGCAGGCCGGCTCGGTCCTCAGCTCGGCCCGGTCGCGCACGTCCTGTTGCACCACTCCCACTGCCCAGTGGTGCTGGTGCCGAAGGCCTGAAGTCCTCAAGACGAGCGTCGGGGGCGAGGCGGATGGGCCGGTCGGCCCTGATCTGGGAGTGGGTCGGGACCGAGAGCGGTGAGAGGGAGCCGGACGTGGTGCTCGCGGCCACCGGTGATGTGCCCACGCTGGAGTTGCCGGCCGCAGCGTTGTTGCACGGCATGAGCGACTTTGGGTACGACGGTCTGCTCACCCCGACAAACCGGTGCTCCGCGTGCCATGGCCACCCCCGTCATCGTACCGACCTGCCCGAGGTCGCCGACTGGGCCTGGGACGGATGACGGAAGCCAACGGGCCCGGGACGGAGGGCCGTTCGGCCCGCAGTCCCGGGCCATGCAGCCCCTCCGAAGGGCGTCGCCGGGACGGGACATTGAAGGTGCAACAAGAGTCGTCCATCGCATTCTGCGCGTCGCACCCCCTCGAAAGGGATGAGCATCATGGCAGTGCACGACCACCCCACCCGGCACCTGGGATTCCGTTTCCCGTCCCTGCGCAGGACCGGGACGGCTCCCGCCTCCGACGCCGAGACGACCGCCGCCGCGACGGCGACCCGTGCGTACGCGTTCGCCGGACTGCGGGTCCTGACGGGGTTCGTCTTCCTGTGGGCCTTCCTGGACAAGACATTCGGCTTCGGCTACGCGACCCCTTCCGGCAAGGGCTGGATCGACGGCGGCTCGCCCACCATGGGCTTCCTCAGCGGCGTGTCCGCCGGACCGATGGAGTCCACCTTCCATGACTGGGCCGGCGCCACCTGGGCCAACTGGCTGTTCATGCTCGGTCTGCTCGCCATCGGCCTCGCCCTGATCGCCGGCATCGGCCTGCGGCTCGCCGCGGTCGCGGGCACGCTCATGATGGCGCTGATGTGGATCGCCGAGTGGCCGCCGGCCAAGCACCTGTCCGACGGGTCGGCGAGCATGTCGACCAACCCCTTCGCCGACTACCACCTCGTCTACGCCGTCGTCCTGATCGCCCTCGCGGCAGCGGGCGCCGGCGCCGCCTGGGGCCTGGGCAAGGCCTGGGCACGGCTGCCCTTCGTGAGCCGCAACCGCTGGCTGCTCTGAGGGCTGTATGCCCGTCGGACCGGGGCGTCCCCGCTTGCCTGCGGGGGCGCCCCGGTCTGTGTTCCCCGGCGAGACCCGGCCTGACCAGGCCCAACGGCCCCTCCGAGGAAGGGACCGTTGGCGCGCCCGGGGTGCGCCGACAGGCCCTGCCCGCAGGCGGCGCGAGCCACGAGTATCGACAGTGCAGACAGTTAACGTGCGCAACGAGGGAGAGAGCGGCGATGACGGCAACGGTGACAGCTGGACCCCAGCCGACGACCGAGGCGTGGCGAGGCTTCGCCGGCACGCGTTGGCGGGGCCACATCGACGTACGCGACTTCATCCAGTCCAACTACACGCCCTACGAAGGCGATTCCGCTTTCCTGTCCGGGCCGACCGAGCGCACGCTCACCGTCTGGGACAAGATCGCGCGGCTGTTCCCCGAGGAACGGCGCCTGGGCATCCTCGACGTCGACCCGGGCAACCCGTCCACCATCACCTCGCACCGGCCGGGCTTCATCGACCGTGACCGCGAACTGATCGTCGGCCTGCAGACCGACGCCCCGCTGAGGCGGGCGATCATGCCCAACGGCGGACTGCGGATGGTCGAGAACGGACTGAAGGCCTACGGCTACGAGGCCGACCCCTTCGTCACGCGCGTCTTCAGCACATACCGCAAGACCCACAACGACGGCGTATTCGACGCCTACACCCCCGAGATGCGCGCCGCCCGCAAGGCCGGCATCATCACCGGACTGCCGGACGCGTACGGCCGTGGCCGGATCATCGGCGACTACCGGCGCGTCGCGCTGTACGGCACGGACCGGCTCATCGAGGCCAAGCGTGCCGAACGCGCTCTGCTGGACGCGCGGCCCTCCAGCCCGGACGTCATCCGGGACCGCGAGGAACTGGCCGAGCAGGAAAGGGCGTTGGGCGAGCTGGCCCAGATGGCGGCCTCCTACGGCTGCGACGTCACCCGCCCCGCCGTCACCGCGCACGAAGCCGTGCAGTGGCTCTATCTGGGCTTCCTGGCGGCGGTGAAGGAGCAAAACGGCGCCGCGATGTCGCTCGGCCGTACCTCCACCTTCCTGGACGTCTATCTCCAGCGCGACCTGGACGAGGGGATCCTCGACGAGACACGTGCCCAGGAGCTGATCGACGACTTCGTGATCAAGCTGCGGATCGTCCGTTTCCTGCGCACACCCGAGTACGACGCACTGTTCTCCGGCGACCCGACCTGGGTGACGGAGTCCATCGGCGGTATGGGCGCGGACGGCCGCACACTGGTCACCCGCACCTCCTTCCGCTTCCTGCAGACCCTGTACAACCTCGGCCCGGCGCCCGAGCCCAACCTGACGGTCCTGTGGTCGTCCCGCCTGCCGTCCGGATTCAAGGAGTTCTGCGCGCAGGTCTCGATCGACACGAGCGCGATCCAGTACGAGTCCGACGACCTGATGCGCCCGCGCACCGGTGACGACACGGCGATCGCCTGCTGTGTCTCGGCGATGGCGGTGGGCCGGCAGATGCAGTTCTTCGGCGCACGCGTGAACCTTGCCAAGGCTCTGCTGTACGCGATCAACGGCGGCCGGGACGAGATGACCGGCGAGCAGATCGCACCCGAGGCCCCCGCGCTGACCCGCGACCACCTGGACTACGAGCAGCTGTCGAAGGCGTACGACCACATGCTCGACTGGCTAGCGGCCACGTACGTCAACACGCTCAACGTCATCCACTACATGCACGACAAGTACGCCTACGAGCGCATCGAGATGGCGCTGCACGACCACCCCGTGCACCGCTTCATGGCCTGCGGCATCGCGGGTCTGTCGGTCGCCGCCGACAGCCTGTCCGCGGTCAAGTATGCGCGGGTGAAGGTGATCCGCGACGCGACCGGCCTGGCCGTCGACTACGAGATCGAGGGCGACTACCCGGCGTACGGGAACAACGACGACCGCGCGGACTCGATCGCCGCCGACCTGGTCCGGTCGTTCATGGCCAAGGTGCGCAAGCACCCCACGTACCGCGACGCCGAGCACACGCAGTCGGTGCTGACCATCACCTCCAATGTGGTCTACGGCAAGCACACCGGCAACACCCCCGACGGACGCCGTGCCGGTCAGCCTTTCGCCCCCGGGGCCAACCCGATGAACGGCCGCGACCTGCACGGCGTAGCCGCCTCGGCCCTCTCGGTGGCCAAGCTCCCCTACGAGCAGGCCCGGGACGGCATCTCGCTCACCACGACCATCACGCCCGAGGGACTGGGACACGATCCGGCCGAGCGAGCGGGCCACCTGGTCGGCATCCTGGACGCGTACACGGCCTCCGGCGGCTTCCACATGAACGTCAACGTCCTGGACCGGGCGACGCTCGAGGACGCCATGCAACACCCCCAGAAGTACCCGGAGCTGACGATCCGGGTCTCCGGATACGCCGTCAACTTTGTCCGCCTGACCCGCGAGCAGCAGCTCGACGTGATCAGCCGTACCTTCCACGGATCGCTATGAAGACCACGGTCGAACCGGTGACGGGCCGGATCCACTCCTGGGACCTGTCCACGGGGGTGGACGGTCCCGGGACCCGGTTCGTGCTGTTCCTCAGCGGCTGTCCGCTGCGGTGCCTGTACTGCGCCAACCCTGACACCTGGCACATG
The DNA here is from genome assembly GCF_036013645.1 of Streptomyces sp. NBC_00490. NCBI lineage: Bacteria > Bacillati > Actinomycetota > Actinomycetes > Kitasatosporales > Streptomycetaceae > Streptomyces > Streptomyces sp. NBC_00490. The sequence goes on along the minus strand of NZ_CP107869.1, from coordinate 425,710 downwards.
CGCGACGGCAAGCGGACCACCGTCGACGAAGTGATGGCCGAGATCGAGAAGTACCGGCCCTTCATCACGACCGCCGGCGGGGGAGTGACGCTCACCGGCGGGGAGGCCCTGCTGCAGCCCGCGTTCACGGCGGGGATCTTCCGCCGCTGCAAGGAGCTCGGCCTGCACACGGCCCTCGACACGTCCGGTTTCCTCGGCGCCCGCGCCGGCGACGAACTGCTCGCCGACACCGACCTGGTCCTGCTCGACATCAAGTCGTTCGACGTCCGGACCTACCGCAGGCTGACCGGAGGGGACCTCTCCCCGACCCTCAACTTCGCTACCCGCCTGGACCGGCTCGGCGTCCCGGTGTGGATCCGCTACGTCCTCGTGCCCGGCTGGACCGACGATATGGCAGCGGTCGACGGCCTCGGCGCGTTCCTCGCCGGGCTGGGCAACGTCGACCGGGTGGACGTCCTGCCGTTCCACAAACTCGGCGCCCCCAAGTACGACGCCCTGGGGATCACCTTCCCCCTGCGTGACACTCCCACGCCGGACCCGCACCTGACGGAGCGGGTACGCGAGCAGTTCCGGGAACACGGGCTGCGGGCCCTGTGACAAGGCGGCCCGGCGCAACGTGATCAGGGCACAGCGAACCAGAGACCCCGACCGGCGGTGATCCGGTCGGGGCTTGGGATTTCCGGGTCGGGCGCTCGCGCTCAGTAGGCGGAGGCGGGCCAGGTGGAGGCCACCGCCACGATGACGCCCACGTCCAGCAGCGCGCCGACACTGAGCCACGGATCGAACCAGATCGCCTTGAGGACGAGACCCGTCGCTGCCCCGACAACGGCTGCCGTAGGCCACCACACGCTGCCCGCCAGCGTCCCCGCACCGGCGACGGTGTAGACGACGGCCGTGTACCAGGCAAGCGCCAGGGCCGTGGCCCTGGCCGGCGCGGGGGAGACATGAGCGGCTGCCAGAGCCCACGAGTGTCCGGGGTCGAACGGGGACGGCTTGTCCGGCGGCTGTGGCGCTGTCCAGACACCCAGGTGCAGTAGCCCGTGCACGATCAGGAACGCCGCCACCAGAAAGGCGATCACGGCAGCACCTCCGGTTCGCTCGGTTCGGTGCCGCCCATGTCGAGGCGGAAGGGGGGATAGGTGTCCGTCATGAGGGCGGCGTAGGTGGCGACCCGCAGTACCCAGCGGTTGAGGCCGAGGATCAGGTCGAACAGGCCCTTGGGGTATTTCTCGGTGAAGGCCAGGGTGATGGCGGCGATCAGGGCGAGTACGGCGACGAGTCCGCCGTCCCACCATCCGAGGTGCCAGCCGCCGAGGAAGAAGGCGACGATGACGTAGTGGGGTATGGCCAGCAGCCACCATTTCACCAGGACCAGGCCGCGGGAGAGATGCTCGGGGTAGGCGATGTCCAGCCGGGCCGGGTAGTGGGGTTCTTCGCCGAGGCTGAAGGGCGGGTAGCGGTCGGTGCCCAGGGCGCCGTAGGAGTAGTAGGCGACCCGCCAGCTCCAGCGCAGTACTCCGAGGTTGAAGTCGAACAGGGGGCGTGGGTAGTGCTCGGTGAACAGGATGGCGAAGAACGCGATCATGCTCACGACCGTGAAGGCGATCCAGAGGAAGAACAGCACGACGTAGTGGGGGATGACGAGGATCCATTTCACCAGCCAGAGCCAGCGGGACAGCGGTGCGTCGAGGACCGCGTTGACGCGGACCGGGCGGTCCGGTAGTCCGGCAAGGGTTGTCATGGCGATCAACTCCTCCGGGTCCAGAGCGACAGTCGCGGAGCCTGGGCCCATGACAAGCGTGGCCTGCGACGGGAGGAGTGAGGAGGGCCGCCCGGGGTCGAGGGGAGGGCCATCGGTCCCGGGCGGAACGACTGGCTTCGCTCTGCGGTCAGTCGTTGAGCAGCCAGGGGCGCGCGATTCCGCCCGAGGGGTGCGGCTCGGGCGGAGGAGTCTCGTCGACGTGGAACGTCAGGCTGTTCACGACCCCGACCACCCCGTCCACCCGCCACGTCAGCTGGGTGGTGAGGAAGATGTCGCTCTGCCGTTCCAGTTGCCCCTCCAGCGTGACCATGCCGTCCCGAACCGAGACCGTCACGGCGTGAGGTGGCAGAGACATGGCGCGCGTCAGGACGTCGTCGGTCACGTCCCGGCGGATCTCCTCGTCCGTCCGCAGGAAGATCCGCAGCAGGTCCCGTCGGGTGGCGATGCCGATCAGGCGGTCCTCCTCGTCCACGACAGGGAGCCGGTCGACATGGTGGCGTTCCATGACACGCGCGGCGTCCGCGACGCCCTGTTCGGGGTGCACGGTGACGGCGGGCGTCGACATCAGCTCTCCGGCGGTCGTGGCCGGGGCCATCGTGGTCAGGTGAGGGGCGGAGCGGCGCAGCGCGGACTTCCGGAACCACCGCACGCGGCCACGGGAGGACCGGGCCGCGTGCCGGCGCATCAGGTCGGTCTCGGAGATCACTCCCAGGACCTTGTCGTCGTGGTCCACCACGGGCAGACCGCTGATGCGGTGTTGGTCCAGTAGCCGTGCCACGTCCTTGAACGACGTGTCCCGGTGCGCTTCGACGACCTCGCTGGTCATCACCTCGCCGACTGTGCGGGTCATCACGCCAACTCCCTTCCGCCTCCACCGTCCGCCAGAGGTGCGCGACGGATGCTGTGCCGGGACGCCCTCCTGCGTGAGTCCTGTGGGACGAGGCGTCTGTGATGCCATCGGGCCGGAGCACACGCGCTCTGCCGTCCCTTCCGGCCGCTCGGGGAACCAGGCCGTCATGCTTCTCCAGCGTCCCGTACGGCGAGTCGCCACACATGGGCCGACCGTCCCGAAGGCGGGGGACCGAAGCCCCGGCTCGTTGGCCCGTGCGGCAGGCGGGCACGCCCTGCCCCGGGCGAAGCCTGTCCGCTCTCGCCGGGACCGTCGAGGAGGAGCAGAGGCTCAGCACCCACATGCGAGGAGCGCCATGCGTCATTCCTGTGCCGCGTGCCGGCCGGTCACAGCAGGCTGCTCCAGTTCCGCCCGGGTTGGCGAGCTCGCCGCTCCGCCTTCGGCAGCAGTGGCTCGACCACCGCCCATAACTCGTCGTCGACTTTCCACGGCTTCGGCCGAGCCACCCCGCGACCCCGGATCAACGGTCCCGGAGTGATCCAACCACCCCGAAGATCATTTCGTCAGGAGTGCAAAGACGTTCACCGGCCCCAGGCTCTGCGCGGCATCGTCGACCGGCTCACCTTCAATGGCGCCACCATCCAGTCCGGCACCGAGTCCTGCCGCCCCGCCCACACCAAGGCCCAGGCCGAACGGGCCGAAGCAGGCTGAACAAGGCGGATTGGCACGTCCAGGTCGTGCTCAGACAGGACGCCTCACATCGGCCGTCCGATCCACTGCGGAACGTCAACGGGGGGTGCGTCGAAGCGGGCCGTTGCCATGGCCAGGAGTTCGGTGGCGGTGCTGCTGCCGTCGACCGGTAGGGGCGTGTTCATCAGCCAGGCCGCGGTGTCGGGCTCCGTCGTGGGAGGAATAATGAGCAGCGTGCGAGACCCGTCACGATAGGAACAGAGCGTGATCTCGTGCTGTTCGTGACCGGACACGAACCAGCCAGCGGTCACCAAGTGCCCGCCTACGGGGATCCGGTGCGGGATGTCGGGCCACAGCCCGATCCCCAGAATGACTCTCGTGATGATGCCCACGCCGTCCATCGATTTCCACCAGGGCGGGAAGTTCGGCGGCGAGATTGCGGGAGTACGGCCACCAGGCTCCGTCGAATCCGTCCGGGACGGCTGCGTACGGCGCCAGCGAAAGCCGGGCCGGCAGCGGTGGAGAGGGGCCTACCGCGGTGAGTGCAACATGATCGGCAGTCGGTTCCATGACGTGAACCCGCCTCCGGGCGCGGTCTGACCGGCCCGGCATCGATGTTCACCGAGAACAACACCGGCACGGCACCGGCGCAATACTCTCGACGATTTCAGCCTACTCCCCACAGGCTCCGCCCCGGTCTGGCCCGCACGCCACGAACACCCGCGTGCACCCTGCATCGGTCGGGGGATGTCGGGCGCCGGAATGTCCCTGGTCAGGGGCTGCGAGCACCAGACCAGGGACACGCAGATACCTGCCTCCCCAAAGCAGGCTCTGCCGCCCTGGGCCGTGTCCAGGGCGTCCAACGGGTCGGGTGCTTCAGAGCGCGTCCCGGGCTCCCGCGGAGCACCGCTGGGGTTCTCTTCATGGATACGTCTTCCGCCCTCTCATCGTGAGGGCCGACAGGGCACACCCTGGCCCTGACCGGCCTGTTGCGCCGCCCCTCTCCCAGCACTGGCAACTCGGCAGGAAGCGCAGTGGAGAAGAGCAGCACGGTCTTTGGATACCGCCCCCGGGGCCGGCAGAGGCCCGGACCGCCATCTCTGCCCCACAGTCCCGCTCCCGCGAGTGACATCAGAACTCGCAGACATTGAGCACAGCGACCTCGCCACAACAACTCGCAAAGTCATCGTGAAACGACTCCGCAGAACCTGACACAGCCAAACGGCCAGCACGCAGAGGTGTAGCGGGGCCTCCTTGCGCAGGTTCAGGAGCGCTCCGCGCGGACCCACGCCGCCGCGACGGGCAGGCGGTCACACCCTTCTGGGACCGTCACCGGACAGATGTCATTCCCTCAGCAGCTCCTTGTACGCGGTCGAAGGACAACACCTGGGAGCGCACAGTGCCTTGCCCTTGAACCCCGGGGCAGACGCAGAGAAGGCCCCGCCCTCTTCCAGGCGGGCCTTATCGGGATGCTCCAAGGCATCGCGCGCGAGCTTGAGCATCTGGTTCTGCGGCGGCGTTGGCTCTCCCCGCTCCTCCGCCACCCGGGTGTGTTCCTCGGCCCATCGGGCACGCAAGGTGGCCGCCATCTCCCCTTCGTCGGGACTCCTGTCCTCGTTGCGGGAATCGATCTCGACCTTCGCGCGGATGGCTCGCGTGGGCTCGGTCTGTCTGATCACGGCCTCCGCCCACATGCACACGCAGCAGGCGATCACGACGCGGGCCACGTGGCACAGACCCATCCGGAGCCCGGCCGGCGTGCCTCACTCCATACCGGACGTGCCCTTCAGGGCGCGTCCGGTGACCATCTCCGACTCGATCCGTACGAACACCGCGTCCTGCACAGGCATCCAGGACGTGGGGTCGGATTGCGACAGCCGCTCGTGCTCGGCGGGATCGGTCACCACGGTGGCCCGGCCGGTGACGACCACACTCCAGCCGGACCGGGACGCCGCGTCGAACTCATCCGCCTCGAAGGCGACCACGACGCCGTCGACGGCGCGTACGAGGTCCGAGTCCTGCGAGGTCGACAGCAGGACGGAGGAGTCCGTGTCCAGGGAGAAGTTGATGGGGAGGACCGCGGGCAGGGCCTGCCGGGTGTAGACCACGCGGCCGACCGGCACCTTGGCGAGCAGGCGCAGGCACTCCTGTCGGTCGAGTCCGCGAACGGCGTCGTTCTGGAACATCGGTCCATCGTCCCCGCGGTCGTCGTGCGGGGGTAGGGCCGAGTGGCCCTACCCCCGCACCATGCGAAAGCGGCCCTCGTCGCGCGGGAGCCGCGCGGGCAACGCGGTACACGGGGCCGCGCGGAGGGACGGACCGCCGGGTCCAACCCCAGGGACCGTCCGTCTGTCGGTAGGGACTCATGGCCCCATGCCTCGGAGCGCGGAGAGCAGCCGGGAACAGACGCGGACGGGCATGACCGGCCTGCTCGACACCGCGGTTCCGCATGAGTACGCCGAGCACCTGGTCGCGAGGCTCTTTCCGACACCGCCAGGCACGCCCGCGCCACGGCGGTCGGCATCAGCGCCGAAGCCACCGGCACGACGGGCGTCTCCACAGGAGCGACAACGGATGTGGCATCGCCCGGCCACCAGCCGTTGCAGCAGCCCGGTCAACCTTCACTCCCGGCCTCAGGAACTCGGCAGCACGGTCACCCTCGCCCGGAACGGTCCCAGAGCACTGCCCTGGACTTCTCTGCACCGCTTCCGGCCTTCTGAGCGCGTCACGACATGCGGCACCGGGTCGCCTCCTCATGAGGCGACCCGGTGCCGCATTCGCGGAGCAGCGGTCTACCGGGCCGGTGTCGCTGCCTGACCGTAGTAGGCGGTGCGCATCAGTTCCTGCATGTCGTCGAGCATCGGCATGCGCGGGTTGGCGGGCGCGCACTGATCCTCGTAGGCGTTGAGGGCCTGTTGGGGCAGGGCTGTGAGGTAGTGCTGCTCGTCCACGCCCAGGGCCTGGAACGAGGGCTCGATGCCCACGGCGTCACGGAGCCGTTCCACAGCGCAGGCCAGGGACTCCACGCCCTGTGCCGGGGTGGCGGCGGGCAGGCCGAGTGTGCGGGCGATGTCCTGGAAGCGTTCCGGGGCGCGGTAGCTCTCGTACTTGGGCCAGCCGGTCAGCTTGGTGGGCACGGTGCCGTTGTAGCGGATGACGTGCGGGAGCAGGACCGCGTTGGTGCGGCCGTGGGCGATGTGGAAGGTGGCACCAAGGGTGTGCGACATGGCATGGACGATGCCGAGGAAGGCGTTGCCGAAGGCCATGCCCGCGATGGTGCCGGCGTTGTGCATCTTCTCCCGGGACTCGGGGCTGCCCGCACGGTTGTTCACGGCTGCGTCGAGGTTGTCGAAGATGAGGCGGACGGCGTGCAGGGCGGGGCCGTCGGTGAAGTCGTTGGCGTAGACGGAGACGTATGCCTCGATGGCGTGGGTGAGGGCGTCGAAGCCGCTGTCGGCAGCCAGGGCCGGGGGCAGTTGGGCGGTGAGCAGGGGATCGACGATGGCCACGCTGGGGGTGAGGGCGTAGTCGGCCAGGGGGTACTTCTTACCGGTGGCGGGGTCGGAGATGACGGCGAACGGGGTGACCTCTGCGCCGGTTCCCGATGTCGTGGGAATGCACACCAGACGGGCGCGCTCGCCCAGGACAGGGAAGCGGAAGGCGCGCTTGCGGATGTCGGAGAACTTCTGCCGCATGTCGGCGAAGTCGACGTCCGGGTGCTCGTACAGCAGCCACATCACCTTCGCGGCGTCCATCGGGGAGCCACCGCCGAGCGCGATGATCGTGTCCGGGCGGAAGTCCCGCATGAGGCGGGCGCCGCGCTGGACGGAAGAGATGCTGGGCTCGGGTTCGACGTTGTCGATGATCTGCAGAGTCACCGGCTCGGGCCGGCATTGCAGGACGCGGCTCACCCGGTCGACGAAGCCGAGGCGGGTCATCGTCGCGTCGGTGACGATCGTGACGCGGTGGATGTCCGGCATGGAGGTCAGGTAGCGGATGGCCTGCGGCTCGAAGTAGATCTTCGGCGGCACCTTGAACCACTGGAGGTTGTTGTGGCGGGTGCCGACCCGCTTGACGTTCAGCAACTGGGCGGCGGTGACGTTGTTGGACACCGACGTGCTACCCCAGGATCCACAGCCCAGCGTCAGCGAAGGCAACAGGCTGTTGTAGACACCGCCGATCGCGCCCTGCGAGGAAGGCGAGTTGACGATGATCCGTACGGTCTTCATGCGACGGCCGTACGCTTCCGCGAGCTCGCGGTCCTCGGTGTGGATGACCGAGCTGTGGCCCTGACCGTGGAAGGCGACCATGTCGGCGGCCAGATCGAAGCCCTGGGCCTCGGAATCCGCGCGGAGCACGGTGAGCACCGGGCACAGCTTCTCCCGGGTCAACGGCTCGTCCGGGCCGACCCGTTCGGCCTCCACCAGAATGACGGACGTGTCGGCAGGCACGGTGAACCCGGCCTGCTCGGCGATCCACGCCGGGCTCTGCCCGACGGCCGCGGCGTTGACCTTGGGCTCGCAGCCGCCGCCCGCCGGGCCGACGGGAAACAGGAACGCCTCCAGCTTCGCCTTCTCCTCGGCGGTCGCCAGATGAGCGTGCAGGGTGCGGAACTCGGCGAGCGCCGCGTCGTAGATCTCGGAGTCGAGGATGACCGCCTGCTCGGAGGCGCAGATCATGCCGTTGTCGAAGGACTTGGACAGCACCAGATCGTTGACGGCCCGGCGCAGCTTGGCGCTCTTGTGGACGTAGGCGGGCACGTTGCCGGCGCCGACGCCGAGGGCGGGCTTTCCCGCGGAGTAGGCGGCCTTGACCATGGCGTTGCCACCGGTGGCGAGGATGAGCGCGACGCCCGGGTGGTGCATCAGAGTGTCGGTCGCCTCGAGGGAGGGGGTCTCGATCCACTGCACGCAGTGCTCCGGTGCCCCTGCGGCGATGGCCGCGTCGCGGACGACGCGAGCCGCCTCCGCGCTGCAGCGCTGGGCGGAGGGGTGGAAGGCGAAGACGACCGGGTTGCGGGTCTTCAGTGCCATCAGCGCCTTGAAGATCGTGGTGGAGGTGGGGTTGGTGACGGGCGTGATCGCGCAGACCACGCCGACCGGCTCCGCGATCTCGACGATGTCCTCGATGTCGTCGCGGGCTATGACTCCGACGGTCTTCATCCTGCCCATGCTGTGGGTGACGTGCTCGCAGGCGAACATGTTCTTCGCGGCCTTGTCCTCGAAGACACCGCGGCCGGTCTCCTCGACGGCGAGCGCCGCCAGCCCGGTGTGCTGGTCCAGCGCGGCGACCGACGCCTTCTTGACGATGTGGTCGACCTGCTCCTGAGTCAGCGACTCGTAGTCGGCGAGCGCCTTCAGCCCGTTCGTGACCAGCCGGTCCACCGCGATCGCTGTTTCGGAGGGCCCGCTGTCGGGAGTGGTGGGCTTGCCGTCGTTCTTACCGGCCATGGAGATACGCCTCCGTCGTCGAGTTCGCAGCGTGGGTGAGGAACGGCATCGTGGGGGATCAGTACGGCATCGTGGGGGATCAGTACCGCTTCCCTCTCCACTCTCGCTCTTGACCAGCCCCGCGCTCAGGCGCCGAAGGTCCCCGACGGTGTCCCTACCGGCCCCAATCCGGCGAACCGGTGAGGCTTCCGTGAGCTTTGGAGGCAGGGAGGAGACGGCCACCCCCGGCACTCCGACGACGCAAGGTCGGAAGGGGGGCCGTGGAGCCCAAGAAGAGGGCCCATCCGGCCCGTGTGCACCGTCTGGAGTTCGTACCAGGCTGGGCCGGAGGACAGCGCATACACCTAGGAGGCACAGACCATGGACCGACACGTAGTCGCGGGAATCGACCCTTCTCCCGAGAGCCGCGCCGCCGCGCACTGGGCGTCCCGGGAAGCCCTGCGCCGTGGCGCCGCGCTGCGGCTCGTGCACGCCTGGCAGCTGCACCCGCGTCCCGCCGCCAACGTACCCATGGACATGACCGAGCGAAGCTGGGCTCGGCAGATCCTGTCGGAGGCGTCGGACAGCGTCCGCGCCGCCCACCCCGGGCTGCAGATCGTGGACCAACAGGTGAAGGACTCGCCAGCCGCTGCCCTGCTGGCAGCGGCTGAGGACGCCGAGCTGGTGGTACTCGGCTCCCGCGGGCTCAGCGGTGCCACGGGGTTCCTGCTCGGCTCGGTGTCCGCGAAGGTCGTCGCCAGGTCGCCGCGCCCTGTGGTGCTGGTCCGCGAGGGCGAGAGCGCCGCCGGCGAGCACTTCTCGCCCCTCGCCGGCGTTTCACCCGACGAGATTCCCGAGACCCCCTACCGCGATGTCGTCCTCGGCCTCGACACCGGCCACCCCTGCGACGAGCTGATCGAGTTCGCCTTCGAGACCGCCCGGCGCTGCGGTGCCGCCCTGCGCGTGATCCACACCTTCACCGTCCCGCCGGGATACGCCGTCGCCGACCGGGTCGCCCCGCCGCCCGGCCCGGAGCTGCTCGCGGAGCGCGAACACGCCGTGCTCGCGACGCTGCGCCCATGGTGTGAGAAGTTCCCCGAGGTCGCCGTCACCCAGACCGTCATCGAAGGCAGGGCGGCCGCCGAACTGCCCCGCGCCGCTTCCGGCGCGGCGCTCGTCGTCGTGGGACGCCGGATCCGGGACAGCCGCCTCGGTTTCCACACCGGTCCGGTCACCCACGCGGTCCTGCATCACGCAGGCTGCCCCGTGGCCGTCGTCCCGCACGCCTGAACCACCGCCCGAAACGGAACTCCGAGGCCACGTAGAGGACAGCTGCGCCCTGGGCGGGCTCCACAGACCCGCCCCTGCCGCTCCGACCGGAGGTTCCCCCATCGCAGGACGACGAGACGGTCGGCCACGAAAGCCAGCCGCCCTCCGCACACGCCGTCGTGTCCGGAGGGCGGCTCCAAGCCGGTGGTGACGCGGTGTCGTCTCACATCTCGAAGACGATGCGCGCCTCGACCTCCCCGCGCAGCACATCCGCGATGGACTCGTTGACGGTGTCCAGGGAGCGGGTCCGGTAGATGACCTTCGTGCGGCCCGCCGCGTGCAGCCGGAACACCTCGTCGAGGTCCTGGCGGGTGCCGACGATGGAGCCGATGACGGAGGTGCCGTTCAGGACGGTGTCGAAGATCGGGACCTGGATGGTGCCACCGGCCGGCAGCGCCACCATGATCAGCTTGCCGCCGCGCCGCAGACCGCCGTAGACGGCGGTGAAGGCTTGCTCGTTGACCGCGAGCGCGATGGCGGAGTGCGCGCCGCCGTGCCGCTTGAGCACCTCGGCCGGGTCCTCCTTGCGGGCGTCGATGAGGATGTCCGCGCCCAGCTTCCGGGCAAGCTCCAGCTTCTCGTCGGTGACGTCGATGGCGGCGACGGTGGCACCGGCGATCTTCGCGTACTGAACGGCGAGGTGACCGAGGCCGCCGACGCCGGAGATCGCCACCAGCTGGGCCGGAGCCACGCCCGCGACCTTGAGCGCCTTGTACGTCGTGACGCCGGCGCAGGTCAGCGGGGCGGCGTCGCGCGGGTCGATGCCGTCGGGCACCGGGGTGGCGAAGTCGGCCGAGGCCAGCATCTTCTCGGCGTAGCCACCGTCCACGCCGTAGCCGGTGTTGCGCTGCTGCTCGCACAGCGTCTCCCAACCGGACAGACAGTGCTCACACCGCCCGCAGGCCCAGCCGAGCCAGGGCACGGCCACCCGCTGCCCGATCGCCAGGTGGGTGACGCCCGCGCCGAGTTCCTCGACGATGCCGACGCCCTCATGACCTGGGACGAACGGCGGGGTCGGCTTGATCGGCCAGTCGCCGTGCGCGGCGTGGATGTCGGTATGGCACAGACCAGAGGCCTCTACCCGGATACGGACCTGGCCGGGGCCCGGCTCGGGATCGGGGCGCTCCTCGATGACCAGGGGCCGGCCGAAGGCCTGGACGACTGCTGCTCTCACGACGGGCATCTCCTCTGCGGGGTGTACGCGTTGCCGGGCGCACGTCTTGGTGTTTCAAAGCCTGGTGACCCGGTCTGCCGATAACAGACTCGTCCGGGTGAAGCCGTCGGCGGCAGGTCCGAATGCCCCCGGCCCGGGGTCCGGTCGGCCCTCAGCCGTGGGGTACAACGGCGACGGGCGCGATGGCGTGGTGGATCACCCCGTGGGTGACGGGGCCGATGCGCATGCCGAGGGTCGGACGGCCCGTTCTGCGGCCGACGACCACCAGACCGGCGTCCCGAGAGGCCTGGAGGATGACCTCCGCGGCGGATGCGAGACCGATGCTGCGGACCACCTTGACCTGTGGATATCGCTGTCGCCACGGAGTCAGGGCATCCAGGAGCTCCTCCTCGACGCGGGCTTCATCACCGGTGTCCTCATCACCCGTGGGCACGGCCCCTGGGTTGTACGCGAACACCGGTGGACGGCTCCACGCGTGCACCGCACGCAGGGTGACACCTCGGGCCGCCGCCGTGGCGAAGGCGAACTCCAGCAGTTCTTCAGCCGGTTCGTCCCGGTCCTGGATGCCCACGACCACTGCGCCGCCGTCCTGATCCACATCGACGGTCTCGGCGCCCTCGACCATGCCGTGCTTGATCGCGCGCACGAGCACCACGGGGCGTTTCGCCCGGGCGAGCACACGCTGACCCACGGATCCGAGAAGGAAGCCCGCGATGACGCCGTGCCCACGTGAGCCCAGCACCAGCATCTCGGCGTTCTCCGCCTGCCCCAGAAGCACGCGGGGGGCCAGATCGGACGCCTGCTCGACATCGATCGGCAGCTCCGGATACCGCGCCGTCAGATCGTCCTGGGCCTCGTCCAACGTCTGCTGCGCCCAACGCTTCTGGGCTTGCGACTCCTGGGCCGCGGGCACGTCGACCGGCCGCCGGATCCAGGCAGTCACCAAACGCAGGGACACCGCCCGGCGCTGTGCTTCGCGGGCGGCCCAGTCCGCTGCCGCCAGGCTTTCGGGGGAACCGTCCAGACCGACGACGATGGGGCGAAGCATGGGGAGCACCTCCATGTCCGATGCGGTGGGCCGCGGACGTTCCGGGCGGCCCTTGCCTCGAGCGTGGTGGGGGAGTGCGGCCGGGCCCAGGGGCCAGTGGTCCTTGGTTCGGTCCCGAGAGTCCTGGGAGTCCTGGGAGTCCTGGGAGTCCTGGGAGTCCTGACGACAGGGGTCCATTCCGGGGCTGTGGCCGAAGGCAACCCTTCACACCAACCACCTGCGGAGCCGTTTCTTAGGTACCCGACGGAGGGCCGAACGGCCCTCGACCCGCCCCCGTACGGCCCACGTCCCACCCGCTGCGGCACCCGCAGGCTGGGCTCACCCATCAGAGACGCCCAGGAGGACAGCCGACATGACCGTGCGTGTGGGAATCAATGGCTTCGGGCGCATCGGACGGAACTACCTGCGCTGTGTGCTGGAGCGCGCGGACGCGGGGGCCGGCACGCCGGTCGAGGTCGTGGCAATTAACGACCTCACCTCCCCGACAGCGCTCGCCCATCTGCTGGAGTACGACTCGACGTACGGCAGGCTGCGTCGCACCGTCGAGCACGACGATGACTCGGTCACCGTCGACGGTTACCGCATCGCCGTGACCGCCGAACGTGACCCGGCAGCCCTTCGCTGGGGCGACCTGGGTGTGGACGTCGTCATCGAGTCGACGGGCCGCTTCCGCAGCCGGGAGGACGCCGGACTGCATCTCAAGGGCGGAGCCCGCAAGGTGCTGCTGTCCGTGCCCGGGAAGAACGTCGACGCCACCATCGTCATGGGCGTCAACGAGAGCACGTACGACCCGGACAGCGACCACGTCGTGTCGAACGCCTCGTGCACGACCAACTGTGTGGCGCCGATGGTGAAGGTTCTCGACGAGGCCTTCGGTATCGACAAGGGTCTGATGACCACCATCCACGGCTACACCAACGACCAGGTGGTCCTGGACGGGCCGCACAAGGACCCGCGCCGCGGCCGCACCGCTGCCGTCAACATCATTCCGACCAGCACCGGGGCGGCCCGTGCCGTCGGTCTGGTCCTGCCGGAGCTGGCCGGCACGCTGGACGGCATCGCGGTCCGTGTGCCCGTCGAGGACGGCTCGCTGACCGATCTCACCCTGGTACTGAATCGGGCCGTGACCGCGGACGAGGTGAACTCCGTGTTCCGGGAGGCCGCCGACGGGCCGCTGAAGGGGATCCTGCGCGTCTCCGACGCCCCGATCGTCTCCCGTGACATCGTCGGTGACCCCGCCTCCTGCGTCCTGGACGCCCCGCTGACCCAGGTGCACGGCAACCTGGTCAAGGTCTTCGGCTGGTACGACAACGAGTGGGGCTACACCAACCGCCTGCTCGACCTCACCGAGTACGTCGCCGCCCGGCTCCGCTGAAGCTGACCGAGCGTGAACGGGTCACGAGGCCGGCGCCGGTCGGTGATGTTTGGCCGGGAGTCGTGTGCAGGTCACAGCCGGAGGGTGAACCAGGTGGTCTTTCCCCGCTCGTCCGGGCGGACTCCCCAGGTGTCGGCGATGGCGTCGACGAGGATGAGGCCGCGTCCGGACTCCTCGTCCTCGGCGGCCAGTCGAGGCTGGGGCAGGTGGGGACTGAGGTCGCTGATTTCGACGGCGAGGTCGGTTTCGGTCCGGCGCAGGTGGAGGACGAGCGGGCCTTCCGCGTGCTGGACGGCGTTGGTGAGGATCTCGGAGACCAGGAGCCTTGCGTCGTCGGCCGCGGGGACACAGCCCCAGTCGGAAAGGGTTTTGACCACGAACGAGCGGCCGATGGACACCGCGGAGGCCGTGGCCGGCAGTTCCTGGGTGGCGATGGCCAGCGGCGCTGCGGGGAGTTGGGCCAGGAGCAGGGTGACGTCGTCGTCGTGGCCCTCGGCGTCCGGCAGTAGGGATGCGAGGACGTGGTCGGCTGCGTCATCGAGGCGGCTCGTGCGAGCGAAGGCGTCGTCGAGGGCCATGGCGAGCTTGTCGATCTCGTCCTCGATGTCGCCGCACGGCGTCTCCACAAGGCCGTCGGTGTACAGCACGAGGGTGGCTCCGGGTGAGATGGCCGGGCTGGACTGCTGGTAGAGCGTGTCGCCGACGCCAAGTGGGGTGTTCACGGGGGAGGTGAGGCGGCGGACGCCTTCGCCGGGTGCGGAGATGAGGGTGGGCAGGTGGCCGGCTGAGCAGATGGTCACGGATCCGGAGTCCGGTGCGATGACCAGATAGCAGCAGGTGACCAGTTGGTCGGGTACGTCGAGGTCGGCGACGACCGCGTCCAGGGCTTGCATGAGCTGGCGGGGTTGCATGCCGGTCTTGGCCAGTGCGTGGGCGGCGGAGCGCAGTTGGCCCATTACGGAGGCCGCTTCCAGACCGCGGCCCATGACGTCGCCGATGAGGACGCCGACTCGGCCGGCGCCGAGTGGGATCAGGTCGAACCAGTCGCCGCCCACGCCGGCTCCCTGGGTGGCCGGCCGGTAGCGGCTGGCTGCCTCCAGGCCGGGGATCGCGGGCGGGGTGCCCATGAGGCTGCGCTGCAGGGTGAGGGCGATGTGTTTTTGCTGCTTGTACAGTGCGGTGAGTTCGGCCTCGGCGCGTTTGCGGTCGCTGATGTCACGGATGATGGCGCAGGCGCCGATGACGGTGTGGTCCGGGCTGCGTGTGGGCCACAGAGTGACGTCGACGTCGAGCATGGCGCCGGTGCTGGTGAGGCGCAGCGTTTCGAAGTGCTCGATCTTCTCGCCCTTCCTCAGGCGGTCCAGCAGCAGGCTGATCTCGTCCTTGCGCTCCGGCGGCGCGAGCATGGACACGTGCCGGCCGATGGCTTCCTCGGCCGTGTAGCCGTACAGGCGCTGAGCGGCGGCGTTCCAGTAGGTGATGCGGCCGTCGAGCGTCTTGGCGAGGATGGCGTCCTGGGAAGACTCGACCAGCGCAGCCAGCTCGTTGATGCGCGCCTCGGCTGCTTTGCGGTCGCTGACGTCGCGGACGGCGGCGGAGACGAGGAGTCCGTCGGCGGTTTCCAGGGGGCTGAGGCTGATCTCGACGGGGAACTCGCTGCCGTCCTTGCGGAGTCCGTGCAGTTCGAGTCCGGCTCCCATGGGGCGTACCTGGTGAGCGCTGCCATAGCCTTGGCGGTGCTTTGCGTGGGGAGCGTGGAAGCGGTGGGGGATGAGCAACTCGACTGGGTGGCCGAGGAGTTCGTCGCGGCGGTAGCCGAAGAGTGCCTCGGTCTGGGCGTTGACGAGTTTGATGGTCCCGGTGTCGTCGACGATCACCATCGCGTCGGGGGCCGATTCCAGGAGGCCGCGGAATCGTGCCTCGGCTGCTTTGCGGTCGCTGACGTCGCGGACGGCGGCGGAGACGAGGAGTCCGTCGTCGGTTTCCAGGGGGCTGAGGCTGATCTCGACGGGGAACTCGCTGCCGTCTTTGCGGAGTCCGTGCAGTTCGAGTCCGGCTCCCATGGGGCGTACCTGGCGAGTAGCGGTGTATCCGTCGCGGTGGCCGGCGTGCTGCGCGCGGAACCTTCCGGGAATCAGCATCTCCACCGGGCGGCCGAGGAGTTCGTCACGTTGGTAGCCGAAGAGTGCCTCGGTCTGGGCGTTGACGAGTTTGATGGTCCCGGTGTCGTCGACGATCACCATCGCGTCGGGAGCCGCTTCCAGCAGGCTCCGGAACCGGTCTTCGGCCGTCCCGGACCGCTTCGTGCGGCCCACGGCGCTGCGTCGCGGGTCTTGGCCCCGGGTGTTGGCGGCGCTGCCAGTTACCGCTGACGCAATCGTTTCGCTCATGTGGGCCCCAACTGGCTGGTGGTGTGCGGCGAATCGATCCATCTCAGCGCATCCTGATCGCATTCACTGCCGTCTGCCGCGTACTGGCGCAGCATCGGCCGTACTTGACCTCTTGCGATCACGTGCCCCCTCTGTCTGACGAAAGAGGAGAAAGCGTTCTGGCAACGCTGCCAGAAACGCGCGTACCAGCAAGGAGTGTCCGCACGTCTCGTCGGGCGAACCATTGGCATCGGTTCTTGCGCGGTTTCATAAGAGTCAATTGCCGCCTGAACAGGGCTGATGTGGGCGCGATTGCATGGTTTCCTGTCGGCAACGAAGGCCGAAATATGGGCCAACGGGTTATACGCTAACTTCCTCCCGGATCAATCACCCGTCTGCGATGCTGAGTTGAGCGATGAAGGGCGCCATCGCCGAGGGGGACGGCCATGGAGTGGACGATGTCCATCGCATACGGTGCGACGGGTGGCCTCGTGGTGGAGATTGTGGTCTTCTACGGGCGGATTGCGGCGTGGCAGACGGCCCGGCATCGCGCCTTGGCGAAGGGCAAGCGGGGCGAGCAGCTGCCGCGGTTCGACAAGTATGTAGATCCCCCGTCCGATGTGCTCGCCGCACTCACCCGTCTTTCGCTCGGTGCCGGGGCTGGATGGATCTTCGCCCCGCAACTCACGGGAGCGCTGGCCGCGGTCGCCGTGGGCGCGTCCGCACCGGCGCTACTGCGCCAACTGGGCAGCGCGCGCACCTTGCAGGCGCTTGCCGGTGGCACATTGTCCGGTGCAGGGTTGGCAGAGGCCAAGGCCGAGAACCCCGGCGTACTGCCGGGCGAAGCCGAGGTGATCGAGTCGTGAGGGGCCTTG
The DNA here is from genome assembly GCF_036013645.1 of Streptomyces sp. NBC_00490. Taxonomy (NCBI): domain Bacteria; kingdom Bacillati; phylum Actinomycetota; class Actinomycetes; order Kitasatosporales; family Streptomycetaceae; genus Streptomyces; species Streptomyces sp. NBC_00490. The sequence continues at coordinate 408,809 of NZ_CP107869.1, read as the reverse complement.
CGCAGCGATTCTGGGCGTCCCTGACGGATACGGATGTCGATTCTCTGAATCAACTGGTGGAGCAAGGCCGGCGCCGGGACGGGCCCTTGTGGCGCAGGTATCTGGTGTCACTGCTCGATGCGCCGGTGGTGTTGGGTGGAGTCGTGAGGGCGGAGGAACAGGTGGAGAGGGATCCGCCCACCTCGACGATCTTCTACACCCTCGAGGGGACAGTCGATGTCGGAACGGCTCCACCCACCCCCCGGCATTGGTGGCGCGCCACGGGCTTCGCGCTGGCTGTCCTGCTCGTCATCGTCGCGGCATTCGCCGCCTCACGCCTGCTGTCCCCCGGCCCGACGTCGGTCACCCCGATGCCTCCGGCCGCACCTCCCACGGCTGCACCCGCCCAGGACGCCTATCACAGGGTGTATGACCCCGTCGGCTACACGTTCCTCGTCTCCGAGAGCTGGACTCGTACCCAGAAGCAGGGCCAAGCGGCCCCCGTGGTCTTCTACAACGATCCCGCCGACGGCCGCGAGCTCCAGATCTTCCGACTTGAGGAGGAGACCCCGGCCGACTCCCTTGATGCGGCCGAGAACGACCCTGGCTTTGGGTTCGCACGACAGCCGGGATACATGTCCCTCGAGCGTGATGCCGGAACCACCTGGGCCGAAGTTGCCTACCGTTACGACGACGAGGACAAGGGTCGTCGCACGGTGATCGACCACCGTTTTCAAGCAGACGATGGCGAGCTGTACGCGATGCGGGCCAGTGGCCCCGAGACGCGGCCTCTCGCCCTCCTCCGTGAGCCTCTTGTGACGGCAGTGAGTTCTTTCTGCGCGGCTCGGGCGCCCTGTTGAGGAGCGAGGTTGGGTCTTGGTCTCGGCGTGTGTTGTAGCAGGTCAGCCGGGCGAAGACGGTTTCCCTCTGCATGTCCCGGCGACTGCAAGATCGTCGGCTGCGGTGCGAGGCAGTTGAAGTCGAGCGTGGTCAAGGAGAGCTGACCCGCTGGCCCCGTTCGCTGAGCAAACTGGCAGCGATCGGATGCTGAATTGCTAAATTTCGCAATTGGTTAGATGCTGTGTTTGCTGTGTGTGCAGGTAGTCGCGGGCGCAGCCTTTGCGCCCCGGGTGGGGCGCTGCCGGGGAATCGAGGAGTCGTGTCCGTTCCGCTGTACCAGGCCAAGGCCGAGTTCTTCCGGATGCTGGGGCATCCCGTGCGGATACGGGTGCTGGAGCTGCTGCAGGACGGGCCTATGCCGGTGCGGGCCCTGCTGACCGAGATCGAGGTGGAGCCCTCCGGGCTGTCGCAGCAGCTGGCGGTGTTGCGTCGCTCGGGCATCGTCACCTCCCGCCGCGACGGGGCGACGGTGGTGTACGCGCTTGCCGGCGGGGATGTTGCCGACCTGATGCAGGCCGCGCGCCGGATCCTGACCGAGATGCTGGCCGGGCGGAACGATCTGCTGGCCGAGCTGCGAGATGGCGAGGTGGCAGCGCCATGAGGATCTTGTTCGGCCGGGCCAGGGCCCGGCTCACCGCGCTGCTGCCCGGCCGTAGGGACGTGGTGGACATGCGCCGTGGCCCGCGCCGTGACCTGCTGGCCGGCCTTACGGTGGCCATCGTCGCGCTGCCGCTCGCACTCGGCTTCGGGGTCTCCTCCGGGCTCGGCGCGCAGGCGGGGCTGGCGACCGCCGTAGTCGCGGGCGCGCTGGCCGCGATCTTTGGCGGGTCGAATCTGCAGGTGTCCGGACCGACCGGTGCGATGACGGTGGTACTGGTGCCGATCGTCGCCCAGCACGGCCCGTCCGGTGTTCTCACGGTCGGGCTGATGGCGGGCGGGATCCTCGTCGCGCTCGCCGTCCTGAAGGCCGGGAAGTACATGCAGTACGTGCCCGCGCCGGTCGTCGAGGGCTTCACCCTCGGCATCGCCTGCGTGATCGGCCTGCAGCAGATCCCGAACGCCCTGGGGGTGTCCAGACCGGAGGGCGACCGCGTCCTCGTGGTGACCTGGCGTGCCCTGGACGAATTCGCCCACCGCCCGAACTGGACCGCCCTTGCCCTGGCCGTGGCCGTGGCCGCCGTCATGCTCATCGGCGCCCGCTGGCGGCCCACCATCCCGTTCTCCATCCTCGCGGTGATCGCGGCCACCGTTGTGACGCAGGTCGCTGGCCTGACCTCAGCGAAACCGATCGGCGACCTGCCCTCCGGGCTGCCTGCACCCTCGCTCGCCTTCCTCGACCTCGGCTCACTCGGCACCTTGATCGCCCCGGCCGTGGCGGTCGCCGCCCTGGCCGCGCTGGAATCCCTGCTGTCGGCCGCGGTCGCCGACGGGATGACGGTCGGCCAACAGCACGATCCAGACCGGGAGCTGTTCGGCCAGGGCCTGGCCAACATCGCGGCCCCACTGTTCGGCGGGGTCCCGGCGACCGGCGCGATCGCCCGTACCGCGGTCAACGTCCGCACCGGCGCGGGCTCCCGGCTTGCCGCGCTCACCCACGCCGCGATCCTCGCCGTGATCGTCTTCGCCGCTGCGCCCCTCGTTTCCAAGATCCCGCTTGCGGCACTCGCTGGCGTGCTGCTGGCCACGGCGATCCGCATGGTCGAGGTCGGCTCGCTGCGGGCGATGGTGAAGGCCACCCGCTCGGACGCCCTGATCCTTGTGCTGACCGCCGTCGCAACCCTCGCGCTCGATCTCGTCTACGCGGTGATCATCGGCCTGATAGTGGCGGGCGCGCTCGCCCTGCGCGCCGTGGCCAAGGAGGCACGCCTCGAGGAGATCCCCCTTGACCGCGGCGACCACAGCGTTGAGGAGCATGCCCTGCTCGCCGAGCACATCGTCGCCTATCGCATCGACGGCCCGCTGTTCTTCGCCGCCGCCCACCGCTTCCTGCTCGAACTGGCCGAGGTCGCCGACGTCCGCGTCGTCATTCTGCGCATGTCCCGGGTCACCACCATCGACGCCACCGGTGCCCTGGTCCTCAAAGACGCGGTGGAGAAACTGGCCCGGCGCGGCATCGTGGTCATGACCTCCGGCATACGACCCGGCCAGCGCCAGGTTCTGGAGTCGGTCGGCGCGCTGGAGCTGTTGCGCCTGCAGGGACGCGAGTTCGCCACCACGCCCGAAGCCATCCAGGGCGCCCGCGCCCACCTGGAGAGCGCCGGTGTGATGCGGCCCGTGCCTGCCCAAACATCCCGGCCCGTCAGCGCGGAGACAGAGGAAACCGTCGGATGAGTATCCCGCCTGCATCGCTGCGCATGGCCGACGTCTCCGGGGCCGAGGCCCTCTGGTTGCTGGAGGGCAGCTCGTTGGGACGTCTGGTGTACGCCCGGCGGGACCTGACCACCATCCGGCCCGGCCGGCACACATGGGAGTACGGCCGCCTGGTCGTGCGCACGCCCGCCCCGGCAGCCGCGGTCCCCCTTGCGGCGACCTACCACGTGGACGAGATCCGCGCGGTGGCCGGCACCGGCTGGAGCGTCACCGTCACCGGGCCGGTCGATGTGATCACCGACCCGGAGGAGGCGGCATACTACCGGCGCACGCTCGCCGGCTGGAGTCACGGCCCGCACGACACCTTGCTGCGGCTGCACCCCACGACGATGAGCGGATTTCGTCTCGTTCGCGTGGAGGCCTGATGAGCGCCCACCTCGCGGCCCTGCCCTACCGGCATGTGCTGACGCTGCCCGCGATGCCGTCCGCGGTCCGGACCGCCCGGGAGACCGCCGAGCTGGCCCTGAAGGAATGGGGTATCAGCCCCCGCCATCCCGCCATCGGCCCGGCCCTGCTGATCCTGAGCGAGTTGGTCACCAACAGCATCCGGCACGCTGTGGCGCTCTCCCCGCAGATGACGGTCATCTTCGCGGCGAGCGAGGACTGCCTCGCATTCGCCGTGCATGACCGCCACCCCTACCAGCCGCCGCTGTACGGCGCGGCCACCGGCACCGGAAGGGGCGGTCTGGCCACCGTCATGGAACTCACCCTTGGCCTGGGCGGCACCGCGGTCGTCAGGGGTGATGCCGACGGCAAGGGCAAGAGCATCTGGATCACCCTCCCCCTGTGACCCCTCCCTCCAACCGACAGGCCCATGTGGAAGGACATTGACGACCATGACCATCGAGTGGCGCTACACCGTCGAGCAGGACCTCGGCATCCTGTCCGTCGCCGGATTCCTGGGCCCGGATGCCGTACGCCGCTTCAGTGGTGCCGTCGGCTGGGTGGTGGGACGCGGGAGCGGTCCGGTCATCGTCGATCTAACCGGACTGCGCGGCTGGTCGACCGAGGGGCGGCTGGCGATCACCGAGGCTGCCCAACACCTCGCCGCAGCGGGACGGAGCCTGGAACTGGCCGCGATCCCCGCGGACGGCACCGCCGTCTCCGACCGGGGCAGTCCGCCCATTCCCGTCCACGCCGACCTGCCGCACGCACTCGCAGCCCACAGCACACGCCACGGCGAGCGACCGGATGACCGCAACGAGTGGCGCACGCCTGGATGGCCATCCGTGGTCGACGCCGGCGAGTGAGTCCGCTGGGTCCAGCCGGGGCGAAGGCGCCGTCGCTGTCCCGCACCGGGTCGATTGGACAGGCGGCCTCCGAGGCAAGGCGGTTCGCTCCGGCAGGCCCCCACTGGAAGCGCATCCCGCTGCCGGATCGGACGGACCGGCAGTGGGTGCCTTACGCCTTCATGGAATTGTGCGTCGAGGTCAATGCCGGTCGCTTGTCCGACGCGGACCTGACCGTCTGGCTACCGAAAGACAGCTTCAGCATCCGGGCCTCGCCGCACTGCGGGCACTGTCCGTCCGGGCCGACGGCCCTGGGGCGGCATTTGAGGCGGCAGGCCGGGCACTTCAACCAGGCAACGGACCCGCCACGCAGTGGAACGGCTCTCATGCAAGTCTGCTCACCGCACGTATGGAGTTGCTAATATTAGCAATTGTTGAGATCGGTACCGCTGGTTTCAGGCGGATCGGTTCTCCCGCGCAAATTCGGCGTGGCCGCCGCCGCAGGCGAGGATGGTCCGCATGGGTTTGACGAGTGGGTGGACGCGATGTGCCGAGCACGGGCCGGCAGGGCCCTATGGATCAGCCGGAGAGGGGACGGCACGGTGAGTACGCCGCTGTACCAACTGAAGGCTGAGTTTTTCAAAACCCTCGGCCACCCCGCGCGCATCCGGGTCCTGGAATTGCTGAGCGAGCGCGAGCATGCGGTCGCGGAGATGCTGCCAGAGGTCGGGATCGAGGCGGCCCATCTGTCCCAGCAGCTCGCGGTGTTGCGACGGGCGAACCTGGTGGTGACCCGTAAGGAGGGCTCGGCCGTGTACTACTCACTAACCAGCCCACACATCGCCGAACTGCTCCGCGTCGCCCGCACCATCCTCTCTGGCGTACTCGCCGGCCAGGCCGAACTGCTCGCCGATCTGCAGGCCGCCCAGCCGCAGGGAAGGCCGTCGTCGTAACGACGGCCCACGATCAACGGCCGATTCGTGGCCCGGCGGTTGACAGAGCTCCCGGTGCCGGGCGGCCGCCTCCGCCCCGAGTACCGCAACTCCGGTCGCTCGATGGCGTGCTGGACGCCTGCGGACGAGGTGTCACGCCACGGAAGGGGCATGGGCCGACTGCGCGGGGCCTGCGACACCGTGCCGATGACCGAACCTGCCCCGGCCAAACCGGAGGGCGAGCAGCCGCAGGCGGCCCAGCGGTTCGGCGACTCGGTACAAGTCGCCACGTGCACACCCTGCACCGGCTGCGAGAGCGAGATCGCGCAATGTGGCTTCGAGCCGACCGACGAGGAGGCCGCTGGGGCCAGGGGCAGGGGAGCATGGAACCTCTGTGCCCAACTACTTCTGCGCGTGCTCGCCCAGGTAGAAGAGCAGCCATACGAACCCGGCGAACAGATGGGTGCCGAAGATGTAGAAGCCGGCCCGGATCGCGACACCACGCTCGATCTGCCACTCGCGGTCCTTGCGTTTGTCCTTGTGTCCTGTGTTCTCCGGCTGTTCGGCCGTACCTGCTTCATCACTCACGATGCCGACTCCTTGTCCTGTGTCTCCGCGTTCACGTGGCCTGCGACGGCATGCGGAACCGGACGAGGACCACCTTGCTGTCATGGTCGCGAGCCGGTTCCGCGTCGATGTCACCGTCGTACTGCGCAGCCGGCTCGGCCACCAGCTGCAGTCCCGCCCTCATGGCATCCGGCGCCAGGTTGGGCAGGCGTGGCTCGGCGTCGGCGACACTGACGACCACTTGGCCCGCCCCGACGGTCATGCCCACGACGTCGACCGGGGACCGCGGCGCGTGCCGGAGCACGTTCACGACCAGTTCGCTGACCACCAGCTGCACCGCGTCGGCGAACGCGGAGCCAGGCGCGACGCCGACCTCACCGAAGCGTGCGGCCACCGCCTCCCGGGCTTGCCGCACCGCGTCCCGCCCCACCGCTACCGAGACGACGTGGCCCTGAACCGGCGACGGCACATTCCCCATGTCCGCAGCGGGCCGACCCCGGCGCCACGGCGGCCGGAAGGAACGCCCGCCCATCACCGCACCGGCTGCGCTGCCCGCAGCTCGTCCAGCAGTTCCTGGCGGCCCGTCAGCAGTACGGACAGGATCCGGCGCGCCGCTGCCAGCAGCTCAGCCACATCCCCGCCCGCCAGTTCGTACACCACGGTCGAGCCGCTGCGGGTGGCGGTCACGATGCCGGAGCGGCGCAATACCGCCAGCTGCTGCGACAGGTTCGATGCCTCGACCTCGATGGCGGCCAGAAGGTCACGCACCGGCTTCGGCCCATCCTGCAGCAGCTCCAGCACCCTTATCCGCACCGGATGGCCGAGCATACGGAAGAAGTCCGCCTTCGCCTGGTACAGCGGAACCGGCATGCCGTTCACCCCTTGTCCGACTGGTCCACGTCGACGTCGAGCCCATGCCGGCGGGCGAACCGCACCGCGTCGTCCAGCTCGTCCTGCGCCGCCGCAACCTCATACGGGTCCTGGGCTGCCACCGCGGCCGCGAGCCCGGCTCGGGCCGCCTGGACCCGCTCCAGCAATGCCTCGATAGCTGCGCCCACCCCAGCCTCCGTACCGTGGATCACCTGTTGACCACCGCAACTTACGAATTGAAGAACTCTTCAATTATAGGGCGACCGCTCGTGCGCTGCAGCGCTATGAGCAGGCCGGGCTGATCTCCTCGGAGCGTGCTGTGAACGGCTACCGCGTCTATGACGAGCGGGCCCTGGTGCGGGTCCGCAACATCCGCTACCTGCTGGCCGCCGGGCTCGCCCTGGCGGACCTCGGCGGCACCCTCACCCTCGTTCCACACCGTCCCACCGGTACCACTCTGGAGTGGACCGTCCCTCTTCTCGCCGACAACGGCTGAGCCGTCCGCGGGTATATCCCGGCACGTAGGGGACCGTTCGGCCCAAGCGGCGGACGTGCGCGGCAAGCGATGCTGGAGACACGGCGGGCCCACGGTCCGCATCGCGTTTCCGTGCCCCGCTCATGCGGCGGCGCGGCTCTTACGACGGTCCGAGCACATGGAGAGCGTGCCGGTGCCCGGTGGATCGCGCGCCGCCGTGTTCATCCCCCGCCCCGGGACCTCGCGCGAGACCGGCGTGGTTCTCATCCTGAGGAGCAGCACATGGAAGCACTGATCTTCCTTCTGGTCATCGTCGGTGTTCTTGCCGTCGTGACACTTGCGATGGCCGTGAAAATCGTCAAGCAGTACGAGCGAGGAGTGCTGTTCCGCTTCGGACGGCTGAAGGGAACCCGGGATCCAGGGCTGCGCTTCATCATCCCGTTCGTCGACGTCCTGCACCGGGTGTCACTGCGGATCGTCACCATGCCCATCCAGTCCCAGGGCATCATCACCCGGGACAACGTGAGCGTGGACGTGTCCGCGGTCGCCTATTTCCGGGTGACCGACGCGGTGAAGTCGGTCATCGCCATCGAGAACGTCCATGCGGCGATCAACCAGATCGCCCAGACCACACTGCGCAAGGTCGTCGGCCAGCACACCCTTGACGAGACGCTCTCCGAGACCGACCGCATCAACCTGGGCATCCGCGAGACCCTAGACGTCAGCACCGTCGAATGGGGCGTGGAGGTCACGCTGGTCGAGCTCAAGGACATCCAGTTGCCCGACAGCATGAAGCGCGCCATGGCCCGCCAGGCCGAGGCCGAGCGGGAGAAGCGAGCGAAGATCATCAACGCGGAGGGCGAGTCGCTGGCCGCCGCCGCGCTCGGGGACGCCTCGGACACGATGATGGCCCACCCGCTGGCCCTGCAACTGCGTAATCTGCAGAGCCTGGTGGAGATCGCTGTCGACAAGAACAGCACGGTGGTCTTCCCCGCACCGCTGATGAGTACGATCGGCGAACTCGGCACCTTCCTGGCCCGGGAGACGGCGGCGGCCGCCGCACCGGCGCTGCCCGCCGATCTCGCCACGACGATCCCCAGCCCTGTGCCGAACGGCGTGCCCGGGTCCGCGTGAGCGTCGTACACCGGACCTGTTCGAAGGGGCCGCTCGGTTACGCGCCACGGCCCCTTCGCACCCACGGTGCGTCGGTCGTCTTCTCTCGTCGGGGCAGTCCTCGGCATGCTCGTGTATCCGGACTTCCAGGCCCTTTGGCGGTCATCGCGGGCGGCCAGGCGTTCTCCGTGGCCGCAACTACCTCGCGGGTGCCGTGACCGGCCCCAGCCTTGTGATGGGCTCGGCTGGTGTGGATGGAGTCAGCGCCGTTCGGTGCGCGGAACGTGAGGGCCGTGGACGCCGGGGACTGCTCTGCTGCCGCTCCGGCTGGGACCGCACAGCCGGTCGCCGAGCGCGTCGTGCGGCTGTGCACTGACGCGTCGCACGCGGGTCAGTCCAGCGGGAGCTCGTGTCCATGGGGTTCGTGGGCGTCGGGCCGGCTGCCCGCATCCGGCGGCAGGCACGGGCTCTGAGGTCAGGTGGTCACGTCCGTCGTGGTGAGGGAGGTCAGGGCGGCGTCGAGGCGCTGGGTGGCCTCTTCGGCGACCGGACGGAGGGCGTCGAGTTCGGTGAGGGCGACCATCGTGTTCGGTGCCAGGGCCTGTACGACGGTGCCGGCGCCGTCGGAGCGGACGACCACGTTGCACGGCAGCAGCAGGCCGATGGAGCGGTCCACTTCCAGGGCGCGGTGGGCCAGGGTCGGGTTGCAGGCGCCCAGGATCACGTAGTCCTCCATGTCGTGATCGAGCTTCGCCTTGAGCGTGGCGGTGACGTCGATCTCGGTGAGGATGCCGAAGCCCTGCTCGACGAGGGCTTCGCGGACCCGGTCCACGGTGATGGCGAAGTCGGTGTCGAGGTGCACGGTGCGGTCGTAGCGCATGGTGTGGCCTTTCTCGTTCCTGCGGGCTTTCCTCGTCCTTGAAAATACCCCCGGGGGTACTCATGTTACCGTCGAACGCATACCCCCAGGGGTAATTCTTCACTGGAAGGGAGTACCTCGTGTTCTTCGTCGACACGATCGAGGTGCCGGGTCTCGGAAACCGGAGCTATCTCGCGGGCGGCGGGCAAACGGCAGTGGCGGTCGACCCGCCCCGCGACGTCGACCAGGTGATCGCGGCGGCCGCCCGGCGCGGGGTGCGGATATCCCATGTCGTCGAGACGCACATCCACAACGACTACGTCACCGGCGGGCTGGAGCTTGCGCGGGTCGTCGGCGCCGCGTATCTCGTCCCCGCCGGCGCGCGAGTCTCATTCGAGCGCGTACCGGTGCACGACGGCGACCGCGCGGAGGTCGACGCCGACGCCGGGCTGACCTTGCGTGCCCTGGCCACACCCGGTCACACCCCGCACCACACCTCTTACGCACTGGAGGAGAACGGCACGGCGGTCGCAGTGTTCACCGGCGGTTCGCTGCTCATCGGCACCGTCGGCCGCCCCGACCTCGTCGAACCGCGGCTGACCGAGCACCTCGCACGGGCCCAGCACGCCTCCGCGCACCGGCTGGCCGCCGAACTGCCCCAGGAGACGGCGGTGTTGCCCACACACGGCTTCGGCAGCTTCTGCTCCTCCGCTCAGACAGAGGGCAGCGACACGACCATCGGCAAGGAGAAAGCCTCCAATGAGGCCCTCACCCGGGACGTGGACGACTTCGTCGCCGACCTCCTGGCCGGCCTGGACGACATCCCCGCCTACTACACGCACATGGGCCCTGCCAACGCCGCCGGCCCGAAGCCCGTCGATCTGACCCCGCCCGTCCTCGCGGACGCCGAGGAGATCGCCGCCCGGCTGGCCGCGGGGGAGTGGGTGGTCGACCTGCGCAACCGTGTCGCCTTCGCCGCCGGGCACGTCTCCGGCTCCTTCAACTTCGAGGCCGAAGGCCAGCTCGCCACCTATCTGGCCTGGCTGATTCCGTGGGGTAAGCCGCTCACGCTGCTCGCCGAGTCGCCCGGCCAACTGGCCGCCGCTCAGCGCGAGCTGGTCCGGGTGGGCATCGACCGTCCGGCCGCCGCGGTGACCGGCGGGCCGAAGGACTGGGTGCCCGAGGGCGCCGTACCGGCCGCCTTCCGCCGCGCGACCTTTGCCGACCTCGCCGGTCGGCTCCCGGCAGAGGGCGTCGTCGTCCTGGACGTCCGGCGGGATTCTGAGCGGGCCGGCGGGCATGTCGAGGGCTCGGTCCACATCCCGCTTCACGCCCTGCACCGCCGCATCGAAGAGGTCCCCGCCGGTGAGGTGTGGGTGCACTGCGCGGGCGGCATGCGCGCCGCCATCGCCGCCTCCTTGCTCGACGCCGCCGGCCGTGCCGTCGTCGCCGTGGACGACTCCTTCGACGCGGCTGAGAAGGCAGGACTCACCGTGCGCAACCCCTGACGGTGCCGGACGCCGCAAAGGCCCGGCCGATCTGGCCAACCGACACGGGAAACACGGGAAACAGGAGCGAGAAACCAGGATGAGCATCATCCGACGAAGCCGGGGCGGCGCGGGCCGCGTGACCACCCAGGAAGCGGCCGCACGCACCGGCCACGGCAGCACCGCAGCCGACGGCGACGCCGTGCTGCTCGATGTCCGCGAACCACACGAATGGCAGGCGGGACATGCCCCCCGAGCCGTGCACCTGCCCCTGTCCGCGCTGGTCGCGGGAGCCGGGCTGCCCGCGAACGCGCAGGCACGGTCCCTGATCGTGATCTGCCGCTCGGGCAATCGCTCCCAGCAGGCCGCTGAGATACTCGTCGCCCGCGGCGCGGAGGCCGTGGACGTGATCGGCGGCATGAAGGACTGGGCGGGTGCGGGGCTGCCGGTGGTGGATGCTCACGGCCGCAGCGGCGTCGTCGCGTGAGTGCTCTCCTTCTCGCCCTGATTGCCGGGGCCGTCATCGGCCTGGCGCTCGGCGCGCTCGGGGGCGGGGGCAGTGTGCTGGCCGTCCCCGCCCTCATCTACCTGCTCGACTTCACCCCGGTCGCGGCCACCACGGCGAGCCTGGTCATCGTCGCCGTCACCTCGGCCACCGCGATGTCGGCGCACGCCCGCGACGGGCACGTCCGCTGGCGCACGGGGCTGCTGTTCGCGGCGGCCGGGACAGGCCCGGCGATGCTCGGTAGCGCGCTCGCCGGACGCATTCCGGCGGCCGCGCTGACAGCGGCCTTCGCGGTGGTGGCCGGTGCGGCCGCGCTCCGCATGCTACGGACCCGCCCGCACGCGGACACCGTCGTGCCGGTACGGCCGGGCCGGGCCGCGGCCGCGGGTGCCGGGCTGGGCGCGGTCACCGGCGTCCTTGGCGTCGGTGGTGGTTTCCTCGCCGTACCGGCTCTGGTGAGCGTGCTCGGCATGCGGATGCGGAACGCGGTGGGCACCAGCCTGCTGGTCATCACCGTCAACTCGATGGCTGCGCTGATGACGCGCGCCGGTACGGTCGAGGAGCTGGACTGGGCGGTTGTCGGCCCGTTCGTCGGAGCCGCGGTCCTCGGTGCCTGGGACGGGAAACGGCTGGCCACGAAGCTCTCCGCGCACGCACTGCAGCGGATCTTCGCCCTGTCGCTGGTGGCCGTGGCGGCCTTCATGCTGATCGATGCCGCCCTGTGACGGCCGCCGCGACGCGAACTCTCAGCGGATGTCTTTCGTGGGTGCCCCCCGGCTTCAGCCGGGGGAGACCTCAACGCAGCACTCCGGGCGGGCAATCGGCGACGAAGCAGAAAACCCCGCGGCGCGAGCTGTGGGAATCCTCCCCGTTCACGAGGAGGGGGAAGTCAAGCCAGGGACAGGAACAGCTTCTCCAGCCGGGCGCGCATCTGCTGGGCGTCCTCGCCGTTATTGCGGCCGGCTTCGATGTCGGTCAGGCACTGCTGCATGCCGGTCGCGATGATCGCGAAACCGGCGCGGTCCAGTGCGCGGGAGGCCGCGGCGAGCTGCGTGACGACGTCCTCGCAGTCCCGTCCCTCCTCGATCATCCGGATCACGCCGGAGATCTGCCCCTGCGCCCGGCGCAGCCGGTTCAGCACGGACTTCAGGTCCGCACCCTCAAGCTCCAGTTCCACGATCACTCCTAAAAATACCCCTAGGGGTACATTACGTGGTGGTTCGGGACGGCGTCGACCAACAAAAAATCTCAACCATTAAGGATCACACCTGCCATGCCCAGCTCACCCACCCCCGTCGCCCTCGCCACCGATCAGGCCCTCACCCGGCTCCATGAACTGACCGTCATCGACGTGCGCAGCCCCGCCGAGTACGCCTCCGGCCATCTGCCCGGTGCCCTGAACATCCCGCTCGGCCGCATCCGGCGGGCGCTGCCGGAGATTCGGCACGCCGCCGAGCGCGGTGACGTCCTCGTGGTGTGCGCCTCCGGCGCGCGCTCCGAGAGTGCCTGCAAGCTGCTGGCGGAGCAGGGTGTCATCACCGCCACGCTCGTTGGCGGCACCGGCGCCTGGGCCGCCGAGGGGCATGACCTGCAGACGCCGGCCGCCTGCGACACGCGGGCGGGCTGGAGTATGGAACGCCAGGTCCGTTGCACCGCCGGAAGTCTGGTCCTGCTCGGTCTCCTTTTGGGCCTGCTCGTGCACCCGGCCTTCCAGCTCCTTGCTGTGGGCGTCGCGGGTGGCCTGGTGTTCTCCGCCCTCACGAACACGTGTGGCATGGCGGTTGTGCTCGGCACGCTGCCCCACAACCGCCCGCGCGCGGCCGACCTGGACACCACGCTCGCCGCTCTGCGCAACCGCTGAGTGGCGCGGTCCGAGCCTCCAGCGGAGACTCCGCGGGTGACTTGGCGTCAGTTCGTTCCCGCCGAGCCCGCGGGCTGCCGGCGTACGTCCTCCATGTCTAGGGCCCGGAATGTGCCTGTGAGATCCTCCTGCGGCTGGCAGCGCGCCCGGCTGTGAGTACAGGACGTCCGGTCGCGGACGGTTATGAGCGTGGGGACGGACGGGTTCTCCGGCAGGCCACCGGCGCCGCGCTGCTCGCCGCCCACCGGGCCGGTGCAGCCGTCCCGGGCTGGAGCGTCGCAGCAGGTGACGGACCGGCTGAACGCCGCGGGGCGATGAGGTCTCGCTGCGGGCCTGGAGTGAAGGCCTGCAGGTGAGGGAGATTGCCTGCGTGGACTGGGAAGATCCAGCGTGCGAGGGAGCGTCGGCATTGGTCTATGTCTCGGAGCGTGAGCTCGACTGGCGGCTCGGCATGCGGCCCTCTGTCACCCGGCTCGGTATGCCAGTCGCCATGAAGGCTCCGCTGCAGACCGAGATGCCGCGAAGCGCGGTCCCGGTCGACGGCGGAGGCAGGCGTCAGCGGCTCGCGGAGTCGAGCGCCGACTGGAGCGACTGGCGGTAGCCCTCGCTGGTGTACGTGGCGCCGGAGACGGTGTCGATGTCGGCGCTCTGGGCGCTGAGTGCCTCTCTGGTCAGCTGCGGGATGGCGTAGGCGTTGATCTGCTGGTCCCGCGGGTTCTCCTGAGGGTAGGTGAGCGCGGTGACGTCGGTGACTCTCCCGTTCTTCAGGGTGACGCGGACCTGGACGGGGCCGTAGCGGGTCTGGACCGAGGCTCCTGTGCGGGTCCCGGTGCCCGTGGCCGAGCCGCTCGAGCCGCTTGTTCCGCTCGAACTGCTGGACGGCGCGGGAACGGTGGCCACCCCGGCGACAGCCGGCGTGGTGTGCGGCTTCAGCGAGAGCAGCAGAACCATCCCGGAGACGGTCGCGGCACCCGCCAGCACGATGCGGCGCAGCGGACGGTTCTTCCTCAACGTGTGCAAGACGGCCTCACAGCTCGAAGGACTCGTGGTGGATACGGCGGTCCGGAACCCCGGCGGTGCGCAGCGCCTCGTACAGGTCCCGTGCGAACCCGTGCGGGCCGCACAGGTACACGTCGTGGGCATCCAGGTCGGGTACCGCCGCGCGCAGGGAGGGTCCCGTGAGGTCGGGGCGCTGGCCGTACGGCCCGTTGAGCGCGTACAGCACCTTCGCCCCACGCCACCGTGCGACGGCCTCCAGCTCGCCGCCCAGGGCGAGGTCCTCGGCCGCGTGGGCGCGGTAGAGGAGGGTGACGTCGCCGGGCGCACCGGGCAGCGTCTCGAACAGGGCCCGCAGCGGTGTGATGCCGACACCGCCCGCGATCAGCAGTGACTTGTGCGAGGTCTGCCGCTCGGCGGTCAGTGCTCCGTAGGGGCCTTCCGCCCACGCGCGGGTGCCTGGCCGCAGCAGGGCGACGGCCGAACTGTGGTCACCGAGCGCCTTGACGGTGATGCGCAGCAGGTCCGGACGCGGCGGCGCCGACAGGGAATACGGCGTGGAGGTCCAGCGCATGCCCTCGGTGAGGAACCGCCAGCGCAGGTACTGCCCCGGCCGCGCGCCCATCTCGTGCAGCCGCCGGCCACGGATGACGACGGAGTACACACCTGGCGCCTCCTGGCGCACGGAGTCGACCCGCAGCCGGTGACGCACGTTGAGCCGTACCGGAGCGAGGATCCGGAACCACGCCACCAGGGCAGCGGCGCCCAGATACAGCGCATACCAGGCGGCCCGCGCCGGCCCGTTGGCGGTGAAGTCGGATCCCAGGGCGAGCTGGTGGCCGAAGGAGAGGAAGACCGCGGCGTAGGTGAGCAGGTGCACGTAGTACCAGAACTCATGGCTGACCCGACGGCGCACCGCGCGGGCGGAGACGAGCCCGACCGCGAGCAGGATGACCGTACCGGCGGTGGCCTTGAGCATCTCGGGGTAGTCCAGGACCACGGTGAGCGTCTCGTCCAGGACCGAGGAGCCGTCCTGGACGGCGTACCCGAGAAGTATCAGCACGACGTGGGCGACCAACAGACAGATCGTGTAGCGGCCCGCCATCGCGTGCCAGCGCGCCACCCGGTCCGACCCGATCCGCCGCTCCAGGAGCGGGACACGGGCCATCAGAGCGACGAGGATGGCGCAGGCGTACCCGCTCAGCAGTCCCGCGATCCGTCCGGCCCCGGTCAGCCAGCCGGCGGCGCCCACGACCGACCCCGTGTCGTGCCACCACAGGGCGATCACGGCGGCGGCCCCTCCCCACAGGACGGCGAGCACGGGGCCCGCGGCGGAGCGCCGTGGCGCGGCAGGCGCGGGGGCGGCCCTTCGTTGTGCGTATGCCGTCGTCATCCGTGGGTCCCTTCGGCTGTCCGTACGACCGTCGGCCGTGCGGGACGCCACTGTGCCGACGCAACCTCTGAGCCCGCTCTCAGCGCGTGGCCTGCGGCGCGGCCCCGCAGCAGGTGGACAGGGTGACCCGGTGGTCCGGCCGCACGGCGGACTCAGAGCGAACTCAGAGGTCCGGGGAGCGGCCCCCAGCGCGGCGAAGCGGCATTCTGGTACGTGAGATGAACACCCACCGCCCCCGTGGCTCCACCCGCCCCGCTCTGACCCGGACCGACGGCGCCCCGCTCCGGGTCCTCGTCGTCGACGACGACCCCGACCTCGCGGAGGTCCTCTCCGGCGCCCTGCGGTACGAGGGCTGGGAGGTCCGCTCGGCGGGCGACGGTGTCTCGGCCGTCGCCGCGGCACGCGAACTGCTGCCCGACGCCGTCGTCCTCGACGTGATGCTCCCGGACACCGACGGCTTCGCCGTGCTGCGCTCGCTGCACGCCGTGCGGCCCGATGTGTGTGTGCTGTTCCTGACCGCACGGGACGCCGTCGAGGACCGCATCGCGGGCATCACCGCGGGCGGCGACGACTACGTGACGAAGCCGTTCAGCCTGGAGGAGGTCGTCGCCCGCCTGCGCGGTCTGCTGCGCCGCGCAGGCATGGCCCGCCAGACGGAGGACGGTCCGCGGCTGACCGTCGGCGATCTCGTCATGGACGAGGAGGCTCGCGAGGTCACCCGCGGCGGCGAACTGATCGAGCTGTCCCCGACGGAGTTCGAGCTCCTGCACCTGCTGATGCGCAATCCGCGACGCGTCCTGAGCAAGGCGCAGATCCTCGACCGCGTGTGGTCCTACGACTTCGGCGGGCAGGCCCATGTCGTCGAGCTGTACATCTCCTACCTGCGCAAGAAGGTGGATGCCGGCCGCCCACCCATGATCCACACGGTGCGGGGCGTCGGATATGTGCTCAAGCCGGTGACCCGGTGAGGCCACGTCGCCGGCTGCCCCCTCTGCCGCACCTGCACACGCTGCGGGCGCGGCTCACCGCCGGCCTGGTCGTGCTGCTCGCGGTCAGCTGCGCGGCCGTCGGGGTGGCGGCGGTGGTGGAGCTGAACGGCTTTCTCACCGGCCGTCTCGACCAGCAGCTGCGGGAGGCGGGGGTGCGCTTCCCGGCGAGCCTGGAGCACGGCGGGACGCTGCCGTCCGACCACGACGGAGACGAGGGCCCCGACGGTGACACCCGCCGCCAGGCCGTCGGAACCTTCGGCGCCCGGCTGGTCGGCGACACGGTCACCAACGCCGCGGTGGTGCCGTCCGGCAGCCGTACGGGCACGGTGACCGTATCGCTCGGCGCCCGGGACAGATGGCAGCTCGCACAAGTACCGGCCGACGGCAAGGGACACACAACGGACCTCTCCTCGCTGGGCGACTACCGCATGATGGCGACCCGCGGCAGGGACGGCGACGTCCTGATCACCGGGCTGCCCATGGAGTCCGTGGAGGCCACCGTCCACCGGCTGGAACTGGTCGCCGCCATCGTCTTCGGCGCGGCGCTTGCCGTCACCGGCGTCGCGGGAGCGCTGTGGGTGCGGTGGTCGCTGCGCCCGCTCAGCAGCGTGGCCGCGACCGCCACCCGGGTCAGTGAACTACCGCTCTCCAGTGGCGAGGTGGCCCTTCCGCCGCGCGCGCCCGAGAGCGACCCGCGCAGCGAGGTGGGACGCGTCGCCAGCGCCTTCAACACGATGCTCGGCCACGTCGAGGACGCGCTGACCAAACGGCACGCGAGCGAGGAACGGCTGCGCAGTTTCGCCGCCGACGCCAGCCACGAACTGCGCACACCCGTGGCGTCGATCCGCGGTCACGCGGAACTGGCCCTGCTGCACCCGGACCCGGTGCCGCAGAAGGTCGTACGGGCCCTGGAGCGCATCGAGGCCGAGGCCGACCGGATGGGTGAGGTGGTCGACGACCTGCTGCTCCTCGCCCGCCTCGACGCCGGCCGCCCGCTGGAACGCCGCCCCGTCGACCTCACCCGTCTCGTCTTGGACGCCGTGACGGACGTGCAGGCCGCGGGCCCCGGACACCGCTGGACGCTGGAACTGCCCGAGGAGCCCGTGACGGTGCCGGGCGACGCCCACCGGCTGCACCAGGTACTGGCCAACCTCCTCGCCAACGCCCGTCTGCACACGCCCGTCGGGAGCACGGTGACCATCTCCCTGCGGACCGATGCCGATGTGGCGGCACTGAAGGTCCACGACGACGGACCGGGCGTTGCCGAGGACATTCGGCCCAAGGTCTTCGAACGCTTCACCCACGGGGACCGGCGCCGCACCGAGGGCGCGGGCACCGGAACCGGTCTCGGCCTGTCCATCGTGGCGGCGGTGGCGGAGGCCCACGGCGGAAGCGTCGTACTCGAAAGCGACCCCGGATCGACCACGTTCACCGTCCGGCTCCCCACCGGGGAAGAATGACGGAAAGCCGCTGCACCCTCCGGATATTTGCCCCCAGGAGAGCGCCACAGAAGCAGAGAGACCCCAAGCCACGTCACTACAGCAACGAGCTGCGCCAGCATCCCGCCCTGCTTGCCCTGCGACGGTTGCCCGACGAGAGAGGGCAGGCCCACGCCCACTTCGGTCTCGCCCCCGCGCACATCCGGCTGCTCGAACTCGACGACGCCCACCGCCACCTCGGCCAGGACCCCGATCTCTACGGCCGCATCGACGACTGGGTCGGCCAGGGCCACACCGCACCACGATCGCCATGGCGTAGCGCCGGGAGTACCGTTACGGACCCGGATCCGAAGACCACCTCATACACGCACTTGAGGATTTCCGGGCCGCCGACCACCGGGCCGGACAGGCGAAGATCTTGAACAACCTCGGCTGGTACCACGCCATACGCGGCGACCGTACAGCCCTCACCCACTGCCGGCAGGCCCTGGACCTGCTCAAGTGCACCACCGGCCGCGAAGGCAAGACAGCACCTGGGACACCAACGGCCACGCACACCATCAACTCAGCAGCACCACCAAGCTGCCGACTGCTACCGCCAGGATCCTGGAGCTCTACCGGGACCTCGGTGAACGCTTCGGCTATGCCGAAACCCTCACCCACCTCGGCGATCCCCACCACACCGCCGCCTTCCGCGATACGGCGGCACTGCCGCAACTGTGCGACACCCCCTCGCCGGTTGTGAGGATGCCTTCCACGACGACGTGGCCTCGCTGGCCGCCCGCCTGACGACGTGACCCGCGCGTGTACGAACGGCAGCGCGTCTGACGGGAAGGGCCTCCAACCGCTTCTCGCGGTTCCTGATTACGCGGTGCGCACCCCCCCAGCTGCTCCTCCGCGTCTCTGTACGGGGCCCTCCCCGTCGCCTTCACTGCACCACTCCCGTGCCCAGTTCCACGAGGGCCGTGCGGCCCTGATGACAGTGCTTTCTGCTGCTTGACCGCAGCCGTCCGGTGGTGGCCGATGTAACGCAATCCGCTACCCGGCCGGGACTCTTCGGAGGGACGGGGACGGGGAGGCGGTAACGCGGATCACGCGATGAGACACGACACAAGGCCCCTGTCGGCTTCAGGATGGCCCCGGCCGGGCCTCTCGCGTACTTCTCCCTCGTCCGATCATTGAAGTAGGCGTGGGCGTCGAGCACGTCACCACCGGGGTTCCCCCGCCCTGTGGGATCGGCGCCCACGCCCAGGGGAGCGGCCTTGAGGAGAGGACGTGGCCGCGAGTGGGTCGTCGGCCACGCGCCACGCGCCGCGCACATCGGGCGGCCGCGGCACGCTCCCCGGCCCCACCGCTCCGGCCGAGCCCGTTTACGCCCACAGGGGCCCTCGGCCGAGACGCCCGATCGTCACGGGAGGCGTCGAGAGTTTCCATGACACGCGGTCCATGGCCCGGATGCCGACGACGTGCATGGACTTCATCTGCACCATGACGGCGCGAAGGCGCCCCGTGGTGCGGCGGCGTGCTCAGGCGACCGATCTCGGCTACGGGGTACGCGCGGAAGACGCGGGTGCTGGTGGGCGGGCCCTCAAACCGGGCGGGCAGTCGCAGGAGACATCGGCCAACAGCAGTCCATGCCCGGCCCGACGACACGTTCCTGTGCCAGAGCGGGACCGCGTTTCGTGCGGCACGCGCACTCACGAGGGAAGGAACTATCGACCTGGTAGACGGGGCAACCCCATCAGCGGTGCGGGTCGGGACGTGAGTGGCAAGAGGCGATCGACTGCTACTGCATGGCGTGATGCGGAAGCAGGGGCCGGCTGGAGCCATTGCGCGCCCGTTTCTGGCCAGCGGGCTGGCCGTCAGCGAGCTGAGCGAAGCCTGCGGGTCGGCGACGTCGTAGTTTCCGAGCGGCTGATGCCCGGAGCGTCCTCGCGCTATGACCATTGCTCGCACAACACACAGCACGTCCACCACGATGTGCCAGCTGACGGCGCAGACGCCGCAGGCATCGCGCGAAGAACGGGCTCGTCCCAGATCTGGACGCCGACGATCCGAAGGGCCCCTGTGACATGCCCCGTTCGGCCTCGGATCGAGGACCCCCAGGCCCCTGTGTGAGTGCACGCGCAGGCGGGACATTGGTCAGGAACCCATGTGACGGAGGGGGGCAGAACCCATGGCTGCTGCCACGCCCCAGGGGCGTAGGTCGTCTTCGGCCGTGGCTGTATCAGGGCTCGCGGTCCGCCGCGGCTTTGAGGATTCCGCGCTGCTGCGCCTGTACCGGCGCGCCGTGCCCGGTCGCATCAGGCGGGCCGTCGTGGCCCGGACGTCCGTCGCGGCCCGCGCCCGGATGAAGCGGCAGGTGGCAGTGGTACCGCTTGCACGGCACCTGCTGGGCACGGTGCGGGCGACCTGGCTGCGACGCGCACGGCCCAGGCTGAGCGAGGGCGCTGACCGGGAGGTGCGACTGGTGCGGGACGTCCCCAAGGTGGTCATCGTGCAGAGCGACGTGTCACCCCTCGCCGCCCGCAACGCCAACGCGGCATCGGTATGCCAGGCGTTCGAGCAGGCGGGCATCGACTATTTCCGGGTCCGCGGCCGCAGCAACACTGCGGCGGCCGTCGCGGTCTGTGCCGACGACCGCAGGGCCGTGGTGCGCGCCTTGCAGCGGGCCTGCCGGGAGCGGCCCGGTTACGTCTGCTCGCTGGACACGCGATGGCAGGAACGGCGTTCCACCAGGCCGGGGTTCACACACGGTTCCTGGCGATGGCTCTCCTTCGCCGACACCATCCGCGTGACGTGGTACCACAGTGACCCGCGAGGGCAGCTGACGCTGGGCCCCAAATACGGCTGCGACGTGGAGTTCTGGACCGGGGAAGGGGACCTGCTCCGCGCCCCGCGGCCCAACCGCAAGGCCGACCAGGTGCGGCGCAACGACTTGGCGGTGTACGCCTCCGACTCGCTGTTCACGTGGCTCACACCCGCCGGAACCGTACCGCCGAGAGTGCGCACCCGTCGGGAGTTCGCCCGCCCGGCACCCGACGACATCCGCTTCCCCGTGGACGTCGTATACACATGGGTCGACGGCTGTGACCCGCAGTGGCTGAGCCGCCGATCGGCGTGTACCGGGCCGGGTTACCACGACGAAGCCGCGAACGCGGCCCGCTACCTCAACCGTGACGAACTGCGCTACTCCCTGCGTTCCCTCCATCTGTACGCGCCCTGGGTACGCACCGTCTACCTGGTCACGGACGAGCAAACACCGTCATGGCTGGAGGCGGGCGTGCCTGGTCTCCGCGTCGTCAGCCACAAGGAGATCTTCAGTGACCCCCGCCTGCTGCCCACCTTCAACTCCCATGCCATTGAGAGCCAGTTGCACCACATCGACGGTCTGTCCGAGCACTTCCTGTACTTCAACGACGACGTGTTCCTCGGCAGGCCGACGACCCCGCAGGACTTCTTTCTCGCCAACGGCCTGACCAAGTTCTTTCCCTCGACGGTCCTCATCCCGTCGGGTCCGCCCTGTGCGGACGACGTGCCCGTTGCGGCAGCGGGCAAGAACAACCGCGCTCTGATCGAGGCGACCTTCGGCACAGTGATCAACCAGAAGATGAAGCACACCCCGCACGCACTGCGGCGCAGCGTCCTGTACGAGATCGAGGAAAGATTCCCCATGCAGCACCACGCCACCGCGAGTCACCGGTTGCGCAGCCCCGACGACCTGTCGATCGTTTCGTCCCTGCACCACTACTACGCCTTCCACACCGCCCGCGCGGTGCCGGGCCGCCTGCGCTACACCTACCTCGACCTCACCCACCCCGCTCTTGCAGCCCGTCTGGGTACCCTGCTCGCCCGGCGGGACCGCCTCGTCTTCTGTCTGAACGACACGGTCTCCGGTGAACATGACCTGCCCGCTCAGCAGGCTGAGCTGACGTCGTTCCTTGAGGCGTACTTCCCCGTCCCGGGCCCGTACGAAGACCGGCACGACGTTCGGTGAGGTCTCGCGGCTCCGGGGCTGATCAATCAAGATCATCGGTAGTCACGTGGTTGGGACGAACGCGGTCGACTGCGGCAGACCGGAGAGCTATCCCAAGGCGTAGGCACGGGCGCAACGCCGGGTCCGGATCCGTTTCGTACGACGTAGTCCATGGGCTGGTCCAACCAGGTCTGGAGCAGCAAAGTCCCACTGCGGTATTGCTTCGGCACCAGGCGATCAATGCTGGCGCCCTGCGAGGTGGCGTTGCAGTTCGAGATGGCGGAACTGATACACCGCTCCCACCTGTCGTAGCACGCCTCGCTACTCGTGGGCATCGGCCAGGAAACGCATGAGACGCCAGGGCACACGCCCCAGTAGCGCCAAGGCGATCCGAGCTACCAGGAACTCCAGCCACACAGACCGTATGAGTCCGAGGATGAGCCCGACCACGAGCCCCGACGCGAGACCGAACGGAAGTCCGAACGTGACCGCAACCGCGAGCCCCATCTTGTTCCCTCCGTTCCCGAGATCAAGCACAAGTCCGAGCGCAAGTGCGCCAGCGAGGCCGCCCGCGAGCGTCGTGGTCAAGAACGTGCGCCGGTCCCGAGCCAGGACCGCATAGGGTGCCACCGCCTTGTCCAGGTCGGGGGTACCGACCTGAGCCCGCCCATCAGACCACCCGCGAGCCCCGCCGCAAGCCCGACGGGGAGCCCATTCGCGAGCCCGGCGGTGAGCCCGGCGGTGAGCCCGAACAGTAGCCCGAAAGTAAGCCCGGCAGTCAGCCCGGTCACAAGCCAGGATGTCCCTCTCCAGCTCCAGCGGAGCCCTGCACTGGGGCTTCTATCTCTTCCGAAAGAGGTCATACATGCTGCCACTAGTGCGCACGGGAGCTCGAAGAGGAGACCGAACCAGAACCCGGGACGTGTGAAACCGATCTTGAGCCCGACCCTGTCTCCGCCGCCTGCCGTGTAGATCGGCCCGAAGTCGAGCACGTTTGCGATCCCGAACCCGAAGCCGAACGAGAACTCGAACACGCGCCAGGCTGCGAGTCCCACCGCGAACGCGGACCGGCGTCTGGGGAGAGCTTTACGGAGGTGCCACCAGGCGAGGTTGGGCGTGCCGCTGAGGCCGTGCTGCAGGTGGCCGGCGAGAAAGGTGAGGGTGGCTCGGCCTGCTGGGCGCTAAAGGGCGGGGACGGGGGGCAGCGATGGGGGACGGTAGGCAGAGGCGCTGAAGGCGGCGAACAGGTGGGTGTCGATGTCCTCACGGGTGGGGAAGCAGGCTTCGTCGAGGAGTTCGTCGGGATGGCCGAGGCCGGCCAGGTCCTCGTCGGGGCGGGGGTTGCAAATGGTACGGGCCAGGAACAGCCCGAGCGGGGTGCTGAGCGCTTGAGCTGCGGGGGTACCAGTGCCCAGCGAAGCAGTGACCCGGCTCCAGCGGGCCGCGGCTGCAGTACCGGAGCCACCGGTGTCGCGCTCCAGGTAGGCAGCCGCCTTCGCGGGGTCCAGCGGAAGAAGGCGGATGCCTGCAGCTCCGTTCAGGAGGATGCTCGTACCCGCTGGTGGGGTCAGCGCGTGGCGGTACTCGGCGGTGCGGCTGGAGAGCACCAGAGGTTGCCCGGCCGGTAGTACCCGGTTGAGAGTTGAGGATCTCGTCGGCGGTCTTGGTCCAGGTGAAGGGCCTGGGGTTCTCGTTCCACGCGTCGATCCGGGCCCTGATGTCATCCTCCAGCGCCTTCACCGAGGTGTGGACGCCGCGGCGGATGAGCTTGTCGGTCAGCAGGCCGAACCATCGCTCGACCTGGTTGATCCAGGAGGAGCCGGTCGGAGTGAAGTGGACATGGAAGCGGGGGTGCTTGCCGAGCCAGGTCTTGAGCCTTCCCTCCCCGGAGTCACCACCGGTGGCCTGCCCGGCACCGGAGATCGGCAGCCACATTACGCAGCCCTGCCTGTCGGCGGACACGCTTCCATCAGCGACCATCCGGTGCCGCCAGGACCGGCGACAGCACCCCCCGGATCATCAAGGACAGGGGCAACGAGTCATACCGGCCCCGAGGGCCACGAGCCCGAACCGGGCTCTACAACGAAGGTAATTGTGATAGTCGAGCTGCGGCCCGGTTGGGCTGCTGCCACTCTCGGCGCCAACGTTCCGGCATGAACCACAAGGTAATTGGCGGCTCGTTGCAGCCTGCCGTGCGCCCGAGCCGAACAGCCGGCAGTCGTCTGACGGCCTCTTTTCGAAAAGATTAGGTCGTGAGGTGGGCCGGGATGGGGTCACATAGTGAGGACGCCGCCGACGAAGGTTCGTTCTGGCGGTGACGCCACGAGTTCGACCATGGTGCCAGTGCGGAGGTCGTCGCCGACGACGCGCGTGATCGCCTCGGTGAGCGCGATGCCGAGGTGCGGGTGGCGGATCAGGCGGTGCAGGGCGCTCCGGCGTGGCGCCTGAGCCTCGTCCTGGGCCTGCCCGGTGTTACTGGTGTCGGTCAAGTGTTCCTCCCTGACCAGGCTGCCGTCCCGCGCACTGGATCTCCCGGCCACGGACACGAGCACACCCGTGCCCGGCGTGAACGACGCGCGCAGAGTGTCTAGGGGGGCCCGGGAGCCCCGGTTAGGGGTTATCGGGGACTGCCCGTGTCCGTAACGTCGAAGCTCCCGCACCCTGCCGGAGGTGGCCGTCTTGATCTGCCGTTCCTGGAGCCCCGCACCGAGTACGCCGACGGTGGCGGCATGATGGGAGCCCCGACCGAGCACCGGGCCGTCGGCATCCTGGGCACCGGGTCGTACCTGCCCGCCGAGGCCGTCCCGAACCACCTCGTGGCCGAGCGGGCCGGCGTCACCGCCGACTGGATCGAGGCCAAGACCGGCATCCGCAGCCGCCGTTACGCCGCCGAGGACGAGGCCACCTCCGACCTCGCCGCCGAGGCGGCGCTCGAGGCGCTCGACGCCGCGGGCGTCGCCCCCGGCCGACTCGGCTGGATCGTGGTGGCGACGTCCACCCCCGACCATCCACAGCCTGCCACGGCCTGCCTGGTGCAGGAGCGCATCGGCGCGGTGAACGCGGCGGCCTTCGACGTCAACGCCGTGTGCAGCGGCTTCGTGTTCGCCCTCGTGGTGGCCGCGCGGCTGCTGCAGTCGCCGGGGGCCGCGTCCGGGAGCCACGCCCTGGTGATCGGCGCGGACCTCTACTCGCGCATCATCGACCGCTCGGACCGGCGTACCGCTGTGCTGTTCGGCGACGGCGCGGGCGCGGTCGTGCTGGGCCCGGTGGGTCCGGACCGCGGCCTGGTGGGCGCGCACGCGGCCAGCCACGGCGCGTTGCACGACCTCATCAAGGTGCCGGCCGGCGGCAGCCGGGAGCCCGCGTCGCAGCAGACGGTGGCCGAGGGCAGGCACTCCTTCCGCATGAGCGGCCGGTCGGTCACGGAGTACGTGATGGCCGAGCTTCCCGCGGCCGTCCGGGCCACGCTCGCCGAGAACGGCGTGGACGGCGCGAGCGTGGACCACTTCGTGCCGCACCAGGCCAACGGCGTGATGCTGGACAGGGTCCTGCCCGGCCTCGGGCTGCCGCGGGCGCGCGTGCACCTCACGGTCGCCGAGCACGGCAACACCAGTGCCGCGTCCATACCGCTGGCGCTGGACTCGGCGCGCAGGCAGGGGGCGTTCGCCGACGGGGACCTGTTGCTGCTGGCCGGGTTCGGTGGCGGGATGTCGCTGGGCACGGCACTGGTCAGGTGGCAGGGGATCGAGTAGGGCGCCCGCTGAGGCATGTTTCCCTACTGGGCGCGTCGGTGCCACTGAATTACGCCCCGTGTAAAAAGATGGTTAAAAATCGTGGTCCACGGGTGTGCCGTAGTGCGCCCCGTGTGCGGATCCGGGTCCGCACCGATCGCGTCCGCCGCACTTCGGTAGGGGGATACCCCTATCTTCCGGCGCGCGCTCGTCCGGTCATCGGGCAATCATCCTGTCGCATGTGAGAGGCGGCCGACCACTGCTTCGTCAGCAGGCATTTGGCGAGAGTTCAGATCTGTTCAACCTCCGCGGCTTTACAGCGGAATGAGTGGTTCCCATGGAAACGGGATCGTTCACTACGGTATGAATTGGCAGAATCAGGTCGCGGTATACGCGTTTCCGTCGGTGACCAGGCGGAGGGGCTTGGTCCGGGGATGGTTGACAGTCTGACGAGCCCGAGGGTTTCATCGATCTATGGACACGGGCGGGGGAATCTGCCGTGCGGACCTCGGTCTCGTGGAGGCGGAGCGGCCGAACCGCCGCCGGAGCAGAAGGTATTGACGGTCTGTCAGTACCGCCGGTCCATCGGTGAAGGGGGATCCGGATTTCGTATGCTGATAGCCAGGGAATTAGAACTCGTCGCACTGAAAATAGCTGTGCGGGACAGTGCGGCGGGACGGGCGAGAACTATTTTCGTCGAAGGACCTGTGGGATGTGGCAAAACCGAGCTTCTGGAAGCCCTGGCGGAATTGTCGAGTGACGCGGGGGCGATTGTTCTCCGGGCCACCGGAATGCCGTCGGAGGAGAGCGTTCCGCTGGGATTGGTGAGGCAACTCGTCCACAGCGAAGCACTGCCACCCGAGACCAAGACCCGGCTCGAGCGCGTGCTGGACGAGGAAGAGGGAACAACCGGCCCCGGGCTGCCCGACGGGACGGCTCAGGGCAGGGGCGCGGGGATGCAGAGGTTCTGGGCCACGCTGCGCACCGTCGCGCGCGACCGGCTCGTCGTCATCGGAATCGACGACCTCCAGCACGCCGACAGCGCCTCCCTGCAATACCTGCTCCACATAGCGGGCCGCTCGCGTACCAGCCGGCTGCTGATGGTGTTCACGGAAGCCCTTTACTACCGGCAGCAGGACACCGCGTACCGCACCGAATTCCTGCGCCAGCCGAACTTCCGCAGGATCCGCCTGGGATGCCTCGGTCCCGACGCGGTGGCCCGATTCCTCGCCCACCACCAGTCCCGGCTGCCGGTGCGGGAGGAAACGGCGGAGGAGTTCTACGCCGTGACCCGGGGCAATCCGCTGCTGCTGCGCGCCCTGCAGGAGGAGCGCGGAACGGCGGCGGGTGCGTCCGGCTGTCTGGACCCCGCGCCCGGGGAAACGTTTGCCCACGCCGTCCTCACCTGCCTGGACCGCAGCGGGCCCACGGCCGCCAAGGTCGCCGACGGACTGGCCGTCCTCGGCGCGGCCAGCACCCTCGATCTGCTCAGCCGCTTGTGCCGGCTGCCCCGCACCTTGGCCGCCCAGGGCCTGCGCGCCCTGCACGCCGCCGGTGTGGTCGACGACTGCGACTTCCAGCACCCGGCGGTCAGCAGCCAGGTCCTGGACGGCATGGACCCCGAGCACCGTCAGCAGCTCCACCGCAGGGCGGCCACCCTGCTGTACGCCGACGGCGCCCGGGCCTCGGCCGTCGCTCCCCACCTGCTGGCGCTGGAGCGGGTCAGCGAGTCGTGGGCGGCCGCGGTCCTGTGCGACGCCGCGGAGGAGGCGCTCGCCGACGACGAGGACGGCGTGGCCGTGGCCTGCCTGGACCTGGCCCACCGCGTCTGCGACGAGCCCGGCCGGCGCATCGAGATCAAGGTGCGTACCTCGGTCATCCTGCGGCGCAACCACCCCTCCGCCGCGGAGACGGCCGCCGAGGAACTGCTCGGGGCCGTACGGGCGGGCCAGGCACCGCCGCGGTACACGACGGCGATCGCGGACCTGTTCCTGGCGCACCGGCGGCTCGAGGAGGCGTACGAGGTGCTCGTCCGCGGGCCCCAGGGCGCCGGCGTGGCGTCCGCGGCCGTCGGGCTCGCCCGTGCCGCCGGCGGCGCCGCGCCCGTCGACCACGCCGCCGCCGGGCAGGCCGCCGCCGGGCAGGACCGGGGCACGGGAGGTGCCCTGATGACCTCCATCGTGGAACGCCGCTATCCGTGGACGGACGGCCGGCTGGGCGGCATCCCGCACCAGGGCGGCGAGGTGCGGGTCCTCCCGGCCCGGCCGGGGAGCGAGTCGCTGCTCTCCCGGGCCGGCCAGCCGTGGAGGCTGCTCCTCGGCCCCCGGCGCGGCGACTTCGCCACCGCGGCCGAGGAGATGCTGCAGCGCTCCGCGCTCACTGACGCCACGATGGAGCCCATCACCAGCGCCATCAAGTGCCTGCTGTTCTCCGGGAGGACGGAACAGGCCCGCCACTGGTGCGACGTGCTCCTCAAGCACACCGCCCGCCGCGGCGCGGGCGGCTGGTACGCCATGATCGCCGGGTTGCGCGCCGAGGTCGCCCTCGCGCAGGGGAACCCCGAGGAGGCCGAGCGCTGCATCGACGCGGGGCTGGACCGCCTCGCCGAACGCAAACGCAGCGTCCTGGCCTGCGGCCTGATCGCCGTCCAGGTGATGGCCCAGACCGCCATGGGCAAGTACGAGGCCGGCGCCCGCAAGCTCAACGAGCCCGTCTCGCAGGCGCTGTACGCGAGCGCCTACGGACTGACGTACCTGCGGGCCCGGGGCCACTACCACCTGGCCACGAACCGCCTCGACGCGGCGCTGGACGACTTCACGGCCGTGGGCCGCACGACCCAGCGCTGGGGCCTCGACCAGCCGGTGTGGGTGCCGTGGCGCAGCGACCTGGCTGAGGCGCTGCTCGGGACCGGCGAGTGCAAGGAGGCCGAGCGGCTGCTCCTGGAACAGATCTCCCGCCTCGACGACGCCAACCCCCGGATCCACGGCATCTCCCTGCGGCTGCTCGCCGAGGCGTCCGCGCCGGGGGAGCGGCTGGGTCTGCTCACCCGGGCCGTGGCCCAGCTGCGGCAGTCCGGGGACCGCCTGGAGCTGGCGCGGGCCCTGTGCGACCTGGGGGAGACCCACAAGCGGCTCGGGGACCTGGGGCAGGCCGCGATGGCGTCCCGGCGGGCCTGGGAGCTGGCCAGGGAGTGCGGTGCCGAGCCCTTGTGCGCGCGGATCCGCCTCGAACACGGAGAGGCCGGCTGGGGCACCGGCCCGGAGAAGACCCTGGTGGACACCCGCGAGGCCAAGCTGAGCGACTCGGAGAAGCGAGTGGCGGCCCTGGCCGCCTGTGGCTACACCAACCGCGACATCTCCTCGCAGCTGTACATCACCGTCAGCACCGTCGAGCAGCACTTGACCCGGGTCTACCGCAAGTTGAAGATAGGTGGCCGCCAACAGCTGCCGATCGACCTGCAGTTCGACCTGTCGGAGACCGCGTGACGTGTGACCGCGTGGCGTGAGGCCGCGGTGACGGTTCCCCCATGGCGGGGGCACCGTCCCGGCGGCCCGCGCCGATCCGGCGCGGTGGTCGCTCAGCGGCTCGCGTGGACCCGGAACCCCTGCCCTGACTTGCTCCCCAGGTGGCCCGCCCGCACCAGGTGCTCCAGGTAGCGGGCGGGCGCGAGCGACGGATCGAGGAACGTGTCGTGCAGCGTCCGCTGGATCTGCAGCGACACGTCCAGTCCGACCACGTCCAGCAGTTTCAGCGGGCCCATCGGATAGCCGTGGCCGCCCGTCATCACGTCGTCCACGTCGTCCGGGGTGATGGCCTGCTCCTCCACGAGCCCGATGGCCCGGTTCAGGTAGGGGAACAGCAGGGCGTTGACGATGAACCCGGCCCGGTCCGCGCAGCCCACGGGCCGCTTGCCCATCGCCGCGGCCGCGGCGTGCGCGGTGCCGGCCGTCTCGTCGGAGGTGAGCGCCGTGCGCACCACCTCCACCAGCCGCATCACCGGGGCCGGGTTGAAGAAGTGCATGCCGACCACGTTCTCCGGGCGGCCGGTGGCCGTGGCGCACTCGATGATCGGCAGCCCGGACGTCGACGAGGCCAGCACCGCGTCCGGCCGGCAGGCCCGGCCCAGCTCCGCGAACAGCTCCCGCTTGACCGCCAGGTCCTCCACCACCGCCTCGACCACCAGGTCGCACTCGTCCAGCGCCTCCAGCTGGGAGACGGCCACCAGCCTGCCCAGGGTGGCGTCCGCCTCCTGCCGGGTCACCTTCCCCCGGCCCACCGCCCGTTCCAGGGACCGCTCGACCGTCAGTACCGCCCCCTTGGCCTTGGCGTCGCTGCGTGCGACGAGCACCGTGGGGTGGCCGGCCCTGGCGGACACCTCGGCGATGCCCGCGCCCATCGTCCCGGACCCCACCACACCCACCGTGCGCACCGGGCGCGCGGGCAGGCCGCTGCGGCCGGAGAGGGGGCCGCCGACCGCGGACGCGGGGGACACGCCGCCGGGCCCGTAGTCGTAGAAGCCGCGCCCCGCCTTCCGTCCGAGCAGCCCGGCCGCGACGTAGTGCGACAGCAGCGGGGCCGGCGCGTAGGCCCGGTCGCCGGTCCGCTCGTACAGCAGCTCCAGGGTGTCCCGGGCCACGTCGAGGCCCATCACGTCGAGCTGTGCCAGCGGTCCGAGCGGCAGCCCGCAGCCCAGCGTCATCGCCGTGTCGATGTCCTCCCGGGAGGCGTAGCGCTGCTCGTACATCGTGACCGCGCTGTTCAGGTACGTCATCGCCAGCGCGCCGCCGATGAAGCCCGGGCGGTCCGCGACCTGGACGGGGGTGTGGCCCAGGCGCCGCGCCAGCTCCACCATCGCCTCCCGGACGGCCCGTTCGGTCAGCGGAGTGCTCACCACCTCCACCGCCGTGGTGGGCACCGCGGGAAACAGGGGCAGGCCGACCGTGCGGGTCATCGTGCCGCACAGCGACGCGATCTCGGTGACCGAGTGGCCGCTCGTGGTGGTGGCGAACACGGTGTCCGGCCCGCACACCCCGACCGCCTCCGCGAGCACGGCGGTCTTGACGTCCAGCCGTTCCGGCACCGCCTCGATCACCAGGTCCGCCCCGGCGGCGTCCGCCACCCGGGTGGTCCAGCGCACGCCCGCGGGCTCGGTTCCGTCGGCGGTACGACCCGTCACCCGCCGCCTCCCGTCCGCGAGCGCCCGTTCGTCCGCCTCCACGGCGGTGACCGGCAGCCCCGCCCGGGCCAGCAGGTCCACGAGCGTGGCGCCGACCGCGCCCACCCCTATCACCGCTGTCCGCGTGAACGTCTGAGCCATGGTGGTTGGGTCCCTTCGGTTCGGTCGTCCGGTCGGTGCGCAGACAGTGGGACCGCGGCTCGGCTCTCCGACCGGGCGGCGAAGGCGGCGGGGATCCCCTGCGCCCGAGTGGGTCAGCCCTTGTCGATGACGGTGGCGTCACCGCGGCCGTAGAAGGCCTGCATCTGGTCGACCAGGCCGTCGTCGTTGACCCGGATCACCATCACGATGTTGACCCGGATCATCTTGTTCTCCGGGTCCGGCGGCGGTTCCGGCGGCAGCAGGCCGCTCTGCGCCATCGCGGGACCGGCGAGCGGCAGGTAGTTGAACGTCGACACCATGGGGACGGCGGCCCAGCGGCCGCCCTCGGCGGTCACGGGCGACGCGGCGTCCTCGTACGCGCCGGAGAAGATCGCGGCCGCGGCGCGCTGGCTCAGCGCCCTGAGCCCGTACTGCTTGCCGTTGCCGACCGGGTCCTCGAAGCTGCAGTCCTCCGCGTACAGCTTGAGCAGGCCCTCCACGTCCCCCTCGTTGATCTTCCGGCAGTGGTCCAGGATGAGTTGCTTGGCTGTCGCCTCGTCAGGCATGGGGTCTCCGGTGCCTCTCGCAGTGAGCCTCGGGGCTTAACGGTTCGGTGCTTCTCCGGTGGGGTGCGTGTCCTAGGCGTGCTTCACGGACACCGGCAGCGACTTGACGCCGAAGAAGTTCTGCTCGTGGAAACGCAGCGGCACCTCGCGGTCGAGCCGGATGTCGGAGAACCGGTCGAACAGCAGCTCCAGGGCGACCCGGCCCTCCAGGCGGGCCAAGGGGGCGCCGATGCAGAAGTGGATGCCCTTGCCGAACGCCACGTGCGCGTTGGGCGAGCGGTGGATGTCGAACACGTCCGGATCGGCGAACTGCCGCTCGTCGCGGTTCGCCGACACCAGCCACGGAATGACGATCGAGCGCTCCGGGATGGTCACCCCGGCCAGTTCCACGTCCCGGGTCGTGTACCGGCCGGTGATGGTGAACGGCGGCCGGTAGCGCATCACTTCCTCCAGCGCGCCCGGTATCAGCGAGCGGTCCGCGCGCAGTTGCGCCGCGGCTCCCGGGAACTCGTCGAAGGAGAGGATGGAACTGCTCAGCATCATCGTGGTGGTGATGTGCCCCGCGATCAGCAGCAGCCGCGCGAAGTTGACCGCCTCGGCGCCCGTGATCGGCTCCCCGTCGAGCTCGCTCGTCACCATCCGGCTCAGCAGGTCGTCCCCGGGCCGGGCCCGCCGTTCCTCCAGCTGCCCCTCGAGGTAGTAGTCCATCTCCTCGATCGCGGATCTGAGCCTCTCGTACGTCTCCGGGTCGTCCACACCGGCGATCTTCGCCGCGATGATGCGGTCCGCCCAGTGCCGGAACACGGGACGGTCCTCCGCCGGCACGCCCAGCAGCTCGGCGATCACGATGACCGGCAGCGGATGCGTCAACTGCCGCACCAGGTCAAGTTCCCCGGCGTCCCCGGCGGCATCCAGCAGCCCGGTGCCTATCTCACGGATGCGCGGCTCCAGGCCCGCCACCATCCTCGGCGTGAACACCCGGCTGATCTGCCGCCGCAGGTGGTGGTGGACGGGCGGGTCGATCTGGGCCAGGTCGCCCTTGGCCACCTCGGCCGCCTTCGGCGAGACCGGCGTCGGGTCGGAGGAGAAGTCGGCGTATTCGGACAACACGTGCTGCACGTCGGCGTAACGGAACACATACCAACTGCCGTTGCTCCCCCGGACGACGGGCGCCTCGTCGCGCATCACGCGCAGCCAGTCGAACAAGGCCGCTCCACCGTCGGCAGCCGAAGGGGGAGTGAGAGGAAGAGCCTGTTCGGACATGTGAGGACTCCTTGCGTCCGGACGGAAAGGCAGGAAAGGGCCGGCGACGGAAGAAGAAAGAGGGAAGAAGAAGTAAGAAAAAGGGGGCAGGGAAGGGGAAGTTGACCATTCCCCGGTGCTGTTTCCCAGTACTACTCTTCGCCCGGAAATGAAGGGCGAGTTCCTGCGCACATACCGGACGTATCCCGGTACCGGAACGCACGAACCGTATCCGAGCGTACGCGCGTCTGGCATCCCCAGATTGCCCGTAGGGGGACTCCCGGGCGACATAGGGGTGGGGGGCACCAAGCTAGGGGCCCGTGAGCACCAAGCACCGGTCGACACACGCACCGTCGTCCTGCTGGGATTCGGGGAAACCAACGCATCACCTCGACACCCACCCATTCGGATTCCCACTTCCATTCGGCCCGATCGCGGTCTCGACGCAATTCCCGGGGAGCTCTGGAGACAGTGTTGGCGGACAACAAGGCGCGCGAGAATTCCATGACCCCGTCCGGCGACGGGCCGGCCGACGGTGACGAGGCGATCGCCGTCGTGGGGCTCGCCTGCCGCCTGCCCGGAGCCCCCACCCCCGCCGCCTTCTGGGAGTTGCTGCGCGCGGGCGGCCACGCCGTCCGCGAGCTCCCGCCGGAACGCCTCGGCGCCGCGGCCACCGACGACGGAACCGACGCCGAGCAGGACGCCCGCACCCCGCGCTTCGGCGCCTTCCTCGACCAGGAGCAGATCGAGGGCTTCGACGCAGCGTTCTTCGGCATCTCGCCGCGCGAGGCCGCGCTGATGGACCCCCAGCAGCGCCTGGCACTCGAACTCGGCTGGGAGGCGCTCGAGGACGCCGGACTGCCCCCGACGGGGCTCGCCGGCCAGCGCTCCGGTGTGTTCGTCGGCGTCATCGCCGACGACTACGCCGCGCTGTCCGCCCGCCTCGGCGCTGACGCCCTCGGCCCCCACTCCATGACCGGGCTGCACCGCAGCATGATCGCCAACCGTGTCTCGTACGTCTTGGGGCTGCGCGGCCCCAGCATGACCGTGGACACCGGCCAGTCGTCCTCCCTTGTCTCGGTCCACCTCGCCTGCGAGAGCCTGCGCACCGGCGAGAGCACTGTCGCCCTCGCCGGCGGCATCAACCTCAACCTCCTCCCCGAGACCACCGACCGTGTCGCGCGCTTCGGCGCCCTCTCCCCGGACGGCCGCTGCCACACCTTCGACGCCCGCGCCAACGGCTATGTGCGCGGCGAGGGCGGCGTCGTCGTCGTCCTCAAACGGCTCTCGAGGGCCGTCGCCGAAGGCGACACCATCCACTGCCTGCTGCTCGGCAGTGCCGTCAACAACGACGGCGGCGGCGCGTCCCTGACCGCCCCCCTCCGCGCCGCCCAGGAGGAAGTCCTGCGCCTGGCCCACCAGAGGGCCGGCACCGATCCCGCGGACGTCCAGTACGTCGAACTCCACGGCACCGGCACCAAGGTCGGCGACCCCGTTGAGGCCGCCGCCCTCGGCGCGGCCGTCGGCACGGCCCGCGAGCCCGGCGACCCGGTGATGGTCGGCTCCGTCAAGACCAACGTGGGCCACCTGGAGGGCGCCGCCGGCATCACCGGCCTCCTCAAGGTCGTGCTCAGCCTCCGGCACCGAGTGCTCCCCGCCAGCCTCAACTACGAGACGCCCAACCCCGAGATCCCTCTCGACCGGCTCAACCTGAGCGTCCAGCGGGCCACCGGCCCGTGGCCCGCCGCCGACCGACCGCTGCTCGCCGGCGTCTCCTCGTTCGGCATGGGCGGCACCAACTGCCACGTCGTGGCCGCG
The DNA here is from genome assembly GCF_036013645.1 of Streptomyces sp. NBC_00490. NCBI lineage: Bacteria > Bacillati > Actinomycetota > Actinomycetes > Kitasatosporales > Streptomycetaceae > Streptomyces > Streptomyces sp. NBC_00490. Next base: position 374,195 of record NZ_CP107869.1, on the reverse strand, counting down.
GAATGGACCGGCGCTCAGGAGACCGCCGCCCGGGGAAGTGACACGGCGCCGTTCACCCACGCTCCCGTGACGTGCTGGCCTGTGTCCGGCCGGAACCGCGCGGGCCTGCGGGGGCAGGCGGCACGGCTGGCGGCGTTCGCGGGCGAGCGGACGGAAGTGTCGCTGCCGGACGTGGGCTGGTCGCTCGGAACGGGTCGGGCCGCGCTCGATCACCGTGCGGTGGTCTTGGCGGGTGACCGGGATGCTGCTGTGGAGGCGTTGCGGTCGGTGGCGGAGGGTGTGCCGTCGGCTGGTGTGGTGTCGGGGGTGGTGCCCGGGGAGTCGGGTCGGGTGGTGTTCGTGTTCCCGGGTCAGGGGTCGCAGTGGCTCGGTATGGGGGCGGGGTTGTGGGAGTCCTCGCCGGTCTTCCGGGAGCGGCTTGCGGAGTGTGATGCTGCGCTGTCGTCGTTGGTGGACTGGTCGGTGACCGATGTCGTGCGGGGTCTGCCGTCAGCTGCGTCGTTGGACGATGTGGTGGTGGTGCAGGCGTCGTTGTGGGCGGTGATGGTGTCGCTCGCGGCGGTGTGGCGTTCGGTCGGTGTGCAGCCGGGTGCGGTGATCGGTCACTCGCAAGGTGAGATCGCCGCTGCTGTGGTGGCGGGCGGGTTGTCGGTGCAGGACGGCGCCCGGGTCGTGGTCCTGCGGGCGCAGGCCATCGCGGAGAGCCTGTCCGGTAACGGCGGCATGGTTTCCGTCGCCGTGGGTGCGGACCGGGTGCGGGAGTTGATTGCCCGGTGGGGTGAGCGGATCTCGATCGCCTCTGTCAACGGTCCGTCTTCGACAGTGGTTTCGGGTGGGCCCGATGCTCTGGACGAGCTGATGGGTGTGTGCGAGAGCGAGGGGGTTCGGGCGCGTCGTATCGCGGTGGACTACGCCTCGCACTCCCCGCAGGTGGAGTCGATCCGGGAGCAGGTCGTCGAGGCTCTCCAGGGCATCGAGCCTCGCCCCGCGCAGGTGCCGTTCTACTCGACGGTGACCGGTGCGGTGATCGACACCAGCGGTCTGGACGCCGGGTACTGGGTGACCAACCTCCGGCAGGAGGTGCGGTTCGACGCCACCGTCCGTGAACTGCTCACCGACGGTTTCGGCTACTTCGTGGAGTGCAGCCCTCACCCCGTCCTGACGGTGGGGATGCAGGAGACGTTCGAGGACCACGCCGACACCACCCTGACCGCGGTTGCGCTGGGCACCCTGCGCCGTGACGAAGGCGGACCCGAGCGGTTCCTGACCTCCCTTGCCGAGGGCTACGTCCGTGGTCTCACCGTCGACTGGAACGCCCTCTTCGCCGGCACCGGCGCCCAGCGCGTGGAGTTGCCCACCTACGCCTTTCAGCGGCAGCGGTACTGGCTCGACACCGTCGTCTCCGTGGACGCCCTGGCCGCGCCCAGGGTGCGACCGGCCGCCGTGCCGGAGGTCGACGAGACAGCCGACGCGGACGCCCACGCGTTGCGCCGCGAGCTCGCTCCCCTGAGCGAGGCCGAGCAGGAGGCAGCGCTGTCACGGCTGGTGCGGACCCACGCCGCCGCCACGCTCGGACACTCCTCGATGGACGCGGTGGACACCGGTGTGTCGTTCAAGGAGCAGGGCTTCGACTCGCACCTGTCCGTGCAACTGCGGAACACACTGAGCGCCGAGACCGAGCTGCCGCTGCCCACGACCGTGCTCTTCGAGCATCCGACCCCGGACGCCCTCGCGCGCCACCTGCGGACCACCCTGTTCGGCGCTGCCACGCCGGCTGTCGAGGAGGCCGTCGCCGGGCGTGCCGAGGACGACGAGCCCATCGCCATCGTCGGTATGGCCTGCCGCTTCCCTGGCGGTGTCAGCTCTCCCGACGAGTTGTGGGAGGTGGTGGCGGGCCGCCGGGACGTGATCGGCGAGTTCCCGGACAACCGGGGCTGGAACCTGGAGAACCTCTACGACCCCACCCTGGAGCGGCCGGGCACGAGTTACGTGCGCAGCGGCGGCTTCCTGCGGGAGGCGCCCGACTTCGACCCGGCGTTCTTCGGGATCTCGCCGCGCGAGGCCCTGGCCATGGACCCGCAGCAGCGGTTGCTGCTGGAGACCTCGTGGGAGGCGGTCGAGCGGGCCGGACTCGACCCGCTGTCGCTGCGAGGGAGCCAGACCGGTGTGTTCTTCGGGGCGATGTTCCAGGAGTACGGGCCCCAGTTGAAGGACGGGGCCGAGGGCGTGGACGGGCACCGGCTCACCGGTGGCACGACCAGCGTTGCCTCCGGCCGGGTGGCGTACACCCTGGGTCTCGAGGGCCCCGCCGTCACCGTGGACACGGCGTGCTCGTCGTCGCTGGTGGCGCTGCACTGGGCGGTGCGCTCCCTGCGGTCCGGGGAGTGCTCCATGGCGCTCGCGGGTGGCGTCACCATCATGTCGACGCCTGGCATGTTCGTGGAACTCAGCCGTCAGGGCGCGCTGTCCCCTGACGGGCGCTGCAAGGCGTTCTCGGCGGCGGCCGACGGCACCGGGTGGGCCGAGGGCGTGGGCACGCTCCTCGTGGAACGGCTGTCCGACGCGCGGCGTAACGGGCACCCGGTGCTCGCGGTGGTCCGGGGTTCGGCGACCAACCAGGACGGCGCGAGCAACGGCCTCACCGCCCCGCACGGGCCCTCCCAGCAGCGGGTGATTCGAGCTGCGTTGGCCGACGCGGGCCTGTCCGCCGTCGAGGTGGACGCCGTGGAGGCGCACGGCACGGGGACGACGCTGGGCGACCCGATCGAGGCCCAGGCGCTGCTGGCCACCTACGGCCAGGACCGGCCCTCCGGCCGTCCGCTGTGGCTGGGGTCCGTGAAGTCCAACATCGGCCACACGCAGGCCGCCGCCGGCGTGGCCGGTGTCATCAAGATGGTCATGGCCCTGCGGCACGGAACGCTGCCCGGGACCTTGCACGTGGACGAGCCGTCCCCGCACATCGACTGGTCGCAGGGCGCGGTGGAACTCCTTACCGAGCCGGTGGAGTGGCTGCGCAACGGGCGCCCGCGGCGTGCCGGCGTGTCCTCGTTCGGCATCAGCGGCACCAACGCCCACCTGATCCTGGAGGACGCGCCCGAGGGGCCGGCCGCTGCGGTCGCGGGTCCGGGCCGGACGGGCACACCGGCCGGTGAGGAGCCGTCGCAGGCCGGTACGAGGCCGCAGCAGGGTAGTACGGAGCCGCAGCGGGGCGCAGCGGAGTCACCGGCCGGCCGGCACGAGGAGCCTGGCCTCGCCGTGGCCGCCGGGCTCGTCCCGTGGCCGCTGTCGGGGCGCAGCGAGGCGGCCCTGCGCGCCCAGGCGCGGTGCCTCGCCGACTACGTCGAGGAACGCCCCGAGCTGTCACCGGCCGACGCGGCCCTCTCCCTGGCGACCACCCGGTCGGTGCTGGAGCACCGGGCCGTGGTGCTGGCGCAGGGCCGCGACGATGCCCTCCCCTCACTCTCCGCGCTTGCTGCGGGGTTGCCCGCTGCCGGGGTGGTGGCGGGTGTGGCGGATGTGCGGGGTCGGGTGGTGTTTGTGTTCCCCGGTCAGGGTTCGCAGTGGGCGGGGATGGCTCGTGAGCTGCTGGATTCTTCTTCGGTGTTCGCTGGTCGTTTCGCCGAGTGTGATGCGGCGTTGGGTGAGTTCGTCGACTGGTCGGTGGCGGATGTGTTGCGGGGTGTGGCGGGTGCGCCTGGTCTGGAGCGCATTGAGGTGTTGCAGCCGGTGTTGTTCGCGGTGAATGTGTCGCTGGCGGCGTTGTGGGAGTCGGTGGGTGTGGTGCCTTCGGCGGTGGTGGGTCACAGCCAGGGTGAGATTGCGGCGGCGTTGGTGGCGGGGGCTTTGTCGTTGCGGGATGCGGCGCGGGTCGTGGTGCTGCGCAGTGCGCTGTTCGCTGAGCATCTGGTGGGGCGTGGGGCGGTTGCGTCGGTGGCGTTGTCGGCGGGTGAGGTGCTGGAGCGTCTGGGCCGGTGGGAGGGCCGGTTGGTGATTGCCGGGCGTAATGGTCCGGGGGCGGTGACGGTGGCGGGTGAGGTGGCGGCGCTGGAGGAGTTCGTGGCGTCGTGCCGGGCGGATGAGGTGCGGGCGCGGGTGGTGGGTTCGACGGTGGCGTCGCACTGCGCTCAGGTGGATCCGTTGCGTGAGCGGATTTTGGAGTTGTTTGCGGATGTGGTGCCGGTGCGGGGCAGGGTGCCGTTCTATTCGACGGTGACCGGTGCGGTGCAGGACACGACTGGGCTGACTGCGGAGTACTGGTTCGCCAATGCGCGTCAGCCGGTGGACTTCGAGGGTGCGGTGCGGGCGCTGTTGGAGGACGGGTACCGGTTCTTTGTCGAGTCCAGCGCCCATCCGGTGCTGGTCATGGGCATCGACGCCACCAGCGAGGATGCCGGTGTCACCGCTGTGGCCCTCGGCTCGCTGCGGCGTGACCAAGGTGGCCCCGCGCGTTTCCTGACCTCGGTGGTCGAGGGCTTCACCCGCGGTCTGCCGGGCGTGGACTGGCGGGCCGTGTTCGCCGGGACCGGCGCCGGCACCCTGCTGGACCTGCCTACCTATCCCTTCCAGCGCGAGCGCTACTGGCTGGAGCCCGCCTCCGAGGGCGCGGCCGACCCGGCCGGGCTCGGGCTGCACGCCGCCGACCACCCCATGCTGGGTGCCTCCGTGGAGGTCGCGGGCGGCGGGCAACTGCTGCTGACCGGACGGCTCTCCCTGCGCTCCCACCCCTGGCTGGCCGACCACGCCGCCCTCGGCACCATCCTCCTGCCCGGCGCCGCCTTCACCGAACTGGCCCTGCGCAGCGCGGAGTCCGCCCACTGCGACCGGCTGGAGGAGCTCACCCTGGAGGCCCCCCTGGTCCTCCCCGCAGACGGGGCGGTCCAGCTCCAGGTCACCGTGGCCGCCCGGGACGGCGACGGCCGGCGCGCCATCGAGATCCACTCCCGGGCGGAGGCCGCCGACGGGGACGACGACGGCGCCACGTGGACTCGCCACGCCTCCGGCACCCTCACCGGCCTCGGCACTGACGCCCCCGCCGTCCCTGCCGCCGTGGAGTCGGGGCTCGGGGTGTGGCCCCCGGTGGCCGGGGTGCGGGTCGACGTGGAGGACTTCTACGAGCGGGTGGGGGACGCGGGGTACGAGTACGGGCCCGCGTTCCGGGGCGTGCGGTCGGCGTGGCGTGTGGGCGGGGAGGTGTTCGCCGAGGTCGCACTCCCGGAGGAACAGGCCAGGGACGCGGGCAGGTTCGGTATTCACCCGGCCCTCCTCGACGCCGCGCTCCACCCGGTCCTGCTCGCCCGGCTCGACGAGTCCGGTGACACCTCCGAAGACGACGCTTCCGTCAGCCTGCCGTTCGCGTGGAGCGGCGTCACGCTGCACGCCGTGGGAGCCACCGTGGTCCGCGTCCGCGTCACCCCCGCGGAGTCCGCGGCCGACACCGTGACCGTGACCGTCGCCGACACCACCGGCACACCCGTCGCCACCGTCGACGCACTGAGCCTGCGCCCCGTCTCCGCCGACCGGCTGCGCATGGCAGGCTCAGGGAACGACCTCAAGCTGCGCAACGCGCTGTTCCGCACCGAGTGGAAGGCGCTTCCGGGCGATGCGCTGACGACCGGCACTGTGGACACCTCCTCCTGGGCGCTGCTCGCCCCCGAATGCGGCGAACCGGCCGGGGCTGTTGCCGCCCATGCCATTGGCGGTCTGGAGGCACTGGCCACGGCGCTGGTCACCCTGGACGGGACCGCCGACGAGACGGTTGCCGTCCCCGAGATCGTCGTCGCGGACCTCACCGCTGCGTCTTCCGACGCGGACCCGGACCTGGCCCCCGACGTCGTGGCGGGCGCACACCGGGCCACGGCGGCTGCCCTCGACCTCGTGAAGTCCTGGCTCGCGGACGAACGGTTCGCCTCCGCGCGCCTCGTCGTGGTCACTCGCGGTGCCGTCTCCACAGGGCCGGGCGACCCGGTCACCGACCTGGCGTATGCGCCGGTGTGGGGTCTGGTGCGGTCGGCGCAGTCGGAGAGTCCGGGCCGGTTTGTGCTGGTGGATGTGGACGGTCATCCGGAGTCGGTGTCGGTGTTGTCGGCGGCTGTGGCGGGTGCGGTTGCGGCTGGTGAGCCGCAGGTGGCCGTGCGTGGGGGCGCTGTGGTGGTGCCGCGGCTGGCCCGGATCGCATCGGTCGATGGGGTGGGGGCCGGTGAGGGGGTGTGGGGTCCGGGCGGGACGGTGTTGATCACGGGTGGTACGGGGACGTTGGGTGGTCTGCTGGCGCGGCATCTGGTGGTGGAGCGTGGGGTGCGGCATCTGTTGATGACGAGCCGTCGGGGGCTTGAGGCGGTGGGTGCGGTGGAGTTGGTGGAGGAGCTGCGTCAGCTGGGTGCGCTGTCGGTTGAGGTGGTGGCGTGTGATGTGGCGGATCGTGGGGCGTTGGCGGGGGTGTTGGGTGGTGTTCCTGCGGAGCGTGGTTTGACGGGGGTGGTGCATGCGGCTGGGGTGCTGGACGACGGTCTGGTGGGGTCGTTGGACGGTGGGCGGCTGGAGCGGGTGTTGCGGCCGAAGGTGGACGCGGCGGTGCATCTGCACGAGCTGACGCGGGAGTTGGACCTGTCGGCGTTCGTCCTGTTCTCCTCCATCGCGGGCACCTTCGGCAATCAGGGTCAGGGTAACTACGCCGCCGCCAACGCCTTCCTCGACGCCCTCGCCTCCCACCGCAGGGCGTCCGGCCTGCCCGCGCACTCCCTCGCCTGGGGCCTGTGGGAGCAGTCCACCGGGATGCTCGACCACCTGGACGGCGACGACCTGGCGTGGATGCGCCGTGCGGGCATCCAGCCCCTGCCCGCCGACCTCGGCCTCGCACTCCTCGACACCGCGACCGCCCTGGACGACGCCCACCTGGTGCCGGTCCTCCTCGACCCGGCCACCCTGCGCGGCGAGGCCGCGTCCGGGATGCTGCGCCCGCTCTTCCGCGACCTGGTGCGCACCGGCTCCCGCCCCCAGGCGGCAGCGGCGAACCCGGCCGAGGGCACGGCCCTGGCACAGCGCCTCGCCGGCCTCACCGAGGAACAGCAGGAACGCGAGGTCCTCGGACTCGTACGGGCCCAGGTCGCCACGGTGCTCGGGCACGCCACGCCGGAAACCGTCGCCCTCGGGCACCCCTTCAAGGAGTTGGGTTTCGATTCCTTGACGGCGTTGGAGTTGCGGAACCGGTTGAACGCGGTGACGGGGTTGCGTCTTCCGGCGACGTTGGTGTTCGACTATCCGACGCCGTTGGCGTTGGCGGGTTTTGTGCGGGGTGAGGTGCTGGGCCTGGGGACGGGTGTGTCTCCGCGGGCGTCGGTGGCCGGTGGTGCTGGTGGTGCCGGTGGTGTCGGGGTGGATGAGCCGGTGGCGATCGTGGGGATGGCGTGCCGTTTCCCGGGTGGGGTGGGGTCGCCGGAGGAGTTGTGGGATCTGGTGGCTTCGGGTGGGGACGCGGTGTCGTTGTTCCCGGAGGGCCGTGGGTGGGATGTGGAGGGGTTGTACGACCCGGATCCGGGTGCGGTGGGCAAGTCGTATGCCCGTGAGGGTGGGTTCTTGGAGGGGGCGGGGGAGTTCGATCCTGCGTTCTTCGGTATTTCGCCGCGTGAGGCGTTGGCGATGGATCCGCAGCAGCGGTTGCTTTTGGAGACGGCGTGGGAGGTGTTCGAGCGGGCGGGCATCGATCCCGCGACGGTGAAGGGGAGTGCGACCGGGGTCTTCGCCGGCGTCATGCACCACGACTACGCCTCCGCGACCGGGCAGCCCGAGGAACTGGAGGGCTACGCCGTCACCAGCACCCAGGGCAGCGTCGCATCGGGCCGCGTCGCCTACACGTTCGGCCTCGAAGGCCCGGCGGTGACGGTGGACACGGCGTGCTCGTCGTCCCTGGTGGCGCTGCATCTGGCCGTGCAGGCCCTGCGGTCCGGCGAGTGCTCCATGGCCCTCGCCGGCGGGGTCAGCGTGATGGCCACGCCGTGGGTGTTCGTGGAGTTCAGCCGTCAGCGGGGCATGGCCCCCGACGGGCGGTGCAAGGCGTTCGCGGCGGCGGCCGACGGCGCGGGGTGGTCCGAGGGCGTCGGGCTACTGCTGGTCGAGCGTCTCTCGGACGCGCGGCGCAACGGGCATCCGGTGCTGGCTGTGGTTCGGGGCTCGGCAGTGAACCAGGACGGTGCGAGCAACGGCCTGACCGCGCCGAACGGTCCTTCCCAACAGCGAGTGATCCGAGCTGCGTTGGCCAACGCGCGGCTGACGGCGGCGGACGTGGACGTCGTGGAGGCGCACGGCACCGGGACGACGCTGGGCGACCCGATCGAGGCCCACGCCCTCCTGGCCACCTACGGCCAGGACCGTCCGGCGGACCAGCCGCTGCGGCTGGGCTCGGTGAAGTCCAACATCGGGCACGCCCAGGCGGCGGCGGGCGTGGCCGGTGTGATCAAGATGGTGCAGGCCATGCACCACGGCGTCCTGCCCCGCACCCTGCACGTCGACGAACCGACACCGCACGTGGACTGGTCAGCGGGTGCCGTGGAACTGCTGACGGACAGCGTGAACTGGACGGCGGCGGACGGCGAACACCCTCGCCGCGCCGGCGTGTCGTCGTTCGGCATCAGCGGGACGAACGCGCACGTGATCCTGGAGGAGGCGCCGGAGGTCGAGGTTGCGGAGCCTTCTTCCGGTGATCCGCGGCTGATTTCGGGTGTGCTGCCGTGGGTGGTGTCGGGGCGGTCGGATGCGGCGTTGCGTGCTCAGGCGGGTCGGCTCGCGGGGTTCGTCGCGGAGCGTCCTGCTCTGGCGGTCGCGGATGTGGCGCGTTCGCTGGTGGAGACGCGGTCGGCTCTGGATCACCGTGCGGTGGTCCTGACGGGCGACCGGGATGCCGCTGTGGAGGCGCTGCGGTCGGTGGCGGAGGGTGTGCCGTCGGCGGGTGTGGTGTCGGGGGTGGTGTCCGGGGAGCCGGGTCGGGTGGTGTTTGTGTTCCCGGGTCAGGGGTCGCAGTGGCTCGGTATGGGGGCGGGGTTGTGGGAGAACTCGCCGGTCTTCCGGGAGCGGCTTGCGGAGTGTGAGGCTGCGCTGTCGTCGTTGGTGGACTGGTCGGTGACCGATGTCGTGCGGGGTCTGCCGTCAGCTGCGTCGTTGGACGATGTGGTGGTGGTGCAGGCGTCGTTGTGGGCGGTGATGGTCTCGCTCGCGGCGGTGTGGCGTTCGGTCGGTGTGCAGCCGGGCGCGGTGATCGGTCACTCGCAGGGGGAGATCGCCGCTGCTGTGGTGGCGGGTGGACTGTCTGTGCAGGACGGCGCCCGGGTCGTGGTGCTGCGGGCGCAGGCCATCGCGGAGAGCTTGTCCGGTAACGGTGGCATGGTCTCCGTTGCTGTGGGTGCGGAGCGGGTGCGGGAGTTGATCGACCGGTGGGGTGAGCGGATCTCGATCGCCTCCGTCAACGGCCCGTCCTCGACGGTGGTTTCCGGTGAGCCGGATGCTCTGGACGAATTGATGGGTGTGTGCGAGGCAGAGGGGGTTCGGGCGCGTCGTATTGCGGTGGATTACGCGTCGCATTCCCCGCAGGTGGAGTCGATCCGGGAGCAGGTCACCGAGGCGCTGGCCGGTATCGAGCCCCGCCCCGCTGAGGTGCCGTTCTACTCGACGGTGACCGGTGCGGTGATCGACACCAGCGGTCTGGATGCCACGTACTGGGTGACGAACCTGCGTCAGGAGGTGCGTTTCGATGCCACCGTTCGTGAGCTGTTGGCCGATGGCTTCGGCTACTTCGTGGAGTGCAGCCCTCACCCCGTCCTCACCGTCGGGATGCAGGAGGCCTTCGAGGACCGCGCGGACGCCCAGACCGCGGTCGCGTTGGGCACCTTGCGCCGCGGTGAAGGCGGACCCGAGCGGTTCCTGACCTCCCTCGCCGAGGGCTACGTCCGCGGACTCACCGTCGACTGGCCCGCCCTCTTCGCCGGCACCGGCGCCCAGCGCGTGGAACTCCCCACCTACTCCTTCCAGCACCAGCACTACTGGCTGGAGTCCGTCCCCGCCGGTTCTGGTGATCCGGCCGGCTTCGGGCTCGCCGATGCCGAACACCCGTTGCTGGGTGCGTTGGTGCGGGTGGCGGCTGAGGATCGGGTGGTGTTGGCGGGGCGGGTGTCGTTGGGTTCGCATCCGTGGCTGGTGGATCACGCGGTGTCGGGTGTGGTGGTGGTGCCGGGTGCGGCGTTGGTGGAGTTGGCTCTGCGGGCGGCGGATGAGGTGGGGTGCGCCGTGGTGGAGGAGTTGACGTTGGCGGCGCCGTTGGTGGTGCCGGAGCGTGGGGGGTTGCAGGTTCAGCTGTCGGTGGGTCCGCCCGACGAGACGGGACGCCGCGAACTCACGCTCCACTCCCGCCCCGAGAACGCGGCGGACGCTGCCGAGTGGGTACAGCACGCGATCGGCGCCGTCGGGACACAGGAGCCGGTGGCCGAGGCCTCGCTGACCACCTGGCCGCCTCCGGGTGCAGAGCCGGTGGACGTGGACGGGTTCTACGAGCGTGTGGCGGCCAAGGGGTACGAGTACGGGCCGTCGTTCCAGGGGCTGCGCGCCGCCTGGCAGGTCGGTGACGAGGTCTTCGGGGAGATCGAACTGCCCGAGACCCTGCATCAGGACGCGGACCGGTTCGGAATTCACCCGGCGCTGCTCGACGCCGCGTTGCACCCGCTGCTTCTGCAGGCGGCGGACCGGCCGTTGAGGCTGCCGTTCGCGTGGGGTGACGTGGCGTTGTTCGCGGTGGGTGCGCGGGTGGTGCGGGTGCGGGTGAGTCCGGTGGGCGAGGACGCGGTGTCGGTGGTCCTGGCCGACGCGGCGGGTTCGCCGGTGGCGTCGGTGGGTTCGTTGGTGCTGCGTGCGGTGGATCCACGCAAGCTGCGGATGGCCGAAGACCCGATGCGGGACGCCTTGTTCCGGGTCGAGTGGACCGGGTTGGCGGCTGGGTCGGAGGAGCCGGCCGGACTCGCCGCTGTCGCCGAAGTGGGTCCGGCGGAGGAGCGGTTGACGGACGCGTCCGGCTTCCCGGACCTGGCGGCCCTGGCCGGCGCGGTCGGTGCCGACGGGGAGGTACCCGAGGCCGTGGTGGTCCGCCTCGTCGCACACCGGGACAGTGACGTGGCGGGGGCGGTGCGTGCCGTGGCCGCGGAGGCGTTGGGCCTGGTGCAGGAGTGGCTGGCGCTGGAGCAGTTCGCCGGGTCGCGCTTGGTCGTGGTGACGAGCGGCGCAGTGTCCGCCGGGGTCGGCGGGGAGGGCGCCGATGGTGACGGTGCCGTTGATCTGGTGTCGGCTCCGGTGTGGGGCCTGATCAGGGCCGCACAGGCGGAGAACCCGGGCCGGTTCCTGCTGCTGGACATCGATGGTGACGAGCGTTCGCGGGCCGCGCTGCCGCAGGCCGTCGCGATGGCGGTGGCGGCCGATGAGCCGCAAATCGCGCTGCGCGCAGGTGAGTTGCTCGTGGCGAGGATGGTGCGGGCGGGTGATCCCGGTGGGCCGTTGCTGCCTCCGGCCGACGCCGACGCTGATAGCGCCGCCACCGGCGCCGGCGCCGAGGCGTGGCGGCTGGACACCACGGGTCCCGGCACGCTGGCGAGCCTGGAGCTGTTGCCCGCCCCGGAGGCCCTGGAGCCGTTGGCTGAAGGGCAGGTCCGGGTGTCGGTCCGCGCGGCGGGCGTCAACTTCCGCGACGTCGTGGTCAGCCTCGGCATGGTGCCCGGTCAGGAGACCCTGGGCAGTGAGGGCGCCGGTGTGGTGACCGAGGTCGGTCCCGGCGTGACCGGGCACGCGGTCGGGGACCGGGTCATGGGCCTGATCCCGCAGGGCGCGTTCGGCCCCGTCGCCGTGGTCGACCAGCGGTTGGTCACCCGTATCCCGGACGGCTGGTCGTTCGAACAGGCCGCGGCCGTGCCGGCGGTGTTCCTGACCGCGTACGTGGGCCTGGCGGATCTGGGTGGGTTGTCGGCGGGTGAGTCGGTGCTGGTGCATGCGGCCACGGGTGGTGTGGGGATGGCCGCGGTGCAGTTGGCGCGGTACTGGGGTGCGGAGGTGTTCGCGACTGCCAGTGAGGGCAAGTGGGATGCCTTGCGGGAGATGGGTTTCGACGCTGATCACATCGCTTCGTCGCGGGACCTGGGCTTTGAGGAGAAGTTCCTGCGGGTGACCGGCGGGCGTGGTGTGGATGTGGTGCTGGACTCGCTGGCAAGGGAGTTCGTGGACGCCTCGCTGCGGTTGCTGCCGCGCGGTGGCCGGTTCCTGGAGATGGGCAAGACCGACATCCGCGACCCGCGGACCGTGGAGCAGGCGCATCCCGGCGTCACCTACCAGGCCTACGACCTGGCGCAGGTCGAGCCCGACCGGGTGGCCGCCATCCTCGGCGAGCTGCGGGAGTTGTTCGAGCGGGGTGTGCTGGAGCCGTTGCCGGTGCGGACGTGGGACGTGCGCCGGGCGCCGGAGGCGCTGCGGTTCATGAGCCAGGCCCGGCATACGGGCAAGTTGGTGCTGACGGTGCCGCGCCCGTGGGACACGGCGGGCACGGTACTGGTCACGGGCGGCACGGGAACGCTGGGTGGGCTGCTGGCCAGGCACCTGGTGGCCGAGCGCGGGGTGCGGCACCTGCTGCTGACCAGCCGGCGCGGCCCGGACGCCCCTGGCGTCACCGAACTCATGCGGGAACTGCGGGAGTTGGGTGCGGAGACGGTGGACGTCGTGGCCTGCGACGCAGCCGACCGCGAGGCACTGGCCTCGGTGCTGGAGTCGATACCGGGCGAGCGCGCACTGACCGCCGTGGTGCATACCGCGGGCGCACTGGACGACGGCCTGGTCGGTGACCTCACTCCGCAGCGGCTGGACACCGTCCTGCGGCCCAAGGTCGACGCCGCCCTCAACCTCCACGAACTCACTCGGGACGCGGATCTCGCGGCCTTCGTCCTCTACTCCTCCTTCGCGGGAGTCATGGGCAACCCTGGCCAGGCGGGATACGCGGCGGCGAACGTGTTCCTGGACGCGTTGGCGGGGGTGCGCCGGGCCCAGGGGCTGCCGGGTGTGTCGCTGGCGTGGGGCCATTGGGAGCAGGCCAGCGAGCTGACCGGGCGGCTGGAGGCGAACGACCTGTCGCGGCTGGCGCGTTCGGGGATCGTGCCGATGCCCGTACCGTTCGGGCTGAGCCTGTTCGAGGCCGGTTGCCGGGTGGACGAGCCGATCGTCGTCACGGCCCGGCTGGACGTGCCGGCGTGGGCCTCGGGCGGGAGTGAGGTCACCCGCGCCCTGGCCCGTGCTCTGACCGCGTCCAGGATTGTCCAACGCCGGACGCGTGCCGCGGCCGCGGATGGTGAGGCAGCGGGTGGCTCGCAGCTGGGGCGGCGTCTGGCAGCGATGCCGCAGGCTGAACGTGTGTCGCACCTGGTGGACGTGGTGCGTGCTCACGTGGCGACCGTGCTGGGGCACGGCTCGCCCGCGGCGGTGGACCCGGGCCGGGCGTTCAAGGAGATCGGCTTCGACTCGCTGACCGCCGTGGAACTGCGCAACCGGCTCCAGACCGCGACCGGCCTGCGCCTGCCCGCCACCCTCGTCTTCGACCACCCCACCCCCGACACCCTCGCCGAACACCTCCTCCAGGAGCTGTCGCCCGAGGAGGACACGGCGTACGGGACCGAGTCCCTGCTCGCCGAACTCGCCAGGCTCGAATCGGCCTTCGCCGCGGTCTCCGCCGACGAGGCCGGACACTCGACCGTCGCACGGCGCCTGGAGACCCTGCTCGCGGCCTGGAAGGAAACAGGGCCGGCGCAGCGCAAGGAAACAGCCGGTGATCGTCTCAAGTCGGCATCCGCTGACGAAGTCTTGGATTTCATCAACAGCGAGCTCGGGATTTCCTGAACGGTCAGATCCCGCCGCGGACGAGCCGTTCGCGCCTTTCCGGAATTCCCGAAAGCTCGAAGGAGGACCGCGTCAGATGACGAACGACGAAAAGCTGGTCGACTACCTGAAGCGCGTGGCGGCCGACCTCTATGAGACGAGGCAGCGCCTGCGCGAGGTCGAGGAGCGCGAGCACGAGCCCATCGCCATCGTCGGCGTCGCCTGCCGCTTCCCCGGCGGGGTGAATTCACCCGAGGACCTGTGGCAGCTCGTGGAATCCGGCACCGACGCGATCTCCGACTTCCCGGACGATCGCGGCTGGGACGTCGAAGACCTCTACGACCCCGACCCCGACGCCGTGGGCAAGACCTACCTGCGGCAGGGCGGTTTCCTCCACGGCGCCGGTGACTTCGACGCCGACCTGTTCGGCATCTCGCCCCGCGAGGCCCTGGCTATGGACCCGCAGCAGCGGCTCACCCTGGAGTCCTCCTGGGAGGTCCTGGAACGCGCCGGCATCGACCCGACGTCGCTCAAGGGCACTCGGACCGGCGTGTTCGTCGGCGCCGCGGGCACCGGCTACCTCGGCACCATGCAGCGCGTGCCCGACGGCGTGGAGGGCTACACCGGCGTCGGCTCCTTCGTCAGCGTCATCTCCGGCCGGGTGTCCTACACGCTCGGCCTGGAAGGGCCGGCCATCACCGTCGACACGGCCTGCTCCTCCTCCCTGGTCGCCCTGCACATGGCCGTGCAGTCGCTGCGCTCGGGCGAGTGCTCGCTCGCCGTGGCCGGTGGCGTCGCCGTCATGCCCACCCCCTGGGTCTTCGTGGACTTCAGCCGCCAGCGCGGCCTTGCCCGCGACGGCCGCTGCAAGGCGTTCGCCGCCGCAGCGGACGGCACCGCCTGGTCGGAAGGCGTGGGCACCCTCCTGGTCGAACGCCTCTCCGACGCCCGGCGCAACGGCCACCGGGTCCTCGCCGTCATCCGCGGCTCCGCACTGAACCAGGACGGCGCCAGCAACGGCCTCACCGCCCCCAACGGCCCCTCCCAGCAGCGCGTGATCCGCGCCGCCCTCGCCAACGCACAGCTGGCCGCCGACGAGGTGGACGCGGTCGAGGCGCACGGCACCGGCACCCCGCTCGGCGACCCCATCGAGGCCCAGGCCCTGCTCGCGACCTACGGCAGGAACCGCCCCGCCGACCGTCCCCTGTGGCTCGGATCCGTGAAGTCCAACCTCGGACACACCGCCCACGCGGCCGGCATGGCCGGCGTCATCAAGATGGTCATGGCGCTGCAGAACCAGGCCCTCCCGCGTACCCTGCACGTCGACGCGCCATCACCCCACGTGGACTGGTCCCCGGGCGCTGTCCAGCTGCTCACCGACCAGGTGAACTGGCCGCGGAACGGCCGCCCGAGGCGCTTCGGCGTGTCCTCGTTCGGTATCAGCGGCACCAACGCCCACCTGATCTTCGAGGAGGCGCCCCAGCCGGAGAGCGACGACCCGCGGACGGGTGAACCGGGGTCGAGTGAACCGCAGGCGGGCGCGGCCCATGTCGGGTCCACCACCGGCACGGAATCCGGCACGCGAACCGGGGCCTCGGCGGACGACGAGCGGCCGTCCGTACCGCTGACCGCCCTGCCCGCGGCCCCCTGGGTGGTCACCGGCCGCACTCCGGACGCGCTGCGCGACCAGGCCGCACGCTTGGCCGCCTTCGTGGAGGACGCCGCCCCGGACGCCGCCGACCTCGGGTACTCCCTTGTCACCTCCCGTGCGGCTCTCGAACACCGCGCGGTGATCACGGCGCCCGACCGGCAGAGCGCGCTGACCGCCCTGTCCGCACTCGCTCAGGGCGTCCCCTCGGCCGACGCGGTGACGGGCGTGGTCTCCGGAAAGCCCGGCCGGGTGGTGTTCGTGTTCCCGGGTCAGGGGTCGCAGTGGGTGGGGATGGGGGCGGGGTTGTGGGAGTCGTCTCCGGCATTCCGGGAGCGACTTTCGGAGTGTGAGGCGGCGTTGTCGTCGTTGGTGGACTGGTCGGTGACCGATGTCGTGCGGGGTCTGCCGTCAGCTGCGTCGTTGGATGACGTGGTGGTGGTGCAGGCGTCGTTGTGGGCGGTGATGGTGTCGCTGGCGGCGGTGTGGCGTTCGGTCGGTGTGGAGCCGGGTGCGGTGATCGGGCACTCGCAAGGTGAGATCGCCGCTGCTGTGGTGGCGGGCGGGTTGTCGGTCCAGGACGGCGCCCGGGTCGTGGTGCTTCGGGCGCAGGCCATCGCGGAGAGCCTGTCGGGCAACGGCGGCATGGTCTCCGTTGCAGCAGACGCCGATCGAGTGCGGGAGTTGATCGCCCGGTGGGGTGAGCGGATCTCGATCGCCTCCGTCAACGGCCCGTCCTCGACGGTCGTTTCGGGTGAGCCGGATGCTCTGGACGAGCTGACGGCCGCCTGTGAGGTCGAGGGGGTCCGGGCGCGTCGTATTGCGGTGGATTACGCCTCCCACTCCGCCCAGGTGGAGTCGATCCGGGAGCAGGTTGTCGAGGCTCTCCAGGGCATCGAGCCCGGGCCCGCGCAGGTGCCGTTCTACTCGACGGTGACCGGTGCGGTGATCGACACCAGCAGCCTGGACGCCACGTACTGGGTGACGAACCTCCGTCAGGAGGTGCGCTTCGACGCCACCGTCCGTGGGCTGCTGGATGATGGCTTCGGCTACTTCGTGGAGTGCAGCCCTCACCCCGTCCTGACGGTGGGGATGCAGGAGACGTTCGAGGACCACGCCGACACCCAGACCGCGGTTGCGCTGGGCACCCTGCGCCGAGACGAAGGCGGACCCGAGCGGTTCCTGACCTCCCTTGCCGAGGGCTACGTCCGCGGCCTCACCGTCGACTGGCACGCCGTCTTCGCCGGCACCGGCGCCCAGCGCGTGGACCTCCCGACGTACGCGTTCCAGCACAAGCGGTACTGGCTCGAGACGGGCGGGCTCTCCCCGGCCGACGCCGGTGGGCTCGGGCTCGGCGCCGCCGACCACCCGCTGCTGGGCGCGACCGTGCAGGTGGCGGGCGGCGACCAGGTGCTGCTGACCGGGCGGCTGTCCCTGCAGACCCACCCCTGGCTGGCCGACCACGCCGCCCTGGGGACCGTGCTCGTGCCGGGTGCCGCCTTCGCGGAGCTGGCGCTGCGCGCCGCCGACGAGGCCGGGTGCGAACGGGTCGACGAGCTGACCCTCGAAGCCCCGCTGCTCCTGCCCGAACGGGGAGGCGTGCAGGTCCAGTTGTCCGTGAGTGCGCCCGATGAGGCAGGCCGCCGGGAACTCGCGGTCTACTCGCGGCCCGAGGATTCCGCCACGGCGGACGACACCTGGCAGCGGCACGCCGTGGGGGTGCTGGCCGGCGACTCCGCACCCGCCGCGGAGTCGGGGCTCGGGGCCTGGCCTCCGGCGGGCGGCGTGCGCGTGGACGTGGACGATTTCTACGAGCGGGTGGGGGACGCGGGGTACGGGTACGGGCCCGCGTTCCGTGGCGTGCGGTCGGTCTGGCGCGTGGGCGGTGAGCTCTTCGCGGAGGTCGTGCTGCCGGAGGAGCAGGCGAAGGACGCGGGACGGTTCGGTATCCACCCGGCCCTCCTCGACGCCGCGCTCCACCCGACCGCGCTGCTGCACGACGGCGACACCGGCGACGACCGGCTGCGCATGCCGTTCTCCTGGAGCGGGGTCAGCCTGCACGCGGTGGGCGCCACGACCTTGCGCGTCCGGATCAGCCCGGCGGGCGAGGACACGGTCACGGTGGCGATCGGTGATGCCACCGGCGCCCCGGTCGCCTCGGTGGACACCCTCACCCTGCGGCCTGTCACCCCCGAGGCGCTGCGCCGCGCCACCGACCCGGCACGCGACGCCCTGTTCCACGTGGACTGGGTGCCGCTGCGCACCGAGGACCAGGCCCCCGCCGACACGTCGGAGTGGGCCACCGTGGGTGCGGACGACGTCTTCGCCGCAGTGGCCGGACGCCACCACGCGGACCTCGGCGCCCTGCTCTCCGGGCTCGACGCCGAACCCGGCTTCGCGTCGGGTTCCGAGTCGCCCGGCGTATCCGGCTCCGAACCCGCCTCCGTCCCCGGCACGGTCCTGCTCGTGCTCCAGGCACCGCCGCACGACGTCGACGCCGACCTGCCCGCCCTCGTCCACCAGGCCACCGCCGACGCCCTGAACCACGTGCGGACGTGGCTGGACGACGAACGGCTGGCGTCCTCCCGACTGGTGATCGTCACCCGTAACGCGGTCAGCGCGGGCGGCGAAGAGGACGTCATCGACCTGGTGTATGCGCCGGTGTGGGGTCTGGTGCGGTCGGCGCAGTCGGAGAGTCCGGGCCGGTTTGTGCTGGTGGACGTGGACGGTCATCCGGAGTCGGTGTCGGTGTTGTCGGCGGCTGTGGCGGGTGCGGTTGCGGCTGGTGAGCCGCAGGTGGCCGTGCGTGGGGGCGCTGTGGTGGTGCCGCGGCTGGCCCGGATCGCATCGGTCGATGGTGTGCGGGCCGGTGAGGGGGTGTGGGGTCCGGGCGGGACGGTGTTGATCACGGGTGGTACGGGGACGTTGGGTGGTCTGCTGGCGCGGCATCTGGTGGTGGAGCGTGGGGTGCGGCATCTGTTGTTGACGAGCCGTCGGGGGCTTGAGGCGGTGGGTGCGGTGGAGTTGGTGGAGGAGCTGCGTCAGCTGGGTGCGCTGTCGGTTGAGGTGGTGGCGTGTGATGTGGCGGATCGTGGGGCGTTGGCGGGGGTGTTGGGTGGTGTTCCTGCGGAGCGTGGTTTGACGGGGGTGGTGCATGCGGCTGGGGTGCTGGACGACGGTTTGGTGGGGTCGTTGGACGGTGGGCGGCTGGAGCGGGTGTTGCGGCCGAAGGTGGACGCGGCGGTGCATCTGCATGAGCTGACCCGTGAGTTGGACCTGTCGGCGTTCGTCCTGTTCTCCTCCGTCGCCGGCACCCTCGGCAACCCCGGCCAGTCCAACTACGCCGCCGCCAACGCCTTCCTCGACGCCCTCGCCCGGCGCCGTCGCGCCGAAGGACTCCCGGCTCTGTCCATGATCTGGGGGTACTGGGCGCAGAGCAGCGACCTGACCGGACACCTGGACGACGTCGACGTAGCCCGCTACCTGCGCATGGGCGTCACCCGGATGACCTCTGAGCAGGGCTTGGCCCTCTTCGACGCGGCCTGCGCGGCCGAACGCGGCGACGCCGCCCCTGTCCTCAGCCGCCTCGACCTCGCCGAGCTGCGCTCCCAGGCCGGCACCGGTGAACTCCACCCCATCCACCGCGGCCTGGTGCGCGCCACCGGCCGCCGCACCGCAGCCGGTGCCGGCGACGACTCCGGAACGCTGCTGCGCACGCTCGGCGGTCTGAGCGAGGAGGAGCAACTGCGCCTCCTGCTCGACCTGGTGCGCGACCGGGTCGCCACCGTCCTCGGCCACTCCGACGGCGAGCGGATCGACGTCAACCGCCCCTTCAAGGAGTTGGGTTTCGATTCCTTGACGGCGTTGGAGTTGCGGAACCGGTTGAACGCGGTGACGGGGTTGCGGCTTCCGGCGACGTTGGTGTTCGACTATCCGACGCCGTTGGCGTTGGCGGGGTTCGTGCGGGGTGAGGTGCTGGGCCTGGGGGCGGGTGTGTCTCCGGGAGCGTCGGTGGCCGGTGGTGCTGGTGGTGCCGGTGGTGTCGGGGTGGATGAGCCGGTGGCGATCGTGGGGATGGCGTGCCGTTTCCCGGGTGGGGTGGGGTCGCCGGAGGAGTTGTGGGATCTGGTGGCTTCGGGTGGGGACGCGGTGTCGTTGTTCCCGGAGGGCCGTGGGTGGGATGTGGAGGGGTTGTACGACCCGGATCCGGGTGCGGTGGGCAAGTCGTATGCCCGTGAGGGTGGGTTCTTGGAGGGGGCGGGGGAGTTCGATCCTGCGTTCTTCGGTATTTCGCCGCGTGAGGCGTTGGCGATGGATCCGCAGCAGCGGTTGCTTTTGGAGACGGCGTGGGAGGTGTTCGAGCGGGCGGGCATCGATCCGGCGACGGTGAAGGGGAGTGCGACCGGGGTCTTCGCCGGCGTCATGCACCACGACTACGCCTCCCGGGTCGAACAACTGCAGACCGAGACCGAGGGCTACGCCCTCATGGGCGCCTCCCCGAGCGCGGTGACCGGCCGCGTCGCCTACACGTTCGGCCTCGAAGGCCCGGCGGTGACGGTGGACACGGCGTGCTCGTCGTCACTGGTGGCGCTGCATCTGGCCGTGCAGGCCCTGCGGTCCGGCGAGTGCTCCATGGCCCTCGCGGGCGGAGTGACCGTCATGTCGACGCCGACCCTCTTCGTGGAGTTCAGCCGTCAGCGGGGCATGGCCCCCGACGGGCGGTGCAAGGCGTTCGCGGCGGCGGCCGACGGTGCGGGATGGTCCGAGGGCGTCGGGCTGCTGCTCGTGGAGCGGTTGAGCGACGCCCGGCGCAACGGGCACCGGGTCCTCGCCGTGGTGCGCGGCAGCGCGATCAACCAGGACGGTGCGAGCAACGGCCTGACCGCGCCCAACGGTCCCGCCCAGCAGCGCGTCATCCGGGCAGCGCTGGCCAACGCGCGTCTGACGGCGGCGGACGTGGATGTCGTGGAGGCCCACGGCACGGGCACCACGCTGGGCGACCCGATCGAGGCTCACGCCCTCCTGGCCACCTACGGCCAGGACCGTCCGGCGGACCAGCCGCTGCGGCTGGGCTCGGTGAAGTCCAACATCGGCCACACGCAGGCCGCCGCGGGCGTGGCCGGTGTGATCAAGATGGTGCAGGCCATGCAACACGGCGTCCTGCCCCGCACCCTGCACGTGGACTCACCCTCCCCGCACATCGACTGGTCCTCCGGCGCCGTGGAACTCCTGACGGATGCCGTCGAATGGACGACGGACGGAGAACATCCGCGCCGCGCCGGGATCTCCGCGTTCGGCGCCAGCGGCACCAACGCCCACCTCATCCTGGAGCAGGAGCCGGAGAGCGACGTCCCCTCGGCCACGGAGTCCGCTGTCTCCCCGGTGGACTCGCTGGTCGTCCCCTGGGTGCTCTCCGGCAGGACCGAAGCCGGCCTGAAGGGGCAGGCGGCACGGCTGGCAGCGTTCGCCGATGAGCGCACGGAAGTGTCGCTGCCGGACATCGGATGGTCACTGGCGACGGGCCGGGCCGCGCTCGATCACCGTGCGGTGGTCTTGGCGGGTGACCGGGATGCTGCTGTGGAGGCGTTGCGGTCGGTGGCGGAGGGTGTGCCGTCGGCTGGTGTGGTGTCGGGGGTGGTGTCTGGGGATTCGGGCCGGGTGGTGTTCGTGTTCCCGGGTCAGGGGTCGCAGTGGGTGGGGATGGGGGCGGGGTTGTGGGAGTCCTCGCCGGTCTTCCGGGAGCGGCTTGCGGAGTGTGACGCTGCGCTGTCCGCGTTGGTGGACTGGTCGGTGACCGATGTCGTGCGGGGCCTGCCGTCAGCTGCGTCGCTGGATGACGTGGTGGTGGTGCAGGCGTCGTTGTGGGCGGTGATGGTCTCGCTCGCGGCGGTGTGGCGTTCCGTGGGAGTCGAACCGGGTGCGGTGATCGGTCACTCCCAGGGTGAGATCGCCGCCGCTGTGGTGGCTGGCGGGTTGTCGGTCCAGGACGGCGCTCAGGTCGTGGTCCTGCGGGCGCAGGCCATCGCCCAGAGCCTGTCCGGTGCCGGCGGCATGGTCTCCGTCGCCGTGGGTGCGGACCAGGCGCGGGAAATGATCGCCCGGTGGGGTGAGCGGATCTCGATCGCCTCCGTCAACGGCCCGTCCTCGACGGTCGTTTCGGGTGAGCCGGATGCTCTGGACGAGCTGACGGCTGCCTGTGAGGCCGAGGGGGTCCGGGCGCGTCGTATCGCCGTGGACTACGCCTCCCACTCCGCCCAGGTGGAGTCGATCCGGGAGCAGGTTGTCGAGGCTCTCCAGGGCATCGAGCCCGGGCCCGCGCAGGTGCCGTTCTACTCGACGGTGACCGGTGCGGTGTTCGACACCAGCGGTCTGGACGCCGGGTACTGGGTGACGAACCTGCGTCAGGAGGTGCGGTTCGACGCCACCGTCCGTGAGCTGCTCACCGACGGTTTCGGCTACTTCGTGGAGTGCAGCCCCCACCCCGTCCTCACCGTCGGGATGCAGGAGACCTTCGAGGACCACGCCGACGCCCAGACCGCGGTCGCCCTGGGGACCCTGCGCCGTGACGAAGGCGGACCCGAGCGGTTCCTGACCTCCCTTGCCGAGGGCTACGTTCGCGGCCTCACCGTCGACTGGGAACTCCTCTTCGACGGCACCGGCGCCCGGTGGGCGGACCTGCCGACGTATGCGTTCCAGCGTGAGTGGTTCTGGCTGCGTTCGGCGGCCGGAGCCGGTGCGGCGGACGTGTCGGAAGCCGGCCTCGACGTCACGGGGCATCCGTTGCTGGGTGCGTTGGTGCGGGTGGCGGCTGAGGATCGGGTGGTGTTGGCGGGGCGGGTGTCGTTGGGTTCGCATCCGTGGCTGGTGGATCACGCGGTGTCGGGTGTGGTGGTGGTGCCGGGTGCGGCGTTGGTGGAGTTGGCTCTGCGGGCGGCGGATGAGGTGGGGTGCGCCGTGGTGGAGGAGTTGACGCTGGCGGCGCCGTTGGTGGTGCCGGAGCGTGGGGGGTTGCAGGTTCAGCTGTCGGTGGGTCCGCCCGACGAGACGGGACGCCGCGAACTGACCCTGCACTCCCAGCCCGAGCACTCCGGTCCGGAGGTGGTTTGGACGCGCCACGCCATCGGTGTCCTCGCGGACGGGGACCGGGACGGCGGCCAGGGGCTGACCGCCTGGCCGCCGCCGGGTGCGGAGCCGGTGGACGTGGACGGGTTCTACGAGCGGGTGGCGGCCAAGGGGTACGAGTACGGGCCCTCGTTCCAGGGGCTGCGTGCCGCCTGGCAGGCCGGCGACGAGGTCTTCGCCGAGGTCGCACTGCCCGACGAGGCGGTGCAGGACGCGGACCGGTTCGGGATCCACCCGGCGCTGCTGGATGCCGCCTTGCACCCGGTCGTCCTGCTGAACGGCGCTTCCGCCGAGGACTTGGCGGAGCTCAGGCTGCCGTTCGCGTGGGGTGACGTGGCGTTGTTCGCGGTGGGTGCGCGGGTGGTGCGGGTGCGGGTGAGTCCGGTGGGCGAGGACGCGGTGTCGGTGGTCCTGGCCGACGCGGCGGGTTCGCCGGTGGCGTCGGTGGGTTCGTTGGTGCTGCGTGCCGTGGACCCGCGCAAGCTGCGTACGGTCGACGACCCGACGAAGGACGCCCTGTTCCGGGTCGAGTGGAAGCCGTTGACCGAGCCGGGGGACGCCACGACCTCCCTTTCGTTCGCGGAGATCGGCGAGGCGGGGGAGCGGCTGACGGACGCGCCCGGTTTCCCGGACCTGGCGTCCCTGGCCGATGCGGTCGGTGTCGACGTGGAGGTGCCCGAGGCCGTGGTGGTCCGCCTCGTCGCACACCGGGACAGTGACGTGACGGGTGACGTGGCGGGGGCGGTGCGTGCCGTGGCCGCGGGGGCGTTGGGTCTGGTGCAGGAGTGGCTGGCGCTGGAGCAGTTCGCCGGGTCGCGCTTGGTCGTGGTGACGAGTGGAGCGGTGTCCGCCGGGGTCGGCGGGGAGGGCGCCGTGGGTGACGGCGGCGTTGATCTGGTGTCGGCTCCGGTGTGGGGTCTGGTCAGGGCCGCACAGGCGGAGAACCCGGGTCGGTTCCTGCTCGTGGATGTCGACGACGCGGACGCCTCGCGCGACAAGCTCACGCACACCGTGGCTCTCGCGGTGACGGACGAGGAGCCCCAAGTGGCCATACGGGCCGGGGACTTGTTCGTACCGAGGATGGTGCGAGCGGGTGATCCCGGTGGGCCGTTGCTGCCTCCGGCCGACGCTGACACCGCCGGCGCCGGCGCCGGTGCCGAGGCGTGGCGGCTGGGCACCACCGGTCCCGGCACGCTGGAGAACCTCGAACTGCTGCCCGCTCCGGAAGTCCTCGAGCCGTTGCGCGAGGGGCAGGTGCGGGTGTCGGTCCGCGCGGCGGGCGTCAACTTCCGCGACGTGCTGACCGGCCTCGGCATGTATCCGGACCCCGACGCGTACCTGGGCACCGAGGGCGCGGGTGTGGTGACCGAGGTCGGTCCCGGAGTGACCGGCTGCTCCGTCGGCGACCGGGTGATGGGACTCCTCCCCGAGGCGTTCGGACCGGTGTCCGTCGTGGACCGTCGCCTGATCGCCCCCCTTCCCGAGGGCTGGTCGTTCGAGCAGGCCGCCGCCGTGCCCGTCGCCTTCCTCACGGCCTGGTTCGGCCTGGCGGATCTGGGTGGGTTGTCGGCGGGTGAGTCGGTGTTGGTGCACGCGGCCACGGGTGGTGTGGGGATGGCTGCGGTGCAGTTGGCGCGGTTCTGGGGTGCGGAGGTGTTCGCGACTGCCAGTGAGGGCAAGTGGGATGCCTTGCGGGAGATGGGTTTCGACGCTGATCACATCGCTTCGTCGCGGGACCTGGGCTTTGAGGAGAAGTTCCTGCGGGTGACCGGCGGGCGTGGTGTGGATGTGGTGCTGGATTCGCTGGCAAGGGAGTTCGTGGACGCCTCGCTGCGGTTGCTGCCGCGCGGTGGCCGGTTCCTGGAGATGGGCAAGACCGACATCCGCGACCCGCGGACCGTGGAGCAGGCGCATCCCGGCGTCACCTATCACCCGTACGCCCTCACCGAGATTTCCTACGACCGCCTCGGCGAAATCCTCGGCGAGCTGCGGGAGTTGTTCGAGCGGGGTGTGCTGGAGCCGTTGCCGGTGCGGACGTGGGACGTGCGCCGGGCGCCGGAGGCGCTGCGGTTCATGAGCCAGGCCCGGCATACGGGCAAGTTGGTGCTGACGGTGCCGCGCCCGTGGGACACGGCGGGCACGGTACTCATCACCGGCGGGACGGGAACGCTGGGCGGGCTGCTGGCCAGGCACCTGGTGGCCGAACGTGGAGTGCGGCACCTGCTGCTGACCAGCCGACGCGGCCCGGACGCCCCTGGCGCCAGCGAACTGATCGCCACGCTGCGTGAGTTGGGTGCGGAAACGGTGGACGTCGTAGCCTGCGACGCAGCCGACCGCGAGGCACTGGCCTCGGTGCTGGCGTCCATACCGGGCGAGCGCGCACTGACCGCCGTGGTGCATACCGCGGGCGCACTGGACGACGGCCTGGTAGGGGATCTGACCCCGCAGCGGCTGGACACCGTCATGCGGCCCAAGGTCGACGCCGCCCTCAACCTCCACGAACTCACCCGAGATCTCGACCTGTCCGCGTTCGTCCTGTACTCCTCGCTCGCCGGCGTCCTCGGCAGTCCGGGGCAAGGGAGTTATGCGGCGGCGAACGTGTTCCTGGACGCGTTGGCGAGGGTGCGCCGGGCCCAGGGGCTGCCGGGTGTGTCGCTGGCGTGGGGCCATTGGGAGCAGGCCAGTGAGCTGACCGGGCGACTGGAGGCGAACGACCTGTCGCGGCTGGCGCGTTCAGGCATCGTGCCGATGCCCGCGCCGTTCGGGCTGAGCCTGTTCGAGGCCGGTTGCCGGGTGGACGAACCGATGCTCGTCACGGCCCGGCTGGAGGTGGAGGCGTGGGCCTCGGGCGGGAGCGAGGTCACCCGCGCCCTGTCACGCGGCCTGGCCGCAACCACGAATCCGCCCCGTCGGACGCGTGCCGCGGCTGTGGACGGTGGGCGGGCCGGTGGCTCGCAGCTGGGGCGGCGCCTGTCGGCGATGCCGCCGGCTGAACGTGTGTCGCACCTGGTGGATGTGGTGCGTGCTCACGTGGCCACGGTGCTCGGGCACGGTTCGCCCTCGGCGGTGGACCCGGGCCGGGCGTTCAAGGAGATCGGCTTCGACTCGCTGACCGCCGTGGAACTGCGCAACCGGCTCCAGACCGCGACCGGCCTGCGCCTGCCCGCCACCCTCGTCTTCGACCACCCCACCCCCGACACCCTCGCCGGATTCCTGCTGTCCGAACTGCTCACCGACTCCGACAGTGAGACCGACACCAGCACCGGCGATGCCCCTGTCACCCGCGGGACCGGCGCCGAGACACCCGTGGACGACGACCCGGTCGTCATCGTGGCCATGGCCTGCCGCTTCCCCGGCGACGCGGACTCGCCGGAGGGACTGTGGGACCTGGTCGCGGAAGGCCGCGACGCCATCTCGGGCTTCCCGGCCGACCGGGGCTGGGACCTGGACCGGCTGTACGACCCGGACCCGGACCGCTCGGGCCGGAGCTACGCGCGGGAGGGCGGCTTCCTGCGGGACGCCGCCGACTTCGACGCCGGCCTGTTCGGTATCTCCCCGCGCGAGGCCCTCGGCATGGACCCCCAGCAGCGCATGATGCTCGAGTCCTCCTGGGAGGTCTTCGAACGCGCCGGCATCGACGCCGTGTCGCTGCGCGGCAGCCGCACCGGTGTCTTCGTCGGCGCGGTGACCACCGGCTACGGCCAGGACACCAGGCTCCAGCGGAGCGTCGAGGGCTACTCCGTCACCGGCAACGTGCTCAGCGTCGTCTCCGGCCGCGTCTCCTACGTCTTCGGACTGGAGGGCCCGGCCATGACCGTGGACACGGCGTGCTCCTCCGCCCTGGTGGCGCTGCACTTGGCGGCGCAGTCGCTGCGCTCGGGAGAGTGCTCGCTCGCCCTGGTCGGCGGGGTCACCGTGATGCCGAGCCCGTTCGGGTTCGTGGAGTTCAGCCGCCAGCGCGTGCTGTCCCCGGACGGCCGCTGCAAGGCGTTCGCGGCGTCGGCCGACGGCACCGGCTTCTCCGAGGGCGCCGCCACCCTCCTCGTGGAACGGCTGTCCGACGCGCGGCGTAACGGGCACCCGGTGCTCGCGGTGGTCCGGGGTTCGGCGACCAACCAGGACGGCGCCAGCAACGGGCTCACCGCCCCCAACGGCCCCTCCCAGCAGCGCGTGATCCGCGCCGCCCTCGCCAATGCCGGGCTCACCCCGGCCGACGTGGACGCCGTTGAGGCGCACGGCACGGGCACCGCACTGGGCGACCCCATTGAGGCGCAGGCCCTCCTCGCGACCTACGGCAGGAACCGTCCCGCCGACCGTCCGCTGTGGCTGGGGTCGGTGAAGTCCAACATCGGCCACACGCAGGCCGCCGCCGGAGCCGCCGGTCTCATCAAGATGGTGGAGGCCATGCGGCACGGCGTCCTGCCGAAGACGCTGCACGTGAACGAGCCCACGCCCGAGGTGGACTGGTCGGCGGGCGCCGTGCGGCTGCTGACCGAGCCGGTGCGGTGGCCGGACACCGGCGGGCGCCCGCGCCGTACCGGCGTCTCCGCGTTCGGCATCAGCGGCACCAACGCCCACGTCATCCTCGAGGAGCCGCCCGCCGACCTGGCGGAGGACAGCGCACAGGACGAGCCTCACAACGCCGGCACCACAGACGGACCGGCGGACGTGCCCACGCCGGGCGGATCGCAGCACGCGCTCACCCCGGACGAGCCCGAGAACCCGGGCCTCACCTCCGAGCTGGTGCCCTGGCTGCTGTCCGGCAAGAGCGAGGCGGCACTGCGCGCCCAGGCCGGACGGCTGGCCGCCCACCTGGAGGACCACGACGGACCGCGGGCCCTCGACGTCGGTCACTCCCTGGCCGTGTCGCGGACCGTCCTCGAACACCGCGCCGTCGTCCTGACCGGACACGGCGAGGACGCCGGCCCCGGCCTTTCCGCGCTTGCTGCGGGGTTGCCCGCTGCTGGGGTGGTGGCGGTGTGGCGGATGTGCGGGGTCGGGTGGTGTTTGTGTTCCCCGGTCAGGGTTCGCAGTGGGCGGGGATGGCTCGTGAGCTGCTGGATTCTTCTTCGGTGTTTGCTGGTCGTTTCGCCGAGTGTGATGCGGCGTTGGGTGAGTTCGTCGACTGGTCGGTGGCGGATGTGTTGCGGGGTGTGGCGGGTGCGCCTGGTCTGGAGCGCATTGAGGTGTTGCAGCCGGTGTTGTTCGCGGTGAATGTGTCGCTGGCGGCGTTGTGGGAGTCGGTGGGTGTGGTGCCTTCGGCGGTGGTGGGTCACAGCCAGGGTGAGATTGCGGCGGCGTTGGTGGCGGGGGCTTTGTCGTTGCGGGATGCGGCGCGGGTCGTGGTGCTGCGCAGTGCGCTGTTCGCTGAGCATCTGGTGGGGCGTGGGGCGGTTGCGTCGGTGGCGTTGTCGGCGGGTGAGGTGCTGGAGCGTCTGGGCCGGTGGGAGGGCCGGTTGGTGATTGCCGGGCGTAATGGTCCGGGGGCGGTGACGGTGGCGGGTGAGGTGGCGGCGCTGGAGGAGTTCGTGGCGTCGTGCCGGGCGGATGAGGTGCGGGCGCGGGTGGTGGGTTCGACGGTGGCGTCGCACTGCGCTCAGGTGGATCCGTTGCGTGAGCGGATTTTGGAGTTGTTTGCGGATGTGGTGCCGGTGCGGGGCAGGGTGCCGTTCTATTCGACGGTGACCGGTGCGGTGCAGGACACGACTGGGCTGACTGCGGAGTACTGGTTCGCCAATGCGCGTCAGCCGGTGGACTTCGAGGGTGCGGTGCGGGCGCTGTTGGAGGACGGGTACCGGTTCTTTGTCGAGTCCAGCGCCCATCCGGTGCTGGTCATGGGCATCGACGCCACCAGCGACGACGTCGGGACCGACGCCGTCGCCCTCGGGACGCTGCGCCGCGATGACGGAGGCACCGCCCGCTTCCTGACCTCCCTGGCCGAGGGCCATGTGCGCGGTCTGCCGGGCGTGGACTGGCGGGCCGTGTTCGCCGGGACCGGCGCCGCACGCGTGGACCTGCCCACCTATCCCTTCCAGCGCGAGCGGTACTGGCTGGACGATCTCGCCGTGACCGCGGTGGACGACGACGGCAGCGCGGCCGACCCGGTGGAGGCGGAATTCTGGGAGGCGGTGGAACGCGGCGACCTCGAAGGTGTCGCCGCGGAGCTGGAGGTCGGCACCGACCGGCTCGGCGCCGTCCTGCCCGCCCTGTCGACCTGGCGCCGACGCCGACGCGAACGGTCCCTGGTGGACCGTTGGCGCTACCGCACCGTATGGCGGCCGGTCGAGACCCGGAGGGCTCCCCGCCCCGACGGCGGGAGCCCCGCCGCCACCCCCGCCCTCACCGGCCGCTGGCTCCTGCTCGTCCCCGCGAACCTCGCGGCGGATCCGTGGGCCGACGCCGCCGAACGGGCCCTGACCGGTAACGGAGCCCAGGCGGTACGCGTGACCCTGGACGCCGCGGGCACCGCGGACACCACCGGCACCGGACTCGACCGGCTCGCCGGCCTGCTGCGGGAGGACACCGCAGGCGTCCTCTCCCTCCTCGCCCTCGACGACGCACCCCACCCCGACCACCCCGCCGTCCCCACGGGCCTCGCCGCCACCTTGGCGCTGGCCCGGGCGATGGCCGGCGCGGGGACCACGGCACGGCTGTGGGCCGCCACCCGAGGCGGTGTGCTCACCGGCCGGGACGACCCCAGGACGAGCCCCGGCCAGGCCCAGACCTGGGGCCTCGGGCGGGTCGTCGCCCTGGAGGAGCCCGCGCTGTGGGGCGGGCTCGTCGACCTGCCGGACACCGCCGACGACACGGCCGCCGCCCGGCTGGCCGCCGTCCTCGGCGGCCTCCCCGCCCCCGACGGGTACGGCGAGGAGGATCAGCTCGCGATCCGCCCGGACGGGGTCCACGCGGCCCGGCTGGTCCGCGCCCCGCTCGGAGACGAGCCCGCGCGGCGCGCCTGGAAGCCCGACGGCACCGTGCTGATCACCGGCGGCACCGGGGGGATCGGCTCCGGCGTCGCGCGCTGGTTCGCCCGCAACGGAGCGCGGCACCTGCTGCTCACCGGCCGCCGCGGACCCACCGCGCCCGGCGCCGAGGAACTGCGCACGGAACTGCAGGAGTTGGGCGCCCGGGTCACCATCACGGCCTGCGACATGGCCGACCGGGAAGCGGTCGCCGCCCTCGTGGCGGGCGTGCCGCGGGAACACCCGCTCACCGCGGTCGTCCACGCGGCCGGAGTGCCGCAGGGCTACACCCCGTTCACCGACACCACGGCCGACGACCTCTCGGACGTCACCGCGGGCAAGGTGGCGGGCGCCGCCCACCTGGACGACGTACTCGCGGACACCCCCCTGGACGCCTTCGTGCTGTTCTCGTCCAACTCGGCCGTGTGGGGCAGCGGCGGACAGGCCGCCTACGCGGCGGGCAACGCGTACCTCGACGCACTCGCCGCGCGGCGCCGCGCCCTCGGCAGGACCGCCACCTCGCTCGCCTGGGGCGCCTGGGGCGGGGGCGGCATGATGGCCGCCGAGGGGGCCGCCGACTACATGGGCCGCCGCGGCGTCCTGGAGATGGCGCCCGAGCCGGCCACGGCCGCGATGGTGCAGGCCGTGGAGCACGACGAGACCACCGTCGCCGTCGCGGACGTCGAGTGGGAACGGTTCGTCCTCGGCTTCACCGCACGCCGCCCCAGCCCGCTGCTCGCCGAGATCCCCGAGGTCCGGGCGGCCCTGCGCGAGGACGCGGCGGAGCAGGACACCGGGCAGGGCGCCGCCCGGGCCGCGCTCACCGGCCGCCTGGCCGCGATGACGGAGCACGAACGGCTCAGGACTCTCGTGGAGTTGGTGCGCGAGGAGGCCGCGGTCGTCCTGCGGCACGACGGCACCGACCGCATCCAGGGCGCACGCGCCTTCAAGGAGCTGGGCCTCGACTCCCTGACCGCCGTCGAGCTGCGCAACCGCCTCCAGGCCACCACCGGCCTGCGGCTGCCCGCGGCCGTCGTCTTCGACCACCCGACCCCGACCGCGCTCGCCACGCACCTGCGCGGCCTGCTGGTGTCGGACGACGCCCAGGACGGCACCGGCGCCGTACTGGACGGGCTCAAGGCCCTGGAGGAGTCCGCCGCCGCGCTCGCCGGCGGTGGCGACGGCACGGCCAGGATCGTCGAACGCCTCGAGGCACTGGTGTGGAAGCTCCGCGACAACGGCGCGCAGGCCGAGCCGGCCCCGGGGGACGACGCGGATCCCGCGGGCGCCACCGACGACCTCGCATCGGCCACGGCCGAGGACATGTTCGACCTGCTCGACCGCGAACTCGGCAACGCCTGACCCGCAGCCCGGGCACGGCACGCACTCGACGCGCGACTGGGGGACCAGAGGCAATGGCAGAGAACGAAGAGAAACTGCTCGCGTACCTGAAGCGGGTGACGGGCGACCTCCGCCAGACGCAGCGCCGCCTGCGCGAGGCCGAGGCGGCGCCCAACGAGCCCGTCGCCATCGTCGGCATGGCCTGCCGCTACCCGGGCGGGGCCGGCTCCCCCGAGGGACTGTGGGACCTCGTCGCCCGCGGCGGTGACGCCGTCACCGGCTTCCCCACCGACCGGGGCTGGGACGTCGAGGGCCTGTACGACCCCGACCCCACCCGCAGCGGCAAGAACTACGTCCGCGGCGGCGGCTTCCTCGACGGCGTCACCGACTTCGACGCCGGGTTCTTCGGGATCTCCCCCCGGGAGGCCCTGGCCATGGACCCCCAGCAGCGGCTGCTGCTGGAAGGCTCCTGGGAGCTGTTCGAGCGCTCCGGCATCGACCCCGCGTCGCTCAAGGGCAGCCCCACCGGCACCTTCATCGGCTTCAGCTCGATGGACTACGGCTGGGAACTGCCGAAGATCCCCGAGTCCGTCGAGGGCTACTACGCCACCGGCAACTTCGCCAGCGTCATGTCCGGCCGCATCGCCTACAGCTTCGGCCTCGAAGGGCCCGCCGTCACCGTGGACGCGGCCTGCTCCTCCTCACTGGTCGCCCTGCACCTGGCCGCCCAGGCGCTGCGCTCGGGAGAGTGCTCCCTGGCCGTCGCCGGCGGCGTCACCGTGATGTCCACGGCCGTGGGGTACGCCGAGTTCAGCCGGCAGCGCGCGCTGTCACCCGACGGCCGGTGCCGCGCCTTCTCCGCCTCCGCCGACGGCTTCGGCCCCGCCGAAGGACTCGGCCTGCTGCTCGTGGAACGGCTGAGCGACGCCCGCCGCAACGGCCACCGCGTCCTCGCAGTGGTCCGGGGCTCGGCGGTCAACCAGGACGGCGCCAGCAACGGCCTCACCGCCCCCAACGGCCCCTCCCAGGAACGCGTCATCCGCGCCGCCCTGCGCAACGCCCGGGTGTCCCCCGACGAGGTGGACGCGGTCGAGGCGCACGGCACCGGCACCCCCCTCGGCGACCCCATCGAGGCCCACGCCCTCCTGGCCACCTACGGCGAACGCCGCCCCCAGGACCGGCCGTTGTGGCTGGGCTCCGTCAAGTCCAACATCGGCCACACCTCGGCCGCGGCCGGAGTCGCGGGCGTCATCAAGATGGTGCAGGCCATGCGGCACGGCGTGCTGCCCAGGACTCTGCACGCCGACGAGCCCACCCCCCACGTCGACTGGTCGCCCGGCACCGTCCGCCTGCTCACCGAGCGCCGGCCGTGGCCCGACACCGGCGACCGCCCGCGCCGGGCCGGCGTGTCCGCGTTCGGCATCAGCGGCACCAACACCCACGTCATCCTGGAACAGGCCCCGGTCACCCACCCCGACGGCACCGAGCCCGCGCCCACCCCCGGGACACCGTCCGGACTCACCGCGACAGCCGTGCCGTGGCCGCTCTCGGCACGCTCGGCACCCGCCCTGCGCGCCCAGGCGGAACGCCTCACCGCCTACCTGACCGCACACCCCGAAGCCCCCCTCGACGGCATCGGCCGCACCCTGGCCACCGCCCGAGCCGCACTCGACCAGCGCGCCGTGGTCCTCGCCGCCGACCGCGACCGGGCCCTCACCGCCCTGGCCGCCGTCTCGGCCGGGCACTCGGAGGCGAGCGTCGTCCACGGCGTCGCACTGACCGACGGCACCGACAGAGAACTGGCCGGCCGGGTGGTGTTCGTGTTCCCGGGTCAGGGGTCGCAGTGGGTGGGGATGGGGGCGGGGTTGTGGGAGTCCTCGCCGGTGTTCCGGGAGCGGCTTGCGGAGTGTGACGCTGCGCTGTCGTCGTTGGTGGACTGGTCGGTGACGGATGTCGTCAGGGGCTTGCCGTCAGCTGCGTCGCTGGACGATGTGGTGGTGGTGCAGGCGTCGTTGTGGGCGGTGATGGTGTCGCTTGCGGCGGTGTGGCGTTCGGTCGGTGTGGAGCCGGGTGCGGTGATCGGTCACTCGCAAGGTGAGATTGCCGCCGCCGTCGTGTCCGGCGGGTTGTCGGTGCAGGACGGCGCCCGGGTCGTGGTGCTGCGGGCGCAGGCCATCGCGGAGAGTCTGTCCGGTAACGGCGGGATGGTGTCGGTCGCGGCAGGTGCGGACAGGGTGCGGGAGTTGATCGCCGCGTGGGGTGAGCGAATATCGATCGCGTCCGTCAACGGCCCTTCGTCCACCGTCGTTTCGGGCGAGCCGGGCGCTCTGGACGAGCTGATAGGTGCATGTGAGACGGAGGGGGTCCGGGCGCGTCGTATCGCCGTGGACTACGCGTCGCACTCGGCCCAGGTGGAGTCGATCCGGGATCAGGTTGTCGAGGCTCTCCAGGGCATCGAGCCCGGTCCCGCTGAGGTGCCGTTCTACTCGACGGTGACCGGTGCGGTGATCGACACCAGCGGTCTGGATGCCACGTACTGGGTGACGAACCTGCGTCAGGAGGTGCGGTTCGACGCGACCGTGCGGCAGCTTCTGACGGACGGCTTCGGCTACTTCGTGGAGTGCAGCCCCCACCCCGTCCTCACCGTCGGGATGCAGGAGACCTTCGAGGACCACACGGACGCCCAGACCGCGGTCGCCCTGGGGACCCTGCGCCGTGACGAAGGCGGACCCGAGCGGTTCCTGACCTCCCTCGCCGAGGGCTACGTCCGTGGTCTCACCGTCGACTGGCACGCCCTCTTCGCCGGTACGGGCGACACCGAGCCGCTGCTCGACCTGCCCACCTACGCCTTCCAGCGCAGGCGCTACTGGCTGGACGGCGGCGCCGCGTCCGTCACCGATCCGGCCGGGCTCGGGCTCGCCGACGCGGGCCATCCGCTGCTGGGCGCGACGGTCCAAGTGGCCGACGACGAGCGGATGTTGCTCACCGGACTGCTTTCCCGCCGGGCCCAGCCCTGGATGGCCGACCACGTCGTCCACGGCACGGCGCTCGTCAGTGGCGCCACCGTCGTCGAACTGGCGCTGGCCGCGGCCGCGCAGGCCGGTGCCGACCGGGTGGAGACGCTGGTCGTGGAGGCGCCGCTGCCGCTGTCCGAGAAGGGCGGCATGCAGATCCAGCTGTCCCTCGGCGCTCCTGAGGCCGACGGCCGGCGCGAACTGGCCCTGTACGCGCGACCCGGCGACGCGCTGCCGGACACCCCGTGGACCCGGCACGCCAGAGGCACCGTGGACACCTCCACGTCCCCCACTCCGTCCGCGCCCCCCGCCGAGGAACGCTCCGGTGTGTGGCCACCCGAGGGAGCCGTGCCCGTGGGGACCGGTGAGGCGTACGAGCGGCTGGAGTCCATCGGGTACGGGTACGGTCCCGCGTTCCGGGGGCTGCGGGCCGTGTGGCGGCGCGGTGAGGACCTTTTCGCCGAGGTCGCGCTGCCGGATGAACAGGCCCGGGACGCGGGCGCGTTCGGCCTGCACCCGGCCCTCCTGGACGCGGCCCTGCACCCCGCCCTGCTCGACCACCTGGACGGCGCCGACGACGCGGCGGTGCGACTGCCGGCCGAATGGCACGGCCTGGTCCTCCACGCCGTGGGCGCCACCGTGCTGCGCGTGCGGATCCGGCCCGCGGGACCCGGCGCCGTGTCGCTGCTCCTCGCCGACGCGACCGGCGCCCCGGTGGCCTCGGTCGGCGAGGTGCGGCTGCGCGAGCACGCCCCCGAAGAGGTGACCGGTGCCGCGCGACCGCTCCGGGACGCGCTGTTCCGGCTGGAGTGGACACCGTTCGACCGGCCGCTCCCGGCGGTCGCCCCCGCCGGCGGCTGGACCGTCGTGGGCCCGGACGAGCTGGGCATCGGCGCGGGCGGGGAGCAGGACGCCGAACCGTCCCTCGCCCTCGCCTCGTTCGCACCCCACCCGGAAGGCGCCCCCGGCGCCGCGCTCGCCCCGCGGGTGCACGAAGCGGCCGCGGCCGCGCTGGGCCTGGTGCAGAAGTGGCTCGCCGACGAGCGTTCCGAAGCCGTCCCGCTGGTGCTGGTGACCGGCGACGCGGTAGCCGCCGCACCCGGCGACCGGGTCACCGACCTCGTCAACGCGCCGCTGTGGGGCCTGGTCAGGTCCGCGCAGGCCGAGTACCCGGCCGGCGGGTTCCTCCTCGCGGACGTCGACGGGCACGAGAAGTCCCGCACGGCGCTCGCGGACGCGGCAGCCGCCGCGCTGGAGGCGGGCGAGAGCCAACTGGCCGTCCGCAACGGCACCGTACTGGTGCCGCGCCTGGTCCGCGCGGGAGAACCGGTGGAGAGCGCCGCGGCGCCGTTCCCCGGTTCCGGCACGGTCCTCGTCACCGGCGGCACCGGCACGTCCGGTGCGCTGGTCGCCCGCCACCTCGTGGCCGCCCACGGGGCGCGGCACCTGCTGCTGGTCGGCCGTCGCGGCCCGGACGCCCCCGGCGCTGCCGGACTCCGCGACGAACTGTGCGAGTTGGGTGCGGAGACGGTGGACGTCGTGGCCTGCGACGCCGCCGACCGCGACGCCCTGGCGGCCGTCCTCGGCTCCGTGCCCGCGAGCCGCCCGCTGACCGCGGTCGTGCATGCGGCCGGAGTGCTGGACGACGCCCTCACCACGTCCCTGACCGCCCCGCAGCTGGAACGCGTGCTGCGGCCGAAGGCCGACGCCGCGCTCAACCTCCACGAACTGACGCGTGACCGCGAGCTGTCGGCGTTCGTCCTGTTCGCCTCGGCCGCCGGCACGCTCGGCAACGCGGGACAGGCCAACCTCGCCGCCGCGAGCGCCTTCCTCGACGCCCTCGCCGGGCACCGGCGCGCCCTCGGCCTGCCCGCCGTCTCCCTGGCCTGGGGCCCCTGGACCACGGAGAGGAACGAGGACGAAGGCGGCACGGCGGCCGGCGGGGGAGTGCTGCCGTTCTCCCCGTCAGAGGGGCTGGCGCTGCTGGACGCGGCCCTGGCGGACGGCGCCACCCTCGCCGTACCGGTACGGCTCGACCTCCCCGCACTCGGCGCCGCGGCGGCCGCGGGGACGCTCCCCGCGCCCCTGCGGCGCCTGGTGCGCGTTCCCGCCCGGCGCGCGGCCGCCTCGGGACCGGCCGCGGGGACGGACACCGGACTCGCCCGCGAGCTGGCCGCGGCGCCCGAGGCCGAGCGGCGCAGGATCCTGCTCGACCTGGTGCGCACCGAGGTCGCGGCGGTCCTGCGGCACGCCACCGTGGACGACGTGGAGGCCGACCGGGCGTTCAAGGAGCTCGGCTTCGACTCCCTGACCGCCGTCGAGCTGCGCAACCGGCTCGGCGCCGCGACCGGCCTGCGGCTGCCGCCCACGCTGGTCTTCACCTACCCGAACCCCACGGCCCTGGTGCGGTTCCTGCTGGACGAGATCGCTCCGGGGGCCGGGGAGGAGTCCGCGACCCCGGTCCTCGCCGAACTGGACCGGCTCGACGCGGACCTGTCCGGCCTGACCCCGGACGACGCGACCCGCGACAGGATCACCCGGCGCCTGGAGGCGCTCCTGTGGAAGTGGAGCGGTGAACCGGACGGCGAGGAGGCGCTCCTCGGCCGGGAAACCCTCGAAGACGCCTCGGACGACGAGATGTTCGCGCTGATCGACCAGGAACTCGGCGAAGCCGGCTGAGGTCCCGTCACCACCACGCGGAGAAACCGGCCGCGGGCGCACCCGCGCCGGAATCGCTCGAACGGCTTGCGAAGGAGTTCTGGGGAAGATGTCCAACGGCAGCACCGAGGCGAAGCTCCGCGACTACCTCAAGCGGGTCACCGCCGAGCTGGGCCAGACCCGGCACCGTCTGCGGGAGGCCGAGGCCGCCGCCGGGCAGCCGATCGCCATCGTCGGCATGGCCTGCCGCTACCCGGGCGGGTCCGACTCCCCCGAGGGGTTGTGGGACCTGGTCGCGCAAGGGCGGGACGCCATCACGCCCTTCCCCGCCGACCGTGGCTGGGACCTGGAGGCCCTGTACCACCCGGACCCGGAGAACCGCGGCACCAGCTACGTCAGGGAAGGCGGGTTCCTGCACGACGCCGCCGACTTCGACCCCGCCTTCTTCGGCATCACCCCCCGCGAGGCGCTGGGCATGGACCCCCAGCAGCGTCTGATGCTGGAGACCTCCTGGGAGGCGTTCGAACGGGCCGGCATCGACCCCCTCACTCTGAAGGGCGCCCAGGTCGGCGTCTACACCGGCATCGTCACCTCCGGCTACGTCACCCGGCTGCGGGAGACCCCCGAGTCCGTCGAGGGCTATGTCGTCACCGGCACCATGGCGAGCGTCGCCTCCGGGCGCGTCGCCTACACCCTCGGCCTGGAAGGGCCGGCGGTCAGTGTCGAGACCGCCTGCTCGTCGTCCCTGGTCGCCCTGCACCTCGCCGTACAGGCCCTGCGCGACGGCGAGTGCTCCATGGCGCTGGCGGGCGGTGTCGCCGTCATGCCGGTGCCGGACGCCTTCGTGGAGTTCAGCCGCCAGCGCGGCATGGCCCCGGACGGGCGGATCAAGGCCTTCGCGGCCGCCGCCGACGGCACCACCTGGTCCGAGGGCGCCGGTGTGCTCCTCGTGGAACGGCTCTCCGACGCCCGCCGCAACGGCCACCCCGTGCTCGCCGTGGTCCGCGGCTCCGCCATCAACCAGGACGGCGCCAGCAACGGCCTGTCCGCCCCCAACGACCTCGCCCAGGAACGGGTGATCCGCGCCGCCCTCGCCAACGCCCGGCTCACCCCGGCCGACGTGGACGCCGTCGAGGCGCACGGCACCGGCACCACCCTCGGCGACCCGATCGAGGCCCAGGCACTGCTGGCGACCTACGGCAGGGAGCGTCCCCGGGACCGGCCTCTGTGGCTCGGCTCCCTCAAGTCCAACCTCGGCCACTCCGGACCCGCGGCGGGCGTGGCCGGGGTGATCAAGATGGTGGAGGCGCTGCGGCACGGTGTCCTGCCCAGGACCCTGCACGTGGACGCGCCCACGCCCCACGTGGACTGGTCGTCCGGCGCGGTCCGCCTGCTCACCGAACCCGTCGACTGGACCGGCCACGCAGGCCGGCCCCGCAGGGCGGGCGTGTCCGCGTTCGGCATCAGCGGGACGAACGCGCACGTGATCCTGGAGGAGGCGCCGGAGGTCGAAGGTGGGGAGCCTTCTTCCGGTGATCCGCGGCTGGTTTCGGGTGTGCTGCCGTGGGTGGTGTCGGGTCGTTCGGATGCGGCGTTGCGTGCTCAGGCGGGTCGGCTTGCGGGGTTCGTCGCGGAGCGTCCTGCTCTGGCGGTTGCGGATGTGGCGCGTTCGCTGGTGGAGACGCGGTCGGCTCTGGAGCACCGTGCGGTGGTCTTGGCGGGTGACCGGGATGCTGCTGTGGAGGCGTTGCGGGCGGTGGCGGAGGGTGTGCCGTCGGCTGGTGTGGTGTCGGGGGTGGTGTCCGGGGAGCCGGGTCGTGTGGTGTTCGTGTTCCCGGGTCAGGGGTCGCAGTGGCTCGGTATGGGGGCGGGGTTGTGGGAGTCCTCGCCGGTCTTCCGGGAGCGGCTTGCGGAGTGTGATGCTGCGCTGTCGTCGTTGGTGGACTGGTCGGTGACCGATGTCGTGCGGGGTCTGCCGTCAGCTGCGTCGTTGGACGATGTGGTGGTGGTGCAGGCGTCGTTGTGGGCGGTGATGGTGTCGCTCGCGGCGGTGTGGCGTTCGGTCGGTGTGCAGCCGGGTGCGGTGATCGGTCACTCGCAAGGTGAGATCGCCGCTGCTGTGGTGGCGGGCGGGTTGTCGGTGCAGGACGGCGCCCGGGTCGTGGTCCTGCGGGCGCAGGCCATCGCGGAGAGCCTGTCCGGTAACGGCGGCATGGTTTCCGTCGCCGTGGGTGCGGACCGGGTGCGGGAGTTGATTGCCCGGTGGGGTGAGCGGATCTCGATCGCCTCTGTCAACGGTCCGTCTTCGACAGTGGTTTCGGGTGGGCCCGATGCTCTGGACGAGCTGATGGGTGTGTGCGAGAGCGAGGGGGTTCGGGCGCGTCGTATCGCGGTGGACTACGCCTCGCACTCCCCGCAGGTGGAGTTGATCCGGGAGCAGGTTGTCGAGGCTCTCCAGGGCATCGAGCCTCGCCCCGCGCAGGTGCCGTTCTACTCGACGGTGACGGGCTCGGTGTTCGACACCAGCGGTCTGGACGCCACGTACTGGGTGACGAACCTGCGTCAGGAGGTGCGGTTCGACGCCACCGTCCGTGAGCTGCTCACCGACGGTTTCGGCTACTTCGTGGAGTGCAGCCCTCACCCCGTCCTGACGGTGGGGATGCAGGAGACGTTCGAGGACCACGCCGACACCACCCTGACCGCGGTTGCGCTGGGCACCCTGCGCCGTGACGAAGGCGGACCCGAGCGGTTCCTGACCTCCCTTGCCGAGGGCTACGTCCGTGGTCTCACCGTCGACTGGAACGCCCTGTACGCCGGCACCGGCGCCCAGCGCGTCGAGCTGCCCACCTACGCCTTTCAGCGGCAGCGCTACTGGCTGGAGGAGCCCCCGGGGGCGGTCTTCCGGCAGGGCGCGGGGGAGTCGGACGAGGCGGACGCCGGGTTCTGGGCCGCGGTGGACGCCGGAGACCTGGAGACGCTGACCGCCGAGCTGGGCGTGCGCGCCGACGAGCCGTTCAGCGGACTGCTGCCGACCCTGTCGACGTGGCGCAGTCGTCGGCAGGAGGAGGCGCAGGCCGACGGGTGGCGCTACCGGGTGGTGTGGCGGCCCGCCCGTTTCCCGGCCGGCCCGGAACCGCGGGGGCGTTGGATCGTCGTCGTTTCTGAGTCGTATGCGGACGATTCCTGGGCCGCCGGGTCCGTACGCGCCTTGGAGCAGTCGGGCGCCCTGGTGACGCGGTTGGTTGTGGACGGAGGGAGCACCGATCGCGGACGGTGTGCGGAGGAGCTGCGCCAGGCGTTCCTCGAAGTCGAGGCCGAGGGTGAGGTGTCGCCCGGCGGCGTGCTGTCCCTGCTCGCGCTGGACGACGCCCCGCACCCCGCGCACCCGTCCGTTCCCTCGGGTCTGGCCGCGACCGTCGCGCTGGTGCAGGCGATGGTCGAGGTGGGGGAGGGGATGCCCGTGCCGCCGCGGCTGTGGTGCGCGACGCGGGGCGCGGTGTCCACGGGCGCGTCCGACCCGCTGGCCCGTCCGGCGCAGGCTCAGGTCTGGGGCCTCGGCCGGGTCGCGGCGCTGGAGCACCCGCTGCTGTGGGGCGGTCTGGTCGACCTGCCCGAGGACGCCGGTGACACCGAGGTCGCCCGGCTGGCGGCCGCCCTTGCCGCGCCCGCCGACGAGGACCACTTCGCCGTGCGCGGGGACGGCCACGGCGTGTACGTCCGCCGTCTGGTGCGGGCGCCCGCCACCGGGGTTCCCGCGGTGCGCGCGTGGCGGCCGCGCGGCAGCGTCTTGATCACTGGGGGGACCGGCGGCATCGGCGGTCATCTGGCGCGTCGTCTGGCGCGGGCGGGTGCCGAGCACCTGGTGCTGGTCAGCCGGAGCGGCCCCGAGGCGCCCGGCGCCACCGA
The DNA here is from genome assembly GCF_036013645.1 of Streptomyces sp. NBC_00490. Lineage (NCBI taxonomy): Bacteria > Bacillati > Actinomycetota > Actinomycetes > Kitasatosporales > Streptomycetaceae > Streptomyces > Streptomyces sp. NBC_00490. Next base: position 333,663 of record NZ_CP107869.1, on the reverse strand, counting down.
ACTGGAGGAGGAGCTGACCGCGGCCGGGGCGAAGGTGTCCCTGGTGGCCTGCGACGTCTCCGACCGGGACGCGCTCGCCGCCGTACTCGCGGCCATCCCCCCCGACCAGCCGCTGACCGCCGTCGTCCACGCCGCCGCCGTGCTGGACGACGGGGTGATCGACTCGCTGGGCCCGGAGCGGATGGAACGCGTGCTGCGGGTGAAGGCGCAGGGCGCGCTCCACCTGGACGAGCTGACCCGGGACACGGACCTGTCCGCGTTCGTGCTCTGTTCGTCGTTCGGCGCCACTTTCGGCCTTCCGGCGCTCGGCAACTACGCGCCCGGCAACGCCTTCCTCGACGCCCTCGCCGAGCGGCGCCGGGCCGAAGGGCTGCCCGCCACCTCCGTGGCCTGGGGCACCTGGGCCGGCACCGGCATGGCGGCCGGGGCCGTCGGCGCCCGCGGCCGTCTGGAGGGCATCCACGAGATGGAGCCGGAACCCGCCTCCGCCGCCCTGGAACGCATCCTCGACCGCGACGAGACCACGGCGGTCCTCATCGACCTGCGCTGGGACCGCTTCGCCCCGGTCTTCCACGCCAAGCGGCCCACCGCCCTGTTCGCCGAGATCCCCGAGGCCGCGCGGGCGCTGGCGCGGGGCGGCGGCGACGCCGACGAGGACCCGGCCACGGCCGGCGAGGCGGCCGGCGGGCTGCGGGCCAGGCTCGCCGGGGCCCCCCGGGCCGAGCAGGAGCGCGAGCTGCTCGAACTGGTCCGCTCCCACGCGGGCGTCGTCATGGGCCACGTCACCCTCACCGGGAACGCGCGCGACGCCGTCGCACCCGACCGGCCCTTCCGCGACCTGGGGTTCGACTCCCTGATGGCCGTGGAACTGCGCAACCGGGTCGGCGCCGCCACCGGCGTCGGCCTTCCGGCCACGCTCGTCTTCGACCACCCGACCCCGGAGGCGGTGGCCCGTCACCTGCGGCAGGAGATGGGCCTGACCGACGCCGACGGCGTCCCGCCCGGCTTCGCCGAACTGGAACGCCTGGAGGCCGCGCTCGCCGCCGCGCCGGCCGATGGGGAGGCACGGGCCCGTATGGCCAAACGCCTGGAGCGGCTGCTGTGGACGGTGAGCGGAGACGCCCCCGCGACGGCACCCGGAGAGGACTCCGGGGACACCGAGTTCTCCACCGTCAGCAACGACGAGATGTTCGACCTCATCGACCGCGAACTGGGGGCCTAGCCGACATGACCACTGACGAGAAGAAACTCCGCGAATACCTCAACAAGGTCATGACCGATCTGCGCCGCACACAGCGCCGCCTGCGCTCGGTCGAGGAACGGGACCATGAGCCGGTGGCCGTCGTCGGCATGGCCTGCCGCTATCCCGGCGACGCGGAGTCCCCCGAAGGGCTGTGGCGGCTCGTCGACGGCGGCGGTGACGCCATCTCCGGGTTCCCCACCGACCGCGGCTGGGACCTGGAGAGCCTGCGGCTGACGGATCCGGAGGGCAAGGAACTGGCGCCCGAGGGCGGCTTCGTGGCCGGGGCCGCCACGTTCGACGCCGGCCTGTTCGGGATCTCCCCGCGCGAGGCCCTGGCGATGGACCCGCAGCAGCGGCTGGTCCTGGAGTGCTCCTACGAGGCGTTCGAACGGGCGGGCATCGACCCGTTCTCGTTGAACGGCAGCGACACCGGCGTGTTCGTCGGCGCCTCCTACACCGGTTACGGCGCCGACGTGGAGCAGATCCCGGACGGTCTCGAGGGCTACACCATGACGGGGTCCGCCAACAGCGTCGTCTCCGGGCGGGTCGCCTACACGTTCGGCCTCGAGGGGCCCGCGGTGACGATCGACACGGCGTGCTCCTCCTCCCTGGTGGCGCTCCACTGGGCGGTGCAGTCGCTGCGGTCCGGCGAGACCGGCCTGGCCCTGGCGGGCGGGGCGATGGTGATGCCGAGCCCGATGGAGTTCGTGGAGTTCAGCAGGCAGCAGATCCTGGCTGCGGACGCCCGCTGCAAGGCCTTCGCCGAGGCGGCCGACGGCACCGGTTTCTCCGAGGGCGCCGGCCTGGTCCTCCTGGAACGGCTGAGCGACGCCCGGCGCAACGGCCACCGGGTCCTGGCCGTCATCCGCGGCTCGGCGGTCAACCAGGACGGCGCCAGCAACGGCCTCACCGCCCCCAACGGCCCCGCCCAGCGGCGCGTCATCGAGGCCGCCCTCGCCAACGCCCGGCTCACTCCGGCCGACGTGGACGCCGTCGAGGCCCACGGCACGGGCACGACCCTCGGCGACCCCATCGAGGCGCAGGCCCTGATCGCCGTCTACGGCAAGGACCGCCCGGCGGAGCAGCCGCTGTGGCTGGGCTCGGTGAAATCCAACATCGGCCACACGCAGGCCGCCGCGGGCGTGGCCGGCGTGATCAAGATGGTCGAGGCGCTGCGGCACCGTTCACTGCCCCGCACCCTGCACGTGGACACCCCGACCCCGCAGGTCGACTGGTCCTCGGGAACGGTGCGGCTGCTGACCGAGGCCCGCCCGTGGGACACCCCCGGCGGCCGTGCGCGCCGCGCCGCCGTCTCCGCGTTCGGCATCAGCGGAACCAACGCCCACCTCGTCCTGGAGGAGGCCCCCGAGGACACGGGGAGTCCCGACACCGCAGGGTCCGACGAGGCGGCCGACGACGGCACCTCGGCCTTGGCACACCCCACCGGTCTGGTGGGCGGTGCCGTCCCCTGGCCGCTGTCCGGCCGGACAGCGGCGGCCCTGCACGCCCAGGCCGCCCGCCTCACCTCGTACCTGGACGACCACCCCGGCACGTCGCCGCTCGACGTCGGCGCGTCCCTGGCACTCTCCCGGGGCGCCCTCGACCACCGCGCGGTCCTGCTGGCCACCGACGCGGACAACATCCACACGGCTCTCACCGCCCTGGGCGAGAGCGTCCCCTCGGCCGACGCGGTGACGGGCGCGGTCCTGCCTGGTGCGCCCCGGGTGGTGTTCGTGTTCCCGGGGCAGGGGTCGCAGTGGCTCGGCATGGGGGCGGGGTTGTGGGAGAACTCGCCGGTCTTCCGGGAGCGGCTTGCGGAGTGTGAGGCTGCGCTGTCGTCGTTGGTGGACTGGTCGGTGACCGATGTCGTGCGGGGTGTGCCTGGTGCTGCGTCGTTGGATGACGTGGTGGTGGTGCAGGCGTCGTTGTGGGCGGTGATGGTGTCGCTTGCGGCGGTGTGGCGTTCGGTGGGGGTCGAACCGGGTGCGGTGATCGGTCACTCGCAAGGTGAGATCGCCGCCGCCGTCGTGTCCGGCGGGTTGTCGGTGCGGGACGGCGCTCAGGTCGTGGTGCTTCGGGCGCAGGCCATCGCCCAGAGCCTGTCCGGTAACGGCGGCATGGTCTCCGTCGCGGCAGGTGCGGACAGGGTACGGAAGGTGATCGCCGCGTGGGGTGAGCGAATATCGATCGCGTCCGTCAACGGCCCTTCGTCCACCGTCGTTTCGGGTGAGCCGGGCGCTCTGGACGAGCTGATAGGTGCATGCGAGGCGGAGGGGGTCCGGGCGCGTCGTATCGCCGTGGACTACGCGTCGCACTCGGCCCAGGTGGAGTTGATCCGGGATCAGGTTGTCGAGGCTCTCCAGGGCATCGAGCCCGGGCCCGCGCAGGTGCCGTTCTACTCGACGGTGACCGGTGCGGTGATCGACACCAGCAGCCTGGACGCCACGTACTGGGTGACGAACCTCCGTCAGGAGGTGCGGTTCGACGCGACCGTGCGGCAGCTTCTGACGGACGGTTTCGGCTACTTCGTGGAGTGCAGTCCCCATCCGGTCCTGACCGTCGGGATGCAGGAGACCTTCGAAGACCACGCCGACGCTCAGTCCGCAGTCGCCTTGGGGACTTTGCGCCGTGACGAAGGCGGACCCGAGCGGTTCCTGACCTCCCTTGCCGAGGGCTACGTCCGCGGACTCACCGTCGACTGGCACGCCCTCTTCGCCGGCACCGGCGCCGACCACCAGCTCGACCTGCCCACCTACGCCTTCCAACGGCAGCGTTACTGGCTGGAGTCCGGCCCCGCCGGTTCCGGTGATCCTGCCGGGCTCGGGCTCGCCGACGCGGGCCATCCGCTGCTGGGCGCGGCCGTCGAGGTGGCGGGCGGTGACCAACTGCTGCTCACCGGGCGGCTGTCGCTGCACGCCCACCCGTGGCTGGCCGACCACGTCGTCCAGGGCACACCGGTGCTCGCGGGATCCGCGTTCGCGGAGCTCGCCCTGCACGCCGGTGAGCGGGCCGGAGCCGAGGTGGTCGAGAGCCTGACCGTGGAGGCGCCGCTGGTGGTGCCGGAGGCCGGCGGCGTGCAGCTGCAGTTGTCCGTGGGCGCGCCCGGCGAGGACGGCGGGCGTGAACTGGCCGTCCATGCGCGGCCGGAGACGTCGGAGGAGGCGGCTTCGTGGGTGCGGTACGCCACCGCCCGGCTGGTTCCCGACGGCGCCGGAGGGGCCGGCGACGACGGGTCCGGGTCCCTCGAACGGCTTGCGCAGTGGCCGCCCTCGGGGGCCCAGCCGGTGAGCGTCGCCAACTTCCACCAGCGGATGGCCGACGCCGGGCAGGGCTACGGCCCCGCGTTCCGTGGGCTGCGCGCGGTGTGGCGGCACGGCCGGGAGATGTACGCCGAAGTGGCCCTGCCCGAGGATCAGGAGAGGCGGGCCGCCGGGTACGGGATCCATCCGGCCTTGCTCGACGCCGCGTTGCAGCCGGCCCGGCTTGAGGAGCGCGCCGGGGTGCTGTGGACCGACTGGTCGGGCCTGTCGCTGCGTGCTGTGGGGGCCACGGAGCTGCGGGTGCACGTGCGGCCCGCGGACGACGGCGCCGTCACGGTGACCCTCGGCGACGCGTCGGGCCGTCCGGTCGGCACCGTGGCGGCGGTGGCCGCGCGCACCGTCGCCCCCGAGGAGCTGCGGCGGGCCGCGGACGGTGTCCGGGACGCGCTGTACCGGGTGGAGTGGTCGCCGGTTCCCGCGCCCGGGCAGACCGCCGACTGGGTGGTGCTGGGCGCCGACCCGGTCGGGGTGGCCGACGTGCTGGAGGAGGCGGGTGCCTACCCGCAGACGTACGACGACCTGGACGCGCTGGCCGAGGCCGTGGACGCGGGGCTGCCGCTGCCGGAGCTGACCGTGGTCTCCCACGGCGGACCGGCTCCCTGGGGGGACGGCGCCGTGGCGCGGCGCGCCCTGGACGCGGTCACGGACCTGCTGGCGGTCGTGCAGCGCTGGCTCGCCGACGAGCGGTTCGCCGGCGGGCGGCTGCTGGTGGTGACCAGGGACGCGGTCGCGGCCGGTCCCGGGGGCGGCGCCGGTGATCTGGCGCACTCGGCCGCGTGGGGACTGGTGCGCTCAGCGATGGCCGCCCACCCGGGCCGGTTCGGGCTGCTGGACCTGGACGGGGACGACGGTTCGCTGGCTGTGCTCCCGGACGCCGTGCCCGCCGTCGTCGCCTCGGGTGAGCCCGAGATGGCCCTGCGCGCGGGTGTGGTCCTGGTACCCAGGGTCCGCCCGGCGTCCCCGGCGCCGGCCGCGGCCCCGGTCGACTGGGACCCCGACGGCACCGTGCTGATCACCGGCGGCACCGGCGCGCTCGGCCGGGTGCTCGCCCGCCACCTGGTCAAGCAGCACGGCGTGCGCCACCTGCTGTTGCTGAGCCGCCGCGGCCGCGAGGCGGACGGCGTCGAGGGGCTGGAGCGCGAACTGTCGTCGCTCGGGGCGTCAGTGTCCGTGCAGGCGTGCGACGCCGCCGACCGGGAGGCGCTGGCGCGGGTGCTGGCCTCCGTTCCGGCCGACCGGCCGCTCACGGCCGTGCTGCACGCCGCCGGGACGCTCGCCGACCGGCCCCTGGAGGCCCTGACGCCGCAGGACGTGGAGCACGTGTTCACGCCCAAGGTGACGGCGGCGGTCAACCTTCACGAGCTGACCCGGGAGTCGGACCTGGCCGCGTTCGAGCTGTTCTCCTCGGCGTCCGGTGTGCTCGGCAGCCTCGCCCAGCCGAACTACGCGGCCGCCAACGCCTTCCTCGACGCTCTCGCCGCGCACCGCCGGGCGGCGGGCCTCGCCGGCCGGTCCCTGGCCTGGGGCCTGTGGGCGGGGGCGAGCGACATGGCGGGAGGCGCGGACACGAACAGGTTCGCCCGCGCCGGCATCCTGCCGCTGTCCCCCGACGAGGGCACCGCCCTGTTCGACGCCGCGTCGGGCACCGACGAGGCCCTGTTGGTGCCCGTGCTCCTGGACACGGCCGCGCTGCGCTCGCGCGCCGCCGACGGCACCCTGTCCGGGATGCTGCGCGGCCTGGTGAAGGCGGCCCCCGGCAAGCGGGCCGCGTCCGCGTCCGCCGCCGCGCCGCAGGAGCCCGACTGGGCGGCCCGGCTCGCCGGACTCACCCGGGACGAGCAGACGCACCGGCTGGTCGAGCTGACCCGCGCCCACGTGGCGTCCGTCCTCGGCCACGGCACCCCGGAGGCCATCGAGCCCGACCGCCCCTTCAAGGAGATCGGCTTCGACTCGCTGACCGCGCTGGAGCTGCGCAACCGGCTCGGCGCGGCCACCGGCCTCACCCTGCCCGCCACCCTGGTCTTCGACCACCCCACGCTGAACGCCACCGCCGCCCTCCTGCTCGACCTGGTCGCCCCCGAGCCCGCGACCGCGGCACCGCCCGTCCTGGCCGAGCTCGACCGGCTGGAGGAGGCCCTGGCCGCCGTCCCCGACGGCGACACCGCCACCCGCGCCCGGGTCAGGGAACGGCTCCAGGCCCTGCTGGCCGGGTGGTCCGGCGCGGCCCGGCCGGCCGACGACGGCGACGAGGAACTGGACGACGCCACCGACAGCGAACTGTTCGCGCTGCTCGACGACGAACTGGACACGCCGTGACCACGGCCCGCCCCCGACACAGCGACCCGAGGAACCCGGCCATGGATGGGTGTGACAGCCGATGAACAGCGAAGACAAGCTGCGGGACTACCTGAAGCGGGCCACCGCCGACCTGCGCAGGGCGCGCCGCCGCATCCAGGAGCTGGAGGAGCCCGAGCCGGTCGCCGTGGTCAGCATGGCCTGCCGTTACCCCGGCTCGGCCGACACCCCGGAGGCCCTGTGGGAGCTGCTGGCGTCCGGCGGCGACGCCATCTCCCCGTTCCCCGACAACCGGGGCTGGGACCTGGAGGCCCTGTACGACCCGGACCCCGACGCCGAGGGCCGCAACTACGTGCGCGAGAGCGGGTTCCTGCACGACGCGGGCGAGTTCGACGCCGACTTCTTCGGCATCAACGCCCGCGAGGCGCTGATCATGGACCCGCAGCAGCGGCTGCTGCTGGAGACCTCCTGGGAGCTGTTCGAACGGGCGGGCATCGACCCGCGCTCCGTCCGGGGCAGCCGTACCGGCGTCTTCGTCGGCGCCGCCACCGTCGACTACGTGACCGGCCACCAGTACGTCCCCGAGGGCCTGGAGGGGTACACCGGCGTGGGCTCGTTCGCCAGTGTCATCTCCGGCCGGGTCGCCTACTCCTTCGGCATGGAGGGGCCCGCGCTCACCGTCGACACGGCCTGCTCGTCGTCCCTGGTCGCGCTGCACCTGGCGGTGCGGTCGCTGCGGCAGGGCGAGTGCGCCATGGCGCTCGCCGGGGGGGTCGCGCTGATGCCGACGCCGCAGGGGTTCATCGCGTTCAGCAGGCAGCGCGCCCTGGCGCCCGACGGCCGCTGCAAGGCGTTCGCCGACGCCGCCGACGGCTTCGGGCCGTCCGAGGGCGCCGGGATGCTGCTGCTGGAACGCCTGTCGGACGCACGGCGCAACGGGCACCCGGTGCTCGCCCTGATCCGCGGCAGCGCCGTCAACCAGGACGGCGCCAGCAACGGCCTCACCGCCCCCAACGGCCCCTCCCAGGAGCGGGTCGTGCGCGACGCCCTCGGCGACGCCCGGCTGACGCCGGCCGACGTGGACGCGGTCGAGGCGCATGGCACCGGCACCACCCTGGGCGACCCCATCGAGGCCCGCGCCCTGCTCGCCACCTACGGCAGGGACCGGGACCCGGCCCGCCCCCTGTGGCTCGGCTCGGTCAAGTCCAACTTCGGGCACACCGCGCACGCCGCCGGCGCGGCCGGGGTCATGAAGATGGTCCTGGCGCTGCGCAACGAGCTGCTCCCGCGGACCCTCCACGTGGACCGCCCCTCCACACACGTCGACTGGTCCGCCGGCGCGGTCGCGCTGCTCACCGAGCCCGTGGCGTGGAAGCGCGACGGCCGCCCGCGCCGCGCCGGCGTGTCGGCGTTCGGCATCAGCGGCACCAACGCCCACGTGATCGTGGAGGAGGCCCCGGAGCCGGGCGAGGGCGCCGGGTCCGCCGGGTCCGTCGGGAAAACACCAGTGGCGCACGCGGAGGGGGCCGAGCCCGCCGGGAACGCCCGGGAGGCGCACGCGGCCGGCAGCGGCGGGACCGCGGACGGCGGCGACGGGCACGGTACCCCCACCGACGCCCCTGCCCGTGCCCCGCTCGCGCTGCCCGTCGTGCCCTGGGTGCTGTCCGCCAGGTCGCAGGCCGCCCTCGCCGCGCAGGCCGAGCGCCTGGCCGCCTTCGTGGAGCGGCGCGGCGAGGTGCCCGCCACCGACATCGGCTGGTCCCTGGCCACCGGGCGCGCCGCCCTCGAACACCGCGCCGTGGTGCTCGCGGGCGACCGCCCCTGCGCCCTCGCCGGCCTGGACGCCGTACGCCGCGGCGAGCCCGCCGCCGGGGTGGTGACCGGTACCGCGCGGCCCGGCGCCGCCCGCGTGGCGTTCGTCTTCCCCGGCCAGGGCTCCCAGTGGCAGGGCATGGCCGCCGAACTGCTGGAGTCCTCCCCGGTGTTCGCGCAGCGGCTCACCGCCTGCGACGTGGCCCTGCGGCCGTGGACCGGGTGCTCGGTGATCGACGCCGTCCGCGGCGGCGAGGACGCCGCCTCGCTGGACGACGTGGTGGTCGTCCAGTCCGCGCTGTGGGCCGTCATGGTGTCCCTGGCCGCGCTGTGGCGCTCCGCCGGAGTGGAGCCCGCCGCCGTGATCGGGCACAGCCAGGGCGAGATCGCCGCCGCCGTGGTCGCCGGCGCGCTGTCCCTGGAGGACGGGGCCCGGGTCGTGGCCCTGCGCGCCCGCGCCATCGCCGGGGGCCTGTCCGGACGCGGCGGCATGGTGTCCGTGCCGCTGCCCGCGGAACGCGCCGCCGAGCGCCTCGCCCGCTGGGAGGGCCGCATCGGGATCGCCTCCGCCAACGGCCCGTCGTCCACCGTCGTCTCGGGCGACCCCGAAGCCCTGGACGAGCTGCTGGCCGCCTGCGAGGCGGACGGCGTGCGGGCCCGCCGCATCGCCGTGGACTACGCCTCCCACTCGGCCCACGTCGAGGCCATCCGTGAGGAGGTCCTCACCGCCCTGCCCGACATCCGGCCGCGCGAGGGCGACATCCCCTTCCACTCCACCGTCACCGCGGGCCCGCTCGACACGGCCGGGCTCGACGCCGGGTACTGGTACACCAACCTGCGGCAGACCGTGCGGTTCGAGGAGACCGTGCGCGGCCTGCTGGCGGGCGGCATCCGGTTCTTCGTCGAGTGCAGCGCCCACCCGGTGCTCGCCGTCGGCCTGCAGGAGATCTTCGACGACGCGGGCACCGACGCCGTCGCGCTCGGCTCGCTGCGCCGCGACGAGGGCGGCCCGCAGCGCTTCCTCACCTCGCTCGCCGAGGGCCACGCACGCGGACTGCCCGTCAACTGGGACGCCGTGTTCGCGGACACCGGCGCCCACCGTGTCCCCGACCTGCCCACCTACCCGTTCCAGCGGCGCCACTACTGGCTGGAGGCCGAGTACCGCAACGCGGGCGACGCCGGCGACCTCGGCCTCAGCGCCGCGGGCCACCCCCTGCTCGGCGCCGCCGTACGGCTCGCCGAGGGCGACCGGCTGCTGCTCACCGGGCGCCTTTCGCTGAAGACCCACCCCTGGCTCGCCGACCACGCCGTCGCCGGGACCGCCCTGGTGCCCGGCACCGCGTTCGCGGAACTCGCCCTGGAGGCCGCCGCGCGCACGGGCTGCGGCGGCCTCGCCGAGATGACCCTGGAAAGCCCCCTGACCGTGCCCGCACGCGGCACCGTCCACGTCCAGGTGGAGGTGGACGCCCCCGACGGCGCCGGACGGCGCGCCCTGACCGTGCACGCTCGCCCCGGCGACGCAGCCGACGGCGACCGCTGGACCCGGCACGCCACCGCGCTCCTCACCCCGCCCGGGCCCGCCGAGGGCGAGGCACTCACCACCTGGCCCCCGCTCGGCGCGGCGCGCCTGGACACCGCGGGGATGTACGAGCCTGTCCCGGGCGGCGCCTACCGGTTCGGCCCCGCCTTCCAGGGGCTGCGCTCCGCTTGGCGGCTCGGTGACACCGTCTGGGCGGAGGCCGCGCTCCCGCCGGAACTGCACCAGGACGCCGCCCGGTTCGGCGTGCACCCGGCCCTGCTGGACGCCGCCCTGCACGCCATCGGCTTCGGCGGATTCCTCGGCGAGGGCACCCACCTGCCGTTCTCCTGGCACGACGTCACCCTGCACGCCGTCGGCCCCACCGCCGTACGCGTACGGGTGCGCGCCGCCGGGAACGACGCGGTCACCGTCACCCTCGCCGACGCCGAGGGCGCCCCCGTGGCCACTGTCGGGCGCCTGGTGTTCCGTCCCCTGCCCGCCGTCGGCGACGGCGCGGGCGACGACCTGCGCGACGCGCTGTTCCACGTCGACTGGGCACCGCTGCCCGTTGACACCGCAGCCCCGTCCGGCGCCCGCTGGGCCGTGCTCGGCGCCGACGGGCACGGGCTGGTGCCCGCCCTGCGCGGTGCCGGGGTGTTCGGCGGCGTCCACCACGACCCCGCCGCACTCGCCGTCGCCATCGCGTCCGGCACGCCCGCCCCCGAAGTGGCGCTGCTGTCCTGCGTGCCCGACCCCGCCGCCGTCGCCGCGGAGGGTCTGCCCGCGGCCGTCCGCCGCGCCGCCGAGGGCGTGCTGCGTGCCGCCCAGGAGTGGCTGGCCGAGGACGAGCTTCACGCCTCCGTGCTCGCCGTCGTCACCCGCCGTGCCGTGGCCGCGGGGCCCGGCGAGGACGTCGAGGACCTGGCGTATGCCGCGGTGTGGGGCCTGCTGCGCTCCGCGCAGATGGAGCACCCCGGCCGGTTCCTCCTCGTCGACCTCGACGGGCGCGACGAGTCCCGGGCCCGCACAGCGGCCGCCGTCAGGGCCGCGCTCGCCGCGCACGAGACCCAGCTCGCCCTGCGCCTGGGCGCCGCCCGCGTCCCCCGCCTGGCCAGGACCCCCGCCGGATCCTTCCTCGTCCCCCCGCCCGGCGAGGCCGCCTGGCGCCTGGACACCACCGGCCCCGGCGACCTCGACCAGCTCGCGCTGCTGCCCCACCCGGAGGCGCTGGCCCCCCTCGGGGACAACCAGGTCCGGGTCTCCGTACGCGCCGCCGGCGTCAACTTCCGCGACGTCCTGGTCGGCCTCGGCATGGTGCCCTCCCAGGAACGCCTGGGCAGCGAGGGCGCCGGCGTCGTCACCGAGGTCGGCCCCGGCGTCAGCGGCGTCGCCGTCGGCGACCGCGTGATGGGCCTGCTGCCCGACCCGTTCGGGCCCGTCTGCGTCGTGGACCGGCGCCTGGTCACCCGCGTCCCGCGCGGCTGGAGCTTCGAGCAGGCCGCCGCCGTGCCCGCCGCGTTCCTCACCGCCTGGTTCGGCCTCGCCGACCTCGGCGGGCTGCGCGAGGACGAGACCGTGCTCGTCCACGCCGCGACCGGCGGCGTCGGCATGGCCGCCGTGCAGCTCGCCCGCTACTGGGGCGCCGAGGTCTACGCCACCGCCGGCGAGGGCAAGTGGGACACCCTGCGCCGGATGGGCTTCGACTCCGGCCACATCGCCTCCTCCAGGACGCTGGACTTCGAGGGCACGTTCCGCGCCGCCACCGGGGGGCGCGGCGTCGACGTGGTGCTCAACTCCCTCGCCCACGACTTCACCGACGCCTCCCTGCGGCTGCTGCCGCGCGGCGGCCGGTTCCTGGAGATGGGCAAGACCGACCAGCGCGACCCGCGCGAGGTCGCCGAGCGGCACCCCGGCGTCACCTACCGCCCCTACGACCTCATCGACGCCGGCGCCGACCGCATCGCCGAGATCCTCGCCACTCTCGTCCGGCTCTTCGAACGGCGCGTGCTGCGGCCGCTGCCCGTGCGCACCTGGGACGTGCGCCGCGCCCCGGAGGCGTTCCGGTTCATGAGCCAGGCCCGGCACACCGGCAAGCTCGTCCTCACCGTCCCCCGGCCCCCGGACCCCGACGGCACCGTGCTCGTCACCGGCGGCACCGGCACCCTCGGCGGCATCCTCGCCCGGCACCTGGTCACCGCCCACGGCGTCCGGCACCTGCTGCTGGCGGGCCGCCGCGGCCCGCAGGCTCCCGGCGCCGGCGGCCTGCGCGAGGACCTGCTCGCGCTCGGCGCGCACACCGTCACCGTCGCCGCCTGCGACACCGCCGACCGCGACGCGCTGTCCGCGCTGCTGGCCTCCGTACCCGAGGACCGTCCGCTGACCGCCGTCGTGCACGCCGCGGGCACCACCGCCGACGGCGTCCTCGGCTCCCTCACCCCGCAACGGCTCGACGAGGTGCTGCGGCCCAAGGCGGACGCCGCGCTCCACCTGCACGAGCTCACCCGGGAGTCGGACCTGACCGCGTTCGTCCTGTACTCCGCGGGCGCCGGCGTCCTCGGCAACCCCGGCCAGGCCAACTACGCCGCCGCCAACACCTTCCTGGACGCCCTCGCCCACCGCCGCCGCGCCGCCGGTCTGCCCGCCACGTCCCTGGCCTGGGGCTACTGGGCCGAGACCAGCGAACTCACCGGCCGGATGGACGACTCCCATGTGGAGCGGATGACCCGTTCCGGGGTGCTGCCCATCGACGCCGCCCACGGCATGCGCCTGTTCGACGCCGCCCTCGGCGCGGGCGAGGCCCTGCTGGTGCCCACCCGGCTCGACGTCTCCGCGCTGCGGGCGGGCACGTCCACGGGCCCCGGCCCCGCGATGCTGCGTGGACTGCTCGGCGGCGGCCGGCGCCAGGCACCCCGCCAGGCCGCCCGGGCCGGGACCGCCGCCGTGGAGGCCCGCTCGCTCGAGGCCAGGCTCGCCGGCCTGTCCGCCGACGAGCAGCGGCTCCTGCTGGAGGAGCTGGTACGCGGCCACGTCGCCGCCGTGCTCGGCGCCTCCGGACCCGAGGCCGTCGGCGCCGAACGCGCGTTCAAGGACATGGGCCTGGACTCGCTCACCGCCGTCGAACTGCGCAACCGCCTCGGCGCCGCCACCGGCCTGACCCTGCCCAGCACTCTGGTCTTCGACTTCCCCTCGCCCCGGGAACTCGCCGGCCACCTGCACCAGGAGCTCGCCCCCGACACGGCCGCCGCGGCCGCGGACGGCCCCGACCCGGAGGAGGCCCGGGTGCGCGCCCTGCTCGCCACCGTCCCGCTGGCCCGGCTGCGCGCCGGCGGGCTGCTCGACCCCCTGCTCGGGCTCGCCGAGGAGTCGGCGCCCGGCACCGCGGCGCCCGCCATCGACCGGGACGCCGGGGCGATCGCCGAGATGGACGTCGAGGACCTGGTGCGCGCCGCCCTCGGCGGCAGCGGTTCGTGAACCGGCCACCGCCCGCCACGCGACACCGCCGTACCCCGGCCGACCAGGAACGGCGCGCCGAGCGCCCCACAGAGAGGGAGTGACCGATGGCCTCCACCGAACAGATCATCGAGGCCCTGCGCGCGGCCCTCACCGACAACGAGCGGCTGCGCGAGCAGAACCGGCGGCTGGCCGCCGCGGCGTCGGAGCCCCTGGCCGTCGTCGGCATGGCCTGCCGCTTCCCGGGCGGCGCCACCTCCCCGGACCTGCTGTGGGAACGCCTGGCGGACGGCCGGGACATGATGTCCCCGCTGCCCGGCGACCGGGGGTGGGACCTCGACGCCCTCCTCGGCACCGCCGACGGCGGCCCCGCCGCGTCCGCCGCGCGCGAGGGCGGCTTCCTGGCCGACGTCTCCCGCTTCGACGCCGAACTGTTCGGCATCTCGCCCCGCGAGGCCCTCGCCATGGACCCGCAGCAGCGGGTGATGCTGGAGGTCTCCTGGGAGGCGTTCGAACACTCCGGCCTGGACCCGCTGTCCCTCAAGGGCAGCCCCACCGGCGTCTTCCTCGGCGTCTCCTACGCCGCCTACGGCTCCGACGTCACCCACGTCCCCGCCGAGGTCCAGGGCTACTCCATGACCGGCAACGTCACCAGCGTGGCCTCCGGGCGCATCGCGTACACGCTCGGCCTGGAGGGCCCGGCCGTGTCCGTCGACACCGCCTGCTCCTCCTCCCTGGTCGCCCTGCACCAGGCGGCGCACGCGCTGCGGGCCGGCGAGTGCTCGCTCGCGCTCGTCGGCGGCGTGTCGGTGATGCCCACACCGGCGCTGCTCGTGGAGTTCACCCGGCAGCGCGGCATGGCGAGCGACGGGCGCGCCAAGGCGTTCGCGGCCGCCGCCGACGGCACCGCCTGGGCCGAGGGCGCCGCCGCCGTCGTCGTGGAACGGCTGTCCGACGCGCGGCGCCACGGCCACCCGGTCCTCGCCCTGGTCCGCGGCTCCGCCGTCAACCAGGACGGCGCCAGCAACGGCCTGACCGCTCCCAACGGCGCGGCCCAGCGCCGGGTGATCCGCGCCGCGCTGGACAGCGCCGGCCTCACCCCCCACGAGGTGGACGCCGTCGAGGCGCACGGCACCGGCACCCGCCTCGGCGACCCCATCGAGGCCCGCGCCCTGTTCGACACCTACGGCAGGGACCGGGACCCCGCGCACCCGCTGTGGCTGGGCGCCGTGAAGTCCAACTTCGGGCACGCCGGGCCCGCCGCGGGCCTCGCCGGCCTCGTGAAGATGGTGCTGGCGATGCGCGCGGGGCGGCTGCCGAGGACCCTGCACGTGGACGAGCCCACCCCGGCCGTCGACTGGTCGGCCGGCACCGTACGGCTGCTCACCGAGGACGTTTCGTGGACCCGCGCCGGCCGCCCGCGCCGCGCCGGGATCTCCTCGTTCGGCATCAGCGGCACCAACGCCCACGTGATCGTGGAGGAGGCGCCGGAGCCGCCGGAGCCGTCCGCGGCGGGCGCGGCGCCCGCGGGAGCCGCCGCGGCCCCCCAGGACATGCCTGGCGCCGGCCCCGCCGAGACCCCCCTGCCCCTCGCCGGAGGCACCGAGGACGCTCTGCGCGCCCAGGCCGCCAGGCTCGCGGACCATCTCGCCCGCCGCACTGGCGTCCCCCTCGCCGACGTCGGCCTCTCGCTCGCCATGACCCGCGCCCGGCTGCCCCGCCGCGCCGTCGTGGTCGCGGACGGCCACGAGGAGGCCCTGCGGGCCCTGCGCGCCCTCGCCGCCGGCGAGCCCGACCCGGCCGTCACGGAGGGGGAGGCGCAGGCCGAGAACCGGCCCGCGTTCCTGTTCACCGGCCAGGGCGCCCAGCGCCCCGGCATGGGCGCGGGCCTGTACGCCGCGTTCCCGGTGTTCGCGGCGGCGTTCGACGAGACCTGCCGCGCCCTGGACCGGCACCTGGAGCACCCGCTGCGCGAGGTCGTCCTCGCCGCGCCGGGCACCCGGGAAGGCGCCCTGCTCGACACCACCGCCTACACGCAGCCCGCCACCTTCGCCCTCCAGGTCGCCCTCTACCGGCTGTGGGAGTCCTGGGGCGCCGCCCCGCGCTTCCTCATCGGCCACTCCGTCGGGGAGATATCCGCCGCCCATGTCTCCGGCGTCCTCTCCCTGGACGACGCGGCCACCCTGGTCACCGCGCGCGGCGCCCTGATGCAGGCGCTGCCGCCCGGCGGCGCCATGTACGCCCTCCAGGTCACGCCGGACGAACTGGCCCCCCAGCTGGCCGGCCGCGAGGCCGAACTGTCTCTGGCCGCCGTCAACGGACCCCGCTCCACCGTGCTGTCCGGCGATGCCGAGGCCGCCGCCCACGTCGCTGCCCACTGGGCGGAGTGCGGCCGCAGGACCAAGCGGCTGCGCGTCAGCCACGCCTTCCACTCGGCGCTTATGGAACCCATGCTCGACGCCTTCCGCGAGGTCGCGGCAGCCCTCTCCTATCGGCCGTCGGCCGTGCCCGTGATCTCCAACGTCACCGGCCGGGCTGCTGCCCCCGGCGAACTGGCCGACCCCGGCTACTGGGTGCGCCATGTGCGCGGCACCGTCCGCTTCCTGGACGGGATGCGCGCGCTCGCCGACGAGCACGTCAGCGCCTACGTCGAGTTGGGGCCCGACGCCGTCCTCACCGCCATGGCGCGCGAGTGCCTGGGCGGCCGCGCCGGAGCCCGCGTCCTGGCCCCCACCCTGCGCCGTGACCGGCCGGAGACCCGCACCGCCCTCACCGCGGTCGCCGCCGTGCACGCCCACGGGGTGCCGCTCGACTGGGAGGCGGTGTTCTCCGGGCGCGGCGCCCGCCGCACCGACCTGCCCACGTACGCCTTCCAGGGCAGGCGCTACTGGCTGACCAGCGCACCCGACCCGGACGCCGGCGACGTCGTGCCCACCTTGCTGGCCCAGGTCCCGTCCGGGGACCTGGCCCAGGCGCCGACTCCGGCCGCCGCCGGGGACGGTACGCCGCCGTCCAAAGACCCCGGGCGGCCGGACGCGCGGGAGCGACTGGTGGCGGAGCTGCCCGCCCTGGACGAGGAGGCCAGGATCGCCCTGCTCACCGCACTGG
Source organism: Streptomyces sp. NBC_00490 (assembly GCF_036013645.1). Classification (NCBI taxonomy): domain Bacteria; kingdom Bacillati; phylum Actinomycetota; class Actinomycetes; order Kitasatosporales; family Streptomycetaceae; genus Streptomyces; species Streptomyces sp. NBC_00490. The sequence goes on along the minus strand of NZ_CP107869.1, from coordinate 316,916 downwards.
TCCGCCGTCACGTCGCCTCGGTGCTCGGCCACACCTCCCCCGAGGAGGTCCTCGTCGTCCGCGACTTCGGCGAGCTGGGTCTCGACTCCATGCCGGCAGCCGAGCTGCTGACGCGGCTTCAAGCGGCCACCGGGCTGGACCTGCCGGCCACCGCCGTCCTCGACCACCCCAGCTGTGAACGCCTCGCGGCGCACCTCGCCGGCCGCCTCGCCGACGGCGTCCTCGGAGCCGCGCCCGTGGCCCGCCCGGACGGGCTCGCCGGGCTCTTCCTGCGGGCCTGCCGCGAGGGCCGGGCGCGCGAGGTCCACGAGCTGACCGCCGGGCTTGCCGCGTTCCGGCCCTCGTTCACGGACGCCGCCGGGCTCGACCGGGCGCCGCGCACCGCCTGGCTGTGTGACGGACCGGACGAGCCGGTGCTGCTCTGCTTCCCCTCGTTCGTCTGGCAGCAGAACTTCTACACCTACGCCCGTCTGGCTTCCGGCTTTCGCGGCGGTCGCGCCGTCGCCGCGATCGGGCTGCCGGGCTTCGAGGAGGGCGAGCCCTTGCCGGCGTCCGTCGACGCCCTCGCCGAGGTGCTGGCCGACGCGGCCGTGCGGGCGGCCGCGGGCCGGACGTTCGCCCTGCTCGGGCACTCCGGCGGCGGCAACGTCGCCGCGGTCGTCGCCGCCCGGCTGGAGCGGCGCGGCACCCCGCCCGGGGCGCTGGTCCTGCTCGACACCCCGGCGTGGGGCGGCGGGCACGGCCTCGGCGGCGAACGCTGGGGCGACGCCGTGCAGCGCGCCCTCGTCGAACGGGCCGACCTGGTGGCGCGGGTCGGGGACGGCACCGCGGAGGCGTGGATCACCGCACGGGCCCGGTACGCCGACTTGGACTACACCGTCCCTGCCCTCGCCACCCCGACGCTGCTCGTGCGCGCCACCGAACCCCTCGCGGCGCCGGGCGGGCCAGGCCCCGCCGACGACGGCTGGCGCGTGGCCTGGGCGCTGCCGCACACCGTCGCCGACGCGCCCGGTGACCACTTCTCGATGCTGGAGGCCGACCAAGCGGCCAAGACGGCGCAGGCAGTGGACGACTGGCTGCGCGGCCCCCGGTGAGCCCCGCGGCGTACCCGGACGCCCCGGACGCCCCGGAACCGCCGGGACCCCCGGGACCCGATGGCACCAGGCCCCCGAGCCGGGACGCCTCGGGGGCCGCCCCCGCCCCGCCCCGCGCACCACGGAGTAGAAACGGACACACGGCATGACCCCCTGGGACCGCGCAGCCGGAGCATGGCTGACCCGCTACACCCCGCCCCGGCCCGGCGGCGGCCGCATCCAGCTCGTCTGCCTGCCGCACGCCGGCGGCTCGGCCACCTTCTTCCAGCCGCTGGCCAGGGCGTTCGAGGCGCTGCCCGACGCCCCCTTCGACGTGCTCGCGGTCCAGTACCCGGGCCGCCAGGAACGGCGCTCGGAACCGCTCGTCGACGACCTGCTGGTGCTTGCGGACCGGGTGGCCGAGGCCCTGCGGCACGCCGGGGACGCCCCGCTCGTGCTGTTCGGGCACAGCATGGGAGCGCTCGTGGCCTGGGAGGCCGCCCGCAGGCTGTGCCGGCCCGGGGACACACCCCCGGCGGGGCTGGTCGTCTCCGGACGCGGCGCGCCCTCCTTGCACCGCGACGTGCGGCTGCACCTGCGCACCGACGCCGAGCTGGTCGCGGACCTGCGCTACCTCAGCGGCACCGCGTCCGACCTGCTGACCGACCCCGGTGTCCTCGGCATGGTCCTGCCCGTGCTGCGCGGCGACTACAAGGCCGTTGACGGCTACCGCTACCAGCCCGGGTCCCCGCTGAGCTGCCCCGTTGCCGTCTTTCTCGGCGACCGCGACCCGTGGGCCAGACAGCGGGAGGCGCGCGGCTGGCAGGAGGAGACCACGGGCCCGGTGACGTTCCGCACCTTCCCCGGCGACCACTTCTACCTCACCGCGCGGTGGGACGCGGTGGCCCTCGTGGTCGCGGAGTCCCTGGCCGGCGTCACGGCCGGCTGACGGCGCGCACGCACACGATCGTCTTCCCCGAAAGGAACGTGAGAGGAACGATGTCCAAAACGACACGGGCGGTGGTCCTGGGCGCGGGCATGGCGGGCATGCTGGCCGCCACCGCGCTGGCGCGTCACGTCGAGGCGGTGACCGTGCTCGACCGGGACCGGCTGCCCGGCAACGCCGACCCCCGCCGCGGCGTGCCGCAGGCCCGGCACACCCACGTGCTGTGGTCGGGCGGCGCCCGGGTCATCGAGTCGCTGCTGCCCGGCACCACGGACCGGCTCCTTGACGCGGGCGCGCACCGCATCGGGCTCCCCGAGGACCTGGTGTCGCTGACCGCGTACGGCTGGCAGAGGCGCTTCCCCGAGACCCAGTTCATGATCGCCGCCAGTCGCTCGCTGCTGGACTGGACCGTGCGCGACCAGGCCGGTGCGAATCCGCGGATCACGGTGACGGGCGACACCGACGTCATCGGGCTGCGGGGCGGCGCGGCGGCGGTCACCGGCGTCACGTACAAGCCGCGCCGGGAGGGCACGGTGTCGGTGCTCGACGCCGACATCGTGGTGGACGCCACCGGCCGGGGCTCCCCGGTGAAGCGCTGGCTCGCCGGGCTCGGTCTGCCGCCGGTGCAGGAGGACGTCATCGACTCCGGCATGGCGTACGCCACCCGGGTGTTCCGGGCGCCCCCGGGGGCTCGGAAGAAGTTCCCGCTGGTCAGCGTGTACGCCGACCACCGCGCCGGAGTGCCGGGGCGCAACGGCATCCTGCTGCCCATCGAGGACGGCCGCTGGATGGTCACCCTGTCCGGCACTCGCGGTGGTGAGCCCCCGGCGACCGAGGAGGGCTTCACCGCCTACCTGCGTACCCTGCGCCACCCGCTGATCGCCGACCTGGTGGAGCGCGCGGAGCCGCTGACGGGCGTGCAGGCGTCCCGTTCCACCGCCAACCGGCGCCTGTACTACGACCGGCTCGTGGAGTGGCCCGACGGACTGGTGGTGCTGGGGGACGCTGTCGCCGCGTTCAACCCCGTCTACGGGCATGGGATGAGCGCGGCGGCGCTCAGCGCGGCAGTGCTCGGCGACACCGTGGCCGAACGCGGACTGCGGCCGGGCACCGCCCAGGCCGTGCAGAGGGCCGTCGGCGCGGTCGTGGACACCCCGTGGTCGCTGGGCACCTCCCAGGACATCTGCTACCCGGATGTGTTCGCCAGCACGGACGACCCGCGTCTGACCCGGCACGCGGCGCAGCGGCGCGCCCAGGCCGACCTGATCGGCACGGCGGCGCTCGCGGACGCCGCGGTGTGCGCGGCCGCGATGCGCGTCAACACCCTGTCGGGCGTCGCCGACGACGCGTTCCAGGCCCCTCAGGTGCGCACGGCACTGGCCGGGGCCGCCACGCTCGACCTGCCCGGCGGGCCGACGCTGAGCGACGAGGAGTACGAGGCGGCGCGGACGGCGGTGCCCGCGGGCCACTGAACGCGCGGCTCCCCGCTCCGGCAGCGTGCCACCGTTGGTGCGAGCTTCCCCTTTCCTCGTTCAGTCATTACAGTGATGACTGAAACGGCTATAGCTCGCTATGAGCTACAGGAGGTGCTGCAGCATGTCGTCGGACGACGCCGGGAGAGAGCAGGATCCCGACGCGGAGCGGCTCCGCGCCTGGATGGAGCAGGTGACGGCATGGTTCATGCAGCAGGCCGGCTGGCCGCCGATCATGGGCAGGACCATGGGGTGGCTGATGATCAGCGAGCCGCCGGAGCAGACGGCCGCGCAGATTGCCGAGGCCGTGCAGGCCAGCCGCGCGTCCCTGACCACCACCCTCCGGCTGCTCACCGAGGCCCGCATGGTGCAGGCCGTCACCCGCGCCGGTGAGCGGGCCACGTACTACCGCATCACGGAGGACGCGTGGTCCGGCGTCCTCAAGCGGCGCCTGGAGAGCCTGACGTCCTTCGTGGACATCACGGCCGAAGGGCTGCGGTTGTTCCCGGAGGGCGAGGTGCGCGCGGCCAGGATGCGCGAGGCCCACCGCATGTTCACCTGGCTGAACTCCGAGGCCGAACCCATGTGGAAACGCTGGGACGCCGTCAACCGCGGCGACCGGACGGACGAGACGAATGAGGAAGACGGGATGTCGTTATGAGTGATGAGCAGAGCCGCAAATGGTGGGCCCTGGGGGCCATCGGCGTCAGCCTGCTGACGGTCGGGGTGGACGCGACCATCCTCAATGTGGCGCTCCCCACGGTGAGTGCCGACCTCAACGCGTCCACGAGCCAGCTCCAGTGGATCGTCGACGCGTTCACCCTGGTCCTGGCAGCGGTGCTGTTGCCCGCCGGCCTACTGGGTGACAAGTTTGGCCGCAAGAAGTTGCTGGTCGCCGCACTGCTGCTGTTCGGCACCGCCTCCCTGTGGTGTGCCTACTCCGGCTCCTCCGGGCAGCTCATCGCCGCCCGGGCCGTGCTCGGCCTGGCCGCGGCCTTCCTCGTGCCGCTCTCCACCTCCGTCCTGCTGAACCTCTTCGAGAGCGAGGCGGAGCGCACCAAGGCCATCGGCGTCATCGCCGTCTCCCAGATGCTCGGCCTGCCGCTCGGCCCCATCATCGGCGGCGCCCTGCTCAACCACTTCTGGTGGGGCTCGGTGTTCCTCATCAACGTTCCCCTGGTGCTGCTCGGTGTCCTCGCCGTGGCGAAGCTCGTGCCCGAGTCCCGCAGCAGCGAGCGCGTGACCATCGATCTGGGCGGCGTGGTGCTCTCCAGTGCCGGTCTCACCGCGCTCACCTATGGCGCCATCGAGGCCGGCGAGAAGGGCTGGGACAGTTCCGAGACGGCGATGGCGCTGCTCGTCGGCGCCGCGCTGGTCGGCCTGTTCGTGCTGTGGGAGCTGCGCGTCACCGCGGGGGGCAAGGTCCCGCTGGTCGACCTGAGCCTCTTCCGCGGCAGGGGCTTCGTGTGGGGCTCGGTCCTGAGCACGATCGTCAGCTTCGCGATGTTCGGCCTGATGTTCGCCCTGCCGCAGTACTTCCAGGCGGTGCTCGGATCCGACGCGCTCGGCACCGGCCTGCGGTTGCTGCCGCTCATCGGCGGCCTGCTCGTCGGGGCCAGCGTCATCAACAAGATGCCGGCTCAGCTCGGCCCGCGCGCCGTTCCCGCTCTGGGCTTCCTGCTGGTGAGCGTCGGCCTGTTCATGGGCACCGCCACCGAGACGGACTCCGGCTACGGCTACGTCGCGATCTGGCTGGTCGTCATCGGCGCCGGCCTCGGCCTGGCGATGACCCGCTCCATGGCGGCGGCCCTGAACTCCCTGTCCAAGGAGCGCAGCGGCGTCGGCTCGGCCGTGGTGCAGGCGCTCCGCCAGGTCGGCGGCGCGATCGGCGTCGCGGTGCTCGGCGCCGTCGCCAACTCCGCCTACCGCGGCGGCCTCGACCTCCCGAACACCCCGGACCAGGTCGCGGACGCGGCCGGGCGCAGTGTCTCCACCGGCGTAGCCGTCGCCGCCAAGCTCCGCGACCCGGCGCTCCTCGAGGAGGTCAGGGACGCGTTCATGGGCGCCATGCACACCCTGCTGTTCGTCTGCTCCGGCATCGCCCTGGCCGCCGCGCTGCTCGCCCTCGCCTTCATGCCCAAGCGGGCCGCCGTCCCGGCCGAGGACACCAAGCAGGAGGGTGCGCAAGGGACGCGGGCCACCGGCTCGGTCGCCTGAAAAATCCCCCGTTCCAGGCGACCGTGAAAAGGCCGCGGTACCGCCGGCTCGCGCCGGCGGTACCGCGGCCGCCCCATGCCCGCACTCCCGCCCGTACGCGACCGCACCCCTAACCACCGCCCGCGCACCCCTGCCAGGCCCGCGGCGGGCCCCGCCGGGTACGGGGTGGCCCGGCAGATTTAGGGGTTCTGGGCCCTCGTCGGCGGTCCCTACAGTCGCAGACGGCGGTCAGTCACTTCTCACGCCAGAATCGGGGACCTCGTGGAAGCCATAGTCAGCGCCGTACTCTCCGACGATGCCCGGCCCGAGGACTTCGAGGCCCTCCCGGTGCCCGAGTCGTACCGCGGGGCGGTGATCCTCAAGGACGACGCCATGATGTTCGAGGGGCTCGCCACCCGCGACAAGGACCCGGCCAAGTCCCTGCGCGTGGAGGACGTGCCGACCCCGCAGCCTGGTCCCGGCGAGGCGCTGATTGCGGTCATGGCCAGCGCGATCAACTACAACACTGTGTGGAGCGCCATCTTCGAGCCGCTCCCGACCTTCACGTTCCTCGAACGGTACGCCCGCTCCGGCGACCCCGACGCCGCCCGGCACGACCAGCCGTACCACGTGCTCGGCTCGGACCTCGCCGGCGTGGTGCTGCGGACCGGCCCCGGCGTGCGCGGCTGGAAGCCGGGGGACCGGGTGGTGGCCCACTGCCTGTCCATCGAGCTCCAGTCCCCGGACGGGCACGACGACACCATGCTCGACCCCGAGCAGCGCATCTGGGGCTTCGAGACCAACTTCGGCGGCCTGGCCGAGCTGTCCCTGGTGAAGGTCAACCAGCTCATGCCCATGCCCGGCCACCTCACTTGGGAGGAGGCCGCGGCGTCCGGGTTGGTGAACTCCACCGCGTACCGGCAGATGGTCTCGCGCAACGGCGCCCGCATGAAGCAGGGCGACACGGTGCTCATCTGGGGCGCGGCGGGCGGGCTCGGCTCGTACGCCACCCAGATCGCCCTCAACGGCGGCGCCGTTCCCGTATGCGTGGTCTCCGGGCCCCGTAAGGCCGAGCTGGTGCGTTCCATGGGCGCGGAGCTGGTCATCGACCGGGCGGAGGAGGGGTACCGATTCTGGAAGGACGAGTCCACACCGGACCCCCGGGAGTGGAAGCGATTCGGCGCCAGGATCAGGGCACTGACGGGCGGTGAGGACCCGGACGTCGTCGTGGAGCACCCCGGCCGGGAGACGTTCGCCGCCAGCGTGTACGTGACCAGACGCGGCGGCACCGTCGTGACGTGCGCCTCCACCTCCGGGTACCGGCACGAGTACGACAACCGCTACTTGTGGATGTCCCTCAAACGCATCGTCGGCAGCCACTTCGCCAACTACCGCGAGGCATGGGAGGCCAATCGCCTCATCGCCAAGGGCATGATCCACCCCACGCTCTCCACGGTGTACCCGCTCTCCGCCGTGGGCACCGCCACCCAGGACGTGCACCGCAACCGCCACTGCGGCAAGGTCGGCGTGCTGTGCCTGGCGCCGGAGCCCGGTCTCGGCGCACGGAACGGCGAACTGCGCGAACGGCACCTGCCCGCCATCAACCGCTTCCGCACTCCGACCGCCTGACAACCGCCGACCGCGCCGCCTGACAAAACGCCGGCCCCCGTGCCGCTCTCCGAGCCGGTGCGGGGCGCTCTCCGTCCTCTCCCGGACAACCGCCCGCGTACGAGGGCGCGGCACCACCGCTCCTCACGGTGGTGCCGCGCCGTCCGTGTCCCGCCCCGCCGGGGCGTCAGCCCGCGCTGGCCGCAGCCTCCTTCGCGAACGCCGCCACGTATTCGCTGATCGTGTCCGTCACCGACGCCTGGTGGTCGTTGAGGAAGAAGTGCCCGCCCGCGAAGACCCGGAAGTGGAAGCCGCCCGTGGTGTGCCGCCGCCACGCCTGCGCCTCCTCCGGCGTCACCCGCGGGTCCGCGTCGCCCGTGATCACCCCGACGGGGCAGCGCAACAGCGGCTCAGGCGCCGGCTCGTGCGTCTCCACCGCCTTGTAGTCGGCCCGCAGCCCCGGCAGGACCATCCGCACGATCTCCTCGTCGTCCAGGAGCGCCGAGGCGGTGCCGCTCAGTGAGCGGACCTCGGCCAGAAACTCTTTGTCACCGAGCAGGTGCGCGTTCTCCACCCGGCGTACCGACGGGGCCCTGCGGCCGGACGAGATCACGCCGAGCGGCACGCCGTTCCCCTCGCTTTCGAACATCCGGGCCACCTCGTAGGCGATGACCGCGCCCATGCTGTGCCCCATCAGCACCAGCGGCCGGTCCGCCCAACCGCGCAGCGCCCGGTGGACGCCGTCCGCCAGCTCGGGCAGGGACCCCAACGGCGCCTCGTCACGCCGGTCCTGGCGCCCCGGGTACTGCACGCTCAGCGCCTCGACGCGGCCCGTGGCGGCCAGTGCCGCCGAGAACGGGAAGAAGAACGACGCCGAACCGCCCGCGTGCGGCAGGAACACCACCCGCACGCCCGCATCCTGCGCCGGGTGGAACCGCCGGACCCAGAGGGTGTCTCCGGCGTCCGCCGCGCCCGTTCCCGTGCTCCTGTCCGTGCTCATCCACGTGACTCCTCACCGGGCGGCCCCGCGGGGCCCGTCCACATGACGGCGCCAGCCTAGGCCGCTCCGGGCCCCGCCCGAACCCCTAATCCTGACCGCGGACCCGGCACGGCCACCCCTAAGGGGCAGGACAGGGGTTCGCGGCCGTAGAAGTCGTCCTTTCCGCCGCACCCGCGGAAACCGGAGGTGCTCCGCCTGCTCACCACCGGCCTCAGCGCCCCGGCGCCTGTGTGCGCGTGTGGCTGAGGTCGGTGCGCAGGACGCGCAGATACTCATGGGAGAGGTGGCGCAGCCGCGCGGCGGTGTACGGGTCGGCCGCGGCGCCGAGTTCGGTCGGCTGTGGCGTACAGGACGTGCCCGATCGCGGCGAGGATTTTGTCGTGCGGGGCGGTCGGCTCGGTGAGAGCGTCGGCCGCGTCCTGAGTGTGGCCGCCTCGCGAAGACGCGCGGCAAGGTGGGCGACGGCGACCGAGGCCCCCAGCGGCAGGCAGCGGGCCGGGCGGCGGTCGGTGTCGAAGTCCTCGTCGCAGCTGACGTGGTCGTGCGTGCGGTCCGCCCAGCCGCTGCCGCAGTAGATCAACCTATGCGAAGCCGCGCTGAGCGAGGTCAAGGCGCACGCACCTGCTGGGCCACCGTCCTGGACGCGCCCCTCGACGACGGCCCTGCGCACAGACCACCCTGAACGCTGGCACCAGATCCACGACCTACTCGGCCAGGGCGTGGGCCGGCTCGAGCGCGCCCGCCGTCTGCAAGCGCCGGGCCGAACATCCCGCTGTTCACAGCACCGTCGGGGGACGTGCGCGTGTGGATCTCAATAGGGTCAGCAGCGTTGACTGACCGTTGGCCGAAGGGGGCGGGCATGCCGGTGGTGAGGCGTCAAGAACTTGAGCCGTATGTCGAGTTCTACGCCCTGTGGGCCGAGGACGCCGATGAAGAGGAGCCCGCAGAGAGTCCTGAGCCCGCTGAGGCTGAACTCCTCGAAGTGCGTGAGCGGCGTCTGTGCTTCAGGAGCGGCGGTCACACGCATCATGCGTCCTTCACCGCGGAGGTGTGGGACCAGGAGCCGCCGGCGGACGAGCGGGAGATCTGGGAGTCGAGCGCGGATACCCAGTGGTATTGCCGCTCCGGGGAGATGGCGCTGTGGTCGTACGGCGGTCCGAGCGAGCCGGTCGTGGAACTGGGGACGGCGGACACACTGTGGCGGGTGCGCGCTTACGTGAGCGGGCAGGAGCGAGTACGCGAGCTCGCCCAGCAGGAGGTGCCCGCCGGGGTGGAACGGTTCCTGGTCCAGTTCTGGCCGGTGTGACCTTGAAAGGTGGGCGGCAGCACAGGAGCGTGCTGCCGCCCCCTTCAGCGTCGTCTCAGGAGACGACCTGCGCGCCTGCTGCACATTGCCTTCGCCGGGCCCTCCGCATCTGCTGGTGGCCGCCGACGAGGGCGAGGCGAAGCCAGCTCGCTGTCTGCTCTCACTCAGAGGGGACAGCACAGGCAGATCCAGGCGACGGCGTTCCGCTTCAAAACCGCCCAGGCCGGTTACCGGGATCTCAGCCCCGTCCAGGCTGACGTCGAGTCCGGTACGACGCCCGGCAAGCACGTGGTGCTCCTCGACGACTGAAGAAACACCGACCATCCCGCACCGGCATGGCCGCGCCGGGTTCGTGGCCGTTCCGCGTTTCCGGATCGCCCGCCTCCGGAGGGAAGGTCTTGCGGGGCTGGCAAACCGAACGGTTTGGTCGTCTATCGTGTCTGTATGCCTCGCTCCGCCGTCTCCCGTAAGACCTCGAACTCCTCGACCGTCGACACGCGGCAGCGGATCCTCGCCGCAGCGAAGGATGAGTTTGCCCGCTACGGCATCGCCGGCGCCCGAGTGGACCGCCTCGCCAAGCAGGCGCGGACCAGCAAGGAACGGGTCTACGCCTACTTCAGCAGCAAAGAGGCCCTCTACCACCACATCACCGGGCACGAGACGGCCGCGCTCATCGAGGCCACCCGCATGGACCCGGCGGACCTGCCGGGCTATGCCGGCATCCTCTTCGACCACTTCACGGCCCACCCGGACCACTATCGGCTCATCACGTGGGGCCGCCTCGAACTCGCCGACGGCGAAGCCGACAGCGACACGGCCGACCCCCTGCTGGCCACCATCACCGGCAAGGTCGAACAGCTCCGCGACGCGCAGCGCGCCGGCCTGATCGATCCCGCCTGGGATCCGGTGGATGTGCTCGCCCTGATCAACCAGATCGCCACCACCTGGGCAGGTCAGCCGGAGATCGGCGCCGCCGCGGCCAAGCTGGCCGCGGACGCCTCCGTCGGCGCACGCCGCGCGGCCGTGGTCGCCGCCGTCGAGCGCCTGTTCCCCCGTCCACGCTGAGCCTCAGACCGCCGAACTCCGAAAAATCTGCATCGCCCTTCCGCACTGCTGCAGCAGACCCGCGAGCCAGGCCCTCTCACCGAGGGTGAATGCGCAGCTGCTCCCGCGAAGACGAAGAGCGGCAGCATGCGGTCCCCGGCTTTTCCACGCTTCTTCGACGATCAGCAGCCATGGCGATCCGGTCCCACGCACCGGCGATCCCGCGCAGGGTGAACTCGGGCTTGGCGGCACTCACGATGCGGTCACGGATCGAAGTCTGCGCGGGTTGGGAAGCTCATGCTTGCGAACCATCCGACCAAACCGTTCGGTTTGACGCCGGAGAATGCCCGGCGTAGGCTTCAAACCGAACTGTTTGGTTTTGCTTCAGGAGGTTCGCATGCATCACAGGACACTCGGCACCCAGGGCCTGACCGCCTCGGCAATCGGCTACGGCTCTATGGGCCTGACCATGGCCTACGGCCCCGGCGACGAGGAGGCGGGCATCGCCGCCATCCGCCGCGCCCACGACCTGGGCGTCACCTTCTTCGACACCGCCGAGCTGTACGGCTTCGGCACCGGCTCCAACGAGATCCTGGTCGGCAAGGCGGTCAAGGACTTCCGCGACGAGGTGGTCCTGGCCACCAAGTTCGGCTTCGACCTGTCCGACCTGTCCCGGGGATTCGGCGCCCTCAACAGCCGCCCGGACAACATCCGCAAGGTCGCTGACAACAGCCTGCGCTACCTGGGCGTCGACCAGATCGACGTTTTCTATCAGCACCGAGTCGACCCGGACGTGCCGATCGAGGAGGTCGCGGGCACCGTCAGCGAGCTGATAGATGCGGGCAAGGTGAAGTACTTCGGCCTGAGCGAGGCGGGCCCGGAGACCATCCGCAAGGCGCACGCCGTCCAGCCGGTCTCGGTCCTGCAGACCGAGTACTCGCTCTTCGAGCGCGAGGTCGAGCAGCTCTTCCCACTGCTCCAGGAACTCGGCATCGGCTTTGTTCCCTATTCACCCCTCGGTCGCGGCTTCATCACCGGTACAGCGAAGCCCGCGGGACAGTACGACGCCACCGACATGCGCAACTCCGATCCGCGCTGGCAGCCCGGCAACTTCGAGAAGAACCTGGACGCCGTTGACCGGCTCGGCAAGCTGGCCTCCGCCAAGGGCATCACCGTCTCCCAGCTCGCCCTGGCCTGGCTGCTCGCCCAGGGCGACCAGATCGTCCCGATCCCGGGCACCCGCAGCGCCGCACGCATGGAAGAGAATGCCCGCGCCGCCGACGTCGCCCTCACGGAGGCCGATCTCGCCGCGATCCGCGAAATCCTCCCGAACGGCGGATTCGGCGCCCGCTACGCCGAAGAGCACGCCCCCAACTGGGTCTGACAAGGAACCAGATCGAAAACGTGTTCCACTACCGCGTCAAGTCCGGAATGGAGGAGCAGTACCAGGCCTATCTGGACAAGGTCCTGCCGATAACCCAGGAGTAGGAGCTCTACATCCTGGCCTACGAGATCTCCCGGGGCAGTGACGGCAGCTACTTCCAGCGCGAGCTCTACGAGAACGAGGAAGCCGTCTGGAAGCACATGGCGCTGACCGCCGAGGGCCAGGCCGACTTCGCCGCCTCCACCGAGATGATCGAACTCGTCATCCTGGGCGAGCTCAGCGAGAAGTTCCGCGATACCCACTCCATCACCACCACCTACACACCCTGCGGTCGCGGTAGAAGCGGCCGAAGTTCGCGGGATCGGTGAGGCCGAGGCGGGCGGCCACAGTCCGGGCGTCCCACTGCGCACCGCCCAGCAGGCGCCGAGAACCACGGCTACGGCAAGGACTACCCGTACGACCCGGACACGGCCGACGGATTCTCCGGTGACGACTACTTCCCCGACGGCATGGACCGCGAGACGTACTACCAGCCCACTCGCAACGGCGACGAAGCCCAGATCACCGAGCCTCTATACGGGCACGCTCAGTCGCACCGACGGCCAGCCGCACGGTCAGGCCATCCAGCACGTCACCTGGCAAGGACGCCCGAACGAGCTGGCCCTGCAGAGCTCCCGCCGCTCCAACCATCGCGACCCCACGATCGAGAGGAACCCCAGCGATGCGCGGCTGGGGTTCCTCACGGCGGTGAATGTCGGTCACCAGGTGGAGGCGCCCACGCCGTAGACGGCTCGTCTACGCGTCGGCGGACCGCACCCCCTCGCGATCACCGTGGATCAGCGCTGCAGGGTGAGCAGGCCCGGCCGGTACGGCAGCGTCAGGTACTCGGTGCCGTCCGAGGAGGGGTTCCTGCCCTGGTAGAGGAGCTGCAGGTTGCAGGGGTCGACGGTCATGGTCTGGTCGGGATTGTCGCGGACCAGGTCACCGTGGCTGATGTCGTTGGTCCAGGCGGCATTGCTGTTGGCCTTGCCGGCGAAGGGGTTGCTTTCGGTGGCGGCCTGCGGGGTCCACGAACCGTTCAGGCTGGAGGCCGTGAACGAGCGGAAGAAGCGCTGCTCGTTCACACCCCGAGCCTCGACGAGCATGAGGTACTGGTTCTGGCCCTTGACCTTGTAGACCTCCGGCGCCTCGAACAGGTTCTTCTCCGTGTCGCTCATGACCGTCGTGAACGAGGAGCCGAAGCTACTGGGGAAGTTCCCGATCGGTATGCTCGCCCGGTAGATGCTGCCGTTGTCAGCGGCGAAGAACAGGTACATGTTCTGGTCGTCGGCGATCATGGGCGGGTCGATCGGGGCGTCCTTCCGGGTCGGATCGGGGTTCTGGGGGAGGGTGCCGGTGAACAGCGCCTGCTTGGCGGACCAGCCGTTGGGGTTGGTGGGGTCGCTGGACGTGCGGTAGTAGAGCGGCCACTGGCTCCACTGGGACACCATCACCCAGATGTTCTTGGGCGCGAAGTAGAACAGTTCGGGCGCCACCGCGGCCTCGGTCATCCCGGTCTGGGTGGCCGCCCCCATGTCCGACCAGTTCGTGAAGGGACTGAACATCGTTGAGCCCCACGACGATCCGTTGGAGGTGGTCGCGTAGACCAGGTTCTTGCCGTTGTACTTCACGGTGGTGAAGTCCTTCAGCGCGACCTGCCCGTTCGCCGGCTGGGCCAGGGGACCGGTTGAGGTCCAGCGGTAGGTCGACGGAAGAGCACACGAGTTGCCCGTCCCGGTGAGGCCGGTCCATTTCTGGTTGGCGCCGCCGTGGCACGACCAGAGCTGTACCCCTGTTCCGTTGGTCTTGCCCCAGCCCGCGGCCTCCAGACACAGCCCGGAGCGCACGCCGGTGATGGTGCCGTCGGGGTTCACCCGCCACTGCTGGTTGTCACTGCCGTTGCATGTCCAGATCTGCACTGGGGTCCCGGGTGTGGTGGCGCCGCCCCGGGCATCCAGGCACTTGTTGCCGTACACGGTCAGCTGGGCGCTGTCCGTCAACGTCCACTGCTGGTTGATGCCGCCGTGGCAGTCCCAGATCTGCACGTTCGCACCGTCGGTCTGGCTGACGCCCGACACATCGAGACACCGGCCGGAATCAACACCGCGCACATCGCTGGTGGTGGCCGCCTGAGCCGGGCCGGCGACGAGCAGCGCCGCCAGCGCGGCCAGAGCCGCGACCACGGCGGCGAGCACCACCGACGGACGTCCGCGACGGAAACCATGTCTGCGCATGAGGACCTCGTTATCCCTGAGCAAGCGACTCCGGTCTTCCCTGTCAGAGGATGTCCGGATTGGCGGTGTTGATAGGATCTGACTGTTCGGTATGCCGAACATAGTTCGAAGTTTCGGTCGAGAAAGATGCGGATTCCGCCGTCCGGGCCGGAGGCCAAGGCGCTGCTCGCTGGCCACGCCGTGCAGCGCCTCCGTGGCGGTCCGGAAGGAGGCGACGCCCAAGCGCTCGACAGGCGGCGCGTCATGGTGCAGCAGGGCGATCCTCTCGTCGAGCGTGAGCCGTTGAGCAGGTCGTCGACGCGCTTCACCTACGGGAGAGCGGTATCGCGGAACGGCGGCCGGTCGGCGTCGGGTAGGAAGGAGGAACCCACGGGAGAGACTTCCAACGGGCGGGACGGAAAAACAGTGGTGAAGCGCTTCGACGCTGTCACCCCTGATCGGGTGTCAATGCCCGAAATGAAGAAAGCTTCTTTTTTCGTCCAACCCCTTGTTTCGCTGGAAAGGCCTCATTAACTTGCGTCGCGGAGTGAAGCGCTTCGACACTCTCGCGCCCTCCCTCGGGGGAAGGGCAGCCCCGGCCGACAGGAAGGAAGCCGAGACACCACCATGGTGACCATCGCCGATGTGGCTCGGCGCGCGGGCGTCTCGACCAGCACCGTAAGACGCGTGCTCAACGGCAGGACCTCAGTGTCCGACGCGACCCGGCGCCGTGTGCAGCGCTCCGTGGCCGAGCTCGGCTACCACCCCGACGCCGGCGCTAAGGCGCTGGTCGACCGCCGTCACGCCTACGACGTCCTGCTGATCACGAGCGACGAACGTACTGAGGGCGTGCGGCGCGTCGCGGCGAGCGGTCTCGCGGACGGCGTGATCGTCATGGTCGTCGAGCTCGACGACCCGCGCATCCAGGTACTGCGGGAGCAGGGCACGCAGGCCGCGCTCATCGGTCTGCCCGACGATTCGCGCCAACCCCCGTGCGGCCTGCCGCCGTACCGGCGCACGCGCGGGCCGGGCGTTCGCCGCGCACACCGGCCGCCGAAACCGAAGAAGCGAAGGAACACTCGCATTGACCGACACCCGCGTTCTCCTCGACTGGGGCCACGACGCCCTGCGCCTGATCATCGACGCCGACCAGGACGGCCGTCCGCGACTGCGTCACCTCGGCGCCCCCGACATGGTGCCGAGGCCGGCCGGTTCGAGGGAGTCGCTGCCGCTGGTCGGGTCCGTCGTGGGCGCCCAGGGCCCGGACTCGTCGGGCCGGCGCATGGTCGACAGTGTTGGCGAACGGCTGCGCTACCTCAGCCACGACGCCCGGCGCGACGGGGACTGGCACCAGTTGACCGTCCGCCTGCACGACCCCGGGACGGACCTCGCCGCTGACGTGGTCTACCGCTCGCCCGACGGCATCCCGGTCCTGCGTGCATACGTGGAGCTGCGCAACGGGGGCAGCAACCCGCTCGACCTGGAGTCGGTCACCTCCCTCGTCCTCGGCGTGCTGACCACGGACCCGGCGCAGTTGGTGACCGCGGACCTGCTGTGGGCGGAGAGCGACTGGATGGACGAGCACCGCTGGCAGCGGCGCCCGTTGCGCCAGGCCGTCCCGCACATCAACGGCCGCGTCCACCAGCCCTACCGCATGGGGACCTTCACCATCGCCGGGAAGGGTTCCTGTTCCACCGGCGGTCACCTGCCGATGGGCGCGCTGAGCGACCGCGAGACGGGGCGGACCTGGCTGTGGCAGCTGGAGACCAACGGCGGCGGCTGGCAGTGGGATTGCGGGGAGAACATGGACACGGGATTCCTGTCCCTGTCCGGCCCCACCAACGTTCGGCACGGCTGGTCGCACCGTCTTGAGCCGGGGGCGAGCTTCACGACCGTCCCCGTGGCCCTCGCCCTCACCGAGACCGGCGGCACCGACGAGGCGTTCGCCGTCCTCACCCGATACCGGCGGGCGATCCGCCGCCCGCACCCCGACCACCAGCACCTTCCCGTCATCTTCAACGACTACATGAACTGCCTGATGGGCGACCCGACCACGGCCCGCCTGCTGCCGCACATCGACGCCGCCGCCGAGGCGGGCGCCGAGTATTTCGTCATCGACGCGGGCTGGTACGACGACGGGGACGGCGGCTGGTGGACCACCGTCGGCGCGTGGGAGCCCGCCCTCACCCGCTTTCCCGGCGAGGGCGGCCTGGGGGAGGTCATGGATCGGATACGGGAGCGCGGCATGGTGCCGGGACTGTGGCTGGAACCGGAAGTGGTGGGGGTGGAAAGCCCGGTCGCCACCGCCCTGCCCGACGAAGCGTTCTTCCGCCGCCACGGCGCCCGCGTCAACGCGAACGGCCGCTACCACCTCGACCTGCGCCACCCCGCCGCCCGCGCCCACCTGGACTCGGTGGTGGACCGGCTCGTCGACGGCCTGGGCATCGGCTACTTGAAACTCGACTACAACGTGGACGCGGGTTCCGGCACCAGCAGTCACCCCGGTGAGGCCCCGGCGGACGGCCTGCTCGGCCACAACCGTGCCTTCCTCGACTGGCTGGACGGCGTGTTGGACCGCCACCCGGGCCTCGTCCTGGAGAGCTGCGCCTCCGGCGGCAAGCGCGCCGATTACGCCCTTCTCTCGCGCGTCCAACTGCACTCCACCAGCGACCAGCAGAACCTGGAGTTGTACGCCCCGATCGCGGCGGCCGCACCCACCGCGGTCACGCCGGAACAAGGGGCGGTGTGGGCGTACCCGCTGCCCGACGACACCCTCGACGAGGTCGCCTTCACCATGGCCAGCGCCCTCCTCGGCCGCATCCACCTCTCCGGCCTCCTCCCCGAACTCGCCCCCGAAGCCCTCGCGTTGGTGCACGAGGCCGTCGCTGTCCACAAGACGATCCGCGGTGACCTGGCCACCGCTGTCCCCGCGTGGCCGCTGGGCCTCCCCGGCTGGTACGACCCATGGGTCGCCCTGGCTCTGCACACACCCGACACCACATACGTCACCGTGTGGCGCCGTCCCAGTGACGACTCCGACGAGTCGGCCGTTCTCCCGTTCCCGACCCTTCACGGCGCCCGGGTCGGCGTCGACGTGCTGTACCCCTCCACCACCAAGGCGCAAGCCACGTGGGACCCGGAGGCCGCGACGCTCGACGTCTCCCTCCCGTCGGCCCCTTCGGCGGTCCTGCTCCGTCTCTCCACCCGCCCGGAGTGAACCGACAGAACAAATAGCGACGGCTCCGCACCGGGGAGGTGTGGAGCCATTCATCGGTGTTCTCCTTCGTGGATACCCCGGTCTTCAGGCCGGGGAGGAATCGAAGCTCCTGCGGAGCAGGGCAGGGGAAGCCGGTTCGCCGCCCAGGCGGACCGGCGTGCGCCGTCTATCGGCCGACTCTCTTTGCGCACACGGAAATTGATACGCTGTGAGGTATGGCGGGGCAGGTCAAGCGGGCGTTCAAGTACCGCTTTTACCCCACCGGCGTGCAGGCGGCTGAGTTGTCGCGTACGTTCGGTTGTGTCCGCCTCGTCTATAACAAGGCCTTGGAGGAGCGCACGCGGGCCTGGTACGGCGAGCAGCGCCGCATCTCCTATGTGCAGTCCTCGGCCGCGTTGACGCAGTGGAAGAAGACCGAGGAGCTGGCTTTTCTGGCGGAGGTGTCCTCGGTTCCGTTGCAGCAGGCGCTGCGCCATTTGCAGACGGCGTTCGGGAATTTCTTCGCCCAGCGTGCGAAGTACCCGCGCTACAAGTCCCGCAAGAAGTCCCGCGCGTCGGCCGAGTACACGCGTAGCGCCTTCACCTGGCGCGACGGACAGCTGACCTTGGCGAAGATGACGCAGCCCTTGGACATCCGCTGGTCGCGTCCGCTGCCCGAGGGGACGGAGCCGAGCACGGTGACGGTGTCCCGTGACGCGGCGGGTCGCTGGTTCGTGTCCCTGCTGTGCGAGGACCGCATCGCCCCGGCCCCGGCCACCACGAACGCGGTGGGCCTGGACGCCGGGATCACCTCCCTGGTGACCCTGTCCACCGGCGAGAAGGTCGCCAACCCGAGGCATGAGAGGCGGGATCGGGCGCGGCTGGCCCGTGCGCAGCGGGAGTTGTCGCGCAGGGCGAAGGGCTCGGCGAACCGGGCCAAGGCCCGCCGCAAGGTCGCCCGCGTGCATGCGCGGATCGCCGACCGGCGCCGCGATGTTCTGCACAAGCTGTCGACTCGACTCGTCCGCGAGAACCAAACGGTCGTGATCGAGGACCTGAGCGTGCGCAACCTGCTGAAGAACGGCACGCTCGCACGCGCCATCAGTGATGCGGCCTGGACGCAGCTGCGCTCCATGCTGGAGTACAAGTGCGCCTGGTACGGGCGCGAGCTCGTGGTGGTCGACCGATGGTTTCCCAGCAGCAAGCTGTGCGGGAACTGCGGCACGGTCGCGGCGAAGATGCCGCTGAACGTCCGCGTGTGGATGTGCGTGTGCGGTGCGGTGCATGACCGCGACGTGAACGCGGCACGTAACATCCTGGCCGCCGGGCTGGCGGCGTCTGCCTGTGGAGACGGTGTAAGACCTCAACGGGAGTCCTCCCGGACGGGGCGGTCGTCGGTGAAGCAGGAACCCCAGCGGGCGACCGCTGGAATCCCCCGCCTTTAGGCGGGGGAGGAAGTCAACGTCTTCCTGAACTCCACGGCGACAGCGGTGGTGGCCTGCTGCAGCGGACGCCGACCCATCACGATGGAGACAGCCGACACCTCCGACTCCGGCGCCCAACCTCCAGCGTGACAACACGCCTGCCCTGTGACCCCCATCGTGCTTCAGCTCAACGAGCAGGTGCTGGGCCCGTCGGCCGGCGCGGTTACTGACCTTGCGGGCGTGATGTCGTGAGGATCGACGAGTTGCGCTGGGTGCGGGTCCTGGCTCATACAAGATTTTCGTAGCCGCTGACCGGTCCGCTGGGCCGTGACATCCCTCTGTTCCAGCGGGATGCTGCCTGTGTGCGATGACGTGTTGAAGCTGTTGCCGCAGATCGGTGCTGTGGAGATCGGTTCGATCGAGGAGTCCGAGGATGTGGTTGTGATCTCCGCGCGATCTCGGGCGGGACCGGCCGTATGTACCGGTTGCGGCCGGATCTCTGACGGGGAGCACAGTCGGTACGTGCGACACGTTGCTGAACCTTCCCCTTGATCGTGGACACCTGGAGACTGGGATCTTGAGGTTCCAGAGGAAGTAGCACCAGGTGGGAAGCAAGTACACGAAGCGATACACCGAAGAGTTCAAGCAGGACGCGATCGCGCTCGTCGACTCCTCGAGCAAAACGGTCACGGCGTTCGCCGGGGAACTCGGTATCAGTTCCGAGTCTCTGCGCGGCTGGTACCGCAAGGCGAAGGCGGAGCAAGGGCGAGGGCACTCCCGACGAATCGAGCAGTGCCGAGCGCGAGGAGCTCAAGCGGCTGCGGCGGGAGAACCGCGATCAGCAGCAAACGATCGAGATCCTGAAAAAGGCGACCGCCTTCTTCGTGAAGGAGAACGACCGGTGAGTGAGTTGTGGGGTTCATCCATGCGGAGAAGGCGAACCACGACGATCTCTGGGCGATCAACGGCTACGAAAATCTTGTATGAGCCTGGCTCTCTTGGAGGGATGACTCCGTCGGCGCCCATCCGGCCAACGGCGCGAACGTATCGGAGGCGGATCAGTGGCTGAGCAGCCAGCCGATTCGGTCGTAGGCGAGGACCTGGTAGCCGACCATGATCACAAGGAGCTGGCGGGCCGCGCGGCGCAGGCCGGCGAAGTGGAGCGCCGCCACCGCGCCGAAGAACACAGTGAGTTCGAGGAGCAGGCGCACTGGTCCGGGGGTGTGAATGTCGCTCTCGCCAGAACGGGACGGGTCACCCGGCACGGCGAAGGAACCCCACGCCCAGCCCGCAGCCACGGGCAGTGCGACGACCAGCAGCCAGCGCCACGGTGAGGGGACCTTGCGCCAGGACCAGACGGCCAGGCAGAGCAGCGAGACCAGCTCAAGCAGGAAGCGGATCGCGAGCATGGCGTTGTTGTTGGCGAGCGCCAGCGTGACGTTCACCAGGCCTCCGCAGGTGCCTCAACCAGCATGTCATCGTCCCCCGTTGATGCCGACCCGCGCGCTGTCAGTCGTTGATCAGGTCACGTCGGGTGGAGTGAAGCATCCTTCCGCAACCGGGAAGCCCCCGACAAGAGCCGACGACCTGATCGAGGCGGTGACTGTGGTCGGCCACGGCGATCTGCCTTACCGGGCCTCCACTGCCGCGGCTCGGGAGGACGGGCCATCGACTCGGCAGACCGCCGGCTCTCCCTTTCCTCCATAAGAGCCGCACCCATCCTCGATCGCGGGGAGGCCTTGTCGGTGCGTGAGCTGGGAGCCGCTCTGGTGCTGCGCAGCCCGGCATCGGTGGTCTAGTAACACCTGCAGAACCTGGAACGCAGCGGCCCCTCACGGGGAGCTCGACCTGGAACAACACGGCGGACAGACCTTCGAGAGCGTCGCCATCCGCGTCACCCAACGCGTCCTGGCGATGGCAGCCCGAATCTGGCACAACAACCCGATACGCGCCCGCCACTCGCTCCTTGATCGCCTACGACCATTGATCACATCCGCTGCGGGCCTGTTCACCCGGTCGGCATACCTCCGTGCGGGCTGTTGACCACCAAGGGCAGTGAACCTGCCACCAGGTAGGGATGCTCGGGGAAGTATTCGATGTGGAGGTGACCGCCGTCCTCAGCGGTGGCCATGGCGTGCAGATTTTCGGCCAGGACAGCCCTGGCATCGGGGTCGCCGCTGATCACAAGGGTCTGCCGCTGGGCGTCAAGAACGATGCGGACACCGGAGCCGGGTGCCTTCCTGGCTTCGACCCCCGCCAGGGTGTTGCCGTCACCCGAAGACGCAGGCGCGGACGCGGACGCGGACCTGATGAACCCTTCGCCGTCGGCTATCGCCCTTGCCAAGCAAGCCAGTTCTGTCGCCGTCGCGGTGAGATCTACTTCGCCGTAGACGGGGTCGGACTCGAGTCTCACAGACGTGGCTCCTTCAAGGTCGGCCTCCATAATGCCTGCGAAGACCACACACCCAGGTACGTCGGAGCAACTCGTCGAGCAGGCCATCCCGAACAGCGGCACCTCGCCGGGCTCCATGTCGGTGCGGATGCGGATGCGGTTGAGCCGGACCGGGTGGCGCCAGCGTCCGGCGCTGTCCCGGGCGACATCCACGGCGGCTTCGGCGACGACGTCGGGCGTGACCAGGTGCGCGGACAGCTGCTCCCGTGAGCCCCACCCTGCACGGAAGGTGCGTGCCCTTCAGGGGTGGTCGGGCGTCCGGGAGGTGTTCAGGGGCCCGGCCCCCCTTTTTTGAGGAGGATCGAAATGCTTGTTCGCTCGCACGGGTGGGCGTGAGTATCGGTGCGTCGTCAGTGGTCCTGCTTATTGTGCAGGGGGCGAGGTCTGGCGGCGGTTCATCAAGAGGCCCCGCTGGGGCTGTCAGCTTTTCGGCCAGGGGATGACATGTGCGGTGTCGGTCGGATCTGCGGTGTGGGGGCGGCCGCGCTGTTTCACCAGGATGTCCCGTTCGGCCTTGGTGAGGAGTTGTGATGCGGAAGGTCGTTCTCGGCGTGTTCGTGGCGTTGGCTGCGGTGCTTGCGGTGGCGCCGTTTGGCCGGCGCGGATCAGACCCAGACCGTGGCCTGCTGCGGCATGCCGCCCGGTCAGACGTAAAGGGCGTTCACCAGCGGTGGCGGAGTGTCAGCTGATGCTGTGTGTCGGCGGTCAGTGGGAATTCCCCAGCGCGGCCACGTGGCGGGGAGCTATATGGCCCCTGGTGGTCACTCTGCGTTCCCGGATGGTTCGTCGTTCTTGATCGGTCCCGGCGGCAGTCAGGGCCTGGTTCCGGTGGCACTTGGATGGGGTGTTGCACATGCCGTAGTGGCATGTGGTGGGGTCGGGGCACCACAGCACGAAAGGCTCTGTCTGCGATGTACCCCTCCCTTACGCCTCCCCGGCAGGTCAAGATCGGTGATGCCGCCGCGTTCGCCGGGATCACCCCACGCGCCATCCGTCACTACCACGAGATCGGTCTGCTGCCGGAGCCCGAGCGCGGCGGGGACGGCCGCCGCCGCTACGGCTATGACGACATGAGCCGCCTGCTGTGGATCCGCAAGATGGCTGATGCCGGTATCAGCCTGGACGACATGCGGGCCGCCTTCGGCGAAGCCGGCGGCGAAGCCCTGGACCAAGCCCCGGATATCGAGTCGGTCCTGAGCAGGCTGGAGGAAAGCTTGGCGGCGCAGGAGGCCGCCATCAAACGTCGGCGCGCGGCCGTCCAGCGCCTGCAGGCGGTGGGCAGCCCGCTGGGGCTGCTCTCCGAACTGGTCACGGACCGGCTCAGCCACCTGCCCCCGGGCGCGTTGCGCCCCTGCGATCTGGACGCCCTGCTGGTCACGGAACGGATCTTCGGGCCGCTGGGCGCCGCCATCCAGGCCGGCACGTTCATCGTGTTGGCCACCCACCCCGACCTGCGGGCCGAGGAGGACCGTCTTGAGGCGGCCGAGGCCGCCCTCGACGACGGCGTCGATCCCGACGACCCGCGCGTCGAAGAGCTCGCCGTACAGCGATGCGCTCACCAGATGGCCCTGAATCAGGCCATCGAGGCAGCTGGTCTCGACGCGGCCGAGGAGAAGATCTTCGAGATCTACGACGCCGACCTGAAAGGGGAGGAGGGCACAGAGATGAGTGCCGCCGTAGCGATCACCAAGATGCCTTACGACTTCTCTCCTGCCCGGAGGCGCTGCGTGGAACTCGCCGGACGGCTCGTCGGCGAGGCCCTTGCCGACGCCCACCCCGCGGACAGCTGATCGCCTGCGCCCTGGCACTGACGTGGCCCAGCCCCGCCCGCCCGGCACATACCTGCCCGCCAGGGGACGGAACACCAGGCACTCGATGCCGACGGCTGTGTAGTCGGCCAGCCACGCGGCCGCCGGCTCGGCCGGAGCATCGGCAGAGCCCAGGGATCCCCGTCGCCGGGGAGGGGCTCAGCATGGCTGTCAACCGACGTCGAAGAGATTCGGCAGTCGAAGGAGGTAACGGGTGCGGTCGTGGCGTTTGATCCACTCGAACTCGGGGGCCCGGTACAGCGGGGTGACGGTGCAGCGTTCCGCGGTCGAACCGATGCTGTCCAGCAGGGCGTTGACGGCCTGCCGGGCCGAGGTGTTGGCGCCTTCCATGGTGGCCAGATCGATGGGCACGGCCACATAGTCGCCGGACAGGAAGAGGTTGGGGATCTTCGTAGCCGATCGCGGACGGTGGTGGAAGGTTCCTGTCGGATGGATGAGCAGCTGCTCCTCGTTGACCGGGTTCGCAGTGCCGAGGCCGTCGACGGCCGGATCGAGGAACCAGGAGTGCAGCACGGAGTCCTTCAGGACCGTACGGCCGCTGTCATTGAGCGCCGCCTTCAACTGCGCCCACACCTCGCGGGCGACTTCGGCGCGGGTGCACTGCTTGGCGGTCTTGCCGTACAGGATGCCCGGCCGGTCCCACTCGGAGACGTCCACGGACAGACAGTCCGCGACCGTGCCGTCGCCGAAGTCGGCAGGGAAGTCGTGGCCCGGCCAGTGCTGGGCCTGGGCGATCGCGGTCAGCGACCAGGGGGAGTCGATGAGGTCGAGGTGGCCGTGCAGTATCGGCGTACGTTCGGTCAGATAGAACTGGATGCCGGTCATCCAGTCCGTCTCCAGCAGGTCGCACTCCGCCAGTTGGGGATCGGCGGCGCGCACGGCGGAGTTCCAGGTGCGGCGCGCGTGCTCGACCGGCATGGCCGAGATGTAGTGGTCGGCGGTGACAGTCCGGCGGGCACCACCCGGGTCCTCCACGACGGCGCCGGCGATCCGGCCCGTGTCCAGGATCAGGTCCCGTACGGTCCAGCCGATGTGGAACTCGACCCCGAGTGACTTCAGGTACGTCACCCAGGGGTCGATCCAGGCCTCGTTGGTGGGCGCGTTGAGGATCCGGTCCAGCGGTCCGTCCGCGCCCCGCCCGAGGAGGTTGAAGGCGAAGGCCTCCAGCAGGGTGGCGACGGTACGGGTGCTGGCCTCTTCCGCCTTGGTGGCCACGATGTTGCGGGTGATGCCGATGGCGAGGATCCGCTGGTAGTCGTACGACATCCGTTCGGCCCGTACGAACTCCCACCACGGCATCTGCTCCCAGGTCTCGTCGCGGCGTTCATCGCAGCTGGT
Source organism: Streptomyces sp. NBC_00490 (assembly GCF_036013645.1). NCBI lineage: Bacteria > Bacillati > Actinomycetota > Actinomycetes > Kitasatosporales > Streptomycetaceae > Streptomyces > Streptomyces sp. NBC_00490. The sequence goes on along the minus strand of NZ_CP107869.1, from coordinate 292,396 downwards.
GAGGAAGACCAGGAAGCGGTTGGCGAAGTAGAGGGCCTCGTGGAGGGGGAGGTTGAAGGCGGTGTCCAGGACCGAGGTGAGGGCGCGGCGGACCTCGTCGGGGGTGAGTTCGGCCGGGGTGTTGCCGGGCCACGGCAGCGGGATCCGGATGTCCTCGCGGCCGCCCGACCGGGCGAACAGCATCTCCTTGGGGGCGACGAGGTTGTCGTGGACACCGTTGGGGTTGCCGGGGAAGGGGATGCGCCGCATGGTGTCGGGCAGGTTGTGGTAGATGCCGGGGATGAAGCGGAAGCCGTGCTCCCCGGGCAGGGGCCCGCGGCCGCCCGTGCCGCTGTTCGGTACGTCCATGCTGCGGGCCTTGCCGCCCAGCGCCTTGCGTTCGTAGACCGTGACCCGGAAGCCGCGTTCGGCGAGTTCGTGGGCGGCCGTGAGCCCGGCGACGCCTCCGCCCAGTACGGCCACGGTCTGTGCGGCGGCGCCGTTGCGTGCCGCGGCCCGTTGGGGGGTCGCGAGGGCGACCCCGCCGCCGGCGGCCGCGGCCGAACCCAGGAACCCTCTGCGTGTGGTGCCGCCCATCGCTACCCCTTACCGTAGGTAACTACCGGCGCACGAGGATATGGGCGACGCACCCATCCCGGAAGACGGCCAACGAAGCTTTGGCCTCTTTGGCTTGATGCCGCATCACCTCGGTGCACCCGACGGCGTGCGGCCAAGGCGTTCCAGATCCCACTGCGGCCAGCCGCATGCCGAGAGGCGGGGGAGTGTTGAGGGGGCGAATGTCATCCTGGAGCGGAGCAACGGACTCATAATCCGTCGGCCGTGGGTCCGAGTCCCACCCACCCCCTCTGCACAGGCTCCTGACCTGCGGAAACGTCTCAGCGGGCGCGCCGACTTCGGCGGCGCCGCACCCGTGCCCCGTGACACAGGCAAGATCAGCGGCAATCTCCGCCGACTCCAACGCGCCTTCTACATCACCGCGTTGATCAGCGTCCGCCACTGCGACGACGGCACAGCAACGGAAGAGAAGGCCAGAATCCTCGGGCTTCAGCCCGAGGAGCAAGTCAACGCACTGTCCGCAGGAAGATGTCCGTCACCCCGTTCGAGTCCCCTTCCACGAGATCGGGTGAGGCCGACTCGAACGCGACGACGGTGCCGTCGGCGTTGACCGAGGGGTGCTCCGCCGGGAGGTCGTTGCGGCCGCCCCAGCGGTCCACGCTGACCAACTGCTTCTTCCCCGTGGCGATTTCGAGCAGGTACACGGAACGGCCCGAGGTGTACGCGAACTCTGTGCCGTGTCGGGAGAGCGAGGGCTGGGCGCCCCTGACCCGGGCCGTGGTGGCGCCGGTGTCGAGGTCCCGGACGAGGACGTACCGGCCCTGCTGGAAGGCGATCGTGCGGCCGCTGAGGGAGGGGGCCGAGGCGCCGTCCGCGACCTTCGTCAGGTCGCCGGTGTCCAGGTCACGGACGTAGACGTCGCCGCCCTGCTGGAAGGCGATGTACCGGCCGTCGAAGTCGATGGACGGGTTGCCCGCCGGACCGCCCGAGGGCGCGCTGACCACGTCCGTGGTGCCGCCGTCGTAATGGAAGCGGTAGACGCGGGGTTGCGGGTCCGGGTCGGCGTCGGTGGCGGGCAGGGTCGCCGCGTAGGTGATCCACTGGCAGGTGGGGCTGATCCGGGGCCGCCCCATCCAGGTGAAGCGGACGCCCTGGTAGGAGTCCAGGACGGTGACCTTGCCGGTGGCGCGGTAGCGGATGTGGACCTCCGGGGCGCCGTCGGCGGCGGACGGGACCAGGTAGCTCACCAGGCGTCCGTTGGAGCAGGGGGTGCTCTCCGACGACGGCTTCTCCGTGTCGGAGTTGACCGGGACCACGCGGAGGGGCGCGTTGATGAAGACGTCTTCCTCCGAGGTGAAGGTGACGAGCTTTTTCTCATCCATCTCCGGGTCGTGGGACGCCCCGGCCGGTCCGCCGAGCCGTTCGGTGACGGACGGCATCGGGGCCGGGTTCTTCCCCAGGCCGCCCGAGAAGGCGAACACGTCCGACTGCCGGTTGGTGTCGCCCGGCACCAGGTGGGACTCCGTCGAACTGAACGCCACCACACGCCCCTTGGCGGCCAGCGCGTCGCCCATCACCGTGGCGGTCCACGACAGGGTGGCCCCTCGCAGCCCCGTCCGCAGGTCACGCACCCGCACGCCGTCCGTGCCCCAGACGACGGCGTACCGGCCGTCCGCCGTGGCCGAGGAGGCGGTTCTGTCGGCCACCCGTCGCGAGGTGCCCGTGCTCAGGTCGTGGACGTACACCCCGGTGTTGGCGTTGAGGAGGACCCGGCGGCCGTCCGCCGTGATCCGGATCAGATGGGCGACACCGAGGTCCGCGCCGACGTGGATGCGCTCGCCCGTCGCCCGGTCCTTGACGAAGACCTCGTTCGGGTCGTCGCCCTCGGCGCCCCCCTGGACCGAGTAGGCGACCCGGTTGCCGTCACCGCTCACCGAGGCCCCGTTCTTGTTGCCCTCCTCGGCGGTCGAGATCAGCTCCTCGGCGCCGGTCTCCGTGTCACGGACGTACAGCAGCCGGGCGGTCTGGCCTCCGTTGCGGCCGCCGACGGTGTACGCGACGTGCGTGCCGTCGGGGCTGATCGACTGGGCGTGGCCCACCTCGGCCAGGCCGGGCGGGTCTTGGGGCCACAGCCGCTCCGAACGGCCGGTGGCGCTGTCGTACAAGTAAGGAGCCTGGAGGCGGGTGCCGGCGGAGAAGGCGACACGGCTCCCGTCGGCGCTCGACAGCGGCGCGTCGTAGGTGTGGCCGCTGCCGAGGTCGATCCTGGTGAGGCGGCCGTCGGTCAGGTCCTTCAGGAACAGGCACGGCGAGAGGCGCTCGCAGCCGAGGCTCGGCGCGGTGGACGTGAACGCGACCTGGCGGCCGTCGGCGCTGATCGAGGCCCCGCTCGACGGTCCGTCGGCCTGAGTGCCGTCGGCGGCCGTGCTCACCCGCACGGTACGAGGCTCGTCGGGCCCCTGGTGACCCCGGTCCTGTGCGGCGGCCGCCGGCGTCCAGGCGAGCGCGATCGCGACTGCCGTGCCGAGCACGGCTCTTGAGGCGCGGAACATCAGCGTGACCTCCACTGGAAGACGTCGTACAGACCGTTGGTGTCATCGGGGACGACGTCCGCGTCCTCCGTGGAGTAGACGACGGAGCGGCCGTGCGCGGAGACCGAGCCCGCGGTGGCGCTGCCGTGTCCGACGGGGATCTCGCGTCCGCCGTGCAGGCCGCGCAGGGTCAGGTTCGCGTCCGCGTCCCGCGTCAACAGCCGCTGCCCGTCCGGGCTGACGGCCAGGACGCGGACGCCGGGGAAGTGCCGGACGCGGCCCGTGCGCAGGTCCCGTACATAGGAGCCGTCGGCCGAATCCATCGCCAGGACACGGCCGTTGGCGCTCAGCTGGACCACGGTCGAGCGCGTGCCGTCGTCGGCCTCGGTCTGCGCGCCGCTGACGCGGTCGGCGACCCACACGTCACCGGTGCCGTTGTCCTGGTAGGCGACCCGGCGGCCGTCGCCGCTGATCGACGGTCTGTCCATGTCCCGGTTGGAGTCCTGCGGGCCCGCGCTGACGGTCTCACGAGTGCCGGTCAGACGGTCGTAGAGGTCGATGCGGGTCGGGAAATCAGGGTGCCCGAGCCCACCGGTAGGCGATGTAGCGACCGTCTTCGCTGATGGTCGGCGAGGACGCGGTGTCCCGGCCGTCGGGGGCCCCGACCCGGATTCTGGTGCCCGTGCTCAGGTCGGACAGAAAGACATTGATGTTGCGGCTGCCCCAGTCGGTGTATGCGGCCCAGCGGCCGTCGGCGCTGAGCCGGGGCGTGCTCAGCGCCTGCTCGATCTTGGTGACCTCGCCGGTTGTCAGGTCACGGACGTAGGAGTAGGTGCCCGGGCGGCTGACCCCCTCGGGCACGAGGTTGGTGGCCGACGAACGGAACGCGATGTAGCGGCCGTTCGGCGTGGTGACGGCCGCACTGGAGGCGCCGTCGCCCTGGGTACCGTCGGCGGCGGTGCTGACCCGCTCCGTCCGGGGCGCGTGCTGCGCGGCACCGGCGGTCGTTCCGGTGAACGCGAGCAGCAGCGCCGTCCATAAGGAAAGGCCGGACACGGTCACTGCTCTGCCGGACATGGCTGAAGCCTTGGACATGTTCCCCCTTGTGTTCCCCGGTGACGCATGACCCCCGGCCCCGCGCCGAGGGCTCCCTTCGAGGCAAACGCACCAGCGACCACAGGGTCAATCGGCCTTGTTGCGTACAACCCGGTCGGAAGGTCACGCGTCCGCGAGGAGAGGCTCGTCCAGGAACGCCCGTACGTGGCCGAGAATCGTCCGCGACCCGTCCCACCCGGGGTACGCGGTCATCTCGTCGAGCTGACGGACCGGCTCGGCCGGTCGGCTTCCGGGCTGTGGTCGGCGGGGACCGGAACTCGTCCGGACGGGCCATGGAAGGGCTGCGGGCCGAGTGGCCCGCGGGAGCCCGCGCGCTGACCCTCACTCTCGCCTTCGCCCGCAACTCCTGCTTGGAGAAGACGCGGCGTCTGGTGGAGCGGTCCGCGCACGACGACGACCTGCGCGCTATGGGCTACCAGTTGATGGACGCGGCCGGCCTGCAGCGCGGCCGCCTGACCGGCCTGTCCCTCAGGGGCGAGGACCTCATCGGCGCCGGCCAGACGGCCGAGCAGATCAGTCTCGACGACGCCCGCGAAAGCCTCCTGGTGGCGGAAGCCGCCGTTGATGAGATCCGGAACACGTTCGGCTTCCGCGTTATCGGCCCGGCCGCCGTCTTCCGCCGCGCCTCATGACCCGAACCACTCCCGCCGCCGATGGAGGTGAGGTTCGTGCTGCTCGAGCCGCCTGTATGGGAGGGCAGCCCTCAAGGTCTGCCGCACTGGCCCTACGTGCAGGCCGTCGACGACGCCCTGACGGCACGCGGTATTTCGCCGGGGTCCGTGCGTGCCGAGCGACCACCCGGGAGCGCGGCTTCACCACCTACATGTGGCTCACCCAGGACATGGTGGTGTGGCCGTTGGCGCGGGCGGTGCCGCCGGCGAAAGCGCCGTCGGTGATGGATCAGACATCGAGGGAGAAGGACTGCGCATCGCCGCTGAACGTCGTCTGGTGGAGGACCGTTCGGCTTCCGTCGTTCCAGCTGATCGTCGCCTTGGCGTAGCCGGGCCCGAAGGGGCGGGGGCAGGCAGCGGTGAGGCTCGCCAGGAGTCGGATCGTGCCGCCGGTGATCTCCGGATGCGTGGTGGAGGAGCAGGTACCCATGTCGCCGTCGGCGTACAGCCGCTGGGCACTCTTGGCGAACGTGACGCCGGGGTCGAAGCGCATGTTGAGGGACCCGCCGTTGCAGACGACGTCACCGATAGGGGCTGGGGCAGCGGCGGCCGGTGCCTGGCTGAGCGGGGAAAGAGCGATCACCGCTGTGGCGGCAACAGCCGCTGCGGCCACGGAAAGGGTGATTGCTTCCGTCACACGTGTGTTGTGGCCGACCTGCGCGAAAGGGCATAACAGCCCTTTGGAGTAGGCGAGTTGTCGGTCAGTGCAGGCGGGGGAGCGATCGCCGAGAAGGTGAGGGATCAGGGGTGGCCCGCCGCTTCCCGGGAGGGTGCCATTGGATTCCAAGACGATGTGGAGTGCTATACACTCATCACAGCGACTCCGACACCGTGTGACACGCTCAATGGCCGGTGTGGGAGCGCTCGCCCACCCGCGGACCGACCGTCAGCGGGTGCGTGCCTCGGGCGCCTGTGCGATCCCCCGCGAGCAGGTGCCCGAGGCAGCCGCGTGACCTTGCGTGCCCGGAGCCGAGAGGGCCCCGGTCAGGACTTCTGGGCGCGGTAGAGACCGCGGCCGGCCCGGCGTACGCGGGAGGTGCCGACCAGACGGTCGAGCGTGCTGCGCACCGCATTGATGCTGCCGGAGTCGGTGTCGCGGCCGAGCGCGGCGGCGACGTCGCGCGCGCGGACCGCCGCATCACCGACGCCGGCGAAGTACTCCAGGATCTGATCGGTGAGCGCGCCGTAGCTGCGTGCTTCATCGGCCTCCGCACGCGAGGAGGTCGCCGGCTTCGCCTTCTGTGTGGGCTCCGTCCGTCGCGGTGCGGCCTGTTTCCGGGCTGTGCGGGCGGGCGCGACGGCCGGAGTGTCGGCCTTCGCCTCTTCGGGCTGATCGGCGGCGTGCCGGCTGGACGGCTCGGCCATGAGGACCGTCAGGGCGCTCAGGGCACGCTGGACGGAGTCGAGGTGGGCGGCCACGGCGGCCAGCTCCCTCTCCAGTGCCCGCTTCTGAATCTCCAGGCGGGCGAGGTCCTCCTGGAGGCTCTCCGCAGTGACCTCAATCTCATGCGCTGCGCGAGTTGCCGAGACCATGTCTTCCTCTCATCCTCAACCCTCCGTGCCGCGCCTCACTGAAGTCAGCTGCGGTGCCGCTCGGCTCGGACCCGGGGACGTGTGTGGGTGCATCGTATGTCACAGCGTACGAGTTCCGAACCCGGAAGATGCAAGGTGGTGGTGCGGGGTCCCTCTCGGATGAGGTGACTGCCACTGTCCTTTCACGCTTTTCGTGACCGGCGCCTCAGCAGTGGGGACACGGTGCGGGCCGGTCGGGTCGGCCGTAAGGGGACTCCGGGTCGGGAAGCGCGGGACGGGCCGGGGTCGGCGGGTGTTCCTCGGGCGTTCTGCCGGATTCCGGTCGGGACCGCTCGCGCAGGAGGCGCAGTCGCTCCGCCGATCGCTTGATGCGGGTGCCGACGTCGTCAAGCGCCTCTTGCAGGATGCGGATCCGTGCCTCGAGCACGGCCGCTTCGGCGGCCAGAGAGGCAGCGGCCGCACGCGGATCGAAGTCCTGGCCCATGAGCCGTCCTCATTTCTCCTGCGTGGCCGCCCGGTTCCAGTGGCGGAGCTTGTCCGGGTTGAGGACCGCCCAGATCTGCACGACGTGCTCGCCCGCGACGTCCAGGCTGATGACCGCGGCGACCTCGTCGGCGTAGCGCACCACGATTGCGGTGCGGCCGTTGACGGACCGGCAGTTCAGGGTGGTGCGGGGGCGACCGGCCAGGAGGGTCAGCAGGCTGTGGGTGACGCGCCGTGCGCCGTGGACGGGCCGGGTCAGGGTCCTGACCTTGCCGCCTCCGTCGAAGAACACGGTGGCGTCCGGTGCCAGGAGGGACGTCAGGCGGTCGGGGTTCTCCGCCGCGCAGGCCTGCCGGACCGCTCGGACCATACGATCGTGCTGCTGCGGTGTCGTGGGGTGTGCCCACCTGGTCCGAAGGCTGTGCCGGGCTCTGGCGGCGAGTTCGCCGCATTCTTGTTCCGTCTGTCCGACGACGGCGGCGACCGTCCCCGGAGCCATCCCGAACACATCGTTGAGGACGAATGCGGCCCGCTCGGCCGGTGACAGCGTGTCCAGCGCCTCCAGAAGGGCATGGCTCACCTCGTCGGCCAGGTCCTGAGGGGGTGCCGCGCCGACCGGGTCCGGGTCCGACCGGCCGGTCGGCGCCAAGCGCTCCAGACAGATACCGCCGACGGTCTTCACCAGCCAGGACCGGGGTTCGGCGATGCGGATCCGGTACTCGTCGCACAGGCCGTACCAGCGCCGGTAGGTCTCGGCCACGACGTCGTCGGCGTCCTGGCTGCGGCCCAGCATCCAGTAGGCCACGTTGAGCAGTCGGCGTCGCTCGTCGAGCAGTTCCGCGATCGGCACGGTTTCGTCGTCCGGTCCCCGGTCCATCTGGCATCACCCCTTCGCGCAGCACCCGACAAGGCGCCGCCACCCCTGATTCCGGCCGATGTCCGCCGCGGCTCCCTGGAATGGGAAAGTCCGCTCTTGCCCGGCGGGTCGTATGCACTGCTGACCGGACAGGGACAGATCGTGTGACACGGTTCCCGGGCGTACGCAGCGGCGCCCGCGCCTGCGCCGGCGGGCCGCGCCGCGCGGACCTTCGCAGCGGTCGTCAGGGCAGAAGGCTGTCGAGGGGCGTCTCGGGATCGGACAGTGCCGCGTCCGCTACGGAGGCACCGGACTCGACGAGGACGCGGACGGAGTCGATGACGTTCCACTCGTTCACACTCATGCCCGCCAGGACCCGGTCCCCGGACAGCCAGAAGGCGATGAACCGCCGCTCGGCCGGGTTCCCGCGGAAGACGACGCGATCGTAGCCGCCGGGCTCGGTGTACCCCGTGTACTCCCGAGGTCGTACTGGTCGGTGTAGAAGTACGGCAGCCGGTTGTACGCGGCCTCCTTGCCGAGCATGGCCAGTGCCGCCGTGCGGGGCTGGTGCAGGGCGTTGGCCCAGTGCTCCAGCCGCAGATGCCGGCCAGCCGGGGATGGCAGGCGTTGGTGACGTCCCCCCAGCCTCGTCCCCGATGAGGACGAGCGGGCCGTCGTAGCCCTGTTGCCGGAGTTCCTCGGCCGCCTTGCCCGCGGCGAGGCCGCCCCCGACGATCACGAAGCCGCTTGCTCGCGACATGATGTTCCCGTCTCCGCTCGCGCGCACCGCACACTGGTGTGTCCTCGTGTGGTGAGACCCTGAGAACCCGCAGGGTGTGACACCGGCCCGGGGCGCGGAGGCTGCGTGCGGACCTGCCAGAGCAGAGCGGAGCAGCGCGACGAGGGCGCGGACGACGTCCGTGTTCCACGGCCGTGTCCGAGGCGGCCCGCCGGTCCGCGCCCCATCGCCGACCGGCGCGGGCTAGCGTCCGGTGCCCTGCGCCCAGTGCTCCTCGATGGCGGCGGCCACCTCCGCGGGCCGCTCCAGCACCGTCCAGTGGTTGCAGTCGAGATGGAGGACGCGGGTGGCGCGCAGGGCGGTGCCGAGTTCGTCGCCGAACTCGATCTGGCAGGCGGGGTCGCGCTCGCCCCAGAACACCAGCGCGGGTGCGGTGACGTTCGACAGGGCCGCTTCCCACTCCGACCCCATGGTCATGGCGGACCGGTACAGCCGCAGAACGCTGTCCTTCATTGTGTCGTCGACGTGCCGGACCATCTCCTTCACCGGTCCGGCGGGCGCGTCGAAGCCGTTCACCAGGTCCTTCGCGAAGGCTTCAGGGTCCAGTTCGGCCATGAACCGCTCGCCGGTGGCGGGGTCCTGCCAGGTCTCGGCCAGCGGGTGCCAGACGTAGCGGGAACTGATGGGTCCGTTGCCGCCGGCCCAGGTGCGCACCAGGTCGGGGCGGAGGGAGGCGATGCGAGCGGTGAGGATGCAGCCCCAGTCGTGACCGACCAGGTCCACGGGCTCACCGACGCGCTCGAGTCGCTCGACGAGCCAGTCGACGTACTCCTCCTTGCTGGAGCCGAAGCCCGTGGGGCGGGGGGTGCCGAATCCGGGCAGGTCCCAGGCCTCGACGTCGGAGCGGGTCAGGTGTCGGCGTACGCCGTCCCACACGCGGTGGGTGTCGGGAACGCCGTGGATGAGGATGGCGGGCATGGTCGGTACATCCCTCGTGATAGGGGCCGCGGCCGGGGTCCGGGGAGGCTGTGCGGCCGCGGCGGCCGGGACGACGAGCATCATGTGCTGCGTCGGATGCCACCCAACATAGTGGCACACAGTGTTAAGGGTGCCAGCCGGTCAGTCCGGGGGAGGGGAGCGAGCAGGGGGAGATCCCGCGCCGGGGCACACGTCCCGTCACAGATGAGGCGGCGGACCTGTCAAGTGGGTCATGTACTCGCTTTCGTCCCGTTCGCCCGCCCGTCCGGCGAGCGCGCCCTCCGCAGAGGCCTACGCCGTCAGTGCCGAGTTCTACGACGTGCTGCAAGGCGAGGCCGATGCCGCGCACGTGCGGGAACTGTACGGAGAAGCGGTCGGCAACGCGCGGGTCGGTGTGCTGGACATCGGCGCGGGCACCGGCCGTGTCACCCTGCTGGGCCTCGCCGGGTCCGACGTCGGCGTGCATGCCGTCGAGCCCGCGCGGTCCATGCGCGCCGCCCTGATGACCCGGATCGCGTCCTTGCCCGCCGACGTGCGCGGACGGGTCACCGTCCACCCCTGCACCCTCCCTGAGACCGGTCTGCGCGGTGTCGCGGACGTCGCCGTCTGCCACAACACCCTCGCGTGCCTGGATCCGTCCTCGCGCCGCCGCCTTTACCCCGCCGTCGCCGAAGCGCTCTGTCCCGGCGGCGTCTTCCTGCTGCAGCTTCCCCCCGCACGCCCTCCGCGGGTGCGCACCGTCCACCCGCTGCCCGCTCAGACACTCGGCCGGCACGAGTACGGCGGGCACATGGTGCTGTCCGCCGACGCGGGCCGCATCCGGACACGTTTCGACTACTGGGTGCGGGACGTGACCGGTGTCCTGCGCGAGCACACCGAGACCTTCTGGATGTGGCCGGCCTCCCGGGACGACATCGTCGTGGAGCTGGCCGAGCACGGCTTCACCCCGCTACCCGACACGGGCGATCCCGCGGTGCTGACCGTTACGACGCGCGTGACGGCGCGTTCACGCGCCGACACGCTGTGACATGCAGAACGCCGTCCCGGCGGCGGTCCCGGTGTCACACGCGCGGGCCCTCACCTGTCTGTCCTTCTGCGGACCCCGCCCGGGCCTCCTCGGCCGCGGTCCGCTCCACCATCGGCAGGCACACGGCGACGGCTCGAAACGACTGATCGTCGTGACCAGCGACCGCAAGGACCCACATATGTCGACCGTCGTCCCGTACACAGCGCTGACGGGTGTCTACACCATCGACCCGGTACGCAGCACCATCGGCTTCTCCGTCCGGCACGCCATGATCGCGAACGTGCACGGACGGTTCGGCGCGTTCGAGGGGCTGGTCAAGCTGGACGGGTATCAACCCAGCCGCTCCGAGGCCTACTTGAGCGTCCAGACCGGCAGCATCGACACGAGCAGCCCTGACCGGGACACCCATCTCACGGGCCCGGACTTCTTCGACGCCGCCACCTATCCGCTGATGCTCTTTCGCTCCGCGGGCCTTGCTGACCGCGGAGACGGTCAGTTCCGCCTGACGGGCCACCTCAGGATCAAGGACGTCGAACTCCCTCTCCACATCCACCTCGCCTTCGAGGGGGCCACGCAGGACGAGAGCGGAGACCACCGTGTCGGCTTCTCCGGCACCGCCCTGGTGCGCCGCTCCGACTGGGGACTCGGCGGGAGCACGCCCGTCGAGACCGGCGGCGTCCTCATCAGCGACAAGGTCAGGCTCAGCTTCGACATCTCCGCCGTCCGCCTCTCCCGCGCGGAAGCCGCATGACAGGCCCCGCGCCACAACACCGACCGCCCCGCACGGTCCCCGCCGGCAGCGATGCCGGTGACCACAGGTCGGTCCGCAGCTGCGGCCGAACCGTACGCACGAAACCCAGGTGAGACCCCCATGAATCCTCAAGACCCCACCGGCCAGGCCCGGTTCCGCTCGATCACGACGATGGAGGACCTGCGCGAGCACCTGCAGTGGGCCATCGAGCTGGAGCACGCCACGCTGCCGCCCTACCTCACAGCCCTCTACTCCCTCGACCCCGAGCGGAACGCCCACGCCGTCGAAGTGGTCAGCAGTGTGTTCGTCGAGGAGATGATCCACCTCGCTCTGGTGGCGAACCTCCTGAACGCGGTGGGCGGGCAACCTCGCGTCGACACCCCGCGGATACTGTCGCCGCATCCGCGGCCCATGCCGCACGCCGACCCCTCCCTGCAGCTGTCCCTGCTGCCGTTCGGGCAGGAGGCGCTCACCATGTTCCTCCGCCTCGAACAACCCGCCCACCCGGGCGACCCGGCCGAGGGCGACGCCTACATGACGATCGGTCAGTTCTACGACGCGATCGAGAAGGGCCTGCGACACCTGTGCGCCGAGCTCGGCGAGGAAAAGGTCTTCACCGGTGATCCCGCCCGCCAGGTGGCCGCAGGACCCTTCGGGCACACCGGCGGGCGGCTGAGCCCGGTCACCGATCTCGCCTCGGCGCTCTCCGCCCTGGAGGAGATCGTGGAGCAGGGCGAGGGCGCGGCACGCTTCGACGTGTGGGACGGGGACATGGACATGTTCCACCCGCAGACCAAGGCGGTCTCGCACTACTACCGCTTCCAGGAGCTCGCACAGGGCCGGCGCTACCAGCCGGGGGACACACCGGAGACAGGCCCCACCGGCGAGACGATCACCGTCGACCGCGCCGGGGTGCGCCCGATGCGGCCCAACCCGCGGCTGCAGGACCATCCGGAAGGCAGCGCGATCCGCACGGCGCAGGAGGCGTTCAACATCGCGTACGGCAAGCTGCTGCAGCTCCTGGAGCAGGCGTTCAACGGCAATCCTGCGATGCTCGGGGTGTCGGTGGGCACGATGTACGCGCTCAAGGGGCAGGCACAGAGCCTGATGTCGATGTCCGACGGCGAGGGCCTGACCGCGGGCCCGACCTTCGACTACGTCGCTCCGGAAGACCGCGGCTGACTCCTCGCACACATGGTGGCCCCGTGGACCGACGGCGAATTCCAGGGGGCCACCATGTGTGCGAGGAGGGTAAGGGGGCGGAGCGTGCTTGCGCCCCCTTACCCGCGGCAGTGCTGGGTCAGCGCACGGTCCGAGCGGCTGCCTCGATCACCCCGGCGACGTCGGCGGGGTGGGAGACACTCACGGCGTGCGAGGCCCGTACACGCGTGATGTGGGCGTGTGCGCGCTGTGCCATGAAGATCTGGGTCTGCGCCGGGATGTTGCGGTCCTGGGTGGCGACCACGGCCCAGGACGGGATGTCCTTCCAACCGGGCTCGGAGGCGTCGTCCGCCAGCGCGGCATTGGTGATCGGGCGCTGTGTGACGGCCATGAGGTCCGTGGTGTTGCGGGGGACGTCAGCGGCGAACTGCTGGTGGAACTTGCTCGGTTCGATCGTCAGGTCGGCGTCGCGGGAGCCGTCCGGCAGGGTGACTGGCACGGAGCGCAGAGCGTCGCCGAGGGTGCTGCCGGGGAACTTGCCCGACAACTCGACGGCGCTCTCCCCGTTTTCGGGGAGGAAGGCGGCGACGAACACCAGAGCCTTGACGTTGGCGGCGTCGTGGGCGGCGTCGCTGATCACCGATCCGCCGTAGGAGTGTCCGGCCAGGACCACCGGGCCGTCGATGCCGGCCAGGACCTCCTTGAGGTAGGAGGCGTCGTTGTCCAGCCCGCGCAGCGGGTTGGCCGCGGCGACGACGGGGTAGCCCTCGTGCCGCAGCCTCTTGATGACGCCGTTCCAGCTGGTGGAATCGGCGAACGCGCCGTGCACGAGTACCACCGTGGGCTTCGTCTCGCTGTCCGGTGCGGACGTGGTTCTGTCCGCGTGGGCGGGGGCGACTGCCGTGGCGATGAGGGCGGTGGCGACGGAGGCGGTGGCCAGGAGGGAGAGCGGGGTGCGGACCCGCTGGTAGGTGGAACTGCGGTTCATGGGAGGCCCTTTCGGGAAACGGTGTGCTGTCACCTTCAAGGACCGTGTGCGTATCGCAGGTGTGACACTTTGTTTCTTTAGTCCTTTTTGCTGGTGGAGTGATGTTTGCCGGTGATCTTCCGGTACTCCTGGACGGTGGGCTTGAGGATCTGTGTCCCCTCGCCGTAGAAGCCGCGGCTGAGTCGCGCGCGCAGCCGTCGCGCCTTGCCGCTCGCGTGGCCGTCTGCGTCGCGTCGTCCCGGGTCGAGGGGCCGGTACTGCTCGTGCGCCGTGAGGGCATGGAGCTGGTAAGGGTCGAGGGGCTGGTGCACCTCTGCGTACTCGCCGTGCGGCAGGCGCGTGATGACACCTGTTTCGCGGCCGTGCAGGACCTTGTCGCGATCGCGGCGTTGCAGACCCAGGGCGATGCGCTTGGTCACGCGGAAGAGGACGACCGGTACGACGAACAGGGCGATGCGCACCGTCCAGGTGACCGTGTTGACCGACAGGTGGAAGGTCACGGCGATGATGTCGTTCGCGGCTCCGAGCAGTGCCACCAGGTAGACGCCGAGCCATGCCACGCCGAACGCCGTGCGCACGGGCCGGTTGCGTGGCCGTTCCAGCAGGTGGTGTTCGTGGTCGTCGTCGGTGACCCAGGCCTCGATGAACGGGTAGGCGCCCATGACGAGGAGGAAGCCGAAGCCGGCGAGGAGAGGGATCAGATTGTCCAGGGCCAGGGTGTGGCCCCAGAAGTTCACCTCCCACCCGGGCATGACACGCAGCAGCCCGTCTGCGATGCCCATGTACCAGTCGGGCTGGGATCCGGCGGAGACCTGATCGGCGCGATAGGGGCCGAACTCCCAGACGGGGTTGATCTGGGCGATCGCGGCGATGGTGAAGATGGCCCCGGCGACCATGCCGAAATAGCCGGCCGCCTTGACCACGTACACCTGCATCGGCAGGCCGGCCACGTTGTGCTCCGTACGGCCTGGCCCCGGGTACTGGGTGTGTCGGTGTCGGTGCCCGAGGAAGGCGTGGAAGGCGACGAGCGCCAGCATCAGCGCCGGAATGACCAGGACGTGGATCACGTGGAAGCGGGGCACCAGGTCGTGCCCGGGGAACTCGCCGCCGAACAGGAACATCGACAGGTCGGTACCGACGATCGGTACCGACAGAAGTGTCCCGTTCACCACGGCGAGCCCGGTTCCCGACAGGAGGTCGCCGGGGAGGTCGTAGCCGGTCAGGCCACCGAGCATGCCGAGGATGAGCAGGGCGAAACCGGCCACCCAGGTCAGCTCGCGAGGCTTGCGGAAGGCGCCGGTGAAGAACACGCGCATCAGGTGGGCCAGCAGGGAGGCGACGAAGATCAGTGCCGCCCAGTGGTGGGCCTGGCGGATGAGCAGGCCGCCACGTACGTCGAAGGAGATGTGCATCGTCGAGTCGAACGCCTCGGACACGATCTGGCCGCGCAGTGGAGCGTAACTGCCGTCGTAGACGACCTCGTTCGACGACGGGTGGAAGTAGAACGTCAGATACACACCGGTGACGAGCAGGACGAAGAAGCTGTAGAGACAGATCTCGCCCAGCAGGAACGACCAGTGCTCCGGACGGGCCCTGCGAGTGCCGGTCGTTGTGGTGGGCCCGATGCCCATCCGCGTTCTCGCCCAGTCGGCGATTTTGCCACCGCTGGGGCTGCCCGTCGTAGTGACCGGTTCGATTGCGTCGCTCATGCCATTACCACCATCAACACATCACCAAGAGCGCCTTGCGGCCGGGTCTGTGCAACGAAACGGTGCATGGAGACGAGCTGCCGCACCGGGTTTCGTGCCCTCATCAGAAGGGACCGAGAAAGTGGTGAAGGTGTGACATGACCGTAAGGCAGGATCATGCCGGTGTTGTCCGGGTCAGGACGCCTTCGCGCTGATGCGCTCGACGTCCTTACGCGCCGAGCGTCGTCGCGTCGCGCGGCGCTCGCTCTCCGTCGTGCCGCCCCAGATGCCCTCGACCTGACCGGCGTCCAGAGCCCACTGCAGACACCGCTCCCGCACGGGGCACCGGGCGCACACGGCCTTCGCCTCGTCGATCTGGACCAGCGTCAGACCCGCGGTGCCGATGGGGAAGAACAGGTCGGGGTCTACATCCTGGCAGGCCGCTCTCTCGCGCCAACTCATGGCAGCGTCTCCCTACTCGTCGCCGATGCCTCTCATGTATCTGACCGTCCGAAGGGAGTTCCTGTGACATTCCAGGGCGGAGTGCAACGGTGTGAAATACAGTGTGACAACAGACACAATGTCTTGAGCGGGGCTCCGGGTCGCCGCACCATCTGTGAGTTGTGAACGCCGCACAGGGCCCGAGGCCCCTACCCAGCCCAGCTGTCGATCCCCGAGCCCCCCTCTCCCCGGGCACCCACACCCTCGTCGTCCAGCACGGCACGGCCGCCGTCGACCAGCGCTACCACGTCGCCGGAACCGGCCCGGTGTGCGTCGCCCACTCCGGAGGGCCGGGCATCGGCTGGGAGTACCTGCGCATGCCCGAGCTGGAGCGCAGCATGACCGTCGTCTACCTCGAGCCGGTCGGCACGGGCGAGTCCGGCCGGCTGGCCGACCCACGCGACTACACCCTCGCCACCTACACCCACTTCCTGCACGCGGTGATCGAGCACCTGGGCCTCGCCGAGGTGGCCCTACTGGGCCACTCCCACGGCGGCTTCGTCGCGCAGCGCTACGCCCTCGACCACCCCGAACACCTGGCGTTGTACGACACCTCACCGGTGACGGGAGAGGAGTTCTGGGCGGCCGCCGTCGCCAACATGCAGAGCTTCGTCCAGCGGCACGCCGACGAGCGGCCGGAAGTGACCACCTACGTTGCGGGTCTCACCACGCGACTCGACCGGTCCGACGACGAGGGCGCGACGAGGGTGCTGCGCACCATCTCGCCGGCCTACTTCCATGACTACTGGGGCCGCGAGGAGGAGTTCGCCGCGGGGCGCGCATCCCTGCGGATGTTCGCGGCACCGGCCTGGGGGGTGGAGCCCCCGTTCGACGTCCGCGGGGAACTGCCCCGGCTCCCCGTCCCGACCCTGGTCCTGGTCGGCGGGGACGACTTCATCTGCGGGCCGCGCTGGGCCCGCATGATGCACCAGCTCCTTCCCGACGCCCGGCTGGTGATCCTGCGGGAGACCGGCCATCTCGGGCACATCGAGCGTCCCGAGAAGTTCACGGCGGCCGTGCGCGACTTCCTCAACGGTTGACCGTGCGGGCGTCGCTCTGGCCGATGAGGAAATGCCACAGGAGGGGATCCGCCTCCTGGGAGCCGAGATCGCGGACCGCGTCCCGGACGACCTGTTCGTAGCGGGATGCGGTACGGCGCAGCGCGGCGTGTCCCGCCGGGGTCAGCAGCACCTGCACGCCGCGCCGGTCGTGGTCGACGGCGCTCGAGATGATCAGGCCCTGTCGGCGCAGGCGTGCCATCAACCTGCTCGTGGCGGACTGGCTCAGGCCGAGCCCGTTGGCCACATCCCCGAGCCGCATGAGTTCGGCGCCGGCGCCCGCGGCGGAGATTCTTCCCACGTGACGCAGGGCCTGTACTTCACTCAACCCGAACCCGGTCTCCTCGCGCAGCCGCCGCTCCACCGTCCCCTGGACGCGGCGGTGGAGGCGGTCGAGGGCGTCCCACCGGTCGGTCGCGCTGGACTGCGTGCGGTCGTCGGCAGGGCCGGTGCGCACCTCGCCCACCACGTCCTCGTGCGACGTGCCGGTCATGCCGTGGCCCGGTAGGAGGGCGCGCCGTCGCACGCGGCCGTCCCCTCGCCGGAGTACGGCGCGTCCTGGCCGGTCAGCACGTGCTCCAGGCGGTCGAGGTCTCCGGTGCGGGCGGCGACGACGATCGCCTGAACGAGCCGCCGATGGGTGGCTGCGTCCACGTGCTGCCGGTGCCGCCGGTTGTTCAGTCTGTCCTGCGCGCGGAAGACCTGCTGCCGTGCGTTCACCACGGACAGGCGGAGCAGGTCGCCGATCTGGTCGTACGAGTAGCCGAACGCCTCGCGCAGCACGTACGCCGCGCGCTGGTTGGGGGTCAGGGTCTGCAGAAGCAGCAGGACGGCATGCTCCACCGAGTCCTGGCGTTCGGCCAGGGCCTCCGGTGTCATCCCGGTGTCCGTGGACTCCGGCAGCCAGGGGGTGGCGCTGGATTCGCGGCGTCTGCGTGCCGACTGCAGCACGTTGATGGCGAGCCGGACGGTCGTCGTGCGGAGCAGCGCACCGGGGTCCGCGACGACGGTGCGGTCCGTGCCCTGCCAGCGCAGCCACGCCTCCTGGATGACGTCCTCGGCTTCGCCGGGATCTCGGAGGATCCGGTTGGCGATCTTGAGCAGTCCTGGCCGGACGCGACTGAACACGAAGACCGCGTCGTTGAGTTCCACGGGCGCGGCAGTGATGGTCACCATCACCGACTGCGGACTCTGCCGGGTTGCGATCACAGATGTGTCCACGATCGGCTCCTCTGGTAGCTGGGGATCGGCGGCTTGCTTCGCCACTGACACCAACTTCGCGCCGACTAGGGCACTGCCGCGCCCCTGACAGACCGTGGGGCACCCCGTGGTCGTACCGTGGCCGCCACGGGGCCAGGGGGCCTCCGACCCCGTGGCCCCGCACGCCCCTGGGGCCCGCCACCCCCTGGCCCCGCACGCCTCGGGCTGCTGGCCGGGTTCGGACCTCCACGGGACTGGACCTCGACAGGACCGGTCATGGACAGCCCGGAGCTACGGGCCGTGGTCCGAGGAGTTCCGTGGGCGCACCGCGTGGCGGGGAGGCCGTCTGTGCGGCCCGCGCGGGCTCCCGACGGGGCGCGGCGCGGCACGCGGATCGCCTGGCCGACTGCGCCGCCCCCGGGGGGTCAGGCGGGACTCGCCGCCCCGCCCGGCAGCACGGCGCCCAACTGTTTGCGGGATCGGATCCCGAGCTTCGTGAACACCTTCCGCAGATGCCACTCGATGGTGTGCGGGCTGAGGAACAGCTGCGCGCCGATCTCGAGGTTGGTCAGCCCTTCGCCGGCCAGCCGGGCAATCTGGGCCTCCTGGGGCGTGAGCGCCGCATGGGTGCCGGTGGCGCGCCTGCGCACCGTCTCCCCAGCGGCTTCCAACTCCTGGCGGGCGCGCTCGGCGAAGGCCTCCGCGCCCGCCCGGTCGAGGATCTCGTGGGCGCGGGCCAGCTGATCCCGGGCCTCGGCCCGGCGGTTCTCGCGCCTTAGCCACTCGCCGTACAGCAGCCGGGTGCGTGCGAGCGCCGTCCGCACCGGGGTGCTCTCAAGGCGGGCGATCGCCTCCCGGTACAGGGCGTCGGCCGTGTCCCCCTCACTGATCAGGGCACGCGCTGCCGCGGAGGTGCCCGTTGCCCAGGCCGTGCCACTGGCCTGGCAGATGGTCGCGAGGCGGTCGGCGGCCTCGACGGCGAGGTCCCGCTGCCCGCTGCGGGTTGCCGCCTCCACCAGCTCGACCAGGGAGGAGAGGGAGAGCCCCAGCTCCTGCGGGTACTCGCAGCCCTTGGCGGCGGCGTCGCAGGCTTCCTCGTAACGCCCGAGGCCGTTGTACAGCACGGCCAGCGCCCACTGGGGAGCGGTGAGTGCCTTTCCCTCGCCGTTGAGGGTTCGGTTGCTGGTGATCGTCTCGATTGCCCGCAGCGTCTCGGTCTCGCGGCCACGCCAGGGTTCGATCACCAGCGCCCCGTAGTGTGCGAGGAAGTGGCTGCCGGTGGCCTCGCCGATTGTCACCGCTTCTGCGGCGAGCGAGTCTGCGTCGTCCAGATCACCGGCGAAGACCCGGTTCGCCAGTCGCAGCAGGAGCGCCGAGGGGAGCACGGACAGGGTTCCCGTCTCCCGTGCCAGACGGACGAGCTTGGCCGACAGGGTGCTCCAGCTGTCGAAGTCCCACACGTTGTGGGCCATGCGGCAGGCGAACGGGAGCCAGCCCAGTGACTGTTCCACTGTGAAGCCGCCCAACCGCAGCGTGTTCAGTGCGCGGCGCAGTATCGGGGCGCCCGTCGCGTAGCCGTCCGTGGTGGCCAGGGCCAGGCCGTCGAGGAAGAGGTCGGTGGGTCCGGGCTGAGGCGTCGGGGGTGCGGTGCGTGCGGCCCGGGCGACCTCCTCGAGGCCTGGGCCGCTGGACAAGCGGCCTGCGGTGAGGGCCGCGTAGAACGTGTCCCGGTAGGTTTCGCGCGCGATGCCGGCGTCGAGCGGTTCGAACTCCCGGGCCGCCGTGAGCAGCAGCGGCACGGTGGCACCGGCACTGCGGGATCCGAAGGTGATCTGCCCGCGCAGCAGGCTGGCTTGGGCGTGTTGCAGATCGTCGAGCGCGCCCATTTCGGCCACGTTCAACAGCTCGAGCGCGGCGTCGAACGCTCCGGCCAGGTACTTGGCCCGGGCCGCCGCCAGCGCCCTGCTGCGGCGGCGGGAGGGATCGGGCGTCAGCTCAGCCGCTCGTTCCAGGAAGGCCGCCGATGCGGCGATGCCGCCACGGGCCTGCGCGCGGTCGGCCGATCGGGCCAGTTCGTCCGCCACGGCCTCGTCGGGCTCCGCAGCGGCGCGGGCCAGGTGCCAGGCGCGGCGGTCGGGGTCGGACCGCGCATCCGTGGCCTCGGCCAGTGCCCGGTGCGCCTCCCGGCGCTCGTCCGGTCCCGCCGTGCGGTAAACGGCCGAGCGCACCAACGGGTGCCGGAACTGGACCCGTGTGCGTACTTCCAGCAGGTTCGCCGACACAGCCGGCTGGGCCTCGCTCATGGACACACCGAGGATGTCGGCGGCGCGGCGGAGCAGTGAGACATCGCCGACGGGCTCGGCCGCTGCGAGCAACAGCAGCCGTCGTGTCTGCGGGGGCAGTTCCTCGACGCGCAGGCTGAAGTTGTGCTCGAGCCTGCCGATGAGTGGCCCCATCGGCGGTGAGGCGTAGCCGCCTGCGAGTTCGGCCGCGGTGGTGCTGTGGGGCAGTTCCAGCAGGGCCAGCGGATTGCCGCGCGCCTCGGCGAGAATCCTGCTGCGGACCGGTTCGTCGAACCGGCCGGGAAGCACCGAGGTCAGCAGGGCGCGGGCATCGGGCTCGCTCAGACCCCCAAGGGTGAGCTCGGGCAGCCCTTGCAGGGCGCGTTCCCCGTCCGCCTCGCGGACGGCGAAGAGCAGGCCTACGCGCTCCGCCATCAGACGCCGGGCGACGAACCCGACGATCTGGGCGGAGACGCGGTCGAGCCACTGCACGTCGTCGACGAGGCAGATGAGTGGCGTCTCCTCAGCGACGTCGGCGAGCAGGCTGAGGACCGCCAGCCCTACGAGGAATCGGTCCGGGGGAGTGCCCGCGCTGAGCCCGAAGGCGGTCTCCAGGGCCGTCCGCTGCGGATCGGGGAGGTGCCTGAGGCGATCCAGGAAGGGCGCGCACAGCTGGTGCAGCCCCCCGAAAGCCAGCTCCATCTCCGCCTCGACACCCGCCGCGCGCACCACGGTGCAGCCCTCGGCACTCTCGGCCACGTACTCCAACAGGGCGGACTTGCCGATACCGGCCTCACCGCGCAGCACGAGCACCGCGCTGTGGCCATCGCGCACCTTGGCCAGCTGCCGGTCCAGCACCGCTCGCTCGCTCTGCCGCCCGTGCAGAAGGCCCGGATTCTTGCCTTTCATGTACACCCCCGGCTGCGAGCGTATAGATGTGGTCTTCGGCCACACAACTCATCTGCGCTGGTCACCTCGTGGGTGAGACGCAGGGCAGTGGCGTCGCGTCGGGCCGTGGCGGAGCCGCGGCCGGGGCCGGCCGGTGTGTGTTGCCGGACCGTCGGCGGTCGTGTCCGGCACACCCGTGGCCACCACCGTCGCGTCAGCGTATGTCCTCGAACGCCGCAGCCTCGACGATCTTCTTCACCGTGGACAGATAGCGGGCGGCGTCCGCGCCGTCCACCAGCCGGTGGTCGTAGGAGAGCGAGAGATGGACCAGTTCGCGGACACCGACGTACTCCTCGTCGCCGTCTTGTACGACCGCGGGCCGTCTGACCGCGGCTCCCGCGGTGGCTCCTTCAGGTGTCCAGGCCGTAGTGCTTGCGGGCGCGGTCGACGGTGTCGGGGTCTACTTGTCCGGCCCGTGCCAGTCGGTCCAGGGCCGTCACGGTGATCGATTCGGCGTCCACGCGGAAGTAGCGCCGTGCGTCCTCGCGGGTGTCGGACAGGCCGAATCCGTCCGTGCCCAGTGAGTAGTAGTCCTGCTCGATCCACTGGCCGATCTGGTCGGGGACCTGGCGCATCCAGTCGCTGACGGCCAGGACCGGACCCGGCGCACCGGCGAGCGCCTCAGTCACGAAGGGCACACGCGTCTCGCCGCGCGTGCGGGCGGTGTCGGCGTCCATCGCGTCCCGGCGCAGCTCCGTCCAGGACGTCACCGACCACACGTCGGCGCGCACGTTCCAGTCGGCGTCGAGCAGCTCCTGCGCACGCAGTGCCCAGTGCACGGCGGTGCCGGAGGCCAGGAGCTGCAGCCGAGGGTCGGACACGGCGGGGTCGCCGGGTCGGAACGGGTACAGGCCGCGGACGATGCCCTCCTCGACGCCGGGCCACGCAGGAATGGGCGGCTGGGGCTTCGGCTCGTTGTAAACCGTGAGGTAGTAGAAGACGTTCTCGGGTCGCTTTCCGAACATCCGGCGCAGGCCGTCGCGGACGATGACCGCGATCTCGAAGGCGAAGGCCGGGTCGTAGCTGACGGCCGCCGGGTTGGTGGCGGCCAGGAGGTGCGAGTGGCCGTCGCCGTGCTGGAGACCTTCGCCGGTCATGGTGGTGCGTCCTGCGGTGCCGCCGACGACGAACCCGCGGCCCATCTGGTCGGCGAGGGCCCAGAATTGGTCGCCGGTGCGCTGGAAGCCGAACATGGCGTAGAAGATGTAGAACGGGATCATCGGCTCGCCGTGGGTGGCGTACGAGGTCGCGGCGGCGGTGAACTCGGCCATGGAACCGGCTTCGGTGATGCCCTCGATGAGGAGCTGCCCGGTCTCGCTCTCCCGGTAGTGCAGCAGCTGGTCGGCGTCGACGGGCTCGTAGGTCTGGCCCTGCGGCGAGTAGATGCCTGCCGTGGGGAACATCGACTCCATGCCGAAGGTACGGGCCTCGTCGGGGATGATCGGCACCCAGCGGGCGCCGGTGCGGTCGTCCCGCATCAGGTCCTTCACCAGACGGACCAACGCCATGGTGGTGGCGACCTCCTGGTGGCCGAAGCCCTTGAGCAGCGCCTCGAACGGCTGCGCGGCGGGTTCCGGCAGCGGCTTGGGGATCACACGGCGCGCGGGGGCGGGACCCCCCAGTGCGGCGCGCCGCTCACGCAGATACCGCACCTCGGGCGAGTTCTCCCCCGGGTGCCAGAAAGGGACGACGTCACCGGCGAGGGCGCTGTCGGGGATGGGCAGGTCCAGCACGTCGCGCAGCTCGTGGAACTGCGCCATGGTCAGTTTCTTCATCTGGTGGTTGGCGTTGCGGGACTCGAACGCCGACCCGAGGGTGTGCCCCTTGACCGTCTGGGCGAGGATCACCGTGGGTGCTCCCCGGTGTTCGACGGCGGCGCGGTAGGCGGCGTACACCTTCAACGGCTCGTGCCCTCCGCGGGAGTTCTCGAAGAGCTCCACCACCTGGGCGTCGCTCAGGGTGGCCGAGAGGGTGGACAGGGCGTCTCCGACGAAGAAGTTCTTGCGGATGTAGGCGGCGTCCCGCGCGGCGAAGGTCTGCATCTGAGCGTCGGGCTCCTCGCCCAGGCGGCGCACCAGGTCGCCGGTCGTGTCCTGAGCCAGCAGCGGGTCCCAGGCCTCGCCCCACAGCGTCTTGACGACGTTCCAGCCCGCCCCGCGGAACCGGGCCTCCAGCTCCTGCACGATCTTGGAGTTGGACCGCACGGGTCCGTCGAGGCGCTGCAGGTTGCAGTTGATCACGAAGGTGAGGTTGTCCAGGCCCTCACGGGAGGCCAGCGTCAGGGCGGCCGTCGCCTCCGGCTCGTCCGTCTCCCCGTCACCGAGAAACGCCCACACGCGGGAGGCGGAGGTGTCCTTGATGCCGCGGGCCTGCAGATAGCGGTTGAAGCGTGCCTGGTACACGGCGCCAAGAGGGCCCAGGCCCATGGACACGGTCGGGAACTCCCACAGCCACGGCAGGCGCCTGGGGTGCGGGTAGGACGGCAGACCGTGACCGCCGGCCTCGCGCCGGAAACCGTCCAACTGCTGCTCGCTCAGCCGGCCTTCGAGGAACACCCGGGCGTAGATGCCCGGCGAGGCGTGCCCCTGGAGGAACAACTGGTCACCCGAGCCGTCCTGTTCCTTGCCGCGGAAGAAGTGGTTGAAGCCGATCTCGTACAGCCAGGCCGCCGACGCGTAGGTGGAGATGTGTCCGCCCAGGCCGAGCCGGGAGCCGCGGGTCACCATGGCCGCGGCGTTCCACCGGTTCAGGGCGGTGATTCTGGTTTCCATGGCGATGTCGCCGTCGAACTCCGGCTGCGCGGCCGCCGGGACGCTGTTGACGTAGTCCGTGGTGAGCAGCCCCGGCACGGACAGGCCGGCGCGGGCCGCGTACTCGTGCACGCGACGGATCAGGTACACCGCCCGGTCGGGTCCGGCGTTGCGTATGACGGCGTCGAGGGAGGCCTGCCATTCGGCGGTCTCCTCGCGGTCACGGTCGGGAAGCTGGTCGAGCTCACTGCTCGACGGGGACGCGGTGGGCCGGGACGGGTCACTCATGGGCGGCCTTCCTCAAGGCATGGGCGGGGGAGACGGGAGAGGGGTGGTGGATGCCGCGGGCCGTCGGACGGTGCGGCGCGGGTAGATCAGCGGTCTGTGAGCCCCTGGGCCATCGTGTGACGGCCCAGATGGGCGTCCGGTCCGGGCAGCAGGGTCCGCTCCCCGATCAGGGCACCGAAGAACGGCGACTGCGCGTCGCCGATCACAGGAGTCACGCGGTCCTGGGCGGCGAGCACGTTGGCGGCGAGGTCCTCGAACGATCGCTCCTCGGGGCCGATGGCCTCCAGGACGCCGAACAGCGGCACCGCGACGGCGACGTGGGCGAGTGCGGCGGCGACGTCGTCGGCCGCGACCGGTCGCAGCAGCAGCGGGGCCACACGCACTCCGTCCGCGTGCAGGCCCGCGCAGACGGCGCTCTCCACGGACTCGAAGAACGGGGTGGCGCGCACCAGGGAGCACGGCAGTGCGGAGCGGCGGACCAGGCCCTCCTGTACGGCCTTGGCCCGGAGGTATCCCGAGGCGACACGGTCGGCGCCCACGGCGGACAGTGCCACATAGTGCTCGACGCCCGCCTCCCTCGCGGCCATCAGGAGGCTGCGGGTGGTGCCGGCGAAGAACGCCGTGCTGACGTCCTGCTGTCGCCAGGACGCGTCGGTGACGTCCACCAGGATCTGCGCACCGCGCAGTGCTCGGCGCAGAGCGAGTGCGTCACCGACGTCGACGCCCAGGGCGCGGGAGAGGGGCACCACCTGCGCCCCGTGGTCCCGCAGACGGGTGACCGATCTCGATCTGATCCGTCCCGTGGCGCCTGCAACGACGACTTTCATACGGTCTCCTTGGCCGGGGGCGGGACGGCCGGGCGTGACGGCCAGACGTGCTGAAAGGTCGGCGGCGCGGTCGGATGCGCCCGCGCGCCCTGCCTTGTTGACCGGACGAAAGGTGTTGTTGTGACAAGCTGCCAGATACCCGAACCTGGGTCGTCCCGACGGCGGGTGTCCCGCGACCACGACCGTAGGGAGGACGCGGGCATCGCGGGACACCGCAGGGGCGGACCTACTCCACGAAGTAGGAGTCGTGCCGGTCGAAGAACGCGGAGCGCTCCTCCTCCGAGGCGTGCGCCAGCGTCGACACCTGCTCGAAGTATTCCTCGCGCGGGGCGCCCGGTGTGAACAGCAGGAGCATGTCCGCCGGTGCGTCGGAGTCGTTACGGAAGGCGTGCAGCCCGCCTTGCGGCACGTGCACGAAGTCGCCCCTGCGGGCGTCCACCCAGCGCACACCGTCGAAGATGCGCACGGTGCCGTCCAGGATGTAGAACGACTCCGAGATCCGCTTGTGGTAGTGCGTCTTTGGGCCGCCGGCCCGTGGCCTCATCTCGACGCGGTACAGCCCGAACTCGCCTCGGGTGGTCGCGGTGGTGGCCAGATAGTGGGTGGCGTCCTTGCCCGGCCCGCTCTCCCCGAGGTCGGGTGGGGTCTCGGCGGGCCGGAACACGGCGCTGACCTCGCCGTCGTCTCCGAAGTACTTCTGTTCCGGGTAGGGGTACGACATGGTGTTTTCCTTTCCTGAGGCGGTCGGGCGGCCGCGTGCCCGCCCGCACTCGATGTGACCGGTGGGCACGGTTCGATGTGACGTCGGCGCGGCGCCGGGCCGCGGTGCCACGCGGTCGGGTGTCAGCGGGTGAGGCAGTCGTGGCGGGGATGTCCCCGTCGCAGGGCCCGTACGTCCCGTACCGCCGCGGCGAATGCCTCGGGGCGTTCCTGCGGCAGGTTGTGGCCGGCGTCCGCGACCTGAAGGTGCAGGCGGGGGCCGGTGAAGTGGTGAGCGGTCGATGACCCGTCGGTCGCCGGGAAGTTGCCGTCGGCGGTGCCGTCCAGGGTGACCGTGGGGACGGCGATCGGAGGGAGGCCGGCGAGACGGGCTTCCAGATCGGCGTACGCGTCCGCGCCCGGTGCCAGGCCGAGCCGGTGCCGGTAGGAATGGATGACGACGTCGACGTAGTCCGGATTGGTGAAGGCCTCGGCGGCCCGCTCCAGTTCGGCTTCGCCGAAGGCCCACACGGGGGAGTTGCGTTTCCAGATGACCCGGGCGACGCCCCGTGGATCAGCGGCCAGTCCGGTGCGGCCGCGCTCGGTGAGGAAGTAGTAGAAATACCAGAAACCCGCCTCCAGTTCGGGTGAGATGGGGTTCATGGCGGCGCCGATGTCCTGGATCAGGTAGCCGTTGACGCAGACCAGACCGAGGACGCGCTCGGGCCACAGCGCCGCGGCGACCGTGGCCGCGCGACCGCCCCAGTCGTAGCCGGCGAGGTAGGCCTGCTCGATGCCGAGGGCGTCCAGGAGCGCGATGAGGTCGGCCCCCAGGGCCGCCTGCTGGCCGGAACGGGGAAGAGAGTCGGACAGGAATCTGGTGGGGCCGTGCCCTCGCAGGTGGGGGACGATGACGCGGAATCCGCCTTCCGCCAGCAGGGGGGCCACCTCCACGTAACTGTGGATGTCGTAGGGGAAGCCGTGCAGAAGGACGACGGTGTCACCGTCGGGGGAGCCCGTCTCGTAGTAGGCGACTTCGAGCACGTCGGTCGTGACGCGTCGCAGCGGGGCGAGCAGGGGCAGGGCTGACATGCGAATCCTCCGACGAAGGAGCGGTGGGGGAGGGGCGCCGCGGTTCCGGTCGGGCGCGGCTGGGGTGACGGGGTGTCGCGGCCGGGCGCCTTGCCGGCCCTGGGAGACAGTGTGCACAGTGTGCATGAGAGGGTTGTCTTGTTAGTGTCAAAAGTGTTGGCGTCATAATGGGTACGCATGTGCACGGCGTGATCTCCCTTCCGCGGGGGACTGTCTCCCCGCACAGACCGGCCTCCGCCACCTGCTGTGACAGCGAAATGAGCCCTGCTCAGCGCTGTGCGCGTCAGCGCCGGACGGACCCCGCGGCCCGTGACGGCCCGAGGGCGCGGGTGTCCCGGGCGCACACCTCCTCCGTGTCCGGTGCAACGGACGCGGAACATCCGACCGACTTAGGTGATGATCTTGGAAACTGAAAGTGTTGTGCATCCCGGCTTCCTCGTGCCCGTCGGGCACGTGGAGCCGGTGCCCCGCCGTATCAGGGGCGTGATCGGCGGTCGCACCGTCTTCGACACTCGGCGCGCCCTGTACGTCTGGGAGTGGCAGGCTTATCCGCAGTACAGCATTCCGGTGCGAGACCTCGTCGACGGAGTCCTCGACGACGAAGGGGTCGGCGAAAAGCACGGTGCGGGCACGGCGCACCGGCACACTCTGTCCGTGGGCGGGGACTCGCGCCCCGGTGCGGCCTGGGTGTGGGGGAAAGACGCCCCGGCGCCGCTCCAGGGCACGGTGCGCTTCGAGTGGCCGGCCATCGACTACTGGTTCGAGGAGGACGAGCCCGTCTTCGTCCACCCCAGGAGCCCGTACTCGCGTGTGGACGCCGTGCGTTCCTCCAGCAGCGTCCGCGTGGAGCTGGAGGGCGTGGTCCTGGCGGAGGCGCCGGCGTGCGTCAAGCTCTTCGAGACCGGCCTGCCGACGCGCTACTACCTCGACCGCGCGCACGTCGACTGGACCCGACTGCGGCGGACCGACACGGTGACCCGCTGCCCGTACAAGGGAACGACGAGCGGCTACTGGTCGTTCGACGGTCCCACCGCCGTCCACGAGGACATCGCCTGGGCGTACGACTTCCCGACCATCCACGCCAACCGCATCGCGGGCCTGACGGCCTTCTACAACGAGCACGTCGACCTCTTCGTGGACGGCGAGCCGCTGCCGAAGCCCGGCACACTCCGTTCCTAGCCCCCGCTCCGGAACCCGGTCCCGGGCCGTACTCGACGGCCCGGGACCTTTTGGTGTCACACATCTGCTCCGGGCCCGGTCCCATGGTGTGAAAAGTCCTCCTTAATCGCCAGAGAAGGAACACACCATGAACGACATCGTTCTCGAGCCCGCCGCGCAGGACTTCGCCGACGCGACCGCCAAGCCGCCGCTGCTGTACGAGCTCGGGGTCGAGGGCGCACGCAAGCTGCTCGACGACGTGCAAGCGCAGCCCATAGAGAAGCCCGACGTGGACGAGAAGTGGATCACCGTTCCGGCCTCGGTCGGCGACGTGCGGGTGCGTATCCTCAAGCCCGTCGGCAGCACCGGCCCCCTGCCCGTCATCCTCTACGTGCACGGCGGCGGCTGGATCCTCGGCAACGCCGGCACGCACGACCGGCTCGTGCGCGAGCTGACCGTCGGGGTGAAGGCGGCCCTGGTGTTCGTGGAGTACGACCGCTCCCCGGAGGCCAAGTACCCGGTCGCCATCGAACAGGCCTACGCGACCGCCCGGTGGATCACCACCGAGGGCACCGGCGAAGGGCTCGACGCCTCCCGCCTGGCCGTCGCCGGTGACTCGGTCGGGGGCAACATGACCGCCGCCCTGACCCACATGGCCAAGCAGCGGGGCGACGTGGCCTTCGTGCACCAGTCGCTGTACTACCCCGTCACCGACGCGGCCCAGGACACCGAGAGCTACCGGACCTTCGCGCACGGCCCGCATCTGACGGCCAAGGCCATGGAATGGTTCTGGAACGCCTACACCACCGACCCCGCCGAGCGCGCCCAGATCACCGCCTCGCCGTTGCGGGCGACGCTGGAAGACCTCCGGAACCTGCCGCCGGCGCTCGTCGTCGTCGACGAGAACGACGTGCTGCGCGACGAGGGCGAGGCCTACGCCCGGAAGCTCATCCAGGCCGGTGTGCCGACGACCAGCACCCGCTACAACGCCTCCCTGCACGACTTCATGATGCTGAACACGGTCCGCGGCACCCAGGCGTCGACCGCCGCGGTCGAGCAGGCCATCCACGTGCTGCGCAAGGCTCTCGGAACCGACTGACACCGCACCCCCGACCACATTCCCCCGGCACGTCGAAAGGCCATCCTCATGAGTGCACACAAGCCCACCATCGTCCTCGTACACGGCGCGTTCGCCGACGCCTCCAGTTGGAACGGCGTCGTCGACAAGCTGCTCGCGCACGACTATCCGGTCATCGCCGTCGCCAACCCGCTGCGCGGACTGACCAGCGACGCCGAGTACGTCCGGCAGATCGTGCGGTCCGTCGAGAGCCCCGTCGTCCTCGTCGGCCATTCCTACGGCGGGTCCGTCATCAGCAACGCGGCCAAGGGACTGCCCGAGGTCAAGGCGCTCGTCTTCGTCGCGGCGTTCCTGCCGGAGGAGGGCGAGAGCGCCGTCACCCTCTCGGGCAAGTTCCCCGGCAGCACCCTCGGCGACACGCTCCGGCCCGTGCCGGTGACGCTGCCCGACGGCAGCCAGGTCATGGACCTGTACATCGAACAGGCCAAGTTCCACGAGCAGTTCGCCGCCGACGTCCCCGAGGAGACCACGGCCGTCATGGCCGCGACTCAGCGGCCGGTGGCCGAAGCCGCGCTGGCGGAGGGCGCGTCCGCGCCCGCGTGGCGGGACATTCCCTCCTGGGTGCTGGTGGCGGACGGGGACCGGAACATCCCCCCGCAGGTACAGAGCTACATGGCCGAGCGGGCCGGGGCGACCGCCATGAAGGTCTCCGCCTCCCACGCGGTCAGCGTCTCGCGCCCCGGTGACGTCGCCCGTCTGATCAACGAGGCGGCGCAGGCGACCGCCTGAGCGCCTGGGCCCGCGCCTGACGAACGCGGGGTGCGGGGTCCGGCTGTGACGCCGGACCCCGCACCCCGCGTTCTTGTGTGCGCCTGACGCGTCACGGCAGCGCTGCGGGCTCCGCGAGCAGCGTGGGCACGGTGATGATCGTGACGTCCTTGGTCAGCAGCCGATGGACGGGACAGCGTCCCGCGACCGCGAGGAGCTGGTCCCGCTGCGCGGGGGTCAACTCCCCGACCAGCCCGATGTTCTTGACCACCTGCCCCTGTGCGACGAAGCGGACCGCGACGTCCACCCGGTCCAGCGGCCATTCGTGGCGCTGCGCGTAGGCCCGCACCGCCATGGATGTGCACGCTCCGAGCGCGGCCAGGAGGAGTTCGCCCGGCGTGGGGCCGGTGTCGGTGCCGACGGGCTCCGGCTCGTCGGCTGTCAGGCGGTGTGTACCGATCGCCACGGAGCGTGCGAGCTGCTTTCCTTCGGCCACGGTAACGATGCGCGAGTTCATCGGGTCTGTCCTTCGTGGATACCCCGGCCTTCAGGCCGGGGAGGAATCGAAGCTTCTGCGGAGCAGGGCAGGGGAAGCCGGTTCGCCGCCCAGGCGGACCGGCGTGCGCCGTCTACCGGCCGACTCCCTTTGCCCACACGGAAATTGATACGTTGTGAGGTATGGCGGAGCAGGTCAAGCGGGCGTTCAAGTACCGCTTTTATCCCACCGGCGTGCAGGCGGCTGAGTTGTCGCGCACGTTCGGCTGTGTCCGCCTCGTCTACAACAGGGCCTTGGAGGAGCGCACGCGGGCCTGGCACGGCGAGCAGCGCCGCATCTCCTACGTGCAGTCCTCCGCCGCGTTGACGCAGTGGAAGAAGGCCGAGGAACTTGCTTTTCTGGGGGAGGTGTCCTCGGTTCCGTTGCAGCAGGCGCTGCGCCATTTGCAGACGGCGTTCGGGAACTTCTTCGCCCAGCGTGCGAAGTACCCGCGCTACAAGTCCCGTAAGAAGTCGCGGGCGTCGGCCGAGTACACGCGTAGTGCCTTCACCTGGCGCGACGGACAGCTGACGTTGGCCAAGATGGCCGATCCTCTGGACATCCGCTGGTCGCGTCCGCTGCCGGAAGGCGCCGAGCCCACGACGGTGACGGTGTCCCGTGACGCGGCGGGTCGCTGGTTCGTGTCCCTGCTGTGCGAGGACCACATCGCCCCGGCCCCGGCCACCACGAATGCGGTGGGCCTGGATGCCGGGATCACCTCCCTGGTGACCCTGTCCACCGGCGAGAAGATCACCAATCCCCGGCACGAACGGCGTGACCGGGCGCGGCTGGCCCGTGCGCAGCGGGAGTTGTCGCGCAAGGCGAAGGGTTCGGCGAACCGGGAGAAGGCCCGCCGTAAGGTGGCCCGTGTGCATGTGCGGATTGCCGACCGGCGCCGTGACGTTCTGCACAAGCTGTCGGCTCGACTCGTCCGTGAGAATCAAACGGTCGTGATCGAGGACCTGAGCGTGCGCAACCTGCTGAAGAACGGCACGCTCGCACGCGCCATCAGTGATGCGGCCTGGACGGACCTGCGTTCCATGCTGGAGTACAAGTGCGCCTGGTACGGGCGCGAGCTCGTGGTGATCGACCGCTTCTTTCCCAGCAGCAAGCTGTGCGGGAACTGCGGGACAGTCCGCGGGAAACTGCCGTTGAACGTCCGCGAATGGACGTGCGTGTGCGGCGTCGTGCATGACCGCGACGTGAATGCGGCGCGTAACATCCTGGCCGCCGGGCTGGCGGCGTCTGCCTGTGGAGACGGTGTAAGACCTCAACGGGAGTCCTCCCGGACGGGGCGGTCGTCGGTGAAGCAGGAACCCCAGCGGGCGACCGCTGGAATCTCCCGCCTTTAGGCGGGGGAGGAAGTCAAGCTTGCTTCTCCGCCGGGGTAGGGGCAGGGACACCACTTGTGTCTCCCGCAGCTCAGACCGCGCGGGGCACCGGACTGTGACGGCCGCGTGCCCGTATCCGGCTGCAAGCGGGGGTGCGGGGCGGCGGTTGCCGCCCCGCGGGTGATCAGCGGGACTGGTCGGTGGGGCGTACGAGGATCTCGTTGACCGCGACGTGGTCGGGCTGTGTGACGGCGTAGACCACCGCGGCCGCGATGTCCTCCGGCTGAAGGGTCCGCATCGACTCGGCCATGGTCTTGACCGCGGCACGCCTGGTGGGGTCGGTGATGTGGTCGGTCAACTCGGTCGAGACGAAGCCCGGCTCCACGAGGACGACACGGACCCCCTGCTCGGTCACCTCTTGGCGCAGCGCCT
This sequence comes from Streptomyces sp. NBC_00490, assembly GCF_036013645.1. NCBI lineage: Bacteria > Bacillati > Actinomycetota > Actinomycetes > Kitasatosporales > Streptomycetaceae > Streptomyces > Streptomyces sp. NBC_00490. Next base: position 260,372 of record NZ_CP107869.1, on the reverse strand, counting down.
CGGTGAAGGCGTTGACGCCGAACTTGGTGGCGGAGTAGACCGCGGCGCCGGCCGAGGAGATACGGCCCGAGGTGGAGGAGATCTGGACCACCGCGCCGCGGGAGCGCAGCAGGTGGGGCAGCGCGGCGTGCACCGTGTACATGGAGCCCAGCAGGTTGGTCTCCACCATGCGGGTCCATTCCGCGGGGTCCGCGTCCAGGACGGGGCCGGTGAGCATGATGCCGGCGTTGTTCACGACGATGTCGAGGGTGCCGAAGCGTTCGACGGTGCGCTCGACGGCCTTGCGTACCGACTCGGGGTCGCTGACGTCCATGTCCAGGACGAGCATCTCCCCGGGAGCTTCCTGCGCCAGTGCTTCGAGCCGGTCGGTCCTGCGGCCACCGACGGCCACGGTGGCCCCCGCCTTGGACAGCGCCAGTGCGGTCGCTCTGCCGATGCCGGACGAGGCGCCGGTGACGAGGACGACCTTGGGGTCGAGAACGGAACTCATGTCATCTCCGAAAGAGGTGGTGGGGTGGGGCGGGCAGGCCGTGTCGTCGTGTGCGGGGACAGGACACGGCGGCCCGAGAAGGTGACCGAGGGGTCATGTTGTGCCAGCGTAACACTGAGAATGACCCATGAGTCATGTTCGGTGTTAATGTTGTGACACATAGTGGGAGGCGTCATGACCGGGAGAACAGCGGCAGTGCAGGCCAGGGCCGACAGCGTGCGCAATCGGCGGCTGCTCCTGCGAGCGGCCACCGAGGCCTTCGCCGAATGCGGGGTGGATGTGTCGATGCACACGATCGCGCAGCGGGCCGGCGTCGCCAAGGGCACGGTGTTCCGACACTTCCCGACGAAGGACGACCTGCTCGCGGCGATCATGATGCAGCTGCTCGACCGGCTGCTCGGGACGGCGGACCGGCTCCTGCGCGCCGACGACGCCGGCCATGCGCTGAAGGACTTCATGGCACACGGAATCAGCCTGCTGGCCGCCGACCGCGCGTTCTGTGACGTCATCGGCCGGCCCTCGCTGCAGCACGCGGACGTACGCGAGGCGATCGACCGGCTCTGCGACTCGGTCGAGGACCTCACCGCCCGGGCCAGAGAACAAGGAGCCGTCCGCGGTGACATCACCGGAACCGACATCGTGCTGCTCCTCGGCGGCATCCACCAGACGGCCCAGCCGCTGCTGGACCGCGAACCGCGGGCGTGGGAACGCTTCCTGGAGATCGCGTTCGACGGACTGCGGGCCCGTGACCGCGCGACCCTGCCCCATCCGCCTCCCGCCCGGCTGCGGATGGCGGACCCGTCGGGCGTCTTTGCACCGACGGGGAAGTGACACTAAGTGGCACATCATCGGTGTGTTGTGAAATCATGCCGCAGCTTCTGTCTCGATCAGGCCGGCCGATCAGCCGGGTATGGACGGGGGCGGGTAACGTCTGAGTCATGCCGTCGCGGCGGCTGCGGCTCCGGACTCTCGTCGGCGTGGGGGTCGCTCCATGGATCATGTCGTTGGCGCGGTACCGCTCGCCGAGTCGCTCGACGAACGGCGGCACCTGCTGGACGTCGCCTGCCGGACGCTCGGCAGCCGCGTCGCGGCCGAACGCGTCGTCGATGAGGCCTACCGTCGGTGGTACCGCCTCACCGATCCGGAGCGGGTCCGGATGCCGTCCCCCCGCGTCTGGCTCACCCAGGTCGTGGACGAGGCGTGTCTGACGCGACCGGCGCTGGTCCGGCCCGGCGGGCCGGAGCGGGAGATGCAGGCCCGGCGGGCGTTGGGCGGTGAGGACGTGGAACCGGTCGAGCGGGCCCGGTTGAGTGTGGGTGCGCGGCGTGTGCGGCCCGTGTCGGCGCGTCGCGAGCATGAGATCACCGTCGCCGTGCGGCAGGCGTGCAGCGATCAGGACGGCCCCCGACTGCGGTCGTTGCTGGCCCCCGACGCGACGGCCTTCTTCGACAGCGGCGGCAAGATCCGGGCGCTGACCCGGCCCGTCCGCGGCGACGAGCAGGTCGCCCGCAGCCTGTTGGTCCTGCTGGCGGGACAGCGACGCGTGACCCTGTGCACCGGATCGGTCAACGGGCGCACCGGCCTCGTCGCCCGGTGCGACGACCGGGTCGCCGCGGTACTGACCCTCGACATCGCGGACTCGCTGGTCCTGCAGGTCTGGGCGGTTCTCAACCCCGACAAGCTGCGTAGCTGGAACCGTTCCCTTCCCGGGTGAGCTCACGTGCCACGGCGTGGCCGGGACGCGCGGGCGGGGGCGCGCAGCCGGCGCGGGATCCGAGGAAGGCGGCGATCTTGTCTGGGGTGAACACCCACAGAACCCGGTGGATCCCCCGCCGTGTGGCGGCGATGGTCATGAAGGTGGCGGGCCGGCCGTCGCGGTACAGCAGGACCCCGGTGCGCCCGTTGGCCTGCACGGATGCGAACTCGACCGTCGGCCAGAAGCGGGACGAGGCGGTCGACAGGTTCGCCACCCGGGCACGACCGACCACGGGCACGCGGGCCGCGCCGCGCAGCCCGTTGCCGTCGGACAGACTGACCGCGTCGGGCGTCAGGAGCGCTTCCAGCGAGGCGACGTCCCCTTCCTGGGCGGCCGCGACGAAAGCATCGAGCAGCCTGCGGTGCTCCTGGACGTCGACACTGTCCCGCTCGTCGTCGGTGAGGTGTTTGCGCGCCCTGCTCACGATCTTCCTGGCGTTGACCGGGGTGAGGCGCAGGATGGCCGCGATCTCCGGGTAGCCGTACTCGAAGGCCTCCCTCAGCACGTAGGCGGCCCGCTCGATGGGGGTGAGCTTCTGCAGGACGAGGAGCAGGGCGAGTTCCAGGGCCTCGGCGCGTTCGGCTCCGGCCACCGGGTCGATGCTGGTGTCGATGGGTTCGGGCAGCCAGGGCCCGATGTAGGTCTCGCGGCGTACGCGGGCGGACTGCGCCACGTTGATGGCCAGCCTCGTCGTGGTGCTCGACAGGAACGCCGCGGGGCTGACCACCGCCGAACGGTCGGTCCGCTGCCAGCGCAGCCACGCCTCCTGCACGACGTCCTCGGCTTCCGTCGCGCTGCCCAGGACGCGGTAGGCGATACCGAAGAGCCGGGGCCGCAGTTCGACGAAGGTGGTGACGGCCTCGGCGAGGTTCCTGTCGGCGGGGGGTGCCTCTGTGGGGGATGCCTCTGGATACATGTCCCTCTGACTCCATTCCTCCGGGGCCCGGGTTGTCGGAATGCGGCCACGAGGCGCTCACAGACCCGGCGATCGTCTCCCCCTCAACGACCGAGGGACCAAGGACGCTGTGACAGTGCCTTTTGACGCTTTTTCATCGGGGCGGATGCGGAATCGGCCCTGCGCGCCGGCTGATCCACAGCGCCGTACAAAAAGGGGCCTGTCGTTCCACGGTGTGTGGAACGACAGGCCCATGAAGACGCGCCTACTGCTGCTGGGCGAGCCAGTCGCCGAAACGGGTCTCGCCGATGCGGGCGTCCGGGCCGGGAAGCAGCGTGGTCTCCTGCAGCTCGGCGCCGAAGTACGGCGCGTGCACGTCGGCGACGACCGTGCGCGGGTCGTTCTTGGCGGCCAGACCCTTGCGGATCAGCTCGTCCAGCTGGAAGGTGTCGGGACCGGCCACCTCGACCACACCGTTGACCGGAGTGCCCACGGCGGTGCGGCCCACGGTGGCGGCGACGTCGTCCGAATAGACGGGCTGGATCTTCACCGGGGCCAGCTTGACGGTGTCACCCTCGGTCGCCGACTCGGCGATGCCCTTCATGAACTCGAAGAACTGCGTGGCGTGCACGATCGACCACGGGATCCCGGATTCCTTGATCAGTTCTTCCTGCGCCTGCTTGGCACGGAAGTAGCCGCTGTCCTGGAGCCGTTCCGTACCCACCACCGACAGGGCGACGTGGTGGGTGACACCGGCGTTCGCCTCCGCCTTGAGGAGGTTGGTGGTGGAGGTGCGGAAGAACTCCATGACGGCGTCGTCCGCGAAGGAGGGAGAGTTGGAGACGTCGATCACGACGGCCGCGCCCTCCAGCACCTCGGCCAGGCCCTCGCCGGTCAGGGTGTTGACGCCGGTGTTCGGGGCGGCCGCCACCGCCTCGTGGCCGTGTTCGTTGAGCTTGCTGACGACCTTCGAGCCGATCAGTCCGGTGCCGCCGATCACTACGACCTTCATGGGGACGTTCCTTTCACTCATTCTCATCTGCTGCCTGCACGAGGTATGACCGGGAATTGATCGGCGCTGTGACACCTTTCTTGAAATTCCGGAAATCTTCTCCCGGGCAGGGTGATTCCTATTCGACGAGCTTTCCGTCCGTCGAGACGTCCTCCATCAGGGCCGCGATCTCGTCGGGGACAGGGCTGATGGGCTCGCGGGTGATGCCGTCGGTCGGGGACCAGACGAGGTTCACCTGCAGCACGGGATCCATGTCGGGGTAGTCGCTGCGGTTGTGGCATCCGCGCGTCTCGCGCCGCTCCAGCGCCGCTTCCAGTGTGGCTCTCGCCGCCAGTGCCGAGGACTTGAGGTCGAAGGCGTGGGCGAGGTCCTGGAAGCCCGCGATGTCCGGATGGACGCCGACGTTCTCCATGCGCTTCTCGATGGCGTCCAGCTCCGCCAGCCCGGTGCGCAGCCCCTCCTCGTCGCGGACCACGCCCGCGTGCTCGGTCATGGTGTTGCGGATCGCGCGCTGCAGGGCGCGCACGTTCTCAGGTCCGTCCGCGGCGAGCAGGTCGTCGACGTCCGCACGCGCCTGGGCCACCGCGGCGGCCGAGCGCGGCTGCGCGGTCAGGGACTCCGAGTAGGCGGCGGCCGCCTGTCCGGTGATGCGGCCGTACACCAGCAGCTCGATGAGGCTGTTGCCGCCGAGCCGGTTGGCGCCGTGCAGTCCGCTGGCGGCCTCACCGATGGCGTACAGGCCCCGCACGTCCGTGCTGTGGTCCTCGGGGCGGACCCACACACCGCCCATCGAGTAGTGCGCGGTGGGCGCGACCTCGATGGGATGCCGGGTGATGTCCAGCATCTGCAGGTCCAGCAGTGTCTGGTAGACGCGGGGAAGCCGGTTCATGATGGTCTGCCGGGGCAGGTGGGAGACGTCGAGCCACACCCCGCCGTTGGGCGTGCCGCGGCCTTCCTTGATCTCGGTGTAGGAGGCGAGGGCGACCCGATCGCGGGTGGACAGCTCCATGCGTACGGGGTCGTAGCGGTTCATGTACCGCTCGCCGAGCGCGTTGCGCAGGATGCCGCCCTCGCCTCGGGCTGCCTCGCTCACCAGGGTCCCGGCCGCGTTCTCCGGCTCGATGATGCCGGAGGGGTGGAACTGGACGAGTTCCGGGTCGCGCAGCCGGGCTCCGGCCTCCGCGGCCAGCCGGAAGGAGTCGCCGGTGTTCTCGTCGCGCCGTGAGGAGGTACGCCGCCAGATCCGGGTGTGGCCGCCGGCCGCGAGGATGACGGCGTCCGCGTGCACGAGGTAGCGCCTGCCGTCGGCAAGACCGAAGCCGTAGGCGCCGAAGACGGCGCCGTCGTGGACCAGGAGACGGGTGATGTAGACGTTGTCGAGTACCGGTATGTCGAGCTGGTGCGCGCGCCGGATGAGCGTGCGCTGGATCTCCAGGCCCGTGTAGTCGCCCGCGAAGGCGGTGCGGCGGAACTTGTGGGCGCCGAAGAAGCGCTGGGAGATCCGGCCGTCCTCCTCCCGGGCGAAGGCCATGCCGTAGCGTTCCAGGTCGTCGATGCCGAGGGCGGCTCCCCGGGTGACGATCTCGGCGGTGCGGGGGTCGCCGAGGAGGTAGCTCTCCTTGAGGGTGTCGGCGGCGTGCTGCTGCCAGGTGTCCTCGGAGTCCATCGTGGCCAGGGCCGCGTTGATCCCGCCGGCTGCGAGAGAGGTGTGGGTGTCCTCCTTGGGACGCTTGCCGACTGCGAGGACATCGACGCCGGCCTCGGCCAGCTCGATGGCCGCGCGCAGGCCCGCTCCGCCGGTGCCGATCACCAGCACTGTGGTGGAAAGACGTTGTTCGGTGGCAACCACGATTGCTCCCATCGCTCGGGGTGGTCACCTGCTACGACCAGGTGGAGTGGCGGTTTGTGACACCGCCGCCCGGGCCCGGGCCCATGTCGGTGTCACACTGCGGCGGCCGGGCCGGTCATAGCGCACACCGGCGGGGCGCACGAAGGCCGTGCGGTCCGCAACCGCCGGCCGGCGAAGGGGAGGTGGGGACGATGACCTACGTCATCGCGGAGCCGTGCGTCGACGTCAAGGACCGGGCGTGTGTGATCGAGTGCCCGGTCGACTGCATCTACGAGGGCGAGCGGACGCTGTACATCAATCCCTGGGAGTGCGTCGACTGCCACGCCTGCGAGCCGGTCTGCCCGGTTGAGGCCGTCTTCCACGAGGACGACCTGCCGGCGCAGTGGGCGCAGTACCGGTCCGTGAACGCCGAGTACTTCCGCGACGCGCCGGGGCAGGGCACCACGCGGGCCGACCATCGGGTGGTCGCGGCCCTGCCCCCGCAGCACGCGGTCAAGAACGACCTGTCCGGGTTTGCCGCCCGCAAGGAGGAGGCCGTCGACGCCGACCTGTGGTTCCCGTGGTGAACTGCCCGGACCCGGTGCGTGCGGCGGACCGGCGGGTCAGGCCCCCAGGGACAGGACGTAGGGGTTCAGCTTGGCCGGGTTCATCACCCACATGATGCGCTCGATGCCGGCCTCGGAGGCGTCCACGCACAACAGGGCCACCGGGGCGTTGTCCCGTGCGACGAGCACGGCGGGCCGGCCGTTCGCCTCGACGAACCGGGTCTCGGCATCCGGCCAGAACCGCGGGGCGAAGGCAGCCAGGTAACGCGAGACGTGTTCGCGGCCGAAGACGGGGATCCTGGACGCGCCGCGGATGCCGCCGCCGTCCGAATAGCTGACGACGTCCGCGGTCAGCAGGTCCTCCAGGGTGGAGAGATCTCCCGTGCGCGCGGCGGAGAGGAAGCCTTCGAGCAGACTCCGGTGGGCCGCGGGGCTGACGCGCTCCTTGCGCTCGGCGCCCAGGTGCTTGCGCGCCCGGCTCACCAGCTGCCGAGCGTTCGCGTCGCTGGTCTCCAGGATGTCGGCGACCCGCTGGTAGGGGTAATCGAACGCCTCCCGCAGCACGTAGGCGGCGCGTTCGATCGGGTTGAGCTTCTCCATCAACAACAGCACCGCCAGCTCGACCGCCTCGGCGCGTTCCGCCCCCAGGTGCGGGTCCTGGGCAGTGTCGACCGGCTCGGGGAGCCAAGGCCCGACGTAGGACTCCCGGCGTACCCGCGCGGACTGGGCCAGGTTGATCGCGAGCCGGGTGGTGACCGTGCTCAGGAAGGCGGCTGGTTCATGGATCTGCGCGCGATCGGTGTTCTGCCATCGCAGCCAGGCGTCCTGGACGATGTCCTCGGCCTCGACGGCACTGCCGAGGATGCGGTACGCGATGCCGAACAGTCGGGGTCTGGCCGAGAGGAAGTCGTCAAGACCGCGGTCGAACGTGTCGGGGTGGGCGCCAGCGCGCATGGGTCGTCCCTTCTGGCTTTGCGCCCTACATGCTACGCGCGAGGGGGAAGGCTACGCGCTGCGGGCCGCATCTGCTCACGCTATCTCTTTCGCGATTCCCGGTCACACGGTGGCAATCGTCGCGCCCGATCCGCCAGATTTGCCCGCCGGCCCGCTGCCCGCCCCATGCTCCGAAGGACCACGGTCGACGTGGTGAAAGGACTGTGCGAGGAGGCCGGTTGTCACACATGCGCCCGGTCCCCGGTCACCAGTGACGAACGATGTTCACGCCTACGGAAGGTGCAACACAGTGTCGGACAACACGACAGCACACGACCACTCCGCCCACGGCCACCACGGGCACGGCGACCAGGAAGGGACCGCCGGCTGGATGACGGCGGCGAAGCTGCTCCAGGACGCCGCACCGATCACCGTCCCGGAGGGGGCGTCGGCGATGACCATTCTCGTCGAGTGGGAGCCGGGCGACCCGGGCACGCCCCCGCACCGGCACTCCGGCCCCGCCTTCGGCTACGTCGTCGAGGGCGCGGTCCGCTTCGAGCTCGAGGGCGAGCCCGAGCGCGTAGTGAAGGCGGGAGACACCTTCTGGGAGCCCGGCGGAGACGCCATCCACTACCAGGACGGCAACGCGCTTTCCGACGCGCGGACCCGGTTCGTGGTGACCATGATGTGCGCGCCGGGCAAGCCCATGCTGGAACTGGTCGACGAGAAGGAACTGGCGGAGCGCGCCCACCTGCGGGCACCGCGTCCCACCACCTGACCGGGCACGAACCCGGCATGGGCACGCCCGTCGTCCTGGTGCACTGCCTGCTGACGCTGCTGTTTGTGGCGGTGCTCCTGCATGGAATGGCCCCGGGCGTCGGGTCCCCCAGGACCGGGTTCGGCGCCCGGGTGGACCGGCTGTTGGCCGCCGCCATGGCCGTGTCCATGGCGGCGATGCCCTGGATCGACCTCCGCGCGGGGCCCGCTGCCGTCGCCGGCGGTGTCTTCACCGCCGGCACGGTGTGGTTTGTCCTGCCTGTCGGCCGCCGGGAGGCCAGCAGGAGGGCGGCGATGACCCACCGGCTGCCGCACGCGGCCGGTATGGCCGCGATGGCCTGGATGCTGCGCGTGCCGCACACCGGGACCGGACCGGCGCACGCACACCTCGGTTCGGCTGCGCACTCCACCGGGCCCGGCGCTCTGGGCGCTGGTGACCTCCTCGGCGGCTCCCTGATCACGCTGTCGCTGGCGTCCTGTCTGCTGGCGTATGCGCTGTGGTCGCTGACCCGCCCCATGCCCTCTCTGCGCTCGGCCGTGAGCGCGGCCCGCCGTGCCGCGGCGGCGACGCCGTCACGGCACGTGAGCGAAGGGGCAATGGCGCTCGGGACGGCCGTGATGCTGGTCCTGCCCCACTGAGTGCAGGGAAGAAGAACGGGCCCGCGCCCGGCACGGCGAAGACGCGGAGGCCCGCGGTCAAGCGCTGAGTGTGACCGCGGACCACCGCGCCGGACGGCCGGAGCGAGGGTCGCCGCCCACCCGAGGGGCGGGCGCCGCTCTCGGCAGGCCCGCGCCGAGGAGGCGAGCGCCGTTCAGACCGGGCCCTCGTACACCGCCTTGCTCCGCATCAGGAAGTCGGAGAGATAGCTGTCGTGGGGGACGCCCGGCGACATCCAGTGGGTCGGCTGGTCGCCGAAGTACACGTTGGCGATGCTGGGTTCCGCGACCAGGGCCTCCCACAGGTCCCGGTCCCGGGTCAGTGCCGACAGCACCAGCGTGTTGCGCAGCGGCGCCATGCCGTCCGCGCGGGTCCAGGGGGCAATCCACACGCAGGGGAAGGGCAGTTCGGTGCGCAGTTGCGGGGCGCGGGCGCTCGCGGTCTGGTGCACGGCGGGGCGCAGCACAGCGCTGCCGTCTCCGAGGTCGTCGGCGATCCCGCCGCTGCCGAGCCACGCGCGCGTCCCGGCCGCCACGGTTTTCAGATACGCGCTGAGGGCCCGCGCCCGCTCCTTCGGACACACCGGCAGACGGGCCCGCTCGTCTTGCGGGGGAAGGCTGGGCAGGACGGCCAGACGTGCCGCGAGGGCTTCGGCGAGCGGGGCCGGGTCGCCCTCGACGAGGATGGCGCTGGCGTTGACGCACGCCGTGCCGCTCTCGCCGGCGACGGACGCGACGAGGGCGTCCAGATGGTCACGCCAGTCGGTGTCCGCGGTGATGAGGATCTTCGACCGTCCCGGCCCCTGCGGCAGGATCCTCGCGTCGTGCGCGTACTTGGTCACCACGTCGTCGCCGCCGTAGACCACGGCCCGGTCCGCGCCGTGGACGAGCGTGTCGGCGGTCGCGTGGTCGGTGGGCAGCAGCATGAGCTGGTCGTCCCGAATTCCCGCCTGACGCAGTGCCGCGACGAGCCGGTAGGGGGTAAAAGGCTCGCGCCGGGACGGGCGCACGGCGACGCGGTAACCCAGCGCCAGTGCCTCCAGCCAGACACGGTGTACGCCGGGATGGTTGCCGGACGCGTTGACGGCGAACACGTCGCCCTGACGCGCCCACACCGTGTGCGTCTCATACAGGACGTGGTCGCTGAGGTCGCGGGCGGCGCCGCGCGGCCTGCCACGGTCGGCGGACGAGGCGGCGTGCCGAACGAAACGCGCCGTGCCCCGGGTCGCGGCGCGCACCACGGCGAGCGGTGTGCCCGAGGTCCGGCTGACGTGACGTTCGTATTCCCGGACGCTCAAGCCCCCCACGGTGCCCGCGGCGAAGGCCTCCCCGGCGGTGGCGAACACGCTCTCCAGGCCGGCCGCGGCGATCGGCGGCGCTTGGCGCAGGGCATCGATCGCCCGAGCCACGTACAGCGGCGGAACCAGACTCAGCCGCGCGATCGGTGCACCGGCCACGTCGGTCACCGTGCTCGGCACACGCGTGCGGTACGTGCCCCGCGGGCCCAGGGCGTCGAGGTGCGGCGGCTCGGTGGTCGGTACGGGGGCCATCAGTAGACACCCTCGATGACCGTCTCACCCTCGACGGCGGGAACCGGCGCGACGTCGGCGACGGCGTCCCCGGCGTGGCCGTCAGCCGGGCGGATGCGCAACGCGGTGTCCCGCTCCCTGTTGTTGGGGATCAGCATGGACTTGCTGACGTGGCTCACTACCACCTGGCCCCGCTCGCCCTCCGCCACCTGTTGCCCGGTGTCGGGATCCACGATGCGCAGGAAGACATAGGGCGAGACGGGGTCGAACACACACGGCTCCGACGCCGAGAGACCGACCCGCTCCAAAAGCGCGGTGAGCATCATGGTGTTGCCGTACATGCCGATCAGCGGCACGTCGGGAAACACCTCGGTCCGCAACAGGTCCCGGGTGTCGGGATCCATGTGGGTGCCGCCCCAGATGATCGCCTGGGCTCTGCCGTTGATGACCTCCACGAGGTCGCTGTCCCGGGCGAGGCGCTCCAGCATCGGGGTGGTGGCCGCTATGACACCGATGTCCTGGCCGAGCAGGATGCGCCGACACTGGCCCACGAGATGGTCGGTGTAGGCGTCGACCTCGTCGCGACGGCCCGCGGCGATGAGCTTCTTGACCCAGCGGGGATCCATGTCGACCCCCAGCCCGGGGCTGCCGAGACTTGCCGCGGCCCGTTGCAGCACATCGCCCACGAGGTGCGGCCCGGTCGGCGCCACGGTCAGCCACAGCGCGCCGACCGGCAGTGCGTGGTCCCGGAGCCGGCGGGATACCTGCTCGCTGCCGTGCCGCGCCCAGTCGACCATCTGCACGACCCGCTTGGGTGCCCCGGTCGTTCCGCCGCTCTCGAACACATGCAGCGGTCGGGCCTGCGGACCGTAGCCGCGGGGGACGAGATCGGACACCTGCACATCGCGCAGCTCGTCCGTCAGATCGGGAAAGAGCGCCAGGTCCGCCACGCCCTTGACGTCGTGGCGGGGGTCGAAGCCGAGCCGGTCGACCCGTTCCAGCCAGTACCGGGACCCCGTCTCGGGAGCGAAGTGCCACTGCATGGCCGCCCTGACGTAATCGTCGGGGTCCACCCCGTCGAAGGGGCCGGCGTCCAGAACGGTGAATGAGCCCATCGGCATGGAACCGCCTTTCTCGAAGTCGCTCAGGGCGGACGCGCGAGAGCCGCGCGTTTCGGGCGGTCCCGCGGGCCCGACCCGCTCTCGCAGAGAAGACCGAGGGGTGCAGGCGTATGTGACAGCCCCTCGGGAAGTGGCACCGGCGCACGTCACAACGGCCTGCGTCTCGCGGTCTGTTGAGTGGGCCAAAGCCAGCTGGCGGTGTGCCGAGGGCGAGGAAGAGGGACATGCGACAGGGACTGCGGATCGTGCGCGTCGACCAGGACGACGAGCCCCGTGTGGCCGCTCTGCACCGCCGGTGCTCCGCCGCCGCCCGGTGGCATCGCTACCACCGGGCCATGGGCGACCCCGATACCTACCTGGGGCCGCTGCTGTCCCGATCCCACTCGGTGCACCTGGCGGTGCAGGACCCGCGGGAGCGGCTCGTCGCGATAGGGCATCTGCTGTCGGACGGCGGTGACGCCGAGGCAGCGCTGCTGGTGGAGGACACCTGGCAGAACAGGGGGCTGGGCACCCGGCTCCTGGAAGAACTCGGCCGGTTCGCCGTCGGGTCGGGCGTACCTGAGATCTACGGGGTCATCCGCCCCGACGACGCCCGCATGGCGGCCGTGCTGCACCGCACCGGCGTTCCGCTGCGCACGGTCCTGGAGACGGGCGGTGCGACGACGGTCCGGGCCCGGACGCAGGACATTGGTCGCGCCCTCGCCTGCTCGCCAATGCGACGTGGGTGGTGGCAACGCGGCGCTGGAAAGCACCGTGTGTCGGGGTCGTCGGCCAGTCCGTGGGCCCCAGAAGCTGGAGTTCAGCGGGTTTTCCGGCGCTCCTTCGAGGATGCGTCGCCTACTTGCTGAACTCGCACAGTGCAATACGTGTGACAACATTGAATGAGATAGTGTTTCGGCTGTCGCTCGACGGCGGGTGTTTCTCCCCGCGGTTCGATGCGGGCGGCTACGAGCGAGGGGATTGCCATGGCCGAGCTGTTTTATGACACCGACGCCGACCTGTCCATCATCCAGGGCCGCAAGGTCGCGGTCATCGGTTACGGGAGCCAGGGCCATGCCCACGCGCTGTCGCTGCGTGACTCGGGTGTGGACGTGCGCGTGGGGCTCCACGAGGGTTCCAAGTCCTGGGCGAAGGCCGAGGAGCAGGGCCTGCGTGTGGTGACGGTGACGGAAGCCGCCGCCGAGGCCGACGTGATCATGATTCTCGTCCCGGACCCGCTTCAGGGCGAGATCTACAAGCAACACATCGCCCCGAACCTGAAGGACGGCGACGCGCTGTTCTTCGGGCATGGGTTCAACATCCGCTTCGGCTTCATCGAGCCGCCGGCGAACGTGGACGTATGCATGGTCGCCCCCAAGGGTCCGGGCCACCTGGTGCGTCGCCAGTACGAGGAGGGTCGCGGCGTTCCGTGTCTGGTGGCGGTCGAGCAGGACGCCACAGGAGGCGCCTTCGCGCTGGCCCTGTCGTACGCCAAGGGCATCGGTGGCACCCGCGCGGGTGTCATCAGGACAACCTTCACCGAGGAGACCGAGACCGACCTGCTCGGTGAGCAGGCCGTGCTCGCCGGCGGCGTGTCAGCCCTGGTCAAGGCAGGCTTCGAGACGCTGACCGAGGCGGGCTACCAGCCGGAGATCGCCTACTTCGAGTGCCTACACGAGCTGAAGCTGATCGTCGACCTCATGTACGAGGGCGGCCTGGAGAAGATGCGCTGGTCGATCTCCGAGACCGCCGAGTGGGGCGACTACGTCACCGGTCCCCGCATCATCACGGACGCCACCAAGGCCGAGATGAAGAAGGTCCTCGCCGAGATCCAGGACGGCTCATTCGCCGAGAACTGGATGGCCGAGTACCACGGCGGTCTGAAGAAGTACGCCGAGTACAAGCGGCAGGACTCCGAACTGCTGCTGGAGACCACCGGCAAGCAGCTGCGCAAGCTGATGAGTTGGGTCAACGACGAGGACCACTCTTGACTTCCTCTCCCGCCTAAAGGCGGGGGATTCCAGCGGTCGCCCGCTGGGGTTCCTGCTTCACCGACGACCGCCCCGTCCGGGAGGACTCCCGTTGAGGTCTTACACCGTCTCCACAGGCAGACGCCGCCAGCCCGGCGGCCAGGATGTTGCGTGCCGCGTTCACGTCACGGTCATGCACCGCACCGCAGACACACGTCCACACGCGGACATTCAGCGGCATCTTCGCCGCGACCGTGCCGCAGGCCCCGCACAGCTTGCTGCTGGGGAACCATCGGTCGATCACGACCAGCTCGCGCCCGTACCAGGCGCACTTGTACTCCAGCATGGAACGCAGGTCCGTCCAGGCCGCATCACTGATGGCGCGTGCGAGCGCGCCGTTCTTCAGCAGGTTGCGCACGCTCAGGTCCTCGATCACGACCGTTTGATTCTCACGGACGAGACGAGTCGACAGCTTGTGCAGAACATCGCGGCGCCGGTCGGCGATCCGCGCATGCACCCGGGCCACCTTACGGCGGGCCTTCTCCCGGTTCGCCGAACCCTTCACCTTGCGCGACAACTCCCGCTGCGCCTTCGCCAGGCGGGCACGGTCACGCCCTTCGTGCCGGGGATTGGCGACCTTCTCGCCGGTGGACAGGGTCACCAGGGAGGTGATCCCGGCGTCCAGGCCCACCGCATTCGTGGTGGCGGGGGCCGGGGCGATGGTGTCCTGGCACAGCAGGGACACGAACCAGCGCCCCGCCGCGTCACGGGACACCGTCACCGTGCTCGGCTGCGCACCCTCGGGCAGGGGGCGCGACCAGCGGATGTCCAAGGGCTGCGTCATCTTCGCCAAGGTCAGCTGTCCGTCGCGCCAGGTGAAGGCACTACACGTGTACTCGGCCGACGCGCGGGACTTCTTGCGGGACTTGTAGCGCGGGTACTGTGCACGCTGGGCGAAGAAGTTCCCGAACGCCGTCTGCAAATGGCGCAGCGCCTGCTGCAACGGAACCGAGGACACCTCCGCCAGAAAAGCCAGCTCCTCGGTCTTCTTCCACTGCGTCAGCGCGGCCGAGGACTGCACGTAGGAGATGCGGCGCTGCTCGCCGTACCAGGCCCGCGTGCGCTCCTCCAAGGCCTTGTTGTAGACGAGGCGGACACAGCCGAACGTGCGCGACAACTCAGCCGCCTGCACGCCGGTGGGGTAAAAGCGGTACTTGAACGCCCGCTTGACCTGCCGCGTCACGTCTCACACTTTATCAACTTCCGTGTGGGCAGCGGGTGTCAGCCGGTGGACGGCGCACGCCGGTCCGCCCTGGCGGCCAACCGGCTTTCCCTGCCCTGCTCCGCAGGAGCTTCATTTCCTCCCCGGCCTGACGGCCGGGGTATCCACGAAGGACAGACCCGATGAGCGTGCAGGCCGGCACGGGCGGGAACCGGGTGACAATCTCATGACGGTGCTGCATGTCACCCTGCTCGGCGGGCTCCGCGAGATAGCCGCCGTACCACTGCCCGCGGCCGAGGCCGCGCACAGCACACGGTCGTTGCGCCGCTTTGCCCTGGAACTCCACGTGCCGCACGAACGGCAGCCGGCACTGGATGCCGAACTGCAGGCCGCCGCCGCGCCGGATGGGACGTACCTGCAAGGCACCGACGCGATGTGGCGCGTGGTGCAGGGCTGGACCGTCGTGGCCCACGGTCTGCGGGCCGGGATCCACCGGTATCGGGTGGAGATCGAGGAGGTGGACGACTCCGCGTCCGAAACCCGCGCTGTGGGCGAGGGCGCGTCAACCGAGGCGGACAAACTGCCCGCCGGCGAGAGCGCCGACGTCATGCAGCTCAAGCTGGCCGTCCTGGTACTGCCCGTCTCGGACGTCGACCGGGCGAAGTCGTTTTACGAGGCCGTCGGGTTCCGATTGGATGCCGACCATGCCATCGACGCCTCCTATCGCGTGGTGCACATGACGCCCCCGGGATCGGCGTGCTCGATCCTGTTCGGGACCGGAGTCACCGCGGCCGCCCCAGGCTCGGTGCGGGGCCTGCACCTCGTCGTCTCCGACATCGAGCAGGCCTGCCGGGAACTCGACGCGAGGGGCGTGGGGACCGGCGGAATCTTCCATGACACGAGCGGTGTGTTCCACCGCAGCACCGATGAGAAGCGGGTCGAGGGACCCGACCCGCAGCGTCGTGACTATCACTCCTATGCCGAGTTCAGCGACCCGGACGGCAACGAATGGGTGCTTCAGGAGGTGCCGGCGCGGGCTTGAGAGGCTCGTGCAGTGTTCAACCGCGAGGCAGAGCGTCCTGCGGAGATCCGGAGCGACGCTCACCTGCGCCGTGAGTAGCCGCGGTGCCGCGCAGGATCTGGAGGGACTCGGCAATGGACGCGATACGTGTGTCCACGACGTGAACGGCCTCACGGAGCTGGCGCAGCCGCCCCTCGAGAGCCGTCGCCTCGGCCGTGAGCGACGCCGCGACCGTGGCGGGGTCCGCCTGAAAATCAATGCCTTGGGACATCTTCCCGGTCCTCCTCGGATCGTGTGGGACACCAATCCCCGTACTGACCGGACAGGGAGCGCGCTTGTGACACCGGAGGCGTCGTACTCACAGCGGGGCGGGTGGCCTGGCGCGGGGCCGCGGCTGACACGTCCTGGGTTCAGCAGGCCTCGAGGGTGAAGTCGCCCAGGATGTGCTGTCGTATTCGCCGCACCTCGGTGCGATCGGGTTCCAGGGGCAGCTGGCCCCGGGCGTCCCGCTCGGAGGCGCTGTTGGCCCGGCGCACCGCTGCGCGCACGGCTTCGGCGCTGTCCGACGCCTCGCCGACGACGTAGTACAGCCAGACGATCCGGGAGTTGTCCGACCGGCACGGCAGCCCGACCAACCAGGTGCGGGAGTCTCTGCGGGTGCTGAACATGAGGTCTCAGCTCCGTCCTCTGGCGGCGGCGATGGCGGTAGAAGTGGGTGGGGCTCCGCGAGGAGTTCCGCCCTTTCTTCATTGACTGGACAGCGCCCCGGTTCGTGACAGTGCATCGGCCTGTTGCCGCTGTCCCCCTCAACTGCCGTGGCGCGGCTCGTGGATGAAGATCTTGGTGTCACAGATACGTGTGTGCCCCTGTCTCTTGAGCGAACAGATCGGGCCAGGCAGGAGAAAAAGGGTGTGCGTTCCGCGAGCCGCCGACACTCGTGCGTGGAGCCGCCGTCGCCTCTTGCCGCACGAAAGAGCCAGAGATGAGCATTCCCATTCCGAGGCCGGACGTTGCGGCCGTCGATCGCTGTGGAGGACATCGGGCTCGCGAGGCCCGTCCCCGTGGGGACTTCTCCTTCTGCCGCGACCTCCGCGTGGTTCTGTTGTCCCAGGACGAACAGGACGTGGTCCACGTCCGGCGTCTGCTTCGGAACAGGCTGGCCGATGCGCTGGTTTGGCACACGAGCGTCGAGGAAGGATGCCGCACGGCCGGCACCCACGGCCCGTTGTGCGTTCTGGTGGGCAGCACACCGGCCGGACGGACTCTGGCCGACGTCGTCACCTGGGTACGCCGCCAGGCCCCCGACGCGGCCGTGCTCGTTCTTGAGGGCGCGCATGCGTCCCATGCCTTCCGTTCCGTCGCCGACTTGGTGCAGGGCCGGGTTGATCATCGCCGCAGCGCTCCCGACGAGTTCTGCCGGGAGATCTGGGTCGCTCTGCAACGTGCCGTTGTGGGTCGCACGGTGGCGGGCGAGGAGGTCGCCCGGGACAACGCCGTGCTGGAACGGGGTCTGTTGCCCGACCTGACGCTGCGGGCAGGCGGCTTCACGACCGCCTTCCACTACGCGCCGGGTCGCGGGCACACGTTGCTGGGCGGTGACTTCTGCGATGTGGTCCGCGGCGACGACGGCAGCGCCCACGTGGTCATGGGCGACGTGTCCGGGCACGGTGCCGCCGCGGCGGCCCTCGGTGTCCACCTGCGCCTGGCGTGGCGCACGGCCGTGCTGTGCGGGCAGAGCCAAGTGGAACAACTCCATTTGCTCGAACGCATCCTGACCGAGGAGCGTGGGGAGGAGGAGACCTACGCGACCGTGGTGTGCCTGGTCCTGTCGCCCCACCGCCGCACCCTGCGGACGGTCACCGCCGGCCATCCGGGCTTTTTGCACCGGCACAAGGGAGAGGTCCGTTGGGTGGAGCCGCCGTCGGGTCTCCCGGTGGGACTGTTCCCCGGGCAAGGGGACTGGCGTGAGAGCGAGATGGCGATGCCGGACGGGGACGGCATCGTGCTGTTCACCGACGGACTCTACGAAGGTCGTACGGGCGGCGGGCGGCTCGGGGAGGAGGGCTTGCTGAGGCTGGCTGGTCGGCTCGCGCATCTGGAGGCGCAGACGTTCGTCGACGCCCTGGTAGGCAGCGTGTCGCTGCTGGCCGCTCCGTTCGGCGGGCTACGGGACGACGTGGCGGTGCTGCATCTGTCCTGCGACGAAGGGGGTGGGGCTTGATGTCGTGCCGACCCGCAGGGCCGGCCAAGCCTACGGACGAAGCCGGTTCCCGCCGGGGGAAGTGGCGGGAACCGGCTGGTACATGCGCCCCGGCGGGGGCATCTCGGCGCTCGACCTAGTCGAGAGCCTGGTGATGGGCGAAGCGCGACACCAGCGGCGGCTCCATCAGCCAGCCGTGCGCCCGGCCGTGCCGTGCGTTGGAGGTGTCGGCGGTCTCGCGCAGCAGAGCAAACGCCATCGCTGCGCCGATGGCCAGCAGGCCCGCGCACAGGGGCATGGCCCGGTTGAAGGCCGTGTCGAAGGACTCGGGGGAGCGGTAGGCGTCCGGGCTCATGCCGACCAGCAGGGGCAGTGCGGCCACGGAGACCAGCCCGGCCGCGCGTGCGGCCGCGTTGTTGATCCCGCTGGCCAGGCCCGCGTCGGCGGCCTCGACCGAGGCCAGCAGAGTCACGCTCAGCGGCGCGACCATGATGACCATGCCCGTGCCCATCACCAGCAGGGCGGGCAGAACGTCGGCGAAGTAGGAGGCGTGTGCGCCCACCCGTGCCGTCATCAGCATGCCCGCCCCGCACACCATGGGGCCGGCGGTGAGCGGGATGCGCGGTCCCAGGCGTTGGGCGAGTGTCCCGGAACGGGCGGAGAACAGCAGCATCAGCACCGTGCTCGGCAACATGGCGGCGCCCGCCGCCAGTGCCGAGTAGCCGGCGACGAGCTGCAGTTGCAGGGCGGTCAGGAAGAAGAACCCGCCCAGCCCGGCGTAGACGCACAGGGTGATCAGGTTGATGGCCGTGAACGGGCGGGACGAGAAGATCGACAGGGGCATCATCGGGTCGCTGCTGCGCCGCTCCACCAGCAGGAACGCGGTACCGGCAGCGATGCTGCCCGCGGCCGCGGCAAGGGCGACGGTCCCGCCGGAACGGGCTTCGGTCAGCGCATAGGTGGCCAGAGCGAGTGTCAGCGCGCCTAGTGCCGCGCCGGTGAGGTCGAAGCCACGCCGGGAGGGGGTGTGGGCACTGGCCGCGACGGTGGGCTGCTGGGGCCTGCCGACGGACTCCGGGACGTGGCGCAGTGCCAGGGGCACGCACAGCAGCGCCGGAGGGATTGTGAGCAGGAAGGTCCAGCGCCAGCCGGGGCCGTCGACGAGCCATCCGCCGAGGAACGGCCCGAGTGCCGCCCCGATGCCGCCGAAACCGGACCACAGGCCGATGGCGCGCGGCCGGTCGTCCGGGTGGAAGGAGGCTTCGATGATTGCCAGTGAGCCGGGGGTGAGGAGCGCTCCGCCGACGCCTTGGAGCGCGCGGGCGGCTATGAGCGTGGTGGTGTCGGGAGCCAGTCCGCACAGCAGGGACGCTGCGGCGAACCAGATGATGCCCAGGACGAAGATGCGGCGTCGGCCGAAGCGGTCGCCCAGGGAGCCGCCCAGCAGGATGAGTCCCGCCAGGGTCAGCATGTAGGCGTTCACGGTCCACTGGAGTGCGGCGAGGTCGGCGTCGAAGTCGTCGCCGATGTGCGGCAGCGCGACGTTGGTGACGGTTGAGCCGAGCAGCACCACGCTGGAGCCGAGCACGGTGGCCATAAGGGTCCATCGGCCACGGGCGCTGGCGATGCGCAGGAAGGCCGGATTGCCCGGGGCGGGGGAGGGGTGCATGTCGTCTCCTTGGGACTGTGGGCCAGGAGGCGGCCGGTGCGTTCGTGCCGGGCAGCGGGTGCGGCGGGTCGGGTTTCTCGTGGACGCACGGGTGCGGTGCGTGGGTGGCGCGTCGCGTATGGGCCGGGGTGCGGTGGTTCAGGGGTGGCGCGTCTTGTTGGCCCGGGGTGCGGTGGTTCGCGGCTGGGCCTCGCGTGGGACCCCGGGGGTGGTGCGGATTGCGGTGTGGCGTCGTGTGGACGCGGGGGTGTCCGAGGGTCCGTCTCCCGCTCGGTGGGCCGGGGTGAGCGGGAGACGGACGGTGGGTGTCCGGCGGGGCCGGAGCGGGCGGGTCAGCCGAACATGCCCGGCTTGTAGTCGCCGGCGGGCTGCTGGTTGATGACGTTGATGCGGTTGTAGGCGTTGATGATCGCGATCAACGAGATCAGCGCGGCGAGCTGGTCCTCGTCGTAGTGCTTGGCGGCGTTGGCCCAGGCCTCGTCCGACACCCCGCCCGCCGCGTCGGCGATGCGGGTGCCCTGTTCGGTGATCTCCAGCGCCGCGCGCTCCGCGTCGGTGAAGACGGTGGCCTCGCGCCACGCGGCGACCAGGTGCAGCCGCTGCTGGTCCTCACCCGCGGCGACGGCGTCCTTGGTGTGCATGTCGGTGCAGAACCCGCAGCCGTTGATCTGGCTGGCCCGGATCTTCACCAGTTCCTGGGTGGCGACGGGCAGCGCCGAGTGCACAGCGGCCCCGGCCGAGTTGAGGTGCTTCATGACCTTGCCCGCGAGAGCGTTGCCGAAGTAGTTGATGCGCGCGTCCATGTAGGGATCCTGAGAGTCGAGTGATGGGAGGTGAACTGACGTGATGTCGCTGCGATTTCGGGGCCGTGGGCGCCGTGCTCGCCGTTACTGCTTGCTGCTCCAGTCGGCGAAGTGCGTCTCGCCGAGCTGTGCGTCGGGGCCGGGCAGCAGGTCGGACTCCTTGAGAGCGGCGCCCCAGTAGAGGCCCTTCGGGTCCGTCACGACGGTGCGGGGGTCGTTGTGGGCCGCAAGGCCCTGGCGGATGAAGTCCTCCAGGGTGAAGGTGTCGGGGCCGGCGACCTCGACGATTGCGTTGACCGGAGTGCCGACCGCCGTGCGGCCGACGGCCGCGGCCACGTCGCCCGAGAAGATGGGCTGGATCTTGATGGGGGCGACGGACACCGTGTCACCGGTGGTCGCCGAGTCCGCGAGGGTCTTGGCGAACTCGAAGAACTGCGTGGCGTGGACGATCGAGAACGGCACTCCGGAGTCCCGGATCATGTCCTCCTGGACCTGCTTGGCCTGGAAGTAGCCGGCCTGCTGGAGCCGGTCGGTGCCCACGACGGACAGAGCCACGTGGTGCGTGACGCCGGCGGCGGCCTCCGCGGCGAGCAGGTTGGTGGTGGAGGCGCGGAAGAACTCCATCACCGCGTCGTCGTCGAAGGAGGGGGAGTTGGAGACGTCGACGACGACGGAGGCGCCCTTCAGGATGTCGGCCAGGCCTTCGCCGGTGACCGTGTTGACTCCGGTGTTCGGGGAGGCTGCCACCGCCTCGTGACCGTGTTCGTTGAGCTTGGAGACGACCTTGGAACCGATGAGTCCGGTGCCGCCGATCACTACGACCTTCATGGACTTTCCCTTCACTGATCTCGCACGGTGCCCGGTGGGTCTGCGGCGACCTCGTCCACGGCACCGGCCGCGATGGCTCGTACCCTCCTGACCGGGCGGCCCTGGAATCTGTGACAAGGCGGCGCACAAAGACTTCGCGCCGCTGTCGATCGGCCCTCAGACGGCGGGTCCGGCATCGTCGGACGCGCCGCGCCACGGCTCGGTGATCCGGTCGGGGTGGGATACAACGGTGTGCCGCGCACACCGTTCGTCGCGGACCACACCATGGGGTCCGTCAGGGCGGGCGCGGTGCCGGGGCGGTCGGACCGGTGGTGGCAGCCCCGGGGACTGAACCGCTCCCGAGCGCACTGGAGGGTTGCCCGGGTGGGGGCACGGCGGATCTGAGGTCGTAGGCGTGCGCCAGGTCCGAGAAGCTGCCGATGTCGATGTGCACACCGATGTCCGCCGTCCGGGTCTCGATCTCGTCGAGTGCGGTCAATCCCGCGACGAGACTGGCCTCGTCCCGGACCACGTCGGCGTGGTCCGTCATCAGGCGCCGTACCGCGCGCTGCAGAGCGCGGGCGTGGTGGTCGTCGTCGGCGGCCACCAGGCGGAGCACGTCGGCTTCCGCGGCGCAGGTCGCGGCCGGTGGTGGCATGGACCGATGCGTGTGGCGGAGTACTCCACCGCGGCGCGCCCGGCGATCCGCCCGTGGGCGCGGGGTTCTACGAGAGGGTCCTCTTCCGGCCGGTGCGGGCCGCCGACCGCTTCCCGACCGAGAAGAGCCCGTCCACGTCGGTGCCGTGGTCCTCGGCCCTGACTCAGATGCCGCCCAGGGAGATGCGGCGGTCGGGGCGACCTCGACGGGGTCGTGGGCGATGTCGAGCATCTGCAGTTCCAGCAGCGTCCGGTGCAGTTGTGGCAGCCGCGCCAGGACCGTGTCACCGGGCAGGCGGGACAGGTCCGGGCCGGTGAGCCGTGTGGTGGACGTGCTGTCGGTGCGGCCGGGGCGTCTTCGCGGGCCCGTTGGGTGACCACGACGACCGCGACACCGGCATCGGCGGCTTCGATGGCCGCTCGGAGGCCTGACGCACCGCTTCCCACCACGAGGACAGACGTGGTGAGCTGGTGTCCGAGAGAAGACATGGGGCCTCCTACGACAGCGAACGGACGGGATCATTGGTTGGGAGCGACCGGACAGGCCCCCGATTTGTGACAACCTCAGCGTGTTTGCGGGCGTGGAAGTAGTCACACGGTCTGTCCGCACCGCGGGGGAGGAGCCGTGGGTATCGTGACAAGGATTCTTCCGAACACCGCTGTGGGAGCACTGTTCCCCCGGATCCCGCCGAGGAGCCGAGTCGCATGATCGCCAGCCCGCTTCCCGCTCTGGTCGGCCGGCAGCGTGAGTGCACGGCGCTCGACAACCTGCTGACCGGCCTCCGGGCCGGCGGCTCCCGCGTCATGGTCGTCCGGGGCGAGGCGGGCATCGGCAAGTCGGTGCTGCTGGAGTACGTGGCTGCGCAGGCGTCCCGGGTGCAGGTGACCTGGGCGCGCGGTGTCGAGGCCGACATGGAGCTCCCTTACGCGAGCCTGCACCAGGTGTGCGCGCCGTTCCTGGACGGTGTCGAAGAACTGCCGCAACCCCAATGTGGCGCCCTGCGCGTGGCATTCGGGACGGCGGTCGGCGATCCGCCCGACCGTTTCCTGGTCGGTCTCGCCGTTCTGACCCTGCTTACCCGCGCCTCGGAGACCCGGCCGGTGCTGGTGCTGGTGGACGACGCTCAGTGGCTGGATCAAGTGTCGTTGCAGACACTTGAGTTCGTCGCCCGGCGACTGCTCGCGGAGCCGGTCGCCATGGTGTTCGCGGTCCGCGACCCCGAGGGGCAGTCCGCGCTTGCGGGCCTGCCGGCGCTGCAACTCAGGGGACTTGACGCCGCTTCGGCCGGTGAGCTCCTGGAGGGAGCTGTGGGGGGACGGTTGGAGGAGCGGGTCCGGGACCGGTTCGTGGCCGAGACACACGGCAACCCGCTGGCGCTGCTGGAATTCTCCCGCGGCCGCAGCGCCGCCGAACTGGCCTACGGTGTCGACGCGTCGAGTGCCCCGGTCGTCCAAGGGCCGGTGGCCGGCCGAGTCGAGCGTGATTTCGCCGGGCGGCTCGCTGCGCTGCCGCCCGCGACCCGCACCCTGCTGCTGATCGCTGCGGCGGAACCGGTGGGCGACGTGCGCCTATTGATCCACGCGGCCGCTTCCCTCGGTATCACTCCGGACACCGCACCGGCCAAGGCAGCCGGCCTGATCGAGTTCGGCGAGCCCGTACGGTTTCGGCACCCGCTGGTCCGTTCGGCGGTCTACCACGGAGCCGAGCCGGAGGATCGACGTGCGGTGCACCGGGCCCTGGCCGAGGCCACGGACCCCCTCCTGGACCCTGACCGGCGCGCCTGGCATGCCGCGCAGGCGGCCGACGGGCCGGACGAGGAGGTCGCCGCAGGACTGGAGCAGGCCGCCGACCGCGCCCGGCAGCGCGGGGGCATCGCGGCCGAGGCGGTTCTGCTGGAACGCGCGGTGGAGGTGACGCCCGATCCCTGGCCGCGAGGGCGCCGGGCACTTGCGGCCGCCGAGGCGCACTTCTCGGCCGCCGCGCCCGAACGGGCCACGGAATTGGCCGCGGTGGCCGACCTGTATCCCCTCAGCGTCCTGGACCAGGCCCGCCTGGCACGCCTGCGGGCCAGAATCCTGTTCGCCCGCAGTCGCAGCGACGAGGCGGCACCACTGCTCCTGAACGCGGCGGCACAGTTCACCGCGGCCGGATCTCCCCTGGCGCGGGAGACGTACCTGGAAGCGATCAGTGCGACCATCTTCGCCGGCCGGGTCCATGGTCCGACAGGCGCCCGCGCCGCGGCGATCGCGGCCCGCGCGTCCGGGGCGCCCTCCTCGGGCTCCAAGGCCGCCGACGCCCTCTTGGACGGTGTGGCGGCCCTGCTCGCGGACGGCCCGGAGACGGCCGTCCCGGCCCTGCGCGAGGCACTCGACCTGCTCGAGCACGAAGAGCTCCGCACGCGGGAGGCGACGGTACGGTGGCTGCTGCTGGCCCCCGTCGCGCTTGAGTCGTTCATCCACTGGGCCTGGGACCTGCATGCCTGGGACACACTCTCGACTCGCGCAGTGCGTCTGGCCCGCGACATCGGAGCACTCGGCAGCCTGCCACCGGCTCTGATCTACGCGGGCGGGGTCCACATCCACTACGGCGACTTCGCCGAGGCCGACCGGATGATCGACGAGGCCGACGCGATCGCCACCGCGACCGGCCACGCCCCGCACAAATACGCCACGCTCGTCCTGGCCGCGTGGCGGGGTGAGGCGGATGTCGCCGCCGGCATCATCGAAGAAGCCAGAGAGCGCGCCGCGCAGCGGGGCGAAGTATCCCTGCTCGGTGCCATGGGCTACATCCAGGGCGTGCTCTTCAACGGACTGGCCCGCTACGAAGAGGCGATCGAGGCCGCCCGCACCGGTATCGAGCACGACGGGTTCAACTTCACCGGTCTGTCGCTGGTCGAACATGTGGAGGCCGCGACACGTTGCGGTGAACTCGACCAGGCCCGCGCCTCGTTGGCCCGCCTTACCGAACTCACCCGCGCCGCCGACTCCGGGTGGGCGCGGGGTGCGAGCGCACGCAGTGAGGCGCTGCTGGCCGACGGTGAGGCGGCCGACCGCCTATACCGCACGGCGATCGAGGAATTCGGCCGCGGCGGCGTTGTCGTGGAGGTGGCACGCACCCACCTGCTGTACGGCGAGTGGCTGCGGCGCGCACAGCGCCGCGCGCAGGCCCGCGAGCATCTGCGCACGGCCTACGACATGTTCGTCGCGATGCCGGCTCACGCGTTCGCCGAACGGGCCCGCCGTGAGCTGATCGCCACCGGCGAGCAGGTGACCGCGCGAGAGGCTACACCGGCGAACGCTCTCACCCCGCAGGAGTCGCAGGTCGCAGCGCTCGCCGCCGACGGCATGACGAACGCGCGGATCGGTGCGGAGCTGTTCATCAGCCCCCATACCGTGGAATGGCACCTGCGGAAGGTCTACGTGAAGCTGGGCATCAGCTCCCGTCGGGCCCTGCCGGACGTCCTCGACAGCGCACGGGCACGGTGAGTTGGAACCGACAGCCATCACGAATCCGGGGGCCGCGCACCTATGGGTGACGGCATACAGTGCCTAGTTCTGGTGCACCCGGTCCAGCCGCACCGAGTCGGTCAGTGCCTCGCGCAGGCGGAACGAGGTCGTCGGCCTCGTCCCACCTCATGATGGGCGACGGGGAAGGGCAGCGCCGGCGGTCGCTGGTCCCAGCTGCCGATCCGGTCCCGATCATGACGGCGCGCCAGGAACCCGTGCCCCGGTCCACGGGCGTACACGAGACGGGGAGTGGGTGATCCTCGCTGTCCCGGCCGGAGGTCTTTTGTGGACTGGAATTGGTGACGCGATGGGGTGTCGTCGGACGGGAGTCGTCCGCCCCATCAGTGAGAGTGTGACACGTTGTACGACGATGCATGGGTACCGTGTACTCGACTATGCGCACAGCGTATAGTCGACCTGGGTATCGCAGATGGCGTTCGCCCCTTCCGCTGCCCACGCCTGAGCCGCGAGACGGCACCCTGTCCCCAGTCGTACGAGAGGAACATTGTGAGCCCACCTGCACGTCGGAGCCTCGGAGGTCTCCGCGCGCTCGCCTTCGGAGCTCGACTCGCACTCTTCGGCGGGCGGAACAGTGCGATCCGCACCTCCCTTACAGCGGTCGGAGTGGGGCTGGGTGTGGCAATGTTGCTGTTCGCCGCGTCGGTGCCGACCGCCAGACACCACCGGGACCAGCGGATCCACCACCGTATTGATGTCAACCTCAGCGACCGCGCCATCACGCGCTCGGATCACACTGTTCTTATCAAGGACATCGACACCGTGTTCCGGGGCGAGAAGATCAGAGGGCGCCTGGTGCAGCCGGAGGGCCCCGCGGCACCGCTGCCGCCCGGAGTCCAGCGCTACCCACGCCCCGGTGAGATGGTCGTATCTCCTGCACTGCACAAACTGCTGTCCGCACCGGGAAACGGCCTGCTGCGCGAGCGTCTCGCCCATCCCATTGCGGGTGAGATCGGCGAAGCAGGTCTGCTCGACCCGGGCGAGCCCGCCTTCTATCTGGTCGCGAACCGCATGGCGACCGATGCAGGGCAAACGCGACGGCTCGACCACTTCGGTAAGGCCTACGCGAAGAAGCCCCTTCCCCCCGAGCTGGTCCTCCTCTGCATCGCAGGAATCGTCGTACTGCTCCTCCCCGTCGGTGCCTTCATCGCCGCGGCCGTACGGTTCGGTGGTGAGCGACGGGACCGGCGGCTGGCCGCCCTGCGCTTGGTCGGTGCGAACCGCGGGACGACCGCCACCATCGCAGCAGGCGAAGTCGCGCTCAGCACACTGGCAGGTATCGCCCTGGGTGCGATCCTATTTATCACGGGACGTCAGTTCGCAGGAACGGTTCAGATAGAGGGCCTCGGTGTCTTCACGGAAGATCTCACGCCACAGCCGCTGCTGGCGGCGCTCGTGGTCGTCGCCGTACTCACGCTCTCCCTCGGCATCACACAACTGTCGATGCACAAGGTGGCCGTAGAGCCCCTTGGAGTCGTACGGAAGTCCGGCAGCTCCTCGCGACGCCTGTGGTGGCGAATAGTACTTCCCCTGCTCGGACTGATTTTGCTGCGGATCTCCGTGCGCAGCCCTGCCGACCTGCACGGCACCTCCGGTGTTGTCCTGGTGGTCATCGGGATGCTCTCGCTGCTCGTCGGAGTCACCGCGGTGCTGCCCTGGGCCGTGGAACGCCTCACCCGGCTGTTCGGCGGCTTCGGCCCGGTGTCTTGGCAACTGGCCCTACGTGGCCTGCAGTTGAACGGCGACTCCGCCACCCGCTCGGTCAACGGAATCGCGGTTGCCGTGGCAGGGGCCGTGGCCCTGCAGACCCTCCTCACCGGACTCTCCCAGAACCCGGTGGACAGCACCGCCCGAGGGGCACGCGGCCCCTCCGCCTCGACACGCGTTGCTATCGCCCGCCTCGACGACGGCGGGACGCGAAGGGCGAAGTACGCCCCGGTACTCGCCACGACTCCTGGCGTCCGACGGGCGATTGAGTTCAAGGAGGTGTCGGTGAGCCCCTTGAACGGTGGGTTCCCTCAGGTTGTCCTCATCGCCGACTGCGCTCATTTGCGCCTGCTGGCACAGTTGCCTTCCTGTTCGGACGGGGACGCCTTTCTCACCGCTCCTCCGTCCACGGACACCATGCCCGACATGACCACTTGGGCGGCCGGCATGAAACTGCGCATGGACATGTATGGCCCCCGCTGGACAGTGCCGGACATCACCGCAAGCGTCCGTGCGACCCCCGCCTATCCGGCAGCGGTTTCCTCTGAACGGACCCTGCTGGCCACGCCCCGGGCGGCCGGACAGACCGCCATCGCACACGCCGTCAGCACGGTCGGCCTCACCTATGCGACCGGTTTCAAAGACGTGCAGGATCACATCCGCACCGCAGCAGCACGGCTCGACCCGGCCTTCAGCGTCGACTTTCCTGGAAAGTCCCAGGGCGACCCTGCCCTCGACGGAGTCAGGCGGGCTCTGCTGGCCGGGGTAACCGCCGTGCTGGGACTGATCGCAGCGAGCATGCTGCTCGGTGCGCTCGAACAGGTCCGCGAGCGCGCACGGGTCCTGTCCGTACTCGTCGCGTTCGGCACGCCCCGTCGGACGCTCGCCACATCCGTCCTCTTGCAGTCCGTACTCCCCGTCGGACTTGGTTTGCTCGTGGCGGAGTCGATCGGGACGGCCCTGGGCAGCACGCTGCTCGATCTCGCCGGAAGGCCTGTGACGCACAACTGGAGCACCCTAGTGGCCATAGCCGGCATCGGGGCGGCCGCCTCGATCGGTGTCGCCCTGTTGACCCTGCCGGCATTGTGGCGTTCGACGCGACCGCAGGGACTGCGTCACGAGTGAATCGCTCCCCCGGCCGCGTCACGTGTAAGGCGACCGGGGGAGGGTGCCTTCGGGAGCCCGAACGCCAGCCGGCCCCGGATTGTGGAAGACGGCGATGATCCTCGCTCCGGAGGACAGTCATGGCCGCAGAGCGCCGGCCGCGCTCCAGGTGGGTGGGAGCGCGGAATGCGCTGCGCCGCGTCGGTGGCCAGCAGCACGCTCTGGCTGTCCACGGCGGCCGCACTGGGAGTGGGATCACGGCCGAGCTGTGCCCGCTCGCGTTCCCGCAGAGCCATCAACATCACTTCCCACACGCCCTCTTGCTGCCACCGCCGCCAGTAGTGGTAGACCGTCTGCCCGGGCGGCAGTTCATGCGGCAGCAGTCTCCAGGCGCACCCGGCCCGCCACCAGTACACCAATGCGTTCAGGATCTCCCGTCGTGTGTGTTTTGCCGGCCGTCCACGGGCCTGACCCCCGGAACCAGCGGACAGAAAATCGCCCACTCCGCATCGGGCAGATCCGTCGAGTAACGGGTACGCAGCCCGCACACCCCAGCACCCGAAAGCACGTCACCTCCCCGCTACCAGACGACTTGCCGCTGACAGGCTTTGCAGGCGCCCTATAGCGGCGCAAGCCCGCCGGAGAAAGAGGGCTCCGCGACCCTGCTGAAGGAGGTCTGCCGAGTCGCTTAGTACTCCAGCCGTAGATCGTGATCTTGTCACTGGGGGCGCCGCTGATATGGCGCGGCCACCATTGACCATCTCGACGAGACCGGCCGCGCCATCGGCGGCGTCCATCCCTCTCTGCCTACTTGAGTCCACCGAGACGAAGGGCATCCTCGATCTCGCTGAGCTTCGCGGACGGCAGGACGCCCGCCTGCCCGGTCAGGTCTTCCCTGGCCAGGGTGACCAGCCAAGTGCAAGGGATGAGGTCGGGACGTGGAAGTGCGACTCTCAGGACGCCTTCGAGAGGCAGTCCTTCGGGGGCACCTACTGCCAACTCAACGGCCACGCCGCTGAGATCGGTGCCCGCGGGAGCGACGACCTGCATCGCCAAGAAACCGGACGCCTCTTCTCCCGACAGCAGTACGACTGCCCGCTGCTCGTTGAAATCTGCCCACCAGACTTCGCCACGTCGCATATGTCCTCCTGATACGGGACGGTGCGCCTGCGTCGCCCCTTCGACCGCCGCCTACTCCAGGCACAGATCGTAATGTTGGCTGGTCAGGGCCGACGATAAGACGGCTGCGGCCACCGTTGATCATCGTGAGTTGTGTGGACTGACGAAGAGACGGTGGCCGCAGGTCACAGCATAGAACCCGCCCGTTGGCGGGACGCGTTCGAGGGTCTGATGGGCCGGATCGCGGGGCGCTTCGCGCGGGTCGAACCCCGGCGCAGGGCGGCGCGGTTGGTGCTCGGTCTATTGGCCGACCTGCCACGCAAGAACTGCTGGACAATCGCGGAGTGGGCCGGCGAGACCACTCCGGACGGTATGCAGCACCTGTTGGGCCGGGCCAAGTGGGATGCCGATGCGGTACGCGATGACGTACGGGAGTACGTGGTGGAGCATCTGCACGACGACCGGGCGGTACTGGTGGTCGACGAGACCGGGGACGTGAAGAAGGGCACCAGCACGGTCGGGGTGCAGCGCCAGTACACCGGCACCGCTGGCAGGATTGAGAACTCCCAAGTCGCTGTCTATCTGGTCTACGCGGGTCAGCGCGGCCACACCGCCGTGGACCGGGAACTCTACGTTCCGCGCTCCTGGACTTTGGACCCCGACCGCTGCCGGGCTGCGGGCCTGGACGAGGACACCGTCTTCGCGACCAAGCCGGAGCTGGCCACTCGTATGGTCGCCCGGTTCCTGGACGCCGGCCATCAGGCTGCCTGGGTGGCGGGGGACGAGGTCTACGGCGGCAACCCGAAGCTGCGAACCGCACTGGAGGAACGCGACACCGGCTACGTCCTCGCGGTGGCCTGCTCGCACGAAGTCACCACCGGTGCAGGGAAGTTCCGTGCGGACATCTTGTCCAAGAAGGTGCCCAAGCGGGCCTGGCAGAAGCTATCGGCAGGGGCCGGGGCCAAGGGGCACCGCTTCTACAACTGGGCAGTCATCGACCTCGCCGACCCCCGCCCCGGGAGTCGTCAGCTGCTGATCCGCCGTAACCGCAGCACCGGTGAACTCGCCTACTACCGCTGCTACTCGCCCGCGTCCGTGCCGTTGGCCGTGCTGGTCAGAGTCGCTGGATCAAGATGGCGGGTGGAGGAGTTCTTCCAATCCGGAAAGGGCCTGGCCGCACTCGACGAGCACCAGGTTCGCCGCCGTACCTCCTGGTCCCGCTGGGTCACCCTCGCCATGCTCGCTCACGCCTTCCTCGCCGTCGTCCGCGCCGACGAACACGCCCGCCATCCCGCCCCGGACGAGCTGATCCCGCTCACCTGCAACGAGATCCAGCGACTGTTCACGACGCTGATCGTCCGGCCCGTGCACGATGCAGCCCACCGGCTCCGCTGGTCCGCCTGGCGCCGCCGCCACCAGGCCCGAGCCCAGGCCAGCCGTTACCGCCGACAAGCCGCGAATCAGACATGAAGATCACGATCTACGGCTGGAGTATTAGTTGTGGGCGGCGAGGACCGCGGCGACTTCATCACGTGGATCGCCCGGGTGTCGGGCCACAAGGGCCCGGTCGCGAAGTAGCCCGACGGCGGCTCAGCCGACGGTGCAGGGGCCGATTCTTGAGTTCCGTGCAATGAACGAGTCAAGCATTCGGTAAATAATGGGCAGTTGGGCGGGAAATGAGAATCACTCTCCACACCTGGTGTGAATTTCGTGAATACCGCTCGGTAACACCCCTTGTTCTCCTTGTGCGTACACATCGGATTGATAACTTCCGCTTCGTCGGCCTGGGGGAGCCATAGAGGTCGGCATCCGAACTGCACAAGTGAAAACGGACTAAACACCTTGCGCGTTTCTCGTAAACATTCAGGTGGAAGGCACCGCTGGCGGGTGCCGAAGAGCCGACGTGGCCGGATAGCCGCGGCCGGCGGTCTGTCCATGCTGGCGATGGCGCTCGTCGCACCGCTGGCATCGGCAGCCCTGACTTCCTCCTCCTCCGACCCGGCCGTCCCGACACCGGCGGACCACGTCACCGACACCTCCCAACTGCCCCCCGGGTGGCAGAAGTCCGGCGACCGCATGGTCACCTACGACGGCGACGCCACCGGACTGCACGTGCTGGTCGCCGACGCCGCACACGCCTACAAGTGGCGCACCGCCGCCACCCTCTCCGAGCCGGGCATCGACACAGACCAGTGGATCGGCCAGACCTGCGTGACGGGCTCCGGCGACCGCGCGGTCGTGGTCTACGCGCCCCGGCAGGCCGTCAACGACCAGGAGAGCTTCCAGCGGCGCGCGTTCGCGGCCGTGGTCGACCTGGCCGACGGCAAGGTGACCAAGCTGCCGGAGCTGGTCTCCCTCGCCTACTTCAACCCCGGCTGCGGCGACGGCGAACAGGCCGTGCTCTCCCGGCCGCAGGGCGACGGCACACAACTGCTGACCGTCGACGCCCGGCAGGGGCGGCTGGTACGCCAGCAGGCCGTGCCCGGTCAGTTGACCTCCGCCGTGCCTCTCGGGAACAAGATCGCGGCGGCCTTGGGCAACTCCGTCCTCTCGGTGGACGCCCATGGCGACACCAGCACTCTGGCCCGGACCGCGGGAACACCGTTCCGGCTGGTGCCGGACGCACACAGCGGCCTGGCCTACCAGGTCCCGGCCGGGAAGAAGACGCAGGTCCACCGGGTCACCTCGGCAGGCTCCGACAAACTGCTCGGCTCCGGCGCCCTCGGCGCGCTCGCGGTGCGCGGCACCGGCGGCCGGGTCTACCTCACCGGGAAGGACGCGCAGGACGCCGTAACGGAATCCGCCCTGCCGAAGAGCTGGAAGGCGCTGGACGTCCCGGCCACCGCCGAGGTCTCCACCACCGGCACGCTCGCCCTGACCGCCGTCGGCAGCGGCACCGAGGCGGCGGGCGGCAAGAAGGCCTCCGCCGGCACCGCGCGGCCCGTTGGCATCGACGCCGTCCTGTCCGGCACCGGTGCCACCCTCGGCTTCCGGGTGAAGCCCAGGGCGCCGGAGCAGGCCCAGGGCGACGAGCAGTCCCCGGCCCTGTCGGACGGGATGCACACGGACGGCATCACCCCGGAAGGCACCACCGCGTCCCCCGCTTCTTCCGACGACGGCCCGGCGACCACCACCACCGACCCGGACCGGGCCTGCGCGGTCACCCGCAACGACCCGAAGCTGCAGTCGCTCCAGCCCTCCGCCGCCATGGTCGAGTGGGCTGCAGACCTCGCCGTACAGGGCAAGCTGGACGTGCGGCGGCGCGCCGGATGGAACGGCACCGACCTGGCGTCCTACACCCCGCAGGGTCTGTTCCCGTCCCACGAGCTCAAGGGTGGCGGCCGGGTGCCCGCGCAGATCATGCTCGGTGTCCTCGCCCAGGAGTCCAACCTGATCCAGGCCACCTCCCGGGCGACGGCCGGCGAGAGCGGCAACTTCACCCAGGGCGGTTACTACGGCAACGGCGGTAGCGTCCACACCGTCAACTGGGCCGCCGCCGACTGCGGTTACGGTATCTCCCAGGTGACCAGCGGCATGGCGAAGTCGGACACCACCTACACCGCCGAGCAGCAGCAGGCGATCACGGTGGACTACGCGGCCAACATCGCCGCCGGTCTGCAGATCCTCCAGGACAAGTGGAACCAGCTCTACGACAAGGGCGTTCTCGCAGGCGGCGGTGACCCGAAGTACCTGGAGAACTGGTGGTTCGCGCTGTGGGCCTACAACAGCGGCCTCAACCAGCCCGATTCCTCCGACTCCGCCGCTCCCTGGGGCCTGGGCTGGTTCAACAACCCGGCCAACGGCATCTACCCGGCGGACCGGAAGATGTTCCTGTCGTCCGGCTATGACGACGCCCGCACCCCCAACCTGTGGTCCTACCCGGAGCGGGTCCTGGGCTGGGCGGCCTACTCCCAGCAGAAGACCGACCCGGCCACCGGCACCACCGGCAAGGCCTTCGCCGTCGGCCGCTGGCCCACCGGCAGTGCGCCGGACGCCGAACCCGCGCACGACACCTTCTGCAAGCCCGCCGGCAATGAATGCGACATCTCCAAGCCCCGCAAGGTCGAGGGATCCAGCCAGCCCGAGGGCCCCTGCCAGCGGGACGACTTCAAGTGCTGGTGGCACCAGCCGGTGTCGTGGACGGACTGCGCCACGACGTGCGGCACGGAGGTGCTGAAGTATCAGGCGGGTGACCCGGAACCGACGCTCACCCCGGTCCACCCGGCGGCCTGCACCTCCGCCCTCCCGCCGAACGCCCTGATCGTGGACGACGTGCCCAACACCGTGAAGTTCCGGGTCGGAGCCACCAACCCCTGCGCGAGCAAGAGGAACTGGGTGAGCCGGGGCACCCTGGAGTTCACCTTCGGCTCCGCCGAGCAGAACGGGGCGACCGTCTACCCGTCGAAGATCGACTTCCATCAGCTCGGTGCGGGCTTCGGCGGCCACTTCTGGTTCACGCACACCCGGGTGGCCGACCTCACCGACTCGGTCGTCACCGGCACCTGGACGCCCGACCGCGAGATCAAGGGCTGGGCCCGGGTGATGGTGCACCTGCCCGACCACCAGGCCGACACCGACCAGGCGACGTACCACATCGACCTCGGTGACGGCACGGTCGTGGACAAGACGATCTCTCAGGACACCGGCGGCAAGAACACCTGGGTCTCGCTGGGGTCGTACGAGTTCCACGGCACGCCGAGAGTCTTGCTGAGCTCGCACACCGCGAACGGCACCGGCGACGACTCGATCGCCTGGGACGCCCTGGCCTTCGAGCCGCTGCCCGGCAAACCCTCGGACGCGGTGACGCCTTCGCCGTCCGCGTCGTAGCAGTCACTCCCTCGTTCCCGGACAGGCACGCCACTGTCCGGGAACGAGCGTGAGGTCCCCGTACGGCCGGGCTGACAGGGAGCATCGTGACGGAGCGTACGCCTAGCTGCGCAACCCGAAGGGGCGGGGAACCACGCTCCCGCCGTCCCGCCGCCCCGCCGCCCCGGCGGGCGCGGGCGGCACGTGACCGACGCGTCGGTCACGGCGGCACGCAGGAGAAGGGGGTGGCCAGCAACAAGGGCCGTGACGGCGTTGTGCAGCAGGCGCGGCAGGTGGAGGCTGGTGAGGCAGCCCCGAACCGGCGTGGACCCCCGACCTGGTACATGCCGCAGGGGAGCGCACGCTATCAGTCGGCCCCTCCCCGGCGACCACTCGTCACTCCGTCAGTCCTTCGTCCCGATGGCGTCCACCGGCCGGGCACGGAGCATCAGGCGGCTGGGCAGCAGCGCCCCGGCCACCGCCAGCAGACCCGTCGTGCCGACGATCGCGAGCCAGCCCGGCACCGGCACCGTGGGCATCGGCCCGCCAGTCAGGGCGAGCGCAACCAACGCCAGCGGGGGAGCGGCGAGGAGTGTCCCCAGGACCGCTCCCACGATCACCACCGCGGCGCTCTCCCGGCGCACCATCCCGAGCAGTTGCGCGCGGGTGGCACCGGTCAGCCGCAGCAGGGCGAACTCCCGTTGCCGCGAGGCGGTGTTCATCGCCTGGGTGTTGACGACGGTGAGCGCGGTGTAGGCGATGATCAGCCCCACCACCACGTAGTTCACCCACGCCATCGCCCTCTGCTCGGCCACCAGATCGTCCGCGGCTAGGGCGCCGCTCAGTGCCGTACCCGGGTATGCGCGAGCCAGCGTGGAGAGCTGATCCGCGACATCCCCGGACCGGGACCCGGACCGGACCAGTACCGAGTGGTCGACCCCCGCGGTGGTATGCGACAGCAGCAGGTCGTGGTCGAAGGTGAGGTCAGCGAAGCCGAGCCCCCGCCCGTACACGGCGATCACCTTGCCCGTGAAGGGTGTGCCGTCGCCGAGATACAGGTGAGCCCGGTCCCCGACGCCGAGCCCGAGCCACGAAGACGCCGTCGTGCTGAGGGCGACCGTGTCCGGAGCGAGGTCCGCAAGGTCGCCTTCGCGGGCGTCCAGGTCGACCGTGGCGGACAGGGCGGACGGCTGCAGGCCCTGCGCGGTCAGGGACACGGTTTCCTCCGTACCGAGCAGGGAGCCCACACCCACGGCCCTGGAACGGACGACCCCGGTGGCGGCCGACACGCCCGGCAGCGCAGCGGCCCGGCGTGCCAGGTCCGGGGACACGCCGGCGGCGGAGGTCAGCACCTGGTCGGCCATCGTGCCCGAGCGGATCTCCTGAGCGGACCTGTCGAGTTGGGTGGTCTGGGTGAAGACGACGGTCGCGGCGAAGGACACCGCCAGGATCAGCGGGGTGACGGCCGCCGCCGTCCGGGCGGCGTGCGCGCGGGAGTTGGCCGCCGCGAGCCACCCGGCTACGCCGGTACGCAGCATCAGCGGGGCCAGCAGAGCGGTCGCGGCGCGCGTCAGTACCGGCCCGAGGACCGCTGCCGCCATCACGAGCACCAGGACCAGCGAATTGGCCATTCCGACCAGGGTCATGAAGTCGGTGCGGTAGGCCAGGCCCAGGCCCAGTACGGACACCGCCAGAGTGAGCAGGACCCCGCCGGCCACCAGCCGTCCGCGGCCCAGACGGTCGGGCTCGGCCGCCGCCTCCCGCAGCGCCTCGGTTGGGCGGATGCGCGCCGCACGCCGGGCGGCGAACCAGGCGGCTCCCATCGCGGTCAGGACGGTGGCCGTCACAGCGGTGAGGAAGGGCAGCGGTCCGATCACCGGCTGGAAGTCCGGGGGCACGATGCCGCGTCCGGCGAACTGGCCGCTGAGCCAGGACACGACGCCGACACCGAGCGGGCAGCCCAGCACCCCTGCGGTCAGGCCGGCCAGGGCGGACTCCGCGGCGATCATGCGATGCAGCTGCCCCGGCGTGGTGCCGATCGCGCGCAGCAGAGCCATCTCCCGCCGTCGGTGCCGGATGGCGAGCGACGTCGTCGCGCAGAGGACGAAGACGGCCACGAGCATGACGTTGCCGCCGATCGCGGTGGCGAGCTCGACCAGGGCTGCCGCGCCGACCGCCACGTCGGTGAACTCCGCCTCGCCTCGCCCGCCGCCTGTGTACACGGACGCGTTCGTGTTCTTGAGCGTCTTCTCGATCTGCTCGGCGACCGGCCCCGTCGGTGTCCCGGGAGCGGTGAGCACACCGAACGCGTCGACGGACGTGCGCGAGGCCGGAGCCAGTTTCTCGACCGCGGCCGTGGAGGCGAAGAGCACCGACTGCCGCGGGGTGCGGCCCCTGTCCAGGGTCACGAGGCCGGTGACCTCGAAGGTGAGGGGCGTGGCCGTCGACATCAGCCGGACGTCGTCGCCGACGCGCAGGCCGGCGCGTTCGGCGAGGTCGGCGTCCAGGACGACTTGGCGGGACGTCTCGGGGCGGTGCCCCGCGGTGAGATGGTAACCGCCCAGGACACGGCTCTCCCATGTGTGTGCCTGGGGTACGGCGCCGTTCGCTCCGGTGACGGAGCGGCCCCCCGCCAGCAGACGCACCGTGGCACGGCGGTCGGGCACGACCGAGGTGACGCCGTCGATTGCGGCGATGGCATCGGCCAGGGATGCGTCGAGACGGGACCGTTCAGGAAGGGGCTGCGCGCTTCGGTAGAGGGACCCGTCCGCGGACTTGACCTCCAGCTCCGCGGACGGGCTCGCGGCCACGATGACCGGTGCCTTGTCGTACCGTTCCGGCGGAAGTGCGGAGCGCAGCCCCGATTCGAGGAGCACCCCGCAGGCGCTCACCACGGCCGCCGCAAGCAGCAGGGCGGTGAACGTCGCGGCGAAGGCACCTGCGCGCGACCGCAGGGTGGCCAGGGCGAGACGGAGCATCAGTACGCCCTCCGCAGCTCGCTCATGACGCTCTTGACCCGAGCCACGGAGGGTGCCTCGACGCAGTCGACCATTCGGCCGGCGGCCAGGAACAGCACCCGGTCCGTGCGCTGCGCAGCGGCCGGGTCGTGGGTGACCATGACCACGGTCTGGTGCAGGTCGGTCACCGCCTGCCGGAGCAGGTCGAGTATCTCCTCGGCCGTGTCGGGGTCCAGTGCGCCCGTCGGCTCGTCCGCGAAGATCACCTCGGGGCGGGTGATGAGGGCTCGCGCGATGGCGACACGTTGTTGCTGGCCCCCGGAGAGCTCGGCGGGGCGGCGTTCCAGCAGTCCCGCGAGACCCACGGCGGCTGCGATGCCGCCCAGTGCTCCCTTCTCGGCCTTGGTACCGGCCAGTCGCAGGGGGAGGGTGATGTTCTGTTCCACGGTCAGGGAGGGCAGCAGGTTGAAAGCCTGGAAGACGAACCCGACACGGGTCCGCCGGAACGTCGTGAGCTGCCGCTCCGCGAGGTCCCCGAGGTTCTGTCCGCCGAGTTGCACCACCCCGGACGTCGGCTGGTCGAGTCCGGCGGCACAGTGCAGGAAGGTGCTCTTCCCCGAGCCCGAGGGGCCCATGACGGCGGTGAACGTGCCAACGCCGATGCCGGTACTGACCTGATCGAGCGCGACGACCGCGGACGGGCCGCTGCCGTAGGCCTTGGTTACCTGCGTCAGACGTACGGCACTACGGGCGGAGTCGATTCCGATGGGCGCGGCGGGCGGTGTTCGGCGGCTGCGTGCTCCGAGCATGTGGGGACCTTTGATCGGTTCGGTCAGTGGTGCTCACAGTCCATCGCCGTTGCGCGGCAGGATCCTCCGTCTCGGCGGCTATACGGCGGCTCCGCCACGCAGATGAGAGGGCGGGCCGGCTCCGCCGTACGGAGGAGCCGAGCACTCCAGGATCCGACCAGGGTCGACGGCGTCAGCACGTGGGATTTTCGCGCGGAGCGGTGCACCCTCATCTACGGACTGGTGGAGCCTCCTTCCCGGCTCGCCGCAGTCGTCGACGGTCCCGTCCCCGGCTCCGCGGTCCGACCCGCTCCGGGCCGGTTCGGCGAGCGACACCGGTCCTCCCTCCTGAGAAGGAGGCACCAGGAAGGAGAGGGGGCCGGTCGGCTCCACCCCAGGTACGGCGGTCCGGCGCTGGTGCCGCTCTAGGCTTGCACCATGAAAGCGATCAGGTCCCTGGCCGGCCACGGCATACCACCCGCGGTGACCGATACGGGACTGGCCCTTTTGGCGGTCGCCGGCTGCCTGGCGCTGCCCGAGGCCGTTCCGGCGGGCGACCAGGCACTCCGCACACCTGACGCCTGGTGGCTCGGCCTCGTACTGCTGACCGCTGTGCCGCTCGCCGTGCACCGTCACGTACCGCTGGTGAGTCTGCTGATCACGGCGTCGGCGGCGACCGCGTTGCAGGGTCTCTCCTATGTGCCGCAGGTGGCCGGACCGCAAGGCACCTCGATCGGCCCCACCTATCTGGCTGTCGCCGCGGCCGTGTTCCTCACGGCGGTTCGTCGGGGACCCTGGCTCACGACCGTCGTCGCCGGTGTGTTCGTGCCCCTCGACGCACTGACCGAAGCGCTGCTCGCACCGGCCGGACACCGGCTGGCTGCGTTCGTCACCGTGGCCGTCCTGCTGCTGGCGGCCTGGGCGTTCGGCCGGCTTGCGAGGGCTCGTACCGCGATCCGGGACGAGGCCGTGGAACGCGCGGCGGCGCTGGAACGGGAGCAGGCCGCCAACGCACGGGCGGCGGTGATGCACGAGCGGGCGCGCATCGCCCGCGAATTGCACGACATCGTCGCGCACAACGTGAGCCTGATGGTCGTACAGACCATCGCCGCCGACCGCGTGCAGGACCGTGCTCCGGAGAAGGCCCATGAGCTGCACGCGACGGTCGAGCAGACGGGCCGGGACACCGTGACGGAGCTGCGTCGGCTGCTGGATGTGTTGCGCACCGAGGAGGAAGAGGAGCGGCACGACCCCTCCAAGGAGCCACCGCAGCCGACCGTCGACGCCGTGCCCTCGCTGGTCGACTCCGTACGGGCCACCGGTCTGGACGTCGATTTCGCTGTGTCAGGTGCACCGCTCGCCCTGCCGGCCGGGACCCATCTGACGGCCTACCGCATCGTTCAGGAAGCGCTGACCAACACGATGAAGCATGCCGGTCCGACCCGTGCTCGGGTTGACCTCGTCTGGGAGGACCAGCCGGCGCGGCTCGCCATCCGGATCTGCGACGACGGCGCGGTTGGCGTCGCGCCGGGAGTGCGGGACGCCACGGTGGTCGCGCACGGCGCCGGTCACGGGCTGGTGGGTATGCGGGAGCGGATCGCCGCGGTGGGCGGGACGCTGCACACGGGCCCGCGCCCTGGGGGCGGCTACTGTGTGCACGCCGTGCTGGACCTGGCGTGATCCTTCCTACGATCCTTTGACGAGAGAACTGAGTCGAATGCGTCCCATCAGCGTCCTGTTGGCAGACGATCAGCCCATGATCCGGACGGGCTTCCGGCTCATTCTGGAGGCTGAGGGGGGTATCGAGGTCGTGGCGGAGGCGTCCGACGGCCGGGAGGCCGTCACGGAGACCGCACGGTTGTCTCCCGATGTCGTCCTCATGGACATCCGGATGCCCCACATGGACGGCGTGGAAGCGACCGAGCTGATCGTCCGCAACAGCCCGTCGAGCCGCGTCATCGTCCTCACCACCTTCGATCTGGACGCACATGTCGTGGATGCGCTGAGGTCCGGCGCGAGCGGCTTCCTGGTGAAGGACGGGCCGGCCGACTCGCTCGTCGAGGCGATCCGGACGGTGGCAACCGGGGACGCCGTACTGGCTCCCCGGGTCACACGGCGGCTGCTGGACCGCTTCGCCGCTATGCCCTCGCAGAGCACTCCGTCACCGCCGCCTCGCCTGGACGCACTGACGGTCCGTGAACTGGATGTCCTGCGCACACTGGCCCGGGGACTGTCGAACGCCGAGATCGGGCGTGAACTGGGGATCGGTGAGACGACGGTGAAGACCCATGTCGCGCACATCCTGGACAAGTACCAACTGCGCGACCGGGTGCAGGCTGTGGTGCTCGCGTACGACTGCGGCCTCGTGACACCCCGCACCACATCCGCGACCGACGCTGGCTGACGGCACCCCCGGCACGACGACGCGGCCGGGGAACCGCCTCATGGCGTAGGGGCATGCCTTGGCGGAAGTGAGCACTTGTGAGCAGCCCGAGGGTGCGCTTCGGACGATCACGGCACTCCAAGAGGGAACGGCGAGGTCGGGTACAGCCACTCGGCACTCAGCCGCCGAAGACCGCTTGGGCGTCGGCGACGGTGTCGAACACTCGCAGGACGTGATCCGCTCCAGTCATCTGGAGGGTCCGCCGCAGCGGCGCGGGCACGCACGCCAGCACCAGCACCGCCCCGATCGCATCCGCCTGCCGCCGCGCTCCGAGCAGCTCGTTCAGCCCGGCCGAGTCGCAGAACGATACTTCGGCCAGGTCCAGTACGAGGAAGCGGCCTCCGCGTGCGATCAGTTCCTTGAACCGCGCCCGGAACCACGGAGTGCTCTGGTAGTCCATCTCGCCGCTGACCCGCGCCACCAGGCAGCGGCCAGAGACGATCGTCACGACCGAAAGATCAGCCACAACGCTCTCCCCACCGACAGGTTCTGACAGCGTGCCGCCGACTCTCACCGGATCGGCGTCATCAGCTCCCCGGCCATCCCGAGGACCACAGCAACAGTCACACATGCCGCAGCACACGCCAGCAGCATCAAGCGAAACCATTGACCGCGAGCACCCGTGACCGGTTCGTCCCGCACCGGCGCGGCGTGCCAGTGCGTCTCCAACAGGGCCGCATGCGGCGGCGATTCTTCGTTCCGTGTCTCCACGCTCTTCCAACGCTGCTTGCCCGGGCAACGACACGGCACCCGTGATCACGCGCACAGCATCTTCAAGAGCGCCGGCACAGGACAGTACGAGTGAGGGGTGGCCGCTGGGGCAGCAGGTTCTGAAGCTGATCCAGCCAATTTGCTCGGTTGCATGCTGCAACAGGCCGGCCACCCCCTGAGCGCCGTGGGGCCAAGCGGATCAGGGATACGTGGTCCACCGCTGAGCGGTAGCTGGCCAGGCAGCGTCCCACTGGGCGAGGTTGCGACGCTCCAGTCGGCGGGTGGCGTAGCCGTATGCGGCGGCGCCGAGGAGGGGAACAGCCATGGTGGCAAGGACGGCGCAGCCCATGGTGTGGTTACGGACTTGTTCCGTGGTCAGGGGCGGGTCGGTGATCTTTCCGTCAGCGGTGGCCCAGACACGGACGGTGCTGCCAGCGATCAGGGCGGGTTCGACGTCGGTCTTCGCGGTGCGGGCGTGTCCTTGGAGGTCGGTGAAGCGGACGGTCGCCGGGTACAGGGCCCTCTTCGCCTCGTCCGATCCCGGTTCCGGGTGGCGGGGGGCGTCGTGGATCAGTGTGGCGGGAAGGTGGTGTCGGGTGGCGGCTTGGTGCCGGGCGGTCTCCTTGTAGTGACGGTAGGCGGTGTCGCCGACCAGGAACATGGCGGCGGGGGCGCCGGCTAGGACAGTCAGGAACAGGCCAACGGCAATCCATGCCTGCACGAGATCCGTGCGACGGCGCAGGGGGTTGCGCCACAGGAGGACGCGCGGGGGTTCTTCGGGGGGCGGTTGTGCCAGGGGTATTTCGCCGTCCACGGGCTTCTCCTTCCGCGTGAGCATGGCAGCGTCGCCGGGCGCAGCCGGAGACGGTGGGTCGGCTAACAGGGGTGCGCCACGTTGGTGGTTCCGGTGGCGGATGGGTGGGCGTGGGCGGCTTGGAGAAGTCTCGCGGCGCCGCGGACGGCTGCGGTGTGCGGGGCGGGCACCGGCTGGACGGGGGCGGGCAGCCGACTGGTGAGGCGGTTGGTGAGGTCGGGGCGCAGCGCGCCTCCGCCGGCGAGGAGCGCGCCCCGCTGGAGGGCGTCGAGCGTCTGGGAGGTGCGGTCCTGGTCCAGCATGGCGGTCACCATCTCGACGACCGCGTCGGCGATCTGCGCAGGCGGGGTATGGCTCTCCAGATCACTGGTGCCCAGGGCGATGTGGTGAGCGTCGATCACTGCGCCGTCAGCCAGGAGCGTGGCCTCGGTGAGGTGAGCGCCAAGGTCCACGACGAGCAGGGGGCGCGTCAGGTCGGCATCCGCGGCCGTGGCCACGGCGCGTGCGGTGGGGACGGTCAGAACCGTGCGCGGGCGCAGGATCTCGACCGCGGTGCGGGCTTGGGCCCGGTAGGCGACTCCGCCCAGGACGGGCGTGGTGAGGACGACCAGGGGACGGCCGAGGCGGGGCAGGCGTTGGCCGAGCAGCCGGTCGAGCATCCGGGCGGTTCCTGGGGTGTCGACGATGCTGCCGCGCTGAATGGGGTAGGTGGCACCGGTGCCCGGGAAGGTGACCGTGGGCACGTCCAGGATCATCCGTCGACCTGATGTCCAGGCGCGGGTGCGGGCGCTGCCCAGGTCGAGGGCGATGCCGGTGCACTGCCGGCACCAGGGCCAGGTGCGGTGCCGGGCGGTCACCGGGTGGGGCCCGGACGAGGTCATCACCGGCTGGCCTCCCTGACCTGTTGGCATTGGGCGCAGTAGCGGGCCTGAGGCACGATCACCAGTCGTTCTCGGGAGATGGGTCCGCGGCACAGATGGCAGGTGCCGTAGCGGCCCTGGTCCATGCGTGTGAGGGCGGCTTCGACGTCGGCGAGGACCATGCGGGCGGAGGCGGTGAGTTTGACGCGGACCTCCAACTGGGAGGCGGTCTGCTGGGCGCGCAACGCGTCGGTGCGGATCGTGGCCGCGGCTGAGAGCTGCTGCAGCTGTTCCTGGCGGAACAGGCGTTGCTCGTGCAGGTTTTCGCGCAGTGCGACGAGGTCTTCGATCGACAGGGTCGTGCTGCGGTCGTCGTCGATGATCTGATGGTTCACCATTTCACCCCTGGGGCAGGGCGGGAGAGGGAAGGCGGACGGGCGGTCGTCAGGCGGCGTTGCGCTGGCAGGGGACGCAGAACCGGGTGTAGGGCAGGATTTCCAGGCGCTCGACCGGGATGGGCTTGGCGCAGCCCTGGCAGGTGCCGTAGCTGCCGTCCTGGACACGGGCGACGGCAGCCTCGACCTCGGTGAGGATTCGCTGGATGGTGCCTTTCTGCGCGGCCATCACCTGTTCCTCCGCTTCCGCCTCGGCCTCGTCGATGGCCCGCAACTGGGTGAGGCGGGAAGCACGTTCGTGTTCGAGGCGCTGGAGGGCCTCGTGCGCCGTCAGCCGCTGAAGGCGGGTTTCGGCCAGAGACATATCGAGTGACATGGTGTCTCCTAGAGACGGTGAGGGTCGGCACATCACGAGTGGCGGTTTGTGCTTCTACCGTGGCCGCGATGCGGCGCAAAGCCCATCGGGCGCGATACCCATCTATGGCAGGTCGTATGACCCATCGCGGCGTGGGCAGGCCGGGCCCGGGAATTGGGCATTGGAGCCCATGGCCGCGCGGACCGGCAGCAGGCAGCCTGGACGGCACGCCGGTCGGGAACCAGTGGACGCAGTTCACGCTCGGTGCGCGGTGACCGACAGTAGAGACAACGTCGTGTCACCCGGAGAAAGGCGTCATCCCGGTGTCCCTGTTCTGGCGGATCTTCGCGCTCAACGCGGTGGTGCTGGGAAGCGCCACCGCGCTGCTGCTGTGGGCACCGGTGACCGTGTCTGTGCCGGTGGTCCTGACCGAGGCGATCATCCTCGTGTCCGGTCTGGTCGTCATGCTGGTCGCCAACGCGGCCCTGCTGCGGATCGGCCTGGCCCCGCTCGACCGGCTCACCCGGCTGATGACCACCGTCGATCTGCTGCGCCCCGGGCAACGGCTGCCGGAAGGGGGACGCGGTGAGACCGCCGAACTGATCCGCACCTTCAATGCCATGCTCGAGCGCCTCGAACACGAACGGGCCTCCAGCAGCGCCCGCGCCCTGTTCGCGCAGGAAGCCGAACGGCGCCGCATCGCCCAGGAACTGCACGACGAGGTGGGCCAGAGCATGACCGCGATCCAGCTGTCGCTGGAGCGGGCCGCCGACGACGCGGACCAGCCCCTGCGCGGTGAACTACGGCACGTACAGGAGATCACCCGGGGGAGCCTGGACGAGGTACGGCGCCTGGTGCGTCGGCTCCGGCCGGGCGTACTGGAGGACCTCGGTCTGGTCAGCGCGCTGGCCTCGCTGACCGGCGAGTTCGCCACCCACGTGGGGATACGTGTGGTGCGTCATTTCGAGAACGGCCTGCCCGCGCTGGACCATCAGACGGAGCTGGTGCTGTACCGCGTCGCGCAGGAAGCGCTGACCAACGCGGCGCGTCATGCCGAGGCCGGCCAGGTCGAGGTGAGCCTGCGCCACACCGGCCAGGCGGTGGTGCTGGCCGTTGTCGACGACGGCCGAGGCACCGGGGCGGCCTGCGAAGGCGCGGGAATGCGCGGAATGCGCGAGCGGGCCCTGCTCATCGGGGCCACTCTGGATGTCACCTCCCAGCCGCGGTCCGGCACGACGGTCCGGCTCACCGTGCCCCTCAGGAAGCAGTCATGACCACGCCGCATACATCCGCCATCCGTATCCTCCTCGCCGACGATCATGCGTTGGTACGGCGCGGGGTGCGGCTCATCCTCGACCGGGAGCCGGACCTGGAGGTCGTCGCCGAGGCCGGGGACGGCGCGGAGGCCCTCGAGCTGGCCCGCACC
This sequence comes from Streptomyces sp. NBC_00490, assembly GCF_036013645.1. Classification (NCBI taxonomy): domain Bacteria; kingdom Bacillati; phylum Actinomycetota; class Actinomycetes; order Kitasatosporales; family Streptomycetaceae; genus Streptomyces; species Streptomyces sp. NBC_00490. The sequence goes on along the minus strand of NZ_CP107869.1, from coordinate 215,470 downwards.
CATGAGGTCGATCTGGCGGTGATGGACATCGCCATGCCCCGGATGACCGGTCTGCAGGCCACCCGGGAACTTCTCGCGCTCAAGCCCGGCGTGCGGGTGCTGATGCTGACGATGCACGACAACGAGCAGTACTTCTTCCAGGCGCTGAAGGCCGGCGCCGGCGGATATGTGCTCAAGTCCGTGGCCGACCGCGACCTGGTGGCCGCATGCCGCGCCGCCATGCGCGACGAGCCCTTCCTTTATCCGGGGGCGGTCACCGCGCTCATCCGCAACTACCTCGACCGGGTCCGCCACGGTGAGGAGCCGCCCGATCAGGTGCTGACCCCGCGCGAGGAGGAGGTGCTCAAGCTGGTGGCCGAGGGCCACTCGTCCAAGGAGATCGCCGAGATGCTGTTCATCAGCATTAAGACCGTCCACCGGCATCGGGAGAACCTGCTGCACAAGCTCGGCCTTCGTGACCGGCTGGAACTCACCCGCTACGCGATCCGCGCCGGCCTCATCCAAGCCTGAGCCCACTGACTGCCGGTCTGCCCGGGGCGGAAGGCCACGAACAGGCAAAGGGGGCGGTGGTGGCCCGCGTCACGCACACTGTCTCGCGCACCCGGGGCCCCGGCTCGGGCCGCCCTGCTCGCCGTCCTCATCGCCCTGCTCAGCCCACCCACCCTGGGCAGTGCGCGCCATGGCGCACCGGTCAGCACGCTGCTCGCGGCCGAGAAGGATTCGGCGCACGGTGAGCCGTACGCAGACGGTGTGAGCCCTGCGGTCACCACAGTTTCCGATCGAAGCCATCGGGACGGTGCCGGTGGAAGTCATGCTCCGCCGATCTCCACCCCGGGTGCGTCGCCTGGCATGGGCGCCGACCCGTTCCGGTTCGCACAGCTCTCATTTTCAGCTGTAGGCCCGCCTGAATCGGAGCAACCGGCACTCCGGCACGGGGTCCGGGCACCACCGGTGCTCTTCGGCATCTGAACCGTCACCTCTTCACCCTTCTTGGCCGCGGCCACTGCCCTGGCCGCGGTGTGCCTTCCGGAGGGCCCGCCGTGAACCGATTCGCGCACATCAGAGGGCTGATCGCCCTCGCTGCTGTCGCCCTGTCCCTGTACACCGCGCTCACCGTGCCCGTCCATCTCGGGCTCGATCTGCGGGCTGGCACCCAGATCGTGCTGGAGACCCGCCCGAGCTCCGACGCCGACGCCGACGCCGACGGTGCGGCCACGGACCGCACCGTGGAGGTGCTGCGCGGCCGCATCGACGCGCTCGGTGTAGCCGAACCCAGCATCGCCCGCTCCGGCAGCGACCGGATCGTCGTCGAACGGCCCGGCCTGCAAGATCCGCGCAAGGCGGCCGACGTGCTCGGCCGGACCGCCCAGCTCACCTTCCACCAGGTACTCGGCACGGCGGCCAACGCCGACGATCTGCCGATCCGCTGCCCAAGCGGCTCCGCGAGCACGTCAGGGCCGACGAGTCCGGCCAACTTCGGCGCCTTCAGGCACCCTTGCTGACCGGCAAGGACGTAGAGAAGGCAGCCGCCCGCTTCGACCAGCGCGGGGCACCTCGGCGGTCGCCGCCCTCGCCCACGACGTCGCGATCCTCATTGGCCTCTTCGCCTGGCCCGGCAAGCCCGTTGACGGCATCTTCCTGGCCGCGCTGCTGACCGTCATCGGATACTCCGTCAACGACTCCGTCGTCGTCTTCGACCGGATCAGGGAACTCGCCCGCTGCTACCGCGAGATGCCCTTCGCCCGCATTGCCATCAGGCGCTCCTGCAGACCCTGCCCCGCACCGTCAACACCGGCATGGGCGCCGCATTCATCCTCACCGCCCTGGCCGTCCTCGGCGGCGACACCCTGACCGACTTCGCCCTCGCCCTGCTCATCGGCCTCGCGGTGGGCACCTACTCCTCGATGTTCACCGCCACACCACTGGCCATCGAGCTGCACAAGCGCCGCACATAGGCGGCTGGCGGTCTGTGTCGCGCCGGTCGATCAGGCGACATGTTCCAACCGGACGCAGCACCGGCCCGGGCTGGGCGACAGACGGGCCACGTACCCACACTCGCCCAGCCCGTGAAGGACACCGCGCAGCAGATGCAGGTTCATGCCGCACACCGTCTGCGTGGACTCACGGGCCAGGGCGTGGAAGGGGCAGTTGCCCAGTACGACGGCGTCTTCTTCGTGCCGCGGCTCGAACCCGTAGCGCTCCAGCAGGTCGAGAAGTCCAGGGCTGCCTGGCTCGCCCAGCAGCCTGCCGAGTTCCTCGGCCCTCCGGTGCAGGACCTCTTGTACCGGCGCACCGGTTGCCGTGGATTCCTCCACCGACTGTGCCAGGAGCCGTCCGGCGAGCTCGTAGCGCCGGTCCGGCAGGCTGACCTCGATCTGCTTCGGCGAACGCCGGTACAGCTTGGCCGGCCTGCCCGCTCCCGGCCCCGCCCGTCCGCTGCGGCGCTCATAGACCACGTCGAGCAGGGATTCCTCGGCCAGGCGGTCCAGGTGGAACGCCGCGGTCTGCCGCGCCAGACCCAGCGCCGCGGCTGCCTCGTCCCGGCCGACGGGGCCGGGCTGCCGCACCACATGGTCGTACAGCCTCCTGCGTGTCGGCTCGTCCAGAGCGGCGATGGCGGAGACGTCGGCGTCACGTGCTTCGTTCGGGTCGTCCACGAACACCAGTGTAAAACCCACAGCCATTGACTAAAGAAGAGATCGGAGCTTCTATAAGTAATGAGAGTTGTCGATAGAAGGAGAGGTCGCCATGTCCTCCGCAACCACAAGCACCCCGTCCGCCGCCCCGCGGCGCGCGCTGCTCGCCGATCCCGGCTATCAGGCGTTCGTGATCCTGCGCACCGCGTTCACGGTGGCGCCGATCCTGTTCGGGCTGGACAAGTTCGCCAACCTGCTCGTGGACTGGCCCGCCTACCTCGCGCCCTGGATCAACGACCTCGTTCCCGGCAGTGCCCAGGCGGCCATGTACGCAGTGGGCGCGATCGAGATCGTGGCGGGCATCGCCGTGGCCCTCGCGCCCCGCTTCGGGGCCTGGCTGGTGGCCGGGTGGCTGGCCGGCATCATCGTCAACCTCCTGACCATCCCCGACTACTACGACATCGCGTTGCGCGACTTCGGCCTCCTCCTCGCCGCTGTCGCACTCGCACGCCTCGCCGAGCGCTACCACGGCGAGCAGCAGCACTGAACAGGTGCGACTCCCTCACCCTCTGGCGGGCCGGCCTTCCAGGGCCGCCCGTCTCCCCATCTTGACCAGGGTTCGCGGTGTCCCCGTCCAGCCCGCCTTCTGTCGCACGCCCTTCCATACACCGACTGCCTGGTCGGTGACGACCATGTACTGCTGTGCCTGCACGGCGATCTCGAGACAGAACCACTCATCCCTTGGCCGCCGTAGGAATGGACGCCTGCGCCTCCGAGCCGAAGGACCGGCGACGGCTCATTGAGCAAGTCGCCGACGGGCCTGCGGAAGCACAGGACAGGCAGCCGTATGCGTGAGCCCGCAACCCGAGCCGGGCCACATCCTTCGCTCCGCCTCAGCGTGGCAAAGGCGGGGCAGGAATGGCGCTGCAGAGCCCCGCTGGCTCTGGAAGGAAACGGCTGCCCCTGGGCGCTCACCGAAGGCCCGGCCGACGCCGGGGCGGCGAAAAACCTGGCATGCGGAGCCGACGGGACCAGGTAACGTCTTGCTCATGTTCTTCCAGACGCCGATTTACGAGTGAGAGCGTGATGGGCCCCTGCTGACGTCCTTCGACGTCGCCGTGCCCGTCCCCCACCGATGAATCCGTAGATCACTTCACAACCTTCCGGGAGAACCCGTGAGCAAGAACATCAACAACCCCGTGGGCATGGGCGGCGGCCAGCGCAAGAAGCTGTCCCGCGCCGAACGGCAGAACAACGGTCCGCACCGCAACCTCGACCGCCAGGGTGCCGCCGACCAGAAGGCGGAGCTGCTGCGCAAGATGCGCGAAAAGGCAGCCGCAGCCGAGGGCACCGGGCAGACGGGCGACAACACCGCACAGAGCTGACGCACCGCCACCGCAGGGCGGCACCGCACCGGGCAGGGCCCGGACCGCGACACGTGGTCCGGGCCCTGCTGCCGTACCGGGCGCGGCCTGCCCCGCTCTGGTCCCGGCCGAGCATCCGCGTCTCAGCTGGCCAACCGGGGCGGCCGCAGATTCAGCAGCCTCGTCACCGCCACCACCCTGAGCTGGTGCTCGCGTTCTGGCGTCTTGGTGAAGGCGTCCTGGGGCGGACCGTAGCGCGATGCGGCCATCACCGAGTGCCGCATAGGCGAGGGCGGCGCGGACACGGTCCAGGAAGTCGAAGCACGGGCTTGCGTCGGGCGATACACCACTTGGCGGGGTGAGGAACCCAGCACCAGGTGCGGTGCCGTTGCCGTGCCGTGCGGCCGGCGGCGGTCCGTGGGCTTGATGCTCAGTGCGGCTCAGGCTGGGGGAGGGTCTGCGCGCACCAGATCGTCTTGCCGTTGGTGGTGTGCCGGGTGCCCCACCCTTGGGTGAGCTGGGCGACGAGCAACAGGCCCCGGCCGCCTTCGTCGAAGGCGCGAGCCCGGCGCAGGTGCGGAGCGGTGTTGCTGGCGTCGGAGACCTCGCAGATCAGGGATGTATCGCGAATCAGCCGCAGCCTGATCGGCGGTTCGCCGTATCTGATGGCGTTGGTGACCAGCTCACTGACGACCAGTTCGGTGACGAAGGCCGCCTCCTCCAGGCCCCAGGCGTCGACCTGGTCGACGGCGAACTTCCTGGCACGCGGTACCTGCGCGGGGTCGGGCTCGATGTCCCGGTCGGCGACGTGGTGGGGATCCAGCGCGTGAGTGCGAGCGAGCAGCAGGGCGGCGTCGTCGGTGCGGCGTTCGGGGAGCATGACGTTCATCACCGTGTCGCACAGGGCCTCGAGTGAGGTGGCCGAGTGTTCCAGGAGCCGCTGCAGTTCGGTGATCCGCTGGTCGATGTCGTGCTCGCGGCTTTCCACCAGGCCGTCGGTGTAGAGGGCGAGCAGACTACCTTCGGGCAGCTCGAGCTCGGTGGCCTCGAAAGGCAGCCCACCGATGCCGAGCGGCGGTCCCGGCTGTGCGGCTACGGGTGTCCTGGTGCCGTCCGGAGAGACGATCAGCGGCAGCGGATGGCCGGCGCTCGCCAGCGTGAAGCGCCGGGAGACAGGGTCGTAGACGGTGTAGAGACAGGTGGCGCCGGACTCGCCGCTGGGCTGGAAGTGGCTGTCGGGCTGGAGGTCGCTGGCGAGGTGGAGAACCAGGTCGTCCAGGTGGGTCAGCAACTCGTCCGGCGGCAGGTCGACATCGGCGAGGGTGCGGACCGCCGTACGCAGCCGGCCCATGCTGGCCGAGGCGTGCAGTCCGTGACCGACAACATCGCCGACGACCAGGGCGACGCGGGCGCCGGACAGCGGAATGACGTCGAACCAGTCACCGCCCACTTCCGCCTCGGTCCCGCCGGGCAGGTAGCGGGAGGCCACTTCGACCGCCTCCTGGACCGGCGGTCCCTGCGGCAGCAGGCTGCGTTGCAGGGTCAGCGCGGTCGAGCGCTCGCGCGAGTACCGGCGGGCGTTGTCGATGGCGACGGCTGCCTTGGCGGTCAGCTCCTCGGCGAGGATCAGGTCGTCGGCGGTGAAGGCCTCGGGCCGGTCGAGGCGGGAGAAGGTGACGACGCCGAGCAGCGCGCCGCGCGCCCGGAGCGGCACAGTGATGCGGCCCGTCAGCCCGTCCGCGGCGATGGACTCGTCGATCACCGGATTGCCCGGTGGCCAATGGACCGGGTCGGCGGCGAGCCCAGGTCCGAAGGCCCACTCGCCGCCCTGGCCGGGGTCAGCCGCGAGCTCGACTGTGGACCTTCCGGTGGCCATGCAGCGGGCGGCGACGGAACCGGGTCGGTGCGTGACGGGATTCGTGGGCCCGGGAGCCCGGTCGGCGCTGTCCTTCGCGCTGTGTTGGGCGGCACGGCTGAGCCTGATCGTCTCGCCGGGCGAGAACGCGGACACGGAGGGCGGTTCCTCTCCGTGCAGTACCTCGTCGAACAGATCCACGCTGACGAGGTCGACGAATCTCGGCACGGGGGTCATGGCCAGTTCCTGGGCGGTGCCGATCACGTCGAGTGTCCGGCCGATGCCGCCGCTGGCCTGGTTGAGGATGAGCAGGCGTTGCCGAGCCCAGTACTCGGCGCTCATGTCGAATCCCCAGTTGGCGATCGCGCGTACCCTGCCCTCGGTATCCCGGACGGGCCAGATGCTGGTGGCCCAGGCGTTGGCGTAGTTGCTGCCGTGTGGGCGGAATACGGTGATCAGACGCGTGGGCTCTCCCGTCCTCGCCACTTGGGCGAGCGCGTCGGTGTAGGGCTTGTCGTCTCGTTCGGGAAACAACGTGCGGTCGAATTCGGGAAGCACCTCGCGGTACTTCTTGCCGAGCACCTGCTCCTCGGAGTGCGTGATCACCCGGCACGAGGAGGCGTTGATCCACAGGAACCGCAGCTCGGGGTCGTAAACGCCCAGAGCGAAGGGAGACTGCTCGAATGCCCGGTCGGCGATCACCGGACGGCGTCCCCAGCGCTGGATGGTCACCACGTGGCCCTGTGTCCGCCCGTCGGGGCCGAGCAGCGGGTGAGCCGTCACCACGGCGTTCACCGTGGAACCGTCCCGGTGGCGTAGGGGGATAGACCCTGTGGGGCCGGTGCCGTAGCCCTCGGGGAAGCCGGGTGGCGGGGGATTGACCAGCAGGTCGGTCACGGGGCGCCCGACGGTGTCCTCAGCCGTCCAGCCCAGCAGCAGTCGGCCCCCCTCGCTCCAGCCGCTCACCATGCCGTCCGGGTCCACCACGACAGCGGCAGTGGGGGCATCCTGCTTGTCGGCTATTTCCACGCACCACGCCTCCGTCCGGACAGCCGTGCCCCGTCAGGGCTGGTTTCCAGCGGCTGCTTCCAGCCTAGTTCGGCCCCCGCTCCACGGCGCTCCGGCCGGTGCGTTCGGGGTGCCGGGTGCCGGAGCCTGCGCGTCCCCGCTCGACAGCAGCCGCAGTGCCTTCGCCGAAGTGGGCCGGCTCCGTGCCGCACGTTACGGAGTTTCAATGACTCTCTAGAGCCGGATGACGGGAAACCATCACGTCCGGTTCGGCGCGACCGGAGCTTTCCCTCGCTCGCCAGAGCATTGGCGAGCCCGAAATCGCCGGTGAAGTGGCCTCGACTGTTCCGGTGAGGCGACTGAAACCGTACGTACTGGGCGGCCTGGCTGTCGCTTTCGATCACCCCCATCAGCATATTTTGCCACTGCTCCGCTGACACCGCCGGTAGGACGCACGCCGTCCAGGCCCGCTTCGCAAGCAACAACCGGCTTGCCGATACCCTGCAACGCCAGGCGTTCTCCGCCTTGAACGCCTCACCCGGCGCTCGCTCCTACTACGAGAAGTCGGCGATCCCACGACGCGGGCTACACCTCCACCCTGGGCGTGCTCAGCCCGCCGGAGTGCGAACTCCGTACCCCACCACCAGTAGCGTGAAATCAAGTAACTCGACTCCACTCAATTCGAGACAGTCCGGAGCCTCCACAGACGCTTTCGGCGATGGCGCGTTTCCAGTATGTGGGGAGGAAGCCTGTCGTCAGGCATGTCGCTTACTGGGGTCGATGGCGGTCGAGCCGACGGAGACTGTGTGGCGGTTTCAGGCAGCTTGCGGATTTGACAGCTAAGAGGTTGTCTCACGTCGCGAGCTTTGCAGGTGAGGGGGCGGCTGCGAGGCCGAGGAAGGCGAGGAAGTGAGGTCCCTTTTGCTCGTACGGACGGTGAGCCGGCGGAAGCCGAACAGCCAGGCGATCGACCGCTCGATCTTCCAACTGTGCCGGCCGAGCCGCTCGCTCGATATTTCGAATGCGACCGCGCACCGCCGGCTCCTTGGTCCTCGACTCCGCTCACGTGGGGGCTAGAAATGGGTGCGAACTCAAGATCCAGGGCCCCCTCTTTCGTGTCGATGTAGCTGCCGTCGATCACCGCCCAGGATCCGTCGATCTCGTTTGCCGCGTTCAGCTGGGCAAGCTGGATCCGAGGCAGATCTTCGGACACCCCGGGGTTGATCCACGCCAGCACGTCATGCCTGACCTGAAGCCGAGTTCCTGCGGAATGTCTTCCCAGCCGATCCCGGTACGCAGCACGTACAAGATGCCCTGCAGGCACTGCCGATCCGGCACCAGCCGCTTGCCGGGCGCCTTCATCGGGCCACGGCGGAAGCAACGGCTCGAGAAGCTCCCACAATTGATCATTTAGCAGGGCGTGTGAGCGGCTCTTTAACGTTCGTCTCAGGTTCGCTCGGTAGGAAGTCGGCATGCGGATAAGCGATGCACTCCGTATGCAGGAGGCTAGTGATGGCAGTCGACGCAGCACCATCGGGGAAAGCGCAGCCCGGCCGGTTGCGGTTCGAGGCGGCCACCAGGGCGCAGGCGACGGCGTTCCCTGTCGCCGCATGCGGGGTCACACGCCGACAACTGTGCGGGCCCGCCGCGGTCGGCCCGCACAGCGCGCACGCGGGCGGTCGTCAGCTCCACCACAGCCGCTGCGCACCGGCGAGCGGTTCGTCGACCTGAGCGCTGCCGTGGTGCGCGAGCAGGACGCGAAGACCCCCTGAAGCGTCTCGCAGACGGATGCCGTACGGATGCCTCACCACATAAGCGCCTGAAGAGAGGGACAGACATGAAGCCCATGGGACGCCGCAGTTTTCTCACCGCCAGCACGGCACTTGGCATTGGTGCCGGCTTGTCCACGCACGCCATCGTCTCGGAAGTGAGCGAGAACGAGACTTCGGACAAGACTTCGGACATTTCACGGCGGGACCAGGACCTGCCCTTCATCGGCACGGAGGAGACCTTTTCGACTCCCACGTTGTTGAAGCTGAACTCCATCAATCGGGATCACATAGCGTTCCTTGAGGAAATTGGTCTTTCGGATCTAGGCCAACGCCGCATCGGCGATATGGATGCGGGGGGACTCAACGTTCAAATCCTCTCTGCCCATACACCCTCTGTGCAAAATGTCCCTGGGCAAAGGGGCATCGACCTTGCCTATCGTCTTAACCGGCAACTCGTGGACGGGCCAATCGCCAGATATCCGGGCCGCTTCAAGGCTTTCACCACCTTGCCCTTGCAGAGCCCGGAGGCGGCGGCGGACGAACTGGAACGCTCGGTTCGGGAAGATGGCTTCTTGGGCGCACTGACTAACGGACACATCGCGAAGAAGTATCTCGATCATCCCGATTTCGAGCCTGTGCTGGCACGTGCCGTTGCTCTCGATGTGCCGATCTACCTACATCCCGGCTATCCAGCTGACGAGGTCTTCAAGATCTACTACAGCACCACACGGTCTAAATACACGGAAGAGTACCAAGATTACATTTTCAGTGGGTCTGGATATGGCTGGCACCAGGAGGTGTTGACCCAATGCATTCGGATGATCACGTACGGGGTTTTCGACAGATTCCCCACACTGAAAATCATCATCGGCCACATGGGGGAGGGTCTTCCCTTCTACTACGAGCGGATCGTCAATGACATGGGTGAGCCGACCAAAGACTCGCTCGAGAAGCCCATCGGGCAATACTTTCAGGACAACTTCTGGGTCACCACCAGCGCATTCCCTCAGACCGAATTGCTCGATCTCCTGTTGAAGTACATAAGCGTGGATCGAGTGATGTTCGCGACCGACTACCCGTTCGCGGACATAAAGGAGCAGACCGACTGGTTCCGCGGAGTCGATTTGCCACGCGAAGACAAGGAAAAGATTGCGTTCCGAAATGCGGAGAAATTGTTCGGAATGAAAGTGTCCGTGAAGTGAGACGCCAGCGGCGGCCGGAGTGAAAGAATGCTTTGCTGTAAGGCGAGAGTACGGCTGAAGATGCGATGCGCGGCTGCCCCATGACGCGGTCTCATGCAGGCTCTGTTATTGATCCGAAAGTCAAAGGGTTCTCTCGAGAATGTAGCGAACGTACGGGCCGCCGAAGTAGCCGCGGACAATGTCTGGCGACCAGCCGCACATCCCCATCGAAGCGGCCCACGCTCTGACCTGGCGCGATGCCAAACGTCCCGGCGACTGGACCCCGCTGAACGTCACTTCCGCGCCGGGCACACCGAGACCTGGTGGGCCGCCGATGCCCGCCTGGGCGGCTACGGACCCGATTCCCCCTGCCGCTTGGTCGTGGCCACCACCGACCCAGCCCGGCTGCCGGAGAAGGCCACCTGGCACCTGGCCACCAACCTGCCCCACCCCGACGCACCCCACGCCGCCACCGGCCCGCACCCGCCGGCCGACCTCGCCGAGATCGTCCGCCTCTACAGCCTGCGGTCGTGGATCGAGCAGAGCTGCAAGCAGATCAAGGACGAACTCGGCTGGGCCGACTTTCAGGTCCCCTCCGACCGCGCGATCCGCCGCCACCAGACCCTGGTCAACTGCGCCTTCTCCTTCTGCTGGGACCAGTGGTTCGCCCCACCCGGACCCCTGGATGCCACCGCGCCGGACCCGTGCCCCAACGAGGGGCCAGAGAGGGGGACCGGCTCCGTCCCACCAGCCCCAACAGCCTTGCTGGCCCAGGGCCTTACAAGCCATCCGTTCCTGGCTCACCCCCGCCACCACCCTCAACCGATGGTGGAGAGCCTGGACGGACAAGGATCCACCCTCCGAGCTCCAGGCCCTGATCGACGCGGTCACCACCGGACACGGCATTGACCTCTACCGCCGGATTTAACGAACTACCGGTAGAAACTCCGGCACCAGAAGTCCCTCGACGTCGACCAATTCGACGCCTGCGGCACGCACTTCATCCCCACCCTCGGCTGGGCCGCGGGGAGGCACAGGGGTCGGGGAGGCGCGCACGCCGGCTGAAAGGTCGGTGAAAGGTGCAAGGCGGAGGATTCCCGTGCACCCTCACCCGACCCAGCGAAGGGAAGTGACCATGGAGCGCAACGAGTACGTCCGGCCCCTCGACACACCGTCCGAGCGAGTTGAGACGAGTCCTGCGGAGTCGGCCGAGTTCATCGAGATCCGGCTGCTGGACAAGATCGAGACGATCGAGAAACCGGGGCGGGGAGGGGCTCGGGTCCCGGGAGCGGGGGTCATCCGGCGGTGAGAGTGGTCCATTTCTGGTTGGAGCCGCCGTGGCAGTCCCACAGGTGGAGCTGTGTGCCGTCGGTCGTGGAGGAGCCCGGAATGTCGAGGCAGCGGCCGGAGGCGGGGTTGCGGTAGCCGCCGTTGTAGGGCTCCCAGATCTGGTTGGTGCCGCCGTGGCAGGCCCAGAGCTGCACCTTGGTGCCGTTGGCCGTGCCGAAGCCGGCGGCGTCGAGGCACTTGCCCATGGAGCGCAGGGTGCCGTCGGTATAGGCGGACCAAACCTGGTTGACGGCGCCGGTGCAGCTCCAGGTCTGGACGGCGGTCCCGTCGGCCGTGCCGAAGCCGCTGACGTCCAGGCACTTGCCGCCCAACTCGGACTGCACACGTGAGGGAGCGGGGGCGGGGTTCCTCAGCCATCCGGCGCTGTCGGCGGACTGGATGCCTCTGTGGAAGGCGTCGGCCATCTTCTGGTAGCCCGCGTCGTTGGGATGCAGGAAGTCGTCCAGGTCGGCCGTGGTCAGGCTGCTCATGTCCACGTATGCGACGTGCTTGCCCGCGGCCTGTGCCTCGCTCACGATCTGGGGGATGGCCTGGTTGTAGGCGGCACGGTACTGCTCCTCCGAGCCGCTGGTGGACACGACCAGGGAGGCCACGAGGACGGTGGCGTCGGGGACGTCAGCGGTGATCTGGTTGACCAGCGACTTCAGCCGGTCGGCGGCGGTGGAGACCTGGTAGCTCTCGTTGAGGTCGTTGGTGCCGATCATCAGCGTCACGACGTTGGGCCGGTAGCGGGTCAGCGAGGCGTCGGCGAGCGCGGCGATCTGATGGATCTTGTATCCGGGGTGACCTTCGTTGTCGGGGTCGGACATCGAACCGGCCCGCCCCGTGCCGACGAAGTCCAGCGGATGGCCGTCTGCCGCGAGCATGTCCCACAACGGGGCCCGGTAGCCGTTGCCCGTGCTGCTTCCCACGCCCCAGGTTATGGAGTCGCCGAGTGGCATGACCCGCAAGGGCGTGTTCGAGGCGGCGGTGGCAGGTGCCACACCTGCTGCCGTCATCCCGAGCGCGGCCATGGCCAGCGTGATGAGGGGCAGGATCCAAGGCTTTCTCATGCAGTCGTCCTGTTCTGCGAGTGAGTGCTGAATCTGGCGGGGGCTGTTCGCCGTCCGTGTCGGCGACTCGGCTGCTGTGTCGTCCCGTTGGCATCGGCGGATGACGTACTGGTGGAACGGCGTGGTGCGGAACCTGTGCGTAGCCGGCTGTCCGCGACCGCTCCCACAGCGGGCGGGCATGCCCAGCCCCCTCGCAGTGACAGCACTGGCCGGCCACGGGTGGGCGTTGTCACGTTGTCGGGTGGGTAGGGCCTGACGGTGTGTCGAGGCATGGTTCAGTCGGGCTCCGGGCCCGGTTCGGCGGGCGTCGTTGCCCGCGAACGTCAGGAACACCGGAGCCGGACCTGTGTCATGCCACCGGCTAGCGCTGCAGTGTCAGCACGCCCGGCCGGTAAGGGATGAGGCCGTAGTCCATGCCGTCGATGTTGGGGTCGTGCCCCTGGTAGAGGAACTGCAGATTGCAGGGGTCGATGGTCTTGGTCTGGTCGGGGTTGGTGCGAACCAGATCGCCGTGACTGATGTCGTTGGTCCAGGTCGCGCCGCTGTTGGCCTTGCCGGCGAAGGGGCTGGTCACGGTGTTGGCCTGCGGTGACGGTGTCCACGTGCCGTCGAGGCTGGTGGCCGTGAACGCGCGGAAGTAGCGACCGTACCCGGTGTAGTTCTGGGCCTCGACCATCATGAGGTACTGGTCCCGGCCCTGGACCTTGTAGACCTCCGGCGCCTCGAACAGGTCGAGCGACGATTCGCTCATGATCTTCGTGGCCGAACCGAAGGTGCCCGGGAAGTTGCCGATGGGCATGCCGGCGCGGTAGATGTCACCCTCGTCGTTGGCGAAGAACATGTACATGTTCGTGTTGTCGCCGATGAGGGTCACGTCGAGGGGGCCGCCCTTCGGGAGGGTGCCGGTGAACAGCTCCTGCTGCGCGGACCAGCCGTTGGGGTTGGTGGGGTCGCTCGAGGTGCGGTAGCCGAAGCTGTACGGCCAAGCCCCGTTGTAGGCGAGCACCCAGATGTTCTTCGGGGCGAAGTAGAACAGCGTCGGCGCGATGCCGTCGAAGGGGATCGTGTTCTGGGTGGCGGTGGCCATGTCGGACCAGTTCGTGAAGGGGCTGAAGGTCGTCAATCCCCAGCGCCCGTCGTTACCGGCGAGGGTGTTGTGCGTCGTGGCATAGACGACGTGCTTACCGTTGTAGACGACGCTGGTGAAGTCCTTCAGCGAGGCCCACCCCGCCTTCGGCTCCGCCAGCGGGCCCGTCGATGCCCACCGGTACGTCGACGGAAGAGCGCACGCGTTGCTCGCCCCGGACAGACCGGTCCACTTCTGGTTGGCGCCGCCGGTGCACGACCACAGCCGCGCCTCCGTGCCGTTGGCTTTGCCCCAGCCCGAGACCTCCAGGCACAGCCCGGACCGCACGCCGATGACCGTGCCGTCGGGGTTCACCCGCCACTGCTGGTTGTCACTGCCGTTGCATGTCCAGATCTGCACCGGGGTCCCGGGCGTGGTGGCGCCGCCCCGGGCATCCAGGCACTTGTTGCCGTACACGGTCAGCTGGGCGCTGTCCGTCAACGTCCACTGCTGGTTGATGCCGCCGTGGCAGTCCCAGATCTGCACGTTCGCACCGTCGGTCTGGCTGACGCCCGACACATCGAGACACCGGCCGGAATCAACACCGCGCACATCGCTGGTGGTGGCTGCCTGAGCCGGGCCGGCGACGAGCAGCGCCGCCAACGCGGCCAGGGCCGCGACCACGGCGGCGAGCACCACCGACGGACGTCCGCGACGGAAACCATGTCTGCGCATGAGGACCTCGTTATCCCTGAGCAAGCGACTCCGGTCCACCCCGTCAGAGGCTGCCCGGACGCCGACGTGACACGACCGTGTCCGACATACCGAACAAAGGTCGAAGTATCGAGCAAGAGAATGCTAGGCATCCCACAAATAACGTCAATACCTCTGACGAAACCCGCGGGCAGAAACTTTCGCAGACTGAAACCAGGCGACAACAAGTCCCTTGATTGCAAGGGACTTTGACGCGAGGGCCAGGTAGCGGTACGGGCAGGCTTGGACAGGCACCGTTGCAGTACTGGTTGCCACCGCTCCCGAAAAGGTTGCCGCACAGCCCAAGTTGAGGGTGCGAGGGGTCACGGGGTTCGCGGAGGTCGGAATCGGATCCGTCTTCGTGATACGAACGGTGGCCTCGCCGCCCCCATGTGGACTCCGGGTCGAACGGGACGCAGGCGTGTACTCGCAGGCCGTAGTGGCGTCCCGCTGCCACGACTTGAGGATGACGGACCGCGATCCCGGTGACCCGGTCGATGGTCATCGTCTTCTCGTTGTCGGTGAGCAGACAGGGCGGTACCCCGCCGCTCGCCCACCGCGTCGTCCGCTCGCCCCCGGTGAACCCCGTAGCTGGAGGCGTTCGTGAGCTTGTCGGCTCGCATCCTGCGCTGCGACCGGTCGAGCCACTCCTCAATCTTCGGCATGAATGGGTCGATCAAGGATCTTGTGCTGTCCGCTATCAACTCCTAGGATCCATGCCGTCCGAAGGATCGGTTGACGTTCGCAATATCGACCACGCCCGGCCGAAGCGGCTTGCGCATGGTGCACATGCCGGGCATGACAGCACCCGCATCATCCGTACCAGTAAGGCTCTCCCCCCACACGCCAAGTGCCGGACTTGGAAGGTGCACCCGGCATTCGTGCGGCGAGCCCCGATCGCCTCCCGGAGCATCGTGTGACGTCGCCCGCACCATGCCCGCGCCCGCGCCGCGCGGCCGTGGTCCTCCTGTCAGGCCTGGCGCGGCCGGCCCGTCGCCCAACTCGTAGGCCGTGCCTGGGGCACGTCGTATCCCAGCCCCGTTCCGCCGCCCCCATCCCGCCAGGCCAACCCACTGACCGGCGGCGACGCCTTCGACGGAACGACCGTGAAACCGAAGCGGGAATCGAACCACAATCCGGACCACGGCAAGTGGTCCGTCAACAACGGCCTGACCCTGCGCACCGCGAGCCACCACCGACCTGTACTGGGCCCGCAATACCCTCACCCACCGGATTCAGGGACCCACCTCCACCGCGACCATCCAGCTGGACTACGCGACGATCCGCGACGGACAGCAACTGGAACACCACCGGCACTGGCACCGGCGCCGAAGTCGCGAGCGCCGAAGTCACGGGCTACGCCGCGCAGACACGCGGCGGCTTGGCGCGTATCGCAGGTCCGCACTGACCACACCCCGAGCGCAGCAACGTTCCTCCCCCGCTTCTGACCAGCTGCTCAGTCCCCGACCCGCAGCACCAGGAAGGACCACACCATGGCCAGTACCGCCGTCCTCATGCCAACGGCTCACCCGACCGCAGGGAGACCACCCGCCACCGGTAGGAGACTCACCCGGGCGGCCGCCTGGGTGGTGGGCTTCCTGCTGGTGTTCGCCGTCGTGCCCGCCGTGGTGCAGCCCACCGCGGCCAGGGCGGACAATCCGATCGTGCAGCACGTGTACACCGCCGACCCTGCCCCGCTGGTCTACAACGGACGGGTCTACCTCTACACCGGGCACGACGAGGACGGCTCCACCTCCTTCGTGATGAAGGACTGGCGGGTGTGGTCCTCCGCCGACATGGTCAACTGGACCGACCACGGCTCGCCGCTCAGCCTGAACACCTTCAGCTGGGCGTCGACCGACGCGTGGGCGGGCCAGGCCATCGAACGCGGCGGCAAGTTCTACTGGTATGTGCCGGTGACGGCCCGGGCGACCGGCCGGATGGCCATCGGCGTGGCCGTGTCGGACAGCCCCACCGGACCGTTCCGCGACGCCCTCGGCCACCCGCTGATAGAGAACAGCGAGATCGACCCGACCGTCTTCATCGACGACGACGGCCAGGCCTACCTGTACTGGGGCAACCCGAACCTCTGGTACGTCAAGCTGAACACGGACATGACCTCCTACGCAGGCAGCCCCACCCAAATCCCGCTCACCACCGCCGGCTTCGGAACCCGCACCGACAACCCCGACCGCCCCACGCTGTACGAAGAAGCACCCTGGATCTACAAGCGGAACGGCCTGTACTACATGGTGTACGCGGCCAAGTGCTGCTCGGAGTTCATCGCCTACTCCACGGCACCCAGCCCGACCGGGCCGTGGACCTACCGTGGAACAGTCATGCCCACACAGGGCAACAGCTTCACCAACCACGCCGGCATCGTGGACTTTAAGGGCAACTCATACTTCTTCTACCAAAACGGCGCCCTCCCAGGCGGCGGCAACTTCACCCGCTCGGTCGCCGTGGAGAAGTTCAGCTACAACGCCGACGGCACCATTCCAGCGATCAATATGACGACGGAGGGGGCGCCGCAAGCCGGCACGCTCGATCCTTATATCCGTCAGCAAGCCGAGACCATCGCGTGGGGCAGCGGCATCGAAACCGAACCCTCCAGCGAGGGCGGGATGAACGTCAGCTGGATTGAAGACGGCGATTACATCAAGGTCAAGGGCGTAGCATTCGGCACCGGTGCCAGCTCGTTCACCGCCAGGGTGGCCTCAAGCACCAGCGGCGGCCGAGTTGAGCTGCACCTGGACAGTCCTACTGGGCCAACGGTCGGGACATGCACTGTGTCGGGCACCGGAGGCTGGCAGACCTGGAGCACGGTCTCGTGCCCTGTTACCGGTGCGACCGGGACCCACGATCTGTACCTGCGCTTCGCCGGTGGCAGCGGGTACCTGTTCAATATGGACTGGTGGCAGTTCAACACCAACCAGCCCACCTTCTCGTCAACCGCCGTCGCCCAGCACAGCGGGTACTGTCTGGACGACCCCAACCAGAGCACCGCCGACGGCACTCAGTACCGGCAGTACACCTGCGGCGGCGGTGAGGAACAGCGGTTCGACTTCCGCCCGGTGCCAGGGGTGGCGGACACCTACACCCTGGTGAACCACTACAGCGGCAAGTGCCTCGACATCGCCGGCGCCTCCACCGCCGACGGCGCGGCGGTCCATCAGTGGACCTGTCACGGCGGCACGAACCAGCAGTTCACGCTGCGGCAGGTCGCCGCCAACGACTACCAGCTCGTCGCGGTGCACAGCGGCAAGTGCGTGGACGTCAGCGGGATCTCCACCGCCGTCGGAGCACTGGTCCACCAGTGGACCTGTGACTCCGCCAGTGCGCTGGCCACCAAGAAGAACCAGGTCTGGCGCCTGACCGGCAAGAGCTGAACCAACACAGGGTCGGGCCCGGGCCGGCAACCCGGCGCCCGACCCTGTCCAGGGCCTTAGGGCTGGCACGGCGGCGCCGAGTCCGACCCAGGCCCCGTCCACGTGGTGCCACATGCCCACGCTCCGGCACAGTTCCGAGACCGGTTCGAGCGGATCCACGGCGCCGGTGGCGGTGGTGCCCAGCGTGGTGACCGTGCAGAAGGGCAGCAGGCCTGCGTCCAGGTCGGCGGTGACCGCGGCGCGCAGTACGGCGGGGTCCAGGCGGTCGTGCGGGTCCGTGGCGACGGGCGCAGCCGGTGGGCGGGCAGACCGATGCAGGCGGCTGCCTTGGCGACGGACACATGTGCCTGGGCGCTGCAGTAGAGGGTGAGGCGGGCGTGGTCGCGGTCGTAGGCGGGGCCGTCCGCGGAGTCTCGCCGGGTGAGGAACCAGGTGCGCGCGGTGGCCAGGGCGAGCAGGTTGGCCATGGCGCCGCCGCTGGTCAGTACCCCGCCGCGCCATCGGGCAGGCCCGCCAGGTCGGCGAGCATGCGGACGGTGCCGCGTTCCAGGTCCATCAGGGCGTTCTCGCCCATCCCGCAGGTCGCGTTGACGGCGCAGGCCAGCAGGTCGGCGACGATCCCGGCCGGTGCGGGCGGCGAGTTGACCCAAGCGAAGAAGGCAGGGTGCCCGTTCCCGGTCGGGTACGGCGCGATCTCATCGCGCACGAAGTCCTGCACACTCCGCCGCTGCGCTGTGGTGCCGGAGCCGGCCCTCACGCAGTCGCGACTGCACTGGTGGAGGCAGCGGACGGCTCACCGGGCCGTGGGGCAGTTCGCTCAGATACTGGGCGACCCACTCGGCTGCCGAGACGAGTTCGTCCCGCAGCACCTTCGTATGGACCGCGGGCGGCTCCGGGGACCGGCAGGATTCGTCAAACCGAGACGAGGCGTGGTCATGCAAGCGGTGCGTAGTTCGGCGTAGGCCACGGTGTCGAGGATGATCGTGTGCACGCCGATGTCTACGAGCTTGCTCGGGGCCAGGCCCAGGGACTCGCCCCGGTGGGTCATCGCGGTTAGCAGGTAGGCGTAGCCCTGGTCGAGGACCCTGGCCGCCATGACTGTGTCGTGCGGGTAGTCCCGCACGAGGAGTTGGACCTGTTTCTCCCACAACTGGGGCGGGACGGCCTCGCGGGCGGAACGGACCGGGCCGAGCACCGGGTCGATGGCCGACGTGGCCGCGGCTGCGCTTGTCATGATGCCTCCCAGGGACCGGGCTCCGCACGGTCGGGGCGCTGCACCCAGCACACCGCACCGACGCGCCGGTGGTGGTCAACCATCCTGCTGCGCAAGGGATTTGCACGTCCTGCAAGCCGCCTCGACGGCACCTCCCAGCGCCCGTACTGTGGGAGGCCCCCGGTCGTGCGGTGTGGGAGGGACCAAGTGCCCATTGACCCGCAGCTGTACAGTGCCGTTCGGCCAGACTCGGCCGGCTGGGCGCGCTGAACTGCGCCGAGCACATCCAGCCGCTCACCAAGTACATGATGTACAACAAGGGCGAGCAGATCCACGTCGCCTCCTCGCCGAGCTTCTCCGTGTACCGGGGCATGGCGACGGCGCTCGGGCCCGAGGCGAACACCGCCGTCAGCCTGGTGTACGCCGTCGAGGGGCAGACCTTCGTCCTCGCGCGCCCCGGTGAAAGGGATCCTGCGCGACCACATGCTCTTCAGCGCGCCCGGCACCCTGTTCCAGGCACCCACCAGCGGCTTCCGCGGCGACCTTGTGCCTACACCGAAGATCTGGACGTCTCCGGGTCGTACACCCGGGTTTCCGGCTATCAGCGGACCCAGGCCGCGCTGGATGAGGGGCTGGACTTCACGGCGATCTTCGACGGCACCGACATGGTTGCCGTCGGCGCTCTGGCCGCGCTGCGTGAGGCGGATCTGTCCGTGCCCGCCGACGTTTCCCTGGTCGGGTTCGACGACGTGCCTTTCGCCACCGATCTGACCCCCGCGCTGACCACCGTTCGGGTGCCCTACGAAGAGCTCGCAGGCACCGCGGTCCGCCTGGCGCTGGAGCGAGAGAAGTCTCTCGCCGACGACCACGTCGTGCTGAGCACGCAACTGGTAATCCGGCAGTCGGTGCGGTCGCCAAGTGGGCATCGTGTCGACCGGGCACGTCGGTCTTCATGAGATTCGGCGGTTGCCGGCAGAGAGTAGTTGGCGCTGGCGGCCGTCCTCGCTGAACAGACTGTGGCGGCCGGGACCGTCGGCGGCGCCCGTGTGGCGCGCCGACGAAGCGCTCTGGTCACTGACTTTCGCTTCGGTTCGGAGTCGTGCCCCCTGAGCAGCCCGCCGACCGGGGTCATGGGTCGGATGTGTTGCTGCACGGTTTCGCCAGGCCGCCGATTGGTCAAGACCTCTTCAATCCTCCCTGGCATGTCTGGTGATGACATCGGACGGGTGGGTTCACTGCGCTGCATGGAACAACTGACGACCCGCGGACGACTGCGCCGGACGGCGCTCGCTCTCGCCGCTGCGGCCACCACGCTCGGCCTGACCCTGGGCGCGGCCTCGCCCGCCGGGGCCGTGACGGTGCCGGCCGAGTTCGGCACCGACTACCACGACCCGCTCACCGCCGCCCCGGCGATTACCACGCCGCACACCAAGTCCTGTTCGGTCACGGTCGCCGAGGCGAAGTTCAAGGACTTCACCCCCTACACCGGCACCTACACCCCGCCGACCGGCTGCGGCACCCCGGGCCACTGGTCGAAGGTCGTCCTGCGGATGGACGGCAGCGTGGCCGGGCGGCAGTACGACCGGCTCGGGTATCTCGACATCGGCGGGGTCGAGGTGTTCCGCACGTCGACGCCGGAACCGTCGCAGGACGGCATCGACTGGTCCGTCGAGAAGGACGTGACACGGTATGAGAAGACGCTGAGCGGTGAGCAGTCCGTCGACATGCTCATCGGCAACGTTGTCAACGACACCTACACCGGTGTCCTCGACGTCAAGGTCACGCTCACCTTCTACGCCCCCGAGCCGAACCGCACCGCATCGGCCACGTCGGCCGCATCGGCTCCCGACCAGGTCATCCCGCTCAGCGACGCCGACAGCGTGACAAGCGGCGCCAAGCTCACCACTCCGCGCAACTCCGAGCGGATCCTCGCCGAGGTGTACGCGACCGGATCGGGCGGCGGCTGCGAGGAGTTCTGGTACTCGGCGGTCACGCCGTCGGCATCGTATTCCTGCCAGGGCGGGGACGACGGCCCGTACCGCGAGGTCGAGGTCAGCATCGACGGGAAGGTGGCCGGGGTCGCCTCGCCCTACCCGAACGTGTGGACCGGCGGCTGGTCGCCGTACCTGTGGTCGGTGCTCCCGTCGCCGACCGCCTTGGACGTACGACCGCTGGAGTTCGACCTGACCCCCTTCGCCGGTGAGCTGAACGACGGCAAGGCGCACACGGTCGACGTGTCCGTGCTTGGGGTGCCCAGCGGACAGACCGGCTGGAGTGCCCCGACGAACATCCTGGTGTGGCAGGACACCCACAAGTCGGTGGTGACGGGCGCGCTGACCTCGTACAAGGCGTCGTCCGCGCCGAAGGTGACGAACACCTACGAGGACGGATCCCTGCGCAGCCTGGTGACGGAGGGCACGCACAGCCTCAAGGTCTCCGGCTACCTCGACACCTCCCACGGCCGGGTCACCACCACGGTCGACCGGTCCCTGACCACGGCGATCACCCACCACTGGACCCCGGACGAGAACACCGACAACCAGAGCGGCCGTTGGACCGACGCCCAGAAGGTCACCGTGAACGGCCACACCTCGCGCACCGACCGCACGTACACACTGGACGGCCGCTCCACGATCGACACGGACAACCGGCTCCGCGTGATCATGTCCATCGACGACCATGCCCGCACGGACGGCATCCTCAGCGACGACAAGTACGCCGGAGACGCGACGTTCACGCTGGGCGTGGCCCGAGAGGACCGGCATGCCGTGGCGACGACGAGCGAGCGGTACCGGCTCAGCGGAGCGGGGGTGTGCTACGACCACACGCTCGCCACGGAACAGGGCGTCCTGACGAAGGACGTACGACACTGCTGACCATGGGCAACTGAACGCGCCCGAGGGCGTGTTGCGCGCCGCCGTCGGCGATCACCGGGCGGCGGCGCATCATGGTTCCGGTGTCCCGGTGGGCAGCGCCTGCTCCACCCAGATGGTCTTGCCCGTGGGCGTCTGACGGGTGCCCGAGAGCTCGCAGATCTGGGCGACGAGCAGCGGACCACGCCTGGTGTCGATCTCGGAGGGATCAGCGAGGCCTACGCGCCGACGAAGACCTACCGAGCCGCCAGCATCCTGAGCATCAGGACTTTGAAACCACCCTGCGTGGCGCCGGCACGAAGGCTCGCGGGAGCCGGATGAGTGCGGGGCAGCTCAGCGGGACGAGCGCCCCCGCATGAGGCTTCCTGCCGTCGAGAGGCCGGAGTTCACATGTGAACACCCGGCGCAGCGCGACGGGGCCGTCGCCTGGCAGGAGCGGCGCTGTCCGGCGGCATCGAAACAGAAGAGGTCGGAATGGTCACCGTGATCGATGCGGAGCAGTGGCCCACGGCCGGCCGGTCGGCGCGTTGGCAGGACGTGCTCTGCGACCTTTACGCCCCCCCTCCGTTTCACCCCGTTGCGGCCGGAGGTCCGCGGTCGGATCACGGTGGTGAGCTCGACCGGCTCCGGGTCACCCACATGGCCATGGCGGCCTCGGTGTTGCACTCCCGGCTCGAGCGCGGCCGCGCGGCCGCCGCGTCACAGCGCCGTGGACTATGTCGAGCGCCATCTCGGCGAGCCGGACCCTCGCGCACTGAGGTGGGGGAGGTCCGGCTGCGGGCGGGAGTCTCCGAACTGCTGCGACGGGGGTCTTGTCCGCACGTGTCGCGTGCCGGTCAGACGCTGACCGCCGTGATCCGCTCGCGCAGGCCGGCCGCCGCCCGGGGCGCCCCCTCGCCAGATCTTTTCGGGTGGCTGGGGCCGCGGGAGCGGTGAGGACATCGCCCTGGTCGAACCCGTGTACGGGATGACGGACCCCGCAGGATTCAGCAGGCGCTTCCCCTGCTGCCGTCGGGTGAGCGTGCCCAGCCCCGTCGACCAGCGGCTCCAGCATGCCCACGGTCGTCGCCACCGCCGGATCGGACGCGGCGATACGGGTGGCGGATACGGCGGAGACGTGCTCGGAGGTCAGGCCGAGCGGGCTGGCCAGCAGGGACACCGTGGTCGTGGGGGAGGTTCTGCTGGCCGCGCTCAACGAGCTGGACTCCGCAGTCGCCTGGAGCGTGTCCGGTAGGTCGCAGGCTGGACTGCGCCGCAGCCCCTCGGCTGTACGGGCAGATTGTTAGTCTCAGCCCTTGGTAGTCCCTGCTGTGGGTAGTCACGTAGGGGCCAGGGGGGAGCCGTGGGTGGATCCGTAGGTCAGTCAGTGGTGAATGCGGTGGAGAAGCCATTCCTGATGTCCGTCGAGGACGTCTTTGGCCTGCAGCAGGGCAGGATGGTCATGCTCACGGGCCGGATCGAGCGTGGGCGGGTACGCAAGGGTGACGAGGTGGAGATCGTCGGTCTGGGGGGTGGCGCGACTGCCCGTGTGGCGGACATCGACGCAAGTCACGTACGTATCGACGAGGCCGGTGCGGGCATGAACGTGGGGGTACTGCTGGGTGGCATAACAGCGGATGCGGTTGAGCGGGGCCACGTGCTTGCGACTCCGGGCTCGATCAGCGCCCACGCCTGCTTCGCTGCGGACATCACCCTGCTGTCCGAGGAACAGGGCGGTGCGGACGTAGTATCCGGCGATCGCCTTCGATTCCACACCCGCAGCGCCGCAGTATGTGGCACTGTCACGCTTCGCGGGGGCGATGTGGTGCGGCCGCTTCACGGGGCCGAAGTGACAGTCACCCTCGAAGAACCGGTTGCCCTGGAGGAAGCCCAGCCTTTCGCATTCCGTCACCACGGTCGTGCCGCCGGCTTCGGCACCGTGACTCGACTCCCTCGCTGAGCTTCACGAGCGGAGCCAGAGCCGGATCGTGGCAAGGGTGACCGTGCCTTGAAAGACAAACGCCCGCTGGTCGAAGCGTGTTGCAACAGCCCTGTGGATCTTCAGCTTGCCGATCAGGCGCTCGACTTCGTTCCGATGGGCATACCGCTCCTGGCCAAAGCCGGTGGGCTGGCCGCCCGCAGTAGGCGTCGGTGAACTTCATCAGGAGGGTGCTCCGTTCGTACGGGGTGCGTCATGGTGCGGGCTGGAAGCGTGCGCTGACTCGTGCGGACGGAGCCGGCCGGCGAGGCTGGACGGGAGGCGGCGCTGGTGCTGCTGGGCCGCGCCGATCGGCCGGCCGCCGTTCTCACCGCCAACGATCTGCGGGCCCTGGGCGGCTACCAGGCGGCTCGGGAGTTGCGGCTGACCATCCCCGGCGATCTGAGCGTGGTCGGATTCAATGACCTGCCGGTGGCTTCCTGGGTGGAGCCGCCGCTGACGACGGTTCACCAGCCCCTGGTGGAGCCGGTCGAGTGCACGTGCTGTCCCTTCGGACGGGTGGGTGGGGGCCTGTGGCGGTCCGGAGGCACCGGGACCGCCACAGGTGTCTGCAGGCCCTAGCGAACCAGGGGTGCGTAGTCGAACCAGTCGAAGTGGGCGGTCCCGGTGGCGGCGTAGAGGCTGATGACGCGTCCGGTGAAGCCGCCGGCGACCTCGGTGGAGAGGTAGCGGCCGTCCAGGGTGGCCAGGTCGGTCGCCGTTCCGTCGGCGGACTCGAAGCCGAAGACCAGGGAGTCCGGGCCGGTGCGCGCGTCGTGCGGCTCGGGGGCGGGTCCGGTGCGGACGAAGAGGGTCACCGGGCCTGCCGGGAGGGTGTGTTCGGCGGTGACGGTGCGCAGCGAGCCGATCCTGGCGATGACCGAGAGTCGGCCCCCGGGGGTCGCCTCGATGCTGTAGTGGTGGAACTCGTCCAGGCGCACGGCGAGTCCGCCGCTGCCCTCGGCCGTATCGATCAGGGTGCGGGCACGGAAGGCGAGGTGCTGCTGGCGGCGGCCCAGCAGGACCACGTCGGGTTCGTCCAGGGAGGCGCCGCGGGCGCGCAGGGTCAGCCAGCTGTCGCGCTCCTTGGTGCTGACCAGCTCGGTGGGCCGGTCGCGCAGGGAGATCCAGTGGTGTGCCAGGTCGCCGGGCTCGAAGTCGTCCCGCTCCGGCTCGGGGGTGGGGGCCGACACCGGCCAGGGCAGCTCGGCGCGCTCCACGCCGACCTCGCCGATGACGGGCCAGCCGTCCTCCCAGCTGACCGGGGCCAGGAAGGTCTCGCGGCCGAGTACGTGCCAGCCGGGGGTGCCGCCCTGGGGCCGGACGGCCAGCAGCAGCATCCACCAGCTGCCGTCGGGCGCCTGCACCAGGTCGGCGTGGCCGGTGTTCTGGACCGGCTTGTTGGTGCCGCGGTGAGTGAGGATCGGGTTGGCCGGGCACGGCTCGAAGGGGCCGCTGGGGGAGGGGCCGCGGGCGATGGAGACGCTGTGGCCGCGTTCGGTGCCGCCCTCGGCGAGCATCAGGTACCAGTGGTCGCCGATGCGGTAGAGGTGCGGCGCCTCGGGCGCGATGGAGCCGGGGGTGCCGGACCAGACGGGGTAGGGCTCGCCGAGGATTTCGCCGGTAGAGGGGTCGAGGCGGACCTGGGCGACCCCGGCGTAGGTGCACCAGCAGGTGCCGTCCTCGTCCCAGGCGAGGTCGGGGTCGATGCCGGGGACGCCGGGGACGCGGACGGGATCGGACCAGGGGCCTGCCGGGTCGGTCGCGGTGTAGACCATGTTGCCGCCGCCGGAGGCGACATTGGTGACGATCAGCCAGAAGCGACCGTCGTGGTGGCGCAGGGTAGGGGCGTAGAGGCCGCCGGAGGAGGGGGTGTCCGGAGGGAGGTCGAGCTGGCTGGGGCGGTCCAGGGCATTGCCGATCTGGGTCCAGTTGACCAGGTCGCGGCTGTGGAAGACGGGCAGGCCGGGGAAGTACTCGAAGCTGGAGCAAACGAGGTAGTAGTCCTCGCCGACCCGGCAGACGCTGGGGTCAGGATGGAAGCCCGGGATCACCGGGCTGGTGGCGGAGGTCATCGGTGTGAAGTCCTTGGCGGCGTGGTGGGCGGGTGGGTGGGCGCCGTTCAGGGCGCGAACGTCAGCGCGGCGAGACGCTGTTCACCGGTGAGTACGACCGTCAGTTCGCCGACCGTGCTGTGCTGGTGGCCCAGGGCGGCGCTGACGGTGGTCCAGGTGTACCGGTCGCCGGTCGAGTCCACCGGCAGTGCAGCGAGCAGCAGTCCGTCCGCGTAGACGTCCAGGCCGGCCGGGCCGGGCGCGGTGCGGGAGACCTCGGCGGTCAGCGTGGCCGCGCCGGTGAGGTCCACGTTGCGGAAGACCAGCCGCGCGGCCTGGTTCGCGGCAGGCGTCACCGCGTCCCCGTCGGTGCGGCCGGCGTCGACGATGACGGCGTCGCGGTAGTCGTCGAAGTCCACGGCACGCAGTGGCCGGCCGACGACCCGCCGGGGAGCGGGAGCAGGTCCGTCCACGGTGAACCGGGCGGTGAGCACGGGGTCGGCGGCGCTGCGGGCGACGAGCAGTTCGTAGTGGCCGGGGTCCACGGTGAAGGCGCCGGTGGCGACGTCCCAGTGGGCCAGTGCCTGCTCGAGGGGCAGCCGGAACTCCAGCTCGGCCCATTCGCCGGGTTGCAGCCGGACCTTGCGGAAGTCGGCGAGGCGCAGCAGTGGCGCCTCGTAGCGTGCGTCCAGTGCGCGGACGTAGAGCTGGACGGTCTCCATTCCGGCCCGCTCGCCCCGGTTGCCCAGGGAGACCCGGGCCGTGACCGTTCCGTCCTGGGGCAGGCGGTCGGCGTCGAGGGCGAGCCGGGAGTAGCTGAAGTCGGCGTAGGAGAGCCCGTGGCCGAAGGGGTAGAGGGCGGGGGTGCGGTGGTACTGGTAGGTCCAGCCGGCCTTGATGATGTCGTAGTCGAGGCGCTCGGGCAGGTGGTCGTTGCCCTGGTACCAGGTCTGCGGGAGGCGGCCTGACGCGTCGGCATCCCCGCGCAGCACGCGTGCGAGGGCGCGGCCGGTCTCCTGGCCGGCGTGGGAGGTCCACAGGATCGCGGGGACGTGCTCGGCGGCCCAGTCCACCGCGTAGGGGTAGCTGGACATGACGACCAGGACGGTGTCCGGCTGGGCGGCGAGGACCGCGCGCAGCAGGCGGTCCTGGTTCGGCGGGAGGTTCAGTCCGGCCCGGTCCTGCGTTTCCCGGCCGTTGATGTGCGGGTCGTTGCCCAGGACGACGACCGCGGTGTCCGCCGCGGCTGCGGCGGCGACGGCCTCGGCGACGCCGTCACGGACGACGGTGCGGGTGAGGACTGCCGCCACCTCCGGCGACTCTCCGGACATGGTGACAACGCCGGTGGCGGCGTGGACCTGCGCGTACCGGCCGGTGAGGACGCTCCGCAGCAACTCGCCCCCGTCGCCGTCGGGTTCGAGCCGGAAGGTCTCGCGGACGTACCAGTCGCCGGGCTGGTCCCGGTCGGCGGCTACCCGGCGGTCGGCGTCGCGCAGGGAGGCGTAGCGGCCGGTGGCGGCCGAGCGCAGGGTGAGCACTCCGAGATCCCAGTCGAAGAGGTCGAACTGTGCGGACGGGTCGCTGTCCTGGGCATCCGCCACGGTCAGCATCCCTTCCGGGCCTGCGGCGGTCAGCGCCCGGCCGTCCGCCGTGCGCAGCACGATCCGGTCCACGCCCTCCACGCCCTGGACGCCGAGGCCGTCGGCGACGGTGATCCGGTAGGGGTGGCTGCCGCTGTACCAGTCCTCGAACAGGGTGCAGGCCAGTGGGCCGACGACGGCGACCCGGCGGTCGGCGGGCAGTGGGAGCAGCCCCTCGTTCTTCAGCAGCACCGCGGATTCGGTGGCCGCGCGCAGAGCGAGCTCCTGGTGGGCGGGGGAGTTGACGACCTCCCAGCCGATGCCGGCGTAGGGGTCGTGCTCGGGGTCGAACTCGCCCAGGCGGAAGCGGATCGACAGCTGGCGGCGCACGGCCAGGTCCACGTCGTCCATGGTGAGCAGGCCGCGGTCCAGAGCTTCGGTGATTCGGCCGATGGTGACGGAGGAGTCCTCGCCGTGGTCGGTGAAGGAGTCGATGCCGGCCTTGAGGGCGGCAGCGTGCGACTCGGCATGGTCCTCGTAGTAGTGCTCGGGGTCGACCAGGTTGGAGGGAGCCTCGGCGTCGCTGACCACGAACAGCTCGTGCCCGGTGGGTTCGGCCCAGCGCCGCAGCTGCTGCTCGATCAGCGGACTGACGTGGCAGGGACGGCCGTTGACGAGGTTGTACGCGGCCATGACGCCGGTGGCGGCGCCAGTGGCGATGGCGAGCCTGAAGGCGGCCAGGTCGTACTCGTGCAGCACCCGGGGGCGCAGCCCGGAGGAGGTGGTGCAACGGCCGTCCTCGTTGTTGTAGCCGAGGAAGTGCTTGAGCACGGGGGCGGTGCGCAGATGCTCCGGGTCGTCGCCGGACATGCCCCGGCAGAAGGCGTCGCCGAGCCGGGCGGAGTGCGCGGGGTCCTCGGAGTAGCCCTCCTCGTTGCGTCCCCAGCGCGGGTCGCGCAGCAGGTTCACCACCGGCGCCCAGCCCTGGAGGCTGGTGCGGCCGGTGCCGACGGCCGGCGGGCGGTGGTGGTGGAAGGCGCGCTGTTCGGCCGAGACGGCCTCGGCGACCTCGCGGACCAGGCTCTCGTCCCAGCTCGCGCCAAGGCCCACGGCCTGCGGGAAGGTGGTGGCCTCGCCCAGCCGGGCGACGCCGTGCAGGGTCTCGGTGCCGGTACGGAACTCGCCGACTCCCAGCCGGGGGATCGCCGGGGAGTACTGGTGCAGCATGGCGATCCGCTCCTCGGCCGTGAGCTGGGAGAGCAGCTCGTCGACGCGCTGGGCCAGAGGCAGCCCGGGATCGCGGAAGTGGGGCGTGGCGGACACGGCGGCAGTGCTCACAGGTGAGGATCCCTTGCAGAACGGGCAGTCGGGCCGACAGGCGCGGTCGCGCAACCCTGCCGGTGGTGAAGCCCTTCGACGCTGACAGGCGATCACACCAGCGTCAAGAGAAAGTTTCGTGGTAGCCACCGGAAACTTTAAGTTGTCGTTTCTCTGTGCATGCCTTGCCCTCCGGGGAAAGTGGCGCTTAACCTCTCGGCAACATCGAAGCGCTTCGACGGCTTCCGGCGGACAGGCCGTCAGTTCCCTGCAAGGGTCCGGCTGCACTACAGCGCATCTGCACGACGCTCGACTCCTCAACCCACCCTCGAAGGGCAGCCCATGAGCATCGCCATGAGTCGCAGAACTTTCGTGAACGGCGCGGTCGCTGTGGCGGGAGCAGCCGCCCTGTCCCCGGTGCTCTCCGCCTGCGGCGGGGGCAAGTCCTCCAGCAGCAAGGGCGGCGCCAACAGCAAGACCGGTCTGGCCGCGGCGCTTCCCGCCTACGTGGCGAGCACGGCGGTCAAGCCGGACATTCCCTCGGTGACCGGGGCCGCAGGTTCCTTCACCGACCCGGGCTACCTGACCTACCCGGCCCACCCGGTCGCCACCGTCTCCGGCATACCGGGCAAGGGCGGCAGCTACACCGCGGTCATCCCCATGTGGGACACCCTCCCGCCCGCGGGCAACTCGTTCTACCAGGCCATGAACAAGGCGCTGGGCATCAACCTCACCATGAAGCCAGCGAACGGCAACGACTACGCGACCATCGTCCCGACGATGACCGCGGCGAAGAAGCTGCCGGACTGGATCAACCTGCCCAGCTGGTGGAACAACACCTTCAACATGGGTGGGCTGGTCGGGACCCAGCTGGCGGACCTCACGCCCTACCTGGCCGGGGAGAAGATCAAGAAGTACCCCAACCTGGCGGCGATCCCGACCCTGGCCTGGCAGGTCAGCGCCTGGCAGGACAAGATCTACGGCATTCCCACCTTCGCCAGCGGGATGCCGCTGTCCGGAACGGTGTTCTACCGCCGGGACATCCTGGAGGCCAAGGGGATCACCGCCGACCAGGTCAAGTCCGCCGAGGACTACATGAACCTGGGCAAGGAGCTGACCGACGCCAAGGGCGGAGTCTGGGCGTTCGACGAGGTCTGGACCTCCCTGTACCAGGCATGGGGACTCCCGGACAAATACAAGGTGGTGGACGGCAAGCTGGTCCACTTCTACGAGATGCCCGAAATGCTGGAGGCCCTCGACTGGCACTACCGGCTGGCCAAGGCGGGATACGTGCACCCCGACGCGCTGGCCGGCAACACCAACAACGCCAGCACCCGCTTCTACTCGGGCAAGGCCCTGATCCAGGGCGGCGGCACCGGGGCCTGGAGCCTCAGTGACTACCAGTCCGGAACCGCCGCGAACAAGAACTACCGCCGGGACGCCTTCAACAT
The DNA here is from genome assembly GCF_036013645.1 of Streptomyces sp. NBC_00490. Taxonomy (NCBI): domain Bacteria; kingdom Bacillati; phylum Actinomycetota; class Actinomycetes; order Kitasatosporales; family Streptomycetaceae; genus Streptomyces; species Streptomyces sp. NBC_00490. Next base: position 185,599 of record NZ_CP107869.1, on the reverse strand, counting down.
CATCGCCGCCGACGGCAAGTCCGACCCTCAGGTCTTCCTCGGCGCCTCCACCAGCATGCTGAGCTACTTCAACGCCAAGCTCTCCGGCGACCAGATCCAGGAACTGCTCGCGGTCGCCGACTACCTGTCCGCCCCCTTCGGCTCGGCCGAGTACACGATGGCCAACTACGGCGTCGAGGGCGTCCACTACACCCTGCAGAACGGTCTGCCCACGTACACCGCCGAGGGCAAGAAGACCGCTCTGTCGAAGACCTTCCCGTTCCTGGGCGCGGGTCCCTCGGTGGTGTTCAATCCGGGCGCCGAACAGGTCACCCGCGACTCCCTCGCCTGGTGCACTGCTGCGAGCAAGCACGCCTACAAGCCGGTCTTCTACGGCATGAACATCACCTTGCCGGCGCGCTTCAGCACCATCGCCAACGCCCAGTCCGTCCAGGACGCCATCAAGGACGTCACCCACGGCCTGAAGAAGGTCTCCGACTACCAGGCGGCACTGGCCAGTTGGAAGAGCAGCGGCGGTGACCGGCTCAACGCGTGGTACCAGACCGAGATCCTCGACAAGCTCGGCACGGGTCAGTAGCCCGCACCAGCAGGCGGCGCCACGCAAGGAGGAACCGCGACCGTGACATCCACCATCAAACCCAAGAAGACCCAGGGGAGCCGCAGAGCCGAGCGAGCGGCCGGCGCGCGGAGCGGCCGGGCGGACAAGAGCCTCCCGGGGACCAGGACGACCTGGCGGATCCGGCTGCGCCGGGACAAGTCACTGATCATCATGACCCTCCCGGCCGTGGCACTGCTGCTGGTCTTCAACTACGCGCCGCTGTTCGGCCTGATCACCGCCTTCGAGTACTACGACCCGCTGGTCGGGGTGATGCACAGCGACTGGGCCGGTCTCGACCAGTTCCAGCAGTTGTTCAACGACCCGGTCTTCTGGGCGGCGCTGCGCAACACCCTGTGGCTGAGCTTCGTCCAGCTGGTCCTCTTCTTCCCGGTGCCGGTCGCCCTCGCACTGATGCTCAACTCGGTGATGAGCCCCCGGATCCGCAACTTCATCCAGTCCGTGGTCTATCTGCCGCACTTCTTCTCCTGGGTGCTGGCCATCACCATCTTCCAGCAGATGCTCGGCGGGGCCGGCGTGCTCAACGACCTGCTCGCCCAGCACAATCTGGGCAGCTGGGACATCATGACCAACCCCCGCACCTTCGCGCTGCTGATCTCCGGCCAGGCGGTGTGGAAGGAAGCGGGCTGGGGGATCATCGTCTTCCTCGCCGCGCTGGCCGCCGTGGACCAGAACCTCTACGAGGCCGCCGCGGTGGACGGGGCCGGCCGGTGGCGGCGGATGTGGCACATCACCCTGCCCGGCATGCGCGGCGTCATCGTGCTGATGCTGGTGCTGCGGCTGGGCAACGCGCTCAGCGTCGGCTTCGAGCAGTTCCTGATCCAGCGCAACGCCGTCGGTCACGACACCGCCGACGTCCTGGACACCTTCTCCTTCTACTACGGCATCGCCACCAACAACTACAGCTACGGCGCGGCGGCCGGACTGTTCAAGAGCGTGATCTCGCTGCTGCTGATCTGGGGAGCCAACAGGCTCGCACACGCCTTCGGTGAGGACGGGCTGTACCGCAAATGAGCCAGACACTCAGTGACACCCCGACCCCGGCCCTGACGCTCCGTCCTGACCGGCATCCCAACCGCCCGGTGTGGGAGGAACCGCCCACGGCCGTCGGGCAGGGCCTCAAGGGCGGCGTGCTGCTGCTGGTGCTCGCAGCGGTCCTGGTGCCGCTGTGGATCGTCGTGGTCACCAGCTTGTCCACCCCCGGCGCCATCAACCGGGCCGGCGGCCTGGTCATCTGGCCCGACGGACTGACCGTGGCCGCCTACCACCAGATGCTCGTCGACGGGCCGGTCACCCGGGCCGTCCTGGTCAGCCTGGGCATCACCGTCGTCGGCACCCTGCTCTCCATGGTGGTCTCGGTGCTGTGCGCCTACGGGCTGTCCCGCTCCCGCTCCTTCGGCCACCGCGCCATCCTGCTGGTGCTCGTCATCACCATGTTCGTCGGCGGCGGCCTCATCCCCACCTACCTGGTCGTCACCGCCCTCGGCGGCTACGGACAGTACTGGGCGCTGATCCTGCCCAGCGCGGTCTCCGTCTTCAACATCCTGGTGCTGCGCTCCTTCTATTCCGGGACCGCCTCCGACCTCATCGACGCCGCCCGCATGGACGGCTGCACCGAGTGGCGCATCCTGTGGTCGATCGTGCTGCCGACCTCCCGCGCGGTCACCGCGGTGGTGGCGCTCTTCTACGCGGTGGGCTACTGGAACTCCTTCTTCAACGTGATGCTCTACATGCCGACCGACAGCACCAAGTGGCCACTGCAGTACGTGCTGCTCCAGTACGTCAGCAACGGGATGACCATGCCGGGCGCCACCAACGGCGGCTTCGGCTCCCTGCACACCCAGACCGCGCCGCTCTCCCTGCAGATGGCGGTGGTGGTGCTGACCCTGGTGCCGATCCTGATGGTCTACCCCTTCATGCAGAAGCACTTCAAGACCGGCATGCTCACCGGCGCGATCAAGGGCTGACCGGCATGGTGACAGTGGCCCAAGTGGCCGAGGCGGCAGGCGTCTCCCCGAGCACCGTTGGCTACGTCCTCAGTGGCAAGCGGGCGATCTCCACCCCCACCGAGAAGCGGGTCGAGGAGGCGATCGCCCGCCTCGACCACCACCCCAACGCCGGTGCCAGGGCGCCGGCCGGACGACGCTCGCACATCCTCGCGCTGGTGGTCCCGCTGCGCACCGACATCTACGTGCCGGTGATGATGGAGATCGCCATCTCGGTCACCACGGCGGCCCGCCGCTTCGGCTACGACGTCCTGCTGCTCACCCATGACGAGGGATCGGGAAGGGTGCGCAGCGTCGCCGCCAGCGGTCTCGCCGACGGCGTCATCCTCATGGACGTCCAGCTCGACGACCCCCGCATCGCCGTCCTGCGCGAGACCGGCATCCCCGCCGCCCTGATCGGCCTGCCCAGCGACCCCGTCGGACTCGCCTGCGCGGACCACGACTTCGCCCACGCCGGCGCGCTCTGCGCCGAGCACCGGCCGAGCTGGGGCATCACGACGTCGCGTTCATCGGCTACGCGCCGACGGTCTACCGGTGCCACTCCGGCTACGCGGAACGGACCCTGACCGGCTTCCAGGACGCGGCGGCCCTCGGCCTGGGGGTCCTGCACCGTCCCTGCGAGGGCACCTTCGAATCTGTGGCCGGGGTGGTCAGCCGGATCCTGGCCGACCGTCCCGACACCACAGGATTCGTCGTCCAGAACGAGGGCGCGATCCAGCCGCTGCTCTCGTTGCTGCGGGCCTACGGGCGGGTCGTCCCCGAGGACGTCTCGGTGGTGGCGCTGTGCCCCGAGGCCCTGGCCGAGCAGTGCTCACCGCGGCTCACCGCGGTCACCGGTCCGGCACGGCGCACGCAGCCCGTCCCCGGCCTCGCCCCTACCCGAAAGAGTGTGAAGTGAGCACCAGCAGACTCACCGCCCGGCTGGGCGGCCTCGCCTTCGGCGGCGACTACAACCCGGAGCAGTGGGATCAGGAGACCTGGAAGGAGGACGACGCCCTGATGAGCCGGGCGCGGGTCAACCTCGCCACTCTCGGCGTTTTCTCCTGGGCGCTACTGGAACCCGAGGAGGGCCGGTACGAGTTCTCCTGGCTGGACCAGCAGCTCGACCGGCTGCACAGCTACGGCGTCGCCGTGGACCTGGCCACCCCCACTGCCTCCCCGCCGCCCTGGTTCACCCTGGCGCACCCGGATGCGATGCCGGTCACCGCCGAGGGAGCCGGGCTCGTCCACGGCAGCCGGGACACCTACTGCCTGGCCGCTCCCGCCTACCGGCGGGCCGCGCGCGGGATCGCCACCGCCCTGGCCGCCCGCTACGGCGAGCACCCGGCGCTCGCCCTGTGGCATGTCCACAACGAGTACGCCGCGATCTGCTACTGCGACCACGCCGCCGCCGGCTTCCGGCGCTGGCTCCGCGAGCGCCACGGCAGCCTGGATGCCGTCAACGCGGCCTGGGGGACCGCCTTCTGGAGCCAGCGCTACGGCAGCTGGGAGGAGATCCTGCCGCCCCGGGCCACCCAGTGGCACCACAATCCGGCCCAGGTGCTCGACTTCCGGCGCTACTGGTCCGACGAGGCCCTCGCCGCCTACCGCGAGCAACGTGACGCCGTCCGCGCCCACAGTGAACTGCCGGTCACCACCAACCTGATGCTGCCCGGCTACCAGAACCTGGACCTGTGGGCCTTCGGCCGTGAGCTGGACTTCGTCAGCATCGACCACTACCCGATCGCGCCGGGCGTGGACGCCGCCGCCGACACCGCCTTCGGCGGCGACCGGGCGCGTTCCTTCGGCGGCGGAAAGCCCTGGCTGCTGATGGAGCAGGGAACCTCCACGGTGTACGGGGAGAACGCCACCCTGCCCAAGGAGCCGGGCGAGATCCTGCGGCACTCGGTGCAGCACCTGGCCCACGGCGCCGACGGCGCGCTGTTCTTCCAGTGGCGCCAGTCCCGCTCGGGGGCCGAGATCTGGCACTCGGCGATGGTCCCGCACGCCGGGGCGGACTCGCGGATCTTCCGCGAGGTCTGCGAAACCGGGGAGGCGGTGGCGCGGCTGGCCGAGGTGGCAGGTTCACGGGTCGTCGCCGAGGCCGCCGTGCTGCACGACACCGACTCCTGGTGGGGACTCGAGAGCCAGGGCCTGCCGTCCAAGGATCTCGACTATCCCGGCACCCTGCGCCGCGCCCACCGCGCCCTGTGGGACGCCGGCGTCACTGCCGACTTCGCCCACCCCGAATCCGACCTGTCCGCGTACCGGCTGGTCATGGCGCCCGCACTGCACCTGCTCTCCGACGCCGCGGCCGAGAACCTGCGCGGCTACGTCCAGCGGGGCGGCACCCTGCTGGTGCAGTACTTCAGCGGCGTCGTCGACGAGAACTACCGGGCCAGGACCGGCGGTTACCCGGCCGAGCCACTGCGTGAAGCGCTGGGCATCCGGGTCGAGGAGCACCGCCCGCTGGCGGCGGGGGCCGTGCTGAGCCTGTCCGACGGCACGGCGGCGGGCGCCTGGAGCGAGTACCTCCGCACCGAGGGCGCGGACACCGTCGCCGCCTACGCCGACGGACGCCCCGCACTGACCCGCGCCGCCTACGGCGAGGGCGCCGGCTGGTACCTCTCCACCCGGCTGGACGACGCCGGCTACTCCGCACTGGTGCGCCGCCTGCTGTCCGAAGCCGAGGTCCGACCCCTCGTGCCCGGCCTGCCGCCCGGCGTGGAGGCGGTCCGCCGCAGCGCCGACGACGGCCGCTCCTGGCTCTTCCTGCTCAACCACGGCCGTGAGCCCTGGCACGTCCCGGTCGTCGGCTGGGAGGTCTTGACGGACCGTCAGGCAGCGGATGGGGGCGTGACATTGCCCCCCCGGAGGCGTTGCCGTGCTCCGGCTGCCGTGATGCGCAACGACTCACACCGGCCCACCCCCGATCCGGGACGTGAGGAACACGACATGCCCCTGACTGACCCCGGCCCCGAAGACCTGGTCGGCTACCGGCCGGAGTCCCCAGCCCCCGACGACTTCGACGCCTTCTGGCAGCGCACCCTCGCCGAGGCCCGCGCCCAGGGCGGCGCGGTGAAGACCGAGCGGGTCACCGAGCAGTACGGACTGCGCACCGTCGAGGTCGACGACGTGCGCTTCCCCGGCTGGAACGGCGAGCCGGTCGCCGCCTGGCTGCTGCGCCCGCGCGGGGTGGAGGGCCCGCTGCCCGTGGTCGTCACCTACCAGGGCTACAGCGGCGGCCGCGGACTGCCCACCGAGCACCTGTTCTGGTCGGCTGCCGGGTACGCCCAGCTGGTCGTCGACACCCGAGGTCAGGGCCACGACACCCCGGACCGGGGGATGGGCGACGGCACCCAGTGGTCCGAGGGCTTCATGACCAAGGGCATCGACTCGCCCGAGAACTACTACTACCGGCGGCTGATGACCGACTGCGTGCGCGCGGTGGACGCGGTCGCCGGGCTTCCCGGGATCGACGGCGGCCGGATCATCGTGGCCGGCGGCAGCCAGGGCGGCGGACTCTCCCTCGCCGTGGCCGGCCTGATGACTGATCACATCGCCGCTGTACTCCCCGACGTGCCCTTCCTGTGCCACTTCCGCCAGGGCGCCCGGATCGCCTTCGAGGGGCCCTACCAGGAGCTCGTCAAGTACCTGCGCTGGCACAGCCGGCACAAGGCGCAGCCGACCTTTGCCACCCTCGACTACTTCGACGGCGTGCATTTCGCCCAGCGGGCCACCGCCCCCGCGCTGTTCAGCGTCGGCCTGATGGACCCCATCTGCCCGCCGTCCACCGTCTACGCCGCCTTCAACCACCACGCAGGCGTGGACCGCACCATCACCGTCTGGCCGTTCGCCGACCACGGCGGCGGCTACGGCTCCACCCCCGGGATCCAACTGGCCTGGCTGCGCGAGCGCGGCCTGGCGCCCGGCACCACCCGAGAGGACGTACCCCAGTGACGCACGGCACAGCGCAGACGATCCGCTGGGGCCACCCGGCCCTGGCCATGGAGATCGCCCTGGACGAGGACGGCGCCGCCCGACTCGTCCACCTCGGGACACCCGGGGAGGCGGACGGCGCGAGGCGCCCCGGCGCACCGCTGCCGCTGGTCGAGGTGACGGTGGGGGGCCAGGGCCGGCACCTCATCGACACCGACCTCGCCTCGCGGCTGCGGCACCGCTCCCACCGCGCGGGCCGTGACGGCGACTGGCACACGCTGAGCGTCGAACTCCACGACCCCGGCACCGGGCTCACCGCCGAGGTGCGCTACCGCTCCCCGGACGGCCTGCCGGTGCTGCGCAGCGAGGTGGTCCTGCGCAATGAAGGGCCGGGTGCGCTGCAACTGGAGTCGGTCAGCTCGCTGGTGACCGGTTGCCTCACCCAGGACGGACCGGCGGGCCTGGACTCCGCCGACCTGATGTGGGCGGATAACGAGTGGTTCACCGAGCTCCGCTGGAAGCAGGAGCCGCTGCGGGAGTCCTCGCCCGCCCTCAACGGCCGGGTCATGACCGGCCGGGGCGTCCGGTCCAGCAGCCGGTTCCTCCCCATGGGCGGCCTGACCGACCGTGAATCGGGTCGCACCTGGCTGTGGCAGATCGAGCACAACGGCGGAGGCTGGCGCTCGGAGTGCGGCGTCCGCGACGAGACGGCCTACGTGGCCCTGTTCGGTCCCACCGACGCCAATCACAGCTGGCGGCACCTGCTGGAGCCGGGGGCCGAGTTCCGCACGGTGCCGGTGGCGCTCGCTCTCGCTGCGGACGGCGGCCCCGACGAGGCATTCGCCGTGCTCACCCGATACCGCCGGATCACCCGCCGCCCGCACCGGGACCACCTCCACCTGCCGGTGATCTTCAACGACTACATGAACTGCCTGATGGGCGACCCCACCACGGCCAAGCTGCTGCCGCTGGTCGATGCTGCGGCCGAGGCGGGGGCGGAGTACTTCGTCATCGACGCCGGCTGGTACGACGACGACAACGGCCACTGGTGGAGCTCCGTCGGCACCTGGGAGCCCGCCGCCAGCCGCTTCCCCGGGCCGCGCGGGATCCACGAGGTCATGGACCGCATCCGGGAGCGGGGGATGGTGCCCGGCATCTGGCTGGAACCAGAGGGGGTCGGCGTGTCCAGCCCGGTCGCCAAGTCCCTGCCGGAGGAGGCGTTCTTCCGCCGCGACGGGCAGCGTGCGGGGGATGGCGGCAACCGGTACCACCTCGACCTGCGCCATCCCGCCGCCCGGGCCCACCTCGACCAGGTCGTGGACCGTCTGGTCGGCGAGTGGGGCGTCGGCTACCTCAAGCTCGACCACAACACCGACTTCGCCCGCGGCACCAGCAGCCACCCCGAGGAGGCCCCGGCCGACGGGCTGCTGGGCCACAACCGGGCCCTGCTCGACTGGCTGGACGGCGTCCTGGACCGCTACCCGGACCTGGTGATCGAGAACTGCGCCTCGGGCGGCATGCGCACCGACCACGCCATGCTCTCGCGGCTGCAGCTCCACTCCACCAGCGACCAGGAGGACCTGCTGCTCTATGCGCCGATCGCCGCCTCCGCGCCCACCGCCGTCACCCCCGAACAGGGTGCGGTCTGGTCCTACCCGCAGGCCAAGCACTCCTCCGACGAGGTCGCCTTCACCATGGCCAACGCCCTCCTGGGCCGCATCCACCTCTCGGGGAAGATCACCGAGCTCGGGGCCGGAGAACGAGCGCTGGTCCATGAGGGGGTGGCGGTGTACAAGTCCATCCGCGCCGACCTGCCGCAGGCCGTCCCCGCCTGGCCGCTCGGCCTGCCGGCCTGGGAGGACCCATGGATCGCCCTGGCCCTGCACACTCCGGCCACCACCTACCTCACGGTCTGGCGCCGCCCCGGAGCGGACGACACCGCAGTCCTGCGGCTGCCCCGGCTGCGGGGAGCCGATGTCAGCACCGACCTGCTCTACCCCAGCAGCGGGCGACCGCACTGCGCCTGGGATCCGGATGCGGCCGAGCTCACCGTGACCCTGCCGGCGGCACCGTCCGCCGTGCTGTTGCGCCTGCGGCAGCCGGCCCGCCCCACACAGACTTCCTGACCCGCACTTCGCCAGAGATCCACTCATCTCGAGAAAGGCACATGGCATGAGCGACATCCAGCCACCCGCGCACCGGCGCGCCAGAGGCCGCGGCCTCGGCCGCCTGGCCGCCCTGCTGACGGCCCTGGCCGTCATGCTGGGCCTGTCCGGCACCGCCGCCTTCGGCGCCACCGACGATCACGGCGCGGCGCGGCACCCGGTCGTCCGCGTCCCGGCCAAGGCCATCGACGCCGTGGCGCAGATGCAGCCCAGCTGGAACCTGGGCAACTCCCTGGACGCCCCCACTGAAACCGCCTGGGGCAACCCCCTGACCACCAAGGCGATCTTCGACACCATCGCCGCGAATGGCTTCCGCAGCGTCCGCATCCCGGTCACCTGGGGCACCCACCAGTCCGCCACCGCGCCGTACACCATCGATGCCACCTTCGTGGCCCGGGTCAAGCAGGTCGTGGACTGGGCGCAGGCCGACGGCCTGTACGTCGTGCTCGACGCCCACCACGACTCGGTGAATTGGGTCAACAACATCGTCACGGACCACGACAATGTCATGGCCCGCTTCGCCTCCACCTGGTCGCAGATCTCCGAGGCCTTCAAGTCCGAGCCGCGCACCCTGCTCTTCGAGAGCATCAACGAACCGCGGTTCCCCGGTGCCACGACCGCGCAGGCGACCCAGTACCTGAACGAGCTGAACGTCTCCTTCCACACCGTGGTCCGCGCCTCGGGCGGGGCGAACGCGACCAGGATGCTCGTCCTGCCCACCGTGGGCGGCGATGGCGCCCAGCCCCTCCTGGACGACCTGTCCACCACCATCAACTCCCTGCACGACAGCCAGCTGGTGGCGACCGTGCACTTCTACAGCTACTACCCGTTCAGCGCGAACATCGCCGGCGGCACCCTGTACGGCGACATCGCCCAGAAATACCTGGACGACTCCTTCGCCGATATGCACGACACCTTCATCGACAAGGGCATCCCGGTCTACCTCGGCGAGTACGGCCTGTTGACCAGCCCCAACTACTTCTGGCCCGAATCAGTCGAGCGGGGCGAGCAGCTGAAGTACTACGAGCATCTGGGATACGCGGCGCGCAAGTACGGCGTCACCACCGCCCTGTGGGACGCCTTCAACTACCTGAACCGTGAAACGCTCCAGTGGCGTGACCCGGACATCATCGCGATGATCAAGTCGAGCTGGACCACCCGCTCGGGCACGGCCTCCTTCGACAAGCTCTTCGTCTCCAAGTCCGCCCCGATCACCGCCGAGTCGCTCACCCTGAACCCCAACGGCACCCACTTCCTGGGCGTGTGGCAGGGCAACACCAAGCTGCGCCCGGGCAGGGAATACACCGTCTCCGGAACCACGCTGACCTTCACCGCCAGTGCGCTGACCCGCCTGGTCGGCAGCCGCGCCTACGGCACCGACGCCACGGTCCAGGCCCGGTTCTCCACCGGGGTGCCGTGGAACATCGACATCGTCACCAACGACAACCCGTCGGTGGCGGCTGCCACCGGTACCACCGACGGCCTGACCATCCCCACCCAGTACCGGGGCAACAACCTGGCGACCATGCACGCCACCTACGCCGACGGCACCAACGCCGGCCCGACCGACTGGACCCCCTACCAGACGTTCAACGAGACGTTCTCGCCCGACTACCCCAACAGCACGATCGTGCTGACCCCCCTGTTCCTCAACTCGCTGCGTGACGGCGACACGGCCACGCTGGTCTTCCACTTCTACAGCGGCCAGACCGCCACCTACAAGGTCACCAAGAATGGCAGCAAGGTGACCGGCACCGTCGGCTGACCATCCGTCAACCACGCCCCGGCCGCCGGAGACCTCCGACGGCCGGGGCTCCCCAGGCCCCGAGGAGCCCTCGTGGCCGCCCCTTCCATCGATACAAATCCCACTCCCTGGAGCCACCCCGTGCCCACTGCCACCGCCACCGCTGTCATCAACCTCGACATCGAGGGCCCGACGATCAGCCGCCACCTCTACGGTCACTTCGCCGAACACCTCGGCCGCTGTGTCTACGGCGGCTTCTGGGTCGGGGAGGACTCGCCGATACCCAACGAGGGGGGTATCCGCCTGGATGTCGTGCAGGCTCTGCGCGCGCTGAACATCCCGAACCTGCGCTGGCCGGGCGGCTGTTTCGCCGACGAGTACCACTGGAAGGACGGCATCGGCCCCCGGGACCAGCGCCCCCGCATGGTCAACACCCACTGGGGCAACGTGGAGGAGAACAACCACTTCGGCACCCACGAGTTCATGGCCCTGTGCGAGCTGCTCGGTGCGGAGCCGTACATCAGCGGCAACGTCGGCTCCGGCACGGTGCAGGAGATGAGCGATTGGGTGGAGTACCTGACCCGCGACGGCGACAGCCCGATGGTGCGGCTGCGCAAGGCCAACGGCCGGGAGGAGCCGTGGCGGGTGAAGTTCTGGGGTATCGGCAACGAGACCTGGGGCTGCGGCGGCAACATGCGCGCGGAGTATTCCGCCGATCTGGCCCGCCAGTACGCCACGTACTGCCGTGACCACAGCGGCAACACGCTGTACCGCATCGCCTCCGGCGCGACCGGCGACGACTACAAGTGGACCGAGACGCTGATGCAGCAGATCGGCTGCTTCGGCTGCGAGGCAACGCCCCGCAACTTCTTCCAGGGCCTGTCCGTTCACCAGTACACGGTGATCGGCCCGTGGGAAGCGAAGGGCAGCGCCACCGACTTCGACACGGACGACTACTACCGCACGATGCTGGAGGCCAAGCGGATCGACCGTATCCTCACCGGCCATTCCACGGTCATGGACTGCTATGACCCGGGCCGCAGGGTCGGGCTGGTCCTGGACGAGTGGGGCACCTGGTGGGACACGGAACCCGGCACCAATCCGGGCTTCCTGTTCCAGCAGAACGCCCTGCGCGACGCGCTCGTGGCCAGCACCCACTTCGACATCTTCCACCGGCACGCGGCACGCCTGTACATGGCCAACATCGCCCAGACCGTCAATGTCCTGCAGGCCATGCTGCTCACCGACGGCGACGCGCTGGTCCTGACCCCGACGTACCACGTCTTCGAAATGAACAAGGGCCATCAGGACGCCACCTCGCTCGCCGTGCACGTGCAGGCCCAGAACGCCCAGCGCCGGGTGGGGGACAGCGAACTCGACACGCTCTCCGCCTCCGCCAGCATCAAGGACGGCACGGTGCTGATCTCACTGACCAACCTGGACGCCGAGGAGGCCGCCGAGGTGACACTCGACCTGCGGGGCGGCTCCGTCGGCGAGCCGACCGGCCGCCTGCTGACCGCGGACCGGCTTCAGGTCCACAACACCGCGGAGATGCCCGAGGCGGTTGCCCCGCGCCCGTTCGACGCGGTGAAGTCAACCGGCCAGGGAATGGTGCTGACGATTCCCCCGCACTCGTTCCTCACCATCCAGGCACCCGTGGCCCACCTGCGCTGAGGCCTGCCGCTGCGTCTGCGCCCACCATCGACCGAGGGTAAACGTGGCAACCATCCAGGGCGTGGCGAAGGCCGCCGGGGTCTCGGCGATGACCGTCTCCAATGTCATCAATGATCACCCGAACGTGCGCAGGGCGACGCGGGAGAAGGTCCTCGAGGCGATGGCCCGGCTCGACTACCGCGGCAATCTGGCAGCCCGCAACCTGCGCAAGGGCCGGACCGGCATCATCGGTCTCGCCGTTCCGGGGGTCAACAGTGCGTACTACGGCGAGTTGGCTGCCGCCATCGTCGCCGCGGCCGTGCGGTACGACCTGCGGGTGAGCATCGAGCAGACCGGTGCGCTGCGCGAGAACGAACTGGCGGCGCTGTCCGACATGTCCATCCTGCGCCACACCGGATACCGGCAGGCACTGGAGGATGCCGGTCTGCGGGTGGATCCCGCTCTGACCCAGAGCATGGAAGCGTTCACGATGCGGGCGGGTGCACAGCGCGCCCGGGAGATGGTGGAGAGCGGGCTCGGCTTCGACGGTGCGTCTGCGTGACGGACACCCTGGCGATGGGCGTGCTGCGCAGTCTCGCCGACGTCGAGGTGCAGGTCCCCGAGCAGGTCGAGGTGATCGGCTTCGACAACGTCGAGAGCAGCGAGTTCCTCGTCCCCTCACTGTCCACCATCGATCCGGATCACGGCGCCATGGCCGAGCGGGCGGTCGCGCTCCTCGCCCGGAGGATCGGCCAGGCCGAGCTCCCGCAGGACCGGGAGGAGTTCGTCAGCCACTTCTCCCTGGTGGTACGGGAGTCGACCAGCGGCTGACCCGGCAGCCGCCCGCCCGACACAGAGCTGCTGACCGGCCATCAGGTTTGGCTGGGAGGACCACTACGACATGCTCAGCGCTTCGGCCGGGCCGTGCTGCCGCGGACGGTGAGGGTCGTGGCGATCTCGGTGCCGCCCTGCTGGACCTCCTCGCGACGGCCGAGGGCGAGCGCCAGTTCGGTCGCGGCGGCTGCCATCTCGTTGAGGGGCTGGTGCACCGTGGTCAGCGGCGGCTCGGCCCATGAGGCGATCGGCAGGTCGTCGAAGCCGACCACGCTCAGGTCGCGGGGGACGGACAGCCCGAGTTCTCCGGCGGCCTGGTAGACGCCGAGCGCCTGCGGGTCGGAGACGGTGACGAAGGCGGTGGGCCGCTCGGGGAGGGCGAGCAGCTCGAGCGCGGCGGCCCGGCCGCCCTCGCGAGTGAAGGGGGAAACGGCCAGCAGCTCGGGATCGTGCGCCAGTCCGTCCTGGGCGAGCGCCGCGAGGAAGCCCGACTGCCGGGGCACGATGACGGGCTGGCCGGTGCCGCTGATCATGGCGATGCGGCGGTGCCCCAGGTCCAGCAGGTGCCGCATCGCGGCCTGCCCGCCGCGGAAGCCGGTGGAACCCACGAACGGCACCTCGTCGGGGAGGTCGTCGAGCGGATCGATGATGACGAAGGGAATGCCCGCCGCGGTCAGCTGCTCGCGTTCCTCCGGCGAGAGCCGGTTCACCGCCAGGACGCAGTTCGGCCTGCGGCCGGCTGTGTCCTCGATCGAGCGCCCCGGTGGGCCGTCACTGCGGACCTCGGAGACCATCACCACGGCCCGGTGCTTGCGCGCTGCCCGCTCCACCCCGCGGATGACCTCAACCGCCCACAGGCTGTCGAGCTCACGGAAGACCAGCTCCACGACGTTGCTGCGGTTGCCGACCGGCTTGCGGTAGCCGTGGAGGGTGATGAGTTCCTCGACGCGCGCGCGGGTCTGGTCCGAGACGCCGCCGCGCCGGTTGAGCACCTTGGACACGGTCGGAATGGAGACGCCCGCCGATTCTGCGATGTACGCGATCGTGACGGCGCCCGCTTCCGCGCCCGCTTCCGCCCGGTCGTCCGTCGCCTTCATGCCGTCCCGTTCGTCGTGGCGCCGTGCTGCCGCGGAGGCGCGGTGCTCTGGCGGACCACCAGTGCGGTGGCGATCTCCACCCCGGTCTGGGGCAGTTCCCCGCCCCGGCCCAGCGCGAGCGCCAGGCCGGCGGCGGTGGCTGCCATCTCCCGCAGCGGCTGGTACACCGTGGTCAGCGGAGGATCGAGCAGCGCCGCGACCGGCAGATCGTCAAAGCCTACGACGCTCAGATCGCCGGGAATGGACAGCCCCAGCTCCCTGGCGGCCTGGTAGACGCCGAGCGCCTGCATGTCGGAAGCGGCGAAGATCGCGGTCGGCGGGTCGGGGAGCGAGAGCAGCTGCCGTGCGGTCGCATGGCCGTCCTCGAAGGTGATGGGCGTCCAAGGCGTCAGCCCGGGCTCCGGGGACAGGCCGGCCTCGGCCAGCGCGGCGAGGTGGCCGGCCTGCCGGGCCACGCAGTAGGGGTGGTCAGGACCGTTGATCATGGCGATGCGGCGGTGCCCGAGCCCCAGCAGGTGCCGCGTCGCCGCTTGGCCGCCGCGGAAGTTCGTGGAGCCGATATAGGGAGTGCCCTGCGACAGCTCGGTGATCGGGTCGTAGACGACGAAGGGGATGCCCTGCGCCGTCAGCTGCTCGAGCGCCGAGGCCGGGAGGGGCCGCACCGACAGGCAGGGGGCTCCGGCGCGCAGGGGCAGCAGCTCACCGGAACGGGCCGCGAATCCGCTCACCACGAGCCCGACCCGCTGCTCCCGCGCGACGGCTTCGATACCCTGCAGGATCTCCTCGCTCCACATGTTCGTCAGCTCGTGAAAAACCAGCTCGACGAGCTCGCTGTTGTCACCCGGCCGGTCGGCGCCGTGGTGCCGCAGCAGTTCCTCCACGCAGGCGCGGGTGCGCTCCGGCAGGGCGTGGTGGTCGTCCGACGGTGTCGGCGTCGGCGGCTGCGGGGCCGGGGTCGGAGCCGGGAGGTCGGCGGGATCGGTCATGCAGGCGATCGTGATGGACCTCCGAGTGTCGCCCGGAGCGGCCAGGTCCTCGCCCTCGCCTTTGTCCGTCACATTCGCCTCCTGGTTCACACCGGTGCGTCCACGACCGCCGCCCTTGCCCGACAGGCCCGGCCTAGGAGCGGCCTGCCTGCCTGCCGGGGCCATTGTGGCACTTCACGGCACCGGGCAGGGATCGGCACGAGGAAGCGCTCGCCCTGGACGAGAAGACACTACAGACGCGGCGTCGGGTGTTGGGGTTGGAGAATCCGGACACGCTGGGCACGGCGTCGAACCCGGCGATCTGGTTGGCGGATATGGGTCGGGTGGAGGAGGCGGTGGTGTTGGCGGAGGAGACGCTGGCAGCGCGGCGTCGGGTGCTGGGAGAAGGCCACCCCGATACCCAGACGACAGCCAGGTGGCTGGAGTCGTTGGGCGAAGAACCGGAGCGTCCGGGGCCGGGTAGGGACCCCGTAGTGACCCCGCCACCCGGCCCCCCGATGCCGGGGATGGATGCTGGTGAACGCGGGGCCGGTCAAGGGCCGCTGGTCATAGGGTGGTTGGTGACGTACAGCGGCACGGTGCGGGGGCACGGATGACTGATACGGGGGCGTCTGACAGCACGTCGGACCAGGTGTGGTTCATCAGTCATGCGGGTGCGGATCGGGCGTGGGCGGAGTGGGTCGGCTGGCAGCTGCTCGACGCCGGGCACCAGGTGGAGCTGGACTACTGGGACTGGGGTGCGGGCGACAACTTCGTGGTGAAGATGAACGCTGCCCTCGAGCGGGGGCGGCTGCTGGCGTTGTTCTCTCCTGCGTATTTCGAGCCGGAGCGGTTCACGACGCCGGAGTGGACGGCGATGGTGGCGATGCGGGAGAAGATCACCCCGGTCCGCCTTTCCGCGGTGGAGCCGCCGGCGATCCTGCGCCAGCTGCTGTGCCGGGACCTGTTCGGCCTGAGCCCGGTGGAGGCGCGCAGGGTGTTGCTGGAGGCGGTCGACGGCCCGTCCCGGCCGACCGTCGAGCCGCCCTTCCCCGGGCCCGCCCCGGACCGTGGCGGGGTGTTGCGGCAGGTGGGCGCCAGTAGCCCGCGTCTGCCGGGGAGTCTGCCGCGGGTGTGGAACCTGCCTGCCCGCAACGCGTCCTTCACTGGCCGCGACACCCTCCTGGTCCAGTTACGCCAGGCCCTGGCGGCGGACAGCCGGGTGGCAGTGCAGGCCCTGCACGGCCGTGGCGGGGTGGGTAAGACGCAACTCGCGATCGAGTACGCCTACCGGTTTGCGGGCGAGTACGAGCTGGTGTGGTGGGTGGCCTCGGAAGACCCCGCGCTCATCCCCGACCAGCTGGCCGCGCTGGCCCTGCACACGGGTGCCGCGCCCGCGGGCACACCGTCCGCCGACGCGGTCTCCGCGCTGCTTGCCGAACTGCGGACACGCTCGCGCTGGCTGCTGGTGTTCGACAACGCCGAAGACCCCAACGCGCTCGCTGCGTTCCTGCCGGGCGGCCCCGGACACGTGCTGATCACCTCCCGCAACCCGCACTGGAACAGCTACGCAGTCCCTCTCGACGTCGACACACTCTCCCGCGCCGAGTCGGTGGCGTTGCTGCGCGCCCAGGGCGCGGTCCTGGCTGACGCGGACGCCGACAACATCGCCGCTGTCCTGGACGACCTTCCGCTCGCCCTCGCGCAGGCGGCCGCGCTGCTGACCCGGGGTCTGTCGGCGGCGGACCTGAAGGAGGAGCTGGCGGCGAACCTGGTCCAGGTGATGGCGCAAGCCCATCCGCCCGGCTACCCGACCGCGTTGGCCGCGCAGGTCCGCCTGACCCGCACCCGCCTGGCGACCGACCACCCCGGGGCCGCTGCGGTGGTGGAGGCGCTGGCCCTGCTGGCACCGGAACCTTTCGCCCTCACCACCTGCGCCGGTCACCTCCCCGACCAGACTTCCCCGCTCCTGAAGGAGACGGTGGGTTCGCGGCTGGCGGCGGTGGGGGCGGTGGAGGCGGTCGCCCGGCACGGTCTGGCCCGCGTCCAGGGCGGCACCCTGCAGCTGCACCGCCTCACCCAGGAGATGCTCGCGGGTCAGATGACCAGCCAAGAGCACGACCAGGCGGTGGCCGATGCCGAAGCGCTCCTGACGGCGGCCAACCCCGGTCGGGCCGGTGAGCCGCGGTTCTGGCCGGCTTGGCAGGTTCTGCTCCCGCACGCCCTGGCCCTCGACCCTGCCCGGCTCACTAGCAGCCGGGGGCGGTTTGTGGTGGGGGAGGCGTGCTGGTATCTGATGGACCGCGCTCAGGCCCGTCCGGCCCGGGAACGGCTGCAACGGCTGTATGACACGTGCCTTGAGCAGCTGGGCCCGGACCACGAGGACACCCTGCGGGCCGCCCACAACCTCGCCTTCGCCTACAGCGGCACCCAGGATCACGAACGCGCCCGCGCCCTGGACGAAGACACCCTCGTCCGGTACCGACGCCTTCATGGTGACGACCACCCCGTGACCCTGGCCAGCGCTCACAGCTATGCCGTTCGGCTGTGGGAGCTGGGACGGTATGAGGAAGCCCTCGCGCTGGACGAGAAGACGCTGCAGACGCGCCGTCAGGTGTCGGGGTCGGAGCATCCGCACACACTGCTCATGGCGACCGCACTGGCCATCCAGTTGACGTCTGTGGGTCGGGTGGAGGACGCGGTGGTGTTGGGGGAGGAGACGTTGGAGGTGCAGCGTCGGGTGTTGGGGTTGGAGCATCCGGCCACGCTGCGCACGGCGTCCAACCTGGCCGCCGATCTGGCGTCTGTGGGTCGGGTGGAGGATGCGATGGTATTGGGGGAGGAGACGTTGGCGGCGCGGCGTCGGGTGTTGGGGTTGGAGCATCCGGACACACTGCGCACGGCGTCGAACCTGGCCATCTGGTTGGCGTCTGTGGGTCGGGTGGAGGATGCGATGGTGTTGGGGGAGGAGACGTTGGCGGCGCAGCGTCGGGTGTTGGGGTTGGAGCACCGGGCCACGCTGCACACGGCGTCGAACCTGGCCATCTGGTTGGCGTCTGTGGGTCGGGTGGAGGATGCGGTGGCGTTGGGCGAGGAGGCGTTGGAGGTGCAGCGTCGGGTGTTGGGATCGGAGCACCCGGACACACTGAACACCGCGAACAATCTGGCCGTGTATCTGCGGGACGTGGGTCGCGTGGAAGAGGCGCGTGCTCTGGGCGAGGAAACGCTTGAGCGTCGGCGGCGGGTGCTAGGTGAGGATCACCCTGAGACCCGCCGTACTGCTGCCTGGGTGCAGAGGTTGGTGAAGGGGCGGGGAGAGCCATGAGCGGGTGAATGAAATCAGTCCTGTGTTCTGCCGCCCTGCACCGTCTACCAGCGCATGTCCAACGCGCTGAGAGCCTCACGGCGTTCCGCACTCAGTTTGGCGGCCCGGGGGCCGGCGTTGGCGACGAACGACCCCAGCCCGAGCAGCTCGCCGTCGACGTCCTCCCGGTGCTGGCGGGGTACGCGGAGGTGTCCTTCGCGGGCGTGGAACTGTTGTGCGGCGGTCATGGCGCGTTCCCACAGCTCATCCTGGGACTTCCTCACCGGCCGGAGCTTTGGTCCATGCTCGGGGTCGACACCGGGACTCTCGAGGAGGTAGTGCTGGGCCGGTGTCAGCTTGTCCCATCCAGCCGTTTGGCCGGCGAGCCACACTCCGAGGTCCTTGCTCCGGACGACGATGGCCCGGCCGGACGCGGCCCGCCTGCCTGCATGTGCGCGAGCAACAACCGGTAGCTGCGCTGCCAGCTGATCTCCCACCCCTCCGGCGCCCACCCGGAGTCGATCTCGTTGAGTGCCTCCATGCGGCTCTCGGACAGCTCCCCGGCATAGGAGACGCCAGTCTCCCCGTTTGCGCGGCGTGCGGCGTTCTCACGTGTCTTGCGGGTCGCCGCCCGTTACTGCCTCGTCGGCACTGGGCTGGGTAGAACGACCCGAAACTGGCGCAAGATCAAGGTCGTCAGGATGATGGGCTCGTTCCGAGAGCAGAGATGAGCAGGCACGTACGAGCACGCGGAGGATTCTGCTGCGGTCCCTGCCGATGGGCGTGGGCGTGCTCGCTGCCGGTTTGTGGGTGATCATGCTGGTGCTGTTCGCCGTCACCAGCTTCGTCGTCGGATTCGCGGTCGATGCGGTGGCAGGCGACCGGGACCACTGACGGCGGGTCAGCGCGTCGCCCACGCTCCTTGGGCAAGCCTGATTCCAGCGGGCTGGGCCACCTCAGCAAGCCTCCTTGGCCGCGGAGGTTTCCACACCCTGCTCGTCGCGGAGCCAGTCACGCAGGGCGGGGTGGTCCAGGTGACGACCCCTGCGGCGGCCGATCCGTCCAGCGGGTCGACCAGCTCGGCGCGGTCCTCGGGATTCAGGATCCTGGCGTGCCGACCGGGCCGGGGCGCGTCCGGCAGCGCGTCCAGCCCGCCCTTCTCGAAGCGGTGGACAGCGCCACGGACAGTGACCGGGTTGCACTCCAGCAGGTCGTCGACCTCGGTCACCGTCCTTCCCCAGTCGAGCAGCCGGACGCAGTCCGCACGCAGCCGGGTATGCCGGGCCAGGCCGCGTCGGCCCAATAGCTCACGCAGGTCACGACGCTGATCATCGGTCAGCTCGACATGGAGGTTCTTCGGCATCGCGTCCCTCCCGCAGGACGCCTGCCCACACACCGCAGCCGACATCACCCAGACCGCTTAGAAGGTCGAGCAGTCCAGGAGTCGTCCGTCAGTGGTACCGATGAGCAGGCGGCCGGGTTCGGTGACGGTCAGCGCGGTCGCCACGACGGGCACTTCGGCCACAACCAGGTGTTGGCGCCAGCGGACGTTGCCGTCATGGAGATCGAGTATGACGAGCTCGCCGTCGTCGTATGTGACGTAGACGGATTCCGTGTCGCAGTCGAGGTCCGTGGCTTTCCGGTCTGTCCGGAATACCCATGGCGGCTTCTCTGCGGCCACTGTGCGCCGTACGACGAACGATCCACCTGGCTGCAATCCGTGGGCGTGGTAGACAGTGCCGGCATGGATCAGGTCGCCGTCTGCGGTCTCCACGCCGGGACCTGCGAAATGTGTCTCGCCAGGATTCCAGGAGTAGGGAGACAGGCGACGGATCTCCGCCTTACTGGGCTCACGCGGACGTTCGGCGACCGGTTTGCTCTTCGGTTCCACTGCCGCGAGCCAGGTTTCACCTGATCCGGCTTTCTGTCCGTTTTTCCTGGGGACACTTTCCCGGAAGTAGACCCGGCTGCCACGCCGGATACGCAATCTGCTTCGCGCTCCGTTCCTGCCGGCGGGTGCAAGGGCGGGTAGGCCGTCAGCACATCGCACCAGGGACACCGCGCCGCCGGTCGGAGTGAAGCGGTCGAGCCGCGCCCCGTCCTGGAGCGCCAGTCGAACCACGGCCTGAGCGTGTTCCTGCCATGGGGGCCGCATCAGGCCGACCCAGGCCGATCGCTCATCTGCGGCTACGACAAGGTCGCGGCCGCCACCGTCGTCCTGAACAGCCCATTGTCGCTGTCCTGAGGGCAACCAGGCTTCCAACTGGATCCCGTCGAGGGTCGCCACGATCCTGCCGTCGGACAGCTCCTCGACTGCGCGGACGTTGCGACGCGGGTCCCATTCGCTACTCAGGATGGAGACCGCCTGACGTGCTTCTTCTCGACGATCGGTGCGCGGGGCCGCTATTCGTGGTCCGGTCAAGTCGTGCTCGGTGAGCGACCGGGGCGGTACGGCCCTCCAGTCGGGCCGGCGCACTACCGCAACGTGCCCCTCATTCCGCGCGTCTTCGTCCTGCCAGTCGTCATACGGCGCCATCAGTACGCGTAGTTCCTGCTCGCTGAGCCACTCCAGGCCCAGGACCTGGCGGCCGAGTTCGTGCTCTATGAGCGATGTGCTCCTGCCTGTTTCCAGGTCCAGAAGGAGCAGTTCCCCTTCGAAGAAGAAACCGCCGTCGTAGCCGCCTGTACCGACGGCAAGCAGGGGGAGCCGGGGATGGAAAGCCATAGCATGTACCGGATACCGCGCACGGAGAAGGGCCCGGCAAGCCAGATTGCCGGTCTCGTAGACACCGACAGGCGCGATGCTGCCGAAGTCGGGGACGCCCGCCACCGCCACGTGTGTGCCTGCCACTGCCAACAAGCCGCGGCGCTCGTCGTCGACGGCGAGGACTGGATCACCGACCTCGGCGAAGGGCCGGTCACCGAGGATTCGATGGATGCGGAACGAGATGGTCATGGCAGTGATCTTCGCAGCGGCGAAAAGCTACGTGAAGCCACGGGCGTCCAGAAGCTGAACAGAAGAACTTGACAGGGAAGACCACGATGACGGGCCGGAACCCCCGCAACTGCGCGACCAGTTGGACGATGACTTCGTCCAGGGGTGGGGTGTGTCAATTTAACTTTAACGGCTGATCTTGGTTGTTCGGTGGTCAGTTGTTGCTCGGGATCAGGCGGCACTCGAAAGCGATCTGGAACGCGTTGAGAGGTGCTTTCCAGCGCATGGTCCACCGCTTGCGGCCCTTGCCCGTCGGATCCAGGCTCATCAGGCCATGTAGATGCACTTGAGGGCGCGGCCTCGTGGGGGAAGTGCCCGCGGGCGCGGACGGACCTGCGGATGCGTGCGTTGACGCTCTCGATCGCGTTCGTGCTGCAGACGACCTTGCGTATCTCGACGTCGAAGGAGGAAGGGCACGAACTCGGCCCAGGCATCCGACCACAGCTTCACGATCGCCGGATACTTCCGGCCCCAGGATTCCTGGAACTCCAGGAACCGCTCCGTCGCGGCGTCCTCGCTGGGTGCGGTGTAGACGCGTTTGAGAGCTCCTGCGACCTTGTCCCAGTCCTGGCGGGCGGCGTATCGGAACGAATTGCGCAGCAGGTGAACGACGCACGTCTGGACGATTGTGCGTGGCCAGATGGTCTCCACGGCCTCGGGGAGTCCTTTGAGCCCGTCGCAGACAAGCATGAGCACGTCGTCCAGGCCGCGGTTCTTCAGCTCGGTGAACACGTGCAGCCAGTACTTGGCTGTCAGCCGCGGTGTCCGGCCCGGCCGAGCCGGACGGGCCGCGACCGGCCGGCCCGGACACTCCCGGCACCGACAACACCGTTCACTCCAGGAGCGACTCGAAGCCGCAGGTTGGAGCGGGCGCCGATCGCCGAGAAGCGCATCGCCGATCTCGAAGCCCGACTTCTCGAACAGGCCCGCGAGGAGGATCGGACCGGCTTTGGGCAGTAGCGGGCTGAGGGCTGTGTTCGGTGCAGGCATCCGTGCGTTCGTCTAACGGTGGTTTTGCAGTTCTGGTGCTCTCGCGCTTGGCAGTCAGGATGGCTGGACCTGGTCGAAGAGGGCGAGGGCTTCGGCGGGGTCCGGGCTCACGAGGCGTTCCAGACCGGCCGTCGTGATCTTCGCCCACCTGCTGGCCCGTGCCCACATCTGTTCCTCGAAGGCGCGGAGGGCCTCGTCCAGATCTGAAGGGCCGGTGGCGATGGACTCGGCGAGTTCGGCGCCTTCCAGCATCGCGAGGTTCGCGCCCGCCCCCAATGGGGGCATCAGATGGGCGGCATCGCCCAGTAGCGTCACCCCGGGGACGTGGGTCCAGGTGTGGGACACGGGCAGGACGTAAAGGGGGCGGTGGACGAAAGCGGTGCCGTAGTGGAGCAGGTCGAGGACGGGAGCAGCCCAGCCGTCGAACAGCGCCAGCAGGCTCGATCGCACGGCCTCGACGGCCAGGTCCAGGTTCTTGTGCCAGTCCAGCGGCGCGCGGAACTTGGCGTACACCTTGACGTGGCCGCCGCTGTTGCGCTGGGCGACGAGGCTTCGGTTCACGCCGTACACAGCCAGGGAACCGTCGCCGATCAACCGGGCGAGGTCGGGGCGGCGGGTGTCGATGTCGTCCAGGGAGGTCTCGACATAGGTGACGCCGGTGTACTGCGGCGTCACGGACGAGACCGCCGGGCGGACCCGGGACCAGGCGCCGTCCGCGCCGACCACGAGGTTGAACGTCTCCTGGCGCCCGTCCGCGAAATGGACCAGCACGCCATCCCGGCTTCCCGGCACTACCTCCGTCACACCCCGGCCCCACTGGACGTCGAGAGGGCCGAGCAGCAGGTCACGGAGTTGCCCGCGGTCGATCTCGGGATTGGCCCGGACATCTGGACGGGGTTGCCAGTCGCGAAGCACGGTCCCGTCCGTGTCCAGGATGCGCATGGCCTGCCCCTCGGGACGGGACAGCGCCTGGAACTCCGACAGCAGCCCTGCCTTGTCCAGCGCCAGCTGGCCCAGCCCTTCGTGCAGGTCCAGCGTGCCGCCCGGGGGGCGGGCGTCGGGGGCGGGATCGCGTTCAAGGACGGTGGCGGCGTGACCATGACGGTGCAGGACGCGGGCGAAGGTAAGGCCGGCGGGGCCGCTCCCGACCACAGCGATACGATGTCTCATGTCGATACACTGTATTTGCTCGCTACGATGCATCGCAACAGTCGATACATCGCAATAGTTCGGAGTGATCATGACCGTGTGGGACCGGCCGGAGCCGCCGACTCGCCCCGTGCCGCTCGACCGGGAGCGGATCGTCGCCGCCGCCATCGCGCTGGCCGACGAGGGCGGCCTTGCGGCGGTGTCGTTGCGTAAGGTCGCCGCCCGGTTGGAGGCCGGCCCGATGCGGCTGTACGGATACATCTCCACCAAGGAGGAGCTGTTCGACCTCATGGTGGACAAGGTCCAGGCCGAGATCCTCCCCGAGGAGCAGCCCGGCGACTGGCGGGAGGCGCTGCGCGTCCTCGCCCACCGCACCAGGCAGGCCGCCCTCCGTCATGAATGGCTGGCCGACCTGCTCGGCGGCCGCCCGGCCCTGGGTCCGAACGGCCTCGCCGTGGCCGAGTCCACCCTGTCGGCCCTCGACGGCCTTGCCGACATCGACACTGTCATGCGCGCCGTGGAGACTGTCAGCGCCTACTTCACGGGCGCGATCAGGCGCGAGATCACGAATCTGCGGGCCGAGCGTTCCACGGGCATGTCCAAGCACGACTGGCAACGCGCCCGTGGCCCGCACTTGACGAGAGTGTTGGCCACGGGCCGCTTCCCGGCGCTGGCCAAGGCCGTGTACGACGGCACGGACGTGGACGCCGAGACATCCTTCGCGACCGGCCTGGAGTGGGTCCTCGACGCCGTGGCCGCCCAGCTCACCCGGCCGTCGGCGTGACGCTCAGCCCTGGCGAATGTGAGCGAGGTCGGGGTCGCTCGGACCTGACCGGCTGATAGCGAGGTGTCGAGTGGGAGGGCGCATAGAACACATCAGTGAGTGGATGGCGGCTTGCAGTCCGTCGGTGCTGGACGCGCTTGGTGCTGCTGGGTGGAGAGCAGATCGCAAGATCGCCATTGCGGGCTGGACGCGGCAACTGACGGGTGTCGGGTTCGAACTGAACGACGTGGCGGTAGCGGTCTGGGCCGAGTTCGGCGAACTGATGATCAGGGTTTCCTCGAGCCGTGTCCCTGGTCACCACGGAGAGAATTGCAGCCCTCTGGGCATGTGGTCGAGCCAGTTCCTTGCGTACATCTCAGCCAGCGGTCGCGTCATCGCCGTGGGGCCGAAGTGCTTCTGGCCTCTGGGTTCTAACTTCATGGAGGCGTTGGCCTACGTGGTGGACGGCGATGGGGGCGGCAGTCGTGCGGCGCAGGCGGACTGGCTCGCCGATTGCCTGCCCCGCCTGCCCCGCCAGTCACGGCGCATGCGCCAGGTCCGGTGCCAGGGGCCCCGGGTACAGTCGGCTCGCTGCTCAGCCCGCGCCGGACCGGGCATCGCGGTCCGAAGGCTTCCTCGTCGTGTTCCGGCAAGGGAATGCCATGACCAGTGTCCAGGAACCGCCCGAGTCGGCCGTGCCCCTCACCGGAGCACCAGGCGAAGCCTCCGCCGAGGACCGCGTGGCGCGGATACGGAGACGTCTGGAGCGGCTGATCGGGATCGCCGCGACCGAGGGCAATGCGTTGACTGTGCTGCGCAACGGGGACGAGATATTCCCAGCGATGCTGACCGCGATCCGGTCCGCCGAGCACACGGTCGACATGATGACCTTCGTCTACTGGAAGGGCGACATCGCTCGCGAGTTCGCCCAGACCCTCGCTGAGCGCGCCCGTGCCGGGCTCAGGGTGCGACTGCTGCTGGACGGATTCGGCAGCCGGCTGATCGAGACGGATCAGCTTGAGGCGATGGAGCGGGCGGGGGTGCAGGTGGCGTGGTTCCGCAAGCCGCTCTACCTCTCCCCGCTCAAGCAGAACCACCGCTGCCACCGCAAGGTCCTCGTCGTCGACGAGGAGACCGCCTTCACCGGCGGGGTGGGGATCGCGCAGGAGTGGTGCGGAAACGCCCGCAACCCGCACGAGTGGCGCGACACCCACGTCGAGGTCCGCGGGCCGGCGGTGGACGGCATCGCCGCCGCGTTCGCGCAGAACTGGGCCGAGTGCCACGACGAACTCTTCAACGAGAGGGACCGGTTCATCGGCCACCGCCCGCAGGGGGACGCGATCGTGCAGGTGGTGCGCGGCTCGGCCAGCTTCGGCTGGCAGGACATGCAGACCCTCATACACGTGATGCTGGCATCGGCCGAGGAACGCTTCCGCCTGGCCACCGCCTACTTCTCCCCGGACTCGTACTTCATCGAGCTGCTGTGCGCCGCCGCGCGACGCGGCGTCGAGGTGGAGATCGTGCTGCCCGGGCCGCACACTGACAAGCGGGTCTGCCAGCTCGCCGGGCAGCACTTTTACGAGAACCTCACCGCGTGCGGGGTGAAGATCTACCAGTACCAGCCGACGATGATGCACACCAAGGTCATCACCGTCGACCGCGTCGCCGCCCTCATCGGCTCGACGAACTTCAACCGTCGCTCCCTCGACCACGACGAGGAGGTCATGCTCGCCGTCCTGGACCCGGAGTTCACCGCGACCCTGGACGAGCACTTCGACGCTGACGCGGCGGCCAGTGAACTGATCCGGGCGGGCCGGTGGAAGAGACGCTCTGTCCTCCAGCGGGCTCGTGAAGTGGCCGTCCAGCCCATCCGCCGGTTCCTGTGACATCTCGCAGGCTCTTGCTGCCAGGTCAGCGCGGCGCCAGCGAATTCCCGCATAAGAATCCACAAACGCGCAGGCTTTGGTCGCGTCCCCGGCCGTGGTGTACCCGATCACGACCCGCTGTCTCCGGTCTCCGGCCCGCCAGGTGTGTTCCGCCATGGGGTGCCCGGCAGTTCTCGCCGGTCGCAGCGGCGCAAACCCAATATGCCGTGCGGCAAAATCGATCGGGGCCGCGACCTGGGCGTTCGGCACCTTGATCGGCTACACCACGTGGCGGGACACCACCCAGGCTTTCGGGGCATGACGGAATTCTGGCAGGTTGACTACGACTGGTCCCCGTTCGTCTGCTCTGCGTGCGTGCATCCGGGCGAGACTCACCTGGGCTCCACCAGCGACATCGGCACCTGGTACGCCGGCACCTGCTGCTACGGCTAGCACCTTGGGGGCCAGGTCTCCTTCACCCAGCCGGCCACCGCCGCTTCGTCCCGCTCGATGGCCCGTCGCGCAGGCGCCTGACATGACCGTGCCGCCGCAGCAACTCCCACACTCCGCGGATCGACAACGACATCCCAGGTGATCCGCGATCAGGAGTTGCACCCGCGAGAGCGTCCACCGCTCGTCCGTCCAGCCCTGAGCCATCGCGCCTGTCAGTAACAGCGGCTCGAGCACGGCGAAGTCGCTGTCGCTGATCTTCGGCCGTTTTGCAGGCACTGAAGGACGCAGGGCCTGCCGCCCTCCCTCGCGCCAGGAGCGGCGCCACCGCTCCACCGACCGGGTACTGGCCCGCAGTTCTTTCGCGATCACCGTGTTCTTCTCGCTGGCTACCTCGCCAAGGTGACCCCTGCAGGCAGCAATGACTAGCGACAGATTTAAGCCGGTGATTTCAGGCGCAGCACGCTGGCTTGCCCGCCTTCAGGTGGGTTCTCCGCTGCGGATAAGCCACGGGCTGGACCCGGCGCGTGCGAAGATCCCATCAGTTGATCACCGGCGCGGAGAGGGCGTGCTGCCCGCTGCGCCCAGGGGAGGGGAGCCCCATATGGTCCTGCTGTCGTCGAGCCCGAAGTGGCCTACCCTGCCCGACTACGTCCACGACTGGGCGCTGGTGGATGTGGAGACCTCAGGGTTGAGGCCCGGACGGGACCGCGTCCTGTCCCTCGCGATCCTGACGCTGGACGCACACGGCAACCAGACCGGGGAGTTCTCCACTCTCCTCAATCCGGGCTGCGATCCCGGCCCGGTCCACATCCACGGCCTCACGCCCGACCGTCTCGCCGACGCTCCCGCCTTCGAGGAGATCGCGCCGCAGGTGGGGGCGCTGCTCAGCAGCCGGGTCCTGGTCGCCCACAACGCGCAGTTCGACTACGACTTCCTCGCCCACGAGTTCGCCCATGTCCGTTCCTGGGTGCCGGTCAGTAGACGCCTGTGCACGCTGGCTCTCAACCGCCTGGTCGGCCCCGCGACCCCTGATCTCAAGCTGGGCACGCTGGCAGCTCACTACGGCGTGCGTCAGGAGAAGGCCCACGACGCGCAGGACGACGTACGGGTGCTCTCCGGCATCCTGCGCGCTTCGCTGGGCGCGGCCGAGCAGCTGGGGCTTTCCCTGCCGCTGTTGGAGTGCCCGCCCCGACAGGACTGCAAGCCGTATGTCCCCAAGACGCCCTGCGCGTACCGCAATCCGGGCCGTCTGGAGTCGGGCGGGCCGCTGGTGCAAGGCATGAAGGTCGCCATCACCGGAGACACCCAGGTCTCCCGCGAGGAACTGGTTGCCCGCTCGGTGGCGGCCGGTCTGAACATGATGACCTCGGTCAGCGGCCAGACCAGCGTCGTCGTCACCAACGAATCCAGCGCCGCATCCGCCAAGTTGCGTCGTGCGGCGGACGAGGGCGTGCCCCTCGTGGACGAGCTCAGCTACCTGCGACTGCTGGAGAGTGTGCGGCCAGGTCAGGCCAAGGGCACCGCCCGGCAGCGTCCCGCGGCGCAGACGCTCGGGAGCTCGACCACTGCATCTGCGGCGCTGGCGCGGGACGTCCCGGCCCAGCGTCCTGCGGCGCTCACCGCCTCCACTCCGAGTGTGCCGGCTCAGCGTCCTGCCGCACCGGCCGCGTCCGCGCCGAACGTCCCGGCTCAGAGCCCTGTCACGCCGACCGCGGCCACCGTCACGGCGGGCCAGACGCTCTCCGGACGCCGTGTCCTGGTCCTGGGCGGCACCCACGGTGAGGCCGTCGAGGCGCGCGCTCGGGCTGTCGCCCTCGGCGCCTCCGCAGCGGTCAACCTCTCGGCCAGCGTCTCCGATGTCGTCGTGCTGCCCGGCGGCGAAGCGGACCGGCGCATGGGCCGCATCACCGCGCTCGCTCTCCGCGTGCACGACGCCGACTGGCTCCGCGCACCCACCCCCGCGCCGACGCAGAGCACGGTCGGGCACCGGCCGGACACTGCTGACGTACTGGTCCGAGGTGCTGTCATCGACCTGCCCGACACTGGCACGGCCTGGACCGTGGCCGCCGCCTGGCGCCAGCAGACCGCCTGCGACGTGGACGTCGTCGCTTTCGCGGTCGACGCGCAGGAACAGGTTCCGGGAGACGAGGACTTCGTCTTCTACGGCGCACCCGAGCACCCGGACGGCACCGTACGGCTGGCCACAGATGGCCCGACGGAGCAGGCCGTCACCGCGGACCTGGAGCGGTTGCCCCTGGAGATCCACCGGGTTGTGATCGCCGCCGCGATCGTCGGCGTTGCGACCTTCGCCGACGTCGGGGCCGTCGAGATCACCGTCACCTGCGGGATCGGCGCGGCCCCGACCGCCCGGGCCACTCTCGACGCCGCCACCACCGAGCGCACCATGATCCTCGCCGAGCTCTACCGCAGGGGCGACGGGTGGCGGCTGCGGGCCGTCGGGCAGGGCTACGACCATGGACTGGCCGACCTCGCTCGCGGCTACGGCGTCGACGTCGCCAAGTGAGCGAAGCGACAGACGATCGCGCTGGTCGAGCCGTCGGCTCGCCACTCGGTGAGGATCGCCTCGATGTCCCGCAGCAGCCCGGCGAGAGGTCGGGCGGCGGGGCGGTTCGCGGGGATCGGCAGCCGAGGCAGCGTGGGGGAGGGACACGACCGCGGACGACCCTCGACTGCTAAGACCCCGGCCCGTGAACACGGCCGGGGTCTTCCGCTGTGCGAAGCCGCCGGCGGCCGGGGAAGCAGCCACATGCACACGGGCGGCCCAGCCGCGTTGTCCACGCTGCCGCGGGCCGGTCCTCAGGAACGCCTGTTGTGCTTCTTTGCTTCGTTGAGGATGTGGCCTCGGTCCAGCAAGCCCACACCGCGGTCCTTGAGGATGCGGTCGACGTGATGCGGCTTGCTGCCGGAGCGGAGAAGCCGCGTGGCCTCGGCAACCTGCTCCTCACGCGAGGCCCCAGAGACTGTCACGAACCGGTCGCGCGCGGGGCGCGGCACACGCGCCCCCATCGCGCCGACTGCCGGGTCCGTTCGCGGCCGGGGTACGACGGCCACTCGCAAGGGCCTGGCCCGAAGGGAGAGCCGGACCCCGAACCGCGCGGCCAGCAGGAGCGCGCCGACCGACCAGCATCCGAGGAGGATGCCGATGAACTTCACGATGTCCAGGGCGAGCGGCCCGGTGTAGGTCTTGTCGTCCCCGATCGATCCCAGCGGAGCCATGAGTAGGGAAACGCCCACGACCACGCCCCAGTTCCGCCGCCAGAACGTGGGCGCCCCCGCCGTTTCGGGGTCGTGGACCGTGGCGGGTGCGGGTGCGGGTGCGGGAGACGGGGTGGCTCGGTGGATACGACGAGCGGTGTCGTTGACCGGCGTCATCGTGCCGTCCAGGCGGTACGTGAAGAGCGCGATGTCCCGCTCCCTGGCGTAGGCCACGGCGGTGGTCGTGTAGTCGCTGCCGTTGAAGAAGATCAGCTGCGCGGTCGACCCGTGGGGGCGCGCGCCGGCGAAGCGTTGCAGCTCCGGACGCCCGACCTGGGCGGCCTGGTACTTGACCTGTCCAAGGGCGCGCCCGGCCCGGACATCGATACCCGAGTCCGGGCCTCCAGGGCTCGCGGTGGCATCGGTGTCGAAGACCGTACGGCCATCGGCCAGCACAGCCGTGCCGTGATGGGCGGACTTGCCCACGTCCAGGGCGCAGAACACATCGATCGACGTGAAGTCGTTGCTGGTCACCGGGCTTTCCCCCCGGAGTCACCACCGGTGGCCCGCCCGGCACCGGAGATCAGTAGCCACATGGCAAGGCCGCCAGCATCAACTACGACGTGCCACTGCCCGGTTCCTACGACTGGGGCCGCGTCATCCCGCTAGATCTGCCCGGGGACTGGTTCACTGACATCGCGCGCCGCTCCCGGTCGGGGCGGACGCTGGTAGACGCTGCCCGGTGGGGCCGTAACGGCAAGGCCGGTGACGCGCGTCGGCCGACCGGGTCCGCTTTGTCGATCCTTGGTGTGCGCCTTGCTTTCCGATGAACCTTCCTGGCTAAGGTCACAAGGTTGGCATGTGCACAGGGTGAAGTACGGGGGTCGGTTCGCGTGTCGGACCTGAAGAAGGAAGCAACGTCACTGCACAAGGCGGCCACGGGGCTGCGGGCGGTGGGGCATCACACGGCGAAGCCGTTGCAGGAGTTCAAGGCCGAGTCTCACGATCTGTCGGCGCTGGGCGCGCTCGGCTCCCTGCTGAGCGCCACGGAGGAGATACGCGAGGGCATGACCACCCTGGCCAAGCTCACCCGGGGCCTGGAGGAGGAGTGGGAGACGGAGGCCACGTTCGTGGGCGACGTCTCCGACGCCTTCACGCTGCTGGACATCCTGCTGGCGGCCGCGGCCCGCGCCGAGAAGGGCTGAGCCGGGCGTGGTCGACCTCAACCCCCTGCACTACGTCAACAAGTTCAACCACATGTTCGGCGACAACCTCGCCAGCGGCCTGGAGTTCCTCGGCATCACCGACCCCGCCGTCGACCCGGACGGCATACGCGAGATCGCCAAGAAGTGGCGGCATCTGGCGACCGGCCTGGACGACGCGGCGGAAGCGGCCCGCAAGGCACTCGCGGACGTGGAGTGGGAGGGCGAGGCCGCCAAGGCGTTCCAGAAACGCTCCAAGGCGGCCCGCAAGCAGGCCACCGACATGGCGGACGCGCTGCGCGACGGCGCCAAGGCGCTGGACGACTTCGCCGACACGGCGCACGAGTTGCTCACCGAGATGGGCGTACTGGTAGCGGAGATAGCCGAGTTCGAGATCGCCGGCCTGGCCCTGTCCGTCCTGACCGGCGGCGCCTCCGCGGTCGCCTCCTCCCTCATGGCCGGCTCACGGGCGGTCAAGGTGGTCGCGCTGGTCGCCCGGATCGAGAAGGAGGGCACCGCACTCGCGTCCGCGATCCGTGGGGTGATGGAGGTCATCCGGGCGGTGGAGCGGGCGTTGAAGGCCCTCAAGGAGATCCGCGGCGTCGCGGCGGCAGCCAAGATGGCCAAGGGCGGCGCGAAGTTCGCCGCCTTCGACGCGCTGCTGAGGGATCCAGCCGCGTTCAAGGACCCGGAGAAGCTGGCCGGTCTCCTCACCGAGGGCGCCCTGCTGGGGATCGGCTTCGGGGTGCTCGGCAAGGCTCTGGGTAAGGGGCTCAAGGCCCTCAAGCCGGCCGACCTGGCCAAGCTGAGCAAGGGCCTCAAGCTGGACTGCGCCGCCTTCGAACGGCTGAAGCTGAACCCGGGCTTCAACAAGCTGCCCGCCTCGATACAGAACATAGCCAAGAAGTTCGTCCGGGACCCGATCGACGTGGCCACTGGCGACATGGCCCTGCCCCGCGTCGACGTCCAGTTGCCGGGCGTACTGCCGCTGATCCTGGAACGCACCCACATATCGTCCTACCGCTGGGGCGGCTGGTTCGGCCCGTCCTGGGCCTCGACGCTGGACCAGCGCGTGCAGGCTGACGACGACGGTTTCGTGTACGCGGCGGCGGACGGCGCCCGACTGTGCTTCCCCCTTCTGGACCCGGAGAGCGACGAACCGGTTCACCCGGAGACGCCCGGCTCCCGCTTGCTGCTGTCCTGGGATGACGAGACAGACGGAGCGGTCCGCATCACCGATTCTGACACCGGCCTGATACAGGTTTTCCACAGCCTGGTCCCGGCTGCCGACGACACCGCGGTCGACCTGCCCCTGCAGCACGTCCAGGACCGCAACGGCAACCGCATCACCATCGTCTACGGCGACGGCGGCGACATCCCCACCTCGGTGGTTCACTCCGGCGGCTACCACATCGCGATCGACCACGAGCCGTCCCGGTCTCGCATCACAGGCCTGCGCCTGCTCGACCCCACTCGCCCGGATGGCGCAGGCACCACCCTCCTCACCCTCGGCTACGACGAGATGGGCCATCTGGCCGAGGAGGTCAACTCCACGGGCCTGCCGATGCGTTACACCTACGACGCCGACGGCCGCATCACCTCCTGGACCGACCGCAACAACACCACCTACTGGTACACCTACGACGAGCAGGGCCGCGTCATCGCCACGGGCGGCACCGGCAACGCCCTCGCCTCCGCCCTCAGCTACGACGAGGCCACGCGCACCACCCGCGTCACCGACTCCCTCGGCCACACCCGCATTTACGAACACAACGAGGCCCTGCGCCTCATCCGCGAGACCGACCCATTCGGGCATGCCACCGAACAGGAGTGGGACGAGAGCCACCAACTCGTCGCCGTGACAGATCCGTTGGGGCGGCGAACGAGGTACACGTACGACGACCAAGGTCGTACGGAATGTGTGGAGCGCCCGGACGGTGCACAGAGCTCGGCCGAATACGGTGAGGCGGGCCTCCCGACGTTGGTGGTGAACCCGGACGGCACGAGGTGGGTTCAGGAGTACGACAAGGCCGGCAGCCTCGTGGCCGTCACTGACCCGGCTGGTCACACGACACGCTACGGCTACGACAGGACCGGCGGTCTCGCGAGCGTCACCGACGCGCTCGGTCACAGCACCCGCATCCGCAACGACAAAGCAGGACTGCCCGTCGAAGTCACGGACGCTCTGGGGGCTGTCACCACGTATGTGCGAGACGCGTTCGGGCGCCCCGTACTTGTGACCGACCCGTTGGGCGCACGGACCCGCATGGAATGGACTGTCGAAGGCCGACCCGCCTGTCGCACCGCTGCCGACGGCTCCGAGGAGACCTGGCTCTACGACGGTGAGGGCAACTGCACCCATCACAAGGACGCCAACGGCGGCGTCTCACGATTCGAGTACACGTACTTCGACATCGTGTCAGCCCGTATCGGTGCCGACGGCGTCCGCTACGAGTTCACCCACGACAGCGAGCTCCGTCTCGTCCAGGTTCTC
This sequence comes from Streptomyces sp. NBC_00490, assembly GCF_036013645.1. Lineage (NCBI taxonomy): Bacteria > Bacillati > Actinomycetota > Actinomycetes > Kitasatosporales > Streptomycetaceae > Streptomyces > Streptomyces sp. NBC_00490. The sequence goes on along the minus strand of NZ_CP107869.1, from coordinate 152,170 downwards.
AATCCACAGGGTCTGACCTGGGACTACGAGTACGATGCGGCGGGTCGCCTGGTAGCGGAGTCCGACTTCGACGGACGCGTGCAGCGATACCACCACGACGCGGCAGGACAGCTCGCCGAGCAGATCACGCCGCTCGTCGAGGTGATCCGTTTCGAACGGAACGCTCTGGGCCAAGTACTGCGCAAGGACGCGGCGGGACGCACAACCGACTTCACCTATGACCCTGCAGGTCGGCTGATCCATGCTGTCGGGCCGGACGCGGTACTGGACGTCCGGCGCGATGCGACCGGCCAGGTGCTGTCGGAAATCGTCAACAGGAGGGAACTCAGCTACACGTACGACGCATTGGGGCGCACAGTCGGACGCACCACCCCGTCGGGCGCCGTCAGCAGATGGACGTACGACGCGGTGGGCAACCGCGCCGAACTCACGACGTCGGGAAGGACTCTGGCGTTCACGCGCAACGCCTCAGGCCGTGAGGTCGAACGTCGGATGGGAACGCATACCCGTCTGCTCCACGACTTCGACGAACTCGGCCGGCTGCGCACGCAGTCGGTGATCGGTGTGGACGGGCACGCGATACAGAAACGGGCCTACGTCTACCGCCGGGACGGCCATGTCACAAGCGTCGAGGACCAGTTGAACGGCTCTCGTCGCTACGTCCTGGATCCGATCGGCCGGGTCACGGCTGTCCAGGCGGAGGAGTGGCGGGAGTCGTACGCCTATGACGCCGCGGGCAACCAGACCCAGGCATCTTGGCCCGAGCAGCACCCCAGCCAGGACACCCGGGGGACGCGCGACTACGCGGGAACCCGGATCACAAGAGCGGGAACCGTGCGCTACGAGCACGACGCGGCGGGTCGCTTGATCCTGAGTCAACAGACCCGTCTCTCACGAAAGCCCGACACCTGGCGGTTCGAGTGGGACGCCGAGAACCACCTGACAGCGGTCAGGACACCGGACGGGAGCGAATGGAGGTACAAGTACGACCCGCTGGGGCGGCGTATCGCGAAAATACGCATGGCTGCTCCCGGTAGTGAGGCGGTGGTCGAGCAGATTGACTTCACCTGGGACGGTGCAACGCTCTGCGAAGAGACCTCATGGAGCGCGGGACTTCCCCACTTTGTCACCCTCACCTGGGACCATGACGACCTGCACCCAGTATCGCAGTCCGAGCGCATCACCGCGGTAGATGCTCCACAGCAGGAAATCGACGGACGATTCTTCTCTATCGTTACAGACCTTGTCGGGGCGCCCGCTGAACTGGTAGATGAGCAGGGACACGTTGCCTGGCGGGCCCGTGCGACACTCTGGGGTGCCACAGCATGGGCGGCGGACAGTCACGCTTACACGCCTCTGCGATTCCCTGGACAGTACTACGACAAGGAAACCGGTCACCACTACAACTACTTTCGGCACTACGTTCCTGATACTGCTAGATACAGCTCTCCTGACCCTCTCGGTCTCGAACCCGCAGATAATTCGTACGCTTACGTCGAGAACCCGCTCTTCTGGATCGATCCACTCGGCCTTTCGGGATGTCCGAGAACGGCGAACGCGGCGCAGCTGCAGGACTTTTACTCTCAGGCACAGAAGTACGGCAAGGGCGGCTACAAGGAACTGGCCACTGGTCGGTTCCGGTTCTACGGAGAGATCACCCCAGCCCGGAATCCGGGCGAGATGATAGGTAGGCGTCTGGTACGGGAGTGGGATCCGGTAACCGGCGCCAAGCGTATTTGGCACGAAACGTTGGACGCGAACGGAAAGGTGAGGATCGTGCGCCCGGACGTCAGTGTGACCGGCGGGAAGAAGATACACTACCAGTTCGACAGGAACGGCAATTTCACGGGGACGTTCTGATGGGAAACGAAGATCTGGAAGCGTCGACTCGCTCCCACCTGTTTTCACTTGCTTCCGGCGCCATCAGTCCCGAGGAGGCTTCGGAATGGGCCTTGCGTGTGATGGACTCTGATGCGCCAGAGCTGCAGGACGAGCGGATCTGGACCGCGCTGGACCGGCTGTCCGGTGCGGACCTCATGGAGGGGCCTGGTCAATATCTGCATGGGAAGGAGGACTTTGAATCCTGGGTTACCGAATTCGGCAGTGATGGGTAGATAATCGCAGATGGCGGAGCGCCTCGGCTAAGAACTCCTAACAGAATGCTGCAACTTGCTTTGGAATGCTGGTGTCTGATGGGTTGTTAGCCTGGATATGAGGAGGGGTAAGCAGCCGCCGTGGATCGTGCCGGATGGGCTGTGGGAGCGGATCGAGCTGTTGCTGCCGGTTGTGCCGCGCCGCACGGGTCACCCCGGTCGCAAGCGTCTGGACGACCGGAAGGTGCTGTCGGGCATCCTGTTCGTGCTGTACACCGGCATTCCGTGGGAGTTCCTGCCCCAGGAGTTGGGCTTCGGCTCCGGTATGACCTGCTGGCGGCGCGGCGCCTGCGTGACTGGAACGACGCGGGCGTCTGGCAGCGGTTGCACGAATCGCTTCTGGCCGAGCTGAACGCCACTGGCGCGCTGAACTGGTCGAGGGCGGTGATCGACGGCTCGCACGTCCGGGCGCTCAAGGCGGCCCAAAACAGGACCGAGCCCGGTCGACCGTGCCCGAACAGGCTCCAAGCACCCATCTGATCACCGAAGGGCACGGCATCCCGCTGGCGGTCTCGCTGACCGGCGGAAACCGTAACGACGTCACCCATCTCATCCCTCTGCCGCAGGCCGTCCCGCCCATACGCGGACGGCGCGGTCGGCTCCGACGACGACCGGTCGCGCTCTACGCCGACCGCGGCTACGACCACGACAAGTACCGCAAGCAGGTGCGGGCTCTCGGGATCAACCCGGTCATCGCGCGGCGCGGCGTCGAACACGGTTCCGGGCTGGGCGTGCACCGCTGGGTGGTCGAGCAGAGCTTTGCCCTGCTGCACTGGTTCCGCCGACTGCGCATGACTTGGGAGATCCGCGACGACATCCACGAAGCCTTCCGCACCCTTGGATGCGCACTCATCTGCTGGCGGCGCCTGGCCGCAGTTCAGCGCCGCCACTCATAGGCGCCCGGTGAAGACTCCAGCACTTCGCTCGGCCACTCCTGCAGCACCTGCCCGAGCAGCTTTCGCTGCTCGTCGATCCAGCCCTCTTCAAGACTCATGGGAAGGAACACGGAGACGCATGAACTGCCCAGATCTTCTACACGGACAGCGACAGTCTCATGCTCCTCGTTGTACGGCTGGATCTTGATCTCGGGACTGTGGTCGTCGTCCCTCCAACAGATGTCCTGACCGGCAGCAAGTAGGTCCAGAGCACGGGACCACTTCTCCAGGTCGGAAGGGAACAGGGGCATGGCCAACCGACCGCTGACGAAGCTGCTGGTCACAATGGCCTCTGCGTCGAGCTGGTCGTGAAGATGCAACACGCCCGGCGACCTACGCCCCAGCACACGCACCCGGAAGCTGTTGTCGCCATCCAAGAGGCTGATCAGTTCCACCCTGCACCCCTCTGCCCTGCCCGCTCACATCTGTCAGAGCTCAGGGTCTCTGAACCAGATCAACGGGCACAAGCAGGTTATCCCCCCGCCTCATTTCGTTAGGAGTTCTAAGCGGCCCGGCACCGCGGCCGACACTCCGGTGACCAAGGAAAGCTGGACGGGATACGGGCCATCCAGCGGCCGGTGGTGGCCCTTGTCCCCCGGTCACCGTCCTACCGGGGAACAAGGGGGTGGGCCCCTGGCGCCGGCCGTGGGGGAACGGGATCGACGCCAGGGGTGCTGGGCCCGCGCGCGGAAGGGGAGTGGCAACGGGGTTGCCGCGCACGGGAGTTCATGCGGCGGTGGGCTGGCCTCTCGCCGCTGGGCTGGGGACGGCTGTCAGCTGCTGGGACCAGTTGGTGGTGGGGGTGCCGAGGGCGGTGTTGGCGAGGTGGATGCGCTGGAACTCGCCGGTTCCGGCGGGGGCATAGGTGTGCTGGACGTCCCGGAAGAGGCGTTGCAGCGCATAGTCGCCGTCAAGTGCGTGGGCCCCGTGCAGTTCCATAGCGTCGCGTCCGCTGGCGGCGGCGAGCTCATGCCCGGTGTGCTTCGCGCCGATCAACACGCTGTCGCACGGCAGGCCTTGGTCCAGGAGGTGTACGGCGTGGTAGGCGGTGCAGGAGGCTTGCTGGAGCCGTGCTTGCATGGCGCCGAGGCGGTCGCGGACGACGGGGAGGTCGGCGAGGTGGGCGCCGTAGCGGGGCCGGGCGCTCAGCCATCTCGCGGTGGTGGCAACGAAGGCTTCGTGCAGGCCGAGGCTGAGAGCGGTGAGGTTGGGGCGCCCGTAGACGATGCTGCTGCTCTGCGCGACGTGCAGGCCCTGGCCCAGTTCGCCGAGCATCGCCGTAGCGGGCACGCGTACCCGGTCCAAGATGAGGCGGCCGGCGCTGAAGCCGTGCAAGCCCAGGCGGGCCCGGTGCGGGGCCAGGCTCACCCCTTTGCGGTCGTGCTCGATGAGAAACGCGGTCAGCGCCCTCGAGGCGGTGGTGTCGGCCGGCGCGGTGCGGGCGACGACGACGTGCAGGCCGGCGAGATGACTGTTGCCGATGTGCAGTTTCTCGCCGCTGATCACCCACTGGCCGTTTCCCGCGGGGACGGCAACCGTCTCGATGCCGCCGATGTGCCCGCCGACGTGCGGCTCGGTGACCGCGATCGACAGAAGCACCGAGCCCTCGGCAGCTCGGGGGAGCCACAGGGCTTTCTGTTCGGGGGTGCCCCAGTGGGATAGGGCGCCGATGGGGATCAGGCCAGCTTGCAGGACGGCGGCCGCGGCCGCGGAGACCACGGCCAAGCGGTGGATCAGAACCGTCCGCGCGACATGCCCGGCACCCATACCGCTGTATTCGGGCGGGATGGTGATGCCGAACCAGCCGAGCTTGGCCATGATCTGGGGCAGCGTGCGCTCCACCTGGTGCGGGGCCGCCTCCATACGCTTCATGCGTGCGGCGGCCTCGTCGGTGGCGAACGCGTCGGCCTGCTCCCACAGCGGCAGGTGGGCATCCGTCAGGAAGGGGGCCAGTGAGGGGGGTGGGGTGGTGGGCATGTGGTCTCCCTGTCCCTGATTGAGGTCGCCGAGTGCGGTGCGCCCCGGCCCCCAGGCGGCCGGTGGGGCGTGAGGATGAGGCTGAGGAGGGGTTGACGCAGGCTCAGTGCGCGGGCGTTCTGGCAGCCAGGGCCTGCACCACCGTGTTGCCGGTGTCCTTGACGATGTCGAGGAGATGCTGGGCCTGGCGGAGGGGGCGGGGCTCGGGGTCGATGACACACACCGTCCCCCAGGCGACTCCAGATTCCGTATCGATGAGGGGCGCCCCGAAGTAGGCGCGGATGCCGAGGGCGTCGGTGACGTGGTTGCCGGCGAAGCGGGGGTTGGCGTACACGTCAGGTAACGGCAGGGCCTTTTGGCGGGCGATGACTTCCGGGCACCAGCCGTGCCGGCGGCTCATACTGCGGCCCACCGGGATCAGCCCGCTGTCCGGGGGCGGCTGGTGCAGACCGATGAACGTCTGCTGGGACCAGAAGATATTGACGAAGCCATAGGCGAGCCCGGTGCGTTCGGCCATCTCCCGCGCGAGACGGTCCATGAGATCGTCAGCCGCCGGGGCGATGCCGAGGCGTGCGATGACCTCCTGCCGCGCCTGCTCCACGGCGAGCAGCTGCGCGGTGGCGGCGCTGATCGAGGCCGGTTGGTGGGGCAGCAGGCCGGGCGGCGCGATGACCGCCTCCCCGGCGGAAGACAGCGGGCGTGCACCGGTGAGGCCGATGGCAGCGGGGGAGGGCATGAGGGGATGCTGGTGGGTCATCACATGTCCAAGGGGGTGGGGGTGGTGAGGCAGGTGAGGGCGTGGTCGACGAGGGTGACCAGGGCGGCCGCGACCTGGGTGGCCTCGCGGGCGTCGCAGCGCACCATCGGGATGTCGGGGGCGATGTCGAGGGCCTGGCGGACATCCTTGTGAGGGAAGCGGACGGCGCCGTCGAACGGATTGATCGCGATGATGAACGGCAGCCGGATCTGTTCGAAGAACGACACCGCCAGAAAGCTGTCCTCGAAGCGGCGGGTGTCGACGAGGACGATGGCGCCGATGGCTGCGCTGCAGACGTCGTACCAGAGGTGGGAGAACCGCTGTTGGCCGGGCGTGCCGAACAACAGCAGCTCAAAAGGATGCGGTTCGGTGAAGCCGACGCGGCCGAAGTCGAACGCCACCGTCGTGGTCGTCTTGGACGCCACGTGGTCGAGGCTGTCGACCGGGAGGCTCGCTTCGGTGAGGCGTTCTTCGGTGGTCAGCGGCGGAATGTCGCTGATGGCGCCGACCGCGGTGGTCTTCCCGGCCCCGAACCCACCCGCGATCACCACCTTGAACACGGTGCGGCCTGCACCGGTCTCGGCGTGTCCGTCCCCGGCGAAATCCTCAGTTCGCGTCTGTGGGCTATTCATCGAGCCACTTCATCGTCAGGGCGGCGCGCAGCCGCAGGAGCAGGTCTTGGTCGGGATCGGACGCGCTGGCGGTGGCGGGGATGAGGACGTGGGCGGCCAGGAGGTCGCTGATGAGGATCTTGGCGGGGGTCAGGCCGCAGCCCAGGGTGCCGGCCAGTTCGGCGACGGAGCGCGGTCGGGCCCGGCACAGGGCCGTGATCCGCCCGCATTCCTCGGGCAGCCTGGGCCCTGGGCGTCCGGTGCCGGGGTGCATCACGGACTCCAGGTGCAGCCGGTATTGCGGCCGGGTACGGCCCCGGGTGAGTGCGTACGGTCTGACGAAGGCCGCCGTGTCCGGATCGGCCGCCACCGAAGGGCGCCGCGGGGGCGGTGTCATCGTGTGGTGTCGGCCGGGAGAGTACGGGCCGGGGTCAGCATGTGGGGCTCGAAGGCGGTGACCAGGCGTCCCATTTCGAAGCCCACGGTGCCGGCGTCGGCCTCTGGCGTGGTCACCACGCACAGCACGGTGTCCACGAACTGCTGCCCGATACCGTTGTGACTGCCGAAGGCGGCGCTGCGGCCAGCGAACTGAATGAAGATCAGCGAGTCCGGACGCTCGATGATGATCTGCCGCGGCAGGTGCTTCTCGTGCCGTGGCCCGGTGATGCTGCCGCCCAGAGACGCCAGCCCGCACACGGCCGCAGCCAGTTCATCGGCCCAGTCTCTGTCGATGTCACTGTCCAGTAAGGCCACGCCGTCACGCGAGGCCAGCACCGCATGAGTGGCACCGGCAACCTCGTTCACGAACTCGCGCAACAGCCAGGCCATCGACTCCCGGTGCTCCCCGGTGCCGTCAGAGGTGGATACGGGATCGCTGTGCGAAAGCATGCGGAGGACTCCAAGAAGAGAAGAGCTGGGTGGGGGAAGGGTTAGTGGGACGCCGGGGGCTGGTGCGGCGGCGCGGGGGTGGTGGGGCTGGCGGCGCGGTAGGCGCTGCGGAACGCACCCGCCAGGCCCGCCGTTGCCGCCCCCGTGGGAATGGGCGCGGAGGCCGCCGGTGGCGGCAGGCCGGCCCCCTTCCTCCGCTGCGGCAGCCCGGTGGGACCTGCGGCCGCAGCCGGAGCTGGAGCCAGGTCGGAACGGCGTGGAGTGGGAACCCGCGCGGGTCCTGACGCTGCCGGTGGCACGGGGGCGGGCGCGTTGGGGGCTGGCAGTTCCTCGGCGTCGTCGTCCTGGATGGGGACGAGGAGGCGGCGGGGGATGACGACCAGGGCGGTGGTGCCCCCGAGGACGTTTTCGGACAGGGTGACGGTCAGGCCGTGCCGTTGTGCGATCTTGGCTGCGGTGAGCAGGCCGAAGTGGCCGCGGCGTACCTGGTCGCTGACGTCGATCGTGTCCGGCGCGGCCAGCAGCTGGTTGAGCTGCGCGCGCACCGGTGGCTGCATACGCAGCGCGCGGTCCTCCACCTCGATGGCCAGCCCCACCGGAACCGGCTGCGCCCGCACGATCACCCGGGTCTCGGGGGCGGAGAAGCGGCATCCGTTCTCGATCAGCTCGGCCAGCAGGTGCGACAGGTCCGGCCCCACCTGCTGCGCCAGCCCGATCGCAGCCCCGGCTTGGCCGGCCACCACGTCGACGCGGGGGTAGGCCACCACCTCGGAGACCGCGCCGCGCAGCACCACCGATACCGACACCGGCCGCCGGGTGGCGCGCAGCGACTGGCCTCCCAGCACGCCCGTGCTTTCCACCTGCCGCCGAATCCGGGTCACCAGGTGGTCCAGCTGGTAGATGCGGTGCAGGAGTTCGGCGTCGTCGGTCGCGCCCTCCAGTTCCGACAGCGCGGCCAGTGCTTTCTCCACCAGCGCATGTTCACGTTGTGCCAGGCGGCGCAGGACCTCCAGCAGCACCGCCGACTGCCGACTGGCATGCACCTCGGCCAGCGAGCACACCACCCGCTCCTGAAGCTCGCCCAGCAGCCGCTTCACCTCCGACGTCGCAGGCTCATCGCCCATCGCCGGCACGAACACGACCGGGGAGGGGATCCCTTCCCCGCGCAGCAGCGCATCGACTGCCGCCTGCGTGGCCTTCTCCACGTCAGCGATGGCGTCCTGCACGCTCGCCAACTGGTTGTCGAAGTGGTGTTGGACGGCCCGTGATGCTGTCCTCGTACGGCCCCAAGCGATCAGGCCGTTCACGCACAGGCCGCAGGCCATCGCGCCGAAGATGGTCCCGGCCGGTATGGGCAAGGTCCACGAGGCCAGTGCGGCGGAGCCGAGTAGGGCGCCGTCCACCAATCGTGGCGGTAAGACCGCGGCGCGGATCTGATCGTGCAGGCCGCGGTGCATCGGGGCGCCCCGTCTCCTCCTGTGCCGGCGGGGGGTTGCGGTGGTGGCGGGGGATACGCCGTCAGACATGACAATCCTCAGCAACGGGTGTGGATGAATGGCGAGAGGGCGGTGCGGAAGGCGTTTCGGCGCGGTCAGGGGGACGGCGGGAGTACGGCCTGCACGGTCTTGCCGATGACCTCGCCGTCGTCGCTGCGCAGCAGATCCCACGTCAAGCGCCCCTTAGCGTGGGCGATCCACCACAGACCCGTCACCGGCGGGTAGCCGTCGGTGCCTTGGCTGACGATCTCGTCAAAGTTCGGGAAGTCCGGGAGGGCGTCGTCGACCTCGATGATCAGCTCGCTGTGTCGGCTCGGGCAGATAAGCCGGATGGGAACCATGCGGTCCGGGAAGAGCTTCGCGTGCCGCACGACGTTGTCCATGAGGTGGCCGCAGACCCGTGTGGCGATGTCGATGTTGCCCGGCCAGCGAGCCACCGTCAGCCGCGGCCGCACCCGCAACCGCACGTTGCATCCGACGAACTCATCCCCCTTCAACCGGTCCTCCCACCGGTACGCGGGCTGACCGCCGATCGCGATGAGTGCAGGGGGCTCGGTGGGTTGGGGCGAAGGGTTCACGGGAGCTCCCGGAGATGACGGCTGCGGTCGTGCTGGTCGACCAAGACGAGCCCGCTCTGCCGCACCTCGGCTAAGTACTCGTTCACGGTGTGCCGCGCCTGTTCTGGCCGTGGCATGGATGAAACCTGCGCTGCTGCGGACCGCGGGGTGAGCGGGAGTCATTGAGCTGCCTCGAGCGCCTGACGCAGCGCCGCGGCCGCTGTAAGCCCGTGCTGGAGAGGAATGAGCCAGTAGGGGCCGGGCGGCGCCTCGGCATGGTCCGGTGGCAGGACCACGTATGAGTTCGAGCCCAATGCTTGCGTGTCCGGAACGTCCCACTGGGCGGCGCTGCCTGCTGGGACGAAGAAGTACAGCAAGGGTTCGGGGTGAGCCGGATCTACGGCCACGGCGCCGGGTTCCTCGAGTAGCTCGATCGCACGTACGCCTCGATGCCGTTGCACCTTCACGGCGTCCCATGCGACACCAGCGGCCACCAGCCGCAGCCCGGCCGCGGTCAACATCAGTTCCGCATCGCTGATCATCTGTCGTCCCGTCTTTCGCTGCGCTGTGCAGCGAACCTACGACTGACGCAACACGGCTACCCGAACTGAGAGTTCGGGTGAACCGCGAGTTCGTGATCAGACGAGCGCGAGTCGCTGAACCAGTTCGTTGACCTGGCGGCGGAAGGTGGGGCGGACCCGCTGCTGGAGGTCCAGGATCATGTGGCGCGCAAGAGGGCTGCGCGCCAGATCCTCAGGAGCGATGTCCTCCAGGTCCAGCAGGTGGACAAGGACGGCTGCATTCTCGCGACGAAGGTCGTGGCACCTGGCCAGTTCCAGGCCGAAGGTGAAGCGCCGCTCACGGCTGGGCAGGCCACCTGTATCGATCCGGTCGGCGAGGCGCAGTCCTTCGGACGCCTCGCCGGCAAGCATCTCGATGCTCATCGCGTGCAAAGCACAGTTGGTCGGCCCGAACACCGTCCACTGAACGTTTCCCTCACCGACGTGCCGGGCGAGCGGGACAGCGCGCTGCTCGAGCCGGTCACGGGCCTGCCACCAACGACGGCGGTGGGCATCGGAGACCACGGCGACCAGTTCGAGGGCCCCTTCGACGGCCTTGGCCTCATCGGTCACCGGCGCCTGTCGCAGTTGCTCGACGGCGCGCAGCGCAACCTCCTTGGCTTCCTCGACGGCGCCCGGCTCGTCGTGGGACAGCAGGACGTGGCCCAGATTCCACTGGGCTGCGGCGATACGCACCGGGTCATCGGCGTCTTCGGCGGCCCGGATCGCCCGGTCGGCGACCATGAGCGACAGATCGAGGCGCCCGGCGCGGCGACAGTACGACCGTAAAAGCCCGTACAAATCCGCTGCCACGCGCAGGACTTCGCGCCGCGCCTGGGCATCGGTTCCGCTGCGGTGCACTCGCACGGCATGCTCGACATCACCGATCAGATCGGGAAGGACGAGGGCCGCGGCCGTGAACCGGTCCTTCGACGACTGCCAGGTCCGCCACACCTGCTCTACCCGTTCCCGCAACTCCGACGGGCTCGTGGGATCCGCGCTGCGGGGACGGTCGTAGCCCATGAGGGCGCGAGCTACTGCGGGCGCGGCGGTGTGGGGGACGGTCGACTCCTCGCTGCCGTCTTCGCAGAGCAAGGCGGCCAGCGGTACACCGAGTTCGGCGGCGAGACGGGACAGCACGTCGGCGGAGGGCACCTTCTGCCCGGCTTCGATCTGCTGGAGGTAGCGTTCGGTGATGCCGCACAGGCCAGCGATGGCCGCCTGGGTACGGTTGCCGTTGTTGCGGCGGTAATACTTGACCTTCTGGCCCACGGGCAGTCTCGGTGCGATCACCGTTTTGCCCCCTTCCCCACTCGCGTCTCGTACCGTCAGCGTAGAACGGAGTGCTTCAGCGGGCGCGGGGTCCGCGCACATTCAGGTGACCGGTAAGAGCCCAGTGATGGGTGGGTAGTTCGGGAGGCGCCATGCAGCGACTGATCTTGTGGGACATCGACCATACGCTGATCGACACCCGCGGCGTGGGCCGCGAACTGTCGGCAGCCGCGTTCCTGCAGACCACAGGGCAGGTCATGCGCGAGCAGGCCAAGATCGACGGAATCACGGAGCCAGTCATCTTCCGCGAGACCGCAAAACTGCACGGGCTGACCACCGACCGAACCGACTTCGAGCGCTTCGCTCATGCGCTGACGGAAGAACACCTCAAGCAAACCGCGCACCTGCGCGAGCACGGCCACGCTCTGCCCGGTGCGGCCGCCGCCCTCGACGCCCTCGACGCCGTTGAGATCCGGCAGACGGTGGTCTCCGGCAACATCCGACCGGTCTCCGAAATCAAACTTCAAGTCTTCGGACTCGACCGACACATCCGGTGGGAACTCGGCGCATACGGCGAGGACAACGACAGCCGCGCCGAGCTCGTCAAACTCGCCCTACGCCGCGCGGACACAATGGCCAAGGACGCGGTCTTGATCGGAGACACACCGGCCGATGTGGAAGGCGCCCACGCCAACGGTGTACGGGTCATCGCCGTGGCATCTGGACGCAGCGACGAAGCGGTACTTCGAAACGCCGGTGCCGAGGTGGTGCTGTCGGATCTGCGCGACGCGGAACTGCTGGTGAAGCTCGTACAGGGCGAGAACGAGTAGTTCTAGTCCGGCCAACTCCACCACGCTCATGCGCGATTCTCGAACAGCGAAGTCCCGGAGTGCCGGGCTTGACTCGGCGGCTGGTGAGGAGCTGTTGGAGAGCCTCGCCTATTTCGTGGTCGTCCACAGCTGGCCACCGCGGGAGCGGGCGGCCGGCCACCTCACAGCCTCTTCGACGGGGCACAATTGGTAAGCGATCAGACGGAGCTTTCTGAGAACCAATGCCGACATGAAGAGACCCTCTCCGAATTGCGTTTCCGCAGTTGGGTGAGGGTCTCCCTCAGTGTGGCGGCGCCAGGATTCGAGCCTGGGAAGGCTGAGTTGGCAGATTTACAGCGGGCTGAATCTGCGCCCTCTGAGCAGCCAATCCTCCGGCCATTGTTCCCCCTGGGGGACGCCTGGGGGAGATTGGTCAGCTACCGTCGCCAGACCGAGTTCGCTGCCACAGCCCGCTTCGACTGACGATCACCTGGGCAGCAGTGCCTGAAGGCGCAGCGCCATGTCTCGCAGCCGGGTGTCGGCCATGGTGCTGGCGCAGTGTTCGATGAGGGCGTGGGCGTGATCGAGACGGCGGTCGGCCCAGCGGCGGGAGCCGGTCGATTCTGGCGCGCGCTTCGTCGGTGCGGGGCCGAATCGACCAACCGTCAGGTGCTCCACCAGGAACACCCCTCTGACCAGTGCGAACGCCTGATAGGCCGGGAGCACGTCGGAAGCTGCCACGGTGTCCGGGTGCCCGAGGGCCATGAGCTCGTCCAAATACACCTGGCACATGGCCTCACGCTCCGTCCAGTCGCTCTCCTTCAGGCTCAGTGCGGCATGGTCTTCGATCAGTTGCACCACCTCGTAGAGCAGGGGGAAGCGCCCGTGCGGCTCCAGATCGAGGGCCACCACGTCGCCTGCATTGGTGATCAGCCAGTTCTCCGCGTGGGCGTCTCGGCCGGGTACCGACGCCAGTGGGCATCGGACCGCAGCCTTCCAGCTTTCCACCAGTCCGCGGGTGTCAGGGAGGGCGAGTTTGCTGGCGCGCTTCTCCAGTTCGGCCGCCACGGCGGCATGCGCGCGGGCCGCGTCACCGGGGCCGCCGAGGTCCGCGATGCGGCTCGACCACACGTGAATGCGGGCCAGGTATCGCAGAGTGTCGCCCACGAGCTCGCGCGGTGACCGTCTACGACCTTCGTACGCGTCGGCGATGACACCTGCGAGGCAGCGGCCCACGGCGCGGCGGGAGGCGAGGGCCGTGTCCGGGCGCCTTTCTCGGTTGTTGGCGAAGTTGAGCGGCAGGTCTACCAGGGCGAGTACCTCCGGCAGCCGCATCCAGTGTGGGGCGGCGGTATCGCACAGGTACTGCCTCAAGGAGGCGAGGTGGGACTGCTCGGCCTGCGCTTCGGCGCGGTAGGTCGGCTTCAGTACCAAAGTGGTGGACAGGAGCTGGTGCGGGTCATCGAGGACGAAAGTCTCCGACCGCCCACCGAGCACCGCCCTGCGAAAGGGCTGCGAATGATGCACGGCAGTCCTCGCCGCCAGCTGGTGCAGCAGGTCCTGGTCGCCGGCCCATACGGCGGCACGGAGCCGACGCGTCTCGGCGTCCCCGGCCTGGGCCTGGCTGGCATCCGCCTGTTCCGGCGGTGCCAGCACAGTGGCCGACTCACCCGCCATGACGGCAAGTTGCAGCAGGGGCCATGGCCAGTCCGGGTCGAGCGCGAAGGCCTGCAGCGCCAGATCGACCGCGGTCACAAACTCCTGCGGATCCCGGGTCGACCGCCACAGACGATGATGACCGGCGGCCGACACGCTGTGGTTTTCACGAGACCGGTCCCCCGCCTCGCGAGCCCGTGCTTTGTGCCTCAGTGCGTTGCGCAGGTCGTGCATGCCTCCGGCTCGCGCCCGGCGGAGGTAGGCGTCGCCCAGCATGCCCCGGACGTTGCCGACTGCCTCGTTCGCCGCGATGGTCTGCTCGAACCAGTTGATCGCCTCTAGGAGGTGGGCCCCGTCCTGGGTCAGCGTGTGCAGGCGCAGACAGGTCTCGCCGAGGTAGCTGGTCACGCGCTCGCGGACGAGCGGCTGCTCCACCGGGGCAGCCGGCGCAAGAAGTGCGTCGTCCGACGCGGCCCCTTCCTTGAGGCACCCCAGCAAGACTTCACGTGCCTCGTGGAGCAGCATGACGACGGTCTCGGAATCCCCTGTCTCCGCAAGGAGCGCCTTGGCATGGTGCAACGCGGCCCTGCCGAGACCGAACTCGAAGTGCCGACGGCGGACGGTCGCCTCACGGACAGCGTCACCGAAGTAGGTGTAGGCCTGTGCGACCAGGTTGTCGAAGCGAGGTGGTTGGAGACCCCCAGTGGCCGTGTCGTCCGCTGCCCGCCACAGCCGGTACAAACGGCCGCACAGCCCGCCAAGTTGGGCGCACAGCCAGGACCGGGTCCCGACCGGGGCCGTCTCCCGTAGCGCGTGCAGGGTCGTCAGGGTGGCGCGCACGCGCGCGAGGTCAGCCGCGTCCGCTTGGGCTACGAGCAGCCAGGCGGCCAGAACGAGTGGCAGGATCGACAGCGACTCGGCCGGCCCGGCGGCCAGGAGCAGGTCGAGCCGGGCCCGTACCTCCATCGGGTCGGGGGTAGACCTGGCGTCAGGGTCCGCCAACTCGTCGGACTGTGCCTCCTTTGGTGGCCAGAGAGCTGAGAGCGCGGCGGCACGCCACAACTCGACGACGAACCGTTGCCGGGACTCGGTGAGTGAGCCGGGGTTGGCCGCGCAGAGAAGTTGGGCTTCCTCCGCGAGCGCGTGGGTCGCAGCGAAGTCCTTCGTGCGGTACAGGTACAGGGCGTAGTCGCTCAGTGCCGAGGCGAATGCGGATCCCTGAACCGGAGTATCGTGGGAGGCGGCCCAGCGCATGTCCTCGATCGCGGTGATGTAATGCGCCTGAGCCTCTTCGACGCGCCTGAGCGCCTGGAGGGTACGGGCGATGCCCGCTCTGGCGACGCCGTGGTTATGGCGCAGCATGACGAGCCGGAAGCCGTGTTCCCGGCTGGTGGCCCGGTCCTGTGCCTCCTGGAAGTTTCGAAGTGCTTCTTTGTAGGCCTCCAGTGCGGCCGTGCGGCGGGCGACGGCTGCGTCTTCCTCAGAGATGTCCGAGACATCTCCCTCGCCGTCGGGTATCGGTGAGTCGGGTCCTTGAAGGAGCGGCTCGTCCTCAGGGCCTACCACTGATTGGGCCTTGCGCAGATACAGTTCGCCGCGTGCACACAGCCAGGTGAAGGAACCGGAGACATGGGGCAGGGACCGGGCGGCGAGTTGTTCGGCCTCGATCCACAGGGCGGGGAGTTCCGCCCGGTCCTCTGCCAGCCGGTAGAGGACCTCCAGGTGAAAGGCGAAGTGCTCGGCAGTGTTGTCGCCGCGCTGTTCGGCGAGGCGCAGGTCGGTCCTCGCGCCGCGCAGCAGGGCGAGGGGGGACGCGTCCTGGCGGGCAAGAATGAGACGGGTGACCCCACGCTTCCCGCGCCAGATCCGGCCGCCGTCCGCGCTCTTCTCGACGAGGTATAAGTCGTTTGGTTCGACGACGTCCCAGCAGCGCAGGGCCTCGGTGAGCATCGGGCGGACGACGTCGCCGGAACCCGTGCCCATCAGTTCCTTGGACCGCTGGTACAGCGCGCCCGCCAGGTATAGGTGGACATGACACCAGGTTGCCTTCCACTTGAGGGCGCCCAGATGCGGCCGGAGCAGGGAGGGCCCGAGTGCAAGCACGCGGCGTAGGGCTAGACAGACGATGACGGCGTTCTCGAATTCGAGCTTGTTGTACGTCGCGTTCCAGACCTCCTCGATGACTGTGGCACCGGCGCTAGTAGGGCTTGGTCAGGTTCGTAGTGGTGTGGGTATGTCGCGGTGGCAGGTGGGGCAGGCGCCGGTCCAGGTGGCGAGGAGGGTCTGCAGGTCGCGGACGACTTGGTAGAGGCTCAGGCCTGCGTGGCGTCTTTTGGGTCTGGTGCCAGTCGTTGCAGGGTGCAGAAGGCGTGGGCGGCGGAGACGAGGGTGACGTGGTGGTGCCATCCGCTCCAGGTGCGGCCTTCGAAGTGGGCCAGTCCCAGGGCCTGTTTCATCTCGCGGTAGTCGTGCTCGATGCGCCAGCGGAGCTTGGCCAGCCGCACCAGTGTGGCCAGTGGCATGCCGGAGGGCAGGTTCGAGAGCCAGAACTGGACCGGCTCGGGCTCGGTCGCGGGCCATTCCGCCAGCAGCCACCGCTCGGGCAATTCCCCTTCACCAGTGGCCTGGCGGATGCCGCGGCCGGCCGGACGGATCCGCAGGGCGACGAACCGCGAATACATGCGCTTGAAGCCGCTGTGGCTCTTGCCCGGCCGGGATCCTTCCCGCCACGACACCGGCCGTGCCGCCGTCCTCCCGGCGGCGATGACCAGGTCTTTCATGGTCTGTGCAGGCTCGGGGTACTGCATCGTGGGTGGCCGGCCGGTGCCCGCACAGTCGGGCTGGACGGGTCGGGCGTCGGCGGGCTGGGCGGTATGGCGCGAGGAAATCCCCACCGCGTAGGGCTGCTTGCGTTCCTCCAGGCCCAGCCTGAAGGCGGCGGCATCGCCGTATCCGGCGTCCGCGACGACCAGGGGGACATCGATGCCCCACGACCGGGTCTCGTCGATCATGTCCAGGGCCAGCTGCCACTTCTCCACATGCCCCACCTGGGCGGGAATCTGGCACCGGCCGCGGCGGGCCACCTTGACCGGGTCGGCATCCGGCGCGTCGGGGTCCCAGGACGCGGGCAGGAACAGCCGCCAGTCGATCGCGGCGGAGGCACGGTCGTTGGCCAGGTGCAGCGAGACGCCCACCTGGCAGTTGGTGACCTTGCCTGCGGTGCCGGTGTACTGCCGCGACACACACGCCGAAGCATCCCCGTCTTTGAGGAAGCCGGTGTCGTCGACGATCAACGCCTCGGGGCTGATCGCCTCGTGCATTCTCCAGGCCAGCCGGGCCCGCACGTGCGCGGGATCCCACGGGCTGGAGGTGATGAAGTGCGCCAGCGCCTGCCGGTTGCCGTCCTCACCCAGCCGGGCCGCCATCGGTTCCACCGACTTGCGCTGCCCGTCCAGCAGCAGCCCGCGCACATACGCCTGTCCCCACCGCCGCTGATCCGCACGGAAGAACCCGTCGAACAACTCCGCCGCGAACGCCTCCAAGTCCCCCCGGACCGAGGCCATCTCCTCAGGTGTCACACCACTCCAACGACACACACGCAGCATCAGACACGCATACGCAATTGAAGATGACCAAGCCCTACTAGGGTCTAGCAGCTTGGCGAAGACGCCCTCGCTGAAGCAGGCCATGACCCGGCCGAGCAGATCCGGGGTCAGCGCGATTTTGAGGGCTGTGGCTTCGGCGTGCAGCAGGGCCAAGGGGTCGTTCACGTGGTGTCGCCTCTCAGCGCACGGGCTGGATATCCTCGCGCACGCGTTGGACCCCGACGAGGAAGGCGGACTGGGGCAGGATCTGGTGAGGTCCAGACCGGCCTCGCAGGATTTCCTGCCGGGTGGCGCCGATCACCTGGGAGTCACCCGGGTCCTGGGACAAGGTGAGCAGAGCGGTCCGCAGCTCGTCGGCCTCGGGCCGGTCGAGCAGGAGGTCGTACACCTCGATGAACCGGATCTGCTGATACGGCTCGCCCGGGACATTCCACGGTCCGTCGATCACCTTGCGGACCGGTGAGAAGCCCACCGCCTGCGGCAGGTGAGTCAGCTCGGGGTGACCGACTTCGCCGAATTCCTCCGCGAGCTCGCGGCGCAGGCAGTCCGATGAAGGCTCTCGGCCCGTGCCGCGGTGCAGCCATCGTGCGAAACCGGGCACCTTGGCAGCAGGAAGGAAGCCCCGCAGGTCGTGCTTCATCACGGCACGTGTGCGGGCTTCCGGCTCGAACCGCAGCTTCTCGAGGGCGCGACGCTCCGAGTCGTGGTATTTCACAACTCCGCCCGGCGGTCCGAACGATCCCGGCCGGGTGGGGGAACCGAAGAGGACGTAGTGATCCTCTTCCTGAACGCATAACAGGGCGGCCACCGAGATACGGATGGTGCGGCGAGGCGTGAACAGCAACCGCAACAAGGACAGATGGCGCCAGTTGTGCACCAGCGTCCGGCCGATCCAGCCGAGCAGTGCCACAGCAGCGCCGACCACAATCGCATTGATCACTAAGCCCCCCGAAAGACAGTCGAAGACATCCCTTGCCGTCCCCACGGCAGGTGATCTTCGTGGCCCCAGAGGCTATGCCCCGAGCTTCACTCTGCACAGCGGAATGGTCGATTCCTCGCCCGATCGAGTGATGTCGCCCCGGGCCACGAGCGAAAATTACAAGCAGCAGCTCACCCGGCGCCCCGCTCGCAGGCTCACCTGGAGAGGACAGTGGTGTCCATTACGGACGGCACGGGATCCCTTGGATTGCCAACAACGATGCCGCCACCACCCCGCGCGCGCGAGTCGCCCTAGCTAGAGCGCGGCGTCGACGGCCCCGGCCCGACTCGCGCAGAAGTACCGGCACGACACGCCAGTCCCGCCGAACGCACCACTGCCTGCCCGCGTTCGGCACACCACAGCAGGTCTGGGAAGATGGCAGCCGTCCGTACCGGGTCCGGGAACCTGCGGGCAATGAGAGGCGGGGGAGAGCGAGCGGAGCGGTGCGGCACATGCTGGAGTACCCGGAGTACCTCGCCGCGGTCGTGTTCGCCGTGGGCGGCGGCGTCAATGTCCTGCTGGCACCGCACCGGTTCTCCACCGCTGTCCTGTTCTGCCTCGCGGTGACCTCTGCCGGACTCGGCGTGGCCGCTCGCAGCGCGGCAGGCCATCCGACCCTTGCCACCGTTCTCGCCGTCGTCGGCCTGCTCGTGGCGCTCGCGTTGGGCCTGCTGCTGTTGGCCGACGGCGTCCTGCTGGTTCGGCGCTACGGACCGCAGGCAGCTCTGCTGGCGACCGGTGCCGCCGGCTGCACGGTGCTGGCGGTGCTCGGCCTCGACGCGGTCTTCCAGGCGGTCGGTGGCGAGGCGTTCGGTGCCCTCGTGGTCGCGGTGAACGCGGCCGCGGGATATCTCACTCTGCTCTTCCTCGTCTTCGCCGGCTACGTGTTCGCCCGGGGCCGTAACACCCCACTGCCGGAAAGCACCCATGTCGTCGTCCTGGGCGCCGGCCTCAACGGCGACCGGCCCGGCCCGCTGCTGACACGCAGGCTGGAACGCGCCCTCGCAATCGACGCCGCCCGCGCACCAGACACGCCTCGTGTGGTGTTCGTCGTCTCGGGCGGCCAAGGCAACGACGAGATCCGTTCCGAGGCGGGCGCGATGGCGGACTATCTGCGCGGGCGCGGAGTGCCCGCCGACCGGATAGTGCGGGAAGACCGTTCCGTCAACACCAGGCAGAACCTCCGCTTCAGCGCGGCGCTTGTGGACGTCACCACTGGGTGCCACCGTGCCACGGTGGTCACCAGCGGCTTCCACGTCTACCGCACGACCCTGCTGGCCCGCCGCGTCGGCGTGCCCGTGCACGTCGTGGGCGCGCCGACCTCCCCCGCCTACTGGCTGGCCGCGACACTGCGCGAATTCGCCGCCATCTTGTGGCTGGACCGCCTCCTCCTGGTCGGACTCAGCCTGCTGCTGGCAGTGCCAGTGGCGACAGCGGTCTTGGAGCACTGAAGCGGCGGCTGCGGACCTCGTCCCGGTTCAGGCTCTGCTCTGTCAGCCAGTCCGGCTCCGGGGGCCGGGCCGCGATGCTGTGCCGGCGTTCGGTCTCGCGTCGTTCCTCATCCGCGATCCACCGCCGGGTACGGGCAAGATCCCTCTCCATGTACGTAGGCGTGGGCGGCTGCACACGGCGGGCAAGCGGTCCATGGGCGCGGTGCGGGAACAGGCGGTGCGGGAGCTGGCGGACGGCGTGGATCCGTGCCCGCCTCGCCGCCTCACGTTCATCCGCCAGCGGCTATGGGGCATGGGCTTCGGCCTCCAATGCGGCGGCCAGCATCCTTCGTGCCCCCTCCCGGGCGATCAATCGATCAGGAAGGAGCGGTTGGCGGCGCGGCCGTCCGTCGTTGATCACGCTGAGCAGGAACGTGCCTTCCAGGCCGGTGCTGCGAACACCGGTCTCGCTCGGTGACCTTCAATCAACCACACGGGAAGGTACGTCCTCTCCGAGATGATCCACAGTCTCGAGCTTTGCTCGAGTCGCTGCGTGTCCTGTCATGTCGCACATTCGCGAACTGTCAACTGCTGCTGATCGGGCTCTGGTTCGCTCTGTCTCAGGCGTTTTGCTGCTGGACAGAGATGGGGTGGATCTCGATGGAGTCGTCGAGCGCACGGATTCGCGATGCTGCCGCAGTGGGGGAGGGTGTGCCCGTCCGGCCCTCGCGCCGTCGACTGAACCGCACTCGTGCTGCGGTTTCTGCTCGGTCGGATGCCGGTAGGAGTCTTGCGCATCATCACGTAGTCGCCGCGTACCTCACGGCCGTTGCAGCCGTCGTCACCGCGGGCGGGACGATACTGAGTGAACCGTTCCGGAGTCTCGATCAAAGCCGGGGCGGTTCAGCGCCGCTGACAGTTCCTGGACCGGGACTGATGAACGCGCGCGTTGTGCGCGTCCGGCCAACGTCGACGCCGGTCGCGGTCGCTCTGGGTGGGGCCTGGTGCAGGGTGCAATGACGTCGACGATCCAGTCAGGGAGCGTCACGACGGCGCCGGTCGTCAGCTAGTGCCGCATCAGGCAACGTTCGCCCTGTCATGACGTATCGCTGGGTTGCTGCGCCGGGCGGCATCAGACAGCCAGAATGATCACGTGGCTGAACGTGTGCGGGTCCGGGAGATTGATGACGATGAGGGCAGGCGACTGCTGCGGATCATCCGCAGGGGTACCGGTTCGGTGGTGACCTGGCGGCGGGCCCAGATGGTGCTGTTATCCGCGCAGGGCATGCCGGTGGCGAAGATCGCCGAGGTGACGTTCACCAGCCAGGACCGGGTCCGGGATGTGATCCACAACTTCAACGCGGACGGATTCAACTCGCTCTATCCGAAGTACAAGGGCGGCAGGCCCAGAACCTTCACCCTCCCCGAGCGCCGGGAGATCAAGAAGATCGCCAAGTCCAAGCCGGCCGAGCATGGCCTGCCGTTCTCGACCTGGAGCCTGGCCAAGCTGGCCGACTTCCTGGTCGCCGAGGGGGTGGTCGACGACATCAGCTACGAGGGCCTTCGGGTCCTGCTCCGCGAGGAGGGCGTCTCGTTTCAACGCGTGAAGACCTGGAAGGCCTCACGCGACCCGGACTACGCGGCCAAGAAGGCCCGGGTCGAGCATCTCTACGCGATCGCCGACGGCGAGGTCATAGCCGAGGACGGCGAGCCCGAAGTCGTCTTCTGCATGGACGAGTTCGGGCCGCTCAACCTCCAGCCACACCCCGGACGGCAGTGGGCCGAACGCGGCGGCCGGCACAAGGATCCCGACCGTGAACCCCGGCCTCGGCGCCGGGCGACCTACACCCGCCCGCACGGGGTCCGCCACCTGTTCGCCGCCTACGACCTGGCCAAGGACCAGCTCTACGGGCACATCAAGAAGACCAAGAACAGGTCGAAGTTCCTGGAGTTCTGCCGCTACCTGCGCTCCCTGCACCCACAGGACATACGCATGGCGATCATCTGCGACAACTACTCACCGCACCTGACGACAAAGCGCTGCCAGCGGGTCGCGACGTGGGCGGCGGCCAACAACGTGGAGATCGCCTACACCCCGACCAACAGCTCCTGGCTCAACCGGATCGAGGCCCAGTTCACCGCCCTGCGCTACTTCGCACTCGACGGCACCGACCACACCAGCCACAAAGAACAGGGAAGCATGATCCGCCGCTACATCATCTGGCGGAACAAGCATGCCGCCGACGAACGACTCCGCGAGGTCGTGGACAGGGCGAACGTTGCCTGATGCGGCACTAGAGATCTTTAACGGTGCGGGTTACGTGGGGTCGTGGCGGTTGGTGTCGGCTGCGCTCTGCCGGAAGTGTGAGGTATCCCGATGGCGGAGGACTGACGGCCGACCAGCGCGATCGGCGTGAACAAGTCCGTTTCGCGGCAGCTGACTTGATTGAGGCTGGGGCCAGTGACCGGGAGGCGGCCCGGCGGTTCCGGGTGACCCGTATGTCGGCGAACCGCTGACGCCGGGCCACGATCTGGGGGCCCACCGTGCCTTGCCTTGCCGTCTGGTGGCGCTGGACTCCAGCGGACCATCAGGTGGAGGAGCGCTCCATCGCCCTGTCCAGATGCGCGATGACGGTCGACACGTCACCGCTCTCGGTCCGCCGGATCAGTTCCAGGGCCGGCCGGACAATACCGGTCGGCCGTGCGATCAGCCTGGCGAGCACAGCGGCCCGGACGTCGAGGCGTTCGAGGGTGGCCTCGCGCTCCCGCTCGCTCTGACCGGCCAGCAGGACGGCGTTGTACCAGGCCTCCTCGCGGGACTGGCGGATGCTGAAGTCAAGGATCTGCTCGTCGGTGCGGCCGCCGACCTTGTCCAGCAGCGACAGCAGGGGCGACAGGGCGTCGACCGAGTCCTGCACGGCCAACACCACGCGTGCGAGGATGTCGTTGATCAGCAGGAAGTCGCGCCGCAGCCCGTGGATGTCCGCGCCCGGGCCGGTCCGTGCGGCGGCGACGGCCAGGTCGAGGTTGATGTGCGCGTTCACGCCGAGCAGCAGGTGCTGGACGATGACGGTGTCGGTGTCGTCCAGCAGTCCGAACGTCTCGCGCCAGCAGCGCGGCCCGCTCCGGTCGCGACGCCAGGCGTCGTACGCCTCGAAGTAGCGGTTGCCGAAGTGGGTGTCGAAGCGATCCATGCGGGGACCGTCGTCGAACAGATCTTCATGGATGGTCTTGCGGACCTCGACGGTCACCTGTCGGTACAGCGCGGCGAAGTATCCGATCCGGTCTCCGGTGCGGACGGCCTCGCGCACGATCTCGGCAAGGCCGTCGATGACATCGTCGATGTTCTCCGCCACCATGTCCGGCTCCCCCCTCGCGGCTCCCTCGTCCCCAGGACTGTAGGCCAAATGCTTATCCTGAAAGAGGAGTTGACGTTTCCCTGATGCGGATTGGTGACTGAAAGGTGACTTGTTCAGTGGGCGGTTCGTGAGTTGATGTCCGTTCCGGACTTGGTCACTGCTTGATGCTGAAGGTGCCGGGCTCGGCCTCGGTAAGGATTCCTAGTGTGACCAGGCGTTTCATCTTGGCGCGGGTGCGTTCGATGTGTTTCGGCAGGAGCGCGAAGTCGAGGGCCTGGCAGAGGTCGCGAGCCCTCAGTGGGCCGGTGGCGTCGTTGAAGACGGCGAGGATGCGCGGGTAGTCCGGATGTTCGGGCAGCTCCAGCCCTCCTGCTGGGCCGGCTGTCTGGGCCGGGATTCGGTCGGCAAGGCCGGCGATGGTCTCGCGGGTGATGGCGAGGTGTTCCAGACGCAGTTCGGCCTGACGGAGTTGGGTCTGAAGGGTGTCGATCTGGGTGCGGAGATCGTCGGCCAGGGCCCGGGCGGCGTCCTCCTGAAGGTCAAGAGCCTGGAAGAGGGGGTTGAGGTTCACGCGCCGGCCATCTGCGGATCGCGCCAGGTGAGCGTGTTGGCGTCGGTGAGCCGGCGGGCCATGACGTGGGTCATGGCCCAGTAGACGCGGGAGGTTGAGGAGGCCGGGTGGTGTTCGTAGTCGCGGACCAGGCGCCGGTGCAGTATCAAGATCCCGAACGTCTGCTCCACCCGCCACCGTTTCGGCTGCGGAACGAATCCCCGCTCCTCGGGGTTGCGCCGGACGATCTCGACGTCGATGCCGAGTCCGGCCCCGTGCGTGACGACCTGGTTCTTGAAGCCCTGATCGACCAGGGCTTTGCTGACCGAGCCGCCCGCCGCGACGGCGACCTGGTCGAGCAGAGCGATGCCGGCGGCGTTGTCGTGGACACTCGCGGCTAGCACGGTGACGGCGATGACCAGGCCAAGGACATCTACGGCCAGGCCCGCTTGCGGCCCGGCACCCGTTTCGCGGCGTCTTTCCCCGTCGTGACCACAGGGACCCCGGCGGCCGCCCGGACACTCTGGGTGTCCAGGATCACCAGGGTCGGGTCCTCTAATCGCCGGTTCCTCTCCCGCACCTGGCAGCGCAGGAGTTCATGGATCTGCTGGTCGGTACCGTCGTCCCGCCAGGCGGCGAAGTAGTAGTACGTCGCGCTCTTCGGCGGCAGGTCGTTCGGCAACAGGGCCCACTGACAGCCGGTCCGGGACTGATAGAGGATCGAGTTCACGATCTCCCGCATCGGATAGCGGCCTTGGTGGCCGCTCACGGAACGGTGCCGGTTCTTCCAGGCCGTGAGCACTGGCTCGATCAACGCCCACTGCTCGTCGGACAAGTCGCTCTGGTACGGCTTGCGTTCACTCACCCCACCGATCCCAGCAGGCCACCGGCACCGGACCGGCACATTCCGGCTTCCCCCACACCATCAGGCGACACCAGAACCACTCATAGACTCACAAACCACCCACTCAGTCTGAGCTGGCCAGATGAAGGGTGAGGACAGCTTGGACGAGGCTCGTGATCCGGGTTGTTGAGCAGCGGAGTTTGCGGAGGACCCGCCAGGACTTGAGGGTGGCGATGGCTTGTTCGACCAGTGCCCGGACTATCGCGTGGGACCGGTTGACGGCCTGCTGGCCTACGGAGAGGCGGTCCCATCGGCCGCGGTAAGGGAGTCGGACTGTGCCGCCTGCGCCCTGGTAACCCTTGTCCGCCCAGCAGTTGATGTCGGCTTCGGCGAGAGCGTCGATGATGCTGTGCTCGCGTGCGGCCCGGACGTCATGGACGGCACCGGCCAAGGCCGGTGAAACCCACAGGAGGCGGCCCTTCGGGTCGGCTATGACCTGCACGTTCATGCCGTGCTTCTTATGTTTTCCCGAGTAGAAGGGACGGTCGGCGGCGACCCGGTCGATCGGCAGAAGCGTGCCGTCCAGGATCAGATACGCCTTCATCGACGCGGCCCGTACTGCTTTGGCGAGCGTGGGAGCGAGGGCCGCCAGGATCTCGACCGCCTCCGTGATGTAGCGGTAGGCGGTGGTGGTGCCGATGCGGAAACCGATTGCGAGCTGGGCATAGGGCTGGCCGTTGCGAAGATGCGCGAGAGCGAGCAGGGCCTGTCGGCCCGCGCTCAGGCGCCGCCATCGGCTGCCGAGAGCACGGCGGTGTTCCCTCAGGCGGGCAGCGAGGAAGCGGAGGGCAGAGCTGGACACGTCGACGCCGGACGGGTAGAAAGCCTCTGGTGGAGACGGTTCTCTTGGTCGAAAACCCATCTACCAGGGGCTTCACCTGCCTGTCAGGCCAACTGCCCAACCGGCGCGGGAGGTTGGAAAAGGCTTAATGACTGTAGGGAGTGCGGAGATAACCCTCAACACGTCGTAGCGGTGAGCCAACAAGCCGTCAACCAACCACCTGGCCAACATGCCTGACGGCACATCCGCCCAGCGTCGTAAGATCTCGGCATCACAATCCTGGGGGGGGCTTTGCCCAGCACTAAGCAGCACGAAGGATCGTCGTCGGACCGCCTGCCGTTCGAATCGGTGTTCAATACGGTCCTGAATGGATGGGCTTTTGACCGCCGGGCCTCAGACGGTGTCTGCGGTCCCGCCGACCCTGGCGCTGTTCGGCTCATCTGGCTGAAGAATATCGGGCGAGATGGTGTGATCGCTGAACCGGATCCGGAAGTTGATGAGTGGCGCAGTGATGCGCCGGAGCGGCTTCATCTTCGTGCTGGTGACATCTTGCTGTCCTCCGTGATCTCCGGTCGGCCGAAGGCTGCTCTAGTGCAGGAAGCCGATCTACCGGCCGTTGCTGTGCGCAGCCTCTTTGTGCTCCGCCCGGCTAAGCCCCTGTCGGCGGAGCACGTCCGTCTGATTCTCGCGTTCCTTCGTTCAGACACCGTCGGGCACCTCGCAGCTGGATCATTTGGTCAACTGCACCTCAGGCTTTCCCGGCTCAAGGCGCTGGAGCTGCCTAATGAGGACCAAGCGTTGTCCGCAGCCCTGGCTGATCTTGCTGCCGCCGGGCAGCGGCTGGGTGAAATGGCCGCCGAAGCAGGTACGCTCGCCGAGTCGGTCTTCGACAGGAGCGCGAGCCCGGAGGAGGCTAGGCGGCTCATCATCGCTACTGGCCAGCTCACCCGGCTCCGGTCTGTGGCTGCTGCCCAACTCGACGATCCGGGGTTCATCATCCGTACGCGATATCCCTATCCGATCGCTCTGCGATGGCGGAACGTCGAGGCGCAGAACAGCGCTGACGGCCAGGACGATGCCCAGGTGATGGAATACGAGGCCGTACTGAAAGCCGCAGAAACCCTGCTCGGATATAGCGCGCTTCTCACGACCGCTCTGGCGCATGAGGCGGGCATCACCTGCAAGGCCATCAAAGCGTTCAAGGGGAAGATTGCAACCGGGCGTGGTGGTCCCGGCTTTGGCGACTGGCAGCGCATCCTTCAGCAGATTTCATCGGCGGAAGGCATGTCCGACCTTCCCCCTGAGCATCCCCTCCACGAACTCGCGGTCCTGCTCGCGGACGACGAGGCCGAGATTGCATGCCAAAGCCTCGGCACCAAGCGAAACAGCAGAGCCCACGGGCGCGAAGACCTCCCCGCTGTCTCGGCCTCCAAATTGCATGAGGCTCGCGATGGCCTGCGTTTTCTCCTCGACCGAGCACGGTTCCTTGCCGACCTGCAGCTGCTTCATGTGACCAACGTGGTGTGGGATCGCCACGAGCAGTCAGACACCGTCACCTTTCGGCGGCTGATGGGAGACCACCCCATCGTTCCCACCGAGACCTTGCGTCATGACGGACCCGATCGGATCGGCCACATCCTGTACCTGGCTGACCGCGACCAAGGACTCCACCCTCTGAGCCCTTTCCTCACGTGCGAGAAGTGTGAGGTTTGCGCCGCTCTGTCGCTGTTTCATGCCGATAAAGAGGACTGGGAACTACTCCAGACGAGCCTCGACCACGGCCACTTCTACTCGTACCGAGGGGACGAGCGGGTGCTTCGAGCAGTTGGCCTCCGGTAGCCCCGGACACGGAAGGCGTGGCGATGCAAGGCCAGCCCATGATCTCGTGACGAGTTCCGGGGCCGTGTACTACGTGGTGAGGCGGACGAGCCGTCTGTAGTCCGTTGTCTCAAGCGTGGCGGCAATTGTCAGGCGAACGCTCACCTCCACTGCATCATGTTCACCCGCCTGCGGGTCGACCCGCGCACCCAGTGCGAGTGAGCATGCGAGTTGGCGGCCGGAGCGGGTAGCCCTGCCGGCCGAGGTGAACTGGGCGGCGTGCGCGGCCGGAAGGCGT
The DNA here is from genome assembly GCF_036013645.1 of Streptomyces sp. NBC_00490. Taxonomy (NCBI): domain Bacteria; kingdom Bacillati; phylum Actinomycetota; class Actinomycetes; order Kitasatosporales; family Streptomycetaceae; genus Streptomyces; species Streptomyces sp. NBC_00490. Next base: position 124,775 of record NZ_CP107869.1, on the reverse strand, counting down.
GCCCTGCCCGGAGCGTCATGCGCTCACCGTTGGAATGCCTTGAGCTCCAGCACCGATCAGTAGTTCGGCCAGGGCATCAGCTCGGACGAAGCGCGTAAGAACGCCTGCTGTCTCTCCGCTCGTCTTGATGTGTCCCGCGTTCACACCGACCAGGAGGACCTCTTCGAAGTCGCCAGTTCCGAGGTCGCCCCAGGTCAGCGCTTTTGGAACGTAGCAGAGCACGGGAGAACCCGACATTCCATTCCAACTGAATGAGTGGGTCAGCACCTCGCTCGGATAGGTGTCGGTTCCCAGAGCCGCCGGGTGGCGTGGGTCTGATGCGATCACCCCTCCAACCAGGATGGGGCGCTCGGCGACCTCGCCCCTGATGCCCGGGTATCCCGGCGTAATGACCCTGCCTCCGACAGTTACCCGACCGAACGCGAAGTCAGTAGCGGTGGCCAGCGCGGATACCGGGAGGCCGTTGAATCTTCCTTCTCCGGTCAGAGTCTGGGCGCGGCCAATCGGCGCATCGAGCGGGAGGACTGTCAGATCGACCATGTCGCTGTCCAGGAACTTCGGCTCGGGATCAATGATGGTGATCTGCTGGGGAACCGTGCCCAAAATGTCCATCACGGCAGACTGATACTGACCGTCCACCGTCACGGATTCGAGTGACCAGCCACCGAACTTTTCGAAGTTGCGATCCAGCACATGCCGATTCGTGACGAGGTATCGGTTCTCTGAGTTGTCAGTGATGATGAAGCCGGAACCGGTTCCGGTACTCTTGTTGTTAGACCTGTCGAAGAATCCTGCCCGAAGGCGGACAGCTGAGTAGAGCACCGTAGCGTCGATCTTTGTCATGCTGCATGGTGCCACCCCTGGGGCTTGGGGCCTCGTCGTGACCATCCTGTCAGTGCTGACCACTCCTGCGACTCCGCACGAACCGGCGCCGCGGACGCTTAACTTGCCAACTGAGGCGCTCCGCGGCTCGGACGTCTTCTCACACCGTCTTCACAGGTCCGAAGCCTCTCGCGGAAACAATCTTGTCCCCATTCGGCGTTGGTGATCTCCGAGTCGAGGGGGAAGGTGTCGGGCTTGAAGGTGTTCCGCACGACGAACAGCGGTGTGACTGAGGTCACGCCGCGTCTTGCTGCGGTCGAGGCGGATGTGCAGGACCTCGTCGAGACGAGCATGGAGACGATGCTGGGCGTGACGTTCCTCGCAAGCGAGTACGTCATCGACTGCGTCGATGGCGGGCGGATAGATTCGCTGGGCCTTGACGAGAACGGGGCGCCTGTGATCGTCGAGTACAAGCGCGGCACGGACGCCGGTGCCATCAACCAGGGCCTCTTCTACATGGCCTCGCTGATGAGCCACAAGGACGCCTTCCGGAGTCTGGTCCGCGACCGGCTCGGGGCAACGGCCGCGGCCCAGATTCTGTGGAGCGCACCGCGGCTGATCTGCGTGGCCGGCGACTTCACCCGCTACGACGCTCACGCCTTACGCGAGCACCGGCGCTCGATCGACCTGGTCCGCTACCGGTACTTCGGCAGCGACCACTTCGGCCTTGAGACCGTGGTCTCGGTCACCGGGCACTCTGCCCCGGCCAAGCGGATACGCCGCAGCGCGCCCGGGGCGCAGCCGGTTCGGCAACACGGCGGCAGCGGTCGACGAGGTCCTCGTCGGCCTGGGCGACGGCGTCACCCGGGTGCAGCGCAAGCAGTACCGCGCCTATCAGCGCTGCGGAACTTCGCCTGCCTCATCCCGCCCCAGCAGACCAAGGTGCTGGTCTACCTGAAAGCGGATCCGACAGCAGTGGACCTGGTGTCGGGCTTCACCCGGGACGTGACCGGACTCGGCCACCACGGCACGGGAGACTTGGAGGTTCAGCTGCGCACCGAGCGGGACCTGGAGCGCGCCCCGGACCTGTTTCGGCTGAGCTACGCCTCGGCGTGACGGGCCGGACCAGGTATTGCGTGCTGTGTGGTGGTGACGTTAGGGATCTGTCGCGGTGCTGCCTTTCGACGGGCGGTCAGGAAGTGGCGGTGGAGCTACAAGTATTCGGCGGATCCTCGGTTTCGGTAACCGGGGATCCGCTGCTACGTTGCCGCGCTTGCGGTGTTGGATGTGCTGCCCGAGTGTCGGCTGCACCACGCCGCTGGGATGCTGGCTGCCGCCTGTCACGCTGCGGTGCAGGAGGGCAGAGCAAGCCGGTGGAGTCGATGCTCCATGCACGGCCGGAGTCGTGGTGCTGCTGCGGGTTCAACAGCGAAGCAGGCTCTATGTGCCGTTGCCGTCGTGCATCGCGTCGTTGTCAGTGGCTGCGCGTAAGTTGGCGGACTGCAGGTTGTTCGCACAAGTCCCTTCTGCCGCGGGGGACTGAGCGAAAATAGGTTGGCCAACACGATCATGGCGGCCCTCGGGTCGCCGCCCCACTGATGAGCAAGGACACCACCGACTGATGGCAGTGACCCAGCAGGAGATCGAGAGCCGGTTGTGGGATGCGGCCGACGAGCTGCGCGTTGCGATGCCCGAAGCGCAATACGCCTCGGTCGTCTTCCCGCTGATGTTCTGGAAGTACCTCTCGGATACCTGGGAGCACCATCATCAGGAGTTCCTGGCGGAGTACGAGGGGGACGGCCTCTCCGACGAGGAAGCCCGAGAGATCGAGTACCGCGACCACCAGTCGTTCGAGATCCCGTATATCCATCCCGGCACCGTCCAGGAGCGTCGCGCCTCCTGGTCATCCATCCTGGCCACCGTGACCCAGCCCGGCCTCGGCCAGCGGGTCCGTGCCTCGCTGCAGGCCATCGAGACGGCCAACCCCGACAAGTTCTCCCGAATCTTCGGGTCTATGACCTGGACCTCGGAAGAGGTGCTGTCGAGGGAGGTGCTGGCGGCGGTCATGCAGGCAATGGACCGCACCCCGAAGATGCATGAGGGCAACATGTCCCACGACGTGCTCGGTGGGGCGTACGAGTACCTGCTGAAGCGGTTCTCCGACGGGTCCGGTACCCGCGCCGGCCAGTTCTTCACCCCGCGCGAGGTCGTCGAGCTGATCGTCGAGATCCTGGACCCCAAGAGCCACGAGTCGGTGTACGACCCGACCTGCGGGTCAGGCGGCATGCTCATCGCCTCCGCGAACCTGCTGAAGGCCCACGGCGGGCGTGGCTACACGCTCAAACTGCACGGGCAGGAGGCCGTCCCGGACACCGCGGGTGTGGCCCGCATGAACCTCTTCATGCACAACCTCACCCAATTCAAGGTTGAGGTCGGCGACACACTCAAGGACCCGCGCTTCAAGAAGCCGGACGGATCCATCCAGCAGTTCGACGTGATCCTCGCCAACCCTCCCTACAGCCTGAAGTGGAAGCCTTGGATCAACGACCAGCGCGCCATCGGCGGTGTCGCTCCTCAGTCGTCGGCGGACTGGGCGTTCGTGCAGCACATGATTGCCAGCATGGGACCGAAGAAGGGTCGGGCCGGTGTCGTCCTGCCCCACGGTGTCCTTTTTCGTGGAGGCCAGGAAGCAGCCATCCGCCAGCAGGTCCTGGACGATGATCTGCTTGCAGCGGTCATTGGCCTGCCGGCGAACCTCTTCTACAACACAAGCATCCCCACAGCGATCCTGGTGTTCCGGGCACCCGGCACCAAGGCCCCGGAGCGGCAGGAAGGCGTGCTGTTCATCGACGCCTCCAAGCGGTTCACCAAGGCCAAGAATCGCAACATCCTCACCGACGCCGACATTGCCGACATCGTGACCGCCTACCACTCGAAATTCGACGCCGCCGGTAGCCCATTGGACCCCGACGGAGCAGGCGGACTCGCGGCGCGCCTCGTCCCCACCACGGAGATCGTGGCGAACGGGTACGACCTCAACATCGGCCGTTACATCAAGCAGGCCGCCGCCGAGCAGGAAGAACTTGGCATCCTCATCGACGCCTACAACATCGCTCGAGCAGAGCGCCAGAGGACCGAGCAGCGCATGCTGCAGGTGCTCGCCGCCACAGGGATCGAGGGCTTTGATGAGTGACTGGCAGCATGTTCCCGCGGGGAAGATCGCTCGCCAGCGGCGGGAAATCGTTCACCTGGAATCGGGTACCGAATACCGCACGATGGGTGTGAGGTGGTACAGCAAAGGCGCCTACGACAGGGGCGTCGTCACGACTGAGACAGTCAAGGCCAAATCCCTCTATCGGGCGCGGGAGGGAGACTTCACATTCAACCGGATCGACACTCAGAAGGGCTCATTCGATGTCGTCTCCGCTGAGCTTGATGGTGCTCTGGCGACGAACGAGTTCCCCCTCTATGAAGTGAACGAAGAGGAAGTGGACGCCCGTCTCCTGCTCCTCAACTTCCAGCGGCCAGAAGTCTTGCGACAGATCAGTGCCATGCGCGCAGGCTCCGAGGGGCGTGCTCGATGGAAGGAAGCTGACTTCGAGGCATGGGTGGTTCCCGTGCCGCCGCTTCCTGTCCAGGGGCGGATCATCGAGGTCATCGGTTCGGTGGACGACCAGATCACTGCACTCGACGCCGAAGCGGGGGCGCTGGCAGCGGTTCTTCGTCGCCGACGAGCCGACCTCATCACCGACAACTCGGTTGAAGCCGTGAGGGCCGAGCACGCCTTCGACTTCTCCACCGGCGTGCGCCGGACACCCGACAGGGCGACTGGCCCATACATGACGCCCTACCTCCGTTCCGCGAACGTCGGCTACGGGAAGCTCGACCTGTCCGACGTGCTTGAGATGAACTACGACCCATCGGAGCGCAAGAAATTCAGCCTCCAATACGGCGACGTCGTGGTGTCCGAGGGCAGCGCAAGCCCGAATGCGGTCGGGATGCCAGCCATGTGGCGCGACGAACTGCCAGCGCCAGTCTGTACCCAGATGACCCTGCTCCGTCTCCGGGCGCTGGAAGGGGTCTGCATCCCTGAGTTCGTCTTCCACTGGAGCATGTGGGCCTACGAATCCAGGGCCTTCCTCGACGTTGCGGGCGGCACCAACATCAAGCACATCAGCGCCAAGCGGGCGAAGGGCATGGCCGTGCGCCTACCGTCGCTCGACCGCCAACGCGAGATGGTGGTCGAACTTGACGCGATGGAGTCTGCGTTGGAGGCAACCCGCGCGGAGGCCGCCCGTCTCCGCGAAGTCCGGGCGGGGCTGCTGTCGGGGCTACTCGACCGCACCATCGACATCGAGTCCGCCGAGTTGGAGGTCTGATCCGTGGCGAAGGGCATTCGCGAGCGCGAGTTCCAGAACCTAATGATTCAGTGGTCTCTCCCGATGGGCTGGGGCTTCACAGCAGGTAGGTCGCTGCCGCGTGAGACGACGCAGACGGTTCTTGTCGGCCAACTGCGGGACGCCATCATCCGGTTAAACTCTGAGGTGATCGCCGGGTTCGACGTGGATGCGGTGGTCGCGGAGATCGTCGCTACGGTCAACGCCGTCGAGGGTGGCCTGGTGCGGGCCAACGAGCTGGTGCTGAACCTGCTGCGCGGGCACAAGGAGTTCCGGGACGCCGACGGCGTCTGGCACGCCCTGAAGGTCATCGACTTCGAGCACCCGACGGCCAACACACTGGTCGTGTCGGACGAGGTGACCATCACCGTCCCCGGCAAGACCTCCCGCCGGTTCGACCTCGTGTACTGGGTCAACGGGCTGCCCCTAGTTGTCGTTGAGGTGAAGTCTCCGACCGCGAAGTCCGGTTGGGCGGACGCGGCCCGCGAGATCAACGACGTATACACCACCGAGTACCCGTGGTTCTTCACCCCCAATGTCTTCTCTGTCGCTTCCGACGGACTGAAGCTGAGGTTCGGTGCCGCGGGCGCGCCCGTGAACCTGTGGCAGCCGTTCAGGTCCACCGCCGACGACGAGAACCTGTCAGGGCAGGCCGACGTGCGGCGCTCCGTCGAGTTGCTGCTCACCCCATTCACGATCCTGGACATGCTCGCCAACTTCGCCCTCTTCGACACCTCCGGAGATGGCGCGGACATGAAGTACCTGCCCCGCTACCCGCAGATGGAGGCCGCGCACCTGATCCATGAGCGGGTTCTGGCAGGCGGGTCGAAGGGCCTGATCTGGCATCACCAGGGGTCCGGGAAGACGCTGCTGATGGTGTTCGCCGCCTCGCTGCTCCTGACCGACACGCGCACCGAGTCGCCCACGATCATCCTGCTCTCGGACCGGACCGATCTTGTGCGGCAGACCTCCGGCGTGTTCACTTCCGCGATGGGGCACGCCTACTTCCACAAGCCCGCCACCAGCCAGCAGCTGCGCTCCCTGCTGGCTGATGACGTGCGCGGCGTCATCTCCACCACCGTCCACAAGTTCGCCGATGCCGGCACGGGCCTGTCGACCCGGGACAACATCATCGTGCTGGTTGATGAGGCACACCGCACCCAGTCCGCCAAGGAGAAGTCCCTCGCCGGGCAGATGCGCGCGGCATTGCCCCACGCGAAGTTCTTCGGCATGACCGGCACCCCCGTCAGGAACCTTGCCACTGACACCTTCGCTCTCTTCGGTGAGGAGAGCGACCCCGGCCGGGTGTTGCATCGGTACTCGGTGTCCCGGTCTCTGCTGGATGAGGCGACCGTCCCGGTCATGCTGGATCCGCGCCCGGTCACCTTCGAGATAGACGACCAGGCGTTGCAGGCCGAGTTCGACCAGTTCGCCGACGAATTCGACCTCGACGACCCCGACCGCGAGGCCCTGTCCCGCAAGTTCGGCCGCCTGACCTCGGTGTTCGCCAATCCCCACCGCATCCACGCGGTCTGCCAGGACATCGTGGACCACTACCTGGCCAGCGCCTACCGCAACCGCCTTAAGGCCCAGGTCGTTGCCTACAACCGTGAGCTGGCCGTGGCGTACACGGACAAGATCAACGAGTTGCTGGCCGGCTATGAGGCATCCCAGGTGCTTGCTGAGGTCGGAAAGCACGAGCGGATCACCGCCGAGGTGAACATCCACGTCAAGGACTCCAAGGACGAAGACGCCGCCATGCGGCCATACCAACTGTCGGAGGTCGACGAGGAGAAGCAGAAGCGGCGGTTCCTCACCCCGGACGACCCGCTGTGCTTTCTGGTGGTCACCGCGAAGCTGATGACCGGGTTCGACGCCCCCAACGAGGGCGTCCTCTACCTGGATAAGCCCCTCAAGGCCCACACGCTGTTCCAGACGATCACCCGCCCGAACCGCACCTGGGTTTCCCCGACCGGGTTCGTGAAGACCGACGGCGTGGTCGTGGACTACATCGGCCTGGCCGAGGAGGTCCAGCGGGCCGTGGTCGACCCCACCGCGAAGGAGGCCGGCAAAGGGGGCGGGTTCGTCACCGACCTGACCGAACTGGTCGCCGAGTTCCGTACCACCTTCGCTCGAATCGAAGACCTCCTCGCAGACGTGGACGGCCTGGACCTCACCTTCCACGGATACGAGTCCGTGCGGACCATCAACCTCTTCCTGGACGGCAACCCGGTCGCCGCCGAGGCGTTCAGCAAGGACTACCGGCTCCTGGCCCGCCTGTATCCGCTCATCAACACCGACAAGCGGATCACCAAGTACCAGGACGGCTTCGGGCTGTTCGGGTCCGTGTACACGACCCTGTTCAAGAAGTCCTCCGACGAGGAGAGGAAGGAACGGCTGGGCGAACTAGGGCCGATGGTCCTGGAGATAATCAACGCCCACGTCCACTCCTTCTCTGTGGCTGCCTCTCAGGAAGAAGCCCTCGTCCTGGACGCCCAAGGCATCTCCATCCTCAAGGAACTTCTGGCTCTTGTCCGCCCCAAGCCCGGCAAGGACGACGACGAGGACAAGAGGCCGCCGTCCGCGGCGGAGATCCTGGACCACATCAAGGCCGCCCTCGAGAAGGGCGTGGAACCGGGGTCCGCGAAGTACACCGCCCTGGCGGAGCGGATCAGGCAGCTGAGGGACCGGATCATTCAGAACTCCCAAGATGCACTGGACTTCCTGTCTGAAGCCCTCCGGGTTGCCTGCGCCATCGTGGACGCAGAGAAGCACCCCGACGAAGCCGTCGTGGTCCTGGACGACGACCACGTAGGCGTCCTATCCCGGATCATTCACGACCACGCACCGGCCGGTATCACCATCACGGAGCGGAACTTGGCCGAGGAGATCGACCAGGTAGTCACCCGCACTCTAGGCCGGGCATGGGACAACGCTGACGCTCGCAACCGAGGCGTCCGCCGTGCCACTGCCGCGGTTTTCCGCAGGTACGCGTTGAAGCCGGTGGGGGAGCCGTATGACTCCACCGTCGCTTACATCGAAGCCCACTACCTCGTTGACTGACGAATGTATGGAAGACCCGGCAGCCTGTGGCGGTTGCCGGGCCCCGTCGCGTTGCTCGGTGCCCTGAGCCACGCCGTTTCGTCGTCATTCCGGCTGGTGGGAGTGCTACATCGGGGGCAGCGCTGCGATGTCGCGCACGGTGATGTGGAGGGTGTGCAGCGGTTGTGTCCGTGTGGGGCGGACGACCTCCAGACTCTGTGCGCCCTCACGGAGCCGGAATACGAGCTGGTCGAAGTGGTGCCAGCCGAGGTTGATCCACAGAGCGACGGCGCCGTACTGGTCGCAGCGGTGGTCGAGTGGCCGTCCCTGTACCCACACGGACGGCGGGGACATGCCGGTGTCCTCCGTGTAGCGCACGGCGGCGGCGTGGCGCAGTGAGTTGTCCGGCATCCACCGGCGCCCCAGGGCGGCCACGGCGGCCGGGTAGGTGGGGTCGTCGGCCGGGAGTTGGATGCGGCTGATCTCGATCGCGCCGGCGTCGAGCAGTTCCACCAGCCGGACGCGCCCCGCAGGCAGACGGAGCGCATTCCGCCTCCGCTGTTGGGCACTGCGGTATAGGAGGCCGCACGGCCCGGATAGCCAAGTAGGAGCAGCCCCCAGGTGGCGCCACCGTGCGGATCAGGTCCAGTCGCTGGTAGTAGGGCGCGCGCGGGGAAGAAACCGGGGCGGGCTCCGCTGCTGCTGAAGGTGACGGTCCGTGCATGCTCGAGGACGTCTGGGGGCGGCGTCGCGTTATCGACGACGATCGCCTGGCCGGGGAAGGCCAGGAACCCCAGAACCGATTCGTGGGCGGGGCTGTCGCGGCTGGGCCCACCAGTGGCGGCGGGTCACCCGTCGTCGGCTACCTGGTCCACCGCGTCGAGCAGCGAGTCCACCAGTTCCTCATGACGCTGACGTTCCACACCCCGTGACAGGCTGGACAGCACGATGCCCTTCGCCTCACCCAAGGTGGTGGGGCCTGCGCCGAGCAGCTCCCGCGTGACGAGGATCGCGTCCATCACGCTCACCTGGCGGTCGCTCAGCAACTGCTGCACGGCGTCCATCCCTGCAGGCGTGCCGAGTAGCGGCCCGCACTCCGTGACGAGAGCGGAGATCCGCTCCAGGCGAGCTGGATCAAGCGGCATCGGCATCTCACCCCTTCCGTGTGGTGGGGCCAAAATACCCGGTCCGAACCCGTCCGCGGGATCGAGAAATGGGGCCACATCAGACTGAGGTGGGGGCCAGCTGGCCACGGACATGTTGCGGCCCGTCTTGCCCGAATGCGCTGCTCGGTACGTTGATCTTTTCGGGAACGCGGGGGAGTGGGGATCACAGGGTCATCGGAGCCGCCTTGACGCCCATGACCAGTGAGTAGAGGGTGTCGTTGGCGGTGATGAAGAGGCGGTTGTTCTTCGGGCCGCCGAAGCGGATGTTGGAGACCGTGTTGGGCACCAGGATGCGGCCCAGGAGAGTGCCGTCCGGGGCGTAGCAGTGCACTCCGTCGTCCATGGCTGCGGCCCAGAGGTGGCCTTGGTCGTCGAAGCGGATGTTGTCGAAGCGGCCGCCGTTTGTGCCGTTGGTCTCGGCGAAGACCTTGCCGTCGGAGAGGGTGCCGTCCGCGTGTACCTCGAAGGCCCGGATCTGGCCGGCCCGGGTGTCGGAGACGTACAGCTCGCTCTCGTCGAGGGAGAAGACCAGGCCGTTGGGGGCGCCGAAGCCGTCGGCCGCGAGCTGGACCTCGCCGGTATCGGGGTCGATCCGGTAGACGTTGTTGGCTTGGATCTCACTCTCGGCGCGATGGCCCTCATAGTCGCTGGTGATCCCGAAGTCCGGGTCCGAGAACCAGATGGAGCCGTCGGACTTCACGGCCGCGTCGTTGGGGCTGTTGAGCCGCTTACCCCGGTAGCGGTCGGCGAGCACGGTCACCGAGCCGTCGTGCTCGGTGCGGGTGACTTGGCGGTTGCCCTGCTCACAGGTGATCAGACGGCCTTCGCGGTCCAGGGTGTTGCCGTTGGAGTAGCCCGCCGGCGAGCGGAAGACGCTGACCGCGCCGCTCGCCTCGTCCCAGCGCAGCATCCGGTCGTTGGGGATGTCGCTCCAGATCAGCTGGCGCCAGGCCGGTACGTACAGCGGCCCCTCCGCCCAGCGGGAGCCCACGTGGAGCGTCTCCAGTTGCAGATCCCCCGCGGCGCACTTCTCGGTGCGGAACCTGTCGTCGAGTACTTCGTACAGCGCGGGACGGCCGCTGGCCATGTCCGTTCTCCTTCGTTCGCCCTGACATGCATACTCTGAAGTTCATCCTGCCTGAAAGGAGTATTGCAGGATGTCATATAGTCAGACCAGGATATGAGGTGGAACTGGTTCAGAGGAGAGCGTCGTGGATGATGTGGACCGGAAGTTGCTGAACCTCCTGCAGGAGGACGCCACGCAGGCCTACGCCGCTCTGGGCAAGGCGGTCGGGCTCTCCGCGGGCGCCGCCCACGAGCGGGTGCGCAAGCTGCGCGAGTCGGGGGTGATCAGGCGCACGACCATCGAGGTGGACCCCGCCGCGGTCGGCAGCGGCGTGCTGGCCTTCGTGATGGTCGACTCATCAGCCTGGATGGGCGACTCCGGCGAGCGCTTCGCCGCGATCCCCGAACTGCAGGAAGCCCACGTCATCGCGGGCAGCGCATCGGTCCTGGTCAAGGTCAGGACCGGGACGACCGAACAACTCCAGGACGTCTTGCGCCGGTTGTACGAAATCGAGGGCGTCAGCGGCACCCAGGCGACCGTGGCCCTAGAGACGTTCTTCGAGAGAGCGGTGCCAACGGTAGACTGAAGCCCCGCCGCCCGCGGGAAGAGCCGGACCTCAGCAGCCACTCGAACGCATCCCGCAGGGCGCCCTCATCCAGCAAACTCTTGAAGCACCGGTCATGAGCTGGTCGGCGGTCCGGCAGAGCGCAGCGCGGACCGCACCTCATCGAGGGCCGGGGGTCCGGGATCAAGAACGGGCTGACCGACCTCGGACGGCCAGCAGGGACGGAAACGTGCCTCGGAGTCGGCGAAGTCGTTGCGCTGATACCGAGCGTCCAACGGCCGCAGCCGGATCTGCTGGCGGGTGTCTGCCCACCAGATCTCGAAATCCGCAACCGTGCCTTCCACCGGCCAGTCATCGCTGTGTTCCGGAAGCCACAGGACGTCGACGAAGCCTGCGACGCTCAGGCCGATGTCCACAAAGATTCCGATCGCACCGGGCCGGGGAACCTTCACCACGGTGCCCTCGAAGAGCTGCCCGAAGCACAACCCCTGGCGAATCCGAGCCCACTCGGCATCTGTCACCACGCACGCATCCTCGCATGAGCGGCCGCACCCGTCTGCTGCCCCGTGGTGAGGCCTTCCGCATCGCGCGGTCGTCGTCCTGCACGGCGCGTAAACCTCTCCCGCCACCCTGCTGCGCATGACAGAGTGTCATGTGTTCGCTAGTGCGATCGAAGGGGGAGTAGGGGTGGCTGCGCCGTTACAGCTGACACGGACGCACCGGGTACTGATTGGCGTAGTGGCGTTCGGTGCTGTCGCAATTGCCGGTATCGGTTTCGCGGGCTCGTACACGGCAGTCCGTGAGCTGGCCCTTGAGAAGGGCTTCGGGAACTTCTCCTACGTCTTCCCGATCGGCATCGACGCGGGCATCTGCGTCCTGCTCGCCCTGGACCTGCTGCTGACGTGGATCCGCATCCCGTTCCCACTGCTGCGCCAGACGGCCTGGCTTTTGACGGCGGCGACGATCGCCTTCAACGGTGCGGCCGCGTGGCCGGACCCGCTCGGCGTGGCCATGCACGCCGTGATCCCGATCCTGTTCGTCGTCTCGGTCGAGGCCGCCCGGCATGCAATCGGCCGGATCGCGGACATCACGGCCGACAAGCACATGGAAGGTGTCCGCCTCACGCGCTGGCTCCTCTCCCCGGGCCCCACGTTCCTGCTGTGGCGGCGAATGAAGCTGTGGGAGCTGCGCTCCTACGAGCAGGTGATCAAGCTGGAGCAGGAGCGCCTGGTCTACCAGGCCAGTCTCCGTTCCCGGTTCGGCCGCGCCTGGCGGCGCAAGGCACCCGTCGAAGCGCTGATGCCGCTGCGGTTGGCCCGCTACGGTGTCCCGCTCGCCGAGACGGCTCCGGCCGGTCTCGCTGCCGCTGGGATCACCGACCCACCGATCGCATTCACTTTCGCTGCCGAACGGGCAGTAGCCCTAACGCCTCCTGAGGATCCGGCCCTTGAGCCCGCAGCAGGCGCCGAGGAAGGCCCGGACCCGCTGAGCAGTCATGCCGTAAGCACGACGGATCAAGCGCCGCGCGTGGCGGCGGGGCAGGTGCCCGAGGAAGCGCAGACGTATGAGGCCGAGGGCCTTGCCGCGGCCTATCAGGCCTGGATCGCCAACTTCCAGACCGAGCCCACCGCTACCCAGTTCGCGTACTGGCTCCAGGACCACGGCATCACCACCGCCGCCGGCGGACTTCTCACCGACACCCAGCTGCAGCCCCTGCTCCAAATCCTCAACCAGCGCTACGGCCCGACACCCGAGCCCACCACTGTGGAGCAGCAGGTGGACGACGAACTGTCCTGGTACGACTACTTCTACAACTCCTGGCTTGCGTATGCGCAGGAACACGGCGCCTACCCGGATGCCGGCGCCCTGGCCGCGTATGTCTACGAGCGGGATCAGATCGCCGGTCCCGGTGGTCGCCCTCTCGCGGGCGCCGACCTTCAGGCCTTCGTCGAGGACTTCCAGCAGCGCGAGGCCACCGCCACGGCCCCGCACGCCGGAGACTCAGCCGACAACTCCCGTGAGTCGCACGCCGACGCGCTTGCGCCGGGTGACGAGGAGACGACGGAGTCCGCGCCCGCCGGCGCAGGCGCACAGGCGGCCACGGACCAGCGAGGCCCTCGGGTCAGCGCCGCCATCGATGCCCCGCCGACGAACGAGGACCCGTCGACCGAAGAAGCCGTCGGCCTCACCACCGTGGACCGGTATTACCTGGCGTGGGCGGAGCACCAGGCGCAGCGCACGGAAGAACCTGCGTCCTCGACGGCGGAGGCCGAGGCGCTGTCCGTCTACCTCGCCGAAGAGAAGGGATTGCGCGGCCGCGGCGGCAAGCCGGTCAGCGCCGGCAACCTGCGCCGCTACCTGCTGCCGTTCCGGATCTACCACCTGTGGGCCGAGCAGCGCCTGCGCACCCAGACACCCTCTCTGGACGCCGTTGCACAGGAGTGTGGCGCGCAGGGGATCACTGCGCAGCACAAGCGGCCCATCACCACCACCTACATCGCCGACCAGATCGACGACTTCGAACGGCGCTGGCAGGCCCTCACCCGCCACCACACGCAGACCTAGCAATACCGGCCGGCCAGTTGTCCCCGCGCGTGGTCAGACAGTCGGAGAGGTTCTCCCGGAAGCGTGAAGCCTTCGCGAACGCTTCTCCCGGAACATGATCAAGAAGCAAACTCACCTTTACGGCCTTCGTCGTGGGCACGTGTGTCCTTGGTTGGAGCGCATGATCAGACGAAGGCCGTGTTCACGTCCGGCGTATCCTCACGCGAGGGATCAAGTTCGGAGTGCCGTTCGAGAGTGGGCTGTTTGCGAAGGACGCTCACTTCGGGGATTGCGAACTGTCGGCCTCGAAAGGCCAGACATCGTCAGGAAAGACCCGTGCGAACCAGTGGGGCTGGACGTCCCGCAGCCGCAGCGTGCGCCAGCGGCGCGGGTCAGCAGGTTCCGGGGCTGCGACCTCCACGTCAGGGCCGTAGGCGAAGAGCCTCTCCTGACAGACGCCGCAAGGCGCCAGGATCCAGAACCCGCGATCGCGATCGGCGGCAGTCACGCACACCGACGCCACCACACGTCGCCCTCGCTTGAAGGCTTCGCAGATGGCGCCGGTCTCATGGCACAGGTTCACGGCGCTGTTCGGCACGTCCGGGGCGGTGCTTGTGAGGATCTCGCCGTCGTCGAGGCGCAACGCGGCGGCTCCGGACCAGTCCTGCCCGGGAAAGCGGGTGCGCGTCAACTCGATCGCGGCATCCACCAGTTCTTGATCAACGGACATACGCGGAACCGTACCCCCACTGGACCACAGGCAGATACGAGTACCGAGCAGGGACGCACCCGCAGGCCAATAGCGGGAGGTTATAGGACGAGGTCAGAGCCTGTCTTTGAACCCGGCTACTGGCCCCCTGGCGTAACACCGGCAGCACTGGCCAACAGAGCAGGAAGTCCTGTAGCGGCCATCAGCGCGCGTGCAGACGGGCCCAACAGCAGGCCCTCCTGCAAAGTCACGCCACTGACACCTTCCAGACAGCTTGCTTCGCCCGCATCCTCCCCGGCGCACGAGACGGCCATGTCCTTTGACGATCAATCCAGGCCACCGCACTCTCCCGACCTGGGCGGACTTACTTCGATGTCAATGGATGGTGGCGGAGGTCCGCAGCAAATCAGGGCCGGGTGTATCGCCCGCACTCGAGTGCAATCGCGTTCGCATCGTCAATACAGACCTTGACGTACGCGGCACCACCGGGGCTGGTCCGCCGAGCAAGGGTGCCTGTGGTCAGCACGAGGGAAGCCCGGCGGCGGCGAGATGAGCTTCCGGGGCGTCGAGCGTGGTTCCGCCCCGGAGGCTGGTGCGGCAGCGTCACTTTCCGGCTCGGATGGTCAGGGCCGGTTGTACCGCTCACACTTGATGGGGTACGCGGTGTAGTCGTCAATACAGACGATGACATACGTGGCGCCCCCGGGCACATCCGCAGGGATTCCGGTCTTGAGCGGATACGTCGTGTTGCACTGAGTGCTGGTGCTCCTGGCATCGAGTAGCTTGTCAGCGGCACCGTACGTGCCGAACCACACCCTGCGGCAGCCGACGGCCTGGAGTGTTCCATCGACGCCGACCGATCGGTTGTACCAGGTCAGGGTGCCGTAGGCGTCGCTGGCCGCGTAGTCATCAACGTTGAAACGGCTGGTCGGATAGGCGGCGGTTTGCGCGCTGGCGGCGGGAGCGCCCAGCAGGGTGCCCGCGGTCAGGACGACGGAACCGACGGCGGCGGCGAGGTGAGTCTTCATGCGATCTCCACAGGGGTGAGCCGGTTGCGGCTTCACATCCTGGATGGGTCGGCCACCTGTGGCCTACCTCTTAAGTCATGGCTTAAAGGGAGCCGGGGCGGCAGGCGCGGGTCTCGCGCCCCGTCTTGCGCCGCAGTGCCTCGGGCTTCACGGTTCGGTCAGGGTGCCGGTCCGCAGCAGGGCCAGCCCGAGAGGGGTGATGTGGTGCAGCACGGAGCCGCCTCGGCGGCTGGTGGTGATGAGGTCGGTGTTTCGCAGCACGGTCGCGTGCTGGCTGGCCGCTGCCGCCGTGACTCTGAGGCGGCGGGCCAGTTCGCTCGTCGTGCATCCTTCCGCTGTCACCTGTAGAGCGGCGGCTCGCGTACGGCCGAGCAGAGACCCCAGGTTCCGTATGGCGGAGCCGTCCGCCGGCCCGGTATCTAACAGCGGCCCGCGGAGAGCCGGCACGCTCAGGCGGGGTGGCTGGGCACTATCGAGCGGGTCCCACAGAAAGCTCACCGGGTGCTTCGCGAAGACCGTGGGCGCGATGATCAGTCCCCTTCCCTGGAGACGCACATCAACTCGGCGCGGATAGGGAGCTTCGAGCACCGGTGGACGCCAGCGGACCAGTGGTGGGCAGATCGAACGCAGCAGCAGATCGATGCCTCCCTCCAACACCAGGTTCGCGCAACGAGCGGACAGCGCGACCAGTTCGGACCGACCTCGATCCCAGTAGGGCTCCACGGTCAGCCGATGGCAGGCGCGCACGGCATTGGCGAGTTCCCGGCGCGCGTCTCGGCCGCCCTCGCACACCCGCCTTGCCCATGGCAGGTGTCCGGGGTGGAAGTGGAGACCCTCGAACTCGCGTCGCAGCCGGGACACCGGGGCATGCAGCAGGTTGTCCACGGCGTGGTCCACACAGGGCACATCGCCCATCAAGGCCAGCAGATCAAGCCCCGGGCCGCGCACCGGAACCAGGGACGTCAGGGGGCGCGTGTCCGCTCCCATCCGGCCCGCGACCGCTGACCGCCACGCGCGGAAGTGAGGAAGTTCCCGGTTCTCTCCCAGCAGCTCCAGGCTGTAATAGACCTCCGCTGCGACACCGATCGTTGCGGCCACCCGTGTCCGGGCGAGGTCTTGCGCCGTGAAGTGAATGCGTAACACCGGCCGGCCTCCTGCCACCGAAACAGAGCGCATGAGCGCACCACCAGCATGCCCCCAACTCACCGCGCCCGATCACGCATTGGCCTAGAACGCGCCCGGTTTGCTGACTGCGCATGCGCGCCCGTGAACCGGTTCATGCGGCGGGTCGGATCTGCCGGGGCGTGACTCGGATCGTCGCCGACATCTCGGTCTTCTTTGTCCGGGAGCAGCAGGTAGGCGGTCGGCTGCGGGGAAAGATCCTCCCACAGGAAGCGGACGGCGGTGGCGGCGTCGTTCCAGCCCTTCGGCTCGGGCTGCCGCGTTCGAAGGGGGCGGCGATGTGTGGCTGATAGGGCTTCTGTGAATCTGGGTTTGGCCGCGGTCCCGTAGCCGACCAGCTGATGGGTTTTTGGTCAGTCGAAGGCCACGACGAGTCGGACGGCGTCCGCACCGAAACGGTCCGCCAGCGCCTTCATGACGGCAAACACGTGTGGCCAATGGGACCTGGGGCCCAGGATGGATCCAGCCGTCAAGGACTCGTACCGGTAGTGCAGGTCTCCGGTTTTCCACTCGACGACGTGGTCGCTTGCTTCCAGTTCGGGCGGGTGTGGACCCACCGCTGCCACAAGCTCCGGGGGCCATTGGGCGGGCACGAGTTGCTGATGCAGAAGTGCCGGCTGCGCCAGGGATGACCACGTGAGCCGGCCAATGTAGTGCTCCGGAGCAGTTGCTGGATCCAGTCCCGCGATCTCAGCCCAGCTGACCCAGGTGGCCCCGTCCAGGTGGCCGTCTGCCACCCAAGGCTGCAGCTGCTCGCGCAGGGTGCTCGACAAGTCGCTGGGCAAACCGCGTTCCGCGGCCAGGGGCGGGTAGCCCGCGTAGTTGCGCACCCCGAAGAGGCATCCGAAGGCCGCGTAGTCGGTCTCGTCGTACAAAGGCCACAGGTCCATGGCGCCGACCCAGGGCTCGCCCTCGTAGTAGTCCATGCCGACGCTGGGATGGCGAAACTCGATACCGCCGTGGATGTCCGTACTCACGGCGCATGACAGTACAACGGCTCGGGGCCACCGGCTTCGGCATTTTGCGATCACGCTTTCTGGCCGAACAGGATGCGCATCCAGGCAGCCCTCGTGCTGCTCATCGGTGTCGTCGGAGATGTCGGTACGCCGCATGGCAGACGCCGGCTGCGGCGAGCCGGGGCGGGTTCCTTGTGTGAGGCCCTTACCCCGAGGGACGCCGCTCTGGGCGTCACCGTCCTGCCCACCATCCCGCCGCAGCAGCGGGCTGCCCCTCCTGTCGGACGGGCTCGGCGCCCGCTTCCGCCGCGGGGAGAACGGTGACGGGCCGCTGCTGCGGGCACGGGGCCCCTGCGAACGGGTGGGTTTGGCGGTTCGCGTGGCGAGTGGTGAGGCGACTTCTCTAGGCTGCGGCGGCATGAAGGGGCGGCGTCCGGCGGCCGTCTCACGAAGACAGGTGCGGGAGAGTGCGGGTGGAGCCCTACAGCAGGCACGGCAAGTTGGTGCGGGACCGGATTCCGCAGATCATCCGGGCGGACGGGGCCGAGCCGGTCACCTACACCGCGGGCCGGGAGGAGTATCGCGGCCGGCTGCGGGACAAGCTCGGCGAGGAGGTCGCCGAGTTCCTTGAGGCGGATGGGGACGCGGCGCTGGAGGAGCTCGCGGACGTGCTGGAGGTCGTGCGCGCGCTTGCCGCGGACCTGGGGGTCGGCGTGGATCAGCTGGAGAAGATCCGTGAGGCCAAGGCGGGTGAGCGGGGTGGCTTCGCCGACCGGATTGTCTGGACGGGCAATCGCTGATCCGGGCCGTCCTCAGCGGCGAGTCGGTACACGACTTCGTGGACAACTGCGTACGCGGCTGGGGACGTTGGTTGGTACGCGGCTTCGTGCACCAGGATGCCGACGGCTGGGGACGCTGCGGTACCACCTGCCCCGCCTCGCCAGGCAGAGGCCGGCCGTCGAGGAGCAGCCTGTTGCTCTGGGGCTATGGGGTGTCTGCGTTTAGGTGGCGTCGTAGGCGAGTTCGGCCAGCTGGAGGGCGTCGGCCAGGCTTGTTTCGTCGGTGAGGTCGACGCTGACGCGGTACTCCCGGTTCCCGGTGGTGAGGGTCCGGGCGGATGTGATGCCGAGTTCGTCGAGTTGCTGTTGGCTGTGGCTGAGTCGGAGATTGATGGTGCTGTATTCGGCGTAGACGTAGGCGAAGCCGCCGAACTGGGATCCCTGCCGGCGCAGGCGCAGGTAGCGGCTGTAGTCCAGGGGGGCGTCGGGCAGTGCGTTCTTGCGCTTGATGCCGTAGACACCGACATTGTCCCACCGGGTCGTCTTCTCGAGGAACCGGACGAACAGGCCGGGGGCCGGGCTGCGGCCCAGCAGTTGACGGACCGTTTCCTGTCCCTCGTCGGCCACTCCCGGAATCGCCGGCAGCATCCCGTTGTCCGGGCGGCCTTGGGGGGCCACGGAAACGGGGCCACGGTGTCGGTCTGCCAGCTCCCTCAGTACCTGCGAGGCATCCAGTTCCTCGGGAGTTCCCTCGAACTGGAACACGGTCACCTTCATCAGATCCCCCTCATGTCGATACCCCGACACTACCGTCAGCTATGCATAGCTGCACCTATTTCATGTAGTTGCTCTGAGCTCACTCGGCGAGCGTGAGGCTCAAGGGGGTGAGGGCCCTCAGTTCCACCGTTCGCGCTCGTCCCGTTGTGGGGCCTGCGCCCGGCCCGGAGAGCTGCTCGTCGGAATCAGCGCCTCAACTCAGGGGTGGGCACTTGGTCGGCTCTGCGGCTCGTCGGTTGGGGGTGTGTCAATTTTAAGGCCCTGTCTCACATTCGGTGGTGACAGAGCGTCGTGACGCGTCGTTGACATTGGTGTGAGGGATGTCAACGAGCTTGTCCAGATGGTGTTTTCGGGTCTGTGCCCGCTGGTCATAGACGACGTGGTCGATGAGGGTGAGCGGATCGTGGTGCGGGCGCGGACGCCGCAGGACATGGCGCCGTGTCCGGTGTGCGGGGTGTCGTCGGGGCGGGTGCATGGCTACCACTGGCGGACTGTGGCTGACGTGCCGGTCGACGGGAGGCGGGTGGTGGTCCGTGTGCGGGTGCGGCGTCTGGTTTGCCCCACGCGCGGCTGCCGACATACCTTCCGCGAGCAGGTGCCCGGAGTGCTCGACCGGTACCAGCGGCGCACCACTCGTCTGACCAGGCAAGTCAAGGCCGTGGTCAAGGAGTTAGCGGGCCGGGCGGGGGCACGTTTGCTGGCGATACTCGCGGCGGGCGTCTCGCGTCATACGGCTCTGCGGACCCTGATGCGCATCCCGCTGCCCGCAGCGCGGACACCCCGCGTGATCGGCGTCGACGACTTCGCTCTGCGCCGGCGCCACCGCTACGCCACCGTGGTGATCGACGCCGAGACCCACGAGCGGATCGACGTTCTTGCCGATCGCACGGCCGACACCCTGGAAGCGTGGCTGCGCTTACGTCCGGGCGTCGAGGTCGTGTGCCGTGACGGCTCGGCGACCTACGCCGAGGCCATCCGCCGCGCTCTGCCCCGCGCGACGCAGGTCGGTGATCGGTGGCATTTGTGGAAGAACCTGTGTGAAGCCGCCCTCGGCGAGGTGAAGGCACACAGCACCTGCTGGGCCACCGTACTGGACGCACCTATTTACGACGGGCCCCGCGCCCAGACCACCCTGGAACGCTGGCACCAGGTTCACGGTCTGCTCGACCAGGGTGTGGGCCTGCTCGAATGCGCCCGCCGCCTGCAACTGGCCCTGAATACCGTCAAACGCTACGCCCGTGCGGATGCTCCGCGTCCCCAAGTACCGTGCCAGCCTGGTCGACCCCTACCGCGAGCACCTGCGAAAACGCCGGGCCGAGGACCCTGGTGTCCCCGTCCTGCACCTCTTCGAAGAGATCAAAGCCCTGGGCTTCACGGGTTGCCTGAACCTCCTGCACAAGTACATCAACCAAGGCCGCGCGGACGCCGACCGCAGCCATATCTCTCCGCGCCGGCTCGCCCGAATGCTGCTGACCAGGCCCAACAATCTCAAGGCTGAGCAACACCAGCTCCTGGCCAAGCTCACCGCCGCCTGCCCCGAGATGATCCAACTGGCGGCAGCTGTCAGGGATTTCGCCCCGCTCCTTACCCCTCACGCCGCCAATGCCGACGCGCTCTCACGTTGGATCGTCCAGGTCCGCGGCGCCGACCTGCCCCACCTGCATGCCTTCGCCCGAGGTCTGGATCGAGACCGCGACGCCGTAAACGCCGCCCTCACACTTCCGTACAGCAACGGCCCCACCGAGGGCGTCAACACCAAGACCAAGCGGATCGCGCGCCAGATGCACGGACGGGCAGGCTTCCCCCTGCTTCGCCACCGCATCGTCCTCGGATAGCGGCACGCTCCGTCACCACCGAATGTGAGACAGGGCCGTTAGATTTACACTCCCTTCATCGATCACGCGGGTGCGGATCGTGCGCGGGCGGAGTGGATTGCCTGGCAACTTGAGGGGGCCGGGCACCAGGTCGAGCTGGACTATTGGGACTAGCTGCGGGCGACAACGTCGTGCTGAAGGTGAATGCCGCGCTGGAGCGGGGCCGTGTGCTGGCCCTGTTCTCCCGGCCTACTTCGAGCTCGAGGGGTTCACCACTCCGGAGTGGACCGCGGTCCTGGCGCGGAAGGAAAGGATGGTCCCGGTCCGGATCGTTCAGTCTCGATGATCATGCTGCCCGTCAGGTGCTGCTGGCCGCGGTGAACGGCCCCACGCGGCCCGGTACACCGCCGGCGCGCCCCGGGGGGATGCGGGCCCGGGTGGGCGGGAGTGGTCCGCGTCTGCCCGGGAGTCTGCCGCGGGTGTGGAATGTGCCGGCCTGCAACGCTGCCTTCACCGGCCGCGACGGTATGCTGCTCGATCTGCGCAAGACGCTGTCCGCCGACCAGCGTGTCGCCGTCCAGGCTCCACGGCCGTGGCGGGGGTGGGCAAGACGCAGCTGGCGGTTGAGTACGCGTACCGCTTTGCCGGCGCCTATGAACTCGCGTGGTGGGTCCCGGCCGAAGGCCCCACCCTCATCCCCGGCCAGCTGGCGAGGCTGGCCGTGGAGAAGGAACTGGTTCTCGCGGCCGTGCCTCCGGCCGAGGGGGTCACAGCCCTGCTGCGCGAGCTACGCACCGCTCCCGTTGGCTGCTGGTGTTCGACAACGCCGAAGGCCCCCTCCCCGTACTTGGGCGACGACGACATGCTGCGCGTCATGGCGGCCGTGCGTAGAGCTCGCCTACCGTCGACTTTCCATGCCATCAGCCCCCAGAACCACCACGTCTTCGCTACCTGCGCCGACCTCCTCGGTCACGCCTGGGGACGGCAGGCCGAAATCTGTGGTAGGTGCCTGCCCGTACCTGTCGCACACGGACACGGTGCGGCAGGATCGGTGTGTGGGCTCTCGTATCGTCGGTATCGAAGAACTGCGGGGTGAGCACCCCGCCGTGGTGGCGATCGATGTGATGCGCGCATTCACCACGGCTGCCTGGGCTTTCGCTCGGGGAGCGGTGCGGATCGTCCTGGCGGACTCCGAGAGCGAGGCTCTGGAGGTGAGACGGGGCCACCCGGACTGGCCAACCCTCAAGGACGGACCCCCGTCCCCGGGCTTCGACCTGGTCAACTCGCCTGCCCTGATGGCGGGTCAGGACCTCGCCGGGCGCACCCTCATCCAGACGACGACGTCCGGTACGGTCGGTGCGCGGAAGGCGGTCGGCACTCCTCTTCTGCTGTGCGCGAGCTTCGTGGTGGCCGGGGCGACGATCCGGCTTCTGCGGTCCCGAGGGATCACGGACGTGACGTACGTGGCGACGGGTGACGACGGCTGTGCAGACGAGGATCGTGCGTGCGCCGAGTACATCCGACAGTGCCTCGCCGTCGGGGACACCGATGTGACACCCTACCTCCACCGTGCCAGGGCATCAAAGGCCGCCGCCGAACTGACGGAGGGTGTCCGGCGGGGGTACCGCGGCATCCACCGTCATGACGTGGACCACTGTCTGGAAGCCGATCGTTTTGGTTTCGCAATGGCAGCGAGCATGGAAGGTTCTCTTCTCGTCATGAGGCCCGTGGAAGTCGGCTGAAATTCGTCACGGAATCTCGGGTGCAGGCGGCATTGGTCTGGCCGGAACGCCGGATGAGATCGTTCCTTGATTGCCTGGAACTACTCGTCCGTAAGAGTGCCGGAAAGGGCTTCAGGTAGCTATCCTTGCGGTCATGTCATCGCGGACGTCGCCTCCCACGCGCGGCCAGAATCCCTGGCTCGGCCAACTGTCTCGAGGAATGCAATTTCTCCTGCTCGTGTGTTCCCTACTGGTGTCACTTGTCGCCATCTGGGGTGGGTCTCAGTTGTCGGGTGGATGGCGCGACGGGTTCAATGCGGTAGGTCTGGGACTTCTGGTGTCGGCGGTGTTCGGAGTCGCGCAGGCGGTGCTCACCGATCCCATCTCCAAAGAGATGCTGCGCCAGTCGATCACCCAGGAAGTAAGGGATGCGCTGGCTGATCTGCACAGCCATACATCCCCACGCACGAATTTCCGCCCAGTGACCAGCCCGGTCTCGGTTTCAATGCCATCCTGACCGATGACTTGCAGAGTTCCAGCACGTACTGGTATCGCGGAATTCACACCAAATTCTGCGCGGCCCGCTTCTCTATGCTGCGTACTTCTCATCTCCAGGCGCACCTACTCCTGCCGGATCCCACCGATCCGCACTCACTGGACGCGCGGTTGGAGTTCCGAGCGGCGCAGGCGGCGGGCGCCCACCTCACCCTGAGGGAGCACCGTGAGAAGACACTGCGCTCGATGTGGGCTGGCCTGGTCGGTCTCTTTCTCGTACGGAACAAGTGCGGATCGATCGAAGTGCTGTTCGTACCCACTCCCTCACTGGACCGTTTCGAGATATTCCAGAACAGTGTGTGGGTGGCGCTCTTCAGTGATATGGATCAAGGAACCCGTTTCCCGCGAGCCATGCGGTTTCCGCACGCCTCGCTGATCTACCGGATGCAGGAGGCCGAGTGCCTGGCCATCCGCCGCTCGCCCACCACCAGGCGGTTCGAGATCAGCAGGACCACGACGGACGACCAGTTCGGCGGACTGTTTCTCGAGATGACCGGGCAAGAACTCACGCCTCAACTGCTGGCCGAGTTGACGAGCGAGTACGAGGACACCGCCCACCGTTTTTGTTCCTCGATCCGGATGGAGCCCGCGCCCTGGCCGCAGTGAGCGTAACTGCTGCGCCCCTCGCTGATTCGTGGTGCCTGCCACCGGTCAGGCCGGGCGGTACCAGTCGCCACCTCCGGCATCGAGCAGTACAGCGGACCGGCCTGAGCCGCCTTGGGACGAGCGGATCACGCCCGCCATCGCCGCGGCCAGCACGCGCACGGTGTTGTCGTGGAGGGCGAGCCCACTGCGGCGACCGTCCGCGGCCAGGAAGTCCTGGAAGATCTCTTCCCGGGCCTGGTTGTTGAGGCTGTCCGATTCCGCGGTGCTCGGCCCGTCCCCCGACCGCAAGGTGATTCGGCTGACCGCCTCGCCACCGAGGAGTCGGTGATTCCGGTACACCACTACGTCAAAAGGTCCCCTTCCGGCTGAGCGGCCGTCCTGATAGGAGTGGACTTGCACCGACAGCAACGGGCCCACCTGAATCGTCATCCGTTCATGGCGCACCCGCCCGTTCCCCTTGTAGGTGTCTTCGGGCAGCGCCAGCCAGGCGCGACTCGAGAGTGCGGACTGCAGGAGTGAGAGCACGGCGGTCGTCACGACGTTCCCGCCGTTCATCGAGCGCGCCAGCAGCACCACGTCGGTCTCCCCCCACGGCTGTTCGGGCAAGGAAGCCGGCCGGGGCAGTCCGTCGTATCTCCGCCACTGCTCCTCGCCGAACAGTCGTTCATAGGACGGGTCGGTCAACTGGGTGTCCACGGCTCGGGCGTCGATCGCGGTCACGTCCATGAGGAGCTGGTCCGGAGGACGGCATGAATCACGGTTGACCTCGGTCAACCAGCAGAAGAGATCGAGGAAGTGGTATCCGGAGTGCAGTAGTTTCCCGTATCCGTACTTGTAGGGGTGCCCTTCTCGTGCGGCGAACTCCCACGGCATGTTCCATGTTCCGTCGGAATGGTACATGTCCAGATAGGTGATCGGAACTCCGTAGGACGTCACCACGTCGGTGAGGATCTCCTTGACCATTCGGTACCCCGGATGTGCGCGTCGCTGAGTCTGGACGACCACGGTCACGCCATATTTCTCGGATATGTCGGTCAGGAAGCGGTGGTCGTCGACCAGGCGCAGCGCCTCGGCCGCTCCGCCGGAACGCAGATCGCGGG
Source organism: Streptomyces sp. NBC_00490 (assembly GCF_036013645.1). Lineage (NCBI taxonomy): Bacteria > Bacillati > Actinomycetota > Actinomycetes > Kitasatosporales > Streptomycetaceae > Streptomyces > Streptomyces sp. NBC_00490. Next base: position 99,946 of record NZ_CP107869.1, on the reverse strand, counting down.
CTGTCACCGGCTTTTCGAGTAGGACGTGCATGCCATGGCGAGCCGCCCATTCCACATACGTCCGGTGCGCCCGAGGCTCGGTCGCGACAATACAGCCCCAAGGCGGTGCACTGTGAGTTGCATCGTCCGATTCGAGTGCGATGGTCAGCGCATCGCAATGCAGTCCCTCCTCCACCAGGACGACGCGACGGGGCTGAATGAAACGTCCTGCCAGATATCTGTCGATCAATTCTCGTTGCGACGAAAGCTCGACTACCGTGTCTATGGTGAGGCGTCCTGCCGAATGGTATCGTTCCAGCAGCGGATAATAGAATGCCCGGGCGTACGGCCCGAGTCCCGCCAAGACGATGCGTGGAGCAACCGGGCCAGGCATAATAATTTCTCCTTCATTGAGGCCCTGCCGTAAATCGATCACGTACCGGTGTAGCGAATGGAGGAAATGTTTCGTGCCTTACGAAAAGGGTCCGGTCATCACGCCCGTCAGCGGTTTCTTCGGGGCCTACCTCTCGGCTGTCTCGCTGAAGACGCCTCTCACCCAGAGCGAGTTCACCGTCCTGCGGCAGGCCCTTGTGCGGTACCGGGTCCTCTTCTTCCGGGGGCAGTTCCTCGGTCACGACGAACAGACGGCGCTGGCCCGTAGGTTCGGGCCTCTCGCGCCTGCGCACCCGTGGCAGGTGACCACGCCTGGACAACCGTTCGTGCACACCCTGGTGACCGGGGGCGACCGGCCCATGACGCCCGAGCAGCAGCACCGGACCCGCTGGCGCAGTCCGGACTATCTGTCCGGCTGGCACGCGGACGTCACCGCAGCGGTGGACCCGCCGTCCTTGAGCGTGTTGCGGGCCGCGAGCGTCACCTCTCGTGGCGGGGACACGACCTGGGCTGATCTCGTCACCGCGTACGAGCAGTTGTCGGAGCCGTTGCGGCGGTTCCTGGACGGACTGACGGCCGAGCACCGGTACCTGGTGGGCTATGTACCGTACGGCGTCACCGACAACGCGCTGCGGACGGCGATGTCCGCCGGTTTCGTCGCTCACCATCCGGTGGTGCGGGTCCTGCCGGAGAACGGGGTGCGTGCCCTCTTCGTCAACCCGGCCTTCACGAGTCACATCATCGAGCTGTCGCCGCCGGAGAGCCGCCGGATACTCGACCTGGTCTACACCCACATGACACAACCGGCGTTCTGCGTCCGGCATCAGTGGCAACGGGGCGACGTGGTGATCTGGGACAACCGGGCGACCGCGCACATCGCACCGGAGGATCATGAGCATCTTGGCGAGGAGCGGCGGATGCACCGGGTGTTCGTGGCCGGCTCCCCAGCGATCGGCCCGACCGGCCGCATCTCGTCGGCTGTGTCGGGAGTGCCGTATCAGGTACCGGCGCATGGAACCGAGTGACGTACGACGACAGTTCGGCGGAGCTTCGACGTACACGACGGGCCTCCCGGCTGACGATGGGCGAGCTGCGCAGGTGCCGTCGTCGACTCCCGGGCGCAGGAGCCGCCAGCGTTGGTGTCGGCGTCATTCGAGGACGGCAAGGGGGCGGACGGGCCAGCGTGGCCCGTAGGAAGGGATCACGAGAAGGAGCCCGCCGTTGGCGCAGGTCGTGGGGCACGCCGTGAACGCGACCCGGTCCCCGTGACGGCAGAATCCGAACGCTTTTGAGTAACTCACCACCGTGGCCGTCTCCCAGCGTGGTCCCGATTCGGAGGCCACCTCCCTGACCGTGAAGATGGCCGGGAGGTCGAGGTGGCCCGGCGGCCCCTCCTCGACGAACACGGCATGCAGCCGTTTCGCGTCGACCGGCGGCCGGCCGACGAGGGGAGCGTCCGGGAAGCGCTCCGTTCTCGCGCGCGAGTGGTAGGAGAGCGAGACGCGAACACCCCGGTAGCGCAGGTTGAACCGATCGCGGCGGCTGGTCTCGAAGGCCGCGTACATGGTGTCCGCGCGGATGCCCGGGTAGGCGGCGCGCCACACGTAGTGGAGATTGGTCTGTTCATCCGGAGGCCAGCGGCGCTCCCAGCCCGACGTCGGGTCAGCGAGCAGGTGGTCGATCGCCCGGGTTGCCGCCGACACCGCTTCGGCGCCGTAGACGTCGAGGTCCACGTCGGACTGCTCGGCCGACAGACGCAGTGAGTAGGAGCCGTTCAGGCCGAGCTGGCCCAGAGCAATTCCGGCGGCACCGCTCAGCGACACGAGTAGATCCGCGACCAGCTGTTCGCGCCCGGGTTCCGGAGCCTCGACGATCCGTCCGGCCTCCTGCTCGGGCAGGACTTCGGTCGTGATGTCGATGGGACGGAGCAACTCGAAGCGCCGGCCATAGAGCGGGACGTCGACGAGGGGGAGCCGTGGTCGGACGGGGGTGCTGTCCGGCCAGCGGTGGTCACGGACCTTGACGAGGCCGTCACGCTGCGAGAGATCGACGTGCGGGGCGTCCCGGACAGGGGCCCAGTCCGGGACGGCCAGCACCCCGTTCTCGGGATGCAGGTCACCCACGGCCTTGTAGACCCAGCCGTCCCTGGTCCAGAACTTGTCGGCGTAGCGCGTGCCCCGGTCGGCGAACACACCGATCGCGGGGATCGGTTGCGCCTGCTCCCATGCGGGAGCGTCGACGGTCCACGGCTCACTCATCCGGCTCTCCCAGCAGCGAGGGAAGGTGGACGAAGACGAGGCGGGAGTTGTCGAAGTCGCTCAGGAGCATCGTGCGTTCGTCGCGGTCCACGTCCACGTAACGGGGGAAGAACAGGCTTCCTGCGATGTGCTCAAGGAGCGGGGAGAGCGATCGGATACCGCCGTCGGGGCCGACGTACAGGACTCTGTGCTGCCCGGTGTCCACGACCAGCAGTGCCGTGTCATTCAGCCGTGCCATGGCGCGGGGCTGCCGCAAGGGGCGGCCGGTGGCGGCGCGCACCTCCTCGGGGCCGAGCCAGGTGCTGCGGCGCCCGTCCTGGGAGACCCGGACCAGGCGGTCGGCACCTGTGTCACAGACCAGGACGGCGCCGTCCGGCAGCGGCAGGGCCATGTGCGGATCAGTGAGGCCCTCGTGCCACCACGTGGCGTTTCCTCGCCGGTCCATTCGCACGACCGTTCCGGTGTCGCTGTCCGTGACGAGCATCTCCAGGGGCGAGACGCTGGTCACCACGACGTGGTGGGGGTCGCCGAACGGCCGAACCGCGCCGGCTCCGCGCGGGCGCCATCCGGACAGCGTTCCTTGAGGGGTGCCGTCGCGGTCCAGGAACAGCAGGCGGCTCTGACGTCCGTCCGCGACCACCACCCCGCCCGCCGTCGATGTCGCGAACCGTGGCCAGTCCAGCACCGCCTCCGACGCTGACGGGTCCGGAAGGACCGCTTCAACCTCTCCCCCGGTCGTCAAGCGCAGCACCCGGTCGTTGTGGCAGTCGGCCACCCACACACTTCCCGACGGGGAGAAGTGCGCGCCCCGGGGCTGGACCAGTTCCGTGGTGGCGACATCGCACCGCCCGAGCAGTACGTCCAGGCTGTCGTCTAGGCCGATCCGCAGCAGCCGTCCCCCGCGTCCCTCGGCCACGAGCAGCGTGCCGTCCCCTCCCTCCTGTGCCGTGCGGGGATGCCACAGCTGCGGTGCCGACGTGGTGTACGCCTCGGTTCGCCCGCAGACGCGCACGGCCGCACCGTCCTCGATCTCCAGGAGGCGGTTGTTCTTGGTGTCCGAGATCAGGACGCCGCCCGAGCGGGTGAAGGAAGCATGCTGGGGCGCATTGAGCAACCCGGTCTCCTTGCCCGCCCAGCCGAAGCGACCGTGTACCCGGGACACCCGTGCGGTCGCCCGCCGGACGGCGACGTGCAGAACGACGTGCGCACGTGCGTCCGCGACGAGGAAACCGTTGCCGTCCGGTTCGGCACACAGACCCATGGGCTCCTGAAGCCCTTCCGCGGCGCCCAGTCGATGGCTCACGCGGCCCTGCGGCGTCACGACGAGCACCTCCGAGACAGCGGGCAGGGCGAGAGCCAGATCCCCGGACGGCAGGCGCACGGCACCGGCCGGCGGCCATGCCCGGGACGGCACTGCTTCCGCGTCGAGCAGCAGGACGTCGGTGCCGTCCGTCCTGTGCAGCACGATTCCGGCGGACGTCGTCAGCACGAGGCCGGCGGGGTCGGCCGCGGCGCAGATCACCTGTGGCCCGGTGTGCTCCCAGTGCCAGCCGTCCGTCAGAACTCCCAGCCCGTGGTCACGGTGCACCGCCGCGGTCGTTCCGTCGGGCAGGAAGAGTCCGCAAACGAAGCCCGTACCCTCCAAGGGGTCCCGGCGCACCCGGCCGGGTGCGGTAAGTCGGCGGCCCAGTTCCCAGGCGGCGGGACTGCCCGCCAACCGCTCCCGCGGCAGGGTCGTGGGAGCGCACAGGGCCGCATGCGGAGCGCGAGCCGCTGCACGCCCGCAGTCAGTGTCACCAGGGATGGGGATCACCTTCTCTGTGGGAGAACGGTGGAAGCACCGTCCTGGAATCGGTCAGCACCAGCCTCATCAGGTCATCGGCCGCCCGTGCCGGGGAGTCCAGAGCATCGACAGCGCCCATCGCGGTGCTCAAGGCTCCGGGGTGGACCGCCACGACCCGTACTGAGTGTGCAGCCAGTTCCTGGCGGAGACAGAGGCTCATCATGTTCTGCGCGGCTTTGCCGATCCGGTAGGCGTAGTGCCGGGGGCCCGGGGCGTCCTCATGCTCCGCGACCGCGAACGAACCCCAGCGGGACGACACATGCACGACGGTGGCGCCGCGCGCACGGTGGAGGGCGGGCAAGAGGGCCCGGGTGAGTCGCAACGGCCCCAGGCAGTGGGTGAGGAAGGAGCTGAGCACCTCCTCGTCCGGCAGCTCGCACAGCGGGTGCGGTGGGTGTGCTATGCCCGCGTTGTGGATGAGGAGTTCGAGGGTGCCGTTCGCGACGCGGGTGGCGAGCGCCTCTCCCAGGGCCGAGTCGGTCACGTCTCCCGCAGTCGGATACACATGAGCGCCCAGCGCCCGCAGGCGGGCGATGGCCGAGGCATCGCGGACGACGCAGAGGACGCGGTAGTCACGCGCCGCCAGCGCGGCGACCGTGTGGAAGCCGAGCCCCCGTGCGGCTCCGGTGACCACCGCCGTCGGCCGGCGCCCATCCTCCTCGGCCCGCACCTCATGCCCCGTCACGAGTGCCGGGCGTCCGGCTCGCCGGGACGATGGCCATGGCGCGTCCGGAATCGTCAAGGCGGGTGACGGCCGGGCGGTCGTTGCCACGGTAGAGGTGGCTTCCGCTCACCACGATCTGACGGCTGTGGTCGGGATGCCGGTCGAGTTCATCGACACTGCGGAAGCCCAGTACCATGCTCATCCGGCTTCGCGCACTCGTGTTGGCGCTGACCGTGTGGAAGGCCAGGGCGTCGAACAGCAGCACACCACGGGCCGGCATGGGAATCGGCACCGACTGGTCGAGCAGATCCGTGAGTTCCTCGTGCTCGTCCATCCAGGTGCCGCCGCCGTCGGGCTGGGGCACTCCGACGAAGGGCAGGTAATGCGAACCGGGGATCAGACGCGTGCAGCCGGTGTCGACCGTCGACTCCTCCAGGTAGACGACTGCCGTGACCAGCCCGCGGGACCACTGCAGGATGTCCCGGTGCAGCCGCGGTTCGGCGGTGTCCGGGCTGTTCAGGGCTGCCTGGTTGTGACGGTTCAGCACATAAACGATGTGGGGACCGAGCAGCGAGCGGAGCGGGCCGACGAGTTGAGGCAAAGTGATCAACTCCCGCAGCAGCTCCGGGTGGCGTTCGTACAGCCGGTGCAGCTTGGGCTGTTCTCCGGGGGCGGCTACGCGGGGTGTGTGGAGCTCGGTCTGTGTGCGGATCATGTCCCGCAGCCGTGACGCGAGCGTCTCCGGTACGACGTCCGGCAGTCGCAGATATCCGGTGTCCCTGAAGTGGCGGGTCTGCTGGGCGGTGAGGATCATCGGGCCCTCCCTCGGGTGACGTGGTCGGGCTCTCCGGGCACGCCCGCGACGCCGCGGCGCCGTGTGGTCGACCAGTGCCGCAGTCGTCGGGGCAGGTACCAAGCGAGCAGCCGGAACCGATGCCACCAGCCGTACTGGAGGGCCATCAGTCCGAACACGAATTCGTGGAGCCGGTAGACCCGGTGAGCGCCGGGGAGGAGGACTGTGCGATACGCCCCCGCGGGTGACCCGAGGAAGAGGTTGGCGGTGCGCAGCTCGTCGTACCGCTCCCTCAACTCGGCGTCGCTCGGTTCCGTTTCGCCGCTGCCGTAGGCGTCCCGCAGTGCTCGGTGCCGGTAACTCAGCATGCCCTGCAGGTCGCCGGACTCCCGGAACCACGTGGTGGATTCCCGGGCGTGGTCGTCGTGGGCGCGTGGAGCGCCCCGGCGCAGCGCGTCCAGGCTGTCGCGGACGTCGGTCAGGGCACGGAAGGCCGCCTCGTGCCGGTCGTGGTCGTCATCGCCGGACGCGGTGACGACCGGCGGGTCCGAGGGGATGCGCTCGAGCAGTCGGCGCCCGATGGCCCGAAGGTCGGGAGTGCGATGCATGTGCTCGACCACCCGGCTGATGGTTTCTTCCAGGGCGTAGGCGGCCTGCGGGTTGCCTTCGACGGCGGCCCGTTGTCCGTTCAGCCACCACCAGGCCGGCAACAGGCGCCCCTGGGCCCACAGACAGGCTCCGATGCGCTCGTTCCGTGTGTGCTGGTCCGGCTCGTCCGCCGGTGCGCGCCACCACATCCGGCGCAGCGAGTTCCACGCGCCGGCCTCCCAGAGCAACTGCGAGCGGACGGAGCGTAGTTCGACTGGATCGTCGGCACCGGTGCCACCGGAACGCAGCAGCCGCCCGACTTCCCGGTGCATCCCCAGCGCGCGGTACAGGAGGAAGGTGGCGCGATGTCGTTCGGCCGCGGTGACCACCAGGTGTGGTTCTTGAGGAGAGCGAGGCCGGGGTGCGGCCAGCGGGGGCAGTCCCCACCCCCGGGCGATCTCCGTCAAGAGGGCGTCGGTGGGTCCGCACACCACGTGGACATCGGCGCCGGCGGCGCGCAACAACGATTGCAGCGGTACGGGGGGAGCCTCCGGCACGTGCGCCCGGTGGTTGGCGTGCATGACCCACAGCACGCGCAGCCCCTGAAGCCCGTTCGGCGCGAGCGCGGCCACCATGCGGTCCACGTCGAAGTAGTCGCTGCCGCTGTAACCGATGACGATCACTGCCCGGTGGCGGCGCAGCAGCCCGGTCAGCGTGTCGGCTTCGCGCGGTGGGAAGCCCGACTCGATTCGGCTGAGTGTGGCGCCCAGGTCCTTCCCGTCGGGGGAGTCGGCGAACGAGCCGTGGAAGTGGTGGACCGCGTCGGGGGGGACGGTTTCGTCGTGCTGAAGCTCGTACGCCCGCTCGACGCAGGTGTCGAAGTTGGCGGTGGTGTGCCGGCCGCCGAGCGCGATGTGGCGGGCGGCGAAGTGGTGTAGCCGGTTCGGTACCGCGTTTCTGACATCGTCGAGGATGTCGAAGGTGTCCGGGAAGGCTTCGGAGCGGGCCCGTGCGGCCGCGTCCAGCGCTGTCTCCAGGCGCGGCAGCCGCGCTGTGGGCAACGTGGTGTCGAGCGCGCACAGCGGACTCGTGTGCAGGCCCACGACTTGGTGGTACGTGAGAACCCGGGCAAGGGCGCCGTCCTCGAAGAAGGCGTCGAAGACGCGCCTTGTCAGGTCCGGCCCACCGGGCAGACTGGTGGGTCCCTCAACCGACAGCCCAGCTCCCGACCATAACAGCACCTCGTGCGGCGCCATGTCGTGGAGCAGCGCCGCGGCCTCCGCGAGGACGTCGTTCCGGGCACTCACGGCGCCACCGGCGCCGGGCCGAGATCGTCGGGCAGCGGCGTCGCGGGAGCCGGCAGCGAGGCGTCCCAGATGGCTTCGAACCGGCGCAGCCAATAGTCGTACCAGTGCGGTGAGGTACGGCGGTCGAGCACCAGGTGCATCCGGTCGTCGATGGTGTCGTCGCCGAAACCGTGGAAGTCGACGACCAGCGTTCCGTCCGTGCTGTCACCGTTGACGATGAGCAGGCTGAACCCCGGATTGAACGACAGCCTGCGATATTCGAACCCGGCCGTTCCCGCCAGCCGCCCCAGTGCGCGCAGCGAACTGCGCAGGTTGGACTCGAGGTCGAGGTTGTCGTCCAGTTGCCTGGCGGCGTGGGCGAGCGTCCGTGGGTCGGAGTCCAGCACGACGAACCGGGCGGTGCCTCCACGCTGGAGGACCAACCGTCTCACGTCCTCGGCGCCGGCCAGGACGTTGAGCGCGGTGGGACCGTACACCCGCAAGTCCCGGGCGCGTTCCAGGAGCGGGCGCAGCGGGCCCAGGTTCTCGCGGCGATGCAGGACCTCGTCGGGTGAGGCAGCCGCGTGCCGAGACGGCGCCGCGGAGCGGAAGATCAGAAAGGCCAGAGCGGCGGTGGTGAACTGTAGGAGGCGTTCGCCGTCCACCACGTCGAACAGCCCGAGTCCGACCAGGGCGAACCCCAGCAGGAAGAGCACGTACGACTCGATGTGCCGACCGCGGCGAATGTCGTCGACGACGTGGCCGAGCTGCCGACGCAGGGTATTCACTCGTGTGTCCTCTCCGCTTTCCGCACGCTCGTCCCGCGTGCGCGCCAGGTGTTGGCCCTGCTGACTGAACCGGTCCCCAGTGCCCTGGGACAACAGATGGTTGTGTCCGTCTCGGGCGTCGTTGTATCGGCCCGGGCGGGAGTGAGGTCCGAGCCGTCTGCGGACGGCTGTCGGCGCTCGTGCGGAGCGGATGTGACCGTTTTGAGGATGGTGCGACCACGAGGTGGTTAGTCTCCGGTCGAGTCGTGGTTTGCCGACAGCGGCCGCCCGGTCGCCTTCGGTCTGGGAGTTCCGGCGGTCGCCGGGTCCGAGGAGTGCTGATGGCGACGTGGCGCGGCGGTTCCGGTACACCGCCCGGGATCGATCTGTGCCTGGCGGCCCTTCACCGGCGCGGCATCGCCGGGACCATGGCCGTGGTGGGCGTCTTTCGGGCGGCTCACCCGGACTTCGAGTGGTCCGACTCCATGATCAAATCCATGCTCAACGGCACTCGGGAACCCAAGCCGGAGTTCGTGCACCGCCTGGCGGGGCTGGCTGAGGTGCCGGCGACGCAGGTGTTCGCACAGCTGGGCTGGCTGTCGCCGGAAGAGGTGGCTCAGCCGAGCGTGCCGCATCTGTTGCGGCAGCTGCGCAGCGGCATTTCAGCGGCCGGGCAGCTCGCCCTCGACGGAACGGAGCCGTGGGCGGACCGCGCCGCGCCGGCGGCGGCCGCCGCGGTACTGGAGGGCGAGCACGGAGCCGCTCGGTTCAACGTGTCGCTGTCCGCCGTCGAATGCGGCGACCGCTATCGATGCGCTCTCATGGACGTCGCCGAGTTCAGCCTGCGTGCCGGCGCGGAACCTCTGGAGCTGGACAGGGCCGTCTCTCTCGCCGACAGCCGATCCCTGCGTGAGGCGCTGTTCACGGCCCATCGGAAGGAGGCGGTCGAGCATCCGGAGTACTGGTCGGTCAGGGTGGAACTGACCGCCCTGACCCACCGGGCCCTTCGGCACCGTGGCGAGTACAGCTGGCAGGGCCAGCCCGGTGCACGCATGTGGCTGGACCCCTCTGACGGTCACCGGCCCCGGCACCTGCTCGTTCAGGACAGGGTTGCGGGAGTGCCTAGCGGGGCTGTCCCTGCTGCGGCCGCGCGGTGTGCCGAGCGGGGCGTGGCCCCCCTCGTGGTGATCGGACACCGTCCGCTGGCCGGCGGCGCTGCCGCTCTGCTGGCGCAGGCACTGGGGCTCCAGTACGTCCTGCCCCGCTCCGGTGAGGAGATCCTTACGGACGGCGTGTTCATCCCGGTGCTGCGCAGTCCACTTCAGGGGCGGATGGAGGCGTGGCTGTCGGTCGTCGGACATCTACGGGACCGCGCCGCGGCGGGGGACCCGTGGCCCGCGGTTGTCCTGACCCGTCCCTACGTGTTCGACGCGACGGTCCAAGGGGCGGAACCCGCACTGCGCGAACTGCGGGATCTGCCCGCCCACGTCGCCTGCATCCGGCCCGCGGTTGCGATGCTGCGCTGGTGGGCGGAGCGTCGAGCTGCCTCGGACCCGTCCGGTCTCTTCGACGTCGAGGCGTGGGTGCACAGCGTGCTGGGTGTGTACGAGAGGATCGAGGAGGCCTTGCGCGCACGGCCCGCGGAGGGAACCTTGCTGATCCAGGTGCCCGAACCGGACGTGCCGTTACCCGTGGGCGGCCGGGGATGGCCGGACGCTGTGGTCGATCTACAGCCCAGGCTGGCCTGGACGATGCTCAACTGGCTCGACCTCACCGTGAATCGCTCCGGACCGAAGTTTTCCGGAAGGCTGCAACCCGGGTTGCTCGCGGAGTGGGCGCCCACGCTCCGCAACGATTCCGGGGTGTCCGCGTTGATGGCCCGCTGACTGAGGGGCCCGGCGGCCGACCGGTTCAGCAGACGTCGTCGGGTTCTTCCGGATCGGCCACGCCGCCGCACTGTGTCATTCGCATGTGATTACCTCCCTTCCGGTGTCGTCCAACGGGCTGCGGGATCCTTGGGCCGCCCGGCGCAAGCTCCCCTCGATGCCGGGCGGCCCAAGGCCCCCGCTTCGACAAAATCCGTGCGGCGTGGCGGGGAACAGCCTGTTGCCCAAAGCCCGGACGAGCCCCGACAGTGGTCGGACAAAGCCGGACAGGCCGCACAGCGTGTGCCACCGGCCCGTATCCAGTCGGGGGGACGTATGCCTACGGGCTCGCAGGAAGACGATCGCGGTGCGATGGAGTCCGACCCCAGGAGCATCGCCTCCGCGTCGGATTTCGCCGACCGGCTCACCCGCGCACGATTACGGGCGGGGCTTACCGTCCGGGATGTCGCCCGGGCGGTTCGGATTGCTCCCAGTACGGCCGGCGACTACTTCTCCGGTCGTCATCTGCCGCCGGTCCGGGCTGTGAGCCTGCTCGCCGACATCCTGCGAGCGTGCGGCATCCATGACCCGGACACACTTGCGCAGTGGCACGAGGCGCTCGTCCGGGTGCGGGTGGCGCCGGGCCGGGTGCCGGCCGGTTCTCCCACTCCCTATCGCGGACTGCGGGAGTTCGAGGAGGAGCACGCGGAGTGGTTCTTCGGCCGCGATGAGCTGACGGCCACGCTGATCGGCAGCCTCAGCGCGCTGGCCAGGTCGGGCGGGGGCGTACTCGCCCTCGTCGGCCCGTCGGGTTCGGGCAAGTCCTCCTTGCTACGGGCGGGGTTGGTCCCTGCGGTCAAGGGCGGGGCGCTGGCGGATGCGTACGGGTCGTGGCCGGGTCTGCCCGGTGTCGTGCTGCTGACGCCCGGACGTCATCCGGCGGACGAACTGGCGGAGCGATTAGACGCGTTGGAGGACAAGAGGGCCCCGCTGGTGGTGGTCGATCAGTTCGAGGGGCTGTTCACCCATGGCACCCAGCACGCCGAACGCGTCCGTTTCCTCGACAAGTTGAACAGTCTTCAGCCTGGTCTTGTCGTCGTAGGGCTGCGAGCCGACTTCTATGCCCAGGCCCTGCGTTTTCCCCTGCTGGCCGACGCCCTACAGAATCAGCAGCTCCTCGTGGGGCCGATGAGCCACAACGAGATGCGCGAGGCCATCAGGGGACCGGCCCGCAAGGCCGGTCTGGAGATCGAGAACGGTCTGGTGGAGCTTCTGCTCCGTGACCTCGCCCCACGCTTTTCGCCGGGGGAGGCGGCGGGCAAGGACATTGCGGCCCATGATCCCGGAGCGCTGCCGCTGCTCTCGCACGCCCTGCTCGTCACCTGGCAGCGCGCCTCGCGTGGCCGCCTCACGGTGGAGGCGTACCGCTCCGGCGGCGGAATCCACGACGCCGTGGCCCGCACCGCCGAGTCCGTCTTCGCCGAACTCTCGGACACCCAGCGAGACCTGGCACGGCTGACATTTCTGCGGCTGGTGCATCTCTCCGACGACGCGCTGACCACCCGGCGCCGGGTCAGCCTCACGGAATTGCTCGATCCGGAGGGGCCGCAGAGCGGCGAACCGACCGCCGTTCTGGCCGCGTTCGTCGAGCAACGGCTGATCACGGCCGACAGCGACGCGGTGGAGATCTCGCACGAGTCGCTGCTCACGGCTTGGCCGCGGCTACAGGAGTGGATCGGAACGGACCGGGAAGGGCTGCGCATCCACCGACGTCTGACAGAAGCCGCACATCACTGGCAGGAGGCGGGATGCGATCCGGGCCTGCTGCTGCGCGGCACCGCACTGGACCTCAGCGGCGACTGGGCGGCTGATCCGGCGCACCGTGACGCCGTCAACGCGGAGGAACGTGCCTTCCTCGACGAGTCGTTGCACCACCGCGAGCACGAACGCCGGGTGGCCCGCAATCGCACACGGCGTCTGTATCAGCTGCTCAGTTTCGCGGTGGCCCTGCTGCTCGTCGCGTGCGGACTGTCCTACTACGCCCTGCACCAGCGCGACCGAGCGGACCGGAACCGGGCCGAGGCCGAGTCGCGCCAGTTGGCGGCCGAAGCCGCGCGGATCGGCCTGCACGATTCCTCCGTCAGCGCGCAGTTGGCGCTCGCCGCGTACCAGACCGCGCCGACGCGGGAAGCGCGGGCCCGTCTGATGGACTCCTCGGCCGCCCCGTCGGCGACGCGGCTGACCGGCTTCACCGGGCTCGTGCAGGCGGTGGCGTCTGACAGCGCCCGCGGCCTGCTGGCCGCCGGCTCGTCCGACGGCACCGTACGCCTGTGGAGCACGGAGGACCGCACCCGTCCCCGACGACTGGCCTGGTTGCGCATCTCGGCCGAACGGGCCGTCTTCGCGGTGGCGTTGCACCCTGACGGCCGCACGCTCGTGGCGGGCGGAGGCGACGGTCTGCTGCATCGCTGGGACATCGCGGACCCGGGGAAGCCACGGCGCCTGCCTGACCTGTCGGGCAGCCCTGACGCCACGGTGTACGCCCTGGCCTTCGCCCCCGACGGCCGCGCGCTTGCCGCTGCGGGTGCCGACGGCACCGTGCGGCTGTGGACGGACGCCACCGTGGCAGGCACCTCGAAGCCGCCCAAGGTCTTTCACGGTGGCGGGGACTTCCAGCAGGCTGTGGCCTTCAGCCCCGACGGGCAGTTGATCGCCGCTGCGGGACGGGACGGCCGCGCCCGCGTGTGGCGCACGCGGGACGGCGGCCGAACAGCTCCGGTGGCGACGCTGGGCAAGTTCCAGGGGGCTGCACTGGGCATCGCGTTCAGCGCTGACAGCCGTGTGCTCGCCGTGTGCGGGCAGGACCGCACCACGCGCCTGTGGGACGTGACGGACCCCGCGCGCCCCCGACCCGCTGGCGCGCCCGAGGAGAAGGCCGAGAGCTGGCTCAACGCGGTGCAGTTCGCACCGGACGGTGACACCCTCGCCATCGGGGGCAGCGACGACGCGGTCCGGCTGTGGCAGCGGGATTCCGGGTACGTCACCGCCACCCTCCCGCATCCGGGAGCCGTCACCTCCGTGATGTGGTTCGACCGACGGACTCTGGTGACCGGCTGCTCGGACGGCGTGGTGCGTCTGTGGTCGCTGCCGTCGCCGGTGCTGACGTCGGCACAGGGCGTCAATGCGCTGGCGTACAGTCCCGACAGCCGACTGCTGGCCGTCGGCACGCTGGAACTGCGGTTGTGGGATCTCGCTCGGCACGAACCGGTCGGCCGTCCCTGGAAGCCCGGCCCGGACCGCTTCATCCAGTCGGTGACGTTCGCACCCCGTGGCCGGATCCTCGCGGTCGGTTACAGCGACGGCATGGTACGTCTCTTCTCGTACACGCTCAGGGGCGATCTGACTCCGCTCGGCAGACCGTTCCGGGCGGCGAAGACCGGCACCGTCGAATCGCTGGTCTTCAACCGCGCGGGCACGGTCCTGGCGACGGGCGCGGACGACGCCACCGTCCGTCTCTGGGACATGAGTCGAACCGGCACGGTGAGGCCGTTGCGCACTCTGACCGGTGCCACGGACGCGGTGTTGTCCGTGTCCTTCACGCCGGACGGACGCCACATCGCTGCGGGCAGCATCGACCGCGCCGTACGGGTGTGGGCGGTGTCCGCAAGGACCCCCAAGCCCTTGGTGACCCTGCGTGGCCCGACCGGGTATGTCTGGTCGGTCGCCTTCAGCCCGGACGGTCGGCTCCTTGCTGCTGGAAGCGCCGATCGCGCCGTACGCCTGTGGGACACGCGCGACATCCGTCGTCCGGTCCGGGTGGGGCGCGACCTGACGGGGTTCACCAGCTACGTCTACTCGGTCGCCTTCAGCCCCAACGGCCGTACGCTCGCCGCCGGGAGCACGGACACCACGGTCTGGCTGTTCGACATCACGGATCCCCGCGCCCCGGATATGGCGGCGGTCCTGACGGCGTCCTCCGGCCATGTCTATGCCGTCTCCTTCAGCCCCGACGGCAGGACCCTTGCCGCTGGCGGCGAAGACCACACGGTCCGGCTGTGGAACACCGATGCGGACGCCATCGCGCGCCGACTGTGTCAGTCACGGGGCGACCCTCTGACCGCCTCCGAGTGGCGCCGATTCCTGCCGACCGTCACGTCCGTCCCGACCTGTCGCTGAGACGCCAGCCATGGACGCCGGCTTCTTGCAGGCGACGTCCGGGAGCGGCCGCTGCGACGCGTGGAGTGCCGTCGTGTACCCGCGGCCAGGGCTCCCGTTGGGACCGCTTCGGCCGCTGGCTGAGCTGCGGTCGGGGTGGCGGACGGACCAGGTCCAGCTGTCCGGCGCGGAACGGCGGGCCAGTGCCACCACCGGTGAAGCGGTCCAACGCCCGCCACGGCAGAGCGGTGCCGGGTAGGGGAGGGTGGGATGGGCGCCCTTGCCTGCACGGGGCAAGCCAGGCTTTCCACGGTTCATGGGTCGAGGAGATCTCACGGACGAACAGTCGGCGGTGCGGGAGCCGTTGACGCCTTAGAGGACGTTCCGGTTGAAGACCGATAGTTCATGGACTGTCCAAGTTATGGGCGTTTCGCCCGTTGCTCGTTTTGCGAGATTGGAGATCATCGCGAGGCGGATCATGCTCTCGGAGTGTGCCGGTTTGGTCTCGTAGTCGCGGGCGAGGCGGCGATGCATCATGATCCATCCAAAACTCCGTTCCACGACCCACCGCCGCGGGATCACAGAGAAGCCTTTGACCTGCTCGTTTCGCGGGACGACGTGACGTCGATGCCGAGGGCGGCACCGTGCTCGATCGCCTTCTTCTTGTAGCCGGTGTCGACCCATGCCTTGCTGATGGTGGGGTGGTCGGCGGCGACGCGGGTGAGGAGCTGGATGCCGGCCTCGTTGTCCGAGACGTTGGCGGCGGTCACCATGACCAGCAGTAACAGGCCGAGAGTGTCGACGACGATGCTGCGTTTGCGGCCGACGATCTAATGGGCGGTAGCTGAGGTCGCTGATGGCGCCTCCTCGACGCCGGCCGCTGGCGTCAGCACAACGTCCGCCGACGATCCGGGCCTTGGAGCCCTCAAAGAAGACTGACGTGTGCTGGCGCTCGCAGTCGGCGTCGAGAGCGATCACTTGATCACCGATGATGATCGTGGTTCAAGCCCTCTGCGGGGACTACCTCTTACGTGCTCGGGAGCCATCCAGCTCCGATCAAGACCGAGGGCCCCGCCGGTCGCTGGGGTCATGAACGGCTAATCGGATGTGGCCACCGAGCCCTTCCATTAGAGAGACGCATGCCCTGCACGGCTGTGACCAGCCAAAACACAGGTCCGATGAGAAAGCATGAGGCGAGTGAGAGCGTTCTGCGGCATTGACTGGGCCAGCGACCACCACGACATAGCCGTCGTCGACGAAACGGGTTCGCTGCTCGCCCGGGCTCGCATCGATGACACCGCGGAAGGGCTCGACCAGCTGCTTCGGATGCTCGCCAAGCACGGCGACAGTCCGCAGGATCCCGTTCCGGTGGCCATCGAGACCTCCCGCGGACTCCTGGTCGCCTGCCTGCGGGCGACGGGCCGCCCCGTCTACGCCATCAACCCGATGGCCGCCGCCCGGTACCGGGACCGGCACACGGTCTCCCGCAAGAAGTCCGACCACTTGGACGCCATGGTGCTGGCGAACATCCTCCGCACCGATGCCGCCGCTCACCGCAGCCTTCCTGTCGACTCCGAAGTGGCCCAGGCCGTCGTGGTCCTTGCCCGTGCTCAGCAGGACGCCGTCTGGGACCGAACCCAGGCCGGCAACAAGCTGACCTCACACCTGCGCGAGTACTTCCCCAGCTATCTGGCCGCTGTCGGCCACCGCCGCGAGGGTATCTATCACCCCATAGCCCGGGCTCTCCTGGCCGTGGCACTCACCCCGCGCCAGGCGGCCAAGCTGACCCGGACGCAGCTGCGGGCCGTGCTGAAGAAGGCCGGCCGCAAGAACACCATCGACAGGGAGGTCGAGCGTTTGCACGGCGCGCTACGCGCTTCTCAGATGCGCCATCTTCCCCTGGTCGAGGAGGCCATGGGGCGCCAGGCAGTTGCGCTGCTTCGGCAGCTGGACGCCGCGTGCGCGAGTGCCGATGGTCTCGCCGAAGCCGCAGTGCAGGCGTTCGAAGCCCACGCTGACGCCGAGATCATCACCAGTTTTCCGGGGCTGGGTCCGCTCAGCGGGGCCCGAGTTCTGGCCGAGATCGGCGACGACCGGGCCCGGTTCGCCGACGCCAGAGGTCTGAAGGCGTACGCCGGATCCGCTCCCGTCACCAGGGCCTCCGGCAAGAGCGTGTCCGTCGCGGCCCGCAGGGTGAAGAACCAGAGGCTGGCCGGCGTCGGCTACATGTGGGCCTTCTCAGCGATGGCCCACTCGGAGGGAGCCCGGGCCCACTACGACCGTCGACGCGAGGCCGGAGATCGACACACAGCCGCCCAGAGGAACCTGTTCAACCGGATGATCGGCTGCCTTCACCACTGTCTTTCCCACCGAGTCCCGTTCAGCGGGGCAGTGGCCTTCCCAACCACGCGAGAACCCCACCTCGCCCTGGCCGCTTGACTCCTTCTCCGCATCGGATGTCTTCTTGCCGGCGTCGGTGCCCTGGGTGTCGGTGGGCACGCTGGTGGCGGTCTTGACGCTCTGGGCGTCGATGACGCAGGCGGTGGGTTCGGGGGTGCGTCCTACCTTCTCACGGACCATCCGGTGCAGGTGGAGGCCGAGTTTCTCGATGGTGCCGTCCGCGGTCCAGGCACTGAAGTAGCCGAACACGGTGGTGTGCGGCGGGGAAGTCGTGGGGCAGGTAGCGCCAGGGGACGCCGGTCCGGTTGAGGAAGAGGATCGCGTTCATGACTTCTCGCAGGTCAGTGACGTTTCCGCCGAGGTTGAGCGAGGTCTTCTGCCGCTCGGCCCGCCAGGCCGTCAAGGTCAGTTCCATCAACGCCCAGCGGGCATCGGAGAGATCGCTCAGGTAGGGCTCACGCTGCTGCGAAGAGGTCATGTGACCACCCGGCTGGAGCTGGCGGGTGAGAGCGCCCGGGCTGTCAGCCCAGGGGCACTGACCACCGTCCATTTTCGGGCGACTTCTCATACCGTCCGGAACCGGAGTGGGCCAAGCGGTACGGCCGCAAAGTCGAGATCGGGAAAGTTGCCGGCGGCAGGGTAGCGGTGCGCGAGCGTGCCGAGGAGTTCGGCCGGGACGGGCAGAAACTCCTCACCGCGGTCTGGGCGGCCGATGCCCCGGGCCGTCTGCGGATGCTGCGCCAGGTGGAGATCCTGCGGCGGGTCTGGGTCCATCAGTACTACTGGGATCGTGAGGGGCAGTTGCGCTGGCGGGAGGGCACGGCTCTTCCGCCGGCCTCGCTGCGGTTCGACTCCCCGTATGACCCGGACGCGCACTACCACGACTTGCTCGAATTGCTGCTCGCCAATCGTGGAGCGGTGACCGACGACCAGCTCGGCGATCTTCACAGACGCGCTCTCCGGGGGACACAGCTGATGCTCCCGACGGCGTCGAAGTACCTGGTACGGACCGTCGACGCACTGTTCAAGGCGTTTTCCTGGGACAGGGAGCGGCTGCCGGGAGATGCGTCGGACGGTTTCGGTGAGTTCCTGAGAAACGACTTGGTTCCCCTACTGCTCGGTGAGCACGAAAGAGTGCCGACGCCCCAACCGTTCGTCAATCATGCTCTGGTCCGGGTGTTGTGGCTGCACGAGCACGTACTCCCCAGTCTGATTCCGCCGGACCTTCTGGAACGCCTGAACGAGTACCGACTGAGGACGTGCTGAGTTCGGCTGCCTAGGACAGCAGGTCGACCTGGTCTTCGAGCTGCGCACCAGCCGGTCACCGCCGACGTGCTGCAGCGGGCGCGGGAGTTGTCGGTCGACTCGGTGTTCATGCCCGTGCTGTCACCGACCGACCTGGTGCACAGCCTGGTGGCTGCCTTCTCCGAGCACCACTGCGATTTCGGGGCGGTCCTCCCGATCGCTCGAATGTTGCGGGAGAAGGTCGACTGGGATGCGGTGCGCCGCGCCTGCGGCGACGCCCCGATGCCCGACGCGTTCCTCTACCTCCTGTAGCGGCTGCAGGTCATCGAGCCGAGGCCGAAGGAGGAACGGCAAACTTCGCGTGCTTCGGCCATGGGTGTCCATCGGGAGATCGGTCCGTAGGCCGGCCCGCTTGAACGAAGTCGGCATACTCGGCCTGGACCATGCTCTCGTTGACCCACCTCCCAGGCACTGCGCCTGTGATCTTCTCGGCAGTGGCCAGCGCGGTAGAAGGGTCCTCAGCCGTGGCAACGAGTCGGCCGAACTCTTCCCCGTCATCGTCGGTGTCGAAGGGCGGAAACTCGACCAGATCGAAGAACCTCTCACGGCCGACGTCCTCCACGGTATGGACGTAGACCTCATATGGCGCCTTCGCGGGGCGGACCTCCACGTAGCGGACCCCGGGCCGATCTGGAGCACCGATCGGACCAAGGAACTGTTCGACCGGTCGCCCCCGCTTTAGGGCCCCAACAACGAATGCATCTGCCAGGTAGCGCACTCTGCGAACCCTACTCGGCGCGTCCGAACCGCGGTGCCAGCCACGTTGCTCCAGCCCTGTCGGCGAAGCCAACGCGCAAGGTGAGGAAGGGCGTTGAGGCCATGACTGTTTCGAAGGCGGTCGGCTTGCGGCAGGATTGCACTGCACTGACAAAGTCGAAGTCGGGTCACCCGCGTCCTGCCAGGGAAAAATCTTGAGCGCATCGCAGTGAGTCGGAGGGGGCTACTCATGAGCGGAACACCACAGTCGCGTCACGGCAGGACGGAGCCGGGGCCGCCGCCCGAGCGCAGCTCTGATCGCTTCAGCGACGATCCCCCTGATCCCCTCGCCTCGTTGCTGGCCAAGGTCAACAACGGGGAACACATATCGACTCCTGGAGACAACGCGGGTGGCGAAGAACGCGACCCCCATGACGAGGAATGGCAGGAACATGATCGCCACGGCCCATACGGGCAGGGGCGTCGCCGGAGGAACTAAGCCAGAGGGCCGGACCGTTGATGCCGTCTGGCCCTCTGAGCTGTCGGAGGATACGAGAATCGAAGCGGGCGCGCTTGCCAGTGCCCGGGACCCGGATGCATACCTTGACATCCGTCTTGCCCAAGTCGGCGCCCCCGCACCGTTCCTCGATCACATCCATGTCCCGCCCCGCCCTTCCTCGCGTGCACCAGGAACGGTGCCCGCCCTTCAGGGACCACAGGATTCAAAGAAGCTCTCTTGCGTGCTCGCGGCAACACCACTGGACTCCTGCGCTCGGCCCCAGCGTCCGACTACCAAACGGGCTCAACATTCGGCACCAAGCTCGATCGACGTCCCCCGGACGGGCACCAGCCCCGATTTTCCCGGCCACGGGGCGGGACCGACAGGGCCCGGGATGACTACCAAGAGGCCTGCTTCCATGCGCCGGCCCGCACGCGATCACCCGATCAGGAACCCTGTTCGACCAGACCATCCACGTGATCGATAAGCGGATGCCGTCTTATAAAGTCGGCTCTCCGGCGTCAAGGCTGGCTTGGAAGACTGCCCCAATAGATCATGGTAGGAGCGCTGAGGCCGGGGTCGGACACTGAGGCTCTAATCGAACATGAGGCCTCAGTCGCAATTTGATCGCCCCAGCATTTCCATCCCTTCCCATCCGGACGGAACTCCAACAGTTGGCGGGGCATGTCCGGCAGCCCGGGCGTGCGGAAACGGGAGTCCCGCAAGGTTGTGGTGTGTTGCGTGCCCTTGCTGACGTACGAGACCTTGAAGGACCAGCTGCACTGATCTTTCCCGGTCAGGACGTCCAGGTTGTTGGCCCAGGAGGTCTGGCCGTTACCCAGTTCGATGTAACTGCGGGAGAAGTAAGGATAGGTCTTCGGCGGGTTGGGATAGGCCTCCGGCTCCTGCCGGAGCAGTGGGTGGATGAGGGTGTCACCTACTAGGTCCACCGCCACGTTGTCGACCACTTCGTTTCCTTCGGGATGAAGGTAGATGACCGTCGATATGCGCGACTCCGAGCACTGGAGCTCTACTGCGTCCATCGCTCTGATCGACACTGCCTTAGTGCGATCGCTCTGCAATGTCATCTTGTACGGGGTGGCCAGGCGGTGGGTCTCCTTCCGCATGTGGTTCTGGGCCGAGTAGATCAGGAGAGGTTTGTTGGTGAACCCTTCCAGCATCTTCAAGAATTCATCCACGGGAAAATTGTTCCCTATTGGCCGGGCTAATACCTGCTCCTGTTCCGCCAGGCTGAGCGGATCCTCAAAAGCGATCCACTGCATACCCAGAGTGTTGTCCCGGAAAGCCGAAGCGACATCGTTCGACGGGGTCACTGCCATCACAAACGGTTCCTTCCCCGCCTCGATCTCGTCTCCGACTGAGTCTTCCGCCTTGGCGGTGGCGCGCAGGGTCAGCAGATTGAATCCGAACTGGAAGTAGCTGGTCACGACGGCCGTGATGACAGTCAGCATCAGAGCCGAAACGATGATCTTCCAGCGGCTTCGTCTGTCGGCACTGGCGAAGCCGGGAATCCGGCTGTCCAGCATTCCGACGAGCGGGGACGGGCCGGGGGCGGGGGTGGGGGCCGGAGGCGAGGCAGGGGGCGGCGGGTTGGGCGATGGCAGTGGTGGTAAGGGAGGCGGCACCATCGGAGGCGCGGTGGGGACAGGTGGCACCATCGGCGAATACGGCGGCTGCGACGGATAGCCGTGTGCCCGAGGCCGGGGGTTCGGAGCGGGCGAAGCGGTCCGGGGTCCGTGATCTGGATCAGACCCTGGCGGAGGCGGAACGGGGATATTCGGCAATGGGTGCTCCGAATGCATCAATGATTCACGCGATCCAGGGTCGCATTCTAGTCAACGCCGAAGCCCCAGCATAGAGTCCGGCAAACCAGGGCACGCGCCGAATGCGGAAGGCAGGTGCCAGCGTTCTCGCCGGCCGGTCGTGGCAAGTCTCATGCCTGCCTACAACCACAGCTGTGAGCTGGGCTTTAAGGATCGTCTCATTTGGCTACACCGGTATTCTGTGGGCCATGGTGGGGATCGTTGAGCGGCTGGTGCCGGACGAATTATGGGAGTTGAGCCGACCACTTCCTCGCCTTCACCAGCATCGCCTGCACCCTCATCTGCTACCGCAGGCTCGCCAAATGAGATGTCCTCTAACTCCCCGTCGCTCGGACGGTAGCCAGGACTGTCGTAGCACGCCTCAAAGACGCTCTGAAGCAGGTCGTCGAGGTCCTTCCTGTACCCGTCCAGGAACACCACCCCATCGCGGCCGTCGAGTTCGAGGGCGGCGTGCCGGATCAATGTGGTCTTGCCAAGTCCATCCGGGCCGTACACCTGCACGGGTTCGTTGTCCGCGATGGATCGCAGCACCAGCGCTGCTTCGTCGTCGCGTCCCAAAGGGGTGGCGGCGCCGTTGGGGAGTCGCTCGATGTGCGCCCGTCGTTGCGGCTTCACACGCGGGGCAGCCTGGTGGACCTGTACCAGCGAAGCATTGGCGGTCACGAGTACGTTGTGGTCTCCGGTGGGGAACTGGCCGATGGCGTCGCCGCCGACCGACAGCGCCCTGTCCCCAGCCGTCATTGGCGTCCCCCCGGGCCACGACATGTGCAGTAACACGGCTCAGCATCCCGGAACTCCGGCAAGTTCGGTAGCGGAATAGGGAGTTCTCTACTGAACTGTCGGATTTATCTTGAGGCCATTCAAAGTCATTCAAAACCGAACAGGCCAGGGGATGGCGCTGCTGCTACCCGCCGCCGTCGTCCTCGTCGTGCCTGGCCGTGTCCGAGTTGCACAGCGGGTGCAGGGCTCCGGCGGTAAAGCCAAGCACGGATGCACTCCGCCATCGTCCGCGCCATCAAGCCCGACCGGCACAAGCCCCGCCTCGGCGACATCCGCAGAAGCGACTTTTTGCTGCGGCTAACCCGGCAGTCTGGTGAGGCACGCGGAGAGAACGAGGTGCTCGAAGTAGTGCCGGGACCAGGGCTTCCGGTTCGTGCTTCTCGGCCCAGCTCTTCGCCTTCTGGCGGAAGGAAGTGGGCTCGCCGTCCGCGGGAGCGGGTTCGCTGGACCTTTCAAACGGCCCTCGCCTGAGGCCCCAGAGCGCGTACAGGTGTCTGCGGCAGCCGCAGGTGTGGCCAGACAGCTGTCCGCGTCGTCAAAGCGGTGGGCACAACTGTGGGCGCAGCCATCGCGATCGTGGTCGTCAAGCACGTCATGACGCAGAACGTGACCGAGTACGCCGACGATGACCAGGCCACCGAATACGCCGACGACGACCAGGACGCCAAGGACAAGCGCCGCCCCCCTGTCAGACACTCAGTGGCCGAGCACACGAGGACGCTCGCTGACGGGCGCGTCATCCCAATTCCGCCTTACAAGCGCGGCGGCTTCTCGGAAGACGAGGGCGAGGACCCCGACGAAGTGGCAGCCTGAGCTTTGAGGACGCCCCACCGTCCCATCGCGGCTTCACTCTCATCCAGTGCCGACGGAGTACCTGCCGATCGCTTGCACCGCCGCTGAACTACAGAGATGCCTCGACTCGATATAGACCGCCGGCGCCTCTCGTCGACCCTGAAGCCGTGGCAGAAGCCGAGCCCTAAGCGCGGTGCTCAGCGTCTGGGCTCTCTCGTGCCGCCTCCTCGCTTGGCCGGGGCGTTCCTCGACGGCGGCGTCGACTTCCTCCGCGTCTGTCCCTTCGCCACGGTCCTTGCCGTACTGCTCTCCGGCACAGTCGAGGCGTCCGCCGGCAGATTCGCCATCCGCCGCAGCCGCCATACCAGCACGTCACTGATCGATTCTGTGGTCTCCAGCTCGCGCCGCTTGACGGCTTCCGCCAGGAGCGCGGCGGGGTCGTGGCCGGCGTTCTCCACGTCGACGAGGGTGGCGGCCAGGGCGTACCACCCGGGCTCGGCGAGGACCTGCTCGGCCAGCTCTGGCACCGCCTGTCGGAGATAGGCGGCCTGCTTGCGCTGAAGGGGCTGGGACAGGCGGCGACCGCGCTGGTGCATCGCGCCGAGGTGCAGCGGCGCGGCGGCCTGATAGGCGGCACGCAGGTGGTCGGCGGCCTGTCGGGCAGCAGCGGATCTACGGCAGTCAAGAGGCAATGGAGCACCTGTCCTTCGAGCCCCGTACCCGCGCACAGGTCGGCGAGATCGTCGCCCGTCCGTCGCCGCCGCCGCAGCAGAACCGCGAACCGAGTACGCCCTCATCGTAGTTGAGCGCTCGACCGAAGATCCGGTCGGCTTCGGCCGGGTCGCGCTCGACCCGCACCAGCAGCGCGGAGCCACCTTCGGCTTCGCGCTGCCACTCACGTCGTTTAGGACGCCGTTTCTGATGGCGTGATCGTTCGTTGAGCAGTGCATGGCGGATCTGGTTGAGCGATTGGTTCCGGGCGAGTTGTGGGTGTTGTTCCGGCGGGTGGCCCCACCGACGGAGGTCATACGTCCGTAGGGTGGCGGGCGACGTCGGGCTGGTGACCGCGAATGCCTGGCGGCGATCATATTCGTGGCTGCACCTGGCGGCAGCTGCCGCCTGTGTTCGGGCCAGCCTGCCCCACCGTCTACCGGCGCTTCGCCCGGTGGAGCCAGGCCCGGGTGTGGGCCAGGCTCCACCGGGTCGTCCTCGACGCACTCGGTGCGCAGGGCGAGCTGGACTGGTCGCGGTGCGCGATCGATTCGGTCAGCGTCCGGGCGGCAAAAGGGGGCCCTTGACCCGACCGAGTCCGACCGACCGCGGCAAGAGCGGATCGAAAATCCCCCTCACCACCGACCGGAACGGCGTGCCGCTGTCGCTGGGCACCTCCGGCGCGAACATGCATGACAATCTCGGCCTGCAGCCACTCGTGCGAGGAATCCCACCTGTCCGCTCCCGCCGCGGGCCGTGCCGTTGGCGCCCCGTCAAGCTCCATGCCGACAAGGGTTACGACTACGACCACCTGCAAAAATGGCTTCGCGAGCGTCGCATCCGTCACCGCATCCCACGCAAGGGCATCGAGTTCTCCACCTGGCTCGGCCGACACCGCTGGGTCGTCGAACGGACGGTGTCCTGGCTGGCCGGCTGTACCGCCGCTACGAACTGTGGTCGGCCATCGGCACCTCAACTTTGCTGTAACAAGAGCAACTCACGTGGTAAGTCTCTGATGTTGTTCGCTTTCTCTGTTTGTCTCAGTCGCTGAAGCAACCGAAACATCCGCCCTGACTGACCCGCTGACGTGAGGAGCCCGCACCGTGCCACCCACCCTCTACCGCGACACGGGTTATACCCTTCGGCACCTGATAGAGGACATCGAGGGTGGAAGGATCGGGCTTCCCGACATTCAGCGGCCGTTCGTCTGGTCCGCGACGAAGACCCGCGATCTCTTCGACTCGATGTACCGCGGTTACCCGATCGGCACCCTGATGTTCTGGGAGACCGGAGCCGAGGTGGGGACCCGGCAGATCGGGACGGGCACGGGCGACCGGGCGCCCCAACGGCTGGTCGTGGACGGGCAGCAGCGGCTCACCGCATTGTTCGCCGTACTCACCGGGCGCACGGTCGTCAACAAGTCCTTCGACGAGGTCACACTGCGGATCGCCTTCCACCCGCAGGACCAGACGTTCGAGGTCACGGACGCGGCAATCGAGCGAGACACCGCCTACATCCCGGACATCACCAAGCTCTGGGCCCCGGGCGGCCACCGTGGCGCCGTCCGGGAGTTCTTCCACCGCCTCGAACAGGCCGCAGGCGAGCCCTTGCCGACCGCGACGAGGGACGAGCTGGAAGAGCGGATTGACCGTGTCCGGGGCCTGCACGACTTCCGTTTCCAGGTGGTGGAGTTGGACGCCGCGGCCGACGAGGAGCAGGTCGCGGAGATCTTCGTCCGTATCAACTTCCAGGGAGTGAAGCTCAACCAGTCCGACTTCATCCTCACCTTGATGTCGGTGCACTGGGAGAAGGGCCGACGTCAACTGGAGGACTTCTGCCGGGCCGCGGTGGTCGCGGGACTTCCCGGACCGAACCCGCGCAACCCGTTCCTGGACCCCAGCCCGGACCAGCTCCTGCGGGTCGCTGTCGCCGTGGCCTTCCGGCGTGCCCGGCTCCAGCACGTCTACAATGTGCTGCGAGGCAAGGACTTTGAGACCGGAAAGGTCTCCGCCGAGCGGCGTCAGGAACAGTTCGAACGGCTGGCGCAGGCGCACACGCAGGTCCTCGATCTGAGCAGCTGGCACGAGTTCTTCCGGTGCATCGCCGCGGCCGGCTTCCGTAGCCGCAAGATGATCACCTCTGACACCGCCCTGCTGTACAGCTACGCGCTGTGGCTGATCGGACTGCACGACTTCGGGCTGTCGGCGGAAGAACTCCGTCCGGTCATCGCGCGCTGGTTCTTCATGGCGCACACGACCGGCCGTTACTCCAACTCCCCCGAGTCGCAGATGGAGTTTGATCTGGGTCGGATCGGTGGCCTGCCACAGGGTGACGGCCAGGCGTTCGCCGCAGAACTCGCCCGGATCATTTCCGCGCACTTCACCGGTGACTACTGGGACATCTCCCTGCCGAACAGGCTCGACAGCTCATCGTCGTACTCCCCGGTGGTGTTCGCCTACCAGGCTGCGTTGAACATCCTGGACGCCGAGTTGCTGTGCGGCGATCAGCACATCCGCGACCTGATGGATCCGGCTGCCAGGCCCGCCCGGAAGGTTCCTCGGGACCGTCTGTTCTACTCCGAGACCCTCGCGGGTCTTGGTATCACCGACAAACGCCAGGTCAACGCCATCGCCAACATGGCATATGTGACGTGGCCGGCAAGCGAGAAGGGCAACACTGACGCACCTCATGTCTACTGGCCGAGGATCACCGAGGCGATGGACCCGGAGGTGGTCAGGCGGCAGGCCCTGTGGCACGCGCTGCCGGTCGGCTGGGAGCAGCTCGACTACTCGGCCTTTCTGGAACGACGCCGCCAGTTGATTGCCCAAGTGGTACGGGAGGCGTTCGAGACGCTCAGCGTGGACCGACCCGCGTACGTGCCCACCGCGGCGGCCGATCTGATCGCCGCCGGTGAGTCCCAGAGCACCGAGTTCAAGGCGAGTGCCCGCTGGAACGTGCACACTGAGGAGTACGACAAGTCCCTTCAGAACAATCTCGTCAAGACGGTCTGTGGCTTCCTCAACGGGGAGGGCGGCAACCTGTTCGTCGGCGTCGGTGACGACGGGGCCGTACTAGGGATCGAGAACGATCTGTCCACCCTGCCGAAGCAGGCTGACCTCGATGGCTACGAACTGTTCGTACGCCAAGTCCTCGATGACAACCTGTCGGCCCCGACCGCGACCACCGTGCGGATCAGCTTTCCCGAGGTGGCCGACCGTGTCGTCTGCCGGGTCAGCGTGGCCGCGGCCGGCAAGGCCGTGTTCGCCAGGCCCGCCAAAGGCGGCAGCGCGGCCACCGACTTCTGGGTCCGGGTCGGTAACGCCACCAAGCAGCTGCATGGGGAGGGCCTCTTGCGGTACCGGGAGGAGCACTGGGGGTGATCGAAGAGGCCCTACCTTAAATCTGCCTAGAGGACTTTGCGTTGATCCCTTCCGTTGTCGTGCAGTAGGTCATTGATCAAGTGCTGGGTCTCCGTCTCAAGATCGCAGTCCAGTGTCTGGTTGATCTGCTGGATCCGGGTGATGGTGGTGTGCAGGCCGGAGCGGTTCCCGGCCGCGTGCTCGATACGCATCAGGCCCTGGTAGGGCAACTAGGCGCTGTCGTCGGCGCCGATGCTGATCATGACGGCTCGCCTGGCCGTGCTGAGGTCGTGCAGCGGGCCGCGTGGGTATGGCGTTCCGGCCGCCTCGTATGCTGCGCGGATGAGTGATCAGAGGATGAACGCGCCTGTGGCGGGCGGCGTCGGGGACGCGGCCGGGGGAGGGGTGCCCGCTCAAGGTGGGCAGCGCACGGGAAGGAGCGCTGGGGCGTCGGTACTCGCCACGCTCTGGGTGCTGCTGGTCGCCTGGGGGATCGCCGCGGGCAACACCGGACTCGCCTACGTCACGCTGGGCATGGACTTCATCCCGATCGCGGCGGGCGTGCTCGGCTGCCTGGTCTTCGTGATCGTGTTGCGGCTGCTCCACAGGGCGTGGTGGCTCGCCGTCCTGTCCGTGGTCCCCGCGCTCTTCATTCTCGTCGGGTCCGTCCAGTACGCCCCCGAGGCGGCGCTCGACAGGCGTGGCGTCCGCGAGACCGTGACGATCACCGCGGACAGCGCGGCGGGAACGGCGAGTAAGAACCACCGGTTCACACTGGTCGGGCCGGGCGGTGAACTCGAGGAGACCCTGGAGTACCGGGGGAGCAATCCCGGTTACCGGGTGGGCGACCGCATCGAGATCCTCCGCGACCCGGAAGGCGCTGTCCCCCTGGAGGACGCCGTGGACGTCGACCCCGAAGGCAGGCTCGGCGGCCTCGTCACGGGAGTCGCCGCATGGACGGGCATGACGCTGCTCGCGGGCTGGCGCGGCCATGTGCGCCGACGGGAGAACCGCCGGGCGTGGAGCGGCACGATCTAGGAAGGCACCGGCGACGAGGGCCCCGTGCAGGACAGGGACTTGGGGACGGCGCCGTCGCAGCCCACCTCGCCAGCCTCCACCTGCGCGTCTCGATGATCTGGCTCAGAGAACTCACCCGGACCACCTGGTGATCGCAACCACACACGCTGCCTAGAGGGCTTTGCGTTGGTCCCTTCCGTTGCCGTGCAGAAGGTCGTTGATCAACTGCTCCGTGGCCGTCTCAAGATCGCAGTCGAGTGTTCTGTTGATCTGTTGGATCCGGGTGATGGCGGTGTGCAGGCCGGAGCGGTTCCCGGCCGTGTGTTCGATGCGCATCAGGTCCCGGTACAGCAGCTCTGCCGTGTCGTCGGCACCGAGGCCGATCATGACGGCTCGCCTGGCCGCGCTGAGGTCGTGCAGCGGGCCAGGACGGGTGCGGTGGGTGGCCACCGCGTGTGCGACGTCGATGATCCTCGTGATCATCTCCTGCTGGAAAGCCTCGGCCCAGGGCAGCGGTCTGCCGCCGAACGGCCTGCCCCGTACCAGGCTGAGGGCCTTCTCCAAGTCCGGCACACCGGCTGGTCCCTGGGGCAGTGCGTGTTCGGCGAGTTGGAGGAACCTGGTCCAGTCGCAGCGTACGGCGGGGGCCAGGCGGTAGGGGTCCTCGCCGGTGATACGCCCCAGAACGTAGGGATCGCCAGAGGGGTCCCTGCCCAGGGCGCCGCGTAGGCCGCGTAGCCGCGAGTTGAGGGTGTTCACGCTCCAGGGGTTGAGGGGGTTCATGTCGGTGCACAGCACGTCGGCGGAGCGGCCCGGCCGGAAATACAACAACGCGGCGAGCTGGCTGCTGCGCGGTCCGTGTCCGGAGGCGGCGACGCCGTCCACCTCGACCGGCCCCAGAACACGGATCTCCGGCGCGCGCAGGTCCTGCGCCGTGCCCTCCGCTGCGGCTGGCTCCATACCGTTCTCGGGGCTGTCCTGGTGGTCGTCGTTCCCCGCAGCTTCTGCGTCAGCAGTCGGCTCGGTAGCTGTCGGCGGGGTTCCTTCGGTGTTCGGCGCAGATTCGTCGCCGGCTGAAGGTGACGCTCCAGGAAGCAGGCGCAGCCCGGACGGATCGGCGCTGGCAGCGACCAGGGCCGCAAAGACCCCACTGGTAGGGCTGGTATCCGACGGGGTCTGCGAAAAAACGGGGACCTCGGCAGCGGCAGTCGCAGCTGTACGGGGCTCGTCAGCTGGCGCGGGCTGGGGCAGCTGGCCGGGTTCGTCCGGGACATCCCGCCAGGGGCCCTCGGCCGGCTGGGCGGGCTGTCCGGACACTGCGAGGGCGGTGGTGATCTGCTGGTAGGCGTCGTGTTCCAGGCGCTGCACGATGATGTCGGTGCCGACGCTGCCGAGTTGCTGCGGAGTGTTGAGGGAGGCGTTGAGGATCTCGGCGTCCGGGAAGTGCGCGGCGGCCGAACTCGCTGGGGCAATCAGGGTGACGGGGACCGGGCCGGCCTTGTCGATGAGATCGGCGAACCGCCACGCCGTGTCCGCGTCCAGCGCGGACGAGCACAGCAGGAGATAGGGCTGGTCCTGGGTGTCGGGCAGCTGGCGGGCTTCCAGAAGCCGCTCGCTCAGGTCGCGCAGCGCGTGTACGGCTTGGCGCATGTGGGCGATCCGCGCGGTCGGCAGCAGCTGCGGCAGGTCCTCGCCGAATCCCACGACGACGATTTCGACGTCGCTGGCCCACGGGCTCATCCCCAGCTCCAGGGCGAGGGAAGTGCAGACCTCGGTGATGTGCACCGCGCTGCCGTCCAGGAGCAGGGCGGGCAGGGCAGCGAGGTTGAGCAGCAGCAGGTCACCCGTGTCCGTGCTGCCGATCGTGACCAGGCCCGGGTAAGGGGCCAGCACGTCGCGGGCGGCCTCCTCGTCCAGGAGAGCGGCGTCGCCGGGCAGGGCCCACCACCCCGCTGTCCCGGACACGAACGGCACCCTCGGCTCTCGGGCGAGGTCCTCGGGCAGTACTTCGACGGTGTGCGTGCCGATCCGCGCGGCCCGCAACGCCGGCAGCTCGCGCGCGGGAGCGTCGGTGGGCAGGTGGTGGGCCAGGGTGCGCAGGGCAAGGTCCAGACGTACGGCGCCGCCCGCCTCGGCAGCGGCCGCCAACTGGGCCTCGGCCGTGGACGTTTCCGGCGCGATGGCGATCTTCTCGCCGGGCCTACGGCGGCGCCGCTGCAGCGTCCTACGCAGGGCCAGTGCCCCGGTGACGGCGGCCGCCAGCAGTGCGCCGGCGCCCAGTACGACGCGCAGGTTCAGCGAACTGCCGGCCGGAGCCGGCTCGGCCGTGGGTGCCGCGGTCGGGGAGGACGCATCGGAGGCGGACACCTCGGGTGACGCTGGGGGAGGGGCTGTTGAGGGCGTCCCGCTGCTGCTTGGCCCAGGAACTGTCGAGTCGGCTGGGGGAGGAGCGCCCTGCTCGTGGTCTGGCCCGGGGCGCGCGGTCGACTGGCTGCTGGAGGCAGACGGCCCTGGTGTTGGGCTGGCGGAGGGGCTGGGCGCCGGTGGCTGCGCCTCCTGGTCGTCGTCGTGCCCTGGCTGGTGCTCATCGTCGGGGGCGGGCGCGGGCTGCTCGGAGTCCTGCTCGTCCTCTCCGGTGTGATCGCGTGCGGGTGGCGGGGTGTCCGACGTGCCGGTGCCGGGCACGGTGACGTGTTGGCCCGGGTAGATCATGTCGGGGTCGGTGATGGCCGGCAGGCCGTCGGGCTGCGGCTGGTCCTTGGTCGCTGCGAAGAGCTCCGGCCACCGGTTGCCGTCCTCGAGCTCGTGGGCGGCGATGGTGGACAGGGAGTCGCCCGGCTCGACGACTTCCACCTGCGCAGGCTCGTCGGCCGCCGCCGGAGCAGCCTGGTCGAGCTGCGTGTGGACGCCTCCCGCCGGGGTGTAGGAGGCGGGCATTGTCAGCTGCCAGCCGGGCTGCAGAAACCCGTTGGAGCGGAACACCTGGCCGTCGCCCATGGTGTGGCCCTCATTCAGGGCGGCGATCTGCCGCCACTGTTCGCCGTCGCCTAGTTCCTGCTCGGCGATGCTCCACAGGCTTTCCGCGGGCCGCGTCTGGCGCACCGTGTAGGTCGGGGACGCCGTACGCCCGGTCGCCGTGGACGTCCTGTCGGCTCCGGTGTCGTGCCCGGCCTGGGCTTGGGCGGGCAGGCGGGCCGCTGTTGCGGCGGGGGCGGCCTGGGCGTCGGAGGCCAGCGCCGAGCTGGTGGGTAGGAGCACCAGGATGCTGCCGATCAGCAGTGCCGCGGCCCGCTGGGAGGAGCCGAGCCCGCGTGGGGGATGCCAGGTCCGGCCACGCAGCTGCGCGAACAGCTCGCGCACCGTGCAGTACGTGAATTGCGCCCACCCGATCCAGCCGACGCTGGCGATGAGCAGCAGGGCTGCCGCGCCGGTGTCCTGGCGGTCGAGGAGGTGCGCGAGGTCGTCGCGTCCGGCCTCCCACAGCACCGGGGTGGCCCAGGCCAGCAGCAGGGGCAGCCCCACGACCGCGCCGGCCAGGACCAGCAGACTCAAGCCGGCCGTGACCCCACGAACCACGCGGCGGCCTGCCGTGGTGGCGGGGGAGGGGGTGGTGCCCATCAGGTGTTTCCTTCGGGTGCGTTGACGCCGTACAAGAGAGTGGCCTCGCCATGTCCGGCAACCGGCAGCGAACCGATCCCGACGGCGGAGAGGAACGTCGTGTCGTAGGAGTCGGTGACATCGACCATGAGAGTGGTGCCGTCCCCCGACACGGCGACGGTGCCGGTGGCGCCGGCGGAGGCGAGGTAGGCGCGGGCTGCGGCCACCGCATCCTGCGGATCCACCACGACCGCCTCACCGGGGATGGCCTGGGCGGGGTCGATGGCCTGCCCGCCGGCCCGGGCGGCCTCACCCGCGACGAAGTCGGCGCGCTCGAGGGCGCGCATCCTGCTGCCCCCGTCGACCGCGACACCGATGATGCCGATCAGCGCGATGACGCACACCGCAACGAACACCGTCACCCCACCCCGGTCATCGAACGGCATCGGGCGGGCCCGTCGTTGGAAGCTCATCCTCATCAGCCCTCCCGTGTCGGAAAAGCCGTCGGTTCGGCAGCCGTCGCCGTTGCAGGCCGCGCTCTTCCGCTGTCCAGGGGCTTAACTCGATGGAGTGAAGTTTCTGAAGCATCTCCACGAATCATGCGGATCATCCGATATTCCTGAAGCACCGGCTCTCCTGGTGAACTGGAGCGGTCATGACGCTGGCGATCGTGCGGAATCTGGCCTCGCCGCGGGTCGTGAGATCGGCGGTTGAGGAAGAGGACTTCGAGCAAGAAATCGTTGACCAATACGCGTTGGCCCTGGCCGCGACGGGGGCGGGGGACGGCACGGTGGAGTTCAACTGCCGTGCGGCCGTGGACTTTGTGCGCTCCAGCGAGCGACGGCTGTGGGCGGTCGGAGTGGAAGATGCCGACCGATACCTGGTGAGGCTGCGTCAGGAGCGGTGCTGCAAGCCGTCGACGGTCCAGGGCTACGCGGGCGCCATTGCCCGCTTCTACGACTTCGTGATCAGCCGCTATCAACGGGACATCCACGCGTTGACGGGCTGCGTGGTGATGCAGCCGATCGATGAGTTCAACCGGCCGGCCAAGGCCAACTACCCGAATGTGCGGGTGCCGCCCGGCCGCGTGGAGGTGGAGGAGCTGTTCGGACACTGGGCCGCACAACTGCCCTGTGCGCGCAAGTACTTGCCAGCCGCCCGTGACTACCTGGCGGCGTCGCTGTGGCGACGGGGCGGGTTGCGGATCCGCGAGACGACGATGCTCGATGTGCGTGACTGGCGGCCGGATCTGGGTCAGTGGGGCAAGCTGCACATCCGCTACGGCAAGGGCAGCCGCGGACGCGGGCCCAAGACACGCCTGATCCCCGCAATCGACGGGATCGACGCGCTGATGCAGTGGTGGCTGACGGACGTACGCCACCAGTTCGACGACGACTGGCAAAACCCGGACGCCCCACTGCTGCCCAGCGAACGGCGGGATCAACTCACCGGCGCCTGCGCCCGGATCGGCACCGATCCACTGCGCTCCGGCCTGGCCACCGCGGTGGCCACCTGGCTTCCGGACTGGAAGGGCCGGCTGACCCCGCACGGCCTGCGGCACTACTGCGCCTCCGCCCTTTACGAGCGAGGGGTGGACCTCAAGGCGATCCAGGACCTGCTCGGCCACAACTGGCTGTCGACGACCACGCACTACATCCATGTGCCGACTCAGCACATCGAGAACGAATGGATCCAGGCCAACAACCGGACCACGCTGCGGTTGCTGGGCTGAGCCGAAGGAGCCCGTGATGCGGTGGAACTTGCGGATGAAGGCGGCCGAGGCCGGCATCTGGCAGGCGACCCAGATGCGCCGCCGGCTGGCTGAGGCCGGCCTGGAGATCAGCGCCGGCAAGATGTCGATGCTGTGGTCCCGAACCCCGACCACGATCCGGCTGGACGACCTGGAAGTGTTGTGCGCCGTATTGGACTGCACTCCCTGTGACTTGCTCGTGCCGAGCGGACTGCCGGCCGCGCGGCCCGAGCAGCCGCCGGCCCGCACCGCCGACCGTGATCCGGCACCGCGCGGCGCGCGCGACATCGTGCCCAAACCCGGCCGTCCGCGAACGGCACCCCCGTTGTGACCCGGCCGGCCCTCAACCTGTGCACTGTCTGCGGCCGTCTGCCCGAAGCCATCGACAGCACCGGGTACTGCTTCGGCTGTTGGCCGGGCGGCCCGGTCACCCCGCCCCCGTGCCTGATCTGTGGGTCGCTCGACTACTACAACACCGGCAAGTGCCGCCGCTGTCACCTCTACGGGCGGCCCGCCGCGGATTCCTGTCCGGACTGTCTGGCCTGGGGCGCCACCAGGAAGGGCGGGTGGTTGTGCGAGGCCTGCCACGGCTGGCGGGTGAACCATCCCCATCGGGGAATCTGCCCGACCTGCAACAATCTTGCCCGCCTCCACCGAGAGCTGGGCATCTGCCGGCTGTGCTTCGCCCACGCCCGAAACATGATCCCCGTCCTGGGCCGGTTCGATCCGGCCGAGGCCAACCGAGACGGCCAGCAGCTCTTCCTCGCGGGGCTCAGCCGGCAAAAGGGCTCTTCGCGCCGAATGCGGCAGGCCGAACAGCGCGCTCGCACGGCCCTCTCGGACGTCTCCCCGCGCATGAGGAAGGAGCTCAAGCTGCTCCTGGAGCCACCGCCGCGATTTCCGGCACCCGCTCACCGCGACCGCCCCGCCGTCCGTTACGAGCAGCTGGCCTTCTTCCCGGCCCAGCGCGATCACTCCCGGTTGCGGCAGCGGGACTACCCCTGGCCCACCGACCTCGCGTTGCTGCGCCGGCTGTGGAACCTGACTGATCAGCGGGCCGCCCGACTCGGCTGGAGCGCGCCGGTCAGGATGCGCTGCCGGGCCGGCCTCCGGATCATCCTGGCCATCCAGGACGACCCCGGCGCCCCGATCCCGCGCAGCGGTCTGGAGTTCCTCAACGAGATCCACCTGACCGCCAAGCACGTGGCGGCCGTCCTGGACGAGGCAGGCCTGCTCCTCGACGACCGCGACAACGTCCTTCGCCAATGGCTCGAGCGGCGGCTGACCGGGCTGCCCGAGCCGATGGCCGGCGAGGTGCGCATCTGGTACGACGTCATGGCAGGCGGCCGCAGCCGGCCGCCCCGACGACGCCCCCGTAGTGCCACCACGATCCGCCTGCACTTCTCCTGGGCCCGCCCCGTGCTCATCGAATGGGCCGCCGGCGGCCACACCTCCCTGCGGGAGATCGCCCGCGAAGACGTCGCCGCGGCACTGGCCGCCAGCGACCACCCCGCACGCACCGGTCAGGGCCTGCGCTCGCTGTTCCACCTGCTCAAGCAGGACCACGTACTGTTCGCCGACCCCACCTACCGGATGCGCCTGGGCTACCACCCACCCCGTGAGCCCCTGCCCGTCGACACCGCCGCCATCAAGGCCCTGCTCGACCAGTCCAACCCCGCGCGCGCCGCGGTCGCCTCGCTCGTCGCCTTCCACGGACTGAGCACCAGCCAGGTGCGCAACCTCCAACTCGTCGACGTCAGCGCCGGCTGGCTCCAACTCGACGACCGCAAGATTCCCCTGGCCCCGCCGGTCCGTGAACGCATCGCCGCCTACCTGGACCACCGCACCACTACCTGGCCCAACACCGCCAACCCGCATCTGTTCATCAATCGCCGCAGCGCCATGGAAACCCGCAACGTCGGCATCCGCTGGATCAAGCTGCTGCTCGGGCCCGGTGTCAGCTGCCGCTCGATCCGCGAAGACCGCATCCTCGCCGAAGCCATGGCCAGCCGCGGAGATGCCAAGCGGCTGCACGACATGTTCGGCCTGTCCATCAACGCCAGCCTCCGCTACACCGGCGTCGTCGACCATCCCGGCTTCCTCGACCAAGCGTGAACCCAAGTACCCTCGCGCGCTCATTGCGCGGCACCGGCACTTCGGTTCGTACTCCACGGCACTTCAGAATTCGCGAACCCAAGAGCTCTCTGTCGGTACTGATCCACAACCGAGGTGGCGGTCGAGGTGAGGGTGCGGCTTCCCGGGACCGGCAGCAGCAGGTCGGAGAGGGTGACCGTGCAGGTCACCGTCACAGTGACGGTGGCGACCTGACCGACCGGTACGGCCAGTCCTCCGGCGTCCACGGCCACACTGGTGGAGGCGCACGCGATGTCCTGGTCGCTGAGGGTTTCGGCGGCCGCAGTGTGCGCGGCGTCCTGGGCGGCGGCCACCGTGCGGTGGATGGATGCCTCCCGTGCGGCGTCCTCGGCTGCTGCGTCGATCTTCGCCCCGGAGGTGACGATCCGGCCGCCCGCGAGCGCCAGGCACAGGAACATGATCAATAGCGGGACGATGATGGCGGCCTCGATCGCCACGCTGCCCTCGTCCCCCCTGGCCCGGCGTACCCAACAGGCCCTGCGTCGCAGCGCGTTCATTGACCCGGCACCGTCCACCGTTCCACGGCCCCGGACGCTGCCTGCTTGACCTGCAGTCCTGCTATGCCAGGGATCATCGACTGCGCTGTGCCTGACACCTCTATACGCACGCGTACTCCAGTGCTGCCGGCCGTGGAGACGCTGTACCCGAGCAGGCTGTCACCCGCCGCCCTGCCCAGAACCTCCTGCGCCTTGGCGGTGCCGTCGGCGGGCGAGGCCTCATACGCGCGGGCCGCAGTCAGGCCCTCGCGGGCGGCGGTCAGCGCGATGGAGCGGGCGTAGTACCACATAGAGGCCTGGATGACGGCGATCGTGGCGAGCAGGATGAACGGGTAGACGATCGCCATCTGGATGGAGGCATCCCCGCGGTCCTCATGCCATCTTCGCCCGCGCCACCAAGCTCGGAGCCGGTCGCCGCCAGGCATCAGATGCCGTTCAGGCTGGTGTTGTACTTGTTGATCACGATGGCGATGGTTCCCGCGATGAGCAGGGCGCCGGTGACAGCGGCCACCCAGATGATGACGGTGGTGATGCTGATGTCCCCCCTGTCGGGGCGCCGCTTCGCCTCGGCCAGGCCCTCTTCCAGACGCTCGGTCAGTAAGCGGACGGCACGGTAGCTACGGTCTGCCAGGTGCTTCATCGGAGAACTCCTTAACCAAGTTGAGTGAGTTGCGTGCGGTGCATCGGGTTTGGTTAGACGGTGAGCATGCGGATCACTGCGGGGAACGCCATCAGGAGCATGACCAGCACGGCGAGTAAGGCGCCGGGGGCGGTCATCTTCTCGCTGGCGGCGTTGGCTTCGGCGGCCTGTGCGGTGAGCAGCTCGGTGTTGAGCGCGGCCGTTCGTGCGCGCAGGGCTTTGTAGACGGCGGCGCCGTCGGTCGCCGAGCCGCGCATGATGTCGGCGACATCACCCAGGCCCGGCAGGTCGTAGGTGTCGGCCAGTTCGGTCAACGCCTGGTACGGCGGGATCTTCTCCAGGCGGGCCCGGCGCAACGCGCCCTGCAGATACAGATACGGCCAGCCGTCACCCACTGCGGCCGCCTTCTCCAGGGCTTCGGTGGGGCCGGCGTCCGCGGCCCGCTTGAGTGCGACCAGGTCGAGGTAGGCGGACAGGGCGTGCGCGAACTCTTCGCGGGCCCGTTTGGCCTGGTCGCGCACCGCGAGGTCGGGCGTGATGAACAGCAGCCCCGCAATGGCGAGTCCGACCGCGGCGGGCACGTAGAAGGGCAGCGAGATGCCCGCGATGATCCAGGGGATGGTGACCAGCACCGGGCACAGCAGCCCGAGGGCGGCGAGCGCGGTCTTCTTCAGCATGAAGGTGCCTGGCCCCTGTCCAAGCAGGGCGAGGTTGGTGGCCGGCACCGTCACGCCGGGCAGCCGCTCCAGGCGGGCCAGCAGCCAGCGCCCCCACACCTCGTCCCGGTCCAGCACCTCCTCCTGGGGCATGCTCAGCGTCCCGGGTGCGCTGCGGGCCAGGGCGGTGGCCAATGCGGGCTGCGGCTGCAGCAGTTCCCGCACGAACAGGGCGACGCCGCCGCCGATGAGGCCGCCGGTGATGACGACGGGAAACAGGTTCACGAGCGGGCTCCTTCCGGCTCACGCCCGACCGCCGCCGCCGACGTCTCCGCGCTGGGGGCGGGCAGGCGGACGGTGCTGCGCGGGTCGGTGATCAGGAAGCGGGGGATACGGCGGAAGCTGCCCAGCTGGCGCATCATCGCCAGCACCGCCACGAACCCGGCGGTCAGGAAGCCGAGTACCAGCTGGCCCAGCAGGGTGGAGTAGGGCCTGGTGTACGAGGGCACAAAGAACCCCGCGATGATCACGCCCAGGGTGATGAGGGTCATCCACCGCACGGTGGTGCGGGGTTTGGCGCGGTCCGCCTCGATGGAGCGTTTGCGGCCGACCTCCTCGCGGACGGTGCCCGCCAGGTCCTCCAATGCCTGGGCCAGGCCCGGGCCGCGGTCGTTGACGGACAGGATGAGTGCTGCGGTGACCTTGTCGGCGGTGACGTCGTCGAGTTCGCCGGCGAAGGCCCGCAACGCGTCTTCGGGGCGCCAGCCGCGGCGCAGCCGCTCCGACAGGCTCGCGATCTGCGGGGCGAGGGTGTCCGGTGCCCCTTTCCGGCTGGTGATCATTGCCTGTTCCAGGCCCATTCCCAGCCTGAGCAGCCCGGCCAGGCGCTGGGTCCACTCACTGAGGGCTTCCAGCTGACCGATGCGCTCGGCCGCGATCTTGGACGGCGTGATCAGCCACGGCACCCCCACCACCGCCGCGCCCAACAGCAGGCCGGCCACAAAGTTCCCGGACAGGAGCCATACCGCGCCGAAGACCACGAGCGCGCAGACGGCAAGGGTCCGCCGGCGCAGCCGCACCTCCTCGCCCTGGTCCCGGCCCGCGCGCAGCGCTTGCCAGCGCCGGCGCAGCGGGGCCCGGCGGGGCGTGGTGGTGCCGACGATCCCGGCGACGGTGCCGATGAGCCCGCCGACCACAGCCATCCCGGACAACAATGCGAGCAACAGGGTCATCGGCCGGCCCCCACCTTCAGCGGAAGCGGCGCCGCCCACGCTCCGTAGGGGTGCTGCAGGAGGGTGGAGTCGAAGCCGACCCGGCGCAGATCATCGACGCAGCCGGGGTCCATCCGCGGCACCGCCCGCAGCTCACCGAACTCGACCCCGGGGGAGAAGACTTCGTTCATGGCCGGGCGGCCGGACTCGCCGATCCCGGTCAGCTCCAGGACGTGGGAGACGTAGCGGTGGCGGCGGCCGCCGATCCGGGTCTCGTCCGTCATGTCGACGAACACGATGAAGTCCAGCCCGTTCGCGGTCTGCCGGTAAGCGAGCTGCTCGGACAGATTGCCCTGCGCGAGGGCATACAGTTCGGCGATCCGGTCGACGATGACGTCGGGGCGACGCGCGTGGATCGTGCACAGGTTGCCGCCCGCACCATTGGTCAGGGCCTGCATCATCGCGACGATCTCCGGGCCGCGGACCTCACCGACCACGATCCGCTCCAGCGACATCCGCAACGCCGGATGCATCAGGTCCAGCAGCGTGACCTCGCCGGCGCCGCGCCCGGTGGCGTCCTTCTCCCCGTTGGACTCGCGCCCGATCAGGGAGACGACCTGGCGGTGGTAGCCGTTGGTGTGGGCGAAGAGCTCGTCCTCGGTCTGGATGGTGGCGAAACGGGTCTCGGGATCGAACTCGCGCAGCATCGCCCGCAACAAGGTGGTCTTCCCCGCCTTCTGCTTCCCCGCGATCATGATGTTCTTCTCCGCCCGCACGCACGCGCCCAAAAACTCGCGCAGGATCGGATCGATGGTCCCCAGGCGGACCAGCTCGTCCAGGTCGGCATGCGAGACACGGTGGCGGCGGATGACCGCATACGTCATCGGCCCCAGCCCCGTGATGGCCTGCAGCCGGGAGCCGTCCTGCAGCGACAACGCGAGCGTCGGATTCGCGGTGGAGATGGTGCGCTCACTGTGCCCGGACTCCCGCGACAACTCCCGCAAAAGGTCCAGGAGTTCTTCCTCGGAGTCCGCGATCGAGCCGACTCTGCGGCGCTCGCCGTCGCCGTAGTCCAGCCACACCTCATGGGGGCCCTGGATGATGATGTCCTCGACCCGCTCGTCATCCAGATACGGCTGCAGCCGCCCGGCCCGGTAGAGCAGGTCGTAGACGGCACGCCGCAGCGCGTCATCCTCCTGCGCGGTCGTGCTGAGGCCGCGCTCGAGGCCCTGGGCATCGGCCCACAGCGCGACGGCCTCATTGATCCAGTTCAGGCACTGCTGTTCCTCGGTGGCCCGGTCCGCCTCCGGGTTCTTCTTCAGCAACTCCTCACGCTGGCGGGCCACCTGGCCGGCGATATGCCGGGCCACCCGGTAGTCGACCGTGATCTGAGGAACCGCAGCCCCCAGCTGTTCCCCGCTCGCCGCAGAGCCGAGCGGGACGCCGTTCGCCTGGCGCGGCCACACTGGGGCACGTCCGGGCGGAGGGGTCACGGTGGGGTTGTCGTGCAGCGGCCTACCGCGCACGGGACACCTCCCCACTGGTCGCGCCC
The DNA here is from genome assembly GCF_036013645.1 of Streptomyces sp. NBC_00490. Taxonomy (NCBI): domain Bacteria; kingdom Bacillati; phylum Actinomycetota; class Actinomycetes; order Kitasatosporales; family Streptomycetaceae; genus Streptomyces; species Streptomyces sp. NBC_00490. The sequence goes on along the minus strand of NZ_CP107869.1, from coordinate 59,895 downwards.
GCACCCGCGCCTGTGCCGGGGGCGAGGTGGGCCTGTTGCCAGGCGGCTCGCTGGACCAGCAGGGTGGCGCCGGTGCGGGCCGCCTTCATCAGCTGCGACTTGGCGAAGCGGCGTGGCTGTTCGGCGCCGTCGGACAGCACCTTCGCGTCCTGCGGCGCATACGGCAGGGTCGCCACCACCGGCGCCTGCAGCACCCGCTGCACCTCACCGGCCGGGTAGGGGCCGTCATCGATCAGGATCAGGCCGACGCCGCCGACACGCTCCTCCAGCGCGCTCACCCGCGCTTGGGCGGCCTGCAGGCAGCGCAGCGTGTTCCGCACCACCACCAGCGTCGTGTCGGCCTGTTCGGCCAGTACACCGGAGGGGCCGAACGCCCCACTGCGTCCGAGGTCGATCAGTACGTCGTGTCCGTGTTCGGCGTCGATGCCGCGGAACATCACCGCGAGGGCTTTCCACACCGGTGCCAGGCTTGCTGCCTGTGCCGGGTCGGTGATCCCGGGCAGCAGCATCCGGTCCCGCGGTGACTCCTTGGTGGCGTCCTCGCTGCTCAGGTCGATCAGCTGGCGCCAGAACGCCTCACCGAACTCGCCCTTGCGCACGGCAACGGACAAGTTCCGCAGGCCGTAGCGGTCGCCGAGCGTGCCCTGCAGCAGACCGTGCAGCACCGCCCCGCCGTCCGGGTCGCACTCAGCGAGGATCATCTTCCGGCCCCGCTCGAGTGGCCAGTTCAGCAGCAGGGCCAGCGCACTGGTGGTCACGCCGGGTGCGCCGCTGCAGCCGGCCAGGGCGATCACACTCATCAGCTGCCGTCCGGAGCATCGAGCACCAGGCGCAGGGTGCCGGCCGCCACCCACGCCGCGACGGTCGGACCGTCCGCAGCGGCGGTAGCGACGTCGACCACCACGACACCGCTGCCGGGGGCGGCTGCGGAGGCCTTGACTACCCGGCCAGCGAGCGTCTTGGGCGTCGTGTCGCTCTCCGACTCCGAGGCCGTTGCGCCCTGGGCGGGGACATGGACCAGGCGCACCTTCTGGCCCGGCACCAGGGCGGTGGCCGGGACCTGCTCCGGCTTCAGGCCGATCGGCACCAGCTGCTCGCCCGCCTTGACCAGGGAATCCTTCGTCACCTGCGACGGAGTAAGCAGCGAGCCGGGCTTGAGCTCGACGGCGGCCCGCTTGCCCACCACCGACTCCAGCTCGTCGGCCTCGACCGCCTTGACCGCCGGGTCCAGCGCGACGGAGGCCTGGCCCAGATCCTGCTCGGTGAGGACCTGGCCGACCTGGACGTCGCGGACCACGGTGACCACCTCGGTGCGCTGGGCCACCTGGAGCAGCAGGACCGCAACGCCGGCCCCGCCGGCGGCAATCAGCGCCAGCGACAGGGCGATCATGCCCGGGCGGCGTCTGCGCGCGGACACCCGCGGCGGCCTCACTGGGCTGGCGACCTGCCCCTGCGGGGGCACGCCGGCCGGGGGCGCGGGGCGTTCTTGTATCGTGCTCAACGCTTTCTCCTTCCGGCGGTGCTACCTGACGACCTGCAGTTCGCCGATCGCTACCTGGGCCTGGGACTGTCTGATCTCGGTGAACTGACCAGCTTCGCCGCCTCCGTTGACCTGCCAGTCCACGGTCCAGGTGGACGTGGCCGTGAGGGTGTACTTGCCGTCGGCCTTGGAGACGGAGCTGCGCATGTAGGTGTGGCCGCAAGTTGGGGACTTCGCCATGCCGTCCGATGCCTGATAGGCGGTACCGGGGCCCGTGCAGGTGACCGTGGCGCCGTCGCCCATCCGCCACACGATCTTCGAGACGCTCGCGGTGGCGGTGACGGTGACTCCTCCGGCCGTCGCGGAGGCGGTGTTGGGGCCGTAGGTCGTGGCGCTCTGGTTGACCCACATCCACACGGGCACACCGACGGTGTACTTGCCCGCCGCCCGGGGGCTGGCGACATCGGGGCCCGCCAGCTTCATTTTGTCGACGGCCTGCCGTGCAAGGACCTCTGGATCGATCGCGGGCACAGCCGGGTCGGTGCCCTCTGAGATCCAGACCACGCCGATGCGGCCGGTCTCTGGGCACACGACGCGGTAGACGGCGCCGGTGCCGCCCTGGCGCTTGCCTTCCTGCATGGCTAAGTTCTCCGCCGGGGGCTGCGGGTTGAGCTTCTCGTAAGTGCACTTCGGCGCGTCCGAACTGTCCGCGCTGGACGTGCTTCTGCCGGCTGTGCCCTCTTCCTCGCCCGAGCCAGACGCGCCGGACGCACGCCTGCCGTCCTGGGCGCACACCTTGACGTACATCGAGGCCCCCGCGCAGAGGCCGGAGCCATCGCCCTCGGCATACGCGGCAGGGGTGAGAACGCCCGTCAGGACCACCGCGGCCGTTGTCGCCACTCCGCGTCTCAGCATTCGCCGCCCCCCTGGGTGTTGACGTCGGTCACCATCCAACGGCCGTCCCATCGCTCTGCCTTGGCTGTCGCTTGGTACCGCAGCGGCTGGTTGGTCGGGAGCGGGATTACCTTCTTCGCTTTCGTGTCGTAGGTCTCGTACTTCGACAGGTCGACGCAGTCCGACAGCGTCGCCTTGGGCGTCTTGGCGCTCATGTCGAGGTCGGTCACCTGGGCGTCGTGGCCGATCTGGCCGCGCACGACGGTCCCTGTCTTCTTCATCCGATACAGGTCCAGCTCGATCTTCGACAGGGCATCGAGGGTGGCGTAGCTCGAGAGTCGTGTTCCCATCGCGGAAGCCTGCCGGTATGCCTTCGCCTGCTCGGTGGTCATGCCGTCGAAGGCGGCGAGCACGGCAGCCTTCACCGCAGCGTCGGGGTCTGCGGGCGTCGAGTCCTTCGATGGCGAAGGACTCGGTGAGGCAACGGAGGCTGACGCCTCAGCAGCGGAGTCGCCGTCGCCGGAGCTGCACGCGGCCAGCAGGGCCAGGCCGGTCACGGCCATCAGGGCGGCGTGCTTTCGGAGTCGGTGGGCTCGTGTCACGTTGTCTCCCCGTTCGAGCGGTGCGGCAGAACCGCTGTTGTGGTTACCAGCAGGCATCGGCGCGGCATCAAGGCCCGGCGCATCTGCGGTGATGCTTTTGCGTGACTGCGATATGCCCGGGCGGTGTCGGCGCGCCGACACCCGCGGCGGCCTCACTGGGTTGGCGACCTGCCCCTGCGGAGGTATGCCGACCGGGGGCGCGGGGCGTTCTTGTGTCGTGCTCAACGCTTTCTCCTTCCGGCGGTGCTACCTGACGACTTGGAGTTCGCCGATCGCGACGGGGATCTGGGACTGCCGCTTCTCGATGAGCTGCCCTGTTCCTCCGCCGCCTCCGGTGATCTGCCAGTTGATCGTCCATGTCGACGTGGCGCTCAGCGCGAACTTGCCGCCCGGCTCATGGGCTGACGTTGTGCTGTAGACGTGGCCGCATGTCGGGGACTTCGCCATGCCGTCCGATGCCTGATAGGCCGTGCCGGGGCCCGTGCACGTGACCGTGGCGCCGTCGCCCATCTGCCACACGATCTTCGAGACCCTCGCGGTGGCGGTGACGGTGACTCCGCCGGCCGTCGCGGACGCTGAGTTGGGGCCGTAGGTCGTGGCGCTCTGGTTGACCCACATCCACACGGGCACGCCGACGGTGTACTTGCCCGCCGCCCGTGGGCTGGCGACATCGGGCCCTGCCAGTTTCATTTTGTCGACGGCCTGCTGCGCGACAACGGCGGGATCGACCGGCGGTGCGGCGTCTTGGTCGGCTCCGGCGCCTATCTCGACGAGCCCGTCACCGTCCACGTCGCAGACGTACTCGTAGACGGTCTTTCCGTCCTGGTAGTACGTGCTGCCGGGGGGTGGTTGCGGGTCCATGGCCTGGGACGTGCAGTCGGGAGCTGCGCCCCCGGTGGTGTCCTGGCCGGCGTTGGATCCCTGACCGTTCTGCCCGTCGCTCTTGTCTTGCGTGCCTACCCCCACGCAGAACGACAGCAGGTCGCAGTTGCCCTTGTCGATGTCCGGGTCGTCCCCGGCATGGGCCGTGGCGGCTGAGGCGACGACCAACGCGGAGGCCAGCGCCGCCACCGTGCTATGGCGAATCAGCATGTCTGGTCCTGCGGCGTGATTTTGACGATCACCCAGTTGCCGTACCACTTCTCTGCTTCGACCTTGGTGATGTACTTCGTCAGCCGGCCCTGTGGGAGGGTGACCGCCTGGCCGCTGGACTTCTTGACGAGCGTCCACTGCGAGACATCGGTGCAGTCGGTCAAAGACGCGTGCGGCGTCTTCCTCTTCATGTCGACCGAATCGACCTCGGGAGCCAGGACCGGTTTGCCCGTCGCCACGAGTCCCTTGGCCTTCAAGGCCTTCACTTCGGTCTCGTCTTGGAGGTAGGCCTCAGCGACGGCGTACTTCTTCAGATCCGTGCCCTGAACGCTGGCCTTTCCATAGGCTTTGACCTTCTCGTCCCAGTACTTGCGGTAAAGCGCCTCGACGGCTGCTCCGGGATCAGCACTCGGAGACCCAGAGGCGGCGGTCGGCGTGGACGGCGCAGCAGATGGGGCCTTCGACTCTGAAGCGTCGTCCTTCGTCGTGCTCTCGCTGCAACCGGCCAGCGCCAGGCTGCCCGTGACGAGCAGGGTGGCTGCGTAGGTGCGGGCGCGAACACCCGGGCGCCCGGCCGCGCGTCGTGCTGCTCGTGTCACGTTGTCTCCCTGTACGAAGCGGTGCGACAGAAACGCTGCTGTGGTTTCCAGCAGGCATCGGCCCGGCATCGAGGCCCGGCCCATCTGCGGTGATGCTTTTGCGTGATCGCGAGAGGCGGTGAGGAACGCGGCCAGAGCGGAGCGCCTCAGCATGTGCTGCTCCCGTCCGGCGTGAGCTCTGTGATCATCCACTGCGTGCCCCACTTCTCCGCAGTCGCCGTCGTCACGTAGCGCAGAGGCTGGTTCGTCGGGAATGGCTTCACCGCTCCGGTCTTCTTCTTGACGGTGCGCCAGTTCGAGATGTCCAGGCAGTCCCGCAGTGTCGCGGTGGGTGTCTTGCCGGTGAGTGTCACGGTGACATCGGTGACGTCGTTCACCGGGGCACCCTTGGTGGCGGTGCCGGCCTTCTGCATGACCAGTACGTCGCCCATGGCCTGCGCGAGGGCATCCTTCGTCGCGTACTTCTTGAGGTCGGTGCCTTTGATGTCCGCTTGCGCGTAGGCCTTGACCTGTTCGCCCCACAGGGCGCTGTAGGCGGTGCGGACCTCGTCCTCGGCCTTGGTCTGAGCATCCGGGCTCGTCGACGTCGACGCCGCCGCAGAGGAAGGGGACGCTGGCTCCTTCGCGGCGTCATCCTTTGCGGGGCTCTCGCTGCAACCGGCCAGCGCCAGGCTGCCCGTGACGAGCAGGACGGTTGCGTAGGTGCGGGCGCGAACACCGGAGCGCCCGGTCTTGCGTCGTGTTGCCCGTGTCATGTTGTCTCCCCGTACGACATGACCGCTGTCTCCGCCCGCCGCTCATCGGCGTTCTGGGCGCACGGCCGCTTCCAGCTGCTGTGATGCTCGTGAGTGACCGCAAGGTAACGCATATGCCAGCCAACTACGCTTTGCAGGCGGCGAGTTGACTCAAACCACTCGGGCCCTCTCTGGTCACATGTAGGGCCAGAAGCCGACCGATGGGGGTGCGGATTCGTCAGTTCCGGTCGCGCACGATTCCCGGGACCCGCAGGACAGGGACGCACCAGTTGCGTGAACGTCACTGCTCCTCCTTCTCCGGGGCCTGTCGGCGCTCGGCGCCGTCCTGGTCCGAGATCCGCTGAGTGATGTCGACCGGATCCGAGCCGATCTCGAGGATCTTGGGCGGAGCGAGCGTGGCTCCTGTGCGCAGCGCGAGGCCGGATCTGCCCGTGCCGCCGTCGGCCCTTGTGGGCTCGGCGGACAGCAGGGTGCCGGGAGCGGGTGTCGTGTCCGCGGAGGGGGTGGCGCCGGCCATCGCGCTCAGGGCGACTGCTCCGGCTGCCCCGGCGGCGAGCAAGCCGGCAAGGAGGGAACGGATCGATCGCATGAAGACCGTCACCTCACCCGGAGATCGCGATGTTCGCGGTGTCGAACTGAGGCAGGTGGAAGCCGACTGTGCCGGTGCTCGGCGGTGGCGCGGGGAACTGCATGAAGACACGCGCGCTCTCACCGGGCTCGAGAGTGGACAGTCCCGTCGTGGTGAGCGGGCGGTCGTCGGTGTCGCGCAGGACGTAGTAGCGCTTGCGGGCTGAGAAATCGACGACCGTCGCCCCAGTCAGCGATGAGCCGGTCCTGAGGACGTCCGTCTCGTTGCCGCGTAACTCGGCCGGGACCACGGTCGTCTTGGGACCGTTGTTCGTCAGGTCACCGTGGACGGTGAGGTAGCCGGCCGCCCGGTCCCGCTCGGCCACCGTGATCGTCAGGACCAGCCCGTTGCGGCCGGCGAGCTCCGCCTGCGGATCCGCCGTTCGTTCCTGGTGGCTGCGCGGTGAGGAGTTACCCCCGTGCAGGGTGGCCGCTGCAGCACGGTCGGGCAGCGTGCTGCTGCCCGAGTCCGAGCAGCCGGCCAGTGCCAGCGCCAGCCCCACCGTGATCCCCACAGCCGGCAGGCGTGTTCTGCGCTCTGTGGTGTCCCGTCTCCTCATGGATTTGCGTCCTCTCGGGTCGGATGAACGATCTGCAGGCGCTTGTGCGACGAGTTGCGGGTGCTGGCCAGGGCTGCGGGGGAGCGGCGGCTCCGGGCGGCCGGTCACTGGGCGGGCCCGCAGGGCGGCCATACGGTGATTACGTCGCCGTCCAGGGACACGTATCGGCCGGGGAAGCGGCGGCGGACCGCCGCGAGGTCGTTCGGGTCGAAGTCGCCGCTGCCCTGGATGACGCAGGCGCTCCCGATGTAGGAGACGGCCCGCGTCAGGGGCGGCCACTCGTCTACTTCGTATGCTTCGTCGTTGCGAATCTGTTCCGTTGCTTGAGCCATCAGGCACTCCCAAGTTCGGCTACAGGTAAGGCCTTCACTCTCGCGGGCCTCGCCGTGTGGCAGACAATTTATGGTTCGCGTGCGCAAACTACAAGAGGTTTTCGGGGTAGTTGCAAGGCTGCGACATTCACCCCGGGAGTCACGCGTCGCGTCACGGCTGCGTCCACGGGCGGGACCGCCGCCGACCAGCGCTGCCCACACGTCGGCGGTAGGGCCGCGCTCTTCGAGGTCGTGCACGACAGCGGTTCCCAGGGTCAGGTCCATCCGTGTGCGTCTTTCGACTGATGGGCGGCGGCGCGGGCAGCGGTGGCGCCGGCAGGAGCGTGCGCGGCGAGGAAGGCGGCGACGTTGTCGAGTTGCTGCGCGGCGCGTGCGGTGAGCTGGTCCAGCGGAAGCGCCCCGGCCTTGTCCTGGGCGGCCCGCTCCAGTTGGGGGACTCGTCCGGGGCGGGCCTGGGCGGCGAAGACGGTGTCGAGGTGCGGGCCGCGCAGCTGGACGGGTCCGACACGGCGGCCGCGCACGGTCAGGGAGACGTAGTGCTCGAAGCGCTCCATGGTGGCGACCCTCTCCGGGGTGGGGTTGTCGCCCCACTCGGCGGTGACCGCGGCGATCGCGGTCTTCGATCCGGCGGTGGTGGCCAGGGTGGAGGCGTTCTGCAGCAGGGACAGCCGTACCGGGGCGGGCAGCCGGGACAGCAGCTGGGTCATGCCGTGGACGTGGCACCGGTACTTGCGCAGGTCCTCGAACATCGCGGCGATGGTCTCCGGGGCCGCGCCGGTCAGGGTGATCAGTTCGTCGAAGTACGGGCGGAACGGCACCCGCTGCTCCGGGGGCGTGTCGCGCCGGGAGCGTGCGGCGCGCAGCAGGTCGCGGGCCAGGAGCGCGGTCAGCAGGCGGTCGGTGGGCCCGTTGCCGCCCGGGCACACCCACACGATCATCCGGGAGTCCATCGCCGTGCGGATGTTGTAGACGCCGACGGGCTGGCCGAGAAAGGCGCGGGTGATCGGGTTGGCGGCCAGGCGGGCGATCGGGTTGAGGACCACCGAGAACGCGTCCGGCGCCAGCGTCGGGAAGACGCCCGTCCACCACGAGCGGCTCTCCTCGTCCAGCCGGTCGGCGACAGCGGCGAGTGCGGCCGTGCGGAACCCGGCGTCGGTGAGCAGGGCCCGGACGTGGAAGATCGTGGCCTGGTCCTCGGGCCGGCCGGCCTGGCAGGCCTTCTCGTTGACCGCGACCAGGACGGTGAGCGCGGCGACCAGGATGGTGAGCGCGCGCGGAGCACTCGCGTCGTCCCAGGCCAGTGCGGCCCCATAGGCGTCGGCGATCGCTTCGACGACCTCGTGCGCTGCCGGACCGTGGTGCATGCCGAGCGGGTTCCACGAACTCACCTTCGGGTTGGGGCCCAGAGCGTTGAGGTCGACCAGCGCGATCCGCGGCATCAGGTGGTCGTGTGCGAGGAACGGGGTGGCCCGTGGCCAGGAGTCGCGGTGCGGGTCGACGAAGACGAGCCCGCCGCCTGCGTGGGCCCAGCCGATCGCCTGGGCCAGGGCGCGTTCGGTCTTGCCGCCGCCCGCCTTGCCCGTTCCGACCTCGAACAAGGTCTCTTCGGCGTACGTGGCGACCAGCCGTGGCTCGCCGTCCGGGCCGCGGTAGGTGCCCTGCAGCAGCAATCCGGGATCGCCGAAGGTGAAGGTCGGCAGGTCGCCGGCGAGGACTGGCAGGCGGCAGTTGACGGTGGGCGGCTTGAGCAGGCCGGTGAGCTCCTCCAGCCGTACCCAGTTCGCGCGCGGTGGCTGGCAGTGCCCCAGGTCCCAGCGGCGCTCGAAAGCGTGTCGGGTGGGCCACTGGTCGGCGCCGATCCGCCACGGTCCGAGCCGCCAGCCGCGCATCGCCCACCGTGAGCGGCCGCCGAATACATCGAACGCGGCCTGGAGTTGGGCGAGCCTGGCCTGGGCGCGGCCTTCGGTGTTGGAGGCGCACATCACCAGCAGCTGCACGCGCACCAGGTGGTCGTCCTCGGCGAGCTTGCCCAGCGCCTCGGCCGGCTCGACCCGGCGGGGCACCGGCGGCATCACCAGCCGCCGTCCGGCACTGGAGCCGGAGCGGTCGCTGAGGAGGTGTTGCAGCTGCCCGCTCCAGGAATCCTCGATACCGCTGGCATCCTGGCGCAGCCAGCGCGCGGACCGCTGTGCCTCCCGGCGTTCGGCTTGGCGCGCGGCACTCATCAGCTGCAGGCGGCGCGCCCGCAGGGCCCACTTCGGGGCGCGCTGGATGTCCAGGCGTATCTCGGCGAGGTCGCCGAGCTCGGCCCGCAGGTCGGACACGGCATCCACGAGCGGCTGCAGCGGATCAGGATCCAGCGGCACCTCGCGCAGCGGGGCCGTGAGCTTGCCGCGCAGGATGAACTCGGCGCGCACCGTGTGCTCGCGGGGCTCATCCACGATCGGCCGGGCCCGGTTGACGGTGATGTCCGGCCCGAACGGGGTGATGGACAGCAGCCGCTCACCGCCCGCCGGTCCTTCGATCCGGTAGCGCAACGGCACACTCCCGTCCGCACGCAGCCGGATCTGCACACTCTTCGCCCGGCGCGGCGCCCACCAGGGCATCGCGGTGGACGCGCGAGCAAGCTGGACACCACGTCTGAAAATCACCTCAAAGCCCGGGTCGAAGTGCCGGTTGGGAACCAACTCCAAAGCCATCCGCTCGGCCGAAGCGTGCGCCGCCATCGCACGGACCGCCCACTCACCCGCCCCCCAGCACACGCCGATGGCCACGGCGAGCACATACCAGTGGGCGTACAGCCAGGAGGCGGTGTCGACCAGGCTCGAGACCAGGCCGAGTACCTCACCTGAGGCCGTCTGATCGGCTCGGTGGGTCAGGTACGGGGCTGCGGAGTCCACGCGGGTGCTCCCTTCGTTGTGGTGCGGGTGAAGTGCCAGTCGGTGACGCGCAGGTCGGTGAAGGTGCCGCCGCGGTCCATACCGGCCCACACCAGATGCACCACCGCCCGGTTCGGGCGGCCGTCTTGGCGGGCGATCGCGGCCTGGATACGGAAGCGAGCAGCGGCGAACGCCGGGGACCCGGCAGCGGAGTGGCGGAAGATCTCTGGCCACTTCTCACGGCCAACTCCCGTCACGTCCGCACGCAGCAGCGCACGACCAGTGGCGAGCAACTCCCGTTCGTCAGTGGCGGGAAGGTCCGCGGGCCAGGCCCCTTCCAGCGCCTCCTGGACGGTCCGGTCGCCAGCAGTCCCCTCGCCATGCGGCGGTAGCGCCGACGGAACGACCGGCGATGGCGAGGCAGCGCGCGGCTTGGACGGCGCCGCCTCGATGGTCGGCGCGATGCCCGCAGGCGCGGCGGCCGCCGACGACGGCACCCCGGTCACGGAGACCGGCGACGAGCCCGGGGCCTGCTGCTCCTGGCCGTGCGGCACGGCCAGCAGGGCGACGCCGCAGACGGCGAGGACGACGGTGCTCAGCACCAGCAGACGCGGCGAGCGCGGGGGAGTGGTCACAGCAGTCGAGCTCCCCCCGCATAGCCGGACATGGCCTCGACCGCGTCCAGGCGGACCACCGTGCCGGGGCGGGCGGCGTTGACCATCTGCCCGCCGCCCAGATAGATCCCGACGTGGTAGATCGTGGAATCGCGGCCGGGGGCGTACGCGTAGAAGACGAGATCACCGGGCTTGAGCGCGCTGGTGCCGAGGCTCGCGGGGATGCGCCGGCCGATGCCCGCCTGCGCGGCCGCGGTACGCGGCAGTCGAATACCCACCCGCGCGTAGGCGTAGGTCGTCAGCCCTGAGCAGTCGAAGCCCTTGATGCTTGCGCCGCTCTTCCCGCTGGGCGAGCAGCAGATCCCGTACGACGGGCCCTTCGCATTCCCGCCGCCCCAGGAGTAGGGGACACCCCGTTGGGCGAGTGCCGTCTCGAGGACGGTGCGGACCTTCCCCGAGGCGTGGCCCAGACCCGGATCCTTGGCGGCCGCCGTGTACTGGTCGATCCACCCGAGCACGTTCGCCACGTACTCGCCGGAGTGGTTGTACTGGAAGATTGCCGCCTTGAGCTGGGCCCGCTCGGACAGGTCGCGGCCGTTTCCGCACAGGTAGATCGCGGCACCGAGCGCGGCATCGTCGGCGTTGTGCGGATCAGCGACCTGGTCACCGTTGCCGTCCTTGCCGACGCCTTGCCAGGTGGAGGGCAGGAACTGGAACGGGCCAACAGCACGCTCCCCGCTGGCGGTGCCGTCCCAGCGGCCGCCGTCGGTGTCCGGGAAAGCCGTGGTGTTGCCGCCCGCCCCGGAACCGTTGAGGAGCACCCCGTAAATCCGGGGGCGGATGTCCCCGTTGCCGGCGATGCCATGTCCGGTGGCGTGGTTGGACTCGACCTTGGCGATCCCGGCGAGGACCGGCCAGCGCATCCCCTGGCACTTCGTTACATGCGTGCCGACCTGCTGGACGGCCTTCTTGTACGCCATCAGCATCCGGGCCGGGATGTCCGCGGCGCTGCCGCCCTCGGCGATTCCGCTGTCGTCCTGCGCACCCGTCTGCAGCGCAACGTACGCGCTGATCGCGTTGCCGACCGGGGCGGCACAGCACACGGCGGCGAACATCAGCAGCGCGACCATGCATGCCCACCGCCTCACCCGCCGGCCGGGCCGCTTCACTCGCCCTCACCGCCCTCGTCGCGTCGCGGGGCCCGCTCCCGCTCCTGGCGCAGCCGTTCGGCCTCCGGCGCGGTACGCCGCATCAGCTCCCGCATCCGGGCTGCCGCCTCCTGGCGGGAGCGGCTGTCTGCACTGCCGCCCCCGGGGAGGACCGGTCCGCCAAGTCGGCTGCCGGAGCTCGGCCGCGGCGTAGGGCCGTCCCGGCGGGGGAGCGGCACGGGAGGCAGCCCCGGCTCAGGACCGGCGGCCGGCCGGGAAGGCCGCGCGGGGGCGGGCGAGGTGCCGGTTGCAGGGCGGCTGGCGGGCGCACCTCCAGCAGAGGAGGCGCCTGATGCAGTCGTGGTGGGCAGGCGGCGGCCGGTGAACGGACCGGTCCCGCCGCGGTCGTCGGTGTGCTCGCTCAGGACGCGCTCGACGTGCCGCCGCGTGTCTCCCCAGGCGCGGGCGTCCTCGCGGACCGTGTTGCCCCACACCCGCGCCTGCTGACGGGCATCCTGCGAGTAACGCGAGCCGCCTGCCCGGACGCGGCGGACGTTCTCGGGCAGACCGTGCGTTGCCCCGTAGACGAGCCGGCCGCCGCGGTGCAGGATGCGGTACCCGCGGTAGCGGACCATCCGGTTGTGAGCCCGCGTCGACAGCAAGGTGCGATCAGAGTGCTGGTCGTGCAGCACCTCGCCCGTGCGGGCATCGACCACCTCACCGTCCTCATTGCGGTAGCGGTCCGGCGGCCCGCCAGGCCGCCGCGGCCCCCGACCACCCGGACCCGGACCTGCGCCGCCGCCCGGCGGCCCGCCCGCGTGCGGATCCCCGTCTGCGGTGGGCTTGCGCCACTTGGCCAACTTCTCGTGGTCGGGGCGGCGGCCGATCAGCAGCCAGTGCGCCCCCTTGGCCCCCAGGCGGGCGCCGGTCAGGCCGACCCGGGCGCCCAGCCCGCCTGCGGCCGCCGCCGCAGTGAGGGGGGCCAGCCCCCGCCCGGCTTCGGCCCTCGCGTCGGCGAGCACCCGGCCGGTGTCGACCGGCATGCCCGCCCCGTCGAACACCGACGTGAGCGCGCCCATCAGGCGCTGCCGGGTGCCGAGGACGGCGAACCGGCCGCCCCCGCCGCCGGTGAAGGCGCGCAGACCACCGCCGCCGTACCCGCCGAGCGCGGCGGGGGAGTTCATGGCGAGGGCGGCGCCGAGTTCGGAGGTGTCGCCGGGCAGGTGGGTGCCGCCGACCTTGGCGTAGCGCATCCGCATCGCCATGCGCCGCCCGAAGGACGTGATTCCGGTGAGCAGGCGGCGGTGCCCGGCCGCGCTGGCGATCGCCAGGACGTCGATCAGCAGAATGCGTTCGACCATCAGGTCGGGGCCGTTGGTGATGGTGGCGTCCACGGCGATCCCGAAGAACGGCACGAACGCGCAGATGCCGACCATGGCGAGGATCGCGATGCCCCAGATCGACATCCACTTCCACACCGACTGCCGCGCCGGACCGGGCAGCATCCCGGCGATGAAAGCCAGCCCTCCGGCGGCCGCCGCGGCCGCGCCGATGCCCTGGGTGCCCAGCAGCACGATCGCGCTGGACAGCAGCATGCCGCAGATGAAGAACGCCGCGACGAGCAGCAGGGCGGCGCCGCCGACCCGCCACCAGGTGGGCTTCTGCGCATAAGAGGCACAGGCCTTGCCGACGGCCCCGGCGTCTTCGAGGTCCTCGAGGAACGCGGCGAACTGCTGGCCTTCCTCACTGAAGGCGGCACTGTCGATGTCCCCCAGCGACTGCCCCGGAACCACCCCAACAGCGGGCAGATCCTCTGTCGGATCATCAACAGCAGCGCCGGGATTGATGGCTCGTTCGCAGTACTTCTTGGCGGGCCCCTTGATCAGGTCACAGGTGTCCTCGTCCCCTCCCTTTTCGCCCTGCTGGTCCTGCGCTCCTGCCTTGTAGCCGCCGGTGATCCATTTCAGATGGACGGCATAGGCCTTGCGATCGGACTGTTTGGCCGGGTCGAGGACCCTGCCGTACTGCAGCAGCATGTATGGCTTGACGATCAGCGCATTGGTGATCGAGTCCTGCAGCGGACGGGCCACGTCAGTGGCGCCAACGGGCGCTGCAGCCTCCTGCTCAAGGCACTTGGCCTCCTGCGCGCCTGCCATCCGATCGCACGGGCCCAGACTGGCGAGCTTGCCGCCCCAGTCATAGGAGGCGACGCTCTCCTGCGCCACCTCTGCGGCCACCTGCTGGGTCTGCCCGAGCGGGCCGCCGGGGGCGAGCAGGTAGTCGGGGCGCACGAACGCGGACGCGGCGAACGCCGCGATCGTCAGCGTCAGGAAGATCTCGCCCAGACCGCGGCCGACCCGACCCCGCACGATCATGAACCCGGCGAAGACAAACGCCCACGCCAGCAACAGCCCTTTCAGCCCCAGGGTGTCGACGACGACCGTCTCGTAGGCGTCGGCGACCCGCTGCGCCGGCTTGATGAGGATCTTCAGCAGCGGGAACCGGAACGCGAGCTCGATCGCCCACCCGGCCAACCCGACCAGCAGCCGGATCACGGTGAACAGCCCGGACAGGGCGAACGAGAGCGACTGCGCCTGGAAACTGAAGATGGAACCGCCCTGGGCATTGAGCTCGTAGCCGTTAATCGGCACACCCTCGGAAGACGTGATGTTCAGCGGGGACAGCAGGTCTCCGGTCTCGCTAGTGCTGCTCGCCGCATACACGACCTGGCTGTTGACCATCACGAACACACCGGTGAGGAGCAGCAGAAGGCCGGCCGAGCGGAGCGTGGCGCGGTCTGGGCGGATCATTCAGGCCCGCCCTCGCGTCGTGGTGCTGCGGCGCCGCCACATCACCAGGGCTGCCAGGCCTGCTCCGGCGGGCACCAGCCGCCATGCCGCATCGCCAAGATCCTGGCGGGCAGCGGCAGGAGACGAGACCGAGGCGGACGCCCCGCGCTCGCAGTACGCCTTGGCCGGTCCCACGATCACCTCACAGGGATCCTGGCGAGGTGAAGAGGTCTCGGCGACGAACGCGGCTCCGGTGCGCGGCCACCACGACTCCCGCAGGCTCGCCCCCACCACCAGGGCGACGACGGCGGCCGCAACGTTGATCACGATCAGCACGCTCGCCACGGCGGCCAGCCGCCGGGAGCGGGCGGAGGGGAAGGACGAGGAGGCGGTCATCGGATGAGTTCCTTCGGACGTGCCCCGGCCTCACCGGAATTCGGCCCCGTGGCGGTGTGCGGGACCGCGCTTGTGCGGCCTCCCGGGGTGGTGGTGATGGACGTGGCGATACGCGCGATGCGGGGGATGACGGCCTTGATCCGGCCGGTGTTCTGCCGGGGGCAGGTCAGCAGGAACTCGCCCTCGCGGCCCTTCTGCCCGACCGGAGACAGACCGGTGGTCACCAGCCGGAGCAGCTCCGGGTCGTCGGGGTCGAGGCCGATGAAGTCCAGGCCGCGGCGGGCGCGTTCCCGGTCCGCGGTGCGGGCCAGGGCCCGGTAGGCCATCAGGCCGCGGTCCGGACCGAGTTCGGCGGCGTCGTGCGAGCCGGCCAGCAGTCCGGCACCGTGCTTGCGGCCGTCGTGGAGGATCTCGTGGACCAGCGCGGTCCCCTCCGCGGAGGAGGTGAGCCAGTACAGCTCGTCCAGGACCACGGAGGTGAACCGTGCCGGGTCTTCGAACGCGGTCTGCCGGGCGAGGGCGGCGATCAGGTAGAGCACCGCCCGGCCGATCAGCGCTTCCAAAGGCTGCTGGTGCAGGATCTCCGGGATGGCGAACGCAGCCTTCGGCGGCAGCTTCAGGCCGGTCGTGGTGATGACGATCATGTCGTGGGCGGTGGAGGCGTCCAGCCGAACCGGCGGCAGCGCCGGGTCGAACACCATCGCCGCCAACGGGTTGGTGGCAACCACACGGATGAGACCGGCCAGGGTGGCGGCCGCGTCCTGGCGCCTGCCCGCCTCACCCGTGGCCATCTCCTCCAGGACCTGAAGCACCCGGTGCATGGACGGGCTCGCACTCGCAGCGGTCTGTTCGACGGCGTGGTGCAGGACCTCCCCGTTGGTACTCATCGGGCCGATGCCGAGCTGCAGCGTGAGATAGGACAGGGCGTAGTGGCGGCCTTCGGGCCCGGGAAACATGCGCAGCGGGTCGATGGAGACTTCGGCCTGTGCGGCGTCGATGATCTGCACCCGGCCCTGCGCGGCGGTGCGGGCGAAGGTGGCCCACTCGCGTACGGGGGTGCGATCGATGCAGATCGCGCAGCCGCCGCGCGCCCACACCGCCTCCGCGATCAGCTTCTGCAGGACACTCTTGCCCGCCCCCAGGTCGCCGACGATCCCCATCGAGGCGGAGGCGTCCTGCTTCGGCGCATCCGCCACGTTGATCATGACGGGGCGGGTGGTGCCGCAGTCCAGGTCGATCCCGAGGAACATCCCGTTCGGGTCGCCGACGTCCCCGAGGGTGAAGGCCCCGGACAGTGCCCAGTCCTCGCTGACCTGGTGCTGGGTGAACTCCCGCACTACACCGGGCCGCACGGTGCCGGGCAGGCCGAGCGTGAAGAGGGCTTCCTGCAGCCCGGCCGGGCGCACCGCCCGGTAGTCCGCCCCGCTGAGGAGGGCGGCCAGGGCGCGGGCCCGGGAGTCGCAGACGGCGGCGGTCGGCCCCCACACCGTCAGCACGGTCACCGACTGCACCTCGACCTCCACCGAGGTACGCGACAGCCGTGCGTCCAACTCGCCCAGGTCGCGGGCCGCCTCGCTGAGCGAGGCGGGCATGCCGGTGGGGCGGGCGTCGTACTGGTCGGCCTGGTCGATGAGTTCGTTCTTCTTGCGCTGCACCTGCGCCCGCGCCTTCTCCGCAGGCACCAAGGTGAGGTCGATGGCGTAGTCGACGGGAAAGTCCAAGGACTCCAGCTGGGCGAAGAGATCCGCGGCGTCCTGGCTGACCGCGGGCGGGCACTCGGCCAGCGCCAAATGGGCCTGGTAGCCGGTCCCTGCGTCGGATTCGACCTGCAACCACCGCCGCCCGAGCGGCGAGCCACCGTTGATCCGCCACCAGGCCGTGCGGCCCGAGCGCGTGAGCCGGCCTGCGCTCTTGAGGTCGCCGGCGTCGTCCAGGCCGGGGTCGATGCCGCCCTCCTGCAGACGCACCTGTCCGAGGTCGGCGTAGCTGGGGGAGCGCAGCACCCCGTCCCGCAGCTGCCCGCCGTACAGGTCGCTGTCCTCTGCCTCCGCCAGCAGCGGCTCGGCAACGCCGCGGTGCAGGGCGTGCTGGATCATCCACACCACCTCCGCCGGGCGGGCGGGGCGGAACGCGATCCCGCCGGCGAGCGTGGCCTCGACCCGGGCGGCCTGCTCGCGATACGCCTGCACCTCGCGGCGGGCGATGGGGCCGGGGCGCATGCCGAGAAGGGGAGCCAGCTCTGCCCAGGCCGAGCCGAGCGACGCCGCAACCTGGAGCCCGGCGTTCTCGGACTGCAGCGGCACGGCCAGCCACAGGGTGCGGCGGTGCATCTCCTGGTCGTCCAGGAGATCCAAAGTGGCCTCGACGTTCTCCACCCACGGGTGATCCGTGCCCGGCGCGGTGTCGGCGGGCTCGATGCCGTCGATCATCTTCAGGGCGATCTCGCCGGGATCGACCTGCGCGGCAAGGCCGAACAGGCGTGGTGCCCCGGACAGGGAGCGCACCATGTGGGTGATCTTGGCGAGCTGTTCGTCGCGGACCGCGGCGGGCACATAGGTGCCCTGGACGCTCTCCTCGACCTGGCCGCGCTCATCCGGGCCCGGGTGCAGGCGGTAGATCGCCCACACACTGCCCTGCGTCGACCACACCAGGTGCCCAGCGATATGACGGAACGGCACCCTCACCGCACACCCCCGCTCTGCCCGGCACGGCTGAGCAGTTGCTGAACCCCCGACACCGGCCCGATCCCCGCCGCCACGGGAGCAGCCGGCTTTGTGCGGCGGGGCATCGACGAGCGGGCACCGGCCGGCCGCGGAACTGGACGAACCGACGGGGCGGGCGGAGCGGGGCGGGGGACGTCCTCGATCGTGAAACCCCCGAGCAGGGGGCGGGCAGCACGATCGCGGGCGGCCCGCCCGCCGATGCGGCCTCCCTGCGGCTGCCACCCCAGCAGCACCCAGCCCAGCGTCGCCGGCATCGGGGCACGCCCCCGGATCCTGGGGCGGCGGACCACCCAGATCGCCAGCAGCCAGGCCACCAGAGGGACGGGCCCCATCCATGACCACCAGCCGATGGTTTTGATGAGCAGGAAGCCGCCGACAACGGCGACCGCGATCTGCGCGGGCGTGTACGGGCCCAGCGGGATCTTCCAGTCGGCGACCTTCCCACCCACGGGTGGCGGCGCGCGGCGGTGTAGAAGCGGCCTACCCGCCCGGTGGCGGCGGTCACAGCCAGCCCCCTGCGCCGGGCGCGTGCACGCGGGAGACGGGGAGCTCGGAGCGGACCGTGCCGGGGACGGCGGGTGCGCCCTGGGAGGGGTTGTTGACCTCGTCCTCGAACATGTCCGCGAGCGAGTCGCGGGAGTTGTAGAGCCCCAGCGCGACGATCATCAGGAGCAGGGCGCCGATTCCCGCCTTCAGCGAGAACTTCTGGATCATGATGATGACGACCAGGACGAGCAGACCGGCCTGCAGGCCCTTGGTCGCCCAGTCCTGGAACATGGTGATCCACGCGTCGCCGAGATCGTCCAGCTTCCCTGCGAGCATCTGGCCGTGCACGGTGGTGGTCATCGGGCGCCCCCGCCCTGAGCGGTGCCCGACTCCAGCGCGGACACCTCCCACCGGCCGGAGCGGGCAGTGAGCGTGAACTCGTACGCCAGCGGCCACCGCCCACCGTTGTCCCGGGCCTCCGCCTGGACCATCACCCCAACCCGTGTCCCGTCTGTGGGGACGGATACGGCGGCCGCTGCCTCGTCGGCGGCCAGCAGCTGTTCGACCGTGACGGACTGGTACGGGGCAGGGGAGACCGGTGCCAGGCGCACCCCGGGGGCGAGGTAGCGGTCGACCTCCCCGGCGCCGGTGAGATAGGCGGCCAGGAACTCCCCGACCGCGGAGGGCAGATCACCGCCCGTCGGCACCGTCACCGTGTACGGCGATGGCGGCCCCTCGATGCGGGCCGGGGACGCCACCACCGCAGGGGCCCCGGACACCGTGAACGAGGCTCCTGCGCGATCGGTGAGGACCGGCACCGCGAAGTAGCGCAACCGTCCGTCGGCGTACTGCGCAGCCAGCGTCACCGACCACGCGTGGCCGGTCTGCTGCGCACTGCGCACCGCCACGACCGCCTCGGGCCCGGGCTGCGCAGCCGACGTCTCGGGGAGATCGACATTGGGGGCCATCGACTGCGCAAGCCGGGCCTGCGCACTGCGCTCGTCTCCTGCGTGGCTGCGCAGCCACGCGGTGAGGAACACCGTCGCGTAGCCGGCCGGGGTGCCCGCCGCGGCCGTTTTCACGGTGGCCGGCTTGGTTGCGGGGGCCGCACGGACCACGGCCGCGGGGCTGGCCACGGCGACGGCCAGCGCGACGGGCCCGGCCGCCATCACCGCCCACACGCTCAGCCGGGACAGGCGCACCCGGCGCCGCATCTGCTGCAGCCGAGCCCCCGCAGCGGTCGCAGGAACAGCCTGCTCCTGCGCTGCCTGCTTGGCACGAGACATTACGAACTCCCAGGTCAGAACCAGTCGTTGCTTCTGACCCGAGACAACCCGCTGCCCCAGACCACACCGCAGACCACGAAGGCCAGACCACGATTACGAAAGGGACACAAACCCGTGGTACGGCCTGTGGTACGGCCAGACCACGAGCCGCACCACGACATTTCGACACCCCGCGACGGCCTGTCTCCAGGGAGAAGCTCCCAGCGGTTGCCGGGACGGCAGATGCGTACTGCGCAGCCGTCTGAAGCGGTCGGGAAGCAGCGGCGCGTCCCTATACCGGCCGGGCCGGCAGTCACCCGCACAAGTCGATTGCGCAGGATCGGCGCACCGGTGCGCAGGCCCGACAAAGGCTGCGCAGTCGGCTGCGCAGGACGCGGGGCCCGGCTGCGCAGTCACTCGCACAAGTCGATTGCGCAGGATCCCCGCACCGATTGCGCAGGACGCCGGCCACGGCTGCGCAGTCGGTCGTGCGCCCCGATTGCGCAGCAGCGCTGGGATGCGTGGTACGGCCAGACCATGGGCGTACCAGGCCCGTCCACAGCGCAAGTTGTCGGATCGTGACCGTTGGTCTGGGCTCATGGTCGGCCTTCTGGTCTGGGGTGCCGGATGAGCTGACGGCATGGACATCGCCCACGTCTATTCAATCGACGCCCCTGTTCGCTCCGCCCGCTCAGGCAGGCCGCAGAGCATCGACGGCCGCGGGTGCATGGCGCGCGAGGGATCGCGATGAGCCGCCTCGGGGCGGGGATCCGCCGCGGGGTGATGGCGGCGGATCAGTTCACTCAGATCGCCAACGGTCTCTTCCGCGATGAGCGGCTGTCCTTCAAAGCGAAGGGCATCTTCGGCTCCATCAGTACCCACCGGACCGGGTGGCAGGTGACCGTCGCCGATCTCATGCGGGCCGGGCGCGACGGGCGGGACGCGATACGGGTCGGCCTGAGCGAGCTGCAGACCCACGGCTACCTCGTGCGCGAACAACTACGGCGGGACGACGGCACCCTCGGCGACTTCGTCTTCTCCATCACCGACCGGCCCGCGACCGGCGACACCCGCCTTCCACAGCCCGTCGCGGCGCTCCCTTCTGCTTCGGCACACCGTGTCGACGGCGGGGCGGGGATCCGTCGGGGGGTGATGGCGGCGGATCAGTTCACACAGATCGCCAACGGTCTCTTGCGCGATGAGCGGCTGTCGTTCAAGGCGAAGGGGCTGTTCGGTCTGATCAGCACGCACCGGGACGGCTGGCAGGTGACGGTCGCGGACCTGACGCGCCGCGGCCGCGACGGAGTAGCGGCGGTGAAGAGCGGCCTCCAGGAGCTGGAGAAGCACGGCTTCCTGCGCCGGGAACAGACCCGCAACCACGACGGCACCCTCGGTACCGTCGCGTACTTCATCACGGACCTGCCGGCCCTGGAAAACCGCAGGTCGCAACCGGTGACGGGTTTTCCGCCAGCGGATTACCCGGCGCCGGGTAATCGCCCCCTTAAGAACACCAACAGAAAGAACACCACTCAGCAGAACACCAGCCCCCTCCGTCCATGCGAGCACGGCGACACCGCGCACACCTCCAGCGAGACACCAGCCGCGGACGCGACCGCACCCGCACCGCCGGCGGACGAACTCCATCCCGGCATCCACCTGCTGCTCGAACTCGCGGCAGCCCGGCCCGAACTGCTGCTGACCGGGCAGGCACTGACCGATCAAGGCCGCGTCGTCACGGTGATGCTGGAGTCCGGCTGGAGCCGCGAGCAGCTGCTCCACATCATCGCCGCCCGGCCCCTGCCGCAGCCGGTGCGCACCTCCGTCGGCGCGATCATCGCCGCCCGCCTGCGAGCCGCCCAGGCCTACCCCCCACCCGCCCTCGCGGCCGACCACCACGACGAGCCCGACCACCACGACGAGCCCGTCTGGGACGACCCGCAGCCGCCTGCGGCCAACTCCACGGCCGCGCGCACGGTGGGCGAGGCCCTCACCTACCGCGCCCTGGTCGAATGCACCGGCTGCGGCGTCCCCGCCACCGCCCCCGGCGAGGACCTCTGCCCCACCTGCCTCGGCTGGCCACCGTGCCGCACCTGCCCCGGCCCCACACCCCGGCGCGCCCACCCCGACAGCGACGGCCGCTGCACGACGTGCGGCTCCGTCGCGGCCGACCCGATGGAAGGCAGCATCCTGTGACAGGCACCCTCCACACCCCGCCGCAGACCGCGGCCGCGCATCACCAGCGGCCCTTCGCCCGCGACCCGCAGCGGTGGGACAGGGAACGTGCCCGCGCCCTGCGCACCGGCCACATCCGCGACCACACCTGCTCGCCCGCGTGCGAACTCGTCCTCGTCCACGAACGCACCGTCTGGGGGTGGCTGGCCTGGACCGTCCCCGGCGACGGCAGCCGCCCCGAGATCCCCCATCAGATCGGGGTGCTCACCCCGCGGGCCAGCCGCAGGCAGCGCATCGCCCTGCGCTGGCTGACCCGACGCCCCGCCAGGCACCTCGTCCCGGACACCCTCCCCGGATCCCTACGCTTCTCCGCCGCTGCCGTCGCCCTCATCGGCGTGCTGGTCGGCCTGTTCGCCCTCAGCCGCGGTGCCCCCACGAATGCCACGGTGCCGGCGATGCTGCTCGCCCCGCTGCTCGCCCAGCACCTGCCCGGCCGGCTGGACGCGCGGGCCCGCGCACACGTCCACCTCGTCGAGGGCGACCCTTCATGCCGCTACCTGCAGCGCCTCGCCACCCTGCACACCGTCCTCGTCCAGGCCGCCGCTGCCAGCGACCGCCTCGAACTGCGCCGCTCGGCCGCACTCGGCCACCACCTGCTGTGGGATACCGCCGGCCTGCTCCAGGGCCAGGACACCCTGGCGGCCTCGGCGCACCTCATCAACCGGGAGCGGCTGATGGTCCAGCTCGCCGACCACGCCACCCAGACCCTCGAGCGCACCCGCACCGCATCAACGTCCGGACCAGCGCACCAGCCCCCTGGCCGTGAAGGCCCATCGGGCCCGCTCCCGCCCGGCTTCGAACGCGCGGCCCGGCCAGCCCCAGCACCTGCGCCCGGCACATCACCACTGCTGAAGGGAACCCAGCCCATGCATAGCCAGACCGACGACTCAGCCCGCGCCACGGACACCTACCTGCTCTTCGCGCACGAGGCCTACTACCCCGACTCCGGCACCCAGGAGATCAACACCACCGTGGTCGCCGCCGACTCCCTGCTCCACCCCCAGGTACGCCAGCCCGACGGCGCCCGGATCCACGACCGCCTCACCCGGGGACGCCAGCCGGGCGAGATCATTCCGCTCTCCACGCTCACTCACGAACTGGACGGCGGTGCCAGCTGGCCGTCGGTCGGCGACTGGGAGACCGTCACCGCCGACCTCGTGCAACTCGTCCGTACGGGAGAGTGCGACGCCCTCAGCCTCGGACTGCCCGAGATCGGACGCGCCCTCGTCTGCGTCGGCCCCGACAGCCACGTGCGTGCCTTCGACGCCGCCGTCGGCCAGGTCATCACCTACGGGCCCCTGGAGCGCGCCGCCATCCTGGCCGAGGTCGACAGGTTTCTCCCCGGCCTCGTTGCCGAGCAGCCGTTCTGGCCGGGCGACGGTCTGCTTCCTCCGCTCTTCCACCCCTGATGGAGTTTCGCCAAGCCCAAGGTGTAGCGAAGGGGCCGCGCAGCACGGCGCCCGGGGCCAAGAGCCCATCTCTGACCCTCGGGTGATCTCGTACAGACGCCTCTGTGGAGAGCTCGGTGCTCACGGGCCAGTTCGGCCTCAATCGTGTTGCAGGGGGCTTCGCGTAGAGCTTTCGGGTGCTGCGCGTGATGGGGCGGCGCGCCTTCGCGTGCGGGCCGGGCGGCGGACTCTGCCGGTATCAAGCGGGCCAGGGTCCCCTTCACGGCCACGGGGTCCTGCTCCGGCCTGGCAGGGGGTGGGCACGGTGCCCACACGATCATGAATCAACGCTCGGGTCACGCGACGGCTGCACCGTGGTGGCTGTATTCAGAAACAGCCAATGGTCGTCCGGCAGGCTGGCAGGGGCCGGTGGGGGCACTGGGCGGGTTTCTTCGTGCCAATCCGAACCTACAGCCGCCGTAGCGATACCACGCCAGAATCGCGCAGCCCCCTCATTAGCCTGCTGGAAGGCGATCGCCCAAGGACCAGGCCTGGAGCGCAATACCTGGAGAGCAGCCCGACGACCGACGCCACGCCTGCGCAGCGCTCGCACGACAAAGAACGCAGAGATCGAGGTCGCACCCTCGGGCATCCGCCAGGTCAGCACGAACCCGCCCGGAGCCTCCCCATAGCGGATCAGCAAGGCCTCCCGCCCTGGCTCTTCAAAGAACAAGGGCAAACTGCGGAACCCGAACCTGCCATCCTCCGCCGGCAGGTGACCGAGGAACTCCGACATGTCATGCCGGTAGAACTGCGCCAACTGTTCGACAACAGGCCGCAGTTCAATGCCCGCTGGCCAGAGAGTGACCGGCATAGTGTCAGCGGTGTGGCGCATTCAGGGATTCTCGCAGCGGTACACAACATGGATCCATGGGGCGAAGAGAGCCATAGACAACAGCGCCAGCCGTCGAACATCCGTCCGGGCTCTGTGTCCCGACGGTTTAAGGACGGGTTCCAAGGCTTGGGGCGCCGAGTTCGGTTGATGCAGAGTAGCCATGCGACAGATCATTTCAGTTGCTGATCTTCCTCCGTCCAGTTGAGCATGGGTGCCAACGAGGCAAGGAGGCCATTGGATGGGGCTCATGCTCTGCCCTGCAGACGACGACGTGGCCAGCCCGGACATCTCGTGGTCACACTACGGGTTCAACCTGTTCAGGCAGTGGCTGGCCCAAATCGAGGGATTCGCTCTTCCCGAGATGGTCGGCTTCGGAGGGAAGCGCGCGTGGAGCAGCATCACCACCACGCTGGCGCCGCTGCTCAATCATCCAGACGACGACGGCGACCTGGCACCCGCTCAGTGCGCGGCCATGCTGCCACGGCTAGAAGCGATCGTCGGCCAGCGGCCACAAGTCGCCGACGATCCCGTCCTCGAACGCCGCATCGATGACGCCCGCCAGCTGATCGATGTCTTGAGGTACTGCGTGGACAAGGGCGTCCCGCTCGACTTCTGCTGACTACCGGACCCCGCAGTTCCCGCCCCGGGCGGCCGGTAGTTGCGGATGGTGGCCCGGGGGTGGCTGGTCGAGCCGGTGCCGGGTAGGTTCTCGCTCTCGCAGGGCGTGGCCGGACAGAGCGAGGGGTTGTGAACGTCGACCGTCAGACCCGGAGGGTTTCTCCCTGGGGGTCGTAGCAGACGAGCCCGTGCTTGCGTGCCAGGGCAGCCGCATATTCGGCGACTTCCTCCGCCCTGCTGTAGGACATGAGCAGATAGACGATCGGGCCCGAGGCCTCGCCCATGACGGGCGGTGACGCCCAGGGGCTGCCGGCGACATCGTCTGGATACCGCTCGACGAGTGCCTCGACGTAGGCCGAGATGCGCGGCGACAACTCGGCGATCTCGTCGTCAGAATCGAGGTAGCGCTCGTAAAGCTCGTCGAAGACAGCGCCGGCCTCGTCGCCGCGCGGCAGCTCTCCGTCCCACACGGCCAGGTCATAGCTCATGGGCGAATGATCTCAGGTGCCAACCTGGCTTGGGCCAAAAGCCCAGCGGCAAACCGGTTCACCCTCGCGAGTGGCGTGGCGTGGCGTGGCGTGGCAGGCGGAGGGTCATGAGCAGGGTCATCGACCAGTAGATCATCGCCTCGGCGCTGCTGGTGCGGCGCTCGAAGTGCCGCGCCAGGCGGCGGGTGCGCATCAGGTGGGCGAAGAACCGCTCGACGACAGGCCAGGCAGAGTGGTGAGGCATTGTCCGGCTTCGGCAGTCGTCTCACAACCGGCTGCGCACGACGGGCCGGACCTGCGCAATCGACACCGCGGCGGCTACGCAATCGGCTACGGGCGACTGCGACGACTGCCGCAGACTGCCCCGGTCAGCCGGGCCCGGGGTGTACAGGTGAGGAGACGGTGCGCAGTCTGCGCAGCTGCGCGGTGGTGGCCGACTTCGCGCGTTGCGCAGTGACCAGCCGATTGCGGCGTCTTTCGGCCGTGATGACTGCGCAGGACTGTGACCGGCATGGTCGGGTGGTGGTACGGGCTGTTGGGGCCGTGGTCTGGTCTACGGTCGGCGACTGGGAGACGGTCGCCACCGACCTCGTGCAGCTCGTCCGCACAGGAGAGTGCGACGCCCTCGGCCTCGGACTGCCCGAGATCGGGCGCGCCCTCGTCTGCGTCGGCCCCACCAGCCACGTGCGGGCCTTCGATGCCGCCACCGACCAGGTCGTCACCTACGGGCCGCAGGAGCTCGCCGCCGTCCTGGCCGAGGTCGACAGGTTCCTCACCGGCCTCGTCGCCGAGCGGCAGTTGTGGCCGGGCAACGGTCTGCTTCCTCCGCTCTTCCGCCCCTGATGGCCTTTCACCAACTTCAGAAGCGGTCTGTCGGTCCGGTACATGCGGTCCTGGCCGTCGGCCTTGCCCTTACCTCTGACGAGGAACTGGCCATACGGATCGCCGTGCCGGGGTATGCGGCGTCGTCGGCCAGGGGGTTGCTGCCACCGCCGAGTACTAACGGCGTCACTCGCTCGCTGGGCACGCGGCGGTCGAGGTCGGGTCAGGTGGTGGGGTCGGTATGGGTGAGGAATCGGTCGGCGGGGCTGCCGAGTTGCAGTGTGGTCTGGTCGGCCGGTAGCTCGCCCATGGGGTGTCTGCGTTTGTCAGGTGGCGGAGATCGTTTTGAGTGCGAGGGCCCGCAGCGGGGCGATTTTGGTGCGTGCGGTGCCGTAGTAGACGGCGTTGGTGCAGATCACGAGGTAGCGGCCGGTGTCCGGGGCGAGGTAGAGGCTGGTGCCGGTGAAGCCGTGGTGGTAGGCCACGCGTCCGCCGGCGGCGAGGATCCAGGACAGGCCGCGGTCCAAGCCTGGTTCGATCGGGGCCTGGGGGACGAGGCTGGCCTGCAGCCACTCGCCCAGTCCGTGTTGGTCGCCGTCGCCGGGTGCTGCCAGGAGCTGCTGGGCGTACATGGCGAGGTCGGCGGCGGTGGAGAAGACCCCGGCGTGCCCGGCGATGCCGCCGAGCAGCGCGGCGTTGTCGTCGTGCGCGGCGCCCCAGATGCGCGGGGCACCGGCGATGCGCTGCTCGGTGGGGGCGACCTGGTGCGTGCGGGTGACGGGCCCGTACACGGTGGCGTCCATCCCGAGCGTCCGCCACAGGTCTGTGCCCAGCTGGTCCAGGGGGCGGTCGTTGATGTGGGCGAGGGCGAGGCCGAGCAGGATGTAGCCGCGGTTGATGTACCGGTGCTGGCCGGGGGCGTCTTCGAGTGGTTCGCGGCACAGGAGTTCGTGCAGCGGCAGCTGCGTGCCGCGGTAGTGGTCCAGGCGGGTGGAGGCCCTCAGCCCCGAAGTGTGGGCGATCAGCTCGCGGACGCTCGCTTCGCCGCTGGGGGTCTGGCTGTTCATCGGCGGCAAGATGTCGCGGATCGGGGCGTCGAGGTCGAGCAGCCCGGCGTCGAGTGCCTGGCCGATGAGGGGCCAGGTGGCGACGACCTTCGTCAGAGAGGCGATGTCGTACAGCGTGTCCCTATCGGGCTCGGCGGCGCCGCACTCGGGGGCGACCTGGCCCACGCACAGGAACTGCGGGGCGGCCTGCGTGGTGCCGTAGGCGAGAACACCGCCGGGGGTGGCGCCGTCGGTGACGACCTGGTCGAAGGTGTCCCACAGGCGGGCGGTGTCTTCAGCGGTGAACGGGACGGGCATCAAGGGCCTCCGGGGATGGTGGTGATCTCGGCTCCCAGCGTGGCGAGATGGGGCAGCAGATGGCCGTAGCCGCGCCGGAGGTGGAACATCCCTTGGATCGTAGAGGTGCCGTCGGCGGCCAGAGCGGCGATCACCAGCGCACTCACGGCACGGATGTCGCCGGCTGTCACGTCGGCGCCATGGAGCCGTGCAGGCCCGTGGACATGGATATGCGAGCCGGTGGCGGTGATGTCGGCGCCGAACGCGCGCAGCCCCTGTACGTGGGTGTCGCGGCGGGGATAGACCCGCTCACTGATCAGCGACGCGCCCCTGGCCCGCGTGAGCATCGCGGTCAGCTGCGGCGCCGTGTCGGTCGGCAGGCCCGGATGCGGGCCGGTCGCCGCCTCAACCGCCCGCAGCGGACCGTGCAGTTGGCTACGCACGCCGCCGCCCGGGACATCGGTCAGCGCGATGCCGACTGCGGTGAGGGCGCGGGCGAGGCCGTGGGGGAAGTCAGCGGCAGTGATGTTGTCGAGGCGAGCCGTGCCGCCGGTCACGGCGGCGGCCATGACCAGGGTGGCTGCCTCGATCCGGTCACCGGCGACCGCGAAGTCGCCGCCGGCGATCCAGTCGCTGCCCTGGACGTGCAGACCCTCTTGGTCGAAGCACACCAGGACACCGCGCTCTGCGAGGAAGCGGGCGGTCTCGGTGACCTCCGGCTCGACCGAGGGGTGGGTGATCAAGCTGGGGCCGCAGGTGCGGGCGGCCAGCAGCAGCGCCGTCACCGTCGCCCCCAGGCTCGGCCCGTACGGGGTGTTCACGTCGACGGTGAAGGCCCGGATTCCGCGGGGTCTGCACCGAGCGCGGATGCCGGTGTCGTGGGCGGTGACCTCGGCGCCGGCCGCCTGCATTGCCGCGAGGTGCCGGTCGATCAGCCGTGGGCAGAACGCGTCTCCGCCGGGAAAGGGGAAGGCGACTTGGCCGGTGCGGGCCAGGAGTGCGGCGGCCAGGACGGCGGTCGTGCGGACCCGGCGGCCGAGTTCGGGCTCGATGACCGGGCAGATGCCGCTCGCCGGGGACACCGTGAAGCGACCTTCGCGGTAGGTGACTTGAGCCCCGGTGTGGCGCAGGATCCGCGCGCATACCCCGGTGTCGATGATGTCCGGCGCTCCGGCCAGGGTGACCGGGGCGTCGGCCAGGAGGGCGGCCGCGTACAGGTGCAGCGCGATGTTCTTGCTGCCCTGTACCGGGATCCGGCCGGACAGCGTACGACCGCCAGTGATGTGTAAGAGGGTGCTGCCGCTGGCGCTGGTGTGGTGGGAGGCGCTGGTCACGGTCCTCACCGCACCCGGGAGCCGGCGGGCAGGAAGCCGCCGATGTGGCCGCGGGGGTAGACCACCGTGCCGGGCCCGATCAGCGTGCCGGGCGACAGGACCGTTCCGGCGGGCAGCGCGACCTCGTCTCCGACGATCGCGCCGAACTTCGTCTGCCCGGTGGTGATGCGCCGGCCGTCGAGGTTGACGGTGATCTCCTCGAGGGCCGGTTCGGTGACCGGTCCACGGTCGCACCGCAGTGCAGTGGTGGAGCAGAACGATCCGATGTTGACCCGGCGCCCGATCACCGAGTCGCCGATGAAGCACGGGTGCTTCATGAGGACGTCTCCGGCCAGCAGGCTGCGGGTGATCTCCGCGCCGAAGCCGATCCGGCAGCCGGGCCCGATCACGGTGTGGTCGCGGACCAGCGCGCCGGCCGCCACGACCGCGCCGTTGCAGATCAGTACCGGCCCAACCACTTGGGCGCCCGCCTCGATGCGGGCACCGGCCTGGACGACGACGTCGCCCTGGACCAGGGCGCCCTCCTCGACGACGCCGGAGTGCTCGTTGCGCAGACCTGCGGCGTCGTCGAGGTCTGCGGCCATGGCGGGCTTGATGTCGAAGACGCTGTGGCAGTTCTCCAGCAGGTCCGTGATGTACGGGCCGAGGCCGTCGGCCCGTACGTAGTAGGCGGGGGAGAGCCGGGCATCGGCCGCTCGCGCGGACAACGGGGCGGGGATCGCGGACTGCATCAGGACCTCCAAAGACGGACGGGGCGGCCCTGGGAGATGCGGGCCGTCTGCCGTTGAAGGTCGCCGCAAACGGCCCGCGGGCGGCAGGGGCGTTGCCCTGGTCCGCAAAGACGTTTGCGTCCGATGCAAAGCACCTGTCCGGGGTGCAGTCCCAGGACTACGGTGAGAGCGGCGCGGCCTCGGCTATCGGCGGAAACGAGGTACGGATGCGGTCAACAGAGCACGAGCGCCTTCTGAGGCCGATGTGACGCCGGGGGAGCTGGTACGTCAGACCCGGCAGGCGAAGGGCCTCACCCTCGCCAAACTGGGCACGTTGACCGGCTACTCCGGGGCCCAGGTCTCCCGCTACGAGCGGGGAATCTCACCCATGACCGACGTCGCCGTTCTGCGACGGTTCGCCGACGCCCTCGAACTGCCCCACCAGGCGCTCGGCCTCGCGCCTCCCGCACCCCGGCCGGAGATGCGACACGGTCAGCCGATCGGGGCAACTGCAGCCTTCCCCCGGATACCCGCCCATAGGCTGGGTAGTTCAGGACGGGGGGACGGTGAAGATCCTTTGCGGCGACGGAAGTTGATCACGGGGCTGGCGGCCACGGCCGCCGCAGCGGCCGGCTCCCCATTCCTCGGTAACGGGGCCGCCCAGGCAGACGAGGCACTCCTCGGAGATTTGATCGTCGCCCGTCTGCGTGATGCCATGCTCGGCCTCGGACCAGCCCACACACTGCCACCGTCCGAGACACTCTCAACAGACTTCACTCGCGCGCTCGCCGATTTCGACGCCTGCCGCTACGCCGGCCTCGCTGTCCGTCTGCCTCGCCTCATCCGTGCCGGGCACGCGCTCACCGACAGTGCCGGGGGCGCGGATGACTACGTACTGCTGGCCAAGTGCTACCTCCTGGCGACCCGCATGCTCGTCAAGATGGATGAGCAGCAGCTCGGCTGGATGGCCGCCGACCGCGCCCGCCAACTCGCCGAAGCCGGCGGCGAGGTCCTCACCGTCGCCGAGTCCGCCCGGCAACTGGCCGTCCTGGCGCGAAAGGCCGGATGGCACCAGCAAGCCCTGTCGATCGCTCTGAGCGCCGCCGACCACCCGGACCTGCGCAGCGCCGGGCGCGCGGGAGCAGCGGCACGAGGGCTCCTGGTCCAGAGTGCCTCCTACACCCTGGCCAGGCGCGGCGACCGAGAAGGCATGCGAGAGCTGACCGACGAGGCCGCCGCCATCGCCACACAGCTCGGCGGCGCCACCCTGCTCCGCGACCACGGCGGCGGCTTCAGCCCCCTGACCGTGCAACTCCACCGAATCAGCGCCGAGAACCACGCAGGTGACCCCCAGGCCGCACTGGCCGCTGCCCGCACCATCCCGCTGAAGGCACTGCCCAGCGTCGAGCGCCGCTCCCGTGCCCTCGGAGACATCGCCGTCACCTACGACCGCCTCGGCCGCCGCAGCGACTGCGTGCGAACCCTCTTGGCGGCAGAGCGCTGCGCTCCCGAGGAAACCCATGCCCGTCCCGCGACGAAGGCGCTGATCTCCAGCCTGCTGGTCTCAGGGCCGACATCGATGGAGCTGCGCGGCCTCGCCGAGCGCAGCGGCGTTCTAGTCTGATCAGGAAGCCCCGAGATGCCGCCCAGGACGCATGCGACCACGCGCTCGCGGTGAGAACCCCAGGCCCGCAGCCTTCAGGGAGTTCCCCAGGCACGACCGGGCACTGTCAGAGCGTCAGCCTGGTGTGCTGCTCGGCGGTTACCTTCGCTTCCACCTGGACCAGGCCCTGCACTACATCGGCATCGCCCGCACCCACCGGCACGGTCGACTCCCCGATGCAGCGGGTGCGGTTGGACACCGCCTACGGGTACATCCTTCTGTCGATGCGCCGGCCCGCAATGATGGGCTGTCCGTCCTCGACCAGCCGGCACAGGAGGCACCCCGGCAGTTCGGGCTGTGCCACCAGCTGCGCAGCATCGAGGGCATCCGAAACGGTCGGCAAGGATGAGCCAGGGAGTGCCAGTGCCGCAGCACCAGCAGCGCCAGATCACCGACGAACAGTTCCACGACGCGACGCTGATCTGGAACTACCACCAGATGGGACACGAACTGCGCCCCTGCTCGGCGGCGATCGGCCTGGGCAGCCACGACCTCGGCGTCGCGAGTGCGGCCGCCGACCTCTACCGTGCCGGCCTCTTTCCGGTCGTGGTGTTCAGCGGCGGCAACAGCCCCACCACCCGGTCCCGTTTCCCGCGCGGAGAGGCCGTGCACTACCGGGAGCACGCCCTCGGCCTGGGAGTTCCGGACGAGGCGATCCTGGTGGAGCCGAAGGCCGCGAACACCGGCCAGAACATCACGTTCTCCCGCGAGTTGCTGGCCGAGGCCGGCGTTCAGGCGGACTCGCTGCTGCTGGTCTCCAAGCCGTACATGGAGCGCCGCTCGTATGCGACCTGCCGCAAGCTGTGGCCCGAGGCCGAGGTTGTGTGCGCCTCCGGGCCGCTGGAGTTGGACGACTACATCACGTCCATCGGGGACGAGAAGCTCGTCGTCGACATGCTCGTCGGCGACCTGCAACGGGTGATCGAGTACCCGAAGCTCGGCTTCGCCGTCGAGCAGGACGTACCGGGGGATGTACATGACGCTTACGAGCGCCTCCTGCAGACCGGGTTCGACAGCCGCCTCATCGGCACCTGACGCGCCTGCCTTCAGGCGGGCTGGTGGCAGCTTGCCTCTGCTGGAAGGGAGCGCGGTGAAGATGACGTCTCGTCAGGGGCCCGACCTCTACGCTGAACTATTCAGCGCAGCACGGTTCGGCGTGCGGGGGCGTAATGGGTGCGGGTGCGGGGGCGTCTGACGGGATGTCGGATCGGCGGTGGTTCATCAGTCATGCGGGGGCGGATCGTGCGTGGGCGGAATGGGTGGGCTGGCAGCTTCTGGATGCCGGGCATGAGATCGAGCTGGACTACTGGGACTGGGGTGCGGGCGACAACTTCATTCTGAAGATGAACGCCGCCCTCGAGCGGGGTCGGCTGTTGGCGTTGTTCTCTCCGGCTTATTTCGAGCCTGAGCGGTTCACGACGCCGGAGTGGACTGCGGTGGTGGCGATGCGGGAGAAGATCACCCCCGTGCGGCTGTCCGCGGTGGAGCCGCCGGCGATCCTGCGCCCGCTGCTGAGCCGGGACCTGTTCGGCTTGAGCACGGCTGAGGCGCGCAGGGTGCTGCTGGAGGCAGTCAACGGCCCGTCCCGGCCGGATACGGAGCCGCCCTTCCCGGGCTCGGATGGAGCGTTGTGGCAGGTCGGTACCAGCGGCCCGCGTCTGCCCGGGAGTCTGCCGCGGGTATGGAACCTGCCTGCCCGAAATGCCTCTTTCGTCGGCCGGGATAGTTTCCTCGTACGGCTGCGCCAGGTGCTGTCTGCGGACAGTCGGGTGGCCGTGCAGGCTCTGCACGGCCGCGGCGGGGTAGGGAAAACCCAGCTGGCCATTGAGTACGCGTATCGGTTCGCGGGAGAGTATGAGTTGGCTTGGTGGATCCCGGCCGAGGACCCGGCTTTGATCCCTGATCAGCTCGCCGTTCTCGCCGCCCGGATCGGTGCGGCACCCGCTGGCACGCTGCCGGGCGAGGCGGTTGAACTGTTGCTGGGGGAGCTGCGGACGCGCTCCCGGTGGCTGCTGGTCTTCGACAACGCCGAAGACCCTGAAGCCCTGGCCTCCTACTTACCTGGCGGTAGCGGGCATGTGCTGATCACCTCCCGCAACCCCGACTGGCAGATGTGCGCCACAGCTTTAGGCGTTGACATCTTCACCCGTACCGAATTCCGCCACCTGCTGCGCACTCACCACACCGCCCTGGACGAAGCGGACGCCGACCGACTCGCCCGGGCCCTGGACGATCTACCCCTCGCGCTCGCACAGGCCAGCTCCCTGCTCACCAGCGGCCTGTCAGTCACGGATCTGAAGAGCGAACTGGCCGCAAACACGGCGGCAGTGCTGGCGGCGGGCCGCCCGGCGGGATACCCGGTGTCGCTGGCCGCGCAAGTCCGCCTGACTACCGTCCGCCTGCAAGGCGAACGGCCAGGTGCATTTGTGCTGCTGTCGGCGCTGGCGCTGCTGGCCCCCGAACCCTTTCCCGTCACCGCCTGCGCAGGCCACCTTCCGGATGAGGCCTGCGCGCCGCTGGCCGAGGCTTTGATATCGCGCCTGACAGCTGGCGCGGTCCTGCAGGCGATCAGTCGACATGGTCTGGCCCGGGTTCAGGATGGCACCGTGCAACTGCACCGTCTGATCCAGACCGTGCTAACTGACGAACTCACGCCAAACCAGCTGTGCCAGGCCGGCCGGGATGCTGAAGCACTCCTGACCGCCGCCGAACCAGGCGGCGTCGAGCATCCCTCGACATGGTCCGACTGGCGGGTGCTGCTGCCCCACCTCCTCACCGTCGACCCAACTCTGATCACCACCGTGGCGGGACAGCGCATGGTCCGCAACGCCTGCTGGCACTTGATGGATCGCGGCCAGGCCCACACGGCTCGGGACCGCTTGAAGCAGTTGTACGACGTCTGGTCCAGCCTCCTGGGCCCGGACCATGAATGCACCTTGAAAACCGCCCACTTCCTCGCCCGTGCCTACGACGACACCCAGGATCACGAGCGTGCCCGCGCCTTGGATGAGGACACCCTTGAGCGGCGCCGTCGCCTCTTGGGGAAAGACCACCCAGAAACCCTGGGAACGGCGGGCCACTTGGCTATCCGGCTGGCGGCTTTGGGGCGATTTGAGGAGGCGCATGCGCTAGAGCGTGTCTCTTTGAATGGTTGGTCAGTTGATCTGATGTGTCCGTCCGATTAGTGATCACTGATGTGATGTGGGACCGGATCGAGCCGCTGATGCCGGCCGATCCGGTCCGCGGTCGGCGTTGGGCCGATCACCGCCGCACCTTGGAAGCCATCGCGTGGAAGTACCGAACGGGCTCACCCTGGCGGGACCTGCCCGACGAGCTCGGCTCGTTCAGGACCGCCCATAAACGGCTGATCAGGTGGGCCGTCGACGGAACCTGGGAACGCATCCTTGGCGCGATGCTGGCAGCAGCCGAGAGGGCAGACGACATCGGCTGGACTGTGTCGGTGGACTCCACCGTGTGCAGGGCTCACCAGCATTCCGCCGGAGCCAGGAAAAGGGGGCTCCAGGCCCGGCCGAACCCGACGACCACGCGCTCGGACGCTCCCGCGGCGGCCTGAGCACAAAGGTCCACCTCGCCAGCGACAGCCGTGCACGGCCCCTGGCCCTCCGCGTCACCGCAGGCCAGGCAGGCGACGCCCCAGCTTTCGAGACCGTCATGGCCGCCATCCGTGTTCCGCGAAGCGGACCCGGGAGACCGAGGACCCGGCCTGATGCCGTCCTCGCGGACCGCGCGTACTCGTCCCGCGCGATCCGCAGTCACCTCCGCCAACGCGGCATCCACGCCGTCATCCCCCAGCCGTCCGACCAGATCGGCCACCGTCTGCGGCGAGGCAGTGCCGGCGGCCGACCGCCGTCCTTCGACGCGGAGGAGTACAAGCAGCGCAACTCGGTCGAGCGATGCATCGCCCGGCTCAAGCAGTGGCGCGGCCTGGCCATGCGAACGGACAAGCTCGCCATCGCCTACCAGGCCGCACTCCACCTCGCCGCAATCCTCATCTGGGCCCGGCGATAAACAGCCGTCAGCAGTGGAAACCCCAACGAGCGTCCGCAGGTGAAGAGCCAGTACCGACGTGCTCCACGACGCTGAACGCCATGCGCACGGGGGCGGACGGTGCCCTCACCCGGATGTCACGCGGCTAGTCCCGCTCGACGGGCAGGAACGCCCAGCAATTCTCGAGGTCTCCGCTGGAAGGCACCAGCTCGAGCTCTGGCGGGAAGATCAGCTTCGGCGAAATTACCGCCACCAGAGACTCCTCGTCATCTGCAACACCGATGCTGAAGGCTGGCGGGGATACCTTCTGCGGAGCCAGGGTGATCTTCCACTCACGGGTGGGGAAATCACTCACCGGCCCCAGGATCAGCCTCTCGCCTTTCTCCGCCTCCTTGCAACTCAGGGAACGAGAGGGGAAGAGGCGGGCAGGGATCTGGATGGCGGCGAGGCCGTCCTCGCGGACCTCCACGCTCCACTCTTGCTCCCTTTCCGGCGCAGCCCCCGGAGGTGCAACGGTGACACCTTGTTCCCCGGCTGTGAGGACCCGCGAATCGGGGCCCTCGCCGGGCCAGCTGACGATGCGATATACGCCAGAGCGCAAGGCTCCCATGGGTGACTCCTTCATCTGGTGATTGCCGCGGCCCGCGACCGGCTCCGGTCGACAGCTTCCCGCGGCGACAAGTGATCCGGACCGCAGAGCGGCCGGACTACCGGGCAACGCTGCACAAGCCCTGAAGATGCGCCACAAGGCGGCAAACCACCCGTACGCGGGAAAACCCTGGGGACCACGGGATCAGCCTCAGCAGGACGTCTTTCCGCGCGGGCCACAGGCGGACGTGCCGTACGCCGGAGCTGCCCGCCTACCCCACTCGACTCATCAAGGAGACAGACCCTAGACGAGGAGACACTATTGCGGCAGCGCCGGGTGTTGGGTGAGGACCACCCTGACACCCTGGTGACCGCGTCCAACCTGGCCATTCGGCTGAACCGGCTAGGTCGGGTGGAGGAGGCGCGAGTGCTGGGTGAGGAGACGCTACTGCGGCAGCGTCGGGTGCGGGGAGAGGAGCACCCTGACACCTTGGCTACTGCGGCCATCGTGGTCGTCTGCTTGGCCGGGCTGGGTCGGGTGGAGGAGGCGCGAGTGCTGGCTGAGGAGACGTTGCTCCGACGCCGCCGAGTGCTGGGTGAAGGCCACCCCGACACGCTGGCCACAGCGTCCAACCTGGCCGTTTGCTTGGCCCGGTTGGGTCGGGTGGAGGAGGCGCGAGTGCTGGGTGAGGAGACGTTGCTCCGACGGCGCCGGGCGTTGGGTGAAAGGGCACCCCGAGACCTTGGATTCCAATGAGTTGTTGGAGTGGCTGGCGATACGAACTGGTGAAATGAAGGGTTGAGCATGTCAATGCCCTTGAGACCTGACACTGGGCGGAGCTCGGAGCTCGGAGCTCGGAGACGGCCAGGCCCCGCCAGGGTCCGGACCTCTACGCTGGACTATTCAGCACGGCTCGGGGTGCGGGGGCGTAATGGGTGCGGGGGCGTCTGACGGGATGTCGGATCGGCGGTGGTTCATCAGTCATGCGGGGGCGGATCGTGCGTGGGCGGAATGGGTGGGCTGGCAGCTTCTGGATGCCGGGCATGAGATCGAGCTGGACTACTGGGACTGGGGTGCGGGCGACAACTTCATTCTGAAGATGAACGCGGCCCTGGAGCGGGGCCGGTTTTTGGCGTTGTTCTCTCCGGCGTATTTCGAGCCGGAGCGGTTCACCACCCCGGAGTGGACCGCCATGGTCGCCCGGAAGGAGAAGATCACCCCGGTCCGGATCGCCCAGGCCACCGTGCCGGCGATCTTGAGCTTCCTCCTGGCCCCGGACGTGTTCGGGCTGGACGAACACGCCGCGCGTGAGGCGTTGTTGCGGGCGATCGAGGGTCCGTCCCGGCCTACCCGGGCGCCGTCGCGGCCGCCGGGGATGCTGGCCCGGGTGAGCGGCAGCGGCCCGCGGCTGCCCGGGAGTCTGCCGCGGGCGTGGAATGTGCCGGCCCGCAACGCGGCCTTCACCGGCCGCGACGGCATGCTGGTCAGGGTGCGCGAGGCGCTGGCGTCCGGGCAGCGGGTGGCGGTCCAGGCCCTGCACGGCCGGGGCGGGGTCGGCAAGACGCAGCTGGCGATTGAGTACGCGCACCGGTTCGCGGGTGAGTACGAGCTGGTGTGGTGGGTGGCCTCGGAAGACCCCACGCTCATCCCCGACCAGCTCGCCGCGCTCGCCCTCCACACGGGTGCCGCGCCCGCGGGTACACCGTCCGCCGACGCGGTTTCCGCGCTGCTCGCAGAGCTGCGGACACGTTCACGCTGGCTGTTGGTGTTCGACAACGCCGAAGACCCCGACGCGCTCGCCCCGTTCCTGCCCGGCGGCCCCGGGCACGTGCTGATCACCTCCCGCAACCCCCACTGGCACAACTACGCTGTCCCCCTCGACGTCGACACCCTCTCCCGCACTGAGTCGGTGGCGTTGCTGCGTGCCCAGGGCGCGCTCCTGGCCGACGCGGACGCCGACGACATCGCCGCCACCCTGGACGATCTGCCGTTGGCGTTGGCGCAGGCGGCCGCTCTGCTGACGATCCACGGCCTGTCGGCCGCGGACCTGAAGGCCGAGCTGGCACGCAGCACGGCCGAAGTGCTGGATGCGGACCCGCCGGACGGATACCCGGTCTCGCTGGCCGCACAGGTACGCCTGACCACCGCCCGTCTGGCAGCCAACCATCCCGGCGCGGCTGCCTTGCTGGCTGCCCTGGCTTTGCTGGCTCCCGAGCCCTTCCCCGCCACCACCTGCACGGGAAACCTACCCGCTGAGACCTCCCCGCCCCTGCAGGAGGCCTGCGCCAGCCGTCTGGCCGCCGGCAAAGCCCTACGAGCCATCGGCCGGCACAGCCTGGCCCGGGTCCACAACGGCACCCTCCAACTGCACCGCCTCACCCAGGAGATACTTGCGGGCCAGATGACCAGCCCCGAACACGACCAGGCGGTGGCCGACGCCGAAGCACTCCTTGCCGCGGCCAACCCCGGAGCCCCCGGTGAGCCGTGGTCTTGGCCGGCCTGGCAGGTTCTGCTCCCGCACGCCCTGGCCTTCGACCCTGCCCGGCTCACCACCAGCCGGGGCCGGGACGTGGTGGGGGATGCGTGCTGGTATCTGATGGACCGCGCTCAGGCCCGCCCGGCCAGGGAATGCCTGCAACGGTTGTACGACGCCTGCCTGCAGCAGCTGGGCCCTGACCACGACGGCACCCTGCGGGCCGCCCACCGCCTGGCCCGCGCCTACGACGACACCCAGGACCATGAACGCGCCCGCGCCCTGGACGAAGGCAGCCTCGCCCGCAGTCGACGCCTCCACGGTGACGACCACCCCGACACTCTGGCCAGTGCCAACAACCTTGCCATCCGGCTGTGGGCGTTGGGGCGGTACGAGGAAGCCCTCGCCCTGGACGAGAAGACGCTGCAGACGCGCCGTCAGGTGTCGGGGCCGGAGCATCCGCACACACTGCTCACGGCGACCGGACTGGCCGTCCGGTTGGCGGAGGTGGGGCGGGTGGAGGAGGCGCGGGTGTTGGGGGAGGAGACGCTTGCGGTGCAGCGTCGGGTGTTGGGGCCGGAGCATCCGGACACGCTGCGCACGGCGTACAACCTGGCGATCCGGTTGGCGGAGGTGGGGCGGGTGGAGGCGGCGGTGGTGTTGGGTGAGGAGACGCTGGCGGCGCGGCGTCGGGTGTTGGGATTGGAGCATCCGCACACGCTGAGTACGGCGTACAACCTGGCCGTTGACCTGATGGCTGTGGGTCGGGTGGGGGAGGCGCGCGTGCTGGGTGAGGAGACGCTGGAGGTGCGACGTCAGGTGTTGGGAGAAGGCCACCCCGATACCCAGAGGACAGCCGATTGGTTGGCGTCGTTGGGCGAAGAACCGGAGAGTCCCGGGGCAGGGGAGTGACCCCGCCACTGGCCGCTCCCGCACCGTCTACCAGCGCATCCCCAACGTGTTGAGGGCTTCACGGCGTTCGGGGCTCAGCTTGGCGGCCCTGCGGCGTGCGTTGGCGATGAACGACCCCAGATGTGCGCGGACGGCGTAGCCGCCGGTCAGCACGAGAGGGTAGGGGGAGCCGAGGGCGATGACGCTGCCAGGAGCCGCGCGTGCAGTTGGGGCATGTCCATGTTCACGCGGCCGCCCGGCCGCGGGCGGCAAGCTGAGGAAAGGCGTCTTCCCAGACGGTGCGCACGGTGCGGCCGACGAGACGGCGCAGTGTCGGCCACAGTTCCAGCAGGACGTCCTGGTTCAGCAAAGACGTGAGGTCCTCGCGCAGGCCTTCGTGCAACACAGTGCGGTACAGGCCCATCCGCCGGCGCGGGTTGTCCAGGTCGTAGGACGTCATCCCGGACCACGCCACGTGCAGCGGAAGGTCCACCACACCGCGCGCGGGGCCCTGCAGTTCGTCCAGGGACGCGGGCAGACGCTGCTGGAACTTGCGCCGGTACAGCGCCAGGTCCTCCGCGACCGCTCCAGCCGGATCAGGTCTCGGGGTGGGGGAGTGCGCACGGGCTGCCATGCCTCCATTATGACGGCGGGCGTGGCGGACCCTGGGCGGGACGGTGCCCCCGTGCCGCGGCCTTAACGCAGCGGGAAGGCGTCACGTTGGAGACGTCGCTCCACGCCCTGGACCGTGTCCTGGGTCGCCCCATGCGGCGATGCCGACATCGGCGAATCATTGCCCGGCACGTCCGCCGGCCCGCAGCTGCGCGAGTACACCGACGACGTCGAGCAGGTCCGTGTCGTGTAGGTCGCCACCGCTGTGCGCACGGTGGTCGTCAACCGGCGGAGAGCTGGCCAAGGCGTGGACGGTTTTCGTCTCCTCTGCGATGGTGTGGCGATGTCTGAGGGGGAGCGGGAGACGCTGGCCGTTGCACTGGACCATGCGTGGCGCTGGTACGAGAACCGGCGTGGCCGTGCGGTGTTGTTCCTTCAGATTCTCGTGCTGTGGCTGGCCATTCTCGGCACCGCTTACGGTGTTGCTGTGCAGGCCGAGCAGTACGCACTTGCCGGCTCTATGGGGGTGATCGCGGCGGTCAGCGTGGCCGTGACCGATCTGGAGACCTCCAGGCTGCGCGCTTCCGCGCAGCTTGCCGCCGAAGCGGTTACCGAGCTCCAGGGCCGTCTGGCCGATGCGCTGAGCCTGGAGGCGATGCGGCTCAACCAGCGTGAACAGGCTGGACGGCCTCCGACGCCGACCTTGCTGGGCTTGGATTCCGGCCGATGGGTGGCGTTCGTCAGCATCGCCGTGGCGCTCGCGGGCGCCCTGTACACGTGGCTGGCCCTACCCTAGCGAGGAGGCTATTTCGCGGGCTGGGCGGTGCTCCGGGCGTGTACCTGCTGCCCGGGGGCTGCCGCAGCCCCGGCGTGCCCGGCAGGATTTCGTCGATCACCTGGAAGAACGACCTGGACAGCCGGCAGTCACAAGATCACAGAAGTCTGATCCCTACTCCGTGACGAAGGGTGCGTATCCAATCGGGACCTCGCTCATCTGAAGGTCCGAGAAGAGCAAGGTCACGTGGTGTGCGTTGGCTTCGATGCGCACCTCGTGAAAGTCGATCCCAGGGCCCCGGTACACGCGCACGCTCGACGTGATCACAGATCAGTCCACGGGCGCGGCTCGCCCCCGGTCAGCGGCACCCAGACCGGTCCGGAGGGCGCGTGTTCCTCGATGTCCTCGAGGACGGCGGCTCCCAACGGAGCCTCGCGGGCGAGGGCTGCGACGAGCGGGTGGTGGGCGACCATCGCCTGCAGATCGCTGATGCGGTCGTCCAGCCGGGCCCGGGCGGCGCCGGTGAGGACAAAGAGGATGCGGGGGAAGACCGGATACCAGCGCAGCCACGCCGGGCCGGTGGAGACAGATCGGCGGCGTCCGACGGGCTGGGCTTCGTAGTGGAACAGTCTGGCGTACTCGATCAGCTTCACGGCCAGCCGCTCGCTGCTCATGGTGGTGCGATCGACTTCCACGAACGCGCGCAGCTTCCGCCGGCGTTCGCCGTCGACGACGGTGTAGTGCAGGACGGCGTCGGCCACCAGCCGCTCACCCTCACCGATGGAATGAGCCACCTCAGGAGTCCAGTCCCACGGGCCGTGTTCGTGCCCGAGCCGGCGCGCGTCTGCCGCGAACGGCAGGTGGGAGCGTACGACGGTCAGCGTGTGTGGCGTCTTCAGTGACGCTGCTGTTGCCGAGGTGATGGGGTACGGCGGGCGTCCCCGCAGGAGGGGATGATCGCGGGTCAGAAGCACCCCGTCCGGGGTGAGGTACCAGGCGTGCGTACGCGGCCGGTCCAGGTCCGGCAGCGGGGTGAGGTCGACCAAGCCCGCGGAGCGCAGCTTGTTCAGCGCCCGGGAGACCAGTTGGCGGGAGCCGGTCGGCCGCAGCATCTGGAGCAGTTGGCCGGTCGTGGCCATCCGGTGCAGGGCGAGCGCGGTCAGAACCTGCAAGCGCAACGGTTCAGAAGGGCTGGGGGCCAGTTCAGCGGCGGAAACACCTGAAGAAGAACGAGTCATGGACGACAGACAACCGGCCGGCCCAGACCATGGCCCGGACCACGAGACCCCGACCACGGTCACGATCCCAGAACAACCTCATGGTCTGCGCCATGGTACGGGCAGACCACGCCACTCGCGGATGACGCTGTAGAGCCATCCGCGCGCCGTCGGACCATGAGCGATGGCCGGTTGGCAGCAGCAGGTGCTGCTGCGGGGCGTGGTGACGAACCACGCCATGCCGGCCATCGCTGCGACCCCCGGCCCGCAAGGGACCAACTCCCCATACCGGGAGCCGCGTTCATAGGGGCGGTGCGCGCAGGTCCGCTCACCGCCGGCTGCTACTTCTTGGACCGCTGGGCGGCCTGGTCCAGGATGCGCCGGCGTGTCCACCGCCGGCGCCCCTTCTGACGGCCTGCTTCGGCGACCCCGTCCACGGTCTTCAGCAGCGGCAGGTTGCCCTGGGACAGAGCGCTGGAGAAGGATCCGACACTCTTGTATCCCAGCAGCGCGGCTGCCTGGCTCGCCCCCAGCAGCTCCTCAAGCGCACCGTCGGCGGAGACCTCGGGCAGCGGCGGCGCCTGCTTGGTGCCGGCGCGCCGTCCGCGGCCGGGCCGGCTGGCCATCCACTCCTTCAGGGTCGACACCTTCCACAGCTGGCGGCGGTAGGGGTTCTCGGC
Organism: Streptomyces sp. NBC_00490; assembly: GCF_036013645.1. NCBI lineage: Bacteria > Bacillati > Actinomycetota > Actinomycetes > Kitasatosporales > Streptomycetaceae > Streptomyces > Streptomyces sp. NBC_00490. The sequence goes on along the minus strand of NZ_CP107869.1, from coordinate 17,916 downwards.
CGTGCCCATCTCTTCCACGACGTCCGGCTCGGGAAAGTAACCGGGGTGGTCCCGCACGAACGTGTTGACCTGGTTGGCGTTCTTGTAGCCGAGATACCTCGAGGCGTCCGAGGCGTTCAGCAACGTCTCCGGATCGAGGGAGGGCGGCCGGTGCTGGGTGAGCCGCGCCGAGGAGCGATGGGAAAACCACTCGGTGATTTCCGTGTGGTCCCACAGGCGGGCGCGGCCACGCTTGTCGACAGGCTCGGGAAACGCCGTGCCTACGGTGTTTTTGGTGCGCTCGGTGTAGAACTGGCTGATCCGTGCGGACGTCAGACCGTGTTCAGCCGCGATCTCGGCAGCGTCGGCCAGACGAGGTTCACGGTGCGAGGTCATGGCAGAACCGTCCCCTTCTGTCAGCAGTGCGCCGGCCAGCCCGGGCACATAAAGCAAATAATGGCAGAAGTTCCGGCGGGGGGTCCAGCCCACAGCACATCGCCTTTTCGACGGCGGCCGCGCTGACGGCTGCCGGCTATTCCTCGGGGGTCAGGCAGAGTCTGCGGCGCGCGGCGGCCTCGGCCTTTTCCATGAACGCCCAGGCGGCCGGCGTCCTCTTCCCCTCGGTCAGGGCCAGCAGCAGGAGCATCTCGGCGCGGTCATGAGGCATCCCAGGGCATGCCGGCGATGGCATCGCGTCTCGTGGGCGCCTGGTGCCGCCTCGCCGGTCATCCCACCTGTGTAGCGGCCATCAGGTCCGCGGTGGCCAGTTGACCGAGAGTCGGTGGTCATGGACACCTATTGATCTCTTCGGAGTGTTGTCGTGGGGTGGTGACGTGTAGTGATCCCTGCGGTAGGCCGGTGGTATGCGATACGCGCAGGGTGGTGGTCTGACCGCGGAGCGGCGGCGGTTTCGTGAGCAGATCCGGTACGAGGCCGGTGAACGGTTCGCCCGGGGTGAGAAGACCGCGGTGATCGCGAAGGATCTGCGGGTTGAGCGATCGGTCGGTGGAACGCTGGCGGCGTGCTTGGTGCGATGGCGGTTGGACGCTCTCGCCTCCACGGGCCCCTCGAAACTGCCGAAGCTGTCTGACGATCAGTTCGCTGAGCTGGAGAAGCAGTATGGGCTGACCGGATTCGAACCGGTGTCCTCCCCCGTGCGATGAAGGCGGGACGACCACTGCGCTACGAGCCCCGGCCCGCTCGTGTTCATACGAGCCACCTGCACCCCGTTGCCCGGAATTGATCCAGGGGAACTGATCATTCGGCGTGAGGCACACCGGTGCTGTATGTCGGCCCGGGGGTCAGAAGTTGTGGATGTCGAGGCTGGACTGCACTTCGACGTAGAGGTGTTGGGCTTCGGCGTTGTCTTTGGTGTCCTTGGCCCATACCTGGACCCGGTAGTAGTTGCCCTTGTCGTCGGTCACATACAGGTTGGTGACCTGCTCATGCGCTCCGGACGTTGTGGGGGAGTAGCGGACCGTGACGGCAGCGGCGTCCTTGCCGTCGATGGTGAGGCGCTGGATCTCACCGGCCGGGGAGGCGCTAGAAACGGTCGGGCTCTTCCCGTTCTTATCGCGTCCGCCCAGTTCGTACCAGTTGATCGACTCTTGTGCGAGCTCGGTCGTCGTTTCGCCGATGTCCGCCGTGCCTGCACGCACTTTGATTTTGAAGCGTTTGTCGGGGGAGACGTAGTGGGCTTCCGGGCGGCCGTCGAGATCGAGGACGCGACGGGACTGATAGCTGGACGGGACGGCGAGGGAGACGTTCACGTGCTCCGCTGTGCTGGATGCCCGCCGTGTCTCCCATCCCGCGGGTGGCGCGTACGCGGTAGGCGTGAGGCCGTAGTAGGCCGTTCCTGCGATGGCGAGCGTCGCACCGGTGATTCCGGCCGTGATCAAAGTGGCTCTGCGAAACGACCGACTGCGTCCTGGCGAGGCTGCCACGCCCGCTGCGTCAACGACCGCCGACTCTTCCTCGACCGCAGACTCTGTGCCCGATTGCCAGGCCCTCCAGCGCCCCCTCCACTCCCTGAGCGTCTCTTCGGACCAGTCCCGGTCCGCGTGCAGGTAGCAGCCGTGGACGAAGCCGAGCAAGCTTGTCTCACGCACGGGGGCCTCACCTTTGATGATCTTCCGGGCGGTGTCGGCGCCGATGGTCGTGACGCGGCCGTCTTTGTTCCGGTGCTGCAGCGCGTGGCCAGGCGGCTCCCCGGAGTCCCGCCAGAGGGTGTGAACGGCCTGTTGCAGGGCCGAGCCTTCCCACATGGGCGCTTCACGCTCGTTCTTGCTGTCTGCCACGCGGTTCCTTTGCTGCGCTGTTATGGGAATCAGCTTGATGGCGGTCCCCCAACATCCGTGAATCTTTCCCCAAGTTGTCATATGCCGCTTATTTAATGGATCAGCCGATTCTAGTTGTGCCGGTGCCGACCGGACGCCCCGTACCGGCCCGATACCTCGGAAACCGCGCCGACTTCATGCCGTATTCGCGATCGGCGCCGATCGGTTGAGCCGATCGGCTGCCTTGCTGGTCAGGTGGGTGGCAGGCCGCCGCACGCCAGGAGCGGTGGCCGTCGCGGTCCGGGGCGCCAGGGCTGCGACATGCCCTGTCCCCTGTGTGAAGGAAAATGCCATGACCGGCCTGATGCTTCTCGCTCTTCTCGTCGTGGTGGTGATCGCCTGGCTCGCCCTGTTGAAGGCACCGGGCGACCAGGTACCGGCCGTCGTGACAGCGCTGACCCGCGCCGTCGTTGCCCTCGTTCTGACCTATGTCGCTCTGCGGCTGACTGGTCCCGAGGACATCTCCGCCGTTCTCCAAGGCGCCCTGCGCTATCTGCGTATGTAGCCCGGCCCTTGGCACGTTGATGCCCGGCAACGCGGTGGCGTCGCCGGGCTTCAACGTGCAAGCCGCGATGGACGACGCGTTACTGATCTCCTCGGGTTGTTGTCGGGTGAGGGTGAGTCCGGTGCCGGCGAGGCAGCCGTCGATGAGGTCGGGCCGAAGCTGGATGTAGCGCAGGCCGCGGCGGAGGGTGCGTTCGAGATGCTCGTCGTCGGTGAAGGCCGTGTTGGCCAGCGGGCCGCGGCGTAACAGTGACCAGATGCCCTCCACTGGATTCAAGTCCGGCGCATAGGAGGGCAGTTGAACGATGGTGAGCCAGTCATGCGCCTTGACCAGCGCCCCGGCCTTTGCGTGGGAGCGGTTGACGGCCAGCTGGCCGGCGGACGGGCTGTTCCGTCGGCCGCTGGGCGGAGACGACGAGCAGGAGGTCGTCGGCGGGCCGCAGATCGCAGGTCTCCCAGGGGGCGCCCTGGGAGAGCAGCACCGCCTCGCCAGGCGCGGTGGCGAGGCCGCGCTGCCGCAGCCGCACGACTGGCTGAAGGGCTCGGGGTGGGCGATGTAGGGGGTCTTGATGAGACGGTGCCGCGGTAGAGAACGTTCGGCTGGTCAGGGGGAGTTGGCTCTGTCGAGGGGTGGGAGAGTGTGGCCATGGAGATTGCGAACCGCATGTTGACGGTGGAGGTGGTCGCGGCACTGAGGTACTGGCCTGGTGTCATCTGGGGAGGTCAGAAGAACCCTCCGGAACCCGGTGGATCTCACCGTTCTGCCTCCCTTCTTCAACGGGGTGTTGCAGGAGTTTCCCTGGTGGAACCGCGACTGGAAGGTCCGCGAAGTTGAGCCGGCTCTTCCCCTGGAGATCGAGAGTGATCACCACGGTCACCCTTCAAGGTTGACCGACCGAGGTGTCAGTGCCGGGCATGGTCGGTTCCAGCGGTGGTGAGAGCCTGCCTTTCGTCGCGAAGATCGGGTTTGCGGGCGACCAACTGATCAGATTCCAGGCCAAGATCGGCGACGTGGTCCTCGGTCCTGCCGTTGCCCCTGCTGGGCGGCTGGAGCCGCATCCGTTCGCAAGGGCGCTCACCAGGTTGATGGACCTGCGCGGGATTCCGGTCAGGGCGATGGCAAGGGAGACCGCACGATCGATGTCCACCATCCACATGCTCCGCAGCGGCAGGCACAATCCGGAGCCGCTGCTCACCCAGGAGATCGCCAGGGGCCTGGTCATGTCCGAAGCGGACCTGAGAGTCATCGCTGGGCTCGACGACGGCAGTACGCGGTAGCCGACACGGCGTTGTTGCAGGATCACCGCCCGGCGAGCGCGGCGCGTGCGGCTCGTTCGGACAGGGCGTGTGCGGGCATGGAGGGCCGGCAGCCTTTCGGGCGGGGCGCGGCACCGGCAGGCGAACCGGTGCCGCGCCGGGGCGGGCGAAGAGGGGTGTGGTCAGCGGCGACGGGAAGGGGAGTGCCGTCGGCGGCCGGGGTGGAGGGGCCGGGCTAGGGCCGGTGGGCGGTCTGCTTCTGCTCCCACCAGGCGGGCGGACGGCCCGGCCCGGCGGCCTGGTGGGAGGTGGCGGCGGGCTGGGGCGCTGGGGGAGCGGTGTAGGGGCGGGCGGCGATCGGGCTGGGCAGGCTGGTCTCGGTGTAGGCGATGCGCCTGCGCAGGCTGATGCCGAGGTCGTCGACGCTCAGGTAGAGGGCGTTGTCCCTGACCCCGGTGATGCGCCCCTTGACCAGGACGCTGACCCCGTCGACGAGCGATTCGGCGGCGTTCGTGGCCAGGTCCCGCCAGGCGGTGCAGATGTAGGAAATCGGATCCAGGTCACGCCACTGCTGCGCGGTGGCATCCCACTGCGTGGGGGTCTCGGTGAGGCGGAACCGGCAGACAGCGACGCCGTCTTGGGTGAAGCGGACTTCCACGCCACCGGCGACGGTGCCGCTCACGTGCGTGACGGACGGGGCCATACGAACACCTCTTACATCAAATAATAGTGTGTTCCATGTGGGGGTCAACCCCCTGTCGGCACGTCCCCGTGCGGTACGGCCGGCCAGGCGCCGGAAGTGGGTCTTCCATCCGGTCGGCTGCGCCGGGGCTGACTGTGATGCGTCTGCCATGCGGCAGCGCGCGGAACCCCCAGACGTGCAGCGCGTCGCCGCTCGCCGAGATCTCGATCCATGTGTCGCGTCGCTGGTGGTGTCCAGCACGCCTCGCGCCCAATCCGCGTCCGCGCCCTCGACGTCGAGGCGGTAAGTCCTTTCAGCGGGGCTGCTTCAGGGTGAGGACGTCTGCGGTAGTTGACGACACTTGATTCGTGTTGCACACGCTCTTCGGACGATGCGCCAGGACCTCAGACGGGCCGCGCCTGCCCCGTTCCACCGGAGTTCGCGTTGCGGAGAGCGTGCGGTTGGCCATACGCCCGACCGGTGATCTTGGCAGTGTCTCAGCCAACGACCGCTGTGCCGCGAACTTCTGGCAGGGAGGCGCGAGGAGCATCATTGATGGCCATGGGAAGAGGGGCCAGGTGCCGCTTGGCGGCGTTTTGGGCATGACTGACGTCGGAGCGGCGGTAGCGCGTTTGGGGACGGCGCGGCTGCTACGGCGGAGGACCGGGGGCGGTCGATGACGGTCGAGGAGCTCGTGGCAGCAGTGGTCGCCTTGGCGATCGTGTCTGCGAAGAGGTTGGGTGCCGATCTGGCGGATCGCGCGATGGAGGGTGTGGAGCAGTCGGTGGCCGACCGGCTGGGGCGGCTGTACCGGTGGGTCGCCGGACGGCTGCCCGGTGAGGAGAGTGCGGCTCTGGTCGATGAGGCGGGCCGTTCTCCGGCTGCACAGGCTCTGCTGCGACGGCGGCTGGTACTGGCTCTGGGTGAGGATCCCGCAGGCGTAGAGGAGCTGCGGGTGCTGCTGTCGCCGTACGGGCCCGTTCTCGCCCATGGCGATTTCCTTCTTCCGGAATCGTTCGGAATCCCGCGTCAGTTGCCGCTGGCGGTGGCGGATTTCACCGGTCGCGGCCAGGAGTTGGCGCTGCTGGTGGAGGCTGCTGGGCGTGCGGGCGGTGGCAGGGTGTGCCTGGTGTACGGTCCGGGCGGGGTCGGCAAGACGGCCGTCGTGGTGCAGGCTGCTCATCGGCTGATGCCGTCTTTCCCCGACGGCCAGCTTTTCGTCGACCTGAACGGGGCGGAGGAACGTCCTGCTGCCGTGGGTGAGGTTCTGGGCGACTTCCTGGTGGCTCTGGGAGTAGCGCGCGGCCGAATCCCCGACGATGAGGCTGGACGGACACGGCAGTTCCGAACGGAGCTGGCCGACCGGCGTGTTCTGATCATTCTGGACAACGCGGCCAGTGAACAGCAGATAGGTGCGCTGATACCGGGTGGGTCTTCGTGCGCTGTACTGATCACCAGTCGCCAGGGCCTTGCCACACTGGCCGTGGATGAGCGCGTCGCATTGGCCGGGCTGGACGAGGACACCGCCTGGGATCTGTTGAGACGGATCAGCGGCGGGGACCGGGTGGACGAGGACCCCGAAGCAGGTCGCGACGTGGTCCGTTTGTGCGGCGGGCTCCCGCTGGCCCTGCGCATCGCGGGAGCGCGGCTGGCCACGTTTCCCGCCCGTACTGTGGGCTCCTTCGCCCGCGATCTCGCCGACGACCACCGGCGGCTGGATGTGCTGAGCCTGGGCGAGCGCAGCGTGCGCGCGGTCTTCCGCGCTGGTTATCAGGCACTCCCGTCGTTGCAGCAGCGTGCGTTCAGGCTGATGTCCGCCCTGGACACTCCCGACCTGCCGGCCTGGGCGCTGTCGCCTTTGCTAGATGTGGACGCCAATACGGCCGACGCGTGCCTGGAGGGACTACTACTGGCACATCTCGTGCAGGCTCGCCGCGCCGAGGCAGGCGGCCAGCGCATCCTGCTCCACGATCTCGCGCGCGGGTTCTCCAAGGAGCGAGCGGCCGAGCAGTCGGCGGACGAGTCCGACAGCGCCGTGCTGCGTCTGCTGGGTGCCCTCCTCAGCGCGGCCGACGCAGCCGACACGCAGCTACGGCCGGCCGGTGCCCGGCACAGCGGCCGTGACGGTGCGGTCCGCCGTCTGCCGCCAGACGACGCTGTGGCGGGTGATGTGAAAGAGGCCGTCGAGTGGTTCGAAGCCGAGCGTGTGGTGCTGGTGGAAGCTGTCGCCCATGCTCACGTTCGCGGGTGGTGGGAGCTGTGCTGGGAGATCACCGACGCCATGAGTATCGCTCTTGAGCATCAGTGGCGCTGGGACATCAGCAGCCAGGTCCATGAGCTTGCTCTGGACGCGGCCGACCGTCTGGGGGATGGCGGGGCCCGCGCCGCGCTGCTGCGCAACCTCGGCGAAGCCTTGCGTGACGGCGGCAGTGACGTGGGCAGGGCCGCAGAGTGCTTCAGCGAAGCGATCGCTCTCTTCCACAGCTCGGGCGACGCATACGGCGAGAGCGATGCCCTGGGCAACCTAGGAATCCTGCAACGCCAGCAGGGCGAGCTGTGGGAAGCAGCGCGAACGCTCACCGCGGCCGAGAGTCTCTTCAGGGCCCTGCCGCTTGAACGCGGACTGGCATGGACCCTGCGGGAAAAGGCGGTGATCAGCCGACACCACGCTCACTACGACCAAGCACTCGCTCAACTCGACCAAGCACAGGCCCTGTTCGCCGCCAACGCGGAACCCCGCGGTATCGGGTGGATTCTGCGCACCCGCGCCGACACCGAGAAGGAGAGCACGGTGGGCGGCTGCCCGCTCCCTCGCCGCTGGTACGCAGGCCCCTGGCCCGGGTGCCACATCACAAGCCGTCCCGCACTGGATCCACGGTGGGCCGCGGCCCGCACCCACTACGAGCACGCTGCCCAAACCCTGCACGCTGTTCGGGACCACCGCGGGCACACCTGGGCAACCCTGGGGCTGGCCGACATGGCGCTCTACGAGGGCGACCACACCGCCGCCGAACTGATCAGCCGTGCGCTTCAGGAGACCGACGCCTGCGGCGACCATCGAGGCCGCAGCAGGGCACTGACCGTGCAAGCCCTGCTGCACGCCGAGGCAAACCGCCTCAGCGACGCCATCACGCTGGCAGAGCAAGCCCTCGCCGGCCCCAGCGACCACGTCGGCGCCGCTCAGGCCAGCTTCCGCCTTGCCCGTCTCTACGGCGCCGCCGGCCGGCATGACGACGTCCTCCACACCCTCCAGCAGTCCCGAACCCACTATCACGCCGCCGGCATGCCCTTCCCCGACCTTGTCGACACCGAACTCTGCAGGACACTCAACCGCCCCGTGCCCCGCGCCCGTCTCTTCCGCCGCCATCAGTGATGCCTGCGGCTTGACAGACCGATCCGTGGAGGGTGCCTGTGGTACTCGGTGACGGCGGTCCCGGCCGACCGCGCAGTGATCGCCTCCCGTCTGGAGTTCGACAACTGGCTCAGAACTCGATGCAGCTCGCCATGACACGCCCTGAGTTGCGGCACCCCAGGCGGTCAAACTTCATCACTGAGCTTCTTCAGCGTTGCCGCTCCAGAGTGAGGACGGCTCTGGCGATTGACGCCATGCGGTTGGGGCTGCAGCGGGATCTACGGAAGATGCGCCAGGACTTCAGATGCGCGACGCCGCGTTCGACCGGTGCCCGTGCCGGACGGGAACGCCCTGGCGCTCGAAGATGCGGATGATCCGGTGTGTGCGCCGCGGTCAGGTCGTGGGTCCGGCCCGGCAGCGCGGGTGACAGCCACAGCAGCCGGCTGCCCGTCCGGATCGGTGACCACGGGCACGTTCACCCCGTGCCTGCGGTGCTTGTGGGAGTAGTCGGCCCGTCCGTCGCCGACCCGGCTGCACTCGGCGTGTGTGCCGTCCCGCAGGACGAAGTCGGTATCGGCCGGTGGGCGAGGGCTCTTTCATTTCGGCCGTGCAGCGGTGGCTCGCTTGCTCGCAGTCCTCGGGCCTATCGGGCTTGCAGGTGTCTGGCGTGGGTCGGTTGCGGAGTAGCGGGGCGGGCTCAGGGGTTGTTCGAGTACTGTCCCGTGCATACATCGATGTACCGGTCGGGGTCGAAGGCTTCGTGTTGCGGCCAGTAGATGTTGATTTTCCGGTAGGTCCGGGCGCCGTTGCAGTTTCCCAGGTCGAAGGCGACGACGGTGCTGGTTTCCCAGGGGCTTTCGGCTACTGATTGGCCGACGGCGTAGATGGCTTCGCCGGTTGCTGTGGCGCGGGGTTTGCCCCAGGAGGTCCAGTGCAGGTCGCGGACCATTCCGGAGGGGCTGCCGCCGTTGTAGAACATGGAGGGTTCGGGCAGCCCGTATCCCTTCTGGTTCGGCGCCCACAGCGTGCCCAGCAGGGGGGTGGCCGTCTGCTCGGGAGGAGCCCAGCTGAAGGCCACGACGGACTCGTCGAGCTTGGCTTCCTGGTTTTTGGCGTTGGTCACCAGCAGTGGTGACTTGGGGGGCCGGTAGTCGTTGAGGCCGACGGTTCCGGCGCGTCGCGCATTCCATCCGCCGGGGGTGGTCTGGGCCGTCGTGGCGTTCTGGTCTGTCTTGGTCCAGGTGCCCGCGGCGAGCCGGTAGACGGCGGTCGGCTGCCGGCCGCCGGCATCTCCCAGTTCGTATGTCTGGCAGACCTTCTCCGGCTGGCGGAAGGCGCTGGCCAGAACGTCTCCGCGGGCGTCGAACCAGACGGCTGTGATCCGCAGCGGCGATCGCGTACCGGTGGTGGGCAGCGCGGTGGTGGTGCGTTTGTCGGCGTCGAGGTCTACGACGGTGACGCCGTCCGGCGGCTCGCAGGGATCTCCTCCCGAGACGTTGCCGCCGAAGGCCAGCCGTGTGCCGTCCGGGCTGATGGCTGTGTACTGGCCGGGCTGGCGGGCGCCGCCGGGAATCTGGGTGAAGGTGTCGTCGACGACGGTGGTCACCATGCCGTCGGCGGTCATCCGGTACAGCTTGTTGCCATCGGCGCCGCCGACGTTGTTGTCGATCGTGAAGATGAGGAGCTCGCTGCCCTGGGCTGTGCTGCCGACGAGGAAGTATTGGAGCGCGGCAGCGGTGAGGTCGACGCCCTGGAAGTCCAGGGTGCGGGGTGCCGCGCCGGTGGGCGGGTGGGACAGGATCTCGCCTCCCTGGCGCACGCTGACGAGGTTCGCTCCCTGGAAGGCGAGGCCGGCGCAGCCGTCGCAGTTCCAGGTGCGGCTCTGGCCGGTCGTCAGATCGGTGGAGTGCAGTGTGGTCGCCGTTTGCCGGCCGGTGGTGGTGAGCCAGCCCAGGTGGCGTCGGTCGGCGGACCAGACGAGGTCTGTGACGGTGCTGCCGTCCTCGACCGTGGCGACGGTTGTGGCCTCGTCCTTGGTCTGGACGCGGATGTGTGTATCGGTGGCGTACGCGATGGTCGGCATGGTCGCGACGACCGGCACGGTCCGCGCCGGGGAGGCGGCCTCGGGGCGGGTGAGCACCAGGGTGCCCACGATCACGGCCGCTGTGGCGACTGCGGCCGTGGCGGCCTTGACCACGGGGTGCCGCAACGGCCGCACCGTAGACGGTGGTGCGCTCAATGGGCCGGACAAGGTGATCGGGGGATGCGTCGGTGGTGCGGAGGACAGCACCGAGATGGCTGTGGACCATGCCTGGTTGATGGCCTGGAGAACGAGTGTGCGCACCGGGCGGACGAACAGCAGGATGACGAGCGCGGGTGCCCATTCGGCTTTGAGGGCGGTCCGTTCGCCGTCACACACCGTGCACCGGTGGCACTTTGTGGACTTCACGCAGGTGTCGAGGGCGAGGATGTCGCGCACCCTGCAGGTGGGACACACCGCGCAGGAACCGCAGTCGGCGCATTTGCGGGCGTGCTTGAGCACGTGATCCCGCAGCTCGCCGCCGAACTCACCCGGGTACCTGCCGACGATGTCGGTCAACCGGCGGCACAGTGTGCGGTCCTGCTGCACGAGCAGGAACGCCTCGAAGCCGACCGCGACGACGGCGGCCACCCTGGTGACCTTGTTCTGAACGGTCTTGTGCGACAGCGCCCGTCCGCTCGCTGCCAGGCGCCCCGTGATCTCGGCCACCGACAGGCCCTGTTGGTAGTAGAGCTGATAGATCTCCTGTTCGTCCTCGGCCAGGGTGCCCCCGAGTCTGCTCGCGATGACGCGCGCCTCGGCCAGCCGCTTCTCGTCGTCCCGTGCCACGCCCACCCGGGACACACCCGACCCGAAAGCGTCACCCTGCACGTCGGCCTTGCTCAGACGCTCCCGGGCCACGTCTCGGCGCCGGTAGTGGTTGAGTTCGCGGCGGCGGCTGAAGTTGATGAGCCAGCCGCCCAGCCGGTCGGGGTTCGCCGGCCCCTCTCCTTTCAGGAGCTTGTCGCAGGCGTCGGCGAAGGTCTCCTGGGTGACCTCTGCCGCCGCCTCCGCGTCCCCCATCCTGCGCGCCGTCGCGACCAGCACCTCGCGTACATAGCGCTCCGCGATCATCTCCAGCGCCCTCTTGCGTCGTTTGGGCCGCGACGCGTCTAACGCCTGAGCCACCAGCTCCCGGTCCGTGACCGGCTCGCTGTCCGGCCCCCACATACGGTCTCCCACTGTCACTCACCCCCGTGTGAGCTGCGTCGACGGCAACTCACGGAACTAGCGCGAAAAATCTTCGGCGAACTCCGGGAAACGCCCGCGCTGCTCGCCCTGGGCCTCCGTCAGATACCTCGCGGCATCACAACGGAGGACGCCATGTCCCGTCGCAAGCAGCGCAACCACACCGCCCCCGCCGAGGGGGAAGCGCAGGTCTCCATCCGGCAGCAGACCGCCCGGGTTTGGGCACTGGGAGGGTCCGGCCTCTTGGGTGCCGGTCTCTCCTGCAGCCTGATGAGCCGCAGCCCCCTGTGGCCCGTGGTGGCAACGGTCGGCCTCACGGTCGTCGGTGCGATCGCCCAGCACACCCCCGATCTCGTACGTGCCCTCGTCCGGCGCATGACCTTGCGTACGACCCTGCGCGAGGTACGGCAGTTCGCGCGTGAGGACCTCCTGTCAGCGAAGATCTCCCCCCAGCAGCTGCTGAAGCTGGCGGCGGAGATTCACCGGCTCACGCTGGAGAACCGCCCCATGCAGTCACACGACGACCGTCGCGACTCCAACTGACGGCCGCGACCGTGGGGTCCTCCACCAGGAGGGCCCCACGGCACCGCCCGATCCCGTTCTGGCCCGTCAGCGCACCGCATTAGGTGAAACAAACGGACAGATACCGTACAACCAATCTTCAAGCCATGAGACAGAAATGAGATGATCTGAACGGACAAGGGAGTCATACGGCTCGCAACAGGATCATGAGGAATTCATCGTGGGTTGATTCCAGCGGATGCGACACGCTGCCGCGCATCGCCCCGCCTAGCTCGAACACGACGGCGTCGTCCTGGCGGGGGCCGGCGGTGGCGCGCACGGGGCCGGCGGGCGTGTCGATGGTCAGGATCGGGCTGGACATGGGCTGGGACTCCTCAGAACTCGACCGGGCGGGCTGGGGCGTGACCCGGTGGGTTGGGGGGGCGTGCCGCCCCGCGCTCGCCGAAGGGGGAGGTGCGGGCGCGGAGCGGCACTCGGCCAGTGGCGGGCTGGCCGGAGTGGATGGCGACTGAGGGGCTACTCCTTCGCGGTCCTGTGGGGGCGGTGCAGTGCGGGGGCGTGGCAGACCACGAGGGGCGCGGCGTCGTCTGCGGGCAGGGACGTGACGGTCTGGTGGAGTTCGGCCGTGTCTATGGGGTGCAGCCATCCGGCCCGTATCTCCCACCCGCACACGCGTGGCTCCGCGTCGGTGGTCGTGGCGATCAGGACGGCGTCGCGCACGGTGCTGTTTTCCAGGGCGAACGTCAGCAGCATGAAGAACTGCCCGTACTCCTCGGCGGAGTGATCCACGCGCCACGAATCGGGCTCGAGGGACACGTACAGGTCGGCGCTCATCTCCGTGCCGTCGGTGCGCTCGGCGTTGATGTTCAGCGCGTGGCTGCCCTCGCCGAGGGCTGGGAGCAACGCGGTGAGCGCGTGCAGGGCGCGGCCGATGGCGGCGTTGTCGGGGCGGGGGAGCTCGGGCTCAGGCATGCGGGGCCTCCTCGTCAAAGTCGGGGAGCTGGAGGAGAACGGGGGCGGGGTAGACCTGCCGGAGTACGGCGGCCACGTCGGAGCACGGGATGACGGCGGCCTGGAGGGCGTCCGTGTCCAGCGGGTGCAGCCATCCGTCACGCAGGGACCACCCGCACGCGCGGGGGTGGGGCTCGGCGGCGGCCGTGGTGGCGATCAGGACGGCGCTGCGCATCGTGCTGCCCTCGAGCGCGAAGACGAGCAGCATGCGCAGGGCGCAGAACTCGTCTTCGTCCAGGACGGCCAGGCGCAGCGGCTCCATGCCGATGGAGAGGTCGGCTCGGCCTGTGACGAACGCGTGGTCGGTCCGCTGGGCCACGAGGTTCAGGGTGTGCTCACCGTCTCCGAGTGCCTGGACCACGGCGGACAGGGCGGTGAGGGTGCGGCTCATGGCGGCCGCGATGGCGTGGTCTGAGGGGTGGGCGAGCTCCGGGCGTGCAGACATGAGGACTCCTTGCGAGACGGGGCGGTGGGCGGTGGGCGTCACAGGCCGGCGGCCGCCCTGCGCCCCTGGGCACGACGGATGTTGTGGCGCGCGGGCGGCTCCGCCGACGTGACGCGCTGCCGCCACGCGCCAAGGGGCGGGGCGGGGCGGGTGCGCTCCGCGCTCTCCGCGGGGCCGGGTCGTGCGCTCCGAGCTCTCGGGTGGGTCGGGCCCGTGCGGGCCGGGCTGGGGGAGTGGCCCGGCCCGCACGGGGGCCTGTATCAGCCGTGCGCGGCGGCGGCCGTGAGGGCGGGCACCGCGAGCGCTTCCAGGGCGGCGGCCTGGTCGGCGTCGGTGAGGGTCTGCGCGGTCGACGTGATGGCCTGCATCACGCCCCCGGCCGTCATCTGACCACCCCGGATGAAGTGGGACAGGATCCGGTCCTTCGTCTCGGTGCCGATGCTGAGGGACTTGGTGACGTGCTCGATGGTCTTCGTCGGCTCGTCCAGCGTCTTCCCGGCGGCAGCCTCCATCGCGTGCACCTTCGCCTCGACGTACTCACGGGACAGGAAGGTGCGAACGGCGTCGGTGGTCTTGGAGGTGATGAGTTCCAGCGTCTTGCGCTGGGTCTGGCCGGACCAGGACACAACGCCCTCGTCCTGCTTGCCTCCCAGGTGCACGGCGCGCATGACGTCCTTGGTCTCGGTCAGGCCGTTGCGGCAGACCTGGATGACCGCGCGCGGGGTGATGGTGTACGCCCCCGCGCCTACCTCGCTGTTGGTGATGACGAACCCGGCCGAGATCATCGGGAGTTCGTCACCGCTGCGGCCGTCGAACGGGGAGCGGTAGCCGCGCAGCAGGTTGCGGGCCTGGACGGCGACGGCTTCGGACTCGACGCGCACGTACATGCGCCGGTCGGTGAGGTCGCACCCCGTGATCCGGGTGGGGTGCCCGGACTGCTCCACCCCGTCCAGGGCGGCCAACAGCATGTCCAGGTTGTCCATCAGCTTGTAGCTGTCGGACAGCAGCGCGCGGGCCACGCCCTCGCCGGGCATCCCGGGGCCGTTCTCGCCCCGGAACGCGCGGAGCATGAAACGGCGCTCCGGCTCCTGCCGCATCCACGCGTTGACGTTGTCGTCCAACAGCGGGACGTTCTCCGCGCGCATGCGGCGCAGGTAGGCCAGCGGGATGCGGAGCTTGTCAGAGATCCCCTCGTCGGCAACGGCGGTGGGGCGGTAGATGCCGTCAACGGCCGTCACGCCGCGCGCGCTGAGCTGGGCCTCGACGCCTTCGACGTGCACGTTTCCCTCACGCATCCGCAGCGCGGACGCGGTGGCGATGACGTCCAGCTTCCGGCGCTGCCCGTCCTCCAGGATGCGGACCAGGTCGGACGCGTCGGCGTTGCGGGCACCGGTGGGGGCGACATTCGTAGCGCGCTCGGCGAACTGCTGAGTCATGCGGTTTCCCCTTCCCTGTTGGTCTCTGCGGTTCGGGGGGCGGGGCCACCGCCCCCCCGAACAACTCCAATAATAGTGTGTTTCAGGGGTGGGTGAACCCACCCCTGACCTGCACGTTTACACCAGGGGCGCGCGGAAGTCCGGAAGCGGCGTCAGGCTCTGCCGCCGTACGCGCGTGACAGCGGGCACCGGCATACCGCCGATCACCTCGCACAGGTCGTAGCGGACGCGGGGAACCGCCCCGACGACAGGTCCGGCCTGCGCCGTGATCGCCTGCACCCAGTAGACGCCGTGACGGCGCGTCACGCTGCCGTGATACCTGACCTTCTGCCACAGCACCGGCCCGCAGTCCTGCGGGTTGAGGCTGCGCGCCACCGCGAGCGCAAGCTGATTCGCCACCCGCTCGGACAACAGCAGGTCGACGAACGCGCGGTCTACCGTCCCGCGGTCGACCGGCACATCAGCCATGGCCGGGCCCGTGTGACCGGTGCGCACACCCAACGCCCAACCCAACTCGAAGAACGACCGGACCACCTCCAACTGCTCGTGCGACACCCGCATAGCATCCGGGTCCCGCTCACTGCGCGCCAACTCCCGCAGCGCATAACGAGCCTGCTCCTTTTCGGCGTCCGTGAGCGGCGCTCCGATTTCCCGGGCCTGCTCTGGAATCCGCGTGCTCTCCATGGCGTCCCTTCTCCTTTTCGGTGATGCCGGGGGAGGGGGCACTCCAGTCGGGGTGCCCCCGTGCGGACTACTTCAGGAACCCGTTCGACCGGAGGAAATCGGCCGCGATGTACGCGACTCCATGGGGCTTGTAGATCTGCGGGAATCGCCGTAACTCCACTTCCATGCGCCCTGCCTTGTCCGGGGCGATGAACTCCTGAACCAGGCGGTACGGTTCCTCACCCCTCGGCATTTCCAGGACGACCGGACCAACGGCCGTGGTCTCGAACCGAATTCCGGTGTAATTCCGGTCGGAGTTGTGCACGACCTTCACCCCTGCCCGCGCGCACAGCAGCGGCAACAGGTTCGCGATCGTGCGGGCACGAACCGCGAGCTCGGTCATAGGAGCATCCGCGCCGCGCACCCCGCGCACGATCCCGTCACTGATCGTCAGTTCCACGTCTTTCCCCTTCGTTGATCCATTGCGGTTCCCGGGGGCCGTCTCTCCCTGCACTCCAAATAATAGTGTCTATGTTGTTCGGGTGGAACCCCTGTTGCGCTGCGGGTTGCGCTGGAGGTTGCGCCAGGGTGTTGCGCTGGAAGTTGCGCCAAGGTGTTGCGCTGGAGGTTGCGCACCCCCATCGAGCCTCTCCACATCACCCCAGCTCACCCCAACACCCAAGCCTGGTACGCCTGCTGACATCCCCCTCTGCACACCCCCACGCACCCCAGACAAGAAGAAGAAGGGAAAGGGAAGGGCGGGGACGGGTACGGGAGCACATCGGAGGATCGGCGCGCCGTCCTCCTCTGCTTGCGCGTCGGCGGGGCCTCCGCGCTCCGGGCGCCGGACACAGCCGACGCAGCAGACCGAGTGTGGGAGCAGCGGGGCACAGCGCGCGGCCGGCACCTCGCCCCCGCAGCACAGCCCCGGCAGATCACCCAGCGCGATCAAGGCGCGCACCATCCCTGTGCAGGGAAGACATCACCTACGATAGAAGGTGCTTCGAGAGAGGCGCTGCTGGCGGGGAGTTCCGGCCCGGGTTTGCCGACCCACCGGATCGCCGTTCCCCGCCAGCAGACCTATTTCCAGCAACATAATGGGCGCAGCGAAATACGGCACCAATAAAGGCGCTGCACATTTCCCGCTCTACTTCGAGAGTTCTTTTGCGCGCGGTCTGCTCCGCAGACGCGACGCGCCGCCGCTACGCGGCGGACACACCCGGGGCGCTCCGCACCCCGGCAAGATCGGCGCTGGCATCGCTACGCGATGCACGACGGAGGGGCGGCCCGCTGATGCGGGCCGCCCCTCCTCAATCTCTACGACGCTCCGCGTCGTTGTGAGTGGGGGTGCCGGGGTCGCTTGACCGGCACCCCCACCCGCCCTGCCCCGCCCGGCGGGTCCACGGAGCAGGGTGCGGGCCAGGTCGCCATCCCAGCCCGCCCCAGGGCAGCTACAGGACGGTGTAGGCGACCGGCGGGTAGACCGCCTCACCCTCGTCGTCGTCCTCGTCGCTGCCATGCAGCCCGAACGCGTCCAGGAACACGGCCGGTTCACGGTCGCCGATCAGCTCGGCCGCCTCGGACGCGGTGCACTCGTTGAGCGTGCAGTAGGCCAGATGCCAGGCCCGGATGACCGTCTCGCCCTCCGCACCCTGCGCGGGCGAACGCAGGAACAACGTGCCGTACGACAGCGGCTGCGCCAGCCCGACCATCAGCAGAAACGCCATGTTGTCCAGGTACTTCTCCTCGGCGCCCACCAGGTCATCCACGCCGCCGTCACCCTCCACGGTCAGCGGGAGCACCGCACACAGCGGCTTCTCCTGGCCATCCATGGTCACGCCCAGCCGCACCACATGCTCACCCGGCGCCAGCTGACCCATCAGACGGGCCAGCACCGCGTAGGCCTCCTCACGGGCCTCCGCGATCCGAGTCGGAGAAATCGGCTTCAGCTTCGCCATTGCACTACCCCTTCATTTGCTTCGAGAGTTTCCACCCGGTGAGGTTGCCGCCTTACCAGGTAGTCCAATTCTATTTTCTGGACGGGCCTGCGAGAATAGGGAGTTGAAGCATTCTTGGAAAACAAGCCATATCCTCGCGGCCGCTCAAGGAACAGAAAGTGCTCAGCGCTCAGAAAGCCGGAGGAAGTTCGCCACTCTCTGCTACAGGGCAGGGGAGGGGGTAGCCAATCAGCCCAGAATCCATCGATCTGTCCGAACTGACGCATCCCCAAATTGGCCGAAAGCCCGCATCCCGTCCCAGACCCTCTCTCGCTGCTGCCTCTGACGCGCCCGAAGGGTGCGTCAGGTTCTGTGCGGGACTGCGGAGCAGGCCCGCACAGAACGAATCTGACCGAAGGTCAGATTTCCGGATCACGGAGTGATCCGGCAGGCGGAACGGAGTTCCGCCCCTCCCGCGCGGAGCGCGGGACCCGCCGCGTAGCGGCGGCGCGTCGTGTCTGCGG